>NZ_VLKW01000033.1 GCF_007830495.1 Pseudoduganella flava | reverse complement strand
ATAACCGTCAAGGTTATAGGGACAAGCCGTACGGGCAATTAGTATCAGTTAGCTTAATGCATTACTGCACTTCCACACCTGACCTATCAACGTCCTGGTCTCGAACGACCCTTCAAGGAGCTCAAGGCTCCGGGAAATCTCATCTTAAGGCAAGTTTCCCGCTTAGATGCTTTCAGCGGTTATCTCTTCCGAACTTAGCTACCCGGCAATGCCACTGGCGTGACAACCGGTACACCAGAGGTTCGTCCACTCCGGTCCTCTCGTACTAGGAGCAGCCCCCTTCAAATTTCCAACGCCCACGGCAGATAGGGACCAAACTGTCTCACGACGTTTTAAACCCAGCTCACGTACCACTTTAAATGGCGAACAGCCATACCCTTGGGACCGGCTACAGCCCCAGGATGTGATGAGCCGACATCGAGGTGCCAAACTCCCCCGTCGATATGAACTCTTGGGAGGAATCAGCCTGTTATCCCCAGAGTACCTTTTATCCGTTGAGCGATGGCCCTTCCATACAGAACCACCGGATCACTATGTCCTACTTTCGTACCTGCTCGACTTGTCGGTCTCGCAGTTAAGCACGCTTATGCCATTGCACTATTAGCACGATGTCCGACCGTACCTAGCGTACCTTCGAACTCCTCCGTTACACTTTAGGAGGAGACCGCCCCAGTCAAACTGCCTACCATGCACTGTCCCCGACCCGGATCACGGGCCAAGGTTAGAACCTCAAACAAACCAGGGTGGTATTTCAAGGTTGGCTCCACGAGAACTGGCGTCCCCGCTTCAAAGCCTCCCACCTATCCTACACAGATTGGTTCAAAGTCCAATGCAAAGCTACAGTAAAGGTTCATGGGGTCTTTCCGTCTAGCCGCGGGTAGATTGCATCATCACAAACACTTCAACTTCGCTGAGTCTCGGGAGGAGACAGTGTGGCCATCGTTACGCCATTCGTGCAGGTCGGAACTTACCCGACAAGGAATTTCGCTACCTTAGGACCGTTATAGTTACGGCCGCCGTTTACTGGGACTTCAATCAAGAGCTTGCACCCCATCATTTAATCTTCCAGCACCGGGCAGGCGTCACACCCTATACGTCCACTTTCGTGTTTGCAGAGTGCTGTGTTTTTATTAAACAGTCGCAGCCACCAGTTTATTGCAACCCTTTCACCCTTC
>NZ_VLKW01000032.1 GCF_007830495.1 Pseudoduganella flava | reverse complement strand
GACGTCGACTTCGCTTCGGAATCGGCTTCGATGACGTCGAACCAGATGCTGCTGCAAGCCGGCACCGCGATGCTGAAGCAGTCCAACAGCCAGTCCTCGCTGGTCCTGTCCCTGCTGCAGTAATCTGAAGTATTCTCCCGGCCGTGAGCGGCCGGGACCAATCACGGCCACCCAGGCCGAAGGGCCAACCGACTTCCGGTTGGCTTTTTTTTATACCTGCATGGTAAGCTGGCGCAATGGCAATAGACCGAGTGACGCCGTCGAGCGCGGCGCTGAACATTCCGGACCGGACCGCCCGCGAGCAGCCCGGCCAGGCCCACGTCGTCCCTCCCGTGCCGCAACCACCCGAGGACGGGCCGCACTTCGCGCTGAACGCCGGCGTCCCCGCCGCCGTCGGCGCGTTGATCGACGCGATGGACGGCAAGCTGGCCGCCACGGTGCCGGCCGCGCTGACCGGCAAGGTGGCGGCCGAAGCGCTGCTGGGCGATACGCTGTCGATGCAGCCGAACCAGCTGTTCATGTCGCGCCAGCTCGTCACGCATCCGCCGGATACGTCGGTGATGGCCGCCTCGTGGATGGCGATGGTGCGCACCTATGCCGAGCAGCGCGCCGCGCTGATGCAGCAAACCGAAGGCCGGCACGTGCCGGCCAGCCTGTTCCTGTCCGACCAGGCGCCGGCCATGCTGCGCGACGGCCGCGTGCCGCCGCAACTGGTGTCCGAGCTCGATGCGTGGCGCTTCGCCGTCTACGCGTGGGGTGCCGAAAAGCTGGTGCTGCGCGTGGTCGCGCTCGACCCCGATGAAGAAGACGGCGCCGCACCGCGCCGCCGCCGTGCCCGTGCCGCGTTGCGCCTCGAGGTGCACGTGCCCGACCTGGGCAAGATCGTGCTGCAGATGGAACCGGGCGACGACGGCGTCATGCTGGAAATCGCCGCCGCACAGGAAGGCGCGATGCGCCATATCCGCAAGCTGCTGCCGCGGATCGGCGCCATCGCCACCGGTTGCGGCGTGCGCTTCGCGCGCGTGCGGCTGATGCGCGAACTGGCCGCGCCGGGCACGCAGCAACCCACTGCTTCCCAGGTCGCGTTCCTGACGCCGGCCATGTTCAAGACGATGGCCGAAGTGGCCGTGCTGCTGTCGCAACCGCTGCCGGCCGACGAATTGTTCTTTGAACCACAAAACTGAGTTTGCGTTGTCGCACTGACAGCCGTCACCAGGCGGCCCGAACTTTTTTCGCGATTTTTCTAAAAAATTGCCGCTCAGAATTTAATGCCGGTGCCGGATCGGTCGTCTTGTACTCATGAGAGGGCAGAAAAGCTGCTCTGAACTGAACCGATCACTGGAGTAACCATCATGCTGAGCCTTCACACCAACAACGCCGCCCTGTCCGCACAGAACTCGATCTCGCGTACGCAATCGAGCCTGTCGACCTCGATGACCCGTCTGTCGACCGGTTACCGCATCAACTCCGCAATGGACGACGCAGCTGGCCTGCAGATCGCTACCCG
>NZ_VLKW01000031.1 GCF_007830495.1 Pseudoduganella flava | reverse complement strand
GGGGATGGGATGGCGAATCACCATTTGATCCCTGAGGAGCTGATGAAGGACGTCAACTATGCAAGCATGTTTGATAGGCTCCGAATCCTGGGCTTCGATGGCGACGGTGCATCAAACGGCATATTCTTGCCCGGCAATGAGTCTTTGGCGAAGACGATAGGTCTTCCAGGTCATTGGTCCAGCCATCAAAATTACACCGACGCGATTCGAGTGGAAGTAGCGGCCTTGTACCGACGGTTTAGCACAGGAAGACTAAGCGATACTCAGCTTGTTCTTGGCATACAGCATATCCAGAATATCGCTCGAGAAGGCCTTGAAAGCGGAAAATACGCAATTGACGCAATTACCGGAAGACTTATCTAATGAAAAATTTCTATATCGCGCAATACACCAATAAGCATCCAGGCTGCCCCATTTACATGGCTGCCGAATTAAACCACAGGGTCACCGAATGGCCGTCGTTCGTTTATGACCCGGCTGCTATTACGGTAACCAAGGACTATGTCCTCCAGGTGACTGACCCGGAGATCGTGGAGGTCAATTTCGATATGAGTAACGGCGACCAAAAGATCGTCTCTCAAGAATTTCTTGACGTGTGCACTGGATTAGACGTCCCTCACCGTTCGGTGCCTGTCAAAATCATTTTGGCCGATGGATCACCAACTAGAAAGAGTTATTTCTTCTTTCTTCCCGGTGCCAGCCTTGCCTTATTGGACCGCGATCAATCCGATTTTGAAGATGAGCAGGATCTTGAAAACGGCGGCGTTCTATATAACACTGTCTACCCGGGGGTTCCGATCTATGCCAGGATAGACAAATATGTCGCCAAAGATATCGGAACTCCACCTCTGTTCTTCAACCCTGATATATTCGAATTAGTGTGCACCGAAGAATTCAAGGCGGTGGGTGAAAAGCTGCTCGGAGTACAGTACTTGCCGCTGAACGAAACCTACCGCTATGCGCCTTTCGGATGACAACCCGGTGTAACAGAAATTGCATGGGATGCTGTGTTCAAAGGCATTGCGCCATCGCCCCTCAATTGAATTAAAAACAATGAACCGCATAAGGAAGATTTCGCTAAAGGAAGGTGAAGTAGTCTGCGTGAAGCTGGTCGAGGCGAAGTACACGCTTGCACAGATGCGTAACAACGGCATTATGCAATTCTTCGACATATCGAACACGAATCCGTCGTGGCCGGTATTGGACCTCAACCGTGTCTCTTCGCTCTTCTATGTGTTCGTCTCGGACCAAGCGCTAAGTCCCATATTCCTGGGAAAAGTGCTGTCCGCCGTGGTTACCCCGAGCGCGGAGCCAGTTCCCAAGCTAATGCTTTCGGCTATCTTCAATCCAGGAAACCTTGGTGCGAGATTGATCGAGCTGACGAAAAAATACTCCTCCCTGGGAGGCGGGGTCATAAAGGATCGACTGGATCCGCAGGAAGACTGGGACATCATTCGTGGACACGAAATGTGCGGGCTGCACACCGATCCCGAGAAATTGCGCAAGCGACTACTACGCTACTTCGAGACAGCGTGAACTGGGACGACGCGAAATCTTTTATTTTCAAGGACATACGACTTCCATCGCCGTCAAAGAAAGGGTGATGGCGATAAAAAATATGCGTACACTCGACGATATCCTCCAAACCGAACTCCTTTCCGAGGGCGACCCGGGCGTTTTGGCCAAAGTGAGGCCGGCATTCATAAAGCTAATTCAACGCCTGAAGGATCTTGGCCCACAGGCATCCGACGCTGCGCGGCTGCAAGTGTTTTCTGAGGCCTTCGATCACATCAACCAGTTCGAGGATGAGATCGAAACCGTCGAACGCGAGACGATACTCGAGGCGATGTACGACATTGG
>NZ_VLKW01000030.1 GCF_007830495.1 Pseudoduganella flava | reverse complement strand
ATCTAGGCCGACTGCGTCGCCAATGTCGTACATCGCCTCGAGTATCGTCTCGCGTTCGACGGTTTCGATCTCATCCTCGAACTGGTTGATGTGATGGAATGCCTCGGCAAAGGCCTTCAGGCGCTCGTCCTCGGATGCCTGAGGACCTTGCTCCTTCAGGCGGTTGATCAGGCGGATTAAAATCGGGCGCACCTTGTCGAGGAGCTCCAGGTCGCCCTCAGGGAGAAAGTCGGAGTGCAGGATGTCGTCGAGAGATTTCATGATGGGGCGGCTTTTTCCTGTTGTATGCGTGGAAAGCATTACCTTTTCCAGTCCGGGTCCGGCGGTGGCGGAGCGATGTCCTTAAACAGGAACCCTTTCGCATCGTCCCAGTTCACACCCGTTTCGAAATAACGGATCAGGCGCTTTGAGAGCTTCTAAGGAGAGCCCATGCTGCCGTCGAGCTCATACTTGTAAATCGTGTCACGGTCTGCGGTCGCAGAGAGTCGACCCGAGAGTTCGCGAGCGTTGACGGTGTCGTAACGGTCGTCCAGTTCCACTACTTTGGCGGAGTAATCCGGCGCCATCGCCAGGTCTGCACTGAGCATTTTTCTTTCGACGGAAGCGTGCTTGGCTGGGCTTGCTCGGGCGCGAGCCGCTGGCTGAACATCTTCTTCAAGCCCGTGATGGCGACGAAGCCGAAATACAAAGTGCGGCTTTCGTTGAGGTCGACACCGGACCACTCGTCGCCGGACTGGAAGAGGTCGAAGAATTGCATGAGGTAGTTCTTGCGCATCTGTACCACCGTGTACAGGTCGTCGCGCAACTTCAGGCTGTACACGGCATCCTCTTCCCACTCCAGTTTGGCCGTCTTCATTTGTGCGGAGCTTATGTTGCCGCACCCATGTTAGCGTACCGGATGTCCTGTACGTCCGCGATATCAATGAGACGTTCGTTACCAACCCGCCCATGGGTCGTATGTAAAGTCCTGTATTGGCGTAAAGCGCATGCCTTTGAGCCCTCTTTCAAGTACGGCATCCCTGAAGTCGCCGCTGCACACTAGTTTTCCGATTTCTATACACGAGAACAGACTGCAAGTCTCGTCCGAGCGCGGAACGAATCTTGAGATTTTTTTGTACACAGGCGTCGGTGGGAACAGTTGATCAACCATCGGCTGGCCGGTCTCTAGATCAGTGTCGATCTCATACTCTGATCGTTCCGTGTCAAGGAGGGCAACGTATTTGCCTGGCAAAAAGAAATAGTACGAACCAACTTGCTGGCCTTGCAGCACGAGGGTGAGTGGAACTGGGCGAAAAGGCACAGAGTACTCCCTACAGAGATCACAGAACTGCTCGGAGACCATATAGGATTGCTCTCCGTAAAAATCGAAGCCTATTGACTTGATCTCCGGATCGACGATTGTGTAGACGTAGTCATTTTTGATACCGATCCTATCTGGATCGGCAGCGAATAGGGGCCACTCGTATTCTTCGTGGTTGAGCTCACCCGCAATATGCGGGGGGCCAGCCTCATCGGAGGGCTGGTACTCCAATAAAAAATATGCCTGTGGTTTCATATCAAACGTCCAGTAATCGGGTCAATTTTAAAGATTCCATTCTCGAGTCCCTCTCGCGCCATTGTCTGTATCTGTCGAATGCCTAGTGCTAGCTGCGTGTCAGAGAGCTGGCCACGGGTGAAAAGGAAGTTCAGTCGCGAAAGATGATTCTCGATCACGCTTGTATAGTTCGCGTGTGAAGACCAGTGGCCAGGTAATCCTATTTTCCGTGCAAGATCCGAGCTTCCTGGCAAGAAGATACCGTTGGACGCGCCATCTGGATCAAAGCCCATCGATCGTAGGCGCTTGAACATTGCAGCAAAGCGAGCATCTTTCATCAGCTCTTCCGGGATCAAATGGTGATTAGCCATCCCATCCCCGCTCCGCGCCCCCATGTTCTTGCCCAGCGTAGTAGAGCACCACCCCAGCGGATCAGCCCGTCCGGTTGGATTCGCCGCATA
>NZ_VLKW01000029.1 GCF_007830495.1 Pseudoduganella flava | reverse complement strand
TGATCGGCGTTCTCGGTGACCACGTCGCCGGCGTTGTCGACCACGTAGGTATCGTCGCCCTTGCCGCCGGCCAGCTGGTCCGCGCCAGCCAGGCCATCGAGCAGGTCGTTGCCGTCCGTGCCCACGATGTTGTTTGCGTCCGGGCTTGCGGTGTTCTCGTGCACCTGCTCCAGGCTCTTCTCGCCGTCGGCGAAGATCACGGCCTCCACGTTGCGCAGCGTGACCTGCTCATGCGTCGTCAGGTTGATCAGCACCGTGTCGGTCGTCGTCGGCCGCTGGCGTGCGTAGTCGGTGAAGTTCCCCTGCACGACCACGTTGTCCTTGCCCTCACCGCCATCGACCAGGTCGACGCCTTCGCCCGGCAGCAGGCGATCGTCGCCGGCGCCGCCCAGTAGCGTGTCGTTGCCGGCGCCGCCCTGCAGCTCGTCGTTGTCCGCTCCGCCATCGAGCTTGTCATTGCCGCCGAAGCCTTGAAGGACGTCGTTGCCCGCCGCGCCCGAGAGCACGTCGTTGCCGCCCGCGCCGTCGATCTGGTTACCGGCCCCGTTGCCCGTGCCGGTGAAGGCCGCAGTGCCGTCGTAGACCAGCTTCTCGACGCCGTTTGTCAACGTGTAATTCGTCAACGTCGTGATGACCTTGTCGTCGCTGTCGTTGCCCTCTTCGACCACCTTGTCGCCGGCCGCGTCGACGTAGTACGTATCGTTGCCCGTGCCACCCGTCAGCGTGTCGCTGCCCTTGCCGCCATTGAGGGTGTCGTTGCCGGCGCCGCCGGTCAGCGCATTGGCCGCATCGTTGCCGGTGATGACGTTGTCGAGCGCGTTGCCGGTGACGTTGACCGCGATCGATGCGGCTGCGGTGACGGTCGCGTTCTCGACGTTTTCCGTCATCGCGTACGTGCCCTTGGCTGTGAAGGCGACGTTGACCAGATCGATGCCTTCGTCGGCGTTCTCGATGACGATGTCGCCGGCGTTATCGACCACATAGGTGTCGTTGCCCTTGCCACCTTTCAGTTCGTCGGCGCCGGCCAGGCCGTTCAGCAGGTCGTTGGCGTCGGTACCGGTCAGCTTGTCGTTCGCGATCGACGCGACGTTGTCGTACAGCTCGACGAGCGTCTTCACGCCGTCGCTGAACTGCACCTGCTCGACGTTCTTCAGCGTGATCGTCTGGTTACCTTTCACGAGCACCAGGTCGGTCGCGTTCGGGCGCTGGCGCGCGTAGTCGGCAAAGGCGCCAGTTGCGACATAGGTATCGCTGCCCGCTGCGCCGTCGATCGTCTCGTTGCCGGTGCTGCCCGTGATCGTGTTGGCCAGCGCGTTGCCGGTGGCGGCAAACGCCGTGGTGCCGGTGTAGACGAGGTTTTCCACTTCGGCCGCCAGCGTGTATTTGGCCAGCGCGGTGCGCACGGTATCGGTCCCGCCGTCTTTCAGTTCAGTGACGGTGTCGCCGGCGTTATCGACGTAGTACGTGTCGTCGCCTGCGCCGCCGATCAGCTTGTCGGCGCCGCCCTGGCCGTCGAGCGTGTCGTTGCCGGCGCCGCCGGTCAGCGTGTTCGCCGCGGCGTTGCCGGTCAGCGCGTTGTTGGCTGCGTTGCCGGTCAGGTTGACGGCTCCCTTGCCGGTGACGATGCCGTTCTCGACGTTGTCGGCCAGCGTGTAGGTGCCCGACGCCAGCGCCACTTCGGCCGTATCGGTGCCTTTGTCCACGCCCTCTTCGATGACGTCCAGTGCTTCGCCGATCACGTAGGTGTCGTTGCCGGCGCCGCCGGCCATCGTGTCGTTGCCCAGGCCGCCGTTGATCGTTTCGGCGGCTTCGGTGCCGCGCAGGTAGTCGCCGAAGTTGGTTGGCTCGTTCGGGTACAGGTCCTTCAGGTCCACCGTGCCGTCGGCGAACGCGATCTTCTCGATATTGCGCACGGTGACAGATTCACCGGTGCGCGTGAACGTCGTATCCGTCGCCGTCGTGCGCTTGACCGTGTAGTCGGCGCGGTTGCCGGCCAGGATCGCGGTGTCGTCTTCTGTGCCGCCGTCGAGCACGTCGGTGCCGCCGTTGCCGGCCAACGTGTCGTTGCCGCTCATGCCGGACAACGTGTCGTTGCCGGTGCCGCCAATGATCCCGTTGGCTTCCGCATTGCCGGTGCCGGCGAACGCCGCGGTGCCCGTATAAACGAGATGCTCGGTGAACGCGCCCAGCGTGTACTTCGCCAGCGTGGTCCGCACGGTGTCGCTCCCGCCATCCTTCGCTTCGGTGACGGTGTCGCCGGCATTATCGACAACGTACGTGTCGTCGCCCGTGCCGCCGATCAGTTTGTCGGCACCGGCCTGGCCGTCGAGCGTGTCGTTGCCGGCACCGCCCGTCAGCGTGTTCGCGGCGCCATTACCGGTCAGCGCGTTATTGGCAGCGTTGCCGGTCAGGCTGACCGCGCCCTTGCCGGTGACGATGCCGTTTTCGACGTTGTCCACCAGCGTGTACGTGCCCGAGGCCAGCGCCACTTCGGCCGTGTCGGTGCCGTTGTCGGCGCTCTCTTCGATCACGTCCAGCGCTTCGCCGATCACGTACGTGTCGTTGCCCGCACCGCCGGCCATCGTGTCGTTCCCAAGGCCGCCATTGATCGTTTCGCCGGCATCGGTGCCGCGCAGGTAGTCGCCGAAGTCAGTCGGCTGATTCGGGTACAGGTCCTTCAGGTCCGCCGTGCCGTCGGCGAACTCGATCTTCTCGATATTGCG
>NZ_VLKW01000028.1 GCF_007830495.1 Pseudoduganella flava | reverse complement strand
GGCGCGGTACCCGCCAGCGCGGCGGCATAGCCCTGTTCCAGCTCGCGCCACAGCAGTTCGATCGACCAGCCGTCGCCGGCGATATGGTGCAGGCAAAGCAGCAGCGCGTGGTCGTCGGGAGCGAGCCGGATGACCGTCACGCGCAGCGGCGGTTCGTGGCGCAGGTCGAAGCCGCGCCGGCTGTCCGCTTCCGCCCGCGCAGCCAGCGCGCCGGCATCGGCATGCCCGCTCCAGTCTTCCCAGCCGACCGTGAACGCATCGGCCGGCAGCACCACCTGCCGTGGTCCTTCCGCATACACGGTGCGCAGCACTTCGTGGCGCGCGACCAAGCCCTCGATTGCCGTGCGCAACGCCGCGACATCGAGCGCGCCGTGCAAGCGCACCGCGTGCGGCATGTTGTACGTGGCAGTGATCCCCTCGAGCTGGGCCAGGAACCACAGGCGCTGCTGGGCATACGACAGCGGCATCGCGCCGTCCCGCGCCACCGGCAGCAGGGCCGGCCCGGCCTCGGCCACGCCGGCGGCGCGTTCGACCTGGCCCGCGATCGTCGGCGCCTCGAACACGTCGCGCACCGTCAAGCCCAGGCCGGCCGCGCGCAGCCTTGCCACCAGGCGGGCTGCCAGCAGCGAATGGCCGCCCAGCTCGAAGAAGCTGTCGTCCAGGCCGACCGTGTCGCAGCCCAGCACCTCGCACCAGGCCTCGGCCAGCGCCCGTTCGCGGGGCGTGCGCGGGGCCCAGCCGGCACCGCCGCGCACCGGCACCAGCGCCGGCAGCGCGGCGCGGTCCACCTTGCCGTTCGGCGTCAGCGGCAGCATATCGAGCACCTGCAGCGCGGCCGGCACCATGTAGGCCGGCAGCGCCTGTTCGAGCCCCGCACGCAGGACGGCCGGGTCCAGGCCGTCGCCGGCCACGTACGCCACCAGCGCCTTGTGCGCACCGTCGCCGCGCACCAGCGCGACCGCCTCGCGCACACCGGGCAGCCGGGTCAACGCCGCTTCGACGTCGCCCAGCTCGATGCGCAGGCCGCGCAGCTTGACCTGGTGGTCGGTGCGGCCCAGGTATTCGAGGGCGCCATCGGCGCGCCAGCGCGCCAGGTCGCCGGTGCGGTACAGCCGCGCCCCCGGAATGGTCGCGAACGGGTCGGGCACGAAGCGCTCCGCCGTCAGGTCGGGCCGGCCCAGATATCCCCGCGCCAGCCCGGCGCCGCCGATATACAGCTCGCCGTTGACGCCGATGCCGACCGGCTGCATGCTCCCATCGAGCACGTACAGCTGCGTGTTGGCGATCGGCCGGCCGATCGGCACCGTGGCGCCGGCGGCATCGCGGGCGATCGGGTGGCAAGCCGCGAACGTCGTGCTCTCGGTGGGGCCATAGCCATTCGTGATGCGCACATCCGGTAACGCCGCGTACACGCGCCGCACATGGGCCGCGCTGACGATGTCGCCGCCGACCAGCAACTGCCGCAGGCCGCGCAGGCAATCCGGGTCTTCGTCGACCAGCTGGTTGAACAGCGCCGACGTCAGCCACGCCGTATCGACACGGTGGCGGCCGATGAATGCCGCCAGCTCGGGCGCCGTCGGCACCTGCTCGGGGTACAGCACGCAGGTGCCGCCATGCAGCAGCGCGCCCCAGATCTCGAACGTCGACGCGTCGAATGCCAGCGGCGCCGCATGCAACACCCGGTGGCCGGGGCCGAACTGCGCGTAATCCGTGCCGGCCAACAGGCGCACGATACCGCGGTGCGTCGTCAGGATACCCTTTGGCACGCCGGTGGAGCCGGACGTGAACATCACGTACGCCAGCTGGTCCGGCGCACCCGGCAAACCTGGATTCACGGCGTCCACGCCCTGCTCCGGTGCCAGCCATTGCAGGCCGAGGGGCGCCAGCGGGCCCGCCGTGCCGATCGCCAGGCGCAACCCGGCCTGGTCCTTCAGCTGGGCCAGCCGGGCCAGCGGCAGGCTGGCGTCCAGCGGCAAGTAGGCGCCGCCCGCCTTCAGCACGGCCAGCAAGGCGACGACCACGTCCACGGAGCGCGGCAGGCAGACGCCGACAGTCTCTTCTGGCCGCACGCCCAGCGCTTGCAGTTGCTGGGCCAGCGCATTGGCGCGGCCGTTCAGCGCCGCGTAGCTGACCTCCGCGTCGTCGCACACCAGCGCGATCGCATCGGGCGTACGCGCGGCCTGCGCTTCGAACAGCGTGTGCAGGCAAGTGTCCGGATACGGCGCCGCGGTGGCGTTCCACGCGGCCAGCTCGGCGCGTTCGGTGGCGCCCAGCAGGTCCATTGCCTGCAGTGGCGTGTCCGGCGCGGCCAGCACGTGTTCCAGCACGGCCACGTAATGACGCCACAGCCGCGCCACGCTGGCTTCTTCGAACAGGTCGACGTCGTATTCCAGCGTGCCGGCCAGGCTGCCGCCACGCTCCTGCAACGTCAACGTCAGGTCGAACTTGGCCACGTGGTGGGCGGCCGGCAGCACTTCGCTCTTCACCTGCGGCAGCGCGATCGTTTCGGCGGCGCCATGCAGCAGGTTGAACATCACCTGGAACAGGGGGCTGTAGCTGAGGCTCCGCGCCGGCTGCAGCGCTTCGACCAGCTGTTCGAACGGCAGGTCCTGATGTTCGTGCGCGGCCAGCGTCGTTTCGCGCACTTCGGCCAGCAACGTGCGGAAGCTGACCGTCCGGTCGACGCGGGTGCGCAGCACCAGCGTATTGGCGAAGAAGCCGATCAAGCCGTCCAGTTCCGCGCGCGGCCGGTTCGCGACGGGGCTGCCGACCGCGATGTCGTCCTGGCCGCTGTAGCGGGCCAGCACCAGCTGGAACACGGCCAGCAACGTCATGAACAGGCTGGCCTGGCCTTCATGGCCCAGCGCCCGCAGCGCCGGCAGCAGTTCGGCCGGCACGGCCACCGGCAGGCTGGCGCCGGCATGGCGCCGCGCCGCCGGGCGGGCCCGGTCGGTCGGCAATTCCAGCAGCGGCGCCAGGCCGTCCAGCTGGCCGCGCCAGTAGTCCAGCTGCCGCGCGCCCCGCTCACCGGCCAGCCATTCACGCTGCCAGCAGGCGTAATCGATGTATTGCAGGGCCGGCGCGGCCGGCGGCGCGGTACCCGCCAGCGCGGCGGCATAGCCCTGTTCCAGCTCGCGCCACAGCAGTTCGATCGA
>NZ_VLKW01000027.1 GCF_007830495.1 Pseudoduganella flava | reverse complement strand
CCCCACTCTTGGGCACGTTCCGATATATTACTCACCCGTTCGCCACTCGCCGCCAGGCCGAAGCCCGCGCTGCCGTTCGACTTGCATGTGTAAAGCATGCCGCCAGCGTTCAATCTGAGCCAGGATCAAACTCTTCAGTTTAATCTCTGTTTTCTAGCATTGCTGCTAGGGTCACTCACTCAAAATACTGACGAATCATCCGAAGATGATTACGTTTATTTTGTGCGAGCGTTTGATGCTATATATTTTGAGCTATCTGAACCGAAGTTCAGGGCACATCATCAAACGCCCACACTTATCGACTGTTGATTGTTAAAGAATTCTGCCCTTACAGGCCTTGCCGCGCTTCGGGTTAAACCCTTGACAAATCGTTGTGCTTGTCAGCAGCAGAGAAGCGAGATTATGCGGTGTTTCGTGCGTTTCGTCAAGCTTCTATCTTTCTCACATCAAGCTGCTTGTTTCACTTTCGTGACAGCTGCGTTGCTGCGAGGGACAGAACTATAGCAAACGCAGAGCACGTCCGCAAGGCCTAATCGTTCGACACCGTCATCCGGCGATAGTTCCCGTCCGCGGCGATCTGGTCGTCGGTGAACGGCAGCAGCACCAGGGCTTTGGCCGAGTACAGTGGCAGCTGGTCCGCATAGTATGGGGACGTCGGATCCGTCGACTGGCTGTACGCGAGCAGGCCGTGCGCGACGGGGCCTGCCTCATCAAATCGCACGAGCTGGATATAGCTCGTTCCCCACGCCACGTTTTCATAGCCGCGCTCGCTCAAGCCCGTTTTCATGTGCAGTGCGTTGTACACGCCGTCGACGTCGCCGATCCCTCCATGCATCGGATACCGCTGCCCGTTGCGCGTTTCGCTCTGGAATTGGCCAAGTGGAGCGTCCAGTCCGATGCCGAAGGCCAGCAGGCGCTGCGCCGCTTCCTTCAGCATGACAAGCATCGGCGCGACCGCCTGCGCTGCAACACCGCGCGGGGTGCGCACTGGGTCGCCGGGGTCGAACGGGATGGCCCACTTGTCCGGCAGCGCGGACGCATGCAACCAGAACTCCCGGAACAGGATTGCTCCCCTGCTCTGCAGGTCCACCTTCCGATCCCAGCCGCCCAGTACTGCACATGCGGCGACCGTCGTGGCGTCGGTAACACCGCGGCATGCGGCCAGCAGGTCCGGGAGCACCAGTTCCGCCGCGTGAACCCGATTGGAGAACAGCAGCTCCGCCAGGTCGACGATGTCGAGACGTCCCCGCTGCGCCAGCCGCTCGTCAAGCTGCAGGAAGCCCAGCCTTGTACGCAGATGCTGTGGCACACCAACGGCCCCATACAAGGGGGAATACCCGTAAGGCGGCGGGCCCGTCAGCAGTTGACGGCTGTTGGTCAGCCAATAGCTGTCGTTGGAATTGGCGACATAGTCTCGGCGCGCCATGGCGGGTGCGCTGGCATCACTGAAAATGCCGGCCGGCGCGTTGGGATCTCTTCCCCAATGGCAGCTCGTACGGGCGCCGTCGAGCATCAGTAGCGGCGCGAACAACAGGCAGTCAGAAGCGAACTTCGCTGGACTGACGTGTGGCACAACGCTGTAGTCGGCAAAGAGTGTGTTCCCATGGCGATCCGCCGCCACCGTGTTCACCCACGGCAGTCCCATTACGCGCGCGAGTGAGGCTTGCAGTGCCTGGACGCTGTCGGACTTCCCCATTGCGATCCATTGATCGATCAGCCGCGTATTGTCGCGATTTGGATCGGCCAGTACCAGGATGTCGTCCGGGCCGAGCGGTATGCCTGGCATTGCCATCTGCATGCCGAGACCTGACTCGCGGAAGACACGCCGCTTCGTTCGCAGCGTCCCGTCCTGCTGCAACAGGTCGACGTCGACCGCGCGCTCCGTCATCCGCAGCGGCTGGCCGTCGATGAGGTACGTTCCGCCGGACGGGTCCCGTTTATCGAGCGGCAGCCGGAACGTCGTGAAGTGCGCCGCCGTCGTGACCGTATGGGTCCACGCCACGTCCTTGTTGAAACCGATGACGACGATCGGCAGCCCGCCCAGGCTGGCGCCCATCACGTCATACGTGCCCGGGATCGTCAGGTGTACCTGGTAGAAGCGATCGCTGCTGAACCAGGGAAAGTGCGGGTTAGCGAGCAGCATTCCCCTGCCATCGACAGTCGCATCGCCACCCAGCGCGATCGCATTGCTGCCCAGGCCTTCGTTCGTCCACTTGGCAAGAGATGCCTGTATTGGAGCTGGAGACCCTGGCGCATCGCGCGCGGCGGCGACGATCTCGCGTGCAAACAGCTCGCCCGACGCATGCAGGGCCTTCTCGGCGATCAGCAAATACACGTCTTCCACGCTGATCGGCTTGACCCAGGGCACGCCGCGGCAAGCGGCGGGCAGGTCGCCGCCGCGTTCCCGCAAGTAGCGGTTGTATCCGGCTGCGTAGCCGGCCAGCAGCGCCGTCGCCTCGGCACTCGCGGACTGATACGACGCACGCAATCGCGCCGGATCCAGGTAGGCCTTGAAGAAGAAGTCGCTGTCCTCGTTGCGGAGCGCGAAGTTGTGCAGGTTCAGGTAATCGACGAGGACGCTGTACTCGCCAGCCGTGCCGGCCGTTGCCATCGCCTCCCCGCCGAAGTAGCGCGAACGCTCGCCGCGCACGGTGAGAAAGGAGTCCGCCAGCATGCAGACGTTATCCTGGGCATATGCGTAGGCGAGGCCGAAGCCGAGACCTGCAAAATCGTTGGCGCGGATATGCGCGACACCGTAGGAAGTGCGCGTGATGTCGGCGGACAGCGTGACAGGCGCCTGTCGCGGACCGGCGTCATCGCTACAGCCTGCGAGGAGCAGGCAGGACAGTAATACGAGCAGGATTATCCGCATGAATGCGCTCCCCATGACATCCGGCCCATCATGGGGAAGCACTCATCCGGGGCCTTGATGACCCTCAATCGGGCATCCGGCACTTGTATGCCGGATGCTGGTCGCCACCGTTTATTTTGCCGTCAGCACTTGATGGCTGATCCGCTGGGCACGGATCTGCGCTTCCGTGAACGGCAGCGCCGGCAACTTCTTCTGCGAGAACAGCGGCAGCTGATCCGCGTAGTACGCCGACTGCGGATCGACGGACTGCCCGTATGCCAGCAAGCCTTTGGCCACCGGGCCGTCGTTTTCAAAGCCCACCAGCTGGATATAGCCTGTGCCCCAGTCCACGTCGCGGTAACCGGACGACGTCAGCGTACCGCGCATGTGCAGCGAGCTGAAGGAGCCGTCCTCGTCGCCGATACCGCCGTGCAGCGGGTAACGCTTGTTGTTGCGCGTCTCAGTCTGATAGTCGCCCAGCTTGCCGTACACGGGCACGCCCACTGCCTGCAGCTGCTCCGTCGCCTTGCGCAGCGCATCGAGCAGTGCGGCGTCGGCAGCGGGCGAGACGCCGGCCGGCGTGTTGACGGGATCGGCCGGGTTGAACGGCGTTGACCACAGATCGGGAATCGTTCGCGCCACGTTCCAGAATTCGCGGAACAGGACGGCGCCGCGGCTGTCGATGTCTGCCTTCTTGTCCCACGTGGCCAGCGTGGCGCACGAGATCAGCAAGCGCAGGTCGAGCGCCTTCAGGCAGGCGCGCGCCAGCCCTGGCATCACGAGCTCTGCCGCGTAAATGCGGTTCGCAAACATCAGCTGTTGCACATCGTCCGGGCGCAGGAATTGCCGTTCGGCGAGCATGCCCTCGACCTGCTTGAAGGCGATGCGGGTGCGCAGCGTTTGCGGTTCGCCGACCGCGCCGTACAACGGCGAGTACCCATACGGCGCCGGGCCCATCAGGGGTTCCTTCGCATTGGACAGCCAATAAGAATCGTTGGAGTTGGCGACATAATCCTTGCGCACGGTAGCCGGAGCATTGGCTGCGCCGAACACGCCTGCAGGGGAGTCAGGATCCTGCCCCCAGCCGCATTCGCTCCGTGTGCCATCGAAGGCCAACAGCTGTGGCACGAGCAGGCAATCGGACAGGAATTTATCCGTCGTCATATGCGGTACGACGCTGCCGTCGATGTACAGCACGTCGCCGCGGTGGTCGGCAGCCACGGTATTCACCCACGGCAGCCCTTTCACGGCGTGGATCGCACTCTGCAGCGCCGACACGTCGTTCGCCTGCCCCATCTTCAGCCATTGCTCGGCCAGCCGCGTGTTTGCGCGGTTCGCGTCGGCCAGCACGAAAGCGCTGTCCGCAGTCCAGCCGATTCCCGAGTCAGGCATGACGATGACGGCGCCCTGATGGCTGAAGTAGAACGCACGCTCTTTCTTGACCAAGGAACCGTCCGGCTGCAGCACGTCGACGCTGACTTTCCGCTCCGTCATCTTGCGTGGCGCGCCATCGTAGTAATACGTCGTCCCGGCCGGGTCGGACGGATCGAGGGCAAGGCGGAACGTTGTGAAGTGCATCGCGCTGGTCACGGTGTGGGACCAGGCCAGATTCCGGTTGAAGCCAATGCTGACCACCGGCAGGCCGCTCAGGCTCGCCCCCATCGCATCGTAGCGCCCAGGTACCGTCAGGTGCACCTGATAGAAGCGATCCGTGCTCGACCATGGGTAGTGAGGATTGCCAAGGAGAATGCCCTTGCCGTTCGCGCTGGCCGCGCTGCCGATTGCCAATGCATTGCTGCCGACGCCGGCGGGAATACCCCTTGGAATAGCTGTGACGGCGGCGGGCATCGTCCGTGCCAGAGTAACCGGCTCCGCCGGATCCCGAGACGCGGCCACGACCGCGGCGGAAAACGCTTCGCCGCTCGCGTGCAATGCCTTCTCGGCGATGAGAAGATAAACATCATCGACGGTGATGGGCTTTACCCAGGCCGCGTAGCTGCATGCTTTCGGCAGCTTGCCGGCCCGATCCTTCAAAAAGCGGTTATAACCTTCGGCATAACCCGCGAGCAAATCACGCACGTCTGACGAACCGGCCGCATAACTGGCCCGCAATTCATTGAGGTCGAGATAACCCTTGAAAAAGAAATCGCTCTGCTCGTTCGGGAGATTCATGAACAGGTCGAGTCCGGCCCCATATTCCCCGTTCCGCGGCCTGGTGGCGGGCGCATCGCCGCCGAAATAGCGCGAGCGTTCGCCGCGCACCGTCAGCAGCGTGTCGGCCAGCATACACACGTTGTCTTCCGCGTATGCATAGGCCGTGCCATACCCCAAGCTGCGAAAATCCGCCGCCTTGACATGGACGATACCGCGGCTGGTACGGGTGATGTCAGCCTGCACACCGGCCGCAGCATAATCGGCAATGAGTAGCGTACCGCCCAGCAAGGCGACAGTCGAGAGTTTCATCAGGCCTCCAGGAGTAGTTTAGTTATTAAAAATTTATCCGAGGAGGATATCAGCAGCGGAGCCACTGATACTGCGCAGTTCCCAAATAAATATTTTTTCTACAACACAGAGAGGCGGGAGGCTTGTGTGTATAGAATGATCGATCGGCTGCCGCCGATTGTTGAGCATTTTGTGGGGTTATTGCAGGGGGTGCGCCGGTCAACATGCCGGCCCAGACGCCCTGACCATGCGCCTCGATCAAGGCTGCAAAGCCCGAGCGCGATGAAAAAGCCCACCAGGCGAAGCCAGGGAAATCTGGCTGAGCGGTGGACTTTGTGCGCGTAGCGCAAATGAAAAAAACCGCTGCGATCACGCAGCGGGCTTTTCTCGGTAGCGAGGTCGGGCAGTGCCCGGCCGAGCACCCCGCGGTGCCGGCATCGCGAAGCTCAAAGCAAAAAGCCCCACTGACACATGTCAGTGGGGCTTTTCTAAATAACAGCCTGACGATAACCTACTTTCACACTGGTTGCAGCACTATCATCGGCGCAAAGTCGTTTCACGGTCCTGTTCGGGATGGGAAGGGGTGGGACCGACTTGCTATGGTCATCAGGCATGACTTGTACGCAGTGCCGTTCCCAATGGGGCAACGTCACTGCTCAATCCGGAAGAAGTAAAGTTGGGGTACTCATCAGAGTAAATGCACCATAACCGTCAAGGTTATAGGGACAAGCCGTACGGGCAATTAGTATCAGTTAG
>NZ_VLKW01000026.1 GCF_007830495.1 Pseudoduganella flava | reverse complement strand
CAATCAGCCGATACCGGTGCAGTGGGCGATCTTTTCCATCGGTATTGCCCCCTATCGAGTACCTTCCAGATGACCAAGTGCGGAAGGTGAGCAAGCTAGGCTACATCTCGTACCGCAATCAATCCTACTTCGTCGGGGAAGGCTTGTATGCCGAACTGGTGGCGATCCGCCCAACCGGTACCGACGGCGTCCTGGAGGTCTATTTCTGCAAGCACAAAGTCCGGCAGATAGACCTCCAGAATCCATCGTAAGATACGGCTTCAATGTGTAACCCATGTCTCCCGACATGTGTTACCTATGTCCCCCGACCATACACCCGACGGGTCTGACCCCAGCTTTATGCCGTTGGGTTAAGCATGCGCAATGGCTCGCGTGCCTTCACCCCTCGCCCGGCTCCGCCGGTGGCGCCTCGTCGCCGTTCTGCGCAGCCTGCGCCTTCTGCTGCCGCTTGACCATCGTGATGACGGTGTTGCGGATCGTTTTCAGGACCGTGTCGGCGTTGAACGGCTTGACGATGAAGCCGTTGATGCCCATCGCGTGCGCGGTCTGGATCGTGTTGGCGTCGAATTCGCTCGACATCATGAAGATCAGCGCCTTCGGCCATTGCTTGCGCATCGCCGTCATGCCCGGGATGTCCTGCTCGACCTGGTCGCGGGCGATACAGATGATCTGCGGGTTGAACTTGATCAGCAGCGCGGAACCGGCCGCGCAGGTGTGGGCCTGGCCGACGACGTCGTAGCCGCCGTCCGTCAGCACCGTGTTGAGGAGGCCGCGCGCCACTGCGCTGCCATCGATGATCACTGCCTTCAGCATCGTTGTTCTTTCGTTGTTATCGCGGCCATCCTCACGCCTGCCACGCCAGCATGTTCCAGCTGACGCCGACCTGGACGTCCGTCTTCAGTTGCACGAGCTGACGGGAAAGATACAGCATCTCCCGTTCTTTTCGTAGTGCCTCGCCCACCGCATCCTTCAGGATGCCGGCGCCGGCCATGATCGCATCGATCGTGCCGTAGGTACGCAGCAGCTTCGCCGCCGTTTTCAGCCCCACCTTCGAAACACCGGGGATGCTGTCGGTCGCGTCGCCCATCAGCGCCAGCAGGTCCGGCAGCTGGGCGGGCGGCACGCCCCACTTGTTCTCCACCCACGCATGGTCGTGCCACTCGCTCTTGAAGTGGTCCCACACGCGGGCGCCGTGCGCGATCAGGCAGTGCAAGTCCTTGTCCGTCGTCGCCACGACCGCTTCGCCGCGCTCCTGGCCCAGCCAGCGCATCACGACGGTGCCGATCACGTCGTCCGCCTCCACTTCCGGCAGCGACACGGGCCGCAGCCCGAACGTCTCAAGCTTCGCATAAAAGCCTGGCAGCGCGGCGCGCAGCGGGGCCGGCATCGGCGCCCGGCCTTCCCGGTAGCCGCCGTACAGCGCATGCCGCCACGTCACGCCGCCATAGTCGAACGCCGGCAGCACGTGCGTCGGCTCGTGGCCGTTGATCAGCGTGCGGAAGGAGTTCAGCGCGTGGCGAAGCGCGATCTCGGCCTTCAGGTCCGAGTCGGGCTCCGGGCTGGCCT
Organism: Pseudoduganella flava; assembly: GCF_007830495.1. GTDB lineage: Bacteria > Pseudomonadota > Gammaproteobacteria > Burkholderiales > Burkholderiaceae_D > Rugamonas > Rugamonas flava. Next base: position 7,826 of record NZ_VLKW01000026.1, on the reverse strand, counting down.
CGTACACGCGCCGCACGATGTTCAGGCCGTCGATGGCAAGCAAGCGTCCCATGGAATGCAGATGAGCGGGATGAAAAAATCGTGGGCGACATTCTACCGCATGCGCCCGGCCTGCCCTCAGCGCAGCAGCTCGTAGGGCCCGCCCTGCTCGAGCGCGCGCTGGTAGGCCGGCCGCGCGTGGATGCGCTGGAGGAAGGCCGTCAGCCGTGGATACGCGGCCGTATCGAGCCCGGCGCGTGCCCCCGCCGCCTCGAGCGGGAAGCTCATCTGGATGTCCGCCGCCGAGAACTCTTCGCCGGCGAACCACGTGTGCTTGCCCAGTTCCGCCTCCAGGTAATCGAGGTGCTGGCGCAGTTGCGGGCCGATGTAGTTGGCCTTGACCTTTTGCGCGATGCCGCGGGCGATCGGCCGCACGAAGAACGGCGCCGGCGCCGTCTCGACGCGGTCGAAGATCAGCTTCATCAGCAACGGCGGCATCATCGAGCCTTCCGCGTAATGCAGGAAATACGTCCAGCGGCGCTTCTCGGGCGTGCCGGCCGGTGGGCGCAGTACACCTTGGTCGTACTTGTCGACCAGGTATTCGATGATCGCGCCCGACTCGGCCACGGTGCAGTCGCCGTCGACGATTACCGGCGACTTGCCCAGCGGGTGCACGGCGCGCAGCTCGGGCGGCGCCAGCATCGTCTGCGCATTGCGCTGGTAACGCACGACTTCGTACGGCAGGCCCAGCTCCTCAAGCAGCCACAGCACGCGCTGCGAGCGGGAATTGTTCAGGTGGTGGACGGTGATCATCGGCGGTCTTGGTAGCAGGAAAGCCGCCAGCTTAGCATTTCCCGCCCCGTTCGGTGCTCATCGAAACCACACAATGAACACGAATGATAACGATTCTCGTTTACATATTGACTTGCAATCGGTACCATTGCCCGTCTTTACAAAAACTAACAAGAGAGTACCGATGGCACACATCAAAAGCCGCAAGCATTCCGTCCTGCCCGTCAGCACCGTGCTGGCCTCGCTGCTGCTGCCCGCCGCCGCCCACGCGGCCGGCCAGCAGGCGGAAGCAAAAATGACCGAGGTCGTCGTCGATGCGGCGAAGGAGAACGACTTCAAGGCCGAGCGCGCAGGCTCGCCGAAATACACCGAGCTGCTGGTGAACACGCCGCAGACGATCACCGTGATCAAGAAGGAGCTGTTCCAGCAGCAGAACGCGACGACGCTGACCGAAGCGCTGCGCAACAGCCCCGGCGTGGGCACGTTCTTCCTCGGAGAGAACGGCAACACGAACACGGGCGACGCGATCTTCCTGCGCGGTTTCGATACGTCGTCCAGCATCTTCGTCGATGGCGTGCGCGACATCGGCTCGATCTCGCGTGATGTCTTCAACATCGAGCAGATCGACGTGCTGAAAGGCCCGGCCGGTACCGACACGGGCCGCGGCTCGCCGACCGGCTCCGTCAACCTGAATTCGAAGCAGGCCAACCTGGAGAACGCGATCTCCGCGTCCGTCACGGGCGGCAGCGGCAGCCAGAAGCGCGCCACGGCCGACGTGAACCGCGTGCTCGATGCGCAAAGCGGCACCGCCTTCCGCCTGAACGTGATGGCGCAGGATTCCGGCAACCCGGCACGCGACGTGGTCAAGAACAAGCGCTGGGGCGTCGCACCGACGGTGGCGTTCGGCCTGGGCGGCAAGACCCGCGCCCACCTGTCGTACCTGCACATCAAGCAGGACAACCTGCCCGATGGCGGCGTGCCGACGATCGGCCTGCCCGGCTACACGACCCCGGACAGCACCCGCCCCTACATCAGCAACGCGCCGATGGTCGACCCGCGCGGCTACTACGGCCACGTGTCCGACCACGACAACGTGACGGCCGACATGGCGACCGTCCGCATCGAACACGACTTCTCGCCTACCCTGCGGCTGCAGAACATCTCCCGCTACGGCAAGACGAAGCAGGACTACCTGCTGACCGCGTTCATGGGATCGAGCGCCAACCTGACGACGCAGACATTCGGCGCGAAGGCGAACGATCCCGCCACCTGGCTGATCAACCGCACGCTGCGCACGTTCAAGGATGCCGAAAACCGTATCCTCGCCAACCAGACGGTCGTGACGTGGGATGTGACGACGGGTGCGCTGAAGCACACCGTGGTCGGCGGCCTCGAATTCCTGAACGAGAAGCAGACGTCGTATGGCCGCGCCGGCGGCGGCGTGCTGCTGGCGACGCCGCTGTACTTCCCGGCGCCGGACAGTTCGATCAATGGCCTGAACACCTACCGCACCGGAGCCGGCTCGCAAGGCACCACCGACACCCAGGCGCTGTACGTGTTCGACACCGTGAAGATCGGCGAACAGTGGATGGTCAACGCCGGCGTGCGGATGGACCACTACGACACCGACTACATCTCGACCGCGCTGGCGACGGGCGGCGGGCTGACGGCGACTACGCTGAGCTCGAACGATACGCTGACGACGGGCAAGCTCTCCGTGCTGTACAAGCCGACCGCGAACAGCAGCGTCTACGCGACGGTGGCGAACTCGAAGCAGCCGCCGGGCGGCGCGAACTTCAGCCTGTCCACCTCCGCCAGCAGCGCGGCCAACCCGAACATGGACCCGCAGGAGACCACGACGAAGGAAATCGGCACCAAGTGGGACCTGCTGGACCAGAAGCTGGCACTGACCGCCGCGGTGTACCGTACCGACGTCAAGAACGAAGTGGAGTTCGACGCGTCGAGCAACCAGTACTTCCAGAACGGTAAGAAGCGCGTCGAGGGCATCGAACTGGCGGTGCAGGGCGAAATCCTGCCGGGCTGGCTGGTCAGCGCGGGCTATACGCACATGAAGACCAGCGTGGAGGTGGGCCGCACGGTGACCGCGAGCGGCGAGAACCACCTGAACTACACGCCGAAGGACGCATTCACGAGCTGGACCAGCTACAAATTCCCGTTCGGCCTGGAGCTCGGCGGCGGCGTGCGCTACACCGGCAAGCTGCTGCGCGGCACCGACGGCGCCGTCGGCACGCCGGCCTACGCGGACAGCTACTGGGTAGCCGACCTGATGGCCGCGTACCAGATCACGAAGCATATCGATCTGCGCCTGAACGTCTACAACATCACCGACGAACAATACGTCGCGTCGATCAACAAGAGCGGCTACCGCTACACGCCGGGCGCCCCGCGCTCGGCGAGCCTGACGGCGAACTTCCGCTTCTGATCGCACCTTTCCCGCATTACCTTCAGACTTTGCGCCACCTTCGGGTGGCGTTTTTTTTGCCCGCTGTGACTATTGGCGAGATTTCAACGCCCCGCGCGCTTTTACAATCGCTTTCCTCACCGCGAGGAACAGCATGCGCCGTTTTCCGCCGTCACCTGTCCTGCCGTCTTCGGCCACCATGTCCGCCGCGCGCCACGCCGCTGGAGTACCGCCATGAACAAGTACCGCAACCGCGCCATCCTGTACCTGGCCGAAGTGACGTTCGGCGCCGTGCTCGTGCTGCTGCCGCTGCGCCACGACCTGCCCGTGCTGACGACGGTCGGCCTGTTCCTGCACGTGACGACGAGCCTCGGCGCCTTGCCGTTCAACCTGCGCCTGAACGCGATCGGCGCGGGCTCGGGCACCTTGTTCGGTATGCGCGAACACGTGTTCTTCACAGTGGTGATCGCGGCCGGGCTGGCGCTGATGGGGGCGTGGGCGCTGACCCAGTCGATGCCCGCCTACCTGGCTGGAGTTTTCGTGGCTGCGAGCGGCGTCGAGGCGCTGGTTACCCGCGCCGAGCTGGAATGATGCAGTGGGTTTGATGCAGCAAGCAGAAACAGCAAGGCCCGCATGTGCGGGCCTTGTCTTCAGCGCTGCACGTGCAGCGTGATCACGCGCCGGGCCGGCCCCGTGTCCTTGGGCGCATCGGGCGCCGGCGTGGTGTCGCACGAACCGCAGCTGCCGCAGCCGTCGCCGCAGCTCGACTGCGTCTTGAACAGCTTGGCCAGCTTGTTCTGGTCGAAGCCCTTGCGTGCCAGCGCGAAGACGATGCGCTGGCGCAGCGTGGCCGGCAGGTAGCGCCGGCACACGTGCAGCGCCGCGGCCACGACGATGAATGCAACGATGAGCTCTTGCCAGAAGACTTGCGTCATGGGACCTCCTCACGCCCCCAGCAGGCGGGCGATGTGATACGTCAGGAACGAAGCCGTGTAGGCCAGCGTGAACATGTAGCCCGCCATCAGCAGCGCATAGCGGGTGTGGCCCGTCTCGCGGCGCACCACGGACAGCGTGGCGATGCACTGCGGCGCGAACACGTACCATGCCAGCAGCGACAGCGCGGTGGCCATCGACCACGTGCTGGCGATCATCGGCGCCAGTGCCGATGCGACGTCGTCGCCGGACTGCGCCAGCGCGTACACGGTGCCGAGCGCGCCGACGGCCACTTCGCGGGCCGCGAGGCCGGGCACCAGCGCGATGCAGATCTGCCAGTTGAAGCCGATCGGTGCGAACACGAATTCCAGGCCGCGGCCGATCATGCCGGCGAAGCTGTACCAGATAGGCGGGTGCGTCGCCCCTTCCGGCGCGCCGGGGAAGCTCGACAGCGCCCACAGGATCACCATCAGCGACAGGATCAACGTGCCTACGCGCGTCAGGAAGATCTTGGCGCGCTCCCACAGGCCGATGGCAAGGTTGCGCAGGTTCGGCCAGTGGTAGCTGGGCAGCTCCAGCATCAGCGGCTGCTTGCGCTTGCCGCCCAGCGAGCGTTTCATGAACCAGGCCACGCCCATCGCCGAGAAGATGCCGGCGAAGTACAGCGTGAACAACACCAGGCCCTGCAGGTTGAACAGGCCCCACACCTGGCGGTCCGGAATGAAGGCGGCGATCACCAGCGCATACACGGGCAGGCGCGCGGAACACGTCATCAGCGGCGCGATCATGATCGTCACCAGGCGGTCGCGCGGGTTCTGGATCGTGCGCGCCGCCATCACGCCGGGAATCGCGCAGGCGAACGACGACAGCAGCGGGATGAACGCGCGGCCGGACAAGCCCACGCCGCCCATCAGGCGATCGAGCAGGAACGCGGCCCGCGGCAGGTAGCCGCAATCCTCCAGCACGAGGATGAAGAAGAACAGGATCAGGATCTGCGGCAGGAACACGAGCACGCCCCCGACACCGGCGATGATGCCCTCCACCAGCAGGCTGCGCAGCACGCCATCGGCCATGTGCTCCTTGACGATCCCGCCGAACGCGCCGACGGCGCCCTCGATCATGTCCATCGGTGCCTCGGCCCAGCTGAACACGGCCTGGAAGATCAGGAACATCAGCACCGCGAGGATCGCGGGGCCCACCACCGGGTGCAGCACGACGCTGTCGATCTTTTCGCTGCGCGTGTCCGTGGCGTGCATGTTCTTGGCCACCACGGCCAGGATGCGGCGCACTTCGCGCTGGGTGTCCTCGACCGATACGGCGTCGATCGCGGCCAGCGGCCGCGCGGCGGCCGGCGCCAGCGGCCCCAGCTCGTCCAGCGCGCGCAGCAGCGACTTCTCGCCGCCGCCCTGCACGGCCACCGTCTCGACGACGGTCATGCGCAGTTCCTGCGCCAGCTTGTCCGCATCGATCTCGATGCCGCGCTTCTTCGCCACGTCCACCATGTTCAGGCACAGGATCATCGGCAGGCCGAGGCGCTGCACTTCCAGCACGAGGCGCAGGTTCAGGCGCAGATTGGTGGCGTCGACGACGCAGACGACGAGGTCCGGTGCGCCTTCGCCCGCGCGCAGGCCGGCGACGACGTCGCGCGTGATTTCTTCATCGGGCGTGTGGGCACTCAAGCTGTAGGCGCCCGGCAGGTCCAGCACGCGGAACTGGTTGCCCGCGGGTGAAACGAACTGGCCTTCCTTGCGCTCGATCGTCACGCCGGCGTAGTTGGCAACCTTCTGGCGGGCGCCCGTCAGGCGGTTGAACAGGGCCGTCTTGCCGCAGTTTGGATTACCCAGCAAGGCGATCATCGGCGCCCGGCCGACGGCCTGCGCCACTTTCTCCGTCACGCCCATGCTGTTATTCCGGTTGGACCGAGATCAGCGCGGCTTCGAAGCGGCGCAGTGCGAACGTCGAGTTGCCGACGCGGATCGCCAGCGGCTCGCCGCCGGGCATGCCGCGCTTGAGCATGCGGATCTTCTCGCCCGGCACGAAGCCCAGCTCCATCAGGCGGCGGGCCAGGTCGGCACCGTCTTCCGTATCCTGCGCATTTCCGGGCGCAATATGAACCACCGTGCCGCTTTTCCCGGCTGCCAACGCGTCGAGATGGATCAGGGAGGGAGCGAGTGTCATGGCAGTTCTCTGAGGAAAATCAATCTGGTCATTATAAAGGCAATGCGAATGGTTTGTATTTGCAGGTGGCGCTTGCATTGTACGCTCTTCTGCGGCAGAATAGGAACCGTAATGATAATGATTCTCATTAAGAAAGTCTTAAGATTGCCAGAGCGCTAAGGCTCAGTGCGAAGACTTCCGATGAGTGAACTCCCTAGCCAGAAGGTGTTTCAATGATCGTCTGCGTTTGCAACAACATCTCCGATCGAGAAATCCGTCAAGCCATCGACCTGGGTATCAGCACCATGGACGGGCTGCGCGAAGCACTGGGTGTTGCCACGTGCTGCGGCAATTGCCTGAGCTATGCCGTTGAAGTGCTGAGCGAACACGTGGCGGCGCCGATCCAGGAAACCGTGCTGAAGCGCCCAACCCTCACCACCTGAGGATACTCATGCATACCCTGCCCGGCCTTGATCGGCCTGGCTTGCCGCGCCTCTGGCTCGATCGTCTGAGCCTGCCGCGACCTGCCTCCACCGGCTCCTCCGCTTCCCACGCCGCACCTGCCGCGGCACCGCAAGATTTCACGTTTGGCAGCAGCCGCAACAAGACGGGCAAGATCGCCGTCATCGTCGCCCTGCACGTCGTGGCGGCCTGGGGCTTCTCGAACAGCATGGTGCGCAACACCGTCCAGCGCCTGCCGCAAGTGGTCGACGTGACGTTCGTCGCGCCCGTCGAACCGCCGCCTCCGCCCAGCACGCCGAAGACGGTCGAGGTGGCGCTGAAGGCGCCGACCATGGTCATGCCGCAGATCCCGCAGTTGCCGATCGTTATCGAGAACACGATCACGGTGCCGCCGGCCCCACCGAAGTCCGTCGAATCGGCCCCCGTCGTCGCCAGCGCCCCGGCCGCGCCGGCACCGGCCGCCGCGCCGCCGGCGCCGAGCACGCCGCGGCTTGTCAGCGGTGTCGAATACATCCGCGCGCCGCAACCCGTGTACCCGTCGATCGCGCGCCGCATGGGCGAAACAGGCGTCGTCACGCTGCGCGTGCTCGTCAGCGAGAAAGGCACGCCGGAGCAGGCGACCGTGCAGCAATCTTCCGGTTCGCAGACCCTGGACGAAGCGGGCCGCCAGGCGGCGATGCGCAGCCTGTTCAAGCCCTACATGGAAGACGGCAAGCCCGTTGCCGTGTATGTGCTGGTGCCGATCAACTTCCGGCTGTCGTAAAAAAAAAACCGGTGTCTGATGAACTGACCCCATAAAGCTGGACGGTTAAGTTAGCTAGGCGGCCAAGGGCTGGGTCCTGTAGTGCACAGGACTCAGCCCTTTTAGTTTGAGCTTGATGCGCTCATGGTTGTAGTAGTGGATGTAGTCGACCAGGCCGGCGCGTAACGTGTCGACACTATCAAACTTGTTCAGGTAGAAGAACTCCGACTTGAGCACGCCGAAGAAGCTTTCCATCGCTGCATTGTCATGGCAGTTGCCCTTGCGAGACATGCTCTGCACAAGTTGCCGCTCCCGAAGCTGGCGTTGGTAAGCAGGCAT
>NZ_VLKW01000025.1 GCF_007830495.1 Pseudoduganella flava | reverse complement strand
TGCGGGCGGCCGTTGCACCCCGGCAGCAGGAGCGACCGTAATATCTGCGATAAGTTCCGTTCCGGGATGAAAGCTCAGCCAACGCGAACAGCGCGGACAAAAAAAGCCGGCACATGGCCGGCTCATTTGCTGCGCAGTGCGCGCCGCTCAGTGGTTGCTGTGCATCGCCTGCGCAGCCATGCCGCGCGCGGCGAAGTAGCAGGCGCCGGCGCCACGTTCCAGGCCTTCGCGGTCCAGCACGACGACCATGCCGCGGCGGCACTGGATCAAGCCGTCGCCGGCCAGCTTGCCGGCCGCGGCGGTGATGCTTTCGCGGCGCACGCCCAACAGGTTGGCGATCAGTTCCTGCGTGACTTTCAGCTCGTTCGACGGCGAGCGGTCCAGGCGTTCCAGCAGCCAGCGGCACAGCTTCTGCTCGATGCTGCTGTGGCGGCTGGAGACGACGTTCTGGGCCAGCTGGGCAAACAGGCAGCTCGTGTAGCGCATCAGCTGCTGGGCCAGCATGCCACCTTCGGCAAACAGTGCGCGCAGCGCATCGGTGCGCAGGCGGTAGCCGTAGCCGGCGGCCTGGACGACGGCCGTGTTGCTGGCGCGCTCGCCCTTGTACATCGCCACGCCGGCCACACCCTCGCGGCCGACGACGGCGATTTCCGTCGTGACGCCATCCTCGTTCACGTATTGCAGCGACACGATGGCCGTCGTCGGGAAGTAGCTGTACTCGATCTTTTCGCCGAAATCATACAGGTGCTTGCCCACGGGCAATGCCACCAGTTCCAGCTCCGGCATCAGGCGTTCCAGCTCATCCTGCGGCAGCGCGCGCAGCAGTTCGTTCTGCTGGACGCCCGTGACGCAGATCCCCAGAGGCGCAGCCTTGGCGCGCGGGGCCTTCGGGATCGTGATCATGGAGCCCGGCAGGGCGGCGGCATCGGTTTGCGTGGTCTTGTACATTGTCGTTGTCCTGTGCGTTATCGTTTCCCACACTTTATTGCTGAGCCCTGGTTTTGACAGTCGGACTAGGGTAGGACTGCATGTAGTACAGGAACACCGACTGTTGTAATCTCAGTCCTACGTGAACTGGCGCACATTCAAAGCGCTGCGGATACCGGAGAATACGTTTCAAGGCACTCCCGCCGGCTACCCGATGACGAAAGCACTCATGAACAGCCTCTTCAAAGTCTCTTATGCCCTGCAACGCCAGCAACGCGCCGTGGAACGGACGCTGTACGCGAGTTCGGCGGAAGAAAGCGCACTGGCCTCGAAATGGGTCGGCGCGTGGCACCGGCTGGTGCAGGCGAGGCTGGACCGGATGGCTGAGAGCGAGCGGGCCGGTGGCCACGCCCCGCAACCGGCGCAGCGCCACGCCGGCATCGAACTGGACCGGGAAGCGGGCCGCGAGATGGGTCGTGACACCGGCCGCGAACACATCCGCTACGTCGACAGCCGCGGCCGCCTGCTGCACTGATTTCCCCCGACATTTCCGCCAACTGTTGTCAGCACGATACTTTCCTCGCTGACAATTCCTTAACACATATTCACGCTTCTCCCCGTGTGCTAGTATGCGGCGGCAACAGGCCCCGCAGGGCTTGCTGCCGTGCAACAAATAGAAACCGCTGCGGGCCTATCCGGCAACGCACGGCACGGAGACAAAACCAACACAACTTGGAGAAGCAGTGAGCATTTTCAGAACCAAAAACCTCGACGCGATGGTCGCGGCGAGCCGCGCGCCCGGCGGGTTGAAAAAAGTCCTGGGCCCCTTCGACCTGATCCTGATGGGCATCGGCGCCATCGTCGGTACCGGCATCTTCGTGCTGACGGGTACCGGCGCGCTGACGGCCGGCCCTGCGCTCACGATCTCCTTTGTCATTGCCGCCCTCGCCTGCGGCTTTGCCGCGATGTGCTACGCGGAATTCGCCTCGACCGTGCCGGTAGCCGGCTCGATCTATACCTACAGCTATGCCACGCTGGGTGAACTGGTCGCCTGGATGATCGGCTGGGACCTGATGCTGGAATACGGCCTGGCCGCGTCGGCCGTGTCGGTCGGCTGGTCCGGCTACTTCCAGTCGCTGATCTCCGGCTTCGGCCTGCACGTGCCGCAGGCACTGTCGGCCGCACCGGGCGCGCTGCCGGGCGTCGTCACCTACTTCAACCTGCCCGCGTTCGTCATCATGCTGGTGCTGACGATGCTGCTGTCGTGGGGCATCCGCGAATCGGCGCGCATGAACAACGTGATGGTGGCGATCAAGGTCGGCGTCGTGCTGCTGTTCATCGTCGTCGGCGCGCGCCACGTGCAGCCGGCCAACTGGCAGCCGTTCATGCCGTTCGGGATGACGGGTACGCTGTCGGCCGCCGCGATCGTGTTCTTCGCGTTCATCGGCTTCGATGCCGTCACGTCGGCCGCCGAGGAAGTCAAGCGCCCCGAGCGCGACCTGCCGATCGGCATCATCGGCTCGCTGGCCGGCTGCACCGTGCTGTACGTCGTCGTGTCGGCCATCATGACGGGCATCGTGCCGTTCCAGAACTTCAAGGGCGTCGACCACCCGGTGTCGCTGGCGCTGAAGTACGCGGGCGAGAACTGGGTGGCCGGTTTCGTCGACCTTGGCGCGATCCTCGGCATGACGACCGTGATCCTCGTGATGTCCTATGGCCAGACCCGCATCATCTTCGCGATGTCGCGCGACGGCCTGCTGCCGAAGCGCCTGTCGTCGATCCACCCGAAGCACGGCACGCCGTACTTCGCCACGTGGATGGTCGGCATCATCTTCGGCCTGCTCGCCGCGCTGATTCCTCTGAACGTGCTGACGGAGCTGATCAACATCGGCACGCTGGCCGCGTTCTCGCTGGTGTCGATCGCGATCATCATCTTGCGCAAGCAGCGCCCCGACCTGCACCGCGCGTTCCGCTGCCCGGGCGTGCCCGTGGTGCCGCTGCTCGCGGTGGCGTTCTGCCTGACGTTGATGGCTTACCTGTCGGCCATTACGTGGATCGCGTTTGGCGTGTGGCTCGTCATCGGGCTGGTGATTTACTTCACGTATGCGCGGAAGAATTCGCTGCTGAACAAGCAGTGATCGGTGGTGCGTGGAGGAGTTTGCCGATGCCTCCCGCTAAAAACCAGGGTCAGTCCCCGTGCGGGGACAGACCCATGTAGCGCCGCCGCTATGTGCGACTTCACGCCGCTGACGCGTTCAAAACCGGTGCCCGCACCGGTTTTGCCGTTTACGGCCGCGGCTGCGCCTTCATCGGCGGCACGTCGATCGGGTCGTTCAGCCGCAGGAACTTGAAGCCGGCCAGCCGGGTAGGCTCCCTGCCTTCCTTTTCCTGGCGCGCGGTGCGCTCGGCGGTGCGGGCGATGAACGCATCGAAGGTTTCTTCGCGCACTTGCGGCTCGGCCGAGTTCAGGAAATGGCGGCTGCCGTCGGGGGCCGTCACCACCAGGCCCACGTGCGAGGCCCAGTACTTGCCGCCCTTCGTCGAGATCACGTTGACGAAGTCGCCGTCCGCCAGCTGCGCCAGCACGTCGTGCACGCGCTCCTTCGGCACATAGCTTTCCGTGCTCGTCGTGACGGGGAAGTCCGCCTGCGTGTTGTGGCGCGTGCGCAGGAACGTGCCGCGGTCGACCGTCAGCTCGTAGGTCGCCGCGGCCGGGCCGGCCAGCCGGGCGCTGACGTCCGTCACGAGCCACGCGTTGTTGACGTTCCAGTCCTGCTCCGTGTAGTGGTTGCGCGTCGCCACGCCGATCACGCCATCCTTGTAGCGGATCCGCTGCAGCATCCAGAAGAACTCCTCCCAGTTGCGCGACAGCGCCATCGCATACGTGTGTTCCGAAAATACAACGCAGTCGCTGTTCGTCAGGCTGAACATCGGCAGGGTGTCGTGCAGCTGGTACGGGTATTCGCCCAGCAGGTTCAGCAGGTAGGGCTGGCCGATGTTCTGCCGGCCGATCGCGGCGATCCGCTTGCGCAGGTCCGGCTCGGCGCTCTGCATGTAGGCGATGTACCGGTCCACTTCCTGCGGCGTCATCCGGTACAGCGGCTTGGCTGCCAGCTGCCGGTCCGTCAACGGCCCCTGCTGGCTCGGGGTGCAGCCGGCCAGCAGCGCGGCGGCGAATATCACGGGCAGGACGGCGTACGGGCGCATCGGATCTCCTTCGACTGTCGTAGAGCGGCAATATAACCGGCCCAGGCCATTCCTCCAAGCTATGGTCTCGTAAAGGTTTGCCATTGTTCATTTTGCTACTTCTGTCCCATACTCGGTGAAAAGCGGTCTTGAACCGGTATCGATAAAGGGAGAGAGCATGGCAAACATCAGGCAGAAGGCGCTCGCCGCGGCCGTCGCGGCGGCGGTGGCCGCATTGGCACCCATGGCCGGGGCGCAGGAGTCCGAGGGCGAGATGCAGAAGGTCGAGGTGACGGGCATCCGCGCGTCGATGGCCAAGTCGCTCAATGTGAAGCGCAACGCGACCGCGAACGTGGAAGTGGTGACGGCCGAGGACATCGGCAAGATGCCGGACAAGAACCTGGCGGATTCGCTGCAGCGCCTGGCCGGCGTGGCCGTGCGCACCGACTACGACGAGGCCGAAAAGGTGTCGATGCGCGGCACCAATCCGGACATGTCGCTGATCATCTTCAACGGCCACGCCGTCAGCACGGCCGACTGGTACGTGGCCGACCAGGGCTCGTCGTCGCGCAGCACGAGCCTGTCGCTGGTGCCCTCTTCCGTGCTGAACCAGGCGATCGTCTACAAGACGTCGGTGGCCAATCTCGTCGACGGCGGCCTGGCGGGCACGATCAACGTCACGACCCGCAAACCGCTGGCGCAGAAGGAAAAGCTGTCAGGCGTGATCCAGGGCGGCCTGACGTATGCGGACCTGCCCGGCAAGACTGCGCCGGACTTCAACGCCAGCGTCAACTGGAAGAACGATGCCGGCACGTTCGGCGCCATCGCCCAGGTGTTCGCCGAGAAGCGCTACGTACGGCGCGATTCCGTGTCGCGGCTTGCGTACGGCGCCTCGTCAGGCTGGGACGTCATCAACACGGGCACGATGCTGGGCATCACGGATGCGTCGCTGGCCGGCACCGGCCTGAAGGCGGCGGACCTGAACGGCGTGCGCATGCCCGGCTCGATGAGTTCGGAATTCGTCGAAGGGGTGCGCGACCGCAAGGGTGGCCTCGTGTCGCTGCAGTACAAGCCGAACTACGCGATCGACGTGACGGCGACGGGCTTCTACTCGAAGATGAAGGCGAATAACTACGGCCGGCTGACGTCCGGCGCGATGTACAGCATGCTGCTCGGGAAGGCCGATCCGCTGGGCGGCGTGGGAGCCACGGCGATCAATACGAACTCCAACGGCCAGCGCGTCTACGCGACGATCCGCAATCCCGTGATCGTCAACGAGACCACGATGTACGGCCAGCCGCTGAAGGTGCTCAAATCCGCCGACATCGTGTTCCCCGACGGGACGACGCCGCAATACGTCGGCAATTCCGAAGCGTTCTACCGCGACGGCGCGACGGCCGAAAGCGGCTTTCTCGACCTGGATGCGAACTGGCGCGTGAACGACGACCTGCGCCTGAAAACGCTGCTGTCGACGACCCGCGGCGTCGGCAAGACGGCGCGCGACCAGGGCACGACGTGGGCCCGCTACGGCACCGGCGTGCGCTACAGCCTGGACGGCGTCGACAACGCGCCGTTCGTGCAGTACCTGGGCGCCGGCGAGAACCGCCCCGGCCTCAATCCGGACGGCAGCGGCTATGCGATGGTGGGCCGCACCGTCTCGTCGATCAAGACGGTGGACCGCGAGTCGAGCGGCCAGCTCGATGCCGAGTACAAGGTCGACAAGTGGTTCCTGACGACGTTCGAAACGGGCGTGCGCTATGCGGACCACAAGCGCCAGTCGAACCGCTGGTCGCCGGCGTTCCGCGATGCGACGTGGACGTCGTCGCCGGCCGGCTACGTGGCCTATCCGGCGGACTTCGGCAAGGACCTGGACGGCAGCTTCGACAACACGGGCTTCTACTTCACGCCGCAGGCGCTGAAGGACTGGGTCGCCGGTGCGATCAAGGACACCACGCCGGAGTTCGAGCGCCGCGTCGTCAACGAGATCGACATGCGCGAGCGCCAGTATGCGTTCTACATGATGCAGAGCTTCGAGCGCGACAAATGGAGCGGCAACGTCGGCGTGCGCTTCGTGCGCACCCGCATCGACGCCGACATCGTCACGCCCGTGCCGGCGGGCGCTTGCCAGAAGACGGAGCCAGGCAAGCCGGCCGTCACGTGCGCCGCCTACCCGACCGCGATCACGACGGCCGGCGACGGCAGCACGTACTACGACGGCGTGCCGTTCGACCCGAACGCGGGCCTGATCTACTACAAGACGCCCAACAAGCGCACGTTCGACAACTGGCTGCCCAGCCTGAACGTGCGCTACGCCGTGCAGGAAGACATGTACCTGCGGGCCGGCGCCAGCCGCACGATCGGCCGGCAGAACTACAACCTGCTGGGCTCCGGCTTCGGCACACCGTCGTGCAACGCGAACGGCTGTACAGTGACGGGGCCGAACCCGGGCCTGCGGCCGCTGACGTCCGATAACGTCGACGTGTCGTGGTCCTGGTACTTCAAGCCGCGCGCACTGGTGGCGATCGACCTGTTCCACTCGAAGATCGACGGCTACGTGAAGACGGGCACCGTGACGCAGGGCGAGACCGTGCAGCTGGTGGACCCGCGCGACAACACCGTCAAGACGTTCTTCGTCAATTCGTCGTCGCAGCAGGGCGCGCGGATCAAGGGCATCGAGCTGTCGTACGAACAGCCGCTGTGGGGCAGCTTCGGCTTCACGAGCAATGTCAGCCGCGCGAAGACGAAGGTCGACGACGGCCGGCCGATGGTCGGCGCTTCGGAATGGGCGGGCAACCTGGGCGGCTATTTCGAGAACGACCGCATGAGCGCCCGGCTCGTGTGGAACTACCGCGGCAAATACGTCAGCAGCACGACGGCGCCGTCGCCGACCGCGAACAGCCAGGGCATGAGCGTCATCAACGGCGTGGCGATGCCGACGGCGCCGACGATGGCCAAGGGCGTCGCGACGCTGGCCGCCTCGGTGAACTACAACGTGACGCCGAACCTGATCCTCGTGGTGGATGCGACCAACCTGACCAACACGAAGCGGGCGCAGTACCGCTACAGCGAAGAGGAGCAGCAGAAGCTGGACGTATCGGGCCGGCAGGTGTACGTGCAGCTGAAGTACCGCTTCTGATGGGGAATCGCTCAGCGCCTTGCGCACCGCGGTGCCTCGGCCTGCGCGAGAATGGCGGATTATCCATCTCGCGTGCACCGATGCGAACCACCCTGCCCTTGCTCCTCGCGCTGGCCCGCCTGCCCGCCCATGCGGCGCCGGACGCGCCGTCCGAACCCGCCACCGTGATCGTCCCCGGCACGCGCATCGCACTTGGCTGGCCCTACAGCGCGCTGACCGCCGGCCTCGCAAGGTTCGAGGACGAGCGCGCGCTGGCGCCGCAGGCCGTGTTGCGCTTCCGGTTGCTGCTGGCGGACGGCGTGACGCGGCTGAACAACGTGGTGCTGACCCTGGACGAGGGCGACACGCTGACGCCTGTGCCGCTGGGCGAAGACGGCTACTTCAGCGCACCGCGCATGCAGGCGGCGCGCGGCGCACGGCTGGCCGTCAACCGCAACGCCGGCCAGTTCGACGGCAACCGCACGCCGCAGCCAGACGTGCGCACGCCCGGCCTGCCGCCCAACGCGCGGCGGCTGGGCGACTTGCGGCTCGAATGCCGCGTGAAGATGGCGATGGCGAAGGAAGTCATCGGTTTTGCCGGCAGCCTGGCGATCAGCGCGCTCGGCGGCATCGACTGGTGCGCGCCGCGCAAGGGCGGCGGCTATGGCCTGACGGCCGAGCGGCCGGTGGCACGTGCGCAGCTGGCGGAGGGGGACCGTACCGCGCCACTGCCGGTCAAGCACGGCAGGCAGATCGCCGTGCCGGTTGCCGACCGCTCGTGGAGCGACGCGGCACTGCTGATATTGGACTACACGTCCGACTGACGCTGCCACTCGTCCCGCGTCAGTGCCAGCCGCCGGAAGGTGCGCTGCTCCACCGGCAGCTTCTTGCACTTGACGCCACCCGGCTGCGCCTTGCCGTCGTCGGACAGCACGTGCAGCGTGCCGGCGCCGTCGAAGAACAGCGATTCGGGGTGGAGGCCTGCCGGGCCGGGCACGTCCAGCCGCACGGGCACATCGCCGACGCGGCCGCCCCAGCGATACAGCGCATGGTCGTCGCCCGCACCCGGCGGCCCGGCGGCGATGTAATAGGTGTCGTCATGCCATTCGATCGCGCGGATGCCGCGCCCGCCCAGGTCCAGCAGCATCGACGCGCCGAGCACGGCGCGGCCGCCGTCGAGCAGCGGTGCCGGATCGGCCAGCGGCAGCAGCAGCGCCCAGCCAAACGGAATCGGATTGCGCAAGCCGACCAGCAGAGCGCCGGCCGGCGTGGCCGCCAGGCCTTCGATGCACAGGCCGCCCGGCTCCTTCGGCGCCAGGCGCGCGGCCATGGCCAGGTCGAACGGTGCCAGCGGCGGATGCGCCAGCATGTCGTCGAGCAGGCGGCGGTATGGCACGCCGAGCGGGCGGCCGTCACGGTCGGTGGCGAACAGCTGGCGGCGGGTGGCGCTGGGCTCTCCCGCCTTGTTGCAGCCATGCGAGGCGATCCACCAGATGCGGCCCGCCAGTTCGGCGGCGCCTTCGATGTCGGCTTCGCCACCGTCGGCGGTGGCGAGAAATGCGCTCAGGTCGCGTTGTTCCGCGGGCGTGGGCGCGTCGTAGCGGTAGATCCGCAGCACATTGGATTCGTCGTCGGCGGCAATGAAGCGCTCGTCGTCCAGCGCGACGGCGGCGGACGCGTCGCAGATGCCGCGGTGTGTGATCGTGTGGGCCATCCCATCCTCCTTGCGGTGTACAGCATACCGCGTGGCTGGGGCGCCGTGCCGATCGATTTATTGCGTAGCGCCGTCCGGCTTGAAGTGCGTCGGGCTGATGCGGAACTTCTTGCGGCGGTCGCCCATCAGGTAACGCAGGTCGCGGATCGACAGTTCCGACACTTCGTGCATGCGGATCAGCAGCGACGCGCCGACCGGCAGCTTCATGTGGCGGATCTTGCTGATCACGGGCGGCGCCACTTCGAGCGCGCGCGCCAGTGCCGCGTCGTTCTTCAGGTGCATGATGTCGATCAGGGCATCGAGCAGGCGGTTCGGGTTGTAGGTCAACGCCTCTTCATCGGAAATGACGGGGGCGAGCACTTCGGCGGATTCGGGTTTCATCGGGGGCTCCAGAACGGGTCGGCGCGCGCAAAAGTGCGGCGCGCCGGCCGTCGCGATGGCGACGGGTTGGTCAACACATTTGCTCGGGGGCTGGGAACAGCTGTCATATTGCAGTATTTTGTGCCGCCGGGCAATCTTTTCAAGCCCCGTTGTGGCGCAAACGCTATGGCGCCGTCGCCTTACCCTTCCTTGCCGTCGATCCGGGCCGCGCACAGGCGCGCGCGGTACACGAGGAAGAACAGCGCGAATGCCACCGTCCAGCCGGCACCGGCCACGATCATTGCCCCGTCATGCCAGCGGGCGGCCGGGCCCAGCGCCGCGGCGACGCGCAGGAATGCCGCCAGCTGGATCGCGCCGAACATGACCACCTCGGGCGTGCCGGCCTTCAGGGGCCGCCCCGTATGGCCCAGCGACGTGCGGCACATCATGCCGACGATCAGGCCGGCCATCGAGCCCACCGTCAGCGCATGGAACGCGGCGCTGGTGCCGACGAGCCCCAGCGCGGCGCAGGCCAGCAGCAGGAAGCCGGCGCCGATCCATGCATACGACAGGTGCAGGATCCACAGCAGCGGCACGGCCAGCGTGCGCCCCGGTGCCCAGCCGGCCAGGCGTGCCAGCGTCAGGATGCCGGCGGCGGCGGCCAGCGCGGCCATCGCCGCCGGCGCCACATTCTGCAGGCCGGCGATCCACGCCACCGCGGCGGCGGCCGTGCAGGCCAGGCCGGCCTGGTCGAGCCGGGCCCGCACGACCGGCGCGCTGCCCGGTGCGCCATTGCGGGTGAACATCGGCAGTACACGCACGCCGATGACGGCTTCCATCATCACGACCACGAAGATCGCGGCCCGCACCGGGGTGGCCGGCGACCACGGCGCCCATCCCAGCACGGCGGCGTGCCACGCGAGGTTGGCGGCGGCCAGCAATGCCAGCAGCAGCACCATGAAGTAATTGCGGCGGTTGTTGGAGCGGCGCAGCACGAGCCAGAACGGCACAGTGGCCACGGGCAGGAACACGCCGTCGATCAGCGCCGCCCACGGTGCGGGCGCCAGCAGCATCGCCAGCCGGCCAGCCAGCCACGTGGCGGCGATCAGCGCCAGGGCGCCATGGCGCGGGGTCCAGAGATTGGTCCAGTTGCGACCGGCCGTGTACAGGAAGCCGATGACGACGGCCACCGCCATGCCGAACACCATCTCGTGCAGGTGCCACAGCAGGTTCACGTTGCCGGCACGCGGCAGCAGGCCGTACCAGGCGGCGAGCCACAGCGGAATCGCCAGCGCGGCAAAGCCGGCGGCCAGCAGGTAGAACGGGCGGAAGCCCAATGCCCACAACGGGGCGTGGGTCCATTTGGTCGAGCGCGTGTCCATCGGTAGCGGCTCCTCGATTGTCAGCAAGGCCATGGTGGTTCTCCTTCGATTGCCCTTCAGTGTTTCCATTCTCTCCCCACCCGCCCCGGCCGCCAAGGAGCGCCACGGAAAAGACAATCTGGATCATGTTTTTCGGCGCTCGCGTTGAAGGCCCGTGGGCGGCCGGTTTACGCTGGGGTCAATGTCAACGAAGGAGAAATTCATGCAAACCACTGAACTGACCTTGCACACCTCGCCGGACCAGGCCACCACGCAGGTGATCGCCGCGGCGCTGGGCAACGCCCGCGGGGTGCTGGCCGTCCGGCTGTCCACTGCGCGGGGCGCGGTGTCGATCGATTATGACGATGCGTTGACGTCGCCGGGCAGGTTGCAGGCCGCGCTGCGGTCGCATGGGGTGCCGGCGACGTTGGCCGAGGTGGCTGTGGAGGGTGGCGGTGGATGCTGCGGTGGATGCTGTGGGGGGTGAGGCCGGGAATTCGCGAGGCACTGCCTCGCGCCGGCCGAACGGCTTGGCCTTGCAAGGCCAAGCCTGGACGAGGCTGGGGTGAGGCCGGGGTTTCGCGAGGCATGCCTCGCGCCGGCCGAACGGGCTGGCCTTGCAAGGCCAGCCCTGGGTGCTTGCGCAGATGGGACAGTTTTTTCGCGAGGCATGCCTCGCGCCGGCCGAACGGGCTGGCCTTGCAAGGCCAGCCCTGGATGCTTGCGCAGATGGGACGCGCTTTTCGCGAGGCACCGCCTCGCGCCGGCCGAACGGGCTGGCCTTGCAGGGCCAGCCCTGGGTGCTTGCGCAGATGGGACAGTTTTTTCGCGAGGCATGCCTCGCGCCGGCCGAACGGGCTGGCCTTGCAAGGCCAGCCCTGGGACTGAGCTTCAGGGGTCCGGGACGG
>NZ_VLKW01000024.1 GCF_007830495.1 Pseudoduganella flava | reverse complement strand
TGGTGCATTTACTCTGATGAGTACCCCAACTTTACTTCTTCCGGATTGAGCAGTGACGTTGCCCCATTGGGAACGGCACTGCGTACAAGTCATGCCTGATGACCATAGCAAGTCGGTCCCACCCCTTCCCATCCCGAACAGGACCGTGAAACGACTTTGCGCCGATGATAGTGCTGCAACCAGTGTGAAAGTAGGTTATCGTCAGGCTGTTATTTAGAAAAGCCCCACTGACATGTGTCAGTGGGGCTTTTTGCTTTGAGCTTCGCGGTGCTGGCACCGCGGGGTGCTCGGCCGGGCACTGCCCGACCTCGCTACCGAAGAGAGCCCGCTAGTGAACTAGCGGGCTTTTTTCATTTCCGCTTTAAAAGTTGCCTGGAAAATGGGGCCTGTCACCATTTTTCGAGACATTTCTTAAAAACGAGGTCTGACCCCAAAGCCCGACCCCAAGCGGGTAACGCCAAGTCATCTTCCCGTCACACCCGTCTCGTACACTGCGCCTTTTTATCCTGAAGAGGCTCGCATGAATCTGCCCCGCCTGTCCCTGTTGTCACTTGCTGTCGCGCTGGTTGCCTGCGGTGGGAGTGACAACGATACGCCCGCCGTCACCACTCCCGCACCTACTCGCATTAGCGGCGTGCTGCTCGATGCCGCGGTCGAAGGCGTCGACTACGTGGCGGGGACCGCGGCGCGCGCGACCACCGGCGCGAAGGGCGAGTTCACCTGCGCGGAAGGCGAAACGGTCAGCTTCTCGATCGGCGGCATCGCACTGGGCAGCGCGCCGTGCGCAGCGACCATCACGCCGCTGCAACTGGCCGGCAGCAGCGACGTCAAGGATGTGAAGGTCGTCAACCGCCTGCTCGCGCTGCAGCTCTTCGACGAAGACGGCGATCCGTCGAACGGCATTCGCGTGACAACCGAGACGCGCACTGCGCTGGCCGGCAGGTCGCTGGACTTCGGCGCCGCCGCGGAGACGTTCAATACGGCGCTCGTGCCGGTGCTTGCCAGCGCCGGCAGCAAGTACGCCAGCCGTACCGCCGATGCGGACCGCCGCATGCTGGCCCGCGAGCACTTCGAGGATACGCTGGCTGCGAAGCTGGGTACTCCCGCCGTCGAGAAGTTCACGCAGGGCCCAATCGACGTCAGCGTTACGCGCTACCAGATCCAGGCCGACGCCAAGTTCTATATTCCCTACGAGGGCGCCAATGCAAAGGTGAAGGAAGACTTCCCGCTCGGGTTCCTGCCGTCTTACGGATCATCGCTCGCGTTCAAGGGCACCAATGCGAACGGCGACCTGGAGTTCTACGGTCTCACCGACCGCGGCCCGAATGGCGACGGCCCGAACGTCCCGTCGCCAGGCGGCACCGGCACGACCGGCAGCAAGATCTTCCCCGCACCGAGCTTCGCGCCGTCGATCGGCCTGATCACGGTCGGCAAGTCTGGCGCCATCCTGACTTCGATCATGCCGATCAAGGTATCGGCGACCGTCAACAGCACCGGCTTGCCGATCCCCGAGGGCTCGCTCGGCAATTCGGCGGAAATCCCCGTGATGGATGCGATGAAGTTCGATGCGACGTCGAAGGCGAAGTTCGATGCGAACGGTATCGACAGCGAAGCGATCGTCTTCGACAAGCAGCGCAACGCGTTATGGATCTCCGACGAATACGGTCCGTTCATCGTCAAGGTCGATGCGGCGACCGGCATCATCCAGAACAAGTACGCAGCCGGTACCGGCTTGCCGGCCATCTTCGCGAAGCGCCGTGCCAACCGCGGCATGGAAGGCCTGAGCCTCGACACGAGCACGGACAAGCTGCACGGCTTCCTGCAAAGCCCCCTGTCGGACGGCTCTGCGCTGTACTCCGTCACCGGCAAGAACGAGCAGGTCGAACGCTACGCGCGCTTCACGCGCTGGATCGAGTTCGACCCGAAGACCGGCACGACGACGAAGATGTATGCATACCCGATAACCGCCGCCGACTATGAGAACGGCCGCACCGGCAACGCCAAGCTGGGTGACGTGGTCGCACTGGGCAACGGCAAGTTCATCGTCATCGAGCAGGGGGCGGACCCCAAGGGCAAGGTGTTCAACAAGCTGATGCTGGTGGAGATAGGCGCCGCCACCGATATTTCGGCCGCGGCGTTCAATGCCGACACGTCCGATCTGGAGAAAAGCTCGATGGCCGGCAGCGCCGTCAACGGCGCGGACTGGAGCAAGGTCGTCCCACTGAAGAAGACGGTACTGCTCGACCTGAATGCGATCGGCTGGCTGGCCGAGAAGGCGGAAGGCTTGACGGTGGTCGATGCCAACACGCTGGCGATCGCGAACGACAATGACTTCGGCCTGAAGACAAAGGTGTTCACGCCCACCGGTGACGTGATCGCCGATGCCGATGTCACCAAGTGCACGGTGGACGCCGCCGGCATCATCGTCTCGAGCAGCTCAGCCGGCTGCAATGCCGCCAACACGATCCGCGTCGGGCGCGGCACGGATGCCGAACGGCCGAGCAGGCTGTGGCTCATCAAGTTCGGCAAGGCGCTCAGCAGTTACTGATCGTGTGCGCCTCTCCAGCCGGATCGCTGATAATGCCGGCAGGAGAGCAGCATGAACGATTACGACACGATGGACGTGGCGGGCGGCCGGCCCGTCAAGATGTGGACGCACGGCGTGCCGGTAGAGCCGGAGGCGAAGCAGCAGCTGGCGAACACGGCGAAGATGCCCTTCATCTACAAGCATATTGCCGTGATGCCGGATGTCCACCTTGGCAAGGGCTCGACGATCGGCAGCGTCATCCCCACGCTGGGCGCCGTGATCCCAGCCGCCGTCGGCGTCGACATCGGATGCGGCATGATGGCCGCGAAGACGACGCTGACCGCGAACGACCTGCCCGATAATCTCGGGCCCTTGCGCAGCGCGATCGAGAAGGCCATTCCGCACGGCCTGTCGCCGAAGACGCGCAGCTTCAAGGGCCGCGACGCAGGCTCGTGGCAGGACCCGCCCTCGGCCGTCGACGCCGCGTGGATGCAGCTGAAGGACGAATTCGACGTCATCTGCGCGAAGACGCCGAAGCTGCGCCACACGAACAACTACAAGCACCTGGGCACGCTGGGTACGGGCAATCACTTCATCGAAGTGTGCCTGGATGAGCAGAACGCCGTGTGGCTGATGCTGCACTCGGGTTCGCGCGGCGTCGGCAATGCGATCGGCACGCACTTCATCGAACTGGCGCAGCAGGACATGCGCACGCACCTGGCCAACCTGCCGGACCGGGACCTGGCGTACCTGAAGGAAGGCACCCGGCATTACGACGACTACGTGGAAGCGGTGGGCTGGGCGCAGAAGTTTGCGCGCATGAACCGCGAGGTCATGATGCAGAACCTGATCCAGGCCGTGCGCGCCGTGATCAGGAAGCCGTTCGAGACCCATGTGGAAGCCGTCAACTGCCACCATAACTACGTGCAGAAGGAGCGCCACTTCGGCCAGGACGTGCTGGTTACGCGCAAGGGGGCCGTCTCCGCGAAGGCCGGAGAGCTCGGCATCATTCCCGGCTCGATGGGCGCGCGCAGCTACATCGTGCGCGGCAAGGGCAACGAGGAAAGCTTCACCAGCTGCAGCCACGGCGCCGGGCGGACGATGAGCCGCAGCGAAGCCAAGCGCCGCTTCACGCGCGAGGACCAGGTGCGCGCCACGCAGGGCGTCGAATGCCGCAAGGACGAAGGCGTCGTCGACGAGATCCCTATGGCCTACAAGGACATCGACGCGGTGATGCACGCCCAGCGCGACCTGGTGGAAGTGGTGCACACCCTCAAGCAGGTCGTGTGCGTCAAAGGCTGAAGGCCATGATCGCGCTGGACGGCTCCACGGGCGAAGGCGGCGGGCAGATCCTGCGCTCGGCGCTGACGCTGTCGATGATCACCGGCCAGCCTTTCCACATCCGGAACATCCGCGCGAACCGCCAGAAGCCCGGCCTGATGCGGCAGCACCTGATGGCGGTGCGCGCCGCGGCCGCCGTCTGCGATGCGGAAATCAGCCATGCGGACGTTGGCTCCACCGAACTCGCGTTCACGCCACGCTGCATCAAGGGCGGCGTCTACGAATTCACGATCGGCACGGCCGGCAGCTCGACGCTCGTGCTGCAGACGTTGATGCCGGCACTGCTGTATGCGGATGTGCCATCCGTCGTGAAGGTCAGCGGCGGTACGCACAATCCGAAGGCGCCGCCGGCGCACTTCATCGAGCACGCGTATGTACGCATGCTGGAAGCGATGGGCGCGCAGATCGACTTCGAGCTGAAACGCTTCGGCTTTTATCCGAACGGCGGCGGCGAAGTATGTGCCGCGATCTGGCCCTGCCCGCAACTGCGGCCGTTGCACCTGATGGCGCCCGGTGCGCTGCGGTCGGCGCGGGCAGAAAGCTACGTCGCCGCGCTGCCGCTGTCGATCGCGCAACGCGAACTCGAATGCGTCCGCAAGGAGCTGCGGTGGCGCGACGACCAGGTCGCCGCACATCCCCTTGCCAATGACGAGGGCCCCGGCAACACGGTGCTGATCATGCTGGAGAGCGAGCACGTGACGGAAGTATTCTCGGCGGTGGGAGAGAGGCGCCGGCGTGCCGAGGACGTGGCCGGGGATGCGGTACTGGAAGCGCAGCGCTATCTCGCCTCCGGCGCGGCCGTCGGCGAGCACCTGGGCGATCAACTGATGCTGCCGCTCGCGATTGCCGGCGGCGGCAGCTACACGCTCGATCACGTATCGCAGCACGCGATCACGAACGCGGAAGTCATCGCCCAGTTCCTGCCCGTGCACGTGACATTCGATGCGCTCGAACAGCGCAGCGTGTGCACGATCGCACCACGAGCCTAGGCGTACCTCAGTCCAGCAGCGGTGCCAGGTCGGGATCGCTGTTCGCCATCGCGCGCCGATACGCCGGCCGCTCGCCGATGCGCCGCAGGTATGCACGGATACCCGGATATGGGGCGAGATCGACGGGCTGGAACAACCGCATTGTCGTCAGCGTGAAGACGTGCATGATGTCCGCTGCCGTGAACTCTTGCCCTGCGAAGTAAGGCACCGCACGCAGTCGCGCATCCACGTGTGCCAGCGCCCTGTCCAGGCGGCCCTGCAATGCCTCCTGCACCGGGTGGCTGGCGGGAAGCTGCACCCGGTTCAGGAACAGCATTCGTACCATCGCAGGTTGAAGATTCCCGTTGGCGAAGTGGAACCAGTAGAGAAAGTCCGCGAAGTCGGCGCGTTCCGGGCCGGGTCTCAGCCGGCCGCCGCCATGCCGGGCGATGATGTACTCGACGATCGCCGCGGATTCCGCCAGCAGCAAGCCGTCGTCCTCGATGACGGGCGCAGCACCGAGGGGATGCAGCGCTTTCAGTTCCGGCGGCGACAGCAGCGTGACCGCGTCGCGCGCATGGCGCCGTAATGCATAGGGCACTTCCAGCTCTTCGCAGAGCCAGACGATGCGTTCCGATTGGGAGTGGCCGAGGTGATGGATGGTCAGCATGGTGTTCCTGGTGGAGTTGAATGAGATCAGGCCGCGCGTTCGTGGCCGCGCAGCGCTGTCGGCGCGAAGCCGAAGCGCTGGCGGAACCGCACGGCGAAGCGCGAAGCGGATTCGTAGCCGACGGACAGTGCGATATCGGTGACCGGATAGGTGGTGGCCTGCAGCATGGTCAGCGCGGTGGACATCCGCGCATCGGTCAACAACTCCGTCAGCGTCGTGCCCTCGGCGGCGAGACGACGGCGCAACGTCGCTTCCGACAGCGCGAGTTCGACCGCCACGCGCTTGCTCGTCCAGTCGGCGTCCAGTTGCGGGGTAATCAGCGCGCGCACCCGGTCCGCGACACGGCTGCCGGCCGATGGGGTGCGCAGTGCGATGCCGTCTTCGAGCAGCCAGTGCAGCACCTCGAGCAACCGCTGGCGCGCGATCGGACCGGGAGTGGCCGTGCCAGCGTGTAGCGCCTGGCAGGAGCGCTCGAACGCGGCGGCGAGATTGTCCGACACGTGCGGGAGCAGATGGGCCGGCACATCCCGTTCGACCTGGCTGGCCCGCTCCAGATAGTAGGCGTCACCGAGCAGTGCGCCGTCGAAGAGCAGCCAGCGCGCCTCGTAGTCGCTGCCATGCGGGACAGTGTTCGTGAAGTCGACCGTCTGGTCCGCGGCCAGAACGAGGGCCTGCCCTGGCGTGGCCCGCACGGAACCGCCGCGCTCCGTGCGCACCGTCTTGATGCCCCGGTCGACGAGGATCAGCGCCGCCTGTCCAACGTGGACGCGCAGCACTTCGAGTTCCCGTCCCTGCAGCACGTGGGCGGCGGTTCCGATGCCGGCGCGGGCGTGTATTGCCCGCGGCTGTAAGCCGGCACGGTTCACCGTGCGCCTCGCTCGGCGAGTCTGACGGAAAGGAGAATGACGGCACTGGCGTTCATTGAGCACTCCTTGTGGATACCCGATCAGTGTAGCGCCGCCGTCGCCTTGCTCCTGTGCCGCGCCGATCGTCTTTGGTGCCGATCCGATCACCGGCTGTACCTGTACCATCGGCCAAAGGAACACGTGACAGCTGTTGCATTCTGTAGCAGCGTGCCCGGTGCACAGCCGCGCTGCCTTCTTGTGCGTAGCGTGGCACGCCGCTTGCACTTCATCCCGCATCATTCACCACAAGCAGGAGACACCATGCCACGCATCCGCCTCGGCGTTGCCGCCGCCGTCACGATCACGCTTTCCCTGTATTTTTCTCTGAACGTCGCCGCCCACGGCAACGTCACACCGCAGGCCGTCGACACCACCGGCCTTGCCGCACTGGGTGAAAAATGGCGCGACGAAAATCCCTACAAGGACAACAAGATCGCCCTGCGCATCGGCACCTCCGCCTATACGCAGAACTGCGCCCGCTGCCACGGGCTGGACGCCGTCAGCGGCGGCATCGCGCCGGACCTGCGGCAGCTGGACCGCGACTGCGTCAGCCTGAAGAACGAGGCCAAGAAGAAGGCATGCTACAAGGAGGTGGACGCCTACTTCCTCGGCTCGATCCGGCATGGCAAGGTACGCAACGGCGCCGTCTACATGCCGCCTTTCGAAGGCGTGTTCAGCCAGGAAGCGATGTGGGCGATCAAGACCTACCTGGAGGATCGCCGTGCGCTCAACTGATCCGCGCAGCCCGCGTCGCGCGCTGGTGCGCTGGCTTGCCGCCGCACCGCTGCTCGCATGCGGCATCGCGCCCGCATACGCGGACTGGGAGCGCATCAGCGCGGGCGGCAGTCTGAAGGTGGCTGTGTACGAGGACTTCGCGCCGTTCTCGAACCATGGCAGCGGCATCGACGTGGCGCTGGCCCAGGCGCTGGCGCGGCGGTTGTCGCTGAAGCTGCAATTGCTGCCGTTCCCGGCAGGCGAGAACCTGGACGACGACCTGCGCAATATGGTGTGGAAGGGCCACTACCTGGGCTACGGCCCGGCCGACGTGATGCTGCACGTGCCCGTCGACCGTGCGCTGCTGGCGAACGACAAGGTGCGCATCTTCGCGCCCTATCATGTGGAGACGGTGCGGCTCGTGCGCGACGCGCAGACGATGCCGGCGTTCGCGGGCATCGACGACCTGGCCGGCAAGCGCATCGGCGTCGAGCAGGTCTCGCTCGCGGCGATGCTGCTGCTGGGCGAGGGAAATGGCCGCTTGCGCGACAACGTGCACATCTTCCCCAGCGCCGCGCTGGCCCTGCAGGCGCTGCGGGAGGGCCGGCTCGACGCCGTGCTGGCCAACCGTTCCGAGATCGAGGCGGCGCTGCGAGGTGACCCGCATTATCCGCTGGCGCCGCTGGCGTTCGCACGGCTGCCGCGCGACGGCTGGGCGGTCGGCATGGCCGTACGCAAGGACGATACGGAACTGGCGCGCCGGCTGCAAGCCGCGCTCAACGACATGACGGCCAGCGGCGAACTGGGGGCCATCTTTGCCGCCCACGGCGTGCAGGTGGCACGCCCGTGAGACCGCGTCGCGGCGGCTAGAACTGGTAACGGGCGCTTGCGCCCAGCATCCAGTTCCGCTGCGGCGCCGCTTCGTAATAGCGCTTGTTGGCATCGCCGACGATGACGGAGCCCACGTACTGGCGGTCGAACACGTTGTTCACGCGGGCGAAGGCACGCAACCGCCACGGCCCGAACGCCTGGGTGGCGTTGGCGCGAAGGTTGACGATCGCGTAGCCCGGCGCCGGCTGCTCGGCGTTGGTCTCCTCCGGATATACCTTGGCGCTGGCGATGGTTTCGACAGCGGCGCCGAAACGGCCATCGCGATCCGTCCACGCCACTTCGCCGAACAGATTTGCCGACGGCACGCCCGGCAGACGGCTGCCGTCGCGCACATTGCCGACGGCTTCGTCGAAGATCGCGCGCAGCACGGTGGCCGAGATGCGCGCGCTGATGCCGTTGCTCCAGTTGCCGGCCACGGACAGCTCGCCGCCCTGGCGCAGCGTGCGACCGGCATTGCGGTAGCTCGTGCGGCCACCGGACGATGCGTCGACCACCAGCTCGTCGCGGGTACGGGCCTGAAACAGGGCGGCGTCCACGCGCACGTTGCCGGCGATCGCCTTGACGCCCGCTTCCACGTGCGTGCTGCGGGCCGGGCGCAGAGCGAAGTTGAAGCCGGCGCCCTGGCCAGAGTAGAACAACTCGTTCAGCGTCGGCGCCTCGAAGCCGCGCGCCGCGCTGACGTAGGCGTTCAGCGTTGGCGACACCTTGTACAGCACCGCCGCCACCGGTGTGGTGCGGGCGAAGCGCAGGTCGCCGCTGTCGTCGCCGTTCGACAGGTAGCGGTCGTCCACGCGTGCACGCACGCGGCTGTGCCGCAGGCCGCCGGTGAACTGCCATTTCTCGCCCTGCCATTCGGATTGCAGGTAAGGGTCGGCATTCGATACGGTGTCTTCTTCGTCGCGCCGCAACTGGCCGCGCACGCCGAACGTGTTGCCGACGAAGTTTTCGTAGCCAGTGCGGTAATCCTGCGAGCGGCCGTATTCGATGCCGGCCGTAGTGCTCAACCGTCCGCCGGCCAGCGGGCGCACGTCGAGCCAGTTCACGTCCGCGCCGTAGAAGTCGCGGTCGAAGTCGACCACGCCGCCGGAATGGGACGGGCTGGCCTGGAACGCACGCGAGAACGCTTGGTACTGCACCACTTCGCGGTTGCCGCCATAGACCGTCATGCGCAGGCGGTCGTCGCCGAAGCGCTGTTCCCACGTCGCGCCGCCCTGCTGGTGATCGATGCTCTTGCGGGTGTCGTAGCGCTCGGCCAGCGTGCGGCGCGGCGTCTGCGTGTCGCTGGCATCGATCTCGTTCGCACGCGGGTCGCGCAGGTAGGTGGCCCACGTTGCGCCCAGCGGATCCTGCGTGTCCTTCTGGCGCAGTGCGCCGGCCACGATCGTCACCTTGCCGTCGGCGCCGGTGGTGAACGTCAGTTTCGCCATGCCCTGGTCGCGCCGGGCCGCGCTGTGATCGCGGTAGCCATCAGTATCGAAGCGCGAGGCGTCGAGCAGGAAGCCGACTCCGCCGGCGCGGCCTTCGGCGATCACGTCGGCCTTGCGCGCGCCGTCGCTGCCGGCCGACAGCGTCGTCTCGATGGCCGGCGGCCCGTCGGGCTCGCGCGTGAATAGCTGGATCACGCCGCCCGCGTGGTTGCCGTAGATGGCGGAGAACGGCCCGCGCAGCACTTCGATGCGCTCGGCCACGTCCAGGTCGAAAGTCGCTGCCTGGCCCTGGCCGTCCGGCATCGTGGCCGGGATGCCGTCCGCGATCAGCCGCACGCCCCGAACGCCGAACGCCGAGCGGGCGCCGAAGCCGCGCGACGAGATCTGCAAGTCCTGCGCGTAGTTCTGCCGGTTCTGCGCGACCACGCCCGGCACGGCGGTCAGCGACTCGGAAGCGTTGACGCGCATCTGGTTGTCGCGGATGCGCGCGGCGTCGACGACGTCGATCGACGCGGGCAGGTCGAAACTGCCGTGTTCCGCGCGGCTGGCGCTGACGACCACCACGTCGGCCACCGGCTCATCGGCGGCGCAGGCGAGGGGCGCCAGCGTGACGCCGCACAGCGCCGCGATGGCATGGGAAAGAGGACGGTAGCGCATGGATGCTCCGGGATGGGATGAGTGGTCGAACAGGCTAGCAATATACCTGCCACGGCAAAGCCATGCCACACGCGCCGCAGCACTGGCTGGTGACACGGCTGGGTTGGAACAGGTGCGCCAGTTTGCAACAGGCGTGACACGCCGCCGCGGCGCGCTCCCTCTGGCGCGGGGCTGGCACGGCGCTTGCGCTTTATGGTCGGGCGCATCGCCACCCCGTCCCAGGACGGCCAACCAACATGGAAAGAGGAAGACATGGATCTCGCGGATATCAGCAAGCTGGGCGTCGCCAACCCGTTCCGGCAGCGTTACGACAACTACATCGGCGGCAAATTCGTCGCGCCGGTCCAGGGCCAGTACTTCGCCAACATCACCCCGATCACGGGCCTGCCGTTTTGCGAGGTCGCCCGCTCGACCGCGGAAGACGTGGAGCTGGCGCTCGATGCCGCCCACGCGGCGCGCGAGGCGTGGGGCCGCACGTCGCAGGCCGACCGCGCCATCATCCTGAACCGGATCGCCGACCGGATGGAAGCGAACCTGCAGACCTTGGCCACGGCCGAGACGATCGACAACGGCAAGCCGATCCGCGAGACGATGGCGGCCGACATCCCGCTGGCGATCGACCACTTCCGCTACTTCGCCGGCTGCATCCGCGCCCAGGAAGGCTCGGTGGCACAGATCGATGCGGACACGTATGCGTATCACTTCCACGAACCGCTGGGTGTCGTCGGCCAGATCATCCCATGGAACTTCCCGATCCTGATGGCCGTGTGGAAGCTGGCGCCGGCGCTGGCGGCCGGTAACTGCGTCGTGCTGAAACCGGCCGAGCAGACCCCGGCTTCCGTGCTGGTATTGATGGAGCTGATCGCCGACCTGCTGCCGCCCGGCGTCGTCAATATCGTCAACGGTTTCGGGCTGGAAGCCGGCAAGCCGCTGGCCTCGTCGAAGCGCATCGCGAAGATCGCGTTCACGGGCGAGACGGGCACCGGGCGCCTGATCATGCAATACGCCGCGCAGAACCTGATCCCCGTCACGCTGGAGCTGGGCGGCAAATCGCCGAACATCTTCTTCGAGGATGTGATGGCGGCCGACGATGCGTTCTTCGAGAAGTGCCTGGAAGGCTTCGCGATGTTCGCGCTGAACCAGGGCGAGGTGTGCACGTGCCCGTCGCGCGTGCTGGTCCAGGAGTCGATCTACGAGCGCTTCATCGAACGGGCGCTGGCGCGGGTGGCCGCCATCAAGCAAGGCAACCCGCTCGACCAGGAGACGATGATCGGCGCGCAGGCATCGCAGGAACAGCTGGACAAGATCCTGTCCTATCTGACCATCGGCAAGGAGGAGGGCGCGCAGGTGCTGGCGGGCGGTGAGCGGCTGGCGCCGGTGGGTGAGCTGGGCGGCGGCTACTACGTGAAGCCGACCGTGTTCAAGGGCGAGAACTCGATGCGCATCTTCCAGGAAGAGATCTTCGGCCCCGTGGTTGCCGTGACGACGTTCAAGGACGAGGCGGACGCGCTGCGCATCGCCAACGACACGCAGTACGGCCTGGGCGCCGGGGTGTGGACCCGCGACGGCGCGCGCGCATTCCGCGTCGGCCGCGGCATCCAGGCCGGCCGCGTGTGGACCAACTGCTACCACCTGTATCCGGCCCATGCGGCATTCGGCGGCTACAAGCAGTCGGGCATCGGGCGCGAGAACCACAAGATGATGCTGGAGCACTACCAGCAAACGAAGAACCTGCTGGTGAGCTACAACCCGCAACCGCTGGGCTTCTTCTGACGCGCTACCCGGGCCGGCACGCGAGCATCGTGCCGGCCCGGACGACAACCACCAAAGGAGACGAACGTGCAAAACCTCTTTACCGGCGTGCTGCTGGGGGCTGCCGCCATCGCGGCGCACGCCGCCAGCGTCACGGATGCGATGCTGGACAATGCGGCGCGGGACACGGCCAACGTGCTCTCGTCCGGCATGGGCGCGCAGGGCCAGCGCTATTCGCCGCTCAACCAGATCAACCGCGGCAACGTGGCCCGGCTCGTGCCCGCGTGGTCGTTCTCGTTCGGCGGCGAGAAGCAGCGCGGCCAGGAATCGCAGCCACTGGTCTACAACGGCAAAATGTTCGTGACCGCATCGTACTCGCGCATCTTCGCCATCGACCTGAAGACGGGCGCCAAGCTGTGGAAATACGAGCACCGGCTGCCGGAAGCGATCATGCCCTGCTGCGACGTGGTCAACCGCGGCGCGGCGCTGTACGACAACCTCGTCATCTTCGGCACGCTCGATGCGCAGCTCGTCGCGCTGGACCAGGAGACGGGCAAGATCGTCTGGAAGGAAAAGGTGGACGACTACGCGGCCGGCTACTCGATGACGGCCGCGCCGCTGATCGCCAAGGGCGTGCTGGTGACGGGTGTATCCGGTGGGGAGTTCGGCGTCGTCGGCCGCGTGGAGGGGCGCAATCCCCGCACGGGTGAACTGCTGTGGAGCCGGCCGATGGTCGAGGGCCACATGGGCTACCGCTACGACAAGGACGGCAACGCGATCGAGAACGGCGTCACCGGCACGGTGAACGAGAGCTGGCCGGGCGAGTTGTGGAAGACGGGCGGCGCGTCCACGTGGATGGGCGGCACATACGACGCGAGCACGGGCCTCGCGTACATCGGCACAGGCAACCCGGCGCCATGGAACAGCCACCTGCGGCCGGGTGACAACCTGTATTCGTCGTCGACGGTGGCGCTGGACCCCGAAACGGGTGTGATCCGCTGGGCATACCAGAGCACCCCGAACGACGCATGGGACTTCGATGGTGCCAACGAGTTCGTCACGTTCGACATGAACGGCCAGCGCCTGGGCGGCAAGGCGGATCGCAACGGGTTCTTCTACGTGATCGACGCGAAGACGGGCAAGCTGCAGAATGCCTTCCCGTTCGTGCGCAAAATCACGTGGGCAAGCGGAATCGACCTGGAAACAGGACGGCCGAAGTTCATCGACGCGGGCCGGCCGGGCGATCCGACCAAGGGCACGGCCGGCGAGAAAAGCGGCGCCGTGTTCGCGGCACCCGCGTTCCTCGGCGCGAAGAACCAGCAGCCGATGGCATACAGCCCGCAGACCGGCTTGTTCTACGTGCCGGCCAACGAGTGGGGCATGGAGATCTGGAACGAGCCGATCACGTACAAGAAGGGCGGGGCATTCCTCGGCGCGGGCTTCACGATCAAGCCGCTGTTCGACGACTACATCGGCGCATTGCGCGCCGTCGATCCGAAGACGGGCAAGATCGTGTGGGAAGCGAAGAACAATGCGCCGCTGTGGGGCGGCGTGATGGCCACTGCCGGTGGCCTCGTTTTCCATGGCACGCCGGAAGGCTACCTGAAGGCGCTCGACGCGAAGACGGGCAAGGAGCTGTGGAAGTTCCAGACCGGCTCGGGCGTCGTCGCACCGCCCATCACGTGGGAGGACGGCGGTACGCAGTATGTGGCCGTCGTCTCCGGCTGGGGCGGCGCGGTGCCGCTGTGGGGCGGCGAGGTGGCGAAGAAGGTCAACTTCCTCGAGCAGGGCGGCTCCGTGTGGGTGTTCAAGCTGGCCGCCAAATAAGGGCAGCGGCCCGTCAGCCGCCGGGCCGTTGCGCCAGCTTGCGGTAGATCGTGTTGCGGGACACGCCCAGTGCGCGAGCCGCGGCCGAGACGTTGCCGCCATGCTCGCGCAGCGTGCGCTCGATCAGCGCGTGCTCCATCGACTCGAGGTCGCCGCCCGCTGCCGGCAGCGGCGCGGCCGCTTGCGGAGATACGGCGGGGGCGACGTCGTCCATGAAGTCGTCAGGCATGTGCTGGGGCCCGATCTCGTGTTCGTCACCCGCCATCACGACGGCGGTGCGCAGCAGGTTCGTCAACTGGCGGAAGTTGCCGGGCCAGCGGTGCTGGTGGAACAGTCGCATCAGGTCCGGCGTTACGGTATGGCGCCCGCCTTCCTGTGCGAGGATCTTGCGGACGACCGCCTCCAGGTCGGTGCGCTCGCGCAGCGGCGGCAGTTTCACCACCAGGCCGTTGAGGCGGTAGTACAGGTCTTCGCGGAACAGGCCATTGGCGATGCGGTCGCGCAGATTGTGGTTCGTGGCGCAGATGACGTCCACGTCCACGGGCACCGGCTTGTTGCTGCCGAGTGGTGTGACGACGCGTTCCTGCAGCACGCGCAGCAGGCGCGCCTGCAGGCTGTGCGGCATGTCGCCGATCTCGTCGAGGAACAGCGTGCCGCCGGCCGCCTGGGCGATCTTGCCGCTGGCGCCCTTGCGCCGCGCGCCGGTGAACGCGCCCTCCTCGTAGCCGAACAGCTCCGACTCGATCAGCGTTTCGGGGATCGATGCGCAGTTCACCGCCACGAACGGGCCCTGCGAGCGGGGCGAGTCGTGGTGGATGGCCTGGGCCAGCAGCTCCTTGCCGGTGCCCGTCTCGCCCATGATCATGATCGGGATGCCCTTGCCGAGCACCTTGCCGACGCGGTCCAGCACCTGCTCGAGCTGGGCATCGCCGGTTCGCAGGTAGCGCAGCCCGGAGAGGCGGCGAGGCGGCTGCGGAATGCTCGCTGGCGCTGCCGGCTCCGTCGCCTGGAAGTGACCGTGCGTCAGGCGCAGCTGGGCGCGGGCGGCGACGCGCACGCCGCTGGGCAGGGAGAGGTCCAGCAGGCCCGGGCTGGCAGTGCGGTAGTGATCGTAGAGCGCGGCGACGGGCAGGCCGAAAAGGGACGTGAACGAATGCGTCTGCAGCGCGGCATGGGACAGGCCGAGCTGGAACAAGCCGCTGCGGTTCGCCGCCAGGAAGCGGCCGCCCGGCGTGAATGACGCGATCCCCTCCATCAGCGTGCCGATGAATTCGGGGCGGGCGTGGAAGTGCAGCGTGATCGCATCTTCGAAGGCGGCGGAAAACAGCTGGTTTTCCACCATCAGCGCGGACATGCGCACGAGGGCCATCGTATGCTCATGGAAGCTGCGCCGGTCGCCGGAGACGTCCAGCACGCCGACGACATTGCCCGCGTGGTCCATGATGGGCGCGGCGGAGCAGGTGAGGAAGTGGTTCGCGGCCAGGTAGTGCTGGTCCGCGTGGACCAGCGTCGGCTTGCCCTCGACAATCGCGGTGCCGATCGCATTGGTGCCCTTGCTGCGCTCCGACCATGCGACGCCAGGCTGCAGCGCGACCCGATTGGCCTTCTCGAGAAAGTCGTCGTCGCCCAGCGAATGCAGGATGACGCCGTGTGCGTCGGTGAGCAGCACCATGTGGTGCGTGTTCGCGATCTGCTGGTACAGCGTCTCCATCGCCGGCACCGCATGGCGATGCAGCAGCCGGTTCTGCTCGATCAGCAGGGACAGATCGGTGCGGCCCAGCGGATCTTCGACAGGGACATCGCCCGGATCGAGTCCGAAGGACATGGAGCGCTGGTGGGAGGTGAGGATGACGCCGGCGATGTCGTTCGGCCGGGCGAGCGGATTGCTCACTTCTGGAACAGTGTGCTGGTACATGTCTCCGATCCTTATATGGCCGTCTGACGCGGCGGTTGGCCTGGGGCGTGTTTCTCAATGTAGCACCTGTGTCGGAATGGAACAGGGGAAACCGCCGGCGGGCGTTGTCAGAATGTCTAAGCAAAGAAAATGCCAGAGGGCTTGCGGGACGTGATCCGGTTTGCTATAGTTCTGTCCCTCGCAGCGAACAACGACGTAGCGAGATGTTGAAAGCGCGAAGCGCTGGAAACAAAGAGGGGTTGACGAGCTGCACGAAACACCGCATAATCTCATCTCTCTGCTGCTGACAAACACAACGATTTGTCGATAACTGCAGCGTACGCCGAAAGGCGCAGAATTCTTTAACAATCAACAGTCGATAAGTGTGGGCGTTTGATGATGTGCCCTGAACTTCGGTTCAGATAGCTCAAAATATATAGCATCAAACGCTTACACAAGTAATAAACGTAATCATCTTCGGATGATTCGTCAGTATTCTTGAGTAAGTGACCCTCG
>NZ_VLKW01000023.1 GCF_007830495.1 Pseudoduganella flava | reverse complement strand
ATCGTATGCGGTATTAGCGTAACTTTCGCTACGTTATCCCCCACTCTTGGGCACGTTCCGATATATTACTCACCCGTTCGCCACTCGCCGCCAGGCCGAAGCCCGCGCTGCCGTTCGACTTGCATGTGTAAAGCATGCCGCCAGCGTTCAATCTGAGCCAGGATCAAACTCTTCAGTTTAATCTCTGTTTTCTAGCATTGCTGCTAGGGTCACTCACTCAAAATACTGACGAATCATCCGAAGATGATTACGTTTATTTTGTGCGAGCGTTTGATGCTATATATTTTGAGCTTCGGCAGACTAGCTGCCAGGCACATCATCAAACGCCCACACTTATCGACTGTTGATTGTTAAAGAATTCTGCCCTTACGGGCCGCGCTGCAGTTAGTGACAAATCGTTGTGTTTGTCAGCAGCAGAGAGATGAGATTATGCGGTGTTTCGTGCAGCTCGTCAACCCCTCGTTGTCTCAGCGCTTAGCGCTTTCGACAGCTCGCTGCGTCGTTGTGCGCTGCGAGGGACGGAATTATAGCCAACAGCGCGCAGCCATGCAAGCCCCTTTGTGTTCAGCATATAAATAGCGAACACAAGCGTGCAAGCGATCCATGCCGACCACAACGTATGGGTCAGGAAATGCGCGCCGCGCAGCTGCTGCAGCCAGCCTACGGCGCCGCCCAACAACAGCATCCCTGCGCCGACAGCGATCGCCCTGCGTTTGCTGTGCGGCCACCAGAAGGCTGCGATCGCCACCAGCCACAGCGCGCTCGACGCGTGGCCGCCCGGCATGCAATGCCCGGGGCTGACGCCCGCCGGCATCAACTCCAGCAAGCGCACATACGGTTCGGTGCCGCCGTACCGCTGCAAATCCCATGGGCAATGCGACGTGCTGGTCCGCTTCAGCAGGCTGATGACGGACGGCACCACCACGGCCGACATCGCCACTACCCGCATGCCGATGCGTCGCGAGTCGTTCCAGTTCCGGTACGGCCGCACCGCGTCCCACAGCGCCAGCACGACACTGAACGCTCCCAGTGCGGAGAGGATGGCTTTGAGTATCACGTGATTGAACTGCTCGGCAAGCCACGCGTGCTGCATCGGAAAGCTGTGCGTGAGGCGGTCGAACGCTGCGTCCGCCAGCATGATATCGATATCGGTGCAATTGCCGATGTACAGGATCAGCAGCGCCGACCACAGCAGGGCTGCAACCGCCATCACGGCGGGACGGGTCTCAATTTTCACGGGTGCAGGCGTGGACCATGTCCAGCTTCGGGTTGTAAACGGCGGTGCTGACGTTCAGCATTCCGAGGACGGAATGGAACACGTTGTCATGCGAGAACTCCTGGTCGCTACGCGCGGCCAGGCAGCTGCTGTCCAGGCGGAAGCGCGTACGGAACCCATCCGACAGCCACATCATCATCGGCACGCTGCGCTGCTCGGCCGGCGAGATGATGTATGGAGCCCCATGCAGGTACATATTTTTCTCGCCCAGCGACTCGCCATGGTCGGAGAAGTACAGCATTGCCGTGTCGACGCCATCCCGCTCCGCGGCCCGCAGCAGGTCAATCGTCTTGCTGAGGACGTAGTCGGTGTACAGGATCGAGTTGTCGTATGCAGCAATGATCGACTCGCGCGAGCACTGCTCCAGTTCGTTCGTCTGGCACACCGGGCCGAACTTGTTGAAGGCAGCGGGATAGCGCTTCCAGTACGCGGGGCCGTGGCTGCCCTTCTGGTGCAGCACGATTACTAGGTCTTTCTTGGCGTCGCGGATCATCCGCGGCAGGTCGCGCAACAGCCGCTCGTCATAGCACTCTTCCGCATTGCACAGCGGGTCGCCCGCTGTCGGCTGCGATAAATCCTCGTAGCGCACCCGGTCGCACGTGCCTTTGCACCCGGAATTATTGTCGCGCCACAGGACGTCGAAGCCGGCATGCTTCAGCACGTCCAGCAGGCCTTCCCGGCTGGCGGCCTTGTCGCCCGTGTAATCGTCGCGCTCGTACCCGGAAAACACGCAAGGCACGGAAACCGCCGTGGCGGTGCCGCAGGAGCTGACGTTATGGAAGTTGATCAGTCCCGCCTGCGCCGACAACAGCGGGTTGGTTTGCCGCGCATAGCCGTTCAACGAGAAATTCATTGAGCGCGCCGTTTCCCCGACCACAATCACGGTCACCGTCCGCCGCGCCCCCGGCAGCCACTTCGCGCCGCGTCCCGCATCCGTGCCCAGCGGGGCGATGACGAGCGGCGTTGCCCATTTGCGCTTCAGGTACCCATGGGTTGCCTGGAACATGTTGGTCGGCGTCAGCAAGAAGCGCAACTCGCGGTGCTCGCGCACGGCGGGCGCCAGCGTCTTAAACAGCAGTATCAACAGCGCGGCAACAGCCAGCAGCGAGACGATCACCGTCCCCAGCTTCAGCAACAGCCCGCGCTGCACCGGCGGGAACCGCAGCGGCAGGCGCCAGATCAGCAGCGACGGCAGGACGCCCAGCAGCGTGACGGTCTGCACCATCTTCCAGCTCAGCAGTTCGTGCGCTTCCTTCGAATCCGTCTCGAACACGTTCTGTACCATCGATGCATCGATGACGACGCCGTATTCGTTCATGAAATACGACGCGGCGGATCCCGCAAGGAACAGCGCAATCAGCACCGGCTTGATGACGAAACGGAAATTGACCAGCGTGAGAATCGCGTTGAACAGCAGCACGAGCGCGATGAATGCGCCAACGTAGACAGGGAGGTTCCCCAGCCGCATGCCTCCCGTCGCCGAGAGGAACGTCTTCCAGAAGCTCTGGTTATGGGCGAGCACCAGGAAGGCTGACGCACCCAGTGTAAGCAATGGGGCAGCAATGCGCGGCAACGTTGTTTTCTTCAAATCGCAGACTCCGGTAGACGGTGCGACGATACGGAAGAGTGCGTGAAGCGCGCCTTAAGGGGGGGTTAAGGCCGGGTTAATCCCTCGGGGAATTGTATTTCAATGCAGCTTCCGGTGCCGTGTTCACGCAGCACCAGTGTGGCCCCCAGGTGGGCGCAGATGCGCTGGACGAGACCAAGGCCCAACCCCGTGCCGGAAGAGCCGCGCGCATCGGCGGGAATTGGCTCGTTGCGCAGCCGCGCCCGCGCCGCCGGCGGCAGGCCGGGCCCAGTGTCCTCGACGATCACGCTGCGCCCGGTCAGCCGCACCTCGACCATCCCTTGCTCTGTATATTGGCAGGCATTGCGGATCAGGTTGCCGATCGCGGCAAGCACCAGCTCGCGCACGCCGTACAGCATGAAATCCGTGCCGCCCGCATAACGCAGCTCGACAGGCCGGTTCGCCACCAGCCCCTGGTAGCGCGCCACCTCTTCACGTGCGAGGGCGGCGGCGGACATCGACGACCACTCAAGCCGGTCCGGCGAGCGTGCCAGCCGCAGCAGCATCGCCGTCACGTCGCTGGCCTCGCGCGCCGCGCGATAGATGCGTTCGGCCGGCGCATGCAGCGCGTCCTCGCCACCGGTACGCGCCATCAGCACCTCGGCCGCGCCGGCGATCACCGTCAGCGGCGTGCGCAGCTCGTGGCTCACGTCGCCGGTGAAAAAACGTTCCCGGTCGAGGAACTGCCGCAGTTCGTCGGTATGCCCGGCGATCGTGCGCGACAGCAGGCCCAGCTCGTCGGTACGCTCCTGCAGCGGCAGTTTCGGTGCGCGCGCCTGCACCGCCTGCGCCAGCTCGACGATCGGGTTGACGATCCGGTTGCCCAGGAAACGCCCCAGCATCACGGCAAAGCCCATGAAGCCCAGGAATGCGACGCCGAACATCGAATAGACGACCAGCTCGATCTGTTCGTAATCACTGTCGTGGTCGACCACGGCGAATTCCCCAGTGCCGTCGTGCCCTTTCAGCACATGCAGGTCGACGCCGTCGACCGTCACTTCGTACACGCCCTCGGGCAGAGCGCGCAGCGAGCGCGGGATGCCGTTGCCATGATGGTAGCTGACGCCTGCCGGCATCTCGACCGGCAGGCCGCCGGCGTAGCGCGGGCCGGCCCATGCCGCCACCTCTTCGAGGCGGTCGTCGACGAGGCGCACCTCGATGCCCTCGACGGCGACGG
The DNA here is from genome assembly GCF_007830495.1 of Pseudoduganella flava. Taxonomy (GTDB): domain Bacteria; phylum Pseudomonadota; class Gammaproteobacteria; order Burkholderiales; family Burkholderiaceae_D; genus Rugamonas; species Rugamonas flava. The sequence goes on along the minus strand of NZ_VLKW01000023.1, from coordinate 16,314 downwards.
CCGCGATCACGGCGAAGAACAGCGAGGAGACCCCGGCAAACGTCAGGTAGGCAACGGTAATGCGCCGCCGCAGCGAATCAGCCTTGTTCATCGGGCCCTACGAGCTTGTAGCCGATGCCCGAAATCGTGCGCAGCATCGGATGGGGGAACGGCTTGTCCAGCGCCTGGCGCAGCGCGTGGATATGGACGCGCAGCGCGTCGCTGTCCGGCGGATTGTCGCCCCATACCTCGTGCTCGATCTGCTCGCGCGACACGACTTTCGGCGCATCCTTCATCAACAGCTTCAGGATCGTGTAGCCCGTCTTCGTCAGCGACAACGCGCGGCCGGCACGCTTCACGTCGAACGTGTCGGTGTCGAACGTCAGGTCGCCCACCACCAGCACGGCATTGCTCGCGTGGCTGCCGCGCGCGCGCCGTACCAGTGCCTTCAGCCGCACCTCCAGCTCGACCAGCGAGAACGGCTTGACGAGGTAGTCGTCCGCGCCGCTGTCGAAGCCCGCTACCTTGTCCTCCAGCGTGTCGCGGGCCGTCAGCATCAGCACGGGAGTGTCCTTGCGCAGCTCCCCACGCAGCTTCTGGCACAGCTCCAGGCCGTTCAGGCCGGGCAACATCACGTCCAGCACCACGGCGTCGTAGTCGTTCTGGGCGGCCAGCGCCAGCCCGCCATACCCGTTGGCGGCGGAATCAAGCAGATAGCCCTTCGGCTCCAGGAAGCCGTACAGGTTGGCGACAATATCGGGATTGTCTTCAATGATGAGGATGCGCATTGCGCCATTATAATTCCGGCTTCAACAACGCACAGCGCAACGCCTCCGCGCTCTTTTTGCCATGATCCTCCCCGCCATCGCCCCCACGCACGACGACGACCTGGCCGCCCGCCTCGCGCACGCGATCGATCACAAGACCAAGCCGCTCGGCAGCCTGGGCATGCTCGAAGCGCTGGCCCGGCAGATCGGCCTGGTCCAGCGCACCACGACGCCCGCCGTGACGGCGCCGGCGATCCTCGTCTTCGCTGGCGACCATGGCGTCGTGGCCGAAGGCGTATCGGCCTATCCGCAGGACGTCACGTGGCAAATGGTCGAGAACTTCCTGGCCGGCGGTGCGGCGATCAACGTGTTCGCGGCGCAGAACGGTTGTACGCTGCAGGTGGTCGATGCCGGCGTGGCCCATGATTTCGGCAAGCGGGATAGCCTCGTCGACCGCAAGATCGCCGCCGGCACGCGCAACTTCGCGGTGGAGCCGGCGATGACGCCCGCGCAGTGCGCGCAAGCCCTCGCGCATGGCGCCGCCCTGGCGGAGGCACTGCCGGGCAATGTCGTCGGCTTCGGCGAGATGGGCATCGGGAACACGACGGCGGCCGGCGCGTTGATGCACAAGCTGACCGGCATCCCGGCGGCCGACTGCGTCGGCGCCGGTACCGGGCTGACGCCGGACGGCGTGCTGCACAAGCAGCGCGTCATCGAAGCGGCCGTCCTGCGCCACGCGGGCGTCACCGCGCCGCTCGACGTGCTGGCCACGTTCGGCGGCTTTGAAATCGCGATGATGGCCGGTGCGATGCTGCAGGCCGCCGCACAACGCAAGATCCTGCTGATCGACGGCTTCATCGTCACCAGCGCCCTGCTCGTCGCGGCCCGGCTGCAGCCGGCGATCCTCGACTACTGCGTGTTCTCCCACTGCTCCGACGAGAGCGGCCACCAGCGGATGCTGGCAGCGCTCGAAGCACGGCCGCTGCTGAACCTCGGGCTGCGGCTGGGCGAAGGCACGGGCAGCGCCCTCGCGCTGCCGCTGCTGCATGCTGCCGTGAACTTCCTGAACCGCATGGCCACGTTCGCGTCGGCCCAGGTCAGCGAAAAGCGCTGAACCATGCTGCAGTTGCGGCTGTTCTTCATCGCGCTGCAGTTCTTCACGCGCCTGCCGATCCCCCGCTGGGTGGGGTTCCAGCCGGACTGGCTGCACCAGGCATCCCGTTACTTCCCGCTCGTCGGGCTTGTCGTGGCCGCGCTCACGAGCGCCGTCTACTGGCTCGCGGCACTCGTACTGCCGCCCGCCGTCGCCGTGCTGCTGTCCACCGCGGCCGGCATCTATGCCACCGGCGCGTTCCACGAAGACGGCTTTGCCGACGCGTGCGACGGCCTCGGTGGCGGCATGACGCGCGAGCGGGTGCTGGAGATCATGAAGGATTCGCGCATCGGCGCCTACGGCGCCATCGGCATCCTGCTGCTGCTCGCGGTGAAATGCGCGACGCTCGCACACCTGCCGGCGCTGTCCGTGGTCGCCGCGCTGTGCGTCGCCCATCCGGTGTCGCGATTGATGGCGGCAAGCCTGATCTGGCGGATGGAGTATGCGCGCGCCGAAGGCAAGGCCAAGCCGATGGCCGAGCGGATGAGCGGTGCCGAATTCCTGATCGCCGCCGGCTGCTGCGTGCCGCCGATCCTGCTCGCCACGTACTCGGGCTGGCTGGACTGGCGCCAGCTCGGCATCGGCCTGGCCGCGATGGCGCTCGTGACGCTGTGGTTCGCGCGCAAGCTGCGCCAGCGCCTCGGCGGTTATACGGGCGATTGCCTCGGCGCCGTCCAGCAGCTGACGGAGGCCGCCTTCTATCTGAGCGTACTGGCGCGGTGGAGCTGATCCTCGTCCGCCACCCCCGGCCCCTTGTGGCCGACGGCATCTGCTATGGCGGCAGCGACCTGGACGTGGCGCCCGACGAAGTGGCACGTGTCCACGCCAGCCTGCATGCGGCCGGCCTGCCGGCTAATGCACCCGTCTATTCCAGCCCGCTGCTGCGCTGCATGCGGCTGGCGCGCATGCTGGCGGCGGCGCCGATCCTCGATCCCGACCTTGCCGAGATGCGCTTTGGCGCGTGGGAGCACCGCAGCTGGAACGACATCCCGCGCGCGGAAGTGGACGCCTGGGCCGCCGACTTGCTGCGCTACCGCCCCGGCGGCGGCGAGGCGGTGCTCGACGTGGCACGGCGCGTGGCGCACGCGCTGGGGCGCATTCGTGCGAACGGCGCTGAACAGGCCATCGTCATCTGCCATGCCGGCACGATCCGCCTGCTCGCCTCGCTGGCCCGGCAACTGCCGCTGGAAGAAGCGGCGCTGGCCGCCGCCGCTGCGCCGCACGGCATCGGCTACGGCGCCGTGCTGCGGCTGGCTCTGGATGCCAAGCCGGCGTAATCGCACTATAATGGCGCGGTTTTGGTGCCCGCGCTCGAGCTCTCGAGCGCAGTTAAACGGGAAATACGAAGCCCCCCCACGGGCCAACGTATGCTGCCCCCGCAACGGTAAGCAGGCAGCCGCGCTGATGGACATGCGCGGCAGCTGTCCGCAAACGAACCACTGTGCCTCGGCATGGGAAGGTCGGACGGTGATGCCAGCCAGCCCGGATACCGGCCAAAGCAGGTGGAGGCGTGCCGTGCGCGGTGCGCCTCTGTTCCATCCGGCCTGCGGGGACGTTGGCCGGTTGCCCATTTGACGAAGATTTGCCATGACCTCTCCTGTAGCACCGCAGGCGGCGCTCGCGTCGCTGGCGCTCGCCTTTGCAGCGCCAGCCGCCCTCGCCCAAGCCACCGCCATCGATTCCGTGATCGTCACCGCCACCCGCACGCCGCAAAAGGCCAGTGAGGTGATCAGCGATACGACCGTCATCACGTCCGAACAGATCCAGAACTCGGGCGCGGCGTCGATCACCGAACTGCTGCAGCGCCAGCGCGGTATCGAAGTCACCCGCAATGGCGGCCCCGGCACCGCGTCGAACGTGTTCCTGCGCGGCGCGAGCGGCAACCAGAACATCGTGCTCGTCGACGGCGTGCGCATCGGTTCGGCCACGCTGGGCACGGCCAGCTGGAATGCGATCCCGCTGTCGGCGATCGACCACATCGAGATCGTCTACGGCCCGCTGTCCACGCTGTATGGCGCGGACGCAATCGGCGGCGTGATCCAGCTGTTCACGAAGAAGGGCCAGGGAGCGCCCGCCATCACGGCATCCGTCGGCGGCGGCAGCAACAAGACGTATGAAGCGGAAGCCGGCATCTCCGGCGGCACGAACCAGCTGCATTATTCGATCACGGCGGCCAAGGAGCGCTCCGACGGCTTCTCGGCCACACGCAAGGGCAGCTCCAGCTTCGATCCGGACGACGACGGCTACGAGCGCAAGAGCGCTGCCGGCCAGGTGTCGTACGAACTGTCCGCCGGCCATGAACTGGGCGCCACGTTCCTGTACAGCGACACGACGGCGGACTACGACAGCGCCAACTTCCCCGCCTACAGCACGCAGATCCTGAGTACCTACAGCGTGTTCGCACGCAATCGCATCCTGCCGAATTGGACGATGCTCGTGCAGGCCGCGCAATCGCGCGACAAATCCGGCTCGTTCTACGGCACCGGCGCGTTCGGCTCCAGCCAGATCGACACGAAGCAGACGCTGTTCACGTGGCAGAACGATTTCGCGATCGGCGCGGACAACCTGCAGCTGCTCGGCGAATACCGCAAGGAAGAAGTGGTATCGAACAATGGCGGCGTCACGCGCGATCGCAATACGAAGTCCGTCGCCGCCACGTACAGCGCCAAGCGCGGCAACCATCTGTTCAACGCCGGTGCCCGTTACGACGACAGCTCCGCATACGGCAACAAGAACACCGGCTCGCTGGGCTACGGCTACCGCTTCACGCCGCAACTGCGCGCCGAGGTAAGCTACGGCACGAGCTTCCGCGCACCGACGTTCAACGAGCTGTATTACTCCGGCTATGGCAACGAGAACAACCGTCCGGAACGGGGCCGCAACGCCGAAGCGGGCCTGCGCTACGACGACGGCAAGACCCAGTTGGGCGCCGTGTACTTCCACAACAAGGTGACGGACCTGCTGGTCAACACCGTGCCATGCCCGTACCCGAGCACGCCGGAGAACGACTACCAGTGGGGCTGCGCGTACAACGTCAACAAGGCCGTGCTGGAAGGCCTGTCGCTGTCGGCATCGCGTGCGATGGGTGCGCTGACGCTGTCGGCCACCGCCGACTTCCAGGATCCGAAGGACGAAACCACGGACAAGCGCCTGCAGCGCCGCGCCAAGCGCCACGCCAACCTGAACGCCGAGTACACGCTGGGCGCACTGCGCGGCGGCGCCGAGGTGCAGCTGTCGTCGGCACGCTTCGACGATGCGGCCAACACGAAGCGCCTGGGTGGCTACAGCCTGCTGAACCTGTACGCGACGTACCAGTTCAACCGCGACTGGTCGGCCATCGTGCGGGTCGATAACGTGACCGACAAGGAGTACGAGCTGGCCCGCTTCTACCAGACGGGCGGCCGCAACGTCTTCGCCGGCATCCGCTACGGCTACAAGTAAGCGTAGTATCGGCCGGGCGCATCGTGCGCCCGGCACACTTTTCAAGGCAGAGCATGCACCCATTAGCCGCCCATCTGCGCCACCGCGCCGGCCTCGTGACCGCCGGGTTGATGCTGGCGTCGATCGCCAGCCTGCTGATCGCCGGTGTCACGGGCTCCGTCGCCATTCCACTCGCCGACCTGCCCGGCGCGCTCGACGAATTACTGAACGGCCGCGCCGACTCGCTCGCGGCCACCCTGCTCGACCTGCGCGCCAGCCGCGCGCTTACCGCATTCGTGACCGGCGCGACGCTGTCGCTGGCCGGCGTGATGATGCAAACCCTGCTGCGCAACCCGCTGGCCGATCCCTACGTGCTGGGTATCTCGGCCGGCGCCGCCGTGGGCGCGCTGGCGGCACTGATGCTGATGTGCGCCACGTGGATGGTCGACCTGTCGGCCTTTGCCGGCGCGGTCGCCATCGCGATGCTGCTGTATGTCCTGGCGCGGCGCGACATGCGCGGCGGCAGCGCCGCCGAGGGCGGCACGGCACTGTTGCTGTTGACGGGCACGATCCTCTCCGCCGCCTGTATCGCGCTGGTCACGCTGATGCTGTCGATCGCGCCCGAAGGCCGGCTGCGCACGATGGTGTTCTGGCTGATCGGCGACCTGGCCGGCGCACCGGTGCGCTGGCTGCCGTGGATCGTGCTGGCCGGCGCCCTCGCGTTCGCGCTGCGCGCGGCACGCTCGATGAACGTGCTGGCCCTGCATGCGGAAGCGGCGGCAACGCTGGGCATCCGCGTAGGCGCATTGCGCAAGGGTCTGTTCTTCTGTTCCGGCTTGCTGACGGCCAGCGCGGTGACGAGCGCCGGCAGCATCGGCTTCGTCGGCCTGATCGTGCCGCACGCGTGCCGCTTCGCGTTCGGCCCGGACCATCGCGTGTTGATCCCGGCCGCCACATTGGCCGGCGGCGCCTACCTCGTGCTTGCCGATACGCTGGCGCGCACGGTGATCGCGCCGCAGCAGCTGCCGGTGGGTGTCGTCACCGCACTGGTCGGCACGCCCGTGTTCCTGTACCAGCTGCACAGGTTGCGCAAATGAAGATGGGGAATGAACCGATGCTTGCGACCGAAAACCTGCGCCTGACGATGGGGGCACGCGTGCTGGCCGGCGGTCTCGATTGGCAAGTCGGCGCGGGCGAGTGCTGGAGCGTCATCGGCCGCAACGGCGCCGGCAAGAGTACCCTGCTGCGCACACTGGCCGGGCTGCGCCAGCCCGACGGCGGCCGCGTGCTGCTGCAAGGCCGCGCGTTGGCCGGCTGGCCGCTGGAAGAACTGGCGCGCCAGCGCGCCTTCCTCGCCCAATCGCGCAGCGACGCCTTTGCCTATTCCGTGCTGGAGACGGTGCTGTCCGCCCGTCACCCTTACCACGGCAAGCGCTATTGGGAAGACAGCGACGACCACCAGGCTGCGCTGCGCGCGCTGGCCGCGATGGAAGTTGACGACCTGGCGTCGCGCGACGTGCGCACCTTGTCCGGTGGCGAGCGCCAGCGTGTGGCGATCGCCGCGCTGCTGGCCCAGGACACGCCGCTGCTGCTGCTCGACGAGCCGGCCAATGCGCTCGACCTGGCCCACCAGGTCAGCGTAATGGGCCTGCTGGCGAAACTGTGCCGCGAACAACGCAAGACGATCGTCATGGTCGGCCACGACCTGAACCTGGCACACAGAATTTCCACGCATGCGTTGCTGCTGATGGGCGACGGCCGCTGGCTGGCCGGCGCGCGCGACGACGTGATGCGGGCCGAGATCCTGTCCGATTATCTGCACCACCCGATCGAGACGGTGCGCCATGGCGCCCGCACGATCTTCATTCCCACCGAGGCCAGCGCATGAGCACATCCGACGACACCGCCGCACTGAACGAACGCCACCGCGCCCGCATGGAACGCAAGAAAGCGATCATCGACGCCAAGATCGCCGCCGCCGACAAGGAAATCGGCATCATCATCGTCAACACCGGCAACGGCAAGGGCAAGAGTTCCAGCGCGTTCGGCATGGCCGTGCGCGCGCTGGGGCATGGCATGAAAGTCGGCGTCGTCCAGTTCATCAAGGGGGCGATGTCCACCGGCGAGGAAAAATTCCTGCGCCGCTTCCCGGACGAGGTGAGCTTCCACGCGATGGGCGAAGGCTATACGTGGGAGACGCAGGACCGCGAACGCGACATCGTCAAGGCGACAGCCGCATGGGAACAGGCGAAGATCTTCCTCGCCGATCCGGCCATCGGCATGGTCGTGCTGGATGAACTGAACATCGCGCTCAAATACCGCTACCTGGACGTGGACACGGTGATCGCCGACCTGCTCGATCGCCCCACCATGCAGCACGTGGTGATCACGGGCCGTGGCGCGCCGCAGGAGTTGATCGACGTGGCCGACACCGTCACCGAAATGAACGTCGTCAAGCACGCGTTCAAGGCGGGCATCGGCGCGCAGGCCGGAACGGAGTGGTGATGGGCGCGCGCGCAGTATTGATCGCCGCCGTCGCTTCCGGCCAGGGCAAGACGACCGTCACGGCCGCGCTGGCGCGCAAGCTGGCGCGGGCCGGCCGGCGCGTGCGTGTATTCAAGTGCGGGCCTGACTTCATCGACCCGATGATCCTCGGCCGCGCCAGCGGCGCGCCGGTGGAATCGCTGGACCTGTGGATGGTGGGCCGCGAACGCTGCCATCAGCTGCTCGCCCAGGCTGCCGAGGATGTGGATGACATTCTCATCGAGGGCGTGATGGGCCTGTACGACGGCACGCCGTCGGCGGCCGATCTCGCGCGCGAGTTCCGTGTGCCCGTGCTGGCCGTGATCGACGCCGGCGCCATGGCGCAAACGGCGGGCGCGCTGGTGCACGGGTTGCGCGACTACGGGCCGGTGAACATGGCGGGAGTAATCGCCAACCGGGTCGGGAGCGCCGGCCATGCAGCAATGGTGAAGGCGTCGCTGCGCGACATCCCGCTGTTCGCGGCGCTGCCGAAGCAGGCGCGCTCGCTGCCAGAGCGGCACCTGGGCCTGGTGCTGCCGGACGAAGTGGCGGGCGTCGACGCGATCCTCGACGAACTGGCCGACCAGCTGGCATTCGACGAAGCGGCGTGGGACACATTGCCGCCAGTGCAGTTCGACACCCCGGCGCCCGCATCTCCAATTCTTCCTGCGCTGGCCGGCAAGACGGTTGCCATCGCACGTGACCAGGCGTTCGTGTTCGTCTACGCGGCCAACCTGGCGGTGCTGCACCAGCTCGGCGCGAGCATCGTGCATTTCTCCCCGCTGGCGGACGAGCCGGTGCCGGAGCAGGCGGACGCCGTCTACCTGCCGGGCGGCTATCCCGAACTGCATGCGCCACGCCTCGCGCAGGCGCACAGCTGGCGCGCGTCGATCCGGGCGGCCCATGCGGACGGCGTGCCGATCCTCGCCGAGTGCGGCGGCATGATGGCGCTGGCCGATACCCTCGACGACGGCGCCGGCCAGTGGCCGATGGCCGGGCTGCTGCCGGGCCACGTCGTCGTGCAGAAGCGGCTCGCGGGCCTCGGCGCGCAAGCGATGCCTGCCGTGCAGGGCATCGTGCGCGGACACACGTTCCACTACTCGCGCCTGGAGACGGATGCGCCGGCCGCGTGCCACACGACGAAACACCCATCCGGCGCCGAGGGCGAGGCCGTGTACCGCATCGGCTCACTGACGGCTTCCTACTTCCACGGTTACTTCCCGTCCAACCCGGCCGCGGTGGCCGCGCTGTTTTCGCGGAGCCAGCCGTGACACGCACGCTGGTGCTGGGCGGTGCCCGGTCGGGCAAGAGCGCCCACGCGGAACGTATCGCCGCGCAATCGGGCAAGGAGGTCGTCTACGTCGCGACGGCCGGTGCCGGCGACGCCGAAATGGCGCGTCGCATCGCGCTGCATCGCTCGTCCAGGCCCGGGCATTGGACAACGGTCGAGGAACCCCTCGCGCTGGCCGATACGCTGGCCAGGTGGCGCGCACCGCATCGAGTGGTGCTCGTCGACTGCCTGACGCTGTGGCTCAGCAACCTGCTGTTCGCCAACGGCACCGACTATCCTGAGGTGGGCGAGATCGCCCTGCCCGCGCGCCTTCACGCCGAACGCGCTGCGCTGCTCGGCCAGTTGGAAGAGGACGATGGGGATGTCGTGTTCGTCTCGAACGAAGTGGGCATGGGGATCGTGCCGTTCGGCGCCGTCACGCGCGCCTACACGGACGAGGCGGGGCGCCTGAACCAGGCAGTGGCAGCGCGCTGCGACAACGTGGTTTTCGTCGCGGCAGGGCTGCCCCTCGTGCTGAAAGGCGGGCCGTGCTGAGCGGCTTGTCCTGGCCGATGGTCGCCGCGCTGCTGGTGGCCGGCGTGCTGCTCGACCTGCTGCTGGGCGAGACGCGGCGCTTCCATCCGCTGGTCGGATTCGGCAACCTGGCCGCCGCGATCGAGCGCCGCCTGAACGCCGGTGCCGCGCGAGTGCCGCGCGGCGCGCTAGCCTGGGCGTTGGCAGTACTGCCGTTGACGGCGCTGGCCGCCTGGCTGTGCGACCTCGCCGGCGCGGCTGCTCACGCCGTTCTGCTGTACTTCTGCATCGGCCTGCGCAGCCTGCGCGACCACAATCTGCCGATCGCCGCCGCGCTGCAGCGGCGCGACCTGCCCGCGGCGCGCGCGCTGACGGGTCGCATCGTCAGCCGCGATACGCACGATGCGAGCGAGGCGGACCTGGCCAAGGCCAGTGCCGAATCGCTGCTTGAGAACGGCAACGATGCCGTGTTCGGCACGTTGTTCTGGTTCGCCGTCGCCGGCGGTCCCGGCGCCTTGCTGTTCCGGCTGGCGAACACGCTTGACGCGATGTGGGGCTACCGGAACCAGCGCTACCTGCACTTCGGCCGCGTAGCCGCACGCATCGACGATGCACTCAATTACGTGCCGGCCCGGCTGACGGCACTGTCCTATGTGTTGCTGGCGCCGGGCATCGGCGGCAAGCGGACGGCATGGCGCTGCTGGCGCAGGCAGGCGCCCGCGTGGAGCAGCCCAAATGCCGGGCCGGTAATGGCCAGCGGTGCGGGCGCACTGGGGCTGGCCCTGGGCGGCGCGGCCCGCTACGATGGCGTGGTCGAACAACGTCCCCCACTCGGCCGCGGCGTGCCGGCGGCGGCGCGCGACATCGAACGGGCATGGCGCCTCGTCGCCAGGACGACGGTATTGTGGCTGTTGCTGGCGGCCCTGTCGGCACTGGCGGTGGTTGGAGCTCGCTATGCCTGAACATGGCGGCAACCTGCGCGATGCCACGCGGCTGTACGGCCAGCAGGACTGGATCGACCTGTCCGCGGGGCTGAATCCGCACTGGTATCCCGCTCCCGACCTGCCGGGCCATGCGTGGCACCGCTTGCCCGAACCCGATCCAGAGCTGGTCGCTGCCGCCTGCCGCTATTACGGCGCGGCGCATATGCTCGCGGTGGCCGGCACGCAGGCGGCGATCCAGGCGCTGCCGCGGCTGCGCGCGCCGAGCAGGATCGCGATCTCGGCCCCGTCCTATGCCGAGCATGCGCACCATTGGTCGCTGCATGGCCACACGGCCCGGCAAGTGTCCTATGATGCGCTGGCGGACGCGGTGAAGGACAGCGACGTGGTCGTCGTCTGCAACCCGAACAATCCGACCGGCGCGTGCGTTCCGCGCGCGGTGCTGCTGGCCTGGCGCGAGGCGCTGGCGGCACGGGGCGGCTGGCTCGTCGTCGACGAGGCATTCGCCGACACGGATGGCCGCGACAGCGTGGCTGACCAGGCGCACCAGGCTGGCCTGATCGTGCTGCGCTCGGTCGGCAAGTTCTTCGGCCTGGCCGGCGTGCGGCTCGGCTTTGTCGCCGCCGGACCCGCGCTGCTGCAATCGCTGGACGAGGAACTGGGGCCGTGGCAAGTCAGCGGCCCGGCGCAACGCATCGGCAAGGCCGCGCTGCTGGACGGCGCATGGCAGGAGCGCACGCGCGCCGTGCTGCATGCCGAGGGCGCACGGATGCGCGCGCTGCTGGCGGCGCACGGCATCGCCTCCGCCGGCACCGCGCTGTTTCGCTGGTGGCCGGAGCGGGCACCCGAAGCATTTCATGAACACATGGCCAGGCGCGGCATCTGGGTGCGCCTGTTCCGCACCGGCCCGCGCGGGATCCGCGTTGGCCTGCCTCCGGACGAGGCATCCTGGGCGCGCTTCACGGCCGCCCTGCAAGAATGGACGAAGGAAGAACGATGAAAAAGCTGATCCTGTTGCCGGCGCTGTGCGCCGTGCTGACCGCGCATGGCGCCGCCGCTGTGTCCGTGCGTGACGACGACGGCCAGCTCGTGACGCTGCCGAAGCCGGCGCAGCGCGTGATCTCGATGGCCCCTCATGTCACGGAGCTGCTGTTCGCGGCCGGCGCCGGCGGCAAGATCGTCGGCGCGGTCGACTACAGCGACTACCCGGAGGCGGCCAAGGCGATCCCCCGCGTCGGCAGCAATCGCGAAGTGGACCTGGAACGCGTACTGGCGCTGAAGCCGGACCTGATCGTGGTCTGGCGTCACGGCAGCTCCGAACGCCAGATCGACATGCTGCGCAAACTCGGCATCCCGCTGTTCCACAGCGAGCCGACGAAGCTGGACGCCATCCCCGACAGCGTGATCGCGATGGGCAAGCTGGCCGGCACGGAGCCCGCTGCGGAAGCGACGGCAGCAGACCTGCGCCGCCGCCTGGCGGCACTGCGCGCGAAGTACGGCAGCCGTCCCGTCGTGCGTACGTTCTATCAGGTGTGGGACAAGCCGCTGTACACGCTGAACGGTGCGCACATCGTCAGCGATGCACTGCGCCTGTGCGGCGGCGAGAACATCTTCGCATCGCAAAAGGTGACGGCCCCCGTCGTCAGCTACGAGGCGGTGCTGCAGGAAGATCCGGAAGCCGTGTTCAGCACGGCGGAAAAGGACCAGGGCGGCGCGAACCTGTGGCGCAAGTATCCGACGCTGAAGGCGACGAAGCTGGACAACCTGTTCACGATCGACGGCAACCTCGTGAACCGCGCCGGCCCGCGGATGATCGCCGGCACGGAGGCGCTGTGCGAGAAGCTGGAGATCGCGCGGCAGCACCGGAAGAACTGACATGCGCCTTCCCTACCAGACGCTGATGGTGCAGGGCACGACGTCGGATGCCGGCAAGAGCACCGTCGTCGCGGCGCTGTGCCGCCTGCTGAAGCGGCGCGGCGTGACCGTCGCCCCGTTCAAGCCGCAGAACATGGCGCTGAACAGCGCGGTCACGGCGGACGGTGGCGAGATCGGCCGCGCCCAGGCGCTACAGGCACAGGCGGCCGGCATCGCGCCGCATACGGACATGAACCCCGTGCTGCTGAAGCCCTCGTCCGACATCGGCGCCCAGGTCGTCATCCACGGCAAGGTGCGGGCCGAGATGAACGCGCGCGACTACCACCGCTACAAGACGGTGGCGATGGGCGCCGTGCTTGAATCGCATGCCCGGCTCACGCAGCAGTATGAGGCGATCGTCGTCGAAGGCGCCGGCAGCCCGGCCGAGATCAACCTGCGCGACCGCGACATCGCGAACATGGGCTTTGCGGAAGCGGTCGACTGCCCCGTCGTGCTGGTGGCCGACATCGATCGGGGCGGTGTGTTCGCGCACATCGTCGGCACCCTGGCGTGCCTGTCCGACAGCGAACGCGCGCGCGTGATCGGCTTCGTCATCAATCGCTTCCGCGGCGACATCAAGCTGCTGGAGCCGGGACTGGAGTGGCTGGAAGCGCAGACGGGCAAGCCCGTGCTGGCCGTACTGCCCTATTTGCATGGGCTGTTCCTCGATGCCGAGGATGCGGTGCAGGCGGTGCAGCCGGAGCGCGGCGCGTTCCGGATCGTCGTCCCCAGCCTGCCCCGCATGAGCAATCACACGGACTTCGATGCGCTGCGTGCCCACCCCGACGTGGATCTGCAATTCGTCCGGGCCGGCCAGCCGGTGCCGCCGGCCGACCTGATCATCCTCCCCGGCAGCAAGAACACGCGCGGCGACCTGGCGTCGCTGCGCGAGCATGGCTGGCCGGAGCGTATCGCGCGGCACCTGCGCTACGGCGGCAAGGTGATCGGCATCTGTGGCGGCTTCCAGATGCTGGGCGCGGCCGTGTGCGATCCGCATGGAGTCGAGGCGGCGCCGGGCGACTCCCCCGGCTTTGGCTTGCTGGACATGACGACGGAGATGACGCGGGAGAAGCGCCTGGTGCAGGTGAGCGGCACATGTGCGTTCGACGATGCGATGGTGGCCGGCTACGAGATCCACATGGGCATATCGCGCGGCGCGGCATTGGCACGCCCGGCGTTTCATATCGATGGGCGGCCGGAGGGCGCGCTGTCGGAGGACGGCCAGGTGCTGGGCACGTACCTGCATGGCGTCTTCGACACCCCGCAGGCGGCTCGCGCGCTGCTGCGCTGGGCGGGCCTCGACACCACCCAGGAGTTGGACTTGAACGCACTGCGCGAGGCCAGCCTGGATCGGCTGGCCGATGCAGCTGCTCCCCTGTTGGAGGCGCTGCTCTCCCGGAAGTAAGGCCAGGGCGGCTTCGCTGCCGGCCGCTTTATGCAACAATCGCTGGACTGCATTCTGCGCATCCAGTCAATGTCCACTTCCGAAATCATCACGAAGCGTTACCTGCCGTGGGTCGTCGCCACGGCACTCTTCATGGAGCAACTCGACTCCACGATCGTCAACACGGCGATCCCCAGCATGGCGATCAGCCTGACGGTAACGCCACTGAGCCTGAAGGCCGTCGTCACGAGCTACATCCTGAGCCTCGCGGTGACGATACCCGTCAGTGGCTGGATGGCGGACCGCTATGGTTCGCGGCGCGTGTTCATGACGGCGATCGCGATCTTCACGCTGGCCTCCGTGCTGTGCGGCCTCTCGGTGAACTCGCCGATGCTCGTGGCCGCGCGGCTGCTGCAGGGGTTTGGCGCGGCGATGATGATGCCCGTAGGCCGACTGACGATCGTGCGCACGTTCCCGAAGGCCGAGCTGCTGTCCGCAATGAACTTCGTGATCATCCCCGCGTTGATCGGCCCGTTGCTGGGGCCAACGGTCGGCGGCTTGATCGTGCATTGGCTGTCATGGCGGGAGATCTTCTTCATCAACGTGCCGGTGGGCCTTGCCGCGATCTGGCTCGCGCATCGCTACATGCCCGACTACCGCAGCGACGAAGCGCGGCCGCTGGACGTGATCGGCCTGATCCTGTTCGGCACCGGCGTCGCCCTGCTGTCATGGCTGCTGGAGATATTCGGCGAACACCGGCTGGACGTGACGTCGTGGGCGGTGCTGTTCGTGATTTCCGTGTGCCTGCTGGTGGCCTATGCGCTGCACGCGAGCCGCGAAGCGTTCCCGCTGCTGAGACTTACGCTGTTCCGTATCCGTACGTTCCGCGTGTCGGTACTGGGCGGTTTCTTCACACGCCTGGGCGTGGGCGGCTTGCCGTTCCTGCTGCCGCTGCTGTACCAGTTGGGCCTTGGCCTGCCGGCCTGGCAATCGGGCCTGATGATGATGCCGTCGGCCGCCGCGGCGATGGGGATGAAATTCATCTCCGCCAGGCTGCTGGCCCGCTTCGGCTACCGGCAAGTGCTGGTCGTGAACACGGCGCTGATCGGGGTGACAATCGCCATGTTCTCGTTCGTGCAGCTGGGGACGCCGATCTGGGTGATCGTCGCGATCGCGCTGTGCCAGGGCTTCTTCAATTCACTGCAGTTCTCCAGCATGAACAGCATTGCGTATGCCGACGTGGAGCAAAAGGACTCGAGCATGGCCAGCACGATGGCAAGCTCGATGCAGCAACTGTCGATGAGCTTTGGCCTGGCATGTGGTTCGCTGATCACGGGATGGTACCTGGGCGATATGCCGCAAACGGACCGCGTCGTGCTCACCAGCGCGCTGCACCACGCATTCCTGACGCTGGCAGGTCTGACAATCCTGTCGTCGGCGATGTTCTGGACGCTGCGCAAGAATGATGGCGAAAGCATCAGCCGGGGCACCAAGGCAACGCAGCCGGCAACGGCCGTGGCGTCGTCGGGGCAGTCGACGGTGCAGTGAGCCAGATGGGGTATCCAGCGGGATCCGGAAGTCGTCACTGGCCCTGGTAGCGCAAGGAGACAATCGCCGGATCTCAGCTGTGCCAAGCGTCCGCTGCTTCGGGACGAGTGTGGCCGACGGCACGACGGCAACAAGGGTCCTTTGGGGGTCGTTCCAAAAGCCTCCAGGTCCGCACCAGGACGATGTCGAGACCGGCCCGAAAGAGCGAAATCCTCATCTGGATCAACTACTTATGACCTCCAATCGCCCCGACGTTGGGACACTGTTCAGGAAGCGGCGGCGTTTACGAAACGTTTCCTGGAAAATGGGGTCCGTCTCCAGTTCGTGTCCCCATTTCTGAGGAAATGTTTCTCGAAAAATGGTGACAGACCCTATTTTTCAACAGACCCTATTTTTCAGGCAACGTTTGAAGCAGGCATGAAAAAAGCCCACCAGGCGAAACCAGGGAAATCTGGCTGAGCGGCGGGCTTTGTGCGCGTAGCGCAAATGAAAAAAGCCCGCTAGATCACTAGCGGGCTTTTCTCGGTAGCGAGGTCGGGCAGTGCCCGGCCGAGCACCCCGCAGTGCCAGCACCGCGAAGCTCAAAGCAAAAAGCCCCACTGACACATGTCAGTGGGGCTTTTCTAAATAACAGCCTGACGATAACCTACTTTCACACTGGTTGCAGCACTATCATCGGCGCAAAGTCGTTTCACGGTCCTGTTCGGGATGGGAAGGGGTGGGACCGACTTGCTATGGTCATCAGGCATGACTTGTACGTAGCCTCGTTCCCTGTTGGGCAACGCGACTACTCAATCCGGAAGAAGTAAAGTTGGGTACTCATCAGAGTAAATGCAGATATAACCGTCAAGGTTATAGGGACAAGCCGTACGGGCAATTAG
>NZ_VLKW01000022.1 GCF_007830495.1 Pseudoduganella flava | reverse complement strand
CGCTGCACGTAGTCCGCGCCGGGTGCACCGGTGCTGCTGGCGATGCGCCGGCCCAGCGGGTCGTAATCGAAGCGCGTCTCGACCGTTCCGGCCGGGCTCTCGCTCGTCACGGCAAGCAGCCGGTCCTCGGCATCGTAGACGAAGCGCTGGCTGAAGTGGCTGCCCTTGCGCTTGTGGATCACGTTGCCCCACGCATCGTAGTCGTAGCGGATGTCCTGCCACACTTTCAGGCGGTTGCCGTCGACGAGGCCCTGGCTCTTGCGCCCGATGTTGTCGAGCAGGTTGCCCGCGGCATCCCATGCGAACTGCTCCTGCGCCAGGTCGCCGCCTTGCGTGCGGCGCAGCAGGTGTCCTGCCGCGTCGTGTTCGAATGCCAGCGTGCCGCGCACGCTGTCGGTCTGTTCGGCCAGCTCGTCGAGCGGGTTGTAGCGATAGCTGCGCCAGAGCCGTCCTTGTTCCGGCCCTATGGGGCTGGACGGCGCGGCGGCCGCTTGCCAGCTGCGCCGGCCAAGCAGGTCATAGCCGATGCGCTGCGTCAGCCGGCCCTGCGTGCGCAGCACTTCGCGGTGCAGGTCGTCGCGTTCGATGTCGCTGACGATCCGGTCGCCGGCGCGGATCTGGTGCACGTGGCCGGAGCCGTACATCAGCATGTCCAGCCGTTGCTGATGGGGCAGCGCCAGTGCGGCGATGTTATCCAGTTCGTCCAGTTCGTAAGCGACGGTGCCTTCGGCGCCGTGTTCGGCAAGCAGGCGACCGGCCTTGTCATAGTCGAAGGACACGGTGCTGGCCGTCACGCCGAGGGCTGCGCCCAAGTCGGTCGGCTTGCGCTCGGCGTGTACCAGCCGGTCGTCGTCGTTCCATGCGTACGTGCCGATCGACGTCGCGGTCGATTGCGCCAGCAGCCGGCCCATCTTGTCGCGCTTGAAGGTCGTGCTGCGGCTGGCGCGCTCCGTGGCCGCCGGCGTTGGCGCGCCCAGCTTTTCCAGCTCGGCCAGTTCGCCCGCCGCGTCGTACCGCAAATGCCGTTCGACGCCGTCCGGGCGCAGCTCGCGCACGAGGCGGTCGCCGCTGTCGTAGTCGAATACGTAGCGGGTCTTCTCGTCCGACGCCAGCCGGACCAGGCGGCCACGCACGTCGTACTGGTAGCGCAGCGTGCCGCCGGCGGGGTCCACCGCCTCGACCACCTGGCCGCGCGCGTTGCGCGTCCAAAGCAGGTGTTGGGCCGATCCGTTGCGGTGCTCGGCGAGCAGCCCGCCGGCGTCGTAGACGTATTCCTTGACGCTGCCGTCGGGCAGGATGGCGCGCGCCAGCTCCCCGGTCGGCAAGTTGTCGAAGCGCGTGCGCTGGCCCAGCGCATCCGTCACGGCCGCCAGGTACCCGGCCGCGTCGTACTCGTACCGGGTGGTCTTGCCCGAGCAATCCGTGTAGGCGACCAGCTGGCCCCGTGCGTTCCAGGCGTACCCCTGGCGGCCGCCGCGCGCATCGATGCGAGCCAGCGGATAGGGGCTTAGTCCTGTGCCGTATTCGAACCGCTCCACGCGCTCGAGCGGGTCGATGGTTTGCAGCAGCCGGCCGAGGTAGTCGTAGTCCGAGCGCCAGCGCGCGCCGCCCGGCAGCGTCAGGTATTTGATGCGGACGCTGTTGCCGTCATAGCTCGCTTGCGTGTGCCGCCCGATCGGGTCAGTCTCGCCGACGATGCGACCCGCATCGTCGTACTCGAAGGCGATGTTCCGCTCGCCCGGCAGCGTGATCGATGTCGGCTGTCCCGCCGCGGAATACTCCAGTGTGTAAGTGCCGCCATCCAGGTCCGTGCACTGCGTGATCTGCAGGTGCTCGTCATAGACCCAATGCGCCGTGCGGCCCAATTCATCCCGCACCCAGGTTTGGCGGCTCGGCAGGTCGTAACGGAATTCGGCGCGCTCGCCTTCGCTGGAACTGCATGCCATCACGCGCGGCTTGCCGCCGACGTCTGCCCATTCATAGCGCGACTCCAGGCCGAGCGCATTCGTGTGGCTGGCCATCAGGCCGCCGGCATAGCTGAAGCGGCGCACCACGTGGCCGTTCGCATCCGTCACCGCGATGAGCTGCCCCAGTTCGTCGTACGCATACGTCACCAGCGCTCCCGGCGCGTCGTACAGGCGTTCGACGCTCGTCAGCCGGCTGCCGCCGTAATGCAGCCGCAGCACCACGCCGCTGCCGGTGCGTATCGTGTGGACCCGCTGATGCTGGTCCCGCTCGTAGGATATCCATTGCCCGGTACGATTCTCCTGCCGCTGCAGCCAGTGCGTTTCGCCTTCGTCGCCGTCGAAATAGCCGAAGTCGAGATAGCGCTCATTCAGGTCGTACAGGATGTAGCGGCCGTCAGGCGTGCAGGCCAGGTAACGCTGTTCCACCTCGCTGTACAAGGTGTGTCCTGGCGGGACCACCGGGAAGCCAGTTTCCCTGCCCTGGGCGTCGAACAGCCACATCTGGCCGTCGCGCCGCTGCAGCCGCAGATCCCAGGGCAGCAGCCAGCCGCGCCCCAGCGTGCCTTCCCATTCCAGGTCGCTGCTGTAGAAGCGGGAGATCACGACCGGAATCGGATCGGGCACGACGAAGTCGATCTCGTTCTGCGCCAGCAGCACCTTGCGCCCAGTCGTCACATCCACCGGCTGGCCGAACAGGCCGCCCATCACGCGGCTGATGACCGGCGCGGCGACATAGCGCCCGACCGCTTCGCCGACCATGAACCCGCCGATGAATTTCGCCGCGCAAGGCAGCACGGCCCGCGACAAGCCTCCAGCCGCCTTTACCAGGCCGGCCAGGCCGCCGACCAGCCCCGCCAGCGCGAACGCCCAGTCGACCGTGGTGCGCAGCCAAGGCGGCACTTCGTCGTCGACCGGCAGGTAGGTCACCGTGCCGCCGCCGATGACGACGTTGTTCGAGCCATCGTCGATCGTGGCACCGCACGTGATCTTGTCCTTCTTGCGTGCGGCGGGCAGGCCGTTGATGAAGACTGTGCCCGATCCTTCCGCTACCAGCGGTGTCGGATTGTGCTTGTCGCAGGCGACGGTGCTGACGGTGGCATAGGCCGCCGCGCGACTGTTGGTGAACACGTTCGGCGAGCCGCTGGTGATCTTGCCCGCCCTGGATGAGAAGGATCTGCCGATCGCCTCGCCCAATCCGAGAATGGCGGTAGCGCCGATGCCGGCGGCGAGGCCGGCCAGCAGCGCCACGCCGAATCCGCACGTGAACGTCGCGAAAGCCACCGCGGCAATCAGGGCCACGCCGATCAGCGCGCCGATCAGGAACCCGCCCAGCGCACTGGTGTGGGCAATCGGATCGGTCAGGCGGGCCGCTTCGTACATGGCACTCGCCTTATGCCGCAGTGGGCGCCGCCGTTGCGGGCCGTTCGAAACTGTCCAGCCATTCACGCCACAGCCGCTCGAAGGATTCGTCGAATCCACGTGGGGTGGCGGCCGTAAGCACGAGCACGCGGCCCTGGTCCACCTCGAAGGCGGCCTGGCGCTGGCGGATGATCTGCTGGCCGTTCTTGTACTGCGCGTCGATGCGTTCGCCCGCCAGGCCGGCGTCGCCGCCCCCCAACTGCTCGCCACTCCTGGCCAGCAGCTTGTGGCCCGGCATGCGGGCTTTCAGGATGCCCAGTTGCCGGTCGATATAGGTGGCCAGCGTTTCGCCGTCGGCGAACCAGTCGCGCGCGATGCTCAGGTTCGGCTGGCTCTGCGGGTCGCGCGGAACGAACATGTTCGTCGTGCGATCTTCAAAGCCGGCGGGCAGGCCGATGCTGCCTTCGTGGATGCCGATGCGTGCGCTTGCCGCGCTGTGCTCATTGCTCATGGATGTCGTTCAAGGATTCAGGAAGATTTTGCCGCCGACGATCGTGATGTCGTTCGGCGTCATCGTGATCGAGCTGCCGCCGACGACCAGCGTGATCTTCTTCGGCGACGTTACGGTGATTTCACCGTCTTGCGACGTGACCGTGACGTCGCCCTTGATCGTGCTGTCTTGCCGCCCCTCGGTCACCGTCACCGTCATGTTGCGCTTGACGGTTTCGATCAGTTCCCCGCCGACCGTATGGGTATGGTTGCCGCTGATGCCCTGCGACTGGTTGCCGCCGACGTTGACCGTATGGTGCCCGCCTACCTGCATGCTGCGGTTGGCGCCGACGGCCTTGGTCTCGTCGTTCTTGACGACGGTATCCATATTCCGCTCCGCTTGCATCCACAGCTGCTCCGCACCCTTCTTGTCCTCGAAGCGTAGCGCGTTCGCGTTGTCCGGCCCGCCGCCAGGGGAAGAACGCGACATGATGCCGCTTTGCGTCTTGCTGGCGGGGAGCGACCACGCCGGCATCGTGTTCGCGTTCGGCAGCATGCCGATGATGACGGGGCGGTCCGGATTGCCGTCCATGAAAGACACGATCACCTCGGTGCCGATGCGCGGGATCGACGTCATGCCGAAGTTCGAGCCGGACCACGGCGACGCGACGCGGATCCATGCGGAGCTGCGCTCGTCGTTCTTGCCTTCGCGGTCCCAGTGGAACTGCACGCGCACGCGGCCATATTCGTCGGTGTGGATTTCCTCGCCGGGCGGGCCGACGATGGTGGCGGTCTGGATGCCGTAGATGCGCGTCTCGGTGCAGTAGAAGCCGCGGCCGGGGCGCCACGGGATCTTGCGGCGCAGGCATGTGACGCGGTTTTCGTAGTACGGCTCCGCAGTGCCGTCCGCATTGCCCGCCTGGTAGCGGGCCTGGTAGTTGTTCGTTGCGTAGTGCGTCGCTTCGACGACGAGGAATTCGTTCGCATCGTCGCCCGCCTCGTCGTCGAAGTGGCCGGTCAGGCGGAACCAGCGGCCCGGCATCATCTTCCGGTTGTTGCCGGCGCCTTCGAACTGCTTGGCACGCGCCTCGATTTCCTGCATGCGCAGGCGCGCCAGCGCGTCGCCGTCGGCCGCGTCCTTGAAGCCGAACGCGCCCGTGTACTCGTAGGACTCGATCACCGGCACGTCGCCCTGCTGGTTCATCGTCGGCAGCGATGCGCTGACCGGGCGGCCGCTCTTGAAGTCGTAGCTCGTCAGCGCCACGCTGCCATGCATCAGCTGGCGCACCGGCGACCAGTCGCCGATGCCGTCTTCCTCGACCACACCGCCGTGGCGCTGGTAGGGGATATCAGGCTCGCCGTCGATCGGCGCGGCACTGGTCGTGTCGTCGCTGATCACGAGTTTGTGGCCGGATTCGTCGTGCTCGAACCAGTAGACGAGTCCCGCGGCCGACCAGCGCCGTTGCAGGTAGTTCGCGTCGCTCTCGTCGAACTGGCACGCATCCGTCATCGGCTTCTGCGCACCCTGCACGCGCCAGTCCCAGTCGGCCACGCCGCCGTAGTCGGCGAAGATGCTGTCCGTCTGGTCGTACAGTGTCGCCTCGTGGAACAGGTAGTTATCCTTGCGCAGGTCGAGGTAGTTCAGCCACGGGCCCAGCTTCGCCTCGTAGTAGGCGAGGCCGCCGTCGACCTTCTTCAGCGCGAACCGGAACACGCGGCCCGTGAAGTGGCGCAGCGTGCCGTCGCGGCGCACCAGCTGCACGCACAGCATCTTGCCTTGCAAGTCCTTCAGGTGGATCAGCGGGTTGTCGGATAGCAGTTCGACCGTATAGTCGAAAGGCCGCGACAGGCTTTCGAACGCATGCAGGCTGTTGACGAGCAACTGCGCATCGGGGCCGTCATTGTTGGGAAATGACAGCCGCAGGATGCGGTTGTGCTGACGGTCAACAATCATTTCTTGTAGGCTCAGGATCACATCGCGCATAACGTGCCTTCCGATCATCGATCGGGGCCGATTATACCGGCTGAGGCTGATTTATTGTTTTATTTATATTGTTGTGCGCGATTGAGCGAGCACGAATTTCCGTTGAATTCGGCTTTCCCTGCGTCGTCAGGTTCGGCGAATTTCCTCGTATGCAATCGCCAGCCCGTTCGCGCCGATGATGTCGATCATCTTCCGCGTGGCAACCAGCCGCTCCCGGTACGTCGCATCGCGCGCGATGGCGAAGTCCGGTGCGATGTCGCTGCGGTAGGCTGCCACTTGCAGCAACTTGCCGCCATCACGCATCGCGCGGAACGTCGAGCGTTCTTCATCGACGAGGTTGCGATACACGTTTGTCTTGGCCAGATAGAAGCGGCAAGAGGCGGAGCGCACCGCCACGGTGATGGCGTAAAAATCCAGCTCGTCGGGGATGTCGCGCGCAAACACGTCGCGTGCCTTCTCCGAGAAGATCGGGATGCCGACGTCGGCATCGAGGCAGTCCGCAGCCTGCACCTGCAGTTCGGTGATGAACTCCTGCGCCTCGGCCCGCAAAGGCTTGAACTTCAGGAAGCTGCCGTCGCCCTCATCCCAGATGAAGTAGGCCGACAGCCGCCCGCGCGTATCGTTGAGCGTGACAAGATCGCCGCGCGCCTGGATCGGTGTGCCAAGAGTGAATAGCGTCATGACAGGCCCAACGAGTGTCGGATGCGCCGATTATAGCGACGCTCACGCCCGATTCAACAACCTTCCCCCGAACATCACGCAAGCCAGCGCCAGCACGATCAACGCAATCCCCGCCCACTGCCACGTGGTCACCGATTCGCCCAGCACGACCAGCCCGGCGGCGATCCCGATCACCGGCACGCCCAGGCTGAACGGTGCAACCTTGTTGACCGGGTGGCGCTTCAGGAGCGTCGTCCACAAGCCGTAGCCGACCAGCGTCGCCATCCAGCCCAGGTAGGCCACGGCGGCCCAGCCGGCCCATGGCATCGCGGTCCATTGCCAGCGCGTGGCGGCGGGGTCGAGCGCCAGCGACAGCAGCACGAACGGCACGATCGGCGCCGTGCAGCTCCACACGAGGAAGGCCAGCGGATCGAAGCCGGGGCTCGTCTGCTGCGCGCGGCGCACGACGATGTTCGATGCGGCCCACATCGCCGCGCCGGCCAGCACGAGAGCGAAGCCGAGCGGCGTCGTTTCCGCATCGGCTGCACGGCCCACGTAGTTCATGCCGAAGCAGACGAGGCCCAGCGCGGCGAGGAACAGGCCGGCCAGCAGCGGCCGGCCCGGCTTCTCGCCCAGCAGCGCGTAGCCGTACAGCGCCGTGAAGAACACCTGCGTCTGCAGCAGGACCGATGCGAGCGCGCCGCTCATGCCGACCTTCAGCGACACGAACACGAAACCGAACTGGCCCACGCCCTGGAACAGGCCGTACAGCAGCATCCACTTCGGCGCGACGGGCGGGCGGCGCAGGAACAGCACCAGCGGCAGCACCGCGAACAGGTAGCGGGCCGCGCCCAGCTGGAACGGCGTGAGGTACTGCAGGCCCACCTTCATCGCGACGAAGTTGGTGCCCCAGATGACCACGACGACCAGGGCCGCCAGCAGGTCGCGTCCACTCATTGCTTGACCACGTTGCGCTCGATCGCCTCGCTGTGCACGGTGATTTTCTCGGCGTCCGCCTGCAGCAGCCGCACGCGGCGCTGCACGACGGGCCAGCCCGCCCACTCGACCGAACCGGTCGGAGCGATCGTCTCCGACCACGCCAGGTCCGCCTCGAGGTTCGGCAGTGGCGCCTGCACACCGTGTTTCGCGAGCGCCTCGGCCAGTGTACGGCAAACCTGCACATGGCTGGCGGCCAGCATGCGGTTCACCTCGCGTGCCGGGATGTCCTTCACGTGGCGGCGCAGGATCGCGCGCAGTGCCGCCACGTGGGCGACAAGCAGGTAGTTCTGCACGATGAACAGGTTGATGTCCTCGACGGCGCGGCGCTTGCTGGCCGGCTCGTCGAGCATGCGCACCATGGCACCTGACAAGGTCGCCAGCGCATCCATCAGCCCCTTGCGCTGGATGCGGTAAGGGAAGTCGTTGCGGCACTTGCCCTGCAACAGCTCGAACGCCGCTTCCATGTAGCGCAGGTTCGCGGCCAGCACCTGCTGGATCAGCTTGGGCAGCGACTGGTATTCCCACGACGGCAGCACGAAGCTGAACACGGTGGCGACGGCCGCGCCGATGAACGTGTCGACGAGGCGTTCGGTGATCACCTGGATGCTGCCGCCGGCCGCGAGGTTCATCTGCAGCAGGATCATGATCGACACGGCGATCGCCGTGTAGCGGTAGCGCAGGTAGACGAACGTGGGCGTGGCGATCGTCGACAGGATCAGCGCCGCCAGCACGACGGCCGGGTGGTTGAAGAACACCAGGATCAGCGCCGTGATCACGCAGCCGATCACGGTGCCGACGATGCGGTCGCTGCGGCGCTGCTTCGTCATCGCGAAGCTGGGGCGCAGGATGATCACGATCGTCAGGATGATCCAGTAGCTGTGCGCCGAATATGGCAGCAGCGTGCCCACCGCCAGGCCGACGGCGATCGCCATCGCCACGCGCAGCGAGAAGCGAAAGATCGGCGAATCCATCCGGAAGTGCGACAGCATCACCTGCAGCTCGTAGCGCTGCTGCGACAGGAACGGTTGCATGTCCGCGTCCAGCCAGAACGGCGTGCTGTCGGATACCTTCTGGCTAGCCACGTGCAGCTCGCCCACCATGTTGATGATCGCGCGCACCTTGTTGCGCTGCGCCCGCAGCACCGCCAGCGCTTCCTGGGCCGGCTTGCCGGCATCGACGCGCCGCTGCAGTTCGGCCAGCTCGGTCTCGATCGCCGCCAGTTCCGGCTCGTAGCTGATCGACTGGTACGACGCCTTCTTGCGCGTGACGGCATAGGCCACCGATTCGATGTCGCGCGCGCACTTGTACGCGAGGTCGCGCAGGGCGATCAGCGCCGGCGAGTCGGCGAGGTGCACGCGCAGCTGCGCGTAGTCCGTATGCGTGGACAGAATCAGTTCATACAGGTCCAGCATGTGCACGTGGACCTGCACGACGATCGCATCCTTGCGGTTCTGGTGCGCGCGCAGGATCAGGTCGCGCGACGCCTGCTGACGGTCCGCCAGCAAGGCCTGGTGGCGTACCAGCTTGTTGAACTGCTCGGTGAGGTTGTAGCGCGTGTCGTAGAAGTCCGCCTTGATGTCGATGTAGGCCGCCAGTTCGAACAGCGCTTCGGCCAGCACCTGCTGCTTGATGCGGTGGCGCAGCACCCACGAGATGGCCATCGCATACGCGAGGTAGGCCACGCCGCCCAGCGTGAACAGGCCCACGTGCACGAGCGCCTGCATGGGCGTCATGTGGTGCTCCATCGACATCGTCATGATGAAGAGCGTCGCCAGTTGCAGCGGCATCGACTTCTTGCCGTAGACGACCATCATGCTGGCGCAGAACGACAGCAGCACGAGCACGCCGATCAGCAGCCAGAAGTAGGGCGCGCACAGGCTCACCAGCAACGTCACGACGCTGCACAGCAGTACCGCCGACAGCATCTCGTTGAATTTGTGGCGCAACGGGCTGGGCATGTCCATCAGCGCGGTGCACAGCGCGCCGATGCCCACCGACATGGCCGTGGCCATGTCGGACGTCGCCAGCGTCAGCCAGACGATGCCGATCAGGCCCGCGCCGAAGCGCAGGCCCAGATGGAAGTAGTGGCTGTGGAAGAACGTGCGCGGTGAAAGGGCGTAATGCAGGGACCGGGACATGGACCCGTCCTTACACCAGCCCCAGTACCGGATAGCGCCGCCACTCCGGCTCGGCGTGCCGCTCGCAGTTGTGCAGGATGAAGTGCAGCACCGCATCCTGGTTCGATAGCTGGTCCGGGTTCGCGGCCTTCCACGCATTGAACTTCGCCTTCAGCGCCGGCTCGGTCTCCAGCAGCTCCACGGCCAGGTCCTCGAACACGTAGTCCGAGATCGCTTCCTTGCGCTCCAACACCGAGTTGAAGAAGCCCCAGCGGAAGAAGCTGTCGTGCGCTTGCGGTTCCAGCGTTTCGACGGCGTAGCGGGCATTGTCCTGGTCCAGCGGCACGATCCAGTCGCCGGTGTTCAGCGTGAACGTGCCGGTGTGCTCAGTCACGTCGACGACGTCGTGGAACATATGGCCTTCGTAGGCGGTGGCGCGGGTGGACAGCTCGCCGATCCGGTAGTACTTCGCCTCGACCTGGCGCGGCGCTTCGACGCGCGTCATCTGGACGCCGTTCCATTGCAGGCGCTCGACCACTTCGCGCCAGGCCTGCGGGATCACGTAGGCCCGCGGCACGCGCACGACCGTGTCGGCCACGAAGTTGCTGTAGTAGGGGATGTCCTTTTCATACGGCTTGCTGCGGTCGTAAGACAGCCGCGCGTAGTTGCCCAGCACGCTGGCGTGACGGCGCGCCTCGTAGCCCTTGAAGCGGAACGTGGTCGGGTGGTCCTCGTCCATGCGCCACGTGACGGGCCATTCCTTCTGTTGGCGCTGCGCCGCTTTTGCTTCGGCGCGCAGCCGTTGGATCTCGGCCGCATGCGTGACCGTGAACTCGCGCGTCACGTCGAGCAGCGTGCGCATCGACTCGTAGCGGTCCTGGAAGGGCTTGAGCATGTGCGTTTCGGGCATGAAGCCGATGATGTTGTGCAGCGCCGTGAAGCCCGTCGAGAAGCGCGGCACTTCGAGGAATTCGGCGATGCCGTCATCCGGCGTGTCCTGCACCGGGTTCACGTATGGGCACGTCGGCCAGCCGCGCGCCTCCATCTCCTTGAAGATATGCGGCAGCATCGTGTGGCGCAGGAACGGGCCGAGGTTCGATCCCAGCTTGTCCGCCTGCGTGTGGATCAAGGTCATCGTGTACGTGTAGTCGGCGCCGTTGGACGTGTGGGTGTCCACCATCACGTCTGGATCCCAGGCCGTGATCAACTCGTTGAAGAAACGCGCGTTCAGTGTGTCGCACTTGACGAAGTCCCGGTTCAGGTCCAGGTGGCGGCTGTTGCCGCGGAAGCCGAACAGCTCGGGGCCGATCTGGTTCGGGCGCGACGTGCTGGCGCGGTTCAGGCAACCGTCCACGTTGTAGATCGGGACGAACAGCAGGACGGTGTTGCCCAGCGTGGCCAGCTTCGCGGGATCGAAGCAGAAGTTGCGCACGATCGCCATGCACGCGTCGATGCCTTCCGGTTCGCCGGGGTGGATGCCGTTATTGTTGAAGAATACGGGCCGGCCGGCGCGCTTGATCGCTTCCCGGTCGAACACGCCGTCCGCGCTCACGATGCCCACATGCAGCGGAATGCCGCCATCCGACACGCCAGCCTGCCCGAAGCGCAGCACGGTGGGGAAGCGGCGCGCGAGTTCTTCGTAAAACGCGATGCATTCGGTCCACAGCGTGGTCTGGTTCTGGTTGCCCTTTTCGTAGGGCGTGAGCATGGGTGCGAGCGATTCGGGGTGCATGATCTGGATCTCAGGAGCATTGACAGGAACGGCGCTGCCGGGTAGGCGGCCGAGTCCGGGATTGTAGCATCGTGCCTGCTGTGGCTTGGATGCCGCACCCGCCCCGTAACGTGCGGGCGGGCCGGTGAAAGCCGTGCTATCAAAGGTGTTTTCAAGGGACAGGAGGACCAATGAAACACCTTGTTTCGCGTCATCGATGTTTCGTGATCGAAATCTTGCTTGTGCTGGCCTCGGTGCTGGCGGGGCCGGCCTCTGCGCAGCCCACGACGGCGCCGCGCTATACCCTGAACATTCCCGCCGGCACGCCGGCTGCCCAGGCCGAGCACTCGGTGCAGTTCATCGGCACGGCCACGGTGCTGCTCCGCTACGGCGGCCTGACGGTGTTGACGGACCCGAACTTCCTGCACAAGGGCGAGCACGTGCACCTGGGCTATGGGCTGACGTCCGAACGGCAGACCAATCCCGCCATCGATTTCGGCGCGCTGCCGCCGATCGACCTCGTGCTCGTGTCGCACCTGCACGAAGACCACTTCGACAAGCTGGTGCAGGAAAAACTGAACCGCGCCACGCCGATCGTCACGACGGCGCCTGCAGCGGACAAGCTGCGCCAGATGGGCTTTACCGCCGTGATCGGCCTGGGCACGTGGCAGGACCTGCAGGTGACGAAGGGCGGCACGACGTTGCGCGTGACGTCGATGCCCGGCCGCCATGGCCCGCTGCCGGTGGCGGCGCTGCTGCCGCCCGTGATGGGATCGATGCTGGACTTCGCATCGGCCGCGGGGCACTACCGTGTCTATGTCAGCGGCGACACGATGGTGTACGGCGACATCGACGAAATCCCGCGCCGTTACCCGGGCGTCAACCTGGCGCTGCTGCACCTGGGCGGCACGAAAATCCTCGGCATCGTCACGGTGACGATGGATGCCCAGGAGGGCGTCAAGATGCTGAAGCTGATCGCGCCGGACCGGGCGATCCCGATCCACTACAACGACTACGACGTCTTCAAGTCGCCGCTGTCGGACTTCCAGAAGGCTGTGCAGAAAGCGGGGCTGGCGGACAAGGTCACGTATCTGAAGCACGGCGAGACGTGGAAGTTCGAGCCCGCCGCGGCGCGCTGACGCGTGGCGTGCCAGCCACGGCGCTCGCAGCCTTTGCGGCAGCTCGCCCGGCCGCGGCCGGCGCCGTGCTATCTGTGGGGTTTTATGGGAGGACGCATGAAGACCCCGCTTGCGTGGTGGACGATGCTGTGGTCCACGCTGTTGCTCATTGCATCGTGTGCCCAGGCGGCGGACGTGCCGCGCTTTCGCATCACGATCCCGTCCGGCGCGGACCGCTTCGATCCCGGCGGCGCCGTGCAGTTCGTCGGCAAGGCAACGGTGCTGGTGCGGGTGCGCGGGCTGGCCGTGCTGGTCGATCCGGGCAGCGACGACGGCACAGCCGATGCATGGCAGGCAGCGCAGCTGGCGGACGTGGTGCTGTTGTCGCAGCCCGATGCGCCGGCGCTGGCCGCATGGAGCGCCCGCCCCGTCGTCGCGATGACCGGCACGGCCGCGGTGCTGCGCGGGCAGGGCTGGCAGAGCGTCTATCCGCTCGATACGTGGGAAGGCATCACGATCCGCAAGGGCGATACGCGCCTTCGGCTGACGGCGATGCCCGATCCGCGCGGCATGCGGCCGGCCACGCTGGCTGCGATGCTGGACTTCGGCCCGGCGTGCCGCGTGCTGGTGCACCACGGCGCGCTGGCAAATGACGACATCGCGCTGATCCCGCAGCGTTTTCCCGGCGCCCGGCTGGCGCTGCTGCGCCAGGATGGCACGCCGTCGTTGCTGACGGTGCACCCGGGCGGGCACGAAGCCACGTTGCGCCACCCGGTCGCGCGCGGCCAGCCTTACCGCTTCGGCTCGGCCGATTGCAGGTGAAGGCTTATTTGCCCGGCGCGTTCGCCTCGACCCATTGCGTGAACGCTGCCACGAACTTGCCGATCACTTCCTTCGTCTGTTCGTTGGCGATGCTGCCATCCTCGGCCAGGTTGTTCGCGGAGTTGCCCAGGTAAAGCTCGGGCGCAGGCATCACGGGCACGTTCAGGAACACGACAGCCTGGCGCACATTGTGGTTCGCGCCGAAGCCGCCCATCGCACCGGGCGATTGCGACACGACGGCGGCCGGCTTGCCGGTCCAGACGCTGTGGCCCCACGGCCGCGAGCCGACGTCGATCGCGTTCTTCAGCGCGCCGGAAATCGTGCGGTTGTACTCGGGCGTGACGAACAGCACGGCCTCGGCGGCCTTGAGCTTGTTTCGGAACTCCGTCCAGGCGGCGGGCGGCGTGCCGGCATCGTCCAGGTCCTGGTTATACAGCGGCATGTCGAGCTCGATCAGCTCGGCCTCGAACGCGGGCGGCAGCAGCGCGGCGATCGCGCGGGCGTATTTGCGGGTCAGCGATTCCTTGCGCAGGCTGCCGACGAGGACAGCGACTTTCCTTGCCATGCTTTTCTCCGAAGTGATGATGGGAACGGCAACTGTAACTCATGCCGGCAGGATGTGCCGGCAGGCCGCCAGCTCGTCGTGCAGGAAACGCATCAGCGCACGCACGCGCGCCGTGCCGCGCAGGTCGCGGTGGCACAGCAGCCAGAGCTCCGTATCCAAGCGCGGATCCGGCTCCGCCAGCCGCACAAGGCCGGAGCGCTGCTCCGCCAGAAGGCAGAGCAGGGGGCCGACGCCCAGGCCGGCTGCCACCGCATCGGCCAGCGCGACGAGGCTGTCCGCGCGCAGCACCACCTGGTCCGGCCGCACCTGGTGCGTCATCCACTGCGCGATCGCCAGGTGGGCCAGGCTGTCGTCGACGCCCACCCAGCGATGGCGGGCCCAGTCGGTGCGCCCGATGCCGTCGCGCTTTGCCTCGCCGAGGTAAGTGCGCGCCGCATACAGCGCCGTCGCGACGCGGCCCACCTTGCGGCCGACGAGGTTGGCCGGCGGCGCGTTCGACGGGCGCAGCGCCACGTCGGCCTCGCGCCGCGTCAGGTTCAGGAAGCCGTTGTTGATCACGAGCTGCAGCGCCACCTGCGGGTGCTGGCCGGCGAAGCGCTTGAGCATCGGCATCAGCAGGGGCGCCAGCGTATCGGTGGTCGTCATGCGGATCGTGCCGGACAACGCTTCATCCAGCCCGGCCAGCGCGCGCGCCGCCGCGTCGATCTGTTCCTCGACGGGCAGCAGCCGCTCGCGCAGCGCTTCGCCGGCGGACGTCGGCACATAGCCTGTGCGCAGGCGCTCGAACAGTCGTACGCCTAACCCCTGTTCCAGGCTGTCCAGCCGGCGCAGCACGGTGGAGTGGTTCACCTTCAGCGCCCGCGCCGCGCCAGCAATGCTGCCAGTGCGGACGACGGGGGCGAACGTGTGCAAGTCTTCCCAGTCATGCATGGATGCAGAATCCGTATGCGTAAAACAGGAATTCTAATGCGTTCTCGCGGCACGCATACTGGCCCCTCACCAACTGGGAGGACACGATGATCACGTTTTACACCGCCGCCACGCCGAACGGCCACAAGATCGCCATCGCACTGCGCGAGCTCGATCTGGCGCACGAGGTGCGCAAGGTGGACCTGGACGCGGGCGAGCAGCACCATGCACCGTTCGCGGACATGAGCCCGAACCACAAGATCCCGCTGCTCGTCGACGACGGCCAGGCGATCTTCGAATCCGGCGCGATCCTGGTCCATCTCGCCGACAAGGCCGGGCAGCTGCTGCCGCGCGACGGAGCGGCACGCAGCGCGGTGCTGCAATGGCTGTTCCTGCAGGCCGCGCACATCGGCCCGATGCTGGGGCAACTGTGGTACTTCCGCCATGCGGCCGGCACGCCGAACGAACAGGCATTGCAGCGCTATGGCAACGAGGCACGGCGGCTGTACGGCGTCGTCGAGGCCCAGCTGGCGCGCCATGAGTGGCTGGCGGGCGATGCGTACTCGATCGCCGACATCGCCGCATGGCCATGGCTGCGCGAGCACGGCACGCTGGGTATTCCGATCGCCGACTACCCGTCAGTGGCGGCATGGCTGGCCCGCATCGGCACGCGCCCAGCCGTGCAGGCGGCCCTGGCGGCCCAGGGCCAGGAAGGGGACTGACGTGGCGTGGCTGCTGTTGCTGGCCGCCGCGCTGGCCGACGTGGCGATGGCGCTGGCGCTGAAGCACGCGCAAGGCTGGACGCGGCTGTGGCCCAGCATCGCCGGCCTGGTGTGCGCGAACGGCGCCATCGTGCTGCTGACGCTGGCGCTGCGCCAACTGCCGGTGGGTACAGCGTTTGCCGTCTTCACAGGCATCGGCGCCGCCGGCGTCGCGGCTGCCGGCATTGCGCTGTACGGCGAAAGCGCCGCGCCGCTGCGCCTCGCGTTGATTGCGGGCATAGCCGTGTGCATTGCCGGGTTGAAGTGGACTGCGACTTAAGGCTGAGCTTGTGTCCCCTCGTGCCTGGCACCAAGGGACACGAGCTCATGAACCCTTTACTGTTGAGCTTGTGTCCGCCAGACCATGGTCCGGCTGCCTGGCACGAGGGGACACAGCCTCAGCCATATCTGCTACGGCGCCACATCCCCCGCGCGTTCCGCAAACGGCCGCGCATACCGCACCAATGCATCGAGGAACTTGCCCGGTTCCTCGTTGAACATCTCATGCGCCGAGTGCTCGAACCACACGAGTTTTTTCGCCGGCGCGCGCACGGTGGCGAACCATTCGGCGGCGGCCGACGACGACACGTTGTAGTCGTATCGGCCGTTCAAGATGACGATCGGCGTGCCGAACTTCGTGTGCCGGGAGAAGTCAATCGCGATCGTTTCGGCCAGCAGGTGCTCCGTCGAAAAATCGTTCGCCTTCCAGACGGTGCGCAGGTCGTCGTCCGTGTATTCGGGTGAGAGGAGGCCCGCGGCACCCTCGTGATCGGAGTTGCGCCGGCCGTGTACCGCGCCGCCGTAGTGGCCCAGCCATTTGCGCTGCAAGAACAGGTCCTTCAATGCGATCGGTTTGCCCGGCTCCGCATACGGTGCGATCGATTGCAGGTCGCGGATCGCTGCGGCATTGTTGTCGCGCTGGGCGGCGTCCAGCGCGAAGCGCCATCCGCGCCGTTCGCTCTCCGGTGAGTTCGTGATCTGGCCCGCGCCGATGTACGCATGCAGCCACTCCGGGTGGCGCTGCGCGACTTCGAGGCCCAGCGTACTGCCCCACGAGTGGCCCAGTACAAAGATGCGCTCCTTGCCGAATTCCTTGCGCAGCCAGGCCACCATCTCGATGGCGTCGTCAATCATCCGCTGGCGCGTCATCGTCGGGGCGACGGTGGCCGGATCGTTCGCGGCATACGTCTTGCCGGCGCCGCGCTGGTCCCACTGCACCACCGTGAAGAAGTCTTCCCAGCCGCGCTGGAAGTGCCAGCTGGTCGGCATCGACACATAGCCAGGGCCGCCATGGATCATCAGCAGCACGGGGTTGCGGCGGTCCATGCCGCGGATGCTGACCCATTGGTCGATGCCGCCGATGCGCACGGCCTGCGTGCGTTCGATGCCTTGCGGCGTGACGATGCGGCGCATGTCGGCAATGATGGCCACCGCTTCGGCGCGGTTGCGCGGTTTCTGGGCGTGAGCGGGAATGAGCGAGACGAAGAGCGCGAGGGCGAGGAAGAGGCGGACGACCATGAAGACTCCGGCAACGGTGAAGGAAGACGGCACACGTGTGGGGCGGTCGTCAGTATCCGTAATGCATGAGTCTTGGTCAATCCCGCAGGCGCCGTTGCGAGGGGCGAAAAAAAACCGGCGCAGCGCGCCGGTCTTGACGGCAGATGCCGAAATCAGCGCGCTCGTCCGCGGAACACCAGGTTCACGATCGCCAGCAAGATGACGGCGCCGAGGAACGATACCAGCAGTGACAATGGGCTGAAGTCGTCCGCGTTGATGGTGCCCGTGCCGAACAGGGGCGAGAGCAGCCAGCCGCCGAGCAGTGCGCCGACGATGCCGACCACCACGTTGAGGAACAGCCCTTGCTGGGCGTCCGTTTTCATGACGAGGCTGGCAAGCCAGCCGATGATGCCGCCGATAACGATCCAGATAATAAAGTTCATGCTCATTCCCCTTTATATCGTTGACGAAAGAGACCGGGCCGTTCCAGCCCTGCCGTGAAAAAAGTGTAGGCGCGTGGCGGGCGCTGGTCCGTGCGCCAGCGAACGGAGAGTGGCTGTTCCGCCTGCCAACAGGCATGTTCCACCTTGGTGCGTAAACGTACAGAAGGATCGTGGCGGGGCGCCTATCGTGAACGATCAAATCGACCTGAACGAAAGGAATTCCCCCATGAACCAATCGAAAAAAGAAACCCGTCTGGTCACCGGCCTGTTCAACGACCGGGAGAGCGCTGAGCGCGCTTACCACCATGCCACGTCGCGTGGTTACGGCAAGGACGACATCAATGTGCTGATGTCCGACGAGACCCGCAAGCGCTACTTCAGCGGCAACGACCAGATCGAAACGGAACTGGGCAGCAAGGCTGCCGAGGGTGCCGGCATCGGCGCCGGCGTCGGCGGTGCGATCGGCGCTGCGCTGGCAGCGGTTGCCGCGGTCGGCACGACCCTCGTGCTGCCGGGTCTCGGTGTCGTCGTTGCGGGCCCGCTGGCGGCTGCACTGGCGGGCGCCGGCGCGGGTGGTATCACTGGCGGCCTGCTGGGCGCGCTGATCGGCGCCGGCATCCCCGAGGAACGCGTGCAGCACTATGAGGAAGGCCTGAAGAAGGGCGGCATCGTGATGGGCGTGCATGCCCGTTCCGATGAGGATGCGGCACATATCGAGTCGAGCTGGAAAGACAGTGCCGGCCAGCACGTGATCGGCACTGGTGTCGGCGCGGCCGGCGGTGCGGCGGCAGGCCTGGCGGCGGGTACGCCGGGCGGTCCGATCGGCATGGCGGCCGGTGCGGTGGTCGGCGGCATCGCCGGCGGCCTGGCCGGCAAGGGCGCGGCCGAAGTGGTGAATCCGAAGTCGGGTGACGACCTGTCCGATCACCACCTGGCGACGGGTGTCGGCGCCGGCGGTGGCGCAATGGCCGGCATGGCCATGGGTGCGGCCGGTGGTCCGGTGGGCATGGCGGCGGGCGGCGCGATCGGTGCGCTGGCTGGCGGCATGGCGGGCAAGGGTGCTGGCGGCCTCGTCAACCCGGCCGAGGAAAAGACCTACTGGGAAAACCAGTACCGCAACGAGGCGTACTACAACCCGGCGTACCAGTACGACGATTACGATCCAGCCTATTCGCTGGGCTACAACAGCCGCGCGAACTACCGCGGCAACTGGGACGCCAACGAGGCGAACCTGCAGAGCGACTGGGAACGCACGAAAGGCAGCTCGCGCCTGACGTGGCACGAAGCGAAGAGCGCCACGCGCGCCGCGTGGGACAAGGTCGAACGGGCGCTGCCGGGTGACTGGGATCGCGACGGCAAGTAAGCCAACGCGATCGGTCCGTAAGTAAGCCTGGGGGCCGCCGGCCCCCTTTTCACGTGCCTGCCCCGGCGGGCACGGCGCGGCCCGTGTGCTTCAACCTCAGCAGCGGCTGCTCGACGAGATAGCAGCTCAGTACGCTGAGCGGCAGCACGATCAGGCCGGCGATGCCGAGCATCGCCCATGGCGACAGCGGCGGCAGGTAAGCGAGCAGCAATGTCTGCACAGGCCAGCCGTACAGGTAGACGCCGTATGACACGTCAGGCAAGCGGTTGAACGTGGCCGTCAGCCGCATCGGCCGGAACGCGAAGTAGAACAGCAGGTAGGCGCCACAGCTGGCCAGCGCGAGCTCGGCATAGCGGTGCGAGAACATTGCCGCAAGCAAGATCGCACCGGCGACCAGCGCGGCGCGCGGCGTGAAGCGGTACGCATCCCGATACAGGTAAAAGCAGCCGCCGGCAAAGAACAGCGAGCCCAGGCGGACAATCGGATCTTCCAGCAGCAGGCCCAGCGGCGCCCACGGCAGCGGCAGGCCGAACGACGCGTACAGGTAGGCGCCAAAGCCCGTCAGTGTCAGCGCGAGCCACACGCCGCGCCGGCGCACGCCGCCGGCCAGCCCGATCAGCATCACGGCGAGATAGCAGGCGAACTCACGCATGATCGTCCACATCGCGCCGTTCACCTGCGGATACGGCAAGCCTTCGAAGACGGGCGGAATCATCGGCCCATGCAGCACGGCCAGGCCAAGCGCGACCTTGGCCGTCGACAGCTCGGCAAAATAGCGCGCAGCATCGGCGCCCAGCGGCGCGATGAGGTAGATGCAGACGAGGCTCGCGACGATGAAGCCGGGATAGATGCGCAGCACCCGCTTTCTCAGGAATAGCGCCGGCACGGGATCGAGATCCCAGCTTTGCACGATCAGGTAGCCGCTCAGCAGGAAAAAGCCGTCGACGGCCAGCTCGCCGAACGACAGCGTATGAAACAGCTGGGTCAGCAGCTCGCGGTGGCGGTCGCCGTCCTGCAGCTCCGGCGCGTGCGACAGCAGCACAAGCAGCGCGAGCACAAGCCGCAGCAGGTTGAAGTTGTTCTGATGCCGCGCGGACGTCCCCATGGTCTTCCCCGTTTGGTTGCGACTTTTATATGTCATTTTTATAACCAACTGTACGACGCGCAGAGACCGGACGCAAGCACTGACGCACCCCGACAGCCCGCTGGCGCAATGCCGGCACCGTGTTGCCACAAACAAGGGACTGTCCCTCGATTCAGGAAATATTGCTGAAATCGAGGGACAGTCCCCCTGTGGTAAAACAACCGAAATTGGCGCCCGAGCGCGCTTGACTTGCGGCGCGGCGACATCCGCTGCATTCGCACCTGCCGCTTGCGCAGAGTGACGCGCGCGCTGCGGACCGGTGAAACGTGCCGCCAGCAAAAGTTTCCAAAATTCGGGGACTGTCCCTCGATTCTGGAAATATTTCCGAAATCGAGGGACAGTCCCCCGTCGGGGTTTTACAACGCTGCGGAAAAGAAAAAGCCCCGCGGGGCGGCGGGGCCTGGAGGGGAAGCGTGGGACGCTTATTCGGCGGCGATCGCTTCGACTTGGATCGCCAGCTTCACCTCGGGGGCGAAGTTGGGGATGCCGAAGTTGATGCCGAAGTCGGTGCGCTTGAATTCGGCGGTCGCGTTGGCGCCGCACACTTCGCGCTTCAGGCGCGGGTCCTGGATGCACTTGAAGCGGTCCACCTTCAGTTCGACGGGCTTCGTCACGCCGTTCATCGTCAGCTCGCCGTCCACGCTCACCAGCTGGTCGCCGTTGAACTTCAGCGACTTGCCCTTGTACGTCGCCGTGGGGAATTTCTCGACGTTGAAGATGTCCGGCGATTTTGCGTGCGAGTTCATCTTGTCGTGGCCGAAGTCGATCGAGTTCATGTCGATCGTGATGTCGACGGAGCCCGTCTTCGCGGCGCGGTCCATCGTTACCGTGCCCTTGGTGCTGTTGAACTTGCCGCGCCACAGCGACAGGCCCTTGTGGTCCGCTTCGAAGCTCGGGTAGGTGTGGCCAGGGTCGATGTTGTACGTGGTAGCGTTGGCCAGGCCGGCCAGGGCCAGCAGCGCGATCAGCAGGGTCGATTTCATGCAGTCTCCTTCGTGGTGTGGTTGCTGTGGTTTATTGCGATACGACGTGGAACTTGATCGTCACTTCATCGGCCACCATGCTGGTGTCCTTCCATTCGCCTTCGCCGATGTTGTAGGTCAGGCGCTTGATCGGCACCGCGCCGTCGAACACCTGCTTGCCGCCCTCGGTCTTGATGGTGACCGGGAACGTGACGTCGGTGACTTTGCCCTTGATGGTCAGCTTGCCGGTCACGTTCAGCTTGCCGGCACCGGCGCTCTTGATCGACGACGACACGAACGTCGCCTTCGGGAACTGCGCCGAGTTGAACCATTCCTTCTTCGTGATTTCCTTGTTGTATTCCGGGTCGCCCATGTCCAGGCTCGCCGTCTCCACTTCCACGGTGGCCTTCGACGCATCCGGCTTGGCCGCATCGTAGTCGAGCGCGATGGCGTACTTCTTGAACTTCGATTCGACCGGCACGTTCATCTGCTTGAACACGGCCGACACGCTCGTCTTGGCGGGATCGGTCTTCACGACGGCGGCGCCGGCCGCGATAGCCACGCCCAGCAGGGATGCGAACAGGATTTTCTTCATGAGGACTCCGGTAGGTTAAGGAAGCATGCGTTTCAGGACATCATCCCGATCGACGAATTGGTGTTTCAGCGCCGCGGCCACGTGCAGCACGACGAGCGCGGCCATTGCCATGTTGAGCCAGTAGTGGACGGGTTTCAGCACAGCCTTCAGCGCCGGATCGGCTGCGAACGCGGCGGGGATCTGGAACAGCCCCAGGTAGACGACTGGCACGCCGGCCGCGGTCGTGTACAGGTAGCCGGACAGCGGCACGGCAAACATCAGCACGTACAGCAGCACGTGGGTCACGTCGGCCGCCTTCACCTGCCATTGGGCCATGCTGGCCGGGTGCGGCGGCGGCCGGTTCCCGTGACGCCACAGCAGGCGCACCGCGGCCAGCAGCAGCACCGTCACGCCCATCCACTTGTGCCACGAAAAATACTTCAGCTTGGTCGGCGTGAAGCCGGGAATGTCGACCATCACCAGCCCCATCGTGAAGGCGGCGACGATCAACAGCGCGATCAGCCAGTGCAGCACCATCGCGGGTTTCGTGTAGCGTTGCATATTGCTCTCTCGTTAATTAGTACGCATTAGAACTAAACGCGGCTACTGTAGCAAAGAATCGACAAGCTTGCTGGCGATAAAAAAACGGCAGCCCTTACCCTACCGGATAAGAAGCTGCCGTCATAGAGCCCTCGCTGAGGCGGGGCTTAAATCGTTCAGATCGCCTTCGCAAGCTGGGCCGCGATGCCCGTGTAGTTCGCCGGCGTCATCGCCAGCAGCAGGTCCTTCGCTTCCTGCGGGATCGCCAGCTTGCCGATGAATTCCTGCAGCGCTTCCTTCGTGATGCCCTTGCCGCGGGTGAGTTCCTTCAGCTGCTCGTACGGGTTCTCGATGCCGTAGCGCCGCATCACCGTCTGCACCGGCTCGGCCAGCACTTCCCAGCTGGCGTCCAGGTCGGCCGCGAGGCGCGCCGGGTTCACTTCCAGCTTGTTCAGGCCGCGCAGGCAGCTGTCGTAGGCCAGCAGCGTATAGCCGAGGCCCACACCGATATTGCGCAGCACGGTCGAATCCGTCAGGTCGCGCTGCATGCGCGACACGGGCAGTTTTTCGGACAGGTGCTTCAGCACGGCGTTCGCCAGGCCCAGGTTGCCTTCCGAGTTCTCGAAGTCGATCGGGTTGACCTTGTGCGGCATGGTCGACGAACCGATCTCGCCCGCCTTCAGCTTCTGCTTGAAGTAGCCCAGCGACACATACGTCCAGATGTCGCGGTTCAGGTCCAGGAGGATCGTGTTGGCGCGCGCGAACGCGTCGAACAGTTCGGCCATGTAGTCGTGCGGTTCGATCTGGATCGTGTACGGGTTGAACACGAGACCCAGGCGCTGCTCGATCACGTTCTTCGAGAACGCCGGCCAGTCGACCGACGGATACGCGGACAGGTGCGCATTGTAGTTGCCCACGGCGCCATTCATCTTGCCGAGGATTTGCACGCCGGCGATGCGCTCGATGGCGCGCTGCAGGCGCGCGACCACGTTGGCGATTTCCTTGCCCAAGGTCGTCGGGCTTGCCGTCTGGCCGTGCGTGCGCGACAGCATCGGCACGTCCGCGTTGGCGTGCGCGATCTCCTTCAGCTTCGCCACCAGGCCGTTCAACGCCGGCACCATCACGGCGTCGCGCGCGGCTTTCAGCATCATGCCGTGCGACGTGTTGTTGATGTCTTCCGACGTGCAGGCGAAGTGGATGAACTCGGTTGCGGCCACCAGTTCCGGCACGTCCTTGACCTGTTCCTTCAGCCAGTATTCGACGGCCTTCACGTCATGGTTCGTGACGGCTTCGATTTCCTTGATGCGCGCGGCGTCGCTCTCGGTGAAGTCGTTGGCCAGCTTGTCCAGCAGCGCGGTGGCTTGCGGCGAGAAAGGCTTGATCTCGGCGAAGCCGGCTTGCGACAGCGCCTGCAGCCACGCGATCTCGACCTTCACGCGGTGGTGCATGAAGCCGGCTTCGGACAGGATCGGACGCAGTTTGTCGGTCTTGGCGGCATAGCGCCCATCGAGCGGGGACAGGGCCGACAACGTGGAGTAGGGAGTGGTCATAGCGAAAGGAGGAAGGCAGGAAAAAGAAACGATTTTACCATCGTCGCAACCCGCTTTTTCGCCACAGCGCCGGCAGGTCGGAATGCTATACTGAGGACCAATCCCTCTTTGTGGTTCCCTATGAAACTGATCGGTTCGCTCGCCAGTCCCTATGTGCGCAAGGTACGCGTTGTGCTCGCGGAGAAAAAGCTCGATTACCAGATCCAGCTGGAAAACGTGTGGGTACCGGAAACCACGATCCACCAGCTCAATCCGCTTGGCAAGGTGCCCTGCCTCGTCATGGAAGATGGCTATGTGATGTATGACTCGCGCGTGATCGTCGAGTACCTCGACACGCTCACGCCGGTGTGCAAGCTGCTGCCGCCGAATGGCCGCGAGCGGGCGGACATCAAGAACTGGGAAGCACTGGCCGATGGCGTGCTCGATGCGGGTGTCGCCGTGCGCCTCGAGCGCACGCAGCGCCCGGCCGAGCTGCAAAGCGGCGAGTTCATCGATCGCCAGCTGACGAAAGTGGCACGCGGTCTCGCCTCGATGTCCGAGCGGCTGGCCGAATCGCCCTGGTGCGCCGGCAATCATTATTCGCTGGCGGACGTGGCCGTGGGCTGCGCGCTGGGCTGGCTCAGCTTCCGCTTCCCCGAGATCGACTGGCGCACGCCGCACCCGAACCTCTCGCGCCTGCACGACAAGCTGCACGAGCGG
Organism: Pseudoduganella flava; assembly: GCF_007830495.1. Taxonomy (GTDB): domain Bacteria; phylum Pseudomonadota; class Gammaproteobacteria; order Burkholderiales; family Burkholderiaceae_D; genus Rugamonas; species Rugamonas flava. The sequence continues at coordinate 5,497 of NZ_VLKW01000022.1, read as the reverse complement.
CCATCGTTCCGCGACAGCGTCCCGCAAGCCTGACCCGGCAGCACCGGCGCTGCCGGCGCCCCGCACCGTGACGTGAACGGCCCCGCCGGCCGATTGCGCTACACTGTGGCGTCACTTGTCGCAACGGGGCGTACATGGAACCGAAGGAACAATCTGTAGCGGTATTCGGCGAAGCGTTGGTGGACGATTTCAGCACCCGCCGCGTCGTCGGCGGTGCGCCGTTCAACCTGGCGCGGCACCTGGCCGGCTTCGGCCTGCCCGTCACGATGATCACCCGCATCGGCGACGATGACAACGGCGCGCTGGTCCGCAACGAATTCACGCGCTTTGAGATGTCCCAGTCGGGCCTGCAAACGGGCGCCGGCGAAGCGACGGGCAGCGTGCACGTCGAGGTCGGCGCGGACGGCAGCCACCGCTACACGATCGTGCCCGACCAGGCCTACGACCACATCGACGGCAGCGCCGCGTTGACGGCGCTGCAGGCCGCGCAACCTTCCATCTTCTGCTTCGGCACGCTGGCCCAGCGCGATCCCGCATCGCGCGCGGCGTTGCACGCGCTGCTGGAACAGACGGACGCCGTACGCTTCCTCGACCTGAACCTGCGTGCCGGCCACGTCGACGAAGCGATCGTGTTCGACTCGCTGCAGCAGGCCGACATCGTCAAGGTCAACGAAGAGGAATTGCAGCAGCTCTTCAAGTGGTACTGCCACACGTGCCCGGACACGGTGAACATGGAATGCATCTCCGTCGATACCGAGTGCCGCGCGATGATGCACAACTTCTCGCTGTCGGCGCTGGTCGTGACGATTGGCGCGCGCGGCGCGCTGTACCTGTCCGCCGATGGCGCGCACTTGGCCGATCACGGCACGGGCACGAGCGAGTGCTTCGTCGATGCGGTGGGGGCGGGCGATGCGTTCGATGCCGTGTTCCTGCTGGGCCGGCTGCGCGGCTGGACGATGGAGCGCACGCTGGCGCGTGCCAACGCGTTCGCCGCCGCTTCGTGCGGCTATGCGGGCGCGGTGCCGCAGGAGGTGGGGAGTTATAACCACTGGCTGGGGCAGTGGAGCGAAGCTTCAGGCGGGGCCTGAAGCTTCGGGTCGATAGCGGCCGGCGCCCGGGCGCCGGCCAGGGCCGGCTTATTCGTCCGCCGGCGCCATCTGCGATTGCAGGTAGTTCTGGATGCCGACCTTGCCGATCAGGTCGATCTGCGTTTCCAGCCAGTCGATGTGTTCCTCGGTATCCTCGAGGATTTCCAGCAGCAGGTCGCGCGACACGTAGTCGCCCACTTTTTCCGCCTGCGCGATGCCTTCCTTGACCGTGACGTGCGCGCCGCGCTCCAGCTTCAGGTCCGCTTCCAGCATCTCCTGGGTCGACTCGCCGATCAGCAGCTTGTGCAGCGCCTGCAGGTTCGGCAGGCCGTCCAGCATCAGGATGCGGTCGATCAGCTTGTCCGCATGCTTCATCTCGCCGATCGATTCCTCGTATTCCTTCTTCGCCAGCTTTGCAAAGCCCCAGTGGCGGTACATACGGGAGTGCAGGAAGTACTGGTTGATCGCGGTGAGTTCGTTCGTCAGCTGTGCATTCAGCAGACGGATGACGTCTTTATCGCCCTTCATGGGTGTGAACCTTCTTCATGTTAATGATCGTGCCATTTTGCCAGATGGAGCACAGGGGCGTAAGCGCGCCTGCCGATACTGTGGCCAAAACAGGGGGAATCGCGTTGCTAAGGTAAATGAAAACTATTATCATTCGCATTTTACGGTCAACGCAACAATAAGGATGGACATGTCGTACATTAAGAGCCGCAAGCACACGCCAGCCACGCTCGCCGCCATCGCCACGCTCGCGCTGCCCCTCGCACTGCATGCCGAAACGAAGGACGCCGCCGCGCCCGTCGCCACGCAGGGCGACCAGAAGATGCCGGAAGTAACCGTTACCGGCCGGGCCGCGAACAACGAGTTCCAGATTCCGCAGCGCTCGGCATCCGACAAGTTCACCGCACCCCTGCTCGATACGCCGAAATCCGTCACCGTCGTGCCCGCCGAAGTGATCGCGCAGACGGGCGCCACGTCGCTGACGGACGCGCTGCGCACCGTGCCGGGCATCACGATGGGCGCCGCGGAAGGCGGCAACCCGGTCGGCGACAACCTGTTCATCCGCGGCTACAACGCCCAGACCGACACGTACATCGACGGCATCCGCGACAGCGGTTCGCAATCGCGCGAAGTGTTCGCGATCGAGCAGATCGAAGTCGTCAAGGGCCCGAATTCCGCATACGGCGGACGTGCGTCGGCCGGCGGCGGCGTCAACATCGTCACGAAGACGGCCAAGCTGGACAACTTCTACAACGCCAGCGTCGGCCTCGGCACGGACCAGTATCGCCGTGTGACGGCGGACGTGAACCGCACGCTGGGGGGCGATGCCGCCGCGCGCGTGGCGCTGATGTACCACGACGCCAACGTGCCGGGCCGCGGCCCGGTGGGCGGCGACCGCTGGGGCATCGCGCCGACGATCGGCTTTGGGCTGTCCGGTCCGACCAAGGTCAACCTGTCGTACTACCACATGCAATCGAGCGAGCTGCCCGACACGGGCCTGCCGTTCAACAACCCGATCACCACCGGCGCCGACGTGGCGAAGAACGGCAACGGCACGCCGATCGACGTGCCGCGCGATACGTTCTACGGCCTGACGAGCCGCGACTTCCGCGACACCAAGACGGACATCGGCACCGTCGACGTCAAGCACGACTTCGGCAACGGCCTGTCGCTGCGCAACGTGACGCGCTACGGCAAGACCAACCAGGATTACGTGTGGACGCAGCCGGACGACTCGAAGGGTAACGTGGTTCGATACAGTACCGTGTGGCGCCGCGCGAACACGCGCGTCGTCGAGACGAAGACGGCGGCCAACAGCACGGCGCTGACCGGCGAAGCGCGCACCGGCACGATCAAGCACAACTTCGCGGCGGGCATCGAGTTCTCGCGCGAGCAGACCGACCGCGGCTCCTACCTGTTCTCGCCCGATACGAACAATCCGCTGACGAAGACCAGCACGTGCCCGACGTCCGGCGCCACGACGAACTACAACTGCGCGCCGCTGCTGAACCCGAACGTGGACGACCCATGGGTGTCGACGCGTACGCTGTCGCCGGCACGCAGCAGCATCCACACCAACACCCGTGCCGCGTATGCGTTCGACACGCTGGAATTCACGCCGCAGTGGCTGCTGAACGTGGGCGTGCGCTGGGACGACTTCCACTCCACGCTGGACACGCCGCAGTACACGCTGGACGGCAAGACGACGGCCGCGGTGCATGCGGAAACGAATTCCACGTTCGCGAACTACCAGGCGGGCCTCGTCTACAAGCCGGCCGCGAACAGCAGCGTGTACCTGTCGTACGGCACGTCGTCCACGCCGCCGGGTAACGACGGCGGCGACGGCCTCGATGCGCTGTCGATCGCCGTGCAGGCGCTGGCGCCGCAGGAGAGCAAGAACTTCGAACTCGGCACCAAGTGGGAAGTGCTGGCGCGCCGCCTGTCGCTGTCGGCGGCGATCTTCAAGAGCACGATGGACAATGCCCGCGTGACGGCGCCGGACGGCACCACGCAGAACGTCGGCAAGAAGAGCGTGCGCGGCTTCGAAGTCGGCGCCACCGGCAGCATCACCGATGCATGGCAGGTGTTCGGCGGCTACACGTGGCTCGATGGCCGCGTCGACGACAACGGCTACATCAACACGGCGGCCAGCGGCCAGCCGGCGGTGTGGGCGCCGTCGCCGTACAACGGCAACGTGTTCCCGACCACGCCGAAGCACAGCGCCTCGCTGTGGACGACGTACGCCGTGCTGTCGAACCTGACGATCGGTGGCGGCCTGAACACGATGTCGAAGGTGTACGCGAACATCAACAACAACAAGTGGGCACCGGGCTACACGCGCTTCGACGCGATGGCGAGCTACGTGGTCAACAAGCACGTCAGCCTGCAGCTGAACGTGCAGAACCTGACGGACAAGCTGTACTTCGACAAGGTGTCGTCGCCGCACTACGCGGGCGTGGCACCGGGCCGCAGCGCGACCTTGACCGCCAACTTCAAATACTAACGAGGCGAAAGGCCCATCATGATGTTGCACATCCCCCGCGTGCTGACGCGCGAGCAGGTCAGTCAATTCCGCGAGCGCCTGGCGCAGGCGGAGTGGGTGGACGGGCGCGCCAGCGTCGGTTCGCAAGGGGCGGCGGTCAAGCGCAACCGGCAGCTGCCGGAAGGCGGACCGCTGGCCGTCGAACTGGGCGGCATCATCGCCCGCGCGCTGACGGCGAACCCGCTGTTCTTTGCCGCCGCGCTGCCGCTGCGCATCCTGCCGCCGTACTTCAACGGTTATGCGGGCGGCGAGACGTATGGCGATCACATCGACGGCGCGATCCGCGTGCCGTCACCCGGCGCGGCACCACTGCGCGCCGACGTGTCGACGACGGTGTTCCTGGCCGACCCGGACGAGTACGACGGCGGCGAGCTGATCGTCACGGACGCCTACGGCACGCACGAAGTGAAGCTGCCGGCGGGCGATGCGATCGTCTACCCGTCGACGACGGTACACCGCGTGGAACCGGTGACGCGGGGAGAACGGCTGGCATCGTTCCTGTGGACGCAATCGATGGTGCGCGACGACTGGAAGCGCACGATGCTGTTCGAGCTGGACCAGAACATCCAGAAGATCCGCGGCGAGCACGGCGACAGCCCGGCCACGGTGGGCCTGGCGGGGCACTATCACAACCTGCTGCGGATGTGGGCGGAAACATAGGGTCAGACCCGCTGCGCGGGTCTGACCCTAGCCTCTGCATTTTGGGGTGAAGGCAAGATAAAAAACCGGTGTCAGTGAACTGAACCCCAAAAGTTGGACACCAACTTTTGGGGTTTTTTCATGACGAAGCACGACGAGCACTTTAAGTTAAGGGTCGTTCAGCAGTACCTTGCCGGGGCATCAGGATACAAGACCGTAAGCAAGCAGCACGGCCTGGATGACAGCATGGTCAGACGCTGGGTCAAGTGGTTTGAGGCTCATGGAGTTAATGGGCTGAAGAAAAAGTTCACGCACTACCCCGCCGAGGTCAAGCTGTCGGTGCTGCAGCACATGTGGGACAATGAGCTTTCTGGTGGCCAGACGGCCGCACTGTTCAATATCCGCAATCCAGGCGTCATACGAGTCTGGGAGCGCGAATATCAGCGAGCTGGGTTTGATGCCTTGATCGCACGCCCACGAGGAAGACCCAAAAGCATGCCGGCAGCCCCGCCTAAGCCTGAAACGAAGCGCGACGATAGCAATCGGTCGAAGGAAGATCTACAAGCTGAGGTAGAGCATCTGCGCATGGAGAATGCCTACCTAAAAAAGTTGCAAGCCTTAGTTCAAGCCCGGCCCCAAGCACAGCCGAAAAAGCGCAAGTAGTCCAAGAACTAAGGCAAGATCATCCGATTGCCGGTTTGCTCAAGGTCGCGCAGCTGCC
>NZ_VLKW01000021.1 GCF_007830495.1 Pseudoduganella flava | reverse complement strand
TTCAAGATGCAACGCCAGTACTTGCATCTCAAGCTCGCCGTCAGCAGTGACGGGGGAAGAGTGCGGCTGCCGGGATCGATCAAGCAGCCCGAGCTCTCCGCCGGCACGATAACGCTCCAGCCACTTGTAGGCAGTTTTCCGGCTAACACCGAATCGACGGCAAAGCTCGGCAATGTTAGCTGAAGGCCTGAGTGCAAGCAGAACGAATTCCTGTCGAGATGACATAGCGGTGGACTCCTTCCAAGGCATTGCACGCTCCTGTAAGTGGCTGTGCAATGATCATAAAAGGTGTTACCTATGTCTCCCGACAGGTGTTACCTATGTGTCCCGACAAAACACCCAACGGGTCTGACCCTGGCTTCACGCCGCAGGGTTTAACACGGCCCCGGGCACGCGAACTTCCACTTCGTGTACCTGCCCATCGTCGACCAGGGTGATCTCATCGGGGCCGGCGGCGCCCCGCGTCGCGCGGATCACATAGCTGCTGCCGCCAAAGCGGTAATGCAGCGTGAAACCATCCCACCCGTCGGGCAACTGCGGGGCGACCTTCAGCCGATCGCCCTCGCGGCTCACGCCCAGCAGCGATTCGAGAATCAGCCGGTACATCCAGCCGGACGAACCCGTGTACCAGCTCCAGCCGCCGCGGCCGATGTGCGGCGGCACTGCGTAGATGTCGGCCGTTACCACGTACGGCTCGACCTTGTAGACGTTCACGTTGTCCGGATTGCTGGCATGCTGCACTGGATTGATCAGCCGCATCAGCTCCCAGGCCTTCGCCGTGTCGCCCTGCGCGGCGAACGCCATCACCGTCCACACGGCGGCATGGGTGTACTGGCCGCCGTTCTCGCGCACGCCCGGCACGTAACCCTGGATGTAGCCGGGGTTCGGGTCGGCCTTGTCGAAAGGCGGGTCGAGCAGCTGTATCAGCCCGTAGTCGCGCCGCACCAGGCGCGCGTCCACCTGGGCCAATGCGTCGCGCGCGCGCTGCGGATCGGCCGCGCCGGACAGCACGCCCCAGCTTTGCGAGATCGAATCGATCTGACATTCGTCGCTCTCGTGCGACCCGAGCGGCGTGCCGTCGTCGAAGTAGGCGCGGCGGTACCACTGGCCGTCCCACGCATGCTGTTCGACATTGGCCGCCAGCTTCGTCGCCTCGTCCCGGCATTCGGTTGCGAAGGCAGCATCGCCGCGCCGCTCGGCCACGACAGCGAAGCGGCGCAGCACGTCGATCAGGAACCACGCCAGCCACACGCTCTCGCCCTTGCCTTCCGCGCCCACCTTGTCCATGCCGTCGTTCCAGTCGCAGGAACCGATCAGCGGCAGGCCGTGCTCGCCGAAGCGCAGGCCGTTGCGGACCGCCCGCACGCAGTGCTCGTACAGGTTACCCGACTGCGCCGAGCGGGCCGGCATGTCGTAGTACGAATCCTCGTCCGGCTTGACGGGGCGGCCCTCCAGGTAAGGCGCCGTTTCATCCAGCACGGCCGTGTCGCCCGTCACCTGCACATAGCGGGCCGTGGCCAGCGGCAGCCACAAATAGTCGTCCGAGCAGTGCGTGCGCACGCCGCGGTCCGACGGCGGATGCCACCAGTGCTGCACGTCGCCTTCGACGAACTGGTGGGCCGCGCACAGCAGCAGGTGTTCGCGCAGCAGCTGCGGCTCGGTATGCACCATCGCCATCGCATCCTGCAGCTGATCGCGGAAGCCGAATGCGCCGCCCGACTGGTAGTAGCCACTGCGCGCCCACAGCCGGCACGCGATGGTCTGGTACATCAGCCAGCCGTTCGCGATCACGTCCAGCGCCGGATCCGGCGTTTCGATGCGTACCGCGCCCAGCGTGGCTTCCCAATGCGCGTGCACGGCTTCCAGCGCCGTTGCCGCGGCGGCTGAGCCGCCGTGCTTCTGCACCATCGTCGCCGCATCGGCATTGCGCCGGCCTCCCGTGCCCAGCACGAACACGAGCTCGCGCTCCTGTCCCGGCATCAGCTCGAACGGCACCTGCAATGCGCCGCAGCTGTCCAGCCCCGTGCCGACCTTGCCGGACAGGCGCTGGCGCCGCAGCGCCGCCGGGCTGGCGAGCGTGCCGTTCCGGCCCAGGAATTCGGTACGGTCGGCCGTCACCGTGCGCGTCGTCGCATCGACGTTGAAGAACGCAACGCGGCCGGAGAACTCCGTGTTGTACGGATTGCGGGCAAGCAGCGCACCGCCGACGGGATCGAGCTCGGTGACGATGTGCATGCCGGACTTCGAGCGCATCTCGCCCAGCACCCATTCGATATAGCCCGTGGCGGACAGCTTGCGCGCCACCGGCGAATCGTTGCGCACCTTCAGCACCGTGTACTTGATGGGCGCATCCGGCGCCACATAGGTGGTCAGCAGCGACGTGATGCCCGCCTCGGTGTGCTCGAACGTGCTGTAGCCGAAGCCGTGCCGGGTCACGTAGTCGCCGCTGCCCCGTGCCGGCAGCGGCGTGGGCGACCAGTAGTGGCCGCTGGTCTCGTCGCGCAGGTAGAACGCTTCGCCGCTGGCATCGGTGACCGGGTCGTTGTGCCATGGCGTCAGGCGGAACTCATGGGCGTTCTCGTGCCATGTGTAGGCCTGCCCGCTTTCCGAGACGACGCTGCCGAACTGCGCGTTGGCCAGCACATTCGACCACGGCGCCGGCGTTGCGCGCCCGTGCCCGGTGACGATCACGTACTCGCGCCCATCCGGCGTGAAGCCGCCGATGCCGTTCCACAGGATCAGGTTGTGCGGCACGTGCGTGACGGGCCCCGCGTCGTCGTACTCGCCGCGCTCGTCGGCCAGGAGCGGCGGCATCCGCAGCGCCGGCGGGCCGCTGCGTTTCATCTGCTCGGTCAGCGTGCCGCGGCCGTCGCTGACGATCACCCGCGCCACCGTCTGCAGCAGCACCCGGTCTTCCGCCGAGATCTGGTCCAGCGGACGGACGAAGATGCCGCCGGGCCGGTCGATCGCCTGCGCGTCGATGCCCGAGGCGATCATGCCCATGATCTGGTCGTACAGCGCCTGGCGGTAGCCGGACGTGTCCTCGAACCAGATCACGAGGTCGACGACGAGGCCCTTCAGGCGCCAGTACGAGTGCGCCTGCACCATCTGCCGCGCCACTTCCAGGTTCGCCGAATCCTTTACCTGCAGCAGCACGATCGGCAGGTCGCCGGAGATCGCGTACGGCCACAGGCCGGACTGGCCCCGGTGGTTCTTGATCAGCACGGAGGCATCGGCACGCAGCGCCGCATTCGGATAGATCACGTGATTCGCCAGGCGGCTGTACAGCTGGCCGTCAGCCTCGCTGGCGTTCAGCTGGCGCAGCACGACCTGGCTGTGCGTCCAGGCCAGCTCGAACACGCGGTCGGCCATGTGACGGTCCTGGTATTTGTCGATCAGGTGCTGTGCCGCCTCGCGCGTTTCCGTCATGCCCGTGGCGATGTCGACCGTGGCCACCTGGTCCGGCTGCAGCACGATGCGGTAGCGGATCGCGACGATCGGATCGAGCACGGAACCGTGGCTGCCCGACAGCGCGCCCGGCTCGACCAGCGCGCGCGGCGCGCGCGGCGTGTTGCCGCGACCGATGAAGTGCGCGCGGTCCGTCTCGAACGACACTTCCTCCACCTGGGCGTCGTGCACCGTCATCACGTGCAGCATGAATGGCGTGTGCTCGCCCTTGCCGCGCGGCCGACGCGTGCACAGGATCGCGCCCTCTTCCTTGATGATCTCGGTCTGCACGAACAGCTTCGAGAACGCCGGGTGTGCCGCGTCCGCGGCGGCGGGTGCCATCACCACTTCGGCAAACGTGGTCAGTTCCAGCGTGCGCACCCGCCCCGAGTTGTTGTTGACGCGGATGCGGCGCATCTCGATATCGTCTTCCGGCGACACGACGATCTCCGTGTACAGGTCGATGCCGCGGTCGCTGCGCCGGTACTCGGCGCGGCCCTCGGAGAAGATCACCTCGTAGCGTTCCGGTTCGGCCAGCGTCGGCTGGTAGGTGGCCGACCAGAAGTGGCCGTCCTCATCGCGCACGTAGCAGAACTGGCCCCAGTTGTCGCGCGTCGTGTCTTCACGCCAGCGCGTCACGGAGCAGTCGCGCCAGCGGCTCGAGCTGCCGCCCGCCGCCGTCACCATCACGTGATAGCGGCCGTTCGACAGCAGCTGGGTTTCCGGCACCGGCGTATTCGGCTGCGACAGCACGCGCATCGGCGCCGCCTGTTCCTGCGCGGCAGTGCGCACCGCCGCCTGCTCGGAACTGGCCGAGAAGAACGCGCCGATGCGCGGGCTGCGCTCCTGCAGCATCAACAGCGCCGATTGCAGCATCGGATCCGATTCGAAGCGGCGCTGCATCGGCCGGTCGTGCAGCAGGTACGACAGCGACAGCAGGCCCATGCCCTGGTGGTGCACCATGAACGACTTGACGACGGCGAACTGCTGGCCGCGCGGCAGCCGCGCCGGCGTGTAGTCGACCGCCTCGTAGAAACCGTAGCGCCCCATGAAGCCCATGCCGGCCATTTTCTGCAGGTTCTGGCAGGCCGCTTCCGGCTCGACCATCAGCGCCATCATCGATGCGTACGGCGCGATCACCAGGTCGTCCGCCAGCCCGCGTTTCATGCCCAGCCCCGGCACGCCGAACGCGCGGTACTGGTAGTTCATCGCCGCATCCACCGTCGTGTAGCCGGACTCGGACACACCCCACGGCACGTTGCGCTGGCGCCCGTATTCGATCTGCGCCGCCACCACCGAATGGTAGGTCTGGTCCAGCAACGTGCTCGGATAGGTCGGCATCACCAGGAGCGGCATCAGGTACTCGAACATCGAGCCGCTCCACGACAGCAGCACGGGCTGGCCGTGCACGATGCACAGCTGGCGGCCCAGCGCGAACCAGTGCTCCTGCGGCAGCTGGCCCTGCGCCACGGCCACGTAACTGGCCAGCCGCACTTCGGAGGCCAGCAGGTCGTAATAGCTGGCGTCGAGCCGGCGCTCGCTGACGTTGTAGCCGATCGCCAGCAGCTTGGTGGTGCGGTTGAACAGGAAGCTGTAGTCGATCTGCCCGAAGTCGCGCGCCCGCAGCGCGAGCTCCCGCAGTGCGGCGATGCGCTCGCGTGCCACGGCCGCGCCCTGCTCGACCAGCACGCCCAGCTGCTGGCGGCGTTCGCGTTCGTCCGGCGTCACGTCGGACAGCGCGGCCGCCGCCGGCGGATAGGACGCCAGCTCGCGCAAGGTCGGAATCTTCAGCAGTGCCGCATCGACCACGCCGCCCGTGCCCGCCGCCGCCCATGGCGCCAGCAGGTTCAGCTCGTCGAACGCGGCGCGGCTTTGCGCCGCTAGCGCCGCGGCCCACATGCGCGCCGTGGCATCGTTGGCCAGGGCCGGGTCGGCCAGGAACGCGTCCGCCGCCGCGCACACGCGGCCCAGCCACGCGTGCAGCTCGGGCAGGCTGGAAGGATATAGCGGCTGCGCCGGTGCCACCGCTTCGCGCAGCGCATCGAGCCCGCCGGAGCGCAGGCCTTCGACACCCGCCGCCGCTTCCTCCAGCACGCGCAAGGTCGTAGCGAGACCGTCGACGATCTGCGGGCCCAGGATCGGGTCGTCCGCCGCGTTGATCAGGCCCGCGTGCAATGTCAGCAGGTGGCCGGCCAGGTTGCCGCTGTCCACCGTCGAGACGTACATCGGATGCAGCGGCTTTTTCGACTGCGTGTCGTACCAGTTGTAGAAATGGCCCTGGTAGCGTTCCAGTTCGGCCATCGTCGCCAGCGTGTTGCGGGTGCGCCCGATGACCTGCGCCAGCGTCACGTAGCCGAAGTCGTAGGCCGTCAGGTTCGCCAGCAGCGCCATGCCGATATTCGTCGGCGACGTGCGGTGCGCGATCACCGTGCCGGGATGCTCCTGCACGTTATCGGGCGGCAGCCAGTTGTCGTCCGGCCCCACGAACGTATCGAACCATGCCCACGTCTTGCGCGCCAGCGCGTGAAGGAACTGGCGCTGGTCGAAACTGAGCTGCGCCTGCAGCCGCTCGATCGGGCGGCTGATCCACCACGCGACGACGGGCGCGACGAACCACGCGACGAGGAACAGCGCGGCGGCCTCGAACGCCGCCGGGCGCCACGCGGCCAGCGCGCCGCTGGCCAGCAGCGCCAGCGCCGGCGACACCCACATCGTGCGCCAGCTGTTGGCCAGGCTGCCGTTCGAGCGCGTCAGCGCCGATGCGCGCCATTGCAGCAGGTGTTTTTTCGAGACCAGCATGCGCCACAGCGTGCGCACGATCGCGTCCAGGCTGAAGTACGCCTCGTACGGCAGGAACACGAGCGTCAGCACGCCATGGGCGAAGTGCAGCGCGCTGCGCCGCAGCGAGTTCGGCATGTGCTGGCGCCACAGCGTGTCGGGCGATTTGTGCGACAGGTCGTACAGCGCGGCGGCCAGCGACGGCAGGAAGATGATCGCCAGCACGGCCGCCGTCCAGAACCACGGATGCGGCAGCGCCGCGAACGCGAACAGCAGCGAAGCGGTCAGCGCTGGGGCGACGAGGCTGCGGCGCAGGTTGTCGAACAGCTTCCAGCGCGACAGTGCCGACAGCGGATTCTTTTCGCGCCCGCCGCCGCGCGTCTTCACGTGGCCGAACAGCCAGCCGGCCAGCTGCCAGTCGCCGCGAATCCAGCGGTGGCGGCGGCTGACGTCGTCGCGGTAGCGCTGCGGGTACTGCTCGTAGAGCTGGGCGTCCGACAGCAGGCCGGCGCGCAGGTAGCAGCCTTCCAGCAGGTCGTGCGACAGGATCCGGTTTTCCGGGAAGCGCTCGCCCAGCACCTGCTCGAACACGTCGACGTCGTAGATGCCCTTGCCGATGAACGAGCCTTCGGCAAACACGTCCTGGTAGACGTCCGACACGGTGCGCGTGTACGGATCGATGCCCGGCTCGCCGCCACACAGCCGCTCGTAGCGGGATGCGTTCGGGCTGGGCAGGCTGACGGCCACGCGCGGCTGCAGGATGCCGTAGCCGGCGATCACGCGGTTGTGGCTTGCCTCGATGCGCGGCTGGTTCAGCGGATGCTTCATCGTGGCGATGAACTGGCGCGCCGAGTCGCGCGCCAGCTGCGTATCCGCATCCAGCGTGATCACGTATTTCACGGTGTGCAGCTGGCCGGTTTCGCCGACCACCAGCGAGAAGCGGTCCTGCGCACCGCCGCGCAGGAAGCGGTTCAGGTCCGCCAGCTTGCCGCGCTTGCGTTCATGGCCCATCCACGTGCGCTCGGCGGCGTTCCACAAGCGCGGGCGGTGCAGCAGCAGGAACGGCGTGCGGTTGTCTTCCGCTTCGTACTTGCGGTTCAGCGCCTCGATGTGCTGACGCGCGCGGTCGAGCAGCATGCCATCGGTCGGCAGCGTTTCGGACGCCGCATCGGCGAAGTCGGACAGCAGGCAGAAATGCAGGTTCGGGTCGCGGTTGGCGAGGAAGCGCACTTCCAGCTGCTCGCACAGCTCGTCGACGTTCTCCGCGCTGTACAGCAGCGACGGCACGACGACGATGCCGCGCGCGTCGGACGGGATGCCCTCCTTGAAGTCCATCCGCGGCAGGGGGCTGGGCCGCGCCAGCAATGTGGCTGCCCAGTTCACCAGCGCCAGCGCCAGCTGGCTGCTGCCCATCAGGCCCAGCACGGCCAGCACCGTCAGCGCCCAGCCGGCCACGCCGTCGCGCAACGCGCGCTCGACCATCAGCCCGGTGGCGATGAAGGACAACGCGGCGATCGCACCCAGGTACGACGTCAGCGGCGCCGCCCGCACGGTCGCGCGCAGCGCATCGCCCGGCGTGCGCCGCAATGCCACCTTCTTCTCGAGCAGCAGCACGCCCCGGTCGACGAGGTAGAAGCCCACGTGGCCGTGGCGCGGGTCGTCGCTGGTGCCATGCGTGCGCGCCAGCTCCAGCGCCTGGCGCGCCACCTCTTCCTCGGTGAGCTTGGAGCCGCGCGCGATCCGCTCGACCACGTGGCGGTACTGGTCGCGCGTGGCGAAATCCATCGCGCCGTAGACGCCGGCCGGGTCGGCGCGCAGCACGCGCTCGACAGTGCTCATCGTCTCGACGAACTCCTGCCAGTCCATCGTGCCGAGGAAGCGCAGGCTGCCGATCGTGTTGGCGATCGACACCTGCTCGGCGGCCTGCTGGCCGATCTCGGCCTGGATCTGCTGCTCGATCGTCTGCCCCACGTCCGCCAGGCGGTAGGTGACCCACGTCAGCGCCAGCGTCAGCGCGGGGCTCTGGCCCTGCAGCCGGCGCGCCAGCTCGGCCACGAAGCCGCTCGTGATCGGCGGATTCGACCGGGCCATGTCTGCCACCAGCAGGATCAGGCCGGACGGATTCTTGTCGGCGATCTCCACCATCTGGTCGGCCCAGCTGTTCGCCAGGTCGCGCTCGTAGCGGTTCTCGGCCACCCGCGCGGCCACACGGCGCAGGTTCTCGATCAGCGCAAGGCGCAGCATGATCGGGATCGCCCACAGCTCGCCCAGCGTCAGCGGCGTGAACTCCTGGTAGGCCTCGACAAAGCGGCACAGGCTTTCCGGGTCCACCCGGCCGTCGCCATGCGCGATCACTTCCAGCGCCAGCGTGTAGACGCGCGGCGTGCCGTCCGCGGCGCCGCCGGCAGCGGCCAGGCGCGGCAACTCCTTGCTGTAATCCTTCGGCAGGTGGCGCCGGGCGATGCGGATCTGCTCTTCGATCAGGTAGTAGTTGTCGAGCAGCCATTCGGAAGCGGGCGTGATCTGCCGGCCTTCCTTGACGGCGGCCGTCAGCTCCTCGGCGGTGCGGCGCAGCAGTGCGGCGTTGTTCGTCAGGCGCGCCAACAGGCGATCCGGGCCGCGCTGGCCGCCCAGCGCGTGCGCCTGGGCCAGCATGCGGCCGTGGTGGGCCATCTGTTGCGCGCTGTAGAGTTCGCCGCGGAGTGGGAGTTCCTGATCGGACGACGCGGCGGGCGCGGCATCCCGGAAGCCGGCGCTGACACCGGACCAGGGGCTGAAGAATGCTTTCAAGGAAACCTCGATTCGGGCGTGCGGGTGAAACCGCGACTGAGAGTATGTTCCCGGAAATATTATGCAGTCGCACGCCTGCTCACTGTTCGCCAGCGAACATAACAAAGAGTCAATAGCTCCACATGGCCGTTGATGTTGAGAGCAACTAGCCCTTACACTGGGCCATTGCTTGTTCACCTCTGCAACAAACAATGCATACACCGGTACCAGGTCGTGCGAAAAGGCCGATGAGGACTCTCCAACCCATGCAAGCTCGCTTCCGGGCCGATGTTCTGGCCAACGATAACAACCGCATCATTCTTGAGCGCTGGGAGGCGCTGGCATTACCCGACGGCTGGCTGGTGGCGGGGTGTCTGTTCCAGACCGTCTGGAACTTGCAGGCCGGCCGCGCACCGGCGGAAAACATCAAGGACTACGACCTGTTCTACTTCGATGCGGACGATCTGAGCGAGGCCGGCGAAAGGGGCGTGCAGGCGCGCGTCGATGCGGTCCTTGCCGACCTGGGTGTGCCCATCGAGGTGACGAATCAAGCGCGGGTCCACACCTGGTACGAGTCCTACTTCGGCCATCCGTATGCGCCACTACGGAGCGCGCGCGATGGCATCGACCGTTTCCTCGTCCCGGCGACTTGCGTCGGCATTTGTCCCGATGCGATCCACGCCCCCAACGGGCTGGACATGCTTTACGCGGGCATGTTGACGCCCAATCCGCTCACGCCCTACCCCGATCTGTTCGACGCAAAGGCTGCGTCGTATTGCGCACGGTGGCCGTCACTGCGGATCGTGCGGCCGGCACAGGTCGCGTAAAGCCCAAAAAAAGCGCGCTGTTCGCCGAACAGCGCCAAAAAAAGCGGCGGCCCGCAGGCCGCCGCAAAGGCAAACACGGTTTCGAACGTTACGCCGCAAGAGGCAGCACCGCCAGCGCCACGCCGCCGGCCAGGTGATATGCATGGCGATAACCCAAGCTGCGCAGGCAGCCTGCCGCGCGGGCGCTGCGGTTGCCGCTGCGGCAGAAGAATACGAGCGGCACGGGCTCAGGCTGCGCCAGCCAGCCGGGCACCCAGCCGGCCAGCCGGGACAGCGGCACGTTCGCGGCCCCGGCGAACGGGTTGCCCGCCGCATGCTCGCACGGCTCGCGCACGTCGACCAGCAGCGCGCGGGGGTGGGCAAGCAGGAACGCATCCAGCGCTCCCTGGTCCAGGTGCATGTCGGCGCCGGCGTCCTGGCCAGCCTGTGCGCGCAGGCTGGTACAGAACACACAATGCTCTTCGCTGCCGGGGCACAGCAAGGTATCGGGCGGCACGATGCCGTGCAGCCGCGCCGGCGCCGCCGCGCCGGTGAACGCATGGCGGGGTTCGGCGCCGTCCTGGCCCAGCAGATAGACGGCTCGGCCGTCCTCCAGCACGACGCGGCGCAGGCACTGCTCTCCCAGGTACAGGCAGTCGGCCTGCGCCGGCCAGCCCGCGCCATCGCGGGTGGACAGCCGGGCGGCGACCTCAAAGCCGGCCGTCAGCGCGGCGATGCGCTCGGCCAGCTCGGGCGCTGCGTCGATCACCGCAGCCATGCGGCTGGCGCGGTCCAGCACCAACCACGCATGATTGCCGGCAGCCGTCAGCTGCACGACGCCGTCCGGCTGGCCGGACGTGGCAAGTGCTGCGCCGCAGCGGGCAATACGCGCACAGGCTGCGGCGACGGTAGCCTCGTCCATCGATGGGCCGAACGACAGCCGCACGGCGCTGCTGCTGCGCCAGTGCGGCAAGCCCATCGCATCCAGCACATAGGACGGCTGCGCCTTCGCGGCCGAGCACGCGCTGCCGGCGGAGACACGCACGCCGGCAGCGTCGAACAGGTCCAGCAGCTCCTTGCTGGACAGGCCGGGTACGGAGAAATTGATCGTCGTGGGCAGCGCCTTGTCGAACGGCGCGTTGAAGACGATGCCGGGCAGCGCCTGGCGCAGCGCATCGGCCAGCCGGTCGCGGAAGGCCGTCAGCTCGGCATGGCTGCGGAACGTGCCGCCGTCCTCCAGCGCCGCCAGCACGGCGCCCAGCGCGGCAATGCCGGCCATGTTCTCGGTGCCGGAGCGGTCGCCCGTTTCCTGGCCGCCGCCCTTGATCAGCGGCGTGTACGGCGCGCCGGCGCGCACGTACAGCATGCCGATGCCTTTCGGCGCGTACAGCTTGTGGCCGGAGAACGGCGCGTAATCGATGCGCGTGTCGGCCAGCGCGAGCGGCAGCTTGCCGAGCGCCTGCACGCAGTCGACCATCCACAGCGCAGCGCTGCCGGCCAGCGCCGCCGCGATGCCTTCCAGGTCGGAAATCACGCCTGTTTCGTTGTTGGCCGCCATCGTGCAGACGAATGCCGCATCCGGTGCCAGCTGGCGCAGCATGTCGAGATCGTGCCGGCCATCCTCGCCGACGGCCAGCTTGACGAGCGTGAGGTCCAGCCCCAGCAGCGCGTTCCAGTGCGCCAGGCTTTCCGGCACGGCCTTGTGTTCGGTGGCCCCATAGACGAGCAGCGTGCCGGTGCGCTGGCCCTGCGCACGTGCCACCCGCACGGCGCACAGCGCGGACAGCACGGCCGTCTGGATGCCTTCCGTCGCGCCGCTGTTGAAGACGAGCCGGCCCGGGCCGACGCCAAGCAGGCGGCGGGCGCGGGCGCGTGCTTCGTCCAGCACTGCCTTCGCTTGCAGGCCGGTCGCGTGCGTGCTGCTGGGATTGCCGTAATGCTCGGCCATCGCCTGCATGGCGGCCAGCAGTGCCGCGGGCAGGACGGGCGTCGTGGCGTTACCGTCGAGGTAGATGTCTTTGCTCATCCGGATAGCTTAAGCAATCAGCCCGGAGCATTTATCCCAAAAACCTCTTCTTTCAGCCGATAATTGGCATAAACATGCTACTTAACCGGGAAATTTTAAAATGAACGATCTCGACAAGTTTGATTACGCGATATTGGGCGCGCTGCAGGTGGACGGCACGCTGTCCGTGGCCGAGCTGGCCGAGCGGGTCGGCCTGACCAGCACGCCGTGCTGGAAGCGCCTGAAACGGCTGCAGGACGAAGGCTACCTGGACAGCCGCGTCGCCCTCGTCAACCGCCGCAAGGCGGGCCTGCCCGTCACCGTGTTCGTCAGCGTGCGCACCAGCCAGCACGACGAGAAGTGGCTGGCGAAGTTCGCCGCCGCCGTCGTCGCGCTGCCGGAGGTAATGGAATTTCACCGGATGAGCGGCGACGTCGACTACCTGCTGAAGGTAGTCACGACGGACATCGAGGGCTACGACCGCTTCTACAAACGGCTGATCCGGGTCGCCAACCTGACCGGCGTGTCGTCCGCGTTCTCGATGGAACAGATCAAGTACACGACAGCGTTACCGCTGGATCTGGTCGCGCATGGGGCTGCCGTGGGATAATTCAAAGATGCATGTAAGATCTTTATTTAGCGCGCTGCTGCCCGCACCCGGCACGGCCAGCACCGCCGAACGCCTGCGCGCCAGCGCCGGTGCGCTGCTGGGACTCTTCATCACGGGCCTGTGCGCCCACCTGATGCTCGGCGAGCACGCGATCTGGCTCGTCGCGCCGATGGGGGCGTCGTCGGTACTGCTGTTCTGCCTGCCCGCCAGCCCGCTGGCCCAGCCGTGGTCGGTGGTCGGCGGCAACGTCATCTCCACGCTGGTTGGCGCCGCCTGCGCGCGCTGGCTGGGCGACACGCTGCCACCCGCCGCGCTCGCCGCCCTCGGTACGGCGCTGGCGATCGCCGTGATGTTCACGCTGCGCTGCCTGCACCCGCCCGGCGGCGCGGCGGCGCTGACGGCCGTCATCGGCGGCCCCGCCGTGCACGCAGCCGGCTTCTCGTTCGCGCTGGGCCCTGTGCTGCTCGACTCGGTGCTGCTGGTGGCCGCGGCGATCGTCTACAACAACCTGACGGGACGGCGCTATCCGCACGCGCAGGTACTCGCGCACCCGAACCCGCACGCAACGAAAGACGAGGTGCCGACCGTGCGCCTGGGCTTCAAGCCGGAAGACCTCGATGCCGTGCTGCGCCGTTACGGCCAGGTGCTGGACATCAGCCGGGACGACCTGGAAGCGCTGTTCCTGCAGACGGAATTGCGCGCCTACCAGCGCCGCTTCGGCGTGATCACGTGCGGGGACATCATGTCGCGCGACGTCGTGACGGCCGAGTTCGCCAGCCCGCTGCAGGAAGCGTGGCGGCAGATGCGCAGCCACCATATCGCGGCGCTGCCCGTGCTCAATCCGGCGCGCCGGGTGATCGGCATCGTCACGCAAAGCGACTTCCTGAAGCACAGCGGCCTGGACGAGTCTGGCGACATGCGCACGAAGCTGACGCAATTCCTGCGCCCGTCGGGCACGACGCATTCGGAAAAGGCGGAAGTGGTGGGGCAGATCATGACGCCGCGGCCCCGCGTGGCGCAACTCGATACGCCGATCGTGGACCTGGTGCCGCTGATGGCCGATGCCGGCCTGCACCACATCCCCATCGTCGACGGGGAGCAGCGCTTTGCCGGCATCGTCACGCAATCGGACGTGGTGGCGGCGCTGTACGAGCACCGCCTGGCCGAGGCACAGCCGGCGCGCAACGCGGGCTGAGCCAGGTTTTACTTCAACGCGGCAGTCCGAGCTTGTCGTTGCGGCGGCGGCGGCCCATCAGGCCCAGCACGGCGCCGCCGGCGGCCAGCATGCCCCAGGTGCCCGGTTCCGGCACTGCCGCCGCGACACCGACGGTCATGCCATACCAATCCTCGTAGACGGGCGTCGTGAAATACAGGTCAGTGAAGGTGCCGGACAGGCGGATCACGCCGGAACCTTCCTCGCCGATCACGCTGCCGCCCTCGACCCTCAACATGCCGTTGCCCCAGTTGCCGGGCCCGGAGCTGATCAGCGAGATATTGCCGACGTCGACGAAGTCGAACGACGCCTGCTCGCTCGCCTGGCCCAGGCTGATGATCGCGATGTAAGGATTGACGACCGCCTGCGAGAAGCTGATGTGGTGCACGGCGCTCGATCCGCCCGTGAACTGCAGCACGCCGTCCGTGCCCGGGCCGTTACTGACCGCGGCGCTCAGGTAGGTACCCGGGAAGGCGCTGTAATAATCCGTGTAGTCCACACCCTTGAGCTGGGCGTTTGCCGTCACCCCGATACTGACGCCGCCCTGGCTGAACGAGCCGGCACTGCCGGTACTGTTCCATTGGACCCAATCGACCTGTGCCGCGTAAGCGTGCAGCGGCGCCAGGATGGCACTGCTTGCAAGCAACGCGATCCCCATTGCTTTCTTCATCGGTTTTCCCCTTTTGTTATGGATGGATTTGCGGTTGTGTACGCAACCATTTTAAGCAGATTGCGCCCTGAGCAATATCAAAACGACAAACAAATACAATTTGCCGGATGGTTGGCGACAAACCCGTTTCCCTGGCCCGACAGATCGCTTATGCTTGCGCGGTTTCCAACCATTCAACGATTGCCCATGACGTCCCGCCTCACTCTCGGCACGCTGGCCGCCGCCCTGCTGCTCGCCTTCAGCCCACTCCATGCCGCCACGCCGCCCGCCGCGGCCGCCGGCAAAGTCTCGGCCGCCGTGTCCGCGGCTGAAAGTAAGCGTTTCCTGAAACTGGCGGACGAGTATTACGACGCCGTCGCCCGCTTCGAACCCGTCGGCGCTACCGAGAACGGCGACAACCGCTTCGACGACCAGATCGGCATGGCGATCGCGCCGGCCGAGCGGGCCAGACAGTACGCGCGCTACCGCGACTACACGCGCCGCCTGCAGGCGATCGACCGCCGCAAGCTGACGCACCGCGACCAGATCAACTACGACGTGCTGGCGTTCGAGCTGAAGACGCTGCTGTCCTTCGAACCGTACCCGGGCCACCTGCTGCCGCTGTCGCAGATGGACAGCCTGCCGGTGACGCTGGCCAATTACGCGAGCGGCGAAGCGTCGCAGCCGCTGACGACCGTGAAGCAGTACCGCGCCTACCTGAACCGCCTGAAGCAGCTGCCGGCATGGCTCGACCAGGCGATCGTCAACATGAAGGAAGGCATGCGCACCGGCGTCACGCAGCCGAAGGCGATCATGATTTCCGCGCTGCCGCAGTTCCAGAAGCTGGTCGCGGCAACGCCCGAGCAGAGCATCTACTACACGCCTGTGACGAAGATGCCGGCGGCGTTTTCCACCGCCGACAAGGCCAGCCTGACGGCCGACTACCGCGTCGCCGTGACGCAGCTGCAGCCGGCACTGGCACGCCTGGCCACCTTCCTGGAACAGGAATACATCCCGGCTTGCCGCACGTCGACGGGCCTGTCGGCCGTACCGAACGGCCGCGCCTGGTACGAAGCACGCGTGGCGGACTCGACGACGACGGACCTGACTCCCGAGGCGATCCACGAGATCGGCCTGAAGGAAGTGGCGCGCATCCAGGGCGAGTTCGCGAAGCTGGGCCCGCAGCTGGGCTACAACGGCCCGCCGGCCGGCCTGCCCGTGTGGGTGTCGCAGCAGCCGCGCTTCTTCCCGTTCAAGACGGAAGACGAGGTGCAGGCTGTCTACCGCAAGCTGAACGGCGTGCTGGACGAGAAGCTGCCGGCCATGTTCACGCTGCTGCCGAAGGCCAAGCTCGACCTGCGCCTGGAACCGGAACTGTCGCGCGACACGGCGTCCGACCACTACACGGCGCCTGCCGCGGACGGCTCGCGGCCGGGCGTGTTCTGGTCCGTCGTCACCGATCCGACGAAGTACGGCAGCACGGGCATGACGACGCTGTTCCTGCACGAAGGCAAGCCGGGCCACCACTTCCACATCGCGCTGATGCAGGAACTGGGTTTGCCTAACTTCCGCAAGTTCGGCGGTAACACGGCATTCACGGAAGGCTGGGCGCTGTATGCGGAAACGCTGGGCCGCGAGATGCGGCTGTTCGACGATCCGGCCCAGTATTTCGGCCACCTGAACGACGAATTGCTGCGCGCGACGCGTCTCGTGGTCGACACGGGCATGCATGCGAAGGGCTGGACGCGCGAACAGACGATCCAGTACATGAAGGATACGCTGGGGTACGACGCGGTGGCGAAAAGCGAAACGGAACGCTATATGGCGTGGCCAGGTCAGGCGCTCGCGTACAAGATCGGTGCGTTGAAGATCATGGAATTGCGCCAGCGGGCACAACAGGCGCTGGGCGAGAAATTCAGCCTGCCTGCGTTCCATGAACAGGTGCTGGGCGACGGCACCTTGCCGCTCAGTCTGCTTGAAGCAAAGATCGACCACTGGATCGCGCAGCAACAGGTGCGCTGACCGGCGGTGTGCAACATGTCTCCGGGGCAGACGATGCGATGCATTGCTTGGGCATCTGTCGTCGGGGCTCGCGCGCTGTGGCGGCGGGCCTGCCCGGTGTGGGAGTCCTTGGGGCGCGGCATCGTTGGGGCCGGGCCGGACTCGCGGCCGGTCACTGCGTGGGCTTCGTCATCGCATAGCGGCCGATGCGCTTCAACACCAGTTCCGGCAGCGCCTTGATACGTTTCGTGTGGCTGGCGAAGACGATCTGCTGCCGCCCCACCGACACCAGGTCGCCGTTCGCATAGAAGCGGAACTCCAGCCAGAACGAGCAGCGCTTGACGTCATAGGTGTTCACCTCGCATGTGACTTCCTGGAACGGGAACGTCTCGTGCAGATAGTCCTGCTGTGCGTGCTTCGTGATGAACACGCCCTCCTGCTGCAACATGTCGCGTGAAATGCACTCGTAGAACCATTTTTCGCGGCAGATGCCCTGCCACTCGAAATAACGCGCAAAATACGTATTGCCATACGCGTTCGAATCCTTCAGGTAGATCGACAGCTGGTGGTGGAAGGTCAACTCGGCATCGGTCTGTGCATCGTTCGCTACGTTGGCGTGCATGTACATTTTTGTATCTCCCTAGAAGTGGTTTTAGCCGGCCCCTGCAATTGTCCAGCAGTTCCGGACGCCTCTACTTTTTGCCGAGAAGCATGACGCACTTTTGACTAAACGCAATGCTTCGTTGATTACCGGGATGGTAGCGGACACATCCGCAGTTTCTGTTGTTAAGATCGCTTGCCTGTCTAATGTTGGTAGTCTGCCCGAGGAGCGCGCATGTATTCGATCTTGCCGGGACTGGTGTCACTCGTGTTCATCAGCTACGGCGCTTACGTGCTCAATTCGCGCGGCGCCAACCGCGTCAGCCTGACGTTCTTCCTGATCTGCATCACCACCTTCAGCTGGCAAGCCACCTGGGCGTTGATGTTCCAGGTCAGCAATTACGAAACGGCGCTGATGCTGGCCCGCCTCGGCTACCTGCCGATCCTGTTCCTGCCCACCACGCTGTACCACTTCATCGCCGAGCTGACGGGCCGGCGCAGCGAACGCCCGCTCGTGCAGGCCAGCTATGCGGTGGCCTGCGTGCTGGCCGTGCTGATCCCCACGACGGACTGGTTCCTGTCCGGCCTGTACAGCTATTTCTTCGGCTACTACCCGAAGGCGGGCTGGCTGCATTCGGTGCACCTGCTGCAGACGGTCATCGTCGTGATGCGCGGCCTGTATCTGCTGTATCGCCGCCAGCAGGTGGCGCTGTCGACGGAAAAGGCGCGGCTGCGCTATTGCCTCGTCAGCATCCTGATCTACTTCGGCGCGGCCGTGGATTACCTGTGCAACTACGGCTTTGAAACGTATCCGCCGGGCGTGCTCTTCATTGCAGTCAGCCTCGGCCTGATCGCCCAGGCGATGGTGCGCCACAACCTGCTGGCCGATCCGCTGGCCACCGCAGCCAGCATCGCGCACGAGGTAAGGACGCCGCTGGCGACGATCCGCAGCCAGTCGCGCGTACTGGCGCGCAGCCTGCCGGAACTGATCGCCGGCTACCGCCGTTCGCAGGCGCCCGGGCTGAACGATGCCCAGCTCGAATACCTGAGCGAGATCGCTCAGCACATCGAGGCGGAGGTGTCGCGCTCGAACTTCATCGTCGACATGCTGCTGGCGTCGGCGCGCGTGGGCACGCTGGAACGCGACAGCTTCGCGATGCACTCGATGAAACAGGTGGTCGAGGAAGCGCTGACGTGCTACCCGTTCACGGACCGCGAGCGGGAACGGGTCAGCGTGGCGGTGCGCGAGGACTTCCGCTTCTACGGCTCCGATACGCTGCTCGTGTACGTGCTGTACAACTTGCTGAAGAATGCGCTGCAGGCGGTGAAGACGAAGGGCGGCGGCACCGTTGTCGTCGAAGCGTACCGCAGCGACGACCAGAACCTGCTGGTCGTGACGGACACGGGCCACGGCATCGCGGCGGACGTGCTCCCGCACGTGTTCGAGCCGTTCTACACGACCCGCAAGACGGGCGGCGGCACCGGCATGGGCCTGGCGTTCTGCCACAAGGTGGTGACGGCCTTCGGCGGCACGATCGCGTGCGAATCGGAAGTGGGCGCGTTCACCCGCTTTGCGCTGGGCTTTCCGCAGGAGCGCGCGCTACCGGCGCAGGCGACCGGTCAACATATCGCGGAACATTACCCAATCCCCGATCAGGCTAAATAGCGGATATTGAAACGTGGCTGGCCGGTTGTGTTCGAAAAAGAAATGGCCGACCCACGCGAAACCGTAGCCCACCACCGGCAACAGCCACAGCAGCATATAGCGTCCGGACATCAGCGCGGCGGCGAGGATAATCAGCACGAGGCTCGAACCGATGAAATGCAGCCGGCGACATACCGGGTGCGCATGCTCGGCCAGGTAGAACGGATAGAACTCCTTAAAGGTCCGGTACCGTTTCTCCATGTTGTGCCTCCTGTACGATCCGGTCGAGATCCGTTTCATCGCCCAGCACGAAGATCTTGCGCTCTTCCAGCACCCGCATGATGAATCCCTGCTGCTCACGCAAGCGCCGCTGGAAATCCGGCAGCGTGTACAGGTTCGGATTGATTTTGCGACGGAGCAGCCGCTCCGCCACCGGCAAACGGTTCAGCAATTCGCCATACGTCGTGTTTTCGCCGATCAGCAGTAATTCGACAGGGTCGCTGGACGCTTCCTGCTCCTGTGCCGTTTTACCGTAGACGAAAGCGACATTCAGCGAGCGGCGCATCGGCGCCAGCGTCGAATGCAGCACGCTGATGACGCCGAAGGTTTTCTTGACGATGCTCGCCAATTCCTCGTACACGGGGCTGTCCTTGTTCGGCCGAAAGCGGCGCACGTTGCCGATCCGCTCCGACAGGATCAACCCGGATTCGTGCAGCCGTTTCAGCTCACGCTGCGCGGATGCGCTGCCCAGGCCCGTCAGGCGCATGATTTCGTTCAGGTGAAAACCCTCGTTCACGCGGACGAACAGCAAGCCCAACAGTTTTTGCTGGGCGGGAGAAAACAGGGCTGAAGCGATCATGCACCAAATCTTAGCATGGGCAAGCCGGAAAATAGCACGACAATAAGATAGGCGATCATGCCAATATTTCTTTCGCAAACGCTACAATGGCTCGATCAT
This sequence comes from Pseudoduganella flava, assembly GCF_007830495.1. Classification (GTDB taxonomy): domain Bacteria; phylum Pseudomonadota; class Gammaproteobacteria; order Burkholderiales; family Burkholderiaceae_D; genus Rugamonas; species Rugamonas flava. The sequence continues at coordinate 19,307 of NZ_VLKW01000021.1, read as the reverse complement.
CCTACCCTCCGGGAGTACCATGAAACGCACGATTGCCCTGACCTGCGCGCTGGGCCTTGCCGCGGGCTCTCCGCTCGCCGCGCCGGCAGTACCCAAGACCGCCGCTCCGAATACCGTCGCGGCAGCGCCTTACCAACGCGACGCCTATGTGATCCCGTACAAGAAATTCGTGCTGCAGAATGGGCTGACGCTGATCGTCCACGAGGATCACAGCGTGCCGATCGTCGGCGTCAATATCTGGTACCACGTGGGTTCGCGCAACGAGAAACGCGGCAAGACGGGGTTTGCCCACCTGTTCGAGCATTTCTTCTTCAACGGCTCGGAAAACTATCCGCACGGCTTCCGCGAAGCGATGGACGACCTGGGCACGAATAACCGCAACGGTACGACGAATAACGACCGCACCAATTTCTTCGAAGACGTGCCGGTATCGGCGCTGGAGCGCACGCTGTACCTGGAAGCGGACCGGATGGGTTTTCTCGCCAATTACATTTCCAAGGAAATGCTCGAGCGCGAACGGGGCGTGGTGCAGAACGAAAAACGCCAGGGTGAAAACCAGCCGTATGGCCGCGTGCACCTGGAAAAATCGGCGCGGATGTATCCATATTCCCATCCGTATTCGTGGCCGGTCATCGGCAGCATGGACGACCTGAATGCGGCATCGCTGGAAGATATCCGCGAGTGGTACCGCACCTATTACGGGCCGAATAACGCGGTGGTCTCCCTGGCCGGCGACATCACGCCGGAACAGGCGCTGGCCCTCGTGAAGAAATACTTCGAATCGATTCCGCCGGGTCCGCCGCTGCCCCGCACCGAGCAATGGATTCCGCGCCTCGAACGCAACCTGCGCGATGAAATGGAAGACCACGTGCCGCAGGTGCGGATCTACCGCAGCTGGCACGTGCCGGGCTGGCGCGACCTCGACAGCACGCGCCTCGCCGTCTTCTCCGACGTGCTGGCGGGCTCGAAGAACGCGCGCCTGAACCGCCGCCTGATCGACGAGAAGCAGCTCGCCACCGCCGTCTCGGCCGGCGTCGACGTCAACGAACTGTCGAGTACGTTCGACATCGCCGTCACCGTCCGCCCCGGCGTCGACCCGGCATTGGTGGAGAAGGAGCTCGACGCGGTGCTGAACGAAGCGCTCGACAAAGGGCCGACGGCGCAGGAGGTGGCGCGCGTGAAAGCCAGCGCGCTGGCCTCGTTCGCGCGCGGCATCGAACGGCTGGGCGGCTTCGGCGGCCGCTCCGACGTGCTGGCCGAAAGCGTGACCTATGGCGGCGCGCCGGACGCCTACCTGCGGCAGCTCGACGCGCTGACCGCCGTGCAACCGGCCCAGCTGAAGACGGTCGCGGCGACGTGGCTGCGCGCGCCCCACTACACGATGACGGTGAAGCCGTTCGCCAAGCTGTCCGCCGCTGCGCAGGCCATCGATCGCAAGGTGCTGCCGGCGCTGGGCGATGCGCCAGCCGTCAAGTTCCCGGCGATGCAGCAGGCCACGCTGTCGAACGGCCTCAAGGTGCGCCTGCTGGAGCGCCATGTGGCGCCGATCGTCAACGTGGCGCTGGCATTCGATGCCGGCACGTCCGCCGACACGCCGGCCAAGGCCGGCCTCGCGTCGCTGACGCTGGAACTGCTGGACAAGGGCACGCGGCAACGCGATGCGTATCAGATGTCCGACGCGCTCGAATCGCTGGGCGCGCGCCTGACGACGGGCACCGGGCCGGACATGTCCGTGATGCGCCTGCAGGCGACGTCGGCCAACCTGGCGCCGTCGCTGGCGCTGCTGGCCGAAGCGGCGCTGGCGCCCGCCTTCCCCGCCGACCAGTTCGCGCTGGCGAAGCAGCGCCGCCTGGCCGGCATCGCCCAGGAAAAGGCGCAGCCGAACGCGCTCGCGCTGCGCACGCTGCCGGCGCTGCTGTACGGCGCCGACAGCGGCTATGGCCTGCCGCCTTCCGGCTTCGAGCAATCCGTCGCCAGCCTGACGCGGGAAGACCTGGTTGCCTGGCACCGCGACTGGTTCAAGCCGGGCAGCGCGGCGATCGTCGTCAGCGGCGACACGACGTTGGACAAGGTGGTGCCGATGCTGGAAGCGGCGTTCGGCAAGTGGCCGGCCGGGCAAGCGCCCGCCAAGCCGAAGACGACGGACGCGGGGTTGGCTTCGGCGGGCAAGCGCATCTACCTGATCGACAAGCCGGACGCGCCGCAATCGACCTTGCTGGCCGGCCATCTGTCGCTGCCGCCGGGCCAGCCGGAAGACCTGGCGATGGAACCGGTGATGCAGAACTTCGGCGGCATGGCCACGTCGCGCCTGAACCGCAATCTGCGGCTCGACAAGCACTGGAGCTATGGCGGCGGCGCCCGGCTGTCCAGCGTGCGCGGCCCGCGCAACTTCTACACGCTGATCGCCGTCCAGACGGACAAGACGAAGGAATCGATGATCGAGGTGGACAAGGAGATCCGCGGCATCGCAGGCAGCAGGCCGATCCAGGGCGACGAGTTCACGAGCATCATGCGCAACATGACGTCGCGCCTGGCTGGCCGCTTCGAGACGATCAATGCGCTGGAAGCGGCCGCGCTGGAGACGATCAACCTGGGCCTGCCCGAGGATTACTGGGCCAACTACGCGCCGAACATGCGCGCGTTGACGCCGCCCCAACTGGCCGGCGCGGCCGGCAAGTTCATTCGCCCGGAAGACGTGACGTGGGTCGTCGTCGGCGACCTGAAGAAGATCGAACCGCGCATCCGCGAGCTGGGCTGGGGAGACGTGATCGTGCTCGACAACGACGGCAAGCGGGTGCGATAAATGGCGATCCGCTGGCCCGCCGTCATTCGTTCGACGTACTGCCTGTGCCTGGGCGGCGCGGCGTTCAACCACGCCCGCACCCTGGTCGAACATGGCCTGCGCTACGACTATGGCGGCGTGCCGCTGTTCTACCGGGTGTTCTGGACGGGCCTGACGTTCTTCGACCCGCTCGCGATCCTTCTGCTGCTGGCCTTTCCGCGCGCGGGCCTGGCGCTGACCCTGGCGATCATCGTGGCCGACGTGGCGGTGAACGCGACCGCCACGGTGGTCATCGGCCCGGACCTGATGGCGCTCGGCGCGCAGATGCTGTTCCTCGCATTCGTCCTCGCCACGATCGGCTACGCGTGGCCCCGTACCAGGAGTCCTTCATGAAGACCTATCACGGCAGCTGCCATTGCGGCGCGGTGCGTTTCGCCGCAACCTTCGATCTCGCGGCCGGCACGATCCGCTGCAACTGCTCGATCTGCACGAAGAAGCGCTGGTGGGGCGCGATGGTCAAGCCGGAAGATTTCCACCTGCTGGCCGGCGAGGAAGCGCTGGAGGAATACACGTTCGGCCGGCACATCGAGAAGCACCGCTTCTGCCGGCACTGCGGCGTGCAGCCGTTCGTGTTCGGAGAATCGCCGGTGCGGGGCGAGTTCGTGGCCGTCAACGTCGGTACGCTGGACGGGGTGACGGACCAGGAACTGGCGACGGCACCGATCCGGTATGTCGATGGGCGGCACGACCGGTGGGATGCGGAGCCGGCCGAGACGCGGCACCTATAGGCCCGTTCCAGGATTTATTCGATACGAAGTCGAGACATCCTGAGGGTTCAAATATGAAAGCTTAGTTGCATATTAGCAATCATGGTATAGTGGCGTCCCATTCTGACACACACACCATGAAACATATCAGCAGCGTTCTCCTCCTGGCCGCGTTGACGGCTTGCGGCGGTGGCGGCGGCGACGCCTCAGGCACGTCCCCCGCACCGACTCCTACTCAACCTCCTTCGTCAGGCGGGCCGATTGCGTTCACGCCAGCACGTATTGACGTCAAGATGACGGAAGGCGAAGACCCCGAAATCACGCTGCTGGCCGAGGCGACCCACGATCTGCCGGGGAAGGTCAATGTGGCCATCGTCGATACCGTTGGCGTTTTCTCGTCGGAGATGTCGATTCGCGCTTGGAATACGCACAGCTATTCGGCGTACCTGCATACGGCGAAAGGATTGGGGGCGGGCATACATGAGGGCACGCTGACAGTGAAACTCTGCCAGGACGATGCAAAGATCTGCGCGCAGCCGCACGCCGGCTCGCCGATCGCATTGCCTTACAGAGTGGAAGTAAAATCGTTCGGCGGCACCCTGAGCGCGCTGGCGCCAGACCCCGCCGCGGCTGAATGGCTGACGGATAAAGGAGACTTGCGCCGCACGGGTTACGTCAACACGTCTGTCAACGTGTCCCGGCTGGGGCCGCGCTTCTCATGGACGGCGCCGGACGGCAGCGCTGCCGTCGTCCCGGTGATTCAGGCTGGCATTGCGTACGTGACCACGAAAAAAGGCATGTATGCGATCGACGAGCAATCCGGTGCCACCAGGTGGCGTTACACTCCCGCCAATGCGTCGTCGCTGACCGGTGTATCCAGGCCAGCCGTGTCGGGAACCCGGGTCTACGCTTCGTTCGATTACAACCAGTACACGAACCTGGACAGCGTGGACAGCGCCACTGGCACCTTCGTGCGTACCCTGCCATCGTGGAAAGCCAGTATGTCTACCGCTCCGGCTGTCGACGGCAATCTGCTCGTCAGCAAGCAGGACGGCGGCTCGTTGCAAGCAGTCGACACGAGTGGCCAGACATATTCCGTACAGTTGCGGGGTTCCAGCCAGTGGGCCGTTAGCGCACCGCCGGTGATCCACGGGTCGGCGATCTATACCTACACCGGCGGCGGACTATACGTTCTAAACCGCGGCAACCTTGCGGAAATCCAGCGCATCGAAGGGTCCGTTGCACAACTGGACTTCGGCGCAGATGCAATGATGCTCGACGACACGCATATGGCAGTCATCGAGAACGATATGTATGGCAACCTTGCAGCCGCAACCCTCACGTCGTTCGACATCGCTTCGGCAAAGATCGCCTGGTCCGTCAAGGGCGGGTTTGAGCAGATCGCCGCTGCCGGAAAAACAATCTATGCTGCGCGGAACGACCGGGTGGCGGCCATCGATGCGGCCACGGGCACTGAGCTGTGGTCGTGGCCGATCCCGGCCGGAGCTCCGCGAAAAGACGACGCTGCCACCGTGTACGATCTGCTGGCGACCAACAATGTCCTGTTCGTCGCGCTCGCTAACTCCGTGTACGCGGTCGACCTGGCAACCAGGACATCCGTCTGGTCCGCAACTGTCGGCGGCCACCTGGCATTGTCGAAGAACGGGGTTCTGTACGTGGCCGACGGCAAGTCGCCGCTGCGGGCGTTCAACGTCCGCTGAGCGTTACAAAGTACAACGAAAACGGCACCGTCCAGGTGCCGTTTTCTTTTAGCGGCCCGCAGTCGATGTCATGCGGCTGTATCGTGCGCTCTGGTCGCACATGCCGCTGGCCACCTCAGCGCGCGGCACGCCGCTCGCTGAGGTAGGCCAGGATGAACAGCAGGAACCCGCCCAGGCAGGACAGCGCGTACCAGCCGAGCGGCGGCGGAGGCATCGTCATCGAACCGTTCGAACGCACCACTTCCGCCAGCATCGCCTGCATCACGTGCAGCTGGTAGGCGTAGCCGGCGATCGGCGCGGCGATCAGGATCATGCCGCATAGCAGTGCGGCGATGGGGAACTTCATTGACTGTCTCCTTGGGATCTTGTGATGTGCAGGGCCGGCGGGCATAGCACTCGCGGGGCCGCGACAGTCTCTCCGTTTATCACGAGCCGTACCACGCGGCCACGGCGCCACGCCCGAGCGCTCACCGCAACATGGCGGGCGCAAACAGGCTCGCGATCGACAGGAAGCCGCAAGTGAGGGCGATGACGCTGCATACGACGACGGCCTTGCCGTCGGTATGCCCCTCCTTCCAGCGCAGCCAGAAATAGCCGGGGCTCGAATGCCCTTCCTTCTTGTAGCGGCGCTGATAGTGAAGGTTCACGGCGGCGCAGACGAACACGATGGCCGTCATGAGCGGCCGGATCTCGGCGAGAAAGGCAAGCATGGGGATTCCGTGGTTGGACGATGGTCCAGCATAGCACCGGCGCGTTCGCGGGATTCTCTCCAAAACTCACGCCAGCCCGGTTCGCCCGGATTGGCGGGACGAAAAAAAACGGCACCCGAAGGTGCCGTCTTCATGTGCAGCCCGAAGGCTACGGTAACGCTTAGATCTCGCCAGCGTCGTGCTGATGCTGCACGATCTCCGGAGCGTCGGACACTTCTTCCGCACCGGCCATCGCTGCGCGCTCGGCTTGCAGCAGGGCGTTGCGTTCTTCCGCTTCCCACACTTCCTTCTCGCGACGGGCGCGGTGGAACGCCAGACCCGTACCGCCAGGGATCAGGCGGCCGACGATGACGTTTTCCTTCAGGCCGCGCAGACCATCGCGCTTGCCCATGATCGCCGCTTCCGTCAGCACGCGGGTGGTTTCCTGGAACGATGCGGCCGAGATGAACGAGTCGGTCGACAGCGATGCCTTGGTAATACCAAGCAGCACGTTCTCGTACGTCGCCGGCAGCTTGCCCTGGGCGATGACCTTGTCGTTCTCTTCCAGCAGTTCCGAGCGTTCCACCTGCTCGCCGACGATGTAGTCGGTGTCGCCGGCGTTGGTGATCTGCACGCGGCGCAGCATCTGGCGAACGATCACCTCGATGTGCTTGTCGTTGATCTTCACGCCCTGCAGACGGTACACGTCCTGCACTTCGTCGACGATGTAACGCGCCAGCGCTTCGATGCCCAGCAGACGGAGGATGTCCTGCGGATCGGCCGGGCCGTCCACGATCATCTCGCCCTTGTTCACCACCTGGCCGTCGTGCACCAGCACCTGCTTGTCCTTCGTGATCAGGAACTCGTGCTTGTTGCCGTCCATGTCGGTGATTTCCAGGCGCTGCTTGCCCTTCGTCTCCTTGCCGAATGCCACCGTACCGGTGACTTCCGCCAGCATGCCCGCGTCTTTCGGCGAACGTGCTTCGAACAGTTCGGCCACGCGCGGCAGACCACCGGTAATGTCACGGGTCTTCTGCGATTCGGTCGGGATACGTGCCAGCACTTCACCCACCGAAACCTGCTGACCGTCCTTCACCATGATCAGTGCGCCGACCTGGAAGCCGATCGCCACTGCGTGTTCGGTGCCGGCGATCTTCACTTCCTGGCCGTCTTCGTTCAGCAGTTTCACCTGCGGACGCATCGTCTTCGTCAGCGAGCCGCGGCGTTTCGCGTCGATCACGACGAGCGTTGCCAGACCGGTCACTTCGTCGACCTGACGGGCCACGGTCACGCCTTCCTCGACGTTCTCGAAGCGCACCGTACCGGCGTACTCGGTAATGATCGGACGGGTCAGCGGATCCCACGTCGCCAGCGGTGCGCCGGCCTTGATCGTCATGCCATCCTTGACGATCAGCGTGGCGCCGTACGGTACCTTGTGGCGCTCGCGCTCACGGCCATGGTCGTCCGTGATCAGCACTTCGCCGGAGCGGGAAATGACGATCTGCGCGCCCTTGCCGTTCGTGACGTAACGCATCGTGGCCGTGAAGCGCACGGTACCGTTCGACTTGGCTTCGACGGACGAAGCGACAGCCGCACGCGATGCCGCACCACCGATGTGGAACGTACGCATCGTCAGCTGGGTACCCGGTTCGCCGATCGACTGTGCCGCCACAACGCCGACCGCTTCGCCGGTGTTGACCAGCATGCCGCGGCCCAGGTCGCGGCCGTAGCACTTCGCGCACAGGCCGTAGCGCGTGTCGCAGGTCAGCGGCGTGCGGACCTTGACTTCGTCGATGCCCATGCGTTCGATCTCTTCGACCATGTCCTCGTCCAGCAGCGTGCCGGCTTCGTACACGGTTTCCTGGGTCTCAGGATTGACCACGTCGTTGTTCGCCACGCGGCCCAGGATACGGTCGCGCAGTGCCTCGATGACTTCACCGCCTTCGACCATCGCCTTCATCAGCGTGCCGTTGGAGGTGCCGCAATCGTCTTCCGTCACGACCAGATCCTGCGTCACGTCGACCAGACGACGCGTCAGGTAACCCGAGTTTGCCGTCTTCAGTGCCGTATCGGCCAGACCCTTACGGGCGCCGTGGGTCGAGATGAAGTACTGCAGAACGTTCAGGCCTTCGCGGAAGTTCGCGGTAATCGGCGTTTCGATAATGGAGCCGTCCGGCTTCGCCATCAGGCCGCGCATACCGGCCAGCTGACGGATCTGGGCTGCGGAACCCCGCGCGCCCGAGTCGGCCATCATGTAAATCGCGTTGAACGATTCCTGCGTCGACTTGGTACCGTCGCGCTTGACGACGTCCTCGACCTTCAGCTGGTCCATCATCGCCTTGCCGACTTCATCGGAGGTCTTGCCCCAGATGTCGACGACCTTGTTGTAGCGCTCGCCCGCGGTCACGAGACCGGAAGCGTACTGCTGTTCGATCTGCTTCACTTCCGACTCGGCGGTGGCGATCAGCGACTTCTTCACGTCAGGCACCAGCATGTCGTCCACGCAGATCGAGATACCGGCACGCGTTGCCAGGCGGAAGCCCGACTGCATCAGCTGGTCGGCGAACACCACGGTGGCGCGCAGGCCGCACTTGCGGAACGACGTGTTGATCAGCTTGCTGATTTCCTTCTTCTTCAGCGGACGGTTCAGCACGCTGAACGGCAGGCCTTTCGGCAGGATCTCGGACAGGATCGCGCGGCCGACCGTCGTTTCGTAACGGGTCAGCGTACGGACGAACTCGCCCGTCGCCGGATCCTTCGGATTCTCGACGATACGCACCGTGATGCGGGTGGCCAGTTCGACTTCCTTGTTGTCGTACGCGCGGATCACTTCCGACACGTCCGGGAACAGCATGCCTTCGCCCTTGGCGTTGATCGCTTCGCGGGTCGCGTAGTACAGACCCAGCACGATATCCAGGGACGGCACGATCGACGGCTCGCCGTTCGACGGGAACAGGATGTTGTTCGACGCCAGCATCAGCGTACGCGCTTCCATCTGTGCTTCGATCGACAGCGGGACGTGGACTGCCATCTGGTCACCGTCGAAGTCGGCGTTGAACGCCGCGCAGACCAGCGGGTGCAGCTGGATTGCCTTACCTTCGATCAGCACCGGCTCGAACGCCTGGATACCCAGACGGTGCAGCGTCGGCGCACGGTTCAGCATGACCGGGTGTTCCTTGATGACTTCTTCCAGGATGTCCCAGACCACCGGCTCTTGTTGTTCGACGAGCTTCTTCGCGGCCTTGATGGTCGTTGCGAGACCCATCAGTTCCAGCTTGTTGAAGATGAACGGCTTGAACAGCTCGAGGGCCATCAGCTTCGGCAGACCGCACTGGTGCAGCTTCAGCTGCGGGCCCACCACGATGACCGAACGGCCCGAGTAGTCGACGCGTTTACCCAGCAGGTTTTGACGGAAGCGGCCGCCCTTACCCTTGATCATTTCAGCCAGCGACTTCAGCGGACGCTTGTTGGCGCCGGTCATCGCCTTGCCGCGACGGCCGTTGTCCAGCAGCGAGTCCACTGCTTCCTGCAGCATGCGCTTTTCGTTACGCGTAATGATTTCCGGAGCGCGCAGTTCCATCAGGCGCTTCAGACGGTTGTTACGGTTGATGACGCGGCGATACAGGTCGTTCAGGTCGGACGTCGCGAAACGGCCGCCATCCAGCGGGACCAGCGGGCGCAGTTCCGGCGGCAGCACCGGCAGCACTTCCATGATCATCCACTCGGGCTTGATGCCCGAACGCTGGAACGCCTCGAGCACTTTCAGGCGCTTGGCGTATTTCTTGATCTTCGCTTCGGACTTCGATTCCTTCAGCTCCACGCGCAGCGTTTCGGCATCGCGGTGGATGTCGATCGAGCGCAGCAGTTCACGGATACCCTCGGCACCCATGTAGGCGGTGAAGTCGTCGCCGTACTCTTCGTACTTGGCGGCGTAATCGTCTTCCGACATGATCTGGCACTTCTTCAGCGGCGTCATGCCCGGATCGGTCACGACGTATGCTTCGAAGTACAGCACGCGTTCGATGTCGCGCAGCGTCATGTCCAGGACCATGCCCAGGCGCGACGGCAGCGACTTCAGGAACCAGATGTGGGCGACGGGCGAGGCCAGCTCGATATGGCCCATGCGCTCACGGCGCACCTTCGCCAGCGTGACTTCGACGCCGCACTTCTCGCAGATCACGCCGCGGTGCTTCAGGCGCTTGTACTTGCCGCACAGGCACTCGTAGTCCTTGATCGGGCCAAAGATCTTGGCGCAGAACAGGCCGTCGCGTTCCGGCTTGAAGGTACGGTAGTTGATGGTTTCCGGCTTCTTGACTTCGCCGTAGGACCACGAACGGATTTTCTCAGGCGAAGCGAGACCGATCTTGATCGCGTCGAAGGTCTCGTTTTGCTGTACTTGCTTGAATAGATCGAGCAGGGCTTTCATGTATCACTCCAGTAGTGATGAATTCTTCAGTTTTTCCCGCTGCTTTCACTGCAGCGGGTCGTGCAGGCGTTAAAACCAGAGGCGGAAACCTGGGGTCAGACCCGGCGGGTCTGACCCCTGCATCTGCCGTTGGTTTTATCAGGTACGTTCCAGGTCGATATCGATACCCAGGGAACGGATTTCCTTCACCAGCACGTTGAACGATTCCGGCATGCCGGCATCGATCACGTGATCGCCCTTGACGAGGTTCTCGTACACCTTCGTACGGCCGTTCACGTCGTCGGACTTCACGGTCAGCATTTCCTGCAGCACGTACGACGCGCCGTATGCTTCCAGTGCCCACACCTCCATCTCACCGAAGCGCTGGCCGCCGAACTGGGCTTTACCACCCAGCGGCTGCTGCGTCACCAGCGAGTACGGACCGGTCGAGCGGGCGTGCATCTTGTCGTCGACCAGGTGGTGCAGCTTCAGCATGTGCATCACGCCGACGGTGACCTTGCGCTCGAACGCTTCGCCGGTGCGGCCGTCGTACATCGTGACCTGGTTCTTCGACGGGGTCATGCCCAGCTTCTGAGCGATCTCGTCCGGATACGCCAGGTCCAGCATGCGGCGGATTTCCGACTCGTGCGCGCCGTCGAACACCGGCGTCGCGAACGGCACACCCTTCTTCAGGTTGTGCGCCAGCTTCATGATCTCTTCGTCGGACAGGCTCGCGATGTCTTCCTTGGCGCCGGACTCGTTGTACACGGTCGTCAGGTACTTGCGCATCTCTTCGACCTTGATCTGCTGTGCCAGCATTTCGCCGATACGGATGCCCAGGCCCTTCGCTGCCCAGCCCAGGTGGGTTTCCAGGATCTGACCCACGTTCATCCGCGACGGAACGCCCAGCGGGTTCAGCACGACGTCGGCCGGCGTACCGTCGGCCATGTACGGCATGTCTTCCACCGGCACGATACGCGAGACCACACCCTTGTTACCGTGGCGGCCCGCCATCTTGTCGCCCGACTGCAGGCGGCGCTTGACGGCCAGGTACACCTTGACCATCTTCTGCACGCCAGGCTGCAGCTCGTCGCCCTGCGTCAGCTTCTTGCGCTTCTCTTCGAAGGCCAGGTCGAACTGGTGGCGCTTCTCGTTGATCGATTCCTTGATCGCTTCCAGGGCCGTTGCCGCGTCGTCGTCCGCAGGGCGGATGTCGAACCAGTGGTACTTGTCCAGATCGTCCAGGTATTCCTTCGTGATCTGGGCACCCTTCGCCAGCTTCTTCGGACCGCCGTTGACGACTTTACCGATCAGCATCTTCTCGAGACGCTGGAACGCGTCGCCTTCAACGATACGCATCTGGTCGTTCAGGTCCAGGCGGTAGCGCTTCAGCTCGTCGTCGATGATCTGCTGGGCGCGCTTGTCGCGCGGGATGCCTTCGCGGGTGAACACCTGCACGTCGATGACGGTACCGACCATGCCGGACGGCACGCGCAGCGACGTATCCTTCACGTCGGATGCCTTCTCGCCGAAGATCGCGCGCAGCAGCTTCTCTTCCGGCGTCAGTTGCGTTTCGCCCTTCGGCGTCACTTTACCGACCAGCGTGTCGCCGGCCTGCACTTCGGCGCCGATGTACACGATGCCCGATTCGTCCAGGCGGGCCAGCTGGTTTTCCGCCAGGTTCGAGATGTCGCGGGTGATCTCTTCGGCACCCAGCTTCGTGTCACGTGCCACGACGGACAGTTCTTCGATGTGGATCGACGTGTAACGGTCGTCTTTCACGACGTTTTCCGAGATCAGGATCGAGTCCTCGAAGTTCAGGCCGTTCCACGGCATGAACGCCACGGTCATGTTCTGGCCCAGTGCCAGCTCGCCCAGGTCGGTCGATGCGCCGTCGGCGATCACGTCGCCCTTGGCCACGCGGTCGCCCACTTGCACGATCGGACGCTGGTTGATGTTGGTGTTCTGGTTCGAACGGGTGTACTTGATCAGGTTGTAGATGTCCACGCCGACTTCGCCGGCTTGCGCCTCGTCGTCGTTCACGCGGATCACCACGCGGCCCGCATCGATGTAGTCGACGACGCCGCCGCGCAGTGCCTGCACGGTGGTGCCCGAGTCGACCGCCACGGTGCGCTCGATACCGGTACCGACCAGCGCCTTTTCAGGACGCAGGCAAGGCACGGCCTGACGCTGCATGTTGGCGCCCATCAGTGCACGGTTCGCGTCATCGTGCTCCAGGAACGGAATCAGCGATGCCGCGACGGAGACGATCTGGCCCGGCGCGACGTCCATGTACTGGATGCGTTCCGGCGACACGAGGATCGTTTCGCCTGCTTCACGTGCCGACACCAGTTCGTCGATCAGCTGGCCTTCGTCGTTGATCTTGGCGTTTGCCTGGGCAATGATGTAACGGCCTTCTTCGATCGCCGACAGGTAATCGATCTTGTCCGTGACCTTGCTGTTCTCGACCTTGCGGTACGGCGTTTCCAGGAAGCCGTATTCGTTCAGGCGGGCATACAGTGCCAGCGAGTTGATCAGGCCGATGTTCGGGCCTTCCGGCGTTTCGATCGGGCACACGCGGCCGTAGTGGGTCGGGTGCACGTCGCGCACCTCGAAGCCGGCGCGTTCGCGGGTCAGGCCGCCCGGGCCCAGTGCGGAGACGCGACGCTTGTGCGTGATCTCGGACAGCGGGTTGGTCTGGTCCATGAACTGCGACAGCTGCGACGAACCGAAGAACTCGCGGATTGCAGCCGAGATCGGCTTCGAGTTGATCAGGTCGTGCGGCATCAGGTTGTCCGCTTCGGCCTGGCCCAGGCGCTCCTTGACGGCGCGCTCCACGCGCACGAGGCCGGCGCGGAACTGGTTTTCGGCCAGCTCGCCCACGCAACGCACGCGGCGGTTACCCAGGTGATCGATGTCGTCCACTTCGCCGCGGCCATTGCGCAGCTCGACGAGGATCTTGATCACGGCCAGGATGTCGTCGTTCGACAGCGTCATCGTGCCCGTCAGTTCATCGCGGCCGATGCGGCGGTTGAACTTCATGCGGCCCACGGCGGACAGGTCGTAGCGGTCGGCGCTGTAGAACAGGCCGTTGAACAGCGCCTCCACCGATTCCTCGGTCGGTGGTTCGCCAGGACGCATCATGCGGTAGATCGCGACGCGGGCAGCGTTCTGGTCGGCCGTGTCGTCGATGCGCAGCGTCTGCGAGATGTAGGCGCCCTGGTCCAGGTCGTTCGTGTACAGCGTCTGGATCGAAGCGATGTTCGCTTCGCGCAGGCGGCCCAGCACTTCTTCGGTCAGCTCGTCGTTGGCGCTTGCCACCACTTCGCCCGTTTCCGGATCGACGATGTTCTTGGCCAGCACGCGGCCCAGCAGGTAGTCTTCCGGCACGGAGATGTGGGCGATGCCGGCCGCTTCGATTTCACGCACGTGCTTCGCGTTGATCCGCTTGTCCTTCGTGACGATCGTCTTGCCGTCCTTCGGATTGACGATGTCGAAGCGCGCGACTTCACCGCGCAGGCGTTCGGCCACGAACTCGAGTTCGCCGCCTTCCGAGCGCAGGTTGAAGTTGTCGAACACGAAGAAGTTCGCCAGGATCTGTTCCGGCGTCATGCCGATCGCCTTCAGCAGGATCGATACCGGCATCTTGCGGCGACGGTCGACGCGGAAGTACAGGATGTCCTTCGGGTCGAACTCGAAGTCCAGCCACGAGCCGCGGTAAGGAATGATACGGGCCGAGAACAGCAGCTTGCCGGACGAGTGCGTCTTGCCGCGGTCGTGCTCGAAGAACACGCCCGGCGAACGGTGCAGCTGGGACACGATGACACGCTCGGTGCCGTTGATCACGAACGAGCCGGTGGTCGTCATCAGGGGCAGTTCGCCCATGTAGACTTCCTGCTCCTTCATTTCCTTCACCACGGGTTTCGTCGGCGATTCCTTGTCCAGGATCACCAGGCGAACCTTGGCGCGCAGCGGGGAAGCAAACGTCAGGCCACGGAGTTGGCACTCTTTCACGTCGAAGGCAGGGTCGCCCAGCACGTAGGAGAGGAACTCCAGGCGTGCGAAACCGTTGTGCGAAACGATCGGGAAGATGGACGTAAAGGCCGATTGCAGGCCTTCGTTCTTGCGCTGGGCAACCGGAGTGTGCTCCTGCAAGAAGTTTTCGTAAGACTCGAGCTGGGTCGCCAGCAGGAACGGAACGTTGTGGACGTTGGCGCGCTTCGCGAATGATTTGCGAATGCGTTTCTTCTCAGTAAATGAGTAGTGCATGGACACTCCGTGAGTGACAGGAAAGGGTAGAAAATTCAGGTTTCGGCTTGTATGCTTGCGTTAGCCGAAGCACGCCAGATTCAGGCGAAACCTCAAGGCACTACCACCATCGTGTCGGGGACATCGAAAAGGTGCTGCGGGTACTGCAAAACAACGGTACTACGAAAATACGACAGAGACGACAAAGAAGCCAAAGCCGAACCTCCCCCTTTGCAGAGGCAGGTTCTAGGCTTTGGCTCAGGCGTTAGATGCTGCTTACGCCAATAATACTAATTACTTCAGGTCGGCCTTGGCGCCAGCTTCTTCCAGCTTCTTCTTGCCGGCTTCAGCGTCAGCTTTCGACAGGGCTTCCTTCACGGTCTTCGGTGCGCCGTCGACCAGGTCTTTGGCTTCTTTCAGGCCCAGACCGGTGATTTCACGCACGGCCTTGATGACGCCGACCTTGTTCGCGCCGACTTCGGACAGAACCAGGTTGAATTCGGTCTGCTCTTCAGCAGCAGCGGCGCCGGCAGCGGCACCACCAGCTGCCGGTGCTGCCATTGCAGCTGCCGACACGCCGAACTTCTCTTCGAAGGCCTTGACCAGGTCGTTCAGGTCCATCACGGACATTTCGGACACTGCGTTCAGGATATCGTCTTTGCTAATTGCCATTTGAAACTCCTAATTGATTTGTATGCTTACAGATTGATTACTTGACGAGAACGTGCGGCGCTTAGGCTGCAGCGGTTTCTTCGGCTGCCGGAGCAGCGTCGGAACCTTCGCTCTTCTTGGCTGCCAGGGCAGCCAGGCCACGTGCAAAGCCGGAAACCGGAGCCAGCATGACGCCCAACAGCTGCGAGATGAGGACTTCACGGCTCGGGATGCTCGCCAGTGCAGTCACGCCAGCCACGTCGAGCTGCTTGCCTGCATAGTTACCTGCCTTGACGACCAGCTTGTCGTTGGTTTTGGCGAAGTCGTTGATGACTTTCGCTGCTGCCACGGCGTCATCCGAGATCGAGTAGATCAGCGGACCGGTCATTGCATCGGCCAGGTTGGCGAACTGCGTGCCTTCGACAGAGCGACGAGCCAGCGTGTTCTTCAGAACACGCAGGTACACGCCCTGGGCACGCGCGGTTGCACGGAGTTTCGTCAAGTGAGCAACCTGGATGCCACGGTACTCAGCCACGACGATCGTTTGCGCAGTTGCTACTTTTGCGGAAACTTCGGCGACAACGGCCTTTTTGTCATTCAGATTGAGACCCACGGTCAATCTCCTTAAGAGATGCGAGAAAATTCCCGCATCGGTTTCGAACAACGGCGTCCGAGGTTAGGAGTCCAATGGACTGCAAAACTTGTTCGGGTACACCATCTGCGTTGGGAGCATCGCTGCTATTAACCGGAAGCCCGACTGCTGCTTCCAGCCCAACGGTCTTTGAAGGCCTGCCGCCCCTTCCGAGGCGACAGCCCAAAGATGCGCCCCGGGCCATGCGGCCCAAGGACTTCAATTTGATGCTTAGGCTGCCAGCGTGCCGTGGTCGACACGGACGCCTGCGCCCATCGTCGACGAGATCGACACTTTACGCAGGTACACGCCTTTCGACGAGGCCGGCTTGGCCTTGTTCAGGGCTTCGATCAGAGCGACCAGGTTGGTCTTCAGATCGGCGTCGCTGAACGACTTGCGGCCGATGGTCGCGTGGATGATACCGGCCTTGTCGGTACGGTACTGCACCTGACCAGCTTTGGCGTTCTTGACGGCGCCAGCCACGTCCGGGGTCACGGTACCGACTTTCGGGTTCGGCATCAGGCCGCGCGGGCCCAGGATCTGACCCAGCGTACCGACGATACGCATCGTGTCCGGCGAAGCGATCACGATGTCGAACGGCATGTCGCCAGCTTTGACGCGCTCAGCCAGGTCTTCCATACCGACGACGTCGGCGCCAGCGGCTTTAGCGGCTTCGGCTTTTTCGCCGGAAGCGAACACGGCCACGCGAACGGTCTTGCCGGTACCAGCCGGCAGCACGACGGAACCACGCACCACCTGGTCGGACTTCTTCGGGTCCACGCCCAGCTGGACGGACACGTCGATCGACTCGTTGAACTTGGCCGTTGCCAGTTCCTTGATCAGTGCGACAGCGTTGTCGAACGGGTACACTTTCGTGCGGTCTACTTTAGCCTTGATGGCTTGTGCGCGTTTGGACAGTTTTGCCATGATTAGAAGCCCTCAACGGTGATGCCCATGGAACGAGCGGAACCGGCGATGGTGCGCACAGCGGCATCCAGATCGGCGGCGGTCAGGTCCGGGGTCTTCAGTTTAGCGATCTCTTCCGCTTGAGCGCGGGTCAGCGTGCCGACCTTGTCGGTGTGCGGCTTCGCGGAGCCTTTTTGCACGCCCGAGTGCTTCTTGATCAGGAAGGTTGCCGGCGGGGTCTTCATCACGAAGGTGAACGACTTGTCCGCGAAGGCGGTGATCACCACCGGGATCGGCATGCCAGGTTCCATACCTTGGGTCTGCGCGTTGAACGCCTTGCAGAATTCCATGATGTTCAGGCCGCGTTGACCCAGAGCCGGGCCGATCGGAGGAGACGGGTTTGCCTTACCAGCCGGTACTTGCAGCTTGATAAAGCCAATGATTTTCTTTGCCATGATGGCTGTCCTATCGTTGGATTTGAGTGGTAGCGCCCCGCCGGTACAACATGGCAGGGCTCCTCGTACGGATTGAACGCTCCGTTAGGCGTTTTGGGGTGATCAGACCTTTTCGACCTGACCGAATTCGAGTTCGACGGGAGTGGCGCGGCCGAAGATCGTGACGGAGACGCGCACTTTGGACTTCTCGTAGTTGACTTCTTCGACGTTGCCGTTGAAGTCGGTGAACGGGCCATCCTTGATGCGGACTTGCTCGCCCACTTCGTACAGCACTTTCGGCCGCGGCTTCTCGACGCCTTCCTGCATCTGCGTCATGATCTTTTCGATCTCGCGGGCCGGAATCGGCGTCGGCTTGTTCGACTTGCCGCCGATGAAGCCGGTGACCTTGGCGGTGTTTTTCACCAGGTGCCAGGTCTCGTCCGTCATTTCCATTTCCACCAGCACATAGCCCGGGAAGAAACGGCGCTCGGTGACGGATTTCTGGCCATTCTTCACTTCAACGACCTCTTCGGTCGGAACGAGGATCTGGCCAAACTGATCTTGCATGCCGGCGCGTTCGACGCGCTCCATCAGGGCGCGCTGCACGCTTTTTTCCATACCGGAATAAGCATGCACGACGTACCAGCGCTTATTGCTGACTGGAACGCTGACCGGTGCGGCGGCTTCACCCGCTGCTGCTTCCGGCGCGGGAGCGTTCGCATTGTCTTGCACGTTATCGCCCATTATTTTTTCCAACCCAGGATTACGTCGTACAACAGGAATTCGAGCAACTTGTCGGTTCCCCACAGGAACAGCGCCATCACGACGACGAAGGCGAACACGATCAGCGTGATCTGCGTGGCTTCCTTACGCGTGGGCCACACGACTTTCTTCGTCTCGCGAACGGATTCTTTCGCAAAATTGATGAAATCGCGGCCGGTGGCGGAGGTGTAGGCAATGCCGACGGAAATAAGCAAACCAACCACAAGCGCGGCTGCCCGCACCAGGGTTGGTTGACCTGCCAGGTAGAAGAACCCGACTACGCCTGCAATCGCTGCAACCACCGCCAGCACGACCTTCAGCTTATCGCCGCTCGTGCCAACGGTTTGCACGGATTGATTAGACATTTCAGTTTTTACTTTCGGTGCCCTGCACCAGATTCGGTGGCAGGGGCGGAGGGCATCGAACCCCCAACCTTCGGTTTTGGAGACCGACGCTCTGCCAATTGAGCTACGCCCCTACGTAAAACTTTACTCGTGGAACCCGTTATTCTAGCACCCAACCAAGTTGGGTGCCAGAACTATTTTGGCCGGATTCCGATCGTCGCGCTATTAGGCGATGATCTTGGCAACCACGCCGGCGCCGACGGTACGGCCACCTTCGCGGATTGCGAAGCGCAGACCTTCTTCCATCGCGATCGGGGAGATCAGCTTGACCGTGATCGACACGTTGTCGCCCGGCATCACCATCTCTTTGTCGGCCGGCAGCTCGATCGAGCCGGTCACGTCCGTCGTACGGAAGTAGAACTGCGGACGGTAGTTGTTGAAGAACGGGGTGTGACGGCCACCTTCGTCTTTCGACAGCACGTAGATCTCGCCGGTGAAGTGGTTGTGCGGCTTGATCGAGCCCGGCTTGGCCAGAACCTGACCACGCTGGACGTCTTCGCGCTTCGTACCACGCAGCAGCAGGCCGACGTTGTCGCCAGCTTGACCTTGGTCCAGCAGCTTGCGGAACATTTCCACGCCGGTGCAGGTCGTCTTGACGGTGTCGACGATGCCGACGATTTCGATTTCTTCGCCGACCTTGATCACGCCGCGCTCGACACGACCGGTCACCACGGTACCGCGGCCGGAGATCGAGAACACGTCTTCCACCGGCATCAGGAACGTGCCGTCCACGGCGCGCTCAGGCGTCGGGATGTAGGTGTCCAGTGCATCGGCCAGACGCATGATGCAGTCTTCGCCCATCTCGCCCGGCTGGCCTTCCAGGGCCATACGTGCCGAACCTTTGATGATCGGCAGGTCGTCGCCAGGGAACTCGTACTTCGACAGCAGCTCGCGCACTTCCATTTCG
>NZ_VLKW01000020.1 GCF_007830495.1 Pseudoduganella flava | reverse complement strand
CACCAATCAGCCGATACCGGTGCAGTGGGCGATCTTTTCCATCGGTATTGCCCCCTATCGAGTACCTTCCAGATGACCAAGTGCGGAAGGTGAGCAAGCTGGGCTACATCTCGTACCGCAATCAATCCTTTTTCGTCGGGGAAGGCTTGTATGCCGAACTGGTGGCAATCCGCCCAACCGGTACCGACGGCGTCCTAGAGGTCTATTTCTGCAAGCACAAAGTCCGGCAGATAGACCTCCAGAATCCATCGTAAGATACGGCTTCAATGTGTAACCCATGTCTCCCGACATGTGTTACCTATGTCCCCCGACCATACACCCGGCGGGTCTGACCCTGGGCCTTGCTTCTCGGGTTCAAACTCGGCCGGCGACGCGCAGCGTTTTACAAGCCCAGCCCCTTGCCGAGCCCCGTCAGCGTCGCCACCCCCAGCGCCACAAAGATCACCGCCGCAATCCCATGCACGACCTTCAGGTTCACGGCAGTGGCCGCACGCTTGCCGAGGTAAACCGCCGGCACGTTCGCCAGCATCATGCCCAGCGTGGTGCCGGTGACGACGGCAGCCAGGTCGTCGAAGCGGGCTGCCAGCGCGACGGTGGCGATCTGCGTCTTGTCGCCCATTTCGGCCAGGAAGAACGCGATCAGGGTCGCCGTGAAGACGCCGTAGCGGCCGGCGGGCGCGTCGTCCTCGTCGATCTCGTCCGGCACCATGATCCACGCGGCCATCGCGATGAAGCCGATACCCAGGATCCAGCGCAGCGCGGCAGGGCCCAGCAGTTCGGTGAGCCAGGTGCCGACGGCGGCGGCGCAGAAGTGGTTGACGACGGTGGCGACAAAGATGCCCGCGACGATCGGCAGCGGACGGCGGAACTGGGTGGCGAGGACGAAGGCGAGCAGCTGGGTCTTGTCGCCGATTTCAGCAAGGGCGACGATGCCCGTCGAGACGAGGAAGGCTTCCATATGGGTGGCTGGGGGGCCGGACGTTAACCAAGGATCCATGGGCAACCCCGGCCCCGTGTCATCAGTATCGGCCGCCCGTGGATCATTGGTCTCGCCAGGCCGGGCGCCACGTCCGGTCGCAGACCGGGACGGCGCGGCCACCTGCGCCACGGTCATGCGGACCGATTATGTTGACGCAGGTTCTACCCGTGCCGATGGCGGCAGGGGCAGGAGGCTACTCCCCAAAGAACGGGCGCCATGATAGCAGAGTTGCGCGCCGGCGGGCGCCGATTTTGTCGCCGCGCTTGTGCTATCCTCCACCGCGCCCGCCCCGGCGATCCCGGCGCCGGCCCTTCGTCACTTACAAAGGAAGCACATGCGAACACCTTCGATGCGCCTGGCGATATCCGCCGCGCTGGCCCTGCTGGCAACGGCGGCCCACGCCCAGGACCCGCTGAGCTATGCCCGCTACAACGAGGTCCGCACGACCGACCTGCACCTGGACCTGAAGGCGGACTTCGCCCGCAAGACATTGGCCGGCTATGCCGAGCTGACGCTGAACTGGCTGGACAAGAATGCCCGCACCCTGGTACTCGATACCCGGCAACTCGCGATCGCGCGCGTGCAGGTGCAGAACGATAACGGCACGTGGGCACCCGCCTCGTACATGCTGGACAAGGCCGACCCGAAGAAGGGCCAGGCCCTGCGCATCTCGCTGCGCCGCCAGCCGAACAAGGTGCGGATCTACTACCACACGGCGCCTACCGCCAGCGCGCTGCAATGGCTGACGCCCGTGCAGACGCTGTCCGGCAAGCGGCCGTTCATGTTCAGCCAGTCCGAGACGATCGACGCCCGCTCGTGGGCCCCGGTGCAGGACACGCCGGCCGTGCGCTTCACGTACAGCGCGCGCATCGATGCGCCGGCCGGCATGCGTGTCGTGATGAGCGCCGAGAACGACCAGCAGGGTACCGGCAAGGGCGGCTGGTCGTTCCGCATGCCGCAGCCGATTCCGTCTTACCTGCTCGCCATCGCGATCGGCGAGCTGGATGTGAAGAACGTCGGTCCCCGTTCCGCCGTCTACGCGGAACCGGGCCGCATCGACGCCGCCGCGTTCGAGCTGGCCGATACCGAGAAGATGATCGCCGCCGCGGAAGGGCTGTACGGCCCGTACCGGTGGGGGCGCTACGACATGATCGTGCTGCCGCCGTCGTTCCCGATCGGCGGCATGGAAAACCCGCGCATGACGTTCCTGACGCCGACGATGATCGCCGGCGACCGCAGCCTGAACGACCTGATCGCCCATGAACTGGCGCACTCGTGGTCCGGCAACCTCGTCACCAACGCATCGTGGAAGCACTGGTGGCTGAACGAAGGCTTCACCACTTACGTCACCACCCGCATCATCGAGGTGCTGTACGGCGCCGAAGTCGCGGAAATGAACCTGCAGGTCGAGCAGGAAGAGGCGCTGGCGTCGCTGAAGGACATCCCCGTCGCGAAGCAGGCCTTGCTGACGCGCGACCCGGACGTCAACCCGGACACCTACACGGACGAAGGCCTCGCTTACCCGAAAGGCGCGTGGTTCCTGCGCACGCTGGAGCAGCGTGCGGGCCGCGAGGTGTTCGACCCGTTCCTGCGCGGCTGGTTCGACCAGCATGCGTTCCAATCGGCGACGACGGAGCAGTTCCTGGCCTACCTGCGCGCGAACCTGCTGGACAAGCACCCCGACGTGATGCCCCAGGCGGAGCTCGACGAATGGCTGTACGGCCCGGGCATCCCGGCGTCGGCACAGCGCGTCGTGTCGCAGCGCTTCGTTGCCGTCGACGCCCAGCGCGACGCATGGCTGCGCGGCGAACAGGTAACGGCCGACCTGACAGCGCGCGGCTGGACCGCCGCCGAGTGGATGCACTTCCTGAACGACATCGACCGCAAGGCCAACGCGGCGCAGCTGCGCGAGCTGGACCAGACCTTCGGCCTGAAGACCAGCAAGAACAACGAGATCGCGTTCCGCTTCTACCTGGCCGCCGTGCACGCGGGCTACGACGTGCGCGAGCCGCTGAACGCCTTCCTGATGAGCGTGGGCCGGCAGAAGTTCGTCGTGCCGCTGTACACCGCGCTGCTCGCGAAGCCGGACGATGCGAAGTGGGCGAAGGACGTGTATGCGAAGGCCCGGCCGCGCTATCACCCGGAAACCCAGAAGTCCGTCGACAAGCTGCTGAAGAAATAACGGAGTCACGATGCTGCTGAAACACCCCATCGCGGCGCTGGTGCTGTGCGCCTGCGCTTCCCTGGCCGCGCCCGTGCAGGCGTTCGACGATGTCGCCGCCAGCACGGCGGCGGCCGCGCCGGCGCAGGCGTTCGATCTGGAGCGCGACGTCAACCGCGTGCTGAAGACGTTCGATGTGCCCGGCATCGCGATCGCCATCGTCAAGGACGGCAAGGTACTGGCCGCGCAAGGCTTCGGCGTGCGCAAGCTGGGCGACCCGGCACCCGTCACGGGCAAGACGCTGTTCGAGATCGCGTCGAACTCGAAGGCGTTCACCGCCGTCGCGCTGGCCCAGCTGGTGGACGAGGGCAAGCTGAAATGGGACGACCCCGTCATCATGCACCTGCCGGACTTCCGCATGTACGACGCCTATGTGACGCAGGAGATGACGATCCGCGACCTGCTGACGCACCGCAGCGGCCTGGGGCTCGGCGCCGGCGACCTGCTGTGGTGGCCGACGACGACGTTCTCCACGGACGAGATCATCCACAACCTGCGCTACGTGAAGCCGGCCACGAGCTTCCGCGCCAGCTACGCCTACGACAACCTGCTGTACATCGTGGCCGGCCGCATCATCGCGCAGAAGACGGGCAAGAGCTGGGGCGATGCGGTGCGCGAGCGCATCCTCGCGCCGCTGGGCATGACGGGGACGACGACCAGCGTGGCGGCGATGCTGCGCGCACCCGATTACTCGGCGCCGCACAGCCGCATCAACGGCCGGCAGTCCGTCGTCAAGCCGATGCCGGTCGAGAACGCGATCGGCGCCGTCGGCATCGACACGAACGCAGAGGACATCGCCAAGTGGATGAATGCGTTGCTGGCCGGCGGCGAGCTGGCGAACGGGCAGCGGCTGTTCTCGGCCGCGCAGGGCAAGGAGATCTGGACGCCCGTCACGCCGATGAAGATCGCCGAGCCGAAGCCGGCCTTGGCCGCGACGAAGGCGAACTTCAACGCGTATGGGCTGGGCTTCAACATCCGCGACTACCGCGGCAAGAAGCTGGTGCTGCACGGTGGCGCGCTGCAGGGCTTTTACTCGCGCGTGCTGATGGTGCCGGAAGAGAAGCTGGGCGTCGCGATCTTCACCAACGCGGAAAACAGCGGCTCGATGACGGCGCTGCAATGGCGCATCCTCGACCATTACCTGGGCGCGGCGCCCACCGACTGGATCGGCATCATCGCCGCCCAGGAGCAGGAAGAACACCGCAAGGAACTGGAAAAGGTCGGCAAGGCCGTGGCAAGCCGCGCGGCGGCGTCGAAGCCTTCGCTGCCGCGCGCGGCGTACGACGGCGAATACACCGACCCGTGGTACGGCAAGGTCGTCATCCGTCACGACGGGGCCCGGCAGATCGTGTCGTTCACGCGCACGCCGGACCTGACGGGGGAGCTGGAGCACTTCCAGCACGATACGTTCATCGTGCGCTGGAAGGAGCGTAACTTCAACGCGGACGCCTACCTGACGTTCGCGTTGAATCCGGACGGTTCGATCGAGCGGGCCAAGATGGCCGCCGTGTCGGCGGAAACGGACTTCAGCTACGACTTCCACGACCTCGTGCTGACGCCGGTAAAGGCGGGGCAGAGCGCACAGACGGCGCCATAACCGGCAGGCGGGAACAGCTCGAGAACCGGGCTTCCCGCCCGGCCGCCACGATCGCCGGATGAGTGCAAAAAACACAACACCCCGATTGTCGGCCCGGCCAGCCGGGCGTAAGCTTGCAGGTCCGTCGCCGACCTGAGGGGACTATCGTTGGTTTTTCGGTTGTAACAGTGAGTTTCAGTGAGACTGTTTCATGTGCAAATGCAGCATAATCACGAGGTTGTCATAAAGTGAAGGTTGCTTCCGCATGAATGAGCTGATGTTATCGGTGGTCGCCGTGTGCGGCTCCATGGTCGTGGGCTTCATCGCCTTTTGCAGCTTGATGAGCCGCTTCCAGCGCAAATAAGACCAGCGGCCGCGCGCCCTCCGCGCGGCCGCTGCGTATCAACTCCCGGATCAACTCCCGGATCGACTCCCCGTCACGGCTTCACGAACTTCAGCGTCATCCGGTCGCTCTCGCCGATCGCACGGTATTTGTCCGCATCCACGTCCTTGTTCGCCAACGTCGGCGGCAATGCCCATACGCCGCCCTTGTGGTCCGCCGTGTCCTTCGGATTCGCGTTGACCTCGGACTTCGCCGCCAGCTTGAAGCCGGCCGCTTCCGCAATCTTGGTCACGTAGGCTTCATGCACGTAGCCGGTCGACGCCGTCGCGTCCTGCTTTTTCGACGCCGGCAGGCGATGGTCGACGACACCGAACACGCCGCCCGGCTTCAACGCGTCATAGGCGCTCTTGAACACAGCCTTCAGGCGGGCATCGCCATCCTCCGTCCAGTTGTGCACGTTGCGGAACGTGAGCACCATGTCGGCGCCGCCCTTCGGCGCATAGTTGAACACGCCGTTGGACGGTTCGAAGGCGCCCAGCTGCACCTTGCCGTAGACCGCCGGGTTCGCATCGAGGCGCTGCTTGAACCGCTCGCCGGACCTGGCCACGATCGGCGTCTTCGATTCCGGCGTCGCGCCGGCGGCGATCAGCTTGCCGCGCTCGCGCAGGTAGGGCGCGAGGATCTCCGTGTACCAGCCGCCGCCGGGCGACAGTTCGACGACCGTCATGTCCGGCCTGATGCCGAAGAACGTCAGCGTTTCGTACGGGTGGCGGTAGACGTCCCGCTTCACGTTCTCCGGGCTGCGGTGGCTGCCGGCGATGGCGGCCTTCAGCGCGTCGTCGGCCAGCGCGGGCGCGCTGACGGTTGCGGCCAGCATGGCGGCGGCGAGAATACGTTTCATGCGATCTCCTCATAACGATATGCGCGGCGGTCGCCGCGTGCGTGGATGATGTGCAATAAAGACAAGCGGGTCAAGTGTCCGGGCGGACGACCGCCGGACAGGTGCGGACACCTCCGGCACCCCGCGCACCGACCTGCGCCGGCCTGTTGTCGTGATTTCCTCGTGGCACAAATATTGCGTTCTCGTGGCCTCGTTTTGCTGGTAAGGTTGCAATGCCGTATAGACAACGCCGGCAATCAGAACACGCAGTCCCTCTATCACTTTCGGAGACTCCATGGAACGACGTGCATTTCTCAATCTTGCTCCGCTGGCTGTCGGCACGATGCTGCTGACGCCGTTCGGCCGCGTGATCGCGGCCGAAGACCTGCTCAAGCCGGTCGATACGAAGTTCAGAAAAACCCTGGCCGACACGGCGCTCGGCGCGGCCACGCAGGCCGGCGCCAGCTACTGCGACGTGCGCATCGGCCGCTACCTGAACCAGTTCATCATCACGCGCGATCGCAATATCGAGAACGTCACGAACACGGAGTCGGCCGGCGTGGGCGTGCGCGTCATCGCCAACGGCGCATACGGCTTCGCCGCGACGAACGACATGAGCCCGGACGGCGTCGCGGCCGCCGCGCGCCAGGCCGTCGCGATCGCGAAGGCGAATGCGAAGCTGCAGTCCGAACCGGTGCGCCTTGCACCAACCCCGGGCGTCGGCGAGGTGAGCTGGGCCACGCCGTACAAGAAGGATTGGCGCGCGGTGCCGATCAAGGAAAAGGCCGACCTGCTCCTGGCCGGTAACAAGGCGGCGCTGGATGCCGGCGCGTCGTTCATGCAATCGATGCTGTTCCAGGTGAACCAGCAAAAATACTTCGCGTCCACCGATGGCTCGTACATCGACCAGGACATCCACCGTCTGTGGCTGCCGTTCAGCGCCACCGCCGTGGACAAGGCCAGCGGCAAGTTCCGCTCCCGTTCCGGCCTGTCGACGCCGGTGGGCATGGGTTACGAATACTTCGACGCGCGCAAGGAAGACAAGTTCCAGGCCGCCGGCGGCGTCGCCACGTTGTACCGCAATTCCTACGACCTGATCGAGGACGCGCGCGCGGCCGGCAAACAGGCCAAGCAGAAGCTGACGGCGAAGTCCGTCCAGCCGGGCAAATACGACCTGGTGCTGTCGCCTGAACACCTGTGGCTGACGATCCACGAATCCGTCGGCCACCCGACGGAACTCGATCGCGTGCTGGGCTACGAGGCGAACTACGCGGGCACCAGCTTCGCCACGCTCGACAAGTGGCAGTCGAAGACCTTCAAGTACGGTTCGCCCCTGGTGAACATCTTCGCCGACAAGACGACGCCCGGCTCGCTGGGGGCGGTCGGCTATGACGACGAAGGCGTCAAGTGCAAGCGCTGGGACATCATCAAGGACGGCGTCCTGGTCAACTACCAGGCCACGCGCGACCAGGCCCACATCATCGGCGAGAAGGAATCGCACGGCTGCTCCTATGCGGACAGCTGGAGCAGCGTGCAGTTCCAGCGCATGCCGAACGTGTCGCTCGCGGCGGGCAAGAAGAAGCTGACGCCGGACGAAATGATCAAGGACGTCAAGAAGGGCATCTACATCGTTGGCGACGGCTCGTTCTCGATCGACCAGCAGCGCTACAACTTCCAGTTCGGCGGCCAGCTGTTCTACGAGATCAAGGACGGCAAGATCACCCAGCCCCTTGAGGACGTGGCCTACCAGGCCAACACGCAGGAATTCTGGAACGCGTGCACGGCGATGTGCGATGAGCGCGACTGGCGCATGGGCGGCTCGTTCTTCGACGGCAAAGGCCAGCCCAGCCAGGTCAGCATCGTGTCGCACGGCTCCGCCACGAGCCGCTTCAACGGCATCAACGTGATCAACACCGCCCGCAAGATCGGCTGAGAGGAACGCCCATGAAGATGTTGAACCAGGAAGAAACCAAGCGCATCACCGACAAGGTACTGTCGCTGACCAAGGCCGACGAATGCGTCGTGACGATGCTCGGCAACCGCACCGGCAATATCCGCTATGCCCGCAACGCCGTGTCGACGGCCGGCCTCGTGGAAGACACGCAGCTGGCCGTGTCGGTCGCCTACGGCAAGAAGCAGGGCACGGCGAGCATCAACGAATTCGACGACAAGTCGCTGGAAAAAGTGGTGCGCCGCGCGGAAGACCTGGCGCGCCTGGCGCCGGAAAACCCCGAGTTCATGCCCACGCCGGACAAGGCCGAATTCCGCGCCACGCAAACGTTCAGCGCGAAGACGGACGCCATCGACCCCGAGTACCGCGCCCAGGTGGCCGCGTACAGCATCGAGGCCTGCAAGAAGAACAAGCTGGTGGCAGCGGGCTTCTTCACCGACCAGAGCGCGTTCGAGACGATCGCCAACTCGAAGGGCGTGTTCGGTCACCAGCAGCGCACCGGCGTCGACTTCACGTGCACCGTGCGCACGGAAGACGGCCGCGGTTCGGGCTGGGTGCGCCGCGATGCGAACGACGTGGCCAGGTTCGACCCGCGCGAAGCGGCCGACGTCGCGATCGAAAAGGCGCTGCGCTCCGTCGATGCGAAGGCACTGGAGCCGGGCCGCTACACCGTCATCCTCGAGCCGGCCGCGTCGGCCGACCTGATGGCATTCATGTTCGGCAGTTTCGACGCACGCAGTGCCGACGAAGGCCGCAGCTTCCTGTCGAAGAAGGGCGGCGGCAATCGCCTGGGCGACAAGCTGTTCGACGAACAGGTGAACATCTGGGCGGACCCGTGGGACAAGGACGTACCCGTCATGCCTTGGGATGCCGAATCGCTGCTGCCGCGCGAACGGATGGACCTGATCAAGGACGGCAAGGTCGCCAACCTGGGCTATTCGCGCTACTGGGCGCAGAAGATGGGCAAGCGCGCCATCGCCACGCCGGGCAACATCATCATGGCCGGCGGCAGCAAGTCGACCCAGGAGCTGATCGCCAGCACGAAGAAGGGCATCCTCGTCACGCGCACGTGGTACATCCGCATGGTGGACCCGCAATCGGTGTTGCTGACGGGCCTGACGCGCGACGGCACGTTCTACATCGAGAACGGCAAGATCAAGCACCCGATCAAGAACTTCCGCTTCAACGAAAGCCCGGTGACGATGCTGAACAATATCGACGAACTGGGCAAGCCGGAAGTGCTGGCCGGCGACGAAAGCCCGTTCCAGCTGCTGGTGCCGGCGATGCGCGTGCGGGACTTCAACTTCACCAGTTTGTCGGACGCGGTTTAACGTACCTTGTGAGTTGATGCAGTAAGCAGAACCAAAGGCAGAAACTGGGGTCAGGAAGGAGTGCTGGCCAGCAGGCCAGCACCGCTTTGCCGGCGGAGAGCATGCTCTCCGAAACCCCGGCAAAGCCCCGCCGGGTCTGACCCTGGCCTCTCGCATTTTGGGTTGAAGCATGCGTTTCATAGCGCACGCCGAGAAATTCTTTAGGAGTAGCAGTGGAAAGACGTACCTTCTTAAAAATCGGCGCCGCTGCCGGCGGCACGATGATCGTTCCCGTGTTCGGCAATGCGATCGCCGCCGAGCAGTTGAGCAACCCGATGGCCGTGCAGTTCAAGAAGTCGCTCGCCGACGCGGCGATGAATGCCGCCACCAAGGCCGGCGCCACGTATTGCGACGTGCGCGTCGGCCGCTACCTGAACCAGTTCATCACGACGCGCGACCTGAACGTGGAGAGCATCGTCAACACGGAATCGTCCGGCGTCGGCGTGCGCGTGATCGCCGGCGGTGCTTATGGCTTCGTCGCCACCAATGTGATGACGGTGGACGCGGTGGCCGATGCGGCGCGCCAAGCGGTCGCGATCGCGAAGGCGAACGCGCGGCTGCAGAGCGAGCCGGTACAGCTGGCGCCCGTGAAGGGCGTCGGCGAAGTGGCGTGGGCCACGCCATTCAAGAAGGACTGGCGCCTCGTGCCCGTGAAGGACAAGGCCGAGATGCTGATCGCCGCGAACAAGGCGGGCATCGCGTCCGGCGCGTCGTTCATGCAGTCGATGCTGTTCCAGGTGAACCAGCAAAAATACTTCGCGTCGACGGATGGCTCGTACATCGACCAGGACATCCATCGCCTGTGGTCGCCGTTCACGGCTACCGCGGTGGACAAGGCCACCGGCAAGTTCCGCACGCGCGACGGCCTGTCCTCGCCCGTGTCGATGGGCTATGAATTCTTCGACGTGCGGCCCGAGCACAAGGTGCGCGCGGCGGGCGGCGTCACCACGCTGTATCACGGCGCTTACGACCTGATCGAGGATGCCCGCGCGGCCGGCCGCCAGGCCAAGGAAAAGCTGACGGCGAAATCCGTCGATCCGGGCAAGTACGATCTCGTGCTGTCGCCCGAACACCTGTTCCTGACGATCCACGAATCCGTGGGCCACGCGACGGAGCTGGACCGCGTGCTGGGCTACGAGGCCAACTACGCGGGCACGAGTTTCGCCACGCTCGACAAATGGCAGTCAAAGAACTTCAAGTACGGCTCGCCGATCGTCAACTTCGTGGCGGACCGCACCACGCCCGGTTCGCTGGGCGCCGTCGGCTACGACGACGAAGGCGTGCCGGCCAAGCGCTGGGACATCATCAAGGACGGCATCCTGGTGAACTACCAGGCCACGCGCGACCAGGCCCACATCATCGGCGAGAAGGAGTCGCACGGCTGCTCGTTCGCCGACAGCTGGAGCAGCGTGCAGTTCCAGCGCATGCCGAACGTGTCGCTCGCCGCCGGCAAGAAGAAGCTGACGCCGGACGAGATGGTGAAGGAC
The DNA here is from genome assembly GCF_007830495.1 of Pseudoduganella flava. Taxonomy (GTDB): domain Bacteria; phylum Pseudomonadota; class Gammaproteobacteria; order Burkholderiales; family Burkholderiaceae_D; genus Rugamonas; species Rugamonas flava. The sequence goes on along the minus strand of NZ_VLKW01000020.1, from coordinate 32,914 downwards.
GTCAAGAAGGGCATCTACATCCTGGGCCGCGGCTCGTATTCGATCGACCAGCAGCGCTACAACTTCCAGTTTGGCGGCCAGCTGTTCTACGAAATCAAGGATGGCAAGATCACCCAGCCGCTGGGCGACGTCGCATACCAGGCCAACACGCAGGAATTCTGGAATGCGTGCACGGCGCTGTGCGACGAGCGCGATTGGCGCATGGGCGGCTCCTTCTTCGACGGCAAGGGCCAGCCGAGCCAGATCAGCGCCGTGTCGCATGGATCCGCCACGACGCGCTTCAACGGCATCAACGTCATCAATACGGCGCGCAAGATCGCCTGACCGGGAACGATCAATGAAATTACTGGACAAGGAACAAGCCAAGCGCATCGCGGACAAGGTGATGGCGCTTTCGAAAGCCGATGAATGCCGCGTGTCGATCTCCGGTGCGCGCAAGGGCAATGTGCGTTACGCGCGCAACAGCGTGTCGACGGCGGGCCTGATCGAAGACACGCAACTGACGGTGGCCGTCGCCTTCGGCAAGAAGCAGGGCACCGCGAGCGTCAACGAGTTCGACGACAAGTCGCTGGAAAAAGCCGTGCGCCGCGCCGAGGAAGTGGCGCGGCTGGCGCCGGAGAATCCCGAGTTCATGCCGGCGATCGGCCAGCAGGCATACAAACCATCGCAGACGTTCAACCAGAACGCCGATGCGTTCGATCCGGCCTACCGCGCCGAAGTGGCGTTCCAGAGCATCGACGCGGCGCGCAAGAAGGGCCTCGTCGCAGCGGGCTTCTTTTCCGATCACGTGGGCTTCGAATGCATTGCCAATTCGAACGGCGTGTTCGGCTACCAGGAGCTGGCGAGCCTGAACTTCACCGTCACGACGCGCACGGAAGACGGCCGCGGCTCCGGCTGGGTCACCCGCTCCGCGTACGACCCGAAGCAGTTCGACGCGCGTGCCGCGTCCGAGGTCGCCATCGAGAAGGCGCTGCGCTCCGTCGAAGCCAAGGCGATCGAACCGGGCCGCTACACGGTCGTGCTGGAGCCGGCCGCATCGTCGGACATGCTGAACTTCATGTTCAACGCGTTCGATGCACGCCAGGCGGACGAAGGCCGCAGCTTCCTCGCGAAGAAAGGCGGCGGCAACCGGCTGGGCGACAAGCTGTTCGACGAGAAGGTCAATGTGTGGGCCGACCCGTGGGACGCCAACGCGCCCGTACTGCCGTGGGAACAGCAATCGATGATGGCGCGCCAGCGCAAGGACCTGATCAGGAACGGCACGGTGGCCGGCCTGGACGTGGACCGTTACTGGGCGCAGAAGACGGGCCAGACGGCGACGGCCGACCCGGGCAACATCATCATGGCCGGCGGCACGAAGTCGACGGAAGAGCTGATCGCCGACACGAAGAAAGGCATTCTCGTCACGCGCACGTGGTACATCCGCATGGTCGATCCGCAATCGGTGCTGCTGACGGGCCTGACGCGCGACGGCACGTTCTACATCGAGAACGGCAAGATCAAGTACCCGATCAAGAACTTCCGCTTCAACGAGAGTCCCGTCGTCATGCTGAACAATATCGACGAGCTGGGCAAACCAATGCTGATCGGCGATGCGAACGCCCGCTTCAAGATGATGATCCCGGCGATGCGCGTACGCGACTTCAACTTCACGTCGCTGTCGGACGCCGTGTAAGGGGAAACAACGGTGCCGGCCTACGATTTCTACTTCACGCGCCTGACCTACGAGTCGGGCGACTGGGACGTGGACATCCGCATGCCGAGCAACGTGCTCAATTCGCTCGTCGAGTACACCACGCTGAAGGTGGATACCGTCGAGCGCATCGTCGCGCTGGCCGACCCGAAGATGCTGGAAGCACCGTTCTGCTACCTGGCCGGCCACAAGCTGGTGCAGTTCACGGCAGCGGAACGCAAGCACTTCGAGCGCTACGTGAAGGGCGGCGGCTTCGTGTTCGTCGACGACTGCAATCACGACATCGACGGGCTGTTCGCCAAGTCGTTCGAGGCGGAGATGGCGAAGATCTTCGGTGCCAAAGCACTGAAGAAGATCCCGAACAATCACCCGTTGTACACGTGCTTCTTCAAGTTCGACGGCCCGCCCAACACGGGGATGGAGTTGAACGGCTGGGGCGACGACCTGGTGCACGAATACCTGAAGGCGATCGAGGTCAACGGCCGCATCGCGGTCCTGTACAGCAACAAGGATTATGGCTGCGAGTGGGATTACGACTTCCGCAACAAGCGCTGGCTGGCGGTCGACAACACGCGCTTCGCGGTCAACATCATTCAATACGCGTTGGGAGCATAAGTGGGAGGAATTGCGGTGGCGGAGAGCGGCTGGACGGAAGACGAAATCGGCGCGTTGAGCGCGAAGGTAACGGCGCTGCGCGCGAGCATGGGCAGCGTCATCGTCGGGCAGGAGCATGTGATCGAATCGCTCGTCATCTGCCTACTGGCCGGCGGCCATGCGCTCGTCGAAGGCGTGCCGGGGCTGGGCAAGACGCTGCTGGTCAAATCGCTGGCGCAGGCGACGGACATGCGCTTCAACCGCGTGCAGTTCACGCCGGACCTGATGCCCTCCGATATCGTCGGCACCGAGATCCTGGAAGAAGATACCGCCACGAAGAAGCGGGAATTCCGCTTCCAGCAAGGGCCCGTGTTCACGCAGGTGCTGCTGGCCGACGAGATCAACCGCGCGCCGCCGAAGACGCAATCGGCACTGCTCGAGGCGATGCAGGAACGCTCCGTCACGTTCGCCGGTCAGACGCACCAGCTGCCGCGGCCGTTCTTCGTGCTGGCCACGCAAAACCCGATCGAGCAGGCCGGCACGTATCCGCTGCCGGAAGCGCAACTGGACCGCTTCCTGCTGCGCATCGACGTCGGCTACCCGACGGAGGACGAGGAAATCCGCATGGTCTCGGCCACCACGCACGGCGCGCTGAAGGATGCGCCGGCCGCAATGGATGTCGCCACCTTGCTGAAGCTGCAGGCGCTGGTGCGCGAGATAGAGATCGGCGAGCACCTGCTGCGCTACGCGACACGCCTGGTGCGCGCGACGCGCCCGGCCGAAAGCACGGTGGACGCGGTCAAGAAACACGTGGGCTGGGGTGCAGGCCCTCGTGCGGGCCAGGCGCTGGTGCTGGCCTCAAAAGCGCGCGCGCTGATGCATGGCCGCCTGGCCGTCACGCGCGAGGATATCGGGGCGATGCTGCTCCCCGTGCTGGCGCACCGCGTGCTGCGCAACTTCGAAGCGGAAGCGGACGGCATCGCGATGGCCGACATCCTGGACAAGCTGCTCGAACAGATCCATCCCGCCTGACGTAATGCTGCAAGCTCCGGCACTGGTGGCCCATGCCGCCAATCTCGACCTCGTGATCCGCCACGTGCTGGCGGGCCTCGGCCATGGCATCCATGCTGGCCGCGAGCGGGGCGCGGGTGTCGAGTTCTCCGAGTACCGCGCCTACGCGCCCGGCGACGAGTGGCGCCGCGTCGACTGGAAGCTGCTGGCTCGGGCCGACCGGTACTACGTGCGCGAGGCGGAGCGCGACAGCCACGTGGCCGTCTGGCTGTGGCTCGACGCCAGCGCGTCGATGGCGGAACCCAGCCGCACCGTGGCGGGACTCGACAAGCTCGCGTATGCGCGCACCGCGCTGGCGTGCATCGCCGCGATCGCGCAGCGGCAGGGCGATGCATTCGGGCTCGTCATCTGCGTCAACGGCCGGACCGAGGCGATCCAGCCTGCGCGCGGGCCGCGCCAGCTGCAGCGGATCCTGGCCGCGCTGGCGCGCACCGAAGCGGGCGGCGCACTGCCGGACGACGATGCGCTGCGTACGTGCTTGCGCTTTGCCCGCTCACCCGCCGTCGTGTTTGCCGCCGGCGACTGCCTCGACTGGCCGTCGCCATGGTCGCAGGCGCTGGGCCGGCTGCGCGGGCTGCGGCACGACGTGCGGCTGCTGGCGCTCTCCACGCAGGCCGAAGTCGACGGCAGTTTCACGTCCGGGCTGGCGTACCGCGACCGCGAGGGTGACGGCGGCCTGCACCGGCTGCTGGCGACGGACCGTGAAGCATATCGGGCCGCGCGCGGCGCTCACTTCGACGCGGTGGCCGCCGGCTGCCGCCAGCGCGACATCCCGCTGACGCAAGCCCGCATCGAACAACCGCTGGAAGCCGTGCTGCGCGCGTGGCTCCGGCTGCCGGGAGCACGCCGATGACGAGCCTGCAACCGTTGTGGTGGCTCGCGCTGCCCGTGCTGCTGCTGCCGATCCTGTGGCACCGGCAGAAGCGCCAGCGCAGCGCCAGCGAACTGCTGGCCACGGCGCGCTTCCTGCCGTCGACGGCGCCGCAGCTGCGCCGCGTGTGGCGGTGGACCGATCTGCTGTTGTTGGCGTTGCGCCTGCTGCTGCTCGTCGCATTGATCGCCCGGCTCGCGGTGACGATCGTGCCGTGGCGCGGCGATACGGTGCTGGCCGACCCGGCCCTCGACCCGGCATGGGTGGCGCAGCAGGTGCGCTCGGCCGGCATGGAATCGGCGGCGCGCATCGACCTGCCGGCCGATCCGCTGGCGTGGATCCCGCGGCACGAGCACGAGTTCCGGCGCGGCACGCGTCTGCTGGTGTTGGGCCGCGCTGGCACGCTGACGATGCCGGCCGTGCCGCCGGCCTTCCTGCATGCCGTCGACCTGCGCAGCGGGCCGCCTGCCCTGGTGCCGGAGCGGCCGGCATTGCATCGCGTGGTCGTCGCATCGGTCCCCGAACGCGCCGCGCAATGGCGCGCGCTGTTCGCCGCATTCGGCAGCACCGGTGCGCGCTGGAGCGTGGTCGAGGTGCCCGACGACGCCACCGAACTGGTGGTGTGGGATCGAGACGGCACGCCGCCGGCCGAATGGAAAGCGCCGCACTGGTGGCAGGCGGCGCGGGCGCCCGGTGCACGGCAGGTGACCGCGGCGGGACTGGCGCTCAGCTATGCCGACACGCCGCGCGGCCGGTTCTGGAGCGGCTTGCCATGGCCGCCCGCCAGCGAAGCGCAGGCGCATGCCGTGTACGAAGCGTGGAGGCAGGTGGCCGTGCCGCCGCAGCCGTACCCGCTCGCCGCGCTGACCGTGGCGGCAACGCGCGCCACGCCGTTGCCGCTGCCGGGCAAGGAGCCCGCGCACTGGCTCGGCTGGGCGCTGCTGATCCTGTTTGCTCTCGAACGACTGGTGAGCCATGCACGTCGAACCTGATGTGACGGCCGCCATTCGAGGGCAGCTCGACCGCGCGCTGGCGCGCCGGCGTGCGCCGTGGCGCCTGCTGCCGCTGGTGCCGCTGCTGGCCGTCCTGCCGGTCGCCCCGGCTGGCGCGATGGTGCTGTATTCGCTGCTGATCGGCTGGGCGCTGTGGGACATGTACACATGGCGCCGCCGTGCCGCCGCCTGCTGGCCGCAGTGGCTCGACGAAGCGGTGCCCGCGCTGGAAGACAGCAGCGCGTTGCTGGCCCGCGCACCCGGCTCGCCGCTGGCCCGGCTGCAGCGCGCACGCCTGGAAGGCCGGATCGCCGACGTGGGCCGCGCGCAGTACGACGCGATCGCCCGCCGTCACTGCCGCCCCGCGCCGCTGCCGTTCGTGCTGTCCGCGCTGGCCGCCGCCGCGTTGTGGATCGCCCAGCCGGCCGGCAAGCAAGCGCCATCCGCACCCATGAAGGCCGTGCCGGCCACGCGTGCCACAGCGACAGCGATCACAATGAAGATCGCACCGCCGGCCTACACGGGCGTGCGGCCGTACGAAACGGCGCCGCGCGATGTGCAGGTGCTCCAGTACAGCACCGTCACGTGGTGTGGCAGCGCCGTCGAGCTGGGCGACGGCAGCACGCCGCAGGCCAGCGGCGGCTGCGCCGTGTGGCGCGCGGTGGAGTCGGCCACGTGGCGGCCGGCGGACCAGCCGCGCCAGCGCTACACGGTGCGCGTCACGCCCGATCAGCCGCCGGTGGTGACGGTAGCCGCCCCCGTCGAGGCCACACAGGTGCTGGGCCCGAACGCGACCGTGCAGATCGCGGTCGGCGCGAAGGACGATTACGGCATCGCGCGCGCCACGCTGCACATGACGTTGGCACGGGGCAGCGGCGAGAACATCAAGTTCTCCGACCGCGAAGTGCCGCTGCCGCAATCGGCCGACCCGCGCCGGCGCGACTGGAGCAAACGCTGGTCGCTGGCGGAGCTGGGCATGGAACCGGGCGACGAGCTGTATTTCTTCGTGCGCGCCACCGACAACTCGCCCGAGCATCCGCACGTGGCGCAGTCGCCGACGTACACGCTGCGCCTGCCCGGACCGGAAGCGGAGACGCTCGATTCGTCCGCGCTGCCCAGCATGGTGAAACCTGAGAGCCTGCGCAGCCAGCGCCAGATCATCATCGATACCGAGCAGCTGGTGGCGGACCTGCGCGCCAATCCAAAGCTGCCGGCGGCTGCGGTGCGGGAACGCAGCGAAGGCATCGCGGCCGACCAGGCGCAACTGCGGCGCCGCTATGGCGCGTTCCTCGGCGAGGAGTCCACGCTGTTCGGCGACGACGAGCATGGTCATGACGAGCACGGGCAGGAACACGGCGGGGAGCACGGCGGGGAACACGGTGAAGAACATGGCGCCATGTCGGCCGGCACCAATATGGCGAAGATGTTCGGCCACGCCCACGACGTGGAAGACAACGCGACGATCTTCGACCCGCAGACAAAGGCCGTGCTGAAGCGGGCGATCGCGGCGATGTGGGATGCCGAGAAGGCGTTGCGCGCGATCGCGCCCGCCACGGCACTGCCGCCGGAATACAAGGCGCTGGCGGCGATCAAGGAATTGCAGCAGGCCGAGCGCGTGTACCTGCACCGCGCCGCGTTCGAGCCGCCGGCAATCAAGGAGGAGAAGCGGATGACGGGCGACATGGCGGGTGCCGCCGGAACGAAGCGGCCACAGGACAAGGCGATCGACACCGTGCCGGCTGACGTGAAGGCGCTGGTGCAGGCGTTATCAAGCGGCGCACCGCTGCCGGGCGGCTGGAATAGGACGGCGTTGCAGGCCGCCGGTGCGATCGCCGGCGAGGAGGGCCGCCTGGCCGCGCAGCGCGCCGTGCAGGACGTGGCGGACGGCTGCGTGCCATGCCGTCCTGCGCTGGCGGCATGGCTGCGCAGTACGCTGAGCGGCGCGCCCGTCGTCTTGCAGGCGCGCCCGGAAGCGGACACGCCGTTCGCCCGCGCGTGGCGGGAGGCCCGATGAGCGCGGCCGTCTACGCCGCAGCGGGCATCGGCGGCATCAGCGCGCTGCTGTACCTGCGCCGCAAGCGCTGGCTCGATGCGCTGCTGGCCGTCACCGCAGGCGCGGCCCTTGCCGCGATGCTGGGCCTGCCGCCGGAGTCTGCATCGGTGGACACTGTGAAGCTCGATACGGCGGCGCGCGGCGACGCACTGCAGGCAGCGCTGCTCGCCGTGCCGCAAGCCCGCGCCATCGCCGCCACCGGCGACGGGCTGCACGAGGCGCAGTGGCAGGATCTGCCGGCCCGTCCGCTGGCGTGGCAGGCACCGGCTACCGATGCGCTGATGCTGGAGTTCGAACGCACGGTACCGCTGGGCCGCACGTTCGCGCTGACGATCGCACGCAGTGCGCCGCAGCCGGGCTGGCGCCTGCAGCTGCTGGCCGAAAACGGCCAGTTGCTGGACGAGGCAACGGCACAGGGTGCGGCGGCGCGGCTGACGGTGCAATGGCTGCCGCCGGTCGCCGAGCAGCTCGTGCTGCGCGCGCGCGTGCTCGATGCCCAGGGCAAGGTGCTGCAGCAAGGGCCCGTGCCGGTGCGCGTCGTGGAAGCCGAGCCGCTGCGGGTGGCCGGCCGCTTCGGCGCGCCATCGTTCGACACCCGCACGTTGAACGGCCTGCTGGCCGGCAGTCATGCGCTGCTCGACTGGCAAACGGTGCTCGGCAAGGATGTGATGCGCACGGAGACGCCCGCTGCGCCGCTGGGCAATCCCAACCTGGTCGTCATCGATGCGGCCTGGTTCGAACGGCAGGCCGGTGCGCGTGCGGCACTGCTGGCCCAGGTGGCGCGCGGCGTGCCGCTGCTGATCCTGGGCGGCAGCGCGCGCGAGCCAGGCGCATGGCAGGCACTGCGGCCAGCGCTGGCGGCGCAATCGGCGACGACGGAGAAGGATGACGAACGGCGCTTCGACATCGCCGGTGGCAGGCTCGCACTGGCACCTGCGTCGTTCACTCCCACGGCCTGGGCGGTCGCCGCGCGCGACGATGCGGGCAAGCCGTGGCTGTGGCAACGGGACTGGGAAGGAGGGCGCATCCTGTGGCTGGGCGTCGCCGAATGGCACCGCCACGCGATCGCCGCTCCCATCGCGCTGGGACACTGGTGGCAGCGGGTGCTGGATCATGCGGCAGCCGGCACGCCACGCAACATCGTGTGGCGGCAGCCGGACCCGATGCCGCTGCCGGGCTTGCGCACGGAGCTGTGCGCTGCCGGGGTACCGGCAGGTGCCGCCGTCCAAGCCGGTGAACAAAGCTTGCGCTGGCAGCCGCGCGGCGATGGCGCGTGCGTCGCGCTGTGGCCGCGCCAGCCGGGCTGGCTGACAGTACGCAGCGGCGATGCCGTCACGCAGGCTTACGTGTACGGCGCAAATGACTGGCCGGCATGGCAGGCCGGCCTGCGCCGTGCGGCGACGGCGCGCTATCTTGCCCGATCCCCGGCGCGCAGCTTGCCGGGCCCTGGCGTCCCCGGCGCGCCGGCAATGACTTTGCCGGCGTGGCCGTTCGCGCTGCTGGCGATGGCCGCGCTGCTCGCGCTGTGGTGGCGCGAGCGGCGTTGAAGCGGCCGCCGGATCAGGCGCCCCAGCGGCGCACGTGCTCCGGTGCTTCCACCGTGCACTCCGCTGCCGGGACCGGCGTGCCACGGGCCTCGCTCAGCGGCAGCACGCCGGCCCACACGGCCAGGCCCATGTCTTCCGCGTCGTCGTTCGGCGGCCCGTTGCGGGTCTTGCAGGCCGCTTCCGTCAGCGCGATCCGCAGCACGGTGGTGGCCGCGTACTCCTTGTCGTTGCCCGCCCTGACCTGGGCTTGGCGTCCCGGTGCCAGGTGGTCCATGAACGCTTCCAGCGTCACGCGCTTGTCCTCCACCAGTGCGAAGCGTCCGTAGATCACGGCGCTGCGGTAGTTCATCGTGTGGTTGAACGCGGAGCGCGCCAGCACGATGCCGTCAACGTGCGTGATCGTCACGCAGCAGTCCTGCTCCATCAGGCTTTTCAGCATGCGGCTGCCGTTCGAACCGTGGATGTACAGGTGCTCGCCGATGCGCCAGCAGGCCGTCGGGATGCAGTGCGTGCCGTGCGCGTCGGTGAACGCGATGTGGCATACCCAGGCCGCGTCGACGATCGCATGCAGCAGCGCCGGATCGTAGCTGGCGTAGTTGGCGGCACGTTTTACTTGCGTGCGGGCGGATGGCGGGACAGAGGTGTTCATGATCTCCTTTGGTTGGTTGAGAGCGCACTATAATGGCCCTGCTGGCTCCTGGGACAGGTCCAGGAGCGCCCGTTTGAATGGAACCACGATGGATTACGCCCTGCTGCTGTCGACCTTCGCGCGCGACCACGGCCATGCAAGCTGGCCGCGCCAGCGCCTGCTGCACGAATGCCTGCGGCATGCGATCCGCACGGGCACGCTGGCGCCGGGCACGCAGCTCGTCGCGACGCGCGCGCTGGCGGCCGAGTTGGGCGTGGCCCGCAACACGGTGCTGTACGCGTACGAGCAGCTGGCCAGCGAAGGGTTCGTGGTGCCAGACCGGCGCGGTACCCGCGTCGCCGCGCTGTTATCCGATGCTGCGCGAGTGCGCCGCCGCGACAACGTGCCGGTGCCGCAGGCCGGCCTGGCGCGGCGGGCGCAGAACCTGCGGCATGTCTCGAACGGTGCGCGCGATGGCGAGGCCTTCGTACCCGGCGTGCCGGACCTGCACGCGTTCCCGCTGGCGCTGTGGCGCCGGCTGCTGGACCGTGCCTGGCGCGATCTCGAACCGGCCCAGTTGAACTATGGCGATCCCGCCGGCGAGTGGGCGCTGCGCGTGGCCATTGCCGACTACCTGCGCGCGTCGCGCGGCGTCGTCTGCGAAGCGGACCAGGTGTTCATCACGGACGGCAGCCAGGCCACGCTGGACCTGTGCGCGCGCGGCTGTGCCGACGAAGGCGACACCGTATGGATCGAGCAGCCCGGCTATGGCGGCGCGCTGGCCGCGTTCCGTGCCGCGGGCCTGGATGTGGTCGAGATTCCGGTGGACGAGGACGGCATGAATCCGGCCGTGCAGGACTGGAAGCAGCGCCGCCCCAGGCTGATCTACACGACGCCGTCGCACCAGTATCCGGTGGGGTCCGTGCTGTCGCTGACGCGGCGCATGGCGCTGATCGACGGCGCGCGCCGCACGGGGGCGCTGATCGTCGAGGACGATTACGACAGCGAGTTCCGGCACGACGGCGCACCGCTGGCGGCGATGCAGGGCCTGGCGCCGGATGCGCCGGTGCTGTACTGCGGCACGTTCAGCAAGACGATGTTCCCCGGCCTGCGGATCGGCTACCTGGTCGTGCCGCCCGCGCTGGCGCCGCAGATGGCGCAGCTGCGTGCGCAGTCGGCGTCGACGGGGCGCGCGGCCGAGCAACTGGCGCTGGCCGAATTTCTCACCAGCGGCCAGTTCGCGCTGCACCTGCGCCGCATGCGCCGCCTGTACCGTGAACGCCGCGATGCGTTGGTGGCCGCGCTGGAGCGACACCTGGGGCCGATCGCGCAAGTGCACGGAGCGTCAGCCGGCATGCACTTGTCGCTGCGGCTGCCGGACGATTTGCCGGACGAGGAGATCCGCGCCCGCGCACGGGAGGAGGGGATCGTGGTGAACGCGCTGTCCACCCACGCGGTCGAGCGCGGCACGGGGTGGAATGGCTTGATGCTGGGGTATGCGCAGGTGCCGGCGGAGCAGATGGACCCGCTGATCCGCCGGCTGGCGGCCGTGATCCACCTGGCCGCCTGGTCGAACAAGCGGCGGGCGTAGCTCCGGCAAGGGACGTGCGGGGCTCGGCACCCGGCGAGGAAGTGGTGTCAGACACCAGAAAGACCGGTGTCAGACACCGAGGGAAAAGTGCGGAGCCCGACACCAGGCGGGAAAACCGGTGTCGGGCACCGACGGTTAGAAGGCGTAATCCCCCCGCACATACATGCTCCGCCCATTGATGCCGAACGGGCAGGTTTCCCAGCAGTGCGTGAAGCCCAGTTGCGGGAACGGTGCGGCACGGGTCTTGTCCCACTCGGTCGGGTAGGTATCGAACACGTTGTTCACGCCGAGCTGCAGGCTGAGTTTCTTCGTGAAGTTGTAGCGCAGCGTCAGGTCCGCCAGCCACTTGCCTTCCCACGTCTGCACGAAGCCCGGCGTGAAGCCCTGGCCCTGCACCTTGCCGTAGTAGTTCGCGCGCACGTTGCCGTTCCACTGGCCCATCGTGTAGTCGGCCGACACCACGTGGTGCTGGCGCGGCTGGCCGTGCTCGATCAACGTCACCTGGCTGTCGTCGAACAGCTGTTCGCCCGTCAGGATCGTCGACGTCGAGTGGCGGCCCGTGACTTCCGTCTTGTTGAAGCCCAGCTGGCCGGACAGCACCAAGGTCGATCCCGGCCAGCGCGTGGTGTGCTCGGCCACGATGTCGAGGCCCTTCGTCTTCGTGTCGACAGCGTTCGTGAAGAACTGCGCCTGGCCCACCTTCAACGGCGTCAGCACGTTGGCGATGGGGCCGCCGTTCGCTTCCGGCGCGATCGTGCTGGAGAACACGATGCGGTCCTTGATCTTGATCTGGTAGACGTCCGCCGTGATGGAGAAGTTCGACGCGGGGCGCAGCACCAGGCCCACGCTGGCGTTACGCGATGTTTCCTCCTTCAGCGGCGCGATGCCGAGCGCGCGCGTGACGGCGCTGTCCTGGCGCGCCGTCAGCGTTTCCGTCAGCACGCCGGCCGCGTTCAGGTTCGTCGACACGGAGCTGTAGAACGCCTGCTGCACGCCCGGTGCGCGGAAGCCGGACGAGTAGCTGCCGCGCACGCCCACCTGCTTGCTCGGATCCCAGCGTGCCGTGACCTTGCCCGTGGTCGTGTTGCCGAAGTCCGAGTATTTTTCGTAGCGCACGGCGCCCGCCAGCAGCAGCGTGTCGATCGGGCGGTATTCCACGTCGCCATACAGCGCGATGTTGTGGCGGCCCTCGTCCACTTCGGTCGACGGCGTATAGCCGGGGAAGCCCTGCGTGCCCGAGGCGGCGATCGTGCCGGCCGGCGTCAGGATGCGGATGTTCGGGTTGTTGGTGCGGCCGTACTGGTACGACACGGGGTCGCCGGCAACGATCTGGTAGGCGTCGCGGCGCCATTCGAAACCGGTGGCGAAGAACACGCTGTTCGAGCCGAACTTCAACGGACCCTTCAGGTCGGCGTTGAACGTCGTCTGGTTGAATTTCAGCTTGCCGGTATCGGCCTCGAGCGGCGACTCGGCATAGATGCCACCGGTCGGCTTCTGCTCGTACCAGTAGCTGACGTTGATCGTGTTCTTCTCGTGGAAATCGAGCTCGCTGCGGCCGTGGTTGATGGAGACGTCGGCCTTCCATTCGTTCGGCAGGTCGAGGCGGTAGCCGACGGCCAGCGACGCGTCCTTGACGGTGGTGCGGATGTTCGGCAGGTAGCCGTTCGGGTACACGGCGGGGACGGTGCGGTCGTCGCCGGCGGAGCGGAAGAAGCCGGACGAATCGCCCTTGCGCTTGCTGGCGCCACCGAATGCGTACAACTCGCCGCCACGGCCCATCGGCAGCGCGGCATTGGCCCACAGGTAGGCATCCTTGGCGTCGCTGTCGCCGATGCGCTGCGTGACGCGGGGCGGGTCGGTGCGGGCGGTATCGAGGCCGGCGCGGTTGGTTTCCTTGCGGCGGCGGCCTTCGACGGCCACGTTGATGTAGCCGCCGTCGTTGCCGATCGCCCAGCCGCGGTTCGCACTGCCGGAGACGAGGTCGCCGTCGCCTTCGGAGGTGGTGCCCAGCTGGCCGGAAAGCTGCGTTTCGCCCACGTTCGATTTCAGCACGATGTTGATCACGCCGGCGATCGCGTCCGAGCCGTATTGGGCGGCGGCGCCGTCGCGCAGCACCTCGACGTGGTGGATCATCGACAGCGGGATCGCGTTGATGTCCGTGCCGGCCGAGCCGCGGCCGACGGTCTGCTGCACGTTGACGAGCGCCTGCTGGTGGCGGCGCTTGCCGTTCACGAGCACCAGCAGCTGGTCCGGGCCGAGCGAGCGCAGGGTGGCGGGGCGGATGATGTCCGTGCCGTCGCTGATGAACGTCGACGAGAAGTTGAACGACGGGTCCAGCGTCTGCAGCAGCTTGCCAAGCTCCATCGGGCCGGCGCTCTGCATGTCCTTCACGTTGATCAGGCCGACCGGCGCGGCGGTATCGAGCGCGGTCTTCGCGGCGGAACGCGAACCCAGCACGACGACGGTCTGCTGCTCGGTTGGAGCGGCTGCCTCGGACGTCTGGGCGGTGGCTTGTGCCGCCAGCAGCAGTGCGGCGCTGGCGAACAGGGTACGGCGGAAAGTGGTCTGCTTCATGTGTCTTTATTCGTCTCTTGGTTGGATGGGGTGAAGCAAGGCGGGTGGTGTCCCGCATTGATACTACCGCCGCGAATAAAGTGTTTGCAGAGCACTGTTGCAGGATATGGACGTGCTTGAAATATTGCTCGCCTTATATCGAAATCTCCCTTACGCTAATGCGCCGACAGGCTCGGCCGCAGGGGTTTCGCGCAGGCATTGCGACATTTTTGCCACAGTTCCAAACCGCAAGCCGCCAAGCCGGCTATTGGTGGTCGCGCATCCATTCCTTCAGCCCGTCCACCCACTTCTTCGCGGGCAGGTTGTAGGCCTTGCGGATGGCGGCCGCGCGCTCGTACAGCACGGAGAAATCGATCACCGGGGCGCGCTTGAACGCGATCACGACGATGTTCGCATCGTGGACCTCCGGCAGCCACACGACGGCGTCGAATGCCAGTTCCATGTGGCGCAGGTTGCGGTCGTAGTTGTCGTATTCGCCGAAGACGTTGGCCGTCATGATGCCGTCGTCCGTCAGGCAGTCGCAGCACGCCTGGTAGAACTCCGGCGTGTCGAGCACGGGGCCGCGCGCCTCCTCGTCGTACAGGTCGACCTGCAGCACGTCGAGCGTGCCGTGGTTGGCGGGATCGTGGACGAAGTCATTGGCATCCATCTGCCGCACGTCGAGCCGCGCATCGTTCGGCGGCAGGCCGAACATCGCCTCGCAGATCGCGATCACGTTGGGGTTCAGTTCCGCGGCCGCGATGCGGGCTTGCGGGAAGCGCTGGTAGCAGAACTTCGTCAGCGCGGCGCTGCCGAGGCCCAGCTGGGCGATGCGGCGCGGCTGCTCGAGAAAGAGCAGCCACATCATCATCATCTGCACGTATTCCAGTTCGATCGCGTCGGGCCGGGACAGGCGCATCGCGCCCTGCACCCAGGAGGTTCCCAGGTGGAGTGAGCGTACGCCCTCGAATTCGGTAATGGTGGCGGGGGGATGGCCGGGGTGGTCGAAGCGTTGGTTTTGCATCGCGCGAGTTTACCAGCAGGGGCGCAACGGGTGCTGCGAAACAAAGCGGGATGAAAAGGCGCTGTCACCCGAACGTGTTGGTGCCGGTTGATGCACCGGCCTTGTGCGCAGGGCCCGGTGCGGAGGGGCCTCGCCAGCTCGCCCTGTTCGCCCGCCGTTCAATAACTTGCTGGCTTGCCGGTGCGCAGGCCCAGCGCCGACTTGAGCAGCCCTGCCGGCGTCGTAATCCGGCCGCCGTCCAGCGCATGGCGCCAGCCCAGGTAGTTCGGCAGGTAGCGACTGGCCACGCCGAGGAAAGTGCGCAGCCAGGTCTTGAAGCGGCTGTGGTAGTTGTTCACGTTCTGGAGGTGGTACGGGCCGCGAGAGCGGATGCCGGCCGCGAGGTTCAGCGGCACGTGGGCAAACGGATACGCGGCGATGAAGGTGCGATAGGCCTTCGCGCCATCGGTTACCAGCACGACGTCCTGATCCAGCGCCGCCGGCAGAGCCCACGACAGCTGCTTGCTGGTGACACGGCCGCGTCCCGTCCACCAGTCGCGCGTCTGCCCGCCGCGATCGCGCAAGACGAGGATGCAGTCGTGCTCCTTGCTGATGCCGCGGCTGTGCGCCACGCCGCCACGTCTTCTGGCCGGCCGGTTCAGGCAGCGCGAGCCCTTCTGCGATTCGAGCAGGTACGTTTCATCGGCCTCCACGATGCCATTCAAAGGGATCGGCCGGTCGTGCACCACGCGGTTCAGGAAGCGGTGGCGCCAACGGAAACTCGTGTTGCGGTGGATGCCGACCACTGTTGCTGACGCCCGTACCGTGCGCGTATCGAGCATGCATTGCAAGTAGGGCAGCCAGCGGTCGCGCCGGCGCAGGTGGAGCAGTGGGGTGTTGGTCAGTGCCGAGAACGTGTGCGTGCAGCCGAGGCAGCGATAGCGTTGCAGGCCGGAGGTATAGCCGTGCCGGTGAAAGCGTCTGTGGCCGCAGTGCGGGCACTTTTTGCGCAGCCGCCCGAACGCCTCGATGATGTCCAGGCACTGCCAGCGTGCCGCATACGCCGCCACCTCGTCCTGCGTGCGGCCGACCTGCTGGCGCGTGAGCTTTTCCAGTTGCCGCCGCAGCCGCCCAAGGAACCGCTCAAACTTGCCGGGGTCCATCGGCTTGTCCATCGCCGCCTCCGTATCGCCGCCATCGATACTGCTGAGACAACGCGACAGGAGAAAAGTTCAGTTCGATCCAACACGGCCGGGGCACAGCGCCGACGAAAAAAAAGGCGCCGAAGCGCCTTTTCCGATGAAGCCGGGAGGAATTACTGCTGCTTGCGACGACGGGCCAGGAAGGCCAGCACGCCCATGCCGCCGATCATCATGCCGTAGGTGGCAGGTTCCGGTACCGGGGTGGCCACGGAGACTTCGCCGCCGTAGGAAGCCACGGAGCCGGTCACGATGCCGTTGACGACCAGCGTCATCGAGCCGGACACTTCCTGACCGAAGATCGCAGCGATCGACAGCGGGCCCAGGTCAACAGCGGAGACTGCCACGCCGTTCAGCGTGACGCTCGTGAACGAGACGTCGCTGACGGTCGAGCCGTTGTTGATCAGGCTGCCCCACACGGTGCCGACCGTGTCGAAGTTCGTGAACGTGAACGTGTCGCTGAAGTTGCCTTCAGTGTGCGTTGCACCCAGAGCTGCGGACCACAGGGTCGGGCCGCCTTTCAGGTCAATGTTGAAGTCATCGGCGAAAGCGGAGCCGAAGGCGGGCAGCAGTGCTGCTGCCAGAACGAGAGATTTCAGTTTCATGCTTATTACCTCGTCGAAGGTTTAAGTTGTCGAGCCGCTAACTTAAGCCAGCTTTAAGGCGTTGTCAATTGTTTATTGGGACGGTTACAAAATAAGACAAAAAAAAGACGCCGAAGCGTCTTTTGCCCAGGAAACATGCGGTGTTCAGGAGTACTTGCGCCGTGCAAGCCAAGCGAGAATGCCCATCCCACCGAGTAGCATTCCGTAGGTGGATGGCTCCGGAATCGGACTGACGTTGATCGTGCCGGAGTAGCTTGCCGATGCCGCGCCCATCAGGCCTTCGGCGGTACCGTACACGGTCAGCACGAGCGGCCCGGGGATCGGCTCGTTCAGCATCCAGCCGTATTCGAACGTGCCGGTCGGCGACAGGGTCATCGCGTGGCCGTTGATTTCAGCGGAGTAGAAGTCGATGTTCGAACCGGGCTGGAAGCCGATGGTGACCAGGCTCGAGTCGACGAACCACGAACCGTTGGATGGCGTGAAATTGAAGACGTCGACGAAATCCACGGCTTCCGTATGAGTGACGCCGAAGTGCGCCGACAGCGTGCCGTTGGCGTCGCCGCCCAGGTTCACGTTGGTGGTGGAATTGTCAGCGTACGCGGCCCCGGACACGGCCAACGCGGCAGCCAATGCAATGGAAGAAAGCTTCATGTTTGTAGTCCCCGAAAAAAGCGGCGGCCCACCGCGGACCGCCTGAGTACACATTAGAGCCATCAGGTGGGTACGCCAGAGCTTTATGGTTGACTTATGCGTAAGCTCAATTCGTCAAGATTTTCGACGCATGTCATACGGCATCAGCGGGCCGGTCCGGCAGCAGCAGCGTCACCGACAAGCCACCGCCGTCGCGATTCGCCAGCGTGATCCGGCCGCCATGGGCTTCGGCGATTTCACGCGCGAGCGCCAGGCCCAGGCCCGTGCCGCTGCGCTTGGTGGAGTAGAACGGCACCAGCGCGTTCGTCAACACGGTGTCGCTCATGCCGGGGCCGCGGTCCTGTACCTCGATCCGCACGACGTCCTGCTGCCGGCGGATCTCCAGCGTCACGGCCGTGTCCGCGGAGCCGGATTCGTGGGCGTTCTTCAGCAGGTTCAACAACGCCTGTTCCAGCTGCGCCGCGTCGAACGCGGCCGGCTCGGGCGGCAGCTCGCCCAGCACCTGGAACGGCACCTGTTCGGCAAGCCCGGCGACGAACGGCGCCCAGTGCTGCGTCGCCAGCCGCGGCGCGGGCAGCTTGGCAAAGCGGGCATAGCCGAGGATGAAGCCTTCCAAGTGGCGCGTGCGTTCCTCGATCGTCGCGAGGATTTGCGGCAGCCGCTCGGTCTGGCCGCGGCGCACCAGCTCGGCACCGGAATGCGCCAGCGACGTCAACGGTGCCAGCGAATTGTTCAACTCGTGGCTGATCACGCGGATCACCTTCTTCCACGTCTGCACTTCCTGGCGCCGCAGCTCCAGGGTCAGCTGGCGCAGCAGCAGCAGTTCGTGGCGCCGGCCGTTCAGGTTGAAGCGCCGCCGCGCCAGGTGGAACACTTCCTCGTTCTCGCCTTCGCCCGTCGTGAACAGCCCGTCGCCGCCGCGAGCCACGGCATCGCGCAACGCCGCAGCGGAGCGCTCGAGCAATTCGTCGAGGCGGTGGCCTTCCAGCTTGCGGCCTTCGCAGAGCAGGTGGCGCGCAGCCAGGTTCGCGTAGACGATCGCACCGGCGTCCGCCACCAGCAGCATCGCCACCGGCGTGTTCTGCACCATCGTGTCGAGCAGCAGTTCGCGCTGGACGAGATTGAGCCGCTGCTCGCGCAGCACTTCGCCGAGCGCGTTGTGGGCGGCCACCAGGTCGCGCAGTTCGTCGTTTTGCGGCCAGTGCAGGCTGAACGAGAAGTCGCCGTCGCGGTAGCTCGTGACAGTACCGGCCAGCGCGCGGTACAGCGACAGCATCGGCGCCAGTTGCGAGCGGATCGTGATGATCGACAGCGGCACAACGCACAGCAGGCACACGCCCAGCACGAACAGGGGCCGGTCCGGGAAGTAGTGCTCGAGCGCCAGCGCGACGAGGATGCCGACGGTCAGCAGCGTGCCCACCAGGGCCGACCACCTGGTCAGCAAGGACAATCGCAACGCGCGCGGGCGGGCCATCAGGGCCGGGCGATGCCGAGGCGCTCCATGCGCCGGTACAGCGCCTGGCGTGACAGCCCCAGGTCCGCGGCGGCTTGCGCCACCACGCCGTTCGCCCGCGTCAGCGCCAGACTGATCGCGTCGCGGTCCGGTTCCGCATCCGGCAGCGCGGGCGCGGCCGCGGCGGGCAGCCCGAGGTCGGCCACGCCGACGTCCGCCCCGGCCGACAGCAGCCGGGCGCGTGCCATCACGTTCTTCAGCTCGCGCACATTGCCGGGCCACGGGTGCGCCAGCAGCGCCGCTTCCGCATCGGGCCGCAGCACCTTGCCGGCACCGAGGAAGTAGCGCGCCAGCGGCAGGATGTCGCCGGGGCGGCTGGCCAGCGCCGGCAGCTTCAGTTCGATCACGTTGAGGCGGTAGTACAGGTCTTCGCGGAAGGTGCCGGCGCGGATCATCGCCGGCAGGTCGGCATTCGTCGCGCTGACGATGCGTACCTGCACCTGCCGTTCGCGGTTCGAGCCGAGGCGCTCGAAGCGCCCCGTCTCCAGCACCCGCAACAGCTTCATCTGCCCGGCCAGCGGCAGGTTGCCGATTTCGTCGAGAAACAGCGTGCCGCCATCGGCCGCTTCGAACTTGCCTTCGCGGGCCTTCGACGCGCCGGTGTAGGCGCCGGCGTCGGCGCCGAACAGTTCCGCCTCGATCAGTTCGGCCGGCAGGGCGCCGCAATTGAGCACGACGAACGGGCCGTCGCGCACGGCGGAATTGGCCTGGATGATTTCCGCGATGCGCTCCTTGCCGGTGCCGTTCGGCCCACTGATCAGCACCGGCACGTCGGCGCGCGCGACCTGGCAGGCCAGGTGGATCACGCGCTCGGTGGCCGGGTCCTGCCACACCATGCCGCGCAGGTCGTGCTGTTCCAGCTCGCGCCGCTGGCGCAGCTCGCCCTGCAGGCGCTGGCCCAGCACCCGGTTGGCCTGGCCCAGTTCCAGCAGGTTCTTCACGGTGGCGATCAGGCGCTGGTCGTTCCACGGCTTGGCCAGGTAGTCGGCCGCGCCGGCCTTGATCAGGTCCACGGCCGCATCGAGATGCGTCCACGCCGTCAGCAGGATCACCGGCAGGTCCGGGTGGCGCCGGCGGATCGCCTGGAATAGCGCCACGCCTTCCTCGCCGGACGTGGTGTCGGCCGTGAAGTTCATGTCCTGAATGACGAGGTCGACGACGCTCGCGTGCCGCTCCAGCAGCGCCAGGCCCTCGTCCGGTGCGGCGGCCTTCAGGGCGGCGATGTCGTGCAGCGAGAACAGCACTTCGAGCGCCATCGTGATGGCGGCATTGTCGTCGATGATCAGTACGGTAGGCATGCCGTCAGAATACCATCCCTACACGACCCCGCGGGTGGCGGTGGCCGGCGAAATGCTGGCCGCGCGCCATGCCGGTCCGTACACGGCGGCGATACCCAATGCCAGGAAGATCGCGGCGCCGGCCAGCAGGTAGCCGGCCGGCAGCCGGCCCAGTTCCAGGCTGGTGACGAGCAGGTGGTTCAGCGCCAGCGCGCCCAGCAGGCCGGCGGCCACGCCGGCACTAGTGATCATCACGTTCTCGACGATGAAGTAGCGCAGGATGTCGATCCTGCGGGCCCCCAGCGCACGCCGCACGCCGATCTGCTTGCGCCGCTGCGTGACCCACAGGCTGGCCATGCCGACGATGCCGCTGGCCGTCACCAGCATCAGCAGCACGGACACGGAGATCAGCATCCACGCCAGGCCACGGTCGGCGCGGTAGCGGTCCTTGCGGTCACCTTCCAGCGTCTTGGTGCGCACGATCAACTGGTTGTTGGCATCCTTGCGCAGCACTTCCTCGGCTTCCTTCATCAGCCGGTCGCGTTGCCCCGGCTCGGCGCGCACCGTGTACATCGCGCGGGGCGGCGCCTGGATGCGTCGCATCGGCTGGATGATCGACATCTCGCCCCGCTCACCCACCTCGGCGCCGGTCGACTGCAGCCGTTCGACGACGCCCACCACGCGCGTGCCGGCGGCATCCTTGCCCCTGCCGAAGTAGATGGTCTTGCCGATCACCGAGGCAGCATCCGGCCACACCTTCTTCGCCAGCGCCTGCGTGACGATGACGACATCGGCCTCCTTCACCTGCTTGGATACGTCCACGTTTTCGCTCTCGGTGGGCAGGAAATCGCGGCCCTCGACGAGCTTCAGTCCCCACGTCTTCACCAGCGAATCGGGCGACACGTAGAAGGCCGCCCCGGTGGTCGGGCGGGTCTGACCGCGCTCGGCCGACATGCTCGTGTTATTGCCCGAGCGGGACAGCGGTACCTGGTTCGTCTGCGCCACCGACAGCACGCCGGGAATCGCCCGCAGCAAGTCGCGATAGCGGTCCTGCGTGGCAACCATCTCGTTGAACGTGCTTCCGGTCTTCAGTTCGTTGATCCGAACGTGGAAGATGTCTTCCTCGCGCAGCACGCCGGACACGCGGCCGGCCACCGCCTGCCGCTCGCTGACGATGTGCAGCGCGTTGGCGAGGATGGCCAGGCTGAGCGCGACCTGCACGGCTACGAGGATGGGGCCGGTCTTGCTGCGCATCAGGGCGGACAGGATGGGACGAAATTCCATGGGATTCCCCTTATTGCGATTTCAGTTGCAGCGCGGGCGTCACCTGGCACGCGCGCCACGTCGGCAGCAGGCCGGCCAGCAGCGCCGCGGCCACGGCCATCACGAACGTCACGATCAGCATCAGCCAGTCCATGCGTGCGACGATCGCCAATGCCTTCGACTGCAGCGAGATCAGCGCCAGCGCGGCCAGCGCGAGCACGAGGCCGAGCACACCGCCGGCCAGGCCGATGACGCCCGTCTCGATCAGGAACTGGTGGAAGATCTCGCGGCGCGACGCGCCCAGTGCGCGGCGCACGCCCACTTCCGGCGCCCGCACGGAGAACTTCGCCAGCAGCAGGCCGATCGTGTTGACGAGGCACAGCAACAGGAAGCCGAAGGCAAGCGACGCGGACAGCTTGCTGTCGTTGCCCACCACTTTCTGGTACTCGAGCCATTCGACCAGGTCGTACAGCTTGTTCGGCGAGTTGCGCTTGAACCGGCCCAGCTTGCGTTGCTCGGCCGCGTAACCGTCGACCCAGTCCTGCAGCGCGGCGCGGTCGGCCGCGGAATGCAGTTCGAACCAGAACTGGATCCACGTGCATTCGGAATCGAGGAAGGACTGGTAGCCGGCGTCGAAATCGGTGGTGCAGGTTGTGCTGCCGTTGTTGCTCCACTCGTGACGCGTGGCCGAGGCCAGCGGCACGAACAACTCGTCCTCGCTGTCGAACGCACCCATGCCGATGATGCGGTGGAAGCGCGGCACCGGATCCCACTTGTCGATGACGCCCGTGATCAGGTAGTCGAAGCCGCTGTAGCGCAGGCGCCGGCCCACCGGATTGACGTTGCCGTACAGTTTTTCGGACAGCGCGCGTGTCAGCACGATCACGTCGGCCCCGGCCTTGTCGTCCGCCTCCGTCCAGGCCTGCCCGTACAGGAACGGAATCTCGAACATCGCGAAGAAGTCGCGCGTGGGAGCGGCGCCCCCGACGACGAACGGCGCGATGTCCTTGCGTTCCGGCTGGATCGAGCCGCCCACGCCCATGATGGCCGTGCGGCGAACGCCCTGGCCACTGGCAAGCAGGTTCATCGCGTCGCGGTGGGTCAGCTGGGCATCGTCCGGCTGCTCGCCCGGCGAATAGCTTTCCAGACTGCCGTTGTCGAACACCGGCACGATCAGCCGGTCGCTCTTGTGCGGCATCGGATTGCCGGACATGACGTGCAGGATCGTCAGCGTGGCGATGCTGGCGGCCACGCCGATGGCCAACGTCAGCACCATCAGGCTGGTGAGCGCGGGATTGCGGCGCAGGTTGCGCACGCCCAGCTTGAAGTAATAGCCGAACATACCGTTGGACATGAGAGTTCCTTATGCCGCCAGCGTGGGCGACTTCTTCACCAGGTCCGACACCTGGCCGTCGATGATGTGCACGTTGCGCTGCGAGCGCGCGGCCAGTTCCGGATCGTGCGTGACCATCAGGATCGTCGTGCCCTGCGCATTGATCTCCTCGAGCAGCTCCATCACGCCGCGCGCCATCTGCGTATCGAGGTTGCCGGTCGGTTCGTCGGCGAGCAGCAGCTTCGGCGAACCGGCCAGCGCGCGGGCGATCGCCACGCGCTGCTGCTGGCCGCCGGACAGTTCGGCAGGGTAGTGCTTCATCCGCGACGCCAGGCCCACCTTGGCCAGCGCGTCCTCGATGCGTTCGCGGCGTTCGGCCGCGTTGAAGCCGCGGTAGCGCAGCGGCACGTCGACGTTATCGAACAACGACAGGTCGGGGATCAGGTTGAAGCCCTGGAAGATGAAGCCCAGCTTCTCGTTGCGCAGCCGCGAGCGGGCATTGTCGTCCATGCCCTTCACGTTGATGCCGTCCAGGATGTACTCGCCGGACGTGAAGTCCTCCAGCAGTCCGGCGATGTTCAGGAAGCTCGTCTTGCCCGAGCCGGAAGGCCCCGTGACGGTGACGAATTCGCCCTGCTTCACGTGGATCTCGAAGCCGCGCAGCGCGTGTGTCTCGATCATGTGGGTGCGATAGACTTTGCTCAGGTTTTGCATGCGCAGCATGGTGGCCTCTTTGAAAAGATCAGCGGTTGATGGAGACGCGCTTGGCGTTCTCGAACGTTTCGGTACCGGCGACAACGACCTTGTCGCCTTGTTTCAGGCCGGAGATGATCTCGACGGCATTGATGCTGGTGGCGCCCATCCGGATCGGCGTACGCACCGCGACGCCGTCCTGCACCAGGTAGGCATAGCGGCCGCCTTCCGATTCGACGAACGGGCCGCGCGGCAGCAGCAGCACATTCGGCTTCTCGTCGATCAGCAGGCGCGCCTGCACGCGCTGGCTCTGGCGCAGGCCGTCCGGCTGTTTGCCTTCGAAGCGCACGCGCGCCAGCACCTGGTTCTTCACGACCTCGGGCGACAGCGCGGACAGTTTGCCGCTGCTGGTCGCGCCGTTGACCGTGATCTCCGCGCGCATGCCGATGCCCAGGTCGTTCACGTACGTCTCCGGCACTTCCAGTTCCACTTCCAGCGCGGACAGGTCCACCAGCGTCATCAACGGCGTGTTGGCCTGCACGACGCTGCGGTTGGCCACGTTCAGCGTGCCGATGAAGCCATCGACCGGCGCGCGCACCGTCAATTCGTCGACGCGGCGCTGGGCATTGGCCAGCACGAGCTTCTGCCGCTCCAGCTGCGCGGTCTTGGTGCGCAGCGCCAGGTCGACGTCGTCCTTCTCCAGCGCGGAAGCCTGGTTCGCATGGCGGGCGCGGACCTCGGCGGCGCGCAGCGCATCCTTCGCCTTCTGGTAGTCGATCTTCGCGACGACGCCTTCGTTGGCCACACCGTCGTAGCGCTCCAGCGTGCGCTGGGCGGACAGCCGGTCGATCTCCGCCGTGTCCGCGTCGCGCTGCGCCAGCAGCTTCTGCTTGCGCGCGAGGATCTGCTGACGCGCCACTTCGGCCACCAGTTCCTGGTAGCTCGATTGCTCCTTTTTCAGTTCGTCCGTCAGGTCCGGCGATTCCAGCACGGCCAGCACGTCGCCCCGTTTCACGGTGTCGCCGGCGCGTACCTTCAAGGTCACGGTGGACGAGGGCGCCGTCGAATACAGCGTAGGACTGACGGCGGCGACGATGCGGCCGTTGACGGCGGCATCGCGGATCAGCGTGCCGCGCGTGACTTCGGCGATACGCAGCCGCGCCGCGCTGACGGAATGCTCGCTGGCGCTCCAGGTGCCGACCGCCCAGTACGCGGCCATGGCCACGGCGGCAACGGCGGCGAGTGCACCACCGGCCTGCAGCGCGCGGCGCTTGCGCAGGTGGCTGGCGGGTGGGGCAAGGACGGTGTCCTGGTGGGAGGTGTCGCGAATCATGGTGGCTGCGTGTTGGTGTTGTTGCCGCATTGCTATGCAGGATCCGTGCCACTGCCTAAGTACTTGATTTCATTCATGGGCGGCCGCGCGTGTCCGCTGTCCGCCGCTGTCCGCGATCGTCCGGGGCGGGAGATTTGTACGCTCATGTATCCGGCGCCCACGCCGACACGCTGGCATACGCCCGGCCCGGTGCGTGGACACACCGGGTACACATCGGAACGGTCTAATGGACCCATCGCAACCAACCATGGAGTCCAAGATGAAAACCACGATGAAAGCACTGTTCCTGACCATTGCCCTTGCCGCCGCCGGCGCAGCGTCCGCCGAAGGCCTGACCCGCGAGCAGGTGCGCGCCGAGGTGCTGGCCGCCCGCGCCGCCGGGACGCTGTCGTCCGGCGGCGAAGGTTATCAGGCTGACGTCTATGCCCCGTCCGTGCGCAGCCGCGCCGACGTGCTGGCCGAACTGGCCGCCGCGCGTACGGCCGGCACGCTGGCCGAAGGCGAAGCGTATCCGGGCCCGTTCCCGGCGCCGCAGCCGGTGCCCCGCGCCACCGTCCGCGCCGAGCTGGCCGCCGCGCGCGCGGCCGGCACGCTGGTCGCCGGCGACCACTATCCCGCCGCCTACTGATCGCGCTTGCCAACCGCGATGCTCATCGGTACATTGCCCGCTCTGACACGGCAAGGGCGGCGATGGGCATACTGGATTGGCTGACGGGCGCGGACGGCGAGATCGCCGATCATCCCTTCCCGCGTACGGACGTGGCACGGCTGCACGACCTCCTGGCGCACGACCAGCCTGGCCGCGTCGACGACCAGAGCGCGCGTGACCTGATGCTCGACGCGTATGCGGACCGGCTGGCGCCGGGCACCAGCATCTTCGGCCGCCAGATGCTGTACCACCGGCTGCGCGGCGGGGCGCAGGCCGACGTCGCCCGGGTGCGTGCCCTGGTGGACGATCCGGCGTTGCGCACCCGGCTGCAGCACATCTGCCGGCCGCTGCGCCACGCCGACGCCGACATCAGCGAGCACGTGTTCGGCGCACCGCTGCCGCCCGCGCCGGCGTGGCCGCGCTGGCTTTGGCTGCTGCCGCTGCTCCTTGTGGCCAGCATGGCGCTGGCGTTCTGGTGGCCGGCCGCCTGGATCGCCGCGGTGGTGCTGGCGTTCGGGCTGATCGCCGTGCAGACCGTGTGGATGACGCGCGCCACCGAATGGGACCGCGCCTTGCTGCCGCTGCGCGTGCTGCTCGACGCGCACCGTGCGCTGGGCGAGGAGCATGCGCGCACGCACTCGCCGTGGCTGGCCTGCTTCGCACCGGGTGCGCAGGCCGCGGACCGGTTGCGGCCGGCCTTCGCGCTGCCGCTGGCGGACACGGTGTCCGGTTCGCGCGAGTACCGCGAATGGTTCATGCAGGCGAACGTGCGGCGCTATTTCGCCACCCGTACGGCATTGACGACCAATCTGGAAGCGGTGCGTGCCAGCCTGCTGCTGGTCGCGGCGCTGGAAGCCGATTGCACGCTGGCGGCGCATCTGGCCGCGGCGCGCTTCTGCTGGGCGCAGCCGGCCGGCGCGGGCGAACTGACGCTGACAGATGTCGTCCATCCGCTGCTGGAGGATGCCGTGCCGCTGTCGCTCGCGCTGGACGGCACGGGCGCCTTCATCTCCGGGCGCAACGGCACGGGCAAGAGCACGCTGTTGCGCACCTTGGGCCTCAATCTGATCACGGCACGCGCGTTCGGCTTCTGCTACGCGAGCGCGGCCTGCGTGCCCCGCTTGCCGGTGCATACCAGCATGCACAGCGAGGATGCGCTGGAGGGCGGCGAAAGCCTCTACATGGCGGAACTGCGCCGTGCCCGCGAGCTGATGACGTTGGCGGAGCAGGGCCCGGCCGTGTTCATCGTCGACGAGATCTTCCGCGGTACCAACCACCTGGAATCCGTCTCGGCGGCCACCGCGGTGTTGAACGCGCTGGCGCGGCGGCATCTGGTGATCGTGTCGTCGCACAACCTGACGCTGGCCCCGTTACTGCGCGAACGGCTCGCGCCGCTGTGCGTCGAAGAGGACGCGCAGGGCCGGCTCGGCGTGCGCCCCGGCGTGCTGGAGAAAACCAACGGGATCGGGCTGATGGCGGCCTACGATTTCGGCGCCGACATCGAACGCGACGCGCTGCGCGTGCACGCCTGGCTGACGCGGCATGCGCGCGGCGAGGACGCCGGCCCGGCGCCGGCGTTGCACGACACGGCCGAGCTCGTGTCCCGATCTGGGGTCTGACCCCAGGGGACACGAACTGAGCCGTTTCCGTTACCGCTTCTTCGGCTTCTTCGCGATGACCTCGCGGCAGTCGCCCTTCAGCGTGGCGTTGTCGTAGTCGGTCCAGCCGTAGCTGTCGACCCAGCGCGTGTGGCGCTTGAATGTGGGCGACAGCACGCTCCATTCGAGGCGCTCGCCGGGGTAGCGGATGTCGGCCATGTCGAGCAGCGTGTGGAACATGTTTTCCGTCGCCAGCTTCGCCTTGCGGTGGCGCGCCAGCTGCTTCACCTTGTCCGGGTAGCGGTCGCGGTACTGGTCGGAGTACCACATGAATGCCGGCACGCGGAATTCGTACTGCGTGTTGTGGCCGTGGAAGGCGAGGCGGCAGGTGCCGTCGTACAGCGTCTGGCCGTGGTCCGCCACGTACAGCAGCGCGGTCGGCGTCAGCGTGCCTTTCAGCCGCTCGATCGTCTGGGCCAGGAACCAGTCCGTGTACAGGATCGCGTTGTCGTAGCTGTTGTTCAGCTGTTCCTTGATCGCGATGTCCGTGTAGACAGGGTTGTCGACGCCGAACAGCGAGGGCTGCCAGCGGTCGAAGCGCTGCGGGTAGCGCTGGCTGTAGTTCCAGTGGCTGCCCAGCGTGTGCAGCACGATCAGCTTTTTCGGGCTGCGCTCGGCCATCGCCTGGCGCAGCGGCTCGAACAGCACTTCGTCGTGGTTCGACTTGTTCGAGAAGCCGCCCAGGTTCATGAACTGCACCACGTCGGCCTCGCGGGCGAACACGGAGACGGGCGTGTCGAACTTGCCGAACGAGATCTGGTTCGACAGCCACCACGTCTTGAAGCCCGCTTCCTTGTAGGCGGTGATGAACGACTTCTCGTTGAAGCCGTCCTTCAGGCTTTGCCGCGCCGGCTTGCGCGAGATGATGACGGGCACCGACAGCCGCGTGGCCGAGACGGACGTGATCACGTCCGGCAGCGCCACGATGTTCGCTTCCTGGGCCAGCAGCGGATTGGTGTCGCGCTGGTAGCCGAACAGGCGCCAGCGGTCCTGGCGCGACGATTCGCCGATGACGAGCACGATGGTTTCCGGCACCTCGTCCGGTGCGCGCTGGTCGGCGTCGAACTTGAAGTTGCGGCTCGTTTCGTTCAGCTGTGCCAGGTAGCGCCGCTCGCGATAGAAGTCGTAGCCCCGCGCGGCCAGGCCGAACGGCCAGGAATCGATGAACGCGTCGAAGTGCACCGGCGGCGTGGCCCAGGCGGGCAGCGGCGGCAGCTTCCATCCGGTCACGTGCACGCCGTCGCCGTCGGCCGCGTTGGCGCTGGCGCTGGCGGACGCCGAGGCGGGCGGGCGGCCGCCGCCGAATTCCCACGCATACGTGGCCACCAGCGCGAACGCGCCCAGCATGCCGAGGGCCACCCAGCGCGACGGGCCGTTCCAGTCCAGGTCGCGGGTCTGCCGGGCGGCGCGGAACGTGGCCACCCACCACGCGGCGACGAGCACCATCACGGCCAGCATCGTCCACACCTTGTGGCCGAGGAATTCCAGCGCTTCCCGTGGGCTCGTTTCCGCCAGGATGCCCAGGTGGTGCGTCGAGATGCCCTGGCCGTAGAACACCAGCAGGTAGATTTCGGTGGGCAGGGCCATGAAGGCGGGGATCAGCAGCCAGTGGAACCAGGCGGGGCGCTTGAACAGCGCCCACACGGCCGTCCAGGCGGCGATCTCGATGCCGAGGATCTGCCAGCCGTCGTTGACCGGATTGCCCAGCAGGATGCGGATCCACGGCACCGCCGACAGGGCGAGATAGCTCAGCAGGACGAAGAGGTTCCCCAGCACGGCCCGGAGGGGGGCGTTGGCGAGGCGCGACAGTGCGGGCGGCAGCGATGGACGAGGCGGAAGGAGTGGCATAGGGGCTGGCAAGTCGCGACGGGCGCTATTATGGGGGCTTTTGCGGCACGCCGCGCAGGCTGTTGCCTTGCCTAATTGATTTGCAAAGCTGTTGACGGTGTCAACGGGGCCGTTTATACTCGCGAGTTCTCAATTTAGTCTGCACATCGTATACGCGTTTTTCCAGGCCGCCTCCACCGAGGGTGGCCGTTTGCGCCTGTATGTGCAGGCCCCGAGACTGGTTTTAGCCCCCATGCATATGCGAAAAGCAGCATGGGTTGTCAATGCAGTAATTTTGTTGGATTAGGAACGATGCCAACCATCAATCAACTGATTCGCAGCCCACGTACCGCAGCGGTCGTGAAGAGCAAATCGCCGGCACTTGAAAACTGCCCGCAAAAGCGTGGCGTGTGCACCCGCGTGTACACCACCACTCCGAAGAAGCCGAACTCGGCACTGCGTAAAGTCGCCAAAGTGCGTCTGACCAACGGTTTCGAAGTCATTTCGTACATCGGCGGTGAAGGCCACAACCTGCAGGAACACTCGGTCGTGCTGATTCGCGGCGGCCGTGTGAAAGACTTGCCGGGTGTGCGTTACCACATGGTCCGCGGCTCGCTGGATACCCAGGGCGTCAAGGATCGTAAGCAGGCTCGCTCGAAGTACGGTGCCAAGCGCGCCAAAGCAGCCAAGAAGTAATTTGCTTGCACACTGAGCGCACCGCTCGGTTGCAATACTTAATGAGTTGAGGCGGCCGCGAGGCCGAGTAAGTGGAAGGTCATGAGGGCCCTCCGCGAGTGCCGATCAAGAGGCACTCAACTGAAGACAGGAAGGAATTTAAAATGCCACGTCGTCGTGAAGTACCCAAGCGCGAGATTCTGCCGGATCCAAAATACGGAAACACGGAAGTCGCCAAGTTCGTCAACGTTCTGATGCTGTCCGGCAAGAAGTCGGTTGCTGAAAACATCATCTACGGTGCGTTCGACCATATCCAGCAAAAATCCGGCAAGGATCCGCTGGAAGTGTTCGCAGCAGCGATCAACAACGCCAAGCCCATGGTGGAAGTGAAGTCCCGTCGCGTCGGTGGCGCGAACTACCAGGTGCCGGTTGAAGTGCGCCCAGTGCGCCGCCTGGCCCTGTCCATGCGTTGGCTGCGTGAAGCTGCGAACAAGCGCAGCGAAAAATCCATGCCGCAACGCCTGGGTGGCGAGCTGATGGAAGCTGCGGAAGGCCGCGGCGGCGCGATGAAGCGCCGTGACGAAGTGCACCGCATGGCAGAAGCGAACAAGGCGTTCTCGCACTTCCGCTTCTAAACAGTCCGGCCGGCATGTCCGGCCATTTGTTCAAGCCGGGCGCATTTTGCTTTTGAAATGTCGCTCGGTTTTGTCCATTCAAAGATTTAGGATCTCATTATGGCCCGCAAGACCCCCATTGAGCGCTACCGCAACATCGGTATCTCCGCTCACATCGACGCAGGTAAGACGACGACGACTGAGCGCGTGCTGTTCTACACCGGCGTGAACCACAAGATTGGTGAAGTCCACGACGGCGCAGCCACCATGGACTGGATGGAGCAGGAACAAGAGCGCGGCATCACGATTACGTCCGCCGCGACGACCTGCTTCTGGAAAGGCATGGCCAACAACTTCCAGCCGCACCACATCAACATCATCGATACCCCGGGCCACGTCGACTTCACGATCGAAGTGGAACGTTCGATGCGCGTGCTGGACGGCGCTTGCATGGTCTACTGCGCCGTGGGTGGCGTGCAGCCGCAGTCGGAAACCGTGTGGCGTCAGGCTAACAAGTACAAAGTGCCGCGTCTGGCGTTCGTCAACAA
Organism: Pseudoduganella flava; assembly: GCF_007830495.1. GTDB lineage: Bacteria > Pseudomonadota > Gammaproteobacteria > Burkholderiales > Burkholderiaceae_D > Rugamonas > Rugamonas flava. The sequence continues at coordinate 2,480 of NZ_VLKW01000020.1, read as the reverse complement.
GATGGACCGTACCGGTGCCAACTTCTTCAAGGTCTACGAGCAGATGCGCGCTCGCCTGAAGGCGAACCCGGTCCTGATCCAGATCCCGATCGGCGCCGAAGATTCGTTCGCCGGCGTGGTCGACCTGGTCAAGATGAAGGCGATCATCTGGGACGACGCATCCCAGGGCATGAAGTTCGACTACAAGGACATCCCGGCTGAACTGCAGGCGCAAGCCCAGGAATGGCGCGAGAAGATGGTCGAAGCCGCCGCCGAGTCCAGCGAAGAGCTGATGAACAAGTACCTGGAAGAGGGCGACCTGTCCGAAGAAGAGATCAAGAAGGCGCTGCGCGCCCGTACGATCGCTTCGGAAATCGTGCCGATGCTGTGCGGTACCGCGTTCAAGAACAAAGGCGTGCAAGCAATGCTGGACGCCGTCATCGAATACCTGCCGTCGCCAGTGGACATTCCGCCGGTCGCAGGTACCGACGACGACGAGCAGCCGGTCACCCGCAAGGCTTCGGACGAAGAGAAGTTCGCCGCCCTGGCATTCAAGATCATGACCGACCCGTTCGTCGGCCAGCTGGCCTTCTTCCGCGTGTACTCCGGTACCGTGAACTCGGGCGACACCGTGCTGAACTCGGTCAAGAACCGTAAAGAGCGCCTGGGCCGTATTCTGCAGATGCACGCCAACCAGCGTGAAGAGATCAAGGAAGTGCGCGCTGGCGACATCGCCGCTGCCGTGGGCCTGAAAGACGTGACGACCGGCGAAACGCTGTGCGACCCGACCTCGATGATCGTGCTGGAACGCATGGTCTTCCCTGAGCCGGTGATCCAGCAGGCAGTCGAGCCGAAGACCAAGTCCGACCAGGAAAAAATGGGTCTGGCACTGAACCGCCTGGCCCAGGAAGATCCGTCGTTCCGCGTCAAGACCGACGAAGAATCCGGTCAGACCATCATCGGCGGTATGGGCGAGCTGCACCTGGAAATTATCGTCGACCGCATGAAGCGCGAATTCGGCGTGGAAGCGACCGTCGGCAAGCCGCAGGTTGCATACCGCGAAACGATCCGCAAGACGGTGACCGACGTGGAAGGCAAGTTCGTCAAGCAGTCCGGTGGTCGCGGCCAGTACGGCCACGCCGTGCTGACGATCGAACCGCAGGAGCCGGGCAAAGGCTTTGAGTTCGTCGACGCGATCAAGGGTGGTGTGATTCCGCGTGAATACATCCCGGCGGTGGAAAAAGGCGTGCGTGAAACGCTGACCACCGGCGTGCTGGCTGGTTACCCGGTTGTCGACGTCAAAGTGACGGTGACCTTCGGTTCGTACCACGACGTCGACTCGAACGAAAATGCATTCCGCATGGCCGGCTCGATGGCGTTCAAGGACGGCTGCCGTAAAGCGAATCCGGTTATCCTCGAGCCGATGATGGCCGTGGAAGTGGAAACGCCGGAAGACTACGCCGGTAACGTGATGGGCGACCTGTCGTCCCGTCGCGGCATGGTGCAGGGCATGGACGAAATCCCGGGCGGCGGCGGCAAGATCATCAAGGCCGAAGTTCCGCTGTCGGAAATGTTCGGTTACTCGACCTCGCTGCGTTCCGCAACGCAAGGCCGTGCAACGTACACGATGGAATTCAAGCACTACGCCGAAGCGCCGAAGCACGTCATCGACGCGATCGTCACTGCTAAAGCTAAGTAATCCACGAGCGTTTACCGGCCGGGGCACAACCCCGGCCGGACAACCTTAAATCATAGTTCTAAGGAAGATTCAAAATGGCAAAAGAGAAGTTCGAGCGGACTAAACCGCACGTGAACGTTGGCACCATCGGTCACGTTGACCACGGCAAGACCACCCTGACCGCTGCTATCGCAACCGTCCTGTCGAAGAAATTCGGCGGCGAAGCGAAGGCCTACGACCAGATCGACGCTGCTCCGGAAGAAAAAGCACGCGGCATCACGATCAACACCGCACACGTCGAGTACGAAACGGCTTCCCGCCACTACGCACACGTTGACTGCCCGGGCCACGCCGACTACATCAAGAACATGATCACCGGCGCAGCGCAGATGGACGGCGCGATCCTGGTGTGCTCCGCAGCTGACGGCCCGATGCCGCAGACCCGCGAACACATCCTGCTGGCACGTCAGGTTGGCGTTCCTTACATCATCGTGTTCCTGAACAAGTGCGACCTGGTCGACGACGCAGAACTGCTGGAACTGGTCGAAATGGAAGTGCGCGAGCTGCTGTCGAAGTACGAGTTCCCTGGCGACGACCTGCCGATCATCAAAGGTTCGGCACGTATGGCCCTGGAAGGCCAGCCGGGCGAGATGGGCGAAGACTGCATCATGCGTCTGGCCGATGCACTGGACACCTACATCCCGACGCCTGAGCGCGCCGTGGACGGCACGTTCCTGATGCCGGTGGAAGACGTGTTCTCGATCTCCGGCCGCGGTACCGTGGTGACCGGTCGTGTCGAGCGCGGCGTGATCAAGGTCGGCGA
>NZ_VLKW01000019.1 GCF_007830495.1 Pseudoduganella flava | reverse complement strand
CTCGTAGACTTCCTTGATTGCCCTTTTCAACCCATCGTACTTGTCGTCTTTGCCCAGCAGACTTTGCTGGTAGTAGAACGTACTGCGAGGCAGCTGCGCGACCTTGAGCAAACCGGCAATCGGATGATCTTGCCTTAGTTCTTGGACTACTTGCGCTTTTTCGGCTGTGCTTGGGGCCGGGCTTGAACTAAGGCTTGCAACTTTTTTAGGTAGGCATTCTCCATGCGCAGATGCTCTACCTCAGCTTGTAGATCTTCCTTCGACCGATTGCTATCGTCAGGCTTCATTTCAGGCTTAGGCGGGGCTGCAGGCATGGACTTTGGTCTTCCTCGTGGTCGAGCGATCAAGGCATCAAACCCAGCTCGCCGAAATTCGCGCTCCCAGATGTTTACGATGCCAGGATTGCGGATATTGAACAGTGCGGCCGTCTGGCGGCAAGAAAGCTCATTGTCCCACATGTGCTGGAGCACCGACAGCTTGACCTCGGCGGGGTACTGCGTGAACTTCTTCTTCAGCCCATCAACTCCATGAGCCTCAAACCACTTGACCCAGCGTCTGATCATGCTGGCATCTAGGCCATGCTGCTTGCTTAAGGTCTTGTATCCTGATGCCCCGGCAAGGTACTGCTGAACGATCCTTAACTTAAAGTACTCGTCGTACTTCGTCATGAAAAAACCCCAAAAGTTGGTGTCCAACTTTTGGGGTTCAGTTCACGAAGGAGGCTTTTCTTTGTGCGTGCGGCCCGGGACTCAGAGCGGCGGCAGGGCTTCGACGTACGGTGCGCCGGACAGTTCGAAGGCGCGGCGCAGTTCCTTGCGGATCACGCGCAGGACGCGGGTCAGGGTCGATTCGGTGTTGCCGAGGGTGGCGGCGTTGGCGGTCAGCGTGGTCATGTTCAGCTCCTGGTATTCGTTGGCGTTGTGCGATGGTTGAATCTTATTGCACTGCAAGATATAAAGCCAATTTTGATTTCGGATGCCGGCGATAACGTTTCGGTATAACTCAACTGGCCGACATCGCAGTGACATGCATCCCGATATTAACGCTGGTTATTTCTCTGGGGAATCAACTAAAAAATGGTGATGGAAACAACAAGCCCCCGGCAGGCGGGGGCTTGCGTCACACCAGCCGTACCGGATCAGAGCGGCGGCAGCGGGCCGTTCAGGTACGGGGCGCCGTACTGCTTGATCGCTTCGCGGATGGCAGCGAGGACGTTGCGGGCAACGCGGCCGAACGAAAAGCCGGCGGTGGTGACGGGTTGGGCGATGGGCGTGTGCATGGCGGACTCCTGAATATGCTGCGTTAAGCGATGGAAACAGCTTACGGGGCATCGAGATATAAATCCAATTCCATGTTCGCATCTCGGCCATACAGCTATCGCATAACGTGCCCCTCTGGAGATCCGAGCAATTCGGCGAGCCCGTCGCCCAGGCTGCCGCGCCAGTGCAAATAGTCGTGCCCTGCCGCGAATTCACGGTGCTGGACATCGTAGCCGCGCGCCTGCAGCACGTCGCGCAGATGGCGGGTCGTGTCCAGGATGCCCGGCGCGCTGCCCCGTCCACCTTCGTACAGTCCCGCCTCGAGCAGGAAGCGCACTGGCAGCTTCGGCGCCGCCACGAACTGGCGCGTCAGCCACTCCGGCTCTGCGCCGTCCGGCGCCCACCAGAACGAGCCGGACTGGCTGTACACATTGCCGAACAGTTCCGGATGGCGCAGCGCCGCATATGTCGCCGCCAGGCCGCCGTAGCTGGCGCCGGCGACGGCGGTGCGCCCTGCGTCGGCGTAGACACCCCGTGCGCGCGCCCATGGCATCAGCTCGGCCGACAGGAAGCGTGCGAACGCGGGATTGGGCGGCAGCTCCACGCCGCGGCTCGTCGCGCTGGGATTCGCGACGAGGATCGCGGCGGTCGGCGGCAGCTTGCCGGCGGCGACGAGGTTGTCCAGGATGACGGGTGTCGGCACATCCGTCGTGTACTGCTCCGCGTCGAACAGCACCACCAGCGCATTGCCCGGCGCGCCCGGGCGCCAGCCGGCGGAGCGATACAGCACGATGTCGCGCTCGTTGCCCAGCTCCTTGCTGGCCAGCCGCAGCGTCTCGACGGCGCCTGCTGTGACACCTGCGTGCGGCGCGATCCACTGCTGTGGCGGTGCGCCCGGCAGTTCCAGCACCGACGCGCCGTCGTAGCGGTCCAGCGGCCGCGCCGGGAAGCTCACCGGGTTGAACGGATCGCGCTGCAACGTGGCGAGGATCGCGCGGCGCCGCTCCATCGGCGTGCCGTCCACCTCCGGCACGTCCGGCGCCAGGCGGTACGACAGGCGGGTGCTGGCCGGCACGCGGTAGCTGCGGTACCACACATCGCTGGCGCCCAGGCGCTGCAGCTCGTCGTGATCGGACGAAGGCCCGCCCAGCAGCCGCACATTGCGCCGCGCGCCGCGCCACAGGAACGTCACCAGCACCTCGTCCTTGGCCAGCGCGGGCGTCACGCCGGCCGTCTCGACCAGCGGGCCCGTCACGCCGCGCCAGAACGCCTCGGTGTTCGTACCCTGTGCGAGCCCGGCCAACAGCGTGCGCAGGCGCGGGCTGTCGGGCAGCGGACCCGGTGCCACCTGCGCGGCGACGGGCACGTGGCGCAGTACGGCGAGGTCGTACGCACCGGCTTCCGGCGCGCGCACGTCGAGCACGTACGGCCCGCGCGTGCCGGCGACGAACATGAATTCCTGCTCGTCGCGCCGGCCCTTGGCGAGGATGCGTTCGCGCTGGCCGTCGCGGTCCAGCAGCACGAGGCGCATCGCCTTGCCCGTCAGCCGGCCCTGCACGAAGTCGCCCGGCGTCAGCGCCACGGCATGCTCGCGGTGCGTCTGCGCGTCCAGGGTGCCGGTGAAGCGGGGTAGCGGGTCGGCACGGCACAGCAACGGCAGCGCCGCAAGCACCATCACACAGTATTTGCGTACGCCGGTGCGCATGTCAGAACTTCGCCAGCAGCGACAGGAACACGCGGCGGCCTTCCTCGTTGAAGTCGGCGGACGTATCGCGCTGCGTGCCCCGGTCGCCCACGTTCAATACGCCCGCGCTGATGGTGTACTGATGCACGCGCCATGCGGCCGACAGGTCCGCCACGGTGTAGCCGCCCTTGCGCAGCAGGTTGCGGCCGTTCGACGGCACGTTCAGGTACTGCTCGCCGATGTAGCGTACCGTCGCCGACGCCGACAGCGCATCCGTCGCGCGCCAGTCCAGCGCCGCGTTGGCGTTCATGCGCGGCCGGTAGACCATCGGCAGCGGTGTGGCGCCGCTGGTGTTCTTCGCATCCGTGTACGTGTAGTTCAGGCGCGCCGTCAGCGCGTCGTTCAGCGTCGCGCGCAGGCTCGCCTCGACGCCGCGCGTGCGCACGCTGGCGATGTTCTGGTAGGCGAAGATCGGCCGGCCATCGGGCAGGAAGCCGACGAAGTTCGCGTACGACGGCGCCAGCACGCGGTCGGACGTGCGGCTGGTGATGTCGATCATGTCCTTGAGCTTGTTGTGGAAGACCGTCACGCCACCGGCCAGCCGGCCTTGCTCGTACTGGATGCCCAGTTCCTTGCTGGTGCTGGTTTCCGGCGTCAGGCCGGCGCTGCCGACGATGTAGCAACCCACCGTCGCGCTGCCGCACGACACCGAGCCCCAGTTGCCCGAGCCTTGCAGCAGGGTCGGGGCACGGAACGCCCGCGCCACGCCGCCCTTGACGGTCCATTGCGGCGCCGCGTGCCACACGAGGTAGGCGCGCGGGCTGTGGTGGCCGCCGAAGTTCTCGTGGTGGTCGTAACGGTCGCCCAGGGTCAGGCGCACGTCGGCCGGCAGCACGATCTCGTCCTCGGCGAACAGCGCGTACTGCGACACGGCGATGTTCGGATCCTGGCGATAGCCGGGCGTGCCGGGCAGGCCGGTGATGTTGGCCGGATCGTGCAGCTTCTCGCGGCGGGCTTCGCCGCCCACGGTGACGGTCTGGCGCGCCGTATCCCACGGCAGCACGAGCTTGCCGTTCAACGTCTGGTTGTGCGCCTCGTTCGGGTTGCGCTGGCCGGTGACGGTGCCGACGAGGTTCTGCGTCTTGTCCAGGTTCAGCGTGATCTCCGAGCGGCCGAACTCGTAGCGGCCCGCGTGGGACAGCGACGTGGCGTCGCGCTCCAGGATGAAGCCGCCGTGGTCGCGCCGGCTGCCGTCATGCCCCAGCTTCACCTCGTGGCCGGTGGCCGGAAGCCACGACAACAGCGCGCTGTACTGGCGGTTCTCGATCAGCGGCATGCCGCTCTGCGCGACGCCGCCGACGGGCGCGTTGACCTGGCCGTCGCCGGAGCGCTTGTCGTAGCCGGCCGACACCCGCAGGCCCAGCACGTCCGCGATCAACGGGCCGCTGGCGCTGACGCTGGCCGAGCGGGTCGCGCCAGCTTCGTCGTCCTGTGGCTGCACGGTATCGAGTTTTACAGTACCGCGCCACGTCTTGCCGACCTTCTTCGTGATGATGTTGACGACGCCGCCGATCGCATCGGAACCATACAGCGACGACATCGGGCCACGCACCACTTCGATGCGCTCGATCTCGCTGGTCGGCACCCAGCCCGTGTCGTAATCGTTGCCGCGGAAGCTCACGCTGGTCGAGTTGACGCGCTTGCCGTCGACAAGAAACAGCGTGTAGGCCGAACCGAGGCCGCGCAGCTGCACGGCCGGTACCTGGTTGCCGCTGCGCGACAGCGTCACGCCTTCGATCGTGCCGAGCAGTTCAGCCACTTCCAGCACGGGGCGCTTTTCCAGGTCGGCGCGCGTCAGCACGGAGATGCTGGCCGGCGCATCGCGCACGGTCTGCTCGTGGGCGGACGCGGTGACGACGACGGTCTGCATCGGCATCGCTTCCTGCGCCGCGGCGAAGGAGGGGAGAGCCAGGACTGTGGCCAGGGCCTGCACCAGCGGCAGGCGGCGGAAAGTGGGGAGGTGCGGGGAATTCATCGTGATGTCAATCCAATGAGAATGATTCTTATTTGCGAAATCCCCGGATTGTGGCAGAATCTTGCTAGAAAGATATATGCCCGACATAAGAAAATGTATGCATCCGAAAATTTGCCCATCGATGTTGCCCACCATTCGTGCGGCAGCACACGCTACGTGACGCGGGCGGACCTTGTCCGCAGTGCCGGCATGCTTGGTGCGGCCTACACGTTTACCGACAGCGCCCCGGCCGGCGAGCAGGTGCTGCACGGCCAGTTCGACACGTTGCGGCTGCGCCCCGGCCTGATCCTGCACACGGCCTGCGTGCGCGACCTGCGCACGATGGAGACCAGCAACCACCTGAACCCCGGCGTGAAGATCGTGCTGCTCGTCGACGGCGCAACGGACCTGTCGTTCGGCCACCATCGCTTCCAGCTGGGGCCCGCAGGACCGGACCCGGCGCTGCGCGGCACCGGCGCGCTCGTCAACCTGGCCGAGGAAGACATGTTTGCGCGCCGCTGGCAGGCGGGCCGCAGCGAGCGCAAGGTGAGCCTGACCTTGACGCCGGCCTGGCTGGAAGAGGGCGGTTTCGCGAACCATGCCGACCACCGGGCGATGGCGTCGTTCTGCGCCGAGCACCTGGCGCGGCAGCCGTGGACGGTGTCCGGGCGCGCGCGTGCGCTGGCGCGCCAGATCCTCGAACCCGGCTCGTTCGCGCCCGGGCTGGAGCGCTTGCGGCTGGAGTCGCGCTGCATCGAACTGGCGGCCGAGGCGCTGGCCGTGATCGGCACGCCGGCCGCGCCCACCAGCTTGCGCGAATTGGAGCGGCGCCGCCTGCGCCGCCTCGACGAGCTGCTGCATGCCGACGGCGCCGATGCGCTGTCGATGGCGGACCTGGCCCGCGAGGTGGGCACGAATCCCGTCACGCTGCAGGCGCTGGCGCGGCGGGCGTGGGGCTGCACCGTCTTCGAGCGGCTGCGTGCGCTGCGGCTCGACCGGGCCCAGGAATTGCTGCTGGGCGGGGCCAGCGTGGCCGACGCGGCGGCCGTCGCGGGCTACTCGGCGGCGACGAATTTCGCGACGGCTTACCGCCGCCGCTTCGGCTGCACGCCGCGGCAGGTGCGGGCCCGTTGACCCTGTCGCTTCCCGGAAGAAGCGTTGCAGCGGCTGAGTGATGGTTCCGACCCGTCCATGAGGCGATGTCCTACGGGCTGCGAAGAGGATGACTTATAAGCCCCGAGCCCGGTCCGGCCTACCATGGTCACACCTTTACGCGACTTGCCAACCGCAAGGAACGAGCGGGTCGCATGAAGGACGTGACATCTCAACCATCAAAAGGAGATACATCATGGCCAACAATCGCAGCAACAACAACCCGCAAGGCAACAACCAGTTCACCAAGGGTAACAGCCAGTCGGGCAACCGCGGCAACAGCCAGAGCGGCGACACGAGCAACCGCGGCTTCGCGTCGATGGATCCGCAGCGCCAGCGTGAAATCGCGTCGGAAGGCGGCCGCGCTGCGCACGCTTCGGGCAACGCCCACGAGTTCACCTCCGAGGAAGCGCGCCGTGCCGGCTCGATGAGCCACAAGAACGACGGCAATAGCCAGAGCGGCTCGGGCGGCAACAGCCAGTCGGGTAACCGCGGCAACGGTGGCAACGGTGGTGGCAACAACGCCGGCTCGGGCGGCACGCGCGGCGGCACGCCGGAACAGCACGCGCAAGCGGGCCGTCAAAGCCACAAGAACGATCGCTGATCGGGCTTGATATTGTGAGAGTAACCGCCCTTCGGGGCGGTTTTTTTTTGGGCGCTGTCATCCGAGTTTGTTGGAAGCTGGTGCGCGGCAATATTTCCTGTCGAACCCACACACAGCGGTGACAGCGCCTTTCCAACGCAGCAGCTTGCTTGCCGCAACGCGGCAAAAACTCGACATTCCGTCCCGCACGCTTGCGTTCTCCTTGTCGATATGCCAAGACAGGCGCATCATCTTCCGGCACCACCGCTTCCCCCCACCGCACCAACCACCGCACCAACCACCACGACGGAGACCGCCATGTCCAGCACACCGATTCGCCCGTTGTACCGCCAAGTACCCGCCGCATTGATGTCCGTTGCAAGCGTGTTGCTCACCGTTGCCGCCGCCCCTTCCGCGCTGGCGCAACACACCCGGTTGGAAGATCCGATTCCCGGCACGATCCCTGCCAGCCCCGTTGCCGTGTCGCTGCGCCCGCTCATCCGCGACATCACGGCGCCGGTCGGCGGCGCCGTCGCGCCGGGCGAGCCGGACAAGCTGTACATCGTCGACCAGATCGGCAAGATCTGGAAGGTGCCGCTTGCGGGCGATACCCGCCGGGTCACGCCGGCGCTGTTCCTCGACGTGGGCAGCCGCCTCATCACGCTGGGCCAGCGCGACGAACGGGGCCTGCTGGGGCTGGCGTTCCACCCCGATTACGCGACGAATGGCCGCTTCTACCTGTTCACCTCGGAACCGGCCACGACCCCGGCCGATTTCTCGACGCTGCCGCCCGGCGTCGCGCCACTGAACCACAGCGTCGTCAGCGAATGGCGCGTCAGCAATCCGGGCGCGGCCAACCCGACCGTCGACCCGGCCAGCGCGCGCGTGCTGCTGCGCATCGACAAGCCGCAGGCGAACCACAACGCCGGCGAGATCGTGTTCGGCCCCGACCGCATGCTGTACATCGCGGTGGGTGACGGCGGCGCCGGCGATGACCAGGGCGCCGGCCACGTGGAGGGCGGCAATGGCCAGAGCCTTGCGCCAGGCAATGTGCTCGGCAAGATCCTGCGCATCGATCCGCTCGGTTCGAACTCGGCCAACGGCGCCTACGGCATCCCGGCCGACAATCCGCTCGTCGGCAAGCCCGGCGCGGACGAGATCTATGCGTATGGCCTGCGCAATCCGTTCCGCATGGCGTTCGACCGGGAAGGGCGGCTGTGGGCGGGCGACGTGGGGCAGGGGGCGATCGAGGAAGTCAACCAGATCGTCTCGGGCGGCAACTACGGCTGGCCCGTGAAGGAAGGCAGCTTCCTGTTCGACCAGAACGGCACCGGCCCCGGCTTCGTGTATGCGCACAGCCCGGGTGCGCCGGCCGGCATGATCGACCCTGTCGCCGAATACGACCACGCGGATGGCGCCGGCCAGCCGCCGGCGCGCCAGGCCATCATCGGCGGCTTCATTTACTACGGCACGGCGATCCCGCAGCTGCGCGGCCAGTACGTGTTTGCCGACTACATCGGCGCGGACGGCACCGGCAAGCTGTTCACGCTGGGCGTGCGCAACCAGGTCGAGCGGCTGATCGCGCCGCACCGCAACCCGCTCGGCTTCCCGGTGCTCGGCATGGCGCAGGACGCGGCCGGCGAGATCTACGTGCTGGGCAACGCGGCCGGCACGACGACGGGCACCAGCGGCGTCGTCTACCGGCTCGGCCCCGTGCGCTGACGGCAAGCCAGGCGGATTGGCGGGCGCCGTTCGCGTGAGCGGCGCCATTTGCTACACTTGCGGCTTTTGCGCACGACCCCCGCCATGATGCCCGAACTGCGCGCCGAAGCGCGGCGCTGCCTGCTGTTGACCGATCCCTTCGAGAAGACCGACGCGGTGGCGGCGCTGGCCGCCGCGTATTCCGCCGGTCCCGCTGCCGGCGCCTGCACGCTCGACGCCGACGCCGTGCTGCCCGATTCCCCGGCGATCCCGGGCCGCCCTGCGCGGCCCGAACTCGTCGCGCCGAAGCTCGTCGGCCGCCGCTCCATGGTGACGCCGGAAGGGCGGGCGATGCTGATCCACGCGCTGGCCCACATCGAATTCAATGCCGTCAACCTGGCGCTGGACGCGCTGTGGCGCTTCGCCGGCATGCCAGCGCAGTACTATGCGGACTGGCTGCGCGTGGCCAGCGAGGAAGCCACGCACTTTCGCATGCTGGCCGCGCACCTGGCCACGTTCGGCAACGCCTACGGCGACTTCCCCGCCCACGACAGCCTGTGGGAGATGGTGGCCAAGACCCGCGGCGATGTCGTCGCCCGCATGGCCCTCGTGCCGCGCACGCTGGAGGCGCGCGGGCTGGATGCGATTCCGCCGCTGCGCGCGAAGCTGGCGCAGGCCGGCGACCAGGCCGCCGCCGCGATCCTCGACGTGATCCTGCGCGACGAAGTGGGCCACGTGGAAATCGGCAACCGCTGGTATGGCTGGCTGTGCGCGCAGCGGGGCATCGATCCGTATGCGACCTACGACGAATTGATCGTGCGTTACCAGGCGCCGGCGCTGCGCGGGCCGTTCAACCTGGAGGCGCGCCGCCGCGCCGGCTTCACGGAAGCGGAGCTGGGCCGCTTCGGCTGAACGCCGCTACACGATGGCGGCACGGCGCCGGCGGATCTCGGCCTGCACGTCCTTGGCGTCCAGCGGCGTGGCGATGTAATACCCTTGCAGTTCGTCGCAGTGCAGCCGGCGCAGCACCTCCACCTGCTCGGGGCGTTCGACGCCCTCGGCCACCACCTTCATGCCCAGCGCATGCGCCATCGTGATGATGGCGGCGAACAGCACCTCGCCCTGGCAGTCGGTGCCGAGGCGGCGGGTGAACGACTTGTCCACCTTCAGCATGTCGAAGTCGAGCTGCTGCAGCATCGACAGCGACGAATAGCCGGTGCCGAAGTCGTCCACCAGCAGGCGGATGCCCAGCGCGTGCATCGCGTGCAGGTGGCTGGACGTGCGCTCCGGGTCGCGGATCATCGTCGATTCCGTCAGCTCCACTTCCACCCGGTCCGGCGGAATGCCGTGGCGCGCCAGCGCGCGCGTGAACAGCGCATGGATGTCGCGCTCGTTGAACTGGCGGCTCGACACATTGATCGAGACCGGCACCGGCGCGCAGCCGTCGTCCGACCACGCGGCGATCTGCGCGCACACGCAATCGACGACCCGCTCGCCCAGCGCGACGATCATGCCCGTCTCCTCGGCCAGCGGAATGAATTCGTCCGGGTACAGCAGGCCCGCGGTCGGGTGGTTCCAGCGCACCAGCGCCTCCAGGCTGACGACGCGCTGCGTCGTCGCGCACACCCGCACCTGATAGTGCAGCACGAACTGGTTCTCGTCGATGGCCGCTTGCAGCTCGCGCTCGCGCTGCTGGCGCTGGCGGATCGCGCCATAGAACGCGGGGTCAAAGAACTGGTAGCCGTTCTTGCCATGGGTTTTCACTTCGTACATCGCGATGTCGGCGTGGCGCAGCAGGGTGTCCACGTCGTGCGCGTCGCCCGGGCAGCTGCTGATGCCGACCGATGCGCCGACCGTCGCCGTGCCGGCCGCGATGGCCACGCCGCCATGGAACGCCTGCACCACGCGAGCCGCGACCTGCGCCGCCTCGCCGTTGTCGTGCAGGTTTTCCAGGATCACGATGAATTCGTCGCCGCCCAGCCGCGCCACCCGGTCGCCCGGCCGCACCGCCACCTTCAGGCGGCGCGCGACGATCTGCAGCAGCTCGTCGCCGGCCGCGTGGCCGTACGTGTCGTTGACGGCCTTGAAGCCGTCCAGGTCGATGAACAGCACAGCCAGGCGGCTGCCGCGCGCGTGGGCGCGGGACACGATGTCGGGCAGGCACTTGCCGACCCACGCGCGGTTCGGCAGGCCCGTCAGCGCATCCTCGAAGTTCTTGCGCTCCAGGTTCAGCATGTGGGCGCGCTCCAGCGTCACGTCGCGCAAGGTCACGGCCAGCACGTCGCCGGAGCGGCGCGCCTTCACGCGCACGTGCTTCACGGGCCCTTCGGCCAGCGCTTCCAGGTCGCCTTCCGCGCTGCCGGTGGACATCGCCTGCGTCAGCAGCGCCGCCGCCGGTTCGACGGGCAGCTTGCCGGCCAACGTGGAGAGCCGCTTGCCGATCAGTTCATCGCGCGTCAGCTGCGCCAGCGCGGCGCCCTGTTCGTTGCAGTCGACGGTGACGAAATCGATGATGCGCCCGCCGTCGCCATACACCGGTGCCGTGATGAAGAAGCCTTCGGTACTGGCTTCGGTGGCCTTGCGGTAGGCATCGTGCGCGACGGTCAGGCGGTGGCGCTGCAGGGCCAGGCGGCCGGACAGCGTCATCCCCGCCAGCACGAAGACGAGCAGCGCGACCGATGCGTCGCGCGCCGTCTGGCGCGACGCGCTTTCCCGCTCCCGGTACAGCGCCAGCGCATGCGGCTGGTCGGCGGCGGCCACGACGACGAGGGGAAAGCCGTCCAGCGCCTTCCAGCTGACGTAGCGCGTGACGCCGTCGGCGAACTCGCGGCCCGGCACGATCGCGCTGCCGCGCGGGCTTTGCATCGCCAGCAGCAAGTTCGCCGGCAGCGCGCCGATACGGTCGGAAGAGCCGTCCCATTTCATTGCGCGCGGCGCGCCGTCGCTGCCAACGGCGGCCAGGAAGCCGCGCGAGCCCAGCTGGGCACGATCGTATTCGGCCACCAGGTTCTCCGGATCGAACGACACGACGGCCACGCCGCTGAATTCGCCGTCCTGGTTGACCAGCTTGCGGGAAAAGCGCACCGTCCGCGCCGGGCTGCCGGCGGCCGGCATTGGCATGCCGATGTACATGTCGTCCGCCGCACGCAGCCGCTGCACGGCGAAGAACGGCAGCTCGTCGACCTTGTTCAGCTCCTCGCGCGACCAGATGCCGCGCGCATTGGTCAGCCGCAGTGTCGCGTTCGGGCCGAAGATGCTGATATTGAGCGGCATGCCGGCCGGGTCGGCGATCTTGCGGAAGCGGTCCAGCCGCAGCGCTCCGCCGTCGATCTGCCACTGCAGCCGGATCGTCATCAGCAGCTGGTCGACAAGCGCCAGGCTGTGGCGGGTTTGCTCGGCCTGGACCTGCACGATCCCGGCGGTGGTATCCAGCGCCTGCCGCTCGGCCGCCTGGCGGTCCTCGATGAGGTTGCGGACCAGAAAGAACCACGACGCGCCGGCAATGACGAGCCCGGCCACCGGCCATAGCAGGATGAACAGCAGGTAAGGGCGCAGCGCGGCCAGCGACGGCGGACGCAGGCGTGGAACCCATGCCTTCATGGTGGTCTCTGTAGTCGGCGCGCGCGTCGTTGCTTGCGCCATGGGAGCTAGCTTACTCCCGCCGGGCGCCCGCACGTTTCGCGGTGCGCCAGAACGCAACAGTTGGGCATGCCGCGGCGTGACGATCGGTTGCTCGAGATATCATCTTTTGATATAGCAATCATCATTTTTGCTATTGGTAATCCGTCAACCGCAGCTCTACGATGACACTCTCTCAACATCCAAGGAGTGTTCGTGGCCGGCCCTGTCTCCACCGTAAGCGCGACATTCGACGGGCACGCGCCCGCACCGGCGGGCTACAAGTCGGCCCTGTCGCTTCTCGCGAGCCTGTTCTTCATCTGGGGCTTCATCACCGTCATCAACAACACCTTGCTGCCGCACCTGCGCAGCGTGTTCGAACTCAGTTATACGCAGACGACCCTGATCGAATCCGTCTGGTTCATCGCCTACTTCGTCGCATCGATTCCGTCGGCCCGGCTGATCGAGCGGGTCGGCTACAAGAAGTCGATGGTGATCGGCCTCGTCATCATGGCCGTCGGCGCGCTGGGCATGATCCCGGCCGCGCGGCTGCCATCGTACGCGGTGACGCTGGTGGCGCTGTTCACGATCGCGTGCGGCATCACGCTGCTGCAGGTCGCCGCGAATCCGTATGTGGCCGTGGTGGGCCCGCCGCAGACGGCGTCGGCACGGCTGAACCTCGTCCAGGCGTTCAATTCGCTGGGCACGACGTTCGCGCCGCTGTTCGGCGGCTACCTGATCCTGGGCCGCTCGACAAGCGGCACGGCCGGCGCCGACCAGGTGCTGACGCAGGCCGAGCGCCTGGCGGATGCGCAGGCGGTGCAGCTGCCGTACCTGATCGTCGCCGCCGTGCTGGTGCTGCTGGCGCTGATCATCGCCCGCTATCCGCTGCCGGCGATGGGCTCCAGCCGTGTCGCGAAGGCGGAGCGGGGCGCGCATTCGCTGTGGCGCCACCGGAACCTCGTGTTCGGCATTCCGGCCATCTTCATCTACCTGATCGCCGAGATCGGCGTGGCGAACCTGTTCATCAACTTCGTGTCGCAGCCGCACATCGGCAACGTCACGCACGAGCAGGCGTCGCACTACCTGTTCCTGCTGTGGGGCGGCATGATGGTGGGCCGCTTCGCGGGCAGCTTCCTGATGCGCACGATCTCGGCCGAACGCGTGCTGGGCGGCGCGGCCGTCGGCGCCTGCATCGTGATGCTGGTCGCGACCTTCTCCACGGGCCCGCTGGCGATGTGGGCGCTGATCGCCGTCGGCCTGTTCCACTCGGTGATGTTCCCGACGATCTTCACGCTGGGCATCCGCGGCCTGGGACCGTTGACGGAAGAGGGCGCGGGCCTGCTGATCATGGCGATCGCCGGCGGCGCGCTGGTCGTCGTGCAGGGCTGGCTGGCGGACGTGTACGGCCTGCAGCTGTCGTTCCTGCTGACGGCCGCGTGCGAGCTGTACATCCTGTTCTACGCCGTGTGGGGCGCGAAACCCACCAACGCGTTCCCGGAGCAATCCCACTGAAGGATGACGGGGCGGTCCCTGCAAGCCGGCGGCCGCCCCGCTACAATGGCAACTCGACAATAACGAGGAGCCTCAATGAGCAACCTGATCATCGTCGCGACGCTCGCGGCGAAACCCGGCCAGGAGGCCGCCATCCGTGCCGCGCTGGAAGCGATGCTCGCCCCGAGCCGCGCCGAACCCGGCTGCGTGCGCTACGAGCTGCACGTCGACCAGTCCGTCCCGTCCCGGTTCACGATGCTGGAAGAATGGCTCGGCGACGAAGCCTTCGCCATCCACGAAGCCAGCCCGCATTTCCAGAATTTTCTGACCGACGTGGTCGGGAAGGCGGAGATTTCGCTGGCGAAGCTGACCAGGATCGCGTGATTTGAATGGCTGAGGCTGTGTCCCCTGGTGCCAGGCACCAAGGGACATTTCTGTTGAGCTCGTGTCTCCTCGTGCCTGGCACCAGGGGACACGAACTCAGCAGTAATCAGAAGTACTTGACCCACCCCTTGCCGCTGCTGCGCTTGTAGTTGCCGAACCACCGCGTCGGCCAGTACAGCGCGACTGCCAGCAGCGCGGCGATCGCCCAGACCTGCCACACGTGCTGCACGTCCGCCCGGGGGACGCCGGCGGCGAACGCCGCCAGCTTCTGCAGCGCGAGCAGCGCGTACAGGTGCAGCAGGTAGTAGAACAGCGGCGCGCCGCCGAAGACGGCGGCCAGTGGCGTCCACCGCATCGGCCGCTCGACCCAGGCCAGCACGATGAAGCCCACGCCCAGCGTCAGCAGCACGAAGTCCAGCGACGGCGGATACTTCGTGAAGTTCAGGAACGACATCGCCGTGCGCAGCGTATCGCCGTAGCCGGTCCACGGCAGCGGCTCGCCATACCCGTTCGCCGTGCGCAGCACCGCGAGCAGCGCGAGGCCGGCCGCGCCCAGCGTGACCAGCGTGCGCCGGCGCAGCGTGGGGGACGTCGCACGGGCATACAGCGGGCCCGCCGCATAGCCGAGCAGGATCACGCCGATCCATGCCAGCACGGGGTAGCTGATCTTCACGCGCACCGGCGCATCGAGCAGGAAACCGCGCTGCTCCAGCACCGTCCACAGGCCGTGCGCGATCGTGCCCGGATCGAAGGCCGGATGCAACGCGTTGTGGCCGGCGACGATCGCCAGTCCCAGCACGCCGATGAGCGGCAGCGGCAGGCGATGCAGCAGCGCGAGCGCCAGCATCGCCAGGCCGATCGCCCAGATCACCTGCAGGTACAGGGTCGCCGGCATGAACGTGCCCGTCCACGCGAAGTTGACGGCGACGATTTCCAGCCCGATCAGCAGCAGCCCGCGCTTGACGAGGAACCCTGTCGCGTCGCGCGGCCCGCCGGGCGGGTGCGCGTACAGCCACGCCGATAGCCCTGTCAGGAACACGAACATCGGCGCGCAGAAGTGCGCCGACAGCCGCGTGAAGAACAGTGCCGGATCGGTCGCGCCGACGTCCATCGGATCGCTGACCTGGTGCTGCAGGAAAAACGTCTCGCGAACGTGGTCCACCGTCATCAACAGCATCACGAGGCCGCGCGCGACGTCGATCGATGCGATGCGCTGTTTATGTGTCGTCATCTTGCCTCCTCAGAACCGGTACGCCGCGCTGGCGCTGATCGTGCGCGTGCTGCCCGGTGCCACCCACAGCCGGCTGTACGAACTGGCGTAGTAGCGGCGGTCGAACAGGTTGTCGACGTTGACGCCGACTCGCCAGTGAGGGGCCGGCATCCAGCTGGCCAGCAGCCGCGCCGTCGTATAGCCGGGCAGCCGGAAGTCGCTCGATGCGGCGACGTCGCCATACCGCTCGCCCACGTACGCGAGCCCGCCGCCGATCGACGCATGGGCGTTGCCCGCGACGAGCAGCAGGTTCGCGCTGTGGCGCGGCACGTTCGGGAAGCGGCTGCCGGTGCGGATCGCGTTGTCTCCCCGCGTCACGCGCGCATCCGTGTACGCATACGCGCCGGACAGCCGCACGCCGCGCCGCAACTCGCCCGATACGTCCAGCTCGATGCCCTTGCTGGCCACCTCGCCGGCCGGCAGCGCGTAATCCGTGTTGACGGGATTGGTCGTCAGCACGTTCTTCTTCTCGATCCGGTACACGGCCAGCGTACCGGCCAGCGCGCTTGTTTCAACCTTCGCCCCCAGCTCGTACGACAGGCTTTTCTCGGCCGGGAATGCCGTGTTGTCGATACCGATGCCGCTGTTCGGCCGGAAGCCCCGCGCCGCGCTGCCGTACAGCGACAGCACGTCGGTCGGCTGCCAGACGAGGCCCGCGCGCGGGCTCGTTGCCGCCAGCTCCTGCGCATTCACGGTCGTCGTCCGGTGGTTGATCACCGTCTGTTCGTAACGGTCGTGCCGCACGCCGACGAGGGCCTTCCACCGCGGCGTGATCGTCAACTGGTCCTGCGCGTAGAAGGCGTGGGCGCGCTGGTGTTCGACGGTGTCGACGGAGACGGCCAGCGGCGCCGCCTGTCCGCCATACACGGGTGCATACAGGTCGATCGCGTACGGATTCGCGGCCGACGGATTGCGGCGCAGCTGCAATCGCGTGTCGTCGAAGCGGTAAGCGTCAACGCCGACCAGCAGCGCGTGGCGCATGCCCAGCGTGTCGACGGTGCCCAGCAGCTCGGCGCGTACGGAGCGGTCGGTTGCCGACCAGTCGCGGAAGCGCCGCTGGCGCCGCAGCGTGCGGCCATCGGCCAGCACGTCGTTTGCTTCGCTCGAATAGCCGGACAGCGAACTGTCGCGGTATGCCGCGCCGCCTTGCAGCGACCAGCCGTCCGCCAGCGCGTGCTGCACGAACAGCTGGTGCCCCAGCGATTTGACGGTGATCGGGCCGTCGGCCGGCTCGCCCAGGAACCGCTCCACCGGCACCTCCGGCGCGCCGGCGATGACGGGGATGCCCCGGTCGAACGGGCTGCGCTGGCGCGACGCTTCCACTTCATACGACACCGTCGTATCGGGTCCGGCAAGCCACAGCAGCGATGGCGACACGTAGTCGCGGTCCGTGTGCACCGTGTCGCGGAAGCTGTCCGCGCCCTGGTGCGCGACGTTGACGCGATAGGCCAGCGTACCGGAGATGGGCCCGGTCAGGTCGGCGGCTACGCGGTGCGCGGCATGGCTGCCCACCGATGCCTCGATGCCGTACTGCGGCGCGAAGCGGGGTTTCTTTGTCAGGATGTTGACGGTGCCGCCCGGCTCGCCGCGGCCGTACAGCGCCGACGCGGGGCCTTTCAGGATCTCGACGGACTGCGTGCCGGCGATGTCGCGCAGCCCGTTGTAGCCGCGGCTCGCCGTGAAACCGTTGACCATGTAGTCGGAGCCGAAGTTCGGGTCGCCCGTGAAGCCGCGCATCGCGTAGCTGTCCCACAGGCCGCCGAGGTCGCTCTGGCGGGCGATGCCGCTGCCGAGATCCAGCGCGCCGGCCAGCGACGTGACGCCGGCATCCTGCAGCAGCTCGGCCGTCAATGTGCGCACGCTTTGCGGCAGGTCTTTCGGCAGCGCGTCCGTCTTCGTGGCGCCGGCGACGGCCAGCGTGCGGTAGCCGGTGCGGCGGCCGTCGACGATGACGGTGCCGGCGTCGTCGGCCTGCGCCGGCGTGGCCGGCAGGGCGATGGCAATGGTGGCGGCGAGCGCACAGGTGCGCCGCCGCGTTGAAAATGCGGTGTTGTTCATGGTGTTCCTGCATGGCCCGGCCGCACGCACGCGGGCGTGCATGCCGGGTCCTGTCGACATGGGAAAGCCGGCGCGTGAAGGGATCACACGCCGGCGCGGTCAATGACGGGGCAGGAAGGCGGGAGGAGCATGCGCCGGCGGCAGCGCATAGTCGTCGGCCGGCACGTGCCGCCCGGCGGAGGGCACGAATGCCAGCCTGTGCAGCAGGATCCAGCTGAACGGCGCCGTGCGGACGACGGCATCCGGCGGCGCCGCATGCGGCTGCGCGTGCAGTGCGCACGCCACGCAGTGCTGCGACTTGGCGGCCACCTCGTGGTCGTGATGGGCCGCGGCCAGCAGCTGCGCGAGGAAGACGATGGCCGCCAGCCACAGCGCGACCCAGCCGCGCGGGGCGGCAAGGCGTCTTAAGCTGGGGTTCGGAAAGGCCATCGGAGCGAGAGTCGGTGAATGTGGCCGCGATTGTACTGCACGCGGTCGCGCCGCAACAACCTCAGGGCACGCCCATGATGTTGTCGCCCAGGCCGATGCCCCAGCGGACCATCTCCTGCGCTTGCGCGTGGCGGCTGTTTGCCCAGGCGGCCAGCGCGGCGGCGTCGTAGCCATGCGGCAGGGCCCGCGCCAGTGCCAGCGCATCGGCGGCCGCTTTTGCCGTGCCGCCGGCCGTGTGCGGGCGCACGACGGCCGCCGCATCGCCGATCAGCACGACGCGGCCGTCGTGCATTCCCGGTGCCAGCAAGTCCACGATCGCCTGCACGAACGGTGCATCCGTGGCGTCGACGAGGGCGCGCAACGCCGGCGCAAGCTGGTGGGCGTCGCGCCGCAGCGCCGCCAGCGCATCGTCGCGCAGTGCGCCAGGAGGCAGCGAAGCCTCGTGCGCGACGCCGTCGCGGTCCGTCAGCAGCTCGCGCAGCGGCGCGCCGTCCGCCACGGGCCGGTACCACACCCAGTTCCAGCGCCGCGCGCCGCGTACCGTCGCGCCTTCCGCGTCCGGCACCGGATACGTCAGCAGCATCGACCGTTCGCCTTCCTGGAATGCGAAGACGTCGTCCAGCTGCGCGTGCACTGCCGGCGGCAGCGCGCTTTCCGGCACCAGCCCGCGCCACGCCACATAGCCGGCGTAGCGGGGCGCCAGCGCCGGGTAGATGCCTTGCCGGACGGTCGAGCGGGCGCCGTCGGCACCGACCAGCAGGTCGCCCCTGGCCGTGGTGCCGTCCGTGAAATGGGCCGTCACGCCGCCCGCGTCCTGCGTGTAATGCGCCAAGGTCATGCCGGCATGCACGGTGCCTGCCGGTTGCGCATCGCGCAGCACGCCGTACAGCACGTTCCACGACGTCTGCGTCTGCGGCATCCGCACGCGGCGCGCCACGTTGCCCTGCGCATCGAGCCAGATGCGGTCGATCGTCGTCACGCCGGGCGTGCCGTGCCAGCCGATGGCGGCGTGATGCAGCAGGCGCAGCACGTCGCCTTGCAGCACGAGGCCGCCGCCGCGGCCGTACAGCGGCGTGGCCGAACGCTCGAACACGTCCACCCGCCAGCCTGCATGCCGCAGTACCGCGGCCGTCATCAGGCCGCCCACCGAACCGCCCACCACCAGGGCGTGCGGCGCTTGCATCGTGTCACTCGTCGTGTCGTTCATCACGTACCTTTCATTGTGTGGCCAGCAGCGGCAGCGCGTCGCGCCGCAAACCGGTGGCCTGGGCCAGCGCATTGGCCAGCGCCGCAGCCATCGGCCCTTGCGCCGCTTCGGCCACACCGAGGAACGGCATCCCCGGCCGGTCGAGCAGCCTGATCTCGATATGCTGCGGCACGCCGGAGAAGCGCAGGATCGGGTAGCTGCTCCAGTCGATGCTGGCGATGCCGTCCGGCCCGTAGCGCAGCTGTTCCAGCAAGGTCCAGCTGGCCGACTGGATGATGCCGCCTTCGAGCTGGTTGCGCACGCCATCCGGATTGACGACCTGGCCGCAGTCGGCGGCGGCCGCCACGCGCAGGATGCGCACCACGCCGGTGTCCGGGTTGAACGCCAGTTCGACCGCGATGGCCACATATGCCATCAGGTTCTTGTACTGCCCGAAACCGAAGCCCGTGCCGTGCCATGGCCTGGAACGTGGGCGCGGCCAGTGGAACAGCTGCGCGGCCGCGCGCACGACGTCCATGGCGCGCGGCTCGTGCGCCAGGTGCCGCAGCCGGAACTGCACGGGATCGACCTGCGCCAGCGCGGCCAGGCGGTCCATCGTGGTTTCGATCGTCACGATGTTGATGTGCGCGCCCAGCGAACGCATCGCCGATGTGCGCAGCGGCGTCACCGGAAGGAAGTGGTTGACGACGCGCGCATTCGGCAGCGCATACAGCGGCAGCGCATTGCGGTCGCCGCCGCCCTCCGGCTGCGGCATCGGCTCGGAGGGCGTCGGTGCGATCGGCCGGGCCAGCAGCCATGCCGGCACCAGCTTGCCCGCGTTGCCGGGCCGTTCGTTGTGCGAACCGCTCCACAGCTCGTAATCCCAGTGGCTGATCCGGCCCGCATCGTCCAGCGCGGCCTTGACCTGCGTGACCATGGCCGGCGCGAACGGCTCCCACAGGTTTTCCTGCTCGCGCATCAGCTGCACGCGTACCGGGTGGCCGGGCATGGCGCAGGCCAGCAGCGCCGCATCGGCGGCCACGTCGTCGGCACCGTTCTGGCCATAGCAGCCGGCGCCTTCCGTATGGATGCAGCGCACGTTCTCCAGCGCCATGCCGGTCAGCTCCGCCAGCGCATGGCGCAGCGGATAGACACCCTGCGTATGCGTCCACACGGTCAGCTGGCCGCCATCGAGGTGCGCGACGGCGCACGACGGCCCGATCGAGGCATGCATCACGTACTGCTTCGTGAAGCGGGCGGATACGCTGCGGCCCGGTGGCAGTTCGGCCGGCAGCGGCGCGCCCTTGCGCAGGATCGTGATGTCCTGCGCCGGCAGGTGCTGCAGCAGCGCGTGCACGTCGCCAGGCGCCGGCAATGGTGTCCCGCCTTCCCAGCGCGCGAGTCCTTCGAGTGCGCGCATCGCCTGCACGGCGCGCCATTCGTCGTCCGCCAGCACGGCCAGGTAGCTGCCGTCGCGCACCACGTGCCGCACACCGGGCAGGCGGCGGATCGCCGCAAGGTCCGCCGCGACCAGTCTTGCACCGGGACGCGGTGGCCGCACGACGCGGGCGTGCAGCATGCCGGGCAGACGCATGTCCTGTACGTAGGCCGCGCCGCCCGTGACCTTGGCGGGGATGTCGAGGCGCGGCACGCTCTTGCCGATCAGGCGATACTGGGCGGGCGCCCGCAGCGGCGACGTTTCGGCCGCATGGCGGTGCAGGTCGATGCCGGCGATCGCCGCGCCATAATGCATGCGGCGGCCGTCCGGCGCGAGCGCGGCGCCGCCGCGCAGCGTGACCGCGGCGGCGGGCACGTGCCATTGCGCCGCCGCGCCGGCGCGCAGCAAGGCCGCGACCTGGGCGGATGCATGCAGCAGCGCGGTGCCGCTGTCGGCCACGCTGTGGCTGCCCGCCGTGAAGCCTTCGTTCGGCGTCAGCGTCGTGTCGCCGCCGATGAAGCGCACGGCGTTCGGCGCCAGCTCGAGCTGTTCGGCGGCGATCTGCACGAGCGCCGTGCGCAGGCCCGTTCCCAGCTCGGCCTTGCCGCTGCAGACGGTCACGGTGCCGTCGGGCGCGACGCGGATCCACGCGTCCAGCCACGGCGTGCTTTTCAGGTTGCCGGGCAGGCGCGGATTGGCGACCGGCGGCATGCCCATGCCGTTGAATTCCGCCCATGCGGCGGCCGGCAACAACGTGAAGCCGACGATCAGGGAGCCGCGGCGGAGGAAGGCGCGGCGGGCCGGCAGGTCGGGGCTCGACTGCCCGGCGCTCATCGGCGCGCTCCTTGTGCGGCATCCAGCACGGCGGCAATGATGCGGTGGTGTGTGCCGCAGCGGCACAGGTTCGGTTCCAGCTGCGCCCGCACCTGCTGTTCGGTGGGATCGGGCACGCGGTCGAGCAGGGCCTGCGCCCGCATCATCATGCCGGCGATGCAGTAGCCGCACTGGGCGGCCTGGTGGCGGATGAACGACGCCTGCAACGGCCCGGGGCGCTCGGCGCTGCCCAGGCCTTCGACGGTGCGCACCGCGCGTCCCGCCGCGGCGACCAGCGGTGTGATGCAGGAAAACACGGGTTCGCCGTCCAGCAGCACGGTGCAGGCGCCGCACTGGCCCATGCCGCAGCCGAACTTGGCGCCGTTCAGTTCCAGTTCGTTGCGCAGTACGTACAACAGCGGCGTGGCGGGATCGGCGCGCAGCGCGACAGCGCGGCCGTTCAGGGTGATCGTGGTGGTCATCGTGGCAGCTCCTTGCGCAAGCGTGCGCTTTCTCGTTCCGTGTCGGGCCAGGCCGGCACGCCGGCGGCGGCCCGCACGTCGGCGGCAATGGTGGCGATCTGGGCATCCGTCAGCGTCGCCGCGAAGGCCGGCATGTAGGGGCCGGCCTGGCCGTGCTGGTCGGCCGGCCAGGCGATGCCCTGCAGGACGGTCTGGATGAACGTGGCCGGATGCTCGCCCAGCACGGCGCTGCTGCGCGCCAGCGCCGGCCGGGCCGCCAGCCGCATCATCGGCGCGGCGGTGGCATGGCAGCCGGCGCAGGCGCCTTCGAACAGCGCCTGGCCCGTGGCGGCGGGGCGGGCGGCGACGGCGGTGTGTGTGGCCGTAGCAGCCGGCTGCTGGATCGACATCAGCCATGCGGCCAACGCCGCCACGTCCTCGCCCGGCACGTCGGCCAGCCGTTCCGTCACCGGGCGCATCGGCCCCTTGGCGGCGCCGTGGCCGCGCGACAGGCCGGTGCGCAGGTAGTCGGCCAGTTCGCTTTCCGTCCACGGCGCCGGGCCTTGCGTCAGGCGGGTCAGCGCCGGCGCCGTCCAGCCGTCGATCATGCCGCCGCCGAACGGCGGCTGGCGTTCGCCGCCGGCCAGCGTCAGGCCGCTGTGGCATGAGCCGCAATGGCCGAGCGTATCGGCCAGGTAGCGGCCGCGGGCCACGGCGCCCGTCGCGGCGGGCGGGGCGCCATCGCCGGTCTTCAGGTACAGCGCGTTCCAGAACGCCAGCAGCGGGCGCCACGTCAGCGGGAACAGCAGGTCGTTGGCGCGCGGCTCGGCATGCACCGGCGTGCGCGACATCAGGTAATGCCAGGCCGCGTCGATGTCGGCATCCGTCATCCGCGTATAGTGGGTGTACGGGAAGGCGGGGTACAGCAGGTGGCCATCGCGGGCCACGCCGCGGCGCAGCGCACGCCGGAACGCTTCTTGCGACCAGCGTCCGATGCCGGTCTCCGGATCGGGCGTGATGTTGGTGCTGTAGATCGTGCCGAACGGCGTGCGCAGCGGCAGGCCACCCGCATACGGCATGCCGTGCGGCGCCGTGTGGCATACCATGCAGTCGCCCAGCGCGACGACGCGGGCGCCGGCGGCAACCAGCGCGGAATCCGGCTTCGGTGGCGCGGGCAGCGCGGGCAGCGCCGGCTCGTGCACCCAGCCGTACAGCAGCGCGAGGGCGAGCGGCGCCAGCGCCGCGATGGCAAGCAAAGTTTTTTTCATCGGTAGTCTCCGGCGGCGCGGGGCCGCCCGGTCGGCAGTGGCGGGCGCTCAGTGCGCGAGGCTGACGATGCCGCGGCGTACCGCCTCGCGCAGCACCTCGGTGCGGCACGACGCATCCAGCTTGGCCATGATGTTCTTCACGTGGTATTTGACGGTGCCCGGCGCGATGCCGGCCGCACGGGCAATCAGCTTGTTCGACAGGCCTTGCGCAAGGAAGCGCAGCACGTCCAGCTCGCGGCCCGTCAGCGCATCGTTGTCGAGGCGGGACGCGAGGCGCGCCGCCACTTCCGGCGGCACGTAACGGCGGCCGGCGGCCACCGCGTGCAGGCAATCGGCCACCTGCGCTTCCGGCGCGTCCTTCAGTAGGTAGGCACGGGCGCCCGCCTGCAGGCAGCGGTACACGTGCTCCTCGCCGTCCGCGCTGGAGACGATGACGACGCGCGCTTCCGGGTCGGCCGCGCGGATGGCCTGCAGCGCTTCCAGGCCCCCGACGCCGGGCATCATCAGGTCCATCAGCACGACATCGGGTCGCACGCGGCGGTACAGGTCGATCGCGGCGGCGCCGTCGGCAGCTTCGGCGGCGATCGTATAGCCGGCCTGGCGCGACACGACGCCGGCCATGCCGAGGCGTACGAGGGGGTGGTCGTCGACGAGCATCACGGTGGTCATGTCATTCTCCTGTGGCGAGTGGAAGGGAAAGGGAAATGGTGGTGCCGCGGCCGGGCGCACTGTCGACGTGCAGCGCGGCGCCGATCAGCGCCGCGCGCTCGTGCATGCCGCCGATGCCGAAGCCGGGGCGTGCCGCATGCGTATCGAAACCGGGGCCGTCGTCGCGCACCTGCACCCGCACGCGGCCGGCGCGCACGCGCAGCCGGCATACGACGGTGCCCGCGCTGGCATGCTTGGCGGCGTTGCCGACGGCCTCGCGCACGATCATCGCGGCGTGTTCGCAGGCGACGGTGTCGAGCACCGCCGCGGCGGCCATGTCGAGCTTGAGCGTGACACCGCGGGCCAGCGGCATCGCGGCCAGCGCGGCGCGGATCGCCGGCACCAGGTCGGCCGTGGCAGACGCTTCCGCGCCGCCGGTGCGCAGCCGCTGCACGAAGTCGCGGGCGCTGGCGATGCCTTGTTCGGCGGCCTGGCGGGCGATGTCGAGGCAGGCCGCGAGGCGGGCAGGATCGGCGCAGCCGCTGGCGGCACGCAATTGCAGCAGCACGGCGGTCAGGTCTTGCAGCACGATGTCGTGCACGTCGCGGGCGCAGCGCAGGCGTTCGGAGCGCAGCGCATCCGCCACCGTGCCGATGCTGGTCGGGATCTCTGGATGCGGGAGCTGCGGCCGTCTCGTGTCGATTCTCATGGCGGTTCTCATGGTGGTTCCGGCGGTTGGGTTGATCGGCGATGCCGGCAGCGTCACTCTCTTGCGCCGCCGTTCATCGTGATCACAGCTTAGAGCCCCTTTGGCCGGGGCGAAATCATACGTGGGTATGATCCGGCGGTGCGGCGAGCGCCCGTTCGATGCAGCGGATCAGCACGTTGGCCTGGAACGGCTTGCCCAGCACGCAGGAAGCGCCGGCCGCGGTGGCGCGGCGCGCGACGACGTCCTGCAGGAACGCGGTGATGACGATGAATGGTACGGGGTCGTGCCGGGCGCGCAGCAGCTCGAGCAGTTCGAGCCCGCCGATGCCGGGCATCTGCACGTCGCAGATCACGAGATCGGCCGCGCAGCGCCCGTCCAGGAACTCCTCGGCGGACGCGAACAGCCGGGCGCCATAGCCCAGCGAGCGCACCAGGCTGCCGACCGCCGTGCGCACCGACGCATCGTCGTCGACGATGCAAACTTCCTGATCTGTAAAGGACACCGCGGCTCCCGTTGATGCAACCGCCACAGCTTAGCCGGCGGCGGCGGGGCGCGCCATCATACCTGGGTATAAGGGCCCCGCTGGGCTCAGCTGTTCAGCCCCAGCTCCTGCGCCATCCGCACCAGGTCCGCGAACGTCTTCGCCTGCATCTTCTTCATCGCCTGGCCGCGGTGGATCTTGACGGTGATTTCGCTGGTGCCCACTTCCGCGGCGATCTGCTTGTTCATCAGGCCGCGCGCGGCCAGTGCCATGATCTCGCGCTCGCGCGGTGTCAGCGTTGCATAGCGCTGCTGCAGGCCGGCGTGCGCGGCCGCGTCGGCGCGGCATTCGGCGTCGCGCGCGAGGGCTTGCGTGACGGCGTCCAGCAGCTCTTCGACCCGCACCGGTTTGGCCAGGAAGTCGACGGCGCCGGCCTTCATCGCCCGCACCGACATCGGGATGTCGCCGAAGCCCGTCATGAACACGACGGGCAGCGTGCAGCCTTGTTCCTTCAGGTCCGCATGCAGGTCCATGCCGCTGTGGCCACCCAAGCGCACGTCCAGCAGCAGGCAGCTGTTGCGGTCCTCGCGGGGATGGGCGAGGAAGTCGGCCACCGCGCCGAAGGCCAGCACGTCCAGGTCGGCGGAACGCAGCAGGCTGGCGAGACCGTCGCGCAGCGGGGCGTCGTCGTCGACCAGGTAGACCAGCGGTTTCATGCCGGGCTTCCCGTACCGCCCGCCGGCAGCGTGATTTCCAGCGTGGCGCCCGAGCCGCCGGGCAGCGCGGCGATGCGCCCGCCGTGGGACTCGACGATCGAGCGGCAGATCGGCAGGCCCATGCCCATGCCGTCCTCCTTGGTGCTGTAGAACGGCTCGAACAGCCGGCCCACCTCATGGGTGGGAATGCCGGGGCCCTGGTCCGTCACCGCGATGCGCACGCCGGCGCCGGCCGGCGCCACCGTCAGCCGCAGCTGGCCGCCGTGCGGCGCCATCGCCTGCATGCCGTTCATCAGGAGGTTGATCAGCACCTGCTGCAACTGCACGCGGTCGCCGCGCACGGGCGGCAGTCCGGCGGCGATGTCCAGCGCCAGCGCGGTGCCGTGGCTGGCCAGCTCGCGCTGCAGCAGCGCTGCGCAGTCGCGCGCCACGCCGCCCAGGTCCACCGGCGCCACCTGCGGCTCGCCGCGGCGCGCCAGCGCGCGGATGCGGCTGATCACTTCACTGGCCCGTTCCGTGTCGGCCAGCATGCGCTCCAGTGCATGGCGCACTTCGTCCGGATCGGGCGGGTCGCGGCGCAGCCAGCGCAGCGCCGCCTCGCCGTTGGCCGAGATCGCGGCCAGCGGCTGGTTCACCTCGTGCGCGATCGATGCCGCCAGCTCGCCCAGCGTCGTCACGCGTGTCGCGTGGGCCAGTTGGGCGCGCGAGTGGCGCAGCGACTCCTCGCGCTCCAGCAGCCGGGCCGTCGCGCGCGCGCCGGCGTGGGCCAGGTAGCCGCTGATGCCGATCGCCGCCAGGCTGACGGCGCAGCGGGCCAGCGACGAATTGACGATGCCGAACCACGTGCTGCACAGGTGCGCCGCCACCGTCAGCACCAGGCAGATGCCCGTCACGGCCAGCACATGGCGCGGCCACGCCAGCACGGTGGCCAGCACGACGACGACGTACATGACGGCGATCGCGCTGTCGAGCGGCGTGAACGCGTCGATCGCGAAGATCGCCGCGGCCAGCAGGACAATCACGGGCTTGAGCAGCGCCGGGCGCAGGGTAGCGGGCATGGTCGGGACGGTGATGACTGGGATGGTGATGAGTAGTTGCCGCGAGTATATGACAACCGGTCGGCGAGGTGGCCGCTCCAACCGCCGGTTCATGCGAAAGGGGGAGCTGGCCGTCACGCGATCGGGGGCGCCTGCACGGCAAACGCAACGATGCTATGCTGCGCCGATGAACGCCCACATCGCCCCCGTCGATCTCGCCAAGGCCTACCGCCTGTTGAACCACGGCCCCACCGTCCTCGTCTCCGCGCGCCACGCGGGCGTCGACAACGTGATGGCCGCCGCCTGGGCCTGCGCCCTCGATTTCCGCCCGCCGAAAGTGACCGTGGTATTGGACAAGGCCACCCGCACCCGCGCGCTGATCGAGGCCAGCGGCCAGTTCGTGCTGCAGGTGCCGACCGCCGCGCAAGTGGATATGACGAACGCCGTCGGCAACGTCAGCCTCGCCGAGGCACCGGACAAGCTGGCGCGCTGCGGCGTCGAACTGTTCGCGCAGGACGGCGTGGACATGCCGTTCGTGGCCGGGTGCTCGGCGTGGCTGGCATGCCGCCTGATCCCGGAGCCGCACAACCAGGACGCTTACGACCTGTTCATCGGCGAGGTGACGGCCGCCTGGGCCGATACGCGCGTGTTCCGCGACGGCCACTGGCATTTCGAGGATGCCGACCCGCGCTGGCGCAGCCTGCACCACGTGGCGGGCGGCCATTTCTACACGATCGGGGACCCGCTGCGCGCCGGCGCGGAATAAACCAACCGCTGCCGGCCCCGGCACAGGTCGAGCTTACCCGTCGCCCGGCTCCAGCGGGGTGGCGACGACGACACGGTCGCGGCCCCCGCGCTTGGCCGCGTACAGCGCCGCATCGGCCGCCTGCAGCACCGCCTCGGCGCTGGGGCCATTGACGGGAAATGCCGCGACGCCCAGCGAGGCGGAGACCGACAGCGCGTCCCCCGCCACCGTCAGGCTCAAGGCGCGGATCGCCCGGCGCAGCTGGTCGGCCCGTTCCGCCGCATGCTCCAGCGGGCACTCCGGCAACACCACCACCAGTTCCTCGCCGCCGAAGCGGCACGCCGCATCGCCGCCCCGCACGGATTGCTGCAGCACGTGCGCCACGGCGCGCAACACCATGTCGCCCGCCTCGTGGCCGAACGTGTCGTTGACGCGCTTGAAGTGATCCAGGTCGATCAGGATCAGCGCCAGCGGCGTGCCCTTGCGGCCGGCCCGCGCCAGCTCGCGCTTGACCGTCTCGTCCATGTAGCGGCGGTTGTACAGCTGCGTCAGCGGATCGATCACGGACTGGTGCCGCAGCGACGCGCGCAGCTGCACGTTCGACAGCGCGAGCGCGACCTGCTCGGCCAGTTGCAGCACCCAGGCCCGCTCGACGGCGCCGGCATGCGCGCCGATGTCGGCGCCGCTGACGGTGATGAAGCCGATCACATTGCCCTGCGTGACCAGCGGCAGGCACATGCGCGGCTGGCCCGTGGCGGCCTGCTGGCTGTGGCGGCAGGTGAGCGCGCCGGCATCCTCCTGCAGGTGCTGGCCGCCCTTGCGCAGTGCCCAGCAGTCGAGCGGTTCGAGCACTTCGGGATCGTGCGCGGCGCCCCAGCTGGCCTGGCGTTCCAGGATGTCGCGCGAATTGCGGTACAGGTACATCGAGCCGCTCAGCGTGGGCAGCAGGCGCCCGAAGAACAGCGCGACGATCTGGGCGCCTTCGTCCAGCGTCTCGGCCAGTTCCAGCGCCTGCAGCATCTCGCCGCCGGCCTGCAGCTGGGTGTTGCGCCGCTCGCTCAGCGCGGCCGTCGCGCGCAGCTGCGCCGACACGTCGTTGGCCGCCTGCTGGTCCTTCATCCGCTTCGCCAGGCCGCGGTTTGCGGCGACCGCCAGTGCGACAAGCAGCAGCACGTCGATGATCGTGGCGGCACTCGAGATCAGCGCCGCCAGCTCGGAGTTCGCGGCCAGCCGCTCGCGCAGCGCGGCGCGCTGCTGCGCATACGCCGCCTCCTGCCCGCCGATCAGCACGCGCAGCTGGTCCATGTACGACTTGCCGCGGCCCGCGTCGATCAGCGCCTTGGCCGGTTCGAAACCCCGCTGCGCGCGCACCTCGACGACCTCGGTGCTGTAGGCGATCTTGGCATTGGTCAGCGTGACGATGTCCTGCAGCGCGCGCCGTTCCGGGGGGCCGGCCGGGGCGGCACGCAGTTCGTCCAGCAACGGCGGCAGCGCTCTCAGCGCCGAATGGTAGGGCTGCAGGAATTCGTTCTTGCCGGTGATGACGTAGCCGCGCTGGCCCGTTTCGGCGTCGAGCAGGTAATCCAGCAGCTGCGCGTACTGGCGCTCGCGGGCCGACGTGGTGCGCAGATTGGTCATCACGTCCGTCACGCTCGCGTTCAGGAAGTGCGGCACGACGGCGATGGCGGACATCACGCCGATGATGCAGGCGGATGCGATTTTCAGTTTGGTCTCGAGTCTCATGGCGCCCCGGGCCGGATTGGCACGGGGCTACTGTAGCAAAAGCGCCCGCCGGGCGCCGCGCGGCTCAGTAGACGTCGCGCCGCAGCCGCCCGGCCGCCGCCAGCGCATCGACCTCGTCGCGGCCCAGCAGCTCGGCCAGCGCGGCGTCGACGCCGCCGGCCATGCCTTGCAGGCTGCCGCACACGTACAGCACGGCGCCGTCCGCGATCCAGGCGCGCAGTGTGGCGCCCCGTTGGCGCAGGCGGTCCTGCACATAGCCGTCGCCGTCGCGCGAGAACACCAGGTCCAGTTCGGGCAGGAAGCCCGCATCCGCCCAGCGGTGCAGCTCGGCCGCGCACAGGGTGTCGAAGGCGCGGCTGCGCTCCCCGAACAGCAGCCAGTTGCGGTGCCGGCCCGCGGTGACGCGGGCGCGCAGGTGGCCGCGCAGGCCCGCCAGGCCCGAGCCGTTACCGATGAAGATGCACGGCACATCGGCGTCGGCGGGCGCGAACGCGGGGTTCGGCATCAGCCGCGCCGTCACCGTTGCGCCGATGGCCGCATGTTCCGTCAGCCAGCCGGACGCGACGCCCAGGCCCTGCGCGTGGCGCACCTGCCGCACCAGCAGCTGGACGGCGCCATCGGCCGGGATCGACGCGATCGAATAGCTGCGCGGTGATAGCGACCCCGCGGTGCCGTCGGCCGGCGGCAGGATTTCAACGAGCGCGCCGGCTTGCCAGTGCAGGTCCGTCGGCGCGGCAAGCACCACCTCGAAGAGTGGCGCACCGGCGCTGCCGGGGTTCAGCAGCGTGCGGCCGGTGAGCGGCCAGCTTTGCCACGGCTGCTCGTCGGTGGCGGGATCGGCAATGCAGCCGCCAAGCGGACCGGCGCCCAGGCAGGCCAGCGCCGCGGACCAGCGGGCGATGGCCGCCGCGTCGCCATCGTCCACTTCGACGGGGGCGAACAGGCGCCGGCCGCCCAGTGCCGCGAGCCGGGCATCTAGCGCCAGGCCATAGCCGCAGAAGTGCGGGTAGCCGCGGTCGCCCAGTGCCAGCACCGCATAGCGCAAGTCCGGCAGCGTGGCCGCGCTGTCGTCCAGCAGGCGGGTGAAGCGGCGCGCGCCGTCCGGCGGTTCGCCTTCGCCATAGCTGCTGGCGACGAACAGCGCGTCCCGGTAGCCGGCCAGGTCGGCTGGTGTCAACGTGGCCACGGAGCGCACGTCGGCCGGGGTGCCGGCCGCCTGCAACGCGGCGGCCGTGCGTAGCGCCAGGCGCTCGGCCTGGCCGGTCTGGCTGGCATAGGCCACCAGCACCGGAGCCACGCCCAGCGCCGCGGGAATGTCCTGCCCAAGGCGCGCGCGTTCGGCACGGGCCGCGCGGGCCTGCCGGCGGCGCTTCAGGTACAGCATCCATCCCGTGACCGCGAAGCCGGGCAGCGCCAGGCTGGCCAGCATCATCGCGATGCGGCCCGGCAGGCCGAAGTACGTGCCGACGTGCAGCGGATAGATCGTCGACAGCGCCCGCGCCCCGGCAGTCTGCGCGGCGTATGGCTCGTTCTTGGCGAGCGTGCCGTCGGTGCGAATCGTCATGCGGCTGCGGGCGCGCGGGTGCGGCGCGTCGGCGGCCAGCCAGGCGATCTGCACGGGGTCTCCCGGCTTGTCGGTAAAGCGCAGGAAGGCCATGCGCCAGTCCGGTGCCTGCTGCGTGAAGGTGTTCCAGGCCGGCGTGAGGTCGGCCGGGGGACCCTTGGCGGCGCCGGGTGCTTTCACCTTCTTGCCCACTGCTTCGCGGGCGGGGCGCTGCACCCCGGCCCAGCCGTCGACGGTGCCGCGCACGGATTCGAAGGCCCAGTAGGCACCGGTCGCCGTGAAGATCACGTAGGCGACGAGGGCCCACGTGCCGGCCACCGAATGCAGCGCCCACAGGAATGGCCGGCCCTTCAGGTGCGCGTCGAACGTGAGCCAGGCGCGCCAGTCGAGCGCGCGGCGCGGCCAGCGCAGGTACAGGCCGGACAGCGCAAGGCCCAGCAGGCACAGTGCCAGGGTGCCGGTGACGGGCTTGCCCGTGTCGCGCGGCAGCAGCAGCCAGCGGTGCAGGAATTCGATCCATTCGAACGCGGCGTCGCCAGCCAGTTCCGGCTGCGGCGCGCCCGTGTACGGATGCACGTAGACGGATTCGCCGCGCGCCTGGCCGGGCAGCGGCGCGAGGCCCACGCGGGCCGCGCTGCCGGCTTCCGAATAGACGATCACGGACGTGACACGCCGCTCCGGATGGGCCATCCGCACGGCTTGTGCGGCCTGCTGCGGCGTCAGCATCGGCCGCGCCTCGGCGGGCACATGGCGCACGCCGGGGTTGATCAGGTCAGTGAGTTCGTCGCGGAACGTCAGCAGCGCGCCCGTCAGCCCGATGACGACCAGCACCGTGCCTGCCGTGATGCCGATGAACCAGTGCAGCTGGAACCAGACCTGTTTCCAGGTGGGCCACGCCCACGTGCGGGGAGCAGGGCCGCGCGCCGGGGCGGCGGTGGTCAGGCCGGGGAGGGGATCGCGTTTCATTGTCGCCGCTTACAGGTCCGTCTTCACGGACAGCTTGATGGTGCGCGGCATGCCGGCCGACAGGCGCGTGCCGGCGCCCGCCCAGTACTGCTTGTCGGCGGCGTTGTCGACGTTCAGCTGCCACGTGGTGCGCTTGCCCAGTACCGTCGTGCGGTAGCGCGCGCCGGCCGAGAACAGCGTGCTGCCGCCGAGGAAAGCCTGGTCCAGGTCGTTGACGGGGCGGCGGCCCGTGAAGTACGCGCCGGCGTCCAGCGTCAGGCCCGGCACCTGGTCGACGTCCCACGCGAGGAACGTGCTGGCCGTGCGGCGCGCCGCGTTTTCCGGCAGCTTGCCGTCGTAGGCGGGCCCGATGCGTTCGAACGTCGGATCGAGCGCCTGGGCGGATGCCTGCCATGACAGATTGCGCGTCAGCTTGCCCTGCGCCTGCGCTTCGATGCCCCGGTAGCGCTGGCGGCCCGCGGCCGTGAACGTGTTGGACGTATCGGTGTAGTAACCGGGGCGACGGATGTCGAACAGCGCGAGCTGCAGCAAGGTGCCGCCCGGCTGGCGCCAGCGCATGCCCAGTTCCTTCTGGCGGCTGACGCCGGGCGCCATCCGCTCGCCCTGGTTGGCGCTGCCGGTCGGCGCCGTTTCGCCTTCTTCCAGGCCCTGCGCGGCCGACGCGTAGAACGACAGGTCGGCATCGACCTTGTAGATCAGCGCGCCCATCGGCGTCGTCTTCGATACGTCGTAATGATTGCTGCCCTGGTCGCTGCGGTACTGCACGGTGCGCACGCCGGCCACCGCCTGCCAGTGGGGCGAGAACGTCATGCGGTCCACCGCGTACAGGCCTTCGTCGCGGCTTTCCAGTCCCGCGGTAGACGGCGTGGCGGCGGGCGGCGTGATCGTCACGTTCGTCACCGGCACCGGGTCGTACAGGTTCTGCGCGGGGATCGCATAGGTCGCCTGCCAGATCGGGTCCTGGCCCTTGTCCGTGCGCGATGCGCCCAGCGTCAAGTCATGTTCGACCGGACCCGTGGCGAAGCGGCCGGACAGCTCGGTGCGCAGCATGTCCGAGTCGACGCCCAGGTGCTGCATATTGCCCGTGATGCGGCCCGCGCCGGTGGCGACGGCGGCCGCATTGGTGAAGCGGAAGATCGGCAGGTTGCGGTCGCGCTCCGTGCGGGCGCGGCCCGCCTCGACGGTCAGCGCCCAGTCGCTCGATAACGCGTAGTCGGCGCGCAGCTGCGCGTTCATCGACTCCGTGCGGAACAGCGCCCAATCGGGGCCGACGAGGCGGCGCGGATCGACGGCGCGCGGCAGCGTGATGACGCCCGCCACCGCCGTCGGCAGCGTGATGCCGGCCTGCTCGGTGACGCGGCGGCGGTCGTATTCGAAGTCCGCCTTCAGGCGCAGGCGCCGGTCGACCTGCCAGTCCAGCGCGGCCGATGCGAAGGCGCGATTGCCGTTGCCGACGCCATCGAGGTGGGAGCCGAGCGTGCCGCCGGCCGCGTTGATACGCACGCCCACTTGCTGGCGTTCGCCGAAGCGGCGCGCCAAGTCGGCCGTGGCGATCGCGCTGCCGTTGTCGTCCAGGGTCAGGCCCAGCGTCGTGACGGGCGTGGCGCCGGCGCGGCGCGTGACGAAGTTGACGACGCCGGCCGGCGACGTGAAGCCGTAGTACAGCGCCGTCGCACCCTTCAGCACCTCGACGCGCTCCTTGTTCTCCATCGGCACCTGGGAGAAATTCATGATCGGCAGCGAGCCGTTCAGGCGGTAGTTGGTGCGGTTCTCGACGGCGATGCCGCGGATCACGAGCTGGTCCCACGTGTCGCCGCCGTTCTGCTGGCGCGTAACGCCGGCCGTGTTGCGCACCGCGTCGTACAGGCCGCCGGCCGCCTGCAGTTCCAGCACTTCGCGGGTGATCACGTTGACGGTGGACGGCACGTCCATGATGTCGGCGCCGCGGAACGTGCCCGCTTCGACGGTGTTCGGCACGAAGCCGTCGGCCCGGGCGGCGGTGACGCGCACGGTGGCGAGTTCGTCGGACTGGGCCAGCGCCAGCGCGGGAATGGACAGCGGGAAGGCAAGCGACAGTGCGAGCGCGAGGGGACGGCGGCAGGGCATGGAAGCAGTAGAGTTGTTCGAATGCACGAGATTATAGGGCTTAATGAGAATCATTACCATTTGCGGATACTGCTGACGTTTTGCGGGGAAATATTGCCGCAACGCGATGCCCGTTATAATCAAACTTTCAACAGCCGAGCTCATCCATGCAGGCACGCCGCGGCATCACCCTCAGTCTTCGCCACCTGTTGATCCTGCTGACCGCGATCGGTTTCCTGCCGCTCGCGCTGCTGGGCACGTGGGGACTGAAGGCGGCGGGCGACGTGCGCCAGCGCGAACAGGACCGCTCGATGCTGGAGCTGGCGCGGGCGTTGTCTTCCGCCGTCGATGCGGAGCACGATGGCGCCGCAGCCGCGCTGGCCGGCATCGCCCACTCGCCGGCGCTGAAGGCGGGCGACCTGCGCGCGTTCCACGAGGTGGCGCGCCAGCAGGCCGCGGCGCAGGCCGAATGGCTCGGCATCACGCTGGCGGACGAACAGGGCCGCCTGCTGGTGCGCACGATGGCGCCATTCGACGTGCCGCCGCCGACGGCGGTGGATCTGCCCAGCCTGCGCCAGGCGATCGCGGCGCACGGGCCGGTGGTGGGCAACCTCGTGCGCGGCCACAGCGGCCGCTATGCGTTCCCGGTGCGGGTGCCCATCAACCTGCCGGACGGCCAGCGCTGCGTGCTGTCCGCCGTCATCGAACCTGGCCGCATCGTCAACGTGATCGGGCGCCAGCGCGTGCCGGAAGACTGGATCATCGCGGTGACGGACGGCGTCGGCAACCGGGTGGCGCGCTCGCGCGAGCACGAGCGCTATGTCGGCGGCGCGCCCAGCGTGGCGCTGCAGCGGCTGATGCACGGCGGCCCGGAAGGTACCGGCGATTCGAAGACGATCGACGGCACCGAGGTGCGCACCGCGTACACGACGTCGTCGCGCTGGGGCTGGACGGTCGTCGTCAGCGCGCCCACCGAATCGCTGCGCTATCCGCTGATGCAGGGCGCCGTCGTCTACGCGGCCGGGCTGGCACTGTCGCTGGCCACCTGCATCGTGCTGGCATCCATCCTGGCGCGCCGCATCGTGCGCCGCATCGACCGGCTGGTGCGCGGCGCTGCGGCGCTGGGCGCGGGCGCGCCCGTGTCGGTGGGGCCGTCGCGCATCCGCGAGATCGAGCAGATGGGGCAGGCGCTGGCCGCCGCCGCGCAGCAGCGCGACCGCCACGAACGGGAACGCTCCGAATTGCTGGCATCGCTGGAGCGCGCCATCGCGTCGCAGGAAGAGGCGCTGGCCGAGGCGCGCGAGGCGGGCCAGGCGAAGGACGAATTCCTGGCCGTGCTGGGCCACGAGCTGCGCAATCCGCTGAGCCCCATCGTCGCGTCGCTGGACCTGATGGACTTGCGCGGCGACCCCGGCGCGCAGCGCGAGCGCGCCGTGATGCGGCGCCAGGTCAGCCACCTGAAGCGGCTGGTCGACGACCTGCTCGACGTGTCGCGCATCGCTTCCGGCAAGCTGACCTTGGAACTGCACCCGGTCGACCTGGCGGAAATCGCCCGGCAATCCGTGGCCGCCGTGGCCGGCATGCGCGTGACGCTGGAAACGCCCGAATCGCTGTGGGTGCGCGGCGACGACAGCCGGCTGGCGCAGGTGCTGGGCAACCTGTTGTCGAACGCGGCGCGCTTCGGCGGCGGCGAGGCGGCCGTCACGTTGCGGTCGGAAGGGCAGAATGCCCGGCTGACCGTCAGCGACCGCGGCGTCGGCATGTCGCCGGAACTGCTGGCGCGCGTGTTCGAACCGTTCTACCAGGCGCCGCAACAGCTGGCGCGGCGCACAGGCGGCCTCGGTCTGGGCCTGGCGATCGTGCGCAAGATCGTCGAGCTGCATGGCGGGCACGTCAGCGCGCACAGCACCGGGCTGGGGCAGGGCAGCACGTTCGACGTCGTGCTGCCGCTGGCGAGCCCGGCCGCCACGGCCCCGGCAGCGGCGGGCACGCCGCTCGCGTCCGGCCTGCGCGTGCTGCTGGTGGACGACAACGAGGATGCCGCCCGCGCCAGCGCGCTGATGCTGCGTCACATCGGGCTGGACGTGCGGGTGGCGCACACGGCGCACGACGCGCTGGCCACCTACGGCGAGCACACGATCGACGCGGCACTGCTGGACATCGGCCTGCCGGACATGGACGGCTACGCGCTGGCGTCGGCGCTGCGCTCCGCCGCGGGCGGGCGGGCGCTGCGGCTGGTGGCGCTGACCGGCTACGGCCAGAAGAGCGACGTCGAGCGGGCCACCGCCGCCGGATTCGACCTGCACCTGACGAAGCCCGCGTCGCTGGACGACCTGCGCCGCGCGCTGGCGGCATGAGCTCGCTATCATCCGTGCGCCGTCTGCGCGCCGTTTCGTGTAGGCTGCCCCGTTTCTTGGCGATGGAATAGGCATCATGGCGGAACGCGGTACGACAAGGTCGCGCGCCGACGCAACGACGGCAGCGCGGGTGGAAGACGGATTGAAGATCGGCGAGGCCGACGGCATACATCCGGCCCTCGAGTTCATGCGCAAGGCGGGCGTGCCCCGCGAGATCGCGCTGCGCGTGCTGTGCGCGCCGCAGTTTCACCGCCGCGGCGAGCGGCGGCGTAATCCACGCTGAGCCCGCCACGCCCCACTAAGCCACCAAGCCCGCCGAGCCGTGTGACTTGCAGCGGCGACCTCCATCTAGGTCGATTC
Organism: Pseudoduganella flava; assembly: GCF_007830495.1. Taxonomy (GTDB): domain Bacteria; phylum Pseudomonadota; class Gammaproteobacteria; order Burkholderiales; family Burkholderiaceae_D; genus Rugamonas; species Rugamonas flava. The sequence continues at coordinate 15,470 of NZ_VLKW01000019.1, read as the reverse complement.
CTACGCTGTTCTGGATGACCCTCTGACTGTCAGGGCCCATTGCGACGCCTACAATGAGCAGGCTCGCATCGGGCGGGCTTCCCGCAACCTGAACAAGGAGAAGATGATGGCAACATTGAATGCTGGCTCGGCCGACGTGGTCGCGCACAAGGCGATGAATGCCGTGGACTGGATTGCCATGGTGTTGCTGATCGTTGGCGGCCTGAACTGGGGCCTCGTGGGTCTGTTCCAATTCGATCTGGTGGCGGCCATCTTCGGCGAGCAGACCACCGCCGCGCGCGTCGTCTATGCGCTGGTTGGTTTGTCGGCGTTGTACGGCATTTACCTGGCTGCGAAGAAGCTGCCGAATCACTAGCCGAATCACTAGCCGACTGATTGGCCGACTCATTGGACGAACGCGCTGGCGTCCGGCCGCGCTGCCCCGTGGGCGGACGCGGTGCGTGAATGGTGCTGATACAAGCTGACCGTCCGCTGGCATGGGTTCCATGCGGCGGACTTTTTTTGTTCATTCGCGTCTGACATCGATGTTGGCTCACGTGCTGCCGGAGCGCTGCCGTGTATGGCGGGCAGGAAGGAGACACGCGTGACGGCCACCCGACGCATGCCGTGCGGCCGCGTGGAGACATGGCTGGTGGGACGCATTGAAGGCGTCGCGGCGGTCGCACGAGGATCGCACATGGCGCCGTCCTTCCAAAAGCGCCCGACGTGCGCGTGGCGGTGACCGCATCGATACCGGGCCCGCGGCAGTCGATCATGCCCACGCTGGCGTGTCCTCCGGGGCGGAAGCATGCGTGGTTGCGGGGCTCTATGCCAGCCCGTTGCGCCACGCCAGTCGCCTCGGGCGCGGCGCCGGCCGCCAGGAAGGAACCGCGTGCGCCGCCAAGAAGGCCTGTCACATCAACCGTGAAGAACTCGAAAAAGTGGGGCACTAGCGTGGTGTGAACAGGCAAGACGAGGCACTCCGCGCCTGGCCGGCCCGGCGTGGCAACGCGCTTGAAAGGCTGCACGCAAAGGTCGAGGGAGGCGGCGCCGTGCACCGCTGCGCCAACTGCCTCGTTTTGTCGCGTTCGGCCTCGTTTTTGCCTCGCACTCGAAGGGGGGCGGCAGCCCGGCAGGAAGGGAGAACGTCGCCCGAATGAAAAAGGTGAGACAGGAACGAGGCGCAATTAGGCAAAACGAGGCACTGCTTCGCGACCGCTTGCCGATCGCTGCGAACCCGACGCCGACCGCCGGCACGGAACCGCTGCCGGCGCCAGTGACATCATTCCGTGAAGATTCCATTTTTTGGTTGCTCAGGGCGCTTCTGCAAAAAGGCAGACGGCGCTTGCCCTAATCCGAACGATGCACGCCCGTCACGCGGTGGCTATCCTTGCACGCGATGCTGCCCGCCATCCGCGCGCGGCTGCCGCCAATCGGAAAAGAACCCATGAATACATCGCCACTGCAAAAGCAGACCGCCAACCTGGGCGTCGCCTGGGAAAACCTCTACGGCTACACCCAGGCCGTGAAAGTAAAGGACACGATCTACATCTCCGGCCAGCTGAGCCACGACCAGCAAGGCAACCTCGTCGCGCCGGCACCCGTGGACGAGCACGGCAAACCGCGTAACTTCGACATGATGGCCGAGCAGATGCGCCAGACCTACGCGAACGCCGTCGGCCTGCTGGCGCAGTTCGGCGCGACGCTCGACAACGTGGTCGAGGAAACGCTGTATGTATTGGATGTGGACGCCGCCTTTGCCGTGGCGGGCGACGTCCGGAAGGCTGCTTATGGCAGCGCGCAGCCCGGCGTTGCGAGCAACCTGATCGGCGTGTCGCGCCTGGCGTTCCCGGAACAGCTGATCGAGATCACGTTCCGCGCGATCGTGCCGGACTGACCCTGCGCGATCGCTTGCGGCACGGCGCGGCCCGCCGTGCCGCCGTTTCTTCAGCCCCGCACCTCCTTGCGGTGCGCCCACGCATACAACGCCGGCAACAGCAGCAGCGTCAGCGCCGTCGACGAGATCATCCCGCCAATGACGACGGTGGCCAGCGGCCGCTGCACCTCGGCGCCCGTGCTGGTGGCCAGCGCCATCGGCAGGAAACCCAGCGATGCCACCAGCGCCGTCATCAGCACGGCGCGCAGCCGCGCCAGTGCGCTGTCGCGGATCGCCTGTTCCGGGCCGATACCTTGGTCGCGCAAGGCGCGAGCATGCGTCATCAGCACCAGCCCGTTCAGCACGGCGACGCCCGACAGCGCGATGAAGCCGACAGCGGCCGACATCGACAGCGGCAGCCCCCGCAGCCACAGCGCCAGCACGCCGCCCGTCATCGCGAACGGGATGCCGGTGAACACGAGCAGGCCATCGCGCACGCTGTTGAACACGAGGTACAGCAGCGCGAACACGAGTGCCAGCGCGAGCGGCACGACGATGGCCAGCCGCTGGCCGGCCGCCTGCAGGTGCTCGAACTGGCCGCCCAACGTCAGCCACGTCCCGGCCGGCAGCGGCAACTTCGCCAGGTCGGCTTGCAGGTCGGCGACGAAGGAACCCAGGTCGCGTCCGCGCACGTTGGCCGTGACGACGACGCGGCGCTTGCCGTTCTCGCGGCTGATCTGGTTCGCCTCAGGCACGAACGCCAGCGTGGCGATCTCCGAGAGCGGAATGCTGGCGCTGCGGCCCTCGCGCGCCGGCAGCGCGATCGGCAGCTGGCGCAGCGCGTCGACGTCGTTGCGCATGCCTTCGGGCAGCCGCACGGCGATTGCGAAGCGGCGGTCGCCTTCGAACACGAGGCCCGCATCGCGGCCGCCGACGAGCGTCGCGAACGCCTCCTGCACGTCGGCCACGTTCAGGCCGTAGCGGGCGGCGCGGTCGCGGTCAACCCGCAAGGTCAGCGTCGGCAGCGCTTCGACCTGCTCGACTTTCACTTCGGCGGCGCCGGCGATGCCGGACAGTCGCTGGGCCACCTGGCGGGCCGTCGCCAGCATCGCCTCCGTCTCGTCGCCGAACACCTTCACGGCCACGTCGCTGCGCACGCCGGAAATGAGCTCGTTGAAGCGCAACTGGATCGGCTGCGAGAACTCGTAGTTGTTGCCGGGGACGCGCGCGGCCGCCGCCGTGATGGCTTCCACCAGTTCGGCATGCGTCTTGCGCGGGCGCGGCCAGTCGCGCTCGGGCTTCAGCATGATGTAGCTGTCCGCCGCGTTCGGCGGCATCGGGTCCGTCGCCACCTCGGCGGTGCCGATGCGGGCGAACACCCGCTCGATCTCGGGGAACTGGCGCAGCAGCGTGCGTTCCAGCTGCTGCTGCATCTGCACCGATTGCTGCAGCCCCGTGCCGGGAATGCGCATCGTCAGCACGGCCACGTCGCCTTCGTTCAGCGCTGGCGCGAACTCGGTGCCGAGCCGCGTGGCCAGCAGCGCGGACAGCAGCACCGCCAGCACGGCGAACGTCAGCGCGATGGGGCGGTTGCGCAGCACGCCGTCCAGCAGGGGGCGATACAGCGCGCGGGCCCGTTCCATCAAGCGGTTCTCGCGCTCGGCCACCGGCTGCGTGACGAACAGCGCGACGGCGGCCGGCACGAACGTCACGGACAGCGCCATCGCCGCCACCAGCGCCATCACGACGGTCAGCGCCATCGGCTGGAACATCTTGCCCTCGACGCCCGTCAGTGCCAGCACGGGCAGGTAGACGGTCATGATGATCAACTGGCCGAACAGCAGCGGGCGGCGTGCCTCGGCCGCGGCGGCGGCCACTTCGGCGAGGCGCTCGGCACGCGTCAGCGGCCGGCCTGCGGCCGCCTGCGCATGGGCGAGGCGGCGGATGCAGTTCTCGACGATGACGACGGCGCCATCGATGATGATGCCGAAGTCCAGCGCGCCAAGGCTCATCAGGTTCGCGCTGACACCTGCACCGACCATCCCGGAAAACACTAGCAGCATCGTGAACGGAATCACCAGCGCGGCAATGCATGCCGCGCGCAGGTTCCCGAGGAACAGGAACAGGATCGCGATGACGAGCAGCGCCCCTTCGACGAGGTTGTTGCGCACCGTGACGATCGCCTTGTTGACGAGTACCGAGCGGTCGTACACGGGCAGCGCCTGCACGCCTTTCGGCAGCGAGCGGTTCACGTCGTCCAGCTTGCGGCGCGCCGCATCGGCCACGGCGCGGCTGTTCTCGCCGATCAGCATGAACACGGCGCCCAGCACGGCCTCGCGGCCATTCTCGGTGGCCGCGCCGGTGCGCAGCTCCCGGCCCGGTTCCACGCTGGCCACGTCGCGCACGCGCACCGGTGCGCCGGCCACGACGTCCAGCACGATGTTGCCGATTTCGTCCAGCGTGCGCAACTGGCCGGGCGTGCGCACGACGAATTGCGTGCCGCCCCGTTCGATGTAGCCCGCACCGGCGTTGCCGTTGTTGCGGTCGATCGCCGTCACCAGTTCCGCCAGGCCGAGGCCATGCGCGGCCAGGCGCGCCATGTCCGGCGCCACCAGGTATTCCTTCAGGTGGCCGCCCGTCGTATTGACTTCGGTGACGCCGCGCACGCCGCGCAGCTGCGGAGCGACGATCCAGTCCTGGATCTCGCGCAGGTCGGCCGGCGAGTATGGCGTGCCGTCCGGCTTGCGGGCGCCATCCTTGGCCTCGACTGTCCAGTAGAAGATCTCACCGAGGCCCGTCGCGGCCGGGCCCATGGCCGGCTCGATGCCGCCGGGCAGGCGCGACCTGGCCTGCTGCAGCCGCTCCGTGACGAGCTGGCGCGCGAACCAGATGTCGGTGCCGTCGCGGAACACGACGGTGACCTGCGACAGCCCGTACTTCGACAGCGAGCGGGTTTGCTCCAGACCGGGCAGGCCGCTCATCACGGTCTCGATGGGGAACGTGATGCGCTGCTCCACCTCCAGTGCGGAATAGCCATGGGCGGCCGTGTTGATCTGCACCTGCACGTTGGTGATGTCCGGCACGGCGTCGATCGGCAGGTGCTGGTAGCTGCGGATGCCGAGGGCGCCCAGGCACAGCACGGCAAACAGCACGAGCCAGCGCCGGGCAATGGCGAATTCGATGAGTCGCTGGTACATGGGCGCCTCAGTCGTCATGGCTGGCCTCGGCCTTGCCGAGGTCCGCCTTCAACAGGTAGCTGCCGGCTGCAGCGTACGGCGTGCCGGCGGCCAGGCCGCGCACGATCTCAGTGCGGCGGCCATCCGAGCGGCCGGTGACGACGGTGCGCGCCGCGAAGCCGCCCGCCGTGCGCACGAACACGACGCTGCGTTCGTGGATCGTCTGCACCGCATCGCTGGCAACGGTGACGGGGGCATGCGCGGGCTGGCCAAGCAGGTCGACGGTGGCCAGCATGCCGGGCCGCAGCCGCAGGCCAGAGTTGGGTAGCGTGACGCGGGCAACGGCCATCCGTGTCGCTTCGCCGAGCACGGGGCCGACAAACGACACGGTGCCGGTCTGCGCCTGCGCGAGGGTGGCGGCGCTGACGGAAGCGGGCATGCCCGTCGTGACCTGCGCCAGGCTGTCCGACGGGATGGCCGCTTCGACCCACACGTGGGCGAGATCGGCCAGCGCGACGAGGGGGCGGGTGGGATCGATCGCCATGCCAGGCACGGCGGGGCGCTCGATCACGATGCCGTCCTGCGGCGCGCGCAGCGTGGCGGTGGCCAGCGCCTCGCCTTCCGCCGCGATGCCCAGTGCGGCAAGGCGCTGGCGGGCGGCCTGTTCGCCGATACGCGCTTCGGCAAGGGCCGCATCCGCCGCATCGAGGTCCTGGCGGGCCGAGATCTTTTCGTCCCACAGCTTGCGTTCGCGTTCGGCCACGCTGCGCGCCAGCGCCACGCGCTGCCGCGCGGTGCCGTAGTCGGCGCGCCACTGCGCCACATCCGGGCTTTGCAGCACGACGAGGCCCTGGCCGGCACGCACGGCGTCGCCGGGCGACACGAGCACGGAACGCACGATGCCCTGGGCGGGGAACGCCAGTGCCACGGCGCGCTCCGCATTCACCTTGATCTGCGCCGGCAGGTGCAAGGTTTCGCGGATCGTCGCAGGCCGGGTGGTGTCGACGGCGATGCCGTTTTCCTTCACCTGCGCGGCCGTCATCGCGATCGCGCCTTCCTGTTCCGTGTGCGGCGCGGCAGGTTCCGGGTGGCGGTCGTCGTGGCCGTGCGAATCGGCGTGGCCGGCATGCTCGGAAGTTTCGCCGGCGGGCGCGCTGCCCGGCTGGCGCCACAGGATCAGCGCGGCCAGTACGGCGGCGACGGCGCACAGCAGCGCGACCGCCAGCCTGGTTTTTCGTTGGTTGGTCGTCATTGTTGTCTCTTCATTCGGTGGTCAAGGCGCCCGTCAGGCGCGCAAGGTCGGCGTGGGCGCGCCAGGCGTCCAGCATCGCGTCGAGGAGGCGCGATCGGGCCGCGAACAGCGTGCGCTGCGCGTCCAGCACGTCAAGGAAGGCGAACTTGCCGTACTCGTAGCCCTTCAACGTCAGCGCGTGCACGGACGCGGCATCGGCCACGACGCCGTTCTGCATCAGCAGCGCTTCGTCGCGCGCCTGCCGGTAGCGCAGCCAGGCGGTGGTTGCGTCGGCCGTCACGTCCCGCTGGGCCGCTTCCAGCTCGGCACGGGCCTTGGCGGCGCGCTCGCTCGCCGCCACGACATTGCCGCCGTTGCGGTCGAACAGCGGCAACGGCACGGCGATGCCGACGACGGCTTGGCGCCGCGCCAGTTGGTCGTCGCGCTGGCTGCCGATCGTCAAGGTCACGTCGGGCACGCGAGCGCTCTTCGCCACGTCCGTCTGCGCCTGCTGGTAGACGACCTGACGCCGGGCGAGCAGCAATGCCGGGCCATCCGCGGCCCGGTCGAGCAACGGTGCGAGCGGGCCCGGATCGGGCAGGGCGGCCGCGTCGGCACTGGCCAGCGGCTCGTCGGCACGCGCGCCGATGAAGGCGGCCAGACGGGTGCGGGCGATCGCCAGTTCCGCCGTGGCGCGGCCCAGCGCCGCTTGCGCTTCGGCCTGGGCCAGCCGGGCCTTGCCCGCCTCGATGGGCGAGACCTTGCCGGCCGCGACGCGGATATCGGCCGCACCGAGGCTGCGCGCGGCCAGGTCGGCGGCGGCTTGCGCCAGCCGCTGCCGCTCCTGCGCGGCCAGCACCGTGTAATAGGCGAGGGTGACGTCGGCTCGCAGCGCCTGGCGGCGCAGAGCGAGCTCGCCGCGCGCGACGTCCAGCGCGCCGTTGGCCAGCGCAATGCGCGCTTGCCGCTTGCCGCCCAGCTCCAGCGGCTGGTTGATCTGTACGGTGGTCGTGCGGGTGCCGGCCCGCTGGCCTTCGCGCAGGTAGGCGAGTTCCGGGTTGGGCAGGCGGCCGGCCTGGTCGACGGCGGCATCGCTCGCCGCGACTTCGTGCGCGGCCGCGCGCAAGGTGGGATCGCGCTCGGCCGCCAGCCGCAGCGCGGCCGGCAGGTCAAGCAGGGTGGCCGGGGACGGCGCCTGCGCCTCGGCCCACGCGGGGCCGCGGCACAGGACGAATACCGCCGCCACGGCCGTCAATAACGGTCGTGTCATGGGTGCTCCTGATGATGTGATGGATCAGGCGCGGGAAAGCTGGGGAACCCCGCGCGTCAGAGGGCGGCGGGGGACCACTGCGGCCGGTCGGGCCGGCCGGGCAGGTGGGAAGCGGGGAGGTAGGAGGGCAGAACGGGCGACAGCGTGTGCGTGTGCGGCATCGGCATCGGGGCGATCAGCTGCGGCAGCGCGGCCGCGTGGCCGAACGTGCAGGCGGCGCAATGCGGATCGGCCGCGCCGGTATAGCCGTCGTCCTGCGGCTGGGCGGACTGGTTACTGTCTGCCGCGTGATGCGTCACGCCCGCCGCCGTCGCCAGGCAGCAGCCGTCGGCCAGTGCCAGGGACACCTGGAACGGGTAGATCAGCAGCAGGAGGATCAGCAGCCAGCGGCGCATGGGTTGGTGGTAGCGTTGATCGATATCGGCGTAATGATAACCCGCCTTGGGCCTTTGGCGAAATCCGATCAAGCTTAGTCGAAATCGTTCGTTCCGCTCCGCGGCTTGCCCTTCTATAGTGGGCGCCAGTATGAGTACAACATTCGAATCCGCAGCATTCCAATCCGCAGCTTTCGAAACCGCCGCATCCGGATCCCTGCTTGCGCTGCGCAACGAGTTGTTGGGCAGCGAGTTCCGCCACAGTTATGGGTGGCTTACGGCCAGCGTGCACCGCGTCGTCGGTTCGCGCAGCGATGCAGAGGACCTGGCTGCCTCCGCGTTCACGGAACTGGCCGCGCTCGACGACCTGCGCCACGTGCGCCAGCCGCGCGCGCTGTTGACGACGATCGCGCGCCGCCTGACATTCGAGTTCTGGCGCCGCCGCGACCTGGAGCGCACCTGGCTGGCCGAACTGGCCGCGCGCCCGGAGGGCCGGGCCGCGTCCGCCGAGGACACGTGCGCCGCCGCGCTGGAACTGGCGCGCTTCGAGTCCGTGCTGGCGCGTCTTCCCGCGAAGGCGCGGCAGGCATTCGCGATGAGCCGCTTCGAAGGGCTCGATCATGCGGCGATCGGCGCGCGGCTGGGCGTCTCGGCCAGCATGGCGCGCAAGTACGTGGCGCAGGCACGCGACGCGTGTCGTGATACCGGCCCGGCGGTGCAGTGATATGATGGGTGATCCCATCCATACCGCCTGCCGATGAAGTACCGCCTGTTCCTGTTCGACCTCGATGACACCCTGCTGGATTTCCGCGCTTCCGAACGGCTGTCGTTCGAGCGCACGCTGCACGCGCTGGGCCACTCCGGCCCGCTCGATACGTTGTTCGCGCATTACCAGTCCGTCAACGTGGCGCTGTGGCGCGCGTTCGAGCAGGGCACCGTCACCAAGGAGTTCCTGAAGGTCGAACGCTTCCGCAAGGCCTTCGCCGAACACGCGCTCGATCTCGATCCGGCCGCCGCCAGCGCGCTGTACCTCGAATCGCTTTCCGACACCGTCGTCCTCATCGACGGCGCCGCGCGGCTGTGCGAAACGCTGGCCGGCATCGGCGAAATCGGCATCGTCACGAACGGCGTCGACGCGATCCAGAACCGGCGCATCGCCGCGTCAGGGCTCGATGCGTACGTGTCGTTCGTCGCCACGTCGGAAGCGTGCGGCTACGCCAAGCCGGACGTGCGCTTCTTCGAGCATGCGGCGGCGATGGCGCGCACGTTCGGCAAGGATGGCACGATCATCTTCGGCGACCGGCTCGATGCCGACATCCTCGGCGCGAACCGTTTCGGTATCGACAGCTGCTGGTTCAACCCCGACGGCGCGTTGAACGCGTCGGAAGCGGTGCCGACGTGCGAGGCGCGCAGGCTGGGCGACGTAGTGCCGGCGCTGCGGGGATTGCTGGCCGCCTGAAGTTTTTTTTGGCGCGGCACTGACGCTTTCGCCGTCTCGTCGCACAAGGGAATACCAACGACTTCCATGAGGTATTCCCTTGCAAAAGACTTTGATGGCATTGGCCGTGCTGGCCGCCGTTCCTTGCGCCGCCGCGGCCGCCGAACCTGAAGCCGCGGGCGCGATCGCCACCGTCACCGTGAACGGCGTCCGCCAGGCCCGGACGGAGCCGGACGACGATCCGCGCCGCGCGCCCACCTCCGCCTACCGCGTGCGCGGCGATGAACTCGACGAACAGAACGTCACGAGCCTGGAGGAATTGCAGCAGCTCGTGCCTGGCCTGAACATCCAGAGCACCGATCCTTCCGACATGCAGATCTCGATCCGCGGCATTGGCGACGGCGGCGGCCAGGCCAGCGGCGACGGCAATATCGGCATGCCCAGCGGGGTGGCCGTGTACGTGGACGGCGTCTACCTGGCGCGGCCAGGCATGCTGTCGAGCCTCGGCGACATCGCCTACGCGGAGGTGCTGAGCGGCGCGCAAGGCACGATGTTCGGCGCCAATGCGACGGGCGGCGTGGTGAACATCTCGACGCGCGCCCCGACGTTCGTGCCGGAGGCTTCGCTGACGGTGTCCACTGGCCAGCACGGCTACCAGCGCGTGCGCGGCATCGTGTCCGGGCCGTTGTCGCAGCACTGGGCCGGACGGCTGAACGTCATGCGCAGCGATGCCGACGGCGCCGTGACGAACCAGCGCACCGGCAACCGGCTGAACGGCGGCACGTCGAACGGCGCGCGCGGGCAACTGCTGTACCAGGACGGCGAACGTTTCACGCTGCGCCTGGCCGCCGATTACAACAACAGCAACAGCGCACCGACCTCGGTCCTCGTCGCCACGCATGCCGTGAACGGCCGCGACACGTACCTGACCCATTCGCAGGCGGCCGGCAACCACGTCGTATTCGGGCCGGAGGTCGACCTGGACGACGAGAACCGCATCCACGTCGTGCAGGGCGGCGGTTCGGCGCTGGCCGAGTGGCGCAGCGCGGCGGGGTGGCGCGTGCGCTCGGTAACGTCGCTGCGCTACTTCCGTTCGCAGCCGACGATGGCCGACGGGCTCTCCGTGCGCGTCTACGCAAACACGGGCACCGAAGTACGCGACAAGACGTGGTCGCAGGAGCTGCGCGTGGATTCGCCAAGCGGCCAGCCGTTCGAGTACGCATTCGGCCTCACGTACCTGGGCCAGCACCTGGAGACGCTGGCGCACACGCGCTACGCGAACACGGCCACGCCGGCGCAATGGCTGGACAGCGCCGCTTACAAGGGCCTGGACATCATCCGCGTCGGCCTGCTGCGCGACCGCATGCTGTCGCCGTTCGCGCAGGGCACGCTGCACGTCGGCGACACGGTGGACGTGACGGCCGGCGTGCGCGCCAACGTCGAGCGCAAGGGCGGCAGCTTCGTGCGCTACAACCGCGTGCCGTTCAACTCCGGCTACCTGGAGGAACAGCATACGCTGCCTTCCGGGACGCTCGCCGTCACGTGGCGGCCGGCCGCCGGGTGGAGCACGTATGCGGCGGCGTCGTATGGCGAGAAGTCCGGTGGCCTGAACATCTCGGCCGGCGCCGCGCGCCAGGCCGGCCTCGATTCGCTGTACATCGAACCGGAAAAGACGAAGAGCGGCGAGGTGGGCGTCCAGGCCAGCCTGGCCGGCGACCGGCTGACGCTGAAGGCGGACGTGTTCCTGACCGAGATCGCCCACTTCCAGACGCAGGGCTACAACCCGGACGACCAGCAGGTCTACCTGATGAATGCCGGCACGTTCATCTCGCGCGGCGCCGAGGCCAGCGCGCGCTGGGCGCCGGACCGCCATTGGCGCATCGACGCGGCGGCCGTCTTCAACGATACCTACTACACCCATTACGAGCACGCGCGCTGCCCGCCGGAGGTGACGCTGGCACCTAACGCGCCGCCGTCGTGCGACATGACGGGCCGGCGCGTGTTCAACGCGCCGCGCGTGACGGCGAATGCGTCGGTGCGCTACGGCTGGACGGGCGCGCACGGCCTGCGCTCGTTCGTGTCGGCGCGCTACGCGTGGCGCAGCTGGATGTACGGGACCGTCGACGACTCCGCGTTCACCCGAGTGCCGGGCTATGGCCTGGCGGCGTTCGCGGTGGGCACCGAGGGCAAGCTGCGGCAGGGCGAGTGGAGCGCGTCGCTCTGGCTGAACAACGCGTTCGACAAGGCGTACTACAAACGGCTCGTCAACGGCGAATACGGTTCGGTTGCCGGCTGGCTGGGCGAACGCCGCACACTGGGCGCGACGCTCGCTTATCGCTACTGATACGACCAGACGCACAACGGAGGCCGATGTGCCGGCGACCGGCGCGCTGCCGACATCCTCGGCACCAACCGCTCGCGTAATTGATCGAAATATCCGGTAAGCCCGTCGTACACTAGCCCGGATGGATCGGCGCAGCGCTGCCGGTCCATGACAGACCATAAAGGAGACCGATGGACCGACGCACCATGTTGAAATGGGGCGCGCTGCTGACTGGCGCGCCCGCGATGACGATGCTGCCCGCGCGGGCAGCGCAATTGGGAGCAGGGCTTGCCGCGCCGCTGCGCTGGCTGGATGACGTGGCACCCGAGACGTTCTCCGGCGGTGCGTTCGGCGTGCCGTGGCCGCAGGGGCTTGTCCCGGCGGGCAGCGGCTTCGCGCTGCGCGGCGCGGACGGCAGCGGCCCCCCGCTGCAATCGTGGCCGCTGGCCTATTGGCCGGACGGTTCGCTGAAATGGACCGGCCATGCGCTGGGAAGCGGGCCGGTGGCCAGGTCCTACGAAGTGCGGCCCGTTGCCGCCGGCGCGCCGGCACGCGGCATGGTCACGCGGGCCGGCAGCGATTACGTCATCGACACGGGCCGGCTGCGCGCCACCGTGCCGGCCGGCGGCGCCAAGGTCTTTTCATCGCTCGCGCTGGCCGGCCACACGCTGCTGCGCGACGGCGCGCTGGTGCTGCGCACGGAAACCGTCAGCGAGGACGAGGTGGGCAGCACGCAGCGACAGAGCTGGCGCGGCGAGGTGGCGAAGGTGGAAGTGGAGCAGGACGGCCCCGTGCGCGCCGTGCTGAAGCTGACGGGTGTCCACCGTGGGGCTGAGGCAGCGGCGCTGCTGCCGTTCACGCTGCGGCTTGAATTCCACCAGGGCAGCGATGCGGTGCGCGTGCTGCACACCTTTGTCTACGATGCCGATCCCGCCAGGCTGGCCGTGCGCGGCATCGGCCTGCGCTTCGGCGTGGCGCTCGATGGCGAAGCGCACGACCGGCACGTGCGCTTCGTGGCCGACGGTGGCGGGGTGTTTGCCGAAAGCGTCAAGAGCCTGACCGGCTTGCGGCGCGACGTCGGCGACGATCTCGCCGCCGCGCAGGTGGCGGGGCGGCCGCTGCCGCCGGTGGCGCAGTTGCCGTCCGCCGTGCGCGACGGCCTGCAATACGTGCCGGCGTTCGGCGACTACCGTCTCGTGCAGGCCAATGCGGACGGCTACGCGATCGAGAAGCGCACGGCATCCGGCCATGGCTGGATCGGCGCGGCGGCCGGCACCCGTGCGGCGGGCACCGGCTACGTGGGCGGTACGCAGGGTGGCGTGGCCTTCGGTGTGCGCAACTTCTGGCAAAGCCATCCCAGCCAGCTGGACATCGCCGGCGCTGCCGGCACGACGCCGACCGTGACGATGTGGCTGTGGGCGCCGGAAGCGCCGCCGATGGACCTGCGCTTCTACCACGACGGCATGGGCCAGGACACGCACGAGAAGCAGCGCGCGGGCCTGGACATCACGTACGAGGACTACGAACCGGGCTTCGGCACGCCGTACGGCATCGCGCGCACCAGTGAACTGACGCTGACGTTGTTGGCGGCCACGCCGTCGAACAAGGCGCTGGCCGCGCTGGCGCGCCGCGTCGCGCAGCCGCCGCGGCTCGTGCCGACGGCCGCGCACCTGTATGCGGCGGGCGCCTTCAGCGACTATTGGGCACCAGCGGGGGCACCAGCGGGGGCGGGCGGCCCGCGCGCCGCCGCTTTGCAGGCGCGCCTCGCGCAGCTGTTCAACTACTACCACGACCAGGCCGGGCAGCGGCACTGGTACGGTTTCTGGAACTACGGCGACGTGATGCACACGTACGACCCGCGCCGCCACCAGTGGCGCTACGATGTCGGCGGCTTCGCGTGGGACAACTCGGAGCTGTCGACCGACATCTGGCTGTGGCACTACTTCCTGCATTCCGGGCGCGCCGACGTGTTCCGCTTCGCCGAGGCGATGACGCGGCACACGGGCGAGGTGGACGTTTATCACATCGGCCGGTTCAGCCCACTAGGTACGCGGCACGGCGTGCAGCACTGGGGCGACAGCGCTAAGCAGCTGCGCATCTCGACGGCGATCAACCGCCGCTTCATGTATTACCTGACGGCCGACGAACGCATCGGCGACCTGCTGGCCGAGCAGGTCGACGGTGTGCGCCGGCTGCGCGACGTGGTGCCGGGCCGGAAGATCGGCTCGCGGGCGGCGCCTGGCGCCAATGAAGCGACCGTGCAGTTCGGCACGGACTGGGGCGCGATCGCGGGCGCGTGGTTCACGGCGTGGGAGCGCACCGGCGACAAGCGCTGGCGCGACCGGCTGCTGGCCAGCATGGCGACGATCGCCGCGCAGCCCTTCGGCTTCTTCACGGGCGCCGGCACGATGAACCTGGACACGGGCGCGTTCGCGATCGATACGTCGCGCAAGCTGTCCGTGTCGCACCTGTCCGCCGTGTTCGGGCTGACGGAGATCTGCGCCGAGCTGCTGCGTACATTGCCGGAACCGGCGTTCCGCCGGGCGTGGCTGCAGTACTGCCGGTGGTACAACGCGGACGGCGCGACGCAGCGCGCGGCGCTCGGCAAGGAGCTGGGCAAGCTGAATCTGTCGCAGGGCCATGCGCGGCTGCTCGGTTATGCGGCCGCCCAGGCGCGCGATCCGGTGGAGATGGAACGGGCATGGCGACAGTTCGAGGCGGGCGGCGTCGGCTTGCGCGACGCCGACTTCGCGGTGCGGCGGCTGCGTGCGCCGGATGTGCTGAACGACGTCGACGAAGCGGCGCGCATCTCCACCAACTCGGCGGCCCAGTGGGGTCTCGGCGCGCTGGGATTGCTGGCATTGGATGGGCGCGCCCGCGAACCCGGCCCCGTGGTGGTGCGCGACGACTTCCGGACGTTCGACCGGACCCGCTGGCGTGTCGAAGCGGAAGCGGGCGACGCCGCCACGGCCGTCACGGCACGCGACGGATCGCTGCTGCTGGCGGCTCGCAAGGGATTGACGGTGTGGCTCACCCAACCGCTGGACGGCCACTACGAGATCGCGTTTACGCGCACGGTGCTGGACGAAGCCGACCCGCTGGACCGCGTGTCGGACCTGAACGTGTTCTGGCAGGCGCAGGTGAAGAGCCCCGTATCCGGCAGGTTCGCCGACTACGACCGCGTGCCGATGTTCTACGCGGGCATCGGCGGCAACGGCAACACGACGACGCGTTTCCGGCGCTACGACACGACCGGCGCCCGGCCGCTGCTGCAGGAATACACGGACAAGCCGTGGCTGCTGCGCGCGAACACGCCATACCGCGTGCGCATCGTCGTCGACGCGGCCGGCACCCGCCTGTACGTCGACAACGTTCAGTTCTTCGCCTCCACCGAACGGATCGGCCCGGGCTTGTTCGCCCTGCGCACCACCGAATCGCGCCAGCGGGTCAGCGACTTCGTCGTCTACCGGCTTCCGTGATCCTGCCTGGCGCGCCGATATCGCAAGCTTGAAACCAACGGCAAATGCCGGGGTCAGACCCGCCGGGTCTGACCCCAGGGTTTGCATTTGGTTTTCAGCCCGAAGCCGCCGACTTGCTCACGACCGAATCGCGCCAGCGGTCAGCGACTTCGTCGTCTACCGGCTTCTCTGACCACAGTTGGGGCGCCGTTATCGCAAGCTTGAACCAACGGCAAATGCCGGGGTCAGACTGAGATAGCCCGGATTCCGTAGACAGTCTAATTTGGCATCGCGTGCCGTTTTTCGACTTCGATTGGACTGCGGTAGCCCAGCGTTTGGTGGGGC
>NZ_VLKW01000018.1 GCF_007830495.1 Pseudoduganella flava | reverse complement strand
GCCCGTGCTGCTGGCCGCGCCTTGGTCGCCCGTGCTGCTGGCCGCGCCTTGGTCTTCGTTCGAGAGTGCGGGCGACTCCGGGTCAACCGGTTTGCAGCGCTTCACGGTGTATTCGATAGCCGCCTTGATCATCCCGGCCAAGCTGATTTCGGCCGACACCTTGAGGGTTTTGCTAGCGACCTTCGTGTCGTCATCGTGGCGGCTCAGCTGACCCGATTGCTCCACGATGGCGAAACGATTGCCGGCCGGCGGGTAATACGTGAACACGTCCAGCGGGTATTCGCAGGCATGAAACCCTGAACGACACGCCTCTACGTCGCCTTCGTGCGTGAACGTCTCGCCAACGGCGTACTGGAAATCGCGGCACTTCCAGTTGGCGTCGAACCCCTTGTAGGAGGTGATCGTTTCTTCTGCTGCGGGCGATGCTGCGTTGTTGGTGTCGCTCATTCTGGCTCCCCAGGTTGTTGTCGGTAGGTGCCGTCTTTCCGGCTGCCAGCGCCTAACGGAGCGCAACCGGGGCATGCTGATCCCACAGTCCCTATTTCGCGAGGCGGGCTTCTCGTGGCGCGCGTTGTACGGTGCGCGCCGATCCGTCATGCAGCAGCGAACAGCTTGCGAACGTGGTAGCGGTCCTCTGCATCACGCTCGCGGCCATCGCGAACACGCTTGGCTACTTCAGCTTCGGCGCGCTCTTTCGCTTCGCACTCGGCGTCTGCCTCATGCAAGCCCGATTCGATCAGCTCCCGATACACGCGGCGGAACGATGCGGTGACTGCTTCGTCGTAGGCTTCGTCTGCGTAGGTCATCGGATGCTCCTTTTCGTGTTCAACTGCTACAACGACAGGTTACAACTAAACGGTTGTAGATGCAAGCGTTAGTTGTAGTTTGAAGCGAAAAAAGTTGAAGCGCTCAGTTGGAAGAGCGGCGGGAGAGTTGTAGGGACGAAAAAAAAGCCCGCGTGAGGCGGGCTTGGTTGTGAAAGCGGGCTAAGCGCGGTTCAGATGCACCGGAACCTAATCTCGGTACGAGGGTAATTGCCGGCGATGTATGGCGGGCGAGAGTCTTTTTCTTCTGTCACCTCTACGGACTGGCCTCGAGCGACACAGAACTGCCCAGCTTCGGCCATGGCTTCGGCCTTCAAAGAACCCAGGCCGGTAAAGCCGGTCGCAGCCTGGCGGGATACAAAATACGAATTGGGTCCCGTCGTAACGACACCAGAGTTGCTGGCGCAGCCGGCCAACGCCACTGCGAATATCACAAGCATCTTTTTCATAGTCCACCCGTTCCACTTCGATCACGCACACGCCCGATTACGGTGATGTGCTCCTCTACGACCTCCGGAGGCACTTCCTCGTCCTTGTACAGCGGGTTGACGCTGCGCAGAATGAGCGTCCCGTCGAGCCGCCTGCTCAGATACTTGACACGCAACTGCTCGCCGTATCGGATCGCGTAAAGCCGACCGTCGACCACCTGCGTCTCGTCCAAATTGACAAGGATCGTGTCACGCGGGAAGAGCAGGGGTTCCATGCTGTCGCCCGTGACGCGGAAGCGGCGCACGTGGTCCGGGTTCAGGCCGTACTTCTGGAACCAGCTCCGGCGGTAGGTGGCCGGCTCCTGGTCCTCCACTAGCTCGTAGTTGATCCGGCCGTCCCCGCCCGCGAACTCGATGCGCGACTCCGGCACGAGTACCATGTCTTCGGCTAGACCGTCGTCAGGATCGAATGCCGTAATGAGCGAATGCACTTCTGGCTGCTGGCGGTCGCCCTGACGCTTCTCAGGGTAGTACCCCTGTCTGTTCGATGGCGACTCAGGCCGCGATAGCGCGCCGTTGTCTGCTTTGCTCTCCGACCCGTACAGCAAGAAGCCGGGCTCCACGCCCAAGAATTCCGCCGCGCGTTGAAGATTCTTCCCCTTCGGCTCGCTCACGCCAGAAACCCATTTTTGGACTGCCTGCGGCGAGACACCGACGTAACGAGCCATTTCGGACTGGTTTCCGCCGTTCTTCTGTTGCAACAGTCTTGATAGTCGAGTTGCCATTGTTTCCATCCGTTCATATTACAAGCGCGCGTTGTAATGCGCACTGCAAATTTAGTTGTAACTACAACCGAAATGGTGTAACCTAGGGTTGTAGCCAACTTATCGCTTACAACCCATGGAAACTGGAATCGAAAAAGCCATCCGCATTGCTGGGAGCCAAACCGCGCTCGGCAACCTGCTGGGCATCACCCCTCAGGCCGTCCAGAAGTGGGCCAAGCAAGGCCTTGTACCCGGCGAACGATGCCGGGAAGTCGAAACCGCGCTCGACGGCCAGGTCACCCGCTACGAACTAAATCCCGCTGTGTTCGGGGAGCGTCCCGAGCCGGCTACGCAGTAAGCAACACCCATCGTTACCCAAACCTCGTAACCCGCAACACCAAGGAGAAGCGCATGAAAACCATGAGTCCCGTAATCGCTGCCGCAGTCCTCGCAGCTCTCGAAGCAGAAGAAGCGCGTACCGAGATCATCCGCGTTCGCGTCGGCCCGAAGACCAAGAGTGCTTTCACGAAGTACTCCGCATCCCTCGGCCTCCCTGCTGCGACGAATGCCTACAGGCTGCTGATGGACAAGATGCAGGCGCATGTTAGCCATCCACCGGCCATGCGAACAGGGGCCAGTCGTAGGCCAGTTGCACGAGCGATGAACAACCGGAGGCTCCTTTAATGGCTTCCGGCTGCGACCGAAATCTCACAACGATAACCCGGAGTGACCGGGGAGACTGAAAGGACACCATGGATAACGAAGAACACCACAAGGACGTGACGAAGGTTTTGTCGATGGTCAAGAACGTCGTGATTCGCAATAGCTCGTACAAGCGTGAGTTTCACAAGTCGAACCACCCGGAAAGCGAGGAACGCGAGTACGGGCGCCTCAATGCCGACGTGAACAACCTCGCTGAGACGGCAGAGAAGTACACGAAGAAGTACATCGTGCCGTCTGAAAAGGAGCGCTGACTATGTGTGAGCCTATCATCCCCCGCGCCGCGATCCGTGAGAAAGCGCAAGCGGCGTTCATCCGTGGCGAAGGCCGGGACGAGCACGAGTTCAACTGGCACGCTGCTGCAATCGCTGAATGGCAGGCCGAGTGGGACCGCTGCGCCGCTGAACAGGCGGGAAGGGCGGAACCATGACCCGGCCTCTCCCTGTAGACCGCAGCCAACGCCGGTTCCCGATCGAGGAACTGGTGGGGCAAATCGCCGACCTGCTCAAGACTGAGCCACGGACCGCCTACGACTTGGCCCGACTGACACACTACTCGGTCGCTACATGCCGGTTGCGCGTCGCGGAACTTGAGCGTGTCGGCCGCGCCCATCGTGAGCGCGTCAATACCCCTACGGGCTGCCAGTACGTCTGGCACTACGGCCCATCGCCCAGCCGCGGCGAAGCGCTCGGCATCTTCGGAATTCCGCAACAGTCCGCCTACCGTGTCTACCCGGCCATCAACCGCCGAGATCCGCTCGTGGCGGCGTTGTTCGGCGAAGCAGGAGTACGGCCATGACCAAAGCGAAGAAGCCCCGAAACAAGAAATACGTCCCCAAGCCCGTCACGCGGCACGGCGGGCTAGTAGCGATCGCCATGTGTCATGCACGCGGCGAGAACGCCTCCACTCTCAGCCAGGACCAGACGACCGATATCGGCCTCGCGTACTGGCTGTCCTTCGAAAACCTGCGCACCGGAGACGCCAACGAGGAGTCGTGGTGCTGCGTCGTTTGCTCGCTGAACGTCGGCCTCGTGCTGTGCGAGAAGGGCATCGGCGCGGAGTTCGAACAAGCGTTCGTCACGGCCCTTGACGGCGCATTCCGCGCGAAGATCCGCAGCGCTCGTACTGGCAACTTCCGCCTGGACGGCGAGGCGCTGCGTGGCATCGAAGAAGCCTTACAAGTACACGAACAGCAAATGGCGATCGCCAAGCGCTGGGAGGTCACTCAGGCGTTGAACACCGTGCGCTCGCGCATCGACGCCGGCAACGTGTATCGGGAGGCCGCGTAATCATGGCCCGCATCCGCACCGTTAAGCCCGAGTTGTTCAAGCACGAAGACCTGTTCGAGCTAGAGCAGGAAACGGGATTGCCAGTTCGCCTTGCCTTCATCGGGTTGTTCACGTGTTGCGATCGCGACGGCCGCTTCAAGTGGCGGCCTCGCGCACTCAAGCTCGACGTGTTGCCGTACGACGCCTGCGATTTTTCACGCGTACTTGACGCGTTGGTGACGCGTGGCTTTGTCGTGCGGTACGAGGTGAATGGCGAGGAATATGGCGTCATTCCGACCTTCGCAAAGCACCAGATCATCAACAACCGGGAATCCGAGTCGGAATTGCCGGCTCCCGAAGAAGGTCAAGTCAAATCAACGACTTCGACGCGTGCGGCACGCGTGGACGACGCGTCAGCCACGCCACACGAGGGGAAGGGAAGGGAAGGGAAAGGAAGGGAAGAGGAAGGGAAGGGAAAGGAACTCTCTGTCGAGCGCCGCGATGCGCCGCCCGACCGCGATGTCGTCGCCGAGGTTTTCGCGTACTGGCAAAAAACGATGAACTCGCCAGGGTCTCAGCTGGACGACAAACGCCGTAAGGCGATCAAAGCCGCGCTGAAGCTCTACGAGCCACGGCAGGTCTGCGAAGCGATCCTGGGCTGCTCTCGCAGCGAATGGCACATGGGGAAGAACGACCGGCACCGCAAGTTCAATGGCCTCGATCTGATCCTGCGTGACGCCCAGCACATCGACAACTTCATCGAACTCGCGAGCAAGCGCACTACCGGCCCGGAGAGCATCGACGAACGCAACGCGCGGATCCTGGCCGAGTTGATGAACGAGGACGGCACCGCGGCGCCAGACGGGGACGTGATTGATGTCGACATGGAGGAGCTGATCGATGCGCACTGAAGACAAGCCGAAGTTCGCGAAGCTGCTGGCCGAGGTACTGGCCGGTTACGGCAAGCCGCTGCCCGAAGCGGCCGACATCAATCTGTGGTTCCGTCAGCTCTCGCCATTCGCGCCGGCCGTGATCGAGAAAGCGTTCGCTGCCTACTGCATGGAGCGTCCGGACTTCGCCCCGAACCCGAACGGCATCATCGCCCGCTGCAAGCTGCTGGACGGCCGGCCCGACGAAAACGAGGCGTGGGCCGTGGCGATCACCAGCCAGGACGAGCGCGAGACGATCGTATGGACTCAGGAGATGGCCGAGGCGTTCAACCTAGCCCGCCCACTGCTGGCGAGCGGCGACGAGATCGGCGCTCGCATGGCGTTCAAGGACGCGTACAAGCGCCTCGTCGACGACGCACGCGCAACCAACAAGCCGGTGTGCTGGTCTGTGTCCGCCGGCTGGGATGGCGACCGCCGCCAGATCGCCGTGCAGAAAGCCGTAACCGCCGGCCTGCTGCCCGCGCCGCCACAGCACCTCGCGCTGCCTAACGAATCCGGACTGCCGCCGGCGAAGCCTGAAGGCCTGCTGAAGCTCAAGGAGGCGTTGGCGCAGCTTGAAGGGCCGGAAGAGAAGCTGGCGCGGATCCAGGCGCAGCGTCAGGCCGAAGAGGATGCACGCGACCGTGCCAAGCGCGAGGAGACGGACCGGAAGATGCGCGAGTACCTGGCAGCGCACCCGGAGGCACGCTACGGACGCCTGTTGGCGCAGCAGAAGGCCTCCAATTAATTCGCGCGCGAGCGCATAACCGCAGTACCAAAACGAAGGGAAACCATGAAAAACATTGCATTCGTATTCGCCATCCTCCTCGCCCTGACGGGCTGCACCCGCGTGGCGCAAGGCGAAGTTGGCCTGCGAGTCAACTGGGACAAGACCATCGATGCCGGCGAGCTCGCCGCGGGCACCGTAGAAGTGACGGTGTTCGACAGCGTGTTGAAGTTCCCGATCCGGGAAATCAACGCCGAGGTCAAGGACTTGCGCCCTCAGACGGTGGAGAACGTGACCATGGACGATTTCGACCTGACCGTCGTGTACAACGTGACGCCCTCCAGCGTTTCGGACCTGTACATCAACAAGGCGCGGTCCTTCCACGGCGTGAACGATGAGGGCGAGCCGCTGCTTATGCAGAACTACCTGACCACGGTAGCCCGCAATGCCGTCTACAAGACCGTTCCGAAATATGAAGCGCTGAAGATCAACATCGATCGCAGCCAGATCGAAGCGCAGATCCTCGCCGGCATCAAGGCAGAACTGGACAGCGAAAAGCTTAGTACCGCCGTTCAGGTCACGCAGGTGCTGGTTCGGAACGCAGTCCCGCCGGCCGCGATAACCACGTCGGCCAACAACCTCGTGAAGGCGCAGAACGAGCTGAAACAGTCCGCCGTGGAAGTCCAGAAGGCTGAGCAGGAGGCGAAGCGAATTGCCACCCTGAACGCGAATGCCGGCGCCGTGAACTATATGGCGGCTCAGGCGAATCTGATGATCGCCGAAGGCATCCGCGACGGAAAGGTACACGCGATCGTGGTTCCCGCCGACTTCAAAGGCATGGTCAACGTAGGGAAGTAACAGTAGCCCGGCCGCGCGCCGGGCGCCTTCGAAAGGAGAATGCACCACATGCAGAAAACGCCGCTCACCCGCCGTTCACTAGGCCCACGTAGCGCCGGCTTCAAGCCAGCCGAACCGAAGCCGGCCGCCGGCCCGAAGAAGAAGTCGTGCCGCGTATGCCGTACGGCGTTCACTGGCAGCCCGCTGCAAGTTGTCTGCGGCGTTCCCTGCGCGATCGAGTACGGCCAGGCCATCACGGCGAAGCAGAAGGCCAAGGCCAAGGGTGCCGAGCGCGCGGCCGATCGCAAGAAGCGCGAGGAGCTGAAGACCCGCAGCGAATGGATGAAGGAGGCGCAGGCCGCATTCAATGCCTACGTCAGGGAGCGCGACCGGGACTTGCCGTGCATCTGCTGCGGCCGGACGAACACGAGAGATTACCTGACCGGTTCCGCGTGGGACGCTGGGCACTACCGCAGCACGGGAAGCGCGCCGCACCTCCGCTTCAACGAGGACAACGTGCATCGGCAGCTCGTTCACTGCAACCGTCATGGCGCCGGCCGCGCAGTCGATTACAGGATCGGCCTGATCGCTCGCATCGGCCTAGCGCGCGTCGAAGCGCTGGAAGCAGACAACGTGCCGCGCAAGTACACGATCGAGGACCTGAAGCGGATCCGCGACGAGTACCGGGCACGGCTCAAGAAACTGAAGGAGGAAGCGTGACGAATGCCATTCACAGGTTCGACAACGCGAAGCGCCGCCGCTCGGACGAACACGCGCGGCAAGCGATGCTCACTCCCTCGTACCTGCTGGAGCCCGTCCGGGCACTGATGGGCGGCTTCGACCTCGATCCCTGTACGGAGCCAGACAACCCTACGGGGGCCCGTAGGTTCTATGCGCTGCCACAGGACGGTTGTGCGCTGCCGTGGGCTGGCAATACCGTTTGGTGCAACCCGCCCTATGGAGAGGCCCGTGACCGTTGGGTTGAGAAGTGCATTCAAGCGGCGCATGCCGGGGTGCAGGTTGCCTTGCTCATCCCGGCCCACCCGGATACCCGAATTTTCCAGATCGCGATGCAGTCGTGCACGTCTATTCTCTTCGTGCGTGGGCGGCTCAAGTTCGGAGTGCTGCGAGAGAATCTGAGGCAGGAGGCAGCGTCGCATGGGTCCGCACTGTTCGGTTTCAATGTGGATCTGTCGCCACTGTGGCACTTGGGCGTGGTGGTTCAGCCGGTGGCGAGTCAGCTCCGCTTGTTCGGGAGCGCCGCATGACCGAGCGCCGCGACATCGGATGGAGGCTGGAGAACTGGGCCCGGGTAGTGGCCGATGACGCCCGGCGCCCAGCGAGCAGCCAGACCGGCGCCATCTGCGACCGCATGCGCAAGGCCGCCGAGGGCACTGCGCCTACCAGCATTGACCGCCGCCAGGTGGACGAAGCCGACGCCTGGTTGATCGAGCGCACCATGCCGCAGCTCCCCCTGAATCACCGGCTCATGCTCTGGTGGTGCTACATCCGCATGGCACAGCCGGAGGTCGTGTGCCGCAAGATGGGCATCCCGCACCGGCCGGCAACGGAGTTTGTAGAGAAGTTCAGGGCCGCGCAGGCGGCGATAGAAGCGCTCTTAGAGCGAGAAGGAGTCAACCAATGAGCAAGCCCACCAACGACGAAGTGCGCCGCCAGCTCGGGCCAACGGGGAAGGAGAAGACGCGATGAAGATCAACGCAAGCCGCAACCTTCGTGAAGGCTGGTATGCAGGGAGGACGTACGCGCACTACGACCACACAGGGAAACGTGTCCGCCTGCATGTGAGAACGAAAAAACGCAACACTAAAATCCGCAACTACATCGTCCTCGCGGACGGCAGCCAGCAGATAGTCGCCAGCACCACGAACTTCACGGGACACGGCGCCCTGCGGTGGCATGTCATGTGGCTTGAGTGTGCTACCCCGGAGTTATGGGGCGTACGGAGCACTCAGGTAGGCGAGGACCGGCAATCGTAGCAAGTAAACGACAATACCGCCGGAACAGAAAATTCCGCGCGTAAATGTCTTGACTGCAATGTGTGCTCTACCGTACATTCCTAATCACAACTAATTTCCGTCCCTCAAGACGTGTCCGGGTTCCCTGATGGGAGCCCCCGGCGTCTCTGAAATTCGATAAAATTAGTCGGCTACTTCTGCTTGACCTATAGTGGTGAAATAGGCGCCGTCCCAGGCAGACGGCAGTTTTTGGGAATGAATGCTGCCGACTAAGGGCAATGAGGTTCGAATCCGTCCCCAGGAGTAGCCAAGTTTTCGTTGTCGCCTGACTGGCGTAACCAGTCGCCACACAGCATGCGTAGCCAAGGCAGGTTAACGGCAACTGAGCTTCGGGCTCTGGTCCCTAGGGGTACGCTGGTTCGAATCCAGCCGCATGCTGCGTGGTGAATGCACGAAAGTGCACAGTGCGGGAGAATAGCTCAGAGTCATTAGAGAGCGGTAGGGGTCCTACGGGTGGCGAACGTGGTCCCCGCACTTATGCTTCCTACCATTGCCGGGATAAGCTCCGGCCACCACAACCTAAACAATCGAGAGCCCCGCGATCAGCGATGACGCGGGGCTTTTTGCGTTTCAGTCGAGCGCATGACCTGCGGCCCTCGACGCCGGACGCTGTAACCGGCGCCAATCATCGGAGCAAGCGATGCAGCTATCCCTCGAAGACGAGCGCCGGTGGCTGATGATCCTTTGCCAGCTCCAGCAGACGCGCATCGCCGCGATCCAATTACCTGTGTCTCCTCCCTCTGCGTAACGACCAGAGGCATTCGGCCCGGCCTGCGACAACTCGCGCCGGGCCATTTTTTTACCGATCACTATGACAGCCAAGAAACCAGCAAAGCAGAAAGCTGCGCCCGAGGCTGAAGAGAAGCCGAAGGGGCGCCCGAGCACATTCACGCAAGAGATTGCGGACGAGATCATCCAGCGCCTAGCGAAGGGCGAGCCGCTCGAGAAGATCTGTCGTGACGAGCACATGCCGGCAGTTCGTACTGTGAACCACTGGCGTGAGGGTGACGCGGCATTTAAGGCCGACATCGCGCGCGCACGCGAAGAGGGGTTCGACGCCATCGCTGCCGAGTGCCTTGATATCGCCGACGATGGCCGGAACGACAAGTACATCGACGACAACGGCATGGTGCGCACAGACGCTGACGTCATCCAGCGGTCCAAGCTGCGTATCGAAACTCGCCTGAAGCTGCTGGCCAAGTGGGACCCGAAGCGATACGGCGACAAGATCCAGCAGGAGCACACCGGCAAGGACGGCGGGGCGCTTCAGATCGTGCTGTCGTCCGTCGACGCGGATTTGTGATGGCGTTTACTCCCACCGAAAAGCAGTCGGCCGCAACGAAGATCATGGCCGGCTTGGCCGTGTGGATCATGCTCTTCGGCGGTGGCCGCTCCGGCAAGACCTTCATCACCGTACGCAACATCGTGGCCCGCGCGCTCAAGGCGCCAGGGTCGCGGCACATGATCGTGCGCTTCCGGTACAACCACGTGAAGTCGTCAATCATCCTCGACACGTTCCCGAAGGTCATGCGCGTGTGTTTCCCGGAGCTGGTGAAGGACACGGACTGGAAGATGAACATGTCGGACGGCTATGCAACGCTGCCCGGCGGCTCCGAAATCTGGTTCGGTGGCTTGGACGACGGCCCGCGCATGGAAAAGATCCTGGGCATGGAGTTCTGCACGATCTACGCTAACGAGGCGTCGCAGATCAGCTGGGCCGGCATTCAAATGCTGCTGACCCGACTCGCGCAGCGCGTGATGCAGAAGATACCGGGCCGCGAGGACGTGCCGCTCCGCTTGCGCTTCCTGTTCGACTGCAATCCTCCCAGCAAAGCGCACTGGACGTTCAAGGTGTTCAAGCAGAAGGTTGACCCGGAGACGGGCGAGCCGCTGAAGAACGCCGGCAACTACGAATCGTTCCAGATGAATCCCATGGACAATGCGGCGAACCTCTCGCCCGAGTACCTGGACACGCTGGAAGGGTTGACGGAGCGGATGAAACGCCGCTTCCTGCACGGTGAGTTCGCAGAGGCGACGCCGAACGCACTGTTCGACGAAGCCGACATCGATCGCTGGCGCGCAGACGAAGCGCCGCAAGACCTCGTGCGTGTCGTCGTGGCCGTGGACCCATCCGGCTCGGACGACGACAGCCAGAGCGACAACGACGAAATCGGCCTCGTGGTCTCCGGGCTGGCGACTGACGGTAAGGCATACGTGCTGGAAGACGCGACGTTGCAGGCCGGCCCGGCGACATGGGGCCGCATGGCTGTGACGGCGTACCAGCGACACGGCGCCGATTGTCTGGTGGCTGAATCGAACTTCGGCGGCGCGATGGTCAAACAGGTGATCCTGGCTGCAGCCCGGGAAATGGGCGTGAAGGTCAACTTCAAGATGGTCACGGCGAGCCGCGGCAAGGTGCAACGCGCCGAACCGTTCTCCGCACTGTACGAGCAAGGCAAGGTGCGGCACGTCGGCATGCTGCCGAAGCTGGAGGACGAGCTGTGCGCATTCAGCACGACAGGCTACACCGGCCCGCGTTCCCCGAACCGCGCAGACGCCTGCATCTGGTCACTGGCTGAGCTATTCCCGGCGATCGTCAAACCAGAAGCACCAAAACGCCCGGTAGCCCCACGGCAGCACGTGCCTAGCGGCTGGCTGGGCTAACCCCCTGAGATCCAAGTAACACGGCGACGGCGCAAGCCCTCGCCGCAATCCCTATTTCGCGTTCAAAACATGGCGAGTAAAGACGAAGAGCTGCTAATCGAGGCACGCAAGGCACTCGCACGTGCGCGCGATCGTGAATCGGAGAACCGGGAAAACTGGCTCGCTGACGTACGGTTCGCCCGCCTGGGCGAGCAGTGGCCCGAGCAGATTAAGCAGCAGCGGGACCGCGAAGGGCGCCCATGCCTGACGCTGAACCGCCTGCCGGCGTTCATCCGCCAGGTCACGAACGACGCGCGCCAAAACACGCCGTCGATCAAATTCCACCCGGTGGGCGATGGTGCTGACCAGGAAACCGCAAAGCTGTTGGATGGCCTCGTGCGCAACATCGAGTACACGTCTGATGCTGACGTGGCCTACGACAACGCGCTGGAGAACGCCGTCACCGGTGGCTTTGGCTACTTCCGCATCAGTACCGAATACGCGAGCGACGACGCGTTCGACCAGGACATCCGAATCGAGCCAATCCGCAACCCGCTGACGGTCTACGGCGACCCGATGTCGATGGCCGCGGATTCGTCCGACTGGAACGTTGCGATCGTCACCGAAATGTGGAGCAGGGACGAGTTCAAACGCAAGTGGCCCAAGGCCGATATGGTCGACTTCATGGCGGACAGCCGGGACGGCCAGGACTGGTTCACCGAGGACGAGATTCGCGTCGCCGAGTACTGGAAGCGCGAGGAAGTGCCGGCCACGCTGGTCAAGCTCTCCAACGGCAACGTGATGCTGGAGAAGGACTACGAAGAGAACCGCGACTTCTTCGACGTGAACGGTGTAACCGTGGAGGCCACTCGCCCCACGCGCACGATGAAGGTCACGCAGTACATCCTGTCCGGCTGCGACGTGCTGGAAACGAACGACTGGCCGGGCAAGTACATCCCGATCGTGCCGGTGTACGGCGACGAAGTGATCATCGACGGCGAGCGGCATCTGCTGTCGCTGGTGCGCTTCGCCAAAGACCCGCAGATGATGTTCAACTTCTGGCGCACGGCATCTACCGAGCTTGTTGCCCTAGCGCCGAAAGCCCCGTTCATTGGCGCTGTCGGCCAGTTCACGACCGATGCGCAGAAGTGGGCCACGGCGAACACGCAGACGCACCAGTACATCGAGTACGACGCGGTAGAGGTGAACGGCACTCCAGTGCCGCCGCCGCAGCGACAGCCGTTCGCCGGCCCGCCTGCTGGCGCGCTGCAAGAAGCACTGAACGCCTCCGATGACATGAAGTCGATCATGGGGCTGTTTGACGCTTCGCTCGGCGCCAAGTCGAACGAAACGTCGGGCCGCGCGATCCTGGCACGCCAGCGTGAAGGCGACGTCTCCACGTTCAACTACATCGACAACCTGTCGCGCGGCATCCGCCACGCCGGCCGGATCTTGTGCGACCTGATCCCGAAGGTGTACAGCGGCCCGCGCATGCTGCGGGTCATCCACGAGGACGGATCGAACTCGCACGTGGCCGTGAACGGCATGCAGCCGCCGCAGCCCGATCCGCAGGAGGAAGCCGACACGCAAGCCGTGCTGCGCTCGTTCGATCTGACGGCCGGCAAGTACGACGTCACGTGCGAGACAGGCCCCAGCTTCACCACGCGGCGCGAGGAAGCCGCGGCACAGATGGTCGAGTTCATCCGGGCCAACCCGGCATCGGCACCGATCATCGGCGATCTGCTGGCGAAGAACCTGGACTGGCCGGGCGCCGACGAAATCGCCGAACGCCTCAAGAAGATGCTGCCTCCGCAGCTCCAAGGTCAGGACCCGCAAGCACTCGCCGCGCAGCAGCAAATGCAGCAGATGGCCGCGCAGATTCAGCAGCTCGGCCAGCAGCTACAGGCCGCAGAGCAGGATCGCACGTTGGATGCCGCGAAGGTCGAGAACGACCGGATCAAGGTCCAGATCGAGGCCTACAAGGCGGAAACGGATCGTCTGCAAGCGATGGCGCCCGCGGCCTCCACGGTCGATCCAGCAGCGATCCAGACACTTGTGCTGCAAACCCTCCAGCAGGTCATGACCAGCCCCGACATCACGCCACCGGCACCGCAGCAGCCTGCCCCGCCGGTTGAACCGCAACCCTTGCCTCCTGAAGGAATGCAGCAATGAAGACATACGCGATCGCGCGCAACCAGCAAATCGGCCCGATCCACGTGACGGCCGGCGGCATCGTCAACGTGACGACGACGGCACCGGGCTATGTGACGCTGGAGTTCACGAGCGACCCGCTCAACGCGGTGCAGAACGGTGTGGCGAAATGGGTGAAGTGGCCCGAGCGCACCGTCACCAGCGCGTTTGCCGATATGGCCGCCGAGAGCGGGTATCTGCGAGCCACCGCGCGTAGCGGCGCCGCAACGATGAGCGTCAACAACTGCCCGTCGCCGGAAGAAGTCAAGGTCTACCAACGTGAATTCGTGGGGCGTGCCCGGGCGGATAACCGTCCCCTGGGCAATACCGCGGTCATCATCGGCGACAGCAACAGTTACCAAAACTTCGCGCAGGCATACATCGCGTCCGCGTCGCGCTCCAACGGGATCGTGACCGTGACGTTCACGTCCCCCGCCAGCATCCCATTCGGGATCGGGATGCCGGTCCAGGTCGTGGGCCTTCCCGAGGACATGCGCGGGAATCAGGTCGTCACGAGTGCTACCAGCACGACGATCACCTACGACAACGCCGGCCCTGACGTCGCTTCCGCGCCGCTGTATGGCACGCCTTCCGTTGCGAACATGGCGTGCTACATGGACAACGGCTGGTTCGTATGGGCGAATGTGCTGTCGAACCAGCGCTTCGACCTGATGGGCATCTCGGCGGCGGTTGGGCGAACCACGAGTGAAATGCTCGATCGCGTCGACGAGGTTGCGAACATCAACGCCTCCTATGCGTTCGTTATGGGCGGGACCAACGACGCCACTGGCGGCGCTACTCCGGAATCGATCCAAGCGAAACTGCAAGCGATCTACGAGCGGCTGCTCGCAAGCGGTAAGAAGATCGTATACGCCATGACGATCCTACCGCTGGGCGCGGGCAACGGCGCATGGTCGGCGCCGAAAACCGCGACGATTCTGAAGGTCAACGACTGGATCAAGCAGTACTGCCGGAACACGCCGGGCATGCAATGCATCGACGCGTTCGCCGAGATCGTCGACCCCACAGCAGCGAACAAGGGCCAAGCGGCGGCCGGCCTGATTAGCAGCGTGGACGGCTTGCACCTCACGCAGCGTGGCGCGCACAAGCTTGGCAAGCGCATCACTGCTGACACCGCGACTCTGCCGAGTAACGATTTCCGGACGACGAGCAACGCCGACAACTACGGCACGAATGCAGCGAACAGGAACGTGCAGGACAGCGCGCCATGGAGCGTCGGCGGCGATGCCAGCCGCGGCGATGCAGGTAGCGTGATTGGTACCGGGTTCACTGGCTTCAAGATCAATTCGCCGACGAACTGCCTGTTCTCTGCTCCAGCGCGGGCCGATGGCTTCGGCGTCGACAACAAGGCCGATATCACGGCGGCAGCAGCCGGCGACGGCGCGCGGTTCCAGGGCTCCAGCCTGGCGGCGCAGCGCATTACTGACGGCGCCACCGTGCAGCTTGACGTGTCGGTTTCCGTGACTGGCAACGGGTCGGGCAAGTTCAAGTCGTTGAACCACCTGCTCAGCATGAGCGTGAACGGTTCCGCCTGGAGCATTCAAGCCATGGGCAACTTCGGCAACACGGGCGCCGACTGCGTGCAGGAGGACTGGACGGGCGTCCTCCGCACTCCTGCTGTGCGCATGCCGATCGCCCCCGCCGCCGGCTCCATCACTCGCACCGACTGCACGCTGCTCGGCGCCGGCTCGATGTCGTTCACGGCCGGCCGCGGGCAGATCCTCGTGACGCCAGCTTAATAACCACCCCAAAAGAGGAATGTAGATGACCACGGAACAACCGCAAAACACGGATTCCGAATTGCCAAATACGACGGCGGATTCGGACGAACACAACGATCCGAACCCGGCCGGCGATGAGCTGGAAGGCGAGGGCGCCGAAGGTGGCGAGCAGCCGGAAGAGGAAGAAGAGATCGAGGTAGACGGGCGAAAGTTCGTCCTACCGAAGACCGCAGCGCAGAAATTGCAGGCTGAGCGGCTGATGCAGGCCGACTACACCCGCAAGACGCAGGAAGCTGCGGAAGTGCGCAAAGCCGCAGAGGCGGAGCGCGAAGCTGTAGCGCGGGAGCGCGAGACGCAGCAACAGTTCGTGAAGGAAATGGCGAAAGTCGAGGCATTAAACGACCAACTCGCCGTGTTCGATCAACTGAACTGGGACGAGCTGATCGCGAACGACCCGCAGAACGCCATGTTGTACCAGCAGCGGCAACGTCAGCTGGAGGCGGAACGAAACAAGGCAGTAGAAGCAGTCACGCAGAAACAGCAGCAGTTTGCTCTGAACGAGCAGCAAGAGATTGCCAAGCAAGTTCAGGAAGCGGAAGCGTATGTGCAGCGTGAGATTCCCGGCTGGTCCCCTCAGCGCGCCGAAGCGCTGAACAAGTACCTCTCCGACAACGGCGTGAAGGTTGACAAGTCTGTCGGGCGTCTGCTGATCCAGCAGCCGGCCCTGCTGAAGTTGATCGACCGCGCGGAGAAGTTCGCCCAGCTCGAAAAGAAGCAAGCGGAGAAGACCGCCGCTCCACCCGTGCCGCCGCCGGCAACTCGCGTCAGTGCTGCCCGTCCGGGCGCCCAGCGCGACCCGGCAAAGATGAGCACCGCGGAGTGGATGGCCCACCGCAATTCTCAAGTACGCAAACGTTAAAGGACTATTACCGTGGCAAACACCATCCTCACCCCGCAGCAAATCACCCGTGAAGCACTGCGCATCCTGCACCAGAAACTGAACTTCGTCGGCTCGATCAACCGCCAGTACGACGATTCGTTCGCCAAGTCCGGCGCGAAGATCGGCGACAGCCTGAAGATCCGACTGCCGAACGAATACACGGTCCGTACCGGCGCGACGATGGTCCCGCAGGACACGACGGAAACCAGCGTGACGCTGCAAGTCGCCACGCAAAAGGGCGTCGACCTGTCGTTCACCGCCATCGATCTGACGATGAACCTGGACGACTTCAGCTCGCGCATCATCGAGCCGGCAGTCTCCGTCCTGGCGGCGAACATCGAAGCTGACGCACTGTCCATGGCGCTCGACGTGGCGCAGACGGTCAATAACATCGGTTCGACGCTGAACCTCCGTCAAGCCCTGCTCGCACGCAAGCTGCTGACGGACGCACTGGTTCCGACGTCCGATCGTACGTTGCTGCTGAACACGCAGGACAACGTGGATATGGTCGATAACCTCAAGGGCCTGTTCCAGGACTCGGCGACGATCTCCAAGCAGTACCGCGACGGCCTGGTCGGCCGTACCGCGGGCTTCGGCGACATTTACGAGAACACGCTGCTGTCCTCGCAAGCAACCGGCACCGCGGCGGCCACGACCGGCTACACCGTCAACGGCGCCGGCCAAACTGGCTCCTCGATCATCGTCCAGACCGGCACGGCGACGTTCAAGAAGGGCGACGTGATCACGTTCGCTGGTGTGAATCGCGTGCATCCGGAAACGAAGCTCGATACGGGCAACCTGATGCAGTTCGTCGTCACCGCAGACTACGCAGGCGGCGCCGGAACCGTGCAAATCTCGCCGGCCATCGCCACCACTGGCGGTCGTCAGAACGTGACCGCGGCGCCCGCGAACGCGGCCGCGGTGTCGAAGATCGGCGGCGCCTCGGCGATCTATCGGCCGTCGCTGGCCTACCACAAGGATGCGTTCGCGTTTGCGACTGCCGACCTCGTGATGCCGGACGGCGTGGACTGGAAGGCCCGTGAGGCGTTCGACGGTATCAGCATGCGCATGATCCGCCAGTACAACATCAACAACGACACCTTCCCGGCTCGTATCGATGTCCTGTACGGCTACAAGACCCTGCGCGCGCAATTGGCCGCACGCATCCTGTCGAACTGATCGACGCCGACGTAACCCGGAGCCCCGCCTAGTGCGGGGCTTCTTTTTTGGAGCACGCACATGGAGTTCTTGGAATACCCGAAAGCGCTGTACCAGGGCGATGTCATGCGCGTGGTGCCGGATGCAGAGGAAGAAGCGGCAGCGCGGCGCGATGGCTTTGCCGTATGGGGCGAACAACCGGCGCCCCCGACGGCCGATAAGCCGGAGCACGTCGAGGAAGTCGCTGATAACGATCCGCCGCCGGCCAAGCGCAAATACACCCGGAAGGTAGCCGAATGATCACGACGTACGCCGAGTTGCAGGCGGCGATCGTCGATCGATCCCATCGAGAAGATTTGGCGGCGAGAATCCCAGGCTTCATTGCGTTGGCTGAAGCGGAGATCAACCGGCGCCTGGCGATCTTCCCAAAGGAAGTCGAGGTCCCGCTGTCCCTTTCGGTCGGGGCGCGCTTCATCGATCTGCCGGCGGACTTCGATTCGCCCGTGGCTATGTGGTGCGAAACCCTACAGCCGCGGCTCGAGCTGGTGCCGGTCGTGGCTGCGCAAATGCCCGTGGACGAAGCAAACGCCGGGCAGCCGACCTATTGGGCTGTTGACGGGAATCGGATCGCATTCAACCGGCCGGCAGACCAGCCTTACCAACTGACGCTGCGCTACCTGCAAACCGTCTACCTGTCGGACGCGAACCCGACCAACGACCTGTTCGCACGTGCGCCTGACCTGTACTTCTACGGCGCTCTGGCCGAACTGGCCGACTTCCTCCGCGATGAGCGAGACGTCGCGATCTACACGCAGAAGTTTCGTGACTTGCTACGCAGCGTGGCGGCGGATGCGGCCAGGTCGAAGGGCGTGGCGCCATTGCAAACAGAAATTGCGGCTGTCCTGTGGGGCAGTCGAACACGGAATTCGTGGGGGTACTAAGTGGCACTCGAAAACGGCCAATATATCAACGACCTGAACCCGGCCAATCCGGCGGGCGGTGATCCGAAGAGCCAGGGCGATGACCATCTGCGCTTGCTGAAGCAGTGCATCAAGGATTCGATGCCCGGCTTTACTGGCGCTGTGATTGTCGGTGGTGTGGCAACTGGCACGGCGAACACGTACGTGCTGTCGCCTGCTACGCCGCTGCTTTCGTACACGGCGAATACGCTGGTTGCATGGAAGCCAAGCACCACGAACACGGGCGTGTCGACCATCAACATTTCTGGCCTTGGCGCGCGCAACATCCTGCAAGCCGATGGCACGGCACTGCGCCCGGGCGACCTGTCGCAATACGTGCTCATGGTCGATACCGGCACCGAATACCGGCTCGTTGGCGTGACGAAGAACTATGTCGATCAACTGGCGTTCAGTGCTGCATTGCCGGGCCAGCCGGGCGGAAATGCGCCATACGAGCTGATCTCGCAAAACATGGTGCCGACGTGGCAGTTGCGCGGCCCGCTGTTCCGTTCGGCGCGCACGTCCAATACGCAGCTCACGAACGCCGACCAGGGCCAGTTCATCGATTTCACGTCCGGCACCTTCACGCAGACGTTCGCTTTGCCGTCGGCGCTTGGCAACGGCTGGAACGTCACACTGCGAAACTCGGGATCTGGCGACATCGAGCTTGAGGCGCCGGCAGCAGTCAGCACAACGTCGGGCACCGTGGCCTCGCCGCTCTCTACGACCGTGTTCAGCGTTCCTGCTGGCCTGTCGATCACGGCGGGCGATCTTTTGGTCCTGCGCCGCACGTCGCAACCGTTCCTCATCCGTACGATCGGCACTGCTGTATCGTACACGTCCAACACGGCGCAGACGATCGCCACGCTGACCAGCGTTGGCACGACGGCGACGCTCACGACGTCGGCGCCGCATGGCCGGTCCACGGGTGACACGATCACGGTCTCTGGTGCCACACCAGCGGCCTATAACGGCACCTTCGTTGTGACCGTAACGAGCACCACGGCGTTGACGTACACGATGCTGTCGGCTCCAGGCACGTCCGCATCGCCCGTTGGCTCGTACGTGGCTGGTTCGACGCTCACGCTGTCTGCTGTCTACCGCTTGGACGACAGCGGCGTATCGCCACAGACCGTTTCCACGATCAACGCGGGCGGCACGACGGCCACGCTGACGACTGCATCGGCGCATGGCCTCGCGACTGGCAACTACGTGACCGTGAGCGGCGCCACGCCGGCCGCGTACAACGGCACGTTTGCAATCACGGTACTGAGCCCGACCAGCTTCAGCTACACCACGCTGACGGCGCCGGGCGGCTCGGCAACTGTCGTCGGCTCGTACACGATCCAGTACACGGACTGGACGATCACGACGCGGCCAGCTACGGGCGGCATCGACGGCAAGGCGGCATACCTGATGTACCCAGGCGAAACGCGCGTCATGCAGTGCGATGGTGCGTCGCTGAACTCTTTCGTTGTGAACGGATTCATCAAAGATTGGACCGCGTCCACTGCCGCCATACCAAAGCCGCCCGGATATCGGCGCTTTAGCGGCTGGCTGTGGGCTGCTGGAGCATCCGGTGCCAAGACTGGTAGCACCGGGACAGCAGCTTTCGGATCTGGCGGAGGTGCGTGCCTTCCGTTCACTCTGGCTGCGGCCAGTGTGCCCGAAGCGGGGCCGTTGATTGTCGGATCTGGTGGGGTTGGCCCAAGTGCGGCAGCGCCCGGCGTGCAAGGAGGCAATTCGACCTATGCCGGAATGACCATCTATGGTGGCGCTGGCGGCGCAAACGGCGGCGGCACCGGCGGCAGCGGTGGCGGCATGCTCAGTGCTGGCACGACAGGCGTTGGCGCTACCGGCTTCGCGCCGGGAGGGAGACCAAAGCAAGTGGCCAGCGGGTCAGGGTTCGGGGGCGCAGGATATGGAGTTGACGGAGATTTCGGCGGGGGTGACGGCGGATCGTCCGGGGCGACTTCTTCCAATTCGGCTTACGGCGGCGGCGGCGGGAACCAAGGCATTGGCGGATCTTCTGTGTACGGCGGCGCAGGTGGCGGATCGAGTGGCGGTACGACTGGCGGCGTTGGGGCACCGGGCGGAACAAGCGTCTTCGGCGGCAATGGAGGCGCTGGTGCTAACGCCGGCGTCTCGGGCGGCAACGGCACCGCTCCCGGTGGAGCCGGTGGTTCAACCCAGACCGGCGCCAAAGCGGGTGATGGCGCGCGCGGTCAACTGACGATGAAAGGGGAGCTGTAATGCGTGCTGCTCAACTCAATCCGGAGACGTACATCGTGGAGAACACGATTGAGGTGTCGTGGACCGGTCAGTTGCCATGGCTGCTGCTGGTCAACGCTGACTACGGCGGCGAAATCGGTGACTGGTATCACGACGGCGAGTTCGTCAAGAAGACGGACCCGCGTCACCCGCTCTACGTGGCGCCGCCAGCTTCCACGCCGGAGGGGGCGTAATGCCGTTCGTATCGGTCCCGAACTGCGGCAGCGTTGGCGTCATTCGCGACCTGTCGCAGCACGAGCTACCCATCAACGCCTGGACTGACAGCAGCAACATCCGATTCCTGGATGGCTACTGTTACCAGTTCTACGGGTACGGCCAGGTGTACGGCACGCCGGCCGTCACGCCGCTGCACACGTCGCCGGCAATCTCGCCGACTGGCACGCGGTACTGGCTGTATGCGAGCGACAAGAAGATCTACGCCGCCTACATCAATGCTGGCGCCGCCGTTCATACAAACCTGACGCGCCAGACTGCCGGCGTTGACGTGGACTACTCAGCCCAGCCGAATGAATGGACGTCGACCAACCTTGGCGGCGTGCCGATCCTGAACCCTGGAAACAAGATCGACCCGCCGCAGCAGTGGAGCCTTGACCCGGCGAACCGTTGTACGGCGCTGTCGAACTGGCCAGCGAACACGTACTGCAAATCCATGCGGGCATACAAGGTGTTTCTGGTGGCTCTCGGCGTGACGAAAGCGGGCCAGGAATACCCGTACATGGTGAAGTGGAGCACCGCGGCCGATCCCGGCGCCGTGCCGGCCACGTGGGACCCGTCGAACGCTGCGGAACTGGCCGGCGAATACGACTTGGCAACCGGCGGTGACCGGATCGTTGACGGCTTGCCGCTCGGCGATGCGCTGATGATCTACAAGGAAAACTCCATCTGGCGCATGAGCTTCATCGGCGGCCAGGACGTGATGGGCTTCCAGAAGGTCTTCGGCGAATCCGGCGCACTCAACCGCAACTGCGTTGTCGATATCGAAGTTGACGGCCAGCCGTCGCATTTCGTGGTGACGGCAAACGACGTGATCGTGCACAACGGGAGTTCGCACGTTCAGGTGCTCGACAAGCAGGCGCGCCGGGCGCTGTTCCAGGATCTCGACACGGCGGCCGTCGGTCGGACGTTCGTGTTCAAGAATCCGTTCCTGAACGAGGTGTTCATCTGCTACGCGTCGATCGGCAATTCGGTGCCTAACAAGGCGCTGGTCTGGAACTACAAGGACAAGACGGTCTCGTATCGGACCATGCCGAACGTGAACCACGCCGCATGCGGTTCCGTCGACAACACCCTAAACGGTACGTGGGATGCAGACGGCGAACCGTGGGATTCCGATCTTACCAAGTGGAACGGGCCCGACTTCACGCCGAACGCCTCGCGCGTGATGATGGCTTCGAACGACACGAAGTTCTACCTACTGGACTCGTCGGCCTCGTATGACGGCGTGCTGCCGTCCTCGTACGTCGAGCGGGTCGGCCTGAGCTTCGGCACGGACGTGAACCGCAAGCTGGTGCGAAGCATTCGGCCGCGCATCACCGGCAATGACGGTGACACCGTGATCGTGCAAGTCGGTACGCAGCAGACCCCTTACTCGCCGCCCACGTACACAAGCATGACGTACACGATCGGCTCAACGCTCTCGTGCGATTGCATGGTCGAAGGCCGTTACATCGCAATCCGATTCGAGAACGGGACGGCGTTCAACTGGCGCCTGGATTCGTTCGACATCGACGTGCAAGAAAGGGGGCGATATTGAACCCGAATAAGTCGCTGTACACGGCGGGGTATGCAAAAGGTGCGGTGCCGACGAACCCCGCCGAATTGCCGCGGTTCCTCGATGCGGAGCTGGCGCGCATCGAAGCGCTGCTCAAGCTGCTGCGCACGAACGCGATGGACCCGACATATGAGGCGCCTACGCGGCCACGTGCGGGCATGCTGGTCTATGCGCCTGGCGCGCCGTATTGGGACCCTGGAGCCGGCGAAGGCATCTACCTCTACACATCAGGCGGAACATGGATGAAATTGTAGGCAACGACGAAATCTCCGCGGTACGCGCAGAGAGCGGTGTCATGCCCTCGCGTGCGCAGGTCAGCGCGGTGGAGGCCCACTTGCGACAGATGCCGCAGGTCGAAATGCCAACGACTGACCACTTTTCGGAGGGTGTCTACGGGCGCGAAATCTTCATCCCGGCCGGCACAATCATCGTGGGGAAGATCCACAAATACGAAAGCTTGAACGTCTTGCTGTCCGGGGAAATCGCGGTGCTGACCAACGATGGCATGCGCCGCCTCACGCCGCCGTTTATCGAGGTGTCGCCACCTGGCACGAAGCGGATTGCCTACGCGCTGACGGATGTTCGCTGGCTGACGGTGCACGGCACGCACGAGCGCGACGTGGCCGTAATCGAGCAGCAGTTCATTGCTCAGGACGAGCAGGAATTCTTGGCGTTCTGCGAGCAGCAGAAGCTTTTGAAAGGGGAATAATATGTCGTGGGCAGCAGCAGGAGCAGCAGCAATCGGCGTCGCGGGCTCGATGTACTCGTCGAAGCAGAACAGGAAGGCAGCGCAGGCCGGGTCGAGCCAGACATTCGAACTTGATCCGACCATGAAAGCGCTGCTGTACGGCACCGGCAACGGCACCGAAGGTCTCCTGCAGAAGATCGCGCAGCAGGCGCAGCAGGGTCAGACCGGCGGGCTGTCCAACTTCGGCAACCAGTCCGATATGTACCTGGGTAGTTGGGGCGCCGACAGCTTCAATCGCAGCCAGCAGGCCGCGCAGAAGCTTCAGGAAACGACGAACGCGACGCCGAACATCGAGGCAGCGCGGATCAGCGCGCCGTCGCAGAACAGCTTGGATCTGCGCAGCGCATTCAACCGCACGATCAACGGCGATGCCGGCGCCAATCCGTACCTGACCCGGGCGATTCAGGGCGGCATCGACCAAAGCAAGCTGGCGTTCAACCAGATGCAGCAGGACGCCACGCGCAACCTCAACGAGAACGTGCTCACCGGGATCAAGAGCAATTCCATCATCTCGGGCGGCTACGGCGGCTCGCGTCAGGGCTTGGCTGAAGGGCGTGCCATCGGTGACTTCGCGCAGGCACAGCAGAACGCCATCAACCAGTTCGGCCAGGCGAACACGAACGCCGCGGTCGGCGCGCAAGCTGATGCGTACAACCAGGGACAGAACCGCAGCTTGCAAGCGCTGCTCGGCCTGTCCGGCCAGCAGTACAGCACGGCGGCGCAGAATGCGGAGATGCAGCAGCAGGCGTCCTTGGCGAACCAGAACGCTTACTTGCAGAACAACCAGAACAACGCGCAGGCGCAGGCGACCGGCATCGGCCTATCGTCCGGGCTGCTTGGCCAGGCGTACGGCTACGCGCAGAACAACAACAACGCGGGTTTCAACCGGCTCACGCAGGGCACCGGAGCGCTGTCGCCATTCACTGGGTTGGGCACGTCGAATACGTCGACGCAACCGTACTACGGGAACGCGGCCGGCGATGCTATCGGCGGGGCGCTCGGCGGCCTGTCGCTCTGGAGCCAGTTTAGCCGAGGTGGCGGAGGCGGTTCCGGTGCCTCGGCGTATTCCGGTGCCGCAAACAACTGGGGCGTGTCCGCCGGATCGGCTCCTTCTACGTCATGGCTGTCTAACTCGTATTTCGGCGGGGCATAAATATGTCGATCTGGGATTACTTCACCGGTAACGCGACGCCGGAGCAAACCGCAGGACTGACCGGTCTCGCCGCGATGTTCAACAATGCGCTGGGGGATGGACGCCGTCCTGTCAACCTGGGGGCGGCACTGGCTGCGGGCGCGCAAGGTATGCAGATGGGGCGCGAGGCGTACGTCGACCGCCAGCAGCAGCAAGATGCCGCGCGCCAGATGGCGGATTTGCGCGCTCTGCAAGTCCGCAGCGGCACGGCGGAACTCGACGCGCAGCAACGTGCGCTTGAACAGCAAGCGGCGATCCAGCAGGCCGCGCGCGAGTCGATGGCCGGCGGCTCGTTCGACACGAACGGCTTCATCGGGCGAGTGCAGGGCATCGACCCACTAAAGGCGATCCAGCTGCAACATCAGCTCGCCAAGGCGCAGCCGAAGTACGACAGCGGTATCACGTGGGTGAACGGGCCGGACGGCAAGCCGGTCGCAGTTCGTACGGCAGACGACGGCAGCATCAAGCAGCTCGACGGGCTGGCGCCGCGCGACAAGGCGGAACTGGTGAACCTGGGCGGTACGTCGGTAGCGGTGAACCCGTTCGACCTGAAGCCGGGCCAGTCATTCCAGCGCACCATGACGCCGGATGGAGCCGCAAGCAACGCGATCGCACGGGCCAATCTCGGCATCGCGCAGCAGCGTCTCGCACTGGAGCAGCGCGCGCAAGCCGGTGGAGCAAAGGCGCCGCAGGGATACCGCTGGGCGGCAAACGGCCAGTTGGAAGCGATCCCCGGCGGGCCGGCCGATCCGAAGGCCGGCAAGGAGGGCGTACAGCGCACACAGGACGCGAGCGACGTTCTGTCGATCCTCAATGAGGCTGAGCCGCTGCTGAAGGCGTCAACGAGCAGCTACCTTGGCGCAGGTGCCGACCAAGTCGCGCGGGCATTTGGCGCTAGTACGAAGGGCAGCGAAGCGGCGGCGCAGCTCAAGGTTCTGCAAGGTCTGCTGGTGTCGAAGATGCCGAAGATGTCGGGCCCTCAGTCGGACAAGGACGTACAACTCTACCGCGAAATGGCCGGCCAGATCGGCGACGCCACGCTGCCGGAAAGCACTCGGAAGGCTGCGGCGAACACCATCCGCAACCTCAACGAGAAGTACTTGGGCATGGCGCCCGGCAGCTCACGCCAGCAGACGACGCAACCGGCGGCGCCGAAATCCGTAATCAAAGGCCAGGTCATGGACGGCTACCGGTTCAAGGGCGGCAATCCTGCTGATCCGAACGCATGGGAGAAAATCTGATGGCTGGACCCTGGGAGAAGTTTGCGGCAGCCGAGACGGAAGCCGCGACGGGCGATAGCGGGCCGTGGTCGAAGTTTCAGTCCACCGCGGCACCGGCACGGCCTGCCGCCGCGCCGCTGTCGCGCATTGACAAGGTGCTCAAAGGGGTGCGCGACCCGATCGATGCGGGCGCCCAACTCTTGACGCATATCCTGCCGGAAGGCGTCGTCAACGCCGGCAATCGCCTGAACAACTACATTGCCGATAAAACGGGTCTCGTTGCCCGCATCCCCGAAGGTGGAGTTTCCGACTTGGTGCAGGGCGGCAGCGGCGTGGGCGGCGTCGATCGCATGATTGCAGATGCCGAGAAGGCATATCAAGCGCGGCGTGCTGCTGCGGGAGAATCTGGCTTTGACGGTTACCGAACGATCGGGAACATGGTGAGCCCGGCAAACCTTGCTGTAGCATCGCGGCTCCCTGCTGCGGCAACGCTCGCCGGCCGCATCGGCGTAGGGGCCCTGGGTGGTGGCGTTTCAGGTGCGTTGACGCCTGTTGCCGGCGGCGATTTCGTCGACGAGAAGGTCAAGCAGATCGGTGCCGGCGCACTGGTCGGCGGCGCCATCCCGGCGATCACCGGCGGCCTCGCGCGGATGGTGAGTCCGAACGCCTCGAAGAACGCGAATCTCCAACTGCTGCGCCGTGAGGGAGTGCAGCCGACGATCGGTCAAGCGCTCGGCGGCCGGGCAAATGCGGTAGAAGAAAAGCTGATGTCGTTGCCGGTCGTGGGCGACATGGTGAGCAAAGCACGCGGCGCAGCCAACGACCAGTTCCAGCGTGCGGCGATCAATCGAGCGCTGAAGCCGATCGGCGCCGAGCTGCCGGAAGGGATGTCTGGCCGGGATGCTGTGACGTTCACCGAGAACGCGCTGAAGGAGCGCTACGACGATGTGCTGAACAAGATCGGCGCGATACCGGCAGACGGCAAGTTCACATCGAACGTCGCAGCGCTGCGGGACAAGGTGAACAAGATGCTCATCCCAGCCGACGAGAAAGCCAAGTTCCAGGGCGCGCTGTCGGACGTTCTGGAAACGTTCGATGAGCACGGCTACATGACGTCAGACGCTTACAAGACGCTCGAGAGCGCGTTGGGTGCAGATGCCAGGAAGCTCGCCGGCTCGCAATCGATCTATGAAGGGAAACTGGCGCCGGCCGTCAAGCAGCTTCAGGCCGAGCTGCGCGACATGCTCAAGCGCCAAGCCGGTGAGTATGCGGACGACCTGAAGGCATCGAACACGGGCTGGGCGAACTTCAAGCGGGTCCAAAACGCGGCGTCGAAGCTTGGCGCCGACGACGGCAACTTCACGCCGGCGCAGTTCCAGAACGCCGTGCGAGCGCTCGACAAGTCGAAAGACAAGGGGGCGTTCGCACGTGGCAGTGCGCTCGGACAGGATCTTGGCGACGCTGGCAAGTCGGTGCTGGGTAACAAGGTGCCGAACAGCGGCACGACTGATCGTGCGTTGCTGAACCTGGGCCTCTTGGGTGGAACAGCGGCCGTCAGCCCTGCGGCAGCTATGGGCGCCTTGGGCGGTGCGGCGATGTACACGTCACCGGCGCAGCGCGCGCTTGTAGCCGCGGTAAGCGCGCGCCCAGCATCGGCCCAGCAAGCGGCCGAACTCCTCCGGAAGACCGCGCCCTACACGCTCGGCGCGAGCGGCCAGCTTGGCCTTGGCTTGCTGAATCAGTAGCGCCAGTACTCCCGTGCCGAGCGATGACACGGCGGCGCGCGTTACGTTGTCGTCCATGAGAAATCCTGTTGTGCGTTCTCGACAATTATAGGCGACTTCACCACTCCCGCCATGCGCGGGCCCCAGGAACCCAACCCGCTTCGGCGGTTTTTTTATGCCCGAAAGGACGCAATGAACCCATCCACCCCGCCGCCGGACCCCAGTTTCAACCTCGACGTGATTCTGAGTTGGGTGCTCTTGATCGGCCTGTCCCTGTGGGGCGGCGTTGCGTCATTCATCCGCAAGATGAAGGAAGGCCACGCACGCGCATGGAACTTCACGGAGCTTGTCGGCGAGCTGGTCGTCTCCGGCTTTACCGGCGTGATCACGGCGAACCTGTGCGAATCGGCTGGAGCCCCGGCGCCGCTGAAGTATGCGCTTGTCGGCATCGCCGCGCACATGGGATCGCGGGCGCTGTTCAAGCTCGAAGGCGTGCTGAACACGAAATTCAATCTGCCTGCGGAAACGCCGGCACCTGTCAAGGAATCGAGCGATGAACCTCACCACTGACCAACTGCAGCAGATCGCGCCGTCTGTTGGCGCTCGTGCTGGCGAGTACGCCAAAGCGCTCAACGCCGCGATGTCGCGATTCGGCATCGATGGCCCGAAGCGGGCCGCCCATTTTCTGGCCCAGGTCGCGCACGAGAGCGGCGAGTTCTCCCGCGTCCGCGAAAACTTGAACTATAGCGCCGCCGGGCTGCGCAGCACATGGCCGGCGCGCTTCCCGTCCATGGAAGCTGCCGCGCCGTTCGCACGCAACCCGGAAAAAATCGCGAACTACGTGTACGCGAACCGCATGGGCAACGGCAACGAGCGATCTGGCGACGGCTGGCGTTACCGCGGCGCCGGCTGGATTCAGCTTACGGGCCGTGATAACCACCAAGAGGTGGCGCGTGAGCTGGCGGTCATCGGCGACATTGGCGACTGGCTCTCCACCGTGACGGGCGCCGCCCTGTCGGCCGCATGGTTCTGGTGGAAAAGCGGGTGCAACCCACTGGCCGACGCCGGCAACGTCGACGCGATATCGGACCTGATCAACATCGGCCATGTGACGGCGAAGCAGGGCGACTCGGTCGGCTACGACAAGCGGCTGAGCCTCACGCGGCATTGCCTCAAGGTGCTGTCATGACGCCGGGGCAGATCAAGCTGGCCGTGTGCGGCGCAGTGCTGGTGGTGCTCCTGGCGGGCGTCGGTATCGGAGGCTATCACGTCGGCGCGAACGGCGTTCAGGCCGAATGGGACCGCGACAAGCTGGAGCAGAGTCAAGCGCAGGAGCGCGCCGTGCTCGCCGCCATAGCCGCGAACGACGCCGCACATGCGGCGGACATCGAATCAACCAAGGCCACGCTGGCCCAGTACAAGGAGAGCCTCTATGCTGCGAATGAACGTATTGCCGCTGATCGCGCTGATGCTGAGCGTGACCGGCTGCGCATCGCAATCCCCGCTCGTGTGTGCGCCGCTTCCGCAACCGGCGAAGCCGCAAGCCCCAGGCGAGCTGATGCAATCCCCGGCGTCGAAACCGTCGAGCTACCAGAGGCAACTGAGCGGCGCCTTCGCGACCTCGCCGAGAGCGCCGACCGGGAAGTAGCAGGCCTGCGAGCACAGGTGCTAGGGCTTCAGGGCTGGATCCGCTCTCATGGGTTCTACGAAGTCGGGCCGCTGCCCACTGACTGATATACTGTACGTTTGTACAGTATTCCGCCGCACCCATGAGCAACTTCAAACGTCCGTCGCTGACGAAGCAGCAGCTTCACGAGATCGCCGAGCGCCGGCACGCGCCCGAAGCCGGCGACA
The DNA here is from genome assembly GCF_007830495.1 of Pseudoduganella flava. Lineage (GTDB taxonomy): Bacteria > Pseudomonadota > Gammaproteobacteria > Burkholderiales > Burkholderiaceae_D > Rugamonas > Rugamonas flava. The sequence goes on along the minus strand of NZ_VLKW01000018.1, from coordinate 32,859 downwards.
TCTCGGCGTTGCTGTGGGAGATCGCCCGGCTGCGTGCAGTGGTCAACCGGGCGGACCAGTACCTTGAGAGCCCGTCCGGATTCCTGGGTGGCGTCCTGCGGAAGGAGCTCGACGACTGCGCGTGCGTGCAGGAAGAGCGGGCGAAGCGGCTGCCGGCGCTCAAGAAGGACTGACTTGCCGGCGCCTGTCGGGCTCATACAGTACCCTAGCGATGACAGGCAGCGGCACGCCCCAAGCGAGCATTTCGTTTGCTGCGTAGTGCCGCCCGACGTCGTCGAGCTGGCGGATGATGGTGTCGATCGTGTCGCGCATGTGGGTGTTCTGGCGGTCGTTGGTGGTGTGCATTTTTCCTCCCGGGCGGCATCTTGCCACGGCAGGGGCCAGCGTCCTTTGATCGCCGGCATGGTGGCGAACCTTGGGCCGCCAACTGCGCGCCCGGTCTGCTATCATCTCGGTGCCGCACCATGCTGGGACACTACGCGGCCATGAGGTAGATTCACGAAAAGTTTTTCGCTCTCCGAATAAGTTACGAATGCGCTTCGCAAGTCTTTGATTACAAAGGAGCACGGATTCCGGCCCGGGGCACCACGAGGCCATCGCCTCACCCTTTGTCCCTCACCCCCCGATTGGTGTAGCATGCTGACCGGCCCGCCTCCCGGCGCGGCGCTTGCTTTTTCACTAATCACCGTATGCAAATCCAGATCAACGATTCCCTGCGCGCCTATATCGATCCGCTGACCGAGGCGGAGTATGAAACGCTTGAACGCAGCCTGCTGGCCGAGGGCTGCCGCGATGCGCTCGTGCTGTGGGGCGACGTGCTTGTCGACGGCCACAACCGCTATTCGATCTGCCAGAAGCACGGCATTCCGTTCAAGGTCGTCCAGAACGAGCGCTTCCAGAGCATGGAAGATGTGATGCTGTGGATGATCGACAATCACCTGGGCCGCCGCAGCGTCTCGGACTTCCAGCGCGGCGTGCTGGCGCTGCGCCGCAAGGACATCCTCGCCAAGCGCGCGGAAGAAGAGGCGGCCCGCATCAAGGCCGAGGACGCGGCGATCGCGCCGCCGGAATCGGATGCCGAACCCGTCGCGCCGAAAGTGCGCACGTCGCGCGAGGACATCGCCCGCGCCGCGCGGCTGTCGTCGAACACGCTGTCACAGATCGAGAAGATCCAGAAGACGGCGACGCCGGAGCTGGTGGAAGCCGTCCGTGCCGGCACCATCTCGATCAACGCGGCGGCCACCGTCGCGTCGCTGGCGCCGGAAGACCAGGTCACGGCCGTCGCCGGCGGCAAGAAGTTCCTGCAGCAGGCCGCCAAGGAAATCCGCGAGCAGCGCGCCGCCGCGCGTCCCGCCAAACCGGCCAAGCCGGCACCGTGGGAGGACGGGGGTGAAGCCCCTTCGCAGCCGCACCAGCCGCTGACGGAAGTGGAACACCTGCGCGCCGAAGTGGCGGAACTGAAAGCGAAGAACGCGGCCCTGCGTGCCGAGAATGCCGAGCTGCGCGAACGCATCGCCCAGCTCGTGGATGCCTCCTGACCCCCACAAGTAAAGGACCGATATGCCGAGAACCTCCAACGCGCTCGCACTGGCGTGCCTGATCCCCGTTGCCGCGCAAGCGGCTCCCGCCGAGGAGGCCGGCACGCGGCTGGCGCCGGCCGAGGTGCTGCGCCTGAAGGCCCAGGCGCAGCGGGTGACGATCCTGCGCGACAAGTGGGGCATCCCCCACGTGTACGGCAAGACGGATGCGGATGCCGTGTTCGGCATGCTGTATGCGCAGGCGGAGGACGACTTCAAGCGCGTGGAGCGTAATTTCATCACCGCGCTGGGGCGCATGGCGGAAGTGGACGGCGAAAAGGCCTTATACGACGACCTGCGGATGAAGCTCTTCATTCGCCCCGACGAGCTGAAGGCGCAATACAAGGCCAGCCCGGCATGGCTGAAGAAGCTGATGAATGCGTGGTCCGATGGCTTGAACTGGTACCTGCATACGCACCCGCAGGTCAAGCCGCAGCTCTTAAGCCGCTTCGAGCCGTGGATGGCGCTGTCGTTCTCCGAAGGGAGCATCGGCGGCGACATTGAGGAAGTCGACGTGCCGGCCCTAAAGCGCTTTTACCAGGACATCCCGCAGCTGGCGCAAGCCGCGAGCGTGCCGCGCAATGATTTAGACAAGGAACCGGGCGGCTCGAACGGCTTCGCGATCGCGCCGGCCATCAGCCGGACCGGCCATGCGCTGTTGATGATCAATCCGCACACGTCGTTCTACTTCCGGCCGGAGATCCACGTGAACAGCGAAGAAGGCCTGAACGCGTACGGCGCCGTGACGTGGGGCCAGTTCTTCGTCTACCAGGGCTTCAACGACCGGCTCGGGTGGATGCACACGTCCGGCGGCGGCGACGTGATCGACGAGTTCCTGGAAACCGTCGTCGAGAAGGACGGCAAGTTCTTCTACCGCTACGGCAAGGCGCTGCGGCCGATGAAGACCGTCGAGATCACATTGCCGTACAAGTTGCCGGGCGGGATGGCGGAGAAGAAGGTCACCGCCTACTTCACGCACCACGGCCCGGTAGTGCGGCGCGAAGGCGACAAGTGGGTGTCGGTGGCGTTGATGAACGATCCGTTGAAAGCCATCCAGCAATCGTTCCTGCGCACCAAGGCGCGCGACTACAAGGCGTTCTGGAAGGCGATGGAGCTGCGCACCAATTCGTCGAACAATACCGTGTACGCGGATGCCGACGGCAACATCGCCTACTGGCACGGCAACTTCATTCCGAAGCGCGACCCGCGCTTCGATTACACGAAGCCCGTCGACGGCAGCGACCCGACCACCGACTGGAAGGGCCTGCACGCGGTGCAGGACACGATCCACCTGTTCAACCCGAAGAACGGCTGGATCCAGAACACGAACAACTGGCCGTATTCGGCGGCCGGCGCATACAGCCCGCGCCGGCAGGATTATCCGGCCTATATGTCGATGAACCCGGAGAATGCGCGCGGCATCCACGCCGTGCGCGTGCTGGAAAACCGCAAGGACTTCACGCTCGAGTCACTGATCGCCGCCGCCTACGACAGCCGGTTGACGGCGTTCGAGCCGCTGCTGCCGCAGCTGTTCCAGGCCTACGACGCGCTGCCGGCCGCCGCGCCCGCGAAGGCGCGGCTGGCCGAGCAGGTGGCGGCGCTGCGCGGCTGGGACATGCGCTATGCGCTCGATTCGGTGCCGACGTCGGTCGGCATCTACTGGCTGCAGGACCTGGCGAAGACCCACGGCCCGGCCGCGAAAGAGCAGGGCGTGCCGGTACTGCAATACGTCGAGACGAAACTGACGCCGGAGCAGCGGCTCGATGCGCTGGCGCGCGCGTCGGCAAAGCTGCAGGAAGCCTTCGGCACGTGGCGCACGCCGTGGGGTGAGATCAACCGCTTCCAGCGCGTGACGGGCGATATTGTCCAGCCGTTCGACGACGCCAAGCCAAGCATTCCCGTGCCGTATGCATCCGGCAACTGGGGCTCGCTGGCGGCGTTCGGCATGACGTCGCCGCAGACGACGAAGCGCATCTACGGCGAGCGGGGCAACAGCTTCGTCGCGGCCGTCGAGTTCGGGCCGCGCATCCGTGCGAAGAGCATCCTCGCCGGCGGCCAGAGCGGCGATCCCGCCTCGCCGCACTTCGCCGACCAGGCCGCGATGTATGCGCGCGGCGAGTTCAAGGACGTGCTGTTCTACCAGGACGACGTGCGCAAGCACCTGGAACGGGAATACCACCCCGGCCAGTAGCGTGGGGTTTGCGCTAACCGAACTGGCCTGATTGGCTGACCGGCTCGCATGGACCGGCGCGGGCGTAGAATGGTTTCACCAGCAGGTGGGAGGAAGCCATGCCCGAGAGCGACGAAGGGGGACCGACGCGGGGACCGGCAACGGGACCGACTACGGGACCGATAAGCGGCCCGATCGACGGCGATCCCGGCCGGGGCGAAATCCTCCGGATCGAGGAATTCATCTTCGTGCGCGAGTTGTACGAGGTGTTCCTGCTGCTGGACCACATCTCCGGGCGCTGGGACAAGGAATTGCGGGACGCGCATCACGACGCCGGCACCGACCCCGCGCAGATCATCCACACGATCTGCGAAATCGGCCTCGCGCCGTCGCACGAGCCGGATGTCCGGCTGGCCCAGGCCGTCGCGCTGATGCGCGCCAAGGACACGTTGAATGCGATCGCCCGCCCGGCCACCGGCATGACGGTCGCGTTCACGATCCTCGTCGTCGGCGAGGAAGACCGCCGCAAGAAGATGAACGCGCTGCGCCGCGTGCTGCGCGACCTGTTCCGCAGCGACTCGCCGGCCGACCCGCCGCCCGGGCAGCGCGGCCATGGCAGTGCGATGTGGGACAAGCCCACGCGCGTCACGCTGGCGCGCTATGCCTATCCCGGCCTGATCGGCGTGGCCATCAAGTTCAACCGCCGCATGCTGTGGCTCGTGCTGTTCCTGCTGTCGTCGCTGGCGTTGACGTGAGCGCTGTCGTGGCATGTCGCAGCCGGCAACGTGATCCTGGCGCACCTGGACGCGGTGCGCACCCGCACGGCCACGCTGCAGACGGAGATTTCCACGGCCGAGCTGAAATACACGGCCGACGAGCGCGCCCGCCTGATGGCCGGGGACGCGACAGGCAGGATGGCGCGCGACCCGGAACCGGTGCGTTTCTGCTCGCTGCGCGGCCCCGACAGGCTGCCGCGCTATCGCACCACCGAGGAGTACCAGATGTGCGCCCGCGCCGATGCGCTGCGCGAGGAACGCCGTGCCGTGCGGATGAACCTGCGCGAGTGGCTGGCGCCGTGGCGCACGTTCTACGGCCTGTTCTACCAGCCGCTGCACCCGAACCGGCAGGAGCCGGAAGACGCGAACGTGCGCCGCCGCGGCACCGAGGAGATGGCGCGCATCGTCACGCTGGTGGTCGGCACGTCGTTCCTGCCGCTGGCCTACGGCGTGCTGGGTGCCGGCGCGGCCGTGGTGCGGCGCCTGTGGGAGCGGATGCGCGAAAGCCTGCTGTCGCCGCGCGACTCCACGCTGGCCCTGCTGCAGCTGGCGCTGGGCGGCACGATCGGCGCGTGCATCGGGCTGTTCATCAACCCGTCCGGCGCCGCGCCCGGCGAGGACCACGGCCTGCTGGACGCGTGGGCGCTGTCCGGTTCGGCGCTGTCGTTCATCGCCGGCTTCGGCGTCGAGGGCGTGTTCCGCGCGCTGGAGAACTTCGTCCGGCGCGTCTTCAGCAGCGCCGAGCCGAAGCGGGGCGAGTAGGCCGGGCTAGATCGCCGCCAGCGCGTTGGCCAGGTCGCGGCGCAGGTCGTCGATGTGCTCGATGCCCACCGACAGGCGCACCAGGCCGTCGCCGATGCCCAGTTGCGCGCGCTGTGCGGCCGGGATCGACGCATGCGTCATCAGGGCCGGGTGCTCGATCAGGCTCTCGACGCCGCCCAGGCTTTCGGCCAGCGCGAACACTTCGCAGCGCTCCAGGAAGCGCCGCGCGCCGGCCAGGTCGGTGGCCAGGTCGAGCGAGATGATGCCGCCGAAGCCGTTCATCTGGCGCCGCGCCAGCGCGTGCTGCGGGTGCGCCGCCAGGCCCGGATAGAACACCTTGCGCACCTTCGGCTCGCGTTCGAGCCATTGCGCCAGCTCCAGCGCGCTCGCGCAGTGCCGCTCGAGGCGGATCGCCAGCGTCTTCACGCCGCGCAGCGCGAGGAAGCTGTCGAACGGGCCCAGGATCGCGCCGACGGAATTCTGCAGGAAGCCCAGCTGCTCGCGCCAGGCGGCCTGCCGCTCCTCGCCGGCGACGACGGCGATGCCGCCGATGATGTCCGAGTGGCCGTTCAGGTATTTGGTGGCCGAGTGCACGACGATGTCGAAGCCGTGCTCCAGCGGGCGCTGCACGATCGGGCTGGCGAACGTGTTGTCCGCCACGGCGATGATGCCGCGCTGGCGGCAGATCTTCGCGATCGCGGCCAGGTCGGCCAGTTTCAGCATAGGGTTCGTCGGCGTCTCGACCCACACCATTTTCGTTTCCGGCCGCAGCACGGCGAGCAGGTTTTCCGGGTTGGTCAGGTCGGCGTACGTGAACTCGTGGCCGGCGCTGCGCCGGCGCACCCGCTCGAACAGGCGGAAGCTGCCGCCGTACATGTCGTCGCCGGCGACGATGTGCGAGCCGGCGTCGAGCAGCTCCAGCACCGTCGAGATGGCCGCCAGGCCGGACGCAAACGCGTAGCCTTGCGCGCCGCCTTCCAGGTCGGCCACGCAGCGCTCGAAAGCCCAGCGCGTCGGGTTGTGCGAGCGGCCGTAGTCGAGGCCCTTGTGCACGCCCGGGCTTTGCTGCACGAACGTCGACGTGGCGTAGATCGGCGGCATGATCGCGCCGGTCGACGGATCGGGGGATTGGCCGGCGTGGATCACGCGCGTGGCCAGCTGCTGGTGCTTGTCGTGTGATTGGCTCAAGATAGCGTCCTGCGCAAATGGTTGAGAAGGTCGTAGCGGGTGATCAGGCCGTGGAAGCGGCCGTTGTCGGCGACGACGGCGGTCAGGCCGCGATCCAGGATGCTGCGCAGCGCCTGCACGCTGTCGCCCGGCTGCAGCGTTTCCAGCCGCGACGTCATCGTCCCGCCGACGGCGCTGGAGAATTCGGCGGCGCGGTTGCCGACCTTGAGCAGCAGGTCCGATTCGTCGATGATGCCGACCAGCTTGCCGTTCTCGATGACGGGCAGCTGCGCCAGGTCGGCCGCGCGCATCCGGTTGAACGCGATCAGCAGCGTATCGGTGGGGGAGACGCTGACCACTTCGCCGGCATCGTAGCGCCGGCCGATCAGGTCGCGCAGGTCGCCCGTGTGCGGACGCGGCATCAGGCCCTGGTCGAACATCCAGCCGTCGTTGTACATCTTCGACAGGTAGCGCGTGCCGGTATCGCAGACGAACGTGGCCACGCGCTTCGGCTCCGTCTGCGCGCGGCAGTATTTCAGCGCGGCGGCCAGCAGCGTGCCGGTCGACGAGCCGCCCAGGATGCCTTCGGCGCGCACCAGCTCGCGGGCGCTGTCGAAGCTTTCCTGGTCCGTGATCGTGTACGCGTGTTTCACGCGCGAGAAGTCCGAGATCGACGGGATGAAGTCTTCGCCGATGCCTTCCACGGCCCACGAGCCGCTGGTGGCGGGCACGTTGCCCGTCTCCACGTACTCGGCGAGGATCGAGCCTTTCGGGTCTGCCAGCACGAATTCCAGCTCCGGATTGGCCTTCGCGAAGTAGCGCGACAGGCCGGCCAGGGTGCCGGACGAGCCGACGCCGACGACGATCGCATCGAGCGCGTGGCCGGACTGTTCCCACAGTTCCGGGCCGGTGGTCGTCTCGTGTGCCAGCGGATTGGCGGGGTTGTTGAACTGGTCCGCGTAGAACGCGCCGGGGGTGTCGGCCGCGATGCGCGCGGCGTAGTCCTGGTAGTACTCCGGGTGGCCCTTGCCGACGTCGGAACGGGTGGTGCGCACTTCGGCGCCGAGCGCCTTCAGGTGCAGCACTTTTTCGGTGGACATCTTGTCCGGCACGACGAGGATTACCCGATAGCCCTTGATGCGGCCGACAAGGGCCAGGCCCAGACCGGTATTGCCGGCGGTGGCTTCGATGATGGTGCCGCCGGGCTGCAGGCGGCCGTCGCGCTCGGCGGCTTCGATCATCGACAGCGCGATGCGGTCCTTGATGGACCCGCCCGGGTTTTGCGACTCGAGCTTCAGGAACAGCCGGCACGGGCCGGTATCGAGGCGGGTGACTTCGACCAGCGGGGTATTGCCGATCAGTCCGTACAGCGCCGCGGTGGGTGTGCTTTGCATACAGTCTCCTTATGGAGCCATCCTGGGCCGATTGTGTCGGGCAGGGTGGCTAAAGCGCGCATTGTGTTGGCGGCCAGCGAATGCTAGAAGGAATTTTTTCGCAAATACTTATTCAAAAAACCATACTGCGGCCCCAGTATGCGCCGAAACGGTGCGCGTTGCCAGCCACCGCCGGCCGGGAGCGGTGTTTTATAATGTGGGATCGCAATCCATCATCAGGTCAGCAGTGGCAAAACTTTATTTTCGATATTCTGCGATGAACGCAGGCAAATCCACGGCGATGTTGCAGGTCGCCCATAACTACGAGGAACAGGGCCAGACGGTGCGGCTGTTCACGGCGGCGATCGACGACCGCTTCGGCGTCGGCAAGATCACGTCGCGGCTGGGCTTGCAGCGCGACGTCGAAACCTTCGACGCCGGCACCGACTTCCTCGCCATCGACAAGGTGGCCTGCGTGCTCGTCGACGAGGCGCAGTTCCTGTCCGTGGCGCAGGTGCGCCAGCTGCACCAGCTCGCCCAGGTGCGCGGCGTGCCCGTGATTTGCTACGGCCTGCGCACGGACTTTCGTGGCGAGCCTTTCCCCGGCTCGATCTACCTGCTGGCGCTGGCAGACGACATCGAGGAACTGAAGAACATCTGCACCTGCGGCAAGAAGGCGACGATGAACATCCGCGTCGACGAGAACGGCAAACGCATCCGCGAAGGCGCGCAGATCGCCATCGGCGGCAACGAGCGCTATCGGCAGGCCTGCGGGCGCTGCTTCTACTCGGGCGAGCATTGACGGCCTGGCTGCACGGCCACGCCGACATCCTGTTGTATCTGGCGCCCTCGCTGGCGCTGGCGCTGGCGATGCGCGCATTGACGCGGCGCCATCCGATCTTCTTCGTCTTCACGCTGGCCGGCACGTTGTGCCATGAGCTGGTCCACCTCGTAGCCGGCTTTGTCCTTGGGGCGCGGCCGGCGTCGTTCACCGTCATTCCAAAGCGGGCAGGGCAGCGCTGGGAGCTGGGCTCCGTCGTGCTGACCCGCGTGACGTGGTACAACGCGGCGCCGAGCGCGCTGGCGCCGTTGCTGTTGATCCTGGTGCCGTGGTGGGTGGCCGTGCTGCGCACCCGTCCCGGCTGGCATTTTCAATGGGCCGATCTGGGATTGGCGTTCTTGCTTGCTCCACAATTACTGGCCTTTTGGCCATCGAATGCGGACTGGAAAATCGCCTGGCGGTCATGGCCGGCGTTATTCATTGTCGCTCTGGCATGGCTATGTTTTAAGTATGGGCACAGTTTAATGCGCACTTAAGTCAGCCCTGCGAAATCGGACCATCTCTCCTGTAGAATAAGCTGCGCGGGTTGTCCGCAAATCGTCATTTTAGAATTCGGAGTATGCCGATGAAGAAGCAAATGCTGCTGGCCGCGATGTCGCTGGCTATCCTGTCCGCCTACGGTCATGCCGCACCCGCCGACAAGGCGACAACCGAGCAGCTGAAACCGGCCGCCCAGCAGACCCAGGCTGCGCTGTGGGCCTCGCGGGTATTGTCCCGTTATCACTACAAGGCCGTGCCGCTGGACGATGCGATGTCGGAGAAGATCTTCGACCGCTATTTCAAGTCGCTGGATGCGGAAAAGCTGTTCTTCGTGCAGACCGACCTCGACAAATATGCGGGCGCGAAGGCCAAGCTCGACGACGGGATCGTCGGCGAGAACCTGCAAGTGCCGTTCGACATCTACAACCTTTACCAGCAGCGCTTCGCCGAGCGCATCGCTTATGCACGCGAGCTGCTGAAGACCAAGCCCGATTTCACGCTGGACGAAAGCTACCAGTACGACCGCGAAAAGGCCGATTGGCCGAAGAGCGATGCCGAGGTTAAGGACCTGTGGCGCAAGCGCGTCAAGAACGACTGGCTGCGCCTGAAGCTGGCCGGCAAGGACGACAAGGCGATCCGAGATACGCTGGACAAGCGCTATGAGAACTACCTGTCGCGTTCGCGCAAGCTGAACAACGAAGACGTGTTCCAGATCTTCATGAACGCGTACGCGATGTCGATCGAGCCGCATACGAACTACCTGGGCCCGCGCGCGTCGGACAACTTCGACATCCAGATGCGCCTGTCGCTGGAAGGCATCGGCGCCGTGCTGCAGACGCGCGACGAATACACGGTGATCCGCGAGATCGTCACCGGCAGCCCGGCGGGCATGTCCGGCAAGCTGAAGGTGGGCGACAAGATCGTCGCCGTCGCACAGGGCGACAATGGCGCGCTGCAGGACGTGCTGGGCTGGCGCATCGACGACGTGGTGCAGCAGATCCGCGGTCCGAAGGATTCCACGGTGCGCCTGCAGGTGCTGCCGGGTGACGCCGGCCCCGATGCGAAGCCCGTGATGGTGTCGCTGGTGCGCAAGAAGATCAGCATGGAAGAACAGTCGGCGAAGAAGACCATCATGGAAGTGCGCGACGGCACCGTGAAGCGCCGCATCGGCGTGATCTCGCTGCCGACGTTCTACCAGGACTTCGAGGCGCGCCGCCGTGGCGACAAGGATTACAAGAGCGCGACGCGCGACGTGGCACGCCTGTTGGGCGAGCTGAAGAAGGACAAGGTCGACAATGTGCTGATCGACCTGCGCAACAACGGCGGCGGCTCGCTGACGGAAGCCGTCGAGCTGACGGGCCTGTTCATCGACAAGGGCCCGGTGGTGCAGCAGCGCAGCGCCGAAGGCCGCGTCGAGGTCGAGAACGACACGGTGCCGGGCCTGGCCTGGGACGGCCCGGTGGGCGTGCTGATCAACCGCGGTTCCGCGTCGGCGTCCGAGATCTTCGCCGCCGCGATGCAGGACTACGGCCGCGGCATCATCATCGGCGAGCCCAGCTTCGGCAAGGGCACCGTGCAGACGCTGATCAGCCTGGACCGCTTCGCGCAGGACAAATCCCGCCTGGGCGAACTGAAGATGACGGTCGCGCAGTTCTTCCGCATCAACGGCGGCACCACGCAGCTGCGCGGCGTCACGCCGGACATCAAGCTGCCGCAACTGGCGGACGCGGAGAACTTCGGCGAATCGAGCTACGACAACGCGCTGCCGTACACGGTCATCAAGCCGGCCGTGTACATCCCGGCCGGCGAAGTGAAGGACATCGTGCCGATGCTGGAGAAGAAGCATGACGCGCGGGTGGCGAAGGACAAGGACTTCCAGTTCCTCGTGGACGACGTCAACTACGTGAAGAAGCAGCGCAAGGACAACCTGATCTCGCTGAACGAGAAGGTGCGCCGCAAGGAGCGGGACGAACAGGAAGCCCGCGCCAAGCTGCGCGATGCCCGCCTGGCCGCGGCGCCGTCGGCGGACGACCCGATCCTCGTGCCGGACCCGAAGGAAGCCGTGAAGAACGCGGTGGCCGCGAAACCGGCCGGCGCCAAGCAGACGAAACAGGCCGCGGCGGCCGCCGTGAAGGGCGTCAGCCGCACCGACGACGGCCTGCAGGGCGACGAGCGCTCGCTGGCGGCCGAACTGGAAGCGGAAAAGGCCGCGAAGAATGCGAAGGACGTGCTGCTGAACGAAGCGGTGCACATCCTCGCCGACGAAGTGGCACTGCTGAAGACCGACACCCGGCTGGCGTCGCGCGTACTGCCGTACGCCCCGGACCGCTGATCATCCCCGGCAGGGATGTACCTGAGGAGCCCTTGCGGCTCCTCTTTTTTTTGTCCGATCACAGCAGTGATTGTTTGCTGTTATGCGCTGGTTTGATATCTAGTATCACTACAATAAAGTTGCGCGATATGGCGCGGCGCAGCATAATTCACCTGTCTCCTCTATTCTCCTCCAAGGAAATAGACTTCAGCCCGCCAGCTTGGCGGGCTTTTTTTTGGTTTTTTATGGGTGCCCCGTGTCGCTTGCGGGCCGCCGGCCCGCAGGGCAGACATCAGAGCGGGTTCTTCCCTTTGATATACAGTACGCCGTGTTTCGAACTGGGAGTGCCATCCGCCGCCTCCACCACGGTGTACTCGGTCACCGAGCCTGGCGCCGGCTGTACCTTGTACCGCAGCTCCTTCTTCAGGCCGATCACCAGGACGTTGCTGTCCGTGTGCGCCGGGGTCCACCTGAGGGGCAGCGATTTGTCCACGTAGAATACGACCGACGTATTGGCATCCAGTGCGACCGCGTTGGCGCTGCCGTTGCTGCTTTGCAGAATCGCAGACGTTTTCTGCTGGGGTATCGGTGCCACCTCGTTGTAGTCCGCCACCCGCAGTACGTTCAGGAAGAACTGGTAGCGGGAAGCGGTGGCGACGTCATCCGCAACGGGTGAGATCTCGATACGCCAGGCGCCGACTTCCTGCAGGAAGTCTTTGTTGGAGTCATTTACCTGGTACGGGTAATTGACCCATGCGTACGTGCCCTCTTTGCTGCGCGTGCGTACTGTAAAGCGGCAGTCGCCCGTTCTCGTATCCGAATCGATCGATTGCAGGCAGCGTCCGCTATGTTCAATGCTGCCGCCAACGATCTTGATTGCCGCTCCCGCCGGCAGCACTGGCTCGACAGTCACCATGCCGTCGCCGTTCCGGATAACGATAGGGGGATTCGACGCGCCGACGATCGAGTATCTGCCGTCAGTTCCCCCGGACTGCTCACCGTAGGTCATCGGCCGCGTTATGCTGTGCAGCAGCGCCGTGGCGGGGAGCTTTTTTGGCGACTCGATGCGGTCGTGCACCACAATCAACGGTTTGCCGCTCGTTGGCCGCAGGTAAACAATGCTGCGTATGAATCCGTTTTCGCACTCGAGCTTTGGCGAGTTATTACAGTCCTTGGCTTGATAAGCCTTGCTCGCACTGCCTACGACATAGCTGTACCGTTCGCCGTTCTCGAACGCGGTAATGCCGCCGAGGACATTGCTTCCCGTGCCTGTAATCTGTGCCAGCGTCGGGTAAGCCGCCTCTCGATCCCACTGGCCGCCGTCGTTGCTGTACGTTCCATCCCCGTAAATCTCGTCCTTGTCGAAAACGACGATACTGTTGTGGGCGATCGTCCGCCGGTAATAGTTCCACCAGTGCGGTGATTCATATTTATCGTAAGAACCTGAATCGATCAGTAACGGTGCCTTGTAGAACAGCGAGAAGCTGTTCTGATCCAGGTGCTGGTGATTCTGGCTGCTGAACGAAGTCGACTTAAAATCCAGTAACGCCGCATTGTCGTAATCCCAGGTGTCGCGCATCAGCGCATTGCCCGCGACGCTGAAGCGTGCGCCCAAAGGCTGCTTGGTGAGCGCGACCGGGGCCGCCTTTTCCACAGGAAAATACAATTCGTCGAATACCTGATCGAACGAGAGGCGACGGCGGTACTTCTTGACGTGCTCTTCGTAGAACGTTGTGGCAATGCCTGCGGCCTCGACCTGTTCGTCATAATCGGAAGCCGCGGGGTCAGGCTTGGTCGTGGCGGCCGCAAGCGCCATGTATCCTACTTCCTGGGCCGTGACCCCGAAAGCGTAGTTATCGCCGCTGGCGGGGTATGAGTTCTCCCAAGCGGTCTTCCCGTCGGAGTAGCCCATGCGTAATCCGTAGATGAAAGGCTTGATCAGCTTCGGCACGAATGCCCTGTCGAGCTGGGCTCCATCCCTGTCTGGATTGTCGAGTACGCGTCGCCACATGATGAGGCGCTCGATGATCTCGCCGCCGCCGGCGCCATAGGCGAACAGCTGGTTGCTGCCGCCATCGACCGAGATGATGTCGCGGGCCGTCAGGATGCCGTTGACGAGATGGCTGTAGATCGTCGTCAGCAGAGGCGTTACCTCGGCCTTCCGGGTCTTGTCCGCGATCGCCAGCAAGCCGAGCGCCATGCCGTGCATCGCACTCGCATTGTGCCCACTGATGTAATAGCCATCGATGTTGGCCGGACCGTTGCACCTCAAGACGCCCGGGCTGGGGTCGAGCCCGACCTTGCCACATACCATTGCCATAAGGTCGTCGTCTGCCCGATTCGCCGGGCTCGTGATATCGGCCCTGATCGTTGCCACGATGCGCTCCGGTATGTCGCGATAGAGCGCCGCGTATTGCACGAAGTCCGGATTGTTGTCCGGGTTCTCCAGCTCGTAATGAAACCAGTCGTAGATGATCCCCAACGCACCCACACGCGCGCCCATCGACCATTCGTCCCCCGCAGTCAATGGCGCATTATTGATCATCGTGGCGTACGTCGCGGCGGCCTCCAGATAGGTCTTATCCTTCGTTATCTGGTAAACCAGGCCGAGCCTGTACGCAGCGTCGGTGATCACGTTGCGGGCAGCGGTCAATACGTTGCACACGTTCTCACGGCTGTATTCGGTCTTGGGGTCACATTTCGAGATCTCTACAGCAAGTTGCTTTGTTTGCTTCTCGAGGAACCACCAATTCGCGGTGAGGTCGAAGTCGATGCTGTCACTGGTCCAGATTTCGTTGCCTGGCTCCGGGCCTTCGAGGACCCTGATGTGGGCGTTGTCGTCCTTGCGCCCGACAAAATAGAATCGCTGGGGATATTTGCCGGGAGCCCACGCGAGGTCCGTCGGCCACCCCGTGACGGTATTCCCGTCTACTGAAACGGAAACCTTACCTTGCAGCCGGTTGTAATGCATCCTGATGGTCGTCCTGACCCCGGGGGTGAGGTAGATATATGAACTCTTGCGAGCACCGTTCCCGACGAAAGCGACCTCGACACCGAATTTCCCGGTGTCGAACTCCTTGTGACGAAGGAACATGTAGTTCGGCTTGGTACCGTCCGGTGCCACCTCTTGATCCAACGTCCCGAAGAGCACCGCATCGGCCGGATTGAGACGGCTCCTCTCCTGAGGTGTGAACGTATACTCCACCGTTCCCTCGTCCTTGGGCAGGGGAACGGCCGGCATTAGTTTCGCCCGCAAGGCATCAATGTCGTCTTTGGAGGCATACAGCCGTGGATGAGTTGTTTTGATTTCGGGTAGCGGCACTTCCGTTACCGCCGCCAACGCGTTTGTCGCGAAGACGAGGCTGGCCGCTGCCGAGATGGTGCGCATAACACGCATGGGGGACATATGGGCTCCTTGATAGATAGCGTGCGGCGAGATTAACATATTGCTAACATACCAAAAGTCACACATTGTCACGGACGAGATCGCCGATCGCCTGTACGGCATGCCCGTCGACGGGGCGGACCCGTCTGTTCAGGAATGCAGTGAAAGAATATTGCCGAGAACGCAATCGTGCGCCGCACCGCGGCATTTTTGCGTGTAGTTGAGCACTACAGGCCTGGCCACGCCGGGCGAAAGGAGCGACATGCAGAACCGGGAGAAGCCACACCCTGCGCGCGGCGCCACCATCGTCGTCAACGGCGTCGAGCAGCCGGTGAATGTCGACGTGCGCACCACGTTGCTCGACTACCTGCGCGACCACCTGCACCTGACCGGCACGAAGAAGGGTTGCGACCACGGCCAGTGCGGCGCGTGCACCGTGCACGTCAACGGGCGCCGCATCAATGCGTGCCTCGCGCTGGCGCTGGCGCACGCGGGCGACGAAGTGACGACGATCGAAGGTCTTGGCGCCCCCGAACGCCTGCACCCCATGCAGGCCGCCTTCGTCGCGCACGACGGCTACCAGTGCGGCTATTGCACGTCCGGCCAGATCATGTCAGCCGTCGCGCTGCTGGACGAGCCGTGCGGGCGGGACGACGCGGACGTGCGCGAATGCATGAGCGGCAACCTGTGCCGCTGCGGCGCCTACGCGAACATCGTCGCGGCGATCCAGCAGGTGCGGCGGGAGGGCGGCAAATGAGGCAATTCGAACTGCGCCGCGCCGCCAGCGTGCAGGATGCGGTGCTGCTGGGCGCCGCGGCGTCGACGGCGCAACAGGGCGCCGAGGTGCGCTACCTGGCCGGCGGCACCACCTTGCTGGACTTGATGAAGCTGGACGTCGAGCACCCGCGCCATGTCGTGCAACTGGCGCCGCTGGGCCTGGACCGCATCGAGGCGCTGCCCGACGGCGGGCTGTCGATCGGCGCGCTGGTGCGCAACAGCGACCTCGCCCACGACGAGCGTGTGCGGCGCGGCTACCCCGTGCTGTCGGAAGCGCTGCTGTCCGGCGCATCGGCCCAGTTGCGCAATATGGCGACGACGGCCGGCAACCTGCTGCAGCGCACCCGCTGCGTGTACTTCCGCGATGCGGCGATGGCCTGCAACAAGCGCGCGCCCGGCAGCGGCTGTGACGCGATGGCCGGCTACCACCGCAACCTCGCGATCCTGGGCACCAGCGCGCACTGCATCGCGACGAATCCTTCCGACATGAACGCGGCGCTGGCCGTGCTGGAGCCGTGCGTGCACGTGACGGGCCTGCACGGGGCGCGCGAGATACCGTTCTCGAAATTCCACCTGGTGCCGGGCGACACGCCGCATATCGAGACGACGCTGCAGCCAGGCGACCTCGTCACCCACCTGACCTTGCCGGCGCTGCCGGACGGCACGCGCTCCGGCTACCTGAAGCTGCGCGACCGCGCATCCTACGAATTCGCGCTGGCCTCATGCGCTGTCGTGCTGGCGGTGGAAGGCGGCGTCGTGGAGCGCATCCGCATCGGGCTGGGCGGCGTGGCGACGCGGCCGTGGCGGGCCATCGAGGCCGAACATGCGTTGACGGGCAAGCCTTTGAGCCGGCAAGGCGTCGAGGCGGCGGCGGTGGCGGCGCTGCGCGACGCGCGGCCATTAGCCGGCAACGCCTTCAAGGTGGAGCTGGCGCGGCGGGCCATCGTGCAGGCGATCGGCAACGTGGCAGGGGAGGCACTGCGATGAGAGACGACGTACTGGGCGCGGGCCTGCCGCGCATCGACGGGCCGCGGAAGGTCAGCGGCCACGCCCGCTATACGGCCGACCACCATTTCCCCGGGATGCTGATCGCGCTGCCCGTGTGCGCGACCATCGGCCGCGGCACGATCCGCCGCGTCGACTGCGGCGCGGCGCTGGCGATGCCGGGCGTGCAGGCGATCTACACGCGCGAAAACATCGGCCACATCGCGGCGCTGCCGGAAGACTCGAAGCTGGAGATCGACGAGAAGGTGCCGCCCATGCAGGACGACCAGGTGCGCTATTACGGCCAGTACGTGGCGCTGGTGCTGGCCGACACGTTCGAGCAGGCGCGCGACGCGGTGCGCCTCGTGCAGGTCGACTACGATGCCGAAACGCCGGACGTGCGCACCGAACTCGAACCCGGGGGCAGGATGAAGACGGAGACGGAGCGGGGCGACCCGGACAGCGCATTCGCCCACGCGCCCGTCGCGATCGACGAGACGTACCGCACGCCGATCGAGACGCACAATCCGATGGAGCTGCATGCGACCGTGGCGCGCTGGGAAGGCGACAGCCTGACCGTCTATGAAACCACGCAGGCGATCGTCAACCACCGCGGCGTGCTGGCGGCGATGCTGCGGGTGCCGGAAGAGCGCGTGCGCGTCGTCACCGCCTTCCTGGGCGGCGGCTTCGGCGGCAAGCTGTGGCCGTGGAGCCATTCGCTGCTGGCCGCCCGCGCCGCCCAGCTGGCGCAGCGCCCCGTGAAACTGGTCGTCACCCGGCAGATGATGTTCCGCTCGGTGGGGCACCGCACCAACACGCAGCAGCGCATCCGCCTGGGTGCCGACGGCAAGGGCAAACTGATCTCGCTGCAGCATGACTTCCTGTTCCACAGCGCGCCCGCCGGCATGTCGTCCGAAGCGTGCGGCGAAGCGACCGGTTACCTGTACAGCTGCCCGAACCTGCGCGTGACGGGCGGCTCGCGCCAGCGCGATTTCGGCGTCAACACGGCGATGCGCGGCCCGGGCGCCGTGCCCGGCATGTTCGCGCTGGAGTCGGCGATGGACGAGCTGGCCGTGCGCCTCGGCATCGACCCCGTCGCGTTGCGGCTGTTGAACGAGCCGGAGCTGGACGAATCGAAGGGCGTGCCGTTCTCGTCGCGCCACCTGCGCGAATGCCTGCAGCTGGGCGCCGAGCGCTTCGGCTGGGCGCGGCGCGATGCCGGCATCGGCGCGATGCGCGATGGCGACACGATCCTCGGCTGGGGTGTCGCCAGCGCCACCTGGCTCGGCATGCGCCGCCCGGCCCAGTGCGCGATCCGGCTGCACGACGACGGCGTGGTCACGGTGCGTTCGGCCACGCAGGACATCGGCACGGGCACCTGCACGGTGCTGGCGCAGCTGACCGCGCACGCGCTTGGGCTCGACGTGGACCGTGTGCGCGTGGAGATCGGCGACACGGACCTGCCGCCGGGCCCCGTGTCGGGCGGCTCGATGGCCACCGCTTCGCTGGCCACGGCCGTCGCGATGGCGGCCCGGCATGCGGCGCGCCAGTTGCTGGACGTGGCCGGCCGCGAGCAGGAAGGGCGCGAGCTGGCGCTGGTCGAAGGCATGGTGAAGGGAGCCGACGGCGCGCAGCCGTTCGCGGACGTGCTGCGCCACGCCGGCGTGGAATATGTCGAAGGGCAGGGCGAATCGCGCTGGAGCTTCAAGGACCCGCACGCGAAAAGCGTGTCGATCCAGTCGTTCGGCTGCCACTTCGTCGAGGTGGCGTGGCAGCCGGCCATTGCGCGGCTGGCCGTGCGGCGCGTGGTCAGCGTCATCGACGGCGGCCGCATCGTCAACGCGAAGACGGCGCGCAACCAGATCGAGGGCGCCGTGCAGATGGGCGTCGGCATGGCGCTGCTGGAGCACACGCATTACGACCATCGCAACGGCGCGCCGGTGAACGGCAACCTGGCCGACTACATGATGGTGACGCATGCGGACGCACCGCACGTCGACGTCACGTTCCTCGACCATCCGGACCATGCGCTGAACGAGTACGGCGTGCGCGGCGTCGGCGAGATCGGCCTGGTCGGCGTGGCACCGGCGATCACGGCGGCCGTGTATCACGCGACAGGCAGGCGGATACGCTCGCTGCCGGTGACGATAGAGGCGTTGCTGGCCTGAGCCCGTGTCGCCTGGACCACCGGTCACGGCGACACGGGCTCAGCCAGCGGCCCACCTTACTTTACCGGTGCCGCCTCCTGCGCCGCTGCCTCCTGCTTGCCGTCCGTATAGGTCGGCACCTCGCGCTCCGCGTTCGGTGCGGGCTTGCCCGGCAACGGCGGCAAGGCGCGTGCCTTGGCCAGGTCGATGCCGGCCGCCTCGGCCACGCGGCGCCCATACTCCTCGTCGCAATGCCAGAAGTGCCACACCATCCGCAGCGCGATCGGCTCGGGGCACTGGCGCAGGTCGTCGCCCAGGTTCTTGACCAACTCGTCGCGCTCCCAGTCCTCGAACGTGCGGTAACGTTCGCCCGCCTGGCGGTAGTCGTCCTGCGTGCGGCTGGTCTGGTAGCGGCCCACGTGGCCCTCGACCCACTGGCGGTATTCGCGGGCCGGCGGGGGCGATTCCTGCAGGCCGCCCAGGCTGCTCGGCTCATAGTTGATGTGTTTATTGGCGCCGCCGTCGTCGACGTGATACGCCATCTGGCCGTCGCGCTGGTTCGTGCGCGCCTGCGCGGCTTGCTGGGGCGCGTTGATCGGCAGTTGCAGGTAGTTCGGGCCCACGCGGTAACGCTGCGTGTCCGAGTACGACAGCGTGCGGCCTTGCAGCATCTTGTCGTCCGAGAAGTCGATGCCGTCGACCAGCACACCGGTGCCGAACGCGGACTGCTCGGTCTCGGCAAACACGTTGTCCGGGTTGCGGTTCAGGACCATGCGTCCCACCGGCAGCAGCGGGAAGCGGTCTTCCGGCCAGCGTTTCGTGTCGTCGAGCGGATCGAAGTCGAGTTCCGGATGGTCGTCGTCGCTCATGATCTGCACGCAGAATTCCCACTCGGGATAGTCGCCCCGTTCGATCGCTTCGTACAGGTCCTTCGTCGCATGGCCCACGTCGTGCGCCTGGATCTCGGCCGCCTGCGCCGCCGTCAGGTTGCGCACGCCCTGTTTCGGCTGCCAGTGGAACTTCACGAGGTGGGCAACGCCCTGGTCGTTGACGAGCTTGTACGTGTTGACACCGGCGCCTTCCATCTCGCGGTAATTGGCCGGGATGCCCCACGGGCTCTTGACCCACGTGACCATGTGCAGCGCTTCCGGCGAGTTCGACACGAAGTCGTAGAAGCGCCACGGTTCCTGGCGGTTTGTCACGGGGTCCGGCTTGAACGCGTGGATCATGTCCGGGAACTTGATCGCGTCGCGGATGAAGAAGATTTTCAGGTTGTTGCCAACCAGGTCCCAGTTGCCGTCGACGGTCTTCAGCTTGACGGCGAAGCCGCGCGGATCGCGTGCCGTTTCCGGCGAATCCTTGCCGCCGATGACGGTGGAAAAGCGCACGAATACGGGCGTTTGCACGCCCGTCTCGTTCAGCACGCGGGCACGCGTGTACTTCGCGGCCGGTTCGTTGCCGATCTTGCCGTAGGCTTCGAAGTAGCCGTGCGCGCCGGTGCCGCGCGCATGGACGACCCGCTCGGGAATGCGCTCGCGGTCGAAGTGCGTGATCTTTTCGATGAACTGGTAATTCTCCAGCGTGGCCGGGCCGCGCTCGCCCACCGAGCGCAGCGCCTGGTTGTCGCGCACCGGGTGGCCCTGGCGCGTCGTCAGGATGGGGCGTTCGCCGTCCGGTCGATCGGGCTGATGAGATTCTGGCTTGTGCTTCATGGCTGTCCTTTCTGGTCATGGCGGGCCGCCGTGCGGCCGGTGCCATTCTAGCCAGCGCCCTGTGGCCGCGGCGCGCAGTACCGATGCGCAACCGATCTGCTAAGCTTGCGCCTCCTGAACACCTGTCGTACGCATGAACCAAAAACTCCTCTATACGGCGCTGGGCGGTGCCGTGCTGCTGGCCGGCGCCGCCGCGATCCACCACTGGACCATGGCGCCCGCCGGGCCGGCAGGGAATGCCGGGGCACCCGCCGTGCTGACGCCGGCGCAGACCCGCACTGACCGTTTCTGGAGCGCGCGTGTCGCCACGCTGGCCGGCACCGGCGTGCCCGGCGTAGCCGACGGCGCCGCCGCGCAGGCTGTGTTCAGCGATCCGTTCGGCATCGCGGCCGGGCCGCGCGGCACCGTCTACGTCGCCGATGGCGGCGACGCCAATCGCATCCGCACGATCGCGCCGGACGGCCGCGTGGCCACCTTGGCCGGCGGCACGGAAGGTTATGCCGACGGCAAGGGCGCCGCGGCGCACTTCAATACGCCGTCCGCCGTCGCGCTGGACCACCAGGGCAACCTGTACGTGGCCGACACGGGCAACCACGCGATCCGCAAGGTCTCACCGGACGGCACCGTGACGACGTTGGCCGGCAATGGCCAGCCCGGCGACGCGGACGGCAAGGGCGCCGCGGCACGCTTCAACGGCCCGGTCGGCATCGCCGTCGACGACGCGGGCATCGTGTATGTAGCCGACACGTACAACGACCGCATCCGCCGCATCGCGCCCGACGGCACCGTGACGACGATCGCAGGCAGCGGGCAGCCGGGCGACGACGATGGCCCGGCGGCGGCTGCCGCCTTCGACACGCCGAGCGGCATCGCGGTGGCGCCGGACGGCACGCTGTTCGTCGCCGATACGGGCAACCACGCTGTACGCCGTATCGGCACGGACGGCGTAGTGACGACGGTCGCGGTGCCGCCGCAAGGCGAACGGCGCGCGATCCTGCGCCGGCCGATGGGCATCGCGGTGACGCGCGATGGCTATCTGTACGTGACGGCCGGTGCCGGCGGGCGCGTGCTGCAGGTGGCGCCCGATGGCGAATACCGGCCGATCGGCGAGATGGGACGGCCGGTGGAGCCGGAGTACGGCAGCGACGGTTCGGTGCAGCTGTCCGGCCCGCGCGGAATCGCCGTGCAGCGCGACGGCGGCCTCGTTGTCGCCGATGCGCTGGGCTTCGCTGTGATGCGGCTGGCACCGGCGGCCCATGGCGCTGCGGCGGCACCGGTGGCCGCCGCGCGGCCGAAACCTGTGCCGCAGCGGAAGACCATGCCATGGCCCGTCTTGCCGCAGGATGCGCCGCACGAGGTGGTGGGTGTGATGGGCGAGGTGCGCGGCAATTTCGATGGCGAGAGCCGCGATCACTTCCACGCGGGCCTGGACGTGCGGGCCGACGTCGGCGCGAAGGTCGTCGCCGCGGCCGCTGCGAAAGTCACCGACCCGTATCCGAACTGGGGCTATGCCACGCTGTCCGAAGGGCTGAGCGTGGGCACGCTGTCGTACATTCACATGAAGGTGGGGCGCGACCGCAAGGACAAGGCGCTGGACGGGCGCTTCACCGTGCTGACGGACCGGCGCGGCAAGCCGGCCCGCGTGCGCGTCCAACGGGGCACCCGTTTCGCCGTCGGCGACGTGCTGGGCACGATCAACCCGATGGCGCACGTGCACCTGGATTACTTCCCGGCCGGCGGCATCGAGAATCCTCTCAGCCTGCCGTTCGTGGGCCTGCGCGACACGGTGGCGCCACGCGTGCAGAGCATCGTGCTGCTGGCCGACCGCGGCAAGCGCCTGGGCGCGCCGCGCGAGCCGATCGCGAAGAAAATCAAGGGCAGGAAAAAGGCGCAACCGGCCGAGCCGGCGCCGCCGCGACGGGTGCGCGTGCCGCGTTCCGTGGGCGACGTGGACATCGTCGTCGATGCGTGGGACCAGATGGACGGCAACCTGGCGCGCCGCCGCCTCGGCCTGTACAAGCTGGGTTACCAGCTGCTGCACGAAGACGGCACGCCGGCGCCGGGCTACGAACAGCCGCGCATCACGCAGGTGTACGACCGGCTGCCGCGTAATCCCGAGGCCGTGAAGCTCGTGTACGCGGCCAGCAGCGGCATCACGGTCTATGGCAGCAAGGCCACGCAGTTCGCCTACGCCGTCAACAACCGGCTGGAAGACGGTCGCGCCACGCCGGGCACGTGGCACGTCGCCGACATCGCGCCGGGCCGCTACACGCTGCGCATCTATGCGGCCGATTACGCGGGCAACGTCGCCACCGAAGGGCGCGACTTGCCGATCGAAATCGAGTAACTGCGGTCAGCGCACGAACGCGGTGCCCTTGCCGGCCACGCTGCGCTCAAGCGGATCGCCATAGATGGTGATCGAGCCGGCGCCGTTCGTGTGCGTCGTGACCCGGCCGGTGACGGCGATCGCGATGTCGCCGGAACCCGTCGTGGCCAGGTCGGCGCTGGCCGCGTGCAGGCCGGCCAGTTCCGCGTCGCCGGAGCCGTACACGGTGACGTCGGCCTGCCGCACCTCGCCGCGCGCCGTCAGCGTGCCGGAACCGTAGAGCTGGGCCTGCAATGCATCGCCATGCACGCCGCCGACGCTGACCCGGCCGGAGCCGTTCAGCGCGACCCGTGCGCTGCCGGCGTCGAGCGCGTCGGCGACCAACCGCCCCGAGCCACTGTTCACCGCTTCGAGCCGGTCGACGTGGCCGCGCAGCTCGATCCGGCCGGAGCCGCGCTGCACGACATGCAGCGTGCCGCCGGCCAGGCCGCTGACGTGGGTGCCGGCCGAGCCGGCCGTTTCCAGCCGCTCCAGCCGCGGCACCGTGTAGCGCACCCGCACCGGCTGCGTCGCATGCACGTCGCGGTCGCTCCAGATGCGCAGCGTGCCTCCGCGGGTTTCCGTGTGCAGGTGCGCCAGAACGTTGGCATCCCCCTCGAGCGACAGCGCCGGCGCGGCGCCCACCTGGACGGCGACATCGAGGTCGACCTGGCGGCGGCCGGCCAGTTCCAGCGCGGGGGCGCCGTCCACCGCGCGGGTCTCGGCGACGACGTTGCCGTCGCCCTCGAGTGTGGCGCCGTCCGCCGCATGCCGGTCGCCGGGAACGACGATCACGCAGCCGGCCAGGATGGTCGCGATGAGGGCGGGCAGGGCGGACAAGGTGGGCGGGCGCATGGCACTCTCCAGGAACGGACGGATGTTGCCATCGTAGCGCCGCGTGCGCACGGCCGGGCGCCGGATGCGACGAAGTGCCGAAAATGCGTGATGAACTGCGCGTTGGCGTTGCGTGCCTGCGTCTTCCGGGGGAAGACCTTAGCCTTCCCGGCGCGGCAGCAGCAGCCGCAGGCGGCCTTCCAGCGCCTCGAACTGCAGCGGCGTGGACAGCGTCAGCAGCTCGCCGTCGACGGCCGCCTTGACGCGCTTGCGGCCGTAGAACGGCGTGTGCACCGTCATCCGGCGAAAGCCGAACGCGGTGACGTCGCCGGTGTCGGCCATCCGGCCCAGCGCGCCGTGGAACAGCAGCCCGAGCATGCCGAGCCGGCCGACCGGCTTCGGCGCGACGGCGGTCAGTTCGCCTTCCGCCACGTCCGGGGCCAGTTCCGCGAGACCCACCTGTTCCATCTGCAGCCGGTTGTTCCCGACGAACAGCGTGGGGGTGCGCAGGCGCAGCGTGCGGCCTTCGGTCTCCAGGGTCAGGCGCAGGCGCCGGTGCGGCATCAGGATCGTCTTCAGCGCCGACAGCAGCGCGACGAAGCGGCTGCGGCCGAACTGCCGCTTGTCCTGCTCCCTTTCCTCCAGCAGCTTCGGATACAGGCCGATGCTGGCGTTGACGAGGAAGATGTGGCCGTTGACGGAGCCGATCTGCACGGGCTGGATCGTGGCCGTCAGCAGCGCGTGCACGGCATCGGCCAGCTCTTCCGGGATACCGTGCGTGCGGCCGAAATAATTGAACGTCCCTTGCGGCAGCGCGCCGAACGGGCAGCCGTGGGCGACGGCCTGGCGCGCGACGGCATTGATCGTGCCGTCGCCGCCGGCGGCAACGAGGATGCCGCCGTGCTTGCACGCGGCGCCCGCATGGGCGGTGGCCGCCTCGTCGAGCGTGCTGGCATCTTCGATCAGATGCAGGTGGAAGCGGCGGCCGGCGGCCGTCAACGTCTGTTCGATCGCCGCGCGGCGCTCGGCCGTTTCGGCAGCGCCGGAACCGGCATTGAGCACGATGTACAGCGGCGCGTCGGCAGGGAGGTTTTCGGTCATGGTGCGCCGAACTGTATCACTGCCCGGCGCACCGGTGCGCACGGCACTGCCGAGCAGCGCCGCGCGCTGTCGGCCATCAGCGCGTGAAGATCGGCGCCTGCACGACGGGGGCCATGCCGTGGCCGAGGTGGAAGCTCGGGTGCGGGGGCTGGTTGTAGCCGGCGTTCTGGCCCGCCACCTGGGCGCGGTACTGCGGATCGTGCATCAGCGTCGGGATGCGGCTCGCCGTCGGCGCCGTCGTGCTGAACACCAGCAGCGCGCTGTTGTCGGCCGTGCGCCACACGACTTCCTCGCGCCAGTCACCCAGGATGTCGGCCGACAGCACCGGCGTGGCCTTGGTGCCGTTGTTCGACGCCGCGTCGTACAGGCTGCCGTCGAGGATGCGTTCGAACGTGGCGGTGGCGGGCTGCCACTTGTCGATGCCGACGCCGTCCAGCGATTCGCGCAGCAGGTCGCCGTCCCACCAGCTGGCGAAGTTGATGCGGTTCGGGTGCGTGGCCGAGATCTCGGTGCCGTTCGCCGCCATCAGGCCGCCGCGCGACGCCCAGCATTCCTCGCCCGGATAGGCGGGGTCGATGTCCATGCAGACGCCGCGGCCCACGTCGCCCGTCGTCGCCACGCTCCACAGCAGCTTGCCGGTGGCGGCATCGTGCATCTCCGCCCCCGCGGTGCCGTAGCACGACGGGCTTTCGTGCACCATGTAGATCTGCTGGCCGGGGCGGGACGGATCGAGCTTGCCGACGTGCAGGGCATCGCCATGGCACAGGTTCGTCGAGTACAGCAGGTGGCCGTCGCTACCGATCGTCGCAGCGCCATAGATGATGTCGTCGCGGCTGTCGCCATCGACGTCGGCCACCGAGAACCAGTGGGCACCCTGGCCGCGCGCGGCGCTGCCTTCGGCGTCGGTGTCGAATACCCAGCGGCTCGTCAGCTGGCCGTCGCGGTAGTCCCAGGCGGCGATCACGGCGCGCGTGTAGTAGCCGCGCGAGAAGATGGCGCTGGGACGGCGGCCGTCCAGGTAGGCTACGCCGCCGAGGAAGCGGTCGACCCGGTTGCCGTAGTTGTCGCCCCAGCTGCCCACGGTGCCGCGCGCCGGCAGGTAGTTCGTCGTCGCCAGCGCCTTGCCGGTGCGGCCGTCGAACACGGTGAGGAATTCCGGGCCGGACAGGATGTAGCCGGCGCTGTTGCGGTAGTCGGCATCGGCGTCGCCGATCACGGTGCCGGTGCCGTCGACGGTGCCGTCGGCCGTCTTCAGCATCACTTCGGCGCGGCCATTGCCGTCGAGGTCATACGCGACCATCGTCGTGTAGTGCGCGCCGGCGCGGATGTTGCGGCCCAGGTCGATGCGCCACAGGCGCTTGCCGTCCAGGCGGTAGGCATCGATATAGGTATTGCCGGTGTAGCCGGATTGCGAGTTGTCCTTCGCATTGGTGGGCTGCCACTTGACGATCAATTCGTACTGGCCGTCGCCATCGAGGTCGGCCGGCGTGCCGTCGTTGGCGTCGTACGTGTAGGCCACGCCGTCCGGCGTGGTGCCGCCTGCCGGCTGCTGCAGCGGGATGCGCAGGTATGGCTGGTTCCACGTGGCCTGCGCGGCTTCGGCCTGCTTTTCCTTGCCCTTGACGACGGGACGGATCGCATACGCGGCCGAGGCGGTGCCGCCGGCATCGGCGTAGTTGGACACGTCGAGCGGCGCGGCATTGAGCTTCACGCCATCGCGGTAGATATTGAAACGCGTCTCGGCGTCGTCGGTGCCGAGCACGCGCCAGCTGACGAACACGCCGTTGGCGGTTGCGATCGCGACGGCGCCGCGGTCCAGTTTTTCCACCTGCTTGCCTTGCGCGGCAACGGCGGACTGTGTCAGCGCGAGCGTCAGCAGCGCTATCGGTGCAAAGTTTCGGGTCATAGGTTCACCACTCATGAGAACGACGATGGGAATGCGCGCCACGGATGTCTCCTTCCATGCGCGCACGGGCTTTGCATCGCCGGCGCAGGTCGCGCCGAGGCCGTGCATCTGCGGCCGGCCATCACGCCGCGTGACCAGGCTGGGGTGGGAACCGAGTATCGGGACTGGGCAAAGCGGTGTCAACGCGGCGCCTGCAAGCACTCACGAAGATGAGCGGGAGCTCCAAAGATCGCGCTGCGCTTGCGCTGGTCTCAAAACAACACCAGGGACAGTCCCTGGTGCGTTATGGGCAGTTGAGCTGGTTTGAAAACAACACCAGGGACTGTCCCCGGTGGTGTGTGTTGTTTTCCTGGCACCCTGCGGCTTACGCTTTGGCGAACGCCAGCAGGTCGGCGTTGACCTTGTCCTTGTGCGTGTCCGTCAGGCCGTGCGGGGCGCCGGGGTAGACGATCAGCTGGGCGTGCTTGACGATCTTCGCGGAGGCGCGGCCCGCTGCGTCGATCGGCACGATCTGGTCGTCGTCGCCGTGGATGATCAGCGTCGGCTTGTCGAACTTCGCCAGGTCGGCGCGGAAGTCCGTTTCGGAGAACGCCTTGATCGAGTCGTAGGTGTTCTTGTGGCCGCCCATCATGCCCTGCATCCACCACGACTGGATCAGGCCTTGCGACACCTTCGCGCCGGGGCGGTTGAAGCCGTAGAACGGGCCGGACGGGATGTCCAAGTACAGTTGCGAGCGGTTTGCCAGCTGCGCGGCGCGGATGCCGTCGAAGACGTCGATCGGCAGGCCGCCCGGATTGAACGGCGTCTTCACCATGATCGGCGGCACGGCGGAGACGAGCGCCAGCTTGGCCACCCGTTTCGTGCCGTGGCGGCCCACGTAGCGCGCCACTTCGCCGCCGCCCGTCGAGAAGCCGGCCAGGATCGCGTCCTTCAGGTCCAGCAGCTCGATCAGCTGGGCCAGGTCGTCGGCGTAGTGGTCCATGTCGTTGCCGTCCCAGGGCTGGCTCGAGCGGCCGTGGCCGCGGCGGTCGTGGGCGATCACGCGGAACCCATTGTTGGCCAGGTGGATCATCTGCGATTCCCAGCTGTCCGAGTTCAGTGGCCAGCCGTGGCTGAACACGATCGGCTGGCCATGGCCCCAGTCCTTGTAGTAGATCTCGACGCCGTCGCGGGTCGTGAACGTGCTGGCCGTCTTGCGCACGGCTTTCTGCGGCGCGGCGGCCGCTTCCCCGGCAAAGCCGGCGGCCAGCGGCACGGCGGCCAGCGCTGAAAGGGCGGCGCTGCCCATCAGGGCGGAACGGCGGGACAGGTTGATGTTGTTCTCGTTGCTCATGATGTCTTCCTTCTGTGTAATGTGAATGTTCCAGGTCGTGTGCGATGATCGCGACAGCCTCGTTCAGGCTTGCCGTGACGTCATCCGATGGAAAGCATGGTAGGGCAGCGGACGGGGTGTTGAGAATGGGCAAGACTGCAAACCCGCTTTGCAAAAATGCGGATCCCCCACAAGGCAGAGAACGACAAGCTACCGATGGCAAACGACTTCGACTGGAACGACATCCCGCTGATCCTGGCGCTCGCCCGCACCGGCAGCATGAGCGCGACGGGACGCGAGCTGGGCATGGATGGCTCGACGATCAGCCGCCGCATCGCCGCCGCCGAAAAGGCGCTGAACCTGCGCCTGTTCACGCGCGACACCACGCGCTGGCACCTTACGGAGCCCGGCCAGGTGTTCGTCGAACATGGCGAAGCCGTGTTCGGCAACGTGCAGAGCATGCTGCTCGCGTCGGCGCGCGAGGCCGATACCGTGGCCGGGCCCGTGCGCCTGTCCGCGATCGACTTCCTGTTCGATCACTGGCTCGTGCGTCACCTGCCGGCCTTCACGGCGCAGCACCCGGAAGTCGAGGTGCAGCTGTTCGCCGACAACCAGAACGTGTCGTTCACGCGCCGCGAGGCCGACTTCGCGCTGCGCCTGGCCCAGCCCACGGACGACGCGGCGGTGCTGATGCGCCGCCTCGGCGACATCGGCTGGGCAGTGTATGGCGCGGGGCCGTACGCGCAGGTGCCGCGCGAACGCTGGGGCGAGCAGCCGTGGATCGCCCACGAGGAAGCCAAGTGCCACCTGCCGGAGATGCGCTGGCTTGCCCGCCTGGCACCGGAACCGCGCATCGCGCTGCGCGTGAACAGCCTGTCGACGATGGTCCAGGCATGCCGCGCCGGTGTCGGGCTGGCGCTGCTGCCGTGTATCATCGAGGGCCGGGACGGTCTCGTACGGCTCTCGCAAGGGGCCGAGGTGTTCCGCGAGCTGTGGCTGCTGAGCCATCGCGACGCGGGAGCGATCGGCCGGTTCAAGGTGGTGGCGGCCTGGATCGCCGCGCTGTACGAGGAGAGCCGCCACCGCCTGTGTGACTGAAAACCCGGGAGGCGCGATGCGGATACTGGTGACGGGCAGTACCGGCCATTTGGGCGAGGCGCTGGTGCGCGTGCTGCGCGCGCAGGAACACGACGTGGTGGGGCTCGACATCCTGCCGTCGCCATTCACCGGCGCGGTGGCATCGATCACCGACCCGGATGCGCTGTGCGCGGCAATGCGCGGCAGCGACGCCGTGCTGCATGCCGCCACGCTGCACAAGCCGCACGTGGCCACGCACACCCGCGCGCAGTTCGTCGATACCAATGTGCACGGCACGCTGAACGTGCTGGAGGCGGCGCTGGCCGCGGGCGTGCAACGTGTCGTCATGACGAGCAGCACCAGCGTGTTCGGCGCCGCGATGACGCCGCCGGCGGGAAGTCCCGCCGCGTGGATCGACGAGACGGTGACGCCGATCCCGAAGAACATCTACGGCGTCACGAAGCTGGCCGCCGAAAGCCTGTGCGAGCTGTTCGCCCGCCAGCACGGCCTGCCCGTCGTCGTGCTGCGCACGTCGCGCTTCTTCCCGGAGGCCGACGATGCGCGCGACACGCGCGAGCGCTATGCCGATGCGAACGTGAAGGTCAACGAATTCCTGCACCGCCGCGCCGACATCGAGGACATCGTCGACGCCCACCTGCTGGCCATGGAGCGCGCGCCGGCATTGCGCTTCGGCCGCTACATCGTCAGCGCCACCACGCCCTTTACGCGCGACGACGTGGCCGCATTGCGTACCGATGCGGCGGCGGTGGTACGCGAGCGGGTGCCGGCCTGCGCGGCCGAGTATGCGCGGCGCGGCTGGGCGCTGTTCCCCACGCTCGACCGCGTGTACGACAACACGCTGGCGCGTACTGCGCTGGGCTGGCAGCCGCGCCACGACTTCGCCGGCGTGCTGGCACGCCTAGCCACGCAAGCCATCGATGCCGACATCCGCAGCCCCCTCGCACAACAGATCGGCAGCAAGGGCTATCACGACCGCGTGTTCGACGACGGTCCCTATCCGGTGTGACCGCGGCCGCCTGCCTGGGGTAGAATCAAACGACCGTGCTATTCAAACATCGATAACGAGGAGACCGCATGGACTTGAACTACACCGCCGAGGATGAGGCTTTCCGCGCCGACGTGCGCGCCTTCCTCGCCGAGCATCTGCCGCCGGACCTGCGGCACAAGGTGCGCAAGCACCTGCGGCTGACGAAGGACGACTACGTGCGCTGGCACAAGATCGTTGCGCAGCGCGGCTGGTCGGTGCCGGCCTGGCCCGTCGAGTACGGCGGCCCGGGCTGGAGCGCGACGCAGCGCCACATCTGGGACGACGAGTGCGCCCGCGCCGGCACGCCGCAGATCCTGCCGTTCGGCGTCAACATGGTGGCGCCCGTCATCATGGCGTTCGGGAACGCCGAACAGAAAGCCTATTACCTGCCGCGCATCCGCGATTGCGACGACTGGTGGTGCCAGGGTTATTCGGAACCGGGTGCCGGCTCCGATCTCGCGTCGCTGAAGACGACGGCGGTACGCGATGGCGACGACTACATCGTCAACGGCCAGAAGACGTGGACCACGTTGGCCCAGCATGCCGACATGATCTTCTGCCTCGTGCGCACCGATCCGACCGTGCGCAAGCAGGAAGGCATCTCGTTCCTGCTGATCGACATGAAGAGCCCCGGCATCACGGTGCGGCCCATCATCATGCTGGACGAGGAACACGAGATCAACGAAGTCTTCTTCGATAATGTGTGCGTCCCTGTGCGCAACCTGATCGGCCAGGAAAACAAGGGCTGGACGTATGCGAAGTACCTGCTGGGCCATGAGCGCACCGGCATCGCCGCGGTCGGGCGCAGCAAGCGCGAGCTGGGCTTCCTGAAGCAGCTGGCGCTGCGCCAGCAGGATGGCGGCCGGCCGCTGCTGGACGATCCGCAGTTTGCCGCCAAGGTCGCGCAGGTGGAGGTCGAGCTGATGGCCCTCGAGGTCACCGTGCTGCGCACGATCGCCCAGGAAGGCCAGGCGCCGGGGCCGCAGGCGTCGCTGCTGAAGGTGAAGGGCACCGAAGTGCAGCAGATGCTGACGGAGCTGATGGTCGAGGCGCTGGGCCCGGCCGCGCTGCCGTTCGAGCCGGATTACCTGGAAGGGCGCGCCGCGCACCCGGTGACGGGCGACGAGGACACTGCGCCGCTGGCCGCGTACTACTTCAACTACCGCAAGACGTCGATCTACGGCGGTTCCAACGAAATCCAGAAGAACATCATCGCCCAGATGATCCTGGGACTGTGAGGAGGCGCCATGCACTTTGAACTGAAGGAAGAACAACGGCAGCTGGCCGACGCACTGCGCCGCTGGATCGAGCGCGATTACACGTTCGACGCGCGCCGCGCCATCGTCCGCTCAGACACGGGCACGTCGCCGCAAGCGTGGAGCACCTTGGTCGAGCTGGGCCTGACGGCGCTGCCGATCGCGGAGGCGCAGGGCGGTTTTGCCGGCACGGCGGCGGACATGTTCGTCGTGATGCAGGAACTGGGCCGCGGCCTCGTCGTCGAACCGTACTTCGCGACGATGCTGGGTGCACGCTTCCTGCAGCTGGCCGGCGGCCAGGAAGAGATGCTGGCGCAGGTGGCGGCCGGCGAGTTGAAGCTGGCCTGCGCGCTGGGCGAGCCGCAGTCGCGCCACGACCTGGCGGACATCGTCACGAAAGCGTCCGGCCCGCTGGATGCGGCCGCCGTCTCCGGCGTCAAGACCGTCGTGCTGCATGGGGGCCAGGCCGATGCGTTCATCGTCTCGGCGCGCAGCCATGGCGAGCAGCGCGACCGGGACGGCATTTCGCTGTTCGTCGTTGACGCCGACACGTCCGGCCTCGTGATCCACGACGTGCGCGCGATCGACGGCCAGCGTGCCGCCACGATCACGTTCGACCATGCGCCGGCCACGCCGCTGGGCACGCCCGGCGCCGGCTGGGACGTGCTGGAAGCGGCGGCCGACTACGGCGCCGCGCTGCTGTGCGGCGAGGCGGTGGGCGTGATGGATGCGCTGTTCGCGGCTACCCTCGACTACCTGAAGACGCGCCAGCAGTTCGGCGGCCCGATCGGCAAGTTCCAGGCGTTGCAGCACCGGATGGCGGACATGTTCATCCACCTGGAGCAGGCCCGCTCGATCGCGCTGCTGGCCGCCGTGAAGGCGGATTCACCCGATGTGGAAGAACGCCGCCGCGTCGTGTCGGCAGCCAAGGCGCGGGTCGGCGAAGCGGCCCGGTTCGTCGGCCAGCAAGCCGTCCAGCTGCACGGCGGTATCGGCGTGACCGACGAACTGCCGGCCGCGCACTGGTTCAAGCGGCTGACGACGATCGGGCTGACGTTGGGCGATACGGATCACCACCTGCGCCGTTTCGCGGCGCAGCCGGGCTTCCGCGACGTTGCTTGACCGGTAGTACTGTCGAGCCCGTGTCCCGCAGGGTCAGACCCGGCGGGTGTTTTGTCGGGACACATAGGTAACACCTGTCGGGAGACATAGGTAACACCTTTTATGATCATTGCACAGCCACTTACAGGAGCGTGCAATGCCTTGGAAGGAGTCCACCTCTATGTCATCTCGACAGGAATTCGTTCTGCTTGCACTCAGGCCTTCAGCTAACATTGCCGAGCTTTGCCGTCGATTCGGTGTTAGCCGGAAAACTGCCTACAAGTGGCTGGAGCGTTATCGTGCCGGCGGAGAGCTCGGGCTGCTTGATCGATCCCGGCAGCCGCACTCTTCCCCCGTCACTGCTGACGGCGAGCTTGAGATGCAAGTACTGGCGTTG
>NZ_VLKW01000017.1 GCF_007830495.1 Pseudoduganella flava | reverse complement strand
CTGAGATAGCCCGGATTCCGTAGACAGTCTAATTTGGCATCGCGTGCCGTTTTTCGACTTCGATTGGACTGCGGTAGCCCAGCGTTTGG
This sequence comes from Pseudoduganella flava, assembly GCF_007830495.1. GTDB lineage: Bacteria > Pseudomonadota > Gammaproteobacteria > Burkholderiales > Burkholderiaceae_D > Rugamonas > Rugamonas flava. Next base: position 65,984 of record NZ_VLKW01000017.1, on the reverse strand, counting down.
TGGGGCCGCCGCAGATTGTAGTACAGCTCGATGTAATCGGAGATTTCGGCGATGGCTGCTGCTCTGGTGGCGAAGATGCGGTGACGGGTTAGTTCGTTCTTCACTGTGGAAAACCAGCTCTCCACCACGGCGTTGTCGTGGCAGTTGCCGCGCCGGCTCATGCTTGGTCGTACGCCGTGCTCCTCGAGCATGGTGCGGTAGTCCTTCGACCCATACACGGAGCCTTGGTCGGTGTGGCAGATCAGTCCTGCGGCCGGCTGACGCTGATCAAATGCCATTATCATGGCCGCAATTGGCAGGTCTGCATTCTGTCGAGCGCTCATCGCCCAGCCGACGACACGACGCGCAAACAGGTCCAGCACAATGGCTAGATGCAGCCATCCTTCGCGCGTGTTGATGGTCGTGATATCGGCGGCCCAGACTTTGTTCGGCATCGGCACCATAAACGCTCTCTTGAGCAAGTCTGGGGCTGGTGGCTCTGTATGCTGATGGGCGTGCATGACTCGGAACTTGGCTTTGCGCGACGCTTCAATACCGTCGAGTCGACGTAGGCGTGCCACCTGATGCTTGCCACAGTCAATTCCTTCCCCCTTCAGGACCTTCCAAGTCTTCACCGCACCAAGAGCTTGGCGATGTGATTGATGGATGCGCAGGATGTGTGCGCGCAGAGCTTGATCTTCCTGGCTGCGCTGGCTCGGCAGCCGTTGTTGGGAGGCGTAGAAGCCGCTCCGACTGACCCGTAGCGCCCGGCACAGCGCCTTCACCGGGTACCGCTTCCTGTACTTTTCAATACACGCGTACTTTACCGCTTCATCCGCTTCAAGTACACGTCGAACTTTTTTAGGATTTCGAGCTCCTGCTTGGCATTGGCAAGCTCGCGCCGCAGGCGCACTACCTCGTCTTCCTCGCTTGCCGGTTTGCGCCCGCGCGCATTGAAACTGCCTTCCGTGCCTTTCTGCTCCAGCGTCTTTGCCCACTTGTACAGCTGGTTGCGCCTGATCCCCAGCTCCAGGGCCAGCGACTCGGCACTCTGCTTGCCGTCCTTCAGGCGAGCGACAGCGGCGATCTTGAATTCTTTGGTATAGACAGAACGATGCTGCCGCTCGGCGGCGGCATCTTCCGTTGGGGTATTGGATGGTTTGATTGTCATGGATTCCTCAAGACGTATTGTCTCTTGTTTAGGATGTCCACGAAACCCGGACCACCTCAGACCCGTCGGGTCTGACCCCAGGGTTTGCATTTGGGTTTCAGCCCAAAGCCAACGACTTGCTCGAAAAAAACTAAAATGAAAGCAGACCAATTCCGTCAAAAATAGATACCAATTGGATTCCACTTGATCTAGTATACGATCCAATCCAATACCGGTTACTTACCGCCTGAGGGCGGCGGAGGTCGCATGAAGCAGCTGTCGTGGTTTGCCGTGTTTTTCCTGTTGTACGAGCTCACCGTCTATCTCACCAACGACATGGTGATGCCCGGCATGCCGCAGGTGCTGGCCGAATACGGCGCGCCGAGCCGCTATATCGGCCTGTCGCTGTCGCTGTACATCCTGGGCGGCTGCACGTTGCAGGTCGTGCTGGGGCCGCTGGCGGACCGCTACGGCAAGCGCCGCGTGCTGCTGGGCGGGGCCGCGTTCTTCCTGCTGGCCACGGCGCTGGTGCCGGCGGCGCAGACCGGTACGCAATTCCTCGCCATCCGCTTCTTCCAGGGCATGGGCTCGTGCTTCATCTTCCTCGGCTACGCGGCGATCCACGAGCTATTCGACGATACCCGCGCCGTCAAGCTGACGACGTTGATGGGCAATACCACGGTGTTCGCGCCGCTGATCGGCCCCGTGGCCGGCAGCGCGATCATCGCCGTGGCCGACTGGCGGGCCGTGTTCGCGACGGCCTTCGCGCTGGGCCTGGTGGCCTGGATTGGTCTGTACCGCAACATGCCGGCCGAGCGAAAGCCGCCCGTGCCGGTCCGCGCCGCCACGCTGTGGCGCGACTATCGCCGCGTGTTCGCGACGCCAACCTTCGTGCTCGGCATCCTTGTGGCCGGCCTGGCGATTACGCCGCTGACGGCGTGGATCGGCCTGTCGCCGGCGATCCTGCTGCGGCATGGCGCGGCATCGTACAGCACCTATATCGCCTACCAGTGTGCGATCTTCGTCGGCTTCATCCTCAGCACCCTGGCGATCCAGCGCGCCGGCGAGCTGCCGCTGGGGCGCCTGCTGCGCCAGGGCGGCACGCTGGCCTTCGTCGGGCTGGCCGCGGCGGGACTGCTGTATCGCCAGGGACACCTGTTCGTGCTGGGCATGTTCGTGTTCTCGGCCGGCTTTGGCCTGTTCAACGGGGCGCTGATCCGCATCGCGCTGACGTCCACCGGCGTGTCGATGAACCTGACGTCGGCCGCGATGAGCCTGTTCTACTGCCTGATCATCGCGGCCGGGCTGGAGCTGTACAACCTCGTGTGCGAACGGTGGGACTACGCGCTGTCCGCGTTCGCGCTGTGCGGGCTGCCGCTGGGCGCCGTCCTGTGCGCGGCGCTGTGGTACCTGGCCCACGGCTACGACGCGCGCCGCGCGGTGCCGGCCTGAGTGCCGGGACGGGAGCCGCGCATGCATGCCGATCTCGAATACGAAGTGCAGATCGCCGAACTGAAGGCGCAATTCATGGCCTGCCAGCAGTGGGAGCTGTTCTGCCGCCAGCAAGGCGGCCAGGAAGGCCCGCACGCCGAGCGCCTGCGCATGCTGCGCGAAGGCTGCCGCCGCCGCCTCGCGCTGCTGCGCCGCCACGTGCGCGAGCACTTCGCCCGCTTCGATGCGCGCGGCGTGTCGTCGCTGCTGGGCATACCCAGCCGGGCATTGGCCGGCGACGAGCTGGCGCTGCATCGCATCTGGCTGGGCGGCTCGCCGCCGGCCACCGTGCGCACCGCGATCTGCCAGTGGGAAGCGGCGCTCGATGCCGTCGGCCATGGCGACGCCGAGCGAGGCTGGTCGCTCGTATTGTGGGTCTGGGATGGCGCGCAGCTGGCGGGAGACCCGCGCTTGCGCGCGCAAGCGGAGGAGGGCGCCGACCCGTTGCTGCTGGGCCGTTACGTGGCCGGCCGCAACAGCCTGCAGGTGCGCAGCCTGCGCGCATTGGCACGCCGCCAGGGTGCGCTGCCGCCCGGGCTGATCGAGGGGCTGCTGGCGGCGCGGCGCTACGTCAACCTGTCCGATTATTTCCGGCTGCTGGTGCTGCGCGAGCACGGCGGCGTGTACCTGGACGCCGACACGATGCCGTATCGGGCCGCCACCACGTTCCTGGCCCGCCCCGAAGTGCCCGACTACGTGCGCTTCACGTGGGCGGATGGCCAGGTGGGCGCCAGCGCCGTGTCGTGGCTGAACCTCGTCGACGACGAGAACGGCCTGCTCGTCGCGCGGCGGGGCGACGCGGCCGTGCGCGCGCTGGTCGCCGCTACGGAGGGCGCGCTGGCAGCGTTGCCGCCGGCCGCCGATGCGACGGCGCTGCAGCGGGCCACGTGGGGCCTGTGGAAGCGCGAGATCGGCACCACCTTGCTGGCCTGGCACGACGTCGAGCGGGAGCATGGCGTGCTGCACGAAGGGCGTCACGAACCGATGCTCGCCGGGTTGACCGGCATGCGGCTGCGCCACGGCGACGACGGCCGTCCATTGCCCCTCACCGAGCACGAGGAGCGCTGCTACCGGCACACGATGGCGGCGCTGGCGGCGCGCGACTGGCACCTGGAGACGCCGCGCGATCTGGAGCGGCATGCCGAGATCGAATGGGTCAGCGAACTGCCGCGCATGGCGTATTCGCCGCAGCTGCGGGCGCGCAACCCAGCCTGCAATTACTACTCGTTCCTGTCCGACGACCCGCGGCTGGACCGTGTCAACGCACTGTTCGCCGCCTACCTGCTGGACGTGAACGGCGAGCGGATCCGCCGGGGGGGCTTCTGGCAGGCGATCCGTGGCACCGCGGCGGGAATGCCGGCCGTGGCGGCCACCCTGCGCCGGCAGGTGGCGGCGCAATGACGCTGGCCTTCATTCCCGGCCTTGATGTGCCCGACGCGGACCTCGACCGCATGGCCGCGCTGCTGTTCGAAACTAGCCACCTGGAATACTGCTCGGTGGCCAACACGCTCGGTCTGCCGTTGCCCGCGCTGCAGCGGCGCCAGAACATCGAGCCCTACCTGCGCCACATCCGCGTGCTGTACGACGGCGACCGGTTCGCGGGCTTTCACAACAGCGCGACGATCGCCGAGTACGCAGCCGTGCAGGCGCCGTCGTACTACCGCGCCGAGATCCGCGCGATGGACGCGGCGTATGACGCCTTTGTCGCCGAGCATGCCCGGCCGGAAGACCTGTTCGTCGCCGGCCTCGCCATCGAACCGGCGCTGCGCGGCAAGGGCTACTCGAACGTGCTGCTGGACGATATCGCAGGGCTGGCTCGGGCGCGCGAAGCGCCGCGCATCGTGCTGACCGTGTGGGAGACCAGTGCCGCGCTGCCGCTCTACCTGCGCAAGGGGTTCGCGCGCCGCGGCACGTTCGACTACGCGTACCCGTTGTTTTTCGAGCGCCTGCATGCGCTGGCGCGCCAGATGAGGGAGTCATGATGGAAGCGATCGATACCATAGGCAAGCGCGACATCGGCGCGCGCAATCCGTCCACGCTGGGCGGCGGCCGGCTGGCCCGCGAGGCCGGAGCGCTGCGCGTGCTGAGCCCCGCGGAGTGGGCCTTCTGGCGCGACAATGGCTATGTCGTGCTGCGCGGCGCCGTGGCGCCGGAGCAGGTGGAGCGCATCGAACGGCTGATCTGGGAATTCGAGGAAATGGACCCGGCCGACCCGGCAACCTGGTACACGCCGGAGAAGTCGGCGCTGCGCCGCAACGAACTCAGTTACAACGCGGGGATGGTGGAGTTATACAATCACCAGTATTTGTGGGATACGCGGCAGGACCCGCGCATCCATGGCGCGTTCGCCGACCTGTGGGGCACGAACGCGCTGTGGGTGTCGATCGACCGCGTCAACTGCAACCTGCCGCCGGAACCGGGCTTCGAATTCAAGAGCTTCATGCACTGGGATTACGACCCGGACGGCGACGTGGACAGCGTGCAGGGCGTGCTGGCGGTCACGGACCAGCTGGACGAGGACGTGGGCGGGTTCGTCTGCATCCCCCAGCTGTACCGCGACTATCCGGCATGGCGGGCGGCGCAGGGCGCGGACTTCGACTGGTACCGGCCCGACGTGGCAAGCTTGCCGAAGACGGCGGTGACAATGGCGAAGGGCGACCTGCTGATCTTCAACAGCCGGCTGTGCCACGGCATCCGCCAGAACGTTTCAAAGGGCAAGGTGCGGATGGCGCAGTACATCGCGATGCTGCCGGCCCGCGAAGAGGATGTGGAGGGACGCGACTGGCGCATACGCTGCTGGCGCGAGCGGATTCCGCCGCAGGGCTACAGCCTGCACGGCGATCCGCGCAGGCTGGAACAGACGCGCTACGAGACGGCGCGCCTGACACCGCTCGGGGAGCGGCTGCTGGGATTGCGATCCTGGCAGGAATGACAATCGATGACGAGGAGTTTGGAAATGGATGTGGCACAGAAGGTGGGACAGTTGTTCATGGTGGGCTTCGACGGCCTGGAGCCCGACGCGGCGATCGAGCGGCTGATCCGCGAGCGGCGGATCGGCGGTGTGATCCTGTTCCGCCGCAACGTGCACACGCCGGCCCAGGTGGCCGCGCTGTGCCGCCGCCTGCAGGAGATCAACGCCGAGGTCAGCGCCGAACCGCTACTGATCGCGCTGGACCAGGAAGGCGGCATGGTGATGCGTATCGAGCAGGGCGTGACGCCGATCCCGGCACCGATGGCGTTCCAGGCCGCCGGCTCGGTTGACGCGTGCGAGCAGCTGCAGTTCGTGTCAGGCGACGAGATGCGCCGCATCGGCATCAACATGCTGCTGGCGCCCGTGCTGGACGTGAACAACAACCCGCTGAACCCCGTGATCGGCGTGCGCTCGTTCGGCGAGGATGCCGACACGGTGATCCGCTACGGCCTGGCCGCACTGCGCGGCCAGCGCGCCGCCGGCGTGATCTCGACCGCCAAGCATTTCCCCGGCCATGGGGACACGGCCGTCGACTCGCACCATGCGCTGGCCACGGTCGGGCACGACCAGCAGCGGCTGCGCGCCGTCGAGCTGGCGCCGTTCCGCGCCGCGATCGAGCAGGGCGTGGAAGCCATCATGACGGCGCACGTGGCGTTCCCCGCGTTCGAGCCGGACACCAACGTGCCGGCCACGTTGTCGCGCGCCGTGCTCACGGGCTTGCTGCGCGACGAGATGGGCTATGACGGCGCCGTGATCTCTGATTGCCTGGAAATGGGCGCGATCGCCGACGGCATCGGGGTTGCGGAGGGCGCCGTCGGCACGTTGCTGGCCGGTGCCGACATCGTGCTCGTATCGCACCGCGCCGAGCGCCAGCATGGCGCGATCGATGCCGTGTTGGATGCCGTCGCCGCGGGCCGCCTGCCCGTGGAGCGCATCGACGAGGCGGCGCGGCGCGTCGCGAAGCTGAAGGAGGCGGCGGCCGTGCGCAACTGGCGCGACCTGCCGGTCCAGCCGGAAGGGCTGATGTCGGATGCCGCAATGGCGCTGGCGGCGGACGTGCAGCGCCGCGCCGTGCGTCAGGCCGGCCGCTTCCGCCCGCTGGACCGCACGCAGCCCGTTACCTTGATCACGTTCGAAGTGCGCGACCGCACCGAGGTGGACGAAGTGGCCAATGGCCGTAACAAGGAGGCGCGCAGCTCGATGCGCGACACGCTGGCGGCCGGCGGCCTCGACGTGCGCGAGTTCACGCTGTCCGCCCAGCCGGATGCGGCGGACGTCGATGCCGCGCTGGCCTTTGCCGCCGGTGCCGCGCAGATCGTCGTGCAGACGTATAACGCGATGCTGGTGCCGGGGCAGCGCCGCCTCGTGGCCGCGCTGCCGCAGGAGGCGCTGTGGCTCGTCGCGGGCCGCCTGCCGTACGACCTGGAACTGGCGCCGCAGGCGCAGGGCCGGCTGGCCGCCTATGGTTGCCGCCCGCCGGCGCTGGCGCCGGTGGTGGAGCGGCTGATCGATGGCTGATCACTGACCGATCATCGGCTGAGCGCGGACCGCTTGGCGGCGGTTGCGCGCCTTGCCAAGGCTGCAATACGGGAAACTACGAGGGGACGGCCGCCTTCCTCCTTCTGCCATATGGGTTAGTATTGACGGTTTGCCACGCGCGGCGATGTTCGCCGCCGGCCCGGATTACCCATAGCCCCCGACCCGCGCGGCACGCTCCGCCCGGGCGCCTGAAGGAGATCGCATGACGCAACAGAACAACCCGGATTCCGCCAACGACCAGCGCCGCGAGCAGCAGCTGCGCGCCGACGCGCTGGATTACCACCGCCACCCCACCCGCGGCAAGATCGAAGTGGTGCCGACGAAACCGCTGTCGAACCAGCGCGACCTGTCGCTGGCGTATTCGCCGGGCGTCGCGTACGCGTGCGAGGAGATCGCCGCGAATCCCGCCACGGCCGCCGAGTACACGTCGCGCGGCAACCTCGTCGCCGTGATCACGAACGGCACCGCCGTGCTGGGCCTCGGTAACATCGGCCCGCTCGCATCGAAGCCCGTCATGGAAGGCAAGGGCTGCCTGTTCAAGCAGTTCGCCGGCGTCGACGTGTTCGACATCGAACTGGCCGAGACGGATCCGGACAAGCTGGTGGACGCCATCGCGATGCTGGAGCCGACCGTCGGCGGCATCAACCTGGAAGACATCAAGGCGCCGGAATGCTTCTACATCGAGCAGAAGCTGCGCGAGCGGATGAACATCCCCGTATTCCACGACGACCAGCACGGCACGGCGATCATCTCCAGCGCCGCGCTGCTCAACGCGCTGAAGGTGGCCGGCAAGCGCATCGGCGACATCAAGCTGGTGGCCTCCGGCGCCGGCGCGGCCGCCATTGCCTGCCTGGACATGATGGTGGGTCTCGGCGTGCGCCGCGAAAACGTCTACGTGGCCGACTCGCGCGGCGTGATCTGGCAAGGCCGCGAAGCGAACATGGAAGCGAACAAGGCGCGCTACGCGCAGGCCACGGATGCGCGTACCCTGGCCGACATCGTGCGCGGTGCCGACGTGTTCCTGGGCTGCTCGACGGCCGGCGTGCTGACGGGCCCGATGGTGCAGACGATGGCCGAGCGGCCGATCATCCTGGCGCTGGCCAACCCGGAACCGGAGATCCGTCCGGAAGTGGCGCTGGCCGCGCGGCCGGACTGCATCATCGCCACGGGCCGGTCGGACTACCCGAACCAGGTCAACAACGTGCTCTGCTTCCCGTACATCTTCCGCGGTGCGCTGGACTGCGGCGCAACGCGCATCACGGAGGCGATGAAACAGGCGTGCGTGGTGGCGATCGCCGCGCTGGCCGAAGCGGAAGTGTCCGAAACGGTGGCGGCCGCGTATGCGGGCCAGGCGCTGTCGTTCGGCCCCGACTACATCATCCCGAAGCCGTTCGACCAGCGCCTGATGGCCGCGATCGCACCGGCCGTCGCGCAAGCCGCGGCGGAATCGGGCGTAGCGACGCAGCCTATCGCCGACCTGGCGGCGTACCGCGCCCAGCTCGAGCAGCAGGTCTACCACACGGGCCTCGTGATGAAGCCGCTGTTCTCGTCCGCCAAGGCGGCGCCGAAGCGCGTCGTGTATGCCGAGGGCGACGAGGAACGCGTGCTGCGCGCCGTGCAGACTGTGGTCGACGAAGGCCTGGCCCAGCCGGTGCTGGTCGGCGCGCCGGCCGCCGTCGAGCAGGCCATCGCCGCGGCGGGCCTGCGCCTGAAGCGCGGCACGGATTACGTACTGGCCGATCCGGGCACGAACGACGCGACGGCGCATGCGCTGGCGCTGCTGCAGTCCGGTGACGCGGATGCGGTGCTGTGCGGCGTGCGCGGCAATTTCGACCGCCACCTGGAGCAGGTGCGCGACATCATTGGCCTGGCGCCGGATGCCGAGGTGATGGCGACGATGAACGCGCTGGTGCTGGAAAAGCACACGCTGTTCGTCGCCGACACGCACGTCAACGACGAGCCGGACGCCCGCCAGCTGGCCGCGATCGCGCAACTGGCGGCCCGCGAAGTGCGCAACTTCGGTCTCGAGCCGAAAGTGGCGTTGCTGTCGCATTCGACGGCCGGCGCATCCGAACGCCCGTCCGCCCGCAAGATGCGCGAGGCGCATGCGCTGCTCACGCAGGCGGCGCCGGACCTTCCGGTGCTCGGCGAGGTGCAGGGCGACGTGGCGCTGATGGGCGACCCGCGTGGCCTTGCGGCCGGCGGCTTCGCAGGTGAAGCGAACGTGCTGGTGATGCCGTCGCTGGACGCGGCCAATATCGCGTTCAACCTGTTGAAGGTCACCGGCGGCAAGGGCGTAACGGTCGGCCCCGTGCTGCTGGGTGCCGCGAAGCCCGTGCACGTGCTGGGCCCGGGCGCGACGGTACGCCGCATCGTCAACATGACGGCGGTGGCCGTCGCCGAAGCGATCCGCTGATCAGGGCGGCGGGGTGTCGTCCCCGCCGAGCGCCAGGTCCGCCGGCCGCGTATCCCAGCGCAGCCGGCGGTGCCGCACGGCATCCGCATCCACCTCGCGCACGACCTGCTCGATCTGCCGGCCCAGGTCCGATTGGGGCCGGCCGTGCAGCTCCTCGAACACGTTGAGGGCCTTGGCCAGCCCATAGCCATACTTCTCGACGAGCAGCGCCGCCAGCGCACGCGTCTCGGCGCCCCGCGCCACATCCTTCAAGCGGCTGCCCGCATAGCGCCGTAGCTCGGCCAGCAGGCGTTCGTTCAGCTCATCCATCAGCGCTCCTTCAACGTGTGTGCAACCCAGATGCAAACCCTGGGGTCAGACCCGCCGGGTCTGACCCCTGCCTTTGCCGTTGGGGTGAAAGCAATACGCCAGGCTGAGTAATTAACCCGGTGTCGGACTCCATTGTAGAAAATGGTGTCTGACACCGGTTTCCTGTTCACGTTCAGCGGTGCTGCATCGGCTCGCCGTCCATGCTACCTTGCGCGTTTTGGCGACGAGGAGTTTCCAGTGCGGGCATGCCTGTTTCTCGCGGCGGCTGTGTTCTGTGCCGCCGCTGCGCAAGCGCAATCGACCTCCACTTATCGCAATCCGCTGCCGGTGCGCCTGCCCGGCGGCGCGCCGGCGCAGAACTGTGCCGATCCTGCCGTGCTGCGCGATCCGCGGGCGGCCACGCCCACCTGGTACCTCTACTGCACCACCGATCCCGTCAGCCATGCCGAGCGCGAGCCGGGCGAGCAGGGCGGCTGGAAGTTCCGGCTGATGCCGATCTACCGCTCGCAAGACCTGGTGCACTGGGACTACGTCGCCGACGCTTTTGCCGACCGCCCGCCGCCGGCCGCGCCGAAGGCCGGCCTGTGGGCACCCGAACCGCACTACCACGACGGCCGCTACTGGCTGTACTACACGATCACGGACGTCGTCGACGTGGCCAGCCCGGAACCCGGCTGCGACAACGACAGCGCGATCGGCGTCGCGGTGGCCGACAGCCCGGCCGGCCCGTGGCGCGCCAGCCCGAAACCGGTCGTGCCGCCGCGCCGGGTCGACGGCGCGACGAGCGGCTGCAAGTTCGACTGGACGTTCGACCCGGACGTCGTCACCGATACCGACGGCACCCGCTACCTGTACTACGGCAGCTATGGCGGCGGCATCTTCGTGCAACGGCTGGCGGCCGACGGCCTGTCCGTCGAAGGAGAGCCGCGCCAGGTCGGCACCAGCTGGCGCTACGAGGGCGCCGAGGTCGTGCGGCATGACGGCATGTGGTACCTGTTCGCTTCCGCCACCGACTGCTGCGCCGGCCCGCTGACGGGTTACGCGCTGCACGTCGGCCGTGCGGTCTCGCCGCTGGGCCCTTTCCTCGACCGGCACGGCGAAGACATGGCGGCTGTGCGGGCCGGTGGCACGCCCGTGCTGCCGCAGAACGGCAACCGCTGGACGGGGCCGGGCCACAACACGGTGTTCCAGGACGCGGCCGGCCAGTGGTGGACCATGTACCACGCCATCGACCTGAACGAACCGTTCTTCGCGCCGGGCCTGACGCGCCGCGTCGCGCTGCTGGACCGCGTCGACTGGGTGGGCGGCTGGCCCATCGTGGCGGGCGGCGGCGGCCCGTCGGACGAGCTGCTGCCCGCGCCCGCCGCCACCGCCGATGCGCCGGCGCGCCCGCCCGTGCGCGTGCACGGCAGCGGCGCGGACCTGCACCTGCTCTGGCGCGACGACTTCGCCAAGCCGCCGGCCCCGCCGTGGCGCTGGATCCGCGACCCCGGCACGTGGCAGGCGGGGGCACGCGGTCTGGCCTGGAGCACCCAGCCGGGCGACCTGCACGTCGACACCAACAGCGCGCCGCTGCTGGCCCGGCCGCTGCCGGCCGGCGACGTGCGCATCGAAACGCGCGTGCGGCTGGACGCGCCGGACGACTGCTGCGCCAGCAATGCGCAGGCCGGCCTCGTCGCGCTGGGCGACGACGACAACTACGTGAAGCTCGTCGTGCTGGCCGGGCGTGGGCTGCACCAGGTGGAGTTCGCGAAGGAGCAGAAGCCCGTCCCCGCCGGCTATCCCCGCTACGGCAACACGGTGGCGGGCACGCCGGCCGGGGCGGACGGCTGGACGTGGCTGCGGCTGGACGTGCGCCGCGCCGGCGGCCTCGAACGGTGGACTGCCTGGTCCAGCCAGGACGGCCGCGACTGGGTCGGCGGCGGCACGTGGACGCACCAGCTGGGCGCTGGCGCGCGGCTGGCGCTGGCGGCGATGGGCGGCGGCGGCCGCGCCGCCACGTTCGGGCCCGTGACCGTGAGCCGGCTGGGGCCGGCCTTCGGCGCCGCCCCGGGGCTCCAGGCCGGCGCCAGGCGTGCCCGCGATGCGACATCGGCGCGGCCGTAAGCTCAACCGTGGCGCGTGCCGGCGCCCAAACACCTTATGATATGGAGAGAGGTTATGAGAGCGCTTCCCAAGGAGGACGAAACCGTGGATCACCCCCGGCCGCAGCTGCGGCGCCCACAATGGCTGAACCTGGACGGACCGTGGCAGGCGATGTTGGACGACAAGGCCGTCCATCACGACCCCGCGTCCGTGCCGTTCGACCGGACGATCATCGTGCCGTTCCCGCCCGAGGCGGCGGCGAGCGGCTTGCATGACACGGGCTTTCGCCGGCGCGTGTGGTACCGCCGGGTGGTGGGGCTGGACGACAACCTGCTGCCGTCGTCGGACGAGCGGCTGTTCCTGCACTTCGGCGCCGTCAACCACCGCGCCCGCGTGTGGATCAACGGCCACTTCGCGATCGAGCACAAGGGCGGCCACGGGCCGTTCTCGATCGACGTCACGCGCTACCTCGTCGGCCGCAGCATGGAAATCATCGTGCAGGCCGAGGACGATCCGCACGACATGCACAAGGTGCGCGGCAAGATGGACTGGGAACTGGAGCCCCATTCGATCTGGTACCCGCGCACCACCGGCATCTGGCGCACCGTATGGATGGAGAAGGTGGCGCGCGCCCACGTGTCGCGGCTGCGCTGGACGGCCGACGTGTTCACGTGGCAGATCCGGCTCGACGCGGACGTGTCGCATGCGCCGCCCGGCAGCACCGTCAACGTCGTGATGCGCCTGGGCGAGCAAGTGCTCGTCAACGACCGCTGCATGCTGACGGGCGAGCGGCTGTCGCGCCTGTTCCAGCTGCCCGACCCCGGTATCGACGACGCGCGGGCGCACTGGATGTGGAGCCCGGAAAGCCCGCAACTGATCGATGCCGAGATCACGCTGCACGCGGGGGATGGCCTCGTGATGGACCACGTCGTCAGCTATACGGCGCTGCGCACGGTGTCGGTGGACGGCGACCGCTTCCTGCTGAACAGCCGGCCGTATTACCTGCGCATGGTGCTGGACCAGGGCTACTGGCCGGACAGCCTGATGGTGGCGTCGGCCGAGCAGCTGCGCCAGGACGTGCTGCTGATCAAACGGCTGGGCTTCAACGGCGTGCGCAAGCACCAGAAGTCGGAAGACCCGCGCTGGCTGTACTGGTGCGACGTGCTGGGCCTGTGCGTGTGGGCCGAGATGCCGTCCGCCTACGGCTTCTCCAGCGAGACGGTGCATGGCGTGATGGAGGAGTGGAAGGAACTGGTCGAGCGCGACATCTCGCACCCGTCCATCGTCGCATGGGTGCCCACCAACGAATCGTGGGGCGTGCCGGAGCTGATGCACGACCGCCGCCAGGTCGACTTCGTGCGCGCGATGTACCACATGACGCGGGCGCTGGACGGCACGCGGCCCGTCGTCGGCAACGACGGCTGGGAGATGCCGTGCGGCGACTTCGTCAACATCCACGACTACCACGCCGACCCGGAAGAGCTGTATGCCCGCTACGGTACCCGCGAAGGCTTGAAGTACACGTTCGAGCACGTGCGCCCGGCGCGCCGGCGGCTCGTCATCGACGGCTTCGACGGCATGGGCAAGCCGCTGTTCCTGTCCGAGTTCGGCGGCATCGCCTGCATGGACGAGAAGGACCCGAAAGGCTGGGGCTACTCGGTGGCGCGTGACGGCGAGGAGCTGCTGGAACGCTACCGCAAGCTGATGGCGGCGATCCACCGCTGCCGGCCGCTGTCCGGCTTTTGCTACACGCAGCTGACGGACACGTTCCACGAACGGAATGGCCTGTTGACGGAAGACCGCGTGCCGAAGGCGCCGATCGCCGCGCTGGCCGAGGCCACGCGCGGGCCGGACGCCCGGCTGCACGACTGGTACACCGACCCGCTGGGTCACAGCGAACTATGGCGCGGCAAGCGGGCCCCGGAACTGGCGCCGGCCGCACCCGGTACGGACCTGGCCCCGGCCAATGCGGAAACGGCCCACGTGGCAGCCGGCCCCGAGGACCAGCCGGGCCAGGCCGCGCCGGAGCCCGGCATGCGGCTGCCAACCGAAGCCACCTGACCCGATGCCGCGCGCGCTGGCCCCGTCCCTGCGCCTGTGCCTGTGCACCGCGCTGCTGTGCTGCCTGGCCGGCGCGGCGTGGGCGGACGTGCAGGTGGTGCGCATGTGGACCCTGCTGTCCGGCGGCGACGGCGCCCGCATGCGCGCGCTGATCGACGAGTTCAACGCGTCGCAGAACGAGGTGCGCGTCGAGAGCACGACCTTGCGCTGGGGCGAACCGTTCTACACGAAGCTGATCACTGCCACCGTCGTCGGCGCCGGCCCGGACCTGGCGACGATCCACCTGTCCCGCTTGCCGAACCTGGCCGGCGGCGGCGTGCTGCGGCCCTTGAGCACAGACGAGCTGCGTGCAGTCGGCCTGGCCGGCGCCGACTTCCTGCCGCGCCAATGGGCCAAGTCGCAGTACGGCGGCCACGCCTACGCGGTGCCGCTCGACCTGCACCCGCTGGTCCTGTACTACAACAAGGACCTCGTCGGCCGGGCCGGGCTGCTCAATGGCGATGGAAAGCTGAAGCCGATCGAGGGTATCGATGCGCTGACGGCCGCGTTCCGCGCCGTCAAGGAACACACCGGCAAGACGGGGTTGGCGATGGAGGCGGCGCAGAGCACGTATGCGATCTGGCGCCTGTGGCTGTCGCTGCTGGCGCAGCAGGGCTATCCCGTCGTGGCCAACGGCCAGTTCGCGTATGGCCCCGCGGGTGCCCGCACCCTGGACGCGATCGCGCAGTGGTTCCGCGCCGGCTATGCGACGACCGGCATGGACTACCCGGCATCGACGAGCCAGTTCATGGGCGGCAATGCGGGGTTCATGATCAACGGCGTGTGGGAAGTGCCGGAACTGGTGCGCGGCACCAAGGCCGGCACGATCGGCTTCCGCTACGGCATCGTGCCGCTGCCCCGGCTGTACGGCAATGCCAGCGCGTGGGCCGATTCGCACGGCTTCGCACTGCCGGCCAATGCGGGCAAGCCGGCATCGCCCGACAAGGCGCGCGCCGTGCTGCGTTTCGTCGCGTATGTGAGCCGTCATTCGCTCGGCTGGGCCGAAGGCGGCCATATCCCGGCGTATCGCCCCGTCGCCGAATCGGCCGAAGCGAAAGCGCTGATGCCGAACGCCGAATATGCGGAAGCGGCGCAGCACGTCGTCTACGATCCGGACGGCTGGTACATGGGCGCGGCCGGGCCGCTGGAAGCGATCGCGTCAAAATTCCTGCCGGCGCCGCTGTCCGGCCAGCTGACGGCCGACGACGCGGTGCGCCGCTTCGAGACGGAGGCGCGCCGGCTGCTGAAGAAACGTCCGCCGCGCTACTAGGGGAACCACGATGCGCCGCCGTTCCGAAGCCCTGCCTGCCATCTTGCTGCTGCTGCCGTTCACGGCCGCGTTCCTGCTGTTCTTCGTCGTCCCCACGCTGCAGACCTTCTACCTGTCGCTGACGGAGAGCAGCCTGACGCGCACCAGCGCCTTTGTCGGCCTGGCGAACTACGCGACCCTGGTGCAAGACCCGTCGTACTGGTCTTCGCTCGGCAACACGTTTTATTTCGCGCTGCTGACAGTGGTGCCGCTGACTGTGCTGGGCCTCGTGATGGCGCTGCTGGTCGACCACTTCAGCCGCGCCGGCGCGTGGCTGCAAGGTGCGTTCTTCCTTCCGTACGTGCTGCCGATTTCCGTGATGACGTTGATCGCCGAATGGACGATGAACCCGTCCGCGGGCCTCGTCAAACACCTGCTGGGCTTCTCGCGCGCGTGGTTCGCCGACCTGCACTGGGCGATGCCGACGGTGGCGATCTTCACCGTCTGGTGGACCGTGGGCTTCAACATGCTGATGTTCCTGGCCGGCCTGCGCAACATCCCCCGCGAGCTGTACGAGGCGGCCGCGCTGGACGGCGCACGCGGCTTCGCCACGTTCCGCCACATTACATGGCCGGCCCTGAAGCCCGTGACGGTGACGGCGCTCGTGCTGCAGCTGATCGCGTCGCTGAAGGTGTTCGGGCAAACCTACCTGCTGACCACCGGCGGGCCGTTCAATACGACGCGCGTCACGCTGCATTACATGTACGAGACGGCGTTTACGCAGAGCGATGCGGGGTATGCGGCGGCCGTGGCGATGGCGTTCATGGCGGTTGTCGTGGCGTTGTCGCTGGTCCAGGCGTGGCTGGTGAAGGCATTCAAGGTGGGGGCAAAGTGAGCGAGCAGATGCGCATGCTTGAAACCCAAAAACAAACCCTGGGGTCAGACCCGGCGGGTCTGACCCCGGCATTTGCTGTGGGGTTAATAGCTTGAGCGGCGCTTTCGAAAAACACCATGAAAACCACCACCCCCATCCACTGGACCATCATCGCCATCCTTAGTGCGCTGGCCCTGGCCGCGCTGTGGATCACCCCGCTGCTGTGGGCACTGTCCACGTCGCTGCGGCCGGAGTACGAAACGATCTCGCCCGTCCTGCACTACCTGCCGCAAACGTGGACCGTCGAGGCCTTCACGAAGGTGCTCGGGGCGGGCAATGTGCCGCGCTGGCTGTTCAACAGCGCGCTGGTGGCGCTGCTGGTCACCTGCGTCACGATGACGATCAGCCTGATGGCCGCGTACGCGTTCTCGCAGCTGCGCTTCAAGGGCCGCGACCTGCTGTTCGGCGTGGCGATGCTGGCGCTGCTGCTGCCGTTCGAAGCGCTGCTGGTGCCGCTGTTTCGCACGATGCACCACCTGGGCCTTGTCAACACGTATGCGGGCATCGTGCTGCCGCAGGTCGTGTCGCCCGTCGTCATCTATGTGTTCCGCCAGTTCTTCGACGCGGTGCCGGCCGACTTTCGCGAAGCGGCGGTGCTGGATGGCGCGTCGCCGCTGCGTGTGCTGTGGAGCGTGTACCTGCCCATGTCCGGCAATATCGTGTGGGCGATGGCGATCGTCACGTTCATCGCCGCGTGGAACAACTTCCTGTGGCCGTTCATCATCATCACGTCGAACGAGATGATGACGATCACGCTGGGCCTGACGCAAACCTACGACGCGTTCGGCGTGCGCTATGCGCAGCTGATGGCGGCCGCGCTGCTGGGCGCGTTCCCCGTCGCGCTGGCGTACATCGTGTTCCAGCGTCGCGTCACGCAGGGGCTGCTGGCCGCCACCGGCTTGAAAGGCTAGGGGCCCACGCACAGGCCGTCGATGTAGAAATCCAGGTGGCGATGGGCCAGCGCCCGCTCTTCCTTGGGCGGCAGCCCCACCGCCAGCGGCCGGGCAAAGCGGATCAGCGCGAACACGATGTCGCGCTCGGAGAGGTCGCTGCGCACATGGCCTTCCCGCACCGCCCGTTGCACCATGCTGGTCAATAGCGCACCCGCGCGCGCCCGCAAGTCGTGCCAATCACGGTTCTCCAGCAGCGGGTGGACGATGTTCACGACGCCGATGCCATTGTCCAGCGCCGCATGCATGTACCGGCGCAGCGCCCCCGCCGCATCCGGCACGGTGTCCAGCAGCGTCTCGCCGGCGGCGATGCTGCGCTCCAGCACGTGTCGCGCAGCCGCGTGCAGCAGCGACTGCTGATCTGGAAAGTGGCGATACAGCGTGCCGATGCCGACGCCGGCCCGTGCCGCGATCGTGTCGCGCGCGGGCTCGCCGCCCACTTCGAGGATCAGGTCGATCGCGACCTCGATCAGCCGCTGCCGGTTTTTCAGTGCATCCGCGCGCATGGTTTCGCCAGGTTGACATGTGGACTAAACGGAGTATATTCCTCCGCTTAGCAAAGTCAATAGCGGGGGCTCCATGCACACCATCATTCCTCTCGGCGAACTCGATCACAGCCACGTCGCGCTGGCGGGCGGCAAGGCGGCCAACCTTGGCGAGCTGGCCAGGATTTCCGGGATTGCCGTGCCGCCGGGATTCTGCGTCACCACCGCTGCGTTCACTGCGCATGTCGTCAGTGCGCCCGCCATCGCGGCCGCCGTGGACGAGCTGGCGCGGGGCACGCAGGGCAGGGCCGAGGTGGATGCCGCACTGTGCGCGCGCATCCGTTCGCTCATCGATGAGGTGCCAATATTGGATGAACTCTCGGGTGCCATTGCACAATGCGTGGCCGAAGCCGGGGAGGGCGCAGCCTGGGCGGTGCGCTCCAGCGCGAACGCGGAGGACATGCCGGCGGCGTCGTTCGCCGGCCAGCACGACTCGTACCTCGATCTGCGCGGCCCTGCCGCCGTGCTCGCGGCGCTACGCAGTTGCTGGGCATCGCTGTTCACGGACCGCGCTGTCGCCTACCGCCAGCGCAACGGCATCGATCACCGCGCCACGCGCATGGCCGTGATCGTGCAGCGCATGGTGCCGGCCGAGGTATCGGGCGTACTGTTCACGGCCGATCCGGTGACAGGGGACCGGACGGTCGTCGCGATCGAAGCGTGTGCGGGGACCGGCGAGGCACTGGCCGCCGGTACGGTGGTGCCGGAAAGCGTCACGTTGAAGGATGGCCGGGTCGCCGCCAGGACGGGGGGCGAGCGCCCGCTGCTGGACGACGAACAGGCACGTACGCTGGCCGCGCTCGGGCGGACCATCCAAGCCCACTTCGGCGGCCCGCAGGACGTCGAATGGTGCCTGGCGGGCGGCCGCTTCCAGATCGTGCAGAGCCGTCCGATCACCACGCTATTCCCCGTCCCGCGGCGGGACGACGGGCAGCGCCATATCTACCTGTCGGTCGGGCACCAGCAGATGATGACCGATGCGATGAAGCCGCTGGGCCTGTCGTTCTGGCAGCTGCTGGCGGCCCGGCCGATGTTCGAGGCGGGCAGCCGGCTGTTCGTCGACATCACCGCCCAGCTGGCGTCGCCGGCCAGCCGGACGGCGCTGCTCCGCATGCTCAGCCGCGATCCATTGATCGCCAGCGCCGTGCAGACGCTGCTCGAACGGGGCTTCATCGCAACGCTGCCTGAGACGGGGGCAGGGGCAGGGGCCGCCGTGCCCGCGCCAAGCGCCGCCGCGCCCGCGGACGCGCCCGACCCGGCGATTGTCCATGACCTCATCAGGGAAAGCGAGGAAGCGCTGGCCCAAACGCGGCAAGGGCTCGCCGGCAAGTCCGGCACTGCACTCTTCGATTTCGTCGCCGGCGACATGGCGGCACTGAAGCGGCAGCTGACCGACCCCGCCAGCACGCGTGCGCTGATGACCGGCATCGAAGCGCTGTGGTGGCTGGACGATCGCCTCACCGCGTGGCTCGGCGAACCCGGTGTCGCCGGCATCCTGTCGCAATCGGTCGAGCACAACATCACGTCGCAAATGGGGCTGGACCTGCTCAACGTGGCCGATGCGATCCGGCCGCATCCGGCCGTGGTGGCGTTCCTGCGGCGGCGGGACGACGGCGTGCCCCTCGCGGAGCTCGTCCACGTCGAAGGCGGCGCCGCGGCGCTGGCTGCGCTCGACGGCTACCTGTGCAAGTACGGCATGCGCTGCGCCGGCGAGATCGACGTGACGCGGCCCCGCTGGCGCGAACGGCCGGCCACGCTCGTGCCGGTGATCCTGGACTATGTGGACCGCTTTGAGCCGGGCGAAGCGGCACGGCGCTTCCAGGCGGGGCTGGCGCGGGCCAGGGCTGCCGAGCGGGATGTGCTGGCACGGCTGCGTGCGCGCCCCGACGGCGCGGCCACGGCGGCGCAGGCCGGCGCGGCGATCGGGCGGCTGCGCGCCTTCATCGGTTATCGCGAATACCCGAAGTACGCATGGATGTGCCGCATCGACCTGCACAAACAGGCGCTGCGGGCCGAGGCGGAAGGGCTGGTCCGCGCCGGTGTCATCGACCGGCTCGACGATATCGATTTCCTGCGCTTCGACGAGCTGCGCGAGGTCGTGCGCACGGGGCAGGCCGACCGGGGCGTCATCGCCGCGCGGCGTGCCGGGTTCGCGGCGCACGAGCGGCTGGTGCCGCCCCGCGTGCTGACGTCCGATGGCGAATGCCTGTTCGGTGCGCTGGAGCGCCCCGGTCTGCCGGCCGATGCGCTGGCCGGGGTGGCGGTGTCGGCCGGCGTCGTCGAAGGCCGCGCCCGGGTCGTCACGGACATCGCGACGGCGGATCTCGCGCCCGGCGACATCCTCGTGACGGCCTATACGGACCCGAGCTGGACGCCGCTGTTCCTGGCGGTGGCCGGGCTCGTCACGGAGGCGGGCGGCCAGATGAGCCATGGCGCCGTCGTCGCCCGCGAATACGGCCTGCCCGCCATCGTCGCCGTGCGGGATGCGACCCGGCTGATCCAGGACGGCCAGCGCATCCGGGTCGACGGCACGCATGGCGTCGTCACACTGCTCGCCGCGGCGCCGCCCACTCACTGACCTATCCCCCGACATGGTGGGCCAGCGACGCCGCGCCGGCCGCTCCGCCCGCCATCGTACCTGCGCCAGCGTGGCATCGAAGCAACCGGGCGGGCGTATCGCGTTGGCGTCCGCTCCCGCTTGTGTCTATTATCGCAACAGCTCTCCAGGCGGAGCCGCACGCCTGGCCTAACAATGACTCACATCGCTCACATCGGAGACGAACCATGAGTTCAACGCAGATCAGGCCCGCGGTCGCCGCGGCCTTGTGCCTGCTGGCCGCAGGGTCGGCGCAGGCACAGCAAGCCACGCCACCGGCCAGCACCGAGCAACCGCCGCAAGGCAGCGCCACCGAGGCATCCGTGCAGGGCGGGCCGATCGCCACCGTCGAAGTGACGGGCATCCGGCGCAGCATCCGTTCCGCCGAACAGATCAAGCGCGACGCCGCCCAGGTCGTCGATTCGATCAATGCCGAGGACATCGGCAAATTCCCCGACCGCGCGGCAGGCGACGCGCTGCAGCGGATCGCCGGCGTGCAGGTGGGCCGCGACCGCGGCGAGACGTCGACCGTGACGATCCGCGGCCTGCCCGATGTCGTCACGACGTTCGAGGGCAACGAGATCTTCACCGGCCGCGGCCGCAGGCTGCAGTACCAGGACCTGCCGGTGCAATCCGTGTCCGGCCTCGACGTGTACAAGTCCGCGACGGCGAACCAGATGGAAGGCGGCATCGCCGGCGCCGTCAACATCCGCCTGCGCGCACCGTTCGACACGAAGGGCCGCACGATCTCCGGCTACCTGGAAGACCGCCGCCCGAAAATCAACGGCAGCGACGCGGCCAGGAGCCGCAACAATCCCGGCGGCGGCATCCTGCTGTCGGACCGCTGGAACACGAGTGCCGGCGAGATGGGCCTGCTGTTCGACGCCGCCTACCAGAAGGATCACTGGGGCTATCCGGTGCAGTGGGTGGACCGGCCCGACCGGCTTTTCTCGGTGGGCCAGGACGGCACGGCGATCCGCCTGAACGACGACCAGCCGGTGGCGCCGCTGCGCCCCGGCGACCGGCTCGGCAGCCTGCCGCACGTGGGCGGCATCTACAACGGCGGCGACCGCGAACGCTTTTCCGCGCACGGCGCTTACCAGTGGAAGATCAATCCGAAGCTGGAGTTCTCGACCCAGTACGTGGGCACCGGCTACCGCGACCGGCACGAGGTCGACTACATCCTGGCGATCGTCGGCTGGACGCCGCGGCTGAACAACGTGACGCTGGGCGACCGCGGCTGCGACACGCCGGAAGGGCAGATCTGCCCGATCCTGTCGGCCAATGCGCCGGCTGCGCAATTCGGCGGGCCGTATGACTGGGACCCGTACATGGCCACCAGCGCATGGGGCGTGAAGGAGCACACCAATACGCACTACCTGAACTTCGGCCTGGCGTATCGCGACGGGCCGTGGAACGTGACGTCGAACCTCGCGTTCACGCGCTCGAAGTTCGTCAACGACACGGTGATCGTCGACCAGCAGGTCCCCGGCGCATCCGTGAACGTGTACACGTACGGCGCGGACGGCCACGGCGGCTATAACTCCGTGACGACGCCCGGCAATGCGACGCCGCTGCGCGATCCGCGGGCCTTCGTGCTGCGCGGGCTCGTGCAGAACTGGGAAGAATCGGAAGGCAAGCAGGCGCAGTGGCGCACGGATGCGACGTACAAGCTGGGGCAGGGCTTCCTGCGCGCCGTGAACGTGGGCCTGCGGCTGTCGTCGCGCGACACCAGTTACCACTCGGCCGAAGGGCACAGCGACGTCGACCCGGCGGCGCGGCCGAACCCCGTCGATGCATTCGGTCCCGGCTTCGAAAGCCTGAGCCCCGGCGTCGACCGGCTCGGCGGCCAGTACCTGGTGCCGTCGCGCGACTTCCTGATCGACCAGGCCGACCGCGTGCGCGCCGTGTATGGCGCCGCGCCCGGACGCGTGCCGGACGATCCGCTGCGTCGCTTCGACCAGCGTGAAAAGTCCGCGACCGTGTACCTGAACGGGCGCTGGCAGACGACGCTGGGCGGCATCGACGTTTCCGGCGATGCGGGCGTGCGCGTCATCCACGTCAAGCGCAAGCTGGAAGGTACCAGCCGGATCGGCGACACGCTGACGCCGATCGACATCTCCACGTCCGAGAACAACTACCTGCCGAACCTGTCGGCGCTGGTGGCCTGGCGCGACAACCTGCAGTCGCACCTGTCGGTCGGCAAGACGCTGACGCGGCCGGAGTTCAACCGCCTCAATCCCGCGCTGTCGCTGATCCCGCCGACGGTGAACGCGCCGGGCACGGGCAGCGCCGGCAACCCGAACCTGGCCCCGACCAGGTCGGTGAACAAGGATGCGACGCTGGAGTACTACTTCCCCGGCAACGGCTATGCGCAGGTCGCGCTGTTCCACCGCGATATCAGCGGCTACCTGCAGAACTTCACGCAGGACGAGATCATCGGCGGCCAGCGCTACCGCGTGACGCGGCCGCAGAATTCCGGCGACGGCACGTTGAAGGGAGCGGAATTCAGCATCCAGAAATTCTTCGACTTCCTGCCCGGCTTGTGGAGCGGCTTCGGCGCGCAGTTCAACTACACGTGGATCAGCGGCGACAACGAAACGCGGCTCGACCCGAACTCGCCCGTGCTGACGAAGACGCGGCTGATCGACGTGGCGAAGAAAAGCCACAATATCGCGCTGCTGTACGAGAAATACGGCGTGACGGGCCGCCTGGCCGCCACGCGGCGTGGCGACTACGTCGAACAGATCGCCGAGCTGCGCTTCCTGCAGGACCGCTTCGTCAAGGCCAGCACGTATGTGGACCTGTCGCTGTCGTACGAGCTGACGAAGAACCTGACCGTGCAGTTCGATGCGATCAACCTGACGAAGGAAAAGTACGAGAGCTACCTGTCCGACCCGTCGCGGCCGCGGGATATCCGGTATACGCCGACCACGTATGGGGTGGCGTTGCGGTTCAAGTTGTGAATAGCTTAGCGCCAAGCGTTATTAGCGGGCCGGCGGCGCAAAAGACTAACCCCAACCGCAAACCCTGGGGTCAGACCCGGCGGGTCTGACCCCGGCATCTGCCTCGGGTTTTGTTCGAATGCCCGACCGAATTCCGCCCGCGATATCGAGGAACCGCATGACCAGCACCCATCACAGCACCTACACCAACCCCGTCCACCCGCAAACCTTCGCCGACCCGTTCGTGCTGCGCCACCAAGGCTTCTACTACGCCTACGGCACCGCACCCGGCAACGCCGACGGCCGCGCCTTCCCCGTGCTGCGCTCTCCCGACCTCGTGCAGTGGGAACCGCTGGGCCACGCGCTGGTGCCGTCCGGCGGCCATGACTTCTGGGCGCCGGAAGTCGCGTACAAGGACGGCACGTTCCACATGTACTACTCGGCGCAGGGCATCGAAGGGCGCGACCACCAGCTGCGCGTGGCGACGAGCACGGACCCGGCTGGCCCGTTCGTCGACGTCACGCCCGGCGTGGCCGGCGCGCTCGTGCCCGACCAGCCGTTCTCGATCGACGCGCACCCGTTCTGCGACGACGACGGCCAGTGGTACCTGTTCTATTGCGTGGATTTCCTGGAGCTGGAAGACGATCACCGGGTCGGTACCGGCATCGTTGTCGACCGCCTGCTGGAGATGAAGCGGCTGGAAGGCAAGCCGCGCATGGTACACCGGCCGCACGAGGACTGGCACCTGTTCCTGAAGTCGCGCACGATGTACGGCAATGTGTACGACTGGCATACGGTGGAGGGTGCGGCCGTGCTCAAACACGATGGCCTCTATTACTGCTTCTACAGCGGCGGGGCGTGGGAACGGGAGAACTATGGCGTCAGCTGGGTCGTCGCCGACCATCCGCTGGGGCCATACCGCCGGCCCGAAGAAGGCGGCAGGGCGCTGTTGATGCATACGCTGGAAGGACAGCTGATCGGTCCCGGCCACAATTCGTTCGTACAGTCGCCAAGCGGCGACGAGACGTGGATCGTGTACCACGCATGGGGGCCAGACCGGGCCGGGCGGCGCATGTGCATTGACCGGCTGCGCTGGGAAGGCGGCAAGCCGGTCACGGATGGGCCGACGTGCACGCCGCAGGCAGCGCCGGCATGATCATCTGCCGGCGCGAGGTTCGCGCGGCGCTCAGAAGTCCCGGCGTTCGCCCGGGCACGCCAGCACGCGCTTGATCGTCGCCTGCTTGATGCGCTTACGGGTCAGGAACATGTGGGCATCCTTCAGGCCCGTCGACTGCTGCAGCATCAGCGCGCGGTTGATGATCAGCTCGGTCTCGATATCGGTGCGGGAATAGGCGCGGCGGACTTTGTACATCTTGTCTCTCCTTCGGTGGTGGCGTGTTGCCGAGTTTCCTTGGTGACTCTTGCTCTGACGCCTCCATCGTATGCGGGCAAGGGGGGCGCTACCGTGCGCCAGTTCACGCAGCGCGCTAGCCGATGAGCCAAAAAGCAACATCAGGTTTTGATCTCGCGCATGTCGCAACCCAGAAGCGACTGTGATAATGGTTTCAATTTGATATCGCACAAAGCGCTGGAGGTTGGAATGGATTTGGAAAACAAGGCAGCGATACTGGTTCGCCGTACCGCGGCCACGGGGCTGGACGACGTGCCGCAGGTGGCGGCCGGCATCCGGGCACCGGCGGCATGACGCGCATCGCCGTGATGACGGGCGGCGGCGATGCGCCCGGCCTGAACGCCGCGCTGCGCGCCGTCGCACTGGCCGCCTACGGGCGAGGCTGGGAATGCGTGGGCCTGCGCGCGTCGTTCAACGGCCTGCTCGAGCGCGCCGGCACGGACGGCCTGCTGCCGCTGCCGCCGGACGCCGTGCAGGGCATCCTCGACACGGGCGGCACGATGCTCGGCACGACGAACCACGGCGACCCGTTCCGCTGGCCCGGCCCGGACGGTACCGTGGACCGCTCCGACGACGTGCTGGCCGCCTGCGCACGCCTGGGCATCGCCGCGCTAGTGATGATCGGCGGCGACGGCACGATGCGCATTGCCGCCGGCCTGTCACGCAAGGGCCTGCGCGTCGTCGGCGTGCCGAAGACGATCGACGGCGACGTGCAGGGTGCCGGCAGCACGTTGGGATTCGCGTCGGCGGTGGCGTATGCGACGGAAGCGATCGACCGGCTGCACTGCAGCGCGCAAAGCCACGAGCGGGCGATGGTCGTCGAAGTGATGGGCCGTTACGCCGGCTGGATCGCGCTGCACGCGGGGCTGGCCGGTGGCGCCCATGCGATCCTGCTGCCCGAGATTCCGTTCGACCTGGAGGCCGTAGCGCGGCTGCTGGCCGAGCGCGACGCCCGCAACCGCCCGCACGACGTGGTGGTGGTGGCCGAAGGCGCGCATGCGCTGCGCGGCTCAGTATTCGTCGCCGACCCGGTCGTACCGGGCCGCAGCGAGCGTCTCGGCGGCGTCGGCGCGCACGTCGCGCGGCAGCTGGAACTCCTGACGGGCAAGGAAAGCCGCGCCGTCGTGCTGGGCCACCTGCTGCGCGGCGGCAGCCCGGTGGCGGCGGACCGGATCGCCGCGCTGCGGATGGGCGAAGCGGCCGTGCGTGCGCTGGCCGAGGGGCGGCATGGCGTGATGATGACGTTACACGGCGATGTGCCGGGCGAGATGCCGCTGGTGGAGGTCAGGACGTGGCAGGTGCCGGCGGATCATCCGCTATTGGCGACCGCGCGGGCGTTGGGAGTATGTTTGGGGGAATAGGGGCAGACCCGGCGGGTCTGACCCTAGCCTTTGCCCTTTGGGTTTACAACGCCGCCGTGCGGATCATCTGAAAGCACCCCCAAAAATCTACTGCTAGGGTCAGACCCGCCGGGTCTGACCCTTTACTACGCCGCCCGCGGCAACGCCGGCCCGAACAACGCCTCGACCATCGGATCGCGCTTGATCGTCGGCGGTTTCTGCCGCAGCGGGCCCGGTGCGTCGTCGCACAGGCGGTGGATGCGGTGGCCGTCGGGGCTGATCAGCACGGCGATGCGGCCGCCGGGGAGGGGAACGAAGGCGGGCTTCCTGAGACGTAGCATTTTCATCGTGTGACTCCATGGGTAAGGGGGGCGGATGCGTGGACGGCGCGCGGGCGGCCGGCGCGGCCGACCCGAAGGCCGCGCACCAGGTTCGCGAACCATGCCAGGCACGACACGCACAACAGCGCGCCGGCCGGGCGGGCCAGCAGTGCCGGCCACGCACACGCCGCAACCAGCAGCAGCAAGGCGCCGGCGTGCAGCAGGTATTGGGCGCGCGCCTGCGCGTCCGGGATGATGCGGTGGATCGGCGGCAGGTCCTTGGGCGCCGGCAGCGTGCCGTCCACGGTGCCGTGGCGCAGGTGGTACCAGGACAGGAACGGCACGATCTTGTACAGCATGCCGTTGATCGTCGACAGCGCGAAGCCGGCCACCAGCAGCACGCCGCGGGCCACGTCCACGCGCGGGTCGGGCGGCAGCAGGCCAAGCAGCAGGGCGCCCAGCAGCGACGCCATCGCGGTGCGCCAGAACAGTGTCGGCGCATCGGCCTTCGGGCGCTTGCGGCGCGCCAGCAGGCGCAAGGTGACGAGCGCGAAGGCGGCATAGCCCGCACCCAGCAGGCCCAGGGCGGCGAGGCGGAACGGCTCGGCGACGCCGGCCGACAGCGATGCAGCGACCAGCAGCAGGAACAGCGCGGTGGCGAAGCCGCCCGTCAGCCAGCGCGGATACGGCTCCGTGACGAGGAACATCGGCACGACCTGGAACGCCACCCCGATCACCAACAGCGCGACCCAGCCAAGCAAACCCCAGGACGCATGCAGGTCCGTCACGCGCAAGAGCGGCAGCGTGACAGCCTGCGGCCACGCATAGCCGGCGGCCAGCAGCACGCCCAGCACGACGGTGACGACGAGCGCCGCGAGGGCAAGCCGGATCGCGGCCAGCGATGCATCCGCACCGCTCGGGTACTGCTGCCACAGGCCCACGGTGCAGCAGCCGACCAGCACGAGGAAGGCGCAGGCGAGCGGCATGACGGCGGCGGCGAACAGCCACGGCTGGCCGGCGACGAATGCGCCCGCCAGCAGCAGCGTGCCGGCGCACAGCGCCGCATGCATCGCGCGGCCGGCATACAGGCCGCCCGGCACGGCGATGCCCGCCATCACGGGCAGGATCTGCAGCAGCGCGCCGATCATCGCCATCGACAGGCAGCCCAATGTCAGCAGGTGCGTCAGCGCGAGCGTGACGGGCGACCAGCGGGTGACCAGTGCCGCGTCGCCTTGCCACAGCAGCAGGGCCGCGGCCAGCGCCGCAAACACGGGAACGGTCAGGAAGAACCGCATCGGCAGCGCGAGCGGCGGATTCTGGTCGAAGGACAGCGCGCGTTGCATGACGATCCTTCAGGCGGCCGTCACCGGCACTTGCCAGATCAGCAGTTCGTAGCGGCCGTCGCCGGTGGGCGCCGTGCGGTGCAGGAATTCGTAGCGCTCCAGCACGCGGTACAGCGGGTGCGGCTCGCGGTCGATCAGCACGCGCAGGCAGCCCCGTTCGGGCAGCGCGTCCAGCGCGTCGAGGATGCGCACCATCGGTTCGGGGGCTTCCAGGCCGCCCACGTCCAGCAGCGTGGCGGGCCAGTTCAACGGATCGTCTTTCATGCTGCCTCCTGCGCGGCGTTTTCGTTGTGGATCGCGGCCAGCACCGCACCGGCGCCGTCGCCCAACAGGCGTTCGGCCATCGGATACAGGATGCTTTCCTCTTTCAGGTTATGTTGATGCATCAGCATGCGCAGGCTGTCCGCATACTCGAAGAATTCGGTGGCGTCGCGCGCGTCGATCGCCTCCATCATCGTGCGGACGATGGCGCGCATGTGGTCGTGCTCCGAACGCATCACGGCGGTCGGGCCCATCGTGCTGCCGGTGGCGCGTTCGATGGCGGGGAACAGGATGCGTTCTTCCTGCTCCAGGTGGTGTTCGAGGTGGCGGACAAAGCCGCCGAAGGCCTGTTTCGCATTGGGCCAGTCGCCGCAGACGACGCGCGATTCGGCCCAGCCATACTCCTCGTCGCAGGCGCGGTGGTCGCCGGCCAGGTAGGCGTGCAGGGTGCTCATGATGCTCTCTCTTCACAGTCGTTTTGATCTGTGACCATTCTCACACTTGGGTATCGCCTGTTTCCTTGATCCTAGTCAAGGATTCAATGGAAGGCGGGGCGGTACAGTGCCGGCACGTCAACAATGGAACGATGCATGAACAAGATGGACAGCGCGCCCGCGGCGCAAGCGTTCGAACTCGTGTGCCCGGCCGGCAGCCTGCCGGCCCTGAAAGGGGCGGTCGACAACGGCGCCGACTGCGTCTACCTGGGCTTCAAGGACGCCTCCAATGCCCGCAACTTCGCCGGGCTCAATTTCGACGAGCAGCAGATCGCCCAGGGCATCGCCTACGCGCACGAGCGCGGGCGCAAGGTGCTGCTGGCGTTGAACACCTACCCACAGGCCGGTGCCGAGGCGCTGTGGCGCAGCGCGATCGACCGCGCCGCCGACGCGGGCGTCGATGCCGTGATCCTGGCCGACCCGGGCCTGATGCGCTATGCGGCCGAACGCCACCCTGACCTGCGCCTGCACCTTTCCGTGCAGGGGTCGGCGACCAACGTCGAAGCGATCGGCTTCTACCGCAAGCACTTCGGCATCGCCCGCGCCGTGCTGCCGCGCGTGCTGTCGCTGGCCCAGGTCGAGCACGTGGTGAACAACACTGACGTCGAGATCGAGGTGTTCGGTTTCGGCAGCCTGTGCGTGATGGTCGAGGGGCGCTGCGCGCTGTCGTCGTATGCGACGGGCGAATCGCCGAACACGCACGGCGTCTGCTCGCCTGCCAAGGCGGTGCGCTGGCAGCAGGCCCCGAAAGGGCTGGAAGCGCGGCTGAACGGCGTGCTGATCGACCGCTACGACGAGCACGAACACGCCAGCTACCCCACGCTGTGCAAGGGCCGCTTCGACGTGGCCGACGAAACGTATTACGCGATCGAGGAACCGGCCAGCCTGAACACGCTGGAGCTGCTGCCGAAGCTGATCGGCATGGGGGTGGCGGCCGTGAAGATCGAGGGCCGCCAGCGCAGCCCCGCCTACGTGGCGCAGGTGACGCGCGTGTGGCGCGATGCGATCGACCAGGCCAGGAGCGGCCGCTTCGCCGTCAAGCCGGGCTGGATGGCGCAGCTGGACACGCTGGCCGAAGGCCGCCAGCACACGCTGGGCGCCTACCACCGCGCGTGGAAATGAAGCCCGGCCCAAGAACCGAGAAGGAGAAACAATGATGAAAATCGCACTGGGGCCGCTGCTGTACTACTGGCCCCGCGAAACAGTGATGGCGTTCTACGACGAGGTGGCGGACAGCGCCGCCGACATCGTCTACCTGGGCGAAGCCGTGTGCTCGCGCCGCCACGAACTGCGCGCCGCCGACTGGCTGGCCGTGGCCGTGCAGCTGCGCGCGGCCGGCAAGGAAGTCGTGTTGTCCAGCATGGCGCTGATCGAATCGAGTTCCGATCTCGCCGCGCTGCGCAAGCTGGCCGACAACGGCGAATTCGAGCTGGAAGCGAACGACATGGGCGCCGTCAACCTGGTGTCCGGCCGCCCCTTCGTGGCGGGGCCGCACCTGAACGTGTACAACGCCAGCACCCTGCAGCTGCTGCACGGCCTGGGCGCGCGGCGCTGGGTGATCCCGCTGGAGATGAGCCGCGCCGCGCTGGATGAGCTGCAGGCGGCACGCCCGGCCGGCATGGAAACGGAGGTGTTCGCACTGGGCCGCATGCCGCTGGCGTTTTCCGCGCGCTGCTTCACCGCGCGCCACCAGAACCTGCCGAAGGACGATTGCCGCTTCAGCTGCATCGCCCACCCGGACGGCCTGACGATGGCCACCCGCGAAGACCAGCCGTTCCTCGTGTTGAACGGCATCCAGACGCAGTCGGCCGCCGTGTACAACCTGGCCGGCGACTTCGATGAACTGCGCGCCAGCGGCGTCGACGTCGTGCGCGTCAGCCCGCAGGCACGCTACACGATGCAGGTGCTGGAAACGTTCGACGACCTGCGCCATGGCCGCACATCGGCCGACGCGGCGGCGCACGCGCTGCAACCGCTGCTGCCCGCCGCCGCCTGCAACGGCTACTGGCACGGCCAGCCGGGCCTGGACTGGCGCGAAGGGAGGGCGGCATGAACGTTCCCCGCATTCCCCGTCCCGCCGGTCCCGCCGCGCTGACCGACCTGCCGCCGTTCGTCGCGGCGCTGGGCGGCAAGCTGCCGCCGTTCCCCGGCTCCGTGCTGTTCGCGGCGGGCCTGAACGTGGCGCTGCGCCCGCACCTGCCGGAAGACGTGCGTGCCCAGCTGCACGGGCGCCACCTGCGCATCCGCGTGCGCGATGCCGGCGTCGCGTTCGACGTGGCATGGAACGGCGCCCGCTTCACGCCGCGCACGGCGGCCGGCGAGCCGGACCTGGAAATCGCCGCCGGCGCCGCCGACATGGTGGCGCTGATGCGCCGCGAGACGGACCCGGACACGCTGTTCTTCGGCCGTCGCCTGTCGATGCAGGGCGATACCGAATTGGGCCTGCTGGTGAAGAACACACTGGACGCGCTGGAGATCGCGCTGCCGGACCCCACTCCTGCCGGCGTGCTGCGCTGGCTGCGGCAGCAGCGCGGGCGCTGACATGGCTGCGTTGCCGCTCGTGTATGCCTGTTCCGGCTGCTCCAGCGCGGCGCAGACTGCCAACGCAGCCGCGCTGCGGCTGGACCGGCGCGGCATCGCCGAGATGTCGTGCATCGCCGGCGTCGGCGGCAACGTGGCGCCGCTGGTGCGCCTCGCACGCGGCGGCCGGACTATCGTCGCGCTGGACGGCTGCGCGCTGGCCTGCGTGCGCGCATGCCTGGCGCAGCACGGCATCACGGCCGACCATTACGTGCCATTGCAAGGCCTGGGCGTACGCAAGCGCTTCCATGCCGATTACGACGACGCCGAGGTCGAACGCGTCGTCCAGCACGTCGCGCAGCAGTTGCGCGGCGCCGGGCACGGCGCCCAACCGCCGGAGCCGGCCGCCGTCACCGCGCGCGGCGGACCCTGAACCTGACGAAACCCATCATGAACCTGTCCTACTCCCTGCTGACCGCGTTGCGCGCGGCCGGCGCCCGCGAACTCTTCGGCCTGCCGGGCGACTTCATCCTGCCGTTCCTGATGCAGGCTGAGGAATCCGGCATCCTCCCCCTCTACACATTGAGCCACGAACCGTCGATCGGCTTCGCGGCCGACGCCGCGGCCCGCTTCGGCGGCGGCATCGGCGTGGCCGTTGTCACGTATGGTGCCGGTGCGCTGAACCTCGTCAACGCGGTGGCCGCCGCGTATGCGGAGAAGGTGCCGCTCGTCGTGATCTCGGGGGCGCCCGGCGCGCACGAACGCAACGGCGGCCTGCTGCTGCACCATCAGGTGCGCACGCTGGACTCGCAGCTGACCGTGTTTGCCGAGATCACGTGCGCGCAGGCGGTGCTGAACGACGCGGCGACGGCACCGGACCAGATCGCCCGCGCGCTGCGCCGCTGCGTGGCCGAATCGCGGCCCGTCTACATCGAACTGCCGCGCGACATGGCCGACGTGCCGTGCGCCGGCGTGCCGCTGCTGCCGGCGCCGCCCGTCAATCCTGACGCCGTCGCGCCTTGCGTGGCCGACGTCGCCGCGCGGCTGGAAGCGGCGCGCCGTCCGGTGCTGATGGTCGGCATCGAGGTGCGCCGCTTCGGCATCGAGGAACAGGTCGCGGCGCTGGCGCGCCACCTGCGCGTGCCGGTCGTGACGACGGTGATGGGCCGCGGTGTGCTGACGGGCCACGACGTGCCGCTGCTGGGGCCCTACCTGGGCAGTGCCGGCGATCCGGCGGTGGCGGACGCGGTCGAGGAGTCGGACCTGCTGCTGATGCTGGGCGTGCTGCACTCCGACACGAACTTCGCCGTCGCCGACGGCAAGCTCGATGCGGAGCGGATCGTGCTGGCCGTCGACCAGGGCGTCGTGACACCGCTGCGCGGCTACCCGGACGTGCCGCTGCGCGCGCTCGTGGACGGCTTGCTGGCACAGGTGCCGGCGCCGCGCCGCGACGCGCCGGCAGCCACGTTCCGCCGCGCCGTGCGCGAGCTGCACCCGGACGGCGCGCCGATCTGGCCGCTGGACGTGGCACGGGGCATCAACGACATCCTGGCCCGCGTGGGCCCGATGCCGATCGTGTCCGACATGGGCGACTGCTTCTTCACGGCGCTGGACATCGAGGATGCGCCGCTGCTGGCCCCCGGCTATTACGCAACGATGGGCTACGGCGTGCCGGCCGCGCTGGGCCTGCAGGCGCGCAGCGGCCAGCGGCCGATCGTGCTGGTGGGCGACGGCGCGTTCCAGATGACGGGCTGGGAACTGGGCCACTGCCGCCGCCGCGGCTGGGACCCGATCGTCATCCTGTTCAACAACGCCGGATGGGGCATGCTGCGCAGCTTCGAGCCGGACGCCTGCTTCAACGAGCTGGGCGACTGGCACTTCGCCGCGCTGGCCGAGGGACTGGGCGGGCACGGCGTGCGGGTGGGCACACGTGCCGAACTGGCTGCCGCGCTGGAGCAGGCTGTCGCGACACGGGGACGGTTCCAGATGATCGAGGTGATGCTGCCGATGGGGGCGCAGTCCGATACGCTGGCCAGGTTCGTGATGGGGGCGAGGAGAAGGACGGCAAGGCCGATTTGCTGAGATGTCAAAGGGCCGATGGGCTGGCTACACCCCCACTGCAACCCCTGGGGTCAGACCCGGCGGGGCTTTGCCAGGATCGGAGAGCATGCTCTCCGCCGGCAAAGCGGTACCGGCCTGCAGGCAGGTACTCCTCCCTGACCCCGGCATTTGCCTTGGGTTGGATTCCAGCGTCGCCGAGTCACATCAGCTCGATGTGAAAATGCCTGAGCACCAGCGCAAACAGCGCAAAGCACCCAGCTGTCAGCACGACGCTGGCCGCCAGTGCCGGCCAGAAGCCGAAGCGCGTCAGCAGGGCGGGGAAGGCAAGGAACATCGGCAGCGTCGGCACCACGTACCAGAACGTGTACCACGCATGGTTTGCCACCTTGGCCTCCGGCTGCTTCTCGACGTGCAGCCAGATCAAGGTCAGCACCGTCACCAGCGGCAGCGCCGCGACGAGGGCGCCCAGCTTGTCGCTGCGCTTGGCGAACTCTGAAACGAGGACGACGACACCCGCCGTGATCAGGTATTTTGCGATTATCCAGGCCAAAGCGGTCTCCTTGAAGGCGGATTGGCGGGATGATAGCGCAGCCGGGTGCTGCGCGGGCAATGGTGGCGCCGGGGCCGCACTCGGCCGCCGGCGTGCAAGGGACAACGTAGCCTGCTACGCGCGGCGCACCAGCACGTCGTCGAAACGGGTGCGGATCTCGGCCAGCAGCTCATCGGTCGGATACGGCGTGCCGGTGGCGAGGCGCAGCTTGCCGTCGCCGCAGCCCTGCGGGCGGAACTGCTGTACGACCCAGCGCCGCACGCCCAACGCGGACAGCTCGTCGGCCATCGTCAGCAGCGCGGCTGGCGACAGCAGCGCCGGGTGCACCGTCGTGCGGCATTCGTAATCGACGCCGGAGGCGAGGATCGCCGCGACGCAGGCGCGGGCCGGGGTGCCGCTGCCGGGCACGCCGGTAACGGCCTCGTAGTCGGCAAAGGGCGCCTTCACATCGAAGCCGACCCAGTCCGCGTACGGCAGCGCGGCCTGCAGGCGGTCGGGGTAGATGCAGGCCGTGTGCAGGCCCACCTTGAAGCCCAGTTCACGTACCTGCAGCATCGCGTCGGGCAGCGCGGCATCGGTCGTCGGTTCGCCGCCGCTGAAGACGACGGCGTCGAGCAGGCCCTTGCGGCGTTCCAGCAGCGCGAGCAGCGCGCGCCAATCCAGCGCGCTGTCGGCGGGGCGCGGTTGCAGATGGGGGTTGTGGCAGTAGCCGCAGCGCCAGGCGCAGCCCTGCACGAAAACGACGGCCGACAGCTGGCCGGGATAATCGGTGGCCGTGAACGGCGTGAAGCCGCCCACGTTCAGCAGGCGGCCCATCATCAAGCTGCTTGCGCCACGGCGTTGGCCGTGCAGATGGCGTCTTCGCGGAACCAGCGGCGTTCGTGGAACTCGCCCTGCTTGCCGATGTTGAAGGACGACACGGGGCGATGGTAGCCCATCACGCGCGTCCAGATTTCACACGGCTGGCGTTCCGGATCGTCGGCGGACAATTCAATGACGATGTTGCTGTTGCGGGTGTCGGTCATGGTGACTCCTTGGTGTGGATGACTCATTGGGGTTGAAGAACCTTGCGCTGCCGGCGTTCCACGAGCTCGGCGTCGCACTTGGGGCAGAACTTATGGCTGCCGGACAGGTAACCATGTTTCGGGCAGATCGAGAACGTCGGCGTGACCGTGATGTACGGCAGGCCGAAGCGCGACAGCGCGCGCTGCACCAGCATCCGGCACGCTTCCGGGCTGGAGATCGCTTCCGTCATGTACAGGTGCAGCACCGTGCCACCCGTGTACTTGCGCTGCAGCGCATCCTGCCGTTCCAGGGCTTCGAACGGATCGTCCGTGTAGCCGACCGGCAGTTGCGACGAATTGGTGTAGTACGGCATCGCGTCAGTGCCCGCCTGCAGGATGCCAGGGAAGCGCTTGCGGTCTTCGCGGGCGAAGCGGTACGTGGTGCCTTCGGCCGGCGTCGCTTCCAGGTTGTACATATGGCCCGTCTCTTCCTGGAACTGCAGCATGCGCGCGCGCACGTGGTCCAGCAGGCGCAGCGCCAGCGCATGGCCGCGCGGGCTCGTGATGTCGTACTCGTCGCCCGAGTAATTGCGGATCATCTCGTTGATGCCGTTCACGCCCAACGTCGAGAAGTGGTTGCGCAAGGTGCCGAGATAGCGCTTCGTGTACGGGAACAGGCCGTTGTCCATGTGCCGCTGGATCACCTTGCGCTTGATCTCCAGGCTCTGGCGGCCCAACTCCAGCAGGCGGTCCAGCGCGGCCAGCAGGCCCGCTTCATCGTCCTGGTGCAGGTAGCCGAGGCGCGCGCAGTTCACGGTGACGACGCCCAGCGAACCCGTTTGCTCCGCGGAGCCGAACAGGCCGTTGCCGCGCTTCAGGAGCTCGCGCAGGTCCAGCTGCAGGCGGCAGCACATCGAGCGGATCATGTTCGGCTTCAGCTCGGAGTTGATGAAGTTCTGGAAGTAGGGCAGGCCGTAGCGGGCCGTCATCGCGAACAGGCGGTTCGAGTTCTCGCTCTCCCAGTCGAAGTCCTCGGTGATGTTGTAGGTCGGGATCGGGAACGTGAACGCGCGGCCCTTCGCGTCGCCCGCCATCATCACCTCGATGTAGGCGCGGTTGATCATGTCCATCTCGGCCTGCAGGTCGCCGTATGCGAACGGCTGCTCGACACCGGCGATGACGGGGATCTGCTCGCGCAGGTCTTCCGGGCAGATCCAGTCGAACGTCAGGTTCGTGAACGGCGTCTGGGTACCCCAGCGCGACGGCACGTTCAGGTTGTAGATCAGCTCCTGCATGCACTGGCGCACGTCGTCGTAGGACAGGTTGTCCTTGCGGATGTACGGCGCCAGGTAGGTGTCGAAGGAGCTGAACGCCTGCGCGCCGGCCCATTCGTTCTGCAGGGTGCCGAGGAAGTTGACGATCTGGCCGCAGGCCGAGGACAGGTGTTTCGGGGGCCCCGATTCGACCTTGCCCGGCACGCCGTTCAGGCCTTCGGCCAGCAGTACGCGCAGCGACCAGCCGGCGCAATAGCCGGACAGCATGTCGAGGTCGTGGATGTGGATGTCGGCATCGCGGTGCGCCTGGCCGACTTCCGGCGGATAGACGTGGTTCAGCCAGTAGTTGGCGATCATCTTGCCCGATACGTTCAGGATCAGGCCACCGAGCGAATAGCCCTGGTTGGCGTTGGCGTTGACGCGCCAGTCCTGCCGCTGCAGGTATTCGTTGATCGACGTTTCGACGTCCACCAGCGACTTGCGGTCCTGGCGCAGGCTGCGGTGCTGCTCGCGGTAGACGACGTAGCGGCGCAACGTGCGGCGGTAGCCGGCGTCGTACAGCACGCTCTCGACGTGGTCCTGCACTTCCTCGACGCACAGCGGCAGTTCGCGCGCCGCCTGCAGGCGGCACACGGTGTTGTAGGCGAGGCGCTCGGCGGCTTCCAGGCCGTACTCGCCGGACGCCTCGCCGGCGCGGCGCAGCGCGGACAGGATCTTGGCGGCGTCGAACGGCTGCGTGGACCCGTCGCGCTTGACGATCCGGCCCAGCTGCCGCGTGTTCAGTTCAGTCATGTCATCACTTCCTTCCTCGTTATGATCGGACCAGCTTAGCGACAGGTCGGTTCCGGCGCCAAATGGTGCCTGCGCGCGCATTGCAAATCCATGATCCAGATTAAATTTGGCCGCCTCGGCGGCCGGAGCGGGGCGTCAACGGGGCATCAGCGCGGCATCAACGCGGCGTCGACGCAGCATCAGCGCGACGCCAGCGCAGCGCGTACCTGCTCCAGCAGCACGGGATCGGGTTCGGCTTCCAGCCGGGTGCTCATTGCCCGCACGGTGCCGTCCGCGTCGAGTAGCACGATGCGCGCCGTGTGGCCGATCTCGCCGCCCGTCAGCGCGCGGTAGCGGATGCCCAGCGCCGCGGCGATCATCCGCGTGTCCGCATCGTTCTTCGCAACGGCCAGGCGGAACTGCGGCGGATCGAGGTGCTGCTTCGCGGCCAGCTGCTCGAGCTGGGCCGGCGTATCGCGCAGCGGATCGAGGCTGATCAACAGCACGCGCAGCCGGCGCCCGTCCGGGCCCAGCGCGGCCACCGTGCGCTTCAGCGTCTCGATGACGATCGGGCACGCGCTGCCGCAATCGCCGTAGAACATCGTCACCAACGCCGGGCTGCCGGCCAGGTCGCGCAATGTCATGCGCGTGGCGCGGCTGTCCGTCAGCACGGTATCCAGGCGGTGCAGCGACGTGGCGGGGACCGGTTGTGGCGCGGCCGCGCTCGCGCTGGCGGCCAGCAGC
The DNA here is from genome assembly GCF_007830495.1 of Pseudoduganella flava. Taxonomy (GTDB): domain Bacteria; phylum Pseudomonadota; class Gammaproteobacteria; order Burkholderiales; family Burkholderiaceae_D; genus Rugamonas; species Rugamonas flava. The sequence goes on along the minus strand of NZ_VLKW01000017.1, from coordinate 28,632 downwards.
AGCGCCGCCAGCAAGGTGGTCAGTTTCTTCATGGTGCTACTCCTTCATCGCGGGCGCAGCGAAAGCCCAGCAGCGGGCCGTCGTGGTTCGCTTCCAGCGCAGCCAGCAAGGCGACGCGGATCAGGATCGCGTAGTTGCGCCGGTCCGACAGCGATGCCGCGGCGGCGCCGCAGAATTCCAGCGTCTTGCGGGCGCCCGAGCGGCTGTCCGCATCGACGAACAGCCCGTTGTAATCCTCGACCCATTCCCAGATCAGGCCATGCAGGTCGTACACGCCGTGCGCGCTGGGGGTGCCGCGGGCCACGGCGGCGGGCGTCGTGGCAGGCGTCGCGTACCACGACAGAATGCCGGACAGCCAGGCGGGATCGTCGCGTGCATCTAACCGGGTGGCATCGGCGGCGGCCGCCATTTCCCACTCGTGCCAGCGCGGCAGGCGGGCGCCCTCGCTGGCGCAGTAGGCTTGCGCGGCGTACCAGCTGACGTGGGTGACGGGGGCGTCGTCGGCCGCCTTGTCCAGTGTGGCCAGGTATTCGGTACCGGCAAACAGGGCCGGCGCCTGGGCCCGCGACCATTCCGGGTTACGCACCGTGAAGGCGCGGAACTCGCTGTTGGTCACGGGCCGGTCGCGCAGCCGGAACGGCGCGACCTGGACCGGAGCACCCGCCTGATCCGCCGGCACCACGCTGCGCAGCGGGCCGCCGGGCAGCGGCACATACTCGGCCGCGGCGGCGTCGGTTGCCAGCGTGGCGGCCATCACGACGGCGGCGGCAGCGGCGGTACCGACTGCGACGGCTGCCGCGAGGGCGGGACGGATCAGCGGGTTCATGGTGCGCTCCGTGGTTTGACGCTTGCTTACTTGTTGCGGTTTGCGCGCATTTCACGCACGTGCTTGCCCTCGATGACCGGCTTGCCCTTGTTCATCTCCACGTTGACGTAGTTGATGACGGCGGCAATGTCGTCGTCCGACAGGTCCTGCGGGGGCATCACGCCGTTGTAATGCTCGCCGTTGACGACGATCTCGCCGCTGCGGCCATTGAGCACAATGTGCGCCATCTCGTACGGACGCTCCTTGAAGAAGTCGGAGTTCGCCAGCGGCGGGAACACGCCTGCCACGCCCTTGCCGTCGGCCTGGTGGCAGGCGGCGCAGTTGGCGTCGTAGACGGCCTTGCCGCGCACGTGCTGGGCCGGCGTCGTGGCGACGACCGGATTCGGGGCGGCGGCAGCGGAGGTAGCCGGCGCTGCGCCAGGCAGCGCGCGTTTGATGCCTTCGCTGTAGATCGCCGGATCGGGCTTGCCGGAGACGCTCAACAGGCCAATCGCACCCTTGTTGAACGCGCGGGTCAGCGAGTGGTCGACGAGCGTCAGGTTGCCCGGCACGCGGGGCGTGAACTCGAGGATTGCCGAGCCGCCGGCCGGCACCATCGTCGTCTGCACGTTTTCCTGCGTCCGCTTGCCGCCTTCGAAGTAGACCTTGTCGAAGATCGTGCCGATCACGTGGAAGCTCGACGTGATGTTCGGACCGCCGACGCCGAAGAACATGCGCACGGATTCGCCCGTCTTCGCGGTCAGCGCGTTCTTGCCCGTCAGCGCGCCGTCGGCGCCGTTGAACAGCACGTAGGTGGGCTTCTCGTCGATGGCCTTGTTCATGTCGAACTTCTGCAGGCCGGACGCGCGGTAGGTGCCTTCGGTGTAGAAGTCGCCCTGCATCACGTAGTACTCGTGGTCGACGGCGGCCATGCCTTCGGGCGGCTCGACGAGGATCATGCCGTACATGCCGTTGGCGATGTGCATGCCGACGGGCGCGGTGGCGCAGTGGTACACGTACAGGCCCGATTGCAGCGCCTTGAACGTGAAGACGGCTTCGTTCCCCGGCGCGATCAGCGTCTGGCTGGCACCGCCGCCAGGACCCGTGACGGCGTGCAGGTCGATATTGTGCGGCAGCTTGTTGCCGTTCAGGTTCTTCAGGTGCAGCTCCACCGTGTCGCCTTCGCGGACGCGGATCATCTTGCCCGGCACGGTGCCGCCGAAGGTCCAGAACATGTAGCGCGTGCCCGGCGCGATTTCGCGCTCGACTTCCTCGACGGTCAGATTCACGACCACCTTGGCCGGCGTCTTGCGCGTGATGCGCGGCGGGACGGCCGGCGGTGCGACCAGTTCCTGCTCGATCACAGGCAGTTTCTCGACCGCGTTGGCGGGGACGGTCGCCGGCAGGGCGGCGGCGAGGGCCAGCAATGCACCCAGTGTGATCTTCTTGTTCATACTCTCACCTTTTATTGGTTTGGTTGTGCCGCCTGGTGGGCGACAAGTTCATCCTAGGCCTCGGATATGCCGAAATCCATGATTTAGGTTCTGGATTCGGGGTACCTGTGCGTGAGGCTGAGGGGGAAGTGTTGCGGGGTAGGCCGGGGGGACTAGGCCGCGGGGAGAGAGGGCGTGTAGGGGAGTGCAGGGGAAGGACGCGTTCAGCAAGAATTGCGGACAGTCCCTGATGCCGTCAGTCAGAACGACCCGGCGTGCCGGCATCGCATGCTTTCACCCCAAAAGGCAACGGCTGGGGTCAGACCCGCCGGGTCTGACCCCGGGGTTCGGGCCTTGGGTTTGTCTGAGCTGAACGGCGCCAGGACTGGCGCCGGTTTCCATCGGGGTGGGGAATTCGGCGGCCAGGCTGGCTGTCCGCCGCATGCATACGTTGGTGGGAGTTACTGCGCAATCAGAAAATCAATGACCACTTCGCCCGGCTCGCGCGCCACGTAGCGCGCCTGCACGCGGTCGCCGAAGTACTGCTCGATCTGCCGCAGCAGCGGCAGCGGGTCGTGGTCGTTACAGAAGCGCATGACTTCGCCCTGCTGCAGCGCGTCCAGCGCGCCGAAGATCGCCGCGTGGCGGAAGCGCTTGGCGACGCCGCGGGCGTCGAACGGGTAGATGCCGGCGGGGGCCGTCGGTTGGGAACAATCGTGGGGCATGATGACTCCTTGGATGGATGAACAGTAAAAAAGCCGGGCGCGGGGCCCGGCTTCGAGACGACGATCAGGCGGCGCGGTCGACGACGGCCGTCGCGGCTTCCGGCGCGGCACGGCGGTGCGTCAGCAGGCGCCAGCCGAACACGGCGAGGCACAGCGTGCCGACGGCGAACACGATGTCGCCCGGGACGCGCAGCCACACCAACGTTTCCATCAGCGGCGAGTGCACCACTTCCGGCGAACGGGCGTACCACATGCCTTCGCTGACGCTGGCCACCGCTTGCACGATGCCGGCCGGGGCGAGCGAGATGAAGACCATCATCGCCAGGCCGATGTTCAGGGTCCAGAACATCGGTTTCAGCACAGCGTCGGACCACGCTGCACGCTCGTACAGGCCGCGCAGGCAGAACAGCATCAGGCCGATGCCCAGCATGCCGTACACACCGAACAGCGCGGCGTGGCCGTGCGCTGCCGTCATGTTCAGGCCCTGCATGTAGTACAGCGCGAGCGGCGTGTTGATCGAGAAGCCCAGCAGGCCCGCGCCGACCAGGTTCCAGAAGCCAACGGCGATGAAGCACAGGATCGGCCAGCGGTATGCGGCGATCCACGGCGCCGACTGCGAACGGCGGTAGTTGTTGTAGGCTTCGATGCCGATCATCGACAGCGGCACCACTTCCAGCGCGGAGAACATGCCGCCCAGTGCGATCACGAACGTCGGCGTGCCGGTGAAGTACAGGTGGTGCAGGGTGCCCAGGATGCCGCCGAACAGGAACACGATGGTTTCCAGCACGATGGCGCTGTTGGCGGCGCTGGCGCGGATCAGGCCCAGGCGGGTGAACAGCAGGGCGATGACGGCCGTGGCGAACACTTCGAAGAAGCCTTCGACCCACAGGTGCACCAGCCACCAGCGCCAGTACTCGATCATCGAGTAGTGGGTGTGACGGCCCCACGTCAGCGACGTGGCGTAGAACGCGCCGATGCACATGGCGGACAGGAACACCATCGCGATCAGGCCGCGGCTTTCCGATGCCTTCTTCAGTGCGGGCATCAGCGCGCGGCCCAGCAGGAACACCCAGAACAGAAGGCCGACGAACAGCAGCACCTGCCACACGCGGCCCATGCTGGTGAACTCCAGGCCCTGGTTACCGAGCCAGAAGGCGAAGTCGCTGCCCTTGTGCTGCAGGGAGCCGATCCAGCCCATCGCGGTCGAGCCGACGACGATGAACAGCAGCGCGTAGAACAGCACGTCCACGCCCAGCTTCTGGAACTTCGGCTCGTGGCCGGAGATCGCGGGAGCGATGTACAGGCCCGTGGCAAGCCAGGCGGTGGCGATCCACAGCACGGCGAACTGCGTATGGATCGTGCGGCTGACGGAGAACGGCAGCACGTCGGCGAGCGGAATGCCGAAGAAGCTGTGGCCTTCGACGGCGTAGTGCGCGGTGATGACGCCCATGCCCACCTGGGCCAGGATCAGGCCGATGACGACGAAGAAGTACTTGCGGGTGGCGCGCATCGACGGCGTGGCTTTCAGGCCCAAGAGCGGGTCGGCCTTCGGCGGTGCCGGATCGTCAGCCTCCTTGTGGCGGGCGTGGAACCAGATCATGCCGGCGATCGCGCCGATCATCAGGATCACGCTGGCGATCGACCAGATGCCGGTGCCGGCCGTCGGGTGGTTGCCCACCAGCGGCTCATGCGGCCAGTTGCTGGTGTACGACAGGCCGGCCTGGCCCGGACGATCGGTGGCGGCGGCCCACGACGACCAGAACACGAACGCGGGCAGCGCGTTCAGGTCGGCCGGATCGGGCAGCACGCCGCGGCTCATCGCGTATTGTTCGCGCAGCTCGTCCAGCGCCGGATCGGCGCCGAACAGCGAGCGGTAGTGCTTGGCCACTTCGCGCACGGCGGCGGCGCGGTCGGTGGACAGCGTGATGGTGCCGGTCGCCGCGTCGTAGGTGTTACGGCGCAGTTCTTCCTTCACCTTCGCGTCCAGCGCGGCCTTGGCGGCCGTCGGCAGCACGTCGTAGTCGGCGCCGTAGCTGCGGGTGGCCCAGATCTGGCGCAGTGCCAGCGCCTCGCGGTGCAGCCAGTCGGCCGACCAGTCAGGCGCGACATAGCTGCCGTGGCCCCAGACGGTGCCGACCTGCTGGCCGCCTGCCGCCAGCCAGGCTTGCTGGCCTTGTTCGACCTGGCCTTCGGAGTAAAGCGTGGCGCCATCGGCGCTGACGATATGTTTCGGTATCGGTGGCGCGGCAAGCCAGATCTCCGATCCCACCCAGCCGAGGACGGCAAAGGAGAGAGCGCAGATGACGCCGAGCCAGGTCCATAGTTTGCGGGTCGCATTCATGGCGTGGTTCCTCTTCGTGGTTGATACGTGGTTGAAAACTGAACCGATTGTAGGAAGGTGGATTTAAAGATGCATATCGAATGCTGGTTTTCTTGACTTAGGTTATGAACGGTCGGCAGGCGCGCGTTGAATAATGGCGCCGACATCAGAATGACGACATGAAGAGGACCGCCATGCGACTGACCGCCTATACCGACTACGCGCTGCGTACGCTGCTCTACCTGGCCGACCGCCGCGACAGGCTCGTGACGATCGCCGAGATCGCCGAGTACCACGGCATACCGAAGAACCATCTGACGAAGGTCGTGCACCAGCTGGGGCAGGCCGGCGTGCTGCGCACGGTGCGCGGGCGGCAGGGCGGCATCGCGCTGGGCGCGGCGCCGGAAGATATCCGGATCGGCACCGTGGTGCGCGGGACCGAGGAAGTGTGCATGGCGCCTTGCTTTTCGGCGCATGCGCCGGCGTGCCCGGAAGCGGGGCGGTGCGGACTGCAGGGGGTGTTGGGAAGGGCGACCAGGGCCTGGATGGCCGAGCTGGATGGGGTGACGCTGGCGGAGGTGATGGGGAAGGAAAACGTTCGAGTCCGCGCCGGCGACGCGGCGACTGCAAAAACCGGGGACAGTCCCCGTGCGGGGACAGTCCCCAGTGACGCGGACGCTCTATGCGAGATCGCGCAGCAGCCGCTCGCGAGTGCCGGTCGTGGTGACTAGTCCTTTCGTACGAATACGCTCACCTGATTGCACCGCGCCGTGCCCCCGTGCGGTCGATTGGCGCGCTTGACCTCGACGCGTACGCTGGTGGCATCGTGTAAAAGCGTCGGGAGGATGCAGTGAGTAACGACAAAAGAGCAATAAAAGTACTGGTATCGAGCACTTTCTCGTTCACGGTGTGCTTCGCCGTGTGGATGATGTTCGCGGTGCTGGGCATACCGGTCAAGAAAATGCTGGGCCTGAACGAAACGGAATTCGGCCTGCTGGCGGCGATGCCGGTGCTGTCCGGGTCGCTGGTGCGCGTGCCGCTGGGGATCTGGACCGACCGCTTCGGCGGACGCATCGTGTTCTTCGGCGTGATGCTGGCCACCGTGATCCCCGTGTGGCTGATCGGCCGCGCCACCGAGTACTGGCAGTTTCTGGCACTGGGCCTGCTGCTCGGTCTTGCGGGCGGCTCGTTCGCCGTCGGCACGCCGTACGTGGCGCGCTGGTTCCCGAAAGCGCGCCGCGGGCTCGCGATGGGCATCTTCGGTGCCGGTAACTCCGGTTCCGCGCTGACCAAGTTCGTCGCCCCGGCCATCATCGCGGCGTGGGGCTGGCAGGCGCTGCCCACCGTGTACGCCATCGCGATGCTCGTCACCGCGCTGCTGTTCTGGGTGTTCTCCGATACGAACCCGGCGCACAACGTGCCGACGACGACCGGCTTCATGGACCAGCTGCGCGTGCTGAAGGACCGCCGCGTATGGCGTTACTGCCAGTACTACTCGGTGGTCTTTGGCGGCTATGTCGGCCTGGCGCTGTGGATGACTAAGTACTACGTCGGCGAGTACGGCTTCGACCTGGGCCTGGCCGCGCTGCTGGCCGCGTGCTTCTCGCTGCCGGGCGGCGTGCTGCGCGCGCTGGGCGGCTGGGTGTCCGACAAATACGGCGCCTACAAGGTCACGTGGTGGGTGATGTGGGTGTGCTGGGTGTGCTTCTTCCTGCTGTCGTATCCGCCGACCAGCATGCAGGTGAAGACGGTCGATGGCGCGCTGTCCGTCAACCTGGCGCTGTCGCCCTGGATCTTCACGGCGCTGCTGTTCGTCGCCGGCACCGCGATGGCGATCGGTAAAGCCTCCGTGTTCAAGTTCATCGGCGACGAGTTCCCCGACAACATCGGTGCCGTCTCCGGCGTCGTCGGCCTGGCCGGCGGCCTCGGTGGCTTCGTGCTGCCGATCATGTTCGGCGCGCTGCTGGACCTGACGGGCGTGCGCTCGTCCGCCTTCATGCTCCTGTACGGCACCGTGTGCGTGTCGCTGGTCTGGATGCATTTCTCGTTCCGCCCCACGGGCGCCGCGCCGGCACAGCTGCCGGCCGCCGTGCCCGCCGCTTAATTCGCAAGAACCGCAAGGAGTACAACCATGAGCAAATACCTCATCAGCACGTGGGAGCCGGAAGTGCCCACGTTCTGGCAAAACGCCGGCAAGACGACGGCGAACCGCAACCTGTGGATCTCGATCCCGGCCCTGGCGCTGGCGTTCGCGATCTGGATGGTGTGGAGCGTCGTCGTCGTGAACCTGCCGGTGATCGGCTTCACCTACAGCACCAACCAGCTGTTCTGGCTGGCCGCCGTGCCGGGCCTGTCCGGCGCGACGCTGCGCATCTTCTATTCGTTCATGGTGCCCGTGTTCGGCGGCCGCAAGTGGACCGCGCTGTCCACCGCCTCGCTGCTGGTGCCGGCCGTCGGCATCGGCTTCGCCGTGCAGGACCCGGGCACCAGCTACCCGACGATGCTGCTGCTTGCGCTGCTGTGCGGCTTCGGCGGCGGCAACTTCGCTTCGTCGATGGCCAACATCAGCTTCTTCTATCCGAAAGCGCAGAAGGGCTATGCGCTGGGCATGAACGCGGGCCTGGGCAACCTGGGCGTGTCGGCCGTGCAGTTCGTCGTGCCGCTGGTGATCACGGCCGGCGTGTTCGGCACGCTCGGCGGCCCGTCGCAACTCCCCGTGCAGCCGGGTCATGGCGACGCGCTGTGGCTGCAGAACGCGGGCTTCATCTGGGTGCCGTTCATCGTCATCGCCACGCTGGCCGCCTGGTTCGGCATGAACGACCTGGCGTCCGCCAAGGCATCGTTCGCCGAGCAGGCCGTGATCTTCACGCGCAAGCACAACTGGCTGATGTGCTGGCTGTACACGGGCACGTTCGGCTCGTTCATCGGTTACTCGGCCGCGTTCCCGCTGCTGATCAAGACGCTGTACCCGGAAGTGGATCCGCTGCGCTATGCCTTCCTCGGCCCGCTCGTCGGCGCATTGGCGCGCGTCGTCGGCGGGATCATGGCCGACAAGCTTGGCGGCGCCCGCGTCACGTTCTGGACGTTCTGCGGCATGATCGTCGCCGTGTTCGGCGTGATCAACTTCCTGCCGCAGGCCGGCTCGCCTGGTAACTTCACGCTGTTCTTCTGGATGTTCATGCTGCTGTTCGCCGGCACCGGCATCGGCAACGCCTCGACGTTCAAGATGATCCCCGTGATCTTCATGACGCAGCACCAGCGCGCCGCCGCCGGAAAATCGAAGGCGGAGCAGGACCAGGCCATCGTCACGGCCAACAAGGAAAGCGCCGCCGTGCTGGGCTTCACGTCCGCCTTCGCCGCTTATGGCGCGTTCTTCATCCCGAAGAGCTACGGCACGTCGATCGCGCTGACGGGCCGGCCGGATGCGGCGCTGTACTGCTTCATCGTGTTCTACGCCAGCTGCATCGCGATCACGTGGTGGTGCTATTCGCGCAAGAACGCGCCGATGCCTTGCTGAAGGCGCGGTTGAAGCAGTAGCAAGACAGCAGCAACGTATATCGCAGGACCAGAAAGGGCAACATCATGGACAAGAGCCGGATCAAAGTACAAGCCTTCCTGTCGAAGGTGCCGCTGTTCGCGCGGCTGCGGCCGGACGAACTGGATCGCATCGCACTGGGCACGACGAAGGTGCGCGTCGAGCGCGGCGAGCTGGTGTTCCAGCGCGGCGAACCGTGCGTCGGCTTCCACATCGTCATGTACGGGCAGGTGAAGCTGTCGTTCACGTCCGCGTCCGGCGCGGAGAAGGTCGTCGAACTGATCGGCCCCGGCCACAGCTTCGGCGAGGCGCTGATGTTCATGAACAAGCCCTACATCGTGACGGCCCAGGCGATGGAGGACACGATGCTGCTGCACGTGGCCAAGCCGGCCATCTTCCGCGAGATCCAGGGCGACCCCGAATTCGCCTGCGCGATGCTGGCCGGCCTGTCGATGCGGATGCACAGCCTGATGTGCGACATGGAGTCGTACACGCTGCGCTCGGGCACCCAGCGCGTCGTCGGCTACCTGCTGAAGGATTGCGAGGAGGGCGGCAGCAGCGAGCTGACGTTGCCGGCCACGAAGGCCGTGCTGGCCTCGCGCCTGAACCTGACGCCGGAGCACTTCTCGCGGATCATGGCCGACCTGTCGGCCCGCGAGCTGATCGCGTTCAAGGGCCGCAAGATCACGATACCGGATGTGGAAAAGCTGAAGACCTGCGCCGGCTAGCATCGCGGCCAACCTGACAAGCCCCGGGCACGCCGGCCGGCGTCGTGGTTTTCGCTTCACCTGGCAGGGATGGAGTGCGCCGACCGATGTGCCATTTTACAGGCACGCTAAGGAGTGATTCTTGGTGTGCCTTTTTTTGGTGCTTCTCGGATTGATGCGCGACCTCCCACACGGCGCCGTTGGCCGGCGGTCGGCTTCACGGACTGGTGTGAAGCACAATCTTCTCACGGCACTTGCGTCACGTATGTTCCAAGCGTTTGCGCAGCGCTGCCGTGCATAGCGGTCAGGAAGGAGACACGCGTGCCGGAGCCTGGCCGCCGCTGTTTCGGCCGCGTGGAAACATTGCGGATCGCACGCGGCAAAGGCGGCCGTCGTGCGATCGTCGGAGGGCCGTCCCCCGCGCGGCCGCATGGGGCCGCGATCGCATCGCGCACCCCGACGGACTGGCAGCAATTTCGGAAGGGCCGCCGGCCGAGTCACCCAGAACCGCTGCGGATGTGATCGGACGATGCGTGACGATCTCCACCGCGGTGCGGCCCCACCCGGCAGTCGTCGGCGCGCACCCAGCGCTCGTTGCCGGGAAAGCGCAGCCAGACGAAGCGCCACGCATTGCGTCCCTTCGCACGCTGGTTGGCAAATTGCGATGGCGTCAGCGTCGCGCCATCATCGGACAGGATGCGGTCGCCGCGCACCTTGGCGAACACGACTTCATCGCCATAGCTCGTCCGTAGATTGGTACCTTCCGGCAGGAAGAGACTTTTCCATTGGAAGCCGCGCAGGGCTGGCCCGTCCCGCCGCAGTGCCAGGCGCTCATTCTCGACAGCCAGCCATCGTTTTACCAGTTCAGCCACGAACAGCTCAGGCTTGACACCTGGCCGGTTGTCCATCAAATAGAATTCCAGCGCCATGAACTCGGCGAGGGGAAGATTCACGGGTTTCGTCGGTATGTATTCCATGGTCGGCTCCGATTTAAACGATCTAATACATTGGACCGGGCCTCTGGAATAAGGTTGGTTTAGATTCTCGTGAATTAGAAATAGATCAAATAAGGTCGAGACGATATTTTTATAGTGCGAATCAGGCGCGTCATCCTTGAGAATAGAGCGGGCCAGACTCGTTCGGCTTGTATTGGCATCGTTTAGATTTTCGCACTTCGGGAGGCACTCCCTCCTCTGAAGAGGTGACGGGGCGCCGGATCGGTACGTTGGGCGGCGTGAGCTTCGAGGTGCGGATTAGTCGGGGAGTTACGGTGAATTGATCGGCGGAATTTGCCCGTAGTCGTGCGCCCCCCCCGGCATATTGTTCGCGCACCGCTCCGCCCACGATTTCACCCAGTGGGGTACCGTCGGAGCATCAATGTCCAAATTGCTCCAATATGCCCCAGCAGCGTCTAATCCACTCTACCCTGCGGGACGGGGAACCTAATAAGGTCTATAAAAAACCGGCATTAATCCGCTTTGATCTAATTCCAAAGCCAAAAAGTCTAAAACAGCCGCATCTTCAGCGCGTGGTGCTCTCTTTTAGATGGGTTTGATGTGAGACCTCGCGATACGCCGCCCACCGGCGGGCGGCGCCATGTCACCGCATTCCGGTCGGAGTTGCCTCTACGCGGCCGCACAAGCAGCGTTCAGCCGCCGTCACGCGTGTCTCCTTCCTGCCGGCCATGCACGTTGGCGCGCCCCCAGGCGCTTGCAACAATGGCGGACGGTGCGGACCATCGGGAAGGAAACAGGTCCTCCATAAATCCGTGGAGCACTTTTTTAGGCCCGGCTTATGACGCAAATTCGTCAGACTGCCACTACACTTATGAAGCGTCATCATAAGCTCAAGCAAAATTCGCCCCGTTGGCTTGCCGGATACGCCGTTATCATTCGCGCCATTCCCAATTCGGAACGCCGTCGTCGCACCGCGCGAAGGTGCGAAGGTGGACCGATCTACCTCCCAATGGATTCGACATGACTGATCAAGTACATCACCACACCCACGTCCGCGCCTATGGCGCCAACTCCGCCGACAAGCCTCTCGAAGCGATGGACATCCCGCGCCGCGCGCCGGGCCACCACGACGTGCAGATCGACATCGCCTTCTGCGGCGTCTGCCATTCCGACCTGCACACAGTGCGCGGCGAATGGGCGGGTACGCTCTATCCGTGCGTGCCGGGCCACGAGATCGTCGGGCGTGTGTCCGCCGTTGGCGCGCACGTGAGCGGCTTCCAGGTCGGTGACCTGGTGGGCGTCGGCTGCATGGTCGACAGCTGCGGCCATTGCCATGATTGCGAGGCGGGCCTGGAAAACTACTGCGACGGCATGGTCGGCACCTACAACGGCAAGACCGCTGACGCGCCGGGCCACACGCTGGGCGGCTACTCGGAGCGGATCGTCGTCAACGAGCGTTATGTGCTGCGCGTGCGCCACCAGCCGGACCAGCTGGCCGCCGTCGCGCCGCTGCTGTGCGCCGGCATCACCACGTGGTCGCCGCTGCGGCACTGGCAGGCCGGCCCGGGCAAGAAGGTCGGCATCGTCGGCATCGGTGGCCTGGGCCACATGGGCATCAAGCTGGCCCGCGCGCTGGGCGCACATGTCGTTGCGTTCACGACGTCGGAATCGAAGCGTGCGGACGCCGAAGCGCTGGGCGCGCACGAAGTGGTGGTGTCGCGCGATGCGGCGGCGATGGCGGCGCAGGCCCGCTCGCTCGACCTGATCGTCAACACCGTCGCGGCGCCGCACGATCTCGACGCTTTCCTCACGCTGCTCAAGCGCGACGGCACGATGGTGCTGGTGGGGGCACCCGCGTCGCCGCACCCGTCGCCGCAGGTGTTCAACCTGATCATGAAGCGCCGTGCGCTGGCCGGTTCGATGATCGGCGGGATCCCGGAAACCCAGGAAATGCTGGACTTCTGTGCACAGCACGGCATCGTCGCGGACATCGAAATGATCCGCGCCGACGAGATCAACGCCGCCTACGAGCGCATGCTGCAGGGCGACGTGAAGTACCGCTTCGTGATCGACAGCGCGACGCTGGCTGGCGGCGCCGGCACCACCCGATGAGCGATCGCACGGCCACCGTCCGCGCGCCGGCGGAGAGCCGGCACGCGGTTGATGCGGGTGCGGCCGCCGCGCCTGCCGCATGGGGCGGCGTGTTCGCCCTGGCGCTGGCCGCGTTCGCGCTGGTCGCGTCCGAGTTCATGCCCGTCAGCCTGCTGACACCCGTCGCGGCCGACCTGGGCGCCAGCGAAGGGCAGGCGGGCCTGGCGATCACGGTGTCCGGCGCGTTTGCGCTGGTCACGAGCCTGTCCATCGCGTCGCTGGCGGGACGGCTCGATCGCAAGTTGCTGCTCGCGGGCCTGACGTTCCTGATGATCGTGTCCGGCTCGATCGCCGCCTTCGCCCCGACCTATGCGGGGTTCATGGCCGGGCGGGCGTTCATCGGTGTCGCGATTGGAGGATTCTGGTCGCTGTCGGCGGCGACGGCCATGCGCCTCGTCTCAGCCGACAGGGTGCCGACGGCGCTTGCGATCGTCAACGGCGGCAACGCGCTGGCGACGGTGGTTGCGGCGCCGCTGGGCAGTTACCTCGGCACGCTGGTCGGCTGGCGCGGCGCGTTCTTTTGCGTCGTGCCGGTTGCCGCCGCGGCGCTGGTGTGGCAACTCGTCAGCCTGCCGTCGCTGCCGGCCCGGCACGGGCAGCGGGGCGCCGGTGCACTGGCATTGCTCAAGCGGTTGCCGGTCGCGCTGGGCATGACGGCCGCCAGCCTGTTCTTCATGGGCCAGTTCGCGCTGTTCACCTACCTGCGGCCGTTCCTCGAAGCCGTGACGGGCGTCGCGCCGTCGGCGCTGTCGCTGATGCTGCTGGTCGTCGGCCTGTGCGGCGTGGTCGGCACCTTCGCGATCGGCCGGTTTCTCGGCGACGGGCTCGCACGTACGCTGGCCGTCATCCCGCTGGCGATGGCGGGCATTGCCGTCGCCTTGACGGTGCTCGGCACGTCCGCCGGCGCCACGGCCGTCCTGCTGGGCGCATGGGGCCTGCTCGGCACGTCGGCGCCCGTCGCCTGGTGGACGTGGCTGGCCCGCACGTTACCGGACGATGCGGAGGCTGGCGGCGGCCTGCTCGTTGCCGTCGTCCAGCTGGCGATCGCCGCCGGCGCCGCTGCCGGGGGCATGCTGTTCGATGCGTACGGCTACCAGGCCACGTTCGGCGGCAGCGCCGCGATCCTGCTGCTGGCGGCGCTGTTCGCCGTGAGTGCGGGCCGGGCCGCACGCCTTCCTGCATAATCGCGTCATCCGGGTGGCCGCCGTGCCACCCGTCCCGCGCCGGAGAACCGGCGATACGGCAACCCGGCATTCAGTGATTCAGGTTCTCCCACATGGCACGCGACAACATCAACGACATCCTGGTCTTCCTGGCCGTGGCGCGCGAGCGCAGCTTCACGCGCGCCGCCGGCAAGCTGGGGATGACGCAATCGGCCCTCAGCCACATCATCCGCGGCCTGGAAGCACGCATGGGCGTGCGCCTGCTGACGCGCACGACCCGCAGCGTGTCGCCGACCGAGGCGGGCGAGCGGCTGTTGCAGAACGTGGCGCCGCGGCTCGAGGAGATCGAGGCGGAGATCGCCGCGGTGAGCGAACTGGGAGACAAGCCGGCCGGCACGGTGCGCATCACGGCCACCGACCACGTGATTAACAACGTGCTGTGGCCCCGCCTGTCGCCCGTGCTGCTGGCCTACCCGGACATCCACGTCGAGCTGAGCGCGGACTACCGGATGGTCGACATCGCGGCCGAGCGCTTCGACATCGGCGTGCGCTGGGGCGACCAGGTCGAGAAGGACATGATCGCCGTGCGCATCACACCCGATACGCGGGTGCTGATCGTCGGCGCGCCCGGGTATTTCGCGCACCGGCCCGTGCCGACGTCGGCCAAGGATCTGCAGAAGCACAACTGCATCGGCCTGCGCCTGGCGACCGTCGGCGGCGTCTATGCTTGGGAGCTGCGGCACGACGGTGCGAACATCGACATGCGGCCGCGCGGCCAGATCGTCTGCAGCGGCGTGTACCAGATGCTCGGGGCGGCCCTCAGCGGCAACGGCCTGGCGTTCCTGTCCGAGGACCTGGTGGCCCAGCACGTGCGCGCGGGGCGCCTCGTCAGTGTGATGGAGGACTGGTGCCCGCATTTCCCCGGCCTGCATGCCTACTACCCGAGCCGGCGCCACCCATCGCGTGCGCTGGCGCTCGTGCTGGACGCGTTGCGGCACAAGGGCTGATCGGCGCCACGGCCGGGATGGCGGCCGTGAAAGAATGCGGTATGCTGCGGGCGGATCCACACGCGGAGTACCAACATTTCGATGAAGTACGTTGCCATCGCTATTCTCGCCATCGCGCTCGGAACCTTGTTCGGCCGCGCGAGCGTGCCCGACACGTGGGCCTCCTGGGCCACAGCCTGCGCGGGTACGAGCGCATTGCTGTGCGGCGTATTGGCTTACCCGCGCAGGAAGCTGGCCGCGTTGCGAGGGGAGGCGCACACCGCCCGCACGCAGCTGGCCGACGCTCTCGGCGGGTACCGGGCCAAGCACGGGCGCACCCCACGTGCGCTCAAGCCGCGCCGGGGATGGGGTGAACCGCAGCTGACCGATATCGGCGAAGGGGTGGGCGGGGCTGTCGGCGGCACGGCAGGCAGCGTGATCGGCGTCGCACTGGAGGTGGCGGTGCAGGCGGCCGGCAAGGCCGTGGGGGAAGCCTTCTACAAGATGTCCGCGTCCGCCGCGCGGCAAGCCGACGATCGCGCGATCGCACAATTGGTGGCGCGGCGCGAAGTAGCCAATGCGCGGCTACGCTTGGCGATCGTTGCCTGGGCAGCCGCAGTATTCAGCGCCACAATCGTTGCAGTACTTGCTTTTTTGGCCACCAGGGGCTATCCCGGGTAAGCCGAGGAGGCCGCTGGCGGACTGCTGACGGCTGTGATCCGGCTGTCCATCGCTGACGCCAGCAATGGAACCAATCCCGCCACCCGCTCCACAGACGCCTGTCGCGTTTGCAGATGGATGGCGTCACCATGACGATAGGCAGGCTTCCCCCGATCCCGGCATTGGACTGGCAACCGGCCCGCACGCCGGATGGCCGTGACGATCGGGTCGTGCCCGTCACGCAGGAACCGCTGCGCAGTGCGCTGGAGGGCGCGCCTGCACCCAGCGGTGTCAGGTCGCTGGTGCGTTTCCTGAATCGCCACGACCTGCCGCACGTCGACGTCAGCCCCCGCACTTTTGAGCTGCTGAAGGACTACGAAGGCGTGCAGCAGCGCGTGTCGCAGATGGTCGGCGACAAGGCCAATTCAGTCGTCGGCATCACGGCGTCGGGCGGCGGGGCGATCAAGCGCATGCAGCTGGCCGATGCCGAGACGCTGCACGAGGGCCAGTATTCGCTGGCGCGTGCGCACGGCACGGTCCGATACGGCAGCGGCGTGTGCGTCACCGTCAACAACGTGCTGTTCCGCGTCACCGCCGACCTGACGTCGCGGCGCGCGCTCGGCCTGCGGCCGCAGCCCGGCACGCCGATGTTCCGCGACCGTGCCAGTCAGCCGATGCCCGTTTATTTCCAGGTGTATGCGGGCCACGGCTATGTGCGCATCGGCGATACGCGCGTGCCGGACCAAGCGCGCGATGCCGTCGTCGGCGATGTGTGGGACACGCTGCCGATCGTGAAGACGTGGAACAATTTTGCCAGGTCCGACATTCCCGCGTCCACCAGGCTGGAAGCGCTGCCCGGCCGCGTGCTGGACGAGCGTAATTCACTGGCCAGCTTCGCGGACAGCGAAGCGCGGCGCGTCGGCGCGCAGGCGATCGACACGGCACTGGCCGAGGATGGCGAGGAGCCGGTCGGCGCCGGATTGCTGGACCAGGTCTACGACAGGCTGCAGGCCAAGCCGTTCAGCCGGCGCGGCCTGTACCATCGGCCGTCGCTGGCGCGCGAGCCGACGCTCAGCTACCGTAACGCCGCCACCGGTGAGATCTTCACGCCGTCGATCGGCATCCACGATTACCAGAAGGCGCGTCTGGGCATGGAGCACCCGACCTTCCAGCGGTTCCTGGCGCTGACCGAGGAGCAGGGCACCGCTGCGTAAGCTCGCGGCCCGTGGCCTGCCCCGCGCCATTCCCGACAAAATCGGTAGTGTATTCCCCCGCGACTCCCCCACCGGAAGTGCTGGCCCCTAATCACATCTGCCTATCCGCCTAATCCGAATCACATCCCCCGGCGGCACTTCCTGCCAATATTCACCGCCTGCCACCGTCAGTAGACTGATTCCATCGACAGCTCCACGCATGTCGCGCGGAGAGGCGCCCTCGGGGCGCACGGAATCAAGGAGGCAGCATGAGTCACTTTCTGGATCGGCTGAAGTTCTTCAGCAAGCCCAAATCCACGTTCTCGAACGGCCACGGCGCCGTCGTGCACGAAGACCGCACCTGGGAAAACGCCTACCGCCAGCGCTGGCAGCACGACAAGATCGTGCGCTCCACGCACGGCGTCAACTGCACGGGTTCGTGCAGCTGGAAGGTGTATGTGAAGAATGGCCTGATCACGTGGGAAACGCAGCAGACGGACTATCCGCGCACGCGGCCGGACCTGCCGAACCACGAGCCGCGCGGCTGCCCGCGCGGCGCCAGCTATTCCTGGTACGTGTACTCCGCCCAGCGCGTCAAATACCCGATGGTGCGCGGCCGCCTGATGGAAATGTGGCGTGAAGCCCGCAAGACGATGGACCCCGTCACCGCCTGGGAATACGTGAGCCAGGACCCGGAACGCGCGAAGAAATACAAATCCGTGCGCGGCCTTGGCGGCTTCGTGCGCGCAAACTGGGACGAATGCAACGAGATGATCGCCGCCGCGAATGCGCTGACGATCAAGAAGTATGGCCCGGACCGCATCGTCGGCTTCTCGCCGATCCCGGCGATGTCGATGGTCAGCTACGCCGCCGGCACGCGTTACCTGTCGCTGATCGGCGGCGTGGCGCTGTCGTTCTACGACTGGTACTGCGACCTGCCGCCTTCGAGCCCGCAGGTGTGGGGCGAGCAGACCGACGTTCCCGAGTCCGCCGACTGGTATAACTCGACGTACCTGATGGTGTGGGGCTCGAACGTGCCGATGACCCGCACGCCGGATGCCCACTTCTACACGGAGGTGCGCTACAAGGGCACGAAGACGGTCGCCGTGTCGTCCGACTTCGGCGAGATGGCCAAGTTTGGCGATATCTGGCTGGCACCGCGCCAGGGCACCGATGCGGCGCTGGCGATGGCGATGGGCCACGTGATCCTGAAGGAGTTCCACGCCGAAGGCCAGTCGAAGTACTTCCGCGACTACGCGAAGCAGTACACCGACTTCCCGATGCTCGTGCTGCTGAAGGAACACGAGGGCAAGCTGATCCCCGACTACTTCCTGCGTGCGTCGCACCTGGCCAACAACCTCGACGAAGCCAACAACCCGGAATGGAAGACGCTCGTCATCGACGATACCACCGGCCGCATCGTCGCGCCGGCTGGCTCGATCGGCTTCCGCTGGGGCGAGGACGGCAAATGGAACCTGGAGATGAAGGAGGGCGGCAACAACGCCCCGATCGACCCGCGCCTGTCGCTGAAGGACTGCGCGGACGACATCGTGCCCGTCGGCTTCGCCTACTTCGGCGGCCGCGATGCGCAGGATCTGCTGCTGCGAAACGTGCCGGTCAAGCGCGTGACCTTGGCCGACGGCACGACGGCGCTGGTCGCCACCGTGTTCGACCTGTCGCTGGCCAACTACGGCATCGACCGCGGCTTCGGCGGCGGCAACGTGGCGACGAGCTACGACGACGACGTGCCGTACACCCCGGCATGGCAGGAAAAGCACACCGGTGTGAAGCCGGCCGACGTGATCACCGTCGCGCGCCAGTTCGCCGACAACGCCGATAAAACCCGCGGCAAGAGCATGGTCATCGTCGGCGCCGCGCTGAATCACTGGTACCACATGGACATGACGTACCGCGGCATCATCAACATGCTGATGATGTGCGGTTGCGTCGGTCAATCCGGCGGCGGCTGGGCGCACTACGTGGGCCAAGAAAAGCTGCGCCCGCAAACGGGCTGGACGCCGCTGGCGTTCGCGCTGGACTGGAACCGCCCGATGCGCCAGATGAACGGCACGTCGTTCTTCTATGCCCACACGAGCCAGTGGCGCCACGAGAAGCTGCATACCAGCGATATCGCATCGCCGACGGCCGGCCCGGATGTCGCGCCGATGTCGCTGCTGGACTTCAATGCGAAGGCCGAGCGCCTGGGCTGGCTGCCGTCCGCGCCGCAGCTGCAGACCAACCCGCTCGACGTCGTCGACCAGGCCAACGCCGCCGGTGAAGATCCCGCGAAGTTCGCCGTGCGCCAGCTGAAGGAAGGCAAGCTGCAGATGTCCTGCGACGATCCGGACAATCCCGCCAACTTCCCCCGCAATATGTTCGTGTGGCGTTCGAACATCCTGGGCAGCTCGGGCAAGGGTCACGAATACTTCCTGAAGTACCTGCTCGGCACGCAGAACGCGCTGATGAGCGAGGAAGAGCACTGCATCAAGCCGCGCGACGTGAAGGTGCGCCCGGCCGTCGAAGGCAAGCTCGATCTGCTGGTCGTGCTGGACTTCCGCATGTCGACCACCTGCCTGTACGGCGACATCGTGCTGCCGACGGCCACGTGGTACGAGAAGGACGACCTGAACACGTCCGACATGCACCCGTTCATCCACCCGCTGTCCGAAGCCGTGCAGCCGCTGTGGCAATCGAAGTCGGACTGGGAAATCTACAAGGGCCTGGCCAAGAAATTCTCGGAAATCGGCGGCGAGTACCTGGGTACCCGCAAGGACATCATCCTGACGCCGCTGATGCACGACACCCCGGGCGAACTGGGTCAACCGTTCGATCCGAAGGACTGGCGCGCCGGCGAGTGCGAGCCGATCCCGGGCAAGACGATGCCGAACATGACGATCGTCGAACGCGACTTCAAGCAGATCTACAAGAAGTTCACGTCCGTCGGTCCGCTGCTGGAAAAGGCCGGCAATGGCGGCAAGGGCATCGGCTGGAACACGAAGCATGAAGTGGACGTCCTGCGCGGCATCAACCGCACCGTGCTAGAAGAGGGCGTGTCGCAAGGCCAGCCGCGCCTGAACACGGCGATCGATGCGGCCGAGATGATCCTGTCGCTGGCGCCGGAAACCAACGGTCACGTGGCGGTGAAGGCGTGGGAAGCGCTGTCGAAAATCACGGGCCGCGACCACACGCATCTCGCGTTGCCGCGCGAGCACGACAGCATCCGCTTCCGCGACGTGCAGGCGCAGCCCCGCAAGATCATCTCGTCGCCGACGTGGTCGGGCCTCGAGTCGGAGGAAGTCAGCTACAACGCCGGCTACACCAACGTGCATGAACTGATCCCATGGCGCACGATCACGGGCCGCCAGCAGTTCTACCAGGATCACCGCTGGATGCGCGACTTCGGCGAGGGCTTCTGTGTGTACAAGCCGGCGATCGACACTCGTACGACGGGCGCCGCGATGGGCGCGAGCCCGAACGGCAACAGGGAAATCGCGCTGAACTGGATCACGCCGCACCAGAAGTGGGGCATCCACTCGACGTATTCGGACAACCTGCGGATGTTGACCTTGTCCCGCGGCGGGCCGCACGTGTGGCTGTCCGAGACGGATGCGAAGGCGGCCGGCATCGTCGACAACGACTGGATCGAGGTGTTCAACGTGAACGGCACGTTGACGGCGCGGGCGGTGGTCAGCCAGCGCGTCCCGGCCGGCATGACCTTGATGTATCACGCCCAGGAAAAGATCGTCAACGTGCCGGGCGGCGAAATGTCCGGCAAGCGCGGCGGCATCCACAACTCGGTGACGCGCGCCGTGACGAAGCCGACGCACATGATCGGCGGCTATGCGCAGCTGTCGTGGGGCTTCAACTACTACGGCACGGTGGGCTCGAACCGCGACGAATTCGTGGTGGTGCGCAAGATGAACAAGGTCGAGTGGCTCGAAGGCCCGCTGGCCGAGACGGTCTGAGTGACGGAAAGGTAAGGAGTACAACATGAAAATCAGAGCACAAATCGGCATGGTGCTGAACCTCGACAAATGCATCGGCTGCCACACCTGTTCCGTCACCTGCAAGAACGTGTGGACGAGCCGTGATGGCGTCGAATACGCGTGGTTCAACAACGTGGAAACGAAGCCCGGCATCGGCTATCCGAAGGAATGGGAAAACCAGGACAAGTGGAACGGCGGCTGGCGCCGCACCGACGCGGGCACGATCGAGCCGCGCCAGGGCAGCCGTTTGAAAATCCTCGCGAACATCTTCGCGAACCCGAACCTGCCGCAGATCGACGAATACTACGAGCCGTTCACCTACGACTACGAGCGGCTGCAGAACGCACCGCTGTCGCAGACGCCGCCGACGGCGCGCCCGGTCTCCGTCCTGACCGGCAAGAAGATGGACAAGATCGAGTGGGGCCCGAACTGGGAGGATGACCTGGGTGGCGAGTTCGCCCAGCGCAGCAAGGATAAGCTGTTCGACAACATGCAGAAGGAGATGTACGGCACGTTCGAGAACACGTTCATGATGTACCTGCCGCGCCTGTGCGAGCACTGCCTGAACCCGGCCTGCGTGGCATCGTGCCCGTCCGGCTCCGTGTACAAGCGCGAGGACGACGGCATCGTGCTGATCGACCAGGACAAGTGCCGCGGCTGGCGCATGTGCATCTCCGGTTGCCCGTACAAGAAGATCTACTACAACTGGTCTTCCGGCAAAGCCGAGAAGTGCACGTTCTGCTTCCCCCGCATCGAAGCGGGCCAGCCGACCGTGTGCTCGGAAACCTGCGTGGGCCGCATCCGCTACCTGGGCGTGATGCTGTACGACGCCGACAAGATCGAAGCGGCGGCATCGGTGGCCGACGAGCGCGACCTGTACCAGTCGCAGCTGGACTTGTTCCTGGACCCGCACGATCCGAAGGTGATCGAGGAAGCGCGCCGCCAGGGCATTCCGGAAGCGTGGCTGGAAGCGGCCGTCCGTTCGCCGGTTTACAAGATGGCGATGGAGTGGAAGATCGCGTTCCCGCTGCACCCGGAATACCGCACGCTGCCGATGGTGTGGTACATCCCGCCGCTGTCGCCGATCCAGGCCGCGGCCGAATCGGGCAAGCTGGGTACCAACGGCGTGCTGCCGGATACGTCCAGCCTGCGCATCCCCGTGCAATACCTCGCGAATCTGCTGACGGCGGGCGACCAGGTACCGGTGATCAAGGCGCTGGACCGGATGCTGGCGATGCGTGCCTACATGCGCGGCAAGAGCGTCGAAGGTGTCGAGAACCTGGAGCCTTTACGTCAAGTTGGTCTCGACAAGGCCACCGTCGAGGACATGTACCACATCATGGCCATCGCGAATTACGAGGACCGCTTCGTGATCCCGTCCAGCCACAAGGAGATGGTGGAGGACAGCTTCAACGAGAAGGGCAGCTGCGGCTTCAGTTTCGGCAATGGCTGTTCGGACGGTGTGTCCGATGCGAGCCTGTTCGGCAAGAAGAAGCAGGGTTCGACGATCTTCATGTCGATGCCGAAGTCGCGCAAGAAGAAAGAGCCGGAATCGGCGTAAGGAGCAGGCCATGAACCAACAATATCAAGTGCTGTCGCTGCTGCTGCAGTACCCGGACGAGGAGCTGATCGCCGACCTGCGCGAGCTGGAAGCCGTGCTCGAAGAACGCCCGGCGTGGCGCGAGCGCCTGCAGCCGCTGCTTGCGTATCTCGGCACGACGCCGCTGATCGAGCTGCAGCAGGAATACGTCGCCACGTTCGACCGCAACCCGTCGCACTCGCTGCACCTGTTCGAACACGTGCACGGCGAATCGCGCGACCGCGGCCAGGCGATGGTCGACCTGATCGAGGAGTACCGCAAGCACGGCCTGGAGATGAGCGGCGACGAGCTGCCCGACTACGTGCCGCTGTTCCTGGAGTTCCTCGGCCAGCTGCCGGCCGACGACGCCGAGCGGATGCTGGGCGAAGCCGTCGACGTGCTGGCCCACGTGGGCCGCAAACTGTGCAGCTCGAACAGCCCGTACGGCGTGCTGTTCACGCTGCTGGTCGATGCCAGCCCCGTCGAGGCGTCGCCGCTGACCGAACCGCCGATCCGCGACATGGACGAGGCACTGGAAACGTTCGGCCCGGGTGCCGATGGCGTCGAGCCGCTGCTGCAGACCGCACTGCCGGGTGGCGTCCAGCCGATCAACTTCTATCCGAAGAAGCCGGCCGCGGTGCAAGCCACCGCGCCGCAAGCATGAAGGAGGCAATATGAACTACATCCATCAATTCGTATTCGGGATCTACCCGTATATCGCGCTGGCGATCTTCCTGCTGGGGAGCCTGGTGCGGTTCGACCGTGAGCAGTACAGCTGGCGCTCCGAGTCCAGCCAGGTGCTGCATCGCGGCGCGCTGCGGCTGGCCAGCCCGCTGTTCCACGTCGGCGTGCTGGGCCTGTTCTTCGGCCATGCCGTGGGCCTGCTGACGCCCGTGGCCGTGTGGGATGCGCTGGGCGTGCCGCACGGCGCCAAGCAGCTGTTCGCGATGGTGGCCGGCGGCGTGATGGGCACCCTGGCGCTGATCGGCCTCGTGCTGCTGCTGGCGCGCCGCTTCCAGAGCGACCGCCTGCGCCACGTGACGACGTTCAAGGACAAGATCGTGCTGCTGTGGATCCTCGCGACCCTGCTGCTCGGCCTGTGCTCGATCTTCGTGTCGGCCGGCCACATGGACGGCCACATGATGGTGCTGCTGATGGGCTGGGCCCAGCACATCGTGACGTTCCGCGCCGATGCCGCCGCGCTGATCATCGACGCGCCGCTGGTGTTCAAGCTGCACCTGTTCATGGGCATGTCGCTGTTCATCATCTTCCCGTTCACCCGCCTGGTGCACGTGTGGAGCGGCTTCGGCGCCGTCGGTTACCTGGGCCGCGCGTTCCAGCTGGTGCGCAGCCGCTGACCGAAAAGCCCCGGCGCCCGTTGGGCAGTGCCGGGGCATCGTTTGAATCGAATCTGGAGTACATCATGGGTATCGCAGTCAATGGCATCGACGTCACGGACGCCGAAATCGCGGCGGAGATGGCACACCACGCCAATGCCGCCAATCCGCTGAAGCAGGCTGTCCACGAGGTGGTGCTGCGCCGCGTATTGCTGGACGAAGCCGACCGCCTCGGCATCGTGTCGGGCGACGCTTCCGACGACGAGCGCATCGAGACGCTGTTCGCCTGCGAAGTGCAGGTGCCGGAAGTGGACGACCTGGCATGCCGCCGCTACTACGACGCGCACAAGGCCGCGTTCACGCGCGGCGAGCTGGTCGAAGCGCGCCACATCCTGTTCCAGGTGACGCCCGAGGCGCCGCTGGAACTGCTGCGCGAGACCGCCACGTTGATCCTCGAGGAACTGCGCCACCGCCCCGAGCGTTTCGAGGAACTGGCGAAGCGCTACTCGAACTGCCCGTCCGGCGCCGTCGGTGGCAGCCTCGGTCAATTAAAGCGGGGCGACTGCGTGCCGGAATTCGACGCCGTGCTGTTCCGCCTCGCCGCCGGCGAGCTGGCCGGCCGCCTGGTGGAGACCCGCTTCGGCCTGCACATCGTGCAAGTGCAGCGCCGGCTGGAAGGCACCTTGCTGCCGTTCGACTCGGTGCGTGAGCAGGTGGCCGACACGCTGCGCCGCGAATCGTGGCAGCGCGCGCTGCACCAGTACCTGCACGTGCTGGTGGGCCGCGCGAAGATCGAGGGGGTGGAGCTGGAGGGGGCGGAGAGTCCGTTGGTGCAGTGAGGCCAGGGTCAGACCCGGCGGGGCGAAGCAGGGGTTTCGGAGAGCACAGCTCTCCGCCTGCGTAGCGGCGCTGGCCTGCAGGCCAGCGCTCCTCCCTGACCCCAGGGTTTGGCCTCTGGGTTTCTTCCGGCGTTCTGACTCGCAAACTTATCCGCCCGGCTAGTCACAAAGCACTACTTCTCCTCCCCAAACGGCCCATCAACAGGCCCGCACCACCCCGTTACAATCCTTCCAACACACCAAAGGAGCCGCCGATGCTGACCGACCGCTTCGGCCGTACCATCGATTACCTGCGCGTCTCGGTCACCGACCGTTGCGACCTGCGCTGCACGTATTGCCTGCCGCAAGATTTCAAGGGGTTCGAGGAGCCGCCGCACTGGCTCACGCAAGACGAGATCGTTCGCGTCGTGCGCGCGTTCACGCGCATGGGCACGCGCCGCGTGCGCCTGACGGGCGGCGAGCCGCTGACGCGCGGTCACCTGCCGGAGCTGGCGGCGCGGCTGGCGGCGTTGCCCGGCCTGCGCGACCTGTCGCTGTCGACCAACGGCACGCGGCTGGCGCGCCATGCGGCCGCGTTGAAGGCGGCGGGGATCAGCCGGATCAACGTCAGCCTCGATTCGCTGGACCGCTCTTGCATGAAAGGCATCACGGGGCGCGACTGCCTGCCGGCGATCCTGGCGGGACTGGAGGCGGCGCGCGCCGAAGGGCTGGCGCCCATCAAGATCAATATGGTCGCGATGCGCGGTGTGAACGAGCATGAGATCGAGGAGATGGCCGCGTTCTGCATCGCGCGCGGCTTCCTGCTGCGGTTGATCGAGGCGATGCCGATGGGCGATACGGGCCGCGCCACCGAATGGCTCGACCTGGGCCCCGTGCGCGACCGGCTCGTACAGCGCTTCGGCCTCGTGCCGCAGGCGCGCGAGCTGGGCGGCGGGCCGGCGCGCTATTACAGCACGGCGGATGGCGGCGCGAGCGTCGGCTTTATCACGCCGATGTCGCAGCACTTCTGCGCCACGTGCAACCGCGTGCGGATGTCCGTCGACGGCACGCTGTACCTGTGCCTCGGCCAGGAAGAAAAGTTCGAACTGCGCCCGCTGCTGCGTGGCGGCGCGGACGATGTGGAGCTGGAGCGGGCGATCCGCGCGGCGATCGAGTTGAAGCCGCGCGAGCACGATTTCACGCGGCAGCCGGAGAAAATCGTCCGATTCATGTCACAGACGGGCGGCTGAGATGGGGTCAGGGACAGGTAAATGAGCGCGAGCGGCAAGCAGGGCGGTATACTTCCCCCGATGAGAGGACAAACATGGAACAACGCAACAGCATGGCTGAATCGGCAAGCCCGCACGCAACCCCGCCCGAACGCGAGGGGGGCTGACATGCTGCGCGCATCGCCCCATGCCGCGTGGAGCCGGCTGTCGACGAAGGTGGTCGGCAGCCTGTTCGGCTTTCTGGCCGTCGCGCTGTCCGTCATCGGCGCCACGCTGTACCTGTCGTGGCAGCTGGAGGGCAGCGGCGCCGCGATCAACGTGACCGGCAGCCTGCGGATGAATACCTACCGGCTCAGCGTCACGCTGGCCGGCATGACGGATGCGGAGCGGCGCGACGCGGCCCGCTCCGAAGGCATGCGCCAGCTGGCCGTCGTCGACGGCACGCTCGAGCAGCTGCGCCACGGCGATCCGCAGCGGCCCCTGTTCCTGCCGCCTTCCAGCGTGATCCGCGGCGGCTTCGGCAGGCTGGCGGACCGCTGGCAGAACGAATTGCGGCCGCGCGCCGCGACGCTGCTGGCGCAGCAGGCGGTGGCACCGGCCGAGGTGTGGGCATTCCAGCAACAGGCCGACACGTTCGTGCGCGACGTGTCCGGCCTGGTCCAAGCGATCGAACACGACAGCGAAAATCGCACGTTCTGGCTGCGCGGCTCGCAGCTGATGCTGCTGACGTTCGCCGTCGGCGGCACCGTGTCGATCGTCTACCTGCTGTTCAACCTGATCATCGCCCCCGTCTCCGAGCTGCAGGCCGGCATGGAGCGGATGCGCGAGCGCGACTTCGAAGTGCGGCTGCAGGAAGACCGGCACGATGAATTCGGCCAGCTGGCGCAGGGCTTCAACCAGATGGCGGACCGGCTGCAGGGCGTGTATGCGAACCTCGAGCAGCTGATCGGCATGAAGACGGCCGCGCTGGAGGCGCAGAACCGCGAGCTCGCGCTGCTGTACGACAGCGCCGCGTTCCTGCAAAAACCGCAACAGGCGGAAGCCATGTGCGAAGGCTTCCTGCAGCGGATCACCGAGTATTTCGGCGCCGACGGCGGTTCCGTGCGCGTGCTCGACCCGGCCAAGGGCAATCTGCACATGCTGGTGCAGCAAGGGCTGCCGGCGGAGCTGGTCGAGGACGAGCGCTGCATGAAAGTCGGCGATTGCCTGTGCGGCGAGGCCGTCGAGAAGAAGATCGCCGTGGTGCACGACATGCGCCGCATCGATCCCGCCATGCAGCTGCAGTGCCACCGCGAGGGCTTCTCGACGGTCTCCGTGTTCCACATCTACGCGCATCGCCAGCACCTGGGCATGTTCAACCTGCACTTCAAGCGGGTCCGCGCGCTGTCGGCGGCGGACGAGGCGCTGCTGCAGACCTTGGGTCAGCTGCTGGGCACCGCGATCGAGAACCTGCGCCTGGGCGCGCGCGAACGCGAGATGGCGATCTCGGAAGAGCGCAACCTGGTGGCCCAGGGCCTGCACGACAGCATCGCGCAAGGCCTGAACTTCCTGAACCTGCAGGTGCAGATGCTGGAGGATTCGGTACGTCACCAGCAGTATGGCGACGTCGACGCGATCGTGCCGCAGTTGCGCGCCGGCGTGCAGGAAAGCTACGAGGACGTGCGCGAGCTGCTGCTGAATTTCCGCACCCGGCTGGCCGAGGAAAGCCTGGTGCACGCGCTGCAGTCGGCGCTCAACAAGTTCGAGCGCCAGACGGGCATCGAAGCGGTGCTGGACGCCGACCCGGACGGCGCACCGTTCCCCCGCGAGCAGCAGCTGCAACTGCTGTTCATCGTGCAGGAAGCGCTGTCGAACGTGCGCAAGCACGCCAGCGCCAACAAGGTCGAGGTGGTGCTGCGCGACCGCGAAGACTTCACGCTGGCCGTCACTGACGACGGCGCCGGTTTCGACCCGGCGGAACTGGCAGGCAAGGGCGAGACCCACGTGGGCGTCCACATCATGCGCGAGCGCGCCCAGCGGATCGGCGCGACGCTCGACGTGCGCTCGGCACCGGGCGCCGGCGCGACCGTATCGCTGCACCTGGCGCGCGCCCAGCGCCGGGCGGCCTGAGAACAAGGAGAACCACATGACCGACAACCGACCGATCAGCGTACTGCTGATCGACGACCACACGCTGTTCCGCAGCGGCATCCGCTCGCTGTTGCAGCGTAACCCCGATTTCGACGTCGTCGGCGAAGCAGCCGACGGTGTCGAAGGCATCAAGCGCGCCAAGCAGCTGAAACCCCAGGTCGTGCTGCTGGACCTGAACATGCCCGGCATGTCCGGCCTCGAGACGCTGCAGCTGCTGCTGCAGGACTGCCCGGACAGCGCGGTGGTGATGCTGACCGTGTCCGAAGACGCGCTGGACCTGTCGGCCGCGCTGAAGGCCGGCGCCTCCGGCTACCTGCTGAAGAACATCGACACGGACTACCTGACGCGCGCCGTGCGCCGCGCCGCGGCCGGCGAAACGGTGGTCGCCGAAGCGATGACGGGCAAGCTGGTCGCCCAGCTGCAAGCGGGCACGCGCACGCAGGAACCGGCGTCCGAACTGGACCGCCTGACCCCGCGCGAAAAGGAGATCCTCGACTTCCTCGCGCGTGGCGAAAGCAACAAGATGATCGCCCGCGCGCTGGACCTGTCCGAGAGCACTGTGAAGATTCACGTGCAGAACGTGTTGAAGAAATTGAATTTGTCGAGCCGTGTGCAGGCTGCCGTGTTTGCGGTGGAGCATCGGCATGCGCAGGCGAGGTAGGGTCAGTTTTGCATCTTGGGGCCTGGCGGCGCTGAACACAAACCACAAGGCAAATGCCGGGGTCAGACCCGCCGGGTCTGACCCCAGGGGTTGCACTTGGGTTCAAGGACACGGGTCGGCCTGCTAACAAAAGTCGCCCGTCCCGGACCCCTGAAGCTCAGTCCCAGGGCTGGCCTTGCAAGGCCAGCCCGTTCGGCCGGCGCGAGGCATGCCTCGCGAAAAAACTGTCCCATCTGCGCAAGCACCCAGGGCTGGCCC
>NZ_VLKW01000016.1 GCF_007830495.1 Pseudoduganella flava | reverse complement strand
CTGCCGACGGCTGACCTGGCCGCGCTGGCAACCCGCGCACTCGCTGGCCTGTCCTCGGCGCAGATCGACGCGCTGAACTCGGCACAAGTCGTGGCGCTGACGACGGCACAAGCCGGCGCGCTGACCTCGGCACAGATTGCCGGTCTGACGACCGACATCCTGCAGGCGATGGAAACGGCTGACGTGAAGGCACTGTCCTCGGCTGTTATCGGCGCACTGAATTCGGCACAAGCCGCTGCGCTGACGTCGTCGCAGATCGCCGTGATGACCTCCGGTCAGATCGGTGCACTGGCAACGTCGCTGTTCGCTTCCGGCCTGACGACCGCGCAAATCGCTGCACTGAGCACGACCCAGGCTGCTGGCCTGTCGAGCGCTCAGGTTGCCGCGATGAACACGGATAACCTGGCGGCGATTGAAACGGCTGACCTGCGTGTCATCTCGACGCGTGCCATCGCCGGCCTGTCCTCGACCCAGATCGCGGCACTGACCTCGACGCAGATCGGTGCGCTGACCAGCGGCCAGATCGGTGCACTGAGCACCTCCGTGATCGCCAACGGCCTGACCTCCGAACAGATCGTCGGCCTGACGACGTCGCAAGCTGCCGGCCTGAACTCGGCGCAAGTGGCGGCACTGTCGACCGACGTGCTGGCTGCGCTGCCGACGGCTGACCTGGCTGCGCTGGCAACCCGCGCACTCGCTGGCCTGTCCTCGGCCCAGATCGACGCACTGAACTCGGCACAAGTCGTGGCGCTGACCACGGCCCAAGCCGGCGCGCTGAACTCGACGCAAGTCGCCGGTCTGACGACCGACGTCCTGCAGGCGATGGAGACGGCTGACGTGAAAGCGCTGACAACGGCGGTAATCGGTTCCCTGAGCTCTGCCCAGGCTGCCGCGCTGACCACCGCGCAGATCGGTGTGCTGTCGAGTGGCCAGATCGGTGCGCTGGGCACCGCGCTGTTCGCCACCGGCCTGACGACCGAACAGATCGCTGCCCTGAGCACGAGCCAGGCCGCCGGCCTGTCGAGCGCACAGATCGCCGCGCTGTCCACCAACAACGTGGCGGCCATCGAGACGAACGACCTGCGTGCGATCTCGACCCGTGCGATCGCCGCGCTGACGTCCACGCAAGTGGCCGCGATGACGTCCGTGCAGATCGGCGCGCTGACCAGCGCCCAGCTCGGCGCACTGAGCACCGCCGCACTGAACGACGGCCTCACGTCGGATCAGATGGCTGGCCTCAGCAGCACCCAGGCCGCAAGCCTGAACTCGACCCAGCTGGCATCGCTCAGCACCGACGTGCTGGCCGCACTGGGCACCAGTGCGATTGCTGCCCTGCAGACCCGCTCGCTGGCGGCGCTGAGCTCCGACCAGATCGGTGCCCTGACCACGGTGCAGCTGGTGGCACTGACCACCGCGCAGGCAGCCTCGCTGCGCTCGTCGCAGATCGCTGCCCTGACGAGCACCGACCTGCAAGCGCTGGAAACGGCGGACGTGAAGGCCCTGTCCACGGCGGTGATCTCCGCCCTGACCTCGGCCCAGGCGGCAGCCCTGACGACGGCGCAGATCGGCGTGCTGTCCACCGGCCAGGTGGGCGCGCTCGGTACGGCACTGTTCAACAGCGGCCTGACGACGGAACAGATCGCAGCGTTGACGACGGCACAGGCTGCTGGCCTGACCAGCAGCCAAGTGGCTGCGCTGAACACGGATAACGTGGCAGCGCTGGAAACTTCTGACCTGCGTGCACTGTCCACTCGTGCGGTGGCGGCCCTGACGTCGAGCCAGGTGGCAGCGCTCGACTCGGCCCAGATCGGCGCGCTGACGACGGCGCAGATCACGGCCCTCGGCACCGCGGTGCTGGCGGACGGCCTGAACTCGGCGCAGGCTGCGGGTCTGACGACGGCGCAAGTGGCCGGTCTGACGACGCAGCAAGTCGGCGCCCTGTCCACGGCGGTCGTAGCGGCGCTGAACACGGCGGACATCGCTGTGCTGCGCACCAACGCGATCTCGGCCCTGAGCTCGGCGCAGATCGATGCGTTGAGCACGGCTCAGGTGGTGGCACTGACCACCGCCCAGGCCGCAGCGCTGACGTCCACGCAGATCGCCGGCCTGACGACCGACGTGCTGCAAGCTCTCGAGACCACGGACCTGCGTGCACTGCGCACCAACGTGATTGCCGCGCTGACGACGCAGCAGGCTGCCGCGCTGACGACGCAACAGTTCGCCTCGCTCACCACCCAGCAGTTCAAGGTGTGGACGACCGAACAGATCGTGGCGATGACGACGGACCAGATCCACGCGATGACGACCTCGCAACTTCACGCCATGTCGACCACGCAGACCTCTGCGTTCACGACGGCGCAGATCGCGGCGTTGTCGGCAACCACCCCGATGGTCCTGGACCTGGACGGCAACGGTATCGACACGATCAGCAAGTCGGCTGGCGTCGCATTCGACCTGCTGGGCAACGGCACCAAGGTCAGCACGGGCTGGGTGGGCGGTAACGACGGCCTGCTGGCACTGGATCGCAACGGCGACGGCATCATCAACGATGGCACCGAGCTGTTCGGTTCGGGCACCACGCTGGCGGACGGCACCAAGGCAGTCGATGGCTACGCCGCAATGCGTGAACTCGACAGCAACGGCGACGGCGTGCTGAGCACGGACGACAAGGCCTTCGGCGACCTGCGCGTGTGGGTGGATGGCAACGGTGACGGTGTGACGCAAGCTGGTGAACTGACCAGCCTGGCCGACCACAACATCGTGTCGATCGACCTGAACGGCACGAAGGATGGCACGGCAACCAACGGCAACTTCGTCGGTGCGAGCTCGAGCTACCAGACGTCGGATGGCTCCAGCCACACGATCGGTGACGTGTACTTCGCAACGTCCCCGCTCCAGTCCGGCGTCAGCAGCCTGACCCAGGCAATGGCCTCGTTCAACGCCGATACCCCGGCAACGAGCGGTGTCGCCAAGCTGGACGTGCTGGGCAGCGGTCAGACGCTGACCGCCAGCGCGGGCATGCTGGCCGATGCGATGCGCCAGTTCAACGCCACCGGCACGTCGTCCGCTGCGACGATGTCCGATGCGGAGACGCTGCGCCTGAAGGCCCTGCAATCGGCCGGCAACCACGGCATCCTGGCTGCGCCGAACAAGTAAGCCAAACGCTGCCGGCCCCCGGGCCGGCAAAGCTGTACGAAACGGCAAGACCACCCGGTCTTGCCGTTTTTTTATAGGGGCCGGCACTGCTGGAATTTGTGCTTGGCCCCGCTCTGTCTGGGGTAGAATGCCCCGTCGAGCAACTACGCGGTTCGGGGTATCCCAACGCGTTCACGAGAGCCCATCCAGACCGCCGCAATGCAAGCTAAATTCCCCCACACCGCAGTGCAGTGCCTCACCGCAGTTGCCCAGCACCATGGGATCCAGATCAACCCGGACCGCCTCATCGACGAATACGCGCTGGGCGCCGAAGAGCCGGGCGAAGGCTTGCTGTTGCGAATGGCCAACGACGTCGGCCTGAAAGCGAAGTTCGGCAACTTGAGCTGGCAAGGCTTGTTGAACCAGGGCGGTGTGTATCCGCTGCTGGCACGCCTGACCAACGGCAATATGGTGATCGTCGTCGGTGCCCGCGGCGAAGGCGACCAGGCACAGGTCGCCGTGCTCGATCCGGCCGCCGGCGCGCAGATCGCCATGCTGGACCAGGCCGCGTTCCTCGCGCGCTGGAGCGGCGAGGTAATGTTCGTGAAGCGGCAGCACAAGCTGTCCGACCCGAATCAACCGTTCGGCCTGCGCTGGTTCATCCCCGAGCTGCTGAAGCAAAAGGCCGCGTTCCGCGACATCTTCATCGCCGCCATCTGCATGCAGCTGCTGGCCCTGGCCTCGCCGATGTTCTTCCAGCTCGTCATCGACAAGGTGCTGACGCACCAGAGCGTGACGACGTTGTGGGTGCTGGCCGCCGGCATCGTCATCGCGCTCGTGTTCGACGCCGCGTTCGGCTTCCTGCGCCAGACCTTGATCCTGGCCGCGTCGAACAAGATCGACATCCGCCTGACGCGGCGCGCCTTCAGCCACCTGCTGTCGTTGCCGATCGATTATTTCGAAACCACCACGGCCGGCGTCATCACGCGCCACATGCAGCAGCTCGAGAAGATCCGCAGCTTCCTCACGGGCCGGCTGTTTTTCACGGGCCTGGACCTGATCTCGCTGTTCGTGTTCCTGCCGATCCTGTTTTCCTATTCGTTCAAGCTGACGTTGATCGTGCTGGTGTTCACCTTGATCATCGCGGCGATCGTGATGGCCATGGTGCCCACGTTCCAGCGCCGCCTGAACGCGCTGTACAACGCGGAAGGCCAGCGCCAGGCAATGCTTGTCGAGACGATCCACGGCATGCGCACGGTGAAGGCGCTGGCGATCGAACCGAACCAGCGGCGCAGCTGGGACCAGCGCTCCGCCGAATCGATCAACATGCACTTCCGCGTGGGCCAGATCTCGATCGTCGGCAATGCGATCACGGACTTCCTCGGCAAGCTGATGCCGGTGGTGCTGATCGTCGTCGGCGCCCAGGGCGTGTTCGACCAGACGCTGACGGTCGGTGCGCTGATCGCGTTCCAGATGCTGTCGCAGCGCGTCACGTCGCCGCTGATCGCGCTGGTCGGCCTCGTCAACGAATACCAGGAAACGGCGCTGTCCGTGAAGATGATGGGCGAGGTGATGAACCGCGCACCGGAGGGCCGCGCCGGTGGTGGCGGCCTGCGCCCGATCCTGCAGGGCGAGATCAAGTTTGAGGATGTGACGTTCCGCTATCCCGGCGCGCAGAACAATGCGCTCGACCGCACCAGCCTGACGATCAAGCCGGGCACCGTCGTCGGCATCGTCGGCCGCAGCGGTTCCGGCAAGACGACGCTGACGAAGGTCATCCAGGGCCTGTATGCCGTCCAGGAAGGCATCGTGCGCTTCGACGGGTATGACGCGCGCGAGATCGAGCTGTCGCACCTGCGCCGGCAGATCGGCGTCGTGTTGCAGGAGAACTTCCTGTTCCGCGGCACGATCCGCGAAAACCTGCTGGTCACCAAGCCCGATGCCACGTTCGAGGAAATCGCCGAGGCGGTGGCGGCGGCCGGCGCCGACGAATTCATCGAGCGCATGCCGCAGGGTTACGACACGCTGCTGGAAGAGAATGCGTCGAACCTGTCGGGCGGCCAGAAGCAGCGCCTGTCGATCGCGCGCTCCCTGCTCGCAAAACCGCGCATCCTGATCCTCGACGAAGCCGCGTCCGCGCTGGACCCGGAAAGCGAAGCGATCTTCATCCGCAACCTGTCGCGCATCGCCGTCGGCCGTACGGTCGTGATGATCTCGCACCGCCTGTCCACCCTGGTCAACGCCGACGCGATCCTCGTGATGCAGCGCGGCCGTCTCGTGGACGCCGGCCGGCACGACGAACTGCTGACCCGCAGCGATACCTATCAGCACCTATGGAACCAGCAAACAAGCCACCTGTAATGTCGCGCAAGCGCCTCGGCGAGGCGACCGAAACCGAGTTCCTGCCCGACGCCGATGCGATCGAGCGCGCGCCGCTGCCGCCTTACCTGCGCCGCACGCTGCACGTGCTGGCTGCCGCGCTGCTGGTCTTCATCGTCTGGGCCAGCGTGTCGAAGATCGACGTGATCGTCATCGCGCCCGGCCGCCTGGTGAACCCGACGCCGAACATCGTCGTGCAGCCGCTCGAAACGTCGATCGTGCAGCGCATTGCGGTGCGGCCGGGCCAGGTCGTGCGCAAGGGCGAGCTGCTGGCCACGCTCGACCCCACGTTCACGCAAGCGGACGAGGCGCAGCTGCGCAACCGCTACAAGAGCCTGGAGACGCAGACGCGCAGCCTGGAAGCCGAACTGTCCGGCCGCGGCGATGCCGCCACCGGCGGTGGTGCGGACGACCGGCTGCAGGCGCAACTGGCCAGCGAGCGCAAGGCCAATTTCGCGGCGCAGCGCGCCAAGATGTCGGAAAACATCGCGCGCCTGAAGGCTGGCATCGAGACCAACAAACGCGACCAGCAGGTGCTGGCCGAGCGTCTCAAATCGCTGTCGCAGATCGAGGCGATGCAGGAGCGCCTCGTCGCCGAAAACTTCGGCGCCAAGATGCAGCTGCTGGAAGCGCGCGACCGCCGCCTGGAAGTGGAGCGTACCCTCGTCATGGGCCGCAACAAGGATGTCGAACTGTCGCGCGAGCTTGCGTCGGCCGAGGCGGAACTGGCGGCCTTTGACAAGAGCTGGCGCCAGAAGGCGATGGAAGACCTGCTGAACGCGTCGCGTGAGCGCGACAGCCTGGCCGAGCAACTGGCCAAGGCGGACATGCGGCACCGGCTCGTGCAGCTGACGGCACCGGCCGACGGCGTCGTGCTGGAAGTGCCGAAGCTGTCCACCGGCTCCGTCGTGCGCGAGGCCGAGCAGATGTTCGTGATCGTGCCGCTGGGCGCCCAGCTGGAGGCGGAAGTGCAGATCGAATCGCAGGACGTGGGCACGCTGAAGGTGGGCGCTCCGGTGCACGTGAAGCTCGATGCGTTCCCATTCCAGAAGCACGGCATGCTGGAAGGGAAGGTCCGCAACATCAGCGAGGATGCGTTCCGCCGCGAGCAGGTGGCCACGGGCCAGGGCGATGCGTACTACGTGGGCCGCATTGCGCTCAGCAATGTGAAACTGCGCAATATGGCGCAGGCGCGCCTGCTGCCGGGCATGACCTTGAACGCGGAAATCGTCACCGGCCAGCGTTCCGTGATGTCCTACCTGCTGTGGCCACTGACGAAGGCCCTCGACGAATCGCTGCGCGAACCGTGATGAGTATCCGTAATGACTACGCGTAACCTCGACCTCTCCGGCGGCACCGCGCCAGCCAACCCGTTCCACGCGGACGAGGCGCTCGGCGTCGCGGCCGATCTCGTCGTCGAGCCGATTCCCCATCCGGACAACAGCTTCGACTACCTGTGCACCTATGAGCTGCCGGCACGCGTGCCGCGCCTGCTGTATGCGCCGCAGCGCCGCCTGCCGTTCGTGGAGCTGATGAACGAGGCGTGGCGCGTGCTGAAACCGGGCGGCCACTTCCTCGTGATGTCCGCCGGCCCGGCCGCTGTTGGCGACCCCGCCGTCGTCAACCCGATCGACGAGCACACGTTCCCGCGCCACTTCGGCCGCGACGGCGTGACGGACGGCTTTACCGGCGCATTCGAGACGTTGCGCCAGGAATGGCGCGGCGACCGGCTGTTCGCCGTGCTGCGCAAGGTCGAAGCGGCCGCCGCGCGCGCGCCGTCCGGCGGCAGCATGGTCAGCGTCGTGATCCCCGTCTACAACGGCGAGCGCTATATCGGCCAGACCCTGGAGTCGGTGCTGGCGCAGGCCCACCCCGACTTCGAGGTGCTGTGCGTCGACGACCATTCGACCGACGGCAGCCTGGCGCTGCTGCAGGACTATGCGCGGCGCGATGCGCGCGTGCGCGTGCTGCAGACGCCGCACAACCTGGGCACCGCGTCGCGCGCACTGAACCACGCGCTGCCGCAGATGCGCGGCGACTTCTTCGTGTACTCGTCGCAGGACGACCTGTTCTCGACGGACTGGCTGTCCAGCATGGTCGCGCGCGCGCACGAGACGGGTGCCGATGCGGTGATCCCGAACGTCGTGCTGCATTACCCGGGCGACCCGTCGCGCGACCGCATCCTGTCCGGCCTGCGGGGCGATCGCACCGTGGAGTTGTCCGGCCGCGATGCGGCGCAACACTCGCTGGACTGGAGCATCCCCGGCAACGCGCTGTGGCGCGCCAACCTGGTACGCTTCTTCGGCTTCGCGGAGTTCGGCCTGAATGCGGACGAGTACTCGGCCCGGCTGTTCTTCATCAACGCCAACAAGGTCGTGTTCAGCGACGG
The DNA here is from genome assembly GCF_007830495.1 of Pseudoduganella flava. GTDB lineage: Bacteria > Pseudomonadota > Gammaproteobacteria > Burkholderiales > Burkholderiaceae_D > Rugamonas > Rugamonas flava. The sequence goes on along the minus strand of NZ_VLKW01000016.1, from coordinate 65,172 downwards.
CATCTTCTACTACCGCCAGGACAACCCGGCCGCGGTGACGAAGCGCTTCACGCCGAAGAGCTTCGACTATGCGTACACCCAGCTGCGCGTGTACCAGCTGCTGGCGGCGGAAGGCTATCCCGCAGCCATCGTGCAGCAGGAAGCGTTGAAGACGCTGGGCACGCGCAACCAGCTGCAGCAATGGCTGGACGAGCAGGGCCCCGCCAACTTCACGCCGGAGCAGCGCCGCCAGGCGCAGGAGCGACTGGACCGCGTGACGGCCGCCATGCGGCGCGACCCGATGTTCGCCGCCGTGATCTGAGGAATATCGTGAAAAAATTCACCTTCGGCTACATCAGCCACAAGCAGCAGACCCACGACCGCTACCTGGGCATGAGCCTCGCGCAGCTCGAAGGCGACTTCGACGTGATCTGCACGTCCGACGTGGCGTATCCGGCCGAGAACTACAACACGATGCTCGAGCGCTGCAATACGGAATACCTGATCCTGACGCACCAGGACATCAGCTTTCCGCCGGACCTGCTGGCCCGCATCGAGCGCACGATCGCCGCGGTGCCGGACTTCGGCGCGCTGGGCGCCGTGGGGCGCGATGCGCGCGGCTTCTATCGCTGGTCGGAACAACGCGCGCTGTTCGAGGTGGATACGCTGGACTGCTGCTTCCTCGTCACGCGCGCCGATACGCCGTGCCGCTTCGATACGGCCAACTTCGGCGAGTTCCACCTGTACGTCGAGGATTTCTGCTGCCAGGTGTCGCGCCTGCACGGCGGCCGCATCCACACGCTGCTGACGGATTCGGGCGAACAGAGCGACCTGCTGTACCAGCCCGGTTTCGTGCCGAAGAAGCTGGTGCACCACAGCGCCACCGTCAGCCGGCAAGGCTTCGGCTGGGGGCGTTACCAGGAATTTCGCGACACGCTAGCCCGCAAATGGGGCGAGGTGTTGACTACCTGAGTAACGACCTGAGTGGCCACCTGAGTGGCCACTTGACCGGCCACTTGACCGGCCGGTAGATCAGCCGGCGCGGGCGCGCACGATGTACTGGAACACCGTCGCATCCTCGCCCGCCAGGCCCCGATTGCCGCCGCCCGCTGCGGCCAGCTGGCCCAGCGCGGCCAGCACGGCCGGATCGGGCGTCGCCTGCATCACGGCGCGGATATCGAGCAGCCGGTAGCCGCATTCGCTCAGCAATTCCACCAGCGTGGCGCGCGAGAACCAGCGCAGCTGCCGGCGCGGCAGGATCTCGCTGCCGTAGCGCAGCTCTCCCTTGGCCTGCTGCAGTTGCAGCTCCCAGTACTGGCCATTGCCGATGCAGGCGACGATCTCGACACCCGCGCCACCGTTGGCGGCAATACCTTTCAACATGGCCCACGGGTCGCGCAGCGTTTCCAGCGTGTTCGGGAACACCCAGCATTGCGCGCGCGGCAGCGGCGCGGCGGGCGTGTCAGGATCCTGCGCCAGCGTTTCGGTGCACCACTGGCTGCCCGGCGGCGCATCGGGCGGCACGCCCAGTCCCACATACTGCGCATGCGGGTGGCGGTAGCGCCAGTGTTGCGCCAGCGTGCCGCCGCCCACTTCGACGACGGTGCCGGCGCCAGGACGGATCATGTCCAGCATCGCCTGCTGCGCCGGGCTGGCCGGCGGTGGCGGGGGAACGGTTTGCGCCGGTGCCGGTTGCACCACCGGCACGCCGGACGGACGCTTGACGACACCCGCAAGCACATCCTCGAACTGCCGCACGAAGCGGGGCGTGTCGAACAGGTCGCTGCTGTCGCGGTGCTGCGCCAGGCGCTCGCGCAGTACCGCGAGGCGCGGCCGGTCGTGCGCCAGTTCGACGGCGAGGCGCTCGTATTCTTCCAGCGTGAACGTCACCAGTTCCGGCAAGCCGACGGCGCGCAGCAGGCTTCCCGCCATGCGCGACGAGAACGTGCGGCCGCTGCAGGTCAGCACCGGCAGGCCGGCCCACAGCGCATCGCTGGCCGTCGTGCCGCCGTTGAACGGCGCCGTGTCGAGGAACAGGTCGGCGATCTGGTAGCGCGCCAGGTATTCGGCCGGCACGGCGCGGCCGGCGAACAGCACGCGCTCGGGCGCCACGCCCTGCGCTTCGGCTTCGCGCAGCAGATTCGCGCGCGTCTCTTCCGCATCCGACACGAGCCACAGCACGCTGTCCGGCACCTGGCGCAGGATGCGCATCCACGCGCCATACACGTCCGGCGTGATCTTGAACGCGTTGTTGAAGGCGCAGAACACGAACGCGTTGTCCGGCAGGCCCAGTGGACCGCGCGCCGGCTTCGCGGCAATCGCGCGCTGGCGGTCGTTGATCTGGAAGCAGCTCGGCATGTGCAGCGGCTTCTCGGTGAAGTAGGGCTCCAGTTCGGGCGGCAGCACGAACGGGTCGGCGATCACGTAGTCGATGCCGGGAATCGCCGTCGGGCCGGGCAGGCCGAGCCAGGTGGCCTGCACGGGGGCGGGGCGGTGGCACAGGATGTTCGGGCGCGCGCCCAGCGTGAGGCCGTGCAGGTCGACAAGGATGTCGATCTCGTGGCTGCGGATCAGCTCCGCCGCCTGCAGGTCTGACAGGTGGTCGAGGCGGATGTAATGGTCCATCGCGCGCACCACGCGGGCGCGCAGCGGCGAATTGTCCTCGCGGCTCCACGAGAAGCCGTACACCTCGACGCGGTTGCGGTCATGCAGCTCGTACAGCTCCGCCGTCAGGATCGACACGGCATGCGAGTTGAAGTCGGACGACAGGTAGCCGATGCGAATGCGCTCGTGCGCATAGCCGTTCGGGTCCGCCAGGTGGGGCACGTCGGCCTTGACCTTTTCCTCGACGAAGCGGCGTGCCGCGGCCAGGTGGTCGGCCGGATCGGGCGACGCGCTCAGCATCGCCAGCGCGGCCGTCGCATCGAGCTTCTGCTCGTATGGTATCTCCGGCATGCCGTCATAGACGGGCCAGCGGCACAGCTTCTGGCGCAGGTGCACCCAGTGCGTCAGCACGCTGCGCTGGTCCGGCTTGATGTGCAGGCTGCGCTCGAGCATGTCCAGCGCTTCCGGCAGGCGCTTCTGGATTTCCAGCAGCCGGCCCAGGTTGTTCAGCGTCTGCACGTGCATCGCCTCGTTCTGCGCGACGGGCGGCTGCACGTCGCCGAGGATCGCCTGCCACGTGGCCAGCGCTTCGTCCGGCCGGCCGATCCGCTCGAGCAGGGTGCCCAGGTTCAGGCGGGCTTCGATGAAGTTCGGATTGCGTTCCACCGCGTCGCGGTAAGCCTGCTCCGCGCCAGCGTTGTCGCCCAGGTCGGACAGCACCACGCCCAGGTTGTAGCAGACCGCGTAGCTGACGGGCGACTGGCAGTGGGCCAGCCAGAGCCTGAACAGCGCCACGGCGCGCTCACGCTGGCCCGCCTCGGCGAGCAACTGGGTGCATTCGAACAGTTCGATCAGGGAAAGCTTACCCTGTTCGGCGAGCGAGACGGCGGCATCGACGCGGGCATTCAAGGTGTGGGAGGGCACGGTAGCGGTCATGCCGTGATCATACCGCGTTGCGGCGCCAGTGGGGTACCGCACGGCCGGGCTGGCCGCGAGCCGTGCGTGGGCCGGCATACCGCCGTGGTACGCTGTGCGGACATGGGAGCGGGCGCCTGTCGTCGTCCTGCAACTGCTTGCCCGTGGCGCCCTTGTACGGGTAGTATCTGGCATTGCTCGGCACGGGGCACCGCCTACTTGACTACATGACAAACGAGACATCATCTTCGTCCGCGGACGCCGTCTTCGCACTGATCACCGCCGCGCAGCAACTGGCCGGACAAGGGCGCGGCGCCGAGGCAGAGCAGCGCTACCGCGACTGGCTGGCCGAGCATGCGGAGCACGACCAGCCGCTGCGCTATGCGATCGAGTTCAACCTCGCCCTGCTGCTGTCCAGCCGCGGCGAAGCTGCCGAGGCCGAGGCGCTGCTGCGCACCGTCACGGGGCGCCAGCCGGCGCTGGGCCAGGCCTGGCTGCAGCTGGGCATCCTGCAGCGCGACCAGGGCCGCCACGACGAAGCGCTGGATACGTGGAGCATCATGCTGGGCAAGGTCGACCCCGTGGCCGACCAGGGTGTCCACGTCGCGGGGCTGAACCATATCGGCCTGCTGCTCGAAGAGCTCGGCCGTGCCGCACCGGCGCAGAAGATGTTCGCGCGCAGCCTGCAACAGTACCCCGCCCAGCCCGAGATCGCCCAGCGCGAAGTGGCGCTGCGCGAACGGCTGGCGCAGGAAGCCGCGGCGGCGGCCGTCGCGCTGGCGCCCCGTATCAGCGATCCGGACGACGTGCAGACGCCGATGGTCAGCATCCTGATGCCGACCCATAACCGGCCCGACTACGCGGAACTGGCGCTGCAAAGCGCGCTGGCGCAAACCTGGCGCAACATCGAGATCGTCATCAGCGACAACAGCGACAACGACGACACCGAACGCCGCTTCGCCCCGTACATCGCGCAGCACCCCTGCATCCGCTACCTGCGCGTGCCCAGCTGCACGGCGCTGGAAAACTTCCTGAACTGCTATGACCACGCGCGCGGCGAGTACATCAACTTCCTGATGGACGACGACCTGTTCCACCCGCACAAGCTGGAACGGATGATGGATTGCCTGCTGGGCCAGAGCACGGTGGGCCTCGTCACGTCGTTCCGCCAGCTGATCGACGACGTGGGCCGCGAGATGCCGCCGTCGTCGCCGAGCACGCAGCGCATGTTCGACACGATGCGCCTCGTCAGCGGCGCGGACATGTCGCGCTACCTGCTGACGTCCGGCCAGAACGTGCTGGGCGAACCGACCACGGTACTGTTCAGGAAGCGCGAACTGAAGGACCGCTTCGGCCGCTTCCATGGCCACCAGTACGCGGTGATCTCGGACATGGTCAGCTGGCTGGCGATCCTGGCCAACACCCATTGCGTGTACCTGCCCGAGCCGCTCAGCTATTTCCGCATCCACGGCGAGCAGGGCCAGAACCTGCGCCCCGTGCAGGTGCGCGGCGCGCTGGAAAACCTGCGCGTCGTCGTCGACAGCTGGCGCCACACGCCGGCGCTGTTCGACGGCGTCGACGTGCGCTCGCTGGTGACGCAGAAGCTGACCCATTTCATTACCCTGATGTCGGCGTGGCATGAAGACCTCGCGCGCCTGAAGGTCGACCTGGAACCGATCCACCAGGTGATCCGCGACGCGACCGAACTGCTGCTGGCGCCGCCAACCCCAACCGAAAGCAAAGCATGATCGCAGTGATATTGGCGGGGGGCCTCGGCACCCGCATCAGCGAGGAAACGGTCCTGAAGCCGAAACCGATGGTGACCATCGGCGGCATGCCGATCCTGTGGCACATCATGAAGGGCTACTCCGCCCACGGCATCCATGATTTCGTCGTGTGCTGCGGCTACAAGGGCGAAGTGATCAAGGAGTACTTCTCGAACTACTTCCTGCACACGTCCGACGTCACGTTCGACATGCAGAAGAACGAGATGGAAGTCCATTCGCGCAACGCCGAGCCGTGGCGCGTGACGCTCGTCGATACCGGCCTCGAAACGATGACGGGTGGGCGCCTGAAGCGCGTGGCCCCTTACCTGAAGAACGAAACGGAATTCTGCTTCACGTACGGCGACGGCGTCAGCAACGTGAACATCGCCGAGACGATCGCGTTCCACCGCAAGCACGGCAAGCTGGCCACGCTGACGGCCGTGGAACCGCCGGGCCGCTTCGGCGTGCTGCAACTGGACGGCGACCGCATCCAGGCGTTCCGCGAGAAGCCGCAAGGCGAAGGCTCGTGGATCAACGGCGGCTTCTTCGTGCTGCACCCGGACGTGATCGACTACATCGAAGGCGACTCCACGACGTGGGAAAAGGCGCCGATGGAAAACCTGGCGCGCGACGGCCAGCTGCATGCCTACTTCCATGACGACTTCTGGCAGCCGATGGATACGCTGCGCGACCGCATGCACCTGGAAGAGCTGTGGAAGAGCGGCCGCGCGCCGTGGAAGACGTGGTGAGCACGATGTTCGACAACGTCTTCGCCAACAAGCGCGTCCTGATCACCGGCCACACGGGCTTCAAGGGCACGTGGCTGACGAGCTGGCTGCTGAAGCTGGGTGCCCACGTCACCGGCTATTCCGACCGTATTCCCACCGAACCCTCGATGTTCGAGATCCTCGGCCTGGCCGACCGGATCGACCATCACCTGGGCGACGTGCGCGACCTGGCGGCATTCTCCGCCGTCGTGCGCGCCGCGCAGCCTGACTTCGTGTTCCACCTGGCCGCGCAGGCCATCGTGTCCACGTCGTACAAGGAGCCGCTGGACACGATCAGCGTGAACGTGATGGGCACCGCCACCGTGATGGAGGCGCTGCGCCAGGTCGAACACCCATGCGTGGCCGTCATCATCACGTCCGACAAGTGCTATGAAAACGTCGAATGGGAGTGGGGCTACCGCGAGACGGACCGGCTGGGCGGCAAGGACATCTACAGCGGCTCGAAAGGCGCCGCGGAGGTGATCTTCCACTCGTACGTGGAGTCGTTCTTCCGCAAGAGCGATTGCCCGGTGCGCCTCGCGTCCGCGCGGGCCGGCAACGTGATCGGCGGCGGCGACTGGGCGGCCGACCGCATCGTCGTCGACTGCATGCGCAGCTGGGCGGCCGGCAAGCCGGTCGAGCTGCGCAGCCCGAGCGCCACGCGGCCGTGGCAGCACGTGCTCGAACCGTTGTCCGGCTACCTGCAACTGGCCGCCGTCATGGCCGCCGGCAAAGTGGCGCAAGGCGATTCGTTCAACTTCGGTCCGCCGTCGGAACAGAACCGCACGGTGCTGGAACTGATGCGCGACCTGAGCGCGTACTGGCACTTCACGGATCCGGCCGGCGCGTACACCGTCACCGGCAACATCCCGTTCCATGAAGCGGGTCTGCTGAAGCTGAACTGCGACAAGGCACTGCTGCACCTGAAATGGCATGCGAGCCTGAACTACGAGCAGGTCGTGCGTCTCGTGTCGGAATGGTATTACGGCTACTACCGTGGCAACGCCGAGATGTATGGCCTGACGATGGACCAGATCGGCCAGTACGAAGCGCACGCGCAAGGGCGGGGATTGCCGTGGACGCGAGCGTGACTTCAAGCACGCTGCCGGAAGGCGTGCTGCTGACGCCACTGCGCCAGATCGCCCACCCGCAGGGCGACATCTTCCACGCGCTGCGCGCCGATGCGCCGGGCTATGCGGGCTTCGGCGAAGCGTACTTCACGCACATCCATCCCGGCCTGACGAAAGGCTGGAAGCGCCACAACCGCATGGTGATGAACCTCGTCGTGCCCGATGGCCATGTGCGCTTTCACCTGTACCGCGAAGCGGATGGCCGCACGGTGGCCGTCGAGCTGGGCGACGCGGCCGAACGCTATGCGCGGCTGACGGTGCCGCCCGGGATCTGGGTCGCGTTCAGCGGCCTCGGTGAGCGCACCAGCACCGTGCTGAACCTCGCCAGCCTGGGCCACGATCCGACCGAAGCGGACAACGTGCCGCTCGAGACGTGGCCGCTGGCATGACAATACTGTTGACCGGCGCCGGCGGCCTGCTCGGCGGCGAATTGATGCGCCAGGCGGAATGCCGGCCCCTGGCTCGCAGCGCACTCGATTGGCGTGAGCCACGCAACAACGACGCGCTGTTCGACGGCATCGACGTGCTCGTGCACGCGGCCGCGAACACCAATGTGGAACAGTGCGAACGCGATCCCGCCACGTGCTATCGCGACAATCTCGCATTGACGGAACTGCTGGCGCAATCGGCCGCGCGGCGCGGCAAGCGGATGGTGTTCATCTCCAGCACCGGCGTATATGGCGCCGCGGCGATGACGCCGTATACGGAGTACGAGCCTGCCGTGCCGACCACCCACCATCACCGCAGCAAGCTGCTGGCCGAGCAGAGCGTGCTGCGCATCTGCCCGGATGCGCTCGTGCTGCGCGTGGGCTGGCTGTTCGGCGGCCCACCGGAAAACCCGAAGAATTTCGTCGCGCGGCGCATCGAGGAAGCGCGCGCCGCCGGCACCACCCCGCTGCGCTCGAACGCGCAGCAGCAGGGCAACCCGACCTATGTGGGCGACGTGGCGCGCCGGCTGCTGGAACTGCTGGCGCTGGGGCAGGCCGGCATCTTCAACTGCGTGGGCGAAGGCGTGGCGACGCGCCATGCCTACGTCAGCGAGATCGTCCGGCTGGCGGGCGTCGACGTGCCGGTACTGCCGGCCGATGCGGCGCACTTCAACCGCGTGGCGCGCGTGTCCGACAACGAAGCGGCCGTCAACTGGCGCAGCGAACTGGCGGGCCTGGCGCCGATGCCGGCCTGGCAGGACAGTCTGGCCACGTACATGAATCAACTGAAGGTGTGAGAAGGACTGCAACATGGAACAGGTCGACATTCTGATCCTCGGCGCGGGGATCGCCGGCCTGGGTGCCGCGCTGCGCGCCCGTGAACTGGGCCGCGACGCGGTGATCGTCGAAGAGCGCGCGAGCGCCGGCGGGCTGCTGGACAACTTCACGATCGACGGCTTCCGCTTCGATCACGCGGTGCACCTGTCGTTCGCCAGCGAGCCGAAGGTGCGCGAGATCTTCGACCGCACCCCTTACCTGACGCACCCAGCCGACTCGACGTGCTTCGAGGATGGCCGCTGGCTGAAGCACCCGGTGCAGAACAACCTGTACCCGCTGCCGGCGGAGGAGCGCGTGGCGCTGCTGAAATCGTTCCTGGCGCGGCCGGAAGGCGGCGACGTGGCCGATTACGAAGCGTGGCTGCGCCACCAGTACGGCGACATGATCGCCGAGCGCTACCCGCTGCGCTACACGGACAAATACTGGGCCACGCCGGCGCGCCAGCTGTCGACGACGTGGATCGGCAACCGCATGCGCCGCGCGGAGCTCGACGAGATCGCGTTCGGCATGATGACGGCCGATACGCCGAACACGTACTACACGAAAGAGATGCGCTACCCGGCGGCCGGCGGCTACAAGGCGTTCATCGCCCCGCTGATCGACGCGGCCACGATCCGCTACGGTTATCGCGTGACCGCGATCGACCCGGTGCGCCGCGTGGTCGAATTCGCGAACGGCCAGGCGCTGCAATACCAGCAGCTCGTCAGCACGCTGCCGCTGCCGCTGCTGGTGCCGATGTGCGCCGGTGCGCCGGAGAGCGTGCAGCAGGCCGCGGACACACTGGAAGCGACGTCGATCGACCTGCTGTCGGTGGGCTTCAAGCGCGAGGTCACGCGCGAGCTGTGGTTCTACATCTACGACGGCGACATCGCCGCCAGCCGCGCCTATTCGCCGTCCGTCAAATCGCCCGAGAACGCCCCCGCTGGCTGCGGCTCGCTGCAGTTCGAGGTGTACTCGCGCGGCCGCGCATCGCGCTACACGCCCGAGGCGCTGCGCGAGAACACCGTGTATGCGCTGAAGAAGATGGGCCTGGCGACGGAAGACGACATCCTGTTCGTCGACCACCGCCGCCTCGCCTGGGGCAACGTGATCTTCGACCTGGGCATGGAAGAGCGCCGCGCCGCGGTGCGCGACTGGCTGCGCGAGCAGGGCGTACGCACCTGCGGGCGTTTCGGCGAGTGGGATTATTTGTGGAGCAACCAGAGCCTGCTGAGCGGTTACAACGCGGCAGGCACCTGAATCATTGGAGCGCCTGACAAAGCCGTCAGGGCAAGGCGCAGCGTCGAAGACAGTACGCCGGTACGGCAAGACGCTGCGACGCAGCCATGGCGGTTTTGCCAGGCGCTCACTCGATGCGGATGCCGTCCGGCAGGAAGGACTTGAACTTGTCCAGCGTCGCGCGGATCGCATCGAGGTCGATCTCGAAGAAGTAATCGAGTTCGTTCTCGTCGACGATCTTCGCACCGAAGCGCTGGTGGAAACTCAGCACGCCGGCATTGTCGCGCCGCACGTCGAAGTGCGCGGCCGTGAAGCCCAGGTGCAGCGCGTAGTGGTACACCATCAGCGCCGACTCGATGCCGAAGCCCGATGGCGCATCGTCCGCCTTGATCCACGAACCCCAGCAGAACGAATGGCCGCGGCGGTCGTACAGGCGCACCGTGCCGACCGGTTTGCCTTCCAGGTTCTCGATGATGAAATAGATCTGTTCCGGGTCGGTGGCGTAGCGTTCCAGCCAGGCCGCCTGCTTCGCCACGTCCGGCGACGTGGCCGACAGGTAGCGGTTCTTGCGCGAGTCGGTGCGCAAGGCCAGGATGAACTCCGCATCGCCCGGTTGCGCGTCACGGAACACGAGCTTGTTGCCGCGCACGGCGCGCGGGCGGACGAAGCGCGGTTCGCTCATGCCGCCGCTCCCAGCTCGGCGCACACGGCACGCACCGCGGCCGCCACTTCATCGGCCTGCTCCAGCGTCATGTGCGGGCCGATCGGCAGGCTCAGTACCTCGCGGTGGATCGCCTCCGCGATCGGGAATGCGCCTTCCTGGAAGCCCAGTTCCGCATACGCCTGCTGCATGTGCGGCGCGATCGGGTAGTGGACGATCGTGCCGATGCCCCGTTCGGCCAGTTTCGCGGCGAGCGCATCGCGCTGCGCATGGCGCACCACGTACAGGTGCCACACGGGTTCGGCCCATGCCGGCACGGCCGGCAAGGTCAGGCCGGGGATGCCGGCCAGCTGCGCGTCGTAGCGGGCGGCGATCACGCGGCGGTGCGCATTGCCGTCGTCCAGCACGTCCAGCTTCACGTTCAGGAACGCGGCCTGCATCTCGTCCAGGCGCGAATTGAAGCCCTGCACGAGGTTGTGGTACTTCTTCTGCGAGCCGTAGTTGCGGTAGGTGCGCAGCAGCGTGGCCAGCGCGTCGTCGTCCGTGACGATGCCGCCGCCGTCGCCCAAGGCGCCCAGGTTCTTGCCGGGGTAGAAGCTGAACGCGGCCGCATGGCCCAGGTGGCCCGTGCGCTCGCCGTGGCAGCGCGCGCCGTGCGCCTGCGCCGCGTCTTCCAGCACCTTGATGCCGTGGCGTTCCGCGATGGCCATGATGGCCGGCATGTCGGCCGGCTGGCCGTACAGGTGTACGGCGACGATCGCCTTCGTGCGCGGCGTGATCGCTTGCTCGATGCGGGCCGGGTCGATGTTGTAGGTTGCCTCCACCGGCTCGACGGGCACCGGCGTCGCGCCGCACTGGCTCACGGCCAGCCACGTGGCGATGAACGTATTGCTGGGCACGATGACTTCGTCGCCGGGGCCCACGCCCCACGCGCGCAGCACGAGCATGATCGCGTCCAGGCCGTTGGCGACGCCGATGCCGTGGCGCGCATTGCAGTAGGCGGCGAAGCGCTCTTCGAAGCGCTCGACTTCCTTGCCGAGGATGAACCAGCCGGACCGCAGCACACGGCTGAACGCGGCCTCCAGTTCGGCCGCCTGGGCGAGGTTGATGGCCTGGAGATCGAGGAAGGGTACGCTCATGGGCTAAGCCTTGTCAGGTCTGAGCCCGGCTGCGCACCATCGCAGCGAACTCGTTGTAGTCATAGTAGTAATCGCCGCGGTCGAACTTCGTCGACGCCATCACGAGGCACACGCCGCCGGACGAGAAGTTCTCCACCTCGCGCCACATCAGCTTCGGGATGTACAGGCCGTAGTACGAACGGTTCAGGTGGAATTTCTTGCGTTCGTAGCCGTCGTCGACGATCACGTCGAAGCTGCCGGACATCGCGATCATCAGCTGCTGCAGCTCGACGTGGCCGTGGCCGGCGCGCGACGAGCCGCCCGGCACGTCGTACAGGTAGTACACGCGCTCGATGTCGAACGGTACGTGGATGCCGCCTTCGACGACGGACAGGTTGCCGCGCGGGTCCGAGTGCTTCGGCAGGTCGATGATACGGCACTGTTCCATCATTCCCATCGTGTTACCCCTTCAACGGTTGCACGTAAGCCTGCAGGCGCTCGTACGAACGCACGATCTGGTCGAACACGCCGGACAGCTGGATCGACACGGCCTGTGCACGCGGTTCGGTGGCCAGCAGTTCCTCCGTCGTGATCACGCCCGTTTCATGGGCGGCCAGCAGCAGGTCCAGATAGTCGGAGAAGCAATAGCCGAAGTTCGGGTTCGCGTTGATGTTCGAATTCGACTGCAGCGCCGGATCGCGCCGGAAGTACGAGAGTTCCTCGTCGATGTAGAACGCGCTGGCCCCGGCCGTCAGATTGTAATAGGTCGCCACGTCGGCCAGCCCGCGCGTGCAATCGTGCGAGCCCACCTTGAACAGGTCGTGCGGCGCGATTTTCCACAGCGTGGTGCGGCGGAACATGATCGTCGTGTATTCGCCCACGTAGTTGCACATGCCCAAGGTCATGCTGCGCTGCAGGTCGCGGCCGGCGATCGTGCCGCTGGCCTCGTACGGGCGGCGCGTTTCGATGCGCTGGTTCGAGATGTCGATCACCTGCGATGCCGAGAACACCATCGTCACGTCGTCGCGGCCCTGGAACGCGGCCACCATGCGCTCGACGCAGAACGGGTGCAGCACGTCGTCGTCGAACAGCGGCTTGATGAAGTCGCCCTTCGCCGCATACATCGCCTGCAGCACGTTGTCGCTGCGCGTCGCCGTGTTGCGCTGGTAGATCACCTGCGGATACCGCGCGCAGATCTCGCGGATGCCCTCGGTGGGGCAGTTGTCGCTGACGGTGACCTCGATGTTCGGGTAGCTCTGGCCGATCGCCGAGCGCAGGCAGGCTTCGAAATGATCGACTTTGTAGGAGGGGATGACGATGCTGACTTTGGGATAGGCCATGTTCAGGTCGGGGGCGCCGGACGCCGGAAAATGAATGAGATTCCGGCAAGCACTGCCGAGGAGACAGCTCCGGCGGCCGCAGGAAAACATAATCATACCGTGTTGTACGGCACACCGACGGAAAATGTCGCCGCAGAGCAACTATTGGTGTTTGCAACGTGTCCTGCGGGCCCGTCGGAACGGCGGTAAGATGGCTGCATGCTGATGACTCCCGCCGATTTCACGCCCCTGCTCGCGCCCCAGCCGAGCGACGATCCACTGACTTTCCTGTTCCACCGTGGCCGCCTGCTGCTGCGCAGTGCCGACCTGGCGTTGCCGGCCACGCTGGCGCCGCCGGAGCGCGTGCACCCGGTGGGCCTGTGGCAGGGCCGCTATTGCCAGGTCGCGTGGACGGATGACGAAGCCCTGCCCGACGATGCTCACGACTGGCATGGCTTGCGTGCGCTGTTCGGCGTGAAGGATGATGCGTTCGTCGCGCTGGCCGGGCGCGCCGCCCAGATCGCCGAATGGGCCCGTACGCACCGCTATTGCGGCGTGTGCGGCACGCCGATGACGGCCGTTGCCGGCGAGCGCGCCTGCCGATGCCCCGCGTGCGGCTTCACCGCCTACCCGCGCATCTCGCCGGCGATGATGGTGCTGATCAGGAAGGGCGACGCGGTGCTGCTGGCCCGGCACGGCCAGTCGCCGTACCAGCGCTTCACGGCCTTGGCCGGGTTCCTGGAAGCGGGCGAAAGCGCCGAGGAAGCCGTCCATCGCGAAGTGATGGAAGAGGTGGGCTTGAAGGTGCACAACCTGCGCTATTTCGGCAGCCAGTCGTGGCCGTTCCCCCATTCGCTGATGATCGCGTTCACGGCCGAGTACCTGGAGGGCGACATCCGCACCGACCCGGCCGAGATCGCCGAGGCGCGCTGGTTCGGCCCGGACGATGAATTTCCCGAGATCCCGCCCGGCGTCTCCATCGCCAGCGAGCTGATCGGCGCCTACCGGCCGCGGCAGGCGGGCCGGTGAAGCAAGACTATTTTCTGTATACTCTCGCGATCCCCTTTCAATTGAGCAGCATTCATCATGTCTAAAGATTCTTTTTCCGACCAAGACTGGCGCCGATTCCTGACCTCGCTCGGCGAGGATCCGGACCGTCCGGGACTGGCGGAAACCCCGCACCGCGTTGCCAAGGCGTGGAAGCACTGGACGTCCGGCTATGAGCAGGATCCCGTCGAGATCCTGAAGGCGTTCGAGGACGGTGCGGAGCAGTACAACGAGCTGATCGTCGTGCGCAACATCCCCGTCTACAGCCATTGCGAACACCACCTGGCGCCGTTCTTCGGCAAGGCCACCGTCGGCTATGTGCCGAACGGTAAGATCGTCGGGCTGTCGAAACTGACCCGCCTGGTGGATTGTTTCGCCAAGCGCCTGCAGGTGCAGGAGCGCATGACGGTGCAGATCGCCAACACGCTGATGGAAGTGCTGGAGCCGAAGGCGGTGGGCGTCGTCGTCAAGTGCCGCCACATGTGCATGGAAAGCCGCGGCATCCGTTCGCCGGGCGAAGAGACGATCACGTCCGCGATGCTGGGCGAGCTGCAGCCGAACCTGGCGCTGCGCACCGAGTTCCTGGCGCTGGCCCGCGACTGATGGGCGTCGTCGCGTGGGAAGAGGGCTTCGAGGCAGCGGCCGCCAAGGCGCGCGCCACGGGCAAGCCGCTGCTGCTGTACTGGGGCGCCGTGTGGTGTCCGCCGTGCAACCGCGTCAAGGCCGACATCTTCGCGCACGATGAATTCGCCGAGCGGATGCGCGCCGTCGTTCCCGTGTGGATCGATGGCGACGTCCCCGGCGCCCAGGCGCTGGCGCAGCGCCTGAAACTGCGCAGCTATCCCACGCTCGTGTTGTACACCCCCGGCGGCGTCGAAGTCACGCGGCTGCCGGGCGAGATCGATGGCGACATGTTCGTCACGCTGCTCGACGGCGCGCTCGACGCGTCACACAGCGCCTCGGCCTCGCTGGCCGCCGCGCTGGACGGTTCCCGAACGCTTGCCGCCGCCGAATGGACGCTGCTGGCTCACTACGCGTGGGACACGGATGAAGGCGTGCTGCTGCAAGGGCGCCCCGTCCACGACGTGTTGCAGGCGCTGGCGCAAGCGTGCCCGGTGCCCGCCGCGGCTTCCCGCCTGCGCTTGCTGGCGCTGGCACTGCACGCCGACCCGGCCGCGGCATCGTGGCTGGTGGACCTGTGCCGTGACGCCGAGTTCGTGCGCGCCAACCGCGACATCTTCTTCAACCACGGCAACCTGGTGCGCCAGTCCGGCAATGCGCAGGTGGCGGGTTTGCTGTTCGACCTGGCGCAGGCGTGGGCGGACGACATGTGGCTGTCCACGTCCGACCGCTTGCTGGCCGTGCGGCTGCAAATGCGCATGGCCCGCGTGGGCCACCCGGCACCCGGCATGCCCGAACGGATGCGCGCCGCAGTCCACGACGCGCTGGCCGCCGCCGAAACGCCGTATGAACGCCACACGCTCGTCAACACGGCCTACAGCGCGCTGAACGACGCCGGCCTGCACGACGAAGCGCAGGCGCTGCTGCAAGCCGAACTGCCGGGCGCGCTGGCACCGTACTACCTGATGCTGTACCTGGCCTCCGGTGCCCGCCGGCGCGGCGACACGGCCGCGATGCTGGACTGGTACGAGCAAGCGTGGCGCACCGCGCCGGGCACTGCCACGCGGCTGCAATGGGGCGTCACGTATTTGACGGCGCTGCTGGAGGCTACGGCAGAGCCCGTGTCCACCCTGGGGTCGACCCCGGAATCGGACACAAGCTCATCCGTTGGGCGGATCGAACAGGCTGCCAGCATGATCGCTGCCGATATCGCCGCGATCCCCGACGCCTTCAGCCAGCGCAACCGCCTGCAACTGGCCAAGCTGGCCGACCGCCTGGCGCAGGGGCCGCACGCACCGGCTCTGCTGCAAACGCTGCGCTCAGGGCTCTGACGCCGCCTCAGTTCTTGGCGTCGCCCGCCTCGACAAAACTCATCTTGTCGATCTCCGCCTTGAAGTCGCCCACCTTCGTGCCGGTCGGGGTGCTGTCCTGCGCGACCAGCGCGCACGATTGGGTTTCCACGTGCCACACTTGCTTGCCGGCGCGCAGCGACCAGTGGTTGTCGCCCTCGCTGTACAGTTCCACGGTCGTGTCCTCCAGCGGCAGCTCGGCCAGGTCGATGCGGCGCTGGCAGTCCGGCAGCCGGGTCGCCAGCAGCGTGAAGCGGCCCTCGTCGCTCCAGAAGTAATCCTGCTGGCGGCGCACGGTCAGCGTGTGTTCCTGCGAGCTGTCGGCATAGAAGGTGGCGGAATCGTTGTAGCAGCCTGCCAGCAGCAGCGGTGCCAGGAAAATCAGCTTGCGCATGGATGTGTTGTCGATGAGGTAGTGCAACCGATTATAGCGATGCGCGCACGATTGCCCAACCGGACAGCAATCGTTGCAATTCGGATAAACTTTGCATTTTCTCCGTTCTGTTCGCCAAGACCAGCCCACCCATGCCCCACACCCGTATCGACGACCAACGCTTCCGCCGCATTCTGTTCCGCAACATCACGTTGCCGCTGGCCGCCGGCATCGTCAGCGCGGCCGTGTTCGTTGCCGTGTTCGCCTACCTGCTGCATGCGCTGACGATGGTCGAGCACTCCGAGCGCGTGATCGGCAATGCGCAGGAATTACGCAAGCTGACCGTCGACATGGAAACAGGCATGCGCGGCTACCTGCTGACCGGCGAGGAGTCGTTCCTCGCGCCGTACAAGCTGGCCAAGCCGAAGATCGAGACGGCGGTGAACACGCTGAACGAGCTGGTCAAGGACAACCCCACGCAGATCGACCGCCTGCGCAATATCCGCACCCAGCAGCAGCAATGGGAGCGCGCCGCGGAGGACATGATCCGGCTGCGCACGACAGGCGGCGATTACCTGTCCGTCGTCCGGGCCCAGCGGGGCAAGGTGGAATTCGACGAACTCCGTTCGCTGTTCCAGACCTTCATCGGCACCGAGGAGCGGCTGCGGATGGACCGCGCCGACGATGCCAAGACCGTCACGTACATGACGGTCGTCGGCTTCCTCACGATCAGCCTCATCATCAGCGGCTTGCTTGCCTGGTTCGGCCGCAGCGAATTGATGAAGCTTTCCGAAGCCTACAATTCGGCGCTGAAGGAACAGGGCGTGCATGCCGAGCGCGTGCAGCGCCAGGCATGGATGCGCTCCGGCCAGAGCCAGCTCGCCGAGCAGGGCATCGGCCAGATGACGCTGCCGGCGCTGTCCACCGCGTTGCTGCATTTCCTGGCGCGCTACCTGAACGTCGTCGTCGGCGCGATGTACGTGCGCGAGCCGGACGGCTTGCTGAAACGCGTCGCCGCCTTCGGTTTCTCGTCGGAGGACGAGGAGCGCGGCCGCTTGCTGGCGCCGGATGAAGGCATCGTCGGCCAGGCCGCGCAGATGCGCCGCCTGATCCACCTGGAGAACCTGCCGAAGGATTACCTCAAGCTGTCGAGCGCGCTGGGCAGCGCCACGCCCACGCAGGTGCTGGTGCTGCCGGTGGCCAGCGACGGCCGTGTCAACGGCGTCGTCGAGCTGGGCTTCCTGCACCCCGTCGGCGAGCGCGAGACGGAGTTCCTGAACCTCGTCGCCGACAATATCGGCACGGCGATCGACGCCACGCTGGCGCGCCAGCGGATGCAGGAACTGCTCGTCGAATCGCAGCAGCTGAACGAGGAACTGCAGGTGCAGCAGGAAGAACTGCGCACCGCCAACGAGGAATTGGAAGAGCAGTCGCGCGTGCTGGAGGAATCGCAGGCCAGCCTGGAAAACCAGAAGGCGGAGCTGGAGCAGACCAACGAGCAGCTGGCCGAGCAGGCCGTCGTGCTGGACCAGAAGAACACGGCGCTGAACGACGCCCAGACCTTGCTGGAAGAGCGCGCCCGCGACCTGGAACGCGCCAGCCAGTACAAGTCGCAGTTCCTCGCCAATATGTCGCACGAGCTGCGCACGCCGCTGAACAGTTCCCTGATCCTCGCCAAGCTGCTGGCCGATAACGCGCAGGGCAATCTGAACGACGAGCAGGTGCGTTTCGCGCAGACGATCTACTCGGCCGGCAACGACCTCTTAAACCTGATCAACGACATCCTCGACATCTCGAAGGTCGAGGCGGGCAAGCTGGAACTGAACCCGGAAGAGCTGCGCCTGCAGCAGGTGATGGAAGGGCTGTCGCGCACGTTCGACCCGCTGGCGCGCCAGAAGGGCCTGGACTTCATGCTGGTCATGGAGCCCGGCCTGCCGGACACGATTTATACGGATTGCCAGCGCCTCGAGCAGATCCTCAAGAACCTGCTGTCGAACGCGTTGAAGTTCACCGACAAGGGCGCCGTCGCGCTGCGCGTGCAGCCGGACCCGAACGGCCAGGTGCGCTTCGCCGTGCAGGATACCGGCATCGGCATCCGCGCCGACCAGCACGACGCGATCTTCGGCGCGTTCCAGCAGGCCGACGGCGGCACGAGCCGCAAGTACGGCGGCACGGGCCTCGGCCTGTCGATCTCGCGCGACCTGGCCACGCTGTTGGGCGGCACGATCACGCTGGAGAGTGCCGTCGGCCAGGGCAGCACGTTCACGCTGACGTTGCCGGTGCAATGGTCGGCGCCGCCGCACAAGGTGGACTCGGCGCTGTCGCCGGCCCCGGCGCCCGCGACCGCCGCAGTGCCGCCGACGCCAGCGCCGCTGCCCCGCTTCACGCCGGCACCCGCGCCGGCGTCGGACTCCGCACCCAGCCCGGCCCCCGTCACGCGCGCGTTCGACGACGACCGCGACAAGGCCCCGCCGCCCGAGCGCACCGTGCTCGTGATCGAGGACGAGCCGGCGTTCGCCCGCATCCTGTACGACCTGGCGCACGAGATGGATTACCGCTGCCTCGTCGCGTTCGCGGCGGACGAAGGCCTGCAGATGGCCGAGCAGTACCAGCCCAGCGCGATCCTGCTGGACGTGCGCCTGCCGGATCGCTCCGGCCTGTCCGTGCTGCAGCTGTTGAAGGACAATCCGGCGACCCGCCACATCCCCGTGCACGTGGTATCGGCATCGGACGCGGGCGAGGCGGCGCTGCACATGGGCGCGATTGGCTTTGCGCTCAAGCCCACCACGCGCGAGGAACTGATGGAGGTGTTCGCGCGGCTGGAGCAGAAGTTCACGCAGAAGATCAAGCGCATCCTGCTGGTCGAGGACGATGCGCGCCAGCGCGACAGCGTGGTGCAGCTGATCTCCGACGAAGACATCGAGATCGAGGCGGTGGCCTCCGGCGAGGAGGCGCTGGCGCTGCTGCGCACCACGATCTTCGACTGCATGATCATCGACCTGAAGCTGCCGGACATGCAGGGCAACGAGCTGCTGCAGCGCATGTCGCACGAGGAGATCGCGTCGTTCCCGCCGGTGATCGTGTACACGGGCCGCAACCTGACGCGCGCCGAGGAAGCGGACCTGCACAAGTACTCGCGCTCGATCATCATCAAGGGCGCCCGCTCGCCGGAACGCCTGCTCGACGAAGTCACGCTGTTCCTGCACAAGGTGGAGTCCGAGCTGTCGTCCGAACGGCAGTCGATGCTCAAAACGGTGCGCTCGCGCGACCGGGTGTTCGAAGGCCGCCGCATCCTGCTGGTGGACGACGACGTGCGCAACATCTTCGCGCTGACTTCGGCGCTGGAGCAGAAGGGCGCGATCGTCGAGATCGGCCGCAACGGCTTCGAGGCACTGGAAAAGCTCGACGCCGTGGCCGACATCGACCTGGTGCTGATGGACGTGATGATGCCGGGGATGGACGGCCTGGAAGCGACGCGCCGCATCCGCGCCGACGGGCGCTTCAACCGCCTGCCGATCATCGCCATCACGGCCAAGGCGATGAAGGACGACCAGGAACAGTGCCTGGCGGCCGGCGCCAACGACTACCTGGCCAAGCCGATCGACCTGTCGCGCCTGTATTCGCTGCTGCGCGTCTGGATGCCGGCGCTGGACCGCATCTGAGGAACCGACATGATGCAGCCGATCCGCCCCCAGCACAGCGATACCGACATCGAGCTGCGCATGCTGATGGAGGCGATCTACCTGAAGTACAGCTACGACTTCCGCGACTACACCGGCGCGTCGCAGAAGCGGCGCGTGCTGCATGCGATGCGCGAGATGGGCTGTGACACGATCTCGACGCTGCAGTCGCGCGTGCTGCACGAGCCGAGCGCGTTTTCCGAGCTGCTGCAATACCTGACGATCCCCGTCACGGAGATGTTCCGCGACCCCACCTACTATGCGGCGCTGCGCGAGCACGTGATGCCCGTGCTGTCCACCTACCCTTCGCTGAAGATCTGGGTGGCCGGCTGCAGCACCGGCGAGGAAGTGTATTCGCTGGCGATCCTGCTGAAGGAGGAGGGGCTGCTGGAACGCAGTATCATCTACGCGACCGACATCAATCCCCAGTCGCTGGAAAAGGCCAAGAAAGGAGTATTCCCGCTGGAGAACATGCGGGCGTACACGGAGAACTACCAGGCCGCCGGCGGGCGGCGCGCGTTCTCGGATTACTACACGGCGGCCTACAACGCGGCGCTGTTCGATCGCTCGCTGGCGGAAAACGTGACGTTCGCGGATCACAGCCTGGCCACCGACGCGGTGTTCGCGGAAACGCAGTTCATCAGCTGCCGCAACGTGATGATTTACTTTAAGAAGAAGCTGCAGGAGCGGGCGCTCGGCTTGTTTCATGAATCCCTGTGCCACCGCGGCTTCCTGGGCCTGGGCAGCAAGGAGAGCATCGACTTCTCCGCCTATGGCCCGTTGTTCGAGCCGATCGTCAAGCGCGAGCGGCTGTTCAGGAAACTGTGATGAACGAGATGGTGCGCCAGGCGTTGAACTCGCGCCGCGTCGACCGGATCGAGGCGGTGGTGGTCGGCGCGTCGGCCGGCGGCGTCAACGCGCTGATGGACATCCTGCCGTCGCTGCGGGCCGACTATCCGCTGCCGGTCGTGACGGTACTGCACGTGATGCGCGGCCGCCAGAACCAGCTGGTGGAAGTGTTCCGGCAGCGCATGGCGCTGCGCGTCGAGGAGGCGGCGGACAAGGGAGAGCTGGAACCGGGCACGCTGTATTTCGCGCCGGCCGATTACCACCTGTCGATCGAGGAAGGCGGCGTGTTCTCGCTGTCGCTGGAAGACCCGGTGCATTTCGCGCGGCCGGCGATCGACATCACGATGGAATCGGCGGCCGACGTGTATGGCGCGCGGCTGGCCGGCATCCTGCTGACGGGTGCCAACCAGGATGGTGCCGCCGGCCTCGCGGCGATCGGCGCGGCCGGCGGGCTGACGGTGGTGCAGGACCCGGCCGAGGCGCAAGTCGCCGTGATGCCGAACGAAGCGATCAGGAAGCGGCCGCCCGACCTCGTGCTGCCGCTGCGGGATATCCGCGAGCTGCTGCTGGCGCTGCCCGCATAAAGTTGGAGAGTACACAATGAACCACGTGGCCAAGGAGCCCAACAAGGAACCCACGAAGCTCTTGATCGTCGACGACCTGGCGGAGAACCTGCGCGCGCTCAACGCCATCATCCGCGCCGACGACCGGGCCGTGTACCAGGCGATGTCCGGCGAGGAAGCACTGACCCTGCTGCTCGAGCACGACTTCGCGCTGGCGATCCTCGACGTGCAGATGCCCGGCATGGACGGCTTCGAGCTGGCCGAGCTGATGCGCGGCACGGACAAGACGCGGCACATCCCGATCGTGTTCGTCAGCGCCGCCGGCAAGGAACTCAATTACGCGTTCAAGGGCTATGAAACTGGCGCGGTCGACTTCCTCTACAAGCCGCTCGATCCGGATGCGGTGCGCAGCAAGGTCAACGTGTTCGTCGACCTGCACTGTCAGCGCATGGAAATCCGCCGCCGCGTGGAAGAGCAACAGGCCACGATGAACGAGCTGCGCGCCGCGCAGGAGGAATTGCGCTACGCGCTGCGCATGCGCGACGAGTTCATGTCAATGGTCGCACACGAATTGAGGACACCGTTGAACACGCTGTTCCTCGAAACGCAGATGCGCAAGATGCAGCTCGATCGCGGCAACCTGGAAGCGTTCGGTGAAGATGCGCTGACGAAGATGGTGGCGCGCGACGAGCGCCAGATCCAGGCGATGATCCGGCTGATCGACGACATGCTGGACGTGTCGCGCATCCGCAGCGGCGTGCTGTCGATCCGCCCCGGCTGGACCGAGCTGCAGGACATGCTGCGGCGCCTGACCAGCGACCTGTCGCGCCAGGCGCAGGATGCGGGCACCACGTTCGAACTGGATGCGCCGCAAGCGGTGAGCGGCTGGTGGGACGAGTTCCGCATCGAGCAGGTGATCGTCAACCTGCTGACGAACGCGCTGCGCTACGGCGGCGGCAAGCCGGTCAGCATCCGCCTCGTCGCCACGGAAGCGGAGGCACGTGTGGACGTGATCGACCAGGGCCCAGGCATCGACGAAGCGATGCAGGCCCGCATCTTCCTGCCGTATGAACGGGGCGCAGGCAACGGCGTGCCGTCCGGCCTTGGCCTGGGCCTGTACATCTCGCGCCAGCTGGCCGAGGCGCACAAGGGCACGCTGACGGTGGCCAGCAAACCGGGCGAGGGTTCCGTGTTCTCGCTGGTACTGCCGCGGGGCACACCGCCGGCCTGACGACGATGGACGGCGCGGCCCGCGTGCACGTCAAGCGCGGCGGCGCCTGACCGTCCACGCTACCTCAGAACTCTTCCCACTCGTCGGCACTGCGGGCCGGCACTTTCACGCCGGTGCGAATCGGTGCCGCCGGCTTGCGCTCGGCAGGGCGGGCCAGGGCGACCGCGCTGCTGCCGGCTACCGGCTGCGCGGCGGCGGCAGCGGCCGCGGCGGCCGTCTCGCCAGTGCGGAAGAACGCCACCACCTCGGCCAGCCGGGCCGCCTGCTCCTGCATGCTTTGCGATGCGGCCGCCGCTTCCTCGACAAGGGCCGCGTTCTGCTGCGTCACCTCGTCCATCTGCGTGATGGCCTGGTTGACCTGCTCGATGCCGGTCGTCTGTTCCTGGTTCGCGGAAGCGATTTCGCCCATGATGTCCGTCACGCGCGTGATGCTCTGCACGATGTCGCCCATCGTCGTACCCGCTTCATTGACGAGGCGCGAGCCCTGGTCGACGTCCGCGACGGAAGCGGTGATCAGTTCCTTGATTTCGCGGGCCGCTCCGGCCGAGCGCTGCGCCAGGTTGCGCACTTCCGTTGCCACGACGGCGAAACCGCGGCCCTGCTCACCGGCACGGGCCGCTTCCACCGCCGCGTTCAGCGCGAGGATATTGGTCTGGAACGCGATGCTGTCGATGACGCCGATGATGTCGACGATCTTCTTCGACGAGGCATTGATCGTGCCCATCGTGTCGACCACCTGCGAGACGATCGCGCCGCCGCGCGTGGCTACTTCGGATGCGTTGCGGGCCAGCTGGTTGGCCTGGCGCGCGTTGTCCGCGTTCTGGCGCACGGTGCTGGTCAGTTCTTCCATCGTCGAGGCGGTTTCCTCCAGCGAGCCGGCCTGCTGTTCGGTGCGCGCCGACAGGTCCATGTTCCCCGCCGCGATCTCGCGCGACGCCGTGCCGATCGCTTCGGTGCCGCTGCGCACCTGGCCGACGACGTTCAGCAGCGCGTCGTTCATGCCTTTCAGTGCCCTCAGCAGGCGGCCCGTCTCGTCGCTGCGATCGGTCGCGATGGTCGATGCCAGGTCGCCCGCGGCCACCGTCTCGGCCACGTCGACGGCTTCGCCGATGGGGCGGGTGATCGAGCGCGTGACGAAATACGCGATCGCGGCGCCGACGGCCAGCGCAGCGATGCCGAGTGCGATCATCAGCAGCTGGGCGTTGCGATAGACCGCATTGGCTTCCGCGCCCGCCGCATTGGCTTGCTCGGCTTCATAGTCGATCAACTCGTCCATCGCGGTCAGCACGCCCGTCAGCGTGGGGGCCGCCGTGTTCAGCAGGTATTCCGTCCCGTCCTGGATCTCGCCATCCTTGCGCAGCGCGATCAGCTTGTCGTTCTTGGCGGCGCCGTCGGCCAGCAGCGCATCGACCTTCGCCATCAGCGCTTTCTCGCGCTCGGTCGTCAGCCGCTTCACCAGCCTGGCCTTCGCGGCCGCGTAATTCTTGCGGTAGCCGGCCACCTTCTCCAGCTCCGCGTTGACCTGCGGCGTGCTCGGGGTGACGATGATCGTCGTCAGCGCCAGCGTGACGTTGCGGATGTTGTCGACCATCGTGTTGGCCGCTTCCAGCTTGACGTTCTTGTCCGCCACGATATCGTCCGTACGCGCGCCGATGCGCGCCATCGAGCTCAGGCCGATCGCCAGCACGACCAGCAGCAGCGCGAGCACCGCGCCGAACCCCAGCCCGAGACGAGCGCCGATCTTTAGATTGAACATGTCTACCCCACTTGTTGAATATCAGTCATGCGCGGCTCTTGGCGGCCGCCGATTCAGCTTTCATGTTGCACGAAAGAAGGCTGTATTGCTGGGCGATACGGTTCTTTTGACGGGCCCTGTCTCGCCCATACAACGATCCATTGGCCTTCCTGTAACGCCCTGCCAAAGGTGCAAGCGGCTGAGTTGGTACCGCACCACAGCGATCGCTTGCCGCGCGCTATCGTGTGTGCGCGGCAGTTCAACGAAGGTTACATTGCCTCGCAATCGACAGGAGAACGATATGACGACCGTGCCGGGCACCGCCGAGGAATCGTCAAGCGAGGATGCGCGATGAAACGCGATTGGCCCTTCGATGGCGGCAGGCGCGAGTGGCTGGTGCGCCGCAACTGCTCGCTGACGCCGCGCCAGACGATGGCCGCCTGGGCGCTGCTGCTCGTTCTGTCGGTCGTCGTGGCCGTGTTCTTCACATGGCAAGGCGCCTGGTACGTGCTGGTGTTCGCGGCGCTGGAGATCGCCGCGGTGACGGCGGCATTCGTCAACTACAGCCGGCACGCGTCCGATTGCGACCGTATCGTGCTGGAGCATGGCAAGCTGTTCGTCGAGCAGCTACGCGGCGGGAAGATCAAGCTGTTCCAGCTCGACCCGCACTGGCTGCGCGTGGTGGCACCACGGCGGCGGCGCGACCCGATCCGCCTGGAAGCGCGCGGCATCTCGATCGCCGTCGGCACCTGGCTGCCAGACGAAGGCCGCCGCGCGCTCGCGCGCGAGCTGCGCGAAGAGCTGGCCCGATAAAAACATTGCCTGGAAAATGAGGGCAGACCCTAATGCCGTTCAGTTAAGGCAAACCCGAGACCCGAAACCCCGGGGTCAGACCCGGCGGGTCTGACCCCAGCCTTCGCCGTTGGGTTAAAGCAGGCGTCTTCAGCGCACGCAGCTTGCCAACTAAACGCATCACGGACAGACCTCATTTTCCAGGCATTTTTTGGCAAAAAAAAAGCCTGCACCGGCAAGCCGGGCAGGCTAAAGGCTTGGAGTAACTCCAGGTTGAAACGCTGTACTCGTTGTTGTTATCGTGCTTAGAAGCGGTAGCCGACGCCCACGCCGAGCAGCACCGGGTCGACCTTGACCTTGCTGACCTTCGTGCCGGCGATCATCACGTCGCTGCGGATCTGCACTTTCTTGACGTCGACGTTCAGCGACCAGTTCTTGTCGAGCTTGAAGTCGACGCCCGCTTGCGCGGCCAGGCCGAAGCTGTCGTGTTCCAGGCTGCCCTGGCCGTTCAGCAGCTTGTTCTTCGAGAACGTGGTCCAGTTGATACCGAGGCCGAGGTACGGGCTGATCGTTTTTTCAGGCGTGAAGTGGTACTGGGCCATCAGGCTCGGCGGCAGGTGCTTGAACGTGCCGATGCTCTTGCCGTCCAGGTAGACCTCGTGCTTCTGCGGATAGGTCAGCACCAGTTCAGCGGCGATGTTCTTGGTGAAGAAGTAGGAAATGTCCACTTCCGGAATCGTCTTGTTCTCGACGCTGATGCGGTCCGATGCGCCGACGCCGCCGACCGGATCGGCCTTGTCGGCCGGGTCGATGTGCACGGCGCGGGCGCGCACGAGCCAGTTCGATTCCTGTGCCGAAGCCTGGCCTGCCAGCATGCCCACGGTGACCGCCATTACTGCCATGACTGCTTTTTTCATGATGCTTCCTCTTCGTTTTGACGTGTTAGCGGAAGCCAGTTTAGTGATGCGCCGCAACAAAAACCTTGATCGTAGTCAAAATTGCCGGAACGAATGCGGACTAGATAAATCGGCTGTAAGATATCCGCCGGGTTGCCTACAAAGTATTGTTGACGGAACTTGAATACAGCTGCCAACCGCCGCCCATTGATCGGCGCGCGCGGTGCTGGGATGATCCCCGGCCATGCGCCCGCCCGCGCTCCCACCCACTCTTCACCAGGAGACCAGGCATGAAGTTGAACGTGAACGGACAGGTACGGCAATTCGAGGCGGAGGAAGATACGCCGCTGTTGTGGGTGCTGCGCGAGCAGCTGGGGCTGACCGGCACCAAGTACGGCTGCGGCATCGCGCAATGCGGCGCCTGCACGGTGCACATCGACGGCGAAGCGACGCGCAGCTGCGTGCGGCCCGTGTCGACGGTGACGGAACAGATGAAGATCGTCACGATCGAAGGCCTGTCGCCGGACGGCTCGCACCCCGTGCAGAAGGCGTGGGCCGCGCTGGACGTGCCGCAGTGCGGCTTCTGCCAGTCCGGCATGATCATGGCCGCCACCGCACTCCTGAAGGACAAGCCGAAACCGACCGACGCGGACATCGATGCGGCCATGACGAACATCTGCCGCTGCGGCACCTACAACCGCGTGCGCAAGGCGATCCACGTCGTCGCGCGCGGCGGCGATCCGACGAGCGCCAATCTCGCCATCGAACATCGTGAAGGGAGCAAGGCATGAGCACCGCTACCGTTGCGTCGCCCGCGCGCCGCGGCTTCCTGAAACGCTCCGCCGCCGCCACCGCCGGCCTTGTCGTCGGCTTCCACATTCCGTTCACGGCCCAGGCCCAGCCCGCCGGCCAGGCGCCCGAGGTGAATGCCTGGGTCGTCGTGAAGCCGGACGACACGATCGTCATCCGCATCGCCCGCTCCGAGATGGGCCAGGGCACGCTGACGGGACTGGCGCAGCTGGTGGCCGAGGAGCTCGACGCGGACTGGAGCCGCGTGACGACCGAATACCCGACGCCCGGCACGAACCTGGCCAGGAAGCGCGTGTGGGGCAGCTACTCGACGGGCGGCAGCCGCGGCGTGCGCGAATCGCACGACTACGTGCGCAAGGGCGGCGCGGCGGCGCGCATGATGCTCGTGCAGGCGGCAGCCGACCAGTGGCAGGTGCCGGTCGCCGACTGCCGCGCGGCCGACAGCGTGATCACGCACGTGCCCACGGGCCGCACCGTCACCTACGGCAAGGTCGCCGACGCGGCCGGCCGCCTGACGCCGCCGCAGGACGTGGCGCTGAAGGACCCGAAGGACTGGAAGATCGCCGGCAAGCGCCTGGCGCGCCTGGACACGGTCGACAAGACGACGGGCAAGCAGGTGTACGGCATGGACCTGGCGCTGCCGGGCATGGTGAACGCGGCGATCAAGGCTTGCCCCGTCTTCGGCGGCAAGTTGAAGAGCTTCGATGCCGACGCGATCAAGGGCCGCCCCGGCGTGAAGAAGGTGCTGCAGGTGGGCGACAATGCGGTAGCCGTCGTGGCGGACACGTGGTGGCGCGCGAAGACGGCGCTCGATGCGCTGCCGATCGAATGGGACAAGGGCCCGAACGCGAACCTGTCCAGCGCCGACGTGGCGGCGGCGATCAAGGCGAAGCTCGCTGCGCCGGAGGCTGCCTCCGGCAATGCGAAAGGCGATGCGAAGGCCGCGCTGGCCGGCGCCGCGCGCAAGATCGAAGCCGTGTATGCATACCCGCACCAGAACCACGCGACGATGGAAGTGATGAACGCCACGGCGCGCTGGACGCCGGAGCGCTGCGAAGTGTGGACGCCCACGCAGAACGGCGAAGCGGCGCTGGCCGCCACGTCGGAAGCGGCCGGCCTGCCGCAGGAGAAGTGCGACGTCTACAAGCTCCACCTCGGCGGCGGCTTCGGCCGGCGCGGCGCCGTGCACGACTGGCTGCGCCAGGCGGTGCTGATCGCCAAGGAGATGCTAGGCACGCCCGTAAAACTGATCTGGACGCGCGAGGAGGACATGCTGCACGGCCAGTACCACCCTGTCACGCAGTGCAAGCTGACGGCGGGCCTGGACAAGCAGGGCAACGTGACGGCGCTGCACATGCGCATTGCCGGCCAGTCGATCCTGGCCGCGCTGTTCCCGCAGAACGTCAAGGACGGCAAGGATCCGGCCGCGTTCCAGGGCCTGAACCCGTCCGGCCCGGAAGGGACGTTCGGCTATGGCGTGCCGAATCTGCTGATCGATCATGCGATGTACAACCCGGCCGTGCCGCCGGGGTTCTGGCGCGGTGTGAACCTGAACCAGAACACGATCTACGTGGAGTGCTTCATCGACGAGATCGCGCACGCGACGAAGCAGGACCCGCTGGCGCTGCGCCGCAAGCTGCTGAAGGACAGCCCGAAGCACCTGGCCGTGCTGAACGCTGTGGCCGAGCGGGTGGGCTGGGACAAGAAGCCGAAGAAGGGCATCTATCGCGGCATCGCGCAAACGATGGGCTTCGGCAGCTACGTGGCGGCCTGCGCGGAAGTGTCGGTGGCGAAGGACGGCAAACTGAAGATCCACCGCATCGTCGCGGCGACCGATCCGGGCCACGCGGTGAACCCGCAGCAGATCGAGGCGCAGGTGGAAGGTTCGTTCGTGTACGGCCTGTCGGCCGCGCTGTACGGCGCCTGCACGGTGAAGGATGGGCAGATGGAGCAAACCAACTTCGACACCTATCAGGTGCTGAAGATGGACGAGATGCCGGCCGTGGAGACGATCGTGATGCCATCCGGCGGCTTCTGGGGCGGCGTCGGCGAGCCGACCATTGCCGTCGCCGCGCCGGCAGTGCTGAACGCGATCTTCGCCGCCACCGGCAAGCGCATCCGCGAGCTGCCGCTGAAGAACCACAGCCTGAAGAAAGCGTAGCGATGGCGCTTCAGGGGACAGCCCCCAACACCGCCACCGCCTGCTGTTGGATGCAGGCGGTAGCAAGGGGGCTGTCCCCATTCTTGTTGGCCTGTGCGTGCCAGATCAGCGCTGCCGCCGACGGTATCGACCACCCGCTGCCCGGCACCACGCCCGGCGACCCGGTCCGCGGCCGCGCGATCGTGGCGGACCGCCAGGTGGGCCTGTGCCTGCTGTGCCATACGGCCCCGATTCCCGAGGAGCGCTTCCAGGGCGACCTGGCGCCCAGCCTGGACGGCGCAGGCGCACGCTGGACCGTGCCGCAGCTGCGCCTGCGCATCGCCGACTCGGCGCGCATCAATCCGGACACCATCATGCCGTCGTACTACCGCACCGAAGGGCTGGTGCGCGTGGCGCCGGCGCACCAGGGCCGCACGATCCTCTCGGCCCAGCAGATCGAAGACGTGGTAGCCTTTCTGGCGACACTGAAGGGCAACCGATGAGACCAAACCGCCACCGCCGCCAGCTGATCGCCGCGGGCACGCTGCTGGCGCTGGTGCGCCCGGCATCCGCCACGCCTGAACAGATGGCCGCCGCCGTCGCTGCCTATACGGACAACAAGCCGCCGCAAACGGGGCGCGTGACGTTCGAGATCGCCAAGCTGATCGACAATGGCAACGCCGTGCCGGTGACGATCCGCGTCGACAGCCCGATGACGGCGGCCGACCACGTGGCCGGCATCGCCATCTTCAACGAGCGCAATCCGGAAACGGACGTGGCGAAGTTCACGCTGGGCCCGCGCGCCGGCAAGGCCGAGGTATCGACGCGCATCCGCCTTGCCACGTCGCAGAAGCTCGTCGCCGTCGCGAGGATGAGCGACGGCAGCTGCTGGCAGCAGACGGTGGACGTGATCGTCACGCTGGCCGCCTGCATCGAAGGGGAGGCGCCCTGATGGCTAGAGCGCTGATCCACATGCCGAAGACGGCGAAGCGCGGCGACATTATCGAGATCCGCGCACTGATCGCGCACCCGATGGAGTCCGGCTACCGGCCGGGGGCGGACGGCAAGCCGCTGCCGCAGGACGTCATCCGCCGCTTCACGTGCACCTACAACGGCGAGCAGGTGTTCGCGGCCGAGCTGCACCCGGCGATCGCCGCCAATCCCTACATCGCGTTCTTCACGATCGCCACGGAAACGGGCACGCTGGAGTTCAGCTGGACGGGCGACCACGGCTTCGCGCAAACGGAGCGCATCGCGCTGACGGTGGCGCCATGAGCGCGCCGGCGCTGCCGCTGTTGCTGATGCTCGCTGCAGCGCTGGCGCAAGCCCAGACGCAGACGCAAGATCGGCGCAAGTCCGGCAGCGAATTCATGAGCGAATCGACGTGGGCGATGCAGCGCGACGATACGCAGAACCCGGCCATGCTGTGGGTGGCCAACGGCGAAGCGCTGTGGAGCACGAAGGCGGGCAAGGCCGACAAGAGCTGCGCCGCCTGCCATGGCGATGCGAAGACGTCGATGCGTGGCGTCGCGGCGCGGTATCCCGCATTCGACAAGGCGGCCGGCCGGGTGCTAAACCTGGGCCAGCGCATCAACCAGTGCCGCACGGGCGCGCAGCAAGCGGCTCCGTGGAAGGCCGAGTCGGACGAGCTGCTGGCGCTGGAAGCCTACGTGGCGCTGCAGTCGCGCGGCATGCCCGTGGCGCCGCCGAACGATGCGGGCACGCGTGCCGCCGCCGAGCGGGGCAAGCGGCTGTTCAATACGCGCATCGGCCAGCTGAACCTGTCGTGCGCGCAATGCCATGACGATCACTGGGGCCGCAAGCTGGCCGGTGCGACGATCCCGCAAGGTCACGCGAACGCCTATCCGATCTACCGCCTCGAATGGCAGGGCATGGGCAGCCTGCAGCGCCGGCTGCGCAACTGCATGAACGGCGTGCGTGCGGCGCTGCCGCCACCGGACGCGCAAGACCTCGTCGAACTGGAAGCCTGGCTCGCGCTGCGGGCACAAGGCATGACAATGGAATCACCGGGAGTACGGCCATGAAGATCGTCGTCGCCATCGTAGCGCTGCTGGCCGCCGCGGCCCAGGCGGCACCGCCGCCGTCCACCGGCGAGCGCCTGGCCGCCACGTGCACGGGGTGCCACGGCACGAATGGCAACCCGGCCGGCACGGCGCTGCCGGCGCTGGCGGGGCAGCCGAAGGAAGCATTGCTGGCCAGCCTGAAGGCGTTCAAGGAAGGCAGCCGGCCCGCCACCATCATGACCCAGCTGGCGAAGGGCTACACGGACGAACAGCTCGAGCAGATCGCCGCCTGGTTCGCGGCGCAGAAGGGAGCGCAGCGATGAAGCGCCGCGCCTTCCTCGGCGCTGCCGGCGCCGCGGCTGTATTGTCCGGCTGCGCCACCGTGGCACCTCGGGCGAAGCCGCACGTCGTCGTCATCGGTGGCGGCTATGGCGGCGCGGCAGCGGCCCGCTACGTGCGCATCTGGAGCGGCGGCGACATCGACGTGACGCTGGTCGAGCCGAATCCCACGTTCATCTCGTGCCCGCTGTCGAACCTGGTGCTGGGCGGCTCGCGCCAGATCGCCGACCTGACGCGCGGCTACGACGGCCTGACGGGCCGGCACGGCGTGCAACTGGTGCGCGACAGCGCCACCGGCATCGACGTGGCCAAGCGCACCGTCGTGCTCTCGTCCGGCAGCATGCTGGTGTACGACCGGTTGATCCTGGCGCCCGGCATCGAGTTCCTGTTCAACGAACTGCCGGGCATGCCGGCCAATGGCGAGATCCTCCACGCCTGGAAGGCGGGCGCGCAAACGGTGGCGCTGCGCGCGCAGCTCGAAGCGATGCCGGATGGCGGCGTGTATGCGCTGGCGGTGCCGCCGGCGCCTTACCGCTGTCCGCCCGGCCCGTACGAGCGCGCGTGCCAGGTGGCGCATTACTTCAGCCGCCACAAGCCCCGTTCGAAGGTGCTGCTGCTCGATGCGAACGAGGACGTCGTATCGAAAGGCCCGCTGTTCAAGCGCATCTGGAAGGAGCGCTACGGCGGCATCATCGAATACCGCCCGGGATTCCGCACGGTGGACATCGATGCGCCAACGCGCACGGCGATCTCGGAACTGGGCGAGAAGGTGACGGCGGACGTGTTGAACGTGATCCCGCCGCACCGCGCCGGGGCGATCGCCGCGAAGACGGGGCTGGCCAACGCGAATGCACGCTGGTGCGAGGTGGACTTCGTCACGTTCGAATCGACGCAGGCCGCCAACGTGCACGTGATCGGTGACGCGATCCAGACGGCGCCGCTGATGCCGAAGTCCGCGCACATGGCCAACCAGCACGCCAAGGTGTGCGCGGCGGCCGTCGTCGACCTGCTGTCCGGCCGCGCGCCGTTTGCCGCCCCCGTGCTGACGAACACGTGCTACAGCTACGTGTCGGACCAGGACGTGATCCACGTCGCCTCCGTGCACGCCTACGACGCGGCGAAGAAGACCTTGCTCGTGGTGCCGGGATCCGGCGGCCTGTCGAAGGACGCCAGCGCGCTGGAAGGCACGTACGCGCAGAGCTGGGCTGCCAATATCTGGGCGGATACGCTGGGCTGACGATAGCGCCGTTAGTTGTTGCGTGGCGTCAATAACGCCGAGTTTGCCTGTGTAAATATTGCCTCTCGTTATCACGGGAGCGCAGCATGGACAAACCGCCCAGCGACGCGGAGCTGAAACGGATGATGCAGTCGGTGGCGTTCCGTGCCGCGCGCGGGCAACGCCCTCCGGAGCAGCACGCGCCATCACTGATCGATGACTTGCCACCGGAGCACGGCCGCGTAATGCCGTCGTGCGCCATTGCGCAGGTGCTCGGCGCCGCGCCGGCAACGCTCGCGCGGGGCACCGAACTCGTGACGCGGGGCCGGCCCGCATGCCGCTACCGCACGGTTTACGACGTGACGCTGCTGCCTGTCGCGATCACGTCGGCCCGTTTCCTGCCGTGCCTGGACATGCCCGCGGCCCTCGGGCTGCCGCCCGAATGCCGCAGCGAGATCGTCATCGCCATCGAGAGCATCGATCCCGCGCTGCCGCTGGACGTGGCCGCGGCCACGCCGCTGCGCGTCTATATTGATGCGCCACCCGCGCTACGCAGCGCCCTGCACGATGCGTTGTTCATGCATGCGGTATGCACCTGCCTGTACAGCGACCGGCAATGGTGCCAGCTGGCCGTCCCACCGTTCGCCGCGGTGGGATGCGCCGACAACGAGGCATTGCTGCCGCCGCGCCAAGGCGACGAAGCGGGCTTGCGGTTGCTGGCCGAGTACTTTGCCTTCTCCGCCAAGTTCGACTTCTTCGACATCGACTTGCAGCCGGTGCTGGCGCGCTGCCCGGCCGGCACGCACCGCCTCGTCCTGCACGTAGCGCTGCCGCAACTGGACGCGGCCGAAGCACTGCAAGCGCTGTCCGCCGCGACACTGCGGCTGGGGTGCACGCCCGTCGTCAACCTGTTCGAACGGGTCGCCGAACCGGTGCGGGTCAGCGCGGGCCATAACGCCTATCCATTGCGGATCGCGCAGGGAGACGAAGCCCGCGTGGCGCTGTTCAGCGTGGATGCGGTGGCGCACGACGGCAACGTGCTCGCGCCGTTCGACGGGCCGCGCGGTTCCCGCAACACCGGGTGCTGGCTGCTCCGGCATGCGGATACGGCGGCGGGCGTGCAGGACACGATCTCGTTCGTGGACGGTGAACAGCGTCCGCTAGACCTGCGATGCGGCACGGTGGCGGTGCGCGTCACCTGTACGAACGCCGAGCCGCCGGCCGGGCTGCGGATCGGCCATCCCGGCGGCGATCTGACGGGGCAAGGCGGCGCGGCGCGGTTGCTGATGGTGCCAACGGCAGCGCGCCCGAACGCCCATCCATGGCACGTGCTGGCCGCCCGCTCGCCCACCGAGCGCAGGCTGTCGCGGCAGGGATTGCCGGCGTTATTGAACCTGCTGCGCCTGTACGATGCGCCGGCCCAGCTGTTGGCGGGCATCGTCGGCCTCGATCACCATGGCGCCGCTGCCTGGCTGCGCTTCCCGCAAGGGGCGGCCTGGATGCACGGTATCGAGGTGCGCGTCACGATCGACGACGTGGCATTCGCCCGGCGCGGCGTGTTTGTGTTCGCCCAAGTGATGGACCGGTTCCTCGCGTATTACGCGCAGCCGCACAGCTTCACGCAGCTGGTCGTTGTCGACGAGGCGGGGCGCGAGCTGGTGCGTTGCACGGCGCGGGCAGCAACCTCATTACCGCTCTGACCATGGAAAAGCTGCTTCCCTACTTCATGCAGGAACTGGCCATCCTGCGCCGCAACTTGCGCGAGCTGGTGCGCAGCAAGCCAGAGATGGCCGCCAAGCTGGCGCTGGCCGATGGCGAAAGTGCCGATCCCGGCATCGAAAGAGTCGTGCAGGGCACCGCGCTGCTGTGCGCGCAACAGGCGTGGAAACTGGACCATGCGCACGACCGCTTCACGAGCGACCTGCTGGAAAACACCGAACCGTTCTACCTGCGGCCGCTGCCATCATGCTCGATCGCCCAGGTGCAGGGCACCGACGAGCGCACGACCAGCACGATCCCGCGCGGCACGTCTTGGCGCACGCGGGCTACTCCGGCGTGCCGCTTCCGCACCGTCTACGACGTGACGCTCGCGCCACTTGCGATCACTGCCGCCAGCTTCGTCCCGTGCATCGACGTGCCGGCCGACCTGCGTATTCCCGATGGCACCGGCGGCGCGATCAAGCTGACGATCGACAGCACGGAGCCGGCACGCGGTCTCGACGAACTGGGTATCGACAAGGTGCGTGTATTCGTCGATGCCGATGCCGCCACCCGCACGGCCCTGTACGACGCGCTGCTGGCACGCACGCTGTGCACCTGCGTGGAGTCGGACCAGCAATGGCGCAAGCTCGCTGCGCTGCCGTTGACGCCAGTGGGCTACCGCCCCGAGGAGGCGATGCTGCCGGTGCTGACCGACGTGGAAACGGGGCTGCGCCTGTGGGCCGAGTACTTCGCGATGCCGGAGAAGTTCGACTTCTTCGATATCGACCTGCACACCGTGCTCGCGCATGCGCCACCCGGCGCGCGCAGCGTCACGCTGCACCTGATCCTGCCGGACCTGCACGAGACGCCGGCGCCGCGGCTGCTGGAAACCCTGTCAGCGGCAACGTTCCGGCTCGGATGCACGCCCGTGATCAACCTGTTCGAACGGCCGGCGGAACCCGTGCGGCTGGTGAAAGGGCGCAAGACCTACCAGATCGTCGTGCCGCGCGCCGGCGAAGCGGAGGGCACGTTCTACCGGATCGATTCCGCCCAGCTGACGGGGAACAAGGATGGCCAGGCCATCAACGCCCGCATGGCGGCATTGAACGTGGGGCTTACCCGGCAGGCCGAGTACCTGTGGCTCGCCCGGCTGGCAAACGCCACGACGGGCACGCAGGACGAGGTAACGATCGTCGACCGCGACGAGCAACCCGTCAGCCTGCAAAGCGGCACGGTGGACATGCGGCTGACATGCACGAACGGCGACCTGCCGGCGAGCCTGCCCATCGGTCATGCCGACGGCGACCTGACGGGCGACCAGCAGGCCGGCGGGCGCGTGATCCGCCTGCTGCGCCAACCGACGCGGCCCTGCGCGCTGGCGGACCGGCGCGGCGGCCAATGGGACTTGATCCGCACGCTGGCGTGGGGATACGGCTGCCACTCGCGGAACATGCTCGTCGAGATGCTGGGGCAAAACGCGTCCGCCGACTGCGCGGTAGCGCAACGCCAGTTGTCCGGCATCGTCGCCGTGCATCGCACCGAACACATGAAGTGGACGCGCTACCTGGGGCATGGGCTGCTGGCGTATGGCCTGGAAGTGGCAGTGACGATCGACGAAAGTGCATTTGCCCAGCGCAGCATCTTCGTGTTCGCCAGGCTGCTGGACGACTACTACGCCCGCTGCACGGGGCGCACCAATTTCACCAGGGTCGTGCTGCGCTCCACCAGCGGCGCGGAGCTGCTGCGCTGTGCCGAACGGATGGGCGAGGTTTCGCCGCTTTAGGAGGCTGCATGGGTATCGTCAATGCGTTCGTCGATTTCCTCGTCACGCACCGCGACCTGGTGACGGAAAACCGTCCGCTGCGCCTGCGCGTCGACCACCCGCGCATGATGATGGAAGACGTGCTGCTGCCGCAGCGGGTGCAGGGTGTCGAAACGCTGTGCGGCGGCTTCGAGTACCGCGTGCTGTGCGTGGCCCTCGATGCGCAGCTGCCGCTGAAGGAGTTCATCGCCCAGCCGGCCGCGATCGACATCGTAACGGACCGCGGCAAGCTGCGCTCGGTGTGCGGCATCGTCACGGAAGCGTGGGCCGGCGAGAGCGACGGCGGCCTGGCGAGCTACCAGCTGGTGATCCGCGATGCGTTGGCGGTGCTGGACAAGCGCACCAACACCCGCGTGTACCGCAACCTCAACGAAGTGGAGATCGTACGCCGGCTGGTGGACGAATGGCAGCGCAACAACAGCGTGCTGGGCCCCGTGTTCGGCATCGCGACGGATGACGTCTTCGAGCAGGTGAGCTATCCGCAGCGCGAATTCACGATGCAGCACAACGAGACGGACGCCGCGTTCATCCGCCGTCTGCTCAAACGCCGCGGCATCGCATGGTGCTTCCGGCCGGACGAATCGGAGCGGTATCCGAAGCACCAGCTGGTCCTGATGAACCGTTTTGAAAGCGCGCGGCAAAGCACGGCCGGCACCGTGCGCTACCACCGCGACGCCGCCACCGAGGGGCGCGACGCGATCACCGGCTGGACCGGCGTCCGCAAGCTGCAGCCGCGCGTCGTCACGTTGCACAGCTGGGACTACCGTACCCCATGGGCCCCGGAACTGATGCAGGTGCGCCTCGACAGCGACACGGACCAGGGGCCGAGCGGCGGCGATGTCGGCGCGGCGCTGGACGACTATCGGGTACTGCCGCCGCATGCGGGCGACGATCCGGACGACCTTACCGCGCTCGGCACGCTGGCGATGAAGCGGCACGACTTCGAGACCAAGTGCTTCATCGGCGAGGGCAGCGTGCGTGACTTCCGCGCCGGCGAATACTTCGAGCTGACGGGCCACCCCGAGATCGACCGCCACCCGCAGATGGAGCGCGAATTCGTCGTCACCGAACTGCACATCACGGCGAAGAACAACCTGCCGCGCGACCTGGCCGAGCGGGTAGCGAAAGTGTTCCACCGCAGCGGCTGGGCCAACGACGACCTGGACCACCGCCCCGTCCGTATGCGCTTCACGGCCGTCCGCCGCGGCGTACCGCTCGTCCCCGCCTACGACCCGCGCACCGACCTGCCGCCCGTGCACATGCAGAGCGCGATCGTCGTCGGGCCGGCGAACGAGGAGGTGCATTGCGACGCGCTGGGCCGCGTGAAGATCCGCTTCCCCGCCACGCGCGCAGCGGACCACCAGCATGCATCGAACGTGGGCGCATCGAACACGGACGACGACTCGGCCTGGGTGCGCGTGGCCAGCAGCTGGGCGGGCAATGGGCCGGGGCACAGCCAATGCGGTTCGCTGTCGTTGCCGCGCGTCGGCAGCGAGGTGCTCGTCGCATTCCTGGGCGGGGATCCGGACAAGCCGGTGATCGTGGGGCAGATGTACAACGAGCGTGGGAAGCCGCCGGAGTTGAGCAGTGGGGGCGGGTTGCCGGGGAACCGGTATTTGTCGGGGATGCGGAGCCGGGAGGTGCAGGGAGGCGGGCGTGGCAACCAACTGCGGTTCGACGATACGAAAGGGCGCATCGGCGTACAGCTGGCCAGCGACCACAGTGACGCGCAGCTGAATATGGGAATGCTGACCGAGCCCCTGGTGGATGGGTTCAGCGAGACGCGTGGCGACGGCGCCGAGCTGCGGACCGATAGCGCGATCGCGATCCGGGGAGCGGGTGGCGTCCTCCTTTCCGCCAAGGCCGATTCCGGCGGCCCGCAGTTGAGCCGCGACGACTTGGTCGGCACGGCCGAGATGCTGAAAGCGGTGGCAGAGCAACTGTCGCAACTCGCACAGACGCATGCCGAAGACGGCTCGATGCATGGCGAGCTGGCGCGGCTTTGCGACCGCATACGACAGTGGGACGGCGTCAAGGCACCGGCCGCGGTCATTGCGGCCAGCGCTCCCGAAGGCATGCTGCTGGCGAGCGACAGCAACGTCGCTGTGGCGGCGCAGACCGCGCTCGACCTGCTGTCATCGAAAGACGCGCAGGTGGCCGCGGGCGGCAACGTGTTTCTCCGCGCGCTGCGAGGCGTCAGCATCTTTGCCCACAAGTTGGGCATGAAGCTGATCGCGGCCTCGGGCAACGTGGTGATCCAGAGCCATAACGGCGATATCGAATTGACCGCGACAGGCAGCGTGAAGATCAATGCCGGCAAGGGCATCGAGCTGCAGGCACCGGAAATCCGCCTCGCTACCAAGGGCGCGCAGGTGAACTACGGCGATGGGAAAGTCGTCCAGCAGTGCAAAGGGGCGTACACGATCAAGTCAGCCTCGTTCGAGCATACGAAGGGCGGCGGCGGTAGTGCGAAGGAGGTCAAGTTCCCGAGCACGAAGGTGGAGACGGATGAACGGGTGGTGCTGTTCAGCAGTCACACCGGCAAACCGGTGGCCGGGCGTCGCTACCGGCTCGATCTGCCGGATGGCTCGTCTGTCGAAGGCGTCACCGATAACGAGGGCCGCACCGAGCTGGTCACCAGCGACGCCATTGGTGACGTCGACATCACGATTTACCCCGCAGACAAGCAACCTTGAGGTCCACATGGCGAACACGAATGAACCCACCCGGCCGATCGGCCAGCCTACCCCAGCTCCTGACGGAACGTTGCGTGCGAAGACGACGCTGTCGCCGAAGGAGTGTCGTGTGCGTGCACGGCTGGATGTGCCGCCTTCGAAGGTGATGCCGATAATTCTCGTGCCGGGGATTATGGGGAGTAATTTGAGGGCGAGTACGAAGGACGGAGCGCCTCGTAATCGGGAACTGAAGCCGGGGGAGTCTGCCTGGCGGCCGCCCAACGGCATAAATGAGGGGATCAGCGAGGCGACCAAGTGGGAGGACAGATCTCCGTCAACTCGACAGAAAATATTGGATGGACCTACGTTGGAGGTTGATCCTTCAGGCGCGATCGATCTGCCGGCTGCAGCAACGATTGCAGGAATGAATGCGAGCCTGGCGCGTGAGCGTGGGTGGGGCGAGGTCCACTGGAGTAGTTACGGGACTTTGCTGTGTGCGCTTCACTCACAATTTGGTCAGTTCCTCACTTGCGCGGCGACCCCGTTCCCCTCATCCAACTGGCATTCTTTAAACCTGTTTGACCGGCGACGGTGGAATGGCAC
The DNA here is from genome assembly GCF_007830495.1 of Pseudoduganella flava. Taxonomy (GTDB): domain Bacteria; phylum Pseudomonadota; class Gammaproteobacteria; order Burkholderiales; family Burkholderiaceae_D; genus Rugamonas; species Rugamonas flava. The sequence goes on along the minus strand of NZ_VLKW01000016.1, from coordinate 25,964 downwards.
AAAGAAGGGAGCGTTGGCGGAGCTGGAGATTGCCGAGATTGAAAAGCTGGCGCAGTACTGGTATCCGGTTTACGCGTTCGGGTATAACTGGCTGCAATCGAATGAACAATCCGCTAACTCGCTCAGACTGCATATCGAGGAGATCATTGCCCACTGGAACACGCCTGAACTGGACTGCCGCCAGGTGGTTCTTGTTACGCACTCAATGGGCGGACTTGTCGCGCGTGCATGCGCGAAACAGATACACGACCGGATAGCATGCGTTGTGCATGCGTGCATGCCAGCGCTGGGCGCGCCCGTTTGTTACCGCCGGATTGCTTGTGGAACGGAGTCATCAAGCCCGAGTAACGGAATGATCCAGAACGCCGCTGCGGATAAATTTGCCGATATCGCAGGCCGCACACCGGCTCATACGAATCCGGTGATGGCTCATGCTCCGGGCGCTCTTGAGTTGCTTCCCACGCATCTCTACCCAACCCCATGGTTAAGCGTGTCGCCCATGAGCACGGGAAAACAGCCACGCCAAAGCTTGGCTGTCCCTGTTCAGAATATCTACGACTTCTATGCCGATATCTTGCCCTGGTATAGATTATTCGATCCCAGTCTTATAGACCCGGCGGAACAGCATCGCGATCAAACGATTGCACTGCAGAAGATGACGCGCTCTGTACGGCAGGCAAAGCGGTTCCATGAGAGTGTTTTAGGCGTCTACTTTCATCAGAATACATATGCGCTTTATGGTGGCGATCCTAAATTTTTATCTTACGGTCGCTTTATATGGAAAAGCACAACGCCAGACTCAAGCGTCAATGTGTTCGGTAACGGAAAGTGTGTAGAGAGATTTCGGGGAGGAGGACGGATTATTGAGTTCACGCCCAAAGACACGAATTGGTTCGTGCCATCGCTTCAAGATGAGGCGGGTGACGGAACAGTGCCAACGAAATCGGCAGCGGGATGCAAAGATGTAGTGAAGGAGGTATTTAGTATCGAGGGATTTTCTCACCAAGACGTTTTCTCTCATGAGCACGCGCTCGCTTTAACTTTGCAACTTGTAGCGAAAGGTGTTGCGGAATCATGAATCGCTTGAGATTGATAATATGCGTGACATCAATATTAATATTCGCGGCATTAGTGATTGCTGCTGCACGGTTCAGTTCTGGAGGTGTAAAAATGGACGACACACGAGGAAAAGCGGAATCTTTCCACCCGATCTGTGTGGGGAGATTTCTGATCGATATTCCTGCAGACATGCAGTTCTCTTACGGCGGATCTCAGGTGTATGGCTGGCGGGTTTCTTCCGATGTTTCTGAAAGTGAGGCACAGTTCAGCAGGCGCCTTTTCGCCAGAGAGCAAGAGCTCGCTGCAGGAAAAAACGAAAGAGGTCTTCCAAATCTTGAACTGGTCCGGGAAGTTAGGAATGCGCCTGCAAACGGGAAGATATTTATGTTTGATCGGCAGTGGACCTATCACTTCGAGGGGCCTAAGAAAATCGACCATAATAGTGCGACGATAGAGGCATTAGCACGTGTCGATGGCGTGAGTTTTACGTTTTATCTGGAAATTGGAGACTCAGACGAGGTTGAGGAGCTCCAGGCGTTGCTTGGCCAACTTCGCGTACGACGGAACGATGAGTTGCCCGAAAGGTCCGGCTTTTGCTTTGGGAATGGGATAATTCTCGACCCCATTCCCACGGCTAAGCCGATTGAGTCCACAGTATTGTTTGCCGGTTGGGCTGAGCGTCCAGACATAAACATTGCTCTAAGTACGATGAGTGGCGTGAAGAATGACACCACCCTTCTGCAACGTCACGCGGATAACAGCGTACACGCGAGGTATGCATCGCACTTTAAGACGATTTTTAAGGGGCGGCGCGAGATCAATGGCATCCCAGGTGAAGAATTGTCCGAGCGTGTGAAAGAACTCAACGGAACGTATGGGCACAGCTATATGTGGGAATCCGACACTGTGAAGGAAGCCGATGCGCTGAGGCCGTTTCTGACTCTGGAGCTTAGTACAGGAGTCGGCCGTCCCGGCGAACCCGTCAATTCCAGCTTGCCTGATAAGGATGTGCAGACACTATGGGATCAAATCTCGGGATCGCTTCGCCTGCGGCAGGTACAACCTGCATCACTGAAGGAGGGGGCCCGTGCCAATGTGGAACGCAAAGAGACCAGCGTCCGCGCCTCCCAGTCCTGCCCAGCCACCGGCTGGTGGAGTTGTAGCGCCGATGTCGAAGGCCATCAGGTTCTCGGCGGTGCAACCCAGCACTTCGTCAAGGGGGCGCGGATGCCGCAGGCCCAATTGCTCGCACCGACAACCGTTCTGGACAAGCTGAAGAACCATCAGCCCACCTTCACCCTGAGTACTCCCACCGAGTGGACTTTGACGAAGGCTCAGCCATGAAAAACGTCATTCGTCTCGGCGATCCGACCAGCCATGGCGGCAAGGTCATGTCGGTAATAGCCACACACTTCAAGGTCGGCGGCAAGGCGGTCGCCCTGTTGGGCGACAAGTGTGTCTGCCCCATGCCGGGTCATGGGGTGTGCACGATTGTCGAGGGCAGTGACAGCCATACGATCGATGGCGTGCCCGTCGCGTACCACGGACACAAGACTTCGTGCGGAGCGACACTTATCTCTACGTGCGCTGAATTCAGCTCCGATTAGCGCTGCGGCGGTCGTACAGGGCCGCGCCCAGTATAATCGTGGGCTGTTCGATTTTCCTGCGGCCGCCATTGGCTGGCCGCCGTCATCTTGATGCCCATCGACTGGTTCTCCCCCGCCCAATGCGTCGGCTACGTCGCCTTCGTCCTCGGCGTCAGCTCGTTCCTGCAAACGGACGACCGCCGCTTCAAGCTGTTCATGGCCGGCGAATGCTTCGCCTACATCGTCCACTTCGCGCTGCTCGGCAATCACACGGCCGTGGCCAGTTCGACGGTCTCGCTGGTGCGCTCAGTGCTTGCGCTGCGTACGCGTTCCGTCTGGATCGCGCTGGCCGTCGTCGCGGTCAATATAGGCCTGGGAATGGCGTTGGCCAGGCAGCCCAGCGACTGGCTGCCGCTCGGGGCGTCGTGTCTGGGCACGCTGGCGTTGTTTCTGCTGCAGGGCGTCGCGATGCGTCTGGTGATGCTGCTGGGGACTTGCCTGTGGATCGCCAATAACGTCATCTCGGGCTCGATCGGCGGCACGGCGCTGGAAGTCGTCATCGCGGCCGTCAATCTCGTGACGATTGCGCGCATGATCCGGCAAGGCACGGCCAGCGCTGCTTGAACCGCCAATGAAAAACGGCCTCCCGAAGGAGGCCGTGCAGATGCTGAAGCAGGCGACGCTTACACGTCGATATTCCCCGCCCGCAGCGCATTCGACTCGATGAAGTTCCGCCGCGGTTCCACGTCGTCGCCCATCAGCGTCGTGAAGATCTGATCCGCCGCGATGGCGTCCTCGATCTGCACCTTCAGCAGGCGGCGCACGGTCGGGTCCATCGTCGTTTCCCACAGCTGCTCGGGATTCATCTCGCCCAGACCTTTGTAGCGCTGCTTCGTGACGGTGCGCTCGGCTTCGTCGCGCAGCCATTGCATCGCGTCGTGGAAGTCGCGTACGGCGGATTCCTTCGTGCGCTCGCCTTCGCCGCGGCGGATGAAGGCTCCTTCGCCGATCAAGCCCGTGAACGTCGATGCGGCGTTGGACAGCACGGCGTAGTCGGCGCTGGTGACGAAGTCGGCGTCGATTGTCGACACCTTCACGTTACCGTGATGCATGCGCTCGATCCACAGCATGTGCTTTTCCGACAGCTCGTCCGAACGGACGGACACCGTCACCGCAGCGTCGTTCACATTGTCCGACAGGGCCTGCGCGGTGGCGCGGGCCGCGTCGATCGTGGACAGGTCCAGCTTCACGCCCGTCATGATCGCGGTCAGCGCGGCACGGTCGATCACGCGCGTCAGGCGCGTCATGACGGCGTTCGCCAGATTGTACTGGCGGGCCAGTTCCGTCAGCGCTTCGCCGGTGATCGGGTCGGCGCCTTCGCGCGGCGTCAGCACGGCGGTGTTCAGTGCCACCGTCATCATGTAGCCCGCTTCTTCCAGGTCGTCCTTCAGGTAGCGCTCGTCGCGGCCGGCCTTGACCTTGTACAGCGGCGGCTGGGCGATGTACACGTGGCCGCGTTCGACCAGTTGCGGCATCTGGCGATAGAACAGCGTCAGCAGCAGCGTGCGGATGTGGGCACCGTCGACGTCCGCGTCGGTCATGATGATGATGCGGTGGTAGCGCAGTTTTTCGACGTTGAATTCGTCCGGGCCGATCGATGTGCCGAGCGTTGCGATCAAGGTCGTGATCTGCTCGGAGGACAGCATCTTCTCGAAGCGTGCCTTCTCCACGTTCAGCACCTTACCGCGCAGCGGCAGGATCGCCTGGAACTTGCGGTCGCGGCCTTGCTTGGCCGAGCCGCCTGCGGAGTCACCCTCGACGATGTACAGTTCGGCCAGCGCCGGGTCGCGTTCCTGGCAGTCGGCCAGTTTCGACGACAGGCCCAGGCCATCCATCACGCCCTTGCGGCGGGTCAGGTCGCGCGCCTTGCGGGCCGCTTCGCGGGCACGTGCCGCTTCGACGATCTTGCCGCAGATGATCTTCGCGTCGTTCGGCTTTTCCATCAGGAAGTCCGTCAGCGTCTTCGCCACGATCTCTTCCACCGGGCCGCGCACTTCGGACGACACCAGTTTATCTTTCGTCTGCGACGAGAACTTCGGTTCCGGCACCTTCACGGACAGCACGCAGGTCAGGCCTTCGCGCATGTCGTCGCCGGAGATTTCCACCTTGGCCTTCTTGGCGAATTCGTTCTCGTCGATGTACTTGTTGATCACCCGCGTCATCGCGGCGCGCAGGCCCGTCAGGTGGGTGCCGCCGTCGCGTTGCGGGATGTTGTTCGTGAAGCAGAGTACCTGTTCGTTGAAGGCGTCGTTCCACTGCATCGACACGTCCACCGAGATCGTCGTGCCCTGGTCCGACTGGCGTTCGCCGGTCGCCTGGAACACGGTCGGGTGCAGCACGTTCTTGGCCTTGTTGATGTACTCGACGAAGCCGCGCGTGCCGCCTTCGAACGCGAAGATCTCTTCCTTGCCGGTGCGCTGGTCGGAGAGCTTGATGTTGACGCCGTTGTTCAGGAACGAGAGTTCGCGGATGCGCTTGGCCAGGATCTCGTAGTGGAATTCCACGTGCGTGAAGATGTCTTCGTCGGCCCAGAAGTGCACGTCGGTGCCGCGCTTGTCGGTGTCGCCGATGACCTTGATCGGCGAGACGGCCACGCCGTCGCGCATTTCGATTTCGCGGTTCTGCGGCACGCCGCGCACGAATTCCATCTGGTGGACCTTGCCGTCGCGGCGGATCGTCACGCGCAGCAGTTTCGACAGCGCGTTCACGCACGAGACGCCCACGCCGTGCAGGCCGCCGGAGACCTTGTACGAGTTCTGGTCGAACTTGCCGCCGGCGTGCAGCTCCGTCAGCACGATCTCGGCAGCGGAGCGCTTCGGCTCGTGCTTGTCGTCCATCTTCAGGCCGACGGGGATGCCGCGGCCGTTGTCGGTGATCGAGATCGAGTTATCCGAATGGATCGTCACGTGGATCTCGGAGCAGTAGCCGGCCAGCGCTTCGTCGATCGAGTTGTCCAGCACTTCGAACACCAGGTGGTGCAGGCCGGTGCCGTCCGAGGTGTCACCGATATACATGCCGGGGCGCTTGCGGACAGCTTCCAGGCCTTCCAGGATCTGGATCGAAGAAGCGCCGTATTCTTCGGATTTGGCCTGCGCAGGGACTTCGTTATGGCTTTCGGACATGGACTGCTTTCTCTGTAAATTCACGAATCAGGAACTGCAAGCGGATCAGATCCGCATCGGCATCACGACGTACTTGAAATCAGGGTTGTCGGGGATCGAGATCAGCGCGGACGAATTGGAGTCGCCCAGCGAGACGTTGACCTGGTCGCACTTCAGGTTGTTCAGCACGTCCAGCAGGTACGTGACGTTGAAGCCGATGTCGATCGAATCGCCGCCGTAGTCGATTTCCAGTTCCTCGACCGCCTCTTCCTGGTCCGCGTTGGTCGACGAGATCTTCAGCGAGCCGGGGCTGATGATGCAGCGGACGCCCTTGAACTTATCGCTCGTCATGATCGCCGCGCGCTGCAGGGAGCGCAGCAGCTCGTCGCGGCCGATCGTGAAGTCGTTCTTGTAACCCTTCGGGATCACGCGCGTGTAGTCGGGGAACTTGCCTTCGACGAGCTTGGAGATCAGTTCGATGTCGGCGAAGCCCAGCTTGACCTGGTTGGCGGCGATATCCAGCTGCACCGCTTCGTCGTTCTCTTCGAGGAGGCGCTGCAGTTCGATGATCGTCTTGCGCGGAATGATCACTTCCTGGCGCTCGAACGACTGCTCCGTCTTCACCTGGCAGAACGCGAGGCGGTGGCCGTCGGTGGCCACGGCGATCACGTTCTCGCCGTCCAGCACCAGCAACAGGCCGTTCAGGTAGTAGCGGATGTCCTGCTGGGCCATCGCGAAGTGCACCATGTTGAACAGGTGCTTCAGCGTTTTCTGCGGCAGCGAGAACGAGGCGTTGAAGGCTTCGGCCTGTTGCACGGTCGGGAATTCCTCGGCGGCCAGCGTCTGCAGCGCGAAGCGCGACTTGCCGCTCTGGACGGTCAGGCGCTTGTTCACCAAGGTCAGCGACACGTCGCCGGACTCCGGCAGCGCACGCAGGATGTCGAGCAGCTTGCGGGCGGCAACCGTGGTGCCGGTGACTTCGGCGCCCGAGCCGATGTCCGCGTGCGTCGTGATCTGAACTTCCGTATCGGTGGACAGGAACGAGACTGCCTCGCCTTCCTTGCGGATGAGGATATTGGCCAGAATCGGCATCGTGTGCCGACGCTCGACAATACCGCTCACGATCTGCAGTGGCCGAAGTAGCGTATCTCGGGTGGTTTTGACCAGTTGCATAAATATCCTCGATAAAAAAATTAATAACTAATTCGTAATGCTAATTGTTGCCGCATGATAAGGCAAAGAGCGCGGAGCGCTGTCGTTCTTTTCACCCAAGAGCAAACCCTGGGGTCAGACCCGCCGGGTCTGACCCCGGCATCTGCCGTTGGGTTGAACGTGGGCCATCAACCTTTCAACGTCTGTTCCAGCACGTGCAGTTCGTGGTTGCATTCCGGGTTCTTGGTGCGGTCCTGGGCGATCTTGCGCACGGCGTGCAGCACGGTCGTGTGGTCCCGGCCGCCGAACAGTTCGCCGATCTCCGGCAAGCTCTTTTGCGTCAGTTCCTTGGCCAGGTACATCGCGATCTGGCGGGGCCGCGCGATATTGGCCGGGCGGCGCTTCGAGTACATGTCCGCGACCTTGATGTTGAAGAAGTCGGCAACCGTCTTCTGGATGTTCTCCACGCTGATCTGGCGGTTCTGCACCGAGAGCAGGTCCTTCAGCGCTTCCTTCACGATGTCGATCGAAATATCTTTGCCGTGGAAGCGCGAGTACGCGAGGATCTTGCGCAGCGCGCCTTCCAGTTCGCGCACGTTCGAGCGCAGGTGCTTCGCCACGAAGAACGCCACGTCGTCGGACAGGGTCACGCCTTCCGACTTCGCCTTCTTCAGCAGGATCGCCACGCGCATCTCGAGTTCGGGCGGCTCGATCGCCACCGTCAGGCCCGAGTCGAAGCGCGAGATCAGGCGGTCGTCCATGCCCGTGATCTCTTTCGGATACGTGTCGGACGTGATGATGATCTGCTTCTTTGCGGCGATCAGCGCCTCGAACGCGTAGAAGAATTCTTCCTGCGTGCGGCTCTTGCCGCCGAAGAATTGAATATCGTCGATCAGCAGCATGTCGAGCGAGTGGTAGTAGTGCTTGAAGTCGTCGAAGCCCTTGCGCTGATAGGCGGTCACGACGTCGCGCACGTACTGCTCGGCGTGGATGTAGCGGATGCGCGCGCCCGGCTGGTCGCTCATGACCTGGTTGCCGATCGCATGGATCAAGTGGGTCTTACCGAGGCCCACGCCGCCGTAGAAGAACAGCGGGTTGTACGACACGCCCGGGTTGTTCGCCACCTGGATCGCGGCGGCGCGCGCCAGCTGGTTGGCCTTACCGGTGACGAAGCTTTCGAACGTCAGATCCGGGTTGATGCGGCTTTGTTCGCGGCCGCGCTGGTTCGCGTATTCGTTGCCCGGCGGCGGCGTCACGGGGTCGCCCGTGCGCACGTCGGCCGTGTGCACGCTTGGCGCGCCCGGCACGCTCGGCGCGGGGCTGGCGACCGGCTTCTTGGCCGGGTTCAGGCGCGGGTCGAGCACGAACTGCACCTCGGTGGGCGCCTCCCAGTATTGCGATGCAAGGGCGGTGATGCGGCTGGCGAACTGGGTCTTTACCCAGTCGAGCTTGAAGCGGTTGGGCGCCGCGATGCGCAGTTTGCCGTTCTCGTAGTCGAGCGGCACGAGTGGTTTGATCCACGCGCTGAATTGTTGCGGCGTCAGCTCCAGTTCCAGTTGCGCGGAACAGGTCTGCCAGAAATTTTCCATGAATCGTCAGTCTGCAAAAGCTGTGGGAGGGCACCAAGTGTGGCCGCGTAGCGTCAGAGGGTGTCGGACGATCGGCGGGCCCATAAGTGCCACACGTAACACGCTATTCTAACTCCGAACCCAACAAGTTATCCACAGGGTTGTGCCAGATTTTGCGGAAAAAATGGCACGACGGCCCCGGCTGCGGGGTGGCGCGGTTGTTGACAACGATGTAGAGAATGCCGATAATTCAGGGTTCCCCGCCCGTACTCCGTGTTTTTTCAGTTTACGATCAGCGCGGACCTTAGCGGGCGATGAGATTGGCCAGCTTGTGCCGAGGTTGTTGGCATAGGTGCGCGAAATGTCATTGGCACCAATAACTGAAGGGATTCCACTGGCGCGCATGCAGAGTACTTCCGCCGCGCGGCAGGCCCGATTTTGCATTTTTTTGCTTCTTTAGCGAGACCAACATGAAACGTACTTACCAACCTTCCGTCGTGCGTCGCAAGCGCACCCACGGCTTCCGTGCACGTATGGCTACCCGTGGTGGCCGTCAGGTTCTGAACGCACGCCGCGCCAAGGGCCGCAAGCGTCTGGCTGTATAAGCCAAAGCTTGTTCGCTGAGCGTGGACATCGGTTCCAACGGCTCGACAGGCGAAGGTTCACACGACTTCGCGCGCGCTCGGCGCATCGTTAAAACGGATGAATTTTCATCCGTTTTTCGTTTGCGCCCAGCTCAGAAAAGCGCGCACTTCGTGCTCTACACCCGCCAGAATCAGCTGCCCCATGCGCGGCTGGGCGTTGTCGTTGCCAAACGCTTCGCACCGCGCGCCGTCACGCGCAACACCATCAAGCGCCTGACGCGCGAACTGTTCCGCACGACCGGCCTGCCGCCGATCGATTGCGTCGTGCGGCTCGCGAAGCCGGTCAATACGAAGGCCAACCCGGCCACCAGCACGCCGTTGAAAGCGGCGCTGCGCATCGAACTGGCGCGCCTGTTCGCTTCGCAGACGAAGGCACGGCAATGAAGCTGTTCACGTTGCCGCTGCGGTTGCTGGTGCGCGCCTACCAGGTCGCCCTCAGCCCGCTGATGCCGCCCAGCTGCCGTTTCTACCCCAGTTGCTCGAATTACGCGCTCGAGGCGCTGCGCGTGCATGGTGCCGCGAAAGGCAGCTGGCTGGCCGCGCGCCGCGTGTGCCGCTGCCATCCCTGGAACGCGGGCGGGTTCGATCCCGTACCGCCAAAGCATTCCCCCACGACCGCTTGCGGTTGCAACCATTCCTGACTTGACCCAATGGATATCAATAAACGCACCATCCTGTGGATCGTCTTCGCCGTTTCGCTCGTCGCCCTGTGGAACGAGTGGATGATCTCCACCGGCCGGCCGTCCATGTTCGCGCCCACGCCGGCCAAGACGGCACAGGCTCCGGCCAAGGCACCCGCCGGCACGCCGTCCGCTGTCGGCACGACCGCCGGCGCGGCCGCGGTGCCGGGTAACGCGGCACCGTTCCAGAGCCAGACCGTGACGATCACGACCGACGTGTTCAAGGTCGACATCGACACGCTGGGCGGCCAGATCAAGCGCCTCGAGCTGCTCAAGTTCAAGGACGGCATCGACCCGACGAAGAACCAGCTGCTGTTCCAGCAAGGTGGCAACCGCGTCTACCTGGCGCAGTCGGGCCTCGTGGGCGCGGCGAACCTGCCGAACCATAACAGCGGCTTCACGGTACGCCCGGGCCCGCGCGCGCTGGACGGCAACAACCAGATCCAGCTCGTGATGGATGCGGAGCAGGGTGGCGTGCGCCTGACGAAGACGTACACGTTCAAGCGCGGCGACTACGTGATCGACGTGCGCCACGACGTGACGAACGTCGGCACGGCACCGGTCAACCCGGAGCTGTACCTGCAGCTGGTCCACGACGGCAACAAACCGGAAGGCTCGTCGTGGTTCAACTCGAGCTTCACGGGCCCGACGCTGTACACGGAAGCGGACCACTACAAGAAGCTGACCTTCGAGAAGGTCGAGAAGGAAGACGCGGCCAAGCGCGAGAACCCGAACTTCAAGCCGGACCACCCGACCAAGGCCGACAACGGCTGGGTTGCGATCTCGCAGCACTTCTTCGTGTCGGCCCTGGTGCCGCAGACGAAGCTGATGCACGACATCTTCACGCGCAAGGTGGATACGAACACGTACGCGATCGGCGTCGTGCAGCCGCTGGGCGCGCTGGCGCCGGGCGCCACCGTGTCGAACACGGCGAAGCTGTATTCCGGCCCGCAGGAAGAGGCGGCGCTGGAGAAGGTGACGCCGGGCCTGGAGCTGGTCAAGGACTACGGCATGCTGACGATCGTCGCCAAGCCGATGTACTGGGTGATGGAGAAGATCCACGGCGCGCTGGGTAACTGGGGCTGGACGATCATCGCCTTCACGATCCTGATCAAGCTGCTGTTCTTCCCGCTGTCCGCCGCGAGCTACCGCAGCATGGCGAAGATGAAGGTCGTCACGCCGAAGATGACGGCGATCCGCGAGCGCTACAAAGGCGACCCGCAGAAGATGAACCAGGCGATGATGGAGCTGTATAAGACCGAGAAGATCAACCCGCTGGGCGGCTGCCTGCCGATCCTCGTGCAGATGCCGGTGTTCATCTCGCTGTACTGGGTGCTGAACGCATCGGTCGAGATGCGCGGCGCGCCGTGGGCCCTGTGGATCCACGACCTGACGAAACCGGACCCGTTCTTCGTGCTGCCGGTGCTGTACGCGATCTCGATGTACGTGACGATGAAGCTGAATCCGCAGCCGGCCGACCCTGCGCAGGCGAAGATGATGCTGTTCATGCCGCTGGCGTTCTCGGTGATGTTCCTGTTCTTCCCGTCCGGCCTCGTGCTGTACTGGGTCGTCAACAACCTGTTCTCGATCGCCCAGCAGTGGGTGATCACGAAGAAGCTGGCGCCGGCGGAAGCGAAGTAAGCGCCAACGGCAGAGCCCGTGTCCCCTGGTGCCAGGCACCAGGGGACACAAGCTCAGCAGCAAAACCCGTGTGCAACACGGGTTCTTTTTTCGTTCCTTTAAAATCCTCCCCATGAATCTGGACACTTCCCCCATCGCCGCGATCGCCACCGCACCGGGCCGCGGCGGTATCGGCGTCGTGCGCGCTTCCGGCAAGAACCTGCAGGCGCTGGCGCAGGCGCTGTTTCCCGGCGTCGACCTGAAGCCGCGCCACGCGACGTATATCCCGTTCACCCAGGCCGACGGCACGCTGATCGACCAGGGCCTCGCGCTGTACTTCAAAGGCCCGCACTCGTACACGGGCGAGGACGTGCTGGAGCTGCAGGGCCATGGCGGCCCCGTCGTGCTGCAGATGCTGCTGCAGCGGGTGCTGGAGGCAGGACAGGCGTGCCACCTGCGCCTGGCCGAGCCGGGCGAATTCACACGCCGCGCCTACATGAACGACAAGCTCGACCTTGCCCAGGCCGAGGCGGTGGCGGATTTGATCGACGCGTCGACGGAAGCGGCGGCTAAGTCGGCCTCGCAATCGCTGTCCGGCGCGTTCTCGCAGGCGATCCACGCGCTGGTGGACCGCGTGACGCACCTGCGCATGCTGGTCGAAGCCACGCTCGACTTCCCCGAGGAGGAGATCGACTTCCTGGAAAAGTCCGACGCGCGCGGCCAGCTGCGCGGCATCGTCGAGGCGCTGGACCAGGTGTTCCGCCAGGCGTCGCAGGGCGCGCTGCTGCGCGAAGGCCTGAACGTCGTGCTGGTGGGCCAGCCTAACGTCGGCAAGTCGTCGTTGCTGAACGCGCTGGCCGGCGCGGACGTGGCGATCGTCACGCCGATCGCCGGCACCACGCGCGACAAGGTCACCGAGACGATCCAGATCGAAGGCATCCCGCTGAACATCATCGACACCGCCGGCATCCGTGGCCATGACGAAGCGGTGGACGTCGTCGAGCGCATCGGCATCGAGCGCACCTGGGGCGAAGTGGGCAAGGCGGACGTGATCCTGCACATGCTTGACGCGAACCACGGCCCGACCCGCGCCGACGAGGCGATCATCGCCGGCTTCCCTGCCGGCGTGCCGGTGCTGCGGATCTGGAACAAGATCGACCTGTCCGGCCACAAGCCGTCGCTCGACGCGAGCGAGGATGCGACCCACATCTACCTGTCCGCGCACGACCACTCGGGCATCGATCTGCTGCGCCGCGAGCTGCTGCGCATCGCCGGCTGGCAGCAGACGGGCGAATCGCTGTACCTGGCGCGCGAGCGGCACCTGATCGCACTGAAGTCGGCCGCCCGCCACCTGGAACGGGCCGGCGAACACGCGGCGCAGACGGACCAGTCGCTGGACCTGTTTGCCGAGGAGTTGCGCCTGGCGCAGGTGCAGCTGTCGACGATCACGGGGGCGTTCTCGTCGGACGATCTGCTCGGGGTGATCTTCAGCCGGTTCTGTATCGGGAAGTAGGCGCCCTCCCGCATGGCGGTAGCGGATTTACGACTATCGCCCGGTATCTTTCCATTGAAAAATTTTTCCTCCCTATGAAGGCGCGTGGCGGTCCCGCCGCGAAACGCCCCGGGCGTGCGGTGGCGCACGAAACCTCGCCTGTTGACCTGATTTAATCCTGCTATGATTGATCAGAGCAACTCGAGCGGGGGCGCTCAGCGGTCTTGACGCGGCTCATGCGGCAAGCCTTCCACTGACGTAATCTTGCTGGCAGTTGACGTGCTGTCTGAAAAGGGGAAGATCATGGAACCGACCCAAGAGCAGGTGCCGGCCGATGGTGCAAGCGCGCTGATGGCGCCGATCGCGGCGGCCACGCGGCCGCGCCAGGCATTGCCCCCAAAGGGCTCGTGCTGGTACTGCGAGAAACCATTGGACAGCGTGCGGCGCTTCTGCGGCAAGGAATGCGCCGATTCGTTCGACGAAGAAGCCGAATACACCCGCTGATGCTTCAGTCCGGGCGGCGCGCGCTTTCCAGCGCCGCCAGTGCGCTTTCGAAGTCATAATCGTAGGCGGCACGCGCGACGGCCTGCCAGGCCGCCTGGCCTACTGCTTCTTCCAGCACCGATTCCCATTGTTCCAGCAGATCGATCGCCGCGCCGTTGCCTTCATCGAACAGCGCTGCCAGCCGGTCGAGCAGCTCGTTGATGTCCTCCGGCGGCGTCATCGCCTCCCGCTGTTGCGGCGGCGGTGCCGATTCCGCGACGGCCGTGTCGATCCGCGCCTGCACGCGGTCCAGCGCCGCCGCCAGTTCGTCCAGTAATGCCGGCGCCGTGTCGCCGCCCGTCAGCGCCGCTTCCACCTTGATCGCCAGCGCCTGCACTTCACCGGCGCCCAGCAGCCCCGCCGTCCCTTTCAGCGTGTGGATCGTGCGCTGGGCACCGGCGTGGTCGCCGGCGGCCAGTTGCTCGGCGATGCCGTGCGCTGCCGCGATCTGGATGCCGAAGCGCTTGAGCGCATTGAAGTAAATGCGGCTGTTGCCCATCAGCCGCGCGATGCCCTGCTCGATGTCGAGCACGGCCTGTGTTGAATCCATCATCTATTTCGTCGTAAAAGACCAGTTGCGGGTAACGGCAACGCTGTCCGCGGTGCCGCTGAAACTCACATCATACGTGGTCCCGGCGGCGAGCTTCGTCAGTGGCACGATCGCCGCCGCCGATTGTGGCGTTTCGGGATCGACGGCGCGCGCCAGCAGGCGCACCGGCAGGTTGGCGCCGCCGCGCGGCCGAACCGTGAAGCTCGTCACCGTCACCGTCGCCGAGATGTCGGCATGCACGCTGATCGGGTATCCCACTTCGTTCAGGTTCGGCACCGGGTCGGGCGACTCGCTGTCACTCATGAAGTTCACCGGTACGGCTGTCTGATTGTTGGCGGGATAGACGACGACGTTACCGCGCCCCAGCCCGGCGCCGTAACCGCTCCTGGTGGCGAAGTCGGTGGTGAAGTAGGTGTAGTTGTTGTTGCCCGTCGACGCGCCCACACCCATCTCGCGGAATACCGGCTCGAAGATGACGAAGCGGTGGTAGATGGCCGCGATCAGCTCTTCGGCATGGAAGAAGCCGGAGCGGTCGCCCGCGGCCGAGATCACCTCGCCGTAGGCGTACGGCTGCACCAGGTTGTAGCCGGCGGCGGCAAAGCGGTTCGCCAGCGTCGTGCCGGTGAATCCCGGGTTGCCGCTGGCCTGGTCGTGCGATACCGTGTTGTTCAGGCGGAGGTAGTTCGAGTGGCCGGCGGCCGCGGTATCGATCTGCGCGTTGCGCGTGAGCGAGGACAAGCCGACCTGGTTGCGCCGGTAGTTGAACCACGCGAATCCATCCGCGGCCGTGTCGCCGGTGGCGGTCGGCGATCCCGGCACCGGGGTGGGCGACGTGGGCGTGACGGGCGTGATGCCTGTGTTGGCCGCCTCGCCACCGCCACCACCGCAGGCCGACAATGCCGCTGCGGCCAGCAGCGCCGCCAGTATCTGTTCCCATCGCAGGTTCATGCCAAGCTTCGAGCGCATCGTCACAGCTCCCATCGATCGCCGGTCCAGCCCGGCCTTGGCCGATTCTATGCCAAATTCCGCCGTGCGGGGATCTCGTTGCCGTTCCGTTAACATTGTTCGTTCACGCAGCGGCGGCGGTACAATAAGACTCACCCCAACACCTGGCGAGCATCCTTGAATACACCGCGCACCCGGCGCATGCAGCGCGCCAAATTCGCCTTGCCCAGCTCCGTCACGCTGCTGTCGATCGCGTGCGGTTTCGGCAGCATCGTGATCTCCGTGGACAACGCCCACGTCGGTTTTCCGCAGGATTACCGGCTGGCGGCCTTCCTGCTGGTCCTGGCCGGCATCTTCGATGCGCTGGACGGCTTCGTCGCACGCGCCACTGGCACCAGTTCCGAATTCGGCGTACAGCTCGATTCGATCGCCGACGTGATGAACTTCGGCTGCGCACCGGCCATGCTGCTGTACTGCTACGGCTTCGTGCAGATGGGGCCCGCCGATCCGACGCTGCTGCGCGCCGGCGGCCTCGCAGCGTTCGTATTCGTGGCATGCGGCGCGCTGCGGCTCGCGCGCTTCAACGTCAACGTGGGGCGCACCGATCCGAAGTACTTCGTCGGCATGCCGATCACGGCGGGTGCCGCGTGCGTCGCCGCCGTCGTCGTCGCCTGGCCCGATCCGCCGGAAACGAGCCTGCAGGGCTGGCTCGTCGTGCTGCTGCTGTTCGTCGTCGGCAGCCTGATGGTGTCGACGATCCGCTTTCCCAGCTCGAAGCAGAAGAAAAGCATGGCGGCGCTCGTGGTGCTGCTTGTGAACGTCGGCCTGCTCGCGTGGCTGCGCTTCTATTACTTCGTGCTGTTCTTCGTGCTGTACATCGCCGGCACGCTGGCGCTCAACCTGGCATGGAAGGCGGGCTGGAAGGGCATCGCGCCGCCGCAGGTCTATACCGACGACTGACGGGCATCACTCACGCGCCGTCACGGCACCTCGTGGCCCTGCGCCGCGCGCAGGATGCCGAACCACTGCGTACGCGTCAGCGCAAACTGGGCGCCTTGCACCGCCTCGGCGATCGCCTCGATGCGGCCGCTGCCCGTCAGCGGGATCGGCGCGCACGGCAGCCGCATGATCCATGCGAACACCACGCTCGCGAACGGGCGCCCCGTCTCGGCAGCCACCTGTTCGATCGCCGCGCGCAGCGGCGCGCTTGCCGCATCGTCACGGAACAGCCGGCCGCCGCCCAGCGGCGACCAGATCATCGGCGCCACGCGCCGGTCCTGCAAGCCATCGAAGGTTTCGTCGTACAGCGGAGCGAGATGCAGAGGCGAGAACTCCACCTGGTTCGTTGCCAGCGCGATGCGCCGGTGCAGGCTTTCGAACTGGTGGCGCGAGAAGTTCGACACACCGAAGTGCTTCACCTTGCCCGCCGCGCGCAGGCCTTCGAACGTTTCCGCGATCTCGTCGAAGTCCATCAGCGGATCGGGGCGGTGGATCAGCAGCAGGTCCAGGTAATCCGTACGCAGCGCCTTCAGCGAGTTGTCGACGGACGCCAGGATATGCTCCGCCGACGTGTCGTACTGCTTGATCGTGTGCGCGGGCCGGGCCGGCGAGACGAGCTGGATGCCGCACTTGCCAACGATCTGCATCCGTTCGCGCAGCGTCGGGCGCAAGGCCAGCGCTTCGCCGAACAGCGCCTCGACGCCGTAGTTGCCATAGATGTCCGCGTGGTCGAAACTCGTGACGCCCAGTTCCATGCACTGCTCGATCAGCGCCAGGCGCTGCTGCGGCGTCATCCCCCACTCGCCCATGCGCCACATGCCGGCGACGATACGCGACAGCGCGAGGCCGTCATCGGAGGTGCGAACGACAGGGCAGGGGGAGGGCATCTTCGTCATGGCAGCGATATCGATAGTGGAGGAGCAGGAAATTATAGAGCGGGCGCCGGCGGCGCAGCGCATAAGAAAAAGCCCGCGCATGGCGGGCTTGCTGTGTTGCGGCGGTTTATTTCAGCCAGAGCCGGATCGAGTCCCAGGCGCGGCCGAAGATCGAGGCCTGGTCCACCGTCTGCAGTGCCACCACCGGCAGCTCCAGCAGCGGTTTGCCGTCGACCATCATCTTCAGCTTGCCGACGTTGGCGCCTTCGGCCACGGGGGCCACCAGCGGGTCCTTCCGCTCCAGCACCGGCTTCATCTTCGCGGCGACGCCTTTCGGCACCGTCACCAGCACGTCCTGGCGGAAGCCGATCTTGATCGTGTTGCTCGAACCCTTCCAGATCTGCGGCGTATCGACGGCCTGGCCCTTCGAATACAGCTTCACCGTGTCGAAGTTCTGGAAGCCCCAGTTCAGCAGCTTCTGGCTTTCGGCCGTACGGGTCGCGTCCGAGTTCGTGCCCATCACCACGGAGATCAGGCGGCGTTCCAGGTTGCCGTTCGGGCGCTTGGCCGACGCCACCATGCAGTAGCCGGCGGACTCGGTGTGGCCCGTCTTCATGCCGTCCACGGTCGGGTCGAGCCACAGCAGGCGGTTGCGGTTCTGCTGCGTGATCTTGTTGTACGTGAAGCTCTTGACGGAGTCGATCTTGTAGTACTGCGGGAATTCCTGGATCACGTGCTTGGCCAGGATCGACAGGTCGCGGGCCGTCGTGTAGTTCTCCGGGTGCGGCAAGCCGTGCGAGTTGGCAAAGCGCGTGTTGGTCATGCCGAGGCGCTGGGCCTCGCGGTTCATCAGCGTGACGAACGTCGCTTCGTCGCCGGCCACGGCTTCGGCCAGCGCGACGGCCGCGTCGTTGCCCGACTGGACCATCAGGCCATACAGCAGGTCGTTGATCGACACGGGCACCGCCGGGTCGATGAACATCTTCGAGCTGGAGGTGTCGACCTTCCATGCCTTCACGGAGACGTTGACCTTCTGGTTGATGTCCAGCTTCTTGTCGCGCAGCGCCTCGAACGTCAGGTACGCCGTCATGATCTTGGTCAGCGAGGCCGGCTCGACGCGCATGTTCGGGTCCTGGGCGGCGATCAGCTGGCCGCTGGTCGCATCCAGCAGCAGCCAGGACTTGGCGGCGATCGTCGGTGCGGGCAGGGTCTGGGCGGAGACGGAAGAGAGAATCAGGACACTGGATGCCAGTGCCGCGAGGAGTTTTTTCATGGATCTGGAAATCTGTAAATGGCGCTCGAACCGAGCGAAAACCGGAACCGCTTCTACCGTAGCGTAAAAGCGGGCCCGGACATTATAGGCGCTCAGGCTTCCTCGGGGTCGTCCTTTTGCTGCGCGCGGCCGAGCCACAACGCGATGACCCAGCTCTTGATGTGATTCAGTTTGCGGTGGAAGAAGTGGTCCGCGCCCGGGATCACGACCACCGGCACGTCCTGCGGGCGGGCCCAGTCGAACACGGCCTGCATCGGGATCGTGTCGTCGTTCTCGCCGTGGATCAGGATCGTGTGCGGCGGGATGTCCGCCATCTGCCACTTGCCGGCGGCCGCGCCGACCAGCACCAGGCCTTCGACGGGCGTACCGGCCGCGGCGAGGCGCTGCGCCAGGTGCGATTGCACATAGGTGCCGAACGAGAAGCCGGCCAGTGCCACCGGCAGGTCCGGAAACTTCTCGACCATGTGCCGGTACAGCAGCTCCATGTCGTCCGTTTCGCCTTGGCCGCGGTCATGCTCGCCCTCGGACTGGCCCACGCCGCGGAAGTTGATCCGCGCCACTGCATAATCGAGTGCGACGAAGGCGCGCGCCAGTGTCTGCGCGACCTTGTTTTCCATCGTGCCGCCGTACAGCGGATGCGGATGGGCGACCAGCGCGATGCCGCGCGGCTTCTTGCCATCCAGCGGCAGGTCGAGCAGGCCTTCCATCAGGCCCGCACCGCCCTGCATCGTGAAGTGCTTGGTGTTCTTGTTCATCATTACTTGATCTTCAGCCTTTCAACGGGTTTGCCGCCGACGAGGTGGCTGTCGATGATCTCGTCGATGTCGGAGGTGTCCACGTAGGTGTACCAGGTGCCCTCGGGGTAGACGACAAGGACGGGGCCATGTTCGCAGCGGTCCAGGCAGCCCGCCTGGTTGATGCGCACCTTGCCTTCGCCGTTGATGTCGAGCTGCTTGCAGCGCTTCTTCGCGTGCTTCTGCGCCTGCTCGGCGCCGCGCGGGCCGCAGCTCTCGCGGCCGTCGTCGCGCGTGTTCATGCAGAAGAACACGTGGTGCTTGAAATAAGGAGTGTCGCTCATGGTGCCTCGTATGCGCGGTTAAGCCAAGCCGTAATGATACCCGCGATCACGGCTTATTGAGTTGATGGGAGGGCAGCCACAGGAACCACAGCGCGCAGAGCGGCCAGAGCAGCGCGAGGAACTGCGCCGCGCCGTTGAAGTTGAGGAATTTCCCTTGCACCCACGCTTGCATCGTCGCGCTGAAGTAGGGGTTCACGGGGGTGCTGTTGACGACCACGAGGCTGAGCAGGATCGTGGCGATCGCGAGGCGGCGCTGCGCGACCTGCGGTGCGAACGCGAGGCCCGCCACCATGATCCCGCCGATCAGGAAGCCGCCCTGCGCGCCCGGTGTGATCCATGCGAACGCGTTCTCGGGCGTGAACAGCAGTGCCGACGCCAGCGTCTTCGTGCACACCGCCGCGACCAGCAAGGTGGCGGCCAGCAGCACGCGCGGCGCCGTGCGGCGCGTCAGGCACAGCAAGGTCAGCGCCGCGCCGACCATGCCGCACGCGGTGATCATCGTCTCGGACAACCAGTACTGTTCCACCGTTAGCTCCGGGTCCGGGCGCACATAGGACAGCAGGTCGATGTCCATCTCCAGCAGCTCGCCCAGCCATTCGGACAGGATCGGCAGTACCTGGCCCTGGCCGAACAGGAACGACGTCGGATAGATCTGGGCCAGCGGCCACAGTGCCATCAGCACCAGGCCCTGGCTGGCATGCGGCGCGAACCAGTGCTGGCGCAGCCGGTACAGGTGGCTCGTGTCCAGCAGCTTGCGCGCCGTGAGCACGCCGATCAGGCCACCGAGCGCGCAGCCGGCGGCGTTCGTATAGAAGTCGAGGTTCGACGACACCCGGCTGGGCAGGTAGGTCTGCACCGCTTCCATCAGGCCGGACACGAGCGCGCCCAGTACGGCGGCGACGAGGAAGCCCCAGATGCCGCGTATGCGCGGGTGCAGCGCATACGCGATCAGCATGCCGAACGGGACGTAGCCGATCACGTTGATGACGGCGTCGAACATCGTCCAGTAGCGTGGCATCGCCGTGTGTTCGAGGAAGATCAGCGGCGACAAGCCCTGGTTGTGCCAGCCGGAGAACGGGTACCAGCTGGCGTAGACGATCAGCAGCAGGTAGGCCAGCAGCGCTGCGCGCGCGACCGGGGAGCCGCGCCGTGGCCGGGCGTGCGCCGCGGGCATCGGCGCCGGAGTGCCGGCGGCCGCGGAACCCGCGCGTTCGTCCTCGCTCATGCTCAACGGGGCGGCAGCGTCGCCAGCCAGGCAAGCAGGCCGGCCGTGATCGCGTCTGACGCCGCGGCCAGCGCGCTGGCGCCGCCGGCCGCGTCGGCGCTGGGTGCCGGTGCCGAATGGGTGAACGTGCGCTGGTCGACGAGCTTGTGGTCGCGGAACAGCGAGGCGCGCAGCGAGATGTTCGCACTGCTCTCCTTGGCGCTGGCGAAGTTCTGCGAGAACTCGTCCATCTCCAGCCGCAGCAGCGGCACGCCGCCGGTGGCGTCGGTGGTGGACAGCACCTTCACGCCGCCCTGCGCGATGCGCGCCTTTACACGCTGCGACAGCAGCTGCAGCGGCGTGGCGGCCCAGCGGTTGTACGCATAGGGCAGCGATTGCTGCGCGTTGGCGTAGACCAGCCGGTAATACATGCGGTCCGTATCGAGCATGGCCGGGCCGGTGACGTCGGCGACGACGAGCGCGGGGAAGCTTGCCGCCGCGGGCGTCGCGGCGACCGGCGCGGCGACGGGGCCGAAATCGAAGCTGGTGGGCGCCGGGCCCTTGCTGGAAGCGCAGCCGGCCAGCAGGGCGGCGGTGGCGATGGTCAGGAAGCGGAACTTGGTCATGGTGTCGGTCATTCTCACTTGGCGGGCGCCGTGAAGCCCGGCTCGCCCGGGCCGGGGACGGGTTCCGGCGCGCCGAACAGGATGCTCTGCGGGCGGTCGTTCAGGGTGTTCATCGTGCGGCGCACGGAGCGCATCGACGAGCGCGTTTCATCCGTCAGCGCCGTGATGCTGGGCAGCGTCTCTAGCTGCGCGCCCGTCGTCACGGCCTCCACGCCATTGACGGCGCGGTCGACGGAGTTGCCGAGGCGCGTCAGCGTGCCGTCCGGCCCTTGCAGGCTTTGCGACAGGCGCGTGACGTCCTGCGCGAGCGCGTTGACGGAGTCGATCGCGCCTTCGGCCTTCGTGGCCAGTGCGGGCAGCCGGTCGATCGTCGGGCCGAGGCGCTCGGGCAGTTCCTTGTAGCGGTTGACGGTGTCGCTGACGTCCGAGAACGCGGCCAGGATCGTCTTGCGATTCTCGTCGGACAGCAGGTCGTTCAGCTTTTCCGTCACCTTCTCGGCCTGCGACAGGATCGCCGTGCCGCGCTTCTCTAGCTGGTCGAGCAAGCCCGGATGCAGCGGGATGCGGGCCGGATTGTCGGCATTGGTGGCCAGGCGCGGCGAGCCGACCGAGTCGTCGTCGAGCTGGATGTAGGCGATGCCCGTCACGCCCTGGTAGCCCAGCGTCGCATACGTGGTCTTCGTGATCGGCGTCTCGGGATCGATCGACAGGTGGACGAGGATCTGGCCCGTCATCTTCGGATCGAAGTCGATCTCGTCGACCTTGCCCACTTCCAGGCCCCGGTAGCGCACGGCCGCCTGGGGGTTGAGGCCAGGCACGGCCAGCGTGGTGGCCAGCAGGTACGGGTCGTATTCCACCCGGTCGCGGTTGAACCAGATGCCGAACAGGATCGCGGCCACGAGCAGCGACAGCGTGAAGATGCCGGTCATGAAGGCGTGTGATCGGTTTTCCATGTGTGCTCCTTATGCTTGGCTGCTACTGCAGCGCTTCCAGCGCGCGTTTGCCGCGGTCGCCCAGGAAGAATTCCTTGATAAACGGGTGATCGACCTGGATCACGTCCTTGGTCGGCCCGACCGCGATCACGTGCTTTTCCGCCAGCACGGCGATGCGGGTCGACAGCGCGAACAGCGTGTCCAGGTCGTGCGTCACCATCACCACCGTCAGCCCCAGTTCCCTGTGCAGGGACTTGATCAGCGAGACGAAGCTTTCCGAACGGTCCGGATCCAGGCCGGCGGTCGGCTCGTCCAGGAACAGCAGCTTCGGCTCCAGCGCGAGCGCGCGCGCCAGCGCCACCCGCTTGATCATCCCGCCGGACAGGTCGGACGGCATCTTGTTCGCATGCTCGGGCCCCAGCCCGACCATGTTCATCTTCAGCAGCACGGCGTCGCGCACCAGGTTATCGGGCAGCACGCGCAGCTCGCGCATCGGCTGCGCGACGTTCTCGAACACCGTCAGCGCCGAATACAGCGCGCCCTGCTGGAACAGCATGCCCCAGTGATTGCGCAACAGCTGCAGCTGGGCGGGCTTCGCTTGCGTGATGTCCTCGCCGAACACCCGCACGCAGCCCTTGGTCGGCCGCTCCAGGCCCAGCATCTGGCGCAGCAGCACCGTCTTGCCGGTGCCCGACCCGCCGACGATCGACAGGATCTCGCCCTGCTCGATCGTCAGGTTCAGGTCATTGTGAATGACCGTCTTGCCGAACTTCGTCTGCAGGTTCGTGATCTCGACGACGGGCACGCTGCCGTCCAGCGTCAGTTTGCCCGGGGTCTCCGGGCAGCTGCGGTCCTTGTCGTCGGCCGCCTGCATCAGAACCCCACCCCGTTGAAAACGATCGCGAACACGGCGTCCGCCAGGATCACGACGGTGATCGCGGTGACGACCGACGTCGTGGTGCCGCGGCCCAGGCTCTCGGTATTGGGCTGGATGCGCAGGCCGAAGTGGCACGAGACGAGCGCGATCAGCATGCCGAACACGGTACCCTTGCCCAGGCCGATCATGTAGTTCGCCAGCGGCACCGCATCCGGCAGCTTCTGGATGAAATAGCGGGCCGACAGGTTCAGCTCCAGCTTGGCCGACACCATGCCGCCGATCAGCGCCATCGTGTCGGTCCAGATGACCAGCAGCGGCATCGAGATGGCCAGCGCGACGACCTTCGGCATCACCAGCCGGAAGCCGTGCGAGATCCCCATCACGAGCATCGCATCGAGTTCCTCCGTCACGCGCATCACACCCAGCTGCGCGGTGATCGACGAGCCTGAGCGGCCGGCCACGAGGATCGCGGCCAGCAGCGGGCCCAGTTCGCGGATCACGCTCATGCCCAGCAGGTTGACGAGGTAGATGTCGCCGCCGAAGTTGCGCAGCTGCTGCGCCGACAGGTAGGACAGCACGACGCCGATCAGGAAGCCCACCAGCGCCGTGATGCCCAGCGCCTGGAAGCCGGCATGGAAGATGTTCGCGGAGATCTCCTTCCACGGCCCGCGCTGCGGCGCGGCGATGAAGCGCCACAGGTCCTGCACTACTTGCCCGATCAGCCGCACGAATCCATGCAGGTGCTCGGCGAAATGCAGCATGCCGCCACCGAGCGTCGTGATCCAGCCCATGCGCTGGGCGCGTTGCCGCGGCAGCTCGAGCCGGCCGGTGGTCTCCAGCCGCTTGAAGAACTCCTCCTGGCCAGGCGCCAGCTTCAACGTGGCGGGCCGCTTGTAGCCCCACGCTTCCCAGAACATCTGGGCGCCGATGTGGTCCATGCTGTCGACCGCGGTCAGGTCCCATTGGGCATCGGCGGCGATCTGGTTGAATTTCGCGGAGATGGCCTTAATGGTCTTGCGTTGAGCCAGCGCGTGTACCTGCCATGTGCCATCGGCGGTGATGACCGTCGATCCCGACGCGCCGCCGGGTTCAAATGTTAAGGTTGGCTCGTGTGCAATGGGCATGTCGCCAGTGTAAGTGAGATTCGTTTCGTTCGCTACGGGGGCTGCCTCAACGGTGTGTGACAGCGCACTTACGCGGCCAGGTGGCGCGCTTGGCGCTGCGGCGCCGCGACTTGGGGCGATTGCGCCGCCTTCTGCTTCCCGCCATGGCCGTCGCGCGCCAGCAGGTCCGCCGCGTCCTGGACGCCTTGCTGCTGCAGGTATTTGCCAACGAGGGCCGCAAGGCGGTCCAGCGCGATGCGGTGGGTGGCATCAGTGTTCGCGTACAGCCAGTCCGAGAAGGCCATGAAGTTTGCGAACGGTTGTGCACCCAGCAGCACCGGCGTGGTGCAGGTGAAGCGGCCGGAGTTGGCGACCAGGTCCCAGTAGCGCGCGAAGCGCACCAGGCGCTGCATCGTGGCGAAGTCGATGTCGCGGTTCGCCAGGATCGTGTAAGGCGGATACGGATCGAACACGAGGCCGAAGCTGTCCGTGTGGCGGATAATCGGCGTGCCGCGCAGGCGCTTCAGGATGCCGAACTGGATCTCGTGCGGGCCCAGGGCCCACAGCTTGTCGAAGCCCTGCGCAAAGCTCTCCACCGTCTCGCCGGGCAGGCCGGCGATCAGGTCCACGTGCATGTGCACGTGCGAGTGCTCGCACAGCCAGCGGATGTTGGCGGCCGCCTTGTCGTTGTCCTGCTTGCGCGAGATGTGCCCCTGGACTTCCGGGTTGAAGCTCTGGATGCCGATTTCGAACTGCAGCGCCCCCGGCGGGAACTTGGCGATGCCTTCCTTCAGCGCGTCCGGCAGGTGATCCGGCACCAGCTCGAAGTGGGCGTACACGGGATCGTCCGGGTGCGCCGCCAGCTTATCGAGGAAGAACTGCATGATCTTCAGGCTCGTCTTGATGTTCAGGTTGAACGTGCGGTCGACGAACTTGAAGAGGCGCGCGCCGCGCTGGTACAACGCTTCCATCTCCCCGAGGAAGGTATCGATATTGAACGGCCAGGCCGTCTTGTCCAGGGCGGACAGGCAGAACTCGCACTTGAACGGGCAGCCGCGCGACGCTTCGACGTACAAGGTGCGGTGGGCGATGTCCTCGTCCGTATACAGGGAGTAGGGCAGCGCGATGTCGGCCATCGGTGGCTGCACGCCGGCGTGCACCTTCATCAGCGGTTTCGGGCCGTGCAGGATCGCGCGGCACAGTTGGGGGAAGGTGACGTCGCCCCAGCCGGTGACGACGTAGTCCGCCAGCTGGACGATCCTCTGCTCGTTCGTTTCGTGCGAGACCTCGGGGCCGCCCAGGACGATGACGACATGCGGCGCCACCTGCTTCAGCGTGGCGACAAGCTTTGTTGTCTCCTCGACGTTCCATATATAGACGCCGAAGCCGACGATCTTCGGCTCATGTGCGAGGATGCGTTCGACCAGTTCGGTCGTCTTCGCGCCGATGACGAATTCCGCGATGCGGGTAACGTCCTGCAACTCGCCCATGTTCGCGCGCAGGTAGCGCAGGCCCAGCGAGGCGTGGGTGTAGCGGGCGTTCAGGGTGGAGAGGAGGATCGTCATCGGCGGAAGGGAAACGCGAAAAAACGCATTTTACCCCTTGCGCAACGGGTGGCGGTTCGCTATAGTTCTGTCCCTCGCAGCGAACAACGACGCAGCGAGCTGTCGAAAGCGCGAAGCGCTGGAAACAAAGAGGGGTTGACGAGCTGCACGAAACACCGCATAATCTCATCTCTCTGCTGCTGACAAACACAACGATTTGTCGCTAACGTAGCAAGGCCTGTAAGGGCAGAATTCTTTAACAATCAACAGTCGATAAGTGTGGGCGTTTGATGATGTGCCCTGAACTTCGGTTCAGATAGCTCAAAATATATAGCATCAAACGCTCGCACAAAATACGTAATCATCTTCGGATGATTCGTCAGTATTTTGAGTGAGTGACCCTAGCAGCAATGCTAGAAAACAGAGATTAAACTGAAGAGTTTGATCCTGGCT
>NZ_VLKW01000015.1 GCF_007830495.1 Pseudoduganella flava | reverse complement strand
AGTGACGGACGAAGCGGGCGAGATTAGCTGGGCCGGGAAGTACTCGGCATGGGGCAAGGTCGAGCGAGGCGAGGACGCGGCACTCGTGCCGCGCATCGAACAACCGATCCGCTATCCGGGGCAGTACGCGGATGAGGAGACGGGGCTGCATTACAACACGTTCCGGTATTACGATCCGGATGTGGGGCGGTATGTGGGGCAGGATCCGATCGGACTGCTGGGCGGCGCGAACCTGTATGGGTATGCGGCGAATCCAACCGGACGGGCTGATCCGCTGGGGTGGTGCTCTACTACGCTGGGCAAGAACATGGGGGCGCGGAGCGGGGATGGGATGGCGAATCACCATTTGATCCCTGACGAGCTGTTAAAAGATGCCGCATATGCGCCAATGTTCAATCGATTAAAAGCGATTGGATTCAACGGCGATGGCGCGTCAAACGGGATATTCCTTCCTGGTAGCGAACAACTTGCGAAACAGATAGGACTGCCGGGACATTGGTCCAGCCACCCCCTTTATACCGCCCGAATCACGACGAAACGTGACAGGTTGCTGCAGTTAAGCCCGACACTGTCAGATACACAGCTCGCGTTGGGCATGCGCGAGATTCAACAGTTTGCGAGGGAGGCACTCGAATCTGGCCGATTTCGGGTTGACCCCAATACAGGAAGGTTGCTATGAGAAAAGATCTGTACATCTTGCAGTACGAAGCGGACGGCTTAGGCTGTCCTCATCACCTAGCGCTAGAAATGACACCTCCACAATGGGAGTGGAGCGCCTATGAACCCAATCCAATGTCTGTGCCAATAAACAATACGTACTCGGCAAAGATAACCGATGGCGAAATAGACCGCATCGACTTCGACATGTATGGTACAAATACAAAGTACGTATCGACCGCTTTCCTCGACGTCTGTAAGGAGCACGACGTTACCTTCCGAGCGATTCCCCTCGATCTGCGCCTTCCGGATGGTAGTAAACCCGAAAAGGATTATTCCATTTTTCTCCCTGGCGATATCGTTGCTCTGCTCGATGCTGACAAATCAATTGCCGAAGTAGAGCGTGTTGTCGAAACTGGCGAGACGATGATGAGTGTGCTCGTCCCGAACACTCCGGTGTATAGCAAGATAACCAAGTTTGTTGCCAAAGACATCGCATTGCCGCACTTGTTCCTATGCGCGGAAGTTTTCTCCCTTGTCTGTACTGCTGATTTTCTTCACACTGCGTCCGGCCGAGGTCTACGCGGGTTGAAATTTACACCTTTGGACGATAGCTACATCTATGATCCTTGGGCTGACTGGTAAGAAAAAAAATTCAAGCACTATGATAAATTGCCTCATGATACGAACTGAACTCAATGCTTCGTGCGCCGAAAAGGAAGACGGGTGTCGAGCTGAGTGTAGCCTGATTCCTTGCACATGAATATTAGATGGGCTGTCACCCGCCCCTATAGCAGGTCAGCCCAACCACGAAGAGGTACCACTACGAAACGGAAGACGACGATCTCAATCCTCTTTCAGCTTTCCTGCACGACGTGCGCATAGCCGCAGCGAACGCCCTTCGCGAGGCGAAATCTGCGAACTTCATGCACTTCTTCTTTGGCTAAAGGGCGAGGCGACATGAATGAATTCTATATCCTGCAATACACCGACCAGCATCCCGGCTGTCCGACCTTCGTCGCCCAGGAGTTGAACCATGGAGTCACCGAGTGGCCGACCTTCATGCCCGACCCGGCGGCGGTCATCGTGACGAAGGAATACGTGCTGCGCGTGACCGATCCTGAGATCGAGGATATCGCGTACGACATGGGGAAAGGCGACCAGCCATGCGTCTCAGCGGAGTTTCTCCAAGTTTGTGATCGCGTGGGGGTGCCCTATCGTGCGATTCCGGCCAAAATGGAGCTGGCCGACGGCAGGGAAACAGCGAAACGATATTTCTTCTTTCTTGCCGGTGCTAGTATTGCGTTGCTGGACCGCACCTTGTCGGACTGCGAGGAGGAACCAGACCTGGAAACTGGCGAGGTGCTGTACAACACCATCTATCCGGATGTGCCGATCTATGCCGAGATCAATCGCTTCGTGCCCCGGCAAATTCCGACCCCATCGCTGTTCTTTTGCCCGGAGATCTTCGAGCTGGTTTGTACGGAGGCGTCAAAGCAGCCGGCCAACATCTGCTCGGTGTTGCCTATGTGCCACTGGATGAGTCTTATCGGTATGCCCCCTTTGGGGGTGCCCTTGCCTGACGCACAGTTTCACTGACGACTATGTCCAACGACGGCTACAAAACCAATCTGTACTCGCTGTTCAAGCCTTCCAGTGTCGAGGAAGACCCGATCGTCCTGCGGGATGGCAGCTCCCGTCTCTACGACTATTTCGTCACCGACAGCATTCCCGGGAAATTTCTTCAATACACAACTGCTGTCGGGAGAGCGGGTGAATACCTGTCGAAGAACGAGATCGGCAGGTGGGACTACCTGAAGGCGAACAATCCGATCCCCATCTTTACCGAACGGGCGAAAAGTGCATTGCTGATAGCGGCGCCTGACGAGGTCGAATTTCACCCTTTGAAGACGGACGTGCATGGCGTCGAGATGCGCTTCTGGTTATGCAAAGTGAAAATCTACTGCGACCTGGTTGACGAGTCCCGCTCGACTTCACGGCCGCTTGCCGGCGCGGGCAACATCATCGACAAGATCGTCTATCGCAAACGTTTCGACATGCCCTTCCACATCGCGCGCGACCGCGCTCACCCGTTCCTGGTCGTGGTATCCGAGCAGTTCGTGAGCCTGTGCAGAGCTAAGGGGTTGCGCATGGGGCTGGAACGATTACCGCAGTGAGTAGTCGGCGCCACGGATCATGGCCCGCCTTGCCATCGGCACCAACTATCACAGCATCGTGCTGCTCCCTGCGTGGAGATCGCGCAGATGATCTGCTCCGAACAGTTCCGCGCGCCGGCACTCCCCATCGGATGAAGGGCGTCCGGTTCACATCACTTTCGGAGCATGTGAGCAGGACCTCATCGCAGGGGGCATCGGCATAGGATATGTGTTGCCGGTGCAAACGGCTCGCCGCGCTCACCGAAGCCTACGACTTCATCAATCGCTTCGCGGGCGACATCGGCACTATCGAAAGGGGAGCGATCATCGAGGAGCTGTACAGCATCGGCACAGCATCCGGCCTCGATCGCCCAAGCGCCTACTGCGCGCGGTGGCGCGGCGACTGGTAAGCCCGCGTACGATTGCCACTCCTGACAAAACCTGTCACCACGAAGCCGTAACCTGCCCTCATCTTTCACCCGAAAGGAGGCAACGCCATGCACATCATCGTTGGCGGCACCGGCCACGTCGGCTCGGCAACGGCACGCTCGCTGCTCCGGCGCGGCGAACCCGTGACCATCGTTACCCATCATCGCGAACACGCGGCCGATCTGGCTGCGGAAGGCGCGCAGGTCGCCGTGGCGGACATCCACGACGTCCCCGCGCTGCGCGACATCCTGCGCTCCGGCACCAGCGCGTTCCTGCTCAATCCCCCGGCCGAACCTTCGACCGATACCGATGCGGTGGAGCGCGCCAACGCGGCAGCGATCGCCGCGGCCGTGGAAGGCTCGGGATTGCGCAAGGTGGTCGCGGCATCCACGTATGGCGCGCGGCCCGGCACGCCGTGCGGCGACCTTACCGTGCTGTTCGAGTTCGAGGAAGCGCTACGCGCGCGGCTCGGCCGCGTGGCCGTGAACCGCGCGGCCTATTACATGAGCAACTGGACGGGCATGCTCGACGCGGTCGCCGCGTCCGGCAAGCTGCCCAGCTTTTTCCCGGCCGACTATGCGCTGCCGATGGTGGCGCCGGAAGACCTGGGCGAGGCGGCCGCGCGGCGGCTGATCGATGCTGACGACGAGCCGGCGATCCGCTATGTGGAGGGGCCGCGGCGCTACACGGCGGGCGAAGTGGCGGCGGCCATGGCCGAGGCGCTGGGCAAGCGCGTCAAGGTCGACGTGGTCCCGCGCGAGCAGTGGACGGCGGCGTTCCGGCAGATGGGCTTTTCGGAACGCGCGGCCATCACGTACACGTGCATGACCGGCACCGTGCTCGATGAAAGCGACCGGTGGCCTGCCGATCCGGTGCGCGGGGCCACCACCCTGGAGGCATATATCCGCGCTGCCGTTCAGCGGTGGCAGGAGGCAAAGGAGGCCTCCAAAAACCGTTAGCGTCCTGCTATCATCGGAGGTCAAGCAATCAACGACTGCCTGAACGATGCCCGACTCGACGTCAAGCGTTTGCCAGACCTGCGGTGCCTGCTGCGCGCATTACCGCGTGTCCTTCTACTGGGGCGAAAGCGATGCCCATCCCGGCGGCACCGTGCCGCATCGCCTCACCATTCCCATCACGCCGCATATGATCGCCATGCGCGGCACCGAGGCGCGGCCGTCGCGCTGTGCGGCGCTGGACGGCGCGGTGGGCAGGCATGTCGCGTGCACGATCTATCCGCAGCGCTCGACGACGTGCCGCGAGTTCTCGGCCTACACGCCCGAATGCGACAAGGCCCGTATCGTGTACGGGCTTGCGCCGCTGCTGGAAGAGGCGGCCGCCTAGAACGTGACGCGCGCCTGCACGTAGGCCGTGCGCGGCGCGCCGACCATGCGGCCGGCGTTGCCGTCCACGTTGCGCGTGTAGTAGCGCTTGTCGGCCAGGTTGTTCAGGCCCGCCAGCAGTTGCACGCCGGGCTTGCCGGCCAGCTTCCAGCCGACTTGCGCGTTGACGGTGCCGAAGCCGGGGATGCGGCCGGTGCCGCCGTTCGCCGTCTCCTGCACGGTGTTTTCGGCATCGGAGAACTGGCTGCTCTGCGCGGTGGCGGAAAGGCCGGCCGAGAACGCGCCGAGCGCATAGCGCGTACCAATCGTGGCCGTGCGGCGCGAATAGAACGGCACGTCCAGCCCCGCCGTCGTGCCGGACTCCTGGATCGCTTTCGTGTAGTTCCAGTTCGCGTACACGTCGAGCCCCTGCAGCGCGCCGCCGAAGCGGTAGTCGACGGCCGTCTCGATGCCTTCGTGCTTCGTGGCGCCGATGTTGCGGAACACGGCCGGGTTGCTGCCGGGGACTTGCAGGATCTGGTTGTCGAAGCGCAGGCGGTACAGCGTGCCTTCGGCAGTCAGGCCGTTGGCCTTCCAGCGCGCGCCCAGTTCGACCGTCTTCGCCAGCTCGGGCTTGAGCGGGTTGGCCGCCGTCTGCGAATTGAGCTGCGTGTTCTGCACGGGGCCGAACGAGGTGCCGTAGTTGCTGAACACCGTCAGCGCCGGCGTGGCGAGATACGCCACGTTCAGCGACGGCAGCGCCTTGTCGTTCGACGTGTCGAACTGCCTGTTGCCGGAACGTTCCGTGCGTTCGGAGTCGATCTTCTCGAAGCGCACGCCCGGCGTCACGCGCCACTGGCCGTAGGCGATGCGATCGTCCACGTAGACGGCATGCGCATCGGTCGCGTTGTCGAACGTCGTGAGGGCGCCCTGCACGCCGGTGGCAACCGCCACGCTGTACGTGTTGTCGTCACCCCGCTCGCGCAGGTAGCGGTAGCCTGCCGTCACGTCGTGCGTCGTCGCACCCCACGTCAGGCGCTGCGTGTAGCGCGGCTCGATGCCCAGCACCTGGTAGTTGCGGGGCTGGTTCGTGATCGACGTGCGCGCCGCGTTGATCAGCGAGCTGCTGCGCGAGCTTTCATTGTAGTAGACCTTCGTCTCGAATTCCTGGGTGGCCGACAGCGTGTTCAGGTAGCCCAGGTCGATGCCCTTGCGGTCGCCGTCCCAGTAGTCGGTGGGGCGGGTGTTCTGGAACGGGTTGGCGTTGTACTGCGCCACCGTCAGGCCGCCCGGCGTCTTCGACGTCACGTCGTAATACGACAGCTTGCCGTAGACCTGGGCGTTCTTGCCGAGCAGCCAGCGGAACTTCAGCGCGAAGTCGTTGACCTTCTCGTCGCTGCCGGCGCGCCATTCGGTGCCGTCCATGCCCGAGTACAGCAGCGCGATGCCGAAGCCGTTGTCCAGCTGCGCGGCGAGGAAGGCGCTGTACTGCGCGTTGTGGCCACCTTCGGCGAAGTCGTTGTAGCGCACCGATGCGTCGCCGCTGATGCCCGGCGTTTCCGGAATCGCGCGGGTCGTGAAGTTGATGATGCCGCCCACGTTCTGCGGGCCGTAGCGCACCGCGCCGCCGCCGCGCACGACGTCGATCGATTCGATGTTGTTCAGGCTGACCGGTGCGAACGACAGGTGCGGCTGGCCGTACGGGGCCACCGCCAGCGGCACGCCATCCAGCAGCACCGTCGAGCGGGGCGAGTAACGGCCCGTCAGGCCGCGCACGCCGATGTTCAGCGAGATCGCGCTGCCCGCGCTGCCGGAGTTGTCGGTGCTTTGCACGCCGGGGATGCGGCGCATCACGTCGCCGATCGTGGCCGCGCCGGTGTCCTCGATGTCTTCCTTCTGCACGACGGTGCGGGCGCCGGCGAAGTTCTTGACGCTGTTCTGCAGGCCGGAGCCCAGCCAGTTGCCGGTGACGGTGACGGTTTCCAGTTCGCCCTGCTGCTGGGCCAGCGCGGGGGTAACGGCCAGCGCCGCGCAGACGGCGGCGGCGCAGCGGGTCAGGCGAAAGAGGTGGGTGGTGGCGGACATCGACGACTCTTCAAAGATTGCGAAATGGAAATGATAACACTTCTCATTTGCAAGATCGAGTCGCCGATCCGCACTAGTCACCCTTGCCTGAGTGCCGCCGCGGGGGACAACCGCAGCGCCGTCAGCGCGTGGCGCAGCGTGGCCGCCAGCGCGACCAGTGCCCCCAGCGCGAGCGCCGCCGGCAGCGCCCACCACGTGGCCGTGCTGGCGGACGAGAATCCCGCCAGGTAGCGCGCAATGGCCAGGGCGCTGGGCGGCAATGCCAGCGCGCCCGCAGCCAGCAACAGCAGCGCGAACTCGGTGCCGA
This sequence comes from Pseudoduganella flava, assembly GCF_007830495.1. Lineage (GTDB taxonomy): Bacteria > Pseudomonadota > Gammaproteobacteria > Burkholderiales > Burkholderiaceae_D > Rugamonas > Rugamonas flava. The sequence goes on along the minus strand of NZ_VLKW01000015.1, from coordinate 77,148 downwards.
CCAGCAGGGCGATGGCGCCGCGGCTGGCACCGTGCAGCTTGCGCAGCACGATCTCGCGGCCGCGCTTGCGCACGCCGGCCGCCGCCAGCGCATAGATGCCGGAGGCCGCGATGCCGGTGGCGACGAGGCAGCCCAGCGTCAGGAGGCGGGCCGCGCGGCGGTCGTCCGCGCCGCTGTCCTCGAACGCGGCGCGGGCCGGGCGCACCGCCAGCGGATGGCCAGGGAAGTAATGCCGCCACAGCGGCGCGAGGCCGTTCTCCAGCGCCTCGGCACCGAGCGCGCTGCGCATCAGCAGCACGTTGGCGTCGCCCTGGTCGACCATGTACACCAGCGGCCGCGGCGCCTGGCGCAAGTCCTTGTGGCGCAGCGGCGGCACGATGCCGACGATGCGCAGCGGCCCCTCCGCCGGCCCGCCGATCGCCTGCCCTACCGCCGCCGCGCCGGATGCAAAGCCCAGCGCCAGCGCGGCCGATTCGTTCAGCATCACGTCGCGCGCCTGGGGTAAGGCGGGCCGCGCGGCGTCGAACGTGCGCCCCGCCAGGGGCTTGACGCGCGTGGTGGCGAAGAACTGCGGCCCGGCCATCACCATGTCGATGCGGCGCTCGTCGCCACCCTCGCGGCGAAATGCTGCGCTCATCGGAATGGCGGGGTCGCCGAAGGCCTGGTCGATCGTGGTGGCGCCCGCCACATCCGGCACGCGCGCCAGCGCGGCACGGAACGCCAGCTTCGTTTCCTTGGGGGCGGCCTCCGGCATCCGCAGCACGTGGTAGTCGTCCAGCGCAAAGCCCGGATCCGCCTGCGCGGCATAGCGTGCCTGCCAGCCGATCGCCAACGCCAGCGCGCACAGCGCGATCGCCGCGGCGAACTGGAACACGGTCAGTGCGCGGCGCAGCCACGCGCCGCCCGGTTCGCTGCCGGCCCGGCCGGATAGCGCCTGCCCCGGCAGCACGCGCAGCGCGAGGCGGGCCGGCCAGATGCCGCAAACCAGGCCGACGGCAAGGCCCAGCGCCACGGCGGCCAGCACCGTGGCCGGCGACAGCACGGCCGCCAGCGGCCGGTCCATCAAGCCGGCAAAGACGGGCAGCAGCAGCCACGCGAGCAGCAGCCCGGCCGCCGTCGCGGCCAGCGCGGCGACGACCGATTCGGTCATGAACTGCGTGGCCAGCCTGCCCGTGCCAGCGCCCAGCGTCTTGCGGATCGCGATTTCGCGGGCGCGTTCCAGCACCCGCAGCGTGGCCAGGTTGACGTAGTTCGTGGCCGCCAGCACGAGGATCAGCACAGCCAGCGCGGCCAGCGCCAGCACGCCCGCCTTCGCGGCGCGCGGCCCGCCGTGGAAGGCGGCGACGCTGGTGTCGAAGTACGCGTCCGCCAGCGGCGTGATGCCCACTTCGACGACGGTGCCCAGCCGGCGCACCGTGTCCGCGCCGACCAGTTGCGCGGTGACCCGCTCCGCTTCCCGCTGCATCAGCGCGCGCGCCGCTTCCGGTTGCACGCCCGGCCCCATTTTGACGAACAGCTTGCCGGCCAGCGCCATCCATTCCTTGCGCATCCGATCGCGCCCGCCGGGCGCCCACAGCGCCGTCTTCGTGCCCACCAGCGCCATGTACGTCACCGTCGTATTGGGCGGCGGCTCGGGCAGCAGCGCCAGCACGCGCAGCGCAGCGCCGCTCACGCGCACCGTGCGGCCCAGCGCGTTCGCGGTGCCGAACAGCGCCAGCGCGCCGGCGGGCGTCAGCGCCAGGCCGTCCGGCCGGGCCAGCACGGCGGCCAGGTCGCCTTCCGTGGCGCGCACGCCGAACAACGCCGGGAACGTGTCGCTCACTTCGGTGAACGTGATGTCGCGCCACGTGCCGCCCAGCTGCAGCGTTTCGCGGTGCGGCAGCACGGAGCACAGCGTCAGCGGCAGGCCGCTGTTCGCCAGCACTTCATAGGCCGGCAGCGGCATCTGCTCCACCCACTGGGGCTGCGCCAGCAGGTTCAGCCTGTGCTTGAACACGTAGACGTTGCGGTTGTCCGGCACCGTGCTGTCGTAGCTGAACGAATAATGCACGAAGCCCAGCAGCAGGAACGCCGCGGCCAGTGCGACCGCCAGGCCGGCCAGCATCGTCACCGCCTGCAGTGGCCGCCGCGCCAGTGCGCGCCAGCCCACCCGAAAATCGAACCAAGCCATGCGGCTCTCCCCAGTATGAAAGCTTGTCCAGAGTGCAAACGGCGTGCCAGCACGGCTTCAGCGGGTGCCCAGCCACGGTGCCGCCTGTACCGTTCGGAAGCGGACAGTGATGCCGTCCGCTTGTGGACAGAACCTCTTTTCCTATTGATAACTATACGTTTTCTGTATGCGCTACATCACAAACGAAAACTTTAATGATGACTGCGGACGTCCTATACTGCACTGCAACAACGTACACAGGAGTCTGCCATGTCTACCGCAATCATCACTACCCAAGCCACCGGCGGTTATCTGGACAACGTCGGCCGCGCTGCCCTGAACTTCGCCCGCGCCCTGTTCGCGCTGGCCCCCGCCACCGCCGCCGCTTCGCACGGCAGCGTGTCGCAAGCCTCGGCGCTGCGCGACCGCGCCGCCCTGCTGCGCCTCGCGAAGGACTTCGATGCCACGTCGCCGTCGCAAGCCGCCGAGCTGCGCAACCTGGCCGGCCGCGACTGAACTCCGCACCGCCCCCCCGAGGAAAGCCGGCTTCTGCCGGCTTTTTTATTTCCTGTGCGAAAACAACCTTTATCACCGGAACGATAGCGGCATCATGCGCAGCCGTGATGACCAGACTGCTTTTGCTCTTCAGGTTATTCATGTTCGATATGAAAAGCATCATGAACAAAAAGTAGCCTGATGACTGGACCCTCCTTATACTGCGATGCAACAACGTCAATTCGGAGACCGCCGCGACCAACGTGGCACCACATTCACTTCACTCAAGGGGAAAACAAATGTCTACGAATCTGTCTTTGAACAAATCTCTGCTGGGCCTGATCGCTGCCGTGTTCGTCACCGGTGCCGCTTCCGCCGCCGTCGTGCCGGCCGCTCCGGACGTCGACAAATGCAAGGCCGACTACCCCCGCGCCGCGCTGGTGAACGATGAAGAAGGCAAGGTCTCCATGGCGCTGCTGGTCTCGGCCGGCGGCCAGGTGAAGGATGCCCGCGTCGAGAAGTCGAGCGGCTACCGCACGCTGGACAAGGCTGCCGTGAAATCCGTCGCCACCTGCAAGTTCACGCCGGGCACGAAGGACGGCGCCCCGGCTGACACGTGGACCCGCGTCGACTACGCCTGGAAGCTGGACTGATCTGCTTCATCCGCCGGGCAGATATACGCCCGGCGGATGAGACACATCACGAACCAAAAGTATTTTTATTTCTGCTGCGATTTTATACTGCACTGCATCAACTAATTATCTGGAGCAAGCCATGACGACCGCCACCGCCACCCCTACCGCCAGCTTCCTGGACCACGCCGGCCGTGCCGTGATCGCCTGGCTGCAAGGCGTACTCCGTGCGACGCCGGCGGCACTGGCCGCTTCGCATGGCAGCACGTCGATGAGCGTGCCTTCGTACTACAAGGTGGGCATGCGCATGTCGCTGCTGCGCGAGGCCGACGAGCTCGAAGCCACGCTGCCGCACCGCGCAGCGGAACTGCGCAAGCAGGCCGCCGCGATCTGAGGCGCCAGTCCCGGCTGTTGTTTAGCAACCAGCTCAGCAGTTTAGGGACTGTCCCTGGTGTTGTTTAGCTACCAGCTCAGCAGCTTGGGGACTGTCCCCGGTGTTGTTTTGCGACCAGCTCAGCGGTAACAAACTCCCCCATCAAAGAAAAAGCCGGCATCGCCGGCTTTTTTGTTACAGGTAGCGGTTGAACCACTCGACGATGCGCTTACGCAGATCGTCCTTGTGCTCCGGTTTGCGGATGCCGTGGCCTTCGCCCTCGTAGATTACCAGCGCCGTCGGCACGTTCAGCGCCTTCAGGCCGTGCCAGAATTCCATCGATTGCGCAGCGGGCGTTTCGACGTCGCGCTCGCCCACGTACACGAGCGTCGGCGTGCGCGCCGCCTTGATGTATTCGATCGGCGACAGCTTGCGGTAGATCGCCGGATCGTCGTACATCGTGGCGCCGAAGAACGGCACCATCCACTGGTCGATGCCGTTCTGGCCGTAGTAGCTGATCCAGTTCGCCACGCCCGCGCCGGCCACGGCCGCCTTGAAGCGGTCGCTGTGCGTCACGCCCCACATCGTCATGAAGCCGCCATACGAATGGCCCATCAGGCCGAGGCGCGCCGTATCGACGGGTGCCGCCTGCGCGGCCGCGTCCACGCCGGCGAGGATGTCGCGCAGGTCGCCGCCGCCGAAGTCGCGCCGGTTCGCGCTGGCGAATGCCTGGCCCTGGCCGAAGCTGCCGCGCGGGTTCGGCATCAACACGAAATAGCCGGCGCCCACCAGCGCATGCACGTTCGGGTTCGATGCGGCGGACAGGTAGCGTGGCGTCGCGGCCGATGCCGGGCCGCCGTGCACCTGCACGATCATCGGGTAACGCTTGCCCGGCTCGGTGCGCAGCGGGCCGACGAGCCAGCCTTGGTTCGCATAACCTTCGTTCTGCCAGGCGACGTTGCGCACGGCCACTTGCGGCACGAGGCTGTCGTTGTCGTGCGTGACCTGGGCCAGTTCGGGCAGCGTGCCAGCAATCAGGCGCGGGCCCCGTTCGAAGTCCTCGACCGCGCCGGCCGCCGCGGCGCCATCGGCGCTGAACGACAGCCGGCCATCGGTGCCGCCCGCCGCCGTCACCGGGGCGGACCACAGCTCGGTCGTTGCGCCATCGGCCACGCCCACGCGCAGCACCTTCAGCTGGTCGCCCATCAACGCGGTGCCGACCAGGCCAGCCGATTTCCATGCGATGCCGTTGAACGTGCCCTTGAAGCCGGGCGTGATGTTCTTCGGCGTGCCGCCGGCGAGCGGCACCGTGTACAGGTCGCCGCCGACCGAGCCGAAGTCGCTCATCAGGCCGCCGATGAAGGCGACCGTGCCGCCGTCCGGCGACACGCGCGGCATGTTCAGCTGCGTGGCCGGCGTTGCGATCACGCGCAGCGCGCCGCTCGAGGCATCCACGTGGGCGAGCTTGGCCACCCACCAGTTGTTGTCGCCGTTACCCTGCGCGCCGGTGGCCACGAAGCCGTTGCCGTCCGGCGTCCAGTCGTATTCGTAGATGAAGGTGTCTGCCGGCGACAGCAGCTTGACCGTGCCGCCGGCGGCGGGCACAGTGGCGATGCGCTGCGCATCCTCGTTGCTGCCGATCTCGCCGACGAGCCGCGCGCCGGCCGCCGTGGCACCGGTTTCCTTCTTTGCGCCGAGCGTCGCCAGCAAGGCGAGCTGCTTGCCGTCCGGCGACCAGCGTGCCGTGTTGGCGTTGCCGTCCACGGTGGCGAGCAGCCGCGTGCCGGCATACAGCATCGCCTTGCCGCCTGCGCTGCCGATGAACGCGACGGTCTTGCCGTCCGGCGACCAGCTCGGGCGATCGTAGGTGCACGCCTTGCATGGGTCGTATTCGTGCAGCACGCGGCCGCTGCGGGCGTCGCGCACGACGACGATGGCGTGTGCACGCTTGCCGGGCACACCGTCGTCGACCGACTCGATGGCGGCGATGCGCTCGCCGGATGGTGCCAGTGCGACGGCCTTGTAGTCGCGCACGGCGACGTGGTGGGCCGGTGCATCCGCCCACGCGAGAGTGACCGACGCCGCGAACGCGGCACCGGCGACGGCTTTCAATTGCATGTCAAACCTTGTTCAGACGGGAATTGCGGATGCCGTAGCCGAAGTACGTGAGGATCGCGGCGGCCATCCAGATGGCGAAGATCACGCGCGTCGTGTTCGACAGGCCGATCATCAGGTAGAGGCAGGCGCCGATCGACAGGCCCGGTACCACGTAAGGCCCGAACGGCACGCGGAAGCCGCCCTTCTTGTACGTACCGGCGCGGCGCTCCTTCATGCGCATGACGGGCACCGCGATGGAGACGACGATGAACGCCGTCAGCGTGCCCATGCTCACCATGTCCCACAGGAAGGTGGCGTCGACGAAGCCGGCCACCAGGCCGACGACGATGCTGACGATGATCGTGTTGATCACCGGCGAAGCGGTACGCGCGTGCACCTTGTGGAAGCTCTTCGAGATCAGGCCGTCGCGCGAGATCGCGTACAGGATGCGGGTCTGGCCGTAGATCGTCACCAGCGTGACGGAAAACACGGAGATGACGGCGCCGGCCGACAGCACCAGCGCGGGCCATGCCTTGCCCGTCACGTTCTGCAGGATCACGGCGAGGCCCGCTTCCTGGCCTTCGAACATGTGGGCCGGCTGCGCGCCCAGTGCTGCGACGGCGACCAGCAGGTAGAACACGGTGACGATGCCCAGCGCGGCCAGGATGCCCAGCGGGACGTTGCGCTTCGGGTTGTGCACTTCCTCGCCGGCGGTGGCCACGGTGTCCAGGCCGATGAACGAAAAGAACACGGTGCCCGCGGCAGCGGTCACGCCGGCCATGCCCAGCAAGCCCTTCTCGCCTTCGACCTTGAAGAACGGCGTGAAGTTGGCGGCATCGAAGCCCGTCAGCGCGATTGCGACGAAAAACAGCAGGATCGCCAGCTTGATGATCACCATGATCGCGTTGGTGCGCGCCGATTCCTTGGCGCCGCGCGCCAGCAGGAAGCAGCACAGGCCCACGAGGATGATCGGCGGCAGGTTGATGTGGCCTACATTGAAGATGATGCCCTCGGGCTTCGAGACGATCATCGGTGTGCGCAAGAGCGACGGGATGTGCCAGCCGAACGCATTGCCGAGGAAGTTGTTCAGGTAGTCGGACCAGCCGATCGCCGTGGCGCTGGCGGCCAGCCCGTATTCGAGCAGCAGGCAGGCGGCCATGATGAAGGCGAGGAATTCGCCGACGGTCGCATACGCGAACGAATATGAGGAGCCGGATGCGGGAATGCGGAATGCCAGTTCGGCATAGCACAGCGCGGTCAGGCCCGCCGTCAGCGCGGCCAGCAGGAACGACAGGATCACCGCCGGCCCGGCCTTCGGCACCGCCTCGACCATCGTGAAGAAGATGCCGGTACCGATCGTGGCACCGACGCCGATCATCGTCAGCGAGAACAGGCCCATCGAACGAACCAGCCCGCCGGTGGCGTGGGTGTGTTCGACTTCGCGCTCAATGGTTTTGGTACGGGTGAGTTTCTGGACCAGCGTTTGGCTCACAGGTTTTCCTTATCACGGTGATGCCGGGTGCTCGTGGCGCCGGGCAAATGAAGTCGCGATTATAGGGCCAATAATCGCGACTTCCCTAAAGGAATTTGATGAGCAAAAAACAAGTGGTAATAATGAGACTTCAACCTTCCAGCGCGGTTGCCAGGTCGGCGACCGTGTCGAACATCCGTTGCGGCCCGCGGCTGCGCAGCACGTCCGGACGCGCATAACCCCAGCCGACGGCACCCGCATGCAGGCCCGCCGCATGGGCCGCCTCGATGTCGCGCACCTCGTCGCCGATGCACAGCACGCGCGCGCCGTCCACACCGCTGGCCTGCGCAACGCGGCGCAGCTTGCGCGGTTTGCCGAACAGCGCCGCGCCGCACTCGTACTGGGAAAACAGCATGGCATCCGTGCCCAGCACGCGGCGCACGTTCGCCTCGGAATTGGAGCTGACGACCGCCAGGCGCGTGCCACGCGCGGCCGCCTCATGCAGCACGTCGCGTATGCCGTCGAACAGTGCGATCTCGCCGATGCGGGCCGCCATCAGCGCGCGAAAGTGCACGGCCACCGGCAGCAGCTTCCAGCGCGGCAGGCCCAGGTGGGCCATCAGCTGCACGGTGTCGAGGCCGCGCAGTTCGTCGAGGCGGGCGCGGTCCAGGCGGCGGAAGCGGTGCGCGTCGGCCAGCGTATCGAACACGTCGAGGAAGAAGGGGAAGCTGTCGGCCAGCGTGCCGTCGAAGTCGAAGATCAGCAGGTCATATTGGCGTTGGCGCATCGTTCCCCGGATGGCTCAGCGCTGCCCGAGCCGCGTTGCGCCGAACAGCTGTTTCAGGTCGTGGGGCTGGGAGCGCCAGTACTGCGGCGGCGCGTCGACCTGCGCGCCCAGCTTCGCGGCCGCGTGCCACGGCCAGCGCGGATCGTACAGGATGCCGCGGGCCAGCGCCACCATGTCCGCCTGGCCTTGCAGGATGATCGATTCGGCGTGCTCCGGCTCCGTGATCAGGCCCACGCCGATCGTCGGCAGGCCCGTCGCATGGCGGATCCGTTCGGCGAACTGGATCTGGTAGCCGGGGCCCACGGGGATCTTCTGGCGCGGCGATACGCCGCCGCTGGAGACGTGGATGAAGTCCGTGCCGAGTTCCTTCAGCGCGTTGGCGAAGACGATGCTTTGCTCGACATCCCAGCCGCCTTCGACCCAATCGGTGGCCGAAATGCGCATGCCGACGGCAACCTCCTTCGGCACCGCGTTGCGCACGGCCTCGAACACTTCGAGCGGGAAGCGCATGCGGTTTTCCAGCGAACCGCCGTACCGGTCGGTGCGCTGGTTCGCAAGCGGCGACAGGAACTGGTGCAGCAGGTAGCCGTGCGCGCCGTGCACCTCGATGGCTTCGATGCCCAGCGCGTGAACGCGGCGGGCCGTGGCCACGAAGTCGTCCTTCACTTTCGCCAGGCCAGCGTCGTCGAGCGCGAGCGGCACGGTCTCCCCTTCGGCATGGGGCACGGCCGACGGCGCCACCGTCTGCCAGCCGCGGTCATTACCTTCGCCGGCGCCGGGCGCGATATTGGCGCCGCCTTCCCACGGCACATTGGACGATGCCTTGCGGCCTGCGTGCGCGATCTGCACGGCGAGGCGGACCGGCGAATGCTTGCGGATCGCCGCGATCACCGGTTGCAGCGAGCGCGCGTGCGCGTCCGACCACAGCCCCAGGTCGCGCGGCGAGATGCGGCCCTCGGGCGAGACGGCAGTCGCCTCGAGAGTCAGCAGCGCGGCGCCGGACAGCGCGAGATGGCCAAGGTGGATCATGTGCCATTCGGTGGCGTGGCCGTCGACGGCGGAATACTGGCACATCGGCGCGATCGCGATGCGGTTCTTCAGCTGCAGGGAACCGAGGGTGAACGGGGAGAAGAGCTGGCTCATGGAAGTCCTTTCGCTACGGGGTTGCGCGAGTGTAGCGGGGATCGCCGTTGTATGCAGGCCGCACCGTTACATGTGCTTACTTTTGATACAGTGAAACGCTAGACCACCTGTTGGTATAAGGCTAATCTTGCACTACGCCATTGACCAACGAGAACAGGAGGTTTGCCATGACGCTGTATCAAAAGATCCCGACGACCTCCGCCCGCATGCATCCGCTGATGGCCGCGGCCGCTGGCGGCGTGCTGATGCTGTCGCTCGTTGCGACCGCGGCCATCGTGGGCTGGCTGCCCGATGCGAGCCGCGACGGCGCTCCGTCAGTTTCGTCGCCTGTCCCGGCCACGGCCGCGCGGGCGTCGTCTGCTTCCGCCGGGGCCGATCTGCCCGCGGCGCCGGCCGTACGCAAGGTGCGCCAGCAGAACTCGCAAGCAGGCGCCACCCAGTTCGCGTCGGCCTGAACCCGTCGTTTGCCCTTCAAGCCGCCTGCGGGCGGCTTTTTTGCGTCCCTACGGTTCAGCCCGTGTCCCTCTGGGGTCAGACCCCGACAGGACACGAGCTCGACCGCCGGACGGCTGAGCTCGTGTCCGATGTCCGGGTCTGACCCCGGAAGTTAGGAAGTGGACACGAGCTGATGCGTCGTCAGCCGACCCGCACCACCATCATGCCGGCGCGCAGGCCGATGCGGACGTCGGGGTTCGGGAATACCACGAACTCCTGGGGGTGCTGCACGGTGTAGACGGTGGCGCCGTCGCGCGCGATTTCGGCGCCTTGCTGCAGCGGCGTGAAGTTCTGCGTCTCCTTGCCGAAGGCCATCGTGAAGTTGTCGGACAGCTTCGTGATGTTCTGCGCCACCCGGAAGACGTGCGGCGCCTGTCGTGCCCGCGCATCGCTCCCTCCCTGCGGTTGGCCGCGCAGCAGACGGTCCAGCGCGGCGGAGGCGTCGGCGAATTGCGCCAGGTCGTTGCGACCCAACGTGCCGATGCGGCCCAGTTCCACCGTCGTGCCGGCCGCGCCGTGGTGCTCGGCGCTGTGGTAGCTGTAGGTGCCCGCCGATGCCTGGTTCAGGATGATCGCGCCGATGCCGGCCTCGCCCAGCCAATGCGTCAGCTTCGCCTTGGCCTGCTCCGCGATCAGGTCGGGCACGATCGCGAACGTGGGGTAGTACGATGGCCGGATCGCCGTGTGCAGGTCCAGGTGCCAGCGCTCCGGTCCCGCGCCGTCGAAGAACGCGGCCGTCGCGGCGATCATCTCGTCCGCGCGGCTTGATTCCGCCGTGCCGGCCAGGCTGCCCCGGTCGGCACGGAACATGCGGTTCAGGTCCGCATCGATGAAGCGCTTGCCGGCACGGATCGCGCCGATGTTGCCGACGCAGAGCATCAGGTCCACCGCCAGCGCGGCCGGTTCCCGCTCCAGCGCATCGAGCAGATACGCGGTCAGCTCGATCGGCCCCGTTTCGTCGCCATGCACGCCGACCGACAGCAGCACGGCCGGCCGTACAGTGCCGGGCCGGCGGATCGTCAGGATGCCGTCGGCCGGTTGCGTGACGGCGAAGCCGGCGTCACCGAAGCTCTTCGCGACGGCGCCGAAGTCCGCTTCGGCCAGCGCCCGCACCGCTGCCGGCAATTCAGCCGGCAGGTTGTCCTGCAAGTCCTCCCCCATCTCACGCCGCCTTCAGGTTGCCCGCCGCGCTGTTGCCGTTGACGGCTTCGGACAGCGTCCACACGTCCAGCATCGCCTGTTCCAGGTCCTGCGGCACGCTGAACGTCGGCAGGTTCAGGCCGGCGACGACGGTATCCACCGCGCGCGTGCCGCTCGTCGACACGCTGGCCAGCACGTGCGCCAGCAGGCGTTGTTGCGTGCGGCGCAGCGCCTGCAGCGCGTAGCTGCGCAGCTGTTCCTGCGAACGGCTGGTGGCGGGCAGCTTCAGGCCCCGCTCCAGCGTATCGATGCCGGTCTTGGCGCGCAGCGCGGTGCCGAGCGCCAGGAAGCCCGGCATGTCCATGCCGGCCGGGCGCTGCACGGACAGCGCCGCGAACAGGAATGCCGCCACGCCTTCCATCGCTTCCAGCGCGCGCCACGCCTGGGCGAACTCCTCGCGCAGGCCACCGATGGCGCTCGCTTCCGACGCCGGCCCGGCCGCGGCCAGGCGGCCGATCATGCCGGGGTGGGCAAACAGCTGCGTCAGTTCGGCGATGCCGGCACTGCCGCGCAGCTGGTTCTTCGGCACGGCCAGTACGCCTTCCATCACGGCCTTCAGCGCCGAACGGCTGCGCGCATCGACGGCCATCGACACGTCGCGCGGCACGCTCAACGCATCGGCATCGAGCGTGTCGAACACGGGGTTCAGGTTCAGCGCCGACCATGCCTGGCCCCACGCCAGGATGACGTCCGCCTCCGGCACATTGTGTTCTTGCGCGAGCTGGCGGATCATCAGCGGGCCGCAACGGTTGACGACCTCGTTGGCCAGCACCGTCGCCAGGATCGCGTTGGCCAGCGGGTGCGCCAGCGGCGAACGGGTTTCCACGAGCAGCGCCGGGAAGTAAGGCCGCAGCACCGACTCGGCCCAGCTCTCCTCCGTCAGCGGCATCGCGCCAAGGATGCGCTTATAGCGGTTCTTCACGTTGGCGATGACGACGGCCAGTTCCGGCGTCGTCAGGCCGCGGTTGTCGCCCTTGCGGCGCGCCAGCTCGGCCACGGAAGGCAGCATCTCCAGCTCGCGCGACAGCGCGCCTTCCTCTTCCAGGCTGGCGATCAGCGCCGCGTAGCCCTTCTGCACCGCCGTATCCGACTGCGCCTGCAACTCGCGCACCAGCAGGCGCGTTTGCTGCGTGTTGTCGCGCAGGACGAGGCGGACGATATCGTCCGTCATGTCGTTCAGCGTGCGGTTGCGGTCCGCTTCGGACAGCTGGCCCGCGTTGACTTCGACGTCCAGCCAGATCTTCGCGTTCACTTCGTGGTCCGAGCAATCCACGCCGGCCGAGTTGTCGATCGCATCGGTGAAGATGCGCCCGCCCGCCAGCGCGAACTCGATGCGGCCGGCCTGCGTGGCGCCCAGATTGCCCCCTTCGCCGACGACCTTGCAGCGCAGCTCATTGCCGTTGACGCGGATATGGTCGTTGGCGCGGTCCTTCACCTGCGCATTGGTCTCGGTGGACGCCTTGATGTACGTGCCGATGCCGCCGTTGTAGAACAGGTCCACCGGCGCCAGCAGGATGCGGTGCATCAGCTCGTCGGGGGAGAGTGCCGTCTCGGCGATGTCGAGCGCCTCACGCACTTGCGGCGACAGCTCGATCGCGCGCACGTTGCGTGGATAGACGCCGCCGCCTTCCGAGATCAGGCTCTTGTCGTAATCGTCCCACGACGAACGGGGCAGCGCGAACATGCGCTGGCGTTCCGCGAACGATTTCGCGGTATCGGGGTTCGGGTCGAGGAAGATGTGGCGGTGGTCGAACGCGGCCAGCAGCTTGATCTGGTTCGACAGCAGCATGCCGTTGCCGAACACGTCGCCCGACATGTCGCCGACGCCGACGACGGTGAACGGCGTGCTGTTCATGTCGTGGCCCATCTCATAGAAGTGCCGCTTGACGGCCTCGAACGCGCCCTTCGCCGTGATGCCCAGCTTCTTGTGGTCGTAGCCGTTCGAACCGCCCGACGCGAACGCGTCGCCCAGCCAGAAGCCGCGCTGCACGGCGATGCTGTTGGCGATGTCGGAAAACGTCGCGGTGCCCTTGTCGGCCGCGACGACCAGGTATGGGTCGTCGCTGTCGTAGCGCACCGTATCGTCGGGCGGGACGATCTTGCCCAGCTGGCGGTTGTCCGTCACTTCCAGCAGGCTGGCGATGAACAGGCGGTACACGGCTTCGCCCTCGGCCGCGATCACGTCGCGCGCGGCGCCGGCCGGCATCTGCTTGCACACGAAGCCGCCCTTCGCACCGGCCGGCACGATGACGGCGTTCTTCACCATCTGCGCCTTCACGAGGCCCAGCACCTCGGTGCGGTAATCCTCCATCCGGTCCGACCAGCGCAGGCCGCCGCGGGCGACCGGGCCGCCGCGCAGGTGCACGCCTTCGAAGCGGCGCGAGAACACGTAGATTTCGCGGTACGGCTTCGGTTCCGGCAGCAGCGCCAGGTTGCTGGTGTCGAACTTGAAGATGATGCGGTCGCCCAGGCCTTGCTTGAAGTAACTGGTGCGCACGGTGGCCAGCACCAGGTCGATCATCGCGCCCAGGATCACTTCCAGGTCGGCGTGGTTCACCTGCGGCACGCGTGATTTCAATGCGAGCAGCTGTTCGCGGGCGGCACTGCGTTCGCCTTCGCCGCGGCGCGGGTCGAAGCGCTGTTCGAACGCGTCGACGATCTCCTTCACGAACGCCGGCTGGCGCCGCAGGCTTTCGGCGATGTAGCGCACCGAGAACTGCGTGCCGGTCTGGCGCCAGTAACTCATGTAGGCGCGCACCAGCTGCACCTGCTTCGGATTCAGCCCGCCTTCGACCACCAGGCCGTTCAGGCGGCCGTCCTCGATGTCGTCGTTGAACAGCGCCGCGAACAGGTCTTCCGCGACAGTGGCCACACCGGGCCGCGCCAGCTTCTCGGCGGACGTGGCGTCCACCGTCAACGTCGTCACGAAGTGGCGCTTGCCATCGCTGGTCCTGATCGTGTGTGCGCGTTCGCGGTCGATCAGCACGCCGGCGTTGTGCAGCGCGGGCAGAATCGACGACAGGGTCGGGGTCTTGTCCACCGTGTAGATGCGGATCGTCGTCGCTTCGTTGCCGGTGCCTTTGCCCGCGCCTGTGCCCACGCCTGTGCCCAGTTCGATGCGCACGTCGGCCCGGTCGGATGCGCCATTGCGCAGGATCTTGTCCAGGTCATGGAAGGCCACGGCCGGTTCGGTGGCGCTGACGTAATCGACCGGCAGGGTCGCGCAGATGCGGCGCAGGTTGTTGCGCAGCGATTCGTCCGGCACCGCGTCGGCCAGCTCCGAGAAGCTGTTGTGCCAACCGTCGAGGATCGACAGCAGCGGGCGCTGGATGTCGCTTTCCAGGTCCAGCGGGTAGCGCGCCGCGTGGGCGATCAGGTACAGGCGGGCCAGCGGACCATCCGCCACCAGCGTCTGCGAGCTGACGTGGGTGGCGCCCGAGCTTTCCTGCAGGGCGCGCGCCAGCGCATTGGCCACGCTGCCGCTGTAGCGTTCGCGCGGCAGGTACACCAGCACGTTCAGGTGGCGCGCATACACGTCGCGCCGCGCGAACACCTTGGTGCGCGGCTGCTTGTACAGCGAGACGACGGCGCTGCACACCTCGGCCAGCCATTGCGGATCCGCTTCCAGCGCTTCGGTGCGCGGCAGCGATTCCAGGATCTCGATGAATTTCTCGGCGCGGAAGCCTTCCTGGCGCAGGTTGGCGATCTTCAGCACCTGCGCGATGCGGCCGCGTGCGAACGGCAGGCGCGCCAGCGGCGTCAGCATCGCGGCGCGGGTGAACAGGCCGATGAAGCAGTGTTCGCCGAGGAGGTTGCCATTGGCGTCAACGGCGCGCACGCCGATGAAGTCCAGCTGCTGGTCGCGGTGCAAGGTGCCGCTCACGTCGGCCTTCACGATCGACAGGATATGGGCGCGGTGCGCCAGCGTTTCCGGGTCGCCCGGGATGTTCGCGAGGCAGGTGCCGTACACGCTGTGCGACGTATCCTGCAGCACGCCGATGCGCGAGGCCACGTCGCGCTCCAGCTCCTTGCGGCCCGGCTGCACGAAGTAGTAGGCGTAGCCGTGCACCTCGAAGCCCTCGTCGCGCGCCCAGGTCAGGAAGGCGGCGGCCTCCTGGCCCTCCTCGCCCTGCCCCTGCACCGACGTGGCAACGGTGGTGAAACGGTCCTTCATCGGCTGCAGGTCGCGTTTCACGACGGCGGCGTCGCGCGCCACCATCTCGATGCGGCCCGTCAGTTCCTGCAGCTGGGCGCCGTCCAGCTCTTCCGTCAACAGGCACAACACGTACGATTCCAGCTTCGCGCCCGGCTCGCCGACGGCCGTCACGGCACCGGCGCCGTCGCGCGTCACGGGCAGCACGGCGTTCAGCACACCGTTGACGAGGATCTTCTGCTTGCGCAGCGCCATCACGATCGAATCGACGAGATACGGCATGTCATCGTTCAGGATCAGCAGCGCGGTGGCCATGCCCTTGCTGCCGTCCACGTAACGGAGCG
Source organism: Pseudoduganella flava (assembly GCF_007830495.1). Taxonomy (GTDB): domain Bacteria; phylum Pseudomonadota; class Gammaproteobacteria; order Burkholderiales; family Burkholderiaceae_D; genus Rugamonas; species Rugamonas flava. Next base: position 61,809 of record NZ_VLKW01000015.1, on the reverse strand, counting down.
GCGCGATCTGCGCGCCCTGCGTGGTGCGGCGGGCAGCCTGCGTGAAGCCTTCGATCAGCACCGGGGCAAGGCTCTCCGGCAGCGTATCGGCCAGGTCCTCGTCGTCGAGGGACTTCAACCATGCGGCGATCAGCGCCTGTACCGGGCTGCCCGCGGGGGCCTTGCCGGCGTTGACGAGATCCAGGGTTTCCTTACGCAGGTCTTGCGGCATTTTCGTCATCTGCTTCTCCGTAAATGATGTGATGGCGCCGGGCTCGTGGCCACGCCAAACATGCGACGGGCCGGGGATCGCCCGGCCCCGTCCTTGGTTCAACTCAGATCATACAACCCTGGCAGCCCGAGGAGGCGTTCCAGTTCCTCCAGTGCGGTGCGCACCTCGACGGCCAGCGCCGGATCGGCCAGGTCGGCCGGCTCCAGTTGGTCGCGATAGTGTTTTTCCACCCAGCCCACCAGCTTGTGGTACAGCTCTTCGGTCATCAATACTCCCTGGTGCATGGCCGCAGCCTCCCCATCGGTGAGGGCCACGCGCAGCCGCAGGCAGGCGGGCCCGCCGCCGTTGCGCATGCTCTGGCGCAGGTCGAAGTGAATCAGCTCGTCCACCGGCCCGCCGCTCCCGACCAGCTCCTCCAGATAGCGGGCCACCGCCGCGTTTTCCTCGCATTCGCGGGGGATCACGAGGGCCATCCTGCCGTCGGGCTTGGACAGCAGCTGGCTGTTGAACAGGTAGCTGTGCACCGCGTCGGCCACCGACACCTGGCTGGTGGCGACGCGGATCGTGCGCAGCTCGGCATCAACGCCGGCCAGCGCCTGGCGCAACTGGAACAGCGCGCCCTGCTCGTCCGCGAATGCCTGCTCGTGGTAGAACAGCACGTCCGCATTGCCGACGGCGATCACGTCGTTGTGGAACACGCCCTGGTCGATCACGTCTGGATTCTGCTGCAGGTATACGGTGTGCGCGGCGGACAGCCCATGCAGCCGCGCCACCGCCTGGGAGGCTTCCAGCGTCTGCCGGGCCGGGTAGCGCTTCGGTGCCGGCGCGGCTGGGTCGAATTCCACGCGGCCGTAGACGAATACTTCGACCGCATCGGCGCCATGCTCGCGGCACAGGCGCGTGTGGTTGGCGGCGCCCTCGTCGCCGAACGCCGGCGTGGCGGGCAGCGCATCGTGCACGGCGAAGTGGCGCTCGTCGTGGAAAATCGCCCGCAGCGCGCGCGCCGACTGCTCATGCTCGTGCGAGCGGTGCAGCTTGTTGTTCAGGTTCGCCGGCGTGAAGTGCACCTTGCCGTCCTGCGTGTCGCGCGACGGGCTGACGGTGGCCGCGTTGGCGGTCCACATCGGCGACGCAGAATACGCACAGGCCAGAATCACGGGCGACTCCTTGTAAGCGCGCGCCAGCACGTCCGCATCGCTGCCCGTGAAGCCCAGGCTGCGCAGCAGGCGAAAGTTCGGGCGGGCCTGCGGCGGCAGCACGCCCTGCGCGAAGCCGCGCGCGGCCAGCGCACGCATTTTCGCCAGGCCCTGCAACGCGGCCTGCTTCGGGTTCGATGCGCTCTTGACGTTGTTGAACGAGGCGACGTTGCCGAACGAGAGGCCGGCGTAGTTGTGCGACGGGCCCACCAGGCCGTCGAAATTGAATTCACGCGTCATTGCTCACCTCAGAACGTCAGGCCCGGCGACAGCTTGGCCGGCAGCGCCAGCTCGCTGTTCTCGATCGAGGCGACCGGATAGGCGCAATAGTCCGCAGCGTAGTAGGCGCTCGGGCGGTGGTTGCCGGACTTGCCGACGCCGCCGAACGGCGCCGTGCTGGCCGCGCCCGTCGTCGGCCGGTTCCAGTTGACGATGCCGGCGCGGGCGCGCAGCTGGAACGTCTTCCACAGGCTCTCGTCGTTCGACAGCAGCCCGGCCGCGAGGCCGAATGCCGTGTTGTTCGCGATGCGCAGCGCCGCGTTGAAATCGTCCGTGCGATACACCTGCAGCAGGGGGCCGAACCACTCTTCATCCGGAATGCCTTGCGCATCGGTCACGTCGACGATACCGGCCGACACAAAGCCGGTGCCCGGCTGCAGCTGCTTCATTTCCAGCAGCAGCTTGCCGCCCTTCGCGACCATGTCGTGCTGCGCCTGCACCAGCTTTTCGGCGACGGCGGCGGACACCACGGGGCCCATGAACGGCTGAGGCTCGGCATGCGATTCGCCCACCTGGATCTTCGCGGCCACGTCGACGAGCCGGCGCACGAACGCATCGCCCCGCTCGCCCTTCTGCACGACGAGCCGGCGCGCGCACGTGCAGCGCTGGCCCGCGGAGATGAACGCGGACTGGATCGCCATGAACACGGCCGCGTCGATGTCCTGCACGTCCCACACGACGAGCGGGTTATTGCCGCCCATTTCGAGGGCCAGCAGCTTGCCCGGCTGGCCGCCGAACTGGCGGTGCAGCGCGGCGCCCGTCTGGCTGGAGCCGGTGAACAGCACGCCATCGATGTCGGGGTTGGCGCCGAGCGCCACGCCGGTATCGCGGCCGCCGTTGACGAGGTTGATCACGCCGGCCGGCACGCCCGCCTGCTGCCACAGCTCGACCGTCTTCATCGCCGTGCGCGGCGCATATTCGCTGGGCTTGAACACGACGGTGTTCCCGGCGATCAGGGCCGGCACGATGTGGCCGTTCGGCAGGTGGCCGGGGAAATTATAGGGGCCGAACACGGCGAACACGCCGTGCGGCCGGTGGCGCAGCACGGCCTCGCCGTCCGCCACCTTGTTGTGCACTTCGCCCGTGCGCGCGTTGTACGACTGCACCGAGATGTCGACCTTGTTCGCCATCGTCGTCACTTCCGTGCGGGCTTCCCACATCGGCTTGCCCACTTCCTCGGCGATCAGTTCGGCCAGCGCCTCGTTATGTTCCTTCAGCAGGTCGCGGAACTTCGTCGCGATCGCGATGCGCTCGGCCAGCGGCCGCTCGGCCCACGCCTCGAAGGCGTTGCGGGCGGCGGCGCACGCGGCCGCCACGTCTTCCGGCGACGCGGCATTGCCGCGCCACGTCTCGGCACCGGTGGCCGGGTTGACGGTGGCGAATCCGGCGCCGTGGCCGGCCTGCCATTGGCCGGCGATCAGGTTAGACAGAGTCGGTTCAGGCATTGTTCTTCCTCACATTCAGTGGCAGCGTGCGCACGGTGTCGCCGGTACGGCAGCGCAGCAGTTGTTGTTCGGCGGACGACAGGTCGATGCTGCCGTTGACGTTGACGGCTTCGCTGACGATCATCCGGAAGTCCTTCAGGGTCGTGTTCGACACGAGCGTCGGCTCCGTCGTCGCGGGCGCGCAGGCATGCACGATGTCCTCGTCCGGCGCGATCACGGCCAGCTCGCTCTGCCGGATCGCCCGCAGTTCGGAGACGCGCGCCTGCAGCACGGGGCCGGCATCGAAGATGTCGACATAGCCTTCGTAATGCATGCCTTCCTGTTCCAGCAGCCGGCGCGCCGGCGCGGTGGACTTGTGCACCTGGCCCACCACGTCCTGCGCCGCCTGCGGCAGGTAGGCGATGTACAGCGGCTGGCGCGGCATCAGCTCGGCGATGAACGACTTCTTGCCCAGCGCCGTCAGGTCGTCGACGTGGTGGAAGTCCATCTTGAAGAAGTGCCGGCCCAGGCCTTCGTAGAACGGCGAGCTGCCGTCCTCGGCCTGGTAACCGCGCATCTCGGCGATGATCTTTTCGGTGAACAGGTGCGGGAACTGGGCGATGAACAGGAAGCGGCTTTTCGACAGCAGCTTGCCGTTGTGCCCCGTGCGGTAGTCCGGGTGCAGGAACAGCGAGCACAGTTCCGACGACCCGGTCAGATCGTTCGACAGGTACAGCGTCTCCATCTTCGTGAAGACGGAGAGTTCGCGGCTCGAATGCACCAGCGTGCCGATCCGGTAGTTGTAGAACGGCTCCGTCAGGCCGACGGCGCCCTTGATCGCGCAGACGCCGGCCAGCCGGCCGGTCGCCGTGTCTTCCATGACGAACATGTAGTCCCGCTCTTCCGGCGGGATCGTTTCGGCGAACGACGCGCACGCGGTGGCAAGGCGGTCGCCGAGCATTTTCATGTCCGGTTTCAGCGTCGTCATGCCCGTGCCGACCTGGCTGGCCAGTTCGAACAGGCCGTTCAGATCGCGTTCGTTGATGGCGCGTACAACAAGCATGGGTGTCTCCTCAGATGCGTACGCAGGTCACGCTGTCGCCCTCGGCGACGCGCAGCAGGTCTTGCAGTTCCGGTGTCAATGCGACGGCTTCGACACCGTCCAGGTCCGGGCAGGCAAGTGTGATCGCGCGAAAACCGGCGCTGCCGTTGTTCGAGATCGCGTAGTTCAGGCGCTGGCCTTCGCGGCTCGTCGACGCGCCGGTACGCACGCGCAGCGTCTGCGAGCTGTTGAACGTGCGCAGCGCGTGCTTGTGCGCCTGCAGGATCGGGCCGCCGTCGAAGATGTCGATGTATTCGTCGGCCTCGAAGCCTTCGGCCGTCAGCAGGTTGAACGCCAGCTCGCCGGAAGGATGGATCTGGCCCATCACGGCTTGCGCATCGCCGGGCAGCAGCGGCACATAGACGGGGTAATGGGGCATCAGCTCGACGATCAGCGTGCGGTTGCGCGCGCCGCCGATCACCCGTTCGGCATCGAGGAAGTCCATCTTGAAGAACTTGCGGCCCAGCGCGTTCCAGAACGGCGATTCGCCCGCTTCGTCCGTCACGCCGGCCAGCGGCACGAAGAAGCGGTCGCCGAAGCGCTGCGGTTGCTGCAATGCGTACAGCAGGCGGGAACGGGACAGCAGCGCCGCCTCCGGGCCGTCCTGCACCGCGGGATCGGCATAGAACGACGACAGCTGCGAATACGCCGTCAGCTCCGAGCACAGGGTCAGCGCGTGCACGCTGTGGCAGATGTTCAGGTCGCGCGAGACCTGCTGGATGACGTCGTTACGGAACGAGAAATAGGTGCCGTTCGAGCCGGCGGAAGCGAAGATCGCCGCCGTGCCGCAGATGCGGCGTTCGGCCGGGTGGCGCTCCGTCAGTGACTCGAGCACGAACAGGTACGACTCCTCGCTGGGAATGTCGACCTGGGCCGCGAACGACGCGAGCGAGCGCTCGACGGCCAGCTCGATCTTGTCGCGGCTGCGCGGCAGCGTGTGCACGCCGGGCATCGTCACCGCGGCCAGCGATTCGAGCGCAGGGATATCCGCGGTTTCCACCGGACGGACGACGTACATAGGCACTCCTGTATGAATAAGAACGCCCGCGCGCACTGCGATGAACGCAGCCGCGCGGGCTGTATGGACGACGCTGTCGTTGGAATGGCGGGCAATGCGCCCGCTTCACAGCCTTACTTGGCCGCCAGCAGCGCGTCCAGGCCCTTGCGCATCAGTTGCAGCGCTTCGTCGATCTGCGCGTCGGTGACGATCAGCGCCGGAGCCAGGCGCACGACGTCCGGTCCGGCGATCAGCACCATCAGGCCTTCCGCCTCGACGGCGCGCTGGATGTCCTTCGAGCGGCCCTTGAACTCCTCGCCGACGACGAGGCCCAGCAACAGGCCGGCGCCGCGCACGGCGGTGAACACCTGCGGATAGTCGCGGATCAGTTCTTCCAGCTGCTCGATCAGGTACAGGCTCGCTTCCTTCACGCGGGCCAGGAACGCCGGCTGGTTGATCGTCTCGAACACGGTCAGCGCGACGGTGGTGGCCAGCGGGTTGCCGCCGTAGGTGGTGCCGTGGGTGCCGACGGACAGGACTTTCGCCAGCTCGTGCGTCGTCAGCATCGCGGCGACGGGGAAGCCGTTGCCCAGCGCCTTGGCCGACGTCAGGATGTCCGGCGTCACGCCATAGCCCATGTAGGCGAACAGCGAACCGGTACGGCCCATGCCGCACTGGACTTCGTCGAAGATCAGCAGCGCGCCGGTCTTGTCGCACAGTGCACGGAGCTCCTGCAGGAATTCAGGATTACCTGGCATCACGCCGCCTTCGCCCTGCACCGGCTCGACGATCACGGCGCAGACGTCGTCGCCGATCGCGGCGCGTGCCGCTTCGATGTCGTTGTACGGGATGTGGTCGATCGACGGCGGCAGCGGCTCGAAGCCTTCGGTGTATTTCGACTGGCCGCCGACGGACACGGTAAACAGCGTGCGGCCGTGGAACGAGTTGAAGCACGAGATGATGCGCGACTTGTGCGGGCCGAACTTCGCGTGCGCATGCTTGCGCGCCAGCTTCAGCGCGGCCTCGTTGGCTTCCGCGCCGGAGTTGCAGAAGAACGCGCGGTCGGCGAACGTCGCTTCCGTCATCGCCAGGCCGAGGCGCAGCACGGGTTCGTTCGTGTAGCCGTTCCCCAGGTGCCACAGCGTGTTGGCCTGGCGGGTCAGCGCCTCGACGACGATCGGGTTGCAATGGCCGAGCGCCGCGACGGCGATGCCGGAGGTGAAGTCCAGGTAACGCTTGCCGGCCTGGTCCCACAGTTCCAGACCCGCTGCTCGCACCGGTACCATCGCGGCCGGCGCATAGGTCGGCACGAGCACTTCGTCATACGTCTGCCGGGTGACAGGGCGAGTGGTAACAGTCGAATCAAGCTTGGCGTTCATTGGCATTCCCCATCAGAGTTAAGAGGTACAGCCGCGGCAAGTCCACGGTGAGTACCCATTGTAAAAGCGGGGATGCTAAAACTCTTTTGAAAGTGCGACAAGAATTTTTATATATCGGTGCAGGGTCGGACCCGCTGGGTCTGACCCAAGAAGTTGCATTTTGGGTTGGTCGCGTCAAGACTTAACCCCAATATACAAAGTCTAGGGTCAGGCCCGGCGCGCAGCGCCGGGCCTGACCCTATGCCCCCGCCAGCTTGCGCTGCCGCTCCTCCCGCGGCGTATTGCCGAACAGCGCGCCGAATGCGGTGGAGAAATGGGAGCCGGACGAGAAACCGCACATCAGCCCTACCTGCACGATCGAATGGTTGGTTTCCAGCAGCAGCTGGCGCGCCCGCTGCAGGCGCAGTTCGAGGTAGTAGCGCGACGGCAGGCTGCCCAGGTATTGCTTGAACAGGCGCTCCAGCTGGCGCCGCGACAGGCCGACCAGCTGAGCGATGTCGTCGGTGGACAGCGGCTCCTCGATGTTCGCCTCCATCAGCGTGACCGCTTCCGACAGCTTCGGCTGCAGCGCGCCGAAGCGGGCCTGCAAGGCCACGCGCTGGCGTTCCTCGGCGCCGCGCACGCGGTCGATGCACAGCGCTTCCTTGACGACGGCGCTGGTGCCGCCGCCCAGCAGGTGCTCGATCAGCGTCAGCGCGAAGTCGATGCTGGCCGCGCCGCCGCAGCAGCTGAGCACCCGGCCGTCCAGCTCGAACAGGTGCGGCGTCAGGATGGCCCGCTCGGCGATTTCCTCGGTATCGGCATACAGGGCCCACGGCAGCGCGATGCGCACGCCGGCCGCCAGGCCCTGCTCGGCAAGCCACAGCACGGCCGCGCCGACGCCGCCCCAGTATTGGGCCCCGCGGCAGCGCTCCAGCGCCGCGTGCAGCAGGTCGGCCTGAGGCGCGGGCTGCTGCTCATCGGCGACCAGCAGCGCCACGTGCCAGCCGTCGCCCGGCTCGCGCGCCGCCGCCTCGAGCGTGCGCACGTCGAGCGTGAAGCCGGGGTGGGCGCGCTGCGCGCGGCGCAGCGGCTGGACAAGACCGGACCAGGTCAGGCTTTCGGCATCGCCCGCGTTCACCAGCAGCATGCGCAGCGCGGGTTCGCGGGCCAGCCGCGCGAGGTTAGCGAAGGACATCGATGCGGGACATGCGGTACGGACCCTGGTAAAAGTGCCCGGCAGGCAGTGCCGCCGGGCCGGTATGGCCGACTATGATAGCGGAACTGCACGCCCCTGCGTGCGGCGCCGTCGTAGCCGCCTCTGCGCCGCTATAATCTGGCCCATGGGCGAACGCTATCTGAAAAGTATCCGGCTGCTGGCGGAATGCATGCAGGGCTTCGAACGCCTGTCCGGCCGGCATGTCCGCGAACAGGGCCTGACCCACGCGCAGTTCGACATCATCGCCACGCTGGGCAATACGCCCGGCATGTCGTACAAGGAGCTGGGCGAGCGCACCCTGATCACGAAGGGCACGCTGACCGGCGTGATCGAACGGCTGGAGCAGAAGGGCCTCGTCGCGCGCGAACGCAGCCCCGTCGATGCGCGCAGCTGGTTCATCCGCCTGACGCCCCAGGGCGAGCAACTGTTTGCCGACGTGTTCCCGCGCGTGACGGCGCGCGGCGGCGAAGTGTTCGCGCAGTTCACCGAGTCCGATTACGAGCAACTGGAACAGGCATTGGCGCACCTGAAAAGCGTGATCGCCGCCTCCCCCTAAACAACTACCCCACGAAAGACACGATGCTGAAAACTACCCTGATCGACGGCGTGAAGCCGGCCAAGTACGACAAAGACATTGCCGGCAACCTGCTGCTGGAGAATACCGACGCCGACGAGGTGCGCGCGCAGAAGTTCGTGATCGGCGTGCGCAACGAGGACGGCGCGATCTACCGCCTGATCGGCGCGACGAAGCACAACAGCTTCACCAACGCCGTCGAGGAACTGGAAGACCTGGAACTGGTCGACGAACTGTCCGACATGGAAGGCACCACGCACGAAGGCTGCGACGCGATCTTCCGCCAGAGCTGACCCCGCGAGCGGCTTCCCCGCAACGTTCGTTAGAAAAAATGCTCAAAACAATTCCATACGGAAATATTCTGGGTATAATTTTTTGATGGACAGACTCGAAGCCTTCAAGACGATCGCGGCCCAGGCGAGCCGCGGCGAGCTCGCATTCCCCGCCAACGTGGAGGCTTCCATCAAGCTCCAGCAGGCGCTCGTCGATCCCGACTGCCACGTGGACCTGGCCGCGCGCCTGATCCAGGCCGACCCGCTGCTGGCGGCGCGCACCGTGGCGATCGCCAATTCCGTTGCCTACAACCGCTCCGGCACGCAGATTTCCAGCGTGCGCTCGGCCGTGCAGCGCCTGGGCGTGCGCACCTTGCAGACGCTCGTCGCGGCCGTGATCGTGCGCCAGCTGGGCAGCAAATTGACGGACCCCGGCCTGCGCGCAAAGGTGGCGCAGCTGTGGGAACACACGGCCCACACGGCCGCGCTGGCACAGGTGATCGCACGCCGCGTCACGCACGTCGATCCCGATACGGCGATGTTCGCCGGCGTCGTGCACGAGGTGGGTGCGTTCTACATGCTGTCGCGCGCCGGCGACTTCCCCGGTCTGATGGAAGGCGAGCCGGAAGACTGGATCGAGCACGGCGAAGCGATCATCAGCGCGCGCGTGTTCGAGGAACTGATGGTGCCGGAGCACGTCGTCGATGCCGTTGCCGCGATGTGGACCGGCATGCGCGCGCTGCCGCCGGAGACCCTGGGCGACACGCTGCTGCTGGCCGACGACCTGGCGGCGGTGCGCTCGCCGATGCACACGCGCCCGGGCGCGACGACGCCGCAGGCGGCCCGCACGATCGATTTCGCCGTCGGCGACGGCACGCTGCAAGCGATCCTCGACGAATCGAAGAACGAAGTGCAGTCGCTGTACGCGGTACTGATGCTGTAACGAACCCGTCATTTCGGCGATAATCGGTTCTTTTGCATCGCCGACAACATGAAGAACCTCGTTTGCGCCATCGCGCTGGCCTGCGCCTGTGTGGGCGGCGCGCTGGCCCAGGGCGGCACGATCGCCCTGCAGGGCGCCCCGTATGTACTGGAGGGCACCGAGGTGCGCAGCGTGCGCGCCAAGGAGCTGCAGCGCGACTACCAGATCTATGTGGCGCTGCCGCCGTCGTATGCGAAGTCCGGCCGCAGCTACCCCGTCGTCTTCGTCACCGATGCGCCGTATGCGTTCCCGGTGGCCCGCGCGATCGCCCAGCGCACCAGCCGCAAGGGCCGCGCGATCGGCGAATTCATCCTCGTCGGCATCTCGTATGCGAACGGCGAGACGGCCGAATACAGCCGCCGCCGCGACTACACGCCCGGCCCCACCGACGATGCGACGCTGGTTTCCGACATGCCCGGCCGCGAACCGAAGTTCGGCGAGGCCGCCGCGTTCGCGCGCTTCATCACCAACGACGTGTTCCCGCTGGTGGCCAGGCAGTACCGCGCCGACATGAACCGCAAGACCTACATCGGCCACGCCTACGGCTCGCTGCTCGGCCTGGAAATGCTGCTGACGGACCCGCCGGCGTTCGAACACTATGTGCTGGGCAGCCCGTCGCTGTGGTTCGGCCGGCGCATGATGTTCGAGCGCGAGAAGGCTTACGCGGCCACGCACAAGGACCTGCGCGCCAATGTGTTCTTCGCCGTCGGCGAACTGGAGTCGCCCCGCCACGGCGCCCGCCAGGGCCGGCCTGACGACGGGGTGCGCGACGGTGTGCGCGACGGTGTACGCGACATGCGCGCATTCGCCGCCGCGCTGAAGTCGCGCAACTACCCGAACCTGAAGGTGGCGACGGCCGTGATCCAGGATGAGGACCACCTGACAGTCGCCCCGGCCGTCATCACCCGCGGGCTGCGCTGGGCGGTGCCCGGCAGCGAATAACACACTAAACGCCCAGCAGCCGGATCAGCGCCAGGCTGATCGCCGCCAGCCCGGCCAGCGACACGATCACCGCGGCGCTGACCCGCGCTCCCGCACGCAGCACGGCGCGGGCATCCACACCGAGGCCCAGCGCCGCCATCGACATCGCCGTCAGCCAGCCCGCCGTCCCGTGCGCCGCTGCGATGACGTGTGCCGGCAGCAGCCCGGCCGAGCGGGCCGCCATCAGCGCCAGGAAGCCGACGATAAACCACGGCACCATGTGCGCCAGCGGCACTCGTCTCCCGCCCCGGCCCGCCAGCGACAGCAGCAGCACGACAGGCCCCAGCATCAGCACGCGCAACAGCTTGACGACGGTGCCCGCCTGCAGGCTCGTGGCCGATACGGGACCTGCCGCGGCCAGCACCTGCGGCACCGCATACACGGTCATGCCGGCAAAGACGCCGTATTGCAGCGGCGTCTGCCCCAGCAGCCGGCCCAGCGGCGGCAGCAGCAGCACGACCGCGACGCCCAGCACGGCGGTGAACGCGATCGACGCGGCCACCTCGCCCCCTTCCGCATCGATCACCGGCGCCACCGCCGCGATGGCCGAATTGCCGCAGATCGAATTGCCGCACGCGATCAGCAGCGCCAGCCGGTGCGGCAGCCGCAGCGCGCGACAGACGGCGTAGCTGAACGCGATCGCCACCAGCACGCTGCCGGCGATCCCGGCGGCCAGCGCCGGCCGGGCCAGCGCATGCGCATCGACGGTGGCGCCCAGCAGCAGCACGGCCACCTCCAGCAAGGTCTTGGCGCCCAAGTGGATGCCCGGTGCCGTGGCGGCCGGCAGCGGCCGCGCCGTGCGCAGCAGGCTGCCCAGCAGGATCGCCAGCACGAGCGGCTCCAGCCACGCCCTGCCCAGCAGCAGTGCTTCGGCGTGGCCCAGCGCGGTGGCGGCCAGCGTGACGGCGGCGCACAGCGCCAGGCCGGGCAGGTATTGTTTGATGTCGTTCATGGTCGAACCCTCCTTTTGACCGGCAGTATCGGCTCGACGGATCATCCAGTCCATCTTACAATTTCGCACGTTTCGTTCGATGGAAGTGAACAGTCATGACACTGGAACAATTGCGCGTCTTCGTGGCCGTGGCCGAGCGGGGCCACCTGACACAGGCCGCCGATGCGCTGGCGTTGACGCCGTCGGCCGTCAGCGCGTCGATCCGCGCGCTGGAGGAACGCTACGACACGCCGCTGTTCGACCGCGTGGGCCGGCGCATCGAGTTGAACGGCGCGGGCCGCCTGTTCCTCGACGAGGCCAGGGCGACCCTGGCGCGCGCCGGCGCGGCCGAGCGGGCGCTGGCCGAACTGGCAGGCTTGCAGCGGGGCGCGCTCGCGCTGCAGGCCAGCCAGACGATCGCCAGCTACTGGCTGCCGCCGCTGCTGGTGCGCTTTCGCCAGGCCTATCCGCACGTGGCCGTGCGGCTGGAGGTGGGCAACACGGTCTCGGTGGCGGACGCCGTGCGGGCCGGCGCCGCCGACATGGGCTTCATCGAGGGCGAGGTGGCGGACGATGCGCTGGAGGCCGTGCCGGTCGGCGCGGACAGCATGGCCGTCGTCGTCGCGCCCGGCCACCCGTGGGCACGCAAGCGGGCAATGAAGGCGGCCGACCTGGCGAGCGGCGAATGGGTCGTGCGCGAACCCGGCTCCGGCACACGCTCGGCATTCGAAGCGATGCTGGCGCAACTGGGTGTGGCTCCCGCCGGCTTGACGGTGGCGCTGACGTTGCCGTCCAACGAGGCGGTGCGCGCCGCCGTGATGACAGGGCGCTATGCGGCCGGGCTGTCCGAACTGGTGGCGGCGCCGTATGTCGCCGCCGGCCTGCTGGCGCGGGCCAGGCTGCAATTGCCGCCACGGCCGTTCTACCTGCTGCGGCACCGGGAACGGCACCGCAGCAAGGCGGCGCTCGCGCTGGCGCAGTTGGTCGGGCCGGCAGCATGACAGGATTGTCATCCTGCCCGGCCGGCGGAACGGGCACAATGGCGGCAGGAACGACGGATGGAAGGCGGAGGGCACGATGCGCATATTGATCGTCGAAGACGAACCGAAGACGGGCAGCTACCTGCACAAGGGCCTGCAGGAATCCGGCTTCACGGCCGACCTGGCCCGCACGGGGCCGGATGGCCTGCACCTGGCGCTGGAAGGCGACTACGACCTTGTCGTGCTGGACGTGATGCTGCCCGGGATGGACGGCTGGAGCGTGCTGCGCCGGCTGCGCGAGCGCAACGACGTGCCGGTGCTGTTCCTGACGGCCCGCGACGACGTGGCCGACCGGGTGCGCGGCCTGGAACTGGGCGCGGACGACTATCTGGTCAAGCCGTTCGCGTTCGCCGAACTGGTGGCGCGCATCCGCACGCTGTTGCGGCGCGGCCCCGTGCGCGAAGCGGACATGATCCGCATCGCCGACCTGGAGATCGACGTGCTGCGCCACAAGGTCACGCGCGCCGGCCGCCGCATCGACCTGACGCCGAAGGAATTCGCGCTGCTGCACCTGCTGGCGCGGCGCCCCGGCGAAGTGCTGTCACGCTCGCTGATCGCCTCGCAGGTGTGGGACATGAACTTCGATTCGGATACCAACGTCGTCGACGTGGCGATCCGCCGGCTGCGCGCGAAGGTCGACGATCCATGGCCCGAAAAGCTCGTGCACACGGTGCGCGGCATCGGCTACGTGATGGAACTGAAGGCGTGAAGCTGCCCCGCCTGTCGATCACCGCGCGCCTCGCGCTGCTGTTCTGCGCGATCGCGGCGGGCGTGTTCGTCGCCGTCGGCGCCTACCTGTACCAGACCTTGCAACGGCAGATGGCCGCGCGCGACGATGCCGCGCTGCTCGGCAAGGTCGTGCTGATCCGCCAGGTGCTGCAAACGCGCCCGATGCCGCTGGCGATGCCGGAAGAATTGCAGATGGTGCTCGACAATGTGTTCGGCCAGGATGGCATGCTGCTGCGCCTGACCACGCAGGACGGCCGCACCGTTGCGCAGACCACGGACGAGCCGCTGCCGGTGGGCCAATTGCCGGCCGTGCCGCTGGCGCGTGCGCCGCACGCGGGCGACGTGCGCGACTGGAGCTCGCCGGCCGGTCCGGCCCGCGCCATCGCGGCCGAGGGCAGCGCGGGCGCCGGCAATGCGCCGGTACTGATCACCATCGCGCGCGACCGGTCGGACCGGCTCGCGATCCTGAAGCGCTATGCGGCCGATCTGCTGGGTGCCTTCGTGCTGGGTGCCCTGCTTGCCGCCGGCCTGGCATTCGTCACGGTGCGCCATGCGCTGCGGCCGTTGCGCGACGTGGCGCGCAATGCCGATGCGATCCACGCCAATCGGCTGAACACGCGGCTCGAAGCGCGCGCCGTGCCGGCCGAGCTGCGCCCGCTCGCCGTGGCATTCAACGCGATGCTCGACCGCCTCGAAGAAGGCGTGCAGCGGCTCTCCGGCTTCGCGGCGGATCTGGCGCACGACCTGCGCACGCCCGTCAATGCGCTGATGATGGAAACGCAGGTGGCGCTGGCGCGCCCGCGCACGGCGGAGGAGTACCAGGCGCTGCTGGCATCGAACCTGGAGGAATACGAACGGCTGGGCCGGATGATCGAGAACACGCTGTTCCTCGCGCGCGCCGACAATGCCCAACTGGCGCTGCGCCGCGAGGTGCTGGACGCACAGGCCGAGCTGGCCCGCATCCGCGATTATTTCGACGTGCTGGCCGACGATGCGGGCGTGGCGCTGCGCCTCGATGCGGCGGGAAGCGTGTACGCGGACGCCGTGCTGCTGCGCCGCGCCGTCGGCAACCTGCTGTCGAACGCAGTGCAGCATACACCGCCCGGCGGCCACATCGTGCTGGCGGCACGCGATGGTGCGATCGCCGTGACCAACACGGGCGAGCCCGTGCCGGCCGCGCTGGCGGAGCGCATCTTCGAACGCTATGTGCGGGCCGACCCGGCCCGCGGCGACGGCGCGGGGTCGGCCGGCCTGGGCCTGGCCATCGTGCGCGCGATCATGCAGCTGCATGGCGGCAGCGCCACCTTGGCCACCACGGCGGACGGCAACACGTTCACGCTGCGTTTCCCGCCAGTGCCTGCAGGCGCAGGCGGCGATAACGGTTGAACAGCCGGTCCGGGCCTTCGCCATCGGCCTCTTCCCACATGGCCGGCAGCGGCAGGCCATCGTGGCCGTCATGCCCCGCAGCCGCGGCGTCGTTGGCCGCTGGGGGCCGGCCGAGAAGGATGTCGTACAGGTCCTGCATCAGGAACTCCCTCGTTGTCGGCGGCGCGGACAAAAAAAATGCCCGCTCGAGAGCGGGCCAAGTCCAAAACTAGGGATGTCCTGAAAGAGACAGTTCCATAGTACAAGGTGGACCCAGCCCGCTCTGTGCGCCAGTTCACACAAAACGAAAATTCACCACACCGCGTGAGTCTGGCGCCATGCCGGCAGCTGCTGCACCCGCTCGAACCAGGCCAGCACGTTGCGGTAAGCCGCCATCGGCACCTTGGCGCGTTCGATGTACATCAGCGGCGCGGCCACGGCGAAATCAGCCAGCGTCAACGCGTCGCCGCACAACCAGGTGCGCGTGGCCAGGTGGGCATCGAGCACCCGGGCCGCCGCTTCCAGTTCCTCGTTGCCGCGCGCCAGCTCGGCCGGGTCGGCATCCATGCCGGTGACGACCTTCTTCCACACGTTCTCCCACGTGAAGAGGCTGATCGCCGGCGCGAAATGCTGGGCTGCCCAGAACAGCCAGCGGTTCACGTCGGCACGCGCCCGCACGTCCCGCGGGTAGATGGTCTGGCCGGGGGTCTGGTCGGCCAGGTACTGCATGATGGCGCATGATTCCCACAGCACGAAGCCGTCATCCTCCAGCACCGGGATCTTCGAGTTCGGGTTGAGCTCGACCAGGCGGCGCCGGTCCCCGGCACTGGTCAGGTCGATCTCGACGATCTCGGGTTGCAGGCCCAGGTGCGCGGCGGTCAGCAGCACACGGCGGGCGTTCGAGGAAATCGGGTGGAGGTAGAGGCGCATCGTCTTGTCCAGTCGGTTGTTGTTATCGATGCGCCTATCGTAGGCAACGGGACTGACAGATCCTGTCAGGAGTCTTCGCGGATGCCGTGCTCGGCGCGCCAGGCGCGGATCAGCACATGGCGCGGCGTGGGATAGCGCTCGGCAATCGGCTCGGCCGCGCGGATGCGGTCGATGCGGAAGTGACGCTGTGCCGCGCGCAGCTCGCACCATGCGGCCAGCAGCCGGCAGCCGTCGAGGAAGGCCAGCGCGAACGGCCACACGGTGCGCTCGGTCGGCGTGCCGCGCTCGTCGCTGTAGTGGATGCGCAGCTTGTGCTGGCGGCGGATCGCCTCGCGCGCGGGCGCGACGAACTCGTCGAACTCCGGTTGCGGCGGCGCGATCGGCACCCACAGGCTTGTCTCGGCCATTTCGTCGCGCAGGTCCTTCGGCGTGGCCGTGGCGATCTTCGCCAGCGCGCTCGATGCCGCATCCGCCAGGCCCGCATCGCCCTGGCGGCGCACCCAGCGCGCGCCGAGCACGAGGGCTTCCAGCTCGTCCGCATCGAACATCAGCGGCGGCAGGAAGAAGCCCGTCTTCAGCATGTAGCCGACACCGGCCGAGCCGTGCACGGGCGCGCCCAGTTCGGCCAGCGACTGGATGTCGCGGTAGATCGTGCGCTCCGATACGCCCAGCCGTTCCGCCAGCGCGGCGGCCGTGACGGGATGGCGGTTGCCCCGCAATGCATCCATCAGCTGGAACAGCCGTCCGGTACGGCTCATCGTGTCTCCCTGCCCGCGTGTGAAACGCGCAGCTTAGCATGGGCGATGGGGCCTTTACCATGCCCCGGCGGCTTGCAATCGTCGAGTGTCCAGGCCGCGTTACGGGCCCGCGTCGCGGTAGCCCGGCCAGGTGATTTCAAGCTCGTAGCCGATCGAACGCGCCAGGCCGTCCAGGTCGGGGAACAAGGTCGCGTGCGTGATGTTCATCCGGTACAGCGACAGCATCGCTTCCGTGCGGATCGCCGGCGGCAGCACGAACTTGCGGATCAGCGGCGTGCCCCGTTCGTACTGGCGGATGATCTCGTCGAGCGGCTTGTCCAGCACGCCCGGCACGACGAAGGTGCCGGATTGGGCGACGAGCCGGCGGTCCATCGCCTCCGGTTCGCCGACCCAGATGATCTCCTTGCCGTTGCCGGCGAAATGCCGCTCGAAGTTGCCCTGCACGCGCGGGTCGATCGCCTCGCGCTTCAGCGTGGCATCGCCGCGCGGCGCGGCGCTCCACAACGTCGGCGTGTCGAGCGCGAACACGGCGGCGCTGCGGGTGGCCTTGTACAGCGCGAAGAACGCGGCGACGAACGGCGACTTGGTGAAGTCCAGCATGCGCGTGGGCGCGCCGTGGTGCTGCATCAGCGCGAGGCAGCGCACGTCGTCGGCCAGCACGGCGGGATCGGGCAGGTAGTTGTGCGCCTTGCGGCGGAAGATGCGCAGCGCCCGTTCCTCGCGCTGGCGCCACAGGGTTTTGTCGGAAACGTAGCTGTGCAGGTAGCGCGACAGGGAGCTGTAGAGCTGCCAGTCGGCGTCCGGCAGGCCGCGAAATGCCCAGCCGTCGCACTCCGAGGTGCGGGTGACGAACTCGTTCCAGCTGCTGATGTGAAGGATGTCCATCGGTGCCTGTTCTGTGAGCGCCGCCGATCTTCGCATGTGGCATCGAGACCGTCAAACGATGCTTTGTGCACCGCAGCGATTGACAGCCCCGGCGATGTATGGATAAATCCAAACCCAACAACGATAAAACGTGCGCGACGCGCCTCCTCTCCGACATGAGCAAATCCCCTTCCACCCGCAGCCGCGCCAGCGGCCGTGTCACGCTGAGCGACGTGGCGGCCCGCGCCGGCGTCGCGCCGATGACGGCATCGCGCGCGATCAATCAGCCGGACCTCGTGTCGGCCCTGCTGCGGCAACGCGTCGAGCAGGCCGTGGAGGAACTGGGCTACGTGCCGAACCGCGCCGCGCGCGCGCTCGCGTCGAGCCATTCGAACGTGATCGTCGTGCTGGTGCCGTCGCTGTCGAACACGGTGTTCACGGCCGTGCTGCAAGGGATCCAGGATGCGCTCGACCACGACAACTACCAGCTCCTGATTGGCAACACGCGCTACTCGGATGCGGAAGAGGAAAAGCTGCTGAACGTGTACATGCAGTCGAACCCGGACGGCATCCTGCTCTCCGGCCTGACGCACAGCGCGCGGGTGCAGCAGATGCTGCAGACGTCGCGCGTGCCGGTCGTGTCGATGATGGACCTGTCGTCCGACCCGGACCTGCTGTGCGTGGGCTTCTCGCAGGTCGAGGCGGGCCAGGCGATGACGCGCTACCTGATCGGCAAGGGCAAGCGCCGCATCGGCTTCATCGGCGCCCAGCTGGACGAGCGCACGCTACGCCGCGCCGAAGGCTACCGCAAGGCGATGGCGGAAGCGGGCCTGGCCGACCCGCGGCTGGAACTGATGGTGCCGGACCCGTCGACGATCGCGCTGGGCGCGGAACTGGTGGGCCGCATGCTGGCCCAGGTGCCGGACTGCGACGCGATCTTCTGCTGCAACGACGACCTGGCGCACGGCGCGATCTACCAATGCCAGCGGCGCGGCATCGCGGTGCCCGAGCAACTGGCGATCTGCGGCTTCAACGACCTGCCCGCCTCGGCGTGGATGAAGCCCGCGCTGACAACGATCGCCACGCCACGCTACCGCATCGGCTTCGAAGCGGCCACAATGCTGCGCGCCGCGATCCGCGGCGAATTCCCCCGCGAAGCGCACCTGGACCTGGGGTTCACGCTGATGGCGCGCGAGAGCGCATAGGGTCAGCCCCGCTCGCGGGTCTGACCCAAGATTCTGCCTTTTGGGGTGCATGAACGCATACCCCAGAACCCAAAAGGCAACTGCTAGGGTCAGACCCGGCGGGGTAGAGCAGGGGGTTCGGAGAGCACGCTCTCCGCCTGCGGAACGGTCATGGCTTGCAAGCCATGACTCCTTCCTGACCCTGCGGGATCGTCACTTCCAGCTTATATGCCCGCCCCGCTTCGATGCCGGTGACCCGCGCTTCGGGCAGGGGCGTGCCGTCGCAACGCACCTGCACGGCGCTGACGTCGCCGCGCTGGATCGTCACGTCGAACGTCGCGCCACGGAACGCGCGGGTAGCGCGCATCCCTGGCCACGACTGCGGCAACTGCGGCGCGATGCGCAGGCCTTCCGCGTCGCCCACCAGGCCGCACAGGCCTTCGATCAGCGAGCGGTAGATCCACGATACCGTGCCCGTGTTGAACAGGTGGCTGGAACGGCCCGCCGTGCGCGGGTATTCGCGCCATGCGCCGCGGTAGTAGTTCGGGATGAACACGGGCAGCTGGCCGCGGCGCAGGTAGTCTTCCTCGTCCGGGCCCGGGATCATCTTGCGCATCAGGTCCCACGCCCGGTCGGTGTCGTTCACCGTGTACAGGCTGTAGATGTAGAACGCGGCGGCGTGGTTGTACACCGCGCCGTTCTCGGCCGAGCCGGGGTGCTTCTGCGTGACGCGGCCCACGTCCTCGCGCATCTTCGCAAACGGCGGCGCGAACATCTGCACGCCGTATGGCGTATGCAGTTGCGCCTCGACCTCGGCGATCATCGCCGCGCGCTGCTCCGCGCTCGCCGCGCCGGACAGCATCGCCCACGCCTGCGGGTTCAGCCAGATGCGCCCTGCCTCGTCGTCCTTGACGCCGAACACGACGCCGTCGTCCGTGATGCCGCGCGCGAACCAGCGGCCATCCCACAGGTGCAGGTTGGCCGCGTCGTTCATCGCCTGCGCGCCGGTACGGAACGCAGTGGCCGCTTCATCGTTGCCGCGCTCCGCGCACATGTCCGCCCACAGGTTCAGCGCATACGCGGCGGCCACCGTCAGCCAGCCCGATACGCCCTTGCCCTTGTAGCCCACCATGTTCATCGGGTCGCACCAGTCGCCCTGGGCGATGTACGACAGGCCCCGCTCGTCGCGCTCCTTCAGCAGCCACTCCATCGCGCGGCCGATGCGCTGCGCGACCGTCAGGCCATGGCCCACCCCATCGAACACCAGTTCGTCCAGCAGCGCCCAGTCGGCCGTCTCGTCCAGGTAAGCCTTCAGGCACACGGGCAGCCACACGCAATGGTCCGTGTGCGGCACCTGGTTGATGTACTTCAGTTCCGCGCCCTCGACGAGCAGGATCCCGTCCGGCATCGCGCCGCTCGGCTCCTGCTGCGACAGCGCGTGCAGGAACGCGTGGCGCGCCGTCGCCGGTTCGACGAAGGTCATGCCCATATTGTCCTGCAGGTAGTTGCGCGTCTGCGGGTCCGTCGTCAGGCGGTTCACGCCGCCGTGGTAGTACACCTGGCGCGGCAGCCAGTGGTTGACGAAGTTATCGAACTCCGCATCCGGCGTCTCGATCGTCACGCAGCCGTGGCCGGCCGCGACGAACGCCGCGTACTCGGCCGCCGTCGCGGTAAATTGCGCCGCGCCCAGGTAACGCTCGCGCAGCGCGACGATCTCGGCGTCGTCGAACGCGGGGCCGAACAGGAAGCGGTATTCCTCGCTGGCCGACGCCCCCAGCGCGACGCGGTACTGCACGGCCGCCACCGGGGTCTCGTAGCGCGCGTCGCCGCCCGCCAGGGATTCGCCTTCCAGCGCGGACGGCGCGTGCAGGCCGCCCTCGCCTTCGAACACTTCCTGCGCCGCTTCCCATGCATCGGGCGCGCGCTCGCACAGGAAGAACGTCTTGTCCTTGAAGTCCTTCTGCTTGAAGTAGTCCGCCACCTTCTGGTATGGCGTGACGGACGACGCGACGATGCCGCGCAGGTCGGCGCGGTATTCGGCCGACTGGTTCATCCAGCTCATGTAGCCGATCGTGAAGTACGGGTAAATCGACAGCTTGCGCGGCCGGCTGCCCAGGTTCGTCACCTTCAGCGTCCACAGCTCGGCCACGTCGTCGACGGGCAAGGTCAGCGCCATCTCGATGCGGATGCCCAGCTTCTCGACGGTCCACGCCAGGTCGCTCTTCCCGGCCGAGAACACGAAGCGGTCCGGCGTGGCGCGCACCGGTTCGTGCGGCGCGGAGAACAGCTCCCCCGTCTCCTCGTCCTTCACGTAGAAGAAGCGGCCCGGGTGGTGCGCGTAATAGCCCTGCTCCGGCTGCATGAAGGTCTTTGCTTCCAGGTTCGGCGCATGCGCGTACTTGGCCGGTTCCGGCTGCATGAACTGCGCCACCGCGTAGCCGCGGCACGTCATCTGGATCATCATCTTCCGGTTCCACAGGAAGCCGGCGGCGCGCGGCATCGCCGTGGGCGACAGCAGCTCGTAGCGCTGGCCGTCAGCGGCTGGCCGCAGGAGTTGATTCGGGTGTTGCATTGCTTTCTCCGGTGTTACGGGTGTCGAGGCTCTTGCGCGCGGCAAGGTCGGCCTGGATGGTTTGCAGCATCGGCGCATCGAGCTTGTAGCAGCACATGACGACCACGGCGAGCAGCGCGAACGCGGCGGGGATCAGCGACATCAGCCACACGATCGCCGCCGTCGAGCCGGGGCTTTGCGCGGCGTTCGGCACGTAGCCGAGCGCCGTCAGCAGCGCGCCGATGACGGCCACCGCAAGCGCGGTGCCGAGCTTTTGCGAGAAGGTGGCGGCGGCAAACGTCATCGCCGTGGCGCGCCGGCCCGTGCGCCATTCGTTGTAGTCCGCCGTATCCGCATACATCGAGAACGCCAGTGGCGACTTCGGCCCGAGCGCCAGGCCCAGGCCCGCCTGCAGCACGAACATCAGCCATACCTGCCCCGGCGGAATCACGAAGAACGCGGCGGACAGCACGGCCGTCACGCTCATCAGCACGATCATCAGCTTCTTCTTGTCGATGAAGCGCGTCATCAGCGGCGACGCGGCCGCGCCCACCGCGGCGGCGAACATGTAGACGGACACGAACGCGCCCATCGTCTCCGGGCGGCCCACGTAGTACTTGAAGTAGTAGGCGGCGGTGGTGGTGCGCAGCGTGATCGTGACCATGATGATCAGCGCGAGGAAGAACAGCACCACCCACGGGCCGTTGCGCGACAGGTCGCGCACGTCCTGCAGCACATTGCTTTGCTGCTGGGCCGTGGGAACGATGCGTTCGCGCGTGTTGAGGAACGCCAGCACGAACATCACGCACGCGGCCAGCGCCCACGCCAGCATCGTCAGCTGCCAGCCCAGCTTGTCGTTGCCGGCGCCCAGCCATTTGACGAGGTGCGGCGTGGCGGCCGTCACCAGCATGCTGCCGCCGAATGCGCAGATGAAGCGCAGGCCGTTGATCGTCGAACGCTCCTGGGGGTCCGACGACATCACACCGGACAGCGCGTTGTACGGGATGTTGATCGCCGTGTAGCAGACCATCATCAGCAGGTAGGTGCCGTACGCCCACCAGATGCGGCCATCGGCATCGAGGTCGGGCGTCGTGTACGTGAGCACGGCGGCGGCGCCCAGCGGCACGGCCATCCACACGAGGTAGGGCCGGAACTTGCCGAAGCGGGTCGACGTGCGGTCGGCCAGAGCGCCGATCAGCGGATCGGTGAACGCGTTGATCAGCTTGATCGCGAACATCATCGACGCGGCCGCGGCGGCCGAGATGCCGAACGTATCGGTATAGAAGATCAGCAGGAACGTGGCGATATTGGTCCAATAAAAATTGAAGCCCATATCGGCGATGCCGTAGCTGATCTTCTCGCGCCAGGGTAAGCGGTTCATCGGCAAAGGGGATTAACGGATGGCGGCAAAAAAACTGCGCGGGTGAACCACAACGGTCCACCCGCACAGAAAAAAACAGACCGGGAAAGTGTAACCCGGTCCGCCCATCGGACCTGCGGGATCAGCCATTCTGTGCGCCGTGCGGGGTGTGCGGCATGATCGTCTCCTTGCGTTGCGCCACTCTGCTGGCAGCGCTAACATTTGTTCGTTTCTATAGCGCCAACTTCTTTTTCTATCTTTTGCCGCTTGCGGCTGATAGCGCTAACAAGATGCCTTCAGTTTAATCATGCCGTTTTGCGAAGTCAACAAGATCGTGCGACCTGTGGTAACGGACGGAGTCGTGTCCGATGGGTTGAAGAGGGTTGCGCAAGCATGCTCAACCCGTTCGGCAGGCGCGAAGCGGCGCTTCGCGCCCCCCCTGCCTTCACCCCAAGTGGCCCTGAAACGGACACGAGCCCGGCCGTACTGGCTATTCCGCGTATGCCCAGAGATCGGTCAGCGTCGCACCGCTCGCGGTAACGAGGCGGAAGCGCGCCGGCGCGTAGTCGGCGTCGACGACGAGGTAGCCTTCGCCGGCCGCTGGCAGGTCGCCGCAGCCGGTGGCGTTCAGCGTCAGCTTCAGCGTACCCGGCAGCGGCGAGGCCGATGCCTTGCCGGACAGCTTGCAGGTGCTGCCGCCGGCGGCGATGTCACCCGCACCGCTGAACGTGAACGCGGCGGTGGCGCCGGAGGCCAGCCGCACCGCGTAGCTGCCCGCCAGCCCGGCGCTGTCGACAGCGGCGGAGGGAAGCGGATTGGTGCCGAGGAAGCGCACGGCGGTGTCCTGCTTGACGGCCGGCGTGGCCTGCCACGCATCCTTGCCGGCGCGGCGGTACAGCACCTGCGCCTGTTCCTTCGTGTCGTTCAGGATGGCCAGTGCGGTGCCGTCGGCGGCCACGTAGTACTTGCCGGCCGCCGGGCTGGCTTCGTCGCCGCTGCTGACGGCATACACCCCCGCTGCCAGCTCGGGCAGCGTGACGGTCGGCTGGACGGGTGCCGGATCGTCGCTGCTGCCGCAGCCGGCCAGCAGCGTGCCCACCAGCGTGGCGATGAGAAGACGGTTCATCGCGCGCCTCACTGGGCGAACAGGTCGCGCAGGCGCAGGCGCAGCCATTGCTGGCCGGCGGCGCGCTGGTCGAAGCCGACCTGCATCGCGGTCACCGCGACCTTCGTCTTGTAGACCACGCCTTCGTCCTCGGCCTGCTCCGCGGTGGCGCCGGTGCTGCCCATCGTGTAGGTCGGGCCCCACGGTTCCTTGCTGCTGAACTTCATGCCGTACACGTCGTAGCTGCCGTGGCGCGAGAATGCCCAGCCCACGTTGGCGTTCGGCGCATCGGGGAAGTTCACGTTCAGCGCCACGCCGGTCGGCAGCAGCGCGCCGCTGCCCGCCTTGGCCTGCAAGGCTTTGAGCAGCTTCGTCGTCAGCTGCGCGACGATCTTCGAATTCGGGTTGGCGAGGTTCGTGTTGTCGACGGTGTCCGTGCCGGCCGACAGCGCGATCGACGGGATGTTGCGGCTGGCCGCGAACTGCGCGTTGCTGACGGTGCCCGAGCCGTTGACGATGCGGCCCACGTTCTGGCCTTCGTTCGGGCCGGACAGCACCACGTCCGGCGCCTTGCCCCAGCGCGCCGGCGCAAGCACGTCGAGGCCGTACATCGTGGCCATCACCGGCGTGCCGTGCACGTAGTTGAAATCGCCGCCCGTATAGCCGGCCTTCGTGAACGGCCCGACGGCCGGTGCTCCCAACGCCGCGGCGCCGTTGTGGCAGCCCTTCTCGGCGTCGATCTGCGTCTTGTCGTTGTCGGACACGATGACGGTGGTGCTGTACATCACCATTGCGGCACCGCGGCCGCTCTGGCCGGAGCACGGCACCGACACGACGACCGAATGGCCTTGCGCCTTCAGTTCGTCGTACAGGGCTTTCAGGTTGCTGGTCAGGCCATCGTCATTGGTCAGCAGGATGTTCAGGGCAAAGGCCGGGCTGGCGCACAGCGTCAGCACGGCGGCGGCAAGGGCGTGTCGGGTCATGAGGGTCGGCTGAATTGTTAAACAAAAGTCAGCAAAGCGTACCCATGTTCGATGACGTGCCGATGACAGGCGGCGCAATAAAAACATCCCCCGGCTGTGACACCGGGGGATGTTTTCCTGTCGATCGGACTTCAGCCGTTCACGCCGAGATTGCAAGGCCCGGTCGACGGAATGCCGTACCAGATCTGTTTCCCGTAAAAGCTCGTGTGAAACGCATCCATCGCGCCGCGCTGGCGCTGCTGGCCGGTGATTGTCGGCGAATACACCTGCGTGGTGCCCCAGGTGCCGCCGCTGACCGCATCGCCCGGGTGGAACGGAATGATGTTTCCTTGCGTGGAAAGCGTCTGGTGCAGCGCCTCGTAGCCGAGACGCTGGTCGTTGATCGCATTCGGGAAATTCGGCGACGGCAGGTTGGCGGCCTGGACATACCCGTAATAAATCGCTTCCGTCATGCAGTAGTAAGCGGGCACGCCGGCGATCGCGTCCTTCACCATCTTGCCGACCGCCGTGTGATCGATATGATCGGTCGCGCTCGGGTCCATCCTGGGCACCGGCTGGTAGGACGCATTGCGCCATGCCGGCTCCTGGTAATTGATGACCAGATTGGGCTCGCTGGGGAAATTGCGCTTGATGATCTGGCGGACGATCTCGCGCAAGCTGTGGATGTTGTAGACGTTTTTACCCGTCACGTCGTAGGCATAGTAATCCCCCGTCGCGCCCGAAGTGTTGTTCAGGTTTTCGATCGTCGTGTACTGGTTGCCTTCGAACTGGTCGGGCAGATTGATGTGATATTCGATCACATTGCCCAGCGTGGCCTTCTCGACATACGTCGGTACGCCACCGAAGTACGGGCCGAACGCTTCCGTGGTGATCTGCCACGGCCGGGGGTACGAAGCGGGAATCCACGTGGCCAGCGCGTTCAGCCTGGCATTGAGCCTCGCCCGATAATACGGCGTCGTGCCGGTATTGAACGATGTCGCGATGTCCGCCGTGTAACCGGGCGCCATCGGCGCGGCACCATTGGCGGCATCGCCGGCAGTGACGACAATGATGACGGTCTTGTAGTTCCCCTTGATATCGGTGAGGAGATTCGCTCCCATCATCAGGATATCGTCGTCCGGGTGTGCGACGACAAACACCGCGGCAGACGCGGGATTTGCCGCGGCAAACATCCCGGCCAGAGTAACGCTTGTCGCCAACGCCAACATCTTTTTCATCGGGTGACCTTTGCAGGTTATGGGAGAGGAATTCATTCTAATAGCGACGATCCGCCTGAATTCTCTCCAATCTTCACCCGCGGCGACGTAAAAAAAATCCCCCTGCTCGCGCAGGGGGATTTCTTCATACCGGCACGCTGAAGTCCTCCTGCCCGGCGCAGGAAGATTGCAACATGCAATCGACGCACTCTTTATACCACGGCGCCGTCGGTTTCGTCTTTTTCCTTGACGGGCTTGATCAGGTCTTCGCGCTTCACGCCCAGCCACATCGCGACCGCGGCGGCCACGAACACGGACGAGTAGATACCGAAGCAGATGCCGATCGTCAGCGCCATCGCGAAGTAGTGCAGCGTGGGGCCGCCCAGGAACAGCATCGACAGCACCATCATCTGCGTGCAGCCGTGCGTGATGATCGTGCGCGAGATCGTGCTGGTGATCGCGTTGTCGATCACCTCATGCACGCTCATCTTGCGCTGCTTGCGGAAGTTCTCGCGGATCCGGTCGAAGATGACGACCGATTCGTTGACGGAGTAACCCAGCACGGCCAGCACGCCGGCAAGCACCGTCAGCGAGAACTCCCACTGGAAGAACGCGAAGAAGCCCAGGATGATCACCACGTCGTGCAGGTTGGCGATGATGGCGGCCAGCGCGAACTTCCATTCGAAGCGGATCGCCAGGTAGATCATCACGCCGACGACGACCATGATCAGCGCGTTCAGGCCGTTCTGCGCCAGTTCCTCGCCGACCTGCGGGCCGACGAATTCCACGCGCTGCAGCGACACGAGTTCCTTGCCGGCGTTGTCCACGCAAGCCGTGCGCGCATGGCGCTCGCCTTGCGGCGTCACGTCTTCGAAGTGCTTCGACGCGCCGCCTTCGGAACGGCACAGCGCTTCGAACGCCTGCGCCGACGTGGCGTCGGACGTCTTGCCCGGCGTGATCGGCAGGCGGATCATCACGTCGGCCGCGGTGCCAAAGCCGGAGACTTCCGGATGCTCGAAGCCGGCCGCGGACAGCGACTGGCGCATCTTTTCCAGGTTGGCCGCGTGCGGATACTGCACTTCCAGCACGGTGCCGCCCTTGAACTCGATCGACAGGTGCAGGCCCTTGTGGAACAGGAAGAACACTGCCGCGACGAACGTCAGCGCCGAGATCACGTTGAAGACCAACGCGTGGCGCATGAACGGGATGTCTTTATGAATGCGGAAAAATTCCATGAAATCCTCTTAAGTTGCAGCCGCGGGGCTTACTTCGCCTGGCCCGGCACCCATACGGTACCGATCGACAGCGTTTGCAGTTTCTTCTTGCGCCCGTACCACAGGTTCACGACGCCACGCGACACGAAGACCGCGGAGAACATCGACGTCAGGATGCCCAGGCAGTGGACGACGGCGAAGCCGCGGATCGCGCCCGAGCCGAACACCAGCAAGGCCAGGCCGACGATCAGCGTCGTCACGTTCGAGTCGAGAATCGTGGCCCACGCGCGGTCGAAGCCGGCCGCGATGGCCGCCTGCGGCGATGCGCCGGAGCGCAACTCCTCGCGGACACGCTCGTTGATCAGCACGTTGGCGTCGATCGCCATGCCCAGCGCCAGCGCGATAGCGGCCATGCCGGGCAACGTCAGCGTGATCTGCATCTTCGACAGGATCGCCACCAGCAGCAGCAGGTTGACGCCCAGCGCCACGACGGAGAAGAAGCCGAACATCATGTAGTAGACGATCATGAAGATCGCGATGGCGATGAAGCCGTACAGCGTGGAGTGGAAGCCCTTCGAGATGTTCTCGGCACCCAGCTGCGGGCCGACCAGGCGTTCCTCGATGATCGTCATCGGTGCGTACAGCGCACCGGACTTGAGCAGCAGCGCCAGTTCGGTGGAGTTCTCGATGGAGCCCATGCCGGTGATGCGGAAGCGGCTGCCCAGCTCACTCTGGATCGTCGCCACCGACAGCACTTCCGGCTTGCCCTTCTCGAACAGCACGATCGCCATGCCCTTGCCGACGTTGTCGCGGGTCGCTTCGCGCATCTTGCGGCCGCCGTCGCCATTCAGGTCGATCGACACGGCCGGCTGCTGGTTTTCGTCGAAGCTCGCGGTGGCCGACGAGATGTAGTCGCCGGAGATCACGACATCCTTGTACAGCACCACCGGCACGTTCTTGCCGACGGTGAAGAGCTCGGAGTTGTATGGAATCGCCGCGCTCAACTCGGTACCGCGCGTGACCGACTGGTCGACCAGGCGCACTTCCAGCGTGGCGGTACGGCCGATGATCGACTTGGCGCGGGCTACGTCCTGCACGCCCGGCAGCTGCACGATGATGCGGTCCGGACCCTGTTGCTGGATCACGGGTTCCGTCGTACCCAGCTCGTTGACGCGCTTGGCCAGCGTGGCGATGTTCTGCTTGACGCCGTTATCCAGCGTTTCCTTCAGCGCGGCCGGCTTCATCGACGCGGTCAGCGTCAGGTCGGCGCCATTGCTGCCGTCGGCCAGCTGCAGTTCGTTGAACTCGCCCAGCACCTTGCGGGCGGCCTGACGCGTCGCGTCGTCGCGGAACTTGACGACGATGCTGTCGCCCACGCGTTCGATGCCGGCGTGGCGCACGTTCTTGTCGCGCAGCTGGCTGCGGATCGCGGCCTGGAAGCCGGCCATGCGCTTGGCAAGTGCCGCCTTCGTATCGACCTGCATCAGGAAGTGCACGCCGCCGCGCAAGTCCAGGCCCAGGTACATCGGCGCGGCGCGCAGCTTCTGCAGCCACACCGGCGTATTCGGCATGAGGTTGTTGGTGACGACGAAGGTCGGATCGTTCGGATCCGTGTTCAGGCCGCGCTCGAGCGCGAGCTTGGCCTTGAACTGGGTGTCGGTATCGGCAAACCGGGCACGCACCGAATGGCTCGTTGCCGTATCCAGGACGACGTCGGTGGCGGGGAGGTTCTGCTGCTTGAGCAGCTCCTCGACGCGGGCAGCGGTGCCGCTGTCGACCTTGATGGTGGATTTGTCGCTCGTGATCTGCAGCGCGGGCGATTCGCCGAAGTAGTTCGGCGCCGTGTACAGTGCCCCCAGCAGCACGACGACGGCGATGACGATGTATTTCCAGACGGGATAGCGGTTCATGTTCTTCAGCGTGGTTGGACCGATACGAGAAGCGGGCGGTCATGCCGCCCGCTCGCTTGCCGCAAGTCTTACAGACTCTTCAGCGTGCCCTTCGGCAGCAGCGTCGTCACCGACGGCTTCTGCACGACGATTTCGGTGCCGCTGGCCACTTCCAGGGTCACGTACACGTCGGTGACCTTCACGACACGGCCGAGCACGCCGCCAACGGTCACGACTTCATCGCCCTTCGTCAGCGCGTCCATCATGGCCTTCTGTTCCTTCGCACGCTTCTGCTGGGGACGGATCATCAGGAAGTACATGACCACGAACATCAGGATCAGCGGGATGAACGTCGAAAGGTTGCCCATCAGGCCAGGATCGGCGGCGCCGGCGGTTTGAGCGTATGCGTTGGAAATGAACACGGGTGACTCCAATGTGATTAAAAAATTTTAGCGCTGTATTCTAGCACCGGGTAAAGCTGTCAAGATCGGGACTTGTTACACAATTACAAGGTCATGAACCCGAACGGCAGAGGCCGGGGTCAGACCCGACGGGTCTGACCCCAGGGTTTGCTCTGTGGTTGGCGGTTTGCGCCTATGGCCCGCAGCCTATCGATCAAACCCCGCGCGCCCGGTCGGTGTGGAATTGTTTTACCCACTCGGGGAAGCGGTCCTCGTCCAGCGCATCGCGCATCTGCTGCATGATGTCCAGGTAGTAGTGCAGGTTGTGAATCGTGTTCAGCCGGGCGCCGAGGATTTCCTGGGCGCGGTGCAGGTGGTGCAGGTACGCGCGGCTGAAATTGCGGCAGGCGTAGCACGAGCACGTGGCGTCGTACGGCTCCTGATCGTCCTTGTAGCGGGCGTTCTTGATCTTGATGTCGCCGAAGCGCGTGAAGATCCAGCCATTGCGCGCATTCCGGGTCGGCATCACGCAGTCGAACATGTCGACACCGTTCGACACGCCGGCCACCAGGTCTTCCGGCGTACCCACGCCCATCAGGTAATGCGGCTTGTTGGCCGGCAGGCGCGGGCCCACGTGCTCGAGCACGCGCATCATGTCTTCCTTCGGCTCGCCCACCGACAGGCCGCCGATCGCCAGGCCCGGGAAGTCGATCTCTTCGAGTCCGGCCAGCGATTCGTCGCGCAGCGACTCATACATGCCCCCCTGGACGATGCCGAACAGCGCGTTCGGGTTCTCGCCGCGCTTGAATTCATCCATCGAGCGCTGGGCCCAGCGCAACGACATGCGCATCGATTTCGCCGCTTCCTCCACTGTGGCGGGACGGCCGTCGATCTCGTACGGCGTGCATTCGTCGAACTGCATGACGATATCGGAGTTCAGCACGCGCTGGATCTGCATCGAGATCTCCGGCGACAGGAACAGCTTGTCGCCATTGATCGGCGAGTTGAAGTGCACGCCCTCTTCCGTGATCTTGCGCATCTCGCCCAGCGAGAACACCTGGAAGCCGCCGGAATCCGTCAGGATCGGCTTGTCCCAGCCCATGAACTTGTGCAGGCCGCCGAACTTGCCCATCACGGCATTCCCCGGGCGCAGCCACAGGTGGAACGTGTTCCCCAGGATGATCTGCGCGCCGATTTCCTTCAGCTCGACCGGCGACATCGCCTTCACGGAGCCATACGTCCCCACCGGCATGAAGATCGGCGTCTGCACCACGCCATGGTTCAGGGTCAGCGTGCCGCGGCGCGCCTTCGTCAGACCGGTGGTGTCGGTCTTGATCAGTTTAAATTCCAGCATTGTTTATCTCGATTAGGCCCGGTTACGGGTGGTCAGCAGCATGGCGTCGCCATAGCTGAAGAAGCGGTATTCGTTATCGATCGCGTGCTGGTAGGCGGCGCGGATCTCGTCGTAGCCGGCAAATGCCGAGACCAGCATCAGCAGCGTGGACTTCGGCAGGTGAAAGTTGGTGATCAGCCGCGTCACCGTCTTGAAGCGGTAACCCGGCGTGATGAACAGCGCCGTGTCGGCGCTGCCGGCCACCAGCTCGCCCGACTGCGACGCCGATTCCAGCGCGCGCAGGCTCGTGGTGCCGACGGCGACGACGTCGCGGCCCGCGGCACGTGCCGCCCGCACCGCATCGACGGTCTCCTGCGGCATCGTGTACCACTCTGTATGCATCTTGTGCTCGGCCAGGTTCTCGGTGCGCACGGGCTGGAACGTGCCGGCGCCCACGTGCAACGTCACGTACGCGAAGCGCACGCCCTTGTCGCGCAGCTTCTCCAGCAGCGCATCGTCGAAGTGCAGGCCGGCCGTGGGCGCGGCCACGGCGCCCGGCACCTTGCCGAACACGGTCTGGTAGCGGTTCTCGTCCACTTCGCCCGGCGCATGCTCGATGTAGGGCGGCAGCGGCAGGCGGCCGTGGCGCTCGATCAGCTCGAACACGTCGGCATCGAAATGCAGCGTGAAGAATTCGCCGGCGCGCTCGCCGACGGTGACGTCGAACGCGTCGGCCAGCCGTATCTTCACGCCCGGGCCGGGCGACTTGGACGCCTTCATCTGCGCCAGCACGGTACGGGTGTCGAGCACGCGCTCGACCAGCACCTCGACCTTGCCGCCGCTGTCCTTGACGCCGTAGAAGCGCGCCTTCAGCACGCGCGTGTCGTTCATCACCAGGAGGTCGCCCGGCTGCAGCAGGTCGACGATGTCGGTGAACTTGCGGTCCGCCAGGCGGGTCTCATCCACGTGCAGCAGGCGCGAGGCACTGCGGTCCGGCAGAGGGAATTGAGCAATACGCTCGGGCGGCAAGTTAAAATCGAAGTCGGAGAGCGAGTACATAGACGGATGCGGTAAACGCGAACAAACGCCGCGGGTAAGACAATTGGGCAAACTGCTCGGCAAGCTGCTGGGCAACCCTCTATTTTACGCTACTGCCCAAGAATCCTAGTGAAAATGGCTGAAACGAAGCAAAGCAAGGCCCCGGTAAAAAAAGCAGCGGCGACGACGGAAAGCAAACTGGCGAAACTCGGCCTGCGCACCGACATGGACCTGGTGCTGCACCTGCCGATGCGCTACGAAGACGAAACCGAAGTGATCGCGATCCGCGAGGCCTGCCTGCGCGGCGGCCAGACGTCGCAGGTCGAAGGCGTCGTCACGAAAAACGAAATCGCGTACAAGCCGCGCCGGCAGCTGATCGTGTACATCGCGGACGAAACGGGCGAACTGATGCTGCGTTTCATGAACTTCTACGGCAGCCAGGTCAAGCAGCTTTCCGAAGGCACGCGGGTGCGCGCGCGCGGAGAGCTGAAGCACGGCTTCTTCGGCGCCGAGATGGTCCACCCGGCCTACAAGGTCGTCAACGAAGGCGCCCCGCTGCCCACGTCGCTGACGCCCGTCTACCATTCCGGCGAAGGCCTGTCGCAGCACGTGCTGCGCCGCGCGATCGCCGACGCGATGAAGCGGGTGGACTGGACCGATACGCTGCCGCCAGCACTCGTGCAGCAGATGCAGCTGCATCCGTTCGAGCCGGCCGTGAAGCTGCTGCACTACCCACCGCAGCAGATCGACGAGCACGCGCTGGCGGAGCGCTCGCACCCCGCGTGGGTACGGATGAAGTTCGACGAGCTGCTGGCGCAGCAGCTGTCGCTGAAGCGGGCCCAGGCCGCGCGCCGTCAAAAGGGCGCGGCGCCGCTGCGGGCGGTGGGCGCACTGTCCGCCGCGTTCCAGGCCGCGCTGCCGTTCCAGCTGACGAAGGCCCAGCAGCGCGTGCTCGACGAGATCCGCGCCGACCTGCGCGAGGCGCACCCGATGCAGCGCCTACTGCAGGGTGACGTGGGCAGCGGCAAGACCGTCGTCGCCGCGCTGGCGGCCGCGCAGGCGATCGACAGCGGCTACCAGGCCGCGCTGATGGCGCCCACCGAGATCCTCGCGGAGCAGCACTTCAAGAAGATCGCCGCGTGGATGGAACCGCTGGGCGTGCAGGTCGCGTGGCTGACGGGCAGCCTGAAAAAGAAGGACAAGGCGGCCGCCGCCGCGCTGGCCGAATCGGGCGAGGCAAAGCTGGTGATCGGCACGCATGCGCTGATCCAGGACACGGTGCAGTTTTCGAAGCTGGGCCTCGTCATCGTCGACGAGCAGCACCGCTTCGGCGTCGGGCAGCGCCTCACCTTGCGCAACAAGGGCGCGGACGGGCTCGTGCCGCACCAGCTGATGATGTCGGCCACACCGATCCCGCGCACCTTGGCGATGACGTATTACGCCGACCTGGAAGTGTCCGTCATCGACGAGCTGCCGCCGGGCCGCACGCCGATCGTCACGCGCGTGATCGACCAGAACCGGCGCGACGAAGTGATCGAGCGCGTGCACGCCGCGGCGCTCGATGGCCGCCAGGTGTACTGGGTCTGCCCGCTGATCGAGGAATCGGAAGCGCTGCAGCTGCAGACGGCGACGGAAACCTACGAAACACTGGCCGCCGCGCTGCCCGACCTCGTCGTGGGCCTCGTGCACGGCCGCCTGAAGCCGGCCGAGAAGCAGGAGGTGATGGACGCGTTCGCGGCCGGCCACGTGCACGTGCTGGTGGCGACGACCGTCATCGAAGTGGGCGTGGACGTGCCCAATGCATCACTGATGGTGATCGAGCATGCCGAGCGCTTCGGCCTGTCGCAGCTGCACCAGTTGCGCGGCCGCGTGGGCCGCGGCTCGGCGGCCAGCGTGTGCCTGCTGATGTATCAAAGCCCGCTGGGCCCCGTCGCGAAGCAGCGCCTGATGACGATGCGCGAAACGACGGACGGCTTCGAGATCGCCCGGCGCGACCTGGAAATCCGCGGCCCCGGCGAATTCCTGGGTGCGCGCCAGTCGGGCCAGGCGATGCTGCGCTTCGCGGACCTGGAGACGGACGGCTGGCTCGTCGACCAGGCTCGCGACGTGGCGCATGCGCTGCTGCACGATCCGGCCGGGCGGCCGGTGGTGGAGGCGCATCTGGAGCGGTGGCTTGGGGGGCGGGAGGAGTTCCTGAAGGTGTGAGGCCACTGCCGCGGCTTCAACTCGACCTGCAAATCTTCCGGCCGACGTGCGAGCAATAGCGAGCCCTTAACGGTGCTCAAGCCCCCTGCTGTTCGCGCTCCGCAGGCCATGCGGCCAGTGCCTGCTCGGCAACAGCGAGCAGCTTGGCCCGATCGAAACCGGCCTTCGCCTGCACGGACATCCCGTGCGTGACGGCCATCAGGAACGCTGCCAGCGCTTCCGGGTTCGCCGTGGGCGGCAAGTCGCCCTCTTCCCTGGCCCGTTCGAAACGCTGGCGCAGCAGCGCTTCGCCGTCGGCGCGAAACTCGATCAGCGCCTGGCGCACCGGCTCCCCCTCATCCGATACCGCCAGCGCCCCGGTCACGCCGAGGCACCCTTGATGGTCCGGGAAGCGGGTGTTGAGGTCGACGGTATGCCTCAAGATGTGAGCGGCCACTTCGCGCGCGGTCGGCAGCGCCAGCGCTTCCGGGATGAAGTCCAGGTAGCGTTCGCTGTAGCGCTTCAACGCCTGGCGGAACAGCGCTTCCTTGTTGCCGAAGGCGGCATACAGCGCGGGGCGCTCGACACCGGCCGCCTCCGTCAGATCCGTGTAGGAAGTCCCTTCGTAACCCTTGCGCCAGAAGACGCAGAGCGCGGCGTCGAGCACGTGATCGACGTCGAATTGGCGATGGCGTCCCATCCGTTCGACCTTTCAGTAATGATCGTTACAAAAAATGCTTGACAGCGCAAGGTCAAATTATATACTGACCGTTATCGTAACGATCGTTACGCTAAACAGGAAAGGAACCGATATGTCGAACGTATTGAAGGGCAAAGTAGCGCTCGTGACAGGAGGGTCGCGCGGACTGGGCGCCGCGACGGCCGAGACGCTGGCGGACCAGGGGGCGGACGTGGCGATCAGCTATGTGGCGTCGGAGGAGAAGGCCGCGGCGGTAGTGGCAAAGCTGAAGGCGAAGGGCGTGCGGGCGCTGGCGATTCGCAGCGACCAGGCGGACATGGCGGCTGCCAGGCCGTTGATCGACAAGGTGATGCAGCACTTCGGCCGGCTCGACATCCTCGTCAACAACGCCGCCATCGCCGTGCAGGGCAAGCCGGTGGACGACCCGGCACTCGATACCGTCAACCTCGATCGCCAGTGGCAGATCAATGTGCTGGGCGCGGTGGCGACGACGCGTGCGGCGGCGCCGGTACTGTCCGACGGCGGCCGGATCATCTTCATCGGCTCGCTGCTCGGCACCCGCGTGCCCTTCCCCGGTGTGGCGGACTATGCGGGCACCAAGGCAGCGCTGATCGGCTATGCGAAGGGCGTCGCGCGCGACCTGGGCCCGCGCAACATCACGGTCAACGTCGTCCAGCCCGGCATCATGCCGACCGATATGAAGACCCAGGCACTGGGCGAGACCGTGCCGGAAGCGCTGCTGGACGCCCACCCGATCCGCCGCATCGCGACGCTGGAAGAAGTGGCGGCGTTGACCGTGTTCCTCGCGGGTCCGCAAGGCGGCTACATCACCGGCGAGGTGATCACCGCGGCCGGCGGTCTCGGCACCTGAGCCGATCGCTGCCGTCCACCTTGGGGCAAAGGCAGGGCGCCGCTCCGCGCCTGCCGAACGGGTTGCGCATACTTGCGCACCCCTCTACAACCCCATTTCTGGACATGCGCTCGGCCGTTATCAGGATGCGTTGCAAAGCCGAGGCCGTGTCCGATTTCAGGGTTGACCCCACGGTGGACACGGGCTCGGCTGTTGGGGGCTCAGAAGCACATGGCGATGCGGGTCGCCATGTCGAACATGAACGCGGGCTGGAAGTACGCGGCGAACACCAGCGCCAGCAGCAGCGCGATGGCGAGCCACCAGCGCGCTTTCATCGTCATGCCGCCTTCAGCTGGGTGCGCGCGAGGGCGCGCTCGTTGATCGGCAGGTTCGCGAGGCCGGCGAACACGCCGAGGGCGATCGAGATGCCCCACACCATGTCGTAGCTGCCGCGCGTGTCGAACACGTAGCCGCCCAGCCACACGCCGAGGAAGCTGCCGATCTGGTGCGAGAAGAACACCATGCCGGCCAGCATCGACATGTGCGACAGCCCGAAGATGCCGGCGATGATGCCGTTCGTCAGCGGCACCGTCGACAGCCACAGCACGCCCATCGCCGCGGCGAACAGGTACACGGACAGCGGCGACAGCGGCAGCGCGACGAACAGCGCGATCACGGCGGCGCGGGCGAAATAGATGAACGACAGCAGGTAGCGCTTCGGCAGCCGGCCGCCCAGCTGGCCCGCCAGGTAGGAGCCGAAGATGTTGAACAGGCCAATCAGTGCCAGCGCCATCACGGCCACCTTCGGGTCGGCGATACCCTTGTCCTTCAGGTAGGCGGGCATGTGCACGCCGATGAACACGAGCTGGAAGCCGCACACGAAATACCCGGCCACCAGCAGCAGGAACGAACGGTTGCCGGCCGCTTCGGCGAAGGCTTCGCGGATGCTTTGCTGGTGCCCGGCCGCCTTCTGCGTCGCGGGTTCGCGCAGGCGCAGCGCCATCGGCACCATCAGGAACACGACGGCCGATGCGAGCAGGTACAGCGCGTTCTGCCAGCCGACCTGCGTGATCAGCGTCTGTTCGACCGGCATCAGCAGGAACTGGCCGAACGAGCTGGCGGCGCCCGAAATGCCGAATGCCCACGAGCGCTTCTCCGGCGGCGCGGCGCGGCCGATGATGCCGCTGACGGCGCCGAACGCCGTGCACGCCAGGCCCAAGCCGATCAGCACGCCCGAGCCGGCAATGAACAGCGCCGGTTGCGTGACGGTCGCCATCCAGACGAGGCCGCCCATGTAGGCGACGGCGCCGAACAGCACGACGCGCATCGTGCCCCAGCGATCGGCCACCATGCCGGCAAACGGCCCGAACGCGCCCCACAGCAGGTTTTGCAGTGCCATCGCCAGCGAATACGTTTCCCGGTTCCAGCCGTTGGCCTGCGCGATCGGCTGCATCCAGAAGCCGAAGCCGTGGCGCACGCCCATCGCCAGGGTCAGCACGACGCCCGTCGCAAGCAACACGGTTTTCAGATCGAGCGGGCGGGCGGTGGCGGTCATGGGCGGCCTCGGAGCAAAAGAGGCAGTGTACCGCAGCACGCCAGCCGCCGCCGGAGGTGCCCCCCCCGGTTCGACGGCAGCCGTCTGCTGCACTGCAAAATTTTTCTATCGAACTGAGCAAAAAATCGTTGTATTGAATCGCTGACAACATTACAATTGGCCCGCAATTAACGTGCAAATCACGCACAATTCAACCGATTAAGTGAAAGATGCGGAAAATTAAACAAACTTTTCTAGTTGCATCAGTACTGTGGTGCGCTACCGCGACCGCAGCATACGCGGTTCCTGTGTTCGATGTGGCGCCCCCGGCAGCCACTGCCCCGGCGTTCGAAGCCGATGCCGGCGATCTCGCCATCTTGCCCGTGCCTACGACGGCGGAAGACGGAGATCGCGAATCCCGGAAACCACGGGCGCCCGCCGAGGAAAGCCCGGCGGCCCTGATTCCCGAACCATCCAGCTGGGCGATGCTGATGGTGGGGGCCGGCGTGCTGTTGCTGCCGCGCCGGCGCCGTACCGATAACGTCGTGCGCTGATCAGCGGTCGGCGTCGTACGCGACGCCGATCTGCCGCCGCATCTCGTCGAGCACGCCCATCAGCGCCAGCGTCTCGTCCAGCGGCATCACGGGGCTCTCCAGCAGCCCCTCGCGCAGGCAGCGGTTCACTTCGATGATCTCGTGCGCATAGCCGTTGCCGATCCGTGGGAAGCGCTGCGTACGGCGGTTGCCGTCGTCCAGTTCCACCGTCAGCTCTTCCGTGTTGTGGAAGCGGCTGTGCAAGCGCACGAAGCCCTTGCTGCCGCAGATCGTGAACTCGACCGGCGTGCGGGCCGCCAGGCTGGCCGTGCAGGCCGCCAGCGCGCCGCTCTCGTGCTGCAGCGCGAACGTGCACTGCACGTCAACACCGGTCGGACCCAGCTGGCCGACAGCCTGCACCGACTTCACCGGGCCCAGGAAGTAGGCGGCGATCGACAGCGGATAGATGCCCAGGTCGAGCAACGAGCCGCCGCCCAGCGCCGGATTGAACAGCCGGTGCTCCGGCCCCGCGTCCGAATAAAAGCCCAGGTCGCCCTGCACCGTGGCCACGGTGCCGATCTCGCCGCTGTCGACAATGCGCTTCGCTTCCAGCACGGCGGGTTGGAAGCGCGTCCACATCGCCTCCATCGCAAACAGCTTCTTCGCGCGCGCCAGCGCCACGATGTCCTCGGCTTCGCGGCGGTTCACCGTGAAGGCCTTCTCGACCAGCACGTGCTTGCCTGCGTTCAGGCACATCAGCGCGTTTTCGCGGTGCATCGGGTGCGGCGTGGCGATGTAGATCGCATCGACGTCCGGATCGTCTGCCAGCGCCTGGTAGCTGCCGTGGCTTTTCGTCAGCTCGTGCGAGCCATATTCGCCGGCAAACGCGGTAGCGCTATCAACACTGCGCGACGCAACGGCCGCGAGCACGGCGTCCGGCGTGTCCTTCAATGCGGTGGCAAATGCCTTGGCGATCTTGCCGGTGCCGAGGATGCCCCAGCGGATGGTACGCGTCATGATTTCTCCATGGTGGTCGCGTTCCGCGGCGGGCGGAACACGGTGGTGTCGTCATAAAAAACATCGTCCTGCCCTTCCCACCAGCCGGGAATGCCCAGCACGGGAAGCGGCGTGAAACCGGTCTTGCTCAATCCCTCTTCGCGCAGCTGCCGCGCCACGTGCGCATCGATCCACGCCTGCTGTTCGGCGCGCGGCCACGTGAAGTACGCCGCCGGCGCGCGCACGATGCGGGTGTGCGCCGTGATGGCCTTGTAGGGCGCCATCAGCTTTTCCATCAGCGCGTGCCCGAACAGCCATACCTGGGCGGTGCGCCCGAACATCGGCGCGCGCTCGACGAACGCGTCGCGCCACTGGTGGCCGCGCAGCGCATCGGCCAGCGCGGTGCCGGCATCGTCGTCGGCCACGATCAGCAGCGCGGCATTCTCGTCGAAGATCGTGGCGGCGTCGCGGGCCGGGCCGCGCACGGGCTTGACGCCGTCGCGCGCGATCTGCGCAGCCTGCAGCGCGTTCAGCTCCCGCTTGATCAGCGGGAAGGTCAGCCATACGAGGCCATTGAAGTAGTCGTGCAGGTTGTCGCGCGTGGGCACGCAGCCGGTGGCGCCGATGTGCTCCTCGTACGCCGCGCCTTCCGGCAGCGCGGCCTGCGGCACGAAGCGCACCGGCAGG
The DNA here is from genome assembly GCF_007830495.1 of Pseudoduganella flava. Lineage (GTDB taxonomy): Bacteria > Pseudomonadota > Gammaproteobacteria > Burkholderiales > Burkholderiaceae_D > Rugamonas > Rugamonas flava. The sequence goes on along the minus strand of NZ_VLKW01000015.1, from coordinate 22,859 downwards.
CCGGCATGGTTGACGAGGCCCAGCACCGCGGCGCGGGCGCTGAACGAGCCGATCACGTCGTGCGCATCCGTCGCCCCCGCGGCTTCGCGCACCGTGTCGTACCACGGGCGGGACCAGTCGACCAGTGGCAGCACGCCGTTACGCCATGCGCCAGTTGATCGTTTCGCCGGCGTTCAGCGGCACCAGTTCCTGCTCGCCGAACGGCAGCGCCTGCGGCAGCGTCCACTGCTCGCGCTGCAGAGTGATCGTGCCTTCGTTCGGCGGCAGGCCGTAGAACGCCGGGCCGTTCAGGCTGGCGAACGCTTCCAGCTTGTCGAGCGCGCCGGCGCGTTCGAACGCCTCGGTGTACAGCTCCATCGCGTGCAGCGCCGTGTAGCAGCCGGCGCAGCCGCAGGCAGCTTCCTTCGCGCCCACCGAATGCGGCGCCGAGTCGGTGCCGAGGAAGAAGCGCTCGTCGCCGCTGGTGGCAGCCGTCACCAGCGCCAGCCGGTGCTCCTCGCGCTTGAGCACGGGCAGGCAGTAATAGTGCGGGCGAATGCCGCCCTTGAAGATCTCGTTGCGGTTGTACAGCAGGTGGTGGGCCGTGATCGTGGCGCCGATCGGGCCTTCCGCCTCGGCCACGTACTGCGCCGCGTCCTTCGTGGTGATGTGCTCGAACACGATCTTCAGCGCCGGGAAGTTCTTGCGCAGCGGGCGCATGATGCGCTCGATGAACACGGCTTCGCGGTCGAACAGGTCGATGTCGGCATCGGTGACTTCGCCGTGTACGAGGAACGGCAGGCCCGTCTCCTGCATCGCTTCCAGCACCGGGTAGCAGTTGACCAGGTCCGTCACACCCGCGTCGGAGTTCGTCGTGGCGCCGGCCGGATACAGCTTCACGGCGTGGACGAAGTCCGATTCCGCCGCGCGGCGGATTTCATCGGGCGACGTGTTGTTGGTGAGGTACAGCGTCATCAACGGCTCGAACGCCAGATCGGACGGCAGCGCGGCCAGGATGCGGTCGCGGTAGGCGGCGGCCTGGGCGACGGTGGTAACGGGCGGTTTCAGGTTCGGCATCACGATGGCGCGGGCGAACTGGCGCGCGCTGTGCGGCAGCACGCTGGCCATCGTGGCGCCGTCGCGCAGGTGCAGGTGCCAGTCGTCGGGACGGATGATGGCGAGGGAGGATGGGGCGTCGAAGGTGGTGGACATGACTGCTCTCGAAAAACGGATGCGCCATTTTACCCGCAGCGGCGCCCCGTTCAGTGGATGATGCGCGCCAGGAAGTCGCGTGCCCGGTCCGAGCGGGGCGTGCCGAAGAACTCGTCCTTGCTGCAATCCTCGAGGATCCGGCCGCCATCCATGAACAGCACGCGGTTCGCGACGCGGCGCGCAAACCCCATTTCATGGGTGACGACCATCATCGTCATGCCGTCCTGCGCGAGGCCTGTCATCACGTCGAGCACCTCGCCCACCATTTCCGGGTCGAGCGCGGAGGTGGGCTCGTCGAACAGCAGCGCCACCGGGTCCATCGCCAGCGCGCGGGCGATCGCCACGCGCTGCTGCTGGCCGCCGGACAGCTGGTGCGGGTACTTGTCCTGCTGGCCGGAGAGGCCCACGCGGTCCAGGTAGTGCAGGCCCCGCGCGGTGGCTTCGTCGCGCGTGCGCCCCAGCACCTTGCACTGCCCGAGCGTCAGGTTGTCGCTCACCGACAGGTGCGGGAACAGTTCGAAGTTCTGGAACACCATGCCGATCCGCGCGCGCAGCTTCGGCAGATCGGTCTCCGGCGCGCCGACCGGGGTGCCGTCGACAACGATGGTCCCTTGCTGGAACGGCTCGAGGCCGTTGACGGTCTTGATCAACGTGGACTTGCCCGACCCGGACGGCCCGCAGATCACCATCACGTCGCCGCGCCCGACTTGTGTGGTGCAATCGGCGAGCACCGGGAACTGCCCATACCACTTGCTGACGTTTTGTATCTCGATCATCGCCATTTCGTCCACAGGCGCCGCCGCGCGTCGCTTGACACTGCTACAAGCCGCTAGGATACTGCGGAACTTATTAAATATTTGCCAGATATTTCAACATATTAGCGCAACATTTCAGGCAAACCCCGGCCGCGCGACGCGATCCGTCAACCCGGCCCACAGATGGAGAGACACAGCTCATGGAGAAAAAAAATCGCCTGACCACCTGGATCCTGGTGGCACTGGCCCTGGGGATCGCGGTCGGCTATATCCTGAACACCAACATGGCCGCGCCGGCGTCGTACTCGGACACGATGTCGCTGCTCACGACGATGTTCCTCCGCCTGATCAAGATGATCATCGCGCCGCTCGTGTTCTCCACGCTGGTGGTCGGCATCGCGCGCATGGGCGACGCCGGTGAAGTGGGCCGCGTCGGCATCAAGTCGCTGGCGTGGTTCTTCCTCGCCTCCGTGATGTCGCTGGCGCTCGGCCTCGTGCTCGTGAACCTGTTCCGCCCCGGCGATGCGCTGAAGGGCGCCCTGTCGATGAGCGGTCACGTGACGAGCCTCGCCACCAGCAGCCTGACGCTGAAGGACTTCATCACCCACCTGATTCCATCGTCGATCGTCGACGGCATGGCGAAGAACGAGATCCTGCAGATCGTCGTGTTCTCGCTGTTCTTCGGCCTGGGTGCCGCGGCCGTCGGCAAGAAGGCCGAGCCGATGATCGACGCGATCGACGGCGTCGCCCACGTGATGCTGAAGGTCACCGGCTACGTGATGCAGTTCGCACCGGTCGCCGTGTTCGCCGCCGTGTCGGGCATCATCGCGAAGGAAGGCCTGATCGTGCTGCAAACCTATGGCGTGTTCATGGCGGAGTTCTACTTCGGCATCGTGCTGCTGTGGGCCCTGCTGATCGCCGTCGGCTCGCTGTTCCTCGGCAAGCGCATCTTCGCGCTGCTGACGGAAGTGCGCGGTCCGACGATCCTCGCGTTCTCCACCGCGTCGTCCGAAGCGGCGTTCCCGAAAACGCTGGAAGGCCTGGAACGTTTCGGCGTGCGCAACCGCATCGCCGCATTCGTGCTGCCGATCGGCTATTCGTTCAACCTGGACGGCTCGATGATGTACTGCACGTTCGCCGCCGTGTTCATTGCGCAGGCTTACGGCATCGAGCTGTCGCTGGGTACGCAGATGACGATGATGGCCGTGCTGATGCTCACGTCGAAAGGCATGGCCGGCGTGCCGCGCGCTTCGCTGGTGGTGATCGCCGCGACGCTGAGCCAGTTCAATATTCCGGAAGCGGGCCTCGTGCTGCTGCTGTCGATCGACCACTTCCTCGACATGGCCCGCTCGGCCACGAACGTGATCGGCAACAGCATCGCCACGGCCGTCGTCGCGAAATGGGAAGGCGAGCTGACGCAGCCGACCGAGAAGGACCTGGCGACCGCCCCGCTGCCCTGACGCTACCCCGTCAGCGCATCGCCCGCATCAAGGCCGGACCCGCAAGGTCCGGCCTTGTGCTTTTGGGGCGTACCGCGATCGCCTTGCGGCCCGCCACGTCGCACGTTGCGCCGTCGAACACGAAGCGGAAGCGATATGCCAGCACATGCGCCCCGTCCGGCACCATGAAGTCGAACCGGCACACCAGGTCGGCGCCGGTGCACGTCAGCCGCGCCGGGCCGACGGTGCGCCACGGCAGGCCATCCACTCCCAGCAGCAGCACGGGCCGGCGGTAGCGGCGGCCGGCAGGCGCCGTGGCATGCCCGCCGCGCACCGCCATGCGCAGCAGCACGCTGGCGAACTGGCCGGCCGTCACGCGGCTGGGCGCTGTCTCGTACACGGCCCAGTGCCGCCCGCGCCGGCACCACAGCAGGCAACCCGCGCAGGCGGCAGGTGCGCCGAGCGTCAGCCAACGGGGCCAGCGGCGGCGCGGCGGCGCAGTCATGGCAGCACCGAGATGCGCGGCCGGCGCGGGCGCGACGAGCGCGGCGCCGGTGGCGGCGGCGCGATGCCCGCGTGATCGAGGCGTTCGTCGAGCGCGTCCACGCGGCGCCGCAGGCTGCGCAAGCGCACGAACACGATCAACAGCACCGCCACCAGCGCAGCCACCAATGCCGCGGCGATCCTCGTACCGACACCCAGCAGCAGGTCCATCGCATCCTCGGCCGGCGGTCACCCGCGATAAGGGGTGAGCACGTAATCGGCCAGCTCCGGGCCGGCCGCGTCGGTGCTGTGGTTCCAGCTCGACAGCGCGACGGCCGAAGCCTGCGACGCCGTGTACGCGCTGCCGAGCTGGAAGCCGGCCAGCGAATCGCCCGGCATCACGTGGTTCGGGTACGGCCGCAAGTAGTCCGCGGCGCGCCAGAACACGTAGCTGTTGCCATCCGTCTCGCCGCGCCAGCCGGGCGGCGTGCCCGTGATCGCGACGGGCGCCGACACCATCAGCGCCAGCGCCGACACGTACAGCCCGGAATCGGCCTGCTCGTCGTTATGCAGCGTGTAGCGCCACGTGTTCTGCGCCAGCGCCGTGGCCACGCGGGCATGCAGCGCGGCGGCGGGCGGCGACGGCGCCGGGATCTCGACATAGCGGTTCAGGTGCAGCTTGTAGACAAGATTGGCCGCGCCGTTGCCGCAGCTGTAGCTGGCCGTGATCGACAGCAGGTAGCGCTTGCCCACCACCAGGCCGGCGGACGAGAAGCGCACGGTGAAGCGCGCCGCGCTGCCTGCCTCCACCATGCCCAACACGACGGGAAACGCGGCAGGGCTGATGCGCACGGCGCCACCCAGTTTCACGGCGCGCACCTCGAGGCCGGACAGCGCCGCCTCGCCCACGTTCGCCACGGGCACCAGCAGGTGGATCTGCCCGTCCACATTGTCGATCCCCGGCACGCCCAGCACGGCGCGCGCGGCGGTTGCCAGTCCGGTCATGGTAGCCTCCGTTGCAGCATGGGTTCGCGATCGCCCAGGCGGGACCAGCGCCCCATCCACGCGCCGGGCATCATCAACAGCAGCCCGCATGCGAGCATCAGCACGGACACGGGCTCGGGGACGGGCGCCGGCACGACGCGCAGTGCGACGGGGTCGCTGACGCGGCCCGCGGTGTCGATGGCGAACCACGACACTTCATACACGGCGCCGTCGGCATCGGGTGCGACGCTGAACAGGACCAGCGGCAAGGTCTGCTCGCCGGGCAGCTCGTCCGGTTCCAGCACGAGCGGGGCGACGACGGTGGCGGTGCCGACCGGGATGGCCGGCGCCGCCGCGCGCAGCGGCGGCCACGCCAGCAGCAGCGCCACGCCGATGATGAGTGAGATGTGCACGGTCGCCTCCCCGGATCGGCCGCCCGACGGGACGGCTACGCCTGCAGAGTAGGCAAGTTGCGGACCAAGCGGTAAAACCGCCGCCGAATCAGCGACTTACTGCGCAGTCACAGCCAGCCGCGAGCGTGATGTCAGAAAGGCCGACAGCGCGATTCCCACGGTCAGGCGACGGCTTCCGCCGGTGCCTCGGCCCGGGCCTGCTGGCGCGCCCACATCTGCGCATACAGCCCGCCCGCCGCCAGCAGCGCGTGGTGCGTGCCCCGTTCGACGATGCGGCCGTGGTCGAGCACGAGGATCTGGTGCGCATCCGCCACGGTGGACAGACGGTGCGCGATGACCATCGTCGTGCGGTTCTTTGCGATTTCCTTCAGTTGCGCCTGGATCGCCTGCTCGGCCTTCGAGTCGAGCGCGGACGTGGCCTCGTCGAAGATCAGGATGGCCGGGTTCTTCAGCAAGGTGCGGGCGATCGCGACACGCTGCTTCTCGCCGCCGGACAGCTTCAGCCCCCGTTCGCCGACCATCGTGCGGTAGCCGTCCGGCAGGCTGTCGATGAAGTCGTGGATCGCCGCCGCCTTCGCCGCCGCCACGATCTCGTCGTGGGTGGCGCCCGGCTTGCCGTAGGCGATGTTGTACTCGATCGTGTCGTTGAACAGCACCGTATCCTGCGGCACGATGCCGATCGCATGGCGCAGCGAATCCTGCGTGACGGCGCGCAGGTCCTGGCCGTCGATCGTGATCGCCCCGGCATTCACCTCGTAGAAGCGGTACAGCAGGCGCGAGAGCGTCGACTTGCCGGAGCCGCTATGGCCGACGACGGCCGTCGTCGTGCCGGCGGCGATCGTGAAGTCGACGTCGAACAGGATCTGCCGCTTCGCCTCGTAGCTGAAGTCGACGTGGGCGAAACGCACCTGGGCGCCGTGCGTGACGAGCGGCTTCGCGTCCGCCGCATCGGCCACTTCGCGGTTTTCATCGAGCAGCGAGAACAGGCGCTCCATGTCCGCCAGGCTCTGCTTGATCTCGCGGTAGATCACGCCGAGGAAATTCAGCGGGATGTACAGCTGGATCATGAACGAGTTCACCAGCACGAGGTCACCGAGCGTCATCTTGCCGTCGATGACGCCGACGGTGGCGCGCCACAGGATCAAGGTGACGGCCGTCGCGATGATGGCCGACTGGCCCGTGTTGAGCAGCGACAGCGACGTCTGCGAGCGCACCGCGGCCGTCTCGTAGTGCTTCAGGCCCTCGTCGTAGCGGCGCGCCTCGTATTCCTCGTTGCCGAAATATTTGACAGTCTCGTAGTTCAACAGCGAGTCGATCGCCTTCGTGTTCGCCTTCGAATCGAGCTCGTTCATCGTGCGGCGGAAGTGCGTGCGCCAGTTCGTGACGATCACCGTGAACGTGATGTACAGCACCAGCGCGCAGAACGTGATGACGGAGAACCACACGTCGTAATGCGTGACGAGATAGCCCAGCACCAGCGTGATCTCGACCAGCGTGGGCAGGATGTTGAACAGGGTGTACGAGATCAGCGAGCCGACGCCGCGCGTGCCCCGCTCGATGTCGCGCGTCATGCCGCCCGTCTGCCGATTCAGGTGGAACCGCAGCGACAGCGCGTGCAGGTGACGGAACACCTTCAGCGCGATCGTGCGCACAGCCCGCTGCGTGACGCGGGCGAACAGGAATTCGCGCAGCTCCGTGCAGACGGTCGTCGCGAGCCGCAGCGCGCCATACGCGACCAGCAGGCCGACCGGCAGCACCAGCACGGCGCGCGGGTCGCCCGGCTGGATCGTCATCGCATCGACCAGGTGCTTCATCACGACGGGCACGCCGACGTTGGCCAGCTTCGCGCCCACCAGCGCCAGCAACGCGAACAGCACGCGCCACTTGTAGACCCACAGATAGGGCAGCAATGTTTTCAGAGTGGCAAGATCGCTACGGCCGGCACGGGGTGGCGGCGGAGATTCGGAAGAGTAGGAGGAACGACGCATGACTGGCTGGCCGGCTGGCGTGGTTTACAATCGGGCCCCATTGTAGCTCCCAACGAGATTTGATGATGACCACGCCCCAAGACAAGCCTGTTTCCGCTTCCGCCCAGAACCGCCTGCCGCAAGGCAAGATGCCGGAACTGAGGGTGATGCCTGCCCCGGCGGACGCCAACGTCTACGGTGACGTGTTCGGCGGCTGGATCATGGCCCAGGTCGACATCGCCGGCTCGCTGCCGGCCACGCGCCGCGCCAACGGCCGGGTGGCGACGATCGCCGTCAACTCCTTCCTGTTCAAGCACCCCGTGTTCGTCGGCGACCTGCTGTCGTTCTATGCCGACATCGTCAAGGTCGGCAACACGTCGATCACCGTCAACGTCGAGGTGTATGCGGAACGCAACCGCCTGCAGGCGGACATCGTGAAGGTGACGGAAGCGACGCTGACGTATGTGGCGACGGGACCGGACCGCAAGCCGCGCCCGGTACCGCCGCTGGAAAGCCTGATGCACAAGTAACCAGCATGATTGAAGCGCGCCGGCTGCTGCTGCTGACGGGGGCGCGCGTCGCCACGCTGGCGGCGCTCGGCCCTGCCCTGCCGGCCGCGGCGGCGCCGCGCAACGCGCCGTATCCGTTCACGCTGGGGGTGGCCTCCGGTTCGCCATTGCCCGATGCGGTGGTGCTGTGGACCCGCATCCTGTTCGACCCGCTCGATGCCCGCATCACGCCGCCCGTCGCGTTCAGGGTGCGCTGGGAAGTGGCGGAAGACGAGGCATTCCGGCAGATCGCCGCGCGCGGCACGGCGGTCGCCAACCCGGCGCTGGCGCACAGCGTGCACGTGGACGTGCGCGGCCTGCGTCCGGGGCGCTGGTACTGGTACCGCTTCATGCTGGGCGACGCCGTCAGCCCCATCGCCCGCACCCGCACGGCGCCCGCGCCGGACGCGCTGCCCGGCAACTTGAAGCTGGCAGTGGCGTCGTGCCAGCATTGGGAATTCGGCCATTACGCGGCGCACCGCCACATCGCGCAGGCGGCGCCGGACCTCGTCGCCTTCCTCGGCGACTACATCTACGAATGGGGCCGTTACAGCCTGGACCACCCGGAGCGCGCCGTGCGCCGCGACGAAAGCTACTCGCTGGCGCAGTACCGCACCCGCTACGCGCAGTACAAGACCGACCGCGACCTGCAGGCCGCACACCACGTGGCGCCATGGATCATGACGTGGGACGACCACGAGGTGGCCAACGATTACGGCGGCCTGCGCGACGAGCTGCTGTCGCCCGATTTCGCGGCGCGCCGGGCCGCCGCCTACCAGGCCTATTGCGAGCACCAGCCGCTCCGCTTCACCGCGAACGGCTTTGCCGACGTGCGCATGTACCAGCGCTACGACTGGGGCCGGCTGGCGCGCTTCCACGTGCTGGACAACCGCCAGTACCGCTCGCCGCAAGCGTGCTCCCGGCCGCAGCGGGGCGGCTCGAACTCGGTCTACCGCAACGCCTGCGCGATGCTGGCGGACGGCCGCCGCACGATGCTGGGCGCGCCGCAGGAAGCATGGCTGAAGGAAGGCTTGCGCGCGTCGCGGGCGCGCTGGAACGTGCTGGCGCAGCAGACGTTGATGGCGCAGTCGTCGCAGGTGGAAATCCACCGCGCCAGCGACGGCCGCTTCTGGACCGACGGCTGGGACGGTTATCCGGCCGCCCGCCAGCGCCTGCTCGACGCCGTCCGGGACAGCGGCGCCGCCAATCCGCTCGTGCTCTCGGGCGACGTGCACACCTTCTATGCGGCCGAGCTGCGGCGCGACCCGACCTTGCCGGGCACGCCGCGCAACCCGGTCGTGGCGACGGAATTCTGCGGCACGTCGATCACGTCCAGTTCACGGCCGCAGGAGCGCACCGCGCAATACGTGGCGATGAATCCGCACCTGAAGTACGGCCGCAGCGACCGGCGCGGCTACATGCTGTTCGACATCACGCCACAGCGCAGCACCGTGCTGTTCCAGGGGTTGGATGATGTGCGCGACAAGGCCAGCGGCGTGCGCACGCTGGCCAGGTTTGCGGTGGAGGATGGGAAGGCGGGGATGGTCGCGGTCTGAGCGCCTTGGACAGTCTCCCGCGGGCTAGTGCGCCTGCGCACGGCGTCAAAAAACACGGCATCAGGTCTTTCTGCCGCGCCAGCGTCCCATCGCCAGCATGCCCGCCAGGCCGAGCCCCCACATTGCATAGGCAGCCGGCTCCGGCACTACCGGGACGCCATTGATCCACGTCCGCGTCGCCGATGTCCATTCCCAGCGCAAGTGTTCTTCATCACGCCAGACGTAGTAATTGTCGTCGGTGTAATATTCGCCGCTCTTCACCGCACTGTTGTACTGGAACCTTTCGTCGCTCATATGATACCGGGCGCTGTAGATCGGCAGTGTGCCAGGCTTGTAGCTGAACTGATCCACGCAGGAATAGTACATGCAGCCGCCCCCTTCGGCGTAAATCCGCCCCATCGCGAACCACGTCAATTCGTCCAGTGAATACGTACCGTCCTGGTTGTAATCTTCCGCGCGGAATTCGAGATCGAGTCTGGCTGTGGGCAGGAAGGCGTGGGCGTAAGCATCGTAAAAGCCGACATACTCGACGTGGAAATCTTCCGCGAACGCGCTGGCGATAGACCAGGCGTACGCGACGACTACTGCGGCAATCTTTTTCTTCAGCATGATTTACCCTCCGTGGAGATTGATTTCGCTCATTCATCCAAAGGTTATTCTCAGCTTTACTCTGCCATCTGCGGCAGCACAAGGTTCTTTCACAGCCCACAATAAAAAAAGCCAGCGGCATGCGCGCGCTGGCTTCGGGATTGTTGAACCGGTGATCGCCGGTCAGGCGACTTTCCTTTCGTCGCGCAGCTGGCGCCGCAGGATCTTGCCGACGTTCGTCTTCGGCAGCTCGTCGCGGAACTCGATGTACTTCGGCTTCTTGTACGCGGTCAGTTCATGCTTGCAGAAGTCCAGCAGTTCGTCGGCCGTCAGGTTCGGATCCTTGCGCACGACGAACAGCTTGACGGCCTCGCCGGAGTTCTTGTCCGGCACGCCGATGCACGCGCATTCGAGCACGCCCGGGTGCGCCGCGACGACGCCTTCCACCTCGTTCGGGTAGACGTTGAAGCCCGAGACGATGATCATGTCCTTCTTGCGGTCGACGATCTTCGTGTAGCCCCGTTCGTCCATCACGCCGACGTCGCCCGTCTTGAAGAAGCCGTTCGGCGTCATCGACCTGGCCGTTTCGTCCGGGCGCTGCCAGTAGCCGGCCATCACCTGCGGGCCGCGGATCGCGATCTCGCCGGCCACGCCCAGCGGCACTTCGTTGCCGTCGTCGTCAAGGATGGCGACTTCGGTCGACGGGATCGGCAGGCCGATCGTGCCCGTGAACTCCTTGATGTCGACGCGGTTCGCGGTGGCCACCGGCGACGTCTCGGACAGGCCGTAGCCCTCGATGATCGGCGTGCCCGTGAGTTTCAGCCACTTGTCCGCCACGGCCTGCTGCACGGCCATGCCGCCGCCGTTGCAGACCTTGTAGCTGGAGAAGTCCAGCTTGGCGAAGTCGGGGTTGTTCAACAGCGCGTTGTACAGCGTGTTCACGGCCGGCAGCACCGTCACGCGGTACTTCGCCAGTTCCTTGACGAAGCCGGGAATGTCACGCGGGTTTGGAATCAGGATGTTCAGGCCGCCCAGGCGCATGCCCATGAACGCGGAAATCGTCAGCGAATAGATGTGGTACAGCGGCAGTGCGCAGACGAACACGATCTGTTCCTTCTGCGGGCCCATGTGCAGCCACGCTTCGTTCTGCAGCACGTTGGCGATCACGTTCCGGTGCAGCAGCACGGCGCCCTTCGATACGCCCGTCGTGCCGCCCGTGTACTGCAGGAACGCGATGTCGTCGTGACCGATCTTCACCGGCGTCAGCGTCATGCGCGCGCCTTCGGCCAGCACGCGCTTGAACGGCACGGCCTGCGGCAGCGAGAAAGCCGGCACCATCTTCTTCACGTGACGCACGACGAGGTTGACGATCGCGCCCTTCACGCCGCCCAGCAGGTCGCCCATCGTGGCGACGATCACGTGCTTGACGGGAGTTTCATGCAGCACCTGCTGCACGGTGGTCGCGAAGTTCTCCAGCACGACGATCGCCTCGGCGCCCGAGTCCTTCAGCTGGTGCTCCAGCTCGCGCGGCGTGTACAGCGGATTGACGTTGACGACCGTGTAGCCGGCGCGCAGGATGCCGGCCATCGCGACGGGGTATTGCAGCACGTTCGGCAGCATGATCGCCACGCGGGCACCCGGCTTCAGGCCCTGGCCCTGCAGCCATGCGCCGAACTTGCGGGACATCTGGTCGACCTCGGCATAGGTGAGGAATTTATCCATGCAGACGTACGCGTTCTGGTCGGCGTACTTCCGGAACGAATCCTCCAGCAGATGCGCCACCGAGGTGTACTGCGAGACGTCGATCTCGGCGGGTACGCCTTCGGGGTAGGATTTCAACCAGATTTTTTCCATTCGTTGCCTCTTCTTTCTCGTTCACGCTCCGGCAGGAGCGCGCGGCTTCACGCCGCCTCTTTGTCGCCGGCCTTCACTTCGTCGCGCAGTACGCGGCGCAGGATCTTGCCGACATTGGTTTTCGGGAGTTCGTCGCGGAACTCGATGGTTTTCGGCCGCTTGTAGCCGGTCAGGTTTTCCTTGCAGTAGGCCATCAGCGTGTCGACGGACAGGTTGGGGTCCTTGCGCACGACGTACAGCTTGACGGCCTCGCCGGAATGGGGGTCCGGCACGCCGACGCAGGCGCACTCCAGCACGCCCGGATGCGCGGCGACGACGGCCTCCAGCTCGTTCGGGAACACGTTGAAACCGGAGACGAGGATCATGTCCTTCTTGCGATCGACGATCTTCGTGTAGCCCCGCTCGTCCATCACGCCGATGTCGCCAGTCTTGAAGTAGCCGTCGGGCGTCATCGATTTGGCCGTTTCGTCAGGCCGCTGCCAGTAGCCGGCCATCACCTGCGGGCCGCGCACGGCGATCTCGCCGGCCACGCCCAGCGGCACCTCGTTGCCATCGTCGTCCAGGATGGCGACTTCGGTCGACGGCAGCGGTAGGCCGATCGCGCCGGAGAACGCGGTGCTGTCGGAGCGGTTGCAGGTGGCCACCGGCGCCGTCTCGGACATGCCGTAGCCTTCGATGATCGCCACGCCCGTCGCCTTCAGCCACTTATCGTTGACGGCCTGCTGCACCGCCATGCCGCCGCCGTTGGCGATCTTCAGGTTTGAAAAGTCCAGGTGGTGGAAGTCCGGATGGTTGACGAGCGCGTTGTACAGCGTGTTCACGGCCGGCAGCAGGTTGAACCGGTATTTCGCCAGCTCCTTGATGAAGCCGCCGATGTCGCGCGGGTTCGGGATCAGGATGTTCAGCGCGCCGATGCGCATGCCCCACATCGCGCATACGGTCAGCGCGAAGATGTGGTACAGCGGCAGCGCGCAGACGATCGACAGCTCGTCCACGCGCGGCTCCTTGTCCAGGCCCGGTTGCGACCAGGCTTCCATCTGCAGCACGTTGGCGATGATGTTCCGGTGCGTCAGCGTGGCGCCCTTCGATACGCCGGTGGTGCCGCCGGTGTACTGCAGGAACGCGACGTCGTCGTGCCGCAGCTCCACCGGCGTCAACTTCATGCCGGACGCATGCGACAGCGCATCCTTGAAGCGCACCGCGTTCGGCAGCGAATACGGCGGCACCAGCTTCTTCACGTTGCGCACGACGAAGTTGACGACCATGCCCTTGGCCACGCCCAGCAGCTCGCCCATGCTGGCGACGATGATGTGCTTGACCGGCGTGCGCGGCAGCACCTGCTCGAGCGTGGTGGCGAAGTTTTCCAGGATGATGATCGCTTCGGCGCCCGAATCGGCCAGCTGGTGTTCCAGCTCGCGCGGCGTGTACAGCGGATTGACGTTGACGACCGTATAGCCGGCACGCAGCACGGCGGCGATCGCGATCGGATACTGCAGCACGTTCGGCATCATCAGCGCCACGCGGGCGCCCTTCTTCATGCCGCGGCTTTGCAGCCAGGCGCCGATGCGCTTCGAGTACGCGTCCAGTTCGCCGTAGGTGATGAACTTGTCCATGCACACGAACGCATTGCGGTTCGCGTACTTCTGGAAGGCTTCTTCCAGCAGATGTACCAGGGAACGGTACTGGTTCGGATCGATCTCGGCAGGTACGCCGGGCGGGTACGACTTCAACCAGATTTTATCCATGCTGTGCCTCTTGTCTCCGCGTTTTTATCGTTGGTTTTTGCCTGGCCGGCGGTGGCGGCAGCTGGGCTGGCGCACGGCTGTCAGCGCCGTCCCGGGCCGCCTTCCTAAAAAAACGAACGCTCGTACTATCTGCCAGCTAAGATGCTATCGGCAGGCAGGGCCGTATGCAAGCGCTTTTTGCGGCCGGAAAAAGCCGCAATCGGCCGACGCCGTCTGCGGCAATGCAGCACGGTGGCGCGTCAATGACCGCCGGCGGTGTCGGGCCGTTTTTCCGCGACGAGACTCACGGCAGGCGGCTCCGCAGAGCGTGCGAGCTGCGCCAAGCGTTCCTGCCGCTCGACGGAGGGCAGATTGCTGATGCGCTGCACCGCAGCATAGAAGCGTGGGAAGGTCTTCTCCTGGGCCAGCAATGCCTTGAATCCGGGCAGAAGATCATTATAGGTGGCCACGGCGGCCAGGTGGGCGTTGGTGAGCTTTTCGGCAAAGAAGCGGTCGTAGCCGGAGTAACCGCCCCAGTTCGCTTTCAGCACCTTGTATTCGCTGTGCAGCGACGCGAAGATGCGCGCCTTTTCCTCGCGCTTCTTCTTCACGCTGACCTTGCTCGCATACAGGTCGGAGAGCATCTGGCGGTGCCTGACGAGCAGCGCCATGAAGTCCTTGCGGCGCATGCTGTAGCGCGCGTAGGCCTCGCGCATCGCATCGTTGCCATACAGGTCGAGCCAGCGGTCGACGCCCGCTTCCTCGACGGCCGACGCGAACGCCTCGTTGAAGCGGCTGTCGCCCGGCACGTACACGACCTGGTGGGCCAGCTCGTGGAACACCATGCGCGCCAGTTCGGCGTCGGAATAATTGATGAAGGTGGACAGCAGCGGATCGCTGAACCAGCCCAGCGTGGAATACGCGGGCACGCCGCCGACCTGCACGTCGTCGCCCTCGGCGCGCAGTTCCTCGGCGTAGGCCAGCGCGTCTTCCTTGTCGTAGTAGCCGCGGTAGGCGACACAGCCCGCGATCGGGAAGCACCACTGGATCGGGCGCAGCGACAGCTCGGGCGTCGCGACGACGTTCCACAGCACGAATGGGCGGTTCAGGGAGGCGTAGTTCTTGTAGCTGGCATTGTCCGGCAAGCCCAGTTCCTTGACGGCGAACTTGCGGATCGTGACGGCTTTTTCGAGGCGCGCGCGCAGCTTCGCATCGGTGGCCGGGTCACCCAGCCAATCGTCGATCGGGCGCGAATCGGACCACAGGGAGTACTGGCCCTGCGCCGCCTGGAAGTAATACTTCATCTGCGCGCAGCCGGCCAGCATGGCTGCGCAAGAGAGCCCCGCCACGAGATACCGGGCACGTATTTTTAAACGGGCAATCTTGCGCATGCTTCCTACTCATGAGACACGTTCAACCTGTACGAGTGTATCGTAAAAAGTCGGCGCACGGCCCATGTCGGTCAGCCGCTGGCTGGTGACCTCATTGGCGTTCTTGCCATCGCCGGCAAGCTTCTTCCACCAGATCGACAGGCCCACGACGAGACCTTTGCGGGCCTTGTCCGTCACCCGTGCCTTGGATACGAACGAGCCACGATCGTTGAAGATGCGCACCATATCGCCGTGGTTGACACCACGTGTTGCCGCATCGTCAGGATGGATGTCGAGGTGTGGCTCGCCCTCCGTTCCACGCAGGCTTTGCACATTGACAAAGGTGGAGTTCAGGAAGTTCCGCGCCGGCGGAGATATCATCGCAAGCGGGTATTTTGCTGCGAGATCGGGGGAAGATGCCGCAGATTCGTAGTTCTCGATGTAGGCCGGCAGGGGGTCCAGGCCATCCGCTTCCATGCTGCTCGAAAAAAACTCGCATTTGCCTGAAGGTGTGGGGAATTTGCCATAGGCAAATGGTGCATCCGGCATGTTCAGCTTTTGCCAGCCCTTCTTCTTCAGCGATTCCCAGTCAAAATGTATAGATCTTGCGTCATCTTTTCGGAAGGCCTGTGCCGCCAGCTCGTCGTCGCTCTCCTGGAAGCATGCGTCGTCGAACCCCATGCGGGCAGCCAGCAGGCGGAAGATCTCCGTGTTCGGCTTCGCTTCGCCCATCGGCGCGATCGCCGCGTTATTGGCCATCATGTACAGGTGGCCATAGGCCAGGTGGGCGTCCGTATGTTCCAGCTGCGTCGTTGCGGGGAGCACGATGTCCGCGTAGTCGACCGTGTCGGTCTGGAAGTGTTCCAGCACCACGGTGAACAGGTCTTCGCGCGCGAAGCCTTGCTGCACCTTGGCCGAGTCGGGGGCGACGGCCAGCGGATTGGAGTTGTAGACGATGACGGCGTCGATGCGCGGTCCGAACGACTCCGACGCGGGGCGCAGCAGGTCGTCGCCGATCGTCACCATATTGATCGTGCGGGGCAGCTTTTTCAGCAGGTCCGGACGCTGCAGCGCGGGCTTGTTGGTGGGGAAGGAACCGGATGCCGACAGCTGCACGCCGCCGGCCGCATGCCGCCACGCGCCCACCAGCGCCGGCAGGCAGGCGATATTGCGCACAGCCATGCCGCCGCCGCGCACCCGCTGCACGCCGTAGTTGACGCGGATCGCCACCGGCTCGCCGGCCTGCGCCGTCTGGCCGTACAGGCGCGCCAGGTCCAGCACTTCCTGTTCCGTGATGCCGCAGGTCTGCGCCGTGCGCGCGGGTGTCCATTCGGCCACGCGCTCCTTCAGCTGCGCATAGCCGAGCGTGTACTGGCTGACGTAGTCCTCGTCGATCAGGTTTTCCGCGATCAGCACGTGCATCATGCCCAGTGCCAGCGCGGCGTCCGTGCCCGGCATCAGCGCGATGTGCTGATGGCATTTCTCGGCCGTCAGCGAGCGATAGGGATCGATCGCCACGAGCTTCGCGCCGCGCCGCTTGGCTTCCTGCGCGCGCATCCAGAAATGCAGGTTCGATGCGATCGGGTTGCCGCCCCAGATCAGGATCACCTTGGCGTTCTGGAACTGTTCCAGGTCCGTGCCGATCGAGCCGCCGATCGTGTATTTGTAGCCGGTGGCGCCGGCCATCGCGCAGATCGTGCGGTCCAGCAGCGACGCGCCGATCTTGTTGAAGAAGCGCGAAGACATCGACTCGCCCTGCACGAGGCCCATCGTGCCGCAATAGCTGTAGGGCAGGATCGCTTCGGGCGCCGTCGCGGCCAGGGGCTTCAGCCGTGCGGAGATCGCGTCGAGCGCTTCGTCCCAGCTGATCCGCTCGAACTTCCCTTCTCCCTTGCGGCCGACGCGCCGCATCGGATACAGCAGGCGGTCGGGCGAATAGGTGCGCTCGGCATAGCGCGACACCTTCGTGCACAGCACGCCGGCGGTAGTGGGGTGATCGGGATCGCCCTTGATCTCGGTGGCGACGCCGTCTTCGACGGTGACGAGGATGGCGCAGGTATCGGGGCAATCGTGCGGGCAGGCGGCACGGACCTGGGTGGTACTCATGGGATGGAGGCGTTAGCGATTGAGGGCAAACCACTATCGTAAACGATCTGGGCCGGGCTGGCTCGGGGTGGCCTGGCGGGGGTTACAAAGGCTACAATGACACGTCGCTTACTGGCGCAGCGGGCCCGGGCCCGAAAGGCGGCAACCCGACCGGGGCTTGCCGCGGAACACACTGGAGAGCCAGATGAAACTTGTCGAACCGATCATTTCGTTTCAATCCGAGCTGCAGCAAATCCGGCGCGACCTGCACGCGCACCCGGAACTCAGTTACGAGGAAGTGCGCACGTCCGACGTGGTTGCCGCCAAGCTCACCGAATGGGGCATTCCCGTCGTGCGCGGGCTGGGCGTCACGGGCGTCGTCGGTATCATCAGGAACGGCACGTCGAACCGGGCGATCGGCCTGCGCGCCGACATGGACGCGCTGCCGATGCAGGAGGTGAACACCTTCCCCCATGCTTCCCGCCATCCCGGCAAGATGCACGCGTGCGGCCACGACGGCCATACGGCGATGCTGCTGGGCGCCGCCTACCACCTGGCGCGCCAGCGCGATTTCGACGGCACCGTCTACCTCGTGTTCCAGCCCGCCGAGGAAGGTGGCGCGGGCGCCCGCAAGATGATCGAGGACGGGCTGTTCGAACGCTTCCCGATGGAAGCCATCTACGGCATGCACAACTGGCCCGGCTATGCGGCCGGCACGATGAATGTGTGCACGGGGCCGATGATGGCGTCGTCGAACGAATTCCACGTGACGGTGAAGGGTAAAGGCGCGCACGCGGCGCAGCCGCACAAGGGCATCGACCCGGTGATGGTGGCGGTGCAGATCGCCCAGGCCTGGCAGACGATCATCACCCGCAACAAGAGTCCGCTCGATACCGCCGTGCTGTCGATCACGCAGATCCATGCGGGCAGCGCCACCAATGTCATCCCCGACACGGCGGAGCTGGTGGGCACCGTGCGTACGTTCACGACGCCGGTGCTGGACCTGTTCGAGCGCAGGATGAAGGCACTGGCCGACGGCATTGCCGCGGGCTTCGATGCCGAGGTGGATTTCCAGTTCAAGCGCAACTACCCGCCGCTGGTGAACCACGAGAAGGAAACGCAGTTCGCCGTCGAGGTGATGAAGGCCGTTGTCGGCGCGGACAAGGTGGATGCCAACGTCGAGCCGACGATGGGCGCCGAGGATTTCGCATTCTTCCTGCAGCAAAAGCCGGGCTGCTACATCTTCATCGGCAATGGCGACGGCGACCACCGCACGGGAGGCCACGGCCTCGGCCCCTGCGTGCTGCACAACGGCAGCTACGACTTCAACGACAATCTGCTGCCGGTCGGCGCCAGCTTCTGGGTGCGCCTGGTGGAGACGGCGCTGCCGCTACGGTAAATCAGCCTCCAGCCGGTCGGGCGCGTCGCCGACGCGCTGGCCCGGGTTCAACCGCTCGAGCGCCAGCAGCGCGGCCGAGTGGTCCGCGTGCGGGTAGACGCCGCGGATCGATTCGTAACGCTCCGTCACGAGGCTCGTGACGGGCAGCGCGACGCCGGCCGCCGCCGCGGCGGCGAGAATGTTGTGCATGTCCTTCAACTGCGTCGTGACCTGGCCGCCGGCGACGAAATTTCGCTCGAGCATGCGCTGGCCATGCACGTCCAGGATGCGGCTCTCGGCAAACCCGCCGCGAATGGCGGCGCGCACCGCGGCAGGATCCGCACCGGCCGCCTGGGCCAGCAGCAACGCCTCGGCGACGATGTTCAATGTCCCGCCGACGATCAGCTGGTTGCACAGCTTCGCGACCTGCCCCGCGCCCGCCAGCCCCACGCGGGTGACGCGCCCCATCGCTTCGAACACGGGGCGCGCAGCCTCCACGTCCGCTTCACTGCCTCCCGCCATGATGGCCAGCGTGCCGTCCCGCGCCCCACCGACGCCACCGGAGACGGGTGCGTCGACGAAGCGGGACCCCACTGCCTGCAGCCGCGCGTGGAAGGACTGCGCTTCATCCTGCCGCGTCGAGCTCATGTCGATCCACAGCGCGCCAGGCCGCAACGCCGGCAGCGCCGCATCGAGGACGGCACCGACCACGCTGCCGGATTCCAGCATCGTGATGACGATGTCCGCGTCGCGTACCGCGTCCGCCAGCAGCGGCGCGACGATGGCGCCGGCGCCGGCGAGGGGTTCCGCCTTGCTGACGGTGCGGTTCCATGCGGTGACGGGAAAACCGGCGGCGAGCAGGCGGTGGACCATCGGGTCCCCCATCAGGCCGATACCGAGGAATGCGATTTTCGAGAAGAATGGCACCTTTTTACGCTCCGTTCGAGAAGTATTGTCCGGCTTTCAAGCTTTCGCTAGCCGCCAGCCGAATTTTGCCAGGACCGTTACAATAACCGGATTGCCGTATCGTTACGCATACAGCATGTCACTTGAGAGAATAAACCAATGAAAAAAATGCTCGCGGCCGTAGCCGCACTGATGGCGGCCAATGCCGCATTCGCGGCCGATGGCCAGATGATCGATGGCGTGTACGGCGAATTCGCCACCGGATCGAAAGTCCGCATGGTGCGCCTCGGCGCCACCAAGGACTGGAACCCCAACTGGAGCTGGTTCGACTCCGGCAGCACGCACCTGACGGGTTACTGGGACGCCAGCATCGGCGGCTGGGAACTGCGCCAGACCCGCAACGTTCCAGGCGATAAATCGCACATCGTCGACATCGGCTTCACGCCGGTGCTGCGCTGGGAGAACAAGAACAAGCTGGGCCTGTACGGCGAGATCGGCATCGGCGCCCACGTGCTGTCCCACCACTACGACAACAACGACGACGGCCTGTCGACGGCGTTCCAGTTCGGCGACCATATCGGCGTCGGCTATGTGTTCAACAAGAACTGGGAAGTGGCGCTGAAGATGCAGCACTTCTCGAACGGCGGCATCAAGAAGCCGAACAGCGGCGTCGATTACGGCGTGATCAAGCTGGCGTACCGCTTCTAAGCACGCAACGCAAGAATGAAAATGGCCCGCCGAGTGCGGGCCATTTTTTTTACCGGACAGTGAGCGTGACGCGCACGACCGGGTTCATCCAGCGATACGTGGTCTGGTCGAGCACGCTGTCGCCGCCCGCGGGACCGCCAAGCATGCCCCGGTGGATGTGCACATACCCTTCGGCGACCGCATTGGCAAAGCCGGGCGCGTCGGGATAAATGCCGACGTTGTTCAGGAACGCGGGCAAGCCCATGCCAGGCTGGCCGATCCCCGGAGCCGCCGCCGCCTTCGCTTCGTCGTTCGCTTCCGTTCCCGCATCGTAGGCGTTCAGCGCGTAGGTGTACGTCCCCGGATGCTTCGGAATCTCGATGGCGTTCAGGCCGATGAAGCCGTCGTTTGTCGGCACCAGCATGGCAAATACGGACAGCCGGTCGTTGTTGCGCCCCTTGCCGCGCTGGATGTGGGCCGTGGCCGTGCCGCCCGGTTTCAGCGGGCCATTGGCGGGATTGAGGACGACCGACGACGACGCCGGCAGGCTCTCGGACAGCGGCCCGATGTCGCCGATCTCGGCGACGGACTGCAGCGCGACGGATGCCGGCTGCCCCTCGGTGAACGCCTTGAACCCGGCCGGATGCGCGGCCACGAGGATCGGCGCAAGCCATGTGCCGTGGGTCAGGTTCGTGACGGTGACGGTCAGCGTGCCGCTGCGGCTGTCGACACCGTCCTTGTCCAGGGTGACGTCCTGCGCCAGTACCGGGGCGGCCACGCCGGCGGACAGCAGGCTGGCGATTGCGAGAGAAGAAGTGATGCGCATGATCGCCTCCGCTCAGTGGTTCGTTGCGGCCGGCTGCGCGGGCATTTCCTTGCGCATGTCGTCGTGCGGCATCGCGTCCATCGCCGCGCCATCCTGCATTGCCTGCGGCTTCATTGCCTCGTGCTTCATTGCCTCCTGCTTCATTCCCTCCTGCTTCATCGGCTTCTTCTTCATCGCGTCCTTCCGCTCCATCTTCGGCTCCATCTTCGGCTCCATGGGCATCGGGTCCTTTTTCATCATGTCGTCCGCGTGGGCGGTGACGGCGGCGAGCAGGCAGGCGAGTGCGACGGCGATCGATTTGTTCATGGTGTTCCTCTGTAAGTTAGGCCGGTAGCGGCGGGGGTTGGCTTGCCAACACCCACGTATTCGCTCGCGCGGCCGGAATGGTTACAGAGGAATCGAAAAAAAATTGGCCGGCTTACCAGGCCAACAGCCGGGGACCGGCCAGCGCGCCGATGGCAGTGGGGATCAGGATGCCCAGCGTGTACCAGACCGCCACAAACGTGGGTGCCAGCTCGGGACAATGCAGGCAGTAGAGCAGCGCAGCCAGCGCGCCGGACGTGAACCCGGCGATTGCTCCGGCGAGACGCAGGTGCGTCGGCGCGAAGCGGCGCATGCGGTACAGCGTCGCCACGAAGATCGGCAACGACAGCAGCGCGATCAGGAAAGGACAGGTGCGCCACGTGCGGCCCCAGAACTGCGCCGCCCGGCCGGCCGTGTCCGCATCGGCCAGCGTTGCGATGACGCCGCCGGCCATCAACAGCGCTGGCAGCGTCAACAGCCACGGCAGCGTATGGAAGCGTGCAGCTGGAATCGAAGCGATGCGCGCGCCGTTGAAACCGATGAGGGCAAGAGCGCCCACGAATGCGCACTTCAGCCAGAACAACCCGTTCGCGGCCAGCTCGCCCAGGTTAGGGCGGACACCCAGCACGGCCACGACAAACAGCACGCTGAGCCCGACACCGGCCGCAAGCGGCAGTGCGAGGGCAAGTGGCGCTGGACGACGAATCGCGGTGTCCTTGGCAAGCGTGGCAATCAGATCGTCGGTATTCATCGCAGGTTCCGTAATTTGCCGGCAAGCGCCTTCAGGCCGCGATGGACGGCGACCTTGACGCTGGCTTCGGAGATGCTGAGCGCGGCCGCGGTCTCACGTACCGACCAGCCGTCGAGCTTCGTGTGCATGATCGCCGAGCGCTGTTGCTCGGACAACAGGGCCAGGGCGTTGTCCAGCTCGCGGCGGGCTTCCGCGGCTTCCATATCGGACGGTGCAAACAATTCGTGCTCCTCATCGAGCGGCACATTGAACGCATCCTGCCGCGCATGCCGGCGCAGCCAGTCTATCAGCTTGTAGCGGGTGATCGCATACACCCACGATGTGAGCGGCGCCGACACGTCGTAGGTATGCCGCTGGTGATGGATCGCCAGCAGCGCTTCCTGCACCAGGTCTTCGACCTCGTCCGGCCAGCGCCCCATCCGGCGGCGCAGGAAAGCCCGCAGGTGGGGCGCCACCGCACGCAGAAAACCCTGGTATGCGGCCTGATTGCCAGCCATCCCTTCCAGCATCAACACCTTCAGCTGCCGTTCGGTGGCTTGCAACGCTTCTTGGACAGGGATGGGTGGCACGTGGATGAGGGGGAAATGGGATCCGTACAATGATAGCGGATGTGCAATTCCCCGACCGGGGTCAGCCCCCATTTTGCAGTAACTTTTGACGCGGAAATGAAAAAAGCCCGCTACGATCACGTAGCGGGCTCTCTTCGGTATAACAGCCTGACGATAACCTACTTTCACACTGGTTGCAGCACTATCATCGGCGCAAAGTCGTTTCACGGTCCTGTTCGGGATGGGAAGGGGTGGGACCGACTTGCTATGGTCATCAGGCATGACTTGTACGTAGTGTCGTTCCCTGTTGGGCAACGTGACTGCTCAATCCGGAAGAAGTAAAGTTGGGTACTCATCAGGGTTAATTGCGCTATAACCGTCAAGGTTATAGGGACAAGCCGTACGGGCAATTAGTATCAGTTAGCTTAATGCATTACTGCACTTCCACACCTGACCTATCAACGTCCTGGTCTCGAACGACCCTTCAAGGAGCTCAAGGCTCC
>NZ_VLKW01000014.1:129430-147854 GCF_007830495.1 Pseudoduganella flava | reverse complement strand
GACGGGGGAAGAGTGCGGCTGCCGGGATCGATCAAGCAGCCCGAGCTCTCCGCCGGCACGATAACGCTCCAGCCACTTGTAGGCAGTTTTCCGGCTAACACCGAATCGACGGCAAAGCTCGGCAATGTTAGCTGAAGGCCTGAGTGCAAGCAGAACGAATTCCTGTCGAGATGACATAGAGGTGGACTCCTTCCAAGGCATTGCACGCTCCTGTAAGTGGCTGTGCAATGATCATAAAAGGTGTTACCTATGTCTCCCGACAGGTGTTACCTATGTGTCCCGACAAAACACCCGCCGGGTCTGACCCCAGTCGTGCGCCGTTGGGTTGAAATGATGCGTCGCCCCGTCTCTGATCGATAAATCTAAATCCTACCCCTTGAACGGATTCCGTTCGTTCAGCTCATTCATGTACGCATCGATGCCGCCGCTTTCCCTTTCCAGGAAGCGTTCGACGGCGTCGGCGAAGGCGGGGTGGGCCAGCCAGTGGGCCGACCACGTGCGCGTGGGCAGGAAGCCGCGGGCCATCTTGTGCTCGCCCTGCGCGCCGCCTTCGAACGTGCCGATGCGCTGTTCGATGCAGAATTCCAGCGGCTGGTAGTACGCCGTCTCGAAGTGCAGGCAGGGCACGTGTTCCAGCGCGCCCCAGTAGCGGCCATACAGCGTGTCGGCCGTGTGGATCAGCAGCGACGCTGCGATCGGCCGGCCATGGCGCTCGGCGATCACGAGCAGGATATTGTCCGGCATCGCCGCGCCGATGCGCTGGAAGAAGTCCAGATTCAGGTACGGCGACGAGTGGTGCTCGGCGTACGTGTTCTTGTAGCAGCGGTGGAAGAAGCGCCAGTCCGCTTCGGTCGCGTCGCTGCCCCGCACGCGCCGCAGCGTGACGCCGGCGTCAAGCACCTTGCGCCGCTCGGCGCGGATGTTCTTGCGCTTCTTGTGCTCCAGCGAAGCGAGGAAGGCGTCGAAGTCCGGGTAGTCCTGGTTCAGCCAGTGGAACTGCACGCCGCTGCGCAGCATGAAGCCGGCGTCGTGCAGCGCGCTTGCCTGCGCTTCGGGCGGATACAGCACGTGGGTGGACGACGTGCCGGCCGCCTCCTGCTGCTCGCACAGGAAGGCCACCAGCGCGGCGCGGGCCTGCTCGTCGCGCGCCAGCAGGCGCGGGCCCGTGACGGGCGTGAACGGGATCGCGGACAGCAGCTTCGGGTAGTACTCGATGCCGTTGCGGTGGTAAGCGTCGGCCCACGCCCAGTCGAACACGTATTCGCCATACGAATGCGACTTCACGTACAGCGGCAGCGCGGCCGCCAGCTCGTCGCCATCCCACAGCGCCAGGTATTGCGGCTGCCAGCCCGTCTTCGCGCTCGCGCTGCCCGATTCGTGCAGCGCATGCAGGAAGGCGTACGACAGGAAGGGATTCGGGGCACGGTCCGGTTCCTGGCGCGCCAGCAGCGCATCCCAGGCGGCCGCGCCGGCCTTGGACAGGGTAGAGAGGACGCCGGTTCGGAAGGTCATCGCGGCATTGTACGCAAAAACGGCCACGCCCGCCGGCGCTGCCGCGCGATCGGCGTGTTATTGGCCTCTTCTGCGGCGAACGGTGTTCATCCGTATTTCACATTATTTTATCGACCGCTCATGCCGATGATTATTTCCGGCACCATGGATATTTGGCCCGGCGCTGGGCATAATCAGCGAACTTTTTATTTCCTTACCTGCGATGTATTATCGACTCACTCCCATTTCGCTACTCGCTTTCTGCGCCGCCGCATTTGCGCAGCCGGCCCAGCAGACCGCGCCCGTGACCGCGACGGTGCAGGAAAACCCGGCAAAGGAAAAACCGGCCCAGGAAAAACCGATCGCCAAGGTGGAAATCAAAGGGTCCGCCGACGATTATGACCCGCGGCGCGACGATACCGCCAGCAAGACCGTGATTTTAAATGCGGAAATCATGAAATACGGCGACACCAATGTATTCGATATATTGAAGCGGGCGCCAGGTGTGACGGTGATCGGCAACAGCATCCGCATGCGCGGGCTGGGCGGCAATTACACGCAGATACTCGTCAACGGCGAACGGCCGCCGCCTGGCTTTTCGCTGGATAACCTGCCGCCCGAGCAGATCGAGAAAATCGAAGTGATCCGCGCCGGCACGGCCGAGCATTCGATGCAGGCGATCGCGGGCACGATCAATATCGTATTGAAAAAAGTCGTTGCGAAACGGCAGCGCGACCTGCGCATCAATGGCTCGCGCTCCGACCGGAATTCGGGCCTCTTCGTCAACGGCACGCTGGCGGACCGCGACGGCGACCTGTCCTGGTTCCTGAATGGCGCGCTGGGCCGCTTCCGTTACGATACCCCCGGCACGGGCCGCGACCAGTTCACCGATCCCTTCGGCGCGGTGACGAAGCTGCGCGATTCGGAGCGCTACTCGAGCGGCTCGAACAGCTACGTCGGCCTGGGGCCGCGCCTGAACTGGAAGCTGCCGGACGACGGCCAGCTGAACTTCACGGGTTACCTGAACGCGATGCGCGGCGACGGGGCCTACGGGTCGCACTACGACTACCGCCTCGGCAGCTTCAACGCGACCGACTATGCCGACTACGCGGCGGATAACGACATCCACTGGCGCAGCGCGTATGGGGAGCTGAACTGGATCACGAAGCTCGGCGGCGGCAAGCTCGATGCGAAGTTCACGGGCTCCTGGCGCGAGAGCAAGCGCGGCGTGCGCTCGCTGTCCACCACGGCCGATCGCAGCGTGGTGTACCGGCGCGACGAGAACATGGATGAACACAATACCGCGTGGAGCTCGTCCGGCAAGTACACCCGCACCGTGTTCGACGACCATGCGCTGGCCGCCGGCTGGGAGTACAACCGGCAGCGCAACGACGAGGAGGTGACGCGCATCGAAGGCCGCATCGGCGTGGAGCGGCCCATGCGCGAACGCTTCGAGCCGGTGGTGTCGCGCTTTGCCGCGTATGGCCAGGACGAGTGGAACATCACGAAGCAGTGGTCGATATACCTGGGCGCGCGCTGGGAGGGCATCCGCACCGACAGCGCGGGCACCGGGCTGTCCATGACGCGGTCGACGAGCCACGTGCTGAGCCCCGTGGCGCAAACGCTGTACAAGTTCCCGGACAAGAGCGGGCGCCAGTTGCGCGCCGCGCTGACGCGCACCTACAAGGCGCCGACGTTGCAGCAGCTGACGGCCCGCCGCTACTACGCGGAAGAGAACTCGCGCTTCTCGCCGGACAACGGCGGCAACCCCGACCTGAAGCCGGAACTGGCGAACGGCATCGACCTCACGTACGAGCACTTCTGGGCGCCCGGCGCCGTGTTCTCGGTGGGGACGTCGCAGCGCCGCATCCGCGACTACATCCGCTCGCTGCTGCACCAGGAGGCCGACGGCACGTGGATCTGGCAGCCCATCAACAGCGGCCGCGCCACCGTGCGCACGTTCGACGTCGACGTGAAGTTCCCGCTGAAGGCGCTGATGAAGGATGCCCCGGCCATCGACCTGCGTGCCAATTTCAATCGCAACTGGTCGACGGTGGACAATGTGCCGGGGCCGCACAACGTGCTGAGCGAGCAGGTGCCGCTGACGGCGACGCTGGGCATCGACTACAAGGGCCCCACGCACAGCGCCGGCGCCAGCCTGGCGTTTCGCGGCGGCGGCGAACAGCGCGTCTCGGTGGAGCAGTACCGCCAGCAGTTCCGCCGGCGCGACCTGGAAGCGTACTGGCTGTACAAGTTCTCGGCCCGGCACCAGTTGCGGGTCACGGCCAGCAATATCCTGGGCGACGACAATCCCAGCTACTCGCGCTACGTCGATGCCGCCGGCAGCAACGAAAACTGGGGCTACACGCCGGACTCGGCGCGGCTGTCCGTCAACCTGGAGCTGAAGTTCTAGCAGGTGCCGGGAGCGTAAGCGGCGTTGCTTTGGGCTCAATGTTAAAATCTTCGTCAATCCATGCGAAGAGCCAGCCCGATGCCGCAATCCTTCCACAATCTGTACACCCACGACTTCGTGAGGGTCGCGGTCGGCGTGCCGCGCTGCCGCGTCGCCGATCCGCTGTATAACGCCGAGCAGACCATTGCCCTGGCCGAGCAGGCCGCCGCGAAAGGCGCCGCGCTGGTCGCGTTTCCGGAGCTGGGCCTGTCGGCCTACAGCTGCGACGACCTGTTCCACCAGCGCGCGCTGCTCGACACGGTGCAGGAGGCGCTGGCCAAGGTGCTCGAAGCGTCGATCCGCATTCCCGTCACGATGATCGTCGGGATGCCGCTGAAGGTCGACCATCGGCTGTTCAACTGCGCCGTCGTCGTGGCCGGCGGGCGCGTGCACGGCGTCGTGCCGAAGATCTACCTGCCGAACTATAACGAGTTCTACGAGGTGCGCCAGTTCAGCTCCGCGGACGAAGCCGTCGCGAAGGAAATCGAGCTGCTGGGCCAGCGCGTGCCGTTCGGCGCGGACCTGCTGTTCCAGGCCGCGAACCTGCCGCTGCTGCGCTTCCATGCCGAGATCTGCGAGGACGTGTGGGTGCCGATCCCGCCGTCGTCGTACGCGGCGCTGGCCGGCGCCACCGTGCTCGTGAACCTGTCGGCATCGAACATCGTCGTCGGCAAATCGGACTACCGCCACCAGCTCGTCGGCAACCAGTCGGCGCGCTGCATGGCCGCCTACCTGTACTCGTCGGCGGGGCGGGGCGAATCGACGACCGACCTGGCGTGGGACGGCCAGGCGCTGATCTACGAGAACGGCGAGATGCTGGCCGAGGCCGAGCGCTTCCAGGACGAGTCGCACATCATCTTCGCGGACGTGGACCTGGAGCGCCTGTCGCGCGACCGCATGCGCACCAACACGTGGGGCGACTCGGTGCGCCGTCACGCGCAGCAGGTCGATGCATTCCGCGTGGTGACGTACAAGGTCGAGGTGCCGGAAGTGGACGTGCTGCCGCTGCGCCGCACCGTCGCCCGCTTCCCCTACGTGCCGGCCAACCCGGCGCTGCGCGACAAGCGCTGCATGGAGGTCTACAACATCCAGGTGCAGGCGCTGGTGCAGCGGCTGTCCGCGAGCGGCATGCGGAAGGTCGTCATCGGCATCTCCGGCGGCCTGGATTCGACGCATGCGCTGCTCGTGTGCGCGAAGGCGATGGACCGCCTGGAGCTGCCGCGCACGAACATCCTCGCCTACACGATGCCGGGCTTCGCGACGAGCCGCCGCACCTTGGACCAGGCGCGCAAGCTGATGGACTTCGTCGGCTGCACGGCCCACGAGATCGACATCCGCCCCAGCTGCATCCAGATGCTGAAGGACATCGGCCATCCGTACTCGGAAGGCAAGGAAGAGTACGACGTGACGTTCGAGAACGTGCAGGCGGGGGAACGCACGAGCCACCTGTTCCGGCTGGCGAACCACCATAACGGCATCGTGATCGGCACGGGCGACCTGTCCGAGCTGGCGCTGGGCTGGTGCACGTACGGCGTGGGCGACCATATGTCGCACTACAACGTAAACGCCAGCGTGCCGAAGACCCTCATCGCGCACCTGGTGCGCTGGGTTGCCGACAGCCGCCAGTTCGGCGCAGCGGATTCGCAGGTGCTGGAAGACGTCGTCAACACGGAGATCAGCCCGGAGCTGGTGCCCGGCAAAGCGAATGACACGGCTCCGGCACAGAGCACGCAAAGCGTGATCGGCCCATACGAACTGCAGGACTTCAACCTGTACTACACGCTGCGCTTCGGCCTTGCGCCAAGCAAGATCGCGTTCCTCGCGCTGCACGCGTGGCGCGACCGCACCGTGGGCCCGTGGCCGGAAGAAGAGCACGTGCCGCGCAACGAGTACACGATCAAGGACATCAAGCACAACCTGGCGATCTTCCTGCGCCGGTTCTTCCAGACCAGCCAGTTCAAGCGCACCTGCGTGCCGAACGCGCCGAAGGTGGGCTCGGGTGGCTCGCTGTCGCCGCGCGGCGACTGGCGCGCACCGAGCGATTCGGAATCGCGGCTGTGGCTGGAGAACCTGAAGACCGTGCCGGATGCCTGAACCCATTTCTATAAGGAGAATGCGATGAAACAGATTACCGCCGTTATCAAGCCCTTCAAGCTGGACGAAGTGCGCGAAGCGCTGGCCGAAGTGAACGTGACGGGCCTGACGGTCACCGAGGTGAAGGGCTTCGGCCGCCAGAAGGGCCACACGGAGCTGTACCGCGGCGCCGAATACGTCGTCGACTTCCTGCCGAAGGTGAAGGTGGAAGTGGTGGTGGACGACAGCGTGGCCGAGCAGGTGGTCGACGCGATCATCAAGGCGGCCCGCACCGGCAAGATCGGCGACGGCAAGATCTTCGTGCAGAACGTGGAGCAGGTGGTGCGGATCCGGACTGGCGAGACGGGGCCCGATGCCGTGTAAGCCATGGTGTCAGGCACCTGTTTTTCATTGAAAAACAGGTGCCTGACACCGGTTTTTATGAACGGTCGGGGCGGTGAAAAACCAGTGTCTGACACCATTTCGAGCGAGCTCGAAATGGTGTCAGACACTACGGCCGCCCCACCCGCAAATCGAACTTCCACGTCAACAGCCGCAGCAACGTGATCGTAGCGGCGGACGCCCACAGCGCGAAGTCCTCGGGCACGTTCACCCGCTGCAGCAGGATGTACATCCAGCAGCCGAAGAATGCGCAGATCGCGTAGGGCTTGCCGTCCCTGAACACCATCGGCACCTCGTTGCAGACGATGTCGCGCAACACGCCGCCGAAGATCCCCGTGATCACGCCCATCATCGCGGCGATGAACACGGGCATGTCGGCCGCCTGCGCCTGCGACACGCCGGCCACGGCGAACAGCCCGAGGCCGACGGCATCGGCGACGACGATCAGCCGCTCCGAGACGATGTGGCGCAGGTGCTTCATGAACGGCGCCACGGTCAACGCCAGCACGAACAGTAGGATCGTGTATTCCTGGTGCTGTACCCAGAACAGCGGGCGCTTGTCGAGGAGGATGTCGCGCAACGTGCCGCCGCCGAACGCGGCGATGAAGGCGACGATGATGACGCCGACGATATCCATCCGCTTGCGCCGCGCTTCGACAAACCCGGAAAACGCCCCGACCAGGATGGCGATCACTTCGATGACGGTGACGAGCGAGACGTGCGGGACGATTTTCATGCGGGCAAGATCAGTGGCAATGCCCACAGGTTAACATGCGGCCCGACGCGCGAGAAGAGAGAATGTAGTACAGGGAAGGGGCCGCTGCGGCTCGTCTGACCCCAAAAGCAAACCCTGGGGTCAGACCCGGCGGGTCTGACCCCGGCATTTGCCGTTGGGTTAAAAGCTGATTGCGGCCTGCTTGCGTATGTCAGCGCTCCGGCCGCAACGCCGCCCGCAGGAGGACGATCAAGGCGCCTTCGCCGCCATCCATCGGGTGGGCCTGGCAGAAGGCGATCACGCCTTCGGTCTGCACGAGCCAGCTGTGCACCATCGACTTCAGCACGGGCTCGCCGCCCTTCGAGCCGAAGCCGCGGCCGTGGATGACGCACACGCAGCGCTGGTTGCGCTGGTTGGCGCGGCGGAGGAAGGCTGCGATCGCGTCGCGCGCGTCGTCGCGCCGCAGCCCATGTAAATCCAGCTCATCCTGCACAGGCCAGTAGCCCTTGCGCAGGCGCTTCATCACGTCGCTGCCCACGCCGGGGGCGAGGTAGTTCAGCGACGGATCCTCTTCCATGTAGTGGTCGACCTCGAACAGGTCGGACAGCGATTCGCGCAGCACCGCCGCGTCGTCGTCCTTCTGTTCGGCGGCCGTCAGCTTGCGCTTCGGGCCGGCCGGCGCGGCGGCGATGACGGGCTTCGGCGCCTGCGGCACGTAGCGGTTCGACTCGGGCAGTTTGTTTACGCCCTTCATCGTGCTGCGAAAGATCGTCGCTTCCGCAGCCGCCTGTTTTTCCCGTTCGATCCGCTCGGCCTCGGCCTTGGCGCGCGCCGCTTCCTCGCGGGCGCGCTCCTCGCCCTTGCCCTTCAACTGCTGGGCCAGGGACTTCAGCGTCGCGGAATCCTTCAGGCTGCCGCCCATCGAACTTACTCCTGCGCTTCCAGGTAGCGTTGCGCGTCCAGCGCGGCCATGCAGCCCGTGCCGGCGCTCGTGATGGCCTGGCGGTACACGTGGTCCTGCACGTCGCCGGCCGCGAACACGCCCGGAATCGATGTCGCCGTCGCCATGCCTTCGGTACCGGCGCGCGTCTTCAGGTAGCCGTTGTGCATTTCAAGCTGGCCTTCGAAGATGCCCGTGTTCGGCTTGTGGCCGATCGCCACGAACAGGCCGTGCACGGAGATCTTCGACTGCGCGCCATCGTTCGACTGCAACGTCAGGCCCGTCACGCCGCTGTCGTCGCCATTCACTTCGTGCAACTGGTTGTTCAGCTTCAGCTCGATCTTGCCTTCGGCGACCTTGGCCATCAGGCGGTCGATCAGGATCGGCTCGGCGCGGAACTTGTCGCGGCGGTGGATCAGCGTGACCTTGCTGGCGATGTTCGACAGGTACAGCGCTTCCTCGACGGCCGTGTTGCCGCCGCCGATCACGGCCACTTCCTGGCCGCGGTAGAAGAAGCCGTCGCAGGTGGCGCAGGCGGACACGCCGCGGCCCATGAACGCTTCCTCGGACGGCAGGCCCAGGTACTGGGCGGACGCGCCGGTGGCGATGATCAGTGCATCGGCCGTGTATTCGCCGGCGTCGCCGATCAGGCGGAACGGTTTTTCATCCAGCTTGGCAGTGTGGATGTGATCGAACACGATCTCCGTGTTGAAGCGCTCCGCATGCTGCAGCAGGCGCTGCATCAGCTCTGGACCTTGCACACCCAGCGGATCGCCCGGCCAGTTCTCGACGTCGGTCGTCGTCATCAGCTGGCCGCCCTGTTCGACGCCCGTGATCAGCATCGGTTTCAGGTTGGCGCGCGCGGCATAGACGGCGGCACTGTAGCCGGCCGGCCCGGAGCCAAGAATCAATACGCGGGCGTGTTTGGTCGTAGTCATGAAAGCTTCTCTGCGATATGGGATACAGCGTCAATTGGGGACATTGCCTGAGTGCACAAGTGCTTCAGGCAAGCAAAACGAGATTATATGCGAAGGCCTGCTTTTATGAATCGGAAGGCCCGCCGGGGCCTGGATGCCTTAGAATAAGCGCAATAGAAAAAATTCCCTGTGCGCAACACCCCCGAAGCACCAGCAGAAATGAGCAAATCCACGCAACAGACGAGCAATAGTTACACGCGCACGGCCACCGAAAGACAGCCCCTGCCGAACCGCCTGGTACGCCTGTTGTCCGAGGCGCGCTGGTTCGCGCTGGCCGCCGTGTGCCTGTACTTCGTGCTGATCCTCGCCACCTATCACAAGGCCGACCCGGGCTGGTCGCACGACACGGCCGTCGCCGCCGTGAAGAACCTGGGCGGCCGCGGCGGCGCCTGGATCTCCGACCTGATGCTGTTCGTGTTCGGCTTCTCCGCCTGGTGGTGGTGCGTGTACCTGATCCGCTTCGTGTGGCGCGGCTACCGCCGGCTGACGCACAAATACGTGCTGGAGCAGGACGACGACCCGGAGCACAGCCATGAAGGCGTAATCCGCCTGATCGGCTTCGTGCTGCTGCTGACCGGCAGCATGGGCCTCGAATACTTGCGCATGTACACGCTGCCGGTGCAGCTGCCGCGCGCGCCGGGCGGCGTGCTGGGCCAGTTGATCGGCCACGCGGCCCACGTCGGCCTGGGGTTCACCGGCGCCACCTTGATGCTGCTCCTGCTGTTCGCGATGGGCTTCTCGCTGTTCTTCCACATGTCGTGGATGACCGTGGCCGAGCGCATCGGCGGATGGATCGAGACGGCGATCGAATGGGCGATCCACCGCTACGAGGACCGCGAGGACCGCCGCCAGGGCGTCGTCGCCACCGTCAAGCGGGAAGAGGTCGTCGTCAAGGAACGCGAGAAGCACGTCGAGAAGCATCCGGTCGCGGCGCCGCCGATCAAGGTCGAGCCGCAGGTGGTCGTCGTGCCGAAGTCCGAGCGCGTCGAGAAGGAAAAGCAGGCCAGCCTGTTCCAGGACATCGACAACACGGCGCTGCCGCCGCTGGCGCTGCTGGACGATGCGCCACCCGCGCAGGAAACCGTGGCCGTCGAGACGCTGGAATTCACCAGCCGCCTGATCGAGAAGAAGCTGTCGGACTTCGGCGTCGAGGCGAAGGTCGTCGCCGCCTATCCGGGCCCCGTCGTCACGCGCTACGAGATCGAGCCGGCCACCGGCGTGAAGGGCAGCCAGATCGTCAACCTGGCGCGCGACCTGGCCCGTTCGCTGTCGCTGACGTCGATCCGCGTCGTCGAGACGATCCCCGGCAAGAACTACATGGCGCTCGAGCTGCCGAATCCGAAGCGCCAGATCGTGCGCCTCACCGAGATCCTCGGCTCGAAGGTCTACAACGACAGCGCTTCCGCACTGACGGTCGCACTGGGCAAGGACATCGCCGGCAAGCCGGTCGTCGCCGACCTGGCGAAGATGCCGCACTTGCTGGTCGCGGGCACCACGGGTTCCGGTAAATCCGTGGGCATCAACGCGACGATCCTGTCGCTGCTGTACAAGGCCGATCCGCAGGACGTGCGGATGATCCTGATCGACCCGAAGATGCTGGAGATGTCCGTCTACGAAGGCATCCCGCACCTGCTGGCACCGGTCGTCACGGACATGCGCCAGGCCGGCCACGCGCTGAACTGGGCCGTCAACGAGATGGAGCGGCGCTACAAGCTGATGTCGAAGCTGGGCGTGCGTAACCTGGCCGGCTACAACGCGAAGATCGCCGAAGCGGCCAAGAAGGAAGAGCACATCCCGAACCCGTTCTCGCTGACGCCGGATTCGCCCGAGCCGCTGGAAAAGCTGCCGACGATCGTCATCATCATCGACGAACTGGCCGACCTGATGATGGTGGTCGGGAAGAAGGTCGAGGAACTGATTGCCCGTATCGCCCAGAAGGCGCGTGCGGCCGGCCTGCACTTGATTCTGGCCACGCAGCGCCCATCGGTGGATGTGATCACGGGCCTCATCAAGGCGAACATCCCGACGCGTATCGCGTTCCAGGTCTCCTCGAAGATCGACTCGCGCACCATTCTCGACCAGATGGGCGCCGAAACCCTGCTGGGCATGGGCGACATGCTGTACATGCCGCCGGGGACGGGCCTGCCGGTCCGCGTGCACGGCGCGTTCGTGTCGGACGACGAGGTGCACCGCGTCGTGAAACACCTGAAGGCGCAGGGCGAACCGAACTACATCGAGGGCATCCTCGAAGGCGGCACCCTGGAAGAGGGCGGTGCCGGCGGCGATGCGATGGCGGGCGAGGGCGGCGGCGAGGCCGACCCGATGTACGACCAGGCCGTGCAGGTCGTGCTGAAGAACCGCCGCGCGTCGATCTCGCTGGTGCAGCGCCACCTGCGCATCGGCTACAACCGCGCCGCGCGCCTGCTGGAGCAGATGGAGCAGAGCGGCGTCGTGTCGGCCATGCAATCGAACGGCAACCGGGACATCCTCGTCCCGGCGGCTTCCGCGGAATAAGGACTAAACAATATGAATCGTTTCATCGTAGCGGCCGCGCTGGCCGCGTCGTGCATCGGTGGCGCCCACGCCGCCGCGCTGGACCAGTTCAAGACGTTCGTGTCGTCGACCAAGGCGGCGCGCGGCGAATTCACGCAGACGCTGACGAAGAACGTCGACGGCGCGAAGAAGACGTCCGCTCCGTCGACGGGCACGTTCGTGTTCGCCCGCCCCGGCAAATTCATCTGGACGTACCAGAAGCCGTACGAGCAGGTGCTGCAGGCCGACGGCGACAAGCTGTACATCTACGACAAGGACCTGAACCAGGTCACCGTGAAGAAGCTGGGCGACGCGCTGGGCTCGTCGCCGGCCGCCATCCTGTTCGGATCCAACGACCTGGAAAAGAACTTCACGTTGTCCGAGGCGGGCACGCGCGACGGCCTGGAATGGTTGAAGGCCGTACCGAAGGCGAAGGACACGAGCTTCGAGCTGATCTCGATCGGCCTG
Organism: Pseudoduganella flava; assembly: GCF_007830495.1. Taxonomy (GTDB): domain Bacteria; phylum Pseudomonadota; class Gammaproteobacteria; order Burkholderiales; family Burkholderiaceae_D; genus Rugamonas; species Rugamonas flava. Next base: position 135,804 of record NZ_VLKW01000014.1, on the reverse strand, counting down.
AAGAACGGCCAGCCGGAAGCGATGGAGCTGAAGGATAACTTCGGCCAGGTGTCGACGCTGGCGTTCAAGAAGTTCGAGAAGAATCCGGCGCTGGGTAATACGGCGTTCGCGTTCACGGTGCCGAAGGGCGCCGACGTGGTGAACCAGTAACCGGTAACGCGATGGCCGATCTGTTTTCCACCGAGCCGCGACAGCCGCTGGCCGAGGCGCTGCGTCCGAAGACGCTGGACGAGGTGATCGGCCAGGGCCACCTGCTGGGCGAAGGCAAGCCGCTGCGCCTGGCCTTCCAGGCCGGCAAGCCGCATTCGATGATCCTGTGGGGCCCGCCCGGTGTCGGCAAGACGACGTTGGCGCGCCTGACGGCCAACGCGTTCGACTCGTCGTTCATCGCCTTGTCCGCCGTGTTCGCGGGCGTGAAGGACATCCGCGCAGCGATGGACCAGGCGCAGCAGAACCTGGACCAGTACGGCCGCCACACGATCCTGTTTGTCGACGAGATCCACCGCTTCAACAAGGCGCAGCAGGATGCGCTGCTGCCGTTCGTCGAATCGGGCCTCGTCACATTCATCGGCGCGACGACGGAAAACCCTTCGTTCGAGGTCAACTCGGCACTGCTTTCGCGCGCCCAGGTCTACGTGCTGAAATCGCTGACGGATGCCGAGATGCGCCAGCTGCTGGCGAAAGCGCAGAAGGTGGCGCTGTCGCACCTGACGTTCGACGACGTGGCCGTCGATACGCTGGTGGGCTTTGCCGACGGCGATGCGCGCCGCTTCCTGAACCTGCTCGAACAAGCCGATACGGCGGCCCGCTCGGCCGGCATCACCAACATCGATGCGAAATTCGTCGAGAACGCGATGACGTTGAACGCGCGCCGCTTCGACAAGGGCGGCGACAACTTCTACGACCAGATCTCCGCGCTGCACAAGTCGGTGCGCGGCTCGCATCCGGACGCCGCGCTGTACTGGTTCTGCCGCATGATCGACGGCGGCGCCGACCCGCGCTACCTGGCGCGCCGCATCATCCGCATGGCGTGGGAAGACATCGGCCTGGCGGACCCGCGCGCGCTGACGATCGTCAACGACGCGGCAGAGACCTACGAGCGCCTCGGGTCCCCGGAAGGCGAGCTGGCGCTGGGCCAGGCCGTCATCTACCTCGCCATCGCCGCCAAGTCGAACGCGGGGTACAACGCGTTCAATCAGGCGATGGCCTACGTGAAGAAGGACAAGTCGCGCGAGGTACCCGTCCACCTGCGCAACGCACCAACCAAGCTGATGAAGGAGCTTGGCTACGGCCACGAGTACCGCTACGCCCACGACGAGCCGAACGCGTATGCGGCCGGCGAGACCTACCTGCCGGACGGGATGCAGGAGCCGCGCTGGTACCAGCCCGTGCCGCGCGGGGTCGAGAGCAAGATTGCCGAGAAGCTGGCTTGGTTGAGGGAGCTGGATCGGCAGGCGGGAGAGGAGTAGTCGGACGCAACATCTCGCGCTGTGCTCAATGGGTGCCTCTGTCGATGACGCGGCAATGCGCCATGCTATAGTCCCCGGACAATAACAAGGAGAGCATCCCGTGCAGATGAAAACCATCAACGGCGTCGAAGTACTGATCGAAGGCACCGGCCCCGATACCATCCTGATGCTCCACGGCTGGCCCGACACCCGGGCGCTGTGGGACCAGACGGCCGCCGCGCTGTCGCCCCATTACCGGTGCGTGCGCTTCACCTGGCCCGGCTTCGAACCCGGTGCACCGCGCGGCGAGCACTCGCTGGACGAGTTGATTGCGTTATGCGAACACGTCGTCCGTGAAGTCAGTCCGAACAAGCCGGTGATCCTCCTTGTGCACGACTGGGGCTGCCTGTTCGGTTACCAGTTCGCGATGCGCCATCCCGACCGCGTGGCGCGCGTCGTCGGCATCGACATCGGCGACGCCGGCTCGAAGGCGCACCGCGACGAGATCGGGCTGAAGGGCAAGCTGGGCATCGTCTCCTACCAGTGGTGGCTCGCAGCGGCCTGGCTGATCGGCGGCGGCGTCGGCGAATCGATGTCGCGCTACCTGTGCCGCAAGATGCGCGTGCCGGCGGCGCCCGAGTCGATCACGGTCGAGAAGAATTATCCCTACTATTCGACGTGGACGGGCAAGTACAAGGCCGCGAAACCGTTCCGCCCAACGTGCCCGATGCTGTTCATCTACGGCACCCGGAAACCGTTCATGTTCCATTCGCAGGCGTGGGAACGCGAGCTGAGCGGCAAGCCCGGCAGCCGCGTCGTCGCGATGGACACCGACCATTGGCCGATGGCGCGCCAGCCGGAAGCCTTCCACCGCCTCGTGCTCGACTGGCTCGGCACGACGGCCTCAACACAGGAGCCCCATGCATTACCTGCTGACTTATGAACTGGCCGGCGACTATCTGCAGCGCCGCGAACAATACCGCGCCGAGCACCTGAAGCTGGCCTGGGACGCCGTCGCGCGCGGCGAGCTGCTGCTGGCCGGCGCCGTTGGCGAGCCGATCGACAGTGCGCTGCTCGTCTTCACGAGCGATACCCCGGCGCCCGCCGAGGCGTTCGCACTGGCCGATCCGTATGTCCACCACGGCCTCGTCACGCGCTGGACCGTGCGCAAATGGCATACCGTCGTCGGCGAAACCGCCAGCACGCCAGTGCGCTGAACCATCCCGGAACGCCGAGTTCCGTCGATTTTTCTACCTCCTGATTTTCGTCAACCGCACGGTTAAGCCACCTCAACCGGTGGCGCCGTGCCGGGCCTATCCTGACCCCGACGTTCCTGCGGTTCCGCCGCCGCTTTCGCGCATTTCATTCCGCGTTTTCGGCGCTTCATCGCAAGCCGATGGAGAGGCGAAGAGCCTTTAGATACAGTACAACCATCGCAGAACGCATCGTTGACAGCACTTCACAGGAGCACATCATGAACGCACTCAAACACATGGAAGCCATCTTCGTCGGTATCGCCACCGTCGCCTTGTCGATCACCTTCTTCACGACCGAACCCCAGCCGCTGACGGTGGCCGCGGACGGCCCGCTGATCGTCCACAGCGACGTCAAGATGCCCGTCGTGACGATCGCCGCGAAGCGTCTGACGGCAGCTGAAAAAGCTGCGCTGATGTAAGCGTGGCGCGGTATCGAGCCGCCGTGGGGCACGCGTCCGCAGCAAGCCCACCCGCCACACCACCACCGCACGCAGGCTGTCCTGCGCCACCGGCCGGTATCGGAACTCATCCGATGCCGGCCGGTTTTTTTTTCGCCCGTACCGCCGGGCTTTCCTCATCCAGCCTGCGCATGATCTTCCCGTTCGATGCGCCCGCTGTGGAGCTGAAGGTCGAAGTACTTCCGGCGCGTCATTCGGGCATTTCATCCCGCGTTTCCTGCGCTTCGTCGCACGCCGGTGGAAGGGCAGGGAGCCTGTCAGTAAAGTAGAACCATCGCAGCACACATCGTTGAACCGGATCTCACAGGAGCCCATCATGAACGCACTGAAGCACATGGAAGCCATCTTCGTCGGCATCGCCACCATCTCCCTGTCGGTTGCCTTCTTCACCACCGAGACGAAGCCGCTGACGGTCGCCGCCGATGGCCAGCTGGTCGTGCAGAGCGACGTGCGGATGCCCGTCGTGACGATCGCCGCCAAGCGCCTGACGGCTGCCGAGAAAGCCGCGCTGATGTAAGCGGCGGCCCTGGACAGGGGCCGCGCGCCGGAGGGCGTAAAACTCGAAAGGATGCGGGGTGTCTTGGTACAATTGCGGTTTCGACATTCGCGGCAATTCCCATGATAGACATCCAACTTCTCCGTAAAGACATCGATACCGTCGCCGCCCGTCTGGCGGCCCGCAAGTTCCAGCTCGACGTCGCCGGTTTCAACGCGCTGGAGTCCGAGCGCAAGGCGATCCAGACGCGCACCGAGGAGCTGCAGAGCAAGCGTAATTCGCTGTCGAAGCAGATCGGCATGTTGAAGGGCAAAGGAGAAGACACCTCCGCCGTGATGGCGGAAGTGGCCGGCATCGGCGACGAGCTGAAGAACAACGAAGCGGCGCTGGCCGCCGTGCAGCACAAGCTGCAGGTGTTCCTGCAAGCCGTGCCGAACCTGCCGCACGAATCCGTGCCGGTCGGTACCGACGAGGCAGGCAACGTCGAGGTCCGCAAGGTCGGCACGCCGCGCGCGTTCGACTTCGAGGTGAAGGACCACGTCGACGTCGGCGCGCCGCTGGGCCTGGACTTCGACACGGCCACCAAGCTGACGGGCTCGCGCTTCTCCGTGATGAAGGGGGGCATCGCCCGCCTGCACCGCGCGCTGGCGCAATTCATGCTGGACACGCACACCGACAAGCATGGCTACACGGAGTGCTACACGCCGTACATGGTCAACGCGGATTCGCTGCTGGGCACGGGCCAGCTGCCGAAGTTCGAGGCGGACCTGTTCTCGGTGAAGAAGGGCGGCGCGGAAGGCGAGGGCGAGACGTTCTACCTGATCCCGACGTCCGAGGTATCGCTGACGAACATCGTGCGCGACGAGATCGTGGCGGCCGACACGCTGCCACTGAAGATGACGGCGCACACGCCGTGCTTCCGCTCGGAGGCGGGCAGCTACGGCCGCGACACGCGCGGCATGATCCGCCAGCACCAGTTCGACAAGGTCGAGATGGTGCAGGTCGTCCACCCGGAAAAATCGTACGAGGCGCTGGAAGAGATGGTCGGCCATGCCGAGACGATCCTGCAGCAACTGGGCCTGCCTTACCGCGTGATGGCGTTGTGCGCGGGCGACATGGGCTTCGGCGCGGCCAAGACGTACGACCTGGAAGTGTGGCTGCCGGCGCAGAACACGTACCGCGAGATTTCGTCGCTGTCGAACTGTGAGGCATTCCAGGCGCGCCGCATGCAGGCCCGTTTCCGCAACGCGCAGGGCAAGCCGGAACTGGTGCACACGCTGAACGGCTCCGGCCTGGCAGTGGGCCGGACGCTGGTGGCGATCCTGGAAAACTACCAACAGGCGGACGGCAGCGTCGAAATCCCGGAAGTGCTGCGCGGCTACATGGGCGGCCTGACGCAGCTGAAGGCTTGAACGGCGGGCTTGAAAAAGCCCTTCCATTTTTTGCCCGCGCTGCTATAATCTTGCCTTCTCGCAGCAATGCGAGAAAGGAGAGGTGGCAGAGTGGTCGAATGTACTTGACTCGAAATCAAGCGATGGGGCAACCCATCCGTGGGTTCGAATCCCACCCTCTCCGCCAGAACAAATAAAAATGGCCACCCCTGCGGGTGGCCATTTTTATTTGTTCGGACGGAGAGGCTGGGATTCGAAGACCCGCGCTTACCAGCGCGGGGCTCTCCGAATCGTCCGACTGCTGCCGCTTGCGGCAGCTTCGCGCGCCGAGGGCGCGCGGCGCATGCGCCTTCTATCGCTTCGCTCAGCCGGGCCACCCCTGCGGGTGGCCATTTTTATTTGTTCGGACGGAGAGGCTGGGATTCGAAGACCCGCGCTTACCAGCGCGGGGCTCTCCGAATCGCCCGACTGCTGCCGCTTGCGGCAGCGCCGCCAGCGCTTCGCGCTGGCGTTCCTCTCCCTGACCGGGTTTCGAAGCTGCCGCCTCCGCGGCAGCTTCGCGCGCCGAGGGCGCGCGGCGTTCGCGTCTTCTTTCGCTACGCTCAGTCGAGCGGACGGAGAGGCGAGGCTCAGCCCCCCGGCCTTAACCCGCTTCGCTCACCCCGCTACCGCACCGCGCCACCTCCGCCGCCCCATTGTGCTGGCAACCGCGTCCCCACGGTACAATGCTTCCGGGCGTGCCTCACCAGCCCATCAATCACGCAACAGCAAAGGAACCATCATGGCCAAGAAGGAAGAGTTGGATGAAGAGACACTGGCATTCATCCAGTGGTGTATCGAGGTAGAGCGCTTCCTCGTGGCCGGCGGCGCGACCGTGAAAGAGGCGCAGGATCATATCGAAGAGCAGGCCGAATGGTTCACTGACCAGTACTACAACGACCTGACGCCCGAGGAGGCGGCAAAGGAAGCGCTGGCCTGAGCTGCGGTTCCCGCTCAAACACTGCCGAGGTTTGACGGGACAGTCATGCTGCTGTAAGATAGTGCCTCTTGTGTTGAAACAAGCGTTCCGGCGCAAGAATGGAGAGGTGGCAGAGTGGTCGAATGTACTTGACTCGAAATCAAGCGATGGGGCAACCCATCCGTGGGTTCGAATCCCACCCTCTCCGCCATGAACAAATAAAAACGGCCTTCCCTGCGGAAGGCCGTTTTTATTTGTTCGGACGGAGAGGGTGGGATTCGAAGACCCGCCCTTACCAGGGCGGGGCTCTCCGAATCGCCATTTTGCTGCCGCTTGCGGCAGCTTCGCGCGCCGAGGGCGCGCGGCG
>NZ_VLKW01000014.1:0-129420 GCF_007830495.1 Pseudoduganella flava | reverse complement strand
GGGCTCTCCGAATCGCCATTTTGCTGCCGCTTGCGGCAGCTTCGCGCGCCGAGGGCGCGCGGCACATGCGCCTTCTTTCGCTTCGCTCAGACGCCCCCGCTATCGCATATCCTTCCCCTTCGCCACGCCCACGAACGCCCAAACCATGAACCCCCGGCACCGCGAATTCCCCCCGCCCGCCCCGCTGCGGGACGCCGTGAAATGCCTCTGGTACGATCGCCGCGACGCGCCACCGGAAGGAGCGGACCTTCACGTCCTCCCGGACGGCTACGCGGAAATCATCTTCCACTTCGGCGGCGCTTACCTGGCACCGGGGCACCCGCTGCCGTCACCCTGTATCGTCGGCCTGCTCGCCGAGCCCCTGAAGCTGCACGCGCGCGGCCGCCTCGACATCCTGGCCGTCCGCTGCTATCCATGGGCCGTATTCGACCTGCTGGGCATCCCGCCCGAGACGGCCGGCGTACGTGCCCTGGCGCACCCGATCGCCGAGCTGCAGCCCACCCTGGCACGCCGCATCCACGAAGATCGAATCGACGTGGCCGTCGCCGACCTGGCGGCGTACCTGCTCTCCGCCCAACCCCGCCTGGACTCGGTCCTGTCGCGTGCCGGTGCCGCCCTGCGCGACGGGCACGGCACGCTGCCCGTGCGCGACGTCGCCGCGGCCGCCCATGCGACCGTGCGCACGCTGGAGCGCAAGTTCCGCCGCTCGTCCGGCCACACGGTGAAGGACATCTCGAGCCTGATGCGCTTCGAGCAGGTGCGTAACCGGCTGGTGCTGCAGCCGGCCGCGAACCTGGCCGCGCTGGCCCGCGAACTGGGTTATACGGACCAGTCGCACCTGCACCGGGAATTCAAGCGCTTCAGCGGCACGACGCCCGCGGCGTTCGCGCGGCGGCAGCGCGTCGCGCCGATTTTGTCGCATTCGTACAAGAGCGGCCCACCCTGACACCGGTACTGTTGCGGGCAATTCAACGACCTGTCCGAGAGCATGACCCACACACACATCCCATCCACCCACGACGTCGCCATCGCCGGCGCGGGCCCCGTCGGTCTCTTCCTCGCCTGCGAACTGGCGCTGGCTGGTTGCACCGTCCTCGTGCTGGAACGGGCGGCAACGCCCGATTCGCCGTTCAAGCAACTGCCGTTCGGCATGCGCGGCCTGTCGTCGACGAGCGTCGAAGCGCTGGACCGGCGCGGCCTGCTCGATGAACTCGAGGTTCCGCAACGCGTCGCCGATCCGCACAGTCGTCCGCCCGGCCCGGTCGCGCGGCGCCAGGCCGGCCACTTCGCCGGCATCCCGTTCCACGCCGAAGACATCGATGCCGCGCGCTGGCAACGGCCGCCGGCGTCCACGCCAACCAGCCTGCTGGCGGAGATGGCCGAACTGGAAGCGGTACTGGAACGCCGCGCCGGCACGCTCGGCGTGCACATCGTACGCGACACAACCGTCACCGGATTCGACGAAACCGCGCAAGGACTTGTGGTGCATACCACTACCGGATCCATCGCGGCCCAGTGGCTGGTCGGCTGCGACGGCGCCCGCAGCGCCGTGCGCCGCGCCGCCGGTATCGACTTCGCCGGCACGGAGCCCGAGTTCACGGGATGCACGGCGCTGGTCGACCTGGCCGGAGCACCGTTGGAACCGGGCCGCAACGTGACGGAGCGGGGTATGTACTTCCAGTCCCAGCCGGGCTACGTGATGCTGCAGGACTTTGACGGCGGCGCGTGGCACGACAGCGGCGAACCCGTCACGCGCGAGCGCCTGCAGCAGGTGCTGCGCAAGATTGCCGGCATCGATGTCATGGTCAAGCACGTGCACCGCGCCACCACGTGGACGGACCGCGCCCGCCAGGCAGCTACCTACCGCAAGGGGCGGGTGCTGCTGGTCGGCGATGCCGCCCACATCCACTCGCCGCTGGGCGGGCAAGGGCTGAACCTGGGCCTTGGCGATGCGCTGAATCTGGGCTGGAAGCTGGCGGCGACGATCCGCGGCGCTGCGCCGCCGGGCTTGCTGGATACCTACCACACCGAGCGGCATCCGATCGGCGCCCGAGTACTGGACTGGTCCCGCGCCCAGGTCGTGCTGATGCGGCCCGCGCCGGCCGAGCGTGCACTCCGCGAGATCGTGGCAAGCCTCGTCGGCACGCGCGACGGCAGTACGTATGTCGCCGGACGGGTCTGGGGCATCCATACCCGCATCGACGTCGGGTGCGATCATCCGCTGGCTGGCCGCAGTGCGCCGAACTTCGTGTCCCAGAATGGCGCCACACTGGCCACCGCCCTGCGCGATGGGCGCGGCGTGCTGGTCGACGCGGGCGGCGATGAGGCCCTCGCAGCCTGGGCGCACGCCCACCGCGACCAGGTGCACTACATGATGTCGCCGAACCCGCCGGGCGTGCGCGCGGCGCTGGTGCGGCCCGACGGCATCGTGGCCTGGGCGACCGACGATGCCGTCGATGCGGCCGCATTCCATGCCGCCGCGGCGCGCTGGTTCGTGTGACGCCGGGCAGTTACAGGTCGATCACCAGTCCGACGTCCAGCGAACGGCCATATCCCGGCAGCGGTTGCAGTGCGCCGCCGTAGCGCTTCAGGCCGGACAGGTACACACCACCCAGCGGATCGGCATACTGGCGGTCGAACAGGTTCGTCACGCCGGCCGACAGCCGCACGTTCTTGCGCAACTGGTATGCCGTGCGTACGTTGAACAGCGTGTAGCCACCGGTTTCCGGCTCGAAGCGGCGCGCGTCGACGTTGTCCTTGCGGGCGACGATGCGGGCTTCCAGCTGGTTCGTCCACGCGCCGCGCACGTGCTCCAGTGTCAGGAGCGTATTGAACGGCATGATGCGATACAGGTCGCCGTCATCGGTGCGCTTGCCGCGCGTGAACGCCGCGTTGCCAGTGAACTTCAGCGCATCCGCGCCGTCCAGCAGCGGTACGCTCCACGACAGGTTGGCGCCGTACAGCTTCGCGTCATGGTTCGCAAAGCGCAGCAGCGCGCCGGTGGCGGCCTTCTGCATGTACGGATTGAACGTGCCGATCGTGTCGACGTCGATGTAGTCCCGCACGCGGGTGAAGTAGGGGTTCAGCTTGACGAACCAGCGGGCCTGTTCGCTGTCGTGCCAATGGGCCGTGAAGCCCAGCGTGTACGCCGTCTCGCGCTTCAGGTCGATGTCGCCGACATAGCCGTTGCCGTCGCCGAACCAGTTCGTCATCGTCATCGCCATCGTGCCGCGGCCCCAGGAATAGCGCTCGTACAGGTTCGGCGAGCGGGTCTTGCGTGCCGCGGCCAGCTCGTAGGTGCTGGTGGCATCCGCATCGAAGCGGGCCAGCGCCGTCACGTCCAGGTTGCCGTCGCGCTTGTAACGGTCGCGCGCGTTGAACGCCTTGGCGGCCGCCGCGTCGGCGGCGTTCATCATGTTCGTCGAATACGGCTGCACGGCGCCGGCATCGGTGCGCACGGACTCCCAGCGCGCGCCCAGCAGCGACGTCCAGCGGTCGTTGTGACGGGTTTCCGCTTCGCCGAAGAAGGCCAGGCGGTCGCGCCGGCCGTCGTTGACGTTCACGTACGTCTGCGGCCCCATCATCATCGAGCCCGGCACGGCAGGCCAGAAGTCGTCGAGCCGGAACGTGTGCAGCTCGTGGCCGACGCGCAGCTCGCCGCCGTCGCGCCACGGCAGCGTGGCCTTGACCGCGTAGCCGGCATTGCGGCCATGCGTCACCATCGGCATCGTGCCGGTGCGCTCCGGCGTGAAGAAGCCCATCTCGTGGTCCGTCTTCTGCCAGTAGGCGTTCGCATCGAGCCTGCCCCAGCCGAACTTGCCGAGGTACTGGATGCTGGCGGACTTGCCGGTGTTGTCCGTCATGTCCATGTACTGGTTCGGGAAGCCCTGGTAGGGGATGCGCTGCACGCCGACGCGCACGGTCAGTTGCTGGTCGGCGTCGCGCAGGCCCAGCACGGCGGACTGGTTGATGCTCTCGAACAGGCTGCCCAGCACCGCGTCGCCGTTGCCGTCCTCGTAGCTGTGGCCGCGCGCATAGGCGGCGCTGTAGCCGAAGCTCACGCGCTCGCTGGCGACGGTCGCGGCGATGCCTGCGTTGACGCCGTCGTTGACGGTGCGCCCGCTGAGCGACAGCCGGCCGGTGGTCAGCGTGCCGGCGCCCGGGGCTGCGAAGCGGGGCGACGCGGAGTGCACGGTGATCGTGCCGCCGATGCTGTCGCCGCCGGCGCTGACGGGCGTGACGCCGGCGATCGCATCGATGCGGCTCACCTGGCTGGGATCGATGTACGACATCGGCGGATTCATGTGATTGGCGCAGGCGGACGTCACCTCCATGCCGTCGACGCGGATCTTCAGGCGGTCGTCGGCGAGGCCGTTCAGGACCGGCAGGCCGGATACGCCGCCGCCTTGCGCGACGCTGTAGCCCGGTGTATCGCTGAGCAGCGTGGCCGCATCGCCGCTGCCCGTCGGGGGCTGGCGGAAGCCCTCGGCAACGCCGGGGACGACGACAACGTGGCTGGGGTCAATGGCGCCTTCGTCGGTGGCGCGGGCGGGGGCGATCGCGGCAAGGCAGCCCGCGATGGCGATGTACATCGGCAGTCGTTTCATGATCTGATCTTTCAGTAGGCGCGAGGGTGCGCGGACGCCGCCGCACTGACGGCGTCATGTATCGGTGTGATGGAGGGAAGATCAGATGCGGGCCGGCGGCGCGCGAGGGTGAAACGCCGTCCACGGGAACAGCGGACGAGCGGCCTGGTAGAACAGGGCGGGGTGGCCGTCGCGCAGCGGCACGGCGGTAAAGGCAAGCGGGGCGGACGGCGGCAGCGCCGGCGCATGGCCGTGCGTGACGCACGACGAACAATGCTTGAGCAGGTGATCGATCGCGCCGTGCGCGCCGCCCTGCTTGGCCGGCGCCATCGGCTGCGCGCCGTTCATCGAGCAGATCTCCATCGCCGGCAGGGCCGGCCGGGCGCTGGCCACCGCCTCGGAAGCGACCGGGGCGAGGGCGCCAAACAACATCGCCAGCAGGGCGATCCAGACGTGCAGCACGCGTTGTTTGGCAAGCTTGACCATACACCGATTATAGCGACGGGAGGAAAAGCGCGTCCATGAAGCGGAGGATGTACATCCGATGCTTTACCCTACCCGTCTTTTTGCCTATATTGGTACGACGCGGCGCACGCCGCCATCTGATGTGCGAAGCAGCTCTTTGACGATCAAACCGCAAGCCGGCGCAGGTCGCGGGGACCGGCCGCCGGCCGGCAACCAGAACAGGGAGGCGACGATGAAATGCTCAACGGCCGTACAACTTCTCGGTGGGATGCTCGAAGTGTTCCAGCGGCTCCCGGACGGCGACGACAAGACCAGGATGGCCGAGGCGGCGGTGGCGCTGAGGGAAGTGCTGCCGGACTTGCTGGACGATTCCGAGGACCGGGGCGGCTTCCTTGATTTCGTCGACAAGGCACGGCAACCGCTGAGCGCCGCGGACTACTACAAACTCGACAAGAAACTGCCGGCATAGCGCCAGCCGCCCCGGCTCGCGCTCAGCCCAGGCTCCACTTGTTCACCCGCGTCTTGTAGCGGTAACTGGGCACGTAGCGCATCTCGCAGTATTCGATCGGCTGGCGCCGGTCGGACAGCGTGACCCGTTCGCACGCCAGCAGCGGCGAGCCCGCAGCCACCTTCAGCAGCGCCGCCTCGTCGGGCTGGGCGGCCACTGCGCACAGGCTTTCCAGGCATTCGCACGGGCGCACGCCCAAGTCTTCGATCAGCAAGCGGTACAGCGAACCCTTCGCTTCCAGTTCGCGGCGCACGATCGTCGCGCCGGGCGGCAGGCGCAGATACGAGTCCTGCAGGCCGACCGGCACCCCGTTCAACAGGCGCAGGCGGCGCAGCCGCACCAGCGCCGCATCGGGCTCCGTCTGCAGCAGGCTGGCCAGCGCCATCGTCGCCACCGCCGGTTCCAGCAGCAGGATCTGCTGGCCCGGCACGCCGCCGCGGCGGTGCGCATCGTCCGTGAAGCTGTCGAGAAAGCGCGACATCTGGCGCACCGATTCGGGCGCCACGAACGTGCCCCGCCCATGGTCGCTATAGACCACGCCTTGTTCCTCCAGCAGCCGGATCGCCTTGCGCACCGTGTCGCGCGACACGCGGAACGACGCGGCCAGGTCGCGTTCGGCCGGCAGCGGCTCGTTGGCCCCGTAATGGCCGCCTTCGAGCTGATGCTGCAATGTCGCCGCCAGCTGGCGGTACAGGGGCCCGCCGCCGGGCAGCAGCAGGCCATGCTTGTCGCTTGATTTGTGTTCCATCGCCTCGCTTTCCACTATACTGCGATGCTACCACACCATGTGGTACGTACCATTTATTACAACTGCATGACACGCCCAGCGCGAAATGACATCGTAACGGCCGAATCCATGACATTTGGCGCGATGTAGCAAATAACGCTTGAGTAGTGGTACGTACCACATTATTCTTTCGATGAGCCGCCGCACCGCCACGCCGGTGCGGCCGGCAAGCAAACATCGATCTGACTGGGGGATATCGTGTACAAGCAAGTGGGCATGCTGGCCGCAAGTTCGGCGGCACTGATGCAATATGGCGTGGCAATGGCGCAGACGGCGCCGGCACAGGACGACGCGGCACCGACCGTCGTTGAAGTCACCGGGCAGTTGCTCGGCAAGGGCGAGGCGCGCGCGAACAGCGTGATCGACGAGGCAACCATCAAGGCGCAGCCGGCCGGCCTCGATCCGCTCAAGCTGCTCTCGCGCGTGCCGGGGCTGCAGGTCAGCTCCAGCGATGCGCTGACGGGCAGCTTCTCGATGCGCCTGTCGATGCGCGGTCTGAACAAGGAGCAGATCGGCGTCTCCGTGGACGGCATCCCGAACGGCTCGACCCTGTCGAACGGCGGCACGATGCCCACCCGGCTGCTCGACCCGGCCAACCTGTCGCGCGTCGAGGCCAGCCAGACGGCCGGCGACCTGGGTACGCCGTCGAACCAGGCGCTGGGCGGCTACCTCGACTTCCGCACCCGCGATCCGAGCAAGCAGCGCGGCGCCGAGATCGAACTCTCGGGCGGCAACTACGGCTACCACCGCGGCTTCGTGCGCATCGATACGGGCAAGTCCGCATCCGGCACCAGCGCCTACATCGATTATTCGCAATCGGGGGTACGTACCTGGCCGGGCGACGAATCGGGCAAGAACCACCGCCGCCACGCCGACCTGCGCGTGCTGCAAGACCTCGGCAACGGTTCCAGCGTGCGCGCCACCGTCAGCTACAACAAGTTCTCCGACAACGACTACGACGCCGTCGCACTGCGCGCCATTGCGGCGCCATTCTACAAGGCCACGTTCGAAGGCAATCCCGATACGGACGGCCTGACCGATACGTGGACCGGTAACCCGGCGCTGGACCAGAACTACCGCGGCACGCGCGGCATCAACAGCGAGGACGTGCTGGCCCACATCGACTGGACGCAGCGCTTCGGCGAGACGGGCAAGTTCACGCTGAAGCCCTATATCCATACGCAGGAAGGCAACGGCTGGTTCTACGTGCCGTACCGCCAGTTGCCGGCGGACGGCAAGGTGTACAGCGCCGTCGCGCCGGGCAAGGCGCCGACTGCCACCGTGCAGGAGTGCTACGCGAACCAGTACCAGCGCACCGCCACGGGCGCGCTGGTGCCGCTGGCCGCCGTCGCGTTCCCGGCAGGCGTGTCCGCCGCGTCGCTGAAGGCGGCAGGCTGCCCGGCCGCGGCGAAGTACGCGATGAATCCGCAGGCCGCCTGGGGCGACCGGGAAGCGACCACGCGCCGCAGCGACAACGACATCAACCGCCGCGGCGTGCTGGGCGAAGTGGCGATGACGTTCGGCGGCAACCACCGCGTGCGCGTGGGCGGCTGGTATGAGCACATCCGCCGCGCCAAGATCCGCAACTGGTTCGGCGTGACCGATCCCGCCGCGGGCAGCGCCTACGAGGAAAGCGCGCTGTACTCGATCACGCAGGACCGCCACTACCGCTCGAACACGGCGATGGTGTATGCGCAGGACCGCATGATGTTCCTGGACGAGCGCCTGGAACTGGACGTGGGCGCCACCTACCAGCGCTTCCGCGAAAGCTATGCGTCGCCGGTCGAATTCGCCGGCGAGCGCTCGCTGCGCGTGTCGTCCGGCCTGCTGCCGAAGCTCGCCGCCCTGTACCGCATCAGCGACGAGCTGGAGGTGTTCGCCAGCGGTTCGAAGAACTTCAGCGCGATTCCCGACAGCGTGTTCGAAGGCACGGCCGCCGTCGACGCGCGCAAGGGTATCCAGCCCGAGACGGCGATCGCCAAGGATATCGGCCTGCGCTGGCAGCGCAACGGCTACGGCCTGGGCATCAGCGCCTACGACATCGACTACCGCGACCGCATCTCGATCCAGAACGGCAATCCGAACGGCGACATCTTCTCGCGCGACGCGACGACGACGTTCGCCAACCAGGGCGGCATCAGCTCGCGCGGCATCGAGATCACGGGACGGATGACTGGGGCGCAGTACGAGCTGTACGCGAACTATGCGTTCAATCGCGCCAGATACGACGCCGATACGCCATTCGAAGGCATCCATGCGGGCGACCCGGTGCTCGGTGCGCCGCGCCACAGCGCCTTTGCCGAAGCGGTGTGGCGCCCGGCCCAGCCGTGGCGCCTCGCCGTGAACGCGAAGTACACGGGCCGCGCCGCCGGCACCTATGGCGACGTGGTCAACACCGTCATCACCGGCGGCCCGGCGACGTACCCGCGCGAATACATGCCTGCCTACACCGTGGTCGGCGTCGCCGTCAGCTGGCGGCCACGCCTGGGCATGACGTGGCTGCGCGACAGCGAGATCGCGTTTAACATCGATAACGCATTCGACAAGCGTTATCTCGGCGGCCTCGGTGCCGAGCTGACGACGTCCAACCCGCTGACGTCCGGCCGTTACTTCCTCGGCAGCCCGCGCACGTTCTTCCTGACGCTGCGCTCGCGCTTCTGACGGACGCCAGCCAACCGCGAAGGAGCATCGGTGCAGTGGAAGGAACACGCCAGCAGGCTGGCGGCTAGGGGAGCGTGGCTGGTGTTGCTGGCCGCGCTGCTGTATGGACTGAATGGCATCGCGCATAGTCTCGACACGCGCGCAGGCGGTACGCGCCTGCGCGTGGCGCTGTTCGTCAACGGCACGCTGGGCGACAAGTCGTTCTTCGACGCGGCCGCGCGCGGCGTGGGCACGGCGGCGGCGCAGCTGCCGCTGACGGCGCGCATCGTCGAAGGCGGCACCGATCCCTCGCGCTGGCAGGCGGCATTGACGGACCTGGCCGACAGCGGCGACTACGACGTCGTCATCGCCGGCACGTTCACGATGGTGCCGTACGTCGAAAGCCTGGCGGCACGCTTTCCGGCCACCCGCTTCATCGTCTATGACGCCACCGTCGACTACGCGCGCTGCGGCTGCCGCAACGTGTATTCGATGCGGTTCCGGCAGAACGAGGGCGCGTACCTGGCGGGATTCCTCGCCGCGCGGCTGATGCGGCGGGGCTTGCCCGGCGTGCCGGCGGGCAGCGGCGCCGGCATCGTCGGCGGCATGCAGTTCCCCGTCATCGAGGACTTCATCGCCGGCTTCACGGGCGGTGTGCGCGCCGCGGCGCCAGGCCTGCCGCTGCAGACACAGTATGCCAACGCGTTCTCCGATCCGGCGGCCGGCAAGGAGATCGCCAGGATCCAGTACGGCCGCGGCGCCGGCGTGATCTTCCACGCGGCCGGCGCGACGGGGCAGGGCGTCAACGAAGCGGCCGAGGAGGCGCGGCGCTACGCGATCGGCGTGGACATGGACCAGTATGCGTTGTACCAGGCGCAGCATCCGGCGCGCGCCAAGGCCATCGTCACGTCGGTGCTGAAGGACGTGGATGTGGGCCTGGTGCGCGCGTTGCGCCTGACGCTGGACGGCAAGCTGGCGTATGGCCAGGTCGAGTCGCTGGGACTGAAGGAGGGCGGCGTGCGTCTGGCGCCCCATTCGGCTGTGATGGATGCGCTGCCGGCGGACCTGCGCGCGGAGCTGGACGTGCAGCGCGACGCGATCGTCGCCGGCCGCGTCAAGGTGCCGACTGCGTTCGGAGGTGCGCAATGACGGCCTGGCGCCTGGAGGCGCGCGGGCTGACGAAACGTTATCCGAACGGCGTGCTGGCAAACGACGGGGTGGACCTGCGCCTTGCGCGCGGCGAAATCCACGCGCTGATCGGCGAGAATGGCGCCGGCAAATCCACGTTGATGAAGATGCTGTATGGCCTGGAACAGCCGGATGCCGGCGCGATCCTGCTGGACGGCCTGGCCGTCACGCTGCCGGAACCGGCGACGGCGATCGCGGCCGGCATCGGCCTCGTGCCGCAGCACGTACAGCTGGTACCGTCGTTCTCCGTCGCGCGCAACGTTGTGCTGGGTGCGGAGCCGCGCCGTGGCCTGCTGCTGGACCACCGCGCCGCGGCCGATGCGGTGCGGAGCCTGTCCAGCCAGTACGGGCTCGCCGCCGATCCGGGCGCCATGGTCGGCACGCTGTCGCTGGGCGAACAGCAGCGCGTCGGCATCCTGAAGGCGCTGTACCGCGGCGCCGACCTGCTGATGCTCGATGAGCCGGGCGCCGTGCTGAGTCCCGACGAAAGCGCAGCGCTGTATCGCTCGTTGCGCGCGTTGACGCGCGATGGCTTGAGTGTGCTGCTGATCACCCACAAGATCGCCGACGTGCTGGACGTGGCGGACCGCTACACGGTGCTGCGCGGCGGCCGCGTGGCGGGGCAGGGCAGCGCCTCCACGGCCACCGCCGCACGCGTGACCGAATTGATTGCCGGCGCGACGTTGGCGCCTGTGTCGCGGCCATCGGCCGGATCACGTCGCACGCCCCGGCTGCGTGCCGAAGGCCTGGTCTTGCGCGGCACCGCGGCCACCGCGCTGGCGGACGTCACGCTGGACGTGGCGCCCGGCGAGATTCTCGGCATCGCCGGTGTCGAAGGCAATGGCCAGAGCGCGCTGGCGCGGGTGCTGGCGGGTGCCGCGCCAGACGCGGGCACGGTCACCGTGGACGGCGTGCCGTACACGGGCCTTGGCGTGCGTGCGGCCATCGGGCATGGCGTCGCGGCCGTGCCGGAAGACCGGCTGCACGATGGCGTCGCGCCGGACTTGTCGATCGCCGAAAACGCCATCGCCGCGACGTATCGGGCGTGGCCGCTGTCGCGACATGGCTGGTTGCGGCCCGGCGCCGTGCAGGCGTTTGCCGCCGACGTGCTGGCGCGCTTCGGCGTGCGTGCGGCCGGTCCGGACCAGGCGATCGGTGCGCTGTCCGGCGGGAACATGCAGAAGATCGTGCTGGCACGTGCACTGTCCTCCAATCCGCAGGTGCTGATCGCATGCCAGCCGACGCGCGGCGTGGACGTCGGCGCGGCCGACTTCCTGCGCCGCCAGTTGCTGGCGCTGCGTGCATCCGGCGGCGCCATCGTGCTGATCTCGGCGGACCTGGACGAGATCCTAGCGCTGTCCGACCGCATCGCGGTGATGGTTCGCGGCCGCATCGCCGGGCACTTCAGCGGCGCGGACGCGACGCCGCAACTACTGGCCGCCTACATGACGGGCGCACGCAGCCAGCCGGACGCGCGCGCCTGCGGCGATGCGCCGTTCGCGGTGCCCGATGCAAGCGGCACGTGGAAGGAGGCGCTATGAACCATTGGCTGCCTGGACCGGAGGCGCGGCGCACCTGCGCGGCCGTCGCCGTCGCGCTGCTGGCCGGTCTTGCGCTGATCGCCTGCGTCAGCCGCGAGCCGCTGCGCGCGTGGCTGATCCTGTTGACCGGTCCGCTGCCCGAGCTGCGTGCCGACGCCGATGGCTGGCACTGGCACCGCCTGGTGCGCTTCGGCACCGTGCTGGAAGACACCGTCAGCCTGACGTTCCTTGGCCTGGCCGTGCTGTTGCCGCTGCGCGCGCGCCAGTTCGCGCTGGGTGCCGATGGCCAGATGTTCCTGGGCGCGCTGGCCGCCTGCGCCATCAGCCTTGCGGTCGGCGGACCGGCCTGGCTCGTGCTGCCGCTGGCCTGTGCCGCCGCGATGGTGGCCGGCGCGCTGTGGGGCGGTGTCACCGGCGTGCTGAAGCTGCGCTGGGGCGCCAACGAACTGGTGGTCAGCCTGATGCTGAACCTGATCGCCGTCGAGTTCTACCGGCTGGCCGTGCTGCGCTGGCTGCGCGATCCCACCGCCGGCTTCCAGGCCACGCCGGCGCTGCCGGATGCCGCGACGTTGGCGCCGCTGCTTGCCAACACGAACGTCACGTGGATGCTGCTCGCGGCGCCACTGGCCGCGTATGCAACCGTCGTACTGCTGCAGCGGACCACGCTGGGCTACGAGATCCGCGTGACGGGCAGCGCGCCGGCATTCGCGGCGCAGTTCGGGCTGCCGGTGCGGCGCGCGTTGCTGCTGTCGATGATGCTGGGCGGTGCGTGGGCGGGCCTGGCCGGCTTCCACCTCGGGAACGCGCTGCTGAAACGCCTGCCCGTCGACCTGACGCCGGGCCTGGGCCTGGAAGGCTTGCTGGTCGCGCTACTGGCGCGCCACGAGCCGCGCGCCATCGTCGGCGCCGCGCTGTTCTATGCGTGGCTGCGCGCCGGCGGGCAGGCGATGGAACGCAGTACCGATGTGTCGCGCGAGATCGCCATCGTCATCCAGGCGCTGGTCATCCTGCTCGTCGTCGCGCGGCGCTGGCCGCTGCCGGCGCGGTTGCGCGGCCTGTTCGCGGGAGCGGCGCGATGACGGCCGGGATCGAATTCGCCGGCTGGGCCGGCACGTTGGTCGTCGTGCTGCTGGCCGTGCTGCGCGCCGCCACGCCCGTGCTGTACGCGGGGCTGGGCGGGCTGCTGTCCGAACTGGGCGGCAGCATCAACGTGGCACTGGAAGGCATCATGCTCGTTGCCGCGTTTGCCGGCGTGATGGGCACGGTCTATCCGCCCGCCTGGCTGCCGCCCGCGTGGCTGCCGTGGTGGGGCGCGTTGTGCGGGCTAGCATCCGCTCTGGCGCTGGCGGGGCTGCTGGCCTTCCTGCACCTGGCTTGTGGTGCGGACCTGATCGTCGCCGGCATCGCACTGAACCTGCTGGCCGCCGGGCTCACGGTGTTCCTGCTCGTCGAGCTGACGGGCGACAAGGGCTCGACGGCGGGCATCGCCACGCCGGCGCTGCCGTCGCTGCACATCGGCGGGCTGCAGGACTGGCCGCTGCTCGACCTGCTCGTCAACGGCGAGGGCAGGCGCGGCCAGCACGTGCTGCTGCTGGGCGCCCCCGTCTGCGCCGCGCTGCTGTGGGCCGTGCTGGTGCATACCCGGCTCGGTGCGTGGCTGCGCGCTGCCGGCGAAAACCCGGCAGCGGCCCATGCGGCCGGCATTCCCGTCGCCCGGATGCGCTGGCTCGCGCTGCTGGGCAGCGGCCTGCTGGCCGGCCTGGGTGGTCTGTACCTCAGTATGGGGTACCTGACGCTGTTCCAGGCCGACATGACGGCCGGCCGCGGCTTCCTCGGCCTGGCGGCCGTGTTCCTGGGCCGGCGCAGCCTGGCCGGCACCGTGCTGGCGGCGCTGCTGTTCGGCGCGGTCGCGGTCGCGGCGAACCGGCTCGGCGCCACCGCGCTGCCGCCGCAGCTCGTCTACATGCTGCCGCCGGCCATTACCGTGCTGGCGCTGGCCCTGTCCGGCCGGCGCCGCTCTCTCCAGACAAAGGACTTATCTTGACACCCGAAACACTGCAGGACCGCATCTACGCATCGCTGGCGCTGGCCGGCATGGGCGACGCGCTGGGCGCGCCCACCGAACAATGGACGATCGCCGAGATCGCCGCCGCGCATGGCGGCCTGGTACGGGGCTTCGTCCAGCCGCCGGACGACACGTTCGCCGGCGCCAACCACGGCTTGCGGGCCGAGGTCACGGACGACGCGAGCCAGATGTACTACCTGGCCGAGGCACTGATCGCGGCCGACGGCACACTCGATGAGGCGGGCTGGGTCGCCTGCCTGCTGCGCTGGGCCGACACAAGCCCGAAGGCCGCGTTCATGGGGCCCAGCACGGCCGGCATCGTGCAGGCGCTGCGCGAGGGGCGGGACCCGGCCGGCGTCGGCGTCATCGGCACGTCGCAGCGCAAGATGACGACGGTCGGCGTCACCAATGGCGCTGCGATGCGCGTCGCGCCGGCTGGCCTGCTGCATCCGGGCCGCATTGAGGCCGCCTGCCGGCAGGCGTTCGTCACGTGCCTGCCGTCGCACGACACGGACGTCGCCATCTCGGCCGCCTGTGCGATCGCGGCTGCCACGTCGCGCGCCGTCGCGGGCGCCCAGCTGACGGAGGTGCTGGACGCGGCACTGCAAGGCGCATGCATCGGCGAGGCCCTGGCGCGCGACGCGGCGCGGGTCGTGGCGGGCCCCAGCTTCCTGGCCCGCACGCAGATGGCGCTGCGCATCGCTGCCGAAGCGCACAGCGATCTGGCGTTCCTGCAAACGCTGGAACGGGAAGTGGGCAATTCCGTGCATGCGGCCGAATCGGTGCCGGCCGCGCTGGGCGTGCTGGCGTACGCGCAGGCCGACCCGCTGCGCACGATCTCGCTGTGCGCATCGGTGGGCAACGACACCGATTCGATCGCCACGATGGCCGGCGCGATCGCCGGCGCGATGGCCGGCACCGCCGCGCTGCCGCAGGACCTGCTGGCCGAATTCCGGCAGGTGAACGCCGCCTACCGGCTGGACGACATGGCGGCCGGGCTGGCGCGGCTCGCCGTCCGCAACGCGTAAGCTGGTCTGTGAAGCGGCTGCGGTATGCTGGCGCACCACGACGATAGAGGAGGGCGGATGGTCATCGTATTCGGTTCGATCAACCTGGACATCACGGTGCCGGTAGCGCGCGCACCCTCGGCCGGTGAAACGGTGCTGGGCGGTGCGGCCGTGCAGGGCGGCGGCGGCAAGGGCGCCAATCAGGCACATGCCGCGCGGCGTGCGGGGGCCGATGTCCATTTATTCGGTGCCGTCGGCGCCGATCCGCTGGCCGCTGCCGCGCTGGCCCAGCTGGAACGGTCCGGCGTGGCGCTGCACGTGCGCCCCGTGCCCGGCCAAGCCACCGGCATGGCGCTGATCACGCTGGAGGAATCGGGCGAGAACCGCATCGTCGTCGCACCCGGCGCGAACTTCGCCGCGCGTGCGACAGACGTCGACAACGCGCTGCTGGGTCCCGATACCATCGTGCTGCTGCAACTGGAAGTGCCGCTGCACGAAACGCATGAACTGGCGGCGCGCGCATGGCGAGCAGGTTGCCGCGTGATGCTGAACGCATCGCCGCTGCGGCCCGATGCGCTGCCGGATCTGGCATTCCTGGACACGGTCATCGTCAACGCGCTGGAACTGGCGCAGCTGACGGGCGAGAGCGGTGCGCCGCTGCAGGTCGCGCTGGAACTTGCGCGTGTGCGCAATATCGACGTGCTGCTGACCCAGGGCGCGGCCGGTGCCGTGCTGGCCCGGCCGGACAGCAGCCACGTCGCGGTGCCGGGTTACCCCGTGACCGCCGTTGATACCACCGGCGCCGGCGACACGTTTGCCGGCGTGTACGCCGCAGCGTGTGCGGCCGGCGCATCGGCGGAAGTCGCGCTGCGCCGCGCCAACGCGGCCGCCGCGCTGTGCTGCACAGGCCTGGGCGTGCAGGGCGCGCAGCCGGACAGCGCCGCCATCGACATCTTTTTGGAGAACCACGCATGAAACACAAGGTGATCATCGACTGCGATCCGGGCATCGACGACGCGCTGGCACTGCTGCTGGCGGCCGGCCTGCCGGACCTGGACCTGCTGGCCGTGACGACGGTGGCGGGCAACCGCCCGGCCGACATCACGGCCATCAACGCCCGCCGCATCCTCGATCTGGCCGGCCGCCACGACGTGCCGGTGCACGCGGGGGCGGCACGTCCGCTGGGCCATGCGGACGCGCGCTGCAACCTGGTGCATGGCGAGGATGGACTGGGTGGCGTCGTGCTGCCGCAAAGTGGGCAGGTGGCGCCGGAGCACAGCGCGTTGCGGCTCGTGCAGCTGCTGGCCGAGCATCCGCCGGGGACGGTGGAGCTGGTGGCCACGGGGCCGCTGACGAATCTCGCCCTGTGTGAAGCGCTGGCGCCGGGCAGCCTGGCCCGCGCACGCCACGTGCTCGTGATGGGTGGCGCGCTGCGCGTGCCGGGCAATATCACGCCGGCCGCCGAGTTCAATTTCTATTCGGACCCGGTGTCCGCCCAGATGGTGCTGGACGCCGGCGCGAACCTGCTGCTGTTCCCCCTCGACGTGACAAGCCAGGCGGTGATGCATCCGGAATGGATCGCGGCGTTCGGCGCTGCGGACAATGCGTGCGGCCGTGCTGCGGGGGAGATGCTGGCCGCGTATGCCGAACTCGATCCGCTGCTGCACGATGCCTGCCCCGTTGCCTGGCTGGCCGACCCGGAACTGTTCAGCGGCCAGCGCTGCCACGCGGCGGTGGACTGGCGTGACGGCCCCACGGCCGGCCACGTGCGCGCCTGGTTCGGCGAACGTGACGACGCGCCCGGCCCCGCCAACATGCAGGCATTGCTGGCGGTGCGCAACGACGAGTTGCTGGCCCTGGTGGCGGCTGCGATCGCGCGTCTGCCGTGAACCGCGCGCTGGCGGCGGGCCTGGCCCTGCTGGCCGGCTCCGCGCCGGTGCCTCCGGCGCACGATGTCGCGCTGCACCTGGTCGGTACGTACCAGATCGGCCAGGCCGACGGCTTCGGCGGCATCTCCGGCATCGACTACGATGCGCGGCGGGACGAGTGGCTGCTGGCGACGGACGACCGCGGCGAGCATGGCCCGGCGCGCTACTGGCGGGCCCGCATCGGCTATGACGACGTTGGCGTGACAACCGCCGATATTGGCGCGGCCACGCCATGGCGCCAGCAGGGCGGCGGAGCCTATGCGGCGCGCAGCCAGCCCGGTCTCGTGGCGGACATCGAAGCGCTGCGCATCGATCCACTGGACGGCACGCTGTGGTACGCCAGCGAAGGCGATCGGGCCGCCCGCATCCCTTCGTTCATCCATCACGCCAGCCGGGACGGTGCTTATCTTGGCGAGGCACCGCTGCCGCAGCGCCTGCGCATCCAGCCCGACTGCGCATGCGGCGGCCGCAGCAACGTCGGGCCCGAGGGACTGGCGTTCACGCCCGATGGCGGCGCGCTGTGGGTGGCGATGGAAGGGCCGCTGATCGAGGACGGGCCGCTGCCGGATGCCACGCATGGCGCACTGGCACGGCTGACGTTGATGTCGCGCGCCGGCACCGTGCTTGCCCAGTACGCATACCCGCTCGACCCGGTGCCCGGCGGCGCGGGACCGGCCGACAACGGCATCTCCGAGATCCTCGCGCTGGACGCGCAGCGCCTGCTGGTGCTGGAACGTTCCGGCCGGCGCGCAGGTGGGGGCTTCGTGTTCGACACGCGGCTGTACGTCGTCGACGTGGCTGGCGCGCAGCCCGTGCCGGCCGATGCGCCGCTCGATCCGGGCAAGGCGAGGCCGCTGGGGAAGTGGCCCGTCACGGGCTACCTGGTCCCATCCGGCTGGCAGGACAACTACGAAGCGATGGCGTGGGGCCCCCGCCTTGCCGATGGCCGGCGCACGCTGGTTGTCGCGTCGGACAACAACTTTACAGGCGCGCCGACGCGCCTGCTGATGTTTGTATTAGCGAATTGAGGTGCACTGCGCGCCAGGCGTAAAAACTTTCATGTTGGAACCGGAATGCTGCACTGCGTCACTCAACAGGGCAATCTTGTTTGCGCAAACATCCACCAACACGAGAGGAAGTCATGTTCTCAATCGGATCGAACAAGCCTGCCCACCAGGCCGAGAATTACGAACTGCGCGACACGCGCCCAGCCGCGCCGGCGGGCGAGGACGCCACCTCGCAACCGTCCGGCGCGCGGCCGCACCAGGGCGGGCGGGCCGTGCAGCTGGTGCTGCGCCAGCACGCGCCGCAGGAGGAGGGCGAGTCGTCCGCCGTCGGCAGCAGCGCGCACAAGGCGCCCGAGCCGGACGACGTCGAAGCGACGATCGTCAGCCCGGGCGTGATCGCCGCCGCGGCCGACCTGGCGACGACGCCGGCAGACAACGCCGCGAGTGCCGCCTTCCACCGCGCCAAGCGCGAGATGGGCAGCACGCGCGAGGCGCTGGACGCCGCCGTGGCGGAACTGGGCGGGCGCTACGTGCGCTCGCAATCGGCCGGCGTGCCGCTGGCGTCGCTGAACGACCATGACGGCGTGCTGGTGCTGCCGTTCGCGAACCGGCACATGACCGTGACCGAGCACCTGGCCGTCGTCAAGGACAAGGTGTCCGTGCCGGGCAGCGCGGAGCCGGAGGAGCGCTACTTCGTCAAGGGATACGCCAACCGGCTCGTCAGCCTGAAGGAGCTGAAGGCGTTCAATGCGGCCGACCATGACGGCAAGCCCGATGGCGAGCGGATGGAGACGAGCTTTCGCACGCACCTGATGGAACTGTCGCGCGCCTCGCAGCTGATGGCGCGCCGCACGGCGCAGGAATCGGAAGGCGTCGTGATGCCGGTGCCGCCGAACGCGATGCCGTTCCCGCGCCGCGTCACGTGGGCCAACGCGGAGAACTACATGGCGGCCGGCTTCGGCGGCCGGCCGCTCAACGCGCAAGGGCGGGGCAGCCCGTTCGACGCCGGCTATGCCGACTACAACGCGATCGAGAACCGCCTCGTGATCTTCCTGACGGACGCCGCCGAGCACGAGAAGGCGCACCCGCAGCAGCAGCGCCGCGGCAAGCACGTGCCGGCCAGCGTGAACATCGAAGGCAGCGTCGTCGCCGAGCTCTCCGGCATCGCCAGCGTCGAGACGATGGGGCCGGTGGGCACGCCGGGCGTCAAGCTGGCCGGCCTGCGCAACTTGCTGCACCATGCCCCGTCCGGCCTGCACCTGCGCATCACGACGGAGGACGGTGCCGTGCACGACCTGCGCTACACGGACAACGGCCTGAAGATGCGGCTGGTGTACCCGAAGGAGCCGGGCGTGGACATGCTGGCGCCGCTGGACAATGCGCATACCAGCCTGTATTCGTACCAGGGCCGTTCCACCGGCGTGTTCGGTTCCGTCGAAGGGTTCAGCAATCCGGAGATCGTGCTGTCCACCGGCGAGGCGCTGCTGGCCGGCCCGCTGATGGTGGACCGTACCAGCCTGCTGGGGCATGCCCGGGCCGGCGGCAAGCTGCTGCTGAACCTCGTCACGCTGGACCCGGCGATCGGCGCGCGCGATGCGCGCGTGATGGCGGCCCTGAACACGGCCGTGAAGGCCGTCTGCACCGCCGCTTCCGTGTGGGCATTCACGCACCTGATCAATTCGCAGCGCGACGAGCACACGCACGCGCTGCTGCCCGGCGCGCGTCCCTTCACCGGTGGCGGCGCGGGTGTCGTCGATGCCGTCACGCTGGCCAAGGCCATCGGCGTGACGGTCGTCGTGCAAAGCGTGCTGACCCCCGTGTTCGCATTCCTGCAGCAGAACCTGCTGAAAGATTCGTGGAAAAGCCGCGAGACGGTCGGCGGCCAGCTGTTCAACGAAGGCGCCGTGCCGTACGCCACCGAGTTCACGCGGCTGCTGTTCAACTACGGCATCCAGAAGCACATGGGGCTGCCCCGCGGCGACGGCCACGACGTGGCCACGCTGGTCGGCGTGGCGGGCCTGCTCACGGCCAGCAACGCGGTGATGGGGCGCGCCGGCAACCGCGAAAACCACCCGGCCGCGCGCATGGTGGCGGACACGGTGAACTTCTTCATCGGCGACCTGCTGCTGCGTTCCCTCGGCGCCGTGGCAGGCAACCCCACGACGCGCCACGACATGACGCAGCGCGACTACCAGGAAGCGTTCGTGACCCGCATGGCCACGCGCGGCTTCGACAAATGGCTGGCGCCGATCCTCGTGACGGCGCTGAGCGCGGCCGGGCTGCTGGGGCCGAACAACAATGTGGTGGACGACCAGGTCAGCCGCGAGGCCCGCTACAACGGCGTGGCGATGTCGCTGCAGGACTTCGGCCGCTCGCTGTCGACGGCCGGCACGAAGCTGCTGAAGAAGGGCGACGCGAAGCTGGAAGACGTCGAATGGCTGGCCGGCGCATTGCACAGCACGGGCATGTTCATCGAGGACTCGCACAAGAAGCTCAACCGCATGATGATGGCGGCGCAGCCGGGCGACGCGGCGGAGCTGCAGCGGGTGCAGGATGCCGCCGGCTTTGCCGACCTGGATGCCGATGCCCAGGTGGCCTACCTGGAGCGCATGACGGAGCGGTTCAACGAGATGGTGGAGGCGACGCTGCCGACGGCGCAGCCCGGGCCGTCGTCCGCCGCTGCCGCTTCCGCCGCCCCTGCCCAGCCGGGCACGCAACCCGTCTCGAACAGCCGCGCGCAGCTGCCGCCGGAAATCGAGCCGATGATGAGCCGCCTGATGAACGAGTTCGTCGAGGGGCACGACCGCCACGGCCCGAACTACCCGACGGTCGTATCGCCGGACTTCCTCGGGCCGGCGCTGCCGCACGGCGCCGAAGGCAACCGCCGCATCGGCGGCAAGACGGCGCGCGTGCCGCAGGCGCTGACGACGTTTTCCGAGGCGCCGGCGGCGCACATCGCCCGCGTGCACAATGCGATGGAAGGCGTGCGGGGCATGCCGGAAAGCCCGGACGACAGCATGGCCCAGTACCAGCGCCTGTCGGCGCGGATCATCCGCGACATCCTGACGTCCACCGTCAAGTACACGCAGGAATCGGGCTTCTTCCACTACCTGCTGCGCTGGGCGCAAACGGGCCAGCCTTACTTCACCCAGGTGGTGCCGGGCGTGCACCTGACCACGGAGATGATGAACAAGCGCGGTAACGTGGCCGGGGACGAGGACCAGCAGATCTCGCCGCGCGATCCGCTGCTGATCAACCTGGGCGCGCTGCATGCGAAGAAGTTCCCGGCCATCGTGCAACGTGCCGTCGTCACCGATGCCGCGTACTTCGCGCAGACGCCGGATCAGCCGCTGGGCCGCACGATCACCGAGCAGGAACGCATCTCGCTGAGCGAAATCCTGTCGACGACGAGCGCGGAAACGCTGGCCGCCGCCTTCCTTGCCGCGCTGGGCTACGGCGCCGCCGCGGACGAGCGCAGCCTGCGCATCGTGATGAACCAGGATACGGCCGTGAACATCTCGAAGTACACGGAGCTGATGCAGGCCGAGACGATCTCGATGCCGGGCGGGATCTTCGTCGTCAACCGCGTCGACGCGAACCCGCCGGCGCGGCTGAACGCGGACGGCACGCCGGCCGAGAACCTGGGCCAGGTCGTCTACATGAGCCGCGTGAACACCTATGATCTCGAGAACAACTACCGGGAATGGCAGGAGGCCAGGGCACGGGGCGAGACGCCGCCGCTGGCCGACGGCGCGCTCGGTATCGAGCCGGCCAGCGGCCACTTCTTCCGCTACGACAGCAAGAGCAACGACATGACGTTCGTCGTCGCCAGCAAGAACTACTTCCTCGGCACCGAGGTCGAACGCAGCCCGGACCAGCCGGCCCGCTGGCGCTATCCGTACACGTCGCCGGCCAGCCCGCGCGGCATGCTGGACTTCATCAACGCGGCGCTGCTGCTGGACGATCCGATCAAGCCTTACCTGAACGATGCGACCCGCAACATCCACCACGAGGAAGACATGCGGCGCGGCGGCTACTACGACGACGGCAATGCCGTGCGCGCGCGGCATGAAGCGGCGCTGGCCGAGACCCGTACCGCGGCCGGGAAGGCGGCGGCGCAGCTGAACGCGCTGCGCGCCGATACCGTGCTGACGGCGCAGGAAGGCGAGGCCTGCAAGGGCCACCTGCTGGCGAAGGTGGCGGCCGGCGCGCTGCGCAAGCCGCTGCTGATGCTGGAGGTGGGGGCCGATGGCCAGGTGGTGCTGGAGCACGGCGAGCCGAAGAAGCTGGCGACGATCGACAAGACGTGGGACGGCGTCGACCTGCGCTGGGAAAAGGCGGGGCCGACGATGATCGGCGTGGGCCCGAACGGCTTCCACGCGCTGGGCTACCGCGACGGTGTGCTGACCAGCGTGCCGGTGAAGGTGGATGGCGACGGCGCCACGGCGGGCAACCTGCTGCACACGATCATGGCATCGGCCTACCCGAACCCGGCGGGCAGCCGCTACACGCTGCGCAACGGCGCCGTGCGTACCGTCGGCGGCGCGATGGCGCGGCTGCCGGGCATGCGCGACGAAGTGAAGGCCACGTCGGGCCAGCTGCTCGGCAAGCTGCAGGACTTCGCCGGCTCCGACTACGTGCCGCTGCAGTCGTGGCTCAGCACCCAGGTCGGCGGGCAGCCGTATCCGCGGCCGGAAACCGCCTGACGCGCGGCGCGGCCCAGGACAAAGCCCGCCTGGACGGCGGGCTTTTTTGGTGAGCGCAAAAATCAGCGCTAGAAGGCGGTTCATGTGCCGCGCCGGTGCCGCCGCGCAAACGCGAAGATCGCTTCCCACGTCGTGGGGAAGTCGCTCGGGATGCGCTTGTTGTACAGGTCCAGCGCCCCGGCGATCGCTTCCAGCCGGGCTTCGAACGGCAGCGCGAGCGCGGGCCCGAACGGCAACGGCGCGCAGCCCGTCCGTGCTGGGTCCGGGGCGGGCCGGCGCAGGTCGCAATCGGCGCTGCGGAAGTAGATGCCCACGCTGATGCGCGGCGCCGTGGCGCGTGCGCTGCAGCGGCCGCCCCAGTGCAGCACCTGCGTGTTCCAGCCCAGCGCGCTGCCGGCATGCGCGGGCAGCGCGCGGATGTTCTGCCAGTCCTCCAGGCCGAACCGGCCGCCATCCACGTGTTCCGGGAAGTTCGGGTCCAGATGGGCGGGCAGCACGTACATGCAGGCGTTGTCGGGCCCCGCGTCCGTCAGCGGCAGCCACACGTTCACGACGCGCGGGCGGCCGTCGGCGCGCAGGGCGTCGAGCCGCGGCAGGTCGCGGTGCGGGCCCCAGCCGGATGCCCCTTCGGTGGGCGCCACGTGCCAGGCCCAGATATCGGCCGGCAGCAGGCGGTAGCCTTCGCCCAGCAGCGCGCGCAGCAGCGGGTCGAGGCCGGCGAACATGTTCCAGAATTCGTCGTAGACGAGACAGAACACGGGCGGGATGCCGTTGCGTACGAGGTTGTCGACGACGCGCGCCAGCCGTGCCGCGTACGCCGGCGCGATCACCTGCGGCGCGTGGAAGTAACCTTCGCGCACCGTGTCGGCGGCCAGGCGGCCCACGTCGGCGCGGGTCAGCACGGGGAGCGCGGGCGTGTCCGCCAGTGGCCGCCCGGTGATCGTCAGGTCGGGATGCAGCGTGCGCCAGTAGCCGATCTGGCTGGCCGCATGCCGCAGGGGGTGGGCGGATTGCAGGACTGCGATCATGCTGTCTCCGAAAAGACGCGCCCGCCCATTCGGCGGGCGCCGTGTGAAGGGGAGAGGGGCATGGCGGCGCATGGCCGCCACCGCGCGCGGATCAGCCGCCGGTGATGTCCGGCTCTTCCGACGTCGCGCCCTGGTTCTCGCCCGACCCCTTGACCTTCTCCAGCGTCGCGACGTCGACGCCCAGCATGCCGGACAGCTTCTTCAGCTCTTCCGGCGAGATCTTGCCTTCCATGAGCTTCTTCAGCAGATCCATCAGGTCGCCGCCCTCGCCGCCGCCACCGGCGCCGCCCGCGCCGCCGGCACCTTCGCTACCCTTGGCGTTCATGCGGTCCAGCAGCTCCTTGGCCACTTCCAGCTTGGCCTGCGGACCAAGGTCCTTCTGGCCCAGCATGCCGACCAGTTCGTCGTTGGTCTTGTTCTTCAGGCCATCCTTGAATTCCTGGCCGATCTGGCTGTTGTCGACGCTGTAATTAGAGACTCCGGGATTGAAACCGACGTTCATATTGATCCTCGCGATGTGAATACCGGCGCCGCGGGTGCGGCGGCGGACAGCGTGCGCTGTGCGAATGGGTGGAGTTGCGCACCGATCGGTTCCGCAGGCGGGCGCACGCAAAAAATGCGCGAGTGCCGGAACCATCGGCGGGCCGGCGTACACCCATGGATACCGCCACCCAGCATCAACGTTCACGGGGCGGCAACTTCACATCAATCATAGGAGGTTCGCATGGCATTACCAGGAGTAGTTGCAGGAGCAAGCACCGCGGCCACGGCAGACGGTATCGCCACCCAGGAAACGGTGAGTGCCAACGCGTCGCTGATGAACGCCAGCGATATCAAGAACAAGATCGGCAAGAAGGCCGAGGAGAACTCCGCAGGGTATATCTGACCGACGGCGTCACGCGTGCGGGCGTGCCGGCTGCCGCGAGGCGCCGGCGCGCCCGGTTTCATTTCCGTGAGGAGCAAGCATGAGCACTTACCTGAACTCTCTGGGCCAGCCGGGCGAAGCGCGGCCCGGCAAGGCGATGGCACGTACCGCCGCGAATCCGCTCGGCCAGGCGGCGCAGGAAGCCGCCGCGGAAGGCATGCAGTTCCAGTTGTGGGTGGCGCAGCAGGCCTCGGCGCTGACCAAGCTGAAGATCTTCAACTCGATGGCCAAGTCGGTCAACGACCAGCAATAGGAGGGAGCGATGACCGATATCGTGGCAAGGTCCGCGCGCACCGGCACCACGCAAGCGGTGCGGCAGATGGAGACCGTGGCAGCCGCCGCGAGCGATGTGAGCAACGTGGACATCTTCATGAAGTTCGCCAAGAAGGCGGGCGACACGGCGCAGGCCGCGTTGTAACGGGTCCGGGCGACAACCGGGGCGACAACCCGGGCGGGCGATGGAACCACCCGCCGCGATGGCGTGACTCAAGGCCAGGCGGCCCAGGCATCCGGGCCCGCCAGGCCCGGGGGGCCGCGGCCCAGATGGCGCGGCCCTTCATTCATCGAGACCCAACCGGCGCAGCTTTCGCTCGCGGCCGTCATGTCGGAGAAAACCGTATGTCAACGACGATCACCACCACAACCACCACTTACACGAACAACGACCCCGGCACCTTCATCGGCACGCTGCACCTGCGCGGCGGCGATGCTCCGGAAACGCACGACATCGAGCACTGCAACCATGGCCGCGGCGGCAAGGGCGAACTGGCCGACGCGATCGACGACCTGGGCCTGCCGAACTGGCTGAAGGACTTCGTCAAGAACTCGATGGGTGTCGGCGGCGAAGGCGCCAACCTGCCGTCCGACGCCAGCGCGGCCAAGACGATCAACAACTTCCAGAAGGAGCACGACATCGGCCTGCTGTCGATCGACCAGGTCAAGCAGATGGCCGAGACGGGCTACTGCAAGGGCAAGGACGGCAAGACGTTCCAGGTGCCGGAGGAAGTGCAGCTGGCCGCGCAGAAGATGATGGCCAATAACGCCGAACTGTTCAAGAAGCTCGAGTCGGCCACCGACGGCAAGCATGACGGCCAGCTGGGCCAGGGCGACTACGGCAACGCGATCAAGGACGGCACGATCTCGAAGGATGGCGGCGCCGGCTGCGTGCCGCGCGAACGGGGCCTGTCGATGGAGGACTTCATGAACGCCGTCATGAAGGGCAGCATCGCGTCGAGCCGGCCTTCCGAATACGGCGCGGCGAAGACGATCAGCGACTTCCAGAAGGAGCACGACATCGGCCTGTTGTCCGTCGACCAGCTGAAGATGATGGCCGAAACGGGCTATTGCAAGGACAAGGACGGCAACCGCTTCCAGGTGCCGGAAGAAGTGCAGGGCGCGGCGCAGAAGATGCTGGAGGACGACGGCGCGCTGTTCAAGAAGCTCGAGTCGGCCGTCACGGGCAAGCACGACGGCCTGCTCAGCACCGCCGACTTCAGCGAGGCACTGAAGGACGGCACGATCAACAAGGACAGCGGTACCGAAACGGTGCAGACGCCGATCAGCTTCGGCGGCCCGAACGGTCCTGGCGGCACCCCGCAGTTCACGATCGATCTCGGCGGCCCGCAGGGCGCCGGCACCAATGGCGCGCAGCTGCCGTCCGATTCGTCCGCCGCGAAGACGATCGACCAGTTCCAGAAGGACAAGGGCATCGACCTGCTGTCCGTGGAGCAGATGCAGAAGATGGCCGACACGGGCTACTGCACGGGCAAGGACGGCAAGACGTTCCAGGTGTCCGAAGAAGTGCAGAACGCCGCCAAGCAGATGATGGCCAACGACGGCGAGTTGTTCAAGAAGATGGAGTCGGCGTTCAACGGCAAGCACGATGGCCTGTTGAGCCGCACCGACTACAAGTCCGCCGTGGACGACGGCACGATCTCGGGCAACCCGGCGGGTGGCCCGAACGGCACGGGCGGCCCCACGGTGTCCGAGGCCAGCAAGCAGATCACCGACTTCATGAAGGATTCGGGCATCGGCCTGCTGTCGCTGGATAACGTGAAGCGGATGGCCGAGACGGGCTATGCCCGCACGCCGCCGTTCGGCGAGCTGAAACAGGTGCCGCCGGAAGTGCAGGCGGCCGCGCAGAAGCTGATGGAGAACAACGCCGAAGGCTTCAAGCAGCTGGAATCGGCCCGTACCGGCAAGCACGACGGCCTGATCGGCACCGGCGACTACTCCGCCGGCGTCGAGGACGGCACGTTCAGCAAGTAACGACGGAGCGGGCCGCGGCATGCGCGCGGCCCGCGCTTTTCAACCATCCGATGGGAGCAATCGTGAAACACGACGACACCGCGCGTGCGCGCCCCGTGCGCGACAGCCTGGCCCCGCCGGCGCAGCTGGAGGAGTCCTTCCCCTGGCACCGCATCCGGCGCCTCGCCCGCAAGGGCTGAACCCCAACCACAAGGAGCAGAGATGGACTGGAACGATGGCTACGTGGCCGACATCGCATACCCGATCACGTTCTTTCCCGAACAAAGCCCCACGCACCTTGCCGCCACGTGCATCCTGAACGGCGTGGAGCCGATTGCCCCCGATGCGCCGTTCACCTATTTCGAACTGGGGGCGGGCATGGGGCTCACGTCGGCCGTGCTGGCGGCCAGCCACCCGCACGGCACGTTCTATGCGAACGACTTCCAGCCCGGCCACGTGGCCGACGCGCGCGCGCTGGCGCACGAGGCGCAGCTCGACAACCTGACCCTGCTCGAATGCAGCTTCGCCGACCTGGCCGCCGGCAAGGTCGACCTGCCGCCGCTCGACTTCATCACGATGTACGGCGTGTACAGCTGGGTGACGGCGGAGAACCGCCGGCACATCGTGAACTTCATCGCCCGTTACCTGAAGCCGGGCGGCATCGTGTACGTCAACTACAACGCGATGCCCGGCTGGAGCGGCGTCGTACCGCTGCAGCGGCTGATGCTGGAACACGCGGACCGCTACCCGGGCGGGCGCGCCCGGCAGGTCGGCACGGCACGGGCGTTCGTCGACCGGCTCGCCGGCGTGGGCGCTACTTACTTCGACGGCAACGCGATGCTGCGACAGTGCCTGGACACGCTGCACGGCGACCAGACGGGGTACCTGGCGCACGAATACCTGAACCGCGGGTGGGAGCCGCTGTACCATGCCGACGTCGTGCGCGACATGGCCGACGCGAAGCTCGACTATGTGGGCGCGGCCGACCCGGCACGGGCGTGGCCCGAGCTGTTCGTCGACGAGACCCGCCAGGCATTGCTGGCGGACTGCCCGGACCCCGTGCTGCGCGAGACGGTTTGGGACTACCTGCACAACACGCCGTTCCGCGAGGACGTGCTGGTGCGCGGCGCGCGCCGCATGGCCCCCCATCGCCGGCAGTACTGGCTGGAGCGGCTGGCGGTGGCGCGCCTCGTCGCCACCGACGACGAGGTACCGCGGCCGCCCGCCGTGCCGCCGGAGCAGGCGGCGCTGCTGCGTGAGCAGTTGCTGGCGCTGCGCGACGCGCTGGGCGGCGGCGCGCCGGTGCCGCTGACCAGGCTGGCCGCGCTGCCGGCGTTCGGCGGCATGCCGCTGGCCGGCGTCGCACGCCTGGCCGCCATGCTCGCGTGCGGCCGCCAGGCCG
Source organism: Pseudoduganella flava (assembly GCF_007830495.1). Taxonomy (GTDB): domain Bacteria; phylum Pseudomonadota; class Gammaproteobacteria; order Burkholderiales; family Burkholderiaceae_D; genus Rugamonas; species Rugamonas flava. The sequence goes on along the minus strand of NZ_VLKW01000014.1, from coordinate 101,390 downwards.
CGTTCTGCTTCACCGGCGCGGCGGACGCCGACGATGCGCCGGCCCAACGGTTGAACGCCGTGCTGGCCGGCCGCGCCGAGCACGGCGACCAGCACCAGGTGCTGGCGTCGCCACTGCTGGGCAATGGCATGCGCGCCGGGCTCGTACAGCGGCTCGTGTATGGCGTGCTGGCCGATTCCCCGGGCCACCGCGGCGAGGACGCCGATGCGGCCACGGCGCACGTCGCGGCACTGCTGGAGCGGCACGCGCGCTCGCTGCCGCCCGGCCCGCGCACGGAAGAGCTGCGCAAGCTGCAGGCGGAGCTGCCGCAGACCGTGGCGGCGATCCTGCGGCTGCGCGTGCCGATGTGGCGCGCGCAGCGCGTGCTGTAGCCGGTCCTTGCTACAATGTGGCGCAGCGGGAGGCGGATGCTTCCCGCTGCGCCACGTCGCTTTGGCGACCCGTCGACTACTTCACGCGAAGCCGATCTTGAACTTTCCGACCGATCCCGATCCCGACGACGACAGCGCGCCGCTGGACGGTTCCGCGGCCGCCGCGGTGCGCGCGCTCGCGCGGCTGGCCGCGCTGGCCGGGCAGCCGCATGCGCAGACGCCGGTACTGGAACTGCAGGTGGGCGATATCGTCACGCGGACATGCGTGGACAGCCAGGCCGGCGCCGCCGGCGGCGCGCAGCTGACCGTGTGCGCGCAGCTGCCGCCGGGCCTCCCGGCGGACGGCACGGTGCAGGCGCCGTACGGCATCGAAGGGATGTGGCATGCGGACGAAGGGTGCCACGTGGCGCTGCGCCGCATTCCGCTGGCGGGGCTGCGCAGCGAGCGGGCGCTGATGGATGCGGTGCTGGAGACGGCCGACGCGGCCCAGGCGTGGCAGGCCGCGCTGGAAGGCAGGCGGCCCGCCTGAGGTGTCGATTGCGGGCCGGCGGTGGGCCCGGGCCCGGGATCTTCAATCGGTGCGGCCGCACTGCTGGCGCGCCGCCGCCCGCACGCGCGACACGCGCGAACGCACCGTCCCGATCGGAATGCCCATCTCGCGCGCGGCTTCCTCGTACGTCAATTCCCCCTCCAGCACGGCCTCGAACGTGTCGCGGATCTTCGGCGGCAGTTCGCCAATCAGCTTGTCCACCTTGACCGCCAGTTCGCGCCATTCGTATTGCAGCGCGGGGTCGGCATGCACGTCGACCAGCTGCTCCAGGAAGTCTTCCTCGACCGCCTCGTAACGGTCGGCGCCGTTGCGGCGCACCTGGTTGCGGGCCAGGTTCAGCGCGATGCCGAACAGCCAGGTGGACGGCTTCGACAGGCCGGAAAAGCGCGGCGCGCAGCGCACCGCCTCGACGAACGTGTTCTGCACGACGTCCTCGGCATCGTGCGGGTTGCCCAGGTAGCGCTGCACGAAGCGCAGCAGGTGGGTGCGGTGCTGCCGGTACAGCGCGACGATGTCGATGGCCGGCTGGGGCGCGGCCTGGAAGGGTACGGACTGCGAGGACACGGATTGCAGCGCGGGCACCGCGCAGGGCGGTACGGCGGCCTGGAGGTGGATCTGCTCGACGATGGTGGACTGCATGACGTTCTCCCGTTCGCTGTTGATGACAGGCGGCGATGCCGCGGTTGATGTCGGCAAGATAACAGCGACTTTTGCGCATGCGGCCGTTTCTTGAACAATGGTGAGACATTGAAAAAAGTTGAGAAATGGCGGGGCCGGCGGCGTGCCGGGGCCGGGAACCGCGGCCGCCGTAGCGCCACGCATCGCGCGCGCGACGCACAGCCGGACGACCGCCGCGGCATGGAACCGGCGCGGCGGGCGGGGCCACCCAACGGGCATGAGCACGATGAACGTCAACCACTTCCAGAACGCGCCGCTGGCGTCCGCGCGGCCGCAGGTGCAACAGGTGCCGGCCCGGCCCACGCTGGCCCAGGCCGACGTGGCGATGCTGCCGCGCGCCGCCATCGACAGCGAAGGCGGCGTGCGCGAAGGCGTGTCGGTGCCGACCAAGAGCCTGGCCCGTCGCCAGCTCGCCACGCCGCGCGCGGCACAGGGCGCGCAGCGCCAGGGCGTGCGCGGGCGGGCGGCCGGCGAAGCCAATCGCAAGCAGGCCAGGCCCCTGGAACGCAGCGACGGCGAGGACGAGGAACTGCACCTCGACTCGGTCGAGCAGACGCTCGACATGCTGCGCGACGACAGCAGCCGGCGCGGCCGCGGCGAGGTCGATGCGATCCTTTCCGAGCGCTTCACGCCGATCGAGCAGTGGCGCGTGCTGCGCGATGCGCTCGTGGCCGTCGACGACCTGAACCTGTCGAACTACAAGAAGAAGGTGCTGCGCGAGTCGATCAGCGAAATGATGGCCGACATCGTCGAGCGCGATCGCTCGGTGCGCAAGGCGCTGCAGGAGTCCGACGTGTCGGGCAGCCTGGAGGCCGCCGTGGAAGGCTCGGCGCCGAAGTCCGCGCGCGAGCTGCGCTTCCTGATCACCGAGAAGGGCAGCGTCGACAAGCCGCTCGCGCCGCTGACGACGTTGAAGGCGGTGATCCGCCACCTGGGCGCCGAGCATGCCGAGAAGGCGATCGCGATGCTCTGTTCGCAAATGCTGTCCGGCCTGTGACGACGACACGGAGGCGACGATGAAATCCGATCTGCGCAACAACCCGCAACGCAGCATGGGCCGCTACTGGCTGGCGATGTCCGATGCGGCCGCGTTCACGCTGGTGCGCTCCGCGCTGGCGATCGCCGCCAAGCTGCGCGCGGGTGTGGCCGAGCAGGTGCACGTGGTGCCGCCGCTGTCCGGGCCCGAGCTGGCGGTGGCATTGCTGACGGCGGCCGATGCCGGCTGGGGCAAGGGCAAGGCCACGCACCTGATGGCCGAGCTGGCCGACCTGAAGGGCGTCGACTGCCTGGGCCGCGCCAAGGCGTGGACCTTGCTGCGCGATGCGGTGGCCGAACTGCCCACCGGGCTGTGGGCGCTGGAAAAGCAGGCGTTGCGGCGCGAGCTGCTCGACGAGCTGGAGCGCCAGGCCAATGCGGCGAAGTCCGAGCTGCCGCCGCTGCCCAGCAAGGTGGAACTGCGCGAGCAGCAATGGCGCGAGACGGCGCTGGCGCTGCGTGCCGCCGCGCGCCAATGACACACATCCGAAGGAAGACCATATGGAAGAACTGCTTGCCCGCCTGTGCCGCGCCGCCGCGCACGAAGGCGCGTGCGCCGAGGCCCTGCTGGAGAACGGCCTGCGGCTGCTGGCCTATCCGCTGGAAGGCCGCCTGCTCGTCGTCGTCGGCTGGCCCGCCGCCAGCGGGCGCCACGTCGACGGCGAAACGCTGCTGCGCCGCCGCGGCGAGGACATCGCCCGCTACGGCGCCTGGCTGCCGGCCCAGTTCAACGACGGCGGCTGGTATCTCGTGCTGCGGGCCGCCGGCAACGAAGCGCCCGATGCGGACCAGCTGACCGCCGCCGAGGAGCTGCTGCTGTGACGGCGCCGATCCGTACCGGCGCCGGCGCCGGGGCAGCGCTGGACCCGGCCGAACTGGCCGAGCTTCACAGCCTGACGCCTCACGCGCCGGTGCTGAAGCCGCGCGAGGCGCTGCACCCGGAAGAGGAGGCGCTGTCGCTGCCGCAGCCGGAACAGCCGGACCCGAAGATCGAGCTGCTGAACCGCGCGCTGGGCGCCCATCGCACCATCGCGAACCCGCTGTGGTCGGGCGACCCGGTGCCGCGCCTGCGCGGCCTGCAGAAGGCACTGATCGCTCATGCGTTGACGTTGCAGCAGGAACGCCGCCGCACGTGCCTCGACGCGCTGACGGTCATCGAGCAGGCGATCCGGCTGCGGCTGCGCTGGCAGCAGATGCGGCGCAGCGAAGTGGACACGCCGCCCGGCGCGGCCCGCCCCGGCCACGCGCCGGTCGACGACGAGGAGAACAGCGATGCGACGCCGCACGCCGCGTGACACGTCCAGTGACGAGCTGACGATGGCCGTGGGCCTCGTCTGGGGCCATCTGCATGCGCAGCAGCCGGAGGAAGCATACCGGCTGGCGCAAGGCTGCCTGGAACTGTGGCCGGACGATGCCGACCTGGCGCTGATGGCCGCCTATGCCGCCACCGAGCTGGCCGAACCCGTCGACCTGGCGCGCCTGCACGCTGTCGCCGGCAAGTCGCCCGACGCGGCGGCTTTCGCCGCGCTGGTCGAGCGCCGCGCCATCGCCGCGGAAGCGGGCGCCGCACCCGTGTAAAGGATAGTCATGCACTCGATTTCCCTCGTGCTGATGCTGAACCGCGTGGCGGCGAAGTTCGCCAAGCGCGCCGAGCTGGCCGCCGCCGGCCTCGTCGTCGGCATCGTCTTCATGCTCGTGCTGCCGATGCCGATCTGGCTGCTCGATATGCTGATCGCGTGCAGCCTGTGTGCGTCCGGCCTGATTGTCGTCGTCGCGATGTACATGCCGGGTCCGACCGCATTCTCCACGTTCCCCGCGGTGCTGCTGCTTACCACCTTGTTCCGGCTGGCGATCTCCGTGTCGACGACGCGGCTGATCCTGCTGGAAGCGGATGCAGGCCACATCGTCGAGACGTTCGGTAACTTCGTCGTCGGCGGCAACCTCGTCGTCGGCCTCGTCATCTTCCTGATCCTGACGGTGGTGCAGTTCATCGTCATCACGAAGGGTTCCGAGCGGGTCTCCGAAGTGTCGGCGCGCTTCTCGCTGGACGCGATGCCGGGCAAGCAGATGTCGATCGACAGCGACCTGCGCGCCGGCATCCTGACGCCGGACGAAGCGAAGGAAAAGCGCGCGCTGCTGGGCCAGGAAAGCCAGCTGCACGGCGCGATGGACGGTGCGATGAAGTTCGTCAAGGGCGATGCGATCGCGGGCCTGTGCATCGTCGCGATCAACCTTGTCGGCGGCATCTCGATCGGCATCGTCCAGCGCGGCATGGACGCGGCGCAGGCGCTGCAGGTCTACTCGATCCTGTCGATCGGCGACGCGCTGATCGCGCAGATCCCCGCGCTGCTGATTTCGCTGGGCGCCGGCATGATCACCACGCGCGTGGGCGGCGACCATGGCGAGGGCGAGATCACCAATATCGGCCAGGACATCGTCTCCGAACTGTTCGCGGAACCGAAGGCGCTGTTGACGGCGGCCGGCATCATGCTGCTGTTCGGCCTCGTGCCGGGCATGCCGCTGACCGTGTTCCTGATCCTGGCGCTGCTGCTCGCGGGCGCCGGCGTCGTCGGCATGCTGAAACCGCTGGCGGACGCCGAGCTGCAGCGCGAAAGCCAGGAAAAGGAGCGTGCCAACGCGGCCATCGTCGACCTGGTGAACTTCGCGGCGACGACACCGTTCATCCTGCGCATGCCCGAAGCGCTGCGCGATACACCGGAGGCGGAAACGATCCGCACGGCGGTACGGCTGATGCGTAACGGGATGCTGCAGCGGCGCGGCATTCCCGACCTGAAGCCGATCGAGTTCGAGTTCGACCACTCGGTGCCGGAAGGACGGCTGCAGTTCCTGATGTCCGAGGTACCGCTGGTGGACGACGAGATCCGGCTCGGCTGGGGCGCCACCCGCGAACCGCTGGAGCGCCTGCAGGAGATGGGCTTCACGGCGGAGGAGCGCAATATCGCCGGCTCGCGCCGCAAGCGCGTGTGGGTCAAGCTGGACGACGAGACGGCGCTGTCGACGGCCGGCGTGGCGTTCCAGCGCTGGGAAAACGTGTGCGCGTCCGACATCGAGGTGGAGATGCTGCGCAACTGCCAGATGTTCGTCGGCGTCAACGAGGTGATCCGCTTTACCCGCTGGGCCGAGCGGCGCTATCCGGAGCTGGGCAAGGAAGTCAATAAATCCGTCACCTTGCCGCGCCTGACCGAGGTGGTGCAGCGGCTGACGCGCGAAGGCGTCTCGCTGAGGAATGCCCGGCTGCTGCTGGAGACGACGCTGGATTGGGCACCGAAGGAGCGCGATCCGGACGTGGTGGCCGACTATGTGCGGCTGGCGCTGAAGCGGCAGCTGTGCCACGAGGTGGCGCGCAACGGCTTGATCGAAGTGATCCTGCTGGCGCCGGAACTGGAAGACCAGCTGCGCAACGCGCTGCGCCAGACGAGCCAGGGCAGCTACCTGGACATCGACCCGGAAACGGAGCAGAACATCCTGGACCGCCTGTGCGAGCTGTCGCGCAACGTCAGTTCGCCGGTGGCGCCACCCGTGCTGGTGACGGCGGCGGACATCAGGCGCTCGGTGCGCAAACTGATAGAGGAAGAGTTCTTCCCCGTGCCCGTGTTCGCGTTTTCCGAACTGACGCAGCACGCGAAGATCCAGCCGGTCGGCATGATCGAACTTTGATGCGGCGAACCGCAAGGAACCGGCGCGCGGCGGGCGCCACCCATCCGTATCCACCACTGCGAGGTAGCACATGCCATTGACACTTCCCGGTATCGCGGCCGGCGCGGCAACCTTCGGGCGCCAGGTGAACCTGGGCCTGAAGACGGCCGGGCACATGCTGCGCAACAGTTCCATCCAGCCGCACCTGATGGGGATGATGCAGCGCCTGAAGCAATACGAGCCGGGCGGGCTGGCCGCGCTGCTGGCGCGCTTCAAACCGTCCGGCGCCACGGCATCCACGGCGCCGCCACTGCCGCCCCGGCCTGGCGCGGGCGCGACGCCACCGCCGTTGCCGCCGCGGCCGGGCAGTGCGGCGACGCCGCCGCCATTGCCGCCGCGGCGCCCGGCCCATCCGCTGCAAACGCGCTATCGCCAGGCCGCCGCGCTGGCCGCGCAGCAACCGCCGGAAGAGCAGGAAGACCTGTCGAAGGCGCTGGTGCTGCGCCCGCGTCAGCAGGAGGCGCAGGTGCAATCGGAGGCGCCGGTGCGGCGCCCGCCACAGGATGAGGTGGAAGACCTGTCGAAGGCGCTGGTGCGGCGCCCGCCCGGCGAGGTGGGGACCGCGCGGCCGCAGGCGCCGGCAACGGACGGCGCGGTGGACCGGCCGCCACCGCTGCCGCCGCGCCCCGCGCAGCCGGCACACGCGGAGCTGTCGCCGGTGCTGGCGATGGCGCTGGACAGTGTGCGTACCACGCTGGAGGCGCCGGGCTTGCGGCTGCCGGCCGGAATGGCCCGGCAGATCCACGGCATGGTGGCGAAAGGCCTGCACTCGTTGAACGACGCGCTGGGGCCGCACATCGCGCCGTTCGAACGGCTGTGGAACGATGCCGCGTCGCGCTACGGTGAATATCAGTGGCTGGCGGAAGCGGGCGAGCAGAACGCCATGGGCCTGGTGGGCGGACAGGCGGCCCCCGGCCAGGATCCGCACCACCGCGACCGGCTCCACCCGGGAGGCCGGCGATGAGCGCCCACGACGAAGCCCGCACCGCGGCGCTGGCCGCCGCACTGGAACGCGATCCCGTGCTGGCGAACCAGCTGGGCACCCTGCGACAGCAGGCCTGGGCCGGCCTCGACGCGCTGGTCCAGGAAGTGGCCGGCTGGCTCGCGCAACAGGGGCCGGCGCCCGCGGCGCACACGGGGCCGATCAACGTGGCGGCGCTGGGCGCGGCGGCGCGGCAACGGCAGGCGCTTGCCCGCGAGCAGCGCGAGCTGGCCGAGGCGTATGTGCTGGGCGCCCTGGTCAACTACGACAATCCGGACTGGAACCCGCTCGACCCGGCCACGAGCCGCGGCACCGGGGACAGCCTGCTTGCCACGCTGCTGACGTGGGAACCGCCGGCGCCGCCCGCCGATGACACCGACACGTAGACGAGGAGCATTGCATGAACGATCGCATCCCCTTTGAATTGCGGGTGCTGAGCGGCCTGCACCGGGGCGCCAGCCTGCCCGTCGACGAACAACCGCAACTGATCGGTGCCAGCGACGACGCCGACGTGGTGCTGGTCGATCCCGGTATCGCCCAGCGGCACGCGATGCTCCGCCTGGAATCCGGCGGCTGGTCGCTGCTGGCGATGGATGGCGCCGTGAAGGGCGCGCGGCACGACGCCGCGGAAGACCAGCACGTGCTGCCGCCCGGCGCGGCGGCGCGCGTGGGCAACGTGTGGGTAACGGTGAGCGAGGGCGACGCGCCTTGGCAGGACCCGCCGCCCGATCCGCCGGCCGGCAGTGCGCCGGATGAGCCGCAGGAGCAGCAGGATCAGGAAGAGACGGAGGAGGAAGCGGCGCAGCAGGAGGAGGGCCCGGCCGTCGATGACGATGCGCTGGTCGACACTCCGGCCGAGGCGGCGCCCGAACCCGAGCCGGCGCCGATGGCGGCAGCGAAGCCGCGCCGCCGCACCCGCATGGTGCTGCTGCCGGCCGCGCTGGGCGTGATGCTGCTGGCGGTCGGCACGTATGCGTATTCGTCGCGCACCGCGCCGCCGGCGCCGGCGCAGGTCGCGGTGGTGAAACCCGTGCCACCAAAGCCGCCGACGCCGGAAGCGCTGCGCCAGGCATTTCGCCAGCGCCTGGCAGAAGTGGACCTGCTGCGCCGCTTCGACCTGCAGCTGGACGACCGCGCGTGGACGTTGCGCGCCGCGCTGGACGACGAGGAAACGGCGCGCTTCAAGCGCATCCTGGCCGCCTTCGTCGCCACGCACAAGATCGAGTTCCCGATCGACGTGCGGATCGGCGGGCCGGATGCGATGCTGCCGTTCCGTGTCACGCAGGTGATCACGGGCGCGAACGCCAGTATCGTCACGGACGACGGCCAGCGGCTGTATCCGGGCGACGACTATCGCGGCGTGAAGCTGGTGGCGATTGACGGCAACCGGCTGCGCTTCAACGGCGAGCGCGCGATCGAGGTGAAGTGGTGAACGCACCGGCCGAGCTGGATGCGGTGCTGCACCGCCTGCGCGCCACCGTGCCGGCATGGACGGCCGCGCTGCCCGCGCAGCCGGGCTTCTCGGCACGCGGCAAGGTGTCGCAAGTGCTCGGCACGCTGATCGAGGCGCACATGCCGCCGGTGCGCATCGGCGAGTTGTGCCACCTGTTCCATCCGGGCCGGACGGGTGAACCAATGCTGGCCGAGGTGGTGGGCTTCACGGAGCGTTGCGCGATCCTGTCGGCGTTGAGCCCTCTGGAAGGGGTGTCGACGGCGACGATCATCGAGCCGCTGCGCCGTTCGCACGTGATCGAGGCGGGCGACCACCTGTTCGGCAGCGTGCTCGATGGCTTCGGCCGCGTGATGTTCCGCGCCCCGGTCGCGGCGGACAATGTGCCCACGTGGCGCACGACGGTGCCGGTGATCCGCGATGCGCCGAAGGCCAGCGACCGTCCCCGCATCGCGACGCCGCTGGCGACGGGCGTACGTGCCATCGACGGCCTGCTGACGATGGGCCTGGGCCAGCGCATCGGCGTGTTTGCGGGCCCCGGCTGCGGCAAGACGACGTTGATGGCCGCCATTGCGCGCGGCTGCGAAGCGGAAGCGGTGATCTTCGGCCTGATCGGCGAACGGGGCCGCGAGCTGAACGAATTCCTCGAGCACGAGCTGGATGCGGAGCTGGTGAAGAAGACGATCATCGTCTGCGCCACGTCGGACCGCACGTCGATGGAGCGCTCGCGCGCCGCGTTCACGGCGACCGCGATCGCCGAGGCGTTCCGCGCCCGCGGCAAGAAGGTGCTGCTGCTGATCGATTCGCTGACGCGCTTTGCCCGCGCCCAGCGCGAGATCGGCCTGGCCGCCGGCGAGCCGCCGGCGCGGGGCGGCTTCACGCCGTCCGTCTACACGATGCTGCCGCGGCTGATCGAGCGGGCTGGCAGCACGCCGGAAGGCTCCGTCACGGCGATGTACACGGTGCTCGTCGATGGCGAGTCGGCATCCGACCCGATCGGCGACGAAGCGAAATCGCTGCTGGACGGGCACATCCTGCTGACCCGCAAACTGGCCGAGCAGGGGCATTATCCGGCCATCGACGTGCTGGCCAGCATCAGCCGCGTGATGAGCAATGTGACGACGCGCGAGCACCGCAAGGCCGCGTTCAGCTTCCGCGAGCTGCTGGCCCGCTATCAGGAGATGGAACTGCTGATTCGCCTGGGCGAGTACAAGGCCGGCAGCGATCCCGTGGCCGACCGCGCCGTGCAGCTACGCCCGCAGCAGCTGGCGTTCCTGCGCCAGGACACCAGCGGCAGCGCGCCGTTCGACGACACGATCGCCACGTTGCAGGGGATGGCCGCATGATGCCGCGGCGTGCCAAACGGGAGGTGGTCGACGTGGCCGAGCCGCGCCGGCAGGACGACAGCCTGGGCAAGCTGCTGCACGTGCGCAAGCAGCGCCTGGGCCGGCTGGAACGGGAGCGTAACGAGGCGCGCCAGCGCTGGCGCGGCCAGCGCGAGGCACTGCGTGCGAAGAAGCTGGAGCGGCGCCGGCTGCTGGCCGAGACGGCCGCGTTCTGGCAGGAGGCGCGCGCCGCGTTCTTCGCGATGACGTCGACGACGGGCCAGTTCGGCGCGGCGAAAGCCCGCTACGAAAAGATGAAGGAGGAGGCGGCCGCGGGCTACCTGCGCTGGCGCGAGGAGCTGGGCCGCTGCCACGCGGCGCAGCGCGCGTTCTTCGACGCGCTGGATGCGGTACGGGCCGCCCAGCGGCAGCAGGAAAAGCTGGGCATCCTGCGCGACGAGCTGCGCGAGCAGGCGCGCCGCGCGGAGGAGTGACGCATGCTCGGACCCATCATGCCGTCATCGCCATTGCTGGACGACCGGATCGCCGCCTTGCTCGCGCCACCGGCCAAACGGGCGCGCGTGCCGGGGTCTGCGCGCTTGCCGCTCCCCGCGGCACCACCACCACCACCGCCGCCGGCACGTCCCCCGGCGCCGCAGGCAGCGGCGCAGCAGCAGTCGCGCAAGGCCGCGCAGTCGCGCCTTGCCGACGAGGCACCGGCACGTGACGTGCGGCCGCCACCCGCGGGCTGGGACGAAGGCGGCGTGCCCGTCGTGGTGGAACGCGACGGCGGCGGGTCGCAGGACGGCGGCGGCGACGGCGAGGAGGGCGGCTGCTTCGCCCTCGATGCCGCGCCGTTACCGCTGGACGACGGCCTGACGCCCGCGGAGATCGCGGCGCTGCTGCCGGGCGCCGAAGCCTCCGGCGTATTCGAAGTGCTGCTGCCGGACGGCAGCGCGCTGGGCGTGGCCGTCGATGTGTCGGCCGATACCGTCTGCTACCTGCTGACCCCCGAATCGGACACGCTGGCGGCCCGCCTGCGCCGCCAGCAGATGGAACTGGCCGGCCAGGTCGAGCGACGTATAGGCAGGAGCGTGCGGCTGACCGTGTTGTGACGGCGCCGGCGCCAACGCCGAGGACCCCGCATGACCGATATTGTTCCGCTCGACCCGCCGGCGATGGCGCTGGCCCGCGCTGCCGTCGATCCCAACGAAGCCAGACTGACGCGCCGCATCGGCCGCGGGCTGGTGCTGCCGCTGGGAGATGGCGCCACGCTGCAGGTCGCATTCGACGCCGCCACACCAGCTACGGACGGCGAGGCGCTGCAGCTGCAAGGCCCGTACGGCACGCTGTACCTGGCCGACGGCGTGACGTTCCTGCGCACGCTGACCGGCGTCGACGTGGGCCCTGGCCTGGACGGCTGGCTGCACGCCAGCGTGCTGGGGCGGCTGCAGGGCGGGCCGTTCGCCACCACGCAGCGCGTCGCGCCCGCGACCGACGTGTCGCCCGATGGCGTCGCGTTGCGCCTGACGCTGCAGGAAGACGGTCACGCGCTCGGCACCACCGCCAGCGCCGGCGCCGCCACCTGGTGCGCACTGCTGGCGGCAGCACCGTTCCGGCCCGTGCCGGCACCGGCCGAACCGTTCCTGGCGCTCCTCGTGCGCCTGCCGGTGCCGCTGGCCAGCCACCGGCTGCAGGCCGCTGCGCTGGGAGCGCTGGCGCCAGGCGACGTGCTGCTGCCGGACCGGGCGCGTATCGGCGTGGACGGCACCGGATGGCTCGCGTGGCCAGGGCATCGTGCCCACGTGCGGCACGGCGCGGCGGGCACGTTGGAAATCTTGACTTTGCAGACAGGGGAGGCAGCAATGGAAGAGCAGGGCGAAGCGGTGGCCGGTGGTGTCGAAGCAGGTGCCGAAGCCGCCGCACTGGACGGCACCGCGCTGCGCATCGATTTCCGCCTCGGCACGCTGGCGCTGACCCTGGGCGAGCTGCGCACGCTCGGCGCCGGCACCGTGCTGGAACTGGCCGACGGCGGCGCCGGCGCGATCGCGATCGCCTGCGGCGGCAAGGTACTGGGGCAGGGCGAGGCCGTCGACGTGGGCGGGCGTCTGGGCATCCGCATCACGCGCTGGGATGCGCCATGCTGACGGGCAGCTACGACGTCGTTTCCTTCTCGGTGATGCTGGCGCTGATGGCGCTGGTACCGCTGATGGTGGTAACGACGACGTCGTTCCTGAAGATCTCGATGGTGCTGCTGGTGCTGCGCAACGCGGTCGGCGTGCAGCAGGTGCCGCCGACGCTGGCGATCTACGGCATCTCGCTGGCGCTGACGATCTTCGTGATGGCGCCGGCCGCGCAGGAAGTGGCGCGCCGTGCCACGGCACCCGTGTCGGCCACGGCGGGCACGCAGCCGCTGCTGGCGAAGGCGCAGGATGCGTTCGAGCCGATCCACGGATTCATGCAGAAGCACAGCCATCCGGACCAGCGCGAGATGTTCCTCGCCTCCGCCAAAAAACTCTGGCCGGCCGACGTGGCGCGCGAGGCGCGCAGCAGCGATGCGCTCGTGCTGATCCCCGCGTTCGTCGTCTCGGAACTGCAGGCCGGCTACGAGATCGGCTTCCTGATCTACATCCCGTTTGTCGTCATCGACCTGCTGATCTCGAACCTGCTGATGGCGCTCGGCATGCAGCAGGTCAGCCCGCAAACCATCACGATTCCCCTGAAGCTGCTGCTGTTCACGCTGGTCGGCGGCTGGGGCAAATTGCTCAACGCGCTCGCGCTGTCTTATGCGTGACCTTTATGCGTGACCTGTATGCGTGAACTCCAACCAGGAAGCTCCCATGGCTGAAACGCTTGCCTACTTCCAGCAGGGCCTGTGGATGGCCGTGCTGCTGTCCGCCCCGCCGCTGATCATCGCCACGCTGTGCGGCGTGACGGTCTCGCTGATCCAGGCCGTCACGCAGATCCAGGACCAGACCCTGCCTTACGTCGTCAAGCTGGTCGCCGTGGCCGTCACGCTGACGGGCATGGCGCGCTGGATCGGCGTCGAGCTGCTGCAGTTGGCCGAGCTGGCGTTCACGCTGGTGCAGGCGGTCGGCCGCTGACATGCACGGCTCGCTGCTGCTGGACCTGCAGAACGCGCTGATCGCGCTGGCGCTGGTGACGCCGCGCGTGCTCGTCTGCCTCGTCATCCTGCCCGGCTTCGGCCTGAACACGCTGACGGGGATGGCGAAGAACAGCGCGGCCATGGCCGTGGCGTTGCCGGCCGCGTTGCCCACGTTCGCGTTCGTGCGCGACACGGCGCCGGACTTCCTGTACTGCGGCATGCTGATCTTCAAGGAAGCGGGCATCGGCCTGCTGCTGGGCGTGATCCTGGCAGTGCCGATGTGGGTCGCGCAATCGGTCGGCTCGATCCTGGACAGCCAGCGCTCGCCGATCCAGATCCAGGCCAACAACGCCAGCGTGGACCGTGACGCCAGCGCCGTCGGCGCGATGCTGCTGCAGGCCGTCGTGCTGGCGATGGTGCAGGCGGGCCTGTTCGTCGCGCTGGCGCGCATGCTGATCGAGAGCTACGGCACGTGGCCGGCCCATGCGCTGTCGCCGCCGTACGAGCCGGGCCACATCGACGTGCTGGTCAAGCGCTTCGCCGCGCTGTTCTGGCACATCATCGTGTATGGCGCGCCGGTGCTGATCCCGCTGATCCTGATCGAGTTCGCGTTTGCCGTGATCGGCGTGTTCGCATCGAACCTGCAGGTGTCGTTCGCATCGTCGCCGATCAAGAGCCTGACGGGCCTGTTGATCCTGCTGCTGTACTGGCCCACGTTTTCCCATTACGTGGCGGGCGACTTCGCCGGCCTGCTGGACGTCGTGCCGGAATTGATCGGCGGAGGCAAGCGATGAGCGACGACAAAACCGAAGAGCCCACAGACAAGAAGATCGAGGATGCCAGGAAGCGTGGCCAGGTGCCCGTCAGCCGTGACCTGGCGCGGCTCGTCACCCTGGTGGCGATCGCCGAGATCGCGTTCGCCACCGAACCGCTGTGGCGGGAATCCGTGCAGTCGTTGATGACGTTCGGCATAGCCAGTGTCGGCCAGCCGTTCCTGCCCGCGCTGGGCGAGATCACGGCATCGGCGGCGATCCTGCTGCTGATCGTGTTTGCCGTCTGCTTCGTCGTCTGCATCGTCTGCGCCGTGGCGGGGCACTGGGGCCAGTTCGGCATCCTGATCTCGCCCGAATCCGTGACGCCGAAGTTCGACAAGCTCAATCCCATGAACGGCATCAAGCAGATCTTCTCGAAGAAGAAGCTGATCGAACTGCTGATCACCGTCGGCAAGGCGGCGCTGATCGGCTGGATGGTCTATGTGCTGGCGCGCGCCGAGCTGCCCAATATCGTGCGGCTGGCCGGCGGCGAACCGAAGGACGCGTACACGGGCTTCATCCAGCTGCTGCGGGGAATCTTCCATACGGTGATCGTCATCTGCCTGATCCTTGCCGTGATCGACTTCGCCGTGCAGAAGCACTTCCACCGCAAGGAGCTGATGATGGACATGGAAGAGATCAAGCGCGAATACAAGGAATCCGAAGGCGATCCGATGATCAAGGGCCAGCGCAAGCAGCTGGCGCGGCAATGGGCCAACGAGGCGCCCGCGGCGCGCACCGAGGATGCCAACGCGGTCGTCGTCAATCCTACCCACTTCGCGGTGGCGCTGTTCTACGACCCGAACGAGGCGATGGTGCCGCTGGTGCTGGCGAAGGGCCGCGACGACACGGCGCAGGCGATGATCGCGCGCGCCCGCCAGCTGGGCATTCCCGTGATCCGGCACGTGTGGCTGGCGCGTACGCTGTATGCGACCTGCAAGCCCGATACCGAGGTGCCGCGCGCGAGCTACGAGGCGGTGGCGTACGTGTACGCGGTGGTGCACGAGATGATGGCGCTGGGCGTGCCGCCGGCGCAGCGCGAGGCGGAGCTGGAAAGCCGCGGCGAGCCGCCGCCGAGCGCGCGCGGGGAGATGGCATGAAAAAGCCCGAGCTGCCCGCCGCGCCGCCCCCGCCCACGCAAGCCACGCCCCGCGCGTTGAAGCACGTGAAACCGCCGCCACCCCCGCCGCCCGTGCCGGAAGACGACCTGCTGTGCGACCCGGAAGCGTGCGCCGCCGAACCGATCATCGGCAGCGGCGACCGCGCCCACCACCTGGCGCTGGTGGCGGGCAACGGCACCGTGCAGCTGCGCCAACCGGTGCGGCGCGGCAGTACGCTGCCGCCGCTGCGGCCAAGCTCGCGCGCCGCCTGCGAGCGCCGCTGCGGCAGCGCGGGCCAGTGCGACCCCAGCAGCCCGCACGGCTGCGGCGGCGAATTCTGCCGCGGCCTGGAAGAGCGGCTGTATTGACGGAACGTTCGTACGTGGCCGCGCCACTGATGGCCACAGCAGCAACCACCGACGAGGAAATACGATGACTCCTACCGTAACCAATACCGCCGCCGCCTCCCCTGCGACCACGGCGGCAATCGGCAAGACCGAGATCCGCATCGATGCGATGCACATCGACCATGGCGACAGCGCCGCGTTCCGTGCCGCGCTGGACAAGCACATGACGTTCTCCGGCCGGCCGTCGATCCCGCAGGGCGAGTCGCTGGGCCAGGTGATCGCCGGCCGCGCCGCCAGCCTGGCGGGCGACGTGAAGAAGGACCAGCAGACCGTGTCGCGGCTGCTGGAACAGGCCGCCGCCAGCGGCGACTCGATGCAGATGATGCGCGCGATGCTGGCGCTGAACGAGTACCAGCTGCGCGTGCAGACGGTGTCGAAGGTCGTGTCCAAGGCCGGCACGTCGGTCGATTCGCTGACGAAGCTGCAATGACCATGGGCGCGCGCAAGCTGTGTGCCGCGCTGCTGCTGGCCGCCATGCTGGCCGGCTGCGGCAAGAACGTGACGTTGCAGGCGGCATTGCAGGATGCCGATGCGAACGAGATCGTGCTGCAGCTGACGGGCGCCGGCATCGTCGCCGAGAAGCACCAGGACAAGGCCGGCGTCAGCGTGCTGGTGGCGGAAGCCGACATCCCGCGCGCCACCGCCGTGCTGCAGGCGGCCGGGCTGCCGCGCCGCAGCCGCGCCAACCTGGGCGAGGTGTTCAAGAAGCAGGGCATGATCTCGTCGCCGATGGAAGAGCGGATCCGCTACCTGCACGGCCTGTCCGAAGAGCTGGAAGCCACGCTGCAGCAGTTCGACAACGTGGTGGCCGCGCGCGTGCACGTCGTGCTGCCCGAGCGGATCGCGCCGGGCGAACCGATCCAGCCTTCGTCGGCGTCCGTGTTCATCAAGTACCGCCCGCCAATGGACGAGGATGCGCTGGCGCCGCGCGTGCGTAAACTCGTCGCGTCGGCCATTCCCGGCCTGGTGGGCGAGGATGGCCGCAGCAAGGTCACCGTCGTGCTGACGCCATCGGAAGCGGCGGCGCCCGCCGTCGAGTGGGCCATGGTGGGGCCGTTCAAGACGGAGGCGCATTCGGTGGCGGCGCTGCGCTGGACCCTGATCGGCATGGGCACGCTGCTGGCGCTGGCCGCCGGCTACGCGCTGTTCACGGTGGCGCGGCGCCATCCGGCCGTCGCGCGCCTGTTGGCCAAGCGCGCCAAGGGCAAGGTGCCGGCCGCGGCGGGAGCGGCGGGATGATGCAGCCCGATGACGCCTTCGTCGACTGGTGGCACACGCCGTGGCGGCTGCCGTATGCGCCCCAAGCGTGGCCGGACGGCGCGGCACCAGCTGGTGAGCTGGCGCGGCGCCATGGCTACCGGCTGTGGTGCGATGCGGCCGGAGTGCCCGCAGCGCTGCCTGCCACGTTCGACCCGCAATGGCAGGCAATGGCACGCTGCGACGGCCCGGCGCTGGAGACGGCGGCCGGCCTGTATGGCGGCCTGCTGGCGGCGCGCGAGCGCGACCACGCGGCGCTGGCCCGGCTGCCGCTGGCGCAGCGGCGCTGGTGCATGAGCGTGGCGCTGACGCAGCCGTTGACGGCGCTGGTGCCCGGCCTGGCCGGTACGGACCGCGGCCTGGCCGAACTGGCGGCGGCACTGGCGGCCGGCTTCCCTGGCCTGTGGCCGCGCCTGCGGCTGCTGCTGCCACCCGAACAAACGGCCCACATCGCGCCGGCCGGCGCCGCCGCCGCGAGTCCCCGGCTGGCGCGCTGCTGGCGCCTGTGCGCCGAGCGTGCCGCGTTGCCGTGGCAGGAGGCTGCATGAGCGCCTTCTGCGTTGCCCGCATCGCGCTTGATCCGGCGTTGTTGCCCGAGCATGGCGTGCTGCGCGCCGCCGACCTGCGGCACACGGCCGATGCGCAGGCGCTGGCCGAACGCATCGTGGCCGATGCACACCGGGAGCGCGATGCGCTGCTGGCAGCCGCGCGCGACGAGGCGGCCCGTCTCGCCGAGGCGGCGCAGGCGCAAGTGCTGCGCGACGCCGACGCGCTGCTGGCCGGTCTGCGCACGGCGCTGGAGCGGCTGTACGACGGTGCCGAGGACATCGTGGCCGGCCTGGCCGGCACGCTGTTCGAGCGCCTGGTACTGGAGACGCCGCCGGCAGAGCGGGTGGCGGCCTCGTACCGCCGCGTGCTGCGCGAGGCGCCGCCGAAGTTGGCGAACGCCGTGCTGCGGCTGCATCCCGACGATGTGGTGCTGGCCGGCGGCTGGCAATGGCCCGTGCAGCCGGACCCGGACTTGGCCACCGGCGCGTGCCGGCTGGAAGCGGACAGCGGCCAGTGGCATGCCGATTTCACGGCCGCCGCCGCCGCGCTGGCCCAGGCGTTCACTCTCGCTGTGACGAATCCGCCGGCCGCCGGCGAACCGGAAAGCTCCGCCGGCCACTAATCGGTAGCGGGCGGCGCAACCTCCGCCGCCCATTCCAGTTCCGATACCTCTAGCGGAGAGCTTCATGGCCACCAATCAAAACCCCGTCGCGCAATCGCTGCGCACGTTGACGCGCCGGTTCGACGATACCTGCGCCAACATCAATGAATTCCAGCGCCGCCAGACCAATGGCGAACCGACCGATCCGAACGAATTCGTGCGGCTGCTGCAAGAGCAATCGGTGACGCACACGGTGATGAACGCGCAGTTCAACCTGCTGCAAAAGCCGTTGAAAACGGTACTGAACGAGACCCGGTGACATGGGCGAGCATCTCGATCAATGGCTGGCGACGCTGCCGGAGGACGAACCCGTCGTCATCGACGGCGAGACCGTGTACCTGCGGCGGCAGCCGGGCGGCGCCGAGCTGGGCGTCTACCTGCTGCGCAATTTCAGCACGGCGCAGCTGGAGGCGGCGGCGCGCGCCGGGTTCCAGAGCGCGCGCGACTACGATGCCGGTCTCGCGGTCGGCGACGACGGCCAGGCGCTCGTGCTGAACCGCTGGCTGGACGGCGCCCAGGGCTGGCACGATGCGGCCCAGCCGCTGGAAGAGCTGCTGAACCAGACGGCATTGTGGCGCGCGCTGCTGGCGCCGGCCCGGCCGCGGCGCGACGACATCAGCGCGGAGGAGCAGCGCATCCGCGTCCGCTTCGCCGGAGGCCTGCGGTGACGCTGCGGGGCGCGCTTGCCCGGGTTTTGGCCCAGTTGGCGTTGGCGGCGGCGCTGCTGCAGCCGGCCGGCTTCGCGCAAGCGGCGCCGCCGGCCGGCTGGAAGACGACGGGGTTCGCGATCGACGCCACCGACTTGCGGTTGCGCGCCGTGCTGGAGCAGTTCGCCCGCGTGTACGACGTGCGCCTTTCCTACAGCGTGAAGGGCGACAAGGTGCTGAAGGGCCGCTTCAAGGGCGACAGCGGCACCGAGTTCCTGAACCGCCTGGCAGCGGCGGCGCCGTTCCGCTGGTTCGTCTACAACGACACGCTGTACGTGGTGGCGGCGGACGACAACGCGTCGCTGCGCCTGGACGTGGGCGAGGACGCGGTGCAGGATGCCAAGGCGGCCCTCGTCGGCGTGGGCCTGTACGACGAGCGCTTCGGCTGGGGCGAGCTGCCCGACACGGGCACCGTCATCGTCAGCGGCCCGCGCGCCTATGTGAACCTGGCGCGCGACATCCTGATGCCGGACGAACGCCGTGCCGATGCGAAGGCGCGCCGCGTGATGATGTTCCGGCTGAAGTACGCCAGCGTCAACGACCGCGTGATCAACGTGCGGGGGCAGACGGAAACGATCCCCGGCGTGAAGACGATCCTGTCGAACCTGCTGTTCGGCCCTTCGTCGCCCGGCAAGCTGGCCGACGTGCCGGAGCTGGACGCGGGCAGCTCGAAGCGTTCGCGGCTGCCGAAGGTGGGGGCGGGCGGCGCTCGGGAAGTGGGGCACGAGCGGGGAAGGGAAGGGGCCGGCGGCAGCACGTTCATGCCGATCTTCGCGCCGCCGGCCGGCACCCCGCCCGCGGCGGGCCGCACGTCCTCCGAGGGTCACGCCGACCGGAGCGAACCGCGCAGTCGCGGCGAGGACGAGCGCCGCCCCCGCATCGAAGCCAATCCCGCGCTGAACGCGATCCTCATCTACGACACGGCGGACAAGCGGGCCATGTACGCGGAACTGATTGCGCAACTGGATGTGCAGCCGCAGCAGATCGAGATCGAGGCGCTGATCGTCGACATCGACCGCAACCGGCTGGCCGAGATGGGCGTGGAGTGGGGCGTGCGCGCCGGCGCCGTCAACGCGGTGGTCAATGCCACGGCGACCGACTCGCTGGGCGCGACGCTGCCGGTGGCCGGCGCCACGCTGCTCATCAGCGATGCGGCCCGCTTCTATGCGCGCTTGAAGGCGATGGAGGCGAACGGCGAAGCGAAAGTGCTCGCGACGCCGACGGTGCTGACGATCGATAACGTGGCCGCCGTGCTGGACCTCTCGCAGAGCGCGTACGTGTCGCTGGTGGGCGAGCGGGTGGCGGACCTGGCGGACGTCACGGCCGGCACGATGCTGCGCGTGATCCCCCGCATCATCCGTGAAGGCCCTGCCACCCGCGTGCACCTGGAGGTGGACATCGAGGACGGCTCGCTGGACAACCAGGCGGCCGGCGCAAAGAACAGCAACGTCAACGTGACCCGCTCGACGATCAGCACGCAGGCCATCATCGATTCGCAGCAGACGCTGATGATCGGCGGCTATCGGGCCGAGCGGCTGTCGACGGACAAGCAGAAGGTGCCCGTGCTGGGCGACCTGCCGCTCGTCGGCGGCTTGTTCCGCACCGAGAACCGCTCGGCCAGCACGCGGGAACGGCTGTTCCTGCTGACGCCGCGGCTGACTTCCACGGCGGGCACCCCGGCGGTCGCCACGTCGAAGGCGGCCGCGCGGGGCCGGGAAGCGGCGCGAGAGGCGGGCATCGCGTCGAACCTGCCGCCGCCACCGCCGTCCGCACCCATGGGAGCGCCGCTGCTGCCGCTGCCGGCGCCGGCCCCCGTGCGCGAAAAACCGGCGCTGCAGGCCGCCGAACGCCCCCCGGCGCTCGACGCGCCGAAGAAGCGCGTACCGCCTGCGCCGGCCCGCACGGAAGCCGAAGCGATGCCGGCGCTGCCGCCCGGTACCCCACCGCCGCTGGCCGCCCGGCCGGCCGCCACGTCGCCGTGGGCGCTGATTCCGGCCGCCGTCTCGCCGGGGCGGGGCGATCGAGCGCGATGAGTTTTGTTGAGAAATTTTGATCCCGGCTTCGCTACCATAATTGTCATATGAGCAGCACGGGCGCGATGCCCGTGCGGCCCTCAACGACGCACAGGAGGAACCGCTTTGTCTCCCACATATGCACGTTCCGGCACGCCGCGTCGCGCTGCCGGCCTTTTCACCCCTCCGACGGCATGCCGCGCCGCCGTCCTAGCCTGGCTGATCGGCTGTGTCGCGCTGCCCGCGCAGGCACTGGCGGCGCCGGTCGCCGGCCCGGTGGCGCAGGAAAGCGCCCCGGCCGCCGCCGAGAAGCCCGCGGCAAAGCCGGCGCCGAAACGCATCAATCGCCCGAAGAAGCGCGACAACGGCACCGTCACCGCCGCCCAGGAAGCGAAGAGCACCGAGCCGGCACCGCTGCCGGCCCCCGGCGCGCTGCAGCAGCCGGCGGCCGGCGGCGATACGTGGGAAATCGCGCTGACGGACCGCACGCTGAACGCCGCGCTGGCCCGCTGGGCCGCGGCGGCCGGCTGGCAGCTGCTGTGGGAGCTGCCCGTCGATTACGCGGTGCAGGCCCGCACGACGATTCCGGGCAAGTTCGAAGACGCGGTGGCGCTCGTCGTCACCAGCATGGAAGGCGCCGAGATTCCGATGAAGGCCGTCTTCTACCAGGGGAACAAGGTGCTGCGCATCATGGCGAAGGGAGCGCAATGATGGAACGGACGATCATCGCGCGCCGCATGCTGGCGGCACTGGGCGCACTGACGCTGGCCGGCTGCTCGCCGCTGGCGGACCGCATCGAAGCGAATGCCGACGAGGCGGACGGCAAGACCTCGGGCCTCGTGCGCGAAGTGGGCAAGGCCGCACCGGGTTCCGTCGTGCCGGATACGGCGCTGGTGCAGCACGAGCGCGGCATCTGGCTGGGCAAGAGCCCCATCAAGCTGGGCGAGCCGCCGCTGCCGCCCGTGTTCTACCAGAGCGCCACGTTCGACCGCAGCATCGGCTCGCTGTCCGAACTGGCCGAGCGGTTGACGCTGCGCTCCGGCATCCCCAGCCGCGTGAATGCCGATGCGCAGGCCGTGGCCGCGGAATCGTTCCGGCGCGGCGGCCGCGCGCTGCCGGCGCTGAAGGGCAGCAACGGGTCCGCCGTGCCGCCGCTGCCGCCCGGTACTCCCGGTGCGCCGGGCGACGGGCCGGCGCCGAAGGACACGGCGCGCGCCACGTTCCAGCCGGACCCTTCCGGCGGCATCCGCATCACCTATGCGAACGGCTCGTTCAAGGGCTTGCTGGACACGGCGGCGGCGCGCTTCGGCGTGTCGTGGAAGTACACGGATGGCGTGATCCAGTTCTTCCACACGGAAGCGCGCACGTTCCAGATCAACGCCGTGCCGGGCGACTCCACGTTCACGGCCAGCGTCGTCAGCGGCGCCAGTTCGTCGTCCGGCGGCAGCGGCGGGCAGGGCGGCTCCGCCAGCGGTGGCGGTGCCGGCGGCAGCGGCAACGGCGGCACGATCTCGGCGAACAATTCGCAGAACACGGGCGTCGCGTCGAAGCTGTCCGTCTACACGGGCATCGAAAGCGCGATCAAGGTGATGCTCTCGCCGCATGGCAAGGTGCTGGCATCGCCCGCCACCGGGGCGATCACCGTCGTCGACACGCCCGATTCGCTGCAGCGCATCGCCGCCTACGTCGACAGCGAGAACAAGGCGCTGTCGCGGCAGATCGCGATCAACGTCACCGTGCTGTCCGTGAGCCTGAACCGGGGCGACGAATACGGCATCGACTGGAACCTCGTCTACAAGGGCCTGAAACGCACGTACGGCATCCAGAACGTGTTCCCCGCCAGCGCCACGAACCCCGTCGGCTTCTCGGCCGGCATCGTCGGCAATTCGAAGTGGGCGGGCAGCGACGTGCTCGTGAAGGCGCTGTCGCAGCAGGGCAAGGTGCGGCGCCAGACGACGGCCTCCGTTGTCACGCTGAACAACCAGCCGGTGCCCGTGCAGGTGGCACGCCAGACCAGCTACCTGGCAAGCGCGCAGACGTCGATCGTGGCGCAGGTGGGCAGCCAGTCGTCGCTGGTGCCGGGCACCGTGTCGGCGGGCTTCAACATGAGCATCCTGCCGCACGTGCTGACGAACGGCACGGTGATGCTGCAGTTCTCGATCGACATCTCGACCCTGCGCGGCCTGCGCACGATCGAGGGCGCGAACAATACCCGCATCGAGACGCCGGAACTCGATACCCGCAACTTCCTGCAGCGCGTGTCGATGAAGTCCAGCGAGACGCTCGTCATCAGCGGCTTCGAGCAGACCGACGAGAACATCGACAACCGCGGCGTCGGTTCGCCGAAGAACGCGCTGCTGGGCGGCGGCGTGCGCGCCAACAGCAACAAGGAGGTGATCGTGATCCTGATTACCCCGGTGACGATGGCGGGTGCGTAAATGGCCGTCCATGTCACCCAGATCGGCAAGCACCGCTTTGTTTGCGGGCTGTTCTGGCAGTCGCTGTCGCGCCCGCGCGAGCTGCTGCGCGAGGCGGCGGACCTGGGCCGCAAGATCGACTCGGACCTGGCCGTCGTGCGGCGCGACCAGAGCACGGCGCAGGCGGGTTTCGCGCACAGCCGCGACGGCGCCAGCCGCGTGCAGTATTCGCTGGCCGCGGCCGTGTCGAAGACGCTGGCGCTGGAAGGCGCGTGGTACGACGGCGTGCTGCAGCCGGTGCACAACTGGCTGGGCGCCTTCCGCCTGCCGGACGACCAATGGGCTTATTTCGCCGTGCGCGACGCGAACTTCCTGCCGAACGGCGACTTCGCCGGCAGCCGGGAAGAAGTGCTGGACCGGCTGCACACGGACTACGCGCTGGGCGGCTGGAACGTCGTCATCGGCGAACCGGAACTGGCCGACCTGGGCTTCCACAACTTCAATGCGCGCACGATCGACAGCCTGCTGCCGCATCGCAAGGACGGCGCCGTGCGCGTGTACGGCTGGTGGCGGCTGCGGCCGATCAACCAGCGCCGCCCGGCCTGGGTGATGGCGGCCGCCGGTGCCGGCCTGGCCGCCACCGCGTGCGGTGCGCTGTTCGGCTGGCGGGCGTGGCACGCCGAGCAGGAACGCCAGCAGCAGGAACGCTTCCTCGCCGTGCAGAAGATGATCCGCGAGCGCCAGGCGGCGACCGCGCAACCGTGGCTCGCGTTGCCGCGGCCGGCCGCCACGCTGGGCCGCTGCGCCGACCAGCTGGTACACCTGACGCCCGGCGGCTGGCACCTGGACGAATACGTGTGCGAACCGGACCGGCTGCGCTACGCGTGGTCGCGGCAAGGCTCGACAGTGGCGATGCTGCGCGCAATGGTGCCGGCCGCGCAGGTGGCGCCCAGCGGCGACCGCGCCACGCTGGTGCAGCCGCTGCCCCGCAAGGCCCAGCCGGCGGGTGGCGAGACGTTGCAGGCGCCCGACCGCGTGCTCGATACGGTGATGTCGAGCCTGCAGGCTGTCGGCGTGCCGTTCAAGGTGGTGCCGAAGAAGCCCGCGCCACCGGCGCCGGGCCAGCCCGCGACACCGCCGCCGTGGCAGGCGTGGACGTTCGCGCTCGATGCGCACGGCCTGGAACCGCACCAGATCGCGGCGCTGCTGGACCAGCCGGGCGTGCGCGTGGAAAAGGCCACCTACAAGGGCATGGCCTGGTTAATCGAAGGAGTGATCTATGCAAAGTAAGCACTATTGCGCGGCCGCGCTGGCAATCTGCGCGGCGCTCCCCGCGGCGGCCCAGAACATGGCCCAAAGCGCCGCCGCGAGCCTGACCCGCATCGAGGCCGAGACCTTGCTGCTGAAGGCGCGCGAGCGGCAGCTGGAGGTGCAGTCGTCGATCATCGCCAAGCAGAACGAGATCGCCGCCAAGCAGGCGCTGGGCGTGGCGATCACCCAGCCGCCGCCGGTGGGCCAGCCGGTGGTGCGGGCCATCGAAGGGCTGGGCGGCCGGCTGTACGCGACGCTGGAGATGGCCGACGGCAGCATGCTGGACGTGCAGGCCGGCAGCGAACTGCCGACCGGCATGCGCATCGTCGCCGTCGAGCCGAACGCCGTCGTCGCGCAAATGCCTGGCAAGAAGCGCGTGCGCCTGGCGGGCCACACGCAGGCGGCGATGGAGTTCAACCCGAACTACCCGAGCCCCGGCCTGGCGTTGCCGATGCCGTCCGCGCGGGGAGCGGTGCGATGAACCTGCGTGCCGTGGTGCCGCCGCCGGCGCCTTCGCCGTCGCGCGCCAGCATCGGCGGGCCGCCGCTGGACAGCGCCGGCGCGGCGGACGACTTCGGCAGCGTCGAGGTCATCAGCCTGGCCGGGCCGTTCGAGGCCAGCGCGGAAGAGCGCAAGCTGCTTTGCCTGCTGGCGGACGGCCGCCTGCTGGTCGCCGACGGCCAGCACCTGAACGCGCACGTGCTGTCGTACCAGGCGCGCCTGCAGAAGATGGGCCGGCCGTTCCAGGTGCTGTACGTGCGCATCGATACGGTGCGGCGGCTGAACCAGAGCGGCGGCCTGCTGGACCGGCACCAGGAACACTCGATGATGCAGGTGACGGCGAAGGAGCTGCTGTCGCGAGCCTGCCAGGCACGTGCATCGGACATCCACATCCGCGTGCGTTCCGCCAGCACGGAGATCCACTTCCGCATCCACAACGACCTGCTGCCCGTCGGCGGCCAGACCCGCGAATACGGCGAGCGCCTGCTGGCCACGCTGTACGGCGCGATGACGTCCGTCTCGGACAGCTCGTACAAGCCGTCCGAGCGGCAGGACGCCAGCATCGCCGACCGCGACAAGCTGCCGCCCGGCCTGTACGGCGTGCGCATCGCCACCGTGCCGACCAGCGAGGGCACGCTGATGGTCCTGCGCCTGCTGTACAACGACGCGGGCGACAACGTCGACCTGCACCGTCTCGGCTTCGCGCCCGCGCACGTCGCGGTGCTGCAGCAGCTGAAGGAGCAGCCCATTGGCCTGAACATCATCAGCGGGCCGACGGGTTCGGGCAAGTCGACGACGCTGCAGCGCGTGCTGCAGGGCGAGCTGCTGGAAGCGTGCGGCCGGCTGCACGTGCTGACCGTCGAGGACCCGGTCGAATACCCGATCGACGGCGCCGTGCAGACTTCCGTGACGAACGCCGGCTCCGAGGAAGACCGCGCGCGGCTGTTCGCCGCGGCGATCTCGAACGCGATGCGGCTCGACCCGGACACGATCATGATCGGCGAGGTGCGCGACCGCGCGTCGGCCCAGAACGCGCTGCGCGCCGCGATGACGGGCCACCAGGTCTGGACCACCGTGCATGCGAACAGCGCCGCGGCGATCGTCGACCGCCTGCTGGACCTGGGCCTGCCGGCCAGCCTGGTGGCGGACCACACGGTGATCACGGGCCTGATCAGCCAGCGCCTCGTGAAGGCACTGTGCCCGCACTGCAAGGTGGAGCTGGCGCGCGCACCGGGCGTGCTGGCCCCAAGCGTGGCCGAGCGGGTGGCGCAGGTGGTCAGCGACCTGCGGCAGGTGTACGTCACCGGCCCGGGCTGCCCCCATTGCGCCGGCCGCGGCACGACGGGCCGCACCGTGCTGGCCGAGATTATCGTGCCGGACGAGCAGTTCTTCCGCCACATCCGGCAAGGCGACAAGTCGGCGGCGGTGGCGCACTGGCTGCAGGAGCTGGGCGGCCGCACGATCGTCGATCACGCGATCGAGAAGGTGGCGGCGGGGCTGATCGATCCGCGCATGGCGGAGCAGGTGGTGGGCCGGCTGATGCTGCGGCCGGGCCAGTCGGCGCGCCGGCTGCAAGTCGTGGGGGACGGCGATGCAGTTTGACCTACAACGCTATTGGGCGCGTACCCAGTTCACGGCGATGGCGCGGCTGCGGCTGTACCGCCAGATCGCCAAGATGCTGGCCAGCGGCCTGCCGCTGTTGCGCATCCTCGAGGAGCTGCGCCGCCGCGCGTCGGACAACGGCCGGCGGCCCGACGAGCCGCTGGCCATCGTGCTGGACGACTGCCGCCGCATGGTGCAGAACGGCCACCTGCTGTCGGACGGCCTCGCATGGTGGGTGCCGCGCACCGAGCAGATGATCATCAATGCGGGCGAGCAGTCCGGCCGGCTGGAAGCGACCTTGCTGGCCGTCGTCGAAGTCGTGCATGCGTCGCGGCGCATCCGCACGGTGATCCTGTCCGGCATCGCGTATCCGCTGGCCGTGCTGGGCCTCGCGCTGGGCTACGTGTGGCTGTTCGGCAGCCGCGTCATTCCGCAGTTCACGCAGATGATGGACCCGACGCGCTGGCACGGGCCGGCCCGTTCGCTGTACCTGCTGTCGCTGTGGGTGCAGGACTGGATGCTGCCGGCCGTGCTGCTGGTCGTCGCGCTGGTGGTGGGCATGTTCGTGTCGATGCCCCGCTGGCGCGGCAATGCGCGGGTATTCGCCGACCGCTTCGCGCCGTATTCGATCTACCGGCTGGTGGCCGGCGGCGGCTTCCTGATGGCCTTCTCGGCCTTGCAGGCGGCCGGCGTGACGGTGGAAAAGTCGCTGCTGCGGCTGTCCGCGATGGCGCAGCCGTGGCTGCGCGAGCGGCTCGACGGGGCCCTCCTGGGCGTGCGCTCCGGCCTGAACTGCGGCGAGGCGCTGAAGAACGCCGGCTACGTGTTCCCGTCGAAGGAAGTGATCGACGACCTGTGCGTGTATGCGGAGCACAAGGGCTTTTCCGACGCGCTGCGGCTGCTGGCCGCGGAATGGATGGAGGAGGGCGTCGAGTCGATCGCGCTGCGCATGAAGGTGGTGAACGGTTTTGCGATCGTCGCGCTGGCGATCGTCATCGCTTGGATCGTCACGGGGTTTTTCGGCATCCAGCAGGAGCTGGCCGCCGTGGCGCGCGCCGCGCGCTGAGCGGCAAGGTTTTTTTTTCGCAGTCCCGGCGTTCGCGCCGTTACAACGTAGTTTCGTTCAACCCAACGAGTTTCGAGGACAGACCATGAACCGCATGCCTTACATCGTATCTACTCCCGCCAGCCGTGCCGCGCTGCATGGCCGGCGGCGCCGCGGCGCGCAGCGGGGCGCGTCGCTGCTCGAAGCGATCGCCTATCTCGGCATCGCCGCTGCCGTCGTGCTGGGTGCCGTGTCGCTGCTCAACGGCGCGTTCGGCAGTGCCAAGTCGAACCAGGCGGCCGAGGAAGTCGTCGCGCTGCGCACGGCCGCGCGCAAGCTGTACATGGGCCAGTCGTATCCGGCCGAGATGGTGCCGAACCTGCTGCTGGCGAACGCCGTGCCGGCCACCATCATACGGGGCGGCGAGGGCGCGCTCAACAACAGCTGGGGCGGCGCCGTCACTGTCGTGGGCGCCGGCGCCACCTTCACGATTTCCTACGCGGCCGTACCGCAGGACGTGTGCATGAACCTGGTCAGCGGGGCCAGCGGGTGGACGTCGATTGCGACGGGCGAGAGCAGCTCGGTGACGACGTTCCCGGCCACGGCGGCGCAGGCCGCAACGCTGTGCGGTGCCGCGACCAACAACATCACCTTCACCGCCTCGTAAGCGGCGCCAGCACGGGAGAGCGGCATGTGGGGCATAGCATTGATGGCGGTGCTGCTGGCGCTGGGCAGCGCGTGGGCGCACCAGGCGCAGCGGGGCGAGACGGCGGGCCGCCAGCAGGCCGCCGCGATCACGGCCGAGGAGATGGCCGTGTACCGTGCTGCCGTGGCGCGCTATTTCGGCGTGCACGATGCCGAACGCGATACCAGCGTTGCCACGGCGACGTTGCGCGCCGAAGGCATGCTGCGCGACTGGTCCACGCTGCCGGCCGACCGCTGGGCCAACTACCGCGCGGCGGACGGCACGATCTATATCTACGCGGCGGCACGCCCCGAGCGCGACCTGGGCACCGCCGTGGCCACGCTGGCGCAAGGCTCGCTGCTGGCCGGCGTGTACCGGGCCGGCGCGGCCACGCTGTACTCGCCGGTGCATGGCGATACGGGCGTGCCGCTCGCGCCCCTGCTTGCCCGCCGCGCGGTGCCGGCCGATTCGCCCGTCTGGCTGGCGGCGGCGCAATGAGGTCCGCGATGAACAGATCCCTGCACAATGGCGGCTTCACGCTTGTCGAGCTGCTTGCCACGCTGGCCATCGGCGCGCTGCTGCTGGCCGGCCTGGCGGGCCTCGTGCAAGGTTCGCTGGATGACATGAAGGGCCAGCAGGCCGCCTACTACCAGGAACAGGTGGCGGCGGCGGCGCGCGAGTACCTGCGCGCCAATGCGGCGCCGCTCGCGGTGCAGGCCGGCACGCCGGCGACGATCGTGCCGGTCACGGTGGCGCAGCTGCGCACGGCGCGCCTGCTGCCGGACAGCTTCCTCGACACCAATTCTTATCGGCAGCGCACCTGCGTGCTGGTGCGCCAGCCGGACCCCGTCAACTGGCCGCGCCGCTTCGATGCGCTGGTGGTGACGAGCGGCGGCGACCCGATCGGCGACAAGGACATCGCTGCCGTCGCGGCACAGGCGGGCAGCGGTGCCGGCTACATCGCCGCCACGGCGCCCGGCACGGCGCGCGGCACGGCGTGGCAGATGCAGACGACCGTGTACCGCGGCGTCACGTGCACGGGCAGCCCGGGGCCGGCGCTGCAGGGCACGGCGGCGGACGCGGGCCACCTCGTCACCAGCGTGTTCCACGACGGCGCCGCACAGCAGCCGGCCGATTACCTGTACCGCAGCGCCGTGCCGGGGCGGCCGGAAGTCAACCGGATGAACACGGCGCTGCGCTTCGGCGTGGACGCGCTGGTCACGGCCGGCACGTCGTGCCTGAACGAAGCCGGCGTCGCGGTACCGGGTATCGCGATGGACAACGCGACGCGCAAGCTGCTGACGTGCGGCGCGGACGGCAACTGGTCGCAGCCGTCCAGCTGGAAGGACCCGGTCGACACGTATGCGACGCTCACCGCGCTGCCGGGCAGCACCGCGGGCGACGTGCGCATGGTGACGTCGCTGTCCCGCGCATTCACGTACGACGGCGCCGGCTGGGTGGCGCTGGCGGTGGACCAGCTGGGCAACTTCAACGTGCCCGGCAGGAGCTCCGCCAACGAGCTGTGGGCGCGCCAGCACGTGGAGTCCGAGGGCGGCATCCACGCGAAAGACCACATCAATACGGACCGCGACATCAACGTCGGCCAGGACGTGCTGGTCAAGCGCAATGTGGAAGTGGACCGCGACGTGGTAGTCAAGCACATGCTGCAGTCGAAAGGCGTGCTGGTCGACAGCTGGCTGTCCTCACCGGCGGTGTCGCTCGGCCTCGTGCTTGCGCCTGGTGCCGCATGCAACTACGAGGAGATGGACCCCGAGGAAGGCAAGGTCGTCATCGTTTATCCATACGGCACGGTGGTGATGGATGCGGCGCAGCGCCCGCTGATCTGCGGTCCGGACAACACATTCAGGTACTCCAATGGACAATACACGATCAACTGAACGGTGCGCCGTCAGGCACGGCGCCGCTGGTTTGCTGCTTGCCTTGCTGGCCGGCCCCGCCAGCGCATGCTGGGAAGAGGCGGCCGCCCATTACGGCGTCAACGCCCACCTGCTGTACGCGATCGCGAAAACGGAATCGGGCCTGAACCCGAACGCGATCAACCGCAGCAACCGCAACGGCACGTACGACATCGGCCTCATGCAGATCAACAGCAGCTGGCTGCCCACGCTGAGGAAGCACGGCATCGACGAGAAGCAGCTGTACGACCCGTGCACCAGCATCCAGGTGGGTGCATGGATCCTTGCGCAGAACATGCGCAAGATGGGCACGACGTGGGAAGCGGTGGGGGCCTACAACGCGCGCGATGCGGCGCTGCGCATCAAGTATGCGTGGAAGGTGTACCGCAACATACCGCGCGATGCGCTGGACGACGATGCGGCGCCCTGACGTCATGCGTTCACCTGTCATGCGGCCGGTCGCACCAAGCTCACTCGGGCGCGCACAGCTCCAGCCGGTAGCCCTGCGTGTAGGCGGTGCGGATCATGACGACCTTGCGCTCGCCGACCTGCAGCTTCTTGCGCAGCTTGTAGACGTGCTGCTCGATCGTGCGGCCGGCCACTTCGCTGTCCGCGCTCCAGATCGAGGCGCCGATCGTGTCGCGCGAGATGTAGATGCCGGGCGACGAGAAGAACAGCCACGCCATCGAGAATTCGCGGGGCGTCAGCTCGATCTCGGTGCCTTCGAACGAGCAGCGGCCGCTGTCGCGGTCGAGCAGGTAGCCGGCGAACGCGATCGAGCGGCGTGCGCCGGCCGGGGTGGCGCGGCGGTGCAGCGCGTTGATGCGGGCCGTCAGTTCGACGGGTTCGAACGGGCGGGGCACGAAGTCGTCGGCGCCGCTGTTCAGGGCCAGCGCGGCCAGGTCCGGGCTTTTGATGGGGGACAGGATGATCACGGGCGTCTTGTCGCCGCTACGCAGATTGAGCCACGAGAGTATGCTGTTGTCCTCGCGCGGCGCGGCGCCCAGGTCGATCAGGATCATGTCGACGGCGCTGCGGCGGATCGAGCGCAGCAGGGCGGGCTCGTTGTCGAAGTGGACGGACTCGTGGTTGGCGCGCGCCAGCACCGAACGCACGTGCTCGGACACGGCGGAGTTGCGGATGTAACAGGCGATCTTCATGGTCGAACGAGCGCTTCCCTTAACACCGAGTTGTACGCGATGCCAGACAATTGGCAGACGTATAATTACTGGACCGCAAGTATATTGTCCGCATATGCTGTATGACGAGCAACGTGGTTTGTAATGTGTTGTCTGCGTGCATGCCCGCGCGCTGAGATCGTAACTCTTTTTTAACTTTCAGGTGCATTCCATGGTGGAGCCGAACTCGAACGATTTCTTGCAGGAACTGCTGACCTTGGCCGGCAGCGGCCAGGCCTTTTCCGACATCCACCTGGAGCAGGATGCGCAGGCGATGATCAAGACGCCGCGCGGCTGGCAACCGTTCCGCGACGCGCCAGTGTCGCTGAAGGAGATGACGCCGTTCCTGCAGGCGGTTGACGAGGACTGGGAAGACAAGATCGTCGACCGGGCGCTGGACCGTCCGCTGACCCTGCCCAACTGCCGCCTGCGCTGCAATGTGTACCGGATGGGCGCCGGCAGCAAGGTGGGCGTCTCGATACGCCGCTTGCCGCTGCTGCCGCTGGCGCTGGAAAGCACCGGCCTGCCGTCGTACGTTCGCACGTTGCTGGACGCCGCCAACGGCCTGATCCTCGTGTCCGGCCCCACCGGTTCCGGCAAGACGACGAGCATCGCCGCCATGCTGGACTACATCAACGGCCTGCGCAACGGCCACATCGTGACGATCGAGGAACCGATCGAATACGTCTTGCAGCGCAAGCGCTCGATCGTGTCGCAAAAGGAAGTGCCCACCGACACGGCCAGCTTCGCCAGCGGCCTGCGCGAGGCGCTGCGCCAGAAGCCGGACGTGCTGATGGTCGGCGAAATCCGTGACTACGACACGGCGGAGACGGTGCTGCATGCGGCGGAATCCGGTCATCTGGTACTGGCCACGCTGCACACCAGTCATGCCGTCGGCGCCATCACGAAGCTGCTCGGCTTCTTCCCTGCCGAACAGCGCGAACAGCGCGCGACGGCGCTTGCCAATGCGCTCGTCGGCGTGATTTTCCAAGGTTTGCTGCCCAGCGAAAGCGGCAAGGACTTCGTGCTGGCCAGCGAAATGATCTTCAATAACAATCAGCAGCTCGCGCCGTTCCTCTCCGCGCCGGGCAAGCTGCACCTGATCGCGGACTTCATGAAGCGCAAGGAAGACAATATGTCGCGCTCCCTGAACGACGCGCTGGCTCAACTGGTCGGCAAGAAGGCCGTCAACGCGCGCGACGCGATGCGCATCGCCTACAACCGCCTCGAACTGCACGAGATGCTGGGCAACCTGCGCTGACACCCTGCCACCACCGGAAGTGGAGTCATCCATTATAGGAACCCGGTATGACGTGCCGATGACCGTGCCGCCGATGCGCGTCGATGCTGCCGCAACTGGCACGTACCTCATGGGCTGCCCAGCTCCCTGCGAGCATCATAAGGTGGTGCGTACCTGAGTGCAAGCCGGCGGACCTCGCCGGCCTCTGTGTCTATTGTTCAGAGCTAACGACTCTTGCCGCGTTGCCATTGGCCAGCACAGCTTCGACCTGGGCCCGCACGGGCAACGCGGCACGTGCGCCGACGGCCGTCACGGCCAGGCTGCCCGCCGCGCAGGCAAAGCGCAGCGCCGCGTCCGGCGCCTGGCCTTCCAGCAGCGCGGCCAGCAGCGCGCCGTTGAACGCGTCGCCGGCGCCCGTCGTATCCACCACTGTCGTCGCGAACGCCGGCTGCGTCATGAACGCCCCCGGCACGGCCAGTACGGCCCCGCGCGCGCCGCGGCTGACGGCCAGCAGCGCCGGGCCGCTCCTGTGCGGCGTGCCCAGCAGCGCAGCCATTCCGGCCTCATCCGGTTCCATGCCCAGCACGGCGCGGTAGGTGGCATCGTTCATGAACACGATGTCGCACAGCGCAAGCAGGTGCTCCAGTTGGGGGCGGCTGCTCACCATGGCGGCCTCGACGTCGATCGCCAGCGACGTGCCGGCCGCGCGCGCCAGCGCGTGCACTCTTTCGAACTCGGCCAGGTCGTACGGCATCGCATAGATCACGCGGCTGTGTGCCAGCGCCGGCGCCAGCGTCGCCTCGTCCAGCGTGGCGCCGGGCATCGGCGCATAGATCACCGCCTTCTCGCCGCTGGCCTCGACAAGCACGAGGGCCGTCGGCGACACGGCGCCCGGCACGGCGCGCAGGTAAGCCGTGTCGACGCCGCGGCCCTCGTAGCCGGCGCGCAGGAACGCGCCTTCCGCATCGGCCGCAATGCGGCCATACGCAAGCGTGCGCCGGCCCAGCAGGCTGGCGGCGCACGCGACGTTGGCGACGGTGCCGCCGGCCAGCGGCGGCAGGCGGCGGCCCAGCACCTTCTCGTCCGCCAGCGGCGCGCGCTGCACGGTAAGCAGCAAATCGAGCGTCGGGTCGCCGAAGGCAAGCAGGTCGTAGGAGCGGGCGGCGGGGAAGGCGAGGGTCATGGTCGATTCCACATCAGGACGTGCCGCATGATAGCCGATTTTCGCCGCTCAGCATCGGATGGTACGTACCACGACCGGTGAAATTGCCCCGTGCTTACTGCCGCGTAGCAAAAGCGCCACCCTGGCCGCTCCGGGTTCACTCAGTGAAGCCGCGCACAGTTCGCGCCATGCGTGCACGGCATACTCGAAACCGTCGGGCAGGACCATATCGACGGCGCCGCGGACTGCCGACGGCGCCCACACTATCGGAGACCATGCAATATGGGGGAGGTGATCGTGAGAGGCACAGAACTGACGCAGACGAAGACCGTGCGCTACAAGGGATACGAGATCTGCATGGGCTCGGTCTACAAGGATGGCGAACCGCTGTTCCACTATTACGTGCCGCTGGGCGAGGGCGACGGCGGTGTCGAGCAGGGCAAGCGCATCATCGACCAGATCGGCAGCGACGACGACTGAGGGCGGCAACGCAAAGCACTCGCGTGCGACATGCATGCAGAAAGTCAAAGCACCCGTGGGACGGGGAACAATACTGGATTGAGCAGCGTGCCCGCTGCGCTCTTTCCACCTGCCCACGGAGGATGTCATGCCGCTCCTGTCGAGACTCGTCCCGGTCCCGCTGTTCTGCCTGTTACTTGCGCTGCCGCCCGCGGCCTGCGCCGGGCCCGGCGCGTACATCACCAACATCCTGCAATTAGATGCCCCGCGCATGCTGGCGCCGGACGGCAGGGCGTATTCGAGCGAGGAACTGCGTATCCGCAACAGCGCCGGCAGCGCGATGTCGGAAGTCAACCGCGAGCAGACGTGGATCTATGCGCCCACGGGGCTGGCGGAAGGATGCCTGGGGACCGATTGCCCGGCGGACCGGGTCGGCTTCCGGCCGGGCGAGGGTTTGCCCGCGACGGGCAATTTCGTGCACGCGGGAGCGGAAATGTACCGCATGTTCGACCTCAGTCTCGCAGAGGCGCACCAGTACGTGCGCGCCGACCGGTACTTCGAGGATCCGGAGCCCGCCCGCGACTGGATCCAGGCGCGCAGCTGGAGCCGCGGCGGCTTCGACTTCCAGCCGCCGGCGGCCGGGGAGATCACGTTCGCGTTCGACGTGATGCGCTACCTGGACATGCGCGTGGCGGCCGGCACGCCCGACCTGCCGGTCGTGAACGCGGACAGCGAGTTCTGGCTGACGGTCACCGACGTCACCATCGGATACGACGTGCTGCGCATCGCGCCCGAGGATTTGAACACGCACGTGGTGCTGCACTCGGACCGCGACTCGGCGCAATACGAATATTTCGTCCGCACCGTGGTCGAGACGGCGTACTTCGATCCGGCCCGCGTCTACCACGTGGAGCTGGCGCAGAACGTATTCATTGGGCTGGTGCCGGAACCTTCCGGCGCGGCGCTGTACGTTGCCGGCCTGGCACTGCTGGCACTGCTTGGCCGCGGGCGCTGGCGCCGCGTCGCGGCCGGCGGGTCGCTGGCCCTGCTGTGCAGCGGATTGGCGCAGGCAAGCACCGCCGCGGCGGGCTTCGAGTTGCGCATGCCCGCGCTGCACCTTGCCGGCGCGCCGGACACCGCGTTGCCGATGCCCAGCGGACCTGCCACGGTCGTCACGGAAGCGGATGGCCGGCGGGGCGGGGGGCGCGACTTCGTCGAGGAGCCCGATCTCCATACCTGGCTGTACAGCTGCACGGGAACCGGCTGCGCGCCGGCGCCGTCGCCGCTGGCCGGCGACGCCGCGGCGGCATTCGAAGAGACCCGCAACCTGCGCTCCGCCGATACGTCGAATGCCTTTCACGTGATGACGGCCGAGGCGGTTTCGACGGCGCAAGCAAGCCATGCGCTGGCCGAGGCCAGCCTGTACCCGCTCGTCTTCACTGTCGACAGCGCCGACGCGCTGGTGCTGTCGTTCCAGGGCCGCGCCACGGCCCAGGCACACGCCGCGCGCGCGGACGACGCCAGCGCGGCCGTGTCTTTTGCCGTCACGTTGAAAAACAACAGCACGGGCGCCGAGTCGACGTTCGCGCCGGCGGCGCTGAACCGCACGGTGGCGGCGGGAGAGGCCGCCTACGATTCCGGCCTGCTGGCGTTCACGATGACGACACCGCTGCTGGAACCGGGGCCACTGTACCTGCTGTACTTCGACTATGCCGTCTCGGCCGCGACCTTGCCGGCGGTACCGGAGCCGGCCCCGCTGCCGCTGTACGGTGCCGGGCTTGCCTGCGTGCTCTGGCTCGCGCGCCGGCAACGGTCCTGTGCCTAGGCGGGCCCGTTCAGCGGAACACGCCCTGCCGCACCCACTTCGTGGCGACCCACTTCTCGCCGCGCGCGACGGGTGCGCCGCCGTGCAGGCTCGCTTCGTCCAGCTGGCCGTCGCCGTTCACGTATTCGAAGTAGACGGCGCGGCCTTGCTTGGGCACGATGGACAAGCCCAGCTTCGGGAAGATCGTGTCGCCCGCTTCCTCGACGTCGTTCAGGTAGACGATCAACGTGGCGACGCGCTGGCCGCCCCGTTTCAGCGTGGCCGCGAAGCCGGGGTTGGCCGGGTCGAAGTAGTCGTGGTGCGGCTTGTATTCGGCGCCCACCTGGTAATGCAGCACGTGCAGCGCCTCGCCATGGGCCACCGGCTGGTTCATGATCTCGGCGATGCGTCCGTTCAGGCGCTTCAGCAGCGGGTCGCCGGCATCGTCGAGGAACGCGCCTTCACTGGTGCGGTGCTCGCGCACCTGGTTCTCGCCCGTCGTCGGGCTCAGTGTGGCGGACGGTTGCAGGCGCGCCCGCGCCAGCGCGATGACGGCATCGCATTCCTCCGGCGCGAACACGTCGTCGAGCACGGCGATCACGGGCTGCTCGATGCGCATCGTCACTCGCACGACGCGGTCGCTCGTTTCGATCACGTTGTCGCGGTGGCGGATCGTCGGCGTGCCGTAGCGGTAGGGGCCCGGCTTGGCGGCCGCGGCCGGCTGCAGGCGCTGCGCCTGGCGTTCCGCCACGGTGCGCTCGGCATAGGCGGGGTCGTAATGCGCGGCCACCATCGCGGCCACGATGTCCTGCGTCCGGCAGCCCTTGTCCAGGCTCGCGTCAAGCCACCGGTCCCATTCTTCCGACATGCGTGTGTACTTGTTCATGGGCAGCGAGTATACCAATCCTGGCGGAATTGCCGCGCCGCGCCGGTGCTGTGACAACACAGCGGAACGCGGCAGCCGCGCCACGGTCTTACGGATGGCTTGCAAAATTGAGACGCGACTGCGCTACAGTGCGCGATACTGTGCTGCAGCGTGTTTATAATTCTTCCAGACAATTCAACCTGCTGGCGCGGCTTATGAGACCAATCACAATTCGTGCGCCCCTCGCGACGGCTTGCCTCGTCCTGGCGACGGGGGGTGCCGCGGGCGCGCCGCAGCAGGATGACATTGCCGAACTGTCGCTCGAGCAGCTCAGCGACATCGTCATCACGTCCGTCTCGCGCCAGGAGGAACGCCTCGCCAACGCGGCAGCGTCGATCTACATCATCGGCGGCAGCGAAATCCGCCGCAGCGGCGCGCGCACGCTGCCCGAAGCGCTGCGCTTGGCTCCCAACCTGCAAGTCGCACGCGTCGATGCGCGCAACTACGCGGTCACCGCGCGCGGCTTCAACGGCGTGCAGTCGAACAAGCTGCTCGTGCTGATCGACGGGCGCAACGTCTACACGCCGCTGTTCTCCGGCGTGTTCTGGGATGCGCAGGACGTGCTGATCGAGGACATCGAACGCATCGAGGTGATCAGCGGGCCGGGCGGCTCGATCTGGGGCGCGAATGCCGTCAATGGCGTCATCAACGTGATCACGCGTTCGGCCAAGGACAGCCAGGGCGGCCTGCTTGCCGCGACGGGCAGCAAGGACGACCGCGATGCCAACGTGCGCTACGGCGGCCTGCTGCCGAACGGCGGCCACTACCGCGTGTATGCCCGCTACGTGGATGCGGACGATGCCGCCAGCTCCGTCGCCAGTGCGCTGCCCAGCGCGTACACGCGCAAGCAGGGCGGCTTCCGGGCCGACTGGGATCGCGCCGGCGGCGGCCTGATGGTGTCGGGCGACGTGTACGAAGGGGAGTTGGCGCAGAACACCCCGGCGTCGATCCGCATCTCCGGCGCCAACCTCGTCACGCGGCTGACGCGCCGCCTGGCCGACGACGCCAACGTGCGCCTGCAGCTGGTGCTCGATCACACCGAGCGCGACCAGCCGAACGCGATCGTCGAACGGCTCGACACGGTGGAACTTGAAGCGCAGCACAGCCTGCGCGTGGCCGAGCGCCACAACATCACGTGGGGCGGCGGCTACCGCTACGCGCGCGACCGGCTGACGAACGGCCGCGCCTACGCGATCCTGCCGCCGGAGCTGACGATGCATTGGGGCAGCCTGTTCGCGCAGGACGAGCTGGCGCTGACGGACGACCTGCGCCTGACCGTCGGCGCGAAAGTCGAGCACAACCA
Organism: Pseudoduganella flava; assembly: GCF_007830495.1. GTDB lineage: Bacteria > Pseudomonadota > Gammaproteobacteria > Burkholderiales > Burkholderiaceae_D > Rugamonas > Rugamonas flava. The sequence continues at coordinate 63,123 of NZ_VLKW01000014.1, read as the reverse complement.
CTACACGGGCGCCGAATACCTGCCCAGCGCGCGGCTGGCGTGGACGCCGGACAACCGCCAGCTGCTGTGGGCCAGCGTGGCCCGCGCGGTGCGGGCGCCGGCGCGCCTCGACCGCGACCTGTATTCGCCCGTCAAGCCGCTGAACCTGGGCGGCGTGCCGCGCTACGCGCTCGGCGGCGGCCCGAACTTCGTTTCCGAGACGGCCAACGTGGCGGAACTGGGCTACCGCATCCAGCCCAGCCCGGCGATCTCCTATTCGGCGACGGCGTTCTTCGCCGACTACGACCGGCTGCGCACGCAGGAGCCGAATCCGCGCGGCCCCGCGTACAGCGGGTTGTCCGAGGTGCGCAATATGGGCTACGGGAATACCCGCGGCATCGAGATGTGGGCGCGCTGGCAGGTGCGCGACACGTGGCGGCTGAACGCCGGCCTCGTCGTGCAGCGCGTGCGCACGGCGGTGCACCCGGGCAGCGGCGATCCGAACGCGCAGTATGGCCTCGCCACCTCCGACCCGAACCATTACTGGCAGCTGCGCTCGTCGCACGACCTGCCGGCGAACATGCAACTGGACTGGACGTTGCGCTACGTGGGCGCGCTGCCGCGCCCGTATGTGCCGTCCTACCACGAGCTGGACCTGCAATGGATGTGGCGGGTGCGGCCGAACATCGACGTGGCGCTGATCGGGCAGAACCTGTTGCACGGTTCCCACCCGGAATTCGGCCAGGCGGTCAATCGCAGCGTGTACGAACGTACCGCGATCCTCAAGCTCACTGTACGATTCTGACATGCCGCCACTCGTCATCGTCCCCCCTCGATCCGCCACGGCGAAGACGTGGTCAACCACTTGGTCACCCACCTGGTGGTTTGGCGCGCTGCTGGCGCTGGTCATGCTGTGCCTTGCGCTGACGTGCACGGCCGGCGGCCAGCCCGCGTCGATCGCCGCGGCGAACCTGGAGCGCAGCGTCAAGGCCGCCTACCTGTTCAAGTTCCTCGGCTACGTGGAATTCCCCGCCGCCACCGAAGCGGCCGGCCCGCTCGTTGTCGGCGTGCTGGGTGCCGACGACGTGGCTACCGAACTGACCCGCATCACGGCCGGCAAGACGGTCAACGGCCGCCCCGTGGCCGTGCGCAGCCTGCGCGAAGGGGAGCCGCTGGCCGGGCTGCAGATGGTGTTCGTCGGCGCCGAGACGGCCGTGCTGCCGAAGGTATTGCGTACCGCGGCGCAGAACGGCGTGCTGGGCGTGACGGAAGACGAGAACGGCCTGCAGCAGGGCGCCGTGATCAATTTCCGCATCGTCGAGGACCGCGTGCGCTTCGAGGTGTCGCTGCCGGCGGCCGAGCGCAGCAACCTGAAACTGAGCTCGCGCTTGCTGTCCGTGGCGTGGCACGTGCAGAAGGGAGGCTGAGTGGCGCGCGCGGTGTGGCCCCGCCTGAGATTGCCCGAGCGGTGGGCGAGCACGGTGCGTGCGAAACTGGTCGTGATGGCGCTGGCGACGACGTTCGTGGCGCTCGTGACGATGTCGATCAGCATGCTGGTGTACGACCTGACGACGTTCCAGCAGAACTGGGTGGACGACCTGACGACGCAGGCGGAAATCGTCGCCACCGTGTCGGCGCCGGCCGTCAGCTTCAACGACCCCGTCGCCGCGCGCCAGAACCTGGCGCTGCTGCGGGTGCGGCCGCAGATCCAGCAAGGCGCGATCTACGGCGCCAACGGCGCCATCTTCGCCGCCTATGCGCAAGCGGTGGGCGAGCAGCCCGTGTTCCCGGTGCGGCCCGGCCGGCCCGGCTACACGATCGAGGGCGGCCGGATGGTCGTGTTCCATCCGATCGTCGAGAACGGCGAACGGGTGGGCACCGTCTACCTGTCGGCCCGCTACCGGCTGCTGGACCGGGTGGCCAGCTACGCGATCATCCTGGGCGGCGTGATGCTGGGCAGCCTGCTGCTGGCTGGAATTGTCGCCGGCAGCCTGCAACTGTCGATCACGCGGCCGCTGCAGGCCGTCACGGACGTGGCGCGCGACGTGATGCAAAAGCGCGATTTCTCGCTGCGGGTGCGCCGCGCCGCCAGCGGCGAGATCGGCACGCTGGTCGACGCGTTCAACGACATGCTGGCCGAGATCGGCCGCCGCGCCAATGCGCTGCAGGACGCCAACCGCACGCTCGAGCGCGAGATGGCCGTGCGGCAGAACGCCGAACAGGCGCTGCTGCTGGCGGACCGCCGCAAGGACGAATTCCTCGCCACGCTGGCCCACGAGCTGCGCAACCCGCTGGCACCGATCCGCACGGGCCTCGACATCATGCGGCTGAACGGCGGCGACCCGGCCGCCACCGAACGGGCGCGCGGCGTGATGGAGCGCCAGCTGAAGCAGATGGTGCGGCTGGTGGACGACCTGCTCGACGTCTCCCGCATCAACACGGGCAAGCTGACGATCCGCCGCGAACCCGTCGAGCTGCGCGCCGTCGTCTCGAACGCGCTGGAGATCGCCCGCCCGTTCATCGACGCGCAAGGCCATGCGCTGGCCGTCGAACTGCCGGCGCAGCCCGTGTACGTGCTGGGCGATGCGACCCGGCTGGCGCAGGTGCTGTCGAACCTGTTGAACAATGCGGCGCGCTACACGCCGCGCGGCGGCCATATCCGGCTCGATGCGCAGCTCGATGCGGACGGCCGGCTGCGCATCCGCGTGGCCGACGACGGCATCGGCATCGCCCCGCAGATGCTGGGCGAGATCTTCGAGATGTTCGTGCAGGCCGACGCATCGCTGGAGCGCAGCAATGCGGGCCTGGGTGTCGGCCTGTCGCTGGCGCGCCGCCTCGTGGAGCTGCACGACGGCACGATCGAAGCGTCCAGCGACGGCCCCGGCAAGGGCAGCGCGTTCGTCGTCACGCTGCCGGTGCTGCAGACGGCCGGCGACAGCGTCGCCCGCACATTGCCCCCGGCCGGCCAGGGCAAGCCGCACCGCATCCTGCTGGTGGACGACAACGTGGACTTCGTCAACGCGATCGGCGCGCTGCTGCGCACCCTGGGGCACACGGTGCAGGTCTGCCACGACGGCCAGCAGGCGCTGGCCGCCGGAACGGCGTTCACGCCGGAGACCGCGCCGGACTTCGCCTTCCTCGACATCGGCCTGCCGGGCCTGAACGGCTATGACCTGGCGCGCGCGCTGCGCCGCATGTCCGCGCTGGCCCACACCGTGATGGTCGCCGTCACCGGCTGGGGCCAGCAGAAGGACCGCGACCTGGCGTTCGAGGCGGGCTTCGAGGAACACCTCGTGAAACCGGTCAGCGTCGAGCAGATCCTGGCGATCCTGGCGGGGCACCGGGAAGGGGTGGCGGTGGCGGACCGCGGTTGATCACGCAAGCGCGGCGGCTGGTATGATGGTCGCCGATCATGAACTTCAACCATTTTCCACTGATTTGCCTGTTGGCGGTCGTCGCGACGGCCAACGCCGATCCCGTGCCCGCGCCGCTGGCGTCGATGCTTCAGCGCGGGAAGTCCGTTATCCCGGCGTCGGAGCTGAGCGCCGAGGAGCGGGCCTTTCTGTGGCAGGGCACGAAGCTCGATCCAGGAGGTTACCTCCGCATGGAGACCTCCACAGCTTATGTCGACCTCGTGAACAGCTTCATGTCCCATCCTCTGTTCAAGAAGCTGAGCCCACCCCTCGTCTTCGCAGCGGATGGCAACGAATCCGTTACGCTGGAGGGCGTGCTGCCGGAGGACCAATTCCGGTCGACCTCCGTGTTCACGTGGCGTGGCAGACGCATCGCCATCACGTCATTCGACATGAAGGCAGCGGGTGCCCGGAGCGTCATCGCGGAAGAATTCCTGATCCGGAAGGTGAACGGCGTACCTGCGACATTGACACTGTCGGTAGCAAAGGGAACGCGGGACGCGATGTGGAAGGCGGGATGGCTGAGCGATGACGTGCACTACGACGTGTGGGTGCCGGAGAAGCTCGATGCCAACGACGGCCCGGGTCTTGCCCCTGACGTGGTGCTGGACGTCAGCGCCGCGCTGGCCGGCATCGTGAACAAGCGGCGCTAGTCCATCCGGCGGCCCTCAGCCGCCATAGCGCTCCGTGCGGATCGCGCGCGGTGCCGTGCCCGCGTCGTCCAGCAGCTGCGCCACCGTTTCAACGAAGCCGTTCGCGCCACAGACATAAGCCGTGGCCGGTGCGTGGCCCCACTGTGCCAGCGCTTCATCGAGCAATGTTCGGTCGAGCCGACGGCGGTAACCCTGCGGTGCGTCGCCACGCGTCACCGTCGTGACGTAGGCAAAGGCGGGATGCGCGGCGGCGATGGCCGCCAGCTCTTCGCGGAACGCCAGGCTGTCCCACGTGCGCGCCGAGTGCAGCAGGAGCAGCGGCACGGGTGCGCCCGCGTCCGCCCAGGCGCGCACGATCGCCACGAGTGGCACGATGCCGGAGCCGCCGCCGGCCAGCAGCAGCGGGCCCGGTTGCGCCTGCGTCCACACGAAGTGGCCGCCGAGCGGGCCGCGTACTTCGAGCGTATCGCCCGGCTGCGCCACGTCGTGGAACCAGCCTGACACTTCACCGTCGTCCAGCAGCTCGATCGCCAGTTCCACCTCGCCGGCGCCCGGTGCGGATGCGATCGAATAGCTGCGGCGCGCCTGGTAGCCGTCCGGTGCCGTCAGGCGCACGTCCACGTGCTGGCCGGCCGTATGCGAAGCGAGCGGCGCGTCCAGGAAGAAGCTGGACAGGCGCGGCGTGCGCCGTTCGATGCGCGTGATGACGGCTGTCTGCCAGTTACCCGTGTCAGTCATCGGCGCGCATCAATCGTCCGAATAGCGTTGTTCGCGCCACGGGTCACCGCGCATGTGGTAGCCGCGCAGCTCCCAGAAGCCCGCTTCGTCGCGCTCCGTGAATTTCAGGCCGCTGACCCATTTCGCGCTTTTCCAGAAGTACAGGTGCGGCACCAGCAGCCGCGCCGGGCCGCCGTGCTCGGGCTCGAGCGGCGCGCCGTTGAAGTGCGTGGCGACCATCGCCTGGCCATTCACGAGGTCGGCCACCGGCACATTGGTGTCGTAATCGTCGTACGACTGCGCCAGCAGGTAAGCCGTCGGGGCCGCGATGCCGGCGGCGGCCAGCAGGTCGTCGAACGTGACGCCTTCCCACACGGTGTCGAATTTGCTCCACGTGGTGACGCAGTGGATGTCGCCGCGCCACGTGGTGCGGGGCAGGGCGTTGAACTCTTCCCAGTTCCAGATCTTCAGGGGCCGGGAGCCGTGGCGCAAGGTGAAGCGCCAGTTGGCCGTGTCGATGCGCGGGGCGGGGCCCAGCGACAGCACGGGAAAATCGTCCGTCTCGCTCTGGCCCGGCGGCAGGCGGCGTGCCGCGTCGGCACCGGGCCGGCGGCCCGTGAATCCTCGTGTGCTCATGGTGTTCCTCTGATAGTTCTCGCGTCGGATCGTGCAGTGTAGCGAAATCCGCGGCAGGCTGCCGCCTCCCATCTGGCGTAGAATCGCCTCTCACCCGAGGAAAGCCATGCTGTTCGACCTGACCGACCTGCGCCTGTTCATCCACATCGCCGAGCTGAAAAGCCTGACCCGCAGCGCCGAGCGCATGCACATGTCGCTGGCCGCCGCCAGCAACCGCGTAAAGGAGCTGGAGACGCGCTTCGGCACGCGGCTGCTGTACCGCGAGAACAAGGGCGTGCAGCTGTCGCCCGCCGGCGAGACGCTGCTCGCGCATGCCCAGCAGTTCATGCAGCAGGTGGAGCGGCTGAAGAGCGAGATGCAGCAATATAACAACGGCATCCGCGGCCATATCCGCATCTTCGCGAACACGACGGCCGTCACCGAATTCATGCCGGAAGTGCTGGGCCGCTTCCTGGGACGCCACCCGCAGGTCAACGTGGCGCTGGAAGAGCGGCTGAACCAGGATATCGTGCGCGGCATCGCCGAAGGCACGGCGGACATCGGCATCGTGGCCGGGCCCGTGCCGGAGCAGGGCCTGGAAGTGATCGCTTTCTCGACCGACCGCCTCGTGCTGGCGACAGCGCCGGGCCACCCGCTGGCGGCGGCCGGCAGCGTGGGCTTCGCGCAAACGCTGGACTACCAGCACATCGGCCTGCACGAGGGCAGCACCTTGCAGCACTTCCTGAACCGGATGGCGCTGGAAGCTGGCCAGCGGCTGCAGCTGCGCATCCAGGTGCGCGGCTTCGAGGCGATGTGCCGGATGGTGGAGAACGGCGTGGGCATCGCAATCCTGCCGCAATCGGCAGCGGTGCGCCATGCCCGTTCGATGCGCCTCGCGCTGGTGGAGCTGCAGGAGCCGTGGGCCGTGCGCGAGCGCAGCGTCGTCGTGCAGGCGTTGGACGCGCTGCCTACGTATGCGCGCGAACTCGTCGACGAGATCCGCGCCGGCGCGCAGTGACCGGGTGATTGATCAGCGGCTGGCGGCGCGCTGTTCCGCCTCGGCAGCCGCGGCCTCGCGGTTGAACGCATCGATCAGCGGCTTGCCGACGCGCGGCGCCACCGTCGCCTGCACCGGCAGCAGCGCCTTGCGCCACGCCGCCTTTTCCTGCGGGCTCAGTTCGCGCACCTGCGTCTTGCCGGCCTTTTTGATGCCTTCCAGCGCCGCGTCGTTTTCCTGCTGCGCGATCGTGTTCGCATAGCGCGTGGCTTCGCGCATCGCGCCGTCCAGCGCCGTGCGGATGTCGGGCGGCAGCGCATCCCAGAAGCGTTTGTTGGCGATGACCGCGTAGCCGATGTAGCCATGGTCGGACACGGTCATGTACTTCTGCACCTCGTGCATCTTCTGCGTGTAGATGTTCGACGGCGTGTTCTCGCTGCCATCCACGACACCAGTCTGCATGCCCTGGTACACCTCGGAGAACGCCAGCACCTGCGGGTTGGCGCCCAGCGCGCGCATCTGCGCATCGAGCACCTTGGATGACTGGATGCGCATCTTCTGGCCGCGGAAGTCGGCCGGCTGGGCGATCGGCTTGTTGGACGTCATTTCCTTGAAGCCGTTGTCCCAGTACGCCAGGCCGACGATGCCTTTGGTTTCCAGCTTCTTCAGCAGCGCCTTGCCGACCGGCCCTTCGTTGACGCGCCGCAGCGCCGCCTTGCTGGGCAGGATGTACGGAATGTCGTAGACCTCGAATTCCTTCACGCCCAGCGGCCCGAACTTCGACAGCGACGGCGCCAGCATCTGCACGGCGCCCATCTGCAGCGCCTCCAGCTCTTCCTTGTCCTTGTACAGCTGGCTGTTCGGGTAGACGTCGACCTTGACCCGGCCTTGCGTGGCCGCTTCGGCCAGCTCCTTGAACTTCTGCGCCCCCTTGCCCTTTGGCGTATCGGCCGTGGTCACGTGGCTGAACTTGATGACGATGGGCTCCTGGGCCCAGGCGGCGGATGCCGCGAGGAGGGCGGCGGCGAACAGCGGTTTGAGTTTCATGGTTGTCTCCTGGTTTTGTCGGTTCGGGTCAGACCCGCTGGGGTGAGGCAGGGGTTTCGTGAAGCCTCGCTTCGCGCCGGCCGAACGGTTCGGCCCTGCAAGGCCGAACTCCTTTCTGACCCAAGCTTCTGGTTTTTGGGTTCATTCAAGCTACAACCCAGAACCCAAGTTCTTGGGTCAGGGGGGAGTGCCGGCTTGTAAGCCGGCACCGCTTTGCAGGCAAGGAGCGGTGCTCCTTGAAATCCCTGCAAAGCCCCGCCGGGTCTGACCCATCGGCCGGTTACGATAGCGAAGCAAGAATTTTTTCCGCGGCGGCGATCACGGGGCGGTCGATCATCCGGCCGTCCAGCTGCACGGCGCCGCCGCCCGATGCGCTTGCGGCGGCAAGCACGCGGCGGGCCCATGCCACTTCGGCAGGCGTGGCCGCGAAGGCCTCGTGCACGGGAGCGACCTGGCGCGGGTGGATGCACAGCCTGGCGCCGAAGCCGAGCCGGCGCGCGTAGTGCGTGTCGGCCGCCACGAGGGCGTCGTCGTCGGTGGCCGTCGTCACGCCATCCACTGGTGCCGGCAGCCCGGCCAGCTTCGACGCCAGCACCAGTTGCGCGCGATACGGCAGCAGCGCCTCGCGCTCGTCGGCGATGCCCAGATCGAGAGCAAAGTCGATCGCGCCGAACAGCAGTCGCTGCACGCGCGGTGCGGCAGCGAGGGCGCGCACATTGTCGATGCCGCGCGCCGATTCGATCAGCGGCAGCACGGGGGCAACCGCGGCAACAGTGGCCACGTCCTCGGGCCACTGGGCCTTCGGCAGCACAATGCCGGCAATCCCCGCAATCCCGGCCCGGCCGCATAGCGCAAGATCGCCGGCGAACCATGGCGAGTCGGCGGCATTGATGCGCACGTACACCGGCGTGGCATGCGTGTCCAGCCAGCCGGACAGCGCGCGGCGGGCAGGTTCCTTGTCGGCCGGCGCGACGGCGTCTTCCAGGTCGACGATGACGGCATCGGCGCCGCTGGCCAGCGCCTTGGCGATGCGCTCCGGCCGGGTGGCGGGCACGAACAGGTAACTGCGCGGCGGCTTCACAGCAAGTCTCCGATCCGATCGAGCTGCGCGATGGACCAGATGCGTTCGACCAGCGCGTCCACCTCGGCAGGCGTTGCCGCTTGCGTGAACGCGGCCAGCCGCAACGCCTTGTCGCGCAGCTCGGCGCGCGACAGCGTGTTGCCCGGGTCGCCCTTCGGTTCGTCGACGCGGCCGTGCAGCACACGGCCGTCCGTCGTCGTGACGGTCACCTTGCCGATCCAGCGCGCCGGGTAGGCGGTATCGACTTCGGCGTCGAGCACCATGCGGACCTTGCCGCGGAAGGCAACGATGCCCGCTGCATCGAACCGCTCTGCGAACTCCGTCAGGCCGGCAACGCCGCAAGTGGCGATCAGGCCCAGCACCGTGCCCATCGAGAACTTGGCTTGGTGGACCGTGCGCGGGTGTTCGACAGGGCCCAGCACGTCCAGCGCGGCCTGGTGCACGCGCGCTTCCACGTGCGCGATGTCGGCCGGCCGCAGGCCGTGCGCCTGGATCACTTGCAGCAGCGCGTCGGCGGCGGGGTGCGTGTGGCGGCACGAAGCGTGGTACTTGAACGACGTTTCGGGCAGCGCCCAGCGCGTGCCCAGGCGGTCCGTCAGCCGGGCCGGATCGGCATCGCGCGACATGCCGGCGCCCATGCCCTGTGGGCCTTCGAGGATGTGCTGTGCGCCCGTAAAACCATCGCGGGCAAGCCACGCGGCCGTCAAGCCGTCCGCTGCCGCCTTCGCCGTGTGCAGCTGCTTGGAATCGGCAGCGTCGCGCAGGAATTCCCACAGGCCGGCCGCCTGCGTGCCGGCCGAGCCGAATGCGTGCAGCATCTGGCCGGCGTCGAGGCCCAGCAGGCGGCCGGCTGCCGCGGCGGCGGCCAGCGTGCCAGCGGTGCCTGTCGTATGGAAGATGCGGTAGTGCGAACGGCCGAGGAATTCGCCGACGCGGATGCCGACCTCGTAACCGGCCACCGCGGCGCACAGCAGTTCGCGGCCGGAATTGCCCTGCGCCTGGGCGACGGCCAGCGCGGCCGGGAACACGACGGCGGCCGGATGGAACACGGAGCCGTTGTGCACGTCGTCCTGCTCGGCGTAGTGCGACGAGGCGCCGTTCACCAGCGCGGCAAACAGGGGCGTCGTGTGCGTGCGCGAGATCAGCACCTGCGCCGTGCCGGGACCGCCCATCTGCGCGGCGAAACGGGCGATCGTCTCGACAGGACGGGCGCCCTTGCCAGCCAGCGCGGAGGCTGCCCAGTCCAGCAACAGGTCTTCGGCGCGGCGCAACACGGGCGTGGGAATGTCGTCGTAGCGCAGTTGCGCGGCGAAGGCCGCCAGGTCGCGGCTCGGATGATTCATTGGATGTCCTTTCAGATGGCGCCCGCTGCGCGCAGCGCGGCGATATCGAGGGGCGCGTAGCCCAGCTGTTGCAGGATCGTGTCGGTGTGCTGGCCCAGTGCGGGCACCGCATCCATGCGCGGCGCGAAGTCGGCCGGCACGCCGGGAGGCAGCAGGGCCGGCATCGGCCCGGCGGGCGTCGCCACTTCGGTCCAGCGTGCCCGCGCCGCCAGCTGGGCGTGGTGCCACACGTCGTGCATGTCGTTCAGGTGGGCGTTGGCGATCTGCGCCGCATCGAGCCGTTCGATCACCTGTTCCGCCGTGAGGGCCATGAATACGTCGTCGATCAGCTCGCGCAGCTCGGCTCTGGCCGCGTTGCGCGCCGCGTTCGATGCGAAGCGGGGATCGGTGGCCAGCTCCGGACGCAGCAGCACCCTGGCGCAGAACACGGCCCATTCGCGCTCGTTCTGCAGGCCGAGCATCACGGTCTTGCCGTCGCCGGCGGGGAAGGGGCCATAAGGGTAAATCGTCGCGTGCGCGGCACCGGCGCGCGGCGGCGGCTCCGCGCCATCCATCGCGTAGTACAGCGGGTAGCTCATCCACTCCGTCAGCGCTTCCAGCATCGACACGTCGAGCCGGCAGCCTTCACCCGTGCGGCCGCGCCGGATCAGCGCCGCCAGGATGTTCGTGTACGCATACATGCCGGCCGCGATGTCGGCGATCGAGCATCCCGCCTTGGCCGGTTCGTCGCCGGAGCCGGTGATCGACAGGAAGCCCGCCTCGCTCTGGATCAGCAGGTCGTAGGCTTTCTTGTCGCGGTACGGACCATCGGCGCCATAGCCTGAGATGTCGCAGACGATCAGGCGCGGATAGCGTGCGCGCAGCGCGTCGTACGACAGGCCCAGGCGCGCCGCGGCGCCGGGCGCCAGGTTCTGCACCAGCACATCCGCATCGGCCAGCAGCTTGTGCAGCACGCCGTTCGCCTGCTCGTGCTTGACGTCCAGGGTGAGGCTTTCCTTCGAGCGGTTGGTCCACACGAAGTGCGAGGCGAGGCCGCGCGCGCGGCTGTCGTAGGCGCGCGCGAAGTCGCCGACGCCGGGGCGCTCGACCTTGATGACGCGGGCCCCCAGGTCGGCCAGCTGGCGGGTGCAGAACGGCGCGGCGATCGCGTGTTCGAGGGTGACGACGGTGATGCCTTCCAATGGTCGCATGGTGCCTCCTCAGAACGAACGGGGCATGCCCAGCACGTGCTCGGCCACGTAGGACAGGATCAGGTTCGTCGAGATCGGCGCGACCTGGTACAGCCGCGTCTCGCGGAACTTGCGCTCGACGTCGTATTCGTGGGCGAAGCCGAAGCCGCCGTGGAACTGCAGGCAGGCGTTGGCCGCTTCCCACGACGCGTCGGCGGCCAGCATCTTCGCCATGTTCGCCTGCGCGCCGCAGCTCTGGTGCGCGTCGAACAGCGCGCACGCCTGGTAGCGCATCAGGTTGGCGGCCTCCAGGTTCACGTACGCTTTCGCGATCGGGAATTGCACGCCCTGGTTCTGGCCGATCGGGCGGCCGAACACGATGCGTTCGCCCACGTATTTGGTCACCTTGTCGATGAACCAGTAGCCGTCGCCGATGCATTCGGCGGCGATCAGGGTGCGCTCGGCATTCAGGCCGTCCAGGATGTACTTGAAGCCCTTGCCTTCCTCGCCGATCAGGCTCTCCGCCTGCAGCTCCAGGTTGTCGAAGAAGACTTCGTTGGTTTCATGGTTGACCATATTGGCGATCGGCCGCACCGTCATGCCATTGCCGATGGCCGCGTGCAGGTCGACGAGGAAGATCGACATGCCCTCCGACTTTTTCGCCACGTCGGCCAGCGGTGTGGTACGTGCTAGCAGGATCATCAGGTCGGAATGCTGGATGCGCGAGATCCACACCTTCTGGCCGTTGACGACGTAGCGGTCGCCCTTCCTGACGGCGGTGGTCTGGATCTTCGTCGTGTCCGTGCCCGTCGTCGGTTCCGTCACGGCCATCGATTGCAGGCGCAGTTCGCCGCTGGCGATCTTCGGCAGGTAGGTGCGCTTCTGTTCCTCGGAGCCGTGACGCAGCAAGGTGCCCATGTTGTACATCTGGCCGTGGCAGGCGCCGGAGTTGCCGCCGCTGCGGTTGATCTCTTCCATGATGACGGAAGCTTCCGTCAGCCCCAGCCCGGCGCCGCCGTATTCCTGCGGGATCAGCGCGGCCAGCCAGCCGGCCTCCGTCAGTGCGTCGACGAAGGCTTCCGGGTAGCCGCGCCGTTCGTCGACTTCGCGGAAGTAGGCGGAGGGGAATTGGGCGCACAGCGCGCGTACCGCGTCGCGGATGTCCTGGTATTGGTCCTGGTGGTTGAGCATGGTCGTCATTCAGTGCGTCATTCAGTGAGTTGCGCTTCGGCCTGCATCGCCAGCGCGCCGTCGGGCGTTTCGGCCCACAGCAGCACGGTGCCGTCCGGGCCGCGCTTGCCGCGCACCGTGAACGGGGCGGTATCGAACAGCGGCGCGACGGCGCGGAAGCTGAACGACGCCACTTTCGCGTCCGGCAGGCGGGCGCGCAGCAGTTCGAGCAGCAGCGTGGCGATCAGCGGGCCATGCACGATCAGGCCCGGATAGCCTTCCACGTCTGTCACGTAGCTGCGGTCGTAATGGATGCGGTGGCCGTTGAAGGTCAGCGCCGAGTAGCGGAACAGCAGCACCGGGTCCGGCACGATGGTGCGCGACCACTCGGCGCCGCCCGGTGGGGCCTTCGCCGCCGGTGCCGGTGTGCCGGGCGCGGGCAGGCCGCGGTAGACGATGTCGTGCTCCTCGGTGATGGCCGTGACGCCGTCATGGGCGATCTCGTGGCGCACGGTGACAAACGCCAGCGGCCCGGTGGCGCCATCCTTGGCCTGCACGTCGCGGATCGTCGACTTGCGCGTCAGGTCCGCACCGATGGGGACCGGGTGGATAAAGGTCAGCCGGCCACCGGCCCACATCCGCCGCGGCAGCGGCACGGGCGGCAGGAAGCCGCCGCGGCGCGGGTGACCGTCCTCGCCCAGCTGCGCGCCGGGCGCGGCGGACCAGAACAGGATCCAGTGCCACAGCGGCGGCAGCGCGGCGGCGGGAGCGGGAAGGTCCAATGTGGCGGCCAGGGCGGCAATGGTGCCGGGGTGGACGGTGTCGTGCAGCGTCTCGGTCTTGCCGACCCATTGCTGCAACAGGGAGAGATCGAAAGCGGGCATGGCTGGCTCGGTTGTTGTCGTTCGAGCCAGTGTAGGGGGCACCGTTTGGCGCCACAATTTGCGATTTTGGAAGGGGGGCTTGCGTTCCGCTTGAGTCATGCCCGGCGACACGATTGCGCCGGAAGTGATAAGCTTTTTGTCAATATTTACTGAGGAGCATGAGCATGCAGCCGACCAGCAAGGACTCGGGCATCCGCGCGCACATCACGCCGGATCCGGATCTGCCACAACCCGAACAGGATCCGCCGGCGCAGCCGCCCGCGCCCGAGGTACCGCCGACGGAGGTGCCGCCGGTAAAGGAACCAACGGCACCGCCGCCACCGATGAAGATGTGATCAGCGCTGCGGGTTCGACTGCGGCGCCGGCGGGGTACGTTGCGGGATCTGGCGAATCTGTTCGTCCGTTTCCTGCTCGCCCGGCGATTTCTCGCCGCTGCCGATATCCGGCTCGTTCATCATGTGGCCGCCCTTGGCTTCGTCAGGCGACTCGGGTCGTTGCGTCGTTGCCATCGCTCTCTCCTGTTGGTGTGGGATGGACAAATGCTAACAGGACGGCTCATGCTGCGGCGCCGCATTGATGCTTAGAAATAGCTGTTGCTGTGTGGATACATCGTGTTGTTTTTGTGGCGGTTGTCACATGAGCGTCACCGAACTGTTTTTATAATCGATTCCAAGACCTGATGATTTATTTTGGAGAGTGCCATGGGCAATTCCTTACATAACAAGATCTACCTGGGCCGCCGGATGAACCACATCCGCATGGCATGGGCCGGCGTCGTGGCCGGTCTTGGCCTGCTGTGGCTGACGGTGAAGGCGTTCAAATAAGAGGGAAATAAGCGAGTGGGGCGCTTGCCGGTCCCGCGCGCCCCGCGTACCATGGCGGCCTTGCGCCATCATGGACCTGTTTGAATGAAAGACGAAAAACTCACCACCGACGAATACAACGCGCTGGACGAAGTGCGCCGCGGCGTGCAGGGCAGGCCCAGCGCCTGCGTGGCGCGCAATACGAAGCGGCTGGCCGGCCTGAAGATGCTGTCCGTCTCCCGCGACGGCCGCATCGCGCTGACCGACAAGGGCAAGGAAATCCTGTTCCTGCGCCGCTGCATCGTCGGCCTGCGCTCCCTCGCCGCCGATCCCGCCACTGTGCTGGATGGCGACGTGCTCGCTTTCCTCGGCAAGAAATCCCATATCGTCGCCACCGAAGGCGGGTACACCGTCACGCCGAAGGGTTTGGAGACGCTGGCCGATATCGACGCGCAGGGAAGGTAAGCAATATCTTGGCAACAAGAAGAGCCGGCAAGCCGGCTCTTTTTACGAGCAGGTATTTCATCGACCGGCGCGGGCGCGCCGTTTGTACCAGGCGATCAGCCTACAGGTCGCGCGGCGCCATCACCCGCACGTTGCCGGCGCCTTGCACCCCGCCCCCGTTGTTCCACAACATGCTGGCTGCCACCTGCCCAAGCGGAGTGGCTACGGTGGGGGCGACGGCCTGCACCACCGTGTTTGCCAGTTGCGTGCCCCCGCTGATCTCGATCAGCCTGTTGGCCGCGGCGGGGATCGCGCCATTGGCGCCGTTCCACACCTGGGTATGGCTGCCGTATTCGTTGCCGGCCATCGTGGCGAGGCCGTCGCAATTGAACGCGTACGAGTTCGGCGTGGGGCCGCCGGCCGGCTGCAGGCGAATCGATTCGGGTTTCAGGCGCATGCCGGCCGACGGCACCAGCTGGATCTTCACGTACTGGTTCGCCGTGCGTATGCGCCCGAAGGCGTTGGCATGGTTGCCGCCGCTGCTTGCGTGATCGAGGCAGATCTCGATGCCGAAATCGATCGGTGCGCCAGTGCCGTCATTGACGGCGGGCAGCCGGAATACGGCCGATCCTTCCGGCACGCCCATCGCATCCTCGGGCACCACTGCCTCGGGATCGGCCGGCTCGACCGTTCCCGGCATGTGCTGCTGCACGGCGCCATACCAGTTGATGAAGTCGATGCCGGAGATGTACTGCTTGCGCGAAACGTAGGCATCGGCCGTGTGGCCCGTACCGCCGCGCTGGATCAGCGCCGAGTTGTAGATCTCGCCAGGCTGGGACGGATCGAGCACGTATTTGCCGGATGTCGCCTTGCGGGTCGGGAACGATGCGCTGATGGCGGTGCCGAAGACGAAGACCCAGTCTTCAAAGGCGCTCCTGGCCACCAGGGCCCGTAGCGCGCCGAACAGGCCGGGCCAGGGGCCGTTATAGGGCGCCGGCAGGCCAAACTCGGCCGGCGCACCCGGTGGTTGCCACCCGTTCAGCAGGTCGTTCAGATAGGCACCGCCGGCGCCGCGGTACAGGAACTCGGGCGCCATGAAGATCTTCAGCGTCGAGGGACTGCGGTCGCTCGCGGCTTCGGCCTTGGCGAGGGCGTCGGCCGTGAATGCCACGCGCGCATCGATGTCCCGGCACTGGCCCAGCACACCGGTGCGCTTGTCCTGGTCCTGATCGCGCAGGCCGGGGTAAAGGCCGATCCCTGCCTGCTGGTCGACGATGATCGGGCCGGTGTACACCTCCCAGGAAATGAACTGGACTTTACTGTAGTTGCTCATGATGGTCTCCATGGATGAAGGGCGAGTTCGTCCCCGCTTGCCGGGGCAGGCAGGCGAACCCGATGTGAAATGTGAAAAGGGTGGCGGGGCGGTCAGCGGTTCACGCCGAGCACCTGGCGCGTGCGTTCCCAATACGCCCGCCGCTCCGGCAAGCCGTTGATGCCGCCGTTGATGCGCCGTGTCAGCTCGGTGAAGTGCTCGTCGCCGTCGCTGCCGGCCGTGCGATCCGCGATCGCGTTCAGGCCTTTCGTCTGCCAGAACCAGACGGCCGACAGCACGGCGCCCGTCGGCTCGGCCAGCATGTCGGGATTGCCTACCGCGTCGATGTGCATCGCGGCCGCCAGCGCGGCGTAGTTGGCGCGGCCGGTCAGCTGGATCAGGCCGCGGCCGCGATAGCGCCAGCCGTCGCCGCTCGCCTCGTCGCCGTTGCCGAGGCGGTTCGCGTAGACCTTGTTGGCCAGCTTTTCCGGCGCGTGGCTGCAGGCTTGCGCGTCGGCGTCGGTGGGGAACTGCCGCGGCCAGACCTGCCGCAGCCGCGGCGCCGAATACTCCAGCGATTCGACCAGCTGGCGCAGCTGCGCCGATTCGACGAGCACCTGGGCCAGGAACGCGGCCTGGCGCACCGGCGTATCGATCGCGCCCGCGGCCATGCCCTGGTTCAGGGGCGCGGTCCATAATGGCGGGCGCGGATCGCCGGCGCCGGCCGCGAGAATGTCCTGCAACTGCTGCTCTGTGATGGGGGTCATGTGGGAGCTCCTGTCGATGCGATGCGGTTGCGGGCCGCCGGCGGCCCGGTTGCCCGGGCTTGCCGGCGGTGCGTTATGTCGGGATCACGGGCCGGGCGGCGGAGCGACCGGGGCGGGCGGCGTGGTCGGCGTGGTCGCCGTGGTGGAAGTGCCCGTACCTGCGGCCGGCGCGGCCGTGCGGGGCTGGATCGCGGTATGCAGGATGTCCATCACGCGCGCCAGCCCTTCGGGCATGCCGCCATCCTCGGCCAGCACCTGCACGTGGTACTTCGCCGAGTTGTCGGAGGTGCGCGTGTTTTCCTTGTGCGTTGAGACCGAGCCTTCCAGGTGCACGTGGGCGCTGAACGGGCCCCAGCCCACGCTGATGTCGGCGCCGAACTTGCCGCTCTTGTCTTCCGTCTCGCGCGACGCGAACGACGACTTCACCTCCATGTCGAACGTGATGTCGACCTTCGTGATAGCCAGGCTGGGGATCTTGACGATGGCCAGCAGCGGCACGTCCAGCGTCACCGATTCCTCGACGGTGCGGGTGGCATCGTTTCGGTCCGCCACCGGCCGGGTGAACGCGAAGTGCGCGAGCCGGGTGTCGCCGATGCCGTCCGGATCGTTGCCCTTCGGTGGCAGGAAGCCCACGTGTTTGATGAAGTCGGCCGTCGCCGATGCAAGCCGGACCTGCGCGTCGCAGGCGGCGGTGAGCGGACCGCCGATCAGGTCGCCCATCGGCAAGCCCTTGAATTGCGACGCCATGTCTATGATTTCAGCCATGTTGTACTCCTGTTGGGTTACACCCTGACGGGTGCCGGAAACTGCGTGGACGTCGGCGGCGCGCATCCATCGAATTGCGTCGCGACCTGGTCAGATTAGGGGCGCGCAAACGGCGCTTCGTGTCGGTTTCTGACGCCGGGGTTTGGCCGCCCTTTGGCCAGGTCACCGGGCGGATCGGCGCCGGAACAGCCGGCCCAGGCTTGCACGCACGCGGGCGAGCAGCGATGCACGCGGCGGGGGGCTCATGGGGTCATCGTCCGCATCGTCGGGAGGCGGCGCGCCCACGGCTCGCAGCACCTGCTCCTGCAGCGCCGCATCGAGATGCACGACGAGGTGCTGGCGGCTGATGCCGGCCGGGCCGCGCGCCGCGGCGATGCTGACGGCGCTGCCGCCTGGCCCCGTCTGGACGCGCAGCGCAAGTAAAGGCGGTACGCCGCGCCAGCGCGGCGGTGGCCGCGTGCTGAACGCGATCTCCCGCGCTTGGCCGAAGCCGACGCGCCGGCTTACGGCATAGCCATGGATCGTCAGCTCGAGGCTGTGCAGGCACAGCCCGTACTGGCGGCCGAACGCCGCTGCCGGGATGGTTTGCAGCGTGCCGTCGCGCAGGTCGACATAGCGGAAGTCGGTGGCCGCGGGCGTGGTGGCACGGGGGCCGCAGATGTCGGCGGCGTCGCACCGCGCCGCATCGAGCGCCGCGCGCAGGCGGGCCACGTCGTAGTGAAGCGTGGCGTCAGCCATCGGCTTCGTCCAGGAACAGCGGCTTGCGTTCGAAGCCGACGTGGTACACGGCGTACTGCAGCACGATCTGGTGTTCGCCGATGTTGTACAGGCCGAAGCTCTTTTCGACGTTCAGCAGGTAGCCTCGCGGCGATCCGGACAGGCAGCGGTTGACGAGGTCCATCGCCTGGCCCACTTCCGCTTCCGTGCGCATCGCCTGCGGGTTGTCGTTCCCGACGACGATGCGCTTGATGAAGCGCATGCTCGTCAGCTGGAACTGGCTGCCGCTCACGGCGTCACTCCCGGCGCCGGTCCCGGTGAAACCCCGGGCGAAACCACGGGCGTGTCGGCCCGGTCGGGCGGCGGTGCGACGACGACGGCCGGGCCTTGCGCCTTGACGACGTCGTTGATCAGGCGTGCCAGGCCTTCGGACTTGTCGGAGGCGACGAGCCGCAGCTTGATGTGGGCCGCATTGCCGTTCTTGCTGGCCATGCCGCCGCCGGCCGGGTCGACCATCAGCGTGGCCTTCGTGTCGAGCGGGCGGGCCAGCCCCATCTGGTCCACGATGCCCTCGTGGATGTCCTCGCGGTCCTGCTCGGCGAAGCCGCCCAGCTCCACATCCAGTTCCACCTCCGCTTCGCCGATCACCAGCGAGCTGTGGGGCACCAGCGAAATCAGCGGCACGCGGTACAGGTAATTCGACCCCGGCTCGGCCGTGCTGTGGATCGCCGGCAGTTCCAGGTCGACGACGGTGGGCTGGTGCTGCTCGTCGAAAAAGGAGGAGATGTTGGCCAGCTGCGCCTTCTCCACCATGTTTTGTGCATTCATCACGGAGCCGGCGATTGCCCGCACCATGTCTTCAAGACTCGTCATGATAGCCATTTGATCTCCCGGGGGCAGTTGATGGGACGACAGGTCAGCACGGCCCAGCATAGCGAGGCAGGACGGGGCTTTCCTGACCATGCCTGGCCGGCCGCGGTGCGTTGCCAGCGACGGTCAGCCGGCCGCACGCGCCCGTGCTTACGATGGCCTGTTGACACTGCGTGCGGGAGGCCGTCATGAACGTGTTGTGGTACGCGTTGGTCGCCGGCCTGGCCGCCGGCGCGGCCGCGGCGGCGTGCGCTGCGGAGCCGGACATCTGCTCGGCGCGCTTCTCGGGCCAGCTGCCGCTGCGGCAGGTGGCAGCGCTGCGCGGACCGATCGACGAGGCCATCGCGACGCTCGACAATTCGAAGATCTCGCTGCCGTCGCCCAGCCTGGCCAGCGGCAACCTGACGTACCTGAACATCTGGCCGAACTTCGTCGACCGGCTCGACAGCGTCTGCGTGCTCGGGTATTTCGAATTACTGAGCGGCGCCCGCGCCCGCGTGATGCCGCTCGTGGTCGACCACGTGGAAGTCGTCAAGGCCGCCCATCCGCACGACGAGACCAAGCTGGTGGACACGGCGCGGATCTACTTCCGCACGCCGGCCATCGAGGAATTCGCGGATGCGTCGGCGGCCCGGGAGCCATGGCAGCTGTGGCGGCGCAACCAGTCGCTGCACCTGAAGATCGCCGCCTTCGCCTACGCGGACGGGCAGCGCGGCACCGCTTATTTCGGCAGGATCGAGCGCATCGAAATCTCCAGCAAGCCCACCTGCATCGTGGCGGCGGTGCTGTTCGCCGCGACGTTCTACGTCATCGCCGGCGCCGCCGTTCCGGTACCGTCCGGCCAGGCGCCCGGCCGGCTGCGCTGGCGCGTGCGGCTGGCACGCCTGCTGCCGTGGAATATCACCGGCCGCTCCAGCCTGGCGCAACTGCAGATGCTGCTGTTCACGCTGATCGTCGCCACGCTGCTGTTCTACCAGTGGCTGCGCACCGGGCTGCTGCAGGAGATCTCCACCGACCTGTTGTACCTGATCGGCATCTCGACGGCCGGAGCGGCCGGCAGCCAGCTGGCCGGGGCGATCAAGAAGGATCTCGATGCGCCGATCCATCGCTACGTGCAGGCACTCGGCTGGTTCAACGCACCGCTGGCCGATGCGCACGCGCCGGGCAGGCCGAGCGAGCTGTTGATGACCAACGAACGCTTCGACATCTACAAGTTCCAGATGCTGGTGTTCACCTTCGTCATCGCCGTCTATGTAATCGCCGGCGGGGCGGATGAATTGGGCAACATCCAGATCTCGGCGACGCTGTTGACGTTGATGGGAATGAGCCAGGGCGCCTACATCGGCGGGCGCGCGGTCGATACGCTGGCGCCGCTGCAGGACCAGCTGCGCGGCATGCACAGCCTGCAGCAGCGCTGGCTCGCCGGCACCGATCCCATCGTACGCGCCGAACTGGCGCGGCGCTTTCACCTGGCCGCCGCGCAGGCCGCGGCGATGTTCGGCAGCGTGTTCGGGCGGGTCGTGCCGGACTATCTGCTGGAGATGCCGGTCGATGCCGGGGCGAATCCGGTGCCGGGTCTGGAGGGATAAGACGCCGCGATGGAACGGCGCTGTCACCCGAACGTCACCGCTTCAACCTTATGCGGGTCGATCGGATTGTATATCGCGACCCGCGCAGACCGTCCACGTTAGTTTTTAGCCACACAAATATTCTTACCTTGCAGTCGAACCGGTCTGCGACCAAAGTGAAGTCTTCGTCACCGCACTTTATCGAAAGGAGGTTGGACGGTTCGCCCGCCGGACCAGGGCATCCCGACTTGCGATGTCATCGACAGCGCTTGGCAGCACCCGTTTTTTTTTCTCGTCAGTGCACACTTGCACCCTACTAGGAGACAAAAATGGCGGCCACCGCAAGCCAAGTTTCGATCACCAACAACGTCGGCAGCGCCCTGGCGATTCTCGACGCCTACGATCCCTCGACCACGCCGGGCGCCCCCGAGGCTACCCAGGTTTTCGAGTTGCCACTCACCCTGCGCACGACCGCATCGGGATCGAAGACGATCGCGGCTTCGTCGACGGACACCGTGACGCTCGATGCCAATCGCATCGTGTACGACCTGATCTTCGTTCGTCCTGCCGACCTGTTCCCGGTCCAGAACTCAGCGCTGATGGCCGACGTCCTGTCGGGCCAGTATCCGCCGCTGACGGTCGCCGCCACCAGCCCGGCCCAGCTCTCGCTGGCGCTGTCCTTCTACATCAACCTGCTGGCGTATCCCACTTCGACCACCGCCACGCAATATTACGCGGCGGTGTCCAACGCGGCCGCGAAGGGCTCGTCCGCATCGGATATCGAATCGTCGGTCGCGGAGTTCTTCAAGTCGACCACCAACTTCAAGACGCTCGACCTCAATTCGGTCGTGACCGCGCAGACCTATGCGCGCGGCTTCCCGTTCATCTGGGCCGGCTTCACCGCGAACTTCGCGTCGTTCAACAGCGCGATCACCTATTACCTGTACAGCCCCGGAACGGCGGCAAGCGGCAGCAACACGGCCGCGCCGACCTTCCAGGGAACGCTGGCGATGACGAGGAACGCGGCGCCGCCGAATCCGGCCGACCCGACCGATCGCAGCGGCGCCTACCAGATCAGCTTCACGCCGGCCCAGGGCGCGGCAACCCCGATGACTTTCCAGAACGGGCAATTCGTCTCAGACGATTCCGACTTCCCGAGCGTCGCGTTGCGCGGCACGTTCGTCCTGAAGAGCTCCTTGACCAACAACGCCAGCGATAACGTCATCGTACCGGTCCTGTCCGGGACGGTGAACGGCGTGCAGGTCATGGGCACGACCACCAAGCAGGACACTTCCGGCGGCGGCGGTTCGGACAGCGGCTTCTGGGCCTTCTTCCACCCGACCACGTTCGGCCAGTATCTGACGTTGATTACGACCTTCTTCGGCCTGGCCATGGGGCTGGAATGGATCGGCGCGAAAGGCAAGGCGGCCGTCGACTGGTTCAAGGGACGCAACAAGCCCCCGTCGCCGGACGAGCAGCAGCAGATGCGCGACCAGCTGGACCAGCAGGGCGACGAGGTGCGGGCCGGCCAGCAGCGCGGGCTGGACCAGCTGGGCGACCGCAATGCCGCGGTGCCCGACGATGCGGCGATGCCGGCGGCGCAGGATGCGGGGCGGGTGCAGGCGGCGGATGCGAACAACGTGGCGCGTGGCGATGCGCAGCTCGACAACTTCGAGGCCATGGGCGACCAGGTCGAGGTGGCGGCCCGATACGGGGTCAATCAACAACTGGAAAACGTCGCCGAGAGTGTCCGCAATGGCGCCCAGGACCTGCAAGGCGCCATGCCGCCCAACAGCGGCAGCGAGCAGCTGCAAGGCGCGGTCGAGCAGGCCGCCAATAACATCGCCGATATCAAGCCGCAGCTCAGCGAGGTCGTCAGCAACGTGGAGAACGAACTGAGCGCAGGCGACGCGGCCGATATCAAGGCGTCGCAGCAGGTGCAGGCCGAAGCCGAGCAAATCGCCGAAGACCGGGCCAAGGCGGCCGAGGAAGCGAGCGACGGCGAAGGCGGCGAGGGCGAGGACCCGATCGAGGGCGGCGTCGACGTCTGATACCGGGGCAAGCAGCGGATCCCGGGCGCTGCCCGCGTCCGTGCTCCATTCACATCCACAGGACACCATCATGGCCGACACGATCTCGATCCACGTTACCAATACGCTCCCGCAAGCGTTGACCGTCTACACCACCACCACGCCCCCGGTCAGCGATCCGCCATCGACCGACCCGGATGCCTACACGCCGATCTACACGGTCCTCGGCACGGTCGCAGCGAACAGTGAAAACACCCTCGATACCGGCACGCTGCTGTCGCGCATCGTCATCGCGCGGCAAAGCGACAGTTTCCCCGTCAAGCTGTTCGTACCGGACATTCTCGGCCCGCTGACCCAGCCGGTGAGCGTCGGCACGGCCGACCTCGACGGCACCACCGCGGCGCTCAAGTTCTACAACGACTACATCGCGCAGCCCTATTCGCCGGTGGCGCTGCAGTTCAACGAAATCGTCCTCGATAGCGCCAACGTCGGCAATCTCGACGCGCAGGTCTCGGCGCTGCTGGTCGGCAATGGCTACCCCGGCGCCGACTATTTCGGCTTTTCCATGGTCAGCTACTGGGCCAACAACGCCCTGTCTGCATGGCCCGGAACGTACTACTGCTACACCGTGTCGAGCCTGAACAGCGACGGATTCATCGCCCCGCCGGTGCCCGCCGGGACGCTGACGATCGCGGACGGCAAGGCCAGCTTCAGCGCCAGCGACGGCGGCAGTTCCTATCCTTCGCTCGGGTACGCGTCGGGCGAGCTGAGTTCGCCAGGCGCAAGCACCTGTACGGGGTTGTCGGTGCGCGGGGTGTACCGCACCATGACGTGGGAGGGCCATCCGGACCAGGCCGGCATGTTCTGGGTCGGCACGCGCGACGGCAATCAACTGATTCTCCAGCCTTACCAGGATGCCGGCCTGCCGTGGTGGGTGGGAGCCTACAACCTCGCATTTACCGCTTTCCTGGGCGTGCAGATCGCCATGACGGTGGACATGGCCGTCCACGTGCTCGGTGGCGTCGCCACCGGGCTCCAGTGGCTGCAGGCGAATGCCGCCAAGCTCTACCAGAACGTGCGCAGCAAGCTCGAATCGACCAGCGACAGCGCCGACCCGGATGCCGCGGCGGGCGAGGACGTCGATCCGGTCAACGTCGATGTGGACGTCGATGTCGATGTCGATATCGATACCGACGTCGTGACGGACACGGACAATGTGACCGATACGGACGTCGACGTCGACATCGACATCGACGTGGATATCGACGACGACGTCTTCGCGGTGATCGATGTCGACATCGACGTGGACGTGGACATCGATACCGACGTGGTGACCGACACCGACAACGTGACGGATACCGACGTGGATGTGGACGTGGACGTCGACATCGATACCGACGTGGATGTTCCGCCGGGCTCGATCCGCACGGCGCTGTCCAAGCTCGGCAGCTGGATCATCACGAAGGGCTTCCCGGCGCTGGTGAAGAACCTGGCGATCATGGGCGCGATGATGGGTACGCAAGAACTGCTGCGCGTGTGGCAGAAGAGCGACCAGGAGGACCTGCAGAACATGTCGCCGCAAGAGGCAACCGGCTTCGGCCTCCTGCTCAACTACATGCTGAACCAGAATGTCAGCGAACAGGAGCGCTGGAGCACCTTCGCCGATTTCGTCCAACAGCAGCAGCCCGACATCAAGACCCAGCAGATACTGCTGACCTCGATCCTGATGTTCAAGAACGCCACGGCGGACGCCCAGCTGGCGGCCTGGAAATGGCCGCAGGATGTCGAGACCGCGCTGGAACAGCACATGGCGCAGCAGTCGGCGCCTGCCCAGCAGTACCAGGCATACCTCCAGCTGTCCCAGGCGACTTACCAGGGGCAGGCGCTGCCCGTCAAGGTCGCCGCCGGCGTCGCCAACCGATATCTCGCCATCATTTCGTGAGGAAAGCAATGGATCAGCCAGTCAGAAGCAGGGCGAATTTCCCCGGAGAAGAGGGCCACCGGCACGCATGGCGCGAGCTCGCCCGCGCGATCGCCGCCCGGCGCGAGACGGTCGGCGAGCACCCGACGGCGCCGGCGCCGGAGCGCGTCGGCGAATTGAACATCATCGGATCGGGCATCGAGACCGTCGGCTTCATGCTCGGCGACGAGGAACTGCTGCGCGCCGCCGACAAGGTGTTCTTCTGCGTTGCCGATCCGGCGACGATCGTGTGGCTCAAGCGTATCCGGCCCGACGCGTACGACCTGTATGTGCTGTACGACGACAGCAAGCCGCGCTACGTGACGTACATGCAGATGGCCGAGTCGATGCTGCACTTCGTGCGCGAGGGCAAGCGCGTCGTCTGCGTGTTCTACGGGCATCCCGGCGTGTTCGTGCTGTCCACCCACCGTGCGATCATGATTGCGCGGCGGGAAGGGCACCGGGCCGTGATGCGCCCGGCCGTCAGCGCGCTCGACTGCCTGTGCGCCGACCTCGGCGTGGACCCATGCCATCCCGGCATGCAGACGCACGAGGCGACGGACATGCTGGTGCGCCAGCGCAAGCCGGACACGTCCCTTCACGTGGTGCTGTGGCAAGTGGGCCTGATCGGCGAGATGGGCTTCCGGCGCCAGGGCTACATCAACCGCAACTTCTCGATGCTGGTCGACTACCTGCAGGCGGCCTACGGCGCGGACTACCCGATCACGCACTACGTCGCGTCGCGCTATCCGACCATCGCGCCCCTGGTCGAGCAATACCGGCTCGCGGACCTGCACGACCCGGCGGTGCAGATCCGCATCACCGGGTTGTCGACGTTCTACCTGGCCCCGCGCGATGCCGTCACCGCCGACTACGCGATGGTCGAGCAGCTTGGGCTGCTCAAACCGGGGCAGCGGCTGAAGGTTCCCGAGGGCGCGCTGCGCGAGATCGGTCATTACGACGTGCGCGAGATGAAGGCATTCGACGACTTCGCCCGCTTCGACGTGCCGGCCGACTACCAGTGGCAAGCGGAAACGGGGGCCGCCGATTTCCTGATCGAGCTGCGCCAGGATATCGAACTGCAGCATCGCTACGCCAGCGATCCCGTGGCGGCCTTGCAGGATTCCCGCTTCGACGCGCTCAGCCCGTCCGAACGCAAGCTGCTCGCCAGCCGCGACGCCGGGGGAATCCAGGTGGCGGCCAAGGGCATCCAGCGGCAGGCGGGTTCGAACCAGCCGCTCCTGCTGATGCTGCTGCGCGACCGCGCCGCCTGTACCGACCTGGTACGCCGGGGCAAGGCTGGCCATGCCGGCATGCGGGACTGGCTGGCACGCTATGCCGCGCGCCACGAAGTAAGCTTCGATCATGCCCGGCTGCGCGTCGACCTGGCCAACCTGCGCCGCCATGTGCTGCTGCCGTGGACCGGCGTGTATGCGGCGCGCGAACGCCAGTTGTCGATCGCGATCTTCGCCAACTCGCACGGCAATGGCGGCCAGCTGTACGTGAATGGCGCGCCGGTGCGGGCGTTCGGCTACCGGCGCGGCGTGCTGGAATGGCGCGCGGGCGGCGGCAACCGCTGCAACGGTTTCCTGCGCTTCGACATCGGCGCTGCGGGGCGGCGCATCATCGGCCAGATCTGGGATGCCACCGATCCGCGCCCCGCCATGCAGTTCTTCGAGGCGCCGGAGGTCGATCCGGACCGCAAGCACCTGGCGGCCTACGTCAACCGTTTCCGCGACGGCGCCGCCGCGGGCGAACTCGATGGCCATTACCGGCTGACGGTGTCCGGACCGGGCGCGCGGCGTCAGCTCGACCTGCAGCTGGAAGGCGGCGTGGTCAGCCTGGGCGGCCGGGAGTTGCGGTTGCCGCACGAAGAAGCGGGCCGCCTGACGTGGTCGGACGACGAGGCCGAGCTGGACGAGGGCGAGCTGACCTTCCTGTGCAATCCGTTCTCCGGTCTGGCGGAATTCCACGGCCGGGTCGGCCAGCGCGGCGCCGCGCCGGCCGCCTGTTACGGCGCGCGCACCGGCACGCAGGTACGGCCCGCCGACCCGCCGCAAACGGTGTTGCCGCCATGGCTGTTCGAGCACCTGACGGCCATGTATGCGCGCCAGGCCGCGGTGGCGCCGCCGTTCCTGTGGCAGAAATGGGAAAAGCTGCACCTGACGAACCGCGTCGTGAACAACCTGGCGGCCCATTCGCCGGGCGCGAAAGCCGCATGACCGGGACGATGGAAGGGGCCGGAAAGCACATCGGACCTGGGGTGGCGCCACATGCTTAGCAATGCAGTCGTTCTCCGTTACGATCTGTCGCGGTTCCCGTTCATCGAGGTGCTGGAGAGGCGCGTCTTCAAAGTCAGCCCGCTGAGCGCGCTGCACGAACGCGCCCGGCAGGCGCGCGGGCGGCGCCTGCCGGGCGCCGAACTGGGCTACCAGGACAATCTGGCCTGGCGCGCGCTGATGCAGAATCTGCCTGACGATTCGCCGTTTCTTCAGCTGTATCACCGCTTCGTGCGCGAGGTCATCGCGCCGCGCTACGGAAAACGGGTCAGCTACTCGAATCGGCCGAAAATGCGCGTCCACCTCGCCGGCACACCGGGCGTCAGCGCGTGGCACCGCGATGCCGACATCACCGGCCGGCCGGACCAGGTCAATGCGTTCCTGCCGTTCACGCGCTGCTTCGGCGGCAATGCACTGTGGTGCGAGTCGGACTATGGGGCCGCGGATCACGCGCCGATCGAACTCGAACCGGGAGAGGTTTTCCTGTTCGACGGCGGTTACCTGGAACACGGAACGGTGGCCAACGACACGCAGCTGTCGCGCTGCAGCCTGGATTTCCGTTTCGCGCCGACGGACGTCGGCCTGGTACGCCCGCCGTGGTCGACAGTGCTGAACGGCAGGCCTGAGCGCCTGGGCGGCGACCCCTTCATGCGCGCCGTCGAATGAAGGAGCATGCGGCCGTATACTGCGCTCAGGGGGACGGCGCGGCGCCATCGCCCGCCGCGCCGTCCAGCGCCTGGTGGGCCAGCACGACCGACGCCGACTGGGCCGCATTCAACACCGTCGCGGCCTGCTCGGTGTTTTCCTTGACGCGCGCGCCGACGTCCTGCAGGAAGCCGTTCAGCACGATGGCTACGTCGTCCTGGCTGCCGGCCCGGCGCAGGTCCTCGACGCAGGCGGCGGCCCGTTCGATGACGGCCTTGGACAGCTCGTGGCGCTGCGTCGCGAGGTTGTCGGCCACGCCCTGATACAGGTCGGCGTAGCCCTGCAGCGACTGCACGGCCTGCCGCGTGTCGATCATGTCGAGCTGGGTCTTCAGCAGCGCCGTCATCGCGGCGGCGCTCGCATCCTGCCATTGCTGGGCCATCAGCAGCGCCGATTTGCCGAGGGCGCACCAGGGCGCGAGAGGATGGATGGGCATGACGATCTCCTTCACGGTTGGGGGTTGCCGGCGGGGGCCGCATTGGCCGCGCCACGCGGCTGGCCGAGGCGGTCGATCATCGCCATCACGGCCGCCATCTGCGGCGCGCCCTTGGCGTAGAAGGGCGGGAAGCCCGGCGTGTTCGAATAGCCCCAGAAGTCCCAGCACCCTTGCGGGTTCACCGGCATGCCTTTCGAGACACCCGCCTGCGGGTACAGGATGATCAGCCGGTTGGTGTCGGCATACTCGTTGTAGCCGGTACCCCGATAGAACTGGTCGCCGATGACGTGCGCGCCCTGCTGGCAACCGTGGAATGCCACGTGCACATTGCAGGCGTTGGTGGTGCAGTAGCGCGGCACGTAGGCATAACCGTTCGCGTTCATGCTGGTCTGGCTGCCCTTGATGAATTCGCGCTGGTCGAAGACGATGATCTGCCCAGCCGGCACGCCCGTATTGGCGGGCTTGCCCGGGCCGTACAGGTGCGCCAGCAGTTCATGCGACTGGATGAAGCCGCAGTTGTTGATGTAGGGCGGCGCCGTGGTGGCACAGGGAACGTCGTCGTCGTCATCTATGACGATCGAGTGGCCCGCCTCCGGGTGTTTGCGGTACAGGATCCGTTCGGGCGGCACCCCGGCCAGCCGGTAGTACTGCTCGACCTGGTCGACGACGATCGTCTTGACGGTGCGGTCGCCCGCGCCGCTGAACGCATATACGCGCTGGCGGGTCAGGTTCTGCACGGGATCGATCAGGCCCTCGGCGGCGAAGCGCCGCGCGTTGGCGAACGACGTGGCGCCGTTGGCGGCGGTGGCGGCAATGGCCGGCGTCATGCAGCTTGTCGTCGCGTTCTGGAACATGGACAGGGACGGATAGGTGCCGGCGCAATAGTACGGGCCGGCGGCGATCACGCCCACGCCGACGAAGCGGGCCGAATACGCGGTCGCCAGCTGAGCGGCCATGAAGCCGCCGGACGAGATGCCCGAGACGGTGGTCGCGCTCAGGTCCGCACCCATGGCGGGCAACGGCGGGGTGGGTGGCTTGGCCAGCGCGGGGAGTGCCGCGATACCGGCGCTGAACAGCAGCGCCGCCAGTGCATGTCGTTTCATGATGGGCCTTTCTGGAATGGAAGTGGAAGAACGGTCGTGTGCCTGTCGACTATAGGGTGCGGTGGGGGGGAAAGCTGGCGGTTGTTGACAGCGTACCTGCCTGTTCATCCGCAAGGAGCACGCGAGACCGGTCACGGATCGATGATGAGCACGTCGCCGAACGAAAAGCCGCGCACCCGCTCCGTGTTCAGGGGCAGCTTGATGCGCAACTGGCTCAGCACTTTCTTGCGCAGGCGCCGCACCATCGTGTCGATGCGGTTCTGGTCGTAGCTCAGGTAGTCCTCGCCGAATGCCTTGACGATCTGCTTGCGCGACACGGCCTCGCCCACTTCGACGAGCGCGAAGATCTTGATGAAGTTGTACTCGAGGCTCGTCAGCTGGACGGCCTGGCCGTTCGGCGCTTCGAGGCGGTGGTGGCGCATGTTCAGCCGCCAGCCCGGCGTGAGCTGGCGGGCCAGGTTGAGGATCGATTCGCGCAACTGCGCTTCGCGCACGCCGCCGCCCGTCTTCAGTACGGCGATACCGTGGTGCTTTTCCAGCACGGCGCGCTGGCCGCCCCGTTCGTCCGGGCGGGCCGGTGCTTCCGCTTCGTCCAGCCCCGCCTCGCGGCTGCTCGCGGCAATATCGCAGATCTCGATCACTTCGTAGCCGGCCTGCAGCAGTATGGACCGCAACTCGTGCGTGGCGCCCGCATCGTGGCCTAACAAGAGAAATTCCGTCATGTGTCCTCCCCCTGTGCTGCAAGTGAGTCTTGATTATGGCGAGGGGCAATTTTTGTGTCCTGACATTTTCTGGCCGTGACAATCCGTGAATATCGTTTTGCAATCAATGATTTAGGCGAGGACGGGGCGGAAGCGCGGCGCCGCGGACGCGGCACCGGGAGGTCGAACGGGGGAGAGGAGGAGAGGAAGGAGGCAGCCGCACCGCGCACAGAATAGCGCGGCTGCGGCGCGGCTGCGCGGGCTTACTGCGTGGGCTTGCTGCGGGCGGGCTTGAAGCCGTCCGCGCTGATGTCGAGCTCCGTCACGTCGCCATACTTCGCGGCGATCGGGCGGATGTCGGCGGCTTTGCCGATCAAGACCATCTGCAGGTTCTTGCGAGGGAAGTGGCGCTCGACCAGCTGGGCGGCGCGGGCCGGCGTCAAGCCGTCCACGTCGCGCATGAAGTTGTCGATCTGGCTGCGTTCCACGCCCAGCGCATACATGTCGCCCAACAGGCTCGCCAGCTGTTCGCTCGTCTCGAAGCGAGGCGGGAACTGGCCCTTCACGTATGCCTTCGCGGAATCGAGCGTCGCCTTGTCGATGCCGCGGCTCCACAGCCGGTCGTACGTCTTCAATGCGAGCTCAAGGGCCGCCTGCGTCTTGGCCGACGCGGTGAAGCTGGACATCGCGAACGTGCCCGATTGGCCCAGCGTGCCGAAGCTGCTGTTGGCGCCGTAGGTCAGGCCGGAGTTCACGCGCAGCTCGTCGTTCAGCCACGACGTGAAGCGCCCGCCCAGCACCGTGTTCAGCACCTGCAGCGGCACGTAGTCCGGATCGTTGCGGGCGATGCCGGCGCCGCCGATGACGAACGTCGTCTCGATCGCATCGGGCTTGTCGACGAGCCACACGCGCGGTTTGTCCGCCACCGGCTTGCCGTAGTCGGCGTGCGGCTGTGCGGCGGTGCCGTCGGCGCGCCACTGCCCGAACAGCGCTTCGATCCGCTGGCGCATCGCGGCCGGATCGAAGTCGCCGACAACGATGATGGCCGCGTTGTCCGGCCTGAACCAGCGTTGGTGGAAGCCCTGCACGTCATCCCGGCGCAGCGCCGACAGCGCGCTCACCGTGCCCGGCGCGGGCGATGCATACGGCGCGTCGCCATACAGCATGCTGCGGTAGTACAGGCCTGCCACCTGGCGCGGGCTTTCCTTCGCCTGTTTCAGGCCGCTGACCTTGCGGGTGCGCAGCTTGTCCAGCTCCGCCGCGTCAAAGCTCGGCTGCTGGACGATCTCGGCGAACAGCGGCAGCAGCGCATCGGCATCCTTCTTCGCGAAGTTCGCCTGCACGGTGGTCTGCTCGGTGGCGCTGCCGCCGGCCAGCACGGCGCCGCGGAAGTCGAAGGCCTCGTCGATCGCGGCCTTGTTGTGGCGCGTGCTGCCCAGCAGGATCGCATCGCCCGTCAGGTTGGCGAGGCCCGCCTGCGTGCCGTCGTTGACGGCGCCCGCCTTGACGACGGCGCGCACGGCGATCAGCGGCACTTCGTGGCGTTCCATCAGCATCACGGTCAGGCCGTTCGGCAGGCGCGTCGTATCGAATTGCGGCAGCTTGAAGTCGGCGGCGCCGGCGGCCAGCGTGGTGCCGGCGAGCGCAGTGGTGAGTAATGCGTATTTCATCAATCCTCCTTGGCGGCCAGCATGCCGATCGTGCGCTGCGATTTTTTCAGGTAGCGCTCGGCCACGGCGCGGATGTCGGCCGCCGTCAGCTTCTCGTACTCGGCCGGGGCCGTGAACAGCTTGCGCCAGTCGCCGAAGAACACTTCGTAATTGCCCAGTTGCTGGGCCTTGCCGTTGATCGTTTCCTGCAGCCGGTACAGGTTGACGAGCTTCTTGTTCTTCACGGCCTGCAGTTCCGCATCGCTGATGCCGTTTTTCACGACGTTGTCGATCTCGGCCAGCATGGCCTGTTCGACCTTCGCGCCGTCGACGCCGTTCGCCGCCACGGCAAACACGTACAGCAGGCCCGGATCGAAGCCGTCGGTCGCGTCGGCGCCGACAGACGTGGCCAGCTGCTTCTCGACCAGCGCCTTGTACAGGCGCGACGTCTTGCCTTCCGTGAGCACGCTTTGCAGCACGTCGAGCGCGTAGTGGTCCGGGCTGTCC
The DNA here is from genome assembly GCF_007830495.1 of Pseudoduganella flava. Lineage (GTDB taxonomy): Bacteria > Pseudomonadota > Gammaproteobacteria > Burkholderiales > Burkholderiaceae_D > Rugamonas > Rugamonas flava. Next base: position 31,439 of record NZ_VLKW01000014.1, on the reverse strand, counting down.
GCGCGGGGGACCTTGTAGGCCACCATCAGGTTCGCCGACGTGGCCGACGGCTTGGCGACGAACAGGCGCCGCTCGCCTTTCTGTTCCGGCTCCACCGTCTTCACGGCGGGCGGCGCGGCGCGCTTGGGGATCGCGCCGAAGTACTTCGTCGCCAGCACCTTGACCTGGTCGGCCTTGACGTCGCCGACGATCACGGACACGGCGTTGTTCGGCGCGTAGTAGGTGCGGAAGTAGTTGACGAGGTCCTGCTGGGTCCACGCCTTGATGTCGGACTCGAAGCCGATCACGGGCCACGAGTACGGGTGAGCGGAGTAGGCGACGCTGTTCAGGTCTTCCATCAGCATGCGCGTATTCGAGTTCTCCAGGCCCGTGCTGCGCTCGGACAGCACGACGCCGCGTTCGCTCTCGACCATCTTCGGATCGATCGTCAGGTGGGCGATGCGGTCGCTCTCGAGCTTGAAGATCGTCTCGAGCGACGTGGCGGGGAACCAGTCCTGGTACACGGTCACGTCGCTGTTCGTGTAGGCGTTGTTGCTGCCGCCGTTCGCTTCCATCGTGCGGTCGAACATCTTCGGCCCGTAGTGCTGCGAGCCGTTGAACATCATGTGTTCGAAGAAGTGCGACAGCCCCGTCGTGCCGGGTGCCTCGTTGCGCGAGCCGACCTTCCAGAACGTGTACATGTTCGCGTTCGGGATCGTGCCGCTTTCGAAGACGATGAACTTCATCCCGTTGGCGAGGGTGAAGGACTTGACCTGGTCGGCCGTGAACGCGGCCTGGGCCGAACTGGCCAGCACGTAGCCGGCCAGTGTGGCGATTAGCTTCCATTTCATGGATTGCCCTTTCTGTTTTTAAAGCCTGGGGCGCAAGCATACGTCATCGCGGCAGCGCCGCCCAGCCCACGCGTCGCTACCATATGGAGAGTTAATCTATTTACAAATTGCCGATTGACCTGCGATTTTCGCGAAAGTTAAAATTAAATTAATTGCTGATTTGACGGGTACCCATTGACTTTCCAGACGGGGGAATAATGCTCAAGAAAGCCGCCATCGCCGCCGCACTCGCCGCGTGCTCCACCGCTTACGCCGCTTCCGAACGCGTGACCTTCCTGTATCAGGGCTTCTACGAAGAGTGGAACGGTGCGTTCAATCCCGATTACCGGCTGACGTTGCAGTTCGAAGGCCAGGATCTCAACGGCGACGGCGCCTACACCCTCGAAGAGTTGAGTTACTTCAGCTTTGGCGGGTTCCGGCAGCAGCCTCCGACGTGCTATGGAGCGGGCTATGTCTGGAGTTGCCTGATGAGTTTCAGCTATACCCCGGGCAGCTTACCCGTATTCTCCGCGTCCACTGGATCCAGCGAGGAATACGGTGGCGAAGTCAGTGTCACGAGTGGCGATTTTTACGTCGAAAGTTCCAGGGCGCCGTGGCTCGGAGAGTACTACCACAGGTATCGCTGGACGGACCAGACAGTGACGGTGGGCCCCGTCCCCGAACCCGGCACATGGGCGATGCTCGGTGTCGGTCTGCTGGGCCTGGGTGCTGCCGCGCGCCGCCGCCGCTGAGTCGCCAACGCTTGACGTAATGCCGTTACAATCGGCGATTCCGATCTCCGATTGAAAGGCAATATGGAAAGCGCAATGCACTGGTCGGCCCACGAGCTGACGATGACAGTCCTGATGACGCCGGACATGGCAAATTTCTCCGGCAACGTCCACGGCGGCACGATCCTCAAATTCCTCGACAGCGTGGCGTATGCGTGCGCGAGCCGTTACTCGGGCAGCTACGTCGTCACGCTGTCGGTCGACCAGGTGATGTTCCTGCAGCCGATCCACGTGGGAGAACTCGTCACGTTCCTCGCCTCCGTCAACTACACGGGCAACACGTCGATGGAGGTGGGCATTCGCGTGGTGACGGAAAACATCCAGCAGCGCCTGGTACGCCACGCGAACAGCTGCTACTTCACGATGGTGGCGGTGGACGCGGACCGCAAGCCGGTCGCGGTGCCCCCGCTGGTCCCCGAAACCCCCGAACAGATCGCTCGCTTCGAGCAGGCGAAGGCCCGCAAGGCAGCCCGGCTCGCGTTGCATGGCGCGAAGAACAAGGGGAAGGGGCAGTAAGGCTATGCATGAGCTTGTGTCCGCGCTGCCAGGCACGGTGACAAGCTCGACAGCCACTACAGTTCAGGCCGTGTCACTGGTGCCTGGCACCAGTGACACGGCCTCGGCCGCTGTTGTGATTACGCCCGCAGCAACTGCTGCATGCCATCCAGCTCGCGCCCGCTTTTCAACAGTTGCTCGAACTCGCCCGCGGGTACGGGCCGGCTGAAGTAGTAGCCCTGCATCTCGTCGCAGCCGTGCGCGCGCAGGAAGTCCAGCTGGCCTTGCGCTTCGACGCCTTCGGCGATCACGCGCAGTTTCAGGTTGCGCGCCAGCGCGATGATCGAGACGACGATCGCCGCTTCGTCCGCGTCGCTGGCGATGTCGGCGATGAACGAGCGGTCGATCTTCAGCACGTCGATCGGGAACGTGCGCAGGTACGAGAAGCTCGAGTAACCCGTGCCGAAGTCGTCGATCGACATCTTCACGCCCAGCGCCTTCAGCTGGTGCAGCAGTTCGACGGCTTGCGCGACGTCGTCGACGAACAGGCTTTCCGTCAGTTCCAGGTCCAGGCAGGCCGGCGGCAGGCCCGTCTCCGCCAGCACCGCTTCGATCGATGCCACCAGGTCCGGCTGCGCGAACTGCCGGGCCGACAGGTTCACCGCCACGCGCAGCGGCGGCAGCCCGGCGTCCTGCCACGCCTTCGCCTGCGCGCAGGCGGTGCGCATCACCCACGCGCCGATCGGCACGATCAGGCCCGTCTCTTCGGCCAGCCCGATGAAGCGCTGCGGCGGCACCATGCCCAGTTCCGGGTGCTGCCAGCGCAGCAGCGCCTCCATGCCGACGATGCGGCCCGTGGCCAGGTCCACCTGCGGCTGGTAATGCAGCACGAACTCGTTGCGCTCCACGGCGCTGCGCAGCGCGCCTTCGATGCGCAGGCGTTCCTGCGCTTCGTCGTTCATCGCGCTCTGGTAGAACTGCCAGCAGTTGCGGCCCAGCTTCTTGGCCGAATACATCGCGATGTCCGCATGCTCGATCAGGTGCTGCGCCGGCGTGCCGTCCGCCGCATAGGCCGCCACGCCGATGCTGCACGTGACGAAGAACTCCTTGCCCTCCAGCGTCATCGGCTGCGCCAGGCTGCGCATGATGCGGCCCACGACCTCCGGCGACAGCGTCTCGTCCGGGTGCTCGGACAGGATCGCGACAAATTCGTCGCCGGACAGCCGCGCCACCGTGTCCGTCTCGCGGACCGATGCGCGCAGGCGGCCGGCGATGGTCTGCAGCAGCTGGTCGCCGGCCTTGTGGCCCAGGCTGTCGTTGACGAACTTGAAGCGGTCCAGGTCGATCAGCAGGACCCACATCTGGCGCCCGGTGCGGTTGGCGTACGCGATCGCCTGCGCCAGCCGGTCCTGCAGCAGCATCCGGTTCGGCAGTCCCGTCAACGCGTCGTGGTGGGCGATGTGGCGGATGCGCTGCTCGGTGAGCTTGCGTTCCGTGATCTCCGTGCCGGTGCCCCGATAGCCGCGGAACTCGCCCTGCGCGTCGTACACCGGTTCGCCGGTGGACTGGAACCAGCGCGATACGCCGTCCTTGCCCGTGATCTCGTGCTCCAGCTCCGTGAACGGCAGCCGCGCCTCCAGCTGTGCGAAGTGGTCGCGGCCCGTTTTCGTGTTCAGGAATTCCGGGTTGACTTGCCAGCGCGTGCGGCCGATGTAGTCGTCGCGGTCGACGTGCGCCTTTTCAAAGAAGCCGTTGGTGATGCTGGTGAAGCAGTAGTTGACGTCCATCTCCCAGTACCAGTCGGACGACAGCGCGAGCAGGCGCCGGAAGCGGTGTTCGCTTTCCTGCAGCGCGCGCTCGGTGCGCTTGCGTGCCGCCACGTCGGCGTTCAGCCGCTCGTTGCTGCGCTGCAGATCCGCGGTGCGCGCCTCCACCAGCCACTGGACGCGCCGCGAGCGCTGCTCCAGCGTGTGCACCAATGCGCCGGCCAGCACGGAGAACAGCAGGCCGCCGACGAGCGCGATCAGCGAGCCAGCATGGTCCGTCAGGAAGGGCCGTGGCAGCGCGTCGATGCGCACGTGCCACGTCTGGCCCAGCAGGTCGATGCTCTTCGTCTGCTGCTCGACAAAGTAGAACGACAGCCAGCGCGGCAGGTAAGCCCACCAGCCGGGTGGCGCCGGTTCCTGGCCCGTCGAGTAGATCAGCTGGCCGTCGTCAAGCCGCTCGCCCGTGTACACGCGCAGCAGCAGGTACGGGTCGTCCAGCAGGCCGCCGTATTGCAGGATCGTGTGCACCAGGTGCGGCGCGCGCACCATCGCCGCCGTCTGGCCGATCCATGCCGCCAGGCGTTCCTGCGGTGTGCCGGCCGGCATGCCGGGCCGGTACAGCGGCATCAGCAGCACGAAGCTGTTGCGCTGCGCCGGGGCGGCGGCGATGCTGACGAGCGGCGTCGCCGACGCTTTCCCGGTGCGCAGCATGCGGTCGACGGTGGGCTGCGTCGAGGCCAGCGGCCACACGTCCAGGCCCAGGCCCGACTCGGCGCCGTGCAGCGGGGCCAGGTATTCGTTGACGACGTACAGGTCGCGCGCCGGCGCCGGCTGGAAGCGGCCGTCGCGGCGCTCTCGTACCGTGAAGCCGGGGTGCTCGGCCTGCATGCGCGCCTCGAACGCCAGGCGGTCGGCATGCGTCATCGCGCGCTGGTGCACGAACGACAGCACGAACGGGTAGCGCTGCAGCAGCGGGCGGGCGAAGTGGCCGAATTGTTCCTGCGTGACGCCGGGCACGGTGCGGAACAGCTGGTTCGTGACGGTCAACACTTCGACCGCATCCTCCAGCCCGCTGCGGATCGCCGCCACGCGCAGGTTGGCGCGCTGCTGGAAGCTGTCCGCGATCTTGCCGTACTCGAGCGCGCTGACGGCAACGAACAGGGCGGCGGTGACGCCGAGGCCGGCCGCCAGCGTCACTGCCGCTGCAAGCGATACCCTGGTTGTGCGTGCCATGAAGCTCCTGTCGTTTGAACAATACTTGCCGTGCGGAATTGTCCGCGCCCGCTAGTGTGTCACAAATCCAGAAAGTTTCCGAACGGAACGTGTCGGAATTGAACCGACCGTTGTCTTATTGCACGCTTATTGTCTTGTGCTGGTGCTTGGCGCTCATGCCGGACTGTTGCGGCGCAGCCGCGCCACGACCCAGCGGGCCAGCAGCCGGTTCAGCGGGGCCAGGCCTGGCCACAGCGCCCCGGCGCAGGCGACGCGCTGCAAGAGCCGCAGTGCGGGCGTTGCCGGGCCGGGCGCCGGCCGCAGCGCGAACAGGATATGGTTGTTGCCGGCGATGCCACGGAACTGGCAGACGTTGTCGCCGAACGTCTGCCGCAGGCGGCGCAGCATCGGGCGGTAGTGCGGGTCGTAGCTGAAGATGTTCGCCACCAGCAGGCCGTCGGCTTTCAGCGCGCGGCGGCAGTCGGCGTAGAAGCGTGCGCTGCCCAGCGCCGGCGGCAGGCCGGAGGAGTCGAAGCCGTCGACCAGCAGCACGTCGGCGCTGTCGGCCAGCTGCGGCATGTGGCGGGCGGCGTCGGCATGGATCACGCGAAAGCGCTCGCTGTCCGGCGGCACGGCGAAGTGTTCGCGCAGCGCGATCACGTCCGCCGACAGTTCCAGCACGGTAATGCGGGCGTGCGGCAGGTAGCGGTGGCAGAATTTGGCCAGCGAGCCGCCGCCCAGGCCCACCATCACGATGTGGGCGGGGCGCGGCTTGAACAGCGTGAAGCACATCATCGCCCGGGCATACGCCAGCACCAGGCGGTCCGGATCGGCCAGGTCCATCTGGCTCTGGACTTCGCCGGGGACGAACTCCAGCGTCAGCCGGCCGTCGCGGCGGCTGAGGATGGGACGGCCGAGGGCGGGCGCGCTGCGGTTGTCGATGGTGGAAGACATGGTGCCAACTTGTTATCGGGGGCGAGGTTCTGCTAAGCTCTCGGGTTCGCCGCAAGAGTGTACCCCGGCGGCTGGATTTACATGAAATCGTTTTGTGGGTACATTGCCGTCACCGGGCGGCCGGCCCCGATGGAGGAATCGAATGTTTCTGGATCACCCGACCATTACCGCGACCAACAGCTTCACGGAGCCTGACCGCATCGAACGCCTGAACCGCGTGTACGGTTACGCAGCCGCGCTGGCCGACCTGGCGGGCAAGGAATTCTTCATCCAGAAGTTCTCGCAGCTGCACGACCACAAGGGCACGCTGATCGTGTTCTGGCACGAGGCGCCCACCGAGGACGAGAAGGAGATCTTCGCCAAAGCCTGGGCCTCGAAAGTGGGCGACGGCACCACGAACGTCGAGCACGAGATCTGACGTGGACGTCAAGACGCTGGTCCTGACCCTGGCGCTTGGCAACCTGGCGCTCACCGCGGCGCTCTTCTTTCAAGACATCGACAACCGTCACCGCGGCCGCTTCGCCACGTTCACCTTGGCGCGCCAGGTCCAGGCCTGCGCGTGGCTGTTGCTGTACTTCCGCGGCGTGATCCCCGAACTGCTGGCCGGCCCCGTCGCCAACGTGGCGCTGTTCGCCGGCATCGCGCTGGACGCGGGCGCACTGTGGGAACGCGCCGGCCGCCCGGGCTGGCGCCGCATCCTGCTGCCCGCCCTCGGCCTGGCCAGCGCCGCGTTCGTGGCCTGCTATGTGCTCGACATCGATCCGGCGCTGCGCGTGGCCGCCGGCTCGGCGATTGCCGGCGCCTTCCTGCTGGCCGGCGCCGCCGCGCTGGCCGTCGGCTGGCGCGAGGCCAGCATGCTGCGCCGCTTCCTCGCCGTGGCCACCGCCGTGCTGGCGCTGGCCATCGCCGGCCGCGGCTTGCTGACGTGGGCCCTGCCGCAGGGTTGGCCCGGCGTCGGCCCGGCCCAGCTGCAGGGGCTGGGCTATGCGGCCTTCTACCTGGCGATGCTGTTCGCGGCCGGCGGCTACCTGCTGCTCGAGCGCGAATCGCTGCGCCAGCAGCTGGCGCGGCTGGAAGTGGTCGACCCGCTGACGGACGTGCCGAACCGGCGCGGCTTCTACCAGGCGCTGGCGCCGTGGCTGGCGCTGGCGCGCCGGCCCGGCCAGCCGACCGCGCTGGTGATCCTCAATCTGGACCAGTTCAAGCGCGTCAACGACCACTACGGCCATGCGGTCGGCGACAAGGTGCTGAAAGCGATGGTCGATGCCTGCCGCCGCCAGCTGCGCGACAGCGACCAGATGGGCCGCCTGGGCGGTGCCGAATTCGCGCTCCTGCTGCCGCGCACGACGCTGGCGGACGCCGTCAACGTGGCCGAGCGCATCCGCGCGGCGCTCGAGGCGCTGCCCGTCAAGGCGGAACGCGCAGTGATCAACCTGACGGCCAGCCTGGGCGTGACGACGATCCGCGCCGACGATTCCACCGTCAGCCTGTTCAAGCGCGCCGACGAGGCGCTGCAGGCCGCCAAGCTGCGCGGCCGCAACCAGGTCGTGGCGGCGCCGCCGCCCGCGGCCGAGGGCACCGGCACCGACAGCTGACGGCGCCGCACGGGATCCTGTCATCATCCGGTCATCATGACGGACTAATGTGATAGGATTTTCGATATAAACAATATAAATGGAATACCCGATGTACGCAGCGGTCGATCTGGGATCGAACAGTTTCCGCCTTTCGATAGGCAAGCACGACGGCGACACGATCCGGGTGGCCAAGAGCATGCGCGAGCCGATCCGGCTGGCGGCGGGGCTCGACGCGGCCGGCAACCTCACCGAGGCGGCCCAGCAGCGCGCCCTGGCGTGCCTGAAGAGCTTTGCCGCCTTGCTGGCGGCCTACCAGCTCGACGCGGTGCGGGTCGTCGCCACGTCGACGATGCGGCAGGCCCGCAACATCGCGGCGTTCCTGCCGCTGGCCGAGCAGGCCATCGGGTATCCGATTGAAATCATCTCCGGCGAGGAGGAGGGGCGGCTGATCTACATGGGCGTGGCGAATGCGCTGGCCCAGCCGGCCGAGCGGCGCCTCGTCGTCGACATCGGCGGCGGCTCGACGGAGCTGATCCTGGGCCGCGGCCCGGACATCGAGCGGGTCGAGTCGTTCAGCGTCGGCAGCGTCAAGCAAAGCCTGTCGTTCTTCATCGGCGGCTACGTCGACGCGCCGTCGTTCGAGGCGGCGATCCTGTCCGCGCGCAGCCATTTCGAGGACGGCGCGCCGCCGTACATGCCGCAGTACTGGAAGCGCGCGTACGGCTCGTCCGGCACGATCCGCGCGATCGCCGAGGCGATCGAGAAGAACGGCCTGGGCAAGGGCATCACGCCGGACAGCCTGGCCGCGCTGCAGCAGCGCTTCATCGCGTTCGGCCACGTGTCGAAGATCGACATGCCGGGCCTGCGCCCGGACCGCGCGTCGACCGTGATCGGCGGCCTGGCGATCCTGATCGGCGTGATGCACGAGCTGGACATCGACGAGATCTTCCCCATCGAAGCGGGCCTGCGCATCGGCGTGATGTGGGACCTGTACCTGCGCGAGATGCGGCGCGACCGGCGCGAGCAGTCGGTGCGCGACTTCGCCCGCAAGTTCCACGTCGACGAGGCGCGCGCGGCCCGCGTGGCGGACGACGCGCTGGCGCTGCTGGAACAGTTGAAGCCCGCCAGCGAAGCCACGCCGCGGCTGCTGTACTGGAGCGCGCTGCTGCACGAGGTGGGCCAGGCGATCTCGCAGACGGGCCACCACAAGCACGCCGCCTACATGGTGGAAAATGCCGACCTGCCGGGCTTCACGACGCGCGAGCAGCGCATGATGAGCCGCCTGCTGATGGCGCAGAAGGGCAATCTGCGCAAGGTCGGCGAGTTCCTGGCCGACACCGACTTCGCCCGCGCCGTCGTCGCGCTGCGCCTGGCGATCGTGTTCATGCACGCCCGCGTCACGGCCGACGAAGTGCAGCCGAAGCTGAGGATGAAGAACCGCATCGAGCTGGAACTGCGCCGCGAATGGGTGGCCGGCCACCCCACGCTGTCGTACTGGATCGAGAAGGAACAGGAACAGTGGGACGAAGTGGGCGTGGACCTCAGCGTGCGCACCAGCACCTGAAGCAGCCGGTGTCAGACACCTGACCTGGCACCTGTTGCGCCGATTGCAGCTCGGCAAAAATATTGTTAATCAGAATGTACCCCTGCCTTGCACTTTTGCTTACACTATAGGGTAGCCGCACATCGGCGGCGCAGCATGGAGACGGGCATGGCGGTACAGGGAGCGGCGCACCGGGCGGCACATTCGCCGGGGCGCGCGGGCAGGGCGATCATCGCGGTGGCGCTGGGCGTGGCCGGCGCGCTTTCGGCTGCGCTTATGGCCGTGATGACGGCCGTGCCGGCGCAGGCCGCCCAGGTCGTCACACTGTGCTACGAACGGGCCGACGTGCGGCCGTGGCGCACCGAGGATGGCCGCGGCCTGAACTTCGAGCTGCTGAAACTGGCCGGCGAGCGCGCCGGTGTCACCTTCGATTTCCAGAGCATGCCGTTCAAGCGCTGCCTTGCGCAGCTGAAGGCCAATGCGGTGGATGGCGCGTTCGCCGTCAGCTTCAAGACGGACCGCCGCGAGATCGGCGAATACCCGGGCGGCGCCACGCCGGACGTCGCCAAGCGCATGCACATCGACAAATACGTGCTGCTGCGCCGCAAGGGCAGCAACGTCGAGTGGGACGGCAAGGCGCTGTACAACGTCGACGGCGCCATCGGCGCGCAGCTGGGCTATTCCGTCACCGACGTGCTGCGCAGCCTGAACGTTACGGTCGACGAAGGCAGCCAGCGCGCCGATGAACTGGTGCGCAAGCTGCTGGCGGGCCGGGTGGCCGCCGCGGCCGTCGGCGGCAGCGATGCGCGCACGTTGCTGGCCGGCCCGTATGGCCCGCAGATCGAAGCGCTGCCGCGGCCGTTGATCGAGAAACCGTATTTCCTGCTCCTGTCGCACCAGATGGTCGAACGCCGCCCCGAACTGGCGCGGCGCATCTGGGATGCGGTGGAAGCTGCACGCAACAGCGCGGCCTACCGCAAGCTCGAGAAGCTCGAGGTGCCGGAGGCCGGCAAGGGCAAGCAGCCTTGACGCACAAAGGCTTGAACGCGCTGCGCCGCCTGCGCGACGTCTGGCAACGCGACATCGTACTGCGCCTGGCGGTGTCGATCTTCCTGGCCGTCGCGCTGGCGACAGCGGCGTACACCACGTATGCGGTGCGCACCCTGCGCGCCGAGGCGGAGCTGCACCTGCAGGAACGCTCCGAGCGGCTCGTCACCGTGCTGTCGCAGGCGCTGGCGCGGCCGCTGTTCGACATCAACGGCGCGGCGATCACCAGCGTCGTCGACGCGATGCGCGCCACCCCCGAAGTGCTGATGCTGCGCGTGCTGGCGCCGAACGGCGCCGAGCTGGCCAGCTTCACGACGACGAAGATCGACGAGAAGAAGGCCGTCACCGTGCACCGCGACATCAGCTTCCAGGACGGCAGCCGCACCTTCCTCGTCGGTGCGATCGACCTGTCGTACTCGCGCCGCGGCGCGGACGAGGAGCTGCGCCGCCAGTTGCTGCAGGCGCTCGGCATCAACCTGCTGCTGGCGCTGACGATCGTCGTCTCGATCTTCCTCGTGGCACGCAAGACCGTGCGGCCGTTCGCCGACATCCAGAAGGCGCTGGAAAAGCTCGCCCAGGGCAAGACGGAGATCGAGCTGTCCGGCATCGGCCGGACCGACCAGGTGGGCCGGCTGTCGATCGCCGTGCGCAGCTTCCGCGACACGCTGACCCGGCTGCGCTATGCCGAGAGCGAGCTGCGCGAACTGAACGGCGACCTGGAACAGAAGATCGACGCCCGCACGCAGGAGCTGAAGACGACGATCCAGGTGGCCCGCGACAGCGAGCGGAAGCTGCGCGCGATCGTCGACACGGCGCTGGACGCCGTCGTGACGATGGACCGCAAGGGCCGCGTGGTGGGCTGGAACCGGCAGGCCGAGATCATCTTCGGCTACGGGCGCGACGAGGCGCTGGGCCAGCCGCTCGATACGCTGATCATCCCGCCGCGCTACCGGATGGACCACCGCAAGGGCATGGAGCGCTACCTGGCCGGCCAGGGCAGCGGCGCGGTGCTGGACCGGCGCATCGAACTGGAAGGCTTGCGGGCGGACGGCAGCGAATTTCCCATCGAGCTGTCGATCACCCGCATCGACCTGGATGCCGAGGACTTCGAATTCTGCGGCTTCATCCGCGACATCTCCGAGCGGCGCGAGCGCGAACAGAAGCTGGTGGCGGCGAACGTGCGCGCCGAGGCGGCCAATATCGCCAAATCGGAATTCCTCGCCAACATGAGCCACGAGATCCGCACGCCGATGAGCGCGATCATCGGCATGGCCTACCTGGCGCTGCGCACCGACCTGAACGCCAAGCAGCACGACTACGTCAGCAAGATCCACCGCGCCGCGCTGGCGCTCTTGGGCATCATCAACGACATCCTCGACTTCTCGAAGATCGAGGCGGGCCGGCTGGAAGTGGAGGAGGTGCCGTTCTTCCTCGACGACGTGCTGGCCAACGTGGCCAGCGTGACGAGCCAGAAGGCGGCCGACAAGCAGCTCGAATACCTGTTCAACGTGCCACCGGCGATCCCGCGCCGGCTGGTCGGCGATCCGCTGCGGCTGGGGCAGGTGCTGATCAACCTCGTCAACAATGCCGTCAAGTTCACGGCCCAGGGCGAGCTGGAACTGTCGTGCACCCAGCTGCCCGATCCCGCGTCCGGCCCGCAGTCCAACCGCGTTGCGCTGCGCTTTGCCGTGCGCGACACCGGCATCGGCATGCCGGAAGAGCAGATGGGCAAGCTGTTCCGCGCGTTCAGCCAGGGCGAAGGCGGCGCCGCGCGGCAGTTCGGCGGCACGGGCCTGGGCCTGTCGATCTCGCAGCAGCTGGTGCGGCTGATGGGCGGCACGATCACCGTGCACAGCGAACAAAGGAAGGGTTCCGTGTTCACGTTCGACCTGGAGTTCGGGATGTCCGGCGAGGCCGAGCGCGCGGCGGTGGTGCCGGCGGCGCTGCACGGCGCCCGCGTGCTGCTGGTCGACGACAACCCGGTGGCGCTGGACGTGCTGGCCGCGGCGGTGCGCGCGCTGCCGCTGCGGGTCGGCACGGCGGGATCGGGCCAGGCCGCGCTGGCGGACGTGCGCGCGGCCGATGCGGCCGGCGACCCGTATGCGCTGGTGCTGACGGACTGGCAGATGCCCGGCCTGGACGGTATCGAGCTGGCGCGCAGGATCGCGGCGGAACCCCTGCGCCGCCGGCCCGGCATGGTGCTGGTGACGGCGTTCGGGAACGAGGACGTGCAGCGCGAGGCCGACGAGGCGGGCTTCATCGGCTACCTCTTCAAGCCGATCGCCCAGTCCGCGCTCGTCGATACGCTCGTGACGCTGGCCGCGCCTCCCGGGCATGCGGGCCGGCCCGACGACGGCACGCGGCTGGAGGTGACGGGCCGCGTGCTGCTGGTGGAGGACAATCCCGTCAACCAGCAGATCGCCGCGGAACTGATGCAGGTGCAGGGCATCGCCGTCGAGACGGCCGGCAACGGCCGCGAGGCGCTCGACCTGCTGGCCGCCGCCGGCCCGGCGTATTACGACCTGGTGCTGATGGACCTGGAGATGCCGGCGCTGGACGGCCATGAGACGACGTCGGAGCTGCGCCGCGACCGGCGCTTCGACAGCCTGCCCGTGATCGCGATGACGGCACACGCGCTGGCCGACGTGCGCGAGCGCTGCCTGGCCGAAGGCATGCAGGATTACGTGACGAAGCCGATCGACCCGCACCTGCTGTATGCCACGCTGGCGCGCTGGCTGGGGCGGCCGATGCCGCCGGTGGCGCCGCGTGCGCCGCGCGACGGTGAAGAGGGGGGCGCGCCGCTGCTGGTGGGGATCGACACGGCGCGCGGCCTGCGCCACGTGGCCGGCAACCAGGAGCTGTACCTGCAGCTGCTGGACCGCTTCCGCCTGTCGCAGCGCGACGCCGCCGCCGCCATCGCGGCGGAGCTGGCGCGCGGCGAGCATGCTGCCGCGCGCCGGCGCGCCCATACGTTGCGGGGCGTGGCCGGCAACGTGGGCGCCAACGGCGTCGAGGCGTCCGCCCGCGCCGTCGAGGAGCTGCTGGAGCGGGGCGAGGTGCCTGCCGCCACCCTCGTCAGCGAGCTGACCGCCACGCTGTGCACGACGATCGGCAGCCTGGACGTGCATTTCGCCACGATCGAAGCCGGCGTGCCGGGCGCCGGCGCGGATGACGTGACAGCGGGCGAGGCGCTGGCCCGCCTGCGCACGCTGCTGGCCGAGTACAACGGCGACAGCACCGAATACTTCGCCGGCGTGCGCGCCGCGCTGGCGGACGTGCTGGCGCCCGCCGCGCTGGAGCGCCTGGCCGCGCACATCGCCAATTACGAGTTCGACGCGGCCCGGCAGGTGCTGGACGCCGCCGCCCAGGAGGCTTCATGAATGCACCCCGTTCCACCGTCCTGATCGTCGACGACACGCCGGACAACATCATGCTGCTGTCGGCGCTGTTGAAGGAGAAGTACAACACGAAAGTCGCCACCAACGGCAATGTGGCGCTGCAGATCCTGCTGGCGGGCGGCGTCGACATGGTGCTGCTGGACGTGATGATGCCGGACATGGACGGCTATGAAGTGTGCCGGCGCATCCGCCACGAGCCGCGCACGGCCGAAGTGCCGGTGATCTTCCTGACGGCGAAGAGCCAGCCGGAGGACGAGGCGAAAGGCCTGGCGGCGGGCGCCGTCGATTACATCACGAAGCCGATCAGCCCACCGATCCTGTTTGCCCGCGTGTCCACCCACCTGGCGCTGCGCGACGCGCGGCGCGAGCTGGAACGGCGCAACGCGGAACTGGAAGCGCTGCTGGCGCAACGCAGCCACGGGCAAGTACCGGAAGTTTGACGTTTCTTAAGAAATGTAAGGGTTGGTGCTCTTTCCGGGAAAATCGTATATATTATTTATATAGTTCAACTTTCAGGAGCATCCATGAATGCCAAGACCGACGTGATCAAGACCTCCGCCGACACCCTCACGAAAGCCGCACCGGCCGACAAGCAGGCTGACAAGCAGGCCGAAAAGCTGGCCGACAAGCCGGCGGCCGAGAAGCCGGCAACCAGTAAGCAAGCCGACAAGCCGGCCGCGAAGACCGCGCGCAAGAGCGCCACCGCGAAGGACACGGCGCCGGCGGTGCAGCCGGCAGCGCCCGCGAAGAAACCGGCCAAGGCGGCGGAGAAGCCGGCCGCGGCCACCACGGCCAAGGGCACGAAGACCGCCGCCAAGGACAGCACCAAGCCGGCCGCCAAGGCGAAGGAAGCGGTGCAGCCTGCCAAGGCCGCCAAGCCGAAGACGACGGCGAAAGCCGCTGGAAAAGCGGCTGAAAAACCGGCAGCGAAGCCCGCCGCGAAAGCAGGCGCAAAGCCCGCCGCCAAGCCGGCCACGAAGGCCGCCGCCAAGCCCGCGAAGGCCGCGAAACCCGTCGAGAAAGCCACCGACATCCTGAAGGAAAAGCCCCGCAAGGAGCGCCTGGTGCGCGACAGCTTCACGATGCCGGAAGCGGAATACGCGGTGCTGGGCCAGGTGAAGAAGGCGTGCCTGAAGGCCGGCTTCGAGATCAAGAAGAGCGAGCTGCTGCGCATCGGCGTCGCGCTGATCAGCCAGATCGACATGGCCACGTTGCAGAACGTGCTGGCCTCGCTGCCGCAACTGAAGACGGGCCGCCCGAAGAAGGACTGAGCCCGGCAATCATCCAGCAACCATCGCGCAACCATCGCGCGATGCGCTGCACGGGGCGGCTGTTGCGCCGCCGCCGCAGTCATCTTTCTGACACCTGCCTGTCACGTTGTTGAAGCAATCGGCCGCTACGCTGTGCCTCGTCTCCACTTCACCGAGGACGAAGCATGCAGCAGACGACTACGGCGATGGCCGGCCGCACCCCGCGCCCCCGCCTCGTAACCAGCATCGCCAACACGGCGGAGGAACTGCGCGAAGTGCAGCGCCTGCGCTATCGCGTCTTCATCGAGGACATGGGCTTGACCGCACTGGAGCGCGCGGACGGCCTCGATTGCGACGAGTTCGACGAACACTGCGACCACCTGCTGGTGCGTGACGCGAGCAGCCTGCAAGTCGTCGGCACCTACCGCGTTCTGCCGCCGGCCGGTGCGCGCCGTCTCGGCCGCGTCTACTCCGAAAACGAATTCGACCTGGGCCGCCTGAACGCCCTGCGCAGCCGCATGGTGGAGGCGGGTCGCGCCTGCATCCACCCGGACTACCGGGGCGGCAGCGTCATCATGCTGCTGTGGGCCGCGCTGGCCGACTACATGCGCCGCCAGGGCTGCGACTACCTGGTGGGTTGCGCCAGCATCAGCCTGGCCGATGGCGGCCACAATGCCGTCGCCGTCTACCGGCAGCTGCGCGAAACGCGCCTGGCGCCGCCGGAATACCGCGTCACGCCACACCTGCCGTTCCCGCACGAGAAGATCGCGCCCGCCCTGGACGCTTCCGTGCCGGCCCTGCTGAAGGGCTATATGCGCTCGGGCGCGTGGGTCTGCGGCGACCCGGCCTGGGACCCGGACTTCGACAGCGCCGACCTGTTCGTATTGATGCCGCTGGCGAACCTGGACGTGCGCTACGCGCGCCACTACGGCGTCGGCGAGCTGGCGATCGCGGCCTGATGGGGCAGGGCGGCCGGGGGCTTGTGCCGCGCCGGTCGTTGTCGTATCCTGTGTGTACCGATCGGTACATTGTGTATCGATCGGTACATCCATGAAAGGTGCCGCCATGTCCCGTCCTCCGTATCCCCCCTTCACGCGCGAGAGCGCGATCGAGAAAGTCCGCCTCGCGGAAAACGCCTGGAACACGCGCGATGCCGAGAAGGTGTCGCTGGCCTATACGCCGGACAGCTGGTGGCGCAACCGCGCCGAGTTCGTGCAGGGCCGCGAGCAGATCGTCGCCTTGCTGCGCCGCAAATGGACGCGCGAGCTGGACTACCGCCTCGTGAAGGAACTGTGGGCCTTCGACGGCCACCGCATCGCCGTGCGCTTCGCCTACGAATACCACGATGATTCCGGCCAGTGGTACCGCGCCTACGGCAACGAGAACTGGGAGTTCGACGACGCGGGCCTGATGCATCATCGCCATGCCAGCATCAACGAGCACCCGATCCGTGCGGACGAACGCAAGCTGCTGTGGGATACCAGCGGCCCCCGTCCGCTCGACCATCCCGGCCTGACGGCGCTGGGCTTCTGAAGGAAGACAGATGGCGCGCATCGTGGCCGAACGCGGCGACGTGATCCCGCTGCTGGCGGAAGTGTTCCGTACCCATGGCTTCGAAGGCGCCAGCCTCACGCGGCTGTGCGAAGGCACGCGGCTGGGCAAGGGCAGCATCTATCACTTCTTCCCCGGCGGGAAGGACGAGATGGCGGCCGCCGTGCTGGCCGAGATCGATCGATGGTTCCGCGAGCAGGTGTTCGAACCGCTGCGCGCGGCGGGCGATGCGCGCCAGGGTATCGCCGCGATGTTCGACGCCGTCGAGCGCTATTTCGATGCCGGCAAGCGCGTCTGCCTGGTCGGCATGTTTGCGCTGGGGAACGAGCGTGACCGTTTCGCGGCCCGCGTGCAGGGCTATTTCGCCGAGTGGATCGGCGCGCTGACGGCGGCGCTGGTGCGTGCCGGCCGGGACGTGCAGTCGGCCGCCGCGCTGGCCGAGGAAGCCGTGGCCGGCATCCAGGGCGCGCTGGTGCTGGCGCGCGCGCTGGACCGGCCTGCCGTCTTCAGCGACGCGCTGGCGCGATTGCGCGAGCGCCTCCTCTGAGCGCGCTTCCTGTGATTCAGCGCCCGGCGTCGCGCCCCATCGGCGAATGGATCGGCGCACCGCCGCCGGCACCCGGGTCGCCGGCGCCGCCAAGGCCCGTATCGGCATGGTGCCGCTTGTGCGGCGTGCCGGCAAAGCGCAGCGCCAGGCCGCGCAGGATCACGTAGAACAGCGGCGTCAGGAACAGGCCGAAGAACGTCACGCCCAGCATGCCGGCAAACACGGCAACGCCCATCGCATGGCGCATCTCGGCACCCGCGCCACTGGAGAACACGAGCGGCAGCACGCCCATGATGAACGCGATCGACGTCATCAGGATCGGCCGCAGCCGCAGCCGGCACGCTTCCAGCGCGGCCTGCACGACGCTGCGGCCATGGTCTTCCAGCTCGCGGGCGAATTCGACGATCAGGATCGCGTTCTTCGAGGCCAGGCCCACCAGCACGAACAGCGCGATCTGCGTGAACACGTTGTTGTCGCCGCCCGTCAGCTTCACGCCCAGGAGGGCGCACAGGATCGACATCGGCACGATCAGGATCACGGCCAGCGGCAGGCTCCAGCTCTCGTACTGCGCGGCCAGCACGAGGAACACGAGCAGCACGCACAGCGGGAATACGTAGACCATCGTGTTCCCGGCCAGGATCTCCTGGTATGTCAGGTCGGTCCATTCGAACCCGATCCCTTTCGGCAGCACCTCGCGGGCCAGCGCCGTCATCGCCGCCTGCGCCTGCCCGGACGACACGCCCGGCGCCGCGCCGCCGCTCAGGTCCGCCGCCAGGTAGGCGTTGTAGCGGTTGACCATGTCCGGCCCGTACGTATCGGACACGCGCATCAGCGATGACAGCGGAATCATTTCGCCCTTGTCGTTGCGCACCTTCAGCTGGGCGATCTGCTCGCGCTGCGAGCGGAACGGCGCATCGGCCTGCACGACGACCTGGTAGGTGCGGCCGAACTGGTTGAAGTCGTTCACGTACAGCGAACCGAGGTTGATCTGCAAGGTCTGGTAGACGTTCTGCAGCGGCACGCCCAGCTGCTTGGCGCGGGTGCGGTCCACGTCCGCCATCAGCTGCGGCACGTTGATCTGGTAGCTGGAGAACACGCCGGCCAGCTGCGGGTTCTGCCACGCCTTGGCCTGCAGCGCCTGGGTGGCCTGGTACAGCGCGTCGTAACCCAGGTTGCCGCGGTCCTCGACCATCATCTTGAAGCCGCCGATCGTGCCCAGGCCGTTGACGGGCGGCGGCGGGAACATCATGATGAACGCTTCCTCGATCGCGCCCATCCGCTTGTTGACCTCCGCCGCGATCGCCGGGCCGGACAGGTCTTTCGAGCGGCGCTCGTCGAACGGTTTCAGCGTGACGAACACGATGCCGGCATTCGGCGCATTGGTAAAGCCGTTGATCGACAGGCCGGGGAACGCCACCGACGCCTCGACGCCCGGCACGCCCTTGGCGATGTCGGACATGCGGTGGATGACTTCCGTGGTGCGCTCCAGCGATGCCGCATCGGGCAGCTGGGCGAAGCCGACCAGGTATTGCTTGTCCTGCTGCGGCACGAAGCCGGACGGCACGGCGCGGAATGCGAACACGGCGGCCACCGTCAGCGCCAGGTAGACGCCGATGCCGACGCTCTTGCGCGCCATGACGCCCTTGACGCCGCGGCCATACGATTCGGACGCGCGGTGGAAGAAGCGGTTGAACCAGCCGAAGAACGGGCCCAGCACCTTGTCCATCGCCCGCGTCAGCTTGTCCTTCGGCGCATCGTGGCTCCTCAGCAGCGCGGCCGACAGCGCCGGCGCCAGGGTCAGCGAGCACACGGCCGAGATCACGGTGGAGATCGCGATCGTCAGCGCGAACTGGCGGTAGAACTGGCCCGTCAGGCCGCTGACAAAGGCGATCGGCACGAACACGGCGCACAGCACCAGCGCGATCGCGACGATCGGTCCGGACACCTCGCGCATCGCCTGGATCGTCGCGTCGTGCGGCGACAGACCGGACGCGATATTGCGCTCGACGTTCTCGACGACGACGATCGCGTCGTCGACGACGATGCCGATCGCCAGCACGAGGCCGAACAGCGACAGCGTGTTGATCGAGAAGCCGAACAGCAGCATCACGGCGAATGTGCCGACGATCGACACGGGTACCGCCAGCAGCGGAATGATCGACGCGCGCCACGTCTGCAGGAACACGATCACGACGAGCACGACGAGCGCCACCGCTTCGAGCAGCGTGTGGATCACGGCGCTGATCGATTCGCGCACGAATTGCGTGGGGTCGTAGACGATCTGGAACTCGACGTCCTCGGGGAAGTCCTTCTGCAGCGCGGCCAGCGTGTTGCGCACATCGGTGGACAGCTGCAGCGCGTTCGCGCCGGGCGCCTCGAAGATGCCGATCGCCGCCGCCGACTTGTTGTTCAGCAGTGAGCGCAGCGCGTACGAGTTCGAGCCCAGTTCCACGCGCGCCACGTCGCGCAGCAAGGTCACGGCGCCGTCGGCGTTGGTGCGCACGATGATGGCGCCGAAGTCGTCGACGGTGCGCAGCCGGCCCGTCGTGTTCACGGTCAGCTGGAACTCCGCGCCCTTGGTGGGCGAGGCGCCGATGACGCCGGCCGCCACCTGCACGTTCTGTTCGCGCACCGCGTCGACGACGTCGCTGGCCGTCATGCCGCGCGCGGCCAGCTTCTGCGGATCGATCCACACGCGCATCGCGTAGTCGCCGGCGCCGAACAGGATCACCTCGCCCATGCCGGGGATGCGCGACAGCTGGTCCTTCACGTTCAGCACCGCGTAGTTACGCAGGTAGACGTCGTCGTAGCGTCCCTTCGGCGACACCAGGTGGGCCACCATCGTCAGGTTCGGCGAGCTTTTCGCCGTCGTCACGCCGATCTGCCGCACTTCCTCGGGCAGCCGTGGCAGCGCGCGCTGCACGCGGTTCTGCACCTGGGTCTCGGCCTGTTCGACGTCGGTGCCGACCTTGAACGTGATCGTCAGCGCGAGCGAGCCGTCGGACGTCGCCTTCGAGTCCATGTACAGCATGTGCTCGACGCCGTTGATCTGCTCTTCCAGCGGCGCGGCCACCGTCTCGGCGATCACCTTCGGGTTCGCGCCCGGGTACTGCGCGCGCACGACGACCGACGGCGGCACGACCTCCGGGTATTCGGACACGGGCAGCCGGGTCAGCGCGATCAGCCCGGCGACAAAAATGATGATCGACAGGACCGCCGCGAAGATCGGCTTGTCGACGAAGAAGCGCGACAGGTTCATCGCTTACCCCGCTTTCGGCGCGGCGCCTGCCTGGGCCGGCGCATCCGGGTCCGCATCCATCGGCACGAGCTTCGGTGCCACCGGCGCGCCGGGGCGCACCCGCTGCAGGCCGCCGACAACGATCTTCTCGCCCGGCGCCAGGCCCTTGCGCACGACGCGCAAGCCGTCGGCGGCCGGGCCCAGCGTCACCGGGCGGTACTCGGCCTTGTTGTCCTTGCCGATGACGAACACGTACTTGCGGTCCTGGTCCGTGGCGACGGCGCGGTCGTGGATCAGCAGGGCGCGCGAGGTGCCGCCGGCGCCGGTGCTGCCGCCGGACAGCTGCACGCGGGCGAACAGGCCCGGTACCAGGGTGCCGTCCGTGTTGGCGAACGTGGCGCGCATGCGCACGCTGCCGGTGGCCGTGTCGAGGCGGTTGTCGATGAATTCCAGCTTGCCTTCGTGCGGGAAGCCCGTCTCGTTGGCGAGGCCGATCTTCACGGCCACCGGCTTGCCGCCCTGCGCCCGGCCGCGCACGCGCAGGTAGGTGTCCTCGTCGCCGTCGAAGCTGGCGTAGATGCGGTCGGTCGACACGACGGATGTCAGCACGGCGGTCTGGTCGACCAGGTTGCCGACGGTGATCTCGGCCTTGCTGACGCGGCCGTCGATCGGCGACGTGACGCGGGTATAGGCGAGGTTCAGCCGCGCCGTCTCGACTTCGGCCTGCGAGGAGCGGGCGGCCGCCTCCAGGTCCTTCAGGCCGGCCGAGCGCTCGTCGAACTCGCGCCGCGCGATGGCCCGGTCGGCCAGCAGCCGTTCGGCACGCTCGAGTTCCACCTTGGCGAGGCCGGCGCGGGCGCGCGCCGAATTCGCGTTCGCTTCCGCGCGCGCCAGCTCGGCCTGGTAGGGGCGGGCATCGATCGTGAACAGCGGCTGGCCCTTCTTGACGAGGGCGCCGGGCGAGAACTGCACGGCCGTGATGTAGCCGGGCACCCGCGGGCGGATCTCGACCCGCTCGATCGCTTCGAGGCGCCCGGAAAATTCCTGCGTCTCAACGATTTCCTTCTCGACGACGGTCGCGGCGGACACGGGGGCGGCCTGCGGCGCCCCGGCGGCGGCCGTGCTGCCGGCCTCGCTTTTGGCTTGGTCACAGCCGGCGACAAGGACCAGCGACAACGGCAGGGACAGCGCGGCGCACAGGCGCAGCGCACGGTGGACTCGCTTCGTCATTGCTACCCTCCGAATACGGCAGGCATGCCAATGGGCCAGTGTAGGCACGGTGGGGGATGCAAGCATCTCCCTAAAGTGAGAGGTTGAGCAGCCGGGAAAACAATGAACGGGACAGTGGAGGGTGCGGCGGAACGGGCAGCGGCAGGGAAAGCGGAAGAGAAAGCGGCAGAGAAAGTGGAAGAAGCGGTGGAAGCGGCAGCGGCAGAGTAAAGCGGAGGGGAATCAGGGGCGCCGGGGGTGCGATGCCGGCGCCAGGCATTGCATGATCAGCGATTGCTGTTCAATGCACGGACGCATTGGAAAGTTCTTTCAATTCGCGGATGCTCATGTCCGATTTCTCATGCATCCTCAGCAGGATCGTCGCCCCGACTGCCAGCTTGCGGTGGCGGATCTTGCTGATGATCGGCGGCTGCACCTCGAGCACGCGGCACAGTTCCGCGTCGTTCTTCAGATTCATCCGTTCGATCAGCGTGTCCAGCAGCTTGTTCGGGACGAAGCTCGGCGGCTCCAGTGCCCGTGCCCGGTTCATTGCCTCAATTAACTCCAGCTTTTTTTGCCTTACGCTCATTTTGCTCCTCCCTGATAAAAGAAAAATGCGTGAAGAAGGCTTTGTCGGCCACTTTGATTTGCGACTGAATTGCTGACTTAGTGGCTACTTTCGTTGGCTTGATGGAAAATACAGTGGTATTAATAACCAAGCAAGTTATTTAAATCATACTACGGCTGCGAAAAAAAGCGCGCGTTCTAGACGAAAAATATGACGCGTTAATGACGCTGGCGCTTGACGACTGAAGCGTCTTGTAATCCAGCGCGCGTAAGGATGAGAGTACGGTCGGCCATTGCCGCGGCCGCTTCCGAATGCGTCACCATGATGGTGCAGGCGCCGCTGGCGCGAATTTCCGTGCGCAGCAATGCCAATACGGCATGCGCTGTTTCCGGATCGAGATTGCCGGTCGGCTCATCCGCCAGCACGAGGGCGGGGCGGTGCACCAGCGCGCGGGCGATCGCCACCCGCTGCATTTCGCCGCCGGACAGCTCATGCGGATACGATTGTTCGCGGCCCGCCAGGCCCACGGCCGCCAGCATCTCGGCGGCGCGCTGGCGCGGCAGGCCGTTCAGCAGCAGCGGCAGCGCCACGTTCTGCAGCAAGGTCAGGTGGGGCAGCACGTGGAAGGCCTGGAAGATGAAGCCCATCCGCTGCCGGCGCAGCCGCGTGGCCGCGTCGTCGTCCAGCGCCGCCATCGCCACCCCGTCGACGAGGATGGCCGGCTGCGCGCTTGGATCGGGGTGGTCCAGGCCGGCGATCAGGTTCAGCAAGGTCGACTTGCCGACCCCGGAATCGCCCATGATCGCGACGAATTCGCCCGCGTCGAAGCGGTACGACAGGCCGGCCAGCACGGGGTGGCCTGGCGCGTAGGATTTGCTGAGGTGGCGCAGTTCGAGCATGGGGGAGTCCAATTTGTGGGGCTTAGCGCGTCAGCGCGCGCCGCAGCGCGAAGCTGATCGCATCGACCAGCGCGACGAGCAGCAGCATCGCCAGGATCACGGTCGCCGCCTTCTGCATCTGGAACAGCGACAGGTGGAACTTCAGCATCTGCCCCAGCCCGCCGGCGCCGACGACGCCGAGGATGGCCGCCGCGCGGATATTGTTCTCCCAGCGGTACAGCGTGTACGACAGCATCTGCGGCAACGTCTGCGGCAGGGTCGCGTAGAAGAACGCGGCCATCGGCGAGGCGCCGTTGGTGCGCAGGCTCTGCTCCGGCAGCGGCGCGGCGTTTTCCAGCGCGTCCGCGAACAGCCGGCCCAGCACCCCGGCCGTGTGCGCGGCCAGCGCCAGCGTGCCGGGGAAGGGCCCCAGCCCGGCGGCGATCAGCAGCACCGAGGCCCACACGAGTTCCGGAATCGAGCGCAGCACGTTCAGCACGGCGCGCACGAAGCCGCGCAGCGGCCGGCCGAAGCGGCCCGCGGCGGGGATCGCCAGCAGCAGCCCGGCCGCCAGCGCCAGCAGCGTGCCGAGCGCGGACATCGCCAGCGTCTCGGCCGTGGCGGTCGCCGTCTTCATCAGGAAGCCGCTGGCCATTTCCGGCGGCGCGAAACCGGCGATGAACTCGGCCGTGCTGCCCAGCGCGTCGGCCGTGAAGAAGGCGCCGAAATGCAGCGGCAGGCTGGCGAAGCTGGCCACGACGAGGCCGGCCAGCAGCAGCGCGAACAGCGCGCCGGACCAGCGGCGCGGCGGCGGCGAAGGCATCGTCATCCGAGGCGCCTCCGCAATTGCTTCGACACGAAGTCGGCGCCGGCCACCAGCAGCACGAACACGAGCAGGATCGTCGCCACTTCGCCGCCGGCCAGCATCTTCATCGATTCATCCATCCGCTGGCCCAGGCCGCCGGCCCCGACGAAGCCCATCACGACGGAGCCGCGGATCGCGCACTCCCAGCGGTACACGGTGTACGACACCAGTTCGGACGCCGATTCCGGCAGCGCGCCATACAGCAGCGCCGCGAGGCGCGAGCTGCCGTTGGCCAGCAAGGTGTCGCTGGCATGGCGCTCGGACGATTCGAGGATTTCCGCATACACCTTGCCCAGCATGCCGCAATAGGTCAGCGCGATGGCCAGCACGCCGGCCGTCGGGCCCAGGCCGATGATGCGCACGAACAGCAGCGCCCACACGAGTTCCGGCACGCTGCGCAGCAGCACGAGCAGCCAGCGCACGGCTTGCCGCACGGCGCCCGGCAGGCGGCCCATGCGGCCCGTGCCCAGGCGCGAGATCGACAACCGTTCGGTGACGAGCAACGTGGCGGGAATGGCGCCGGCCAGGGCGAGGGTGAGGCCGCACGTGGCGATGGCGACCGTCTGCCACGTCTCGCGCAGCACCAGCGCGAGGAAGGCGGGATCGTGCGCCGGCGGCACGAACGCGGCAAGGAAGTGCAGCGTGGCCGCGATGCTGTCGCGGTCGAACAGTGTCGCGGGCTTGAATTCGCTGGCCACGACCATCGGCCACAGGATCAGCAGCGCCAGCACGGTGGCCGTGACGCGGCCGCGCCAGGCGGGGTCGGGGTGGCGGGCGGAATAGGGGGCGGTGGCGATCGGGTGCATCACAGGCAGGCACCGACGGCCAGTTTCGCCGGCAGGTCGCCAGGCGCCGGCGTATTGGCCGGCGGCTGTTCGTTCAGGTACAACTCGTCGATCATCGCTTGCGTGACGCGCTCGCGCGGCAGGTCGAACGCGACGCGGCCATCCTTCAGCGCGACGATGCGGGGGAAGTACGCCAGCGCCAGGTCCACCTGGTGCAGGCTGCACACGAGCGCCGCGTTGCGGGCGGCCGCTTCCTGCTGCAGCGTGGTCAACGTCAGCTGGGACAGCGCGGGGTCGAGCGCGGACAGCGGCTCGTCGACCAGGAGAGCCTGGCCGGTGGACAGCAGCAGCCGCGCCAGGCCGCAGCGCTGGCGTTCCCCGCCCGAAAGGCGGTCGACGCGCGCATACAGCTTGTCGCCCAGGTTGAAGCGCGACAGCGCGCGCCACGCGCTTTCCGGGTCGGCCGGCTTGACGAGCGAGACGAGCGCCTGCCACAAACTCCATTGCGGCAGCCGCGCCGCCAGCACGGCCGTGACGACGCGCTGGCGCGGCGGCAGCGGCGGCGTCTGCGGCGCCAGGAACAGGCGCCCGCGCAGCTTGTGGCGCTCGCGCTCGTTCAGCGTCCACGGATCGGTGCCGAACACCTCGAAGGTGCCCGTGTCGGGCCGGTGGCTGCAGGCGAGCGTGGCGAGCAGGGTCGTCTTGCCGGCCCCGGAAGGGCCGATCAGCGCGATCTGCTCGCCGGCATGCACGGTGAGCGCGATGTCGTGCAGCGCGTGCGCGCGGGTGCCGCCCTGGTGGCGGGCGGTGACGCCCGCCAGGCGATAGACGGGAGGGTGGGCAGGGGCGGCAGCCGTGGGGGCGGCGCGGTCTTGCATCATTGCTTATTTCCCGGATTACTTCTTCAACAGGCCGGCGTTCTTTGCTGCCGCTTCGATCGCGGTGTAGTTCTCGGCACGGGTGGGAATGAACTTGGTGGCACGCTGCAGGGCGAGGATTTCCTTGCCTTCCGGCGTGTTCGCGTCCAGCGCCAGGAAGGCGTCGGTGATCTTCTTCTTCAGGTCAGCCGGCATGTCGGCACGCACCGTCCAGTTGTAGTCGTAGTACGGCGGCGTCGTGTAGAACACGTGCACCTTGTTCGTATCGACCTTCTTCTCGGCGACGAGCTTTTCCCATACCGAGATGTTCAGCGCGCCCGCATCGACCTTGCCGCCGGCGACGGCTGCCACGGTGGCGTCATGCGCGCCGGAGAAGGCGATGCGTTTCAGGTCGCTGTCCGGATCGATCTTCGCGGCCAGCAGGAACGAGCGGGGCATCAGGTGGCCGGACGTCGACGACTCGGAGCCGAACGACAGCGTCTTGCCCTTCAGGTCCGCCAGCGACTTGATGGCGGGCGACGTGGTGATGAACACGGAGCGGAATTTTTCGTCTTCCATGCGCTGCACCAGCGGCACGACCTGGCCGTGGCTGCGGTCCTTGGCCTGCACGAACGTGAAGCCGCCGAACCACACCATGTCGAGCTTCTTGTTGATCAGGCCTTCGACGGAAGCGGCATAGTCGGTCACCGGCGTGAACTCGACCTTCATGCCGGTCTTCTTCTCCAGGTATTCGCCGAGCGGCTTGAACTTGCGCTGCAGTTCGGTCGGCGCTTCGTCGGGAATCGCGGAAACGCGCAGCACCTGCTGGGCATGGGATGGAACGGAAAGGAGGAGGGCGCCAGCGGCGACAACGGCGCCGAACGCGCGACGGGAAATGGAAGTCATTGGTAAGAAAGTAAAAGATTATTATTGAAAGTGCTGCTCGCGAACGCCGCGCGTCTCGCTCTTCTGCGGGGCGCCCGACTTTCGGTAATGGGCTATCATAGCAAAACTGCCTTCGCGGTCCTGACTGTCAGTAACACCAAAAGAAAGAGACGCCATGCCACCGACCCGAACCTTGCGCGGAACCTCGGCCCTGCGCGTAGTCCCGGCCGAAGTATCCGACGCCCAGCACTGCCAACCCGCCGGCGATGCCGCGACGATCGCGGAAATCACTGCCGGCCTGCTGGCGCCGCACGCGGCGACATCGCCGAAATACCTGTACGACAGCCTGGGTTCGCGGCTCTTCGAAGCGATCTGCGAACTGCCCGAGTATTATCCCACAAGGACGGAAGCGGCGATTTTCGCCCGCTACGGCGCCGACATCGCCCGCCACGTTGGGCAGGGCAGTACGCTGGTCGACCTGGGCGCGGGCAACTGCGCGAAGGCAGCCAGCCTGTTCCCCTTGCTCGAGCCGAAACATTACGTTCCCATCGACATTTCGCGCGATTTCCTGAACGAGGCCGTGAGCCGGCTGCGCCAGCGCTTCCCGCGCATCGAGATGACGCCGCTGGCGCTGGACCTGTCCAAGCCGTTCGCGTTGCCGGCATCGGTGGACGCGCGGCGCCGCGTGTTCTTCTACCCCGGTTCGTCGATCGGCAATTTCGCGCCGCACGAAGCGATCGCGTTCCTGCGCCGCATCCGCGAGAACACGTCCGCCGACGGCGGCCTGCTGATCGGCGTGGACCTGATCAAGGATGCGGCCGTGCTCGACGCGGCGTACGACGACGCGATCGGCGTCACTGCCGCGTTCAACCTGAACATGCTGCGCCACCTGAACCACCTGGCCGGCGCCGATTTCGACGTGCGCCAGTGGCGCCACGTGGCCTTCTTCAATGCCGAGGAAAGCCGCATCGAGATGCACCTGGAAGCGCGCACGGCATTGACGGTGCGCTGGTGCGGCGGCGAGCGCCACTTCGAGCGCGGTGAACGCATCCACACGGAAGACAGCTACAAGTATACGCCGGCCAGCTTCACGGACGTGCTGGCGCAGGCCGGCTTCACGACGGACACCGTGTGGACGGACGATGCGCACTGGTTCGCCGTCATCCACGCGCGTGCCGCCGCCGCATAGGAGCCGCCCATGCAGCTGAACGATCCCGCCATCTGGAGCGCGCGCTTTCGGGCCGTGCGCGAACATTCGCTGGCGCTGGCCGCGCCGCTGTCCATCGAGGACTGCTGCGCCCAGTCGATGCCGGACGCCAGTCCGATCAAATGGCACCTGGCACACACGACGTGGTTCTTCGAGACCTTCATCCTCGAGACGATGGAGCGCGACTTCGCGCCGTTCCACCCGGCGTTCCGCGTGCTGTTCAACTCCTACTACAACGGCGTCGGCGAGAAGCACCCGCGCCCGCAGCGGGGCCTGCTGACGCGGCCGTCGCTGGACGAGGTGCGTGCCTACCGGGCCGACGTCGATGCGCGCATCGCCGCGCTGATCGGCAGCGGCCTCGATAGCGATGCGCGCGCCCGCCTGGCCACGTTGCTGACCTTGGGCATGCAGCACGAACAGCAGCACCAGGAGCTGATGCTGACGGACGTGAAGCACCTGCTGGCGCAGAATGGCCTGAACCCGGCCTACCTGGACGTGCCGCTGCCACCCGCACCCGCGGCGTCGGCGCTGACGTGGCTGCCGTTCGACGGCGGCGTGACGGACGTCGGGTATGAAGGCGACGGCTTCTGCTTCGACAACGAGCTGCCTCGCCACCGTCAATACGTGGAACCTTTCGAACTGGCCTCGCGCCTCGTGACGAACGGCGACTACCTGGCGTTCATCGAGGCGGGCGGCTATCGCGACCCGGGCCTGTGGCTCGCGGAAGGGTGGGACTGGGTGTGCACGCAGGGCTTGCAGCAGCCGCTGTACTGGCGCCGGGACGACGCCGGCAACTGGTTTGAATTCACGTTGACGGGCTTGCAGCCGCTGGACCTGAACCGGCCATTGACGCACGTGTCGCTGTTCGAAGCGGACGCGTATGCGCACTGGGCCGGGGCGCGGCTGCCGACCGAAGCGGAGTGGGAACACGCGGTGCGCGTCGCCGGCGTGGTGCCGGGCGCGCCGCTGCAGTTGCCGCATCCCGGCGGGGAGCGGCTTGCGGAAGGCTTGCAAGAGATGTTCGGCCACTGCTGGCAGTGGACCAGCAGCAGCTACACGCCGTACCCGGGCTTCAAGCCCGCGGCCGGCGCGATCGGCGAATACAACGGCAAGTTCATGGTGAACCAGTACGTGCTGCGGGGATCGTCGTGCGCGACCCCGGCCGGCCACACGCGCGCCAGCTACCGGAATTTCTTCCCTGCCGGCGCGCGCTGGCAGTTCACGGGGATACGGCTGGCGCGGTAAAGGTGCCGGTGCGCCGCACCGGCACTAGCGCTAGTAGTGCGATCAGGCCGCGGCGCTCGCCGCCGGCGCACCCGCCACTTCCTTCTGCTGCAACTGCCGGTTCACCGCCGACAGCACCGCCTTGAACGACGCGGTGACGATATTGCTGTCGATCGCCGCACCGAACAGGGTAGGGCCGTTATCGAGGCGCAGCTCGACGTAGCAGGCCGCCTTCGCATTGGCGCCATGGCCGATCGCGTGCTCGTGGTAGTCCATCAGCTTCACGTCCAGGCCCAGCGCGTCGACGAACGCGTCGATCGGGCCGTTACCGCCGCCTTGCAGCGCCATCGCGGCGCCGCGGTGCAGCAGCGCGATGTCGATCTGCACCGGCTCGTCGCTGCTGGTGTCTTCCGTCATCTTGTGCGACACGTAGGCATACGGCGCCGACTGCGCGAGGTATTCGCGCTCGAAGATCGCGTGGATGCCTTCGGACGTGATCTCCAGGCCCGTCTCGTCGGCCACTGCCTGCACGGCGCGCGAGAACTCGATCTGCAGGCGGCGCGGCAGCACCAGGCCGTAGTCCTGCTCCAGCAGGTAGCTCATGCCGCCCTTGCCGGACTGGCTGTTCACGCGGATCACCGCGTCGTAGCTGCGGCCCAGGTCCTGCGGGTCGATCGGCAGGTACGGGATCTCCCACAGCGCGCCTTCCTTCTGCTGGGCGAAGCCTTTCTTGATCGCGTCCTGGTGCGAACCGGAGAACGCTGTGAATACCAGGTCGCCCACGTACGGATGGCGCGGGTGCACGGGCAACTGGTTGCATTCCTCGACGACCTTGCGTACCGAGTCGATGTCGGAGAAGTCCAGGCCCGGGTGCACGCCCTGCGTGTACAGGTTCAGCGCCAGGGTCACCAGGTCGACGTTGCCGGTGCGTTCGCCGTTGCCGAACAGGCAGCCCTCGACGCGCTCGGCGCCCGCCATCACGGCCAGTTCGGCAGAGGCGACAGCCGTGCCGCGGTCGTTGTGCGGGTGGACGCTGATGATGATCGAATCGCGGCGTTCCAGCTTGCGCGACATCCATTCGATCTGGTCCGCGTACACGTTCGGCGTGCTGCATTCGACGGTCGACGGCAGGTTGATGATCATCTTCTTCTGCGGCGTCGGCTGCCAGATCGCCGTGACGGCATCGCAGATGCGCTTCGAGAAGTCCAGCTCCGTCGTCGAGAACGATTCGGGCGTGTATTCGAAGCCCCAGTTGGTTTCCGGGTGCTGCGCGATCAGTTCCTTGACGAGCTTCGTGCCCGTCGTCGCGATGTTGACGATCTCCTCGCGCGACATGTTGAACACCACCTTGCGGAACACCGGCGCCACCGAGTTGTACAGGTGGACGATCGCGCGCTTCGCGCCCGCGGCCGCGGCCACCGTGCGGCGGATCAGTTCATCGCGCGACTGCGTCAGCACGATGATCGTCACGTCGTCCGGAATGCGGTTTTCCTCGACCAGCTTGCGGACAAAATCGAAGTCCGTCTGCGACGCCGATGGGAAGCCCACTTCGATTTCCTTCAGGCCCGTCTTGATCAACAGGTCGAAGAAACGCAGCTTCTTCTCGATGCTCATCGGTTCGATCAGCGCCTGGTTACCGTCGCGCAGGTCGGTGCTCATCCAGACCGGCGGCTTGGTGATCGTATTGTTCGGCCACGTGCGGTCGGTGAGCTGGACGGGCGGGAAGGCGCGGTATTTCGCGGCAGGGTTCTGCAACATCATGGTGTACTCCTGAGTTCTCGAATGGGGGGGAGGACCGCGGACGGTCCTGCGATTGCTTCAATCCGGATTGCTGTAGTGCGTGTGGCGGCGGGCTGCCTGGTGGGCCACGGGGCGCTAGACCAGGCAACCGATCGGTAGCGATAGCGCGAGGGCGCGCGATGCCACGCGTGCAGCAGGCACGACGGGTGCGACGGATGGACTATGGATGGCCGTGATGAACATCGGTGCAATCTTTCCTGTTGAGACTGGTGCGGCTCGTGGCCGGCTTGGAGTACAGCTTGTTGCGACGCGCGCAGGGGTGAAGCTCAGGCGCGTGCTAGTAGGCGCGTTGCCAGCGGTAGGCCGGCAAGCGATAGCAGGAAAGCGGATAGTTGCAGATGCGTGAACATGCTCCCAATGTAAGAGAACATGAAAGCGGTTGTCAAGATAAAAGATAAAATCGGTGTCAGACACCGTTTTCCAGGCAATCAGTTGCCGGAAAACTGGTGTCTGACACCAGTAGTGTCCCAACGTAGCAGCGGTCGGACGCCGTAACCGTCTGATTCGAAGAGGGATTTTGCCCTTTTAGTCTGGTCTCGATTTCAATTTCTGGCGCAGACTTGGAGCCTTTGCGGGAAACCGCGAAGGGCTCCTATGCACAAGGGCAAACTCGTCTTCGCGCAGGTCATGACGCATCTGCCGCTTACTACGTTTAGGCGCTGCGTCGCCGCGCATCGCGGAGACTTCAAGGTGAAGGAATTCACTTGCCTGGACCAGTTCTTCGCGATGGCGTTCGCCCAGCTCACGTACCGTGAGTCCCTTCGTGACATCGAGCTCAATCTCAGAGCTCAAGGGGCGCGCCTGTATCACATGGGCTTTCGCTGCTCGACGATTTCCCGTAATACGCTGGCCAATGCCAACGCGACGAGACCTTGGCAAATCTATGCCGATCTGGCCCAGCACTTGATCGGCATCGCCAGGCCGCTGTACGCAAGCGATCCGTTCGGCGTGGACCTCGACGCGACGGTGTACGCCTTTGATTC
>NZ_VLKW01000013.1 GCF_007830495.1 Pseudoduganella flava | reverse complement strand
AACCACCAATCAGCCGATACCGGTGCAGTGGGCGATCTTTTCCATCGGTATTGCCCCCTATCGAGTACCTTCCAGATGACCAAGTGCGGAAGGTGAGCAAGCTGGGCTACATCTCGTACCGCAATCAATCCTTTTTCGTCGGGGAAGGCTTGTATGCCGAACTGGTGGCAATCCGCCCAACCGGTACCGACGGCGTCCTAGAGGTCTATTTCTGCAAGCACAAAGTCCGGCAGATAGACCTCCAGAATCCATCGTAAGATACGGCTTCAATGTGTAACCCATGTCTCCCGACATGTGTTACCTATGTCCCCCGACCATACACCCGCCGGGTCTGACCCTAGGGGTCGCTTCTGGGGCTTATTCCCCTGTAAGCGGCCTCTCCGCAAAAAGCCAGGCACACCTTCTGCTATCATATCGGCCTTCCGCATCGCCCGCCCCGGGCGTCAACCGATAGACTCTCATGCAAGACTTCACCGTAGACATCAAATCGCTCGACATGGACGCGCGCGGCGTCGGCCATATGCAGGACAACGAAGACGGCACACCGGGCAAGGTGGTGTTTGTGGAAGGGGCGCTGCCGGGCGAGCGCGTCAGCTTCGAGACGTTCCGCAAGAAGAAGAATTGGGAGGCCGGCCGCGTCACCCAGATCCACCGCGAATCGGCGCTGCGCGTGCAGCCGAAATGCGTGCACTTCGACTACTGCGGCGGCTGCTCGATGCAGCACCTGGAGCCCACCGCGCAGGTCGCGATCAAGCAGCGCGTCCTCGAAGATAATCTGTGGCACCTGTCGAAGGTGAAGGCCGAAGTGATGATGCGCCCGCTGCAGGGCCCGACGTGGGGCTACCGCTACCGCGCCCGCCTGTCGTCGCGCTACGTGGCGAAGAAGGGCACGGTGCTGGTCGGCTTCCACGAGAAGAAGTCCGTGTACGTGGCCGACATCCAGAGCTGCCAGATCCTGCCGAAGCACGTGTCGGACATGATGATGCCGCTGCGCGCGCTGATCCACTCGCTGTCGATCTTCGACAAGGTGCCGCAGATCGAACTGGCGATCGGCGAAGACCTGACGGTGCTCGTGATGCGCAATATGGAGCCGCTGACGGCCGACGACGAAGCGAAAGTGAAGGCGTTCGCCGACCAGTACGGCATCCAGTGGTGGCTGCAGCCGAAAGGCCCGGACACCGCGTACCCGTTCTACCCGCTGGACAAAGAGCTGCACTACCTGCTGCCGGAATTCGGCATCCGCATGCCGTTCAAACCGGTCGACTTCACGCAGGTGAACCACCAGATCAACCGCGTGCTGGTGCACAAGGCGCTGCGTCACCTGGACGTGCAGCCGGGCGAGCGCGTCGCGGACCTGTTCTGCGGCATCGGCAACTTCACGCTGCCGCTGGCGACGCAGGCCGGCGCGGTGGTCGGCATCGAAGGCAGCACGGCGCTGACGGAGCGCGCGCAGCAGAACGCCGTCGTCAACGGGGTGGGCGACAAGACGACGTTCTACTGCCGCAACCTGTTCGAGGTGACGAAGGACGACCTGATCGCGCTCGGCAAGTTCGACCGCATGCTGATCGACCCGCCGCGCGACGGCGCGATGGCGCTGTCGCTGGCGCTGGCCGAGCTGAAGGAAACCAACCCGGAGCTGCTGCCGAAGCGGATCGTGTACGTGTCGTGCAGCCCGTCGACGCTGGCGCGCGACGCGGGAGTGCTGGTGCACCGCGCCGGCTATGCGCTGAAGCAGGCGGGGGTGATGAACATGTTCCCGCATACGTCGCACGTCGAGTCGATGGCCGTCTTCGATCTCATCTGAACGGGCGCGTGGCGCGGCGCTGCCAGTGCCCGCGCCGCGCCCACATTCCCATCGCCAGCAAGCCCGCGGTCAGCATGACCGGCCGCGCCGGTTCGGGCACCGGCATCGCAAACCGGCTGGCATTGGCCAGCGCCTGGAAATACACCGTCACGGGCGCATCCGCCGCGCTGCCGTTCGCGAACGCCAGCGTGAAGTCCTCGTCCAGCGCCAGATAGTCCGGCAAGTCCGCATACGAATAGCTCTGGCGCGCGAACGACGTCATCGTGTAGCCGTTCTCGTCGACGATCCCCACGTACGCCATGCCGCCCACGTCGTAGCTCTCGTCGCTGCCATTGCTGCGCGTCGCCAGCGTCGTCAGGTGGCCGGCGATCGTCAGCACGGTATGAGGGCGCAGCATCAGGTGCAGCGCCTGGTTGCTGGACGCCGACAGGTAGCCGAACTCACCCAGCGATGCCGTGCCGAGCGCCTGCGCCATCACGTCCCCCGGCAGTCCCTCGGTGTACGCCGAAGCCCCGGCGCTGCCGTGGGTCAGCGCCAGGCTGGCCGGCACGCCGGGAGCCGGATAGCCGGCAAGGTAGTAATCGGCAGTGCCGCCGTAGACGCCGGCATACATCGACGGCGCCACTGCCAGCAGGTCGAAGCCGGGCGCGGCGCCGTCGGCGGGTGTCAAATCCAGCGCGCCCAATTGGACGTTCGAGATGCTGGCGGATGCGCTGCCCGTGGCATGGGCGAGCGGGGTGGAGAGCAGCGCGAGCAGCGCAACGACGCTGCCGCATACTGGTCGGAACAGGGTAGCCATGACGCCTCCATGAGTGAGTGGAGCACGCATCATAGGTATCGAACGGCTGAGCCTGCTTGAGCTCTGCCACGTCCGCGCACGGAACTTCCTCGACAATAAAAAAAAAGCCGGCACGCGGCCGGCTTTCGATGGGAGGTGAAGCGATCAGTCGCGGTCGCCGCTGGTGAAGCCCAGGATGCTCAACAGGCTCGTGAAGATGTTGTACACGTCCAGGTACAACGCGAGCGTTGCGCTGATGTAGTTGGTCTCGCCGCCGTTCACGATGCGCTGCACGTCATACAGGATGAACGCGGAGAAGATGCCGATCGCCAGCACGGAGATCGTCAGCGACAGCGCCGGAATGGCGAAGAAGATGTTCGCCAGCGAAGCCAGGATGATCAGGCACAGGCCGATGAACGCGAATTTCGCCACGCCGGAGAAATCGCGCTTGGACACGGTGGCGATGCTTGCCAGCACGGCGAAGATCGCCGCGGTGCCGCCGCCGGCCAGCATGATCAGCGTGCCGCCGTTCGAGAAGCCCAGCGTGCGCTGCAGCAGCGGCGTCAGCATCAGGCCCATGAAGAACGTGAAGCCCAGCAGCAGGGCAACGCCCATCCCGCTGTTCTTGGTCTTCTCGATGCCCCACATGAAGCCGAACGCGATCCCCAGGAACAGCAGGGCGCCGAGGAAGCCGCCCGGCATCGGCACGCCGAACGCCACGCCGACGCCCGCACCGATCACGGTGGGAATCATCGACAGCGACAGCAGCCAGTAGGTATTGCGCAGCACGCTGTTGCGGGCGACCTCCCGTCGGCCCGCGTAGTCATAGGTTTTTTCCAGATTTGCCATAATTGCACTCCTTGTGTCGGTACGGTGTACCCTTGCCAATCGAAAAGGGCATAAGCCCGCCGGGATGGTCTACTCTATTGAAATCCGCCGAACAGCGCCCAACAGCCTGCAAGCGGCTGGGCTTCCCAGCCAAACCGCCCGCATGGTGCGTCGTTCGGGGTTCCGATGCGGCGTTTTGCCGCTTGTTGCGCCATCTTCCGCCCCAACATGCATAGTATATGGGGTGTTCTATGCTAAAATCAAAGGTTGATCGAGAAATCAATTTTGTTTTAAACCTTTCTTTTTATTGGAGTTTTTTATAATGGCAATCGAACGCACCCTGTCCATCATCAAACCGGACGCAGTGGCGAAGAACGTGATCGGTCAGATTTACAGCCGCTTCGAAGGTGCCGGCCTGAAGATCGTGGCAGCCCGCATGGCCCAACTGTCGCGCGCCGAAGCCGAAGGCTTCTACGCTGTGCACGCCGCTCGTCCGTTCTTCAAGGACCTGGTGGACTTCATGGTCTCCGGCCCGGTCATGATCCAGGTTCTGGAAGGCGAAGGCGCCATTGCCAAGAACCGCGACCTGATGGGCGCTACCGATCCGAAGAAGGCTGAAAAAGGCACGATCCGCGCCGACTTCGCCGATTCCATCGACGCCAACGCCGTTCACGGTTCGGACGCTGCCGAAACCGCCGCCACGGAAATCGCTTACTTCTTCCCGGCACTGAACGTGTACTCCCGTTAATCGCGAATTGTCGCGATAACGGCGCTGTCTCAGCAGTACCGCCTGGCGCCCCGGCATGTCCGGGGCGAAGGCGTTTTGAATCAAAGAATGAAACTAGGCTTATGGAAACCACGCTCACCAACCTGCTGGACCTCGATCCCGCGCAACTGATCGACTACTGTGCGCAGTTGGGTGAGAAGCCGTTCCGCGCCAAGCAGCTGCAACGCTGGATCCACCAGTTCGGTGCGTCCGACTTCGACAGCATGACCGATCTGGCCAAGTCGCTGCGCGAAAAGCTCAAGACCCGTGCGGTCGTGCAGGCGCCGGCCGTCATCAGCGACCACACGTCGAGCGACGGCACCCGCAAATGGCTGGTCGACGTCGGCAACGGCAACGCCGTGGAAACCGTGTTCATCCCGGAAGAAAACCGCGGCACGCTGTGCATCTCCACGCAGGCCGGCTGCGCCGTCAACTGCCGCTTCTGCTCGACGGGCAAGCAGGGCTTCAACCGCAACCTGACGGTGGCCGAGATCATCGGCCAGCTGTGGATGGCCGAGTTCGAGCTGCGCAAGACGAAGGGCATCGAACCCGGTCCGAAAGGCGAGCGCCAAATCACGAACGTCGTGATGATGGGCATGGGCGAACCGCTGCTGAACTATGAACCGACGGCGACGGCGCTGAAGCTGATGCTCGACGATAACGCCTACGGCCTGTCGCGCCGGCGCGTGACGCTGTCGACGTCCGGCGTCGTGCCGATGATCGACAAACTGGCCCAGGACGTACCGGTGGCGCTGGCCGTGTCGCTGCACGCGTCCAACGACGAGCTGCGCAACGGCCTCGTGCCGCTCAACAAGAAATACCCGCTGGCCGAGCTGCTGTCGGCCTGCAAGCGCTACCTGGAATTCGCACCGCGCGACTTCATCACGTTCGAATACTGCATGCTGGACGGTTTCAACGATACCGACGAGCATGCGCGCGAACTGGTGGCGCTGGTGAACCACCCCGAGTATGGCGTCAACTGCAAGTTCAACCTGATTCCGTTCAACCCCTTCCCGGAATCGGGCCTGACGCGCTCGAAGAACCCCCGCATCAAGGCGTTCTCGGAAATCCTGATGAACGCGGGCATCGTCACGACGATCCGCAAGACGCGCGGCGACGACATCGACGCCGCCTGCGGCCAGCTGGCCGGCGAAGTGAAGGACCGCACCCGCGTGCAGCAGCGGATGGAAAAGATGGCCGAGTACCAGTCGAAGTTCGGCGCCGATTTCGGCAAGATTGTGGAGATCCGTTCCTGATGGCGGACGTCGCCCAGCGTCGCATGCGCCCGGCCATGGCCCGCCTGGCGGGTTGCGGCATGGCTGCGCTGCTGTCGGCACAATTGTCCGGCTGTGCGAGCGATGCCGCGGGCACGGGCGGTGCGGGCGGCACCGGCGACACGAGCGGCAAGGCCGAGCTGCCGACGCTGTCCGATGCGACGGCGGCGCAGAAGCGCGCCCAGATCCGCATGCAGCTGGCGATCGGCTACTACGAGCAGGGCCAGTTGCCCGTCGCGCTGGACGAGATCAAGAAGGCCATCGCCGCCGATCCCGGCTACGCCGACGCGTACGGCATGCGCGCGCTGATCTACATGGGCATGGGCGAGACCGCGCTGGCGGACGACAACTTCAAGCACGCGCTGCAACTGGCGCCGAACAATCCGGACATCGCGAACAACTACGGTTCGTTCCTGTGCCAGAACGGCCGCGTGGCCGAATCGTTCCGCTGGTTCGACGGCGCGCTGGCGAGCCGCCAGTATGCGTCGCCGGCCAAGGCGCTGAACAACGCCGGCAACTGCGCGGTGAAGATCAAGGATTACGAACGGGCGGAGAAATACCTGCTGCAGGCATTGCAGCTGGCGCCGGACCTGGCGGTGACGAACGTCAACCTCGCCAAGGTCTACTATGAGCGCCGCGACTATGCGCGGGCCAATTTCTTCCTCACCCGCCTTGGCAAGGTCGCCAAGGCAGACAGCCTGACGGCCGACGTGCTGTGGCTGGCGATCAAGGTGCAGCATAAGCTCGGCGACCAGGGGGCCGAACAACAATGGGCGACGCAGCTGCGGCGCCACCATTCCACCTCGCCCGAATATGCTGCGTATCAACGTGGGGCGTTTGATGAGTGACACAGGGGTAACAATGGATTCAGAAGGGCAAGGACGATCTCAAAATCAGCCGCAAGACCAGCGTCATGCTTCCGCGCCCGGAGCAATGCTGGCCGCGCAGCGCGAGGCGATGGGCCTCACCGTGGAACAGATCGCGGACCAGCTGAAACTGGCGCCGCGCCAGGTGGTGGCCATCGAACAGGACGATTACGCGTCGCTGCCGAACATGGCCGTCACGCGCGGCTTCATCCGCGCCTATGCGAAGGTGGTGCGGCTGGACCCGCAACCGCTCGTCGCGCAGATCGAGGTGACGCCCGCCGTGGCCGTGCCGGATCAGGTGCCGCACAAGCGCGAGAAGATCACCACGACGTTTTCCGAGTCGCGCTTCCCCACGCTCACCGAGCGCCAGGGCAAGCCGAAGGGCTGGCTGATCGGCGGCGTCGTCGTGCTGGTGGCCGCCGCCGCCGCGGGCGCGTGGCAGGCGGGGTTGATTTCGCCGGCGACCTTCACGAAGCCGGCGACCTCCGATACGCCGGCCGCACCGGCAACAGCCGCCGCGCCGGGTACCGCCGGGACGGCGAACATGCCGATCCAGGCACCGAACGTGCCGCTCGTGTCGACGCCGGGCCAGGCCACGACGCCGCCGACGCCGGACAATACGGCGCCGCTCGTGACGGGCTCGAACCCGAACGCTCCAGCCGCAACGACGCCGGCAGCACCGGCCGCCAATGCGCCGGCAACGGCCGCGACGACGCCTGCCGCACCGCCGGCGGTGACGCCTGCACCGGCAACCCCGGCACCGGCCGCCGCGACGCCGGCCCCGGCCAGCGCGAATACGCTGGTGCTGACGACGACGGAAGATTCGTGGATCGAGATCAAGCGCCCCGGCGCGTCGCCGCTGATTTCCCGCCTCGTCAAGGCGGGCAGCACGGAGACGTTCGAGATCGACCGCCAGTCCACGCTGGTCGTCGGCAAGCCTGACGGCGTGCGCGCGACGTTCCGCGGCGAGCCGCTGCCGCTGCCGAAGATCCCGAACGGCACCATTTCCCGCGTACAGATCAACAAGCAATGAGCATGAACACGAACGAGCAGGCCAACAGCCCGATCCCGTCCGGCCCCGTGCCGCGCCGCGCCAGCCGCGGCGTGCTGGTCGCGCACGGCGACCGCCAGGTGTGGGTCGGCGGCGATCACCCCGTCGTCGTGCAGTCGATGACGAACACGGATACGGCCGACGCGGTCGGCACCGCCATCCAGATCAAGGAACTGGCGCGTGCCGGTTCCGAGCTGGTGCGGCTGACCGTCGACCGCCCTGAAGCCGCGCAAGCCGTGCCCTACATCCGCGAGCAGCTCGACAAGATGGGCATCGACGTGCCGCTGGTCGGCGACTTCCACTACAACGGCCACACCTTGCTGACGGAATATCCGGACTGCGCGGCCGCGCTGTCGAAGTACCGCATCAATCCGGGCAATGTGGGCAAGGGCGCCAAGCGCGACACGCAGTTCGCGCAGATGATCGAAGTGGCGATCCGCCACGACAAGCCGGTGCGCATCGGCGTCAACTGGGGCTCGCTGGACCAGGCACTGCTGGCCCGCATCATGGACGAGAACGCGGCCCGCGCGCAGCCATGGACGGCGCAGGCCGTGATGTACGAAGCGCTGATCACGTCGGCGATCGAGAACGCCCAGCGTGCCGAGGAGATTGGCCTGGCGCGCGACAAGATCGTCCTGTCCTGCAAGGTCTCCGGCGTGCAGGACCTGATCGCCGTCTATCGCGAACTTGCGAAGCGCTGCGACTACGCGCTGCACCTGGGCCTGACGGAAGCGGGCATGGGCAGCAAGGGCATCGTCGCATCGACGGCCGCATTGTCCGTGCTGCTGCAGGAAGGCATCGGCGACACGATCCGCATCTCGCTGACGCCCGAACCGGGCGGCGACCGCACCAAGGAAGTCGTCGTCGGCCAGGAGATCCTGCAGACGATGGGCCTGCGCAAGTTCATGCCGATGGTGATCGCGTGCCCGGGCTGCGGGCGCACGACGTCGACTGTGTTCCAGGAATTGGCGGACGACATCCAGACGTATCTGCGCGAGCAGATGCCTGAGTGGAAGAAAGAGTATCCGGGCGTGGAAGCGATGAACGTGGCCGTGATGGGCTGCATCGTCAACGGCCCCGGCGAATCGAAGCACGCGAACATCGGCATCAGCCTGCCGGGCACCGGCGAGTCGCCGGCCGCTCCCGTGTTCGTCGACGGCCAGAAGGTGGCGACGTTGCGCGGCGACGGCATCGTGCAGGAGTTCCAGCAGATCGTGCTCGATTACGTGAAGAAGAATTACGGTAACTCGGAAGTGGCGGCCTGACGCCATTTCCCATCAAAGAAAATACACCATGTCCGAAAACAAAAAGGCAGAGAAGATCACCGGGGTAAAAGGGATGCCAGACATCCTGCCCGCCGACGCCCACCTGTGGGAACTCTTCGAGAACACCGCGCAGTCCGTGCTGCAAAGCTACGGCTACCAGAACATCCGCACGCCGATCGTCGAAGAGACCCGCCTGTTCGCGCGCGCGATCGGTGCCGTCACCGACATCGTCGAAAAGGAGATGTACTCGTTCGAGGATTCGATGAACGGCGACCAGCTGACGTTGCGCCCGGAAGGCACGGCTGGCGTCGTGCGCGCCGTGCTGGAACATAACCTCGTCTACGACGGCCCGAAGCGCCTGTGGTACAAGGGCCAGATGTTCCGCCATGAGCGTCCGCAGCGCGGCCGCTATCGCCAGTTCCACCAGTTCGGTGCGGAAGCCGTCGGCTTCACGGGCCCGGACATCGACGCGGAACTGATCCTGCTGTGCCGTCGCCTGTGGGACGACCTGGGCCTGCCGGAGATCCGCCTGGAACTGAACTCGATCGGCGACGCCGAGGAGCGTGCGCGCCACCGCGTGGACCTGATCAAGTACCTGGAACAGCACGAGGAACTGCTGGACGCGGACGCCAAGCGCCGCCTGCACACGAACCCGCTGCGCATCCTGGACACGAAGAACCCGGCGCTGCAGGAGATCGTCAACAACGCGCCGAAGCTGCTCGATTATCTGGGCGCCGAATCGCTGGCGCACTTCGAAGGCGTGAAGAAGATCCTGGACCGCAACGCGGTGCAGTACACGGTCAACACGCGCCTCGTGCGCGGCATCGACTACTACAACCGCACCGTGTTCGAGTGGGTCACCGATGAACTGGGCGCGCAGGGCACCGTGTGCGCCGGCGGCCGTTACGACCCGCTGATCGAGCAGTTCGGCGGC
This sequence comes from Pseudoduganella flava, assembly GCF_007830495.1. Taxonomy (GTDB): domain Bacteria; phylum Pseudomonadota; class Gammaproteobacteria; order Burkholderiales; family Burkholderiaceae_D; genus Rugamonas; species Rugamonas flava. Next base: position 234,810 of record NZ_VLKW01000013.1, on the reverse strand, counting down.
AAGCCGACGCCTGCCGTCGGCTTCGCGATGGGCATCGAGCGCCTGATCGAGCTGATGAAATCGGCCGGCGAGACGGCGGCGCCGAACCAGTGCGACGTGTACCTGGTGCACCAGGGCGAGGAAGCGCAGATCCAGGCGATGATCCTGGGCGAGCGCATTCGCGACGCGGGCCTGGACGTGATCCTGCACTGCGCCACCGCGGCCGGCGCCGGCTCGTTCAAGAGCCAGATGAAGAAGGCCGATGCGAGCGGCGCGTCGTTCGCGATCATCCTCGGCGAGGATGAAGTGGCCAACGAGACGGCCAGCGTGAAGGCGCTGCGCGGCGCAGAGGGCGAGCAGCAGCAGGCGTCCGTGCCGTTCACCGAAGTGGTCGACTACGTGGTCGACCAGATCATCGGCGGCCACGACTGCGGCGACGATTGCGACGAACACCATCACCATCACTGAACCTGAAGGAACTCCATGGCATACGATCATCAAGAAGAAGAACAACTCGCCAGCGTCAAGGCATGGTGGGCGAAGTACGGCAACGCCACGACGTGGGTGCTGGTCGCCGGCCTGGCCGCCTATTCAGGCTGGACGTGGTGGCAGTACCACCTGCGCACGCAGGCCGTCGAGGCATCGGCGCTGTACGACTCCGTGCAGGAATCGGTGGGCAAGGACAACGCCAAGGTGCAGCGCGCCGCGGCCGACCTGGAAAGCCGTTACGGCCAGACGTCGTATGCGCAGATGGCCGCGATGACGGCCGCGAAAAGCGCATTCGACGCCAATGACCTGAAGGGTGCCAAGGCGCAGCTGCAATGGGCGATCGAGCATGGCAACGACGAATACAAGGCCGTGGCGAAGATCCGCCTGGCCGGCGTGCTGCTGGACGAGAAGAACTACGCCGACGCGTTGAAGACGCTCGAAGGCGACGTGCCGGCGCAGTTCGCGTCCGCCGTCAACGACCGCAAGGGCGACATCCTGGCCGCGCAGAACAAGCTGGCCGAGGCGCGCACCGCCTACCAGGCCGCGCTGGCCGCCACGGACAAGAAGAGCCCCGCGCGCCAGCTGATCGAGATCAAGCTGGAAGCCGTCGGCGGCACCGTGCCGGAAGAGAAGCCGGCCGCCGCCTGAGGCGTTCGACCCCGTCCCCCGCGGCCGGCCTGGCCGCGGGCGTGAGCCACTTGTTAGGAGCAAGTTTTATCTATGCGTATCACCGGTAAAGTAATCGGCGTGAGCCTGCTGTCCATGACGGCCGCGTGCAGTTCCCTGAGCTCCCTGAACCCGTTCAAGGAAAAGGACAAGAACCCTCCCGCGAAGCTGGTCGACCTCAAGTCGCCGATCCCCGCGAAGGTCGTCTGGAAGCACTCGGCCGGCAAGGCGGGCCTGTACGTGTTCTCGCCGGCGCTGGCCGACAACAGCGTGTTCGTGGCCGACAACGACGGCACCGTCGAGCGCCTGGATGCGGCCACCGGCCGCTCGCAATGGCGCACCAAGGCCGGCACAGACCTGACGGCAGGCGTCGGCACGAACGGCAAGACGGTCGCGGTGGGCGGCACGAAGGGCACGGTGCTGGCGTTCGATGCGGCCACCGGCAAGCAATTGTGGAAGGTGCAGGCGTCGTCCGAGGTGCTGTCGGCGCCCGCCGTCACCGACGAGCTGGTGATCGTGCGCAGCATGGACAACAAGATCACCGCGTACGACGCGAAGACGGGCGACCGCAAGTGGTTCCTGCAGCGCACCACGCCGCCGCTGACGCTCCGTAACGCGCCGGGCATGGTGGTCGCCCAGCCGAACGTGTACGTGGCCCAGCCGGCCGGCAAGCTGCTGGCGCTGGCGCTGGCGAACGGCGTGCCGCGCTTCGAAGTGTCGGTGGCCGAGCCGCGCGGCGCGACGGAGCTGGAGCGCGTGTCCGACATCGGCGGCACGCCGGTCGTCGTCGACACCGATATCTGCGCCGTCACGTACCAGGGCAAGGTCGGCTGCTTCGACCTGTCGACGGGCGTGGCCAAGTGGACCAAGCCGGCATCGTCGGACGTCGGCGTGGCCGCCGACCAGCGCTTCGTGTTCGTGGCGGACGACAAGGGCAATGTGTCCGCGTTCTCCCGCGAAGGCGGCCAGAGCGCCTGGAAGAACGACTCGCTGTCGAACCGCGTGCTGTCGACGCCGGTCTCGTACGGCCGCGTCGTCGCCGTCGGCGACTACCAGGGCTACGTGCACCTGCTGTCGCGCGAGGACGGCGCGCTGCTGGGCCGTGTGGCCACCGACGGCAGCCCGATCAAGTCGGTGCCCGTTGTCGCCGGCTCGAACATGATTCTCCAGACCCAGTCAGGGACCGTGACCGCGATCGCGGTCGAATAAGTATTTAACTCTTTAGCAGGACAGCGGCCGCCACAAGCGGCCCAGCAAAACTAGAAATGAAGCCGGTAATCGCACTCGTGGGTCGCCCGAACGTCGGGAAATCGACCCTTTTCAATCGTCTGACCCGCTCGCGCGACGCGCTGGTGGCGGACTTGCCAGGCCTGACGCGCGATCGTCACTATGGCGAGGGCCGCGTCGGCGACCGTCCCTTCCTGGTCATCGATACCGGCGGTTTCGAACCGGTCGCGAAGGAAGGCATCATGTACCAGATGGCGCTGCAGACCAAGCAGGCCGTCGCGGAAGCGGACGTCGTCGTGTTCCTCGTCGATGGCCGCCAGGGCATGACCCCGCACGACAAGACCATCACGGACTTCCTGCGCAAGAGCGGCCGCCCGGTGCTGCTGGTCGTGAACAAGGCCGAAGGCATGAAGTACACGTCGGCCGTGTCGGACTTCTATGAACTGGGCCTGGGCGATCCGTATGCGATCTCCGGCGCGCACGGCGACGGCGTGCACGACCTCGTGCAGGAAGCGCTGGACAAGGCGTTCGCGTCGCGTCCCGCCGATGCCGACGAGCTGCTGCCGTCCGAACGGGGCGTCAAGCTGGCGCTGGTGGGCCGCCCGAACGTGGGCAAGTCCACGCTGATCAACACGCTGCTGGGCGAAGAGCGCGTGATCGCGTTCGACATGCCCGGCACGACGCGCGACTCGATCGAGATCCCGTTCGAGCGCGACGGCAAGCACTACACGCTGATCGACACGGCCGGCATCCGCCGCCGCGGCAAGGTGTTCGAGGCGATCGAGAAGTTCTCGGTCGTGAAGACGCTGCAGTCGATCTCGGAGGCGAACGTCGTCATCCTGATGCTGGACGCCCAGCAGGACATCTCCGAGCAGGACGCGCACATCGCCGGCTTCATCCTGGAGTCGGGCCGTGCGCTCGTCGTGGCCGTCAACAAGTGGGATGGCCTGACGTCGGACCAGCGCGACCAGGTCAAGAACGACATGGACCGCAAGCTCGACTTCCTCGGCTTCGCGAAGACCCATTTCATCTCGGCGCTGAAGGGCACCGGCGTCGGTCCGCTGATGAAGTCCGTCGACTCGGCCTACGCGGCCGCCACGGCCGACCTGTCGACGCCGAAGCTGACGCGGGCGCTGCAGGAAGCGATCGAGAAGCAGGAACCGAAGCGCAAGGGCGGCCTGCGGCCGAAGATGCGCTACGCGCACCAGGGCGGCATGAACCCGCCGGTGATCGTCATCCACGGCAATTCGCTGGACGCGATCAGCGAGCCGTACAAGCGCTACCTGGAAAAGCACTTCCGCGATACGTTCTCGCTGGTGGGCACGCCGCTGCGCATCGAACTGCGGACGGGTAAGAACCCGTTCGACAAGCGCGAGAAGTAAGCCGGGAGGCGCCGGCGGCGCCAGCGTTCAACCCGGTGCAAACCCTGGGGTCAGACCCGCCGGGTCTGACCCCGACATCTGCCCCTGGGTTTCTGCAAGCCTTTCGACCCTCTTTGCTTCGGATTATTTCGCTACCAACGTTAAGATTTCGTTCGGACGCCCCTGCATAAATCGCAAAAAAAGGGTACAGTAGCTTAGAAGCATCTCGCTCGCGCGCAGGGCGCTTTTAACTCTGCAATAAGGAGTACGGCCGGCACTTGAAATCAAGCGTTTCGCCTCCAATTCCAACACAACAACATAAACTGGAGCTGTTATGAGCAATAAAGGGCAATTGTTACAAGACCCATTCCTGAACGCGCTGCGTAAAGAGCACGTTCCCGTCTCGATCTACCTGGTCAACGGTATCAAGCTGCAAGGCCATATCGAGTCGTTCGACCAGTACGTCGTCCTGCTGCGTAACACCGTGACCCAAATGGTGTACAAGCATGCCATCTCGACCGTGGTGCCGGCGCGCGCCGTCAACCTCAACATCGAATCCGAGGCGGAGTAACGCGTTGATCCTGGCGACAACGCTGTACATCCGTCTTCCGCTTCATCGTTCCCTGGCCGATCCATGCGCGCAGTCTTAGTCGGTGTGGACTTCGGCCAGGGCGACTTCGCTGCCAGCATCGAGGAATTGACCCTGCTCGCGCGTTCCGCGGGAGTGGAGCCCATCACCACGATCACCGGCAAACGCTCCAGCCCTGATGCAGCCTACTTCGTCGGTAGCGGCAAGGCCGACGAGATCGGCCATGCCGTGCAGGACGACAAGCTGGAGATCGTGATCTTCAATCACGCGCTGTCGCCCGCGCAGCAGCGCAACCTGGAAAAGCGCCTGAACGTCCGGGTGCTGGACCGCACCAGCCTGATCCTCGACATCTTCGCCCAGCGGGCCCAGAGCCACGAGGGCAAGCTGCAGGTCGAACTGGCCCAGCTGCAGCACCTGTCCACCCGCCTGATTCGCGGCTGGACCCACCTGGAGCGGCAGAAGGGCGGTATTGGCCTGCGGGGTCCGGGTGAGACCCAGCTGGAAACCGACCGCCGGCTGATCGGCGAGCGCGTCAAAATGCTGCGCACCCGTCTCGCCAAGCTGCGCAAGCAGCACGAGACGCAGCGCCGTTCGCGCGGCCGCAACCAGACGTTTTCCGTGTCGCTGGTCGGCTATACCAACGCCGGCAAATCGACGCTGTTCAATACGATGACGAAGGCCGGCGTGTACGTCGCCGACCAGCTGTTCGCGACGCTCGATACGACGTCGCGCCGTGTCTTCATGGGCGAGGAGGCCGGCAACGTCGTGGTCTCCGATACCGTCGGCTTCGTGCGCGAGCTGCCCCACCAGCTGGTGGCGGCGTTCCGCGCGACGCTGGAAGAGACGATCCATGCCGACCTGCTGCTGCACGTCGTCGACGGCTCGAGCCCGGTGCGGATGGAGCAGATCGAGCAGGTCAACGGCGTGCTGCGCGAGATCGGCGCGGACCATATTCCCCAGATCCTCGTGTGGAACAAGATCGACGCGGCCGGCCTGGAGCCGGCGGTGGAACGTGATGAACATGATAAGATTTCACGCGTTTTCATCAGTGCCCGCACGGGCGCAGGCCTCGACCTGCTGCGCGCGGCGATCACCGAGGCAGCCCAGGATCAACGGGCGGCCGACGCGTTGCCGAAAGATGACGTGCCGCCCGATGCCATTTCCACATTCACCCATGTCTAACAACATGCCTCTTTCCTCGTTAGTGAAAAGATTAGGCTTGAAGCTGTCCCTGAACGACCCCCGCTGGGGCTCCGACAAGGACGGCAACAGGCAGGCCCAGGAAGGCAAGAAGCCCGGCGACGGACCGCCTGACCTCGACCAGCTGTGGCGCGACTTCAACCAGCGCCTGAACGGCCTGTTCGGCAACAAGAACCGCAACAACAACGGTGGCGGCGGCGGCGGTGGCGGTGGTGGCGAACTGAAAGGCGCCGGCATCACCGTGGGCGCCGTCGCAGCGATCGCCGTCCTCGTCTGGCTCGCCAGCGGCGCGTTCATCGTGCAGGAAGGGCAGAAGGGCATCGTGACGACGTTCGGCCGCTACAGCCACGAGGCGCCGGCCGGCTTCAACTGGCGCTGGCCGTATCCGTTCCAGGCCCACGAGACCGTGATCGTGTCGCAGGTGCGCACCGTGGAGGTGGGCTACCGCGGCAACACGCGCAACAAGCAGGCGCGCGAAGCGCTGATGCTGACGGACGACGAGAACATCATCGACATCCAGTTCGCCGTGCAGTACCGCCTGAAGGACCCCGTGGCCTGGCTGTACAACAACCGCGATGCCGAGGACACCGTGCGCCAGGTGGCCGAGACGGCGATCCGCGAGATCGTCGGCCGCAGCAAGATGGACTTCGTGCTGTACGAAGGCCGCGAGAAGGTGGCCTACGACACCCAGCAGCTGATGCAGCAGATCCTGGACCGCTACGCGTCCGGCGCCCTCGTCACGAACGTGACGATGCAGGGCGTGCAGCCGCCGGAGCAGGTGCAGGCGGCGTTCGACGACGCCGTAAAGGCCGGCCAGGACCGCGAGCGCCAGAAGAACGAAGGCCAGGCGTACGCCAACGACATCATTCCGAAGGCCCGCGGCGCCGCGTTCCGCCTGTTGCAGGAGGCCGAGGCCTACCGCTCGATGGTGGTCGAGAACGCGTCGGGTAATGCCGACCGCTTCAAGTCCGTGCTGGCCGAGTACCAGAAGGCGCCGGGCGTGACGCGCGACCGTATGTACCTGGACACGATGCAGCAGATCTTCGCCAGCACGAGCAAGGTGATGGTCGACTCGAAGGCGGGCAGCAACCTGCTGTACCTGCCGCTGGACAAGCTGATCGCCCAGGTCGCCGCGACCGAGGCGCAGCGCGCCAACGTGACGGCGCCGCCACCGGCCGCCGTGTTGCTGCCGCCGCCCGAGCCCACTTTCAGCGATCCGCGCCGCGACGGCCGCTCGCGTGAATCGTCCCGTGATCGGGAGAGCCGCTAATGAACCGCATCGTTACTTTCCTCGTTACCGCGTTCATCGCGCTGATGCTGCTGTCGTCCACCGTGTTCGTCGTGGACCAGCGCAAGTTCGCCATCGTGTTCGCACTGGGTGAAGTGAAGCAGGTGATCAGCGAGCCTGGCCTGCACTTCAAGCTGCCGCCGCCGTTCCAGAACGTGCTGTACCTGGACAAGCGCATCCTGACGCTCGATTCGCCGGAAGCGGACCGCTTCATCACGGCCGAGAAGATGAACATCCTCGTCGATTCGTTCGTCAAGTGGCGTATCGTCGACCCGCGCCTGTACTTCGTCAGCTTCGGCGGCGACGAGGGCCGCGCGCGCGACCGCATGGCGCAGATCGTCAAGGCGGCGCTGAACGACGAGATCACCAAGCGCACCGTGCGCGAAGTGATTTCCGGCCAGCGCGGCAAGGTGATGGAAGCGATCCGCGCCAAGGTGGTTCGCGAGGCCGAGCAGATCGGCGTGCGGATCCTGGACGTGCGCCTGAAGCGCGTCGATTACGTCGAGCAGATCAACAACTCCGTGTACGAGCGGATGAAGGCCGAGCGCGTGCGCGTGGCCAACGAGCTGCGTTCGACGGGTGCCGCCGACTCCGAGAAGATCCGCGCCGATGCCGACAAGCAGCGCACGGTGATCCTGGCCGAAGCGTACCGCGAGGCCGAGAAGATCCGCGGCGAAGGCGACGCGAAAGCCAGCGGCATCTACGCCGAGGCATTCGGCCGCAACCCGGAGTTCTACAAGTTCTACCGCAGCCTGGAAGCCTACCGCGCGTCGTTCAAGACGAAGGCCGACGTGATGCTGGTCGACCCGAACTCGGACTTCTTCAAGTACTTCAAGGGCGCTGGTTCGGGCAGCAAGTAAGGTCCGTCCAGCCGCTGTAAAAACCGGTGACAGACACCGTTTTCCGGGAAAGATTTCCCGAAAACGGGTGTCTGTCACCGGTTTTGCTTTGGCCCCGCGCCACGGTTTTTTTCCTCTTTGTCACCGTTTTCGCGTAAAATATGCGGTTCGGCCTCCGCCGCCGAGTGGCACCGCTGCGCCACGCTGCTGTGCTCATTACACGTTTTTCAACAAACCGGTTCTCCCATGCCGAATTGGCTTTTGCCTGAACATATCGCCGACGTGCTGCCGTCGGAGGCGCGCAAGATCGAGGAAATGCGCCGCCTGATGCTGGATAACTTCCGCAGCTACGGCTACGAACTCGTGATGCCGCCGCTGCTGGAATACGTCGAGTCGCTGATGACCGGCGCCGGCCAGGACACCGACCTGCGCACGTTCAAGCTGGTCGACCAGATCTCCGGCCGCATGCTGGGCCTGCGCGCCGACATGACGACGCAGGTTGCCCGCATCGACGCCCACCTGCTCAATCGCGCATCCGTCACGCGGCTGTGCTACGCCGGCCCCGTGCTGCATACGCGGCCTTCCGGCCTGCATGCGACCCGCGAGCCGCTGCAGATCGGCGCCGAGATCTACGGCCACGCCGGCCTGGAAGCGGATGCCGAGATCCAGGAGCTGGCGCTCGCATCGCTGGAACTGGCCGGCTTCACGGAAGTGCGCCTGGACCTGGCTCACGTGGGCGTGCTGCGCGCGATCCTCGAGCAGGATGCGCTGGCCGCCCGCGACCACGACGCCATCGTGCAGCTACTGCGGGCGAAGGACGTGCCGGGCCTGCGCGCGCTGACGGCGGACTATGCGCAAACGACGCGCGACGCGCTGCTGGCGCTGCCGAACCTGTACGGCGACGTCGACGTGCTGGGCACCGCCAAGCACGCGCTGCCGGACCTGCCGGGCATCGCCAAGGCGCTGGCCGAACTGGCCGCGCTGGCGGCTTCCGCGATCGGCCGCGCCCAGGTCGCGATCGACCTGGCCGACCTGCGCGGCTACCAGTACGAGAGCGGTGCGATGTTCGCGCTGTACGTTCCGGGCCTGCCGAACGCGGTGGCTCGTGGCGGACGTTACGATCACGTGGGCGAGGCATTCGGCCGCGCCCGTCCCGCGACGGGCTTCTCGATGGACCTGCGCGAACTGGCTCGCCTGCTGCCGACGGCCGACCGCAAGCATGCGATCCGTGCGCCGTGGGGCAACGCGCCCGAACTGAAAGAAAAAATCGCCGCGCTGCGCAAGAGTGGCGAAGTCGTGATCCAGTCCTTGCCGGGTCACAGCAACGAACAGGACGAGTTCGAGTGCGACCGCGCGCTGGTGCTCGACGATAGTGGTAGTAACTGGATTCTTAAAAACTTAGGTTAGTGTGATGTCAAAAAAAATCACTGCAAAAAACGTGGTCGTCATCGGCACCCAATGGGGCGATGAAGGCAAGGGCAAAATCGTCGACTGGCTGACGGAACACGCGCAAGGCGTGGTGCGCTTCCAGGGCGGCCACAATGCGGGCCACACGCTGGTGATCGGCGGCGTGAAGACCGCGCTGCAGCTGATCCCGTCGGGCATCATGCGCCCGGGCGTGGCCTGCTACATCGGCAACGGCGTCGTCGTTTCCGTGCCGGATGTGCTGCGCGAGATCGACAAGCTGGAAGCCGTCGGCGTCGAAGTCTCGTCGCGCCTGAAGGTGTCCGAAGCATCGCCCGTGATCCTGCCTTACCACACCGCGCTGGATGCAGCCCGTGAAGCGGCCCGCGGCGCCGCCAAGATCGGCACGACCGGCAAGGGCATCGGCCCGGCCTACGAAGACAAGGTGGCGCGCCGCGCGATCCGCATCGCCGACCTGCTGAACGAAAAGCGCTTCGCCGAGAAGCTGGCCGAGAACCTGGACTACCACAACTACGTCCTGGAAAACTACCTGAAGGCCCCGAAGGTCGATTACCAGAAGACGCTGGACGACGCGCTGGCCTACGTGCCGCGCCTGGCGCCGATGGTGGCCGACGTGTCGAGCGCGCTGTACGCGGCGCACAAGGCCGGCGCCAACCTGCTGTTCGAAGGCGCGCAAGGCTCGCTTTTGGACGTGGACCACGGCACCTATCCGTTCGTGACGTCGTCGAACTGCGTGGCCGGCAATGCCGCCGCCGGTTCGGGCGTCGGCCCGAACATGCTGCACTACGTGCTGGGCATCACGAAGGCCTACACGACGCGCGTGGGCTCCGGCCCGTTCCCGTCCGAGCTGCCGACCGATGCCGGCGTCGGCCACCACCTGGCGCAAGTGGGCCACGAGTTCGGCACCGTGACGGGCCGCGCCCGCCGCTGCGGCTGGTTCGATGCCGCGCTGCTGCGCCGCTCCGTGCAGATCAACGGCGTGTCCGGCATGTGCCTGACGAAGCTGGATGTGCTGGACGGCCTGGAATCGTTGAAGCTATGCACCGGCTACATGCTGGACGGCCGCAAGGTCGACATCTTCCCGGTCGGCGCGGAAGACGCGGCACGCTGCGAGCCGATCTATGAAGAGATGCCGGGCTGGAAGGACAGCACCGTCGGCGCGAAATCGCTGGCCGCACTGCCGGCCAACGCCCGCGCGTACATCAAGCGCATCGAGGAACTGGTCGGCGTACCCGTCGACATGGTCTCCACGGGTCCGGACCGCGAAGAGACGATCGTCCTGCGCCATCCGTTCGAATAAGAAGCCACAAGCACGAAGCAATAAGGAAATACATGAACACCCCCCAATCCGACGACAAGCATCTGTGGGTATCCTGGGATGAGTACCACCGCCTGATCGAGCGCCTGGCGCTGAAGGTGTACGAATCCGGCTGGAAGTTCGACATGGTGCTGTGCCTGGCGCGCGGCGGCGTGCGCCCCGGCGACGTGTTCTCGCGCATCTTCGACGTGCCGCTGGCGATCCTGTCGACCAGCTCCTACCGCGAAGACAAGGGCACCGTGCAGGGCGACCTGGACATCGCCAAGTACATGACGATGACGAAGGGCCCGCTGAAAGGCAACATCCTCCTGGTCGACGACCTGGCCGATTCCGGCGTCACGCTGACGAAGGTGATGCAGCACCTGAAGGACAATTTCGATGGCGTGACGGAAGTGAAGTCGGCCGTGATCTGGACCAAGGGCTGCTCCACGTTCAAGCCCGATTACCAGATGCAGGAACTGGCGCACAACCCGTGGATCCACCAGCCGTTCGAAGATTACGACGGCATCCGCCCGCACCAGCTCGCGGCGTGGATCAAAAAGGGTGAAGCGAATTCGTAAGGCGTGAGCGCCTCTGCGACAATGGCGGAAAGGCTGTGAGGCCTTCCGCCATTTTTCATTACGACTCTCGAAAAACAATAAACAAAGCTGCAACATGACCGAAAACTTCTTCCAGACCTTCATCCTGCTGCTGCTCGTGACCGACCCGTTCGGCAACGTGCCGCTGTTCGCCACGGCGCTGCAGCCGGTCGCACCGGCTCGCCGGCCCCGCATCGTCGTGCGCGAATGCCTGATCGCGTTCATCGTGCTGCTGGTGTTCATGTTCTTCGGCCGCCACTTCCTGCAGGCGCTGCACCTGTCCGAGGTGTCGCTGCGCATCGCCGGCAGCGTGATCCTGCTCTTGATCGCGATCCGCATGGTGTTCCCGCATCCGGACGGCGTCCTGGGCCGCAGTGAAGGCGGCGAGCCGTTCATCGTGCCGCTGGCGATTCCCGCGCTGGCCGGCCCGTCCGCGCTGGCCACGGTGCTGCTGTTCTCGCGCGAGACGACCGGCGAGGTGATGATCCACGTGGCCGCGCTGGCCGCTGTTGTCGTCGTATGGCTGGCCGTGTTCCTCGGCGCCGAGCGGCTTCAGAAGGCGCTGGGTACGCAGGTCATGACGGCGTTCGAGCGGCTGATGGGGTTGATCCTGGCGGCGATGTCGGTCGAGATGCTGCTGGGCGGCGTGCGCGAGTTTGTGAAGACACTGTAAGGAGACCAGCATGATTCTGAAGTACTGGGTGGCCGCCGCGTTGGGCATGGCGATCGGGGCGGCCATGGCCGCCGACATTCGCTGCAACCCGGCCGGCAGCCAAATGGAAATGAACGCGTGCGCGGCCGACGACTTGCGCAAGGCCGATGCGGAGCTGAACGCCACGTGGCAGGCGTTGCTGCGCAAGGAGGCGAATGACAAGGTGTTCATCGCCAAGCTGCGCACGGCGCAGAAGGCATGGCTGGCGTTTCGCGACGCCGAGCTGGCCGCATACTTTGCGTGCGAGGACGAGAACGAGCGCATGTGTTGGGGCTCGATGTATCCGATGTCGTACAACTCGCGCAAGACGGACCTGACGCGCGAGCGCACGCGGACACTGAAGGACATGCTGGAGAACGGCCGCGTGCCCTGAGACCGGCCGAACCGCCCGCACAAAAAAAACGCCGCGATGACGCGGCGTTTTACGTTGCAGTGGCTTACTTCCCGGTAATCGAAATCACATCCGCCCCCGGCGCCCCGAACAGCTGCTCCTTCAGCAAATGCAGCTGGTCGCGTACCTGCGCGGCCTTTTCGAACTCCAGGTTCTTCGCGTGTTCGATCATCAGCTTCTCGAGGCGCTTGATCTCCTTCGAGACCTGCTTCTCGTTCATGGTCTCGTACTTCGCCGACTCCTGCGCCGCCTTCAAGTCCGTGCCCTGCCGGTTCGGATCGTAGACGCCGTCGATCATGTCCTTGATGACCTTGTTGACGCCGCGCGCGATGATGCCGTGCTTCTCGTTGTGGGCGATCTGCTTGGCGCGGCGGCGTTCCGTCTCGTCGATCGCGCGCTTCATCGAGTCCGTGATCGTGTCCGCGTACAGCAGCGCCACGCCGTTCAGGTTACGGGCGGCGCGGCCGATCGTCTGGATCAGCGAGCGTTCCGAACGCAGGAAGCCTTCCTTGTCGGCGTCGAGGATCGCGACCAGCGACACCTCCGGCAAGTCCAGGCCCTCGCGCAGCAGGTTGATGCCGACGACGACGTCGAACGTGCCGATGCGCAGATCGCGCAGGATCTCGACGCGCTCCACCGTCTCGATGTCGCTGTGCAGGTAGCGCACCTTAACGCCGTGGTCCGACAGGTATTCGGTCAGCTGCTCCGACATCCGCTTCGTCAGCGTCGTCACCAGTACGCGCTCGTTCTTCGCGATACGGTCGTTGATCTCCGAGAGCAGGTCGTCCACCTGCGTGCGCGCCGGGCGCACGATCACCTGCGGGTCGACCAGGCCGGTCGGGCGCACCACCTGTTCCACCACCTGGTCCGCATGCTTCTGTTCGTACTCGGCCGGCGTCGCGGAGACGAACACCGTCTGGCGCATCTTGTTCTCGAATTCCTCGAACTTCAGCGGCCGGTTGTCCAGCGCGGACGGCAGGCGGAAGCCGTAGTCGACGAGGTTCGTCTTGCGCGAACGGTCGCCGTTGTACATCGCCGAGAGCTGGCCGATCAGCACGTGCGATTCGTCCATGAACATCAGCGCGTCCTGCGGCAGGTAGTCGATCAGGGTTGGCGGCGGCTGGCCGGGCAGGGCGCCGGACAGGTGCCGCGAATAGTTCTCGATGCCTTTCGTGAAGCCGATTTCCGCCATCATCTCCAGGTCGAAGCGGGTGCGCTGTTCGAGGCGCTGTTCCTCGATCAGCTTGCCCTCCTTGCGGAAGAATTCCAGGCGCTCGCGCAGCTCTTCCTTGATGGTCTCGATCGCGCGCAGCACGGTCGAGCGGGGCGTCACGTAGTGCGAGCCCGGATAGACGGTGAAGCGGGGGATCTTCTGGCGCACGCGACCCGTCAGCGGGTCGAACAGCTGGATCGATTCCAGCTCGTCGTCCCACATCTCCAGGCGCACCGCCAGTTCGGCGTGTTCGGCCGGGAAGATGTCGATCGTGTCGCCCCGTACGCGGAACGTGCCGCGGCCGAAGTCCACTTCGTTGCGCGTGTACTGCATCTGGATCAGGCGGGCGATGATGTCGCGCTGGCTGACCTTGTCCTTGGCGCGCAAGGTCAGGATCATCTGGTGGTATTCGTTCGGATTACCGATACCGTAGATCGCCGACACGGTGGCGACGATGACGACGTCGCGCCGTTCCATCAGCGACTTCGTGCACGACAGCCGCATCTGCTCGATATGCTCGTTGATCGACGAGTCCTTCTCGATGAACAGGTCGCGCTGCGGCACGTAGGCTTCCGGCTGGTAGTAGTCGTAGTACGAGACGAAGTACTCGACGGCGTTCTGCGGGAAGAATTCGCGGAATTCGCTGTACAGCTGGGCAGCCAGCGTCTTGTTCGGTGCGAACACGATCGCGGGACGGCCCATGCGGGCGATCACGTTGGCCATCGTGTAGGTCTTGCCGGAACCGGTTACGCCGAGCAGCGTCTGGTACGACAAGCCGTCGGCGATCCCTTCGCACAACTGCTCGATCGCCGTGGGCTGGTCGCCGGCCGGCGGGAACGGCTGGTGCAGCTTGAAAGGGGAGTTCGGAAACGTCAGCACGGTGGGCTCGGGAGCGCCGGCCAGTGATAAATCAGCCATGTAGTCAGACCTTTGCTAGAATAGTGCGCTGCACAACATCCTGTGCAGTCTTTGCATCGCAGCCGGCACACCCGGTCGGCGCCGTGCATCGTAATTGCCGTGCATTGTGATCACCGTGCATTGTAATTGCCGCTGTAGCCAGTTTGTGTTGCTCACCACCGCTGCGAATCGCATTCAATCGAATCCAATCCTATCATGACGAATCCTTCCGTTTTCAGTGCCATCGAGATGGCTCCGCGCGACCCGATCCTGGGTATCACCGAAGCTTTTAACGCAGACACCAACCCGAACAAGATCAATCTGGGCGTCGGTGTGTATTATGACGACAACGGCAAAGTGCCGCTGCTATCGTGCGTGCAAAAGGCTGAAAACATGCTGATCGAGCAGCCCGCGCCCCGCACCTACCTGCCGATCGAGGGCCTGGCCGCGTACGACAAGGCGGTGCAGGAGCTGGTATTTGGGGCCGACAGCGCCGTCGTTCAAGAGAAACGTGCGATTACCGTGCAGGCACTGGGCGGTACGGGCGCGCTGAAGCTGGGCGCCGACTTCCTGAAGCGCTTCTCGCCGGCTTCCGAGGTCTACATCAGCGACCCGAGCTGGGAAAACCACCGCGCGCTGTTCGAAAGCGCCGGCTTCAAGGTCAACAATTACGCGTACTACGATCCCGCCACGCACGGCGTGAACTTCGCCGGCATGCTGGCCGCGCTGAAGGCAATGCCGCGCGGCGCGATCGTCGTGCTGCACGCCTGCTGCCATAACCCGACCGGTGCCGACCTGACCTCCCAGCAGTGGGACCAGGTGATTGACGCCGTCGTCACCGCCGGCCTGATCCCGTTCCTGGACATGGCTTACCAGGGCTTCGGCGCCGGCATCGCCGAAGACGGCGCCGTGGTGCGCCGCTTCGCCGCCACCGGCGTGCCGCTGCTGGTGTCGAACTCGTTCTCGAAGTCGTTCTCGCTGTACGGCGAGCGCGTCGGTGCGCTGTCCGTCGTTGCCTCGTCGGCCGACGAAGCAGCCCGCCTGCTGTCGCAACTGAAGCGCGTCGTCCGCACGAACTACTCGAACCCGCCGGTGCACGGCGGCAAGGTTGTCGCGACCGTGCTGGCCACGCCGGAACTGCGCCAGCTGTGGGAAGAGGAACTGGCCGCGATGCGCGTGCGCATCAAGGCAACCCGCGATGCGTTCGTGCAGAAGCTGAAGGAAAAGGCGCCGGGCCACGACTTCGAATTCGTGCGCCAGCAGGTCGGCATGTTCTCGTACTCGGGCCTGACGAAAGAGCAGGTCGCCAAGCTGCGCGAGCAATCGATCTACGCCGTGGACACCGGCCGCATCTGCGTCGCGGCGATGAACTCGAAGAACCTCGATATCGTTGTTGACGCGATCGCCAAAGTTCTCTAAAATCCTGCTTCTTCGTTGACGCAAGTCAGCGAAAACGGCAGCAAACGGTACGTTGAAACAAGCTTGCAGTAGTTGCTTCAAAGGTATAAAATGCTGCCTTCTAATCCCTGATAGCTCAGTCGGTAGAGCGACGGACTGTTAATCCGCAGGTCCCTGGTTCGAGTCCAGGTCGGGGAGCCAGAATTCAAGAAAGCCCAGCCAGACGGTTGGGCTTTTTTCATTGGGGGCATCGTGGAAGATATCGATCAGCGTTACCTGGTTCAGCAGAACAAAATCACCGACAGCGCAAAGCCGCCGGTCTTCGCCCGCGTCATGCGCAGCAAGGAAGGCGCGTTCGAGGGCGTCTCCTTCATCAAGAACAAGGACAAGGCGACGGTGATGACGCTGCCGGAGGCCCATGAAGCCATCGCCTGGGCCACGAAGAAAAAAGCCGGCGCGCACGAGTATGCGACCAAGATCATCTGTGTCGGCCAGTAGCGCGACTGCGAGCGACGATCCCGACAAGGGCCACGTGAAAGCGTGGCCCTTTTTGTTTGGCGCTGTTCGCGTCAAGTCGGTTTTGCTCGAGGGAACGGAACTTATTGCTCTCACTATAGTCAATGCTGGGTGTTTGTTGCGATCGCCGGCGTGAGCCGCTGCACTTGACGCGAACAGCGTGACGCGAACAGCGCATTTTGTTGGGCCGTGCGACATCGGCGCCCCTCCATCTCGACCACCACTGATTACCTGAACATTTGCGAGGCATTTGTGGGTTGGCGAAGTCTATCGTTGATCCTGTGATGCAGCGGCGTGAAACAAGAACATGCGCGACGCCGCATCCACAGGTACTCCGCAAGGACCTTCCGCCGTGTCGTTCACCGTCGGGTGACGGCCAGCGCGGCATACAACCAACGTGTCATCTTTCTGAAAGAGAGCATCATGTCAGTCATCAGTAAATACCAATTCATGGGTGGGCTGTTCAACGGGCCCGTCGTCATCCAGAACACTGCGTCGAACAACGAAGGGTTCAAACGCTCACTCGACAACGACGTGCTGACGATCCGTCGACCCAACGCCGAGATCCTGGTGCCGCTGGGCACCCTGCTGAACACGCCCGAGAATATCGGCAAGGTATCGAAGCACCTGATTGCCTCGCACGGTTCGCTGACGAGCGGCATCCGCGTCACGGCGCTGCCCTGGGTCGCCGTGCCCTATTTCCTGCAGGCGGCCGGGGCGCACATGCCGGGCGACATGCTGATCAAGGTCAGCTTTGATTTCAATTTCGATGGTCCCTGGTACAACGGCGACATCGACGGCACGATCTCGGTGTTCCTGTTCGCACGGCTCGACGGGAGTCATCACCTGCAAGTGACGCTGGACGGCACGTGGTTCACCGTGCAGGGCGGGTTGTTTGGCACCGGTATCGCATCGGACATGCTGAAGGCGGCCATGCCCGCCGTGAAAGGGGAAGTGAACAAGCTGCTCGCCGTGGCGCTGGAGAGCACGCGCAACATCCCGTTCGCGACGATGTACATGATGCCTGGGAACGGTGTTCGCATCCCCGGCGCATTCTTGCAGGACGCCAGCAGCGACCTGTCCCTCGGCTTGCTGGTAGGTTAAGAAAGGAACATGAACATGGAACACGATCAAAAACTGGTGGAAGCGGTGCGTGCGTTGCTGAGCGACGCAGGGTATGGCGACATCGCCACGCGACAGGACGACAACGGTGTGCTGCTGACCGGCACGCGCGGCCGCGGCGGTGTCGTGATGCGCCTGACGGCGGACATGGGGCAGGTCGCGCGCGACACGGAACACGGCGGGCCCGAAACCACGGAACGTTCGAGCGAGGCCGTCTTCCAGGCCCCCGCGCTGGAAGGCGTCGTCGAGGCGCTGCGTGCCAATCCGGAGCTGGCGAAGTCGATGCGCATCCCTGAAGCGCATCTGAAGCACCTGCGGTAACGCGCTCAGCGCCGCTGGCCGGACGCCGTGTGCGCGGCACCGGCCAGCAAGCGCTGCGCCAGCCTCTCGATGTCCGCCGATACGGCGGTTCCCAGCGCTGCCTGGGCGATACGCTGGTAGCGGCGGTAGGCCGCCATGCCCTGGTCGTATTGTCCGCAGTCGAGGTGGATCCCGATCAGCTGGGCGCTGAGCACCTTGTTGCACGGGTCCGCTTCCAATGCGTGTTCCAGCAACAGCGCCGCCGCCGCCGCGTCACCCGCCTGGGCCAGCGCGCTGGCCGTGCCGCCCAATGCCCGTACCACCTTGCCCCGCCATAGTTCGCGCCGCGCCAGCAGCCACGGAGCGCCGTCGCCCGCCAGCAGGTCGCCGCGGTACAGCGCCATCACGTCGTGCGCGGCCGCCAGCAGCGCCTCGGCATCGGCTTCGTCGCCTTGCGCGCGCGCCAGGTCCGGTATCGGTCCGCGCTGCAGGCTGCCGCCATGCGGCGGCACCGCGTCGCCTGGCCAGTCCGCGCCTCCTTGTTGCGCCTGTTCCTCGCGATGATAGCCGTGCGCCTGCAGCTGGCCGGCATATTCCCGCGTCAGCGCCGCCAGGACAGGGAGCGCGTCGTCCAGCGCCGCCGCATCGCACCAGCACAGGTCCGGCGCCAGCGACAGCGCCCCCTGCTTCAACAGCACGGTGCCGGCGCCGATCGTCGCGCGCAGGCGCGACAGCGTCGTCTCTAGCGCATGGCGCGCACTGTCGCCGTCCGTGTCGGGCCACAGCAACTCGGCGGCGCGGTCGGCCGGCACGCTGCCGGGCGCATGGGCCGCGACGAGCTTCAGCATGTCGAGCTGGCGATGCTTCGACTTGCCTTGCGAGGCCAGCGGCGCGCCGTCCAGGCGCAGGTCGAAAGGGCCGAACACGCGCAGTTGTACGGGACGTGGCCAGTTGGCGCCCGCGCCGTCGGGCGGCGCCAGACGGTAACCCCGTACCAGGGCCTGCGCCGCGTCGACCGCGATGCCGCAGGCCAGCGCGTGGGCGCACAGCGGCGTGAGGATGTGGGGCGTCGCGAAGGTCAGGTACGGCGTGCCCTCCGCCATGATGGCTTCCAGCGCCGCGGCCAGCGCTTGCTGCGCTTCCCGTAGTCGCGCGGAGCCGAGGCTACGCCGCAATGCCGCAGGCGCAAGCGCGGCGCCATCGGTACCGGTCAGGGCCAGCCATGCGTCGAACAGGTCCGCATGGACGCAAGCCAGTGGCGATCCACAAGTGGCGCCGAGCCCGCGTAACGTCGTCACCGCCGCCGTGCACGCATGCCGCTCGAACAAGGTGCGCGCCAGCGTGGCGGCGATTGCCGCATACACTTCGTACGGCACGCTGCCGAAGCTGTGTGCGGCACGCTGGGCCAGCTCGGCATGTTCCAGCGCGGCGCGGCCGTCGCCCCGCCAGCTGGCCAGCCACGCTTGCGTCAGCTGCAGGTGTCCCACCAGGTTGTAGTGGCGTGGCGGCGTTTGCGCCGCGACTCCGTCGACGATGGCCTGGGCCTTCGCCACGTCGCCACGCAGCATGCAGGCGCTCGCATGAATCAGCGCGTAATGGGGCGCCATGATGCGGATGCCGGTGTCGTCGGAGCTGGCGCACGCCGCCGCATACGTGGCGTCCACGCGCGCCATGTCTAGGCTCGCCACGTCCGCGTACAGCCGCAGCAGGAACGACAGGTAGCGCGCGTAGGCACCCATGGCGGCCGATTCGGGCAGGGCAGCCATCAATGCGTGCAGTGAACGCAGGCTGGCGTAACGGCCCGTCTGGAAGAAGTGCTGGGCCAGCATCGATGCCAGGCGCACCTTCAATGTCGTGTCGGCGCCGCCGCGCAGCGCATCCAGCGCACGACCCTGCCACAGCGGCATGTCGCGATGGCCCGGGTCCGTCATGAACATCGCGCTCCACACGCTGTGGGTCAGGTGCGCCTGCAGCGCGGGGTCGGGCAGGTTGGCGTAGTCGGCTTCCGCATCGACGTGCCGTTGCAGGAAGCCGCGCAGCGGCTCGTCCGCCGCGCCGCTGAAAAAATACGAGCTGATGATGGTGGAGAGCGCGAGGAAGCGATGCCGGGGTTCGCTTAGCGCCGTGAACGCGGGCAGCGCGCGTAGCAGCGCGCTGCGCGCCCGCGCCGTGTCGCTCATGAAGACGGCGAGTCCCAGCCAGTAGTAATGCCATGCGTCGCGGTACTGTTCCGGCAGCGTGTCGATCCAGTGCGCCAGCGTGGCATGCCGGGCGCTGGCCAGCATGGCTTGCGCGTGCGCGGAGATCAGGCTGGCGGCCCGCTCGGGCAGTCCGTGTTCCAGGGCCAGTTCGATGGCCGCCTCGCTGTTGTCGCTTCCGTGCAGAAGATCGATGCAGGCGGCGATCGTCGCGCAGCGTTCCGCGCGCGGCAGCCGCGCCGTCGCCCATTTGCGCAGGAAGCCTTGCAGCAGGGGGTGCAACGCGTACTGCCGCCCCGGGTATTCGTAGATCAGCCCCCCTTGGGCCGCCAGCCGTGCGAGGAAGTCGGCCGCCTCCGTCCAGCCGGACAGGGTCACGCTCCAGGCACCGTTGAAGTAGGGCAGCCAGCACACAGCCAGCAAGGTTGCCTGCTGCTCCGGGCCGAACGCACCGAACACCTCTTCGGCGAGGTAACCCACCATCGGCTCGGACAGCACATCCTGCGCACCGGGCACCGCAGCGGGCCACCGGCGCAACCACGCCGCCACCAGCGCCACGCCGGCCGGCCAGCCACGCGTGTAGTGGAACACCGCATTGCCGACCGCCTCCGCATGCCCGACGCCCAGCACGTTGAGCAGCACTTCCGTTTCCGCCCGGCTGAACGCCAGCGCCGTGGCATCGAGCGCGTGCAGCGCGCCATTGGCGATGAGGCGCGCGCAGGCGTCCGGCGGCGCCGCGCGGCTGACGATCACGACCCGGATTGCCGGCGGCAGCTCGGCCGCCAGCACGTCCAGCAGCAGCTTGAAGAACGGGGTGTCCTGGCAGCGGTGCGCGTCGTCCATCACGATGCAGCCGGGCATGGCATCCTTCCGTGACGCGGCGCCGAGGGAGCGGATGAACAGACGCAGGTAGCCCTGCAACGCGGGCAAATGCTCGCGCAGCAGTTCCGGAGCATGCCAGCCCGGCGCCAGGCCGCCGTTGCCGATGGCTTGCTCGAGGTACAGCAGAAAGCTCGCAGGGTCGGTATCCGTTTCATCGAGCCGCAGCCAGGCCACCTGGGCGCCGGAGGCGGCACACAGTTCCAGCGCCAGGCTGGTCTTGCCGGCTCCGGCAGGACCGACGATCCACGTCAACGGGGCTGGTTCCGCCAGCAAGGGGGCGACGGCGCCGGGGCGCCCGATCAGGCGCGCCACCGGGCGGCACGTTTTGGCAAGCAGGCGCATGGCGGTTCCCGTGGCATCGGAAGACACTCCAGCTTAGCGCCAAATCTTCAAACAACAACTGTTTTCTCGGCTGAATCGTCGCTTGCGATTTGCTAGGCCGGGTCCACCGTGTTGGAGATCGTGAACGACGCGTAGGCCTTGTCGCCGTCGTACGCATGCACGTCGGCGCTGTAGCTGTAGCCGGCCGGGATGATGAACGGCAGCAGTTGCGCTTCGACGTAGTCGTCCTCGCCCTTGCCGTCGTGGTAGCAGCGCAACGTCGTGCTGACCATCACCGCGTCATTGTCGAGCAGGTCGAGCGACAGGGTCAGGCGGCCCAGCGCGTCGTCGCAGCGCAGGTCGAACTGCTTGCGCACGTGCGTCGATGACGCTGGCCCCACCTGCGCGATCGCATAGATATCGCCGATCGTGTAGGGGTCGAATGCGGCAGCGAATTCGTAATCGACGGTGCGCATCCAGCCGTCGATGACAAGGCGGCGGAACAGGTGCGCCGGCGGCTGCAAGTCGATCGCCACCTGCGCCGTCTGGTTAGCGGCAACCGTGGTGGTGGCCGTGCCGCGCAACGTTCCGTACTCCACTTCCAGCTGCACCGGCCCGGTGCCGACGTGCTCGAACAAGAAGCTGCCGTCTTTCTGCGTGGTGACGAAGTGCGTGGCGTCGCGTGCGACGCGCGCGCCGACCACGGGCTGGCCCGCGTCGCGCACGATGCCGGCGACGGCCCCGAACTGCGTCTGCGTCTTCCACTCGTAGAGGGTGACTTCTTCCCAGCGCGCCGGACGATACAGCAGCGGTTCCATGTCGCCATACAGCGGTGCGTCGTAGAACGCCAGGTTGGCGGGACTGACCGCCTGCGCGTCGCCGGGCGTGCGCCACTTGTCGGAGTTGGTGGCATCGGCGTCGCACCAGTCGAAGGCAAATGCGTTCAGCATCTGGTTCGCGCTCTGGTCGGCCACGTCGGTCAGGATTTCGCCGAGCCAGCCGGCCTCCTGCAGCACCATCTCGCGGACCTTCGTGAACAGCATCGCCCCTGCCGCCGCGCGTTCGGTTTCCTGGTAAAGGTACAGGCCATCCGGCGTGGAGGGCACGATCTGCGCACCTTCCTTCAGGTCGGCCTGCTCCAGCAGGCCGCCTTCCATCGGCACGCCGGCCTGCCGGATCGCATGCCACAGCAGCGACGAGCAGACGGTGGGATAGGTGTTGGCGGCCCAGCGCGCGCTGGCCGGAGCCTTGTCCGTCGTGGCGATGCGCGGGTCTGTGTAGCAGAAGAAGCGGTAGTGACTCTTGCCGGCCTGTTGCGCGGCGAAGTCGGCGATGCCGTTCAGCGTCTGGCGGATCTCCAGGGTTTCGTCGAGTGGCTTGATGACGAGGGCCGGCGCCAGCGTCAGCGCATCGCCGCCCAGGTCCGGCTTGCCCTCCAGCGTGCCGAAGTCGAGGATCTGGTACAGCGCGGCGCTGTCGATATCGAACAGCCATTCGCCGTTGACGGCCTGCTCCACCGTTTGCGTGATCACGCCGGGCCACGCGTACTTGAGCGCATCCGGGCGGAAGCCGTCCGTGCCCAGGAACGCCGCGCTGGTCAGCCTGGCCTGGGATGCCGTGGAGTGCGTGATTTCGTCGAAATTGCGCGTCATGATGCCGGAGTGGGAGTACGCTTGCGACGGCGAGACGCTTTGCAGCACGCGCGAGACCAGGCTGCCGTCGCCGGGATTGAGTACCAGGTCGCCCTTGCGTGCGTTCATGAAGCGGGCCGGCAGGAAGATCCATTTCTTCACGGCCGTGGGCACGCATTCCATGTTCGCCGGGACCTGGCCCGGCAGATTCCACGGCTCGCAGCTCGCTCCTTCCACTGCGGGCGCCGGCTCCACGTGCAGCGCCTGCGCGGCCGGCTCGGCCAGGTGCGCGGCCGGGTGCGCGGGCGCCGGCCGGCGCAGTGCGTTCGCCAGCGCGTCGGGCAAGGGCCGCACACGGGCGCCGTTGGCGCGTGCCGTCGTCGGGGCCGGCAGCAGATTGCGTTCGGTCAGCCGCAGCACTTCCGGCATGCCGATCGACGTGGCGCTGGCCACCAGGCCGCGGCTCACCAGGTCTTCCAGCATCTGCTGGGCGGCCGGGTTTACCTGCATGCCGGCGCCGAGGTGTTGGGGCACGTCGAAATATGCCGTGACCCGCACCGGCAGGCCGTCCGGGGCCGTGCCGCGATAATGCACCGCCAGCGCGGTGGCGTGGGCCGGCACCTGCGCCGTGGGAATGGCGACGTCCACGCGTGTCTCGGCATTCGCCGCCAGCACGATCCGGCATGGCTGCGTGCCGCGCGGGTCGAATGTGCGCGGGCCTTCGGCGGCGATCAGTTCCACCTGCATGCTCGTCAGCGTCAACGCCGCCGGTTCGGGATTGCGCACGCTGAAGCCAGCGCGGAAACAGCCGTCGCCATGCCGCACGCTGAGGTCGCACTGGCGAAGGGGTGGCCGCACGATGCCGCGCTGGCGCGACAGGAAGTAGGGGTTGGCGATGCTGACGCTGCGCCGGATCACCCGCACCGGCCGGCCCGGTTCCTGCAGCGTGAGCGTGATGTGGAATACCGTATGGGGCCGGTGCGGGTCGAGCCGGTCGCCGAAATCGTGTTCGATGTACGGCCGCCGGGTATGCATCGTCACGCCGTCCAGGTTCCAGCCGTAGGTGGGCTGGGTGACGCTTGCCAGCACGGGAATGTCGATGTCGCCCGGCGGCGGCAGGAGCGTACTGTCCGCCAGCCCGGCGTGCGCCGCGCGGGGCCGGATCGGGCCGGGGGGAATCGCCGGACCGGATGCCGATGCCTGGTCTTGCTTACGGGGCGGCATGCGCGGCGTGTCAGGGGCGGCGTTGGCCCGGGCATTGATCACCACGAAGCCCAGCGCGGTCGGCTTGTGCGGCAGCACGTGTGCCCGCAGCAGCGGCGGGGCCCTGCCGTCCGCCGGCTGCGTGATGTCGACCTGCGCCTGCATCGTCTGCAGCGTATTGCGAGCGCCGGCCGCCACGTGGATCGTCTTCGTGCCGGCACAATTCCACACGAGATAGTGTTTCGATCCGGCGATGCCGTTGATGGTGATGCTGGCGGTTTCCGTATTGTCGTAAGGGTGGCCGTTGGGGGCGAGCACTTCGACGCAGATACTTTCGCCGACGGCGGCGGTAACAGGAGTGCAGACGATCGAGCCGATCACGGCGGAGGGCAGTGGCGCTGGCATGGTATTCCTTCAGGTAATGGTCGGTAAGGGAGCGGGCGACGGTGGCGTAACCACTGGCGCAGTCTGGGCCTGTCCCACCCACAAATCGCCCACAAATGGTCATCGCGAGCGGCACGTTCATGCCGCTCGCGGGCCGTTTCGCGCCGCTGCGGCGCCATTTCGTCGCGGCACCGTTGCCAGCGCGGCATCGGCAAGTCAGAATGCGCCATGAACTCGACCAAATCCACCGTTCCGGCACGCCCCGCCGCTGAACGATCCATCCGGCTCCGCCGTCCTTTCCCCTGGCGCCGCTTTGGCATCGACGCCTGCTGGATGGTGCTCATCGTCACGCTATGTGCCGCGATCATCACGTGGGGCTTCGGCAACGGCAATCACTTCCTGGGCAACCTCGTGATCTCGGCATGCATCGGCGGGTTCGCGTTCGGCATCATCGACGGTATCCGGCTCGCGTTCTGGGGTGAAGGCAATCGGCCCGGCTGGCTGCCGTTTGCCTGCATCGTGGCGGTGGGGGTACCGGTCGGCCAGATCGCCGGGGCGCGGCTGGCGGCGTGGCTGCTGGGCGTCCAGCTGACGAACCTGCACACGCTGGGTTCCGGTCGCACCACGGGTATGCTGCTGTTCACCCTGCTGGCCACCGGCGGCGTCACGCTGTTCTTCGCCAGCCGCGACCGCGTGATCCGCGCCGAAGCCGCCGCCGCCGAGGAACGCGCCCGCGCCGAAGCTGTCGAGCGCCAGGCGCTGCAGGCGCAGCTGCAATTGCTGCAGGCGCAGATCGAACCGCACATGCTGTTCAACACGCTGGCCAACCTGCAAGGCCTGATCGCGCTTGACCCGGCGCGGGCGCAGCACATGCTGGACCAGCTGATCCAGTACCTGCGCGCCACGTTGTCGTCGTCGCGCGCCGAGCGCACCACGCTCGCGCAGGAGTTCAAGCTGCTCGATGCCTACCTCGGCCTGATGTCGGTACGGATGGGCGCGCGGCTGTCGTACGGCTGCGCGTTGCCGCCGGAATTGCGCGACGTCGCGATTCCGCCGATGCTGCTGCAACCGCTCGTCGAGAACGCGATCGCGCATGGCCTGGAGCCGACGATCGACGGCGGCCACGTGCAGATCGCCGCGGCGCGGCATGGCGACCTGCTCGAGTTGACCGTCACCGACAACGGCCGCGGCCTCGCCGCAGGCCCGGGCAAGCCCGGCACGGGCGTCGGCCTCGCGAACACGCGCGCACGCCTGCATGCGCTGTTCGGCGCGCAGGCCGATGCGACGCTGACGCCGGGCGACGGCGGCGGCGCGGTCGCCCGCCTCACCATTCCTCTCAACTTCGCTCAACCATAAGACCATGACCACCGCCCTGATCGCCGAAGACGAACCGATCCTCGCCGCCACCCTGGCGGCCGCGCTGCAACGCCTGTGGCCGGAGCTCGACATCGTCGCCACGTGCCCGCATGGTGTCGCCGCGCTGGAGCAGGCGCTGGCGCGCCGGCCCGACGTGCTGTTCCTCGACATCAAAATGCCCGGCAAGACGGGCCTCGAAGTGGCCGAGGAACTGGCCGAACAATGGGACGATGCGCGGCCTTTCCCGCAAGTCGTTTTTGTTACAGCGTACGACGAATTCGCGGTGCAGGCGTTCGATAACGCGGCCGCCGACTATGTGCTGAAACCCGTCAGCGACGAACGGCTCGGCCGCACGGTGCAGCGGCTGCGCCAGCGCCTGTCCGCACAGCAGCCGGCGGGCGGCATGGATGCGCTGGTGGCGCAACTGCGCGCACTGGCACTGCCCGCGCAACCGCCTGCCGAGCGCCTGACCGTGATCCGCGCCGCGGTCGGCAACCAGGTCAGGATGATTCCGATCGCCGACGTGATTTATTTCGAAGCGGTCGACAAATACGTCAACGTCGTCACCGCCGATGGCGAGGCGCTGATCCGTACGAGCCTGAAGGACTTGCTGCCGCAGCTGGACGACAAGCTGTTCTGGCAGGTGCACCGCGGCACGATCGTCAACTCGACGTGCGTGCTGTCGGCGGTGCGCGACGAGGCGGGCAAGCTGTCGCTGAACGTGAAGCACCGGCCGGAGAAGCTGCGCGTGAGTCCCGTGTACGCGCAGCTGTTCCGCCAGATGTGATCAAAACGCGCGTTCCAGCGTGACGAGTCCCACGCTGGCCGCATGCCCCGGCACGATCTGCCCGTAACGGCGCCAGCTGGCCGAGACCAGCCAGGCGCCGTTCTTCCATGAACCGGCCACGGTGAAGACGGTGCCGGCCGCGCGCCGCAGCACGTCCGCCGCGATCTCCACATCGTCGATCTTCTGGGCGGCCCGCAGCAGCACATTGCCCTGCTGGGCCGCCGGCGCCGTGCGGTCGAGCCATGCTTCGCCCAGCAGCGAAAAGCGGCTCTCGGTGGTCCACGTGAAGCCGGCCAGCGCCTTGCCGCCACCGCCGGCCTCGCGCCAGCGCATGCCGTCCCACGTGGCGTGCCGCGCTTGCGCGAGCAGCGACGCATGCACCTCCGTGCCTTCATCGAGCACTTGCGACAGCGAAGCCCCCGCTTCGATGCCGCTGCGCCGCGAGACGCGCAGCACGGCGTATTCGTCGCGCGCGCCGCGCTGGCGGTACAGCCGCACCGCCAGCGCCTCGTCGTCGCGCGGCTGGTCCGCCAGGCCGCGGCCGGGATTGGACCACACGACGGTGACGGCGCGCTCCGCATCGGCCGCCTCCCAGGCCAGCATCGGCACGCCTTCCAGCGTGCCGGGATACAGCGCGCGCCGGTCTTCCTGCTGGACGACGTCGAGGGGCCGGAACGCGTAGCCGACGTCCCAGCTCATCACCTTCTTGCCCACCGTCGCGTAGCCGCCCGCGAGCGGCCGCTCCAGCGCCAGCTCGAACACGCGCAGCCGCGTGCCGCCCGCCTCGTGCCGCAGGCCGACGGTGCCGCGGGCGATCGTTTCGGCGGCGATGCCGGCCTGCCCGCGCAGGTCGACGGCTTGCGCGGGGCGCGCGCCATCCAGCCCCGGCAGGGCGCTGTGCCACGTCTCGACCTGCGCCCGCGCGACGCCGTCCAGCGCCGCCCCGGCCGCGCAGGGCAGGGCGGCCGCCAGCGCGGCGGCGATGGCGATCCGCCTCATGGCGCCACGTCGCCGCGGTTCAGCGTCATCGGGTTGAACAGTGCGTCGGCCAGCGGCCGCGGCGTCGACGATATCGTCGTCACGACCGTGTGGCGCGCCGTCTGCACCGCGTCCGTCAGCGTCATGCGCTGGACGATCGTGCGGAAGCCGACCTGCCCGAGTTCGTACCGAGCCTCTTTCAGCTTGCGGTTCGACGCTGCGTACAGGTCGGCGTGCACGGGCCGGTAATCGGCCTTCGCCACGTGCAGCACCACGCGCTGGTAGCTTTGGCCCTTGCGCAGCGCGGCCAGGTCCAGCTCCACGCACGGCACGCCGTCGATGTCGACGTCGCGGCCGACGGTGCCGGCGTAGTCGCCCGACCACGTCATCGTCGCGATGTCGCCGGTGGCCGCGTCGCCCAGCAGTTTTTGCAGTGGCGTGATGCGGATCGGGCGCGCGCTGCCGGGCATCAGCATCCAGAAGTCGTCGCCGGACATCAGCACCTTCTGGCCCGCCTCGCCCGGGGAGCGGAACAGGACGAGCGACTTGCCGTCCGGGCGCGCCAGCACTGTATAACGCTTTTCGCGGTCGGGCCGGCCGTCCTTGAAGGTCTGGACCAGCGTTTCGATCTGCGTCGCGCCGCCGGGCATGCGGAAGCTGTCGGCCTTTTTCAGGATCTCGGCGACATCGGCCGCGTGGGCGGAGCCGGCGATCAACAACAGGAGCGGGAGTCGTTTAAACATGGGCGAGTGCCTCCGTAACGGGACGATGGGCGGCGGCGCGGCTGACGCACAGCGCGGCCAGCGCGGCAAGCAGGGTGACGGCCATCATTGCCACGGCATACGCCTGCGGCGCGATCGTGACGGCCAGTGGATAGCCGCTGGTGCGGCCGGGTGGGGGCGGCATCTGGATGCCGAGGGCCAGCAGTGCGGCACCGATGCCGGCGGCTATCAACGCGCCGGCCAGCGCGCCGGCGGCGCCAAGCGCCATGCCTTCGAGCGCGAACAGCCGCATCACTTCGCCCGGCGTGGTGCCGAGCGCGCGCAATGCGCCGATTTCCCTGGTACGCTCGACAACGGCCATCGCCAGCGTGTTGGCGATCGCCCCCAGCACGACGACAAGCATGATCGCGCCGAGGAAGCCGAAGATGCGGTCGTACAGGCCGCGCACGCTGCGGTACACCTGCGCCAGGTCCTGCCAGTCGCGCACGTCCAGGCGGCCGGCGTAGCGCAGGCGCAGGTCGGCCGCGGTGGCGGCGGACGCATCGAGGTCGTCGAGATACACGGCCAGCGTGCTGACCTTGTCCGTGGCCAGCAAGCCTTGCGCAGTGGCGAGGTCGACCATCGCCAGGCGCTTGTCCATCTCGTCGATGCCGCTGCTGACGATGCCCGTCACCGTGACGTCCAGTGCATTGAGGCTGCCGCTGGTCGTCGTCGACAGCAGCGTCAGCGCCGTGCCCGGATGGGCCCCGAGGCTGCGCGCCAGGATGCGGCCCAGCACGATGTCCGGGCGGGCGGCATCCGCTTCGAGCAGCGTGCCGGCATCGACGCGGATGAACGGGCCGCGCACGGCGAATTCCTGGGCCGGATCGACACCGGTGCCGACAAAGATCTCGCTCTTGTCACCGTTGCTGACCAGGCCCGTGAACTGCAGCCGCGGCAGCACGCGGCGCACACCGGGGCGTGCCAGCAGTTGGCGCGCCAGCGCGGCGCTGCCCACCAGCCCATGCTGCAGCGGCACGTCCTCGGTGCCGGCGAACCAATGCGGCGCCGCCAGGACCACGTGGCCCGTGTCGCGCGCGCTGATCTCGGCCAGCGACTGGTAGGTGTAGCTGGCGAAGCCGGCACCCAGCAATGCGGCGGCGGTGCCGGTGGCCGCGATGCCGAGCGTGACGAAGGAACGGCGCCGGTTGCGCAGCGTGTTCTTCAGCGCCATCGCCACCCACGTGAAATCAAGCCGCATGATGGCCTCCCGCCAGCAGGCCGTCGTCGAGCATCAGCGCGCGGTCGCAGTGGGGCAGCACGCGCTCGTCGTGCGTCGCGACGAGGAACGCCGTGCCCTGTTCGTGCGCCAGTTCACGCATCAGCGTCGTCACCTGGCCCGCCGTCACGGCGTCGAGGCTGGCCGTCGGCTCGTCGGCGATCACGAGGCGGGGCTGCTTGACGATCGCGCGGGCGATCGCCACCCGCTGGCGCTGGCCGCCGGACAGCTGATCCGGGCGGTGCTTGCCGAAGCCTGCCAGGCCTACCCGATCGAGCGCCGCGCCGACCCGCCGGCGGCGTTCCGCGGCCGGAAGGCCCAGCAGCGCCAGCGGGTAGTCGACGTTGTCGTGCGCGTTCATCACCGGCACCAGGTGGAAGCTCTGGAACACGAACCCCACGGCGCGGCGGCGCAGCAACGTGCGCTGCGCCTCGTCGTCGTCCGCCAGCAGCGTGCCGTCGAAGTACACGCTGCCGCGCTCGGCCCGGTCGAGCAGCCCGCAAATGTTCAGCAACGTGCTCTTGCCGCTGCCGGACGGCCCCGTGACGGCGACGATTTCGCCGGGCCACAGGCGCAGCCCGACGCCGCGCAGCGCGCGGATCGGGCTGGCACCCAGCATGTAGCTGCGATGCACGCCTTCCAGTGCCATCAGCGCGCCCGTCACAGTCCCAGCTCCTTGAGCCGCGCCTGCGCCCGCTCGCGCTGGGCCGGGGTGGCGGGCAGCGCGACGATCTTTTTCAGCCACGCCGCTTCGTCGGCGCCGCGGCGCTCGTTCCCGGCAACGCGCGCCGCGGCCGCGTACACGCTGGCGCGCGTCGATGCGCTGGCTTGCTCCAGCAGCGGCGAGTCGAGCGCTCCCTGCAAGGCGCGCTTGCCGGCCGCGCCGCGGTGCAGGAATTCCGGCAGCGCCAGCAGCGAGCTTGCCGCCACGGCGCGGGTCTCGATGCTTTCCGGGTTGCCGTCGGCGAGTGGCTTGTCGTGCTCGGGCCCGAGCAGCGCGACGGCCTTCTCGACCAGGTCGGCGCCCTGTTCGGCGTACTTCATCTTTTCCCAAGGCTGCTTGGCGTCGCGGCCCTTCAGCGCCAGCGCCGCGCCCTGGTAAGCCAGGTACACGGGGTGGCCGGGCTGTTCGGCCGCGAGCCGGGCGAACGATTCGATCGCGGCATCGCGCGCCGCCGTGTCGCCAGCGGTCGCGGCAAGGAACTGGCTGCGGGCTTGCGGCAGCGTGACGGCATCGGCGTGCGCCGCGCCGGCGGCCAGGGTGGCTGCCAGCAGCAGCGGTAGTGCAAGGTGTTTCATCGGTCTTCTCCTGTGGTGGAATGAGCACATGCTGCCGGCCGCCGGCGGCCCGTTCCACCCGGATGCGACGAAACCGGGTTTGCCGGCGGTGAAACCCCAGCTGGACGACGCGAGGGAAGGTTGACGGCACGCCGCAACGCTTGTAAGGTCCGTCGACCAGGAATCACGGAGATCCGATGAGACTCAGTTCAGTGCTTGCGTTGTCGTCCGCCTTGCTGGCAGGCGGTTGCGCGATGGTCCACGCCACCGAAGGGCCACAGCCGTTGCCGCCCGAACCGCCGATCGCCGCACCGCGCGACATGGCGTTCAACGGGACGATTCGGCTGCACGTGGATGCGACGGACACCGCGCACAAGATCTACACCGTGCGTGAATCGATCCCCGTTCAGCGGCCGGGCGACCTGGTACTGCTGTACCCGCAATGGGAAGCCGCGAGCCACGCCGACACCGGCATGGTCGCGCCGCTCGCCGGCCTCGTCGCCAGCGCCGGCGGCAAGCGGCTGGCGTGGCGCCGCGATGCCGCGGACGTGTTCGCGTTCCACGTCGCGGTGCCGCCCGGGACCAGTACGGTCGACGTGCAATTCCAGTACCTGTCCCCGATCGGCGCCGGCAAGACGATGGCGCCCGACGTGATGCTGGTGCCATGGAACCGCATGGTGCTGTACCCGGCGGGCTGGTTCATGCGCAATGTGATGGTGCAGCCGTCGCTGGCGCTGCCTGCGGGCTTCCGGACCGGCAGCGCGCTGGACGTGGCGCGCGAACAGGAAGGCCGCATCGAGTACCGCCCCGTATCGATGGAGGAGCTGGTCGATGCGCCCGTGCTGGCGGGCCGTCACCTGCGCCGGTACGCGCTGGACGCGGAAGGTTCCCGGCCCGTGTTCTTGCACGTGGCGGCGGACCGCGCGGACCAGCTGGAGATCACGCCTGCCCAGCTGGAACCTTACCGCGCGGCCGTCCGTCAAGCGCGCAAGCTGCTGCGCTCCGAGCATTACGACCGCTTCGATTTCCTTGCCACGGCGAGCGACGTGGTGGCCGGTTCCGGCGGGCTCGAACACCTCGAATCGGCCGAACTGAACGGTCCGCCCGACATGTTCACGAGCGCGGATGCGCGCCTGCTGACGGGCGACCTGTTCGCCCATGAATACGTGCACTCGTGGAACGGCAAATTCCGGGTGCCGGCGGACATGTGGACGCCCAACCTGAACTCCATCATGCGCGACAGCCTGCTGTGGGTCTATGAAGGGCAGACGCAGTTCTGGGGCAACGTCATCGCGGCACGCGCCGGCCTGCGCACGGCGCATCAGACGCGCGACGTGTTTGCCGCCGAGGCGGCGCTTGCGCAGGCGCGCATCGGCCGGCGCTGGAAATCGCTGCAGGAAAGCACCGCCGACCCGCGCTACATGGCGGGCAAGCCGGTCGCCTGGCGCGACTGGCAGCGCCGCGAGGATTACTACGGCGAGGGCATGCTGCTGTGGCTCGATGTCGACATGCGCCTGCGCGAGTTGACCGGCGAGCGCCGCGGCCTGGACGATTTCGCGGCCGCCTTCTTCGGCATGCGCGACGGCAGCCGCGCGCCGCTGACGTACACGTTCGCCGACGTGGCCGACACGTTGCGCCGCATCGCCCCGTATGACTGGGCCGGCTTCCTGCGCGAGCGCCTCGATGCGCACGACGACGCGCATCTGCTCGACGGCCTGGCGCGCGCCGGCTACCGGCTGGCATACACGAACGAGCCGACGGCCTATTTCCGGTTGCTGGAGGAGGACGGCGGCATTGCGGACTTCAGCTACGCCATCGGCCTGACAGTCACCAAGGCCGGTGTCGCGCGCGCCGTCGCATGGGAAGGGCCGGCGTTTCGCGCCGGGCTCGCACCGGGCGCGCAGATCACCGCCGTCAATGGCCAGCCATTCAGCGTGGCGGCGCTCGGCGCCGCGGTGGCCGCAACGGCGGGCTCCGCCGGAACACCGGTCGTGCTGACGTTCCGCCAGGATGGCGCCAGCACCACCGCGACGCTCGACTATCGCGGTGGCCTGCGCTACCCGGTACTCGAACGCGTTGCCGGCACGCCTGACCGTTTCGAAGCGCTGTTCCGGCCCCGCTGAGCGGTGTGCGCGCGAAACCCATGCGGCGTGCCAAAAAACAACAGTGGTGTTGTGAACTGCGTTTTGCGCCGCTATAATGCGGCCTCTTTTCCCTGATAGCTCAGTCGGTAGAGCGACGGACTGTTAATCCGCAGGTCCCTGGTTCGAGTCCAGGTCGGGGAGCCAGAACACCAAAAGCCGCGTTTCATACGCGGCTTTTTATTATCCGTCGCGATAACAAAAGTTCAGGTAGTTGGCAGTGCGACCATAAGAGGAGTTCGCACACGGCACCGCGCAACACCAGGCCGGGCGGGCATCCCACACAAGAGAACGGGAGACAGCGTTGTACACCTTTGCAGTATTTTTTCAAACCCAGGAAAGCAAATGATGAAACTGTCCAAGATGCATAAGCGTCTCCTCGCTCTTACGGCTGCGCTGCCAGTGGCCGCGCTGGCCCAGGAAGCCACCCAGGCAACCACCCCGGCCGCCACCGGCCAGCTCGAAACCGTGACCGTGACGGCCCAGCGCCGCGCCGAGAACATCCGCGAAGTGCCGGTCTCCGTCTCGACCCTGCAGAACGAGAAGCTGGACGTGATCCTGTCCGGCGGCCAGGACGTGCGCGTCCTCGCCGGCAAGACGCCGAGCCTGAACGTGGAATCGTCGACGGGCCGCGTGTTCCCGCGCTTCTACATCCGTGGCTACGGCAATGCCGACTTCTCGATCTTCGCGTCGCAGCCCGTGTCGCTGATCTATGACGACGTCGTGCAGGAGAACCCGATCCTGAAGGGCTACCCGATGTTCGACCTCGCGAACATCGAAGTGCTGCGCGGCCCGCAGGGCACGCTGTTCGGCCGTAACACCCCGGCCGGCGTGGTGAAGTTCGAATCCGCGAAGCCGAGCCTGAAAGGCGTCGAAGGTTACTACAACCTGTCGTACGCGACGCACGGCACGATCAATGCCGAAGGCGCGGCCAACATCCCGCTGTCGAACGAGTGGGCGATGCGCGTCTCGACGTTGCGCCAGCACCGCGACGACTACGTCAAGAACGCCTACACCAACAACAGCGCCGACACGCTGGACGGCTACAACGAACACGCCGAGCGCGTGCAGTTCCTGTACCAGCCGAACGGCACGTTCAACGCGCTGTTCAACGTTCACCAGCGCACCACCGAAGGCAGCTCGCGCCTGTTCCGTGCCAACATCATCCAGAAGGGCACGAACAACCTGGTGGACGGCTTCGACGCCGAGAAGATCTACACGAACGGCCAGAATTACCAGAACCTGACGACGCGCGGCGCCAACGTGCGCCTGTCGTGGGACCTGGGCGCCGTGAAGCTGTACTCGATCACCGGCTACGAGACGATCGCCGAGTACAACAGCCGCGGCGACATCGACGGCGGCAACCCGACCGGTCCTGGCGTGGTGCCGTTCCAGGTCGAGACGGCCTCCGTGCTGCCGGACCTGAAGCAGTACTCGCAGGAGTTCCGTGTCGAGTCGAAGAAAGCAGGCCCGCTGTCGTGGCAGGCCGGCGTGTACTACTTCGATGAAGACGCCACCGGCGGCAGCGACAACTTCAACGTCGCGGGCGCGCGCACCAGCCGCGTCGTCAGCAACCAGAAGAACAAGGCATGGGCGGCATTCGGCTCCGTGAACTATGCGGTGACCGATGCGCTGACCGTGCGCGGCGGCCTGCGCTACACGAACGACAAGAAGGACTTCCATACGATCGAAGCGACCGGCACGACGTTGCAGGGCCCGGCGACGATCGAGTCCGAAAAGCACAAGACCAACTGGGACCTGTCGGCCACGTACGCCATCAACCAGGACGTGTCGGCCTACGCCCGCGTGGCGACGGGCTTCCGCGCACCGTCGATCGGCGCACCGTCCGCCTCCGGCCCGGCCACGATCGCCGACGCCGAAACGATCACGTCGTATGAAGCCGGCATCAAGGCCGACCTGCTGAACCGCCGTGCCCGCGCGTCGCTGTCCGTGTACGACTACGACGTGAAGAACCAGCAGCTGACGGTCGTCGGCGGCAATTCGAACGTCACGGCGCTGATCAACGCAAACAAGACCAAGGGCCGCGGCATCGAAGCGGAAATCGAAGGCTTCGTGACGCCGGACTTCAAGGTCTCCGCCTCGACCAGCTACAACTACACGAAGATCCAGGATGCTTCGCTGTCCGTGAACAAGTGCGCACAGTGCACGGTGCTCGATCCGCTGAACGCCGCCGGCCGCGTCGTCATCGACGGCAACCCGCTGCCGCAGGCGCCGAAGTGGATCGTCAACCTGTCGGCCCGCTACAACTTCCCGCTGGCTGAAGGCAACCTGTTCGTGCTGACCGACTGGTCGTACCGCAGCAAGGTCAACTTCTTCCTGTACGAAGCCGCCGAATTCACCGGCAAGCCGCTGACGGAAGGCGGCCTGCGCGTCGGCTACAACTGGGCAGGCGGCAAGTACGAGATCGCCGCGTTCGGCCGCAACATCACCGACCAGCAGCGCATCACCGGTGCGATCGACTTCAACAACCTGACGGGCTTCATCAACGAGCCGCGGCAGTGGGGCGTGCAATTTAAAGGCACGTTCTAACGGTTGCGCGGGGCCTGGCAAGAGGCGTTTCATCTCCTCTTGCCAGCCGCGAATCAGGCCGCTATAATACGGCCTCTTTTCCCTGATAGCTCAGTCGGTAGAGCGACGGACTGTTAATCCGCAGGTCCCTGGTTCGAGTCCAGGTCGGGGAGCCAGAACATTGAAAAGCCCAGCCTCACGGTTGGGCTTTTTGCTTTGTACCGGGAGAATCGATGAGCAATGCGTGGATGAGCAATGCGATGCGCAAGTGGATGGTGACAGCGGTGTTGTGTGGCGCGGCATGGGCCGCGGCGGCGCAGCCGGTGCCGTGGCTGCTGGACTATGCAGGCAAGTCGACCAATGCGCTGATCTGGGACAAGCGCGCCCGCCCGCTGGTCAATGCGCACGTGCCGAAGGCGCTGGCGCGCGACGTCGTCGATGCGCTGGGCGGGCCGCCGGACCCGGTGATCGTCACCGACAAGCGCTACGTCAGCATGTCCGCCTGTGTCGCGCACGCATGCCCCGTGAAGGGCTTCTTCTGGATCGACACGGCGACCGGCGCGGCGCTGGGCGCGAACTACGACGACGGTGCGCTGCGCCTCGGGTCGAACGATTTCGCTGCCGATGCGGTGCCGGAGCCGGCCCTCAAGGCGCTGCGCGACTGGATCGCCGAAGAGCAGCTGCGCCCGGCCAGCGTCGAGTTCATCGACCGGCAGGGCAAGTCCAGCAAGGCGGACGTTGCAGCGTTCGCGCCGCCCGCGCGCTTCGTCCCGCCGGAAGGCGGCCCGTCGTTCGACTGCGCGCAAGCGGGCAATGCCATCGAGCGCGCCATCTGCGGCACGCCCGCGCTGGCGCTGGCGGACCTGGAACTGACCAAGCTGTACACCGAGATCCGCCACGGCCACGACACGCTGGCCGCGCGCGCCGAACTGCAGGCGCTGCAGCGCCAATGGCTGCGCGAGCGCGACAAGCAATGCCGTGCCGCGGCCGAC
Source organism: Pseudoduganella flava (assembly GCF_007830495.1). Classification (GTDB taxonomy): domain Bacteria; phylum Pseudomonadota; class Gammaproteobacteria; order Burkholderiales; family Burkholderiaceae_D; genus Rugamonas; species Rugamonas flava. Next base: position 198,642 of record NZ_VLKW01000013.1, on the reverse strand, counting down.
CTGCCGGGCTGCCTGCTCGATCAATACCGCGCCCAGCACAAGCGGCTGATGAACTGGCTGCCTGGCCGCCACGCGTCGATCGAGCCCGTCGAGAACCTTCCTCAGACCCTTCACAAGGCTATTGGAATGGGCGACGAGGTCGGAATCGACGGGCTCTGCAAGGAACTCGCCCCGATGCTCGTCGCGTTGATGCACGGCAGCGGAAACGTCGCCAAGGCCGAAGGCGCATTGCGATCCGCGCAAGCAAAGATACAAGAGACCGCGAACGCGGTACCTTAATTTAAGGACCCTGCCGTCACAGGAACAGTCCGAAATGTATTCAGAGAGCGAACTCGACAAGTTGCATTTGGAGCTGATGATCCTCCGGCGCTGGAAGGTCATCCGTACCGATATGAAGTTTATCGGCAATCATCACAACGCGGTTGAGATGTTGCTTGCGCTTCGCATTGACGCCCTGCATTCGCATATCGATGAGGCCCTCGACGTCTGCGATCCAGACCTCGCGCAAGAGGTTTTCGAAGAGTTCGGAGCAGAGCGGTATGACTTCGAGCATAACTATCCGAGCATGCACAGATGCTCGATGCTGCTTTCCCTCTACAGCGTCCTTGAGTCGGCACTGGCGCAATACTGCCGGTACCTGAGCGAATGCCTTGACGTTCAAGGGCCCCCTCCAGCGCGAGGTAACATCCGCAAGTACAGGGACTATCTGGAGAAGACGGTTGGCGTGGACTTCTCCGCTGCCGAGATCTATTGGCGCGAACTTGACGCATTCCGCCAACTGAGGAATTCAATCGTCCATTCATCTGGCGACATAGGCAGCAATTCCCAACTGCACGAATACGTCGAAAGGAGCGTTCACATTTCGTTTCGAGATGCAGGGCTAGGGTACGTCCATGCGGACGGCTTTGGATTCGAGCTGAAAGCAACGTTCATTTCGCATGTTACAGCCACAATGAGCGCCTTCTTCGAGCGACTCACGGACGGCGCCCGCCCGCTGTTCCACTTGAGCGAGTCGGAAATCGAAACGGTCCTTGGACTCGATGACGTTGACTGAAGTGTAATTCCCTCATCGTCGAGACAAGGCATGTTGCTGCATAGAGTGCTATGCTTTCGATGCCCTCCTATACTCATTACGTTCTAACGATACTCAGCGGCTACAGAGCCCATTTTTACAATTTGTCTTACAATGCCCCGGAGCAAGCTATACGCATCGCCCGTTAAATGCAAGGCGTTCTGCGTGGCTATCGAAGGCAGGCCCCAGCCGACCTCTACACCTGGAGTAGCACAGCATGAATTTCCCCTTGGGGCACCGCCCCCTCGGAAAACGGCCAAACGTCCGAAAGGAGGTGGCGAGGATCAGGCGCAATCCTTTGGAGCCTTGGTTCGAACGCTTAGGACATGACTCGGACCCAATACTAAGCACCCACATTTCCCGCTACCGCGACGCGTATCAGCTTTACTTCCTGTCAACCCGACGCTTCCTCACAAACACCTCGGTCGTCGCGCGCTACATGAGCTCGGCCTACTACGCCAGGAAATGCCGTGTGGTTTACACCCCCAGCTGCGAGTTATAGCCGACAAGTACTCGGAGATAGCGCCGTATACCGAACTTGAGATTGTTAACTGCCTGATCCACGCGCGAATACTGCTAGACCGTTTGACTGCTTTGTCGAGTCGTTTCCTGACGGGCGGAAACCGGCCGAGTTTCAAATCGTTTAGCGACCATAAAAAGTTTTTCCTGAAACTTCGCGAGCCGTATGGTGAGCACGAGTCTCACGCGGATTACGTCCGACGCGGGACCTCTTGGTTCGAGATGCCGCTGAAAGAGGTGAGGGACAACTGCGCCGTCCATTCGGCGCCTAAACACATGCGGTTCGTGACATTGCTAACGACTTCGAAGTTGAACTGCTCATTCTCAGGGCTGAAGGAGTTCCCCCGGAAAAGCCGCTTGCCAAATCTACGCCAATCACCGTCAACGTCCTAAGGATGAGTCACGATATCGAAGGCTTCCTCGATTGGTACTGCTCCTACGCCATTGAAAAAGGGAGTAGGTAGGTTTCGGGATCCCGCCTGCCGCATCCCTCCCTGACCTAGGCTTCGAGCGTCCCGCTCGGAACGTCGGAGTCGAGCCATTTAAGGTCGGCTTCCGGCCGCAGCCCGAGAAGGCTGCCGAATGCCATCGAAGAAATAGTCAAGAAGATATGTGTCAAAGTCTTGCAGTCCTCCTACTGCACGTTTCAAGCGACCCACCCCAATCGCATTTAGTTGATCTATTGCTGTATGGACCGAAATATTTCCGTCCTCAAAATTCAACAATCCTGCGGATTGGATCCTTCGGCTGATCATGCGGGGTAAGCCATATTCCTCAAGTTGGTACACAACAGGGGGGAGGAAGGCGAACGATACCTTAGCGAGAAATGGGGACACGTCATACCCCTTATTGCGTAGGATTGCCGCTTGAAGCGTATTTACGTCTGATAGCAGCGCTGCAAACTTAAATACTACGTTACGCTCGAGCTGAAAAAAAGCGTCAATGCCAATATCAATTCTATCAAGTTTCTGCAATAACTCGGGAATGGATAGCTTCCAATTTTGCGACAGGATCTTTATGAAATCAACAAAAACTCCATATGGCGCTTCCCATCCTCCCGGGGCGAAATTAATAACCTTTTACAAAAAGCGGTCCCAGTCTGCAGGGTTGTCAGAATTCAGGAATGATAGGCCATTCCAACTTGCTGGATCATTGCGAATATCCATTGCAATCTTCTTCAAAACTTCCGAGTTGGAAGATTGAAAGGCATTCGCAGCTAGGAGATCGTTAAATTTCGTTTCACCTAGGATGCGACTCATCTCATTCTTATAGTCTATTATCTTTTGTATTTGCTCTGACGTAAGGTCGGCCTCATGCTTTACCTCATCCAGCGTGCCAAGTAACTCATCTGGTAGGTCTAAATCTAATACGGTCTGCTCGTCCTTAGGCGGGCTCTCCAAGATAAAAACTCTTCCGATGAAGTGCTTAAACATTCGCCCGCTTCTCCCTATAATATTCTTGTAGGTAAAGTCTTTTAGATTTGATTTTCCGTTCTTGTTGCTCCAGATCACTACATTTTCTGCTGAGGTGTTGACGCCTTCGACTATTGAAGATGTTGAGATTATATTTTGCAAGCCAGACGGCTCTTCGAAAAGTTTGACTTGAATCTGACTTAGGGAGCGGTGCAGTCGTCCATTATGAATGCCTGTTCTGCGTTTGACTAGGCTCGTTAGGTTCCAGTTCGGATCATAATTAGCCGATAACCAATTGGAGAAGCTATCGAGAAGCGGCGTGGACTCGGGCTGAATATTTGCTAAGATGAGGTTCGATATCTTTGAAATGTTGGAATAGGTGCCAGCGTAGATAAGCGTTTTATTGTCTGTTTCAGCCAGAATTTTGAGCAGTGCTTGACTCTTTTGCTCTTCGTTCGAAATTTGCCTGTAAAGTTCGTTCTTTTCCAAAAACACTGTGTTGAAATCGAACCTTCTGAACTGCATCCCTTTCGTAAACACGCCTTTTTTTAATTCCGAGATGTTTGGCGCAAGGAAGTACCGCTGCGCAGCCTTTTCGCTAAGCTGCATGATGGCCTTGATTAACGACGGAGCACGTTCTTTATCAAATTTCTTGCTTGCTTTATAGAATTCATCAATGATCAAAATGTCCAGGGCTGGGAGCTTGTCGACATATCCTATCGCTCTTTCTTGGGGGAAAATCAGGATATTCTTTTCGCCTAGTTGGACATCCGCAGTGGTAATGATTTTATAGGCATCAGAAAATTTCCTGTGTAATCTCCTACGAGTCTCATCTGCGAGAGCAATTGTGGGTACGATAATAACGACGTTCAGCGGTCGTTTGATGGCAATGAAGGAGTCTATAACGAAGCTCTTACCGAAGCTCGTCGGGGCACTTATCGCCAAGTTCTGGCCATCAAGCAATGAACGAAGAAGAGCGGATTGGTCCCGATGAAGAGTGGCAGGAACGTCGCCGCCAATGTCAACCTTGAACGCCTCGAAAAGATACCGGTCTTGCCAACCTGCATTCTCCAGCTTCATGTACGGGTACAGCCCTGTTTCCCTGATAAGATGATTAATTAGCGGATCATAGGGAATGTGTTCCTTTTCGCAGTGAGCGAGTACTTTTATCAGTTCATCTCTCGCGGTAGTTTCATTGCCACTGCGCAAGTGGTCGTTGACACTCTTGCACTTTGAGAAGATATTCGCGTTCATTCCTGGCCTTTGTAGTGTTCAACATTCGCAATAAACTTGCTCACGATAGCCTTCTTGTTGGGTACAGGCAGCAAAATGAGGTGGAAGGTGATGCTCGGATATTTCGCAATAGAGCTAAGTTTGGCGATCTGTTTCTTAAAGTATGCGTTGGCTCTATCTGTGTGGTATGAAATAACCTTTTCCCGGTACTCGTTGTCCAGGCTGCTACTAGAATTTGTGATTCCACACTCATGGATCAATAATATTGGGACGTGTAGCTTCCCCACAATTTTATCGATAGATTCATCGCTATCCAATGCAGCCTTTATTGATTTTAAGAGTGTCTTGTTTAGTACTAAGTCATCTAAATCGTTAACATTAGTTATAATGGCATTCTCTTTTTTTAACTTGCCGGTATCGATGGCATTCCGGATAGATGTTATAACTGAACCCAAGCGGGTATCGTCAATGCTGTTGTAGAATTTTGCCTCTCCGAACCAAAGAGAAAAGTCATCATTCGTGACCACGATATGGACACTGTCCGCCCCCTTCGCGTTATCCTGCGTATTTTGTTTGTAGAATATCTTTGGAACCACAGGGAGCGCTTTATAATAATGTTTCATCACGCCGTATAGAACAATTTCTGCGAGTTCGCTTCCTTCGCTGATATCATCCTCTTTATCAGTAAGTCGAAGATTCCTTGCTGCCGCGACGAGCGCACTGTGTGAACGGTCGACTAAGTTGGAGCGCTCTCTTTCAGTTAAAGCAGTTTGAGCGATGTTGTCCCATATGAAGCTATGAAAGCGTCCAGACCGCCATTTGCCATCCTCATATCCGTTCACTAGGCTGAGTAAACGTTTGCGTTGCACAGGAGCTAGGCTAGCGTCGTTGCAGATTTTCGAAAACATGTCGTCGAACAGAATTTCGAATTGAAAAGACATAGTGTCGATGCCTTGAGTAACCATTGGTCTCTGGACACTAACACAGCGATGCTGCTGAGAAAGTCACAATTTGTCACATCAGCCCCGCCCGGTACTTGGATCGTATCTTATACTGTATGTGCATCCAGTATAAAAATCAACGTTGTGTAAGTCGCGCAACACGTTAGTGGATGTTTGTGCGACTGGAGGTGTCATTACAGCGAGACCCAATTTGTCGTGTATCGTAGCGACATCTTCCGACCCAACGAGGCGACTTGGCACTGGACTACTCATGGGCGAATTTAGATCGTTAGCAAGCATGTGAAAAAGCCCGGCAGCGATGCCGGGCTTCGTGTATATGGGGGCCTCACGCCCGCTCGCCGGCCCTCGAACCGCCCAGCTCGCGCAAGATCGCCTGGTTGAACGCCGGCAGGTCGTCCGGTTTGCGGCTCGTGACAAGCTTGCCGTCGACGACCACCTGCTCGTCGGTCCATTCGGCGCCCGCGTTGCGCAGGTCCAGCTTCAGGCTGGGCCAGCTCGTGATGCGCTTGCCCTTGGCGAGATCGGCGTCGATCAACGTCCACGGGCCGTGGCAGATCGCGGCGATCGGCTTGTCTTCGCGGGCGAATTCCTTTATGAACGTGATCGCTTCCATCGACAGCCGCAGCTGATCGGGATTGGCCACGCCGCCCGGCAGCACGAGCGCGTCGAATTCCGCGGGGCGGGCATCGCGCACGTCCAGCTCCACTTCGAATTTCTGCGCCGGTTCCAGGTGATTGAACCCCTGCACCTGCTCGCCCTTGGCCTTCGGCGACACGAGCGTCACCTGGGCGCCGTGCTCCTCCAAAAATTTGCGCGGTTCCGTGTATTCGACCTGCTCCACGCCATCCGTCATCAGTACTGCGACCTTTTTGCCGTTGAGTGCTTTTGCCATGGTGTCCTCCTGTCGAAATCAAGGCCGAAAGCGTGCCACAATGCGCGCTCGCGCGATGTGCGCGCACGAACATAGGGAGGACACCGGTGACGGAATCGAGCGAGCTGTATCACGAATGGATCGCCGGCGAAGCGGTCGACGGCCATGCGCGCCCGGTGCTCGTGTTCCTGCACGAGGGCCTGGGCAGCGTATCGATGTGGAAGGATTTTCCGCGGCGGCTGTGCGCGGCGACAGGCTGCCCCGGCCTCGTGTACGACCGGCAGGGCTATGGCCGCTCGCCCGCGTTGACGCGCCGCCGCACGGTGCACTACCTGCACGACTACGCGCTTGCCGAACTGCCCGCCGTGCTGGCGGCGCTGCTGCCGGAACGCGACTACGTCCTGTTCGGGCATTCGGATGGCGGCAGCATCGCGCTGCTGCATGCTGCGGAGGCGCCGGCGCGGCTGCGCGGCATCGTCACGCTGGCGGCGCACGTGATGGTGGAGCAGGTGACCCTGGACGGCATCGCCGCCGCGGCTGCGGCATGGGAAGCCGGCAAGCTGGCCGGCCTGGCGCGCCATCATGGCGACAAGACGGCGGCGCTGTTCCATGCCTGGGCCGACACATGGCGCAGCCCCGGCTTCGCGCACTGGCACATCGGCTACGCGCTGCCGTCGATCGCCTGCCCCGTGCTGGCGCTGCAGGGCAGGGATGACCAGTACGGCACGCCGGCGCAGCTGGACGCGATCGAGGCCGGCGTCCGCGGCGCGCGCACCGTGCTGCTGGACGACTGCGGTCATGCGCCGCACGTCGACCAGCCGGCGCGCGTGCTGGAACTGGCCGGCGCGTTCATCGCCGCGGCAAGCGCCTGAGCTACTGCGGCCGGCACGCGTCGTCGTCGGCGCGGCTGGAGCAGATGCGCAGCCGGCACAGGCGTCCTTCCTCACCGCCGACGCGCTGGCAGCGTTGCAGCAGGCTGGCAGTGCTGTCGGCCAGATGCGGTTCGACGACGTCGCCACCGCTGGCATGGGCGACGAGGGCCGTCAGCAGCGCCACATCGGTGTCCGGCGCGGCCGGCGCGCGCACGGTGCGCAGGGAGCGCGGTGGGCTGTCGCGGCGCACCTCCTTCGGTTGCGGCTTCGCTGCGGCCGGGCGTTCGCGCCGCATCACGACGGTGGCGACCGGCGTGGGCGCCAGTGCGGCGGCCACCACGGCGGAAGGTGCCGGCGCATCCTCGATGATCGCCGCTGCCGCCGCTGTCGCTTCGGCCGCGGGCGGCGCTTCCGGCGCGGCGGCGACGTGCGCCGGTTGCGGCACCGGCAGCGCCGCTTCGTGCGCAACGATGGGCGACGGGCCGCTGTAGATCCACCACGCCAGCAGTGCTCCCACCAGCACGCCGCTGCCGATCACCAGGGCCGGCCCGCGGCCGCTGGCCAGGCCGTCACCCCGGTGCGGGTGGATGCGGGTGGGCTGCCGGCCCTTCGCGTGTTCAAGGCTCGCCAGGATTCCCTTGCCAGGTTTTGACGCATCCAAGGTGTACCTCCAAAGCTTGATGTGGCGCTCGGCTGATGCCGAACGGAACGTTACGATGGGGCAACCCCATTCGCTCGCCAGTGTCGCGCGGGCCTCATGCCAATGTCTTGACGGAGCGCACCATGTTTCTCTTTTCGATGCTGCTGTTGTTCGTTGCCGCCTGCGTCGGCGGCTGGCTGCTGGTGTTCCCGGCCGGCCGCGACGCGCTGGCCGATGCGGTGCTGCGCATGGGGCGCGGCCTGGACCGGCGCTGGCGCGCGGCGAACCAACAAAGCGCACAGGGAGCGTCGTCGCTGTCGCGGCGCGGCCGGGCACTGCTGGCGGCGGCGCGCGGCGTGCTGGCGCGCCACCCGCTGCTGTCGGCCGCCTGCATCGCCTTCGTCATGCTGCCGCCGCTGGCCGCGTTGCTGCTGGCCGGGCGGCTACAGCTGCCGGGCGTCGCGGAGGACACTCACGCGGTCAACGAGCAGGTGGCGCTGCTGCTGCGCGGCGAGCGACTGGTGGCGCCGCCGGCGTTGCCGCCTGCCGTGTTCACGACAGCCGAGGTGACGTTGATCCGCCCGCAGCTGGCCGGCGCGAACCGCAACTGGGACTTGCTGGATGCCGACTTCACGCAGCGCCTGCTGCTCGTCTTCAAACTGATGCGTGAGCGCCACGGCTACGAGATGGTCTTGCTGGAAGGGTATCGGAGCCCGGAGCGGCAGAACGAGCTGGCGGACGCCGGCGGCCACGTGACGAACGCCCGGGCATTCCAGAGCTGGCACCAGTTCGGGCTGGCGGGCGACTGCGCGTTCCTGCGCGACGGCAAAGTCGTCATTTCGGAAAAGGACCCGTGGGCGATGCGCGGCTATGAACTGTATGGCCAGGTGGCCGAGGCGGCCGGGCTGACGTGGGGCGGGCGCTGGAGAATGATGGATTTCGGCCATGTGGAGCTGCGGACACGCCGCCGCTGAGGTTGCGCTTCGTCAACAAATTTCCTGGTGGATAGTGGCACCATCATCCGATCCCTCACATACGGGTGCCACATGATGCGAAGAATCTGGCTGTTCCTGACGGACTCCCGCCACCTCACGGTGATTGGCCTGCTGGCCATGGCGGGACTTTATTACCTCGGTGCCGAATTACTGGAGCTGGCGCTGATCTGGGCGATCGCGGCCACGGCGGCGACGCTGCTGCTCTGGTTGTTCTGCTGGTGGCTGCGGCGCTACCTGGCGGCGCGCCGCACGGCCCGGCTCGAAGCGGCGATCGAGGCGGACAGCGGCGCCGCGCCAACGGGCGCCGGCACGGCCGGCGGCGCCGACATCGATGCGCTGCGCGGCGACTTGCTGAAAGCGATCGACACGATCCGCAGCTCGAAGCTGGGCATCCGGAGCGGCAGCCGGGCATTGTACGAACTGCCGTGGTACATGATCATCGGGAACCCGGCCGCCGGCAAGAGCAGCGCCGTCACCAACTCTGGCCTGCAGTTCCCGATCGCCGACAACAAGGTCGTGCAGGGCGTCGGCGGCACCCGCAACTGCGACTGGTTCTTCACGACCGAGGGCATCGTGCTCGACACGGCCGGCCGCTATTCCGTCGACGACGAGCACAAGGGCGAATGGCACGGCTTCCTCGACTTGCTGAAGAAGCACCGGCCGCGCGCGCCGATCAACGGCATCATCATCGCCGTCAGCATCGCCGAGCTGCGCGGCGCCGACGCCGATGCCGGCATGCGCCTGGCGCGCAGCCTGCGCAAGCGCGTGCAGGACCTGATCGAACGGCTCGAGGTCTTCGCGCCCGTCTACGTGATGTTCACGAAGGCCGACCTGATCGCCGGCTTCGCCGACTTCTTCGCATGGTTCGAGCGTGGCGAGCGCGAACGGGCCTGGGGTGCCACGATGCCGTACCAGCGCAAGACCGGCACGCACGAGATCCTGGCGTTCTTCGACCAGGCGTTCGACGAGCTGCACGAAGGCCTGAAGGAAACCAGCGTGGCCAACATGACGCTGCAGCGGCGCGACCAACCGCCCGCCGGCGTGTTCACGTTCCCGCTCGAATTCGCATCGCTGCGCGTGCCGCTGCGCGCCTTCCTCGCCACGCTGTTCGAGGAAAACCCGTTCCAGTTCAAGCCACTGTTCCGCGGCTTCTACTTCACCAGCGCGCTGCAGGAAGGCGTGCCGGAAAGCGCCCAGTCGCGCAGTGTGGCGGGCCGCTTCAAGTTGAGCCTGACGGCGGCGGCGGCGCCGCAGGACAGCCTGCGCCAGACCGGCTACTTCCTGCTCGAACTGTTCCGCAAGGTGATCTTCGAGGACCGCAACCTCGTGTCGCAATACGCCAGCCGCAGCAAGCTGCAGCTGAAGTACGGCGCGTTCGTCGCCGCGGCCGTGCTGCTGGGCGTCGCGCTGGCCGGCTGGAGCTGGTCCTACCTCGGCAACCGCGCGCTGGTGGCGACGGTGCGGCAAGACCTCGACAACGTCGTCAAGCTGCAGGACCGCCGCCTCGACCTGCAATCGCGGCTGGACGCGCTCGACGTGCTGCAAAAGCGCATCGAGCAGCTGGACCAGTACCGGCGCGACAAGCCGTGGGCGCTGAGCCTGGGGCTGTACCAGGGCGAGCTGCTGGAGCGCAAGCTGCGCGAGGAATACTTTGGCGGCGTGCGCGAAGTGATGGTCAAGCCCGTGACGGCCAACCTGGAAGCGCTGCTGTACGAGATGAATGCGAACGCCGACCAGTTGGCAATACCGGCGGCCGGCGCGCAGCCGGCGCAGGCACCCGCGACGCGCGCGTATGCCGATGCGTCGCCGACCAACGTCGAGGATGCGTACAACGCGCTGAAGACGTACCTGATGCTGGCCGACCCCGTGCACGCGGAGCCCGGCCATCTGAACGACCAGCTGACGCGCTTCTGGCGCGGCTGGCTGGAAGCGAACCGCGGCGCGATGCCGCGCGAGCAGATGATCCGCAGCGCGGAGCGGCTGATGACGTTCTACCTCGGCCAGTGCCAGGATCCGTCCTGGCCGCGCATCGAACAGAAGCTGGCGCTGGTGGACACGGCGCGCGAGAACCTGCGCCGCGTGGTGCGCGGCATGCCGGCGCGCGACCGCGTGTACGCCGAGATCCGCGCGCGCGCCGCCACCCGCTATCCGGCGATGACGGTGGGCCGCATCGTCGGCGAGCAGGACGCCGCACTGGTGCAGGGCAGCCACGCGGTGGCCGGCACCTTCACCCGCGAAGCGTGGGACGGCTACGTGGCCGCCGCGATCCGCGAGGCGTCGGCGAAGGAGCTGCAAAGCACCGACTGGGTGCTGAAGACGGCCAGCCGCGACGACCTGACGCTGGAGGGCAGCCCGGAGCAGATCCAGAAGAACCTGGTCGCCATGTACAAGGCCGACTACACGCGCGAATGGCAGAAGTTCGTGCAGGGCATCGCGATCGCCGACATGAACGGCTTCAACGGCGCTGTCGCGGCGATGAACCGGCTGGGCGATCCGCAGGCGTCGCCGATCGCGAAGATCCTCACCACCATCAACGCGCAGACGGCGTGGGACAATCCCGGCGCGCTGAACGCGCAGATGAAGGAGGCGCGCGCCGGCTTCGTCAACTGGATCAAGATGCACGTGCTGCGGCGCGCGCCGTCGCCCGTCGGTGGCAGCGTGAACGTCAACATCCAGCTGGACGGCGGCGGCTTCAGTGGTGGCCCCGACAAGGCGATGGGGCCGATCGGCCGCGAGTTCGCGCCCATTGCCCGCATCGTCGGCACGAACGAGAAGGATGCCTCGCTGCTGCGCTCCTATCTCGACACGCTGTCGCGCCTGCGCAGACGCCTGAACCAGCTGAAGAACCAGGGCGATCCGGGCCCCGGCGCCAAGCAGTTCATGCAGCAGACGCTGGAGGGCAGCGGCTCCGAACTGGCCGACGCGCTGCGCTTCGTCGACGAGCAGATGCTGAACGGGATCAGCGACACGCAGAAGCAGGCCGTGCGGCCGCTGCTGGTGCGCCCGCTGATGCAGACGTTCGCCGTCATCGTCAAACCGGCCGAGGCGGAGATCAACAAGACGTGGCTGGCGCAGGTGTACGAGCCGTTCAGCCGCACGCTGGCGAACAAGTACCCGTTCGCCGAATCCGCCCGCATCGAGGCCACGCAGGCGGAGATCGCGCAGTTCTTCGGGCCGGACGGCCTGGTGGCGAAGTTCGTCACCACGTCGATGGGCCCATTGGTTGTGCGGCGTGGCGACGTGCTCGCGCCGCGCACGTGGGCCGACATGGGCATCACGCTGCAGCCGCAGGCGGTGGGCCGCTTCCCCGCGTGGATCGCGGCGGCCGGGGCAGGGGGCGTGCAACCGTCGACGGCGCAGACGATGTTCCAGCTGCTGCCGAACCCCGCGCCCGGCACCACCGAATTCACCGTGGAGATCGACGGCCAGCAGATGCGCTACCGGAACACGCCGCCGCAGTGGTACAGCATGGTGCATCCGGCTACGCAGGGCGCGCCCGGCGCGCGCATCACGGCCGTCACGTTCGACGGCCGCACCGTCGAACTGTTCAACGAGCCCGGCGAGTTCGGCCTGAAGCGGATGATCGACGCGGCGCAGAAGCAGCGCAAGGAAGGCGGCGTGCACGAGCTGCGCTGGAGCGCCGGCGGCGTCAGCGTCGCCGTCGACCTGCGCATCACGAGCAGCGCGGCCGTCACCAGCCAGTCCGCGTCGCCCACTCCCGGATACGGCGGCATGCAGCTGCCCGAAACCATCGTCGGCGCCGCGGCGCCGCTGCAGACATCGACGACACCCCCAGCGCCCGCGACCGCGGGAGGAGCCCTGTGATGACCACGTTCCAAATCGGCTATTTCGGCAAGCTGCCGGCCCGTTCCGACTTCGTCAAGGGCGGCGCGCAGCATGAACTCACCGGCCTGCTCGACGAATGGCTGGCCGGCATGATGAACCAGCTGACGACCAATCCCCGCTGGAAGCAGCACTACGATGCGGCGCAGCCGCTGCACTTCGCGTTCGTCGGCCCGCAGAGCCGCGTGGCGGTGGCCGGCCATCTCGCCGCCAGCAACGATCAATCGGGCCGGCGCTTCCCGTTCATCGCCGTCGGCACGCTGGACGTGCCCCAGCCGGACACCTTCATCGCCGTCAGCCCCCTCGCGCTCACGCCGCTGTGGCTGCGCCTGGGCGCACTGGCGGACGACGCACTGAACGCGCCGGAACCGGCGGCGCCGCTGCAGGCGCTGGGCCGCGCGGTGCTCGATGCCGATGCCGGCTGCGACGGTCATGCGGCCGCGCTAGAGCGCTTCGCCGCCGCCACCGACATGGCGGCATTGGAAGCGCTGCTGGCGCAGGGCGGCCGGCGCTACTGCGTGCGCGGCATCGTGCTCGGCATCGGCCTGCTGCTGCAGCCGTTCCAGTGGACCGGCAGCACGCGACTGGACCGCAGCCTCGTGCTGCCGCTGCCGCGCGACGAGCATGCGCGCGCCCAGGTCGCCGCGTTCTGGCTGGCGCTGATCGCACCGTTCCTGGACCGGCTGGAGATCGAGCTGGCCCTGTTCGTGGCGGAGATCGACGGCCAGACGATGCTCGTGGTCGGCTTTTCCGGCGCCACCCCGGCCGCGCTGCACGCGATTATCGATCCCGAAACGGCCGGCGCGCAGCTGATCGCGTTCGACGAGACGGCGTGGGTCGACGACATGATCATCAACGACCACGCGGCGCAGCGGCTGTCCGCCTGCCTGGCGCAGGACGGCCTGTCGCTGGCCGGCGCCCGCGCGATGTTCAACGAGACCTTTGCCTGAGCGGAGACGACGATGCAAACCAAACCCATGGGGATGCTGTTGCTGGTGTGCGCTGCCGCCGGCGCCGCCGCGCAGGTGCCGGCACCGGTGACGCCGATGCCGGGCCAGGTGCTCGTCAGCGGCACCGTGCCGGACGAGGCCAGCAAGGCGGCGATGCTGGCGCGCGTGCGCGAGCTGTATGGCTTCGATCGCGTTGTCGACCAGATCGCGATCGGCAACGTGGTGCTGCCGCCGAACTGGAACGGCTACGTGCAGAAGCTGATCAACGGGAACCTGAAGCTGATCAGCAAGGGCCAGCTGAAGGTCGACGGCAACGCCGTGACGGTGCAGGGCGAAGTGGCCAACGAGGCGCAGCGGCAGCAGATCGCCAGCGATATCGCGTCCAGCCTGAACCCCACCTACGTCGTCAAGAACGCGCTGCGCGTCAGCGCCGCGGAGCAGAACCTGCTCGATGCGGCACTGGCCAGGCGCATCATTGAGTTCGAAAGCGGGCAGGCGCTGATCCGGCCGTCCGGCATGCAGATCCTGGACGAGATGGCAGCCGCGCTGTTGAAGGTGAAGGGCAAGAAGGTCGAGGTGATCGGCCATACGGACAACACCGGCCTGCGCGAGAGCAACCTGGCGCTGTCGCTGGCGCGCGCCGAAGCGGTGCGCACCTACCTGGCCGGCAAGGCGATCGATCCGGCGATGATCACCGTGTCCGGCCAGGGCCCGGACCGGCCCGTTGCCGACAATGCGACGGCGGACGGGCGCGCCCGCAACCGCCGCATCGAGTTCCGCGTCGCGGACTGACGAAGGGAGCCACTAAGGCAGCGTCACCGTCAGGCTGGCCGGCCGCGGCGCCAGCTTGACGAGGTCGTGGTAAGCGGCCAGCTCCACTTGCGCATCGCGGTTCAGCGAGGCGCGCAATCCCGTGAACATCGCCATGCCGGCCAGCGCGAACACGGCGCAGACGGCCCACAGCGGCACGTTGCTGCGCAATTTGTTGACGACCTGGTCGGGCCGCCCCGCACGCGGCGCGAAGCCGGCGCTCTTGCCCTTGATGTGGGCGATCTCGTCGCCCAGGCGCGCCGTCATGTAGGCCAGCTTGTCGCTGCTGTCGAGCGCGTACTTGCCGCGGAAGCCCAGCAGCAGGCACATATGGAACACCTGCAGCGCCTGCAGCCGCGTGCCGCCCTTGCCGCGCAGTTCGTCGAGCCGGTCGAAGAAGTGTTCGCCGGCCAGCTGGTCGCCGAACAGCGCGAGCTGCAGCGGCCGGCGCTCCCACGCGTCGCGGATCGGGAACGGCGAGCCGAGGATGATCTCGTCCAGCGCCGCGCAGTAGGCGTACTTGGCGGCGTCGATGTCGTCGCCTTCGGCGCGCAGCTTGCGGGCTTCGCGCTCGAATTCGCCGAGGAACGCGCCGACCCGGTCCATGAACTCGTCCTCGCCCGGCGGCGCCGAGCCGGTCTTCAGCAGGAACAGCAGGTGGAAGCCTTCGTGCATCAGGTCCAGCAGCGAATGGACGCGCGAACCGTCGGACGTGACGGGGCGCGCGCCGAACAGCGACGGCGCGCCGCGGCGTTCGATCTGGGGCGTCATGGCGCCACCTTGCTGCGGCGGTCGGGCGGGCATTGCGGTAGGTGCGGTATGGACGTCATCGGGTTCTCCTCGTGTCAGTGATCAGGCGCAGCGTGCCGGCGGCCGGGCCAGCTGCTGCTGGCGGGCCGCGGCACCCTGGCCCACGGTCAGCGCGCAGGCATGCACGCCCAGCGTGATGCCGGCCTTTTCCGCCTCGCCGGCGGGGAAGGCGGCGCGCCAGCGCTGGCCGTTCGGGTTGCGGAACAGCGCGACGACGCCGATGTAGCCCGCCTCGCGGCTGACCTTCTCGGCGACCTCGTAGCGCTGGCCGGGAATCAGCAGCACTTCCTTCACGTCCAGCAGGTCGGTGCCGAGCCGCTCGCGCTCCGTGTGCGCGTTCGTGAAGGTCTCGTATGCCACGCGTTCGAACGCGTCGGCCTGGCGCAGCGTGTAGATGCGCGCGACGATGGACAACGGCGGTCCCGCGTCGCCGCTGTTGAGCGTTGCCGCCGCGTGCAGCCGGATGTTCACGTTGCGCGGCGGCTTTTGCGCGTCCGGAAGTTCCGGCGGCCTCCGGATCCCGGCGACCTGCAGTACGGCGCCCGCCAGCGAAACGCCGGTGCCGCAGCCGCACAGCGCGGCGCCGATGGCGATGATTGGGATGGCGGTGATCTTGATACGTGCGATGCGCTTCATCGGTGCTCCTCCGTTCAGCCGGTCACTCATTTAACCGAACGGGCCGCCCGCCGCTCTTGCGTTCACGCAAGTACCCGGTGACGAGCTTGCGTCAACGCAATTGTTCTTCCCACCAAGTCTTCAATAATGGCCTCCACCATTCGGAAGGAGGACCACGATGAGACGACACCTGATCCCTTGCCTGGCCAGTGCACTGCTGCTGTCGGCATGCGCGACCAGCACCACCAACAACGCCGTGCCGCCCGCCGCCACGCTCGATGCGGCGCTGGCCGACGCCGAGCGCAGCGTCGCCGCCGGCGATGCCGACAAGGCCTACACGATCCTGCGCCATGCCGGCAGCAGCTTCCCGGCCGAGAAGGCGCCGTGGCTGCAGATCGCGCAACTGAAGTTCGACCGCGGCAGCTACGGCGACGCGATCACCAATGCCCTCGAGGCGCTGCAGCGCGATCCCGCGGACCGGCAGGGCAACAGCATCGTTGCCGTCGCCGGGCTGCGGCTGTCGACGAAGGCGGTGGCGGACCTGAGCCGGCAGAACAACCTGGGCGGCCCGCTGCGCACCGAAGCGCAGCAACTGGCGAACCTGCTGCGCTCGACGCTCGGCGAAGAAGTGCTGGTGCCGTCGAAGGCCGCCAAGCCCGTCGCGGCGAAGAAGCCGGTGCCCGTCACCGGCGGCGCGCAGGTGCGCAAGAACACGTCCAACCAAGCCAACAGCGCCGATCCGTTCGGCGCGCTGAAATAGGAGCGACCATGGCCAAGAACGGCGACAGCGTGCAGAAGCGCCTGAACAAGGTGCGGCCGCCCCGGGTGCAGATGACCTACGACGTCGAGATCGGCGACGCGATCGAGAACAAGGAACTGCCCTTCGTGCTGGGCGTGATCGGCGACTACGGTGGCAACTCGGAGAAGGAGCAGAAGCGGCTGAAGGACCGCCGCTTCGTCAACGTCGACAACGACAACTTCGACGAAGTGCTTGCCGGCGTCGAGCCGGTCGCGCTGGTGCAGGCGCCGAACCGGCTGACGGGCGATGGCGATCTGCGCGTCGAGCTGCGCTTCCGCTCGATGGCGGACTTCCGCCCCGAGGCGATCGTGCGGCAGGTGGAGCCGCTGGCGAAGCTGCTCGAGGCGCGCGGCAAGCTGGCCGACCTGCGCAACAAGCTGGCCGGCAATGACAAGCTGGAAGACATCCTCACCGACGTGCTGCAGAACACCGAGCAGCTGGCGCAATTCAAATCCCCGACCCCGGAGGAATGACATGTCCGCTCAACTGCAAGCAGTGGCGCTGCCCGTCGTCACGGATGGCGCGGCGCTGCTGGACGAGATCGTCGAACGCAGCAAGGTCGCCAAGTCCAGCGCCGAGCATGCGCGCGCCAAGGACATCATCGGCGAGCTGGTGAACCAGGTGCTGAAAGGCACGGTGATCGTGTCGCACAACCTGTCGGCAACGATCGACCGCCGCGTGGCGGAGCTGGACCGGCTGATCTCCGAGCAGCTGTCCGCGATCATGCATGCGCCGGCGTTCCAGAAGCTCGAGCAGAGCTGGACGGGCCTGCACTACCTGGTGCGCAACACGGCCACCGGGCCGGGCCTGAAGGTGCGCATGCTGAACGCGACCAAGCGCGAACTGGTGCGCGACTTCCAGAGCGCGCTGGAGTTCGACCAGAGCGCCATGTTCAAGAAGGTGTACGAGGAGGAGTTCGGCACCTTCGGCGGCGCGCCGTATGCCGCGCTGCTGGGCGACTTCGAGATCTCGCGCCAGCCGGAAGACATGTACCTGATCGAGCAAATGTCGCACGTGGCCGCCGCCGCGCATGCACCATTTGTCACGGCCGCGTCGCCCGAGCTGTTCGGCCTCGAAGGCTTCGGCGACCTGGGCAAGCCGCGCGACCTGGCCAAGGTCTTCGACACGATGGAGTATGCGAAGTGGAAGGCGTTCCGCGAATCGGAGGATGCGCGCTACGTGGGCCTGACGTTGCCGCGCTTCCTGGGGCGGCTGCCGTTCAACCCGGTCGACGGCACCACCGTCGACGGTTTCAATTTCGTCGAGGAGGTCGACGGCACGGACCACGGTAAATACCTGTGGTGTAACGCCGCCTACGCGTTCGGCGCCAAGCTGACCAAGGCTTTCGAGGAATTCGGCTGGTGCGCGGCCATTCGCGGCGTCGAGGGCGGCGGTCTCGTGGACGACCTGCCGACGCACACGTTCAAGACGGACGAAGGCGAGGTCGCGCTGAAATGCCCGACCGAGGTCGCCATCACCGACCGGCGCGAGAAGGAACTATCGGACCAGGGCTTCATCTCGCTGGTGCATTGCAAGAACACCGCGTACGCCGCGTTCTTCGGCGCGCAGTCGGCCCAGAAGGCGCGCCGCTACAGCAGCGAAGCGGCCAACGCGAATGCCGTGCTGTCGTCGCAGCTGCAGTACATCTTTGCCGTCTCCCGGATCGCGCACTACATGAAGGCCATGATGCGCGACAAGATCGGCAGCTTCGCCTCCGCGGCGAACGTCGAGGACTTCCTGAACCGCTGGCTGATGAAGTACGTGCTGCTCGACGATAACGCGAGCCAGGAACAGAAGGCGCAATTCCCGCTGCGCGAAGCGTCAGTGCAGGTGCACGAGGTGCCGGGCCGCCCGGGCGTGTACCGCGCCGTCAGCTTCCTGCGGCCGCACTTCCAGCTCGACGAGCTTACCGTCTCGCTCCGCCTCGTGGCGGAACTGCCGAAGACGGCCCCCTGATTCATTCCACCACCAGTAGAGGAGAGCGTAAATGGCAATCGACGTCTATCTGTACATTGACGGCATCAAAGGGGAGTCGGCTGACGACCGGCACAAGGACTGGATCGAGTGCAAGTCGGTCAACTGGGGCGTGGAGCAGCCGAAGTCGGCCACCTCGTCGACCGGCGGCGGCCACACGGCGGAACGCTGCCAGCACCACGACATCGTCATGACCAAGCTGGCCGACCTGGCGTCGCCACTGCTGCTGCAAACCTGTTCGGCCGGCCGCACGATCCCGAAGGCGAAGTTCGAGTTCATGCGTGCCGACGCGATGGGCGAGCGCGTCAAGTATTACGAGATCGAGATCGAGAACGTGCTGATCGGCGAGGTGTCCCCGTCCGTCGAAGAGGGCGACATCATGACCGAATCGGTCTCGTTGAAGTTCTCGAAGGTGCGCTGGCGCTACACGCAGCAGAAGATCTCCGGCGGCGCGGGCGGTAACACGTCCGGCGGCTGGGACCTGGCCGCGAACCGCATCGTCTGATTTGCGACGGCGACTTTGGCCGCGGTATCCCCGCGGCCTTTTTTTTGGAGAGCGACATGAACGGCCACACGCCCAGCCTGTTCGACCGGCTGCTGGGGGACCGCGGCTATGGTCCCCGGATGACGCTGGAACAACTGAAGGACGCCGTCGCACGCGACCTGGAAGACCTGCTGAACACGCGCATGGCGCTGCCCGAGGAGATGCTGGCGGCGTGGCCCGAATGCGCCGCGTCGATCCTCAGCTATGGACTGATCGACATCGCCGGCATGTGCCTGTCCAGCAGCGGCGACCGCGAACGCATCTGCGCCAGCCTGCGCGCAGCCATCGAGCGCCATGAGCCGCGGCTGCGCAACGTGCAGGCGCACGTCGAGCTGGCGGCCGGCACGGTCAACCGCATCAACTTCGTCATCACCGGTGTGCTGCACGCGCCGGGCGTGACGGAACCCATCAATTTCGACGCGGTGCTGCAGCCGTCGACGCTGCATTACTCGATCCGCCGCAACGCGAGGGGAAGCGCATGAACAACCTGAAAACGCTGATCGGCAAGCTGAACGACGTTACGCGGCAGGCCGCGACGCGCGCCGCCAACCTGTGCCTGGGCATGGGCCATTACGAAGTCGATCTCGAACACCTGTTCCTCGCGTTGCTCGAGGAGCCGCGCAGCGACCTGGTGGCGATCGCGCGCCGTAGCGGCGTCGGCACGGATGCGTTGGAGGCGGACCTGCGCGCCGAGCTGGCGAAGTTCGAGTCCGGCGGCAGCCGCGTCCCCGTGTTCTCGCGCCACCTGCCGCCGCTGCTCGAACATGCGTGGCTGGTCGCGTCGCTGGGCGCGCAGCCGGCGCCGATCCGCAGCGCGCACCTGCTGCTGGCGTTGCTGACCGAGCCCGAACTGGCGCAGCTCGCGCACCGCGCCTCGCCGCTGTTCGCGCGCTTCCCCGTCGACGAGTTGAAGCACAACCTGGACCGGCTCGCGCAAGGCTCGGCCGAGGAACCGGTGGTGGCCACGCGCGAGGACAGCTCGCCGGGCGATTCCGTGCAACAGCTGTGCGCGAAGACACCCGCGCTGGACCAGTTCACGACGAACCTGACGCAGCTGGCGCGCGAGGGCCGCATCGATCCGGTCGTCGGCCGCGAGGCGGAGATCCGCCAGGCCGTCGACATCCTGATGCGCCGGCGCCAGAACAATCCGATCCTGACGGGCGAGGCCGGGGTGGGCAAGACGGCCGTCGTGGAAGGCCTGGCGCTGCGCATCGCCGAGGGCACCGTGCCGGAAGTGCTGCAGGGCGTGCAGATCCACACGCTCGACATGGGCCTCTTGCAGGCCGGCGCCAGCGTCAAGGGCGAGTTCGAGAGCCGGCTGAAGAACGTCATCGCGGAAGTGCGGAAAAGCCCGCACCCGATCGTGCTGTTCATCGACGAGGCGCATACGATGATCAGCGCCGGCGGTCAGGCGGGCCAGAACGATGCCGCGAACCTGCTGAAGCCCGCGCTGGCGCGCGGCGAACTGCGCACGATCGCCGCCACCACGTGGAGCGAGTACAAGAAGTATTTCGAGAAGGATGCCGCGCTGGCGCGCCGCTTCCAGGTCGTCAAGGTCGACGAGCCGGACGAAGCCACCGCCTGCGCGATGCTGCGCGCGATGGCGCCGCTGATGGAAAAGCACTTCAACATCCGCGTGCTGGATGAGGCGATCGTCGACGCCGTGCGGCTGTCGCACCGCTACATCAGCGGCCGGCAGCTGCCGGATAAGGCGATCGGCGTGCTCGATACCGCGTGCGCGCAGGTCGCGCTGGGCCAGAGCACCGTGCCGGCCCAGCTGGAAGGCTGCAACCGCCGGCTGGCCGCGCTGGCGGCCGAGATCGCGGCGCTGGAGCGCGATGTGCAGGAAGGCTGCATCGGGGACCACGGCGGCAACCGCTTGCCGGCGCTGCGCGACGAGCGCGGCAACCTGCAGGCGCGCCATGCGGAACTGGCGGTGCGCTGGGAACGCGAGAAGACGCTGGGCGCGCGCATCCGCCGCCTGCGCGGCACGCAGGCCAACTTTGCCGACGCGGCCGAGGCGCGCGCCGCCGAGGAGGAACTGCGCGCGCTGCAGGGCGACGCGCCGATGGTGCCGCTGCAGGTCGATGCCGCCACGGTGGCCGGCGTCGTCTCCGGCTGGACCGGCATTCCGCTGGGCCGCATGATCAAGGACGAAATCGATACGGTGCGCCAGCTGCACCTGCTGCTGGGCAGCCGCATCCTGGGGCAGGCGCACGCGATCGCCGCCGTCGCGCAGCGCGTGCGCACGGCGCGCGCCAACCTGGACGATCCGAACAAGCCGCAGGGCGTGTTCCTGTTCGTCGGCCCGTCCGGCGTCGGCAAGACGGAGATGGCACTGGCGTTGGCGGACCTGCTGTATGGCGGCGAGCGCAAGCTCGTGACGATCAATATGAGCGAATACCAGGAAGCGCACAGCGTGTCGGGCCTGAAAGGCTCGCCGCCCGGCTACGTCGGCTATGGCGAGGGCGGGGTGCTGACGGAGGCGGTGCGCCGCAATCCGTACAGCGTCGTGCTGCTCGACGAGATCGAGAAGGCCCACCCGGACGTGACGGAGCTGTTCTTCCAGGTGTTCGACAAGGGGGTGATGGAAGATGCGGAAGGGCGCGAAGTGGACTTTCGCAACACGATCGTCATCGCCACGTCGAACGCCGGGTCGGCCACGATCATGCAGGCGTGCCTGAACGAGACGCCGGCCGAACTGCCGTCGCCCGCGCAGCTGTACGAAATGGTCCGCCCGCAGCTGATGAAGCACTTCAAGCCGGCGTTCCTGGGCCGCATGCAGGCCGTGCCGTTCTACCCGCTGGCCGACGACGTGCTCTCCGGGATCATCGAGGCCAAGCTGGCGCGCATCGCCGCGCGCATGCGCGACAACCACCACGCCGAGTTCACGTGGGACGGCGCGCTCGTCGAGGCGGTGCTGGCGCGCTGCACCGAGGTCGATTCGGGCGCGCGCAACGTCGACAACATCCTGAACGGCACGCTGCTGCCGGAGATCGCCGATGCCGTGCTGGCGCGCATGGCCGAAGGCGGCGCCATCGCCCGCATCAAGGCCGGCGCCACGCGCCAAGGACAGTTCCGCTACACCATCCGCTAGAGGAGAGAACCATGCTCGATATCGACCAGCTGCTCGTTCCGATCAGCGTCACCCAGGCCTGCGGCGAAGACCTGGGCTTTTCCGCCGAAGTGGACACCATCGCCAATGCCCGCCGCCACGACGACCCCGCGCTGGACCAGGGCGAATGGGTCGAGACGGTCAAGCAGGCCGACTGGCCGTTCGTGGCCACGCATTGCGAACGCCTGATCCGCCAGCGCAGCAAGGACCTGCGCCTGGCCGTCTGGCTCGCCGAGGCGCACGCGAAGACGCGTCACTTCCGCGGCCTGGGCGACGGCTACACGCTGCTGGCGCGCCTGTGCGAGCGCTTCTGGGACGGCCTGTACCCGTGCGCCGAAGATGGCGACCAGGAGCAGCGCATCGGCAACCTGTTCTGGCTGCTGACCCGGTCGCCGCAGCTGGTCAAGGAAATCCCGCTGACGGAAGACGGCAGCGTGTCGCTGGCCGATTTCGACGCGGCCCGGCAGCGGGCCGCCAACGTGCCGGATGTGGACGAATGGGGCAACCGTCCCACGGCCGACGGCCCGACGGTCGAGGAACTCGACGCGCGCCGGCGCCGCAACTCGGAAGGGTTCAACGCCACGTTGCTGGCCGACGCGCGCTACTGCCTGCAGGCGCTGCAGACGCTGGAACAGGCGGTGGACAACCGGCTGGGTGTCGACGGCCCCAGCTTCGGCGCCGCGCGCGAAGCGGTGCAGCACGCGATCGATTTCATCGGCCTGCTGGCGCCCGCCGCGCCGGCCGCCGTCGCAGGCAATGCGGGCGATGTGGCGGCCGTTCCGACCGCGCAGCCGAGCGCACGGGGCGACGGCACCATCGCGTCGCGCCAGCAGGCGATCGAGCAGCTGCGCAAGGTGGCCGAGTACTTCCGCCGCACCGAGCCGCACAGCCCCGTGGCTTATCTGGCCGACAAGGCCGCCGAGTGGGCCGGCATGCCACTTCATCAATGGCTGCGCGCCGTCGTCAAGGACCCCGGTCAGCTGGCCCAGCTCGACGAGCTGCTGGGCACTGTGGCGCCGGTGTCGGAGAGCTGAAACAAAGCGCCGCGTTCCGCTTGCATTCTCTCTGCATTGTGGGCAGACTGGCTCCAAGGGAGTAATGCTTAGGAGCAATTATGAACGTGCGGATCGGAACGCGGCTGGGTCTTGGCTTCGCGGTGGTGCTCGTGTTGTTGGCGGCGATGACCGCGATCGGCGTGCTGCGCATGCAGAGCGCCAGCCGGCTGACGCAGGAACTGGTGGACCAGCGGGTGCACAACGAGCGCCTGATGGCCGAGTGGAACAAGATCATCGAAGTGAATGCGGCGCGCACGATCGCCGCCTTCCACGCGACCGATCCGGCCGACCAGAAGGCGATCGAGGCCACGATGGCCGCGTCGTCGAAGCGCGCCACCGAGATCCAGGACCTGCTGGGCAGTACGCTCTCGGATGACGCCTCGCGCCGCGGCCACGCGGCCGTCATGGCGGCCCGCAAGAACTACACGGGCACGCGGAAGACGATGCTGACGGCGAAATCCGGCGGCGACATGGCGGCCGCGCAGCGCATCTACGCGGGTGACCTGAACACGACTCGCGAGGCCTACCTGGCCGCGCTGGCAAGCTTGCTGAAAACGCAGCAGGACGCCCTCGACGCGACGGCCATCGAAATCCATGGCAATTACGAATCGGGCCGCAACCTGCTGATCGCACTGGGCGTCAGCGCGATCGTCATCGGCGTGCTGCTGGCATGGCGCATCACGCGCACGATCACCGAACCGCTGCGCCAGGCCGTGCGCGTGGCCGAGAACGTATCATCGGGCGACCTGACGAGCGATATCGACGTCGGCAGCAGCGATGAAACGGGCCAGCTGATGCGCGCATTGCAGAAGATGAACGGCAGCCTGATGACGATCGTGGGCCAGGTGCGCAACGGCACCGAGACGATCACCACGGCGTCGTCCGAGATCGCGGCCGGCAACCTGGACCTGTCGTCGCGCACCGAGCAGCAGGCCACGTCGCTGCAGCACACGGCGGCAACGATGGACGAACTGACGTCGGCCGTGCGTTCGAACGCGGACAATGCCCGCCACGCGCGCGAGCTGGCCGATGGTGCGGCCAGCATCGCGGGGCAGGGCGGTGCGGTCGTCGCCGATGTCGTGCGCACGATGGAGGAAATCAACGCGTCGTCCAGCCGTATCGTCGACATCATCTCCGTCATCGACAGCATCGCCTTCCAGACCAATATCCTGGCGCTGAACGCGGCCGTGGAAGCGGCGCGGGCCGGCGAGCAGGGCCGCGGCTTCGCCGTCGTCGCCTCCGAAGTGCGCGCGTTGGCGGGCCGCTCGGCCGCCGCGGCGAAGGAGATCAAGGAACTGATCGGCGATTCGGTGCAGAAGGTGCAGGCCGGTACGGCGCTGGCCGACCGCGCGGGCGCGACGATGGGCGACATCGTCGGCGCGATCGACCGCGTCACGCAGATCATGAGCCAGATCGCCGATGCCAGCGCCCAGCAGCAAAGTGGCATCGAGCAGGTGAACGTGGCGATCACGCAGATGGACCAGGTCACGCAACAGAACGCTGCGCTGGTCGAGGAGGCTGCCGCGGCGGCCGAGGCGATGCAGGAACAGTCGGCGCGGCTGGCCGATGCGGTGGCCGTCTTCCGGCTCGACACGCAGCCGCCGCACCGCCGCCGCGAGGATCATCGCCTCGCGCTGAGCGCCGCCTGACGGCGCTTGCCCGGCGCTGCCGGGCGGCGGCTACAATGCGGGCATGAACGTCAAACGCGCCACGTGCGCCACCTGCCTGCGCGCGGCCAGCGCCTGCATCTGCCGCTGGGTCCAGCCGGTCGCCGGCGCCACCCGTGTGCTGATCCTGCAACACCCGCTGGAAGTGGCGAACGCGAAGAACAGCGCGCGCCTGTTGCATCTGTGCCTGCCGGGCAGCACGCTGGCCGTCGGCGAAACCTTCACGGAAGAACAGCTGGCCGCGCTGCTGGCCGGGCCGCGCCGGCCCGTGCTGCTGTACCCCGACACCCCCGATGCGCCGGCAGCCACGTTCGACCCGGCGCCGGGCGCGGACGTGCTGCTCGTCGTGCTCGATGCCACGTGGCGCAAAAGCCGCAAGATGCTGCACCTGAATCCCGCGCTGCGCGCATTGCCGCGCCTCGCGTTGCGCGACGTGCCGGCGTCGCACTACCTGATCCGCAAGGCGCACAAGCCGGGCCAGCTGTCCACGCTGGAAGCGACGGCGTATGCGCTGGCCCAGCTGGAGAACGATGCGGCGCGCTATGCGCCGCTGATCGATGCGTTCGATGGATTCGTCGGGCAGGTGCAGGCCACCGAGGCGCTGCACCGCGCGCCTTCAGCCGATCGATCAGCTGATCAGCTTTAGGCCGGGCGGCAGCGCGTCGCCGAACATGCGCTGTTCGCTGGCCTGGTCGAGTTCGACGACGTCGCGCACCATCGCGCTCCACGTCGGCGGCGCATTGGCCGCGGCCAGGCGGCGCAGCACCTCGTCGCGCAGCACTGGATCGATGTCGCGCGAGCGGTCGCCCGTCATCCGCGCCAGGTGCGCCGCGGCGAAGCCGGCCGGTTCGATCTTCTTCCAGTCCAGCTTCAGGATCGCCGCCAGCCATGCTTCGACGGCGGCGACGGGCGCCACCTCGTGCGCGCTGCCGTGGAACGGCTGGCGCGCGCCGACGCGGCCCAGCGCCCACAGGTAGCGGGTGAAGCTGGCCGCCGCCTTCGCGTCGAATTTCGGGCCGGACGTGGGCAGCTTGACGATCGTCCCGACCATCCAGTTGCCGATCTCCGCCTTGTAGGCCGACGGGATGCGTTCCAGCGACGCGCCCAGGCGCAGCATGTCTTCCTCGCTGCCGTCGACCAGGGTGGCGGGCCGCTTGCCCCGCTCGGCGGCATCGGCCTGCAGGTTGAACGCGAAGTCGTCCAGCAGCCGCAGTTGCGCATCGGTGGCCAGGCCACCTGCCACGCGGCGCCACAACGTCCACCACTCGGCGCGTACCTGGCTGTCCTTGAAGTATTGAGCACCCGCTTCGAACAGCGCCCACAGCTGGCCGATGCGCCAGTCGTCCAGCGGGGCACCGAAGCCGGGCCGCAGGCACCAGCCGGCGAGGTTGAGCCACACGCGTTCGTGCTCGGGCGAACGGCGCCGGCCTTTCGCACGCTGCATCAGCGCGTCGAACAGGCGGCGCAGCAGCGGCGTGCTCCAGCGTTCGCGGCTGCCCAGCAGGTGTTCGAGCTGGCCGCGCAATTGCCGCACTTCGCGGCTGTCGACCTGCAGCGCCCGCGTGCCGAAGATGCGGTCGATCTTCTCGACGGCGTCGGGGAAGCGGGGCGGCGGCGGTTCCTCGTCCGGCTGCGCCGTGTCGTCCTCGCCGCGCAGCTGGAATTCCAGCAGCCAGCGCCGGCCGCTGGCCTCGTCCACGCAATGCACTTCCAGCGTGCCGACCTCGGACAACGCCGTAGCCAGGCGCACCGGGATCTCCTTGCGCACGTCGCTTTCCAGCACCGTGGCGATCGGCGGCAGTGCGACGAAGTCGGCCGGATCCAGGTCGGCCAGGTCGCCGGCACCATGGCGCAGGTCGGCCACCGTCGACACGAGGTGGAAGCGCACCGGACGGCCCAGCCGCAGCGCGAACGTGCGGTCGGCCAAGGTCACTTCGCGGCCCGGCTGCGCGCCGCGCGGCAGGATGCAGACGGCGCGGCGCGCCACGCCGGGCGACTTGTCGCCATCGAGCAGCAGGTAGTAGCTGCGCGCCGAACCGCCGGCAATCGACGGTGCGAGACCTTGCCGCGACAGCGCGTAGGCGACGGCGCCGCGGGCCACCGCCACGTCAGGGTTATCGTTGTGCAGCACGCGTGGCGAGCGAGGCACCTCCTCCTTGCGCCAGCCGGCCAGTGTGTCGGTGAGCCGCTGCGCCAGCGCGCCGGCGCGGAACACACCGCCGTTCAGCAGCAGCGTATCCGGCACGGGCAGCTCGGCGTCGGTGCCCAGCGCGGCACGCGCCGCTTGCGCATGCTGGCGCAGGAAGCCGGCGAGGTGACGCGTGACGGCCGGATCGCTGGCATACGGCAGGCCGAATTCGACGATGCCGGCGCGGGCGCGGCGGGCGTCGAGCCGTTCGGCGTTCAGCGGGAAGAAGCCGTCGACGACGACCTGCGCGACGTCGGCGCGCGTCAGCGTGACGGAGCGGCTGCCGCCGATCAGTTTCGAGCCGCTGCCCAGCAACGTCACTGTGGCCTGTTCCGGGCCATTCGGATCGAGCAGCTGTTCCTTCGCGGCGCGGCACCGTTCCGTCAACTGGGCCAGCCGGCCGGCGGACAGCCGTTGCTGGCCGTCCGGCGGGCCGAGGCGCGTTTCGGCCAGGTGGGCCAGCGCCAGGTCCATATTGTCGCCGCCGAGGATCAGGTGGTTGCCGACGCCGATCCGCTCCAGCACCGGCTCGCCATGCTCCACCGTCACCTGCACCAGCGAGAAATCGGTGGTGCCGCCGCCGACGTCCGCGACAAGCACGAGGCGCGTGTCAGCCAGTTCGCCTGCAAGGTTCGCGCGGTGGCGGTACAGCCAGTCGTACAGGGCGGCCTGCGGTTCTTCCAGCAGGCGCAATGTGCCCAGCCCGGCCAGCTTTGCGGCTTCCAGCGTCAGCGCCCGCGCGCCTTCGTCGAACGACGCGGGAATTGTCAGCACGACCTGCTGCCGTTCCAGCGGATGGGATGGGAAGCGGGCATTCCACGCATCGCGCAGGTGCGCCAGGTAGCTGGCGCTGGCGGCCACCGGCGACACCTTCGGCACGCCTTCATCGGCGCCCCATGGCAGGATCGGCGCGGTGCGGTCGACGCCCGGGTGCGACAGCCAGCTCTTGGCGCTGGTGACGAGGCGGCCGGGCACTTGCGCGCCGAGCGTGCGGGCGAGGCGCCCGATGACGACGTCTTCATCGCCGCGTGGCCACGGCAGTTGCAGTTCGCCGGGCGCCAGCTCGCCCGGTGCGGGATGGTAGCGGGCGGACGGCAGCAGCAGTGCGCCATGCACCTCGCCCGGCGCGGTCAGCTGCTCGATGTCGAACAGGCGGACTTCGGTGCTGCCGGGCGCCGCATAGGCCAGCACCGTGTTCGTGGTGCCGAGATCGATGCCGACCAGGTAAGGCGTCATTGCCCCTCGACGGCGCGCACGTCGAACTCGACCTTCCAGCGCTGGCCGTCATTGGCCACGGCCAGCAGTTCGAGCGTGCCCGCTTCGGTGGCGCGCGCATGCAGGCGCACCTGCACCACGTCGCCCGCCTGCCGGCCTTCCGGCGACAGCGTGGCCTGGATCTCGTTCAGCTCGATCAATTCGTCCGGGCCCCAGAAGTCCAGCACGTCGCCGCTCTGGTCCTGCCGGCGCGTGGACGAGCCGAAGAAGCGGAAGTGCACCGGTTCGCCGACGACGAGGCCGAACTCCTGGCCCGGCAGTTCCAGCTCGCTGCCTTCCTCCATGCCGAACGGCGCCACGCACAGCGCCTGGATCGGCGGCTCCATGCCGGGGATCGCCGGCATCGATGATTCGACGCCCACGTAGTACGAGCGCGCCGTGCCGCCGCGAATGCGCACGCCGGCACCGCGCCGCACGTAGCTGTAGTAGGCGGCGCCGCGCGCGACGGCGAGGTCGAGGTCCGCGCCGCCCAGCATGCGTGCGGCTGGCGCGCCTTCCATGTACAGCCAGTCGTTGAGCGTATCCATCACGCGCTGCGCCAGCAACGCGGACTTGAACACGCCGCCGTTGAACAGCACGGCACTTGGGTACAGGAACGTGTGGGCCGGGTTGTGGCGTTCCGCAAAGCCCGGCAGTTCGGCCGTTGCATCCTTCTGGCGGCCCAGGAAGGCGGCCAGGTGGCGCGTGATCGCAGCGTCCTGCGCATACGGCAGGCCCAGTTGCGTCAGGCCGGCACGGGTGCGCACGGCGGGGCGTGCGGAAGCTTCCACTTTCGGGAAGAAGCCGTCCGTGATGAAGGCCGTCACCTCGGCGCGCGTCAGCTCCGTGCGGATCGAGCCGCCGATCAGCTTCGAGCCGCGGCTCGGCACGACGATCGGCCACGATTCCGCGCTGGCGTCGGCCAGCAGGTTTTCCTTTGCCGCGCGGCAGCCGTACGTCAGCGCGCGCAGCTGCCATGCGTCCAGCTGCGTGCTGTTCTGCGCCAGCTTGCGCGCGACCAGGTGGGCCAGCGCCAGGTCCATATTGTCGCCGCCCAGCAGGATGTGGTCGCCGACGGCGACGCGGTGCGGTTCCAGCACGCCATCGCGTTCCAGGATCGCGATCAGCGAGAAGTCGCTGGTGCCGCCGCCCACGTCGACGACGAGGATGATGTCGCCCGGCTTGACTTCCTTGCGCCAGCGGCCTTCGCTGCCCTGGATCCAGCTGTACAGCGCTGCCTGCGGTTCTTCGAGCAGGGTGACGGCGTCATAGCCGGCGGCACGCGCCGCTTCGGCCGTCAGTTCGCGGGCGGCCGGGTCGAACGATGCGGGGATCGTCACCGTCACGGCCTGCTGCGCGAACGGCGCTTCCGGATGCGCCGCATCCCAGGCCTGGCGCAGGTGGTTCAGGTAGCGCGTTGAAGCGTCCAGCGGCGAGACGCGCGTGACTTCTTCCGGCGCGTCGTTCGGCAGGATCGCGGCGCGGCGGTCCACGCCGGGGTGGCACAGCCAGCTCTTGGCGCTCGACACGAGGCGGATCGGGGTCGTGGCGCCGCGGCTGCGCGCCATCTCGCCGGCAATCGCCTGTTCGCCGGACGTGCTCCAGGGCAGGGCCAGTTCGCCCGGCGCCAGTTCGTCGGGGTGCGGCAGGTACAGGAACGATGGCAGCAGCGGCAGCTCTTCCACCGTGCCCGGTGCCGTCAGCTGCGGCACGTTCAACACGGCTTGCTGCGTCTTCTCGCCGTCGCTGGCCGTCAGGTCCACATAGGACAACGCGCTGTGCGTCGTGCCCAGGTCGATGCCGATAGCGTAGCGACTCATTTTATCCCCGTCGCTCACAGTTCCACCTCGGCCGGTGCGAGGATCTTCGCATCGTGCGCTTCGGCCAGCTTCGGCAGGCGCACATTGGTGGCGCGCCAGCCGCGGTGGCTCAGCGTGCCCTTGAACGGCGGCTTGCCGACGACATTGCCGGTCAGGCGCACGCTGGCGGCATCGAAGCCTTCGTCCATGGTCAGGCGGCTGCCTTCGGCTTCGCCGCGTACGGGTTCGATCGTGAAGTGCTCGCGCAGCACCTTGCTGCAGCCCTCGTGCACGACGCGGGCGGCGGCGCCGATGTCGGCATCGGCGTAACCGGCCAGGTTCTCCTGCGTGAAGTCGATCAGGCGCGCCTCGCGCTGCAGCAGCGACAGCAGTTGCAGCGCGGCGTCCGGCGTCGCTTCGCGCAGGGGCGCGGCAGCGGGGACTGGTGCGGGTGCGGGGGCCGGTGCCGGCGCGGGTGCTGGTGCGGCCACGGGACCGACCTGGTCGTGTTGGTAACGCGCGGCGAATTCCGCGTTGCCCAGCGTCTTGAAGAAAGCGCTGAAGGCGAGGGGGATCCTGGCCCAGAAGGACGGGGTAGTTGTGCTCATTTTTGCTCTTGAATGGGTGCGGGGGACGCTGAAGCGCGAATCATACCAGTTGGCGAACCGGCAAGGCACGCGCGGCGGTTGCGGCGGCCAGGGAATCGGCCTAGAATACTGTACATATATACAGTTAATGTGAGCTCCACCATGCCCCCGTACGACGACGATCCCCAGGCCGAACAGGTGATGCTGCCGCCGTCCTCTCTGAAGGTGCAGAAAGGGCGCGGCGCCGTCACGAACCTGCAAGGGCGCTACGAAGCGGACGTGCGCGAAACGTTCGACGACGGCTGGGAGCGCGAGGGCGAGGAGCCGAAGGTGTGGCGCACCCACGTGACGGAGGAAACGGCGCGTTCGATCCTTTCGCGCAACCAGTCGCCGGACATTCCGTTCGGCGTGTCGCTGAACCCTTACCGCGGCTGCGAGCATGGCTGCATCTACTGCTTCGCGCGGCCCACGCACAGCTATCTTGGCCTGTCCCCGGGGCTCGATTTCGAGAGCAAGCTGTTCGCGAAAATGAATGCGCCGGAACTGCTGAAGAGCGAGATCGCCAAGGCCAGCTACACGGTCGAGCCGATCGCGCTGGGGGTCAATACGGATGCGTACCAGCCGATCGAGCGCGACTTGCGCTTGACGCGCCGCGTGCTGGAAGTGCTGCAGGAATGCGAGCACCCGGTGGGGCTGATCACGAAGTCGGCGCTGATCGAGCGCGACATCGACATCCTCGGGCCGATGGCCGAGAAGCGCCTGGCCGCGGCATCGATCACGCTGACGACGCTCGACCCGAAGATCGCCCGCACGTTGGAACCCCGTGCCGCCGCACCGGCCCGCCGGCTGCGCGCGATCCGCACGCTGACCGACGCGGGCATCCCGGTCGGCGTGTCGGTGGCGCCGATCATCCCGTTCGTCACGGAGCCGGACATCGAAAAGATCATCGAGGCGGCGCACGACGCGGGCGCCGTGATGGCGAGCTACGTGGTGCTGCGGCTGCCGTGGGAAGTCAATCCGCTGTTCAAGGAATGGCTGGAAGCGCACTTCCCGGACCGCGCGCAGCGTGTGATGAACCGCGTGCGCGACATGCGCGGCGGGAAGGACTACGACGCCACCTTCGGCACGCGGATGCACGGCGAGGGCGTGTGGGCGGACCTGATCCGCCAGCGCGTCGAGAAGGCGATCAAGCGCTGCGGCATGGAGGGAAGAGGGCGGCGCTTCAAGCAGCTCGATTGCACGCGGTTCCAGCGGCCGGTGGTGGTACCGGCGCTCGGGGCAAGGGCGAAGCGGGCCGCGGCGGCGGGGCAGATGGATTTGTTCTAGCGTGTGTCGTCAGCCAGCGCTGCCAGATACCGCTCGATCGCGAACACATGCTCATCCACATGCCCCATGCCCCTGAGCGCCTGCGCCAGGTGCAGCAGGTACTCTGCATTCGGCCCGCTCGGGCCGCGTGCCTTGGCGATGTGCCGGGCGATCTCCAGTTCGGACGCCTCGCCCAGGTACGCGGCGTTGTCCTGCCGCGCGATGTAGACGAGGCCTTCGACGTTGCCGCCGCCGTCGAACGCGATGTCGATCGGCAGGCGCAGGTAGCCGTTCTTTTCGCGGTGGTCCAGGTGGGCGAATTCTTCCGGCGTCACGAGATACGCCATGCCGTGGCAGACGGCGCCTTCCTGCCGCACCAGCGTGACGACGCGGCCGGGGGCCTCGGGCGTGCCGCGGTGGTCGTGCGAGCCTTGCCAGAAGCGGCGCACCCAGCCGGCGATGCAGGCGGGGCGGCGCTCGATGTACGGGAAGTCGGCTTTCCAGATCAGGGAGCCGTAGCCGAACAGCCACACGCTGTGGTGGCCGTCGAATTTGTCCATCGCGCGGTTGATCTCGATGGTGTTGTGCGACATGGGAGCGGGTTCGAATGCGGATGACCCGGCCATTATAGTTTCGTCCGCGTCGTTTCAGCCACGATAAAACGGTTGGACGAACGGCGGCCGGCGCGGTTTAATGTCGGCTCCCGGAAAAGATCGACAACACTGGAGACCCGACCATGAAGCTGTACACCTACTTCCGCAGCTCCGCCGCCTACCGCGTGCGCATTGCGTTGAACCTGAAAGGCATCGGCTACGAAGCCGTTCCCGTGCACCTGCTGAAGGGCGGCGGCGAGCACCACACGGACGCCTACAAGGCCGTCAATCCGGGCGAACTGGTGCCTGCCCTCGAAGCCGACGGTGTCACGCTGACCCAATCGCTGGCGATCATCGAATACCTGGACGAGACGCATCCGATGATGCCGCTGCTGCCGCCCGATGCGCTGGGCCGCGCCCGCGTGCGCGCGCTGGCGCAGACGATCGCCTGCGACACCCATCCGCTGACGAACCTGCGCGTGCTGCAGCACCTGAAGGGGCCGCTGGGGCTGTCCGAGGAAGCGAAGATGGACTGGTATCGGCACTGGATGAACGAGGGCATGCGCGTGCTGGAAGCGCAGCTGGCGAACAGCGCCGACACCGGCCGCTTCTGCCATGGCGATACGCCGACGATGGCCGATTGCTGCCTCGTGCCGCAGGTCTTCAACGCCAACCGTTTCAACATCGACCTGGCACCGTATCCGACCATCGCCCGCATCGACGAGGCGTGCGCGCAGATTCCCGCGTTCCAGGCGGCCCATCCGGCGCAGCAGCCGGACGCCGAGTAAGCGGCCTTAGAACCGCACCACGCGGTTGCGGCCTTCCCGCTTGGCGCGGTACAGCGCCTTGTCGGCGCGCATCAGCAAAGTCGACGGCGTATCGCCGGCGAGCACGGACGTCACGCCGATGCTGATCGTCAGGGCCACGTCGGTGCCGTCCTCGGCCTGCACGCGCAGTGCGCAAGCGGCGTCGCGCAGCCGCTCGGCGGCGACGGCCGCGACGAATTCCTCCGTCTCCGGCATCAGCACGACGAATTCCTCGCCGCCGAAGCGGGCCGCCATATCGATCGAACGCAGCGATTCCGTCAGCAGCTTCGACGTCGCGACGATCGCCTGGTCGCCGACTTCGTGGCCGTAGGTGTCGTTGATGCGCTTGAAGTGGTCGATGTCCACCATCAGCAGCGACAGCGGATGGCCGAAGCGGCGTGCGCGCTCCAGCTCCGCGCCGATCTGCTCGGTCATCTTGCGGCGGTTGGCGATCCCCGTCAGCGGGTCCGTCGTGGCCAGCTGTTCCAGCTTGGTGTTCGCCATCAGCAGCTCGAGCGTGCGCTGCAGCACCCGGTCTTCCAGGTTGTTGCGCTCCGCGTTCAGGTCGGCGAGCATGCGCCGGCGGTCGCGCAGTGCGGCCACCAGCGCGGAGATCAGCACGCCCTCGAGCACGATCAACGTCACGCCGGCGATGATCTGCCAGCGGTACAGCTCCCATACGTTGTCCGGCCGGTTCAGCAGTACCGCGCTGGGCGGCACGTCGCGCAGGTTGAAGCGGCGTACCGTCGGGTCGTCGAAGAAGTAACCCTGCACGTCGATGCCGTCGGTGCGCTGGCCAAGCAGGATGCGCGCGATCACGCGGCCGATGCTCTCGGCGCTGATCACGTAGCCGCCCGCCACGCCGGGCAGCACCAGCGATTCCATGTGCGTGAACACGGGGACCGCGCTGGCCGCGGCGATGCGGCGCGCCAGGACCGGCGGCGAGATGCGGTCGCCATTACTGTCCGTGATGGTCGACAGCAGGAACACGGCACTTTGACGGTCGAGTGCCGCGACCATCCGTTCCATCTGCTCGAAGCTGCGGTCGTCGCAGTACTCGATCGTCAGCTTGGGCGCATGGCGGGCCGCGATGGCGCGGATCGCTGCGATCCATGCCTGCGCACGGGGCGTGCGGTCGCCGATGACGACGAGGCGGCGCACCTGCGGCGCCACCCGCGGCACGATGCCGATGGCGCGGTCGAAATCGGACGTGACTTCGATGCCGGTGCCGTCCGCCGGCTGCCAGCCCAGCCGGCCGTGGTTCACGTAGAAGCGGGGCACGCCGGGGAACAGCTCGGGGTGCTCGCCGAGGAATTCGCTCGCCACGTGATTTTCCGCGACGATCGCATCCAGCGGCACCTTGGCGTATTTGCTGCGCAGGTAAGGGGCCATGCTTTCGCGGGCCTGCTCCTCGCCGACCCGGTTGGCGTCGAAACGTTCTTCGTAGATGGCCGGCGTCGCGCCCCAGCTGCGCTTGCCCAATTCGTCGTACAGGCCCTTGTGCACGAGGCGCTGCCACACGGACGTGGATTCCGACCCGAGCGAATACAGCACCAGCACCTGCCGTTCGCCGGCCGCATTGGCCGCGTGCGCGCCGCCGTGGCAGGCGAGCGCGAACGCCAGCCAGCAGCCGGCCATCAGCAGGGTACGCGTCAGCGTCTGGTGCATAGAGGTGTAAAGAACGGATGGGCGAATTTGCCCTCCGGAAAGTGTAACACGGTCGTGCGGAAACGCATTTCCCCAAGTGAAATCTTCGTGGCAAGGTTGCAACAGGTGTGGTCGGAGTGTTACGCGGCGCGCAGCGCGTCGACGATCGGCAGCCGGGCGGCTCGCAGTGCCGGCAGGAAGCCGCCGATGAAGCCCATCGCCAGCGCGAACAGCAGTGTGTCGACGACGATCGCGCCGGTCAGGCGGAAGCCGAACGACAGCTCGGCGAACGACTGGAAGTTGGTGGTGGAGAACGTCAATAGTTGCATGAACGCGGCGCAGGCGAGGCCCGCCGCGCCTCCGGCCAGCGCCAGCAGCATCGCCTCGACGAGGAAGGCGGACAGGATCGCGCGGCGGCTGAAGCCAAGCGCCCGCAGCGTGCCGATCTCGCCGGTGCGGCTCGCCACCGACGCGTACATCGTGATCGCCGCGCCGATCATCGCGCCGATCGAGAAGATCACCGACAAGGTCATTCCCAGCACGCCGATGAACGTCGACAGCGCCTTCGATTGGTCGGCATAGAACTGCCGCTCGCGTTTCGCCTCGAGCGTCAGGCGCGGGTCGGCCTCGATGTCGCGCTTGAAACGTGGGAAGCCGCCAGGGTCGGCCAGCCGCACGATCACCGACGAGTAAACGCCGCGGCGGAACGCCTGCATCAGCTGCTCGCTGTCTCCCCAGATCTCGGAATCGAAGCCGCTGTTGCCCGCATCGAACAGGCCGACGACGGTCCACTCGCGCTGGCCGAAGCGCACCGTCTCGCCGATGCCGGCGCCGGCGAAGCGGCGCGCGATGCTGGCACCGGCAATGATTTCGGAGGCGCCGGGGCGGAACAGCCGGCCCGCGGTGATGCGCACCTGCGGCCGCAGCGCCAGCCCGGCCGGGCCGACGCCGCGGATGACGACGTTGGACGGCTTGTCCGAGGCGCGCTTGTTCAGCACGATCAGCACGACGGTCTCCTTCGATGCGCGCGGCAGGCCATCGCCGCCCAGCGCCACGGCGGGGTGGCTGACGGCGACGGCCGCCTGTGCGCGATCGACGCCGCTCATCACCTCCGTGTCGGCGGCGCGGCGCACCAGCACCACGTTGTCCGCTTCGCCCGTGTCGACGAGCGTCGCGCGCAAGCCTTCGTTCAGCATCAGCACCGTGGCGAACACGAACACGACGAGCGCCAGCCCGGCGGCCGTCAGCGCCGTCGTCAGCCGGCGCGTCCACAGGTTGCGCACGATGTAGGAAAAGGGGATCTTCATCATCCGATGCTGCGCAGGCCGTCGACGATGCGGATGCGTGCCGCGCGCAATGCCGGGGCCAGCGCGGCCACGGCGCCGATCGCCAGCGCCGCCGCCAGTTGCAGCACCACTGTCGCCGGTGCCACGTCGAACACGGGGAACATCGTGCCCATCCGCTCGGCGAAGCCGTGCGCGGCAGGGTACAGCAGCGCGCTGCCGAGCGCGCCGCCGGCAAGCGCCAGCAGCAGCGATTCGCCGGCGATCAACTGCGCCAGGAAGGCGGGGCCGAAGCCGAGCGCCTTCAACGTCGCGTATTCCGCGATCCGTTCGCGCGCGCTCATCGCCATCGTGTTCGCCATCACCGCCATCATGATCAGGATGACGACGAGCGACACGACGCGGATCGCCGCCACGATCGCCTCGGACATCGACACGAAGCCCAGCTGGAACGCCTTTTCCGTCTCGGTCAGCGTCTCGGCCAGCGAGTTGCGGAACTGCGCATCGATCGCCCGGGCGATCGCGGGCGCATCCTCGGCCCGGGCGATGGTGGCGACGTAGACGCCGACCTGGTTGCCGCGGCGCGGCACCGTGCGCTTCATCGTTTCGTTGACGTAGTCCCAGTGCATGAACATCGTCGACGTGTTCGTGTTGCTGTGGCGGCCGTCGTAGATCGCCCGCACCGTGAAGTGCCACTCGCCCGGGTAGATCACGCCGCGCAACGGGATCACGTCGCCGACCTTGAAGCCGAACTGGTTGGCCAGCTTGCGGCCCACCAGCGCGCCCTGGCGGTCGTGCAGGAATGCCTCGCGGTCGCGCTCGAGGACCAGGTAGTCCGGGTAGATGTCCAGGTAGCTGCGGCCGGAGATTGCGAACTGCGCGAAAAAATTCTTCGGGTCGCGGTAGACGCCGCCGAACCAGTTCGCATAGCCGACGCCCGTCACGCCCGGTGTCGCGCGGATGCGGCCCTCGTACGACAGCGGCAGTGGGAACACGAGCGAGATCGCGTTGCGGGTGATGAGCGTCGTTGGCGCGGCAGCGTTGGCGCCGGCGTACCACGCGTCGATCACCGTGTGCAGCAGGCCGAACGACAGGATCGCCACCGTCAGCCCCAGCACCGTCAGCACGGTGCGCAGCTTGTGGCGCAGGGCATTGCCCGCGATGAGGCGAATCAGCATATCAGGCGGTGGCGCGCAGCAGCTCGCCTTTTTCCAGGTGGACGACGGTGCGGGCGTGCTGGGCTGCCAGCGCGTCGTGCGTGACCATGACGATCGTCTTGCCCAGCTCACGATTGAAGCGCTCCAGCAGCGCCAGCACGTCGGCCGCGGATTGGCGATCGAGGTCGCCGGTGGGCTCGTCCGCCACGATCAGCAGCGGGTCGGTGACGATCGCGCGGGCGATCGCCACGCGCTGCTGCTGGCCGCCGGAGAGTTCACTGGGCAGGTGTTCGAGCCGCCCGCCCAGGCCCACCAGCTCCAGCGTCAGTCGGGCGCGGGCGCGGCGTTCGCGGCGCGACAACGGCGCCAGCAGCAGCGGCAGTTCCACGTTTTCCAGCGCCGTCAGCACGGGCATCAGGTTGTAGAACTGGAAGACGAAGCCGATGCTGGCCGCGCGCCAGCGCGCCAGTTCCGTTTCCGACATCGCCGCGAGGTCGCGCCCCGCCACGCGCAGCTCGCCGCTGTCCGGCTGGTCGATCCCGGCGATCAGGTTCAGGAGCGTGCTCTTGCCGGAGCCGGAAGGGCCCATCAATGCCAGGAAGTCGCCCGCCTCGACGGTCAGGTCGATGTCGTGCAGCACCGGCACGACCTGGCCGCCGCGCCGGTAGCTCTTCGACAGGTGGGCGATCCGCACGAGCGCCGTCATGGCTGCACCGGCTTCACGCGCTGGCCGTCGCGCAACGATGGGGGAGGGCGCAGCACCACCTTCGTGCCGACCGCCACGCCGCGCACCGCCAGCAGTTCGCCGACCCGGCGCCCGGTCGTCACCGGCGTCTGGCGCACCTGCCCGTCGCGCAGCGCGAACACCACGGGCTTGCCGTCGCGCTGCACGACGGCGGCCGGCTGCAGCGCGGCGACGGGCGCGCGCTCGTCCGGCGGCACGGGCCGCGACAGGAAGGCGACGCGCGCGCTCATGTCCGGCAGCACGCGCGGATCGCGGTCGACGAAGCGCACCTTGACGAGCAGCGTGGCCTTGCTGCGGTCCAGCGTCGGCACCATGCGCGACACGACGCCGGCCAGGCGCAGGCCGGGAAAGGCGTCCAGCTGGATCTCCGCCGGCTGGTCGACGCGGATGCGCGCGAGGCTCGATTCGGCCACGTCGGCCTCGACTTCCAGCGTGGCCATGTCGGCGATCGTCACGACGGCGCCCTTGCTCTCGGCGGCCGACGAGAACGGCGTGATGTTGTCGCCCACGTTCGCGCTTTTCGTCAGCACGACGCCGTCGAACGGCGCGCGGATCACGGTCTGGTCCACGGCCACCTGCGCGGCGCGGACATTCGCGCGGGCGGCGGCGATCGCGGCGCGCTGCGCGGCCACGGCAGCGCGGGCCTTGTCAAAGCGGGCCACGGCCGCGTCATGCGTCGCGGCGGCGATGAAGTGCTGGCCAAGCAGTTCCTCGGCGCGCCGGCGGGGCTGCTCGGCGTCGCGCAGTTCCGCCTCACCCTGCCGCAGGTTGGCTTCGGCCACCTGCGCATTGGCCGCCGCCTGGCCCAGCGCCGCCTCCACGTCGCGGCTTTCCAGGCGCGCCACAACCTCGCCCTCGCGCACGCGGCTGCCCTCCAGCACGCCCAGCCACACCAGGCGCCCGGTGGCTTTCGACGACAGCGCCGCCTTGCGCTGCGCGACGACATAGCCGGTGGCGTTGAGCAGCGTGTAGTTCTGTGCCGGCCAGGCCTGCGCGACCGTCGCCGTCTCGACCTCCGGCTGTCCGGCGACCCGCAACCCGGCCAGCGCGGCCGCGGCCAGCACGATGGCGACTGCCGCTATGCGCCACCAGCGCCGGCGGCGCGGCTGCCGCGCGGGTGCGTGCGATTCGGTGCGTTCGATCTTCAGCTGCGACAGGTCGGGAGCGGTCACGGCGCACCTCGCGGCGATGGGGGTATTGACAATCTAGCCATAAGCAGGGTGTGGCGCAAGCGCGCGCGGCTTTACATGGAAAAAGAGTTGCCCTGCACAACATCAATGCGGGCGCTCGTTGCACGGCTGCATAATTGACACTCCGTCCTTTGCGCCGGATACTTCCCCCGCCGATCCCACCGTGACCGCCATGCCGATAACGCCGCCGTTTCAGATCCGCAAAGAATGCCCGCCCGGTGCCTGCGTCTGCGAGCGCGCGCTGCTGGAAAACGACCCGCAAGCGGACTTGCGCGTGCTGCGCCTGACGCGCGACGAGGAAAAGCGGCTGATCGAACGCATCGAGGCGATCGCCACCTATGCCGAGCTGATGCGCTTGAGCCAGCGGCTGGAAGAGCAGCTGGGCGTGCGGCTGACGATCGCGCCGGGCCCGAACGAAGTGCGCACCGTGCGCGGTTTCGCGATCGAGCTGTCGCCCCGGCCCGGCCTGTGCCGCAAGACCCGCCAGTCCGTGCCCGCCGCGGTGCGCCGCTGCCTGGATGCCCACCCCGACATCGCCTACGCTATCCTGAACGCGCACGACCTGCTGGGCCAGCTCTGAAGGTCCGGCGCCGGTGCCTGGCACCGGCCCCCTTGCGGTAGAATGCGGCGCTTTGCCGCTGCCTTTGCTTTCCGCCTCTGCCGCCATGATGATTCCCCAGCATTTCCTCGCCGCGCTCGACAAGGCGCATCCCTCCTGGCACGCCACGCTCGTGCGCGGCCTCGAAGCCGTCGCCGCGGCTGACCCGGCCTACCTGCCGGCCCTGGCGGAGGACAGCTACCTGCCGACCGAGTTGCGCCTGTTCGCCGCGTTCACGCTGCCACTTCAGCGGGTCCGCTATGTCCTGGTGGGCGAGGGCCCCTATCCGCGCGCCGAGAGCGCGACCGGCGTGTGCTTCATGGATGGCGCCGTCGGCAGCCTGTGGTCGGCGGAGCCGGATGGCGGGCTGTCGAAGCCGGTGAACCGGGCCACGTCGCTGCGCAACTTCATGAAGATGCTGCTGGTGGCCGATGGTCAGCTGGACGAGGCGAACACGGCCGGTAGCGCGCTGGCCGCCTGCGCCGAGCGCGCCCGCGGCGGTGCGGCGATCGGCACACTGGCCGAGCTGCAGGAGCGGCTGATCGGCCATGGCTTCCTGCTGTTGAACGCTTCGCTCGTGTTCCGCCCGCACGTGCCGCCCGTCAAGGATGCCAAGGCATGGCTGCCGTTCTTCGCGACGGTGATCGAGGCCCTTGCGGCGTGCCAGGAACGTCCCAAGCTGGTGTTGTGGGGGAAGATTGCCGAACAGCTG
Source organism: Pseudoduganella flava (assembly GCF_007830495.1). Taxonomy (GTDB): domain Bacteria; phylum Pseudomonadota; class Gammaproteobacteria; order Burkholderiales; family Burkholderiaceae_D; genus Rugamonas; species Rugamonas flava. Next base: position 158,020 of record NZ_VLKW01000013.1, on the reverse strand, counting down.
AACAAGCTGCCCGTCGTGCAGGCGATGCCGCAAGTGGTGGCGGAGCACCCGTACAACCTGTCCTTCATCGGCAACAAGGACATGCAGGCACTGTTCGGTCCATTGCGTTTGTTGCAACGCAACTGAGATCCGCCGATCGTCCGCCGCTGCCCCTGCGGGGGCGGGGATGCTGCGCCGCAGGTGAAATCAAGGGGCGCCCGGCAAGGATTTTTTAAAGCTGATATACTTGACTAAATCATTCAACTAATACGGTTTTTATAGGTGAACCGGGCAGTTGAGCGACACCGCGTAATGCGTAAGCACAAGATTTTACCCGAATTCAACGAATCAAGCCTCCGCGCCCGACCGGGCGGCTGAAGGGCTGAATTTCTTCGAGGTCGTATGCGTCTGACTACCAAAGGCCGTTTTGCCGTGACAGCGATGATCGACCTGGCGATGCGCCAGGGCAAAGGTCCCGTCACGCTCTCTGGCATCAGCCAGCGGCAGGCCATTTCGCTGTCCTACCTGGAACAGCTGTTCGGCAAGCTGCGCCGGCACGAGATCGTGGAATCGATCCGCGGTCCCGGCGGCGGCTACAGCCTGGCCCGCCGCGCCGACAAGGTGACGGTGGCCGACATCATCATCGCCGTCGACGAGCCGCTGGACGCGACCCAGTGCGGCGGCAAGGAAAACTGCCATGGCGCCGACCACGCCAGCGGTGCCCGCTGCATGACCCATGAACTGTGGGCCACGCTGAACGAGAAGATGGTCGACTACCTGGATTCGGTCTCGCTGCAGGACCTGGTCGACCAGCAAAAACAGAAGAACGCCGAGAAGAGCGCCGAGCAGAACGTGGTGGTCATGCATCGCAACGACCACGCCACGCTCGGCTGAATTTCCCGACAAACCATACGCTGTACCGCATTGGAGTGATAGATGAACGCCCCTGAGAAAAACGCCGCCACGGTAGCCCCGGTCGACTTCAAGACCGCGCCGCACTTCCCGATCTACATGGACTACTCGGCGACGACGCCGATCGACCCGCGCGTGGCGGACAAGATGATTCCGTACCTGCGCGAGCAGTTCGGCAATCCGGCGTCGCGCAGCCACATGTACGGCTGGACGGCGGAAGCGGCCGTGGAAGAGGCGCGCGGCCACGTCGCGGCCCTCGTCAATGCGGACCCGCGCGAAATCATCTGGACCTCCGGCGCAACGGAGAGCAACAACCTGGCGCTGAAGGGCGCGGCGCACTTCTACAAGACGAAGGGCAAGCACATCATCACCGTGAAGACCGAGCACAAGGCGGTGCTGGACACGGTGCGCGAGCTGGAGCGCCAGGGCTTCGAAGCCACCTACCTGGACCCGCAGGACAACGGCCTGGTGTCCGTCGAGCAGATCGCGGCAGCGGTGCGCCCGGACACGATCCTCGTCTCCGTCATGCTGGTCAATAACGAGATCGGCGTGATCCAGCCGGTCGAGGAAATCGGCGCCTTCTGCCGCGGCAAGGGCATCATCTTCCACTGCGACGCGGCACAGGCGACGGGCAAGGTGCACATCGACCTGCAGAAGCTGAAGGTCGACCTGATGACGTTCACGGCCCACAAGACGTACGGCCCGAAAGGTATCGGCGCGCTGTACGTGTGCCGCAAGCCGCGCGTGCGCATCGAGGCGCAGATGCACGGCGGCGGTCACGAGCGCGGCCTGCGTTCCGGCACGCTGCCGGTGCACCAGATCGTCGGCATGGGCGAAGCGTTCCGCCTCGCCAAGGTCGAGATGGATGAAGAGATCGCCCGCATCAAGGCGCTGCGCGACCGCCTCGCCAAGGGCCTGCAGGAGATCGAAGAGGTGTACATCAACGGCGACATGGAACACCGTGTGCCGCACAACCTGAACGTGTCGTTCAACTACGTCGAAGGCGAGTCGCTGATCATGGCCGTGAAGGACCTGGCGGTGTCGTCCGGTTCCGCGTGCACGTCGGCGAGCCTGGAGCCGTCGTACGTGCTGCGCGCCCTGGGCCGCAGCGACGAACTGGCGCACAGCTCGATCCGCTTCACGATCGGCCGCTTCACGACGGAACACGACATCGACTTCGCCATCGATCTGATGAAGTCGAAGGTCGGCAAGCTGCGCGAACTGTCCCCGCTGTGGGACATGTTCAAAGAGGGTATCGATATCAATTCCATCCAGTGGGCCGCTCACTAAGCGACCGTCACGATTAATTTAGGAGCATCAAAATGGCTTACTCGGACAAAGTACTCGATCACTACGAAAACCCGCGCAACGTCGGCGCCTTTGAAAAGGGCGACGACACGGTCGGCACCGGCATGGTCGGTGCGCCCGCTTGCGGCGACGTGATGAAGCTGCAGATCAAGGTCGGCGCGAACGGCCTGATCGAAGACGCGAAGTTCAAGACCTACGGCTGCGGCTCGGCGATCGCTTCGAGCTCGCTGGTGACCGAATGGGTCAAAGGCAAGACGCTGGACGAAGCGCTGGCGATCAAGAACACGCAGATCGCCGAAGAGCTGGCGCTGCCGCCGGTGAAGATCCACTGCTCGATCCTGGCCGAAGACGCGATCAAGGCGGCAGTTCAGGATTACAAACAGAAGCACTCGGCATAAAGCTGGAATAAAGCTGGAATAAAGCTGAAATAAAGCTGGAAAGGGGCCGGATGTCCGGCCCCGACGATGGAGGTAAAGCATGGCAATCACCCTGACCGAAAAAGCAGCGAAACACATCTCCCGCTACATCGAACGGCGCGGCAAGGGCCTCGGCCTGCGCTTCGGCGTGCGGACGACGGGCTGCTCGGGGCTGGCCTACAAGCTGGAATACGTCGACGAGGCGGCACCGGAAGATCACGTGTTCGAATCGCATGGCGTGAAGGTGTTCGTCGATCCGAAGAGCATGGCTTACATCGACGGCACGGAGCTCGACTTCGCCCGCGAAGGCTTGAACGAGGGCTTCAAGTTCAACAACCCGAACGAGAAGGACGCCTGCGGTTGCGGCGAAAGCTTCCGCGTCTAAGCCGTCACCACAGTCCCACCGTGCAGAACCACTTCGAGTTATTCCACCTGCCGCAGCAGTTCGCAATCGACCAGGGCGCGCTGGATGCGGCCTATCGCGACGTCCAGGCGCAGGTGCATCCCGACCGCTTCGTCAATGCCACCGATGCCGAGAAGCGCGTCGCGATGCAATGGGCCACCCGCGCCAACGAGGCTTACCAGACGCTGAAGAATCCCCAGCGGCGCGCGCAATACCTGTGCGAGCTGGCTGGCGTCGACTTGCAGACCGAGTCGAACACGGCGATGCCGATGGCGTTCCTGATGCAGCAGATGGAATGGCGCGAGGAGCTGGCCGAGGCGCGCGCCGCCAAGGACGAGGAGCTGCTCGACAAGCTGGACGCCCAGCTGCGCGCGGCCCGCAAGGACCAACTGAAGGACATCGAGGCGCAGCTGAACGGGGGCGACTACCACGCGGCGGCGCAGGGCGTGCGCGCGCTGATGTTCCTGGAAAAATTCGGCGAAGAAGTCCGCTTTGCCTTCGACGCGCTCGACGCCTGAGCCGTCCCACAACAAGAACAGGTTTCACATGGCACTTCTGCAAATTTCCGAACCGGGCATGTCCACGGCACCGCACCAGCACCGGCTGGCGGTCGGCATCGACCTGGGCACGACGAACTCGCTGGTCGCCACCGTGCGCTCGTCGATTCCCGAGGTGCTGAACGACGAGGATGGCCGGCCGCTGCTGCCGTCCGTCGTGCGCTACCTGCCGAACGGCCACGCCAACATCGGCTACAAGGCCCAGGCCGCGCAGACGACCGATCCGAAGAACACGATCGTCTCCGTCAAGCGTTTCATGGGGCGCGGCCTGAAGGACATCGCGTACGCGGAAAACCTGCCTTACGATTTCGTCGACAGCCCCGGCATGGTGCAGCTGAAGACGGTGGCCGGCGTGAAGAGCCCCGTCGAAGTGTCCGCGCAGGTGCTGGCCACGTTGCGCCAGCGCGCCGAGGACGCGCTGGGCGACGACCTGGTCGGCGCCGTGATCACGGTGCCGGCGTACTTCGACGACGCGCAGCGCCAGGCCACGAAGGACGCGGCCCAGCTGGCCGGCCTGAACGTGCTGCGCCTGCTGTCCGAACCCACCGCCGCGGCGATCGCGTATGGCCTCGACAACGGTTCCGAAGGCCTGTTCGCCGTGTATGACCTGGGTGGCGGCACGTTCGACATCTCGATCCTGAAGCTGTCCAAGGGCGTGTTCGAAGTGCTGGCCACGGGCGGCGATTCCGCGCTGGGCGGCGACGACTTCGACCACCGCCTGTTCTGCTGGATCCACGAGCAGGAAAAGCTCGCGCCGCTGAACGACGAGGACACGGCGCTGTTGATGGTGAAGGCGCGCGAAGCGAAGGAACTGCTGTCGACGAAGCCGCAGGTCGTCATCGATGCGAACCTGTCCTCGGGCGAGAACGTGCACCTGACCGTCACGGCCGAGACCTTTGCCGAGATCACGAAGCACCTCGTCGCGAAGACGATGAACGCCGTGAAGAAGGCGCTGCGCGACGCGAACCTGGATGCCGACGACATCGACGGCGTCGTGATGGTCGGCGGCGCCACGCGCATGCCGCACGTGCAGCGCGCCGTCGGCGATTACTTCCACACGATCCCGCACGCGAACATCGACCCGGACAAAGTGGTGGCGCTGGGCGCCGCGATCCAGGCGAACCTGCTGGCCGGTAACCGCGCGCCGGGCGACGACTGGCTGCTGCTGGACGTGATCCCGCTGTCGCTGGGTATCGAGACGATGGGTGGTCTGGTCGAGAAGATCATCCCGCGCAACTCGACGATCCCGTGCGCGCGGGCGCAGGAATTCACGACGTTCAAGGACGGGCAGACGGCCCTTGCCGTGCACGTGCTGCAGGGCGAGCGCGAACTGGTGACGGACTGCCGTTCGCTGGCCCGCTTCGAGCTGCGCGGCATCCCGCCGATGGCGGCCGGCGCGGCGCGCATCCGCATCACGTACCAGGTCGATGCGGACGGCCTGCTGTCCGTGTCGGCGCGCGAGCTGCGCTCGAACGTCGAGGCATCGATCACGGTGAAGCCGTCGTACGGCCTGGCCGACGAGGACGTGGCGCGCATGCTGCAGGATTCGTACACGGCCGCCGAAAGCGACATGAAGGCGCGCGCGCTGCGCGAAGAGCAGGTCGAGGCCGAGCGCATCCTGCTGGCCACGCAATCTGCGCTGGACGAGGACGCGAACTTGCTGTCGGCCGAGGAACGCGCCGCCGTCGACGCGCTGATGCAGAAGACGCGCGACGTCGTCGCGGCCTCCGCTGCCGGCACGGTCGACCACCTGGCCGTCAAGGCGGCCGTCGAGGAATTGGCGCACGGCACCGAGGAATTCGCGTCGCGCCGCATGGACCGCAGCGTGCGCAGCGCGCTGGCCGGCAAGGCGCTGGACCAGGTCATCTAAAAATTATTACAGAGGTATCAAGTGCCACAAATCGTCATCCTGCCCCACGCCAAGCTGTGCCCGGAAGGCGCCGTCATCGACACGGCGCCGGGCAAGTCCGTCTGCGACGTCCTGCTCGAGAACGACATCCACATCGAACACGCGTGCGAGAAATCGTGCGCCTGCACCACGTGCCACGTGATCGTGCGCGAGGGCTTCGATTCGCTGAATGAAGCGACCGAGACGGAAGAAGACCTGCTGGACAAGGCCTGGGGCCTGGAAGCGCAATCGCGCCTGTCGTGCCAGGCGATCGTGGCCGACGAGGACCTCGTCGTCGAGATCCCGAAGTACACCATCAACCATGCGAGCGAAGGCGGCCACTGACATGAAATGGTCCGACATCACGGCGATCGCGGAAGCGCTGTACGACAAATACCCGCACCTGGACCCGACGCAGATCCGCTTCACGGACCTGCACAACTGGGTCGTGACGCTGGAAGGCTTCGACGACGACCACAAGCGGGGCGGCGAGAAGGTCTTGGAAGCGATCCAGCAGGCATGGATCGATGAAGCGCAATAAGCCAGCCCCCGCAGCGTTGCCCACCACCGTGACGGACATTCCGGAGATCAAGCCGGGACAGTCCGTCGCGCTGCTTCAGGAGCTGCACATCCTGACCCGCGACGGCAAGCTCAATCAGGACAGCCGCCGCAAGCTGAAGCAGGTGTACCACCTGTACCAGTTCATCGAACCGCTGCTGCAGGACGTGCTGAAGGAGAAGGGCGCCGTATCGCTGGTCGACCATGGTGCCGGCAAGTCCTACCTGGGTTTCATCATCTACGACCTGTTCTTCAAGGCGCTGCAGGGCGACGCGAAGAGCGGTTCGCACATCTACGGCATCGAGACGCGCGAGGAGCTGGTGCAGCGTTCGCGCGAGCTGGCCGCGAAGTTCGATTTTCCGGGCATGGCGTTCCTGCCGCTGTCAGTGGCCGAGTCGACCACCTCGACGGCGCTGCCGGAGCGGATCGACATCGTCACCGCGCTGCATGCCTGTAACACGGCCACCGACGATGCGATCGACTTCGCGCTGAAGAAGCATGCGAAGCACATCGTGCTGGTGCCGTGCTGCCAGGCGGAGGTCGCATCGGTGCTGAAGAAGAACAAGGGCCAGTCGCTCGGCAAGAGCGCGCTGACGGAGATCTGGCGCCACCCGATCCACACGCGCGAATTCGGCAGCCAGATCACGAACGTGCTGCGCTGCCTGCAGCTGGAAGCGCACGGCTACCAGGTCAACGTGACGGAGCTGGTGGGCTGGGAGCATTCGATGAAGAACGAACTCATTATCGCGACGTACAAGGACCTGCCGCGCCGCCGTCCCGCCGAGCGGCTGAAGGAAGTGCTGGACACCGTCGGCCTGCTGGAAATGGGCAGCCGCTTCTACACGGAGGAAGTGTGACGAACGAGTGGATCGACCTGCGCAGCGACACGGTCACGCAGCCCGGCGCCGCGATGCGCGATGCGATGGCCAGCGCCCCGGTGGGCGACGACGTGTATGGCGACGACCCGACGGTCAACCGCCTGCAGCAGCATGCGGCTGAGCTGTTCGGCTATGAAGCCGCGTTGTTCGCGCCGTCCGGCACGCAAACGAACCTGATCGCGCTGCTGGCCCATTGCGGCCGCGGCGACGAATACCTGGTCGGCCAGGAAGCGCACACGTTCCGCTACGAAGGCGGCGGTGCCGCGGTGCTGGGCAGCATCCAGCCGCAGCCCATCGCCAACCAGCCGGACGGCAGCCTGGCGTTGGCCGACATCGCCGCGCAGATCAAGCCGCGTGACATCCACTTCGCCCGCACGAAGCTGCTGGCGCTGGAAAACACGATCGGCGGCCGCGTGCTGCCGCGCGAGTACGTCGCGCAGGCCACCACGCTCGCGCACGAGCGAGGCCTCGCCACGCACCTGGACGGCGCGCGTATCTGCAACGCGGCCGTCAAGCAGGGCATCGCTTTGCGCGACGCGGTGGCGGGCTTCGACAGCGTGTCGGTATGCCTGTCGAAAGGCCTCGGCGCACCGGTCGGCTCGGTGCTGTGCGGTTCGCGCGAGTTGATCGAAGAGGGCAAGCGCTGGCGCAAGATGCTGGGCGGCGGTATGCGCCAGGCCGGCATCATTGCCGCGGCCGGGCTGTACGCGCTGCAGCACAACGTGCAGCGGCTGGCGGAAGATCACGACAATGCCGCGTTCCTCGCGGCCGAGCTGGCGAAGATTCCCGGCCTGACCGTGAGCACGCCGCAGACGAACATCTTTTACGTCGACGTGCCGGCCGAGCATTGCGCACCGCTGGCAAAGGCGTTGGCGGACGAATGCATCCGCGTGTCGATGGGGCCGAAGCTGCGCCTCGTCACACACCTGAACGTGAACCGCGCACAGCTGCGCAAGGTGGCGGACGCGTTCGCGCGGTACTTCGCATGACGGACGACGCAATCCGCCTCGCCAAGCGCGTGGCCGAACTCAAAGCATGCTCGCGTCGCGAGGCCGAGCTGTACATCGAAGGCGGCTATGTGCTCGTCGACGATGTGGTCGTCGAGGACCAGGGCGCGCGCGTGGCGACTGGGCAGACGGTTACGCTGGCCGACGACGCGACGTTGCTGGACATCGTCCCCGTCACCCTGCTGCTGAACAAGCCCGCCGGCGTCGATGCGCTGTCCTGCCTGACGGCGGAAAACCGCAGCGCGCAAGCGGGCAAGGAGCGCTTCCTGAAGCGCCACGTGACGAAGCTGCAGGCGATGCTGCCGCTGCACGACGCTGCCAGCGGCCTGTTCGTGTTCACGCAGGACTTCCGCGTCGCGCGCAAGCTCGTTGACGAAGCCGCGAAGATCGAGCAAGAGCTCATCGCCGACATCACCGGCACGATCGCCGAGGATGGCTTGAAGCGGCTGAACAACGGCTGGGCCAAGGTCAGCTGGCAGAACGAAGGCCGGCTGCGCTTCGCGATCAAGAACGTGAAGCCGGGGCAGATCGAGCGGATGTGCGCCGACGTGGGGCTGACTGTCACGGCGCTGAAGCGGCTGCGCATCGGGCGTATATCGATGGGTGCGCTGCCGGTGGGGCAGTGGCGGTATTTGCAGGGCTACGAGCGGTTCTGAAATAGCGGATCCGTGTCGGGGCTTGGCATTGAGGCGCCGGGGCTCTAATGTTCAACCCACTGCAAATGCCGGGGTCAGACCCGCCGGGTCTGACCCCATGGGTTTGCGTCTTGGGTTTCGCTCCGCGTCGGGAGCTCACCAACGCCCACATCACCGCCTCTTCTTGCGGTTCGCCGTCGCCGTCGTCGTATAAAAGCCCGCCGGCTTGTTCGCCACCCACTCGATAAACGTACGGATATCCTCGTGCTCGCGCAGCCTGTCCCACGTGTGATAGGTGCGCAGCAATTCCTTTTCCGTGAACACGGAGTGGATCTTCCGGTGGCAGATCTTGTGGATCGGGAACTGCTCGCGGCCCTTGAACGTTCTCGGCACCAAGTGGTGACGATCGATATTGATCGTGCCCAGCGGGCGGCCGCACAACGGGCACAGCGGAGCGGAAGGGGAGTCGTCGTCCGGGTTCATCCGGACAAGGTGAGGGCGAGGGGACCCGCCCGCAAGGTCAGGCCGTCGCGGCGGTTTTCTTGGTGCGCTTCGGCAACTGCACGAGCCGCGTGCCGGCGAGACGGTCATGCAAGAACTGGCCGTCCTTGTCGAACAGGGCGGTCAGCGACCACACGGCGATGCCGGCGCCGAGCGCGCCCAGCGCGGCCCAGTGCGCCAGGCCGAACGCCCAGCTGGCGACTAGCGCCGGCAGCACCCACATCCACGCCAGCAGGTAGCGCACCACCGCCAGCCTCAAAGGCACAGCGCCGCCGTCAGGCAAGGTCACGCGGATGCGCCACGTCTGCATCGCCAAGGTCTGGCCGTTGCGGCTCCATTGATGGATGAAGTAGGCGCCCAGCACGAGGAAGGCCAGCGCCTGGCGGCCGTGTTCGACGACGGCCGCATGGCTGGCGTTGACCGCCAGCTCGAAGATCAGGAAAGGCAGGAACAGCACGGCGAAGGCGAGCAGCAGCTCGTACACCATCGCGATCAGCCGGCGGCCGATGGACGGCACGCCGATGGGACTCAGGTCATTTGCCGGCATTGGGCGGAGCAGGGACAGGTTGCGGGGCCGGCTGCGGCGCGGGTGGCGGCGCCGGCGGGTTTTGCTGCATCATCGCCGCCGGCGTCGCGGCGCCTTCGAGCGGGTATTCCATTTCCTGCACGGGAGCGGGCGCCGGCGGCGGGACCACCGGTGCGGCCGGTACCGGCACTACCGGCGCAGGCGCGACGGGCGTTGTCGGGGCGGCGGTACCGCCGGCCGTGGCGAGGCCCGGGTGTGGCTTGATCGGTGTGGGTGTCTTGACGAGGCTTTGCGCCGGCGTCGGCGGTTTCGCCACCTGCTGCTTCTTCGCCGCGTTGGCGTTGGCGAGCTTGCGCTTTTCCTCTTCCGGCAACAGCTGGTATTGCTCCCATTGGGCGGCCTTCTTGCCGCCGACGATCTTCTGGGCGCGCGCATAGCTTTCGCGCACGGCCTTGCGTTCTTCCGGCGACAGCGCGACCCACTCGCGCATCCGTTCGTGGACGCGTTTCTGTTCGGCCGGTTTCATCGTCGCGTAGCGGCCGGCGATCTCGAGCCACTTCTGCTTGCGCACGGGGCCGAGGTCGTCCCAGCCCGCTTTCAGCGGCTCGAGCGCAGCCTGCTGCGCGGGTGTCAGGTCTTGCCAGCGTTTTTCGGCGGCGGAAGGGGCGAGCAGTGCCGAGGCGGCCGAAGCCGCCGAACCGGCACCCGGGTCGGGACGCTCATGGCGCAACAAGGCAACGCCGGCGACGATCGCGACGACCAATGCGGCGGCACCGCCCAACAGCCACGTGCGACCGCTAGCTCGCGCCATGCTTATTGCTCGCGCGTTTCAAGGTAGGCGTTGAAGCCGTGGTCCAGGTAGGCCGACAGGGGCAGCTCGTCCGACAGCACGGCCGCATCCAGTTCCGCCAGCTCGGCGATCGATTGCTGCTGCTCGTACTGGTACACGCCGATCATGCCGCCCACGACGAGCAGCAACGGCAGCGCCACCGAGAAGCGGCTCATCCAGCCGAACGGATCGGAGAACAATCCGCCGAATGCGCCGCCATTGGCGGTGGCCGTGGCCGTCGCGGTACGCGTCACGCGCACTTCGACGTGCGCCTTTTTGCGCGCCAGGGCCGCCTGGCGGGCGGCGGCGAGACGGTCCGTGGTCGAGGCCGGCAAATCGTCCAGCTTCTCGTTGAGCGCATGGCGCACCCGGTAAGCGAAATTGATTTCTTCGGTGTTCATAGTTTGATTCCCTTGGCTTTGAGCGCTTCGGCGAGAGTGTGAGTTGCGCGTGAGCAATGCGTTTTCACGCTCCCTTCGGAACATCCCATCGCTTCGGCCGTCTCGGCTACATCCATATCCTGCCAGTAACGCATGAGGAACGCTTCCCGTTGACGCGTGGGGAGCTTTTGTACTTCATCTTCAATGATTTGCAGTACCTGCATGCGCTCGACGTGGTCGGCGGAAGATTCGGCGGCCTGGGTGCCCTGTTCGGCCTCGTAGGATTCCAGTATATCAAAATCCTCATGTTCCTCTTGGGAATTTCCCAATCCTGAAAACAAGCTAACCCAGGTATTGCGAACTTTCTCGCGCCGGAAGTAATCGAGGATCGTGGTCTGGAGGATGCGTTGGAACAGCAGCGGCAGCTCGGCGGCCGGCTTGTCGCCGTATTTCTCCGCCAGCTTGATCATCGCGTCCTGGACGATGTCCAGCGCCGATTCATCCTTGCGTACCGCATAGACCGCCTGCTTGAAGGCACGTCGTTCGACGTTTTCCAGAAAGTCTGAAAGTTCTTTATCTGTTGCCATCAGGTGGGGATTGCGGTGCCGTAGAGGTCTTGGAACCTGCGCATGCTAGCAAAAATCCTCAATTTCCGCATGGTTTTAACGATTTTCACGACGTTCCGCCCGCTGTTTTGCACCCGAACGGGGCGCCGGGACGAAAAAAACACAATATTCCTTGACCAGAATGGTGCGACGCAGTACCGTATGGAACGCTTCGCACACCACGAAGCTCCCCGATCGTGCTCCCGTCGCACACAACGCCACAGGCGCCGATCCGCTTTCATATGTCAGCAGTTTGCTCTAACCCGTGCCAAAAGCGCGAGAGGTCAGTCAGGCCGCTGCAGAAACTGTCGCTCAACGAGTAGCGCCACAGCCTTCGTCTTGCACCCCACTACGGTTGGGGGAACAGCGGCGGCGAGCGCGAATAAGTGTACGGGCGGGAGGGAGCTGTGGCGACGGGCTTACTTCGACAGGCAAGAGCATCCGTTCAATCTCCTATGGACCTTGAAAGGAATGTTTCATGAACTCCGAAGCAGCCATCACAGGCGCCGAAATACTCGTGCGCTGCCTGGCCGAAGAGGGCGTCGAACACGTCTTCGGCTATCCTGGAGGCGCCGTCCTCTACATCTACGACGCGATCTTCAAGCAGGACAAATTCCAGCACATCCTGGTACGCCATGAACAGGCCGCCGTGCACGCCGCCGATGCGTATTCGCGCAGCTCGAACAAGGTGGGCGTCGCGATCGTCACGTCCGGCCCCGGTGTCACCAATGCGGTGACGGGCCTGTCGACCGCCTACATGGATTCCGTGCCGATGGTCGTGATCTCCGGCCAGGTGCCGAGCCACGCGATCGGCCAGGATGCGTTCCAGGAATGCGATACGGTCGGCATCACGCGCCCCGTCGTCAAGCACAACTTCCTCGTCAAGGACGTGAAGGACCTCGCCGAGACGGTCAAGAAAGCCTTCTACATCGCCCGCACCGGCCGTCCCGGCCCCGTGCTGGTCGACATCCCGAAGGACATCTCGATGCACAAGCACGTGTTCTCCTATCCGAAGGAGATCGAGATGCGTTCGTACCGTCCGGTCGACAAGGGCCACTCCGGCCAGATCCGCAAGGCCGTGCAGCTGCTGCTGCAGGCCGAGCGCCCGATGATCTACACGGGCGGCGGCGTGATCCTGGCCAACGCGCACAATGAACTGAACAAGCTTGTCGAGCGCCTCGGCTTCCCCGTCACGAACACGCTGATGGGCCTGGGCGGCTCGCGCGCATCGAGCGACCAGTGGGTCGGCATGCCCGGCATGCACGGCACCTACGAAGCGAACATGGCGATGCAGAACTGCGACGTGCTGATCGCGATCGGCGCGCGCTTCGACGACCGCGTGATCGGCAATCCGAAGCACTTCGCGCAGAACCCGCGCAAGATCATCCACGTGGACATCGACCCTTCGTCGATCAGTAAGCGCGTGAAGGTCGACATTCCGATCGTCGGCAACGTCAAGGACGTGCTGGTCGAATTCCTCGCCCAGCTGGACGCGGCGGACCACCGTCCGAACCCGGCGCAGCTGTCGAAGTGGTGGGGCCAGATCACCGAGTGGCGCAACCGCCTGTGCCTGAAGTATCCGCAGTCGGACACGATCATCAAGCCGCAGTCCGTCGTCGAGAAGGTGTACGAGCTGACGCGCGGCGACGCGTTCATCACGTCGGACGTGGGCCAGCACCAGATGTGGGCCGCGCAGTACTACAAGTTCGACAAGCCGCGCCGCTGGATCAATTCCGGCGGCCTGGGCACGATGGGTGTCGGCCTGCCGTACGCGATGGGCGTGCAGATGGCGAACCCGGATGCGACGGTTGCCTGCATCACGGGCGAAGGATCGATCCAGATGTGCATCCAGGAGCTGGCCACGTGCAAGCAGTATCACCTGACGCCGAAGATCATCCTGCTGAACAACCGCTTCCTGGGCATGGTGCGGCAATGGCAGCAGCTCGACTATGGTTCGCGCTACTCCGAGTCGTACATGGATTCGCTGCCGGACTTCGAGAAGCTGGCTGAGGCCTATGGCCACGTCGGCATGCGCATCGAGAAGCCGGGCGACGTCGACGGCGCGCTGCGCGAAGCGTTCGGCATGAAGGACCGCCTGGTGTTCATGAACTTCATCACCGACCAGAGCGAAAACGTGTGGCCGATGGTCCAGGCGGGCAAGGGCCTGTCCGAAATGCTGCTCGGATCGGAGGACCTCTGATATGCGACACATTATCTCTGTGCTGCTGGAAAACGAAGCGGGTGCGCTGTCGCGCGTCGTCGGCCTGTTCTCCGCACGCGGCTACAACATCGAAACGTTGACGGTGGCGCCGACCGAGGATGCGACCCTGTCGCGGATGACGATCGTCACCAGCGGCTCGGACGACATCATCGAACAGATCACCAAGCACCTGAACCGCCTGATCGAGGTGGTGAAAGTGGTGGACCTGACCGAAGGCCAGCACATCGAGCGTGAGCTCATGCTGATCAAGGTGAGGGCGGTGGGCAAGGAACGCGAAGAAATCAAGCGCACCGCCGACATCTTCCGCGGCCGCATCATCGACGTGACCGAGAAGTCCTACACGATCGAACTGACGGGCGCCAAGAGCAAGCTGGACGCCTTCATCGACGCGATCGACCGTGCCTCGATCCTGGAAACCGTCCGCACCGGCGGCTCCGGCATCGGCCGGGGCGAGCGCATTCTGAAGCTCTGAACGATACCTGATTTGCTCTGATTGATTTAAACGATTTATACAAAATACTTAGGAATGACCATGAAAGTTTTCTACGACAAAGACGCCGACCTCTCCCTGATCAAGGGTAAAAACGTTGCCATCATCGGCTATGGCTCGCAAGGCCACGCGCACGCGCAGAACCTGACGGAATCGGGCGTGAACGTCACCGTCGGCCTGCGCAAGGGCGGCGCGTCGTGGCAGAAGGTCGAACAGGCCGGCCTGAAGGTCGCGGAAGTCAACGACGCCGTGAAGAACGCCGATGTCGTCATGATCCTGCTGCCGGACGAGAACATCGCCCAGGTCTACAACGAGAACGTCGCACCGAACATCAAGCAAGGCGCCGTGCTGGCGTTCGCGCACGGCTTCAACGTCCACTACGGCCAGGTGGTGCCGCGCGCCGACCTCGACGTGATCATGGTCGCGCCGAAAGCTCCGGGCCACACCGTGCGCAACACGTACAAGCAGGGTGGCGGCGTGCCGCACCTGATCGCCGTGCACCAGGATAAATCGGGCATCGCCCGCGACATCGCGCTGTCCTACGCTTCGGCGAACGGCGGCGGCAAGGCCGGCATCATCGAAACGAACTTCCGCGAAGAGACCGAGACCGACCTGTTCGGCGAACAGGCCGTGCTGTGCGGCGGTACCGTGGAACTGATCAAGGCCGGCTTCGAGACGCTGGTCGAAGCGGGCTACGCGCCGGAGATGGCGTACTTCGAGTGCCTGCACGAGCTGAAGCTGATCGTCGACCTGATCTACGAAGGCGGCATCGCCAACATGAACTACTCGATCTCGAACAACGCCGAATACGGCGAGTACGTGACGGGCCCGCGCGTCGTCACCAAAGAGACGAAGGAAGCGATGCGCCAGTGCCTGAAGGACATCCAGACGGGCGAATACGCCAAGTCGTTCATCCTGGAAAACAAGGCCGGCGCCCCGACCCTGATCTCGCGCCGCCGCCTGACGGCCGAGCACCAGATCGAAGAGGTGGGTGCGAAACTGCGTGCGATGATGCCGTGGATCGCGAAAAACAAGCTGGTCGACCAATCCAAGAACTGAAGTCCCTTGTAGCCTCTCGGCGGCCCTGATGGGCCGCTTTTTTTTCGTCCGTATCGCCGAGTTGGTCGCAAAACAACGACCGGGACTGTCCCTGGTTGCGATTTCGCGGCTGAGCTGGTCGTAAAACGACACCGGGGACTGTCCCCCGGTTTGAAAAACAACGTCGTGCCGCGCGACGAACCGTGCGCGGCACGTTCTGCATTGCTCAGCTAGAATGCTCTGTTGCCGTTAGGTTAATTCACGTGCCCGAGGTCCCATGCGTATTCGTACCCGCCTGCTGCTGCTGATCCTGTCGATCCTGCTGCCGGCACTCGTCGTCGCGTCCGTCGCCGTATGGTATGTCTACCAGGAGCAGCGCAAGGCCGAGGTGGCAGGGGTGAAGGAAGCCGTGCGCGCGCTGTCGCTGCTGGCCGACCGTGAGGTGTTGGCGATGGAGGCAGTGCTGCGTACGCTCGGCGCGGCCGGCTCGCTGCAGCGCGGCGACTTGCGCGCTTTCTACGATCACGCGCGCCGGGTGGCGCCGCCGGAGCATTCGACGATCGTCATCATGGACCTGGAAGGCAGGCAGCTCCTCAACAGCCGTCAGCCGTTCGGTCACCCGCTGCCGCGTGGCGCGTCGAACCTGATGGCACTGCGCGCGGCCCGCGGCGCCGCCGGCACCGTCGTCTCGGACCTGTTCATGGCGCCGGTGGGCAAGCGCTACGACGTCGCGGTGCAGGTCCCCGTCGCCATCGGCGGCAAGCTCCGTTACTACTTGGCGATGGGCACGGCGGCCGAACGCATGGTGCCGCTGCTGGTGCAGCAAGGCTTGCCGGCCGAATGGACGGCCACGATCACCGACCGCGACGGCCGCGTGATCGCGCGCAGCCGCGACGCCGCGAAGTACATCGGCCTGACCGTGCGCAGCGCGCTGCGCGCGCGCATCCGTTCCGGCGAGCGTGAAGGCGTGCACCAGGGTGTGACGCTGGCGGGAGTGCCGACGATGGCGTTCTTCAGCCGCGCGCCGACGTCCGACTGGACCGTGATCCTCAGCGTGCCGCTGGAGGAAATGCGCCGCCCGGCGATCTATGCGGCGGCGGGCTTCTCGATCATGGTGGTGCTGATGGCCGCGCTGTCGGTGGCTGGTGCCCGCTGGTACGCGCAGCGCACCGCCGTGCCGATCGAACGGCTGCGCCAGTCGGCCGAGGCGCTGGGGCGGGGTGAGGCGGTCGCCGCGTTCGCGTCCGGCATGGCGGAGGCGGACGCCGTCAGCCTCGCGCTGGCCGATGCCAGCGCCGAGATCCGCAACAACAAGGCGGACCTGGAACGCAAGGTGGCCGAAGCGGTGGCCGCCGCCGAACGGGCCCAGCGCGCGCTGCTGCAAGGCCAGAAGCTGGAGGCGCTGGGCCGGCTGACGGCGGGGATCGCGCATGACTTCAACAACATCCTGCAAACGCTGTCCGGCGCGCTGCAGCTGATCCCGCTGACGCAGGACCGCGCCCGCGTGCAGGCGCTGGCCGAGACATGCCAGCGCGCGATCGCCCGCGCCACCAAGTTGACGGGGCAGATGCGCGCGTTCGGCACCGTGCAGGATGCGCGCCTGGCGACGGTGGACCCGGCGCGGGCCGTGCGCAACACGCTGGCCATGCTGAAGAGCGCCGTGCCGGGCAACGTGGAGCTGGCGGTGGACCTGCCGGACGCCCTGTGGCCCGTCACCGTCGACCCGCTGCAGATGGAGCTGGCGCTGCTGAACCTCGTGATCAATGCGCGCGACGCGATGCCGCGCGGCGGCAAGGTGAGCATCGTGCTGCGCAATACGGCGCACGACGACGGCGCGCATGGGCTGCCGCCGGGCGACTACCTGTGCATCGCCGTGACCGATACGGGCACCGGCATGAGCCCGGAAACGCTGGCGCGCGCGCTCGAGCCGTTCTTCACGACCAAGGCGATGGACAAGGGCACGGGCCTGGGCCTGCCGCAGGCCTACGGCTTCGCCACGCAGTCGAACGGCACGCTGGTGCTGGACAGCGCGCCCGGCGCCGGCACGACGGTGACGATCTGGCTGCCCCGTGCCGACGGTGCCGCGGCGGTGGGCGACGATATGCCTCCGGCCGCGGCGCCGGACATGACGGCGGCGGCCGGCCTGGTGCTGTTCGTCGAGGACGACCCGCTGGTGCGCGAGACGATGCTGGCCGCGCTGGCCACCGCCGGCTTCGAGGTACAGGCCGCGGCCAGCGGCGAGGAAGCGCTGGCCGTGCTGGAATCGGGCGCGCCGGTGCGGCAGGTGTTCTCCGACATCGTCATGCCCGGCACAATCGGCGGCGTGGAGCTCGCGCGCATCGTGCTCAATCGCTATCCGGACGTGCGCATCGTGCTGGCCACCGGCTATACGGACAGCCGCGTCAACCTGCCCGGCGTGCGGCTGCTGGCCAAGCCTTACGATATCGCGGAGCTGTTCCAGGCGTTGCGGCAGGGCTGACAGCTCCCCGCCGCACTGAGGCTTACTTGCCGGCCGGGCGCAGCACCTCGGTCAGCACGCGCCCTTCGGCACCGGCCGGCGGACGGATGTTCAGCAGCGTGGCCAGGGTCGGTGCGATGTCGACGACTTCCGCATAGGTCGCGTGGCTGCCTGGCGTGATCCAGCGCTTGCCCATCATCAGCAGCGGCACATTGGTGTCGTACGCATACGGCGTGCCGTGCGTGGCGCCGCTCGTGCCGGAACCGAACGACCAGTAGGCGCGCGGCACGACGACGAGGTCGCCGGATTCGTAACGGTGCCACGCGCGGCGCATCAGCAGGTCCAGCCGCGTGCCCGTGCCGCCCGCTTCCTCGAAGCGCGTGCGCGTGTAGACATCGGCGATGCCGGTCTGCGCGAGCAGCCAGTTGCGCGCCGCCTGTTCGACGTCGGCCCGTTTCACGCCCGCCTTGTCGAGTGCCTGCTGGTCGAAGTACACGTTCGGCAGCGAGGCGTTGGCGATCGGCTTGACGCCCTTGAACGCCGCCGCCAAGTGCTGTTCCAGTCCGGCGATGAGCTGCTTGCCGTCGACGCGGCCCGCGTCGACCCGCTGCTGTTGCGAGAACTCGGCGCTGTTGGCGAAGCCATGGTCGGCGGTCAGGACGATCAGCCAGTTATCAAACCCGACGCGCTTGTCCAGGTACGTGAAGAAGCCGGCCAGCATGCGGTCC
This sequence comes from Pseudoduganella flava, assembly GCF_007830495.1. Lineage (GTDB taxonomy): Bacteria > Pseudomonadota > Gammaproteobacteria > Burkholderiales > Burkholderiaceae_D > Rugamonas > Rugamonas flava. The sequence goes on along the minus strand of NZ_VLKW01000013.1, from coordinate 139,703 downwards.
AGCCGCTGCAGGTGATCGTGCGACATGCGGCTTTCCGGGCCATAGCGGTGGTTCACGTAGTCGTGCGCGGACAGGCTCACGCCCAGCAGGTCCGGCACGCCGGCCGGATTCGCGCCCAGCTGTTCGCCTTCGATCGCGGCGCGGGCGAAGTCCAGGGTCAGCTCGTCCACGTAAGGGCCTTCCTTCAGGCGCTTGTAATAGCCGGCGTCCGGCTGGCCGCTCTCGCTGTAGTAGGAGAGGGCGAACAGCGGGCCTTCCGCATCCATCGCATAGGCGCTGTCGGCCAGCATCGGTCGCCACGTCTTGCCGTAATAGCGGTCCTGCGGCTTGCCCGCGTTGTAGCGCTGCACCCAGGCCGGATGCTGCTGCATGTACCACGTGCTGCTGGCGAAGTTGCCGCTGCCTTCCATGTACATGTACGCCGTGCCGTTCTTCCCGGCCAGCAGGATCGCGCCGCGGTCCTTGCCGGAGATCGCGACCACCTTGGCGCGGTTGCCCGTCGCGTAGCGCAGCTGGTCGCCCAGTGTGTCGACCTTCAGCCGGGCCGGCGACGTGCCGTCGTGCGGGCCGGTCGCTTCGCCGATGTACTGGTGGGCGCGGTCCTCGGTGCAGTAGATCTCTTCGCCGGTGGCGCGGTCGATCCAGTTGTTGGCGACGATGCCGTGCTGGTACGGGTAGGCGCCGGTCAGGATCGCCGTGTGGCCGACGGCCGTGACGGTGGTGCCGTGCGCCTGGTGCGCATCGGCGAACCAGGCGCCCTGTTCGAGCAGGCGGCGGAAGCCGCCCTGGCCGAACTGGGCGCGATAGCGCACCAGCTGTTCCTGCGGCAGGCCGTCGACGGCCATCACGACGACGAGTTTCGGCGCAGGTGCCTGGGCGGCGGGTTGCGGGGCGGCCGGCGTGCGGGCGGGGGCGGCGGTGGCGCAGCAGCTTGCTGCCAGCGCCAGCGGAAGGAGGATCGTTGTTCTCATAGTGGTCTTGGGTTGAGGTTACGGCAGCTTGCCATCTTCGCATAGTCGCATGTCGCCCTGATGACAGCGGCTGTTACAAACGTTCACCAACTGTTGCCGGCGCAGCGTACAGGATCGGTTAAATTGCGCACACTGATCAACCAAGGAGCATTCCATGACCCTGACAAGAACCGTGGCGGCCGTCGCGCTGGCGCTGGCCGTCGGCGCAGCCCAGGCGCAGGCCCAGCTGCCGACCACCGGCACCACCGTCATCATTCCCGCGTATGGCGAAGTGAAGGCGCCGAACGACCTGGCCACCGCCACGCTGGCGATCGAGGAACAGGACAAGGACAAGGCCGCCGCCGCATCGCGCGTCAACCAGAAGATGAAGCAGGGCCTCGACATCATCAAGCGCGAGGACCCGGGCGCCGAACTGAAGACGATGGGTTACTACACCTATCCCGTCTACCCGGAAGACCGGCCGCCCGTGCCGCTGGCCGGCAACAAGCCGCGCCTGCCGACCGCCTGGCGCGTGGGCCAGTACGTCGAAGTGAAGACGAAGAACCTGACGGGCCTGCCGAAAACGGTGGCCGCGGCGCAGAAGGTGCTGACGCTGAACTCGATCAACTTCGGCCTGTCGCCGGCCGCGACGAAGAAGCTGGACGACCAGCGCATCGCCGCCACCTACAAGAACCTGAACGAGCGGATCGCCGCCGTCGCCGGCGCGATGGGCCGGCCGCTGTCGGACGCCGTACTCGACACGGTGGACTTCGAAGGCTCGGGCAACTACGCCGGCGGGCGCGAGAACGCGGTGGCGGCCGCGCCGATGATGATGCGCGCAGCCAAGGCCGACATGGCCGAGGTAGCCGAACCGTCGTTCGAACCGGGCGAGACGACCTTGGAGATGCGCCTCGTCGGCAAGGTGCGCTTCCGCTGAGCGCTCGGTGCCCGCCTGTGCCGCACCCCGGCGACGATTCGGCACAGGCGCGCTGCGTGCTCCTCTATAATAGGGGCCTCCGGCCGGGCATCATGCCCGGCCGGAGCAGAACAATAACGCAGCGTACGCACAACAGCACATGGCAAAATTTCCCCGTCGCCGGCCCAAGAACGGTACCACTCCCATCGCCAAGGCGCCACGGCGCACGCCGTTCGCCAGATTCGCCCGCAAGAAGGCCGAGCGCACCGGCGAGCCGCGGCCCCGTTCGCGCGGCATCTACCTGCTGCCGAACGCGTTCACCACCGGGGCGCTGTTCTGCGGCTTTTACGCGATCGTGATGGCGATGAACCAGCGCTTCGAGCATGCGGCCTGGGCGATCTTCGTGGCGATGCTGCTGGACGGCCTGGATGGCCGCGTGGCCCGGCTGACCAATACCCAAAGCGAATTCGGTGCGCAGTACGACAGCCTGTCGGACATGGTGTCGTTCGGCGCCGCGCCCGCGCTCGTCATCTACGAATGGTCGCTGCGCGGCCTGGGCAAGCTGGGCTGGATTGCCGCCTTCGTGTATTGCGCCGGCGCCGCGCTGCGGCTGGCCCGCTTCAACACCAATATCGCCGTCGTCGACAAGCGCTACTTCCAGGGCATGCCCAGCCCGTCGGCCGCCGCGCTGGTCGCGGGCCTCGTGCTGATGATGGTCGACCTGGACGTCAAGGGCACCGATATGCCGTGGTTCTCGTGGGGTATCGCGCTGTTCGCCGGCCTGACGATGGTCACCAACGTGCCGTTCTACAGCTTCAAGGACGTCAATTTCAGGAAGTCCGTACCGTTCATCACCGTGTTCCTGATCGCGCTGGCGTTCGCGCTCGTGTCGCTGGATCCGCCGAAGGTGATGTTCCCGCTGTTCGTGCTGTATGGCCTGTCCGGCTACCTGGTGTTCTTCGCCCGGCTGGCGAAGGGCAAGCCGGTGTCGATCGTGCAGGTCGACGAGGAACCCGAGGAAGACGAAGGCCGCTGACCTGGTCGGCGGCCACGCAAGACACCAAGGAGTTTATGCATGAGTAACCGCCTGATCATCTTCGACACGACCCTGCGCGACGGCGAGCAATCGCCGGGCGCGTCGATGACGAAGGAAGAAAAAATCCGCATCGCCCGCCAGCTCGAGAAGCTGCGAGTGGACGTCATCGAGGCCGGCTTCGCGGCCGCGTCGCCGGGCGACTTCGAAGCGATCCGAGCGATCGCCGCCACCGTCAAGGATTCCACCATCTGCTCGCTGTCGCGCGCCAACGACCGCGACATCGCGCGTGCCGCCGAGGCGCTCGAACCTGCCGCCCGCAAGCGCATCCACACGTTCATCGCCACGTCGCCGCTGCACATGAAGATGAAGCTGCGGATGGAGCCGGAAATGGTGCTTGAGCAGGCCAGGCTCGCTGTGCGCTTTGCCCGCCAGTTCACGGACGACATCGAGTTCTCGCCGGAAGACGGCAGCCGCTCCGAGGAAGATTTCCTGTGCCGCGTGCTGGAAGGCGTCATTGCCGAAGGGGCGACGACGATCAACTTTCCCGACACCGTGGGCTATGCCGTGCCCGAGCTGTTCGGCGAAACGATCCGCCGGCTGCGCGAGCGCATCCCGAATTCGGACAAGGCCATCTGGTCGGTGCACTGCCATAACGACCTGGGGCTCGCGGTGGCCAACTCGCTGGCCGGCGTGACGATCGGCGGCGCGCGCCAGGTCGAGTGCACGATCAACGGGCTGGGCGAACGGGCCGGCAACACGGCGTTGGAAGAAGTGGTGATGGCGCTGCGCACGCGCGGCGCCTACTTCAACCTCGAATGCGGCATCGACACCACGCAGATCGTGCCGGCGTCGAAGATGGTGTCGCAGATCACGGGCTTCGCCGTGCAGCCGAACAAGGCGGTCGTGGGTGCCAACGCGTTCGCGCATGCATCGGGCATCCACCAGGACGGCATCCTGAAGGCGCGCGAAACGTACGAGATCATGCGCGCCGAGGACGTGGGCTGGACGGCCAACAAGATCGTGCTGGGCAAGCTCTCCGGCCGCAACGCGTTCAAGCAGCGCTTGCAGGAACTGGGCATCGAGCTGGAATCGGAAGCGGAACTGAACGGCGCGTTCGCCCGCTTCAAGGACCTGGCCGACCGCAAGGCCGAGATCTTCGACGAGGACATCATGGCCCTCGTCTCGACCGAGGAGCGCGAAGAGGGCGAACATTACCGCCTCGTGTCGCTGGCGCAGCGGAGCGAAACGGGCGAGCTGCCGCACGCACGCGTCGTGTTCGCGCAGGGCGGCCGCGAAGTCGTCTGCGAAGGCACGGGCGACGGACCGGTCGATGCGATCGTCAACGCGATCGAAAGCGAAGCGAAAAGCGGCGCCGAACTGGTGCTGTTCTCGATCGCCGCGATCAGCCCATCGTCGCAATCGCAGGGCGAGGTGACGATGCGGCTGTCGCAGGCGGGGCGGATCGTCAACGGCGTGGGCGCGGACCCGGATATCGTGGTCGCTTCCGCGAAAGCTTACCTCGCCGCGCTGAACAAGCTGCATGCGAAGGAGCGGGTCAATCCGCAGACGGAGCGGATCTGACGGCAGTGGGACGCCGGCTTTGTTTCAACCCCAAAGCAAACCCTGGGGTCAGACCCGCCGGGTCTGACCCCGGCTTCTGCTGTTGGGTTCAATCGAGCCTGTGGCCTCTCTAAAACCACCCATCCTTCGCCTCCCGCATCGGGTCCGGCCCGGCCATCATCTCACGCACCTTGCCGTCGCGCGAGAAGTGCACGTGCATCATCGAGTCCCATACGCCCGACTGCTTGTAGCGGTAGCTCCACACTTCCAGGTCGCGCAGCGACAGGTACGACGTCTCGGCCGGGTGGCCGAACGTGTGCAGGATCGAGGTCTTGTCGTCCACGCCCAGCTTCACGGTGGCGAATTTCTCGTCCGTCAGCACCTGCTCGTACGAGCGCAGCCTGCCGTCCGGGCCGTAGCGGGCCATCCACGTGAACTGGCCAAACGAGCCGGCGCCGTATTCGTCCACCGTGTCGCCGCCCACCTGGAAGCGGGCGGTGGGGCGGCCGAGGCGGCCTTCGACGGCGGCCATCGGCTCGCCCGGCTGCGGCGGCGGGCCCAGCGCGCAGCCCGCCAACGCGGCGCAGAACATTGCTGGAATGATCAGTTTTTTCATGCAGGACTCCTGTTCGATGAATAATTGTAGTCAGAAGCCGGTACACCACGCGCGTTTTCCGCTATACTTGCGGGCCTGTCCATTACGGGCAGGTTTTTTTATTTAACGTTGTTCACGATGTGCAGGGTCCCGTCACTCCGCGCATCGCATGTGAAAGGTTCATCATGACTGTAGAGAGCATCAACAAAGCCGCGATCATCGCGGACAACGCACGTGGTCAGAACGACACGGGCTCCCCGGAAGTCCAGGTCGCGCTGCTGACCGCACGCATCAACGAACTGAACTCCCACTTCAAGGAGCACACCAAGGATCACCACTCCCGTCGTGGCCTGATCAAGATGGTGAACCGTCGTAAGAGCCTGCTGGCTTACCTGAAGGGTAAGGACGCAACCCGTTACCGCGATCTGATCGCCAAACTGGGTCTGCGTAAGTAATTTTTGCGGTACCGGTTTTAAACCAGATGCCTGCGCCAGTTCGCTGTCGCGGGCATTTTGTCTTTTTGGAATGTTAAATTATTTCCAAGTGGAACCTTGGGGAGATGATGAGCAATAAGGCGGCACGCATCAGCAAGCCGCCTGTGGTGAGGTGAACGACAGCCCCTGAAAATCTGTCGGCAAATAGAAAGGGATTACCCATGTTTAACAAAGTTACGAAAACCTTCCAGTACGGCCAACATACCGTGACCCTGGAAACCGGCGAGATCGCTCGCCAGGCCTCCGGCGCGGTGTTGGTGTCGATGGACGACACCGTCGTGCTGGCAACCGTGGTGGCGCGCAAGGACGCGAAGCCCGGTCAGGATTTCTTCCCGCTGACGGTCGACTACATCGAGAAGACCTACGCAGCCGGCAAGATCCCGGGTGGCTTCTTCAAGCGTGAAGGCCGCCCGTCGGAGAAGGAGACGTTGACGTCCCGCCTGATCGACCGCCCGATCCGCCCGCTGTTCCCGGAAGGTTACATGAACGAAGTGCAGGTCATCGTGCACGTCCTGTCGGTCAATCCTGAGATCGATCCGGACATCCCTTCGATGATCGGCGCTTCCGCCGCGCTGTGCGTGGCCGGCGTGCCGTTCAACGGCCCGATCGGTGCCGCCCGCGTGGGTTACACCAACGGCCAGTACCTGCTGAACCCGACGACGACGCAACTGAAGACGTCCGAGATGGACCTGGTGGTTGCGGGTACCGAAACGGCCGTGCTGATGGTCGAATCGGAAGCGAAGCAGCTGTCCGAGGAAGTGATGCTGGGCGCCGTGGTCTACGGCCATGAGCAGATGCGTGTCGTTATCGACGCGATCCACGCCCTGGTGGAAGAGGGTGGCCAGCCCGAGCAGGAATGGAACCCGCCGGCGAAGAACGAAGCGCTGATCGCCAAGGTCGCGCAGTTCGCCGAAGCGAAGATCAACGAAGCGTACCAGACGAAGAACAAGCAGGCCCGTACCGACAAGCTGCGCGCGATGCAGAGCGAAGTGCTGGCCGACCTGGCCGCGCAAGCCGCTGCCGAAGGCGTGGATGCGCCGGACGCCGTCGAAGTGGGCAACATCCTGTTCGACATGGAAGCCAAGGTCGTCCGTTCGCAGATCCTGAACGGCGAGCCGCGTATCGACGGCCGCGACACCCGCACCGTGCGTCCGATCGCGATCCGCACCTCCGTGCTGCCGCGTACCCACGGCTCCGCGCTGTTCACCCGTGGCGAAACCCAGGCACTGGTCGTCGCGACCTTGGGCACCGCCCGCGATTCGCAGAAGATCGACGCGCTGATGGGCGAGTACACGGACGACTTCATGCTGCACTACAACATGCCGCCGTTCGCCACGGGCGAAACGGGTCGCGTCGGTACGCCGAAGCGCCGCGAAGTGGGCCACGGCCGCCTGGCCAAGCGCGCACTGGTCGCCGCGCTGCCGGCACCGGAAGAGTTCAGCTACTCCGTGCGCCTGGTGTCCGAGATCACCGAGTCGAACGGTTCGTCGTCGATGGCTTCCGTCTGCGGCGGCTGCCTGGCACTGATGGACGCCGGCGTGCCGATGAAGGCACACGTGGCCGGTATCGCGATGGGCCTGATCAAGGAAGGCGGCAAGTTCGCCGTGCTGTCCGACATCCTGGGTGACGAAGACCACCTGGGAGACATGGACTTCAAGGTCGCCGGCACCGCCAACGGCATCACGGCGCTGCAGATGGACATCAAGATCCAGGGCATCACGAAGGAGATCATGCAGGTCGCGCTGGCGCAAGCCAAGGAAGGCCGCGAGCACATCCTGGGCGAGATGCAGAAGGCGATGCCGCACGTGAAGACGGAACTGTCCGACTTCGCACCGCGCCTGATCACCATCAAGATCAACCCCGAGAAGATCCGCGACGTGATCGGCAAGGGCGGCGCCGTGATCCGCGCGCTGACCGAGGAAACCGGCACGCAGATCGACATTTCCGACGAAGGCGTCGTGACGATCGCCTCCGTCGATGCCGCCGCCGGCCAGGAAGCCAAGCGCCGCATCGAAGAGCTGACCGCATCGGTCGAAGTGGGCAAGACCTACGACGGCACCGTGCTCAAGCTCCTGGACTTCGGCGCGATCGTGCAAGTCATGCCGGGCAAGGATGGCCTGCTGCACATCTCGCAGATCGCCAACGAGCGTGTCAACGCCGTCGCCGACTACCTGAAGGAAGGCCAGCAAGTGCGCGTGAAGGTTCTCGAGACCGACGACCGCGGCCGCCTGAAGCTGTCGATGAAGGCTGCTGCCGAGGAAGGCGCTGCCACTGCGCAGTAAGCCTCTCGCTGCAAACTGAAAACCGCCGGTGCGTGAGCCCGGCGGTTTTTTTATGCCTGGATTGATGCCTGTATTTGTGCCTGGGTTAGTCCGGTATACTTGTGGCATCTTCCACCTCCCGCTCCGGTATGGCCTTCAACCTGTTCAAACACCTGTCGCAGGCGCCGACGAATCCGAAGGCGGCGCCCAAGCCGCGCCAGTTCGACGTCGCCGACCTGTATCGCGGTCCGGCCGCTGTCGCGCCCGAAGGTGAGGAGGCCGGGCAGGCGCTGGACGAGAAGCTGCGCCAGGCTTACTTCTGGATCGTCAACAACGCGATCATCAGTCCGCACTACGACATCGAGTACAACGACGGGCCGCACCAGAGCTACCGCGTGGGCGACAGCAAGCGCCTGTTGACGCTGCCGTCGGCGCAAAGCTATTCAAGCTTCGTGCTGCTGCCGCTGTTGACGTTCGCGGCGCGCCGCAAGTGCCTGATCGTCGGCGGGCCGGGACGCGGCAAGACGGCCAGTGCGATCCTGATGGGCGTGCTGTCCGGCGCCTCGGTGAAGGACGTCAAGCGCGGCATGCAGCACGGCCACCCGCAGATGACGATCGCCGACCTGCTGGGCAACCCGCTGCCGGCCGATCTCGTCAACGCGCAAAGCATGGACCAGATCCGCATCGCCTGGCGCGCGTGGCTGGGCATGCGCGTGAAGATCATCGACGAGTACAACCGCATCCCCACCCGCACGCAGAGCGCGCTCCTCACCGTGATGAGCGATAACTACGCCGAAGTGCTGAACCAGATCTACGAATGCCCGGAAGCGGCGTGGTTCCTGACGGCGAACGACGAGCAGGGCGGCGGCACGTACCAGGTCATCGAGGCGCTGCGCGACCGCATCGACGTGGTGGTGCAGGCGCTGGCGTTCAACCCGCGCTTCCTGGGCGACCTGCTGGCGCGCATCGAGGAAAACCTGAAGCCGGAGGAGCTCGTGCCGGCGGAGCTGGTGTTCACGCCGGAACAGCTCGACGCGCTGGGCGACGCGGTGCGGGCCGTCGAGATCCCCGAACCGGTGCGCCGCCGCCTCGAATTCTTCGCCAGCCAGTTCGAGCTGATGGAAACGGCCGGCGGCCAGTTCGAATACATGACGAAGGACACGGCCCGGCTGTCCGGCGTCGATTGGCAGCAGGTCGTCGCGGCCGACGACGGGCGCGACCGGCTGAAGGACCTGGGCTGCCAGACCCGCAACGGGGTCTCGGAGCGCAACCTGATGACGTTGCTGGTGTATGCGAAAGCGCTGGCCTACTTCCGCGGCAATGGCGAAGTGGAACTGGAGGACCTGCGCCAGATCCTGCCGTTCGTCCTGCACGACAAGCTGCAGCCCGATCTCGACGCGCCGTTCTTCGGCCTGCCCGAGCACGCGGCGTTCCGCACCGACCGGCTGGGCTGGCTGCGCCACCTGTTCGACCTGGCATGCGCCGAGTATGACCGGCTCGACCTGGACCGCAACGATCCGGTCGGCGAACTGGCGCGCCAGTTCGCGCAGGGGCTCGACGGCGTCAGCGAACGGGACACCCGCACGCGCCTGGCGAAGATCGAGCGCACCATCGACCAGCTGGTCAAGGGGCGCAAGCTGTATGGCCCCCAGTACGACGACCTGCTGAAGCTGAAGTACCTGCACCAGCGCTACACCAATTACCTGGCGTGGCTGCGTTCGCGCTGACATGGTCTCCGCCGTCCTCGCCGCCGCGCTGGCCGCCGCACGCTCCCAGCTGAACCGCCGCATAGAGATGGCGCGCCATGCCGGCCCCGGGTTCGACGGCGCGACACTGTCCGCGTTCATCGAACAGGCCGTCGACCCGGTGGCGCAGGCGGTCGCGCAATGCGATGCCGCGCGGGTGACCGCGGCCGTGGTGGCGGCGCTGGATACCGCGTTGCTGGTCGGCGCGGCCGATCCGGCGCAGGCGGCCCGTACCGCGCAAGTGTGCGAACTGTGGCGCGTGCTGGCGCAGCCGTGCGGTGCGCTGCTCGCCACCGCGCCGGCGCAGGTGCTGGGCATGCTGACGAATGCCTGGCTGTATGTCGCGGCGCACGGCGGCCGCGGAGCCCAGTGGCGAACCGACATGGCGGCGCTGGCGGCGCAGGCCGGCGACACCCGGCAGCTCGCGGCGCTCGGCCAGCTGCTCGCATGGCGCGCCGGCATGGCGCACCTGCGCGGCGGCGCGCTGGCCGCCGCTGCCGGCTTGCCGGAAGCGCTGGCGCTGGCCGCCGTGGGCTTGCCACCGTCGAGCGACTGGGCCAGCAGCGCCGCGGCCCTGGCGGAGGACCCATGGTGGAACGCGCGCGATGCGGACGTCGCTTGCGGCGCCTTCGCGGGCCTGGGCGGCGCGTTCGCGATGCCGCCCGCATTGCGGCCGTGGGGCGACGGCTTCGTCGTCGATGGCGGCGAGCGCCATCACCTGCTGCTGGCCGACCGGCACGGCGCGGTACTGCTGGGAGCCAGCGCCGCCGAGTACGCGGCAGCGGCGCCTCGGGGCGATCATCCGGAGGTGAAGCTGGAGCGCGGGCAGCTGCGGCTCGGCACGCGCACGATCGCGCTCGACCTGCCGCCCGATGGCTTGCGCATCACGTGCAACCACCATACTGTCGCCGTGACGTCGCCGTACACGCACGCGATCCGCCTGCTGCCGCTGCCATGAGCGAGACGATCCTGCAGGCATGGCGCGCCGCATGGCCGGACGCACTGGCGGCATGGAGCCGCTACACCCGGCTGGGCGAGCCGCTGCTGTGCGCGCACACGATCGAGGCGGCGGCCGAGGGATTGCAGGGCAGCTTCGCGATGATCCGGCTGGCCGACCAGCGCGTCGTGATCGACCTCGAGGCGGTGTGCCGGCACGGCCTGGAGGGCTATGCCACCGAAATCCTCGCGCACGAGATTGGCCACCACGTGCTGGCGCCGGCCAGCGTGACCGATCACCTGCGCCTGCTCGCACGCATCCGCGCCGCATTGCCGACGCTCGAGCGGCACGCGCCGATGATCGCCAACCTGTACACGGACCTGTTCATCAACGACCGGCTGCAACGCCAGGCCGGCCTGCGGATCGCCGACATCTACGCGGTGCTGGCGGCACGCGACGAAGCGTCCGCGAGCGGGCAGGTGTGGCAGCTGTACATGGGCATCTGCGAAGAACTGTGGCAGCGCAAGGGCCAGCTGGGTGCCGGCGCCGATGCCGCCCGGGCGACGGACGCCTGGCTGGGCGCTCGCCTGGTTCGGGTGTACGCGAACGACTGGCTCGACGGCGCCGGCCGCTTCGCCACGTTGCTGCTGCCTTACCTGGTGGACGATAGCCGGGTGCCGCCCGAGCTGCTCGATACGCTGGAGGCCTGCGCCGGCGCGGAGCCCGCTGGCGCGTTGGGCGTCGACCGGGAAGAGCTGCAAGGGGCGCTGCACCCGGTGCACGATCCGCTGATTTCGGGCCTCGACGAAGCGGGCCAGGCGGACGAGCGCCCGCCCTTGCCGGACGTGCCGCAAGGCCAGTGCCGCGAACCGTTCGCGTATGGCGAGATGCTGCGTGCGGCCGGCGTGAAGCTGACGGACGTCGAGATCGCGGTGCGCTACTACCGCGAGCGCGCATTGCCGCATCTGGTGCCGTTCCCCGCGCGGCGCGCGCCGGAAGTCGAAGAACCGCAGCTGGAAGGGCACGAGCCGTGGAACATCGGCGATCCGCTCGACGAGATCGACTGGCTGCACAGTCTCGCGCTGGCGCCGGTGCCGATCCCGGGCGTGACGACGTTCAAGCGCACGTATGGCCGCGAAGCGGGCAGCACGGAGCAGGTGCTGCCGATGGACCTCGACATGTACGTGGACAGTTCCGGTTCGATGCCCAACCCGCGGGTGGCGACGTCGTGGCTGGCGCTGGCCGGCGCCGTGATCGCGCTGTCCGCGCTGCGCGCCGGCGCGTCCGTGCGCGTCACGCTGTGGAGCGGGAAGCACGAGGTGCTGGAGACGGATGGCTTCACGCGCGACGAGCAGTGCATCCTGGCCGTATTGACGGGGTATTTCGGTGGCGGCACGGCGTTCCCCATCCATCGGTTGCGCGATACCTGGTGTGGACCCGGCTTGCGGCCGCGTCCCGGACGGCGCCCCACGCACCTGCTGATGATCTCGGACGAAGGCATCGACACGCTGTTCGCCGCCGACGAGCGCCGCAACAGCGGCTGGGACGTCGCGGCGGCGGCGCTGCGTGCCGCCGGGGCCGGCGGTACGATGGCGCTGAACCTGTCGTCGTGGTTCATCGAGCGGGGCAAGGCGGGCGGCGTGCCTGCCTACGACACGCTGCAGCGCGCCGAGCGCGAGCAGGGTTGGCAGATCAGTGCGATCCAGAAGATGGAAGACTTGCTGGAATTTGCCCGCGTATTCAGCCGCCGCCATTACGCCGACGCGGGGCGGCGCGCATGACGACACGGAAGACGGCGCTGCTGACCATGCCGCACGCCGCGCTGGAAGTGCTGACGCGGCGGCTCGCCGATACGCCGCCCGACTTCGCCGCGCCGCCGCGCATCGGCGTCGAGGGCACGCTGTACGTGGCGGCGCTCGTGAACGACGTGGCCGGAGGGCTCGGCACCAGGCTGTCCGTCGACGCGCTGCAACGCCTGGCGGCGGACGGCAATGCGGAATACCTGGCGGTCGTCGCGCTGCTGGCCTGGCTGCTGGCTGACGACTGCTTCGCTGCCGCGCAGCCGGAGCAGGCGCGCCTGCTGACGCTGATCGGACCGACTGCCCTCGAACTGGCGGCCGCAACCCGCGCGCGCCAGTTTGCCGCGGACCCCGAGCGGCGCGAGGAACTCGTGCGCATGACCCTGGCCACGCTCGGTTGGCGCCCGGCGGGCGAGACCGCCGAGCAGGCGGCGGACCGGCTGGCGGCCATCAGCGGCATCGAACGGCGCCGGCTGCTCGAAGCAAGCCGCGCGGCGGAACAACGGGCCCGCGCGATCCGGGAAGCGCTGGCGCGGCAGGCCGCCGAGGAAGCGGCGGACAAATGGTCGCGCGAATGAGCGATAGCGGGGCAACGGACGCGGAGCGCTACCCCACGCTGACCGACGCGGGGCGGCACATGCTGGCGTTCATGCGCGAACACCCGGCGGCGCCGCTGTATCGCAACCGCAGCGGCAACCGCCTGCTGGCCGAAGAAGTCGAACTGGCGCGGCGCTTCGAAGAGGTCATCCCTGCGCAGCCGTTCGCATGGCGGGCCGGCGTCGAACCGCCGTGGCTGGCGGCGTTCGTCGCCGATACGTTGCGGCGCGTGCCTTACTACCGTGCCCTCGGCGCGCCGCCCGCCACGCTCGGCGCGCTGCCGATCGTCGCGCGCGCCGACCTGGCACAGGACGTGACGCGCTTCGTGCCGGACGACGTCGACGTGACGCGCCTGCTCAACTTCCGCACCACGGGCACGACCGGGCACCCGCTGCAGGTGCCGTCGCTGCCGCTGGTGGCCGCACGCTACCTGGCCTACCACAAGCGGGCACTGGCCCGCTTTGGCGTCACGCTGCGTCATGGTGCGGGGCAGGTGGGCGTGATCCTGCTCGGCTGCCAGCGGCGCTGCTTCACTTATGTGTCGGTGACGCCGACGATGGGCGAATCGGGCCTGGCGAAACTGAACCTGCACCCCGGCGACTGGCGCGACCCGGCCGACCGCGCGCGCTACCTCGACGCGATGGCGCCGGAAGTGATCTCGGGCGACCCGATCTCGTTCGCCGAGCTGCTGCGCCTGCCGATGACGTGGCGGCCGAAGGCGCTGCTGTCGGTGTCGATGCAACTGCTGCCGGGGTTGCGGCAGGCGCTGGCGGAACGGTTCGGCTGTCCCGTGCTGGACATCTATTCGATGAACGAGGTGGGACCGGTGGCCGTGCATGACGAGCGGTGCGACGGCCACCTGCTGCTGCAGCCGGAGCTTTACGTCGAGATCCTGGACGGTGCCGGCAGGCCGGTGGCGCCGGGCGCGCGCGGCGAGGTCGTCGTCACCGGCGGATTCAATACCTGCCTGCCGTTGCTGCGCTACCGCACCGGCGATTACGCGGCGCTTGCCGATACGCCGGATGGGCCGGTGCTGCGGGCATTGTCCGGCCGCGCGCCGGTGCGCTACCGGTGCGCCGACGGCAGCTGGGTGAACAATATCGATGTGACGCATGCGCTGCAGGCGCTGCCCCTGGCGCACTTCGCCGTCCACCAGGCCCGCGATGGCGCCGTGACGGTACGGCTCGATGCGCACGGCCAGCCGTGGTCGCAGGCAGCGCGCACCGCATTGCAAGCGCTGCTCGGTCCCGTGCCGCTGCGCGTCGCATTGCTGAAGGAGGAAGACAAGGTGGTGCAATACACGTCCGACCTGGCGGAGGCGCTCGGGTGATGCCGGCGTTTCGAACCGGCCTCGTGGTGGGCAAGTTCTGCCCGCTGCACCTGGGGCACGAGCTCGTGATCGGCCACGCGGCACGGCAATGCGCCGAGCTGATTGTGATCAGCTATACGAAGCCCGAGTTCGACGGCTGCGCGCCGGCGCGGCGCGAACGCTGGCTGCGCAGCCGGTTCCCCGCGGCGACCGTGCTGGTGCTGGACGACGCGCGCCTCGCGGAGCAGTGCGCAGCGCGCAGCCTGCCGCTGCGCCGGCTGCCCGGCAACGACGCGCCGGACGACGTGCATCGCACTTTTGTCGCATGGCTGTGCACCGCGCTGCTGGGACGCACCGTGGACGCCGTCTTCACCAGCGAGGATTACGGCGACGGCTTCGCCGCCACGCTGGCGCGCTGCTTCGGCCATCCGGTGCGCCACGTCTGCGTGGACCGCGCGCGCAGCGCGGTGCCGGTGTCGGGGACGGCGGTGCGCGCCGACGTGCATCGCCACCGCGCGCAGCTGGCACCGGTGGTGTATGCGGACTTCGTGCGGCGCGCGTGCTTCCTCGGCGGCGAGTCGAGCGGCAAGTCGACGATGGCCGAGGCGCTGGCAGGTGCGCTCGGCAGCGCGTGGGTGCCGGAGTTCGGCCGCACGTGGTGGGAGCAGTGCGACGGCCGGCTGGTATACGACGACATGCTGCACATCGCGCGCCGCCAGGTCGACGCCGAGGAGCGCCTTGCTGCCGACGGGTGTGCCTGGCTCAGTTGCGACACGTCGCCATTGACGACGCTGTTCTACAGCCTCGACCTGTTCGGCCGCGCGGACCCCGAACTCGTCCGGCTTGCGGAACGCCCTTATGACGCGGTCTTCCTGTGCGCGCCGGACTTCCCGTTCGTGCAGGACGGCACGCGGCGCGAACCCCCGTTCCGGCTGAAGCAGCATGCGTGGTACGAACGCGCGCTGGCCGAGCGCCATATCCCTTATGTCATCCTGGAAGGCGCGTTGCCGCAGCGCGTTGATCGCGCGCGCGAGGCGCTGGGCCTTCCTCCCTACCTCAAGGAGCAACCATGAGCAAAGCCCTCCGCCTCTCCGAAAAATGGTTCCAGCGCGGCCTGTGGCTCGTCGCGCTGCTGTTCGCCGGCTTCCTGATCGGGCTGGGCGGCAAGGTCGTCGACAACCTGAACCTCGTCGAAGCCCCGCTGCAGCTGCAGCAGTTCACGGACCGCCAGCAGTACGGCGCGGCCGAGCTGGCGCTGAAGGAGGCGGAAGGCACGCGCGAGGAAGCCCAGGCGGCGCTCGATCAGGCGCGCCAGAAGCACAAGGTGGCCGAGGCGAACAGCCGCACGGCGCGCGAGACGTTCGACAACTGGCTCGCTACCCGCCAGGCGACGATGCGCCCGGAGCAGGACCCTGAACTGATCGCCCGCACGCGCCAGCTCGATGCGCTGAAGGCCGAGGAGCGCAAGGCGCTGGCGGCCGTGCAGGCGCAGGAACAGCGGCAACTGGATGCGACGCAGGCCCGCGACCGTGCCAGTGCGCGCATCCTGGCGCTGGAGAGCGAGGCGCAGGGCCGCTACATCAGGGCGATGCAGCTGCGCGAACTACGCGTGTTCGGCTACCGCCTGGCATTGACGCTGCCGTTGCTGCTGGTCGCCGGCTGGCTGTGGAAGACGCATCGCAAGAGCACGTGGTGGCCATTCGTCTGGGGCTTCATCTTCTTCGCGCTGTTCGCGTTCTTCGTCGAACTGGTGCCCTACCTGCCCAGCTACGGCGGCTACGTGCGCTACGTGGTGGGCATCCTGTTGACGGTGGTGGTGGGACGGCAAGCGATCCTCGGGCTGCAGCGCTACCTGGAACGGCAGAAAGCCGCCGAAGCGCTGCCGGACACGGAGCGCCGCGAGAACCTGGGCTACGACACGGCGCTGGCGCGGATGGGCAAGGGCGTGTGCCCCGGCTGCGAGCGGCAGGTGGACCTGAAGGACCCGAAGATGGACTTCTGCCCGCACTGCGGCATCGGCCTGTTCAACCACTGCACCGCCTGCAACGCCCGCAAGAACGCCTTCACGCGCTTCTGCTACAGCTGCGGCACCCCGGCCGCCACCAAGCCATAACGACGCAAACGCGCAACAAAAAGCGTTGCCAAAATTTGGGGACTGTCCCTCGATCCAGGAAATATTTCCTGAATCGAGGGACAGTCCCCAATCAGTTGAAAACGCAATCAGCAGGGCAGGCGCACGCGCATTCCACCAAAGTGACGCGCCGTCGCGACAAAAGTGTGGTTTTTGGTTTGGGGACTGTCCCTCGAATTTGGAAATATTTCCTGATTCGAGGGACAGTCCCCCGTTTTGAGCAACTTATTGCAGGGCCAAACGGGATGCCGGCTGGCTGCGCAGCGGGGTGCGGGATGCGTGGGGGGCTGCTTGCTGCTCCAGCCGGAACACGCTGACGGTCTGCTCCAGCGTCGCGGCCTGTTCCTGCAGCGCGCCGGCGGCCGCCGCGGCTTCTTCGACCAGCGCGGCGTTCTGCTGCGTCACCTGGTCCATCTGCGTGACGGCCTGGTTGATCAGGTCGATGCCCGAGCTTTGCTCGTTCGTGGCCGACGTAATCTCCGTCATGATGTCCGCCACGCGGGCGATGCTCGTGACGATTTCCGTCATCGTCGTGCCGGCGTTGCCCACCAGCGCGGACCCCGCGTCGACGTTGGCCACCGAGTTGTCGATCAGTTCCTTGATTTCCTTCGCGGCGGCGGCTGAACGCTGCGCCAAGGTGCGCACTTCGCTCGCGACGACGGCGAAACCACGGCCCTGTTCACCGGCGCGCGCTGCCTCGACGGCCGCGTTCAATGCGAGGATGTTGGTCTGGAATGCGATGCCGTCGATGACGGAGATGATGTCCACGATCTGCTTCGACGACGCGCTGATCGCGCCCATCGTGTCGACCACCTGCGCGACGATCTTGCCGCCCTGTTGCGCCACGTCCGACGCCGTCAAGGCCATGGTGTTCGCCTGGCGCGCGTTGTCCGCGTTCTGGCGCACGGTGGCGGTCAGTTCTTCCAGCGACGACGCCGTCTCTTCCAGGCTGGCGGCCTGCTGCTCGGTGCGGCGCGACAGGTCCAGGTTACCGTCGGCGATCTCGTTGCTGGCCAGCGCGATCGAGCCGCTGCCTTCGCGCACGGTACGCACAGTGGCGGCCAGCTGCTGCTGCATCGTGGCGAGGCCCTTCATCAGCGTGCCCATTTCGTCGTGGCGGCTGGTGTCGACCGGTTGCGACAGGTCGCCGGCAGCCATCGCATCGAACTGGCGCAGCGCTTCGCGCAGCGGCTGCATGATCGCGCGCATCAGCACGATGCTCGCTGCGACGATCAGCACGAGGCCCGCGACGATCGCGCCGATCGACAGCGTCAGCAGCGTGCCGTACAGCTTCTGGCTGGCCGCGAAGTTCTCCTCGGCCTGCTCCATCTGGTACTTGTCCAGTTTGTCCGACGCGTCGCTGAACGCGGAATACAGCTTTTGCATATCCTTCATCGCCAGCTGCTCGATGCGTGCCGCGTCGCCCGCGCGCAGCGCCTGCGCCATCGCGTTCAACCCCTGTTCGATGAATGCCTTGCGGGCGACTGCCACATCGTCGGACAGGCGCTTCTCCTCGGCATCCTGTGGCAGGGCGAGGTAGCGGTTCCAGGCCGTATCGGATTTCGCGATGAAGTCGTCGGCGCGCTTGAGCAGCGCCGGGATTTCCGGCGAATCCGGATGGAGGATGGCGCGGTCCTGTACCAGGCGTGCCCGGCTCACCGTGTTCTTCGATTCGGCGATCGCCATCGACGACGCCAATTGGTTACTGTAGGTTTGTTCGAGGGCCGCGTTGACCGAGCGGATGCCGTAGATGCCCATCGCGCCGGTGACGGCGATCAACAGGCCAAGGACGGCCATCGTGGCGATGAGGCGGGTACGTATCGTGAGACGATTCAGCATGATTCTTCCGAAGTAAGCAGGGCCGCGGGCCCTGGCACTGTGATATCGCGATGTCGGATCGACATGGCGAGGCCTGTGCGCAGGGCTGTGGCGCGGTTGCTTCCGGAGTGCCGAACGGATCGGGGCAGGGAGGCGGGCAAGCAGTTAGGGCCGCCTCATCCAGAGCGAATACCCCAAGCGTAGCATGGCCATTGACGCGACGCAATAATATGTCACGAGGTCGTTGCGTCCGAACAATGGCCGTTGTACTTATTTCCCGGTGTAGGTCACCCGGTAAATCTTGCCTGCATGATCATCGGAAATCAGCATCGAACCGTCCGCCATCACGGCGATGTCGACTGGGCGGCCGCTGACGTCCTCGCCCTGCAGGAACCCGTCGATGAAGGTCGTCGTCGTGACTTCCTGGTTGCCCTGCAGCGTCACGAGGCTGACCTTGTAGCCGATCTTCTGCGTGCGGTTCCACGAGCCGTGTTCGGCCACGAACACCTGGTTGCGGTATTGCGCCGGGAATTGCGTGCCCGTGTAGAACGCGAGGCCGAGCGGCGCCACGTGCGGGCCCAGCTTGGCGACCGGCGGCGTGAACTCGGCGCAGCTCCTGCCGTTGCCGAACTTCGGATCGGGCACGACGCCGCCGTGGCAGTACGGGAAGCCGAAATGCATGCCCGGCTTCGGCGCCACGTTCAACTCGCACGAGGGCACGTTGTCGCCCATCTCGTCACGGCCGTTATCGGTGAACCATAGTTCCTTCGTCACCGGGTGCCACGCGAAACCGACCGTGTTGCGGATGCCGTTCGCCACCATCTCCCAGCCGGAGCCGTCCGGGTTCATGCGCCAGATCTTCGAATAGACTTCGTCGTTCTTGTCGCAGACGTTGCAGGGCGAGCCGACGGGGATGTACAGTTTGCCGTCCGGCCCCGCCTTGATCACCTTCTCGCCATGCCAGCGATCGTTCGGCAGGTCGCCCTTGACGACCTTGTAGGCCGGCTTGTTCGCATAGGTCCTGTCGATCGCATCGAAGCGGATCACGCGGCCGACCTCCGCCACGTACAGCGCGCCGTTCAGCAACGTCACGCCGATCGGACTGTCCAGGCCCTCGGCCACGGTGACGACCTTGTCGGCCTTCTTGTCGCCGTCCGTGTCGACCACCGCATACACCTTGCCGGCCTTGCGCGAGCCCACGTAGACGATGCCGCTGCCCGATACCGCCAGCGAGCGTGCCGTCGCGACGCCGTCCGCGTACACGGCGATCGAGAACCCCTTCGGCAAGGTGAGGCGGGACAGGCCGTCGTCCGCCTTGCCCGGCGCGGCGGTCTTCACCGCGGCGGCGTTCTTGCTGCCGCCCGCGGCTACGTAGTCCGCGAGCGCCGCGATCTGCGTCTTGTCCAGTGCCTGCGACCATCCCGGCATGCCCTTGTCCGGCACGCCCTTGGCGATGATGCCGGCCAGGTTCGCCGGCGTCGGTTGGCCGTGCAGCCATTGGTTGTCCGCCAGGCTCGGTCCCGTGCCGCCTTCCAGCTTCACGCCATGGCATTGCGCGCAATGGTTCTGGTACAGGCGGGCGGCGTCGACCGGCTGGGCGGCGTGCGCCGCGCCGGCAAGGACGAGCAGGGCAAGGGGCAGGGCGGAAGGCTGGGTAAAAGGCTGGGTAAAAGGCTGGGCAAGCAGCGCGGCAAGCTTCATCGGGCGGGACTCCAATAGGGGTGAATCCCGCCATCATAAGGCTAAGCGCGCGCCACCTCCAGCACGAGCCGCTCGACGTCCGCCAGCGTGGGCGGCGTCGCGCCCGCTCCCAGGCAGGCGGCGGCACCGGCGGCGACGGCGCGGCGCAGGTGCTCCACGGGCGCACGCTCCGGTGCCTGCAACATGCTGAAGGCAAAGCCGGCGATGCTCGCATCCCCGGCGCCGACCGTGTCGGCCACCGTCACCCGCGGCGCCGGCACGTGCCAGCTGGCGTCGCCCAGGTGCAGCGAGGCGCCCAGTTCGCCCTGCGTGTACAGGTAGTGCGCGTGCGGGTTCCAGCTGCGCAGCGTGACGAATGCGGCGGCGATGTCGGTCGTGCGGAACAGGCCGGCCAGGTCTTCGTCGGATACCTTCACGACGTCCGCCAGCGCCGTCATCGCCCGCAAGGTCGGGTCGTAGCGCTCGTCCATCAGCAGGCGCCAGTTCGGGTCGTAGCTGATGCGGATGCCGGCCTCCCTGGCCTGCCGCGCCAATGCCACCAGCTTGTCCGCCAGCGGTTGCCGGGCCAGGCTGATGCCGCCGAAGTGCATCCAGCGGCAGTGGTCCTGCCATCCGGCCGGCAGCGCAGCGGCATCGAAGTGCAGGTCGGCGCTGTCGTCGCCGACAAAGAAATAGCTGGGCGGCGCCAGCCGGTGCACGATCGCCAGCAGCGGCGACTTGTCCAGCCGCTGCAGGAAGCGCAGGTCCAGCTGCGCGTCGGTGGAGGCCTGCCACAGCGCGTCGCCGAACACATCGCGGCTGATGGCCCCCGCAAACGCGGTCGGCACGCCCAGCCGGGCCATCGCGCGCGCCACGTTCCACGTCGAGCCGCCGGTGCGGCTGAGCCACGTGGCGCGCGCATCGCCGGCCACGATCAGGTCCGTCAGCGCCTCGCCTGCGGCAATGAAAACGGGTTCGCTCATGTCAGTCCTTCAGCACGGTCAGCACTTCGTAGCAGGCGCCCATCGTGTGGTAATCCGTCTTGCCGGCCGGGCTCTTCTCGTCAGTCAGCTTGGCATTGTCCGGCGCGAGGATGCGGTACCAGGCGCCATGCACGTGGTCGACGAAATGCTGCCAGCTGTATTGCCAGATGCGGTCGTACCAGTCCCAGAAGCGCTGCTCGCCCGTGCGTGCGCCCAGCAGCGCGGCCGCTGCGAAGCTTTCAGCCTGCACCCAGAAGTATTTGTCGCCATCGCAGATGCTGCCGTCCGGCCCGAAGCCGTAATGGATGCCGCCATGGCGCTCGTCCCATGCCCTGGCCAGCGCCGCGTCGAAGAAGTGCACGGCGCGCGGCACCAGCCAGTCCGCGTCACCGGCCAGCTTGTCGCGATGGCGATCGAGGATCAGCAGCAGCTTGGCCCATTCGGTCAAATGGCCCGGCTGGTAACCCCACGGGCGGAAGATGTTGGTCTTGTCGTGGCGGTTGTAGTCGGCGTCGACGGACCAGTCCTGCCGGTAGTGTTCCCACACCAGGTCGTCCGCGAGGCCAGCCTGGCGCACGGCGATATTGCGCGCCAGCGTTTCGGCGCGGTGCAGGTAGCGCACGTTGCCGGTCGCGTCGTACGCGGCCAGCATCGCCTCACACGAGTGCATGTTGGCGTTCTGGCCGCGGTAGGGCGCCACGACCCAGTCGGCCGTCGCCTCGTCCGCGTACAGGCCGTGCTGTGGTTCCCAGAAGCGCTGCTCCATCAGGTCGTACGTCTCATCGAGCCAGCCGCGCGCCTCCTCCACGCCGGCCATCAACGCATGCGCATAGGCGAGCAGCACGAAGGCCAGGCCGTAGCAGTGGTTGGTGGCGTCGCCGACGGTCTTCACGCCATCGCGCCAGTCCAGCTGCCATGCATAGCCGCCGGTGGCGGGATCGCGGTGCACGTCGCGCAGGAATGCGAGGCCATGGCGCACGCGGCGCAGATCTTCCGCTTCGTGGAAGTGGCGGTAGGCCATCGCGTAATTGAACACGAAGCGCGTGCTGCTGACGAGGTGGCGGGTGTGCGCGTCGTACACCGTGCCGTCATCCTTGTAGAAGTGGTGGAAGCCGCCGCTGGCATCCACCGACCGCGGGTCGTAGAAGCTGCGGGTGTCGCGGATATGCCGCAGCAGGGTTTCGCGGGAATGAAAATCTGGTAACATGAATCGTCCGTTCTGATGGCGTTTCCTCTTCGCGGCAACGAAGGCGGAAACCGTTTATACAATAGGCCCCAAGTACAATTGGCCCCAAGTTCCTCGTTGGAGCTGTCCTTGGCGCTGTCCTTGGTCCTGTCCTTCCCCTGTTTTCACGATGCTGCGACGCGCCTCCGTCATGCGAGGATGAGCGCTCCCCGCACGGCCGCTGGCCGCGCCGGGTACGTCGCATGGTGTGGTCGTGTGCCGCCCCGTTCCTCCTTCAGCAAACGGTGCTGGCGCGCACCACCAGTTCGACGGGCGCCACTTTTTCGACCACGTCGTCCGTGCGCCCGCTCAGCAGCAGCTCGACGCCCAGCGCGCCCAGCTCCTTCTTGTTGATCCGCAGCGTCGTCAGCGGCCGGTGGCCCAGCACGGCCGTCGAGATGTCGTCGAAGCCGACGATCGCCACGTCGTGCGGTACCTTGAGTCCCCGCGCCAGGCAGCAACGCATCGCCACCAGTGCGGCGCTGTCGTTGTAGCAGAACACGGCGTCCGGCGGCTTCGGCAACGCAAGCAGCGATTCCATCGCTTCCCATGCACCCTGTTCCAGGTCCACGCCATCCGGCAGCGGCGCCTCCAGCCGTGGGTCGGCGAGGATGCCGGCATCAAACAGCGCCTGGCGGTAGCCGCGCGCCCGCTCGCGGATGCTGTAGTGCGACAGCGAGCCGCAGATGAAGCCCACGCGTTCGCGGCCACGTTCGATCAGGTGCTTGGTGGCCAGGTAGCCGCCCATCATATTGTCCGGGTTGACGGAGCTGTAGCCGCGCAGCTTCATATCGATCAGCACGATCGGCTTGCCGGTGGCACGCAGCGCCGTCAGCAGCTCGGGCTCGAAGAAGCCGGCGCACACGATGGCGTCCGGCGCGTGCATCCGCAACTGGTCCACCAGGCCGTCGGCCGGTCCCACGGCCATGAACGACAGCACGATGCCCTGCTTGCGGCAGGCCTCCTCGGCGCCGTGCAGCACGGGCGAGTAGAACGGGCTGCTGGCGGCAGTGTTGTGCTGGCGGTGCAGCAGGAACGTCAGGCGCCGCAGCCGCTTCGGCCGCAGCTTGCAGAAATCGTAGCCGAGGTCGCGCGCCGTGTTCAGCACCATCTGGCGCGTGACTTCCGTCAGCCCCGGTTCGTTCTTCAGCGCCCGCGAGATCGTGCCCGCCGAAACGCCGGCGGCGCGGGCAATGTCGCGGATCGTCACGCCGCCCTGGGCGGTGCGCCGGGCGGCGTCGTTGGCGGTGGCGGCCGTCATGGGCTTACGCCTCCGGGAAGCTGGCACATGGATCCCCTCCGTTATCAGCGAACGTGCCTGCCGGCCCGTTCTTTTATCGGCACAGTCTTGCATAGGGTCGGTACATGGTCAAACACGCAATGCGCTTTGCCCGGCAGTTTAGTCGTATTTACTAAACAACCGCCGCTCCTGCCGCCCCTGTGTAGCTGCAATAGAGGAAGGGACGGGGTGCTTGTTTAGTGAACAGCGCTAAACTGGGCCCCGTTTCGCGGCCGGCGTTTGACCCGCCGCGGGGGCTTATGCAAAATCGTTGTCATAACAACAGACCCGGCGCCGCCGGAATCCGAGAGGAGACGATGATGGAACACCTGTCACCCGCGGCGTATGCGCCGCCGGGCAACGCCCCCGCGCGGTCGCACACCGCACCCCTGGTCGTGATCACGATCCTGTTCTTCATGTGGGGGCTCCTGACGTCGCTGAACGACGTGCTGATCCCCCACCTGAAGTCCGTCTACACGTTGAACTACGTGCAGGCGATGCTCGTGCAGTTCTGCTTCTTCGGCGCCTACTTCATCGTGTCGCTGCCGGCCGGGATGCTGATCCGCCGGATCGGCTACAAGAACGGCGCTTGTGCCGGCCTTGTCGTCGCGGCGCTCGGCTGCGCGCTGTTCTACCCGGCGGCGATCAGCGGTTACGCGCTGTTCCTGTTCGCGTTCTTCGTGCTGGCGTCCGGCATCACGGTGCTGCAGGTGGCCGCCAATCCGTTCGTCACGGTGCTGGGGCCGCCGGCCACCGCATCCAGCCGCCTCACGCTGACGCAGGCATTCAACTCGCTGGGCACGACGATCGCGCCGGCACTGGGCGGCCTGCTGATCCTGCAGGGCATGCCCGCTGCCGTCGACGCGACGAAACTGGTGGGCGACGCGTTGCTGCAGTACCGGCTGCAGGAAGCGGCCGCGGTGCAAGGCCCGTACCTGGCGCTGGCCGGCGCGCTGCTGGCGCTGGCCGTGCTGTTCGCGCTGGTGAAGCTCCCCACGATCACCCATGCCGGCGACGAGCTGGAGGCGCCATCCGCCTCCGTGTTCGCGCACCGCCACCTCGTGCTGGGCGCGATCGGCATCTTCCTGTACGTGGGCGGCGAGGTGGCGATCGGCAGCTTCCTGATCAACTTCATCGGCGAACCGCAGATCGCCAACCTGCCGCACGCCCAGGCCGCGCACTACGTCAGCTACTACTGGGGCGGCGCGATGGTGGGCCGCTTCATCGGCTTTGCCGTGATGCGCAGTGTCAGCCCCGGCAAGGCGCTCGCGTTCAATGCCGCCGCATCCATCGTGCTGATCCTGCTGGCCATCTTCGGCAAGGGCCAGGTGGCGCTGTGGGCGCTGGTGGCCGTCGGCCTGTTCAATTCCATCATGTTCCCGACGATCTTCTCGATGGCGCTGCACAAGCTGGGCGCGCAGACGGGGCAGGGCTCCGGCATCCTGTGCATGGCCATCGTCGGCGGCGCCATCGTGCCGTTCGTGCAGGGCGCGCTGGCCGATGCGATCGGCCTGCAATGGTCGTTCTTCGTGCCGGCGGCCTGCTACGTGTTCATCCTGTACTTCGGCGTGCGCTATGCCCGCATGTACGTCGAAGCACAGCACTGACTTTCAAAGGATGACGATGAAGCACAAAGAAGCGTTCCTGCTGGCGCTTGCCGTGTTGCCATGCCTGGCCGCCGCCGACGCGCCGCAGCCGTGGCTGGACAAGAGCCTGGATCCCGACCGCCGTGCCGCGCTGGCGATCAGGGAGATGACGCAGAAGGAAAAACTGACCCTGGTATCCAGCCACTTCGGCGCCGACCATGCCGGCAACAAGACGAAGAAGGTGCCGGAGGCGATCCCGTTCTCGGCCGGCTACGTGCCGCCGATTCCCCGCCTCGGCCTGCCCGCGATGTTCCTGACGGACGCCGGCATCGGCGTCGCCACGCAGTACACGACGACGCCGCGCGAACGCACGGCGCTGCCGTCGGGCATCGCGACCGCGGCCACGTGGAACCGCAAGCTTGCCTATGAAGGCGGGCGGATGATCGGCTTCGAGGCGCGCGCGTCCGGCTTCAACGTGATGCTGGCCGGCGGCGTGAACCTGCTGCGCGAGCCGCGCAACGGCCGCAACTTCGAATACGCGGGGGAAGACCCGCTGCTGGCGGGGATCATGGTGGCCGAGCAGGTGCGCGGCATCGAATCGAACCACGTGATCTCGACGATCAAGCACTACGCGCTGAACGACCAGGAAACGGGCCGCTTCGAACTGAACGCGCGCATCGAACCGGCCGCGCTGCGCATGTCCGACCTGTTTGCGTTCCAGATCGCGCTGGAGCTGACGGATGCCGGCTCGTTCATGTGCGCTTACAACCGGCTGAATGGGCCCTACGCTTGCGAGCACCCATGGCTGCTGAACGAGGTGCTGAAGAAGGATTGGGGCTTCAAGGGCTATGTGATGTCGGACTGGGGCGCCACGCACAGCACCGTCGAAGCGGCGAATGCGGGCCTGGACCAGCAATCGGGCTTTGAATTCGACCGCGCTCATTACTTTGGCGGCGCGCTGGATGAAGCCGTCGAGAACGGCCACGTGCCGCAGAAACGGCTCGATGACATGGCGTTCCGTGTGCTGCGCACGATGTTTGCGAAAGGTGTCGTCGACCACCCGGTGCGGCAGGATGGCGCGATCGACTACGACGCGCACGGCAGGATCAGCCAGGCCGATGCCGAGGAAGGCATCGTCCTGCTGAAGAACGCAGGCGACCTGCTGCCGCTGCGCGCGAATGCCAGGAAGATCGTCGTCATCGGCGGTCATGCGGACGTCGGCGTGCTGGCGGGCGGCGGCTCGTCGCTCGTCTATCCACGCGGCGGCAATGCCGTGCCGGGGCTGCAGCCGGCGACGTGGCCCGGCCCGGTGATGTTCTACCCTTCGTCGCCACTGAAGGCGATCCGGGCCCGCGCACCGGGCGCGCAGGTCGTGTTCGACAGCGGCGCCGATCCCACCAAGGCCGCGCAGCTGGCTGCCGGTGCAGATGTGGTGCTCGTCTTTGCGACGCAGTGGGTGGACGAGTCGATCGATGCCACGACGCTGTCATTGCCGGACCGGCAGGATGCATTGATCGCCGCCGTCGCCGCCGCGAACCCGAAGACGGCCGTGGTGCTGGAGAACAGCGGCCCCGTGCTGACGCCGTGGGCGGACCGGGTGGCGGCCATTGTCGAGGCCTGGTACCCCGGCACCAATGGCGGCGAAGCGATCGGGCGCGTGCTGTTTGGCGAAGTGAACCCGTCCGGCCGCCTGCCCGCCACGTTCCCCGAGACGGAACAGCAACTGCCGCGGCCGAAGCTGGACGGCGATCCGAATCAACCGGAGCTGCACTTCAACGTCGACTACCACGAGGGGGCGGCGGTCGGCTACAAGTGGTTCGACTTGAAGGGCCACAAGCCGCTGTTCCCGTTCGGTTACGGCCTGTCGTACACCCGCTTCGGCTATGGCAAGCCGCGCGCCGAGCTGCGCGACGGCCGGGTGCAGGTGCGCTTCACGGTCACCAACACGGGCGCCAAACCAGGCAAGGACGTGCCGCAGGTGTACGTCTCCCCGATGAATGCCAAATGGGAGGCGCCGAAGCGCCTGGCCGGCTGGAACAAGGTCGACCTGGCGCCGGGCGCCAGCACCGAAGTCGCCGTGACGATCGATCCGCGCCTGTTCGGCATGATCAAGGGTGCCGACAACCGGTGGCACGTGGCGGCGGGGCGCTACCAGGTGATGCTGGCGCGTCACGCGGCCGACCCGGCAGCCCAAACGGTCACGATCCAACTGCCGGCCCAGACGCTCGACGTGGCGGGCCGGCCAATCAACCAGAAAGGAAAGCAACAATGATGATGGGGACCAAGCGGATGATCGCACTGGCAGCGTCGCTGCTGATGATGGGCGTAGTGCCGGCCGACGCAGCAACGGCGGGCAAGCCGGCCGGCTTCGTCGCGGTGCAGAAGACGCACTTCACGCGCGACGGCAAGGCCTACTACATCGCCGGCGCCAACTTCTGGTACGGCGCCTACCTGGGTGCGAACGACAAGGCCAGGCTGGTGAAGGAGCTCGATACGCTGAAAAGCATGGGCATCAACAACGTACGCGTGCTGGCCGTTTCCGAGAAGACGGACATGCCGAGCGCCGTGCGCCCCGCGACGACGAGCGCGCCGGGCAAGTACGACGAGCGGCTGCTGGCCGGCATGGACGTGCTGCTGGCCGAGCTGGCGAAACGCGACATGACTGCGGTGATCTACCTGAACAATTTCTGGCAATGGTCCGGCGGCATGACGCAGTACCTGAACTGGTTCGCGGGCACGCCGGCGCTGGACCCGAACGTGACGAAGGACTACGACACGTACATGCGCGAGACGGCGAAGTTCTACCGTAACGACAAGGCGCAGGCCGAGTACCGCAACGTGATCCGCACCTTCGTGCAGCGCAAGAACACCGTCAACGGCCGCGCGTATGCAAGCGACCCGGTGATCATGTCGTGGCAGCTGGCGAACGAGCCGCGCCCCGGCAACGGCAATGCGACGGCCGACGAGAAGGCCGTCTACGTGAAGTGGATCGCCGACACGGCCGGCTACATCCGCAGCCTGGACAAGCACCACCTCGTCAGCACCGGCAGCGAAGGCCTGGCCGGCTCCGCGCAGGATGCAGACCTGTTCGTCAAGGCGCACCAGGCGCGCGACGTCGACTACCTGACGTATCACCTGTGGCCGAAGAACTGGGGCTGGATCGACTCGAAGCGGGTGGACGCGACGTGGAACGACGCGCTGGCGAAAAGCAGCCATTACCTGAACGTCCACATCGACTACGCGAAGCAGTTGGGCAAACCGATCGTGCTGGAGGAATTCGGCATGGACCGCGATGGCGCGTCGTTCGACATCAAGGCGCCGACCACCGTGCGCGACCGCTTCTACAAGGAAGTGCTCGACGTCGTCGTCGGCCGCGCCGAGAAGGGCGACCCGGTGGCGGGCTTCAATTTCTGGGCGTGGGGCGGTGCCGGGCGGGCGGCCAATCCCGATTACTGGTGGAAGGAAGGGAACGACTTGATGGGCGACCCGCCGCAGGAGGAGCAGGGCCTGTACTCGGTGTTCGACACGGATAAATCGACGATGGCGCTGATCCGCCAGTACGCGGACCGCCTGCACGCACTGGAGCGCAAATGAAACGGCTCGTCACGACGGCATTGCTGATGGCGGCCGCCACCGCCCACGCGCAGAAGTTCGACGGCCTGGCCGATACGCCGCAGATGGGGTGGAACAGCTGGAACAAGTTCGGCTGCGACATCAACGAACAGCTGATCCGCGACACAGCCGATGCGATGGTCAAGAACGGCATGCGCGACGCGGGCTACCGCTACGTCAACATCGACGACTGCTGGCACGGCAAGCGCGACGAGAATGGCAACATCCAGCCGGATCCGCAGCGCTTCCCGTCCGGAATCAAGGCACTGGCGGACTATGTGCACGCGCGTGGCCTGAAGCTGGGCATCTACTCCGATGCCGGCAACACGACGTGCGGCCACAAGCCCGCCAGCCGGGGCCGCGAGTACCAGGATGCCCGCACCTATGCGGCGTGGGGTGTCGATTACCTGAAGTACGACTGGTGCGATACGGAAGGCTTGTCCGCGAAGGGCGCCTACACGACGATGCGCGACGCATTGCGCGCCGCCGGCCGGCCGATCCTGTTTTCGATGTGCGAGTGGGGCGACAACAAGCCGTGGGAATGGGCCCAGGACGTATCGCACTCGTGGCGCACGACGGGCGACATCACGGCATGCTGGGACTGCGAGCTGTCGCATGGCTCGTGGACGCAGTTCGGTGTGCTGAACATCATGGACAAGACGGCCGCGCTGCGCAAGTACGCGGGGCCCGGCCACTGGAACGACATGGACATGCTGGAAGTGGGCAATGGCCTGACGCCCGACGAGGAACGGGCGCACTTCTCGATCTGGGCGATGATGACGTCGCCGCTGATCTCCGGGAACGACTTGCGCAGCATGTCCGCCGAGACGCTGAAGATCCTGACGAACCGGAACGTCATCGCCGTCAACCAGGACAAGCTGGGCGTGCAGGCGCTGCGCCGCATCGCCCAGGGCGACCTGGAGATGTGGATCAAGCCGCTGGACGGCGGCGACTGGGCCGTGATGTTCCTGAACCGTGGCGAGCGCACGCTGGACTACCGCCACGACTGGCAGAAGTACGCGCTGGCCGACGACCTGTCGAAACATGAGGCGGACCTGAAGAAGACGCGCTTCCGCTGGACCGACCTGTGGAACGGCGCCGGCGGCGACACCGCCAAACCGCTGGACGTGAAGCTCAAGCCGCACAGCGTGTTGATGCTGCGCCTGAAAGCGCAGGGGTAGGCGATGGTGCGTCATGCAGCGGTGTTGCTGGCGCTGGCGGTGCTGGCAGGCTCCGTGCCGGCCGCACCGAATCCGGCGCCCAACGCCGCGCCGCAGTACAACGCCGAGTTCCCGGCCGCCGCGGACGTCATCGTCAAGCCCGCGCCGGCCGGCAGCTGGGCCGCGTTCACGCTGGCCGGCTGGGTCAAGCCTGCCGCTACGTCCGTCGGCACGGTTCCGATTGCCGGCATCGGCGGCAGCACGGTGTGCGGTGTGGATGGCCAGCTCGCGTTCTGTGCCGATGGCGTGCAGGTGCGCTCGCCGGCGCCGCTGCCGGCAAGCCGCTGGACACACGTGGCCGCGACGTACGACGGCCGCCGGCTGACGCTGTACGCGGACGGGCGCCAGGTCGCGCAGCAAGCCGTCAAGCTGGAGCCGCCCGCCGATGCGAGGCTGGTGCTGGGCCCGCGCGTGGGGCAGGGCGGCTTTGTCGGCCGCATCGCCTATTTCGCGGCCACGCCGGCGGTGCAGGACACGGCTGCGCTGGCGCAGCTGCAGCCGAACGAGGCGCTGATCAATTTCGAGACGGGTAGCCCGCACTGGCCTCTGCAGACGCGGCAGATGCTGGGCCAGGTGGCGCCGCAGGATGCGGCCACGTTGCCGAAGTCCACGACACCCGTCGGGACGCCCGTCGCCAAGCCGGCTTACGCTGGCCCGGCGCTCGTCAAGGACGGCGGCGCATTCGCGCTTAAGGCGTGGAGCATGCAGGCGGCGCCGCAGGTGCGGGACGACGGTGCGCGCATTTCGCAGCCCGACTATGCGGCACGCGACTGGTACCGCGCCACGGTGCCGGGCACGGTGCTGACGACGCTCGTCGATCGCGGCGTGTATCCCGATCCCGCTTTCGGCCTGAACAACCTGGCCATTCCCGAAGCGCTGAACAAGCAGAATTACTGGTACCGCGCCACGTTCGACACGCCGGCGACGTTCCGCGCCGGACGGCACCTGTTCGTCACGTTCAAGGGCGTCAACTATGCGGGCGAGGTCTGGCTGAACGGCCACCGGCTGGGCGGCATGAAGGGCGCGTTCATCCGCGGCACCTTCGATATCGCGCGCTACGTCAAGCCGCGCGGCGCGAACGCGCTGGCGATCCTCGTGTCGCCACCGCCGCACCCCGGCATTCCGCATGAGGAATCGGTGGCGGCCGGCGTCGGCGAAAACGGCGGCGTGCTGGCGCAGGATGGGCCGACGTTCATCGCGTCCGAAGGCTGGGACTGGATTCCCAGTGTGCGCGACCGGAACACGGGCCTGTGGCAGGACGTGGTGTTGCGCGCCACCGGCGACGTGGTGCTGGGCGACGCGCACGTCATCACGGCACTGACGAAGGCCGACCGCAGCGAGGCCGAGCTGGCCGTCGACGTGCCTGTGACGAACCTGGCCGGCCAGGCGGTGACGGCGACGCTGCGGGCGCACATCACGGGCGGCGCCAAGCCGCTCGCCATTGCCAAGACCGTGCGGCTGGCACCGGGTGTGCAGACGGTGCGGCTGACGGCGCGCGAGTTCCCGGCGCTGCGCATCGCGCAGCCGAAGCTGTGGTGGCCGAACGGCTATGGCGCACCGCACCTGCATACGCTGGCGCTGACGGCGGCGCAGGGCGGCGGCGTGTCCGACGAAGCCACGCTGCGCTTCGGCATCCGCAGCGTGACGTACGAGCTGTCGCTGGTGGATGGCGGCGGCAACCTGCGCCGCGTCGAGGCCGATTTCACGAAGGGGCGCGCGCTGGGCGTGCGTATCACGGACGCGCGGCACGAGGCGCTGCGCAAGGTGCCGAACGGCTGGGCCACGGGCTTGCGTGCCGAGGCGGAGAACACGGCGGCGATCCGTGCCTTGCCGGAGACGGAACTGGCGCCTTACCTCGTCATCAAGGTCAACGGCGTGCGCATCGCCGCGCGCGGCGGCAACTGGGGCATGGACGACTGGATGAAGCGGGTCGACCGCGCCCGGCTGGAGCCGTACTTCCGGCTGCACCGCGACGCCAACGTGAACATCATCCGCAACTGGGTGGGACAGAACACGCAGGACTCGTTCTTCGAGCTGGCGGACGAGTACGGGCTGATGGTGCTGAACGATTTCTGGGCATCGACGCAGGACTACAACGTGGAGCCGCAGGACGTCGACCTGTTCATGCGCAACGCGCGCGACGTGGTGCAGCGTTACCGGCACCACCCGTCCATCGTGCTCTGGTTCGGCCGCAACGAGGGCGTGCCGCAGCCGGCGCTGAACCAGGCACTGGAAGCGCTGGTGTACGAGCTCGATGGCACGCGCTGGTACACGGGCAGCTCGAACCGCGTCAACCTGCAGAACAGCGGGCCATACAGCTGGAAGGAGCCGGCCAGCTATTTCACCGAGCATGCGAAGGGCTTCTCGGTGGAGGTGGGCACGCCGTCGTTCCCGACGGTGGAGGCGCTGCGCGCGACGGTCGGCGCGGCCGATCAATGGCCGCTGGCCGATGCCGTCGCCTACCACGACTGGCACCCGGACGGAAACGGCGCCGTGCAGCCGTTCATCGACGCGCTGGCTGTGCGCTACGGCGCCGGCAAGTCGCTGGAAGACTTCGAACGCAAGGCGCAGTTATTGAACTACGACAGCCACCGTGCGATCTTCGAAGGCATGAACGCCGGCCTGTGGAAGGAGAACAGCGGGCGGATGCTGTGGATGACGCAGCCGGCCTGGCCCAGCACGATGTGGCAGATCCTGTCGCACGACTATGACACGCATGCGGCTTTCTACGGCGTGAAGAGCGCGGCCGAACCCGTGCACGTGCAGATGAACCTGCCCGATTACCGGCTGATGGTCGTCAACAATCCGGCAGCGCAGGTGCGCGGCACGGTGCACGTGGAACTGTTCGACGTGAAGGGCCGGCGCGTGGGGCTGAACGACTTCAAGGTGGCGGTCGACGGCGTGGGCACGTCCGCGCCCATCGAGGCGGGCATCCATGCGCTGCTGCGCGAGCACGGGCTGTTGTTCGTGCGGCTCGAACTGCGCGGCGAGGACGGCACGGTCCTGTCGCGCAATGCGTACTGGCCGAGCGCCACGCCGGCCGGGCAGCAGGCGCTGCATCAGCTGGCGGCCGGGCAGGTGGCCGTGGCCACGGAGCGGCGGCGCGACGGCGACGAGCACCAGGTGCGGGTCACGCTGCGTAACAGCGGCACCGCGCCGCTGCTGGCCGCCAAGCTGACGCTGACGAACGATGCGGGCGAACGGGTGCTGCCGGTTTATTATTCGGATAATTACGTGACCCTGATGCCGGGCGAGACGCGCGTCGTCACGGCCACGCATGGCCGCGAAGGTCCATTGCGCCTGCAGGTGCGGGGCTGGAACCTGGCGGAGAAAACCATCGACGTACATTGAGGAGACGAGCTTGAACAAGAAGACGATGCTGCTGGCGGGCCTGATGTTGGCGGGAGCGATGGCGCAGGCCGCGCCGCGCGAATGCGCGCTGAACGTGGAACCGCGTACCGTGGAATACCCGTGGATGTCGATCGCGCGCTGGAACCAGATGAACGACGCGCTGAAGGCCCGCTCGGCGCAGGCCGACGTGGACGTGCTGTTCCTGGGCGACTCGATCACGGAGATGTGGGACAAGGGCGCATGGGACAGCCACTTCGGCAAGTACCGCGCGGCGAACTTCGGCATCGGCGGCGACCACACGGGCAATGTGCTGTGGCGGCTGAAGAACGACGGCATGGACAAGCTGCGGCCGAAGGCGGTCGTGCTGCTGATCGGCGTGAACAATTTCGGCCTGTGCGGCGAGCGTCCGGAGCAGGTGGCGCAGGGCGTCAAGGCCGTCGTCGCGCAGCTGCGGCAGTTGTACCCGGATACGAAGATCCTGCTGAACGGTATCCTGCCGTTCAAGCAGTCCGCCCAGGACCCGGCGCGCGCGGACGTGAAGGCGGTGAATCGCGAGATCGCCAAGCTGGATGACGGCAGCCACGTGTTCTTCCGCGACTACGGCGCGCGCTTCCTGCAGCCGAACGGCGACATCGCCAAGGAGACGATGCCGGACTTCCTGCACCTGACGCCGCAGGCGTACAACGTGTGGGCGGAGGCGCTGGCTCCCGATATTGAAAAGCTGGTGCGCTGATGCGGCCGCGGGCCTGGCTGGCGCGGCGGCTGCCCGCTGCCGCGGCGGTGCTGGCCGTGCTGTCCGTGCTGTCCATCGGCCCGGTCTCGGGCGCGGAGATCGCGCTGGCGGGTGGCGGCCAGGTCGCGCGGATGGGGCGCATGGTCGACACGGCCGATGGCGGCGTCAGGTTTGCGTACCCGGGCGTGTCGCTGTTCGTGCGCTTCGAAGGGAGCGCGTTGTCGGTCGATGCATCGAGCACGGGGGATAAAAGCTGGCTGGACGTGGTCGTCGATGGCGGCCCGCCACGCACGATCCATCTGGCGCGCGAACGTTCTTCGGTGCGGCTGGCCGAAGGGCTGGCCGCGGGCGCGCATACGGTCGAAGTGCTGCACCGGTCCGAGACGTGGCACGGCGTCGTCACGCTGGCATCGTTCGTGACAGACGGACGCATGCTGGCCCCACCGGCGCTGCCGTCACGCCGGCTGCTGTTCCTGGGCGACTCCGTCACGTGCGGCGAAGCGCTGGAGCGCACGCCGCCGGGGCCGAAGCAGCCCGTGTGGTGGAACCCGCGCGCCTCGTACGGCATGCTGACGGCGCGGGCATTGGATGCGCAGGTGCAGTTGGTCTGCCACGGCGGCCGCGGTCTCTTGCGCAGCTGGAACGGCCGCACCGACGAATTCAATCTTCCCCGTTTCTACGAGCTGGCGATCGCCGACCCGGCGCAGGCGTCGGCATGGGACCAGCGCGGATATGCGCCCGACCTGATCGTCAGCGCGATCGGCACCAACGACTTCAACCAGGGCATTCCTGAGCGCTCGCAATACGTGGACACGTACGTCGCGTTTGTCCGCACGCTGCTGCGCGACCACCCGCGGGCGCGGATCGTGCTGACGGAAGGCGCGATACTCGACGGCGCCAAGAAGGCCGCGCTGACGGACTACCTGCAAGAGACGATCCGCCGCGTGAACGACCCACGCCTCCACTACATCCCGTCGCACCACTACCCGGGCGACGCCCAGGACGCCCACCCGACGCGCGCGCAGCACGCGCGGATGGCCGAAGACCTGGTTCCGGCGCTGCGCCAGTTGATGAGCTGGTAGCTAAACAACAGGGGACTGTCCCTCGATTCAGGAAATATTTCCGGAATCGAGGGACAGTCCCTATTTTTTGGAAACATTGCTGGCCGGCGCGATTACCGCACGCTTCAAACGCAGGCGATCGGGCAGCTTTTGGCCGCCGCGCGGCGGATGGCGGCGAGGACTGCCGGGTCGATCGCGTCCGCGAACAGGTCGCGGTAGGCGGCGTAGCGCCGCGCCGTTTGCGTGCTCAGGCCCAGGTAGGTCGAATGCGGCGTCACGACGCGGTCTTCCAGCAAACCCGCATTGCCGGCATAGCTCGACCACCGGTACCCACCGGGCGACTCCACCATCTTCGCGCGGACGGGATTCAACTCGATATAGCGCTGGCAGGCCAGGAAGTAGCGGTCATTCGTGATGGGGGAGGAGTGGAACCTGCCGCGCCAGACGGCGCCGCTGCGTTCCAGCCGGCGGTTCAGGTACTGCGCATAGTTCTGTCCCACGCACTTCATGAAGGCGGACAGCTCGTCCATGTCGATGAGCGATGCCAGCACGTGCACGTGGTTCGTCATCAGCACGTAGGCGTGCACTTGCGCGCCATAGAAGTCCGCTGCTTCGCGGAGCTTGTCGAGATAGACGAAATAGTCCGAGCGCTGGAGGAAGCAGGGCTGCTGGTTGTGACCGCGCTGGATCAGGTGGACGGGGTAGCCGGGTAGCAGCTGTCTGGCATGGCGTGGCATGGCGAGCTCCTGTTAGGTAAGAAGCTCAACTGTGCACCTGGCTTGCAGTTGCGAAGCTGCGACAGCTCAAGGAAAACGTGGCAAGCGCGAGACAAAAAATGTTTCCAAAATCGAGGGACAGTCCCCGTTTTCAGGAAATATTTCCAAATTCGAGGGACAGTCCCCCGAATTTGGAAACTTTTATGGTCAGTATTCCGCACCTACGCGCACGCCGAACATGCGCGGTTCGACGTAGTGCGCTTTCATGAAGCCACCGAAGACGGAGTCGCGGTTCAGGGCGGCGTGGCTGTCCGCGACGTTGCGGACGTACAGTTCGGCGTACCACTTGTCGCTCGGGGCGTCGAGGCGGGCCGAGACGTCGCCGATCGCGTAGGCCTTCTGGTAGCGGCCGATGTTGGCGAAGTCGGAGTTGCGCAGGTCGAAGTAGGCCTTGTCGCGCCAGTTCACCT
The DNA here is from genome assembly GCF_007830495.1 of Pseudoduganella flava. Classification (GTDB taxonomy): domain Bacteria; phylum Pseudomonadota; class Gammaproteobacteria; order Burkholderiales; family Burkholderiaceae_D; genus Rugamonas; species Rugamonas flava. Next base: position 103,639 of record NZ_VLKW01000013.1, on the reverse strand, counting down.
TCACGTACGGCGTGATGCGGTAGCCGTTCGGCAGCGTGAACTCTTGCGAGAAGTTCAGGTTCACCTGGAACTTCGGCGTGTTCGGCAGGTGGTTGCCGTCGATGTTGTACAGGCGGCGGCCGATCAGCGCTTTGTCCGGGCCGTTGTACGCGGGCGGGCAGGCCGGCAGGCCCAGTTCCGTGCGGACGTCGCACTGGTAGTCGTCGGAGAACTCGCGGAAGTCGTGCACGTCGGTGTTGATGTACGCGAAGCCGCCGCCGAAGCGCGCGCCGTGCCATGGGCGCCAATCCCATTCGAGCTCCAGGCCCGGGATGTCGACCTTGCCGACGTTGATCGTGCGCCACGCCTCATACACGTCGCACTTCGGCTGGTCGGCCGGGCAGGGCAGGCCGGCGTCCGGGATGATCTGGTTGATGAAGTACGTGCCCGTCAGCTGCATGTCCTTGTACTTCATGAAGAACGCGGTGGCCGACAGCGACAGCGTGTTGTTCAGGAACTTGCCCTTGTATCCCAGCTCGTAGTTCGTCACGGTCTCCGGGCCGTACGGCAGGAACGTCACGACGCCCGGCTTGCCGTCGGCGCACAGGTGGTAGTTGCAGCTGTCCGTCTTGTCGGCGAAGCCGCCCGCCTTGTAGCCCGTCGACACGGACGCATACGCCATCTGGTTCGCCGTGAACTGCTTCTGCAGGCCGACACGCCACGTGACCTTGTTCCACGTCTCCTTGTGGTCGTTCGACGTGGCCGGGCCGTACAGGCGGTACGCGTCGACGCTGCCGCCCATCGCCGGCGTCAGGTCGGTGCCGTCGTGGACGTGGAAGCCCGGCGTGCCCGGCGTGCCCTGGCTGTACAGGCCATTGTAGTAGGCCGCGTTGCCGATCCAGTTCGCGCCATACACCTTGCCGCCCTTGTCCTCCTTGCTGTCCTTGCTGTAGCGCGCGCCCAGCGTGCCGGTCCACGTCGGTGCGAACTTCCAGTCGCCCTGCGCGAACAGCGCCTTCGCATCCACCTGCCGGTTCGGCTGGTGATACAGCACCGAGCCGACGTCACCGAACGGCTTCTGGATCGTCTCCGTCATCTCGTAATCGATGCGGTTACGTTCGTGCATCCAGAACAGGCCCGCCACGTACTGCAACGGCCCCAGCGTCTGCTTCAGCTGCGCCTCGTGCACGGTGGAGAGATAGCGCGAATCGAGGGTGCGGTGGAACACGTCCTTCAGCGGCCACGTGCCCCAGTTGCCGGTGGCCGAATTCGGATAGGCGCCGTTGATCTGGAACGGCGCCGCGTGCTGCATGCCCTTGTCGTCGTCGGTGATCTCGGCGCGCTTCTGGTCGGCGACCTGGAACGTGTAGTCGAACGTCGTCGTCGGGTTGATGGTCCACGACAGGCCAGTGCGCAAGGTGCGGATCTGCATGTCCACCTGGCCCGGCACGTTGATCAGCAGGTCCCACTTGCCGGTGCCCGGTGCGCACGCGTAGCGGGTGCCCGCGGTCGCGTCGCAATCGCGGAAGTCCGCGCCGCCGGCGCCGTTGTCCTGGAAGTGTTCGTAAGCGGCCTTCAGGGTCAGGTCCGCGTTCACCTTGTACAGCGCCGAGAGGCGGGCCGCCCACTGGTCCTGGTTGGTGTAGAACTTGTCCTTGCCGATGACGGCGTTGAAGCGCTGGTCGACGTCAGGCTTGCCGTTCGGGATCCAGCCCAACGCCGGCGCATTTGCTTCGGACAGATCGCGCATCTGGTTCGCGTAGCCGTCGCGCTTGACCTTCATGAACGTGCCGCGCAGCGCGAGCTGGTCGTTCACCGCGATGTTCTGGACCACCGAGATCTGCTTCTTGCGGTAATTGCCGATGTCGACGTTGGCCCGGCCGTAATTGCCGGAGAAGTCGGGCTTCGCGGAGATCACGTTGATGCTGCCGCCCGTCGAGTTACGGCCGAACAGCGTGCCTTGCGGGCCGCGCAGCACCTCGACCTGGTCGACGTCGAACATCAGCGCCTGCGCGCCCTGCGGCCGCGGCGAGTACATGCCGTCCACGTGGAAGCCCACGGCCGGGTCGCCCGTCTCCGTGAAGTTGGTGGACGTGATGCCGCGGATCGTGATCTGCACCGCGGAGTCCAGCCCCGTGCTGTCGATGACGACGTTGGGGATCTCGCCGGTCAGGTCCTTCAGGCTCGTCGCGCCCTTGCGCGTCAGCTGGTCCTGGCTGAATGCCGACACGGCCAGCGGGGTACGCAGCAGCGACGTCGAATAACGCGTCGCCGTCACCTTCACTTCGGGGATCTGGTCGCCGCCGTTGACCGGGCCGACGGTGGGTGCCTCGGCCGGCGCGGATGCGGTGGAATTCGCATTGGGATCGGCGGCGGCGCCGGCCTGCGCATGGGCGGACCACGCGGCGAGGCTGCAAGCGCTGGCGACCGCCAGGCTCATCAGGGATCGCTTGGTTGGATGCATTTCGTCTCCTTGGAATATGGCCGGGTACGGCCTTTTTGGCGAGACGAGTATTGATTTTTAAAAAGGCAAGATCAAGTGAATCCCGAAATGGCGGCCCAGTTTAATTCGATTTACTAAACAGCGATGCCGGCGCTGCCAGCGGCGCGGCGAATGTGCCGGCGGCCCGCCCGGGCAGGCGTTTTGGTCGCCTGATCCCTGTTTTCTGCAGTTCATCGCATTTGCCGTGCTTTCGCGGCCCGCCATCGTTACCATGCGAATATCGAACAACTCATGCCGGGAAGGAGAATCCAATGAACATTGCCGCACATCGCACCATCCCGGCCGTCATGCCGTGCCGGCGCCCGTAAACCCGCGCAAATACACGTAGGAAAAGCGTAAAAACACGCGTAGAAACACACGTACAAGCGCGTACAAGCGCCACACCGAGCCACGACCTGACCCGTACCAAGGAACCACGATGAACAAACGATTCAGCTTCGCCCTCCTGTTGACATTGCTGTGTCTGGCGATTGGCGCCACGGCCGCGGAAGACGTCAACGAGACCAGGCCCATCGATGCCAAGGTCGTGCGCGTGAAGCTCGATGGCGTACTCGACCTGAAGCTGCGCCAGGGCGCGGTGCCGTCGCTGAACGTCATTGGAGAAAAGCGCCACGTGTCCAGGGTCACGGCCGTGCAGTCCGGCGACACGCTGACCCTGGACAGCGACAGCCAGGGTATCAAGCTGGGGCGTTCATCGCTGCGCGCCGAGCTCGTGCTGCCGGAGCTGCGCGAGCTGGTGTCGGAAGGCGTCGGGTCGGCGGACGTGTCGGGCTTCACTGGCGACGCCCTCGACATCACGCTCGATGGCGCGGGCAGCCTGAAGGTCGTGGGCGAGTACCGGCGGCTGAAGGCGAGCCTGGGCGGCGTGGGCAGCATGCACGTGTGGGTAACGGACAACGACAACGTCGACCTCGACCTGGGCGGCGCCGGCTACGTGACGCTCGGCGGACGCAGCAGGATGCTGAAGGCGTCGCTGGGCGGGCTCGGCGGCTTGAACGCGCAGCAGTTCCAGGCCGATACCGTCGAGATCGACCTGTCCGGCCTCGGCAACGCCACCGTCAACGCGCGCATGAACGCCAATTTGAACTTGTCCGGCCTTGGCTCGGTCACTGTGTACGGCAAGCCGCAGCACCGCAACGTCAGCGTGGACGGGCTCGGCAAAGTCAGCTGGAAATGAGACGACGGGAGCGCGCATCGCTCCCGACGAGACGGAAATAAAGAAAAGAACGAATCCACTCGCAAATGAAAAAACTAGGACGACTGATCGTGGCGATCGCCGCCTCCTTCGGCATCGCGCTGGCCTGGCATGGCAGCGCGCATGCCGGTTTCGCGGAAGGGGCGACCGCCTACAACAATGGCAACTACGCACTCGCGTACAAGGAAATCCTGCCGCTGGCGCGCGCTGGCAATGCGGATGCCGAGCACCTGCTCGGCATCATGTACTACATGGGGCGCGGCGTGCAGCAGGACTACAAGCAGGCCCTGATGTGGCACCGCCGCGCGGCGCTGCAGGGCAAGGCCGACGCGCAGTACGTCGTCGGCGCGATGTACTACACGGGCAACGCCGTGATCCAGGATCACAAGCAGGCGGTGACGTGGTTCCGCAAGGCGGCCGAGCAAGGCCACGCGGACGCGCAGCAGGTGCTCGGCCTGATGTACCGTTACCACATCGGCGGCATGCCGCAGGATGACGTGCTCGCCTACATGCTGTGGAACTTGGCCGCCGCCGGCGGCAACGCCAACGCCGCCGAACATCGCAACGCTGTCGCCAAGAAGATGACGCCGGAGCAGATCGAGGAAGGACAGGCGCTGTCGGCTGCGTGGAAGCCGGGGAAGCCGCTGCCGAGGACTTCCAGAACCGGCGGGTGAAGCGGGGGGGGAGGCAGGGGTTTCGCGAAGCACCGCTTCGCGCCTGCCGAACGCCGCAGCCATGCAGGGCTGCGGCTGGGGGCTAGCGCAGTCGAGCCAGTCCCGAAGTCGGGCCGAACGCCGCAGCCATGCAGGGCTGCGGCTGGGGGCTAGCTTTCAGCAAGCTGCAGGCGCTTGCATTCACCCCAACTGCAAACCCAGGGGTCAGACCCGGCGGGTCTGACCCCGGCCTCTGCCGTTGGGTTTAGCAAGCCGACAGGCCCCGACGCGCCAACAATAGCGTTTTGCTAAAATGGCCCTTTCCCTGAAAGGACCCCCCATGCGCGCGATCGAGATCACCAAACCGGGCCCGGCGGATGTGCTGCGGCTGTGCTACCGCGACAAGCCCGTGCCGGGCGCCGGCGAGGTGCTGATCCGCGTGCATGCGGCCGGCGTCAACCGCCCTGACGTGTTCCAGCGCCTGGGCAGCTACGCGCCGCCGCCGGGGGCGTCCGACCTGCCGGGCCTGGAAGTGGCCGGCGAGATCGTCGAAGGCGACCTGGACGGCACCGGCTTCAAGCCGGGCGACCTCGTCTGCGCGCTCGTGCAGGGCGGCGGCTATGCCGAGTACGTCGTCGCGCCGGCGCTGCAATGCCTGCCCGTGCCGCAGGGGCTGTCGCTGATCGAGGCGGCGTCGCTGCCCGAAACCTATTTCACCGTCTGGAGCAATGTCTTCGACCGCGCCCGGCTGGGTCCGGGTGAGTCGCTGCTGGTGCAGGGCGGCACGTCCGGCATCGGCGTCACGGCGATCCAGCTGGCCAGCGCACTGGGCCACCGCGTGTTCGCCACGGCCGGCAGCGAGGACAAGGCGCGGGCCTGCGAACAGCTGGGCGCCGAGCGGGGCATCAACTACCGGCATGAGGACTTCGGTGTCGTCGCCAAGCAACTGACGGGCGACAACGGCGTCGACGTCATCCTCGACATGGTCGGCGGCGACTACCTGCCGCGCGAGATCAACTGCCTGGCCGATGACGGACGCATCGTCATCATCGCGTTGCTGGGCGGCGCGAAAGGCACGCTGGACATGGGCCAGGTGCTGCGCCGCCGCCTCACCGTCACGGGCTCGACGCTGCGGCCCCGTTCCGTCGCCTTCAAGGCCGCGATCGCGCAGCAGTTACGCACGCACGCGTGGCCGCTGCTGGAGGCGAAAAAGATCAAGCCCGTCATCTACGAAAGCTTCCCGTTGGAGCAGGCCGCCGAGGCGCACCGGCTGATGGAAAGCAGCACGCACGTCGGCAAGATCATGCTGCAGGTGACGTAAAAACACCGACTACATTGCTCATGTAGTCGACTACAGTTCGTTTGACCCCCTGTTGCGGCGCACGTTACAATCGAGGATTTCTTGATACTCGAATAACTATGAGACGCAAACTCGTCATCGGAAACTGGAAGATGAACGGCAGCCTGGCCGCCAATTCTGTATTATTACGCGGGATCGTCGAAGGCTATGCCGCGAAAAACGCCGACTGCGCAGTATGCGTACCGGCCCCTTATCTGGCACAATGCCAGGCCGAGTTGCAGGGCACACCCGTGGCGTGGGGTGCGCAGGACGTGTCGGCCTATGCCGCCGGTGCGTACACCGGCGAAACGGCGGCGTCGATGTTGCAGGATTTCGGCTGCCGCTACGTGATCTGCGGCCACTCGGAGCGGCGTGCTTATCACCACGAAAGCAACGAGCTGGTGGCACAGAAGGCGCTGGCCGCGCTGAATGCCGGGCTGACCCCGATCGTTTGCGTCGGCGAAACGCTCGAGCAGCGCGAGGCGGGGCGCACGAACGTTGTCGTTTGCGCGCAACTGCAAGCGGTGCTGGACGTGCTGGAAAATCCGGCGCTGGAAAAGATCGTGCTGGCGTACGAGCCCGTGTGGGCGATCGGCACCGGCAAGACGGCCACGCCGGCAATGGCGCAGGAAGTGCACGCGCTGCTGCGCAAGCAAGTCGGCGAGCGCAACCCGGCCGCGGCGGCCACCGTACCGATCCTGTACGGCGGCAGCATGAAGCCGGAGAACGCGAAGGATTTGCTGGGCCAGCCGGACATCGATGGCGGCCTGATCGGCGGCGCGGCATTGAAGGCAAAGGATTTCCTGGCCATCGTGGATGCCGGTAACTGAGCATCGAATAGAAAGAATTTCCCGGTGACGGGAAGGGTAGGCGGGCCGCGTAAAAGGCGGCCCGGTAATTGATAACTGAGAATGGAATAGCATGAACACCTTGTTCAATCTGATCGTCGTAGTACAGGTTCTGTCGGCGCTGGCCATCATCGGCCTCGTGCTGATGCAGCACGGCAAAGGCGCCGACATGGGCGCGGCATTCGGTTCCGGCGCATCGGGCAGCCTGTTCGGCGCCACCGGTTCGTCGAACTTCCTGTCGAAGTCGACGGCGCTGGCCGCGGCCGTGTTCTTCGCCGCCACGCTGGGCCTGGCACTGATGGCGAACAACCGCGGCGCATCGTCCGGCGGCGGCGTGCTGTCGAACGTGACGGTGCCGGTCAAGGGTTCCGCTGCGATTCCGGCCGCGACGCAGCCGGCGCCGGCTGCGCCTGCCGGAAGCCAGGGTGTGCCGCCGGCAACGCAAGCCGCTCCGGCCCAGCCTGCTGCGCCTGTAGCGGCGCCGGCAACCGAGCCGGCACCGAAGTAAAACAGAGCATTTTGATCTTTTTGCCGTTTTTCTCCTTGATCCTGCGCAATTCCGATTAACAAACGGCGCAAAGAAGAGTAGAATAATGGCCTTGACATGCCGACGTGGTGAAATTGGTAGACACGCTATCTTGAGGGGGTAGTGGCGCAAGCTGTACGAGTTCGAGTCTCGTCGTCGGCACCAAAAGATTCTGAAAAGCCAGCAAAAGGCGCCTGAGTTCCCTCATGCCTCTAGCTGGTTTTTTTACGAGGATGTGTCGTTTGATCCTGGTCTGGTACGTTTGATTGGGATCGAGCGTATGAGCTGCGTCGCAATGGCGTGGCACCTCCAACCGATCAACAACAGCAGTGATCCTACCGTGAACCTCGAAAATTACTTCCCCGTACTTCTGTTCATTCTGGTCGGCCTCGGTGTCGGTGTAGCACCCCAGGTGCTGGGCCGTCTGCTTGGTCCGCACAAGCCCGATGCGGCGAAACTTTCCCCTTACGAGTGCGGCTTCGAAGCCTTCGAAGATGCGCGCATGAAATTCGACGTGCGTTATTACCTCGTCGCGATTCTTTTCATTTTGTTCGACCTGGAAACGGCATTCTTCTTCCCGTGGGGTGTCTCCATGCGCGAGCTGGGCTGGCAGGGCTTCGTGACGATGATGGTGTTCATCGCCGAATTCGTCGTCGGTTTTTGGTATATCTGGAAGAAAGGTGCCCTTGATTGGGAATAAGCCATGGCTATTGAAGGCGTATTAAACGAAGGTTTCATCACCACCTCGGCCGACAAGCTGATCAACTGGGCGCGTACCGGGTCGATGTTCCCGATGACGTTCGGTCTGGCCTGCTGCGCGGTTGAAATGATGCACGTGGGCGCAGCCCGTTACGACCTGGACCGCTTCGGCATCGTGTTCCGTCCATCGCCGCGCCAGTCCGACGTGATGATCGTCGCCGGCACGCTGTGCAACAAGATGGCGCCGGCACTGCGCAAGGTGTACGACCAGATGTCCGAACCGCGTTGGGTCATTTCGATGGGTTCCTGCGCGAACGGCGGCGGCTACTACCACTATTCCTACTCCGTCGTGCGCGGCTGCGATCGCATCGTGCCCGTCGACGTCTACGTTCCGGGTTGCCCGCCGACCGCGGAAGCCCTGCTGTACGGCATCCTGCAGCTGCAAAACAAGATCAAGCGCACCAACACGATCGCACGTTAAACGGGGCGCGCAAGAACTATGACTACACATCTGGAAGCATTGCAAGGCGCCCTGGCCAGCGCCTTGGGCGAACGCGCCGCCATCACGGTGGCGCTCGGTGAAATCACGCTGGTCGTCAAGGCCGACGACTATCACGCGGTGATGCAGACGCTGCGCGACAACGCCGCACTCGGCTTCGATCAGCTGATCGACCTGTGCGGCGTCGACTATTCCACCTACGGCGAAGGCACGTGGGAAGGCCCGCGCTTCGGCGTGGTGTCGCACCTGCTGTCGGTGAAGCACAACTGGCGCGTGCGCGTACGCACGTTCTGCCCGGACGACGAAATGCCGATCGTGGCATCGGTCACCGACATCTGGCGCGCCGTGAACTGGTTCGAGCGCGAGGCGTTCGACCTGTTCGGCATCATCTTCGAAGGCCATAGCGACCTGCGTCGCATCCTGACCGACTACGGCTTCATCGGCCACCCGTTCCGCAAGGACTTCCCTGTCGCCGGTTACGTCGAGATGCGCTACGACGCCGAGCAGGGCCGCGTGATCTACCAGCCGGTGACGATCGAGCCGCGCGAAAACGTGCCGCGCGTGATCCGCGAAGAAAAATACGGGATGAAATAATGGCTGAGATTAAGAACTACACCCTGAACTTTGGTCCGCAGCACCCGGCAGCGCACGGTGTGCTGCGTTTGGTGCTTGAGCTGGACGGTGAAGTGATCCAGCGTGCCGACCCGCACATCGGTCTGCTGCACCGCGCGACCGAGAAGCTGGCCGAGCAGAAGACCTACCTGCAATCCGTGCCGTACATGGACCGTCTCGACTACGTGTCGATGATGTGCAACGAGCACGGCTACGTGATGGCCGTCGAGAAGCTGCTGGGCATCGAAGTGCCGTTGCGCGCGCAGTACATCCGCGTGATGTTCGACGAGATCACCCGCATCCTGAACCACCTGATGTGGCTGGGCGCGCACGCGCTGGACGTCGGTGCGATGGGCCCATTCCTGTACGCGTTCCGCGACCGCGAAGACCTGTTCGACTGCTACGAAGCCGTGTCGGGCGCGCGCATGCACGCGGCGTACTACCGCCCGGGCGGCGTGTACCGCGACCTGCCGGACGTGATGCCGCAGCATAAGCAGTCGCCGATCCGCAGCAAGAAGGAAATCGACCGCCTGAACGAAGACCGCCAGGGTTCGCTGCTGGACTTCCTGGAATCGTTCACGAACCGCTTCCCCGGCTACGTCGACGAATACGAAACCCTGCTGACCGATAACCGCATCTGGAAGCAGCGTACGGTGGGCATCGGCGTCGTCACGCCGGAAGACGCGCTGGCGATGGGCTTCACGGGCGCGATGCTGCGCGGCTCGGGCATCCAGTGGGACCTGCGCAAGAAGCAACCGTACGAAGTGTACGACCTGATGGACTTCGACATCCCGATCGGCACCAACGGCGACTGCTACGACCGTTACCTGGTGCGCGTGGAAGAGCTGCGCCAGTCGAACCGCATCATCAAGCAGTGCATCGAATGGCTGCGCAATAACCCGGGCCCCGTGATGACGGACAACCGCAAGGTCGCGCCGCCGAACCGCGTGGACATGAAGTCGAACATGGAATCCTTGATCCACCACTTCAAGCTGTTCCAGGAAGGCTTCCACGTGCCGCCGGGCGAGGTTTACACCGCCGTGGAGCACCCGAAGGGCGAATTCGGCATCTACATCGTGTCCGACGGCGCCAACAAGCCGTACCGCCTGAAGATCCGTACGCCGGACTACGTACACCTGCAAAGCCTGGACGAAATGGCGCGCGGTCACATGATCGCCGACGCCGTGACCATCATCGGCACGCAAGACATCGTGTTCGGCAGTATTGACCGCTAAAGAGGCAGAAAGATTATGTTATCCGAGCAGTGCTACAAAAAAATCGACCGCGAGTTGGCCAAGTATCCGGCCGACCAGCGTCAGTCGGCCGTGATGGCCGCGCTGGCCCATGCCCAGGTTGAACTGGGCTGGCTGTCGCCGGAAACGATGAAGGAAATCGCCGACTATATCGGCATGCCGGCGATCGCCGTGCAGGAAGTCGCGACCTTCTACAACATGTACAACCTGAAGCCCGCCGGCAAGCACAAGATCACCGTGTGCACCAACCTGCCGTGCGCGCTGTCGGGCGGCGTGAAGGCCGGCGAACACCTGAAGCAGAAGCTGGGCATCGACTACCGCGAAACCACCGAAGACGGCGAGTTCACGCTGATGGAAGGCGAGTGCATGGGCGCCTGCGGCGACGCGCCGGTGATGCTGGTGAATAACCACCGCATGTGCAGCTTCATGAACAATGCGAAGATCGACGAACTGGTGGAGGAACTGAAGAAATGACCTCGCTCCACAATCGTCACATCAATCCGCTGATCCTGAAGGACCTCACCGGCGACAACTGGCGCCTGGCCGACTACGTGAAGCGCGGCGGTTATTCCGCCCTGCGCCGCATCCTCGAAGAGAAGATCGCGCCGGAACAGATCATCGCCGACCTGAAGGCCTCCGGCCTGCGCGGCCGCGGCGGCGCCGGTTTCCCGACGGGCCTGAAGTGGAGCTTCATGCCGCGCCAGTTCCCGGGCCAGAAGTACCTCGTCTGCAATACAGATGAGGGCGAGCCGGGCACGTTCAAGGACCGCGACATCATCCGCTACAACCCGCATGCGCTGATCGAAGGCATGGCCATCGGCGCTTACGCGATGGGCATCACCGTGGGCTACAACTACATCCACGGCGAGATCTTCCAGGAATACCTGCGCTTCGAAGAGGCGCTGGAAGAGGCGCGCGCCGCCGGCTTCCTGGGCGACCGCATCCTGGGTTCGGACTTCAGCTTCCAGCTGCATGCGCACCACGGCTACGGCGCCTACATCTGCGGCGAAGAGACCGCGCTCTTGGAATCGCTGGAAGGCAAGAAGGGCCAGCCGCGCTTCAAGCCGCCGTTCCCGGCCTCGTTCGGCCTGTACGGCAAGCCGACGACGATCAACAACACCGAGACGTTCTCCGCGGTGCCGTTCATCCTGAACATCGGCGCCGAGAACTACGCGGCGCTGGGCAAGCCGAACAACGGCGGCACGAAGATCTTCTCGATCTCCGGCGACGTGGAGCGTCCGGGCAACTACGAAGTCCCGCTCGGCACACCGTTCGCGAAGCTGATGGAACTGGCCGGCGGCATGCGCGGCGGGAAGAAGATCAAGGCCGTGATTCCGGGCGGTTCGTCCGCACCGGTGATCCGCGGCGAGATCATGATGGAGACGGACCTGGACTACGACTCGATCGCGAAAGCGGGTTCGATGCTGGGTTCGGGCGCCGTGATCGTGATGGACGAGACCCGCTGCATGGTCAAGGCGCTGGAGCGCCTGTCGTACTTCTATTACGAAGAGTCCTGCGGCCAGTGCACGCCGTGCCGCGAAGGCACGGGCTGGATGTACCGGATGATCCACCGCATCGAGCACGGCGAAGGCCGCCAGTCGGACCTCGACATGCTGAACTCGATCGCCGACAACATCCAGGGTCGCACGATCTGCGCGCTGGGCGACGCTGCCGCAATGCCGGTCCGCGCGTTCATCAAGCAGTTCCGCGAAGAATTCGAATATCACGTCGAGCACAAGCACTGCCTGGTGCCTGTCTCGGCCTACTAATGCGACATCATGGTTGAAATCGAAATTGACGGCAAAAAGGTAGAAGTCCCACCAGGTTCGATGGTGATGGACGCTGCCAACAAACTGGGTACGTACATCCCGCACTTCTGCTATCACAAGAAACTGTCGATCGCAGCGAACTGCCGCATGTGCCTCGTCGAGGTGGAGAAAGCGCCGAAGCCGCTGCCGGCTTGCGCCACGCCAGTCTCCGCGGGCATGGTGGTGCGCTCGCACAGCGACAAGGCCGTGCAGGCACAGAAGTCCGTGATGGAATTCCTGCTGATTAACCACCCGCTGGATTGCCCGATCTGCGACCAGGGCGGCGAGTGCCAGCTGCAGGATCTGGCCGTGGGCTACGGCAAGAACAACTCCCGCTACGAGGAAGAAAAGCGCGTCGTCGTGCCGAAAGAGGCAGGCCCGCTGATCTCAATGAAGGAGATGAGCCGCTGCATCCACTGCACCCGCTGCGTGCGCTTTGGCCAGGAAGTGGCCGGCGTGATGGAGCTGGGCATGCTGGGCCGCGGTGAGCATTCGGAAATCACGACGTTCGTCGGCGAAGCGGTCAGCTCGGAAATCTCCGGCAACATGATCGACCTGTGCCCGGTGGGCGCGCTGACGTCGAAGCCGTTCCGCTACAGCGCCCGTACCTGGGAACTGTCGCGCCGCAAATCCGTGTCGCCGCACGACGGTCTGGGCACGAACTTGATCGTCCAGGTCAAGCAGGGCAAGGTGAAGCGCGTGCTGCCACTGGAGAACGAAGCGATCAACGAGTGCTGGATCTCCGACAAGGACCGCTTCTCGTACGAAGCGCTGGACTCGCAGGAGCGCCTGACGCAGCCGATGCTCAAGCAAGGCGGCGAATGGAAGCAGGTCGACTGGCAGACGGCGCTGGAATATGTCGCGCACGGCTTGAAAAACATCCGTCACGAACATGGCGCCGACGCGATCGCCGCGTACGCCACCGGCCACTCCACCTTGGAAGAACTGGCGCTGCTGAAGAAGCTGGCATCGGGCATCGGCTTTGAAAACGTCGACTTCCGCCTGCGCCAGACCGACTTCGCACTGGACGGTCAAGTGACCCCGTGGCTGGGCATGCCGATCGCCGACGTGTCGTCGCTGCAGCGTGCCTTCGTCATCGGTTCGTTCCTGCGCAAGGATCACCCGCTGCTGGCGGCACGCCTGCGCGCGGCAGTGAAGGGCGGCGCACAGCTGTCCATCCTGCACGGCACCGCTGACGAGAACCTGATCAAGGTCGCCAACAACATCGTCATCGCGCCGTCCGACTGGGTCGCCGCGCTGAACAACATCGTGCTGGCCGTCGCGCAAGCGAAGGGCGAAGCGGCACCCGCCGGCTTCGAAGGCGACGTCACCGACGCCGCCAAGGCCGTCGCTGCGAGCCTGCTGTCCGGCGAGCAGAAAGCTGTATTCCTGGGTAACGCCGCCGTGCATCACCCGCAAGCATCCGCGATCCACGCGGCCGCGCAATGGATCGCCAACGCGACCGGCGCGAAGCTGGGCTACCTGACGGAAGCCGCGAACACGGTCGGCGGCTACATCGCCGGCGCCGTGTCGTCCAAGCCGGCATTCGCCGAGCCGAAGAAGGCCTACGTGCTGCTGAACGCGGAACCGGAGCTGGATGCGGCCAACCCGCAGCAGGCCGTCGCCGCGCTGAAGGGTGCCGAGATGGTCGTCGTGATGTCCGCGTTCCAGCATGGCCTGGACTACGCCGACGTGCTGCTGCCGATCGCGCCGTTCGCCGAAACGTCCGGTACCTTCGTCAACTGCGAAGGCCGTGCGCAAAGCTTCAACGGCACCGTGAAACCGCTGGGCGAAGCACGCCCCGCGTGGAAGGTGCTGCGCGTGCTGGGCAACATCCTGGGCGTGCCGGGCTTCGACTACGAAACGTCCGAAGCGATCCGCGACGAAGTGCTGGGTGCTGCGAATCCGGCAAACCCTGCTGACGTGTCCGCGAAACTGTCGAATGTGGCAAACGTGGCGCTCAAGCCGGCATCGTTCGGCGCCGGTGACAAGCTCGAACGCATCGCCGACGTGCCGATCTACTTCGCCGACGCGCTGGCGCGCCGTTCGCCGCCGCTGCAGGCCACCGTCGACGCGCAGGCGCCGAAGGCCGTCATCTCCGCGCAACTGGCCGAACAGCTGGGCGTGAAGAGCGGCGACATGGTGCAGGTGCAGCAAGGCACCGGCGCCGCCATCCTGGAAGCGCGTGTGGACGCGGGCCTGCCGGCCCACGTCGTGCGCGTCTCCGCGGCACACCCGTCGACGGCAACGCTGGGTGACATGTTCGGATCCATCTCGGTTGCCAAGGCAGGGGAGGGCAAATAATGGCTCTGGAATTCGTCAACACCATCACCACCAACGGTGAAGCGGCGCTCGGCGCCGCCTGGCCGCTGGTCTGGACGATGATCAAGCTGCTCTGCGTGCTCGCACCGCTGATGGGCCTCGTGGCTTATCTGACCTTGTGGGAACGCAAGCTGATCGGCTGGATCCAGATCCGCGTGGGCCCGAACCGCGTGGGCCCGATGGGCCTGCTGCAGCCGATCGCCGACGCGTTGAAGCTGCTGCTCAAAGAGATCGTCATCCCGTCGAAGGCTGCCCGCAGCCTGTTCGTGATCGGCCCGATCATGACGATCATGCCGGCGCTGGCCGCATGGTCCGTCGTGCCGTTCGGCCCGGAAGCGGTGCTCGCCAACGTCAACGCGGGCCTCTTGCTGCTGCTGGCGATCACGTCGATGGAGGTGTACGGCATCATCATCGCCGGCTGGTCGTCGAACTCGAAGTATTCGTTCATGGGCGCGATGCGTGCGTCGGCGCAGATGATCTCGTACGAAATCCCGATGGGCTTCGTGCTGGTCGTCGTGCTGATGGTGTCCGGCTCGCTGAACTTCATCGACATCGTCAACGGCCAGGGCGTCGGCCGCTTCGCCGACATGGGCGTGAACATCCTGTCGTGGAACTGGCTGCCGCTGCTGCCGCTGTTCGTCGTGTACCTGACGTCCGGCCTGGCCGAGACGAACCGCCACCCGTTCGACGTGGTGGAAGGCGAATCGGAAATCGTGGCCGGCCACATGGTCGAGTACTCGGGCATGTCGTACGCGATGTTCATGCTGGCCGAATACGCCAACATGATCCTCGTCGGCGTGCTGGCAGCGATCATGTTCCTGGGCGGCTGGGCCGCACCGTTCAAGTTCCTGGAATTCTGGGGCGGGTTCGGCGGCTTCTTCTGGCTGTTCGTGAAGACGTTCCTGATCGTGTCGCTCTTCATCTGGGTGCGTGGTACCTTCCCGCGTTACCGCTACGACCAGATCATGCGTCTGGGCTGGAAGGTATTCATTCCGCTGACGCTGTTCTGGCTGGTGCTGGTCGCGTGCTGGATGCAGACGCCGTGGAATATTTGGAAGTAAGGGAAGCGCAAAAATGACACGAGTAAAAGACTTTATCGGCAGCTTCATGCTGACCGAGTTGTTCAAGGGCTTGGCGCTGACGGGCAAGTACATGTTCTCGCGCAAGATCACGGTGCAGTACCCGGAAGAGAAGACCCCGATGTCGCCGCGCTTCCGCGGCCTGCACGCGCTGCGCCGTTACCCGAACGGCGAAGAGCGCTGCATCGCCTGCAAGCTGTGCGAAGCGGTGTGCCCGGCGATGGCGATCACGATCGAATCGGACGAGCGCGACGACGGCACCCGCCGCACGACGCGCTACGACATCGACCTGACCAAGTGCATCTTCTGCGGCTTCTGCGAAGAGTCCTGCCCGGTCGACTCGATCGTCGAGACGCACGTGCTGGAATACCACGGTGAGAAGCGGGGCGACCTGTACTACACCAAGGAGATGCTGCTGGCCGTCGGCGACCGCTACGAGGCGGAAATCGCCGCCAACCGCGCTGCGGACGCCGCGTATCGCTGATCAGGAACGGAATAAGAAGATGACTTTCACAACCGTATTGTTCTACGTGTTCGCGACCATCATGGTGGTCGCCGCGGCACGCGTGATCACGGCGCGCAATCCCGTGACGGCGGCACTGTTCCTCGTGCTGGCCTTCTTCCAGGCAGGCGGCATCTGGCTGCTGCTGAAAGCCGAGTTCCTGGCGATCGTGCTGGTGCTCGTGTACGTGGGCGCCGTCATGGTGCTGTTCCTGTTCGTCGTGATGATGATCGATATCGACCAGACCAAGCTGCGCGAAGGATTCTGGAACTACCTGCCGGTAGCGTCGATCGTCGGCGGCATCATCGTGCTGGAGATGGCATCGGTGCTGTGGCGTTCGTTCGGCGTCGAGACGCCGATTCCGGAAGCCGCGAACACCATCGGCAACACGAAGGAACTGGGCAAGCTGATTTATACGCAGTACGTCTATGCGTTCGAAGTGGCCGCCGTGATCCTGCTGCTGGCAATCGTCGCCGCTGTCGCGCTGACGCTGCGCAAGCGCAAGGACATCAAGTACTTTGATCCGGGCGAGGCCGTGCGCGTGAAGCGCAACGACCGCCTGAAGATCGTCAAGATGGACGCCGTGAAGAAGGAAGTCGCGTCCACCGTAGCAACCAAGGAGGCCCCATGACCCTGTCGCTGGCTCACTACCTGGTCCTGGGCGCGATCTTGTTCGCGATCTCGATCGTCGGTATTTTCCTGAACCGCAAGAACGTCATCGTGCTGCTGATGGCCATCGAACTGATGCTGCTGGCAGTGAACATGAACTTCATCGCGTTCTCGCACTTCCTGGGCGACGCTGCCGGCCAGATCTTCGTGTTCTTCATCCTGACCGTGGCGGCCGCCGAATCGGCGATCGGCCTCGCGATCCTGGTGCTGATGTTCCGTAACCTGGACACGATCAACGTCGAAGACCTGGACAGCCTCAAAGGCTAGTTTTTAACCCTCGAATAATAAACAGATAGGTTCATCATGACGGGGCTTAACCCTAACCTTCTTCTCGCTGTTCCCCTCGCGCCGTTGGCGGGGTCCGCGATCGCGGGCCTCTTCGGCACGAAGTTCTTCGGCAACGTGGTCAACCGCAAGGTGGCCACGGCGGCAACGATCCTGGGCGTGCTCGTCGCATTCCTGATCTCGTTCCAGACCCTGATGCAAGTGATGGACGGCGCCACCTACAACGGTACCGTGTACCGCTGGATGACGGTGGCGGGCGTCAATCTCGACGTCGGCTTCCAGATCGATTCGCTGACCGCGATGATGATGTGCGTCGTCACGTTCGTTTCGCTGATGGTCCACATCTACACCATCGGATATATGGCCGAGGACGAGGGTTACAACCGCTTCTTCTCGTACATCTCGCTGTTCACGTTCTCGATGCTGATGCTCGTGATGTCCAATAACTTCCTGCAGCTGTTCTTCGGCTGGGAAGCGGTGGGCCTCGTGTCGTATCTGCTGATCGGCTTCTGGTTCAAGCGTCCGACGGCGATCTTCGCCAACATGAAGGCGTTCCTCGTCAACCGCGTGGGCGACTTCGGCTTCATCCTCGGCATCGGCCTGATCCTGGCCTACACGGGCTCGATGGATTACCAGACCGTGTTCGCCAAGAAGGACGTGCTGGTCAACGCCACGCTGCCGGGCACGGACTGGATGGTGATCACCACCGCCTGCATCTGCCTGTTCATCGGCGCGATGGGTAAATCGGCCCAGTTCCCGCTGCACGTGTGGCTGCCGGACTCGATGGAAGGCCCGACCCCGATCTCCGCACTGATCCACGCGGCGACGATGGTTACCGCCGGCATCTTCATGGTGTCGCGCATGTCGCCGCTGTTCGAGCTGTCCGACACGGCGCTGTCGTTCATCCTGATCATCGGCGCGATCACCGCGCTGTTCATGGGCTTCCTGGGCATCATCCAGAACGACATCAAGCGCGTCGTCGCTTACTCGACCCTGTCGCAGCTGGGCTACATGACCGTGGCACTGGGCTCGTCCGCCTACTCGGTGGCCGTGTTCCACCTGATGACGCACGCGTTCTTCAAGGCGCTGCTGTTCCTCGGCGCGGGTTCCGTCATCATCGGCATGCACCACGACCAGGACATCCGCAACATGGGCGGCCTGCGCAAGTACATGCCGATCACGTGGATCACGTCGCTGCTGGGTTCCCTGGCGCTGATCGGTACGCCGTTCTTCTCCGGCTTCTACTCGAAGGACTCGATCATCGAGGCCGTCGCCGCCACGCACCTGCCGGGTGCCGGCTTCGCGTACTTCGCGGTGCTGGCCGGCGTGTTCGTCACGGCGTTCTACTCGTTCCGGATGTACTTCCGCGTGTTCCATGGTCCGGAGAACTTCGGCAAGGCGCACCATGACGACCATCACGACCACGCGGCCGACATCGCGAAGGGCGCGCACGATTCCGACGCCCACGGCGAAGAGGAAGAGGACGATCACGGCCACCACGGCCTGGCACCGGGCGAGAAACCGCACGAGTCGCCGTTCGTCGTCTGGTTCCCGCTGGCCGCGCTGGCGATTCCGTCGGTGATCATCGGCTTCCTGGCGATCGAGCCGATGCTGTTCGGCGACTTCTTCAAGGGCGTCATCACGGTGGGCGAAAACCACCACGCGATGCACGAGCTGCACGAGGAATTCCATGGCGCCGTCGCGATGGCGATCCACGGCCTGCAAACGCCGCCGTTCTGGCTCGCGCTGGCCGGTGTCGTCTCGGCGTACTACTGCTACATGGTGAACCCGCGCGTTCCGGCCTGGTTCTACGACAAGTTCAAGTTCCTGCACACGCTGCTGGACAACAAGTACTACATGGATGCGTTCAACCAGGCGTTCTTCGCCAAGGGTGCACGCGTGCTGGGCACGGGCCTGTGGCAAGTGGGCGACCGCGCGCTGATCGACGGCCTGGTGGTCAACGGTTCGGCGAAAGTGGTGGGCTGGTTCTCGTCGCTGACGCGCCTGGCGCAGACCGGTTACATCTATCACTACGCGTTCGTGATGATCATCGGTATCCTGGGCTTCCTGGTGTACTTCCTGCCGTTCTGGCACGCTTAACGCCGACATGCAAAAGAGATAAAAGATGCAGTCAACGATTAATAATCTTCCTCCTTACCTCAGCCTGTCGATCTGGCTGCCGATCCTGTTCGGCGTCATCATCCTGGCGATCGGCCGCGACTCGCGTGCCGGGCTGGTACGCGTGCTGGCACTGATCGGTTCCATCGTTTCGCTGCTGCCGACGATCCCGCTGTTCACGGGGTTCGACAACGCGGCGCACGGCGTGCAATTCGTCGAATCGATGCCGTGGATCGAACGCTTCAACATCCAGTACTTCCTCGGCATCGACGGCCTGTCGCTGTGGTTCGTGCCGCTGACCGCGTTCATCACGATCATCGTCGTGATCTCCGCCTGGGAAGTGATCCAGGAGCGCGTGGCGCAGTACATGGGTGCGTTCCTGATCCTGTCCGGCCTGATGATCGGCGTGTTCACGGCGCTCGACGGCCTGCTGTTCTACTTCTTCTTTGAAGCTACGCTGATCCCGATGTACATCATCATCGGTATCTGGGGCGGTGCGAACCGCGTCTACGCGGCGTTCAAGTTCTTCCTGTACACGTTCCTCGGCTCGCTGCTGACGCTGGTCGCGATCATCTACCTGTACAACAAATCCGGTTCGTGGAACATCCTCGACTGGCACCAGCTGCCGCTGTCGATGAACGAGCAGGTGGCGATCTTCGTCGCGTTCTTCATGGCGTTCGCCGTCAAGGTGCCGATGTTCCCGGTGCACACCTGGCTGCCGGACGTGCACGTGGAAGCGCCGACCGGCGGTTCCGCCGTGCTGGCCGCGATCATGCTGAAGCTGGGCGCATACGGTTTCCTGCGCTTCTCGCTGCCGATCACCCCGGACGCTTCGCACTACCTGGCGCCGGTCGTCATCGTGCTGTCGCTGATCGCCGTGATCTACGTGGGCCTCGTGGCCCTGGTGCAGAAGGACATGAAAAAGCTGGTCGCCTACTCGTCGATCGCGCACATGGGCTTCGTCACGCTGGGCTTCTTCATGTTCAACGACATGGGCACGCAAGGCGCCATCATGCAGATGATCTCGCACGGCTTCGTGTCCGGCGCGATGTTCCTGTGCATCGGCGTGCTGTATGACCGCGCCCACTCGCGCCAGATCGCCGACTACGGTGGCGTCGTCAACAAGATGCCGAAGTTCGCCGCGTTCTTCATCCTGTTCTCGATGGCCAACTGCGGCCTGCCGGCGACCTCCGGTTTCGTCGGCGAGTTCATGGTGATCCTGGGTGCCGTGCAGTTCAACTTCGTCACCGGCATCCTGGCCGCGACCGCGCTGATCTTCGGCGCCGCCTACTCGCTGTGGATGGCCAAGCGCGTCATCTTCGGCAAGGTGACCAATCACCACGTGGCCGAGCTGACCGACGTGAACAACCGCGAGTTCCTGATGCTGGGCGTCCTGGCGATCGCGGTGCTCGTGATGGGCCTGTGGCCTGCGCCGTTCACCGACACGATGCAAACGTCGGTGGCCGACCTGCTGAAGCATGCAGCGCAGAGCAAGCTCGCGATTGCACACTGATTGAGAATAGGATCTAGTTTCATGAATAACTCCAACCTGATTCCGATCTACGCGGAGATCTTCCTGCTGGTCGCCACGTCGGTGATCCTCTTGATCGACATGTTCCTGTCGGAGAAGCAGCGCGGCATCACGTATGCGCTGTCGCTGCTGGCCCTGGTCGGCTGCGCCGTGTTCACGTACGCCGACTTCTCCAGCGGCGCGACGACGTACGCGTTCAACAAGATGGTCGTGTCCGACCCGATGGGCAATCTGCTCAAGCTGTTCACCTACCTGTCGGTGGGTGTCACGCTGGTGTATGCGCGCCAGTACTCGCATGACCGCGGCATGCTGGGCGGTTCGCTGGGCGGCGAGTTCTACGCGCTCGCGCTGTTCTCGACGATCGGCCAGATGGTCATGATCTCGGCGAACAGCTTCCTGTCCATCTACCTGGGCCTGGAACTGATGTCGCTGTCGCTGTATGCGCTGGTGGCACTGCGCCGCGACAACACCGCCGCGACGGAAGCGTCGATGAAGTACTTCGTGCTGGGCGCGCTGGCTTCCGGCTTCCTGCTGTACGGCATGTCGATGCTGTACGGCGCGACGGGCACGCTGGAACTGACCGAGATGGCACGCAAGATCGCCGCCGGTACGATCAGCCCGACGATCCTCGTGTTCGGCATCGTGTTCGTCGTTGCCGGCCTGGCGTTCAAGCTGGGCGCCGTGCCGTTCCACATGTGGGTGCCGGACGTGTACCAGGGCTCGCCGACGGCCGTCACGCTGCTCCTGGGTGGCGCGCCGAAGCTGGCGACGTTCGCGATCTGCGTGCGCCTGCTGGTTGAAGGCCTGCTGCCGCTGGCATTCGACTGGCAGCAGATGCTGACGGTGCTGGCCGTGCTGTCGCTGGTGATCGGCAACCTGACCGCGATCGCGCAATCGAACCTGAAGCGCATGCTGGCTTACTCGACGATCGCGCAGATGGGCTTTGTGCTGCTTGGCCTGATGGCCGGCGTCGTGGGCACCGACCAGACCAACGCATCGGCCGCCTACAGCGCCGCGCTGTACTACTCGATCACCTACGTGCTGACGACGCTCGGCACGTTCGGGCTGATCATGGTGCTGTCGCGCGCCGGCTTCGAAGCGGAAGAACTGGCCGACTTCAAGGGCCTGAGCAAGCGCTCCGGCTGGTATGCGCTGCTGATGACGCTGCTGATGTTCTCGCTGGCCGGCGTGCCGCCGCTGATGGGCTTCGCCGCCAAGTTCGCCGTGCTGCAGTCGGTGCTGAAGACCGGTAACCTGTGGCTGACCGTGTTCGCCGTGATGGCTTCGCTGGTGGGTGCGTTCTACTACCTGCGCGTCGTCAAGACGATGTGGTTCGACGAGCCGACCGACACGGCACCGATCAAGGTCGCACTGGACAAGAACATCGTCCTCGGCCTGAACGGCGCAATGGTGTTCGTGCTGGGCGTCGTGCCCGGCCCGCTGCTGACCGCGTGCCTGCACGCGATGACGGCCACGCTGGCTTCGTAATGGACGCCGGCGCCGCGGCCTGGTTGGTCATCCTCGCAGCCCTGCTGCTGGCCAACCTGCCGTTCTTCAACGACAAGGTCTTCGCCTTCGTCCCACTGAAAGGTGGGGCAGGGCGCAAGGCCTTTCCGATCCGCCTGGTCGAGCTGACGGTGCTGTACTTCGTCGTCGGCGCGCTGGGCATCGCCCTCGAGGGCCGCATCGGTACCGTGTTCCCGCAAACGTGGGAGTTCTACGCGATCTCCGCCTGCGTGTTCATCGTCTTCGCCTTCCCCGGCTTCGTCGTCCGCTACCTGCGCAAATCTCGCTGAACGCGCGGCACTGCTACACTGTCGTTTTGACCAACACAGGAGCGTGCATGAGCGACGATGCTCACCTGAGGGAAACGAAGATCGACGGCGGCATCGCCTACGACGGCGGCTTCCTCAAAGTTCACAAGGACCGCGTCCGCCTCCCCAACGGGGCGGTCACGGGCCGCGAATACATCCGCCACCCGGGCGCCGTGGTCATCCTGCCGGTGCTGGACGATGGCCGGATCCTGCTGGAACGCCAGTTCCGCTACCCCAACGAGCAAGTGTTCATCGAGTTCCCGGCCGGGAAGATCGACGAAGGCGAGGCGCACCTGGACTGCGCCAAGCGCGAACTGGAAGAAGAGACGGGCTACACGGCCACCGAGTGGAAGTTCGTCGCCACGATCCACAACGCGATCGCCTATTCGGACGAGCACCTGGAACTGTTCCTGGCGCGCGGCCTGAAGGCGGGCGAAGTGAAACTGGACGAAGGCGAATTCGTCGAGTGCTTCACGGCCACGCTGGACGAACTGCTGGACTGGGTGCGCACGGGCCGCATCACGGACGTGAAGACGATCATCGGCGTGTTCTGGCTGGATAAGCTGCGCAGCAAGGACTGGACGCTGGATTGATCATGTGGCGTGTGCCGCTGTTGCCGCTGTTGATACTGCCGGGCTGCCTGCTGGCGGGACACGCCGCGGCGGCGCGCACGCCGTTCCAGATCCGCTGCGAGGACACGATCAACAAGACGATCTCGGTGCTGTCGGCGAAGCAGAACGGCTACACGATCAACACACAGCTGTCGTACAAGATGCTCACCGCGATGAAGGGCGTGGCCAGCAACAACGCATTCGTGCTGGGGCTGACGCGCACCGAGTCGATGGTGCAGATCGGGCTCGATGGCCAGATGCTGCAGGACCCGAAGAGCGGCTACGAATGCATCGCGCCGCAGATCAAGGTGCAGCTGACGTATGCGCCGGTGAAGATCTATGTCGGCAACGAGTTCCCGGTCGGCTCCTGCGGCTACAAGGAAATCCTCGCGCACGAGATGCGGCATATGCAGGCCTACATGGACCACCTGCCGAAGGTGCAGGGCACCGTCAGCACGGCGCTGGCGAAGCGCTTCGAAGGCAAGCCGCTGTATGCGCCGGCCGGCACGGCGCGTTCGGCGCTGGCGTTCGAGATCGACAGCGGCTGGCTGCCGTACATCAAGGCCGAGATGGCGAAGGTGGAAGCGGTGCAGGCGCGCATCGATGCGCCGGCCGAGTATGCGCGGCTGTCGCGGGCGTGCGGTGGGGAGATCCAGCGCATCCTCGTGAAGACGCGCGCGGGACGTTAGATAGTGAAGAGATGAGTTATTTTGCCCTGATCCCCGCCGCCGGCGTGGGAGCGCGGATGGCCGCGGGCTGTCCGAAACAATACCTGCCGCTGCTCGGCAAGCCGATGCTGCGGCATACGGTCGACGCGTTCCTGGGATCAAGCCGCATCGCCCACACGTATGTCGTGGTGAGCGCGGACGATGCCTACGTGGCCGAGGCGCTGCCGGCCGATCTCGCCGGCGTGACGGTGCTGCGCTGTGGCGGGGCGACGCGGATGGAATCCATCCGCAACGGCCTGCGGCAGCTCGCCACGGCCATCGGCCAGGACGACCTGGTGCTGGTGCACGATGCCGCGCGCCCGGGGCTGACGCCGGCGCTGATCGGCAAGTTGATCGATGCAGTCGGGGACCACGAGGCGGGCGGGCTGCTTGCGCTGCCCGTCGTCGATACCGTGAAGAGCACGCGAACCGGCCCGGTCACCACGATGGCGCGCGATGGCCTGTGGCTGGCGCAGACGCCGCAGATGTTCCCATACCGGCTGCTGTTGCGGGCGCTGGAAGAAGCGCCCGACCCGGAGGCGATCACGGACGACGCCAGCGCCGTCGAGATGCTGGGGCTGTCGCCGCTGCTCGTCGAAGGCCATCCGCGCAACCTGAAGGTGACGCGGCCGGACGACCTGCGCATCGCCGAACTGTTTTTGAAGATGGACGAACAATGAAGAAACTCCCATACCGCATCGGCCAGGGCTACGACAGCCACCGCCTCGTCGCCGGCCGCAAGCTGATCCTCGGCGGCGTCGAGATCCCCCATGAGAAGGGCCTCGACGGGCACTCGGACGCGGATGCGCTGCTGCACGCGATCACCGATGCGATCCTCGGCGCCGCGGCGCTGGGCGACATCGGCAAGCACTTCCCCGATACGGCGGCCGAATTCAAGGGCGCCGATTCGCGCGTGCTGCTGCGCGCTGCCGCAGAGCGGGTGAAGGCAACGGGCTATGACATCGGCAACGTCGATGCGACGATCATCGCGCAGCGGCCGAAGATGGCGCCGCACATCGCGACGATGGTGTCGCATATCGCCGCCGATCTCGGTGTCGAACCCGGCCAGGTCAACGTCAAGGCGAAGACCAACGAGAAGATGGGGTATCTCGGCCGCGAGGAAGGCATCAACGCCGAGGCGGTCGCGCTGCTCGTGCTCAGGGACTGACGTGGCGCGCGACCTTTCCGCGTACCGGGAAGTGGCCGTCGAATCGTTCAACGACGGGGGAACGGTGCGGGTGCGGCCGGTCGTCGGGCAGGCCTACCATCCGCTGCTGCGGGTGCAATGTGCTCGCGCGTTCGTCACCGACTACCCGGTCGGCACGCGCTTCCTCGTGCAGGCAAAGCTGACGGACCGGCTGGGCGGACCGCCGTTCCTGTACGTGTACCACGGCGATCCGATCACCGTGCTGAACGACGCGCAGACGAAGCGGTTCCTGGCCGAGTTCCGGCGCGGGCGGATCTGACAACCAACAACCAAGGAGACCTGATGATCACCATCCGTGAACTCGACCACATCGTGCTGCGCGTGGTGGACCTCGACAAGATGATCCGCTTCTACACCGACGTGCTGGGCTGCACCATCGAGCGGCGGCAGGACGAGATCGGCCTCGTCCAGCTGCGCGCCGGCAGCTCGCTGGTGGACTTGGTGTCGATCGACCAGAAGCTGGGCCGGATGGGCGGCGCGGCGCCGGGCAAGGAAGGCCGCAACGTCGACCACTTCGCCTTCCGCGTCGAACCGTTCGACGAACCCGCCATCCGCGCGCACCTGGCGCAGCACGCCATCCCCGCCGGCCCCGCCGAACCGCGCTACGGCGCCGAAGGCGAAGGCCCATCGATCTACATCACCGACCCGGAAGGCAACACCGTCGAGCTGAAAGGCCCGGCGTACTGAAACATTTCTCAAAACCGGGGACTGTCCCTCGAAACAGGAAATATTTCCGATATTCGGGGACTGTCCCTCGTGTCGATCTCGCCACAAAATGCCCCGAATCGTCGCGGCCAGACAACACGTCGGTACCATCCGGCAATGGCAATCCGCTGCGCTCAGAGTGAGGGAGGTGGATTTTGTCGCCCGACGACAATGTTTCCAAAATCGAGGGACAGTCCCCAATTTTGGGAAATATTTCCAGAATCGAGGGACAGCCCCCAGCGGCCTCAGCTGGCTGGCTGTAGCGGGAATGCGACGCGGAAGATGACGTGCGGGGCTTCGTAGCGGTAGGTGACCGTGCCGCCGTGGCCTTTGACGACGTTCTCGGCGATGTACAAGCCGAGGCCCATGCCCGTGCGGTTGGCGCGGTTTTGCAGGGCCATGCGCTTGAACGGGTGGAACAGGTGGGCTTCCAGTTCCGGCGGGATCGGCGCGGATTCGTTGGCCACTTCGAGCACGGCCTGGCCATCCTCGGCGCGTAGCGAGACGAGTACCGGGTGGCCGCCGGCGCCGTGGTGGCGCGCGTTGCTGAGCAGGTTGCTGATCACCTGCGCCATCCGGTCGGGGTCCGCCCGGCCGTGCACGTCCGGCGCGATCGATGCCTCGTAGTGCGTGCCCGGATGCGCGAGGCGCGATTCGTCCAGCAGGTCCTCCACCATCTTCGACAGGTCGACGTCCACCGGTCGCAGCGCCAGGCCCATGCCGCTGTCGAGACGGCTCATGTCCAGCACCTGGCTGATCAGCCTTTGCATGCGGCCGCTCGAGCGTTCGATGCGCTGGCCCAGCTGCTGCGGCTGGGCGCCGTGCTGCAGCACCGTTGCCGCCATCGAGATCGACTGCAGCGGATCGCGCAGGTCGTGGCCCAGCATCGCCAGCAGCTGCATGCGCGCCTTTTCCAGTTCGGCGTGCCGCGCCATGCTGGCGCGGTGCATCTCGCCCAGCAGCTGTTCGGCGACGAGCAGGTGCGGCTCGTCCCACGGCTCGGCCATGTCATGCACGGATTCGACCCACTCGTCGAACGAGCCGCGCGGCGTCAGGCGGTGGCCCAGCGGGCCTGTCTTCACGAGCTTGTCCGGCTTGCCGGCCCAGCGCACCGTCTCGACCTGCTCGCGCCGCAGCGCCAGCAGCCAGCCGTGCGTCGCCGGGTCGAAGTGCAGCGCCAGCAGGCCGACCCACGGCCCCAGCCGATCCCGCAGCGGGGCCGGCCACTGGTCGCGCCGGAAGCGGTGCAGCATCTCGTCGCCATCGGCCGGCAGGCAGGCGACGATCTCCGCGGCCAGTTCGCCGTCGATGGCGCCATGCGTCGTCAGCTTGCTCTGCTGCGAGAACACCAGCGCGTGCGCGCCCAGCTTCGCCGCCAGGTCCGGCGCATGCTGTTCCAGCGCGGCCAGCACGTCTTCCTCGCGCAGCAGCGTCTCGATCAGCCGGGTGCGCACGCCGGCCGCCTGCTCGGCCAGCAGCATCCGTTCGCGCGCGTCGATGCTCTGCACGGCGGCGGCCAGCACCTGCGCGACGACGTCGCACGCCATGCGCACGGAATAGGGCACCCGCAGCGGCGCCATGTGGTGGCAGGCGATCAGCCCCCACAGCTTGCCGTTGATGACGATCGACACGCTCATCGATGCCGCCACGCCCATGTTCTGCAGGTACTCGACGTGGATCGGCGACACGCTGCGCAGCACCGAGTGGGACAGGTCCAGCGGCGCATCGCCCGCTGCGCCCAGCACCGGCACCGCCGTGTAGCCGATGTCGGCGATCAGCCGCAGCGTGTTGATGGTGTACAGCCGGCGCGCCTGCGCCGGAATGTCGGATGCCGGATAGCGCATGCCGAGGAACGGTTTCAGGTCGTCGCGCCGGCTCTCGGCGACGACGTCCCCGCTGTCGTCGTGGCGGAAGCGGTAGGCCATCACCCGGTCGAACCCGGTGATCGCGCGCACCTGCTCGACGGCGTTCGTCAGCAGGCCGTCGATCGTCTTCTGGCGCCGCAGCCGTTCGACCGCGGCATGCGCCTTCAGCGCGAACGCGGCCAGCTCGTCGGCCGCCACGTCGCGCAGCTCGAATTCGGCGATCGCCCGTGTGCCGTTGCCATGCACGACGCAATCGAAGGTCTGCCCGCCGATCGACGTTTCGATGCCGGTCGGCGTATCGGCGCCATCCAGGCATTCGCGCAGCACGTCGGCGACGCCTGGCGCCAGCGCCATCCGCGCGTAATGCATGCCCAGCGCAGGCGTCACGCCCAGCAGCGCCGGCACGTTCGCGCTCCACGCGCGCAGCGCGCCGTCGGGCGCGAACGCCAGCAGCGCGCCGTGCGGCTGGATCAGGCCGGGGATGTGGATCGGCTCGTCGGCGCAGTTGTCCAGGCCGACCGGGGAAGCCGGCGTTTGCGGCGACGGCTGTTCGTTCATGCGGCGATGGGCGTGGCTTCGCGCTGCAGCGCGATCAGGGTGTCGAACGCATCGCGCGCGCCGGCGCACGCTTCGGCGATGGCGGCGGGCTCGCGCACGTGTTCGCGCAGCACGCGCAGGAAAAGCTGCCAGCGCGGCCCGGGCGGGATGCCGCCAGCCTGCAGGTAGCCCAGCGGATGGGGCGCCAGCCGCTCTGCCAGCCGGCGGTGCAGCACGGCGCCGCCCAGCCGCGAACCTTCGATCACGTAAGCGACGCCCCAGCGATACGCCGCGCCGTCGCGGCCGTGCCAGCGCGCGTCGGGGCCGTCACCGTCGGCGGGCGGCAGTGCCGCATCGGCCAGGTCGGCGTCGATTGACGGCAGGTGAAGGGCGGGGGGCAGCAGGGCCGCGTCCTGCGGCCCATCCGCGTAGCGGCCTTGCCACGCCTCGATCGGCGCGAGCCAGCGGCGCAGCAGCGCCAGGTGGGCGCGGTAGTCGGCAAGGGTGGGCGCGGGCCGCGCGAGCGGCATGCCCTGGTCGAGTTCCGCGTGGCGGCTCGCGGTAGCGTCGCGCAAGGCGGCGAGGATGTCCTGGGGAGGCGTCATGCGCGCAGATTGTACAGGTCAGTCGCCGTCTTCGTCGTCCGTTACGTCGCCGTTCACGTCGCGCTTGCGTTCGGCATCCGCCTCGGCCCGCAGCCGTGCGGCGCCGCCCATGAATTCGTCCACGCTGTGGTCCGGGCTCTGGCGCACGGACGGCGGCAGCAGGACCGACATGTACAGTTCGTCGGACAG
Organism: Pseudoduganella flava; assembly: GCF_007830495.1. Lineage (GTDB taxonomy): Bacteria > Pseudomonadota > Gammaproteobacteria > Burkholderiales > Burkholderiaceae_D > Rugamonas > Rugamonas flava. The sequence continues at coordinate 74,979 of NZ_VLKW01000013.1, read as the reverse complement.
TTGCCCCGTCGTCTGCAGGTTGCTCATCAGCGCAATGCCGGAGCCCAGCCCCAGCAGCACGCCGCATGCGGCCGCGAGCCGGCGCGGCGCCACGTGCGGGCGCACGGTGCGCAGGTGGAAGTACACCATGCCGCAGACGATCAGCAGCGCCACGTGGTTGCCGTAGCGCGTGAACGCCTCGGCGGACCACGCGTAGGCCAGCACGGACGACAGCGCCTTCCATGCGCCGATCGCGATCAGGCCCGCGCCGAGGATGAACAGGTGCCGCCCCAGCCGCGCGTGACCGCCGAACAGCCGGTTGACGAGCGCCCAGATGCCGCTCCAGATCATGCCCGCGCCCACGCCGGTGACGATCGTCAGCAGGTAGCGGATCGCCTGGAAGCCTTCCGTGTCCGACAGCGCCTGCTCGACGCCGACGAACAGCGCGATCAGCGCCAGCCCGGCAAACGCGGGCGCGCCGCCTTCCCATGCGTGCATCGTCGTGTCGGTAAGTTCCGGTTCGACGGGAAACGCCGCATCGCGCACGCGCAGCCGCGTGTGCCCGAGGCGCACGATAGTGGTGCCGTTCAGCGGCACGGACGGATGGCGCCGGCCATGCAGCACGATGCCATTCTGGCTGCCCAGGTCGCGCAGCACGAGGGCGCCGTCGGCATCCTGTTCCAGCACGGCGTGATGCGGTGCCGTGTGCGCGTCGTCGAGCACGAAGTCGTTGTCGTAACCGCGGCCCAGGGTCACGGGCAGGTCGGCGAAACGCTGGCGCGACACGACGTCGCCGTTGCGGGCCAGGATCTCGATGAAGTAGGGCGCCGTCATTTGGCACTCGTGCGCGCCAGCGCTTCGAGGAACGCGCGCGCGGTGCGCATGCCGTTTTCATAGGACACGCCGCGCGCGTCCAACCGGCTTTGCAGGTTCATCGCGCCGTCGTCCGTGCTGGCGGTGAGCAGCGAGAAGTCGTACAGGCCGGCGAACTTGCGGTAGGCCCGCACGCACAGCACGGCGCGCATCGGCAAGGAGCCGTTCGTCACGAACTGCTCGGTGCACTGCGGGCCCGTCAGGCGGCGGTCCTTGTAGCTGCCGAAGTCCTCGTTCTTGAAGGAGCCCGACGACAGCTGCGCGAAACGGATCGCATCGAGCCCTGTGCTGCGCAGGAACTGGTGGCGGATGCCGATCTGGCCCGTCTGCAGGGAGCCGGAGACGAACACGGACGACTCCATCGTGCAGCTCGTGGTGTCGACGGAGTACGGCTTGCCGCCGCGCGCCGCTTCCTGCGCGTTCGAACTGCCCCAGCAGCGCATCTGCTCGGACTCGCGCACCGGCACTTCGTAAGGGCCCATCGCCTTCTTCGTCAGCGGGCCGGCCAGCAACTGGTCGACCATCGCGCGCTGGTGCGCCAGCAGCTGCTGCGTGACGATGGCCGTGAAGTCCTTCGGCGGCAGCATGTTCGCGCCCACCTGCTGCAGCAGCTGCTGCGCATAGCGGATCGGCACGAGGAAGCTGACCAGTTCACCATCGAGGCGCTTGGAGACGTTGACGCCGACCACTTCGCCGTCGGCCGTCACGCTGGGGCCGCCGCTCATGCCCGCGTTGATCGGGCCCGTGAACATCAGCTGGTCGTAGAAGCTGCGCGCGATGACGCCGTTGAAGGCGCCTTCCGAGATCGCGAAGCCCAGGTCGAGCGGATTGCCGAGCGAGTACAGGTACTGGCCCTGCGTCAGCTTCACGTCGCGCTCCGGCACTTTGAAGTAGCCGGTGCCGTAGCGGTTGACGCGCACGACGGCGAGGTCGTGCAGCACGTCCACCGCCAGCAATTCGATGTTGCCGCGCTGGCCCGCCGTATCCACCCATTCGCCCGTGTAGGTCTCGGGGTCGAGCGCGAACTGCGAGACGACGTGGTAGTTCGTCAGCACGAGGTTCGATGTGCCGACCAGGAAGCCGGAACCCACCGACGATTGCGTGCGGCCGCTTTTGAGCAGCGAGCGCACCTGCAGCAGGTCCGCTTTCGCGGCCGCGTACAGCTTCTGTGCGGCGGAGGAGGGCGTCGGCAGCGGCGCGGCGTTGTCCGGAGCCGCCTGGCGGCGCGGTGCGGCTGGCGGCGCCGAAGGCAGCCCCGAGGGCAGGCCGGGCAGCGCTTGCGGCGCCTGGGCGGAAGCGGGGGCGGGGGCGGGGGCGGCAAAAGCGGCGGCGGCCGGCGAAGCGGCGCAGGCCACCGTGACGGCGCATTGGACGAAAACGGCAAGCCGGGTAGGTTTCATGCAGTTCCTGAACTTCTTTTCAACAAGGAACAGTGTACCTCAGGAATACCGGCGCGGGCCGTCACGGCAGGGCGCCGTTACGAGCTGTTACGTTTATTTACAGTAGGTCTTACTGCTCGCCGTCGCTGGTGGCGGTGGCGACGACGGGCGACATCATGTGGCCCAGCTTCAGCGCCTTCGTGTTCAGGTAATGCTGGTTGAAGACGTTGCGGTTGACGAGCAGCGGCACCCGTTCGGCGACCGGCACGCCCAGCTTTTCCATCGCGGCGATCTTGCGTGGGTTGTTCGTCATCAGGCGCAGGCTTTGCACGCCGAACTGGTGCAGCATCGGCGCCACCAGCTCGTAGCTGCGCTGGTCCGGCTTGAAGCCGAGCTGCTCGTTGGCCTGGACGGTGTCGGCGCCGGCTTCCTGCAGCCGGTACGCGCGCATCTTGTTGATCAGGCCAATGCCGCGGCCTTCCTGGCGCAGGTACAGCAGCACGCCGCGCCCCTCGGCGGCGATGCGCTGCAGCGCGCCCTCGAGCTGGGCGCCGCAGTCGCAGCGTTGCGAGAACAGCACGTCGCCCGTCAGGCACTCGCTGTGCACGCGCGCCAGCACGGGCGCACCGTCGCCGATATCGCCCAGCACCATCGCCAGGTGCTCCTTGCCCGTCGAATGCTCGATGAACGCATGCAGCGTGAACTGCGCCCACGGCGTGGGCAGCGCGCACGAGGTGACATATTCGAGATCGGCGTCGAGATCGGCGTTGGGGGCGGTTTCAGCGGCGGGCTGCATGGTCATGCTCTTTTCATCCTGATACGGTAGCCCCTCATCATAACAAAAATTGTGCTTTCCGCTGGGAGACCCCTATGGCTCAGCCTGTGTCCACCGTGGGGTCAACCCCGAAATCGGACACGAACCCAACCGTAAGGATGGCTGAGGCCGTGTCCAAAAACAGGGTTGACCCCAAGGTGGACACGGCCTCAGCCGCGTGGGACTGGCTCAGCCGTCAGTACGGCAGGTCGAACACCAGCACCTCGGCCGCTTCCGCGTGATCCAGCGTGACCTTCGTCTCGCCGGTGATCATCAGCGCGTCGCCGCCTTTCAGCGCGGTGCCGTTGACGCTCACCGTGCCGCGCACCACGTGGACGTAGCTGGTGCGTTCGTCATCCATCGTGTGCGAGACGCTGTCGCCTTCGTTCAGCAGCGTCGCGTAGATCGCGGCGTCCTGGTGGATCAGCACCGAGCCGTCGCGGCCGTCGCGGGAGGCGATCAGGCGCAGCTTGCCTTGTTTGCTGTCGGGAGAGAAGTGCTTCTCCTCATAGCTGGGGGCGATGCCCGTCTCGGACGGCTGGATCCATATCTGCAGGAAGTGCACCCGCTCGGTCTGCGAATGGTTGAACTCGCTATGCCGGACGCCGGTGCCGGCGCTCATTCGCTGCACGTCGCCGTAGCGCAGCACGGAGCCGTTGCCCATGCTGTCCTTGTGCTCCAGCGCGCCTTCCAGCACGTACGAGATGATTTCCATGTCGCGGTGGCCGTGCGTGCCGAAGCCCCGGCCCGGCATCACCTTGTCCTCGTTGATGACCAGCAGCGGGCCAAAGCCCATGTAGCGCGGGTCGTGGTAATGACCGAACGAAAAGGTGTGACGGGAATCGAGCCAGCCGTGGTTGGCGACACCGCGTTCTTCACTGCGACGGACTGCTTGCATGATATGCTCCTTATCTTGAATTGGTTTTGCGATCGTTTCGAACATTTGCTTTTTCCAGATTTCTGCTCGGATGTAAGCACTATACGCCGTGCCGATCGGTTCAAAAAACGGAAAAATTACCCCTGTATTATCGAAAACATCGAATATGCTCAGACTCAGCCTGGAAGCCCTGCAGATCGTCGACGCGATCGACCGCCGCGGCTCGTTTTCCGCCGCCGGCAAGGAGTTGCACCGCGTGCCATCGACCATTTCGTACACTGTCGGCAAGCTCGAGGACGATCTCGGGGTGCAGGTGTTCGAGCGCAACGGCCCGAAAGTGGAGTTGACGAAGGCCGGCCGCGAGTTGTTGAAGGAAGGCCGCTACCTGCTGCGCGCCGCGCAGGACCTGGAGCACCGCGTGCGCCGCGTCGCCTCCGGCTGGGAGACGGAACTGGCCATCGGCCACGATTCGATGTTTGCCAGCGGCGCGTTCGATGACGACATCCGCGCGTTCTACGACGTCGCCCAGCAGACCCGCCTGCGCATCGTCCGCGAAGCGCTGTCCGGCACGTGGGAGGCGCTGCTCGACCGCCGCATCGACCTGGCGATCGGCGCACCGGGCGACGGGCCGGCCGGCGGCGGCTACGTATCCGAACCGATCGGCACGCTGCGCTGGGTATTCGCGGTGGCGCCAACGCATCCGCTGGCGGCCGTCGAAGGCAAGCTGGGCCGCTCCGACCTGCAACGCCATCGCGCCGTCGCGATGGCCGATTCGGCGCGGCAGATGGCGGCGCGCACCGTCGGCCTGCTGCTGGGGCAAGATACGCTGACGGTGCCCGATATGGCGGCTAAACTGCATTATCAGATCGCCGGCCTCGGCTTCGGCTTCCTGCCCGAGCCGTGCGCCCGTGCCGCGATCGCCGCCGGTCTGCTGGTCGAGAAAGAGGTCGAGGAGCCGAAGCCGGACGAGACGTTCTATCTCGCCTGGCGCACGGGCGAGGCGGGTGCCGCGTTGCAATGGTGGCAGGCGCGGCTTTGTGAAGGCGGGTTGTTCGAGCGCATGTGCCGGCACCTGCCCCCCGTCTGATTGCGGTGCGTCAAACACGCGCCGGGAAGTAGAAATTGGGTTGCGGTAATTGTTGACTGTCGCCAACTGTTTCGCGTTAACATAAGGATTGTCGGCTCGCGCCATCACTCTGATTCCTCGCCATGAACTCGATTTTCCTGCAGCTGCTGGCCGATCGGAACGGCATTCCCGCCGGCCTTGTCCTGGCGTCGGCGCCGGATGCCGCGCACGCCGACTGGCCGGTCACGGTCGCCCAGCCGCTGGCCCAGCTGGCCGCCAAGTTTCCCTGCCATTACCGGCAGGGGTTGGCCGAACCCTCCGCGTTGCCGTTGCGGCAAGCCGGCTGGATCGAGCTGTGCCCCGGCCGCGCGCTGCGTGCCGACCGGCCGTTCGACAAGGACCTGCCGGGCCACGTCGCCTGGATCGAAGGCGATTGGGCGCTGGTGCCGCCGTGCCGCCCCACCGGCAACCAGGCCGCGTCGCGGGCGCTGGCGCTGCAGCTGGTCCAGCTCGTCAATGCGGATGCGGACACCCATGAAATCGAGGACCTGCTGCGGCGCGACCCGACCTTGTCGTACCACCTGCTGCGACTCGTCAATTCGCTGCGGGCCGGTGCCGGCCGCAAGGTCACCAGTTTTTCGCAGGCGATCCTGATTCTCGGCCGGCAGCAACTGCGCCGCTGGCTGAACCTGATGCTGTTCGCCGCGCGCGCCGGCGACATGCGTTCGGCGATGTTGCTGGCCCGCGTGTCGGTGCGGGCGCGGCTGATGGAGCTGCTGGCCCGCGCGACGGGGCTCGACAAGCACAACCAGGAACAGGCTTTCATGACGGGCATGTTCTCGCTGCTGGGCGTGCTGTTCGGCACGCCGCTGGCCGAGGTGCTGGCGCCGCTGGCGCTCGGCGACGCCGTGCAGCGCGCGCTGCTGGCACAGCAGGGCGAACTGGGCGCGCTGCTTGCGCTCGTCGAGGAGGCCGAGCGGGGCGAGTTCGCGTCCGTCGCCGCCGCGCTGGAAGCCGTCCAGCTGCCGGCCGCGCAGTTCAATGCGCTGGTGGCGGAAGCGAACCTGTGGATGCTGGCCGTGACGGGCGACGTGACGGGACGCGCCCATGCGTGAAGCGGCGCTCGCTCGTTGCCTGGAGCTGTCCCGGCTGGCCCGCGACCAGCAGGGCGACGCGCAGACGCAGACGCTGGCGCTGCTGGAGACGGAGCTGGCCGCCGAACTGACGGTGCTGCGGGCGCAGAAGGAGCAGGTCGACGAAGCGGCGATGGAACTGGACCTGGCCGGCTACGTGACGGGCTGGAACCGCGGCGCCGAGCGCATGTTCGGCTACGCGGCGGACGAGGCGATCGGGCAGCACGTGCTGTTCCTGTATGCGGACGACGACGAGGAGGGCAATATCGCCGAGCTGGTCGTCGAATCGGACAATGCCGTGGCCGAGGTGCGGCGGCGCAAGAAGTCGGGCGACGTGATCTGGGTGCGCCTGTCGATCTCGCTCGTCAAGGACGCTACGTCCGAGCCGGCCGGCATGCATGTGCGGCTGACGCAGCTGCGCGACGAATTGTCGCCGGCCGAGAAAATGAGCCTGCACGCCCGCATCATCGAGGACAGCGACCAGGGCGTGCTGATCACCGATGCGAGCGAACGCATCGTGTCGATCAACAGCGCGTTCACGCGCATCACGGGCTACACGATGGCCGAGGCGATCGGCAAGACGCCGGACCTGCTGCGCTCGGGCGTGCACGACGCCGACTTCCGCGGCCAGGTGCGCGCGGCGATGCAGGGCGGCGGGCCGTGGCGCGGCGAGATCGTGGGCCGCCGCAAGAGCGGCGAGCTGTTCCCGCAATCGGTCGTCGTCAGCGCCGTGCGCGACGAGCACGGCCGCATCAGCCACACGTTCTCGCTGTTCACCGACATCAGCGTGCACAAGGATGCCGAGGCGCGCATGCAGCGCATGGCGAACTACGACGCGCTGACGGGCTTGCCGAACCAGGGCTTGCTGATGCAGCTGCTGGGCCAGGCGATGGCGGAGGCGCGCCGCAACCGCGACCATGGCGCGCTGCTCGTCATCGAGATCACGCGGCTGGGTGCCATCGCCGACACGCTGGGCCATGACGTGGGCAACGCCTTGCTGGTCGAGGCGGGGCGGCTGCTGCGTTCGCGGCTGCGCGAAGGCGACATCCTGGCGCGGCTCGATGGCGGCAAGTTCGCCGTCGGCCTGCTGCGCATCGAACGGCGCGAACATGCGGCCCTCGTCGCCCGCAAGCTGGTCGACGTGCTGGCCGCGCCGATCGTCGTCGGCACGCACACGCTGCAGGTGGGCACGCACGTGGGCATCGCCGTCTATCCGGAGGATGCGCACGAGCCGGGCGCGCTGCTGCGCGGCGCGGACGTGGCGGCGGCGCGCGCCGGCACCAGCATGGAACCGGCACTGCTGTTCTTCTCCGAGGAGATGAACCAGCGCGCCAAGGAACACCTGCGCATCGAGAGCGAATTGCGCGACGCGCTGGCGAACGGGGAGCTGCAGCTGTACTACCAGCCGAAGGTGAGCCTGCGCAGCGGCCGTATCGTCGGCGCCGAAGCGCTGCTGCGCTGGCGCCATCCGGTGCGCGGCCTCGTGTCCCCCGGCGTGTTCATCCCGGTCGCCGAGGAGACGGGCCTGATCATGGAGCTCGGCAACTGGGTCGTCGAGGAAGCGTGCCGGCAGATCCGCGCGTGGCAGGACGCGAACCTGGTGATGCCGCCGATCGCCGTCAACCTGTCCGCGCGCCAGTTCGACCGCGGCCTGCCGCAGCGCATGGCCGAGGCGCTGCAGCGGCATGCCGTCCACCCCGAGCAGATCATGCTGGAGATCACGGAAAGCCTGCTGGTACGGGGCGCCGAGACCGTCATCGCGATCATGAACGAACTGGTGGCGATGGGCCTCGCGCTGGCGCTGGACGATTTCGGCACCGGCTATTCGAGCCTGGCCTACCTGAAGAAATTCCCGATCAGCACCCTGAAGATCGATCGCGCGTTCGTCGTCGGCCTGCCGCACGAGGAAAACGATTGCGCGATCGCCCGCGCGATCGTCATGATGGCCCAGCAGCTGCGGCAGGAAATCGTGGCCGAGGGCGTCGAGACGATGGAACAGATGACCTTCCTGCGCGAACTGGGCTGCGATCAGCTGCAGGGCTACCTGTTCAGCCAGCCCGTGCCGGCGCACGACTTCGAACGCATGCTGCGCGAAGGCCGCCGCCTGGCGCTGCCCGCCGCGAACTGACGCCGCTGGCTCCATCGGGATGACTTCGGCTGGCTCTTGGATGGAGCCAGCATTGCCGCGACAATGGCACGCACGATAACAACGAGTGTGCCATGCAACGTCACCATTACCTCTTTACTGTAGAGCTTGTGTCCACCGTGGGGTCAGACCCCCAAAGAGACACGGGCTCTACGGTCCCCACTGTTTGCCGTCCGCGCGCCGCCGGAGCAACGCGATGAAGCGCGCCGATGCAGCCCAGCTGGTGCTCGTCGCCGCGATGTGGGGCGCTTCCTACCTGTTCATCCGCGTCGCCGCCCCCGCGTTCGGCCCTGTGGCGATGGCCGGCGCGCGCGCCGTGCTGGCCGCTGCGCTGATGCTGCCGCTGTTGCTGTGGCGCGGCCTGTGGGCCGACATGGTGCGGCACTGGAAAGGCATCGCGCTGGTGGGCGTGACGAATGGCGCGCTGCCGTTCCTGCTGTTCAATTTCGCCGCGCTGGCCATTCCGGCCGGGCTGTCGGCGATCCTGTCGTCGACGACGCCGTTGTTCGCCGCGCTGTTCGGCGCGCTGTGGCTGGGCGAGCGGCTGACGGCGCAGCGCATGACGGGCCTGGCGATCGGCTTTGGCGGTGTGGTGCTGCTCGTCGCGGACAAGGTGCACCTGCATCCCGGCGACCTGGCGGGCACGTTGCTGGCGGCCTGCGCCTGCCTGTGCGCGACGATGCTGTACGGCTTCACCGGCAATTTCACGAAGCGCTACCTGGCGCACGTGCCGCCGCTGGCGGTAGCCGCCGGCAGCCAGGTCGGCGCGGCCCTGCTGCTGGTGGTGCCGATGATGGTGTGGTGGCCGGCCAGCACGCCGTCCGCGCAAGCCTGGTCCGCGCTGCTGGCCTTGTGCGCGCTGTGCACGACATTCGCCTATGTGCTGTTCTACGGGCTGATCGCGCGCCTGGGCGCAAGCCGCGCGATGAGTGCGCTGTTCCTGATTCCCGCGTTCGGGGTGCTGTGGGGTGGCCTGTTCCTCGGTGAGCGGCTGACGGCGCGGATGGGCGCCTGCTGCGCCGTGATCCTGCTTGGCTGCGCGCTGACGATGGGGTTCCTGAGGCTGCCCGCATGGCGGCGCGCGCCGCTGGCGGAATGATCTGCCGTGACTCCCGGCGCCAACGAAAAAGCCGCTCTGTCGAGCGGCTTTTCACTTCCCGCCTGGGCGGGGAAACGCCAGCGCCGGGATCAGCGCTTGTCGTCGTTTTTGTGGCTTTGACGGCCTGCCTGTGCGTGCTGCTCCGGCGTGCCGCCGCGGGTGCTGCCGCTCGAGCCCTGATTGCCGCCACCGCTGGAGCCCTGGTTGCCGCTCTGGCGGTTGCCGTCGTTCTTGTGGCTCATGGAGCCGGCCTTGCGTGCTTCCTCAGAGGTGAACTCATGGGCATTGCCCGAAGCATGTGCTGCGCGGCCGCCTTCGGAGGCGATTTCGCGCTGGCGTTGCGGGTCCATCGAGGCGAAGCCGCGGTTGCTGGTGTCGCCGCCGCTCTGCTTGTTACCGCCTTTGTTGCCGCCTTGATTGTTACCACCTTGATTCGATGATGCCATGGTCTTCTCCTTTATGATATGAACATTGCACATCCTTTACGGAACCTGTTCTCACGCTCATTGACCTTCGATGGCACCTTCGATGTCACCTTCAATGGCGTGCAAGTCGTGTAAAGGAATGCTCATCTTATGCCCATCGGCTGGTCGACTTTATAAGAGCTTAGGAGGGGTCTTTGTAGGACAACGGCCAACTGAAAAGTAACACAGCAATATGGGTCATGACACAATCTCTCCCTCGATGAAAGGCGCTCCATGCCGCGTAACCTGCTTCCCGAAGACCAACTCCACCCCGCGCTGCGCGACGAACTTGGCCGTTTCCATGCGGACGTGATCGACGAGGTGAAGAGCGCGATCGCGCGGCATCCGGTCGTCGTCGTCGGCATGAAGCAGAACCCGTTTCCGCGCCGCGCCCGCCGCCTGCTCGACCGCATCGGCACCCAATACACCTACCTGGAATACGGCAGCTACCTGAGCCAGTGGAAGCGGCGGCTGGCGCTGAAGATGTGGAGCGGCTGGCCGACCTTCCCGATGATCTTCGTGAACGGCGTGCTGATCGGCGGCGCGGCCGACCTGGAACGGCTGGTCGAGCACGGCCAGTTCGTGGCGCTGCTGGCCGCACCGCGGGCGCCGGCATGAGCCTGCATGCGCTGCCGCTGCGCCTGAACCCGGGCGACGACCTGCGCGCCGCGATCGAACAGGTGGCGCACGGCCACGACGCCGTGTACGTGCTGCAGGGTATCGGCTCGCTGTCCGGCGCGATGCTGCGCTTTGCCGGCCGCCCGCATGCCGACGCAATCACCGGCGACCTGGAAATCCTGACCCTGGCGGGCACCGTATCGCCCGACGGCGCGCACCTGCACATGTCGGTGGCCGACGCGCAGGGCAGGGTGGTGGGCGGACACGTGGCACCCGGCTGCCGCGTGCGCACGACGGCCGAGTTGCTGCTGGCCGTGTTGCCGGGGCATGCGTTCGGCCGCGCCCACGATGCCGCCACTGGCTATCCCGAGTTGACGATCCGGACCGTCTAACGCCCCCGCAGCGGATCGAGCAATCCTCGCAGGTTGTTGTGATCGAGCTCGTACATCAGCGCCAGCAGCGCGCCCAGCTCGCCCTTCGGAAAGCCGGCGCGCGCCATCCACCCAAGGTAATGGCCCGGCAGGTCGGCCAGCTTGCGGCCTTGGTATTTCCCATATGGCATCTCGCGGACGAGGAGCAGGGCAAGTGCTTCGCTGTTCATTGTTGAATCTGGGTCAAAAAACTTCTGCTTGAGTGGGTCTTTTTCGGAAGAATGACTTCCGGGATACTGCGCGGCATCACTTTAACAGGAGTCCGCCATGCCCATTGCCTTGCTCGCGCTGACCATCAGCGCATTTGCGATCGGAACCACCGAATTCGTCATCGTCGGCCTGCTGCCGACCATTGCCGCCGACCTGCACGTGACGTTGCCGTCCGCCGGCCTGCTCGTCAGCCTGTATGCGCTGGGTGTCGCCATCGGCGCGCCCGTGCTGACGGCGCTGACCGGCAAGCTGCCCCGCAAGATCCTGCTGCTGGCGCTGATGGTGCTGTTCACCGCCGGAAATCTGCTGGCGTGGCAGGCGCCCGGCTACGAGTCGCTCGTCGCGGCGCGCATCCTGACCGGCCTGGCGCACGGCGTGTTCTTCTCGATCGGCTCGACCATCGCCACGTCGCTGGTGCCGAAGGAAAAGGCGGCCAGCGCGATCGCCATCATGTTCACGGGCCTGACGGTGGCGCTGGTGACGGGCGTGCCGCTGGGGACCTTCATCGGCCAGCACTTCGGCTGGCGCGAGACCTTCCTCGCCGTATCCGCGCTGGGCGTGATCGCCTTCATCGGCAGCCTGCTGTTCGTCCCGGCCGGCATCCGCCACACCAAGCCCGCGTCGCTGCTGGCCCAAGCCCAGGTGCTGGCGCAACCGCGCCTGCTGCTGGTGTACGCGATGACGGCGGTGGGCTACGGCGGCTCGTTCATCGCCTTCACGTTCCTCGCACCGATCCTGCAGAAGGTGGCAGGCTTCGGCGAGAGCGCCGTCGGCCTCGTGATGCTCGTGTATGGCGTGTCGGTCGCCGTCGGCAATATCTGGGGCGGCAAGCTGGCCGACCGCCGCGGCCCCGTCGGCGCGCTGAAGATTATCTTCCTGGGCCTCGCCGCCGTGCTGCTGGTGCTGACGTTCACCGCGCCGAACAAGTGGCTCGTCGTGCTGACGGTGCTGCTGTGGGGCGCGGTCGCCTTCGGCAACGTGGCCGGCTTGCAGGTGTACGTCGTGCAGCAGGCCGAGCATTACACGCCGCGCGCCGTCGACGTCGCGTCCGGCCTGAACATCGCCGCGTTCAACCTCGGCATCGCCGGCGGCGCGTGGGGCGGCGGCCATATCGTCGACAGCCTGGGCCTCGTGCATACGGGCTGGATCGGCGCGCTCGTCGTGCTGGTGGCGTATGGGCTGACGGTGCTGTCCGGCCGGCTGGACGAACGCGCTCCGCGGCCGGTGGCCACGGGCGAGCGGGTGCGCGTCGCCGCTCACTGAACGGTATCGGGATGGCGCGTGTCGGAGTTTGTCCGACAGCGCGATGGGGCGCACGCCGGCTGACATGCCGGCTGTGTCCGTCTTAGCATCGGGATGCAAGGAGGTTGCCCATGGAACCCACACATCTGACCCTGTCCCATCTGTCCGAGATGTACCTGATGTATTTCATCGTGCCCCTGTGGCTGGCCGCCGGCGTGGCCGACTGGCTGTGCCACCGCAGGTCCGGCATCGAGCACACCAGCGGCCCGAAGGAATCGGCAATTCACCTGCTGATGCTCGTCGAGATGGGCGCGCCCGTGCTGGCCGCGCTGTTCCTCGACGTGAACGCGCTGGTGCTGGCCTTCATGATCGCCTGCTTCTTCGTGCACGAAGCCACCGCGTTGTGGGACGTGTCGTATGCCACGCAGCACCGTACCGTCACGCCGCTCGAGCAGCACATCCACAGCTTCCTCGAGATGCTGCCGCTGATGGCCGTATCGATGATCGCGTTGCTGCACTGGCCGCAGTTCGCCGCGCTGTTCGGTGCCGGGCCGGAGGCCGCGGACTTCGGCCTGCGCTGGAAGGAGTCGCCGCTGCCGCGCAGCTACGTGCTGTGGCTGATGGCGGCGATCGTGGTGTTCGAGCTGCTGCCGTACGGCGAGGAGTTCGCCCGCACCGTACGCGAGAAGTTACGTCCGCGCCTGTCGCGCACCGCGTGATCAGGCGGGCAGCAGCAGCGTGTGCTGCGTGGCCGTGTGAAAGTCGCGCCAGACGCGGTTGATCGCCGCGTCCGCGCGCGCCGCGCGCAAGCCACAGTATGGATACAGGCCATCCACGGCCTGGCGGCACGTGTCGACGAGGCGCAGCGAGACGGTGCGCAGCGTGTCCTCGTCCGCCGCCGCATGCGCCGCGACCCGTTCCCAAGCCTTGTCTAAGGCCGCATAAAAAGCCGCACGGTCGCGCGCCAGCGCATCGCGCACGTCCGCAAGCAGGCTGGCGACGGCCGGCACGTCGAGCAGCGTCACGTCGCCGCCATGCCGGCGCCGCGTGGCGATCAGCGGCTCGGCCAGCGCGATGAAGTGCGTCGCCATGCCGAGCAGGTTGGCGGCCAGCGTCACGTAGGCCAGTGCCATGAACGGGAAGCGGTACAGCGGCCCCTGTGCCGTCGCATGCGCCGCATCGATCGTGAAGCCGTGGCTCAACGGGACGCGGGCGCCGTCGATGCGGTACGCCTGCGACGCGGAAGCGCGCATGCCGATGGTGTGCCAGGACGGTTCCAAAGTCACGTGCGCGGCGGGGACGACGAACGCGCGGATGCGCGGCTGGCCCGCGTCGTCGCACAGCACCGTGCCCTGTTCGCGCAGCACGGCGTTCAACGTGAAGTGGGTGGCCATCGGTGCGCCGCTGGCGTAATCCCACCGGCCCGTGATGACGGCGCTGTCGCCGTCGAGGTCAGCGTAGCCCGTCGCCGCGCCGCTGCCCGCGAGGCACACGCGCGGCGTGCCGACGATGTCGCGCGCCACGGCAGGGGGCAGGAAGCCCGCGAACCAGCCGGCCCCGGCGCACAGCGTGACGACCCAACCGAGGCTGCCGTCCTGCGCGGCCAGTTCTTCCTCCAGCCGCACCACGTCCGGCAGCGGCAGTTCGGCGCCACCGGCCGCGCGCGGCGCCAGCATCTTCAGCCAGCCGCGCTCGTGGATCAGCGCCTGCTGGCCCGGAAGCAGGAAGCCGGCCAGCTCCGCCGCGCGGTATTCATCGGTACTGCGATCATCCATGTGGTCATCCATAGATGCGTTCCAGGCTGCCCTTGCCGAAGTATTTTTCGTATTCGACGGCCGCGTTCACGTCCATCATGCCGGCGATGTAGTCGATCACGAGACGTTCGCGGCTGTCCGTCAGGCAGCGCAGCTCGGGCGGCAGCAGCACGTTGTCGCGGTTGTAGCCGCGGTCCGTCAGCACCTCGAACAGGCCGCGGATGATCTTCTCGCCCCGCTTCTCGTACAGCTGCACGTCCTTCTTGCGCAGGATCGCCTTCCACAGCAGGTGTTTCAGGCCGCGCGCCAGCGGGCCCATCGAACGGTAGCCCAGTTCCGGGCCATGCCTGCCGTCGACGACGGCGATGTCGCGGCACAGCTCATGCACGATCTGCGACGTCATTTCCTTGCGCAGCACGATCGAATACTCTTCCGAGCTGGCCTGCGCCTCGCTTTTGAGCGCTTCCGCGTGCGCGCCGTGGGCGATCTCCGAGAACGGCTCGAACGCGTCGGCGAAGTCGCGGCTGATGCGGAACTCGTGCAGGATCTCGCCCCACGTGATGATGCCGAAGCTCATCGCGTCTTCCAGGTCGTGCGCGGCGTACGCGATCTCGTCGGACAGGTCCATGATCTGCGCATCGATGCTCTTCCTGATCGACAGGCCATGCCGCGCCAGCTGCCCGGACAGGAAGTCGTAATCGTCGTCGTACAGGAATTTCTTCGGGTTCTCCGCACGGCGATAGAAGTACTTCGTGATGCCGGCCAGGGTGCGCACCGTCAGGTTCAGGCCCGCGTAGGCGTGGTGCTTCTTCTCCAGCGTGCGCAGGATGCGGAACGCCTGGGCATTGCCTTCGAAGCCGCCGTGCGCCGCGCCCAGTTCGTCCAGGATGCGTTCGCCGTAATGGCCGAACGGCGGGTTGCCCAGGTCGTGCGCCAGCGCGCACGTTTCGGCGACGACGCTGCGCTCCAGGCCCAGGTCGGCCGCGATCGAGCGGGCGATCTGCGCCACTTCCAGGCTGTGCGTCAGCCGGTTGCGGTTGAAGTTGTTGGCGTCCACGCCCAGCAGCTGCATCTTGCCCTGCAGCCGGCGGAACGACGAGGAGTACAGCACCCGCGCATAGTCGCGCATGCATTCCTCGCGGCCTTCGGCGCGGCCGTCCGTCTGCGCATGGACGCGCACCTCGAGCGGCGTGACGAGCGCTTCCTGCTCCCTGGCGTATTCTTTGGTGGCGGCACAGTACATGGTGGACTCCTTTCGATGCTGGCGGCGATTCTAGCCGATGCCGCGCGCGCGGCGGTGTATATTGCTGCCGGAATGATTTTAGTATCGGATGCACTATGTCCCCGGCTTTTCTGTTTGTCGTCATCTTCGCGTATTTCGGCCTGCTGCTGGCCGTGGCATGGGCCACGTCGCGCAACGCCAACAACGACAGCTTCTTCATCGGTAACAAGAGCTCGCACTGGGCGCTCGTCGCGTTCGGGATGGTGGGCACCACGCTGTCCGGCGTGACGTTCGTCAGCGTGCCGGGCGCCGTCGGCCGCGACGGCTTCGGCTACCTGCAGATCACGCTCGGCTACGTGATCGGCTACCTCGTCGTCGCGTTCGTGCTGCTGCCGCTGTATTACCGGCTGCGCCTGACGTCGATCTACCACTACCTCGACGTGCGGCTGGGCCGCCGTGCCTACCAGAGCGGCGCCGCGTTCTTCATCGTGTCGCGCACCCTCGGAGCGACGGCACGACTCTACCTCGTCGTCAACATCCTGCAGGCGACGATCCTCGACCGCCTCGGCGTGCCGTTCTGGGCCACCAACTGCGTGATCCTCGCGATGATCCTGCTGTACACCTACGAAGGCGGAGTGAAGACGATCGTCTGGACGGATACCTTGCAGACCACCGGCATGCTGGCCGGCCTGGTAGCCTGCGTGTGGTTCCTGCTGGACCGGATGGACGTGAGCCTGGCCGGCAGCCTCGCGCAGATGCAGGAGGCGGGCCTGGCGCGGGTGTTCGACCTGAACGTGGACAGCCCCGGCTACCTGTGGAAGCAGATCGTGGCCGGCGCCTTCATCACGATCGCGATGACGGGCATGGACCAGGAGATGATGCAGAAGAATATCTCCGTGAAGACGCTGGCGGGCGCGCAGAAGAACATGGTGCTGCTGACGTTCGTCCTCGTGATCGTGCTGGTGTTGTTCCTGTTCCTGGGGGGCCTCCTGCACCTGTATGCCGCGCAGGCCGGCGTGACCGCTACGGGCGACAAGCTGTTCCCCACCGTCGTCATGGAGCACCTGCCGGCGGCGATGCAGCTGATCTTCTTCATCGCCCTCGTGTCGGCGCTGTTCCCCAGCGCGGATGGCGCGATCACGGCGCTGACGTCGTCGTTCTGCATCGACCTGCTGGGCGTGCGGCGCCGCCAGCTGGACGAGGGCACGTCGAAACGGTGGCGCCACCGCGTGCACCTGGGCTTCTGCGCGCTGTTCCTCGTCCTGGTGATGGTGTTCAAGTGGATCGACAGTGCCAGCATGATCGGCGTGATCCTCAAACTGGCGGGCTATACGTATGGCCCGCTGCTCGGCCTGTTCGCGTTCGGGCTGCTGACGCGCCGCGCCGTGCGCGACCGCTGGGTGCCCGCCGTCGTGCTGGCCGGC
Organism: Pseudoduganella flava; assembly: GCF_007830495.1. Classification (GTDB taxonomy): domain Bacteria; phylum Pseudomonadota; class Gammaproteobacteria; order Burkholderiales; family Burkholderiaceae_D; genus Rugamonas; species Rugamonas flava. The sequence continues at coordinate 58,248 of NZ_VLKW01000013.1, read as the reverse complement.
CCCTTGTTGTGCGCGCTGCTGGAGCGCTGGCAGCACCTGTTGTTCGGCAGTTATCGTCTGGGCCTGGAGCTGTTGGTCATCAACGGCATCCTCGTGTTCGCCGGTTTGTTCCTGATCACCTCACCCGAAAGGCGTGGCGCGACCGGTGTGCAAGCTGATACAGTTTCGTCATCTTCGTAGACAGGAGTCCGTTGTGTCCCGATCCGTTGCTTCCTATGTGCGTGGTGGTGTTGGCCGCGTATTCGGCGTCGTTTGGCGCTTCATCGATGCAAGCCGCCGCGCCGTATTGAACCTGATTTTCCTCGCGATCGTCATCGCGATCCTCGTTGCCATGTTCGGCGGCGGCGTCAAGCCGCTGGGCGAGAAGACGGCGCTGGTGCTGAACCTGAACGGCCAGCTGGTCGAGCAGGCGCCGGGCGGCGCCAAGCTGGCCGCGCTGGCCAACCTGGGCGACGAGAACGTGCGCCGCTTCATCCAGTTGCGCGACGTGCTGCGTGCGATCGACACGGCCGCCAAGGATCCGCAGATCGGCAGCATCGTCGTGCTGCTCGACGAGATGGAGGGCGGCGGCCCGGCCATGCAGCGCGAGATCGCCGCCGCGCTGGACCGCTTCCGCACCAGCGGCAAGCGCGTCGTCGCCTGGGGCGCCAGCTACAACCAGCGCCAGTACCAGATCGCCGCGCATGCCAGCGAGGTGTACCTGCATCCGATGGGTACCGTCGTGCTGGACGGCTTCGGCAAGTACCGCAATTATTACCGCGACGCGCTCGACAAGCTGGGCGTGACGGTGAATCTGCTGCGCGTGGGCAGCTTCAAGAGCGCCGCCGAGCCGCTGATCGCCAACGGCCCGTCGCCGGAAGCGCTGGAAGCGGAATCGTTCCTGAACAACGACCTGTGGCAGCGCTACATGAAGGACGTGGAGACGGCCCGCAAGCTGGCGCCGGGCACGATCGCCCGCGATATCGAGCAGCTGCCGGCACTGGTGCAGCAGAGCGGTGGCGACCTGGCCAAGCTGGCGCTGAACGTGAAGCTCGTCGACGGCCTGAAGACGCGCGACGAGATCCGCGCGCTGATGGTCCAGCGCGGCGCGCCGGATGCGCAGAACAGGTCGTTCCGCCAGGTCAGCCTGGACGACTACGTGGCGCGCCACCACCCGGCGCTGACGGGCGATGCGATCGGCGTCGTGATGGCCGTCGGCGAAATCGGCGACGGCATCGCCGCGCCGGGCTCGATCGGCGGCCTGTCCACGTCGAACCTGATCCGCATGGCCCGCGAGGACGACAGTATCAAGGCGATCGTGCTGCGCGTCGATTCGCCCGGCGGCAGCGCGTTCGGCTCGGAGCTGATCCGGCGCGAGCTGGAACTGACCCGCAAGGCCGGCAAGCCAGTGGTGGTCTCGATGGGCAACGTGGCGGCATCGGGCGGCTACTGGATCTCGATGTCCAGCGACGAAGTGGTGGCCGATCCGTCCACGGTGACGGGCTCGATCGGCGTGTTCGCGCTGTTCCCGACGGTGGACAAGGTGATGGGCAAGCTGGGCATCCACAGCGGCGGCCAACCCACCACGTGGCTGGGCGACGCCGGCAATCCAACCCGCCCGATGGACCCGCGCTTCGGCCAACTGATCCAGTCGGCGATCAACCACGTGTACAGCGACTTCACGACCAAGGCCGCGCAGGCCCGCAAGTCCACGCCGGAGAAGATCGACGCCGTCGCGCAAGGGCGCGTGTGGACGGGCGCGCAGGCGCAGGAGCGGGGCCTCGTCGACACGCTGGGCGGCTTCGGCGACGCGGTGCGCTCGGCCGCACGCCGCGCCAAGATCGCGGGCGAGCCGCGCCTCGTCTACATCGAGCGTGAAACGACCCGCTTCGACAAGCTGCTGGAGTTCTTCGGCGCGCCGCAGGCGATGTCGGAGATCGTCGATGCGGCGATCGCCAAGCAGGTCAAGACGGTGCTGACGCCGCAAGGCATGCCGCTGGGCGTGGCGGGCGACGTGGCGCGCGACCTGAACTGGCTGAACGAGATGACGGCGCGGAAGCAGCCGTTCATGGCGTTGACGCACTGCCTGTGCGGCGCGCCTGAGTGAATTTGACGTGCGACGGGGCCGCACCCCGTCGCCTTCGGAAAGGATAACGATGATCGACCTGAAAGTGCACGAAGTGCGCCCGTTCGTCGGTGCACGCGACTTCGCCGAGTCGAAGGCCTTCTACCAGGCGCTCGGCTGGGAAATCGAATACGAGGACGACAGCCTGGCCCTGCTGGCCAACGCCGACTACTGCTTCTACCTGCAGAACCACTACGCGAAGGAATGGGTGGAGAACACGATGCTGCACGTGGCCGTCGCCGATGCGCGTGCGTGCTACGAGCAGGTGAAGGCGCTGCTCGACAGCGGCCGCTTTCCGGATGCTCGCGTCGCGGAGCCGAAGGAAGAGCCGTATGGCGCGCTGGTGACGTATGTGTGGGATCCGGCGGGGGTGTTGCTGCACCTGGCCGAGTGGTTGCCGGACGGGCAGAAGGCTGCCTGATGGCCGCGGCACGGGCGGCGGGCGGCAACAGCGTGTCCCTGTGAGAGACAACGATGCTTGAACGATTGAAGACGTGGTACAACGGCGTGCGCGCGCCGGATCCGGCGCCGTTCGACTACGACGACATCCTCCCGCTGGATGCGGAAGACTTGGCAGAGCAGGGGATCCTGGCTGCCTATCGCGAGGTGCTTCCACACCTGGCGCGGTACTGCGCACATCCGATCGAGATTGTCGAAGAGTTGGACAACGATGGCGGGGGCTACGCGGTCGTGGCGGCCGGCGTGCGCCACCAAATCCATGCGGAGGATCACGGTCACGATGGTGAATCGTGGGCGCGCGCCACGGTCGCGTTGTTCCGGATCGTCAACGCGAACCTGGCGGACTCCACGCACAAATTTTATGCGCTGAACGGGGGTAACGACCTGTCCGGCATCTTCCTGACCGATGAACAGTTCCGCCTTGCCCGCAGGGTCTACAAAAGGCCCAGCGACTGGCCGTGGATGCCGGACGACCGGCTTTCTGGCCATGGGCATCCGGTTCCGGAGTAGCATGCAGCCAGGCCCGATCGGATCAGCCAGCGATCGGAGACAATATCCGCACAAACCATGAGGTCGGAATGATCATCGTCACCACCGCATTCAAGCTGCCGAACCCGCTCACGCGCGACGAGGCGCGGGCGATCTTCCTCGGCACAGCGCCCACCTACCAGGGCGTGCCGGGCCTGCTGCGCAAGCACTACGTGCTGTCCGAGGATGGCCAGACGGCCGGCGGCGTCTACCTGTGGAACTCGCGCGCCGAGGCCGAGGCGATGTACACGGATGCATGGCGTGCGTTCGTGAAGGGGAAGTACGGCACCGATGCCGTCGTCACGTATTTCGACAGTCCGGTGCTGGTCGATAATGTGGCGCAGCAGATCCTGGCGGACGGGGAGCGCGTCGCGTGACGGTGGGCATGCAACCGGGCGAACTTGCCTTTGTCCAGCTGGCGCGCCGGATCGGCGCCATGGCGCAGCATGCCAGTGCGCTGTACGGGCAGGCGCAGGCCGCGTTGCAGCTGGACCAGCTGCTGTTGCCCGAACGGATGGCGACGGCCGAGGGAACCCGGCGCTCCCTGGACACGCTCGCCGAGCTGCGCACGCTGCACGAGCAGCACAAGAAAATGTTCGCGGGTTTCACCACGGCCGCGATGGGGCAGTTCAAGGATGCGCTCGCGGCCATGCCGGCCGCGAAGGCGCGCGAGTACCAGCAAGGGCTGGTTGGCGGGCTCGAAGCGCGCCTTGCCGGGCAGGCCCGGTTTTACCAGGACCGGGACGAGTGGATCGCCACCGCCATCGCATTGTTCACGCTGGTCGACGAGCAGCGCGGCGCGTTCGACATCACCGCCGGTGCCATCGCGTTCGACGACGACGCGTTGGCCGACCGCTATAACGCATTGCTGGACGCGCTCGAAGCCATCCACCAGCGCGAAGTGGCGAGCTTCCGGGAGACCACGGCGCGAGCTCTGACCGCCAACGCGTTTCTCGACGCCGTCGAGCGCGGCGCCGCAAGCCCATGAGACAGTTTTCGACCGGGTCGACACGCTGCCGGGTTCGGGGAAGGGGGCTGCTCGCGACGCGAGGCAAAAAGGCGCTCGTCGAGCAGCGGGGGGACTTGAGAGCCCGCAACCGAACCAGCCACTGCACATTTTTGTAGCGAGTTTGTAACGTAGTTTATCGCCCGCGGCGCCGGCTTTCCCCGGCGCCGCGTGCGTTTCCACGCCTGCCATCAACGTTCCGGCCCGCCCGGCGCGCTAGGACGCCATGTAACGCATTGTTTTCAAGCTGTAAATGTAAGCAAACCCGCGCGGACGGCACAAATCGCTGTGATAGAGTCGATTTGATAAGCATAGTTACTCTACTGAACAGCCAACAAGGATAAGCGATGACCTCGCCCGCAGCGCTCACGACCCCTCCCAACAAGCCCCGCCGCCGTATCCGCATCCTCGGAACCATCATCGCCCTGATCGCCATGCTTGCCCTGGGCTCGCTGGCCTGGTACCTGACGCACCGTCCGGCCGCGCCAGGGGCGGGTGGGCCCGGCATGGGCGGCCCTGGCGGTCCCGGTGGACCGGGCGGTCCAGGGGGCAGGAGGGGCGGCATGGCGACGACGGTCGGCGTCGCGACGGCCGAAGAGGCCACGCTGCCCGTCACGCTCGACGCGCTTGGTACCGTGACGGCTGCCGCGACGACGACCGTGCGGCCGCAGGTCTCCGGCATCCTGCAGAAGGTGCTGTTCAAGGAAGGGCAGCTCGTGAAGGCAGGCCAGGTGCTGGCACAGATCGACCCGCGTCAGTTCGAGATGGCGCTGCTGCAGGCGACGGGGCAGCGCCAGCGCGACGAGGCGCAGCTGGAGAACGCGCGCCTCACGCTGGAACGCTATCGCACCTTGCTGTCGCAGGACTCGATCGCGCGGCAGGATGTCGATACGCAGGCGGCCCTCGTCAAGCAGCTGGAAGGCACGGTGATGACGGACCGCGCGGCGGAAGGCACGGCGCGCCTGAACCTCGGCTACACGAAGGTGGTGGCGCCGATCAGCGGGCGGGTGGGCCTGCGCGTCGTCGACGTCGGCAACCTCGTGTCGGCCAGCGATGCGAACGGCATCGCCGTCATCACGCAGCAGTCGCCGATCGACGTCGAATTCGCCGTGCCGCAGGACCGTGTGCCGGACATCATGAGCCGCGCATCCACCGGTGCCGCGCTGGCTGCGCAGGCGTACGACCGCACCCGCACCGACGTGCTGGCGACGGGGCGTTTCGCGGCGCTGGACAACCAGGTCGATACGCAGACGGGCACCGTGATGGCGAAGGCCCGCTTCGACAACGACAAGATGACCTTGTTCCCCAGCCAGTTCGTCAACGTGCGCCTGGAAATGCGCACGATCCAGGATGCCGTCGTGGTGCCCGTCACGGCGCTGCGCCATGGTACCGACGGCGACTTCGTCTGGGTGTTGAACCAGGACCGCACCGTCTCGCTGCGCCCGGTGAAACGGGGCCAGGCGACGGTGGACAAGGTGCAGATCGCCAGCGGCCTGAAAGCGGGCGAGAAGGTGATCACGGAAGGGGCGGACCGCCTGACGGATGGCGCCAAGGTCACGCTGCCGGGAGACAAGCCGCGCGGGCAGGGCCGCCGACAGGGCAGCGCCCAGGGTGGGCCGACTGCTTCGACGGCCGACGTAGCGCCGGGCGCCGTCGGCAGCGACGCGGCGAAGATGCGCCGTCACCGCGCCGAACAGGGTGAGGCGCCGCAGCGCGCGATGCCCGAAACTGGCGGTCGCAGCGCACCGAGCGCCGCCGACGGTACCAATACTGCACCGGGCACCGCGCCGGCGCATAACGAACGTCCGGCGGCCGGCAAATGAGTCCATCGGCACCATTCATCCGCCGCCCGGTGGCCACATCGCTGCTGATGCTGGCGATCGTGCTGGCGGGCCTGGTGGGCTTCAAGTTCCTGCCGTTGTCGGCGTTGCCGCAGGTCGACTTCCCGACCATCCAGGTGCAGACGCTGTACCCGGGCGCCAGCCCGGAAGTGATGGCGCAGACGGTGACGGCGCCGCTGGAGCGCCAGTTCGGCCAGATGTCGGGCCTGCAGCGGATGAGTTCCACCAGTGCGGCCGGCGTCTCGATCGTCACGTTGCAGTTCGGCCTGGGCCAGACCTTGGACGTGGCCGAGCAGGAAGTGCAGGCGGCCATCAACGCGGGCGGTTCGCTGCTGCCGACGGACCTGCCGGCGCCGCCCGTCTATGCGAAGGTCAACCCGGCCGATGCGCCCGTGCTGACCCTGGCCATCACGTCGGACACGATGCCGCTGACGGAAGTGCAGAACATCGTCAACACGCGCCTCGCACTGAAGATCAGCCAGGTGTCGGGCGTGGGCCTCGTCACGCTGTCCGGCGGGCAGCGCCCGGCCGTGCGGATCCAGGCCGATACGCTGGCGCTGGCCAGTTATGGGCTCGGCCTCGATACGCTGCGCACCGCGATCTCCAACGCGAACGCCAACAGCGCCAAGGGTTCCTTTGACGGCCCCACGCGCGCGTTCACGATCAATGCCAACGACCAGCTGCTGACGGCCAACGACTACAAAAGCCTGATCGTCGCGTACCGGAACGGCGCGCCGGTGCGGCTGACCGACGTGGCGAAGGTCGTCGACAGCGCGGAAAACGTCAAGCTGGGCGCGTGGGCGAACATGAAGCCGGCCATCATCCTGAACGTGCAGCGGCAGCCGGGCGCCAACGTGATCGCCACCGTCGATGCGATCAAGGAGCGCCTGCCGGAGCTGCAGGCCGGGCTGCCCAGCGCACTGCGGGTGGACGTGCTGTCCGACCGCACGGCAGGCATCCGCGCCTCGGTCGAACACGTGGAGATCGAGCTGGTGCTGGCCGTCGTGCTGGTCGTGCTGGTGATCTTCCTGTTCCTGCACAGCGTGCGCGCCACCGTGATCGCCAGCCTGGCGGTGCCGATCTCGCTGATCGGCACGTGCGGCGTGATGTACCTGATGGGCTACAGCCTGAACAACCTGTCGCTGATGGCGCTGACGATCGCCACCGGCTTCGTCGTCGACGACGCGATCGTGATGATCGAGAACATCTCGCGCTACATCGAGGAGGGCGAGACGCCGATGGCCGCCGCGCTGAAGGGCGCTGCGCAGATCGGCTTCACGATCATCTCGCTGACCGTGTCGCTGATCGCCGTGCTGATTCCGCTGCTGTTCATGGGCGACGTCGTCGGCCGGCTGTTCCGCGAATTCGCCGTCACGTTGTCGATCACGATCCTGATCTCGGCCGTCGTCTCGCTGACGCTCGTGCCGATGATGTCCGGCCGCTGGCTCACGTCGCACAAGAACGACGATCCGAACAGTTTCGGCGGCCGCGTGCAGCACTTCTTCGATCGCGTCATTTTCCACTACGACCGCTCGCTGACGTGGGTGCTGGGCCGCCAGGGGCTGACCCTGATCGTGGCGCTGGGCACGCTGGTGCTGACGGCCGTGCTGTACCTCTTGATCCCGAAAGGCCTGTTCCCGACGCAGGACACGGGGCAGCTGCAGGCGCGGATCGAGACGGCGCAAGCGGTATCATATGCGCGCATGGCCGAGCTGCAGCAGCAGGCGGCGCGGGCGATCCTCGTCGATCCGGATGTACAGTCCCTGAGTTCCCTGGTCGGCGTCGATGCCGCCAACAACACGATGCTGCACACGGGCCGCATGCTGATCAACCTGAAGGCGGACCGCGGCGACCAGGCGGAACTGATGGAGCGCCTGCGCCGCCGCGTGGCCGAGGTGCCCGGCGTGCGCATCTACCTGCAACCGACGCAGGACCTGACGATCGACGCCGAAACGGGCCCCACGCAATACCGCGTGTCGATCGAAGGCGCCGATACGGCCACCGTCACCGAATGGGCCAACAAGCTCGCCGTCCAGATGGCCAAAAAGGCCCAGCTGCGCAACGTGGTGTCCGATGCCGGCGCGACCGGTGCCGCGGCCTACATCAGCATCGACCGCGACACCGCATCACGCCTGTCGATCACCGCGTCGGCGATCGACGATGCGCTGTACAGCGCGTTCGGCCAGCGCATCGTGTCGACCATTTTCACGGAGACCAACCAGTACCGCGTGATCCTGGAAGCGGCACCGGGCCTGCTGTCGACGCCGCAATCGCTGGGCGACCTGCAGATCCGCACCGGCAGTGGCCGGCCGACGCCGCTGTCCGCGGTGGCGACGATCACCGAAAAGCCGGCGCCGCTGCAGATCACGCACGTGGCGCAGTATCCGGCCACCACCTTGGGGTTCGATACGGCCGACGGCGTATCGCTGGGCCGTGCGGTCGACGCGATCCGCGAGGCGGCCGACGAGATCAAGCTGCCCGGTTCCGTGACGATGACGTTCCTCGGTGCCGCCGGCGCCTACCAGGCGTCGCTGACGAACCAGCTGTGGCTGATCCTCGCGGCCGTCGTCTGCGTGTACATCGTGCTGGGCGTGCTGTACGAGAGCTACATCCACCCGCTGACGATCCTGTCGACGTTGCCGTCGGCCGGTGTCGGTGCGCTGCTGGCGCTGATGGTGTCCGGCCAGGACCTGGGCGTGATCGGCATCATCGGCATCATCCTCTTGATCGGTATCGTGAAGAAGAACGCGATCATGATGATCGACTTCGCGATCGAGGCGGAACGGGACGAAGGCAAGGCGCCCCGTGAGGCGATCCACCAGGCCGCACTGCTGCGCTTCCGCCCGATCCTGATGACGACCCTGGCCGCGCTGTTCGCCGCCGTGCCGCTGATGTTCGGCTGGGGCGAGGGCGCCGAGTTGCGCCGTCCGCTGGGCCTCGCGATCTTCGGCGGCCTGCTGGTGAGCCAGTTGCTGACGCTGTACACGACACCCGTGATCTACCTGGCCTTCGACCGCGTGGGCCAGCGCTTCCGGAATCGCCGTGGCAACGTGGCCGTCGATGGAGCGGCATCGTGAACTTGTCCGAACCGTTCGTCCGGCGCCCGATCGCCACCGTGCTGTTGACGATCGGCCTGGCGCTGGCCGGCATCGCGGCGTTCTTCGTGCTGCCGGTGTCGCCGCTGCCGCAGGTCGATTTCCCGGCGATCTCCGTGTCGGCGAACCTGCCCGGCGCCAGCCCGGACACGATGGCCTCCAGCGTCGCAACGCCCCTGGAACGCCGGCTGGGCGTGATTGCCGGCGTCAACGAGATGACGTCGCAATCGTCGTCGGGCTCGACCCGCATCAACCTGCAGTTCGACCTGAACCGCAAGATCGACGCGGCGGCGCGCGAGGTGCAGGCGGCGATTAACGCGTCGCGCGCGGACCTGCCGGCCACGCTGAAGAGCAACCCGACGTACCGCAAGATGAACCCGTCCGACTCGCCGGTGATCATCCTGGCGCTGACGTCGCCGACGCGCCGGCCGGGCCAGATCTACGAGGCCGTGTCGAACATCGTGCAGCAGAAGCTGGCGCAGGTGAAGGGCGTGGGCGACGTGGAGATCGGCGGCGGCTCGCTGCCCGCCGTGCGCGTCGAGCTGCTGCCGTATGCGCTGAACCGCTATGGCGTGGCGATGGAAGACGTGCGGGCGGCGATCCAGGCCACCAATGCGAACCGGCCGAAAGGCGCCATCGAGAGCGAAGGCCGCCGGCTGCAGATCTACTCGGCGCCGGACACGGCGACGGGCGGCCGCACGGCGGCCGACTACCGCGACCTGATCGTCGCGTGGCGCGACAAGGCGGCGATCCGCCTGCGCGACGTGGCCACCGTCGAGGATGGGCCGGAGAACAAGAACACGCTGGGCCTGTTCAACGGCCAGCCCGCCGTCATCGTGCTGGTCACGCGCCAGCCCGGCGCCAACATCATCGAAACGGTGGACAGCGTGCGTGCGCTGCTGCCGCAGCTGCGCGAGCAACTGCCGCAGGACATCACGGTGTCCGTCGCATCGGACAGCACCAACTCAATCCGTTCGTCGCTGCACGAGATCGAGTTCACGTTGATCCTGTCCGTGATTCTCGTCGTGCTGGTCGTTTCCGCGTTCCTGCGCAGCGTGCGCGCGACGATCATTCCCGCGATCGCGACGATCGTGTCGCTGCTCGGCACGTTCGGCGTCATGTACATGCTGGGCTTCTCGCTGAACAACCTGTCGCTGATGGCATTGACGGTGGCCACCGGCTTCGTTGTCGACGACGCGATCGTCGTGCTGGAAAACACGGCGCGGCACATCGAGGAGGGCATGGACCGCTTCAAGGCCGCGCTGCTGGGCGCGCGCGAAGTCGGCTTCACGGTGCTGTCGATCAGCCTGTCGCTGGTGGCCGTGTTCATTCCGCTGCTGTTCATGGGCGGGCAGGTGGGCCGGCTGTTCCGCGAATTCGCCGTCACGTTGTCCGCCGCCGTGATGATCTCGCTGCTGATTTCACTGACTACGACGCCGATGATGTGCGCCTGGCTGCTCAAGTCCGGGCAGGGGAGCAAACCGCCGGGCCGCGTGTCGCGCGCGTTCGAGGCCAGCTTCGTGTGGATGCAGCGCGTGTATGCGCATGCGCTGGACTGGGCGCTGCACAGCGCCTGGCTGGTGATGCTGATCCTCGTGTTCGTCGTGGGCCTGAACGTCTACCTGTTCGCCGCCGCGCCGAAGGGCTTCTTCCCGCAGCAGGACACGGGCCAGATCAGCGGCGGCATCCGCGCCGACCAGAGCATCTCGTTCCAGGCCATGCAGGGCAAGCTGCGCCAGCTGGTCGACATCATCCGCAAGGACCCGGCGGTGGACACTGTCGTCGGCTTCACTGGCGGCTCGCGCGCCGGCGGCGGCTTCATGTTCGTGAACCTGAAGCCGGCCGCCGAGCGGGATGTGAAAGGCCAGGCCGTGATCGCGCGGCTGCGCCCGCAACTGGCGAAGGTGACGGGCGTGCAGCTGTTCCTGAACCCCGTGCAGGACTTGCGGATGGGCGGGCGCTCCAGCAACTCGACTTACCAGTACACGCTGAAGAGCGACAACCGGGCGGACCTGAAGAACTGGGCGACAAAGCTGGCGGACTCGATGAAGAACCAGCCGGAACTCACGGACGTCGACACGGACCAGCAGGACAACGGCGTGGAGACGTTCGTGACGATCGACAAGGACACGGCGTCGCGCCTCGGCATGTCCGTCAAGGACGTCGACAACGCGCTGTACAACGCGTTCGGCCAGCGCCAGGTCGCCACGATCTACGATGAGCTGAACCAGTACAAGGTCGTGATGGAAGTGGCGCAGGAGTTCGCCCAGAGCCCGGAGGCGCTGCGCGATGTGTACGTGCCGGGGAAGGCGACGGCCACCACGAGCGCGAGCACCAGCGCCAGCACTAGTACAAGTACCAGCGCCGCGTCGGGCGGCGCCAACGCGTCGGCCAACAACGCGCAAGGGCAGCGCGACACGGCGACCGGCTCGGCGCTGTCGACGGCGGCGTCACCGATGGTGCCGCTGTCCGGCATCGCGACGTTCGCCGAAAGCGCGACGCCGACATCCGTCAACCACCAGGATGGCGAACTGGCGACGACGATCTCGTTCAACCTGGCCGAAGGCTACACGCTGTCGCAGGCGCAGCAGGCCGTCAAGCAGGCCGAGGCCGACATCGCGATGCCGAACAATGTGCGCGGCAGCTTCCAGGGCCAGGCCAAGCAGGCGGAGGAATCGAATCGCCAGCAGCCGCTGCTGATCCTGGCCGCGATCGTCGTCATCTACATCGTGCTGGGCATCCTGTACGAAAGCCTCGTGCATCCGGTGACGGTGCTGTCGACGTTGCCGTCGGCCGGCGTCGGCGCCGTGCTGGCGCTGCTGCTGTTCCGCATGGAGTTCTCGCTGATCGCGCTGATCGGCGTGTTCCTGCTGATCGGCATCGTCAAGAAGAATGCGATCCTGATCATCGACTTCGCGCTGGAAGCGGAGCGCGCCCGCGGGCTGTCCGCCGTGGACGCCGTGCGCGAGGCGTGCCTGCTGCGCTTCCGGCCGATCCTGATGACGACCCTGGCCGCCGCGCTGGGCGCGCTGCCGCTGGCGATCGGCTTCGGCGAAGGCTCCGAACTGCGCCAGCCGCTGGGCGTGGCGATCATCGGCGGCCTGGTCGCCAGCCAGCTCTTGACGCTGTTGACGACGCCCGTCGTCTACCTGTTGCTCGACAAGCTGCGCACCCGCAAACCCGACGAACGAGAACTGAGCCGCGCCCATGCCGAGGCGGCGGCCGTGCACCCATGAAGACCAAGATGACATTGCGCCTTTCCACTATCGCCTGCGCCGCGCTGCTGTGCGGCTGCGCCGTCGGCCCGAGATACGAGGTGCCCACGGCCGCGTCCCCCACCACCTTCAAGGAGGCCGCCGGCTGGACGCCCGCGGCGCCCGCCGATGCGCTCGAGAAGGGCCCGTGGTGGACGCTGTTCGGCGACCCGGTGCTGAACGAGCTGGCGGCCTCCATCGACGTCAACAACCAGAACGTGGCGCTGGCCGCGGCCCAGTATGCGCAGGCCCGCGCCGTGGTGGCCGAGCAGCGCGCATCGCTGTTCCCCACCGTCAGCCTGGATGCGTCGGCGGGCCGCTCCGGTGGCGGCGGCACGACCCGCACGGCGAACAACTACCGTGTCGACATCGGCGGCAGCTGGGAGCCGGACATCTGGGGCAGCCTGCGCGCCGGCGTCACGGGCGCGCAGGCCAGCGCCCAGGCCAGCGCGGCGCAACTGGCGTCCGCCCGGTTGTCCGCGCAGGGCGAGCTGGTGGCGAACTACATCGGCCTGCGCCAGGCGGACGTGGAAAAGGATATCCTCGATACGACGGTGGCCGGCTACGAGCGCGTGCTGCAGATCACGCAGAACCGCGTCAACGCGGGCGTGACCGCGAAGTCCGACCTGCTGCAGGCGCAGACCCAGCTCTCCAATGCGCGTGCGGACCAGCTGACGGTGGTCCGCCAGCGTGCCGTGTACGAGCACGCGATCGCCGTCCTGCTGGGCAAGGCGCCGTCCGAGTTCTCACTGGCGCCGGCGCGGTGGCGCATCGTCGTGCCGGAAGTGCCGCTGGGCGTGCCGTCGACATTGCTGCAGCGGCGGCCGGACATCGCCGCGGCCGAGCGGGACGTGGCGGCCGCGAACGAGAACATCGGCATTGCCCGCGCCGCCTACTTCCCGTCGCTGAACCTGTCCGCCTCTTACGGCTACGGCAACAGCCAAGTGGGCGGATTGTTCAACGCGTCGAACAGCCTGTGGTCGCTGGGCGTGTCGGCCGCGCAGGCGATCTTCAATGCGGGCGCGACCACTGCCCGCGTCGATCAGGCGAAGGCCGCGCGCGACGCGGCGATCGCCCGCTACCGGCAGGCCGTGCTCGACGCGTTCGCCAACGTCGAGGACCAGCTGGCCGCCACGCGCGCGCTGGCCCAGCAGCAGGAACTGCGCCGCCAGGCATCGGAGGCGGCCGACCAGGTCGAGCAGCAGATGGAGAACCGCTACCGCGCCGGTCAGGTGAACTACACGGACGTCGTCAGCGCCCAGGTCACGGCGCTCAATGCGCGGCGTGCGTTGATCCAGGTGCAGGCGGATCGGCAGACGACGGCAGTGGCGCTGATCCAATCGTTAGGCGGAGGGTGGCACGCGGAAGGGCCGCCGCGCTAAGATGCAACGCCAGGGCAAACCCCGGGGTCAGACCCGGCGGGGCGTAGCAGGGGTTTCGGAGAGCACCGCTCTTCGCCTGCGAAGCGGTGCAGGCCTGTAAGCCTGCACTCCTTCCTGACCCCGATCTTCAATCCATCCCCTGCTTGCCAGGCGCCCAATAGGCCTTCGTGTGGCGGCGTGCCGCGCCGATGCCGTGCTGGCGCAGTGCGCGGCTCAGGTGCTGGATCGAGCCGGCCTTGCCGGACAGGACGACGTCCGCCGAGTCGTGCGTGCGCAGCAGCGCCGTCAGGTGCTCCTGCAGTGCCGCCAGATGCCGCTCGCCGGCCTCACGCACCGCGATGTGTGCATCGCCCAGGCGCAGGCGCTCGAGCACCGGGCGCACGTCGGCATCGCGCGACACTTCCAGCAGCACGTGCACGTCGCCTGGCGCGGCGTCGCTGCGCAGCGCCGCGGCCAGCCCCAGCGACGTCTCGTCGCCGAACAGGATGACCGGCGCGCCATCGGGCACGATCGACCGGCGCGGGCCGTAAATGCTGCAGGTGTCGCCCTTGCGCAGGCTGCGCGCCCAGCGCGCGCCGGGGCCGTCGCCATGCAGGTAGACGAGGATGCGCGCCAGGCCGTACACGGCGTCCCAGTGCATCGGCGTGTAGGTGCGGCGCACCCAGCCGGGCAGCTGGACCTGGATCTTGTCGCCCGGCGTCCATGCCGCGTTGCGCAGCGCGGGGCCGCCGAGGGTGACGATGCGGAAGGCCGGGCCGGCGTCTTCGATGTCCACCACGCGGGCGGCGCGGGTGAACAGTTTCAGGAGCGCCGAGCCGATCAGGCCGGCGCTAGGGGGTGGGGGAGTCGTCATGTCGTTCATCGTCGTCGCCAGAAGGTCGTCAGGTCTTGTCGCCGCCGTTGTCGCCGGCAGGCATGCTCGTTGCGGAGTCGGAGCCCGGGTAGCCGTCGCGGCAGCGGCCGCGGAAGCGCCGGCCGAATTCCTCGCGTTCGGCGGCGCTCATGTGGTGCCAGCGCCGGTGTTCGCGCCAGCGGCCATGGCCGCCGCCGAACAGGATCTTGCACAGGACCAGCAGGCCCAGTGCATGCCAGTAGTCGATCGTGCGCGCGCCGTCGAACAGCGCGGGCATCAGCCAGTTCCACAGCATCATCACCAGCCACACGACCGCGACCAGCACCGCGATCACCACCACGATCCGCACCAGGAACCGCGCCGAGCGGAAGCGCCAGTCGCCACCGCGTTTGCCATCGAAAGTTCTCATCGTTCCACCTTCCTTACCAGTCAAGTTCGTCATACAGGGGTTGCAGTCGCGCGCGCAGGTGCAGCACGGCGCGCCGTTTCCAGCCCAGCAGCGTGTTCACGTTCACGCCGCCGCTGGCGGACAGCTCGTTGAAACTGGTGCCCTCCAGTTCGTGCGCGATGAACACGTCGCGTTCGTTGGCGGGCAGTTCGTCCAGCGCGGCGGACAGCGCTGCGAGCAGCATCGAGCGCGCATACGCCGCCTCCGGCCCGCCGTCGGGCGAGGGCAGCTGCTGGTCGAGGTAGATGCCGTCGTCATCCTCGTCGAATTCCGGCAGTTGCTCTTCGCGCCGCTTGCGAAAGCGGTCGACGATGCGGTTCTGCGCCACCCGCACCAGCCACGCGCCGGCCTGCTCGATCGGTTCGGGCAGGCTGCAGGCGCGCACGAACTCATGGAACACGTCCTGCAGGATGTCCTCGGCGTCGCCCGGGTCGGCCACCCGGCGGCGGATGAAGCCGAACAGGCGCTTGCGCTCGCGCGCGACGATGTCGGTGATGCCTTCGGCGGGTTCGGTCATCGGTATCCTGCGGTTGTACGGCGTGTCCATGTCCATATAGACGGATCAGGCGCGAAAATATTGTGGCGCGATCGTGCGCGGCGCAAAAAAACGTCGGCCGGCCCCATTTCCACGCCGCGGGTCTGGCTTTATACTTGCCCCCGCTCTCCACAACCTACAGGACAATACCTTGTTCAACAAACTCGCACTGCCGGCCGCGCTGCTGGCCGCGCTGTCCGGCATGACCGGTGCCGCGCACGGCGACGAAGGCCAGTGGCAACCCCACCAGCTGCCGCAACTGAAATCGGAACTGAAACGCATCGGCATCCAGATTCCCGCCGAGCGGATCGCCGACCTGACGAAGCATCCGATGAGCGCGATCGTGTCGCTGGGCGGCTGCTCCGCGTCGTTCGTGTCGCCGGATGGCCTGGTCGTCACGAACCATCACTGCGCCTATGGCGCGATCCAGCGCAACTCGACGGCCGAGAAGAACTACATCGTCAATGGCTTCCTCGCGAAGACCCGCGCCGAAGAGCTGCCGGGCGGGCCGAACACGCTGGTGTACGTCACCGAGAAGGTGGAGAACGTCACCGAGCGCGTGCTGAAGGGCCTGGACAACGTCGCCGGCAAACAGCGCCACGAAGCGATCGAGCGCCGCGTCAAGCAGCTGATCGCCGAGTGCGAGACTGACAAATCGTACCGCTGCTCCGTGCCGGCGTTCCACCGCGGCCTGGAGTACTACCGCATCCGCCAGATGATGATCCGCGACGTGCGCCTCGTGTATGCGCCGGCGGACATGATCGGCAACTACGGCGGCGACATCGACAACTACGAATGGCCGCGCCACACGGGCGACTACTCGTTCCTGCGCGCGTACGTGGGCAAGGATGGCCGTCCGGCCGACCCGTCGCCGGACAACGTGCCGTACAAGTCGAAGGACTTCCTCGTCGTCTCGGCCGAAGGCCTGAAGGCGGGCGATCCGATCCTGCTGGCCGGCTATCCGGGCCGCACAAGCCGCTACAAGCTGCCGTCCGAGATCCGCTTCGCCCGCGACGTGAGCTATCCGGCCACGGTGGCCGAGTACCAGGCCGACCTGGACACGATCGCAGCCGCGACGAAGCACAGCAAGAACGACGAAGTGCGCTATGCCTCCGTCGTGAAGTCGATCAACAACCGGATGAAGAAGACGCAGGGCCTGCTGGACGGCTTCGCGCGCAAGGACATCGCGGCGATCAAGGACGTGCAGGACGCCGAGTTCCGCGCCTGGTACGCGAAGCAGCCGGGCGTGTCAAAGGCTATGCTTGCCGAGCTGGATGCGGCGATCGCCGCCGACATGACCCTGGACCAGCAGCAGTTCGCGTGGAACGTCGCCACCAATTCCGACCTGTTCAAGAGCGCGCGCACCCTGTACCGCCTGGCGCTGGAGCGCAAGAAGCCCGACGCCGAGCGTGAATCCGGCTACCAGGACCGCGACCTGGCGATGATCAAGGCGCGCCTGACCCGCCTGGAGCAGTCATACGTCGGCAGCGTCGACGAAGCGCGCTTTGCCGCCGGCCTGCAGCGCTACGCGAAGCTGCCCGCCGCGTTCCACCCGCAAGGGCTCGATGCGCTGCTGCCGGGCGTGGCCGACGTGCCGGCGCTGTACCGCGGCTCCAAGCTGGGCGACACGAAGACCCGCCTGGCGTTGCTGGACGCGGATGCCGCCACCTTGGAGAAATCGGAGGATCCGTTCATCCGCCTGGCCGTCAAGCTGAACGACTTCGCGCTGAAGCTGGAAGACCGTTCGAAGGAAGTCGAGGGCAACCTGGAGAAGGTGATCCCGCAGTACATGAGCGCCGTGATCGCGTGGAAGAAATCGCAGGGCAAGCCCGTGTACCCCGACGCGAACTCCACGCTGCGCGTCACCTACGGCACCGTGTCGGCCTATTCGCCGAAGGATGGCGTGACGAAGGGCCCGTTCACGACGGTCGAAGGCATCGTCGAAAAGCACACTGGCAAGGACCCGTTCGATGCGCCCAAGCCGCTGCTCGATGAGATCAAGGCGAAGCGCTACGGTCAGTTCAAGGACCCGGTGCTGGGCACCGTGCCGGTGGACTTCCTGTCCAGCGCCGACACGACGGGCGGCAACTCAGGCTCCGCGATCGTCAACAAGCGCGGCGAACTGGTCGGCCTGAATTTCGATTCGACGTATGAGTCGATCACGAAGGACTGGTACTTCGACACGGCGATCACGCGGGCGATCCACCTGGACGTGCGCTACATGCTGTGGGTGATGAAGGAAGTCGACCACGCCGACAACGTGCTGAAGGAAATGACGATCAAGTATCCGAAGCAGTAAGCGCTGCCGCGTCAACGAAGCCGCCATCCGCGAGGGTGGCGGCTTTTTTTGGCGCTGTTCGCGCAAAGTCGGGGAACTTCTTCTGTTCAATGCTGTCTGACCTGTTGTTGAGGTACCTCATCGAGGTGCCATCACCCTCACAGCAGGAGGACGCTGCATGGAATGCACCGAATCGCACTTCGACTTTCGCACGTTGTTCCGGGTACTGGTGCAACTGCCGTTGTCCCCTGACGAGATTGCCTGCCTGCGTGAGTGGTTCGCCGCGTTGGAAGCGCCGGGTCGCTGCTGCCAGTTGATCGAACAAGCGAAGGGCCGGCCATCTTGCCCGCACTGCGGCAATGAGCGCTGCTACCGCTGCGGTCATGCGGACGGGCTGCAACGCTACCGGTGCCTCGTTTGTCAGCGCAGTTTCAATGCATTGACCGGCACGCCGCTGGCGCGCTTACGGCACCGCGACAAATGGCTGCCGTATCTGCAATGCCTGATCGATTCACGCACGGTGCGGGCGTCGGCCGAACGGGTCGCGGTGGCGAAGTCCACCAGCTTTCGGTGGCGTCACCGCTTCCTCTGCGCCGTACGCCGCGACCAGCCGCCCAAGTTGCAGGGCATCGTCGAGGCGGATGAAACCTACGTGCTCGAATCCCAAAAGGGTTCGCGGCATCTGGATCGCCCGCCGCGCCGGCGTGGAGGCCGGGCGACTCGCCGCGGCATCAACGACCAGCATGACTGCATCCTGGTGGCACGCGATCGCGGCAAGACGACACATGAATTTCATGCCGGCCGCGGCCAGTCCACCGCCGAGCGCCTGCTGCACTACCTGAAACCCGTGTTGGCGAAGGACGCGCTGCTGGTCAGCGATGGCGCGAAAGCGTTTGCTTCATTCGCCAGGCAAGTCAACATCAGTCATGAGGCCATCAACGTGCGCGGCGGAGAGCATGGGCGCGGCGCCATCCACTTGAACGGCGTCAACGGCTGGCACGGGCGCTTCAAAACCTGGCTGCGCCGCTTTAATGGGGTGGCCAGCCGCTACCTGGCCAATTACTCGGGCTGGCGACGTGCGCTCGACGACGGCAAGGCCACGGCGGCGGCACATTGGCTCAGGCTGGCAGTGGCGCCGGAGGAGCGCTGGAAGTGACCCCATCCTCAGCAAAAAGTTCCGTTCCAATCGTCAAGCAGACTTAATGCGAACAGCGCCCTTTTTTTTCGGGAGCGTGTCGCGAACGGGATTCAACCCAACGGCAAGGGCTGGGGTCAGACCCGCCGGGTCTGACCCCCGGGTTTGCGTCGGGTTTGCATCTGGCGGTTCGACGCTTTCACTTGCCAATGTTCAGCAAACGCAATGTCTGTTCGTCCGGCACCCCGCCATAAAACGTGTCCAGTGCGGTGCGGAACAGGGCGTCTCCCGTCGCTTCCACGAACAGCGTCATCGACGAACGAAACTTCAGCGCATCCACACTGCCGAGTATCGTGCCGATCGGCGTGCCAGCATGGGCATTGACGAGCTGCGTGCACTCGCGCAGCCGGGCGCCGAGGAGGGGATGCGCGGCATAGGCGCGGGCTTCGTCCAGCGACGCGATGCCGTAGAAGCGGCTGGTCTCGGACCGGCCCAGGCCGCGCAGCTGGGGGAACACGAACCACATCCAGTGGCTCGTCTTGCGGCCCGCGCGCAGCTCGCGCACGGCGTCGTCGTAGGCATGCCGCTGGGCGGCAACGAAACGGTCGAGATCGAATTGCATGGCATCCTCCTCGATGCCAGTCTACCTCGCTCTATCGTGCGAGGTGTTTCGCCAGGAACGCCTCGAGCCGGCGATACACCTCGACCTGGTTGTCGAGCTTGTGGAAGCCGTGCCCTTCGTCGTCGACGTGGAACCATTCCGGCTCCCGGCCCGCCTTGCGCAGCGCCGCGCGCATGCGCGTGGCGTGGCTGTCGGGGGCGATCCTGTCCTCGCCGCCGTGGATCAGCAGCACGGCGGCCTCGATCGACGCCGCCTGCGTCGTGGCCGACAGCGCCTTCATCTCGGCGCGCTTGTCCGTCACGAAACGCTCCACGTTTTCTCCCGAGCCGATCTCGGACATGAAGCCTTCGCCCGCGTACAGGCCCACGTCATAGACGCCGGCGTAACCGATCGCGCACTTGAAGAGCTTCGGCTCGCGCGCCGCCAGCGTCAGCGCCGGCAGGGCGCCGAAGCCGGTGCCGAACACGCACATGCGGTTGCCGTCGATGTCGGCATTGCCGGCGGCCCAGCGCACGCCATCGGCCAGGTCGTCCAGCACCTTGCCGCCCCATTGGCCGAAGGCGGCGCGCTCGAACGCCGGGCCCATGCCGCCCGAACCGCGGTGGTTCACCTGCAGCGTCGCGTAGCCCCGGCTGGCAAGGAATTGCGCATCCGCGTCGAAGTACCAGCGGTCGCGGAACCCGTTCGGACCGTCGTGCGGGATCAGAACAAGCGGCAGCTTCGCGCCGGCGGCGTGCGCGGGCATCGTCAGGAAGCCGTGCAGCGTCGTGCCGTCGCGGCCCTGGAACGCGATCGGGCGGCGCTCGGCCATCTGTTCCGGCACGATGCCCAGCATCCGCGCCAGCAGCAGGTTCGCTTTGTTGGTGGCACGGTCGTACAGGTAGTAGCTGCCCGGATCGCGGTCGCTGCGCACCGAGAACAGCACCTTGCCGCCATCTTCGGAAGCGTTGATGAACTCGACGACCGCGTCCTTGAAGTGGCGTGACAGCTCGCGGTGCAACTGCACGTCGCGGTCGCCGTCCGGCTTCAGGTAGTGCACGCGCGGAATGCCCACGCTCGACAGCGCGGCGAACGGCGCATCGCGGCGGCTGACCTGCATCAGCGTATCGATGTCGCCCGCGGGATCGGCGGCCGCGACGCGGCGCGCGCCCCTCGCCAGGTGTTCGGCCACGAGCACCTCGGGGCCGCCGGCGGCGGAATGCAGTGCGAAGAACTCGCTGTCGTCGGCGGAGAACGCGATCGGTTGCAGCAGGCTGCCCACGCGGCTGTCCGGCACGCGCTGCCAGTCGCGCGCGCCGTCGCCGCGGCGCCACAGCTGGAACTTGCCGCCTTCGTCGTGGCCATAGGCGAAGCGGGGCTGGCCGTCGTGCTGCAACAGGAAGGTGGCATGGGCTTGCGGCACCTGCGTGATCGTCGTGCGGTAACCCGTCGCCGTGTCCATATCGTGCAGATAGGTGCTGTCGTGGTGCCACATCACTTCGGCCAGGCTGACGTGGCCGTCGTATTGCGCCGGCACGCTCGCCACATAGCCGTAACCCTGCGACTTGCCGCTGGCCAGCCCGAACAGGTACCTGGCCTGGCTGCCGTCGCGGTTCACCGCCAGCACCTCGCCGCGCGCCAGCACCGGGCCGCGCGAGCCGGCACGAAAGCCGCGCGCGGCCACGATGCGCGTGTTGCTGACCCACGTGAAGTTCATCGGCACCTGCTCCGGCGGGAACGGCATCAGTGCCTCCGTCGTCGCGCTTTCCAGCGCCAGCACGGCAAGTCCGCGCACTTCGCGGTCCTTGAACAGCGTGCGCGTCGCCAGCACGAGGCGCTTGCCGTCGGGCGACAGCTTCGGCGGGGCCAGCAGTTCGTCGCCGACGAAGGCGCGGATCGGAATCGGCGCGGCAGGGGGCGCCGCGGCGGCGGCGGCAGTCTGCGCCAGCAGCAGGGGCAGCAGGAGCGGCAAAGTCGGGAATGTCATGACGGCGGGTGGCGGATGAATGAAGCGTCCATTATCTTGAAGAAACAGACTTTCTACAATTGCAATAATTGGTGAGAATTGCCGCGCGGCTGGCCGCCGATAACGCCACCGTGGCATAATCCGCCGTCCCCCATCCCGCAGCCCCATGAACGAAACCCTGAACCTGCTCGGCCTGGCCACCACGCCGCTCGAACTGCTGTCCTTCGCGCTGTCGATCGCCACCGTGTGGCTGAACATCCGCCAGAATCACTGGGCCTGGCTGTTCGCGATCCTGTCGTCGGCCCTGTACGGCGCCGTGTTCTACGAGTCGAAGCTGTATGGCGACATGGGCCTGCAACTGGTGTTCATCGCCGTTTCCGTGTGGGGCTGGTACCAGTGGCTGCGCGGCGACGACAGCCACGAACGCCTGCCCGTCACGGCGCTGGCGTGGCGGGGCAGGGCGGTTGCGGCGGTGGCCTGGCTGGTGCTGTTCGCCGGGCTGGCGTGGTTCCTGAAGTCGAACACGGATACCGACGTGCCGTTCGCGGACGGCTTCCTCACCGCCGGCAGCCTGGTCGGCCAGGTGCTGTTGTCGCGCAAGAAGCTGGAGAACTGGCACACGTGGATCATCGTCGACGTGCTGTACGTCGCGCTGTACGTGCACAAGGGCCTGATGCTGACGGCCGTGCTGTATGCGATGTTCGTCGTGATGGCGATCATCGGCCTGCTGGCGTGGCGCAAGTCGATGGCCGGCGACGAAGAAGCCAATGCGGCCAGTGCGGCGATGGTGCTGAAATGACGCTGGCCCGCGGCGGCCTGGCGCGCATCGCCATCGTCGGCAGCGCGTCGTCGGGCAAGACGACGCTGGCGCAGGCGCTCGCCGAGCGCTATCGCGACGTGTGGGTGCCGGAGTACCTGCGCGAGTTCGTCGAGTCGCGCGGCCGCGTGCCGGTCGAGGGCGACCAGCTGCACATCGCCGAAACGCAGGCCGCGCGCGAAGACCTGGCGGCCACGCGGGCCGGCCGCTTCCTGTTCTGCGACACGACGCCGCTGATGACGGCCGTCTACAGCCGCCACTACTTCGGCCGCATCGAGGACAGGCTGGCGCAGCTGGTGGCGGCGCGCCGCTACGACGTGACGTTCCTGTGCGCGCCGGACTTCCCGTGGACGCCCGATGGCCTGTGCCGCGAGCCGGAAGACCAGAGCGTGCCCGTCAACACGATCCTTGCCGAGGAACTGGCCGCGCGCGGCATCCCGCACGTGCGCATCCAGGGCCCGATGGCGCAGCGGCTGCGCCAGGTGGAAGAGGTGCTGGGCCTCTGATGTACTGGGCCGCCGACAGCGGCCCATCCTTCCGGTCAGAAGTTCAGCTGCGCGGACACCCGGAACGTGCGTTCCGCGCCCGGGAACAGGTAGCCCCCCAGCTCCGGCGTCACGTCGCGCCAGTAGAACTTGTCCGCCACGTTGCGCACCTGCGCGCGCAGCACCAGCGGCATGCCGCTCATGCGCGTCGCGTAGGAAGCGCCCAGGTTGAACACGTGGTACTTCGGCACGAACACGGTGTTCTCGTCGTCGAACGCCTTCTTACCGGCGAACTGCCAGTCGCCGTTCACCTTCAGCGCCGGCGTGAACGCGTACTCGGCGAACACGGTCGAGCGCAGTGCGGGAACGTCCGTGACGCGCTTGCCATCGAGGTTGCTCTTGCCGGTGCCGCTCTGCTCCGTGTGCAGTGCCGCCAGCGACGCGCCCACCGTCAGGTCGGGCAGCACCTTGCCTTGCGCGGAGAACTCCAGGCCGCGGTGACGCGCCTGGCCGTTGCGGACGAACAGCTTCAATGCGTCGTCGGTGTATTCGAGGCCCTTCTCTATCTGGAACAGGGCCGCCGCATACTGGATGCCGTGCACGTCCGCCTTGGCGCCCAGTTCGACCTGCTTCGATTTGCCCGGTGCCAGCGCGCGGTTGGCGTTGCCAGTGCCCAGCGGCGCGATGCCGCCGTGGTCCAGACCCTGCGAGTACGACGCATACAACGTCACGTTCGCTTGCGGGTTGTACACCACAGCCACGTTCGGCAGCCAGAAGTTCTCGTCGGTCGGTGCGACATCGATCTCGTTGCGCTGCACGTTGACGAAGCGCGCGCCCGCATGCAGTTTCAAGCCGTCGGCAAGGCCCACGATATCCTGCACGAACACGCCCCGCTGCAGGTCGTTGCGCCGCTCCGAGACGGGGCCCGGCTGGTTCGTCGACATCTGCAGCGGCACCGGGTGCCACACATTGCTGGTGCCGACCGGGTCGTACACATAGTCGCCCCAGCTTTCCTTGTTGCGGAACCAGGACAGGCCGGCCGTGAACTCGTGCGCCAGCGTGCCGGTGGCGAAGCGGCCCTGCAGCAGCGCCTGCGCGGAGAACGGCTTTTTCTTTTCGCCCAGGCTGCGGTAGTCGTACATGTCGTAGTCGCCGTTGGCGCAGAAGCCCGGCTGGATGGCGCCGCAGCCGTACGGGAACGCCGTGTAGTCGTCGCGCTTGAACACGTGCTGGTTGGCGCTGACGACGGCCTTCCACTCGGGCGTGAACTGGTACTGGAAGCGCGCGCCGAAGTTGGCGCTTTCCGTCTCGACGGGTTCACTCCACGGCTGATTGTTCAGCATCGTGTCGGCCGCCACGCCGGTCGGCAGGCGCACGCCGTCGATCAGCTGGAAGCCGGGCGCCGACACCTGCGATTTCTTCTGGTAGTCGGCATCGACCTGCAGCAGCGCCTGCGGCGAGATGCGCCAGTCGAACGCCGCGGAAACGAAGCCGCGGTGGCCGTCCGCCCCTTCGATGTAGGAACGGAGACGCTCGCCGGCCACGTTGATCCGGTAGCCGAAGCGGCGGTCCTCGAAGCGGCCGCCGACGTCCACCGCGCCCAGCACGGTACCCCGTTCGCTCACCTCGAACAGCACGGAACGCAGGGCCTGCTCAGTGGGGCGCTTCGTGACGTAGTTGACGATGCCGCCGGGGGCCGCGATGCCGTACTGCAGGCCGGCCAGGCCCTTCAACACTTCGATGCTTTCCTTGTTCTCCAGCGGGATCTGGGTGTCGCCGGAAATGGCGAGGCCATCCTTCCGGTAGCTGCTCGCGTTGTTCAGCTTGAAGCCGCGGATCGAGAACTGTTCCGCGTAGCCGACGGCGTTGTAGGCATCGCTGATGCTGGCGTCGTAGCGCGCCGCATCGGTCGTCGACCGGATGTTCAGGTCCTGCATGCGCTCGCGCGTCAGCACGTTGACCGAGGCGGGCGTTTGCAGCAGCGGCGTCTCGGCAAAGCCGGCGACGGATGCGGTGTCGGCACTGCCGCGCACGGCGGCGACGACGACTTCCGTCATCGCGGGTTCGTTCTGTTGGGCCAATGCGGGGAACGCCTGCGCAATGGCGAGCGCGGCGGCGGTGACGGTAAAGCGGGTCTTGTACATTATTGTGCTCTTCGGTTGTTCAGCAGCGAAAGAGCACAGCAGACGTGTGGGGAGGGGACAGGCACCGTGTTGCGCTTTCCTTCGCTGGCATTATCCAGATCAGGTACGAAGGGTATCTCTCACCCGGCACGCACGCGTGCCAGGACCCCTAGCGAGGCGCAAGCTTAACACATCCGCTTGCAAATTCGTGCGCCAGCTTTCCCGACGTGCCGTTACACTTGAGGAAACATGGCCTTGGACCGACAATGTCACCCTGTCGTTCAATCCATTACTAGGAGGCCGCCATGACGCAGGAGCACGTCGTCGAATCCCGCGAGACCCTGAATGCGCAGGTGCTGGACATGCACCGCGCGCTGACCTCGCTGGCCGACAAGCTGGGAGCGCTGGACATGTACAACCAGCGCATCGAAGCCTGCACGGACCCGGAACTGAAGCTCGTGATGTCCAGCCAGCGCGATGCCACGCGCAAGCACGTCGCGATGCTGCTGGAATGGGCCCGCCGGCGCGATCCAAAGCTGGACAAGGAGCTGCGCGAAGCGCTGTTCAAGGCCGGCCCGATCGCCGCGCAGTATCACTACGATGAAAACATGTGAGGACAACCTCACGGATGGGAAGACCTGGATGAAGCAGCCGTATCATGAAGGAAGCTGGTTTGCCGTGCCGTTGATGAACGGCGGGTATGCCGCCGGGCTCGTCGCCCGCATGTCGCCACAGGGGAAGATCATGCTTGCCTACCTGTTCGGCCCGAAGCGCGCGACGATGCCGACGCTGGCCGACGTGTGCACATTGCAAGCCAGCGACGCCGTGAAGGCGATCCGCACCGGCGACATGGCGCTCGCGAACGGGCGCTGGCCCGTGCTGGGCGATTGCGAACAGTTCGACCGCGGCGACTGGCCCGTGCCCGTGTTCATCCGCCGCTCGGACACGCTCAAGCGCGCCTGGCAGGCGACTTACGCGGACGACCCAGCGAAGCCGGAACGGGAAGTCTCGGTGCCGTATGAAACGGAAGGGCTGGAAAGCGATTCGCTGTACGGCTACGGCTCGACGGAACTGCTGCTGACGAAATTACTCGACTGACGGGGAGGGGCGATGCACCAGGGAGGGTGTTTCTGCGGCGCCGTGCGCTACGTCGTCACGGCCCAGCCGTTCAACAGCACGCTGTGCCACTGCACGATGTGCCGCCGCGCCAGCGGCGCACCCGCCGTCGCCTGGTTTTCCGTGCCCGGGCCGGGCCTGCACTTCACGTCCGGCACGCCGTCCTACTACCACTCCAGCCCGGGCTGCCGGCGCGGCTTCTGCACCGCCTGCGGCACCCAGTTGACGTTCGAGGATGAGCGCTCGCCGAACGAGGTCGACGTCACGACAAGCAGCCTGGACGATCCCGAAATGATCTCGCCCGGCGACCACACGTTCATGCAGAGCCACGTGCGCTGGCTGCAGCTGGCCGACACGCTGCCGCGCTACGTGCGTACCCGCGGCGAAGGCACGCGCGAGCTGCCTTAGCTCATCTCAGCGGTCCTCAGCGTCCCTGGCCCAGCTGCGCGGCCGGTACACATCCCTCCGCCCGCCCCAGTAGCAGCGTGCGTTCCCGTTCGTTCTGCGTCATCTCCGCCGCCCGTAAAAACTCGGTACGGGCCTCGTCCAGCCGGCCCAGCTTGAACAGCAGATCGCCCCGGACGCTGGGCAGCAGGTGGTAGTGGCGCAGCGCCGGTTCGTCCTGCAATGCGTCCACCACCTCCAGGCCGGCGGCCGGGCCGAACGCCATCGCCAGCGCCACCGCGCGGTTCAGTTCCACGACGGGCGACGGCGCCAGCTGCGCCAGGCCGTCGTACAGCGCGGCGATGCGTTCCCAGTCCGTGTCGGCCGCCGTGCGGGCGCGGGCGTGGCAGGCCGCGATTGCCGCCTGCAAGCCGTATGGCCCCAATGTCCGGCCCAGCTGGCTGGCGCGCTCCAGCGCCGCCAGGCCGCGGCGGATCAGCAGCTGATCCCACTTCGCGCGGTCCTGGTCCAGCAGCAGCACCGGCGCGCCGCCCGGGCCCACGCGGGCGCGGGCGCGCGACGACTGGATTTCCATCAGCGCCACCAGCCCATGCACCTCCGGTTCGCGCGGCACCAGTTCGGCCAGGATGCGGCCGAGCCGCAGCGCCTCGTCGGCCAGCGCCGGGCGCATCCAGTCGCTGCCGGCGCTCGCCGAATAGCCTTCGTTGTAGATCAGGTAGATCACCTGCAGCACGGACGACAGCCGCTGCACGAGCTCGTGCCCGGTGGGCACCTCGAACGGCACCTTCGCTTCCGCCAGCGTGCGCTTGGCACGCACGATGCGCTGCGCCACGGTCGGTTCCGGCACGAGGAAGGCGCGCGCGATCTCGTCCGTCGTCAGGCCGCCCAGCAGCCGCAACGTGAGGGCGACGCGGCCCTCGGTCGGCAGCACCGGGTGGCAGGCGATGAAGACGAGGCGCAGCAGATCGTCGCCGATGCGGTTTTCCAGTGCCCGCTCCAGGTCGGGCGCCGCGTCTTCCAGCAGGCTTTCGATTTCGTAGGTGAGTTCCGGTTCCTTGTCGTGCGCCAGCTTGCGGTGGCGCAGGTGGTCCAGCGCGCGGTTCTTCGCGGTGGCCATCAGCCAGGCGGCCGGGCGGTCCGGCATGCCGGTTTCGGGAAATGCGGCCGGCCACGTCTCCAGCGCGGCGACCAGCGCTTCCTGCGCCATTTCCTCGGCCAGGCCGACGTCGCGCAGCATCCGCGTCAGCGCGGCGATGATGCGGGCCGATTCGATGCGCCAGACAGCTTCGACGGCGCGGTGGACGTGTGCCGTCACCGGATCACTTCACGCAGTTCCAGTACGGCGTCCGGCCACGGGAACGGATAGCTCTTGATCCACGCAATGGCCTCGTCACGGCTGGCGGCCTGGATCAGCCAGAAGCCGGCGATCAGTTCCTTGATCTCGGTGAACGGCCCATCGACGACCGTGGCGCGGCCGCCCTTGAACTTGACGCGCGCGCCTTTCGCCGTCGACTTCAGTCCGTCGCCCGCGAGAAGCACGCCCGCTTGCGCGTCGGCCGCGTTGCGCGCGTTCATCCGCTCGATGACGCCGGGCGCCGGCATCATGTCCGCTTCCAGCTTCGGGCACGAGCGGATCAGCACCGCGTACGGCGTCAGGTGCGCCGGCGATTGCGAGTCGACGCCATGGCAGCCGCCCGGGCAGCCCGTCTCGCGCACTTCGAGGACGGCATTGCCTTCCGCATCCGCCGTCGGCCAGCCTTGCGCCCACGCGAGCGCCGCCTCCTGCGACGGCGCATCGACGATCGCGAAGCCGGCCACGGTTTCATCGGCGGGGAACGGGCCTTCCTGCGTCTGCCAGATATCGCCCGCCCTGGTCATGCGCAGGGCCGCTGAGGAGGGATGCAACCAGCGTCCGTCCGGCACGCTGCGTGCCAGTTGCTCGGCCTCGTCCAGGCTGGCGTCGCCGCGCCGTATCACCATGAAAGCCATTGCATCCTCCTCGTGTTGGTCAGGTCATGTCGCGTTGGCGGCCACCCGAGAGCGCAGCTGCTCCTCCTGTTCGCGCAGCTCGGGCGTGAATTCGGCGCCGAAGTCTTCCGCCTCGAACACCTGGCGGATCTCGATCTCGTCGCCGTCGGGCATCGGGGCCCGCTTGACCCATTCGATCGCCTCGTCGCGCGACTTTACCTGAATCAGCCAGAAGCCGGCAATGAGTTCCTTCGTTTCCGAGAAAGGGCCGTCGATCACGCTGCGGTCCTTGCCCTGGAAGCGGATGCGCACGCCCTTCGAGCTGGGGTGCAGGCCTTCGCCGGCCAGCAGCACGCCCGCATTGACGAGCTGTTCGTTGTACTTGCCCATCGCCGCCAGCAGGTCGGTGGATGGCATCTTGCCCGCTTCGGAATCGGCATTGGCTTTTACGATGATCATGAAACGCATGATGGTCTCCCGTTCTTATTGTTGGGCCGCTTCGGGGCAGCCGACCATCGCCGTTTTCGACGCTTCCATCGCCTCTTCCGGGCTGACATCGCGGACGTGCGTGGCCAACGACCAGCTGTGGCCGAACGGGTCGACGAGGATGCCGTAGCGGTCGCCCCAGAACATGTCGGCCACCGGCAGTTTTTCCTTGGCGCCGGCATCCAGGGCACGCTTGAACACGGTGTCGATGTCCTCGACGTAATGGTGCAGGGTGACGGGCGAGTTGCCCTGCGGCCCCACGCTGCCCCACTCGGGGAATTCGTCGACCAGCATCACGGGGGCGCCGCCGATACGGACCATCGCGTGCATCAGCTTGCCGCTGCCGTCCGGCACGGGCATGCGCACTTCTTCGACGGCGCCGAACGCCTTCTTGTAGAACTCGATCGCGGCGGACGCGTCGCTGCAGACGAGATGCGGCACGATCGCGGGCATGCCTTCGGGGATTTTTTTGACGGTGCTCATGGCGTATCTCCTTCATCGTGGTTGAGGAAGCGCGGAACTGCGCTCCCATACTCCCACGACGGACGGGCCAAGGCCAGATCGACAAGCACGCGAAAATTTTTTTTGCAGGGGGCCGCGACGCGCACGCCGCGGCCGTTTTGACCTACATCAACGGTATTGTTTTTTTGCCGCTTCCATCGCTTCCTGTGGGGAAACATCACGGACGTGCGTCGCCAGCGACCAGAAGTGGCCGAAGGGGTCCCGCACGACGCCGTAGCGGTCGCCCCAGAACATGTCGGCCGGTTCCGCCTTCGACTCGGCGCCGGCGGCCACCGCTTGCCGGAACGACGCATCGACGTCCTCGACATACAGGTGCAGCGTGACTGGCGAGGCGGCCAGATCCTGCGGACCGGTGCAGCCCGGGTATTCGTCCATCATCATGATGGGGGAGTCGCCGATGCGGATCATCGCGTGCATCAGCTTGCCGCTGCCGGCGGGGTCGGGCATGCGGCCCAGCTCGACGGCGCCGAACGCCTTCTTGTAGAACTCGATCGCGTCGGCGGCATTGCGGCAGACGAGGTGCGGGGTCACGGTGTGCATGCCTTCAGGGATTTTCTTTACTTCGTTCATGGTTGTCTCCTTCGGATAAGTGAGGGACAACCATGGTAGGCGCGCGTGCTGACAGATCCTGTCAGTAGCCTAGATGGCTTCCAGCGAAATCTGGATCAGCAGGCCGCCGCCGTCGCGGTTGCCGAGCTGGAGCTCGGCGCCGTGCCGTTGCAGCACGCGCTCGACGATCGCCAGGCCCAGGCCCGCGCCGTTGGCCTGGCTGCGTGCCGTGTCCAGCCGCGTGAACGGCTTCAGCAGTTCCGTCATCCGTTCCGGCGGCACGCCCACGCCATGGTCCTGCACTTCGATGACGACGCGCTTGGCCGTGTGCATGCCTTTCACGGTGCAGCGGATGTCGATCTCTGCCAGGTCCGTGCCCGGCGTCTTGCCGTAGCGCCGGGCGTTCTCGATCAGGTTGTGGAACACGCGCTTCAGGTCGGTGCCGTTGCCGCGCACGTGGGCGCCGTCGGCGATGTCGGTGACCACCTTCACGTCCGGCAGCCGCGACACCTCGTGCGCCACTTCGTCGAGCATCGCCGATACGTCCACGTTGACGAAGCTGGACGTTTCCGTCGGCTTCGCGTAGTCGAGGAACTGGGCGATGATCGCGTCCATCTGGGCCAGGTCGGACTTCATGCCGTCGCGCGCATCGGGCGTCAGGTCGGCCATCTCCACCTCGAGCTGCATGCGCGTCAGCGGCGTGCGCAGGTCGTGCGAGATGCCGGCCAGGATCACGGCGCGGTCCGACTCGACTTGCTGCAGGTCGTCCACCATCTGGTTGAAGCTGCGGTTCGCCTGCCTGATTTCCTGCGGCCCCTTCTCGGGCAGCGGCTCGGGCCGGCGCCCCTGGGCGATTGCCCGCGCGGCCGCCGTCAGCCGGCGCAGCGGCGCGTTGACGAGGCTGGAGATCGCCGCGGCACCGAGCAGCGACACGAGCGACACGACGGCCGCCCAGCCGATCCACTGGATGCCCGTCAGCCATGGGATGCGCTCGCGTTCGAGCATCAGCCAGTACTGGTCGTCGTCGATCTTGAAACTGACCCAGAAGCCGCGCATGCCGTTCACGCGGGCCGAAAAGCGGGTGTCCGCACCCAGCTTGGCCTTGACGAGGCGCTCGACGTCCGGCATCAGGGCGTTGTCCGGCGGCGGGTCGATCTCGTCGTTTTCCTCGAGCAGGAAGACGCGGATGCCTTCGTTCGACACCAGTTCGAACAGCAGCTCGGTGCGCAGCTCGGGCGCCGAGTGCGTCAGCGCCGCGCGGGTGATCGTCACGACGGAGATGACCTGGGCGGCCAGCTGCTGCGCCTGCGGTTCGCGCTGGACGAAGCTGATCATGCCGACCCAGGACGCCATCGACAGCGTCGTCAGCACACCGAGCAACAGGAACGTGCGCCAGAAGAGGCCACTCTTCAGGCGCGCCAGGGTGGGGCGGCGGAACCTCATGCGGCGTCACGCATCAGCGTGGCTGGCCCTCCGGAATGAACACATAGCCCAGGCCCCAGACCGTCTGGATGTACAGCGGGCTGGAAGGATCTGGCTCGATCAGCTTGCGCAGGCGCGAGATCTGCACGTCCAGTGAGCGGTCGAACACTTCGTACTCGCGGCCGCGCGCCAGCTCCATCAGCTTCTCGCGCGACAGCGGCTGGCGCGCATGGCGGGCGAATACTTTCAGTACCGAGAATTCGCCTGTCGTCAGCGGCACCGTCTCGCCGTTCTTCTTCAGGGTGCGGGTGCCCAGGTCGAGCACGAACTGGCCGAATTCAAACGTCTGCGGGGTTTCCGACGGCGCGCCGGGGATCTCGTCCGGGGCCTTGCGGCGCAGCACGGCGCCGATGCGGGCCACCAGTTCGCGCGGGTTGAACGGCTTCGGCAGGTAGTCGTCGGCACCCATCTCGAGACCGACGATGCGGTCCACGTCCTCGCCCTTCGCCGTCAGCATGATGATCGGGGTCTGGTCGCCGGCACCGCGCAGGCGGCGGCAGATCGACAGGCCGTCCTCGCCGGGCAGCATCAGGTCCAGCACCAGCAGGTCGTAGCGTTCGCGCAGCCACAGCTTGTTCATCGCCGTCGCGTTTTCGGCCGTGAACACGTTGAAGCCCTGTTCGGTGAGGTAGCGGCGCAGCAGGTCGCGCAGGCGGACGTCGTCGTCCACCACCATGATCTTGGCCTGGTGGCCGCCATGGTTCGCGGCGGTGGATGTGGTGGCCTGAGTGTTGCCGGAATCAGTCGGGTTCGTTGTCATAGTGCTGTCGGAATTGTCAGAAGCATGTTGCTATGGTAACGTCTTAACGCGTGACAAGGCGCGCGAAGACGCACCCATTACAAAGTGTTACATACTTTACCCAAACACCCTTATGCGCGCTGGGAAAGGGGCATACACTTTGACCATCGGGTAGAGCTTACCAGACACGACACGAGGACACGGATGAGCAAGCAGGCACAGGAACGGAGCAGGGCAGGCGCGTATCGCGTCCGCGCCTTGGCCGGCGCACTGGCGCTTGCCTTGGGCGGCGTGGTGGCGATGTCCGCCGCCGTGGCCGGGCCGAACGACGGTCCAGGTCGCCGCGACGACCGCGGCCAGCAATCGCAGCAGCGCCGCGATTTTCGCGACAGCCGCTGGGGCGACGCGGCCGATCCCCGCAGCTTCGAAGCGCGCGCCGAGGAGCAGCGCCGCATCATGCAGGAAAACGCCAACAACGCCGAAATGACGCGCCGCATGAGCCGCATGACGCCGGACGAGCGCCGCGACCTGCGCCGCCAGATCAACGAGGCGAGCCAGGAAGTGTATTCGGTGACACCGCGCCGCTGAGCGCCGCCGCTGCATCCCAGACGGGCCGGTTTTCCGGCCCGTTGTGCGTTTTGGCGACAATTTCGCACCAACGTTTGTGCTGGCGTCATGTTACCCTAGAAAAAAACTTATAAATTAACGGCACCATTCTTGACATTGATGCCGGGCAATATTGGGGGAATCTCGTGCAAACCGACGCCGTGCCGGACGACTTACCGGCCGCCACAGTGCCATCGCCGGCGCTCGCGCCGCAGCCGGCTGTCGTCCCGCGTGACGACGGCGTCTGGCTGGTGGCCGGCGTTGCGCCTGTCGACGCGCAGGCCGCGGTGGGGCACGTGTTCCTGTCCGGCTCCTGCTTCGCCGGGCTCGACTACGGCGTGTTCCTGCGCATGCTGTTCGGCGCCGGGCCGGAGCTGCCCGAGGCGCAGCGCGAGCAGCCGCTGGTGCGCTTCGCGGACGCGATCGTGCCGTTCGTCTCCGCCCGCCGGGCGCTGTACAAGTCCGTCAAGATCATCGCCGGCGAAGCCGACTACTTCTTCGAGCCCGTGTTCCTGGACACGGGCGAAGGCGAGCCGCAGCCGGCCACGCTGAAGTTCGACGAATTCGTCGCCGACATGTGGATCAAGGGGATCCGCTTCGGCATCGACGCCGCCGCCGTGCGCGACGCGATCGCCAGCGGCAAGCCGGCGCGGCGCGTCGTCGCCCGCCGGCTTGACCCCGTGCCGGGGCGCGATGCGGCGATCGTCGAGGTGTCGGACGACCTGCACCGCTCCAACGCGCCGCGCGAGCTGGCCAACGGCCGCTTCGACCTGCACACGTTCCAGAACCGCTTCCCGCAAGTGAAGGCGCGCGTGCGCCTGCTGCGCAAGGAGCCGCGCTCCGAGGGCAGCCGCGGCTTCGAGCTGTCCGGCATTCCGATCGAAGCGCCGGCCGGCAAGGACCTGGAGCTGACCCGCGTCGCGGGGCAGGGCACCGTGATCGAGCACCTGGACGGGTACGACTACCTGATCGCCGCCGTCGAAGGCTTCATCAACGTGGACGGCAAGACGCAGCGCCTGTCGATCGGCCCGAAGATCGTCAGCCGCGAAGGCGTCAGCGTGCGCACGACGGGCAATCTGCAGCTGACCGGCGAGTACGAGGAATTCGGCGAGGTGCAGGAAAACCGCGTCGTCGAAGGCGGCAACATCACGATCCATGGCGACGTATTCGGCAACATCGCTTCGCGCGGCGGCAGTGTGCACCTGAAGCGCAACCTGATGGGTGGCAGCGCCGCCAACGTAAACGGCCCGATCCGCATCGGCGGCGTGGCCGCGAATGCCGTCGTGCAGACGAAGCAGGGCGAAGTCACGATCCGCCAGGCGCAAAGCTGCGTGATCACGGGCTCGAAGGTGACGATACGGGAAGCCACCAACTGCGAGATCATCGCCGACGAGGTGGTGATCGGCAACGCGACCGGCTGCGCGATCGCGGCGCGGCGCATCGCGATCGACTACGCCGGCCCGCGCAAGCAGAGCGAGATGCTGCTGTTCGCGCTGGTGCCGGATACCACGCGCTACGACGACGCGATCGCCGACAGCCTGGCGCGCGCGGC
The DNA here is from genome assembly GCF_007830495.1 of Pseudoduganella flava. GTDB lineage: Bacteria > Pseudomonadota > Gammaproteobacteria > Burkholderiales > Burkholderiaceae_D > Rugamonas > Rugamonas flava. The sequence continues at coordinate 23,913 of NZ_VLKW01000013.1, read as the reverse complement.
CGCCGGCGCCGCCGCGGCCGAGCGGCACAAGGCGGCGATCGACGCGATCACCACCCGCCAGGACGTGCGCAGCTACCTGACCCTGGCGACCCGCGTGCGCAAGCGCGAGCTGACATTGACGGCCGAGCAGCTGCCGCGCTTCCACAAGATGGCCGAGCAGGTGGGCCCGGCGCTGAAAGATGTCGCCAAGCTGTCGCTGGCCGGCAAGGAAGCGCAGGCGCAGCACGACAAGATGGCCGAGCAGGTGGCGCTGCTGCGCACCCGCCGCACGGAAATCGCCGGCGTCTCGACGTGCAAGGTCAAGATGCTGTCCGGCGACACGATGCTGCGCACGATGGTGTTCCAGCCGGACGCCGGGCCGCCGCACGACCTGGCGCCGAAAGACGTCAAGGCGAAGCTGCGTGCCGGCTCGTGGAGCCACGCGCCCGTGGTGCATGCGGCGCAGGGAACGCTGGCGTGGACGTCCGCGCCCGAAGCCACGTCCCCGGCTTGACTGTTACGCCACGAAGCGCAGCGGGCAGCGCGCCGTCACGAAGCCGCTGCCGTCGTCTGAGATGGATGGCGCAAACAGCGGATGGACAAGCGCCTCGGCCATCGTCAGCACCGGGCTGACGCAGCAGTCGGCGGCGGCGAATGCCGCGGTCCATTCGCCTTGCGTGCGGGTGGCGAACAGCGCTTCCAGTTCCGCGCGCACCGCCAACGCGTCCGCACTGCCGGGCTCCTGGCCCAGCTGCCAGTGGCGCCGTGCAAGGTCCGGCCGCCCCAGCACCGCGCAACACGCTTCCCAGAACTTCAGTTCCAGCGCACCTACCGCCATCCAGCGGCCGTCGCGGCTGCGGTACACGCCGTAGCACGGCACGCCGCCCGTCAGCAAGGCCGCCCGGTCCGGGGCGCCGCCTGACCGCGCATCGTTCAGCGCGGCCAGCGGCATCACGTTGTGGGCAAACACGCCGTGCGTCATCGACACGTCGACGAAGCGCCCCGGGCCGCCCATGCGCACCGCGAGCAGCGCGGCGAGGATGCCTTGCACGGCCAGCGCGGCCCCGCCCAGCAGGTCGCCCACCTGCAGGTTCGGCAGCACGGGGCGCCCGTCCGCATCCGTGTTCGCGGCCAGCATGCCCGCCCAGCCGACGTAGTTGATGTCGTGGCCGGCCCGGTCGGCCAGCGAGCCTGCCGCGCCGTAGCCGGAGATCGCGCACATCACCAGATCCGGCTTGCGCGCCTTCAGCACGGCCCAGCCGAGCCCCAGCCGGTCCATCACGCCGGGGCGGAAGGTTTCGAGCAGCACGTCGGCGCCGTCGACGAGGCGCAGCGCTTCGGCCCGGCCGGCCGGGTCCTTCAGGTCCAGCGCGAGCGTGCGCTTGCAGGTGTCGAGCGCGCGGTGCATGGCGGCGCTGATGCCCCGTGCCGGGTCGCCCGCGCCGGGCTGCTCGATCTTCAGCACGTCCGCACCGAGACTGGCCAGCCGCATCGCCGCGTAGGGCCCGGGCAGCAGGCGCGAAAAATCCAGCACGCGGATGCCAGCGAGCGGCAGTGCGATGTCCATGACAGTCTCCAATCGGGGGCTTGCCGCCACGGTAATGCGTATGGGCCGATCGGGCAAGAGCGCGCCGCGCTCCGCGTCGTGTCGGCGCGCACGGTGGCGGCTGTTGTGGCGGGCGTTGTGGTGGAAGAGTGACGGGCGTTGTCAAACCAGGCGAGCGGGACCGGGGGTTGAGAATAATCAACGTCTCCAGCCGGGGCCGACTTTAGCATGGCCAATGGCGGTTACCCGAACCCCGTCGCCGCCAGTCGATCAGACGAAAGGATCACCATGCAACCGACTCACGAAGCCACCGCTGTCGCTGTCCCTGCCGACGATGTGCGGCAATACCTGACGTTCCGCCTGGGCGGACTGGAATACGCGCTCGACTACTGCAATGTGCAGGAGCTGCGGCCGTTGAAGGCGCTCGAGCGCTTTGCCGCCGACGGCGAAATCATCAGCGGCGTGGCCGTGTCGCGGGGCGTCATCATGCCGATCGTCGACATGCGCATCGCGTTCGGCCCCAGGCCGCCGCAGCACGATCCGCACACGGACGTGATCATCCTGAAGCTGTCGACCTGCGTGATGGGCATGGTGACCGACGGCGTGACGGACATCGTCAGCCTGTCCGGCCGGCAGATCAAGCCGTTCCCGAACGGCCCGCAGGATGCCGACTACCTGTTAGGACTGGGCGAACTGGATGGCCGCAAGCTGATCGTCGTCGACATCGACAAGCTGATGGCGATCCGGCGCGTGAAGCAGGACGACCTGCACGCCGCGTAAAACAACGCCGCCCGAAGGCGGCGTTTCGATCATGCGGCGAGCGCTTCGAGCTGTTCGTGCAGTTCGAGCCATTCCTCTTCCAGCTGCTCCAGCTCCTTCGCGCACGCGGCCTGCTCGGCCAGCAGCGCCTTCAGCTTCGGCTTGTTGTCCGCTTCGTAGATGGCCGGATCGAGCAGCTGCGCGTCGATGCCGCTCTTCTGCGCGGTCAGCTGCGCGATGCGGTCGTCGACCTTCTTCAGCCGGTTCTCGAGCGGCTTGCGCTGCGCCGCCGTGCGCTGGCGCTGCTCGGCCTCGAGCCGCTTCTGTTCCTTGCGGTCCGCCGGCGTGGCCACGGGTGCGCTCGCGGCCGCGGGGCGTTCGGCAGTCGCCGTCGCCGCGGTCGCCGCCGGCAGCACGGCGGTGCCTTTGCCCAGCTTGGTCTGGAACAGCCAATCCTTGTAGTCGTCCAGGTCGCCGTCGAACGGCTGCAGGCGGCCGTCCGCGACGATGATGAACTGGTCGGTCGTCGCCCGCAGCAGGTGCCGGTCGTGCGACACGACGACGAGCGTGCCGTCGAACTGCGCCAGCGCCTCGGTCAGCGCCTCGCGCGTCTCCAGGTCCAGGTGGTTCGTCGGTTCATCCAGCAGCAGCAGGTTGGGCCGCTGCCACACGATCAGCGACAGTGCCAGGCGCGCCTTCTCGCCGCCGGAGAACGGCGCGATCGGGCTGGTCACCATCGTGCCGGGGAAGTTGAAGCTGCCCAGGAAGTTGCGCAACTCCTGCTCGCGCACCGTCGGCGCGATTTTCTGCAGGTGCCACAGCGGCGACTCGTCGTGGCGCAGCATCTCGACCTGGTGCTGGGCGAAGTAGCCGATGACGAGGCCCTTGCCCGTCGTCGCCGTGCCCGCCAGCGGCGCCAGTTCGCCCGCCACCGTCTTGATCAGCGTCGACTTGCCGGCGCCGTTCACGCCGAGCAGGCCGATGCGCTGGCCCGTCTGCAGCGAAAAATCGATGCCGCGCACGATGACCTTTTCTTCGACCGCGTAGGTCTTCGGGTCTTCGCTGCGATAGCCGGCGTTTACGCCTTCCATCACCAGCAGCGGATTCGGTGCCGACAGCGGCTCGCGGAACTCGAACGAGAACTCGGCGGCCGCGCGCAGCGGCGCCAGCTCTTCCATCTTCGCCAGCGCCTTCATGCGGCTCTGCGCCTGCTTGGCCTTGGTGGCCTTGGCCTTGAAGCGGTTGATGAACGATTCCAGGTGCGCACGCTTCTTCTGCTGCTTCTCGATCATGCCGGCGGCCAGCACCATCTGCGCGGCCCGCTGGCGCTCGAAGCTCGAGTAATTGCCCGAGTAGCGCTTCAGCTTGCGGTCGTCGATGTGCACGATGACGTTGACGATCTCGTCGAGGAAATCGCGGTCGTGCGAAATGATGATCAGGGTGCCGGGATAGCGCTTCAGCCAATCCTCGAGCCAGATGATCGCATCCAGGTCCAGGTGGTTGGTGGGTTCGTCCAGCAGCAGCAGGTCGGAAGGGCACATCAGCGCCTGCGCCAGGTTCAGGCGCATCCGCCAGCCGCCGGAGAAACTGGACACCGGCTGGCGCATCTGCGCCAGCGAAAAGCCCAGGCCCAGCAGCAGCTGCTCGCCGCGCGACTGCACCGTGTACGCATCGGCATCGGCCAGCGCGCTGTGCACCTCGCCCAGCGCGATGCCTGTGTCGTGCGATCCGTGCGGCGATTCGGGCAGCGCTTCCAGGCGCTCCAGTTCCGCCTGCAGGCGGCGCAGGTTGACGTCGCCGTCGATCGCGTAGTCGAGAGCCGCGCGTTCGAGCGGCGGCGTTTCCTGCGCCACGTAGGCCATGCGCCAGCTGGCGGGGAAGTCGATATTGCCGCCGTCCGGATGGATCTCGCCGCGCAGCATCGCGAACAGGCTGGACTTGCCGGCGCCGTTCGCGCCGATCAGGCCGATCTTGTCGCCCGGGTTCAGCGTCAGGTCAGCCCCTTCCAGCAGCGGCTTCACGCCGCGCATCAGGCTGACGCCTTCGATACGTATCATCTGCGTATTTTCAGTTAGATTTTCAGTTGGTCGGCGGTGAGCAGGAACACCATGTCATCGCCCTGGCTCGTCGTCAGCCACGTCAGGCCCAGGTCGCCGAACGCCGCTTCCGCGAAGTCCTTCTCGTTGCCGATTTCGACGATCAGCAGGCCCTCGTCCGTCAGGCGCTCGGCGGCGCCGGCGACGATCTTGCGCACCAGGTCCATGCCGTCCACGCCGCCGTCCAGCGCGATCTGCGGCTCATGGCGGTATTCCTGCGGCAGGCGGCCCATTGAACCGGAATTCACGTACGGCGGGTTGGTGATGATCAGGTCGTACTTCTTGCCGGCCGGGACGTTCGCATACAGGTCCGACTGGATCAGGTTGACGCGGTCTTCCAGCTTGTACGTCTCGACGTTCTTGCGCGCGACTTCCAACGCATCGGCGGAGATGTCGACGGCGTCGACCTGCGCATCGGGGAACGCGTCGGCCAGCATGATCGCCAGGCACCCGGAGCCCGTGCACAGTTCCAGCACGTTCTCGATGCCTTCCGGGTTGTTGACCCATGGCGAGAAGTAATCGGGAATCAGCTCGGCGATGTACGAGCGCGGCACGATCGTGCGCTGGTCCACGTAGAAGCGGTAGCTGCCCAGCCAGGCCTCGTTCGTGATGTAGGCGGCCGGGATCCGCTCGGTGGCGCGGCGCTCGATGACGGCGGCAACCTTCTGCACTTCGTCCGGCAGCAGGCGCGCGTCGAGGAACGGCTCCAGTTTATCGAGCGGCAGCTTCAGGGTGTGCAGGATAAGGTAGGCGGCTTCGTCGAACGCTTCCGCGCTGCCGTGGCCGAAGAACAGCTGCTCCGTGTTGAAGCGGGTCGTTGCGTAGCGCAGCAGGTCGCGCGGGGTCGTGAAGAGGGAGGTGTCCATGGTATTCCTTATGCGCCCGACGCGAGCAGATTCTCGAGCGTGCGGCGGTAAATGTTTTTCAGCGGGTCGATGAAGCGCACTTCCACGTGCTCGTCGATCTTGTGGATGCTGCCGTTCGGCGGGCCGAACTCGATGACCTGCGGGCAGATCTGCGCGATGAAGCGGCCATCCGACGTGCCGCCCGTCGTCGACAGTTCCGTGTCGATGTCGACTTCCGCCTTGATCGCCTCGCAGATCGCGGTGGACAGCGTGCCGCGCGGCGTCAGGAAGGGCAGGCCGGACAAGGTCCACTTCAGGTGGTACTCGAGGCCATGCCGGTCGAGGATCGCGTGGACGCGCTCCTTCAGGCTGTCGGCCGTGCTGGCGGTGGAGAAGCGGAAGTTGAAGTCGATGACCATCTCGCCCGGGATCACGTTGTTCGCGCCCGTGCCGGCCTTCACGTTCGACATCTGCCACGACGTCGGCAGGTAGTACTCGTTGCCTTCGTCCCACACCTCGGCCACCAGGTCGGCCAATGCCGGCGCGGCCAGGTGGATCGGGTTCTTCGCCAGCTGCGGGTAGGCGATGTGGCCTTGCACGCCCTTGATCGTCAGGCAGCCGGACAGCGAACCGCGGCGGCCGTTCTTGATCATGTCGCCCAGCGTGCGCGACGACGTCGGCTCGCCGCCCACGCAGTAGTCGATCGCTTCGCCCCGTTCCTTCAGCTTGTTGCAGACGACGACGGTGCCGTCCGTGGCCGGGCCTTCCTCGTCGCTGGTGAGCAGGAAAGCGATCGAGCCTTTATGGTCGGGGTGGGCGGCGATGAACTCCTCGCAGGCGACGACCATCGCCGCGAGCGACGTCTTCATGTCCGCCGCGCCGCGGCCATACAGCTTGCCGTCGCGGATCGTCGGGAAGAACGGCTCGGAAGTCCATTGGTCCACGGGGCCCGTCGGCACCACGTCCGTATGGCCGGCAAACACGAACACCGGTTGCTCGGTGCCGCGCCGCGCCCACAGGTTGGTGACGTCGCCGGACCGGATGGTCTCGCACTTGAACCCGAGCGGCTCGAGCAGCTCGATCAACTGCTGCTGGCAGCCCTTGTCCTCGGGGGTGACGGAAGAACGGCCGATCAGTTTCTCGGTCAGCACGAGGGTACGCGATTCGCTCATGGTCTCAATTCGTAAAGATCTGTTGGTACTGTTCCGACTTGAAGCCGACGTGGCAGGCCTGTGCCGTTTGCAGCACGGGGCGCTTGATCACGGACGGGTTCTCCAGCATCAGCGCGGTGGCGCTGGCCGCATCGACGACCTGCGCCTTGCGCTCGTCCGGCAGGCCGCGCCACGTCGTGCCTTTCTTGTTGACGAGGACTTCCCAGTCCAGGTGTTGCAGCCAGTGCCGCACCGTGGCCTCGTCGAGGCCTTGCTTCTTGAAGTCGTGGAACGTGAAGTCCTGCTGCCGCTCGGCCAGCCAGGTGCGGGCTTTCTTGACGGTGTCGCAGTTGGGGATGCCGTAGAGAGTGATCATCGGAAAATCGGGGAATGGCGCAGTGCCGGGGAACCAAAGTGCGCCATTATAGCCGCTCGGACTACGCGCCCCGTCACACCCGCGCACACACGAGGCCCGGGCTGCTGCCGAGCCGGTAGCTGAACTGGAGCGTGTCGCCGGGCGCGACGGGCATGCGGCCGGGCAGGCGCTGGGGCACGGTCAGGCTGCACTCGTAGTCGTCCAGCCGGTGGCCGCCATACACGTCGATCTTCGTCAGCAGGCGCGCTTGCTGGGCCGGCCCGAACGGCGGCACGCGCACGGCCGCCGCCGGCAGCTCGTCGCCTTCCAGCGCGCACCATGCGGCAAGCGCTTCACTGTCCAGCGTGAAGATGGGGCCAAGGTCGATCCGGTCGCGTTGCGGCGGCGTGAACGGCACGCTGGCATCCGGTACCGGCGGGCTCAGTTCGCGGGCCGGATCGAGCAGGCAGGCGTGCACCGTCACCCGTTCCGGCACCAGCAGCGCGGCGGGCGCCTGGGCGTGCAGCGCGCGGAAGATCGCCACCTGCGGTTCGCTGCGCAGCGCCGCGTTCATCGTTTCGCTGACGATCACGTGCGGCGGCCGGGCCGGATCGATGCGGTGGTGCGTCGCATCGGCGCACACCCACGCGTCGACGCAATCGCCCAGGCCAAAGCTGTCGACCAGGGCGCGCGCGTGACGCAGCGACTCGTCGTGCACGTCGATCAGCGTGAAGCCCACCTGTTCGCCGTACAACGCCATCTGCGGCAGCGCCAGCAGCGCATACGGCCCGCAGCCGGCGTACAGCACGTGCACCCGCTCATGCGCCCGCAGCACGGTGCCGATCGCGGCATGCAGGCCCTTGATGAAGGCGATCGTGCGGTAGGGCTGGAGGGCGCACAGCGCCGCCTGCACGGGCGAGATGGCCAGGCCCGAGTCCAGCACGGAAGCGTCTGCGTTGACGGGCATGCCGCCGGCGGTCGACAAGGTCGAGCAGTGCTCGAGCAGTTCGCGCAGCGCGGTGGCTTCAGCCACCAGGTCCGTCATTGCGTGGGCGGGATCGGTGAGCGCGCGGCTCAGCCGCCGCAGCGTATCGAGGTGGTCCATGCTCTTGCGCCATGAAGGGAAAGCGCCGATGATAGCAAATCAATAAGCTGGACGACGCCCATGACGAGCCCCATGCTGCGCGCGCAACGACCGGAGGACGAAGCCTTCCTGCGCCACCTGTACGCGATGACGCGGGACGACCTGCGCCAGCTGCCGCTTGATCCCGCGTCGCTCGGCGCGTTGATCGACATGCAGTACGAGGCGCAGCGCACCGGCTATCGGGCGATGTACCCGCGGGCCAGCTACCTGGTCGTCGAACGGGACGGCGAGCCGCTGGGGCGAGCCATCGTCGACGAGAACGATGAGGAACTGCGGCTGGTGGACATCGCGCTGCTGCCGCAGACCCGCGGGCAGGGCATCGGCACGGCGCTGATCGGCATCTGGCAGCGCGCAGCGGCGGGGCGGGGCAAGCGGGTCGTGTTGTCGGTGCTGCACACCAATGGACGGGCGCGCCGGCTGTACGAAGCGCTGGGCTTCGTCGCCTGCGGCGGGGATGGCGTGCGGTGCGAGCTGGTGTGGCGGGGCTGACGGGGGACGTCAGGAATGGCGCTGTTCGCGTAAGGTTGGGGAACTTCCAGGCGTCAACGCTGTCTTACCTTCTGTTGAGATAACTCATCGATAACAGGAGGCAACGATGGGAACGAGCGGCTTTCAGCACCTGTTCCGTGCGCTGGCGCAGCTACCGCTGTCGGCTGACGAGATCGCCTGTCTGCGGGACTGGCTCGCCGCGCTGGAGGCACCCGGCCGCTGCCTGGCGCTGATCGAACAAGCAAAGGGGCGATGCGTCTGTCCGTATTGCGGCAACGCGCGCTGTCACCGCAGCGGGCACGCGGACGGTTTGCAGCGGTATCGCTGCATCGTCTGCCGACACAGCTTCAACGCGCTGACCGGCACGCCGTTAGCGCGCCTGCGGCATCGCGACAAATGGCTCTCCTATTTCCAGTGCTTGATCGAGTCGCGCACGGTGCGCGCAGCCGCCGAACGCGTCGCGGTCGCGAAGTCGACCAGCTTTCGCTGGCGCCACCGTTTCATCGCCGCCGTGCGGCGCGAGGAGCCGCCTACATTGAAGGGCATCGTCGAAGCTGACGAAACCTACGTCTTCGAATCGCAGAAAGGCTCGCGCCATCTCGACAGGCCGCCCCGCAAGCGCGGTGGCAAGGCCACCTGCCGCGGCATCAGTCAGCAGCATGAGTGTGTGCTGGTCGCGCGCGATCGCGGCAAGACCACGCACGCTTTTCATGCCGGCCAGGGAGAGCCGGACGCCGAGCGCCTGCTGCGCTACCTGAAACCGGTGCTGGCGCGCGATGCCTTGCTGGTCAGCGACGGCGCCGCCGCTTATCCGCGATTTGCGAAGCTGGCCGGGATCAGCCATCGGGCGATCAACGTGCGCGCCGGCGAGTACGCGCGCGGCGCAATCCACGTCAACGGCGTCAACGGCTGGCATGGCCGCTTCAGGACCTGGCTGCGCTGCTTTTGCGGTGTGGCGAGCCGCTACCTGGCCAATTACGCCGGCTGGCAAATGATCCTTGATGCGGCGGCGCTGACCATTCCCGAGCATTGGCTGCGGGCGGCGGTTGCACCCCGGCAGCAGGAGCGACCGTTATATCTGCGATAAGTTCCGTTCCGAGGAAAGCTCAGCTAACGCGAACAGCGCGTCAGGAATTGAGCGTGAACTCGGTAAACGACGTTTCGGCCACCGGCTTCGGTTCCGGCTCGGCGGCCTGGCGGTTGTCCGGGCCGTTATTCAGGAGCCACAGCAGGTTCGTCGCGGAATCGGCATTGGCCAGCGCCTCGTCCTGCGTGATCTTGCCTTCCTGGACCAGCTTGTACAGCGCCTGTTCGAACGATTGCGAACCTGGCGACAGGCTCTTGTCCAGCGCTTCCTTGATCTGCCCGATCTCGCCTTTCTCGATCAGCTCCGACACGTAGCGGGTATTGACCATCACCTCGACGGCCGGCGTGCGCGGGCCGCCGGCACTGGACCGGATCAGCCGCTGCGACACGATCGCCTTCACCGTCGTCCCCAGGTCCTGCAGCAGGGCCGGGCGGTTCTCGATCGGGTAGAAGCTGATGATGCGGTTCAGCGCGTTGTAGCTGTTGTTGGCGTGGAGCGTGGCCAGCACGAGGTGGCCCGACTGCGCATAGGCGAGCGCCGCGGCCATTGTCGTGCGGTCGCGGATTTCGCCGATCAGGATGCAATCGGGCGCCTGGCGCATCGAGTTCCGCAGCGCCGTGTCGAAGTCCTGCGCATCGCTGCCGATCTCGCGCTGGTTGACGATGGACTTCTTGTTCTTGAACAGGTACTCGATCGGGTCTTCCAAAGTGAGGATGTGACCCGAACGCAGTTCGTTGCGATGATCGAGCATCGCCGCGATCGTCGTCGACTTGCCGGAGCCCGTGGAGCCGACGATCAGCATCAGCCCGCGCTTCTCCATGATCAGTTCAGCGAGCACGGAAGGCAGGCCCAGTTCGCCGAGCGCCGGGATGTTGGCTGGAACGAAGCGGAACACGGCGGAAATCGTGCCGCGCTGCCGGAACGCGGACAGCCGGAAGCGGCCCAGGTTCGGCACCGACACACCCATGTTCAGCTCATTGGTCTGGGCCAGCTCGCGCAGCTGGGCCGGCGTGCAGACCTCGGCCAGCAGCGCATCGATGTTGTCCGGTTCCAGCTTCTGCTGGTTGATCGGAATGAGATTGCCGTTGATCTTCAGGTGCACGGGCGAATTCACGGCGAAGAACATGTCCGACGCGTTCTTCTCCTTCATCAGCTGGAACAGGCGGTCCATCATGGTAAGCATCCTGAAAGCGTGAAAAACCGGGGACAGTCCCGGAGGGACAGTCCCCAGCGCTGCGCTTACACGCCGCGCAGCAGCTCGTTGATGCCCGTCTTCGCGCGCGTTTGCGCGTCGACGCGCTTGACGATCACCGCGCAGTACAGGCTGTACTTGCCGTCCGCGGACGGCAGCGAGCCGGAGACCACCACGGAGCCCGCCGGCACGCGGCCGTACGTCACTTCGCCGGTGGTGCGGTCGTAGATCTTCGTCGACTGGCCGATGTACACGCCCATCGAGATCACCGAGTTCTCTTCGACGATCACGCCTTCGACGATTTCCGAGCGGGCGCCGATGAAGCAGTTGTCTTCGATAATCGTCGGGTTGGCCTGCATCGGTTCCAGCACGCCGCCGATGCCGACGCCGCCGGACAGGTGGACGTTCTTGCCGATCTGCGCGCACGAGCCCACCGTCGCCCACGTATCGACCATCGCGCCTTCATCGACGTAGGCGCCGATGTTCACGTACGACGGCATCAGCACGACGTTCTTGCCGATGAACGAGCCGCGGCGCGCAACGGCCGGCGGCACGACGCGGAAGCCGCCCTTGGCGAAGTCGTCGGCCGTGTGGTTGGCGAACTTGGTCGGCACCTTGTCGTAGAACTGCATCGTGCCATCGGACGGCAGCACCACGTTGTTCTCGAGGCGGAACGACAGCAGTACGGCCTTCTTGATCCACTGGTTCACGACCCAGGTGCCGGTGTCCTTCTGCGCCACGCGCAGGCTGCCGTCGTCCAGGCCGGCCAGCACGTGGTTGACGGCGTCGCGTACCTCGGCGGTCGCGTTGGACGGGTTGATCTCGGCGCGGTTGTCCCAAGCCTGTTCGATGATTTGCTGGAGTTGTTGAGTCATGATGTTCACTGGGTGAGGGTGTTGCAGAATTGGACGATGCGTTGTGCCGCTTCCAGCCCTTCGGCCGTCTCGGCAACGAGCGCCATCCGGATGCGGTTGCGGCCCGGGTTGGTGCCATGCGCGTCGCGCGCCAGGTAGCTGCCCGGCAGGACCGTGACATTGTATTCGGCGTACAGGCGGCGGGCAAATTCGGTATCGGACAGCCCCGTGCGCGTCACGTCCGCCCACAGGTAGAAGCCGGCGTCCGGCAGCGCCACGTCCAGCACTTCTGCCAGCAGCGGCGTGATCGCGTCGAACTTGGCGCGGTATTGCGCGCGGTTTTCCTCGACGTGCCGCTCGTCGTTCCAGGCCGCCACGGAGGCCGCCTGCACGGGCGGGCTCATCGCGCCGCCATGGTAGGTGCGGTACAGCAGGAACTTCTTTAGCACGGCCGCGTCGCCGGCCACGAAGCCGGAGCGCAGGCCCGGTACGTTGGAGCGCTTCGACAGGCTGGAGAACACGACGAGGCGGTCGTACGACAGGCCCAGCGTGTGGGCCGCCTGCAGCGCGCCCAGCGGCGGTTCGGCACCGTGGTAGATCTCGGAATAGCACTCGTCGGACGCGATGATGAAGCCGTGGCGCTCGGACAGCGCGAACAGGTTTTCCCATTCCGTCAGCGACAGCACGGCGCCCGTCGGATTGCCCGGCGAGCACAGATACAGCAGCTGCACGCGCTGCCACACCTCGGCCGGCACGCTGTCGTAGTCGCAGCCGAAGTTGCGGGCCGGGTCCGAATTGACGTAGTACGGCTCGGCGCCGGCCAGGTAGGCCGCGCCCTCGTAGATCTGGTAGAAAGGGTTCGGGCACATCACGAGCGCGCCGGCGCCCGGCGTGCGGGCCGGGTCGATCACGGCCTGCGCGAACGCGAACAGCGCCTCGCGCGAACCGTTCACGGGCAGCACCTGGGTGGCCGGGTCCAGCGGCGGCAGATGGTAGCGGCGCTCCAGCCATGCGGCGATCGTGCCGCGCAGCGCCTCGGAGCCTGCCGTGGCGGGATACGCGGCCAGGCCGGCCAGGTTGGCGGACAGCGCTTCGCAGATGAACGGCGGCGTCGGGTGTTTCGGTTCGCCGATGCCGAGGCTGATCGGCCGGTAGTCGGCATTCGGTGTCACGCCGGCGAACAGCTGGCGCAGCTTTTCAAACGGGTAGGGATGCAGTTTGTCGAGTAAGGGATTCACGGCGGGCTTCACGGCTGATTTGCGGCGGATTCGCGGCGGGGTTCACGGCGGAACAGGTTCAGCCGGCCATTATAGCTTGCCGCGCGACGGCGCGAAAAAATCGTCAACAGGCGCTTGGCCCGACGATTATTTGGATTTGACCGTGCGCACCTGCTTGTCCAGCTCCACGAACGATGGCCGCTCCGTGGCCGAGATCACCTTGCGGCCGAATTCGACGGACAGCGCCGGCGCATAGCCGTTCAGGCTCGCCAGCAACGTCACCTTGATGCACTGGTACATCTTGGCCTTTTCATGGTGCTTGCGGCGCAGCAGGCTGGCGATCGGGCCCACGAAGCCGTAGGCCAGCAGGATGCCGATGAACGTGCCGACCAGCGCGCCGGCGATCAGCACGCCCAGCTCCGCCGGCGGCAGGCCCACCGACGCCATCGTGTGCACGACGCCGATCACGGCGGCCACGATGCCGAAGGCCGGCATCGCCTCGGCCATCTGGGCGATCGTATGAGCGGGCAGTTCGGCATCCTCGTGGTGCGTCTCGATCTCGTTGTCCATCAGGTTCTCGATCTGGAACGCGTCCATGTTCCCGGACACCATCAGGCGCAGGTAATCGGTGATGAACTCGAGGATCAGGTGGTCCTGCATGATCAGCGGATAACGCGTGAAGACCGGGCTTTCATACGGGTTGTCGACGTCGTTCTCGATCGACATCAGGCCTTCCTTGCGGATCTTCGTCAGCAGCTCGAACAGCAGCGACATCAGGTCCATGTACATCGTCTTCGTATACGTGGCGCTTTCGAACAGCGTCGGCAGCGCGCCGAGCGTGGCGCGGATCGCCTTGCCGTCGTTGGCGACGAAGAAGGCGCCCAGCGCGGCGCCGCCGATGATCAGCAGTTCGGTGGGCTGGAACAGTGCGGCGAGATGCCCGCCCTGCAGGGCGAAGCCGCCCAGCACCGACGCGAGCACGACGATGAAACCCAGGATGACAAGCACTTTATTCCCCTGAAGATAATTCTTTTCGGCAATTTCTTAATGGTAACGCGTTTCTTGCCGGGGGGCGAGGGGTTTCAGTCAATCGCCGCGGACATCGTCCAGCAGCGCATGCATGCGCCTCCAGTGCGAACCGCGCCAGAACACGCCGCCGCACTGGGCGCAAGCGAGGAATTCATCGTGGCCGGCGCGCACGGACGGCGGCAGGCGGTGTTCGACGTCCGTCTTCGCGACGCCGTGCAGCGGCACGTTGCAGGACAGGCACAGCGAGAACGGCCGCATCGCTTCCGCTAGGCCGTAGCGCACGAACACCTCGCGCAACTGCTGCTCTGGCTTCAATGCCCGCACGTAGCAGCCGCGCAGCACGCCGCGGCGCTTGAGCAGCTCGCGGTCGCGCGTCAACGCGATGCGGCCGTCGGATTCGGCAATCGCCTCGACCTCGGCATCGTCGATATTGTTGTCGTACAGCGTGTCGAAGCCCGCCATCCGCAGCAACCGGGCGAGGCCGCCCAGGTGGGCATCGGCGACGAAGCGCGCGTCGTCCGGCGCCACGCGGACGGGCTGCGGCGGCAGCACCTGTACGTCGTCGCCATCGGCCAGCATATGGCCCAGCGCGGCCGGCGTGCCGTTGACGAGCACCGTGCCCACTTCCGTGTGCGGCACGCCGAGCGCCTCGACCATGTGCTTGACCGTGGCGGCGCGCGCGCAGGGCGTCGTGAACGCGTGCTCGCGCCGGTCGCGCGGCAGGAAGGCGTTCAGCGCGGGGTCGAAGCGGAAGGTGGCGGTGACCATGGGGCGAGTATGCGTGGGGCGAGTATGTCATGCGGCCATCACAGCGCGCGCACGCGTTCCTCGAGCAGCGCGGTGACGTGGCGCACGCCCGGATCGCGGTCGCGTCGCGCATGCCAGCTCATCGCCAGGCTGAAGCCGGGCACGGCCAGTGGCGGCGCGAACACGGCCAGGCCAGCGACGCCACGCAACGCGCGCGACGGGACCATCGCGATCAGGTCGGACTCGCGCAGCAGCGGCACGACCATCGCGAACGCCGGCACGACGATGCCGACGGTGCGTTGCCGGCCCTGTGCCGCCAGCGCGCGGTCCAGCGCGCCTTCGCTCTGGCCGCGGCTCGACACGATGACATGCGGATGGGCGAGCCAGCGCTCCAGGTCGAAGCCTGCCGCGGCGGGGTGGCCGGCGCGCATCGCGACGACATACGTTTCGTCCAGCAGCAGCATGCCGTGCACGCCCGGCACCGGCTCGCCGGCCACGGAGACGGCGATGTCCGCCGTGTCGTTTTCCAGCATTCGCAGCGCCTCCGCCTCGCTGCGCCAGGGCAGCAGCACGGGGCGGATGCCGGGCGCCGTCGCCTGCAGCCCGGCATACAGCGGCGCCGCGACAAGTGCGGCGGGCAGGTCCGCCATCACTATCCGCACCGTCTGGCGCAACGTGGCCAGGTCGGCCTGCGCCGGCCCGACGACGTCCGTCACGGCCGCCAGCGCGCGCCGCAGCGGTTCGCGCAGCGCCTGCGCCTTCGGTGTCAGCCGCATCCTGCCGCCGGCGCCGCGCTCCAGCAGGCGGTCGCCGAACAGGTGGCGGCAGCGCTCCAGCGCGCTCGACGTGGCCGGCTGCGACAGCGCCAGCCGGGTCGCGGCACGCGTCACGTGCGCCTCGTCGAGCAGCGCATCGAGGATCACGAGCAGGTTCAGGTCGAGCGATCGTAAATTCATGCGGTGAATTATAGATCATACAAATTATCCGTTGGACGGATGATGGGCGCCATCCCAGAATGGCTTCATCGACCACCCCACAAGGAGCCACACATGACGACGCTGATTCTCTTCGCCCACCCCGACCCGGCCCGTTCGCGCGCCAACGAAGCATTGCTGGCCGCGGCCGGCGGCGCCACCGTGAACCGCCTCGCCACACGCTATCCCGACGGCGCGATCGATCCCGCGGCGGAAGCCGCGCAGGTGCTGGAGCATGACGCGCTGGTGCTGCAGTTCCCGCTGCAGTGGTACGCGATGCCGGCGCTGCTGAAGGACTGGCTCGACGCCGTGCTGACGCGGATGGTGTACGTGCATGGGGATACGGAAGGGGCCAGGCTGCGCGGCCGCAAGCTGCTCGTGGCCGTGACGTGCGGGGCGCCGGAAAGCGCGTACCGCCCGGATGGCCGCAACGGCTTCACGCTCGACGAGCTGCTGCGGCCATTGCAGGCGACGGCGCTGCGCTGCGGCCTGGCGTGGCAGGCGCCGTTCGTCGTCTACGATGCGCGCGATGCGGCGCCGGACGTGCTGGCGCAAGCGGGCGCGCGCTACGCGGCCGCGTTGGCGGCGCTGGCGGCTTGAGGGGCAGGGCGCAGCGGGCAATCGTCCGGCGCCAGTTCCACCCGCCGTTCCAGCTCGCCGCGCAACGCGGCCAGGCCGGCGATGCGGCGGTCGATCTCGGCCAGCTTGCCGCGCAGCGCGGCCCGGATCGCGTCGCTTGATGCGGCCGGATCGGCCAGCAGCGGCAGGTCCGCCTCGATCTCGGCCAGCGTGAAGCCGAGTGCCTGCGCGGTGCGGATGTACGTCAGCCATTGCACGGCCTCGGGCTCGTAGTCGCGGTAGCCGTTGGCATGGCGGCGCGCGCGCAGCAGGCCGCGCTTCTCGTAGAACCGCAGCGTGTCGCGGCTGATGCCGGTGGCCTGGGCGACGTCGCCGATGCGCATGAGGGCTCCTCGTGGAAATGATCGTCAGTGCTTGACCCTGGAGTGTACTCCACGCTTTAGCATCCGGTCACGTTCATTACAGGAGCCGTCACATGACCGCCATTTCCCTCACCACCTTCACCCGCATCGTGCGCGCCAGCGCGTGGTACGACCTGCTGCTGACGGCGCCGTTCGCGACGCCGTGGACGTTCGCGCTGCTGCGCGAGCACCTCACGGCGCTGAACACGGCGCTGGGCGGCGCGCCGCTGCCGCCATTCGCACCGCTGCACGTGCTGTTCGCCTGCCTGATGGGCACCGTCGTGCTGCTGTGGGCCGTGCTGCGCATCACCGACCCGCAACAGCGCTTCGGCCGCTACGACGGCGCCGGCCGCTTCGGCTTCGCGCTGTGGATGGGCTGGACGCTGGCCGCCACCGGGACGCCCGTGCTGTGGGTGTTCATTGTGCCGGAGCTGGCGTGGGGGATTGCGCAGTGGGTGCCGGTAGCGCCTCCACGGCAGCGGGATTGATCGCCTTATGGTCGAGCTCGTGTCTCTGGTGCCAGGCACCAGAGACACGAGCTCGACCGTCGCTGCCGGTCTCTACGCTCGACGCGTGTGGATCGAGCGAGGCGACGCTGCTGAGCTTGTGTCCCTTTAGTGCCAGGCACCAGAGACACGAGCTCAGCCTTAAAGCGCATGGAGCCTGACACCGCTACCACGGCTTCGCATCCGACCGGAGCCGGCACTGACGAGTCGCGCCTTCTGATGCCGATCCGGGCGGCGCGGCCGTGGCGGGCGATGCTATCCTGTGCACCTCTGCGTCCAAGGAGGAGGGCTATGCAAGCGCAACCTTTGATCGCCGTGGCCGACGTCGAGGCGGCGAGCCGCTGGTACCAGGCCGTGCTGGGCTGTAAGAGCGGCCATGGCGGCACCGAATACGAACAGCTGATGTTCGAGGGCCGCATGATCCTGCAGCTGCACCGCTGGGATGCGCACCACCACGCGCACATCGGCGATCCCGGCTGCCGGCCGTACGGCAACGGCGTGCTGCTGTGGTTCTGGACCGACGACTTCGACGATGCCGTCGACCGCGCCGCGGCCGCATCGGCCACCGTGCTGGAGGGGCCGAAGGAAAACCGCAATGCGCAGCACCGCGAGATCTGGCTGCGCGATCCGGAAGGCTATGTCGTCGTCATCGCCGGGCCGTACGGCGACGTCGGCATGTGATCAGGCGGCGAACGCCGCGACGAGGAAATCGATGAACGCACGTACCTTCGCCGCCTGGTGCTCGCGGCTGGGGTAGTACGCGTACAGGTCCGCCGGCGGCAGCTGATAATCGGGCAGCACGACCTGCAGCCGGCCGCTCTCCAGGTACTTCGCCGCATCCCATTCCGAGCGGGGCAGGATGCCGTGACCGTCCAGCGCCCAGCCCAGCACGACGTCGCCGTCGTTCGACGACAGCCGCCCCCGCACCTTCACGGTCTCGCCGCGCCGCCCCTTGGTCAGCCGCCAGGTGGCGTACGCATCGTCGTTCTGCCGGTGCAGGATGCAAGCGTGGCGCGTCAGGTCGGCCGGTACCGCGGGCGTTCCATGCTTCTTCAGGTAGGCCGGCGCCGCGCACAGGAAGCGGCGGTTGCTCATGATGCGGCGCGCCGTCAGCCGGGTATCAGGCAGCTCGCCGAAGCGGATGCCCAGGTCGTACGCTTCCTCCACCAGATTGATCGCCCGGTCCGTCAGCTGCAGCTGCACCTCCACCTCAGGATACTTGCGGGCGAAGCGCGACACCAGCGGCGCGATGCTGGTGCGGCCAAAGCCCAATGTCGCGTTCACGCGCAACAAGCCCTTCGGCACGGCACGGCTGCTGCGCACCGAGTCCTCCATCGCGCGGATGTCGGCCAGGATCTGCGTCGCCTGCGCCAGGTACAGCTCGCCCTCGCTCGTCAGGCTGACGCGCCGGGTACTGCGGTTCGCCAGCCGCACGCCGAGGCGCTCTTCCATCTGCGCCAGCCGGCGCGTCGCGGCCGGCGGTGTGACGCCCAGCTCGCGCGCCGCCGCCGACAGGCTGCCCAGCTGCGCCAGCAGCACCATAAATTCCAGGTCGCTTTTCACTTTTTCTTAAAAATGAGTTCAATTCGATTGAATTATAGGCGCGCGGGACAAGAGTAAGCTGTGCGTCATCTGACCATCACTGGAGACCAGCATGAAAATCGTCGAGATCCGCGAAAAGACCATCCCGATCAGCTCACCGATCCGCAACGCCTACATCGACTTCTCGAAGATGACGCTGTCGCTCGTGGCTGTCGTCACGGACGTGATCCGCGACGGCAAACCCGTCGTCGGCTTCGGCTTCAACTCGAACGGCCGCTATGGCCAGGGCATGCTGATGCGCGAGCGCTTCATCCCGCGCATCCTGGAAGCCGATCCGGCCAGCCTCGTGACGGACGACGGCGGCAACCTCGATCCGCACCGCATCTGGGACTGCATGTACAAGAACGAGAAGCCGGGCGGCCACGGCGAGCGCTCGGTGGCGATCGGCACGATCGACATGGCGATCTGGGATGCCACCGCGAAGATCGCCGGCAAACCGCTGTTCCAGCTTCTGGCGGAGCGCTACGGCAGCGGCACGCCGGACCGCAAGGTGTTCGTCTACGCGGCGGGCGGCTACTACTATCCGGGCCAGAGCCACGATGCGCTGAAGGACGAGATGCGTAGCTACATCGACCGCGGCTACACGGTCGTGAAGAAGAAGATCGGCGGCGCGTCGCTGGACGAGGACCTGCGCCGCATCGACTCGATCCTGTCCGTGCTGGGCGACGGCCAGAAGCTCGCGGTCGATGCGAACGGACGCTTCGACCTCGATACGGCCATCGCCTACGCGAAGGCGCTGTCGCAGTATGACCTGTTCTGGTACGAGGAGGCGGGCGACCCGCTCGACTTCGAGCTGCAGGCCACGCTGCGCAGCTACTACAGCGGCCCGATGGCGACGGGCGAAAACCTGTTCTCGATGCAGGACGCGCGCAACCTGATCCGCTATGGAGGCATGCGTCCGGATCGCGACTGGCTGCAGTTCGACTGCGCGCTGTCGTACGGCCTCGTCGAATACCTGCGCACCCTGGACATGCTGCACGAACACGGCTGGTCGCGCACGCGCTGCATCCCGCACGGCGGGCACCAGATGTCGCTGAACATCGCCGCCGGCCTGGGCCTCGGCGGCAACGAAAGCTATCCGGACCTGTTCCAGCCGTTCGGCGGCTTCCCCGACGGTGTCAAGGTGGAGAACGGCTACATCACGATGCCGGACCTGCCGGGTATCGGCTTCGAGGGCAAGGCCAACCTGTACGCCGAGATGCGCGCACTGGCGGGGCTGTAAGCCGTCAGCCGCCGAGTGCCGCGACGATGTCCGCCGTCGTGCGCACCCGGCCCATGATCGGGAACAGTTCCGTCGTCGCGAACGTATGCAGCGCGCTGCTGATGCCCGACATCGCGTCATCCGCGAACACGAGCGCGTAGCCGATGTCCAGCGCCGCGCGGGCGGTGGACTCGACGCCGAAGTTCGTCGCGATGCCGGCCAGGATCAGCGTGCGGATGCCGCGCCGGCGCAGCTGCAGGTCCAGGTCCGTGCCGTGGAACGCGCCCCACTGGCGCTTCGTCACGAACACGTCGGTCTCGTGCTTCGGCACGTCCGCCACCAGCTCCGACGCCGCGGGCGGCAGCGGCGGTGCGGACGTATCGCGGCCGACTGGCTTGTCCGCGGGCAGGCGCAGCAAGTCGTGCACGAGCACTCGCACGTGCACGATCGTGCCGCCGGCAGCGCGCAGGCGGTCGGCCAGCAGCGTCCCGTTGGCGACGACCTGGCTGGCGGGATAGGGCGCCAACGTGCGCTCGACGTTACTGTGCTGCAGGTCGATCAGGACGAGGGCGGTGGTGGCTGGGGTAAACAGGCTTTCAGTCATGAGGGCTCCGTATGTGAGGGTATCCTCAGATATTGTACGGTACAATCTGAGGATGGGCTCACATTCAACATCCACGCCGCCGTCCGGGCGGCGCGCACCGCGCCAGCAGCGCGGCGAACAACGCGTCAACATGCTGCTGCAGGCGGCCGCCGACGTCTTCGCGGAAGCCGGCTACGAGGCGGCGACGATGACGCAGATCGCGGCCCGCTCCGGCTCTTCGATCGGCGCCGTGTACCAGTACTTCCCCAACAAGGAAGCGCTGGCGCGGGCGCTGCGCACGAGCTATGCGGACGAGATGGCGGTGCGCTGGACCGCGCTGGCCGACAGCGGCGCCGCGCTGCGTATTCCGCTGCTGGCGCAGCAGGTCGTCGCGCTGATGACGGGTTTCCTGGAGGAGCATCCCGCTTACTTCGTGCTGCTGGCGGCGCCCGTCGCCTACGAGCGCAATGCGGATGCGCGCCAGCGCCTGCGCAGTGCGTTCGCCGGCTTGTTGCGCGCGCACGCGGACTGGCTCGATGCAGCCGAGGCGCAGCGCATCGCGACGGTGGCGCTGCAGATCGTGAAGAGCATGAATCCCCTGTATGCCGCGGCATCCGCGGCGGAGCGCCGCCTGCTGGCGGAAGAATTCACGCAGGCGCTGGCGGCCTACCTGAAGGCGCGGCTGAAGCGCCCCGCCTGACGGGCAGGCGCGGCTGAGCAAGCCGCTTCGCTTATACTGCGCGCTTGTTCATCCGATTGCATCTCCATGTCATTTACCTCCCTGGGCCTGTCGCCCGCCCTGCTCGAAGCCGTCGCCGCCGTCGGCTATGACACCCCGACCGCCATCCAGGCGGCCGCGATCCCCGCCGCGCTGCAGGGGAGGGATGTGCTGGGCGCCGCGCAGACCGGCTCGGGCAAGACCGCGGCCTTCACGCTGCCGATGCTGCATGCGCTGCTGGCACGCCAGGGCACGCGGCGCGGCCTGCACGGCCTCGTGCTGGTGCCGACGCGCGAGCTGGCGGCGCAGGTGGGCGAAGCGATCCGCGCGCTGGTGCAGCACCTGCCGTCGACGATCAAGGTGTCGATCGCGTTCGGCGGCGTCTCGATCAACCCGCAGATGATGGCGCTGCGCGGCGGCACCGACATCATCGTCGCCACGCCCGGCCGCTTGCTCGACCTGGTGCGCCAGAACGCGGTCAAGCTCGACGCCACCGCGACCCTCGTGCTGGACGAAGCCGACAAGCTGATCGACATGGGCTTCGCCGATGAGATCGGGGAGATCCTCGCGCTGCTGCCCGCCAAGCGCCAGAACCTGTTCTTCTCGGCGACGTTCCCGCCGGCCGTGCAGCGTCTCGCGACGACGCTGCTGCACGATCCGGTGCGCGCCGAGGTGCAGGGAAATGCGGCGCACGAGCCGGACATCGTCCAGCGGGCGATCGAGGTCGACGCGGTGCGCCGCACGCAGCTCCTGAAAGCGCTGATCCGCGAGCATCAGTGGCGGCAGGTGCTGGTGTTCGTCGCGACGAAGTACGCGTCCGAACATGTGGCCGACAAGCTGCGCCGCAATGGCGTCGCGGCGGAGGCATTCCACGGCGACTTCAGCCAGGGCGCCCGCACCGAAGTGCTGGCCGACTTCCGCGCCGGGAAGCTGCACGTGCTGGTCGCAACGGACGTCGCCGCGCGCGGCATCGACATCGCGCAGCTGCCGGTGGTCGTCAACTACGACCTGCCGCGCTCCCCGGCCGACTACACCCACCGCATCGGCCGCACGGGCCGCGCGGGCGCCAGCGGCGTCGCCGTCTCATTCATCACGCCGGACGCCGAGCAGCACTTCCGCCTGATCGAAAAACGGCAAGCCAAGCGCGTGCCGCGCGAACGCATCGACGGCTACGCCCCAACCGAAGCACCATCGCCCACCACCGCGGCCGCCAGCCCGGCCTGCACCCCATCCGACCCGAACGGCGGCATCAAGGGCAAACGCAAAAGCAAGAAGGACAAGCTGCGCGAAGCGGCGGCGCTGGCTGCCGACAAAGCCTGACGCGTGGTCTAAAGCCGAGCTGGTCTCAAAACAACACCAGGGACTGTCCCCAGTCGGTTGAGCTGGTCGTAAAACGACACCAGCACCCTTAGGGACTGTCCCTCATTTTCGGAAATATTTCCCAAATCGAGGGACAGTCCCCCGTCGCGCCCGCGCTACGCTGCCTGCGGGCCTGCTCTCTGACGCACTGTCAAAACGTGGCCAGCGCGCGACGAAAAAGCGTTGCGCCGGCGGGAGGGACTGAGGTGGTCCGGGTTTCGTGGACATCCTAAACAAGAGACAATACGTCTTGAGGAATCCATGACAATCAAACCATCCAATACCCCAACGGAAGATGCCGCCGCCGAGCGGCAGCATCGTTCTGTCTATACCAAAGAATTCAAGATCGCCGCTGTCGCTCGCCTGAAGGACGGCAAGCAGAGTGCCGAGTCGCTGGCCCTGGAGCTGGGGATCAGGCGCAACCAGCTGTACAAGTGGGCAAAGACGCTGGAGCAGAAAGGCACGGAAGGCAGTTTCAATGCGCGCGGGCGCAAACCGGCAAGCGAGGAAGACGAGGTAGTGCGCCTGCGGCGCGAGCTTGCCAATGCCAAGCAGGAGCTCGAAATCCTAAAAAAGTTCGACGTGTACTTGAAGCGGATGAAGCGGTAAAGTACGCGTGTATTGAAAAGTACAGGAAGCGGTACCCGGTGAAGGCGCTGTGCCGGGCGCTACGGGTCAGTCGGAGCGGCTTCTACGCCTCCCAACAACGGCTGCCGAGCCAGCGCAGCCAGGAAGATCAAGCTCTGCGCGCACACATCCTGCGCATCCATCAATCACATCGCCAAGCTCTTGGTGCGGTGAAGACTTGGAAGGTCCTGAAGGGGGAAGGAATTGACTGTGGCAAGCATCAGGTGGCACGCCTACGTCGACTCGACGGTATTGAAGCGTCGCGCAAAGCCAAGTTCCGAGTCATGCACGCCCATCAGCATACAGAGCCACCAGCCCCAGACTTGCTCAAGAGAGCGTTTATGGTGCCGATGCCGAACAAAGTCTGGGCCGCCGATATCACGACCATCAACACGCGCGAAGGATGGCTGCATCTAGCCATTGTGCTGGACCTGTTTGCGCGTCGTGTCGTCGGCTGGGCGATGAGCGCTCGACAGAATGCAGACCTGCCAATTGCGGCCATGATAATGGCATTTGATCAGCGTCAGCCGGCCGCAGGACTGATCTGCCACACCGACCAAGGCTCCGTGTATGGGTCGAAGGACTACCGCACCATGCTCGAGGAGCACGGCGTACGACCAAGCATGAGCCGGCGCGGCAACTGCCACGACAACGCCGTGGTGGAGAGCTGGTTTTCCACAGTGAAGAACGAACTAACCCGTCACCGCATCTTCGCCACCAGAGCAGCAGCCATCGCCGAAATCTCCGATTACATCGAGCTGTACTACAATCTGCGGCGGCCCCACCAAACGCTGGGCTACCGCAGTCCAATCGAAGTCGAAAAACGGCACGCGATGCCAAATTAGACTGTCTACGGAATCCGGGCTATCTCAG
>NZ_VLKW01000012.1 GCF_007830495.1 Pseudoduganella flava | reverse complement strand
GAAACGGTGGCGCCAGCGAAAGCTGGTCGACTTCGCGACCGCGACGCGTTCGGCGGCTGCGCGCACCGTGCGCGACTCGATCAAGCACTGGAAATACGGGAGCCATTTTTCGCGATGCCGTAGGCGCGCCAACGGCGTGCCGGTCAGCGCATTGAAGCTGTGCCGGCAGGCGATGCAGCGATACCGCTGCAAGCCATTGGCGTGGCCGCTGCGGTGGCAGCGGGCGTTGCCGCAATGTGGGCAGGCACATCGCCCCTTCGCTTGTTCGATCAGGGCCAGGCAGCGCCCGGGCGCCTCCAGCGCGGCAAGCCAGTCGCGCAGGCAAGCGATCTCGTCAGCCGACAGCGGCAGCTGCGCCAGCGCACGGAACAGGTGCTGAAAGCCACTCGTGCCCATCCTTGCCTCCTGTTATCGATGAGGTATCTCAACAGAAGGTAAGACAGCGTTGACGCCTGGAAGTTCCCCAACCTTACGCGAACAGCGCGTTTTTCATACGCGCTGCTTGCGCTGTTTCCGCTGTTTCCGCTATTTCCGCGACAGGGTCCACTGCTGGCTGGCACCGCCATGCAGCGCATACAGCAGCACCGGCGCGCCGCTGGCCGTGCTGCCGCCGCTGATCTCGGCCACCAGACCATTGACCTTGTTCTGGACCGTGTACTTGCCGGAAGCCGCCGCGAAGCGCCACTTCTGGCCGTCGCCGCCCCAGTACGACCACTGCGCCACCTTCGCGCCCGGCGACATCGATACTTCCCAGTCGTCCATCGCCAGCAGGCTGTTCTCGTTGACGATGCTGTAGTCGCCGTTGCCGTGGCCGATCACGTACCAGTACTGGCTTTTCAGGCCGGACCACGTCTGCTGCTGCACCATCGCGCCCGCCTGCACGGAGTTGTCGGCTACCGTCATCGCCTTGCCGCTCGCACCGTTGATCAGCGCATAGCGCCCGTCGCTGATGCCGCTGCAGCCTTCCGTGTAGCTGTCGAAGTCGCGCGTCAACTGGGGCCAGTCGATGTCGGTGCCGCGCGTCGCATACGTCATCTTCATGATCTGCAGCTTCGCGTTGCCGTTGTCCAGCGTGTCGTAGTAATGCGTCGAGACGAAGTTGCAGGCGTTCTCCTTCAGCACGCCCACGTGGCCCGGGCCCTTGTAGCGGCCATCGACGTTCGGCAGGATCACGCGCGGGTCCGAGTACGGGCCCGTCACGCTGGTGGCGCGCTGCACTTCCACGTAGTACGTGCTGGCGCTGCCCTTGCAGCATGCGCCCCGGTTGGCGAACAGGTAGTAGTAGCCGCCGTTGCGGGTGATGTAAGGCGCTTCGATGTCGCGCCGCGCGTCGGTGCCGCCGGCGATCTTCGTCACGGCGCCGGCCAGCTTGCCGGTGGCCTGGTCGATCTCGGCCACGCCAATGCCGCCGAAGAAGGAGCCAAAGCTCATGTACACCTTGCCGTCATGGTCGCGGAACAGCGCCGGGTCGATCGCGTTCAGCTCGGAGCCGCCCTTGCCGTACGATTGCACGACGATGCCGAGGTCCGTCCACGCGGGGTTTTTCAGCGACGTGCTGCGCGCCACGCCGATCGCGGAATTCGTCGTGCCCCACTGCGATACGGAGTAGTAGATGTAGTAGGCGCCGTTCATCTTGATCATGTCCGGCGCCCAGTACGACGAACCGTTGGTCTTGAAGTTCGGGATCTTCTGCTCCACCCACGCCGGGTTGGTGGCGAACACGGGGCCGGGGCCGCCCTGCCACGTCTTCAGATCGGTGGACGTCGAATACCAGATGCCCGTACCCGTCGTGAAGTTGAAGTACGTATCGCCATCCTTCGTGATCGTGCCGGGATCGTGGGCATTCTGCAGCCCCGCCAGGTCGATCGCCCCGCTCGATGCGGCGCCGCACGCCAGCAATAAACCCATTACCAGTTTTTTCAGCATTGTCTTCCTCCTCGTTGTGATTGCGGTGTAATTGCGATGTGACGCGGGATCGGCGCAGCACAACGGGCGTGCGCGCGCCTTGCCGCCGCAGGCACAGCGGCGGGATGTATGTGGTTGTGCCGGGTGCCCGAATTCAGGCAGCGGAATTCAGGCAGCGGAATTCAGGTAGCGGTGCTCAGGGAGTGGGAACGCGCGGCGTGGCGGTGCGGTGCATGGGAGTCTCCAGATGGCTTATTGTGTGCGCTGCCGCTGCGGCGGCGCTTTGTTGTGACCATCGTAGCGACATCGATATGGGCGCACCAATGACTAATTCGGAACGTGCGATACAGGTTCGGATATCGCCATCACGATAGGTTTCACTTGAATCGCTGCACGAAACCGACCTGGAGGCGCCGCGCAACGAAGTGTTCGAAGCCCTGCTGCCGGAACGTGCTCGTCGTCGTGCGATAGGTGCGCCGGCTGCCGTCGAAGAGATCGCTGGCGTTGACCGTCAGGCTGAGCGTCGGCGTCAGGCGGCGCTTCCACGTCACGTTCACGTTGCTGGTCGCGCCGTAGCGCACGAGCGGCGTCATGCCGGCCGACAGCGCATGGGCGTCGAGCGACACGTCGTCAACTTTGCCGCGCCAGGCGGCGCGCAAGTTCAGATAGCCCGCCACGCCGGACTGGCGCACAGGCCCCTCGAGGTCGGGCGTCAGCAGGACGACGCGATACACGCCGCCATCGATGCCCAGGCTCAGCGCCGTATTTGGCTCCCAGTCGAGCGATCCGGTCACGCCGGCCGAGCGGGCGAGCCCGCCGTTACGCTTGCCGGTGACGATCACGCCGCCTTCGATGCTGCGCACGTCGGCCACCATATCGCGGCTGGTGCGATGGAAGGCCCCGACGCGGCCGGTCAGGTGCGCCACGTGTACGTCGGTGCCGATCTCCCATGCGGCCACGCGCTGCGGACCCAGGGTCGGATTGCCGCGGCTGAGATTTTGCGCGTCGACGTAGGTGGTGAACGGATTCAGGTCGCGCGGGTCGGGCCGCTGCAGGCTGCGGCGATAGCTGAGCGTCACGTCGGCGTTGGTCGTGGCGGCATGCTTCACGTGCAGGCTGGGATCGACAGCCTGCCACTGCGCGCGGTGGACGGGCCCCTGCAGCGGATGCACCCGCAGCGCCATGTGCTCCAGCCGCGCGCCCAGCAGCGCTTCCCATTTACCGTGCGTGACCTGCCTGGTCACGTAGCCGGCACTCAGCGTCGTTGCGACCGCGTAGCCGTTGGTGGTGGCGGGATCGGGTGTTTCGATGCCGGTGGCGTGATCGACGGCCGCCTGGTAGTTGTCGAGGGTCTGGGTTTCGTGCTGGATGTCGATGCCGCTGCCCCACGGGCCGCGGCTCCAGTCCAGCGTCGCCTGGTCGAGGCGGCGCGTCGAGCGCGTGGCGCCGCGGCTGTACGCAGTGGCCCGTGCATCCGCGAACACGTCGCTGAACGATTTGTCGATGAGGCCCACCGTCTCGCTGTGCTGGAGCACCGCCTTCAGCGCAGTCCCGTCACCCGCGTGGCTGGCGGTGACGCTCACGCTGTCGTCCGACTGCTCGTTGGGCCCTTCCGAGATGCGGTGATAGACGTTCTCCCGGCCGCCGGTACCTACGACGTTCAGCGTGTCCAGGCGCGGGCGCGAACGGCGCGCCTGGTGCCGCGCCGCCAGGCCGATGCTGTCGCTGGCGCTGACGTCGTAATCGAGGCCCAATGCCGCGGTCTCCACGATCCGGCGCACGAACACTTCGGATGCCTGCCGCGTGTGCCCTGTCCCGCCGCTGGCGGGATAGGTCCAGTCCACGCGCGAGCCACGCGTTTTCAGCGTGCCGTCGTGGCGGCGCGCCACTTCGCCGTGCACGCTGACGTTGCCACCGCTCGCATCGGCCGTCGCCCCCAAATTCCACAGCCCGTGGTCCGCGGCGCCGCCGCGCAACTGCGCATGGGCACCCGCCTTGCGGTTGCGCTTCAACACGATGTTGACGATCGCGCCGCCATCGGCATGCTGGGCGGCGGATGGATTCGTGATCACTTCGACGCTGGCGATCGCGGCGCCGCTCATCGTCTGCAGCGCGGCGGCACGCTCTTCGCCGGACATGCCCGCCGTCGGCTTGCCGTCGACCAGCACGGTCACCTGGCGATTGCCCTGCACAGCGATGGCACCGTCGGCCGCCACCGTGATCCCGGGCAGCGACTGCAGCACGTCCTGGGCGGTGCCGTTTTCAGCCCTCGCCATGCCGGATACCCGATGGACCGTCTTGTCCAGTTCCTTGCTGACGGAGGGCTTCTTTGCCGTGACGGTCACCGTCGTGAGCGGCGGTTCGCCGGCATGGGCTGGCATCGCGATGAACCCGCACAGCAGCGCGGGGAGCGGCAGTCTGAACACGGCATGGCCTGGAGTAGGAAGATGCCCGAGTATAGGAATGCGCTGGCCGGCACGGTTGGCGTATGTGACAAACACCCGGCGCAGCGGGATGCGCGGCTGCGCTACACTGGCCCGTACCGAACAACCCAACGGCAGGACGATATGGCAACCCGACTGATCATCGAAGGAACCGTGCAGGGCGTCGGCTTTCGCTATGCCATGGCGGCGCAGGCCACTGCGCTGGGCCTCACGGGCTGGGTATGCAACCGGCACGACGGCAATGTGGAGGCATGCTTCAGCGGACCGCAGCGCGACGTGGAAGCGCTGGTGGCGTGGGCGCGGCATGGCCCGCCCGGCGCACGGGTCACCGGCGTTACGCGCTCGGCAGCGGACGACGCGGAAGCCGCCGGGACCGGCTTTCATATCGTAGCCACCCGCTAGGCGCCCGGCTGCCGATTGACCGGCGGCGGCATGGCGGCTAAAGTGTGCCGCTCCACCACCGCCAGCCCGACCATGCCGATCTCCGCTTACCTTTCCACGTCGCCCCAGCTCGGCGAGCGCGTCTACCTGCACGACTCGGCCCACGTGATCGGCGACGTGCGCCTCGGCGACGATTGCTCCGTATGGTGCAATGCCGTGCTGCGGGGCGACGTCAACAGCATCACGATCGGGCGCTCCTCGAACATCCAGGACTTCACGATGGTGCATGTGTCGCACAAGACGCCGCAGAAGCCCCTCGGTTCGCCCCTCGTGATTGGCGAGTACGTGACGATCGCGCATGGGGTGATCCTGCACGGCTGCGACATCGGCGACGAATGCCTGATCGGCATGGGCAGCATCGTGATGGACGATGTCGTCATTCCGAAGCACGTGATGGTGGGCGCGGGCAGCCTCGTCCCGCCCGGCAAGAGGCTGGACAGCGGCTTCCTGTACGTGGGCCGGCCCGTGAAGAAGGTGCGGCCGCTGACCGAGGCCGAGATCGCGCACTTGCGCTACTCGGCCGAGCACTATGTGCGCGTAAAAACCAACTACCTCGCCGGCGCCATGCCCTGAGCGGGCTGGCGGGCGCGCCGCGTCAACATGGGCCATGCCAGCAGCACGGCGGCACCCACGGTCGCCCGCCAGCCGAACCAGTCGCCCCAGCGCGCGTATGGCGTGGCGATGTGCTGTGCCGGCACGCGTGCCAGCAGTGTGGCGCCGGGCAGGCCCGCTGACGGCGTCTCGGCGATCACCCGGCCATACGCATCGCTGACCGTCAGCAGCCCCTCGCGCGCCGCACGCACCATCGCGAAGCCGCTTTCGACACCGCGCAGGGCCGACAGGCGTGCCGCATAGCGGCCGTCCGCATTGAAGTCCCACGCCGGCACCAGCATCGCCTGCACCTGCCGCTGGCCGTACGCGCGGCCCATCGCGGCGAAGTGCATGTCCTTGCAGACGGCCAGGCCATAGCGGGTGCCGCCGATCGGGCGCACGTCGTACGCCGCGCCGGGCAGGAACTCCCGTTCCGGCGGCGCCAGGTGATGCTTCACGTAGGCCGCGTCGCGCTGTCCATTCGGCGCGAACAGCCAGGCGAGGTTGTGCTTGCGGCCCGCATCGTCGATGCCGACGCCCACGGCCAGCCACACGTGCGCGCGCGCGGCCAGCGCACCGAGCCGCTTGGCCAGCACGTCGGCGGCGTCGGGCGGCAGCGTCGCGATCTTCTCCGGCAGCACGACGATGGTGGCACCCTGCCCGGCCAGTGCGGCCACGTGCCGCTCGTACTGGGCCCAGATGCGCTCCACGGTTTCTGGTGGCGTGCGCGGGCCGATGAAGTTGTCGATGACGGCCAGGCCGACCGTGTGGCCGCCGGCCGGCGCCACGGCCGGCATGCGCCAATGGCCGAACGCGAACGTGGCGGCGGTCAGCGCCATCGCGCAGCCGAGCGCCACGCGGCCCGCCTGCCAGCCCCGCACGGCGGCAAATGCCAGCGCGGATGGCAGCAGCGCCAGCACGAAGACCAGTCCGGCCACACCCGTCAGCGCCACGATCTGCACGGCCGGCAGCACGTCCGCCTGCGAGTAGGCGGGACTGCCCCAGTTGCCGTCCGGGTGCAGCGCCGCCAGCAGCGTATCGAGCGCGCACCACAGCAGCGGGTAGGCCAGCACCGACCAGCTTGAGGCCGAGCGCAGCATCACGCGCCGCGCCAGCATGATGACGAGAACCCATGCCAGCGCCAGCAGCACCGTCACGAGCAGCGCGGCGGGCAGCGGCATCACGAGAGCGAAATACGGCGTCTGGCCGCTGCTGCCGATCAGCGCGGCCAGCAACGTCAAGCCGAACGCCGGCAGGTGGCCGGTGCGCAGCGCCGCGACCAGCACGGGCGCGGGCGCCAGCCAGGCCAGCCACCAGATGGGTTCCAGGCCGAAGCCGTAACGCAGCGCGAGGCTGCCGGCCAGCGCCAGCAGCAGGTCGATGGAGCGCATCGGCAATCCTTTCATGATGAGGAGACGGGAATCCAGATCTCGACGCCGCCCTGGCCGGTCGTCACGTCGAAGCGTTCGTCGTAGCGTTCGAATTCGGGGCCGCCCGTCGGGTGCAGGCCCGATTGCGGCAGCCAGCGGTCGAAGATGGCCCGCCACGTCATCCGGATCGCGGCGATGTGGCCGGCGTGGAAGAAGACGGCGTAGCGCTGGGCGGGAATGTCCAGCCGCGTCAAGCCGGGCGGCACGCTGCCGGCCACCTCGATGCCGCAGGTGTAATCGAACGCGCCCTCGTCGGCATCGATGCAGACGCCGTATTCGTCCGACCCGACCCGGCACGGGGGTGATGGATACGCGGCCAGGCGCTGCCACTGCGCGGGAATGCCGGCCGCCGTTTCATGCGTATAGCGCGCGCACAGCCCGGCCACCGTGAAGGCGCCCCGTTCGAGCAGCCGGGGCGCCGCCAGCGGCATGCCGTCTGCGTGATCCAGGCGCAGCGCAGGGACGAGCTCCAGTCCCTCACAATGGCCGCGTGCCCGCAGCGCTTCCGGCGTCAGCCCGAACTGCTCGCGGAACGCCCGCGTAAACGCTTCATGGGAGCCGTAGCCGGCGTCGACGGCCAGCGCAAGGATGTCCGGTGCGCCGGCGGCCAGCGCCAGTGCCGCCTGCGTCATCCGGCGCGCGCGCAGGTAGCGCATCAGCGTGCGCCCGGTGGCGATGCCGAAGGCGCGGGTCAGGTGGAAGCGCGACGCGCCGCACGCGGCCGCCACGTCGTCCAGCGACAGCCCGCTCTTCGCGTAGTTGTTCTCGATGTACCACAGGGCTTTGGCGACGATGCTCACGCGGCGGCTGGATCAAGGTTGACGGATGCGCCACTGTAGCATCGGTCCCGCCGCCGGACTTGATCGGAATTGCGCCGCTTCCGATCACGCCGTCGCGTGGCTCATCGCGAGAAAACTCTCCCGGCCGGCCGGGCCGCGCAGGTCCGCCACGATCTTCCCCTGCGCGAGCACGACGATGCGGTCGGCCGCGAGGATCGTTTCGCGCCGGTGCGCCACGACGATGCGGGTCATCGGCAGCCGCGCCACGGCCGCGTTGACGCTGTGCTCGCGTTCCAGGTCGAGGTGGCTGGCGGCCTCGTCGAGCAGCAGCAGCGCCGGGTCGCGGTACAGCGCACGGGCGATCAGCACGCGCTGCTTCTGCCCGCCCGACAGCACGGCGCCCATGTCGCCGATCAGCGTATGAAAACCCATCGGCATCGCGGCCACGTCGTCGTGCACCGCTGCCAGTGCCGCGCAGGCGCGAATGTGGTCGTCGCGCGGCGCGTCGGCGAAGAAGCAGATGTTGTCGGCGATCGAGCCCGCGAACAGCTGGTCGTCCTGCAGCACCACGCCGATGCGCGTCCGGTAATGCTCGACACCTTGCGGCGTCAGCGGCCTGCCGTCGACCAGCACCTCGCCGGCGCTCGGCTCCAGCAGGCTGGCGAGCAGCCGCAGCAAGGTCGTCTTGCCGCAGCCGGAGGGGCCGACGATGGCCACCGATTCACCCGGCTCGATCGTCAGGTCGATGCCGTCGAGGATCCATGGGTCGCAGGCGCCGTAGCGGAAGCGGACGCCGCGCAGCGTCAGGCCGACGGGGCCCTGGCGCGGCGTATCGGGCAATGGCGCGCCTTCCGGTTCCGGCGGCGTCAATGCAATGTCGGCCAGGCGTTCCGCATGCAGGCGCAGCATGAACAGGTCCAGCGTCTTGTCGATCAAGCTGCTGACGCGGGACAGGAACTGGTCCTTGTAGCTGATGAACGCGAGCAGCATACCCACCGAGAACGCGTTCTGCAGCACCCGCTCGGCGCCCAGCCAGATCACCAGCACGGCGACAAAGCCGATCACGCTGGCGTTCACGGTGCGGAACATCAGGCCCAGGCGCTGCGCGGTGATTTGCCGGTTCACCGTCTGCACCAGCAGGTTGAGCCAGTGCGCGTGGCGCTCCTGGTGGGCGTTGAACAGCTTGATCGTCTTCATCCCGCGCAGCGTTTCGAGAAAATGGCTGTCGCGCTGCGCACCCCAGACGATCGCCTCGGCCTGAGCATTGCGCAGCGCCGAGTACGACGCGATGCGCACGCACGCATAGGCAAGCGCGCCTGCCAGCACGAGGCCGGCCAGCGCCGGTGCGTACAGCAGCATCACGACGAGCGTGATGACCGACATGATGCCATCCAGCAGGATCTCGACGAGGTCCGTCGTCAGCGCCTGCAGAATCGTCTCCTGCGAGCCGAAGCGCGACATCACGTCGCCCAGGTGGCGGCTTTCGAAATAGCGCGCGGGCAGCCGTAGCAAATGGGTAAACAGCGCGGCGCGGCCGCGCACTTTGAGCGTGCTGGAAATCGCGATCAGCGTGGCGCCGCGCATCGCGGTAATCGTCACGCGCAGCATCAGCATGAAGAACAGGCCGCAGGCCAGCACGAGCAGCAGGTCGCGGTCGGCGCTGACCAGTGCCTCGTCGACCACCCATTGCATGAAGAACGGCGTCGTCACGGCCAGTGTTTCGATGGCCAGCGCCATGGCCGCCAATACCAGCAGCGACTGGCCCAGGCCCGCCACGCGGCCGAGCAGGCTGGCGATGCGCAGCCGCGGGGCAGGCGGGCCGGCCGCGAAGCCTGGCGCTGGATGGAGCTCGAGCGCGACACCGGTGAAGTGGCGCAGCGCCTCGGCGCGCGGCAGGCGGCGCAGGCCGACGGCGGGATCGTGCAGCACGACCGTCGAGGGGCCGACGCTTTTCAGCACGACGAAGTGGTGCATGTCCCAATGCAGGATGCACGGCGTGGCCAGCATCGGCAGCTCGGCCGCTTCCAGCCGCAGCGGCCGGGCCGTCATGCCCAGGCTGGTCGCGATCGACACGAGATCCTTCAACGTGGCGCCGCGCAGCGACAGCCCGAAGCGGCGGCGCAGCTGGGCCAGACCGGTGCCGGCGCCGTGGTAGCCGGCCACCATCGCCAGGCACGCGAGGCCGCATTCGGCCGCCTCCGTCTGCAGGATCAGCGGCAGCCGCATGCCCAGGCTGGCGGCGAAGTCGGGGATGCCTTTCATCGCACGCCGCCCGCCAATGTGAACAGCGGTTCGAACACCCATTCGTACAGACGGCGCTGGTCGAGCAGGATGTCGGCATCGAGCTGCATGCCGGGCTGCAGCGGCACGTCGCGGCCATACGCCTGCACGGCTTGCCGGTCCAGCGTCACGGCGATGCGGTACAACGCTTCGCCCCCCTGCGCGGCCGGCACGAACATGGCCGGCACCTCCGCCGGGTCGATCGCACTGCGCGACACGCTGGCGATCACGCCGCGGTAATGGCCGAATTTCTGGTACGGGTAGGCGCGGTAGCGCAGCAGCACGCGCTGGCCCGCGCGCACGAAGCCGACCGCCCGGCTGGGCGCGTACAGGTGCGCCTGCAGCGTGGCACCCTCCGGCACGATCGACAGCAATGCGCTGCCCGCGCCCACCGCGGCACCGGCGCCGGCCTGCACGGCCGTCACGGTGCCTGCCTCGGGCGCCGCCACCGTCAGCGCGCGCCGTGCTTCGGCCTCGGCCAGTTCGCGGGCCGTCGCGGCCAGCGTCCGGCGCACGCCTTCGCGCTGCGCGGCCAGCTTCAGCGGCACTTCCTGCAATTCGCCATCCAGGCCGGCGCGCTCGCGCTCCAGCGCGATGAGGTTGCGCTCAAGGGTCTGCTGGCGCGCCGCCTGTTCCATCACGTCGACGCTGGCGCCGCGCACGTGCTGCTCCAGCACGAAGCCCAGCTTCTGCAGCTCGCGCAGGCGCGCCTCCCATTGCCGCGCCATCGTCACGCGTTCGCGCTGCAGGCCGATCTCCTGTTCGAGCGCGTGCCGCTCGCGGTCCAGCGCCGCCAGCCGGGCAGCCGTGCCGGCCCGCTGGCGGTGCAGCAGTTCGCCGTTCCGCTGCGCTTCCGCGGCGAGGCTGTCGCGCTGCTCGGCAAGCGCGCGCACGACGAGGGCCTGTGTGTCGCCCAGTGCCGCGCTATGCTGCTCCGTGGACAGCGCCACGAGCGGCTGGCCGCGCCGCACCTTGTCGCCCTCCCGTACCAGCACGCCGGTCGCGATGCCCGCTTGCGGCGCGGTGACGCGCACCAGGCCTTGCACGGGCACCAGCCAGCCGGCCACGCGCGCCCGTTTCGTATAGCTGCCCAAGCACAGCAGGGCGACGATCGCCAGCGCCGTCGTCGCGCCCACAGCGGCGAACCAGCGGTGCAGCGGGCGCGGTTGCAGCAATACGGGCCCCAGCCACTGCGCTTGCCGTTCGCGCGCCACGTCGGCACGGAACAGCGGCAGCTCCGCACCGGTGCCGGAGCCGTCCATCATTCCTCCTCGAAGTAGTCGCGGATGTCGTAGCTGATCTCGATCACGCGCGACATCTTCTTGATGGGAACAAGCTTGCGCAGGCGCGGATCGAGGAAGTCCTTCAGCAGCGGCGGGCGCGGTGCGTTGAAGAAGTAGCCGGGGTCGCTGGCGACGAGGGCCTTGGCGACGATGTCGAGTTCATCGCGCGAGCCCACCGTCTGCACGACGCAGGGCGCATGGCGGATGCCGAGCGACAGCAAGGCGCAGGCGCGGTGATAGCCGTTGTGCAGCAGCAGCCGGCCGCGGTCGTCGTCGCGCACGGCGTTCAGGAAGTTGCAGCTGAAGCCGACGACCAGTGCCAGCGCGCCGGCCACCGCGCCGAAGGCCGCATGGCCGCCCAACTGCGAGCCCTGCAGCATCACGGGTTCGTGGAAGCGGAAGTCCGTCGACGCGGAGCGGAACGCATAGCGCTTCGGTCCGGCGGGACGGATCTCGAATGGTGCAGGATCGTCCCGCAGCGGCAGGCAGAAGCGCAGCAGCGCGGCCGCATCGGGCGCGGGGCCGAGGCGTGCCATCAATGCCTCGACGAAGGTGTGGGTGACATGGTTCTGGCAGACGACGAGGTGGGCCAGGTCGACCATCTCGATATTGCACGGCAGCTTGTCGAACGTGCGGCTGTAGCGGGGGCTTGCCATCACCTCGGCGATCAGCGGTGCCAGCGATGGGTCCAGCGGCGGCGCCGCCGGATGGTCGGCGATGTTTTCCTCGCGCGTTTCCAGCTCCTCGTAGTAGCGCGCCGCGTCGCTCCATTCGCGCACCAGCGCGGTCCGCGGCATGCCGGGCTGGAGGAGCCCGCTGTCCTCGATGAAGTCCAGGTATTTGCGCAGCGGCGGTTGCCCGAGCAGCCAGGCTTCCGTGTGCGCTGGAGACTGGAGAGCCGCGATCGCGTCGTCCAGGTCGGATTCTCGTTTCATGATTGCCTCGCAGGCTGGGGTGGTTGATGGCGGCCGCGGTTGGCCGGGCCGCTACCGCCAATGGTGCCGATGGTTCCGGTGGTCACCCGGCCTGGCGATTAACAGCCGCAGCCCCGGCTCTTGCTTTTGCTCTTGCTGTGGCAGCTCTTGCTATGGCTCTTGCCATGGCATTTGCTGTGGCTCTTGCCACGGCTGCAGCTCATGCTGTGGCTCGTGCATCCGCCGCCGCAGGGGTTGCCGCCGCCGTACACGTGTTGCAGTTCATTGCTCTTCAGTCTGCGCATGATGTTCTCCCTTCAAAGAAAAAAAGCGGCACCGTGCCGCGGATCGGGCCTGCGAAGGCAAGCCCTTGAAGGGGATACTAGTCGGCGTCCTCGCACCGCCTTTGAGCGGGCTTAACGGGTAGCGCGCACAGTGCGCCGCAAGGAGGTCTGGAACAAGAGGAGCGTGCGCGGAGGAGAATTCAAGGCATCCGTGCGAAGGCGAGGAACAGCCAGGCCACCGTGATGACGACCATGCCGGTGACGGTGACGCAGGACCACGTGAAGAACCAGGCGGACAGCACGGTAGCCTGCACGACTTTCTCGCACAGCACGCCAAGGCCGAAGTCGAAGACGGCCAGCACGGACCAGCGTCGCAGGTAGACGGGCAGGTAGCGGCTCATGCGCTGGTTGTGCTGGCGGGCCGCGTGGCGTTCGAACAGATCGCGCGCCGCGTTTACGTCGCGAAACAGCCAGTCGAAGAACAGGAAGCGATACAGCAGCTGGCCGAACGAGAGCTCCGGTCCAGGATGGTCGGAACCGGGTTCGGCGGTTGGCGGTGGCTGGTGCTCGCTCGTCATGATGCGGCGCGGTCAGAAGGCGTGACTGGGAAGGTGTGAATCCATACTAAGTCGAATTCGCCTGCAACACCAGTTGCCTCTTCAATCGTGCTGCCGGCGCACCGCACCGTTATGCGGCCTGAGTCCGCGCGCGCGTGGACTTCGTGTCGCGCGCCGGCGTCGCGCCGAACATGCGGCCGTACTCGCGGGTAAATTGCGGCACGCTTTCATAACCGACCGCAAACGCCGCAGTGCTGACGGACGCGCCCTCGGCCAGCATGCGGCGGCGCGCTTCGATCAGCCGCAGCTGCTTCTGGAATTGCAGAGGCGACAGCGACGTCACCGCACGGAAATGCTGGTGGAACGACGATGGGCTCATGCCGGCCACGTCCGCCAATTGCTCGACCGGCAAGGTGCGCGCGAACTCGGTGCGCAACAGCGCCACGGCGCGGGCGATCCGCTGGGCCGGGCCGTTCGGCCAGCCGAGCCGGCGCAGTGCGGCACCGTGGCGGCCGGCCAGCAGCCAGTAGTGCAGCTCGCGCACCAGCTGGGCTTGCAGCACGGGCACGGCGGCGGGCCGGTCGAGCAGACGCAGCAGGCGCAGCGCCGCGTCGGCCACTTCGGTGTCCGTCGTCTCGACACGCACCGGCGCGCCGCTGTCGGCCGGCGCGCCGCCCACCTGCAGGCACAGCTCGGCGATCAGCGGCAGCTCCAGTTCCAGCACCAGCGACAGGTAGGGCGCCGCCAAGCTGGCGCGGGTGATCTGGCTGACGACCGGTACGTCCGCCGCGATCAGCAGCGAGTCGCCAGCCGCGAAGTCGAACGATTGGGCGCCCATCGTCACGTTCTTGGCGCCCTGCACGACGAGGCACACGAGCGGCTTCGAGATCGCGTACTGCAGGTCGCTGGGCACGTGGGCGCGCACGCACATCAGGCCGGGGATGGCGGATCGGGCAATGCCGTCGGCATCCGCATGGGCTTCCGCATGGCGTTGCACGGCTTCGAGCAGGGTGGTCATGGGACAAGCGTATCCGAGAAACGGCGCGCCCGCACGCCGCTTGGAGGATCAGGCAAAGAATCCGTACCTTTGCGAAATTTTGCAGCGGCACGCGGCGCGACGATAAGGGCTCCCAACCACCGATACGCAAGGAGCTTTCTCATGACCACGATTACCCTCGTTACCGGCGCCAGCCGCGGCCTTGGCCGCAACACGGCGCTCAGCATCGCCCGCCGCGGCGGCGACGTCGTCATCACTTACCAGAGCCGGGCCGACGATGCGCAGGCCGTCGTTGCTGAGATCGCGGCGCTGGGCCGCAAGGCCGTCGCCTTCCAGCTCGACAGCGGCGACGTGCAAGCCTTTGGGCCGTTCGCGCAGCGCCTGCGCCAGGCCCTCGAAGAGAACTGGGGCCGCAGCACGTTCGACCACGTCGTCCACAACGCCGGCCACGGCGACTACGCCCTGCTGGCCGATACCGCCGAAGCCCAGTTCGACCGCCTGGTGGACGTGCACTTCAAGGGCGTGCTGTTCCTGACGCAGGCGCTGCTGCCGCTGCTGGCCGATGGCGGCCGCATCGTCACGCTGTCGTCGGGCCTGACGCGGATCAGCTATCCCGGCTACGGCGTCTATGCGGCCGTGAAAGGCGCCGTCGAAGTGCTGACGCGCTACATGGCCAGGGAGCTCGGCGCGCGCGGCATCGCCGTCAACACGGTGGCGCCGGGCGCGATCGAGACGGATTTCGGCGGCGGCGCCGTGCGCGACAACGCGGAGTTGAACCGCCAGTTCGCCGCGATGACGGCGCTGGGCCGCGTCGGCGTGCCGGACGATATCGGCCCGATGATCGCCAGCCTGTTGGCACCGGAAAACCGCTGGGTGACGGCGCAGCGGATCGAGGTGTCCGGCGGGCAGGCGCTCTGACCGTCAGCCTTCCTGCTGCGAGACCCAGCCGGGGCGGGACAGGTGCTCGGCGAAGAACTGCCCCAGCGCCTCGACCTTCGCAGGCCGGGCCCGCGCCGACGGTGTGACGAAGTACAGCCCGCCCGTCGGCATCGCCCAGTCGCCCAGCAGCGGCACGAGGCCGCCGTCGCGCACGTGGTCGGCGGCGATGAAGTCCGGCAGTTCGCAAATGGCCATCCCGGCCAGCACCATCGGCAACAGTGCGTCGGAATTCGTCACCCGCAATGGCCCGCGCGGCAGCACGGTGGCTTCCTCGCCGGCCGGATTGCAGAACTGCCACGCGGCGCTGCGCGCGCGGTATGCGTAGCCGAGGCACTGGTGTGCCTGCAGGTCCGCCGGATGACGCGGGACGCCGTGCCGCGCCAGATAGTCGGGCGAGGCGACGACCAGCCGCCGCACCGGCGCCAGCTTGCGCGCGACCAGCGACGAATCCGGCAGCACGGCGATGCGCAATGCCGCATCGAAGCCGTCGCCGATCAGGTCCACCGTCGCATCGGACAGGTGCAGGTCCAGCTGCACTTCCGGATAGCGGCGGAAGAATTCCGGCAGCAGCGGCGCAACCCAGCGCAGCCCGAACGACATCGGCACCGCCAGGCGTACCAGCCCGCGCGGCTGGGCCGACTGCTCGCGCGCCGCGCCTTCCGCCGCAGCCGCCAGGTCGAACACCTGGCCGGCCTGCTCCGCCAGCGAAGCGCCGAACTCCGTCAACGCCAGCTGGCGCGACGTGCGGTTCAGGAGCCGCGCACCGAGCCGGTCTTCCAACCGCGCCACCGCCCGCGACACCGTGGCCACCGACACGCCCAACGCGCGCGCCGCACCGGCGAACGAGCGCTCCTCGGCCACCTTGGCGAACATCGCCAGGCCTTCGAAATCCGGTAATTTCGACATCGTCAATTCTGCAATGATGGTTTGCGATAGTTGCTATTTTAAATGGGTCAGCCCGCCGCTACCATTCTTTCATCGACAACCCGAACAGAAGGAGCTGACCATGAACACCACCACCCAAAAACTGCAAGGCAAGATCGCCATCGTCACCGGCGGCACCACGGGCATCGGCCTGGCCACGGCCAAGCGGCTGGCGGCCGAAGGCGCGCAAGTGATCGTCACGGGCCGCCGCCAGGCCGAACTCGATGCCGCCGTCGATGCGATCGGCAACGGCGCTGCCGGCTACCGCGTCGATTCGTCGAAGCTGGCCGACCTCGACGCGCTGTACGAAGCGGTGCGCGCCAAGCATGGCCGCATCGACGTGCTGTTCGCGAACGCGGGCGGCGGCGGCATGCTGCCGCTTGGCCAGATCACCGAAGAACAATACGAGGACACGTTCGGCCGCAACGTCAAAGGCGTGCTGTTCACGGTGCAGAAGGCGCTGCCGCTGCTGGCGCAGGGCGCTTCGGTGATCCTCACCGGCTCCACGGCCGCCAACATGGGCACGCCGGCGTTCTCCGTGTACGCCGCGTCGAAGGCGGCCGTGCGTGCGTTCGCCCGCAACTGGATCCTCGATACGAAAGACCGGGGCATCCGTTTCAACACGGTGGTGCCGGGCCCGATCCGCACGCCGGGCCTCGTCGAACTGGCCGGCACCGACAAGGAAGCGCAGCAAGGCTTGCTGGACTACCTGACGACGCAGATCCCGCTGGGCCGCGTCGGCGAGCCGGACGAAGTGGCGAAAGCCGTCGCATTCCTGGCATCGAGCGACGCCAGCTTCGTCAACGGTTCCGAGCTGTACGTCGACGGCGGCCAGGGCCAGATCTGATCGCCATGCACCGCGCTGCCGGCAACGGCCGGCAGCCATCCACCAGGAGAACACCATGAAGAACGCCCCCGAACTGCTGCGCGCCTATCTCGCATCGATCCAGGACCCCGACGCCACCGGCGCGCTGTTCGCCGACGACGGCATTATCGAACTGCCCTACATCGGCGCCCGTGCCCAGGGACCGCAGGCGATCGCCGCATTCATCCGCTCGCTGCTGAAGAACGTGCCGGACTTCCGCTTCCACGACGTGCGGATGTTCATCGAGACGGACGAGCAAGCCTTTGGCGAGTACAGCGTCGAAGCGAAGGTGCTGTCGACCGGGAAGATCTACCGGCAAACGTATGCCGGCCGGCTCGTCGCCGAAAACGGCAAGATCAAGTTGCTGCGCGAGGCGCTCGATACGGTCGCGGCGAAGGAAGCGTTCAGCGCCTAAGCAAGGCTGATGCGGTAGCGGCGCGTGCCTTCGGTGCCGCGCGCCGTGGTCACCGTGATGCCGGTGGCCTCGGCGGCCGGCACGAAGCCGCATTTGTCGAGCACCCGCGCCGACGCCGCATTGCTGGCGAGGACGAGCGCTTCGACCGTGGCGAGGCCCCGGTCCCGCGCTTCGTCCAGCAGGAAGGCGACGGCGCGGGTGGCGATGCCCTTGCCCGCGTGGTCGGCACCGATGCGGTAGCCGATTTCCGCGCTGCCCGCCGCCGTGTCGATCCGCTTCAGGTTGGCGCGGCCCAGCAGCGCGCCGGCCGCGTCGGCGATGACGAACGACGCAGCGGTACCCCGTTCGGCCTCCTCGCGCAAGCCGGCGACGTGTTGCGCAACACCCTCCAGGCTGTAGAACGACGGAGCGCGCCCGTCGATCATCGACTCGAAGTAGGCGCGGTTGGCTTCTTCGAAAGCGAGCAGCGTCGCGGGGGAGATCGTGGCGATGTCGACGAAGGCCAGCCCCATCACGCCACCTCCGGCACGATCACGAGCAGGTCGGTCACGCCGATGTCGACGCCGGCCTGCGTCAGCAGCGTGCTGGCCTGGCCGCGGTGGTGGGTCTGGTGGTTGAAGAAGTGCAGCAGCACGCTGCCGAAATGCTTGTGGAACGCGATGCCTTTCGTGCTGCGGTAGACGAACGTCGTCTCCAGGTGCTCCGGGCGCAGTTCCGCGGCCAGTGCCGTGATGTAGCCGTCGAGGCGTTCGCGGTAGGCGCGCA
The DNA here is from genome assembly GCF_007830495.1 of Pseudoduganella flava. GTDB lineage: Bacteria > Pseudomonadota > Gammaproteobacteria > Burkholderiales > Burkholderiaceae_D > Rugamonas > Rugamonas flava. Next base: position 235,854 of record NZ_VLKW01000012.1, on the reverse strand, counting down.
GGACCGGCAGTTCGGTACCGAAGCTGTGCGCCAGCGACGTGGGCGCGGGCTGGCCGCGCAGCGGTGCCAGCGCCGTGAAGCCGGCCGGGTGATCCGTGAAGCGCGTCAGCCAGATCGTGTCGGCCGTCAGCAAGTGGTTCATCGTGCCGGCCAGGGAGCCGAAGAACGCGCCGCGGTCGGCGGTCAGTTCGCCGGCCGGCAACTGGGCAGCCGCGTCGTACAGCTTGCGGTTCATGTCCGCGTTGTAGGCGGCGAGGAGAACGAGATCCTGGCAAGTCGGCATGGTCGATAGCAATGCAAAAGAGATGCGCCAGTGTAGCAGGAGCGCTGACCTATAATCGGTCACCCCTTATGCCACGCCCGACACCATGCACGACCTGCTGCTCACCCCTATCGTCTTCCTGCTCACCGCCGTCCTGCTCGTGCCGCTGGCGCAGCGCTTGCGCCTGGGCTCCGTCCTCGGCTACCTGGTCGGCGGCTGCTTGATCGGTCCGTGGGGGCTGGCGCTGGTCGGCAAGGTGGAGCTGATCGGGCACGTGGCGGAAATCGGTGTCGTGCTGATGCTGTTCCTGATCGGCCTCGAGCTGCAGGCGGACAAGCTGATGGCCATGCGCCGCCTCGTGCTGGGCGGCGGCGCGCTGCAGCTGGTCGCGTGCGGCGCCGCGTTTGCCGCCGTCGCGGCGCTGCTGGGCTTGGGCTGGGTGGCCGCGGCCGTCGCCGGTATCGCGCTGGCGCTGTCGTCGACGGCGATCGCCGTGCAGACGATGCAGGAGCGGCACTTGCAGCACACGCCGGCCGGCAAGGCGGCGTTCGCGATCCTGCTGTTCCAGGACATGGCCGCGATTCCATTGCTGGTCGTCCTGCCGCTGCTGGCGCCGGGCGGCGATGCCGGCGACTTCAGCTGGCTGCGCGCGGCCGGCGCGGTGGCCGCCGTGCTGCTGATCGGCCGCTACCTGATGCCGCCGCTGCTGCGCTTCGTGGCCGGCACGCGGCTGCGCGAGATCTTCACCGCGTTCGCGCTGTTGCTGGTGCTGGGCATCGCGCAGCTGATGTCGCTGGCCGACCTGTCGATGGGCCTTGGCGCGTTCCTGGCCGGCGTGCTGCTGGCCAGTTCCGAATACCGCAAGGCGCTGGAGACGGACCTGGAGCCGTTCAAGGGCCTGCTGCTCGGGCTGTTCTTCACGTCCGTCGGCATGTCCGTCAACCTCGGCATGCTGGCGGCCCAGCCATGGCTGATCGGCGCGCTGACCATCGGCTACGTCGTGCTGAAGATGATCGTGATGGCCGCGCTGGCGCGGGCACTGAAGGTGCCGGCGGCACAGCGCTGGCCGTTCGCCGCCGTGATGGCGCAGGGCAGCGAGTTCGCGTTCGTCGTGCTGGCGGCGGCGCAGGACGAGCGCGTGCTGTCCGCGCAATGGACGCAGACGCTGGTGCTGGTGGCCGCGCTGTCGATGGCGCTGACGCCGCTCGCGATGCTGGCTGCCGGCCGTCTCGGCAAGGCGCTGAACCCGAAGGCAAAGAGGCCGGCCGACGTCATCGAACCGCAAGGGGCGCGCGTGATCATCGCCGGCTTCGGCCGCGTGGGCCAGATCGCCGGCCGCCTGCTGATGGCGTCGGGGTTCAAGGTGACGGTGCTGGACAACGATCCCGAACTGATCGAGACCTTGCGCCGCTTCGGCCACCGCGTGTTCTACGGCGATGCGACGCGCCTGGACCTGCTGCGCCAGGCCGGTGCCGCCGAGGCGGTATTGATCATCAATGCGATCGACGACATGCCGACAAGCCTGGCGCTGACGGACCTTGTGCGCGAACACTTCCCGCACCTGAAGATCGTCGGCCGGGCGCGCAATGTGACGCACCTGTTCGAGCTGCGCGCCCGCGGCGTCGAGACGATCGAGCGCGAAACGTTCGACGGCGCGCTGCTGCTGGGCCGGCACGCGCTGGAACACCTGGGTGTCGATGCCGACACGGCGGAACGGGCCCGCGAGCGCTTCCGCGCGCACAACCTCGCCACCCTGGAATCGCTGCAGCCGCACTACCAGGACGAGGCCAAGCGCATCAGCATCGGGCAGGCCGCGCAGCAGGAGCTGGCGCGCTCGTTCGAGGAAGACCGGCTGCGGCTGAAAGAAGGCGCGCCGGAGTCGTTCAGTCCCGGCGTTGTGCCACCGACGCCCTGACGGTCACCGTGACAGGAAACTCCCGCTCCACCGGCCGCTTCAGGTCATAGCACAGGTTCAGCAGCGCATTCAGGCCGTTCAACGTCATCTGCCGCCACGGCATGCGCACCGACGTCAGGCGCGGTGCGGCATATTCCGCGCTCGGCGTGTCGTCATAGGCCATCACCGACAGATCCTGCGGCACCCGGATACCCGCTTCCTGGAAGTACGACAGCGCGCCGACGGCCATCTCGTCGTTGGCGCAGAACAGCGCCGTGGCCTGGCAGCCCGACGCGACGAACGCCTGTGCCGCGGCCCAGCCGCTGGCCGGCGAGAAATCGCCTTCGTGGCGCCACAGCGTCGCCGGATCGATGCCCGCTTCCGCCAGCTCGGCGTTGAAGCCGTCGTTGCGGGCGGCGCTGTCCTCCAGCTCCATCGGCCCGGTGATGACGGCGCTCGCGCGGTGGCCGTGTTCCAGCAGCGTGCGCGCCGCAAGGCGGCCGCCCAGCACGTGGTCGGCGGTGAAGCATTGCTCGGGGATCGTGGCGAAGCCGTGGTTCAGTGCGACGAGGCGCGACAGCTTCGGGCCCAGCTGCGCCAGGTCGTCCTCCCGCAGCGCGCTGGTCATCACGATCAGGCCGTCGCACCCCCGTTCGATCAGGAAGCCGATGCCGTCCAGCGCCTGCCGGCGCGCGTTGCCGAGGCCCTGGCCGAACGCCACCACCATGTGCAGGCCGGCGGCACGCAGCTCGGTATCGATGATCTGCAGGATCGGTGTGTAGAACGTGCCGGACAGCGCCGGGATGTACACGCCGATCATCTTCGAAGAGCCCGACAGCAGCGCGCGCGCCGCATGCGACGGCCGAAAGCCCAGTTCCTCGATCGCCTTCCGCACCCGCTCCAGCGTGGCGGGCGACACGGGGCCGCTGCCGTTGATCGCGCGCGAGGCGGTGCCCAGGCCCACGCCCGCGAGCCGGGCGACGTCTTTGATGGTTGCCACTCGATTTTCCCGTTGATGAAGAAACGAGCAGAGAATACTGGAAGTCGCCCTGCCCCGCCAATCGCTCAGCGGTTCGCCTTCACATGGCGCATGATGTTCAGGAACGTGTCGATCCAGTATTCGTCGCGGTGTTCGGCCAGGTAGCGCACCAGTTCCTCGTGCGCCGCGCTCGAGTTGGTCAGGTAGTCGCCGCCGATGCCGTGGAACGTGAACGCGATCATCGTGCCGCGTTCGCCCGCCTGCTTCACCAGCGCAATCAGTTGCGCCCCGGTCTGATTCACCGGGCTGAAGACGGGAACGCGATAAGGGTCCAGCGCGTCCATTGCCTGGACGGGGCCATCGGCCACGCTGGCCTTGATCGCAACAAAGTCCCCGTGCAGCGCCGGCAGGTAATTCACGCCGGCCGCCAGCAGGTCGCCACACGGCGCCGTGAACGTGCGTTCGCGGCGCCCATCGATCGCGTACAGCATCGTGTTGGCCAGCGCAACCTGGTCGCGCATCTGCGCCGCCGTCGTCGTATCGAGGTTGCGGTGCGGCTCGACCCATTCCCGCTCCGGTTGCGAACGCCGGCACTGATGAAACAGCGAGTGGTTCGCCAGCTCGTGGCCCTGGGCGGCGGCCGCGCGCCATTCGGCCAGGCGCTTGTCCACCGTGGGGCTGGACAAGGTCAGGTAGAACGTGCCGCGCAGCCCGTATTTGTTCAGCGTGGGCAGCGCGTGATCCAGTTGCGATGGCGCGGCATCGTCGTAGGCAAGGCTGACGGCCGCCTTGGCGCCGCCCGGCCAGTGGAAGGATTCGGCGGCACTGGCGGTATGCAGCAGGCCGGCAAGAACCAGCAGGGACAGGATCGATTTGGTCATTGGCTCACCTTGGTCACGAGGCTGTGTCAAGTTTGCAACGGCATGCTGCGGCGCGCATTGCGGTGGAAAAATGGAAACGTTACCATGTCACCACATTCATCTTTGCATGCGCCTGCCGCTGCGTCAATCGGGGAGAGCCATGGCCGTCCTTGCACGTCGTATCTTCGCTGCCGTGGCGCTGGTCGCGGCGTGCGGCGGCGCCCATGCCGACGGCGTCCCCGCCGGTTGGCGCCTCGTGTGGGCCGACGAATTCGACGTTGACGGCCTGCCCGATCCGGGCAAGTGGGATTACGACACGGAGCGTAATCGCCTGGGTTGGTACAACCACGAGCTGCAGTACTACGCAAAGGCGCGGCGCGAGAACGCCGAGGTCAAGGGCGGCCGGCTCGTGATCACGGCGCGGCGGGAAGCGCTGACGGCGCAGCCGGACTATGGCGGCCAGCGCTACACGTCCGCCCGGCTCGTCACCCGCGGCAAGGCCAGCTGGACGTACGGCTTCATCGGAGTGCGCGCGAAGCTGCCGTGCGGGCCGGGCAGCTGGCCGGCCATCTGGACGCTGGGCACCGGCGGCAAGTGGCCCGTCGACGGCGAGATCGACATCATGGAACACGTCGGCAACAAGCCCGGCGAGATCCTCGGCAGCATCTACACGGGGGCGCAGAACTGGCCGCGCGGCACCGGCAAGACCTCCACCACCAGCGTGCCGGATGCCTGCGGCGCCTTCCACGACTACCAGCTGACGTGGACGAAGGAGCGCATCCGCGTTGGCGTCGATGGCCGCGCCTATGCCGAGCTGGCGAACCCGGGCGACGGCGATTACGAGAAGTGGCCGTTCGACCGGCCCCAGTACCTGCTGCTGAACCTGGCGGTCGGCGGTGACCTGGGCGGGGCGGTGCAGGATGCCAGCCTGCCGTGGCGCATGGAAGTCGAGTACGTGCGGGTGTACCAGCCGTAAAGAGTCGTTTTTACAACAGTAGCGGTAGCCAACAAAACTGTTCGATTGACAAGCACGTGATGCCTACCTAAGATTTAACCGATTTCGATGGAAACGTTTCCATCGGCAGGCGGGGTAGAAAACAGAGAAGAACACAGGAGACCACATGCAATATCCCAAGGCAAAACAAAAACTGATCAGCGTCGCCGTCGCCAGCGCCTGCATGGCGGCGGCCGTGCCCGCGCTGGCGCAGGACCAGGCGCAGGCGCAAGGAGCGGATCTGTCGTCGTCGCAGCCCGTGCAATCCGTCGTCGTGACGGGCCTGCGCGCATCGATGCAATCGTCGCTGAACCTGAAGCGCAATTCGGACGGCATCGTCGACGGCATCGTCGCCGAGGACATCGGCAAGTTCCCCGACACGAACCTGGCCGAATCGCTGCAGCGCATTTCCGGCGTGTCGATCGACCGCAGCATCGGCGAAGGCTCGAAGGTCACCGTGCGCGGCGTCGGCCCCGACTTCAACATGGTGCTGCTGAACGGCCGCCAGATGCCGACGTCGAACCTGGGCGACCTGAATGGCCGCGCGTTCGACTTTGCCAACCTGGCATCCGAAGCGATCTCGCAGATCCAGGTGTACAAGACGAGCCGCGCCGAATCGCCCACCGGCGGCATCGGCGCCACGTTGAACGTGATGACGGCGCGTCCGCTGGACCGGCCCGGCTTCCTGGCCAGCGTCGGCGTGAAGGGCGTGTATGACGAGTCGTCGACGAACTCGCCGGCCGACGTCAAGTCCGGCAAGCGCGTCACACCCGAGATCTCGGGCGTCTACAGCAATACGTGGAACGACAACATGTTCGGCGTCTCCGTGTCCGGCAGCTACCAGGAACGCAACCTGGGCTACAACACGGCGTCCGTGTCGAGCGGCTGGAAAGGCCCGTTCCGCGGCGACGAGAACAACTGGGGCACGATCCCCCAGCCGGGCACGCCGGGCTCCGAGAACATCACCAACCGGCCCAAGCCCGGCGACGTGTACTCGGTGCCGCAGAACCTGAACTATGCGTTCTCCGGCGTGCAGCGCGAGCGCACCAACGGCCAGCTGACGTTCCAGTTCGCGCCCCGCAAGGACATCACGACGACGCTGGACTACACCTACTCGCAGAACAAGATCCACACGCGCCGGCAGGACGTGTCGGCCTGGTTCAACTTCGGCGCCTCGGCGTCGAACTGGACGAACGGCCCGGCCGCCAGCCCGCTCGTCTACACCGAGTTCCTGCCGGCCGCGAACAGCGACATCGCGATGGGCGGCGCCGACTTCGCCACGCGGAGCGAGAACAAGTCGCTCGGCTTCAACGCGCTGTGGAAGGTGAACCAGGACCTGCGCTTCGAGATCGACGCGCACAAGTCCACCGCGGAATCGCAGGCCGACAGCCCATGGGGTTCGGACAACGTGCTGGGCACGTCGTCGTTCAGCCGCGGCGACACGACGGCGGACTTCAGCCAGGACTTCCCGGTGCTGTCGATCAAGGGCGCCGACTTCACGCGCGCGCCGCAGCAGGTCACCGGTTCCGCGTTCCGCAACGGCTACATGAAGGGCGAGGTGGACCAGTTCCAGTTCAAGGGCCGCCTGAAGCTGATGGAGGCCTCGCAGCTGAACTTCGGCGTGTCCGCCACCGAGGTGAAGAACCGCTCCGCGTTCTCGACGATGCAGCGCGATACGTGGGGCGGCGCCACCAGCCCGGCCGACTACCCGAGCAGCGTATGGCACCCCGAGACGGTGCGCGGCTACTTCGACAAGATCGACGGCTCCGGCAACCCGAACCTGTTCAACAACTTCTACACGTTCAACTTCGGCGAAGTGCGTGACCTGGCGATCAAGGCTTCCGGGCGGCCGGACCTGTACTCGGTCAAGGACCACTGGGATACCGACCAGCGCACGCAGGAAAAATCGAAGGCGCTGTACCTGCAGTTGAATACCGACTGGGATACGGCACTGCCGATCCACACGGCGATCGGCCTGCGCTACGAGAAGACGGACGTCGTGTCGACCGCGCTGGTGCCGACGGCGACCCGCATCGAGTGGGCGTCTCAGAACGAATTCACCGTCGTCAAAGGCGATCCGACGTTCACGACGCTGGAGGGTAAATACCACCACCTGCTGCCGAGCATCGACACCGACATCGACCTGCGCAGCGACATGAAGCTGCGCGCGTCGTACGGTGAGACGATCGGCCGGCCGCGCTACGACCAGATCCAGGGCGGCACGGTGCTGGACAACCTGGCCCGCCTGGACGGCGGTACCGGCACGGCCGGCAACCCGGGCCTGAAGCCGGTGAAGTCGAAGAACCTGGACCTGTCGTACGAGTGGTACTACGGCAAGCAGAACTTCTTCGCCGTCGGCTTCTTCAAGAAGAACCTGGAGAACTACGCGGGCCAGTCGAAGATCGACGCCAAGCCGGGCCTGACGACGCCGGTGGGCGGCGCGCTGTGGAACGAGGCGATGCAACGCGGCGGCTGCACGACGGCGGACACGACCTGCATCCGCAACTACATCTTCCGCAATCACCCGACGGCGCCGGGCGTGACGCGCGGGGCGGACGACGCCTCGGGCAACGCCACCGGCACCATCGTCGGCCAGCCGGGCGATCCGGTCGCGAACTTCCGCATCACGACGTTCTCGAACCAGAAGAAGGCGGACCTGAAGGGCGTGGAACTGAACGTGCAGCACATGTTCGGCAACAGCGGCTTCGGCATCGCGGCGAACTACACCTGGGTCGACTCGGGGCTGGGCTTCAACAACGCCGGCATCGGCGAGCAGTTCGCGCTGGTCGGCCTGTCCGACTCGGCCAACCTGGTCGGCATCTTCGAGAACGACAAGTGGACGGTCCGCGCGGCCTACAACTGGCGCGACAAGTTCCTGAACTCGACGTTCGACGCGGCCGGTCCGAATCCGAAGTACACCGAGGCCTATGGCCAGCTGGACCTGTCGATCGGTTATTCGATCACACCACAGCTGTCGTTGCAGTTCGAAGGCATCAACTTGACCAACGAGACGACCCGCCAGCACGGCCGTACGGAGCAGATGCTGATGGAAGCCCAGCAGTCGGGACCACGCTATATGTTGGGTCTGCGCTACAAGTTCTGAGAGCGTTTCCACTGAAAGCGTGAGAGGGGTGTGCCGGCGTTGCCGGTCCACCCCGATTTTTGCTTTTCAGGGATAGTTTTTCGGTTAGACTAATTGCCAACACTGCAACCGTACCTGTCATGTCCAAGCCGATCAACCATGTCGTCATCGTCGGCGGAGGTTCCGCCGGATGGCTGACCGCCGGCGTGCTCGCCGCCGACCATCCCGCGCTGCAAGTCACGCTGATCGAATCGCCCGATGTGGCGCCGATCGGCGTCGGCGAAGGCACGTGGCCGTCGATGCGCGACACGCTGTCCCGCATCGGCGTTTCCGAATCCGCATTCTTCCGCGAATGCGACGCGGCGTTCAAGCAGGGCTCGCGCTTCAACGATTGGCGCGAGGGCGGCGGCGCCGCCGACTACTACTTCCACCCGTTCGTGCTGCCGCAGGGGTATGGCGAGACGGACCTCGTGCGCGCCTGGCTCGATACGGGCGCCGCGGTGCCGTTCGCGGACCTGGTCAGCTACCAGCCGCACCTGTGCGTGCAGGGCCGCGCACCGAAACAGCCGGCCACGCCCGAATTCGCCGCCGTGGCCAACTACGGCTACCACCTGGATGCCGGTAAGTTCGGCCTGTTCCTGAAGAAGCACTGCCTGGAGAAGCTGGGTGTGCGCTACGTGCCCGATCACGTGACGGGCATCGACAGCGCACCGAATGGCGACATCGCCGCGCTGCGCACGCGCGCGCATGGCCCGCTGGCCGGCGACCTGTTCGTCGACTGCACCGGCATGCAATCGATGCTGCTGGGCGGCCACTACGGCGTGCCGCTGCTGCGCCAGAAGCACGTGCTGTTCAACGACAGCGCGCTGGCCGTGCAGGTGCCGTATGCGGCGCCGGACAGCCCGATCGCATCGCAGACGACGTCCACCGCGCAGCGCGCCGGCTGGATCTGGGACATCGGCCTGCCGACGCGGCGCGGCATCGGTCACGTGTACTCGAGCGCCCACACGAGCGACGCCGAAGCCGAGGCGGACCTGCGCCGCTACGTGGCCGCGACGGGCGGCCCGGCTGACATGCCCGCCCCGCGCAAGCTGACGTTCGAGCCGGGATACCGGCAGCGGTTCTGGCACCATAACGTCGTCGCGATCGGCCTGTCGGCCGGCTTCATCGAACCGCTGGAGGCATCGGCGCTGGCGCTGGTCGAGATGTCGGCGGCGATGGTCAGCGACGACCTGCCCGCCAACCGCGACGCGATGGACATCGTGGCGCACCGCTTCAACGATGCGTTCACGTACCGCTGGGAGCGCGTGATCGAATTCCTGAAGCTGCACTATGTGCTGAGCCGGCGCACCGGCTCGGACTACTGGCACGACAACCGCCGCAGCGAAACGATCCCCGCGCGGCTGCGCGAGCTGCTGACGTTGTGGCGGCACCGCGCGCCGTCGCGGCTGGACTTTTATCGTATCGAGGAAGTGTTCCCGTCCGCCAGCTGGCAGTATGTGCTGTACGGGATGGGCTTCCTGCCCGAGCGCGACCACGTCACGCGCCGCACCGACACGGCGGCGGCCGATCCGTACTTCCGCGAGGCGGCGGAGCTGACGCGCAGGATGCTGCGCGCGCTGCCGTCGAACCGCGAACTGCTCGACCATATCCGGCTGCACGGCTTGCAGAAAATCTGAAAACAACGAGACACCATGCCGAACCACGTATTGCTGAACAACGTCCAGCACAAGGACCTGAGAGTCATCACCCGCCACGGCGCCGAGTTCGGCGACGACGTGATGTACACCGCCACGTTCCCCGCCGAATTGCGCACGCTGCAGGCGCACTACCCGATCGTGTTCCGCAAGACGGACGACGGCCGTTCGTTCGAACCCATCGCGCTGTTCGGCTTCCAAGCCGGCGAAAACCTGTTCCTGTCCGCCGACGGCTGGGATGCGCCGGAGGTTCCGCTGATGGTCCAGCGCCAGCCCTTCCTGATCGGCCGCAACGGCGAGGAATTGCTGGTGCACGTGGACCTCGACAATCCCCGCGTCTCGCAGACGGAAGGCGAGCCGGCCTTCCTGCCGCACGGCGGCGTGTCCGAATTCCTGGAGCGCGTGAACTCGATGCTGTTCACGATCCACCAGGGCTTGCAGCACAACGTGGCTTTCGTGGAGGCGCTGCTGAAGTACGAGCTGCTGGAATCGTTCGTGTTCGACATCGAACTGGACGACGGCTCGCAGAACCGGCTGGCCGGCTTCTACACGATCCACGAGGAGCGCCTGGCCGCGCTGCCTGCCGACGCGATCGCCGCGCTGCACCAGGCCGGCCACCTGCAGCCGATCTACATGGTGCTCGCTTCGCTGTCGCAGTTCCGCGCGCTGATCGACAGGAAGAACCGCAAGCATGCTGCCGGTCGCTGAACTCAAGGGCCTGACGCCGCGCGACCTGAACGCGCGCATCCTGACGTCCACGCAGCCGCTGCTGCTGCGCGGCCTCGTCGCGCACTGGCCGATGGTGCGCGCGGCGCAGCAATCGCAGCAGGCGGCCTCCGACTACCTGCTGCGCTTCTACGGCAATACCCCGGTCGTCGCGATGCTGGGGCCGCCCGAGATCCGTGGCCGCTTCTTCTACAACGACGACATCTCCGGCTTCAATTTCCGGCCCGTGCACGCGCCGCTGCAGGGTGTGCTGGCCGAGCTGGAAGCGCATCGCGCCGATGCCGAACCACCGGCCATCTATGTCGGCTCGACCACGATCGACGCCGTGCTGCCGGGCTTTCGGGCCGAGAACGACGTCGACCTGCAAGGGCGCGAGCCGCTGGCGTCGATCTGGATCGGCAACCGGACGCGCATCGCCGCCCATTACGACGCGCCGGACAACCTGGCTTGCGTGACGGCCGGGCGGCGCCGCTTCACGCTGTTCCCACCGGACCAGCTGCGCAACCTGTACGTTGGCCCGCTGGACCTGACGCCGGCCGGCCAGCCGATCAGCCTCGTCGACCTGCACGATCCCGACTTCACGCGCTTCCCGCGTTTTCGCGAAGCGCTGGAGCACGCGCAGGTGGCCGAGATGGAGCCGGGCGACGCGCTGTTCCTGCCCAGCATGTGGTGGCACCACGTCGAGGCGCTGGAGCCGTTCAATGTGCTGGTCAATTACTGGTGGCGCCAGTCGCCCCACTATGCGGACACGCCGACCAATGCGCTGATGTACGCGATCGCCACGATCCGCGACCTGCCGCCGGCGCAGCGCGATGCGTGGCGCGAGCTGTTCCGTCACTACGTGTTCGAGGCCGACGACGACACGGCCGCCCACATTCCCCCGGCCAGCCGGCGCATGCTCGCGCCGCTGACGGAAGACATGACGCGCGCCGTGCGCGCGCAGTTGATCAAGCGGCTCAACCGCTGACCGAGACCAAAAAACAGGAGACAAGCATGGAACAAGCACGTGACAGCAAGCCGGTACGGCGCGTCGTCATCGCCGGCGGCGGCACGGCCGGCTGGATGGTGGCGGCGGGCCTGTCGAAATCGCTCGGCAAGCTGCTCGACATCCGGCTGATCGAGTCCGATGAAATCGGCACCGTCGGCGTCGGCGAGGCCACCATTCCCACGCTGATGAACTTCCACCACGTGATGGAGATCAACGAGCAGGAATTCATGGCCGAGACGATGGCCACGTTCAAGCTCGGCATCAGCTTCGAGAACTGGCGCAACGTGAACGAGGATTACATCCACTCGTTCGGCACGACGGGCACGGACCACTGGACGGCCGGCTTCCAGCACTTCTGGCACAAGGGCCGCGAGCGCGGCCTGGCCGGCGATTACGGCGACTACTGCCTGGAGCTGAAGGCGTCATTGCAGAACAAGTTCGCGCACCTGCCGAACGCCGGCATGAACTACGCGTACCACATGGACGCGACCCGCTACGCGAAGTTCCTGCGCAAATTCTCGGAGCGCTATGGCGTGCAGCGCGTCGAAGGCAAGATCGCCGAGGTGCGCAAGGACTTGAACACGGGCGACATCCGCGCGCTGCGCCTGGAGAACGGCGCCGAGCTGGAGGGCGATCTGTTCATCGATTGTACGGGCTTCCGCGCGCTGCTGATCGGGCAGGCGATGGGCGTCGGCTACGAGGACTGGTCGCACTGGCTGTTCAACGACAGCGCCGTGGCGCTGCAAACGAAGTCGGTGCGCGACGCCGTTCCGCTGACCCGGTCGATCGCGCGCGACGCCGGCTGGCAGTGGCAGATTCCGCTGCAGCACCGCGTCGGCAATGGCCTCGTCTACTCGACCCGCTATACGGACGACGAGACGGCGCTGCGCACCTTGCAGGCGGCCGTCGACGGCGAGCCGTTGATGACGCCGCGTGTGATCCGCTTCAAGCCGGGCCAGCGCAAGGAAACGTGGAAGGGCAACTGCGTGGCGATCGGCCTGGCCAGCGGCTTCCTGGAGCCGATCGAATCGACCAGCATCCACCTGATCCAGCGCGGCATCATCCGCCTGATGCAGATGTTCCCGCAGCACGGCATCAGCCAGGCCGACATCGACGAATACAACAAGCAGGCCGATTACGAAATCCAGCACATCCGCGACTTCATCATCCTGCACTACACGGTGACGAACCGGCGCGACACGCCGTACTGGCGCGACGCCGCGGCGATGAAGCTGCCGGCTTCGCTGCAGCATCGCATCGACCTGTTCCGCGAAACGGGCCGGGTGTTCCGCGTCCCGAACGAGCTGTTCGCGGAAAACTCGTGGATCCAGGTGATGCTGGGCCAGGGCATCCTGCCCGCCTCGCACCACCAGACGGCCGACCTGATGGGCGACGAGGAACTGGCGCGCTTCCTCGGCAATATCAGCGGGTCGATCGACCGCACGGTGGCCCAGCTGCCGTCGCACCAGCGCTACGTGGAGCAGTATTGCTCGGGCACGGGCTGGTGATTCGGCTGGTAAAACGCGGCCCGGTGTGACAAAGCGAGACTTTTCAAAGGGGTAAGATGAGGTATAACACGGTTTTCAGCTGAGGAGCTCCCCGTGCATACCCATCTCGCCGCCGGCCTGTTGCTGGCGTTGTCGACTTGCCTGGCCCACGCCCAGGATTACCGGATCAAGGAAGAAGAGCCGCGCATCGGCACCAACATCAAACGGGATGCCGCCCGCTTGTCCATGCCGGGCGACAAGACCTACAGCGAGTTATCGGACGCGGACAAGGCCCGCCTGCGCGCGATGTACGAAGACATGGGGCCAGACGACGAACCGCCGTTCCCGGCACGCGGCTATGGCAATCTGATGCGTGCGATGAGCACGGTGCACCGCAAGCTGCATGTCGAAGGCATGGTGGACATGGGCGTCATCGTGGGCCCGGACGGCCGCGCCAGCCAGGTGAAGGTGTACAGCTCGCCCGACCCGAAACTGACGACCGTCGTTGCCAATGTGCTGATGCTGGAAAAGTACAAACCGGCGCTGTGCCGGGGCACGCCTTGTGCGCAGGAATTCCCGTTCAGGTCGCAATTCACGTTGAGTCACTGACCCGATGGCACGGCGCACGACCGTGCCAAAAAAATATTTATAAAATCGCTTGCAATTAAATCGCACACTACCTATACTTCATTCCATCGACAGCGCAGACATGCAAAGCAGCACGGAAGCGCTGAAGTCAAACCAAATATGTAGCGCACGATCTAATCGCTAATTAACTAAAGGAGTCCACCATGAAAGCCATCAACACCATCGCCCTCGCCCTGTCCATCACCGGTGCCGCCGCCATCCCCGCCAGCGCTGCCGAACTGAAGCCGACCGTCATCCTCGTGCACGGCGCGTTCGCCGACTCGAGCAGCTGGAACGGCGTCGCCGCCAAGCTGCGTGCCGACGGCTTCACGGTGATCGGCGCGGCCAACCCGCTGCGCAGCGTCAAGGGCGATGCGGAGTCGGTGGCCAACGTCGTGAAAAGCGTCAAGGGTCCGGTCGTGCTGGTCGGCCACTCCTACGGCGGTGCCGTGATCTCCGCCGCGGCTTACGGCCAGGCCAACGTGAAGAGCCTCGTCTATGTGGCGGCCTTCGCTCCGGACAAAGGTGAAACGGCGCTGGAACTGTCCGGCCGTTATCCGGGCGGCACCTTGGGCAGCGCGCTGGCCGAACCGGTGGCCCTGCCTGACGGCGGCAAGGACTTCTACATTCAGCAAGACAAGTTCCACCAGCAATTCGCTGCCGACGTACCGCGTGCAGAGGCCGAACTGATGGCCGTCTCGCAGCGCCCGATCGCCGAAGCGGCGCTGACGGAGCAGGCTGGCGTGCCGGCATGGAAGAAAACGCCGTCGTACTTCATCTACGGCTCCGCGGACAAGAACATTCCCGCCGCCGCGCTGGGCTTCATGGCCGAGCGTGCCGGTTCCCGCAAGACGGTCGTGATTCCGGGCGCCTCCCACGTCGTGATGACGTCGCACCCTGCCGAGGTGGCCTCGCTGATCGAACAAGCGGCCCAGGCGAAACAATAGATAAGTAGCGCGCTATCTAATAACGAACAAGGAAAAGCATCATGAAAACCGTCAAAACCATCGTCGCCGCCGCCCTCCTCGCCATCGGCGCTGCCCAAGTCAATGCCGCCAGCCTGCCTGGTGTCGAACGCAACACCGCGACCTTCCTGAAGGCCCTGGAAGGGGGCAAGCCGATCGAGCAGATGAGCCCGGAAGAAGCACGTGCCGTACTGGTCGGCGCCCAGGCCGGTGCCAAGGCGAAGCTGGCCGCGGCGGACGTCAGCGAAAAAACCATCGTCGTCGACGGCAAACCGCTGAAGCTGACGATCGTCCGCCCAGCCGGCGTGAAGGGCAAGCTGCCGGCATTCATGTTCTTCCACGGTGGCGGCTGGGTACTGGGCGACTACCCGACCCACGAGCGGCTGGTGCGCGACCTCGTGGCCAACTCGGGCGCCGTGGCGGTGTTCGTCAACTACACCCCGTCGCCTGAAGCGGGCTACGGCGTGGCGATTGGCCAGGCGTATGCGGCAACCCGCTGGGTGGCCGAACACGGCGCCGAGATCAATGTCGACGGCAAGCGCCTGGCCGTGGCCGGCAACAGCGTCGGCGGCAATATGGCGGCGGTCGTCAGCCTGATGGCGAAGGAACAGGGCGCCCCGGCGCTGCGGGCCCAGGTGCTGCTGTGGCCGGTAACGGATGCGAACTTCGACACGGGTTCGTACCGCGAATATGCGAACGGCCACTTCCTGACCCGCGACATGATGGCGTGGTTCTGGGATAACTACACCCGCGACCCGGCCGCCCGCCGCGAGATCCATGCGTCGCCGCTGCAAGCCAGCACGGAACAGCTGAAAGGCTTGCCGCCGGCACTGGTCCAGACCGCCGAGTTCGACGTGCTGCGTGACGAAGGCGAAGCCTATGCCCGCAAGCTGGATGCGGCCGGCGTCGACGTGAAAGCGGTGCGCTACAACGGCATGATCCACGATTTCGGCCTGCTCAACGTGCTGGCCGACGTGCCGGGCACCCGCGCCGCGATGCGCCAGGCAGGCGACGAACTCAAGCAGCGCCTGCAATAAGCCTTCCGACCTTCCTGCAAAGCCGGACCACGCCGTGGTCCGGCTTTTTTTATGGCGCTGTCACCCGAACGTGTTGGTGCCGGTTTTTGCAGGGGTCTTTGCAGGAGTCTTTTTTCGTGGGGCTCGGTGCGGATGGGCCTTGCCCACTTGCCCCTGTTCGCCCGCCTTTCAATGACTTGCCGCCGTGGTGGTGCGCAGGCCCAGCGCCGACTTCAGCAGCCCTTCCGGGGTCGTGATCCGGCCGCCATCCAGCGCATGGCGCCAGCCCAGGTAGTTCGGCAGGTAGTGACTGGCCACGCCGAGGAAGGTGCGCAGCCAGGTCTTGAAGCGGCTGTGGTAGTTGTTCACGTTCTGCAGGTGGTACGGGCCGCGTGACCGGATGCCGGCCGCGAGGTTCAGCGGCACGTGGGCAAACGGATACGCGGCGATGAAGGTGCGGTAGGCCTTCGCGCCATCGGTTACCAGCACGACGTCCTGATCCAGTGCCGCCGGCAGAGCCCACGACAGCTGCTTGCTGGTGACACGGCCGCGTCCCGTCCACCAGTCGCGCGTCTGCCCGCCGCGATCGCGCAAGACGAGGATGCAGTCGTGCTCCTTGCTGATGCCGCGGCTGTGCGCCACGCCGCCACGTCTTCTGGCCGGCCGGTTCAGGCAGCGCGAGCCCTTCTGCGATTCGAGCAGGTACGTTTCATCGGCCTCCACGATGCCCTTCAAAGGGATCGGCCGGTCGTGCACCACGCGGTTCAGGAAGCGGTGGCGCCAGCGGAAACTCGTGTTGCGGTGGATGCCGACCACTGTTGCTGACGCGCGTACCGTGCGCGTATCGAGCATGCATTGCAGGTACGGCAGCCAGCGGTCGCGCCGGCGCAGGTGGAGCAGTGGCGTGTTGGTCAGTGCCGAGAACGTGTGCGTGCAGCCGAGGCAGCGATAGCGTTGCAGGCCTGATGTGTAGCCGTGCCGGTAAAAGCGCCGGTGGCCGCAGTGCGGGCACTTCTTGCGCAGCCGCCCGAACGCCTCGATGATGTCCAGGCACTGCCAGCGTGCCGCATGGGCCGCCACAGCATCCTGCGTACGGCCAACCTGCTGGCGCGTGAGCTTTTCCAGTTGCCTCCGCAGGCGCCCGAGGAACCGCTCGAATTTGTCCGGGTCCATCGGCTTGTCCATCGCCGCCTCCGTATCGCCGCTGTCGATACAGCTGAGACAACGCGACAGGGGAAAAGTTCAATTCGTTCCAACACGGCCGGGGCACTGCGCCTTTTTTATTCTCTTGACAGCGCCGTCCGCACGTTCTACATTACCAACAGGTTAAATAACCTTTTGGTTTTATAAGACGAGATGACAGCAAACGACGAACAGCTGAGCCTGACGTTCGCGGCCCTGGCCGATCCGACGCGCCGTGCCATCCTGGCGCGGCTGGCGGATGGCGAGGCATCCGTGTCCGAGCTGGCCGCCCCGTTCGACATGACGCAGCCAGCGATCACGAAGCACCTGAAAGTGCTCGAGCGCGCCGGCCTGATCTCGCGTGGCCGGCAGGCCCAGTGGCGCCCGTGCCGGCTGGAGGCGGAACCGCTGCGCGAGGCGCGCGGCTGGATCGACCAGTACCGCCAGCTTTGGGACGAACGCCTGGACCGGCTGGAGGATTACCTCACCACACTGCAGAACAAGAAGGAGACCAAGCATGGCCAACGCTGACGACGCGGGTTTCACGATCCGCCGCGTATTCGACGCACCCCGCGAACTGGTATTCGCAACGATGACGGATCCCGCCCACCTGCAGCACTGGTGGGGCCCGAAGGAATGCACGATCACGGTGGCGCGCGCCGACGTGCGGCCGGGCGGCATCTTCCACTACTGCATGCACCCGCGCGCCGGCGGCGCCGGCATGGAAGTGTGGGGCCGCTTCGATTTCCATGAGATCGACAAGCCGCGGCGCATTGTGTTCGTCAACGGCTTCGCGGACGAGCAGGGCAACCGCATCCGCTATCCGCTGCTGCCGCTGTGGCCTCTCGAAGTGCTGAACACGACCACCTTGGAAGAAGACGACGGCAAGACGGTGATGACCTTGCATTCGGTGCCCGTCAACGCCAGCGAGGCCGAGCGCGCGGCGTTCCAGGCCGGCCACGCGTCGATGGAGCAAGGCTTCAACGGCATGTACGACGTATTCGAGCAATACCTCGAGCAATACCTCAAGAGCGTGAACACTGCGGACCGCGAGATCGTCATCACGCGCACGTTGCGCGCGCCGCGCGAACTGGTGTTCGACGCGTTCACCGATCCGCAACACGTCGGCATCTGGTGGGGCCCGAACGGTTTCGCAGTGAAGACGGCGGCAATGGATGTGCGCCCCGGCGGCAGCTGGCGCTTCGAGATGACGGGCCCCGATGGCACGGTGTGGCCGAACCTGATCGAATACGTGGAGGTGGAGCGGCCGGCGCGGCTCGTGTATCGTCATGGCAGCGGCAGCGATGCCGACCCGGCTTTCGACGTCATCGTGACGTTCGAGGATACCGGCGGCACCACGCTGCTGACGATGCGCTCCGTGTTTGCCAGCCCGGAAGCGCTGGCCGAGGTCAGGAGATACGGCGCCGAGGAACTGGGCAACCAGACCATCGACAAGCTGGCCGCCTACATTGCCAATCAACTGGAGGAGCAAGCATGAAGCAAGTGATCACGACCCTGCTGATGTGCGCCGCGACGGGGGCCATCGCCGCCCCCGTCGCGTACGAGATCGATCCGGCCCACACGTTCCCCAGCTTCGAGGCCGACCACATGGGCATCTCGTTCTGGCGCGGCAAGATCAACAAGAGCAGCGGCACCGTCGTGCTGGACCGCGCCGCCGGCACCGGCACCGTCAACGTCGAGATGGACCTGGCGTCGATCGACTTCGGCCAGGACCAGCTGAACACGTGGGCCGCGGGCAAGGATTTCTTCGACGTGCCCAAGTACGGCGCCAAGGCGGTCTACCAGGGCACGCTGGCGGGCTTCAACGCCGGTACCCCGTCCGAGGTACGCGGCACGCTGACGCTGCATGGCGTGACGAAACCCGTCGTGCTGAAGCTGAACCGCTTCAAGTGCATCCCGCACCCGATGCTCAAGCGCGAGCTGTGCGGCGCCGATGCTTCCGCCACGTTCAACCGCGAGGAGTTCGGCCTGCCCGCCGGCAAGGACTACGGCTTCTCGATGGACGTGGCGCTGCGCATCCAGGTCGAGGCGGTGGCGAAGCAGTAGCCGCTCAGCGGTTCGTCAACGTGACGCCGGCGGCCACCAGCACGCCGCCGGCCACCATGGATGCCAGCACCTGCTCGCCCAGCAGCAGCGCGGCCAGGCTGATGCCGAACACTGGAACGAGGTTGTTGAAGACGGCGGTGCGCGATGCGCCGATCGCCTTGACGCCCTCGTAATACCAGACGAAGCCCAGCACCGTGCCAAATGCCCCGAGGTAGCCCAAGCCCGCCCACACCTGCCAGCCGATCGCGCTCCAGTGCAGCGTGGCCAGGTCCGGTGCCGCGCCGACCGTCAGGAACAGCAGGCCCCACAGCGCCGCATAGGTGGTGGCCGCCAGCGGCGTCAGTCCCTTCAGCGCGGCGCGGCCCACCAGCGTGTAGGCCGCCCAGCTGCTGATCCCGCACAGCATCAGCAGTTCACCCTTGCCGAGCGATGTGCCGATGTCGTGCAGCGCCGTCAGCACGTCGCCACGGGTGATGACGACGGCCGCGCCGACGAACGCCAGCCCGATGCCGGCCCACTTCATCGCATGCAGCCGCTCGCGCAGCAGCACGGCGGCGGCCAGCGCCGTGACGATCGGGTTGAGCGCCACGAACAGCGCCGCGCGGCCGGCCGGCATCGAACCCAGCGCGCCGAAGAAGCACAGGTTGTACAGGAAGATGCCCGTCAGGCCCAGCGCGGCCGTGGCCATCATCTGCTGGCGCGAGAGGCGTGGCAGGCCGCCCTCCTTTTTCCATGCGAGCAGCAGCAACAGCACCGCGGCGACGGCGAAGCGCAGCGTGGCCGCCGTCAGTGCCGGCAGCGCGTGTGCGACGATGCGCCCGGCAATGAACGTGCCGCCCCAGAACAGGGTGACGAAGACGAGTTTCACGTACACGAGTTGGTTTTTCATTTTTGGGCTTGCGTGCGGGGTTGCGGAAGCCATACATTATTGCTTATCCCAACTCATAGGCAAATGAGCGAAAGCTCATGAGACAAGAGCATGACGTTCACTCAGCTGGAAATCTTCGTGATGGTGGCCGAGATGCGCGGGTTCACGTCCGCCGCGCTGCGGCTCGGTATCAGCCAGTCCGCCGTGTCGCACGCGATCCGCTCGCTGGAACAGGAGCTGGACGTGCAGTTGGTCGAGCGCCAGCAGGCCGCGGTCGACGTGACGGAGTTGGGCGGCCGGCTGCTGCTGCGGGCCCGCGAAATCCTCGGCCTGACCGAGGCGATGCGGCAGGATGCCGCCGTGGCGCGGGGCCTGAACCAGGGGCTGATCCGCATCGGCTCGTTCGGCCCCACGTCGTCGTTGAAGCTGCTGCCGGCGATCCTCAAGGTATTCCGCGCCCGTTACCCGGGCATCGAAGTGCAGATCGACGAAGGGCCCGATGCCGCCGTGATCCAGTGGGTGGCCGATCGCCGCGTCGACGTCGGCTTCGCCGTGCTGCCGGACGACCGCTTCGACACCGTGCCGCTGGTCGAGGACCAGCTGGTGGCGCTGCTGCAGCACGACCACGCGCTGGCGGCGAAGCGCTCGGTGACGTTGGAAGAGCTGGCGACCTTCCCGTTCATCATGCCGGAGCAGGGTTGCTCGGCGCTGGTCGAGCCGCTGTTCGCGCAGGCCGGGCTGGCGCCGAAGGTGCGCTACCGGATGTCGCAGATGGTCACGGTGCTGGGGCTCGTCGATAGCGGCGACGGCGTCGCCGTGATGCCGGAGCTGGCGCTGCCGTATTCGATGGGCCAGACGCACCCGCGTATCGCCGTGCGCCCGCTGCGGCCGATGGCGAAGCGCCGTGTCGGCCTGATCTTCCGTAACCTGGCGCAGGCGGCGCCCGCCGTGCAGGCGTTCGCCGAGATCGCGCGGGTGGCGGCGAAGGGGATTCGCGAACCGGAGCGACTGTCAGCATAGCGACATCAACCCGGCCAGCGCCAGCACGCTGCCCGGCCGCAGCAGCGCGTGCACGGCCCAGGCGCAGATGCCGCACAGCGCCAGCGCCGTGAGGGCCAGCGCGATGGATTCGCCGCGCTTCATCATGCCGCCTGCAGGCGCACGACGGCGCGGTCGTCGATCGGCCAGTGCAGCGCCGCGGCCACCAGGCCGACCAGTACGGAGAGCAGCCACATCGCATCGTACGAGTGCGTCGCGTCGAACAGCGCCCCGCCCAGCCACATGCCGAGGAAGCCGCCCAGCTGGTGGCCGACGAACACGAAGCCGAACAGCGTGCCGATGTACTGCACCCCGAATACCTGCGACACGAGGCCGTTCGTCAGCGGCACGGTGCCGAGCCACGTCAAGCCCATCACGAACGCGAATGCGTAGACGGTGGCCGTGCTGACGGGCAGCAGCACGAACGCCAGCATCGTCGCCGAACGGATCAGGTACAGGTAAGCCAGCAGGTGCTTGCGCCGGTACTGGCTGCCCAGCTGGCCGCACAGGTAGGTGCCGCCCACGTTCGCCAGCGCGACGATGGCCAGCGCCACGACGCCCGTCTCGGCGCCGAAGCCGCGGTCGACGAGGTAGGCTGGAAAGTGCCCGGCGATGAACGCCAGCTGGAAGCCGCAGGCGAGAAAGCCCAGGTTCAGCAGCCAGAACCCCTTGTGCGCCAGCGCCTCGCGGATCGCCTGGCCCATGGCCTGCTGTGCGCGCACGACCGGCTGGGCGGTGCGGTCGTCCAGCGGCCAGGCCAGCGGCAGCGCGAGCGCCAGCACCAGCGCGAACACGACAAGTGCTGCCATCCAGCCGACACTGCCGATCAGGCCCTGCGTGGCCGGCACCATCGCGAACTGGCCGACGCCGCCCACGGCGCCCGCCAGGCCCAGCGCCCAGCTGCGCCGCGCCGGCGGCACGATGCGGCTGATGGCGCCGTAGACGGTGCCGAACGTGGTGCCGGACAGCGCGATCCCGATCAGCAATCCGGCCGACAGCGCCAGTTGCGTGCCGGTGACGGCGTGCGCCATCAGGTACAGGCCAAGCGCATATAGCAGGCAACCAGCGACCAGCACGCGGCGCACGCCCCAGCGGTCGGCGATCATGCCGGTGAACGGTTGCGCGATACCCCAGACGAGGTTCTGCAGTGCGATCGCCAGCGCGAACGCTTCGCGGCTCCAGCCGCGCGCGCCCGTCATCGGCAGCATGAACAGGCCCTGCACGTGGCGCATGCCCAGCGCGAGGCCGACGATGATGCCGCCGCACAGCACGGCGGCAAGGGGTGAGGTAAGGAATAACTTCGGGAATGACTTCGACGATTTCATGGCGATCCTCCTTTGCCAGCGAGGATAGCGGTCCGGTACCCGGCCGCACGAGCGGTAAACGCGCATGCGATCCATGCGCGGCGCGCATGCGTCACGCGGCGGCGGCACCTCCCAGCTGGGCAAGGTGCGCCGCCGTCAACGCGACCTGCTCTCTCAGCCACGCGCGTACCAGCTCGACCTCGCGGCGCGGCTCGGGCGCCGCCTGCAGCAGCCAGTAGGCATATTCGGATTGCATGCGCCGGCTCATCTGCGCCACCAGCCGGCCATCCTTCAGCAGCGGCAGCACGAGCGCCAGCCGCCCCAGCGCGACGCCGTTGCCTTCGACGGCCGCCTGGATCAGCTGGTCGTACTGGTTGAAGCGCAGCGTCGCGCGGGGCTGGTGGGGCAGGCCGTGACGCTGCAGCCACGGGCTCCAGTGCAGGAATGTGCGCTGGCCGCCATCGTCCAGGTCGAGCAGCACCTGGCGCGCCAGCGCGTCCGGTGTGGCGAAGGCGGCCGCCGCGACGGCGGGGCTGGCGACCGGCGCCACTTCCTCGTCGAACAGCCGCAGCGCATCGGCCGGTACCGCCGCCGGCGGCGCGTAGCGGATCGCCAGGTCCACGCCGTCGCGCTGCAGGTCCATCAGCCGGTTGCTGGCGGCCATGCGGATGTCGACGTCCGGATGCGCGGCCTGGAAGGCGCCCAGGCGCGGCAACACCCACAGCGCGGCCACGCCGATGCTGGCGGAAATCGTCACGGGTTGAGGCGCCGCATCGTGCTTCAACGTGGCGGCGAGAATGGCCAGCTCGTCCAGCCATGGCGAGGTCAGGTCGAACAGCTGGCGTCCGGCATCCGTCAATGCGATGCTGCGGTTGCCGCGCACGAACAGCGCGGTACCGAGCCGCTCCTCCAGCGCCTGGATCTGGCGGCTGACGGCGGACTGCGTCAGGCACAGGTCCTGGGCCGCCGCCGTGATCGACAGCCGGCGCGCCGCCGCGACGAAGCCGCGCAGCGCGTCCAGCGGTGGCAGGTTGAGGAGAGAATGCGCCATGCGGTCGATGATAGCGCATTAGAATATTGCTACCGATCCGAGGAGACGACATGGACGAATGCGATATCGTGACGACCCGCGTACTGGCCGCGCCCCGCGAGCAGGTGTTTCGCGCCTTCAGCGACCCGGCCCGGCTGGCACGGTGGTGGGGTCCGGAAGGCTTCACCAGCACTTTCAAGGCTTTCAACTTCGAACCGGGCGGCGTTTGGACGTTCGTGATGCACGGTCCGGACGGCGTCAACTACCCGAACGAGTCGCGCTTCGTCGAGATCGTGCCGCCCGCGCGGATCGTGTTCGACCACGTCATCGGCACGCTATTTCGCGCCACGTTCGTGCTGACGGAGGAAGGTGACGGCACCCGGCTGCACTGGACGATGCACTTCGACGATCCCATTGCCTGCGCCCGCGTGGCGCGCTTTGCCGGCGAAGCGAACGAGCAGAATCTCGACCGCCTGGCCGAGTTGCTGCGCAAGGAGGCATGATGGCGACTGCCCCGAAACCTGAACTGCCGGAACTGGCGTTCGCGGATGCGGCCGAATGGGAACGCTGGCTCAAGCGCGAGCACGCCCGCGAACCCGGCGTATGGATGCGTATCGCGAAAGCAAAGGCCGACACGAAGACGGTGCAGTACCCTGAAGCCGTCGAGGTGGCGCTGTGCTGGGGCTGGATCGACGGCCAGAAAAAGTCGATCGACGAGCACTGGTGGATGCAGAAGTTCACGCCACGTGCGAAACGCAGCATCTGGTCGAAGGTCAATCGGGACAAGGTGCAGGCCCTGATCGACGCGGGCCGCATGCGCCCGCCCGGCCTGGCCGAGATCGAGCGCGCCAAGGCGGATGGCCGCTGGGATGCCGCGTATGCGTCGCAAGGCAAGGCCGAGGTGCCGCCCGACTTGCAGGCGGCACTCGACGCGGCGCCGCAGGCGAAGGCTTTCTTCGCCACGCTGAACAGCACCAACCGCTACGCGATCCTGTTCCGCACGCACCAGGCAAAACGCCCGGAAACCCGGGCGAAGCGCATCGCGCAATTCGTGGAGATGCTCGCGCGCGGCGAGCTACTCCATATCTTCCCGGTCAGTGCCCCTCGGAAGCGTTGAACATCGACTTCGCGTAGATCAGGCCCAGGCCATACGCGCCGCCGTTCTGGATCGCGGTCTTGACCGTCTCGTCGTAGGTCTCGCCACGGGCCCAGTCACGCTGCAGTTCCAGCAGGTATTGCAGCGACGTGATCGGGCGGGCGCCGGCCTGCACCATCCGCTGCACGGCACGTTCATGCGCTTCCTCGGTGATGTCGCCGGAGGCGTCCGTGATCACGTACACCTCGAAGCCCTGGTCGAGCGCCGACAGCGCGGGGCCGACGATGCAGACGGACGTCCACAACCCTGCCAGCACGATGCGGCCCTTGCCGATCGCGTTGACGCGGTCGGCGATGCGCTGGTCTTCCCACGTGTTCATCGTCGTGCGGTCGATCGGCTTCTGGTCCGGGAATACGGACTGGATCTCGTCGTAGATCGGGCCGGAGAACGATTCGGCGGCGACGGTGGTCAGGATCGTCGGCACCTTGAATTCGGCGGCGGCCTTCGATACCAGCGCGGCGTTATTGCGCAGCACGGTGGCATCGATCGATTTCGTTGCAAACGACATCTGCGACTGGTGGTCGATCATGATCAGCGTGTGATCGTTACCGTTCAGCAGGGTGCTACCAGGTTGGGCTTTGGCGATTGGCATGATGGATTCTCCTCGGTTTGTTCAAAATTTCGAAAGGTCTGACGCGCCGTTGTTTGCTGTGTGCTGCGTCGATGGAATGAAGTATGAACAAGACCGGGGAAAAACAAAAACGGAAAGATTGCCTTCGTATTGTCGAAATTTTCGAACAATTTTTTTGTTCGTCAGCGGCGCTGGAGCCTCATCTCATCGTTTGGCTTGCATCAGCCAGACACTTCGTGCCGCATGAGAGGATCAGTCCCCGCCATGCTAACGCCGAAGACCCGGTTCGATTCAACTCGCGGTGATGCGGAAATCTCACAAAACTATACCCAAATTAGGTACACTTACATGAAAGCGACGTTTATCGAACTTCCGCCGTTCGAGCGCGTCCGTGACGACTACTTCGACGACGAGTCGTTCAAGGACTTGCAGAACGAGCTGATGAAAAACCCGGAAGCTGGGGACGTGATCCCCGGCGCCGGTGGCTTGCGAAAGATCAGGTACGGCGACGAGCGGCGCGGCAAAGGCAAGCGGGGCGGCCTGCGCGTCATCTACTTCTGGAAGGATGCGGATGATCAGTTCTGGCTGTTCACCGTCTATGGCAAGGACGAAGCGGCGGACCTCACGCCGGAACAGCGCAAGATGCTGAAGCAGCGCCTGGAACTGGAAATCAAGGCACGGAGAGCCACACAATGACCAAACGAGATGTTTTTGCCGACCTGATGGAAGGCTTCGACGCGCTGGAACAGGCGCGCAAAGGCAAGCTCACGCTGCGCACGACGAAGGTGGAGTACCAAAGCCCACCCGAAATGACACCCGAACAAGTGCGTGCCGTGCGCGAGAAGCTGCACGTCTCCCAGCCCGTGTTTGCCCGCCAGCTGCGCACGGAGCTGCGCACGATCAAGAACTGGGAACAGGGTATCTCGAAGCCGAACGCGCAAGCCGCCATCCTGCTCAGCCTGATCGACCGCGATCCTGAGATTCTCGACCTGATCGCGGCGCTCTGATCGGGCTTCACATCGGCTTCGCCACCATCAGGTAAAACACCGCGAGAAACGCGAAGAACGCGGGAATGCCCAGTACGATCCATCTCTTGAAGTAGCGCCAGAACGCAGGCGGCAGCGGGGTGCCTTCGGCGGCCGCGGCGGCGGCCGTGTCACGCAGGCGCATCTGCAGCCACACGACGGGGAACCAGCAGCACGCCGCGATCACGAACAGGGTGATCGACCACATGATCCATTTGCTGTGGAGCGGGAAGCCGGCCAGGTGCACGAGATAGAAGCCGGTCGCGGGCTGCGCGATCATCGTCAGGCCCGTGAAGATCCAGTCGGCCATGACGACGATGCGCGTGACGACGGCGATCGCCGCCACGTTGCGGCTGATGACGGCGAACAGCAGGTACCACGCCGAACCGATGCCGGTGCCGAACAGGAACGTGGACGACAGGATGTGCAGCCACTTCACGATCACGTATTCCATCACGTCTTCTCCGGGTGTTTTTCCAGTTCGTACAGCAGCCAGATCGCGGCCAGCATCGGCAGGTTCTTGCTGAGCGGCCCATACGGATGCCACAGGAATTCCGGCAGGCGCAGCGCGATCACCACCGTGTAGAAACCGATCAGTGCGACCTGCGCCAGCCATAGCCAGCGCCGCAGCCTGGCCGGCAGCGCTAGCGTGCCGATGCCGAATGCCAGGTCGAGCGCGCTGGCGCCATACAGCATCAGCGGGGCCAGCACGGCGGGAATGCCGGTGCGTTCCAGCAGCACGTAGCTGTCCTGCACCGGGTAGACGAAGGCGGACACATAGGCCGTCCAGATCCACACGATGGCCAGGCTCACGCGCAACAGCGGCAACAGCCAGCCCAGTTGCGCCTCACGGCGCTCGGCCTGTGGATCAGTGACGAACTTGTCCACAGCGCGGGGCGGGCGGCCCAGCAGGCGGATCGTGTCGGCCGGGTCGGCCGTGTTGCCGCGCGTGAGCATGCGCAGCGTGTCAGGCGTCAGCGGGCTGCCCGGCACGAGGCCGCCGACGGCAGCCATCGCCCGTGCAAAACTTGAGGGCAGGCGCAGCGTGCGCAGCTTGCCCAGCCCCAGCGCGCGCCGCAGCGCGGCAAGGTAGTCGATGAAAGGCAGCGGCGCCGGGCCCACCAGCGGCACCCGCGCGCTGCGCGGTCCGCCTTCCTCGGCCAGCAGCGCGACGATGGCCGCGCACACGTCCTCCACGTGGATCGGTTGCACCGGTTGCGGGGCAGCGCCGAACTGCACGGCGAACGGCATCGTCGCCAGTGTGCGGAACATGCGCGCGCTGGTGCCTTCCGGGCCGTAGATCAGCGAAGGTTGCACGATGCGGGAACGAATCGGCAACGTGGCCAGGTAATCGTCGGCGGCCTTCTTGCTGAGGTGGTATTCGGTCTCGGCCGCTGCGTCGGCACCGAGGGCGGACACCTGGATGACGCGGCCCACGCCCGCCTCGACGCAAGCGGCGAACAGCGCGCGCGGCGTTTCCGTGTGCAGTCGGGCGAACGTCTGACCCGGCACCTCGCGGATGATGCCCACCGTATTGATCACGGCGTCCACCCCGGACAGGCGCGCCACCCAGGCCGATTTTTCGCTATCGTGGGCAAAGTCGGCTTGCACGAATTCGCAGTCGCCATGCGCCCTGCGGCCCGCGCACAGCACGCGATGGCCCTGGGCGCGCAGCAGCGGCAACAGGCGGGAGCCGAGAAAGCCGGTCGAACCGGTGAGCAGGATCAGCATCGGGTGTCCTCATGTCGGGAGCACCAGTATAGGGAAAAAGCCAGACACCGGAGAAACGCATGGACAACTGGAAGCAGGTCATCGCCAAGGGCATCGTGCCGGGCACGATCGCGAGCCTGACGTCGACGGGCGCGCTGGCGCTGCGCTCGCATCAGGAGAGCGGCAGCATGTTCGCCGGAGCGAATGCGATCAGCCACTGGCTGTGGGGCGACAAGGCGTTCGGCAAGGATGCGCCCACGTGGAAGTACACGCTGGTGGGGTATGCGATCCACCACGCCAGCGCGCACTTCTGGGCCAGTATCTTCGAGCAGGTGGCGGGCAAGGTGCTGGACAAGCGCAAGCCCGGCGTCACCGTGGCCGCTGCCGTTGCGGCCGCCGGCGTGGCGTGCTTCGTCGACTACCAGCTGACGCCGCAGCGGTTGAAGCCCGGCTATGAGGAACGCGTGTCGAAGCCTTCGCTGGCGCTGGTGTATGGCGCGTTCGCGATCGGCCTGGCCGCGGGCGCCTGGTTCAATCACCGCCGTCACTGAGGCCTGCAGTCAGCCTGCGCCGTCCACCTGCGCGAGCCAGGCGCTCCCCGCTTCCAGCACCAGCGCTAGCTCGTGCCGCACGGCGGCGAAATGCGGTGCCAGCTGGTCCGGCGGCAGTTCGGCGATCGCCATCTCGGCATCCATCGTTGCCTTGATCAGCCGCTTCGCACCGAGCACGCCGATCGCGCCGCGCAAGCCGTGGAAGATGCGCGCGGCCGCCTGCGCATCGCCGGCGGCCAGCGCCTGGTCGGCTTCGTCCGCCGGCCGCATGCCGCCCTCGAGCGCGCCTTCGACCATCTTGCGCATCAGCGCGCGGCCTTTCGGGTCGCGCCCCATCACGCGCATCAGGCTGTCCATCGAGAACACCGGTTCGTCCGACTGCGCAGCGGGCAGCGTGAGGCTTTCCACGGCGGGCGTCCGGCGCCGGGCCGGCAGGTGACGGTCGATCACCGTCATCATCTCTTCGACGACGATCGGCTTGGCGATGAAGTCCGTGATGCCGGCCTGCACGCAGCGATCCCGTTCCGAAGCCAGCACGCCGGCCGTCATGGCGATCACCGGCAGCCGCAAGCCCAGCTCGTTGCGGATGGCGGCGGTGGCGGAGAAACCGTCCATCACGGGCATCTGCATGTCCATCAGCACCACGTCGTATGCCGCGGCGTTCGCGCGCAGCACGTCGAGCGCCTGCTGGCCGTCGCCGGCCACGTCCAGCGTGGCGCCCGCATGTTCGAGGATGCCGCGCGCCACCGCCTGGTTCAGCGCATTGTCCTCGACGAGCAGGAAGTGGACTCCGGCGAGCCGGCCCAGGTATTCATCCGGCGGCGGCGCCGCCTCGTCGCCGCCGGCCTTCGCGGCCAGCGCCTGGTGGAGCGCCTCGAACAGCGTCGAACTGGTGATCGGTTTGACGAGCACCGCGTCCGCCTCGCCGCTCTTCGAGATCTGCTCGAGACGTTCGCGGGCAAACGCGTTGATCATCACGACGATGGGCTGGCGGTGCCCATCCGCCGCCTGGCGGATGGCGGTGGCGGGGGCCAGGCCGTCCGGGCCTGTCATGTGCCAGTCCGTCAGCACGACGTCGTAAGGCCGCCCGATCCGCATCCGGTGCCCGAACAGCGCCAGCGCGGTGGCGCCGGTGTCGGCCAGCTCCGCTTCCCAGCCCCACGCGTGAATCAGTTTCGCGATCAGGTCGCGGCTCGTGCCATTGTCGTCGGCCACCAGCACGGACAGCGAGCCGGCCGCCGGCTTGCGCGGCGCGCCTTGCCCGACCAGCACGCCGAACGGCAGTTCGAACCAGAAGCAGCTGCCCTTTCCCGGCGTGCTGTCGACGTGGATCGCGCCCCCCATCAGTTCGATCAGGCGGCGCGTGATCGCCAGGCCCAGGCCGGTGCCGCCGAAGCGCCGCGTGATGCTCTCGTCGGCCTGTGTGAACGCCTGGAACAGGTGCGCCAGCTGTTCGCTGTTCATGCCCATGCCCGTGTCGCGCACTTCGAAGCGCAACACGGCGTCCGTCTCGCCGCGGCGCACGAGGCCCACCTGCACGACGACCTCGCCCTGCTCGGTGAACTTGATCGCGTTGCCGGCCAGGTTCACCAGAACCTGCTGCAGCCGCAGCGCGTCGCCACGGAGCAGGCGCGGCACATCCGGCTCGACGACGATCGCCAGCTCCAGTTCCTTGTCGCCGGCATTCATCGTCATCGTTGTCGCCAGCGTGCTCATCGAATCGTCGAGGTCGAATTCGACGGGTGCCAGTTCCATCCGCTGCGCCTCGATCTTCGAGAAGTCCAGCACGTCGTTCAGGATGCCCATCAGCGAATCGCCCGCCGTGCGGATCATGTTCAGGTACTTGCGCTGCTGCGGCGTCAGCGGCGTGTTCTGCAGCAGGTGCGCCATGCCGAGCACCGCGTTCATCGGCGTGCGGATCTCGTGGCTCATGTTGGCCACGAAATCGCTCTTTGCGCGGTTGGCCGCCTCGGCGCGGTCGCGCGCTTTTTCCAGCTCGGCGGCGCGGGCCGCCAGCTCGTCCATCAGCGCCCGCGCGTGCTCGTCCGCGGCCGAACGTTCGCGCATCAGGTCGTTGAACGCTTCCGTCAGTTCGCCGATCTCGTCGCGCGCCATCACGGGCAGCGGCGCGAACCGGTGCGACGTGCCGCGCAGTTCGCGGATCGCGTCGCGCAGCCTGACCAGCGGCGACATCAGTCGCAAGGTGATCCACGTGATGACGGCGGCCGTCGCCAGCGAGGCCAGCGTGCCCCACAAGGCGAGCCGTACCAGCAGGCCTTCGAACGGCTCGAACGCTTCCTTCGCGGGCAGCGAAGCGATCAGGATCCACGGCACCGTCTTCAGGTGCTTGTAGCTGACGAGTGCCTGCACGCCTTCGACGCTGGTGCTGATCGCGGTACCGTCGATGCCCTCGCGGATCGCCCCCACGGTGGCCGGATGGCCCGTCAATGCGCGCGGCTGCAGCAGTTTCGAGGTATCCGGATGCACGACGTAGACGGAAGGTTCATAACCGGTGACGATGTAATAAAAACCCGTGCGGCCCACCTTCGCGGTGCGCAGGTGGCCCAGCAGGTTGTCGTTGTAGAGCCGCAGCACGCCGATCAGCACGCACTGCACCTCGCCTTCCTCGCTGAGCACGGGGGCGACCATCTGCACGACCGGCTGCTTGCCGGCCTTGCCGATCACCGGTTCGGCAATCACCGGCATCTTTTCACGCATCACACGCTGGAAGTAGGCACGGTCGGCGATGCTGACGCCGGGGCGGCCCGGCAATGCGGGCAAGTCGGCGATCACGGTACCTGTCGGAGTGGCAATGAGCACGTCGTCGAACAGGCGGAGCACGGCGCGGTAATCGTAGTAGCCGCGCAACGCAGGCGGATTGTTGCAGATGTCGCGGGGCTGCCAACGGGCCGATTCGGCGATAATGTTGCGCAACATCGACAGCTTGTCGTCGAGCTCGATGGCGGTGCGCGTGACGAGCGCATCCTGCTGGGCGAACAATACGCGCGTGAAGTCCGCCTGCATGCGCTGGGCCTGCAGTACGGTGACGAGCGCGATCATCACGATGGACGTGATGGTCGTCGCGAACGCGACCTTGGCTTTGATGCCCAGCGGTTTCACGGTCTCCTCCTCGCCCCGGTCATTCCCGGACTCGGATTGTTCTCTTGTCACTATGCGCGGCCGGACGCGAGCGCACTGTGCGGGGGAGCACGCTGAATGAAAGTTTCCCGTGTACGGCAGCGCACGCTGCGCGGTACCCGGATCAAGTACACTGTCGGTCAACCGTTACACGATTTCCATTATGATGCATGAGCTTCCTCCCCTGACCATTCCCGGCGCGACCATCGAGATCCTGAAGGCGCGCTGCTCGACCTGCAGCATGCACCAGCTGTGCCTGCCGATGGGCCTGGACATGGGCGATATGGACAAGCTGGACAAGATCATCGGCCGCCGCCGCAGGGTGCCCAAGGGCGACAACCTGTTCCGCATCGGCGACCCGTTCACGAACCTGTACGCGATCCGCCTCGGCCACTTCAAGACTTACCAGATCAACGCCAACGGCGAAGAGCAGGTGACGGGCTTCCAGATGGGCGGCGAACTGCTGGGCATGGACGCGATCAGCACCGACAAGCACTATTGCAGCGCGATGGCGCTGGAAGACTCGGAAGTGTGCGAAATCCCGTTCTCCAGCCTGGAACAGCTGCTGGCCGACATGCCCACCTTGCTGCGCCACTTCCACCGGATGATGAGCCAGGAAATCACACGCGAGCAAAGCGTGATGCTGCTGCTCGGGAACATGCAGGCCACGCAACGCTTTGCCGCCTTCCTCGTCAACCTGGCATCGCGCTACGAGGCGCGCGGCTATTCGAGCACCGAGTTCCAGCTGCGCATGTCCCGCGAAGACATCGGCAACTACCTGGGCCTGACGATCGAAAGCATCAGCCGCCTGCTCAACAAATTCAAGAAGATCGGCTTGCTGCGCGTATCGAACCGCGAGATCGAGGTGCTCGACCTGCCGCGGCTGAAGGCGATCACGGCAGGGACGGAAGTCTGCGCCTGAGCACCGCGGAATCGATTTTCAAGGATCTGCGCCGCACGCGGTCATCCACCCCCTGCAATGAAGCGCTGATGTGCTCCAGGTACAGCGCCTGTTCCGCCGAGTGGCAACTGGACAAAGAACCGTAGTCACGTTCCGTCCTGACTGTTACGCTCATGGTCGGCGATATAGGCCATCACCCGGGCCGCGCCGGCCTCGGCGTCGAGCAAGTCGATCGGAGCCAGGTTATCAAAGTACCGATTGGGTGTTTCAAGCCAGTTGAAAGCCTTCCCGCGACTGCCGACCACCGCCGCAGCACGCATCAATGCTTGCTCGATCAAATCGGGGCGGGCATACCACGACTCAGGCTTGATCGTCGGCTTTTTCCCGCCGACGACGACACGGGGCAACTGAGCGCTGGCCAGCTCACGGTCGGTGATATGCGTGCGAGTCCAGTGCGCCAGCTTTAGCAAGTCATCATTCGGTTCCCGGAGGCCCGGCCTGGTCGGTACAACAAGCCCGATCTTGACCGCGGAGTAAGTGCGGATCATCTTCAACGCAGGCGCGATATCCGTGTCATTCGTAACGATCACTACCTGATCGACCGCCCCGGTGATGGCGTCATGATAGGCCTGCAGAGCGAGATTGACGTCAGACTGTTTTTCTTCCAGCTTCCACACCAGGGTTTGTGCGCAGTCGCGTGCCCACTTGGCCGGCACAGCGTTGTCGACGAGTCTGGCCTTCGACTGGGTAAGAGAATAATACCCTTCGATCAGTTCGATGCGCGCATGGTAGCGTTTGCGTAGAGCCGTATGGTAGCGGGCCTGCGACGACACGGAGTCCAGCGCCTTGGCGGCTTGCTCCTTGATCTTCGCGGTAAAGTATTTGATGCTCAGCGGCAGCAACACACTGCTGTCCGGGGCGCTGGACGGCAGGATCTGTTGTTCAAACAGCGCCATCAGATCCAGCCACTTGTACGGCGTCCCTTTCAGGCAGCCGTAGTAGAGGTTGTACCCATCGATGTACACGCGCGTGCGCAACGGCACCGGAGTGGGGACGATCGCATCTGCCATCTTTGCTCCCCTTGAAACGAAAAAACCGGCTTGCGCCGGCTTCTTCCCCCGTGCTCCAGATGGTCGAGCCACACCGGCATCACGGGTTAGTTGTTACAGCGAGTGTACCAGATTTGAGTGCGCGAGTGGATTTTTCAAACCTCTGGTGCCGAAAATCCGGTCAGGGTACCAACCTCGGCACCCTGGGATTACCTTGCGGACGTGTCTGGCGCACCCAGCGTCAACTCCCGCTCCATCGGCCACTGCCACTCGCCCTCGAGCCGCCACTCGCGCTTCTCGTCCTCGACGAGGATGACCCAGCGGCTGCGCTCGAGCTGCGGCAGCGGCACGGCGAAGCTGCCCGTCGCGTCGGGGCGCACCAGCAGGCGGATGTCCTTCTCCGGCTGCGTGGCGTGGGCCAGGTGCAGCAGCAGCGTGCCCTGCACAGGCGTGTGCGTGGCCAGGCGGCCGTGCATCACGCCGTGTTCGGCGTCGTAGCGCAGCGCTACGGAGGCGCCCAGCGCGGTGGCCGCGCGGTCGCGCCGCAGGTCCTGGTTGATCGCCTTGCCTTTCTTGTAGTAGTCGCCCACGACCAGCGCATCTTGCTGGGTGAAGGCGAGGTAGCCGGTATAGCTGCCGGCCGCCAGCACGATCGCCGGGCCGGCCATCAGCAGCCACGGCCAGCGGTGGCGGTACCACGGGGTGGCGGACATCGTCAGTTCCATGATTACTCCTGTGAGCCAAAGGCTCGTTAGCCTGTGCGCCCGGCCGTGACACCATGTCCGGCCAGGTCGTTGTATCGGTCAGCGCGGTACGATGAAGACCGCTTTTTCGCTGACGGTGATTTCCTTGTCGTCCACCGCGGTCAGCGTGAAGACGATGTGGTTCGAGCCGGCGCTGCCCGCGCCGTGCGGCGCCTGCACGCGCACCGGCACGGCGCGCGTTTCGGTCGGCGCCAGTTCGACGGTATCCTCGGTGGCCAGCTTCAGGCCCGGCAAGCCTTGCGCCACGATGCGGAAGCGGTGGCCCCGCTCGGACGTGTTCATGACCTGCAGCCGGTACACGTTCTCGATCGCGCCGCCGTCCACTTCGCGGCCCATCGAGCCGCGGTCGCGGATCACGTCCACCTTCAGCGGCGTGCGGGTCGCCAGCGTCATGCTGACGGCGACGATCACGGCCACCAGCGCGCCGATGTAAGCCAGCACCCGCGGGCGCAATGCGCGCTTGCGGATCTCGGCCGAGTTCATGCCGCGCTCCATCGCATGATCCGTGCTGTAGCGGATCAGGCCACGCGGCTCATTGATCTTGTCCATCACGATATTGCAGGCATCGACGCAGGCGGCGCAGCCGATGCACTCGTACTGCAGGCCCTTGCGGATGTCGATGCCGGTGGGGCAAACCTGAACGCACATCGTGCAGTCGATGCACGAGCCGCCCGTACCCTTCTTGCTGCGTGGCTCGCCGCGTTTCGCGTCATACGTGATGATCAGCGTGTCGCGGTCGAACATCGAGCTCTGGAAGCGGGCGTACGGGCACATGTACTTGCACACCTGCTCGCGCAGCCAGCCGGCGTTGCCGTACGTGGCAAACGCGTAGAACAGCACCCAGAACCACTCCCACGGGCCGAACGACAGCGTGAACGCGGAAGTGCCCAACTCGTGGATCGGCGTGAAGTAGCCGACGAACGTGAAGCCCGTCCACAGCGCGAACACGCCCCACACGAGATGCTTGGTGACCTTCTTGGCCGTCTTCTTCAGCGACGGGCCCTGCTTGTCGAGCGCGATGCGGGCCGCGCGCGAGCCCTCGATCTTCCGTTCGATCCAAAGGAAGATCTCGGTGTACACCGTTTGCGGGCAGGCGAAGCCGCACCACACGCGGCCCGCCACCGCCGTCACGAGGAACAGGCCCCATGCGCAGATGATCAGGAGGGCCGCCAGGTAGATGAAGTCCTGCGGCCACAGCACGAGCCCGAACAGGTAGAACTTGCGGGTGCCCAGGTCGAACAACACGGCCTGGCGATCGTTCCACGTGAGCCACGGCACGCCGTAGAACACGAGCTGCGTCAGCCACACGCACAACCAGCGCAGGCTGGCGTAGCGGCCTTTCGTCTCGCGTGGATAGATCGGTTGCCGCGCCTCGTACATGCGTACGACGTGCTCGGTGACCTTGGGTTCGACTGGGGCGTTCATGCTGCTACCTCTTTGGTTTTACTGCTGTTTGCCAGGTTCGTTGGACAGGCTCCACACGTAGGCTGCCAGCACGTGGACCTTGCCTTCGCCGAGGAAGTCGCCGAATGCGGGCATCGTGTTGTCGCGGCCCTTGCGGATCGTTTCCATGATCGTTTCGGCGCTGCCGCCGTACAGCCACGTCTTGTCCGACAGGTTCGGTGCGCCCATCGCCTGGTTGCCGACACCGCCGGCGCCATGGCAAGCCATGCACGCGGCGAACTTGCCTTTACCGAGCACGCTCTTGATCGGATCGGCCGCCGTGCTGCCCGACAGGCTCAGCACGTAATGCGCGACGTTCTCGATATCCTTCTCGCCACCGACCGCGGCGCCCATCGGCGGCATCACGCCGTGACGGCCGTTCATGATCGTCTGCTTGATCGTCTCGGGCGCGCCGCCGTGCAGCCAGTCCTTGTCCGTCAGGTTCGGGAAGCCCTTGTTGCCGCGGGCATCGGAACCATGGCACTGCGCGCAGTACGTCAGGAACAGGCGCTCGCCCATCGCATGGGCTTGCGGATCGGCTGCGACGGCTTTCAGGTCCTGCTTGCGGTACTTGTCGAACAGCGGGCCATACTGCGTATCGGCCTTGCTCAGTTCTTCCTTGTACTGGCCGGAGGACTTCCAACCCAGCTTGCCCGCATAGGTGCCGAGGCCCGGATACAGGAACAGGTAGGCGGCGCCGAACACGATGGTGATGTAGAACATCCACATCCACCAGCGCGGCATCGGCGTGTTCAGTTCCGTCAGGTCCTCGTCCCACACGTGGCCGGTGGTGCCGACCTTGCCGGACGCTGCTTCTTCAGCGGTGACCTTGTGCGTCGACTGGGCCCACAGCAGCACGGCGCAGCCCACGATGCCGAGCACCGTCAGCAGCACGATATAAAAGTTCCAGAACTCGCTGGTGAAATCAGACATTTTGCTTCTCCTCGTCCTTCTCCGTGAATGGCAGCTGGGCCGCCTCGGAGAAATCCTTTTGCTTGCGCGCGGACCATGCCCACGCCCAGATGCCGGCAAACGTGATGAACGAGATCACCGTCATCACCCTGCTGGCGCTGTCGAAAATATGTTCGATTGCCATGTCGGTCTCCCGCTCAGTTACGCGACTTGATCAGGGTGCCGAGACCCTGCAGGTAGGCGATCAGCGCATCTTCTTCCGTCTTGCCTTCCAGCTCGGCGGGAGCGGCCTTGATCTCCGCATCCGTGTAGCCGTCGCCCAGGCGTTGCAGCGCTTTCAGCTTCGGCACGATGCCCTGCGGGTCGAGGTTGGTCTTGGCCAGCCATGGATAACCCGGCATGTTCGATTCCGGCACCACGTCGCGCGGGTTGCGCAGGTGGGTACGGTGCCATTCATCGCTGTAGCGGGCACCGACGCGCGCCAGGTCGGGACCCGTGCGCTTCGAACCCCACTGGAACGGACGGTCGAACACGAACTCGCCGGCCACCGAGTAGTGGCCATAGCGCTCGGTCTCGGCACGGAACGGGCGCACCATCTGCGAGTGGCAGGCGTAGCAGCCTTCACGCACGTAGATGTCGCGTCCCGCCAGGCGCAGCGGCGCGTAGTGCGTCAGGCCGGCCACGGGTTCCGTCGTCGATTTCTGGAAGAACAGCGGCACGATTTCCACGGCACCGCCGACCGAGACCACCAGCGTGACCAGTGCGATCAGCAGCCAGGGGTTCTTCTCGATCCATTCATGCGAAAAGCCTTTTTTTGCAACACTCATCTCGTTCTCCTTACGCGGCTTTCAGTTCCGGAATCGCGGTCGCCGGCACTTCGCGGCCCGACAGCGTCTTCCAGGTGTTGTAGCCCATGATCAGCATGCCCGTCAGGTACAGGGCGCCGCCGCCGAAGCGCACGACGTAGTACGGGTAGGTCGCTTTCACGCTCTCGACGAACGTGTAGGTCAACGTGCCGTCCGGGTTCACCGCGCGCCACATCAGGCCCTGCATCACGCCGGCGATCCACATTGCGGCGATGTAGAGCACCACGCCGATCGTCGCGACCCAGAAGTGCAGGTCCACGAGACGCGTGCTGTACATCTTGGTCTTGCCAGCGAGGCGCGGCAGCAGGTAGTAGATCGAGCCCATCGTGATGAAGCCCACCCAGCCCAGTGCGCCGCCGTGGACGTGGGCGATGCCCCAATCCGTGTAGTGCGACAGCGAGTTGACGGTCTTGATCGACATCATCGGGCCTTCGAACGTGGCCATGCCGTAGAACGACAGCGAGACGATCATGAACTTCAGGATCGGGTCGGTGCGCAGCTTGTGCCATGCGCCGGACAGGGTCATGATGCCGTTGATCATGCCGCCCCACGACGGTGCCAGGAGGATCAGCGAGAACACCATGCCGAGCGACTGGGTCCAGTCGGGCAGCGCGGTGTAGTGCAGGTGGTGCGGGCCCGCCCACATGTAGGTGAAGATCAGTGCCCAGAAGTGCACGATCGACAGGCGATACGAGTACACGGGGCGCTCGGCCTGCTTCGGAATGAAGTAGTACACCATGCCCAGGTAGCCGGCCGTCAGGATGAAGCCCACGGCGTTATGGCCGTACCACCACTGGATCATCGCGTCCTGCACACCGGTGTACATCGAGTACGACTTGGTCAGCGTGGCCGGCATGCTCATGCCGTTCACGACGTGCAGCAACGTGACGGCCAGGATGTAGCCGCCGAAGAACCAGTTCGCCACGTAGATGTGCTTCACCTTGCGCTTGATGATCGTGCCGAAGAACACGATCGCGTAGGAGACCCACACGACGGCGATCAGGATCGTGATCGGCCATTCCAGTTCCGCGTATTCCTTGCCGCGGGTCAGACCCATCGGCAGCGTGACGACGGCGGACAGGATGACCGCTTGCCAGCCCCAGAACGTGAAGGCGGCGAGCTTGTCCGAAAACAGGCGCACCTGGCAGGTGCGTTGCACCACGTAGTAGGAAGTCGCAAACAGGCCCGAAATGCCGAATGCGAAAATCACACCGTTCGTATGCAGCGGCCGCAGACGGCCGTACGTAAGCCACGGTATGTCGAAGTTAAGTGCGGGCCACGCCAGCTGTGCGGCGATGATGACGCCGACCAGCATGCCGATGATGCCCCACACTACGGTCGCAATCGCGAATTGCTTAACGACCTTGTAGTTGTAGTTCTGTTCCAATTGAACACCCCCGAAAGACATTTGTTAGATGTGATTCGGAGGTTACGCAGGGCAACCCCCAAAAACCTTGACCTAGATCAAAATTGGCCGAAGGGATTAGGTGCCGAACGATTTACTCTGGATTGAAAGACAAGGTGTGCGCACCAAGTGAGGTGCGGGTACAACGAGGTGCCGCGAGGGCCGTGGACAGGCTGGAAAGCCTTTAGATCAAGGCTTCCTGGCCGATCGATCAAGTTCGATGAAGATAAGACAACACCGCGGGTTCAACGCGGCTTGGTACCTGCCGACGGCGCATCGTCGTCCTGCAGGATGCGCAACGCAGGGCCTTCCAGGTCCTCGAACTGGCCGTCGTCGGACGCTTTGAAGAACACCCACAGCGCGCCGAAGACCAGCGCGATGCTCAGGGGGACCAGCAGATACAGGGCTTCCATGTTTTCTCTCTTTCACTTCCAGCGCAGGCGCAGCGCGTTCGCAACGACGAGCGCGGAGCTCAACGCCATGCCGACGCCGGACAGCCAGGGCCCCAGCAGCCCGAACGCCGCGGCGGGAATCGCCACCGCATTGTAGACCGACGCCCAGGCGAGGTTCTCGCGGATCACCCGCATCGTCGCACGCGCCATCGCCGCCGTCTCGGCGACCAGGCTCAATTGCCCGTGCAGCAGCACCGTGTCCGCATGCGCCTGTGCCAGCGCGGCGCCGGTGCCCATCGCGAACGACACGTCCGCGGCGGACAGCACCGCCGCATCGTTGATGCCGTCGCCCACCATCGCGACGACGCCGCCCTTCTGTTGCACGTGCTGCACGTACGCGAGCTTGTCCGCCGGCAGGCAATCGCCGATCGCCTTCACGATGCCCAGCTGCGCCGCCACCGCATCGGCCAGCACCTGCCGGTCGCCGGACAGCAGCACCACCTGCTTGCCCTGCGCCTTGAAGTGGTCGATCGTCCGCTGCGCATCGCTGCGCAACGGGTCGGTGATCGTGAAGCACGCCAGCCATTCGTCTTCGGTGCCGAGATAGACCGCGGTGCTGTCGGGCAGCGCGGCGGGCGCGTCGCCGCCGGCGATACCGGCCACGAACGCGCCGTTGCCGAGCCGGTAGCGCCTCCCCTGCACGACGCCTTCCAGGCCCTGGCCGGGCACCTCGCGCAATGCATCCGCGTGCCAGCCGTGCCGCGGATCGTGCATCGTCGGCTGCTCTTCATGCAAGGCTGCGATGGCACGCGCGATCGGATGCAGGCTGCCCTGCTCCAGCGCGGCGGCCACGGCGATACATGCGTTGCGGTCCATGCCGCCATGTGTGCGTACCGTTTGCACGGCGGGGTGACCCATCGTCAACGTGCCGGTCTTGTCGAACACCACGTGGGTGGCGCGGTGCAGCGTTTCCAGCACGTGCGGCTGCATCACCAGCACGCCCTTGCCCAGCAGCGTGTCGGTGGCGGCGGCCAGCGCGGAAGGCGTGGCCAGCGACAGCGCGCACGGGCAAGACACCACCAGTACGGCAATCGCGATCGGCCAGGCGCGCGCCGGATCGTGCCAGCTCCAGAACAGGAACGTGGCCAGCGCGAACAGCAGCAGCGCCGCCGTGAAGCGGGAAGCGACACGGTCGGCCCACTGGGCGATGCGCGGCTTCGAGCCGCCCGCCTGTTCGACCAGCTTCAGGAGGCCCGACAGCGTGCTGTCCGCCACCGGTTTCGTCACGCGCAGCACCACGGCGGGGCCGGCGTTGACGGCGCCGCCGGGAACCTTGTCGCCCGGTCCTTGCGGCTGTGGCGCCGATTCGCCCGTCAGCAGCGACAGGTCGACGGACGTACGGCCATCGGCGATGACGCCGTCCGCCGCAAACGCTTCGCCGGTGCGCACCGCGATGTGGTCTCCCGGCGCCAGCGATGCTGCACTGACGACGGCCGTCTCGCGCGCCGCGGGCCAGCCGGCGTAGCGCGTGGCCGAGGCGGGCAGCGCATGGCGCATGCGCTCGAGCGCGCCGGCTGCCTTGCGCCGCGCGATCAGCTCGAGCCAGCGGCTGCCCAGCAGCAGGAAGATGAACATCGTGACGGAATCGAAATACACGTCGCCGCTGCCGCGCAACGTGGCGAGCACGCTGCCGCCGAACGCGGCGGCGATGCCCAGTGCCACGGGGACGTCCATGCCGAGCGCGCGCGCCTTCAGGCTCGCCCACGCGCCGCGGAAGAACGGCTGCGCCGAGTAGATCACGGCGGGAATGGTGAGCAGCAGGCTGGCCCAGCGCATCAGCGCGGCCATGTCGTCGTCCAGGGTGCCGGCGTCGGCGAGATACGCGGGCGCCACGTACATCATCACCTGCATCATCGACAGGCCGGCCACGAACAGCTGCCGGCCCAGCGTGCGGCTGGCCTTGCGCAACTGCTCCTCGTGGCGCGCCGCATCGTACGGCCACGCCGTGTAGCCGATGCCGCGCAACGCCTGCAGGATGCCGGAGATCTGCACATAGTCGGGATGCCAGCGCACGGTGAGCCGTTCGGTCGCCACGTTCAGGTTCGCGGCCGTCACGCCCGGCAGCGCCAGCAGGCGCCGTTCGATCAGCCACACGCAGGCCGCGCAGCGGATGCCTTCGATCAGCAGCACGGCTTCCTTGTCGGCGCCGCTGCCGGCGAAGCGCGGGTCGGCGTCGTACAGTTTCAGTTCGGGCGGCACCACGTCCGCGCTGCCCGCGGTGGCCGCATAGCCGGTGCGGTCGCGGTAGTAGCCGGTCTGGCCGATGTCGACGATCGTGCGTGCGACGGCTTCGCAGCCGGGGCAGCACATATCGCGTTCGATGCCGTCGATGGCGACGCGCCAGTGCGATCCGCTCGGCACGGGCAGGCCGCAGTGATAGCACTGGGGAGAGAGGACGGCGTTCATAGCGGCACCGTCACGCACAGCGCATCGAGCCAGCCGTGCGGCAGGCCGGACGCGTGGCGGATCATGCCTAGCACGCCAAAGCCCAGCACCAGCATGCCGCACGCGGCGCGCACGATGGGGCGCTGCATCGCCTGGCGGATGCGGGCGCCGGCCAGGCCGAGCGCCAGCAGCATCGGCAACGTGCCAAGCCCGAACGCCAGCATCACGGCCGCACCGCTGGCGGCGGAGCCGGACAGCAGCGCCGTCAGCAGCACCGAATACACCATGCCGCACGGCACCCAGCCCCACAGGCCGCCCAACGCGACCGCCTTCGGCAGCGTATCCATCGGCACCAGGTATTTCATCGCGGGTTGCACGCGGCGCCACAGCACGTTGCCGGCCGCTTCGACGCGCGCCAGGCCATGCCACGCATTCATCAGGTACAGGCCGAGGGCGACGAGCATCGCGTTCGCGAGCACGTAGGCGATGCCTTGCCAGCGCGCGATATGCGCCAGGCTGGCGGCGCCGTTCGCCAGGCCGCCGGCCAGTGCGCCGGCCAGCATGTAGCTGCCGATCCGGCCCGTGTTATAGCCCAGCACGCGCAGCGCGCCATCCAATGCCGAAGCGGCCGGCAGCGCGGTGGCGGCCGGCACGATCGGGATCGTGCGCGCACGTGCGGGTGTGGCGGCGGACAATGCGCCGACGATCCCGCCGCACATGCCGACGCAGTGCACGCTGCCGGCCAGGCCGACGGCGAACACGGGCAGCAGATTCAGCCCGCTCATCGCTGCTCCCGTCAGATCGTACGCGAGTACCGCAGCGGCTGCACGTTGGAGGCGGCCGGCTGCTGCGCAGCCAGCTGGCGCGTGGCGCGCAGGTGGCGGTCGAACACCATGCAGATGTTACGGATCAAGAGGCGCCCTTTCGGCGTCACGGTGATCCAGTCGTCCTCGAACGTCACCAGGCCGTCCTTCTCGAATTCGCGCAGTTCCTTCAGCTCGGCGGCGAAGTAGTCGCGGAACGGCGTGGCCATGCCCTGCGCGACGGAGACGACGGACAGTTCGAAGTCGCACATCAGGCGCTGGATGATCAGGCGGCGCAGCTTGTCGTCGTTGTCGAGCGTGTAGCCGCGGCAGATCGGCAGCTTGCCGGCGTCCAGCTTCGCATAGTATTCGTCCAGCCCCTTCTCGTTCTGGCTGTAGCTGCCGTTGACGGCGCTGATCGCCGACACGCCGCAGGCCACCAGGTCGGTCTCGGCATGCGTCGAATAGCCCTGGAAGTTGCGGTGCAGGCGGCCTTGGCGCTGGGCGATCGCTAGGTCGTCTTCCGGCTTCGCGAAGTGGTCCATGCCGATGTACACATAGCCGGCGCCGGTCAGCGTGTCGATGCACAGCTTCATCATGTCGAGCTTGACGGACGGCGCGGGCAGGTCTTCGTCGGCGATGCGGCGCTGCGGCTTGAACAGGTGCGGCATGTGCGCGTAGTTGTACAGCGCGATGCGGTCCGGGTTCGCTTCGATCACCTGTGCCAGCGTGCGCGTCATCGTCGCGATTGTCTGCTTCGGCAGGCCGTAGATCAGGTCCACGCTGATCGAGCGGAAGCCGGCGTCGCGCGCGGCGTTCATCACGCCGATCGTCTCTTCATACGGCTGGATGCGGTTGACGGCCTTCTGCACGTCCGGGTCGAAGTCCTGCACGCCCAGGCTGACGCGATTGAAGCCTTGCGAGCGCAGCGTGTGGATGCGCTGCGGGTCCACCGTGCGCGGATCGATCTCGATAGAGTATTCGCCTTCGCAGTCCGGCGCGAATTCGAAGTGGCGGCGCAGGTGCGCCATCAGTTCGTCCATCTGCTTGTCGGAGAAGTAGGTCGGCGTGCCGCCGCCGAAGTGCAATTGCTCGACGCGGTTCATGCCGGCGAACAGCTTGCCCTGCATCGCGATCTCCTGCTTCAGGTAGCCGAGGTAGGTGACGGCCTTGCTGCGGTCCTTCGTGATGATCTTGTTGCAGGCGCAGTAGTAGCACAGCTTGTCGCAGAACGGCACGTGCAGGTACAGCGACAGCGGGCGGCGGCCGCCGCGCAGGGTCAGTCCGGCCAGCGCTTCGAGGAAGCTGCCGTAGCTGAAGTCCTGCGTGAAGCGGTCGGCGGTCGGGTAGGAGGTGTAGCGCGGGCCGGACATCGACAGCTTGTTGATGATGGCGGCGTCGAATTCGACCTTCGGCGTGGTAGTCATGATGATTCCTGTAGGGTCAGGCGGCCAGTCGTTTTACGTTGAGGGCGGGCGCGCGGCCGCTGCGCACCTGCTGCGTTGTCTTTTTTTTCCCAAGCTGGAACAGGGCGACGGCTTGCGTCAGGCCGCGCGCTTCCTCGGCGAGGCTGTTCGCGGCGGCTGCCGCTTCCTCGACCAGCGCGGCGTTCTGCTGCGTCACTTCGTCCATGTGGGCAATCGCCTTGTTGACCTGGTCGACGCCGATGCTCTGCTCGCGCGACGCGGTCGAAATCTCCTGCATGATGGCCGTCACCTGCTTGACCGAGCTCACCACGTGTTCCATCGTCGCGCCGGCGCGGTGTGCCCGCTCCATGCCCACGCTGACCTTGCCGACGGAGACGTCGATCAGGTTCTTGATGTCCTTCGCCGCCACCGACGAACGCTGCGCCAGGCTGCGCACCTCGCCCGCCACGACGGCGAAGCCGCGGCCCTGTTCGCCGGCACGCGCTGCCTCGACGGCGGCGTTCAGCGCCAGGATATTGGTCTGGAACGCGATGCCTTCGATCAGGCCGATGATGTCGACGATCTGCTTCGACGAGGTGTTGATCTCGTCCATCGTGGCGATCACTTCGGACACGATCGCGCCGCCCTGCTCGGCCACGTCGGAGGCGGCAACGGCCAGCTCGTTGGCCTGCTGCGAGTTGTCGGCGTTCGCCTTCACCGTCGACGAGAACTCGTCGATCGACGATGCCGTTTCTTCCAGGCTCGCGGCTTGCGCCTCGGTGCGGCCGTTCAGGTCCGCATTGCCGGCCGCGATCTGGCGGGTGGCGACGGCCATCGTCTCCACGTTCACGCGTACGTCGCGGATCGTGGCGATCAGGTTGTTGTTCATCTGTTGCAGTGCGCGCAGCAGCTGGCCCACTTCATCGGTGCTGTGCGTCTCGAACGTGCCGGACAGGTCGCCGGCCGCGATCGCGCGGGCACCGGTCAGTGCGCGGGCCAGCGGTTGCAGCATGCCGACGCGCAGCGTGTACCACAGGAACACGTTGATCAACAGGCCCACGAACGTGGCGCCGAAGATCGTGTAGCGGATCGTGTCGCTGCTGCCGTCGCCGAACAGGCTGGCCGCGCAG
This sequence comes from Pseudoduganella flava, assembly GCF_007830495.1. Taxonomy (GTDB): domain Bacteria; phylum Pseudomonadota; class Gammaproteobacteria; order Burkholderiales; family Burkholderiaceae_D; genus Rugamonas; species Rugamonas flava. The sequence goes on along the minus strand of NZ_VLKW01000012.1, from coordinate 191,121 downwards.
ACGATCGTCAGCAGCACGTTGACGACGGACGTCGACAGCCAGATGCGCATCGCCAGTGACACGTGCGACAGGCGCGCCAGCAGGTGGGTGAAGCCATGGCGGATGATCTGGCCGTTGCGGATTTCCAGCTCGCGGCTGCCTTCGCGCAGGGCGCGGTAGGCGTTCGCCGCTTCCTCGATCTGCGTGCGGGTGGCCTTGGTGCGCACCGACATGTAGCCGATCGTGCGGCCCTGGTCGCGGATCGGCGTGATGTTCGCCTTGACCCAGTAGTGGTCGCCGTTCTTGCAACGGTTCTTGACGATGCCGGTCCACGGCATGCCGCCCTTGATCGACGTCCACAGGTCGGTAAACGCTTCGGCCGGCATGTCCGGATGGCGCACGATATTCTGCGGCGCACCGATCAGCTCTTCCTCGGCAAAGCCGCTGATATGGATGAAATACGGGTTGACGTAGACAATGTTGCCGTCAAGGTCTGTCTTCGACACAATGGCCTGGTCGTCGTCGAGGTCCACTTCGCGATTGGTGACTGGCAGATTCTTGCGCATCTGATACTCCTGAGCCTGGAAACACTTTGATTCTTATAGATTATTTCTTCATGGCAATGGCGCCACGGATTCCAGTTTAGGGAGGGCAACCCCCAAAATCCTTGATGTAGATCAAAATTACCGGAACGGGAGCAACAGGCCCAAAACGGCCTGCGATGAGGAGCCTGGCGGGGAGGTGAAAGCGCAACGGAACGGTGGTCGTTCCGTCAAGGGGACGCGGCCGCCGGAAGGCGGCGGCCGGTAGAAGAGCGGACTTAGCGCTTGCCTTTGATGCCGCGCAGCACCTTGCCGATCAGCGTCACGCCCGCCAGCACAATGCCGCCAGTGACGACGCCGACCACGATGTCCGCCACATGTGTGGTGATCGCGCCAAGGATCGGGCCGGCGGCCGCGGCGGCCCCTTCGACCGCGTGATGCACGAATGGCATCCCGTGCGTGAGGATGCTGCCGCCGACCATGAACATCGCCACGGTGCCCAGCACCGCCAGCAATTTCATCAGCCTTGGCGCGGCGGCCAGCAGCACGCGGCCGACGGCGTGCACCACGCCGTTGCCGCCGCGTTGGGTCAGGTACAGGCCGGCGTCGTCCATCTTGACGATGCCGGCGACGAGGCCGTAGACGCCCACCGTCATCAACAGCGCCACGCCGACCAGCACGGCGACCTGCTGCGCGAAGGGCGCATCGGCCACCGTGCCCAGCGCGATCACGATGATCTCGGCGGACAGGATGAAGTCGGTGCGCACGGCGCCCTTGATCTTTTCCTTCTCGACGGCGCACAGGTCGATCTGCGGATTCGATACGGCGGCCACCAGCTCGGCATGGTGGGCTTCGTCCTCCGCCTTACTGTGCAGGAACTTGTGGGCTAGCTTCTCGAAGCCCTCGAAGCACAGGTAGGCGCCGCCGACCATCAGCAGCGGCGTAATGGCCCATGGCGCCAGCGCGCTGATCGCCAGCGCGGCCGGCACGAGGATCGCCTTGTTCTTCAGCGAGCCGACGCCGACCGCCCACACGACGGGCAGCTCACGGTCGGCCTGTACGCCGGACACTTGCTGCGCGTTCAGCGCAAGGTCGTCGCCCAGCACGCCAGCGGTTTTTTTCGCGGCTACCTTGCTCATGGCGGCCACGTCGTCAAGGATGGAGGCGATATCGTCGATCAGTGCAAGCAGGCTGGTTCCGGCCATCGGGGGATTCTCTCGGAGGTGATAAATACGCAATATTACCTTAGCCGCCGCCTCGGTCGCGCCAGCCATCCGCGCGCTACAATGGGCGTTTTGCGTTGGGAATTCCATGAGTTTCGCCACCTGGCTCGGCTTTGCCATCTCCGCCGTCATCATCGCGCTGTCGCCCGGCTCGGGCGCCGTGTTGTCGATGTCGCACGGCTTGTCGTACGGCGTGAAGAAGGCAAGCGCCACGGTGCTCGGCCTGCAACTGGGCCTGCTGCTGGTGCTGTTCATCGCGGGCGCCGGCGTGGGCTCGCTGCTGCTCGCTTCCGAGGTGGCATTCAATATCGTCAAGACGGTCGGCGCGCTGTACCTGATTTACCTGGGCGTGGCGCAATGGCGCGCGAAAGTGCAGGAAGGGGCCGATATCGGCGTAGCCGGGCGCGCCGAGCTGCCGTCCGTGCGGCGCCGCGTGCTGACGGGCTTCCTGACCAATGCCACAAACCCGAAGGGCATCATTTTCATGGTGGCCGTGCTGCCGCAGTTCATCACGCAGGGCGAGCCCGTGCTGCCGCAGCTGCTGATCCTGGCGGTGACGATGGTCGCGATCGACATGACGGTCATGCACGGCTACGCGCTGCTGGCCTCGACGATGCAGGGTTACTTCCGCGACGTTCGCGCGATGCGCGTGCAGAACCGCGTGTTCGGCGGCCTGCTGATGGCCGTCGGCACCGCGCTGTTCTTCGTGAAGCGGGGCCACGCCTGATTCGAAAATATTTGTAACGGACGTCGTCGCGGTCCAGCTTGCGGCGTTATATGACTATAACTCCCGGAGACATCATGACACGCAAGCTTGCTCACTTCCTGCTGCTGGCGGCCCTCGTGGCCGTTTCGTCGTTGGCGCTGGCCGACCCGCCCACCCTGGTCGGCCGGATCTCCGCGGCCGAGGGCCGCGTCACCGTGCAGACGGACGAAGGCGAGGAAACCGGCTCGCTGCTGAACTGGCCCGTCAAGCAGGGAGACCACATCACGACGGCCGGCGGCTCGCGCACGGAATTTCGCGTCGGCCCGGTCGCCGTCCGGCTCGATGGCGACAGCGCGCTGGACATCGAGGAGCTGGACGAGGACGTGATGCACCTGCGCCTGAACTACGGCAGCGCCAGCATACGCGTGCGCGATCCGCAGGCCTTGGCCGGCTTCGAGCTGGCAACGCCGCAGGGGCGCGTAACGCTGACGGAACCCGGCACGGTGCGCGTGGATGCCGACCGCGAGCCGGACACGATGAGCGTTTCCGTGCAGCTGGGCGCGGCGCGGGTGGAGGCCGCCGGCGCGATGCTGAACCTGGGGACCGGCCGGCGGGTCGACGTGCGCGGCGACGACGTACGCACCGTGCTGGCCCGGCAGGACGGTTTCGACGCCTGGGCCGCCGCGCGCGACCGCCGCGACGAAGCCGCCATCGCCACGCGCTACGTGCCCAGCTACGTGACGGGCTACGAGGAACTCGATCACTACGGCAGCTGGACGGTCAGCGACGATTACGGTCCGCTGTGGGCGCCCCGCTCCGTGCCGCTCGACTGGGCGCCGTACCGCGACGGCCGCTGGGTGTGGGTGGCGCCGTGGGGCTGGACGTGGGTCGACAACGCGCCGTGGGGCTACGCGCCCTTCCACTATGGCCGCTGGGTCGTCGTCAACCGCCGCTGGTGCTGGGCGCCGGGCCGCATCGTCGGCCGCCCCGTGTGGGCACCGGCGCTGGTCGGCTGGGTCGGCGGGTCCGGCTGGTCGGTCAGCTTCACGGACCGCCACCGGGGCCCCGGCATGGGCTGGTATCCGCTGACACCGCGCGACCGCTATGTGCCGCACTACCAGGTGTCCCCGGACCATGAGCGCCGCCTTGGCTGGCAGTTCCGCGGCACCGAACGGTGGCGCGCCGTGCCGGCCCGCCGCGAAGGCATCACGATCGTGCCGCGCGACCAGTTCGAGCAGCGTCGCACCGTGCGCGTGACCAACGTGCCGCGTGCCACGGTGGCACCGAATCCAGGCAACCTGCCGGTGGCGACACCGGTCGTGCCGGCCGGCGTGCGCACGTTCGAGCGCAGCCGCGACGGGCTGGCCGAACGCACGCCGGTCGATCGCAACCGCGACGGCATCCCCGATCGCCAGCAAATCGACCGCAACCGCGACGGGACGCCGGATCGCCTGCAAACGGACCGCAACCGCGACGGCATCCCCGACCGCATGCAGATCGACCGCAATCGCGACGGTACGCCGGATCGCCTGCAAACGGATCGCAACCGCGACGGCTTCGTCGATCGGCAGCAGATCGATCGTCAGCAAATTGACCGGAACCGCGACGGCACGCCGGACCGCCTGCAAACCGACCCGCAGCGCTTCGGCATTGCCGACCGGATGGAAACGGACCGCAACCATGACGGCGTGGCCGACCGCCTGCAGATCGACCGCAACCGCGACGGCGTGCCGGACCGGATGCGGCTCGACACGAACCGCCCGCCGGCGGAGCGCAGCCAGGGGGTGATCGTCACCGAGCGGTTCCACTCGGAGCGGCCGCGCACGCAGGCGCCGATCACGACCGTGGCCCCGAGCACGCCGGCGCCGCGACCGGAGCCTGCGCAGGCTCCGTCCCGTTCGTTCATTGCCAACGAGCGGCTGGAACGGCAGCGGGACATGATCGAAGAGCGCGCGGAGCAGCGCCGTGAACACGAACGGCACGGCATTGCCGCCCAGGCAGCCCAAGCGGCGCAGGCAGCCCAGGCCGCCCAGGCCGCTCAGGCAGCGCAAGCCCGTGCAGCGCAAGCTGCCCAGCAGGCCCAGCGGCCATCGATCCAGGCGCCGCCGCCTGCACCGGTTGTGCAACCCCGTCCGGCGCCGCCGGCACCGGTGGCCCAGCCGGCGCCCGCACCGCAGGCCCAGCCGGCGCAGGCCGGGCACGAGCGTGGCCGGCGATCGGACCGGGGCGAGAACATGCGCGAGCGTTGATTTTCCAGCAATGCATGGCATGAAGCGCGGGCACTGCGCCGCCCGCGCCGGCTTTTTCTCCGCAGCGGTACCGATTGGTTTGTAAAATAGCGGATGGCGCCGCGGAACACCGCTTTCCCGGCCTTTCACTCATCTGTTCACCGATTGGAAAAAACATGGCTGCAATCCCTCCGAAAGAGTCCCTCATCGAGTACCCGAGCGACTTCCCGATCAAGGTGATGGGCCCGACGCACGAAGCCTTTACCACCACGATCGTGGAAGTGATCGTCCGGCACGACCCGACTTTCCATGAAGGCAAGCTGGAAGTCCGTCCTTCGTCGGGCGGCAAGTACACCGGCCTGACCGTAGTCGTGCGGGCGACCAGCCGCGAGCAGCTCGATGCGCTGTATTCCGACCTGTCCGGCCACCCGATGGTCAAGGTCGTCCTGTAAAGCGTCGCTGGCGTTGTGGCAGCGCCGCCTTACAGAGCGCCCCTGCCGCCGCATGCTTACGCTTTGAGCAGAAGCAATTTGAGGGGCGTATAATGGCGGGGCTTTGACTCCTGCAGCCCCTGCCATGTCCACGACCCGTCCCGAACCGGCGGTGATCCGCCATCTCGGTCACGCCGACTACGAACCCACGTTCGCCGCGATGCGCACCTTTACGGATGCGCGCACGCCGGATACGCCCGATGAGTTGTGGATCGTCGAGCACCCGCCCGTCTACACGCTGGGCCTGGGCGCCGATCGCGGCCACCTGCTGGGTGGCGCGGCACATATCCCGGTCGTGCAGACGGACCGCGGCGGCGAAGTGACGTATCACGGCCCCGGCCAGGTCGTCATCTACCTGCTGATGGACCTGCGCCGCAACAAACCGGGTGGCAAGCTGTATGCCCGCCAGTTCGTGCACAAGATCGAGCAGGCGATCATCGATGTGTTGTCATCGTATAATCTTGCCGGCGAACGCATCGAAGGCGCGCCCGGCATCTACATTGCCGGCGGCCCGAAAAAAGGCGCGAAGATCGCCGCGCTGGGCTTGAAGGTGCGCGGTAACGGCTGCACGTATCACGGCGTGTCGCTGAACGTCGCGATGGACCTGGCGCCGTTCACCTGGATCAACCCTTGCGGCTACGCCGGCCTGGAAACCATCGACATGCGGACGATGGGCGTCGACGTGCCGCTGGCCGACGTGCAGCTGGCGCTGGCCAACGAGCTGGTGCGCCAGCTCGACCCTTCCGCCTCCGTAGCCGCTCTTGCAGCCGCGTGAATCAACTTGAGACTCTTATGACCACCGAAACCACTTCCAGCACCGCCGCCGCTTACAACCCGAGCGAGAAGCAGAAAGGCGCCAGCAAGACGTCGCGCATTCCGATCAAGATCGTGCCGGTCGAGCAGGTGGAGCGCCTGAAGAAGCCGGAGTGGATCCGCGTGAAGGCCGCGTCCGCGTCGAGCCGTTTCTACGAGATCAAGGACATCCTCCGCGAGAACAAGCTGGTGACCGTGTGCGAGGAAGCTTCCTGCCCGAACATCGGCGAGTGCTTCGGCAAGGGCACGGCAACGTTCATGATCATGGGCGACAAGTGCACCCGCCGCTGCCCGTTCTGCGACGTGGGCCACGGCCGCCCGGACCCGCTGGACGTCAACGAGCCGGGCAACCTGGCCAACACGATCGCCAAGCTGCGCCTGTCGTACGTGGTGATCACGTCGGTCGACCGCGACGACCTGCGCGACGGCGGCGCCGGCCACTTCGTCGAGTGCATCCAGAAGACCAAGGAACTGTCGCCGAAGACGCAGATCGAAGTGCTGGTACCGGACTTCCGCGGCCGCCTGGAAAAGGCGCTGAACATCTTTGCCGACGGCCTGCCGGACGTGATGAACCACAACCTGGAAACGGTGCCGCGCCTTTACAAGGAAGCCCGCCCCGGCGCGGACTACCTGCACTCGCTGAAGCTGCTGAAAGACTTCAAGGCAATGTACCCGCACGTGAAGACGAAGTCCGGCCTGATGGTCGGCCTGGGCGAAACGGACGAAGAGATCCTGCAAGTGATGCGCGACATGCGCGAGCACGACATCGACATGCTGACGATCGGCCAATACCTGGCCCCGTCGAACAGCCACCTGCCGGTGCGCCGCTACGTCCACCCGGACACGTTCAAGATGTTCGAGGAAGAAGCGTACAAGATGGGCTTCGGACACGCCGCCGTGGGCGCGATGGTGCGCAGCTCGTACCATGCGGACGTGCAGGCGCATAACCTGCTGGAAGCTGTTTAATAAGCATTATGGGAGAGAGAAAGACCTAGGGTTTATGTGGCTACACTGATCAACCTTAGTACCTAGATTCTCGCTTAACAAGGATTCATTGCAAGACGGTGTTTTTCATAATCCGTCCGTCGGCTCTGGCAGCGCAGTAGTCATTCGCTGAGAAATTATCCTATTGTTCTCTACTTCAGTAGACTTGCTTGAGGTGCCTCCTTTGTCGATGTGATCTCAAGTGGTTTTCGAAAGAGTTGGACGTTTGACGGCGGCTGAGGCCGCCGTCCGTATATTTGGGGCAGAAAGCTATCGTGCTGTATAGTGCGGTAATCTTCTTTGTGAATATCCATGAGAAAAAAATTTGAACTCGCTGTGGTGTTGATATTGGCCGTAGCCACCACCGTATCGACGTATGTTTTCTTTGATAGGATAAATAGTAATTTTTTTACCACCTTTTGGGGAGTGATAGGGACTAATCTATCCGTGGTGGGTTTTGTTTATACTCTGTACCAGATCCACCAACTCCGTTCCGAAGCTGAGATAATCCGTGTTACAGCAGACCAGACTAGAGGCCAGCTTTACAATTTGAATGTATATGGTGAACTGGCGAAGGGTGTAAAACTGATACAAGAAATTCAGGGCTATACGCGTGGAAAGAAATATGAAACAGGTGTTCTTCGACTGCAAGAATTAAAGGCTGTGATTTCTATAGCGCAGATTCAGAACGCGCGTCGATCGAACCCCTTCGATTTAATTGCGGTTACACGAACGTTAAACCAGTTAATAAATGGCATGGAGAAAGAATTGACTAATTCTGGAAACTCTTTTCGGGCAAACGCCGCGAATGCCAGTTTGGAAGAAATTTTAGATATTGTCCACCAGTTGCAGCAGGATACATTGCCAAGGAACTAATATGGATGACAAGTTGAATAGCATTGTTCAATCGTTAGTGCAAGGCACAGAGGCCAAGAAATTGAATTGGCAATCAACAGCAAGGAAAAACGAACTCATGTTGAACTTAGGCCATGGTTCGATAACCGTCGATAGCTGGGAGTTTGAGGGGGAACATGGAGAGTCGATGAGCCTTGCTGATATTTCTTTTCTAAATAATACGGGCGAGATCATTGAGCGTAGCGTTTTTAGCTTAGCAGAGGACAGGCAAGACTATAAGCAGCTGATGGTTTTGCACAACTTGGCGAGGCGAAATGCCTTAAAGATCGACGAAACGCTGGAGGGTATGCTCACAGAAATTCAACATATGATTAATACATAGTTTAATTTCGCTCTGCTATTCATCACTTAGATATATGTAGCAGAGTCTAAAACATGAACTTTAGAAAGACCGTACGCATCGAACCCACCTGGAAGGAACACCTGCAGCCCGAGTTCGACAAGCTATACTGGGCCGAACTCACCAGCTTCGTCCGTGCCGAATACCAGGCCGGCCAGTGCTGCCCGCCGGGCAAGCACATCTTCCGCGCCTTCGACCTGACGCCGTTCGACAAGGTCAAGGTCGTCATCCTCGGCCAAGACCCGTACCACACGCCCGGCGCGGCGATGGGGTTCTGTTTTTCTGTCCCGGACGGCAATCGCCCACAACCCAGTTTGCAGAACATCTTCCAGGAGCTCGAAAGCGACCTCGGCGTGAAGCGCACGCACACCGACCTGTCCGACTGGGCCGAGCAGGGCGTGTTCCTGCTCAATGCCGTGCTGACGGTGCGCGCCCGCGAAGCCGGTTCGCATGCGGGAAAGGGTTGGGAGAACTTCACGGACACGGCGATCAGCCTGCTGTCGCAGCGCCGCGAGCACGTCGTGTTCATCCTATGGGGAAGCTACGCGATCGCCAAGCGGGCGTTGATCGACGCCCGCAAACACCTCGTGATCACGTCGCCGCACCCGTCGCCGTTCTCGGCGCACAAGGGGTTCTTCGGCAGCAGGCCGTTTTCGCGGGCGAACGAGTATTTGCGGGCGACGGGGCAGGAGCCGATCGTGTGGGGGTGATTGACGGGTTCGCATGCCGGGCGCATAGTCACTCAGGAAGCGTTTCCACTGCGCTTGTCTATCCGCGTACTGCATAACGAAGGGTGATCCCATGGCCAACGGCGTCAGGCTCCACGTCGTATCAACTCAGCAGTCCCTCGCACCATCTTCCCATCCCGCTCGCACTGCCCGCCTGCCCGCCATCGACCTGCTCCGCGGCCTCGCAGTGATCGGCATGATCCTGGTCGCGTACGCAGGCGACTGGGAACACCGCTTCACGATCCTCACCCATGCCGACTGGCGCGGCTTCGCGCTGGCGGACATGATCTTCCCCACCTTCCTGTTCTGCGTCGGCGCGGCGCTGCCGTTCTCCTTCGGGCGACGCGCCGCCGGTGGCAAAGCCGCATTGGCGGCGAATGTCGTACGCCGTTCCGTCGCGCTGATCGCGCTCGGCATCTTCCTGAACCTGCTGCCCGCATTCGACTTCGGCAGCGTGCGCCTGATGGGCATCCTGCAACGGATCGGCCTGTGCTATCTGCTCGTCGGCCTGTGGTGCATCGCCGCCGGGCGCAGGACGGAGGCGGGCTTCCGGATTCCCCTCGGTGCCGTGCTCGGCGCCACAGGTGCTGTCGTGGCGGGCTATGGCGCGCTATTGCTGGCTTGGGATGCACCTGGCTGCGGGCCGGCCTGCTTCGATTCCGCGCATTCGCTGCCGACGGTCGTCGACCGCGCGCTGTTCGGCGTCCACCACCTGTGGCCCTACGGTATGACGAACGGGCAAGTGACCTATGAGCCGGAAGGCCTTGTCTCGACGCTCGGCGCACTGATCAACGTGCTGGCCGGCACCGCAACCACGCTCGCTCTGCAACGGCGCCGAGACGTGAAAACGTTTGCAGCGCTGGCGGTCGCTGGCGTGCTCTGCCTTGCGGCAGGCCAGCTGCTGGACCCGCTGATCCCGGTGGTGAAAAAGATCTGGACGCCCAGCTTCGCGCTGCTGTCCACGGGCTTCTCGCTGCTGCTGTTCCTGCTGCTGATGCGCGTGCGCGCCGGCTGGACGTTCGTGATGGTGTTCGGCACCAATGCCACGCTGGCGTTCATCGGCATCTCGCTGCTCGATACGTTGATGCAGCTGCCGCTGCTGGGCGGCCCGCGCGCCAGCCTGCACGATGCGGCCGCCCATCTGCTTGGCCAGGCGATACCCGAGGCGCGCATCGCATCGGCCACGTACTCGGTGCTGCTGCTGTTGCTGCTGGCCTTCCTGCTGTGGCAGCTCTACCGCCGGCGCATCTTCTTCAAGCTGTAGCGCTTAAGCGTCGCCGTTGTGCCAGAAGCCCTGGTGAGCGATCTTGGCTTCATCTTCGCGCAGCGGCCCGATCACCTCGGTCGGCCGCTGCCCGGCGGCGAACACCTGGCGGCACGGCAGCGACAGCGTCGGGTTCTCGGGATCGCTGCCGGTCAGCGCCAGCAACGTCGCTTCCGCCATGCCGTACACCACGCGCCCGACGCCACTCCAGTAGGCGCCGCCGGCACACATCGCGCACGGCTCGGCGCTCGAGTACAGCGTCGCGCCGGCCAGTTCCCGCGGGCTGTATTGCGACGACGCGGCACGCAGCGCGTTCATCTCAGCATGCGCCGTGCGGTCGCTGCTCGATGCGTTCATCGCCTCGGCGATCACGCGGCCATCGGCCGCCACCACAAGCGCGGCGAACGGGTGATGGCCGGCGTCGCGCGAACGCTGTGCCAGGGCGAAGACCTCGGTCAGGAAGCGCTGGTCCTGCTCAGTGGGGGTGGGCATCGTTGCTCCTTGTCGCCGCGTCATGCGCTTACTTCGGGATCGTGCCTTCCACGCCCTGCACGTAGAAGTTCATCGACAACACGTCCTTCATCGGCAGCTCGGCGCCCGCCGCCACCTTGATAGCACCCGACTGGTCCTTGATCGGCCCCTGGAACGGCTTTGCCTTGCCGCTCGTGAAAGCGGCCTTCTTTTCCTCGAACAGCTTGGCGGCATCGGCCGGCACCACGGGGTTCAGCGGCGACATCTTGACCATGCCTTCGGTCAGCCCGCCATGCACCTGGCCCGTCTTCCACGTGCCGGCCATCACGGCCTTGGCCACCTCGGTGTAGTAGCCGCCCCACTGGTTCGTGCTTGCCGTCAGGTGGGCCTTCGGTGCGAAGCGCTGCATATCCGAATCCCAGCCGAACGCGTACTTGCCCTTCTCCTGCGCCACCTGCAGCGTGGCTGGGGAATCGGTGTTCTGCGTCAGCACGTCCGCGCCCTGCGCAATCAAGGTTTCGGCGGCCTGGCGTTCCTTGGCCGGGTCATACCAGCTGTTGACCCACACGACCTTTGTCCTGATCTTCGGGTTCACGCTTTGCGCGCCCAGCGTGAATGCGTTGATGTTGCGGATCACTTCCGGCACGGGGAACGAGCCGACCATGCCCAGCGTGTTCGTCTTCGTCATCTTGCCGGCGATGATGCCTTGCAGGTAGGCGCCCTCGTACAGGCGCGCTTCGTACGAGCCCATGTTCTTCATCGTCTTGAAGCCGGTGGCGTGCTGGAACACGACGTTCGGGAACGCCTTCGCCACCTTTTCCGTCGCGTTCATGTAGCCGAACGACGTCGTGAAGATAAGCTTGTTGCCGTCCGCGGCCAGCTTGCGGATCACGCGTTCCGAGTCGGCGCCTTCGGGTACGTTCTCGACATAGGTGGACTTCACCTTGCCGCCCAGCGCCTTTTCCATCTGCAGGCGGCCCTGCTCGTGCGCGTAGGTCCAGCCGGCGTCGCCGACCGGACCGATATAGACGAAACCGACCTTCAGAGGTTCTTCGGCATGGGCCGGGCCGAAGGCAGCCAGCGCGGTGGACAGGGTGGCGAAGGCAAGCAGCGTGCGACGATTCATGTTGGATCCTCTTTCGGTTGGTCAGAAATGGTATTCGGCGCGCACCATCGGGGTACGCGCGGTGGCACCCGGCACCGTGTCCGACGGGTTGCCGAACTTGTTCTTCCAGTACTGGTACTCGACGCCGACCTTGAACGTGTTCTTCGCCGCGCCGAGCGCCGCGCTCAGGTCGTACATCACCTGCATGTCGACGTTGATCTCGACGGCCGTCGGCCCGCCGAATTCGTTCTTGCCCTTCGTGCCGATGTAGTTGGCAAAGCCTTCGAACGACAGCGGGATGCCGGCGCTGAACGGAATGCCCCACGCGGCCGTCAGCATCGCGTGCGTCTTGTAGCGATAGCGGTCCGTGGCCGTCTGCGTGAAGCCGTTGTACGGCGCGTTGCTCTCGTGGAGCGCGAGCAGGCTCACGTCGAGGAAGCCCGGCACGTCGAACATCAGCGTGGGGCCGGCGACGAGCATGCGTTTCTTCGAGTTGTAGCCGGCGTCCGTCTTGCTGTTGATGTCGAAGCCCGCCGTGACGCCCACGCCGCGCACCGGTCCGAATGCCAGGTTGGCGCCGCTGATCTTGCCGAGGTCCAGCGTGTGGCGATACACCGCGTACGCCTCGTGCGCACCGCTGCGGGAGCCGACGGCCGACGGGTCGTTCTCGTCCGAGATCAGGTAGTCGATCGAGAAGAAGTTCTTGCCGTACTTGTAGCCGCTCACGTGGCTGAAGTTCACCACGTGCTTCGTGATGTCGGCCTCGTTGTACGGTTCGGCGAACTTGGTGCCGTAGCGGTAGCTCAGCGACGTGTCGCTCCAGTCGGCCGCGTGGGCGGCGCCGCACGCGGCAAGCAACAGGAAGGCAGCGGAACGGAAGGTCTTCATGCAGGGTCCTTGGTTGGTTGGCGAAGGGATTGCATCCGATGCGGCGGCGGATCGGATGCAATACCGGGCTTTACCGTTAGCAAGGAGCGGGCCACCGTCTCTCCCATCGGGCAGAGGCCGGCGTCCCTGTACCGGCTGCACCGCCAGCGCACGCCGTGCGCGATCGCGGTGCGCATCATGGGCGGCTTGTGCACGATATGAGGCACGCTTGTATGCACTTTATTCAGCACCCCGCCAGCGCTTCGGCAAGACTGAGCTTGCGCTCCGGTGCACCGAGGTGCAGGCGTTCCTCGATCTCCAGCAGGTGATGTTCGATGAGCTGCGTTGCGCCTGCGGTGTCGCCTTGCTCGATCAGCGTCAGCAGGCGACTGTGCTCATCGTTCCCGCACATGGGCACGCCCGGGTTCTCGTAGACGGCGATGATCAGCGACGAGCGCGATACCAGCTCCATCATGAAACGCCGCAGCACCGCATTGCCGGCCAGTTCGGCCAGCAGCAGGTGGAATTCACCGCCGAGGCGGATCCACGCCGCGCGATCGCCGCTGCGCCGCGCCTGTTCTTCCGCATCGATCGCGGCGCGGATGCGCCGCAGCGACGCGGGCGTGATCCCGCCGATCACGAGCGGCACGATTTCCCGCTCGATCGCGCGGCGCGCCGCGAACACGTCGCGCGCCTCCTGTGGCGAAGGCGATGCGACGACGGCGCCGCGGTTCGGCCGCAGCACCACGATGTGATCGTGCGCGAGCCGCTGCAGCGCCTTGCGCACGGTGGTGCGGCTGACCTGGTACAGCTCGCAGAACTCGGCCTCGCCGAGGCGTGTGCCGGGCGGCAGGCGATGGCTCATCACCGCGTTGACGACGGCACTGTGGATGCGCTGGTCGACGGGTAGCGGCGCGGGTGGTAGGGGGCTGGCCGCGGGATCGGCGGCGCGCTTGCGGCGGGCCGGTGCGGGCGTGGCCGGGATTGGCTTGGTCATGGGGTCTCCGTAAGCGGCGCGGGATCTGTCCGCGCTCGAAGTTCTCATCAAGCAGGAATCGTGCGCGGCGCCGTCGTGGCAGGACGGCGCCGCGCGATGCACGCTTGCGGCGAGCTGTGCACACATCGTGGTGCGGTTTGTATACAACTTCGTGCACAGGCAGCGCGATCGTCCGGCTCGGCGATGGCACGCTCCTTGCACAATCGGAACGGATACCACGAGGAGCAGCGATGAGCGAACCGCATGCACCGCCGCCAGGGCGGCACAACGAACCGAGGCTGCAACTGCTCGGCATCTCGAAGATCTATCCATCGGTGATCGCGAACGCCGACGTGAACCTCACCGTGATGCCGGGCGAGATCCACGCGGTGCTGGGCGAGAACGGCGCCGGCAAGAGCACGCTGATGAAGATGATCTATGGCGTCACGCGGCCGAATGCGGGCGAGATCATGTGGGAAGGGCGGCAGGTGCACATCCCGTCGCCGGCGGCGGCGCGGCGCCTGGGCATCGGCATGGTGTTCCAGCACTTCGCGCTGTTCGAGACGCTGACGGTGGCCGAGAACATCGCGCTGGCGCTGGACGACAAGGTGGCGCCGCGCGAGCTTGCGCCGCGCATCCGCGCCGTCTCCGAACAGTATGGCTTGCCGCTCGATCCGGACCGGCACGTGCACAGCATGTCCGTCGGCGAGCGCCAGCGCGTGGAGATCGTGCGCTGCCTGCTGCAGCACCCGCGCCTGTTGATCATGGACGAGCCCACGTCCGTGTTGACGCCGGATGCCGTCCAAAAACTGTTCGTGTCGCTGCGCCAGCTCGCGACCGAAGGCGTGAGCATCCTGTACATCAGCCACAAGCTCGACGAGATCCGCGCGCTGTGCGACAAGGCCACCGTGCTGCGCGCCGGCCGTGTCTCCGGCACCGCCACGCCACGCACGCAAAGCGCGCACGAACTGGCCGAACTGATGATCGGCGGCGACCTGCCCACGTGCACGCTGGCGCCCCGTGCGCCGGCCGAGGTGCGGCTGGCATTGGACAAGCTGACCGTCGCCAGCGCCGATCCGTTCGGCACCGACCTGCGCGACATCAGCCTGGAAGTGCGCGCGGGCGAGATCGTCGGCCTGGCGGGCGTCTCCGGCAACGGCCAGCAGGAATTGATGAAGGCGATCTCCGGCGAGCTGCCGCTGCGTGACGCGAACGCCATCCGCATCCTCGGCCAAGCCGCCGGCCGCCTCGACGCGGCGCAGCGCCGCCGGCTCGGTCTCGGCTTCGTGCCGGAGGAAAGGCTGGGCCGCGGCGCGGTGCCGGCGATGTCGCTGGCGGATAACGCGTTGCTGACGGGTTACCTGGCCGGGCCCGCGGGCATGCTGAAGGGAGGACTGGTGCGGCGCGGCGCCGTGCGCGCGTTCGCCGAGCGCGTGATCGAGCGCTTCAACGTGAAATGCGGCGGCGCCAAGGCGGTGGCGTCCAGTCTCTCCGGCGGCAACCTGCAGAAGTTCATCGTCGGCCGCGAGATCGCGCTGGCGCCACGCGGGATGGTGCTGGCGCAGCCCACGTGGGGCGTCGACGTCGGCGCCGCGATGCTGATCCGCCAGGCGATCATCGGGCTGCGCGACCAGGGCGTGGCGGTGCTCGTGATCTCCGAGGAGCTCGATGAACTGTTCATGATGTGCGACCGCATCGCCGTGCTGGCGAAAGGCAGGTTGTCCCCCACCATTCCCGCGCACGAGGCGACGATCGACCGGATCGGCCTGTGGATGAGCGGCGACTTTTCCACAGGCGGCGCAGCCGCCACGATCGAAGAAGGAACCCACCATGTCCCGGCTTGAAGCCCGCCCCGAACCGTCGCGCGCGATGATGCTCGCGTCGCCGCTGCTGGCCGCGCTGGCGATGCTTGCCACCGGCTCGCTGCTGTTCCTGTTCCTCGGCCAGGAGCCGCTGCATGCGTTCCATGTGTACTTCATCAAGCCCGCCACCACGGCCTACGGCATCGGCGAGCTGCTGCTGAAGGCGACGCCGCTGATCCTGTGCGGCGTGGGCCTGGCGATCGGCTTTCGCGCCGACGTGCACAATATCGGCGCGGACGGCCAGCTGACGATGGGCGCCATCGCGGCCGGCTGCGTGGCGCTGTATTTCGACGACGTCGAAGCGGGCTGGGTGCTGCCGCTGATGATCGCCGCCGGCGCGCTGGGCGGCATGGCGTGGGCCGCGGTACCGGCGCTGCTGCGTACGCGCTTCAACACGAGCGAGATTCTCGTCAGCCTGATGCTCGTCTACGTCGCGTACCTGTTCCTCGGCTACCTGGTGCACGGCCCGCTGCGCGATCCGGCCGGCTACAACTTCCCGCAATCGAAGATGTTCTCCGACAGCGCGACGCTGCCGCTGCTGGTCGATGGCCTGCGCGTGAACGCGGCGTTCATCCTGTCGTTGATCGCGGCGGCTGGCGCATGGTTCTTCTGCCGTCACACCTTTGCCGGCTATCGGATGCAGGTCAGCGGCATCGCGCCCGCCGCCGCGCTGTATGCGGGCTTTTCCGCACCGAAGAACGTGTGGCTCGCGTTCCTCGTCAGCGGCGCGCTGGCCGGCATGGCCGGTGTCGGCGAGGTGGCCGGGCCGCTGGGGCAACTGCAGCCGTCCGTATCGCCGGGGTATGGCTTCGCCGCCATCATCGTCGCCTACGTCGGGCGCCTGCATCCGCTGGGCGTGGTGCTCGCGGCGCTGTTGATGTCGCTGCTGTACATCGGCGGCGAAGCAGCGCAGATCGAGCTGCAGCTGCCGTCCGCGATCACCGGCCTGTTCCAGGGCCTGCTGCTGTTCTACCTGCTGGCCGCCGACCTGTTCATCCACTACCGCTTCAAGGCGCACGCACCGCGCGCCCCCATTCCGACGGAGATCGCCGCATGAATACCGACTACGTCATCGCCTTCCTCGCCAGCACGGCCGGCGCGGCGACGCCGCTGGTGCTGGCTTCGTCCGGCGAGCTGGTGGCCGAACGCTCCGGCGTGCTGAACCTCGGCCTGGAGGGCATCATGCTGGTCGGCGCCGTGGCCGGCTTCACTGCCGCGCTGCACACCGGTTCGCTCGGCATCGGCATGCTGGCGGCGCTGCTGGCCGGCGCCGCGATGGCGCTGGTGTTCGCGTTCCTCGTGCTCACGCTGCAAACGAACCAGGTGGCGACGGGCCTTGCGCTGACCTTGTTCGGCATCGGCCTGTCCGCCTTCATCGGCCGCGACCTCGTCGGCCAGACCATCGCGCCGCTGCCGGCGCTGTCGTTCCCGATACTGTCCGACCTGCCCTTTGTCGGGCCACTGCTGTTCCGCTTCGACGCGGTGGTGTACGGCTCGCTGCTGCTGGTCGCGCTGGTGGCGTGGGTGCTGGGCCGCACGCGCCTGGGCTTGCAGATCCGCGCCGTCGGCGAAGCGCCGCACAGCGCGCATGCGATCGGCATGTCCGTGACCGGCCTGCGCTACGGCACCGTGCTGTTCGGCGGTGCGATGTCCGGCCTGGCCGGCGCCTACCTGTCGCTGGCGCTGACGCCGATGTGGGTCGAAGGCATGACGGCCGGCCGCGGCTGGATCGCGCTGGCCCAGGTCGTGTTCGCGACGTGGAAGCCGCGCGGCCTGCTGCTGGGCGCCTACCTGTTCGGCGGCGTCACGGTGCTGCAGTTCCACGGCCAGGGCCTGGGAATCGCGGTGCCGTCGCAATTCCTGTCGATGCTGCCGTATCTCGCAACCATCGTCGTCCTGGTGATCATCTGCCGCGATCCAAAGACGATCCTGCTGAACAAGCCGATGTCGCTGGGACGGAACTTCCGGGCTGACTAGCACGCATTAGAGCGCATGCTCGGCCCGCGCACGCCGCGGGTGGTTTATGATCGTCCGCTCCAAGGAGACAAGAACAATGGACGACATTCAACAGAAACTCGAGCGTTTCAGCCACCGCGCCAAGGGTACGCTGCCGGAACACCTGGGCATCAAGGTGACCGACGTGGCGCCGGGCACGCTCTCGGCCGAAATCGACATCGGCCCGCACCACCTGGCGCCGAACGGCTTCCTGCATGCGGGCACCATCGTGACCCTGGCCGATACGGCCTGCGGCTATGGCTGCTTCGCGAATCTGCCGGAGGGCGCGGAGAACTTCACGACGATCGAACTGAAGTCGAACCACCTGGGCACGGCGCGCGACGGCACGATCGCCGTGACGGCGACGGCCATCCACATGGGCAAGACCACGCAGGTGTGGGACGCCACGGTGACGAACAAGGCAACGGGCAAGACGATCGCGCTGTTCCGCTGCACGCAGATGGTGCTGTACCCGAAATAGTCATGCTGTACGCGGGGATCGCCATCATCGTGGCCGGGATCATGGCGGCGCTGGCGCCGCTGGCCAGGGAGTGGTACGAACAGCGCAAGCGCAAGGATGAGGAGCGGGACGGGCGATAATTCCCGCCCGAGAGTTACCGAAATCGCGGTCGCGTGCCGGGAAGGTTCGCACGTCTCACAACGGCGCTATTGTCCCCTCCGGTGCGGTTGAACGTGCCGGATGGCGCTGAGAGATGGGCGAATTCCCGGCCGGAATTCAGTGCTTTGAGCAGGCTTTCTCGACCCTTTGGCGATTTCAGCTCTGCCGGGAGGCGGCTCAGCCAATGTCCATTTGGTCCTGTTCCACGGCCGCTCTCGTTCGACAGCTGACGTGTGGTCGGAAGTGGCTTTCGGGAGATGATGTCAACATAATGGTCGATCTGATCAAGCGAGGTGAAGATCAGATGACACGACGGCATGACGATGTTCAGGACCGGATAGCCCTGGTGAGGCACTGCCGCTGGAGCTGGAGGGTCATATGTGGAGCTGCCGCATGGGTCAGGCTTGTGCACCCAGAACGCGCCGGGCGCCACTTGCCAGTCTTCCGCGAAGGTGAAGAAGTACCGCGCGAGCATCGCTGTCTGGCCGCTGAAGTGGCGCTACTACCCCTTCAGCGCCTGCTCCAGCAAGGCATGCAACGCCGGGAACTCCGGCTTGCCGACATACTTCTTGATGATCTTGCCATCCTTGCCGATCAGGAAAGTGGTCGGCGTCATCGCCACGTCGCCGTAGGCCTTGGCGGCCTCGCCGCTGGTATCGAGCGCCACCTTGAACGGCAGTTGCCGCGTTTCGGTGAAATTGACGACGTAGTTCGGCGGGTCGTACTTCATCGCCACCGCCACGAATTCGAGGCCCTTGTCCTTGAATTTGTTGTACGTGTCGACCATTTCCGGCATCTCGGCCACGCACGTGGTGCACGACGTGGCCCAGAAATTCACCATCACCACCTTGCCGCGCAGGTCGGCCGGCGTGATCTTCTCGCCCTTGAGCGTCGTGAACGCAACCTCCGGCGCTTTCGGTGCGCTGCTTAACCACGTGTACGCGCCAAAGCCCGCGACCGCGAGCACGGCGGCGGCGATGGCGGGTTTGATCCAGGCGTTGGAGGAGGCGTTCATGGTTCCAGTATAAACCAGCGCTGCAAATCAGGACTGGGAAGCCGGCGCCGGCGCCGGCGTGTTCTGATACTGCTTGTACTCTTCCTCGCTGATGTACTCGAACACGCGCACCACCTTGTTCACGCCGTTCACGCCGCGCGCGATTTCGGAAGCGCGGTTCGCTTCCATCTGCGTCACGCGGCCCATCAGGTACACCACACCGCGTTCGGTGACGACCTTGAACGAGTTGGCCGAGATGTCCTTCGCGTCCACCAGGCTGGCTTTCACCTTCGTGGTGATCAGCGCATCGTTCGAACGGGACGTGTAGCTGGCCGGGCCGGCGATTTCCAGTTCGTTGACGACGGACTGCACGCCTTCGATCGCCTTCACTTCGCGCTCGACGGCATCCTTCATCGCCTGGTCGCGCACCTCGCCGGTGACCAGCGCCTTGCGGTTGAAGGCGTTGACGTTCACGTGGCCTGCGTCGCCGGTGACGTTGCGGATGCGGACGTCCGCTTTCACGGCGATCGCCTTGTCCTCCGTCTGCGCGCCGAACGTGCGGCGGTCGCTGGCGGCCATCGTCCCCGCGACGGCACCGCCGGCAACGAGGGCGACGCAGCCCGGCAGGCTGCCCAGCAGCGCGCCACCCAGCAGGGCGATCGCGACAGGGCGTTGCAGACGGCGCAGGGCCACGGATTTACTCATGCACATCTCCTCCGAACAGGGCGACGTCGATGCCGTCGCAAATGCAATGGATACAGGTCAGGTGAACTTCCTGGATACGGGCGGTGCGCTCGGCGGGCACGCAGATGTGCACGTCCGCATCCGTCAGCATCTTGCCGATCGCGCCGCCGCCCTTGCCGGTCAGCGCCACGACGCGCATCTCGCGTTCCAGCGCCGCCTCGATCGCCGCCATCACGTTGGCCGAGTTGCCGGACGTGGAAATCGCCAGCAGGATGTCGCCGGCCTGGCCGAACGCCTGCACCTGCTTGCTGAAGATTTCGCGGTAGCTGTAGTCGTTCGCGACAGCCGTCAGCAGCGACGTGTCGGTGGTCAGCGCCAGCGCGGGCAGCGGGAAGCGCTCGCGTTCGAAACGGCCTACCAGCTCGGCTGCGAAGTGCTGGGAGTCGGCCGCGGAACCGCCGTTGCCGCAGGCGAGAATCTTGTTGCCGTTGGAAAGGGCTGAAAACATCAGTTCGATCGCCTGCGCCAGCGGTTGCGCGAGCACGGTGGCGGATTGGATCTTGGTTTCGGCACTTTCGTGGAAGTGCGAGAGGATGCGTTGGTTCGTCATAGTCTTGAAATTATATAGTGCTGGGGACCGTAGCGCCCGGCAACCCGTGTTAACAATGCTTACAAAATGTGCGCAATCTTGTCATTTAGTCCAGCACGTTTTTCAGCCACTCGATGTGTTCGCCATCGATCGCCACCACGTCGAAACGGCATGGCGGCAGTTTCGGGTAGCGCAGCAGGAAGGTTTGCGCCGCGATCGTCATGCGGCCCTGCTTGGCCGGCGTGATGCTGGCGGCCGCGCCACCAAAGCCGCGGCTCTTGCGCCGCCGCACCTCGACGAAGACCAGGTGGGCACCGTCGCGCATGATCAAATCCAGCTCGCCGCCCTGGCAGCGGAAGTTCCGCTCGACGAGCGTCAAGCCGGCGCGGCGCAGGTGCTCGAGCGCCGCGTCCTCGCCCTGCGCGCCCTTCCTTTGCTGGTCGGTGCGCGCCATCTGGGCATTACGGCGTGGTCACCGGAACCGGCACGCCGTTGCGGTAGACCGCGGCCGGTTCGATGCGCTTCACGCGCGCCGGGCCGTTGCCGTAGTCGATCGACAGCTGGCCCGTCACACCGTCCAGCGTGATTGGCTGGCCCGGCTTGGTCGCCAGTTCGCGCGCGACGCGGAACGCATCGATGCCCAGCGCGTACAGGCGCTCCATGTCGGCGGACAGGCGCGCCTCGTCCTGCGGCACGGCGCGCGGGTAGCTGGCCACGGCGGGATTGTCGCGCTGGATCTGCCACGGCAGGTCCAGCAGCTTCACGCCATCGAGCTCCTGGCCGGGCAGCATCGACACGCGGCCCGGGTTCAGCGACGACGTGCCGTACAGCGGGATGTCGCCCAGCGGCGGCGCGGCCAGCGCCACGCGCAGCTGGCGGGCCTGGTCGGCGTCGAGCGCGGCGAACAGCAGGTCGACCGGCTGCTCGGCAAGGCGGGCGCGCAGGGCCACCAGTTCCGGATCGGACAGGTAGCCGTTCAGCGCCGTCAGCTCCAGCGTCTTCGCGCTCAATCCCACTTTATCGGCATGGGCCGCGAATGCGGTGGCGATGCGGCGCTGCCACGCGGTGCTGCCGGAGAGGATCAACACGTTCGCCCCCGGATGCTCGCGCGCGGCCCATTCGGCCACCTGGCGCGCTTCTTCCTCGATCGACAGGCCGATCGACAGCATCTTCGCCGGCAGCGCCGTGCCGTCGCGGCCTTCCGGGTGGTTCAATGCGATCGTGGGCTTCGTCACCAGCGGACTGGTGGCAACCGCCGTCACGGCGGAGCGGGCCAGCGGGCCGACGATGATGTCCTGCTGCGCCAGCGCCGTTTGATAGGTGGCGAGGACGTCCTCGTTGGCGTCGCCCGTTTCGATGACGGTGACGTCGAAGCCCGCGCGCTCGCGCTCCCAGGCGGCCATGAAGCCGGCGCGCACCGCATCGGCGGCCCTGCCCAGCGTTTCGGAACGCAGCGGCAGCAGCAGGCCGATGCGGGTCGGCTGGCCGGTGGCGACGGCCGGCTGGTCGGCCGTCATCGTGCCGGGCATCGCCACGGCGAACGTCTCCACTTGCGCTTCTTCCTCCGGCGGCGGCGCGGGCGGGCGCTCGGGCGCCTTGGCCGTGACGCGCGGCGGCGGGCTTGTCACGTTCTCGATTGGCGCGCACAATGCCCCCGGGCTGCCGCACGGCGTGCTGCACGCCGTCACGGTGAGCGCACAGAGCGCGGCAAGCACGCACGACAGCAGCGATTTCATCTTATCAGCCAGCATCCTACCCCCAATGACAGTTCAAGAATCCAGCCCGATCGCCGCCCTGCCGGTGCTTGGCGAGACGGCGCATCAGACATATCCAACGGCAACATTGTATGTAGTGGCGACGCCTATCGGCAATGTTACCGACATTAGCCTGCGGGCGTTGCACGTTCTTGGCCTGGTCGACGCGGTCGCTTGCGAGGATACCCGCAATACGTCGCACCTGATGCAGCGCTTCGGTATCAGCAAGCCGCTGCTGGCGGCACACATGCATAACGAAAGGGAGGCGGGCGAGACGATCGTGCGGCGGCTGCAGGCGGGCGAGCGCATCGCGCTGGTCTCCGATGCGGGTACGCCGGCCGTGTCCGACCCGGGCGCGAAGATCGTCGACGCGGTGCGTGCGGCCGGCTTGCGCGTCGTGCCGCTGCCGGGTGCATCGGCGGCGATCGCGGCGCTGTCGGCCAGTGGTCTCGTGAACGACCAGTTCCACTTCGTCGGCTTCCTGCCGGCGAAACCGAAGCAGCGCGAGACGGTGCTGGCAAGCTTGCGCAACGTGGCGGCAACGATGGTGTTCTACGAAGCGCCGCACCGCATCGCCGAATTCACGCAGGCGCTGGCGGGCGCGTTCGAACCGACGCGCCAGGTCGTCTACGGCCGCGAGCTCACCAAGCTGTTCGAGGAAATCCACCGCTGCCCGCTGTCGGAAGCGATCGGCTGGCTGGCGGCCGACCCGCACCGGGAGAAGGGCGAGTTCGTCGTGCTGCTGGAAGGCGCGCCGGCGCAGGGCGACGCGCAGGAGCTGGAGGCCGAGCGCATCCTGAAGATCCTGCTGGCCGAACTGCCCGTAAAACAGGCAGCCAGCCTGGCCGCGCAGATCACCGGCGCGAAAAAGAACGCGCTTTACGACCGCGCGCTGGCGCTGAAGAACGGCTGAAAACCGGGGACAGTCCCCGGTTTCAGGCGGCGGCGCGAGTCCGTTGCATCATCGCTTCGATGGCGCTTGCGGGCACCGGTTTGCTGACATAGTAGCCCTGCATCTGGTCGCAGCCGTGCTCGCGCAGGAACTGCAGCTGGCGGGCGTCCTCGACGCCTTCGGCCACCACCTTCAGGTGCATGCTGTGCGCCAGCGCGATGACGGAGTGCACGATCGTCGCGTCGTCGATGTCGTGCGTGATGTCGTGCACGAACGAGCGGTCGATCTTCAGGCTGTCGATCGGGAAGCGCTTCAGGTACGACAGGCTCGAATAACCCGTCCCGAAATCGTCGATTGCCAGCTGCACGCCCATCTCGTTCAACTGCCGGAAGATCGCCACGGCCGCCTGCGGGTTTTCCATCACGTCCGTCTCCGTGATCTCCAGCGCCAGGTAGCGCGGGTCGCACCCCGTTTCGCGGACGAGGCGCGCCACCAGTTCGACCAGGTCCTGCCGCTGGAACTGCCGTGCCGACAGGTTCACGCTCACCGTCAGCGGCGGCAGGCCCGCTTCGCGCCACGCCTTCTGCTGCGCGCACGCGGTGGCCAGTACCCAGTCGCCGATCGGCACGATCAGGCCCGTTTGTTCCGCCAGCGGGATGAAGTCGCCCGGCGGCACCATCGCGCCGCCCTGCGGCTGCCAGCGCAGCAGCGCCTCGACGCCGACCACCGTGCCCGTCGCGATGTCGACCTGCGGCTGGTAGTGCAGCTGGAACTCGTCGCGTTCCAGCGCGCGGCGCAGCGCACCTTCAAGGCGCAGGCTGTCCATCGCATCCATGCCCATGCTGTTCACGTAGAACTCGTAGGTATTGCCGCTGCCCGCCTTGGCCCGGTACATTGCCGTGTCGGCAGCCTTCAGCAGCGCCTGCGGTTCCAGGCCGTCGCGCGGGTACAGGCTGATGCCGATGCTCCCCGTCGGGAAGATCTCCTGCCCGCGCAGCACCATCGGCTGCGTCAGCGCGCCGAGGATCTTGTCGGCGACGGTGCACGCATCCTCCTCGCGCGCCAGGTCGCCCAGCACGACGACGAATTCATCGCCGCCCTGCCGCGCCGCGGTATCCGTCTCGCGCAGGTTGCCGGCGATGCGGCGCGCGATCTCGACGATCACTTCGTCGCCCGCGTCGTGCCCCAGGCTGTCGTTGATGTTCTTGAAGCGGTCCAGGTCGACGAACATCACGGCCACCAGCGTCTGCGTGCGGTGCGCGTGGGCGATCGCCTGCGACAGCCGGTCTTCCAGCAGCATCCGGTTCGGCAGCCCGGTCAG
This sequence comes from Pseudoduganella flava, assembly GCF_007830495.1. Taxonomy (GTDB): domain Bacteria; phylum Pseudomonadota; class Gammaproteobacteria; order Burkholderiales; family Burkholderiaceae_D; genus Rugamonas; species Rugamonas flava. Next base: position 166,779 of record NZ_VLKW01000012.1, on the reverse strand, counting down.
CGCATCGTGGTTCGCCATCCGCACGAGCTTTTCCTCGGCCTGCTTGCGGCGCGAGATGTCCTCGACCACCGTGATGTAGCGGCGCTCGCCCGCCGCGTCGAGCAGCGACGATGCCGTCACGTTGATCCACACGGCGTGGCCTTCCTTGTGGATGTAGCGCTTCTCGCGCGAGTATTCGGCCAGCTCGCCGGACTTCAGGCGCGCGATCAGCAGCAGGTCGTGGTCGCGGTCGTCCGGGTGCGTCAGCTGCGTGATCGTCAGGCGCAGCAGCTCCGCTTCCGTGTAACCGGTGATCGCGGCGAACTTCGCGTTCACGCGCAGCAGGCGGCCGTCGCCGGCCACGTGGGCGATGCCGACGGCGGCCTGGTTGAACGTCAGCCGGTACTGCTCCTCGCGCTCGCGCAGCCGGTTCGCCTGCTGGCGCAGCTGCTGCTGGTCCGCATGGGCATACGTGTCGAGGGCAAGGCCCATGTCGAGGCAGATCACTTTCAGTGCCGCGCCATAGGTGGCCAGGAAGCGCGGCGGATCGTCGCCCAGCAGCTCCCACAGCGTTTCCAGCAGCTCCGTCAGGTATTTGCGGTAGGCGCCGATGTACCACTTCGGCGCCAGGCCGATGCGATGGTGGACAAGCCCCACGCGCAAGCGCTCGCGCACGTAGTCGCCGTCGTACTGGCCGGCCGTCAGGCCGTGCAGGTAGCCCTGCTGCGAGCGGCGCAGGCGGTTCAGCGTGCGCTCGTCCGGCAGCAGCGCGCGCAGCTCGGGCTCGGTCTGCAGGTGGTCGTAGAAGCCCTTGGAAAATCCGTGCATCTTGTCCTGCAGGGCGGCGTGGATGTCGCGCAGCAGCGCAACATCCTTGTCGCTCAGTTCCAGGAAGGCCTTGCGGCCGGCAATTTCTTTGGCATCGAGTTTCATCTCGGCTGCGGCCATGTCGGCCCATTGATCCAGATCACGCATCATGCAGGCATTAGAGCAAGCCGTACGACAATATTGATTGATCTAGATCAAGATGGGTCGAACGAAACCCGGCTGCAGCCTATTACGGCGTGCCCTCGCCACAGTATTCCGCATAGCCCGGCATCCGCGCCAGCCGTTTCAGGTAGGCAGCGACGGCCGGCAGGTCGGCATGGTCGATCGGGGTCATCCGCCAGCGATTGGCCGACACGCCGAGCACCACGTCCGCCAGCGAGAACGCATCGCCCGCGGCGTACGCGCCGGTGCGGTCGAGGTGGGCATCGAGCAGCGCCATCTTGGCGTTCCAGTCGCGCGCGCCGGCCGCGATCTCGTCCGGTCCATACTTCGTGCTGCCGCGCATCAGCGCCATGAAGGCCGGGCGCCACGCGTTGTTGAGCTCGGTGGCTTGCCAATCCATCCATTGCTCGATGCGGGCGCGCTGCAGGCGGTCGGCCGGCAGCAGGAAGGTGTCGTGGGCGAGGTAGCGGCAGATCGTGTTCGATTCCCACAGCACGGTGTCGCCGTCGCGCAGCACGGGCACCTGGGCATTCGGGTTGAGCGCGAGGAATTCCGGCACGTTGGGATCGCGAAAGCCGGCGCCCCACGGCTCCAGCTCGAACGGCAGGTCCAGCAGGCGGCAAGTCCACAGCACCTTGCGCACGTTGATCGAGGGGATCTTGCCCATGATGGTCAGCATGGTTGTCCTTTCAGAATTTGCAGCCACTATCTTTTTTGTCCATCAACATCATCAAAGGCGCGAAGAGGCCTGCGCCGGCGTAGGCGGTGCGGCAGTCCGGACGCGCCGAATTGGCGACGTTGCGGCCCAGCCTTTCCTCCTTTGTTTCCTTCAATCCCTTGCCCTGGTTGAGCTTTTCGGCGGCCCAGTTCGATGATGGGGTGTCGAGGTTGCCCGCGATCGCGCGAGCGGTGGCCTTGGCGGCATCCGGGTCGAACTTGGGCGGCGGATCGAATGGCGACGGGGCCGGTTCCGCTGGCGCTGCCGGTGGCGGCGGCACCACGCTCATCGTCGGGCGTTCTTCCTGTTCGCGGCGGGTTGCCGACTCGGCGGGCCGTTCCGCCCTGCGTTCGCGCCGCGGTTCCTGGCGCGGTGGCGGTGGCGCCGGCTCCACGCGCGGCACCGGCGGGGGCGGAGGCAGCAGGCGCACGGACAGCGGCTGCGTCCAGCGGCGCTCGTCCCGTTGCGGTGCTGGCGCCGATGGCGCACGCAGGAAGGCCAGCAGCACGATGTGCAGCAGCAGCGACACGGCAAGGCCCACCGCCAGGCCGCGTCCGCGCGGCCCGCCGGGGTAAGTCAGGTTCTGTTGCATGGGCTGTCGTCCTGGAACAGGGATGACTAGTTTCTCACATTGCCGGAATGCTATGCACATCGCCACCAATTATTTCCGTACACGCCTTGACCGCAGCGCAGCATACGGGTATGATGCTTTCTCTTCGGAGTGTAGCGCAGCCCGGTAGCGCATCTGGTTTGGGACCAGAGGGTCCAAGGTTCGAATCCTTGTACTCCGACCAAGATTCAACAGGAAACCCCGCAAGTTCACGCTTGCGGGGTTTTTTGTTTTCCGGGGCTTTGCTGGATACTGCGGCCGAGCCCGTGTCCACCGTGGGGTCAGGCACCAGATCGGACACAAGCCCGGCTGTTGCACAGTTCAGTTCGTGTCCGTTTTCGGGGTTGACCCCATGGTGGACACAAGCTCGGCTGTTGGGCGCGTACAGCTCAGGCCGTGTCCCGCTGGGGTCTGACCCCAGAAGGACACAAGCTCGGCTGTGAGCGGAGCGGTCAGCCGGCGCGCTTTGCCAGGATCGCGTTGCCGGCGCGGCTAGCGCCTTTGCGGCCGAGGAATTGCGAAATGTAGGCGCCGGCGTCGACGACGGCGTCCAGGTCCACGCCCGTTTCGATGCCCAGGCCGTTCATCAGGTAGATCACGTCTTCCGTCGCGACGTTGCCGGTGGCGCCTTTCGCGTACGGGCAGCCGCCCAGGCCCGACACCGACGAGTGGAAGATCGTGATGCCCAGCTCCAGCGATGCGTAGATGTTCGCCAGCGCCTGGCCGTACGTGTCGTGGAAGTGGCCGGACAGGCCGTCGATGCGGAATGCGCGGATCGCCGTTTCCATCACGGCCTTGGTTTTCAGCGGCGTCGAGACGCCGATCGTGTCGGCGATGTCGATCTCGTCGCAGCCCAGGTCGCGCATCCGCTTCACCACGTCCTCGACGGCGGCCAGCGGCACCTCGCCCTGGTACGGGCAGCCGAACGCCGTGCTGACGCTGGCGCGCAGCCGCAGGCCGTGGTCCTTCGCGGCTTTCGCGACGGGCTCGAAACGGGCGATCGATTCGGCGATCGAGCAGTTGATGTTCCGCTGCGAGAACGCTTCCGATGCGGCGCCGAAGATCACCACCTCATCCGCCTTCGCCGCCAGCGCGGCCTCGAAGCCTTGCATGTTCGGCGTCAGAGCCGAGTAGATCACGCCCGGCTTGCGCGCAATCCCTTCCATCACTTCGCGGCCGGTGGCCATCTGCGGCACCCATTTCGGCGACACGAACGATGCCGCCTCGATGTTCGGGAAGCCCGCGGCCGTGAGGCGGTTCACCAGTTCGATCTTCACGTCGGCCGGCACGTTTTCCTTCTCGTTCTGCAGGCCGTCGCGCGGGCCCACTTCGACGATCTTTACTTTTTTCGGCAGGTTCATCTCGCTATCCTCAATATCCCAATTCTCGGTCGATGACGTCGGCGATCGCCTCGCCCCGCTCCAGCTGGCCGATCTTGCCGGCGATCTGGCGCACGCTTTCCTCGCGCAAGGTCAGTGCCGCGATGTGCGGCGTGATCGTGATGCGCGGCTCCTGCCAGAACGGATGCTGCAGCGGCAGCGGTTCGTTGCGGAACACGTCCAGCGTCGCGCCGGCGATGTGGCCGGACTTGATGTATGCCAGCAGGTCCGGCTCCGACACGTGCGCGCCGCGCGCCACGTTGATCAGATACGCCCCTTGCGGCAGCTTGCCCATGTTGGCGCGGTTCAGGATGTTCGACGTCTCGTCCGTCAGCGGCAGCATGCACACGAGCACGCGCGTGCTGCGCAGGAAGTCATCCAGGCCCGCCTCGCCGGCATGGCAGCGCACCCCGTCGATGTGCTTCTCCGTGCGGGACCAGGCCTGCAGCGGAAAGCCGAACGGCCGCAGGCAGTCCAGCACGCGCCGCCCCAGCACGCCGGCACCCATCACGCCGACGGTGAACGACGCGCGGTCGTGCGGCTCGAGCGGGCGCCACTCGCCCACCGCGGCCTGGTCCTCGTACTGGTCGAAACGGCGGAAGTAGCGCAGCACCGCATGGGCCACGTACTCGCCCATCTGCACGCCCATGCCCGCGTCGCCCAGCCGGACGATCGGCACGTGTGCCGGCAGCGCCGTGGCGTGCTTCAGGATCGCGTCAGCGCCGGCGCCCATCAGGAACACCGCCTTCACCTCGGCCAGCTCGCGCAGCATCGCTTTCGGCGGCGCCCACACCACGGCGTAGTCGCACGGCGCCAGCTTGGCACCTTCCGTCCACGCCACGCATTGCACGCCCGGCAGCTGGCGCTGGAAGTCGTCGGCCCAGGGGCCCGTATTGCCGTCGCCCCGATACAGCAGGATGCGCATGGCGCCTCCTCCTTACGCTGCGGCGGCGCGGAAGGCCAGCAGCGGCGCGCCGTCCGCCACCTGGTCGCCGACCGCGTACAGGATCTCGTCCACCGTGCCGTCGTGCGGCGCGGCGATGGTGTGCTCCATCTTCATCGCTTCCATGATGACGAGCGGTTCGCCCTTCTTGACGTCCTGCCCCTGCGCTGCCAGCACGGCGACGACCTTGCCCGGCATTGGTGCCGTCAGCCGCCCACCCTCGCTGTCGCTTTCGCCGGCATGGGCCATCGGGTCGTCGTAATGCAGCACGTGATGATGGCCGCCCGTGAAGACGTGGAACGTGGCGCCGTCGCGCCGCACGGTGCCGTGTACGGAAGCGTCGCCGAGGCGGATCGACAGGTCCGTGCCGGTACGCGACAGCAGCGCCACGTCGACGTCGATGCCGCGGATGTCCAGCTGCCAGCCATGCGGCAGGTAAGTCAGCACGGGCGCATAGTCCTTGCCCTGCTCGTCGTGGAAGGCCAGCGTACGCGCATAGCGGGCATTCAGGCGCCAGCCCAGCGCCTGGCCCCACGGATCGCCGGCATTGCCCTGCGATTGCGCCGCGGCCGTGTCCTTGTCCTCTTCGATCAGCGCCACCGCGGCCAGTGCCAGCGCGGATACGGGCACCGAACGCGCGGGCGGGAACAGCGTTTCCTGGTTCCGCTCGATCAAGCCGGTATCCAGGTCGGCATGCGCGAACGCGTCGCTTTCAACGACGCGCTTCAGGAACGCCACGTTCGCCGCCAGGCCCACGATCTGGTAGCGCGCCAGCGCCTGCGCCATGCGCGCCAATGCCTGCTTGCGGTCCGCGCCCCACACGATCAGCTTGGCGATCATCGGGTCGTAGAACGGCGAGATCGCATCGCCCGGGCGCACGCCCGAGTCGACCCGCACAGCGGCCGGCTCGCCCGCACCGGCGCCGACTTCGAACTGCACCGCTTCCGGCGTCTCCAGGTGGCGCAGCGTGCCGATCGACGGCAGGAAGCCCTTGTCCGGGTTCTCCGCGTAGATACGGGCTTCCAGCGCATGGCCGCGGATCTTCAATTCGCCCTGCTGCTTCGGCAGCGGTTCGCCGGCCGCCACGCGCAACTGCCATTCGACGAGATCGAGGCCCGTGATCATCTCTGTCACCGGGTGTTCGACCTGCAGCCGCGTGTTCATCTCCATGAAGTAGAACGTGCCATCCTGGTTGGCGATGAATTCGACGGTGCCCGCACCGACATAACCGACGGCTTGCGCCGCCGCCACCGCGGCCTCGCCCATGGCGGCACGGCGTTCCGCCGTCATGCCGGGCGCCGGCGCTTCCTCCAGCACCTTCTGGTGCCGGCGCTGCACCGAGCAATCGCGCTCGAACAGGTGGATGCAGTTGCCGTGCGTGTCGGCGAACACCTGGATTTCGATGTGGCGCGGCCGTTGCAGGTATTTTTCAGCGAGTACCTTGTCGTCGCCGAACGAGCTGATCGCCTCGCGCTTGCACGACGCCAGCGCGTCCTTGAAATCCTTGGCATCCGCGACGACGCGCATGCCCTTGCCGCCCCCGCCGGCCGAGGCCTTCAGCAGCACCGGGTAGCCGATGCGGTCGGCCTGCCGTTGCAGGAACTCGGCATCCTGTTCGTCGCCGTGGTAGCCGGGCACCAGCGGCACGCCGGCTTTTTCCATCAGCGCCTTCGCGGCCGACTTCGAGCCCATCGCCCGCATCGCGCTGGCCGGCGGGCCGATGAACACCAGGCCTGCCTCGGCACAGCTGTCGGCAAACTCCGCGTTCTCCGACAGGAAGCCATAGCCGGGATGAATCGCTTCCGCGCCGGTGGCCAGCGCGATGGCGATGATCTTGTCGCCGCACAGATAGCTTTCCTTGGCCGGTGCGGGGCCGAGCAGGATCGCCTCGTCGCACACGGCCACGTGCTTCGCGTTCGCATCCGCTTCCGAATACACAGCCACCGTGCGAATGCCCATCTTGCGGGCCGTGGCGGCGACGCGGCAGGCGATCTCGCCGCGGTTGGCGATCAGGATTTTCTTGAACATATGTCTCCCTGTAGTCGAGTAAACCCGAGGCAGATGCCGGGGGCAGACCCGCCGGGTCTGACCCCAGGTTTTGCACTTGGGGTGCTGCGTCCTCTGACGGAACGCTGGCAATTGAATTGCAGGTCTATCTCAGCAGCCGCAAGCTTCCTTCTGCACCGAGTCCAGCGTCGCGGCCCGCGTCTGCAAGCCCAGCTTGGCCAGCAGCGCGCGGTCGTCGTTCGCTTCGGGGTTGTCGGTGGTCAGCAGCTTGTCGCCATAGAAGATCGAGTTGGCGCCGGCCAGGAAGCACATCGCCTGCACCGCCTCGCCCAGCTCGCGCCGGCCGGCCGACAGGCGCACGCGCGCCTTCGGCATCGTGATGCGGGCCACGGCGATCGTGCGCACGAATTCCAGCGGGTCCAGCGGCGGCAGGCCGTGCAGCGGCGTGCCTTCCACCTGCACCAAGTGGTTGATCGGCACCGATTCCGGATACGGGTTCAGGTTCGCCAGCTGGGCAATCAGGCCGGCGCGCTGCTCGCGCGTCTCGCCCATGCCCACGATGCCGCCGCAGCACACCTTCAGGCCGGCGTTGCGCACGTGGCCCAGCGTGTCCAGGCGGTCCTGGTATTGGCGCGTCGAGATCACGTTGTCGTAGAACTCCGGCGCCGTGTCCAGGTTGTGGTTGTAGTAATCGAGGCCGGCGGCCTTCAGGCGCTCGGCCTGATCCGCTTCCAGCATGCCCAGCGTCGCGCAGGTTTCAAGACCGAGCGCCTTCACTTCGCGCACCATCGTCTCGACCTTTTCCATGTCGCGGTCCTTCGGGCTGCGCCATGCCGCGCCCATGCAGAAGCGGGTCGCGCCGTTTTCCTTGGCTTGTTTCGCGGCTTCCAGCACCGTGTCCGTGTCGAGGATCTTCTTGGCTTCGACACCCGTGTCGTAGCGCGCCGCCTGCGGGCAGTAGCCGCAATCCTCTTCGCAACCGCCCGTCTTGATCGACAGCAGCGTGGCCAGTTCCACGTCGCCGTCCGGGAAGTTGGCGCGGTGCGCCTCCTGGGCGCGGAACATCAGTTCGTTGAACGGCAGTTCGAACAGGGCCAGCACTTCCTCGCGCGGCCACGTGGCCGACTCGGGCAGCGTGATGGCCGCGGTCGGGCGGTGCAGGGCGACGGTTTTCGGTTCATGCAGGGACATCGTGTTCTTCCTTAAAACATAGAGTTACTTGCGGCGGACCGGCCAGTTCGGCAGGCCCGTGAAATCCAGGTATTCGGCGGCGGCGGCCGCGCTGGGGTCCGCCAGGCGCGGCACGCGGCCCAGCAGCGGCGCCGGAATGCGGGCGGCCAGCGCGGCGATGTTATCGTCCGAGAACGCCATTTCAAGTTCGAGCGCGTTGGCCACCCAGCCGGCGAGCTTCAGGCCGCGCGCCTTGATCGCCTCGACCGTCAGCAGCGCGTGGTTGATGCAGCCCAGGCGCATGCCGACGACCAGCACGACGGGCAGGTCCAGCTGTTCGGCCAGGTCGGCCGTGTCGTAGTTGTCCGTGAGCGGCACGCGGAAGCCGCCGACGCCTTCGACGACGGTCGCATCGCTGGCGGCCACGATGTCGAGATAGGCGGCCAGGATCGGCACCGGATCGATCGTCACGCCTTCCAGCGCGGCGGCGATGTGCGGCGCGGCCGGCTCCTTCAGCAGGAACGGCGTCGTCAGCGATTGCGGCAGGTGCGCGTTCCCGGCCGCTTCCAGCTGGTCGCAGTCGTCGTTGTGCAGGCGGCCGTCGCGCAGGACGGCGCCGGCGGCGATCGGCTTCATTCCGCATGCCTTCACACCCTGCTGCACCAGCGCATGCAGCATCGCCGACGAGATCAGGGTCTTGCCGATTTCCGTATCGGTGCCCGTCACGAAACAGGCGAAGCGGGGCGGGATGCCGGCCGGCGTGGCTGCCGGGGCGGTGGCCAGTTCCTGTTCGAGCTCCACGACGGGCGCGATGACCGGGTCTTCAAGTGCCATCTGTAGTCCTTTCCTCGGCATTCATTTGCACATTCAGCGCGTTCACGGCCCGCACCAGGCGCTCGACGTCGCCCTCGCTGTGCGCAGCCGACAGCGTAACGCGCAGCCGCGCCGTGCCCGCAGGGACGGTCGGCGGGCGGATGGCGCCGACCCAGATGCCCTGCCCGTACAGCGCGGCGGCGGCACGCATCGTCGGCTCGTTGGCGCCGATGACGACGGGCTGGATCGCGGTGTGCGACGGCAGCGCCGTCCAGCCGGAAAGCCGCAGGCCATCGTGCCATTTTGCCACCAAACGGGACAGGTGCAAGCGGCGCTCGCGCCCTTCCGGCCCGGCGATGATGTCCAGGCTGGCCAGCAGCGCATGGGCCAGCGCCGGCGGCGCGGCCGTCGTGAAGATGTACGGGCGGGCGCGCTGGATCAGCGTTTCGATGACGGTCGCATGGGCCGCGACGAACGCTCCGCCGACACCGGCCGCCTTGCCCAGCGTGCCGACATACACGATGTAGGGCGAACGCAGGTTGTAGTGCTCCAGCGCGCCGCGGCCGTGTTCCCCCAGCGTACCGAAGCCGTGCGCATCGTCGACGATGAGCCAGGCGCCGTGCTTCTCGCACAACGCCAGCAGTTCCGGCAGCGGCGCCAGGTCGCCGTCCATCGAGAACACCGCATCCGTGACGACGATCTTGTTGGCCGCCGTGCTGGTGCCCAGCAGTTCATCGAGCGCTTCCACGTCCGCATGCGGGTAGACCTTCAGCGCCGTGCGGGACAGGCGGGCGCCATCGATCAGCGACGCGTGGTTCAGCGACTCGCTGAAGATTTCCGTGTCCTTGTCGCCGGCAGCGAGGCCCGTGACGACGGCGAGATTGGCCATGTAGCCCGTGCAGAAGTACAGCGCACGAGACTCGACCAGGTACGGGCCGGCGAATTCGGCCAGCCGCTCTTCCAGTTGCGCGTGCGCGCGGCTGTGGCCACTGATCAGGTGCGCCGCGCCACTGCCGGCGCCGTACCGCGCGGCACCCTCACGCAGCGCGTCGACGATGGCCGGATGCGCGGCCAGGCCCAGGTAGTCGTTGCTGCAGAAGGCGAGGATGTCGCGGCCGTCGACGGTCAGGTGCGGGCCGCATGGCGACTCGACGGTGCGGCGCGTGCGGATCAGGCCTTGCTGCCGGCGTTCCTCCAGCTGCGCAGCCAGTTTGTCCAGCAACTGCATCATGCCTCCGCCAGCGTCTGTTCGAACACGGCCGCGGTGCGCGTGGCCAGGCCGTCGATTTCCTCGTCCGAGAGGATGTACGGCGGCATCAGGTACACGGTATTGCCGATCGGCCGCAGCAGCAGTTCGTTCTTCGTTGCGTTGGCGAAGAAGCGGCGCGAGAACGTGTTGTCGACACCTTGCGCATCGAAGGCCCAGATCATGCCGCGGTTGCGCAGGTTGCGTACGCGCGGGTGGTCGGCCAGCGGTGCCAGCGCGCTGCTCAGCTTTGCGGCGCGCGCGCGGTTCGCTTCCAGCACGTGGTCTTCCGTGAAGATGTCGAGCGTGGCCAGCGCCGCGCGGCAGGCCAGCGGGTTGCCCGTGTACGAGTGCGAGTGCAGGAAGCCGCGCGTCACGTCGGCGCTGTAGAACCCTTCGTACACGGTGTTCGTCGTCAGCACCAGCGACAGCGGCAGGTACCCGCCGCTGATCCCTTTCGACAGCGTGACGAAGTCCGGCCAGATGCCGGCCTGCTCGCACGCGAAGAACGTGCCGGTGCGGCCGCAGCCGACGGCGATCTCGTCGAGGATCAGGTGCACGCCGTGCCGGTCGCACAGCTCGCGCACGAGCTGCAGGTACAGCGGATCGTGCATCGCCATGCCGGCGGCGCACTGCACCAGCGGCTCGATGATGATGGCGGCGATCTTGTCCGCCTTCTGTTCGAACAGCCGCTGCACCTCCAGTGCGGCGCGGCGCGCCACGTCCTGCGCCGTTTCGCCATCGCGGGCCTGGCGCGCATCGGGCGACATCACCGTCTGCGTTGCGCGCAGCAGCGGGCCGTAGGCGTCCTTGAACAGCGCCACGTCCGTGACGGCCAGCGCGCCGATCGTCTCGCCGTGGTAGCTGCCCTGCAGGCAGACGAATTCCTGCTTGTCGGTGCGGCCGGCGTTGCGCCAGCTGTGAAAGCTCATCTTCAGCGCGATCTCGACGGCCGAGGCGCCGTCGGACGCATAGAACGCATGGCCCAGCGCACGGCCCGTCAATGCGGCAAGGCGTTCGGACAGCCGGATCACCGGCTCGTGCGTGAAGCCGGCCAGCATCGCATGTTCCAGCGTGTCCAGTTGTTCGCGCAGCGCCGCGTTGATGCGCGGGTTGGCGTGGCCGAACAGGTTGACCCACCACGAGCTGATCGCGTCCAGGTAGCGCCGGCCGTCATGGTCGTACAGCCACGCGCCGCGGCCGTGGCTGACCGGGATCAGGGGAACTGTCTCGTGGTGCTGCATCTGCGTGCATGGGTGCCACACGCTTTGCAGGCTGCGTGTCACCCAATCGCTGGTTTGATTCGTCAAAACTGGTACTCCAAAAACTAGGTCAGCCAGGAAGGCTTGCGCTTCTCGAGGAACGACGCGACGCCCTCGCGTCCTTCATCCGAGGCGCGGATCAGCGCGATGCGGTGGGCGGTATCGGCCACCAGCGCATCCGTGACCGGTTGCGCGGCGATCTGGCGCACCAGCACCTTCGCTTCGCGCACGGCGTTCGGGCTGTTCGCGGCCAACGCGTTGGCCATGGTCTCGACCTGACCGTCCAGCGACGACACGGTCGCCACCTCGTGCACGAAGCCGATGCGGTGCGCTTCCCTGGCATTGAAACGTTCGGCGGTGAGGAAGTAGCGCCGCGCGGCGTTCTCGCCCATCGCTTTCACGACGTAAGGCGAGATGGTAGCCGGAATCAGGCCAAGCTTCACCTCGCTGAGACAGAAATGGACATCTTCGGCGGCCACCGCGATGTCGCAGGCGGCCACCAGGCCCATGCCGCCCGCATAGCAATCGCCGTGCACCTTGGCGACGACGGGCTTCGGGCACGTGTAGATCGTGCGCAGCATGTTCGCCAGCTGCATCGCGTCGGCGCGGTTCTCCTCTTCCGAGTAGTGCGCCATCTTCTTCATCCAGTTCAGATCCGCGCCGGCGCAGAACGAGGCGCCGTTCGCGGCCAGCACGATCGCGCGCACGCCGTCGACGGTGCCCAGCGCCGTGAACGCCGCCGTAAGCTCGGCGATCGACTGCTCGTTGAACGCGTTGCGCACGTCGGGGCGGTTCAGCGTGACGGTGGCGATGGCGCCGGCGGTATCGATGGTGAGGGTGTCGTAATTCATCGTGGACTCCTTACATCCGGAAGACGCCGAACTTCGTGTCGGCGATCGGGGCGTTCAGCGCTGCCGACAGGCCCAGCCCCAGCACCATGCGCGTGTCGGCCGGGTCGATGATGCCGTCGTCCCACAGGCGCGCGCTCGCGTAGTACGGGTGGCCCTGCCGTTCGTACTGCTCGCGGATCGGCTGCTTGAACGCGGCTTCCTCATCCTGCGACCACTGGCCGCCCTTGCCTTCGATGCCGTCGCGCTTGACGGTGGCCAGCACGGACGCGGCCTGCTCGCCGCCCATCACGGAAATGCGCGCATTGGGCCACATCCACAGGAAGCGCGGCGAATACGCGCGGCCGCACATGCCGTAGTTGCCGGCACCGAAGCTGCCGCCGATGATCACCGTGAATTTCGGCACCGCGGCGGTGGCCACGGCGGTGACCATCTTCGCGCCGTTGCGGGCGATGCCTTCGTTCTCGTACTTGCGGCCGACCATGAAGCCGGTGATGTTCTGCAGGAAGACCAGCGGGATCTTGCGCTGGCAGCACAGTTCGATGAAGTGCGTGCCCTTCAGTGCGGACTCGGAGAACAGGATGCCGTTGTTGGCGATGATCCCCACCTGCATGCCGTGGATGTGCGCGAAGCCGCAGACGAGCGTGGTGCCGTAGCGGGCCTTGAACTCATCGAACTCGCTGCCGTCGACGATGCGGGCGATCACTTCGCGGATGTCGAATGGCTTCCTCGTATCGACGGGGATCACGCCGTACAGTTCCTCGGCCGGGTACTTCGGCTCGATGACCGCCTTGACGGGCGCCTGCGCGGGCTTCTGGCGGTTCAGGTGCGACACGATGTTGCGGGCCAGTGCCAGCGCATGGGTATCGTTCTGCGCCAGGTGGTCCGCGACGCCTGAGAGGCGCGTGTGCACGTCGCCGCCGCCCAGGTCCTCGGCCGACACTTCCTCGCCGGTGGCCGCCTTCACGAGCGGCGGGCCGCCCAGGAAGATCGTGCCCTGCTCCTTGACGATGATCGACTCGTCGCTCATCGCCGGCACGTAGGCGCCGCCCGCCGTGCAGGAACCCATCACGACGGCGATCTGCGGAATGCCCTTGGCCGACAAATTGGCCTGATTGTAGAAGATGCGGCCGAAGTGGTCGCGGTCCGGGAACACCTCGTCCTGGTTCGGCAGGTTGGCGCCGCCCGAATCGACGAGGTAGATGCACGGCAGGTTGTTCTGCTCCGCGATCTCCTGCGCGCGCAGGTGTTTTTTCACCGTCATCGGGTAGTAGGTGCCGCCCTTCACGGTGGCGTCGTTACACACGATGACGCATTCCTGGCCCGCCACGCGGCCGATGCCCGTGATGATGCCGGCCGACGGCGCCGCATCGTCGTACATCTCGTAGGCGGCCAGCTGGGAGAATTCGAGGAACGGCGTGCCGGGATCGAGCAGCATGCGCACGCGGTCGCGCGGCAGCAGCTTGCCGCGCGCGACGTGCTTCGCGCTGGCCGCCTCGCCGCCGCCCTCGGCGATCTTGGCGACGCGGGCGCGCAGGTCGTCCACGAGCGCCTGCATGGCGGCCGCGTTGGCGCGGAAGTCTTCGCTGCGCGGATTGAGTTTGCTGTCGATGTGCGGCATGCGGTCCCCTTTATTCCCATCGTTATTTGGTCGGAAAATCTCCGTCGACGTAGAACCAGCGTGGCGTGCCGCCCAAGCTCGGGTCGGGTTCGCGCAGGAAGCGGCTGACCTCGTGCAGCCGCTGGCCCTTGCCACCGACGCGGAAGCGGGCGACGAATTCGACGTAATCCTGGTCGGCGTCGGCCGCCTGGTCTACTTTACGTTGACGTAAACGTAAAGTCGATTTTACCTCAAGTCCCAGCCACTGCAACGACTCATCGGGATCGATGATGCGCTCGGTGGGCCGGGTGCTGGGATGCCACGTGGCCAGCAGGTAGGGCTCGTTTTTCAGCGTATAGGCCGTGTAGCGCGAGCGCATCAGCGCCTCGGCCGTGGGCGGCAGCGCGGTGCCGTCGCGATAACCGTCGAGATAGGGACCGCAGCAAGCGGCCAGCGACGGCCCGCCGCACGGACACCCGGCCGTCGTCTTCGTCTTGGACATGGCAGCTCGGACAATGAAAAGGCGACATTATCCGCCATAACGCGCCGGCACGCCGTTGTTGCAAACATTGCAATCAATGTCCAAAAAACAGGGTCTGACCGCGGTTTTGGGAAATATTTCAGCTGCGCCAGGCGAGGAAGTCGAGGGCGAACGGGGTGGCGCGGCCTGTCATCAGGTCGGCCAGCAGCGCCGCGGTGCCGCAGGCGAACGTGAAGCCGAGCGGGCCGTGGCCCACGTTCAGCCACAGGTTGCCGTGCCGGGTGGGGCCCAGCAGCGGGGCGCTGTTCGGCGTGGCGGGGCGCAGGCCGGCCCATGCTTCGCTGCGGGTGTAGTCGGCCGCCCGCGGCATCGTGTCGCGCACCAGCCGCGTCAGGGCGTCGATCCGGCGCGGGTCGAGCGACGTGTCCTCGCCCACCATGTCGACCATCGCGGCGATGCGCAGCCGCTCGCCGATGCGCGCGTACAGCGTCTTGCGCTCGAAGTCGGTGACGCTGATCTCCGGCGCCGTGTGCTCCGGGCCGATCGGTGCCGTCAGGCTGTAGCCCTTCAGCGGGTACAGCGGCAGGTCGATGTTGGCCGTGGCGGCCAGGCCGCGGCTCTGGATGCCGGCCGCCAGCACGAACTGCTGGCCCGTGACCCAGCCGTTGTCTGTCTCGACAGCCGTGATCCTGCCGTTTTCCGCGAACAGGCTTTGCGCATTGGCGTGGACGATGCCGTCGAAACGGGGATGCTCGCGCAGCCGCTGCTCGAGCGCCACGCAGAACGCATGGCAGTCGGCCACCGCTTCGCCGCTGTTGAAGATGCCGCCGGCCAGCCGCGGTGCCACGTGCGCCAGCGCCGGTTCCAGCGCGGCCGCCTCGGCGCCGCTCAGTACCTGGCGGGTGTTGTCCGGATCGGGCTTGGCGACGGCCGCGTCGAACAACGCGCGCGAACGGTAGACGACCAGCTTGCCCGCGTCGCGCCAGCCGAACTGCGCCAGCGGCACCGTGCTTTCCAGCTGCGCCATCATGCGGCGGCTGTGCTCACCCAGCTCCAGCAGCTTGGCCGTGGTGCGGCGGTTGCTGGCCGCGTTGCAGTTGGCGATAAAGCGCGCGAGCCAGCGCCACTGGCGCAAGTCCGCCTCCGGCTTGAAGCGCAGCGGCCCGGCATCCTGGAACAGCCATTGCAAAGCCTTCCACGGCACGCCGGCATCGGCCAGCGGCGATACATACCGATATGAGAGCTGGCCGCCATTCCGATAACTGGCGCCGCTGCCCACCTCGGGCGCCCGCTCGACCAGCGTGACCCGGAAGCCCGCTTCGAGCAGCCACCAGGCGGACGTGAGCCCGACGACCCCGCCGCCGATGACGACCACCTCGTGTTCTGTCTGCCGCATACCGCCTCATCCACCTATTCCGGGCCATCCAGGCCGAGGGGAGAGCTTACGCGCCGGGCCCCGCGCCCCGCCAATGAAAGAGGATGCGGCGGCCATAACCGGCGGTCATGGCGCGACGGCGCCCCGGTACAGCGTCGTCAGGATCGCTTCCTCGGCCCGCGTGTGTGCCGAGTAGCGGCCCGGGTCGCGCTCCGGATCGGTGCCGAAGCCGCCGATCAGCGAGACGATGCCGTTCCGGTGCGCCAGGTCGACGGCGAACGTGCCTACCAGTCCATATGCTTCGCCGAGATGCCCGACGGCGGTGAAATGGCCGCCCTCGACAAGCCGGTTGCCGGCGCCATCGACATCCGGGAAGCGCTGCGCCCCCAGCCCCCAGCTGTGATACAGGCCGTGCAGCGTATCGCCGTTCGGCTGCCCGTCCTTGGCCGCGTAGCGCCAGTGCTCTTCAAACATCAGCGCGATCGTCTCCGGCCGCAGGATGCGCCGGCCTTCGTGGATGCCGCCACCGATCAGCATCAGCATCACCTTGCCCAGGTCATGCGCCGAGATCCGCAGCCCGCCCGTGGGGCTGAACAGCGTGCCGTTCGTGCCGGGCACGTCGCCCTCGATGCCGGGCGGCGCCGCCGGTGCCTTCGTATCGTAATCGTCGACCTGGGCGATCCACGGCCCGGCCGGGTTCCACACTTCCGTATCGGTGGTGCGGCGGCGGTACAGCGTTGCCGTATCGGCCACCTCGTCGGCCGTGAACGCGGCCGGGTTGTAGCCGCCGCGCAGGCCCATCGGGTCCAGCAGCAGCCGGCGCATCAGCCGGTCGAAGCGCTCGCCCGTCACGCGTTCCATCACGGTGCCGATCACGCCCCAGCCCAGGTTACAGTAGGTGAAGTAACGGCCCGGCCCCGCGTTGCGCGCCCACATCGCGCCGGTACCATAGCGCGCACCGCCGGGCACGAGCACGTCCTTCAGTGCCGTATCGGCACCCCACGAATAGCCGGCATCGTCGCGCAGCGAGGACGTGTGCGTCAGCAGCTGCCGCAATGTGATCGGCCGGTCCGGGAAGTGCGGGTTGCGCAGCGGGTAGCCGAGATAGGTGCCCACGTCCTCGTCCAGCCGCACGGCGCCATCCTCGACAAGCTTCATCAGCGCGAGCGTCGTCATCATCTTCGAGATGGATGCGATGCGAAACATCGTGCGCGCCGTGACGGGCTTCGCGGTGCCGATCCGCGCCTGGCCGAACTGTCCTTCGTAGACGATCCGGCCGTCGCGCACCGCCAGCACCGCCAGGCTCGCGAGCGGCCGCGCCGGATCGGCAACGATCGCGGCGAGCGACCGGTCCAGGTCCGCCGGCGCTGCCGCCAGCGTGGGGCGGGCGAACATGAGGCCCGCGATGAGGGCGCCCAGCAGGGCGCTGTGTGTACTGCGCATTGTCACCTCGACATGTGATGGGCCAGTATCGGCGCGGCCCGGCGGCGGCGGCCAATGAAAAGCATTGGGCCGGCCATAACCGCCCTTCATGGCGCGGCGCGTAACGCGACAATTTACCGACAAATTGCTGAACAAATTGACCAGAACGGACTGTGGCGCAATTTCATAATGGCCATCCGTTGACCGCAACCCCGTCATTGTATGCATGCTGCCACCTTGTTTCCCCTTCCCTTCACGCCGCGCGAAGGCTGGTCGTTGATCGACGCCGTCGCGCATCCGTCCGGCCAATACACCGTCGTGCTGGCCGACGGCAGCGTCGTGCGCCTGCTGCGCATCGATGCGCGCGGCAAGGTGCTGAAGAAATCCGATTTCCGCGACCCCCGCGGCGACAGCGCGCTTTCGAGCCGCCTGCGCCAGGGCGCCGTACGGCTGCGCGCGATCGGCGAAGCGGTGACGATGGTGCTGCGGGCGAATGCGGAAGCGGTGATGGTGTGCCGGCTGTCGTTCTGCCTCGCACGTGGCTATCGCAAGCTGTGGAGCAGCCTCGTGACGCCGGGCCGTCATCGCGTGGCGGCCTGACCGATGCGGCCCCTTCTGCGCATACTCCCCTCGGCGCTGCTGTCCGTGCTCGCCGCATGCGGCGGCGGTGGCGGCGGCACGTCGGCCCCCGGCGGCGACCGTCCGACGCCGGCCCCTGCGCCGGAACAACCCGTGTCCGCCGCGTTCCCGAAGCTGGCGACCGTGAAGGTGCGTGCCGTCGCCGGTACCTGGGTCGCGCTGGTGGAAACGCCGCGGCGCCTGACTGATATCGTCGTGCCCGAGCGGCACCTGCGCATCGCCACCGGTGCCGCGCCGATCATCTGGCAACCGCCCGCAGGCTGGAGCCTGGTCGACTTCGCGCTGCATCCCTTCCGCGAGATCACGGCCGTGCTGGCCGACGGCGCCACGCTGCGCTTCGTGCGCCTGGACCGCAACGGCCAGCTGCTTGCCCAGGTACCGTTCGACGACCCGCAAGTGGCCAACGATCCTTACTTCGGCCAGCCCGGGTCGATCCGCGACCGCCGCGCGCTGTCGCCATGGAAGACGCGCGATGCCGCCCGCGTTGCCCCGGTCGGCGAGGAGATCGCCTTGGCGCTGCGTTCCGGCGCCAACGCGGTGCTGGCCTACCGCCTCGATGCCGGCTACCGCCCGCGCTGGCGCACGCTGGTCGAGCCGGGCGTGTACCTGAGCGCCGACTTGATCAGAAGCGGCAGCCACGATCCGTTTGACGGACTGGAAAACCACTGGCAGGTGTTTCTTGATGCGGATGCCCAGGGCCGCGTCATCGTCGCGGCGGCAACCGCGATGGAACGCTCCGAACTGCCCGAGGGCCATACCCGGCAGTTCGGCGAAGCGCTGCCGGCGGGCTTCACGAACGGCGTGCTGGTGACTGCGCTCAGCGCGGACGGTCAACGTCTCGGCACCGTGCCGATCGACACGGGCGAGAAATCCGAATTGCACGCATTGCGCTGGAGCGGCGACACGGTGCTGCTGGCCGGCCGGGTGCGCACGGCCAGGCTGTCCGACGGCACGGGCTGGGACGGCTGGCTCGCGCGCGTGCGCCCGGGGCCGGGCCAGCCGCTGTCCTACCGCCGCGTGGACGTGGACCGCGGCGACGTGATCTTCGATGTGGCGCAGCTGTCCGATGGCCGCGTGCTTATCGCCGGGAGCACGGGCTATATGCAGAACCCGAGTGGCGAAAGCGTCTCGGAGGCGAGCGCGCCGCTGCTGGCACGGGTGGACCCGCAGGGGACTGCGGTGTCCCGCATCGCGCTGGTCGCAGGACCACGCGGCAATCAGGTGCGCTCGCTCGCCGCCTGGAACGCCCGCTGGCTGCTGGGCGGCTTCGAGAACGCGCCCGGCACGCACTCGGCGGATGCCGACCCGGCACTGCTGACGGCGGACGGCTACGTGCGCGAGACGGCTGCCGACTGAACCGCCGCGCTGAATCGTTCAGCAATCCAGTTCAGCAAACCAGACCAGCAAACGGCTGGCAAGCAGCGGCACCGGGTGGAACTCGGCGCCGCGTTTGCCTCGCTACTTGTGCATCTCGCGCACCATCTCGATGTTGGCGCGCTGTTCCTGCGTGTAGCCGGCGAATGCCTCGGCGGCCTTCTTCTTGTCCATCGCTCCCTCCATCGCCACGAAGAAGCCGGCGTGCAGCATCGCGAACGTGGCCAGCGCGAATTCGCGCGTGGACAGGCCGTGCTTCGCCAGCGCCGCCTTCGCGGCCGGGTCCTTGTCGAGCTTGCGGATCAGGTCGTCCGCGTCGCGCGGGTCGAGCGCCTCGTCGTTGTGGGCGTCCTTGCGCGTGTCCTTCTCGAACGCCTTGAACTTCTCGATGACCGTGTACGTCAGCAGGTAGTGACTGGGATCGGCCGCTGCGCTGGCGGCGCCGGAACAGGCGATGCCGGCGGCCAGCACGGCTGCGGCAACGGTGCGGGAGAGCTGCATTTTCTACCTCTTGGCTGGTCGGCATGAGCTGCCGTTATGCGGGGCCCGCTTTTTTTCATGCGGGGCGTTTTATGCGTGCATTCTCCGTCGCCGTTACACTACAAGGTATAGGAGAATTGTAATGACCGTGCAAGACCAGGAAACCGCCGCGCAGCAGAAGAGCGACTCGTCCCCGCTGTACATGCAGATCGCCCGCAAGCTGATCGAGGACGTGCGCGCGGGCCGCTACCAGGTGGACCAGGCGTTGCCGTCGGAACGCGCCCTGTCCGAGCAGTTGAACGTGTCGCGCGTCACGGCGCGCAAGGCGATCGACCAGCTGGTCGAACAGGGCCTCGTCGTGCGCAAGCGCGGCTCCGGCAATTACATCGCGCCGCGTATCGAACAGCCGCTGTCGAACCTCTCGAGCTTTTCCGAGCAGTTGCAGCAACGCGGCTACCGGCCCGGCTCGCGCTGGCTCAAGCGCGATATCGTCGTGGCCAGCGCGGACGAGCAGATGAGCCTCGGCCTGTCGCCGAACACGAAGGTGGCCCGGCTCGAGCGCCTGCGCCTGGCGGACGACGTGGCGATGGCCTACGAAGTGAGCGTGCTGCCGGCCACCGTCGTGCCGGACCCGGCGGCCGTCGGCGATTCGCTGTACCGCTACCTGGAGCGTGCCGGCAAGGCGCCGGTGCGCGCGCTGCAGCACATCCGCGCGATGAACGCGTCCGCCGAGCTGGCGCGCCAGCTGGACGTGCCGGAAGGCCAGGCCGTCCTGTTCATCACCCGCATCGCCTACCTGGAGAACGGCACCGCGGTCGAGCTGACGCACTCGTACTGCCGCAGCGACCATTACGACTTTGTCGCCGAGATGCGGCGCAGCTAAGATCCGATAACTTTCGCGCTGTTCGCATTAGCTGAGCTTTCACCCCGGAACGAAACTTCTCGCAGACATTACGGTCGCTCCTGCTGCCGGGGGGCAACCGCCGCCCGCAGCCAGTGTTCGGGGATCGTCAGTGCCGCCGCGTCGAGCACCATTTGCCAGCCGGCGTAATTGGCCAGGTAGCGGCCCGCCACACCGCAAAATCTGCGCAGCCAGCTCTTGAAGCGGCCATGCCAGCCGTTGACGCCGTTGACGTGGATGGCGCCGCGCGCGTACACGCCGGCGCGCACGTTGATCGCCCGATGGCTGATCCCGGCCAGCTTCGCGAAGGCCGGATACGCGGCAGCGCCGTCGCTGACCAGCAAGGCATCACGCGTCAGCACCGGTTTCAGGAAGTGCAGCAGGCGCTCGGCGTCCGGCTCGCCCTGGCCGGCATGAAAAGCGTGCGTGGTCTTGCCGCGATCGCGCGCGACGAGAATGCATTCATGCTGGTCGCTGATGCCACGGCACGTGGCCTTGCCACCCCGCTTGCGCGGCGGCCTGTCGAGATGGCGCGAGCCCTTCTGCGATTCGAGCACATACGTTTCGTCGACTTCCACGATGCCCTTCAGTGTTGGCGGCTCCTCACGCCGCACGGCGGCGACGAAACGGTGCCGCCAGCGAAAGCTGGTCGACTTCGCAATCGCAACGCGTTCGGCGGCCGCGCGCACCGTGCGCGACTCAATCAAACACTGGAAATAGGAGAGCCATTTGTCTCGATGCCGCAGGCGCGCCAGCGGCGTGCCGGTCAGTGCATTGAAGCTGTGCCGGCAGGCGATGCAGCGATACCGCTGCAAGCCATTGGCGTTGCCGCTGCGGTGACAGCGCGCATTGCCGCAATGAGGACAGGCAGATCGCCCCTTCGCCTGTTCGATCAGCGCCAGGCAGCGTCCTGGCGTCTCCAGCGAGGCAAGCCAGTCGCGCAGGCAAGCGATCTCGTCAGCCGACAGCGGCAGCTGCGCCAGCGCACGGAACAGGTGCTGAAAGCCGCTCGTGCCCATTCTTGCCTCCTTTTATCGATGAGTTATCTCAACAGAAGGTAAGACAGCGTTGACGCCTGGAAGTTCCCCAATCTTACGCGAACAGCGCGATAACTTTTGGGAATGCCCAGGCGCACACCTTTCATGGCGTCACCTTGCGGTTTTGGTATTACACTGGTTCGTCAGGACAGGACAACCCATGTTGAGTACCGAAACCCCCAGCACTGAACACCCTCATCTCGACCAATATCCGGTGCCCGGCCTCGTCGCGGCCTTCGTCGACGACCAGTTGCACGCCGTGCAGGCCGTGCGGGCCGCCGCGCCGCAGATCGCCGCCGCAATCGAAGCTGCCGTGCCCCGCATCGAGGCCGGCGGGCGGCTGATCTACGTCGGCGCCGGCACGTCCGGCCGGCTGGGCGTGCTGGACAGCGTCGAGCTGTTTCCCACCTTCTCGTGGCCGCACGAGCGCGCCGTGGCGCTGCTGGCGGGCGGCACGGACGCGATGTTCGTTGCCGTCGAAGGCGCGGAGGACGACCGCGAGCAGGGCGCACGCGACCTGCTGGCACTGCGGCCGGCCGCCAACGACGTCGTGCTGCTGCTGGCCGCGTCGGGCGGCACGCCGTACGTGCTGGGCGCACTGCATGCGGCGCGGCAGGCCGGCGTGCTGACGATCGGCATCGCCAACAATCCTGGCGCCGCACTGGCGAAGGATGCCGAGTGCGGCATCACGCTCGACACGGGTCCCGAAGTCATCTCCGGCAGCACGCGGCTGAAGGCCGGCACCGCGCAGAAGATCGTGCTGAACACCATTTCCAGCGCGATCATGGTCCGGCTGCACAAGGTGTACGGGAACTTGATGGTAGACTTGAAGCCCACCAACGCCAAGCTGTACGCGCGCACGGTGCGGCTGACGGTGCATGCCACGGGCGCCGACGAAGCCGCCGCGCGGGCGGCGCTGGAGCAGTGCGGCTACCACGTCAAGGTGGCGATCGTCGCGCTGCTGAAGAAGGTGCCGGTGCCGGAAGCGGAAACGCTGCTGGCCCGTTCCGGAGGCAGCGTGCGCGAAGCGCTCATCGACTGATGCGATACAACCGCCGCGCCGCGTGCATCCCAGGTCTCGAATCAGTCGCAAAGGATGGAATGAACGCAGTGCAGCGCAATCCCTGGTGGTGGGTGCCCACCCTCTACTTCGGCCAGGGCATACCCTATTTCGTTGTCCTGAACCTGTCGGTGGTGATGTACAAGAACACCGGCTTCTCGAACACCGACATCGCCCTGTACACCTCCTGGCTGTACCTGCCCTGGGTCATCAAGCCGCTGTGGGCGCCCGTTGTCGAAATGTTCGGCACGAAGCGCCAATGGACCATCGCGCTGCAGGGCCTCACAGGTGTCGCCCTGGCGCTGGTCGCGTTCACCACGCACCTGCCGGCGTTCTTCCAGCTGAGCCTTGCGGTGCTGTGGCTGATGGCCTTCTCGTCCGCCACGCACGACATCGCGGCGGACGGCTACTACATGCTGGCGCTGGCGCAAAAGGAGCAGGCCGCGTACGTGGGCGTGCGCAGCACGTTCTACCGCATCGCCAACGTCACGGGCCAGGGCGCGCTGGTGGCGCTGGCCGGCGTGTTGATCCGGCACCTGGGCGACCCGCACCTGGCGTGGGCCTTCGTGTTCGGCCTGCTGGGTGTCGTGTTCGCGCTGCTGTGCGTATGGCACCTGTTCATGCTGCCGCGCCCCCTGGCGGATGCGCCGGCGCGGCTGGCCGGCAATCCGTTCGCCGAATTCTTCCTGACGTTCGCCGCGTTCTTCAAGAAGGACGGCATCGTCACGATCCTCGGGTTCCTGCTGCTGTTCCGCCTGGGCGAATCGCAGCTGTTGAAGATGGCCGTGCCGTTCCTGCTCGATCCCGTCGCCGAGGGCGGCCTGGGGCTGGACAACGAAAAGGTGGGCTTCGTCTATGGCACGGTGGGCATCATCGCGCTGACGGTCGGCGGCCTGCTGGGCGGTGTGGCGATCGCCCGCTTCGGCCTGAAACGCTGCCTGTGGCCGATGGCGTTCATCGTGCACCTGCCGGACCTGGTGTTCATCTACCTGTCGCAAACGCAGCCCGAGCACGTGGGCCTGATCGCGGCGGCGCTGGCGGTCGAGCAGTTCGGCTACGGCTTCGGTTTCGCTTCGTACCTGATGTTCATGATCATGGTGGCCGAGGGCGAGCACAAGACGGCGCACTACGCGCTGTGCACGGGCTTCATGGCGCTCGGCATGATGGTGCCGCAGATGGCCAGCGGCTGGCTGCAGGAGACGCTGGGTTACCGCAATTTCTTCATCTGGGCATGCCTGGCGACGATTCCCGCGTTCGCGATGACGGCGCTGGTGAAGATCGATCCGGCCTTCGGCCGCGAGGACAGGCAGGTGGTGTGAGCGGCGTGGTGCGCGCTGGGGATGGCGCGGTTGCGATTACAATAACGCCGCATTTTTGATGGAGACTGGTGTTGGCTTTCGATCGTAACAAGCGGCTTTTGCTATCTGCCGGCGCGGCCGGTGTCCTGGCGGCGGTGCTGAGCTCCTGCTCGACGACGCCGACCCGCCCTGTCGAGACGCCGGCCGGCACGGGCGGCCCCGTGCCGCATCCGGAACCGCCGCACTTCACGGGCGAGCAGCCACCCGCCGCGCCGCGCGAGTTCCGCGCCGCGTGGGTGTCCACTGTCGCCAACATCGACTGGCCCAGCCGCAGCAACCTGCCGCCCGCGAAGCAGCAGGCCGAGGCGATTGCGATCCTCGACCGCGCCAAGGCACTGAACCTGAACGCGATCGTGCTGCAGGTGCGCCCCAGCGCGGATGCGATCTACCCGTCTAAACTGGAGCCGTGGTCGGAATTCCTGACGGGCCGCTCCGGCAAGGAGCCGCAGCCGGCGTGGGATCCGCTGCAGTTCTGGATCGCGCAGGCCCACGCGCGCGGCATGGAGCTGCACGCGTGGTTCAACCCCTACCGCGCGCGCCACTCGGCGGCGCGCACGCCGCTGGCAAAAGAACACATCGCCAACACCAACCCGCAGGCCGTCAAGACGTACGGCAAATTCCTGTGGATGGACCCGGGCGAGGAAGCCGCATCGCAGCACACGCTGAACGTGATCCTGGACGTGGTGCGCCGCTACGACATCGACGGCGTGCACATCGACGATTACTTCTATCCTTACCCGATCGAGGCACCCGGTGCGCCCGGCGGCGAGGCCGCCGCACTGGACACGCCGGCATGGCAGAAGCCTGAACTGGAATTTCCCGACCAGTCGTCGTGGCAGCGTTATGTGCAGGGCGGCGGCACCCTGGACCGCGCGTCCTGGCGGCGCCAGAACGTCGACAAGTTGATCGAGCAGATCTACACGGGCATCCACCGCGAGAAGGCGTGGGTCAAGTTCGGCATCAGCCCGTTCGGCATCGGCCGCCCGGACCGCCGCCCGCCCGGCATTGCCGGCTTCTCGCAGTACGACAAGCTGTATGCGGATGCCGAAACGTGGCTGCAGAAGGGCTGGCTCGATTACCTGTCGCCGCAGCTGTACTGGCCGATCGCGCAGGCACCGCAAGCCTATCCCGTGCTGCTGGACTACTGGCTGGGGCAGAACACGCGCGGCCGCCACGTGTGGCCGGGCCTATTCACGAGCCGCACGGCGGACGGCAGCGGCAAGCCGTTCGGGCAGGACGAGATCCAGCAGCAGATCGACGTCACGCGCAGCCGCCCTGCCGCCCAGGGCCACGTGCATTTCTCGATGGCGGCGCTGATGCAGAACCGCGGCGGCCTGTACGACCGTCTGAAGTCCGAGAGCTACCAGAGCGCGGCACTGGTGCCGGCAACGCCGTGGCTGGGCGATACGGCGCCGGAAGCGCCCACCGTGGCCGTGAAGCGCGACGGTAAAGCCGTCTGTGTGGCGCTCGGCCCCGTGAAGAACGCGGCACGCTATGCGATCTGGGCGCGCTACGGCGACGAGTGGCGCTTCACGGTGGCGCCGGCCACGAAGAACGAAGTGGTGCTGGCCGACCTGGCCGGCGTGCCCGCCCGCGCCGTCGTCGTGACGGCCGTCGATCGCGTCGGCAACGAGAGCCCGCGCGCCAGCGCGAGGTTGTAGGCGATGGCGGCGCGTGACACCGGTCTGGGCATCGACGCGGGCGGCACGCAGACGCGCTGGGCGCTTGCCGACGCCGCCGGCGCGATCGTCGCGGAAGGCCACGTTGCGGGCGCCTCCGCCCTGCAAATGGCCAGCCCGGCCGGCCGCGAACGGCTGCGCGCCACGTTCGAGGAGCTGGCGCGCGCCGTGCTCGCGCATGGCGCGCCGGTACGCGTGCGGGCCGGCCTGACGGGCTTCGGCGGCGATGGCCACGTGCTGATCGGCTGGCTGGCCGACCTGCTCGGCGTGGCGCCCGCCGCGATCGCGCTGTGCAACGATATCGAGATCGCCTACCTGGATGCATTCGCGCCCGGTCAGGGCTATCTGGTCTATGCCGGTACCGGCTCGATCGCCGCCTACATCGACGAGGCGGGCACGTTCCACCGCGCCGGCGGCCGCGGCGTGATGCTGGACGATGCGGGCGGCGGCTTCTGGATCGCCCGCGAAGCGATGCGCCGCATCTGGCGCCGCGAGGACGAGGAGCCGGGCGCGTGGCAGCGTTCCCCGCTGGCGCATGCTGTATTCGACCACGTCGGCGGCAGCGACTGGTCGTACTCGCGCCAGTTCATCTACACGCGCGAGCGCGGCGAGATCGGGCAGCTGGCGCTGGCTGTCGCGCGCAGCGCGGAGCATGATGCCGAGGCGCACGATATCCTGCGGCAGGCGGGCCGGGAACTGGCGCGTCTGGCCCGCGCGCTGGTGGCGCGCTTCGGACCGCGGCCGATCGTGCTGGCGGGCCGCGCCGCCGGGCTGCACCCGCTGATCGCGCAGGCCGTGCGGGACGACCTGCCGGCCGCGCTGGCATTCGAACAACGCACCGCCCGTCCCCATGCCGCCGCGGCGCGGCTGGCGGCGCGCGGCGACTGAACCACTAGAGACCATCGATGAAGAAAATCCTGCTTGCTTCCCTGTGTGCCGCCGCGCTGGCCGGCTGCGCGACCGCGCCGACCACGCCGTATGAAGTGGACCGTACGCTGACGTCGAAAGGCCAGAGCAGCCGCGTGCGTTTCATCGTGCTGCACTACACGGTGTCGGACCTGCAGCGCTCGATCATGCTGCTGACGGAGAAGGAGGTCAGCGCGCATTACCTGCTGACGGATACGCCGCAACCGAAGTTCTATGCGCTGGTCGACGAGAAGAACGCCGCGTGGCATGCCGGCCTGTCGAGCTGGAAGAACTACACGAACCTGAACAACAGCTCGATCGGCATCGAGATCGTCAACCCCGGCTTCACGGTGACGCCGGACGGCAAGCGCCAGTACGCCCCGTTCTCCGATGCGCAGATCGACCAGCTGATCCCGCTGCTGAAGGATCTCGTCGCGCGCCACCAGGTGGCGCCGGAGAACATCCTCGGCCACTCGGACATCGCGCCGCAGCGCAAGCAGGACCCGGGACCGCTGTTCCCGTGGAAGCGCCTCGCCGATGCAGGCCTGATCCAGTGGCCGGACGCGAACCAGGTCGCGCTGCAGCAGGCGAAGTTCGAGAACAACGTGCCGGATGCGGCGTGGTTCCAGAAGAAGCTCGCGCAGCATGGCTACGCCGTGCCGAACACCGGCGTGTTCGACGAAGCCACGCACAATGTGCTGGTAGCCTTCCAGACCAAGTACCGCCAGGCCAACTGGGATGGCGTGCCCGATGCGGAAAGCGCGGCGATCCTGGAAGTGCTGACGGCGCCCAAGCCGGTATCGGCGCCCGGCCCGCAGCCCGTCAACACCGCCAAGCCCTGAACCACTACCCCGGGAGACACCATGCGCCTGCGCCACATCGAAGTCTTCCACGCGATCATGCAGGTCGGTACGATCAGCGGCGCCGCGCAGGTGCTGCACATCTCGCAGCCGGCCGTGACTAAAGTGCTGCAGCATTGCGAACTGCAGCTCGGCATGCCGCTGTTCGAGCGGGTGCGCGGCAAGCTGTATCCGAAGCCGGAGGCGCACCGCCTGTTCGCCGAAACGGAAAAGCTGAACCGCGACCTGCAGGGCATCCGCCGCCTGGCCGCGAGCCTGAAGAGCCGTGCCGTCGAAACCATCCGGCTGGTGTCGACACCAACGCTGGCGATCTCCGTGCTGCCGCGCGCGATGAGCATGTGGCGGCGCGACTTCCCGACGACGCGCTGCGAACTGGCGACGCACCACACGAGCGAGATCGTCAACATGCTGCGCCTGGGCGAGGCCGACCTGGCGCTGTCGCTGCAGGATCCGCGCCATCCCGGCATCGTGGCCGAGCCGCTGGCGCACGGCGTGATGACCGTCATCGCGCCGCCCGGCACGTGGCGCGACGACGAGCTGAAGACGCCGCTGTCGCCGGCCGGCCTGCAGGGCGAATTGATCGGCTACGCGGACAACGACCCGCTCGGCGAGCTGGTCGTCTCGGCATGCGAGGCGCAGGGCGTCCAACCCGTGTTCCACACGGTCGTGCAGACGTACCAGATCGCCCGCTCGCTGGTCGAGGCGGGCGGCGGCATGGCCGTCGTCGATCCGTTCACGGCCGCGTCGTCGGCGGCCATCCAGCGCCGCCCGCTGGAACCGCCGATCGCGATCCAGCTGTACCTGCTGACGGCCGGCCACGCGCCGCTGTCGCACGGCGCTCGCCAGCTGGCCGACAGCATCGCCCACGCGGCGCGCGCCTGCCTGGACAAGCCATGACCGCCACCATCACCAGCGAGCAGGTGCCGGGTCACCCGGAGTACCGACACCTGACGACGATCGCCGGCATCCGCATCGACCTGCGCTACGCGACGCGCGACAACTTCGTCGGCCGCGATTTGTATTCGCCGCTCGATTGCGCGTGGCTGCACGCCGAGGCGGCCGCCGCGATCGAGCGCGCCGTCGCCTGGCTGGCACAGCGCCGGCCCGGCTGCACGCTGGTGATCCTCGATGCGCTGCGGCCGCACCGCGTGCAGGAGCAGCTATGGGATGCGCTGGCCGGCACCAACCTGCGCATCTACCTGGCCGACCCGGCGCGCGGCTCGATCCATTCGTACGGCATGGCGGTGGACGTGACGATCGACGGCGAGGATGGCCGCGAGCTGGACATGGGCACGGGCTTCGACGACATGACGGAGCTGTCGCATCCGGCACTCGAACGCCAGATGCTGGCCGAGGGCCGCCTGACGCGGGAGCAGCACGCCAACCGGCTGCTGCTGCGCGAAGCGATGACGCAGGCGGGCTTTGTCGGCATCAACAGCGAGTGGTGGCACTTCGACTGCGGCAACCGCGACGAGGTGCGGGCCCGCTATATGCGCGTGCTCTGACGGCGCTTACATCGCGTCGCCCGCGCTGCTCTTTGCCGTCCAGTCGATCAGCGCATCGACGATGCCGCGGCCGACGCTGTTGTCCATGTTGTCGTGATTGATGATCGCCACGACGATGCACGGTTCGCCGTTCGCATCCGGCACGTAGCCGGCGACGGCGACGCCGTTGCGCAAGGTGCCTGTCTTGATGCGCGCCCGCGTCGCGGCCGTGCTGTCCTTCAGCCGGCGCCGCATCGTGCCGTCGACGCCGACGATCGGCAGGCTGGCCTGGAATTCGGGTGCCCATAACGACTTCTGCGCGGCGCGCAGCACGGCCGCCAGCTGCACCGGCTGCAGCCGCTCGTTGCGCGACAGCCCGGCGCCGTTCTCCAGCACCATGCCGGTGTCGTCGATGTCATGGCGCTTGAACCAGCCGCGCACAACCTGCTCGGCGCGCGCCGCCGTCGATGTCGGCATGCCCGCTTCCTCGCCGCCGCCCGGCGTGCCCTGGCCCCGCGCAGCCATCAGCATCGCGAGGCGCTGGCCGGCCGGCAATGGGCGGCTGCCCAGCACCGGGTCTGGCAGCAGGCTGCCAAGCGTCAGGTACAGCGTGCGCGCGAACGCGTTGTCGGATACCTTCATCGTGTCGCGCACGATCTCCGGCAGCGCGCGCGATGCGTGGAAGGCCAGCAGGCGGCTGCCGTCGCTGTCGGTGCCGGATGCCTGCGGCGCTGGCGCATCCCCGCCCAGCGTGCCCTCGGCCACCGCGGCGGCCGTCAACGTGGAGGTGTGCTCGGCCAGGTCCACGGTGCGGGTGCGGCCGGCGATGGTGCCGCCGAGGCGCTTGAACGTGGCGCGGATCAATCGGTCCGCATAGTCGTCGCGATCGAGTACGTTGACGGCATAGGTCTGCCGGCAGCCGCGCGGGAATGTCCCATGCAGCACGACGGTCAGCGTGCGGCCCGTGCGCACTTGCGTCGGCGGCTGCCAGCCGTCTTCCCAGTTCGCGCAATCGCCATCGATCAGCTTCTGCTCGGAGCGCACCGTCACGCTGTCGAGCTCCGGCAGCGCCGCCGCCTTGACGCCCTTGCCCGTCGCCTCCATGTCGATGCGCAGCATGTTCATGTTGAGCAGCAGCGCATCCGGGATCACGTTGTAGTACGCCTCGGGCGCATCGTCGAACGGCGGCAGGCCCACGTCGGCGCGGGGGGGCTGGAACAGCTGGCGGTCCAGCACCAGGTCGCCGGCGACCTTGCGCACGCCCTGCGCGCGCAGGCGCTCCAGCAGGTGCGTCAGCGTGTCCTCGTTGAAGTCCAGGTCAGCGCCGCCGCGCACGATCAGGTCGCCCTTCAGCGTGCCGTTCACGATGCTGCCCTTGCTGCGCAATTCGGTGCGGGCGCGGAACGCCGGACCCAGCTCCTCCAGCGCGACGACGGCCGTGACGACCTTCATCGTCGACGCGGGCAGCATCGGCTGGTCTTCCTGGTTGGCGACGAGGATCGTGTCACCGCGCATGACCAGTGCGCCGATCGCTTCCTCGGGAATGCCGGCCGCGTGGGCCAGCTGCGCGACCTGGGCCGGCAGCTCGGCATGGGCACCGCAGGGAACGAGGGCGGCCAGCAGTGCGGCCAGCAGCAGCGGGCGAAGTGTCATGACAGATCCTTAACCAAAGAAGACGTAGGCGACGCCGATCGCCGCCAGCACGCCGGCGCAGTCGGCGATCAGGCCGCACGAGATCGCGTAGCGCGTCTTGCGGATGCCGACCGAGCCGAAATACAGCGCGACGATGTAGAACGTGGTGTCGGCCGAACCCTGGAAGATGCAGGCGAGGCGGCCGACGAACGAATCGGGCCCGTAGGTCTTCATCGCATCGATCATCATCGCCTTCGAGCCGCTGCCGGACAGGGGCTTCATCAGCGCAGTCGGCAGCGCCGGCACGAAGTCCGTGTTGAAGCCCAGGCTCGAGACGATCCACTCGAAGCCGCCCACGATGAAGCCGAACACGCCCGCGTTGCGGAACACGCTGATCGCCACCAGCATCGCGACGAGATAGGGTATTACGGTGATCGACGTCTGGATGCCGCCCTTCGCCCCTTCGATGAACGCCTCGTACACGTTGACCTTCTTGCGCATCGCGCCGACGAGGAACACGGTGATCACGCCCATCAGCACGAGATTGCTGACGACTTTCGACACCGTCTCGATCTCGGTCTTCGACAGGTATTGCGTGAAATACCAGATCATCGCGACGATCGCCGCCGTGATGCCACCCATCCAGGACAGCAGCACGCCGTCGAACAGGTTGATGCGCTGGCGGATCGACACGGCGACGATGCCGGCCACGGTGGCGACATAGGTCGCGATCAGGCAGGGGATGAAGATGTCCGACGGGTCGGCCGCGCCCAGGATCGCGCGCTGCGCCATGATCGCCAGCGGGATCAGCGTGAGGCCTGACGTGTGCAGCACGAGGAACATGATCTGCGCATTGCTGGCGGTATCCTTGTCCGGGTTCAGCGTCTGCAGGCTTTCCATCGCCTTCAGGCCGAACGGCGTCGCCGCGTTGTCCAGGCCCAGCAGGTTGGCCGAGAAGTTCATGACCATGTGGCCGGTGGCGGGGTGCTCTTTCGGCACGTCGGGGAAGATGCGCGAGAAGAACGGCGAGATCACCTTGGCGAACCAGCCGATCGCACCGGCCTTCTCGCCGATGTTCATGATGCCCAGCCACAGGGTCATCACGCCGGCCAGCGGCAGCGCGATGTCCATCACGCCGCTGCGCGCCGATTCAAACGTGCCGTCGATGATTTTCTTGAAGATTTCCGTGTCGCCGAGGAAGATCCACTGGGCCAGCGCGGCCGCGAAGCCGACGAGGAAGAAACCGGCCCAGATATAGTTTAAAGACATAGATGAACGCCGCGGATGGAAAAAGCGATTGTGCAGGCAAAGTATAGAGCGCGCGATGAAAGTATACCGGTCGGGCATGCACGAAGGTTATGAGGCTGGCGTGCGCGGGCCCGCTGCTTTATGCTCACGGCACATGAAACGCTTCCGCACAACGCTTGCCGCCCTGCTCCTTGCCGCCGCCTGGCTTGCCGCCGCCTGGCTTGCCGCCCCGGTGGCCGCCGCCGCGCAACCGAAAGTGCTGCACGCGCTGCTGTCCACCGGCGAAACAGGGCTCGATCCAGCAGTTGCATCCGACCTGGCCAGCCTGTCGCTGCTGGAAAACCTGTTCGATCCGATGCTGCGCTACGACTACCTGGCGCGGCCCGTGAAGCTGCGTCCGAACACGCTGGTGGCGATGCCCGAGGTCGACGCGGCCGGCACCACGTGGACGTTCCGCTTGAAGCACGGCATGCTGTTCGCCGCCGATCCGATCTTCGACGGCAAGCGCCGCGAGGTGACGGCCGACGATTACGTCTACACGATCAAGCGCCTGTACGACCCCGCACTGAAGTCGCCATGGCTGTTCCTGTTCGAGGGCAAGCTGGTTGGCGACGAGGCCTGGCGCGACAAATTCAGCTACGCGACGGACATCGCCGGCCTGCGCGCGCTGGACCGCTATACCTTGCAACTGCGGCTGAAGGCGCCCGATCCCAGCCTGCCGTTCTACCTCGCGCTGCCCGCTACCGGTGTCGTCGCACGCGAGGCGGCCGAGCGGTATGGCAGCCAGCTGGGCAACCATCCCGTCGGCAGCGGCCCGTTCGTCATCGGCGAATGGAAGCGCAGCGACCGCATCACGCTGCTGGCCAACCGCGATTACCACGCGCGCTTCCATGCCGAGCAGGTGGCGCCCGGTGACAGCGCCTTGGCCGCGGCGCTGGAAGGCAAGCGGCTGCCGCTGGTGGACCGGGTCGACGTGAAGATCATGGAAGAGTACCAGTCGCGCATGCTGGGCTACCTGAACGGCGAATTCGATTACATCGAGCAGGTGCCGGAATCGATGCGCGACCTGGTGCTGGACCCGGCGTCGCAGCGCCCCGTGCTGCGGCCGGAACTGGCGCGGCGCGGCATGGTGCTCGATCCGTTCCCCGTGCTGCAGACGTACTACATGTGGATGAACATGGCGGACCCCGTCATCGGCGGCTACACGCCCGACAAGGTGGCGCTGCGCCGCGCGATCGCGCTGGCCTACGACAGTGCCGAGGACGTGGCCTTGCTGAAGAAGGGCCTGGCGATCCCCGCGCAGACGCCGCTGCCGCCGAACGTGCTGGGCTACGATCCGGCGTACCGCAGCCCCATCGTCCACAACCTGCCGCTGGCCCGTGCGCTGCTGGACCGCCACGGCTACCGGATCGGCAAGGATGGCTGGCGCACGAAGCCGGACGGCACGCCGCTGCTGCTGACGATGCATAGCGAACCGACGATGGTGGGCCGGCTGCGCGATGAGCTGTGGCGCAAAACGTTCCTGTCGCTGCGGCTGCAGGTCGCGTTCAAGAACGACAAGAAGACGGAGATCATCAAGGCTTCGCGGCTGGGCAAGGTGATGATGTTCGAGACGAACTGGGTGGCCGACTTCCCGGACGGCGACAATTTTTACCAACTGTTGTATGGTGGCAACGTCGGGCGTGCCAACTACGCACGCTTCAACCTGCCGGCATACAACCAGCGCTACGAGACCGCCCGGCGCATGGCGGACAGTCCTGAGCGCACCCGGCTCTACAATGAGATGGCCGACATCCTGCACGCCTATAACCCGTGGGTGCTGCTGACGCACCCGATCTCCGCGGACATCCGGCAACCGTGGCTAAAAAACTACAAGCGCCATCCCGTCGAATTCACGAACTGGCGTTACCTGGACATTGACGCAGCGGGCCGCGACGCGGCCGCTACAATGGCACGTTGAAGGTAAAGCATTCCAAAAAGTTATGGCTGGGCCTGCAATATTCATTGGCTGGCGCGTTTTTTCGCGCGCTAACCTGAATCGGGACAGCGCGGGATAGCGCGGCGCAACGACGCCGCCACCCGTCCAGCTGGCGCCACGTGAAACTCATCGGGAGAGGTTAGTGAAGGTTAAACAGCTGGCGCACATGATTGCGCTGATCGGTGTCGTCGGTCCGGCCGTTGCACAACAGGCCGATCAACCCATGCAGCGCGTGGAAATCACGGGGTCGAGCATCAAGCGCGTCGCCAAGGAAGGCGCGCTGCCGGTGCAGACGATCACGTCCGACGCGATCCAGAAGGCCGGCGTCACGAACGCCGAGGCGCTGCTGCGCCTGATCTCGGCCAACGGCACGGGCGCGGACAATATGACCTCCGGGAACAACGTGTTCGGCGCCGATGCCGACCGTACGTCTGGCGGCGCATCGTTCGCATCGCTGCGCGGGCTGGGCCCGAACGCCACGCTGGTGCTGCTGAACGGCCGCCGGCTGGGCAACAACGGCGGCAGCGGCAAGGCCGTCGACCTGAACTCGATCCCGCTGGCCGCGATCGCCCGCGTCGAAATCCTGAAGGATGGCGCGTCGGCGATCTACGGCACCGATGCGATCGGCGGCGTCGTCAACTTCATCCTGAAGACGGATTACCAGGGCCTGGAAGCGTCGACGACGTTGAACGGCACCGAGGCGGGCGGCGGCATGGAGCGGCGCTACTCGGTGGTGGGCGGCTACGGCGACCTGGAAACGAACGGCTGGAACGTGATGGCCAGCGTGACGCGCGAGGTCAACGACAAGCTGGCCTCCAGCCAGCGCGACTTCGCCAACGGCTACCAGCCGGCGCGCGGCCTGTCGCCGGACACCACCGGCACGCCGTACGCGAACATCCTCACCGGTGCCGGCACGGCGCTGGGCACCGGCTTCAAGATGCCGGGCGACAGCACAACGTACCTGCAAGCGGGCCTGCTCTCCCTGCAAGGCAAGTGCGACTCGATCCCCGGCATGTCGCAATACGCGAGCGAGCTGTGGACGAACGTCACGCCGATCACGCGCACCAGGTACTCGTGCGCGTACGACTACGGCGGCGACTACGTGATGTCGTTCCCCGTCGAGCGCACCACCGGGGTGTCGCGCGGCACGTTCAAGATCAATGCCGACCATCGCGTGTTCGTCGAGCTGCTGGGCTCGCGCACGAAGACGACGGCCGAGCTGACCCCGCTGCAGATTTCGACGAGCCTGGCGAACGGCAACGCGTATCCCGTCAACGGGCCGTACTACCAGGACCTGTCGCCGTACATCGCGTCGTACGACAAGACCAAGCCGATCATCTACAAGTGGCGCGCGGCGCCGTTCGGCAACCGCACGCAGGACATCACGCTCGATAACTACCGCGCCCTCGTCGCACTGGAAGGGACGCTGGCCGGCAAGTACGACTACAAGCTGGGCCTGTCGAAGTCCGGCAGCAAGGCGCGCATGGACCTCGTCGACGGCTACGGCTGGACTGACAAGATCTATGCGGCGCTGGGCAGCGGCATCATCAATCCTTGGGTGGGCCCGGGCCAGTCGCAGACGCAGCAGGCGACGGACCTGATCGCGTCGACCAAATACATGGGCGCGTTCCAGCACGGCCGCACGACGATGACGCAGCTGGACGGCTCCATTTCCGGCGAAGTGTTGCAGCTGCCGGCCGGCGCGCTGTCGCTGGCCGCGGGCTTCGACCTGCGCAGGGAGACGTACGGGTTCGCGCAGGACGTCGATGCGACGAAGATCCTGCTGGCGCCGGGTAACGCGAACCTGGCCGAGGCAACGCGATACGTACGCGCCGTGTATGCCGAAGCGCTGGTGCCGGTGCTGAAGGACCTGGAAGTGCAGCTGGCGATCCGCCGCGACAACTACAGCCTGGTGGGCGCCACGACGAATCCGAAGGTGGCGTTCCGCTACCAGCCGAAGGAGTGGCTGCTGTTCCGCGGCTCGGCCAGCAAGGGCTTCTTGGCGCCGAGCTTCGCGCAGCTGTACGCGGGCCGCCTGTCGCAGGAACTGCCGAACGGCGTGATCGACCAGGAAGGCTGCGCGGCCCACCCGGGCAACCCGGACTTCTGCGCGATCCCGCGCCTCGACTACAACACGGGCGGCAACCCGAACCTGCGGCCGGAAACGTCGAAGCAGGGCACGCTGGGTGTCGTGATCGAGCCGTTCAAGAACTTCTCCGCGTCGCTGGACTGGTGGGCCATCAACATCAAGGACCGCATC
Organism: Pseudoduganella flava; assembly: GCF_007830495.1. GTDB lineage: Bacteria > Pseudomonadota > Gammaproteobacteria > Burkholderiales > Burkholderiaceae_D > Rugamonas > Rugamonas flava. The sequence goes on along the minus strand of NZ_VLKW01000012.1, from coordinate 131,040 downwards.
CTGAACCGCACGCCGCAGATCGTGCTGCAGAACTGGCAGTACCTGCAGCAGTACATCATCCGCGACCCGAACACCCAGGTGATCGATCACGTGGAAGCCGGCTGGATCAATGCTGCCGGGCTGAAGACGCGCGGCGTCGACGTCGGCCTGCGCTACGACAACGCGTACCAGGGCTACAAGTACACGGCCGTGCTGGACGGCACCTACATGGACAGCTTCAAGTTCGCCGAGTTCGAAGGCCAGCCGTACAAGGAACAGGTCAGCCAGTTCAACACGCGCGACGTGTACCTGCGCTGGAAGCACACGGCCAGCCTGACGGTCGCACGCGGCAATTGGAGCGCGCTGCTGCTGCAACGCTATGCGTCCGGCTACAACGACCAGGTGCCGAACGGCGGCAAGGGCACGCCACCGGCCGGCTTCGATCCGCGCGTGCACCATTACACGAAGTACGACCTGTCGGCCACGTACACGGGATTCCGGAACACGACGATCACCGTCGGCATCCAGAACCTGTTCGACGAAGACCCGCCGTTCACGGCGCACAACGTCGACGAGGTGGTGGGCGCCGGCTGGGATCCGCGCGTGGCCGATCCACGCGGTCGCGCGCTGTCGTTCACCCTGAAGTACAAGTTCTTCTGACCGGGTGACCGATCGGCGCGGCTTCGGCCGCCTCCTCGCTGCCTTCGGCGCCGCCGCGGCCCTGCCCGCGGCGGCGCGCTCGCCTTCCCGCACACCCACCATGCAACTGATCAAACCGCCGCGGCTGCTGCCCGGCGACACCATCGGCCTCGTCACGCCGGCCGGCCAGGTCAGCCAGGCAGCGATCGACAAGGCCGTCGCCAATGCCGAGGCGCTGGGCTTTGCCGTCAAGCTGGGCTGCCACGTGACGGAGGTGTACGGCAATTACGCCGGCCCCTGGCAGCACCGGCTCGAGGACTTGCACGCGATGTTCACGGACCCGGACGTCAAGGCGATCTGGGCGATTCGCGGCGGCTCCGGCGCGATGCAGCTGCTGCCGCATCTCGACTACGCCCTGATCCGACGGCATCCAAAGATCCTCGTCGGCTATTCCGACATCACGGCGCTGCACCTGGCGATCCACCGCCACGCCGGGCTCGTCACGTTCCACGGCCCCGTCGGCATGTCGACGTTGTCCGATTACTCGACGACGCACCTGCTGAACGTGCTGATGCGGCCGGAGGACGAGTACGTGATCCCGATGGCGCTGGAAAACAGCCGTAAGGCCGCGATGGAGCCGGGCAGCGAGCACTATGCGCTGCGTACCGTCGTGCCCGGCACGGCGACGGGCGCGCTGATGGGCGGCAACCTGGCGCTGGTCAGCGCGTTGGCCGGCACGCCGTACGCGGCCGACATCCGCGACAAACTGCTGTTCCTGGAAGAGGTCAACGAGGAACCGTACCGCGTCGACCGAATGATGATGCAGCTGAACCTGAACCTGAACCAGCCGTTCCGCTCCGCAGCCGGCATCATGCTGGGCATCTTTGAAGGCTGCGGCCCGGCGGACGACGGCCCGTCGCTGACGCTGGACGAAACGACGGACCAGCACCTGCGCCCGCTGACCATCCCGGCCGTGACGGGCTGGTCGTTCGGCCACATCCGCCACCAGTTCACCTTGCCGATGGGCATCCGCGCACGGATCGATACGGAGCGGCAGACGGTAACGTTGCTGGAGCCGGCGGTACGCTAGGCGGCTCGTTGTTTGCTAGGTTGCTTACCTGCTTGCTTGCTTGTTTGCTTGCGTTTATTTCGTTTGTTTCGTATGATTCGTATGATTTGTTCATATGCCCTTCATGGAGGATCCGATGTCCAACGCAATCGACCGTTTGGAAAACCAGGAAGACGTCGAGCTCGCAAAGGTAGCGCAGCGTTGCATCGTCAGCGCACTGGATCACTCGCATGCCGTGCAGATCGCACTGGTGCCGGAAGGCGCAGGCGTCGCGTCCGCCCCGTTGCTCAAGCTGCCGCCGAAGGTGTTGCGCCTGTTTGCCGACATGCTGGGCTCGCTGGCGCAAGGCAAAACGATCACGATCATGCCGGAAGAGCTGGAAGTGACGACGCAGGAAGCGGCAACATTCTTGAACGTGTCGCGGCCCCACGTCGTGCGCCTGCTCGAGGAAGGCAAGATTCCCCATCATAAGGTGGGCACCCATCGCCGCATCCGCTTCGAGGACGTGGTCGCCTACAAGGAGGCGCGGCGCCAAGCCTCGCGCACGGCATTGCAGGAACTGGCCGATCAAGCACAAGAGCTCGACCTGGGGTACTGATGGCCGGGTATGCCCGGTACACCGTCGTGCTCGACGCGTGTGTCCTGTATCCAGCGCCGTTGCGCGCAATCCGCCGAAAACCGCCGTTGACCTGATCGCGACATACGAGCAGCAGGCCTGCCGCAAACGTGCGCGGCACTGCGCGACGCCCTGGCGCTGATCTAGTTCCAGCCGAGCGTCAGCCGCAGGCATGCCTCGGTACAATTCCTCCATGCCGATACTGAACCGTAAGGCCGTCACGATCGTGCTCGGCCATCCGCTGCGATTCGCGCTGCAATGCCTGAAGGGCTTTCGCGCGAACCAGGGCCTGCTGCTCGCGGGTGCTGTGGCGTATTACTCGCTGCTGTCGATCGTGCCGCTGCTGATGCTGGTCGTGGTCGCCCTGTCGCACGTCATCGACCCGGCCGAGTTGCTGGAGACGATCGGGCACTACCTCGAGTGGCTGGTGCCGGGGCAGTCGCGCGCGATCGTTGCCGAGGTCGCCCATTTCCTGGAGCATCGCGACCTCGTCGGCTGGTTCCTCGTGCTGACGATGCTGTTCTTCAGCTCGCTCGCGTTCACCGTGCTGGAAAACGCGATGTGCGTGATCTTCATCCATCGCGTCGCGATCCGCCGGCGTCACTACCTGATCTCGGCCGTGCTGCCGTATTGCTACATCCTGTGCCTGGGCATCGGCGCGCTGGTCGTGACCCTGGTGGCCGGCAGCCTGCAGGTGATCGGCGCCGAAAGCGTGCGGCTGTTCGGTATCGACTGGTCGCTGCAGGGGCTGTCCGGCGCGTTGCTGTACATGCTGGGGCTGTCGGGCGAGGTGCTGTTGCTGTCGTCGATCTACATGGTGATGCCGGTGGGGCGCCTGAGCTGGCAGCACGCGCTGATCGGCGGCGTCACCGCGACAGTGTTATGGGAAGTCGCGCGGCACGTACTTGTGTGGTATTTCTCCACATTGTCGCAAGTGAACGTCGTGTACGGTTCGATGACGACGGCGATCGTCGTCATGTTCAGCCTGGAGATCGGCGCGACCTTGCTGCTGTTCGGTGCCCAGGTCATCGCCGAGTACGAGAAGGTGGTGCATGGCGAGCCGGCTTCGACACCGCCGCTGACGACCCCTACGCGGGAGGCAAGGTGATCGTGAAGCGCGCGCCACCCAATGGCGACGTGTCGATCTTCAGCGAGCCGCCATGCAGCGAGACGGCCTTGGCGGCGATCGACAGGCCCAGGCCGAAGCCGCCGGTGCCGCGGTCGCGCGAGCGGTCGAGCCGGTAGAACGGCTCGAATACCTTCTCGCGCTCTTCTTCCGGAATGCCGGGACCGTCGTCGTCGACGGTGATCGACACGGCGCCCAGCTTGCGGGCGGCCGACAGGGCGACCTTGCTGTTTCCATATTTCTGCGCATTGCGCAGCAGGTTGCCGGTGGCACGCATCAGCAGGCGGCAATCGCCGTAATAGGTGCCCATGCCGTCCGGTACCGACACGTCCAGCGACACGGCCGCCGGCGGCAGCGAGTTCGCGCAGCTGCGCAGCGCCTCGGTCAGGTCGAACGTTTCGTAACGCAGCGGCTGGTCGCTGTCCAGCCGCGCCATGCCGAGCAGTTCGTTGACGAGCGACTTCAGCTCCGTCAGGTCGTCCTGCATGCTGCCGATACGCTTTTGCAGCAGCGTGTCGCCTGCGCCGCCCGTCGCCATGTCGTGCAGCAGCTCGAACGCGAATTCGAGGCGGGCGATCGGCGTGCGGATCTCGTGCGACACCGAATGCAGCAGGCCGCGCTGCGATTCCAGCAGCGTTTCGATACGGTCCGCCATGTGATTGATGCGTTCGGCCAGCGGATAGATGCTGTCGCCCGGCTTCATCTGGACCCGCACCTTCAGTTGCCCGGCGCCGAACTTGTCCGCGACGCGCATCAGCACCTGCAGGCCGTGCCAGTGTGACCGCGACCACACGCCGATCGGGATCAGGAGCGCCAGCGCGACGATCAGATAGCGCAGCGCTTCCATTTGCAGCGCCACCTTGATGTCGATCGGCAGGTTTTGCGCGTGGATCGCTTCCTCGTCGCTGCCGATGTATTTATCTCCGGTCAGGTCGACGCGGCGCAGCAGCGATTTATTGGCGATGTCGATCACCACCTCGCCGCGGTCGAACGCCTCGCGATCGCTGCGCGAGAGCTGCTGCCGCGCCACCGAAATCGGGATCAGGTCGAACCGCACGTCGGACACTTCGCGCACCTTGTTCAGCCGGTCGAGCCAGCCGTCGGCGGGGGCCTGGTCCACGTATTGTTCGAGCAGGAAAATCTGCGCGGCAGCCTGGTTGCGGGCGATGTTTTCCAGCGGGTCGCCGAACAGCCTGTTGATGGTGAAGTACACGATGAAGGCCGCCACGCTGATCGACAGCATCACCAGGATGACGAGGCGGAAAAACAGGCGGTTCATGTTGCCATTGTATAAGAATCAATGCCGACAAAACCTGTTCAGACAAATTTATGACAAAAAGCAGACATGTGTCGGAGGACTGCGGGAATCGCGCTGTCTAACATGGCAACTCTTGTTTCCAGGAGCTAGCGATGCGCCTATCCGAATCCGCGATCCACGCTATCCGTGCCGTCTTCGCTCGCAGCCCTTGGCGCAGCAAAGCGATCATGGTGCCCCCAGCGCAGCTGCGCGGGCGAGTGTGGTGAATGCTCCCGATGCGGCTGATGCAGGGCGACAGCGTTTCTTGACGTAGTTCAACGATTGCGTGGCAAGCAATATAAAATGGGAGGCATTCGATCTCCAGAATGCAAACATGTACAAGTTACTCGTGCTTGCCCTGGCGGGCATGTGTGGCGCGGCCCATGCGCAAACGCCCTCCACGAACCCCATGCCTGACGGCAGCCGCGACATGTACGTTGGACTGGGCGCGCAGTACACAGCGCGCTACGAAGGCGCACGCGAGCGTCGCACGACGGCGCTGCCGATGCTCCAGATCGAATGGAGCAACGGCGTGTTTGTTTCCGGACTGAGCGCCGGCATGCATCTGTCGAGCTCGCCGCGCGTCGAATACGGTCCGATGATCGCGCTGAACGCGGGGCGGGATGCGTCCGGCACGAGGATGTACCGGCTGGGCTCCGTGAGCGAAGCTTCCGGGGACCCGGGCGGACCGGCAACGTGGTTGCCGCCGCCGGTGGACACCGGGCCCGTCGACATTGGCGAACCGAAGGACGATGGCGGCTCACCGCCGGACGCGCCGGTGAACCGCCTGGACGGCATGACGAATATCGAACCGCGTCTCGTGTACGGCGGCTTCGCGAACTTTTACCTGACGCCGAAGCTGCGGCTGACGACGACGACGCTGTACGGCGCGGGCAATGACCGCCGCGGCCTGCGCATGTACGTGGCGCTGCAGCACATCGCGCAGGAGATTGCGCCGCATCACACGCTGTCGCTGGCGGCCGGTGTTACCGTCGTGAACCGCGCGTACAACATGGCCTATTTCGGCGTGACGCGCGAGGAAGCCGACTTCCACCGCATCAACCCGGAGTACGCGCCGGATGGCGGTATTGCGGATGTACGGGTCGGCGCGCGCTGGAATTGGGGGCTGTCGCCGGCGTGGATGATCACGTCCGGCGTGCAGGCGAACCGGCTCGTCGGTGATGCAAGGAAAAGCCCGCTCGTGGAGCGGCCGACCAATCTTTCCGTTACGACGGCGCTGGCTTACCGCTTCTGACGATGGCCACGATCCGCTCCTTTGCCGCGCGTTTGCCTCTCGTCCTCGCCTTGTGCGCGGGCGCGGATGGTTGCGTGGCACAGGTCCAGGCGCCGGGGCAGGCCCAGGAAGGGGGATGGGTCAGCTACCGGGAAGCCTACCGGGCGATGGTCACGTTCGCGAAATACGGCAAGGCCAAGAATTTTTTGCAGAACCACTACCAGGTGGCGCCGAAGGAACCCGGGCAGTCGCTGGACGGATTGCGGCTGACGTTGTCGGGCCGCACGACGCAGTTGAACCTGCCGTTGGACCCGACCGGGCGCACCACGTTCCCGTTGTTGAAGGCCGCGTATGACGAGAACGCGATGCTGGTGCTGAACCGCAAGATCAGCCAGTTTACGTTCCAGCCGCGGCTGTCGATCATTCCCCGTGTGGATGGCGTGTACGAGAGCGCCGACCTGCGCGCCGCGTGCGACCAGGCGTTGCAGTACCTGCGGTATACGGATGCGGCCTATAACGGCCGGTTTTGCGCGGGCGTGCGCTTCGCGTTCATGCCGAAAAGCGACGCAGCGGTGCGCATCCGCGAGCCGCTGCGGGAAGTGACCTTGCCGGCCACCGAAGGCGCCGCGTTCGACGGCGACGCGAACACGGGCTTTCGGATCATGGTGTACCGCTTCGCCGAGTGGCCGGAGCGGGTGCAGGTAATCAGCCAGAACGCGCCGGTCGCGATCGCACCCGTCATCGAGTGAGCGGGTCGCGTCGTCACTGAATTCAACCGAACCAAGCCGAACTAAGCCAAACCAAGCCGATTCAAGCGCTCCAGGCGGAGGGCGAGAACAGGTACCCTTCGCCCCATACCGTCTTGATCTTTTCCGATTCCGTATCGTCGAACTTGCGGCGCAGCTTCGAGATGCTGTTGTCGATGCTGCGGTCCAGGCCGTCGAACTCGATGCCGCGCATCTTCTTCAACAGCGCATCGCGCGACAGCACGGTACCGGCCGATTCCGCCAGCACCAGCAGCAGCTTGTATTCGGTATTACTCAGTACACAAGGTTCGCCGCGCCACGTGACGGTGCGGTCGCTCGTCGCGATCGACAGTGAGCCGAACGTCAGCATGTCGTTCGCCGGCTTGCCTTGCGCCCGGCGCAGCAGCGCCCGCAGGCGCGCCAGCAACACGCGCGGCTGTACGGGCTTGTTGATGAAATCGTCCGCGCCTTGTTCCAGCAGCGACACTTCGTCGTAGGAATCTTCGCGCGCTGTCATGATCAGGATCGGCACCTTCGTGATGTCGCGCAACTGGCGGCACACGAGCATGCCGTCGAGGCCGGGCAACATCAGGTCCAGCACCACGATGTCGGGAGGGTTCGCCTTGAAGCGCGCCACGGCCTCGTCGCCGCGGCCGACCACGTCCACCTTGAACTCATAGCCCGCCAGATACTCGGTGACCAGATCGGCCAGCCGGGTATCGTCTTCCACCAGCATCACTCGATACATAGCAAATCTCCTTGCTGTCTATTGTATAAGAGCAATGGCAAAAATAGATCATTTGGCACGTGGCGAGTACAAAACCATACAGTTTCGTGACATGTCACAAGGCCCGGGCGATCAGCAGCTTCTGGATGTCCGACGTTCCCTCGTAGATCTGGCAGACGCGCACGTCGCGGTAGATCCGTTCGACCGGGAAATCGGACACGTAGCCATAGCCACCGTGCACCTGGATCGCATCGGAGCAAACGCGCTCGGCCATCTCGGACGCGAACAGCTTGGCCATTGCCGCCTCCTTCAGGCAGGGCAGGCCGGCGTCCTTCATCGATGCCGCGTGCAGGATCAACTGGCGCGCCGCTTCGATCTGGGTTGCCATCTCGGAGAGTTTGAATTGTACCGACTGGTGCTGGAAGATTGGTTGTCCGAATGTCTCACGATCTTTCGCATAAGCGAGCGCAGCCTCGAAAGCGGCGCGTGCCATGCCGACCGATTGCGATGCGATGCCGATGCGTCCGCCTTCCAGCCCGGACAGTGCAATCTTGTAGCCCATACCCTCCTCACCGATCAGATTTTGGGCCGGAATGCGGCAATTGTCGAACACAATCTGCGCGGTGTCCGACGAGTGCTGGCCCATCTTCTGCTCCAGGCCGGCAACGACGTAGCCGGGCGTCGTGGTCGGCACCCAGAACGCGCTGATGCCTTTCTTGCCGGCCGCCTTGTCGGTCACGGCCATGACGATCGCCACGTCGGCGTACTTGCCGGACGTGATGAATTGCTTGACGCCGTTGATCACGTAATGGTCGCCGTCGCGGGTGGCGGTCGTGCGCAGTGCCGCCGCATCGCTGCCTGTATGCGGTTCGGTCAGGCAGAACGCGCCCAGCATCGCGCCGCTGGCCAAAGGCTTCAGCCACTGCTCCTTCTGGCGCGCGTTGGCGTACATCATCGCGATGCTGCAGACGGGGCAGTTGTTGACCGAGATGACCGTCGACGTGCCGCCGTCGCCCGCCGCGATCTCTTCCAGCACGAGCGCGAGCGACACATAGTCGAGCCCGGCGCCGCCGAACTCCTCCGGCACAGCGACGCCAAAGGCACCCAGCGCCGCCAGCTCGCGCAGCTCGTCCTTCGGGAAGTGATGTTCCCGATCCCACTTCGCCGCCTGCGGCGCCAGCCGTTCCTGCGCAAACGTGCGCAGCGCATCGCGGATCATCTGATGTTCTTCGCTCAGTACCATTGTCTCTCTCGTTCTCTCTGTTGTTCAGCCCGTGTCCACCTTGGGGTCAACCCCGAAATCGGACACGAGTTCAGCAATGCTGCAGCTGAGATCGTGTCCAAAAACGGGGTTGACCCCACGGTGGACACGGGCTCGGCTGTAGTGGGATCACCAACCGATCGGCGTGCCGTCGTAGTTGACGAACACGGCCTTGTCGGATGGTGGCAGCGCGGCCAGCGTGGCGCGGATGCCGGCGGCGCTGTCGGCCGGCATCAGGTCGGCGCTGCCGCCACCCATGTCCGTGCGCACCCAGCCCGGATGCAGCGCGACACAGGTGGCGCCCTGGTGGCCGAACGTCAGCGCCGTGTCCACCAGCACCGAGTTCAGCGCCGCCTTGCTGGCGCGGTACAGCGAGCCGATCGCACTGTGGCGTTCGCTAAGCGAGCCCATGCGCGAAGACATCACGGCCAGCTTGCCCCGTGCGGCGGCGACCAGCGGTGCGACGATCGGCAGCAGCCGCATCGCCGACAGCACGTTCGTGTGCATCACGTTGTCGAAGTCCGCCTGGACCGGGAACCCGTCATGGCGCGGGCCGTACACGCCCGCGTTCAGGATCGCCACGTCCAGGTGCTCGCCATCCAGTTTCCAGCCGAGGCCCGCCACGGCCTCGACGTTGTTCACGTCCAGCACGTGCACCTCGGCCCCGAGGGCGGCCAGCGCGTCGCAATCGGCCTGCTGGCGGGCGGTGGCGATCACGCGCCAGCCGTCCCGCAGGTATTGCCGAACCAGCTCATGGCCGATGCCCCGCGAGGCGCCGATGATCAGGGCCGCCGCCATTACACCAGCTCGATGCCAACGGCCGTCGCTTCGCCGCCGCCGATGCACAGCGCAGCGACGCCGCGCTTGGCGCCGCGGTCCTTCAGCGCGCCCAGCAGCGTGACGATGATACGCGCGCCGGATGCGCCGATCGGGTGGCCCAGCGCGCAGGCGCCGCCATGCACGTTCACCTTCGCGTGCGGGATGTCCAGCTCGTGCATCGCCGCCATCGGCACCGCCGCGAACGCTTCGTTAATCTCGAACAGGTCCACGTCCGATGCCTTCCAGCCGTTCTTGTCCAGCAGCTTCCTGATTGCGCCGACGGGCGCCGTCGTGAATTCGTTCGGGGCCAGCGCATTGGTCGCGTGGCCCACCATCTTCGCAATGATCGGCGCGCCCAGTTTCTTCGCCGTCGATTCGCGCATCATCACCAGCGCGGCGGCACCGTCGTTGATCGACGACGACGACGCGGCCGTGATCGTGCCGTCCTTCTTGAACGCGGGCTTCAGCGCCGGGATCTTGTCCAGCTTGGCCTTTTGCGGGCCTTCGTCCTTGTCGATGACGACGTCGCCGCCGCGGCCGGACACGGTGACCGGTGCGATCTCCCACGCGAACTTGCCGCCGTTCGATGCCGCCTGGGCGCGCTTGACGGACTCGATCGCGAAGGCATCCTGCTGCTCGCGCGTGAAGCTGTACTTCGTCGCGCATTCTTCCGCGAACGTGCCCATCGAGCGGCCGCCGCCGGACTTTTCATCCTTGCTGTAGGCATCCTCGAGGCCGTCCAGCATCATGTGGTCGAACATCATGCCGTGGCCGATGCGGTAGCCGCCGCGCGCCTTCGGAATCAGGTAAGGGGCGTTGGTCATCGACTCCATGCCGCCGGCGATGACGACGTCCGCGCTGCCCGCCACCAGCTGGTCGTGCGCGAAGATCGCCGCCTGCATCGCCGAGCCGCACATCTTCGACAACGTGACGGCGCCGGTCGACGTCGGCAGGCCCGCTTTCAGCAATGCCTGGCGCGCCGGGGCTTGGCCCTGGCCGGCCATCAGGCAGTTGCCGAAGTAGACGTGTTCGACGAGCTCCGGCTGGATGCCGGCCCGCTCGACGGCGGCCTTGATCGCGACGGCGCCGAGGTCGTTCGCGGACAGGCTGGAAAAGTCGCCCTGGAAGGCGCCCATCGGGGTACGGGCGGCGCCGACGATTACGATAGGATCATTCATTTTCAATAGTCTCCAGTGAGGGCGGCGCCGCTGCGGGCGCCACGGTTTGATGACAAAAGCGGATGGCTTGGGGATAGGGGAACACGTCCTCGATGAAGCCATCCAGTATGCGCTGCTTGTGTTCCTGCCACCAGGCGGCCGTCAACAGCTCGCCGTGGTGGTGCATGAAGTGCCGGCGGATCTTTGGATTACCCAGCAGGAACTGACCGAACTGTTCGGGGAAAACGTCGTGCTTGCCGACGGGGTACCACGGTTCGGACGACATCTCGTCCTCCTCGTTGCGGGCCGGCGGGATCACGCGGAACTGGCAGTCCGTCACGTACTCGATCTCGTCGTAGTCGTAGAACACGACGCGGCGGTTGCGCGTGACGCCGAAGTTCTTGTACAGCATGTCGCCGGGGAAGATATTGGCAGCGACCAGGTCGCGGATCGCGTTGCCGTACTCGACGATGCCATGCTCGAGTGCCGCATCGTCGCCGGCCTGTTCCGCCTGCATCAGCCACAGGTTCAGCGGCGTCATCCGGCGCTCGATGTACAGGTGCTTGACGATAATCTGCTCGCCATCCTCCTCGACGAGCGACGGCGCGTGCTGCTTCAGCTCGGCCACCAGCTCTTCCGAGAAACGCGCCCGGGGAAATGCGACGTTCGAGTATTCCAGCGTGTCCGCCATCCGGCCGACGCGGTCGTGCAGCTTCACGAGCAGGTATTTTTCCTTGACCTGCGCGCGCGTCGTGTCCTTCGGCGGCGGGAAAAAATCCTTGATCACCTTGAACACGTAGGGGAACGACGGCAGCGTGAACACCAGCATCACGAGCCCGCGGATGCCTGGCGCAATCTCGAACAGGTCGGACGAGTGTTTCAAGTGTTGCAGGTAATCGCGGTAGAACGCCGTCTTGCCCTGTTTCTGCAGGCCCAGCACCGTGTACAGCTCGCTGCGCGGCTTGCGCGGCAGGATGGAGCGCAGGAACTGCACGTAGGCGGACGGCACTTCCATATCCACCATGAAGTAGGCGCGCGTGAACGAGAACAGGATCTCGACCTGCTCGCGTTCCGTCAGCACGGTGTCGAGCACGAGCTGGCCGTGGCGGTTGTGCAGGATCGGCACGACGAATGCCAACTCCTGCTCGCCGTTGATCGCCTTGCCGACAATGTAAGCGCCCTTGTTACGGAAGAAGAGGCTCGACAGGATCTGGAATTGCGCGTTCGGCGCCAGATCGCCGAAGAAGGGCGCAAGCCGCTGCTCGACCAGGGCCACGTCGCGGCTGAGGTTGGCGAACTTGGCGTCCAGCTGGAAGTTCGTGACGATCCGCCGCAGCGTGAACGTCATGCCGTCCACCGCGGGATAGTAGACGCGGTAAGTGGGCGCCAGCTCCTCCGTCTCGATGTATTCGGTGGAGACGACGGGGCGCACGAAGATGAACTCGTTGTGGAAATAGCTGCGGTGCAGGATGTTGCAGCAGACGGAGTTGAAGAACGTCTCCGCCAGTTCCGGCCGCTTGTGCCCCGCCAGCATGCCGATGTAATGGAGCTTCAGCTCGCGCCAGACGGCGTCGGACAGGTCGTCGGGAGCGTATTCGTCCTCCAGCTGGTGCACGCACTCCTGCACGCGGCGGTCGTAAAAGCCGATCCGCTCGCGCGCCGCCGCCTGCGCCACGGCCCACTCGCCCCGCTCGAAGTAGCGCTTGGCATCCTGGCTGGCCTGGCGGAACAGCCGGTAATGCTTGTCGAAGCCGTCGAGGATCGTGCGCGCGATATCGAACGCGATCTGCGAGGACAGCAGTTTCGGGAAGGCGGGCTGGGTCATGGATTTGGCCACAATGGCTGAGCTTGTGTCCCTCTGGGGTCAACCCCAGCAGGACACGAACCCTGCCGTAATACCGCCGAGCTTGTGTCCTGTCCGGGTCTGACCCCAGATGCTAGGAAAAAGGACACGGCCTCGGCCGTTATCTCCTCAGGTTACGCCGTTTCCGCAAACAGTTCACGCCCGATCAGCATCCGGCGGATCTCGCTGGTACCCGCGCCGATTTCGTAGAGCTTCGCGTCGCGCCACAGCCGGCCGACCGGGTATTCGTTGATGTAGCCGTTGCCGCCCAGCGCCTGGATCGCCTCGCCGGCCATCCACGTCGCCTTCTCGGCGCTGTACAGGATCGCGCCGGCCGCGTCCTTGCGCAGCGCGCGCACCTGCTCGGGCGAAGTGGCGCGGTCGCACGCCTGGCCGACGGCATACACGTAGGCCTTGCAGGCCATCATCGTCGAGTACATGTCAGCCAGCTTGCCTTGCATCAGCTGGAATTCGCCGATCGGCTGGCCGAACTGCTTGCGGTCGTGGATGTACGGGACGACGACGTCCATGCACGCCTGCATGATGCCCAGCGGGCCGCCGGACAGCACGGTGCGTTCGAAGTCCAGGCCGGACATCAGCACGTTGACGCCCTTGCCCACGCCGCCCAGCACGTTTTCCACCGGCACCTCGCAATCCTCGAACACGAGTTCGCCCGTGTGGGAGCCGCGCATGCCCAGCTTGTCCAGCTTCTGCGCGATCGAAAAGCCCTTGAAGCCTTTCTCGATCAGGAATGCCGTCATGCCGCGCGGTCCCGCTTCGATGTCCGTCTTCGCGTAGACGACGAGCGTATCCGCATCCGGGCCGTTCGTGATCCACATCTTGGTGCCGTTCAGCACGTAGCGGTCGCCCTTCAGGTCGGCGCGCAGCTTCATGCTGACGACGTCAGAGCCCGCGTTCGGTTCCGACATCGCCAGCGCGCCCACGTGTTCGCCCGAGATCAGCTTCGGCAGGTATTTGCGCTTTTGCTCGTCGGTGCCGTTGCGCTTGATCTGGTTGACGCACAGGTTCGAGTGCGCCCCGTACGACAGGCCCACCGATGCCGACGCCCGCGAAATCTCTTCCATCGCGACGATATGGGCCAAGTAGCCCAGGTTGGCACCGCCGTATTCCTCGCCGACGGTGATGCCCAGCACGCCCAGTTCACCCATCTTGCGCCACAGGTCCATCGGGAACTGGTCGGTACGGTCGATCTCGGCCGCCCGCGGGGCGATTTCCGCCGCGGCGAATTGCTGGACGGCTTCGCGCAGCGCGGCGATGTCCTCGCCGTGGTCAAAGGTCAGGCCTGGGAGATGCAGCATGTCTTCCTCGTCTTCTCGTGAATTATGGGTAATGGTGCCGGATTACGTTAACGTAAACGTAAAGCGCGGTCCAGGCAAGGGCCTTGTGGCCCTGCCGCGGTCAGGCCGCGGACGCCGGCCGCTCGGCCAGCGCAGCCAGCAGCCGCTTGCATTCCTCTTCGTGGGCGGCGATCTCCGACAGCGACATCTCGATGTCCTCGCGCTGCTGTTCCAGCGTTTCGCGATGCTGCGCGAGCACCGACAGGAAGCGGTGCATCTGCGCCTCGGTGTCCTTCGGCGACTCGTACATGTCCACGAGGCTCTTGATCTCGGACAGCGACAGGCCCAGGCGCTTGCCGCGCAGCGTCAGTTTCAGGCGGGTGCGGTCGCGCGGCGTGTACACCCGGTTGCGCCCGCCCGCGCCCTCGCGCGACGGCGCCAGGATGCCCTGGTCTTCATAAAAGCGGATGGCGCGTGGGGTGATGTCGAACTCGCGTGCCAGTTCGGTGATGGTATAGGTCGGCATGGCTTACAATGAACACTTCCGTTTACGTAACGTCAACCACATTGTAGCGCACGATGAACCCGCTCGAATCCCAACTTCACTACCCGTTCGGCGACACCGTGCCGCTGCCGGGCGACGTGGTGGACGTCACCCCGGGCCTGCGCTGGCTGCGCCTGCCGCTGCCGTTCGCGCTCGACCACATCAACCTGTGGCTGCTGGACGACGGCGAGGGCTACACGGTGGTCGACTGCGGCGCGGGCACCGATGAGAGCCGGGCAGCCTGGGAGCAGGTGATGGCGCAGCATTTCCACGGCAAGCCGTTGTGCCGCGTGCTCGTCACGCACTGCCACCCGGACCACGTCGGCCTGGCGGACTGGTTGTGCAGACGCTGGCAGGCGCCGCTGGCGATGACGGCAGGCGAGTTCGGTTTCGCGCGGATGATGGCGGCCGCGCTGCCCGGTGTCGACGGCACGGCTGCGTTGCCGCACTTCCAGCGCCACGGTCTTGTCGACCCGGACATGCTGGACAAGATGGCCAGCCGCAAGAACTACTACCCGACCCTGGTGCCGTCCGTCCCCCAGGCCTACCACCGCTTGCAGGATGGCCAGCTGGTCGCCATCGGCGGCCACGACTGGCGCGTGATCGCGGGGTTCGGTCATTCGCCGGAACATGCGGCGCTGTACTGCGCGGCACGCAACGTGCTGATTTCCGGCGACATGGTGTTGCCGCGCATTTCCACCAATGTGTCAGTGTTCGCGGTCGAGCCGGAAGGCAACCCGTTGCAGCAATACCTCGATTCGCTCGAGCGCTACGCGGACTTGCCGGACGACGTGCTCGTCCTGCCCGCCCACGGCAAGCCGTTCCGCGGCCTGCACATCCGCATCGGCCAGTTGCGCGAACACCACGCCGCGCGGCTCGACGAAGTCGTCGCCGCCTGCGCGGAACCGCGTTCGGCCGCCGACATCGTGCCGCTGATGTTCCGCCGGCCGCTCGACGCCCACATGCTCAGCTTTGCGCTGGGTGAGGCGCTCGCTCATCTGCACAAATTGTGGCGCGACGGTATCGTGCGCCGGGAAACCGGCAATGACGGCATCATACGTTTTCGTACCGCTCGATGACCAAGTAGCGGTAACCACTGGGACGCACAGAGCAAGGGGCACGTTGGTACCACCCCCTGGTTCTTGCCGTCCCTGTTGTTGCATGAATTACAACACATGTGTCCGCTGCAGCAAGGATTCACCCGGTTGCAGTGTCTTAAAGATGCATGAAAAAAGACAGTTTTAGGCTGGCGGGAGTGATTGATTGGAGGTTAAAATGTTAATTTTGACCTACCCAATTTGTCACAATCGGTCTGAGCACGCTTGAGACTGACATTCATGTCGTGACATGAAATAGTGCAACTATGAATTCTTCGAATGAACGCGAAAGCTTTAGCCAGCGACTCCAGCAGGCTTTAAAAAATGCCCACTATTCTCCAGACAGCCCAACGCGGCTGGCGCGGGAATTCAACATCCGGTTCGAGGGGCGTCCGATCACGG
Organism: Pseudoduganella flava; assembly: GCF_007830495.1. Classification (GTDB taxonomy): domain Bacteria; phylum Pseudomonadota; class Gammaproteobacteria; order Burkholderiales; family Burkholderiaceae_D; genus Rugamonas; species Rugamonas flava. Next base: position 115,186 of record NZ_VLKW01000012.1, on the reverse strand, counting down.
TGCACGCGGCACGCAAATGGCTGGTCGGCGAGGCCATCCCCACGCAAGAGAAGCTGCGGATGATCGCCCAGTGGCTGGGCGTGCCGGCGGAGTGGTTGCGCTTTGGCGGCCCGGAAGCGGCGGCACCGTCCGGCGAAGGGGCGAATGGCCTGTCGCGGTTCGAGTCGGCGGACGTCAAACTGATCGCCGACCTGCAGCGCCTGGACGAGCATCACCGCCAGATCGCGCGCGAATTCATCCGCATGCTGGTACGGGTGAATTACCAAAAATAATCGTCGATGTGACGATTCGGGGAAACTGGTGGGCTTGAGGCAAGCTCATCTTAGCTGACACTGCATGGCCACGAGCCGCTCGGTGCTCAGCCGGTCTGCCGCTCAGGGGCGCCTAGCCGCGCCGTTGCTCGTTCTCAGCTGCGCGTTCAGCCGCAGGGCTTAGCCGTTCAGACCATTCCAGCGCGGGATCTCCGCCCCATTCCATTCCACATTCAGCAGATCGAGGACACGGGCCACCGTGTGATCCACGAGGTCGGCGATCGTCTGTGGCTTGTGATAGAACGCGGGCAGCGGCGGGAAGACGATGCCGCCCATCTCAGTCACGGCCGTCATATTGCGCAGGTGGGCAAGATTGAAGGGGGTTTCGCGCACCATCAGCACGAGGCGCCGGCGTTCCTTCAAGGTGACGTCGGCGGCTCGCGCGATCAGGTTGTCCGACAGGCCGTGCGCAACGGCGGCCAGCGTTTTCATCGAACAGGGGGCGATCACCATGGCGTCCGCCTGGAACGAGCCGCTGGCGATGGAGGCGCCCACGTTGTGGGCCTTGTGCACGACGTGCGCGAGTGCTTCCACTTCGCGCCGGGCCAGGCCCGTTTCCTCGTGCAGCGTGAGTACCGCGGCGTCCGAAATCACCAGGTGGGTTTCGACGCCGGGTATTTGTTGCAGGACTTGCAGCAGGCGCACGCCATAGATGGCGCCGGTGGCGCCCGTGATGGCGATGACGATCCGCCGCCGCACGCCCTGCCTCATGCGTCAGCCGTTGTTTTGTTGCAGCAACGCTTTCAGTTCGCCCGACTCATACATCTCGCTCATGATGTCCGAACCGCCGATGAACTCGCCGCGCACGTAGAGCTGCGGAATGGTCGGCCAGTTCGAGTACTCCTTGATGCCCTGGCGCACTTCCGCATCTTCCAGCACGTTGACGGTGGCGATGTTTTCCACGCCGCACGCTTTCAGGATCTGGATCGCCCGACCCGAGAAACCGCATTGCGGGAATTGCGCGGTGCCTTTCATGAACAGCACTACGGGAGTGCTGGTCACGGTTTCCTTGATCCACTGTTGTACGTCGCTCATAGCTGCCTCGAAAAAGAAAAATGCGAATGGGGGCATTTTACAGGGATTCTCGACGCGGCTGCTGCAAGCCGTTGACAGGCGCCATCGCCTGTATGCTAGTATGGCTACCGATATATCGACTTCCGATATAGAGGAGAACATGGATATCGAGAAGTTGCTGCCGCTGTCCGAGGCAAGTTACTACCTGCTGCTGGCGCTGGACGAGCCGGCCCATGGCTACGCCGTGATGCAGCAGGTCGAGCAGGCCAGCGGCGGGCGCGTACGAATCGGGCCCGGCACGCTGTATGGCGCCTTTGCCACGCTGGAAAAGCAGGGCCTGATCGAGAAGGCCGGCGAAGAGGAACGGCGCAAGTATTTCCGCACGACGCCACTGGGCCGCGCCGTGGCGGCGGCCCAGCTGGACCGGCTCGAGGCGATGGTGCAGCATGGCCGCGCCGTGTTGAACGTAGATGGGAAAGGAAACGGAGCGTGAACGACAAACTGGTGCGCAAGTGGAATTTCACGGGCCCATGGAACGACGAGCGGATCGAGCGCTGGCTCGAACGCCTGGCGGCGGAAGGATTGCACCTGGAATCGGTCGGTGCGCTGGGCCAGTACCGCTTCCGGCGCGGCGCGCCCGGGCGCGTCATGTATCGAATCGACGTGGCGATGAACCGCAAGAAGCCGGACGCCGACTACGTGCAACTGATGACCGACGCGGGCTGGCGCATGGCTGCCGAGCAAGGCAATCTGTATTACTGGCGCACCAGCGATCCGCACGCCCCCGAGATTTTCACTGATGCGGCGTCGAGGGCGGCGAAGTATGAGCGGCTGGCCAGGAACTATGGACTAATGCTCGCGCTGTCCCTGCTCTTTTTCGTGAAGTCGGCCGTGGTCCTGTACATCGACGGCACGCTGTCGAAAACCGAAACCTTCCTGGCGCCCCTGTGGACAGTGTTGCTGGCGCAGACGCTGTACGCATACCGGCGCCTGCGCGCGCGCATCGAGGCCGTGCGGCTGGCTGCCGCACCATAGCGCTCGAGGCAATCGTGGCCGATTGCTGCCGTGCTACCATCTCCGGCTGATAGCGCTCGCTCGGGAAAGGAGGTCGGATGGACGGCAAACGGGTCAGGAAGCTGAAACTGGGGTCGGCCTGGCACCCGGAACGGATCGAGCGCTGGCTGGAGGAACAGTCGGCGCGGGGCTTGCACCTTGAATCGGTCGGTCCGTTCGGCGTGTACACCTTCCGCGCCGACCTGCCCGAACCCTTCGACTACCGGATCGATTTCGCATCCACCCGCGAGATCGAGGACCCGAACTACCACCAGGAGCCCACCGCGGCGGGCTGGACACTGGCGGGCAATTCGATGAGCTGGATGCTGTGGCGCGCGCCGAAGGGTGAGGCGCGCGACATCTTCACGCACGGCCCGGCACGGGCCGCCACCTACCGCCGCCAGGCGCTGACGATGCTGCTGATTTCCGTTGCCCAGGTGCCGCCGCTGGCGTCCGGCATCATGGCGCTGCGCCGGCATGACGAGCTGGCCTGGGCATCGATCCTCATGCTGTCGTCGGCCGTGATGTCGCTGTCGCTGTACGCCCTCACCCGCGCCGCGGGCCGCCTGCGCGAGGTGAAGGCCCGCTCGCCGAACTGATCAGCCCCGCAGCTTGGCGAACGCGGCCGCCATGCTGCCCGCCGGTGCCGGCTCGCGCGACTGGTTTTTCTGCTGCTGGCCCATGGCGCGGCGGTCGTTGCGGTCGCCCCGTTGCTCCGGGCGGGAGCCGGCGGCCGGCGCGCTGTCGGACAGGCGCATCGTCAGCGCAATGCGCTTGCGTTTGACGTCCACCTCCAGCACCTTCACCTTGACGACCTGGCCGGCCTTGACGACCGTGTGCGGGTCCTTCACAAAGCTCGTCGACAGGGCCGAGATGTGCACCAGGCCGTCCTGGTGCACGCCGATGTCGACAAATGCGCCGAACGCGGCCACGTTGGTGACGACCCCTTCCAGGATCATGTCCGGGCGCAGGTCGCCGATGTCCTCGACGCCTTCCTTGAACGTGGCCGTCGTGAATTCCGGACGGGGATCGCGGCCCGGCTTTTCCAGTTCCTTCAGGATGTCGGTGACGGTCGGCACGCCGAATTTCTCGTCCGCGTACTTGGCCGGCGACAATTGCTTGATCAGCGGCGTCGCGCCGATCACGGACTTGATGTCCTTCTTGATGTCGGCAAGGATTTTCTCGACGACCGGGTACGATTCCGGGTGCACCGCCGACGCGTCGAGCGGGTTTTCGCCATTCATCACGCGCAGGAAGCCGGCGGCTTGCTCGAACGTCTTGTCGCCCAGGCGCGGCACGGCTTTCAGCGCCGCGCGCGAAGTGAACGCTCCCTTCATGTCGCGGTAGCTGACGATGCTTTGCGCCACGCTGGCGGACAGGCCGGACACGCGCGCGAGCAGCGCGCTGGACGCCGTGTTGACGTCGACGCCGACGGCGTTCACGCAATCCTCGACGACGGCGTCCAAGGTGCGCGCCAGTTGCGTCTGGCTGACGTCGTGCTGGTACTGGCCCACGCCGATCGATTTCGGATCGATTTTCACCAGTTCGGCCAGCGGGTCCTGCAGCCTGCGCGCAATCGAGACGGCGCCGCGCAGCGACACATCCAGTTCCGGCAGCTCGCGCGATGCGAACTCGGAAGCCGAGTACACCGATGCACCCGCTTCGGACACGACGATCTTCGTCAGCTTCAGCTCCGGGTGACGTTTGATCAGGTCGCCGGCCAGCTTGTCCGTTTCACGCGATGCGGTGCCGTTGCCGATCGAGATCAGCTGCACGCCATGCTTCGCGGCCAGCTTGCCCAGCGTGTGCAGCGTGCCATCCCAGTCGTTGCGGGGCTGATGTGGATAAACCGTGGCGGTATCCACAACCTTGCCGGTCGCGTCGACGACCGCCACCTTGACGCCGGTGCGCAGGCCCGGATCCAGGCCCATCGTCGCGCGCGGGCCGGCCGGGGCCGCCAGCAGCAGCGCCTTCAGGTTGGTGGCGAAGACGTTGATCGCGTCCAACTCCGCCTTGTCGCGCAGCGCGCCCATCAGCTCCGTTTCCAGGTGCATGAAGCTCTTCACGCGCCACGTCCAGCGCACGGTGTCCGTCAGCCATTTGTCGGCCGGACGGCCGGCGGCCTTGATGCCGAAATGCGCGGCGATGCGGCTTTCGCACGGATTGTGCGGCGCGTCCCACTTCGGCTTTTCCGCTTCCGAGTCGAGGCGCAACGTCACGTCCAGCACGCCATCGCGGCGGCCGCGCATCAGCGCCAGCGCGCGGTGCGACGGCACGGTGGCCAGCGGCTCCGAATAGTCGAAGTAATCGGCGAACTTCTCGCCCTCTTCCTGTTTTCCTTCGACAACCTTCGATTCCACCACGCCATGCTCCTGCACGTACTCGCGCAGCGACTGCAGCAGGTTGGCATCTTCGGCGAAGCGCTCCATCAGGACCTGGCGGGCGCCGTCCAGCGCCGCCTTCGTGTCAGGCACGCCGGGGTTGTTGCCGTCGCTGGTCGTGAACGCCTCACGCAGGAATTTCGCCGCTTCCGTTTCGGGATTCAGCGAAGGATCGGCCAGCAGGCTGTCCGCCAGCGGCGCCAGCCCAGCCTCGATCGCGATCTGTGCCTTGGTGCGGCGCTTCTGCTTGTAGGGCAGGTACAGGTCTTCCAGCCGGGTCTTGTCCTCGGCATGCAGGATGGCGTCCAGCAGTTCCGGCGTCATCTTGTTCTGCTCGGTGATCGAGGCAACGATCGCCGCGCGGCGGTCTTCCAGCTCGCGCAGGTAGCGCAGGCGCTCTTCGAGCAGGCGCAGCTGCGTGTCGTCCAGCCCGCCGGTGGCTTCCTTGCGGTAACGGGCAATGAAGGGAACGGTCGCGCCCTCGTCCAGCAGGGCGATCGCGGCGGCCACCTGGGCCGGCTTGGCCACGAGTTCGACGGCCAGGCGTTGTTCGATGGAAGGCAGCATGTGATTCACTTTTCAACAGACAAGCCTTCAATGATACCGGATACGTCCGCTACGCGGTCGGTCGAAACGGGTCGTCCCGCTAAGTTAGAACTTTCACAAACACAGATTGGCTGTTGGCGGATAATATTGCATGTTGCCGTTTTTGAACCGTCTAAAATACGACATGCGCCCAATGGATTTGACCCGCGACGAAGCCCCTGCCACTCCCGCCGCCCCCACCCCCGCCAGCCCGCCGGCTCAGTTGCCGTATGCGGTGGCGATCTGGTTGCAGCGGGTCGACGCCGCGGCCCACCCGAAGGCCAAGCTGGCACCCGTCGACCCGGATCCGAAGCAAACGAGTTACAAGCTGATCTATGTGCTGGCGCCGACCTCCGGCGGCCGGCACGTCGCGCTGGCGCTGTACAAGGCCAGGCTGCGGCCGAACGGCGACGTGGCCGCCGCCGCCCCCGTCAACGAAGTGTTCTCGCTGCTGTCCGCGCCGCCGCCATTCCTGGAGCCGGGCGACGAGGACCTGGTACGCTTCTTCGTGGCGATGCGCACGGGCCCGAATTCCCCGACCGGCAGCGCAACGGAACCGCGCGGCAAGATCGGCGCGGCACTGCTGCAGATGCTGTCCGACCAGGAAAAACTGCTGTGGGCGAACTCGTGGGCGGACGTCGGCAACGGCCTCGTCTACCCGATGAAGGCGGGCCCGCAGCGCACGGCGAACCTGGCATGGCGCGAGGAAGGCAAGGGCTTGCGGCTGGGCTGGAAGGTCGAGGCGCCGGAAGGCTCCCGCAATGCGGGCGCGGACCAGATCGACTACATGCTTCCGACGGAACCGCCATGGTACATCGACAACCTGTCGTGCGGCGTGCTGCACCTGAACCAGGGCGGCGCGGACATCCCGCTGGCAGACCTGCAGGCGCTCGTCGCCCAGGCGCCGCTGTTGATGCCGAACGATAAGATGCGCGTGTCGCAGTTGCTGTTGGCGCACGGCCTGCAACAGCTGATGCCGCTGCCGCAACCGCTGCCGCAGCGCCTGCGCGACGACGTCAAGCCGCGCCCGATCCTCGTGCTGGATTCGGCCCAGCTGTCCGAAGGCTCGGCGCAGAAATGGCACGACTACGCGGTGCTGTCGTACGACTACGATGGCGAGCGCGTGTCGTTCGACCCATCGCAGCGCGTGGTGCGCCAGCGCGGCGAGGTCACCGAGATCATCCAGCGCAACGACGCGCAGGAAGCGGCCGCGCTGGAAACGCTGACGGAACTGGGGTTCCGCAAGCCGACGGCCCTGCCGCTGTCCTCCGTGCGTGGCGGCTTGCTGCTGGCCAGCCAGGCCGACTGGATCCGCTTTGCCGAGTCCGGCATCGAGCAGTTGCGGGCGGACGGCTGGCAAGTCGAAAAGACGCCGAAATACCGCTACGACACGGCCCCGGTCGACGAGTGGTATGCGGAAATCGAGGAAGAAGGTCCCGAAACGGGCAATGCCTGGTTCGAACTGGAGCTGGGCATTACCGTGAACGGCGAACGCGTGCCGCTGCTGCCGGTGCTCGTGCAAATGATCCGCAACATGCCGAACGACTTCGGCCCGAAGGCGCTGGCCGTACATGGCGAGACGGACCAGATGCTGGCCACGCTGCCGGGCGGCACCCGCGTGGCGCTGCCGTGGGCCCGCGTGAAGCCGATCCTGGGCACCTTGGGCGAACTGTACTTCAACGACAAGATCCGTCACAGCGTACGGATGAGCACGCTCGACGCGGCCCGGCTGGATGAGCTGGCACGCACCGGCGAATTCGTCTGGCAGGGCGGCGAGGAAGTGCGCGAGATGGGCCGCCGCCTGAACCAGTTCTCGTCCGTCAAGCGGGTGCCGACCCCGGCGGGCTTGCAGGCAACGCTGCGCGATTACCAGACGGAAGGCTTGTCGTGGATGCAGTTCCTGCGCGAATATGGCCTGGCCGGCATCCTGGCCGACGACATGGGCCTGGGCAAGACGGTGCAGACGCTGGCCCACATCCTGGTGGAAAAGGAATCGGGCCGGATGACGCACCCGACCCTCGTCATCGCGCCCACTTCGCTGATGGGCAACTGGCAGGACGAGGCGGCCCGATTTGCACCGAGCCTGAAGGTGCTGCTGCTGCAGGGTAAGGATCGGGCTGAGCTGTTCGACAAGATTCCCGAGGCCGACCTGGTGCTGACCACGTATGCGCTGCTGCCGCGCGACGAGGAAAAGCTGCGCGAGCACGACTTCCACATGGTGATCCTGGACGAGTCGCACTACATCAAGAACACCCGCTCGAAGGCCGCGCAGAGCGCCAGCCTGCTGCGCACGAAACACCGGCTGTGCCTGTCCGGCACGCCGCTGGAAAACCACCTGGGCGAGCTGTGGTCGCAATTCCACTTCCTGCTGCCGGGCCTGCTCGGCGACGAGAAATCGTTCAATTCTCAGTTCCGCCACCCGATCGAGCGGCAGGACGACCCGCAGCGCCGCACCTTGCTGAACCGCCGGATCAAGCCGTTCCTGCTGCGCCGTACGAAGGACAGCGTCGCGAAGGAACTGCCGCCGAAGACGGAGATGGTGCGCCGCGTCGAGCTGACGGGCGCGCAGCGTGACCTGTACGAGACGGTGCGCCTGGCGATGGACCAGAAGGTGCGCGAGGAGATCGACCGCAAGGGCGTCGCGCGCAGCCAGATCGTGATCCTCGAAGCGCTGCTCAAGCTGCGCCAGGTGTGCTGCGACCCGCGCCTCGTGAAGACGCTGTCCACCCGCAAGCAGCAGGCGGCAGGATCGGCCAAGCTGGCCGACCTGATGCAGATGCTGGAAGACTTGCTCGAGGAAAAACGCAAGATCCTCGTGTTCTCGCAGTTCACGTCGATGCTGGAGCTGATCCAGGAGGAACTCGACTCGCGCGACATTCCGTACGCGCTGCTGACGGGTGAAACGCGCGACCGCGGCGCCCAGGTGGCCGCGTTCCAGCAGGGCGCCGTGCCGATCTTCCTGATCAGTCTGAAGGCGGGCGGCGTCGGCCTGAACCTGACAGCTGCCGACACCGTCATCCACTATGACCCATGGTGGAACCCGGCCGCCGAACAGCAGGCCACCGACCGCGCATGGCGCATCGGCCAGGACAAGCCTGTCTTCGTCTACAAGCTGATCGCCAAGGGCACCCTGGAAGAAAAGATCCAGGAATTGCAGCAGAAGAAGGCGGACCTGGCGCAATCCGTGCTGGCCGAAGGCGAGTCGCAGAAGATGACGCTGACGCAGGAAGACCTGCAGCAGATCTTCGCGCCGCTGCTCGACTGATGGAAGCGGCCGACTTCCGCCTGCTGCTCGAGCACAGCGGCGACGTGCACTGGATGGCCGATGCCACCGGTCGGTTGCTCTACGTGAGCCCGGCTGCCGCACGGCGACTCGGTTGCACGGAGCAGGAAGCGCTGGCCAGGGCCCAGGCGCTGGCTGCGCCGCTGCTGGCCGACCTGCCGGCCCGGCTGGAGCGATTCCGCCAGGGCGACGACAGCCGCCGCACGGCGCGGCGCGAGGCCGAACTGGATGCAATTCCCGTCGAGATCGAATCCACGCTCGTCGAGCGTGGCGGCGCCCTGCATCTGGTCGGCGTCGTGCGCGACATCTCCGCGCGGCGCGAATTTGAACTGCAGCAAAAGAAATTCGCGTCGATGCTGTCGCACGAATTCCGCACGCCGCTGTCGACGATCGATGGCGCGATCCAGCGCCTGGAAATGACGGCGCACGATGCCGACGAGGCCACGCGCAAGCGTTACCGCAAAATACAAACCTCGGTTGACCGGTTGTTGGCCATGCTGGACGAATACCTGTCGCCGGACCGGCTTGCCGCGATCGGCCGCCAGCGGAGCGAGGATGGCATCGCGCCGCTGCAGATGCTGGAAGCGGCCGCTACGCAGGCTCGCGCACGCCGGCCGCAGGTCACCGTGCGCGATGCAGGCTTGCCCGCGTGGCTGCGCGCCGACCCGCACGGCATGCGCATGTGCATCGACCTGCTGCTGGACAATGCGATCAAGTACAGCCCCGCCGACTCGCCTGTCGAGCTGCTCGGCGGCAAGGCAGCCGAGGGCGGCGTAGAATTCGCCGTCGTCGACCATGGCCCCGCGATTCCGGAAGCGGAGTTGGGCCACGTGTTCGACAAGGGCTTTCGCGGGTCCGCCGCGGTGGGCATTCCAGGGTCCGGACTCGGTCTGTACATGACAAAAGCGGTGGTGGACGTGCACGGCGGGACCGTGACGGTCGAAAACTTGCCTGAAAGCGGCAAGAAATTCCGGATTTGGCTACCGCGCGGCGTTTAAGCCTTGCACCGATTGGTTACTCCCGTGATAATTGTTTGAGTAGCGTAACAACAGCAAGAAAAACAGTAGGAAACGGCGCATCGATGACGCAAATTTTGATCGTGGAAGATAACCTGGAGTACGCCGAAGAGATGGCGGACTATCTGGGGGAATTGGGGCACGGGGTCAGCATTACCAACAATGCCGGTGAGATGTGGTCGGCGCTGTCCCAGGGTAATGTCGGCGTTGTCGTGCTCGATCTCGGTCTTCCCGACGAAGATGGTATCAATGTGATACCGAGAATGCGGCAGCTGTATCCGCAGATCGGCCTGCTTGTGCTGACGGGCCGCGTCAATTTCGACAGCCGCATCCTCGGCCTGCGCCTGGGCGCCGACCACTACCTGACGAAGCCGATCAAGTTCCCGGAACTGGCCGCCCACATCGAGGCGCTGGACCGCCGCGTGGGCCCGCAGGAGCCCGCCCCGACGCCTTCCAAATGGACGCTGCGGCTCGCTGCCCGCCAACTGGAGCTCGCAGGCCAGGCGATCACGCTGACGGAAAAAGAGTGCAACTTCCTGCACCTGTTGACGATCAACACCCGCCCGGTACCGCGGCAGGTGATCGTCGCGGGCATCGGCGGCGACGATCCGGATGCCGGCCGCCGCGTCGACATGCTCGTGTACCGCCTGCGCAAGAAGGCACGCACCGGCCTCGGCCAGGACCTGCCGCTGCGCAGCGCCTATGGCGAGGGATACAGCCTGTCCGCCAGCTTCAATCTGTCGTAAATAGGGACAGAGTCGGCGCGAAAATCGAGCGCCGAAAAATAATCGGGGACAGAGTCGGCGCCGTCGCGGTATCATCGGTTTTTTTTAACCGTCACCGCGCTCTCATCATGGCCCGCCTGCCCCGTCTGATCGTCCCCTCCCAGCCCCATTACGTGATCCAGCGCGGCCTGAACGGCCAGAGCGTGTTCCAGGATGCGGACGACCACACGACCTTCCTCGGCTTCCTGAAAACCGCCGCGCGCACCTACAAGGTGGCGGTGCACGCGTACGTACTGCTGCCGGACCAGTTGCACCTGCTCGTGACGCCGTCCGATGAAGACGGGCTTGGCCAGATGATGCAGTGGCTGGGGCGCTGCTACGTGCCCTACTACAACCAGAAATACGGCCGCGCCGGCACGCTGTGGCACGGGCGCTACAAGACGTCTGTCGTGGACGCCGACAACTTCCTGCTGATCTGCTGCCGCTACGCCGAGTTCGCGCCGGTCCGCACCGGCCAGGCCGGCTTGCCCGAGCAATTCCCGTGGTCCAGCTACGGCCATCATGCGGGGCTGCGCAGCGATCCTGTGGTGACAGACCACCCGGCCTACTGGTCTCTCGGCAATACGCCATTCCAGCGCGAGGCCGCATACATCGAGCTGGCAAACCAGCCGTTGAGCGCCGCCCAGATCGCCACGGTGGAGGCGGCCGTGCTGAAAGGCTGGCCGCTCGGCACCGACAAATACAAGAAAGACCTGGAACAGAAGGCCAAGCGCCAGGTCCTCCCCGCCAAACGCGGCCGGCCATTCAAGAAGCTGCCGGAAGCCGCCTGAGTCCCCTCCACTATTGCTGAGCTGGTCGTAAAACAACACCGGGGACAGTCCCCAGGCCGTTGAAACAACACTTGGCTTCACTCTGTCCCTATTTAAAATTTTGCGCGACAACGGCGAAATTAATGTGACTCCGACCCTAATTATTTCTGTTGAGTTTTCTTGTGCGATGCACTAATCTCGTTTTTCAATTTGCATAACCGGAGCCATGACGCCCCTGCCACGGTAGCGACCGATGCGTAGATTCACGGCTCCCCCGCACGGAGAGATGCCATGAACGCGCAAGGTTTGTACGACCCGGCCAACGAACACGATGCCTGTGGTGTCGGTTTCGTTGCCCACATCAAAGGCCAGAAAAGCCATTCCATCGTCGAACAGGGTCTGCTGATCCTGAAGAACCTCGATCACCGGGGCGCGGTGGGCGCGGACAAGCTGATGGGCGACGGCGCCGGCATCCTGATCCAGATTCCGGACCAGTTCTACCGCGACGAGATGGCCAAGCAGGGCGTCGAGCTGCCGCCGCCGGGCGAATATGGCGTGGGCATGGTGTTCCTGCCGAAGGAAAACGCGTCGCGCATCGCCTGCGAGCAGGAGATCGAACGCGCCGTGCGCATCGAAGGCCAGGTCGTGCTGGGCTGGCGTAACGTGCCGGTAGATACGGAGATGCCGATGTCGCCGCTGGTGCGGGCGAAAGAGCCGGTGATCCGCCAGATCTTCATCGGCCGCGGCCCGGACATCATGGTCACCGATGCGCTCGAGCGCAAACTGTATGTGATCCGCAAGTCTTCCGGCCACGCGATCCAGGCGCTGAAGCTGCAGCACGGCCACGAGTTCTTCGTGCCGTCGATGTCGGCCCGTACCGTCGTCTACAAGGGCCTGCTGCTGGCCGACCAGGTCGGCGTGTACTACCGCGACCTGCAGGACGTGCGCTGCGTCTCCGCGCTGGCGCTGGTGCACCAGCGCTTCTCGACGAACACGTTCCCGGAATGGCCGCTGGCCCACCCGTACCGCCTGATCGCGCACAACGGCGAGATCAACACCGTCAAGGGCAACTTCAACTGGATGCGCGCCCGTGAAGGCGTGATGAAGTCCGCCGTGCTGGGCGACGACTTGCAAAAGCTCTTCCCGCTGATCTATGAAGGCCAGTCCGACACTGCCTGCTTCGACAACGCGCTGGAACTGCTGCTGATGGCGGGCTATCCGCTGGCCCAGGCGATGATGATGATGATTCCGGAAGCGTGGGAAAACCACACGTCGATGGACGACAACCGCAAGGCGTTCTACGAATACCATGCCGCGATGATGGAGCCGTGGGACGGCCCCGCCGCGATGGCATTCACGGACGGCCGCTACATCGGCGGCACGCTGGACCGCAATGGCCTGCGCCCGGCCCGCTACATCGTCACCGACGACGACCTGGTCGTGATGGCATCCGAATCGGGCGTCCTGCCGATTCCCGAATCGAAGATCATCCAGAAGTGGCGCCTCCAGCCGGGCAAGATGTTCCTGATCGACCTGGAAGCGGGCCGCATCATCGACGACAAGGAACTGAAGGACACGTACGCCAACGCCAAGCCGTACAAGGCGTGGATCAACGCCGTGCGCATCAAGTTGAACAGCCTGAAACTGGCCGAGAGCCAGCTGTCGCACAACATCGCCAAGTACGGCGCGAGCAAGACGGGCGCCACCGGCGAGAAGCTGCCGGCCGCGCTGCTGGACCGCCAGCAGGCCTTCGGCTACACGCAGGAAGACCTGCGCTTCGTGCTGGCGCCGATGGCGTCCAACGGCGAGGAAGCCATCGGCTCGATGGGCAACGACTCGCCGCTGGCCGTCATGTCCAACAAGCTCAAGCCGCTCTATAACTACTTCAAGCAGCTGTTCGCCCAGGTGACGAACCCGCCGATCGACCCGATCCGCGAAGCGATGGTGATGTCGCTGGTGTCGTTCATCGGCCCGAAGCCGAACCTGCTGGACACGAACAACGTCAACCCGCCGATGCGCCTCGAGGTGTCGCAGCCGATCCTGTCGTTCGAGGACATGGAGCGCCTGCGTCACATCAGCGGCCACACCGGCGGCAAGTTCAAGTCGTATGAGCTGTCGATCTGCTATCCGCTGGCATGGGGCAAGGAAGGCGTCGAGGCGTCATTGGCATCGCTGTGCGCCGAGGCCGTCGATGCGATCAAGTCCGGTCACAACATCCTGATCGTGTCGGACCGCGCGATCTGCGCCGACCGCGTCGCGATTCCGGCCCTGCTGGCGACGTCCGCGATCCACCAGCACCTCGTCAGCAAGGGCCTGCGCGCCTCGACGGGCCTGGTCGTGGAAACCGGCTCGGCACGCGAGACGCACCACTTCGCGCTGCTGGCGGGCTATGGCGCGGAAGCCGTCCACCCGTACCTGGCGATGGAAACGCTGGCCGACCTGGCGCACGCGCTGCCGGGCGAGCTGACGCCGGAGCAGGCGCTGTACAACTACACGAAGGCCATCGGCAAGGGCCTCCTGAAGGTGATGTCGAAGATGGGCATCTCCACCTACATGTCGTACTGCGGCGCGCAGATCTTCGAAGCGGTGGGCCTGAACAAGGCCGTCGTGCAGAAGTACTTCAAGGGCACCGCGTCGAACATCGAAGGCATCGGCCTGTTCGAGATCGCCGAGGAAGGCCTGCGCCTGCATAACCTCGCGTTCGGCAACGACCCGGTGCTGGCCGAGAGCCTGGATGCCGGCGGCGAATACGCCTACCGCGTGCGCGGCGAAGACCACCTGTGGACGCCGGATGCGATCGCGAAGCTGCAGCACTCGACCCGTGCCAACAACTTCAACACGTACAAGGAATACGCGCAGATCATCAACGACCAGAGCCGCCGTCACCTGACCCTGCGCGGCCTGTTCGAATTCAAGATCGATCCGAGCAAGGCGATCCCGCTGGACGAAGTGGAGCCGGCCAAGGAAATCGTGAAGCGCTTCGCGACGGGCGCCATGTCGATGGGCTCCATCTCGACGGAAGCGCACGCCACGCTGGCGATCGCGATGAACCGCATCGGCGGCAAGTCGAACACCGGTGAAGGCGGCGAAGATCCGAACCGCTTCAAGGCCGAACTGAAAGGCATTCCGATCAAGGTCGGCGCCACGATGGCCGACGTGATCGGCAAGGACCAGGTCGTCGTCGACATCCCGCTGCAGGAAGGCGATTCGCTGCGTTCGAAGATCAAGCAAGTGGCATCGGGCCGCTTCGGCGTGACGGCGGAATACCTCAATTCCGCGGACCAGATCCAGATCAAGATGGCGCAGGGCGCGAAGCCGGGCGAAGGCGGCCAGCTGCCGGGCCACAAGGTGTCCGGCTACATCGCAACGCTGCGTTTCGCCGTGCCGGGCGTCGGCCTGATCTCGCCGCCGCCGCACCACGACATCTACTCGATCGAAGACTTGGCGCAGCTGATCCACGACCTGAAGAACGTCAACCCGCGCGCATCGATCTCCGTGAAGCTCGTGTCGGAAGTGGGTATCGGTACCGTCGCGGCGGGTGTGTCGAAAGCGAAGGCGGACCACGTGGTCGTCGCCGGCCATGACGGCGGCACGGGCGCTTCGCCGCTGTCTTCGATCAAGCATGCCGGCACGCCATGGGAACTGGGTCTCGCCGAGACGCAGCAGACCCTGGTGCTGAACGGCCTGCGCAACCGCATCCGCGTGCAGGCCGACGGCCAGATGCGCACGGGCCGCGACGTCGTCATCGCCGCGATGCTGGGCGCCGACGAAATCGGCTTCGCCACCGCGCCGCTGGTGGTCGAGGGCTGCATCATGATGCGCAAGTGCCACCTGAACACGTGCCCGGTGGGCGTGGCGACGCAGGACCCGGTGCTGCGCGCGAAGTTCCAGGGCAAGCCGGAACACGTGGTCAATTACTTCTTCTTCGTCGCGGAAGAAGCGCGCCAGATCATGGCGCAGCTGGGCATCCGCACGTACGACGAACTGATTGGCCGTGCCGACCTGCTCGACAAGTCGAAGGCGATCTCGCACTGGAAGGCGCAGGGCCTGGACTTCTCCGCGATCTTCTACCAGCCGCGCGTCAACGAAGGCCTGTGCATGTACCACAACGAGGAACAGGAACACGGCCTCGAAAAAGCACTGGACCTGAAGCTGATCGCGCAGGCCAAGGCCGCGCTGGAAAAGGGCGAACGCGTGTCGTTCATCTCGCCGGTGAAGAACGTCAACCGCACCGTCGGCACGATGCTGTCCGGTGAAGTGGCCAAGCGCTACGGCCATGCCGGCCTGCCGGACGACACGATCCACATCCAGCTGCAGGGCACCGCGGGCCAGTCGGCCTGCGCGTTCCTGGCACACGGCATCACGATCGACCTGGTCGGCGAAGGCAACGACTACGTGGGCAAAGGGCTGTCGGGCGGCCGCATCATCGTGCGACCGAACACGGAGTTCCGCGGCTGGGCCGTCAACAACATCATCGTCGGTAACACGGTGCTGTATGGCGCGATCTCCGGCGAGGCGTTCTTCAACGGCGTGGCGGGCGAACGCTTCGCGGTGCGTAACTCGGGTGCGACGGCGGTGGTTGAAGGCACCGGGGATCACGGTTGCGAATACATGACGGGCGGTACGGTCGTCGTGCTGGGCGCCACGGGCCGCAACTTCGCGGCGGGCATGTCGGGCGGTATCGCCTATGTGTACGACCCGGATGGCGACTTCGAGAAGAAGTGCAACCTGTCGATGGTGAGCCTGGAGGAAGTGCTGCCGGCCGCCGAGCATGACGACAAGGCGACGTGGCACGCGCAGCATCGCAACGGCACGCCGGAGTCGGACGAGGCGATCCTGAAGCGCCTGATCGAACGCCACTTCAAGCACACGGGTAGTACGCGTGCACGCCTGTTGCTGGATAACTGGGCGGAAAGCCGCGGCAAGTTCGTCAAGGTCTTCCCGAACGAGTACAAGCGCGCTCTGATCGAGCTGGCCGACAACGCCGCGATCGAAGCGGAAACCCAGGCGATCGCCGCGTAAAGAAGGATTAGAACATCATGGGAAAAATCACCGGTTTCATGGAATTCCAGCGCCAGGACGAAAGCTACCTGCCGCCCGAGTCCCGTCTGAAGAACTACAAGGAGTTCGTCCTGAAGCTGACGGACGAGCAGGCCAAGGTGCAGGGCGCGCGCTGCATGGATTGCGGCATCCCGTTCTGTAACTCGGGCTGCCCGGTCAACAACATCATCCCGGACTGGAACGACCTGGTGTACCGCCAGCACTACCGCCAGGCGCTGGACGTGCTGCACTCGACGAATAACTTCCCCGAGTTCACGGGCCGCATCTGCCCCGCGCCGTGCGAAAGCGCGTGCACCTTGGGTATCAACAACGATCCGGTGGGCATCAAGTCGATCGAGCACAAGATCATCGATGAAGGCTGGGAACATGGCTGGGTCAAGCCGCAGCCGGCCGACCACAAGACGGGCAAGAAAGTGGCGATCGTCGGTTCCGGGCCTGCCGGCCTGGCCGCTGCGCAGCAGCTGGCCCGCGCCGGTCACGACGTGACGGTGTTCGACAAGTCCGACCGTGCCGGCGGCCTGCTGCGCTATGGCATCCCCGACTTCAAGCTGGAGAAGTCGCACATCGACCGCCGCATCGCGCAGATGGAAGCGGAAGGCGTGAAGTTCCGTATGTCGACCCTGGTGGGCAAGGACTTCCCGGCCACCGTCAACAACTGGGCGAAAGAGACGATCTTCCCGGAAGACCTGGAGAAGGAATTCGATGCGGTGATCATCGCCGGCGGCGCCGAGCAGCCGCGCGACCTGCCGGTGCCGGGCCGCGAGCTGAAGGGCGTCCACTTCGCGATGGACTTCTTGCCGCAGCAGAACAAGGTCAATGCCGGCGACAAGGTGAAGGACCAGATCAAGGCCACGGGCAAGCACGTCGTCGTGATCGGCGGCGGCGACACGGGTTCGGACTGCGTGGGCACGTCGAATCGCCACGGTGCCGCCTCCGTCACGCAGTTCGAACTGATGCCGATGCCGCCGGAGCAGGAAAACAAGCCGCTGGTGTGGCCGTACTGGCCGACGAAGCTGCGCACGTCGTCGTCGCACGAGGAAGGTTGCGAGCGCGACTGGGCGGTCGCGACGAAGCGCCTGGAAGGCAAGAACGGCAAAGTTGAAAAGCTGATTGCCTGCCGCGTCGAGTGGAAAGACGGCAAGATGACGGAAGTGCCGAACTCGGAATTCGAGATGAAGGCCGACCTGGTGTTGCTGGCGATGGGCTTCGTCTCGCCGGTGGTGCAGGTGCTGGACGCGTTCGGCATCGAGAAAGACGGCCGCGGCAACGCGCGCGCCGCCACGGAAGGCTCGACTGCCTATTACACGAGCAAGCCCGGCGTGTTCGCCGCCGGCGACGTGCGCCGCGGCCAGTCGCTGGTCGTGTGGGCAATCCGCGAAGGCCGCCAGTGCGCCCGTGCGGTCGACGAGTACCTGATGGGCCACTCCGTCCTGCCACGCTGATCGCACACCCGGCAAAAGCCCGCCCGGCCCCGGCCGCGGCGGGCATTTTTATTGCCAAAATTCGGGGACTGTCCCTCGATTTTGGAAACAGATTTCGTGGCTTTTTCGCTGCATTTCGTTGAGGCGGCTGCAACTATTGTCGCGGCAGCGCCACACATCGCCGCCACTGCTGACTGGCTTTCCCTCTGAAAAGGCAGATGTTTCCAAAAAACGGGGACAGTCCCCGAATTTTGGCAACATTTAGCGGTGGAATGGTCATGTTGCAGTGCGACAAATTAACATCATTTGCCAAATGTAAATTGCTGACTGGCGGGTTAGTAGTGTTGTATGATTCCCCTCTTCACTAGCGCCATATGAGCCGCTCTGAAGGGGGCGCCAGCAGACTATGAGGTTTCTGCATTACAATATGGCATTAAAAATAAAGAGCGTCATCCGTGCCAAATCTCGTTGAAATCCGCGACCTGCACTTCTCCTACGGGAAGCGCCCCATCCTGACGGGGCTCCAGATGGACTTCCCCAAAGGGAAGGTCGTCGCGGTCATGGGCGGTTCCGGTAGTGGCAAGACCACCGTGCTGCGCCTGATCGGCGGGCAGTTGCGTCCGAACAAGGGCCACGTTAGCGTGGACGGGCAGGTGGTGCACAAGTTGAAGACGAAAGACTTGTACGTGTTGCGCCGCAAAATGGGCATGCTGTTCCAGCACGGCGCCCTGTTCACGGACCTCACCGTGTTCGAGAACGTGGCCTTCCCGCTGCGCGAGCATACCGATTTGCCGGAAGAGCTGATCCGCGACCTGGTGCTGATGAAGCTGCACGCAGTCGGCCTGCGCAATGCCGCGCGGCTGAAGCCGGCCGAGATTTCCGGCGGCATGGCGCGCCGCGTCGCACTGGCCCGTTCGATCGCGCTCGACCCCCAGCTGATCATGTACGACGAGCCGTTCGCCGGCCTCGACCCGATCTCGATGGGCGTCACCGCCAATCTGATCCGCAACCTGAACGATGCGCTCGGCTCGACGAGCATCCTCGTGTCGCACGACGTCAAGGAATCGTTCCAGATTGCGGACCATGTGTACTTCCTGTCGCAGGGCAAGATCGTTGCCCACGGCACCCCGGCAGAAATGATGGTATCGACCGATCCTTACGTAAAACAGTTCGTCCATGCGGAGGCGGACGGCCCCGTGCCGTTCCACTACCCGGGCAAGTCGCTGGCCGAGGACCTCGGCCTGGGATGCCGCGCATGATCGGCCGCCGCTTCCTCGCCGACATCGGCAACACTGTCCGCGATTACGTCGAGAGCCTCGGCTACGCGACGCGCACATTCTTCTCGATGCTGGGCCTGTCGCCGGGCATGCTGCGCCGTCCGCACCTGGTCGTCGAGCAGCTGCACTTCATCGGCAACTATTCGCTGCTGATCATCACGCTGTCCGGCCTGTTCGTCGGCATGGTGCTCGGCCTGCAGGGCTATTACACGCTGAACAAGTACGGCGCGTCCGAATCGCTCGGCCTCCTCGTCGCGCTGGGCCTGACGCGCGAGCTGGGCCCCGTCATCACGGGCCTGCTGTTCGCCGGCCGTGCCGGCACGTCGCTGACCGCCGAGATCGGCCTGATGAAGGCGGGCGAGCAGCTGTCGGCGATGGAAATGATGGCCGTGAACCCGATCCAGCGCGTGCTGGCGCCCCGTTTCTGGGCCGGTGTCATCGCCGTGCCCCTGCTGGCGTCGATCTTCTCGGCGGTCGGCATCTTCGGTGGCTACCTGGTCGGCGTGAAGCTGATCGGCGTGGATGCCGGCGCGTTCTGGTCGCAGATGCAGGCCGGTGTCGACCTGTGGAAAGACGTCTTCAACGGCTTCGTCAAGAGCGTCGTGTTCGGCGTCGCCATCACGTTCATCTCGCTGTACCAGGGCTATGAGGCGCAGCCCACGCCGGAAGACGTCGCCGGCGCCACTACGCGCTCGGTCGTCGTCTCGTCGCTGATGATCTGGTGGCTCGACTTCATGCTGACGGCGCTGATGTTCAGCAAATAAAAAAGTTACTCGAAAGAAGCGCTCTGCGCAGTTCGACAAAAACCTATAGGATTAGTTTTATGCAACGCAAATCTCTGGATGTGTGGGTTGGTCTGTTCGTCGTCATCGGCGTCGCGGCGCTGATGTTCCTGGCCCTGAAAGCCGGCAACAACAGCTCGTTCTCGCTCGCGAAGACGTATGAGATCACCGCCAAGTTCGACAATGTCGGCAGCCTGCGTCCGCAGGCGGCGGTGAAAGCGTCCGGCGTGGTCGTTGGCCGCGTGGCGCAGATCGCGTTCGACGACAAGTCGTACAAGGCCGCCGTGACGCTGGAGATGGATTCGACGTACAAGTTCCCGAAAGACAGCTCGGCCAAGATCCTGACGTCCGGCCTGCTGGGCGAGCAATACATCGGCATCGAAGCCGGCGGCGACGAGAAGAACCTGGCGCAAGGCGACAAGATCGCCCGCACGCAGTCCGCCGCGGTGCTGGAAGACCTGATCAACCAATTCATTTACAGCAAGGCCGCTGAAGGAAAGGACTCCAACTGATGCGCCGTACTACTTCTGTTTTGCCGACGCTGGCGGCACTGGCCGCCGCCGTTACGCTGTCCGGCTGCGCCGTCGGTCCCGACAAGCGCGACCCGATGGAAAACTGGAACCGTGCCGTGTTCCAGTTCAACGACACCGTCGACACGTATGCGCTGAAACCCGTCGCCACCGGCTACAAGAACGTTACGCCGACGATCGTGCAGACGGGCGTCAGCAACTTCTTCGGCAACCTGCAGGACCTGTGGACCGGTGCCAACAACTTCTTGCAAGGCAAGGGCCGCGAAGGCGCGTCCGACCTGGGCCGTGTGGCACTGAACACCACGTTCGGCGTGCTGGGCCTGTTCGACATCGCCTCCGAGGCGGGCCTGCCGAAGCACAAGGAAGATTTCGGCCAGACGCTGGGCCGCTGGGGCGTCCAGTCGGGCCCGTACATGATGCTGCCGCTCCTGGGCCCGTCGACGCTGCGTGACACCGTCGGCCTGCCGCTGGACATCGCCGCCGACCCGTGGGGTTACAAGGACCCGGTCAATGTGCGCAACATCGGCGCCGGCGTGCGCGTGATCGACCAGCGCGCCGCATTGCTCGACGCGTCAACGCTGCTGGAGGATGCCGCGTTGGATCGGTACGAGTTCATCCGCGACGGTTTCCTGCAGCGCCGCCAGAGCCAGGTGTACGACGGCGAGGTGCCGCAGACGAAGAGCGAGGAAAACGTGCCTGAGCAGCCGGCCGTCAAGCCGACCGGAGAAGGCGCCACGCAGTGACGTGCGTCCTGCCGGGCTGCCGGCCGTTATAATGGCCGGCCCCTATCGTATAACTTGAATAGGTACAACCTCATGAAATTGATGAAACAACTGCTCGCCGCCGCCACGCTGGCCTTTGCCGCCACCGGTTTCGCCGCGGCGCAAAGCGCCAACGAGGCACCGGACCAGCTGGTCAAGCGCATCAGCTCCGAAGTGCTGAACACGGCGAAGGCCGACAAGGATATCCAGGCAGGCAACACCAAGAAGGTGATGGACCTGGTGGAAACCAAGATCCTGCCGTACGTGGACTTCGAGCGCATGACGGCGCTGGCCGCTGGCCGCTACTGGCGCGAAGCGACGCCGGAGCAGAAGCGCGCGCTGTCGACGGAATTCCGCACGCTGCTGATCTACACGTACTCCGGCGCGCTGTCGCAGGTGCGTAACGAAACGATCGAATTCAAGCCGCTGCGAGCCGATCCGAGCGATACGGAAGTGGAAGTGCGCTCGCAGGTGAACACGGCACGCGAGCCGATCCTGCTGAACTACCGCGTGGCGAAAACGCCGGCCGGCTGGAAGATCTATGACATCAACGTGCTGGGCGCCTGGCTGGTGGAAACCTACAAGGGTACGTTCAACACCGAGATCAGCAAGGGCGGTATCGATGGCCTGATCAAGACGCTGGCCGCGAAGAACAAGCAGCTGGCAAGCCGTCCGCTGCAGACCACCGCGAAGAAGTAATCACCCTGGGCCGGCCCAAAGCCGGCCCGTAACCTCACCTCACATGGCCCGAAACGATATGAACGACAGCGCCAACAGCATGCTGTCCCTGACCGCCCTGACCGTCGACAACGCCACGGCGGCGCTGGAGCACGGCCTCGCTGCGATCCGTGCCGGGCAGAGTGTCTTCGACCTCTCGAACGTGGCTGCCGTCGATTCCGCGGCCGTCTCCGTGATGCTGGCGTGGCAACGCGCCGCCCACACGGCGGGTATCACGCTGCGCCTCGTGAACCTGCCGCCGATGCTGAAGAGCCTCACCAAGCTGTATGGCGTCTGTTCCCTCGTGTCGCCCGACCAGTGCGACCAGCCGGCCCGCGACGTGTCCACGTCCGCCGAACTGCATCACCATTGACCCCCGCCTTCCTCCCCTCGCCGTAATCCGGCGTCGCCAGGCCCCGCCCGGCGTGGCCGGACCGAAATTCCAATATAATTGACCGCTGCTCTTGCCAGGAGTGCCAGAGCGTCCGCTTCACCGGCCCCGCGTGGGCCGCCAGGGCAACGGTCAGCGTTGCACACAACACGAACAAGCCAAGCATGACAGCAATCCAAATCAGCAATGTCGAGAAGCGCTACAAGTCGCTGCAGGCGCTGGGCGGGGTATCGCTCTCGATCGAGGAAGGGGAATTTTTCGGCCTGCTCGGGCCGAACGGCGCGGGCAAGACGACGCTGATCTCCATTATCGCGGGCCTGATCCGCCCAGACGCCGGCAGCGTGTCCATCCACGGCCACGACGTGGTGACCGATTTCCGGGCGGCGCGCAAAAAGCTCGGCGTGGTGCCGCAGGAACTGGTGTTCGACCCGTTCTTCACGGTGCGCGAAACGCTGCGCCTGCAATCCGGGTACTTCGGGCTGCCGAACAACGACAAGTGGATCGACGAGGTGATGGAAAACCTCGACCTGACGACCAAGGCGGACACCAATATGCGCGCGCTGTCCGGCGGCATGAAGCGCCGCGTGCTCGTCGCCCAGGCGCTGGTGCACAAGCCGCCCGTCATCGTGCTGGACGAGCCGACGGCCGGCGTGGACGTCGAGCTGCGCCAGACGCTGTGGAAATTCATCTCGCGCCTGAACCGCGAAGGCCACACGATCGTGCTGACCACCCACTACCTGGAAGAAGCGCAGGCGATGTGCAAGCGCGTCGCGATGCTCAAGACGGGCAAGGTGGTGGCGCTGGACTCGATGTCGTCGCTGATCCGCCGCATCGCCGGCTCGCAGCTGATCCTGCACCTGAAGGCGGGCGACATTCCGGCCGACCTGCGCCCGCTGGTGCTGCACAACGAGCCGGTGGAGACGGGCAAGAAGTACAGCCTGAAGATCAACGAATACACGGAAGTGGAGCCTATCCTGGCCCGCCTGCGCGAGAACGGCGCCGTCATCGACGAGCTGCAGTTGCAGCAGGCCGACCTGGAAGACATCTTCATCCAGATCATGGAAGGGCGTGGCGTATGATGTCCACCGGTTTCCGCACGCTCGTCTACAAGGAGACGCTGCGCTTCTACAAGGTGGCGATGCAGACGATCGCCGCGCCGATCCTGACCGCCATGCTGTACCTGCTGATCTTCGGCCATGTGCTCGAAGGGCGCGTGCAGGTGTACCCGGGCGTGACGTACACGGCGTTCCTGATTCCCGGCCTCGTGATGATGAGCGTGCTGCAGAATTCGTTCGCGAACTCGTCGTCGTCGCTGATCCAGTCGAAGATCACGGGCAACCTCGTGTTCGTGCTGCTGACGCCCCTGTCGCACTGGGAGATCTTCTCGGCCTACACGATCGCCGCGATGGTGCGCGGCATCGCCGTCGGCCTCGGGGTATTCGTCGTCACCGCCTGGTTCGCCCACATGAGCTTTGTGTGGCCGCTGTGGATCGTCGTGTTCGCGCTGCTGGGCGCCGCGATCCTCGGCACGATGGGCCTCATCGCCGGCATCTGGGCCGAGAAATTCGACCAGCTGGCCGCGTTCCAGAACTTCCTGATCATGCCGCTGACGTTCCTGTCCGGCGTGTTCTACTCGATTCACTCGCTGCCGCCGTTCTGGCTGACCGTGTCGCACGCCAACCCGTTCTTCTACATGATCGACGGCTTCCGCTACGGCTTCTTCGGCCAGTCCGACATCAACCCATGGACGAGCCTTGCGATCGTGTCCGCCTTCCTGGTGGCCCTCGCATTGCTGGCCATCCGGTTGCTGCAAAGCGGCTACCGACTCCGACACTAAGCAACATCAAGGACTTCATCATGACCACGACACCCGAAGCCATCCACAGCTACATCGCCGCCGGCCTGCAATGCACCCACCTCGAAGTGGAAGGCGACGGCCAGCATTTCAACGCCGTCATCGTGTCGCCGGCGTTTGCCGGCAAGCGCCCGATCCAGCGCCACCAGCTCGTCTACGCGGCGCTGGGCGACCGCATGCGCGAGGAAATCCACGCGCTGTCGATGAAGACGCTCACCCCTGAAGAATTCTCGGCACAAGGCTAAGCATGGACAAACTGCTCATCACCGGCGGCAAACGCCTGGTCGGCGACATCCCGATCTCCGGCGCCAAGAACGCGGCGCTTCCCATCCTGTGCGCGGGCCTCTTGACGGCCGGCGATCTGAAGCTCGCCAACGTGCCGAACCTGCACGACGTGGCGACGATGTTGAAACTGCTGCGCCAGACCGGCCTGTCGGTCGAGCAGAACGGCGACCAGGTCACGCTGAACGGATCGAAAATCGACAAGCTCGAAGCGCCGTATGAGCTGGTGAAGACGATGCGCGCCTCGATCCTCGTGCTGGGCCCCCTGCTGGCGCGCTTCGGCGAAGCCAAGGTGTCGCTGCCGGGCGGCTGCGCGATCGGTTCGCGCCCCGTCGACCAGCACATCAAGGGCCTGCAGGCGCTGGGCGCCGAGATCTCGATCGACGCCGGCTACATCTACGCGAAGGCGAAGAAGCTGAAGGGCACGCGCGTCGTCACCGACATGATCACGGTGACGGGCACGGAAAACCTGCTGATGGCCGCCACCCTGGCCGAAGGCGAGACGGTGCTGGAAAACGCCGCGCGCGAGCCGGAAGTGACGGACCTGGCCAACCTGCTGGTGGCAATGGGTGCGAAGATCGACGGCATCGGCACCGACCGCCTCGTGATCCAGGGCGTGCCCGCGCTGAACGGCGCCGAGCACGCGGTGATCTCGGACCGCATCGAAGCGGCCACGTTCCTGTGCGCCGTCGCGGCGACCGGTGGCGACATCACGATCCGCAACACGCGCGTGGACATCATGGACGCGGCACTCGACAAGCTGCGTGAGATGGGCGTGCGCTTGACCGTCGGCGACAACTGGATCCGCGCCCAGATGGATGCGCGCCCGAAGCCGGTGACGTTCCGCACCACCGAATACCCGGGCTTCCCGACCGACATGCAGGCGCAGTTCATGGCCGTCGACACCGTCGCCGATGGCCCGAGCCGCGTCACCGAGACGATCTTCGAGAACCGCTTCATGCACGTGCAGGAGATGAACCGCCTGGGCGCGCAGATCGAGATCGACGGCAATACCGCGTACATCAAGGGCGTGCCGCAGCTGATCGGCGCACCGGTGATGGCGACGGACCTGCGCGCTTCCGCGTCGCTCGTCATCGCCGGCCTGGCCGCGAAGGGCGAGACGCTGGTCGACCGCATCTACCACCTGGACCGCGGCTACGACCGCATGGAAGTGAAACTGTCCGCCGTCGGCGCCAACATCACCCGCATCAAATAATATGACCACCATCGCCAGCCAGGCCACCGACAGCTCGCAACTGATCCTCGCGCTGTCCAAGGGCAGGATCTTCGAGGACACGCTGCCGCTGCTGGCCGCCGCGGGCATCACCGTCACGGAAAGCCCGGAGACGTCGCGCAAGCTGATCCTGCCGACCAACGACCCGAACGTGCGGGTGCTGATCGTGCGCGCCACCGACGTGCCGACCTATGTGCAGTACGGCGCCGCCGACTTCGGCGTGGCCGGCAAGGACGTGCTGTTCGAGCACGGCGGCGAGGGCCTGTACCAGCCGATCGACCTGAACATCGCGCGCTGCCGCATGTCCGTCGCCGTGAAGGCGGGCTTCGATTACGAGACGGCCGTGCGCCAGGGCGCGCGCCTGCGCGTCGCGACCAAGTTCACGCAGATGGCGCGCGAGCACTTCGCGAAGAAGGGCGTGCACGTCGACCTGATCAAGCTGTACGGCTCGATGGAACTGGCGCCGCTGGTCGGCCTGTCGGATGCCATCGTCGACCTGGTCAGCACGGGCAGCACGCTGCGCGCGAACAACCTGGTGGAAGTGGAGGAGATCATGGACATCTCGTCCCGCCTCGTCGTCAACCAGGCCGCGCTGAAGTTGAAGCGCGCGCGCCTGCAACCGATCCTCGACGCGTTCGAACGGGCGTCGTCGCAACAAGGTTGAATGAAGAGCTGAACCTATGATCCAACTTCGCAAACTCGATTCCACCGCCATCGACTTCCAGGAAACCCTCGACGCGCTGCTCGCGTTCGAGGCGGAGACCGACTTCGCCATCGAGAAGGCCGTCACCGACATCATCGCCCAGGTGCGGGCGCGCGGCGACGAGGCGGTCGTTGAATACACGAACAAGTTCGACCGCATCCCGAACGGCGGCGCGGCCGACATCCACGCCTTCGAGATCGGCCAGGCCGAACTGGATGCGGCACTGGCATCGCTGCCGGACGCGCAACGCACCGCGCTGCAGACGGCGGCCGAGCGCATCCGCGTGTTCCACGAGCGCCAGAAACAGGAGCTGCAGGGCTTCACGTACACCGAGGCCGATGGCACGGTGCTGGGCCAGCGCATCACGCCGCTGGACCGCGTGGGCATCTACGTCCCGGGCGGCAAGGCGGCGTATCCGTCGTCCGTGCTGATGAACGCGGTGCCGGCAAAGGTGGCCGGTGTGGGCGAGATCGTGATGGTCGTGCCGACCCCCGACGGCGTGAAGAACCAGATGGTGCTGGCCGCCGCGGCGATCGCCGGCGTCGACCGCGTCATCGGCATCGGCGGTGCGCAGGCCGTCGCCGCGCTGGCCTATGGCACCGAGTCGATCCAGCCGGTCGACAAGATCGTCGGTCCCGGCAACGCCTACGTGGCCGCGGCCAAGCGCCGCGTGTTCGGTGCGGTGGGCATCGACATGATCGCCGGCCCGTCCGAGATCCTCGTGATCTGCGACGGCACCACGGACCCGGACTGGGTGGCGATGGACCTGTTCTCGCAGGCCGAGCACGACGAGCTGGCGCAGGCGATCCTGCTGTGCCCGGACGCCGGCTATATCGCGCAGGTGGAAGCGTCGATCCAGAAGCTGCTGCCGACGATGCCGCGCCAGGACGTGATCCGCACGTCGTTGACGGACCGCGGCGCGCTGATCAAGGTGCGCAGTATGGAAGAAGCATGTGAGATCGCCAACGGCATCGCCGCCGAGCACCTGGAGATCTCCGCCGAGAATCCGCGCCAGTGGGCCGAGAAGATCCGCCACGCGGGAGCGATGTTCCTGGGGCGCTTCTCGTCCGAATCGCTGGGCGACTATTGCTGCGGCCCGAACCACGTGCTGCCGACGTCGCGCACGGCGCGTTTCTCGTCGCCGCTGGGCGTGTACGATTTCCAGAAGCGCTCGTCCGTCATCGAAGTGAGCGAAGCGGGCGCGCAAACGCTGGGCAAGGTCGCCGCCGAGCTGGCGTACGGCGAAGGACTGCAGGCGCACGCGCGCAGTGCGGAGCTGCGGCTGAAAACATGAGAAAGAAAGGTGCAGGTTCGCCCGAGGAACCCAACGGCGTGAATCAGGGGTCAGACCCGGCGGGTCTGACCCCAGGTTTTGCCGTGGGGGTGAAAGTGCGCGAACCTGCTCCTTGGCTGGATCAAATCTGGTGCGAAGATGCGCTGGAAGGCCTCGCGCGCATTCCCGATGGTTCGATCGACCTGATCCTGACCGATCCGCCGTACAACCTGGGCAAGGATTACGGCAACGCGTCCGACCAGAAGTCGGTCGACGAGTACCTGGCATGGACCGAGCAGTGGGTCGATGCGGCGCTGCCGAAGCTGAAAGACAACGGCAGCCTGTACATCTTCCTCACGTGGCGCTACTCTCCGGAGATCTTCGTGATGCTGAAACGGCGCATGACGATGATGAACGAGATCATCTGGGACCGCCGCGTGCCGTCGATGGGCGGCAGCGTGCGCAGCTACTCGTCGGTGCACGACACGATCGGTTTCTTCGTGCGCCGCAAGGATTACTATTTCGATCTCGACGCCGTGCGCATTCCGTACGACGCCGAGACCAAGAAGGCCCGTTCGCGCTCGATCTTCGTCGGCGCGAAATGGCTGGAAGTGGGCTACAACCCAAAGGACCTGTGGAGCGTATCGCGGCTGCACAGGGAACATGCGGAGCGGGTCGATCACCCGACGCAAAAGCCGCTCGAGATCATCGAACGGATGGTGAAGGCATCGTGTCCGCCAGGCGGCGTGGTGCTGGACCTGTTCATGGGCAGCGGCACCACGGCGGTGGCCGCACGCCGCACGGGCCGCCATTTCGTCGGCTTCGAGCTGAACCCCGATTATTGCAGGATCACCGCCGAGCGACTTGCGCAGCTGGAGCAACCGGCCGCGCAGCCGAAGGCGCGCGCGAAGGTTCGCGCCCTGCCCGCAGAATAAACCTTGGAGTGTAGAGTAATGTCCCTCGACAGCCTGATCAGCAACACGATCCGCGCCGACGTGCGCAGCGACAAGAGCTACCACGTGCCCGATGCCAGCGGCTACGTGAAGCTCGATGCGATGGAAAATCCGTACCAGCTGCCCGAAGTCCTGCGGCGCGAGCTGGGGCAGCGCATGGCCGACGTGGCGCTGAACCGCTATCCGGCCGCTTCCTACGGCCCGTTGAAGGAGCGCATCCGCGCCAAGCTGGGTGTTCCGGCCGGCTACGATGTGTTGCTCGGCAATGGCTCGGATGAGCTGATCGCCATCATGGCCGCCACCTGTGCGCACCAGGATCGCCGCGCGGTGCTGCTGGCCCCGGTGCCCGCCTTTGTGATGTTCCAGCGCTCGGCGCAGATCGCCGGCATGGATTTCGTCGGCGTCCCCCTGAAGGAAGACCTGACGCTGGACCTGCCGGCCATGCTGGAAGCCATCGGCAAGCACCGCCCGGCCCTTGTCTTCCTGGCCTACCCTAACAACCCGACGGGGAACCTGTTCGCCGCCGACGAGATCGAAGCCATCCTGCGCGCCCAGGGCGACCAGGGCCTGGTCGTCGTCGACGAGGCCTACGAGCCGTTCGCCCAGCAGAGCTTCATGCCGCGCCTGCCGCAGTTCGACAACCTGATCGTGATGCGCACGTTGTCCAAGCTGGGCCTGGCCGGCATCCGCCTGGGCTACATGAGCGCGCATCCGGCGCTGCTGGAGCAGTTCGAGAAGGTGCGGCCACCGTACAACGTCAACGTGATGACGCAGGCGGCGGCCGAGTTCGCCCTGGACCACATCGACGTGCTGAACGAACAGGCGCGCCTGTTGCGCGAGCAGCGTTCCGTGCTCAGCAATGCGCTGGCCGATCTGCCGGGCGTGCGCGTGTTCCCATCCGCGGCTAATTTCATCACGATCCGGGTGCCGGATGCGGATGCCGTCCACGCGGCGCTGCTGTCTCGTAAAATCCTGATTAAAAATTTGAGTAAAATGCACAGTGTGCTGACGAATTGTCTTCGTGTTACCGTCAGCACGCCGGAAGAGAATGCCGCTTTCCTCGACGCGCTCAAGGCGTCGCTGGCGGCTTGAATTCAACCCGAGCCTTTCCATGAACGCCAACGCACAACGCGCCCCGCGCACCGCTGAAGTAACCCGCAACACGAACGAGACGCAGATCCGCGTCGCCCTGAACCTGGACGGCACCGGTGTGCAGAAGCTCGATACGGGCGTGCCTTTCCTGGACCACATGCTGGACCAGATCGCGCGCCACGGCCTGATCGACCTGGACGTCAAGGCCACCGGCGACACGCACATCGACAATCACCACACCGTCGAGGACGTGGGCATCACGCTGGGCATGGCGGTGGCGCAGGCGATCGGCGACCGCAAGGGCATCCGCCGCTACGGCCATGCCTACGTGCCGCTGGACGAAGCGCTGTCGCGCGTCGTCATCGATTTTTCCGGCCGGCCCGGCATCGAGTACCATATCCCGTTCACGCGCGCGATGATCGGCACGTTCGACGTCGACCTGACGCTGGAATTCTTCCGCGGCTTCGTCAACCACGCGGGCGTCACGCTGCACATCGATAACCTGCGCGGCACCAACGCCCACCACCAGTGCGAAACCGTGTTCAAGGCATTCGGCCGCGCGCTGCGCATGGCCGCCGAACACGACGAGCGCGCGGCCGGCACCATTCCCTCCACCAAAGGAAGCCTGTAAACCCTCACCGGCTTTCATGCTATGAAAAAAATTGTTGTAGTTGACTACGGCATGGGCAATCTGCGCTCCGTCGCACAGGCCTTGCGTGCCGTCGCGCCCGAAGCGGACGTCAGTATTTCCGGCGTGCCCGCGGACATCGATGCGGCCGACCGCATCGTGCTGCCCGGCCAGGGCTCGATGCTCGACTGTATGAAGAGCCTCGCCGAGTCGGGCGTGCAGGATGCGCTGCTGCGCGCCGCACGGTCGAAGCCGATGATGGGCGTGTGCGTGGGCGAGCAGATGCTGTTCGAACGCAGCGAGGAGCGCGATGCCGCGGGCCTCGGCCTGTTGCCGGGCAAGGTCGTGCGCTTCCAGCTCGACGGGCAATTGCAGGAAGACGGTTCCCGTTTCAAAGTGCCGCAGATGGGCTGGAACCAGGTGAAGCAGACGGCGGCACACGCGATGTGGGACGGCATTCCCGACAATGCCTGGTTCTACTTCGTCCACAGCTACTACGCCAGGCCGGACGACCCGGCGCACAGCGTCGGCGAAACCGTGTACCGCGCCCCGTTCTGCTGCGTCGTCGCGCGGGACAATATCTTCGCCACCCAGTTCCACCCGGAGAAGAGCGCCGCCACGGGCCTGCAGCTGTACAAGAATTTCGTTCACTGGAATCCGTAAGCTCAACCACACCAACCACTCGAACCCACACAAACCATGCTGCTCATTCCTGCCATCGACCTCAAGGACGGTCACTGCGTTCGCCTGAAACAAGGCGACATGGAACTTGCCACCGTGTTTTCCGAAGACCCTGCTGCGATGGCCCGCCATTGGCTGGAGCAGGGCGCCCGGCGCCTGCACCTGGTCGACCTGAACGGCGCCTTTGCCGGCAAGCCGAAGAACGAAGGCGCCGTGAAGGCGATCCTGAAGACGGTGCAGGACTTCGCCGAGGAAAACGGCATCGACGAAATCCCCGTGCAGCTGGGCGGCGGTATTCGCGACCTGGACACGATCGAGCGCTACCTCGATGACGGCATCAGCTACATCATCATCGGCACCGCGGCCGTGAAGAGCCCCGGCTTCCTGCACGACGCGTGCGGCGCCTTCCCCGGCCACATCATCGTCGGCCTGGATGCGAAGGACGGCAAGGTGGCCACCGACGGCTGGAGCAAGATGTCCGGCCACGAAGTGATCGACCTGGCGCAGAAGTTCGAGCAGTACGGCGTCGAATCGATCGTCTACACGGACATCGGCCGCGACGGCATGATGGGCGGCGTGAACATCGAAGCGACGGTGCGCCTCGCACAGGCCGTGCGCATTCCGATCATCGCATCGGGCGGCCTGCACAACCTCGCGGACGTGGAAGCACTGTGCGCGGTGCAGGACGAAGGCATCGAAGGCGTCATCTGCGGCCGTTCGATCTACGAAGGCACGATCAACCTGAACGAGGCGCAGCTGCGCGCCGACGAACTGTCCGGGTCTGTCGGGGAATCGGGCGAAGAATAATATGCTAGCCAAACGCATCATCCCCTGCCTGGACGTGACCAATGGCCGCGTCGTCAAAGGCGTCAACTTCACCGAGCTGCGCGATGCCGGCGACCCCGTCGAGATCGCCCGCCGCTACGACGAGCAGGGGGCCGACGAACTGACGTTCCTCGACATCACCGCCTCGTCCGACAACCGCGACCTGATCCTGGACATCATCGAGGCCGTCGCCTCGCAGGTGTTCATTCCGCTGACGGTCGGCGGCGGCGTGCGCAAGGTGGAGGACGTGCGCCGGCTGCTGAATGCGGGCGCGGACAAGATCAGCCTGAACACGTCCGCCGTCAGCAACCCGCAACTGGTGTTCGAGGCTTCGCAGAAGCATGGCTCGCAATGCATCGTCGTCGCGATCGACGCGAAGCAGGTCGCGCCGGGCAAGTGGGAAGTGTTCACGCACGGCGGCCGCAATGCGACGGGCCTGGATGCGATCGAGTGGGCGCAAAAGATGGCATCACTGGGCGCCGGCGAACTGCTGCTGACCAGCATGGACCGCGACGGCACGAAGTCCGGTTTCGACCTGGCGCTGACGCGCGCCGTGTCCGATGCGGTGGGCGTGCCCGTGATCGCGTCGGGCGGCGTCGGCGGCTTGCAGGACCTGGCCGACGGCGTGACGAAGGGCCATGCGGATGCGGTGCTGGCCGCCAGCATCTTCCACTATGGCCAGCATACGGTGCAGGAAGCGAAGCAGTTCATGGCGCGGCAGGGCATCCCGATGCGGCTGGTCTGACGAGGTGACGAGATGAGTATCCCGACGACGACGCCCAGTGTGGCGAAGGCGAAATGGCTGAACCGTGTGCGCTGGGACGAGCATGGACTCGTGCCCGTGATCGTGCAGGAAAACGGCAGCAACGATGTATTGATGTTCGCCTGGATGAACCGCGACGCGCTGTACAAGACGGTCGAGCTGCGCGAGGCCGTGTACTGGAGCCGTTCGCGCAAGAAGCTGTGGCACAAGGGCGAGGAGTCCGGCCACGTGCAGAAGGTGCTGGACATCCGTCTCGACTGCGATGAAGACGTGGTGCTGCTGAAGGTCGAGCAGGCCGGCGGCATCGCCTGCCATACGGGCCGGCACTCGTGCTTCTTCCAGCGCTTCGACGGCGATGCGAAGGAAGGCGACTGGCACGACGTCGAACCCGTGCTGAAAGACCCGGAAACGATTTATACGGAAAAGAAGAAATGAGCGACACCCCGTCCATCCTCGACCGCGTGGCGCAGACGATCGAGTCGCGCAAGGGCGCCGATCCCACCACGTCGTACGTGGCGAAACTGTTCGCGAAGGGCGACGACGCGATCCTGAAGAAGATCGGTGAGGAAGCCAC
The DNA here is from genome assembly GCF_007830495.1 of Pseudoduganella flava. GTDB lineage: Bacteria > Pseudomonadota > Gammaproteobacteria > Burkholderiales > Burkholderiaceae_D > Rugamonas > Rugamonas flava. The sequence continues at coordinate 82,206 of NZ_VLKW01000012.1, read as the reverse complement.
CGAGACCGTGATGGCGGCGAAGGATGCGCGCGTGTCCGGCGATGCGTCGAAGGTGCTGTACGAATGCGCCGATCTGTGGTTCCATTCGCTGGTACTGCTGGCCCGCTTCGACCTGACGCCGCAACAGGTGCTCGACGAGCTGGCGCGCCGCGAAGGCATTTCCGGCATCGAAGAAAAAGCCGCCCGCAAACCCGATTAAGAGGAAACCGAAGTGGACAACTGCCTGTTCTGCAAGATCGCCGCCAAACAAATCCCCGCCGCCGTCGTCTACGAGGACGACGAACTGATGGCGTTCAAGGACATCAACCCGGCCGCCCCCGTGCACCTGCTGGTCATTCCGAAAAAGCACATTTCGACGCTGTCGGACGCGCAACCGGAAGACACGACGATCCTGGGCAAGATGCTGGCGCTGGCGCCGAAGCTGGCGGAAGAACACGGCGTGTCCGTCGTCCATGCGGAGGGCGGCCCGACCCGCGGCTACAAGACGCTGATCAACAGCGGTCCGGACGGCGGCCAGGTCATCTACCACCTGCACATGCACATCTACGGCGGACCGCGGCCTTGGAAGGGCATGCATTAAAAACATACGTCGAAAGAGGTATTTCCGGCCGTTACTGTGACAGGCACATGACAGGCGCGCTTCGCGTATACTGTCCATTCACGTGAATTCGGGCGTTACCGCCCTGCAAGGAGAAAATGATGGGTTCTTTTAGCGTCTGGCACTGGCTGATCGTCCTGGTCATCGTGCTGCTGGTCTTCGGCACGAAGAAGCTGGGCAACATCGGTTCGGACCTGGGCAAGGCCGTCAAGGGTTTCAAGGACGGCGTGAAGGGTGACGAGAACAAGGATGCGGCCGACCAGCCGGTCCCCCCGCCCGCGAAAGTGACCGACAAGGGCACGATCGAAGTCGAAGCCAAGGAAAAGAACAAGGCGTGATGCGGCAACCTTGCCGCACCATTATTGACTCATGATCGATCTCGGTCTTTCCAAGCTGGCCATCATCGGCGTCGTCGCGCTGGTCGTCATCGGCCCCGAAAAACTGCCGAAAGTGGCGCGCATGGCCGGCACGCTGTATGGCCGCGCGCAACGCTACCTGCACGACGTGAAGACGGAAGTCAGCCGCGAAATCGAGCTGGAAGAGCTGCGCAACCTGCAAAAGACGGTCGAGGAACAGGCGCAGACGATCAAGGCCGACGTCGAGAACTCGATCCAGAAGAACATGGCCGAAGTCGAAGACGCCTTTCGGGTCGACGACACCGCGGCCGACACGATCGGCGCGCCGGTCATGCATACCGCGACGACGGACGACCAGGTCCGCAAGGCCAAGGAATTCCGCCGCAAGCGCCTCGTGCGCACCTCGGCCGTACCGCTGTGGTACAAGCAGCGCAATGGCGGCCGCATGCACGTGGTATCCGGCGCGGCACGCGTGGCGCGCTTCCGTCCGCGTAGCGGCAAACCTCCTGCATCCTTCTACTGATGAGCATTGAACAACCGGCTGAAGAAACCTTCATCAGCCACCTCGTCGAACTGCGCGACCGGCTGGTCAAGGCGGCCATCGGCGTCCTCGTCGTCACGGCCCTGCTGATGTTCTGGCCCGGACCGACGGCGCTGTACGACTTCCTGGCCCGGCCGATGATCGGCGCCTTGCCGGTCGGCTCGAAGATCATCGCCACCGGCGTCACCGCGCCGTTCCTCGTGCCGATGAAGGTCACCTTGATGCTGGGCCTGATCCTGGCGCTGCCATGGGTGCTGTACCAGGCATGGGCCTTCGTGGCACCCGGACTGTACACGCACGAGAAGCGCCTGGTGGCGCCGCTGGTGATCTCGTCGTCGCTGCTGTTCGTCGCCGGCGTCGCGTTCTGCTACTTCTTCGTGTTCGGCCGCGTGTTCGCGTTCATCGCGCAGTTCGCGCCCACCTCGATTTCCGTCACACCGGACATCGAGAACTACCTGGACTTCGTGATGTCGATGTGCCTGGCGTTCGGTGCGGCGTTCGAGGTCCCCATTGTCGTCGTGATCCTCGTACGGATGGGCCTGGTATCGCTGGCCAAGCTGCGCGAGTGGCGGCCGTACGTGATCGTCGGCGCCTTCGTCATTGCCGCGATCGTCACGCCGCCGGACGTCGTCAGCCAGTTCGCGCTGGCCGTGCCGATGTGGATGCTGTTCGAACTGGGGCTGCTGGTGTCGCCGATGTTCGTCAAGATGACCCAGGCGCCCGAGGAACAGACTTGAAGCGCCAGGCCTGAAGCGCCAGACCTGAAGCGCCAGACCTGACTTCAGTGGGCAGCCGTTGCCGGGAAGGCCGGCGGCTCCTGGGCGGGAACGTTCGCCACCCTCTCGACATTGGTATTGAACCTGTTCAGCGCGTGATAGCCCCCCAGCAGCGCGCCGACAACCACGATCGTCAGCACGTTCAAGCCCAGGTTGCCGAGGATATCGCGTGCCCACTGGCCTAGCGTCTTCTTCGCCCTGATTTCAGCGGCGATCGCATCCAGGCCTTTGCTGAGCACGCTTTCCCTGACCTCCACTTCGTATTGCGTCACGCGCGTCTTCAACGCTGCACTGAGAAATGCCTGCACAAGCAGCTCGGCGTTCTTGCGGTAGGACTCGATGCGCGATTGCGTGCACGTCTGCGTATGAAACGCCCGCATTTCCTCTATCGTCGGTTCGCGGCCCCGCTGGCAGCGGATCGCCTCGACAAATTCGATCTTCTCGCGCTTGTAGAGCAGGTAGGCAAATGCGCCGACGGCATCGTTCACGTCGGTGACGAGTTGATCGTAAATCCAGTTGTAGGGGGAATCGGCTGGGGCGGCCCGCGCTGCCGCCGGCGGTGCAGGCTCAGCCGCCGAGGCCGGTGCCCCGGCGGTTGGCTGGGAATCCATGGGGCCGCCCAGGCATCTCAGCCAAAGACGACCCGCATGGCTTCGGCAAACGCGCGATTGATTTCCTCGCGGCTGAACTTCGATTCCAGCACAATGCGGCTGCCGGCGGGCGACAGCCCGGCGGTGTTGTAGACGGTGCCGGAAATCAGCTCATGGTTCACGCGCCGGACTTCGTCGAGCGTGAAATGTTTCTGCATTTTCATGATCGCTCCAGATAACGTTAACGTTGCACGATGCCGCCAACCGCTATGCCATCAGGAGCCGATTCTACATGAGGAAAAGCGCTGCAAAGCAGGCTGAGCCAGGCAAAGTATCACGTAGTTGCGCTGGCTCTGATCCACGCCGGGTTACTGCATCAACTCCCGGATCACCTTCACCGGCGCGCTGCCATAGCCCAGGAATTGCTCGTTGAACTTCTTCAGCGAGAAGCGGCTGCCCAGTGCGTTGCGCTGCTGTTCGCGCAGCTCCATGATTTCGCTGTAGCCGGAGAAGTATGACGTCAGCTGCACCGAGGTCAGCGTGGCGCGGCGCCATTTTTCCGCTGCTTCCTGCTGCGTCTGGAAAGCCTGGCGCGTCAGCAGGTCGAGCGCCTGCTCGCGCGTCATGCCGAGCACGTGCACGCTGTAATCGAGGATCGTGTTCGTCACGCTGCGCAGGTTCCACTTCGAGTACATCAGCCACATCTCGGGCGAGTTGTCGTAGCCCGATTCGAGCATCATCCGCTCGCTGTAGACAGCCCAGCCTTCGACCATCGCGCCATTGCCGAAGATCGATTTGACGATCGACGGCGACTTGTTCGCGTACACCAGCTGCGCGTAGTGGCCGGGGATCGCCTCGTGCATGTTCAGGATCTGCAGGATCCAGTGGTTGTACTCGCGCAGGCTGCTCTCGGCCTGTTCGGGCGTGGCACCATCGAGCGGCGTCACGTTGTAGTAGGTGCGGTCCTGCGGCCGGTAGGGGCCGGGCGCTTCGATGCTCGCACCCGCCACGCCGCGCTGGTAGGCCGGCGTCTCGCGCACCACCAGCGGCTTGTCGGCATCCAGCGTCAGCAGGTCGTTATTCGTCACCCATTGCTGCAGCTTCGGGATCTGGGCCTTGATCTCGGTGAAGAACTGCTCGCGCGGCACGTGGTTGGCCGAGAGCTTGTCGATCACCATGCCGATCTTCGCATAGCGGTCGGCCGGCTTGGCCGTGCCTTCCAGGTACTTCGGCCACAGCTCGTCGCTGATTCGGTCCATATTGTCCAGCAGCTGCTCGCGCGCGGCCAGTGCCTTCTGGTACGTCTGTTCGCCCGTGCTGGCGGACTGGATGTCGAAGGCGAACTTCTGTTCGTACAGGTCCTTGCCGATGCGGAACGAGCGCGCCGTGCCGCTGGCGGCCAGGTGCTTGTCCAGTTCGCCCAGCCATGCCGCATAGGCTTCGATGGCCGTTTTCGCCGTGGCGACGCGCTGCGCGAACAGACCTTTCTCGTTGGCGGCCAGGTTCGATGCCTGCGCTTCCTTGTCCAGCTCGTCCAGCAGCGCGATCACGCCTGGGGCCTGGGCGATCGCCAGTTGCGTGTGCTCGCGGGTCGGCGTCGTGATGTTGGCGCGCGCCGCTTCATAGTAGGCCGGCACGTTGGCGATGCGGCGCAGCAGCGTACGCAGGCGCTGCGATTTCGCCGCGTATTCCGTGTGCAGGATGTAGTCGATCGGGCTGGCGATGTTGTACACCGCCGGGTTCCATTCGAACTCGCGGAATGTCGTCAGGTACCAGCGGTCGGAATTGAGCTTGTTGACGAGCAGGCCCATGTCGGTGCGCTGGCGCGGCGACAGCTGGCGCGTGTCGATTTTGCTGAAGCGTCCCAGCCAGTCGTCGATGAAGGCCAGCTGCAACTGGCGCGTCGCCAGGTCGGGTACCGTCAGCGTGCCGGCCGTGTCGTACTTGCCGACGCTGATCGCCGTTTCCGGATCCATCCGCCACAGCGCCGTCAGGAACTGACTGGACAGGGTGTCGAACGCCCGATCGGCGCGGGATTCATTGCTGGCCGGCTTGGCCGCGGCGGCCGGCGCCGCCTTGGCGGTGGATTTGGTCTTCGCGGATTTCCTGGCTGGCGCCGTCTTCGTCGCCTTGGCCTTCTGCGGTTTTTTCGCGGCCTCGGCCGGCGCGAACGCCAGTGCCGCCATCATCGCGGCCAGCGCAATTTTCGTCTTGATCATCGTGTAGCCTTCTCTTACCGGGCGGCAAACGCCGCTGTTTTTGCAGCGTGCGAGATTATCATCAATCCGCCTGCCTGCGGCCAGGATGTTACACGACGGTACAAAGCCTTCGTATCGAGCCTTCGTATCAAAGCCTTCCTCTAGGCGAGCCGGTCGTCGCGGATCAGTTGCTGGTGGCGCTGGTTGACGAACGCGACGGCTTCGCGCCCCCGCGCCATGTCGTTCAACACGATTTCGCTGGCCTTCGTGAAGCGGTGGCCGATGCGGATCGTCCACGAGCGCAGCAGCCAGCTGCGGAACGATTGCACATAGGTCGCTTCATCGATGTCGCGCCATTTCACGCCGCGCACGCCGCGCGACCACGGCAGGATGCCGGAATACACCCAAACGCCCACGTCGTCGTAATACAGCTGCACGCTGCGGATCACGAGCACGCGGTAGCCGATCAGCAGCGTCCCCGCGGCCAGCACGCCGGCGGCGGCCAGCTCCGAGTAATTGAATGCCAGGCGCAGCGCGAACACCATCACGATGGCAAGCAGCACGCAGCCCGTGTAGGCCGTCCATGCCTTGCCGCACAGCGGCGTGCCGTGTGCGGCGGTGTCATTGAGTTCCGGTGAATTGTCCATCCATCAATGATTGCATGGAACGGCTGTTTCCACCAAGTGTCAGACCGGGCCCTGGCGGCTGTCCATCCGTTCCGCATGGTCGCGGCAGGCGAAACGGTCGAGGACGCCCGCTGCGCGGGTGCCGTCGCGATCGTCCTCCACTTCCACCTGCATCAGGCAGTTACTGCGCTGGACCGGCGTGCGCATTTCGCCGTTCGCCGACTGGCGGTTCCGGTTGCCCATCGACGGCGTGGGTTTTTCGGTGAGGTCGACGACGAAGTTGCCTTCGACGGGACCGGCTTCGTCCTCGTGGACGTTGATCGAGATCGCGGAAGCGGCGATGCCCGAGGCGATCAGCGCCTCGCGCGCCTGTTCGGCGACGGTGAGACTGTCGAATACACGCAGCAGGGTGTCGGCCATGATGTGCTCCTTTTCGTTCGGACCATCATAGCGAAAGGGCGGCGCCGGCAGCGCCCCGTTAGCTGCGAGCAAGGTCAGGAGCGCCGCAATCCTTCCTGCAGCATCGCCAGCATGTCCTCGGCCTTCATCCGGGCAGCCATCTCGCTGCCATCGAGCAGGCTGTCGGCCAGTTCGCGCTTGTGCGCGTGCAGGTCGACGATGCCTTCCTCGATCGTGTGCCGCGCCACCAGCCGGTAGATCGTCACGGGCCGCTTCTGTCCCATGCGGTGGGCGCGGTCCGATGCCTGGTCTTCGACGGCCGGGTTCCACCATGGGTCCATGTGGATCACGTAGTCGGCCGCCGTCAGGTTGATGCCCACACCGCCCGCTTTCAGGCTGATCAGGAAAACGTCGCCTTCGCCCGCCTGGAACGCATCGACGCGCTGCTTGCGTGCGGCCATCGGCGTGGCGCCGTCGAGGTACTGGTAGGCGATGCCGTTGCGGTCCAGGTGCGCGCGGATCAGCGCCAGGTGATCGACGAACTGGCTGAACACAAGTACCTTGTGGCGGTTCGCCAGCAGGCCTGCCAGCAGTTCGGCGAACGCGGTCAGCTTGCTGCTGTCGAGCTTCAGGTCCGGCGCAACGAGGTTCGGATTGCAGCACGCGCGGCGCAGCTTCATGATCTCGGCCAGGATCTGCATCGACTTGCGGTCGACTGGCGCGTCGATCGCGGCCAGCTTGTCGAGCGCTTCGCGGCGCAGCGATTCGTACAGCGCCGTCTCTTCCGCCGACAGGTCCACTTCCAGCACGATCTCCGTGCGGGCCGGCAGTTCAGTGAGCACCTGGGCCTTGGTGCGGCGCAGGATGAACGGCCCGATCAGCCGGCGCAGCCGGTTGCGTGCGCCCACTTCGGCCTTGTGGTCCTGCTGGCGCTCGATTGGGCCGGCAAAGCGCAGATTGAATTGTTCCAGCGATCCCAGCAAGCCTGGATTGATGAAGCGGAACAGGTTCCACAACTCGCCCAGGTGGTTTTCCAGCGGCGTGCCGGTGCACGCCATGCGGAAGTGGCCTTGCAGCGCCATCACAGCCTGCGAGCGCTTCGTCGCCGCGTTCTTGATCGCCTGCGCTTCGTCCAGCACGATCGTGTGCCAGCGCTGCTTCGTGAAGCGTTCCGATTCCAACTGCAGCAGGCCGTAGCTGACGATCACCAGGTCGAACGCGCCCGCGTTGTCGATCATCTCGGCGCGATCCCCCGCACCGAACAGCTTCACGTTCAGCGTCGGCGCGAAGCGGGCCGCTTCGCTGGCCCAGTTCAGGCATACGGACGTGGGCGCGACAACGAGGGTCGGCCCCTGCGGCGCGCGCAGCAGGATCAGCGCGAGCGCCTGGATCGTCTTGCCCAGGCCCATGTCGTCGGCCAGGCAGGCGCCCACGCCCCAGTGCGCGAGGCGGGCCAGCCATTCGAAGCCGTCGCGCTGGTAGTCGCGCAGCTCGGCCTGCAAGGTCGTCGGCAACTGCGGCTGGTATTCGGCCTGCGCGGCGATGCGGTCGATGTGCGCGCGCCACATGCGGTCCGCCTCCAGGCCGCCCACCTCGCCGGCCAGTTCTTCCAGCATGAAGGCGGCCAGCTGGTGCACCTTGACGCCGGCGTCGTCGTCTTCGCCGTACGCATCCAGTTCCACCAGGCGGCGGTGCAGCTCCTCGGACAGCGCGAGGAACTGCTTGTCCTGCAGCTCGATGAAGCGGCTCTTCGATGCGCGGATCAGGTCCAAGAGCTGGCGCAGGTCCATCACGCGCTCTTCGTCGATCTGCAATTGGCCGCTGGCGGCAAACCAGTCCTTCTTGCTCTTGATCGACAGCTTCAGCTGCTTCGTGTGGACGGACTTCGTGACCTTGAACGCCTCGCCGTCCGGCCAGGCGATCAGCACCCGCTCCGGACCCAGCTCCTGCAGCTCGGTCAGCAATTGCAGACACAACGCGGGCTGGCCGAGCAGCCACTCGTCGTGTTCGTACTCCGCCTCTTCCAGTACCGGGCATTTCAGCACCAGCTGGCGCAGGGCATCGCGCTCGCCGGCCAGGTTGCGGCGCACCTGCACCGAGCGCCCTGCCAGGTCCGTGATCACCGTCTCGGCACCCGCGCCCGGCGCGTAGTACGGCCCCGCGTCCGGCAGCGGCCGCACCTGCACCTGCATCCGCAAGCCCTGCTGGTAAGGCAGCAGGTGCACGTGCAGGCGCACGTCCGGATCGACGGCGCTGGCATTGACGCTGCCGCCGCCGATGTCGCTCTGCACCGTGACGCTGGTGGCCACCGTGCCGATCGCCTTCAGCACGTCGTCCTTCGCGTGCAGTGGCACGGCCAGGCCGTCGCCGAGGATCGCGGCGATGCGTCGGTGCTCGTCGTTGACGGTGACCACGCGCAGCCGGTTCGGCGCCTCGCGCAGCACGATCACCGGCGTCGATGAGTCGATCGTCGGCAGCAGCGACAGCCGCAGCTCGCCCTTGCGCTCCTGCACCAGCAGCTCCGGTTCCCCGGCCAGTACTTCCACGCGGGTCTCCGGTGCGTCATACCAGTACACGAACGGATGGCCGACCAGGTCGGGCAAGGCGGCCAGGATGTCGAGGTCATAGCGCAGGCCCGGCGAGTACGCCTGCCGCGATGGCGCGATGTGGGTACTCAGGCGAACGTCCTGTGGCGTCAGGTAATCCATCTGGGCGGCATCCTCGGACAGCCGCTTCAACGCAAGCGTCCGGCCGTTGGTCCACTGCCCCTTCGGATTGCGCTTCTGTTCGCGCGGCTCCATTTCGGCGATACCGGAACGCTCGCTCCACAGGAGCATCCATGCCAGCCGCGTCTCGCCCGCCGCGACCGGGGCTTGCTGGTGCAGGTTGATCAGCGCCGTCAGCTGGCGCTGCCACGCTTCCTGGCGGTCGAACCACGTGGCCATGTCGGGCAGGCCAAGCCGCTCGCGCAGCGCCGCGGCACGGCTGGCCGCCGCCTCGTCGCCCAGGTGCCCCAGCAGGCTTTCGGCCTGGGACGCGAGCAGCCCGTAGCCGGCGGTAGTGGCCTGCTGCACCATGTCCTGCAATTCGGCGCGGCGTTGTTTCAATTGCGGCAGCGCGGCCCACCAGTACACCAGCGCCTGGAACAACTGCGCCTGCAGCGGCGTTTCCCAGGCGCGCGTCAGCAGCACGTCCGCCTGCATCGTGCCGGCGCGGATCTGGCGCAGCATCGACAGCAGGTTGTACACCGCGCTATCCAGGTTGTGCTGGGCATGCACTGCCGCGTCCAGGTAGCTTTCGGCCGCCTTCAGCGACTTGGCATCGCCGGCGCGCAGCAGCGCCAGCACATACAGGTGGCCGCCGAAGCCCTGCAACAGGTGCTTGCGCTTGCCCGATTCGCGGCGGATCGCCTTCAGCGCGGCCTCGAAGCCGGCCAGCGCGCCAGGCACGTCGCCACGCAGCACTTGGACCACGCTGGTCAGGAACAGCCCCAGCGCACCCTGCTCGCCTTGCAGGAAGCGGGCGGCGTCCTCCAGCCGGCCGCACAGGATCGCGTCCTCGGCCAGCGCCAGGCGCAGCGCCGGGCTGACCTGGCCGTCGCGCCGCGTGAAGTGGCGTTCTGCGCTGCCCCGTACCGGCGTCGCCAGCGCCGGTTCGCGTTGCGCGTGCTGGAGCAGCAGCATCAGCACGTCGTCCAGCATCGCCGGGTGTACCAGTACCAGCATGGCCGGCTCGAACGGCTTCGTGAAAATGTCGACGACGGGATGCAGCTGGGCCGCCTCGTAACAGGCCATGCATGCCGCCAGCAGCGGCACCACGTCTTCCGGTGGGCGGCCGCGCAGCAGCGCCATGCGCAGCCGCGCCACGCCGTGCCGGTAGCTGCGCGGCTCGAACTTGCCGTTCCAGTTCTGGCGCATCGGGTAAAGCGCCTCGTAGGCCCTGCACAGATCGTCCTGCATGTGCGCGCCGATCGCCGCGCGGATCGCCGGCCAGCGCAGTTTCGGGTTGCACAGGTAGCCGCGGCCGACGACCAGCGTCGTGAACGCCAGCCGCTCCAGGTGCACGATGCAATCGTCCAGCGTGTGCACCGTCAGCGGCTGGCCCGCGTCGTCGGCGACGCCGGCCTTGCCGACGACGTCGAGGATCGCCGTGCGCCCGACCGGTTCGCCCATCAGCGCCAGCAGCGCCAGGATCAGCTTCTCGGGGCGCGGCAGCGCATCGAATTCGGCAAGCAGCGTATCGGCCATTCAGTCGTCGAGGTTGTCGATGTGGACGGGCGCCGGCGCGGCGCGATCGTGCAGGCCGAACATGCGCTGGTAGAAGTACAGCTCCGCTTCGAGCGTGCGGACGATGTTGGCCGCCTGGCGGAAGCCGTGGCCCTCGCCTTCCAGCGGCACGTAGGCGACGGGCACGCCGCGGCGGCGCAGCGCCTCGACCATCGCTTCCGACTGCGCCGGCGGCACCACCTTGTCGTCCAGGCCCTGGAAGAAGATCATCGGGCACGCCAGCTTGTCCGTATGGTGGCTGGGCGAGCGCTCAAGGTACAGCGCCTGCGCGCGCGGCTGCGGCGCGATCAGGTATTCGTTGTAGTGCGACTCGAACTTGTGCGATTCGTCGTCCAGGCCCTGCAGGTCCGACACGCCGTAATAGCTGGCGCCGAGCTTGAACACGTCGTGGAACGCCAGCGCGCACAAGGTCGTGAATCCGCCGGCGCTGCCGCCGCGGATGATCAGCCGGTCGCCGTCGGCGAGCCCCTGCTCGACGAGCCAGCGCGCGCCGGCCACGCAATCCTCCACGTCGACGACGCCCCATTGCCCTTTCAGCGCATCGCGGTACGCCCGGCCGAACCCGGTGCTGCCCCCATAGTTCACGTCCAGCACGCCGAAGCCGCGGCTGGTCCAGAACTGCGTAGCCAGCTTCAGCGTACTGGCGGCCATGCCCGTCGGGCCGCCGTGGCTGATGACGATCACCGGCGGCTTTTCACCGGCGGGCGCCTGCACGTCGCGGTTGCATGGCGGGTAGAAGAACGCGTGCGCGGTGCGGCCCTGCGCGCTCGGGTAGCTGACGCTGCGCGGGACGGACAGGTAACCCACGTCCGGCAGCGTGTCGATCGACCGCGCCAGCACCTGCACCGCACCGCTGGCCAGGTCGATGCGCGCGATCTCCGCGGCGATCGTCGGGCTGCCGCCCAGCAGCGCGACGAAGCCGGCGCCGACACGCAGCTCGCGGATCTCGTCGTAGGGAGTGGCGATCGGCGCGAGCGCCGCGCTGCCGATGGCCAGGCGCGCCAGCTTGCTGACGCCCTTGTCGATGTACGTGCAGACGATCTCGGTCGCGGAGGCAAAGCCGTACATCGCATTCCCGAACGTCCAGTGCGGCGTGGCGAATTCCGCTTCGAGGGGGCAGAGCGCCTCGATGCCGTCCGCCTGGCGGTACAGGTTCCACCAGCCGCTGCGGTCGGACACGAAATACAGCAGCCCGTCCGGCGACCATTCCGGCTGACAGATCGATTCGTCCGGCCCGCCGGCTACCAGCACAGGCTGCGCCAGCGTACCGTCGGCCTGCACGTGCGCGACCCACAGCTCGGTGCCTTGCCACGGCATGCGCGGATGATCCCACGTCAGCCACGCGAGGCGCGAGCCGTCCGGCGACAAGCGCGGCGACGAGTAGAAATCGTGGCCCTGCGCCAGCACCGTCTCGGTGCCGTCGAAGCCCACGGCGCACAGTGTATTCTCCGGCTGCGCATGCGACGACGGATCCTGCGGATGCGCCTCGCGCACGGCGATCAGCCGGCCGCGCGCCGCGTCGACGACGAAATCGGCAAAGCGCTGCCGGCCCGGCACGGTGAACGGCATCGGCTCGGCGCCACGTTCCTTGCGGTACAGGCGGTTGTCCGCGAAATGCGAGAAGTACACGGTGTCGCCCGCGACGGCATACGCGCCGCCGCCGTATTCATGCACGCGGGTGCGCACGTTCAGCGGTGCCGGGGTGAGCTCCTCCACGCCCCCGGCGGACAGGCGCAGCAGGGTGTTGCGGCCTGCCTCGCTGGCGCGGCCGGCGAGCCACAGGATGTCCTGGCCGGCCACCGCGAGCGACGCTAACGGGGTTGCACCGGCGGCGACGACGGCGGCGGTGATCGGCGAAGGCCAGGTACCAAAAGAGCAAGTGGGGGAGCTGTTCTGCATGGTCTTTTTGACGGACGAAAAGATCGGCGGGATGCGATAATACCCTCTTTCGTCCCGCTTTTGATTGCATTCCATGCCACAATTCGCCCCGCTTCAGAACGACACCTTCCTGCGTGCGCTGCTGCGCCAGCCGACCGAATACACCCCCGTGTGGCTGATGCGCCAGGCGGGCCGTTACCTGCCCGAGTACCGTGCCACGCGCGAGAAGGCCGGTTCGTTCATGGGCCTGGCGACGAACCCGGACCTGGCCACCGAGGTGACGCTGCAGCCGATCGACCGCTATCCGCTGGACGCGGCGATCCTGTTCTCGGACATCCTGACGGTGCCGGATGCGATGGGCCTGGGCCTGCACTTCGTCGAAGGCGAAGGACCGAAGTTCGAGCGGCCATTGAAAACGGAAGCCGACGTGCAGGCCCTGCGCCTGCCGGAACCGGGCTCGCTGGACTATGTGTTCAAGGCGGTGACGCAGATCCGCACCACGCTGAACGGCCGCGTGCCGCTGATCGGTTTTTCCGGCAGCCCGTGGACGCTGGCGTGCTACATGGTCGAAGGACAGGGCTCGCGCGAATTTCACACCATCAAGAAGATGCTGTACAGCCGCCCGGACCTGATGCACCACATCCTGGACACCAATGCCCGCGCAGTGGCCGAGTACCTGAACGCCCAGATCGAAGCGGGCGCGCAGGCCGTGATGGTGTTCGACTCGTGGGGTGGCGCGCTGGCCGATGGCGCCTACCAGCAGTTCTCGCTGCAATACATGCAGAAGGTCGTCGCGCAGCTCAAGCGCGAGCATGACGGTGTGCGCATTCCCGCCATCGTGTTCACGAAGGGCGGGGCTCACTGGGCCGAGGAAATCGCCGCGATCGGCGCGGATGCGATCGGGCTGGACTGGACGGCCAATCTCGCCAAGGTGCGCGCCGCCGTCGGCGACAAAGTGGCATTGCAGGGCAACCTCGATCCCGCGATCCTGTTCGCGCAGCCGGACCAGATTCGCGCCGAAGTACACCGCGTCCTCGACGCCTATGGTCCGCACGATACGGGCCACGTGTTCAACCTGGGCCATGGCATCTCGCAGTTCACGCCGCCGGAGTCCGTTGCCGTGATGGTCGACGCCGTGCACACCCACAGCCGGGCCCTGCGCCAGCGTTCCTGAGCGCCAGGCAAACCCGACTTATGCACATTTTTTCCGGCCGCCAAAGGAAAAGGCGGTTCGGAAAATGCGTTCCGGCATCAAAACCTAAGTCGCTGATTTTCCAGCCTATTTTTTCGAACGGCCGGGCCGGTATTTTGCAATAAGTAAACCTTATCCCCGGATCAGGGAAATCTTGTAGGGTCATTCTCCACAAAGTTATCCACAAAAACTGTGGAAAAAAGCTAAAAGCGCTTAGTAAACCGCTACTTACCCAGGTTTTCCCAATTTTCTGCTGCATTGCACGAGTTTTAAGCAGGCAATAGCTGGACGGGAGCCGCTATTATTGCTGAGCTAGCTCAAGACAATCATCTGTTCCAACTGGCAATAAAACGTCCCGGCTTATTCAATCAAGTTCGTGAGCACTAGCGACTTATGCACAGCAAGATTAAAAAATTTCTCGACTGTGCCGCTCTGGGAGGGGATTTGCAAGTGATTGATTCTGAAGGGGAAAAATTGTGAAATCGGATGTTTCCCTACCTCAGCGTCGGTGGGGCAACGCGGGTTTCCGGTGCGTATGTCCACAAAGTTATCCCCAGAATTTGTGGATAGCTCACCGGTGACCATGGACCATTGCATCCTTCGAGTCGCGCTCGATACGCCGCTGCACGCGGTGTTCGACTACCGCTGGCCGTGCGACGCGGCGGCCCGCCCGTTCCCGGGGCAGCTGGTGCTGGTGCCGTTCGGCCCGCGCGAAGTGGTCGGCATCATCGTTGCCGTGGTCGACGACACCGACGTTCCTGCTGAAAAGCTGAAGGACGCGCTGGCCGTGCGCAGCCAGCTGGCACCGCTGTCGGACGAGTGGCTGGCGCTGGCCGGCTTCGCGGCCGACTACTATCAGCGCCCGCTGGGCGAAGTGGCGCTGCCCGGCCTGCCGAAGAACCTGCGCGTGCCGAAGACCGTGGCGCTCGACCGCGCGATCAAGAAGCTCGCGAAGGAGGAGGCGCCGCACGACCCCACCCCGGTCGGCATGCCGACGCTGAACGCAGGCCAGCGCGCGGCCGCCGATGCGATCGGCGGCGCGCAGGGGTATGCGCCGATGCTGCTGTATGGGGTGACGGGCAGCGGCAAGACGGAAGTGTACCTGCAGGCCTGCGCCCAGGTGCTGGCGCGCGAACCGGACAGCCAGATCCTGATCCTCGTCCCTGAAATCAACCTGACGCCCCAGCTGGAGGCCAACATCCGCGCGCGCTTCCCGGGGGTGACGCTGGCGACGCTGCACAGCAGCCTGTCCGAAGGCGAGCGCATGCTGCACTGGCTCGCCGCGCACCGGGGCAAGGCCCGCATCGTGCTCGGCACGCGCCTGGCCATCCTCGCTTCGCTGCCGCGGCTCAAGCTGATCGTCATCGACGAGGAACACGATCCGTCGTACAAGCAGCAGGAAGGCTTGCGCTATTCGGCGCGCGACCTGGCCGTGTGGCGCGCGTGGCAGCTGAAGATCCCCGTGGTACTGGGCTCGGCGACGCCGTCGCTGGAGACGTGGCACCACGCGCAATCGGGCCGCTACCGCAAGTTGGAACTGCGCGAGCGGGCCGTGCGGCAGGCCACGCTGCCGGCCGTGAAGCTGGTGAACATGGAACACGACCGGCCGGACGGCGGCGTGACGATGCAGCTGAAGGCCGCGCTGCGCCAGCGGCTGGAGCGCGGCGAACAATCGCTGCTGTTCCTGAACCGGCGCGGCTACGCCCCCGTGATCTGCTGCGAATCGTGCGGCTGGGTCAGCGACTGCAAGCGCTGCACGGCGTTCATGGTGCTGCACAAGGGCGAGTTCAAGCTGCGCTGCCACCACTGCAGCCTGGAGATGCGCATCCCGCGCCACTGCCCCACCTGCGGCAACGTCGACCTGCAACCGCTGGGGCGCGGCACCCAGCGCATCGAGGAAAACCTGCGCGAGTGGTTCCCCGAGGCGCGCATCCTGCGCATCGATGCCGACTCGACCCGCAAGAAGGGCAGCGCGCAGGAAGCGTTCGACACGGTGCACCGGGGCGAGGTGGACATCCTGATCGGCACGCAGATGGTCGCCAAGGGACACGACTTCAAGAAGCTGACCCTGGTCGGCATCCTGAACCCGGACACCGCGCTGTTCTCGCAGGATTACCGCGCCAGCGAACGGCTGTTCGCGCAGCTGATGCAGGTGGCGGGGCGGGCGGGCCGCACCGCGCAGACCGATGGCGGCAGCGCCAGCGAAGTATTGGTGCAGACGCGCTATCCGCAGCACCCGCTGTACGCGGCCTGCGTGAACCACGACTACGACCGCTTCGCCGGCGCCCTGCTGGCCGAGCGCGAACAGGCCGGCCTGCCGCCCTACCTGTTCCAGGCGATGCTGCGCGCCGAGGCGCCGGAGTTGGCGAAGGCGCTGGAATTCCTGCTGGCGGCGCGCGACTGCATCGCGCACGACGGCATCACGATCAACGACCCGATCCCGATGAGCATGACCCGCGTGCACAACGTCGACCGCGCGCAACTGCTCGTCGAGTCACCGTCGCGCCCCGTGTTGCAGGCATTCCTGAAGGAGTGGATGGCGCGGCTGCGCGACATGCGCACGCGCGTGAAGTGGTCGCTGGAAGTCGACCCGGTCGATATCTGAGGCAGCCCGGCTTCAACCGGTGCGCGGGTCGTACGCCAGCCGGCGCACCGTTGTCGCGTTCAGCAGGCGGGCATCCGCATGGCGCGGGTTGATGAGGATGTTGTGCTCCTCCGGTACCACCACCGAAGGCACCGCCAGCAGCAGCGAGCGGGCGCCGGCACACCACATGTCACCGGCCGTACGGCTAGTGATGCCGGCCGGGATCGCGTCCCATCCGCCCGGCGCCTCGAGGATGCTGCGCGCGTTCCACTGCGCTTCAGGAATGTCGATCCGCACCAGGAAACGGTTGAATGGCAGGTCGCCCCCGCCCAGGTGCACCAGGGTCTCGAGCATCGCCAGCGCGATACTGGCGGATGCGTAGACCATCGGCACGCCCTCGCTGTTCCAGCGCCCGCCGGTGAGCCGTGCACCCATGCTGCTGAGGTCGTTCGCCCGATATCCCGGGGACTCGATACCGATCCGCCACACAGCGGTCATGCGTAGGTCCCGGACTGCATCATCGCCAGCAGGCGTGCGATCAGCTTCTGGCCTTCGACCGTGTCGAGGTAGCTGGCTGGCGTGGCGCCGCCCAGGGCGGGCAGCGGGGCGTTGATCCAGCGCGCCATCCAGCGTGGCGCATCGAAGCCCTCGGGGTTGCCGGCCTCGTCGATCATCGCCTGCACCTGGCCGATCAGCGCCTCGATGCCGAGCACGCGCTCCGATTCGTCGCGCGCCAGCTTCTCGCCGGCCCGCGCCTTGCGGCTCAGCGTCGCGCGGGACAGGCCCAGTGTGCCGATCAGGCTTTCCTTCGTCACCTGCATCAGTTCGGAAAGGCGATCCACCCGCCGTGCCGGCACGCCGGCCCGGATCGCTTCAATGCGTTCCTGCGGCGGCGCAAGGTAGATGTCGACGTACCGGTAGGGAACGGCCGCCTCCCGGACAGCCAGCGCCGGCACGGGTGGCGCGGCCGGGTAGCGCACGATCGCTGCCTTGCCAGTGGTGCGCCGCTTGCGTGGTTTTTCCATGGGCCTCTCCTTTGAGACATCAATGTGTCTCAATCGCGAGATCAACTCAAGCGCCATCCCTCACCCGCATGACCTGCGTCAAACGATCAGGCGTTAGGGTTGCACCAGGTATTTGCCCGCGACGGTGATGACCTGCTCGGCCAGCGCCTGCGTGAACGGCGTTTCCAGCTCCCACGCATGCCAGGCCAGCGGCACGTCGACGTACGCGCCCGGCAGCAGGTCCAGCAGCTGGCCCTGGGCCAGCGCATGCGCCGCCTGCAGATAAGGCAGCAAGCCCCAGGCGAGGCCGCCGAACAGGCAGTCGTTCAGTGCCGTCGACAGCGGCAGCGTGTGATGGGGATACGTGTCGCCCAGCGCCAGGTGCTCGGCAAGGAAGCGGGCGGTGAGTTCGTGGTCGTGCGTGACGGCCGGGGCAAGCTTCACGGCCTGGGCCATGAAACCGTCGCCGAACCAGTGCGCCGCAAACTGCGGTGTGGCGACGGCCACGTAGCGCATCGCGCCCAACGGCGTCACGGTCGGGCCACGCCCGTCGCTGCCGTCGGGTTCGGCGATGGCACCGAACACGGCGCCATCGCGCACGAGCGGCAGCGCCTGTTGCCGGGGCGCGGCGCGCACTTCCAGCTGACAGCGGGGCGGCATCAGCAATGGCGGCAGGCACAGCGGGAACCACGTCGCCAGGCTGGCGGCATCGACGGCCACGGAGAGCTCCGGCATGCTGACCGGTTTGCCCAGGTCGATGTCGAGCGTCGCCTCCATCAGCTTCACGTTGCGGTAGTGGCTGATCAGGCGCTGGCCCAGTCCCGTCGGCGTGGCCGGCACGCCGCGCACGATCAGCAGGCGGCCCACGCTGTCCTCCAGCGTCTTGATGCGTTGCGAGACGGCGCTCTGGCTGATGCCCAGCGCCGTGGCGGCCTTGTCGAAGCTGCCGTGGGTGGCAACGGCGTCCAGCACCGCCAGGGCGCGATAGTCGAATTGTTCCATAAGGCAAGCTTATAAGGAATGAAAAATATAAGCAATGCTGATGTGCGTGCCCTGGTGTAGCATGCCGGGAAGAATCAAGGAGACTCCATGGAACAGATCCGTTGCGACGTAGCGATCATCGGTGCCGGCAGTGCCGGCCTGTCGGCATATCGGGCCGCCCGCGCGGCCGGCAAGCATGCGGTGATGATCGAAGGCGGTCCATACGGGACCACCTGCGCGCGCGTCGGCTGCATGCCCAGCAAGCTGCTGATCTCGGCGGCCGAAGCAGCCCATGCCGTGCACGCGGCCAGCGGCTTCGGCGTCCATGCCGGTACCGTGCGGATCGACGGCGAAGCGGTAATGGAACGCGTGCGCCGCGAGCGGGACCGGTTCGTGGGCTTCGTGGTCGAGAATGTCGAGCAGCTGCCACCAGAGGACAAGATCCGCGGCTATGCGCGCTTCGCGGCGCCGAACCGGCTACTGGTCGACGACCACACGGAGGTGCATGCGGAGCGCATCGTCATCGCCACCGGCTCGACGCCGATCGTGCCCGAGGAATGGGCGCTGGCGGGCCCGCGCGTGATCCACAGCGATGCCGTGTTCGAGTGGACCGACCTGCCCGATTCGGTGGCCGTCATCGGCACCGGTGTCATCGGCCTGGAGCTGGGCCAGGCGCTGCATCGCCTGGGCGTGCGCGTGGCGCTGTATGCGCGCGGCACCAGCGTGGCGCAGCTGGGCGACCCGGAAGTGCTGGCCGACGCGGCCCGCACGCTGCAGGAAGAACTCGATATCCGCTTCGAGACCCAGATCGTGTCCGTGACGGCGGACGGCCAGCAACTGGTGCTGACCACGCGCGACGCGGCGGGGAACGAGCGCCAGGACCGCTACGACCATGTGCTGGTGGCGATCGGCCGCGCGCCGAACGTGCAGGCGCTGCGGCTGGACCTTGCCGGCATCGAGCGCGACCGCCGCGGCGTGCCGCTGTACGACCGCACCACGATGCAGTGCGGCACCAGCCCGATCTTCATCGCCGGCGATGCCAACGACGAACTGCCGCTGCTGCCGGAAGCGGCCGACCAGGGCAAGATCGCCGGCCACAATGCGGCACTGTACCCGGACGTGCAGCCCGGCCTGCGCCGCACGCTGCTGGCGATCGCCTTCACCGAACCGCAGATCGCCACGCTCGGTGCCGGCTGGCGTGCGCTGTGGCAAAGCCATGGCGGCCGTTTCGCCGTCGGCAGCGTGTCGTTCGCGAACCAGGGACGCAGCCGCGTGATGCTGCAGAACCGCGGCCTGCTGCGCGTCTATGGCGAGTACGGCAGCGGGCGCTTCCTGGGCGCGGAAATGATCGGCCCGCGCGCCGAACACCTGGGCCACCTGCTGGCCTGGGCCGTGCAGGCCAAGCTGACCGTGGCCGCGATGCTGGACATGCCGTTCTACCATCCCGTCATCGAGGAAGGGGTGCGCACCGCGTTGCGCGACCTGGCGGAGCGGTTGAAGCATCCGCCCGCGGAACCGCCGCCGCCTTGCCCCGACTGCACCCCCGGCACGTAACGAACGGAAAAACAACGGTTCCACGAGCTTTCCCATCGTCGACCATGGGAGCGTTACCTTTTTGTTATAGACTCTTGACTCTTAGCAAGAAGGCGCTGCCGTACGCGCCTTAGATTGATACTCGCAGGCAATAATCGGGGACACCCATGACGATACGGCGAATTACCCACGGCGACATCCGCGTCGGCGAACTTCTGGCCTGGGACGTGTTCGGCGAAAACGGCGCGCTGCTCGTCCGCAAGGGATTCCTGCCTTCGTCCGACGTCCAGGTCGACAATCTCGTCGAGCGCGGCTATATCGACGACCCGGCCGTCACCACCGCCGCGGTGCCGGTCGCCGAGCCCCCATCCGTGCTGCGGCTGCTGAACCACGCGGTCGCCGAGCTGGAGCCGCTGCTGCACCGCATCGCGGCCGGCGGCGGCAGCGTGCAGGCGGAACTGGAACAGGTGGCGCTGCTCGTCATCCAGGCCGTCGACGCCAATCCCGAAGTCGCTGCCGCCTGCATCCTGCACAACCAGCAAGCCGCCGCCTATGCGGTGCGCCACTGCGTCGACACGGCCGTGGTGGCACAGATCGTCGGCCGCGCCGTCAAGCGCCCGGCCGGTGAAATGATGGCGATGACGCTGGCGGCGCTGACGATGAACGTCGGCATGCTGCGCCTCCAGGACGAACGGGGCCAGTTGTCGGACGACGAGAAGGCACTGGTGCGCGCGCACCCCGAGCGCGGCACGGCACTGCTGCGCCAGGCCGGCATCGCGGATCCGATCTGGCTGGAATGCGTGCTGTCCCATCACGAGAACGAAGACGGCAGCGGGTATCCGCGCGGCCTGGCGGGCGACGCGATCGCGCTGCCGGCCAAGCTGGTCGCGCTGGCGGACCGCTACTGCGCGCGCGTGTCGGACCGGCCTTTCCGCAAGCCGATGCTGCCGAATGCCGCGCTGCGCGACATCCTGCTCGAAGCCCGCCATGCGCTGGACGCGCAACTGGGCGCCGTGCTGATTCGGGAACTGGGGATTTATCCGGTGGGGACTTACGTGCGACTGCTGAACGGCGAAGTGGGCGTCGTCTCGCGCAAGGGCCTGAACTCGACGACGCCCTACGTGCAGTCGATCATCGGCCCGCGCGGCGCACCGCTGGAAGTATTCCTGCAGCGCGATACGCGCGGCGATCTGTCGGCGATCCGCGACGTGCTGTCGGCCGAGCAGGTCGATACGCAGATCCGGATGGATCAGGTGTGGGGCAGGTCGGCGCTGCCGTAAGCCGCCCCTCAGGTCAGTTCAACGACGCATCCAGCCGCCCCTCCTGGGCCAGCTCGCGCAACACGCGGATCGTGTCGATATCGGATTCCTTGTAGGCAGACCTGCGGAAGTCGTCGAACATCGCGTTTTCCTCGTCCTCGCGGGCGTTGTGCGCGTCCTCGTACTCGAAGCGCACGAACAGGTGCTTTTCACCGCCGTGCCGCTCGATCGTCATCGTCAGGCTCGACTTGCTGATCTCACCCTGCGCCGCCACCTCGTAGCGGATGCGGTCCGGGTATTCGAGCACCACGGTATCCTCGATCACCAGGTCGCCGTAGCGCTGCGTGCGCTTGAACCCTTTGCCGCTGCGCTCGCCGATATGGCACTCGTCCAGGTGCGGTACGAACAGCATCGGCGATTCGGCACGCAGCACGAGGCCGCGCCACACCTGCTCATGCGTCAGGCTGTCGATCAGCGGATTGCCCGGATCGTTGATTTCAATGAGATGTTCGAATTTCATAGGGTGTTGCCTGAACGGCAAAAAAGTCGTGAACCGAATGCCACTATATGCCGCTGGCCGCTGAAAGATCAATGCCCGAGAGGTTACAATGCTTGGCTCTGCCTGCTTGATCCCTTCTCCACATGTCCAACGCACCCCAATTCGGCCTGAACGGGCCGCAAAGCGAAGCCGTGCTGTATCTCGACGGTCCCGCCCTCGTGCTCGCGGGCGCCGGATCGGGCAAGACGCGCGTCATCACGCAAAAGATCACCTACATGATCGAGGACCGCGGCTATGACCCGCGCACGATCGCCGCGCTGACCTTCACCAACAAGGCCGCCCTCGAGATGCAGGAGCGGGTCGCGAAGCTGCTCAAGCAGCCGAAGCAGGCCAAGCTCCTCACCGTGTCGACGTTCCACTCGCTGGGCGTGAGGATCCTGCGCCAGGAAGCGAACCACCTGGGCCTGAAGGACCGCTTCTCCATCATGGACAGCGACGATTGCTACTCCCTCGTGCAGGATCTCGCGATCACGACGGACAAGCAGCTGATCCGCCGCATCCAGAACGACATCTCGCTGTGGAAGAACGGCCTCGTGACGCCCGAGCTGGCGCTGCGCAACGCGAAGGACGAGGACGAAGCCCAGGCCGCGCGCATCTACGCCAGCTACTTGGCCACGCTGTCGGCCTACCAGGCCGTCGATTTCGACGACCTGATCCGCCTGCCGGTGGAGCTGTTCCGCGACAACGAGACCGTGCGCGACAAGTGGCAGCGCCGGCTGCGCTACCTGCTCGTCGACGAATACCAGGACACCAACACGTGCCAGTACGAGTTGCTGAAGCTGATGGTGACGGGCCTGGGCAAGAAGCCGATGTTCACGGCGGTGGGCGACGACGACCAGGCGATCTACGCATGGCGTGGCGCCACCATCGAGAACCTGCGCAACCTGCAGGTCGATTTCCCGAACCTGAAGCTCATCAAGCTGGAGCAGAACTACCGCTCGACGACGCGCATCCTGCAGGCGGCCAACGCCGTCATCGGCAACAACCCGAAGCTGTTCGAGAAATCGCTGTGGTCCGAGCACGGCCTCGGTGAGCCGATCAAGGTGCATGCGATGGCCAACGACGAGCAGGAGGCGGACCAGGTGGCGATCATGATCTCGGCGGATCACTTCGAACGCAAGAACAAGTGGTCCGATTACGCGATCCTGTACCGCGGCAACCACCAGGCCCGCATCATCGAACAGGCGCTGCGCAACCAGCGCATCCCGTACACGATTTCCGGCGGCCAGAGCTTCTTCGACAAGGCAGAGATCAAGGACATCATCGCCTACCTGCGCCTGCTGGCGAACCAGGACGACGATCCGGCCTTCATCCGTGCGGTGACGACGCCGCGCCGCGGCATCGGCCAGTCCACGCTGGAGATCCTGGGCGCGTTCTCGGGCCAGTGGCAATGCTCGCTGTTCGAGGCAGTGTTCAAGGGCGGCATCGAAGCAAAGCTGAACGACCGTCAGCTGAAGCCCCTGCGCGACTTCTGCAACTTCATCAACGACCTGGAAGCGCGCGCCAGCCGTCCCGGCCCATCGGGCAGCGGCGACAACGCGGCGCAGGTGCTGGATGACCTGATGGAAGCGATCCACTACGAGCACTACCTGTACGACACGCTCGAGGAGCGCGCCGCGCAGAGCAAATGGCAGAACGTGCTCGACTTCGTCGGCTGGCTGAAGGACCGCGGCCGCGGCGGCAAGGAGCGCGATGGCGAAGAGAAGAATGTGCTGGAGCTGACGCAGATGGTCGCGCTGATGTCGATGCTGGAGGGGAAGGACGAAGACCCGGACGCCGTGCGCATGTCGACGCTGCACGCATCGAAGGGCCTCGAATATCCGCACGTGTTCCTGGTCGGCGTCGAGGAGGGTATTCTGCCGCACAAGGGCGACCCGGATGCGCCGGTGGAGACGCTGGCACAGCGCATCGAGGAAGAGCGGCGGTTGATGTACGTGGGGATCACGCGCGCCCAGCGCACGTTGCAGCTCACCTGGTGCAAGAAGCGCAAGCGGGCCGGCGAGCAGGTCCACTGCGACGTCTCGCGCTTCATCGCCGAGATGCAGTTGGACGTGGGCGACGCGCCGCCGAAGGAAACCGAGGTGCTGAGCCCGCGCGAGCGGCTGGCCCGCATGAAGGAACTGCTGGCCAGTTCGAAACCGAAGGAAATCACGTGAACACCGAAGACCGCTTCATCGACATCGAAATCAAGCTGGCGCACCAGGAAGACCTCGTCGAATCGCTGAACCTGCGCATCTACGAGCAGCAAAAGCAGATCGACCGGCTCGAAGGATTGGTCGCCCAGCTGGCCGAGCACCTGCGCACACGCACCGTGCAGGCGCCTGTCAACGAGCGGCCGCCGCATTACTGATCATGCAGGACATGGAGCGCTATCTCGCCGCATCGCAGTGGATCGACGCCGACCACCCGCACGTGCGCGCACAGGCCGCCGCGCTGGCCGGCAGCGACGTGGAAGATACGGCCCGCCGGTGTTTCGAATTCGTGCGCGATACGATCCGCCACAGCTGGGACTTCCAGCAGAACCCGGTCACGTGCCGCGCGTCCGACGTGCTGGAACACGGCACCGGCTACTGCTACGCGAAGAGCCATCTGCTGACGGCGCTGTTGCGCGCCAACGGTATCCCGGCCGGGCTGTGTTACCAGCGACTGGCCGTCGGCACCGCGGGTCCGCCGTTCTGCCTGCACGGGCTGAACGCCGTCTGGCTGCCGCGGCATGGCTGGTATCGCATCGATGCGCGCGGCAACAAGACGGGTGTCGATGCGCGCTTCACGCCACCCGTTGAACGGCTGGCGTTTCCCGTGCTGGCCGAGGAAGAGCGCGATCTGCCGGAGATATGGGCCGAGCCGCTCGCCGTGGTGGTCGATGCGCTGAGCCGTTACGCGACCGTCGAGGCGGTCGCGGCCAATCTGCCCGACATCGAGTTGCTGCCGTTACCGTTGAACCGGTGAGCCTGGGCGGCGCGCCTGGGTTCCCATCCGCGACCTCAGCGCGGCCAGCTACGGATGCTGTGTTTTTTCCCAATCGAAACGAGCGGTCAGAGCACGGCCGCTTCAGGCATGCTTTCACCTGTGATTCATTTTTTGCAGGAGGAGCTATGCAAGCAACTTGGATCGTCACGGCCAATAACGGCCGGGCCCGGATTTACGCACAGAAGGAAGCCAACAGCGCATTGCTGGAAGTGGAGGACCTGGTCAACCCGAGCCAGCGCGGCCGTGTTTCCGACATCGACACGGACCAGCTGGGGCAATTGGCCGCCGGTAAAAGCATCAAGAGCGTGGGCGCCGCGCTGCCGCAAAGCGGCTACGAGCCGAACCAGACGCCGCTCGAGCACCAGGCCGAGCTGTTTGCCCGCAGCGTGTGCGACTACCTGCTGCAGGCGTACGCCGAGAACCGCTACAAGAAGCTGATCCTGGCGGCCGGGCCCGAGATGCTTGGCCTGCTGCGCAAGCTGCTGGACAAGCAGGTGACGAACGCGATCACGCAGGAGCTCAACAAGGATTACACGCACGTGTCGCCGCACGACTTGCTGGAGCAGCTGAAACAGCACCAGACCTGACCTGGCGATGATGAATCGGCGCCCGCGCCGGTTCATCCGCATGTTCGTCCGCATCTTGATCCGCACTTTCATCTTGTCTGTCGCGGCAAAAATCTTGTTCCACTGAACGGCTTTTTTGCCGCGCCGGAACGCCCTACAGTGGCGCCTTTCACAAGGAGCCACGATGAAACCATTCCACACCCTCGCATTTGCCGCCACCCTGCTGTGCGCCGGCGCGTCGGCGCACGCCGCCAACGTACTGGTACTGCTGTCCGATGCGGACCACCTTGACCTGAAGGACGGCAAGCGCTACGAGACGGGCTTTTACCTGAACGAATTGATGGTGCCCGTGAAGATGCTGCTGGACGCCGGCCACCACGTCACCTTCGCCACGCCGGAAGGCCGCGCGCCGGCCGTCGACAAGTCCTCGCTCGACGCGCAGTACTTCGGCGGCGACACTGGCGCGCTGGCCGCGCACCGCGCATTGATGGAGCAGCTGGCGCTGACCGCGCCGGAGGCATCGCCCGTCGTCAGCCTCGCGCGCATCGAGCAGCAGGGGTATGGCCGTTACGACGCCGTGTACGTGCCGGGTGGCCATGCACCGATGCAGGACCTGATCCGCAGCCCGCAGGCCGGCCGTCTGCTGAAGGCCTTCCACGCCGCCGGCAAGACGACGGCGCTGGTGTGCCACGGCCCGGCCGCGCTGCTGTCCACCATCGGCCAGCCGGACTTCGTCGCGCGGCTGGAGGCGGGCAAGCCGGTCACGCGCCCCGAATGGATCTATGCGGGTTACCGGATGACGGTGATCAGCAATGCCGAGGAAGAGCAGGCGAAGGGGCTGCTAAACGGCGGCACGATGAAGCTGACGCCGCAGACGGCGCTGCAGGCGGCCGGCGCCGACTATCGCAGCAACGCGCAGCCGTGGACTTCCCACGTCGTGCAGGACCGTGAACTGATCACCGGTCAGAACCCGGGATCGGCGCTGGAGGTCGGCAAGTTGCTGCTCACGCGGCTGGCCGCGCCGCGCTGATCGTCCCACCGGCCAGGTGCCGGCCCAGCCGGCGGCCCAGGCACAGCAAGGTCAACGTCGGCGGCAGGCCCCACGGCCCAGGCAGCGCCGCCGCATCGCATACATACAGCCCGGGCGTGGCCGTGCGCAGATCCGCATCGAGCACGTTGCCGATCGCCGCGGTACCGCCCGGGTGCGCGGCGAAATGCCAGCTGCTGAACACGTGCGTGGCGCCGGCGTGATGCAGGATGTCGCGGGCGATGCCGATGCCCCGCTCGAAGCGCGTGCGATCGGCGGGCGTCAGCGTCTTGTCCACCCAGCGCGGGCCGACGGCGCCGCCCATCTCGTCGGCGATCTTGACCATGATCGACAGCGTGCGCCGATGCGCCAGCAGGCGGTCGATGCGCCCGACCTGGGCGGCAAACGCCTGGTACATCGGGCCCGGCAGCGTCAGGTCCGCAAACGAAATGCCTTCGTCCGGCAGGGCGCAGCCGGCGGCCATCGGCACCTCGGCGCCGCCGTCGATCCCGTCCACCTCGCCCATCACCGCGATGACAGGATCCGTGAAGAGCGGCACCTGCCGCGGCGCGAGGCCGGAAGCATGCAACAGCCGCGGCGTTCCGATGCCGCCCGCCGCCAGCACGACGACGGGTGCTCGCACTGTATGCAGCGCGCCGTCATGCGTCACCTCGACGCCTGTCGCCTGGCCGCCTTCCACAATTACCTTCTCCACGCGCGCATCGGCGACCAGTTGCCCGCCGGCCCGGCACGCGTCGTCCAGGAAATCGCGCGCTGTCCACTTGGCGCCGAACGGGCAACCGTACACGCAGCGCCAGCAACCCGTGCGGCAGCTTTGCGGGCGGATCATCTTGTCCAGCTTGCGCCAGGCAAGGCCGGCGTCGCGCGCGCCCTGCATGATGCGCGCCGCCATCGGGCCGACCAGCTCGTCGGGCAACGGCCCGAGCGGCAGTTCCGCACGCAAGGCCCGCTCGTCTTCCGCCAGGTCGATGCCGTGGCGCGCGAACAGTGCGGCTGGTGGCGATGCGGCCGTCGCGAAATTGATCGCCGAGCTGCCGCCGGCCGTGACGCCGCGCACCAGCAGCGAAGCGTCGCGGTGGAAGAACGCGCCCTTGCCGGGCACGGCCGCCATCGCGGTCATCTGCGTCAGCTTGCCCGTCAGCGGCGCGGCGCCGCCCCGTTCGAGGATCAGCACGCGCGCGCCGGCCTGCGCCAGCGTGCGCGCGACGCTGGCGCCGCCGGGGCCGGAACCGACGACGATGGCGTCGTAGAAGGGTGCGAAAGAGACAGGCATGGCGCGATCCTAACACCCGGCGTTTGTGTCCGGGCGCTACCGGGGTATCATGTGACGTTTCCGCAAGGCATTAAATGAAAAACCTGCCTGCTTGTGCCCCTGCCGCACCGGCGCAGCCTCCGGTCGAGCCGCCACCGCCGGCGACCGCAGCTTGCGCTGACGAGTACGTGCGTTTCGACGCTGCGATTGATGCGTTGCTGCGCGACGATGCGCTCGAGCCCGATGCGCTCGCGGCCGAGCTGCGCCGCAGCCTGGACAGCGAGGCGCTGATGAACCTCGGCGACGCCGCGCACTTCGAGCGCCGCGTGGCCGAGCGGCTGGCGGGCGGGTGGCGACCCGGCCACGAAGTGCTGTTTCGCGCCGCCTGCGCGACGTTCGGCTGGGCGCGAGATCCGGCGCGTCCGGCAGCGCTGGGGCCCGCAGGGGCGGTGATACGCCAGGCGGTCGTCGAGCAACAGCGCTTTGATCGTCAGCATCCGGAGGACATCGAATACGCCCTCGCCCTGATCGGGCAATTGCACCAGCCGCCGGACGACGACGATGAACTCTGGGACTTGCAGGTGGGATTCGATCAGCTGGCGGCGGATTTTCCAGTCTGGCTGCGCATGAACGCTCCCGCCGCGAGCATCGCGCGCTTGCAGCGATCGTTCGCCGCTTCCTTCGACGTCAAGCCGGTCGACTCGCCGGAAGAAGAGCGGCGCAGGCAGGACGTGCGGCGTCGCTTCAAGTACGCCCTGTGGGGCGTCGCGCTGTGCGTGGCGCTGGCGGCGGGATTGGTACAGGTCCGCAAACTGGGCTGGGAGAGGGCCTTGGAGCGCGAACACTCGCAGTGGACTGGTAAGCCGGAGCCAGTACCCCGGCGAACGGAACTCCCGGAAGAACATCGGCGGCGTATCGAACACGGGATTGCGTACCACGGAAGCGTCGCGGAACTACCTGCCACGCTGAGCTACAAGATTTTCCTCGGTGCGGACCGGCAAGCGGTCGTCGTGATGCCGATGCAGCGCTCCGGACTGCCCCCCTTCGACGCAGCGGTTGCATCGGCCGTTCGCGCCGCGGAGCCGTATCCCGCCGACATGGCACCGAGTTTTACGTTGACCATCGCCCGCCCCGAGCGATGAATGCCATCCTCACGGATGACTCCGCGAAACACGCCTGTTATTATCCTGCACTCAAGCCTGCCACCGAGCAGGCGTTTTCACATGGCGCCGGCGACGATCTCGCCGGCTTCGACTGGTTAATCGAAAGACGATATGACCCCTCCACGTAAGCTCGCTCTCGCCGCCGGCCTGGCGCTGGCATTCTCGGTAGTTCACGCGGCCCCCGCCGCAAAACCGGCCACCACCATGCAAGCCACCGCCGCCAATCCGCTGATCACCGTCAGCCCGCTGCCGTTCCACTATCCCCAGTTCGACCAGATCCGCGACGAACACTTCCCGCCCGCCTTCCAGGCCGGCATGGACGCGCATCTGAAGGAGATCGCCGTCATTGCGAACAACCCGCAGCCGGCGACCTTCGAGAACACGATCGTGGCGATGGAAAAGAGCGGCGTGCTGCTGCACCGTGTCGCGACGACGTTCTCGAACCTGCAGACGGCGAACACCAACGACAAGCTCGATGAGATCGACCGCGACATGTCGCCGAAACTGGCGGCGCACAGCGACACGATCCACATGAACGCGAAGCTGTTCAAGCGCGTCGAAACGCTGTACGGCAAGCGCGACAAGCTGGGGCTGGACGCCGAGTCGAAGTATCTGCTGGAGCGCTACTACCAGGACTTCGTGCTGGCCGGCGCCAAACTGTCGGCGAAGGACAAGGAAAAACTGAAGGCGTTGAACGGCCAGATCGCCACGCTGCAGACCACCTTCACGCAGAACGTGCTGAAGGAACTGAACGCGTCGGCGCTCGTCGTCGACACGCGCGAAGAGCTGGCCGGCCTGCCGGAAGCGGCCATCAACGCCGCGGCCACCGCCGCGAAGGAGCGCGGCCTGGACGGCAAGTTCGTCATCGCGCTGACCAATACCACGGGCCAGCCGCCGCTGGGCGAGCTGACCAACCCGCAGGTGCGCGCGCGCCTGATGGCCGCATCGCTGGCACGCGGCAGCCACGGCGGCGAATTCGACAATCGTGCCGTCGTCCAGAAACTCGTCAAGGCCCGTGCCGAACAGGCGCAGTTGCTGGGCTTCGAGAACTTCGCCGCCTACTCGCTGGCCGACCAGACGGCGAAGCACCCGTCCAACGTCAACAAGCTGCTGGGCGAGCTGGCCAAGCCGGCCGTCAACAACGCGAAGAAGGAAGCGGCGGACCTCGAAAAGGTGGCCGGCGGTCCCGTTACGGCGGCCGACTGGGAGTTTTACGCCGACAAGGTGCGTGCGCAGCGCTTCGCGTTCGACGAGAAGCAGTTGAAGCCGTACTTCGAGATGAACAACGTGCTGGCGAACGGCGTGTTCTTCGCCGCCAACAAGCTGTATGGCATCACGCTGGCCGAGCGCAAGGACCTGCCCGTGTATAACCCGGACGTGCGCACGTTCGACGTGACCGATGCCGACGGCAAGCCGCTGGCGCTCCTGATCGTCGACATGTACGCACGTGGCAACAAGCAGGGCGGCGCGTGGATGAACGAATACGTGTCGCAATCGTCGCTGCTGGGCGAGAAGCCCGTCGTCGGCTTCCACCTGAACGTGCCGAAGCCGCCGGCCGGCGAGCCGACCCTGCTCACGTTCGATGAAGTCAAGACGGCGTTCCACGAATTCGGCCACGTCCTGCACGGCATGTTCTCGAACGTGAAGTACCCGCGCTTCTCCGGCACCAACGTGCCGCGCGACTTCGTCGAGTACCCGTCGCAGGTCAACGAGATGTGGGCCGTGTGGCCGGAAGTGCTGGCGAACTACGCGAAGCACTACCAGACGGGCGCGCCGATGCCGAAGGAACTGCTGGACAAGATCACCGCCGCCCGCAAGTTCAACCAGGGTTACGCGACGACCGAGTACCTGTCCGCTTCGCTGCTGGACCAGAAGTGGCACCAGATCAAGCCGAGTGAAGTGCCGGACGACGTGCTGGCGTTCGAAGCCAAGGCGTTGAAGGATGCCGGCGTCGACTTCCCGCTGGTGCCGCCGCGCTACCGCACCACGTACTTCTCGCACAGCTTCTCCGGCGGCTACTCGGCCGGCTACTACGCCTACCTGTGGGCCGAGAAGCTCGATGCCGACAGCGTCGTGTGGTTCAAGGAGAACGGCGGCCTGCTGCGCAAGAACGGCGACTGGTTCCGCAAGACGCTGCTGTCGCGCGGCGGCACGGCCGATGCGATGGAATTGTTCCGTAACTTCCGCGGCCGCGATGCCGTCATCGAACCCCTGTTGGAGCGCCGCGGCCTGAACGCCCAATGACGCGCATTCGTTGTATTTTAGGAGATAAGTTTTGAAACGACCCCAAATGCTGATCCTCGCCGCCAGCCTGGCGTTCGCCGGCATGGCCCACGCAGCGCTGCCCGCGGCGAACCCGTTCGCCGCGCCGAGCACGCTGCCGTTCCAGTACCCCGCCTTCGACAAGATCCACGACGCCGACTATGCGCCGGCGTTCGACGAGGGCATGAAGGAACAGGCCGCCGAGATCGCGAAGATCGCCAACAACAAGCAGGCGCCCACGTTCGACAACACGATCGTCGCGATGGAGCGCTCCGGCCGTCTGCTGAACCGCGTGTCGACGGTGTTCTTCAACCTCACCGGCACCAACACGAACGACACGATGCAGAAGCTGGACCGCGAGCTGGCACCGAAGCTGTCCGCCCACAGCGACGCGATCCGCCTGAACGCGAAGCTGTACCAGCGCGTGAAGGCGCTGTACGACAAGCGCGACAAGCTGGGCCTGGACGCGGAATCGAAATACCTGCTCGAACGCTACCACACCGACTTCGTGCGCGCCGGCGCCAAGCTGTCCGCCGCGGACAAGGAAAAGCTGAAGGCGTATAACGCCAAGCTGGCCGAACTGCAGACGACGTTCGCGCAGAACGTGCTGAAGGAAGCCAATGCCTCCGCGCTGATCGTCGACACGAAGGAAGAGCTGGACGGCATGACCGATGCTGCGATCGCCAAGGCGGCCACCGACGCGAAGGCGCGCGGCCTGGAAGGCAAGTATGCGATCCCGATCGTCAACACCACCGGCCAGGCGCCGCTGGCCGTGCTGAAGAACCGCACCACGCGCGAACGCCTGCTGGCCGCGTCGATGGCGCGCGGCAGCCGCGGCGGCGAGTTCGACAACCGCGAGCTGGTGCAGCAGCTGGCCAAGTTGCGTGCCGAGCGCGCCGCGCTGCTGGGCTACAGCAGCCACGCCGCCTACATGCTGGAAGACCAGACGGCGAAGGACACGACGGCCGTCAACAAGCTGCTGGCAGAATTCGCCCAGCCGGCCGTGCGCAACGCACGCCGCGAGGCAGCCGACATCCAGAAGGCGATCGACGCCGAGAAGGGCGGCTTCCAGGTCGCCGCGCACGATTGGGCGTTCTACGCCGACAAGGTGCGCAAGGAGCGTTATGCGTTCGACCAGAACGAGCTGAAGCCGTACTTCGAACTGAACAGCGTGTACGAGAGCGGCGTGTTCTTCGCGGCGAACAAGGTGTACGGCCTGACGTTCAAGGAGCGCAAGGACTTGCCGGTGTACCAGCCGGACGTGCGCGTGTGGGACGTGTTCGATGCGGACGGCAAGCAGCTGGCGATCTTCATCGGCGACTTCTACGCCCGCTCGAACAAGCGTGGCGGCGCATGGATGAACGCCTACGTGAGCCAGAACGCGCTGCAGGGCACGCACCCGGTCATCGCGAACCACCTGAACATTCCGAAGCCCGCCAACGGCGAGCCGACGTTGATGACGTATGACGAAGTGCGCACCGCATTCCACGAATTCGGCCATGCGCTGCACGGCATGTTCTCGAACGTGAAGTACCCGCGCTTCTCGGGCACCCGCGTGCCGCGCGATTTCGTCGAGTTCCCGTCGCAGGTCAACGAAATGTGGCTGGCCTGGCCGGAAGTGCTGAACAACTACGCGAAGCACTACCAGACGGGCGCGCCGATGCCGAAGGAACTGCTGGACAAGGTGATCGCATCGGCCAAGTTCAACGAGGGCTACCGCACCACCGAGTACCTGGCCGCGGCCATCCTGGACCAGAAGTGGCATCAGCTGGGCGCGAACCAGATCCCGGCCGACGTGCTGGCGTTCGAGGCGCAGTCGCTGAAGGACGCCGGCGTCGACTTCGCTCCGGTACCGCCGCGCTATCGCACCACGTATTTCTCGCACGTGTTCTCGGGCGGCTATTCGTCCGGCTACTACGGCTACCTGTGGGCCGAGAAGCTCGATGCCGACACGGTCGAGTGGTTCAAGGAAAACGGCGGCCTCACGCGCAAGAACGGCGACTGGTTCCGCCAGAAGCTGCTGTCGCGTGGCGGTACGATCGACGCGATGCAGATGTTCCGCGAATTCCGCGGGCGCGATGCGAAGATCGAGCCGCTGCTTGAGCGGCGCGGCCTGACCGACTGATACGGATGCCAGTTGTTGAAAAAACCGCGCACGCTGCGCGGTTTTTTTTTGCATCAGCCCTTTGCCCTTTGCCCTTTGCCAATTGTCCATTGTCCATTGCCCTTGCCCTGCGGAGCCCAGCCGTTCAGCCGTCCGCAAATAAAGCGGCGGGTGGGGGCCGACCGGAGTACACTGCGTGGTGCCGCCTTCGTGCCCTTGCCCCCGCAAGGGCGGGGCATGCTGTTGCGCCAGGTCGCGACGACGCTCCCTGCCGGCCTCGCGCCGGCATGGGCCTACCCTCTTCTTCGGAGCAGACATGCCAACGCAATCGTACCGGGGGCACGTCATCGCCGTTTCCAGCCACGCCAGCGGGGCGTGGATCGTGTACCGCAGCAGCATCCGCGAGCATGCCACCGGCAAGGTGCGCCACGTGGACTTCGGCCGCGGTGCGGCAACGCCGGGCGCCAGCGGCGTGCGCGACCGGGCCTTCCAGGATGCCCGGCGCTGGGTCGAACGCCACCCGCTGCGCTGGCCGTTCGGCGACGGCGCCGAGGACCGCACATGATCGAGCGAGGAGCGGCAAAGCTGAGGATGCGCGACCTGCGTATCGTTGCCGCGATCGACGCGAGCGCCGCCGGCCGTCGGAGCGGCTACGCGATCCTGGCGGCGGACGACAAGGAACTGGGTTTCTTTACTTCTTACGGCGCGGCGATCCGCGCCATGCTCGACCACTTCGATGGCGTGGCGCGGCTCGCCGAGCGAGGCAGGCCGCAGCCGCGTTGAAGCCGGCGGGAGCGCGGGGGGAACGCGCCGCAGCCTGGTGGTACGGGCCGCGCCGAACCGTCAGGCCGCGACGAGCTTCCGGTTCGCGGCACCCGGCAGCATCTTCAGCACCTTGCCCGTCGACGCCGTGTACGTCTTCGATGCGATCGTGTTGACGTAGCGGTACTCGGCCCGGCTTTCCGTCGGCGTGACGGTCAGCACGACAAAGCCGCGCGATGCCGTCTCCGCATACTGCAACGGCCCGATCAGCTGTTCCATGCCGCTTGCCACCGTGACCGGGTTCGCGGTCGGGAAGTACTCCTCGAAGCCGGGCGACGTCACCGACGGCACGCCGAATTCGACGCCAACAGCCTGGCCGTTCACGTCCGCCAAGTCGCTGGCCCACGCATTGTGCGTATCGCCGGCCAGCACGACGAGGTTCTTGTTGAGCGACTTTGCCATGTTCAGCACCGTCTCGCGCGCGGCGCCATACCCGTCCCACGCATCGAGGTTGTACGGGATCGCCGGCGCGGCCAGCAGTTGCTGTTCCTCGGCAGTCAGCGCCACCCCCGCCTGCACTTTCGCGGCGATCGCGAAGTAGGCCGCATACCCCGTCGTGCCGAGCACCATCGGTGCCGGCAGCATCATGCGCGCCATCAGCACCTGCTGGCCCAGCACCTGCCACGTCGCGGTCGACTTCGCGAGCTGGCCTTGCAGCCACGTCGTCTGCTCGGTGCCCATCAGCTGGCGTGCGGGGTTCGCCACGTCGGCTGTGAACGCCGCGCTGTTGAACGACTTGTCGCTGCCCACATAGCTGGCATAGGCCAGCTGCTTGTCGCGGCCGATCACGCGGGTATCGAGCATGTGCAGCGACAGCAGGTTGCCGAAGTCGAACGAGCGGTAGATGCGGTCCGGCTTGTTCGCATCGGGCAGGCGGATCGGCATCCATTCGTTGTAGGCCTGGATCGCCATCTGGCGGCGCGCCGCCCACAGTCCTTCGGTGGCCGGGTCGTGGTTCTGCGCGCCTTCGCGCCACGTGTCATTGGACAGCTCGTGGTCGTCCCACACGGCGATGAACGGCATCTTCGCGTGCACGGCCTGCAGGTCCGGATCGCTGCGGTATTGCTGGTAGCGGCGGCGGTAATCCGTCAGCGTGATGATCTCGTTGGACGGTTGCGACACGCGGCCCAGGTTCGCGGCGTTCTGCGATGCGTAGCCGTCGGCCGCGTATTCGTAGATGTAGTCGCCCAGGTGCAGGCCGGCGTCGACGTCGTCCAGCTTCGCCGCTTCCGCGTACACGTTGAAGTAGCCGGCCGGGTAGTTGGAGCAGCTGAACACGGCGAACTTCGCCTGCGTCACGTTGCCCGTGGCAAGCGTCTTCGTGCGGCCTACCGGCGATTCCTTGCCCTGGCAGCGGAAGCGGTAGTAGTAGGTGCGGCCAGCTTGCAGGCCGGTGGCGTCGACCTTCACCGTGTAGTCGCGCGCCGCGCCGGTCACCACCGTGCCGGAAGCCACGGTCTTCGCGAAACCGGCATCCTCCGCCACGACCCAGCCCACCTCCATGTCGTCCGCGACGGCCGTCGTCACGCGGGTCCACAGGATCACGCGGTCCGTCAGCGGGTCGCCGCTGGCCACGCCGTGCGCGAAGCTGATGTCCTTGTAATCCGGATCGTCGCCGCCACAGGCGGTCAGCGGGATCGCGGAGACGGCGACGGTGCCGAGCGAGAAGTTACGCAGGAATTTACGACGGGATTTCAGTTCAGTCATGGTGCCGTTAGCAGAAGTGAAAGACGGCGCATCTTAAGACGCGCAGGTTACCTTCTGATGACATCGCACCCACCGGCGTGACGGCCGGGTGTCACCCGTTCCTTTTGCCGCCATGGAAGAGCGAATCGGTGTATAAGAGGCATATCATGGCAACAGAAGGAGAGGAGTATGGACAACAAGCTGAAGGCATCCCTGCGCGAGCTGCATACGGCGCTGTCGAGCGGGGCGCCGGTGGACGAGGAATTGCAGGACCTGCTGCGCCAGCTCGACGGCGACATCCACCAGTTGCTCGAGCAGCGCGCCGCGGACGGCGCCGTCAGTGAAGAAGGCACGACCACCTACGGCCTGGCCGAGCGCACGCAGGAAATCTCGGCGAAGTTCGCGGCGAAGCACCCGGCGCTGGAGCCGACGCTGCGCGAGCTGGGCCGCATTCTCGGGAATATGGGGATCTGACGGGCAGGGCGTGAAGACGCGCTACAGGAAAGCGGGCAGGCGGCGCCTGCCCGGCCATGCGTCGACCGACCTGGAAGATGCGCGGCCCGCGTTCAGGCAGGCACCTGCCGCGGACCGGGCGGTTGGCGTCAGGGAAACGCCACCATGGGCGGCTCTTCGCCGCCAAAGCTGAAATCGGGATGCCGGCCGGCGATCATGTCCTCGATCTCGCGCACGCGCCGTACCGGCACGTCGACGATCATCAGGACCTGCCCACGCTCGACGCGGTCGGCATACTGTTCCAGTTTCTTGTTCGGGATCGCGCATCCGTTCATGCCGGAGGCCCAGGCGCCGAACAGCGCCCCGCCCAGGGCCAGCAACAGGATGGCGCCCGTCTGCATCACCAGCCCGTAAGGCGGCATCAGCGCCAGCACGATGCCGGCTACGAGGCCGACGAGACCGCCGATCACGGCTCCCAGCTGTGCGCCGTGTATCAGGTCGGTTTTCAGTACGAAGCTGCAGCCGGGCATATCGCCCGGTAACGAGCCCTCGCGGGCCAGGAAGCGGATGTGCCGCTCCTCGATGCGCGCCAGCAGGAGCTCATCGAGCATCGCGCGCGCGGATGACATATCCGGCAACACGTAATAAAGACGACGTCGCATGGCACCTCCTCAAGGTCTCATGGGTGCATCTCCTTTATAGCCCCTTGCCGGCACAATGCAATGCCCGCACGGATACGTTTTCGCGTCATGCAACACAAGTGTTTGAATAATAAAAGCTTTTCTGTTCGATAAATGGTTCGGGGCGCGCGCCGCGGCGCACTTTTTGGTACAATCGCCCTCTTATGAATGCTCCAGTGAACCTCTTTGCGACCGTCCCCAAGCGGTCCGCCCGCGCCGCCGCCGCGCCCTTCCTGCCGATGTCCCGCGCCGAGATGGACGCGCTCGGCTGGGACGAGTGCGACATCGTTCTCGTCACGGGCGACGCCTACATCGACCACCCCAGCTTCGGCATGGCGCTGGTCGGCCGCCTGCTGGAAGCGCAGGGGTTCCGGGTCGGCATCATCAGCCAGCCCGACTGGCAGAACGCGGATGCGTTCCGCGTGCTGGGCAAGCCGCGCCTGTATTTCGGCATCACGGCCGGCAATATGGACTCGATGGTCAACCGCTACACGTCGGACCGCAAGATCCGTTCGGACGACGCGTACACGCCGAACGCCGAGCCGAACAAGCGCCCGGACCGCGCGGTGTCCGTCTATTCGCACAAGGCGCGCGAAGCATATCCGGGCACGCCGATCGTCGTCGGCAGCATCGAGGCATCGCTGCGCCGCATCGCGCACTACGACTACTGGTCGGACAAGGTGCGCAAGTCGGTGCTGATCGATTCGAAGGCCGACCTGCTGATCTTCGGTAACGCCGAGCGCGCGCTG
Organism: Pseudoduganella flava; assembly: GCF_007830495.1. Taxonomy (GTDB): domain Bacteria; phylum Pseudomonadota; class Gammaproteobacteria; order Burkholderiales; family Burkholderiaceae_D; genus Rugamonas; species Rugamonas flava. The sequence continues at coordinate 45,091 of NZ_VLKW01000012.1, read as the reverse complement.
GTGGACCTGACGCACCGCATGAACAAGGGCGAGGACATCAAGGCCATCCGCGACCTGCGCGGCACGGCGTTCCTCGTGCCGCACGGCTGGCTGCCGTCGGACGATTGGGGCGTGCACAACTCCACCCGCGTGGACGTGCCGGGCCGCATCGATGCGCATCCCGATCCGTACGCGATGGCGAAGGAAGACAAGGAATCGTGCGCCACCGAGAACGCGGCGCCGGAACCGACAGTCAAACCCATCCGCATCATGACGCGCGAAGAGCGCCTTGCGATGGCGAGGGAAAAGCACAACCGCACCGTGGTGCGGCTGCCGTCGTTTGAAACCGTGAGCGCCGACCCGGTGATGTATGCGCATGCATCGCGCGTGTTCCACCTGGAGTCGAACCCCGGCAATGCGCGCGCGCTGGTGCAGCAGCACGGCGACCGCGACGTGTGGATCAACCCGCCGCCGCTGCCGCTCGCGATGGACGAGATGGACGGCGTGTACGACATGAACTACGCCCGCGCGCCGCACCCCAGCTACGGCAATGCACGCATTCCCGCATGGGAGATGATCCGCTTCTCCGTGAACATCATGCGCGGCTGCTTCGGCGGCTGCACGTTCTGCTCGATCACGGAACATGAAGGCCGCATCATCCAGAGCCGTTCGGAACCGTCGATCCTGCGCGAGATCGAACACATCCGCGACAAGACGAAGGGCTTCACGGGCACGATCTCGGACCTGGGTGGCCCGACGGCCAACATGTACCGCCTGGCTTGCAAGGACAAGAAGATCGAGGAAACGTGCCGCCGCCTGTCGTGCGTGTATCCGTCGATCTGCGTGAACCTGGGCACGGACCACAGCAAGCTGATCCAGCTGTACCGCAAGGCCCGCGCGATCCCCGGCGTGAAGAAGATCCTGATCGGCTCCGGCCTGCGCTACGACCTCGCGGTGCGCTCGCCCGAATACGTGAAGGAGCTCGTCACGCACCACGTGGGCGGCCTGTTGAAGATCGCGCCGGAGCACACGGAAACGAACGTGCTGTCGAAGATGATGAAGCCGGGCATCGGCGCCTACGACGAATTCAAGGCGATGTTCGAGAAGTACTCGCTGGAAGCGGGCAAGAAGCAGTACCTGATCCCGTACTTCATCGCGGCTCACCCCGGCACGACGGACGAGGACATGCTGAACCTCGCGCTGTGGCTGAAGAAGAACAACTTCCGCCTCGACCAGGTGCAGACGTTCATGCCGACGCCGATGGCGATGGCGACGACGATGTACCACAGCCGCCGCAACCCGCTGAAGAAGGTGACGGAGGATTCGGAAGTCGTCGAGACGCCGCGCGCGGGCAAGGTGCGCAAGGCCCACAAGGCGTTCCTGCGCTACTACGATCCGGAGAACTGGCCGATCCTGCGCGAGACGCTGCAGCGCATGGGCCGCGGGGACCTGATCGGCAATGGCGAGAAGCACCTGATCCCGCCGTGGTCGCCGGGCGAGGAGCACATGAAAGCCGCGCCGGAAGGCAAGCGGGCGATGCCGACGCTGGCGCCGGGCGCGCAGCGCGGCGCGCGGCCCGCACCGGCGGCGGGCGCACGCGGCAGCCGGCCGAACGCGCTGACCGGTTCGCTGACGACGCGTGCCACGGTCGAGACGAAGGTCCGGCCGTCGATCCTCGACACGATCAAGGTGAAGCCGAAGGCCACCGCCCAGCGCCAGGGCAGCAAAGGCCGCAAGTAGGATGGGTGGCTGAAAGGTCACCGGTCCTTGCCAGTCTTTGCCAGCCTGATTGTGGCTGTTGCGGCATGCGCGCCACAGCGGCACCGGCTCGACAATGAACGGAGCCTGAACGGCGTTACAATCGGGCCGTCCGCCGGCATCTAGCCGCTCCTACATCGCCGCTAACGTGCATCCGAAACTGGTCGCGCTCCATCCCCTCCTTCGCGCCGCGGCCGGCCTGCTGCTGGTGCTTGCCGGCGCCGTGCTGCCCGCGTTCGCGCAGGACCGCGTGGTGCTGCAGCTGAAGCACACGCACCAGTTCCAGTTCGCCGGCTATTACGCCGCGCTGGAGAAGGGCTATTACCGCGACGCGGGCCTGGACGTGCAGATCCTCGAAGGCGCGGACGGCGGCGCGCCGGAGCGCGAAGTGCTGGCCGGCCGCGCCCAATACGGCACGGGCAGCAGCGCATTGCTGCTGACAAGGTTGTCCGGCAAACCCGTCGTCGTGCTCGGGGTGATCTTCCAGCATTCGCCGCATGCGCTGGCGATGCGCCAGCGTGCCGGCCAGGGGCCGGACATCCACAACCTGATCGGCAAGCGCGTGATGCTGGGACCCCTGCGCAACGGCCGCGTCGAAGCCGATGAACTGGTGGCCTACCTGAAGCGCGAAGGCATCACGCTGGACCGCTTGCGGCACGTCGAGCACAGCTACGATCCGCTGGACCTCGTGCAGGGGCGCATCGACGCGATGTCGATCTACACCACCAACGAGCCGGACTATCTCGACCGCGCCGGTTTCCCATACGACGTCTACAGCCCGCGCGCGGCGGGTATCGACTTCTATGGCGATAACCTGTTCACGAGCGAGCATGAACTGAATGCGAACCCGGAGCGCGTGAAGGCGTTCCGCGCGGCCAGCATGCGCGGCTGGCAGTATGCGATGAACCACCAGGAAGAGATGGTCGACCTGATCCTGGCAAAGTACTCGCGCCGGCACGACCGCCAGCACCTGCTGTACGAGGCGCGCCAGATGGTGCCGCTGGTGCAGCCGGTGCTCGTCGAGATCGGCTACATGAACCCCGAGCGCTGGCAGCACATCGCCGGCGTCTACGCGGACCTGGGCCTGCTGCCGAAGGGCGTCACGTTCAACGGCTTCCTGTACAACGCGGAAGGAGGCCTGGACCTCGTCTGGCTGTACCGCGTCCTCGGCGCGGCGGCGGCCCTGCTGCTGCTGGGCGCGGCGATCCACGTGTCGCTGCTGGCGCGCGAGCGGCGCCGCGCCGCCGACGCGATCCGTGCCGGCGAGGAGCGCTTCCGCACGATGTTCGAAGCGTCGCCGATGGGCATTGCGCTGATCGACGACGTCAGCGGCGCGTTCTCCGACGTCAATCCCCGCTACCGCGAGATCGCCGGCCGCACCGCCGAGGAATTCGCGCACCACGCGTGGCTTGATTTCGTGTACCCGGAGGACGTGGCCGGGTGGACCGTACTGATGCAGCGCCTGGTCGCCGGCGACATCCCCGAATTCCGCACGACGCTGCGGCTGGTGCGCGCCAACGGCGCCACCGTGTGGGTCGAGGCATCCGTGGTGCCGCTGGAGACGCCGCGCGCCGGGCCGCACCTGAAGCTGTGCATGATCGAGGACGTGACGGACCAGAAGGAGAGCGAGGCGCTGATCTGGCAGCAGGCGAACTTCGACCAGCTGACGCAGCTGCCGAATCGCCGCATGTTCCTGGACCGGCTGCAGCACGACATCGTCAAGAGCCGGCGCGACGGCACGCGCATCGCGATCCTGTTCATCGACCTCGATCACTTCAAGGAAGTGAACGACACGCTGGGCCACCACCAGGGCGACGTGCTGCTGGTGGACGCGGCACGCCGCATCGCCACCTGCGTGCGCGAGGCCGATACGGTGGCGCGGCTGGGCGGCGACGAGTTCACCGTGATCCTTACGCAGTTGCGCGAGTCGGACCGCGTGGATACGATCGCCCAGAACATCCTCGACAGCCTGCTCGCGCCGTTCCAGCTGGGCCAGGAGCAGGCGTTCGTCTCCGCCAGCATCGGCATCACGCTGTACCCGGACGATGCGGCGAGCGTGGAGGACCTGCTGAAGCACGCGGACCAGGCGATGTACGCCGCGAAGGGGGCGGGCCGCAATCGCTTCTCCTACTTCACGCCGGCGCTGCAGGTGGCCGCGTTGAACCGCATGCGCCTGACGAACGACCTGCGCAGCGCCGTCAAGGGCGAGCAGCTGAAGCTGTACTTCCAGCCGATCGTGCACCTCAAAACGGGGCGCATCCACAAGGCCGAGGCGCTGCTGCGCTGGCAGCACCCGCAGCGCGGCCTCGTCAGCCCGCTGGAATTCATTCCGCTGGCGGAGAGCTCCGGCCTGATCGTCGACATCGGCCAATGGGTGTTCAACGAATCGATCCGCTGGGTGCAGCGCTGGCGCCGCATGGTGCACCCGGACTTCCAGGTCAGCCTGAACCAGTCGCCGGTGGAGTTCCAGCGCGAAGGCGGCAGCTACGACGTATGGCTGCGGGCATTGCGCCAGGCCGACGTGCCTGGCCAGGCGATCGTCGTGGAGATCACGGAAGGCCTGCTGCTCGATGCGAGCACGATGGTCACCGACAAGCTGCTGCAGCTGCGCGACGGCGGCATCCAGGTGGCGCTGGACGATTTCGGGACCGGCTATTCGTCGCTGTCGTACCTGAACAAGTTCGACATCGACTACCTGAAGATCGACCGCAGCTTCGTACGGAACCTCGCGCCGGAGTCGAACGACATGGCGCTGTCAGAAGCGATCATCGTCATGGCCCACAAGCTCGGCCTGCACGTGATCGCCGAGGGCGTCGAGACGGAGCAGCAGCGCGACTTGCTGGCCGCGGCGGGGTGCGATTATGGCCAGGGCTATTTGTTCGACAAGCCGCTGCCGGCGGAGGAGCTCGATGCGCAATTGCGGGCCCAGGCTGGCGCTGTGACCGAGCCGTAAGGCAGCGCGCACTGTTGCCTGATTTCACCATTTCTCGCAAATGAAGAGTAAAATGGTGGTAATTTGGCAATAGCCACAACCGCCGCCCTGAGTACTGACATGCTTGCGCTGACCGACCTGCTGCTGCGGCAGGATACTCGTATTTTGCAACTCACCACCCCGCTCGGCCCCCGGCTGATCCCCGAATGCGTGCGCGCGGAGGAAGGCGTCAGCCGGCCCTACGAGCTGACGTTGACGGCCTTGTCCACCGATGCGGACATCGCACTGAAATCGCTGCTGGGCCAACCGGTGCTGGTGGAACTGCTGACCGCGACGGCCGGCGCACCGCGGCCGTTCCATGGCCACGTGACGGCGGCGCGGCTGCTTGGTGCGGACGGTGGCCTTGCCCGCTACGAACTGACGATCGGCCCATGGTATGCGTTCATGGACCTGGGCCGCGACAGCCGGGTCTTTCAGGACAAGACGGTATTCGACATCCTCGATGCGCTGTTCGGCGGCTGGCAAAACCCCGGCAAGCTGGTGCCGCAATGGCGCTACGACATCGCCGACCGCGACCTGTATCCGAAACGTTCGCTGACGTGCCAGTACCAGGAATCGAACCGCGCGTTCGCCGAGCGGCTGATGCGCGAGGAGGGCCTGTTCTACTACTTCGAGCACAGCGGCGATGCCGGCAGCCCCGGGCTGGGCAGCCACACGCTGGTGATCGCCGACCATAACGGCACGTTCCAGCCGAACGTGCAGCCGGTCGTCCGCTTCACCCAGCCGGGCGCGGTGATGAAGGAAGACAGCATGGACCGCTGGCGCTGCGAGGCACGCATGACGGCGGGCGGCCTGGACATGGACAGCTGGGACTACCGCGGCACCAATATGCGCCGCGTCTCGGCGGCCGACAGCGATGGCCCTCTGCTGCGCGATACGCCGGGCGCCTATGCCTACACGTCGCGCGAGCACGGCCAGCGCATCGCCGACCGCCAGCTGGAGGCACTGCGCGCCAGCCGCGAGATCTTCACGGGCGCCGGCACCGTCCGCACGCTCGTCCCGGGCACCACGTTCACGCTCACCGATCACGCGGCAGCGGAAGACACCTTCGTCGTGCTGCGCGTGCTGCACCTCGCGCACAACAACCTGAGCGCGCAGGTGAAAGACGCCACCCGCACCTTGGGCGCGAATCCGCTGGCCGCGCTGATCGAGCGCGAACAAGGCGGCAGCCTGCATGCTGCCGGCAGCGGTATCGCCGAGCGCCCGCTGTACCGCAACCGCATCGATGCGATCCGCAGCAGCGTGCCTTACCGCAGCTTCGACGCCGACGGCCATGGCCTGGTGCTGCGCCCGAAGCCGACGATCTCGGGCCAGCAGACCGCGATCGTGGTCGGCCCGCCGGGCGCGGTGATCCATACGGACCGCGACCACCGCATCAAGGTGCAGTTCCACTGGCAGCGCGGCGACCAAAGCCACAGCCGCCTCACCCATCCGGTACCCGATGGCCACGTCGGCGCGCCGGCGGACGACAGCAGCGGCACGTGGGTACGCATCGCCACGCCGATGGCCCCGGTGGCCGGCGCCAACTGGGGCGCGGTCGCCGTGCCGCGCGTCGGCAGCGAAGTGCTGATCGACTTCATCGACGGCGACATCGACCGCCCGGTCGTCATCGGCAGCCTGTACAACGGCGGTGGTGAAACGGACGCACAGCACAACCGCGTTAACGCCGGCGCCGGCAACGCGACGGGCAACGCGCCCGCGTGGTTCCCTGGCGAGTCCGGCAACCACGCGCACGCGGCAGTGCTGTCCGGCTTCAAATCGCAGGCGCTGCAGGCGAGCCAGAACGGCACCGGCGCCTACAGCCAGCTGGTGTTCGACGACACACCCGCCGAGCCGCGCGTGGCGCTGCAACGCCACGCCAACGCGCACGAGGGAACGGATGAACTGAACCTGGGCCACCTGCGCCACCAGACGGACAACCAGCGCCTGGCCACGGCCGGCTACGGCGCCGAACTGAAGACGGCCCACGGCGCCGCACTGCGCGCTGGCCAGGGCCTGCTGCTGTCGACACACGGACGGCAAGGCGGCACCGGCCACCAGCTCGATGCCGGCGAAGCGGCGGCGCAGATCACCGACAGCGCCGCGCTGCTGCAGTCGCTGGCAACCGTCGCGCAACAGCAGAACGCCAAGTTGAAGGGCGAGCCGGAAGCCGCGAAGCTGCCGGCCGCCGCGCAGCTGACGAAGGCAGGCGAAGTGCTGGAAGCATCGAGCGACGGCGCCGCCGCGGAAGAGGGCGGGCAAGGCAAGGCCACCGCGTACAGCGAGCCGCAACTGCAGGTGTCGAGCCCCGCAGGTATCGCGGTGACGACGCCGGCCAGCGCGGTCCTGACGTCCGGCGCCACCACCAGCATCACGGCAGGCCAGGACATCAACCTCGCCGCGCAAGCCAACGCGCTGCACCAGGTGAAGGACGGCATGAGCCTGTACACGACGGGCAAGGCTGACTCGGCCACGAAGCCGAACCAGGAAACCGGCATCCGCCTGCATGCGGCGAGCGGCAAGGTCAGTGTGCAAGCGCAGTCGGATGCGGTGCGCGTCATGGCCGACAAGCTCGTGACCGTGGCCAGCGTGACGAAGACCGTGTCGGTCGCGGCGAAGGAACACGTGACGTTGACAGCGCAGGGGGCTTATCTGAAGCTCGAGGGCGGGAACATCATGATTCATGGGCCGGGGACGATGGCGTTCAAGGCCAGTATGAAGGAGTTGACGGGGCCGGCGAGTTCGAGTTCGTCGCTTGAGTTGCCGAAGGGATCGATCAAGGGCTGCGAGCAAGCGACGAAGGATGCGAGCGCCGCGCAAGCCGGAGCGCAAACGCTGTGATGGCTGATTTATCGATCGAAGAGCCAGACTACCCGGCGCTCGACGCGCCGTGGACGTCGCATCTGCAGGCGCTGCATCGCTATTTTCATGAAGCGGCGGAAGATGCGTGCCTGCTGTGGGTCGATCCCGCCCAGGGCGATCCTTTCGACGGCAGCGGGCTGGTGGAGGAACGGCGTGTGCGGGTTCCGATCGCGCACCCGCGTTTCGAACCGCAGTTCGCCCCGTACCTCGTGCCGCTGCACCTGGACCGCTCGGCCGACGCGGACCTGTTCGGACATAGCGTGCGGATGGCTTGGCAGGCGTGGGACCTGCCTAGCCTGGAGGCCGCCCAGGGGCAGCGTGTATGCGGGTGGATCAGGACGTCCGGCGAGGCCGCAGTGCTCGCACAGCACTGGGCCGGCAACTGCTACCTGCACGTGCACGGCGCCTTGCACAAGCTGCTGCGATTCCATGACCCTGGCGTGCGCGAATGGCTATGGCTGTCCCTCGGCGCGCAACAAAAACGGACCCTGTTGGGGCCGGCGCAAACGCTGCTCGCCTTTGGCCGGACGCAGCAGCTCAAGCGCCAGGAGATGGCGGACGGCGGCGCCGCCCACACTGAGGCGCCAGGAAGGCTCGTGCTGACGGCGGAGCAATGGGCGCAAGTGGACGACTACGCGACCTTGCACGCGGCATGGCTGGCCGAGCGTTCGGCGCGCGCTGCCGTCGGCGTCGATGTGCCGGACGATGGCTTTGACCCGCGTCCTGTTTTCGCGGCACTGAAGCACGCGACGCGTCACGGCATCGTCGACGCCCAGGACCGCGTACTGTTCGCCCGGCATGCGCTGGCGCTGGGGCCCGAGTTCCATACCGACGAGCGGCTGCTCCTCGTGTGGAAGCTGACGGCGCAGGGGGACTTCTATGGCGGCGCGATCGAGGAAGTAACTGGTGTGCCGGTGGACGAGCTGGCGGCGTATCTGGGCCGGCCGTAACGTGAAGACGAAACTTGCGTTGCCGCGCAATGCGCGATAGTTGCGTATCGTGCCCGACAGGCGTACCGGGCTATCGACTGCGAGATAGCCAACAAAGGACGTCACCGTCGCGCGATCCTAGTACCGGAAAAACATTGCGCCATATTCGAAGCTGTCTTCCGGCTTGTGCTTGCCTTTCGACCACTTGACCAGGTCGACACCGGCGGGATTGGGCAGCCCGAGGGTCTGGAATACTTTTTCGGCCACCCGGACGAAGGGCATCCACTGTTTCGTCATTGAGTAGACTGCGATGGCGATCACCACGTGCATGCCGCCCATGAACCAGCCAAAGCCGTCTTCGAAGGCGCCGGTCCAGTATTCGACGACCGGGGTGTTCAGCATGGCTGACAGGGCGACCATTCCAATATCGAAGAATAGGGAAACGTAGAACCACCACTTCATCGCATTCTTGACATGCGTCCTTCTGCCGCGCGTGCAGTGTGGATACAGAGCGATGGTGCGGTCCGCGAGTCGCACCACACCGAGAACTTCATAATGATCGTCGCGCCACTCCGCCGCCACATCGACGACATCACCTTCTTTGAACGGACTGCGCCAGAGCCAGCCCTTCAGTTCGACGCCATCGATACGGAACTGCACGAAATCTGCCTCTTCTTCAAGCGAGGTGGCGTTGGCCGCGGTGGCCATTGCCTGGCCGCCGAGGCCGGCAAGCGACGCGGCGACCGCGATCGCGCCAAACTTGCTTTGATCCGACTGGGTGAAGAAAAAGCTGGCAGTGTCCCGGGTCACGCGATAGTGACGTATCGTGCCCGATAAGCGTACCGGGCTATCTGCTGCGGGAGACGCAATAAAGGTAGTCACCGCCGCGCGACCCTAGTACCGGAAAAACATGGCGCCATATTCGAAGCTGTCATCCGGCTTGTGCTTGCCTTTCGACGATTTGACCAGGTCGACGCCGGCCGGGTTCGGCAGCCCAAGAGTCTGGAATACTTTTTCGGCCACCCTGACGAACGGCATCCACTGTTTGGTCATGGAATAAACAGCGATGGCGATCACGACGTGGATGCCGCCGATCACCCATCCTCCTCCATCCTCGAAGGCGCCAGTCCAATATTCGATGATCGGCGTACTCATGACGCCCGAGAGCGCAACGATTCCGACATCGAAGAACACGGAAACATAAATCCACCACTTGATCGCGTTCTTGACATGCGTCCTTCTGCCGCGCGTGCAGTGTGGATACAGAGCGATGGTGCGGTCCGCAGGCCGAACGACGCCGAAAACCTCATAATGATCGTCGCGCCACTCCGCCGCCACATCGACGATATCACCTTCTTTGAATGGACTGCGCCAGAGCCAGCCCTTCAGTTCGACGCCATCGATACGGAACTGCACGAAATCTGCCTCTTCTTCAAGCGAGGTGGCGTTGGCCGCGGTAGCCATTGCCTGGCCGCCGAGGCCTGCGAGCGATGCGGCGACCGCGATCGCGCCAAACTTGCTTTGATCCGACTGGGTGAAGAAAAAGCTGGCAGTGTCGCGGCTCACGCGATAGTGGGATATCACTCCGCTGATCTTTACAAGACCTTCGCCACGTGGATGGTTGATAAACTCCGTCATCGTCAGCCCTTATCAGTCGTACATCATCATTTCCTCGACGCTGGGACGAGGTTGAGCCGCAAGCTCTTCAGAGGTTGGGCCCTTGGCCGCTTTTTCGGGTGCCATGCCCATTCCGATCAATACGTCCTCGAACGCCTTTGTCTGTTCCTTGGCAGACTTGAAATGCCCCTCGGTATTGCGATCCACTCCGAATGGGCATCTCGCGCACCAGATCTGCAGTTCGTCTTTGGAGAAGATCCAGATCAGAACCTGTAAGCCAAACGTGAGAACGGTGACCCACGCGCCCACTGACATGAACAAGATGCGCGCCGCGATAATCGCGGCAGCGCGACCACCGGCAACTCGGGCTGCTGAGCTGATAGCCGGAGCTTTCAGAAGCCGTCCGATGACTGGTGCCGAATACGTGAATGTGGTTGCGAAGGTCAATGCGGCTCCGCCTCCCCCAATGAAGGCTTTAGCCAGATAGAGCATCGACACGAACCGCTGGCCTTGCGCGCCTTTCTTCTCTGCTTCATTGACATCAATGTACGCCGTCAAGCCCGCCGCCAAAGTGCTTAACGTGCCGCCGATGAGCTTCAGCCGCTGATACGACCAGCTGTCGCCGCCACCTTTCGCCAATGCCTTGGCGGGAACTGACGCCATATCGTACAGCGCACTCGTCACCGTCATGCCCGACGCCGCCAGCGAGAACCAGCTCTTCTTGTCGTTCTTGGTCAGGCAGTCGTTCAGCAGCTTGCTGAAGTTCACACCCTCGATCAGCATGATGAGCAATGCCAGCCGCGCATCGCGCATGGAGTTCGCCGCCTTGGCGTTGGTGTCGTTGAATTCCTTCCACGTCTTGCGCAGGGCCTCTGCCTGCTTGGTCTTCAACTCCGTCGCCGCACTCAGCGAGCCGCCTTGTGCGCTACGTATCATTTGCAGCGTCTGCGCCCTGACTGCCGCGCCGTTTGCGACCTGAGCCTCGAGCAGCTTGAGCGAATCGCCAGGCGTCAGCAGCGCGCGTATGCTGAACAGGTGCTGGATCATCTTTTCGCTGGCATAGTCGGCCAATCCATAGATGCGGAACTGGCCGAAGATGCGGTCGCCCGCCGTCATCACCACCAGGTCGATGCCGCGCGCATTGATGGGATTGAGCTTGATGCCGAAGGCCTTGCTGCCTTTGTCCGAAGCGGCGTCCGTGTTCGAGCTGTTGAAGCTCGCCACCTTCTTGTACGTGTCGACGACAGCCTTCAGCGACTTCGAGATCGTCGTCAGCACGTCGAGCGATCCGGCCGGCGTCTTTTGTGCCGCATGCTTGCCGGCTTCGGTCAGGTAACCATCCAGTTCGGCCATCGCCTCGGTCTGGTTCAGCGCGACGGCGCGCCACAGCAGGTTATGTTCGGCGGTCTTCAGCTCCTTGATCCAGTCGTCGAGCTTTTTCTGGCCCGCCTCGGATGCCTGGATGCCGAAGATGGCCATGCCGACGTGGGTGTCGTAGGCAATGCCGTCATCGCTGCTGGCGCCGTGGAACTCGGTGAGGGCGTTGACCAGATAGCGCGATTCCAGCCAGGCGACGACGTCGGTTGCCCGCTCGTTCATCAGTTTCGTTGCGGCGCCCAGGAATTTGTCGTATTTGTCCTTGAAGTCCTGGTAGAGCTTCTTGCCGCCGGGGCCGCCCGCCAACTGATCCTCGTATCGTTCCCACGAATTTTCACGCGCGTTCTCGATATTCTGCACGGCAGCCTTGTCGCGCCGCGCGAGCATGTCGTTGGCTTCCTGCTTCACCCTGTCGATCTCGATGCTGCGGCCCGGTTCGCTTAACAGGTTGGCATGGTTCAGCTGCGTCATGTACAGCGTGGCCGGCACTTTGCGCCGCTTCCAGTCGTCGATGATGTCGCAGATTTCCAGTTCGTGTGCACGCTGTTGCGGCGGCAGCTTGGCGGCATTGGCGCGCCGTCGCGCGGTGTCGCCCTGGTAGCTCGAATTCTCGATCGCCCGCTTCTGGAATTCGTCGGTGTCGTCGGCGGCCTTCTTCGACAGCGCGTTCTTCAAGCCCTCGAGCGCCATCATCGCCGACACCTGCAGATCGCGCTCGGCGTTGTACTTCTCGACCCAGCCGGCGGCCTCGTTGTAGAAACCGTTGAGTTCATGCGCGATGCCCACGGAGTCCCACAACGCGATCATGATCGGTGTGTGGTCCTTGCCTTTCGGGTCCTGGCTGATCTGCTGCATCGTCTTTGCCAGCGGCTCGCTTTGGCCCTTGCGGGAGATCGCCTGGTAGCGTGTCGTGGTGGTCTCTAGAGGCCGCTGCTTGTGCGTGCCGTTTTCTTCGCTGACCTTCGGCACTACCGTGCCGTTCAAAGCCTCAGCATTGAAGTCCGGCTTGTACTCGACAACCTGTTCGATGTTCGCGCGTGTCGCGGGCAGCCCATGACGGTAGCCGCCAGCGGCGATCCACGTGGCGGGGAGGAATGTCTGCATGCGACGGTCGCGCAGCTTGGCGTCCTTTGCGAAGTCCGCAAACGTCTCCTTGCTCCACGGGTGCTCGGAAAATGCGATCCACACGCGCTTGCACTTTTCCGGCGATTCGATGGTAATGACCGAAGCAGGAATGTTGTGACCATTGCGTGCGCAGGCCGGCTCTTCGACGACAGGCTTCATCGCCTCGGGTGACAGCTGCTTCCAGACCGTGCCTGCGGCACTGACGCTGTAGACCTCCCACTTGATGTGACTGCCACGCGGGTGCTTTTCGTGGAAGACGTAGATATAGCCCTGCCGCAAGGTGCGCAGCGCGTACTTGTGGTGCGCCAGCTTGACGTCGGTGACCTTGTTGCCCAGCGGAGCCGGCAGTGTCGCATTCAGGTTCTGCGGGACCACTGCATACCGCACGGGGAGAATGGCCAGGCCGGACTTGTTGCAGTTGGGGCAATCAGGATTTTGGGGATTTGTGCATGGCATGACGGCTGTTCCCGCGTAAGACGCAAAGTGGGCGTTGTGATTTACGCAACCATTATCCCACTAAAAGAGATTCCTGGGAGCACTCCAAACGATCACAAACGCGGCTTAGTTGTCGCACCCCCAACCTTCACGTTTTAACAGGAACAGAGATAATAGCGAGTCTCGTCACACCGTTTCGATAGTCAAACTCAATTGAAATTATTGGAACAATCAATTTTCCAAATTGACGAGACCCCGCTAAGATAGCAACTCATTGATTCACAACCCTCACGAGGAAAACACAAATGTCTCTGATCAACACCCAAGTCAAACCGTTCAAGGCCACCGCTTACCACGGCGGCAAGTTCATCGATCTGAGCGAAGAGTCCCTGAAGGGCAAATGGTCGGTATTCGTGTTCTACCCGGCCGACTTCACGTTCGTCTGCCCGACCGAACTGGAAGACCTGGCTGACAACTACGCTGAATTCCAGAAGCTGGGCGTGGAAGTGTACGGCATCTCGACCGACACCCACTTCGCTCACAAGGCATGGCACGACACGTCCGACGCGATCAAGAAAGTGAACTACCCGCTGATCGGCGACCCGACCGGCCTGCTGTCGCGTAACTTCCAGGTCATGATCGAAGAAGAAGGCCTGGCCCTGCGCGGCACCTTCGTGATCAATCCGGATGGCTTCATCAAAGTGATGGAAGTGCACGACAACGGCATCGGCCGCGACGCAACCGAACTGCTGCGCAAAGTGAAGGCAGCCCAGTACGTCGCATCCCACCCGGGCGAAGTGTGCCCGGCCAAGTGGACCGAAGGCGCCGCAACGCTGACCCCGTCCCTCGACCTGGTCGGCAAGATCTAAGCTGTAGCAAACACTGAGTAGTACCCGCCGCCGGGCATGTGCCTGGCGGCGCACAAGAAAGGAATAACGTCATGCTGGATGCAAATCTCAAAACCCAACTGAAAGCCTATCTGGAAAAAGTGGTGCAGCCGATTGAGATCGTCGCATCGCTGGATGACTCCGCGAAAGCGCGGGAAATGAAGGAACTGCTCGCCGATATCGACGGCTTGAGCGACAAGATTACCCTGGTCGAGGACAACGCCGCCAACGTGCGCAAGCCGTCGTTCTCGATCAACCGTGCCGGCACCGACATCGGCGTGCGCTTTGCCGGCATCCCGATGGGCCATGAGTTCACGTCGCTGGTGCTGGCCCTGCTGCAGGTGGGCGGCCACACGATCAAGTTCGACGAAGCCGTCATCGAACAGATCCGCAACCTGGAAGGCGATTACGAATTCGAGACCTTCATCTCGCTGTCGTGCCATAACTGCCCGGAAGTCGTGCAGGCACTGAACGCGATGTCGGTCATCAACCCGCGCATCAAGGTCACGACGATCGATGGCGGCGTGTTCCAGAAGGAAGTCGAAGAGCGCCAGATCATGGCCGTGCCGATGATGTTCCTGAACGGCGAACACTTCGGCCAGGGCCGCACGAACGTCGAGGAAATCCTCGCGAAGCTGGATACCAATGCCGGTGCGCGCCAGGCCGCTGAGCTGAACAAGAAGGACGTGTTCGACGTGCTGGTCGTCGGCGGCGGTCCTGCCGGTGCGGCTGCCGCGATCTACGCGGCCCGCAAAGGCATCAAGACGGGCGTGCTGGCGGAACGTTTCGGCGGCCAGGTGCTCGATACGCTGGCGATCGAGAACTTCGTCTCGGTGCAGGAAACGGATGGTCCGAAGTTCGCCGTCGCGCTCGAGCAGCACGTCAAGCAGTACGAAGTCGACATCATGAACACGCAGCGCGCCGTGAAGCTGGTGCCGGGCAAGGTGGCCGAGGTGCATACCGCGACGGGCGCCGTGCTGAAAGCGAAGACCGTGATCCTGTCCACCGGTGCACGGTGGCGCGAGATCAACGTGCCGGGCGAGAAGGAATACCGGAACCACGGCGTGGCGTACTGCCCGCACTGCGACGGCCCGCTGTTCAAGGGCAAGCGCGTGTCCGTGATCGGCGGCGGCAACTCCGGTGTGGAAGCGGCGATCGACCTGGCCGGCATCGTGCAGCACGTGACGCTGATCGAGTTCGGTAACGAACTGCGTGCGGACGCCGTCCTGCAACGCAAGCTGCATTCGCTGCCGAACGTGAAGGTCATCATGTCGGCGCAGACGACGGAGATCCACGGCGACGGCAAGAAGGTCACGGGCCTGTCGTACAAGGACCGTAACACCAACGAACTGCATCGCATCGACCTGGAAGGCGTGTTCGTGCAGATCGGCCTGGTGCCGAACGCGGAGTTCCTGAAGGGCACCGTGGCGCTGTCGAAGCACGGCGAGATCGAGATCGACGCGAAGGGCCAGACGTCGGTACCGGGCGTGTTCGCCGCCGGCGACGTGACGACCGTGCCGTACAAGCAGATCGTGATCGCCGTGGGCGCCGGCGCGACGGCCGCGCTGTCCGCCTTCGATCATCTGATCCGCTCCGGTGACGACGAAGTCGAAGTCGAGCAGGCGAAGGTCGCCGCGGCTGCGTAATTCAGGCCGCGGCCGAGCAACCGGTGTCAGGCACAGGTGTCTGACACCGTTTTTTTTTATTTGAGGTCGAAGCTCGCTTCCTTGATGCGCAGCGAGCGGGCGTAGCGGTGACGCGCCTGCAGGCGCGGATCGGTGATCAGCACGCCGAGCGTTTCGCCGACCACCATCACCACGCCCAGCAGCGGCAGCACGAGCATCAGGCCCGTCACGCCGGCCAGCGTGCCGCCGACGAAGATCATCACCACCGTCACGAGCGGGTGGATGCGCAGGCTGCGGCCCAGCGTCATCGGCATGAAGATGAAGTCGTCCAGCAGGCGGGCGCAGATGAAAACGGCGATCGCGCTGTAGGCCGCGAAGTTGTTGTCCGGCGCATCGGCCGAGGCGACGAGGACCACCAGCAGGCAACCGGCGATCGAACCGACATACGGAACCCAGGCCAGCACGGCGGCGATGAAGCCGAGCAGCAGCGGCGACGGCAGGCCGACGGCCCACAGCCCCAGCGCCAGCACGGCCGTATCGATGATGGTGAGCTTCAGCATGCCGTGGAAGTAGCGGCGCGCCGTCTGGTCGACTTCGTGCAGCAGGTACAGCGTCTTTTCAAAGAATGCGTTCGGCACGGCGCGGGCGAGGAAGCGCTTGAAGCGGCGGCCGTCGCGCAGGAAGAAGAACGCCAGGAATGGCGCCAGCAGCAGCGACGGCACCCACGCCGCGGCCGTGACCACCGCTTCCTTCAGGTGGCGCTGCACGAACTCGCGTGAATATTCGGCGATGTTCAGGTCGACGGATTCGCCCAGATGGGCCGGCTGCAGGAACGGGAACTGCTGTTCCAGCGCGTTCATCATATTGCGCAGGAAGCGCACGCCGGCCGAGAGGTAGCGCGCCGGCATGTCCTGCCAGTTCGTTGCCGGTGCCGACATCCATGCCATGCCCACCATCACGGCCAGCAGCATGAATAGCGCGAAGCCGGTCCCCACCAGCATCGCGGCGGTATTCCGGGAAAAGCCCATCCGCAGCAGGCGCTGGAAGGGCGACAGCAGCACGTAGTAAAGAATGATCGCGAGCAGGAACGGCACGGACAGCCACAGCACCTGCTGCATCAGGAACAGCAGCACGCACGTGGCCGCGATGATGCCGCACCAGACGATGGGGCCCGACTGCTGCTGGTCGTGCATCAGATCACCTCGATGTGCGGGCTGTCGATGGCCATCCGTTCACGCAGCCGGGCGCCGATGTGGCGCGCCAGTGCCAGCGAGATCTTGTAGCCGATCACGGCATCCGTCTCCATCAGGCTCATGAAGTCGGCGCGGAAGAACACTGCCAGCTCGCAGTCGTCCCATGCCCTGGCTTGCGCGGTGCGCGGCGAATTGTCCAGCAGCGCGAGGTCGCCGAAAAATGCCCCCGGCGACAGTTCGGTAATGATCTCGGGAACGCCGTTGACGGTGCGGTTGATCTGCACGTGGCCGGACGTGATCAGGTACAGCGCCTGGCCTTCCTCGCCTTCATCGAAGATGATCTCGCCGGCCAGATAGCGGCGCTCGTGCATCAGGCCGTCGACGATCTTCAGTTCCAGCGGCGTCAGGGAATTGAGCAGGACCGTTTCGCGCAGCCGGGCCAGGCGCGGCGACAGGGGAGGCGGCTTCAGAAAACCGAAAATCACGTGGGCTCCAGGGGCGGGTGGATTGCACTTGCATTGTCGCTTGATTTGGCGGGGTGTGACTAGGTGTTGCATTGCACATACACGTGGACTGGGTCAGACCCGGCGGGTCTGACCTTGGAGGTTGCATTTTGGGGGTGGCTTTTACAGGAGCGGTGGGCATGCGCTGATGAAGCCTGAAGTCAGGCGCTACGCGCTGGGCTTTGAAGTGGGGAAAGCCCGGTCGGGCTTTCCAGGGCGGAGCGGACGGGCTCGCCGACGTACCGCCGGCCGCGGATTCGCTTGCAAGCGAATCCCTTCGAGCCCCGCCGCGCTTCCCGCAGGGGAAGCGCTCCGCTGCGCCAGAATAGAAAAAGCCCGGCGTGAAGCCGGGCTTTTTCGTTATTCTGGCGGAGCGGACGGGGCTCGAACCCGCGACCCCCGGCGTGACAGGCCGGTATTCTAACCAACTGAACTACCGCTCCAATTAGATTTGCACGATCCTACCTATGCACATCCAATGAAAAACATAAAATGAGAGCCCGTTGCCGGGCTCTCGATGTCAAAGCGACGGGGTTCGTCGACGTTCCGCCGACCGCGGTTTCGCTTGCAAGCGAAACCCTTCGAGCCCGAGGACCGTGCTCCCCGCAGGGGGAGCACTACTTTGACTTTGTTCTGGCGGAGCGGACGGGGCTCGAACCCGCGACCCCCGGCGTGACAGGCCGGTATTCTAACCAACTGAACTACCGCTCCAGATCTTCTAAAAATTCGAATCGTGGTGGGCGCTGAGAGGGTCGAACTCCCGACCTAATCCTTGTAAGGGATCCGCTCTACCAACTGAGCTAAGCGCCCGCTTATCACCGCTTCGAACCTCGAACGTTTGTCACAACGTTCAGAAGAGGCCGTATTCTACTGCGGCATTTCCGCATTCCGCAAGAGCTTTCGCGAAAATTTTCCACCCGGGCACGCTTGCGATGCTACGCTGCGGTTTTCATCCACCGGAGGGCCGATGAACGAGGCTGCGTTGTATGCGCGGGTCAGCCGCCGCCTGCTGCCGTTCCTGTTCCTGTGCTACGTGGCCGCCTACCTGGACCGCGTCAACGTCGGTTTCGCCAAGCTGCGCATGCAGGCCGATCTGGGCCTGTCCGACACCGTCTACGGCATCGGCGCCGGCATCTTCTTCATCGGCTACTTCGTGTTCGAGGTGCCCTCCAACCTGCTGATGCGCAAAGTGGGGGCGCGGCGCTGGATCGCTCGCATCATGATCAGCTGGGGCCTCGTCTCCGCCGCGACGACGCTCGTTACCGGCCCGGCCAGCTTCTATGCGCTGCGCTTCCTGCTCGGCGTGGCCGAGGCGGGCTTTTTCCCCGGCGTCGTGCTGTACCTCACGTACTGGTATCCCGCCCACCGCCGCGCCCGCATCGTCGCGCTGTTCATGAGTGCCGTCGCCATCGCGGGCGTGGTGGGCGGGCCGCTGTCCGGCGCCATCATGGCCGCCTCCGCCGGCGTGGCCGGGCTGCACGACTGGCAGTGGCTGTTCCTGCTCGAGGGCGTCCCGTCGGTCGCGTTGGGCATCTGCACGTTGTACTACCTGCCCGACGGTATCCATACTGCCCGCTGGCTGAGGGAGGCTGACAAGGCCGCGCTGGAGCGTGCGTTGGCTGCGGAGCCGGCGCCGCGCGTCGACCTGCCGCTGCCCCGGCTGTTCGTCAACGGCACCGTGTGGCGGCTGGCGCTGGTGTACTTCCTGTTCGTGATGGGGCTGTACGGCGTCAGCTTCTGGCTGCCGCAACTCTTGAAGAACAGCGGCGTGCAGGATGTGTTCGAGATCGGCCTGCTGACGGCGATTCCGTACGGCGTGGCGGCCGTCGTGATGGTGCTGGCGGCACGGCACTCGGATCGCACTGGCGAGCGGCGCTGGCATATCGCGCTGGCCGGGCTTGCCGGCGCGGCCGGCCTGCTTGCCGCGACGGCATACGCGCACGACACCATCCTCGCACTGGCCGCACTATCGCTGGCCACCGCGGGCATCCTGACGACGTTCCCGATCTTCTGGAGCCTGCCGACGGCGCTGCTGGCTGGTACCGCGGCGGCGGCCGGTATCGCGTTGATCAACTCGGTCGGCAACCTGGCCGGCTTCGTCAGCCCGTACCTCGTCGGTGCGATCCGCGACGCGACGGGCAGCACGGCGGCCGGCATGGTGCTGCTGGCCGCCAGCCTCGTCCTCGGCGCGCTGCTTGTGCTGGCGGTTGGGCGGCCCTTCGGCCAATTACCCGCAAGGTAATCGGCGCACGCCGCCGGCGCAGGCAGAATATCGGTCAGCACGACAGCAGCTGCCTGCAATAGCTCAGCCTGTGTCCACCGGAGGGTCAACCCCGCTTTCGGACACGGCCCCGGCAGTAGAGCGTGGTCCGGGCAACCGCAACGGCCGCGTTCGTGTCCGATTTCAGGGTTGACCCCATGGTGGACACGGGCTCGGCAGTCGTACCGCTCGCAGTGAATTCGTCAACGGCACAGGAGACCAGCATGAACGCACCGGACACGTACTTCAGCGACTTCGCCCACGCGCTGCGCTACTGGCGCAACAAGCGCGGCTACAGCCAGTTGAAGTTGTCCGTCGATGCGGACGTCTCGCAGCGGCACATCAGCTTCCTTGAAAGCGGCCGCGCTCAGCCGAGCCGGGAGCTGATCCTGAAGCTGGGCATCGTGTTGGACGTGCCGCTCCGGCAGCGCAACGCGATGCTGCTGGCGGCGGGCTTCGCGCCGGCCTACCAGGAGCGCAGCCTGTCCGACCCCGAAATGCAGGCCGTGCGCCGCGCGCTCGAGTTCATGCTGGCGCAGGCGGCGCCGTATCCGGCCCTCGTCGTCGACCGGCTGTGGAACCTCGTGATGGCGAACGAGCCGGCCATCGCGATGCTGCGCTTCTTTCTCGGCATGCCGACCCATGCGCCGCTGCCGCGTGACGGCAGCGTGAACGTGATCCGCACCACGCTCGACCCGCGGGGCCTGCGCCCGTGCATCGTCAACTGGCAGGATGTCTGCGCGGACCAGCTGCAATGGATCGCCCGCGAGGCGATGAGCGACGGCCCCGGCAGCGAGGCCGAGGCATTGCTGGCCGAACTTGCCACACTTGCCGGCACCGATGGGAGCCTGGCCGTGCCGAACCTGGAGCGGCGCGCGCTGCCGTTCCTGCCGGTGACCCTGGCGAAGGATGGCGTCGAGCTGAACCTGTTCACGACGATTACGACGCTTGGCACGCCGCATGATGTGACGCTGCACGAGCTGCGCCTGGAATCGTTCTTTCCGGCGGATGACGCCACGGCCGCCTGGTTCGCGGCGCAGGGCCAGACCTAGAACTCCTCCCACTCGTCGCCGCTGGGCGCCTTCGTGGCGGGCCCCGGCTTCGGTTTCGCCGCGGTCACACGGGGTGCCGCCCGCGGAGCGGCAATGCGCGGCTGGGCAGGCTGCGCGGCCGGCGCGGGGGCGACCGGCGCTGGGCGCACCGCGTAGGCTGGCGTGGCGGCCCGCTCGTCGATGCGGAACGCGGCAATCGCCTCGGCCAGGCGCTGCGCCTGTTCGCGCATGCTCGTTGCCGCCGCCGCGGCCTCCTCGACCAGCGCCGCGTTCTGCTGCGTGGTCGCGTCCATCGACGTGATCGTCGTGTTGACCTGCGCAATGCCGGAGCTTTGTTCGGTGCTGGCCGACGCGATCTCGCTCATGATGCCGGCGACGCGCTGCACGGACGAGACGATACGCTCCATCGTCGTGCCGGCCTGGTCGACGAGCCGGCTGCCCGCATCGACCTTCTCGACGGAGTCGTTGATCAGCTCCTTGATTTCCCTGGCCGCGCTGGCCGAGCGCTGGGCCAGGTTGCGCACTTCCGATGCCACCACGGCGAAACCGCGGCCCTGCTCGCCCGCGCGCGCCGCTTCCACCGCCGCGTTCAGTGCGAGGATATTGGTCTGGAATGCGATGCTGTCGATGACGCCGATGATGTCGACGATCTTGCCGGAGCTTTCCTTGATGGAGCCCATCGTCTCGACAACCTGGCTGACGACCTGCCCGCCTTCGTTCGCATGGTCGGCCGCCGACACGACGAGCTGGTTGGCCTGCCGCGCGTTTTCGGCATTCTGCTGCACGGTGGACGTCAGCTCTTCCATCGACGATGCCGTTTCCTCGAGGCTCGCGGCCTGCTGCTCGGTGCGGTTCGACAGGTCCATATTGCCGGCGGCGATTTCGGCGGCGGCCGTGTTGATCGTGTCCGTGCTGTCGCGCACCGTGCGCACGGTCACCGTCAGCGCGGCCGTCATGTCACGCAATGCCGCCAGCAGCCGGCCCATCTCGTCCTTGCGGTCGACCGTGATCGGCGCGGTGAGGTCGCCCGACGCCACCGTTTCCGCCACCCGCACGGCATCCCCGATCGGCGCCGTGACGGAACGCGTGATCAGGTAGCCGCAGCCTGCGGAAACCAGCGTGGCCAGCACGAGGAGCATGATCATCAGCGTCGTCGCCGAGCGCGCCGCATCCGCCGCCGCCTTCGTGTCGCTGGCCATCAGCTCGCGCTGTGCTTTC
Organism: Pseudoduganella flava; assembly: GCF_007830495.1. Lineage (GTDB taxonomy): Bacteria > Pseudomonadota > Gammaproteobacteria > Burkholderiales > Burkholderiaceae_D > Rugamonas > Rugamonas flava. Next base: position 23,300 of record NZ_VLKW01000012.1, on the reverse strand, counting down.
AACAACTGGTCCAGCTTGCCGAAGTAAACCGTCTGGGCGGGAATCACCTCCGCAAACAGCGCCTGCACGGCACCTTCGCGGTCGCCGCTGCGATATTGCGCGATCGTTTTTTCGCGCCGATCGCGATAGGTAACGTACGCAGTATTCTGTTCGTCGTAGATCGTGCGGATCGCCGGGACCACGATGATCTTGCCCAGTTCCGCCGCGGCCGTGCCGCCCGCTTCGTCGGCCAGTGCCAGCTGCCGCAGGAACTCCTGCGTCTGTGCCGCGTCTGGCGTCAGCATCGCATTGCGCATGGCCTGTGCGCCGCGATTGACCTGGCTGCGCATGTCGTTGATCAGTGCGACCTTTCGATAGCGGTCGTTGACGATCTTGTCGGTATGGCCGGCCACTTCCTGCACGCGGCTGATGCCGACGAGCGACATCGCCAGCATGATCACGATGGTGAGCGCGAAGCCGAGGGCGAGGCGGGCACCGATACGCAGGTTGGATAGGCTCACGTCATACTCCCTGGTCAGGTCGATCGTAGTCGTCAGAATGCATGGCGCATGCCGATGCCATAGCTCATCGCCGAAGGCAGCGTCGTGATGCGGTCGCGCATTGCGACGGCATACAGGTCGGTGCGCTTCGACATGCGGTAGTCGTAACCCAGCGAACCCGTGCGCCGCGTGCGCTGCGCGCCGAACAGGCTGCCGCTGCGGCGCGTATCGGCAACGTCGAACAGTACGGCGCCCGGCCCCGCCGGCAGCGTGAAGCCGACACTGACCGTGAGGTCGCGCAGTGCTTCCGTGCCGGCCGCGTCGTTGACGGTGCGCTGCCACGTGCCATACAGCTTGATGCGCTTCAGATCGTATGTGGCGCCGACGAACCACGCGCGCTGCTCGTCCAGCGCGGCATAGTTGACGGGGCTCCTCGTCGGGTCGACGATCGCCTGGCCCCCATTCGGATTGCTGACGCGGACCCGGTGCGCGAACGCCGTCAGCGCCAGCGGACCCTTGTCGTACATGGCGCTGATCGCGACGTTGTTGCGGTTCGTATTGCCCGCCTGTTCGCCGGCCTGGTAGTGCAGCCCCGCGCGCAGGCCGCCGAACGACGGCGTCGTGTACACGATCTGGTTGCTCCAGCCGCTGTCGCCGGCATCCGTCGACGCCCACGTGCGGGCGCCGAACGGGCCGGTGGGTACGTACGAGTGCAATACCAGCGGCGAGAACGTGAACGAATCGCCGAACGGGTTGAACAGGATGTTGGGCAGGAAGCTGGGAGCGGAGGCGCGGCCCAGCTGCAGCCGGCCCAGGCGGCCGACGAGCGCCACGTTGGCGTCGCGCGAGAACAGATTGTCGCCGGCGAAGCGGCCCGACGTGCCCGTGTCGACCTGGAAGAAGCCCGTCAGGTAGAACTCCGCGTACAGGCCGTCGCCCAGTTCCTCCCTGCCGCGAAAGCCGAACCACGACGTCGTCATGCCGCCGCTGCCCAGTACCGTCGTGCGATCAGGATCGCCGCTGTTCTTCATCGAGCCGACGAACGCATCGACACCGCCCATCACTGTGATCGAGGACTGTGCCAGCGCAGGCAATGCGCAGGCGAGGAGGGCAGCACAGCAATAAGGGCGCAGGGATGGAGTCATGTTCGCAAGCCGTGTCGAAACGCCAAATGGTACGCGCCTTCCCCGTGCGCACGATTCGGCGCGCGGTCACTGTTGCGTAAATACGAAGTCCGTACGAAGTGCGTACGAAGCTCGTGTGAGCGGCGTATGCATGCCATCGCGACGTGACTGGCAAGCGCTGTTGAATACTGGATATAATTACAGTATTCAACAACGATCGACATGACCACCGCCCCGCCGCGCCGCATAGCCCACCTCGACATGGATGCGTTCTTTGCATCGGTGGAACTGTTGCGCTATCCGGAACTGCGCGGCCACCCGGTCGTCGTCGGTGGCGGCTCGCGGCACCAGCCCGTCACGCTGGCGGACGGCACGCGGAAGTTCTCTCGCTTGCGCGACTATGTGGGCCGCGGCGTCGTCACGACGTCCACCTATGAAGCCCGCGCGTTCGGCGTGTTTTCCGCGATGGGCATGATGAAGGCGGCCGCGCTGGCGCCGGATGCGTTCCTGCTGCCGACGGATTTCGATTCCTACCGCCGCTATTCGCGCCTGTTCAAGGCGGCCGTGGCGACGATCGTGCCGCACGTCGAAGACCGCGGCGTCGACGAGATCTATCTCGACCTCACCGACCATCCGGACGACACCCGCACGCTCGGCATGAAGCTCAAGGCGGCCGTCAAGGAGGCGACCGGGCTGACCTGCTCGATCGGCATCGCACCGAACAAGCTGCTGGCGAAGATCTGCTCGGACCTGGAGAAGCCGGATGGCCTGACGATCGTCTCGTACGACGACGTGCCCGTGCGCATCTGGCCATTGGCGGCCAAGAAGATCAACGGCATCGGCCCGAAGGCGGCCGCCAAGCTCGCGGCGCTCGGCATCGAGACGGTGGGGCAGGTCGCCCTGGCGGACCCGAAGCTGCTGCAGGAACACTTCGGCTTGAACTACGCCGAATGGCTGCGTCGTGTGTCGCATGGCCATGACGAACGGGCCGTCGTCACCACCCACGAGCCGAAGGGCATCAGCCGCGAGACGACGTTCGAGCGCGACCTGCACGCGAAGCACGACCGCGAGGCGCTGTCGGAAATCTTCACCCGGCTGTGCACGCGGCTGGCGGACGACCTGGAGCGCAAGCGCTATGCCGGCCGCACCGTGGGCCTCAAGCTGCGCTATGCCGACTTCCGCACGGTGACGCGCGACGTCACGTTGCCGGCGCCGATCTGCGACGCCGCCGCGATTCGCCGCGCCGCCGGCGAATGCCTGCGCCGGGTACCGCTGGAGCAGCGGATGAGGCTGCTCGGTGTGCGCGTCAGCGCACTGGTGCCGATCGAGGAGGCAGGCGCGCGTGTCGTGCCTGTCCAGCGCGATCTGTTCGAGGAAAGCTGAGCGCACCAGCGCCGATGCGTCGATGGCATGCCGCACCTGCGGTTGGCCCGAATTTGATCGCGATTAAAAACGGCGAATGCGCATGCTTTAAAAGCGCAATACCGGCTCCTAGACTGCTCCCAGCAAGGCGTGATTGTCCAACCTGGAGGGAAGCCAATGAGAACCATATTGTTCGCCATCACACTTCTGCTTGCAGCCTCCTGCAGAGCGGACATGCAGCACTTCAATTTCGAATTCAGGGGATTCTGGGATGCGAACAGCAACTATTGGTCACCCGATCAGACGCTTGGCGGAACCTTCGCCGGCGACGACCGAAACGCGGATCAACAGATCAGCCAGGATGAACTGACATCGCTTGTCGTCAACGGTCGTGACTACTACAGTTGTCCCACTCCAACGCCCCAGGCTGGTTGCGGCATCTCGTACTTCGCCTATCAGCCTGGCGACGTTATAAAACTGCATGTTTGGGAATATCACTACAGCTATGAGTTCAGCGCCGTTATCGACTACCAAACGTTGGATCCGGCGCAGGCGTTCATGAACGAAGGCTATTTGGCCGAGGAGCACGGCGTCATCATGAATTGGATGCCGACGTTGGGTACATCGTATTTTCTGGTGCCCACGGTTCCCGAGCCGTCGATGATCGCGATGTCTCTGCTGGGCTTGGGCTTGCTTGGGACGTTGCGCAAGCGGCGGCGCAGCCGGCAGCCGGTCTGTCAGGAAACGCTTGGCGACGCCTGAACCGGGCGGAAGGGTAGCGTTCGGAGAGCCGCGCGCTGGCGTTGCGCCGGTGTTGCATCGCCAGCGCGACCGTTCCGCTTGTCGGCGGCTCCCTCTGCGCGTGCCTGCGGCCCTATAGATGCGCATTTGCAACACCCGAAAGCGATGTTTCCTGGTGGTTTCGCTGCTGAGCCCGATGTAGAATGTCGAGCTTTGCAACGAGCCGAACAAGGTGTTTTCGTATGTGGTTCAAGAATCTCCAGATCTATCGCCTGCCTGCCCCCTGGGCATTCGCCCCCGAAAAACTCGAAGAAGCCCTCCGTCCTTTCGCGTTCACTCCCGCCAGCAGCAATGAGCTGATGCGGCAGGGTTGGGACTCGCCGCGCGGCAACGGCTCGCTCGTGCACGTCGTGAACAAGCAGATGCTGCTGTTGCTGGGCACGGAAAAGAAACTGCTGCCGTCGACCGTCGTCAACCAGGTCGCCAAGGCGCGCGCGCTGGAGATGGAAGAACAGCAAGGTTTCCCGCCTGGTAAGAAAGCAATGAAGGAATTGAAGGAGCGCGTGCACGACGAACTGCTGCCGCGCGCCTTCACGATCCGAGGCAATGTGTGGACGTGGATCGACCCGGTGAACGGTTGGCTCGTCGTCGACGCCGCCAGCCCGGCCAAGGCGGATGATGTGATCAAGCTGCTCTTGAAAGCCGTCGACCGCATGCCGTTGGAAAGCCTGCGCGTGCAGCGCTCGCCGGTGGGCGTGATGACGGCGTGGCTGCAGGAAGACGAAGCGCCGGCCGGCTTCACCGTCGACATGGATACGGAACTGCGCGCCACCGGCGAAAGCAAGGCGGCAGTACGTTACGTTCGCCACACGCTGGAGCCGGAAGAGGTACGCCGCCACATCGCCGCCGGCAAGCAGTGCACCCGCCTGGCGATGACGTGGGAAAGCAAGATCTCGTTCGTGCTGACCGAAGCGCTGGCGATCAAGGGCATCAAGCCGCTCGACGTGCTGAAGGAGAACGATGCCGTCACCCGCAACGACGACGAACGCTTCGACGGCGACTTCATGCTGATGACGGGTGAACTGTCGCAGCTGCTGAAGGACATCGTCGAGGCGCTGGGCGGCGAAGCTACCGCCTGATCGCAGGGCCGCCATCGTTGGCGGCCCGTTCCAGCTCAGGTGATCGCACCCATCCGGATAAGCATCGGCAGCATGTGTTCGCGGAAGCGGACGGCACGGTTCACCAGCTCATGCAACTGCTGCGCGTCCGATTCGACCGGCTTGCCTTCAATCAGCAGGCGGTGGCCCTGGCGGATCAGGATTCCGTGAGCCATCGTGGCCCATTGTTCGGGACCGGTAGCACCCTGCGCGCGCGCCAGCAGGAACAGCAAGTGCAGACGGTCCACCGCGAACGCGCCGCCCACCGCCGGGGCGGCGACATAGGAGAGCTCAAGGTTGGACTTTGCGAGCTCGGCCAAGTGCAGGTTCAGCCGTTGGGCACGAGGCGCCGCACGGGCGACAACCTCTTCGCTTTGCAACGCCGCGACCTGGCCCGTGCCGATGAGGACGGTCATTGCCTGCACGACCTGCGGCGCCGAAATCTTGTGCGATTTTGCCACCCCGGCGGCGACCTCGGAGATCGTGCGCGGCTGGCCGTCAGCAAGCAGGTCGCATATCGGGTCGTAGATTTGCGGCTGCAGCGTGACTTCGCCAAGCGAGCCGGAGGTCTTCATCGTCACTTTGCTCCGCTCCGTCACCAGGGTGACGCGCGTCTGCGCCAGCAGTTCCTCGCGCGCGATGGTGCCCAGCTGGCGCGGACCGCGCACCCAGTAATCACGCCGGAAGGTCTGGTTGACCATGAAGTCGCGCACGGTTTGCGCGAACACGGGATCGCTGATCTCACCGAGCAGCTTGATCTGGTCCGGCGTCAGGTTGATCTGGTCGATATGGTCCAGGTAGTGCGCCGAGCACGCATAGCTGAGCTTGGCCGGCTCGAGCCACTTCGCGATGCGAGAGAACGCGAACGGCACCCAGTCACGATTGAAGTACTCGTGTGCCAGGTAGGCGCGGCTCATGTCTTTCGCCTTGTCGAAGCGCGCAGCGGCGGCCGGGTTGACCTTCGTGAACAGTGGATTGGTGGCGAACAATCGTTCGACAAACGCGATGCTCTGCTCGACGCGCGCGACCGAGCCGCTGCCAGGCATACCCATTACGTTCGCATGCTCGCTCATCAGGTCGCGTAACGGCGCCATCGCTGCCCAGCCCGCCTGCGCGTTGTAGCTGATGTAGAGCACACCGCCCACCTTCAGCTTGCGGCCGATGAAATCGACGATCACTTGCCGGTTCTCGTCGGAGATCCAGCTGAAGATGCCGTGCAGGCCGATGAAGTCGAAGTCGGGCAGGTCGTCGCGTGCGCAGAATTCGGCGAACGACTGGTCGTACAGGCGAGCACCGGCACCGCTCGCAGCTGCCAGTTCCTGCGCGAACCCGGCCTGCGACGGATTGAAGTCGGTACCGTACCACGCCACGTCCGACGCGGCGGCATGCATGTTCACGCTCATGCCCTGGCCAAAGCCCAGCTCACAGGCATTGACCACGTTCGGTGGTGTCAGCCCGGCCAGCGCGAAGGCCAGGCGGGCGCGGTGCGGATTCAGTTCGGCATAGGTGCCGTAGGTATAGCCAATGTCGGCAACGTAGCCGGCGGACCAGTCGGGCATGCAAGTTTCCTTTCAGGGACTACATGGGTTGGAAGACTCCTGCTGCGCGGTTTTTCTGCACGTTGTCCCAGGCGAAGATGCGGCCGTTCATCGCGACGTAGACGCCGGCCGGCAGCACCTGCGCGACGCCGCAGGCGAATCCCATGTTGAAGAACGCATCGGAATTGTCGATCTCGTAGGGGATCATCGCGCCGGTGAAGACGATCGTCTTGTCCAGCGCGGCTGGGCCCAGCACGGCGGCGGTTTCCTTCATCGTGTCGGTACCGTGCACGATGACGATCGCGCGTTCGGGTGCGGCGGTGCACGACGCCAACACACGTTGACGATCCGCATCCTGCATATCCAGCGAGTCAAGCAGGGGCAGGAGTTCCAGCTCGACAGGCGTGGTGATGCGGGCACGGGCGATGGCCGCTGGCAGGTGGCTGTCGGCAAAGCCGAGCGTGCCATTCAGTTCGTTGTAGTGCTTGTCAAAGGTGCCGCCCGTGGCGATGATGCGTAAAGTCATGGTGTAACAGGAATGGTTGCAGAAATGTTCAATGATAGCCCGGTGCAGCGCCGCGCCGTCAACTAAAAAGTTTGTTCGCGCTCATCTGGCAAGTTGGCATCTCGTTGAGTACACTAGGGAAGCGCTGAATTGATCATCGCGACGAATGACGCCTTGCCGGCCCTGTTCGTACACTGTATTGCACACTGTTCCCGCGCACTGATCTCATCCACTCGAATTAACCCAGCACTTCCAAGGTTTTTGCCTCTTCCGTCATGAAAGCGCTCGCCCCAGGAACCGTCATCTTTCATCGCCATCGCGGCTATGGGGTGATCACCGCCGTCAATCTGCTGACGGGCTGGATCGCTGCCCGTTTCGGCAGCGAGACCCGCACGCTCGACTTGAACCTGTCCACCGACGAGGTGCAGTTCGCCGACGGCGAAGCGATCCTGTTCCGCCGCGCCCCGCCGGACCGGATGCCGCATGCCCGGCTGATGGCAGTGGTGCGTGCGCTGCACGAGGCGGGCTACCAGAAGCTGTACCTGTATTCGTGGCCGAAGCCATCCGGCCTGCACTGGCGCTGGCATCTGTTCACAGGCCAACGCGACTGGATGCAGCGTTCGTGGCGCGAGGGCTGGTATGGCTCGGGGGCGGACTACAACGTCAACCCCGTGATGGGGTGGGGCGACACGCCGGGCGCGACCACGGAGGAACTGATCCATGCGCTGGCGAAGTTCGATCCGCAGGGACTCGCGCAGGCGCTCGGTCGCGACGAAGATCACACGGCATGGTTCGCCCAGGTCTGCGATGCGCTGCTGCCGGGCTACATGTACAGCCTGGACATGCAGCGCCCCACCGGCGGCCCGCTGACGGACATGCCGCCGGTGCCCGTCGTTCCAGTGCGCGCCGGCCTCGGGCCCTACCAGGGCCCGGCACTCGCATGGCCGCCGGGCTGGTCCGGCCTGTGGACGAAGGTCCACGCGATGCCCACGCCCCGCATCAACCTCACCGGCATTCCGGAAGCCTGATCACTACGGTAGCGGCCGTGTCCACCATGGGGTCAACCCTGTTTTCGGACACGGGCTCAGCCGTGGCACTCGCAGTTCACTGCTGAGGTCGTGTCTGATTTTGGGGTTGACCCCAAGGTGGACACGGGCTCAGCTGTCGCGGACGTGCTGCCGGTAGTCGGGATTCAGGATGGTCTTGCACTCGCCGTTGAAGAAGTCGACGAGGTTGCGGAATGCGTGGGTGAAGTACAGCTCGTAGCTGTCCTTCTCGACGTAGCCGAGGTGTGGGGTGGCCAGCACGTGCGGCATCTTCAGCAGTACCGAGTCGGCCGGCAGCGGTTCGTTCTCGAACACGTCCAGCGCCGCGCCGCCGGGACGGCCCGCGCGCAGCGCCGCTTCCAGCGCGCCCTCGGCCACCAATTCGGCACGGCTGGTGTTGACGAAGAGCGCCGTCGGCTTCATCCGTTCCAGGTCCGCCGCCGTGACGATGCCGCGCGTGGCGTCCGCCAGGCGCAGGTGCAAGGTCAGCACGTCGGCTTGCTCGAACAGCGCTTCGCGCGATGCCGCCGCCTGGTAGCCGTCGGCGACTGCCGCGGCACGGCTGGCCTCGCTGCCCCACACCAGCACATCCATGCCGAACGCCTTGCCATAGCCCGCCACGAGCTTGCCGATCTTGCCGTAGCTCCAGATTGCCAGGGTGCGGCCCTTCAGCACCGTACCCAGCGTATTGAACGGCTGGTTGGTCGACACCGTCTGCCACGTGCCCGACTTCAGGTTTGTTGCATACGGCACGATCTTGCGCTGCGCCGCCATGATCAGCGCCCACGTCAGCTCGGCCGGCGCGGTCGGCGAGCCGACGCCTTCGGCGATCGCGATGCCCAGTTCCGTTGCGGCCGCCACGTCGATGTGGCCGCTCACCTTGCCCGTCTGTGAAATCAGCTTCAGGTTCGGCAGCTTGGACAGCAGCGCGCGGTTCAGCGCCGTGCGTTCACGGATCAGCACGATCGCATCGAATGGCGCGAGGCGCGCCACCATCTGGCCCAGGCCGCGGGTGGAATGGTTGAACACCTTGACGTCGTGACCGTCCAGCAGTTCGAAGCAGTCGAGTTCGCGGACTGCGTCCTGGTAATCGTCGAGTATGGCAATTTTCATTGGAGATAAGCGAATTTCAAATTGAATTGGTAGCCAGTTAACGAGATTGTGAATATCTTGAATAGCCTACTACATCGGTCAACCATTTTTCCTACATTTTTGTCGGAAAGCCACGGGTGGGGGTGTACAATCGTCAAGCGGCTGAGCGAATGGAAGAGCTCGCGCCGCACCCCGTTCCACCTCCCGTCGCAGCACACACACGCTCCGGGAGCGCGCCCTCGAGCAATCGGGCGCAACGACAGAACCGCCGTAACACGCCGAAGCATCCAGGATGACTTTCCGAGCGCAAGCCAAAAGCTGACGACGATCCTGCCCGCGGGACAAGACAGAATTCTTTATTGGCATTGGAGGTAGTACCATGAACCAACCGTTGATGGGTGGCGTCGCTACACTGAACGCACCAGCTTACATCAAACATCAAAAGCTGATCAATTGGGTCGCCGAGGTGGCCGCGTTGACGAAGCCGGACCGCATCTACTGGTGCGACGGCTCGCAGGAGGAATACGACCGCCTGTGCGCCGAGATGGTCGCGGCCGGCACGATGAAAAAGCTGAACGAAGCGAAGCGCCCGAACTCGTACCTGGCGTGCTCGGACCCGTCCGACGTCGCCCGCGTCGAGGACCGTACGTTCATCTGCTCGGCAAAGAAGGAAGACGCCGGCCCAACAAACAACTGGATCGACCCCACCGAAATGCGCGGCACGCTGAACGGCCTGTTCAACGGCTGCATGGCCGGCCGCACGCTGTACGTCGTACCGTTCTCGATGGGCCCGCTGGGCTCGCCGATCGCCCATGTTGGCGTCGAGCTGTCCGACTCGCCTTACGTTGCCGTCAACATGCGCATCATGACCCGGATGGGCAAGGCCGTGTACGACGTGCTGGGCGAGAACGGCGAGTTCGTGCCGTGCGTGCACACCGTCGGCGCGCCGCTGGCTGCCGGCCAGCAGGATGTGCCATGGCCCTGCAACAAGACCAAGTACATCGTGCACTTCCCGGAAACCCGTGAAATCTGGTCGTACGGTTCCGGCTACGGCGGCAACGCCCTGCTGGGCAAGAAGTGCTTCGCGCTGCGCATCGCCTCGAACATGGGCTACCAGGAAGCGCAGCAGGGCGGCGCCGGCTGGCTGGCCGAGCACATGCTGATCCTCGGCGTCGAATCGCCGGAAGGCAAGAAGCACTATGTCGCGGCGGCGTTCCCGTCGGCCTGCGGCAAGACGAACTTCGCGATGCTGATCCCGCCCGCCACGTTCAAGGGCTGGAAGATCACGACGATCGGCGACGACATCGCCTGGATCAAGCCGGGCAACGATGGCCGCCTGTACGCGATCAATCCGGAAGCGGGCTACTTCGGCGTGGCACCGGGCACCAACGAGAAGACCAACTTCAATTGCATGGCGTCGCTGAAGGAAAACGTCATCTTCACCAACGTGGCGCTGACGGACGACGGCGACGTGTGGTGGGAAGGCATGACCAAGGAAGCGCCGGCACACCTGATCGACTGGCAAGGTAAAGACTGGACGCCGGCCTCCGGCACGAAGGCTGCGCACCCGAACGCGCGCTTCACCGTGTCCGCCGTGCAGAACCCGGTGATCGACCCGGCCTGGGACGACCCGGCCGGCGTGCCGATCTCCGCCTTCATCTTCGGCGGCCGCCGCTCGACGACGGTACCGCTGGTGACGGAAGCGCGCGACTGGGTCGAAGGCGTGTACATGGCCGCGACGATGGGTTCGGAAACGACCGCCGCCGCCGCTGGCCAGATGGGCGTTGTGCGCCGCGACCCGTTCGCGATGCTGCCGTTCATCGGATACAACATGAGCGAGTACTTCCGGCATTGGCTGGACCTGGGCAAGAAAGTGCAGGCGGCCAATCCGCAAGCGCTGCCGAAGATCTTCTGCGTCAACTGGTTCCGCACCGACGAGCACGGCCACTTTGTCTGGCCGGGCTTCGGCGACAATATGCGCGTGCTGAAGTGGATGCTCGAGCGCATCGAAGGCACGGCCGGCGGCATCGAAACGCTGTTCGGCACGACGCCGCGCTACGGCGACCTGAAGTGGGACGGCATCCCGTTCTCGCCGGAAGAGTTCGAGACGATCACGTCGATCGACAAGGATGCATGGCGGGAAGAGCTGAAGCTGCACACGGAACTGTTCGACAAGCTGTCGTACCGCCTGCCGGACGAACTGCTGGCGAACAAGGCCAAGCTGGAGCAACGCCTGGGCGCCTGACGGCGACCGGTTCATTGAAAGCGCGCGCCGCGAGGTGCGCGCTTTTTTTATTCCCGCGAGGATTAGTTGCCCAAAAGCGGGGTATGACGCCGATCGGAGGAAATATTGGCGGAAAAATGGGGTCTGTCCCCATTTTGGAGGAAATATGGCTGCCGGCGCGCGGTGTAAGATGCGCCGGATAACCAACCTCACGGAGCACAGCATGCACGACCAGGAATCTTCCCGTCCCACGCCGGACGCCCGCCAGCTCGACGACGAGACGCTGGCGTTTGCCCGCAAGGTGTTCCAGATGGCCCGTGGCGGCGAGACGGCGGAGCTGGAAACGTTGCTGGCGCAGGGCCTGCCACCGAACCTGCGCAACGAGCGCGGCGACAGCCTGCTGATGCTGGCCAGCTATAACGGCCACCCGGACACGACGCGCGTGCTGCTGGAACGGGGCGCCGATCCCGAGCTGCAGAACGATGCAGGCCAGACCCCGCTGATGGGGGCCGCGTTCAAGGGCGACCTGGCGATCGCCACGCTGCTGCTCGATCATGGCGCCCAGGTCGACGGCCGGGGCCGCGACGGCAAGACGCCGCTGATGTTTGCCGCGATGTTCAACCGCGTCGACATCACCCGGCTCCTGATCGACCGAGGCGCCGACCCGCACGCTGTCGATGCCACCGGCATGTCGATCCTGGCCGCGGCCCGCAAGATGGGCGCGGCCGATACGGCGGCATTGCTGGCGCCGGACGCCTGACGTCAAGGGCTTGACGTCAAGGGCGTGACGTCAAACGCGCGGCGGATCCGTTTCGCGCGCCCACACGCGGTGCCGTGCCACCGCGGCCTTGAACGCCGCCAGCGCATCGTGCGGATCGCCATCGACGATCAGGCCCGGGTCCGCGCCGCCGTCCGGTAACGTGCGCGGAATGCGGGCGGTATCGAGCAGCTCGATGCCGCTGCCCAGTGCCAGCAATGCCTTGCCGTGGCGGTACTGGTCGCGGATGAATTCCAGCGCGCGCGGGTCCTGCGCCAGCTTGTTGCTGGCGGCTGAACCGGCCGGCAGGACCGCCGCGTCGTACAGCACCGACGGCCCCGTCTCCAGCGTTATCTCGATCTCGAGCGGGCAGTGCTCCAGCGTCTGCACGGCGCCCAGCTTCTGCCCGACGATGCGCGGCTGCGCGCCATCCTTCAACAGCGACGCATACAGGTGCCTGACCTGCGCGCCGTCGACACCATCGGCCACGAGGAGCGCGATGCGCCGCGTCTTGATGCCCAGCGTGCCGGGCCGGGCCAGCAGCGACAGCGATGGCGACGGCGGGTAGTGCGGGATCGGCAGTTCCGTCGCACGTGGCAGCGGCGGCGGCACGGGAATGCCCAGGTCGGCGGCTACCGCTTGGGCCAGCGCCGGATCCACGTTGACCAGGCCCGCGACGATGCGCTCGCGCACAGCCGGCGTCTGCACCCGCGTCAGTTCGAAGCGGTAGGCGTTGACGATATGCCGCTGCTCCGCCGGCGACTGGCTGTGCCAGAACAGGCGCGCCTGGCCATAGTGCTCGCCGAACAGCTCCGGCTTGCCGCGCACCTTGTCGCCCGCCTCGTGCGCGGGGAACGTGACGAAGCCCCGCGCGCCGGCCTGGAACGGGCAGCCGCCCGCCAGCGAGTTCGGTTCGTAGGCCACGCGGCCGCGGTGGATCGCTTGCCGGTGGAAGCCGTCGCGCTGGTTGTTGTGCACCTGCGCGACGGGCGAGTTGATTGGGATCTCGTGGAAGTTCGGGCCCGCCAGGCGCGTCAGCTGCGTATCGATGTACGAGTGGATGCGTCCCTGCAGCAGCGGGTCGTTCGTGAAATCGATGCCCGGCACCACGTGGGCGGCGCAGAACGCCACTTGCTCCGTCTCGGCGAAGAAGTTGTCCGGGTTGCGGTCCAGGACCATCCGGCCCACGGGCCGCACGGGCACCAGGTCCTCCGGCACGAGCTTGGTGGGATCGAGCACGTCGAACACGCCAAAGCTGGCCGCCTGCTGCTCGGTGAACACCTGCATGCCCAGTTCGTACTCGGGGAAATAACCGGCTTCGATCGCCTCCCACAGGTCGCGGCGGTGGAAGTCGGGATCGGCCCCCGCCAGCTTCACAGCTTCGTCCCACACGAGCGAATGGGTGCCGGCCATCGGCGTCCAGTGGAACTTCACGAAATGCGCCTCGCCCATTGCGTTCACGAGGCGGAACGTGTGCACGCCGAAACCCTGCATCATCCGGTAGCTGCGCGGGATCGCACGATCCGACTCCACCCACATCAGCATGTGGAAGATCTCCGGCGACAGGCCGGCGAAATCGTAGAACGTGTCGTGCGCGCTGGAAGCCTGCGGCATCTCGTGGTGCGGTTCCGGCTTCACGGCGTGGATCAGGTCCGGGAACTTCATCGCGTCCTGGATGAAGAACACGGGGATGTTGTTGCCCACCAGGTCCCAGATGCCTTCCTCGGTATAGAACTTGGTCGCGAAGCCGCGCACGTCGCGCACCGTGTCGGCCGAACCGCGCGAGCCGACCACGGTCGAGAAGCGCACGAATACCGGCGTGCGCTTGCCCGCTTTCGAGAACAGCGCGGCGCGCGTCAGGGGCGACAGGTCGCCATAGCTTTCGAAATAGCCATGCGCGGCCGAGCCGCGTGCGTGCACCACCCGTTCGGGAATGCGCTCGTGGTCGAAGTGCGTGATCTTCTCGCGGAAGATGAAGTCTTCCAGCGCGCTGGGGCCGCGCAGGCCGATCTTCAGCGTGTCCTGGTTGTTGGATACTTTCACGCCCTGGTTGGTCGTCAGCTCGCGGCCGCTGTCGTCGACGCGCACGCGGTCGAGCGGACAGTTCAGCGGATTGTGGCCGATCGACGGCAGCCCATCGCCCACTTTGCGCGAGCCGATGTTTTCCGTCGTCGTGCTGGCGGTGGCCACCGGCATCGACGGCGTCTCGTGCGCCCCCTCATGCGGGATGACGGAATCGTCGCCGTACTCGGCCGGCTTGGTCGGATTGAACGGCATGTCCGCCGCAAGGTCCTGGCTGGCCTCCACCTTGTCCAGCAACCGGATCGATTCCGGCGTGTGCTGCCCAAGGCTTTTCGGCGGCTCGCCTTCGGAAGGGCCTGAGATCGTGCTCAGGATGGAACCGGCGCCATCGAGGCGGCCGCAGTGCTTGTCTGTTCCCATCGCTACCTCCATCAAACAATTTCCATTGAGCCACTTCAATGCGTGTCTCGACGCTTTCAATGGACGAGTCTGCCCGGTTGAGGTAGGAAGATGCTGATGCAGGCCAAGGGTGCGGGTGTCAGCCGCCGAGCTTGGACAAGGCGAATGCAGCAAGGAAGCCGGCCACGGTGATCAGGCCGGCGTAATCGTGCGCTTCCTCGAACGCCTCGGGGATCATCGTATCGACCAGCATCGCGAGGATCGCGCCGGCTGCGATCGCGGTCGTCGCCGCCACGACGGCAGGCGAAAAGCGCTGGAAGACGACATAGCCGACGACCGCCGCCAGGCCGGAGACGACGGCGATGCCGCCCCAGATGCCGAAGATGTAGGCGCGCGAACGCCCGGCCCCCTTCATGCCGGCGGCGCTCGACAGGCCTTCGGGAATATTCGACAGGAAGATGGCCACGACGGCGACGATGCTGACGGCGCCGCCGTGCAGCATCGACAGCCCGATCACGATCGATTCGGGGATGCCGTCCAGCAGCGCGCCGACGGCGATCGCCGTGCCGCTGCCGCTGTCGTCGGCCGCTGCCGGCTGCCGGCCGCTGGAGCGCTTGCGGTGTTTGCCGCCATACGCGGCAAGGATACGGTTGGCCAATGTGTACACGGCCGCGCCCCCGATGAAGCCGATCGCGGTGGCGCGAAAGCCGCCATGGCGGAATGCCTCGTCCATCAGTTCGAACGACAGCGCCGAGATCAGCACGCCGCTGCCGAACGCCATGATGGCGGCGATCACCCGCTGCGGCACGCGCACGAAGTAGCCGGCGGCCGCCCCGATCAGCAGCGCCGCGCCGGCAACGAAACCCCATCCTCCCGCCTGCGCCCACAATGGCATATGCGTTCCTTGTTCCTGTTGGCCAGCACAGTGTAGGCGCTCGTCCGTACCGCCGGCGCACGCGGTGCTTGCTATTTCGCACACGTGTGCTAAAGTGCTTGCATGAACAGCACTGCAAAGAGCGAAAGCACCTACGCGACAATCGTCGACGCGGCAATGGACATGGCCGCGGCAGAAGGCATCGGCAAGCTGTCGTTGGGCGAGCTGGCCAAGCGCACGGGCATCAGCAAGAGCGGCGTGTTTTCCCGCGTCGGCTCGCTGGAGGCATTGCAGGGCGCCGTGCTGGACGAGTACGACCGCCGCTTCGCCGACGAGGTCTTCATGCCGGCGCTGCAGGCGCCAAAAGGCTTGCCGCGGCTGATCGCGCAGGTCAACCTGTGGCTGAAGAAGGTCAGCGACGAAGCGCCGCGCGGCTCCTGCCTCTACACGGCGGGCGCGTTCGAATTCGACGACCTGGATGCGCCGCTGCGTGACCGGGTGGAGCAGGGCGTGGCACGGTGGCGCGCGTCGCTGCGCAAGACGGTGCTGCAGGCGATGGAGCTGGGGCACCTGCGCCCCGATACGGATCCCGAACAACTGGTGTTCGAGATCTACAGCCTGATCATCGGCGTGATGCACGACGTGCGCTTCCTGCACGACGACACGGCGCCGAAACGGATGCAAAGGGCGTTCAACCGCCTGATCTCGACGTACAAGAGCTTCAACGAACTGGAATGACCTGGCCGCGGGGCCGTGTGCCCCGCTTTTTTCGGCACAAGTTTCGCACATGTGTGCGAAAAGGAGTTCAAAATGTCCCTGCCTCTGTTATCGCTGCTGGCGCTGCCCGCCGCGGCCGTGATCCTGTATTTCAGCGTGGCAGACCTGCTGCGCGCGATCCCCGATTCCAACGACGATTTCCTGTGCTACTGACGCATCCAAGAGAGGAGACACGATGAACGCCATCGATTTTTACTTCGACTTCGCTTCGCCCTACGCCTACCTGGCAGCCATGCGGATCGACGAACTGGCCGCGCGCCATGACTGCACCGTGCGCTGGCGGCCGGTGCTGCTGGCCGGCATGCTGAAGGTGACGGGCGCGGTGCCGTCGCCGCTGGTCCCGCTGAAAGGAGACTATGTGCTGCGCGACCTGCAGCGCACCGCGCGGCATCACGGCATCGTGTACCGCGAGCCGGAGCAGCCGGTGCGCCTGCTGCTGAACGCACCGCGAGCGATGCTGTGGATCGAACAGAAGCACGGGGAGGATGCGGCAGCCGCGTTCGCGCGGCGCTGCCTGCAAGCGTACTTCGCTGAAGGCATCGACATCGACGACGAGCGCGAGCTGCGCTACCTCGCCGGCGAGCAGCGCATCGACGGCACGCTGCTGACGCTCGGCCTGCGCAGCGAAACGATCAAGGAGGCCTTCAAGCGCCAAAGCGAGGAAGCGATGCGCCGCGGCGTGTTCGGTGTGCCCTACACGATCACCCCGGACGGCGAACCGTTCTGGGGCTTCGATCGTTTCGGTCAGCTGGAGGAGTGGCTGGCGGCGGCGCGGGCCGTGGCCTGAAAAAAAGGGCCGCACGCGGCGGCCCTTTTGGGATCACTTCTTCTTCAACAGCGGTACCAGGTATTTGCCGGTGACGCTGTCCGGATTCTTCGCCACCTCTTCCGGCGTGCCGGCCGCGATGATGCGGCCACCGCCGGCGCCGCCTTCCGGCCCCAGGTCGACGATCCAGTCCGCCGTCTTGATCACATCCAGGTTGTGCTCGATGATGACGAGCGTGTTGCCCTGGTCGCGCAGCCGGTGGATCACCTTCAGCAGCAGGTCGATGTCGTGGAAGTGCAGGCCGGTGGTCGGCTCGTCCAGGATGTACAAGGTGCGGCCCGTGTCGCGCTTGGACAGCTCCAGCGACAGCTTGACGCGCTGCGCCTCGCCGCCGGACAACGTCGTCGCACTCTGGCCCAGCTTGATGTAGCCGAGGCCCACGTCGAGCAGCGTCTGCAGCTTGCGGGCGATGACGGGCACGGGCTTGAAGAACTCGTGCGCATCTTCCACCGTCATGTCCAGCACTTCCGTGATGCTCTTGCCCTTGTAATGGACTTCCAGCGTTTCACGGTTGTAGCGCTTGCCGTGGCAGACGTCGCACGGCACGTACACGTCCGGCAGGAAGTGCATCTCCACCTTCAGCACGCCGTCGCCCTGGCACGCCTCGCAGCGGCCGCCCTTCACGTTGAACGAGAAGCGCCCGGCGCTGTAGCCCCGTTCCTTCGCCGTCGGCACCGTCGCGAACAGGTCGCGGATCGGCGTGAACACGCCCGTATAAGTCGCGGGGTTGGAACGCGGCGTGCGGCCGATCGGCGCCTGGTCGACGGAGATCACCTTGTCGAAGTGTTCCAGGCCGCTGATCGAATCGTGCTCCGCCGGTTCCGTCTGCGAGCCGTACAGGTGGCGCGACAGCGCCGGGTACAGCGTGTCGTTGACGAGCGTGGACTTGCCGGAGCCGGACACGCCCGTCACGCACGTCAGCAGGCCGACCGGCACCGACAGCGTCTGGTTCTTCAGGTTGTTGCCGCGCGCGCCCGTGATGACGAGCTGCTTGTTCGGATCGGCGACCGTGCGCTTCTTCGGCACCTCGATCTTCAGCGAACCGTTCAGGTACTTGGCCGTCAGCGATTCCTTGTTCTTCAGGATCTCCTTCAGCGAGCCGGCCGCGATCACGTCGCCGCCGTGCACGCCGGCGCCCTTGCCCATGTCGACGATGTAGTCGGCGGTGCGGATCGCATCCTCGTCGTGCTCGACGACGAGCACGCTGTTGCCGATGTCGCGCAAGTGCTTCAGCGTGTCGATCAGGCGGTCGTTGTCGCGCTGGTGCAGGCCGATCGACGGCTCGTCGAGCACGTACATCACGCCCGTCAGGCCGGAACCGATCTGCGACGCGAGGCGGATGCGCTGGGCTTCGCCGCCGGACAGCGTGTCGGCCGAACGGTCCAGCGACAGGTAGTCGAGACCTACATTGTTCAGGAACGTCAGGCGCGCCGTGATTTCCTTGACGATGCGGTCGGCGATGTCGCGCTTGGCGCCCTTCAGTTTCAACTGTTCGAAGAACGACAGCGTGTCGCGCAGCGGCTTCTCGGCGATCTCGTAGATCGCCTTCTCCTGCCGGCCCGTGCCCACCTTCACGTGACGCGCCTCGACGCGCAGGCGCGCGCCCGCGCAGGCTGGGCACTTCTTCTCGTTGATGAACTTCGCCAGCTCTTCCTTGACGGCCATCGAATCCGTTTCGCGGTAGCGGCGGGCGAGATTGTTGACCACGCCCTCGAACGTGTGCTCCTTGACGACGGTGCGGCCACGCTCGTTGATGTAGGCGAACGGGATCGCCGTCTTGCCAGAGCCGTGCAGCACGACGTTCTGCGCATTGGCGGGCAGTTGTTCGAACGGCACGTCCAGGTCGAAGCCGTAATGGTTCGCCAGGCTTTGCAGCATCGCGAAGTAGAACTGATTGCGGCGATCCCAGCCCTTCACGGCGCCGGACGCCAGCGACAGGTTCGGGAACGCGACGATCCGCTTCGGATCGAAGAACTCGATGTGGCCCAGGCCGTCGCACTCGGGGCAGGCGCCCATCGGGTTATTGAACGAGAACAGGCGCGGCTCCAGCTCCTGCAGCGAATAGCCGCAGCTGGTGCAGGCGAACTTGTTCGAGTACACGTGCTCGGTGCCGGCATCCATGTCGTAGGCGACCGCGCGGCCGTCGGCGATGCGCAGCGCCGTCTCGAAGCTTTCGGCCAGGCGCTGCTTGATCTCGGGCGTTACCTTGACGCGGTCGATCACGACGTCGATCGTGTGCTTCTCCGTTTTCTTCAGCTTCGGCAGGTCGTCCACTTCATAGATCTTCGCGTCGTTCGTGCCGCTTTGCACGCGGAAGCGCACGAAGCCCTGCGCCTGCATCTGCTCGAACAGGTCGGCGTGCTCGCCCTTGCGATTCGCGACGACGGGCGCCATGATCATCAGCTTCGTGCCTTCCGGCATCGCCAGCACGGCATCGACCATCTGCGATACCGACTGCGCCGACAGCGCATGGTCCGGGTGGTTGATGCAATAGGGCGTGCCCACGCGGGCATACAGCAGGCGCAGGTAATCGTGAATTTCCGTCACGGTACCCACCGTCGAGCGCGGGTTGTGCGACGTGGCCTTCTGCTCGATCGAGATCGCCGGCGACAGGCCTTCGATCATGTCCACGTCCGGCTTTTCCATCAGCTGCAGGAACTGGCGCGCATAGGCCGACAGCGACTCGACGTAGCGGCGCTGGCCTTCCGCATACAGCGTATCGAACGCCAGCGACGACTTGCCCGAGCCGGACAGCCCCGTGATGACGATCAGCTTGTTGCGGGGCAGATCGAGGTTGATGTTCTTCAGGTTGTGGGTACGCGCGCCGCGAATGCGGATTTCTTCCATGTGTATGTATGCCTTGAGTGTGCCGGACGGATGGGGCCAGAACGGTCGGCCTGTGGGCGCTTCGCAAAGCGGCGGGAGGCCTGGGAACGGACGAACCTGCACAATGCTGCCGCGCACACCCGTTTTCAAGCCCTCCCAGCCAATTTGATGCGCATCATGTTGCGAACGAGGCCGTGGCTGGCAAATACTGTATATAATACCAGTATTCAAAAACCGCTGCTCGTCTTGCCGTCGAAACGACGCAAAAAGAGGCTGAACGGTGCTGAGCAGGGCTGGAAAATTTCAGCTGTGGCGTCTCAGCCCTGTCATATAATCACTCTTTGGTAAAAAAATTCACGCAGGAGTACCTACATGGCATCTGTCAACAAAGTCATCATCGTCGGCAATCTGGGCCGCGACCCGGAGATTCGCTACATGCCGAGCGGCGATGCCATCGCCAATATTGCCGTTGCCACGTCGTTCCGCAGCAAGGACCGCAACACGGGCGAGCAGAAGGAAATCACCGAATGGCACCGCATCTCGTTCTTCGGCCGCCTGGCCGAGATCGTGGGCCAGTACCTGAAGAAGGGTTCGTCCGTCTACGTCGAAGGTCGCCTGCAGACCCGCAAGTACACGGACAAGGACGGCGTCGAGAAATACGCCACCGACATCATCGCGCAGGAAATGCAGATGCTGGGCGGCCGCCAGGGCATGGGCGGCGGCGACTCGATGGGCATGGGCGGGGGTGACGACATGGGTTACGACGCGCCGCCGAGCCGTCCGGCCCCGCGTCCGCAAGCGGCAGCCGCTCCGGCACCACGGCCGGCACCAAAGCCGGCACCGAACTTCTCGGATATGGATGACGATATTCCGTTCTAAAAACGCAAGTTTTACTTCGACGGCCTGGATACGACGTATCCGGGCCGTTTTTCATTCGGCGTGCCGCATCGCACTGCCTGTGGTGGCGGACAGTGATCAGCGCTGGCGCGCCATCATTCCAGGGAGGATGTTTGTATCGAGAACCGATCCTGCGCGAGGTCGCGCTGGTCAGCTATGGCACGCTATACCTGCGCGGCGACGTTGCACTGGATGACTGGTACCGCCACAACGTATTCGAAGGGGCAACGGTACAGTTTCGCGACCTTGCCGAGAATGCATTGCTTGCGGAGACTTCACATTATGGCTCTGCGAGCTGAAGGACGTGGGGGCGCTACGCCTGTCGCTGCACCTCGCCGCCGAGCTGGGCCTTGTCATTCCCGCCATCTGCGACGGGGAGCGCGTGATCGTCGTGCACCATGCCGAGCGCCACGAACTGTGGGCGGCCGGGCGAGAGCGCCCGGCCTGGGATCGTCTGGCGACAGTCGAGGAAGAGGCGCCAGGGTGGCTCGACCGGTACCTGCACTCGGCAGCGTCTTCCACTGACGTCCACAGTTACTGGCGCATCGAGGAGCGCGCCGGAACCCTGGACGTGCCCGCCACGAACTGGAAGACGCTCGCGGCCGCCATCGGCGCGGATCTCGCAATTTCCGTCTCCACGCAAAACGCCCGTGCCGAGCCATTCCGCACTCCCCGTCGGTCGGACACGTGGGAGGCCCTGCCGCTGTTCCCGGCCACAGAGTCCGGCGCGCCGGCCCATCGGCTCCTGGGGACGCTCGTTGACGAGCAGGCGGCATTGGCCGACGAGCGTAATCCCAAGAATGAGAACAGCGCCTACCAGAACCTGGGCGCGCAGGCTGCGGCCGAAAGCGACAACTGGGGCGCCCGGCTCGATGGCTGGGTGGTCGAAGTCCTGCTGCGCTGCGCCAACGAAAGCCGCGGCACCCCCGATACTCTCGACGATCAGCTGCTTGCGCGTCTGACGCCGGAACCGGCGCAGCGCAGCGTGGCGGCGACTGGCCCGGTCGCCGCGGCCGCTGGCACGGGCGAGCCTGCGCCGCTGCCGAAATGGGCACGGCGACTCGGGCTCGTGCTGACGGCTGCAGGGCTGACCGTGCTGTTGCTTGCATCGGCCCACATCCTTGCACGCTACCCGTGGGTGGCGCTGGCCTTCGGCTCGATGATGACGCTTTATCTCTGGCGTAAGAAGTAGACCACGTTCGCCCGCCTCGGCCGGCGGCGCCAGGGCGGGGCGTTGTCCTCCAGATCACTTACCCGGACCGGCAGCAGGCGGATGGCGCGCGCCGGATCGCTGCCGGCGCACGTCGCAACCAGAAGTTAACGCGATGGCCACGGCGATTGTTCATCGAATATGCGTAATCGACAACTTCTCCGCCTCTCGCCAAGGCGCTGTTCGCGCACGCTCGTGCACATTCCGAGGATTTTAAGTAAGTACCCACTTTCGCTAGTGTCGGCACGTGTTAACGGTTCAGTTCATGATCCCGTCATTTCCTTGTGGTACTAACAATACTGCTACAGAAAGTGTCGCCCTCACCCAACTGACTGATTCTAAAAAGGAAACCAGAAGCAAAAAAATGTGCCTTGAGGAAACGCAGTCAGCTATACTGGCGAGGCTGCCTTGTGTTTCGGCAGGGCAAGTAATCCGCTCAAAAAGATGCGGCTTGGCTTAATGATGGGCTTCAAGCCGTCGCTTTGTGTCTGCGGGGAAATGCGTTCTCAGGGTGGTTTTGTTGTCTCCTGGCTCATTTTCTTGCAGAAGAGCACACAAAACCATTAGATTTTTTACCAATCCTTTCAGGATAGTGTTGAACCCGGTGAGGTCGCGATGACTAAAGTTTGGATGAATTTTGTCGATAGGCAACAAACTCGAGCGTCGCAGAGCTCATTGCTAATTGGCTGCGGAGATATGCAGACGGATTGCCACTACGACACGTAACGACATCGGCGCCCAGCGCCCCAAAGCAGAAAAATTCCGCAGTTTTTTAGTATTCAGGAGAGAAATACATGAGTGCCATCCTAATTCCCGGCAAAAATTCTGATCAGATAGCCGCGTTCACCACTACCATGATTGCTGGCCTCAGCACGGAGGAGATAGCGGCGCTGACTTCCGCCCAGGCAGGGTGGTTGACCACCGCCCAGATCGCCGCGCTGACAACACAGCAAGTCGGCGTTCTGAACAGCGTCCAGATTGCTGGCCTGACGACGGACTCAGTCGGCGCACTGGAAACTGCTGATTTGCGCGCGCTGAAGACGAGCGTCATTGCAGCGTTGACTACCACTCAAGTACGTGCGCTGGATTCTGCCCAGCTCGGCGCGCTGACCAGCGGCCAGATCGGCGCGCTGAGCACCTCCGTCATCGCCAACGGCCTGACTTCCGAGCAGATCGTCGGCCTGACGACGTCGCAAGCTGCCGGCCTGAACTCGGCACAAGTGGCAGCACTGTCGACCGACGTGCTGGCTGCGCTGCCGACGGCTGACCTGGCTGCGCTGGCTACCCGTGCGCTCGCCGGCCTGTCTTCGGCCCAGATCGACGCGCTGAACTCGGCACAAGTCGTGGCCCTGACGACGGCACAAGCCGGCGCTCTGACCTCGGCACAAATCGCCGGCCTGACGACCGACATGGTCCAGGCGATGGAAACGGCTGACGTGAAGGC
>NZ_VLKW01000011.1 GCF_007830495.1 Pseudoduganella flava | reverse complement strand
GGCGCGGCCAGCAGCACGGGCGACTACGGCGCGGCCAGCAGCACGGGCTACCAAGGCGCGGCCAGCAGCACGGGCAAGCACTCCGTTGCGATGGCATGCGGTTACGAGGGCCGCGCGATGGCTGGTGAGACTGGCGCAATCGTGCTGGCGTACCGCAATGATGCTGGTGACCTCCTTCACGTCCGCGCAAGCAAGGTGGGCGAGAACGGCATCGAGGCTGGGAAGTGGTACCAGCTCGACAGCAATGGAAATTTCAAAGCGGTCTAACTCTGAAAGGACGTAAGCCATGAGCATCTTCGCAATCCTGCTGATCGCATTCCTGATGATCCTCGGCGCGCCGCGCCGGAAGTTCTGACACCTGAACGGAGCAGACGATGAAACGCACGCACACCCAGCAGCCGCCGCGGTACGGACACCACGAGCGCGCATCGGTAGCAGTCCGCATTGCCCGCTTCGTGCGGGAGCTGACGAAGGCGATCCGCCTGCAAGCGCTGTCGCTGCAAGAGACGCGCGCTGACGAGGATTTCTCTTACGCCGCTTCGCTGCACGAACTGTCGATCGCTCGCATGAACCTGATCCAGCGCCGCCGCGTGAAGCTGGCCGCGAAGCGCATGCAGATTGAACGAGGCTTGGTATGAGCGCGATCCGTTTCCTCCGCACCCAGTACCGCCTGTCGCTGCTGGCTGGCTTCACGCCCCGCAAGGCTCGCTGGCGCGCTGTCGTCAGCTTTATCAAGGGCTTCTGATTTCTCTACCAATCCGACGCGGGCATAGTCTCCGCAGAAAGGCAACATCGTGAGCAACCTCGTAGTGCAACAGGCGTCGAAACTGGCGGGCCTGTTCAATATCCCTGAATCCGGCGAGCTGGTGAACGTACTGAAGGCGACCGCGTTTAAGGGCCAGGTATCGGACGCGCAGATGTCGGCGCTGCTGATCGTCGCGAACCAGTACAGATTGAACCCGTGGACGAAGGAGATTTACGCATTCCCGGACCAGAACAACGGCATCGTCCCGGTGGTCGGCGTGGATGGTTGGGCGAGGATCATCAACGAGAACCCGCAATTCGACGGCATGGAGTTCCAGCAGGACGACGAGTCGTGCACGTGCATCATCTACCGCAAGGACCGTTCCCACGCGATCAAGACGACGGAATACCTGAGCGAGTGCAAGCGCGGCACCAAGCCGTGGCAGTCGCACCCGAAGCGCATGCTGCGCCACAAGGCCATGATCCAGTGCGCACGTCTCGCATTCGGCTACGTGGGGATCTACGACCAGGACGAGGCCGAACGCATCGTCGACGTGAACGAGCGGCCGGCAAGCCGCGGCGCTGCGGCAGTCGCCGAGCAAGCGATGACGGTGGAGTTCACCGAAGCCGATCAGCAGTTGCTTGACCAGTTGGGCGCCGTGGCCGACTACGGGCTTGCAGCGCTGGAAGAGGCATGGAGCAAGATCACGAAGGAGCAGCGCCGCGCCCTCGCCCCTCACCTGCCCGAGCTGAAGAAGCGCGCCGAAAACGTCATCGAAGGAGCGATCAATGATTGAGCGCCAATCCAATCAAGGCGGCGCCGATTGGCTGCGTGAGCGTGCCGGCCATGCGACCGCCTCGTGCTTCGCTGACATCCTGGCCGTGGGCCGTAACGGCCAGCCCTTGAAGGCGCGGGAAGACTACCTGATGCACCTTGTAGTGGAGCGCATCACGGGCGAGCCGATCGTGACCCCGAGCAGCTTCGCAATGCAGTGGGGGACGGAGGCAGAGCCGTACGCTCGCGCCACCTACGAGGAAGAAACCGGCGCGATCGTGCGCGAAGTCGGCTTCAAAAAGCATCCGAAGCACGAATGGGTTGGCGCCTCTTCGGATGGCCTCGTCGGCCCGAAAGGTGGCATCGAGATCAAGTCGCCCTACAACAGCGCGATTCACCTGCTGACGTGGGAAACCGGCATGCCCGAACACCACAAGCCGCAGGTACAGGGCCAGATTTGGGTGCTGGAGCTGGACTGGGTGGACTTCTGCTCGTTCGACCCGCGCATGCAGGCCGGCGCCGAGCACCTGAAGCTGTACCGCCAGCGCATCTACCGCGACGACGCCTATATCAGCAAGACGCTGGAACCCGGCGTGCTCGCCTTCCTGGCCGAAGTCCAAGCGAAGGTTGATCTGCTGAACTCGATGGAGGTGGCGGCATGACTGAGAAACGGACCTTCGTGCTGGCCCACCGCCAAGCGCGCGCCAACGCTGCGCATTTCGCATACGAGGCGCCGGACGGCTGGATGGTCACGTTCTGCGAGCCAAAGCGGAACCTCGACCAGAACGCCAAGTTTCACGCCATCGTCGGCGACATCGCGAAGTCCGGACTGAAGTGGGCCGGCAAGCCGCGCACCGCTGCGCAATGGAAGGTGCTTCTGGTGTCCGGCCACGCTGCGGCGACGAACGAAGGCTCCGAAATGGTGCCGGGCCTGGAAGGCGAGTTTTTGAACCTGCGCGAGAGCACAGCCCTGATGTCGAAGAAGCGCGCCGCAAGCCTGATCGAGTACGCCCTCGCCTTCTGCGCGATGAACGGCGTGCACCTTTCGGCCGCGAGCGTTCAACGCGAGCTGGAGCCTGCGTAACGATGATGAATCTGATTGGAGACCAACAATGAACAACCACAAACACCACGACGCCATGCGGGAGAACGTCATCGCCGCTGTGCGCGACCTCCTGAGCGCGGAGAATACCGCAGCAGTGCGCCTCAACATCCCCGGCGCGCCGTCGCAAACCATCCTTGCCGGCGACGTGCGCTCCGTAGCGCGCCTGCTGGAACTGGACACGATCGAGGACAACGGCGCCGCCCGCATCGCCGAGCTGGAGGCGGAGAACGCCCGGCTGCGCCCCGAAGTCGAAGCGCTGCGCACTGAGCGCGAGAATCTGTGGAAGTCTCATTTCCTCGTGTCCAAGGCGCTGCACAACGTCATTGCCGGCAATCAGGCCGCGTGGCTGGAGTGGGATCGAGGCCAAGGCGCCGAAGCCGCAATGGAATGGGTCCACAACGGCCTCGTAGGCCCGGGCTTGATACCGGACGCAGCCGAAGGCATCGGCGCGCAAGCATGGTTCGACGCCAAGCATGATGATCGCTTCGACGCGCCGCCGCTGCCAGGGCTAGACCCAGCTGCCCCTGTCTCCGCATCCCCGCAGCAGGCAGCGCCGGCCGAACTGACGGACGACGAAATCCTGACGCTGGACTGCCTGCGGTTGACGCAGAGCGACGACGGCACCGAGCATGCGGTTGCCAGCTCGTCCGTGATCGAATTCGCCCGCGCCGTTCTCGCCGCATTCCATCAAGCCGCAGCAGGCGCAGAAGGGGCGGATGGATGGCGCACGAATACGGGCGTGCAGCCGGTAGCGAACGAAGTGCGGGTTGATGTGGAGTTCCGCAACGGAACCATCGCGCCCAACGTCAAGGCAGCTGAATGGGCGTGGCAAGTAGGCGACGAGTTCATGGAACGAAAGTGGGTAATCAGCCGCTGGCGCCTCGCCGCTCCGTCCACCTCTCAGCCTGCACGGGAGGGCTGAGCGATGGCAAGCATTCAGAAGATGAAGCGCACAGGCGAGCACAATTCGGGCCTGACTGTCGAGGAAATCAAGCGCTGCATGCGGCACTACACGCGAGCAGAGAAAGCACGCGAGCGCAAGCGCCGAGCCGAACTGCCCCAGCCAACCACCACCAAGGAGGCGTGACGTGAGCGATATGGCCGACGACTTCAACGCGCTGCGCAAGGCGCGGCAGGAGAAGCGCAGCGACAACCGCGAGCACTCCGCCGCCGTGCTGACGCGCGCTGGCGTGCAGTACGAAGTGAAAAACCTGGGCGCACATCTGGTCGTGCAAGCCGGAGCGCAGACGGTCGATTTCTGGCCCGGCACCGGCCTGTGGATCGTGCGCGGTTCCCCGACGCGGCGCCGTGGCGTGCGCAAGCTGGTCGAGTACGTGACCGAGCAGCGCGCCGCCCGCTCCCGCTAACCAATCACCGAGAGGAATACGAAATGACACGTTATGCGTTCGACTATGTGGGCGTAAAGGGCGTCAAGAAGTACCGGGACGCTGCCGGCAAGACGCGGCAGGAAACGCGGCATTTCCGTCAGACGTTAAACCCGTTCAACACCAACGCCGACGGCAGCCTGAAAACGCGCCAGCAAATTCTGGCCGAAGAAACAATCAAGCGTGACGCCTGGCTTGCGGAATAGCCCAATCACCGAGAGGAAACACCGTGAACAAAGAACCGATCGAAGAATTGAAGCGGCTGGCCGAAGCGGCGACGCCCGGCCCATGGGTTGCTACCGGCCCCTCGTTCGGCAACCCCAAGCCCGCATTTCTCAACGAGGTAGTGGCTGGCGATAACACTGACGACGAAGTGTGCATTGCCCCCGAGTGGGACGAGGACTTCTGGCCGGAGCGAAGCGCGAACATGGAGTTCATCGCCGCCGCCAATCCTGCCGCCGTGCTGGAACTGATCGCCCTTGCCGAGCGCGCCGCCTCTGTCACGCCAGCACCACAAGCAGCGGCGGGGGAGCTGCCGACTTGGTACGAATGCGACCGCGCCTTGGATCAAGGAACCGGCACGGCGCTGCATCGCTTCATCCTCAACCACGAACCAACAGGCGATGAGGACGAAAACTGGTTCCGAGCCGAGCTGGCCGCAGCACTGCAAGAGGCGCGGGACGAAACCAAGCTCGCCATCACCCCAGCCGCCGCACCTGTCAAGGACAGCGCGACGGCGGGCACGATCAAAACGTGGCGGGAACGTGCACGCGCATGTAGCCCGCTGAACCATCCGGATGAACTGGACTTCCGGGTCAAGTTTCACTTTGCTGAGAAAGAAACCGCCGACCTGCGCAAAGCTCTTGCCGCAGCATCGCAGGCCCAGGCCGAGCCGGTAGCGTGGCGGTATCAACGGGACACGAATAAGGAGCCAGGGGTGGGTGATGGGGAATGGCAATTCATGGCCCATAACCGTAGGGCGCTCGAATTGCAGGGGAAATCACCCAAGTTTGCCCCTTATAAACCAAACGATAGCTATCACAACTGGGAGCCGCTATTCACCAGCCCCGCCCCCTCTGCTGCGAGCAGCGATGCGCGGGATGCGGCGCGACTGGACTTCATGTCTCAGCACGAGGCATGGATCGCATGGTGCAGGGATGGGGAGGCGTGCCGCGTATTCGTCTTCGACGAGGTCGGCAACACACGGCCTTTCTTGGGCTGGGGCGCGAAGGGCGCTTGGCAGCTTACGGCCCGCGAAGCCATCGACGCCGCCATGTCCGCAGCCGAACAGGGAGGCAAGCATGGGTAATCCACTGTGTGCAGTACGCGGAAGCCTTGGTCCGGGCGCGATGTGCGGATTCGTGATCGTCGGCGCAAAGGAATGCGGCCTGCCCGCGCTCGGTCAATGCGAACACCAGCGCGTGCTGGTGGACTGCGCCGCATGTAATGGAGCGGAAGGCTTGCCGTGCTCGCACTGCGGCGGTTCCGGCAAGGTACAGGTCCGACGCGCCGCTATGTCCGCTCCAGCTGCGGGGGAGGCATCCGATGTGTAAGCCACTGGCTGGAAAACGAGCCTTCTACGCCAAGGGTCAACGCGACAAAGCGCGTGGCGTGCTTTCGGTCTACGACCTTCTGTCGAAAGACTGGCCGCGCTGGGCAAGGCTGTCATACATCGCAGGCTTCTTCGGGCACTAACCCCGCCCCACTCACAGAAAGAGGAATATGGACAACACGAAGAATTACACCAAAGCAGACTGTGGTTGCGCACCAAACGAGTCGTGCGATATTTGCCAAGGTCGCCCGGAACCAGCAGCAGGCGCAGACCACCTGTTGCCAGAAAATATCCGCGCATTGGTTATGGACCTTGAAGCCATCGCCGTGGGCGAAGCGAGCATCCCGGCATGTGATCGAGACTGGGTAACGTGGTCTGGAATCATCGCCAAGGTAATTCGGCATTTGGGCGGCTCCTCGGCACCAGCAGCAGGCGCGGGGAGCATCGACGTAGGCCCGGCACTTGAGCCAGCACGCCAGGAATGGGAAAAGCAGTACACCGAGCGCTTCAGCACGGTCCCGCGCCAAGACGAGCACCACGCATTCGCGGAAGGCTTCAAGGCAGGTTTGCGCGCCACTCCCGCACCAGTGAGCGCCGCACCGTTGACGGACGAGCAGTACCAGGAAATCCTGCGCCCGATTCTGTCGCGCAAAGGTATGCAGTACTACCTGAACGGCGATGCCATCACACTCGACCCCAGCGACTATCGCGCCATCATCGACCGCGCCCGCGCATCCCTTCCCCCATCTGCTGGCGCACCAGAAACGGCTGTGGTGCAGCGCATCCGCGACATGTGCAATGGCGCGACAGGCAACCAGATTCGTGCGGCACTGGACGGCATGCTGTCGGCTGGCGCACCAGTGAGCGCAGCGGAACAGGAACGCATTCAGGACATGCGCAAGCTGGCCGAAGTGATTCCCGGCCGGAACCCTGATGGTGTCCACCTCTCGCCCGCCGGCCGCGAAAGGGCCGCACAGGTCATAGCTTCTGCCGCCCAGCCAGCACGCCAGCAAGAGGCGGAACAGGCGTCGTGCAAGGTCTGCAACGGCACCCGCGCCATAGCCGGCCCAATCGGCGATCCGCCGTCCGAATGCGACGCGTGCTCCGACCAGTCGCCAGCAGACGGGCAGGAACTGCCGGCGCTGCCGAAGCCATGGCGCGAACGGGTGAAACTTGACGCGTTGCACGACAGCTATCGCACATCCGAATCTCTGCGGGCAGCAGAAGCCGAGATTGCCGACTGGCGCGCGCTGACAATGCAACGGCTGGACGATCTGCCCCGGCCGCTGCGTGTG
Organism: Pseudoduganella flava; assembly: GCF_007830495.1. Lineage (GTDB taxonomy): Bacteria > Pseudomonadota > Gammaproteobacteria > Burkholderiales > Burkholderiaceae_D > Rugamonas > Rugamonas flava. The sequence continues at coordinate 264,891 of NZ_VLKW01000011.1, read as the reverse complement.
GTTCGCCGCTCCGACATGTCCGTAGAGGTCGGCTTCCGCTCCTGCGCCGAGGCCAGTCGATTCGAGCGCGCCATCGCTGCCAAGCAGGCCGGAAAGGAAGGTTCGTGATGGTCATGGCAAATGCTACTGATGAAATCCTGGTCGTGGAGTGCTTCGCTCGTGAAGACGGCGACTGGATTGCGCGCTGCCCGCACTGCTTGCGCGTGGTAGGAATGAACGGCGAGGAGCCAGTGCGCGGAGAGCAATTCCAAGATCGCGTGTGCGGCGGCTGGTTCGAAGTATCGAGCGATGCCTCGCGCCTCAAGCGCCTACCGCAACATCCCGACGAGGATGCAAAATGACCGCCGCCGACCATGACGCAGCAATGCGCGCGGCGTTCCTCAAGCGCTTGCCGAAACACTGGTCGCGCGAGACGAAACTCGATGCTGAAGGCGATACCACGTTCCGTGATGATTGGGTGCAGGGGGCATGGATTGGCTATCAGTGGGGCGTCGAGGAGGCCACCCGCCGCGCCAGCGAAAGGGCGACGCCCGGGCTGAGCCGAGAGCAAATCGCCAGGATTGCAGGCGGATGCATGGCAACGCCGAACTACAACCTGTTCATGTTCCACATCGACGGCGAGTTCGCTGCTGCCGCACCAGAAGAAAGGAATTGACCATGTGGAGCGAACAACGAGTGCGCGCCGCCATCACGAAGGCGGCAAATGACCGTCCTGTGACGATCCATTACGGATTAGGCAAGACCGAAACGGTGCGGTATGGCGACTACGATTGGGGCGGATGGGGACGCCCTACCCTGCTGGACTTCATGACCGGCAAGGTGATCAGCGCATACATCAATGTGGCTGCCGCACCAGAAGAGAAGGAGGCGCCCGCCGCGGCGCCGAGCATTACCGAACACATGAACCGGAAGGAATATTGAAATGAGCGAAGCAGACCTGATTGAACGCTTGGCGGACGCACTGCAAAATCGCCTGCGGCCGGCAATCCCGCTGTCGGTTGACCTGTGGGACTTCGAAATGATTGGCGCCTACCTGAAGCGCGACCCGCAGACCGTACGCGATCGTATGGCATGCCTGCCGAGCTTCCCGAAGGCGATCCGCCTGCCGACGAAGGGCGGCCGCTCGCAACCGCTGTTCAACGCCAAGGATGTAATCGAATGGGCGCAGAGCTACCGCGAGAAGCACTGAAGCCGGGTTCAGTCGAGACGGGCCGCGATATTCTCGGCCGTCTCGTTGTAGTAGGTCTGCAACTGGTTCAGGTTCGTGTGCCCGACCATACGTGCCAGCTCCAGAACCGAAAGCTTCTGCGCCAGCCGGGTGATCGCTTCATGCCGGCTGTCATGGAATGTCAGCCCCTCAATCGCGGCCCGGGCCTTCGCCTTGCGGAACAGTGCATCGAGCGTCGAAGGCGCCAGGCCGAATACTGACGCATCCGATGCCGGCAGAAGCTTCAGCAGCTCCCGCGCGCGCTTTGACAGCGGCACGTCACGCTTGCGACCGTTCTTCGTGATGGGCAAGTGGGCCACAGTGCCGCGCACATTCTCCGGCGTCAACGCGCAGATTTCGCCGGCTCGCATTGCTGTCTCGATCGCGAATAGAAAAGCTACCGCGACCGCCCCGCTCTTCGTGGTGACGGGCTTTTCGTCGAAGCCCAGGGCGAAGCAAATCCGTTCTATCTCGTCATCGCTGATGCGGCGGTCACGTGCAGCAGCCTCCTTCGGCCGGCGTACGCTTGCGGTTGGGCTGGCGTGGATCCACTTCCATTCTGTCTGCGCGGTAGCGAAGACGTGTGAGAGCAAGTTCAAGTCGCGGTTGACGGTCGAACCGGATACGGCACCGTCACCGGCCATTCGTGCGTCGCGCCACGCCCCTAGCACCTCCGGCGTGATGTCCTCCATGCGCATGTCGCCTAGAGCTTTCCCGTTCACCGGATGCCGGGCGATCGCATTCATGCGGACGATCTCCCAGCGCTTGCCTCGCTTGTGCTCGGAAACCTCTTTTTCGTACCGCGCGAACGCATCAAGCAAGGTCTTCTTGCTTCCACCCGCTGCGGCGCCTCGCCGAATCTCCGTCTCGCGCTCTGCTGCCCAGGCCACCGCTTCCGCCTTCGTCGAGAAGCTGGCTGATTCCCGGGTGCCAGAGACAGCAATCTGCACCCTCCACTTCGTGCCGCTTTTCAGCTGGACTTTCCTGTATGTCGCCATCGCTACGGACTGTTCGTAAAACCTCTGTAAAAAGTTCGTAAAGAGTAGCAGAAAGCGGTGGTTTTTTGTTGTCTTTTGATGGTGAGCCGGGGCAGCGCGACAAGCCCTAACTGCTTGAAATACAACGAGAATCGGCGAAATTCGGTGGGTATATGGAAGAGGTAGTGGTGCCCCGGGCCGGAATCGAACCGGCACGGCCTTGCGGCCAACGGATTTTAAGTCCGGTGTGTCTACCAATTTCACCACCAGGGCACAGCCCTACATTATGACATGCCAAAGCGCCAACCTCCAAGGGTGCGGGCGCAATGGAAGTCGCTCGCCCGGCCGGGGCTGCCGAACCGCAGGCAGGCTGCGCTTCGGTGGCGCGCGCTCGCGCAAGCATGCCGTGATGCCGGGTTAAATCATCCTCCACATCGGTTTTCCGCCATGGCTGGTCACTTTTCGATAAAACCGAATCCTTCCGATAACGCCCCTTCTACGCCCGCGCAAGGCCGCTCACCTTCCCACCGCAGGCCGCCCCCCTGCCGCCGCGACGCGCAGCCGACACGCGTCCGCGCAACACTTGCGTCGCCTTTTGCCGGCATCCTTCAAAAAGTCATACCGCGCAACAATCGATCCTTCTTTGGATAACTATTTATTGCAGAGCCTCTAATTGCAAATTAATATTTGGTCATAACACATAACAGGGATGCCAACATGGGAAGTACAAAAATGAAGGTCGTGCCGGCCGTCGCCGGCGCGGCGCCGCCGCATTCCGGGGCGCCGTCCATGGGGCTGGTACCGGCGCTGGCGGTCTGGCTGAAAAAGCTGGGCTTGTCCGTGACCGGGAAAGAGGTCCCGCAGGCCGGTGGCGCGGCGCCGCTGTACGAGAAAGGCTGCGTCAGCCAGCAGGAGGCGGAGGCGTTCGCCGCCGAGATGATCGGCAAGGGCTACCACGCGGTGGTCGAGCACGACGAGTACGACTACTCTTGGTCGGTCGAGGTGTTCGAGATCGGCGCTGCCGGACCACGGCAGCGGTAACAGGCCCGCCACCGCAGCAAGCGCCCCGGCTGACACCGGGGCGTTTTCGTTAATGGCCCAGCCGCGCCTGCAGCGCCGGCGTCACGTACACCTTCCGCTCCGTGTCGACCATCAGCACTTCCTTCAGCCCCAGCCGCTCCGCCATCTGTTCCCACCCGGCCGGCCCCGTGATGAACAGCGGCTTCGAATTGCCGTCCGAGCGCAAGCCCACGTCCTTGCCGCCAGACGTGACGATCGTGACGGAGGCCACCAGGTCGATCGGGTAACCGGTGCGCGGGTCGATGATGTGCGGGCGGCGCTTGCCGTCCTTCAGAAAATAGCGCTCGTAGTCGCCGCTGGTGCCCATCGCCTCGTTGTCGTGCAGCGGCACCATCGCCACCGTGCCGTTGCCGCGCGGGTCGCGGATGCCGACCTGCCACGGCTTCGCGCCCGGCTGACCGATCGCGATCACGTTGCCGCCGATGTTGACCAGCGCGGCCTTCACGTGCGCGGCGCGCAGGATCGCGGCCGCGCGGTCGAGCGCATAACCTTTCGCATAGCCGCCCAGGTCGATCATCACGGCCCGGTTGATGCTGGTGACGGTCGTGCCGTCGAAACGCAGGTCGTCCAGTGTCGGGTTGGCGTCCAACCAGCGCCGGATTTCCGCTTCCGGCGGCGCCTTCGGCTCGAATGTGCTGCTCTGGAAGCCCCACAGCCGGATCAGGTGGCCGATCGTCGGGTTGAACAGGTGGTCGGAGCGGGCCGACAGCGCGGCAGCGGATTTCAGCAGGTCGGCCATCTCGGCGTCCGCCACGAACGGCTCGCCGTTGGCGATCGCATCGTTCAGCCCCGTCAGCATGCTCGGCTGCCAGGCGTGGTACTTTCGGTGCAGCCGGTCGAATTCGGCCATCACCTTTTCCGCCAGCGCATCGGCATGCTCGCGCGTGCCGCCATAGATCGTCACCTCGACCGTCGTGCCGAACACGTGGCCGGAGGTCTTGTGGCGCTGCTCTTCCCGGGCGCATCCGCCCAGGGCCAGCAACGCCAACAGCACTGCAAACAAGCGCAACATCGTACTCTCCAAAGCAAAAAGGCCGCCTTGCCGGCGGCCTGCGATCAGCTGCTCTTGCCGATCATGTAGTCGACGACGGCCTTCACCTCGTCATCCTTCAGCGCCGGATTGCCGCCGCGTGCGGGCATCATGTTGAAGCCCTTGATCGCGTTGGCGTAGACGGCCGGCTTGCCCTTGGCGACGCGCGGTTTCCACGCCGGCTTGTCGCCGACCTTCGGCGCGTTCATCACGCCGCTGCCGTGGCAGGCCATGCAGGTTGCCTTGTAGGCCGCTTCGGCCTTGGCGTTGTCGGCCGCCGCGGCGCCGTTCGCCGCAACAGCCAGGGCACCGAGCGCCAGTGCCGCGCAGATGGTTTGCAGTTTCATGTCGATCTCTCATTGCTTGGGTTGTGTGTCAGCGTCATGACGCGCCACGCTGACGGGAAAACGGGGCGGCGCGTTACCCGTATTTGTCAAAGGCTGGTCAATGGCCATGCATGCGCGTGTCCAGCATCGCCAGGGTGATGTCGGCAAAGCGCACCACCTTGCCGCCTTCGCGCGCGACGAACGCATGCGCGTCGGACAGCTGGGCGAACGGCACCACGGTCGGGCCCATGGAACCGACCGCGCGGCTGCCGACGACGTAGACGGCTTCGCGCGCGGCGATCCAGTGCCCTTGCGGATGGTTCCAGTCCGCCTTGCCCATGTCTTGCACGTATTGCGCGCTGTTGCCGCGCGCCTGCTCCGGCGCCAGCAATGTGCGCAGCAGCTCGACGACGTCGCAGAAGTAATCCGTCTTGCCGTCCGTGTAGCGGATCTGCGCCTTGGCGCCCGGGTAGTCGCGCAGCACCATGCCGTCGAGCGCGCACGCGGTGTCGGCAGCGGGATCGGCGGCCTGCAGCGACGCGGCCTGGCCGCAACCGGCCAGCACCGCAGCGGCCAGCCAGACGCGCCATTGTGTGTACTTCATTTGAATCTCCTGTGAGCGAAATAAAACGGCAGCGCGGTCCACGCGAACATCACGGCGAACAGCGCGGCGGGGTGCGTCCAGCCGGGCGGCATCACGGTCGCCAGGCCATACATGCCCTGCGCCTGGTCGGAGCTGAACACGTTCAGCAGCCGGAACACGTCGGCCGGGTTCAGCATCAGCAGCGCGGCGAACACGCCGCTGTCGAGTCCCCCGCCGCTGACGACGAGGGCGCCCATCAGCAGCAGGTCGAACACCAGCACGAAGAAGAACCACAGCGCCAATGCGGCGCCGCTGGCACGCACCCGGTCCGTCGCGATCACCGACACGAACACGGCGATGCTGAGGAAGGCCCAGCCCATCAGCACGGCCGTGGCGACGAACCATGCATAGCGCGTGCCGTCCGCCACCGACAGTTCGTTGAACAACGGCAGGATGCCGACGCCAAAGCCCAGCGCGGTGGCCGTCGCGAGTGCCGCCGCCAGGCCCAGGTACTTCCCGCACAACACTTCCAGGCGGCTGATCGGCATCGACAGCAGCAGCTCCAGCGCACCGCGTTCCCGTTCGCCGACGACGGCGTCATAGCCGAGGATCAGCGCGATCAGCGGCACCAGGTAGATCACCAGGCTGGCAAGGCTGGCGATGGTCGCCTCGATGCCGTGAAAGCCCACCTGCCCCTGTTGCGCCGCGCCGAAATAACCGATCGCCAGCGCGAACACGGCAAACACCAGCGCCACTGCCAGCAACCAGCGGTTGCGCAGGCGGTCGCGCCATTCCTTCGCCGCGATCACGCGCACCTGGCGCCATTCAAACCCGCTGGACATGTCCGCCTCCAAACCCGAGAAATACCTGCTCCAATGTCGACTCGCGCACGGCGACATCGCGCGCGTGCGGCACCAGCGCGGCCAGCACGGCCATCTTGTCGGCGGCCGGGCAACGCACGTGGAAACCTTCCGGCACGCCGTCCCACGCGATGCCGTCGCCGTGCCGCGCGGCCAGCAGCGCCAGCGCCGCCGCGGCCGCCGCGTGGCGTGACGGCTCGACGGCCGCGATGATCTCCAGCGGCAGCGCCATGCCGTCGCGCAGCTGCGCCAGCGTGCCCAGCGCCGCGACGCGCCCGCCATGCATGATCGCCAGCCGGTCGACACGGTGCTGGATCTCCGCAAGGATGTGCGACGTGATGACGATCGTCGCGCCGCGCGCCTGCACCGCCGCGAGAATCGCGTAAAAGTCGGCGATGCCTTGCGGGTCGAGGCCATTGGTCGGCTCGTCGAGGAAGATCAATTCCGGCTCGCCCAGCAGCGCCTGCGCTAGGCCCAGGCGCTGGCGCATCCCTTTCGAATACGTGTGCACGGGCCGGGCCGCGGCGGCACCGAGGCCGACCAGGTCCAGCAGCGCAGGGCAGCCCGCACGCGGCACCTGCTTCAGGTCCGCGAACAGGTGCAGCACTTCGGTGCCGGTCAGGTTGTCCCACGTGACGAAGGTCTCGGGCAGGTAGCCGATGCGGCGGCGGGTCTGGCGAAAAGCCGGCGCGGCCGTCAGCTCGCCGAGCACGCGCAAGGTGCCGCCGGTGGGCACGATCAGGCCCAGCATCAGCCGGAACAGCGTGCTCTTGCCGGCGCCGTTGTGGCCGATCAGGCCGAACATCGTGCCGCGCGGAATGTCGAACGTCACGTCGTGCAGCACGTCCAGCGTGCCGAAGCGGTGCGACACACCGCCGATCGATACGGCGGGTGCGTCGGGGTCAGCGGGGGTAGGTGTCATGCCATTTCTTCCAATCGGTAGTCGCGGGCCGCATGCGCGGCCGGCCGTCGACGACGCTGGGCGCGCGCAGCAGCGGGAACTGCCGGGCGACGAAGCGCAAGGTCTGCAATGCGGGGCTGGCGGCGAGAAGCTTCATCAGCGGGTAGCGCCACGCCAGGCGGTCGACGACGTCGTTCGCCTCGTAGGCCACGTCGCCGACTCCGTCGCCGTTCTGGTCCCAGCCGGCGTAATTGCTCCAGTAATTGCCCTGTTCGCGGCCCCATTGCACGTCATGCGCGGCGACGAAGCGCACCTGCTCTTCGTTGCCGATGAAGTCGTTGCCGTCGACCCGGTTGTTCGACGAGCCGGCCGACAGGTGCACGCCGGTGCGGTTGTTGATCACGAGGTTGCGCCGCACCACGTTGTATTCGGCGTCGTAGATGAAGAAGCCGCGGTCGTTGCCGGCGACGACGTTGTCCTCGATGACGGAATCCTGGATCGTGCGCAGCATGATGCCGTGGTCCGTGTGCCCCCACGCGACGTTGCGGCGCACGATGATGTCGCGCACTTCCATCAGCGCCAGGCCCGCGCGGCTCTGGTAGACGACGTTGTCTTCCCACGTGCTGTGGTTCGTGTTCATGTAGTGGGTGCCGTAGCGCACGTGGTGAATGCGGTTGCCGCGAAACAGCGCATCGCGCGACACGTCCACGTAGATGCCGTCGCGGCTGTCGCTGATTTCGTTGCCGATCACCTGGGCACCCTTTGTCGCGTAGACCTGGATGCCGTTGCCGCGCGCAGCCGATTGCAGGTCCGCCCGGCCCTTGACGACGTTCTTCAGCAGCCGCGCGTCGTCGCTGCCTTCGAGCCAGATGCCGAACAGGCCATGCGACAGCTCGCAGTCGCGGATCGTCACGCGGTGCGCGCCCGGCATCACGTAGATATTGGCGTTCTGCGCCGTCAGGTCGGTGCCGCTGTCCTTCACCACGAGGCCGGCGACCGTCACGTCCGGCGCCGTGATGCGGATCGCATCGCCGCTGCCGCCGGCACTGATCACAGGCTTGCCGCGGCCTTCCAACGTCAAACGCTTGTCGATGCGCAGGTGTTCAAGATATGTGCCCTGCTCCACCCGCACCGTGTCGCCCGGCTGGGCGCGGGCGATCGCCGCGCCGATCGATTCGCCCGCATGCACCGGCAGCACCGCGCCATGGGCGGCGCAGGTCACCAGCGCGGCCGTTGCCAACGCGGCCGAAATCAGCGGGCATCTGCCATCGTTCACGGTACCTCCTTGCCGGTGGCGCGCTCGCGCAGCGAATCGCGCAGGCGGTCCAGCGGCACGAAGTAACCGTCGGCACCGATCCGCGTCAGCGCCTGGCCTTTCGCCTCGCGTCCCTTGCGCTCCTTGACGAGCGGCGGGCACGCGTGATCGTCGTAGTACATCACCATGCAGTCGAGGCACAGCATGCATTCCATCTGGTCGATGTTGCCCTGGTCGTCGATCGCGTGCGAGCCGCAGCCCTTCTGGCAGGCGTGGCAGCTGGTGCACTCGGCCTTGCGCTTCAGGCCGAACAGGCGGAACTTGCCGGGCAGCGCGAGGCCCGCGCCCAGCGGGCACAGGTACTTGCAGTACGGCCGTTCGCTGATCAACGACAGGCCCAGGATGCCGCCGATGAACAGCCAGAACGGCCACGTGCGGTTCCACACGCCGACGAGGAACGTCGTCTTGAACGGCTCGATCTCGGCCAGGTGCTCGGCCTGTTCCATCGAGAACAGCGACACGCCGATCAGCGCGAAGAAGATCGCGTATTTCACCCAGCGCAGCTTGTCGTGCAGGCGCTTCGGCAGCAGCTTCTGGAAGCGTTTCAGGCCGATGGCCGCGCCCAGTTTGAGCATCAGCTGCTGCAGCGAACCGAAGGGGCACAGCCAGCCGCAGAACAGGCCGCGGCCCCAGATCAGCACCGTGATGATGATGAACCACCAGAACAGGAAGATGAACGGATCGGACAGGAACAGTTCCCACTTCCACTGGTGCAGCAGCGAATGCAGCCACGTCATCACCTGGGTCACGCTGGGCTGCGCCTTCAGGTAGAAGCCCAGGAAGCCCACGCTGGCCAGCCACAGCACGAGGCGCGGGCGGCTGATCCACGGTTTGTGCTTGCGGTTCGACGCCCGCACCAGGCGGTCGCGTTGCGAGTACAGCGCGGCCGTCGCCAGCAGGATCGCGCCGAACAGCGCGATCTGCGGCAGGCGCTCCAGCCAGATCTTTTGCCAGGCCGGCCGTGCCTCGACGACCTTCGGGTGGCCGCCTTCCAGGTAGCGCGCCGGCACCCAGTACGGCTGGTCGAAGTGGGCGAAGCTCTTCACGCCGTTCGCGTCGCGCTTGTTGGCGAGGAACTGCAGCGTCCATGGCCACGCCGGGTTGAAATTGGCCGAGCGGACGATGAAGATGCCCGACTCCGTATAGGCCGGCACGTCCGCCGGCTGCAGGCGGTACAGGTTCAGGTAATCGGTATCGCGGAACGTGAACGTCTGCGCATCCTGGCGCACCTGGATGCGGTCGTAGATGCCGCCGCGGACGAAGCCGGAACCCTTGAACGACGTCTGGCCGCTGGCGATGACGAAGATCGCATGCTCGTCCGGCTTGAGGTCGTCCATCAGGCGGCGCCACGCGCCCTCGCCCAACAGGCTCTTGCCGACGGATGGTACGTTCAGGTAGCCGAAGTACAGGTCCATGTATGGACCGTTACCGGCAACACCCACGTCGCCCGGCTGCACCAGCAGGCGCGTGACGGCGCCGCTGTCCACCAGCTGCGCCCAGTTCAGCCGCTCGTCCAGCGCCGTGAAGCGTGCCGGTGGCCGCGCCGCCTGCGTGAAGATGCCGACCTGGCGGCCGATCTCGTAGGCGCTGCGGGAAATCACCTGGTTCTCGGCGATCGCCGTCACCGTGGCGCCGCTGATCGCGTCCAGCCCTTCGGTGCCGTCGCCGCCATGGCCGATCTCGAGCTTCGCGTCGCCGCGCCGGCCCACGTATTGGCGGATGAAATCCAGCAGTGCCGACTCGGGAATCCCGGCCAGCAGGATCGGCTCGGAGTGCTTCAGCACCCGTACGCCGGTAATGATGCCTTTCGTGTCCATGCCGATCAAGGTGACGACCGGCTTGCCCGAATAGGCGGGAATGTCGACGACGTCCGTCGACAGGAAAACGTAACCGACCACCTGCTCGGCCCCTTTGGCGTCCTTGGCGTAAGCCTTGACGTATTGCGGGTTGCCGACCCGCTCGGAGAAGCGCGTAGCACCCGGCAGCACGTCGCCGCAGGCGGCGAACGCGCACAGGTCGGGTCCATGCATCAAGCCGGGCGGCAGCTCGGCGTCGTACACGGCCGCGCGGGCCGGCATCAAAGTAACGGCAAGCAACAGCAGGCACGCGCGCAGGAGGTGGGTAATCTGGGTCATGAATGACAAGCCGCCGCGCCTCGTGAGCGCGGCGGACATAGGGTGGATCAAGCCTCGACGATGAAGCGGCTGCGCATTTCCAGGTGCAGTGCGTGGCAGAAGTGCGTGCAGTACATCCAGAACACACCGGCGTGATCGGCCTTGAACGTCACCGACTTCGTCTCCTGCGGGTTGACGATGAAGTTGACGTTATAGGTCGGCAGTGCCAGGCCGTGCGTCAGGTCTTCCACCTTGTCGTGGTTCGTCAGCGTGATCGTGACTTCGTCACCCTTCTTCACCTTGATGACGGGCATGCTGTACGCGGGAGCTTGCGACATCAGGCGCACGTTGACCTTGTTGCCCTTGCGCTCGATACCGGCGTTGTCCGGCGTGACGTGGTTCGGGAAGTCCGTCATCGTGTAGATCTGGCGCGTCTTGACGACGTCGCGGCGCACGATGATGCCGTCGTGCGGTTCCGAGTACGCGGTGTGGTCGGCGATCAGCTTCATCTTGTCGCCGCTGATGTCGATCAGCTGTTCCGTCTCCACGTGCAGCGGGCCCACCGGCAGGAAGCGGTCCTTCGAGAACTTGTTGCCCGAGTTGAGGTACTTGCCGTCCGCTTCCTTCGTCTCGCCCATCGACGAGTAGTTGTGGCCCGGCTGGTAGTGCACGTCCATCTTCTCGATGATCACCTTGGCCGTCTTGTCGCCCTTGAACTGGGCGATCGCCGCGTCGACGTTCCACTTGACGCACTGGCTGTCCAGGAACAGCGACGTGTACGCGTTGCCGCGGCCGTCGAACGCCGTGTGCAACGGGCCCAGGCCGATTTCCGGTTCACCGACGACGGCGTCGCGCTCCGTCTTCAGGCTGCCTTCGAACCATTGCAGCACCCTCGTCAGTTCGATGATCGTCGCGGTCGGCGACAGCTTGCCGGAGCAGACGAAGTACTTGCCATCCGGGCTAGCGTTGACGCCGTGCGGGTTCTTGCCGACCGGGACGTAACACGTGACCGCCGTCTTCGGATCGCCATTGGCTGCCTTGCGGCCGTCGACGACGGGCACCTTCGAGTTGCCGATCGTCGTGTACTTGCCTTCCTTGACGAGGCGTTCGATGCGCTCGATGTTGAAGAACACGCAGGCATCCCGCTCGGCGGCCATCATGCCGTTCAGGTCCGCCGCGTTCTCCGTGTTGTACTGGTTCGACGCGGCCAGCTTGCCGTCGTAGCTCGTCGCCACGAGGTCCATATTGCCGTCCACGCGGCACTGCCACATCACTTCCATCGTCTCGGCCGAGACGCACGAGAACAGCGCGCCCCACTTGCTCGGATCGTCCACGTCATGGCCGTCGTTCGGCAGCGGGATGTGGAATTCGGCGCCGCAGAACACACGCGTCGTGTAATTGATCTTCTGGTCGACGGGGTCGCGCTTGTCCGGGAAGATGCCGTGGAAGCCCATCACGTTCGGCAGCTGGGTGATCTTGTCGACTTCCATCGTGTCCATGCGGATGCGGGCGACGCGGGCATGGATCTTGTCGTTGATGAACAGCCAGCGGCCGTCATACGTGCCGTCCTTGTAGCTGCCGTGCACGTGGTGGGTGTCGCCCGTCGTGTATTTCAGGGTGCCATCCGGGTTCGTGCCCATGATGGCTTTCGACTCGTTCGTGATACCCCAGCCGACCATGCAGTCGATGTTGAAGACGGGGATGCGCTTCAGCGTGCGGCCCGAAGGCAGGCCGAGGATGCGCGCTTCGCCCGAGTGGCCCGAGCTGATGAACGCGTAGTAGTCGTCCAGCTGGCCCGGCGCCACTTCCGTGCCGTGGCTCTTCGGCGCCGCGCCAGCGGCGGCGGCCGGCTTGGCCTTGTTGCCGTCTTCCTTGCAGGCCGTCAGGCCCAGGGCCGCGCCGGCCAGACCCAATGCCGCCCCCTTGCCCAGGAAGCTGCGCCGGCCGGCAACGCCGGTTTCTTGTTCGCTGTTCTTGTTTTTGCTGCTGTCCATCAGAGACTCTCCCACGCAATGTCGTTGTCGATTGTTCGGGCGGCTTTTGTCGCTCGCGGAACGCATTGTGTTGAGTTGCAGCAAAAATTTGAATGATCCAGATCATGAAATGACCCGATACCGGGCGGACTACATCTTCAGGCCTAGTACGCCGATCAGGCGGTTCAAGTCTCCTTCCTCGCGGATGATTTCAGCGATCAGCTCCGGCAACGGCATCGCGCCCCAGTGCAGCGCGCGCCGGATCAGGAACGGAACGGGGCTGTGCGGTTCGATCTCCATCAGGTACGCGGCCAGCGCGTCGAGCGTCGCATACGCGTCGGCGCGGTTGCGCCAGCCGGCTGTGGCAATGCCCGGCACCACGTCCGCCGGCAACACGGGCGCCAACGCCACCGGGTCGCCCGGAACCGCGATCGGCGCGGCCGCCGGCAGCGCCGGCGCATCCAGCACGAGCGCGGCGCCGGCCGGTTCCAGGTGCGCGAGCGCGCGCAGCGCCGCTTCCAGCGTGGCCTGCAGGCGCGCCAGGTTCGGCGCCTGCGCACCGAGCTGGCGCACCAGGCCCTCGTGGATCGCGTGCAGCGCGGCGCAGCTCTGCGCCACCGCCGCGCGCGTGCTGCGCAGGGCCGCCGGCGCGCGCAACGCCAGCTCCCGCGTGCCGGCGCGCGTGAGCGGCGCGTCGTCGCCGCCGGGCGCGGCCGCCTCGCCGGCCACTTCCTGCGCCGTCATCCGTTCCCACGCGGCCAGGGCCAGGAACGGCGGCTTGCGGTCGTCCAGCGGCAGCAACGGCGCGTGCACGGCCACCTGCTGGCCCAGCGCCTCGTTCAGCCACTCCAGCGGGGCGAGGCGCTGGTCGCAGTCGCCGTCGTCCTCGATGGCCGGATACAGCCCGCTCCAGTACGTGGCCAGCAGGCCGTCGAGCAGGCGCAGGCCCAGCGCCAGGCCCGGGTAGCCGCGCTGGCGCAGCCATGCTTCCACGAGCCACACGGCGATCTGCAGGTGCTTCGAACGGGTCGTCAGCACGTCCACGCACAGCGCCTCGATGGCCGGCCAGTCGGCCTCCTTCAGCGGGCGCTCCCACTGGCGCATCGGCAGCGCCGGGTCGTCCTCCTCGCGCAGCAGCCGGATGCGCGTGAACACCGCATCGAAGCCGGCCGGCGCGCCGCATGGCGCATCGGGCGCGATCGGCGCCAGCAACTGGTCGAGCATGTGCCGCTCGCTGTCGACAGGATCGGTCATCGTATTCATTGGGCCGCCGTGGTGAGTTGGTTGGCGCTTTCCTGCCACAGCGGCACGCGCGCCGGATAGACCGTGGGCCAAGCGAGAGGTGCCTGCTTGCCGGGCGCGCTGACGGCCAGCCGCACGAACACCCGCGCCCGCACGGCGGCCGCGGCCTGCTGCACGGGAAACTCGAAGCGCAGCAGCGCCGCGCGCGGGTCGCCGGGCGTGTCGGCGTCGCGCTGCGCGCCGATAAAGCTGAACAGCGCCCACGGGTCGTCGAAACGATACGTCACCGCGCGCTCGGCCACCGTCATGTGCGCCTGCGCCGCATCGGCGCGCGGCACACCGGCGCCATCGCGCGCGAAGCGCAGCGCCAGCAGCACCGGCATGCCCGGCTCCCAGCGCAACGCCCGCACCGGCTCGCCCAGCCGCACGGTGGCCGGGCCGATCACCAGGCTCCAGTCGATGATCTGGTTCGCGCCGGCCTCGCCCTGCCCGGCGGCGCGGAACTGCACCGTGACGTCGAGCCCCGCGGCCTGGCCGGGATCGGCCGGATACAGCGGCGCCAGCACGTCGCGGATGCGGCGCAGCTGCTCGCCCGCGTCGCGCACGGCGATGCCGGCCGCGCCGCCATCGGCCTGCGCACCGGCCGCCCTGGCCCGGTCGAACTGTTTCAGCGCCGCGCCGACGGTATCGCGATCGGCCGGTGCCGCCGCGCTGCCCGGCACGGCGGCGAACGGCGCATGCTGGGCCAGGTCGCGGTTGTACACCTCGGCGAAGCGTTCCCACTCGCTGCGGTAGCGGCTCGCGGACAGCTCACGGCAGCGCGCCAGCAAGCCCGTTTGCAGCGCGCTCAGGCGCTCCGCGAACACGTCGCCGCCGCGCCGCCAGGCCGCCCGTGCCGTCAGCTTCTCCGTGCAGTTGCCCAGGTCCAGATCGGCGCCGGGGCCGACGATGAACTGCTCGAGCGCCATCAGCGAGCTGGCGGGGCTCTTCAGGCGATAGCGCCGCACGTCGGCGACGATCGCCTGCCAGCGCGCCGCCACCGGGTGGCCGGCCGCCACCCGCGCCAGCTGCGCCAGCACGGCTTCGGCCTCCCGCGCCACGGTGTCGACGAATTCCTGCTGCTGCGCCACGTAGGCGCCGAGCGCCGCCGCGTCGCCGGCGCCGAACGCATCGAGCAGCGCCCCCTTCTCGCCCTTCCACGTGCCGAACGCGCGGTCCCTCGGCACGAACACGTCGGCCGCAGCGAAGGCCTCGTCGAGACGCAGCAGGCGTGCCACGGCGTCGCGCGCCAGCACGGCATCCAGCTCCGCCGTCACGTGATCGGCGCCGATCTCCTGCAGCCACGCGCGCACTCGCAGCACGGCGGCCCGTTCCCCGTCGCCACTGCCCGGCAGCTCGACGGGCACCACGTTCAGCGCCCGCGTCAACAGGCTCTGCGCGGTGGCGGCAAGCGCTTCGTCGGCCAGCACGCCGGCCGGGTGCTGCAGCGCCGCCGGCAGTTTCGCGTACGGACCGGCCAGGAACGTGCGGCGCGCGTCGGGCAGGTGCAGCGCCTGTTCCAGCAGCGCCTTGTCCCACCCGACGGTGCCGTTGCCGGCCGTGGCGAACGCGCTCTCCGGCGGCGCCGTCATGAACGGTTGCGCGACGAGGCCGGCCACCGCCTCGTGCAGCGCCTTGCGCTCGGCGCTGAAGGCCCAGCCGGCGCCCGTCCACACGAGGCCCGCGCCGCTGCCGGTGCCGGCCAATGGCCCCGGCGCGGACAGCGCCGCGTTCCACAGGACGGCGAAGCGCCCGAAACCGTCGGCCGCCAGGCGCTGGTGTTCCAGCACGGCCGGCTTGCCCAGCAGCGCGTTGGCGCCGATGCGCCCGAGCAGCGCGTCGTATCCCGGCCCCAGGGTCAGCACGTCCTGGTGCATCCAGGCGCCCTTGCCGCCGGCGAGCTGGCTTTGCTGCAGGTCCAGCGTGTCGCGCACCGTGTGCCACACTTGCAGGTGGCCGGCCAGGCTCGTCTCGAACGCGCTGCCGTCGGCCAGCGCCGCCAGGCTCGTGCCCAAGGTGCGCTCGGAGGCGAGCAAGCCATTCCCGTCGAACAGGCGTTCGTACATCGCCTCGCCGGCGCGCCGCAACGCGCAGCGCGATGCGGCCTGCAGCGGCTCAAGCGCCAGCGACGGCTCGCGCTGCGCCACCGTGCGGAACACGGCGGCCGTGCGGGCCGGCGCACCGCCGGTCAACTCGGTGCCCAGCAACACGCGCACGACGAGGGCCAGGTCGGCGCCCGCGGGCCGGCCGGACTCGGCGCGCTTCAAGCGCAGCATCGCGGCCAGTACGCGATCGAGTTCGTCGAGCTTGCCGAGGTACGCCAGCGTGGCGCGGTACTGCGGCAGGTCTTCCAGGTTCAGCGCCGCGGGCGCCGGCAGCCCCGTCTGTTCGCGCCAACCGGCCGGCAAGCTGCACTGCGCGCCGCCGATCAGCGCACCGGTCGCGCTGTCGACGGGCACGCCCGTCAACCGGCTGACGCGCAGGAACGCGGCGCGGCGCAGCGGCTCGAACGCGTTGTCGGCAAAGCCCTGCTCGAGCCGGCGCACCACGCGCTGGTGCAAGTCGTCGAACACGGGCCACGAGCCGGGCATGAACACGGAGCTGAAATGGGCGGACCCGAGCCGCTCGATGTTCTGCAGCGCGTCCGTCGCCCGCTGCTGGCCGCGCTGCGCGTCAAGGCCGCCGCCCTGCCCGGCGCGCAGGCTGGCGCGGGTATCGCGATTGAGCGCCTGGAGCGACCCGGTCAGGCTGTCGCCCAGGTGGTTGAGCCGCACGGTGGCCACGACAAGCCCGACGGCCCACACGGCCGGCACCGCCAGCGCGGCCCAGTGCACGGCGCGAGTGGCGGCGGGCCGGCGCAGGCGCTGCGACGACGACTGCACGAGGCCCACCTCGGCGAAGATCTTGCGCTCGAAGACGTCGCGCAGGAACACCGGCATGCGATCCATCGCGGCGGGCACGAGCTCGCTGGCGCCCGGTGGCTGCACCGTGCCGGCCAGCAGCGCGGCCGACGCGCCCCGATCGCCCGTCAGGTACACGCCGCGCAGCAGGAACGGCTCGTGGTAGGCGCTCGGCCGCATCAACTCCTCGCAGAACAGCTTCAGGCCGGCGCGCAGCCGTTCCAGCTCGCCCGGCAGCATGAAGTACGTGGCGCTGTCGGCACCGGCCGGCTCCAGCGCGCACAGCTCGGCGCAGCGGTCGGCGGCGGCACCGACGATCTCGTCGACCGCCTCGTCGACCCACTGGGCCCGGAACGGTGCCACCAGCTCGAACGGTGCCGACCAGCCCAGCATCGAGCGGCACAGCGCATCCGGCAGCGCGGCCCCGAACGCGGCGAAACCGGGCAGCGTGTCGCATTCCGTCACGATCAGGTAGACGGGAATGCGCAGCGCCAGGCGGTTCTGCGCCAGCCACAGGCGCCGGTGCAGCGCCTGAGCGCGCGCCGTCAGGACCGCCTGCTCTTCCGGGCCGGCGGCCAGCAGCGCCGCGGCCGGCACAGCCAGCACGATGCTGTCGATCGGCCGCTGCGGCCGGTACCCGCGGCACAGGCCCAGCAGGTGGTCCCACACGCCGCCGCGCGCATCGGGCGCGCCCAGGTGCTCCCCCTGCAATTGCACGACCACGCCCGCGTCGAAGAAATGCCAGTCGATGCCGTGCCCCGCGGCGGTCGCCGCGCTGTCGGTACCGAGCGCACTGGGGATGCCGGCCTGGCCCAGCGGCAGCGGCCGCGCCGCGCTGTCGTTCAGCAGCAGCGCCCACGGCAATGTGTAGCGTTCGGCCCGCGCCGCGAGGTTCCCCTCGATCAGCTTGACGGCGCGGCGGAACGACCGGCGCAGCGTGTCGGCGCCCAGCGGGGCCTGGCCGGTGCCGCGCAGCGCCGCCGCCACGACAAGCCCCAGCAGCAGCGCCACCAGCAGCGTGACGAGCAGCAGCGTGGCAATCGCCACGTTATCGGCGAGATCGTTCAGCATGATGCGGTCTCCCACGCGGCGCGGCCCGGCGCGGCAACGGATGCGAGCTGGGCGAGCGGCGCGTCGACGGCGTCGCGCACGGGCCACGACTGCCACAGCCAGAGGAGTTCGGACACGCCGAGGAGCAGCAGCAGCGCGACGGCGAGCATCACGCCGCGCCGGCTCAGCTTCGGCAGCCGGCGCCCGCCGCCATACGTCAGCGTACTGGCATAGGGTTGCTCCGCCAGCACTGCGTCGCGCCCGCCCAGATCCGCCGGGCGCTGGTAGATCAGCTGGAACAGCTCGCGGCGGCAGGCGGCGATCGGCCCGAGGTCGGCGCTGCCGCGGTAGCGGCCCTGGAAGCCCAGCGACAGCAGGTGCAGGTACAGCCGGGCCACGCCGCGCCGGCCCGCGTCGCGCTCGCGCAGCAGTTGCTCGATGTCCGCGAACACCTGCTGGCCCGCGTAGGCCGTGTTGAACAGCGTCGCCTCCAGCAGCACATGCTGCCAGTGCTGGCGGCCGGCCCAGTCGGTGTGCAGCAGCACCTCGTCGGCCAGTGCCGCCTTCACGAAGCGGGCCTGCAATTCCGCGTCCAGGCCCGCCTTGCCGCCCTGCCGGCCCGCTTCCAGCGTGTGCAGCTCGATCAGCTGCACGAGCTGGCGCGACAGCGCCTCGGCGCCCGCCTGCGCCTCGTGCTCGCCCAGCCTGGTGGCGGCCTGCGCCGCTTGCGCCAGCACGGCGGCGAAGTGGCGGAACTGGCTCGACGCCAGGTCGTCCCGCCCGGCCGCCGCACGTTCATTCGATTGGTTCGTCATGATCACCCCCTGATGAAGAGGACAAGTTCGAGCGGCCGGTGGGCCGCCACGTGTTCGTTGATATTGCTGACCTGGAGCGCCTGCTCGGCCACGATGAATTCGGCCGCCGGCTCGATCGCGTACAGCAGGTAGCCGGTTCCTTCGCGCAGCCCAAGTTCCGGCGCCGCGTCGATGCGGGAGCGCCCGGCGCCCAGCACGCGCCGCTCGCACAGCGCCGTCCACACGTTGCGCGAGCCGATCACGGCGCCGGCCATCCACTGCGTCAGCTCGCGCTCGCCCGGGCCCCGCAAGCCCACCACGAGGCGCTTGCCCAGCCACTCCGGGCGCAGCGGCAGCGAGAAGGCGCGGCCGTCGAACGCGAACGTGCAGGTCCGCCACTCCTGGCTGACCTCCCCGGCCAGGTCTTCCAGCGCGCCCAGCACCATGTCGAAGGCCGCGTAGCTGTCGCCATGCCGGTACGGCGGCGGCGCGATCGGCACGGCACCGGGCCGCAGCGCCGCCAGCGGCCCCAGTTGCGCGCACAGCGCCAGGTACAGCGCGTGCGGCTGGATCGTCGCGTCGCCCAGCACCGCTTCGAGCAACGGCAGGTGCTGCACGAGGCTCGCGAGCCGGCCCTTCTGTTCCAGCGCCGCGAGGCGGTCCTCGAGGCGCGACGACGGCGCCGTGCCCTGGCGCGCCAGGAATACCGCCTTGCTGCGCATGTGCGCCGCCAGCTCCCGCGCGCGGCGGCACAGGTCGGCATCGGCCGGTACCGCCAGTTGCGCGGGCCAGAACGGCGCGCGGCGCACGATCTCGTTGGCCTTCTGCAGCGTCATCAGGTGCAGCGCGACCCACGCCGGTCCCGGCGCCTTGCCGGCGATCAGCTGCAGGTTGGCGGCCATGCGCGGCACCTCGCAGGCCAGCGCGTCGGAGACCTCGTCGTCCACGGCCGCGCTGTCGATACCGCGGAACATCGCCGGCTGGCCGGGCAGGCGCAGCGAACGCAGCGCGCCGACCGCCAGGTGGATGGGCAGGTCGCCGCCGTCCAGCGCGGCGCCAAACGGCGCCAGGTCCAGCTCCAGCGGGCGGTCCTGGGCGCGCGTGGCGTCGTAGCACACCGGCATCCCGTTCGGGAGGATCGCCTCCAGCAGGAGGATGCGCAGCAGGCCCGTCGTCAGGCGCGCTTCGTCGACGACGAGGCGGCGCACGCCCCATGCGCACGGCTGCGCGGCGAGCGACTGCCACGCCACCAGCGCGTCGATCCGCGCGCTCTCCTGCTGGAACTGCTGCGGCGCGAGCAGCATGCCTTCGTGCCACTGGATCCGGTCCAACAACTGTGCTTCGGCGATCATGGTTCTTCCTCGTTCAACGGGCGGTGCCCGGTGTGGTGCCGGCCATGCCGGCGGCGACGAACTCCTGGGCGTTCAGCTGCAGCACGCAGCTGGGCCGGTCCAGCGCCAGGCGCAGCCGGTGCTCGCCGGGATTCGCATAGTTGGCGAAGGCCAGCGCGGCCCACGCGCGCTCCTTGCGGTAGCGCTCCGGCTGCAGGCGGATCAGCTGCCCCGGCGTGATCTCCACGGCCAGCACCGTCAACCCGTCCGGGAACGTGCGCAGCAGGTTCTCGCGCGCGCCGAAATACTTCGCCGCCGACATCGCCGACAGGCTCTCCAGCAACGCCGGGTCCTTGACCAGCACGATGTCGACGGCCAGCGCGCTGTCGGCATTCGCATCCGGCGCGGCGGCCAGCGTGACGTTGGCCCAATCCGGCTTGACGGGCGCCGGCGCCAGGCCCACCAGCGCCTTCGCGCCGGACAGCGCGCCGCAGCCGGCCAGCGCGGCCGCGGCGAGCAACGCCAGCGCCATGCGGCCGAGCGCATTAGTCATGGCGCGGCCTTCGGCGCCGGCGTGGCGCGTTCGAGCGGCGCCGGCAAGGCCGGGCCGGCCGTTTCGGCCGCCATCCGCACGCCGATCTGGAAGCCCAGCGCGAGCAGCAGCACGACCAGCGCCACGGCGCACAGCACCCCCAGCACGACCAGGCGTTTGGTGAATTTGAATCGGAATTCCATCTTCGGCCTCGCAAAGTAAAGTCACGGAATCGCCACGGTCAGTTGACCGGGCACGGAGATTTCAATCACGCCGCCGGCCGTGCACATCAGCTTCGACGCGTCGTTCAGCGCGGGCATGCCGCCCACCAGCACCGTCGGCGCACCGGGCGTCCACGGTGCGGACGTCATCGGCACGCACGGCATCGGCGTCAGCACGCCCTGCGCGGCCGCCGTGGCGGCGGCCACCTGCGGATTGCCGAGCGACGAACACATCGCGAACGACGTCACGTTCACCATCGGCTTGTTGTCCATGATCGACGCGGCCGCCATGCCCGTCGTCACGCCGCTTTGCGGCAGCACGTTCAGCGTGCCGGGCGCCGCGCCGAACGAGCACTTGAGCAGCGCGCCGCCGCATACCTGCTGTCCCATCATTCCCCCCGCAGCAATGCCTTGATCCGTTCGAACAGGGCCGGCGCCGCCTCCGCGTGGCCGATCCGCTTGCCGCGCCGGTCGTAGCGCGCCGGCTCCTCCACCGGCACGCCGTCGCGGTAGTGCACTTCCTCCATCAGGGCGCCATCGGGCCAGAAGCGCCGCACCGCGCCGTGCAGCAGATTGGCGCGGTAGGTGCAGCGCTGCACCACGGTGCCGTGCCCGTCGCGGTCCACCGCTTCGCCATCCAGCAGTCCGTTGCGGTAGACCGCACTGCGCACCTCGCGGCCCTCGTGGTAGAACGTGGCCGGGCCATCGGGCTTGCCGGCGGCGAACGTCAGCCGCGCGGTCACCTGGCCCGCTTCGTCGTACGACAGCGAAGGGCCGCTGGCCACGCCGTCGGCCATCTCCTGCGCGGCCACACGGCGGCCGTTGACGAACGTCTCCATCAGGCCGTGGGCCGCGCCGTGGCGGAACTCGCCGCGCTGCACCAGCGCGCCATCCGGCCCGTAGGCGCGCATCGTGCCGTGCAGCTTGCCGTGCGCGAAGTGCGCGGCAAGCGCCGGCAGTCCGGCCGGGCCGTACTCCTCATAGTCGCCGTGCAGCGCACCGCCGGCCATCGCGCAGCGCAGCAGCAGCCGGCCCGTGTCGTCCCGCTCCTCGATCGTCGTCGGCACGCCGTCCATCTAGTTCACCTTCGCCAGTGCGCCCTTGAGCGTCAGGTTGGCGCCCGCCTCCACCGTGTGCGCGGCATCGGCCTTGCTGTTGATGATCGTGGCTTTACTTTCGATCTTCAGGCCCGCGCTGTGCAGCAGCGCCTTGCCGGCCTTGTTCGTCAGGTCGGTGCCCGCCTCGCAGGCGAGCGCCGTGCCGGCCTTCGCCGACAGCGCCTGCGCCGCCTCCAGCGCCAGCGCATCCTTCGTCACCAGCTTCAGCGCGCCCGTCACCGTGATCGTCAGGCTGCCGTCCACCGTCAGCGCGTAGTCGCCTTTCACCGTATGCGTGAACGCCGCGTCGTTCGCATGCGTCTCGGCGCCTTTCACCGTCACGGCGCGCTTGCCGGCCACCGTGTGCGTTTCGCTGCCCTTCTTCAGTTCGACCGTGCGGTCGCCCTCCTCCAGCGTGTGCACCTGCGCGCCCTTGCGCACGGTGGTGGTCAGCGCGTTCTCGATCTCCGTCAGCATGTCCTTTTGCGCGTGCAGATACAGCTGTTCGGCATCTTTTTTGTCCTCGAAGCGCAGCTCGTTACCGGCCGTGCCTTCCTTCGACGAACGGGTGCGCAGGATCGTCTGCGTCTGGTCCGCCGGCAGCGCGGCAGGCGTGGTGTTGTTCCCGTTGTAGACGCAGCCGGTGACGAGCGGCCGGTCCGGATCGCCGTCGACGTACGCGATCACCACCTCGTGGCCCACGCGCGGCAGGAACAGCGCGCCGAAACCGCTGCCGGCGGCCGGCTGCGCCACGCGCACCCACGGCGCGCGCTCCGGATCGGCCGCGCCGCGGTCCCACGGAAAACGCACCTTCACGCGGCCATGCCGGTCGGTCCAGATCTCCTCGCCGTCCGGCCCGACCACGACGGCCGTCTCGCAGCCGGTGGCGCGCGGGCGCGGCGTGACGACGGCCGGGCGGAACGGCACCGCGGCGGGAAACGCCTCGAATGTGTTCTGGTAACCGCCGCCGTGCGCCACGTGGTGCACGCGGCGCAGTACAAACGCGCCGTTCAGCGCCGGCACGAAGTGGCCGGACAGCGTGAAGCGCGTGCCGGCGGCCACCGCCTGGCAGTTGCTGTCGCCGTGGAGCGCGCGCGCATCCACCTGCGCCGCCTCGACGCGCAGCCGGGCCAGCGCCTGGGCCTGCGCCACCGTCGTCTGTCCGCCGGCGAACTCGTAGATCGCGCCCTTGCCGGCGTCACCCGTGCCGCTGCCCTCGAGCGACGTATCCGGGGTGCGGAAGTCGTAGTCGCTGACGGTGGCTTCGCGCGTCACGAGCCGGTGTTCGTGCACGAAGCGGGTGACGGCGTCGCCAGGCTGCGTCAGCCCGGTGCCGGGCCAGTAGCGCAGCGCGGCGCCGCCGGCGCACTCGGCGAAGTGGGCCGGATCGTCGGCCAGCACCATCCGGTGGCCGCTGGCGTCGAACGTGAAGTAATAGGCGATGCCCGCGTGCTCCATCAGCCGCGCCACGAAGTCGAACGCCGTCTCGTCGTATTGCACGCAGTAGTCGCGCTGCGGATAGGTGCCGGCCAGCTTCGAGTCGTACTGCACGCCGAATTGGGCCAGCACGTCGCAGACGATCGCATCGGTCGTCTGGTTGGCGTAGATACGCCGGTCGCGCGCCAGGGTCAGCAGCCACAGCGTGGGCACCAGCTCGGCCTCGTAGACGGCGAAGTCGTGGTCCTGGCCCGTCTGCACGAAGCGCGCCACGACGCCGCCGAGGTGGCGATTGGCGCCGCCCGGCGCGGCGATCGTCACGTTCATCTCCTTGCCGATCGCGGCGGCCGGGTCGAGCGCCGTACTGCCGGAACGCATCGTCAGATGGAAGCGGAACGGCTCGGAAATGCCCTCGCTGCCTTCGACGCGGTCCAGCAGCAGGTCGTCGGCGCCGAACGGCGACACGATCCGCAGCAGCCCGCCCTGCTGGAACTGCGTTCTCATGGCGCCCCCCGCAACGGCGCGTCGCGGAACGCGTAGGCGAAGCGCGCGCCGTCCATCCGCATATGCACGGCGCCGAACGGGCTGGCCGTGGCGATCCGCTCCAGCACGTGCGCCGCCAGCTCCGGCAGCACCGTCTGCGTGAGGATGAATTCGATGTTGCGCGCGCCGCTGTCGGCCTCCGTGCAGCGTGCCGCGATGGCCGCGGCCACCGCGTCGTCCCACGTGAAGCGGGCCTGGTGGTGGGCGGCGAAGCGCTGTGCGAGCCGGGCCAGCTTCATCTCGGCGATGACGGCGATCTGCGCATCCTCCAGCGGGTAGTACGGCACCAGCACCACGCGGCCGAGGAAGGCGGGGCTGAAGCGGCGCAGCAGCGCGGGGCGCAGCAGCTCGGCCAGTTGGGCCGGATCCGGCCGCGCATGCCGGCATGCCTCCGTGACGACTTCCTGCGCCGCGTTCGACGTCAACAGGATCACCGTATTGCGAAAGTCGATCGGCGTGCCTTCGCCGTCGTCCATCGTGCCCTTGTCGAACACCTGGAAGAACAGCTCGAGCACGTCGGGATGGGCCTTTTCCATCTCGTCCAGCAGCACCACGCTGTACGGCCGGCGGCGCACGGCTTCCGTCAACACGCCGCCCTTGCCGTAGCCGACGTAGCCGGGCGGCGCGCCCTTCAGGCTGGAAATCGAATGCGCCTCCTGGAACTCGGACATGTTGATCGTGACGAGATTGCGCTCGCCGCCGTACAGCAGCTCGGCCAGCGCGGCCGCCGTCTCAGTCTTGCCGACACCGCTCGGCCCCACCAGCATGAACACGCCGACCGGCTTGCCGGGGTCGTCGAGCGCGGCGCGGAACGTGCGCACGCGGCTGGCGATCGCGTCGAGCGCCGCATCCTGGCCGATCACCCGTTCGCACAGCCGGTCGTGCAACTGCAGTACCGTATGCACTTCGTCGGCCAGCATGCGGCCGACGGGGATGCCGGTCCAGCTGGCGACGACGTCGGCGACCGTGGCCGCGTCGACACACGCCGCCACCAGCGCCTCGCCGTCCTGGATCGTCTCGAGCCCCTTCTGCAGGCGCCGCAGCAGGGCCGCATCGGCCTGCGGATCGTCCGTGCCGGCGGCGATGCGGCGCCGCAGCGCCACGATCTCGTCGACGGCGCGGCGCTCCTCGTCCAGCTTGGCGCGCAATTGCGCCGTCCGTTCGCGCAGGCGGGCCAGCGCCGCCGCGGCGCGCTCGGCCTCGCCAGGATCCGCTTCGCCGCGCGCCAGCCTGCCGCGCAGCACCTGCAGCGCTTCCTCGGCCAGCGCCGCCTCATGCTCGAGCTCTTCCAGCTGGGGCGGCGTGCCGGCGAGGGCCAGGGCGACGCGCGCGCAGGCCGTGTCGAGCACGCCGATGGCCTTGTCCGGCAGCTGGCGGCCGGCGATGTAGCGGTGCGACAGGCGCACCGCCTCCGCCACCGCCTCGTCGAGGATCTCGACCTGGTGGTGCCGCGCCAGCACGGCGGCCACGCCGCGCAGCATGCCGAGCGCCGCTTCCGGTGTCGGCTCGTCGACCTTGACGACCTGGAAGCGCCGGGCCAGTGCGGGATCCCGTTCCACGTGCTTCTTGTATTCGGCCCAGGTGGTGGCGGCGATCGTGCGCAGCTCGCCGCGCGCCAGCGCCGGCTTCAGCAGGTTGGCCGCGTCGCCCTGCCCTTCCGCGCCGCCCGCGCCGATCAGCTGGTGCGCCTCGTCGATGAACAGGATCACGGCGGGCGTCGCGCCGCGCACCTCCGCGATGACGGACTTCAGGCGGTGCTCGAACTCGCCGCGCACGCCGGCGCCGGCCTGCAGCAGCGCCAGGTCCAGCGCGCACACGCGCACGTTCGCCAGCGCCGCCGGCACGTCGCCCGCCGCCACGCGCAGCGCGAAGCCTTCCACGACCGCCGTCTTGCCGACGCCCGCCTCGCCCGTCAGGATCGGATTGTTCTGGCGCCGCCGCAGCAGGATGTCGACGACCTGGCGGATCTCGGCGTGCCGGCCGCGCACCGGGTCGATGCGGCCGGCACGCGCCAGCGCCGTCATGTCCACCGTGTACCGCTCCAGCGCCGTGCCGCCCGCCTGCGCCGGCAGCGCATCGTCACCGGCAGTACCGGCCAGCAGGCGCGGCAGCTCCATCTTCAGCCGCTCGCGCGGGATCGTCAGCAGCGCCGGCGCGGTCTCGAGCAGCGCGCCGCGCAGGCTGTCCACGTCCAGCATCGCCAGCAGCAGCGCACCGGCGCGGATGTGCTGCCCACCCAGCTGCACCGACGTGGCAAGCCACGCCTGCTCGAACAGCGCGGTGAAGTGCGGCGACAGCGCGGGCGTGCGGCCGTTGCCTCGTTTGAATGCCGCCAGGCTGGCCTGCGCCTGCGCACGCACGGTGGCCGGCTCGACGGCGAAGTGGGCCAGCAGCCGCGCGAACTCCGTGCCGTCCGGCTCGGCCAGCGCCAGCAGCAGGTGTTCCAGCTCGACGTTGAAATGCGTCTCCTGCACGCACAGCTCGGCGGCGCGACTCATCGCGCCCCGGCATTCGGCATCCAGCTTCGCCAGCAGTGCACGGATATCGGTCTGCATCGTCAGCTCCGCAATGTGAAGACGGGTTGCGTGTAGGTCGCGCCGCTGACGCCGGCGCTGCACAGCCAGGCGCTGTGGCCCAGGCGTGGCGGCAGCGCCTGCCCGACGCCGAGCCGCGTGGCCGGCTGGATGGCCAGCGTGGGCCGCAGCGTGACGGCGATGTCCTGCTGCAGGTGGCGCGCCACGAGCCACGCCAGCAGGCCGTGTTGCGCCCCCGCCGGCAGCAGCGCCGCGAATGGCGCGGGGGCCAGCGGCGGCGTCGTCAGCGCGATGGCCGCCGCCTGGTCCCATCCCCGCGCGCCGAGGCTGGAGCCGCCGCCCAGGCTGTGCGCGCCGAGCCGGGCCCGGTCGCGTGGCGCCAATTCGCGCCAGCGGCCCACCATCTGGCGCCCGTCGAAAGCGATGCCGGTGCGGTCGCGCAGCACGGCCAGCAGCGTGGCGAGCGAACGCGGGGCCGCACCCTGCAGGCTGGCGTGGCGCAGCCAGGCCGGCGCGCCGTCCGGACCGCGCACGCCTTCGGCAAGGCCAAGGCCGGACAGCGCGTCGAGCGCGCGCACGAGGGCCGCGCTGTCCTGCGCGTGGGGGCGCAGCGCGAGGTGGCGCTTGCTGCGGCCGCGGTACCAGAACCCCAGCAGGCGGCCGTTGAAGATGTCGAGGAAATCGAGCCCGGCGTGGTCGCGCTGGCGGCGCCGTTCCAGCAGCAGCTCGGCGAACGGCGTGGCCAGCGGGCCGTGGCCGCCGGCCAGTGTCAGCGCGGCCGTGCGCAACGTCAGCGCCGGGCCGGCACTGGCGCTGTTGCGCACACTGGCCACGTCGCTGGCCGGGAACGCGAAATCGGTCTGGCCGGCCAGCCGCACCGCTTCGTCGATGCCGGCGGACGTGCCCACCGCCGCCCGTGCCGGCTCGCTCCGTTCGAGCAGGCTGATGGCCTGGAACAGGTCGAAGCCGTACGGCGCGCGGCGCAGCTGGGCGATCAGATCAGACATTGCCGCCCCGTCAGCGCCGGCCATTGCTTCCACAGCTCGCCGCGCCGCACGACGGCCAGCCGGACAAACGAGTTCGCCGTGGTGTACAGCGCGAAGAAGCGCGCCAGCACGCCGGCCAGCACGAGCGGCGACGTGCCCGCGAACGCATCGGCATCGAATTCGAGCTCGATGTCGGTGCCGCGGCAATGGCCACGCCACGTGTCGGTGCCCAGCCGCGCCATCGCGCTGGCCGCGCGCAGGCTGGCGATGCCGCGGATCTGCACCTGGTCGCGTGCGCCGCCGCCGGCGAACAACAGCAGCATGCGCTGAAGCGTCTGCACGCCGGCCGTGCCGTCCACCAGCGAATGGTGGTTCAGGCGCATCAGCGCCACCAGCGCCCACAGCGCCTTCGTGCCGAGCGCCGGCGCACGCTGGGCGCTCGGCTGGTACAGTGCGCGGATGACGGTCGAGGTGGCGATGCCGTCGCCGTAAAAGCGCGTGCCGGGCGCCACGTGGTCGGCCAGCTGCCGGTTCGTGCACAGCAGCTCGGCGTACATCACCGGCTCGGTCAGCGCGGCGCGCACGTCCTGCCGGTCGACGAAGGCCAGGTATACGTCCGTGCCGGCGATCCCCTTGCGCAGGCTCGTCTCGCGCCGCATCGTCCAGCCGAGCGGCGCGGTGTCACCGTCGGCGAACGCGTTCGGGATCGTCTCGGTGCGCTCCTGCAGCGGGCTCGATGCCGTCACGGCCAGCACGGTATGCACTTCCAGCACGGCGTCGCGGCGCCGGTCCGGCACCAGCAGGTATTCGTGATGGCGCCGGTCGTACGCGATCGGCTCGCTCGTGACGGGGAACAGGTTCACGGCCGGCACGCAGTTGGTCAGCACGTGCGCCGGCCCGAGCACCGCCAGCACGGGCGCGCTGTACGCGAACACGAGGCGCACGGAAAAGCCCGTGCCGTGGCCCAGCCGGCCGCGCAGGCCGCGCAGGTCGAAGAACTGGAACTTGCGGGGGAATGCGAAGTACTCCTGCAGCAGTCCGTAGGCCGGATGGCCGTGGCCCGGTTGGCACAGCAGCGCCTCGTCCTCCGCGTAGCCGGCCTCGGTGAGCGCGCCGGCGCCGAGCCGGTGCACGGTACCGCCGCCGACCAGTTCGACGTGCTGCAACGCGCCGGCCAGCATCTCGTGCAGCGGCATCGTCGTCAGCAGGTCGCCGGCCAGGTGCAGGCGCAGCGTGTCCAGCTCCAGTTCGGCGACGTCCATGCCGCCGTCCGTGCAAAAGTCCAGGCGCAACGTGCGCGGCTCCTCCTGCACGACGGCGGCCACGCGCAGCGGCCACAGGGTGGCATCCCAGCCCACCCGGAATGCGCAGCGCTCGCCCGTCGTGGCGGTGGCCGACAGCAGCGTGCCGCGCCGCACGCGCATGCCGGCGGTGACCTTGCCTTCGCCGGGGTCCAGCGTCAGCTGCATCACCGTCATCGCGGGCACCGGACGGGTAAGGTGCGGGCACAGGCTATCGAGCATCGCGGCGGCGACGTCCGGCAGGTCGCGGTCCAGGTCGCGGTGCACGCGCGCCGTCAGGAAGGCCACCGATTCGATCAGGTGCTCGGTGTGCGGGTCGGCCGCCTCGCCGTCGGCCAGGCGCAGGTGCCGCGCCACCTTCGGGTAGCGCGCCGCGAAGTCGGCCGACTGCGTGCGCAGGTAGGCCAGTTCGCGGCGGTAGTATTCGAGCAGGTCGTCCTGGCCGTTCATCGCACGCTCCTCATGCCGGCTGCGCCGTGCCGCCGTCGACCAGCATGTGGAAGTGCACATGCGACAGGTGCCAGCCCAGCGCCACGGCCGCATCGATCTGGATGCGCGCATTGGTCGGGCGCGCCGTGTCGCGCACGATATGCACGTGCACCTGCGACAGCCGCGGCTCGTACAGCGCGATGGCCCGCGCCACCACCTGTTCCCAGCGCGCCAGGTCGGTGGCCGACTGCGGCGACAGGCCGAGCGTATCGGGCAGGCCGTAGTGCAGCACCGTGGGCGCATCGCCGAGGAATTCCTCGATCGTCAGCCCGTTGCGGACGTTGAACAGGCGCACCAGGTCGCGGCGCAGCGCATGCTGCGGTGCCGGTTCGTCGTCATCCGCCGCCAGCTTGCCGGCGAGGCGGTCGAACAGCGGAGTGTGGGTGGTGGTCATCGGAATCTCCTGCGACAGGTGTATGGCGATGGTAGGCAGCCGCGGGGAGGTAACACAAGTAACAGCGACGGTATCGGTCATGCCGCCCCGGACCCGCTGCGCGGGGAGCCCCGCTGTGCGCCGCCGCTGGACGACACCGGTCCGGCGCTGCCGGCCGCGCCACTTGCCGGAGCACTGCCGGAAGCGTTCTGCGACGGGGCCTGCGCCGCGCCCGCGGCGGCGGGGCCGGAATGCTCTGCCGCTGCCGGGGCCGCGCCCGGCGCGGCGGGTGCGGGCCGCGGATACGTCGCGGTGCGCACGCCGCCTTTCGGCACGTGGTAGAAACCGGACAGGCGGTAACCCGGCAGGGGCCTCACCCGCGGGTCGCGGATCAATCGTCCGGCCACGTCCAGGTTCGTCGCCTCGCCCTGCCCCGGCTTGTGGCTCCAGTAGCCGGTGTTGTCCTGCCGGTACCAGTGATAGTCGTTCTCGGCGATGAACAGGGCCGCGAGGTAGTGGCCAGGAATATTGGCCGGCTGGTAGCCGGGCTGCTCCGACCCGATGCATGATTTCAGACCTGCCATGTTCATCTTGCCGCGGGCCATATCGTCGAGCATCACCCGAAAGCGCACGTCCGCCTCCACGGTGCGGGCCGGCGCCGCGAAACCGCCAGCCGGCTGCGGCTTGCGGGCCACTTTCTCATACTCCGCATGCCCCGTCGCCATGTACGACACGAACTCGGCGGGATAATACTGCGCTAGGAGCAATCCGGGATGCGGCAGTTCGTCATTGCCCTCCTTGTCGTACCGGTCGTTGCAGGCGTAGGCGTAGCAATTGGTTTTCACCCTGACGTTGTGCGTGTTCCACGCATTGGGCTCATACGGCGGATGCGCTGAGGGATCGACGATGGCGATCAGGCCAAGGCCCGGGCAGAGCGAGCGCGCCGCCAGCAGCGCAATGTCCAGCTCCTGCCGGATCGGCTGCCCTCGTTCCGCGTATTCCCGCGGGTCCTGCATCTGCCACGCATTCAGGCAGCGCCCAACCGCATCGAGCATCTGCTCGGACGGGGCCAGATGAAACGACTCGATCGCCCCGATGAGCAGGCGCAGGCGCGACGACGGCCAGTGTATCGCGCGCGAGGTGCGCGCCCTGAAGTCGCTTAACAGCATCGGTGCCTCCTTGGCGGGCCGTTCGTTACAGCGCCGAGCGGCGTTGGCCCGGGTCGAGGATCGAAGTCACATCCATCACGAACTGGCCTACCACTTGTTTCAACAGCGCCGGCGCGGGAGCGTGCTTGACGTACGAATCGCCGAGATCGCGAAAAAGCCGCAGGCTG
Organism: Pseudoduganella flava; assembly: GCF_007830495.1. Lineage (GTDB taxonomy): Bacteria > Pseudomonadota > Gammaproteobacteria > Burkholderiales > Burkholderiaceae_D > Rugamonas > Rugamonas flava. Next base: position 234,320 of record NZ_VLKW01000011.1, on the reverse strand, counting down.
TCGAGCGGCGTCGATGACAGCTTGAACAGCTCGACCAGGCAGCGGTCCATCTGCAGCAGCATCGCATCGCGCGGACGCTGCGGTGCCGCCGCCTGCGTGCGCAGCTGGAAGTTCTTCAGGAGCAGCCACCCCAAGCGCAGCAGCTTCACATGGCCCAGGTTGACGCCGAGATGCACGCCCAGCTTTTCCATGTTGTGCGCGTCGATGCGGGTGCGCGCCTCGCCATCCTTGAGCCAGTCGTTGTTCAGGTTGGGGATGAAGAACTGCCAGGCGCGCAGCACGCCGATCTTGAACGGCATCTGGACGCCCGGCCTCACCTGGGTCTCGAACGGCAGCACGGCGGGTTCATAGCCCAGCTCCGCGCTGCCGGTCCTGCTCTGCTTGTCGCGGCGGTCCTTGTTCTTCACGGGATCGTCGGAGAGGTTCATCGGTGCGAATTCGCCCCAGAAGCAGCTGACCTTGCACCCGTCCTTGATCGTGATCTCGACGTACTCCTCCAGGTCGTTCCACTCGACCTTGACGGCGCTCATGAACCTGACCATCGAGCTCATGTCGATCCCGTTCAGGTAGGCCTGCCTGAACCGGCCGGCGGCTCCTTCGGTATCTTCCTCGTATGGCGCCACCGGCGTCCACCATGGCGTCATGCGCCGCTGCCCCGTTCCGCCCTCCTGCGCCGGTTTGGAGGTCCATTCGGGCGCGCCATCGGACGTCAGCTTGTACAGCTTGAACGGCCCGGTCAGCGTCACCACGCGGACGGTGTCGCCCTTGAAGCCCTCGCGATCGCTCGCGCGAATGACCTCGTCCTTCTGGAAATCGGCCTGCGACAATCCCGCATTCAGATGGCTCATGCTGTGCTCCCTGAGTAGTCACACCGCACGGCAACGGCCGCCGCGCGGTCCTTCGATCGCTCAAACAAGCGGCGGATTGCCGCCGTTCAGCCAGATGTCGTCCAGGATCGGGTGCACCTGGTGGGGCGTGTTGTGCCGGTACGAGGCGCGCGCGTCGAACGGCACCTGGTAATTGGCCGCTGCCACCATCACCTCGTAGTACGTGTGGATCGGCGTACATGCCTTGGCGTAGACCTGGTTCCAGAACGCGAAGATCGCGTAGGCCAGCGCGATCCGCTCGCTGGCGGGCGCGTCGGCGGCGTCGGCGAGGGCCATCATCTGCGACACCGTGAACGACGGTCCCGCCTGCATCTGGTAGTTCAGTTGGCGGCCGGCCTGCACGACCTCGAATTGCTCGTTCACGGTACCGAGGTTGTTGCGCATGTCGCGTTTATGGATCTCGATGTCCTGGTGGGTCACCGGATCCCGCCACTGCAACAGGCGATACAGGTGCTCGTCCCCCGCCCGCTTCTTGATGAACTCCATCATGTCGTGCAGCAGTGCCGTATTGACCGCGATCGTATTGGCCGTGCATTTCTTCAAGCCGCTGAGGGGCGTGAGGTAACAGTGGTATTGCCAGTAGCTGCCGCGGAACGTCCAATTCTCCTCGCCGGGCGAGTAGCCCAGCCAGCTGCTGAACGCGGATTGCGTGACGTTGAGCGTCGCGCACACGTTCGTCCAATACACGACGATCCGTTGCGCGAGCGTGCGCAGCTCCTGCGCGATCCAGGGCGTGCGCAGCACGGCCTTGGCAAGCGCCTCTTCGAACAGCGCGCTGGGCTGCGAACGCACCTCCCCCAGCAACGCGGTCGCCAATTCGGCGTAGGTGTTGTAGTACTTCAGTTCCGCCGTGCGGCCCAGCACCATGCGCGCCAGCGCGGTGGCATCCAGGCCGAATTTGCGGGCGATGACGCCCGGCGCGGTATAGACCTGGCCGCCCAACGTCAGGCCCATCCAGCGCCGGAATACTTCCAGCGCGGCGTTGAGCTGCCCTTGCGTCGCTCCCAATTGCTGCAGCTGATGCGTCAGCAGCGGCTCTTCCGCCGCGTAGTCCGTCATCAGGCGGTAATGGCTCTCGATGAGGTTCCACGACGTGCCCCGGAAGTGCGAGTCGCGGGTTGCCAGCTGGTTGATCGCCATCTTCACGTAAGGCTGGAAGGCGACGGCCGCCAGGGGCCCGGCAGCCTGCTCCACCGTCAGCGACGGGCCTTGCGCGATGAAGGCCGCCCCGGCGGGCGGGGTCGCGATGCGGCGCAGCGCCGCCGCGGCCACGGCATCGGCCTGCGCTTCGAGGCCGGCATCGCACCACAACACGTCGCCACCGGCCACGGAAGGCGGCCGGGCACCCTGCCGCTGCTGCAGCACGTGCGCGAGTTCATGCAACACGAGCGCCAGTCCTTCGGCCGTATGTGGAGCACACTCGCCCGGCGCGAAGAACACGCTGTCGGCACAGGCAACGGCCGCGACGTCCGGTGCGAGCGGTTGGGCAAGCTGATAATAGCCCACGTCCGCGATCGCCGGCCCGAAGGCGCGGCCCAGGACCTCGCGCAAGCTGTCCGATGGTTCCACGCGCCGACAGGGTATCGGCGCCAGATTCCGTATCCTCCGCATGTTCGTTCCTCTCACTCGTCTGTACTTGCGTTGCGTTCAACGGGGCCCGTGGCAACGGATGCGCGCCAGGATCGACGCGCTCGCATCCGCCGATACAAGGTGACGGTCAATCGGCCTTCATCGTCTCCAGGTTCCAGTTCCACGTGCCCTTGCCTTTCTCCGTGGAGTCGGTCTTCTGCTGCGAGAAGTCGGCCTTGATCTTCGTGAAGTTGATCGAGAACGAATCGTTCGGAATGCCGCCGCCACCGCTGCAGCTCATCTGCGACACCATCGCGTTGTCCATCACGTAGGTCATGAAGTTCATGTAGGTGCCGTTCTCCACGCGGCCGATGTTCAGCGTGGCGCTGCCGATCTTCGTGCCCTGCGTGCAGGCCTTGAACAGCGCCGTCGTCGACAGGTCGGAGGTTTTCGAGAACGACATTTCCGACAGCACGGGACGCCCCAGCGTGCGCTCCGTGTTGCCGGCGTCGCTGCCCATCGGCAGATAGGCGCTGTGGGAAAACGAGTGGACGATGATCTTGTCGGCAAAGCCCGTGATCGTGCAATTGCCCTTGATGTCGCCACCGAGGTCGAGAATGAGTACGTCAGACATTTGTCAGCTCCATAGTGTGAAGGCGGGGCGGCCATGCGCCCCGGGTGATGCGATGCGAATGCCGGGGTTCCGATCAGGCCGCGGCGGCGGGCAGTTCCGCCACCAGCCGGATCGAGGTGGTCAGCTCCTCCATCTGGAAGTGCGGCTTCAGGAACACGGTGGCCGAATACGCGCCCGGCTTGCCGGCGACCTCGGTCACGTCAACCCGCCCTTCGGAGAGCGGGAAGCGGGCCTTCTCGCCCTGCGACGCGTTGGCGCTCAGCAGCACGTAGTCGGAGAGCCAGTTGTTCAGGTAGTTCTCCACGCCCTGGCGGGTCTGGAAACTGCCGATCTTGTCGCGCATGATCACCTTGATGTAATGGGCGAAGCGCGACGCGGCCAGCACGTACGGCAGGCGCGAGGACAGCGCCGCGTTGGCGTTCGCCGCATCCAGGTTGTACAGCTTCGGCTTGTTGACGGACTGGCCGCCGAAGAACGCCGCCGTATCGGAGCCCTTCGCGTTGACGACCGCGATGAAGCCCAGGTCGTTCAACTCCTTCTCGCGCCGGTCCGTGATGAACACCTCGGTGGGGCACTTCAGCGCGACGTCGCCCTCGTCCGTCTTGAACGCATGGGCCGTCATGCCGGTGATCTTGCCGCCGCCCTCGACGCCGCGGATCGCCGTCGTCCAGCTGTGCTTCGCGAACGCGTCGGTGATGCGCAAGCCCAGCTGGTAGGCCGCGTTGGCCCACAGGTATTTGCCGTGGTCCTTGCCCGTCACGTCCTCCTCGAACGCGAACGATTCGACGGGATTGGTCTTCGCGCCGTACGGCAGGCGCGCCGCATAGCGCGGCAGCACCAGCGCCACGTAGCGCGAATCCTCGGAGTCGCGGAAACCCCGCCACGACGTCATCTCGGCGCTCTCGAAGATCTTCGACAGGTCGCGCGGCACGCCCAGCTCGGTGAACTCCTGCATGTCGAACAGCGACGGCGCGGCGGCGGCGATGAACGGCGCATGGGCGGCGGCGGCCACCTTCGACAGGCGTTCGAGCAGCGCGATGTCCTGCGGGTGGCGGCCGAAGTAGTAGTCGCCGATGAACAGCGAGTAAGGATGACCGCCGAAGGTGCCGTATTCCTCTTCGTAGATCTTCTTGAACAGCATGCTCATGTCGTGATCGACGGCGCCTTCGAGGTCTTTCAGCAGCTCCTTCTTCGTCACGTTCAGCAGCCGCAGCTTCAGTTTCGGCCCCGTCTCGGTGCCGAACACCATGTCGCGCAGGCCGCGCCACGACCCTTCCAGCGCCTGGAAGCGCTCGTCGTGGAGGATCGCGTTGACCTGGTCGGTGAGGATCTTGTCGATCTGCGCCACCCTTTCGTTGATCGCCGCGACGATGCCCTTGTCCGGCGCCGTCCTCATGCCTTCATCGAGCACCTGGGCGGCAAACTGGCCGAGGAGCTTCTTGGCGTACGCGTGCTGCGAAGGCTCGACCGCCATCCGGCCTTCCTGGACGATCCGGTCCAACAGGCTGAGTTCCTCGGTGGCGGTGGCGGCGGCGCCCGCGTCGGTTTGTGTGCTGGTCATCTTGAACTCTCTTCAAAGGTTAAAGGCCGCGTCAGGCGGCGGGAGCCTCGGCCGGGCTTTCCTCGGCCGCCGGCGCTTCGTCGCTGCGCAACGACTTCAGTTCCTCGGTGTTCTGCACGATGTTCTCGAGCAGCGCATCGAGTTCGTCGTTGCCATCGAGCTTGCCCAGCAGGTCGCGCAGCTGCTGGCGCACTTCGAGCAGCCTGGCCAGCCGCGGCACCTGCCGCACCACCGCCTCGGGGTGAAAATCGTCGAACTCCTTGAAGTTCAATTCGATCTTCAGGTTGCCTTCGCCCTTGTACGTGTCGGGCACCGACAGGTCGAGGCGCGGCGCGATCTTCGCCATCACCTCGTTGAAGTTGTCACGGTCGATCTCGACGAGACGCCGCGCCTTCAGCTTCGGCAGCGGCTGCGCCGGCTGGCCGGACAGGTCGGCCAGCAGGCCGACCACGAGCGGCAGCTCCTTCTTCTCGACCGCGCCGCCGATCTCGACGTCGTAGGTAATCTGTACGCGCGGGGGACGGTTCCGTCCCACCCATTTCTGCAAGCTGTCTGCCATCACACCCTCACTAGGAATCAAGATCTGGAAAGACGGCCAAGCGGCGCCGTCGACGGAACCGTGCTGCGTGTGGTTCTGCGCTGATCGTAGGAGCGGTGCCCCGCGTAACACAAGTAACAGCGCGGTATCCCACCCATGCCGTCTTCACGACGGCGCGAGGAAGAAGCCGGGCGGCAGCGACGGCGCATCGGTGGCATGGTTCCAGCCGATCTGGTGCGGCGCGGCGAGCAGCCGCGCGAGGTGGGTGTCCAGCATGTGCGTGAGCTCGGCGCGGTTCGCGCGCCAGCCCTGGCGCGCGTCCTGGATGCACACGACGTTCGGGTGCGTGTCGTCGACGCCACGCAGCTTGAGCTGCTGGTACAGGTGCCGGTAGTGCTTCCTGCCGGCCATCGTCGTGTCCTTGACCAGCTTGATGGCGTCCGTGAAGCTGGTCGCCAGGAACCTGTGATAGGCCGCGAGCCGCTGGTTGGCGGCGCCGAGGGTGGCGAACGTGGCGTCGTACACGTGGTCGACGACCTGCTCCGGCCCGATCAACTCGCCCCGCCCATGGACCCAGCGCTCGGCTGGAAAGCCGGCGTGCACCGCGCCGATGTTCGCGCGCAGCGTGGCGCTCGTCGGCGTCAGCGTGCGCTTGAGGGCGGGCTTCTGCGTGGCCAGCTGGCCGAGCGTGGCCGCGACGTTCGGCGGCAGCGTTGCCGGCCGCAGCGTTGCCGTCGTGTGCGGCGTCATGCTGGCCAGGTAGGCGTCGTTCGTGGTTGCCGGCTGCGCAGGCTGGACGATCGGCACCGGCGACTCGTAGGTGTCGTTCCGCACCTTGAACGTGTCGACGTAATGCGGATCGAAGATCTGCTTGTTCATCTGCAGGTTTTCCTTCGTCGCTCCCAGCCACAGGTTCATCGGCTCCGCGACGCAGGCGTTGCGCAGCATCGCGTTGCCGCCATAGTGCGGCGACACGACGGTATCCTTCAGCGAATCGCGCCGGCAGCGATACAGCGTCGCCAGATCGGCGCCGGAATACGCGCCGCAGGCGAAACACAGCAGGTAGGCCAGCGCCAGCACGCGCTCATGGCTCGCGCTGGGCGACCCGGCGCAGCGCTCGAGCAACGCCTTGATGTTCGCTTCGCGCACCTTGTGCCGCACGCTGAAGCTCGATGACAGCCCGCCGGACACGTCGATCGCATCGATGATCGCGTGCGCGGACAGCTCCGCCATGAACAGCGCCGCCGCGCTTTTGGATAGATCGGGCATCGCGCCTCCTTCGATGGGACATGGCCGGCCCAACGCCGGCCCGGGGCGATTGTCCGCAGCGCGCCGGGGCAACACAAGTAACAGCGGCTGTAACAGCGGCCGTAACGGCGGATCAACACTGAAGGCGACACTGCGCGGCGTGCCGCCATGCGGCAGCGCCGGCAGGTTACTGCGGCTGCGCCGCTGCCGCGGTGGTCGCCGCTGCAGCGGTGGTCGCCGCAGCCGCGTTTTGCGCTACCGGGCGCGCAAGCGTCCCACGACTGCCGCCCACGGGTGTAATCCGCATTCCGATCAGCCGATCCTGCGGGTCGCCGTACACGACCTGCAGGCTCTCATCCAGATACCCGTAGTTGCTCCCTGGCGGCGCTTCGTCGCGCGGCACGCGGTAGTAGACGTGGACTTCGAGCGTGGTATCGCTGTACATATGCCCACAGATCTTTGCGACGAACGAGCCGATCTTTCTCTTGCACTTGTCGCACGGGCCCCAATTACCGTGAAACTCCACCGAGGCCTGCTCGCGGGGGCTCATTTGCGCAAGGGCCGGAGGGAAATCGCGCATGGCATCGCGAATGACATAGCGTTCCGCGTCGTTCGCCCGATTCACCTCCCCGGGCTTCTTGCGCTCGTCGTCGAACTCTTTCCCCGTCCTTTGCCAGGCCCGGTCGCCTGGCGGGACATGCGCTTGCGCACTGCTACTGCTACTCGCCGTGCGGTTCAGCAGCGCCAGGCAATTGCATGCCTTGTCATCGTCGACGGCGACGTACCCACCGGTGAGGATCACCGTGGTACCGATCTGCAGCCTGGCACGGCTGCGCACACCGCCACCCGTGGTCGCATGCGTGTCGCTCATCGAACTGGAGCGCCGCAACACCTCCGGCGCGCTGTTCGCGGAGGACGACGACGAGGACGAGGACGAAGAGGAGGATGCCGCGGCATGGGCATGCGACACGGCCCGCGGCAGGCCGGACCGCGCCGGCTGGATTTCTTGCGCCTGCGGCGCGCCGCTTGCGGCCAGAGCCCGCTTCTGCGCCGCCATGCGTTCCGCCAGGGTCATCGGCCGCGCGGTGGACGACGCACTGCTGGACGACGCACTGCTGGACGAGGCACTGCTGGACGAGGCACTGGTGGACCACTGGCCCCTGGCCGGCGGGATCGACGACGCCGTCGTCAGTGATAAAGAGGCAGGCTGGCTTCCCGACGCGGAGGAAGATGAGGAAGCGGCCGCATACGCCTGCGCTACGTTCGGTGGGAGAGTGGTCCCGGCCCGCTGCGACGCATGCGCTTGCGGTGCACGGTTCGCTGCCGCCACCTGGTTCATCGCGGCAACGCGTTCCGCAAGACTCATCCGCGGTGCGCTGGACGATGACGCCGTTGCCGGCACGGTGGACGAAGAACTGGCCGCCGCGTGCGGTGGTGGCAACGGCGACCGCTGGCGTGCCGGCGCGTGCTGGTTGACGGGAAATGTCTTGGGTGGCATCTGGACCTCCGCTGTATTGTCGGGAATGGGACCGCTTGCTCCGAGGCTGCGCGCGCGTTCGGCCGCGCACAAGTAACGTCCACGTAACAACCGCTCCCGCGTGCCCACGTTGGTACCACTTGCGCAACGGCCCGGTTCCCGAAGCGCGGAAAGGTGATACGATCGAATATTGCCTGAAAGATAATATGTCGACCGACACCCTGGCCCCCGCCGCGCCGTCCGCCCCCGCCGCCAGAACCGGCGGCGCGCGCCTCTCCACCGCCCGCTTCCGCTTCGGCGACTGGCTCGTCGATCCCTCGACGAACACGATCGCGAACGGCACCGTCACGCGCCCGATGGAGCCGCGCACGATGGACGTGCTGGTGGCCTTGTGCGGCGCGGATGGCGCGATCCTCAGCGCGGAGGACCTGCTGCGGCAGTGCTGGGGCAGCACGTTGCACGGCGATAGTCCCGTGCACAAGAACGTCGCCCTGCTGCGCCGCCTGCTCGGCGACGACGCGGGCACGCCCGTGTTCATCGAAACGATCCGCAAGCGCGGCTACCGCACGGTGGCGCCGGTCCAGTTCGACGTGGACGAGCGCCGCCGCACGCCCCGCTGGGAGCATGGTTCGCCGTTTCGCGGCCTGCTGCCGTTCGACGAGACCCATGCGGACGTGTTCTACGGGCGCGAGGAAGCCACCCGCAAGCTGAGCGCCGCGGCGCAGGCGCGCAGCGCCACCGGCCTTGCGCTGCTGCTGCTCCTCGGCCCCAGCGGCTCGGGCAAGACGTCGCTGGTGCGCGCCGGCCTGTTCCCGGCGCTGATGCGCGACGGCACGCTGCTGGGCACCACGACGTTCGACATCGCGGACCAGGGCGAGCAGACGCTGTTCTGCGCGCTGGCCGGCACGCTGCTCGACCTGCAGTGGGGCGACACGTGGGCGTTCGACAACGAGAATGCCGTGCATCTCGGCCAGCGGCTGGAACACGATGCCGACGGCGTGGCGGCCCAGCTGCGCGCGGCCCAGCCGGCCGGGCGGCGCTGCGGCATCTTTATCGACCGCTTCGAGGCGCTGTTCAATACCAACCGCGTGGGCGAGGCGGAGCGCCATGCGTTCGTCGCCACGCTGGAGCGGCTGGCGCACAGCGGCACCTGCCTCGTCGTGGTGGCGTGCCGCAACGACTTCTACCCGAACATCGCCCACTACCCGGTGCTGCTCGATGCGAAGGTCGACCTGGCGCCGCCCGCCTTCGCCGAGATCGCGCAGATGATCCGCAAGCCCGCCGCGGCCGCGCAACTGACGTTCGGCAGCGAGCCCGGGTCAGGCGTCAGCCTGGACGACGTGCTGTGCGAGAGCGCGGCACGCAGCCCGGACGCGCTGCCGCTGCTGCAGTACTGCCTGCACGAGCTGTACCGGCTGCGCACGCCCGCGGGCGAACTGAGTTTCGCGGCCTTCCACGAGCTGGGCGGCCTGGAAGGGGCGCTCGGCCAGCGCGCCGAACAGGTCGTGATGGGATTGACGGATGCGCAGCGTGCCGAGCTGCCGCACATCATGTCGCTGGTCACCGTGCTGTCGGCCGGCGAAGACCATGTGACGAGCCAGCGCGCCCCCTGGTCGGCGCTGCGTGGCGATGCCGCGCGCCAGGCCGTGGCGGAGCTGGTCGAAGCGCGGCTGTTCACCAGCGACCTGGCCGGCGGTACCCCCGTGTTCGGCATCGCGCACGAGGCGATCCTGCGCCGCTGGCCGCGCATGAGCGCATGGATCGCCGCGCACCGCGACGCGCTGCGGGCCCGGGCCCGGCTGGCCCAGCAGGCGGCGCGCTGGCATGCCGACGGCCGCCCGGCCGACCTGCTGATCCCGCGCGGCAAACCCCTGAACGAGGCACGCGACCTGCAGGATGCGAACCTGTGGTCGCTCGCGCCGATCGAACGGGACCTGATCCGGCTGTCGGATCGCCATGCCCGCCGCTTCCAGTGGCTGCGCGTGTCGGCACTCGTGCTGATCATCGTGCTCGCGATCCTGAACTCGGCGCTGGCGTTGAACGCCTACCGCGCCAAACTGGCCGCCGAGGCCCGCCGCGCCGAGGTCGAAGGCCTGATGGACTTCATGCTGGGCGACTTCGCCGACAAGCTGCGCCCCCTCGGCAAGCTCGATCTGCTGGAAAGCGTCAGCGGCAAGGCGCTGCAATACCTGCGCGGTTCGCGCGACAGCGAACTGGGTCCCGCCGGCCTGACGCTGCGCGCGAAGGCGCTGCAGGTGATCGGCGAAGCGAGCCGCGCGCGCGGCAATGCGGCCCAGGCGCTCGACGCGCTGGACAAGGCCAATGCCATCCTGATGCGGCAGCACCAGGCGAACCCGCGCGACGTGCAGGTGCTCAGCAACCTGGGCGTCAACGCATACTGGGTCGGGCAGCTGAACAAGGACCACCACGACCTGCCGGCCGCCGAGGCGGCGTGGCGCCTCTACCTGCGCTACAGCGACATGCTGCACGCGCTGGAGCCCGACAACGTCGAGTGGTGGATCGAACAGTCCTATGCCCACAACAACCTCGGTTCGCTGGCGCATGCCGGTGGCCGGCCGGACCAGGCCGCCCCGGAATTCGCCGCGTCGATCGCATTGAAGGAGCGCGCGCTGGCGCGCACGCCCGATTCAAAGATGCTGATCGCCGAACTGGCCGACAGCTACTCGTGGCTGGCCGCGGCGCGCCAGGCGCTGGGCGAGCTGGATGCGGCCGGTGAGCTGTACCAGCGCGAGATGGCGTTCATCGGCAGGCTGTCCGCGCGCTACCCGGACGAGCCGCTGTGGGCGCAGCGCCACGTGCGGGCGCTGTACCACCGCGCCACGCTGGCGATGGCGCAAGGCGACGACGCACGCGCCCATGCCGACCTCTCCAGGGCGAAGGCGCTGCTCGCGCCGATCGCCGCGCGCGACCCCGCCAACCATGTCTGGCAAGCGGAGCTGGCCGACCTCGACCAGGAATTGCTGGCCCTGTCGGTGCGCCGGGGCGCCGGCACACCGCTGGCCGCGCTGCGCGAGGTCAGGGACCGGCTGCAGGCGCTGGCGGCGCGCGATCCCGCCAATGCCCGCTGGGCGCGCGTGGCCGCCGTGGCGCGCACACGCCTCGGCGCCGCGCTGCTGGCCGCCGGCGACGCGGCCGCCGCCGACGCGGAAGCCGCCGCCGCGCTGGCGCAATTGCGCCGGCTGCACGCCGCGCAACCGGCCAGCGCCGACGTACGGATCTCGCTGGTGAAGGCGCTGCTCCTGACGGCCGCGATACAACAGGCGCAAAATAAAATGGCCACATCGATAATGACTTGCCGACAAGCCCATGGCATCATTGATTCGAGCACCACGGGTACGATGAACTTCGAGATTCTCGATCCATGGCTGCGCGTGCTGTCATGCCTGCGGACTCCCGACGCTGCCAATCCCCCGCTGGAACGCCTGCGGAAAATCGGCTATCGCGATTCCGCCTATTTGCAGTTCATTTCAAAACGATAGGGAAAACCGAATGTCAGACGCTAAATCGCAAGTGCCGGTCCTCGTCTCGCTGGACTACGACGACAATGGGGAGCTGCGCGCATATTATTCGTGGGTCGATCCGTCGAACCACTTCATTTCGCAGATGGAGGCGTGCATCATCGACGCGCCGACGCCGTTCGACACGCTGTTCGCCCTCGATTACCCGACCGGATTGAAGGGATGGACACTGGTCAGCGTCACCCCGGCCGACGCCAATCCGGCGCCCGCTTTCCTGATCGCCAAGAATCAATTGTCGCTGACGGTAACGATCGAGGGCGACATCAGCTATAAGTTCCGGCTGAACTTCTATAACACCATCACGAAGAAGCCGTTCAGCGACGATCCTCAGGAAGGCAATTCCAATTCGCCGAAAAAAGACGACGACATCACGTCCGACGCCGGCAGCGCAGCCGTGAAATAATCGCGCAGCTCGTCGCAGATGTCGGCCGCCAGCGCCTCCTGCAACTGCATGTCGAGCGCGCCGCGGCGGTCGCGCTGGCGCAACCACACGAGCGCTTCCGTGCCCGCGTCGATCAGCCGGATCGACGCGCGCGCGTGCCCCGGTTCCAGCCGCACGCTCACTTCGACACGGTACTCGGCCGGCGCGGCCCGCCGCGGCGGAAAGCGCTGGAACAGCCGCAGCGCCAGCTCCTCTTCCAGGCCGGACACGAATACCTCCGCCCCGCCCACCTGCGCGAGCGTGCGCAGTGGCGCGAGCCGCAGGTGGGCCGCCGTGGCGGCAACGTCCCCGGCGACGCGGCACTCCCCCACCGTCACCACCGGCACATAGCTGCCCGGCGGGATGGCGATACGCGGCGTGCCGGCCACGCCGGGCCCCGCATAGTACTGGGCCAGCCGCTCGCGCAAGCGGCCCATCTGCACCCGTACCACCGGATCGATGGTCGTGTCGTAATCGCGCGCATCGCGCCGGAATACCTCGATACCGATCGCATATTCGGTGATCGTGTCCTCCATGCCGGAGAGCTTCCTCAACATCAGGAACGACAGCAGCGCGCTCATGCGCGGAGCCTTCGCAAAGGTGGAGCTGGTCAACACGTGCTGCACGGCTTGCCAGCGTTGATCGCCGGCCAGCGAGGTGGCGGCGGATGCGGATGCATTGCTGTTCATATTCGGTCCCATCGGTGAGCTGTTCGGCTGGCGCAACGTGGCGCCGGAATCCACTCTACCCAGCCGGGCGCGGCTTGACCTTACGGTTATCTTACGGTTGTAAGCCCTTGATTTTTATAGGGACTTGCGACGCGCGTGTCGCCGCCGCACAACGCGAATAAATGCCTTATAGACAACAGTTGGGCAAGTCTGTACGCTCTCGAGCAACCCTTGTGACACCGCAGGCCGATGCTGTTCAACTCGTACACCTTCCTGTTCGCATTCCTGCCTGCCGTGCTGCTCGCCTATTTCGCCGCGGCCGCGCGCGGTCGCGAATACGGCAATCTCGTGCTGGCCCTCGCGTCGCTGTTCTTCTACGCATGGTGGGACGTGCGCTATCTGCCGTTGCTGCTGGCTTCGATCGCCGGCAACTACGCGTGTTCGTTGCGCATCCGCGCCGCACAAGGTGCGGGCCGCAAACGCTGGCTGACCGCGGCGGTGATCGCGAACCTCGCGCTGCTGGGCTGGTACAAGTACGCCGGCTTCTTCGCGGCTAGCCTGGCGCAAGCCACGGGGTGGCACGTGAGCGCGCTGCACGTGGTGCTGCCGATCGGGATCTCGTTCTTCACGTTCACGCAGATCGCCTTCCTCGTCGACACGGCGCGCGGCCGCGTGACGGAAACCCGCTTCCTGCACTACCTGCTGTTCGTCACCTACTTCCCGCACCTGGTGGCCGGGCCCGTGCTGCACCACGGCGAGATGATGCCGCAGTTTGCCGACCCGAAAAACCGCTGGCCGAATGCCGAGCACTTCGCCGTCGGCGCGACGATCTTCGTCATCGGCCTCGCCAAGAAGGTGCTGTTGGCGGACAATCTCGCGCCGTATGCGAACGCGCTGTTCGCCGCGCCGGAAGAACCTTCGCTGCTGGTCGCATGGGGCGGCGTGCTGGCGTATGCATTCCAGCTGTACTTCGATTTTTCCGGCTATTCCGACATGGCGATCGGCCTGTCGCGCCTGTTCGGCGTGCGGCTGCCGCTGAACTTCGATTCGCCGTACCAGGCAGCCTCGATCGGCGAATTCTGGCGGCGCTGGCACATGACGCTGTCGCGCTTCCTGCGCGATTACCTGTACATCCCGCTGGGCGGCAACCGCCATGGCCCGTTGCGGCGCGCCGCGAACCTGATGATCACGATGCTGCTGGGCGGCCTGTGGCACGGCGCCGGCTGGAACTTCGTCATCTGGGGCGGCCTGCACGGGGCCTATCTCGTCGTTGCCCAGCTGTGGCAAGCCGGCACCGTGCGCTTCGGCTGGCGCGGCGGGCGGGCCGGCAAACTGTCCGGCTGGGCGCTGACATTCGCCGCCGTCTGCGTCGCGTGGGTGTTCTTCCGTGCGCCGGACCTGGCCACCGCGCTGCCGATCCTTGCCGGCATGGGCGGCGCCAACGGCGTGCAGCTGCCGGCCACGCTGGGCGCGCACCTGGGCGCGCTGCGGCCGTTCGCCGAACACGTCGGCATCGGCTGGTACCAGGGCGGCACGGCGCGCTTCGTGGAGACGTGGGCGTGGGTAGCGTTCGCTGGCGCGATCGCCTTCGGCGCGCCGAACACGCAGCGGATCATGCAGCGCTTCGGCCCCGCGCTGGACGCGGCAGCAGGCGGCACCCGGCTGGCCTGGCGGCCGTCGCGCGGCCACGCGGTGGCGTTCGGGACGCTCGCCGTGTTCTGCGTCCTGGGCTTGAACCGTCCCGCCGATTTCCTGTACTTCCAGTTCTGACATGGACGCGGCCCGGAGCTACCTGCGCTGGCTCTTCGGCACGATGCTCGCCGCGAGCCTGGCCGTGGCTGCCTTCGTGCTGCTGGTCGATCCCTACGGGCTGTATGCGCTGGCCGACGTCCCCGGCATCAACCGGCTCAAGCCGCCGGTGGAACGCTACCGCAACGAGATCCGCCTGGCCCGCGCCGAGCGGGTGCGGCCCGAGCTCGTCATCACCGGCAACTCGCGGATGGAAGCGGGCGTCGACCCGGACGGCCCGGCGCTGGCCGGCAGCGGCGCGTTCAATCTCGCGCTGGCCGGCACTAGCATGGAGATGGCCATCGACCAGTTGCGCCAGCTGAACCGGGCCGGCATCGCGCCGCGCCACATCATTGCCGGCGCCGAATTCGTCGACGCGCTGACGGCCACGCCAGTACGGCAGGTAACGCTGCCGCAACCGCTGCCGGCGCACGAACCCGGCTGGCGCGAGCGGCTGTGGCAAGCCGACGCGCTGTATTCGTTCGCGTCGTTGCGCGACGCGCTCGCCACGGTGGCGCTGCAGCACGACGCGGATGGGGCGAGCGCCACGCTGCGCGGCCACAACCCGCTGCGCCAGTACCACCGCATTGCCGCGCTGGAGGGCTATGCCGCGTTGTTCGGGCAGCGCGCCGCGGAAAACACCCGCAAGCTCGCGGCCACGGCGGATGGCGGTCTCGACGTGGCCGCCGTGCACGGCCAGCTGGCCGCACTGCTGGACGCGGCGGCGGCCGGCCGTGCCGACGTCGCCGTCGACGTCGTGATCTATCCATACCACGCGCAGTTGCTGGCACTGTTCGAACAGGCCAGGCTGTGGCCCCGCTTCGAGGCGTGGAAGGAACTGCTCGTCACGGAAGCCGAAGCGGCGCGGCGCCGCCACCCGCGCGCGCGCATCCGCGTGGTCGACTTCTCGGGCTTTGGCCCGATCCAGTGCGAACCGATTCCCGCGCCGGGCAGCCGGAACGCCACCCGCTGGTACTGGGAAGCGGGCCACTTCAAACCCGCGCTGGGCGACACGATGATGGCACGCCTGCTGGGCAGCGGCGGCGCGGCGCCGGCATTCGGCCAGCCGCTGGACCTGCACACGCTGGCGGACAACCGCGCCCGCATCGCGCAGGAACGCGCTGCCTGCGCGGCCCGAGCACCGCGGCTGTTCGACGACGTGGCGCGCCAAGTAGCGCAGGCGCGCTTGCGGATGGCCGCGCGCTCGTGACGATCGAGAAAAGATTTATCACAACCAAAGGAGAAAACATGTCATCAAAAATTGGCGCGGCACTCGGCAAGGCGGCACTGACCGCGGCGCTGTCGCTCGCCTTGATGGGCACCGCGGCGGCGGCGTCGTTCCAGATCACCACGCAGAGCAGCGGTACCGGCCTGTTCGACCTCGACGGCATGTTCACGACGGCGGGCCCGGAAGGGCACGACCTGCCTTACACGCTGCGCACCACGACCACGCTCTCCGATCCGGCACTGCTCCATTCCTCCGCGAACCGCACCGCATGGCAGGACAACGACGCATCGGTGCAGGTGGACCTGGAAGTCGGCGGCGTACATTACCAGCTCGCGCAGACGAACCGCTATGTGATGCTCGACTATCACGCCGACGTCGGGGGCGCAGCCTACAACGTGCTGAACCTGTATGTCGACCTGCGCCCGTACAGCACGGGAAACTCGGCTTCGCTGTCGCAGGCGATCGCCCTGCCCCAGGGCCTGCTGCCATTCGATGCCACGATGACCCCGGTCGCACTGTCCTCACCGGACATCCTGCGCGGCTGGGTCGAAGCGGGCATCTACTACAGCGACGACGTCTTCTCCCACCAGCTCGGCAGCGCGATCGCGACGCCGCAAAACTTCTCGTACACGCTGGTGGCGGTACCGGAACCAGGCACGTATGCGATGACGCTGCTGGGCTGTGCAGTGCTGGCCGGCGCGGGCGCGCTGCGGGCGCGCGCTGCGGACGAATCACGTAACCGGGCTGCATAGGCCTGACCCGCCGGCGGGCGTCGCAGCGCGCCGGTGTGGGTATTTTGCGCACCCGATGGCGCAGGCATGCCGCCGCACGCGCTATTGGTGCGCATTTTCAAACTTCAACCCAACAGGAGGAGACATGTGTTCAGTTCGGATCGGAGCGATTATGGGCAAGGCAGTACTGGCCGCAGTGCTGCCCCTGGCGATGGCGGGCCACGCGAATGCCGCCATGTTTCAGATCACGATGCAGACCAGTGGGACAGGTTATTTCCAGATGGACGGCATGTTCGACGAGGCGGGCCCCGCGAGCGGCGGTCAGGTGCCCTACACGATGCGGATGATCGCGACACTGACGGATCCGGTCGCCGACCATTCCGGCCCCACGAGCAAGTGGTGGTCTGACTCCGATGCCTCCGTGCGCGTGGACCTGGAAGTCGGCGGCGTCGTGTATACCACCATCCAGCAGGATCGTTATGTGCGCCTCTCGCACGCCGCGGGCAGGAGCGGCGCGCCCTACGAGGTGCTGGAGATGTATGCCGAGTTGCTGCCCCACTCCGTTGGCAACAGCGCCTCGCTGTCGCACACGATCCACCTGGCGCCCGGCCTGCTGCCGTTCAGCGACATCATCGAACCCATGGCCTTCGCAACACCGGACGTGCTGCAGACGCGGATCGATGGCGGCGTCTACATCATCTATGAGGACGTGTTCGTGCAAGTGGGAACGCTCGGGGCGTACGGCCAGCAAACGTCGGTCTCGGTGACGGCGGTACCGGAACCAGGCACGTATGCGATGACGCTGCTGGGCTGTGCAGTGCTGGCCGGCGCTGGCGCGCTGCGGGCGCGGCGCGCAGGCTAGCCAGGGCCGCGCGGACGAGGACGGCGGCACCGGCGGCACAGGACGGCCCCGCGGGGCCTCCTGTCAGGCCGCCTCGACCAGTGCGGCCACGGCCGGATAGAACTCGTTTTCCTCGCGCCGCATACGCTGAAACAGCGCACGCAGCACGCGGTTCGCGTCCGCGCGGAAGGACTCCGGCTGCGCGGCGACGTGCGTGGCAAGGTTCCACCGCTGGGCAAACGCGAGGTAGTCGCCGACGATGCCGGTCATCTCCTGCTGGTATTGCCCACCCATGCGCGCCAGGCGGCGATCCGTGCCGCCCGCCAGCGCAGGGTACAGCGTGCCGTCCTCCACCGCCAGATGCAGCTTGATCGCGCCGCTCATCGCCACGATCTGACGCGCGATCTCGTGCGCATTGACGGCGATGCCCTCGTGCGTCAGCGCGCGCAGGCGCGCGATGCTGTCGTAGATCGCCGTGTGCTGGTGCTTGAATTTATCGATGTTCATCTACTGCTCCATTCATGCTCGACAGCAACAGTGTAGCGCTCCCGGCTTTAACATGCAAATGATCTACATGTTTAGTGCTTCGGCACGAGGCCGCGTTGGTGACGGGCACGGCAGTTGAAGGTCCGCGGTACCGCCCGAGGGCGGGCAGCGGGAGGCGTGCGGAAGCGGGCAAAGAGTGGGCGAGCGATAAGCCGCCCTGTAGGCGGCGGGACCTGCCCAATCGGCGCGTGATGCCTCCCGCCGGCACGGGTCAGCCGCGCCCGGCCCGCGGTGCCTCACGCCGCTCGACGTTCGCAGCCTGGGTGGCGGCGGCAAAGCGGGCCAGCGCGTAATCGAGCGACGGCAGCAGCGCACCGCGCCGCGTCGCCAGCACCGGTGCCGGCACTTCCTCCGGCGCCACCAGCATCGTGCCCAGATCGAGCAAGCCGGCAGCCCGCGCCACCAGATCGGCGGCAGCCACCCCGGAATCGTTGTACAGGTGCCAGACGCCCTGCTCGCCGTCGACGGCCAGGTCCAGGCACGCATCGACGAGGTCCGGCAGATACGTCGGCGCCAGCGTCAGGTCGGCCGGCACCGCGACAGGCTCGCCCTCGCGCAGTGCGGCCAGCGCACGGCCCAGCAAGCCCACGTCGCCATCGGCGCCGAAGAAGTGCCCGCTGCGGACAATCAGCGCGCGCGGATTGGCGAGCCGCGTACGCCGCTCGGCCTCGGCCTGGCAGCGCCCGAACGCATCCACCGGTGCGGGTGCCGCGCTTTCATCCCGCACACCCGTCACGCCGGCCAGCACGGCGGGGCTGGAGAACATCTGGTACGGCAGCCCATGGCGCGCCGCCGCCAGCGCCAGCACGACGGCGCCACGGATATGCGCGTCATAATCGGCGTCACGCGCCGCCGCATCGGCAGGCCCCGGCAACGGCGGCCGCGCCCCGGCCGCGTTGACGATGGCCCATGGCCGGTGCTGCCGGATCATCCGCTCGACGGCCTCCGGGTCGGTCGCATCCATCGTATCGCGCCCGGCCAGCACGCACGGCAGGTTCCGCGCATTGCAGCGCGCCGCGAACGCCCGCGCCAGCGCACCGCTCGCACCCGCGATCAGGATCGGCGGCATCGGCGCCCGCGCCTGCTGGCGCTCCGCCAGCGAGGCCGCCACGCCGGCGGCGGCAACGGGCCGGCACAGGAAACGCCCCGGCCGATGCCACCAGCCGCTGCCCTGCAGCACCGGATGCTCCAGCGGCTGCCCGCTGGAGAGCTTGCGCATCATCCGGGCCAGCGCCGTCGGCCGCGGCGCCGCGCCGCGCACGTCGAACGGCCCCGGCTCGTAATAGCCATGGCAGGCGGTGACGAGGCAGTTCCAGTCATACGACCCCAGCAGCGCCCACACGGTGACGGCACGCACGTCCGCCCCCGCGTCGCGCTGCGCCTGGGCCGCCTGCCAGATCTCGCGCAGCCAGCGCAGCTGGTCTTCGCGGTTCGCATCGATATGCGCCTCGGTGATCGCGATCGGCAGTTTGTAGCGCTCCCATACCTCGGCCAGCAACGGGCCGATGCCGGGCGTGGGATTGGCCAGCACGCGCGCCGTTTCCATGTCGGCATGCCGCCAGCCGTTGTACTCGTGCACGTGACTGGCCGGGAACCGGTCGACGCGGTGATCAAGCCAGCGCTCGCTGGTGATGTAGTAATTGACGCCGATGATGTCCGGCGGGCACGGGTTCTCGCGGAACCAGCGCAGCTCGTCCTCGCTGGCGGCGGACTGCAGTAGGAAGCCCCACAGCGCGTGCCCGGGCCCCACCATGCCGCACAACAGGTCCCACGACAGCCAGCGCCGCTCGTTGAAGAAGTCGACCAGCTTGCCCATTTCCCGCGTGCCGTAGGTGCGGCTCAAGTCGTCCGTCTGCACGAGCTTCGCGTCCGGATTCACGGCACGGATCGCCCGCATGGCCAGCACGGTAGCCCGGCACTGGTTCAGCAGCGCACGCACGAAGGCGGCCTCGGATGTCGCATGGGGATACCAAACGCCGGACAGCCCGGAGAACCGCGCAGTCGTCAGCGGCTCGTTGACGGGCGTGTAATACGTCAGCCACGGGTAGCGCCGCGCGACCGCACCGGCGTACTCGGCGAGCTTGTCCGCGAAGCACGGCGACACGAGACTCGTATGCCGCGGCCCGCTGCCATGGTGAACGAGCCCGGCGATCGGTTCGACGCCGAGATCGCGCAGCCGCGCCAGCCTCTCATCGCTCCACGACCAGTCGGCCTCGTCGATATCGCCCGGCGCGGTGCACTCCCACAGCACCGGATAACGGACCGCGCGGATGCCGAGCGATGCGAACCGGTCGACGTCGTCGACGCGGTCGCGGTGCCCGTTGCGCTCCATCTGGCTGAAATATTGGTCCGACACACGGTTCACCGTGCATTCAAGGCCGCCCCACAGTTCGAGGGCGGAGCTGCCAGCGTGTTCGCTCATCGTTCTCTCCAGAGTTGACCTGCTTGCAGCTTACGGGCGTACCGTACAGGTCGGCGTGGGCGTGTTTCCTGCTGGCGTGTCGGACTACTTCCCGCCGGCTCGCACGAGTTTTTCCCATACTGCAATAAAAACCCGTCATGGCCGTGTCACAAGCGGCCGGTATAGTGCCGCGCATGACGACCCTGGACCCGCACCCACACCCCCACCCCAACGCGCTGCCGCCGGAAATGCTCGAGCGTATTGGCCGCGACATTGCCGACAGCTACGACGAGGAACTGGAACTGGAGCTGGACGACCGCGACCTCGACCCGGACACGCTGCTGCCGCCGCACGCCCGCAGCGACGAGGAAAAGGAAGCGCGGCGCATGTACTTCCGAGAGCTGTTCCGCCTGCAGGCGGAGCTCGTGAAGCTGCAGGACTGGGTGGTCCACACGGGCCACAAGGTGGTGATCCTGTTCGAAGGCCGCGACGCGGCCGGCAAGGGCGGCGCCATCAAGCGCATCGTGCAGCGGCTGAACCCGCGCGTCTGCCGCGTCGCCGCGCTGCCCGCCCCCAACGACCGCGAACGCACGCAATGGTATTTCCAGCGCTACGTCCCGCACCTGCCCGCCGCCGGCGAGATCGTGCTGTTCGACCGCAGCTGGTACAACCGGGCCGGCGTCGAACGCGTGATGGGCTTCTGCACGGACGAGCAATACGAGGAATTCTTCCAGACGGTGCCCGAGTTCGAGCGGATGCTGGTGCGCTCCGGCATCCAGCTGATCAAGTACTGGTTCTCGATCTCCGACGAAGAACAGAACGCCCGCTTCCTGTCGCGCATCCACGACCCGCTGAAGCAATGGAAGCTGAGCCCAATGGACCTGGAATCGCGCCGCCGCTGGGAGGAATACACGAAGGCCAAGGAAATCATGCTCGAACGCACCCACATCCCCGAGGCCAAATGGTGGATCGTGCAAGGCGTGGACAAGAAACGGGCGCGCCTGAACTGCATTCACCACCTGCTGGACCAGATCCCGTACGAGGAAGTGGACCGCCCATCGATCGCGCTGCCGGAGCGCGAGTACCACGAGGACTACGTCCGCCGTCCGGTGCCGCCGGAGATCATCGTGCCGGAGATTTACTGACGGCCCTCCCCCGCCGATCGCGCGGCCCCGCATGACTGCGCCGCAGATGCTTCGCCCGCACCCAGTGCCGCTCGCCGGGAAACAGCAGCACGACGTTGTCCCACGCATTGCACGGGATGTACCGGAACATGCGGACGAACTGGTTGGGCGAGGTAGGCTCCCCCTGGAACAACAGCTGGTCGCCGACGACCTGCGCATAATCGTCCGGCCCCCGCAGGTAAAGCCGCAACCGGGTGCCATGCGGCAGGAACAGCTCCTTCCAGTGGTAGCCGCGCGGGACGTCCCCCTCGGCCATCCCCACCCGCTCAGCCAGCGCGCCGGCCCGTTCGCGGTCCGCAAGCCACGTCTCGACGATGTCCCCAAGCGCGGCGCCGAGATCCACGGCTTCCTCCCGCTGCTCGAAATACCGCGCCAGCTTCAACAGAACCTGGGCGGGCAGCCCCACGGTGACGATGCCGTTCACGCTTGCTTCCTCCGCTGTTGGGTGCATGGTCGGTGCATGTTCGGGTGCATATCCGGTACATGTTCGGGTGCATATCCGGTACATGTTCGGGTGCATATCCGGTGCACGTGCGGTGCATACTCGGTGCACGCGCGGTGCCCGGCACTCATCCGGTGCTCTGCGCGTTGTGCGGCGCGCTGCATGCCAAATCAGTACTGTTCTTTGTTTGACTCGACAGCAGCGAGAAAGTTCGGGCGGATCTGGCGAAATTTCGGGGGTGACTCAGCCATCGCGGCGCCTTGCGTGACAGAAAATAAAATTCCTTATTTGGAATTTTCTCCGTTTGCGGACGCATTTTCTCTTTCGTTCTCTACGCTGCTCGAATCCCCTCCGCACAGCGGCGCACAAACAAGAGCGGAGAAGCAAAGAGAGAACAGAAGAGGATTCTAGAGAAAGGCAGCAAAAGTGGAGAACTTCTCCAATACGGCGCCGAGGGGGTCACCCGCACCCTCAGTGCCTGGACCTGGAGTCGCGCATCGCATGGCAATCGGAAAAGGCGGCGCGTTTGCCGCATCAGCAGCCTCAGCCGCTTTGTAAACCGAGGTACCCAGTCATCACGTGCGGCACCAGTCGCGGCCAGCTTGCGTCAACCCATCGGTTGCCCGCAGCGCGTGACGGTTGCGACCCGACGGGCCACGTCAGCTCAATCGGAACAGCCAAATCGGCCCGTTCATCAGCAAACGCTGCAAGCCCAACCACGCCGTCACCGCCGCGTCGCCGCCGCTTGCATACCTCATCCCGCCAGCCCAACGCCCGCGCGCCACGGGCCACCGCCCCGGCGCCGACCTCCGGGCCACAGCAGCCAACAAGCCCTGCCGAACCGTACGTCAGCAGACCACTAGCCAACACCCCGGCGCCGACCGCCGGGCCACGTCAGCCGACAAGCCCTGCCAAACCGAACGCCAGCGCTCCATAAGCCAAGACCCCGGCGCCAACCGCCGGGCCACGGCAGCAACATAGCCCTGCCAAGCCCAACGTCAGCCCACCACCAGCCATCGCCCCGGCGCCGACCGCCGGGCCACATCAGCCAACAAGCCCTGCCGAACCGAACACCAGCGCACCACCAGCAAACAACCGGCGCCGACCGCCGGCCACATCGACCAACAAGCCAGCGAAACGCCGCGCGACGCCAATCAATCAGTTAATCGCCCGCTTCACCCCATCACTCCGCCCATGCCAAGCCGGCCACGGCTTCTCACTGGACAGCGCATTGGACAGCGTCGCAATCACCTCATCCTTCGCCTGCATCCGCTCCCGCCAGCTCGCATCCGCGGCCAGCCGCGCAGCCTTCTCGAGCTGCGCAATCCGCTCCAGCAACGCAATCCGATGCTCGCAAGCAGCCAACCGCTCCCGCAACACAGCCAGCTCCACGGCATCGCCACCCGGCTGCTCGACAGGCGGAGCGACTATGACAGGCGTGGCGGCCAGCGACACGCCCGGCTGCCCAACCTGCTGCAACACGGCCCGTATCGCATCATCGGTCGCCGCCGCCGAAGCCCCGGCCCGCGCCGCGGACGTTGAGGCGGCCTGCGTGCCGCCCCCAAACGACCCCAACGGCCCATAAGCCCGCACCAGTTCCGCCGAATCGATCTTCAGCGAGCCATCGGCCGTGAACACCTTGTCCAGGCGTCCTTTCTCGAGGTCGCGGTAGATCGACGTGCGGCTGCGCCGGGACAGCCGCGCAGCTTCGGTTACGGTAAGTAGTGCCATCGGTGAGCTATGCGTAGACGGAAAAAAGCGCCGCATCATGCCGGGCGGATAGCGTTTCGTCAAGGGCAAGCCCGCCGGCCTTCCCTGTAGCGCGCCCCCTAAAACCCCGCCAGCCGTTGCCATCGCAACTACACACGTTGCAGTACGTTCACATATATTAATTTTTGTTACTGATTTAGCTCAACTGCTGTACACTTGCCAACTCTTGTGTCGAACTGACATCAAACATGTCAGTCTTGCATCAAGAAAGTCTGACCGAAATTCACAGCCTGATTGAAGCCGTACCCAGATCCTGTACCGCGTCCAAGGGCCAATCCCCCGTCCGCCGCCGAGCATTCACGAGATGCAGGCAAGGCATTGGAACTTTTGAGTACTGAGCAAACATGAGCGATATTTTCCTGACCAGCACGATCCACGTCGACGAAGACAGCAACGTCTCGTTGGCGCTGCGCGACGTGCTGGCGCAAGCCGGCTACACGACCCCTGCCACGCTGTCCGTCAGCGAATTGATCACCGAGATGCCCGACGGCGAGTACGCCGACGGCAATACACCGCTGATCGGCATGGCGGATGCCCAGACGCTGTACGTGCGCCCCGGCGCATGGCAACAGGATTACAACGGCCAGTTCACGACGTACCAGCTGGTCGTCGCCGGCGACAACGGCGACCTGGTGACGCTGGAGCTGCGCGTCGTCGTCGATCCCGTCAACGACGCTCCGACCGGCACCGATCACGCCTTCGATCTCGCCACGCGCGATGCGGTCGTGCTGACGAAGGACGCATTCGGCTTCCACGACGCCGTCGAAGGCAACGCCTTCCAATCCGTCATCGTGACGACGCTGCCGGCCGCCGGCACCATCATGTTGAACGGCGCCCCAGTGTCCGCAGGCACGGAAGTCGCGGTGGCCGACATCGAAGCGGGCCACCTCAGCTTCGTGCCGGACGCCGCATCCGGCGGGCTTGTCGAAATGGGCTTCCACGTACGCGACAACGGCGGCACGACCGGCACCGGCGCGCAGGACACCAGCGTGACAATGAACTACCTGACGTTCAAGGTGCCTGCCCCTGCTCCCACCCCTGCTCCGCCCCCCACCGATCCTGGCAGCGGACAGCCGCCCGCCACTGGCGGTGGCGACACCGGCACCGGCGGCTCCCTGCCCCCATCGACGGGCGCCCCGCAACTGGCCCGCATCGGCGACACCGTGTGGGAAGACGCGAACGGCAACGGCATCCAGGACCGCGGCGAAGCCGGCATCGGCGGCGTCACGGTGGTGCTGCGCGACAGCACCGGCGCGACGGTCCAGACGACGACCACCGACGCATCCGGCCACTACCAGTTCGAAGCGGGCAGCGGCACGTACACGATCGGCGTCACCGCGCCGGCCGGCTACACGATGACGGCCAAGGGCGCCGGCAGCGATGCCGCCGCCGACAGCGACGTCAATGCCAACGGCATCTCGGACACGTTCACGGTCGCCAAGGGCGATGTCAACGACAGCGCCGACGCGGGCATGTACCGCGCCGCCGGTATCTCGACCACGCTGTGGAACGACGCCAACGGCAACGGCCAGCGCGACGCGGGTGAAGCCGGCATCGCCAGCGTGAAGGCGGCACTGCTGGACGCGGCCGGCAACACGGTCGCCACCAGCGTCACGGACGCGCAAGGCAACCTCTCCTTCGCGGGCCTGCAGCCGGGCAGCTACAGCCTGAAGTTCGACGCCGCCAGCCTGCCCGCGGGCTACACGTTCCGCGCCACCGGCACCGACCTCGACGCCGCAGGCGCCAGCGCCAAATTGACGCTCGCCTCCGGCCAGCAGGCCACGCTGCAGGCGGCCGCCTTCGCGCCGATCGGCACGGTGGCCAGCACCGTCTGGGAAGACCGCAACGGCAACGGCGTGCAGGACGCGGGCGAAACCGGCATCGCCGGCACCAAGGTCCGCCTCGTCGACACGAAAGGCGTCATCGTCGCCACGACGACGACGGATGCGCAAGGCAATTACAAGTTCTCGGCCGCCGCGGGCGACTACACGGTGCGCGTCGACAAACCGGCCGGCTTCCAGTTCACGTCGACCAACGCCGGCGCCAACGATGCGATCGACAGCGACGTCGACGCCTCTGGCGCCTCCGCGCTGTTCACCGTACGCGGCGGCCAGACCGTCGATGCGGCCGACGCGGGAGCGTACCGCACGGCCACGCTGGGCAACCGCGTCTGGTTCGACTGCGACGGCGACGGCATTCAGGACAGCGGCGAGAGCGGCATCGGCGGCGTCAAGGTCACGCTGCTGGACAAGGACGGCAAGGCGGTGGCCGCCACCGCCACCGACTGCAACGGCCAGTACGCCTTCACGGGCCTGAAGCCCGGCACCTACAGCGTGCAGTTCGATAAATCGGCACTGCCGTCCGGCTATGTGATCACGCAGCGCGACGCGGGCACGGACGACACGCGCGATTCGGACATCGACGCGAACGGCCTGTCGCAGAAGGTCGTCCTCCTCTCGGGCGAGACCAACAACACGATCGACGCTGGCGTCGCCCAGGCGGCCCGTATCCACAGCACCGTCTGGGAAGACAGCGATTACGACGGCTTGCAGGATTGCGGCGAAGCGGGCATCGGCGGCGTCACGGTGCGGCTGTACGATGCCAACCACGTGCTGAAGGCCAGCACGGTGACGGCGGCGGACGGCAGCTACGAGTTCGGCAAGCTCGCGGCCGGCAGCTACAGCGTCGAGGTGGTGCGCCCGTCGGGTTACTACACGACGAAGGCGAATGTCGGCTACAACAGCTACGACAGCTACGACTCCGACTTCAGCAACGTCGGCACGACGACTACCGCGACGAGCGGCACGTTCAAGCTCGCCGCCGGCGAGGTGGCCACGTCCATCGACGCGGGCCTGTACCGCAAGGCCAGCATCGGCGACAAGGTATGGCGCGACGCGAACCACAACGGCGTGCAGGACACGGGCGAGGAAGGCATCGGCAAGATCAAGGTCATGCTGTACAACGCCGGCACGGGCGCGCTGCTCGGCACGACGACGACGGATGCGAAGGGCAGCTACCTGTTCAAGGACCTGGACCCGGGCAGCTACTACCTGAAGTTCGACAAGACCAATGTCTCGTTCACGGACGCGAAAGGCTATACCTACGCGATGAACGACTGGAAGTGGGGTGTGAAGAACACCGGCAGCAACGACCAGATCGACAGCGACGTCAAGGGCGACGGTATCAGCAAGGTGGGCCTGACGCAGACGGATGCGACGTTCCTGTCCTCCGGCGAGAACGACATGAGCTGGGACGCGGCGATCACGCCGATCGCGCTGGACCTCGATGGCGACGGCATCCACACGATCGCCCGCGCCGACTTCACGGGCAAGTTCGACCTGCTCGGCACGGGCAATGCGATCCGCACCGGCTGGCTGTCGTCCGGCGACGCGTTCCTTGCGATCGACGCGAACGGCAACGGCACGATCGACGGCATCGGCGAACTGTTCGGCGGCGCCAGCAAGGGCAGCGGCTTCGCCAAGCTGGCTTCGTTCGACAGCAATGGCGACGGCCACGTCGACGCGCACGACGCGCAATTTGGCGCACTCACCCTTTGGCGTGACGCCAACAGCAACGGCATCACCGATGCCGGCGAGCTGATCTCGCTGGCGCAGGCCGGCGTCACGTCGCTGGCCGTGGCCTTCGAAGAACTGCCGTTCCTCGACGCGAACGGCAACCTGCACCTGGAGCGCAGCAGCGCCACCGTCGCCGGCCACACGGTCGCGATGACGGACGTGTACTTCAACGTGGCCGCGGCCGACGTTGCCGCCGCCGGCATGGAAGTCACGTCGATGGCCACGCTGATCGGCCAGGCCGCCCAATGAATGCCGCACCCCTGCACAACAATCTGAAAGAACCGACGATGAAATCGATCACCACCCTGCGCGCCCTCGTTGGCGCCGCCATCCTTACCGCCTCCTGCGTCACCTGCGCCGCCGCGCACGCAGCCACCGTCAACTCCGTCACGGGCAAGCTGCTGTTCACGACGGCGAACTTCGGCCGCGGCAGCACGTCGATCACGGTGCCGGAATGGACCGTCACGGAAGGCGCCTACAACGCGCTGGCGTTCTGCATCGAACCGGTCACGCCGATGACGAACCGGGAAGGCCTGACGGGCAGCGCGTTCGCCGGCTTCGCCGACAACAAGTCGGTGCAGCGCCTGTTCTCCGTGTACTACCCGACGCTGTCGACGGCCTCGCCGGCCGCCACGGCGCTCGGCTTCCAGCTGGCACTGTGGGAGCTGTACAAGGACAACGGCAGCCTGACCTCCGGCAGCCTGGCGTTCGGCACGGCGGGCAACGGCAGCGAGCTGTCGAAGGCCGTGCTGAACACGGCGGCCGGCATGCTGGCGACGGCGCAGGACAGCGCAATCGCCATCGACAACCACTTCAGCTTCACGCGCTACACGGCCACCGGCGCGCAGCCGGTCGTGACGGCGATGGCCATTTCGCCCGTCCCGGAACCGGCAACGTATGCGATGTTCGGCGCCGGCCTCGCGCTGGTCGGCTGGGCTGCGCGCCGCCGCAACGCCCGTTGAGCCCAGCGCCCGCCGAGCCGCCGCGATTCGGGCGCGCTGTCCGGGCAGCCGTGGCTGATCCGGGCACGGCATCCGAGCGGACGGCGCTCAGTCGCCGATGGCTTGCCCGTCCCGCGCCGCCGCATCCCCAGCCTGCGCGCCGCTGGCCTTCCCGCCGCTGACCTGCCCGCCACCCACATCGCTCACCTCCCGCCGCATCACCCACGCGGCGATCGCCCGCATCACGGCCTGCTCGCGGCCGACGAAGCCATGCTCGGTGTACGCCTGGCATGCATCGCCGTGCGGGTTCACGCTGCCCGTTACCGTGACCAGGGGGATCGTGCCCTTGCGCTGCACGATGGACGCATAGCGCGTCAGCGCGCACGGATCGTCGCGGTGATGCACGAACAGCTGCGGCACCTGGCCGCGCGACCAGTCGAACGATGCCAGTGCGGCGCCGTGAGCATTGCGGCCCGTCTGCGGATCGGTGAACGTGGCCGTGTGGATCGCGCCATCGAGCACGCCCTTCAACGAACGCGCCAGATAAGCCGTCGACACCGTGCCGTAGCTGGTGCCGGCCACGTACACCTGTCGTGCACCCGGCTCGCGCCGGGCCAGCGCGGCAACGGCCGCCACGTCGGCCGCATGCCGCGCCGAAGCCCGGTACGCGTCGCCGCAGTCGCCCCGCTCGTCGCTCGGGCAATCGACCATCACCGTGAAGATGTCCGCATCGGCAAGGTGGCGGCGCGCGCGGATCAGGAAATTACCCTTCAGGTCATAGGCCAGCGCGCCGTTCTCGGTACGGATGTTCAGGATGCCCGGATACCCGGCGAACAGCAGCACGGCCACGGTGGGCGTGGCGCCGGCCTGTTTGCTGGCGATGACGGAAAGATCGGCGCCGCGCTCCAGGTGCACGACGTGCAGGCTGTCCGACAGCGCGTCCGCGCCGGCCGCCTGGGCGAACACGAACGCGGCACCGCCGGCCGCCACCGCTTGCAACGCGCGCAACGCGCGCAACGCTTGCAATGCCTGCAACAAGTGGCGCATCACCCCTCCTCTTCAGGATAGTTATCGAAACGTCAAGTCTAGCATCGTTGCGCGACGGCGACGTGCCGCCCGCCGCTTGCGCATCGTCAACGTCGAGAAAATTCCAGTAGGCAATCTATGCGTTCTTTCGACGTGACCAATGGAGTAGTGATGAAAAAACCGATGGCTTTGATCCTGCAGGGCGGCGGCGCACTGGGCGCCTTTGAATACGGCGTCGTCACCGCGCTGCTCGAGGACGGCTGGACGCCGACCGCCGTGACGGGCGTTTCGATCGGCGCGATCAACGCGGCCTCGATCGCCGGCGCCAAGGATGGCGACATCGCGGCCAGCATGCGCCGCATGTGGCAAGCGATCACGCTGCCGACCGTGCCGTGGCTGCCGGCCTCGAAGCAGGCCAACCTGTCCCTGCTGGGCAATCCGAATTTCTGGCTGTCGCGCACCGATTACTGGCGCCTGCCGTACTGGAACAGCTGCTGCACGACGGCGCCGATGCTGGGCACGCTCGCGGCGCACCTGGATTTCGATCAGCTGAACGATCCGAAGCACATCCGCTTCGGCGTCACCGCGACGAGCCTGTATACGGGCGGCCAGACGACGTTCTCGAACCACGTCGCGAAAGGCGCGCATACGGATGGCGGCCAGCACAAGGCGGTGCGCGCGACGCTGACGCCGTCGCACATCGTTGCCAGCGGCAGCCTGCCGCCCGGCTTCCCGGCCACCCGGATCGACGGCACCGACTACTGGGACGGTGGCCTGTTCAGCAACACACCGATCGATGCGCTGCTGAACCTGCTGGAGCCGCACGAGATCGACACGCTGCCGATCTTCGTTGTCGACCTGTTCCCGACGGAAGGCCAGCCTTCGCCCGTCACCTTGCAGGAAGTGCAGACCCGCGCCACGGCGCTGCAATACCAGAACCGTTTCTGGGCGCAGTACGGCGGCAATGCGAAGCTGGAAGGCTTCCTGGCGATGCTGGACAAGCTGGAGTCGGCAACCGCCGGCACCGCCGTTGCCGACATGCCCGCCTACGACTGGCTGATGCGCCTGCGTGCGCTGAAAAACCTGCACGTAATCGCCAGCACGCCTGCTGCCGCCGGTGGCGACCATGACTTCTCGGAGTATGGCGTACGCAGCCGCTACGAAGCGGGCCGCGCCGCCGCGCAGCAATACCTGGCACGGCTCTCTCGCCAGCCGAAGTTGCGCGCCGCGGCGTAACGCAGCGCGACGCGGTGGCTCGGCTCAGTTGGACACTACGCCGCCGCGTCATCCTCGGTGGCGGCCAGTTCCTCCGGCGTGACGGCGAGCGGCACCTGCCGCACACCGTTGCTGCCGGCCCAGGCGATGGCGGCGGCCACGATCAGGTTGGTGACCACATTCGCCCACGCCAGCGGCCATGGCCAGGTCGCCATCGCCGCCACCAGCAGCACGCCGTACAGCACGAACAGCACCTGCAGCCAGCGCAGCACGGGCCTCGTGCCAGTCCCGGCGCCTTCACCACGGCGCCGCAGCGCGGCGCGGACGCGGGACACGAACGTCGCCAGCGCCAGGCCATAACCGGCCATCTGCACGACGATCGGCGCCAGGATCATCAGCTCGGCCAGGCTGCGCCACACGGCGCGATCTTCCTTCGGCGGCTGTTCCAGCGCCACCAGCAGCAGCATCAGCAGGAAGGCCAGTGCCGGCAGCAGATGACGCCAGCGCCGGCGCACCGACACGGAACCGTCCACCAGCGACGACGCATACGACCACGTGGCCGGCCCCAGCACGAGCAGCGCCGCATCGGCGAACGGCGCGATCCACCGCGCCGCCGCATTCCAGTGCAGGTGCCTGACGAAGTCGCCCAGCGGCAGCAACGCGGCCGCCGCCAGTACCAGCATCAGCCACGTGCGCGCATGGCCCGGCGCGACGCGGCGCCCGACCTGGACGAGGGACAGCAGTGCCGCGGCCAGGGTCAGGCCCGCGACCGCCAGGGCCGCCGCGTCGGCGGGAGTGACGAGCGCCATCAATCGAGGTCCGCGGCCGAGTGCCGTTCGGCCACCTGCTCTTCCGGCTTGCCGCGCACGCGGTTGACGCGGCGGCCCCGCTGCACGGCGGGGCGCGCCATCAGCTCGTCGGCCCAGCGGCGCACGTTGCGGTACTCGTGCACCGACAGGAATTCGGCGGCGTCGTACAACTCGCCCAGCACCATGCAGCCATACCACGGCCAGATCGCGATATCGGCGATCGTGTACTCGTCGCCCGCCACGTAGCGGTGCTCGGCCAGCTGCCGATCGAGCACGTCGAGCTGGCGCTTCGTCTCCATCGCATAGCGGTCGATCGGGTATTGCAGCTTCTCCGGCGCATACGCATAGAAGTGCC
This sequence comes from Pseudoduganella flava, assembly GCF_007830495.1. GTDB lineage: Bacteria > Pseudomonadota > Gammaproteobacteria > Burkholderiales > Burkholderiaceae_D > Rugamonas > Rugamonas flava. The sequence goes on along the minus strand of NZ_VLKW01000011.1, from coordinate 202,926 downwards.
CGAAGCCGCCGCCGACGAACGGCGCGGAGCCCATCTGCCAGAACAGCCAGTTCAGCGTCTCCGTGCGCGCCCGCGGTTCGGTGGGCAGCAGCGCACCGAATTTCTCGGCCAGGTAGACGAGGATCGAGCCCGATTCGAACACGCGCAGCGGCGGCTGCACGCCGTGGTCGCTGAGTGCCGGGATCTTCGAATTCGGATTGATGTCGACGAAGCCGCTGGAGAACTGCTCGCCTTCGCCGATCTTGATCAGCCAGGCGTCATACTCGGCGCCCGCGTGGCCCAGCGCCAGCAGCTCTTCCAGCATGATCGTGACCTTCTGGCCGTTCGGCGTGCCCAGCGAATACAGCTGCAGCGGATGCTTGCCGACCGGCAGCTCCCGCTCGTGCGTCGCGCCGGCCACGGGCCGGTTGATGTTGGCAAACGTGCCGCCGGACGATGCGGGCGGCGTCCAGACGGCCGGGGGCACATAGGGTGTCGAATGCGTCGTCGTTTCGCTCATGCGCTTTCTCCTGTTCTTGGCCGCTGCGTGCGGCGTGGGTACGCATCTTACTGCAAGCGGCGCAAGCGCATCCAGGCTGCCTTCGGAACAAGACCTGTGCGGAAACGGCAAGGATAACCAGGCGCTGCATGGGGATTTTTATTGCCACACAGCAATTTCAAGCATATACTGACAACTCGACGCAATGGAGGAAACCGAATGGAAACCGTACTGCAAGCCGCCCAGCTGCGGGCAAAAGGCCAGCACGACGAAGCGCTGGCCCTCGTGGACGCCACGCTGCCGACGCTGGCCGACCAGGAGCGTTTCATGCTGATGCTGCAAGGCCTGTACGCCGCCGAGGAATCCGCCAACACCGCCAAAGCCGCCGCCTTCGCCCGCGAACTGGCGGCGCTGGAACCGAACCTCGTGTCGATCCAGCCCTACGTGGCGCTGGAGGCGGAAGACATTGTGTCGCTGGATTTCAAGCGCTGAACGAAAGGGCGCAATTAGCGGCTGAGCTGGCTTAGTTGGCAGCTCTAGGTGCACCGATATCGCATACTTTCACCCCAACGGCAAAGGCCGGGGTCAGACCCGCCGGGTCTGACCCCAGGGGTTCGGGTCTCGGGTTTGCCTAAACTGAACGGCATTCATGCCTGACCCTGGTGTTTATGCCGTCATCCACCTTACAACTTAGCTCCCACCCCGCTCCACCCTCCTCGCCAAACTCTGCTGATCCAACGGCCGCGTCACCCGATACAACGCCAGCGCCGCCGCCCCCACCGCCACCGCATCCGCGCCAAAGTGCGACGTCCGTATCTGCGGCGGCGTCAACTCGGCGGCCAGCGAATAGCCATCCAGCACCCGCCGCGCCGGCCCGATAAACGATTCTCCCAGCTGCAACGCCGGTCCGCCGATGACGATGGCCATCGGATCGAAGCTGGCCCACAGATTGTTCAGCAACACGCCCAGCTGCCGCCCCGCCGCCTCGACCGCCGCGCACGTGGCGGCCTCGCCATCGGCAACGCGCCGGAACAGCCGCTCCAGCGCCGCATAACTGGGCCGCTCGTCGCCCAGCAGCGACGACAGCCCGATCAGCGCATCGGCGCAGCCGCGCCGGCCGCATGAGCAGCGTGGCCCGTCCGCCTGCAGGATCGCGTGACCGACCTCGCCGCCGAAACCGCTCATGCCCGTCAGCAGCCGGTCGCTGACGATCACGCCGGCGCCGACGCCATAGCCGATCGACAGGTAGATCAGCGGGTCCGTGCTCGACTGCCGCGAGAATTCGAATTCCGCCAGCGCCGCCACGTTCGCTTCGTTCTGGATGCACAGCGGCAGGCCGTCGAGCAGCGTGCGGGCCAGGTGGGCGTGGAACTGGCCAGCCGCGTCGACATTGCGCCAGCCCAGGTGCGGCGCATGGCGCAGGATGCCCAGCGTCTCGTCGACGGCGCCGTGCAGGCCCACGCCGGCGCCCAGCACGCGGCGTGCGACGCCGCTCCGCGCGGGCTCCGCCAGCTCGCATGCGAGCCGGATCATCTCCAGCGCGACGAGGCGGATGCAGGACGCCGGATCGTGCACGTCCTCATAGCCGATGACGCGGCTTTCCAGCACTTCGCCCAGCAGATTGGTCGCCACGACGCGCGCTTCGTCGACGCCGACGTCGGCGCCCAGCAGCGCCAGGCGGTCCGGGTCCAGGTGCAGCGGCGTCGCGCGGCGCCCCACCTCCCCCGTCACGAGCAGCTCGCTTTCCGCCAGCCAGCCCTCGTCCATCAACTCGCGGACGAGCAGGCTCACAGTGGATTTCGTCAGCTGCAGCACGTCCGCCAGCGCGGCGCGCGACAGCCCCGGCTGTGTACTGACCTGGCGCACTAGCGCCATCCGATTCAATTGCTTCAGCAGTTGCTGGTCACCGGTGACGGGCATCGCGATTCAGGCTTGTTGACATTGTGAGGATTATGCAACACCTGCCCGCGTCGCGACAGGGGAACCTCGTTCACAACAATGAGCAATGTGGCCGGACCACTTTGCCAAGTCGCTTGCGCCGTGCAATGGAGACGTTTCCAGGAAGTCGTTGATTTTGCTGTGAAAACGTTTTCGACCCAGTCGTTGTGGCGCGCAGCACGACCGTGCATTTCATCCGAACGCGGCGTCGAAGGCCGCTTTCCAGCCGTCCAGCGCCACGAATTTTATTTGTTCGATCGATTGACCAATTAAATTGGTTTTCTTAATCTTTACTAAATTTCGCCCGTTTATCGCGTTCCCATCGGCGCCAGGTAGCGGACGAACAGTCCCGCAGCACGTTCAAAGAAACGGCGCGGGACGGGTGACAGCGTTCCACCACCATCGGCGCCGCCACGGCGGCGCCCCATGTCAAAGAAGAGAGGAGACACCGTGCTGTACAGAAAGAAGGGCTTCGCGCCCCCCAATACCAGGCATCGCCTGATCACCCTGGCCGTCGCGAGCGCTTGCGCCACGCTGGTGGCGCCGATCCACGCACAAGAGGCCGGTGCCGCCGCGACGACGGCGGTCGCCGACCCGACCACGCCGGCCACGGTGGTGGTGACCGGCATCCGCGCGGCGATGCAATCGACGCTGAACCTGAAACGTAATTCGGACGGCATCGTCGACGGCATCGTGGCCGACGACATCGGCAAATTCCCGGACACGAACCTGGCCGAATCGCTGCAGCGCATCTCCGGCGTCTCGATCGACCGCAACCGCGGCGAAGGCGCGCAGGTGACGGTGCGCGGCGTGGGCCCGGACCTGAACATGGTGCTGCTGAATGGCCGCCAGATGCCCACGTCGAACCTGGGCGACCTGGCCGGCCGCGCGTTCGACTTCTCGAACCTCGCCTCCGAAGCCGTGTCGCAGATTCAGGTGTACAAGAGCTCGCGCGCGGACACGCCGCCGGGCGGCATCGGCGCCACCCTGAACATCATGACGGCGCGGCCGCTGGAACTGGGCAAGCAGGCCAGCGTGGGCGCGAAGGTGGTGTACGACACGTCGAACGACAACCTGCCGATCGAGGACAAGGCCAAGCGTTCATACACGCCGGAGATCTCCGGCATCTACAGCACCACGTGGGCGGACGGCACGTTCGGCGTGGCCGTCTCGGCCAGCTACCAGGAGCGCAACCTGGGCGTGAACCAGTCGCAGATCACCAATGGCTGGAAGGGCCCGTACCGCGGCGACCAGTCCGGGGTGACGGGCGTGATCCCCCTGCCCGGCCAGCCCGGCTCGGAAAACATCACGAACCGCCCGGACCCGAACGACGTCTACTCGGTACCGCAGAACATCTCATACTTCATGCGCGGCTCGCAGCGCCAGCGCACCAACGGCCAACTGACGTTCCAGTGGAAGCCGAACAAGGACCTGACGACGACGCTCGACTACACGTACTCGGAAAACAAGATCCAGACCAAGTACCACGAGCTGTCCGCCTGGTTCAACCACGGCGCCTCCGTCAGCAGCTGGACCGATGGCCCGATCGCGTCGCCGATCTTCTACCAGGAGAACGTCGCGAACCAGGACATCGCGATGAACGCGGGCGACTTCGCCACCAAGTCCGAGAACAACTCGATCGGCTTCAACGCGCAGTGGAAGGCTTCGCCGAACCTGCGCCTGTCGTTCGATGCGCACCACTCCACCGCCGAATCGAAGGCGGATCACCCGTTCGGTTCGAACAACGACCTGGCCACCGTCAGCTTCAGCCGCGGCAATACGCGCGTGAACTTCGAGCACGAGATGCCCGTGCTGTCGATCGAAGGCGCGGACTTCAACCGCGCGCCGATGCAGGTGTCCGGCTCGTGGTTCCAGAACGGCTACCAGAAGATGGAGATCGACCAGGCCCAGGCCAACGGCCGCCTGAAGCTGTGGGAAACGTCGGAACTGAACTTCGGCCTGTCGCTGACGAACGTGAAGAACCGCTCGGCGTTCCAGCAGGTGCAGAGCGACACGTGGGGCGGCGCCACGTCGCCGGCCGACTACCCGCAATCGATGTTCCGCGCCGATACGCTGTCGCAGTACTTCGACAAGCTGGGCGGCCACGACGACCCGGCGCTGTTCCAGCAGATCCACCTGTTCGACTTCGCCGCGATGCGCCAGCGTGCGTCCGACGCGACGGGCAAGCCGGAAAAATACCTGCCGAGCCTCGCCGACCCCGACTACGACCGCCGCACCACCGAGAAGAGCAAGGCGCTGTACTTCCAGCTCAACACGGAGTGGGAAACGACGATGCCGATGCACACCGGGATCGGCTTCCGCTACGAGAAGACCGACGTGCATTCCACCGCGCTGTCGCAGACCGTATCGGGCGTGAACTGGGTGTCGCAGAACGAGCTGCCGTTCGTCTTCGCCGGCAAGGAGTTCACGTCGCTGAAGGGCTCGTACCACCACTTCCTGCCCAGCGTGGACTGGGACATGAACGTGCGTGACGACTTCAAGGTCCGCGCCAGCTATGGCCAGACGATCGGCCGGCCGCGCTACGACCAGATCCAGGGCGGCACCAACATCAACCCGACCGGCACCGTCACCTACGGCACCGGCACGCGCGGCAATCCGGCGCTGCAACCGGTCAAGTCGAAGAACATCGATCTGTCGGCCGAGTGGTACTACAACAAGCAAAGCCTGATCTCGCTGGGGCTGTACCACAAGGCGCTGACCAACTACGCGGGCCAGAGCGTGCAGATGGAGACGTCGCCGAGCGTCACGACGCCGATCGGCGGCAAGTACTTCAACGCGGCGCTGGCAGCGGGCTGCGTGGCGACGGACACGAACTGCATCCGCAACTACATCTTCCGCAACTTCAACGGCCAGCCTGGCGTCGTGCGTGGCGAAGACAACGCAGCGGGCAACGCGACGGGCACGATCACCGGCATCCCCGGCGATCCGCTGGTGCAGTACCAGATCACCACGTTCGTCAACGAGAAGTCGGCCAACCTGAAGGGCGCGGAGATCAACTGGCAGCACATGTTCGGCAACAGCGGCTTCGGCTTCCAGGCCAACTACACGTACGTGAAGTCGAACCTGAAGTTCAACAACGCGGGCTCGGGCAACCAGTTCGCGCTGGTCGGCCTGTCCGACTCGGCGAACCTCGTCGGCATCTACGAGGATTCGAAGTGGTCGATCCGCGCCGCGTACAACTGGCGTGACGAGTTCCTGTCGTCGGTGACCGACCTGGCAGGCTCGAACCCGCAGTACGTGGAGCCGTACGGCCAGCTGGACATCTCGATCAGCTACAACCTGTCGAAGAACCTGTCGCTGTCGTTCGAAGGCATCAACGTGACGGACGAAACCCAGCGCGTGCACGGCCGCACCAAGATGATGGTGCTGTCCGCCACGCAGGGCGGCCCGCGCTACATGCTGGGCGCGCGGTACAAGTTCTGATCCTTGAAGCCCGACCCGGTCGAAGTTCTGGCCGGGCCATCAGCCCAACCTCCAACCCCAGGCCCAAAACCCGGGGTCAGACCCGGCGGGTCTGACCCCAGCGTTTGCAGTTGGGGTGAACGCGACCGGGCCAGGTACACCTGGCTCTGGCCGCCCTCTCAGGGACACCCAATGCGAAAACTCTTCAACCGCAAGGCTGGGCTGCACGCCTTGCTACTGGCTGCGGTCTTTCACGCCCCCACCATCGCTTACGCCGCCGACCTCCAACAGGATGCCGAAACCCGCGCCACAGCCCTCGTCGCCCGCATGTCCCCCGACGAGAAACTCGCCCAGCTGCTGAACGTCGCCCCCGCCCTGCCCCGCCTCGGCATCCCCGCCTACAACTGGTGGACCGAATCGCTGCACGGCGCACTGGGCCCCGTGCCGACGACGAACTTCCCGCAGCCGATCGGCCTCGCGGCCACGTTCGACGCCCCGCTGGTGCAGCAGGTCGCCGCCGCGATCGGTGTCGAGGTGCGCGCGCTGCACACGCTGGGCCGCCAGACGGGCCACCTCGGTAAGATCGGCACGGGCCTCGACACGTGGTCGCCGAACATCAACATCTTCCGCGACCCGCGCTGGGGCCGCGGCCAGGAAACCTATGGCGAAGACCCGCACCTGACTGCCGCGCTGGGCGTTGCCTTCATCCGCGGCATGCAGGGCCCGAACCCGGACCTGCCTGACGTGATCGCCACGCCCAAGCACTTCGCCGTGCACAGCGGCCCGGAATCGACCCGCCACGCGGCCAACGTGGACGTCTCCGCGCACGACCTCGAAGACACCTACCTGCCCGCCTTCCGCGCTGCGATCGTCGATGCCAAGGCCGGATCGATCATGTGCGCCTACAACCGCGTCAACGGCCAGCCGGCCTGCGCCAGCGACCTGCTGCTCAAAACCCATCTGCGCGGCGCCTGGGGTTTCAAAGGCTACGTCGTCTCCGACTGCGACGCGGTCACGGACATCTCCGAACACCACAAATACGCGCCCGATCCGGCGGCCGCCGTCGCCGTGGCCCTGAAGACCGGCACCGACAACGAGTGCAACACCAAGACGCTGGGCGACGTACCGAACCTGCCAGCACGCTACCGCGAAGCGCTGCGGCGGGGCCTGATCGGCATGGACGAAGTCGACCGCGCGCTGGTGCGCCTGTTCGCGGCGCGCTATCGCAACGGCGACCTGGCCGGCCTGCCGCAGCGCGCGGCCAAGCCCGTGCCGCTGAGCGCGATCGGCACGGCCGAGCACCAACAGCTGGCACTGGATGCGGCCACGAAGAGCATGGTGCTGCTGAAGAACGACGGCGTGCTGCCCCTGAAGCCCGGCCTGAAGGTGGCCGTGATCGGTCCGCTGGGCGACGCCACCCGCGTCCTGCGCGGCAATTACTCGTCGACGCAATCCGCGCCGCCGATCTCCGTCGTCAACGGCCTGCGTCAGGTGCTGCAGCCCGCGCAGGTGACGCTGGTGCCGGCAGGTGCATCGATCACCGATGGCGACCCGGTGCCCGAGGCCGCGCTGCGCACGCCGGACGGCAAGCCGGGCCTGCGCGCCCAGTACTTCAACGGAAAAGACAGTAAGCCGATCGTGACGCGCATCGAGTCGGGCTTGCGTTCGCAGGCGCTGGCGCTGAAGGCCGTGGCCGACCGCCACAAGGTCGTCTGGACCGGCTACCTGGTGGCGCCGGACAGCGGCACGTACCGCATCGGCGTCTCCGGCGTGCAGGGCGAACTGACCGTCGACGGCAAGCCGGCCGTGCGGGCGACGAGCTATTCGAAATGGGCCGAGCCACTGCAGCTGACCGAGGTGCGCTTGCGCCAGGGCCAGCGCTACCCGCTGCGCTTTCATGCCGAGACGGGCGGCTCGGGCGTGCCCGGCCTGTTCTGGAAGCGCATTTCCACGGACCCGGATGCCGACCTGGCTGCCGGCACGCGTGACGCCGACGTGATCGTCGCGGTGGTCGGCCTGACGTCCGACCTGGAAGGCGAGGAAATGGCCATCAATGTCGAGGGCTTCTCCGGCGGCGACAAGACGTCGCTGGACCTGCCGGCCGACCAGCGCCGCCTGCTCGAACGGGCCAAGGCATTGGGCAAGCCGCTTGTCGTCGTGGCGATGAACGGCAGCGCCATCGACCTGTCGTGGGCAAAGGAGAATGCCGCGGCGATCCTCGAGGCCTGGTACCCCGGCCAGTCCGGCGGCCTGGCGGTGGGCAACGTGCTGACGGGGAAAGCCGATCCCGGCGGCCGCCTGCCGCTGACGTTCTACAAAAGCTTGGCCGACCTGCCGCCCTTCGACGACTACACGATGCGCGGCCGCACCTACCGCTATTTCACGGGCACGCCCGTGTACCCGTTCGGCGCGGGCCTCAGCTACACGACGTTCCAGTACACGCCGCTGCATATCGCACCGGCTGACGCCGCCGGCGGCGCGCCGGAAAACGGCATCGTCGTCACGACGGAAGTGGCAAACACTGGCACGCGCGACGGTGACGAAGTCGCCCAGCTGTACCTGACACCGCCAACGTTCGACGGCGCCCCGCGCCATGCGCTGCGTGGCTTCCAGCGGGTGTCCCTGAAGGCGGGCGAGCGGCGGCAGGTCACGTTCCGGCTGGCGCCGCGCGACCTGTCCTTCGTCACGGCGGACGGCACGCGACAAGTGATGCCGGGGCAGTACCGCGTCAGCGTCGGTTCGGGGCAGCCAGGCAGCGGTGTCGCGGGACGGGATGCGACGCTGGTACTGAACCGGCCGGCCGTACTTGAAAAATAACCCACAACGGAGACCAACGATGACAAGCATGCAGACAGCCAGGTGGCTCGCCGCGGCGGGCCTGACGCTGGCGATGGCCACGCCGGCATTCGCGCAGAACGACAAGATGACGCCGATCGCTACGCCGGCACAGCCGAACGCGATCGAACTGGGCACCGGCGCGCTGCCCGGCGCGAAGGCCACGGAATCGTGGCACCAGCAATACGGCAGCGTCTTCGCCCGCAACGTGACGGTGGCCACCTTGACGCCGTTCCTGCCCGACCCGGCGAAGGCCAGCGGCGCGGCGGTGATCGTCGCACCGGGCGGCGCATTCCGCGCGCTGTCGATGGCAAACGAAGGATGGGACGTCGCGAAGGCGCTGGCCGACAAGGGCGTCGCCGCATTCGTGCTGAAGTACCGGCTCGTGCAAACGCCGCCCGACCTGCCCGGATTCGAACGCGCGATGGGCCAGCTGTTCGCCGATGCCGGCAAGCGCGGCGGCCCGCCGCAGCAAAAGAACCCGGCAACGGAGCTGGCGCCGCAGATCGCCGACGCCCGCGCCGCGTTCGCGCTTGTGCGCTCGCGCGCCGCCGAGTGGCACGTCGACCCTGACCGCATCGGCATGGTCGGCTTCTCGGCCGGCGCGATGCTGACGATGTCCACCGCGCTGCACGGCCAGGATGCCAAGCCGGCATTCATCGGCAACATCTACGGCCCGCTGCACGCCGTCACCGTCCCGGCCGACGCGCCACCGCTGTTCGTCGCGCTGGCCGCGGACGATCCGCTGTTCGGCAACGGCGGCTATGGCGTCATCGACAGCTGGCGCGCGGCGAAGCGGCCGGTCGAGTTCCACCTGTTCGAACAGGGCGGGCATGGCTTCGGCATGTATCCGAAGACGACAACGAGTACCGGGTGGTTCGATGCGTTTGCCCGGTGGCTCGCCATGCACGGGTATTTGCAGCGCAAGGGTTGAGGGCGCTGAGGGAGGTGGCGCCCGCGCTACCTCCAGCTGCCGTCCAGGCCAAAGGCCCTGCGCAAGCGGCGCCAGAATACGGCGACCAGCAGTGCGATCACGGCGGCCAGCGCACCGAAAAAAATCCAGCGGTTCCAGGCGAACAGCTTCATTGCGGATTCGCCGATGAAGACCAGCACGCTCCCAATCGTGACCAGGTAGCCAAGCGCTTCCAGCGCATTCTGGAGCTTGCCGGGATCCCTGGGCGGCGGGAGCGCGACGTATCCGCTGATCTCGTCGAGCGTCCGCCGCCAGCGCACGACGAACAGCAAGGCAACCGTGGCGATCCCGACGCCAAGGACGACGTTCCTTCCATAGCCGAACAACTGCACGCCGATGCCGCCGACGGCGAAGCCAAGGCACGCGCCAACCCAGGTCAGCACGGCCGCGGCCCTGATACGATCGCCAGCTCCGTAGTGGCGCGTGGGCAGGCGGTAGAACAGCCTTCTACTCAAGTGTTCTTCTCCAGTTGCTTGTGACGGCCACGCCGCGCGGAGTGTGACAGAGCGGCGCGCAAGACCAACATGGCCGAGTTCACCGCTGGCGCTGCTCAAGGTAGGCGCGCCGCCTGTTCTCCTGCATCTGCGCGAACTCCGCCATCAGCCGATCGCACGGCTCCTGCGCGGCCTCGCACAACGCCGCCGTGCGGATGCCGACCTGGCCGTGTTACGTCACCAAGGTACGCCGCACAACAGCCGGCGCTGCGTAATGGTCGGCCGGAGCAAAAGACCACACCACCGTTTCAGGCGTGGAGAACGAGACGATGGTCCAGCCGTTCGGGGTTACGCGGACCTCGGCGCCAGGCTTGTGCGGGACGGTGGCGAAGGCCTGCGCGACGCTCCGGTAACCGATCGCGGTGTCATTGTCTGCCGCGTTGGTGGCGGGACGATCCTGCGCCCACGCCGACGCGATGGCGACGGCCGTCAGCAACGATGCGGCCGTCAAACGGTGTGCGACGCAGGTCGCGAGGTGGCGGATGTTCATGCCACGATGGTAGCAGAAGGTTCCCCAAAGAAATCTCTCCGATAGTCACGCAGGGAAAGGCTGAGGTACCACGTGGTTTGCGGACACCCGTCGCGACGCGCTATCATCGCGCCTTCTCATTCGATCGGAGCCTGCTGCCTTGAAGCGAACCAACCTGATAATCGGCGTCGTCGCGGCTGGCGTCATCGCCGCTTTCGCGTGGCGCAGCGTCTCTCGGGTGCCGGCCCAGCCGGTACGCGCCCCGGTTGCGGCCGAGTGCACGCAGGAAGCGATACGCGCGGTGGGCGATGCAGTCGAACGGTCGATCCTCGCGGCGCAATGCCGTCATCAACATTGACGGTTATCTGCCAGAGCGCGCTTGCTCCCGTTACCGACAACGTAACTGTGAAGGTCCCGCCTTACCCTGCCTTTTCCGCTGCTATCGAGCGATGACAGACTGAAAGCCGACAAGCCTGCCTGCATCGGCCAAAAAGTCCAATGCTCCTTCCTTATCAGGAGCGGGGCCAAAAGCAATGATGCCGAAGCCGGTGTCGTCATGCGGATACATGATCAGCCCCCTTCCCTCGCATACGAGGAAACAATGTCCACGCAGGCCATATACAAGCATGCGAGCGGCTAACAGCTGTGCGAGGACCCCGCGTGTCACCGAACGAAAGGGGACCGCTAGCATGTTTAAATATGCCGCCTCCACCCCGGCAGCATAGCTATCCGCGTCATAATCTGCTCCAAACCGCGCACGATAACTGAAGCGCGGCAGCACATCATTGGCGCACAGAACTGCCACCAGACTCGAGTCCGCGGCATCCATCTCGGCATCACCGAACTGTCCCACTTCATCATCGTTAGCGTGGAGCGAACTAAGTAGTGTCCAATCGTTCCATTCACCTTCGAGCACGTCGAGCAGGCAGGAAACGACCGTCTCCGCCTGTCCATTCCTGTACTTGCCGATCCGTTCACAGTAGCCGACGAAGCCTGGTGACTACGAGTAGCCGTTCAAGTTCACAGAAGCAAGCACCACATCCCTAATATTGTGCACTCTTTAACCCTTAGCAACGCCGCCGCAAGCATTGACCATTATCTGCTCGCCGCTAGCTATTCAGAAGCATCGGTCAGTCAACGATGTCAAAGCGGATTTGAGAGCCATCAGGGAGATCATGGATCTGCGTGGCTAGATTGCCACGTGTGCGCATCCCCCTTGCGCGCTCGATCGCCACAAGATTGGAAATATCGAAGGCACCACCGAGCACGAAAGGAATCTTCGGCATCAGGCGGTCGGATGGGCTAAGCGGACCATTTTGCAACTGCCACTCCTGGGCGATGGAATAGCCGGTTTGCAGGTCATAGTCGTCCAGCACGGCTTGCGCCCATTCCTCCAGATCCTGTCCTATCAAGGTAACGTCGGCCGTCTCGGGATCAAACCCATAAATGGCACCATCCTTGACGCAGAATTGCCCGCCAAATATATCCTCTGCAAAGAAGAACATCCCGTCGACCAGCTTCCCATAGCTATGCCGCCAAAGCGACCGGGAATTCCATTCTTGTACGCCAGTCGTACCTAGTCCTTCTCCTGCCGGGAACACGTGTAGCGCGGACTCGAACGCGTAGAAGCCATTCTTCAGCCCGAGCAACGCTTCCACCATGGCATTGATACCTGGCCGCCCTCCCAGCGGGGGCGCCAGTGACGGGCCCGAAATCTGGCTGAGCTTCCTTATATTCTTTCCCATATTTAAGCCGTCACCCTGGTTGTGACCTTCCCGAGACAACTGTGCATTGTGGCCCATGCAGAAACTTCTCCTCTATTATCCGATCGTACGACGCGGGCACGGCGGCGCGAACGGCGCCATCACCGCGGCGCAATCGCCCCCCGATGCGCCAGCTTCGCCGCCGCGACCCGATTCGCCAGCGCCGCCGCGGCAACCGGTGCCTCCCCACGCAGCACCGCACTCAGGTAAGCCCCATTCCACGCATCCCCCGCCCCCGTTGTATCGACAACGGTCGCCGCCACGGCCGGCACCACGGTCCGCGAGCCATCGAGCCACACCTCACACCCCTCTTCGCCATGCTTGACGACGGCATGCGGCACCAGATCCCAAGGTGCACCAGGCAGGACGTCCGAGTCGGCCGGCATGCTGGGCAGCAGGATGTCGACGAACGGCAGCAGCTCGGCGCAGGCGGCACGGGCCGCGTCCGTGTCGCCCCACAGGCGTGGACGGTAATTGGGGTCATAAGCAACGGTCACCCCATGCCGGCGAGCGATCCGCGCGGCGGCCAGTGTCGCAGCGCGGGCCGATGGCGAGATCGCCTGCGTGATCCCGGACAGCAGCAGGCAGCGTGCCGAGGCGATGAAGTCTTCGTCGATATCGGCCGGTGCGAGCATCGAGGCGGCGCTGCCGGCGCGGCGGTACGTGAACGAGCGCTCGCCGTGCGCATCGAGGGAGATGAAGTAGACGCCGTTTTCGCCCGGGGTCAATGGCGCGTGCGTGACGTCGATACCCTCCGCGGCCCACGCGGCGCGCAGGCCGGGGCCGAACGGGTCGTCGCCCACGCGCGTGACGAAGGCCGTGCGCGCGCCCTGGCGCGCCGCCGACACCAGGGCGTTCAGCACGTCGCCGCCGAATCCCTTGCGGAAGTCGGTGGCGGTGGCGAGCGGTTCGGCGGCGTGGAATTCGACCATGCATTCGCCGATGCCGATCAGGTCGAGCGAACGGTTGCTTGCGTCAGGAAATGTAGTCATCGTCGGTGGCGGTAAGCGGCGGAAGTGGGGAACGCCGGCAAAGCTAGCATTTTTTGCCATTCATGCAAAGTTGTTTCGGCGCCGCCGGTCCGTGCGCCGGAGGCGGTGGCGCTTCGGTATAAATGCCGTAGCAGACTGAACATGGAGGCCTTGCGATGAATGTTGCCAACCTCGGTATCGGTAAACGCCTTGCCCTCGGCTTCGGCATCCTGTGCGCGATGCTGATCGCCATGGTCCAGCTGTCGAACGCGATGCTGGCGCGCGTCAACGGCGGCACCGATGAGATCGTGAACAACCGCATCCCGAAGATCGACGCGACCACCCGCATGCTCGGCGAGATCAACGATATCGCGATCGCGCTGCGCAACATGATGCTGAGCGAGCATCCGGACGACCGCCGGCGCCAGGCGGACGAAGTGCGCTCGTCGCGCCAGGCGATCGACACCATCCTGGCAGAGCTCGATGCCTCGCTGCGCCTGCCGCGGGGGCGTGAGCTGCTCGACCAGATGCGCGCGCAAGTCGCGCGCTACACGGCCGGCCAGGAAGCCCTGATGGCCCATGTCGAAAGCGGCGCCGAAGCGCAGGCGCGCGCCTTGCTGACCGGCGAGTTGCGGCCGTTGCTTGTGGAGCTGAAGAAGGCCACCAACGACCAGGCGGCGTTCCAGCGCCAGATGAGTGCCGCCGCCGCCCAGGCCGCGGCGGACACCTACGACCACACGCGCAGCCTGATGTGGGGCCTCGGAGGCGTCGCGATTGCCGTCGCCGCGCTGGTCGGCTGGTGGATCACGCGCTCGATCACGCAGCCCGTCCAACAAGCGCTCGGCGTCGCCAATACCGTGGCGGCCGGCGATCTCACCAGCCGGATCGACGCGCGCACGCAGGACGAGATGGGCAACCTGCTGCGCGCGCTCGGCACGATGAACGCGAGCCTGGCGGCCACGGTGGCAACTGTGCGCCATGGCACGGACATCATCGCGACGGCCGCCGCCGAGGTAGCGACAGGAAGCCAGGACCTGTCCGGCCGCACCGAGCAGCAGGCCAGCGCGCTCGAGGAAACGGCGTCGTCGATGGAGCAGCTGGCCTCCACGGTCCGGCAGAACGCGGACAATGCGCGCCAGGCCAATCATCTTGCCGACGCGGCGTCCACGGTCGCGCAGCGCGGCGGCGACGTGATCGGCCGCGTGGTCGGCACGATGGACGAGATCCGTGGCTGCTCCGAGAAGATCGCCGACATCACAAGCGTCATCGACGGCATCGCGTTCCAGACCAACATCCTGGCGTTGAACGCGGCCGTGGAAGCGGCGCGTGCCGGCGAACAGGGGCGCGGCTTCGCCGTCGTGGCCTCTGAAGTACGTACGCTGGCCCAGCGTTCGGCCGCCGCGGCGAAGGAAATCAAGGACCTCATCGGGGAATCGACGGCCAAGGTCGAAGCGGGCAGCCGCCTGGTCGGCGAAGCCGGCGACACGATGCGCGAGATCGTCGCCAGCGTGCGGCGTGTGACGGATATCGTGGCCGAGATCTCCACCGCCAGCGGCGAACAATCGGCAGGGATCGAGCAGATCAACCACGCCGTGGGCGAGATGGACTCCGTCACGCAGCAGAACGCCGCCCTCGTCGAGCAGGCCGCGGCGGCGTCGGAAGCGATGCGCGAGGAGGCGGCGCGGCTGGCGGAGGCCGTCGCCGTGTTCCGCATCGCGCATGACGCGGCCACTGCGGCGCCGCGCTCCGGCGCCACAGGCACTCCCGCGCTGGCCGATGGCCGGCGGCTGACCGGCGCTTAGCCGGTACGCTCGTCCGGCCCGGACAGGAAGCGCGCCGCGAACGCGTCCGGCGCCATCGGCGCGCCCAGCAGGAAGCCCTGCACGACGTCGCAGCCGGCATGCCGCAGCCATTCCAGCTGGCGCTGTTCCTCGACGCCTTCGGCGACGACGGACAGGCCGAAGCCGCGCGCCAGCGCCAGCACGGCGTGGATGATCGTGCCGCCGCGGCCCGGCAGCAGCTGCACGAAGCTGCGGTCCACCTTCAGCTGGTTGATCGGGAACGTCTGCAGGTAGGCCAGCGACGAGTAGCCGGTGCCGAAGTCGTCGATCGCCAGGCGCACGCCGATCGCGCGGATCGCCTGCATGAAGGCGATGGCGCCTGGCACGTCTTCCATCAACAGGCTTTCCGTCAGCTCCAGTTCCAGCCGGTGCGGCGCCAGCCCGCTTTGCGCCAGCGCGCGCGTCACGTCGTCGATGAAGCCCGGCTCGCGCAGCTGGCGCGCCGACATGTTGACGGCCACCGTCAGCGCCGGGCCGCCGGCCTGCTCCCACGCTGCCACGTCGGCGCAGGCGCGTTGCAGTACCCACGCGCCCAGCTGGACGATCAGGCCGCTCTCCTCGGCGATCGGGATGAATTCGGCCGGCGACACGGGGCCGTGGTCCGGGTGGCGCCAGCGCAGCAGCGCTTCGACGCCGATCAGCCGGCCGGTGCTGCATTCGAACTGCGGCTGATAGTGAACGGCCAGCTGCTCGTGTTCGATCGCGCGGCGCAGTTCGCGCTCCAGCACCGCGCTGCGCTGCGCCGCCGCCGTCATCGCCGGTACGAACTCGGCCAGCCGGTTGCGGCCGCCGTGCTTGGCGTGGTACAGCGCCGTGTCGGCACTGCTGACCAGTTCACTGAGCGTGGCCGCGTCGTCCGGGTACAGGCACAGGCCCACGCTGGCGGTGGCGAAGAACTCGCCGCATTCGAGCGGGATCGGGTGCCGCAACGCCTGCGTGACGTTGGCCGCGATGGCGACGGCCGCCGCGCGGCCCGGCACCGGCGCGGCGATGATCGCGAATTCGTCGCCGCCGATGCGGCCCACCAGGTCGGCCGAGCGCACCGCACCGGCCAACGCGGTGGCCACCTTCCTGAGCAGCTGGTCGCCGGCCGCATGGCCGGCCGTGTCGTTGACGGCCTTGAAGTTGTCCAGGTCCACCAGCAGCAGCGCCAGCTGCGTGCCTGCCGCCCTCGCGCTGGCCAGTTCGGCCTCCAGCCGTGCATACGTGGCGTGCCGGTTCGGCAGCTGCGTCACGTGGTCGGTGTGGGCCATGTAGTCGAGCTTTTCCTCGGCCACGGCGACACGCGCGCGCGTCTTGCGCGACAACCCGGCCACGACGAGCATCGCGGCCAGCGAGGCCACCGCCAGCAGGCCCACGTAGCGCAGCATCGCCGCCCGCAGCAGCTCGGTGCCGGTGCGCAGTACGGTGTGTCCCAGCAGGCGGTCCTTGTGGCGCACGATCTCGGTCACCGTGACGACACCGTCCTGGTCCGCGCGGGCCGTATCGAAGTCGCGCGGCAGCGGGCTGTCGGGGTACGCGAATTGCGCCACCAGCCTGCCATCCTTGTCGTACACGCCCACCGCGCGCAGCCCCGGCGCGTAGCGGAACGACCGCAGCACGTCCTGCGTGGCGTCCTCGTCGCCAAACATCAGCGGCGCCGTGACGCTGTCGGCGACGATCGCCGCCTGCACCCGGGCGCCGTCGATCAAGCTCTGGCGCATGTCGAGCAGCTGGTAGGCGACCAGCACGGCGCCGGCGATCAGCAGCGCGGCGACGGCCGCGATGATCTGGCCGCTGCCGAGCGCCGAGGCGATCGGGAAGCGCGCGGAGGAGGATGAAGACGTGCGCTTCATCGCACGTTCCTCGCCAGCCGCAACAGCCGGGAACTGAAGCGCAGCCCGGCGCGCGCCGCTTCCTTCGTATCGATGTCGAAGCGCAGGTGCTGGTCCTCTTCGATGAGCGCGACGGCGCCCGCATAGCCGGCCAGCGGCTCGTCGACGATCGTCAGCGTGCCGCTGTTGTCGTCCTGCGGGCGGTGCGCGCCGGCCGGCAGCACCGCCACGTCGCAGGCGATGCCGGGTGCCGGTTCGACGACTGCCCAGCGGCGCTCGCCGACCATCTTCCCTTGCAGCTTGCGCAGGCTTTCCCACAGCGCGTGCGCACTGCCCACGCAGACGTGGAACGGCCGCGCCACCGCCACCGCGGGCCAGACGGTGAACTGGGCGATGTTGTAGATGTAGGCAGCCTTCAGCGCCACGTCGTCCGTCTCCGCGCGGCACGACGGCGCGGCCAGCAGCAGCGGCGGCACCAGTGCGAGGAGCGCCAGCGACGCGGGCGCGCGGCCAGCCCTTCGTTCAGAAACCATAACCGATCTTGGCCATCAGCGTGCGCCCTTCGCGGGGGATCGCCTGTTGCACGAACGCGGGGCCGGCCGGATCGGCATAGTGCCGCCCGCCCCCGTTGTAGACGCTGACGGACCAGTCCAGCGCACCGCGCCGGCGGGCCGGCAGCAGTGTCGCATTCCATGCGCACCAGCCGCCCGTGTCGGCATGTTCCGTCAACCGGCGCGCCATGCACCGCAGCTCGGTACCGAGCCGCAGCGCGTCGCCCGGCAGCGGCCACGTCGCGTTGAGCTTGAACAGCTGGCGCGGCGAGTTGACGAGCCGCGCGCCCGTATCGTCGCCCGCCTTTTGCCACGTGTAGCTGGCGCGTACCCGCGCGCCGCCGGCGAACAGCCGCTCGCCGGCCAGCTCCACGCCGTCCGCCGACGCGCGCGCCGTGTTCGCGAACATCAGCGCGCCATCCGGCAGCAGCGTTTCCGAGATCAGGTTCGCCATGCTGTAATGGAAAACCGCGGCGGACAGTCTGCTGTATGCATCCGGCTGGCGCTCCCATACCAGCTCGCGGGTCGAGATCTCCTCGGCGCGCAGGTGCGGGTTCAGCACCGCGTAGTCCGAAGCAGCGTAGTACAGTTCATAGGCGTTCGGCGAGCGGTAGGCGGTACCGTAGATCAGCTTCAACGTGTCCTGCGCGCTCGCGTGCCAGATCAGCGCCATGCGCGGGTTGGTGCGCCCGCCGGTGGTGCTGTCGCTGTCGTAGCGCACGCCCGCGTTGAGGATCCACGCCGCGCCCAGGCGCAGCTCGTCCTCGATGTACACGCCGGCGCGGTGATCGGCGCGGCGGTCGTCCATCACCAGCTCGTAAGGATCGAGATTGAAGTTGAACTGGTCGCGGCGCCGGTTGCGCTGCGCGTCCACGCCGACCAAGAGCTTGTGGCCGGCAAAACCCGTGTACGTCACGTTCGCGTTCACCGCGTGCCAGGCGGCGTGGTCGCCGTCGACGTTGATGCGGTCGGCGTCCGCGCCGTCCGGGTACAGGCCCACGCCCAGGTAATCCGCGCGGCCCCATTCGAAGCGCACCGCCACCGCCAGCGCGTCGGTCAGCTCGCGGGCGTAGCCGATGCTGGCGAAGCTTTGCGCGTCGCGCGTGGCGTTCGGCGTGTCGAACACGGCGCTGAACGATGCGGTGGGGATGCCCTTGACGCGGTTGACGTAGCCGGCCGCGAAGCTGAGCGGGCCGCGGCTGGCCTTGACGAACACGCTGCGCGAGCGGTCGTAGTCGAGGCCATGGGCGATGCCGTCCGCGTCGCCCGTCGCGAATTCCGGGGTGTACAGGTCGCCGCCGCGGCGCGTGTAGCCGGTCACGGAGAACAGCACGTCGGTGCCGTCCTGCGCGTGGTAGCCATAGCTGGCGCGGCCGCGCCGTTCGCCCTTGCTGCCGGCGGCCAGCGCGGCCTGCGGGCCGGCCAGCGCGCTGCCGGACTTCGTGATCACGTTGATCACGCCGAACACCGTGTTCGAGCCGTACACGGCCGCGCCGGGGCCGGGAACGTATTCGATGCGTTCGACGAGGTCCATGTCCAGCAGGCCCTCGGTGCCGATCGACGCCTGGTCGTACACGCTGTCGTTGACGCGCACGCCGTCGATCATCAGCAGGAAGCGGCTGTTGTAGTCGCCGGGGCGCAAGAAGCCGCGCGCGCCCAAGTAGGTGTAGTTCCGGTCGTTCGATACATACAGGCCCGGCAAGGTGGCCAGCGCATCGGCCAGCGTGCGCCAGCCATGCTCGCGCACGTCCTGCGACGTCAGCACCGCCACGGCGGACGGCGCATCGCTGGCCCGCTGGGCGAAGCGGGAGGCGGACGTCACCATCGTCACGTCCATCAGGCTTTCCAGCGGCAGCGCCGCCAGGTCGTCGTCCGGCGCCGCGTGGGCGTAACACGCTTGCAGCGCAAGCCAGAACGGCAGGTGGCGACGGAACGATGGGCGGGCAATCATGGTATTTCCGGGCGCGGCCGGTGCACGAACCGCACATGCCGCTATTGATGTAAGGCAATATCTTAACCCGAAGCGTTGTGAAATGTGGCTTTAAATGTCTTAACATTCACACTTTATGCAGTTTCGCAACAAGCTTGCCATTCGCTACCCTCCCCGCTCATCTTGTTGAGCGGTTCGCCGCGCCGCCGCCCCCTCGCGGCATGCGCCGGCATAATGCCGCGATGCCAACCATCTCCTTTCGCGCCCTGTTCCGCTCCTTGTGCCGCCTGGCGCTGTGCATTGCCACCCTGTGCGCCGCGCCGGCCGATGCCGCCGGCGACAAGTTCACGCTCGACCTGGCCGGCCCCTGGCGCTTCGCGCTCGACCGCCGCGACGAAGGCGTCGCGCAGCGCTGGTTCACGGCGCCGCTGTCCGAGCACATCGCCCTGCCGGGCATCCTGAATGCGCAGGGCTATGGCGATGCGATCGCGCAGGACACGCCGTGGGTGCTGTCGCTGTACGACAAGGCATGGCACCAGCGGGACGACTATCGCGACTACGCCCGGCCGGGCAACGTGAAGGTGCCGTTCCTCGCGCAACCGCCCCGCCACTACCTGGGCGCCGCCTGGTACCAGCGCGACGTAACGGTGCCGGGCGCATGGCGCGGCAAGCGTGTCGTGCTGCGCTTGGAACGCCCGCGCTGGGGTTCGACGCTGTGGGTCGACGGCCGCGAGATCGGCACGCAGCGCAGCCTCGTTGCCGAGCATGCGTACGACCTTGGCCTGCTGCCGCCCGGCCGCCACCGCATCGCCGTGCGGGTCGACAACCGCATGCTGCTGCCGTACCGGCCCGATGCGCACAGCGTGTCCGATTCGCTGGGCATGAGCTGGAACGGCATCGTCGGGCAGTTGCGATTGCAGGCCACGTCGCCCGTCCACATCGACGACGCGCAGGTCTATCCCGATGCCGCCGCGCGCACGGTGCGCGTGCGCCTCGCGATTGGTAATGCCGGCGGCAAGGCCGGCCGCGGCACCGTGCAGGCGAACGGCATGCGCGTGCCCGTCGCGTGGACGGCGCAAGGCGGCAGCGCCGAATTCACGGTGCCCTTCCCGCCCGACACGGCGCAGTGGGACGAATGGCACCCCGCGCTGCAGACGCTCGACCTGCGCCTGACCGGCCCGGGCGCCGCGGATACTCGGCAGGTGCGCTTCGGCTTCGTCAACATCGCCGCGCGCGGGACGCAAATGCTGATCAACGGCCGCCCGGCATTCCTGCGCGGTACACACCACGGCGGCGACTTCCCGCTGACGGGCTATCCGCCGACGGACGTGGCGTACTGGAAGAAGATCTTCGCGATCAACAAAGCATGGGGCATCAACCACGTGCGCTTCCACTCGTTCACGCCGCCGGAGGCCGCGTTCCAGGCGGCCGACGAGGTGGGCATCTACCTGCAGCCGGAACCGGGCATGTGGAACACCATCTCGCCCGGCACGGCGATGGAGGCGATGCTGTACGAGGAAACCGAGCGGCTGATCCGCGCCTACGGCAACCACCCGTCGTTCCTGCTGCTCAGCCCCAGCAACGAACCGAAGGGCAAGTGGAAGGAAGCGCTGGGCAAATGGGTCGCGCACTTCCGGCAGCTTGATCCGCGCCGGCTGTACACGACCAATACCGGCTATACCGACAAGGTGGTGCCGGACATCGACCAGGGCGTCGACTACCTGGCCGCATCCCGCATCGGCCCGAAGCCGCTGCGCAACAAGGCCGGCTGGTTCGGGCGCGACTACAGCGCCGCGCTGGAAGGCATCGACGTGCCCGTGCTGGGGCACGAGACGGGCCAGTGGGTGGCCTACCCCGACTTCGCCGTGATCGACAAATTCACCGGGTATGTGCAGCCGGCTAATTACGAGATCTTCCGCGACTCCGCGCGCGCCCACGGCGTGCTGGAGAAGAACCGCGACTTCGCGCTCGCTTCGGGCCGCTGGCAGCTGGCGTGCTACAAGGAAGAGATCGAAGCCGTGCTGCGCACGCGCGGCATGAGCGGCTACCAGCTGCTGGACCTGCACGACTACCTGGGCCAGGGCACGGCACTGGTCGGCCTGCTCGACCCATTCTGGGAGAGCAAAGGCTATGCGACGCCGGAGCAGTTCCGGCGTTTCAATGGCGAGACGGTGCCGCTGGCGCGCATGACACGGCTTGTGCTGACCAGCGCGGACACGCTGGATGTGCCCGTCGAAGTGGCCCACTATGGCCGCGCCGCGCTACCGGGTGCGCGGTCCTGGTGGAAGATCGTCGACACGGCCGCTGTCACCGTCGCCCAGGGCGACTTCGCGCCCACCGACGTCGCCCTGGGCACCAACACGCCGCTCGGCCGCGTAACCTTGCCGCTGGCCGGGCTCCGCGCACCGGCGCGCTACCGATTGGTGGTGGGCGTGGCCGGGACGCAGGCCGAAAACGACTGGAACTTCTGGGTCTATCCGGCGCAGGTTGCGACACCGGTGCCGGCCGGCGTGTTCGTCACGCATTCGTGGCCCGACGCCGAGGCGCGCCTGGCGTCGGGCGGCAAGGTGCTGTACCTGCCCCGCAAGGCGGACCTGGGCTGGACGTCCCCGCCGCTGGACGACGTGCCCGTGTTCTGGAACCGGTTGATGAACCCGGCCTGGAGCCGCATGCTGGGGCTGTGGATCGCACGGGACCACCCTGCCCTCGCCGGCTTTCCGACGGACGACCACTACGACTGGCAATGGGCCGAGCTGGCCGCGCAGGCGCGGGCGCTGAACCTGCGGCACCTGCCGGCCGCGCTGCAGCCGATCGTGCAGCCGATCGACGACTGGAACCGCAACTACAAACTAAGCTTGCTGTTCGAAGCGCGGGTCGGCCCGGGCCGGCTGATGGTGTCCACGGCGGACCTGGAAAGCCGGCTCGACGAGCGCGTCGTCGCGCGGCAGCTGCGCAAGTCGGTGCTCGACTACATGGCGAGCGAGCGATTCGCGCCGGCCGTCGCGATCGCGCCGGCCGCGCTGCGTGCCAGCTTGTTCGATACGCGCGTGATGGCGAAACTCGGCGCCCAGGCGTCCGGCTGGCCGGACGCCGCCAATACGGTCGACGGCGACCCGAACACGTATGCGCTGGTGGCGCCGCAAGGCGATGCGCCACGCGGCCAGCCGGCGCTGACGATCGCGTTTGCCGCGCCGGCGGCGTTCGACGGCCTTGTGCTGATGCCGCGCCAGAACCACCGCGACCATGAAGGCGACGTGCGCACGTGGCGCATCCAGGTTGGCGACGATGGCGCCACGTGGCACGACGTCACCGACGCCACGCTCGGCTCGACGTTCGCGCCGCAGACGGTGCGCTTCCAGGCTCCGGTCACGGCGCGCTGGCTGAAGCTGACGGCACTGGACGGCTTCGGCGCCGACCGCGCCAGCGCGCTGGCCGACGTGGCCGTCACATACGTGGGGCCGCCGCTGCCCGACGATGCGGCGGACGTGCAGTACCAGCGCTCGCGCACCAGTTCCACCGACATCGACGAGGCGGGGATGGACGAGCGCAAGCCGGCACGGCGGCGCTGACCGCCCCGCTGCCACAACCTGCGCTGAGCCGCGCCTGCGCTAAGCTACGCCACGGCTGGCACTTCCTCCAGGCTGCTCCAGCAAGGCAGCCCCAGCGCCCGCGCCTTGGCCACGTCGCCATCCGCCCCGCGCGAATCGCCGGGGATCCGGTACACGCCGTCGCATTGCGCCAGCACGCGGTGCGCGACGCCGTACAGGAACTCGGACGGCACGTCGTGCGCATCGAGTGCCAGCGCGGCGCGCGCCGCCAGCGGCAGCGCGATCCACTCGCCGATCAGCGGCACGTGGCCCTTTCGATAGACCTGCCATGCGGCTTCTTCCAACGCCTGCAGATTGCGCGCGACGCGCGCCGGGTCGCCACCGGTGCCACTGCGGTACGGGCCGGCGATCAGGATGGTCAGCGGTTTCATCGTGGTCCTTTCGTCAATGTTTTCGTGCACGATAATACACGCATTAACACGTTGTTGCACGATCTCGCACGGTGAGGTGAGCTAATGCCCCGGTTGTTCTTGAGACAACAGCCGGGTACACTGACCACGAACGCTACCGGGGAGCACACAGACGAGCTGAGGACGTCAGCAGTGCAACCGTTTCTGTTTTACGCGCGCAACATCGTTGCGCCGGCCGTTGCCTGTCTCCACAATCCAGCGTATCCAGGTAAAGTCATCACTCACGGATTTCCAGTCCAGCCAAGCCATGCGCACCGATTCCGCCATCCGGGTTCACGTGTTAATGCTGCTGTACTGCGTTATGCTGTCTGGCTCGCTCTTCCCGGCCGCGGTCCATGCCGCGACCGCCATGCCGACCTCGGCTCAAACTGCCGAGCTGGTAGTTGCAAATCGCACCGTGATGGTATTTCGCGCGCCGCTGGCGGGCTACACTGCCCAGGAGCGTGCCGACGCCGCGGAGCGGCGCCTGGAGAAGGCCTTGGCCAAGCCTGGGGAGCAACGCGCCGCCACCCGGCCGATCGCCGAGGGCACGCAGGTATTGCTCGCAGGCCAGGCGCTGTTCCTCGTCACGCCGGGCGACGTCAACGCGCTCGCCGGCGACACGACCGACGAGGTGGCCAGCGAGAGTGCGCGCCGCCTGGCGCAGGCGCTGCAGGACCGGCGAGACCGGAGCAGTGTGCGTCATCTCGCTATCGCTGGCGCATTTTGCCTGCTGGCGACAGCGGTCTACGGAGGCCTATTGCATATGGTGTCGCTGGCCCAACGTTCGATGCGGGAACGTTGCGCCCTGCTGCTGGGCGTCCGCATGAAGCGGGTCCGATCCCGGTACGCACGGCTGCTGGACGCCGAGCAGTATGTTCCTTTCGCGCTGCTTATCACCGTAATGGTGGCCTGGGCACTGCGCCTGCTGTTTACCTTTGTTTGGGGCGCGTTCGTGCTGGCGCAAGTTCCCTACACGCGAGGCTGGGGCGAGCGCCTCGGCACCCATCTGCTGGGGACTGCCGCGGAGGCGGCGCACGCCGCCGCAAATGCACTGCCGGGCCTGCTGTTGGTCGCGTTGATCACCGTCGTGGCGCGGCTGGCGATGGCCACCGCCACCTCGATCTTCCGGCGAGTCGAAAGCGGCGAAGTGCAAGGCGGCTGGCTTGATCAGGAAACGGCCCCGCCGACGCGCCGGATCGTCAATATCATGATCGGCCTGTTCGCGCTGGCGATGGCCTATCCTTACCTTCCGGGTTCGCACACGGCCGCGTTCCAGGGCGTCAGCGTTCTGGCCGGCCTGATGGTCTCGATAGGCGCGTCGAGCGTCGTGGCTCAGGCGGCCTCGGGCCTGATCCTGATCTACACGCGCTCGCTTCGCAAGGGCGAATACGTGCGAATCGGCGCAGCCGAGGGCACGGTGTCCGAAGTCGGCATGTTCGCGACACGGCTACGCACCGGATTCGGCGAGGAGATCGCGCTGCCCAACGCTTTTATCTTGGGCAACACTGTGTGCAATTTCTCGCGCGCCAGGCCGGGCACTGGCTACATGCTCGATACCAGCGTGACGATCGGGTACGACACTCCATGGCGCCAAGTGCACGCGCTGCTCAAAGGCGCGGCGGCCGCCACGCCCGGCATTGCCGCCGATCCGGCGCCGATCGTGGCGCTGACGGCGCTGACGGACTTCTACATCGAATACAAGCTGATCGCTTATGCGGCCTGCGCGTCGCCACGCGATCGCGCCCACGTGCTGACCCACCTGCACCAGAACATAGTCGACGGCTTCAACCTGCATGGCGTGCAGATCATGTCGCCACACTTCACGGAGCAGCCCGCCACGCCGCATGTGGTCGCGCCAGCCAACTGGCACCGCAGTCCGGCCGACGCACCGGCCGTTGGCGCGGCCCAGTGTGATGAACCAGAACTTCGTGACAAACCAATATGACGGATCGTCTCGCCGCAAGGTAAGGTTGCGGCTCGCGCTCTTTTTCCAAAGACCGAGAGTCTAGCGGGCCTGGTCGCTGCCGGGCATCGCAGCCCGGATCGCACGCTATGGCGTGGAGTCGCGCGAAAGGCCTGGGCGACGGCGTTGGGTCGTCTGCACCCGGCGTTCCTGTCGCTTGCCTGCTCGCTCATCTGTTGGCGGTATGTCGAGAGGTTTTGTCAGCCGCGCTTAAACTCGCGTCGCCCGCTAAGTGGCCTGGCCCACCGAAAAGCCGCGGCCGCGGGCGTATAGTGACCAATCCGCTAACCGAATCGCTAACCATTCAGCTAACCAGGCACACCATGGAAACCGAATTGAAACTGCAAGTCCCGCCGACGGACATCGAGCGCATGCGCCAGCACCCGGTCCTGGCCGAGCATGCGGTGGGCGCCCCTACCGAACACCGCCGCACGGACACCTATTACGACACGCCCGAACACGCACTGTGGAAGCACGGCCTGACCCTGCGCGTGCGCGAGCAGGACGGCACCTTCATCCAGACCGTGAAGACGGCCGACGGCCCGTCGCCCGGCCTGCATCGCCGCGGCGAATGGGAATGCGAGCTGCCCGACGCGACGCCGCAGCCGGCGCTGCTGGCACGCCAGATCAAGCCGGCCCGGGTGGCCGCGCCGCTCACGTCCGACGACATCGCGACGCGGCTGCAGCCCGTGTTCCGCAACACCACGCAGCGCACCACGTGGGACATCCGCCTGCCGGACGGCGAACAGGTCGAGTGCGCGCTCGATGCGGGCGACATCGCCAGCGGCGAGCGACACACCCCGATCGCGGAGCTGGAACTGGAATTGAAAAGCGGCTCGCCCGCGCAGCTGTTCGACCTGGCGCTCGCGCTGCACCACGACGTGCCGCTGCGGATGGCCAACGACAGCAAGGCCGCGCGCGGCTACGCGCTGTCCGAGCCGGCCACGCCGCAGGCCATCAAGGCCGCGCGGGTGCGGCTGAAGAAATCGATGTCATTGGAAGATGCGTTCCAGTGCATCGGCCTGAACTGCCTGCGCCAGATGGAGGCCAACGTGACCGGCGTGCTGGCGCGCGACGTGGAGAGCCTGCACCAGATGCGGGTGGGCCTGCGCCGCCTGCGCGCGCTGCTGGACATGTTCGAGGAGCTGACTGTGCCGCCGGCCGACATCGCCGACGGCCTGGAATGGCTGGCGGGCGAACTGGGCGCGACGCGCGACTGGGACGTGCTGGCCGCGTCGACGCTGGACCGCATCGACGGCAACGACACGGCGGCGCTGCGCGACGCCGCCCGCGCCAAGGCGGCCCGGCTGCACAAGCACATGCTGGACACGCTGCACGTGCCGCGCTTCACCGAGCTGATGCTGCGCCTGAACGCGTGGCTGCAGGGGCGCCAGTGGCGCGCGGACGGCATTCCGCAACGCGCGCTCACGGCCAGTGCCGCGGATGGCGCGCAGCCGCTGCTGCGCAAGGCGGAAAAGCGGCTTGCGCAACGGATAGGCAAGCTCGATCCGGACGATGCGCCGGCCCGCCATCGCGTGCGCATCGCCGCGAAGAAGGCGCGCTATGCGGCGGAATTCTTCCGCGACCTGCTGCCGAAACAAAGCGTCAAGCGCTATGTCGCCAACCTGTCCGCGCTGCAGGACCAGCTGGGGCTGATGAACGACGTGGCCGTGGCGGAGCGGCTGCTGCCGGAACTGCAGCATGGGAACGGCGAGCTGGCGCGCCAGGCCGCGTACGCGCGCGGCTACCTGCGCGCCGGCACGGGTGCGGATGTACGCGCGCTGAAGAAGCCGCTGGCGGCCATCGCGCGGCTGCGCATGCGCCGCTGAGCCCCAGCGGCTAGGCGCGCACCGCCTCTTCGCGCGGGCGCACCCTGGCCTGCTCGCGCCCGCGCACGCAGGCCAGTTTCTCGGTGCCGACGACGTTCACCGCATAGCCGTCGCGCCCCGCCGCCTTCACGCCGTACAGCGCGTAGTCGGCCGATTGCATCACGGCCTGCGCGCTGGCGTGGTGCCGCGTGATGGCGATGCCGACGCTGGCCGTCACGCGCAGCGTCGCGCCGCCCGCCTGGAACGGCCGCTCCATCGCCGCCATCAGCTTGCCGCCCAGCTGGTGGGCCTCGTCCGCATCGCCCAGCTGTTCGTAGACGATGACGAATTCGTCGCCGGCCAGCCGCGCCACGGTGTCCGTGCGCCGCACGGCGCCCTGCAGCCGGCGCGCGAACTCCACCAGCACGGCGTCGCCGACCGCGTGGCCGTAGGTGTCGTTGATGTGCTTGAAGCTGTCCACGTCGAGGAACGCGACGGCCAGCGCCTCGCCGGCGCGGCGGGCACGGGCCAGCGCCGCCGGCAGGAAGTCGTCGAACATGCGGCGGTTGTAGGTCCCCGTCAGCACGTCCGTCGTGGCCAGCCGGTGCAGCTCGTCCTCGGCCTGCTGGCGGTGGCGCGACAGCCGATACAGCGCGCGGCTGAGGAGGCCGAACTCGTCGCGGTCCTGCACGTCCAGCGCCTCGATGTCGGTGGCGCCGGAATCGATCGCCTCCACGCTCTTCTGCAACCGGTCCAGCGGCTCCATCAGCACCTTCACGAGACCCCAGCCGAACACGCCGGCCAGCGCCGTGAACACGGCCGCCGCGGCGATCCCCTTCATCCATACGGCCGCCATCGGCGCGAAGGCCTCATGCAGCGGCGACGACACGCCCACCGTCCAGTCGACCTGGCGCAGCCGCTTGTAGGCGACGAACACGGGCTGGCCGTCGTCGACGAGGTCGGCGCGCCAGCCCTCCGGCGCGGCCAGCGCCGCATGCAGTGCCGGGCGCTCTTCCAGATCCGGGCGGGTCAGGATCAGGTCCTTGTTCGGGTGGTGCACGACGGTGCCGTCGGCGCTGACGATGAACAGATAGCCTTGCGGGATGCTGCGCAGCGCCTCGATCTGTGCGGCAAACGACGGCCGCAGCAGGTCGATGCCGCCCACCAGCACGGCGTAGATCTCGCCCTTGGCATCGGCCAGCGGCTGCGTCAGCGCGACGGCCGGCCGGCCCGACAGGCCGCTCTTGAACGGTTCCGAGATCATGCCTTCGCGTCCCGCCAGCGTCTGCTGGAAGTACGCCCGGCCGGATACGTTGAGCGCCTTGTCCTGCCGGTTGCGCAGGCTGGCGATGCGATCGCCGTGCGCGTCGTACGACGCCACGTTGATGAATTCGTCGCGCAGCGTGGAATGCGCCTCCAGCAGCGCCTGCACGTCGGCCGGGCCCAGGTTGCGTACCTGGGCTTCCTCGGCCAGGCTTTTCAGCAGCTGCTGCTTGGCGTGCAGGTCGTTGTCGATGTAGGCGGCGGCGCCGGCCAGTGCCGACAGCTCCTGCGCGCCCGTCATCCGCTGCATCTGCACCTCGGCGATCAGCAGCGACAGTCCGCCCACGGCGATGGCCGCGATCAGCACCATCGCCATCACGAGCGCGGACACCTTCAACTTGAAACTGGCGAAATGGGCAACGGCCGGGGACACGGAAACTCCAACGCGCCATCGGGCGCAGGTTTGGGTCCGGCGGGGTATCGGCCAGGTGGACGGCGCGCCCTTGGGCGTGGGGCGCTGCCGCGTCGCCCGATTATACCGCCGCAATCGTTCTCATAGGTATTTTTTGTTGCCACGCAACCACGCAACGCGCGCCGAATCGTGCCGCGCCTTCAACCCAACTGAGGCATGATCGGGGCGCGAGGGGGACGCGCACATGAAAATCCGCACCGGGCCGCTGACGGCCGCCGCCGCCGGCAAAGCGCTGTTGTGCCTGGCCGGCTACCTGCTGGGCGCCGCGGCCTGCCTGGCGCTGGCGGTACCGAACGGCAACAGCAGCCCGCTGTGGCTGCCCACCGGCATCGCGCTGGCCGCCCTGCTGCGCTGGCGCCGGCAGATGCTGATCCCCATCGCGGCCGGCAGCCTGCTGGTCAACCTGTACCTGATGGCGCGCGGCGCCGGGCTGACGCAGGGAGCGATCGCCGCGGCATGCGCGATCACGATCGCCAACCTGCTCGCCGTCGTCCTGGCGTATTGGCTGATCCGCCACTGCGGCCGCGCGCTGCGGCGCCACAATCCCCTCGTCGTGTACGGCTACCTGCTCGCCGTGACGGTGGCTGCCGCCGTCAGCGGCGCGGCCGGCGGCATCGCGCTGGTGGCCGCCGACATCGTCGCCGCCGCCGACCTGGTGCAGGTGGCCACGCTGTGGTGGCTCGGCGACCTGATGGCCATGCTGCTGGTGACGCCGCTGCTGGCCGCGTGGACCGCCGCGCCCGAGCTGCGCCGCCTGCGCCGGCACTGGCTGGGGCATGGCGCAGTGTGGCTGGCCGCGGCCGTCGCCACGGTCGCCATCTACCGCTGGTCGCCGCCCGCCTGGGCGGCGTGGACGCCGTTCCTGCTGCTGGTGCCGGTGCTGTGGGCCGCGTTCGCGCAGGGCGCCATCGCCAGCACGACCGTCGCGGCGCTGGCCGCCGGCGGCGCCGTCTGGGTCACGCTGGCCGGCAACGGGCCGTTCGCCACGCGCGACCAGTTCCACTCGCTGCTGGCGCTGGACATGTACCTGGCGCTGCTGGCGATCGCCGGCATGGTGCTGACGAATACGGCCGCCGGCCACTTCCGCGATACGGACGGCAGCCGGCCGGGGCGCTGGCCCGTCGTCACGCTCGCCCTGTGCCTGGCGATCACGGTGGCCGCATGGCACGGCATCGCCGCGTGGTCGGAGCGGCGCATCGTCGAACAATTCCGCGCCGTCGTCAACGACGCCTGGCAGCAGATGGATTACCGGATCGGCAACTACCGGCGCATGCTGACGGCCGGGCGGGCGTTCTTCGACGCCTCCGACGACGTCAGCGCCGCCGAATGGCGCGCGTACGTCGGCGATTTCGATCTCGAGCAGGCGTTCCCCGGCACGCTGGGGCTGGGCTACGCCACGTGGGTGCCGGAACATGAACGGGCGGCGTTCCTGGCGCGCCAGCGGATGGAACGCCCCGGCTTCCACATCTGGCCGGAGCCGGCCGCGTGGCCGGCCGTCGTCGCCACCTACCTGGCGCCGGTCAATGCCCGCAACGAGCGCGCGATCGGCTTCAACCTGCTGTCCGACCCGGTGCGCCGCGCCGCGCTGGAACCGGCCATCGCCCACGGCGGCATCGGCAGCACGGCGGCGCTGGCGCTCGTGCAGGACCTCGACCGCCCCGCCCAGCTGGGCTTCCTGATGTTCGTGCCGTGTATCGCCAGGGCGCGGACCTGGGCACGGCGGCCGGCCGCGTGGCGGCATTGCGGGGCTTCGTCTACAGCCCGTTCCGCATCGGCGACATGGTCGGCAGCATGCTCGGCAACGGCAGTGCCTTCGCACTGCGAATCCATGACCTGCACGGCGGCGCCGGCGGGCGGCCCATCTACGACAGCGCACCATCGCCCCGCGCGGCGCCCCGCTACGTGAAGCCGCTCGCGCTGCAACGCACGCTGACGATCGACGCCGCCGGCAACCGCTGGCGCCTGGATTTCACGGCCACCGCCAGCTTCGAAGCCACCGTCGACCGGCGCAGCCCGCTGCTGACGCTGGGCCTCGGATCGCTGATCAGCCTCCTGCTGTTCGAGATCGTTCGCGGCCTGGCGTCGACGCGGGCCCGCGCGGTCGCCATCGCCAAGGAGATCACGCGTGAGCTGCAGCACCAACAGCGCGCCGTGCGCCAGAGCGAGGAACGCTTCCGGCTGTTCACCGCCAGCGTGCGCAGCCACGCCATCATCTTCCTCGACGTGGCCGGCCGCGTCGAGGCGTGGAACGACGGCGCGACGAACCTGTTCGGCCATACGGATGCCGAAACGGTGGGCCGGCCGCTGGACCTGTGGGCCGAACCGGAGCGCGGCCGCGCGCTGCTGGCCGAGGCCACGGAACGGGGCGCCGCCACGGCCGTGACGGCGTTCGTGCGCCAGGACGGCAGCCGCTTCATGGGCGAACTGCAGCTGTCGGCCGTGCGGCGCGACGGACTGCTGACGGGCTTCGCGTTCATCGTGCGCGACGTGACGGCGGCCCGCGAAGCGGAGGAGCAGTTGCGCCGCGCGGTGGAGATCGCACAGAGCGCGAGCCGCGCGAAGAGCGCGTTCGTCGCCAACATGAGCCATGAGCTGCGCACGCCGATGAACGGGGTGCTGGGCATCGCGGCCCTGCTCGACCGCAGCCGCCTGGACAAGGAACAGCACGAGCTGGTACGGATGATCCGCCGCTCCGGCGAAACGCTGCTGGCGGTGCTGAACGACATCCTCGACTTCTCGAAGATCGAGGCGGGCAAGGCGACGCTGCACCCGGAGCCGGTGCCGCTGGACGACATCGCGCTGGCCTGCGCGCGCCTGATGGCCGTCAACGGCGGCGGGCGGCTGCGCGTGCTCGTCGACGTGGCGCCCACGCTGCCCGCGACGGTCAATGCGGATGCGCTGCGGCTCGAACAGGTGCTGACGAACCTGATCGGCAATGCGCTGAAGTTCACGGAACAGGGTTCGGTCGAATGCCGTTTCGCGCCGGGCACCCTGGCGGACGGCGCGCCGGCGCTGTGCGTGGCGGTGCGGGACACCGGCATCGGCATCGATCCGGAACAGCAGAAGGGCCTGTTCTCGGCGTTCGCCCAGGCCGATGCGTCGACGACGCGCCGCTTCGGCGGCACCGGCCTGGGGCTGACGATCGCGCGCAGCCTCGCCCAGCTGATGGGCGGCACGCTGACCCTGGAAAGCATGCCGGGCGCCGGCAGCACGTTCACGCTGGCGGTGCCGTTGCTGCCGGCGGCGGGCCAGCCGGACCGCTACGCGCTGCCGCCGCCGCACCGCGGCCTGCAGGTGCTGCTGTGCGAAGCGGACGGGCCGCTGGCGGCGTCCATCGTCAACGCCTGCGCGCATTGGGGCTGGCACCTGCACGTGGCGCAGGACGAGGCCCACGTGGCGGCACTGTTTGACGCCGGTGCGGCGCTCCCATATGCGCTGGCGATCGTCGGCGCGGGCATCGGGCACGGCCCCATCCTGGCGGCGCTGGCCGCGCGGCAGGCGTATCTGCCCGCCGGCTTTGCCGTGATCCGCA
Organism: Pseudoduganella flava; assembly: GCF_007830495.1. Lineage (GTDB taxonomy): Bacteria > Pseudomonadota > Gammaproteobacteria > Burkholderiales > Burkholderiaceae_D > Rugamonas > Rugamonas flava. Next base: position 170,408 of record NZ_VLKW01000011.1, on the reverse strand, counting down.
TCGCTGCCGGCTTCGACGTGACGGGCAGCGACGTGCTCCTGCCCTTCCCCACCGCCATCGTGCATGCGCCGGCCACGCGGGCGGCGCTGCATGCCGCGGTGCTGGACGTGCGGCGGCCCGGCGCGGCGCCGCAGGCGGCCGGCGATGCGGGCGCGGCGCAGCCGCTAGCGGGCCTGCGCGTGCTGCTGGCCGAGGACAACCCGATCAACCAGACCGTGGCGATGGCGCTGCTCGACTATGCCGGCGCCACCGTCACCGTGGCCGGCAACGGCCGCGAAGCGCTGGACCTGCTGGGCCGGCAGCCGGATGGCTACGACGCCGTGCTGATGGACGTGCAGATGCCGGAAATGGACGGCCTGGCCGCGGCGCGTGCGATCCGCGACGCGTTGCGCCTGACGGTGCCGATCGTCGCGATGACAGCCGGCGTCACGCAGGAAGAGCGCGACGCCTGCGTGGTGGCCGGCATGGTCGACTTCATCGCCAAGCCGATCGACGAGGACGATCTGGTCGCCACGTTGCTGCGCGTACGCGCGGCATGAGCGCACCCGATGGGATGGCGCGATGGGATGGCGACCGATGGGATGGCGAGCGATCTGATGGCGTCAGTCAGGGCGTGGCCGCGAACAGCTTCGGGGTGTACGCCACGGTGCTGCCGGCCGGGTTGGCGAACACCGTCGACACGGTCGCCGTTGCGCCCGGCGCCAGCGTGGTGACGGGCAGTTCCAGCACGGGTGCGCCGCCCTGCGCGCCGCTCTCGTTCGCGAGCGTCACGCCATCCGTCACGTGATCGAGGCGCAGGTACAGCGTGCCGGCCAGCGGTTCGATGCCCGTGTTCGTGAACGTCACGGTACCTTGCTGGCGTTGCGTGACGCGGTCCAGCACGAGGCCGGTGCGCACGATGTGCACGCTGGCCGTCACGTCGGCGAACTTCGGCACCGGCGCCGTGCCTTCGAACGCACCGAGGTCCGGCGCCGCCCCGGTGTACGGCAGGCCGACGTCGACGCCGGCATCGACCAGGTCGCTGCCCTGCGCCAGGTGGAAGTGCGGCAGTTCGGGCAGGCTGCCGTCCGGCAGCCGCGGCGCATCCCAGCCCGTCGTGGCGACGCTCTGGAAGTCGGCGGCGCTCACCGTCACGGGCAGATTCCAGCTGTTGCGGGCCACGTCCGCGCCGTCGACGTTGGCGGCCGGCGTGCCGCCGTAGGCCAGGTTGTTGCGCGCCACGCCGCGCGCCACCGCGGCACCCGATTCGTCCACGCCCAGCAGGTTGAAGCCCGTACGGTTGTTGACGGCCGTGTTGTTGTGGAACTGGCTGGCCACCGGGTGGTGGTTCGCGTAGAAGCCGTTGACCTTGTTGTTGAGCGCGACATTGAACCGCGTGACGTGCACCGGCGCGTCCGCGGCCCAGGCGCCGCCGAAGCCGCCGATCTTGAAGCCGTTGCCGTTGCCTGCGGCGATCGGCGTCGTCGTGCCGGGCAGGTAGCCGTGCAGCCATGCCCACGAATGCTCGATCAGCACGCTCGACTGCGCGTTGATCAGGTCGAAGCCGTCGTCCGTGTTCGACCACGCGCGGCAGCCGCGGAACACGTTGCCTGGCTGATTCGCGCGGATGTGGGCGCCGAAGCCGTCAGCGTTCTGGCCTGCGCCGCTGCGGCTGTACGGATCGTAGTTGTGGTGCGAATCCACGTTCAGCACGAGGTTGTTGTTGCCGTCGGCGAGGAAGAAGCCGGGGCCCATGTGGTGGTGCGTGTCCAGCGCCTCGAACACGTTGTGGCTGCCGCGCACCCATACGCCCCACGACTCGTTGTTCAGCGTATTGCCCGGCTGCTGCGGCGCGCCCGTGATCTCCAGGCCCTTCAGGTGCAGCCAGCTGGCCACCACGTTGAAAGCCTTCACGCGGCAGTCGTCCTTCATCCGCGCGAAATCGAAGCGCGGCTTCTCGCCCGGATAGGCCCAGTAGCGTATCGGCTTGCCTTCCTGGCCGCTCTTGTTCAGCGTGATCGCGTTGACCGTGTCAGTACGGCTCGCGCACGCGTTCAGTCCCGCCGCGTACGCATAGGTGCCGCCGCGGAAGTACACGGTGTCGCCGGGCGCGGCGATGGCCTGCGCTTGCGCGAACGTCTTCCATGGCGCGGCCAGGGTGCCAGGTGCGTTGTCGTTACCGTTCGGTGCGACGTAATACGTGGCGGCCGCCGCATGCGACGCGAGGCCGGCCGCCGCGGTGAACAGGACGGGTGCGAAGCTGTACCAGGCTTTCATGAAGTCTCCTTGTCGTGGGATGGGCCAGCCGATGGTAGCGCCACGCCGGCGGCGTTTGCGCTCGACTTCGTGATTGTTGGCGCTCCGCCGTCACTGCACGGGCAGCACGAAGTCCGGGTAGCGCGCGCGCAGCGCATCGAGTTCGGACAACGTGCCGGACAGGTGCTTGCGCACCCACGCCTGCGCGCGCGCCGGGTCGCCGTCGGCGATGGCCCGGGCGATCTGCGCGTGCTCGTCGAGGATCGCCCTGGCCTTGCCGTTCAGCGGCAGGTGCAGGCGGCGCAGCCGGTCCAGGTTGCCGCTGCCTTCGCGCAGCCGCTGCCACAGGCCCGTCAGCAGCGCCGCTTCGTACATCGTGCGATGAAAGTCCATGTCGACCGCCGTGAAGCGGGCCAGGTCGCCCGCCGCGAGGTGCTCGCGCTGGCTTGCGACGAGGGCCAGCAGCCGGGCCGCCAGCTCGGCGTCGGCGCGCTGGGCCAGGCCGTGCACCAGTTCCAGCTCGACGGACAGGCGCAGGAAATGCGCCTCGCGCGCGGAGTCCAGGTCGACCGCGCGCACCCGCGTCGCGTGCTGGGGGAAGACTTCGACGAGCTTCTCGTCGTCCAGCCGCGCCAGCGCATCGCGCACTGGCGTCACCGACACGTCGTAGTAGCCGGCCAGCTCGGTGCGCGACAGCACGGCGCCGGGCGGCAGCGCCAGCGTGACGATCAGTTCGCGCAGGTGTTCGTACACCTGCAGCGCGGCGTTCCTGGACCGGTCCAGCCGGAACGTGCCCGGCAATCTGTGTTCACTCATGGCTGCGATTGTACGCACGGCGGCGCCGCCGCGGGAGGGGCCCGGCACGCCGGATCAACTTCGTGAGCATTTGCGCCGGCCGGCCCGCGGCCGCTGGACAGCCCCGTGGCGAACCGGATAATCGCCGCATCTATGGACCTGCCCATGCGCCTGCCCTTCCTTGCCGCCATCGCCACGTCGTTCGTCGCTGCGTCGTTCATCGCCGCGTCGTTCATCCCGCTAACCTGCGCGGCGGCGGTGCGCCTGCCGGCGATCCTTTCCGAGCACATGGTGCTGCAGCGTGCCGTTGACACGCCCGTGTGGGGCTGGGCCGCGCCGGGCGAGGCGGTGTCGGTAAGCTTCGGCGATGCCACCGCCGGCACGCGCGCCGGCGCGGACGGCCGCTGGCAGGTGCGCCTCGATCTACGCGCCGTGCGTGCCGACACGCTGCGGGTGCGCGGCGCCGCCAACGAGATCGCCGTCGGCGACGTGCTGCTGGGCGACGTGTGGCTCGCGTCCGGCCAGTCGAACATGCAAAAACCACTGGGCGAACGGCGCGGCGAGCGGCCCACGTTCGACCACGTCGCCGAGATCGCGGCGGCGGACGCGCCCGAACTCCGGTTGTTCAAGGTGGCCCGCAACCGTGCCACGCGGCCGGCGGACGACGTGGCCGGCGAGTGGGTGCGCTGCAGCCCGGAGGCCGTGCAGGCCACGCAATTCTCGGCGGCCGCCTACTTCTTCGGCCGCCGCCTGCAGCGCGAGCTGGGCCGGCCGATCGGCCTGATCGACGCCAGCGTCGGCGGCACCCGCATCGAACTGTGGACGCCGGGCGAGGCGCCAGCCGCACCGGAGCACGGGGTGCTGTACAACGCGATGGTCGCCGGCCTGGCCCCGTTCGCGTTGACGGGCGTGATCTGGTACCAGGGCGAATCGAACGTGATCGACAGCGACGACGGTGCGGCCTACGCGCCGAAGATGGCGGCGCTGATCGAGCGCTGGCGCGCCGCGTTCGGCCGCGACCTGCCGTTCTACTACGTGCAGATCGCGCCGCACCTGTACCACGTGGTGCGCCATGCGAAGGTCATCGATCCGGAAAGCGCGGCCCGGCTGCGCCAGGCGCAGGCGGCCGCGCTGGCGATCCCCGGCACCGGCATGGTCGTGACGACGGACCTGGCCGACGACCTTGCCGACATCCACCCGCGCGACAAGAAGACGGTCGGCCAGCGCCTGGCGAACCTGGCGCTGGCCGGCACCTATGGCCGCCGCGACATCGAGCCATACGGCCCGGTGTTCCGGGCGATGCAGGTGCGGGACCGGCGCGCGCTGCTGGCGTTCGACCATGCGGACGGCCTGTTCGCCAGCGATGGCAAGGCGCTGTCGTGGTTCGATGTGGCCGGCGCGGACGGCCGCTGGTATCCGGCCACCGCGACGATCGAGCGCGGCATGGTGGCCGTCGCCAGCCCGCAGGTGGCGCAGCCGCGCGCCGTGCGCTTCGGCTGGGACGAGGCGGCGCAGCCGAACCTCGTCAACGGCGCCGGCCTGCCGGCGCTGCCGTTCCACACCGACCAACCTTTGCCGCCCGCCGCGCGGCGGTAACGCGACTTCGCCCGACAAGCCATGTTCCCGTGCACGACTTCCCCATCCACCCTCGTCCGCGCTGATATATTAGTATTCGAGCGCGGCGCTCCAGCCAGGAAGACCATGACGCCCTCCCCCTCGCGCCTCCTCGCGTGCGCCGTACTGCTGGCGGCATGCGGCACCTTGCCGGCCCAGGCCGCACGCACCGTCTACAACTTCAACCCCGGCTGGCGCCTGGCCGTTGCCGACCCGCCCGATGCGATGCGCCCCGGCTTCGACGACGCAAGCTGGCAAGCCGTGACCTTGCCGCGCGCATGGAACGAGGACGATGCATTCGGCAGGGACATCGTCGACCACCGCACCGGCATCGCCTGGTACCGCAAGCGGTTTACGCTGCCGGCCGGTGCTGCGCGCGGCAAAGTGTTCCTGGAGTTCGAGGGCGCGCGCCAGGCCGCCGAGGTGTACGTGAACGGCAAGCGCCTGGGGCTGCACGAAAACGGCGTCACGGCGTTCGGCTTCGACATCACGGCGGCCCTCGCGCCCGGCGAGAACGTGGTGGCCGTGCGCACCGACAACCGCTGGGATTACCGCGAAGCCGCCACCGGCCAGCGCTACCAATGGGCCGACCGCAACTTCAACGCGAACTACGGCGGCCTGCCGAAGAACGTGCGGCTGCACGTGACGGACCGCCTGTACCAGACCTTGCCGCTGTACTCAACGCTGGGCACGACAGGCGTCTACGTGTACGCGCGCGAATTCGACATCGCGGCCGGCCGCGCGACGATCCACGCGGAGTCCGAGGTGCGCAACGAATCCGGCAAGGCACGCACGGTCACGTACGAGGTGCGGCTGCGCGACCGCGACGGCAAGGAAGTGGCGCGCTTCGCCGCCCCGCCGCGCACGATCGCGGCCGGTGCCACTACCACCTTGCACGCCGCCGCGCCGGTGCGCGGCCTGCACTTCTGGAGCTGGGGCTACGGCTACCTGTACGACGTGGCGACGACGTTGAAGGTGGATGGCAAGGCGGTCGACACGGTGGTCACGCGCACGGGCTTCCGGCAGACGGAGTTCAATAACGGCATCGTCAAGCTGAACGGCCGCGCGCTGCAGCTGAAGGGCTATGCGCAGCGCACATCGAACGAATGGCCGGCCGTCGGCATGTCCGTGCCGGCCTGGCTCAGCGACTACAGCAACGGCCTCGCGGTGGCGAGCAACGCGAACCTGATCCGCTGGATGCACATCGCGCCGTGGCGGCAGGATGTGGAATCGCTGGACCGCGTCGGCATGCTACAGGCGATGCCGGCCGGCGATTCGGAGGCGGACGTGACGGGCCGCCGCTGGGAACAGCGCATTGCCGTGATGACGGATGCGATGGTCTACTACCGCAACAACCCCAGCATCGTGTTCTTCGAGGCCGGCAACCGCGGCGTCAGCGCGGAGCACATGCGCGAGATGAAGGCGCTGCGCGACCGCTACGATCCGCATGGCGGCCGCGCCGCCGGCAGCCGCGAGATGCTGGCGGCGGAGTTGCAGCGGATCGCCGAGTATGGCGGCGAAATGTTATACATCAATAAGAGCGCGCGCATGCCGATGTGGGCGATGGAGTACTCGCGCGACGAGGCGGCCCGCAAATTCTGGGACGACTGGACGCCGCCATTCCACAAGGACGGCGACGGCCCGCCGCACAAGGGCCAGAGCGCGGCCGCCTACAACCGCAACATGGACAGCCACGCGATCGAGAACGTGAAGCGCTGGTACGACTATTGGCGCGAGCGCCCGGGCACCGGCACGCGGGTGTCGTCCGGTGGCGTCAACATCGTTTTCTCGGACAGTAATACGCACCACCGCGGCGCCGAGAACTACCGCCGCAGCGGCGAGGTCGATGCGATGCGCATCCCGAAGGACGGCTACTACGCGCACCAGGTGATGTGGGACGGCTGGGTCGACGTGGAACGGCCCCGTGCCCACATCGTCGGCCACTGGAACTATGCGCCCGGCACCGTGAAACCGGTGACGGTGATCTCCAGCGCCGAGCGGGTCGATCTCTACCTCAATGGCGTCAAGCTCGGCGCCGGCCGGCAGAGCGAACGCTTCCTGTTCACGTTCGACGACGTGGCGTGGCAGCCTGGCGAGCTGCGGGCGGTGGGCTACGATGCCGGCGGCCGCCAGGTGTGCGAGGCCAGGCTGGCGACGGCAGGCGCGCCCGCGGCGTTGAAGCTGACGGCATTGACGGGCCCGCGCGGCCTGCGCGCCGACGGCGCCGACCTCGCGCTCGTGCAGGTCGAGGTGGTGGACGCCCAGGGGCGGCGCAACCCCGTCGCGCTGGACACGGTGCGCTTCGACCTGCACGGGCCGGCCGAATGGCGCGGCGGTATCGCGCAGGGGCCGGGCAATCACGTGCTGGCGCGCGCGCTGCCCGTCGAGGGTGGCGTCAACCGCGTGCTGGTGCGCAGCACCACCGAGGCCGGCCGCGTCGTGCTGCGCGCCACGGCCGACGGCCTGGCGCCGGCCGTGGTGACGCTCGATACGCTGGCCGTGAAGGTGACGGGCGGCCTGGCGCGCGAGTTCCCGGCGGACGGCCTGCCATCGAACCTGGAACGCGGCCCGACCCCGGCGACGCCGTCGTACCGCGTCAGCCGCGTGTCAGTGCCTATCGCGGCGGCCGAGGCATCCGGCGGCGGCGATGCGGGCGCCACGTTCGACGACGACGAGACGACGAAATGGTCGAGCAATCCGGGCGAGCGCAATCCCGCGGTGACCTACCGGCTGACGGAACCGGCCACGTTGACCGAAATGACGCTGAAGCTGGCCGGCTGGCGCGAACGCAGCTATCCGCTGCGCGTATTCGTCGACGGCGAACAGGTCTGGAGCGGCAGCACGCCGAAGAGCCTCGGCTACGTGACGTTGCCGCTGGCGCCGCGCCGCGGCAGCACCGTGCGCGTCGAACTCAATGGCGAGGCTGACGAGGCAAATGCGATCCGGCTGACCGAGGTGGCCAACCAGGCGATCGCCGACACGGGCGCGAACCAGACGCCGAAAGGCGTGCTGTCGATCGTCGAGATCGAGTTCTACCGGGCGCCCTGAGCGGCAGGCCACAGCCGCGGCAGGCGCCAGCCGGCGTCCTCGTACGCGGCGGTGCGCGGCACCGTCAGTTCGACCACCGTGCCGCCGCCGTCGCCCCCGTACAGCCGCAGCGTGCCGCCGGCGCGCTCGGCCCGTTCATGCATGCCGGGGATGCCCCAGTGGCCGCTGCGCCGGCCGGACAGCGCCACTTCGGGCGGCAGCCCGCGGCCGTCGTCGGCGATGCGCAGCACGAATGCGTCGGCGCCGTAATCGAGCGTGGCGACGACGTGGCGCGCGCCGGCGTGGCGGAACGCGTTGATCAGCGCTTCGCGGCCGATGTGATAGACCTCGCAGTTCAGCGGCCCGCGCAGCGCCGTGCGCTCGCCTTCGACGTGCAGGGCAAAGCGCGCGTCGTGCCCTTCCTGCAGCACCGCACCCACCTGCGCCAGCGCCGCGCCCACGTCGCCTTCCGGCCCGTCCGGCGAGCGCAGGCGCTGTACCTCGTCGCGGCCCTCCTCGATCACGCGTTCTGCCAGCAGCATCGCCCGTTCCAGCTTGGCACGGCTGGGCGAGCCGGCCGGCAGCTCCGACAGCGCCGCGTGGAACGTCAGCACGAGACCTTGCACGCTTTGCAGGAAGCTGTCGTGCAGCGCCCGCGCGATGCGCTCGCGTTCGGCTAGCCGCTCGGCGATGCGCTGCGTGGCCTGGCGCAGCCGCAGGCGGTACAGCAGGTAGACGGCCCCGCCGGCCAGCAAGGCGCCCAGTACCGCGAACCAGCGGCTCTGCGTGAATGTAGGCGGGATATCCACCGTCAGCGCCGCGGGCGCCGTATCGCGCTGGCCCAGCTCGTCCTCGGCTTCGACCTCGAAGCGGTAGGTGCCGGGCCCCACGTTGGTGTACGACACGGCGCGGCGCGTGCCCGCTTCCTGCCAGTCCGCGTCCACGCCTTGCAGGCGATAGCGGAAGCGCACCGTCTCCGGCGTGCGGTAGCTCAGCGCCGTGTACTCGATGCGGAACGAGCTGGTGCCGGCCGGCAGCGCCAGGTGCTCCGGCAGGTCGACATGCCGTTCGCGCCGCGCCACCAGCGTTTCGATGCGCACGCGCGGCGGTGCCGGCCGGGGTTCGGGACGCGTCAGGTCGACCCGCGCCAGTCCCGTGGATGCGGCGAACCACAGCTGGCCGTCCGGGCCGGCGACGGCGGTCGGCTGCCGGCCGATGGTGGCCGCCGCGCCGGGATAACCGTCCAGCGCGCCCAGCAGCGTGTAGCGCAGCGGCACTTCCGGCTGCGCCACGCTGGCGCGCCAATCGGCCGCCGTCACGTGCACGATGCCGCGCTTGCCGTTGAAATAGCGGTCGCCATTCGGGACGACCACCATGCCGGAGACGTTCGCCAGCACGTCCGGGTCGGCGGCGCTCAGGTAGCGGAACCGGCCGCCGGACAGGATCGCCATGCCGCTGTCGCCCGCCGCAATGACATGCTCTCCCACATGGAGGTAGGTGATGGCGCCCAGGCCCGTGCCGGTGGCCAGTGCATAGCGCGTCACGCGGCCCGCCGCGTAATGGACGATCACGCCGCCGTCATAGCCGAACCACATCTCGCCGGGCTTGCCCCGCTCGGACACCGTGGCGGCGGGCGGCAGGCCCAGTTCGGCCTCGCCACGCCAGCCGGCGGCATCGCGCCGGAACAGGCCCACCCTGCCGACGCGTATCCACAGCGCCGTGCCGTCGTCGACGATGCGCTGCGTCCACGGCCGCGCGCCGTCCGGCATCGCCGGGTAAGCGATCCGCTCCACGCCGGCCGCGGTGCGCCGCTCGATCGCATCGGGCAGCGCGACCAGCAGCGCGCCGTCGGTGGCGTTGGCCAGCGCGCCCATCGGTCCGGGCGGCAGGCGCTCCGGCAGCGCCTGCGCGCCCTGCGCGGTCAGCTTCCACATCGTCCCCGTCGGGGTCGCCAGCGCGAGCAGGCTGCCGTCCGGCGCGTTGGCGAAGCTGAACACCCGCTCGCCGCCTTGCAGCGCGACGGCTTGGACGCGATTGTGCCGGAAGCGCTCCAGCCCCGCCTGGCTGCCGACCCACAGGTTGCCGTCGCGGTCTTCGAACAGCACGTTGGTCGTCGTGCTGTTCAGTTGCCACGGCTGGTCGAGCCGTTCGCGCGGACCGGCGTTCGGCCGCAGCTCCCGCGCCGGGCCGGCGCCGACACCGGCCACGCGGCAGATGCCCACCGGGCAGCCCAGCGACCAGTAATTGCCGTCGCGGTCGAACAGACCGTTTTCCTGGCCGTTCGCCCGGGCCAGCCAGTCGGGCACCGGCCGCACGGGGCCTTCGTGCTGGGGCGGCACCGGCACCAGGCGCTCGTGCGTGTCGGCCCACAGCCGGCCATCCGGCGACGCGATCAGGTTGACGGCATCGACGCCGTCCAGCACGGGTACGAAACGCACCGCGCCCCGCTTCTTCACGTACAGCTTGCGGCCTTCCGCCACCCACAGCTGGCCGTACTGGTCCAGCATGAGATTGCTCGTCGCGCCGGCACCGAGCCCCAGCGCGGCACCGGCATTGGTCCAGCGCGCGCCGTCGAGCCGCAGCAGGCCGCGCGTCGTCGCCATCCACAGCGCGCCGTCGGTGTCGATGACGGTGCTGAACACGGGGCCCAGCGGTTTGCCGTCCGGGCCCATCGTCGGAAAGCCGCGCAGCCGGCCATCCTTGAGCAGCGCGACGCCGCCGCGCAGGTAGCCGATCAACAGGCCGCCATCCTGCAGCGCCGTCAGCGCCGTGACGAGGGGGCGCGGTGCGGCGTCGCCTGGTTGCGGCTCGAAGCGGCGAAAGCGGATGCCGTCGAAGCGGAACAGGCCTTCGGCGGTGCCGACCCACAGCCAGCCGTCGCGCGTCTGCGCCAGCGCGGACACCTCGCCCGGCGCGCCGTTCTTCGCCGTCCAACTGTCGTGGTGCAGCGCGGCCAGCGGCACGCTCGGGTCGAGCGCGCGCGCGGCCGGGGCGGCCCACATCGAGACAAGGCTGAAGGCGATGGCGGAAAGTCGCCTGGATGGGAGGGACATGCGTGGTGCGAAGTGGAGGTGACAACCCGGCAATTGTAACGTCCAGGACAGGATCCTGCTCATCGTCGATAAGCCGCAGCTTATCGATCACCCCGCCATTTCCAATTGGTCGCCGGCCGCCGGCGCCCCTACCATGGGGCAAAGAAAGGAGTTCGCCATGCCCCCATCCCACGAAGGCACCCTGCCGCGGCACACCGGGCAGCCCGCCACGCCCTGGTTCGAGATCTGCGCCGGCCTGTCGGCCAGCCTCGTCGCGATCGGCCTCTCGCGCTTTGCCTACACCCCGCTGATTCCGGCATTGATCGGGGCGCACTGGTTCGCGGCCAGCGACGTCGTCTACCTCGGCGCCGCCAATTTCGCCGGCTACTTCGCAGGCGCGCTGTCGGCCCGCCGTCTCGGCGCACGCTGGTCGAACCGCACGATGCTGCGACTGATGATGGCGCTGGCCACCGCGTCGTTCGCCGCCTGCGCGGTACCCGTTTCGCTGCTGTGGTATTTCGCCTGGCGCCTCGTGTCGGGCTTTGCCGGCGCCGTCGTGATGGTGCTGGTGGCGCAGACGGTCCTGCCGGCGGTGCCGCCGGCGCGCCGCGGCCTGGCCAGTGGCGCCATCTTCATGGGCATCGGCGCCGGCATCGTGGCATCGGCCACGCTGGTGCCGCTGCTGCTGGCCGCGGGGCTGGCGGCCACCTGGCTGGGCCTCGCCGCGCTGGCCGCGCTGCTGACGGCGCTGACGTGGCGCGCCTGGCCGGCATACACGCATGTCGCGCCACCGCAAGCGGGCGGACAACCGATGCCGCCTGCCGTGCGGCTGCTGTACGGCGCATATGCGCTGGTTGCGGTCGGCCTGCTGGGCGCCGCAGTGTTCCTCGTCGATTACGTCGCGCGCGGCCTGGGCCAGGGCAGCGGCACCGGTGCCGTGTACTGGCTGTTGTATGGCGCCGGCGCGCTGGGCGGGCCGATGCTGTACGGCCTGGCTGCCGACCGCATCGGCGCCGGCCGCGCGCTGCGCCTGGGCCTCGTGCTGTCCGGCGCCGCCGCGCTGCTGCTGGCGTGGCGGCCCGCAGCGCCGGCACTGGCCGCAGCCAGCGTGCTGCTGGGCGCGTTCACGCCGGGCGTCGTCACGTTGATGATCGGCCGGCTGCATGAACTGCTGCCCGGCGACGCCCATGCGCAGCACGCGGCCTGGGGCCATGCGACGACCGTGTTCGCGCTGTTCCAGGCGCTGGCCGGCTATGCATTCTCGTACTTGTTCGCATACAGCGGCGGGCGGCACCACGTCATTTTCCTGGCCTGCGCGGGGGCGTTCGGCATCGCGCTGCTGCTGGAGGCCTGCAGCGCCACGCTGCGCCGCCGCGGGCCCCAGGGAAGCTAACGCTGGAAGCGCGTCACTTCGACCCGGCGCGCTTCCTCCGCGGTGATGGCGAGGAAATCGAGCACCGGCGGCTGCGGCTCGCGCGAACGCCAGAATGCATGCATCGCCAGCGGCGCCAGCGCCGGCACCGGCAGTGCGCGCATGCCGGGCAGCGCATCGGCCACCGCGAACGCGGTACACAGCATGCAGCCCAGGCCTTCGCGCGCCAGTTGCACGCCGGTCTGCACCTGGCTCGTCTCGTAGACGATGTCCAATGCCGCGCCGGCGTCGCGGCAGGCGGCCAGCACGCGGTCGTAGACGGATGGGTTGACGTCGCGCGCGAACATCACGATGCGCTCCTGCGCCAGCCGTGGCAGCGCCACCTCGGTGGCCTGGGCCAGCGGATGGTCGTCGCGCACCAGCAGTTGCCAGCCCGCCGCCAGCAGGCGCTGGGCGCGGATCGTGCCGTCATGCGGCAGCAGCGTGGCCGGGTCGTCGACGATGACGGCGATGCCGGCGTCGATCCGGCCCCGCAGCAGCGCGTCGACCTGGGTGGCCGCATCCATCTCGTGGCGCGCCACCTTCACGTCCGGGTACAGAGCGCGCAGGCGTTTCAATGCGGCCGGCAGCATCGGCACGTGGGCATATTCGACGAGGCCGATCGACAGCTTCATTTCCGGCAGGCCGCCGGCGGCGCGGGTGCGCCGGGTCGTGTCCTCGATCAGCCGGAACAACTGCTGCACGCCGTCGCGAAACACCTCGCCCGCCGGCGTCAGCGCGACCTGGCGCTGCTCGCGCACGAACAGCCGCACGCCCACCGAGTCCTCGAGCCGGGCGATCTGCTGGCTCAGGGCCGGCTGCGTGATGAAGCACAGCGCCGCGGCACGGCCGAAGTGCAGCTCCTGCGCCAGGGTCAGGAAGTAATGGTATTGCCGCAGCTCGCCCGTTCTCGTCATCACACGATTGTAGAGGCGAAGCCGGCGGTGCGGCAATGACGCTGCCGCTCTCCCATTCGGGGGGCGCAATGCTGAGCTACGGCGATGGCGCAGCAGGTCTCCGCGGTCACCGACACGCTGTACGCGGCCACGGGCGTGCGCATGCACGACGGACGCGCCGATCCGCACCTGCTGGCTGAAACGGGGCCGGCAATGCCCGGCAGTTCAGCGGGCAGGCTGTTGTTCGTCGCCCTGCGTCCCCGTTTTCGGGCGGAATTCTTGCGGACTCATGCGCATGCGTGCACGGCGATCGCCCATCAGGTCGCGCAGTTCACGGATGCCGATACCGCTGGCCTCGTGCATGCGCAGCAGGATCGTTGCACCGACGGGCAGGCGGCCGTGACGGATCTTGCTCAGCACCGGCGGCGCCACTTCGAGTGCCCGCGACAGTGCCGCATCGTTCTTCGCTCCCAGCCGTTCGGCAAGCGCATCGAGCAGGCGGCCGGGGTTGTATACGCCGACGTCCTGATCCTGCGCACCACTGTTATGTAGAGGTTCCATCATATTCTCCTTGTTGATCGCTACCCGCCAGATATGCAGGCGGAGCATGGACAAATCAACAGGCACATGACGATTTATCAGCGGTTCAGAAGAAACGATATAAAAGGTTTACAGTTAAATTTCCGTTAAAAATTTCATCTTGATATTGTTGCAGCGACCTCACCGTTGTTTATTTTCTAATTTGCGGTGTTAAAATTGCTGCAATTCATTCATGGTCGTCCGTCAACGCGGATCGCGAAATGCCTGCCGTCATCCAGATTCATCCTTATGACCCGACGATACCGAATGCCGGCGGCATCGGTTCGATTATCCGCAGCCTCATCAGGTTCGCGCCGCCCGACTTCCGCATCAGCCTCGTCGGCATCACGCACGACCGCCACCAGCATCCGCTCGGCCGCTGGTCGCAGGTCGAGGTCGACGGCACGGCGCTGCGTTTCATGCCGGTGCTGGAAGCGGATCGCCGCGTGCCAAGCCGCATTCCGCTGACGCTGCGTTTCGCGCTCGGCTTGTGGCGCCACCGGCACATGATCGAGACGGACGGATCGATTCTCGAGTTCCACCGGATCGAACCCAGCCTCGTGTTCCTGCGGCGCCCCGCCACCCGCACGCTGTTCCTGCACTGCGACCCGGCCGGCGATCTGCTGGGGCGCCGCTGGGAAGCGAAATGGCGTCACCTGCCGGCCACGTACGGCTGGCTGGAAGACCAGCTGATCCGGCCGATGCGGCAAGTATGGATGGTGCGCGAGGATGCGGCGACCCGCTACCGGGGCCGCTTCGCGCCCCATGGGGTAGCGGTCGACTTCCTGCCGACCTGGGTCGACAGCAATCTGTTCGCGCCCGCCCCCGCGGGCGCCAGCGCGGCGCTGCGGACGGCCCTGGCACGCGAGCACGGCTTCGATGCGGCCCAGCCGCTGATCCTGTTCGTCGGCCGCTTCGCCGCCGTCAAGGACCCGCTGCTGCTGCTGCAAGCCTTCGTGGCGCTGCGCCAGCAGCATCCGAACGCGGTGCTCGTGATGATCGGCACCGGCGACCTGTTGCCGCCGATCGAGGCATTCGTGCGCAGCCACGGCCTGAGCGACGCCGTCCGGCTGCCCGGCACGCTGGGCCATTGCGACGTGGCGCGCTGGATGAACGTGGCGGACTGCCTGTGCCTGTCGTCGATCACGGAAGGGATGCCGGTGACGTTGCTGGAGGCGCTCAGCTGCGGCCTGCCGATCGTCAGCACGGATGTCGGGGAAGCGGCGCGGCTCGTGCCCGGGCCGGCGGCGGGCCGGCTGGTGGCCGAGCGCACGCCGGCAGCGCTGGCCGCGGCGATCGCCGAAACGCTGGCGCAGGCGCGCGACCGCGCCGCCTGCGTGCAATTCGCGTCACCCTATACGGCGCCCGCCGTGCTGCGCAAGCTGCACGAGCGCTATCGCGAGCTGTACTACAGCGCGCTGCCGCCCGCCGCCGCCGGCGCGGCAACCACCGGGACCGGCTTGCGCTCGGTCCGGCGCAGCAAGGACAGCAAGGGCCGCTCGATCAGCCGGTAGGCGGTAATGCCGCCGAGCGTCGTGCCGGCGACGACGACCAGGTAGGTGGCATGCGGCCCGGCGTACTGGTACAGGCCGGAGCGCATCGCCACCTTCAGCAGCACGCCGGCCACGTGTTCGTGGATCAGGTACAGCGAATACGATGCATTGCCGATCGCCACGAGCCAGCGCGGCACGCGCACCCGGCCGGCCCGCTCGCGCTTCGCGGCACCGGCCAGCAGCAGTGCGAAGCCGCCCATCATCAGCAGGTAGCCCGGCTGATGCATCCGCACCAGCACGGCGGCAACCGCCACGACACCCGCGCCGGCCAGCAGTTCCACCGTGCCAGTACCGCCGCGGCGCCACAGCCACCATGCCCCCATGCCGAGCACGAAGTACAGGTTGTAGGCTCCCGTGTAGACGGCCCACGCGGTGCGCCCTTCCACCGGCGCATACCCATAGAACGCCAGGCAGATCACGCTCCACACGGCAAAGCACGCGATGCCGGCGCGGCGGTTCAGCACCAGTACGGAGAACACGACATAGAACGCCATCTCGTGAAACAGGCTCCACGCCACCGGGAACGGCGGCTGCGCCGGCGTGAAGCGGATCAAGGTCAGCGACGTGACCCAGTCGGCCAGGTTGTCCGGAATGCGCGCCTCGGTGCCGGTGCCCAGCAATACCAGGCCGGTGAACACCAGCGTGTACAGCCAGTACAGCGGATAGATGCGGATGCAGCGGCGCCACAGGTAGTGCCGCCATGCGGCCAGGCGCGTGCGCAGCGGCGCGGCCACCGGCGCGATGTCGCGCGCGTGCGCGATCAGCAGGATGAAGCCGGACAGCACGAAGAAGAAGCGCACGCCGCCCAGCGAGGCGGTCACGTCGCTGAACGCGGCCACGCCGCCATAGCGCGCCACGCCCATCATGATCGAGAGATGAAACAGCAGTACGCACAGCGAGGCCAGCGCACGTGCGGCCTGGAGGGTATCTAGCATGGCAAGAATGAAGTAAGTGGCTGGCGCGGCGCGCCCGGCGGCGCGGTATCGCGTCGCATTGCCATAATACTAAGTTCTCACGGCGCCAGCAAGGCGCAGTCCGCCTTCAGCTGGCGGGCGTCAGAACAGCGCCACCTGCCGCTCGCCGATGCCGTCCTGCGGTGCCGGCTCGGCCGTCAGCACGGCGGCATCCGGCAGCACGAGCATCGCGCGCGCCTGCGCCGTGTCGCGGCAGCGCAGCCATGCGTCCCAGCGCTCGGGCGGCAGCGGCACCAGCGCGCGCTTCTCGTCGCCGGGCTTGTGGAAGCGCGCCAGCAGCGGGTGCGCATCGGCGTTGACCGTCAGCTGCGTGAACGAGCAGACGCGCCGGCCATCCGGCTCTTCCCATGCGCGCCACAGGCCGGCCACGGCCAGCGGCAGGCCATCGGCACGGCCGATCGCCCAGCGCTGGTGCCGGCCGCTTTCATAATTCGGCTCGAACCAGCGTTCCATCGGCACCAGGCAAAAGCGCGAGCGCGTCCACGCATCGCGGTAGCTGGGCAGCGTATCGGCCGTTTCGCTGCGCGCATTCATCGTCGAGTAGGCGCGGCTGCCGGGCGGCAGGCGGTGCTGCGGCAGCATGCCGTACGTGGCGACGAGGCAGCGCCGGCCGCCATCGGGCGCCGCCACGACGATCGGCGCTGCATAGTCCTGCCACACCTCGTGTTCCCACTGCCCGGCCGGCGGCACGGGTACGGCGAAGGTGGCCAGGCTGTCGCGCCTGACCGTCACGTAATTCACGCACATCGGGTTCTCCTTCCGGGGCGCCATGGTAGCAGGCGCACGCCACGCGCGCTTCACCGCCCGGCGGACTCCGGTATAGTGAGCACAGCCCAACGGCACGATCGAATCATGCAGAGCGGAGACCTCAGCACCTATCTTGGCCCGTACGTCGGCCCATCCGCCGGCGTCTATCTCGGCGGCCATTACCATCCGGGACTCGTCCTCGTGTCGATCCTGGTCGCGGTGTTCGCGTCCTACACGGGGCTCAGCCTGGCCGACCGGGTGCGCAGCGCGCGCGGCACGGCGGCGGCGATGTGGACGGCCGGCGGCGCGCTGGCGCTCGGCATCGGCATCTGGGCCATGCATTTCATCGGCATGCTGGCGTTCCAGCTGCCGATCCCGGTCGGCTACGACCTGGGCATCACGGCGCTGTCGCTGCTGCTTCCGGTCGCCGTCACGGGGCTCGCGCTGTGGCAGCTGCGCCACCGCGTGGTGCCCACGCGCCGCCTCGTGCTGGCCGCGCTGCTGATGGGCCTGGGCATCAACGGCATGCACTACACGGGCATGGCGGCGATGCGGATGCGGCCGGGCATCGTCTACGACCCCGTCGTCTTTGCCGTCTCGCTGCTGCTGGCGATCGGCGCCTCCGCCGGCGCGCTGTGGATCGCCTACCGGCTGCGCCAGCGCACGCCGCGCGCCACGCTGATCCAGGGCGCGGCCGCCGTCGTGATGGGCCTGGCGATCGCCGGCATGCACTACACGGGCATGGCGGCGGCCGCCTTCCCGGCGGGCAGCGTGTGCCTCGCCGCCGAGCGCGGCATGGACCAGGTCAACCTCGCCGTGCTTGTGATGCTGGCCACGGCGGCCGTGCTGACGATCGCGCTGATCGTCTCCGTCTACGATGCCCGCCTGGAGGCCCGCACCCACGTGCTGGCCGCGTCGCTCGCGACGGCCGAGGAACGCCGCGCCCAGTTCATCCGCGAGCACGAGGCCCGCGTGCAACTGGAACGGGTGGCCGTGCTGAAGGACGAATTCCTGGCCACGCTGTCGCACGAGCTGCGCACGCCGCTGAACGCCGTGCTGGGCTGGGCCCAGCTGCTGCAACAGCAGGGTGCCCGCGACGATGCCACGTTGCGGCGCGGCCTGGCGGCGATCGAGCGCAATGCGCGCGCGCAGGCACAGATGATCGACGACCTGCTCGACATGAGCGGCATCGTCTCGGGCAAGGTGCAGGTGGACCCGGCGCCGGCCTGGCCGGCCGACTTCGTGACGGCGGCGGTGGAAGCGATCCGCCCCGCCGCGCTGGCCCGCCGCATCGTGCTGGGTGCCGACATCGACCGCGGCGCCGGGCCGGTGCTGGCCGATGCCGCGCGCATGCAGCAGGTGATGGGCAATCTGCTGTCGAACGCCGTCAAGTTCACCGAGCCGGGCGGGCGCGTCGGCGTCACGCTGGCGGGCCACGGTGACCACGTGACGATCCGCGTCACGGACACGGGCATCGGCATCGAGCCCGGCTTCCTGCCGCACGTGTTCGACCGTTTCCGCCAGGCCGACTCGTCGACGACGCGGCGGCACGGCGGCCTCGGTCTCGGCCTGTCGATCGCCCGCCAGCTGGTGGAACTGCAAGGCGGCACGATCCGCGCGGACAGCGCCGGCACGGGCCACGGCGCCACGTTCACGATCTGCCTGCCGGTGGCGGCGCATGCCCGGCCGCCCATACCGCGTGAGCGCGAGCGCAGCGGCGCGATGCCCGACCTGGGCGGCGCCGTGATCGTCGCGGCGGACGACCAGCCCGATTCGCTGGACGTGCTGCGCCGCGCCCTCGTCGGTGCCCACGCGCGCGTGCACACGGCCGGCAGCGGCGCCGCCGCGCTGGAGCTGGTCGCGCGGGTGCGCCCCGCCCTCCTGATCAGCGACATCAGCATGCCCGGCATGGACGGCTTCGAACTGCTGCGCAAGGTGCGCGCGCTGCCCGGCTGCGAACACCTGCCGGCGCTCGCGCTGACGGCGTTTGCCGGCGCCCGCGAGCGCCAGCGGGCCCTCGATGCCGGCTACACGGACCACCTGCCGAAGCCGGTGGGCCCGGCGGCGCTGGTGCGGGCCGCCGCGGCGGCACTGGCGCAGCGCGCCCCGGTTTAGCTCCGCAGCGCCTGCGCCGGCGTGACCCCCATCGCCAGCCACGCCTGCCGCGCCGCGGCAGCCAGGGCGACGGCCACCGTGGCCGCCAGCGCGCACGGCAATGCCCACTGCTGCAGCGGCGCGCGTTCCACGTAGCCGGCCAGGTAGCGCTCGATTACCACCGCCGCCAGCGGCAGCCCGGCTGCGGCGCCCAGCAACGCCAGGGTGCCCGTCTCGCGCAGCACCAGCAAGCCGATCGCCCCGGCGCGCGCGCCGTGCAGCTTGCGCAGCACGATCTCGGCGGCACGCCGCTGCACCGTGTGGGCGGACAGGCTGTAGCAGCCGGCCGCCGCCAGCGCCAGCGCGACGCCGGTGGCCAGCGCCAGCAGCCGGGCCAGCCGCGCATCGTCCGCGTAATTGCGCGCCAGGACGGCACCGGCGCGGTGGATGCGCGGCAGCGCGTCCGGGAACCAGCGCGGCCACAACTGGCGCAGCAGCGCGTCGACCCGTTCCAGCGGCAGCTGCGAGCGCACCGTCAACGTCGCACCCGCGGTGGACAGCTCGAACGCGACCGGGTGCGGCTGCTCGCGCAACGACTGGAACCGCAGCGGCGGCGCGATGCCGACGATGCGGCGCGGCGCCACCTTGCCGTCCCAGTCGTGGAACAGCACCGTCTGGCCCAGCGCCTGCGCCATATCGGCAAAGCCGAGGGCGCGCGCCGCCTCGGCATTGAGGACCAGCGGCGTGCCATCGTCGTCGCGGTCGGTGCGCGGGTCGAACAGCCGGCCCGCACGCGCGCGGATGCCGTACAGCGTGAAGTAGTTGGCGCCGACCCATTTCGCGTCCAGCGCCACGCCCTGCCCGCCCGGGCGCTGGTACTGCCGGTGCATCGGATCGTCGCTGCGCCCGACGGCATCGAGCGACACGGTGACGCCTTCGATGCCCGGCTGCGCCGCCAGCGCCGCCATGTAGCCGCGCGCCCGCGCATCGGCGCGCACCTGGCCGGGCAGGTCCACCAGCGTCAACGGGTCCGGGTCGAAGCCCGGTGCCGCCTGCGCCGCGAAACGCGCCTGCCAGGCGATCGCCAGCGCGACGCTCGCCACGCCCATCGCGGCCGCCAGTTGCAGCACGGTGAGCGCGCGCCGCATCCGTGCCGCCCCCTGCCCTTCGGTACCGGGCTTGCCGGCCAGCGCCCGTTCCGGGCGTACGCGTGCCGCCAGCCAGGCCGGGTAGACGGCCGCCACGGCGCCCAGCAGCAGGCCGGTGGCCACTAGGCCGGCGACGTGGCCGGCATCGAACGCGGCATCGAGCTGGCGGCCGGCCAGCGCGGCGAACGCGGGCAGCGCCAGCCACGCCAGGAGCAACCCGAGCGCGCTGGCCAGCGCCGCCATGCCCACCGCCTCGGCGGCGCAGTGCAGCGCCACGTCGCGGGCGCGGGCCCCCAGCACCTTGCGCACGGCGATCTCGCGCTGGCGCCGCAGCACGCGCACCGCGGCCAGGTTGACGTAATTGCTGGCCGCAAGCGCCAGGATCAGCAGCGCCACCGCGGCCAGGCCACCGACCAGGACCGGGTTGGCGCGCTCGCCGGCGCTCCACAGGAAATTGCTGCCGATGTCGTCATCGAAGTAGGCATGGCGCAGCGGCGCCAGTTCCAGCGCCAAAGGCGGGCGTCCGCCCAGCCGCGCCAGCGTCGCCGCATCGTGCGGCTGCAGGCCGGGGATGCGGCCGACGGCTTGCTGCAGCGCCGCCTGGACCGCCTGCGGTGCCGTGCCTGGCGCGAGGCGCAGCAGCACCTTGCCGGGCCAGCCCTGGCGGGCCGTCAGCAATTCCTCGCGGATTGCCGCTTCGACGATGGCGCACTGCACGCCGACCAGCGCATCGAACGCGATCGTCGAGCCGTGCCGGCGCGGCGGCAGCACGGCCGCCACCTTCAGCACCTGGCCTTCGGCGCGTAACGTACGGCCCAGCGCGTGCTCGGTACCGAACAGGCGGCGCGCCGCTTCGGCCGTCAGCACGATGCCGTCCGGCCGTGCCAGCGCCGTCTCCAGGTCGCCCTGCCCCGCCGCCAGCCCCAGCATCGCGCCGAAGCCCGGCAGCACGGTCAGGCCGGTCAGCGGTGCCAGCCTGCCGCCGGCGCGCACGACGAGCCCTTGCAGTTCCGGCCGCAGCGGCACGAACGCCGTCGCGGCGGTCACACCGGGCACGGCCGCGGCGCTGCGCGCCAGCGCCATCGGCGCCTGGTCGTACCACGGGCTTTGCGGCGCCGTGTTGTCGCGCTGCTTCAGGATGTACACGTGCTCCGGCACTTCGGCATCGACGTTCCACGCGTGCCGCACGAATGCCGTCAGCAGCGCGAACGCGGCCAGGCCCAGCGCCAGTGTCGCCAGCGCGGCCAGCGCGTGCCACGGGTCGGCCGCCAGGCTGCGCCATACGTGGCGCGGCAGGCGCGCGGTCATTGCGTGATCCTTGTCGTCATCGTCTCCATCCCTTCACTGTAGCAAATGAAAGGATGAAAACGTTGCAATGAGCATGCCAGGCCGGCACGGCACGGCCTGCCGCGTGGCCGGCGGCGGCGGTGATCGCGATCGTACAGCCGGGTGTCCGGAAGCGGACAGCTATTGCAGGCCGCGGCGCTGCAATGCGCGGGCGACCTGCACGAGGATCGAGCGCGTCAACGGTTCGTCGTGGTGCTCGTCGCGCGTGGCCTCGGCCAGCAGCCGCGCGGCGGCCCTGGCGTTCGCATCCGGCACGACGGCTTGCAGCACTTGCCCGACCAGCTCGCAGGCTTCGAGCACGGCGTCGATCTCCACTTTCTCCAGTCCGAGCGTAATGCGCGGCACTGCGCCGCTTGCGTGTTGTTTGTCCATGGTATGCGTCCTCGCCGCCATTAAACCAAGAACGGCAGCGCGCTTGCGTCAGCATACTTCCCGGCCTCGTGTCAGCCTACGCCGCATGCCGGCCTGCAGGCAGCCTCTTGCAGGCTGCAATGGAGCGTCAGGGCGCCAGCCGGTCCTGCCCCGCGTAGCAGACGAACTGGCTGCCGCGCGCGAAGGCGACGAGCACCATGCCGGCATTCTCGGCCATGCGTACGGCGGCGGCCGTCGGCGCGGACACGCCGACGATCGCGACGGCGCCCGCCATCGCGGCCTTCTGCACCATCTCCACGCTGACCCGGCTCGTCACCAGCGCGAAGCCGTCGCCGGCCCGCGACGCCGGCGTGCGGGCCAGCGCGCCGATCACCTTGTCCAGCGCGTTGTGGCGGCCCACGTCCTCGCGCACGACGGCCGGCGTGCCGTCCATGTCGCACCAGGCCGCCGCGTGGGTCGCGCCGCTGATGCGGTTCAACGCCTGCCGGGCCGGCAACGCGGCCAGCGCGGCACGCACGGCGCTGCCGGCCAGCACGGCTCGGCCATGGCCCGGCGGCAGCGTGCGATACACCTGGTCCAGGCTGTCCACGCCGCACAGGCCGCAGCCGGTGCGGCCCGCCAGCGTGCGGCGCCGTTCCTTCAGCGCCATGAAGGCGCGGCTGGCCACTTCCAGCTGCACGGTCACGCCGGCCGGCCCCGCCTCGACGTCGATGCCGTAGCACTCGCCCGCATGGTCGATCAAGCCCTCGGTCAGCGAAAAGCCCAGCGCGAAGTCTTCCAGGTCGGCGGGCGTGGCCATCATCACCGCATGCGAGATGCCGTTGTAGACGAGCGCGACGGGCACTTCCTCGGCCAGCACGTCGGCCACCGTTTCCGGGATGCCGTCGCGCACGCGCAGCACGTCGTGCGGCCTCGTTGCGGGAGGCAGTTCCTGGCTGGACGGGAGAGGACAGGCGGCGGGTGGTGTCGGGATCATGGAGCACACTTTCTGGCAAGGCAGCCATGATGCCACAAGCGCCGCCGTCGCATCGCAAGGGGCGGAATTGCCCGGCTCGTCTTTTTGAACATTTAGCAAGATCGACATATTGCCGGTTACAGCCATTAAATCAGCCGAGAATGATTCTCATTTAAGTAAATGAATAAATCGCTAACGCTTGATCTCAATCATGGAAATCTTTGAAAGATCTCGAGACTTTTTGATAAGGGATAACACGTATTGGCGCCACAGTTGACCCATTAATTTGAGTTTCGCTGCGAAAATACATTCAGCGCGGTGATAAGATCACCTCGCTGAAAGCAATAACTCCTCACAAAGGATTCTTATGAACCAGATGTCACGTCGCCAGTTCCTGAAGGTAACTGGCGCTACCATCGCGGGTTCGAGCATCGCGGCGCTGGGTTTTGCGCCGGCTACGGCCATGGCCGAAGTCCGGCAATACAAGCTCGCGCGCACGACCGAAACCCGCAATACCTGCCCGTACTGCTCCGTCGGCTGCGGCATCCTGATGTATGGCCTCGGTGACGGCGCGAAAAACGCCGCCTCCAGCATCATCCACATCGAAGGCGATGCCGACCACCCCGTCAACCGCGGCACCCTGTGCCCGAAGGGTGCCGGCCTGATCGACTTCATCCATTCGCCGAACCGCCTGACCGAGCCGGAATACCGCGCGCCGGGCGGCACCGAATGGCAGAAGATCTCCTGGAACGACGCGCTCGACCGCATCGCCAAGCTGATGAAGGCCGACCGCGACGCCAACTTCATCGAGAAAACGGAAGACGGCAAGACCGTCAACCGCTGGCTCACCACCGGCTTCCTGGCAGCCTCGGCCGCCTCGAACGAGGTCGGTTACCTGACGCACAAGACTGTTCGCAGTCTCGGGATGCTCGCATTCGATAACCAGGCGCGTGTTTGACACGGTCCGACGGTGGCAGGTCTTGCCCCGACGTTTGGCCGTGGTGCGATGACGAATCACTGGGTCGACATTAAAAATGCCGACGTGATTCTGGTTATGGGCGGTAATGCCGCCGAAGCGCACCCCTGTGGTTTCAAATGGGTCACCGAAGCGAAGGCACATAACAAGGCCAAGCTCGTTGTCGTCGACCCCCGTTTCACCCGTACCGCCTCCGTGGCCGACTATTACGTTGCCACGCGTACCGGCACGGATATCGTGTTCCTCGGAGCGATCGCCAACTACCTGTTGACGAACGATAAGATCCAGCACGAATACGTCCGCAATTACACGGACATGTCGTTCATCGTCCGCGAAGACTTCGCGTTCGACGACGGCATCTATTCGGGCTACGACGACAAGGCCGGCAAGTACGCGGACAAGTCGAGCTGGAACTACGAAATCGGCGAGGATGGCTTTGCCAAGGTCGACCCGACCATGGAGCACCCCCGTTGCGTGTACCAGCTGATGAAGAAGCACTACGCACGCTATACGCCGGAAATGGTGGAGCGCGTGTGCGGCGTGTCGTCCGAACAGTTCCACAAGGTTGCCGAGACGCTCGCGTCGACGGCCGTGCCGGGTCGCGCCGCGACCGTGCTGTACGCACTGGGCTGGACGCACCACTCGACCGGCGCTCAAACGATCCGCATGGGCGCGATGGTCCAGCTGCTGCTGGGTAATATCGGTATCGCCGGCGGCGGCATGAACGCGCTACGCGGCCACTCGAACATCCAGGGCCTGACCGACCTGGGCCTGATGTCGAACCTGCTGCCGGGCTACATGACCCTGCCGTTCGACAAGGAGCAGGACTTCGGCGCGTACATCGATGCGCGTGCACCGAAGCCGCTGCGTCCGAACCAGCTGTCCTACTGGAGCAACTACAAGAAGTTCCACGTCAGCTTCATGAAGGCCTGGTGGGGCGACGCCGCCACGGAAGAAAACAACTGGGCATTCGATTACCTGCCGAAGCTGGACAAGCCGTACGACCTGCTGCAGACGATCGAACTGATGCACCAGGGCAAGATGAACGGCTACTTCTGCCAGGGCTTCAACGTGCTGGCGTCCGCGCCGAACAAGCAGAAAGTGACCGAGGCGCTGTCCAAGCTGAAGTACCTCGTGGTCATGGACCCGCTGGCGATCGAGACGGGCGAATTCTGGAAGTCGCATGGCGAATTCCACGATGTCGATCCGACCAAGATCCAGACGGAAGTGTTCCGCCTGCCGACGGCGATCTTCGCCGAGGAACGCGGTTCGCTGGTCAGCTCGTCGCGCGTGCTGCAGTGGCACTGGCAAGGCGCCGAGCCGCCGGGCCAGGCGAAGGGCGACGTGGAGATCATGTCCGGCCTGTTCCTGCGCCTGCGCAAGATGTACCAGACGGAAGGCGGCAAGTTCCCGGACCCGATCCTGAACCTGACGTGGCCGTACGCGAAGCCGCACGCCCCGACGCCGGAAGAACTGGCGATGGAGTTCAACGGCAAGGCGCTGAAGGAAATCCCGGATCCGAAGGACCCGACCAAGGTATTGCTGAAGAAAGGCGAGCAAGTCGCATCGTTCGCCCAGTTGAAGGACGACGGTTCCACGGCTTCCGGCTGCTGGATCTTCGCCGGCAGCTGGACGGCCGCGGGCAACCAGATGGGCCGCCGCGACAACAGCGACCCGACCGGCATCGGCAATACGCTGGGCTGGGCGTGGGCATGGCCGGCGAACCGCCGCGTGCTGTACAACCGCGCTTCGTGCGACACGAAGGGTAAGCCGTTCGACCCGACCCGCAAGCTGGTGGCCTGGAACGGCACCACGTGGAGCGGCGCGGACGTGCCTGACTTCAAGCTGGACGAAGACCCGGCCAACGGCATGAACCCGTTCATCATGAATGCCGAAGGCGTGGCGCGTTTCTTCGCCCGTGGTCAGATGAAC
Organism: Pseudoduganella flava; assembly: GCF_007830495.1. Classification (GTDB taxonomy): domain Bacteria; phylum Pseudomonadota; class Gammaproteobacteria; order Burkholderiales; family Burkholderiaceae_D; genus Rugamonas; species Rugamonas flava. Next base: position 144,721 of record NZ_VLKW01000011.1, on the reverse strand, counting down.
GAAGGTCCGTTCCCCGAGCACTACGAGCCGTTCGAGAACCCCCTGGGCTACAACCCGCTGCACCCGAAGAACCCGAAGGCGACGAGCAATCCTGGCGCGCGCGTGTTCCCGGGCGACCGGGCGCAGTTCGGCAAGCATGAGGACTTCCCGCACGTGGCGACGACCTATCGCCTGACCGAGCACTTCCACTTCTGGACCAAGCACGCCCGCCTGAACGCGATCGCGCAGCCGGAGCAGTTCGTGGAAATCGGCGAGGCACTGGCGAAGGAAATCGGCGTGGTCGCCGGCGGCAAGGTGAAGGTGACGTCCAAGCGCGGCACGATCGTGGCGAAAGCCGTCGTGACGAAGCGGATCAAGTCGCTGAAGATCGAAGGCAAGGAAACCCACACGGTCGGCATTCCGCTGCACTTCGGCTTCAAGGGCCTGACGAAGCCTGGCTACCTCACCAACACGCTGACCCCATCGGTGGGCGACGGCAATTCCCAGACGCCGGAATTCAAGTCGTTCCTGGTGAAGGTCGAGAAGGCATAAGCGGGGTTAAGGACTAATCATGGCATTACAATCTCTAGACATCAAACGCATCTCGGCGACGACGGTGCAGCCGCCGGCGGCCCGCGAGCCGATCACGGGTACCGTCGCGAAGCTGATCGACGTGTCGAAGTGCATCGGCTGCAAGGCCTGCCAGACGGCTTGCTCCGAGTGGAACGACCTGCGCGACGACGTCGGCGGCAACGTCGGCGTGTACGACAACCCGATCGACCTGACGCCGCAATCGTGGACCGTGATGCGCTTCTCGGAACACGAGAAGGAAGACGGCAACCTCGAGTGGCTGATCCGCAAGGACGGCTGCATGCACTGCGAGGAACCGGGCTGCCTGAAGGCCTGCCCGTCGCCTGGCGCGATCGTGCAGTACACCAACGGCATCGTCGACTTCCACGAAGAGAACTGCATCGGCTGCGGCTACTGCGTGACGGGCTGCCCGTTCGACGTGCCGCGTATCTCGAAGAAGGACAACCGCGCGTACAAGTGCACGCTGTGCTCGGACCGCGTGGCCGTCGGCCAGGAACCGGCCTGCGTGAAGACCTGCCCGACCGGTGCGATCGTCTTCGGCACGAAGGAAGACATGAAGCAGCACGCCGAAGAGCGGATCGAAGACCTGAAGTCGCGTGGCTACGCGAACGCGGGCCTGTACGATCCGGCTGGCGTCGGCGGCACGCACGTGATGTACGTGCTGCACCACGCCGATCGTCCGGCGCTGTATCATGGCCTGCCTGAGAACCCGTCCATCAGCCCGATGGTGGGCCTGTGGAAGGGCTTGACGAAACCGTTGGCGCTGGCCGGCATGGCGGCGGCCGCGGTGGTGGGCTGGTTCCACTACTCGCGCGTGGGCCCGAACGAGGTCTCCAAGCGCGACGAGGATGCCGCGTTGAAGGCGGCCGAGCAGATTCGGGAGGAAAACCATGGCGCGCGGTGATCAGAAAATCAAGCACGACAAGGACGGCAATCCGCTGCTCGACCGGTACACGCCGAACGAGCGCTCGAACCACTGGATCACGGCGATCTGCTTCATCCTGCTCGCCGTATCCGGGCTCGCCCTGTTCCACCCCGCCACGTCGTGGATGGCGGTGTTCCTGGGCGGCGGCCAGTGGACGCGGATCCTGCATCCGTTCATCGGCCTCGTGATGTTCGTCTCGTTCATGGTGATGGTGATCCGCTTCTGGCATCACAACTACCTGGAACCGGGCGACCGCGAATGGTTCACCCACCTGCCGGACGTGCTGGCCCACCGCGAAGACAAGCTGCCGCGCGTCGGCCGCTACAACGCGGGCCAGAAGGTACTGTTCTACGTGCTGATCCTGTGCATGGTCGGGCTGCTGCTGACCGGCATCGTGATGTGGCGCGCGTACTTCTCGTACCTGTTCCCCGTCGGCCTGATTCGCCTGGCCTCGCTGCTGCACGCGGTCTGCGCGTTCGGCATCATCGTCTCGATCATCATCCACATTTACGCCGGCATCTGGGTAAAGGGATCGATCGGCGCGATGGTCCGCGGCACGGTGACCTACGGCTGGGCGCGCAAGCACCACCCGCGCTGGTTCGAGGAAGAGATCCGCAAGACGAAAGGCTAAAGTACGCGAATTTGCGTAATCGCTTAAAATTGGCCGGGCCCTCGTGGCCCGGTTTTTTATTGTTTTCTCAGAATGCCGCTGGCAGTCTTGAACCCAACGGCGTGAAGCCGGGGTCAGACCCGGCGGGTCTGACCCCAGGGTTTGCATTCGGGTTGCTTCCTGCTGAGCGACGCGCATGCTTCACAGACCCGGAATTGGAGTTATCTTGGTACAGCGTCTGCTAGAACCCGGCGAGATCGAGGCGCTCGATCACACCGCCATCCCCCGCCTGCTGCTGCCGCAGCCGGGCTCCCTGTACACCGCCCGCGCCGAGCGCTTGCGCCAGCTGGCGGCCAACAACATCAAGGGCATCCCCGTCGACGAAGCGCTGGCCAGCTATGTGAAGCTGATGGCCGAGCTGGTGCAGGCGCAGGCCGATGTCGTCAAGACGCTGCTGCCGGCTGGGATTCCTTTGCCGCCGGATGACGAGATGAAGGTCGCCCACGAGCACAACATGCCCGTGCTGCCGGCCACGGGCAAGCGCCCGGCCGAGTGGCGCGCCGTGTTCGCGGCCATCCTCGACAAGCTCGACGCGCAGGCCGCCGATCAGCCGCAGTTGACGAACGCGCTGGTTGCGCTGCGCGCATTGACGGATGCGCAACTGGAAGGCGCCGCCGACGCCGTGCTGGGCGACTTCGCCGAAGGCATCGACCCGCTGCACGCGCCGTTCGTTGCCGCCGCGCTGCAGGTGACGTGGAGCGTGATGGCCGCGCAGCTGGACGAGCGCTGGGCCCAGCCGCTGATGACCGGCACGCTGTGCCCCGTGTGCGGCTCGCACCCCGTCGCCAGCGTGATCCGCATCGGCGGCCAGTCGCAGGGCTACCGCTACCTGCACTGCGCCGTCTGCGCCAGCGAATGGCATATGGTGCGCGTGAAGTGTTCGTGCTGCGAGTCGAACGCGAAGATCGCGTACCAGGGCCTGACCCCGGCCGATGCCGATCCGGTGGCGGAAAACGTCGCCGCGGCGAAGGAAGGCAAGACGCTCAACAAGGCCAACGACCCGACCCGCGTGGCACGCGCCGAAACGTGCGACGAGTGCCACACGTACCGCAAGATCTTCAACCAGGAGCACGACTACAACGTCGACCCGCTGGCCGACGATCTGGCGAGCCTCGTGCTTGACGTGCTGGTATCCGAACTCGGTTACGCGCGCGCCAGCGGCAACCCGCTGCTGCGCCTCGGCAGCCCGGCATGACGCAGCCGGCGTCGAACCTCCGCCTGCCGGCCGTGCACGTGCTGCTGGCGGCGCCCGCGTGCGCGCCGCTGCTGGCCGAATACGGGCGCGAGCAGACCGTCAACGCGCTGCGCGACGTGCTGGCGTCCCTGCGCACGGCGTTGCTGGCCGGCGAGGCCGCCGATACTTCCGACGAAGCCGTACTGGCCGCCCTCACCGCAAGCCTCAAGGCCGCCAACCGCTCGACGATGCGCCGCCTGTTCAACCTGACCGGTACCGTACTGCACACGAACCTGGGCCGCGCGCTGCTGCCCGACGTCGCCGTGCAGGCCGTGGCCGACGCGCTACGCTGGCCGATGAACCTGGAATGGGACCTGGAGACGGGCAAGCGCGGCGACCGCGATACGCTCGTCGAGGAGCACCTGTTGAAACTGACGGGCGCCGAAGCCGTCACGGTCGTCAACAACAACGCGGCCGCCGTGCTGCTGATGCTGAACACCCTGGCCAGCGGCCGGGAAGTGATCGTGTCGCGCGGCGAGCTGGTGGAAATCGGCGGCGCGTTCCGCATTCCCGACGTGATGACGCGCGCCGGCGCCACGCTGCGCGAAGTGGGCGCCACCAACCGCACGCACCTGAAGGACTACGCCGAAGGCATCGCCGACAATACGGCGCTGCTGATGAAGGTCCACTGCAGCAATTACGCGATCACGGGCTTCACGAAGGAAGTCACGTTGCCGGAACTGGTGCCGCTGGCGCGTGAGCGCGGCATTCCCGTCGCCGTGGACCTGGGCAGCGGTACCCTGGTGAACCTGGAGCAGTACGGCCTGCCGCACGAGACGACCGTGCGCGAAACGATCGAAGGCGGGGCAGACCTCGTAACGTTCTCCGGCGACAAGCTGCTGGGCGGCCCGCAGTGCGGCATCATCGCCGGCCGCAAGGACCTGATCGCCGCGATCAAGAAAAACCCGCTGAAGCGCGCTCTGCGCGTCGGCAAGCTGACGTTGGCGGCGCTGGAACCCGTGCTCGCGTTGTACCACGCGCCGGACCTGCTGACCGAGCGCCTGACGACCTTGCGCCTGCTGACGCGCCCCGCTTGGGCGATGCGCGCGCTGGCTGAACGCCTGCAACCGCTGCTGCAGCGGGCACTGGGCGACAGCTACACGGTGAGCGCCGAGCCGATGTCGAGCCAGATCGGCAGCGGCGCCCTGCCCGTCGACCAGTTGCCCAGCTACGGTCTCGCGGTCCGCGCCGATGCGCGCACGCGTGGCAATCCGCTGGGCGTGCTGGAACGGCGCCTGCGCCAGCTGCCGGTGCCAGTCATCGGCCGCATCGCCGACGACACGTTCTGGCTCGACCTGCGCTGCCTCGAGGATGCGCATGCCGACGAATTCGCTGCGCAGCTGGCCCACCTGGAGAGCACGTCCGCATGATCGTCGGTACCGCCGGCCACATCGACCATGGCAAGACCACGCTGACGCGCGCGCTGACGGGCGTCGACACCGACCGCCTGAAAGAGGAAAAGGCGCGCGGCATCTCGATCGAACTGGGCTACGCCTACACGCCGCTGGCGAGCGGCGACGTGCTGGGCGTGATCGACGTGCCCGGCCACGAGAAATTCATCCGCACGATGGCGTCCGGCGTCACCGGCATCGACTACGCGCTGCTGGTGATCGCGGCAGACGACGGCATCATGCCGCAGACCGTCGAGCACCTGGCGATCCTGCAGCTGCTGGGCGTGCGGCGCGGCGCCGTGGCGCTGACCAAAATCGACCGCGCCGACGCCGCCCGCATCGCCCAGGTCGAAGAGGACATCGCCGCATTGCTGGCGACGACACCGCTGGCCGGCGCTGCCGTATTCCGCACGGCGGCCACCAACCCGGGCGATCCCGGCGTCGCGTCTCTGCTGGCCCACCTGTCCGACGTGGCGGCGGCGCTGCCCGCGCGTGCCGACCGACGGCTGTTCCGCCTCGGCGTCGACCGCGTGTTCACGCTGGCCGGCCAGGGCACGGTCGTCACCGGCACGGCGTTGGCCGGCCGCGTGGCCATCGGCGACACGCTGGTGCTGGCTCCCGGCGGCCAGCAGGCCCGCGTGCGCGGCATCCATGCGCAGAACCGCAGCGCCGGCGAAGGCGTTGGCGGCCAGCGCCTCGCGTTGAACCTGGCCGGCGTGGCCAAGGAAGACATCGAACGGGGCACGTGGGTCGTCGCGCCCGCCCTTGCCGCCTGTTCCGAACGGGTCGATGCGATGCTGTCGCTGGCCACCGGCACGTTGAAGGCATGGTCGCCCGTGCACGTGCACCTGGGCGCCGCGCACCACACGGCGCACGTGGTCCCGCTCGATGGCGATACGCTGCATCCCGGCCAGCCCGGCCGCGTGCAGCTCGTGTTCGACGCGCCCGTGCACGCGGTGCCGGGCGACCGCTTCGTCGTGCGCAATGCGCAGGCGACGCAGACGATTGGCGGCGGCACTGTGCTCGATCCGTTCGGCGCCGCGCGCAAGCGCCGCAGCCCGGCGCGCCTGGCATGGCTGGCCGCGCTGCAGGCGTACGTCGACGGCGGCGACGTGTCGGCATTGCTGGCGCAAAGCCCGCTGGGCGTGCGCGCTGCCACGCTGGTGCGCCTGACGCAATTGCCGCCCGATGCGGTGCCCCTGCCCCCGGGCTGCCTGCGCCTGCCGCTGGCCGGTGGCGAGGAACTGTGGATCATGGAGGGCGCACTGGCCGCGCTGGAGCAATCGGTGCTGGATGCGCTCACCGGCTTCCATGCAAAGCACCCGGACGACGCCGGCCCCGAGCTGTGGCGCCTGAAGCGGATGGCGCAGCCGGATGCCGAGGATGGCCTGTGGTCGGCGCTCGTCGCGCGCATGCTCGCCAACGGCACGCTCGCGCAGCGCGGCCACAGCCTGCACCTGCCGGGCCATAGCGTCGAGCTGACGGCCGAGGAACAGGCGCTGGCCGCCCCGCTGCTGGCCGCGCTGGAACAAGGCCGCTTCGATCCGCCGTGGGTGCGCGACCTGGCCAGGGAGCACCGCGTGCAGGAGGAAGAAGTGCGCCGCCTGTTGCGCAAGCTGGCGCGCGCGGGCCAGTTGTCGCAGGTGGTGCCGGACCTGTTCTATCATCCGGGCCCGCTGGCCGAGATGGCCGGCATCGTCGCCAAGCTGCCCGATACGCAAGCGGCGTCGTTCCGCGATGCGACAGGCCTGGGCCGCAAGCGCGCCATCCAGATCCTGGAGTTTTTCGACCGCGTCGGCTATACTCGGCGCGTCCGCAACAGCCACCTGGTCCGCCCCAACGCGAGTTGGCCCGCTTATGTTCCTGCCGCTGGATGACGGTTCATCTACTCTGGAAGGCATTCTCATCCGGTGATGGGGCCGGGCTTCAAACCCGGTGAGGGGCGTCAGCCGTTCCTCTGTAAGTTCGACTCTTTCTGCCTTCCGCCAATTCCCCCGCCTACGCGCGATACGGTGCCACCCGCCGTCAGAAGACGTCCGGCAATCCCAGCATCCCCTTGACGCCGTCGTCGTTGCCGTGCAGCGCGGCGATCGAACCCGCCGCGGCGCCCGGCTCGCCGTGCGGCCGATGCGTGTAGTAGTTGAAATCAAGCGCGATCTTCCCGCCCAGGTCCGCCGCGTAATCGCTTGGATACAGCGCCTGCTCGGCGGCCGGCAACGTGTCGAAGTGCGCCAGCGCCGACTTGAAGAAATCCGTCAGCTTGCCCGTCTCGTGATACTCGCGCATCGCGTCCGCGACCGCCTTCGTACGCCACGCCTGTTCCTCGTCGTAGGCTTGGCGGTAGGCGGCATAGCGCTCGTTGGTCGTGAACGTGCCGCTGTCGTCGTTGGCGACGGTCCACAGCTGTTCGCGGGACAAGCCGGCGAACGGATTGGGGCCGCCCAGGTTGTCGACGTAGGCATTGGCCGCGGCGGCCGAGGCCAGTGCCGCGGCATCGGCAGGTTGCGGCACCTGTTGCGCCATGCGCGCCTTGTTTTCCGGCGTCAGCGGGTAATTGATCGTGTCGATGTTGGCGCGCACTTGGTCGCCGGACAGCGTCCCGGCCTGCGCGCCCTCGGCCTTGCCGAGCCGCGCGCCGATGGCGGAGATCTGCACGTCGGGCCGCGCCGCGCTGGCCGGCGGCACCGCCGCGCCGTCGACGCGGTAAGCGCCGGCGGCGCCGGTGACGGCCGGGCGCGGATGAGCCGACGGCGTATCGATGGGTTTTGTGATCGGTGGCATGGCGTGCGGTGTGAACGACGTGCTCGATCGTATCACACGCTCCGGCCGCCCGATCTCGCAGCCGGCGCGGCGGCCGGCCTTACTTCTTGCCGCTCTTCGGCGCGTGATCGAGCGCGTGCCGTTCGGACGGATTCACGTAATCCTCGGATGGCTTGATTTCCATCGCACCCTCGGCACCGCGGTCGCCGTTGCCGGCGCCCATGCCGGTCGTCGCCGTCGCGCTGGAGCCTGCGCTGACCCGTTCACCCGTCTCCGAGCTGCCGCTGGTTTCCAGTTTGTCCTTCGACGGCTTGTGCTGCGCCGACTTGTCCTTCGAAGGCTTGTGACCCGCGTTGCTGTCCTTCTGCTTGTTCGTGTTGCGATGCGCGGTCGCGGTACGGCCGGGCGTGGCCTCGGTACCGGCCTTCGTGTCGGCCTGCGTCTGCGGCGGGTTGCCCATATTCGTCACCGAGTGGCTCTGCGCCGAAGCGGTGCCCGCCAGCGTGAGCGCGGCGGCGATAACGATCAGTTTCAGTTGCATGATGGTCTCCCTGGTCTCGTGCACGTCCAACGTGCGAGCCCGTGGCGTTGATGACAACATCATTCTGGCATCCGGCTCAGCAGTGGGCTGTAGGACAGCGTGCCGTGTGCAAGTCGGCTCATGGCGTGCGCGGAATCCGCCGCCGCTGCCAATCGTGCTTGATCCTTCGTTCCCCTGAACAGGCCATTGCCGCGCCGTGTTGCGAAAGCTGCAGCGCTTTCCCCGGCTTATCGGACGCGGGTAACCTTGTTATCGATCCCGCTGATCTCCTGTTTTGGTTCGCCAGACGATTTCCATCTCACGACATGCAGCGTTCCCGCCACGTCAAGGGTGCCTTGTGGAGCAATCGCGACATCGACCTGATTTTTCGCCCCTGTGATTTCAACATCGGAGCAGACCCCGGAAGTGGTGATGACGTGATCGCTGCCTTCAACGATGAGCTTGCGTCCGTTGCAGGGAAACGAACGATGATAGCCATTGCCGCCTACCGAAATGGTTTTTGCGTCTACCGAAATTGGCCCGACGCCCTCGGCCCGGGTTTCACCTTGGGCTGTGCCCAGAACAAGCATCAGCAGCAAAAATGGTCGAGCAGGAAGACGCTTAGCCATCAAATCCTCCATGAGTGAGCGAAAAACTTTACATAATGCTATCACAAATGGCAGCCGCCACACTGGGATACGTCTTCAACGGCAACTTGACGCTGCAGAATACGGACGACTTCCTGGCCGCGCGCGGCATCACGTGGCCCTCACCGCACCTGTAACGCACATCCACCTTCAGCGACGGCAACGGCGCCAATTGGCTGATTGGCGTTGCGCGTCTGACCGCCCTGCCCGCCACGCCGATCACGGCCAACGGCACCGTCTCCCGGGCCTACTTCTTGTGAGCGTGACCGCAATCAATTTCATTTGATACTGCTGTGCTAACGTCTTCTTCAAACCCTGCAATATCGTAAAAGCCATGGTGCACGATAGTGGCTGATGGTGCTTGGTAGCGCCTTGCGTCACCCGACGATGCCTTCCGTGCACGTCAAGGGCCTCTCCAGCGAACTCTGCACCCTCTCCGATCGCATCGATAGAAACAGCCGCACTCAACGGCGCCGGATACACACCCAGCAAGGCCTCCACGAACCACCCCAAGGAGCTTTCATGCATACGACTCCCATCTCGCGGCTGTCCAAAGCAACATTACTGACGGCGCTGCTTTTCTGCGCGATGCTCGGCGCTTACATGGCGTTTGGCCACCAGCTCATCGGTGCGCTGTATGCGGGCGAATTGGCGCCGGCACTGCGGGGCGTATTTGGCGGCGCTCACCCGCTCGAATTCTATTTGCAAAAAACCGACCGGTTTGTGGCCGCGTGGGGCATGGTGATATTGGCCGGTTGTTGCACCTTGCTCGTGCAGCTTGGCCGTCTGAGGCAACCCGCCGCAACGGTTACCGTGCTCGACTGGGCGCTGGGAGCGCTCTACCTGGCAATCGGCTACGCGTTCCTCAGCCTGTATGGCTACGAAGGCGACTGGTACCGCCTCGACCAAATGCTCGGCTGGACCGGTGCGCCGCCTTTCCAGCATCGCGTGCTGTTCCTCTGGCTCGCACACGTGCTCCTGTGGGCGGCGCCGGGCACCACCATCCTGACCGCCTATCTCGCCACCCAAGTGGTCGCCCTCGCGCTGGCACTGATCGCCGTGCGCCTGTTCGCCACACTGTTCATCCGGCGCGACCTGGCGTTCACGGCGCAATTCCTCGCGCTGGCCATATGGGCGCCGACCGTCAGCTATTACACGTTCTACGACGTCGGCATCATCGCCGTCTATGCCGCGGCGTTGTATCTGCTGTTCCACGCCAGGTTCGCCCTCTATCTCGCCGTGTTCGCGGTCGGCACGTACAACCACGAGATCACGCTGTTCCTCGTCGTCGCCAGCCTCTTCGGATTGCGGCGGCGGATGCCGCTGCCGAAGCTGGCCGCATTGCTGGCGGCGCAGTTGGTGCTGTATGTGCTCGTCCGCTGGTCGTTGTTTTACTTCCTTCCCACGCACGCGGCCTGGGAAGGCGGCAAGCTGGCGAAGAACGTGGCGATGCTGCTGCACACTCCGGCAAGGGTCGTGGCCAGCCTGGGGCCGCTGCTGATCTGGTACGCGATCGCGCTGACCGGCTGGTCCCAGGCATCGGCCATGCTGCGCAGGGTGACGATCATCCTGCCTTGCCTGCTGCTGATGACCTTCGTGGTTGGCCAGCTGAACGAGGCCCGGCAATTCGACGCCTTCATTCCCGTGACCGTTGCGCTGCTGTGCTGCCGGATCCAGGCGATGACGGCGCGCGTGATACCGAACCGGGCCTCCGCAGCGGCAGCGCCGCTTGACGGACTCCCCACGCCGCATGCCTGAGAAGTCAACCTGACGGGGCGGCTCGCCCCGATATCAGCCGCGGCCGCAAACGTGCGGGGCCCCTTCCCTGCTCACATAATTCACCGGCACCCAGCGATACCCATCCGGTCCCTGGCGCACATGCCCCAGCCCGGGAAACGCGACGTGCGCCGCCGCCACGCAATCGCCACGCTGCGCCATGTCGGCAAACAATGCGCGCCGATGCTCCGCCGCCTCCCCTGCATCGCTGTCGTATTTGACGGTCACGCCGGGATCGGCAAACTGCACGGCCGCCACGTGCACCGTGTCGCCCCACACGCGCAGCCGCTCGCCGTCGCTTTCGACGAGGTAGGTGGTGTGCCCCGGCGTATGCCCGGGCGACGGCGCCGCGGCGATGCCTTCTTCCAGCTGCCCTTCCCTATCGAAAGGCTTGAAACGCCCAGTGTCCAGATATGGCTTCAGTGACGCCTGCGCGCCGTCGAACATCCCGCGCAGAAAGGCCGGGGCCTGTGCCCGTTCTGTACTGCTCAGCCAATAGACGGCATCGCGCCGGTTCACGCGCACCAGTGCGTTCGGGAACGCGGCGGCGGTGCCCAGCGCGACGCCGCCCACGTGGTCGGCGTGCAGGTGGGTCAGCAGTACTTCGTCCACCTGCTCGGGCGTGTAACCAGCCGCGCGTAAGTTGCCCAGCAGGTGGCCGCCGTCGGCGCCGTACAGGGCGCCGGCGCCGCTGTCGATCAAGATCAGCTTCTTGCCCGTATTGACGAGGAACGCATTGATCGAGCCTTCCACCGGCGCCTTCAGATACGACGCGGCCAGCAGCCGGTCCGTCAGGCCCGGATCGGTCGTGTCGAGACTCGCCGGACCGCGCGTCAGCACGTCGTGGGCGGGGAATGGATGGGTACCGTCGAGCAGCGCGGTGACTTCATAGCGGCCGACGGCGATGCGGTACCAGCCGGGCGCCTGCGCGGCGGCGAACGGCGCGGCGGCATGCACCTGCGCGACGGTGGCGGCGGCCAGGGCGCCGCACAGGGCAAGGCCAATCAGCGAACGAGACAGGATGGACGATGGCATCGGGACTCCAGGGTTGCGGCCGCAACCTCGGCCAATGGCCCGCAGTGTGGGGCCCAGCGGGCGCCTGCAGAACCCCCTGCCGTGGCGCCCCTGCCTCTCCCTTAGTGCAGTGGTGGGCGCGGCGTGCATTGCCGACAATGCCAGTCATCGCAACCAACGTTCAGAGAGGAACGCCATGACCGTACAACGCACCATCAACACTGTGACCACCCGCGACGGCACCATCATCCGCTACACCGACTGGGGCGACGGCCCGGCCGTCGTGTTCAGCCACGGCTGGCCCCTGCAGGGCGATGCGTGGGAAGACCAGATGATGTTCCTGGCCGATCACGGCTACCGCGTGGTGGCGCACGACCGCCGCGGCCATGGCCTGTCCAGCAAGCCGTGGCATGGCAACGACATGGACCACTATGCCGACGACCTGGCGGCCGTCATCGAAGCGCTCGACCTGCACGGCATCACGCTGGTCGGCCACTCGACGGGCGGCGGCGAAGTCGCCCGCTACATCGGCCGCCACGGCACGGACCGCGTCAAGCGCGCCGTGCTGGTCGGTGCCGTCACGCCGCGCATGCTGGTCGGCCCGGACAATCCGAACGGCGTGCCGATGGAAGTCTTCGACGGCATCCGCGCCGGCGTGAAGAACGACCGCGCCCAGTTCTTCAAGGACCTGACGATCCCGTTCTACGGCTACAACCGCGACGGCGCCAAGGAATCGGCGGGCGTGCGCGAAACCTTCTGGCTGCAGGGCATGCAGTGCAGCATCCGCAGCGCTTACGCGTGCATCAAGCAGTTCTCGGAAACGGACTTCACGGAAGACCTGAAGAAGATGACCATCCCGACGCTCGTGATCCACGGCGACGACGACCAGATCGTGCCGATCGCCGCCACCGCGCGCCGTGCCGCCGAGATCCTGCCGCAGGGCCGCCTGATGGTGTACGAAGGCGCGCCGCACGGCCTGCCGACGACGCACAAGGACCGCCTGAACGCGGACCTGCTGGCCTTCCTGAAGTCCTGATGAAGGTTCCGCCCAGCGACCTCTTTCTCGGCATCTGCCTCGGCAGCCTGGCCGGCTACGTCGACACGGCGGGGTTCGTCGCGCTGTACGGGCTGTTCACGGCCCACGTGACGGGGAACTTCGTGCTGATCGGCGCCGCGCTGGCCAGCACGGCCCACGCCACGCTGCTGCTGAAGTGCCTCGCGTTCCCCGCCTTCGCGGCGGGCGTCGTCGGCACGCGCCTGCTCGGCAATGCCTGCGAGCGGCGCGGCACGCCGCCGGTGCGGCCGATGCTGGCGCTGCAGCTGGCGCTGCTGACGAGCTTCATGGTGGTGGCGCTGCTGGCTGCCCCGATCGTCAGCCCCGAGGCACCGCTGGTACTGGTGGCCGGCATGCTGGGCGCCGCGGCGATGGGTGTGCAGAACGCGGCCGGCAAGCTGCAGTTCTCGCGCATCGCGCCGACGACCGTCATGACGGGCAACGTCACCGAACTGCTGATCGACATGACGGACCTCGCCAGCGGCCACGGCACGCCGGCCGCGCGCGAAAAATTCGTGCGCTTCGTGTGGCCGGTGCTGGCATTCGCGGTCGGCTGCATCGCCGGCGGCGGCGCCTATGTGACGGCCGGCTTCTGGTGCCTGCTGCTGCCGATCGGCGCCATCGCGATGCTGCTGCTGGCGCCCTGGCCGAAGCCCGTCGCAGCCTGACCCGCCCTCAGTACCCTTGCGCCGGGCGCGGGTCCGCTCAGGCGGCAAGCGCCCGGCGCGGCATCCCTCCCGCGTCGCCGCGCAGGCGGAAGCTGCCCACCGCCTGCGCCAGGCCGGCAGCCTGTTCGCGCAGGCTCTCGGCCGCCGCGGCGGCCTCCTCGACCAGCGCGGCGTTCTGCTGCGTGATCCCATCCATCATCGTCACGGCACGGTTCACCTCCGCGATGCCGGTGCTTTGCTCGGCGCTGGCATTGGTGATGCCGGCCATGATGCCTTCCAGCTGACGCACGGCCTGCACCACCTGCTCCATCGTCCGGCCGGCTTCGTCGACCATCAGCGTGCCCTGCTCCACGCGGCCCGCCGAGTCGCCGATCAGTTCCTTGATCTCGCGCGCCGCCGCGGCGCTGCGCTGCGCGAGGTTGCGCACCTCGGAGGCCACCACGGCAAAGCCGCGCCCTTGCTCGCCGGCGCGGGCCGCTTCCACGGCGGCGTTCAGCGCGAGGATATTGGTCTGGAATGCGATGCCGTCGATCACACTGGTGATATTGCCGATGTGGGTCGAGCTTTCGCGGATCGCGCCCATCGTGCTGACGACCTTCGACACCACCTCGCCGCCGCGCACGGCGATCGACGACGCGCTGGCGGCCAGCCGGTTCGCCTCGCCCGCGTCGCTGGCGTTGCGCTGCACCGTGTGCGTCAGCGTTTCCATCGAACTTGCCGTCTGCTGCAGCGAACCGGCCTGCGACTCCGTGCGTGCGGACAGGTCGGCATTGCCGCGGGCGATCTCGCCCGTCGCCACGGCCATCTCGCCGGTACTGGCGTGGATCTTGCCGATCATGCCGGCCAGGTTGCCGTTGATGGTGGCGATGGCGCGCATCAGGCTGCCCACTTCGTCGTCGTGCGCGACCGCGATCTCGCCGGTCAGGTCGCCCTGGGCGATGCGGTCCGCGGCGACGATCGCGCGGGTCAGGTTGCTCACGATGTAGCGGTACACCAGCAGCAGGCACAGTACGGTGGCGCCGACGGACAACGCGAGCAGCACCACGGCGACGACGAACGCCGTGCGCGTCTCCTGTTCGGCCTGGGCCACCGCCGCCGACGTGCGCGTGTCGAGCATCGCCAGGAACTCGTTCAGCGGCTGCATGATGCGCGCCTTGTTCTGGTGGTAGGTGGCGTCGTGCATGATGCGGCGCGCCATCTCCATGTCCGGCGCGTCCTTGCGGGTGAAGCCGCCCTTGCCGTCGTCGAACAGCCCCTTGACGGCGTTCATCGCGATCACTTCCGTTTTCACGAGTCCGTCCGAGTTGGCCTGCGCTTGCCTCAGCTTCGCGAACTCCGGCTCGGTGAACCCCGCTTCCTTCATCAGCTGCTGCAGCGAAACAGGCTGGCCGGCCGGTGCCGGCACGGCGATGCCGCCGGCCACGAAGTCCCAGTAGATCCGCTCGTAGTGCGCGGGCCGGGGCTTCTCGCCGTTGCGGATCGCGAGGATGTCCAGGTACTGCCGCTCGTACGCGGCGTCGCCCGACACCACATAGGTGCGGGCCAGGCGGGTCAGGTCGTCCGAGCTTTGCCGCAGTTCGTCGGCCAGCAGGTAGGAGTGATAGCGCGCCTGGCTGGCCGCCGTGGCGGCGGCCTGTTTATCGGAGACGCGCAGCAGCGCCCATAACGTCAGCGCCGCAAGCAGCAGGGTAAGAAGGAAGGTGGCGATGAACGCTTGTTTGATGGACAGGTGACGCATGAAGGACTCGCTGGTGAAAACGGTGAAGAATGCCCGTAGTCAACAGTAGCTTCATTCACAAGCCTGTCCAGCGCACGCTGCCGCCACCTGCGTTGCCGGCGCGCGAATGTAGGCTGCGGCCCACACAGTTGGCACTGCGTCATGGCCAGCCGGACAACAGCTTGCCTGCTGCGCCATGGATTACCCGCCGGTGCTGGCCACGTGCCGTTCCACGCGCGGATCGGGCCGTATCCACAACAGCGCCAGTCCCACGTAGAACGCGGCGCCCAGCCACGGCAGCCAGAACGACAGAGGCACGCCGGCCGCGTACAGCACGATCGACACCCAACCCTTCACGTCGCGGCCGATCGCCCGCGCCAGCCCCGACTGCGGGCCGTGCAAGGCGACCAGCGAGCGCACCAGTATTTCGTACGCGATGGCGCACATCAGCAGCACCGCGCCATACGTCGCCATCGGCATCGCGGCCAGGCTGTGCTCGCCCAGCCAGTTCGTCGCGAACGGCAGCAGCGACAGCCAGAACAGCAGATGCAGGTTGGCCCACAACGCGCGGCCGTCGACGCGGGTGGCCAGCTGCAGCAGGTGGTGGTGGTTGTTCCAGTAGATGCCCACGTAGACGAAGCTCAGCACATAGCTGAAGAACAGCGGCCACAGCGGCAGCAGCGCGTCGATCGTGGCCTCGTGTGGTACTTTCAGTTCCAGCACCATGATCGTGATGATGATGGCGATGACGCCATCGCTGAATGCTTCCAGGCGCGATTTGCCCATGCCCCGGCCGGTCTCGCTGTCGTGCTGCATGTGTCCTCCTGTCGATACCCGCCACGCGGCGGCTCGCCATCATAGTGGGTTTTCCGGCGCGGCACCTCGCCACTATGGCAGAGCTCGCAGCGTTGCGGCCCAGCCGCGCGGGCACGGCTGCGTGGCGGACACGGCAGTTGCCACGCCACACAGGCTTGCGCCCCCATCAAAAGCTTCGTAAGCTACTTTCATCGGATGACGGAGAGTCACACCATGAGCCTCGACAGCGGCCGGACGGATGAAAGCCGGGACACGGAATCGGAACAGCGCCGCGTGCAGGAATTGTCGCGGTACGTGCTGGCGCAGGACAAGCCCGATCCGCAGCTGCGCTTCATCGTCGAGCTGGCCGTGCAGACGATGGGCTCCGACATGGGCGGCATCAGCCTCGTGTACCAATCGCACATCTGGCTGCCCGTCACCGTCGGCTTCACGCTGACGGAGCTCGACCGCAACGACACGTTCTGCAGCGACGCCGTCGCGTCCGAGGCCGATTTCTTCGAGGTGCAGGACGCGTTCACGGAAGACTGGTCGGCGAAGAAGCCCGTCGTGCGCACGGCGCCGCACTACCGGCACTATGCCGGCGTCACGCTGCACGGCAGCCGCGGGTACCTGCTCGGCACGTTGTGGGTCATGTGGCTGCTGCCGGGCCGGCTCAACGCGGCGCAGCGCACGATGCTGCAGGGCCTGGGGCGCCTCGTCGTCGATACGCTCGAGCTGCGCTATTGCGACGCGGTGACCGGCATGTACAACCGCAACGCGTTCGTGCAGCATCTGCAGCAGGCCAAGTGCGCCGACGGCGCGAAAGAACTGACGGTCGGCTATATCGACATGTCCGGCTTCCACCAGATCAACGAGGTGTTCGGGCGCCGCACCGGCGACGCCGCGCTGGCCGAAGTGGCGGCGCGGATCACCGGCTGGGCCGGTACGGACAATCCCGTCGCCCACATGGGCGGCGACCGTTTCGCGTTTGCGCTGCTGGGCCCTGCCGAAGGCGACGAACTGGCCGCGCTGACCCGCATGATCGACGTCCCCATCACGCTGCCCGGCAGCCGCATGCAGGCACTGCGCGCGCGCATCGGCTACGTGCGCCAGCCGCTGCCGACGCAGTTCGCGGCGGCCGCGCTGCTGGACATGGCGGAAACGGCCGCATCGAGCATCGGCGACCTCGATGGCTTTTCCGTCGTCCGCGAATACGGCAGCGAGCTGCGCGAACGTTCCGGCATCCTGCACGACCTGCTGGCAGTGCTGCAGGGCAGCCCCGGCGCCGGCACGCTGACGATGCACTATCAACCGCAGGTGAACTTCGCCAAGCAGAAGCTGATCGGGCTCGAGGCGCTGGTGCGCTGGGTGCATCCGCTGCGCGGCACCGTGCTGCCGTCGACGTTCGTGCCGCTGGCCGAGAGTTCCGGCCGCAGCTACGAGCTGGACTTGCTTGTGATGCGCGAGGTGTGCCGCGACATGCGCCACTGGGCCGACGCCGGCCTGCCCCAGGTGCCCGTGTCGCTGAACTTCTCGCGCGCGTCGCTCTTGCACCCCGGCTTGCCGGAAGCGATCGCTGACCTGCTGGAGGAATGGCGCCTGCCTGGCGCGCTGCTGGAAGTCGAGGTCACCGAAAGCCAGCTGCTGGAAGCGCCCGAGGCGCTGCACGAGCGCATTTCCGCGCTGCGCGACCTGGGCCTGCGCATCGCGATCGACGACTTCGGCATCGGCTATTCGAACCTGGATGCGATCGGCACCCTGCCGTTCGACCGGCTGAAGGTGGACCGCCGCTTCGTGCATGGCGTGGCCGACAGCGCCGTCACCGCGAGCCTGTTCCGGCTGATCCAGGGCGTGGCCGAGGTGTCGGATGCGGAACTGCTGTGCGAAGGCCTGGAGCGCCAGGCGGACCTGGACTGGCTGCGCCACCAGCATGCCTACTGCGTGCAGGGCTGGTACTTCAGCTCCGCGCTGCCGCCGCAGGGCGTGGAACAACTGCTGCGGGCCTGGCACCAGCATGCCCAGCAAAGCGGCACGATGGGCGACGTGCGCGAGCTGTTCACCCGCCACTGAGGCATCCTCCACTGCCCTGGCGCGGCCATTCATGCGCCGCCCACCGCAGCGCCCGCCTATACTCGGGCCATGGCACACTACCGTATCGGCATTTCCGGCTGGCGCTACGAGCCGTGGCGCAAAGTCTTCTATCCGGACGACCTGACCCAGGCGCGCGAGCTCGAATTCGCGTCGCGCGCGCTGCCGACGATCGAGATCAACGGCTCGTTCTATTCGCTGCAGCGGCCCAAGAGCTACCAGGAATGGTATGACGCGACACCGCCCGGCTTCGTCTTCTCGCACAAGGGCAACCGCTTCCTGACGCACATCCGGCGCCTGCGCGAGCCCGAACAGCCGCTGTGCAACGTGCTGGCCTCCGGCGTGCTGGCGCTGCGCGAAAAGCTGGGGCCCTTCCTGTGGCAGTTCCCGCCCAGCTTCCGCTTCGACGCCGACCTGGTCGAAGGCTTTCTGAGCCTGCTGCCGCACGATACCGAAGCCGCGCTGGCGATGGCGGTGCGCCACGACGAGCGGATGAAGGGCCGCGCCTGGCTGGAGATCGACGCCAAGCGCAAGATGCGGCACGCAATGGAGATCCGCCACGAAAGCTTCAACGACCCGGCGTTCGTGAAGCTGCTGCGCAAGTACAAGGTGGCCCTCGTCGTTGCCGACACGGCCGGCAAATGGCCCGATTACGAAGACGTGACGGCCGACTTCATGTACCTGCGGCTGCATGGCGAGAAGGAGCTGTACGCGAGCGGCTACACGGACGACGCGCTGGACGACTGGGAGCGCAAGATCCGCGCATGGAGCGCCGGCGGCCAGCCGGACGACGCGAAGCTGATCGTCGACAGCGCGCCGCCGAAGCGGGCCAGCCGCGACATCTTCTGCTACTTCGACAACGACATCAAGGTGCATGCGCCGTTCGACGCGCGCCGGCTGCTGGCCCGCCTCGGCGCGGACGACGGGCTGGCGCCGCTGACCGATCCGCGCGGGTGATCCGCGGTACCTGCCGGGTATGCGCCCGGCTGTTTGCGCTGGACCTGGCGCTGGCCGGGCGCGCGCGGCCTGCCTGTTCGCGCCGCCGGCCCGGCCCCACCTGGCCAGCGGCGCGCTGCCATGGCTGCTGCCGGAACACGCGCTGCCGTGGTCACGCGGCGCTGACGCTTACTGCTTGAAGAACGCGAACAGGCCGATGGCCGCCAGCAGGTACGGCCAGAATTTCACGGGGATGAAGAACAGGTCGTGCTTCGGTTTCACTTCGACTTCCTGGCCGGTGGCCTTGTCGATGTAGGTGCGTCCGGACGCGTTGCGCTCCAGCGCCATATGCAGGCCGAACACCATCGCCGCAGCCAGCAACAGGCCGATCAGGACCGACGCCGCCTTGTGATCCGTGGGCAGCGGCGTGCCCCAGATGCTTTCCGCGGCATACCCGCCTACCAGGATGCCGACGACGGCCATCACAATCACCAGAATCCCATATCCGCGCCATACGATCATTATTATTCCCCTCGAAGGTGGTTGAAGTTGCGCGCCGATGTCCGGCGCGTCGGGGAGAATAGCAAATTCAAAGGCGCGAAAATTCACACATTGTCACGTTCGCGGTAACGGATCTTCCGCGCCTGGCGCTGCGCCTTGTAGATGCCGATATGGCCTGAAAACAGATAGGCGACGACACAGCCCAGCGCCGCGTACGGCCCGATGGCGGGGCCGAACAATTCCAGCGCCATCACGGTCGATGCCAGCGGCGTGTTCGCGGCCCCCGCAAACACGGCGACGAAGCCGACGCCCGCCAGCAGCGAAAACGGCAGGTGCAGCAGCGGCGCCAGCGCGTTGCCCAGGGTGGCGCCGATGTAGAACAGCGGCGTCACCTCGCCGCCCTTGAAGCCGGTGCCGAGCGAGCCGACCGTGAAGACGAACTTGCCCAGCGCATCCCACAGCGGCAGCGGATGGTCGAACGCCTCGACGATGACAGGGATGCCGAGGCCGACATAGCGCTGCGTGCCCAGTGCCCACACGGCGCAGGCGACGACGGACCCGCCGATGAGCGGGCGCAGCGGCGCGTAGGCGATGTGCCGTTTCATCCAGGCGGACAGGCGGTGCGTGGCGCCGGCAAACAGCATGCCGGCCAGGCCGAAGGCGATGCCGGCGGCGGCGACGCCGGCGACCGTCCACGCCGTCAATGCCGGCACGGTGTGCACCGCGTAATGCGTATGGTGGACGCCCCACGCCAGGCCCACCTGGTCCGCCAGGATCGCCGCGACGATGCACGGGAAAATCGCATCGTAGCGCATGCGGCCGATCACCAGCACCTCCAGGCCGAAGATCGCACCGGCCAGCGGCGTGCCGAACACGGACGCGAAGCCGGCGCTGATGCCGGCCATCAGCACGATGCGCCGGTCCTCCGGCTGCAGGCGGAACAGGTGCGTGAGCTGGTCGGCCAACGTGCCGCCCATCTGCACGGCCGTCCCTTCGCGGCCGACGGAGGCGCCGAACAGGTGCGAAATCACGGTCCCCGTCAGAACGAGAGGCGCCATGCGCAGGGGCACCACGTTCTGCGGATCGTGGATCTCGTCGATCAACAGGTTGTTGCCCGCCTCGACCCGGCTGCCCCAGCGCAGGTACACCCAGCCGACCGCGAAGCCGGCCAGCGGCAGCAGCCAGATGATCCATGGATGAACGATGCGATAGCCGGTGACCGCGTCGAGCGCAAACAGGAACAGCGCCGACGCGCTGCCCGCCAGCGCGGCGACCAGCACGGCGAGGCAGCTCCATTTGGCGAGGTAGAGCAAGGAGTCGAGTATCGAGGCGCGCAGCGGCGCAGGGTCGGACAGGCGTGTCATGCGCGGCAATATAGCACGGCCAAAAGAACCGGCGGCCGCCGCTAATGCCGTTCAGTTAAGGCAAACCCGAGACCCAAAACCGCGGGGTCAGGAAGGAGTGCTGGCCTGCAGGCCAGCACCGCTACGCAGGCGGAGAGCGATGCTCTCCGAAACCCCTGCTGCGCCCCGGCGGGTCTGACCCCAGCCGTTGCCGTTGGGGGTGAAAGCAAGCGTCTTCAGCGCACGCAGCTTGCCAACTTAACGGCAGTAGGGTCTTTACCCATTTTCCAGGAAAGTTTCCTAGTGGTGGTCGTGCCCGCCGCCACGCCGCACGTCCACCGGCTTGCCTTGCGCGGGGGCGAGTGGCGTCATGCCGGGGGCGGATGGTGCCGGCGGCAGTTCGCCCGTCCATTCGTAGGCCACCGTGCCTTTCGGGTGCTTGTAATGGCCCGGATCGCGGTAGTCGCCGCGCGCCTGGCCTTGGCGCACCTTGACGAGCGTGAACATGCCGCCCATCTCGATCTCGCCGAACTGGCCCGTGCCCGTCATCATCGGCAGCGTGTTTTCCGGCAGCGGCATTTCCATGCCGCCCATCGAGCCGCCCTTCTCGCCCATCACCATATAGCCCGGCACGAGCTTGTTGATCTTCTCGGCCACGCCGCGGTGGTCCACGCCGATCAAGGTCGGCACGTCGTGGCCCATCGCGTTCATCGTGTGGTGCGATTTATGGCAGTGGAAGGCCCAGTCGCCCGGATTGTCGGCCACGAATTCGATGGCGCGCATCTGGCCGACGGCGATGTCCGTCGTCACCTCCGGCCAGCGCGCCGCCGGCCGCACCCAGCCGCCATCCGTGCCCGTCACCTCGAACGTGTGGCCGTGCACGTGCAGCGGGTGGTTCGTCATCGTCAGGTTGCCGGCGCGGATGCGCACGCGGTCGCCCTGCCGGACCACCATCGGGTCGATCGCCGGGAACACGCGGCTGTTGAACGTCCACAGGTTAAAGTCCAGCATCGTGTTGACCTTCGGCGTGTAGCTGCCCGGGTCGATGTCGTAGGCCGACAGCAGGAACACGAAGTCGCGGTCGACGGCGTGCTGACGGATGTCCTTCGGGTGCGTGACCCAGAAGCCCATCATGCCCATCGCCATCTGCGCCATCTCGTCCGCATGCGGGTGGTACATGAACGTGCCGGCATGCTTCGCGACGAACTCGTAGACGAACGTCTTACCGGGCTGGATCGACGGCTGCGTCACGCCGGACACGCCATCCATCCCGTTCGGCAGGATCTGCCCATGCCAGTGCACGCTCGTGTGCTCGGGCAGCTTGTTGGTGACGAAGATGCGCACCCGGTCGCCCTCCACCACCTCGATCGTCGGGCCGGGGCTCTGGCCGTTGTAGCCCCACAGATTGGCCTGCATGCCGGGCGCCACCTCGCGCACGACGGGTTCGGCGACCAGGTGGAATTCCTTGACGCCGTCCTTCATCCGCCACGGCAGGCTCCAGCCGTTCAGCGTGACGACGGGGTTGTAGGGCCGCCCGTTCGGCGGCATCAGCGGCGCGGCCGTGGTGGCCGCCGATTGCACCGGCGCTTCCGGCAGCGATGCCGCACCGGCGCGGCTTACCAGGCCAGCACCCAGCAACGTGGTGGCGCCGGCGAGAAACGATCTGCGCTGATTGATGGATGTGGTCATTGGTGTGCTCCGTGTTCGTGTGCTTGCGCGGCGCCTGCCGCTTGCGTCGCGCGGCCGCCCAGCGCGGCTTCCAGGTCCGCGTCCGCGATCCAGTATTCCTTCAACGCCGCGATGGCGGCGGCGACGGCCGTGGTCTGCTCGCGCGCATCGGCGAGCAGTTCGAAGGTGCCGACCAGCATGCCGTTGTAGCGCAGCAGCGTCTCATCGGACAGCCGCTTGCGCAGCGGGATCACCACGTCGCGGTAGTGCTTCGCCAGGT
The DNA here is from genome assembly GCF_007830495.1 of Pseudoduganella flava. Classification (GTDB taxonomy): domain Bacteria; phylum Pseudomonadota; class Gammaproteobacteria; order Burkholderiales; family Burkholderiaceae_D; genus Rugamonas; species Rugamonas flava. The sequence continues at coordinate 122,164 of NZ_VLKW01000011.1, read as the reverse complement.
CGTACGACGTGCGGTAGGCGAGATACGCCTCGCGCGCCTCGCTGCGCGCCTGCGCGGCCGTGTCGGCAAGCCGGTTCACGGATTGCATGTACACCGCCTCGGCACGCCGCGTGCGCGCGCTGCCCCAGTCGAACAGCGGGATTTCCAGCGTCAGCTCATAGCCGCGCTGCTTTGGCGCGCCGCCATCGCGTTCGCGCACCGCGCCCAGCTCCAGCACGTTGATGAAGCGCGTGGCCCGCGTCAGGCCCAACATTGCTGCCGTGTGCTCCGTATCGAGCCGCGCAGCCTGCACGTCCATCCGCTCGCGCAGCGCCGTCTGTTCGATATCCGCCAGCTCGCGCGCCGCGGCAGGCAGCTCCGGCAGGCGCTCCGGCAGCCGGTATTGCGCATCCTCGCCCCACAGGCCCAGCAGGCGGGTCAGGCGCTCGCGCGCCGCGGTGGCGGCCTTCGTGGCGCGCGCCACGTCGGCCATCGCCTCCGCATAGAAGGCTTGTTCGCGGGCCTGGTCGTAGGCACTCCAGTTGCCCGCCTTGCGCATCCGCTCGGCCAGTTCGGCGCTCGCATCAGCGGCGGCGCTGACCTGCCGCGCATACTCGACGGCCTGGGCGCCCGCGACCGCCTCGTAATACGCGCGGCGCGTATCGAAGGCGACCTGCAATGCCTGCGACGTGACGCGCACCTTGGTCTGCTCGAACATCCGCCCTTCGATGCGGCCGGCCAGCGGTGCCGTGATCAGGCTGATCACATTGAACGTCAGCGTGCGCTCGATCGACGTTTCACCGCCGCCCCGCTTGTGCTGGTAACCGAACGCCGGATTCCGCAGGCGGCCCGCCTGCACCAGGTCCGCCTCGGCGACGCCCAGTTCCCAGTAGGTGGCCTGCAGGCCGCGGTTGTTCAGCAGCGCGATGCGCACGGCGTCGTCAGGCGTCAATGGCTGGGCCAGCATCGTGCGCAACTGCGCCGCCAGCGCGGTGCGGTCGGCATCGGTCTTCAGCAGCGCGGTGGGGGCACCAGCCTTGGCCTCGGTGGCGCCGCGCACGGTGGCCATGCCGCCATCGGCGGAGAACGTCGCGCAGCCGGACAGCGCCAGCGCCAGCGCGGCCGCGCCGCCCAGCCGGAATGCGGTGGAGGCCATCATCGCTGCGGCTCCTTCTGCGCGCCGGCGCCGTGTCCGTGGCCGTGGTGGCCATGGTCCTGCTGCGCAGCGGGCTGCTGCCGCGCGTGCCCGGCATGCTCCTGATGCCCTTCATGCGACATGCCCGCCATGCCGTCCTGCCGCGCGACGGCGGCGTTGGTGGCGGCCCACGTGGCAGCCGGCGGCTGCGCCAGGTCCCGGGCGGGACGATATTGTGCCAGCGGCGAAACGTAGCGCGTGGCGGGGACGGCTTGCCCGGCCGTGGCGGGATCGGCGGCCGGCTGCGCCCCCGGCTGCGCGAATACATGGGCGGAAGCGACGCTCAGCGCCGCCGCGATCGGGTACTTCTTCATATGGTTACCTCGTGCGTGAACGACCCGCGTGGGCGGGCTTGAACCGGTCATGCGACCGGAGCGATGGTTCAGGCGAGCTGGGATTTGGGCGGCCGGTCGAAACCCGCCAGGTCGACGGCGGCAGGCGCCGTGAGGACGAAGGGAACGATGGCGCAGCGGCCGTCCAGCGCGGGCGGCGCGGCGGGCAGGGACGGCAGGAGCGGCGCGCCGGTGCAGCAAGCGGCGGCGCTGGCGCATTTGGCATGGCCGGCCGCGGCATGGTGCGCGGCGGCGCCGTCATCGGGCTGCGCCTGCGCAGCCAGCATCGCCGCGTGATCGTGGTGCGTGCCCTGCTTCATCGGCGCGGCGTTCTCCGGCACGGCGGGCGCGCACAGCAGCATCGTGGCCGACGCAAAGCCCTGGAACGGGATGCCGGCCAGCAGGAACCACAGCAGCAAGGAACGAAACAGCGCTTTCATCGCCGCTATGGTAGCACGACGCGATCCATTTCCCTGCCACGGGACGGGCCGATCGGTGGTATCTTCCACGCTTCGCTCCCAGCCTTGCCCTTATGACCAGCACCTCCAGCCTGCCCGCGCCGGCGGCATCCAACCTCGTTCCGTACGCGGCGCTGCTGCTGTCGCTCGTCTCGATGACGGCCGGCGCCTCGCTGGCCAAGCAGCTGTTCCCCGTGATCGGCGCGGCCGGCGCGACGGCGCTGCGGCTGACGTTCGCGGCGCTGATCCTGTCCGCCGTGTTCAAGCCGTGGCGCATCCGGCTGGCGGGCCAATGGCGCGCGCTGGCGCTGTACGGCGTGTCGCTGGGCGTGATGAACCTGTGCTTTTATTCGTCGCTGGCCTATATCCCGCTGGGCATCGCGATCGCGATCGAGTTCACCGGCCCGCTGGCGGTGGCCGTGTGGACGTCGCGCCGGCGCATCGACTTCGTGTGGATCGCGCTGGCGATGGCGGGCCTCGCGATGCTGCTGCCGCTGCGCCAGTCGGCGGCGGCGCTGGACTGGCGCGGCATCGTGCTGGCGTTGTGCGCGGGGGCTTGCTGGGCCGTCTACATCCTGGCCGGCAAGCGGGCCGGCACGCAGCACGGCCCGGCCGCATCGGCGTGCGGCATGTGGATCGGCACGATCGTCGCGGCGCCGATCGGCTTTGCCCAGGCTGGCCCGGCGATCCTGGCACCGCACATCCTGTTGCTGGGCCTCGGCGTGGCGATCGTCTCCAGCGCGATTCCCTATTCGCTGGAGATCGTGGCGCTGCGCCGGCTGCCCGCCAATACGTTCAGCATCCTGCTGAGCGCCGAGCCGGCGATCGGCGCATTGATGGGCCTTGCCCTGCTGGGCGAACGGCTGACGGTCGTGCAGTGGCTGGCCATCGGCGCGATCATCGTGTCCTCCGTCGGGGCGGCGATGAGCGGGCGCGGGTCCAAGCCCAGTTAGGTCAGCGGGCCGGCGTGCCCTGCTGGAACTGGTTGCGGCGCTCGCAGCGGCCGACGAACGCGCGGCGCACGTCGGCATCCACGATCTTGTCGATTTCGGCCGGCGCGCAGGTGGCGTCGGACAGCGTCATCTGGTCCGCGACCAGTTGCGGGTCCACTTTATTGCCGCAGGCGGCCAGCAGCGCGGCAGTGGCGACGAGGGCAACGAGGTTCAGTGCATGCATGGTGTCGGGTCGGTCGTGAAGGTCGCGGCATTCTCACATACGCTTGCACAAGTGGCAACCGACACAAGGGCGGAAAATGCATAAGCTTATGCTTTTTCCTTATAATGAAGGGCATCCAAACTAACCGGCTTGCCATGACACCGCAGATCCAGGCTTTCTTCGATCCGACCACCTCGACCGTGACCTACGTCGTCCACGACGGCACGACCTGCGCGGTGATCGACTCGGTGCTCGACTTCGACCCGAAGTCGGGCCGCACGTCCACCGCGTCGGCGGACCGCGTGATCGCCTATGTGCGCGAGCACAACCTGAACACCGTATGGCTGCTGGAGACGCACGCCCATGCGGACCACCTGTCCGCCGCGCCCTATCTGCGCGAGCGGCTGGGCGGGCGCATCGGCATCGGCGCACAGATCGGCGAAGTGCAGAAGGCGTTTTCGCACCTGTTCGGCAAGCCGCGGCCGCTGCCGGAATTCGACCACCTGTTCGCCGCGGACGAGGAGTTCGCGATCGGCACGCTGACGGCGCACGCGCTGCACGTGCCGGGCCACACGCCGGCGGACATGGCTTACCACATCGGCGACGCGGTCTTCGTCGGCGACACGCTGTTCATGCCGGACGTGGGCACGGCCCGCTGCGACTTCCCCGGCGGCAGCGCGGCGACGTTGTATCGCTCCGTGCGGCGCCTGCTGGCACTGCCGCCCGAGACGCGCCTCTTCATGTGCCACGACTACCCGCCGGCCGGGCGTGAAGCCAGCTGGGAAACGACGGTGGCCGACGAGCGCGCCCACAACGTGCACCTGCACGACGGCGTGACGGAAGAGCAGTTCGTGGCGCTGCGCACGCAGCGCGACGCCACGCTGGCGATGCCGACGCTGATCCTGCCGGCGATCCAGGTGAACATCAATGCGGGCAAGCTGCCGGAGCCGGAAGCGAACGGCGTGCGCTACCTGAAGATCCCGATCGACGGCTTCTGACCGCCGACCGGGGCAACCCGATCAGCGGAACTGTTCCGGCGCGCGGCCGATCGGCTGCTCGATGTTCGCCAGGTACCACGTCAACGCGGACAGCACGGCGACGTGGCGCTTCAGGTCTTCCGGCTTCACCTTGTCGAACGTATCGGCCGGCGTGTGGTGGTAGTTGAAGTAGGCGCTCGTGTCGATCAGCGGCTCGAACGTCGGCACGCCATCGGCTTCCATCGCATGCAGGTCGCCGGCGCCCAGCACGTCGCGCCGTTGCAGTACACCCGCGCCGATCGGCACCAGCGCCGATTGCAGCGGCGCGAACAGCTTCTCGTACTGCGGGCGCACGCCGGCCAGCACGCCGAACGTGCGGCCGGCCACGCCGCCATCCGTCTCGATCGCGGCGAACTGCTTGTCCAGCGTGGCCTTGTTGGCCTTGTGGTACGTGGCGCCGCCGGCACCGCCCACCTCCTCGCTCATCCACGCCACCATGCGGATCGTGCGGCGCGGCTGCAGCTTCAGTTTCTTCAGCGTCTCCAGCACGCCCATCGACGCGGTCACGCCCGTGGCGTCGTCGTTCGCGCCGGTGGCGAGATCCCACGAATCGAGGTGGCCGGACACGATCACCACTTCATCGGCCTTGTCGGTGCCGGGGATGTCGGCGATGACGTTGTAGCTGTCCGCATCGGGCAGCGTTTGCGGCGTCAGCACGAGCTTCATCGTGATCGGACCCCGCTTCGCGAGGCGGGACATCAGCATCGCATCCTCGGCCGTGACGGCGGCGGCGGGAATGCGCTTGCCGTCCTCCAGGCGCGTCAGGCCCGTGTGCGTCAGGCGGAAGTCGGCACCGCCGACGGAGCGCACCAGCGCGGCCACCGCGCCCAGTTCGGCGGCCATCGCCGGGCCGCGCGTGCGGAACGCGGAACCGCGGCCATACGCGGGGCCGGCCAGGCCACGGTCGGCCATGCCCTGGTCGAACGCCACGTCGAACAGCACGATCTTGCCTTTCACTTCCGCGGCCTTCGCCTTCAGCTCGTCGAAGTCGCGCACGATCACCACCGGAGCCGTCAGGCCCTGCGCCGGCGTCGCGCCCGAGCCGCCCAGCGCCGTCAGCACGACGTTCTGCGTGACGCCTTTCGGCCGGCCCGCGTACTCGACCAGCTGCGCCTTCTCTTCGCCGCGCACCCAGTGCGGCACCTTCACGGGCTGCAGCGTGACCTTCGCACCCAGCTTGCGCATCGCGTCGGCCACCTGCTCCACCGCGGCGGCGGCGCCGGCGGAACCGGACAGGCGCGGGCCGATCAGGTCCGTCATGTCTTCCAGGCGCTGGTAGGCCCAGTCGCTTTGCAGGGCGGTATCGCGGATCGTGGCGAGGGTGGCGGGATCGATGGCTTCGGCGGCTTGGGCGCCGCCGATGGCGAAGAGACTGACAGCGAGGACGGACAGGACGGGCTTGCGAAGGTTCATGCGGTCTACCTGACAAAAGGGGTTCGTGGAACCTGCAACGATAGCGCATTTGTTAATGTTGTGCAGCAACTACCCCGCCCGGCCGTTGTTTGACCTTGCGCTTTGCATCGCATAGCATGAAGGTATGCTGAAGGGACCTCTCTGCACCGTGCGGCACCTGCTGAACACGGACCTGAACACGTTCATCGCGCTGGTCAACGACCTGCCGTCGCGAGGGGATTACTTTTCCAGCCACTTCAAGTCGCCTGAAGCGATGCGCAAGGAGTTCGTGCAGAACGGCTTCGTCACGGAAGACAGCGAACTGTTCGTCGTCGAGGACCAGTACCACCACATCGTCGGCGTCATCACCCATTTCAAGTCGCGCACGCCGACCAGCCGCGAAATCGGATACCGGCTGTTCGACCGCGACCTGGCGGGCCGCGGCTACACGACGGAAGCGCTGCGGATGCTGGCCGATTACCTGTTCCGCGTGCACACGTGGCACCGGCTGGAGGTGCTGGCCGCGCCCCGCAACATCGCCTCCGTGCGGGTTGCCGAGAAATGCGGCTTCACGGCCGAGGGGGTGCTGCGCGAGGCGTTCTTCATCAACGGCCGCTACGAGGACGTGACCGTGATGAGCCTTCTGCGGCACGAGTGGGAGCGGCTGTACGCATGACCCCCTTGTTTGGTTGACACGATTTTTGTGACGTTGACGGTCCCGTTTGTAAAAATCTGTATGCGCGCTTAGCGCTTCAATTGTGCTCGGGTACAGTTCCTCCATACGAAACGGCCTTGTGACCGAGTTACATCCGAATCCCGGTCCGCCACGCAAAAAAGGGGGAAATATCATGATCAAGAACATCGCAACCGTGCTGCTGCTGGGTGCCGCCGTCACGACGTCTTCCGCCGCCCTTGCCGCCGGCGACCGCGCCTTCAACACCGCCGCCGGCGCCGTGATCGGCGCGGCGATCGGCAGCCAGACGGGTAACGGGACGACCGGCACCGTCGTCGGTGGCGTCGTCGGCGCAGCCGTCGGCAACGCGATCAGCTCGGACGACCGCCGCCACCGCGACCGCGGCTATGGCTATGCCCAGACGCGCGTGTACGCGCAGCCGCAGCCCGTGTACTACGAACCGGCACCGGTCTACTACGAACCGCCGCGCGTACGCTATGTGCGCCCGGAACCCGTGTACGTCGTCGAGCGCCGCCCGGTCGTGCGCGAGTACTACTACGAGGAACCGCGCTACCATCATCACCACCATGGCCGCGGCCATGGTTACGGCCACTATCGTTGATGCGGCCACGCTGTTGATGTTGGAAAGCCCGGCGATGCCGGGCTTTTTTCATTTTGAGCGACATCGGAACGGCTGCAACCCAGCCCGAATCGATCACCATTTACTTGATGCTATCGCTAGGAGGTCAGCCGTCGATGAGATTACCTATGCTGCCCCGCTTGCTCGTCGTATGCAGCATGGAACGCCTTCAATTGATCGATCAGCTCGGGATAATTCGCATAAATGCCATTAACACGGGTACGCAGTAGCACTGACTCGCGAAGAGAAGGGGAAACACCGCATTTGCGCTCGGCATCGTCGGATTTCGCGCGAACCACATCAGCTTCCCAAAGCAGAGTCGTGCACTCATCGGACTTTACCGGGAGATCCGCCGCCACACGATCCAACTGCGCAGCGAGCTGGCGTCCTGTGCGGGCCAAAGCTCTCGCGCTTGTGCCAAAGATGAATTTCGATATGAAGCGTGCGTTAAACATGCTGGGGGAATGTCGGGCAAGCCGGCTCCGGGCGAAGGTCAAATGTATTGAACGGTTAAGTGTACGAGTCCGTTAGCGCATTGCGCAAGTTGAACATTTTGTGGCGGCCACTCTTCTCACCCGCTGCCGTTTCCCGCTCCCCCCGCTAGCTCGCATCGGATCATCCACATTGAACAACGATGCCAGCTTCCGAAACCACCCTCGCCCTCGAACGCGGCCACTACCGCCTGCAAGACCAGATCGGCGCGTCCGTCTACGGCACGATCTGGCGCGCGTCCGGGCCGCCCGGAACGCCGGACGTGGCCATCAAGCGCATCAACGAGGAGCAGATGGGGCGCGCCCTGCCCGGCCAGCGCGAACGGTGGATCGCCAGCGCCTGCAACGAGATCACGTTCCTTCAATCGCTGCAGCCGTGGGATGGCCGGCACATCGTCCGGCTGGTGGACTCCGGCTGGCATGACGGCCTGCCCGTGCTGGCACTGGAACTGATGGATGGTGACCTGGGCCGCCACGTGGCGCGCCGTCGCGCCCAGGTCGACGGCCCCGATTTCGAGCAGGTACTCGACTGGGTGGGCCAACTGAATCAGGCGCTCGCGAAAGTGCATCAATACGGCTGGCGCTACCTGGACCTGAAACCGGCGAACGTGCTGGTCGACGCGGCATCCGGCACCGTCAAGCTGGCCGACTTCGGCACCAACCGTCTGCTGGAAGCCGCGCAGGCGCACAGCTATTGCGGCACCGCGAACTGGCAGGCGCCGGAACAGTTCTTCCCGGCGGCCGGCGGCGGCTACGCGACGGGCCGCCACAGCGATTACTTTGCCCTCGGCGCGCTGTGCTACTTCCTCGCCACCGGCACGCCGCTGCGCTGGTGCGCCGCGTGCGGCGATGCGTACCGCGAGCACCTGTCGGACGGCGCCCTCGCGCTGCTGGACCGCGGCCCGCTGCCGCCGGTGCTGGCCGACGACGAGGCCGCGCTGTTCGCCGCCGCGGTGCCGCCCGCGGCATGCCATCCCGCCCTCGACCTGCTGCGTACCCTGCTGGCCGCGGCGCCCGAGGAACGCCCCCGCAATGCGCTGCACATCAGCCGCCTGCTGGCCGCCGTGCGCGCGGGCCTGGGCGGGCGCGCAGCGCTGGTGCGCAGCAGCGCCGCCACACTGGAAGGATGGGCATGAGCCGCCGCCCGCTGGTGCCCCTGCTGGTGCCCCTGCTGGCCGCGTTGTTCGGGCTGCAGCTGTTTGCGCTGCTGCGCGCCCCGGCGATGTGGCTGCCCGCGTCGATCGCGGTCCGGCTCACGCCCGGTGCGTCGGTCACGCTGGGCGGCGCCGAGCTGGCGGCCGTGCAGGCCGATGCCAGCCGCGTCGTGCTGGGTCGCCGTCCGGATGGCGGCTGGACGTTGCGTGCTACCGGTGCCGGCCGCCCGCCCTTGCTGCGGCGCGACGGCAGCGAGGTCCGGCCTGGCACCGTGCCCGTCGCATCGCTGCGCACCTTCCGCATCGGCGCACAGGCCTTCACCGTGCGGCAGGCGGACGACCGCACGATCGCATTCACGGATGGCCGCGCGCAGTGGCGCTACGACGGCGCGACCGTCCATCGCGACGGCGTTGCACAGCCATCCTGCCCGGATGCCCCGCTGGCCGCCACGGTTGCCGCGCTGTGGAACCGCATTGTTCCGCCAGCGTTGACGATCGCCCGGCCGCTCGTCTTTGGTGGCAACCTCCATTGCGGCAATCGCATCGGCCTGGCCGATGTCGATGCCGGCAGCGCGCAGGTAACCCGCGGCGCCGCCGGGCTGCAGCTGACCGCCGCGCCAGGGAGCGCCGTGCCCGTGCTGGCCGGCGGCGCCAACCTGCGCGACGACGAGCGCCCGCTGGCCGGCGTGCAGGCGCTGACCTTGGGCCGCACGCGCTATGGCGTGGCCGTCGACGGCGGCGCGCTGACGTTGACACCGGCGCGCCGCATCGCGCTGTACGCCGTACCGGAAAACAAGCTGCCCCCGCAGGTCGCGTGGGACTGGCGCCAGCGCACGCTGTGGCAAGGCAGTCCGTTCACGTGGACGCTGACCGTGCTCGCGGCGGTGCTCCTGGGCGCCATTGCGCGCCTTGCGCCGCGGCCCGGCCGGCGGCGCGGCAATATCCTGCATCCCGTCCACGACCTGCGGGAAGAGCGCCGCTTGCGCTCCCGCCTGCATTCCCGCATTGCTCCGCTGGCAGGCCTGCTGCGCGGCCCGGCCGCCGCCGCGGTGCTGCTGGCTGGCACCGCCGCACTGTTGGCCCAACGCGGCGGCGATCCGCCATCGGCGGGCTGCGCGCTGTTGCTGGCCGCAGCGGCGATCGGCACGTGGCTCGTGCAGCCGGGGCGCGTCTCGGCCGGCGCCGGTGCCGCGCTGCTGCTGATCGCGGCCGGCCTGCTGTGCCAACTCGACCTGGGGCTCGGTGGCCTCGACACGGACTGGCTGCGCTATTACCGCAAAACGGCGGCACTGCTGGCGGCAGGCAGCGGCGCGATCGCGTTGTGGCGGCAGTATGGTGCCGGCGTGCTGGCATCCCAACGCCGCATCGAATGGCTGCTGCTTGGGGCGGCCGGCTGCGCGCTGCTGTTGCTGGCCGCCCAGGTGCTGTGGGGCGACGAGACGGGCGTGTTCGACATGCAGCCCGTCGAACCGGCCAAGCTCGTGTTGACATTGCTGACGGCGCACTGCCTGGCGCTGCGGATGGGCTGGCGCGCCGACCATCGCGAGCAGCCGGGCCATGGCGCACGCTGGCTGCGGCTGATCGCGCCGGCACTGCTGTTCCTCGCGCTGCTGGGCGCGGCGCTGGTGCAGGTGGACGATTACTCGCCGCTGATCCTGCTGGCGCTGTGGACCGGTGCGATGGCCTTTGCCTACGCCCTCGCCGCGCGGCGCTGGCTGGCCGCCGCGCTGCTGGCAAGTGTCGCGCTGGCGGGCATTGCCGGCGTGGCCGCGCTGCGCGAGGCGGGGCCGGACGGCTTGCCGTCGTCGTTCTATGCCGACCGCTTCCAGGTCTGGCTGGAGCCGGCGCGCCATCCGCACACGGGCCAGCAATTGCAGCAAGGTGCCGCCGCGATCGCGGCCGGCGGCTGGCTCGGTGCCGACGGCCTGCTCGGCGTGGTGTCGCTGGGCCAGGCCGGCGGCGGCGTGATGGCGCTGCCGGCCGTGCAGGACGATTTCGCGCCGTCCTTCCTGCTGCACCGGCATGGCCTGGCGGCGGCGCTGGTGCTGTGGGCTGCGCAAGCGGCGCTGGTCGCGGGCCTCGTCCACGCAGCGGTGGGCCGCGCCCGGGCCGGTGCGGAAGCACGCGGTTTCCGCCACGCGTGGCTGCTGCGGCTGCAGGCGTTCACGCTGTGCGGCGGCGCGGCGTTCGTGGCCGGCCACCTGCTGCTGTCGTGGGGGACCAATCTGGCGATCCTGCCCGTGATGGGCCAGCCGATGAGTTTTCTTTCCGCCGGCGGCAGCCACTTGCTGTTTTTCCTCCTCCCCCTGCTAGGCATCCACGCCGCTGCCACGCAGCCCGATCCAACGCACGAATAACCCGGAGTAAGCCATGCCGATCTATGTCCAACACGAAGTCCTGGGCCGGATTCCCGACGTCTTCAACGCCGAGGCGATCTGGCAGGCGCCCGGGCTGGCGCTGTTCGCGCGCCGCCCGCTACTGCGCGACCTGCTGGAACGCTGCCCGCGCGAACACCGCGGCCGCGCCGCCACGCGCTGCTTCGCCCACGTGACGTTGCGCCTGCCGCAGGAAGACGTCGACGACGATTACCACCTCACGCGCGGCAACCGCGCCCGCGAGCTGGCCGACACGCTGGCCACGCTGCACCAGAAGGACTTCGGCGACCTGCTGGGCGCCGACCAGGTGCGCTACCACGTCACCGGCGCGGACGACCTGCAGCCGGGCGAGATCGAAGTGCGCTTCGGCCATGCCGTGTACCTTCCGGCGCCGGACGAGAAGGTGCTGTTCCACGTCAGCGCGTCGTCCGACTCGGCCGTGTGGAAGCCCGTCTGCCCCGTCTACCCGAACCAGCGGCTGGCCGTCATCGACGAGAGCACGGCGCCGTTCTGGCCGTTCGGTTCGCACGGCACGCTATTACTCATCAACGAAGGGCCCGACGCGCAGCCGGTGCTGCAGGTGCGGCCGAAGGATGCACTCGATTGCCGGCTCGACGAGCGGCTCGGCTATTACGTCATCACGCGCAAGCACGACCCGCAGGGCAAGCGGCTGCTGCTGAAGGTGGCGCGCAGCGGCAGCGCTGCGAAGGCCCCCCCGGCGCCTGCCGCGATGCCCGCGCCGCCGGCCGTCTGGCAGCCGCGCGCCGCCCGGCCCGCCGCGCATGTCCCGGCCATCGCGCCGGACGAAGCGACGGCCGTGCCGCTGGCCCCAAGCCGGCCGGCCTTCCGGCCCGAAGGCAGCGACGCCACGTTCGCACCGGGCGCGCGCCAGCGCATGACGCTGGCCGCGATCGCGCTGCCGCGCCTGTCCCGCTACCGCAGCACCGGCGCGACGTCGCTGTCCGTACCGTTCGACCAGACGCTGACGCTGTCCGCCGCCGGTGACGCCGCGCTGACGTTCGTCGTGGAGGCGGACGACACGCTGCACGCCGTGACACCCGCGGGCCGCGAACGCATCGACGTCCCCGCCGCGTTCGCACCTGCCGGTGAGCGCAGCATCAAGCTCGCGCAAGTGCCGCCCCAGATGGCGGAACGCTACGCGGCATTGGTGATGCTGCCGGTGCCCATCGCGGCGCCCGTCACGCAGGGCAGCTTCGGGCGCGGCAGCGCGGCGCTGGCGACGTTGCGCGTGCTGGACGTGCCGCGCCTGCTGGGCCGCGACGATGCGACGGTGCCGGCCAGCCCGGACCGCATCGGCCTGTCGCGCACCGCGTTCGCGTTCGAAGCCAGCGCGCAGGGGCTGACCGTGACCCGGCAGTCCGCCACGCAGGCGCTGTACCACCTCGATGCCCAGCTGCGCTTTATCGGCACGATCGGCGGCGCGCTCGATGAGGATAAACCGTTCGTGCTGCCGCCGGGCCACCACATCGTCGCCGGCCACTACGTGCTGCGCTTCGACGCGTGATGGAGACGCCGATGATCACGCAATACGGCGGCGCCCTCGCCTACCTGATCGGCCTGGCGATGACGCTGGTGCTCGCGTCGTTCCTGACGCCGGCGCACTGGTGGCGCCGCCCGACCGCACGCGGCCTCGTCATCGTCGGCGGCGGCACGTGGGCGTGCGGTGCTCTGCTGCTGTACTTCGCGGCGGCCGCGCCGCTGCCCTTTTCCAGCGCGCTGACCAACGGCAGCATGATGCAAGGTGACGTGCCGGCGCAACACATCGCCGCCGAGCTGCCGCGGCCGGGCCAGCGCTATCGCGTGCACCGCGACCTGAATGTACGCGACGGTGCGGGCGTCGCGGCGGCGCGCTTGAGCGTCGTACCGGCGGGTGCCTACGTGACGCCGACCGGCCAGCGCCAGGGCGATTGGTGGCAGATCCGCTATGACGGCGGGGCCGGCCCGGCGCTGGGCTGGGCCAGCAGCCTGTGGCTGCGCGCCGCCGCGGAACGATGATGGCCATCTAGACAAGATTAAGGGTTCGACATCGGCAGGCGGCCGCCGGAGAATACGGGCAGAAAAGCAGTGCTGTTTCGGGCAACGCCGAGTTGCCAACGGCAGGGAAAAGCGCGTAAAGTCTTGCTTATCTCGTCCGTGGCCTCCCATGAATACATGCCGTAACCCCGAACACCCGCACTGCACCTACTGGGTCGCGCCGGGTCGGCACGTCTGCGAGGCGGGCCATGGCCAGCCCGCGGCAACGCCAGAGGTGGACGCGGCACAGCCGGGGCAAGCCACCGGGCAGTCCAGCTACGAACTGCTGGCTTCCATGCGCAACGCGCGCGTGCCCGGTCCCGCGGCCGTGCAGGAAGCCGCTCCCGTCGCCAACTACGCCACGCCGATCCGCGTACGCCCGCAGCTGCACATCAGCGGCTTCGACCCGCGCGCCGCCGGCGGCCGCCAGACGCTGAAGATAGAATTGCGCGGCATGCCCGAACAGTGCGCGCCGCAGCTGGCCATCAAGCTGTCGTCGGAACTGATCCCGAACGGCGCGTCGCGCCAGCAGTTCGTCCGCTCCGTGGACGGCGACTGGCGTCCCGTGTTCGTCGAATTCTCGTCGCGCGACCGCGAGCACGGCCAATACCAGATCCACACGGAAGTCCTGTCGCAAGTGCCCGGCCAGCCCGCGCGCAAATGGGAATGCACGTTCGTGATCCTGGTGCCGCGCCTGGACGCGACGCTGACGGAAATCCACCGCATCTTCCTGTCGACGCACAAGAACGTGCGCGTCATGGCCGACGACGCGTCGATCGCCAGGGTCGCTGACCGCAGCGGCCATGGCGGCGGCAGCATGGACATCGACGTCACCGCCCGCAACGCCGGCATCGCCCACCTGGACCTGGGCGCGCCGCAGGGCAAGGTGGACCTGGGCTTCTCGACGATCGCGTGGGACGAGGACCTGATCGAGATCGACATGCCGCACACGGGCCCTGCCCACCCGCACCCGAGCCGCAGCGCAAGCTTCGTCAACGCGGCACCGGAGGCCGGCGCGCAGCGCCACATCCGCCTGTTCGCGCTGGACGAATGCGTGTTCGGCCGGATGGAAATCGTCGACCCGGAAGCGCATGCGCTGCTGTCGCACTACGGCCCGGACGGCATCGATGCCGCGGGCCTGACGCGCCGCCTGTCCGGCCGCCACGCCGTGATCCGACGCGGCGCGCACGGCTTCGAGATCGAGGACGTGTCGCGCTACGGCCTGCTGCTGGACGGCGTCTGGCCCGGCAAGCACAAGCCGGTCGCGCTGCGCCTCGGCATGAAGATCGAACTGTCGGCCAACATCAAGGGCATCGTCGTGCTGGAAGTGACGGCCCTGATGCCGCACGGCGTGATCCTGCACCGCATCGACGACGGCGCGCGCGCCGAGTGCTTCGTCGTGCTCGCACCTGACACTCACCCCGGCTACCCGCTGCGCCGCATGCAGGCCGCACCGATCGCCGCCGCGCTGCCGCTGCTGTTCCACCACAACGGCGGCTTCTGGCAGCTGGACGCCGTGACGGGCAAGGAAACGGCGCTGGGCCCGCAGGCGCAGCTGGACAAGCTGGCGCGCATCCCGCAGCACACGCGTTTTGCCAGCGAGGCATATCCGGAGAGCTGGATCATTCGCACGAGCGGTGTCGAGCATCGCACCGTGGCGGAGATGCAGACGGCGTAACGCCGGCCGCCCGCACCGCCAGGGCGCGGCGAGCTGTCGACTGCTACACGATCCCGTTCTCGACTAGGCTGCGTGCGCACCGGATCACCGCGTCCCGCGATGGCGCCGGGCGCCATTGCAGCAGCTGCGCCGTCCTCCCCGTATCGAACTCGCGCCGCTTGCCCAATAGCGGCACCATGAACCGCGCCTCCGCGCTGAACAGGGCCGACGCCCGCATGATCCAGTCGGGCAAGCGCCGTTTCGGGATAGCGTGTGCACGGTCCGGGAACGCCTCGCGCAGCGCCTGCGCGATATCCGCAAACCACAGGAAATCGCCTGCGGCGATGAGCCGCTGGTTCGCAGCCGCGGGGTGGCTCATCGCCCGGATGTGCAGGTCGACGAGATCGTGCACGTCCGTGATGGAAAAGCCGACATGAGGGATTGCCGGCACCTTCCCCGTGATGAACCTTGCCACCAGCTCCAGCGACGGTGAAACATGCCGCGTCATCGCCGCGCCGACGATCAGGCCGGGCAGCACGGTCGTCAGCGTCATGCCGGACTTGTCGCCGCGGATGAAGTCCCACGCGGCCCGCTCGGCAAGCACTTTCGAGCGGGCGTACTCGTCGAGGCCCGGTTCCGCGGGATCGGTCCAGGTGTTCTCGTCCGCCAGCGGCTGCCGCTCGCCAGGCACCGTGGGTGTTCGCGCCGCCAGGCCGGACGACGTGCACACCACGCGTTCCACACCGGCGGCCGCGGCGGCCCGCAGCACGCGCAGCGTGCCATCGCGTGCCGGACCGACGAGATCCGTGCCCCGCGACGCACCCTGCCCCATCGGCGATGCGACATGAACCACATACCGGCAGCCATCGGCCGCTCCGGTCCAGCCGTCGTCCCGCAGCAGATCGGCGGTGGCAAAGGTCAATCGATTGCCCGTGTCGCCCACCGCACCCTCGACCGCCTTCTTCACCGCGCCTTGTTTGCCGGGATCGCGCAGCGTCGTGCGCACCCGGTATCCGTTGCGCAGCAGCCCCGCGATCATCCACCCCGCCACATAGCCGGTTCCCCCTGTTACCAGCACCAAGTCCTTGCTTTCCACGTCGATCACTGCACCTCCCATCGGTTCGTCGCATGCCGCCACCGGGACATCCAAATGGCGGTTACTTTTGGAAACTGAGATACTATGAGTGACCAACCATTTGCACAAGAAAGCACCTTGAAGAAACCAAGTCACCTCAAAGTCACCGCCGGCACGCGATGCGTGACGGATTTCGCCGATCTTCCGGCCGATGCATGCCAGTCCGTCGGCGACGTGCTGGCACGCGTCGGCGACAAATGGTCCATCCTGACGATCGCGATGCTGTCGCGGGGGACGATGCGTTTCAGCGAGTTGAAACGCAGTCTCGGATCCATTTCGCAAAAGGTGCTGACGTCCACATTGCGGGGACTGGAACGGGATGGCTATGTGCTGCGCACCGTGACGCCGACGATTCCGCCGCGGGTGGACTATGAGCTGACGAAGCTGGGCCAGGACGTGCTGGGGCCCGTGGAGGTGCTGGCGCGCTGGGCGATCGAGAATAGCGGCCGGGTGGAGGCAGCGAGAATGCAATTCGATCGGAGAGCCCATGTGTAGCGACGGCATGACGGGAGCATGCGCCGGCCGCCCAGCGCGCGCTGCGCACGGTCTCGTCGCCGCCGGCGAGCATTGCCATCACGTGCGACACGCCGTTGACGGCATCGCCTCTGTCAGGAGACCTCGATGATGCCGAAACCACTCAGGACGCTCGCGTTTGCCGCGGCAATGGTGATGCTGCTGGCATTCGTTTCGCTGCGCTACGAGCTGGCCCTGGACGGCGCCGACACGACGTATGCCGGCTTCCCGTTGCCATGGCACGCGCGGCTTCCGGCCGCGTCGCTCGCAACAGAAGTGTTCCTCGTCCCGCTGGGCGTCAACCTGCTGCTGTACGGCTGGGTCGCGCGCCACCTCGTCAAGCTGATGGAACGCCTGCCGGGACGGGCGGCGCGGCGGTGCGCTGCCGCGCTGATCGCAGGCGGCTGCGTCATCGGCCTCCTGACGCTCGTTGTATTGAGCTTGTACGATGTGTTTTATTTGGCTTGGCCCTTGCCTGGTCCATTTACCGTGACGGCGGTGTATTACGATAGATGGTGGTGACAACTCCCTGCAGGGCGATCCTGGCCCGACCGGAAGCAAGAGCCGCGGCGCCTGCAACGTCCTTCCACGCATCGGGTGACGACGTCACTTCGCGTCGACGAACGGCGGAACCGGCTTTTCCTCACCGGGTTTCAAGCCTCCGACGTGTTTGACGATCCCGGCGTACTCGGCATCGTTCGGTGTGTAGACGAACTGGCCATGACCGACCGCACCGCCCGTTTCCGCGCGCAGATCCATCACGAGTGTGCGATCTTTCAGCATCATCACGGACCCGATCGGACTGGCCGGTTCGGCGTCGACCAGCCGCTTCATCTCGGCAACGATCCTGCCATTCTTGTCGCTGCCGTCATTGAAGGCATCGCAGGAAGGTGCCACTACCGTCTCCTGGAAGGCCGGGCTGCGCGAGAACAGCAGCCGCTCGCAGTCGCACCGCAGCTTCGCCATCAGCCGCTTCGTGCGCCGCTCCCGCAATTCGGCAACCCAGCACGAATCGGCGCAGCCGCAGGTGTGGTACGTCAGCTGGAGCTTCTTGTCCGGCCATGGCAACGTATAAACGTCGTGCGGGGAGCCCGCTCGGGCGGCACTCGCCGCCAACAACAGCGTCGCGGCAAGCACGGCCTTCCAGGGCACCCGCATGCGACGGATTATGCGGCGCATGCCGTCACAAATATGTCCCCTGCGGCTTCGGCTTGTTCGGCAGCGGAATGCGCTCCGTCTCGCCGGGCACCTGCGGAAAACGCTCCGCCTCCCAGTCTTCCGCCGCCTGCACCAGCCGCTCCTTCGACGACGACACGAAGTTCCAGAACATGAAACGATGCCCATCGAGCGGCGCGCCGCCGATGACGACAAAGCGCGCCGCTTGCGATGCCTTGACGCGCGGCGGGGTCGCCGTGTCCAGCAGCGACATCGTGTTGACGGGGACGGCCACGCCGTCGATCTCCACGCTGCCGATGACGCAATAAATCGCCGCCTCCGCCGGCAATGCGGGCAGTTCGATTTCCTCGCCGGCGGGCAGTTCGACGTCCAGGTACAGCGTCTCCATGTACGTCGGCACCGGTGACGTCTGGCCGAACGCGCTGCCGATCAACACGCGGACGGTGGCGCCCGCGACGGCGAATTCGGGGATCGCGGCAGCCGGCGTGTGCGAGAAATGCGGCTCGTCCTCTTCGTTCGCTTTCGGCAGCGCCGCCCACAGCTGCAGGCCATGCATGCGGTGCGGCTTGCCCTTCAGGTCGACCGGCGCCCGTTCGGAATGGACGATGCCGCGCCCGGCCGTCATCCAGTTGATCGCGCCCGGCTCGATGCGCTGGAACGTGCTGAGGCTGTCGCGGTGGTCCATCGCGCCTTCGAACAGGTACGTGACGGTGGCCAGGCCGATGTGCGGATGGGGGCGCACGTCGTGGTTCGCGTCCAGCGGCACGTCGATCGGACCGAAGTGGTCGAAGAAGATGAACGGGCCGACGGCCTGCTTGATCACGGAAGGCAGGTAGCGGCGCACGATGAAGCCGCCGCCCAGGTCCTTGTCGTGGCCCTTGATCAGGTGCGCGATGTTCATGGCTTCACTCCAGCGTGGTCGTCACTTCGGTCTTCACGGTCGACATCAGCTTGTGCACCGGGCACTTCTCGGCCACGGCCAGCAGCTCTTCGCGTTGCGCGTCGGTGAGGTCGCCCGTCAGGTGCAGGGTCACGGCGAGGCGGTACACGCCTTTGCGCTCTTCGCTGTCGTCGCGCTGGGTGGAGACCTGGATGTCGTCGACGGGGATGTTCTTGCGCTTGGCGTACCACAGCACCGTCAATGCCTTGCACGACGAGAGCGCCGCATCGTACAGGTCGTGCGGCGACGGCCCCGCGTCCGCGCCACCCTCTTCGCCGGACACGTCGGCGGGAATCAGGTGGTTGCGCACGTGGACGAGGTGGCGCATCGGTTGGGTATGGTCGCGGCGGACGATGATCGGCATGGCATTCCTTGCAGTGAGATTAATCTTTGCGGAATGTACACCGTTCCGGGCGGGCTGCCTACTCCCGGAATGGGGAGTACGCTAGCGGACAGCCAACTCCGCGCGAGGGGCCTCGTCCGCCATGATGCCGGCCAGCTCCGCGGCGAAGCGGTCCAGGCTCGCCACATCGGTGTCCAAGTGCAGCGTGCACCGATCGAACCGCGGCCGCGCCGTGTCGCCGAAGTTGTCCTGCATCGACACGGTCACGTCCACCTGCCCCATCGGGTGGACGTCGAATGTCAGCCGCAAGTAGCGATAGTCGTCCACGCCGAACGCCAGCGCAAAGCGCGTCTGCCCGGCCGGCGCCGGCACCTGCGCGAGGAAAGCGCGCAGCTGCGCGGCCTGCCGCAGCAGATCGGCCTCGCTCCAGTGCACGCCGGTGCGAAAGTACAGCGGCGCACGCGCGGCTGCCGCTTCGAGCAGCACATCGTCGCCACTGCCATGCCGCACGATCGTCAGCCGATCGCTCATCCCAGCCTCCGCACCACCCGGAACCCGACAACGTCATTGGACAGCACCGCCGAATAACCGTTCCGCACGGCCGAGCGCAGGTAGCGCGGCTGGTACAGCCATGCGCCGCCGCGCACGATGCGGCGGGCCTGGTCGCCGCGGTCTTCCCACGCCGAGCCGTCCGTGGGCGCGCCTTCGTAGCTTTCGTGCGCGACGTCCTGCGTCCATTCCCACACGTTGCCGTGCATGTCGTACAGGCCCCACGGGTTCGGCTGGAAGCTGCCCACCTTTGTCGTGCCGCCGCGGAATTCGCCGCGCACGCCCTTCCCGTACGTGAAGTGGCCGTCGTAGTTCGCGTACTCGGCGCCGATCTCGTCGCCGAACGAGAACGCCGTCGCCGTGCCGGCCCGGCACGCGTATTCCCATTGCGCTTCGGACGGCAGGCAGTAGTGCGCGCCGGTCATCAAGGTCAGCCACTGGCAGTACTGCTGCGCGTCGTGCCAGCTGATGCCGACGACGGGATGCCAGTCGTCCTGCTCGAAGCCGGGCGATTTCCAGTCGATGTCCAGCGCCGGTTCCCATGCGGTGGCCTTCACGAAGCGGCGCCATTCGCCGACGGTGACGGGGTAGCGGCCCAGCGCGAACGGCTGCGCGATCGCCACCCGGTGCACGGGCTTTTCGCGGTCGAGCCAGGCCTGTTGCGAGCCCGCCTTCAACGCCACCGCGTGCTCGCTGTCGGTGCCGCCCATCAGGAATTCGCCCGTCGGGATCAACACGAGGTCCGGCGCGACGCCGCTGCCGTCGACGAAGCGGTCGCGCAGCACGCCGCTCGGGTCGGCCACGGGGCTGGCCGGCGTCGGCATCAGCCGCGCCAGTTCGGCCGCGTTGCGTGCGGCCTGGCGCAGCCGTTCGCGGTCCTGCTCCGCCTTGTAGGCCGCCTGCGCGCGCAGCAGCGCCGTCTTGCGCTGCTTTTCCTCTTCCAGCGCACGCGCCTTGGCCGCATCGGCATCGCGCCGCGCGATCAGCTGCTGGCGCAGGGATTCCTTGCGCGCCGCGGCCGCCGCCTCCGCTTCGCGCTTCTTCTGCCGTTCCAGCTCGCGCCTTGCCTCGTCGTCGCGCGCCTTTTGCAGCGCGGCAGCTTGCGCCTCGGCCTTGCGCCGCGTGACGAGCTCCATCTGCCGCTGGATTTCGAGCCAGCGCTGCTCGGCCGCCTCGGCAGCCTTGGCCTGCTCCATCGCACGCTGCTCCGCATGCAAGCGTTCCTGCGCTTCCTTCAGCTGGGCGCGCTGGCGCTCGTGCTCGCGCCGCTCCGCCTCCAGCCGCGCCGCCTCGGCCTGCGCGGCCAGCTCCTCCGGCGATGGGCCGGCGGCGCGCCGCAGCGCGTCCAGCAGCGCCGTCACCGAGTCGAAGCGCTCGTCCGCGTCGAACGCGAAGCCCTTCTGCAGCACGCGCCATTGATCGTCGTTCAGGCCCGGCGGCGCAGCAACGGGGATTTGCGCGGAGCGCGTGGCGTCGAACGGCATTGCGCCGGCCAGCATCTGGTAGACCATTACGGCCACCGCATACACGTCCAGCTTCGGCGTCGGCGTGCCCTGCTCCGTGCCCGTCTCCGGTGCGCGGTAGCCCGCCGTGCCGGCATTCGGCACCTGCGGCAGGCCGGCGCCCGCGTCGCGCTGGCGCGCGGCGATGCCGAAGTCCAGCAGCTTGATTTCGTCGTGAACCGTGAGGAATACGTTACCGGGCTTCAGGTCGCGGTGGACGAGCCGGTGCTTGTCCCACGCATACTGCAGCGCGCTGGCGACAGGCCGCAGGATGCGTTCGACCTCGCCGAACGGCACCGGGCCGTGCGCGGCCAGCCACCCATCGAGGTCCTGGCCTTCCAGGCATTCCATGATGATGAAGTAGCTGCCGGTGGCCGGGTCCTGCGCCCATTCGTAGACCCGGACGATGTTGTCGTGCGCGAGGCGGCGCGCTTGCGTGGCCTCCTCGACGAGGAGGCGGGCGTGGGCCGGGCTTTGCGTCAGCGCCGGCGGCAGCACCTTCAGCGCCACCAGCTCGCTGTGGCCCAGTTCCGCATGCGTGGCCAGGTCGACCGCCTGCCACACCTGCCCCGTGCCGCCCATGCCGATCAGCCGTTCGAGCCGATAGCGCCGGTTCTGCGGGCCGATTTCCTGGCCAGCCATCAGGCCCAGTTCCGTGCCCTGCTTGGCGGGCAATGGCGGCGCGGTGCCGCCGGGCGTGTACTCCGCGTCCAGGATCGCGTTCTTGCGCCGTTCGAATTCGTCCGCCGACAGCAGCCCGTCTTCGTGGAGAGCACGCAATTCGCGGATTTTTTCCCTTGCCGTCTGCATCGATTCGCTGTCGCTTCCTCAGCGCTGCAGCGGCACGCCGCATTCCGCACAGAATTTGGCTTCCGGCTTGTCCGCCGGGGCCGGGTGGCCGTTCACGCAGCAGCGCACGCCGGCCTGCGCGGGCGCGTGATGGTGATGCACGGGAGCGCCTGCCTGGGCCACGCCCACGCCGAGTTGCATCTGCGATGCCAGCGCGTTCGCATGGGTCGCATTCTGCAGTTTCAGCAGCTCGAGCTGGTGCTGGCGGTCCTTGTCCTGCTGCGCGTCGGCGCGGGCGCGCTCGTCGGCCACGGTTTGCTGCGCCAGCCGCATCGCCTCGAGCGGGCTGACGCTGTTCTCGGCCGCGACGACGGATGCCAGCGCCTGCAGCTGGTCGGCGCCCATGCCGGAATGCGTCTGCACCTTCAGCAGCTGGGCCAGCGCCTGCGCGTTGGCCGTCGGCGCCAACGCCACCTTGCCCGTGTCGGACAGGTTGCCGATCGCCTCGATCCGCTCGATCTCGATACGCGCCAGTTCGGCCGCATGGTTCTGCTGCGCGACCATCGTCTCGTATTCGCTGCGCGCCCTGGCATAGCGCTCTTCGCGCTCGAGCTCCAGGCGGCGCAGCTCCTGCTGCCACTGCGCCTCGTGCTCGCGCAGCTTCAGCAGCACGCGGTTTTCTTCCGCCTCGTGCGCGATGGCCTGGGCCTGACGCTGCGCGATGCCGTCCGCTTCGATCGTGCGCAGCAGCTTCTCGTGCTGGGCCAGCGCTTCCGCGCTGGCGCCGCTGCGGCGCAACTCGTCGAGCCGGGCCGTCACCTGCGCCACGTCGACCTGGGAACCGGCATCCTTCAACGCCTCGCCACGCGCCAGCTCGCGGGTGCGGGCGGCGTGCAGCTCCTCTTCCCATTCGCGCAGCCGCTCCACTTCGCGCCGGCGCGCCAGGTTCGCCAGCTCCACGGCGTGCAGCCGGCCCGCGTGATGCTGTGCCTCGATCTCGGCCTCGCGCCGCTGCGCATCCTGCTCGGCCTGGCGCAGCCGCTGCGCCTCGCCGCGCCGCAGCGTTTCATCCTCGATCGCCAGCGCCTGTTCCATCTGGTTGCGGATCTGCTGCAGGTGCAGCTGGTGCGTGAAGCGCTGCTTGGCCAACGCGCGCTCTTCCACCGCCTGCTGCTGCGCCACTTCCATCTCGGTGCGCATGCGGATCTGCGCGAGACGACGCACGTGCTCCCATTCGGCCGCGTCGCCCGCGTGCGTGGCGGCGCGCTGCGCCAGCTCGTGTTCCAGCTCGGCGGCCGCCGCACCGGCGCCGCGCTCGACGGCCTGCTTGCGGGTGCGCGACTCGACGATGCGGGCATACAGGTCGATCTCGCGCGCGCGGACCGCCTGCATCCGCTCCGCCTCGCGCAGCGACAGCTCGGCCTTGTCGACCGTAGCGTCCTGGCGCAGCTCGGCGCGGCGGTACTCGCTGCGTGCCTTCTGCTCTTCGCGCAGCAAGGCCTGCCATTCCTCCTCGTCGTACAGCTCGTCCAGGTGCTTCGTGTGCTCGATCTGCGCATGGCGCTCGTCCGCCACCAGCCACAGGCTGCCCACGCGGGCGCGGTTGGCGTCGTATTTGTCGTGCCGCAGCGCAAGCGTCTCGACCTGCACGGCCGCGAGGCCGAACTCGGCGAGGCGCAGCTTCAGCGCCGATTGCAGCCGCTCGTCCAGCTGCAGCCGCAGCTCGTGGTTCGTGCTCATCTCGCGGATCGACCGGGCACCGACGAATTCCGCCGCGATCTGCCGCACGGACGGGGCCAGGAGTTCCTGCAGGTGGCGCGTGGTGACGGTGCCGGGCGCCGTCATGAAATGCTGGGCAAACGCGGCCACGTGTTCGACCTTGACGCCGACGGTGAAGCTGGCCGCCACCTTCAGGTGCTCGGCGGTGGCCAGGTCCTCCAGCGCGAACGCCACCGGCAGAGGCGTGGTGCGGGTGATCAGGATCTCGGCATGCTGGTCGCGCAGCAGGTTGTTCAGGCGCTGGAAGAAGCCTTCCAGCTCGTACTCGCCCTGCGGCACTTCGGTGGCCGTGCTGCCCTGCAGGATGTAGGCGCGCGAGGTGGGCGGCACGCGCAGCGTCTTCGTGAAGATGCCGGACAGTTCGCGCACGCCGAAGTACACGGCCAGCTCGTCGGCCGCGGGCACCCAGCGGTTATCGACCAGCACCGGTTCGCTGCGCGGCGCGCCCAGCGACAGCCCGCACTGCGCGCAGTAGCCGTCCGCGCCGTTGCGCTGGCCACAGCGGGGGCACTTCACCCCGCCGATACCGAACATCTTGAACATGTCACACTCCTTGCTTTTTATACATCGCCCGCCTGCCGATTCTAACAGCACTTGCGTTTTTCAGATGATGCCGATCCGCTCCACGCAGGCCACCGTCGCGCCCAGCGAGCGCAGCGCGGCCGCGTAACCCGTGGGCAGTTCGCTTTCCCACGCGGCCGGCAGCAGCACCCGGTCACCCTGCCCGGCTTGCGCGAGGATCAGCGCCGTCTTGGCCGCGCAACCCTCGACCGTATCGACCCGCCCCGCATGCCACGCCTTCGATGTGCCGCTGGCGATCAGCCGCCCGCGCGGCACGAAGTCGCGCCCGCGCGCCAGCCGGTCGGCCATCACGAGTGCCAGCTGGTACGAGTCGCCGGCGAAGCGCGGCTCGCCGAAGCGTACCGCCGTGCGCCAGCGGCCCAGGCCCCGGCCGTCGAAATGCCGCGCGCCGGCCAGCGCCTGCCGCACCGCGGCCTGCACGTCCGCATCCACGCCCGGCACGGCGATCGTCTCCTCTTCATCGACGACCGCGCCGTCCAGCGGAAAGACGCTGACCTCGACCCACGACAGCGCATCGTTGATGCCGCCGCTGTGCAGCGGGAACCACGCCCGCACGGACGACACGGCGGCGGCCGGATCGGCATGGCCCGTCAGCGCGCCGAGGTGCGTCAGGTCGGCACCGCCCAGCAGCAGCACGTCCGTATCAAGCAGCGCGGGCAGCGCGGGCGGCGCGTCGTAACCGTCCACGCGGCCGAGCTGCCATGCGTCGGACCAGCCCAGCGCATACAGCTCGGCACCGGGCGGCGGCGCCCACACGCCACGCGCGACGCGGTCGGCCAGCACGGCCGCCAGTTCCCAGTTGCGGTCGCCCGGTTCAGGGGCCACGTCCAGGCCCAGCACGACCTGTACGCGGCTGTCGAAGCGGTGTTCCGTCAGCCGCGCGAGACGCACAACCTCCTGCATCCGCTCGGCCAACTGCGGTGCGCAGGGCACGACGCATTTCACTTCGGCGCGGTTGGCGCGGGGGCGCACGGTGGCGGTCACACCCAGCACGCGGCCATCGCGCAGCGCGGTGCGGCATTCGGTGGTGGCGGGCATCCGGTGCTCCTTCATGGCCGCGTGCCGCGCCGCGCGGCCAGGTGGTATTCGAGATTCGCGACGATGCGGTCCAGTTCCTCGCCGCCGTCGCCGCATTGTTTCAAGCGCGCCAGCAGCGCCCATAGCTCATCGAGCGCGTGCGCCGCGGCGGCACTCGCCGCGCCCAGCTGCCGGCGTTCCTCGGCCGGTCGCGCGATCCGTGGCGCCGACCATTCAAGGGCGGGCATCGTACCCACGTCCAGCGCCGCCAGCGCGAGTCGCTGCAGCAAGGCCTGGCGCGTGGCAAAGGCCGGCGTGTCCAGCTGGCGCAGTGCGCGCGACGCTTCGGGCAGTTCGAGGAACAGCCGGCGCAGCGCGGCGGCATCGTCGGCCGGCGCATTGTCGGGCGGTGCGGCGGGCAGTGCTGGCGGCACCGGTGCGGACGCGACGACAAGCTCGATGTCGGCGGCCGCGGTGCCGCGGCGGCGCAGCACATCGGCATAGTCCACGTCCGCCAGGTCGACAGGCACGCAGTCGTCGACCGTCAGGCCGAAGCGGGTGTACAGCAATTCATTGACGCCGGCGCGGAACGCGTTCCACTCGGCCAGCGAGGTGCAAGGCGGCAGCTCCAGCGTGCCCTGCTCCAGTGCGGCACGCAGCGCCTGTTCGATGCGGGCCGTCAGCACGTCGAGCGCCAGGGTGTCGGCCTGCCCCGCCACTTCGCTGAACAGGAACAGGTCGAAACGCTGGCGCGCCAGGCGCGGGTCCGGCGCATCGACGACGAAGTCCAGCCGCAGGCCGCTTTCCGGGGCGGCGGCGAACGGCACCACTTCGACCGCGTATGGGCCGGGCTTGAACCACCACGCCGTCTCGCCCTGGGCACGGACGACCGCCCGGCTGCCGAACGCCACGGGGCGGCGGGCCTGGCCGTCCTGGGCGAACAGCACCAGCGTGGCACCGGCCGGCGGCGCCGCGTCGTCGCTGCGGGCGGCCACCAGGGCCGCATCGCCGAGCGTCGGTTCGCGTTTCATCGCAACGCCGTCACGGCGAACGTGGCGCCATGCTGCTGGAAGTGGCGGGCCGGCGCCAGCGCGAACGGCCAGGGGCGCTCGCACTCGCCATCCGCATCGAGCCGCCCTTGCAGCACGATGGCGCCGGCGCCGTCCGTCACGCGCAGCAGCGGGCGTTCGCGCAGCAGGCTTGCTGCCGGCGGCGCGGCAGCGTCTAGCGTCAACACCACCTGCCAGCCTTCCCCGTCGGGCACGAAGTGCAGCGCCCACAGGCCGTCATCGGTCGCCAGCATGGGCAGCGCGCCGCTGTCGGCCGCGCGCAGCATGCCGCTGCTGGTCTGCCACGCGCCCTGGCGCCGCGCCAGCGCGAGCGTGCGAAAGCGCCGCAGCGTGACGGGCGAGCCGTTCAGCGCGGCCAGTTCGGCCGGGCTCAAAGGACGGGTGCCGTCCAGCGCGGCCTGCAGCGTCGCATCGGCCAGCAGCAGCCGGTCGCCCGGCACCGCGCGGGCCAGCAGCAGGCGCTCTTGCAATTTGGCTTGCAGTTTGGCCTCAGGGTTCATCATCGTCTCCAGTGGGGCGGGCGCCGTACAGTCGCGCGATCGCCGCGTTGCGCCGCTTGCGCAGCGTGGGCACGGACATGCCACCCTGTTGCGCCAGCCGCTGCAAGGTGGGCAGTTCGCCCGTGTCCCGGTCCAGCCATTCGTCCGGATAGCTGTCGTCCGCAGGCCCCAGCAGTTTCAGGAAGACGGCCAGCCGCACCGGCAGCGCCTCGTCACGCAGGGCCGCCAGCGCGGACGCGGAGCCCGGCAACACATCATAGCCGGGGGCGGCGCAAAGCTCGTCGGTTTCGTCAGCTTCATCCTCCGGCGGCGGCAGGATGCGGTCCGCCTCTCCCGCGCGGGCCTCGAGCGACACGCGCGCCAGGTCGTCCAGCCACGCGGCGGCATCTTCCTGGTCGTGGCGCCAGTCGTCGCCATCGAGGTTCGCCGACAGCTCCTCGTAGTCGCCGATCTCGGCCAGCATCGCGCCGATCTTTTCGGGGCTGTTGCGCAGGCTTGCGAAACGCTTCGACTTCGTGTGCAGCGGGCCGGGCGCGCCGGTGAACTGCTCCAGCGTGGCGCTCCAGTTGATCACCCATTCGGCCTTGCAGGTGGCCGCGCCCTTCAGGCGGCGCACTTCGATCGGAAAGCCGTCCGCCGGGCGGCCGAGGATCGCGGCGACCTGCGGCGCCGTGCCGGGCCAGCCGTTGAACACCTGGGCGATCGCGGCATGGGCCATGTCCAGCATGCGGTAGGTGTAGATGCGGTTCGGTGTGCACGGCTGGCCGGTGGCGGCCACGTAGTTGTCAGCATCGACCTTGTCGCGAAGCGTCGCGTACATGTCGTTGACCTTCTTGCGCAGTAGCGCGTCGCCGGTGGTGTGCTGCCAGAACGGCCCGGCCTTCGCGTGTTCGCCCGCCACCGCCGCGGCAAACGCCGCGAAGTACGCGGGTTGCGCCTGCAGCTCGAACACGAGGCCAAGCGCCAGGTCGCCGACGCTGTCGCCATAGCTGTTGCCCGGTGCCGCACCGCGCAACGACTGACTGGCCCCGCGCAGCGCATGGGCCAGCGCATCGGTGTACCAGTCCAGCATCGGCGCATGCTGTGCCGCGTCGCCCAGCTGGGCAAGGTCGCACTGCCGGAACGCGACGAGCGACACGTGGCCGAGGAGTTTCCTCACCTGTTCCCAACCCGGTTCCTGGTAGCGCGTTCCTGGCAGCCTCATGACACGATGATATCTCCGTGCCCGCGCGCGCGCCGGAAATCGGCGGGCAAACCACGGGCACATGCCATCATGGCATGGATGAGCAGGAACCATTCGGCCCTGGACAGGCCGGATTACCCTTCTGTTCACCGTTCTGGCCGGCCAGCCGGGCCAGCAGCGCCGCCATCACGGGGGCCGCATGGCTGCCGCCGGTGCCGTCCGAATGGCTGGCATAGACGGCGAATGCGAGCCTGTGCCGCTGGCCCGGCAGGCTGCCCGGTTCCAGCCAGCCGGTGAACCAGACGGTTGCGCTGTCGTCGCTGACGGGCGCCGTCCCCGTCTTGCCGTACAGCCCCGCGCGCACCTGCGACGGCAAGGCGCGGAAGGCACCCGCCGCGGTGCCGCGGTCGATCACACCCTTCATGCCGGCGCGGATGCGGTCCAGGCGCACGTCGAGCTTTTCCAGGTCCGGCGCGGCGGCGGCACGGCCGTCCAGTTCCAGCAGCAGCCGCGGCGCCACACTGGCGCCCTGCCCGACCGCGGCGGCAGCGAGCGCCATCTGCAGTGGCGTCGCCTGCATGCGCAGGCCGATGCTCATCTGGCGCAGCTCGTGCCGGGTGTGCACCGGGTCGATCGCGGCCGGCGTGGCCTGTAGCGCATCGTAGGCATTCCAGCGGAACGTGGCTGGCAGCAGGCCGCCATCGAGCCGCTGCACGCGCTCGAAACCGAGGCGGCGCGCGGCCGCGACGATCGGCCGCGCCGCATCGAGCGCGCCGGCTTCCAGGGCCTGGGCATCCGGCATGCCGCCGCTCGGGCGGCCGAACAACGTGCGGTCGGACCATTCGCCCGTCCAGGCGAACCACGTATTGAGGCTGTACGTCAGCGCCTGCGCAAGCCCCAGCCGGCCCTGCTGGGCGCGGCCATCGATGCCCACTTCGCGGTAGTTGGTGACGTAGGCGCCGTGCGCCGACGCCGGATATGTCGGCGCGGCCGTCGTGAAGTCGTAACCGCGGCTGCGCGCCTGCCCGTTGATGGCGTCGAGGGGCTGGCCGGCCAGCAGCGCATCGAGGTCCTTGTCGCTGCGCGCGGCCAGTTCCAGGCCCAGTGCGCTGACGACCTTGAACGTGGAGCCGGGGCTGTTGTGGGCGCCGCCGTCGTGCTGCCACGCGGGCAGGCGCAGCGGGCTGTCGGCCGGGCTGGCGCGGTCCAGGTCGCGCGCCTCGCGCCAATTGCCCGCGTCCACGTGCGGTTGGCCGGCCCCTGCGGCGGCCAGGATGTCGCCGTTTTCCGCGTCCAGCACGACAATGCCGGCCTTACGCCGCGGCGCCGGCGCGCCCCCTTCGCAACGCTGCCCCGACCAGTGCCCTTGGCGCCAGCCCAGGCAGTCGAGCACCTGCTGCGCCAGCGACTGCAGCGGCAGGTCGAGCGACAGGCGGGCGTGACCTGCCGTGCCGGCGCGGGCCAGCATGCCGGCCACGCTGCTCGCGTGATCGGGCCCGATGCCCAGCAGCGGCGCGAGCCCTGCCTGCGCGGCCGGCTGGGTGGTAACGCCATCCGCCCACAGCGGCGTGCCGTTGCGGTCCGCCAGCAGGATCGCGTTGGCGGCGCCGCGCTGCGCCGCCGGGGCGGCCGGCGCGGTGCGCGGCAGCGGCTGCCAGACGATGCGATCGGCAACCACGCGTAGGTGCCGATATTGAAGTTCGCCGGGGCGCGCCAGCGCAGCCGCATCGAGCGCCGTCACGGGCAGTACGACGCGGCGCGCGCCGGGCAGCGGTTGCACGAGCAATTGCCGCAGGTCGGCGGGCGATGCGCATGCGCGGCCGTCGCACGCATCGCGCGTCTGTACGAGCGCGCCTTGCGGCGTACCGGCCAGGTGACCAGCGAGCAGCAGCGCGTAGCGTTCCTGGCCTGTCGCCGGACCGGGAAGATCGAGCGTGAGCGGTACCGCCCGGCCGCCGCGCGGCACGGCTTCCAGCCGCGTCCACGGCTGCCAGCCCTGCGGCA
The DNA here is from genome assembly GCF_007830495.1 of Pseudoduganella flava. GTDB lineage: Bacteria > Pseudomonadota > Gammaproteobacteria > Burkholderiales > Burkholderiaceae_D > Rugamonas > Rugamonas flava. The sequence goes on along the minus strand of NZ_VLKW01000011.1, from coordinate 92,510 downwards.
GCGCGGCCGTCAGGCGTGCCGCATGCGGGGGCATGGCCGCCGTCACGGCGCCATCGGCCTGCCAGCGCGACGCATCGCCGGCGCGCACTCGCCACGCGAGCAGCGCCCGTTCGCTGTTGTACAGCGCGACCTGCTGGCGCACGTAGGCGCCGTCGGCCTGGCGGTACAACCGGCGCAGCAGTTTGCGCGTGGTGTCGTCGACCAGCACGTGGCGCCATTGCGCCAGGTCGACGGCACGCGCGTCCGCCGGCGCGCGGCGCCATTCCGGCAGGTCGGGTGGCGCCAGTTCGATCGCGCCCTGGGCCGACAGGCGCACCAGGCCGCGGGCCTGCAGGCCCGCGAACAGCGCCTCGTCCTCCAGCTCAGGCGCGGCGACGGCGGGAATCGCGTAGTTGCCGGGGGCCAGCCATGCTGCCGCCGTCGCCCCGGCCACCGAGAACGCCGTGACGAGCGCATTGCCGCGCTGCGCCGCATCGGGCGTGTACAGGCGGGCCACCAGCTCGCCGCCACGCGGGCAAGCCGCGCTGGCCCGGCGCGTCAGTTGCAGCGCGCCGCCCTGCCAGGCCAGCCAGCCCGCATCGCGCAACGTGGCGGTACCGGTACTGCCCTGCACAAGCGTGGCGCCGTCGCCCAGCCAGCGGGCGGAATGACCGGACCATGCGACGCCCAGCGGCTCGGCGCCGCGACCGGTCAAGGTCAGCACCGGCATCGCCGCGGTGACCGGCGAACCTTGCGCGACGAGCAGCACGTTGCGCATGCCGCCGCTGCCCGCCCAACGCGCCAGATCCGCATCCCGATAACCCAGGCGCAGCGGCAGCAAGCGCCCGGCTGCGTCGACCGCCTGCGTGCACAGGTCGATGCGCACAGCCTTCTCCGGCCGCATCTTGCTGGCGATCGCAATCGCGCCGCCGGGTTGCGCCAGCATCGTCAGGCCGGGCGTCGCGGGCACGGCGAACACGGCGCCCGGCACCACCGGCTGCAGCAGCGCGGCGGCGCGCAACGCATCGGCGCCCTCGTCCGGTGCCCCTTGCGCACCCATCCGCAGCGCATGCGCGCCAATCAGGCCGCCGCCGAGCAGCGCCAGCGCGGCGCCGCCCAGCCATCCCCAAGGAACGACGCGGCGCGGCCGCAAGGCACGGCCGCGACGCCATGCGCGGTGCTGGTTGACGAATAGATCAGCTAATGGATAGGCCATGATGCCGCCGTCTAGCGGGGGGCCATGGAAACAGTCTGGATACATGGGCGTTACAAGCGGTACAAACCTGGCGCCGTTTGTAAAAATCTGCAATCGCCGTTCGTGCCGCAAATCGTGCGCGATATAGTGGCCTCAATCGGGGGCGGCACCGCTCCCTGCCTACACAACGGAGAGAGAAATCATGATCAGGACTGCCTTCATCGCCACCGCCATCGTGCTCGGCTCGGCCGCGCTGGCGCCAGCCCAGGCGCAGGTCGGGGTCGATATCGTCATCGGCACCCCGCCCCCGCCGCCGCGCTGGGAAGCGGTACCGCCGCCGCGCATGGGCTATGTGTGGGCGCCGGGTTACTGGGGCTGGGACGGCTACCGCCACGTGTGGGTGGGCGGCGGCTGGGTGGCCGAGCGGCCGGGTTATGCGTACGCGGCACCGCGCTGGGTCGAGTACGGCGGCCGCTGGCGCTACGAAGGGCCGCGCTGGAACCGCTACGGCCCGCGCGGCGACCTGGATCACGACGGTATCCCGAATCGCTATGACCGCGACCGCGACGGCGACGGCCGCCCGAACTGGGCCGACCGCGATCCGAACCATTACAACCGCGACCGCGGCTGGCAAGACCGCGGCCACGCCTACTACGGCCACGGCGGCGGCCGGCGTGACCAGGACCACGACGGCATCCCGAACCGCTACGACCGCGATCGCGACGGTGACGGCGTGCCGAACCGCTACGACCGCCGGCCGGAGAACCCGTACCGCCGCTGACGGTGACGGTACAATGCGCGCTCGCCAGTTTCAGCCGATGAGCCGCATTTGAACACCGTCACACCCCGCGCCCTGGCGCAAGCCCGCGCCGCCGCGGAAAAACTCGCCCGCCGCCACGTGCCGCAGTCCGCGTCCGGCTGGCGCGCGTGGTTCGACGGCTCCGCCACGCCGAACCCGGGCCGCATCGGCATCGGCGCCTTGCTGCTCGGCCCTGCCGGCGAACGCATCGAAATCAGCCGCGGCGCCGGCCACGGCACCAGCGGAGACGCCGAATACCTGGCGCTGATCGCGCTGCTGGAAGCGGCTGTGCAAGCGCAGGCTTCCGAACTGCTGGTGTATGGCGACAGCCAGGCCGTCGTGCAGGACGTGCTGCTGGCCGGGGTGCCCGGCGCGAAGGGCCTGGAAGCGCACCGCGCCCGCGTGCATGCGCTGATGGCGCAACTGGGCAGCGTGCATGTGCGCTGGCTGCCGCGGCATCGGAATCAGGAGGCGGATGCGTTGTCGCAGCGGGCGTTGGCACCCGCATCAAAGATGCCGGTCCGCTGACCGCCTTTACTGCATATGAAAGCGGTACGAGACGGACTGGGTGTCCGTGGAGTCCGGCCTGAAAACGCACAGGGCGAGCGCTTCAAATGCCGCCTCGTCCAGCACCGCGTAACCCGAGCTTTTGCGCAAGCGGATGTTGACCGCTTTCCCATCCGGCCCGTAATTGAACGTCAGTTCGGTTGTTCCCATCAGCTCGTTGCGGATGCCGGCTTACGGATAGCGCGGCGTCGAGCAGGTCGGCGCTGTCTCTCTCGCGCGCTGGTAGGCGTTCGGGCGCGAACGCGGCGTCGCGTCATAATATTGCTCGGCCAGCGCGTGCACTTGCTCGAGGGTGGCGCCGGGTTCCGGGGGGGCCGGCGGGGATGGCGGACCTGCGAACGTGGTGCACGGCAGCGCAAACGCCAACACGACGGCACCGCGCGCGAAACATTTTTGAAATCGCATTTGTAAAAAACGCGGCTGTCCACAAACCCCGCGAAAGAACAAAAAAAAGACCCGGCACACGGCCGGGTCTCTCGATCATACCGCACACGGCGTCAGAACTCTTCCCACTCCGTATTCGCCGTTGGCGCTGCCGCCCGCGCGGCAGGCTTGCGCACAGCCACCGCCATCGCCGGCGCCGGCTTACGGACCGCCGGCCGCGGTGCCGCAGCTGCGACAGGCCGCACCACCTCACCCGTACGGAACACGCTGACCACCTCCGCGAGGCTGGCCGCCTGCTGCTGCATCGATTCGGCCGCCGCGGCGGATTCCTCGACCAGCGCGGCGTTCTGCTGCGTCACCGCGTCCATCTGCACGATCGCCTGGTTCACTTCCTCGATGCCGGCGCTCTGTTCGACGCTGGCGGCCGTGATCTCGCCGATGACGTCACTGACGCGCCGCACGCTGGCCACGATTTCCTCCATCGTGCTGCCGGCCTCAGTCACCAGCCGGCTGCCTTCGGCCACTTCCGACACGGAAGCGCCGATGAGCTCCTTGATTTCCTTCGCGGCGGCCGCGCTGCGCTGCGCCAGGCTGCGCACTTCGCCCGCGACGACGGCGAAGCCCCGTCCCTGCTCGCCCGCGCGCGCCGCCTCGACGGCCGCGTTCAACGCGAGGATGTTGGTCTGGAACGCGATGCCGTCGATCGTGCCGATGATGTCGACGATCTTCTTCGACGACGCATCGATCGAATTCATCCGGCCCACCACCTGCTGCACCACGTCGCCGCCCTTCGCGGCGGCCGATGCGGCGGCAGCGGCCATCTGGTTGGCCTGGCGGGCGTTGTCCGCGTTGGTGCGCACCGTCGACGTCAGTTCTTCCATCGACGACGCGGTTTCCTCCAGCGCGCTGGCCTGCTCCTCGGTGCGCGACGACAGGTCGTGGTTGCCCGCCGCGATCTCGGTCGATGCGACCTTGATGCTTTCGGTGCCGCTGCGCACTTCGGTAACGATGTTGTACAGCGCCTGGTTCATGTCGCCCAGCGCACGCAGCAGCTTGCCCGTCTCGTCGTTGCCTTTCGCTTCGATGTGGCCGGTCAGGTCGCCGGATGCGACGCGGGTCGCCGCGTCCACCGCCACGTGCAACGGCTGCGTGATGCCCACCGTCAGCCACCATGCACTGGCGGTGCCCAGCACGAGCACCAGCACGGCCAGCGTGATGACGATCTGGCGGCTCTTCGCGTTGATCGCTTCGATCTCGGTGCCGGTGGCGTCGATGCTGGCGCGCTCCATCTTCAGCAGGTCCTGGATCAGGCCCTGGTAGGTCGCCGCACCGGGCACGTACACGGTCTCGAACACTTTTGCCGCTTCGTCCAGCTGGCCCGCGCCTTTCAGCTTGGCCACCTGGTCGCGCGAGGCGAGGTACACCTTACGCTGCGCCATGATCTTCTCGAACTGCGCCTTCTCCTCGTCCGTGACGAGCAGCGCCTCGATCTTCTTCTGCAGCTCGGCCGAGATCGCGGTCGACTGCTTGCCCTCCGCCGCGAAATACGCGGCCAGCGACAGGTCGCTCGACTTGGCGATCGCCGTCGTGCGGCGGATCGCGCTGTCGATCTTGCTATACCAGTCGCTGATCATGCGCTCTTTCGCCAGCGGCGAAGCCATCATGGCCTGGGTGGCTTGCGCCACGTCGTTCAGGCGCCACAGGGCGATCACGGCGATCATGATCGCCAGTGCGATGGTGATGGCAAAGCCGAGCGCGAGGCGTTTGCCGATGGCGAGGTTGCGCAGCATGTTCATTGCGGTAGTTCCAGTTATGTCAGGCGGCCATCTTCTCGATGAGGCCCATCTCTTCGCTGGACATCAGGCGGTCGATGTCCACCAGGATCAGCATCCGTTCGTCGATCGTGCCCAGGCCGACGATGTATTCGGTGTTCAGCGTGGAGCCCATGTCCGGCGCCGCCTTGATCTGCTCCGGCGTCAGCGTGGTGACGTCCGACACGGCGTCGACGACCATGCCGACGGTGCGGTTGCCGATGTTGAGGATGATGACGACGGTGAACGGGCCGTATTCCGGCGTGCCCAGCGCGAAGCGAATGCGCATGTCGACGATCGGCACGATCAGGCCGCGCAGGTTGATCACGCCTTTGACGAACTCCGGCGCGTTGGCGATGCGGGTCGGCGTTTCATAATTGCGGATCTCGCTGACCTTCTGGATGTCGATGCCGTATTCCTCTTTGCCCAACGTGAAGGCAAGGTATTCGGCGGGATTCGCGTTGCTGGCGTTATCAGTCATGATTTTCCTTATTGAGCGTACGGCGAAGCGCCGTCTGACGATGCCGAATGTTACCGCAGGCCAAGTTTTTTGGCATCTAAAATTCTGCAAAGCAACATCCAGACGTACAAAGTATTGCCGTTCTTACAGCGAATCCGTCGCATTCGTGGCACAATGGGCGGTACACCGTAAGTAAACAACATGACGACAACAACGACGCCGCTGACCAGCTGGCAACCCAAGCTGGCCGCCATCGCGGCCGCCATCCCGGGAGACGATGGCGCCCACGACACCAATCACCTGCACCGCGTCTGGCGCAATGCCGCCGAACTGCTGCGCGACCATCCGGAAGCGGACGCCCTCGTGGTGCTCGCCGCGTGCTACCTGCACGACATCGTCAACCTGCCGAAGAACCACCCGGAACGCCACCTCGCCTCGCGCCACGCGGCGGCGCAGGCCGTGCGCGAGCTGGCCGAGGCGGGCTTCCCGGCCGGGCTGCTGCCGGGCGTGGCGCACGCGATCGAAACCCACAGTTTTTCGGCCGGGCTCGTGCCCACGACGATCGAGGCAAAGATCGTGCAGGACGCCGACCGGCTCGACGCGCTGGGCGCCGTCGGCCTGGCGCGCATGTTCTATACGGCCGGGCGGATGGGGTCGGGCCTGGCCCACCCCACCGATCCGGCCGGCGTGGACCGCCCGCTCGACGACAAGGCCTATTCGCTCGACCACATCGCCGTCAAGCTGGCGACCTTGCCCGGCACGATGCAGACGGAGGCCGGGCGCCGGCTCGGCGAACAAAGGCTGGCCGCGCTGACGGCGTTTCGCGACCTGTTCGTGGCCGAATGGGCTGTGCCGGACACGCTACGATGACGTTCACGCCGGCCCGCCCGCTGCTGCCCGCCCTGCCGAAGTTGCTCGTGCTGCCGATATTGCTCGTGCTGCCGATATTGCTCGTGCTGCTGGCGATGGGGGATGCGCGGGCGGCCGGCGAGGGCCATGTGCGGGCGCTGCGCGAACGCACCGAGATCGTGATCCGCGCCGACCACACGGTCGACCAGACCGTCGACTACACGTGGCGCGCGATCGATACGGCCGGCGCCGAAACGCTGGGCCAGCAATACGTGAACTGGGACGCGCGCCGGCAAACGCTGGAACTGCTGGCCGCCGAGACGATTCCCGCCAGCGGCGAGCCGGTGCCGGTCGACCCGTCCGGCATCCAGGTGCAGGACGGCATGCTGGGCGGCGTGTCGTTCCCGGACAAGCGGCTGCTGCAGGTGACGTTCCCGAAGCTGGCCGCGGGCGATGCGATCCGCATCCGCTACCGCCTCGTGCAGAAGGTGCCGGACCTGCCGGGCGGGATGTCGCACGTGATGTTCCTGCAGGGCGACATGATCCGCGACGACAGCGCGATCACCGTGCGTCACCCGCGCGCGCTGGACGTGAAGGTAGCGGCCAACGGGCTGCTGCAGAAGGAGGAAAGCAGCGTTAGCGGCGAACGCGTGCTGCGCTGGCAATACCACAGCCGCGACACGGGCCTGCCGGAGCCGAACGCCGCCAACAGCTGGCGGCGCACGCCCTACCTGATGCTGTCCACGTTCGCCAGCTGGCAGGCGATCGCCGACGCCTATGAACGGGGCGCCGCGCCGAAGGCCGCGGTGACACTGGCGATCCGCGCGCTGGCCAGCGAGGTCGCCGGCCAGGCGGGGGAACCGCGCGAGCAGGCACGCTTGCTGTACGACTGGGTGCGCACGAACATCCGCTACGTGGCCAGCTACGTGGGCGACGGCGGCTGGGTGCCGAACGACGCGGCCACCGTGCTGGAGCGCCGCTATGGCGACTGCAAGGACCACGTGGCGCTGCTCGAAGCGCTGCTGGCCGCGCGCGGCATCGAGGCCTCGCCGGTGCTGCTGCGCGCGGACCAGGAAAACTACACGCTGCCGGACATTCCCGTGATGTGGTTCGACCATGCGATCAGCTACCTGCCGGCACTCGACATCTACCTCGATTCGACGGAAGGTTCGATGCCGTTCGGCCTGCTGCCGGACGGCGACGCGGGCAAACCCGTGCTGGCCACGCGGCTGCGCTCCGCGCTGCGCCGCACGCCGCTGCCCGATCCGGACAGCTTCCGGGTCGAGCGCCGCGTGACGTTGAAGGTGGCGCTGGACGGTTCCGCCGAGCGCGTCACGGAAGTGGTCGGCCATGGCCGCAGCGCCGTGTCGGTGCGCCAGTTCCTCGACAGCGTGGGCCCGGGCGGCGCGGCAGACTGGGTGCGCCGGACGATGGCGGCCAACGGCTACGAAGGCGACGGCAGCCTGGACGTGCTGCCGCAGGCCCGCGCCGACGTGCTGGCCGTGCGCTTCACGGAACGCATCCGCAACTACGTGAGCCAGCCGGAAGCGGGCGTGCTGTCGTTCCTGCCCGGCGTGAACGGCCCGGTGCCGCTGGCCGGCTTCGCGGGCCGCTTCACGGAGCGCGAGCGGCAGTACGACACGCGCTGCGAACCGTTCGCCGTCGAGGACACGATGACGATCGAACTGCCCGCCGCGATGCAGGTGCTGTATGTGCCGAAGAACCTGTCGATCCGGCAGGAAGGGCTCGCGTACGACGCGACGTACACGCGCGACGGCACCCGCTATCACCTGCTGCGCCGGGCCCGCGCCAGCAATCCGCGCGGCTGGTGCACGCCGCAGGAATACCAGGCGCTGCGGCCCGCCATGAACCGCATCAGCCGCGCCATGCACGGCCGGCTGGTGTTCGTGCTGAACGATACCGAGGTGGCCGCGGCCGCCGTCAAGCCATGAACGATTCCGCTTCATCCCCCGCCGTCGCGACCCGCCCCGTCAACCTGAACTTCGTGCTGCTGTGCGTGTTCATCGACATGCTGGGCGTTGGCCTGATCATCCCCGTGCTTCCCGTGCTGGTGGGCGAATTCCTGCCCGGCCGCGACGAGCAGGCGCAGTGGTACGGCATCCTGTCCGCCGTCTTCGGCCTGATGCAGTTCGTGTTCATGCCGATGCTGGGCGCGATCAGCGACCGCGTCGGCCGCCGCCCCGTGCTGCTGTATTCGATGGGCGGCATGGCGCTGAACTTCCTCGTCACGGCGCTGGCGCCGAATCTTGCCTGGCTGGTGCTGGGCCGCGTGATCGGCGGGCTGTCGTCGGCCAGCATGTCGGTGGCCTCGGCCTTCGCATCCGACATCTCCACGCCGGAGAACCGGGCCAAGAGCTTCGGCAAGATCGGTGCCGCGTTCGGCATGGGCTTTATCGCCGGCCCCGTGCTGGGCGGCGTGCTGGGCGGGATCGACCTGCACCTGCCGTTCTACGTGGCGGCCGGGCTGTCCGCGGCGAACTTCGTGTACGGCTGGTTCTTCCTGCCCGAGTCGCTGCCGGCCGCGCAGCGCGGCAGCTTCCGCCTGCAGAAGGTGAACCCGCTGGCGGGTCTGATCAAGCTGTGGGGCCGCGCCGACGTGCGCGGCCTCGTCGTCGTGTTCACGCTGGTGGCGCTGGCGCAGATGATGCTGCACACGACGTGGGTGCTGTACACCACGTTCCGCTTCAACTGGACGACGACGGAAAACGGCATTGCGCTGTTCTGCGTGGGCGTCGCGGCGGTGGTCGTGCAGGCGGGCCTCCTGGGCGTGTTCATCAAGCGCTTCGGCGAGGTGCGGCTGTCGCTGCTGGGCCTCGGTTCGGGCGCCCTCACCTACCTGCTGTACGGCCTGGCCACGCACGGCTGGATGATGTATGTGCTCATCCTGTGCAACCTGCTGGCGTTCGCTGCCGGCCCGGCGCTGCAGGGCATCATCTCGAAGGCGACGCCGCCCACCGAACAGGGCGAATTGATGGGCTCACTGCAGTCGATCAACAGCTTCGGCGTCGTCGTGATGCCGCTGCTGGGCGGCTTCCTGCTGGCGAAGGTCAGCCACCTGGCACCGACGGACTGGCGCATCGGCGTCACGTTCTTCGTCAGCGCGTCGATGCAGGTGATCGCGATCCTGGTGGCGCGGCATTGGTTCCGCGTCCATCACCGGCCCATGTAAGCCGGCGCGCCTGGCGCAGCGGCCGGCGCACGGCGGCCGCGTAATCGGGCGCGCGCACGGCGCAGACGATCGCGCGGGCCACCGCGTCCGCCCCGCACGACGGGCACAGGACGGTGACGCGCAGGTGCTTTTCCTCCTGCCGCAAGCTGTCCGACAGCGCGCGCACGGCGGCATGCGTGGCGCCCAGTACAGCGGCGTCCTGCAGGCCCGTCTCGCCCGCCAGGTTCACTACCTGCCCCGTTCCCGCAATGCGCATCAGCGGCTGCACGGCGGCGATCATGTACAACGCGCCGCGCACGTTCACGTCCAGCATCCGGTCCCATTCGCCCAGCTTCAGCGTATCGAGGCGCGCCTGCGGTGTCAGGATGGCCGCGTTGACCAGCACGTCGATGCGGCCGAGGCGGTGGTACGCCGCCAGCGCGAAGGCTTGCGCGTCGTCCGGATCCGTCACGTCGACGGCGCGGTATTCGACGCTGCCGCCGGCGGCGCGGATCGACGCGGCCAGCGCCGCCAGCCTGGCAACACCCCGTGCCCCGAGCACCACGTGGCAGCCGGCGGCAGCCAGCTTACGCGCGGCGGCCGCGCCGATGGCGCCGGTGGCGCCAGTGACCAGGACGATTTTCTGCTGTACCATCTGCCGCTCCTCCACGAGTTATGTTGCAGTGCATCGCAGTGTAGGGCCTCGCGCGCGGCGCGGGTTGCGCAATATTTTCAAATCATTGCCTGATCCTCCACGGCTGACCTATTTACGCGCGAATGGCGGCATAATCGCTGCCGTAATGGGATGAAGGTGGGATGGAAGGAGGATGACGATGACGGAAACCGAACGCCAGGGACGCATGGTGCGGCTGATGGCCGTGCTGGCGCCCAACGAGGGTTACACGCTGTGCGGGCTGCCCGGCGTGAAGTTCATGCGCGCCAATGCCGTACGGCCGCGCGGCAAGGTGCTGTACGAACCATGCATCGTGATCGTCTGCCAGGGGCACAAGCGCGGCTACCTGGGCGACCAGGCGTTCGACTACCACTCGCAGCAATTCCTCGTGCTGTCCGTGCCGCTGCCGTTCGAAGGCGAAACGCTGCGCGCGACGCCGGCCGAGCCGCTGCTGGCGATCTCGATCCCGATCGACCTGCAACTGGCGGCGGAACTGGCGCTGGCCGTCGATGAAGCGCAGAGCGGCATCGCACCGCCGGCAGCGCCGCGCGGCATCATGGCGTCGAAGCTGGACGACGCGCTGGGCGACGCGGTACTGCGGCTGCTGCAGGCGCTGACCTGCCAGGTCGAGACGCGCCTGCTGGGCCCCGGCATCCTGCGCGAGATCCTGTTCCGCGTGCTGACGGGCGAACAAGGTGGCGCGCTGCGCGCCGCGCTGGCGCACCAGAGCCAGTTCGGCAAGATCGGCAAGGCGCTGCGCCGCATCCACATGGACTACCACCGCCAGATCGACGTCGCCACCCTGGCGCAGGAAGCGGGCATGAGCCCCGCCGCGTTCCACGCCAGCTTCAAGGCGGTGACGATGACGTCGCCGATCCAGTACCTGAAAACGACGCGGCTGCACAAGGCGCGCCTGCTGATGGTGCAGGACGGGCTGACCGCCGCCACCGCAAGCGGCCGGGTGGGCTACGAAAGCTCGTCGCAATTCTCCCGCGAATTCAAACGCTTCTTCGGCCGCACGCCCCTCGAGGAGGCCCGTGAGATGCGCAACCTGCTGGCGCAAGCGCCGGGGGCGCGCGAGGGGCGCTACGTCAGCGCGCAGTAGCCGCTACTGCCGAGCCTGTGTCCACCTTGGGGTCAACCCCGAAAACGGACACGAGCTCTGCAACATTACTGCTCAGCTCGTGTCCGAAAACGGGGTTGACCCCACGGTGGACACGAGCTGATCCGTTGGATTACTGCCGCCCCGCCTCCACGATCGGCAACTCGATCGCGCTCTGCATCCCCGCCGCGTGGTACACCCGCTGCGTCGCCTTGATGTAGTCGCCCGGCTGCGCGAGGAAGATGTTCGGCACGTAGCGCTGCGGGTTGCGGTCGTACAGCGGGAACCAGCTGGACTGGATCTGCACCATCAGGCGGTGGCCCGGGGCGATCACGTGATTCACATTCGGCAGCGCGAAGCGGTAGCGTTCCGGTTTGTCGGCCGTCGCCGGTTCCGGCTTTTCCAGGCTGTTGCGATACCGGCCCCGGAAGATGTCCATCGACAGCGGCAGCTGGTAGCCGCCCAGTTCCGGCTGCGACGGCACTTCGTCCGGGTAGACGTCGATCACCTTCACCACCCAGTCCGCATCCGTGCCCGACGTCGACGCGAACAGGTTGACGACCGGTGCGCCGGCCAGATGCAGCGGCGCCTTCAATGGTTCGGAGACGTACGTCAGCACGTCCGGCCGGTCCGACACGAAGCGCTGGTCGCTCACGAGCCACGGCTTCCACACTTCCGCATCGTTCATCCGCACCGGGCGCGGCACGAACGGTACGGGCTTGGCCGGGTCGGAGACGTATTCGTCGTACGCGTTGCCCGCCGCGGCGGCGCCGTCGAACGACAGCTTGAAGCCGTCCTGCAGGTACACCGGCTTGACCGGCGACGGGCAGCCGGACGCGCACGCCAGCGGCCAGCGCTGCAGGTGGCGCCAGCGGTTCGTGCCCGTTTCATACGACAGCACGGGCGGCGTGTCGGCCACCGGTGCGCCATCCTTCAGGTACTGGTTCAGGAACGGCGTCAGCACGTCGCGCCGGAATTCCAGTGCCGTGTCGCCGGTGAACTTCAGCGCGCCCAGCGACGAACCTTCGTAATTGACGCCGCTGTGCCGCCATGGTCCCACGACGAGGTAATTGAGCTTGTTGTCCTTGTCCTGCGGTTCCAGCGCCTCGTACAGCGCGTAGGCGCCGTAGATGTCTTCCTGGTCCCACTGCCCCACCACCGTCATCGTCGGCACCTTCAGCTTGCGTGCGCCAAGCACCTTGTCCAGCGCCTGGTGCTGCCAGTAGCTGTCGTAGGCGGGATGTTCGAACAGCTTCTTCGTGAAATTGAGCTTGTCCAGGCCGAACTGCTGCGCATACGACGCGACGGAGCCGGCGCGCAGGATGCCTTCGTAGTCGTCGTAGACGCCCGTCGCCAGCGGCTCGCCGCGGCCGCGTACCGTCGTCTGGCTGGCGATGTACGGCAAGGTCGGGATGCGGAACGCGCCGTTGTGGAACCAGTCGTCGCCGCGCCAGCCGTCCACCATGGGGCTCATCGGCACGGCCACTTTCAGCGCCGGGTGCGGGTCGGCCAGCGCCATCAGCACGGTGAAGCCTTCGTACGACGAACCGAGCATGCCCACCTTGCCGTTCGATTCCGCCACGTTCTTCACCAGCCACTCGATCGTGTCCCACGCATCGGTGGCGTGGTCCGTCTTTGTGTTGTTCAGCGGGCCGCGCAGCGGGCGCGTCATCACGTAGTCGCCTTCCGAGCCGTACTTGCCGCGCACGTCCTGGAACACGCGGATGTAGCCTTCCGCGACATAGGTTTCGTCGCCCTGCGGCAGGATCGACAGCATGCGCGGGCTCGTGCTCCGGCTGGCCCGGCCGTTCGCATTGTACGGCGTGCGCGTCAGCAGGATCGGCGCGTTCTTCGCTCCCTTCGGCACCACGATCACCGTGTGCAGCTTGACGCCGTCGCGCATCGGGATCTCGACGACCCGCTTGACGTAATCGGCCGCCGCCACGGGCGTCGTGAACTTCGACGGGATGTCCGGCGCCATCGGCGCGGTCTGCGCCAGCGCAGCCGACGTGGACGCGGCGATCAGGGACAGGGCAAGGGCAACGGGACGCAGCGGCATTCGGTTCCTCCATGGTAGTAATCGCAAGATAGTACCGTGCAGTTTCCTTGAAGGCAACGAAACAATTGCTTACAGAGAAAAACGAGTGGGGAATATTGCCGTTACAACTCGCAGCCAATAATGGAACCGTACCAACAAAGGAGCACACCATGAAACGACTGCTGATTGCCACGATGCTTGCCGGTTCCCTCGGCGCCGCCACCCTGCCCGCCACTGCCGGCACGGCCGTGATCGTCGTCCGCACCGCGCCCCCGGCGCCGCGCCACGAAGCGATGCCGCCCCCGCGCCACGGCTACGTGTGGGCGCCGGGCTACTGGAACTGGAACGGCCACCGTTACGTCTGGGTCGGCGGCCATTACGTGCGGGCCCGCGCCGGCTACCACTGGAGCGCGCCGGCCTGGCAGGAGCGCGACGGCCGCTGGCAGTTCACCCGCGGCGAATGGCGCCGGGGCGACCGCGACCATGACGGCGTGCCGAATCGGTACGACCGGGATCGCGACAACGATGGAGTCCCCAACCGCTACGACCGCGACCGGGACAACGACGGCGTGCCGAACCGCCACGACGACCGGCCCGACAACCCGCGCCGGCATTGAGCGCCGCACCGTGCCGGCTTGACAGTCCGGCACGAACCTGCAACCATTGCGGGATGACTATTACCCAATCGCATCGTTCTGTCTTACTGTGGTGGCGCCGCTCGACGTCGTGCGGCCGCTTCTGACAAAGATGTGATTTCAACGCCGCCTCCGCCAGGTGGCGTTTTTCATGGCGCAACCGATGGGGGCAAGTTCCAAGGAACCCCGATGAGCCAGCCAGAAAAAACTCCCTCCCCCGCCGTGATCCTGACGGGCGACCGCCCGACCGGGCCGCTGCACCTGGGCCACTACGTCGGCAGCCTGCGCAGCCGCGTCCAGTACCAGCACGAGTACCAGCAGTTCATCATGCTGGCCGACTCGCAGGCGCTGACGGACAATATGGACGACATCAACAAGGTGCACCGCAACGTCGTCGAGGTGGCGCTGGATTACCTGGCCGTCGGCATCGACCCGGCCAAGTCGACGATCCTGATCCAGTCGCAGATCCCGGAACTGGCCGAGCTGACGTTCTACTACCTGAACATGGTCACGGTCGCCCGCCTGGAGCGCAACCCGACCGTCAAGGCGGAAATCGTGCTGCGCGGCTTCGAGCGCGACATCCCGGCCGGCTTCCTCACGTATCCGGCCTCGCAGGCCGCCGACATCTCGGCGTTCAAGGCATCGATCGTGCCGGTCGGCGAAGACCAGATCCCGATGATCGAGCAGACCAACGAGATCGTGCGCCGCTTCAACCGCATCGCGAACCGCGACATCCTCGTCGAGTGCAAGGCGCTGGTGCCGGAAATCGGCCGCCTGCCGGGCATCGACGGCAAGGCGAAGATGAGCAAGTCGCTCGGCAACACGATCAACCTGGGCGCTTCCGCCGACGAGATCGCGGCCGCCGTGAAGAAGGTCTACACGGACCCGCTGCACCTGCGCGTGCAGGACCCGGGCCACCTGGAAGGCAACGTCGCGTTCATCTACCTGGACGCGTTCGATACCGACAAGGCCGCGCTGGAAGAAATGAAGGCGCACTATGTGCGGGGCGGCCTGGGCGACACCGTCGTCAAGAAGCGCCTCGACGCGGTGCTGCAGGAGCTGCTGGCACCAATCCGCGCGCGCCGCGAGGAATACGCAAAGGACAAGGGCTACGTGATGCAGATCCTGAAGGAAGGCACCGCACGCGCCCGCGAGGTGGCGGCGAAGACGGCCGACGAAGTGAAGGCCGCGCTCGGCCTGAACTACTTCTGATCTATTTTTGATCGCCACGTTGCCGGCGGTGGCGGGCGGCTGGTACGCGTGTACCAGCATCGCCTGCTACCTCGCCTACACCCGCGACAAGCGCGCCGCCCAGACGGGCCGCCGCCGCACACCCGAACGCACGTTGCTGCTGCTCGGGCTGATCGGCGGCTGGCCCGGCGGCCTGCTGGCACAACGGCTCGTGCGGCACAAGACGGGCAAGATGTCGTTCCAGGTGAAGTTCTGGATCACGGTGGTGGCGAACCTGGCGGTGCTGCTGGTGGTGTAAGCACCAAGGGGCCGCCGACCCCAGCGCAAAACCCAAGGCAAACCCTGGGGTCAGACCCGGCGGGGCTTTGCAGGGGTTTCGGAGAGCACTGCTCTCCGCCTGCAAAGCGGTGCTGGCATGCATGCCAGCACTCCTTCCTGACCCCGGCCCTTGCCGCTGGGTTGACGGCATGCGCTCCCGGCGCGCGAGCGGGAACTACAACCCACTCGGATAAGTCTCCGGCACCTCATCCATCCGCCACAGCGCCGAGCGTTCCAGCGGGCGCAGTGCGGTGCTGCGGTCGACGTGGATCAGCGCGTCGAACTGTTTCGCCGCGTCGGCATGGAAGTAGTGGCTGTAGCGCTCCGATTCGGGGCGGTAGATGACGCCGATCGCCCGCTCCAGGTAGCGCGACGGCAGCTTGGCCAGCACGCTGGCGTGGCCGCGGATCGGCAGCAGGAACTGGCCCATGCCGGTGGCCACCGCCGTGTCGTGCATCAGCCGTTCGACGCTGTCCGTGCGCGACGGCACCACCTGCTTCAGTTCCGCCGGACCGTCCCATTCCGTGGCCGCCGTCACCGTGCCCGTATGTGTCGTGAAGCCCAGCAGGAAGACGTCGTCCGGCCGGTAGCGTTCGCGCACCAGCTGGCCCAGGTTCAGCTGGCCGTGCTCGCCCATCTCGGTGGCCTGCGCGTCGCCCAGGTGCGAGTTGTGCGCCCACACGACGATCTTGCCGGGGCGGCCCGTGCGCTGGCTGATGTGCTCGCGCAGCGCCTCCAGCGTTTCGGCCATGTGCGAGTCGCGCACGTTCCACGACTCGTCGCGGCTCTGGAACATCGAGCGGTAATACACTTCCGCATTGCGCGCCACGCGGGCGTTCTGCTGCGCATAGAACAATTCGTCCGGCACTTGCCCGCCCATCTGCTGCAGGTGGTCGCTGGCTTGCCGCGTCAGCTCCGTCAGCTGGCGCACCACCTCCTGCTCGCAATCCTCCTTCATCCCGAACGTCGTCGCATAGCCGTAGCGCTGCGGGTCCTCGGCCATGTGGTCGATGCACGCGTAGCGCTGGCGCGCCCGGTCGGCGGCCTGTGGGTCGGCGTCGTCCAGGTAGGCGATCACGGCATGCATCGACTGCCGCAGGCTGTACAGGTCCAACCCGTGGAAGCCCACGCGCCGCGCCGCGCTGGCCACGTGCCCGTTGTGCACACGCAGCCAGTTCACCAGGTCGACGATCTCGTGATTGCGCCACATCCATTGCGGGAAACGCTTGTAGCCGGACAGCGCGCCTTCCGCCGTCATGTCGTCGCCACCGTGCTGCACGTAGCGCGACACGCGCAGCGCGTCCGGCCAGTCCGCTTCGACGGCGATCGCGTCGAAACCCTTGTCGACGATCAGCCGCTTGCTGATCTCGGCGCGCAGCTTGTAGAACTCGCGCGTGCCGTGCGTGGCCTCGCCGAGCAGCACGATCGAGGCGTCGCCGATGCACTCGAGCAGATAATCGACATCCTCGTTTGCCGCGAACGGGCGGGCCTCGCGGCGCAGCGCCGCGATGATGCTCCGGTCTGTCATGATGGGTCTCCTGCCAGATACGTAGGGTGGCTCTGTGGTGGTCACGATAGCGCACTCCGTGCGACACTGTCGCAACCTTAATCACTGGAAAGAGCTGATGTGGATTGGCGTATTGTGCGGCCTGGCCGCGGGGGCCTTGTGGGGCATGGTGTTCATCGCGCCCGCGCTGTTGACGGCGTTCTCGCCGCTGGAACTGGCCCTCGGCCGCTACACGGCGTATGGCGCGATGGCGCTGCTGCTGCTGTCCCCGAAGCTGACCACCCTCGCCCACCGGCTCGACCGCGGCGACTGCATCGCATTGCTGCGCCATGCGCTGGCCGGCAACCTCGTCTACTACATGCTGCTGGCATTCGGCGTGAAGCTGGCCGGCGTCGCGCCCACGTCGCTGATCATCGGCGTGCTGCCGATCACCGTCACGCTGCTGGGCCGGCATGATCACGGCGCCGTGCCGCTGCGCCAGCTGGCACTGCCCCTGCTGGTCGTTGCGGCCGGCATCGCCTGCATCAATCTGGACGTGTTCCTGCATGCTCGCGATACCGGCCGCCCGCTGTGGCAGACGGTCGCGGGTCTGGCCTGCGCGGCCGGCGCGCTGCTGTGCTGGACCTGGTATGCCGTCGACAACGCGCGCTACCTGAAGACGAATGCGCACTTCTCCAGCGCCGAGTGGTCCGCCTTGTACGGGCTCGCGACAGGCATCATTTCAGTCGCTGTCGGCAGTGTCGCGTTCGCGCTGTGGCATCAGGACGTGACGGGCGCGGCGGGCGCCGCGAGCGGCCGCGATTGGGGGCTGTTCTGGACCTGCAATGCCGTGCTCGCGCTGGGCGCATCCGTGATCGGCAACCAGTTATGGAATGTCGCCAGCCGGCGCGTGCCCGTCACGCTGTCCGGCCAGCTGATCCTCTTCGAGACGCTGTTCGCGCTGCTGTACGGCTTCCTGTACCGGCAGGCGTGGCCACGCCCGCTGGAAGCGGCAGCGATCGCGCTGCTCGTGCTGGGCGTGATGTGGTCGGTGCGGGTGCACGCGGCCGAAGACGAGATCGCGCCCGCCTAAGCGCGCGCAACGGCTTCCCGCACCAGCTGCGCCATCGCCGGCGCCGCGGCGTCCAGGCCGCGTGCCACGCCGGCGCGATCCGCCTCGCCGCGGTTCTGGCTGACCTTCCATTTCGCGGCGATGTGGGCGATCGGCACCTCGATGCCGACCAGCGCGCGGGTCAATCCATCGATGAACTCCGCCGGCGCATCGTCGACGCGCCACGGCGTGGCCATCCGGCCCTCGTGCGCATCGGTCAGGTCGCGCAGCTGGCGGTGCAGCCATGCACCATCCTCCGTCACGCGCGCCGGCCCGCGCACCTGCACCACCACGTAGTTCCACGTGGGGACGACCTTGTGCGTCTCGGCCTTGCTGGCATACCAGCTGGGGCTCACGTACGCTTCCGGTCCCTGGAACACAAGCAGGCATTCGGCCCCGGCGCGCAGCTCGCGCCACAGCGGATTGGCCCGCCCCACGTGGGCGCGCAGGGTGCCGTGCGGCCCCTCATCCGGGTACAGCGCGAACGGCATCAGGTCGGCCGTCAGTTCCATGCTGCCGGCCACGATCAACGTCGCGAGCGGATGGGCGCGGATCAGCGCATGCTGCACGTCGAGGCGGTCTTCGGCGAAGGTGGATGGCGTGTACATGCATGGCTCCCCAAGGTGGCGTGGAGCCAGTGTAGCGGCGCGCGTGGCTCCGTCACAGAGCCAGCGCCGCCCGTCGCGATGGAACCACCAGGATGGAACCACCAGGATGGAACCGCTAATTGAGGTAGCCGCTGTCGTCCAGCGCATCCTGCACCAGCTCGAGGCGCAGCACGGGATTGTCCTGCGCCAGCAGCAGCTGCTTCTGCGGCAGGTCCAGCTCCAGCAGCTCGCACCAGCGGTTGGCGACCCAGCCGCTTTCGTCGAGCCGGTACGGCGCCTGCATCGGCATCTGCGCGGGCGTCACGCCGCGCTCCTGCAGCGAGCGGATCAACGCGCCGAGCGCATTGGCCACGTCCTGCTGGTCCGCCGGCACCGGCACGGCCAAGTCGTCCGGCAGGCGTTCGATGTCGGCCATCCACAGGCCATGCTTCAACTGCTCGGCCGACTCGACGCGGAAGCGCTGCGTGCCGATGCAGGTCACGTGCATCAGCCCTGGCAGCGGCGCCGTCCAGTCGACGACGCGGGCCAACGTGCCGATCGGCGCGATCGCTTCGTGCTGGCCCGGTTTGCGCACCTCGTCGCCGTGCGCCAGCGCGACGACGCCGAACTCCTCGGCATTGGCGATGCAACGCTTCACCATGTCCAGGTAGCGCACCTCGAACACCTGCAGCGCGAGCCGGCCGTCCGGGAACAACACGGTATTTAGCGGGAACAGTGGAGTCATGCGCCCATCTTCGCATACATCGCGCCGCCCCGGCGCCCCCATGCCGCCGGGCTGTCAGGGCCGGCGATGGACCACGCCGCCCTTCATCACGAACGCCACGCGGCCCAGCGCGCCGATGTCCTCGGTGGGGTCGCCGTCGACGGCCACCAGGTCCGCCAGCAAGCCGGGCTTCACCTGCCCCAGCTGCCCGGCCCGGTCCAGTACCGCCGCATTGACGACGGTGGCCGCGCGCAATGCTTCCAGCGGCGTCATGCCCAGCTTGACGAGCCACTGCGCCTCGCGCGCGCTGGTGCCGTGTGCGAACACGCCGACATCGCTGCCCAGGCCGATCGTTACGCCTGCCTTGCGCGCCAGCGCGAACGCGCGCGCGGCCGCCTGCATCGCCGGCGTCGGCGGGCCGCCGCGCACGTGCTTCTGGAAGTACTCTCCGCTGGCTTCCGGTGCCGTCAGCGTGGGGAAGTACGCGACCTTGCGCTCGGCCATCAGCCGAAACGTCGCTTCGCTGCCGCCGTAGCCGTGCTCGATCGTGTCGACGCCCGCCAGCACCGAGCGGCGCATCCCTTCGTCCGTGCTGGCGTGCGACGCCACCTTGCGGCCCGACTCGTGGGCCGCCTTCACGAGCGCATTCAACTCTTCCTGCGTGAACGTCGCATGCGCGGCGTTGTCCGGGCCGGTGCGGTAGTCGGCATATACCTTGATCCAGTCGGCGCCGCGGGCGGACTGCTCGCGCACGGCCTTGACGACCTCGTCGACGCCGGTCGCCTCCTGCGCGCCGCCCGGCAGCACCATGTCCGGCCGGTAGGCGCGCACGTTCGGGCCGTAGCTGGACGACGCGACGATCGCCCGCGTGGCCACGAACAGCCGCGGGCCCGGTATCACGCCATCGTCGATCGCCTTCCTGATCGCCACGTCCGCATAGCCGGCGCCTTCGCTGCCCAGGTCGCGCAACGTCGTGAAGCCCGATTGCAGCTGGGCCGCCGCATGGCGGGCCGCCAGCAGCACGCGGTACTCGACGCTTTCCTTCAGCACCTGGTCGTCCCAGCTCGTTTCGTTATACGGGTGCAGCAGCACGTGCGAGTGCATGTCGATCAGGCCGGGGATCAACGTTCGGCCCGGCAGCGCGATGCGC
The DNA here is from genome assembly GCF_007830495.1 of Pseudoduganella flava. Lineage (GTDB taxonomy): Bacteria > Pseudomonadota > Gammaproteobacteria > Burkholderiales > Burkholderiaceae_D > Rugamonas > Rugamonas flava. Next base: position 72,282 of record NZ_VLKW01000011.1, on the reverse strand, counting down.
TCCACGTCGGCCCGCGCCGGCACCTGCGCCAGCGGACCGGCCGCCTGCACCTTGCCGTCATCCACCAGCACGGCCCAGCCGGCGTGCGGCCGGCCTTCCCCCGTCCAGACGCGCTCGGGCACCAGCAGCACCGGCGCGGACCACGCGACGGCGCACAGCAAGGCAGCCGCCGCTCCGGCCGCCCGACGGATCAGTGTTGCGTGCATGACACCTCCCTGTGTTCAAAAAGCAACATCATACAGGGGATGCGCGCTAAACCTGTGCAATCGCAGCGACAAAGCGCCGTCTTATCGGCTGTAAATAAGCGCCGGCAAGTCGAAATAGCCGGAGTACCGGAAAGCTAAACGCGCGCTAAAGCGCAGGGATACGCATGCCATTGCAAGCGAGTACGCTCACTGGCATGCATTCGTTGACGAGGCTGGCAGCAGGATGAATGTCGGCGGAAAGCAACGCGTGGCGCTGCTAATACGGCGGATATCGGGCAAGATAGCGGGACCGAATGCCACAGGGATAGGAAAGACCAGCGCAAGTTGGCTGGCGGCGCTATCGGCTGCGTGCCGGCGCGCGTGGGGATCGGTATCGGCCAATAGCATCATGCTCTCCCGAATCCGCCCCGACAACACATCGGACAGCATGTCCGACATAATCGGCGCGCTGCGAAGAGGCGCGCCGTCTTTAAGTCCTATGGAGCGCTAAGGGCGCTAAGGGTGCGGGAGCGGCTGCGGGATCGATGCATGGGCAAGGGTGTGCGCGGACTCATGCTGCAAATGCAAATAAGCCCCACGCGCGCGGACGGCAGTGCCGCCGCGGCCACCCATTTATTGCTTGATCAGGAAGTCTTCCTTTTTGCGGCCTTCCAGCCATTTCGGCGCACGGCCGCGGCCGGTCCAGGTCTGGCCAGTCTTGTCGTCGCGGTATTTCATCGGCACGGGTGCGCGCGGCTTGACGGGCTTGGCCGCTTTAACGGCCGGGCCCAGGTCGGCGATGCTCAGGCCGAATTCGCGCATGATGTTGGCGATTTGTTCCTTGGCCTGGGCGATTTCGTTTTTACGGGCCAGTTCGGCCTGCTTCTGCAATTCGGCGATCTTTGCCTGGTATTCCTGGTAAGTCGTCATCTCTTGTCCTTCGCAAGTGAAAAATCGGGTGTTACAATCTGTGAGAATTCAATGTTCCGCCAATTTACCATAAGACCCGCAAGGGATTCCACATTTATTCGCAATAAATGTCGCGAAAACTTACGCGAGAATAAATTTCGTCACGCTTAATGGCGGACGCCGAATACCGGAGGAACGCCGGCAATGGGGCCGGCCCAACAAAGCGGTCCACTCCGGCGAATGCCGGCAGCACCGGCAGCCAGGTGGATATATTCGAACTGAAGAATTTCGGAGAGGATTGCCGCCACGGTGCATCGATCGCGGCGGCCGGCGGGGATGCCGTCAGAAACGCATTTCCAGGGTCGCCCTGCCCTGCGTATATCCAGGGTAGATGCTGGTACGGCGGCGCGTACCACTTTCGTCCACGCTTTTGCCGACGCTGTTGTCGACGCTATTGTCAAGATATGCGCTGTCCGAAACATAATCCTGGCCGAGCAGGTTCGACACGGCCACGCGCAACTGGTAGCGGGGATTGAACTTCCACAGCGCATACACATCCAGGTCGCGCCGCACGCTCTGGTAGCCGGTCTGGTTGACGTCGATGCGCACCGGGCCGCCGTTCTTGAATGCGAAACTGGCGCCCGTCGTCAGCTTGCCGTCGCGCGATTTGTAATCGGCGCCCAGCGTCGCCGACAGCGGGGTTTGCTGGTCCAGGCGGTTATCCGGCCCCGGCACCGCGTCGACCCGCGACCAGTTGCGCGACACGCTGGCGCGCAGGTCCACCGCCGGCGCGCCCGCCAGCACGGCCTCCAACGGGAATTTCGCCTCCAGCTCCACGCTGCGCGTGACGGCGCTGCCGTCGTTGACGGGCGTCGCGATCCAGCGCCCCGCTTCCAGGAGCAGGCCCTGCCGCGTATAGCCGCTGATGCGCCGCATCGATGCCGCTGCCGACAGCAGCGCGCCGGCGCCCTCCTTGCCCCAGTAGTGCTCGTATGATGCGTCGATGCCCGAGGCCAGCTCCGGCTGCAGGTCCGGGTTGCCGCGGCGGTCGGGCTCCGTCTGGCTGTTGTTCGTCGACGTGAAGCGGCGCGGCACCAGGTTCGCGGCACTCGGCGCCTTGTAGGTGCGCGTCAGCGCGAGGCGCAGCTGGTCGCGGCTGCCGGGCAGCTTGTACAGCGTCTGCGCCAGCGGGCTGAAGACGCTGTTCGTGCGCGTCACGGTGTCGAACGTGTTGCCCGAGCTGGTCGTCTCCAGCCCTTCCCAGCGCAGGCCCGCGTAGACCGACCAGCGCGGCGTGATATTCCACTCGTCCTGCGCATACAGCGCCAGGCGGTTGACCTTCGCGTCGTAGCCTTCGTCCGTGTTTTCCGGCACGCTGCCCGGCAGGTTTGCATCGCGTTCGACGCGGCTGTCGTCGCGCCGCGTGGCGCCGGCATCCCAGCCCAGCGCCAGCGCATGGTCGGCCAGCCACGGCACCGCGTATTTGCCCTGCGTGGAGAAGCCCTGTTCCGTCGTTTCGCTGGTGATCGTCGCATCGCGGCCCAGCGTGCCGGCCCGGTAGTCGAGTTCATGCCACGTGCCCTCCGCGCGCATGCCGCTGATGCCGGCCTTGACGTCCAGCTTCGCGCCGCCAGTCAGCTGCGTCACCCAGTTCAGGTCCGTGCGGCCGAACGCGTTGCGGTTGGTCTGGCGCATGTCGCGCACGTCGAAGCGCGGCGGGCTGCCCAGCTGCGTGTCGATTTCCTGGTAGCCGTGATAGCGGTTGCGGTTGACGTTGACGAACGTCTGCGACGTCAGCGTGTCGCCATCGGCCAGGTTCCAGTTGATGCGCGGGGCGATGTTCATGCCTTCCCAGCGGCCGTCGTCGCGCTGCGAGCTGGCGCGCAGCATCCGCAAGGCGCCAAGCGGATCGACCTGTGTCTCGATCGTCGGCGATTCGCGCGCATAGGTGCCCCGCCAGAAATTCGCGCCCAGCGAATACGACATGCGGCCATCCTTGTCGGACAGCTGCACGCTGGCGTTCGGATTGTTCGCGTCCGCGCTCTTCGCCGCGCCGATCTTCACTTCGCGCTGCGCCGTCCTGACGGCCTTCTTCAGCACGATGTTGATCGTGCCGGCGATCGATTGCGTGGAGAACTCGGCGCTGGCGGCGCGCACGATCTCGATGCGTTCGATGACGTCCGGCGCCAGCGTATCGATCGAGAAGCCGGCCGGCGCCCGTTCGCCGTTCAGCAGGATCTGCGTATAGCCGCTGCCCAGGCCGCGCATGCGGATCTCGCCGCCGCTGCGCCCCGCCGCGCCGCTCACGGTGATGCCGGGCAGGCGTTTCAGCACGTCGTTGACGGAGGTATCGCCATAGCGGCGGATCTCCTCGCTCGAGACGACGATCTTGCTGGCCGTGTCGTCGCGGCGCGGGTCGTAGGCGGTGGCGGCGCCCTTGATCTCGACGGTTTGCAACGGCGCGGGAGCCGTTTCGGTGGCCGTGGTGGGTGGTTCGGCGCGGGCGGAGAACGTGGCCAGCAAAGCGCCGGCGACAGCGGTAAGACGTGGTGACATCGTGGCAATGGAAAAAATGATAGCGCTATTTTGCCTGTATCCGCCCCTGATGTGTTAGCTCAGCAGAAATATTCATGCTCCCTGCCAGCCGTCCCGCACGGCTATAATGCAGCCAAATAATTGAAAGGGAATCACCACCGTGTCCGATCGTCTTGCCGTGCTGCCGCAATACCTGCTCCCGAAGGGGGCGCTGACCAATTTCGCCGGCCGCGTGGCGGGCGCGAAAGGCGGCGCGAAGACGACCTGGCTGATCCGCTGGTTCGTCGGGAAATACGACGTCAACATGGACGAGGCGGCGAATTCCGACATCGCCAGCTACCACAGCTTCAACGAATTCTTCACGCGCGCGCTGAAACCGGGCGCGCGCCCGATCGCGGACACGGACTTCGTCTGCCCCGTCGATGGCCGCATCAGCCAGTTCGGCGCGATCGAGGATGACCAGATCTTCCAGGCCAAGGGCCACAGCTTCACGACGACGGCGCTGGTGGGCGGCGACCGCGCGCTGGCGGACCAGTTCCGCCACGGCCACTTCGCCAACCTGTACCTGTCGCCACGCGACTACCACCGCATCCACATGCCGTGCGACGGCAAGCTGACGCGGATGATCTACATCCCCGGCAGCCTGTTCTCCGTGAATCCGACGACGGCGCGCGGTATCCCTGGCCTGTTCGCCCGCAACGAGCGCGTCGTGTGCGTGTTCGACACGGCGCACGGCCCGTTCGTGATGACGCTGGTCGGTGCAACGATCGTCGGCAGCATGGCCACCGTGTGGCACGGCGTCGTCAACCCGCCGCGCCAGCCCAATATCTGCGAATGGACGTATGAGGACCGCGACATCGTGCTGAAAAAAGGCGAGGAACTGGGCCGCTTCCTGCTGGGCTCCACGGTCGTCATGCTGTTCCCGCAAAACACCCTCACCTTCAATCCGGCCTGGCAGCCGGCCGGCCCCGTCAGGCTGGGCGAGCCGATGGCAACGAAGCGATAGTCCGGTTGTAGTGTTCCTCGAGCAGGTCGAGGAACGCCCGCGTCTTGGCCGGCATCAGCCGCCGCCCCGGAAACACCGCCCACCCCGTCACGGCCGGGAAATGCCATTCGGGCAGGACCTTCACCAGCGTTCCCGTCTGCACCCACGGTGCCGCAAAGCGGTCCGTGCAGCTCGCGATGCCGGCGCCCGTTGCCGCCAGCCGCGCCAGCAGCTCCGGCGAATTGGCCGTCATCCGCACGGGCAACTCGCGTTCCCACGTGCTCTTCGCACGCAGCAGCTTCCACATGGTCATGCCGGACGGCGTCCGGTTCAGGCTCAGCAGGTCGTGCCGGAACAGCTCGTCCGGGTGCGATGGCAAGCCGCGCAGTGCCGCGTAGCTCGGCGCCGCATACAGCGACCACGTGCTGTGCACGACGGGGCGGGCCGCCAGGGTGGCATCGTCCGGCAGCGCGCCCATCCGGATCGCCAGGTCGAAGCCTTCGGCCAGCAGGTCGACGCGGCGCGGCGACAGGTCGAACTGCACCGAGATCGCCGGGTACTTCGCCATGAAGGCCGGCAGCAGGCTGCCCATCGCCTCGTTGGCGAAATCGGCAGGCATCGACACCTTCAACAGGCCGCTGGGCGCCAGTTGCCGGTGCTGGGCCAGCGCGCCGGCCGCTTCCGTTTCCTCCGCCACCTTGCGGGCATGCTCGAGCAGGCTGGCGCCGAATTCCGTCAGCACCAGGCGCCGCGTGGTCCGCTGCAGCAACCGCTCGCCAAGCGCCCCTTCCAGCTGCGACAGCCGGCGTGACACGGTCGACTTCGGCAGTTTCAGCCGTTCGGCGGCCTGGCTGAAGCTGCCCGTCTCGACGATACGGGCAAACAGCAGCAGGTCGGCGGGATCGAGTTCCATGATTTTCTTGATTGTTCCATTGATGGACGAATGTTATCCATTTTACTGGCTTTTTAGTTCGAAATGGAACGCGTAAAGTACACCCATCGCAGCAATCAACCGACAACAAGGAGCACACCATGAACATCCTGCAAATCAATTCCAGCGCCCGCAGCAACGGTTCCGAATCCACCCGCCTGGCCGACGCGATCGTCGCCAAGCTGAACGCGGACGGCAACGCCACCGTCGTGCGCCGCGACCTGGCCGCACAACCGCACCCGGTACTGGACGAAACGGCGCTGCAGGCCCTGTTCACCCCGGCCGAGCAACGCACGCCGGAACAGGCGGCCCGCGTGGCATTGGATGACGCGCTGATCGCCCAGGCCCAGGCGGCCGACGTGATCGTGATCGGCGCACCGATGTACAACTTCGGCATCACCGTGCAACTGAAAAGCTGGTTCGACGCGATTGCCCGCGCCGGCGTCACGTTCAAGTACACGGCGACGGGCCCGGTCGGCCTGTTGACCGGCAAGAAAGTGATCGTGGCCGTGACCCGCGGCGGCATGCACAAGGATGGCCCGACGGATACGCAGCTGCCGCACCTGAAGACCTTCCTCGGTTTCGTCGGCCTGACTGATGTACAGTTCGTGTTTTCCGAGGGCCATGGCCTGGGTCCGGACGCGGTGGCCCGCGCCCGCGCCGATGCGGATGAACAGATCAACGCCGTGCTCGCCGACGTGGCGGCCTGAGCGGCACCAGCGAGGAGAAACGTATGAACGCAGATACCGTAACCCGCTCCCGTACCGTGGAGCGCGTGATCCAGGGCCAGGCCGTGATGGATGGCGCCGGCGTGAAGATCAACCGCGTGCTGACCCAGCCGCTGCAACGCCGCCTCGATCCGTTCCTAATGCTGGACAATTTCGGTTCCGAAGAAGCCAGCGACTACCTCGCCGGCTTCCCGGACCACCCTCACCGCGGCTTCGAGACCGTAACGTACATGCTGGAAGGCCGCATGCGCCACCGCGACAGCGCCGGCAACGAAGGCTTGCTGGAAAATGGCGGCGTGCAGTGGATGACGGCCGGCCGCGGCGTGATCCACTCCGAGATGCCGGAGCAGGAAGAAGGCTTGATGGAAGGCTTCCAGCTGTGGCTGAACCTGCCCGCGAAGGACAAGCTGATGAAGCCCTGGTACAAGGACTTCAAGGCGGCCGAGATCCCGTCGTTCACGACGGTCGATGGCGCCACCGTGCGGGTGATCGCCGGCAGCAGCCACGGCGTGGCCGGTGCCGTGCAGCGCGACGTCACGCAGCCGATTTACATCGACGTCGAACTGCCCGCCGGCGCCGTGTTCACGCAGGCGCTGCCCGCCGGCCATAACGCCTTCCTGTATCCATACCGGGGCAGCGTGACGGTGGCCGGCAAGGCGGTGCAGGAGCGCAGCATGGCGATCCTGGCCAACGACAAGGAAGCGGATGGTGTCGAAGTGCGCACGGAAGCGCCGGCACGCTTCATCCTGATCGCCGGCCAGCCGCTGAACGAGCCGATCGCGCAATACGGCCCGTTCGTGATGAACACGCAGGAAGAGATTCACCAGGCCGTGCAGGACTTCCGCGCTGGCCTCTTGGGCGAGGAAGCCCACGCCTGACGCGTCTTGCATCGAACCGGCGTGGTCACGCTAGAATGCCGGCATGACCACGCTGATCGACCTGTTCAAACGGCTGAGCCGGGCCCTCGGGCTCGACACGGCCGACTCCTTCCCGCCCGGCCACGTGCACGCCCGCACGCGCTGGAACCCCGCCTACTTCGACATCGCGTCGAACGTGCCGCCGGACGAGATCGAGCGCCGCATCTGCGACGCGATCGCCAACACCCCGCTCGTCTTCGCCCACATCGTGAACCCCACGCCGCGCATGCAGCGCGCGCTGTTCGGCGTGCTGGAACAGCGCCTGCGCCTCGGCCATCGGCGCGAAGCCGCGCAACTGGCCGCGCTGCTGATCCAGGCTTACCGCAGCCCGCAGATCGTCGAAGCGATGCCCGGTCTCGCCAATGCCATCGCCGCCACGGTGCACGAGGAAGCACCCGTGCGGGTGCAGGCCCTGCTCGACTTCCTGGAAAACACGCCGGCGCCGTTCGACGTCATCGACATGCGCTGAAAGCTTGTCAGGCAGCCTGCGCCACCGGCAGCGGCTGCGCCTTCACTGCCGGCACATAGCGCTCGCGCAGCAGCATGAACGGCGTCTCGACGACGCGATACAGCAGCCACCCCGCCAGCACGCTGGCGCCGGCCAGCAGCGCGATGCCCGATGGCGCATTCGCGTCGATCCCCGACTTTGCCAGCAGGATGCACAGCTGCTTGTGCGTCAGGTAGATCGCATACGACCACACGGCGATGCTGGCGGCACCGGGCACACGCACGCGCGCCAGCAGCGAGGCGGGGCTCAATGCGGCCAGCACGAGCAGCGCGCAACCTGCCGCCAGCAGCGGATAGCCGAACACGGTGACGGCATGGCCGAAATGATCGTCGAGGAACAGGCGGAACGCGAATGCCGTGACGGCGATGCCGGCGGCCAGCGTCCAGTTGCCGTACGCCGTCAGCCGTGCCCACAGCGGCGCATGGCACTGGCGCAGCATGGCCAGCGCGACGCCGGCCAGCAGCTCGTCGAAGCGGCACAGCGTGGCGTAGTACACCTCCGTGTAGAACGCGCCGTTGCCCCACGCGGGCGGATGCGCCGCCTGCCAGCCCTGGTGCCGCAGCAGCATGCCGGCCGCGAGCCCTGCCGCCAGCAGCAGCCAGCCGGCGGTGACGGCGCCGCGCAGCCGCGCGACCAGCACGGCGAGCAGCGGCAGCGCGAAATAAAACTGCTCCTCCACGCACAGCGACCACGCGTGCGAAAAGCGCGTGCCGGGCTTCAGGTCGAGGTTCAGCGTGAACGTCAGGTACTGCCACCACGGCGCGTGGCGGCCGCTGTCCGCGAACGGCGGCCAGAACGCATACAGCGCCAGCACGACGTAGTAGTTCGGCAGCGTGCGCAGCAGCCGGCGGGCGGCGAAGCGCGGCAGCGAGAACGTGCCGGTACGCAGGCCGGCCAGGATCTGGTTGCCGATCAGGTAGCCGGACAGCGCGAAGAACAGGTCCACGCCCGCCCAGCCGATTTCGCTGACGAAGCCGAACGTGGGCCGCTGCGTGACGAAGCCCATGTAATGGTTGGCGAACACCAGCACGATCGCGAACGCGCGCAGCGTGTCGAGGCCGCACTGGCGGGAGGAGGTTCTGTGCATGGGGCGCATTGTACCCGCCCGGCAGGCGGGGCCTTGGCTTTAGAATAGCGCCCATCACCGACTGCCGAGGACCCGCATGACCCGCCACCTGCACTTCCGCTCCGTCACGTATACCGGCCAGGGCGCCGGGCCGCGCCTGATCGTCACGGGAGCCGTTCACGGCAACGAAACGGCCGGCACGCGCGGCATCGAGCGCGTGATGGCGCAGCTGGACCGCGGCGAACTGGCGATCGCGGCCGGCACCGTGACCTTCGTCCCCGCCACCAATCCCCTCGCCTATGCACAAGGCACCCGCGCGGGCGAGCGTAACCTGAACCGCAACCTGTTCCCGAACGATGCGCCGCAGGACTTCGAAGACCGCGTCGCCAACTGGCTGTGCCCCCTGCTGGCCGCGCACGACGTGCTGCTGGACCTGCACTCGTTCAATGCGCAAAGCGAGCCGTTCGTGATGGTGGGCCCGCGCGACAACGACGGCCCGCTCGAGCCGTTCGCCCACGAGCGCGAGGAACGCGCGCTGGCCCGCGTGCTGGGCGTGCGGCGCTTTGTCGACGGCTGGCTGCGCACGTATGGCGCGGGCGTGCGGCGGCGGCTGAAGAACGACAGCCAGCTGGAAACGGTGCTGCGCTATGGCGTGGGCACGACGGAATACATGCGCTCGACGGGCGGCTACGCGCTGACGCTCGAATGCGGCCAGCACGCCGACCCGCAGGCGCCGGAAGTGGCGTACCGGGCCATCATGAACACGCTGGCGCACCTGGGCCTGATCGATGCGCTGCGGCCGGAGCCCGTGCCGCGCGAGCGGATGGAAGTGCTGTCGATGGCCGAAGTGCACGACAAACAGCACGACGGCGACACGTTCAGCCGTGCGTGGTCCAGCTTCGACCGGGTGCGCCAGGGCGAAGAGATCGGCCGCCGCGCCGATGGCACGCCGGTATTGGCCGAAGCGGACGGCGTGATCCTGTTCCCGGACAGTGCCGCGAAGGCGAACAACGAGTGGTACTACATCGCCCGCGTCAACCAGACGTTCTAGTGTGGCGAGAGGATCTTGAGGCCAAGGATGCCCGCAACGATCAGCGTGATGCAGACGAGCCGCGCGGCTTCGGCCGGCTCGCCGAGCACGGCGATGCCGTAGATGGCGGTGCCGACGGTGCCGATGCCCGTCCAGACGGCATAGGCGGTGCCCAGCGGCAGGTCGCGCAGCGCCAGGCCCAGCAGGCCGACGCTGCCGGCCATCGCGGCCAGGGTCAGCGCGCTCGGAATGAGCCGGGTGAAACCGGCAGTGTATTTCAAGCCGATGGCCCAGCCCACTTCCAGCAGGCCGGCAATCAACAGGACGATCCACGACATTGTCAGAACTCCACAATATGGCAAGGTCGTCCCCGCCGCTGCACAAGCCCGCCGCCCGCGTAACGCTGGCGAAAAGGGGTCGTCCCCTCGGGCAGCCGAAGTATATCATTGCAAGCGCGCATTGTTTTTAAAGCGAAACCGTGCCGTTTTTTCTCCTGTTGAAGCGTTCCCTGCAAGGCTTGAACTTATATCGTAGAATACCGATATGCGCATCGGAACAACGCGATTAACGCATCGTAGAAACCGAATATGACTGAACTCGACATCGACGCCATCCACAAGGCACTTGCCAATCCGGTCCGCCGCGAGATCCTCGCGTGGCTGAAGGAGCCGGAGCGGTTTTTCGCCGATCAGCTGCACCCGCTCAGCCTGGGCGTGTGTGCCGGCAAGATCGACGAACGCTGCGGGCTGTCGCAATCGACGGTGTCGGGTCACCTGGCGATCCTGCAAAAAGCGGGACTCGTCACGGTGACGCGCCTTGGACAGTGGAATATGTTCAAGCGTAACGAAGAGGTCATTGCGCGCTTCCTCGACCAACTGCAAGCCGACCTGGGCACCGAGCCCGGCCGCACTCTCAACAGGAAAACACCATGACCACATTATTCGACCCCATCACCATTGGCGACCTGACGCTGAAAAACCGCATCGTGATGGCGCCGCTGACGCGCGCCCGTGCCGTCGACAACCGCGTACCGAACGCCCTGATGGCCGAGTACTACGCGCAACGCTCTGGCGCCGGCCTGATCCTGTCGGAAGCGACGTCCGTCACGCCGCAAGGTGTCGGCTACGAAAACACGCCGGGCATCTGGTCCGACGAGCAGGTGGCGGGCTGGAAGCTCGTCACCGATGCCGTGCACGCGAAAGGCGGCAAGATCTTCCTGCAGCTGTGGCACGTGGGCCGCATCTCCGACCCGAGCCTGCTGAACGGCGAAGCGCCGGTGGCGCCGAGCGCGATCCCGGCCAACGGTCACGTCAGCCTGCTGCGCCCGATGCGCCCGTATCCGACGCCGCGCGCACTGGCAACGGATGAAATCCCCGGCGTCATCGCCGCCTACCGCCTCGGCGCGGAAAACGCCAGGAAAGCGGGCTTCGACGGCGTCGAGATCCACGGCGCGAACGGCTACCTGCTGGACCAGTTCCTGCAAGACAGCACGAACCAGCGCACCGACCAGTACGGCGGCCCGGTGGAAAACCGCGCACGCCTGCTGCTCGAAGTAACGGATGCGGCGATCGACGTCTGGGGCGCCGACCGTGTCGGCGTCCACCTGGCACCGCGCGCGGACTCGCACGACATGGGCGACTCCGACCTGGCAGGCACATTCGGCTATGTGGCCCGCGAGCTGGGCAAGCGCAAGATCGCCTTCCTGTTCGCCCGCGAAGCGCTCGGCCCGGACAGCATCAGCCCCCTGCTGAAGAAGGAATTCGGCGGCGTCTTCATCGCCAACGAGAAGTTCAGCCTGGAAGAAGCCCAAGCCGCCTTGAACAACGGCACGGCCGACGCGATCGCCTGGGGCAAGGACTTCATCGCCAACCCCGACCTGCCGGAACGCCTGCGCCAGGGCGCCCCGCTGAACCCGCAGCGCCCCGAGCTGTTCTACGGTTCGGGCCCCGAAGGCTATACGGACTATCCGGCACTGGCCTGATCGCCCTGCCCAACTGACCAGCTCGTGTCCCTTTTTTACCCTCTGGGGTCAGACCCGGACAGGACACGAGCTCATCAATTTAGGCGCTGATACAGCCGAGCCCGTGTCCGGTGTCCGGGTCTGCCCCCAGGTAGAGAGAAGTGGACACGAGCTCGGCTGTTGGCGCATAAAAAAACCCGGGCACCTTGCAGTGCCCGGGTTTTTTGTGCCTGCCGCAGCCTTAGCGCGGCACTGAATAATTGACCGGCACGAACTGGTAGCCCTTGCCGCTGCTGCGCAGGTGGCCCATTGCCGGGAACGGCAGGTGGGCGGCGCCGATCAGGTAGCCCTGCTTTGCCGCGTCCGCGAATGCCGCCTTGCGGGAGGCCAGCGCGGCTTTCTCGTCGCTGTCGAACGCGATCGTCACGGACGGGTCGTCGAACTGGATGAATTGCGCGTGCATCAGGTCGCCGATCAGCACCAGCTTCTGGCCGCGGCTCTCCACCACATAGCTCGTGTGGCCCGGCGTGTGGCCGTAGCTGGACGTGGCGCGGATGCCCGGCACCAGTTCCGTATTGCCGTCGAACGGCTGGAACCTGTTCGCGCCCGCATACGAGGCCACGGCAGCTTGCGCGCCCTGGAAGAAGCCCTTCTTGTCCTCCGGTGCCGTCTCCATCTTCGCCTTGCTCAGCCAGTAATCGGCGTCATGCTTGTCGGCGCGCACGATGGCGTTCGAGAAGGCGGCCTTGTCGGCGCTCCCCAGGCCACCAACGTGGTCCGGGTGCATGTGCGTGATGTAGATCTCGTCGACCTGCTCCGGCTGATAGCCGGCCGCCTTCAAGCTCGTGACGAGCTTGCCCAGCGTGGGCCCGAACAGGTTGCCGGCGCCCGTGTCGACCAGCACGAGCTTGCTGCCCGTATTGATCAGGAACGCATTGAACGACGTTTCAACGGGCGACTTCAGGAAGTTTTTTGCCAGCGCCTGCTGCACGCGACCACCCTTGTCATGCAGCAGCTTATCCATCGGCAGGTCGGTCGTGCCGTCGGACAGCACCGTCACTTCGAAATCGCCGACCATCGTGCGGTAGAAGCCGGGAGCCTGGGTCTTGACCATCGGGGCAGCCGCGAACGCGGCGCTCGCGGCGACGGACAGCGCGGCAGCCAGCGCGGTGCGGCGCAGCGTGAATAATTTGGACATCGTTGTTTTCCTTTTCTGATGTTTCCTGGGAACGTAAGATTAACCGAAACAAGGCAACTCTGCCGTCTCCCATTCGGCGCCGATATCCGTCCGTGGCCAGCGCCCGCGCCGCCGCATCACATATGCGGCAGCCACAGGCCCAGCGCCGCCGCCAGATGTGATGCATGCGCCGGTTCGGCGCCGCACTTGAAGGTCCAGCGGCACCTACAGATTCAGCGGCACGCGCACGGACAGCGACACGTCCGGCGTATCCCGCGTCAGCCCGGCGCCGACCGTCACGCTGATGGTGCGCTGGTCGTTCACCCGGTAGGACAGCCCCATCAGCAGCGTGCCCAACTGCGTGCGCACGGAGCCCGGCACCGTGATGCCGTTCTGCTTGGTCCGGCCCAGCGAGCTGTGGTCGTAGCCGAGGCTCAGCGACGCCTTCTCGTTCAGCGCCAGCCCGATGCCGAAGTTGAAGCCCAGCGCCGCACCCGGTTTCACCTCGCCCAACGGCTCGGACTCCCCGTCCCGCACACGCCGCGAAACATTGCTGCGCTTGACGTTGTACAGGTAGCTGACGCTGCCGAAGAAGATCGCCGGATCGGACGGGAACAGCCACGTCACGTTCGGCTGCACGGCGTAGAAGCCGGAGCCGGTCGGCAAGTCCATCGGCAGCCCCGTGCCCGTGACGTTTTCGCCGACACAGCGCTTCTGGCAATCCGTGACCACCTCGAACGGATCGCGCCCCGTGCGGGTCTTGATGCGCAGGCCGGCCACATAGTAAGGCTTGTCGGCGCCGCCGTCGTTCAGCTGGTGGCGCAGCGACAGTTCGACGTCGCCGACCGCCTTGCCGCTCGTGTCGAATACCCGCTCGACAGCCGTGCCCGTACCCAGTTCGCGGCTGACGGTCGCATCGGACCGGTACACATACGGCACGCGCAGCTCCACTTCGGTACGGTTGGTCACGCCGTACCGGCCCGTCAGCGCGGCAGTGAAGATATTGCGCTTCACTTCGCGCACGTCGATGAGGCCGATGAGCAGCGCCGGAATGATCGAATAGCCCACCAGCGCCACCCGGTTGCTGGACGAGTAACCGAACTGGAACGACGGCTCCAGCACGATACGGCCCCGCGGCGTCAGCACGCCGGGGGCTTCGAACAGCGGCGCCACCTCCGGCGGGCGCGAGTCGCGCGCCGCGGCCCGGCCGGCGGGCGCCGCCGGTGGCTGCGGCGGATGCGGTGGCAACTGCGGTTGCGGCAGCTGCGGCTGCGGCTGGGATTGGGCGTCCGGGCCCGTGCCACGGGCGGCGTCGAGCAGCGCGACGCCCACCGCCGGCGTGGCGCCCGCCAGCGAGCGTTGTGGCCAGTCGGCCGGCACGTCCGGCACGTCCGGCACATTAGCCGCAGCCGTCAACCTGCCCTGCCCCGTCGCGGCGCGCTGCGCGGCCAGCTCCTCGCGCAGCTGGCGCAGCAATGCGCGCTGCTCGGCCAGTTCCTGCTTCAGCTGTTCCAGCTCGGCGGACAGCTGCGCGCCACCGCTGCCATCCTGAGGTAGCGGCAACTCCTGCGCCAGCGCGCTCAGCATGAACAGCGACAGGCCGGCGGAACCGGCGCGCAGCGCGGGGCCGAATCCTGCCCCGAATCCTGCCCCGAATGCCGCCCCGAATGCTCCCGACACGCACATGCTCTTCTCCTTCGAATCGAGGTAAGCCGCTCAGCGCGGCATCACGGCGGTCGACAGCGACTGGCGCAGGCTGTCGCCGAAATTCAGGTTCTTCAATGCGGGCAGGCTGTTGACGGCGGCATCGATCGTCGTCAGGCTGCGGATCAGCTGGCCGTTCGCCGCGTTCTGCAGCACCAGCGCCGGCAACTGGCCGGACGCCGTCTGCCACAGCTGGGCGGCACCAGCTGCCTGCCCGCCAACAACGGCCGGCAGGCCGCCATGCACGGCGGCGCCCACGTCGCGCAGCGCCAGGCTGCTGCTGGCGACGGGATCGCCGTTCAGGCTCAGCAGCCGGTCGATGGACAGCGACACGAGCAAGCCGTTGCCCGCATCGAAGCCGCCGCGCGCCGCAGCCAGCATGCTGTCGTCGACGGCCGGCTGGCCATCGAACGGATGCGCCGCCACCGGCATGGCCGGCGCCGGTTCCGCTCGCGGCGCAGCGTGCGGCACGGCCAGCAGCAGCGCCAGCCATAGCGGCGCGGCGGCCACGGTTCGATACGGCTTCGTCATCACTCCTCCTTAAAATTCGCCGGCGCCCAGCTTCGGCAGCGTGACGCGCTGCAGGCTGTCGCGCTCGAGCGCGTCGCCGGGGCGCATGCGCGGCGCCACCGCCCAGTCCGCCGGGTCGTTGAAGCGCGGCGTGCCGGGCCGGTCGTGGATCACGAACAGCAGGTGGTCCACCCACGCTGCTTCGAACGCCGCGTGCGGCAGCGCCCGCGTGCCGCCGGACGGATCGCCCAGCAGCACGCGCCCATCCCGCACGCCCTTGACGACGACGAAATGGTGGTAACCGTGCTCCGCCACCAGCACGATGGCGGGAAAGCCGGCCTTGACGAGGTTGTCCAGCGGTTGCTGGAACCCGTCGGCAATGAAGCCGTGCCCGGCGAGGAAGGTTTTCATGTCCAGCATCGAAAACCCTTCGCGCCGGATGCGTGCCTGGTCGCCGCGCGCGAACATGCCGGCAAATGCCTGCTGTTCGCTGAGCGGGTAGCCGTAGTGGTGCGTCAGCAGCGTGGCGACAGCGGCGGAACCGCAGCTGAAGTCGTATTGCTGGCGCACCGTCGACAGGTAGCGCGCCTCCTTCAAGCTCGTGACGCGCACCGACACGGGCCCGCCGGCGGCGAACGGCAAGTCCGCCGCCGGCACGGCACCGGCCGCGGCCAGCAATGCCGCCACTGCCAGCAATGCCGGCACGCGGCCCGTGCGTGACGACCGCGCAGGGTTCATCGGAACTGCACGTTGACGATCGTCGCGCTCTGGATCAACACGTTGGCGCCCGAGTTCTGAATCACCATCGGCAAGCCCGACGCATTGCTGAACGCGCCATCGGTAACGATGTTCGCGCCCGTGACGATCTGGCTGGCCGTGTTGTGGTCCACCGTCCCGTTCAACTTCATGTCGCTCCACGGTGCGCTCCACGGCGTGTCCGTCCCGCCTCGCAGCGTGGCCAGGCGCGTATCGTCCAGCGCACCCGCCGGTCCGCTCCGTGCCGGCGTCACGACGCCGCCGATGGATGCCGGCAGCGGCAACGGCTGATGGCCGACCGCGAACGGGCGGGCCGGCCGATCCGGCAGGCCGGGTGCCGCATGCGCCGGCAGTGCGCCGAGCGCCAGCAGCAGCGCCAGAACGGCAGGCCCGCGAGACGAACGGCAAGCGCCACCAATCGCCTGACTGCGCGCCTGACTGCACGCCGGACTGCACGCCATGCTGCCCGCACAGCCGCACGGCCAGCTGCGCGCACTGCCGCGCACCGGATGGGGCGCGCGACTGCACGCCGCCATCCGACTGATTCGATGATGCATGTCGCCTCCGTCAGAATGATCAACAGGAGCGCCGGCCAGACCGGCGCTCCACCGCGTCAGCGGCCCACGCCCAGGTTGGCCTGGACGTTGACGCTCTGCTGCACCAGCGAGCTGATGCCGCTGTTCTGGCTGATCACGGAGACGCCGGCCGCCGATTGCGCGACACCGCTCATCGTGTTCGACATGTTGAAGGTGCCGGCATTGACGGTGTTCGAACCGCCGGCCCCGCCGGTGCCGCCCGCGCCCATGCCGCCGGCCGCGCTGCCGCCCGTCGTGGCGCTCGTCGCACCGCCCGCGCCGGCCGTTGCCGCACCTCCCGAGCCGCCCATGCCGCCGTCGCCAGCCGTGGCACTGCCGTTCGTCGCCGCGCCGCCAACGCCCGCACCGCCGCTTGCCGTGCCGGCCGTGGCCGTACCACCCGTCGCTGCGCCGCCTGCCGCGCCACTGCCCGCCGTGTTGCTGGCGTTGCCGCTGGCCGCACCCGCACCGCCGGCACCGCCTGCCGCACCCGCGCCGGCCGTGCTGCTGCCGTTACCGCCGGCCGCGCCGTTACCGCCGGCGCCGCCCGTCCCCGCGGCACCGGCGCCACCGGTGGCGCTGGCCATCGCCCCCGCACCGCCCGCGCCGGACGTGTTAGAGCCGCCCGCCGCACCGGCGCCCGCGGTATTGGTCGCGGCAGCGCCGGAACCGCCGGCACCGCCCATGCCGCCGGCTGCCCCGGCACCACCGGCCGCGCCCGCGCCGCCGGCACCGCCCGTCGTCGAACCTGCGTTGGCCGTCGTGGCGCCCGTCGTGGCCGTGCCGCCCGTGCCCGCGCCACCGGTACCGGTGCCACCGGTGCCCGCACCGCCAGCTGCCGCGCCGGCCGTCGCTGCGCCGGAGCTGGCGGCGGCCGACTGATTACCCGTGCTTGGCGGGGGTTCGCCGGACGGCATGCCGCTGGTATTGCCGGCCGACGCCCCACCCGATGTCGCCATGCCACCGCCACCCATGCCGCCCGCGCCGCCACTGCCGGCGCCAGTAGCGCCCATGCCGCTGCCGCCGGTGGACGTGCTGCCGGCACCAGCACCGCCGGACGATGCATAGCCACCTGCCGCGCCCGAACCGCCCATGCCGCCGGCACCACCGACACCGCCGTAGCCGCCGCTGCCGCCCGCACCGCCGACAGCCGCGCCCGTCGCGCCGCCGCTGCCGCCGTTGGAGCCCATCGCGTTACCGCTGGCACCACCGGCGCCGCCCGTGGCCGGACCGGCATAGCCGCCCGCGCCGCCCATGCCCATGCCACCGGCCGCGCCGCTGCCGCCGGCACCGCCGTTACCGCCGGCGCTGTTGCCGCCCGCGCCACCCAGGCCGCCCATGCCGCCGGCACCGCCAGCCCCCGTGTACGCGCCTTGCGCCAGGCCGCCCGCGCCACCCGCGCCGCCATTGGCTCCGCCCGTGGTGGCGGCACCGCCGGTCGCCATGCCGCCCGTGCCGGCACCGCCGTTCGCGCTGCCGTTCGTGGCGACGCCGCCGATGCCACCGGCCGCGCCCATGCCGCCGGCCGCGTTACCGCCCGCGCCGGCCGTGGCGTTCGCATTGCCGCCCGTGGCCATGCCGCCGACACCACCCGCGGCGTTGCCGCCGTTGGCGCTGCCGTTGTTCGTCGCCATATTGCCGATGTGCTGGACGTTGTTGCCGCTGACGGTGCCCGTCAACGTGCTGACCGCCGTGGCGGTGGACGTATTGAATGCGTTATCGAGGTTGGAGGTAGCGGTCGCGCCATTGTTCGCACTTGCGGCACCCGCCGCCAGCGCGCTGGCCGCACCGCTGCTGTTGTTATTGTTGTTGGCCTGGTAGTTGTCACGGTTGGAGCTGGAGTCGTTGTCGCGGTTGCTGCTGTTGTCCACCCTCACCTGGGAGTTGTCGTTGGCATGGGATCCTGCGCCGCTCTGCGAGACCGCCGTTGTCGGTTCGGTGGTCTGCGCATGCGCCGCAGCGCTGAAGGCAAGCGCGATTGCCGCGGCAAGCATCGTTTTCTTCATTTGATGTCCTCGCTAAAAGTTGGCCGATGTTCGCTGGATATCCAGCCTGCTCCTTATCGCAAGCTTGGTGCCATCAGTTGGCGATCGCGCTAAATGGTTGAAATCGTTGGCCTTCCTGGCCGCGGCGGCGCATGGGATGGGGGTATCGAAGCGGCCTCTGTCACGCGCGTGTGCCAGGCGGGCGCGGCGCTCCGGAGCGCGCCGCACGCGTGTCAGCCCGACAGTGGGAGGGAAGCCGGTGTCGCAGCGGCTGTCACAGCGGTGTGACAGTGACACCGTGCGGCGAACGCGGCCGCGTTTCAGGAAGTGCGCTTGCGGGCCGGTACCACGATGCTGTGCTTGGCGATAAGGCGGTACAACGTCATGCGCGACACGCCCAGCTCGCGCGCCACGTGCGTGATGCTCTTGCCGGCGCCGAGCCCCGCCTCGATGGCCTGCCGTTCCGCTTCCTTGCGGGCGCCGTGCAACGCGGCGGCGGGCGCGGCGTCGGCCTCGGACAGGCCCAGGTCCTGCGGCGTGATGAGGCGCCCTTCCGCCATCACGGCCGCGCGCCGCACCCGGTTGTGCAGCTCGCGCACGTTGCCGGGCCAGTGGTGCGCGCGCAGCGCCTCCAGCGCCGCGCCGGTAAAGCCCTTCACGTGCGCCGAGCGTTCGCGCGCATGGTCGCGGAAGAACGTCTCGGCCAGCGCGACGACGTCGTCGCGGCGCTCGCGCAGCGCCGGCATTTCCAAGGTCAACACGTGCAACCGGTAATACAGGTCCTCGCGGAACGCGCCACGCGCGACGGCATCCTGCAGCCGCACGTGCGAAGCGGCGATGACGCGCACGTCGACCGGCAACGGCCGGGTGCCGCCCAGCCGGTGGATCGTCTTCTCCTGCAGGAAGCGCAGCAGGTTCGCCTGCATCTCCAGCGGCAGGTCGCCGATCTCGTCGAGGAACACGGAGCCGTCGGCCGCCGATTCGATCAGGCCGTGACGCGCCTTGCCCGCGCCCGTGAACGCACCCCGTTCATGACCGAACAGCTCGGACTGCACGAGGCTGGCGGGGATCGCGCCGCAGTTGATCGGCACGAACGGGCCTGCCGCGCGCGCCGAGTTCTCGTGCACGGCGCGCGCCGCGAGCTCCTTGCCGGTGCCGCTCTCGCCCCAGATCAGCACGGGGGCATCGGCGGCGGCCACCTTCAGCAGTTGCTGGCGCAACCGCGCAATGGGCGCACTGTTGCCCGTCAGCCGCAGCGTGTGCAGGCCGGCGCCGGGGTCGCTGTCGTGCAGTGCGGCGATGCCGTGCGCATGGCCCAGCGTGTAGCGCAGTCGCACGGGGTCCGCCGGCAGCGTGTGGAAGTCGATGCAGTAGTCGTGGATCAGCCGCCGCACGCCGGGCTCTTCCAACGCGGCGGGCCGGCACAGCGCGACCCAGCGCATCCACCAGTGCTCGCGCAGGAATGCGTCGAGGTCGCCGCGGAGCCGGCCGTCGGGCACGGCGCGATCGAGAACGATGGCGCCGACCGGCATCGGCCGCTCGCGCAACAACGCGCGCGCGTGGGCGGGATCGTGCGCGGCGGTGACGATGAAATCGATGGCGGCCACGCCGAGCGCCGCGCCGGCGTCCAGCGTTCCCATCGTCAGGCAGAGCAGTTGTTTTGATGTCATTTTCTTATTGATAATTACGCAATGACAGCGCCGGACCGTGTAACGGCGCCATTCTGGAGCGTATGGGTTGTTCCGCAACAATGGCTGGGCGCGGCTTGCCGCACCGGATCAGCCCGGATAGAATGCCGTCCGCGGTTTCATAAAGTGAAAAGAGCAAAGACAAATCAGTGCGAAACTGACCTGCCGGCCGCGCCATTCGTCAGGGAGAGGTATGAACCAATATAGGCTAGAGGCCACCCAACTGCCAACGTTCCGACAGCGCTTTTGTTTGCGCGTCCTCCACCTGTTTGGCTGGAAAATGATGTATCGCCCGCTGCCGGGGCCGCGCGGCATCGTCGTCGTCTACCCGCACACGTCGAACTGGGATTTCCTGATCGGCCTGTTCGGCAAGTGGGCGCTGGATCTGCAGTTCCGCTGGCTGGCGAAGGATTCGCTGTTCCGCATTCCCGTGCTGGGCCGCTGGTTCCGCTGGCTCAACGGCCAGCCCGTGGACCGCACGGCGCCGCAAGGCATGATCCGTGCCCAGGCCGAGCGCATGCACGCGGCCGAGTGGTACTGGCTGGCGATCACGCCGGAAGGCACGCGCGGCTACCGCCCGCACTGGAAGAGCGGCTTCTACCACCTTGCGCTGGAAGCGAAGGTTCCGCTCGTGCTCGTCTACATGGATTACCCGAACAAGGTGCTGAGCGTACAGGACCAGCTATGGCTGACGGGCGACCAGGAACGCGACATGGACGCGATCCGCGCCGTCTACGAAGGCCACCAGGGCCGCCACCCCAAAGACGCGGCGCCGATCGTGCTGGGCGAGCGGCGCAAGCAGCCGCGCGATTGAACACGTTGCGGCAAAAATAGGGCCTGTCCCCTTTTCCGAGAAAGATTTCCTGAAAACGGGTGTCTGACACCGGTTTTCAGGAAACATGATGTGGCTACAGGGCCAGCAAGCCCAGGCCCGCGATGGCGATCGGTGCGCCGGCGTAGCGGGCCAGCGGCAGGCGGCCCAGGAGGCGGCCTGCGAACAGCAGCAGCGCACTGGTGGCGAGATAACCGATGGCGCTGGCCGCATGCGGCAGCTCGATGCCGTGGGCGTTGCCGTGCAGGATGGCGAAGCTGCCCAGCAGCGCCGCGCCGGCCCACGCCGGCAGCGTGACGGCCGCCGCGACCAGCACGCCCGTCACCAGCACCGTCAGCGCGATGCCCCCTTCCAGTCCAGGCACCTGCCAGCCGGCCATGCCGGCCGCGGCACCGACGCCCATCATCGCGACGAACACGGCGGCGAGTGCCCTGCCCTGCTGCTGGCGCGCGCTCCAGATGCCTGCGGCGAGCAGCGCCAGCAGGTGGTCGATGCCTGTCAGCGGATGCAGCATGCCTGCGGCAATGCCGCCTTCGGGATGGCCAGGATGGCCCGGGTGGGCCAGCGCGGAGCCGGCGGCCAGCAGGCCGGCGAGGAACAGGATGTGGTATGGCTGTTTCATGCGATCTCCGTGGAAGGTGGCACCTGCCCCAGCAGGCCTTGCGTGCGAATGAAATCGATCACCTTGGCGACGCCGTCGCCGGTGCGCAGGTTCGTGAACACGAAGGGACGGTCGCCGCGCATGCGCCGCGCGTCCGCCGCCATCACGTCAAGGTTCGCGCCCACGTGCGGCGCGAGATCCGTCTTGTTGATGATGAGGAGGTCCGAGCGCGTGATGCCTGGGCCGCCCTTGCGGGGGATCTTCTCGCCACCCGCCACGTCGATCACGTAGATCGTCAGGTCCGACAACTCAGGGCTGAACGTGGCGGCCAGGTTGTCGCCGCCCGATTCGACGAGGATCAGTTCCAGGTGCGGGAAGTCCGCCTGCATGCGGGCGATGGCCTCCAGGTTGATCGACGCATCCTCGCGGATCGCCGTGTGCGGGCAGCCGCCCGTCTCCACGCCCATCAGCCGCTCGGCCGGCAAGGCCTCGGCGCGCAGCAGGATTTCCATGTCCTCGCGGGTGTAGATGTCGTTCGTGATGACGGCCATGTCGGTCGTGTCGCGCATGCCCTTGCACAGCATCTCGCACAACGCCGTCTTGCCCGAGCCGACCGGCCCGCCGATGCCCACCCGGAGCGGATTTGATACGGTTTGCATGATGTCCTTTCTATGAGCCGAATTTACGATCGATAGACGCGGCTGTACTGCACCTCGTGGCGCATCGACAGTTGCGACAGGCCCGGCGTCCAGTTCGACAGCTCGTGCTCGGCCAGCGACTGCGCGCACAGCGCGGCCGCCTCGATGTCCGGCCGCAGCGCCAGCAGCAGCTTCTGCCCGGCCACCTGCCCCAGCGGCACCGACTTGACGCACACGAGTACCTGGTTCTCGGCCCACGCGAACAGCAGCGCCAGCAGCGCCTCTTCGTGCGGGATGCCCAGCGCGGCAACGGCGCATGCGTAGGCCGACACCAGCGGCACCTCGCCAGCCGTGTCGTCCTGGCGCAGCATCGCCAGCGCGCCTTCGTCGGCGATGCCCAGCTCCTCGATCAGCCGCGCCAGCGAATACCCCATCTGCACCGTCTCGGCACGGAATTCGGCCGTGTCGCGCGACGCGATGGCGCGCTCGGACAGCTCCGCCACAGCGGGCGCGTCGCGCTGCGTGTAGGCCTGCATCAGGCGCCAGCACAGCGGCGCGTCCCAGCGCGCGACCACTTCGTGCAGCTGGCGCGCGATCCATGCGTGGGCGCTGGGCGCGTCGTGCACGAGCCCCTGCTGCAGCGCCGCTTCCAGCCCTTGCGAATAGCTGTAGGCGCCGATCGGCAGTTGCGGGCTGGCGAACTGCAGCAGGTGCAGTAACTGCGTCGCTGCGATCATGACGCACCCTCGCGCGGATCGCCGGGCCGGTGGATGCGCTGGCGCACGGGAATCGGCGCCAGCGGGCCATGGTCGTGGTGATGGTGCCCACCGGCCGAATACGCGCCGGACTCCGGCTCGAACGGCGCCCGTTCCTCGATCACGGTGGCGCCCAGGCCATACAGCATTTCGCGCAGCACGGCATCGGCGCGGATGCGCAGGAAGCCAGCTTCCACCTGGGCCTGCGTATGCCGGTTCCCCAGGTGGAAGGCGCAGCGCAGCAGCGCCTGCGCATCCGGCGCGGTGACGCGGTACGTGTCCTCGCTGGCCGCCACCACCTTGACGACGCGGCCCTCTTCGCCCGTCAGCAGGTCGCCGTCGCGCAGCACGGTGCCGCGCACGGTGAAGATGGCGACTTCCTCGCCGGTGTCGAGCGTCGCGCGCAGCCGGCATTTTTCACGCAGTTCGTAGGGCAGCACCAGCGATGCGTGAACGTGCTCCGCATGCGCTAGTTTGGTATGCAAAGTCATCATGGTCAGAACAGGAAATAACGTTGGGCCATCGGCAGGATCGCGGCAGGCTCGCACACGAGCAGCCGGCCATCCGCGCGGACCTCATAGGTTTCGGGATCGACTTCCATCACCGGCAGCGCGCCGTTGTGGATCATGTCGCGCTTGACCAGGCCGCGCGTGTTCTTCACGGCGACGACCGGCTTGTTCAACTGCAGCCGCGCGCCGATGCCGGCATCGAACGCGGCCTGTGACACGAACGTCAGCGACTTCTTCAAGCCGCCGCCGAACGCGCCGAACATCGGCCGGTAATGCACCGGCTGCGGCGTGGGAATCGATGCATTCGGGTCGCCCATCTGCGCCGCCGCGATCATGCCGCCCTTCAGGATCATCGACGGCTTGACGCCGAAGAACGCCGGCTTCCACAGCACCAGGTCGGCCAGCTTGCCCACTTCCAGCGAGCCGACGACGTGGGAGATGCCGTGCGTGATGGCGGGATTGATCGTGTACTTGGCGATGTAGCGCTTGACGCGGAAGTTGTCGTTGCCGGGCGCGTCCTCCGGCAGCGCGCCGCGCTGCACCTTCATCTTGTGCGCCGTCTGCCACGTGCGCAGGATCGTCTCGCCGACCCGCCCCATCGCCTGCGAATCGGACGACATCATCGAGATCGCGCCCATGTCGTGCAGGATGTCCTCGGCGGCGATCGTCTCGCGCCGGATGCGCGATTCGGCGAACGCCACATCCTCGGCGATCGCCGGGTCGAGGTGGTGACACACCATCAGCATGTCCAGGTGTTCGTCCAGCGTGTTGACCGTGTACGGCCGGGTGGGATTGGTCGACGACGGCAGCACGTTGGCCACGCCGACGGCGGCGATGATGTCCGGTGCATGGCCGCCGCCCGCCCCTTCCGTGTGGAACGTGTGGATCGTGCGGTCCTTGAACGCGGCCAGCGTGTGCTCCAGGAAGCCGCCTTCGTTCAGCGTATCGCTGTGCAGCGCCACCTGCACGTCCATCCGCTCGGCCACGGACAGGCAGTTGTCGATCGCGGCCGGCGTGCTGCCCCAGTCCTCGTGCAGCTTCAGGCCGATCGCCCCTGCTTCGACCTGTTCCTCCAGCGGCCGCGGCAGGCTGACGTTGCCCTTGCCGAGAAAGCCCAGGTTCATCGGGAACGCGTCGGCCGCCTGCAGCATCGCGTGGATGTGCCACGGGCCCGGCGTGCACGTGGTGGCCGCCGTGCCGACGGCGGGGCCCGTGCCGCCGCCCAGCATCGTCGTCACGCCGCTCATCAACGCTTCCTCGATCTGCTGCGGGCAGATGAAGTGGATGTGGCTGTCGATGCCGCCGGCCGTGACGATCATCCCTTCGCCGGCGATGATCTCGGTGGCGCCGCCGATCGCCATCGTCACGCCTGGCTGGATATCCGGGTTGCCGGCCTTGCCGATCGCGGCGATGCGGCCATCCTTCAGGCCGATGTCGGCCTTGACGATGCCCCAGTGATCGACGATGACGGCATTCGTGATCACGGTATCCATCACGTCCGCATGCACGCGCTGCGACTGGCCCATGCCGTCGCGGATCACCTTGCCGCCGCCGAACTTCACTTCCTCGCCATACAGCGCGTGGTCCCGCTCGATCTCGATGAACAGTTCCGTGTCCGCCAGGCGGATGCGGTCGCCCGTCGTGGGACCGTACATCTCCGCATAGGCGCGGCGCGTTAGTGTCGCCATCTGTTATCCCTTGTCGTTGTTCAGGGTTGGTCCTTCAGCTTGCCCATCACCTGGCCGGCGAAGCCGTACACCTCGCGGTCGCCTTCCAGCGCCACCAGTTCGACCGTCCGTTGCTGGCCCGGTTCGAAGCGCACGGCGGTGCCGGCCGCGATGTTCAGCCGCCGGCCGTACGCCTTCCAGCGCTCGAACACCAGCGCGTTGTTCGCTTCGAAGAAGTGGAAATGCGAGCCGACCTGGATCGGGCGGTCGCCCTGGTTCGCCACGACGACGGTAACCGTCTCGCGTCCTGCGTTGATCGGCACGTCGCCGTCCTGCAATCGGTATTCACCGGGGATCATGATTCCTCCCATCTGTTCACGCCCATGGATTACGGTATCGGGTTGTGGACGGTCACGAGCTTGCTGCCGTCCGGGAAAGTCGCTTCGACCTGGATATCGGAGATCATCTCGGGGACGCCCTCCATCACCTGGTCGCGGGTCAGTATTTGTGTACCTTCGGACATCAGCTGCGCGACGGTTTTGCCGTCGCGCGCGCCTTCCATGATGGCTGCCGTGATCAGCGCCACCGCTTCCGGATGGTTCAGTTTCAAGCCGCGCGCAAGGCGGCGTTCGGCCACGAGGGCCGCGGTGAAGATCAACAGCTTGTCTTTTTCGCGAGGTGTCAGGTCCATGGTGTTCTCTTATGTGCGCCAGCTGCGCGGATCGAACGCGGCGCGCCCCAGCAGCGCCGGCCGGACGATGCGCCACGCCGCCAGCATCAGTTCACGGGCCGCTTCGCTGTCGTCGCCGAGCCAGCGTACCGACAGCACATGCTTCATCTGCGTCACGCCGTAACAGGGATCGTCGGCCAGCGCGCGCAGCGCGGCCAGCTCCGGTGCCGGCAGCACGGTGCCGACCGCCAGCAAGGACGCGCACACGGTGCGGCCCGCCAGTCCCAAGGGACTTGCCAGCACGGCCGGCGTCAGCGCGCCCTGTTCCCACCACAGCAGCCGGCCGCCGCGGCGCACGGACGTCGTTTGCCGCACGCGCCCGCTCGCAAACGTTTCGCCGGACGCGCGCCGGCCCAGGCACAGGATTTCGCAGCCGAGATAGGCCGCGTCAAGAGCCAGGGTGACGTGGTGTTCGAGATCGACGTGGGCGTCGTCGTAGAAGATGGTTTCCTGCGGCAGCCATTCGAGCGCGCCGCCGCTTTCCGCCGACAGGTGCACGCGCTGGCGCGACACGCGCCCGTTGGCGCGGTACCACTTGGCCGCGCCGGGCGTCGTCAGAAGCGCGTGCGCATCGGGGCCCAGCCGGGCGGCGATCGCCAGCTGGTCGCCGCCGACCACGCCGCCGGGCGGATGCACGACGATCGCGTGGCAGACTGAGGGGTCTTCCGGATACAGGGGCTTTTGCACGCGCAAGGGACCTGCGTGCTCGCGGCGCGTCAGGCGGGTGACGGCACCATCGCGGGTGAAACCGAGCGCAAGGCTGGCTTGCCACGCGGCGCTCGCGTGGATTGCAGGGTCGGGCTGGCGTTCGGGACAGTCGGGCATGGGGTGGCGGAAAACGCAGACCCTCTACACCTTGCAATTAGCGTGCCAGAGTTATCCCGGCGGGTGGGCACCCTGGCCGCACCATGGCAACGCGGACGCACCAAGGCGGTGCAGCAGCGTCGCCTGGATGCTCACGACAGGTCGGTGGGTTCGCTTTCGTCCAGCGTGTAGCGCACATTGCGCAAGCCATTAATGCGCAGCAGTTCGCGCACCGTCAGGCCGGACGGATCGGCGCTCTGACGGTTCTGCCGCTGCTCGCTGCGCAGGATTTCGCCGACGATTTCGATGTCGCGCAGGCGATAAGGGGTGTTGACGACCAGTGGCTGGTCGGCGTCGTTGTACCAGATCTGGTAAAGCGGCATGGGAGCTCCGTAGCGTTATCAAAGCACCATGATAACGCCGGATGCGCGCCGGCGCACGCCCGTACGGGATGGGAAGTTTGCCGGACCGTTGGGCAGGTAGTGCGTCCCACGCACGGCGGGTTACTTCTTGTACTTCAATCCAGTGGTGGGCTTTACTGAGACGTTCCCCGCCGCGACGACCTTTCGCGTCTTTGTCAGCGATTGCTTCGACAGCGCTTTGGCCAGCGCTGCGCCGCCGCCGCCCTGATCCGCAAGCACGACGTCGACGATCGGGAGCAGGTCTGGCAAGCGCGTCGTCGCTTCCCGCATGTCCAGTTCGAGCCAGCCCTTGTGCACCAGGGTTTTGTCCCCGAATGCCTCGGGAGCGCAGGCAGCCAGCGCCAGTGTGGCGAAAGACCCGTACTTCTTCACCTCGACGTTGCGACCCTTGCCGGTGTTGTCCTGCATGGCCTGGTTCAGCGTCAGCGCGCGAGGAATAGTCTTCGTCCAGAGCAGATAGTGCATCCAGTCGCCCGCGCATTTTTCGTCCATGCCGAGTTCCCGCATCCAGTACCTGCCGAGCGCGTACAGCTTGTCCATCTGCTCGGCCGGGTGGTTGTCCGTCCCCTCCTGGTACAGCGACGCCGTCCCGCCATCCGTGATTTTTGCCTGCACGATGGCGACCCGGCACCGCTTGCCAACGGGGATGACCAGCGCGAAATCGGCGCCGGTGGCCGACTCGCTGCGCTTTCCCGCACCACCCTTGGTGTAATGTCCCCACAGCGCCGCTGCCGAATTCGGGTCCTTCAGGCCGGTGGCGCAGAAAGTGAAGTTCGCGGCCATCCGCGCGACCCCATCGTTCAGCTCTCCGCGCCGTACGGGCCCTTGCCACCCTCCGCGATAAAGCGGTCGATCCGCGCCTTCAGCACGGGCAGCGGCACGGAGCCCAGCTCCAGCACCGTGTCGTGGAACGGGCGGATGTCGAACTTGTCGCCCAGCGCCGCTTCGGCCTTCTTGCGCGCCTCGACGATCGCCATCTCGCCCAGGTAGTACGACAGGGCCTGGCCCGGCCACGAGATGTAGCGGTCCACTTCCGTCTCCACCTCGTGCTGCGACAGCGCCGTGTTCTCCATCAGGTAGCGCTGCGCCTGTTCGCGGGTCCAGCCCTTCGCGTGGATGCCCGTGTCGACGACGAGGCGCGACGCGCGCCATGCCTGGTAGCTGAGCATGCCGAACACCTCGTACGGCGTTTCATAGATGCCCATCTCGGTGCCGAGCCGCTCGGCATACAGCGCCCAGCCTTCGCCATACGCCGAGATGTACGCATTGCGGAAGGCGGGGCGGCCCTTCTGCTCCAGCGCCACCGGCATCTGGAACGCATGGCCGGGCGCGGATTCGTGCAAGGTCAGCGCCGGCAAGCTATAGAGCGCCCGGGCCGGAAGGTTGTACGTGTTGACGAGGTAGACGCCCGGTCCACCGCGGCCGGACGTGTAGTACGGCGCCTGCTCGGGCGGCACCGGGATGATCGCGAAGCGGCTGCGCGGCAGGCGGCCGAAGTAGCGCTCGGCCTTGCCGTCGAACTTCTTGGCGATCCAGGCGGCGCGCATCAACAGTTCTTCCGGCGTCTTCGCGTAGAAGCGCGGGTCGGTGCGCAGGAAGGTCAGGAACGCGGGCAGGTCGCCGTCGAACTTCACTTCCTTCATCACCTGCGCCATCTCGGCGCGGATTTTCGCCATCTCCGCCAGGCCAATCTGGTGGATCTGGTCGGCAGACAGGTCGGTCGTCGTGAACTCGACGATCTTCGACTGGTAGTACGCCTTCCCGTCCGGCAGGCTTTCGGCGGCCAGGTTGACGGTGGACTTCGGCACATATTCGTCGCGCATGAACGCCAGCAGTTGCGCGTGGGCGGGGATCACCTTGTCCTTGATCGCCTGCAGCGCGGCGGCGCGCAGGGCCGCCTGCTCTTCCGCCGGAATCGTCGCGGGCATCGCCTTGAACGGCTGGTAGAACGCCGTGTCTTCCGGCTTGGCCTCGGCCACCACCTTCAGCGACGCATCGCGGCCCGCCAGCGTGACCTTCGGCGGCGTGAAGCCGCGCGCCAGGCCGGCGCGCATATTGACGACCTGCTCGCCGAAATAGCGCGGCACGTCGTTCAGCTGGGCGATGTAGTTGGTGTAGTCCTTCTTCGTGCGGAACGGCTTGCGGGCCTCGTAGGTCATGTTCGACCAGAAGGCCGAATCCGCATTCAGCGGCTTTTCGTACTCGCGGAAGCGCTGGTTCGCCACCAGTGCGGCAACCTGCGAGCGGTACACGGCGAAGTTGACCTGCTCGGCCGGCGACAGCTTGTTCGCGGCGACGCCATCGAGCTGCTTCAGCACGTTTTCCCAGTAGCGCTGGCGCGCCAGCTGGGTGGCCGCGTCCACCTTCGGCAGGTTGGCGCGGATGCCGTTGGTGTCGTCTTCCTCGTCTTCCTGGCGCTGCTGCAGACGCCACTTCCATTCCGTTTCATAAATCGTGCGCAGGCGCGCGTCGGCCGGATTGGCCGTGGCCGCATACAACGGCGGCGCCTGCAGCACACAGGCGGCGGCCAGCGAGGCGAGCAAGGCGGCACTGACTTTCTTCATCGGGGGTCCTTTTCTGGTGACGTGGAATTCAGGTGATCGGCGGCCATCGCCGTGCTGAGGAAGATGCGGCCGCCCAGCTGGTCCGGCAGGCTGCTGTCGCGCAGCCGGTCCATCACGGGGCCCTTCACCTCCGCCAGGTGCAGGCCGATGCCGCGTGCCTTCAGGCTGGCATTGAGTTCGGCGAGGGCGAACAGCGCCGTCGTGTCGATCGAACTGACGGCCAGCATGTTCAGCACGAGGTGGCGCGTGCCGGGGTGGGCACGCAGCTCGTCCTCGATGCGTTCGTTGACGGATTCGACGTTG
Organism: Pseudoduganella flava; assembly: GCF_007830495.1. Taxonomy (GTDB): domain Bacteria; phylum Pseudomonadota; class Gammaproteobacteria; order Burkholderiales; family Burkholderiaceae_D; genus Rugamonas; species Rugamonas flava. Next base: position 42,308 of record NZ_VLKW01000011.1, on the reverse strand, counting down.
CCGAAGAATAGATTGGCGTCGATGCGCAGGATCAGGAGGCCCGCCGACGTGGCGGCCGGATAGCGGTCGACGTTGCGGAAGTGCTCCGTGCCGGGAATCCGGCCCAGCACGGCGATATGCGGCCGGCTGGCCCGCCAGATCAACGTGCCCATCGACAGCACGACGCCGACGATGACGCCTGCCTCCACGCCAAGGGTCAGCACGCCGATGCAGGTGACGAGCCACGCCAGCGCGTCGCCGCGGTCGTAGCGCCAGGCCGTTTTGAGGGTATCGAGTTCCAGCATGCCCAGCACGGCGACGATGATCGTCGCGGCCAGCGTCGGCAGCGGCAGCAGCGCCAGCCAGCCGGTGGGCAGCACGAGCGCCAGCGCCAGCAGCACGGCCGAGATGACGCTGGCCAGCGGCGTGTTCGCGCCGGCCGCGAAGTTGACGGCGGAGCGCGACAGGCTGCCCGTCACGGGAAACGCGCCGGACACCATGCTGGCCACATTGGCCGCGCCCAGGCCGACCAGTTCGCGGTTCGACACGAGCTTCTCGCCCCGTTTCTGCGCCAGCGTCTGCGCGGCGGACATGCTGATCAGGAAGACGACGAACCCGATCAACAGGCCCGGTTGCAGCAGCGCGCGCCAGTGATCGGGCGACGTGGCCAGGTTCAGCTGCGGCAGGCCGGACGGCACCGGCCCCGTCAGCGCGATGCCGTGCGCGCCGAGATCGAACGCGGCGACGACGCCGGTTGCCGCCAGCACCACGACCATCGGCGCGAGCTTGGCGACGACGTCCGCAGCGACAGGCCGCACGCCGAGCCGGCGCAGCAACGGCGCCAGATGGCCGCGCGCCAGCACCAGCAGCGCCAGCGAGGCCAGTCCCAGCATGGCGCTCGGCGCATGCCAGCGCGGCGGGGCTGCGCCCAGCAGCGGCTTGACCTGGCCCCAGGCGATGACGAGCGACGAGCCGACCGTGAAGCCGCTCATCACGGGCCGCGAAAAGAAATTGGCGAGAAAACCCAGCCGCAGCACGCCGCACAGCAGCAGCACGGCGCCGGCGACGAGGGCCAGCTGGGCGGCCAGCACCGCGTGCAGCCCGGTGCCGGCGGCGGCCAGTGGCGCGATCGCCGCACCCGTCATCAGCGACACGATGGCCATCGGCCCGACCGACTGCGTCATGCTGCTGCCGAACAGCGCATACACGAGCGGCGGCAGGATGCTGGCATACAGCCCGGCGACAGGCGGCAGCCCCGCGACGAGCGCGTACGCCATCCCCTGCGGGATCATCATCATGGCCACGACAACGCCCGCGCCGAGATCCCCCGGCAGCGCGGCGCGCCGATAATGCCTCAGCCATTCCAGCATCGGTCAACCTGTTTTACGTTCGAAGGCGCAAGCCTACCATGGCTGAGCAACTGTCCACCATAGGGAAGGCCGCCGAGCTGATGAGCTTGTGTCCCTGGTGCCTGGCACTAAGGGGACACGGGCTCAGCCATTGCTTCAACCGCCACCGATATGATGAGCTTGTGTCCCTGGTGCCTGGCACCAGGGACACAAGCTCATCGGTTAGGAACCTTGATTCCCCGCTCGCGCACGCTTCGATACGCTGTTTGTTAGGGAGCGCACGGTCGTTCCCGGCGTGTGGGTCAATACTGTTTTTTCGTATAGAAGGAGAACACAGACATGTCCAATTCCGAGAACAAGTCACAGAACGTCGGCAACCTGCAGCGCGACATCCAGCAGCAGCAGGACCAGCGCGACCAGTCGAAGTCCCAGTCCGGCGGCGGCCAGCAAGGCGGCCAGGAGCAAGGCGTGCAGACGGGTACTCACGATTTCCCCAGCCCGCCGCTGCCGCAGCAGCACCTGGCCAAGCCCGGCGTCGAGGCGGACATGGAGCTCAAGCCCCACTTCCTCGCGCCCGACTACAAGGGCAGCGGCAAGCTGCAGGGGATGAGCGCGATCGTCACCGGCGGCGACTCCGGCATCGGCCGCGCCGTCGCGGTGCTGTATGCACGGGAAGGCGCCGACGTGGCGCTGATCTACCTGTCCGACGAGCAGGAGGATGCCGTCGAGACCAAACGCTGCATCGAGGCCGAGGGCCAGCGCTGCATCCTGATCCCCGGCGACGTGCGCGATCCGCAGTTCTGCCGCCATGCCGTGGACGAGACCATCAAGGCGTTCGGCAAGATCGACGTCCTCGTCAACAACGCGGCGTTCCAGGAGCACGCCGATTCGCTCGAGGACCTGACCGAAGAGCGCTTCGACCTGACGATGAAGACCAATATCTACGGCTACTTCCACATGGCGAAGGCCGTGCTGCCGCACCTGAAGAAAGGCGCGTCGATCATCAACACAGGGTCCGTCACCGGCCTGCAGGGTTCGGCCAAGCTGCTCGACTACTCGGCCACCAAGGGTGCGATCCACGCGTTCACGATGTCGCTCGCGTCGAACGTGCTGGAGAAAGGCATCCGCGTCAACGCCGTCGCGCCCGGCCCTGTGTGGACGCCGCTGAATCCGGCCGACCAGACGCCCGAGAAGATCGCGCAGTTCGGCGCGAGCACGGACATGAAGCGGCCCGCCCAGCCGGAAGAGCTGTCGCCCGCCTACGTGTTCCTCGCGTCGCCGGTGTGCTCGAGCTACATCACCGGCATCGTGCTGCCCGTTACCGGCAGCGTCGGCTAGGAGCAGCGCCATGGCCCGCTCGCTCTGGAAAGGCGCCATCAGTTTCGGCCTGGTCCACATCCCGGTCGAGCTGTACTCGGCCGTCAAGCAGAACGAGCTGGACCTGACCATGCTCGACAAGCGCGACTTCTCGCCCGTCGGTTTCAAGCGCTACAACAAGGGCAACGGCAAGGAGGTCAGCTGGGACAACATCATCAAGGGCTATGAATACACGGCCGGCGAATACGTCGTGCTGTCGGACGAGGACCTGAAGCGTGCCAACGTGAAGGCCACGCAGACGATCGACATCCTCGCCTTCGTGCCCGCCGAGGACGTGCCGCTGACCTTCTACGAAACGCCCTACTACCTCGCGCCCGGCCGCGGCGGCGACAAGGTGTACGCGCTGCTGCGCGAGACCTTGCGCCGCGCCGGCAAGATCGCCGTCGCCTCCGTGGTGATCCGCACCAAGCAGCACCTGTGCGCGCTGGTGGCCAGCGAGGACGGCATCATCATGAACACGTTGCGCTACGCCGACGAGATCCGCGACACCGAAGGCCTGAATCTGCCGGCGAAAGGCATGAAGGCCACCGGCATCTCGGACAAGGAACTGCAGATGGCGTTGAGCCTCGTCGAAGGCATGTCGGACGAGTGGGACCCCGGCCAGTACCACGACACGTACAAGGACGACGTGCTGAAACTGGTCGAGAAGAAGATCGCGGCCGGGCAGACCAAGTCGATCACGCCGCCGTCGAAGGAAGGCGAGGCGGCACCGTCGTCGAACGTCATCGACCTGGTGGCGCTGCTGAAGCAATCGCTCGGGGCGAAACCCGCCAAGGGCCGCAAGGCCACGGCCGACGAGGACGAGGAAGACACGTCCGCCGACACCGATACGGAAGAGGAAGAGGAAGCCGCGCCGCCGCGCAGCAAGAAGGCGGCGCCGCGCACGTCGACGACGCGCACCGGTTCGGCCCGCAGCAGCGGCACGGCCCGGGCGACGGCGAAGACGTCCGCGCCGAAGAGCGGCGCCGCGAAGGCCGCCGCATCGAAGCCGGCCGCGAAGAAGACGGCCGCGAAATCCACCGGCACCACGCGGCGCAAGGCCGCCTGAGCACGGACGCGCTAGCGGGGGAACGTCCAGGTCAGGCCCAGCACCGCGTAGTTGGCGCGCACGCCGTCGCAATGCTGCACGCCCCAGGCGGCATCGAGGTCCAGCACGTCCGGCACGGCGCTCCAGCGCCAGCCGGCCTGCCAGGTGCGGTACGCGCCCCGCTCGCCGAATGTCTCCAGCGACAGCCCGGTATGACCGTGCGTCGTCTCCAGCGCGGTGGCCCAGGTGCGCGCGCCGTGGCCGGCGGCCCTGTGCTCGATGCCGCCCACGTTCGCATGCACGATCGCCCATGATGCGATCGGAATGCTGAGGATCAGCGTCGCGGAGCGGTCCCGCAAGCCTTCCTGCGCCCCGTTCAAGCCGGTCAGCTGCTGCTGTGCGAACGTGACGCCGGCGCCCCAGCCGTCTTCCGTCAATGGGCGAAACAGCGTCTTCGCATGCACCGCCAGCGCACGCCGCCAGGCGCCTTCATGGCGCACACCACCGAACCCGGCGCCGACCTCCCAGTCGTTGGCCACGTTGCAGGCGGGGATGAACCAGCCCTGCCCCGGATCGCGCTGCGCGGACATCTCGACCTGGCACATGCCCGGCGCGACGACCGACGCATCGTCCGTGACGAGCGGGCGGCCCGCCAGCGCGGGCAGCGAGGAAAACGACAATAACAGGGTTGCGCCGAGGCGCAGGGATCGGTTGGGTGACATTGGCATGGACGATAAGCTGCGTGCGGCGCGCCGCACGCTCGTGATGCCAGGACGGGGGTTGGGGCTGGCGAAAAAAATGCAACACGGCAATATTACCACTGTCGGGGCCGCTGGAGGGGCAACGGCGTGGCTGGCGCGCCACGCCGTTGCCGATTTCCTGCACGATTGCCAGGCGCCCGATGAAACCTCAACAATATCAAAGGCTTATCATTCAAGCTCAGCCGTGGTGCACAGTGTTATCCACAGTTTCTGTGCATATCACCGGGCAGCGGCCACCGCAGCCAGGATCACCTTTGCCACGTCCGCCGGGCGCGATTGCTGCGGCACGTGGCTGGTCGGCAGTTCCGTCGTCGTCGCGCCGATCTTCTTTGCCATCGCCCGTTCCAGGTCGGGCTGGATCATCCGGTCGTTCTTGCTGACGATGTACCACGACGGCCGGCTAGCCCACGCCGCGGCGGTGGGCTTCTCGTCGAACGCCTTGGCCTGGATCGGACCCTGGGTGGCCGCCATCACGGCCGCCTGCGCGGCCGGCACGTCCTGCGCGAAGTCCTGGCGCAGCGCGTCCGGCGGCAGGCTGAGATAGCCCTGCTTGTCCGCGACGAGCTTCGCAATGCCGGGCGGCGTCGGGTAGCCCTTGCCCGCTTCGGCGGTCGACTGGCCGGCATCGGGCGCGAATGCCGCCACATAGACGAGGCCCGCGACCTTGTCATGGTTGCCCGCTTCCGTGATCACGGTGCCGCCCCACGAATGCCCCACCAGCACGACCTTGCCCGGCTGGTTGTCGATCGCGCGGCGGGTGGCGGCCACGTCGCCGGCCAGCGACTCCAGGCCGTTCTGCACCGCCGTGACCTTCACGCCGCGCGCCTGCAGCAGCGGAATGACCTTGGCCCAGTCCGAGCCGTCGGCGAAGGCGCCGTGCACGATGACGACGGCGGGCTGCTCCGGCGCGGCCTGCACGCCGGAGGACAGCAGCGCGGCAGTGGTCAATGCGGCCAGCGCGGCGAGTTTCATTTTGGTTGCCATCTCGGGTTCCTTGTTGGTTGGTTGCGATGGAACCAGTGTAGGCACCGGCCCCGTTTCGCGGTATCGGTCGATCGTCCGACCCCGGCCCATCGAAAAAGATGGAGGCCTGTCACAACGCCGGCGGCAGCGCCGTCTAATGCTGTGAACGGGGCGCACGGTGCGCTCCCGGCAACCTGAAAGGAACCAACATGTCCGGCACGATCCATGAAGCCCGCATCCCCCTGATGAACCTCGCCCCGAAAAGCCTGCACGCGATGGTCAACCTGTCGCAAACGGTCAAGAAGAGCGAACTGGGCGCACGCATCGTCGAGCTGGTGAACCTGCGCGTATCGCAGGTGAACGGCTGCGGCGTCTGCGTCGACATGCACTGGCGCGACCTGATCCGCCAGGGCGCCGACCCGCGGCACCTGAACAGCATCGCCGCGTGGCGCGAGTCGCCGTTCTTCGACGCGCGCGAACGGGCAGCGCTGCGCTGGGCGGACGCCGTCAACGCGCTGCCGCAGCGCGACGACACCGATGCCGCGTGGGGCGAGCTGCGCGAACACTTCAGCGAAAACGAGATCGCCGAGCTGTCGTTCGCGATCGCCGTGATCCGCGGCTGGAACGCGATCAACGTCTCGCTGCGCAACCCGCTGCCGGTCAACCCGCTGCCGGGCATGTAAGGCTGCCTTGCCGCGGGGCGCCGTGGCCGCTACAGTAGCGGCCATGACATTCGACGATACCGTGAGCGTCGCCGACGCCGTGCAGGCGCTGGCGCTGGTCGGCGACCTTTCGATGGGCCAGCCGACCGACCATTCGATCCGCACCGCGCGCCTGGCCGCGCGCGTGGCCGACATGGATGGCGCCGGCCCCGCGGGCTGCGCCACGGCCCGCACCGTCGCCCTGCTGCGCTGGTCCGGCTGCACGGCGAACGCGTCCGGCTTCGCGGCGCTGATGGGCGACGACGTGGGCGGCCGCCATGCGATGCTGACGCGCACCTTGCCGCCCAATCACCCGCTGACCTTCACCAGCGTCGCGCCGCTCGCGCAAGTCCATTGCGAAGTCTCCGGCGACATCGCCCGCATGCTTGGGCTGCCGCTCGCCGTCGAGGAAGCGCTGCGCCACGTGTTCGAGCACGTGGACGGCAGCGGCATGCCGTACCGGCTGCGCGGCGCCGCGATTCCCAATGCCGTATTCCACGTCGCGCTGGCCGGCGACCTGGAAATCCTGTCACGCGCCCACGGCCTGGACGCCGCGCTGCGGCTGATCGGCGAGCTTGCCGGCCGCAAGTATCCGGCCGCGCTGGTGCGCCTGGTCACGCCGCACGCGCGCGCGTGGCTCGATGCGCTGGACGACGACACACCGTGCGGCGATGCGCCGCCCAGCGAGACGCGCGTGGCGCTGACGCTGGTGGCGGACATGCTGGAACTGAAGCTGCCCGCGCTGGCCGGCTTCTCGCGCCGCGTGGCCGACGTCGCACGCGGCGCGGCCGCGCTGCTTGGCCTGCCTCCCGCGCAGCAGCAGTGCGTGGGCCGTGCGGCACTGATCCATGGCCTCGGCCGCGCCGCTGTGCCAAACGGAGTGTGGCAGCGCGAAGGCAAGCTGCGCACGGCCGACTGGGAAAAGGTACGGCTGGTGCCCTACTGGACGGCGCGCGCCGCCATCCAGATACCGGCGCTGACAGCCGAAGCGCAGCTTGCGTCGCACGTCTACGAACGGCTGGACGGCAGCGGCTACTTCCGCAGCCTGACGGGCGACGCCTTGAGCCCGTCGCACCGCGTGCTGGCCGCCGCCGCCGCATGGACGGCCTTGTGCTCGCCGCGCCCATGGCGGCCGGCTTACGAACCGGCCGCCGCCACCGCGCTGCTGGCGGCGCAGGCGGCGCGCTTCGACCGCGCCGCGGTGGACGCCGTGATTGCCTCGGCCGGCGGCACGCAAGCGCCGGCACCGCGCCGCAGCGGCCTGCTGTCCGACCGCGAAGTGGACGTGCTGCGGCGGATCAGCACCGGCGAGAGCAACAAGGAAGCGGCACGGGCGCTGCGCATCAGCCCCAGCACGGTGCGCACGCACATCGAAAGCATCTTCCGCAAACTGGAATGCTCGACGCGCGCGGCGGCGACGTTGAAGGCGTTGACGTTGGGGTTGATCTAGGCGAGTGCGTCGGGGCCACTCAGCGGCATTGCCCCTGGCCGGGCGGCCGATCGCGGCGTCAACGGGCGGCCCGTCCCACGCCCCAGCTTACACGCCCGGCACGGGGTTTTCGCCGGCCACCAGCTTGTAGGCCTTGCCGTCGAAACGATAGCGGGCAGTCTGCTTCACGTCGGCGATGTGGTGCTTTTCGAGCCCGCCCTTGGCATCTTCCGTCACCTTGTAGCGCTCTCCGGTGAAGTCGACGACGAGGTCAGCGTACTGTGCGCCGGCCTGCCCGGGCACGGCGGGTGCCACGCTGATCTTGCCGCCGATGTCCCAGCATTCGTCGGCTTCCGGTCCGCAGGCTCCCGAGTTGCCCGAGTGCTCGTTGAAGCTACCCAGTGCCTGCACGCCGCCGGCCAGCGCGAAGATGTCCGCGCTGAGTATCTCGTAGCCCTGCCACACCCCACCCGACGAGACGATGAAGCCCGGCTTGCCCGGCGCGAGGGCGATCCACTTGACGGCGCCGAAGTGGCCGTGCGAGCCAAGGTTCGCGACGTTCTCGTAACGGTCGCTCACCTGCCAGCCGGCGCCCGCGCTGCGCAGCACGAACACGTGCATGTCGCCCCCTTCCGCATGGGATGCCTGCTCGGCGCCCGCCGCGTCGGCGGGAGTCCCATTGACGATCACGGCGACCCGCCCTGCCTCCAGCTGCGCCGCGGCGACGAACGATAGTGCGTTGAAGCCTTCGTCGGCGCTGCCGGTCAGCGCGCGGCGCGCCTTGGCGTCGTAGCGGTCGCCGAAGATCGCGGCCATCCATTCGCCTGCCTTGGCGCGGCCCAGGTCGCGGGGCCCGGCCGGCGTGGCGCTTTCCGCCCGCGCGGCGGCGACAGGTGCGGCCACGGCCACATTGGCCGGCGCCAAGGATTCCTGTTGCCGCGAACACGCGGCCAAGCAAGCGAGGGTGGTCAACATCAGAATGCGCTGCATCGCGACAAGGCCGGGCAATCGGCCGAAGTTACAAGGATGGCAATGATGCCGGATTTTGCCGCCTTTGCAAAGACGCGATCAAGACGCGGTCCAACGGTGCCTTCTCGCCCGAAGGCCATTCATGCCGGTGGCTCCGCCTGTTGAACCCACCGGCACGCATCAGTCGCTGCGCATGAACGACAGCATGTAGCGTCCGTCCACGGCTTCGAACGCGACGTGGTCCCATTCGATTCCATACCAGCACTGCGGGGCGATGTGGACGCGCCACGTGCGGCAGTTGCCGATGGCCGCGACCAGGCCGGCCAGGAAACCGTTCACCACGTTTTCGCGGTGCGGCGATAACGGTACCGCCGCCAGCACCTCCGAGCGGAAGAACCATCGCTCGCACATGCGGTGCAGCGTATGTTCGAACGGCCCGCTGATTTCTTCCAGCGTGATGTGCCAGGTGGCGGCGGGATAGTCGCGCGGCGGGTCGTACCGCGTTTTTCCGACCAGTTCGAAGTGACGGCCAACCGCCTCCTCCAGATCGGCCGCAGCGGGCAAGCGTTCCAGGTCGTAGGCCGCGAAGACGTCCGTCCTCTCGGCATTCAGGTCGGCCAGCAGGTCGAGCCGCCCGCGGCAATCGGCAAATCGATCAGTATTCATGCGGCGATGTTACCAGCACGCCGACGACGCGGGCAGGCGCGGGAGAGCGTCGGCACACGATCGTCCCGCCAGCGCCAGGCCGTTGCGCCGGGCGCCCCCGCGTCGCCAACCGCGCGCGCCGCATCAAGTCCCCCGCATCAAGTCCCCCGCATTAAGCCCCCCCGCATCAAGCCCCCGTATACCCCATCTGCTTCATCGCCTTCGTGATACTGACGGCGCTCTTCGCATAATCGGCCCATGGCGCGTTGCCATGGTCGAGCCGCGTGTGGACGGTGGCCACGGTCCACTGGTCGCCGCCCTTCAGGTGCGGCAGCTCGTCCCAGGCGACGGGCACCGAGATGCCCAAACCCGGACGGGTCCGCGCCGACCACGCGCATACGGTGGTGGCGCCGCGGCCGTTGCGCAGATAGTCGATGAAGATCTTGCCGACGCGGTTCTTCGGGCCGCTCTTGAACGCGAAGCGGTCCGGTAATGTGCGCGCCATGTGCTCGACGATCAGCTTCGAGAAGCCTTTCACCGTATCCCAGTCGTGCTGCGGCTTCACGGGTACGACGACGTGCAGCCCCTTGCCGCCGCTCGTCTTCAGGAACGTCGGCAGGCCCAGCTCCTCGAGGAACGCGCGCATCAGCTGCGCCGCTTCCTGGATGCGTTCCCACGTCACGCCCTGCCCCGGGTCCAGGTCGAAAATCATCCGGTTCGGCTTGTCGTAAGTGCGGGCAAACGCGTTCTGCGTGTGCAGCTCGACGACGTTCCACTGCGCGCACGACAGCAGGCCCTGCGTGGTCGCCACTTCCAGCATCGTCGGGTGATCCGGGTCGAGTTCCTGCGGCAGCTGCTTCACGCCGGGCAGCTTGCCGACCTCCGAGTGCTTCTGGAAGAACAGCTCGCCGCCGACACCGGCCGGCGCCCGCACCAGCGCCACCGGCCGGCCCTTCAGGTGTTCCAGCATCAGGTCGGCCACCAGCGCGTAGTAGCGCACCAGGCCGATCTTCGTCATGCCGCTGGCGGGGTCGATCAGCCGGTCCGGGTTCGTCACCTTCAGCGACGCGGGCAGCTTGCTGCCGACGTCCGATTCGGCCACCGGGTCGGCCTTGGCCTTGGCCTTGGCCTTGCCGCGCACGGGTGCTGCCTTCGTTGTGCTCTGTGTCTGCATGACGTCCTCCACGTGGGCGGCCTGCTCGCGGCGGATGCTGGCCGCCTTCTTGTCCTTGCGCAGGCCCTGGAATACGGAATGGCGGATCGAGCCGCTGCCGGTCCATTCGCCGAACGTCACCTCGGCCACCAGCGTGGGCTTGACCCAATGTGCCTTCTTCTCGATCGCCTTGGTCGGCGCGAACGGGTTCGTGTCGCTGGCCAGCTTGTGCAGCTTCGCCGTGATGTCGCGCAGCGACTTCTCGTTGAACCCGGCGCCGACGTTGCCGGCGTAATGCAGCTTGCCGGCGTCGTCATAATAGCCCAGCAGCAGCGAGCCGATGCCCACGCGCGAGCCCTGCGGATCCGTATAGCCGCCGATGACGAACTCCTGCCGCAGCGCGCACTTCAGCTTGATCCAGTCGCCCGAGCGGCGCGATACGTAGGTGGCGTCGCGGCGCTTGCCGATGATGCCTTCCAGGCCCATGCGGCATGCCGCCGCGACGATCTCGGCGGGCGGCGCATCCAGCTCGGCCGAGAAGCGCACCGTGTCGTTGCCCTTCGCGTCCAACACCGTCTTCAACAGCTCGCGGCGCTGTGCCAGCGGCACGTCGCGCAGGTCGTGGCCGTCGAGGTAAGGCGCGTCGAACACGAAGTAAACGATGTTCTTCGTCCGGGAGCCGTCGAACGCCTGCTGCAGCAGGCCGAAGTTCGGCTTGCCGTTCTGGTCGTGCACGACGATCTCGCCGTCGTACCAGCCGTCAGGCAGCCGCATCTTCTCGATCGCCGCGCGCAGCGGTTCGAGCTTGTGCGTCCAGTCGTTGCCGTTACGCGTCCACAGGCCAATGTTGCCGCCTTCGACGCGGGCCAGCAGCCGGTAGCCGTCGAACTTCAGTTCGAAGATCCAGTCGGCGGGATCGGGCGGCGGCGCATCGACCAGCGTCGCCAGCTCGGGCGACAGCGTGGCCGGCATCTTCGCCTTCGCGCCCGGCTTGGCGACAGCAGTCTTCGCAGACTTGGCGGGCTTGGCCGTGCTCGTTGCGGCACCCTTCGCAGCGCTGCCCGCCGCCTTCTTGCGCGCCGGCTTGCCCTGGTGCGCCAGCGCCGTGCTCTCGGCCTCGTCGGCCGCGGGCGTCAGCCGTTCGCCGGTCGGCATGCCGAGCGCCTTCACGCTGTCGGGCATCTCGTCGACGACGGAGAACTCGTCGGCGGCGCGCACGTATTCGTCGTTCTCCTTGATCAGGAGCCACGGTTCCTGCTTCTCGCCGGAGCGCCTCATGCGCACCAGCACCCAGCGGCCGTGCATCTTGTGACCGCGCAGCTCGAACTTCAGGTTGCCGTCGCGGTAGCCCTTGCGCGGGTCGCCGATCGGGTGCCACGTGCCCTTGTCCCAGATGATCACCTTGCCGGCGCCGTACTGCTTCTCGGGGATCACGCCTTCGAAGTCGTTGTACGAGATCGGATGATCCTCCACGTGCACGGCCATGCGCTTGTCGTGGCTGTCGTAGCTGGGGCCTTTCGGCACGGCCCAGCTTTTCATCGTGCCGTCCAGCTCCAGGCGGAAGTCGTAGTGCAGCCGCGTGGCCCAGTGCTTCTGGATCACGAACGTCAGCGCTTCGGTACCCTCCTCGCCGCCTTCGGCAGGCTCGGGCGTGATCGCGAAATTGCGCTTGGCCTTGTAGAGTTTCAGGGAGTCTTTCATGGTCACACTGTAGGCCCCGGCGGCGCATGCATCGGTACGTCAGCTAACAGAAGAGCGGCGATTTGTAACAGATGTAAATCCCGTCAACTGGCGCGAAACGGGCCGCGTTTTCTGCACAACGACACAGCAAATGAGTGTGTCGCCCAAGATGAGTAACCAAATGAGGACTACGCCATGAAAAAAGTAATCGCTACCCTGATCGCAGGTCTGTTCGCTGGTGCCGCATTCGCTCAGACGCCCGCCCCGACGACCGCGCCGGCCGCTGCTCCGCACGCTGAAGCCAAGCACGACAAGGCTGTCGCGAAGGAGCAGAAGGAAGTAGCCAAGGCCGATGCGAAGGCAGCCAAGGAATCGGCAAAGGCCGACGAGAAGGTCGCCAAGGAAACCGCGGAAGCGAAGAAAGACGTGGCTGAAGCCAAGGCTGACGCAAAAGAGAAGAAAGCCAAGGCACACGCCAAGGCAGCGCACAAGAAAGCCGAAGCCAAGGAAGACAAGCAGTCCGCGGTCACCACCACGCCGCAGACGCACTGAACGCACGCCGGATACTTATAGCTACTCTCAGGCTGAGAATCACATAAGAGCCTCCCTTACCCGCGCCGCCTGGCGCGGGTTTTTTTATGGGCCGCAGGGCCGGTACGCAGCAAGCCCACACGCCGTCCACCCCCTCCTTCGTACAGTCCATCGCCCCTCCCAATCGGGCAGCCCTTTTATCACCGCAGCCGTTATGATGGCCCCCGTGTTTGTCACGGAATTCCATCATGAGCGATCATAAGATCCATAACCCTGTCATCGCGATCGTCGGTGCCTCGTCGGGCAATCTCGTCGAATGGTACGACTTCTACGCCTATTCGTTCACGTCGCTGTACTTCGCCGCCGCGTTCTTCCCGAAAGGCGACGCCACGTCGCAGCTGCTCAACACGGCCGGCATCTTCGCCGTCGGCTTCTTCATGCGCCCATTGGGCGGCTGGCTGTTCGGCCGCATCGCCGACCGCCTCGGGCGCCGCACGTCGATGATGATCTCCGTGCTGATGATGTGCTTCGGCTCCCTGATGGTGGGCTTGCTGCCCACCTATGCGAGCATCGGCTTCTGGGCGCCGTTCCTGCTGCTCGTCGCACGCCTGATCCAGGGCCTGTCGGTGGGCGGCGAGTACGGTACGAGTGCCACCTACATGAGCGAGGTGGCCGTCGCCGGCAAGCGGGGCTTCTATGCGTCGTTCCAGTACGTCACGCTGATCGGCGGGCAGCTGCTCGCGACGCTGGTGCTCGTCGTGCTGCAGCAGTTCCTGGCGCCGGACGAGCTGCGCGCATGGGGCTGGCGCATCCCGTTCTTCATCGGCGCGCTCGCGGCGCTGGTCGCGCTGTTCCTGCGCCGCGCGCTGGTGGAGACGGCGACCGAATCGAGCAAGAGCGAAAAGGCCGGCACGATCGCCGGCGTGCTGGAACACCCGCGCGCATTGCTGACGGTGCTCGGCTACACGGCCGGCGGTTCGCTGGCGTTCTACACGTACACGACGTATATGCAGAAATACCTCGTCAACACGGCGCACATGAATGCCGAGGTGGCGACGTTGACGATGACGGCCGTGCTGTTCTGCTTCATGCTGCTGCAGCCGGCGTTCGGCGCGCTGTCGGACCGCATCGGCCGGCGCAACATGATGATCGCGTTCGGCGTCATCACGATGCTCGGCACGGTGCCCGTGATGACGGCCATCGGCCAGGTGCAGTCGCCCGTGCAGGCGTTCGCGCTGGTGATGGCGGCGCTGGCGGGCGTCAGCTTCTACACGTCGATCAGCGGCATCGTGAAGGCCGAGATGTTCCCGCCGGAGATTCGCGCGCTGGCCGTCGGCCTGTCGTACGCGATCGGCAACGCGGCCTTCGGCGGCACCGCCGAATACGTGGCGCTGCTGTTCAAGTCGCACGGCCACGAGAGCGCGTTCTTCTGGTACGTCAGCATCGTCTGCGCCGTCGCGCTGGGCGCGTCGTGGATCATGCCGGACTCGCGCAAGCACGGCTACCTGAAGGCGTGATCCCCGGTAGGCGTAATCCCAGGCAGGCGTAACTTCAGCGGGCCGCTTCCTCGCCGAGCTGCTTGGCGAGGCGCTTGCGGCCCAGTTCCGCATAGGCGCGGCAAGCTTTCGGATCGATGAACGCCGCGTTGCCGCGCTGCGCCTGTTGCGCCTTGCGTTCCCACAGGTCGGCCAGGTCCGGGTGCGCGGCGATCAGTACATCGCACGGCAGCGCGGCGATCTTCGCGATCGACGCTTCCAGCTGCGCCTTCGCCTGCGGCCAGCGCGCATCGCCGCCATAGCGGAAGCCGTGCAGGCCGAACGCGTTCAAGCTGTCCGCATACACCATGTTCGCAGCGCGGCCGTTCTCCACCGATTGCCACGTCCATGACAGGCCGCCCGGCGTATGGCCCGGCGTGTCGTGCGCCGTGATTGCCAGCGGTCCCAGCTTGATCACGTCGCCCTCCTTCACGGCGCGGGTGCGCGCGACGGGAGCCATGTCCGGCAGGCTGCCCAGTTGCGGGTCGGCCTTGTCTGGCTTGCCGCTGACGAGCACCGGCACGCTGCGCTCGCTGCCGACGACGACGGCGCCCGTCAACCGCTGCAGCTCGGCGGCGCCGCCCACGTGATCGTAGTGCTCGTGCGACGTCAGGATGTATTTCACGTCGGTCGGCTGGAAGCCCAGCTTGCGGATGCTGGCCACGATGGCGGCGGGCGACTTCGGCGTGCCCGCATCGATCAGGATATGGCCGGCGGGCGACGTCACCAGCACCGAGCCGACGCCGTGCGGGCCCACGTAGTACGTGTTGCCGTAGATGGGGAACGGTTCCTGTGGCTCGTCCCAGTCGGTGGCGTGGGCAAGCGGCAGGTGGGCGAACAGGGTTGCGGCACACAGGGCGGTGGCAATGGCGGTCTGCTTCATCGGTGGTTGGTGTTGGTTGACGATGAAGTCATTCTAGGAGCGCGCCGCCGCCGATGCACGCGCACCGGCACCTTCGCGCCGGCGTTTCATCCCACGCTTATTTGCTCCCTGCGTCGATATACAGGCCCGCGTGCTGCTGCGAGTTGCGGTCGCCCCGCCGGTAGCTGCGGAAGATGCGCGTGCCCTGCTCGTCGCGGGCGCAGCAGGTGCAGCCGCCGACGTGGTCGATGTCCGTCACGCCGGCCTGCCGCAGCTGGTGCTCGGCGACGGCGCGCAGGTTCAGGTGGCGGTGGCGCGGCAGCAGTTCATGCGGCGCGATGTCGGCAAAGCGGCGCGCGAACTCCAGCGCCAGCTCCTCGCTCACTTCATAGCAATCCGCACAGATCGTCGGGCCGATCGCCGCGACCCAGTGCGCGCCGGCTTCGACGTCGGCCAGCACACGGGGGATGATGCCATCGGCGAGCCCGCGCCAGCCCGCATGGACAGCGGCCACGTGAGCGCCGTCGCGCCGCGCCAGCAGCAGCGGCACGCAATCTGCCGCGATCACGGAAACGGGAATGCCGGCGTGCCGCGTGTGGAACGCATCCGCATCGCCGACCGGCTGGCAGTGCTCGTCGATGCGCACGAAGCGGGTGCCGTGCACCTGGCGCTTGTCCGGCCGCAGGTCCCACACGGGCTGCAGCACATGCGGCACCAGTTGGGCCTCGGTGCCGAAACCATGGACGATATTCGGAATACTGCTGAGCAACCTGCTCGTGATCAAGACAACTCCTCGCTATCAAAACAGGCGAATGATAGCCAAAAATGCGCCAATAAATGTTTCCAAAATTCGGGGACTGTCCCTCGATTCTGGAAATATTTCCTGAAACGAGGGACAGTCCCCCACCCCTATCTACGCACGCCACGCCCCTCGGCATTTCGCCGACCAAATTTTTTCGGTTGTAAAACAACAGGGGACTGTCCCTCGATTTCGGAAATATTTCCAAAATTGAGGGACAGTCCCCTGTTGTAAAAAAACGGCGGCACCGTGAGGGGCCGCCGTAAAGGACAACGGGGTTAATCGTTATTGAAATGAGAAAGCTGCGCTAGTTGCTGGCCTGGGCGGTGTTGACGGGCGTGTCCCAGCCGCCGCCCAGCGCGCGGATCAACGCGACTGTCGTGATCGCGCGGTCGCCGCGCAGCTGCACGGCGTTGCGCTCGACGGTTGCGAGGTTGCGCTGCGCGTCCAGCAGTTCCAGGTAGCTCGAGCGGCCCGCTTCGTACAGCTTCTGCGCCAGGTCGGCAGAGCGGCGCGCACTGACGACGGCGTCGTCGATCTGCGCCGTCTGGCCCGACAGGATGCGCAGGCCGGCCAGGTTGTCCTCGACCTCGGCGAACGCGGTGAGCACGGTCTGGCGGTACTGCCCCACCGACTCTTCCAGCACGGCTTCGCTGCGCTCGATGTTCGCGCGATTGCGGCCACCGTCGATCAACGGCATCGACAGCAGCGCGCCCAGCACCCACGAGCGGCTGCTCCACTTGAACACGTCCGCGAACGCCGGGCCGACGCCACCGCCATCGGCGTTGATCGTCAGCGCCGGGAACATCGCCGAACGGGCGACGCCGATGCGGGCGTTCGATGCCTGCATGGCGCGCTGTGCGGCGGCGATGTCAGGCCGGCGTTCCAGCAGTGCCGACGGCAGTCCCACCGGGATCGCCGGCAGCTTGCCCGCTTCCGTCAGCGGATTGGTCGGCGCCGTGAAGCTGGCCGCCGGCTTGCCCAGCAGGACGGCCAGCGTATGCTCGGCCGTCGTGCGCTGGCGTTGCAGGCCGATCGCTTCGGCGCGCGACGTCGCCAGCTCGGTCTTCGCGCGGGACAGGTCGAACTCGCCGATGTCGCCCAGGTCGAACCGGCGCTGGTTCACCTTGACGTTCTCCTCGCGCAAATGGACCGTCTGCTCCACAGTCGCCAGTTCGGCGTCCGTGGCGCGCAGGCGGAACCAGGTCTGGGCCACGTCGGCCTGCAACGCCAGCAGCACGGAGCGGTAATTCGCTTCCACCGTTGCCGCGTCGTTGCGTGCGGCCGCCACATTGGACGACACGCGACCGAACAGGTCCACTTCATAACTCGCCGTCAGCCGGGCGTTGTAGCTGGTGGCGGGTGCCACCGGCGTGCCCTGCGGCAGATTCGCTTCCCGCGGCGACAGGCGCGTACGGTTGGCACCGACGCCCACGCCCACCTGCGGAATGCGATCCGCCTCGGCGATGCCGGCAATGGCGCGCGCCTGCTTGACGCGGGCCGCCGCGACGGCCAGGTTGGCGTTGTTGCGGGTCGCCTCGGCCATCAGGTCGTTCAGACCCTGGTCGTTGAACGCCAGCCACCATTCGCCGCGCGGCTGCTGCTCGGCGGGACGCGCTTCCTTCCAGCGCGTGCCGTCGGCCGCCACCTTCACGTCATCAGGCGTCTGCGGTTCCTTGAAGGCCGCCGGCACGTCCATCGCCGGCTGCTTGAATTCGGGGGCCGCGCACGCCGTCAGCAGCAGCGCCGCCATCAGGGGCGCGACACCCCGTGCAATCATGGTTTTCATCCGTGGGTTCCTTCCATTTTGACCAGCGCGACATCGGCTTCGCCATGCGCCGGCGCTTTTTTCTTCTCCATGCGTTTGGCCAGCGTACGCAAGAGGACGTAGAACACCGGCGTCAGGAACAGGCCGAAGAACGTCACGCCCAGCATGCCGGCAAACACCGCCACACCCATCGCATGGCGCATCTCGGAGCCCGCGCCGCTGGAGAACACCAGCGGCAGCACGCCCATGATGAACGCGATCGACGTCATCAGGATCGGGCGCAGACGCAGGCGGCAAGCCTCCAGTGCGGCGTCGACGACGCTGCGCCCGTGATCTTCCAGCTCCCGCGCAAACTCGACGATCAGGATCGCGTTCTTCGACGCGAGACCAACCAGCACGAACAGCGCGATCTGGGTAAAGATGTTGTTGTCGCCACCCGTCAGCTTCACGCCGATCAGCGCGCACAGGATCGACATCGGCACGATCAGGATCACGGCCAGCGGCAGCGTCCAGCTTTCGTACTGGGCAGCCAGCACCAGGAACACCAGCAGCACGCACAGCGGGAACACGTAGATCATCGTGTTACCGGCCAGGATGTCCTGGTACGTCAGGTCCGTCCACTCGTAGGTGATGCCCTTCGGCAGCGTGTCACGCAGGATCTGGTCCATGATTTCCTGGGCCTGACCCGACGAGATACCCGGCGCCGGTGCGCCATTCAGCTCGGCCGCCACGTAGGCGTTGTAGCGCTGCACGCGGTCCGGGCCATACGTATCCTTCACGCGCATCAGCGACGACAGCGGAATCATTTCGCCCTTGCTGTTCTTCACCTTCAGCTGCGCGATCTGCTCGGGGTGCGAGCGGAACTGCGCATCGGCCTGCACACGCACCTGGTAGGTACGGCCGAACTGGTTGAAGTCGTTCACGTACAGCGAGCCCAGATTGATCTGCAAGGTCTGGTAGATCGTCTGCAGCGGCACGCCCAGCTGTTTCGCCTTCACCCGGTCCACGTCCGCGAACAACTGCGGCACGTTGATCTGGTAGCCCGAGAACACGCCCTGCAGGCGCGGTTCCTGCCATGCCTTCATCTGCACGGCCTGCACGGCCTTGTACAGCTCGTCGTATCCCAGGTTGCCCCGGTCCTCGATCATCAGCTTGAAGCCACCCGTCGTGCCCAGGCCGTTCACCGGCGGCGGCGGCAGCACCATCACGAACGCATCCTGCACGGCGCCCATGCGCTTGTTCATCTCGGCGGCGATCGCCTCGGCGGACATGCTCTTGTCGCGGCGCTTCTCGAACGGCTCGAGGCCCAGGAACACGATGCCGGCGTTCGGCGCATTCGTGAAGCCGTTGATCGACAGGCCCGGGAACGAGATCGAGTTCTCGACACCAGGAATGTCCTTGGCGATGTCGGACATCTTACGGATGACGGCATCGGTACGGTCCAGCGACGCCGCGTCAGGCAGCTGCGCGAAGCCGATCAGGTACTGCTTGTCCTGGCCCGGCACGAAGCCCGGCGGCACGGCCTTGAACATGAACAGGCCAGCGGCACCCAGCAGCGCGTAGACGATCAGCGAAGCGCCCTTGTGGCGCAGCACGCCGCGCACACCACCCTCGTACTTGTGGGCGGAGCGGTTGAAGAACTTGTTGAACACGCGGAAGAAGCCGCCGAACACCTTGTCCATGCCGCGGGTCAGCACATCCTTCGGTTCATCGTGGCCCTTCAGCAGCGCGGCCGACAGCGCCGGCGCCAGGGTCAGCGACGAGAACGCGGAGATCACGGTCGAAATCGCGATCGTCAGTGCGAACTGGCGATAGAACTGGCCGGTCAGGCCGGACACGAACGCGATCGGCACGAACACGGCGCACAGCACCAGCGCGATCGCGATGATCGGGCCCGACACTTCCTTCATCGCCTGGATCGTCGCATCGCGCGGCGACAGGCCGTTCTCGATGTTACGCTCGACGTTTTCCACCACCACGATCGCATCGTCGACAACGATACCGATCGCCAGCACGAGGCCGAACAGCGACAGCGTGTTGATCGAGAAGCCGAAGCCCAGCATCACGGCAAAGGTACCCACCACAGACACCGGCACGGCCAAGAGCGGAATGATGGAAGCGCGCCACGTCTGCAGGAACACGATCACGACCAGCGCAACCAGGATCACCGCTTCGAGCAGCGTGTGGATCACGGAGTCGATCGACTCACGCACGAACTGCGTCGGGTCATACACGATGCTGTATTCGACGCCTTCCGGGAAGTCCTTGGACAGGCGTTTCATCGTGGCGCGCACGTCGGCGGAGAGCTGCAACGCGTTGGCGTTCGGCGCCTCGAAGATCGGGATCGCCACGGCCGACTTGTTGTTCAGCAGCGAACGCAGTGCGTACGAGTTCGAACCCATTTCCAGGCGGGCCAGGTCGCGCAGGTGCGTGACGGCGCCGTCCGGGTTGGTCTTGACGACGATGTCGCCGAATTCCTCGACGGTCTGCAGGCGGCCCTGCGTCTTGACCGTCAGCTGGAAGTCGGCATCCTTCGCGGGGCCCTGGCCGATGACGCCGGCCGCGACCTGCACGTTCTGCTCGCGGATCGCATCGACGACGTCGCCCGCGGTCAGGCCGCGCGCCGCCACCTTCTGCGGATCGAGCCAGACGCGCATCGCGTAGTCGCCGGAACCAAACAGGCCCACTTCGCCCATGCCGTGCAGGCGGGCCAGCTGGTCCTTGATGTTGAGCACCGCGTAATTGCGCAGGTACAGGTCGTCGTAACGGCCGTCCGGCGAATTCAGGTGGACCACCATCGTCAGGTTCGGCGACGTCTTGACGGTCGTCACGCCGATCTGGCGCACCTCTTCCGGCAGGCGCGGCAGCGCACGCTGCACGCGGTTCTGCACGGCCGTTTCAGCCTGCTCGACGTTGGTGCCGATCGCGAACGTGACGGTCAGCTTCAACGCGCCGTCGCTGGTGTTCTGCGACGACATGTACAGCATGTTCTCGACGCCGTTGATCTGCTCTTCGAGCGGCGCGGCAACGGTTTCAGCGATGACCTTCGGATCGGCGCCCGGATACTGGGCGCTGACCACCACGGACGGCGGCACGACGTCCGGGTACTCGGAAATGGGGAGCTTGAAAATCGCTATCAAGCCCGCGACGAACACGATGATCGACAGCACGGCTGCGAAAATCGGTTTGTCGACAAAGAAGCGGGAAAAGTTCATTGTTCAGTCCTTGTTCTTGCCGAAGACGGCTTACAGCGCGGCGACCTTCGCATCTTTCGCATCTTTCTTGTCCGCCTTGGCGGCCACATTGGCATCCATCGGCACGATCTGCGGCGTGACGGGAGCGCCCGGACGCACGCGCTGCAGGCCGTTGACGACGATCTTCTCGTTCGGCTTCAAGCCTTCCTTCACGACACGCATGCCATCGACCGTGGCGCCCAGTTTCACGGGGCGGTACTCGGCCTTGTTGTCCTTGCCGATCACGAACACGAACTTGCGGTTCTGGTCCGTGCCCACGGCGCGGTCGTTGATCAGGATCGCGTTCGTCGTCGCACCGGCGCCGCCCAGTTGGACGCGGGCAAAGAGGCCCGGCACCAGCATGCGGTCCTTGTTCTCGAAGACAGCGCGCATGCGCACGGAACCCGTTTGCGTATCGAGCTGGTTGTCGACGAATTCCAGCTTGCCCTCGTGCGGGAAGCCTTCCTCGTTCGCCAGGCCCACCTTGACGGCGACCGGCTGGCCCTTGTGGTTCTGGGCGCCGACGCGCAGGTACGTATCCTCGTCGCCGTCGAAGCTCGCGTAGATCTTGTCCAGCGAGACGACGGAGGTCAGCACCGCCGACTGGTCCACCAGGTTACCCAGCGTGATCTCGGCCTTCGACACGCGGCCGTCGATCGGCGCGGTGACGCGGGTGTAGGTCAGGTTCAGCTTCGCGGATTCGTACGCGGCCTGCGCGGCACGGGCGGCGGCTTCGAGCTCTTTCTGGCTCGAGGCGCGCTCGTCGAACTCGCGCTGGGCAATCGCCTTGTCGGCCAACAGCTTCTCGGCGCGGGTCAGTTCCAGGCGGGCCAGTTCGGCCTTGGCACGGGCGGAATTGGCGGCGGCCTGCGCACGGTCGGCTTCGGCCTGGTACGGCCGCGGATCGATCACGAACAGCACGTCGCCCTTCTTCACTTCGCTGCCCGGCTTGAAGTTCACCGCGGTGATGAAGCCGGCGACGCGCGAGCGGATCTCGACGCGGTCGATGGCTTCCAGACGGCCGGAGAATTCCTGCGTTTCCGTGATCGGTTTTTCGATCACAAGCGCTGCACTGATGGGCGGTCCGCCGGCAGCTGGCGCTTCGGCCGTTTTACCGGTGGCTTCCTCGCAGCCGGCCAGCGTCACCGCCAAGCCTGCCGCAGCCAGCGCCGCGACTATTGGTCGCGCCAATGCTGTCAATTTATTCGTGTTTTTCATTGTTAACCCCTTTTTGTATGAAAAATAGTAATAACCTAGCGGTTTACAAGCGCCACCCGCCTTCGCCAAGCCAACGAAGACAAAGCGGGCCCATCGCACCTTTTTAATGTGCGTTACTTTCAGTTACAGGAAACGTTCCGCGGTCCGCCAGCCCGACGGCACCCGAACGGTGTCTCTTTATCGTTGTACTAGGCTGGTGGGTTCTCCGTCCCATCTGCACCGCGGATGAAGGCCGCGATTTCGGTCAGTGCAAATACACATGCACAATCGTTGCGCCCGCCCGGCTGTTCGAGCGGGGGCGGCGGCAAGCGTTTGACGGTGGTCGTGATGCCACACTTGATCAGCTTGGCGCCATATTGTTCGGCTTCGTCGCGCAATGGATCGTCCTCGGCGGACAGGATCAGCGCCGGCGGCAGGTTCTTCAGCCGCGACGACTGCAATGGCGACGCATACGGGTGGGTGCGGTCCGCCGCATTCGGCAGATAGCCCCGGTAGCCGGCGGCACAGGTGCCGGCGACCTTGTCGACGACGGCCGCCTTGTCGCGGCACATCGGCAGTTCGCGCATCGAGCACGTCGACAGCGCCGGGTCCAGCATCGGCATGATCAGCACCTGGCCCGCCAGCGGCGGCCCGCCGCGGTCGCGCGACATCAGCGACACGACGGCGGCCAGGTTCGCGCCGGCCTCGATGCCGGCAACCACCATGCGCTTGCCGTTCCAGGCCAGCTTGGCCTTGTTCTTCTTCGCCCACAGCAGCACGGCATGGGCATCCTCGACGGCGGCCGGGAACGGCTTCTGCGACGCCAGCGTATACGCGGCGGAGAGCGCGACCTGGCCGGGATCGGCGCTGACGAGGCGCGACAGGAAGTCGTCCGCCTCGTCGATCGTGCCGCCGACAAAGCCGCCGCCGTGGAAGAACACGACGAGCGTGTCGCGCTTCGTGCCAGGCGTGCCCGCCAGGTACAGGCGCGCGGGCAGCGGCCCTTCGGCCCCCTGCACTTCCAGGTCGCGCAAGGTCAGATCGTCGGCCATCGGGGCCACCTGCTGCAGGGCGCTCATCGCTTCGCCGCCTCCGGCGCGTCCGCCAGCAACGCCGTGCCGCCCGCCGGCTGGCCGGCCAGGACCTCGTTGACCAGCGCGTGCACGCCACGGGCTTCCTTACCCGCCGCGTGCGAGTAGGCATCCGTGTTCACGATGCCGGCCAGCGCCAGCGCATACAGCGCCAGTGCCAACACGATCAGTCCTTTTACCGTCCAGTTGCGCAGTTCCATGATCGACCTTTCGTAACCCCTCAAAAAATAGTGAATACTTTGATGCAGTGCAGTAACTATAGACTTGTTCTACAATCTGATAAATACGCCAACGACGAATTGATTGTTCACGGATCCGAACAATGACAGCTACATTACAAGCTTTGAGCGGGCCATACACTCCGATCCTTGCGGCGCAATCGAAAGAAACACGATGAACAAACTGCAGGCCATGGAAGTCTTCGTGCAGGTCGTCGATGCGGGCGGCTTCTCGAAGGCGGCCGACAACATGCAGCTGCCGAAGGCCACCGTGTCGACGCTGATCCAGCAGCTCGAGGCGGCGCTGTCCGTCAAGCTGCTGCACCGGACCACGCGCCACGTCAGCGTCACGGCCGACGGCGCGGCCTATTACGAGCGCTGCCTGCAAATCCTGACGGACGTGAAGGAGGCCGAGGAATCGCTGTCGCGCACCCGGCTCTCGCCGTCCGGCCGGCTGCGCGTCGAATCGCCGACGGGGCTGGCCAGCGAGGTCCTGGTGCCCGCGCTGCCGGCGTTCTTCGAGCGCTATCCGGACATCCAGCTGGAACTGGGCAGTACCGACCGCCCCGTCGACCTGATCGAGGAAGGCGTCGACTGCGCGGTGCGCGGCGGCGAACTGGGCGACTCCACGCTGATCGCCCGGCGCATCGGCATGATCCATTTCGTCACCTGCGCGGCGCCGTCCTACATCGAACGCTTCGGCACGCCCGAGCACCCGCGCGACCTGACGCGGCACCGCTGCGTGAACTATTTTTCGGCCAAGACGGGCAAGATCTACGACTGGGATTTCACCCGCGATGGCGAACGCATCCAGGTGCCGATGCCGGGCGTGATCGCGCTGAACGATTCGAACGCCTACGTGCAGGCGGGGCTGGCGGGCCTGGGCGTGATCCAAATGACGGACTACCTGCTGATGCAGCACGTGCAGGAAGGCCGCATGGTGCGCCTGCTGCCCGACTGGACGACGGACCCGCTGCCGGTGCACATCGTCTACCCGCAGAACCGCCACCTGTCGGCGAAGGTGCGGGTGTTCGTCGAATGGGTCGCCGAACTGTTCGCCAACCACCCGGGCATGCGCATGCGCAGCCCCGCACAAGCCTACCCGGAGGCCGCATGACCGACCATCGCATCGTGTTCCTCGACCGCGACAGCCTGATCGCCGACGTGCGCGCGCCCGCGTTCGCGCACACGTGGACCGAGTATCCGGCAACCGGCGCCGCCGAAGCGGCAGCCCGCCTGGCCGGTGCGACGATCGCGATCACGAACAAGGTGCCGCTGCGCGTCGATACGCTGGCGCAGCTGCCGGACTTGAAAATGATCGCCGTGGCCGCGACGGGCACCGACATCATCGACCTGCCGGCCGCCCGGGAGCGCGGCATCGTCGTCGCCAACATCCGCGACTACGCGTATGCCGCCGTGCCCGAGCATACGTTCGCGCTGATCCTCGCGCTGCGCCGCAACCTGCTGGCCTACCGCGCCGACGTCGAGGCGGGCATGTGGCAGGAGGCGCCCCGCTTCTGCCTGTTCGACCACCCGATCCGCGACCTGCACGGCAGCCGCCTCGGCCTGTTCGGCTACGGCGCGCTGGGCCATGCGGTCGCCCGCATCGGCCGCGCGTTCGGCATGGAAGTCGCCGTGCATACGCGCACGCCGGTAGCGGAGGAAGGCATCGTCAACGTGTCGTTCGACGAACTGCTGGCCACGTCGGACGTGCTGTCGCTGCATGCCCCGCTGACGGACGCCACGCGCAACCTGATCGGCGCGGCCGAACTGGCGCGGATGAAGCGCACGGCGCTGCTGATCAACACGGCGCGCGGCGGCCTGGTGGACGAACACGCGCTGGCCGAAGCGCTCGTCTCCGGCACGATCGCGGGCGCCGGCTTCGACGTGCTGACCGCCGAGCCGCCACCGGCGGACCACGTGCTGCTGAACCTGCGACTGCCGAACTTCATCCTGACGCCGCATAACGCGTGGGCGAGCCGCGAGGCGATGCAGGGGCTGGCGGACCAGTTGATCGGCAATATCGAGGCGTTCGCGCGCGGGGAACCGGTCAATGTCGTGGCGTGACGGGCCCGCCCCACCCACAGCGACGGGCTGGCGGCAATGCGGGACGGTCCGCCGGGCAGCCTGCTGACGCTGCGCGGCGAGGGTCGCCGGTTCGGCCGCATGACGCGAACGCCCGCGCCGGTGGGACGGGCGCCATGGCGATACCGGGCGAGTGCGCCCTAGAATGAGCGCGTTCCCTCAACCACGCGAAGACGCACATGACCATCTCCCTGCCCCGCCGCCGCCTGATGCTGGCCGCCCCGCTGCTTGCCCTCCCCGTACACCGTCACCTGCTCGCCGCGCCGGCCGCCGGCGGCCTTGCCGACATCGAGCGCGATCTGCATGGCCGCCTGGGCGTCTGCGCGCTCGATCTCGGCAGCGGCAAGACCGTCGGCCACCGCCAGGACGAACGCTTCCCGATGTGCAGTTCGTTCAAGGCCCTGCTGGCGGCGCAGGCGCTGGCGCGCGCGGCGCGCGAACCGGGCTTTCTCGACAAGCGGCTGCGCTATGCGAAGGCCGACCTCGTGTCGTATTCGCCCGTCACGGAAAAGCACGTCGAGCAGGGCATGACGGTGGCCGAACTGTGCACGGCCGTCGTGCAGGTCAGCGACAACACGGCCGCCAACACGCTGATGAAGGAGCTGGGCGGCCCGGCCGCGCTGACGGCCTGGGTGCGCGGACTGGGCGACCCGACGTTCCGGCTCGATCGCTGGGAAACGGAACTGAACACGGCGATTCCCGGCGACGAACGCGATACGACGTCGCCGCTGGCGATGGCGCGCACGCTCGGCAAGCTCGTCACCGGCGATGCGCTGCCGGCCGCGCAGCGTGAGCAGTTGAAGCAATGGATGATCGGCACGACGACGGGCGACCGTCGCATCCGCGCCGCCGCGCCGGCCGGCTGGACCGTCGGCGACAAGACCGGCACGGGCAACTACGGCGTGACCAACGACATCGGCTTCCTGTTGCCGCCCGGGCGCGCGCCGATCGTCATCGTCGTCTACATGCACCAGCCGGCGCTGGAGGCAAAAACTCGCGAGGACATCGTGGCGGCCGCGACACGCGCCGCGCTGGCAGCCCTGTAAAGAACGCGCCCCCGCTGGGGTATGATGGCCGTTCCGCCAACATGCGACGTCCATCGATGCCCTGGCCCTTCGACCCACAGCAGGAACGCGCCCCGGCGCTCGGCGCCGCGATGCCGGCGCTGACCCGCGCGTACGACTGGAGCGCCACCCCGCTCGGCCCGCCGGACGGCTGGCCGCGGGCGCTCACGTGCACGCTGGCGACGGTGCTCGCGTGCCGCGTGCCGATGATCCTTGCGTGGGGCCCCGGCCACATCCATTTCTACAACGACGCCGCCATTCCCGTGTTCGGCGCCAAGCACCCCGCTGCGCTGGGCGCACCGGGCGAGCTGGTATGGGCGGAGATCTGGCACATCGTCGAACCGTTGTGGCGCGACGTGATGGCCGGCGGCACCGTCGGCGGCAGCGACTTCCATGTGGCGATCGAGCGCTGGGGTGCGCCCGAGGACCGCTCGTTCGACTTCTCCTACAGCCCCGTGCTGGACGACGATGGCGGCGTCGGCGGCGTGCTGGTCACCTTCGTCGACACGACCGACACCGTGATGGCGCGGCAGCGGCTGGCGTTCCGCCTCGCGCTGGCCGACGCGCTGCGTGGCCTGGACGACGCGGACGCCGTGATCGGCTGCGCCACGCGCATGCTGGGCACGCACCTGGGCGCCGACCGCATGGGCTTCGGCGAGTACGACGAGGCCACCGACATCGTCCACATCGGCCGCGACTGGACCAGCGGCGAGGCCGTCAGCCTGGCCGGCGCCAGCCTGCCGCTGGCCGCGTTCGGCGCGGACGTGAAGGCGTTGCTGCTGGCCGGCGGCACCCTGCGCGTCGACGATGCGGCGGCCGATCCGCGCACCGCCGCGCAGGCACAGGCGTACGCGGCGATCGGCGTCGGCGCCGTGCTCGCCGTGCCGCTGGTGCGCGAGCGGCGCTGCGTGGCGATCCTGTACGTGCATGCGCGGAGGCCGCGCCGCTGGACCGATGCGGAAAGCGCGATGGCGGAAGACGTGGCCGGGCGCATCTGGGACGCCGTGCAGCGCGTGCGCGCCGAGGAGGCACTGCGCGCGGCGGACCGCCGCAAGGACGAATTCCTGGCGATGCTGGCCCACGAGCTGCGCAACCCGCTGGCGCCGATCACGACGGCGGCCGAACTGCTGCAGCGGGGCAGCGCCGAGCCGGCCCAGGTGACGCGCGCCAGCGGCGTCATCGTGCGGCAGGCGGCGCACATGAAGGCGCTGGTGGACGACCTGCTGGATGTCTCACGCGTCACGCGCGGCCAGGTGGTGCTGCAACACGAGGAGCTGGACTTGCGCGACGTCGCCACGATGGCGCTGGAGCAGAACGCGCCCGCCCTCACCCGCCGCGGCCACGTGCTGACCGTGGTGCCGGCGCCGCATCCGCTGCCGGTGTACGGCGACCGCGTGCGCCTCGTGCAGGTGCTGTCGAACCTGTTGAACAACGCGGCCCGCTATACGCCCGAGGGCGGGCGCATCACGCTGGCCCTGGGCGGCGCCGACGGCCATGTGGAAGCGGCCGTGGAAGACAATGGCCCGGGCATCCCGGCCGACCTGCTGCCGCACGTGTTCGACCTGTTCGTACAGGGCGCGCGCAGCCCGGACAGGGCCCAGGGCGGGCTGGGGCTCGGCCTGGCGCTGGCCCGCACGCTCGTCGCGCTGCATGGCGGGACGATCGCCGCCGGCCCCGGCGCCGAGGGCCGTGGCACGCGCATCGTCGTGCGGCTGCCGCGCGCCGCGCCGGCGGCTCAGACGGGGTAACTGCCCGGCAGCAGGATCGACCGGTCGACCTTGCGCACGTCGCGCAGGCCGCAGAACGCCATCGTCAGATCGAGTTCGGTGCGGATGATCTCCAGGCAGCGCGTCACGCCCGCCTCGCCCAGCGCCCCCAGCCCGTACAGGAACGGGCGGCCGATGTAGACGCCCTTGGCGCCCAGCGCCAGCGCCTTGATCACGTCCTGCCCGGAGCGGATGCCGCCATCCATGTGCACCTCGATGTCGCTGCCGACGGCGTCCGCGATGGCCGGCAGCGCGGCGATCGACGATTGCGCGCCGTCGAGCTGGCGGCCGCCGTGGTTCGATACGATCAGCGCATCGGCGCCGCTGGCCACCGCCAGGCGCGCATCCTCGGCATCCAGGATGCCCTTGATGATCAGCTTGCCGCCCCAGCGCTGCTTGACCCACTCGACGTCCTTCCACGACAAGGTCAGGTCGAACTGCTGCGCCGTCCACGACGACAGCGACGACATGTCCGCCACCTTCGGCGCGTGGCCGACGATGTTGCCGAAGTAGCGCCGCTTCGTGCCCAGCATGCCCAGGCACCAGCGGGGCTTGGTCGCCATGTTGACGATGTTCGGCAACGTCAGCCGCGGCGGCGCGGACAGGCCGTTGCGCACGTCCTTGTGGCGCTGGCCCAGCACCTGCAAGTCCAGCGTCAGCACGAGCGCCGAGCAGTTGGCCGCGCGGGCGCGCTCGATCAGGCGGGCGATGAAATCGCGGTCCTTCATCACGTACAGCTGGAACCAGAACGGCTTCGTCGTGTGCGCCGCCACGTCCTCGATCGAGCAGATGCTCATCGTCGACAAGGTGAACGGCACGCCGAAGCGCTCGGCGGCGCGGGCCGCGAGGATCTCCCCGTCGGCATGCTGCATGCCGGTCAGCCCGGTCGGCGCCAGCGCCACGGGCATCGCGACCTCCTGCCCTACCATCGTCGATGCCAGCGTACGGTTCGACATGTCGACGGCCACGCGCTGGCGGAACTTGATCGGCGCGAACTCGCTGCTGTTGGCACGGTAGGTGGATTCCGTCCACGAACCGGAATCGGCATAGTCGTAGAACATCCGCGGCACGCGCCGCTGGGCCAGCACGCGCAGGTCTTCGATGGTGGTGATGATGGGCATTGGCACTCCGGTTGTTGTGCCGGTAATCATCGGCGATTTCGCCGAGCGTGCCAAGAAGCAAAGGATCAGATTGCTGAGCAGTTTGCGAGCGAAATGCGATTCGTGGCGATCCCACGGCGCATCACGGCAGCAGACTGGAAAAGAAAAAGGGACCGGATCTTTCAACCCGGTCCCTCTTCAATTTTGGTGCGGCTGGCAGGAATCGAACCCACGACCCCTTGGTTCGTAGCCAAGTACTCTATCCAGCTGAGCTACAGCCGCAAAACTCTTGCTGCACACCGGGCGACCCCGGCGGCTTACTACCTACTACGACGACCGACTTCCGTCGACCGGGTGAAACTGGTGCGGCTGGCAGGAATCGAACCCACGACCCCTTGGTTCGTAGCCAAGTACTCTATCCAGCTGAGCTACAGCCGCAAACAACTCATTATAACCACGGATGCCGCACGGAGCGCACATCTGTTGTTCACTACTATTCTTACTGCCTTACTACGCAAGCACACCTTCCGGTGTACCTGCCACAAATTTTGGTGCGGCTGGCAGGAATCGAACCCACGACCCCTTGGTTCGTAGCCAAGTACTCTATCCAGCTGAGCTACAGCCGCTTTGTTCGCCATCGTTGCCGCATTTTGTTACTGCCGCAGCGTTCGGCGAGTCGGCATTCTACAGTATTCATTACGACTTGGAAAGCTTGAATTTTCATCCTGAATCTTCTTGCTTAACGAGCGCACGGTACTGCTTTCCGCCGTTCCCTTCGCTACGTTTGTTGCGAAAGGAGGCAAGATTATAGGGAGAACTTTCCCAGTTGTCCAGTACTCCGCCGAGGGGCAGCTGGCATCGGCGTAGTTTTATCTTCCGCCCTCACCCGCATGGTGTACGATGCACCTTCTTCAACACGAACCCAAGCCAGACTCGATGACGATGAACAGCCTGTCCGCGCTGACGGACATCGACTGGTCGCGCACGGACGTGGGCCGCCCCGACGGGTGGCCGCCGACATTGCGCGCGGCCACCGACATCATGCTGAATTCGCCGGTGCCCACGCTGATCATGTGGGGCCGCCAGCAGGTGCTGCTGCTGAACCATGCCTATGCCACGCTGTCCGGCCTGCCCACGCAGCCGCCGGGCGGCCGCGTGCCGGCGATGCAGCCGACCGCCTGGAGCTGGAACCCGCGCGCCATCGAGCGGGCCTGGCAAGGCGAGGCGCTGGTCTTTCCGGGCCAGGCGCTGCAGATGTGGCGTGCCGACGGCGTCAGCGAGCAGCGCTTCGACCTGTACTACACGCCCTTGCATGGCGGCGACGGCAGCGTGCTCGGCATCCTGTGCATGCTCGCCCCGCCCAGCGCCACGGTCGCCACGCCCACCGCACGCGGCCTGCGCATGCTCGTGGTCGAGGACAATCTCGATGCCCAATACCTTGTCTGCGAAATGCTGCGCGCGATCGGCCACGAAGTCGACGCGGTGGCCGCCGCCGAGGACGCGCTGGACAAGCTGGAAGCCGCGCAGGCCGACACGCCCTTCGACGTGCTGTTCACCGACGTCAGCCTGCCCGGCATCTCCGGCGTCGAACTGGCACGCCGGGCCGTGGCGAACTGGCCGGACCTGCAGGTGATCTTCGCGTCCGGCTACAGCGGCACGCTGACGCAGCAGCTCGACTTCGCCGCCGAGGCGATCCAGAAACCGTACGACATCGAACAGCTGCAGGCGATCCTCGACCGGATCGCCGCCCGCCTGCCCGCGCGCTGATCCGGCCCCGGCCGGTATTGCGGGTCAGTCAACCGTGCGAGCGTGTCCCGCGGCGGGGCGCTACAATCGGCAGCGACGGCCGCACTGGCCGCCGCTACGTTCTGGCGTCCTGACCATCCCATGATTCTATCCACCGGGGGCTCCCCTTCCGAAGCAGACCTGCTGCGCTCCATGCTGGAAGCGAAGGAAGAATTGCGCCTGTCGCGCGAGTGGATGAGCGCGGTCCTGGAAAGCATCACCGACGGCCTGGCCGTGTTCGACGAACACTGGACCATCACCTACCTGAACCAGCGTGCCGGCGAGATGCTGCGCCCGCCCGGGCGCGCGCGTGACGAACTGGCGGGCCGCAACCTGTGGCAGGAATTCCCCGAGTTGTGCGGCACCGTGCTGGAAGCGCAGTTCCGCCTGGCGATGGAGGAACGGCGCGCCGTCGGCTTCGAGCTGTACTACCTGCCGCGCCAGCGCTGGCTGGAAGTGCGCGCCTATCCGTCGTCCGAAGGGCTGACCTGCACGCTGCAGGACATCCACAAGCGCAAGATGGACGAACGCTCGCTGCGCGAATACAGCAACCGCCTGCAGGTGGCGATGGCCGCGGGCAAGCTGGGCGACTGGACATGGGATGCCGTCAGCGACCAGGTCACGCTGGGCCGGCGCGCCGCCGAGATCTTCGAGCTGCCGGAAAACACGCCGATCACGTGGGGCGCCTTGCAGGAAAGGATGGTGCCGGAGGACCGCGCCGGCGCCCGCCTCGCCTTCCTCGACGCGTTCGAGACGCACAGCGACTTCGATATCGAATGCCGCATCGCCAAGAGCGACGGCACGCGCTGCTGGCTGTCCGTCGTCGGCCACGGCAACTACGGCGACAGCGACCAGCTGCTGGGCATGACGGGCATGGTGCAGGATATCAGCGCGCGCCGCGCCGCCGAGGAAGCGTTGAAGAACAGCGAGGAGCAATTGCGCGCGCTGGCCGATGCGATCCCGCAGCTGGCCTGGATCGCCCACTTCGACGGCCGCATGATCTGGTACAACCGCCGCTGGTACGAATATACGGGCTTGAGCCCGGACGACATGCAGGGCGACGGCTGGAGCCAGGTCTACGACCCGGAATGCATCCCGGCGATGTCGCAGCGCTGGCGCCAATCGATTGAGACGGGCAGCCCGTTCGAGATGGAGTTCCCGATCCGTGGCGCGGATGGCCGCTACCGCTGGTTCCTGACCCGCGCCAATCCCGTGCGTGCGGCCGACGGCCAGACGTTGCGCTGGTTCGGCACCAGCACGGACGTCGACCAGGTGAAGCGCGCCCAGGAAGCGCTGCGCGACGAGACGGCCGTGCTGGAACTCCTGAACAGCACCGGCAACGCGCTGGCGCGGCACCGCGACCTGCAGCCGCTGCTGCAGGAAGTGACGGATGCCGCGACCCGCATCAGCGGCGCACGCTTCGGCGCGTTCTTCTACAACCTGCGCGACGATGCCGATGCGCTGACGTTGTACACGCTGTCCGGCGAGCCGCCGCCGGCATATGGCAACCTGACGCGGGCCAGCGCCGCCGCCCTGTTCGGCCACGCGCTGGACGGCAGCGGCGTGACGCGCTGCGACGACCTGCTGCGCCACCCTGAATGCGTGCCCGCGCTCGACCCGCGGCATGCCACGCAGATGCGCAGCTACCTGGCCGCGCCCGTCACGTCGCGCGATGGCGGCGTGATCGGCTCGCTGCTGTTCGGCCACCCGGAACCGCACATGTTCAGCGAGCGCACCGAGCGCATCATCGGCGGCATCGCCGCCCAGGCCGGCGTGGCGATCGACAACGCGCGCCTGAACGAGGCGGCGCGCCGGGCGGCCGAGGAACGCATCGCACTGCTCGACAGCGAGCGCAGCGCCCGCGCCGAGGCCGAGCGCACCAGCCAGATGAAGGATGAATTCCTGGCCACGCTGTCGCACGAGCTGCGCACGCCGCTGACGGCCATCCTCGGCTGGTCGCAGGTGCTGCGCCGCGGCAGCCGCGGCGAGGCCGACCTGCAGAAAGGCTTGCAGACGATCGAGCGCAACGCCCGCGCCCAGGCGCAATTGATCGAGGACTTGCTGGACATGAGCCGCATCATGTCCGGCAAGGTGCTGCTGGACCTGCAGGCCGTCGCGCCGGCCGCCGTGGCCGATGCCGCGATCGAGACGGTGCGCCCGGCCGCGGCCGCGAAGAACATCCGCATCGAACGCGACTACCGGCCATGCGGGGCCGTCGCCGGCGATCCGGGCCGGCTGCAGCAGGTGCTGTGGAACCTGCTGTCGAACGCCATCAAGTTCACCCAGGAAGACGGCACCGTGCGCGTGGCGATCGACACCGTCGGCGGGCAGGCGCGGATCGTCGTCGCCGATACCGGCATCGGCATCGGCCGCGAGTTCCTGGCCCACGTGTTCGAGCGCTTCCGCCAGGCCGACGCGTCGACGACGCGGCGCCACGGCGGCCTGGGGCTCGGCCTGTCGATCGTCAAGCACCTCGTCGAGCAGCACGGCGGCACGGTGTCCGCCGACAGTGCCGGCGAAGGCCGCGGCGCCACCTTCACCGTGCTGCTGCCGCTGGCGGACCGGCTGCCGCCCGGCGAGCGCCCTGCCCGCCCGGCGCGGCTGGGCACGCCGCGCGACGCGGCGGAGCATGGGATGCGCGACCTGTCCGGCATGCGCGTGCTCGTGGTCGACGACGAGCCGGATACGCGCGAACTGATCAAACGAGTGTTGTCAGATTGCAACGCCACCGTGACGACGGCCGGCAGTGCTCCGGATGCGCTGCGCGTGTTGCCTGAATTGCAACCAGACCTACTGCTGTCGGATATCGGCATGCCGGAAATGGATGGCTTCGAGCTGCTGGCGAAGGTGCGCGCGTTGGGCCAGGAAGCGGGCGGCAAGGTCCCGGCGATCGCGCTGACGGCCTTTGCCCGCACGGAAGACCGCATGCGCACCTTGGCTGCCGGCTTCATCGACCACATCGCGAAACCCGTCGAGCCGGCCGAGCTGGTGGCGGCCGTCGCGCTGGCCGCGGCACGGCGCCGCGGCGAACCTTCCTGAGCATTCTGGGCACCTGGGGATATAAGTTTTTCGCATATCCCGGCGGCCTTATCGTGCGCCGCGCGCACGTTTGCCCAAAGAAAACACTACCTGCATATTAAGTAATTTATAATTCGAGGAGTGTCCTACCGCAAGACGCGGCAATGTCCTACAAGAAACTTGTTCGCGGTTTGATACACTCCATGGTCTGAAAATTCTTCCTCAGGATAAGAATTTTCTAATACGTGCGCCGCAGCAAATTCTTCGGCGCTACACTTTGTGTTCCGCTCCGGCCCTGACTTCGCCGGGGCTCGTATTGCGAGACAACTATGCCCAGCCCGGATGAGATCCTGAACGCCAAGATTCTGGTCGTGGACGATTGTGCCGACAACGTCGACCTGATGCTCGAAATCCTGCGCGAAGCGGGATATACGAACGTTACGGCCACGATGCTGCCCGACCAGGTCTGTGCGCTGCACCGGCAGCACAACTACGATCTCATCCTGCTCGACCTGCAGATGCCCGGCCTGAACGGGTTCCAGGTCATGAAGGGCTTGAAGGAAATCGAACAGGACGGCTATTTGCCCGTGCTGGCGCTGACAGCGCAACCATCGTTCAAGATCGCCGCCCTGGAAGCGGGCGCGCGCGACTTCATCAGCAAGCCGTTCGACCTGCTCGAGGTGCACAAGCGCATCCACAATATGCTGGAAGTACGGCTGCTGTACAAGGAGCTGGCCCAGTACAGCAAGCGCCAGCAGGAACTGGCGCTGCACGACCCGCTGACGAACCTGCCGAACCGCCGCCTGCTGGAAGACCGGATCGAGACGACGGTGCAGCACGCGCTGCGCAACCAGCGCAAGGCTGCCGTGATGTACCTGGACCTGGACGGTTTCAAGGGCATCAACGATACCCATGGCCACGCCTATGGCGACGAGATCCTGAAGCTCGTCGCGCAGCGCCTGGTCGGCTCGTCGCGCAAGGAAGACACGGTGGCGCGCGTGGGCGGCGACGAATTCGTCATCGTGCTGGGCGACGTGGGCGGCCTGCACGACGCCCGCGAACCGGCATCGAAGCTGATCGAGGTGGTGTCCGAGCCCTACCAGGTCAATGGCCTGACCTTGCGGCTGTCCACGTCGATCGGCATCGCGCTGTTCCCGGACGACGCCGGTTCCGTCGGCGACCTGATCCATGCGGCCGACAATGCGCTGTATGACGCGAAGCGCGCCGGCAAGAACCGCTGGTGTGCGGCACCGGCCAGCACGGCCGCGGCCGCCGCGGCAGCCGCCGCCGTTCCCCATCAACTGAAGAGCGTGGCCACTTCCGCCGCTTAAAACACGATACCGACAACCCCGCCCCATGAAAAAAACCGGTGACGAGCACCGGTTTTTTTGCGGCTTTACTCCAGGCTCATCAATGCGCAGCGGCTTCCTTTTCCTTGCCCGTCTCGGTCGATTCCTCGACCTTGTTCGCATGCTGGTGATCCGTTTGCGCGTTCACCTTCTCGGGCGCCACTTCGATGCGCGTGATGCCGGCGTCGACGGAGATCGGGTCGCTGGCCGGGAACGTCATCTCGACGGCATCGTCCAGCAATTCCTCCTTGGCCTTCTCTTGCGGCAGCATCTGCTCTTCCGCGGCCAGCGTGGCGATGGCGGACGCCCACTTGATGAAGTTCAGGTTGGCCAGCTCGCGCACCGTGGTCACGCCGAACGCCTGCTGCAGGGCCT
The DNA here is from genome assembly GCF_007830495.1 of Pseudoduganella flava. Lineage (GTDB taxonomy): Bacteria > Pseudomonadota > Gammaproteobacteria > Burkholderiales > Burkholderiaceae_D > Rugamonas > Rugamonas flava. Next base: position 6,499 of record NZ_VLKW01000011.1, on the reverse strand, counting down.
GCGCGCCTTCGTCACCGACACCGCGCAGCGCGCTGACCGGCGCATCGGCCAGTTCACGAAAACATTTACCCAAATAGTCTTTTCCCACGACGGTATCGATATTCATGGTTGTCATCCTTTCCTAGTGTTTGCACCATCAATGCTTTCAGAATGGCATGACAAAACGGAACTGTATGTGCGTAAGCGAACACGCCGTCAAACAATCCCCGGCGCGCTCTGTTGCCATGCGGACTTTTGACTTTGATATATGCTGTTGCTATGATCGTTTAGATGTTTGTCTGACAGCACTGTTTTAAAACAGTCATTGCAAAGCGCTTTTTAACTTCTTCGTGCCAACCTAGCGTGCCCAAGATAGACAAACCGAAAATCCTGGTCGTCAATGACGACGCCAACAGCCTGTTCGCCTTGACGAGCCTGCTGGCGCAATGGGCCGAACAAGAGTCCTACGAGGTCATTGCGGCCCGCAGCGGCGAGGAAGCGTTGCGCCAGGTGCTGATGCACGATTTCGCCGTGATCCTGCTGGACGTGAACATGCCCGGCATGGACGGCTTCGAGACCGCCGAAGCGATCCACCAGCGGGCCCGCTCGGCGAATATCCCGATCATCTTCATCACGGCCTTCGTCGCGGACGAGCTGGACCGCCTGAAGGCCTACCAGAAAGGCGCGGCGGATTTCCTGTTCACGCCGGTGATCCCGCAGATCCTGCACGCGAAGATTTCCGTGTTCGTCGCGCTGGCGATGAAGAACGAGGAATTGAAGAGGCAGGCGCGCCAGCTCAGCCAGCGTACGACCGACCTCATCAGCAGCAACAAGCGGCTGCTGCAGGAGATCGAGGAACGCAAGATGGCCGAGCGGCAGAACCATGCGAAGGACGAGTTCCTGGCCATGCTGGGCCACGAGCTGCGCAATCCGCTGTCGGCGATCAGCAGCGCCGCCTCGCTGCTGGCCCTGCCCGCGGTGACGCAGGACGCGGCAGCGCGCGCGAAGAAGATCATCCAGCGCCAGAGCCAGCACCTGGGCCGCATCGTCGACGACCTGCTGGACCTGTCGCGCGCGATGTCCGGCAAGATCCTGCTGAACCGCGCACCGGTCGACCTGGCCGTGCTGATCGGCAGCTGCCTGGAGACGTACCGCACCACGGGCCGCACCGCGGACTACGAGGTGCAGGTGGAGCTCGAGAGCGGCTGGGTCGACGGCGACGTGACGCGGCTCGAGCAGATCTTTTCGAACCTGCTCGACAATGCGCTGAAGTACACTCCGCCCGGCGGCACGATCGACATCCTCCTGGAAGTGGAGGATGATGACATCGTGCTGACCGTGCACGATACCGGCGTCGGCATCTCGCCCGAGCTGCTGCCGCATGTGTTCGACGTGTTCGTGCAGGGCACGAGCACACTCGACCGCGCCCAGGGCGGCCTCGGCATCGGCCTCGCGCTGGTGCGCCGCCTGGCCGAACTGCATGGCGGCAGCGTCGAAGCCGACAGCGCGGGCCCCGGCGAAGGCAGTACCTTCTCGATCCGGCTGCCCCGCACCGAACGCATCACTGAACCTACCCACCAAATCATGGACACTAACGAACAGGCCAAGCCCAATGTGCTGCTGATCGAGGATAACGACGACGGCCGCGAGATGATGGCGATGATGCTCTCCTGCTACGGCTACGAGGTGCGGCATGCCGCCGACGGCCTGCAAGGCCTCGAAGTGGCACAGGATTACCGGCCGGGCATCGCGCTCGTCGACATCGGCCTGCCCGGCATCGACGGCTACGAGGTGGCGCGGCGGCTGCGCGCGAACCCGGACACGCATCACATCCGGCTGATCGCGCTGACGGGCTACGGGCTGGCCGAGGACCAGCGCCGCGTGCTCGAAGCGGGCTTCGACATGCACCTCGTGAAGCCGGTCGATATCGACAGCCTGATGAAGGCCATCGCCAGCCTGACGCGGGACGGCGCGCCGGTGTCGGCACCCGCCCTCGCGCCGGCCGCCATCAAACAGTAGGCTGGTTCGGATACATCACCTTGCCCGGGACGGGCATCGGCGGAATCTCGTCGATCTCGTCCTTGCGGGCCTGGATCTGCTCGCCCAGCTCGACCAGGTCGAGTCCCGACTGCTTCGCCTTCGGGAACATCTCCTTCTCTTCTTCCTTGACGTGGTGGTCGATGTATTCGCCCAGCACTTTCACCTTCGCGTCGTACAGGTCGTCGTGCGGGTCCATGCTGTGGATCTGCGCGATCAGGTCTTTCGCCGACGCGTGCTCGACGGTGGCCTCGTCCACCAGGTCCTCCGCATCGTCGCCTTTTTCGCGCATGGCCGGGTAGAAGATCTCCTCCTCGGCAATGGCGTGCTTGGTCAGTTCCAGGCAGATTTTCTCGGCGAGTTTCTGCTTCGCGACAAAGGCCCGGTCCCCCAATTCCTCGTACTCCTTGAACATCGCTTTCACTTCATCGTGGTCCGCCTTCAGCAGGGCGACGGCATCGCGTGGCTTGGCTGTAGTACTCATGGCTGCTCCTTGTACGGTTGATCGGTATGGCGCAAGGATGCGCCGTTCAGTTGGAGCTGACTGTGCGGCAGCACACGATCGTGCTGGTGCGACATTTCCGTAAAACCTCATGTATCATCCGCGTGTTACCGTGAGGCCAATACCTATACCAATCATGCCCGACGAAATCCCGAACGACGCCGAGCGCGCCGCCGACCTGGCCGACCTGTTGGGCCACGTGGCGGGCAGCTGGGACAACGAGCGCCGCGCCCTGGCGCGCCAGCTGCACGACAGCCTCGGCTCGTCGTTGACGGCGCTGACGATGCACCTGGGCCTCTTGACGGCGAAGCTGCCGCCCGAGCAGCCCCTGCGCGATCGCGCCACGCAGATGAAGAACCTGCTGCACACGATCATCGAGAACAACCGCCAGATGCAGCACAAGCTGTGGAACGACAAGCTCGAGTTCCTCGGCATCAAGGTGGCGTTCTCGGAGCTCGTCACGCAGTTCGGCCAGCAGTACCAGATCACGGCGCGCTGCAGCCTGCCGGACGAGGAACCCGTCTGCCCGCGCGAGCACGCCGTCGTGCTGCTGCGCGTGCTGGAACAGGGGCTGTCGAACGTCACGGCGCACTCGGGGGCTACGCAGGTCGACGTCATCGTCGATGACAATGAAGACGAGATCATGCTGACCGTGCGCGACAACGGCCGCGGCCCCGCGCCCGAGGCGCAAGCATCGCGGCAATACGGCCTGCGCCTGCTGCGCGAACGGGCCTACCTGCTGGGCGGCACGCTGACCCTGGCGGCCCATCCGGACGGTGGCGGCGTACTGACGTGCGTGCTGCCGAAGCCGGTACCGGTGCCGGCAGCCTAGGGAAGCGCTGGTTTATTGCTGGTGGGTCGCCGCCATGAATAAATCAGCGCTTCCCTACGACCAGATCCGGTACAGCCAGTAGCTCTCGTCGGTGCGGGCCAGGCGGATCAGTTCGCGCGGGCTCGTGCCGATCAGCTCGCGGGCCTCGCGCGACAGGTGGGCCTGGTCCGCGTAGCCCGAGCGCGCCGCCACGTCCGACAGCGATACCCTTCCCTCACGCTCGTCGTCGCGCGCGGCCAGCAGCGATTCCTCGACCCGCGCCAGGCGGCGCAGCGTGCGCAGCGGATGGCCGGTCCACGCGCGCACGCGCCGCTCCGTCATCCGCGCGCTGCGGCCCACGCCGGCCGCGACGGCACGTACCGCCAACGCCTGCAGCCAGTCGCGCACCGGCGCCCACGCGCCATGCGTGTCGCCGCGCGCGGCACGCCAGCGCGGCTCCAGCCACTCCTCGAACACGCCGATGCGCGCGTCGTCGTCCGGCGCCGCGACGATGCGCGCGTCGTCGTCCGGCGCCGCGACGATGCGCGCGGACAGCTCCTGCCACGAGGCGTCGAGCACGTCGTCCAGCATCGTCATGCGGTCGATCTGCGCGGCCATGTCGATGCCGGTCAGCCGGTGCAGCGCGTCGGCGAAGAACAGCACCGTCAGCGTGTGCACCGGACCGGGATTGCCGGTGATGCAGGGCTGCGTGCGCGGGCCTGAGAAGATCGCGTCGCCGGGGCCGGCGACGGCGTCCGGGATGGCGGGTTCGACCAGGCGGCCGCTGCCCGCGATCATCCACGTGATGGCGCAGAATGGCGTGGCCGGGAAGCGGTTCAGGCGCTGGGCATCCGTCAGCGGCGGCGCGTCCAGCGTGCTGCGCAGCAGGTAGCCACGCACGCAGGATGCCAGCGCCACGCGCGGGGCGACGAGGCGGGCAAGCGTGGCCGGTGGATGGGTCGTCATGCCCGCGATTGTAGCGCGCGGCGCGGACCGTCACGCATGTCGCAGACCCGCATGTCGCAAACGCGCATGTCGCAGACGCGCATGTCGCAAACGTTCAAGACCGCGGCGGCGCGCGGGGGCACACTGGGAGCATCACAGCATCAGCATGAGGACCAGAAGATGAGCGAGACGATGAGCACGACCTTGCCCGGCCACCCCGCCGCCCGCGACATCGCCGACCTGCCGGCACCGCCGGGCCTGCCGCTGATCGGCAACGCACTGCAGCTGCATCCGCGCACGATCCACCGGACGATGGAAGACTGGAGCCGCCGCTACGGCACGATGTTCCGGGCGCGCATCGGCAGCCGACAGGTCGTCGTGCTCGCCGACGGCGCGGCCATCAACGCCGTGCTGCGCGACCGGCCCGACGGCTTTCGCCGGCCGGCCGTCACGGCCGAGGTATCCGATGAACTGGGCGGCAATCCCGGCGTGTTCCTCGCCGAAGGCGACGCGTGGCAGCGCCAGCGCCGCATGGTCATGCACGCGTTCTCGCCCGCCGCCGTGAAGGCATACTTCGGCCGGCTGGCGCACGTGGCGCGGCGGCTCGAAGCGGGCTGGCTGCAGGCGGCCGCGCAAGGCCACGAGATCGATCTCACGGGCGACCTGAAACGCTATGCGGTGGACGTCATCGCCGGCCTCGCGTTTGGCGCTGACGTCAACACGATCGAGGCGGGCGACGACGCGATCGGCCGCCACGTCGACACGGTGCTGGCGGGCGTCGCGCGGCGCTCGCTGATGCCGTTCCCGTACTGGCGCTGGGTAAGACTGCCGGCGGACCGGCGGCTCGAACGCAGCGTGCTCGCGGTGCGCAGCGCAACGGACGGCTTCATCGCCGGCGCCCGCGCCGCGCTGGCCGCCGATCCCGGCTTGCGCGAGCGGCCCGCCAACCTGCTGCAGGCAATGCTGGTGGCAGCCGACCATCCGGACAGCGGCGTCGACGACGCGGCCGTCGCCGGCAACGTCACGACGATGCTGCTGGCCGGCGAGGACACGACATCGAGCGCGCTGGCCTGGCTGATCTGGCTGCTGTGGCGGAACCCGGCAGCGCTGGCGCGCGCCACCGACGAGGTACGCCGGCACGTGCCCGACGTGGCGGCGCTGACGTACGAACAGACCGAACCGCTCGACTACGTCCAGGCGTGTGCGCTGGAAGCGATGCGGCTGAAGCCACCCGCCCCATTCCTGCCGCTGGAGGCGCTGCGCGAGACAACGGTGCTGGACGTGCGCCTGCCGCCGGGTACGCTGCTGTGGTGCGTGATGCGGCACGACAGCGTCGACGCGCGCTGCTTCCCGTCGCCCGACACCTTCGACCCGGAACGCTGGCTGCCGGACGCGCAAGGCGCGCACCGCGCCGACCGGCAAGCCGCGCTGCCATTCGGCGCCGGCCCGCGCATCTGCCCGGGCCGTTACCTGTCGCTGCTGGAGATCAAGGTGGCGATGGCGACCTTGCTGTCGCGCTTCGACATCACCGCCGTCCACGCCACCGGCCGCCCCGAACCCGCCGAAGTGATGGGCTTCGTGATGGGCCCGTCCCCGTTGACGATGACCCTGCGCCCCCGCGCCTGATGTGGCGCCGCCACCACAAAAACCGTTGCCAAAATTCGGGGACTGTCCCTCGTTTTTGGCAACAAATTCACACGCCGCCAGCCATCTCCGCCAACTCAGCCGATCATCAGCGAACGAGCGCGAACCGCCGGGCTGTGTGACACACAATTTCCAAAAACGAGGGACAGTCCCCGAATTTGGGCAACAAATTTCCTAAAAACGGGGTCAGACCCAGTAGTGTCCCAACGTTTTTCATAGGAGGGTGAGCTGAGTTTGCTCACCTCCGGTGTCCTGTGGAGGGGTAAGTAGTTGATTTAGCGGTGTTGTCTCGAACATCGTAAGGCTCAGAATCTGTAGGATTTCGTACAGGCTTTGGGGCAGTTGCAAGCGTTTTTTTGCGATGGCGATGAGCACATACGTTGAGACGGCAATCCAAATCTGGGTCTTTACAGCGTTCTCGCTGGTACCAAAAAACGCCTTGATCCGCAGGTGTTGTTTGATCCATTTGAAGAAGAGCTCCACCTGCCAGCGTTGCTTGTAGAGCGCTGCGACCATCTCCGGTTTCAATAGGAAGTTGTTCGTCAAGAAGACGATTCGCTTCCCGTTTTCATCCCTTACTA
>NZ_VLKW01000010.1 GCF_007830495.1 Pseudoduganella flava | reverse complement strand
GATACCGGTGCAGTGGGCGATCTTTTCCATCGGTATTGCCCCCTATCGAGTACCTTCCAGATGACCAAGTGCGGAAGGTGAGCAAGCTGGGCTACATCTCGTACCGCAATCAATCCTTCTTCGTCGGGGAAGGCTTGTATGCCGAACTGGTGGCAATCCGCCCAACCGGTACCGACGGCGTCCTAGAGGTCTATTTCTGCAAGCACAAAGTCCGGCAGATAGACCTCCAGAATCCATCGTAAGATACGGCTTCAATGTGTAACCCATGTCTCCCGACATGTGTTACCTATGTCCCCCGACCATACACCCGGCGGGTCTGACCCAAGAAGTTGGGTTTTGGGGTTGAAGAAACTGGTACGTAGCCTGCCCGCGAACCCCAAAAAGCAAAGTCTGGGGTCAGGGAGGAGTGTGGGCTTGCAAGCCCACACCGCTACGCCGGCAAGGACCGGCGGTCCTTAGAACCCCGGCTACGCCCCGGCGGGTCTGACCCCAGAGGGACACGAGCTCGGCAGTCAGAAGAACACGGCGGTGCGCGTGACGATGGTGCCGTTGTTGGTGTACGGCCCCGTGGCGCGCACGGCGCCCGTGTCGGGCTTGCCGTCGTCCAGTTTGGAGTCCAGCTGTTCGGAGAACGAATCGGGCAGGTTGTCGAAGCGGATGCCGTTGCCGCCGCGGCCCGCGATCACGTCGTTGTAGATGTACACGGCGCCGCCCTGGGCGCTCGTCATGAAGTCCGTGCTGCCGTTGAACGAGCCCGTGATGAAGCCGCCCAGCGCCAGGTGCTGCGGCGCCAGCTGGTATTCGGCGATCTGGCCGTCGCCGTTGCCGTTGCCGCTCGTGCCGGGCACGTGGGCCGTGGCCTGCGCGTCGTCGCCCGGCAGCGCGCGGAACTTGTCCTGGTAGGCGTTGACGGCGGCCTGCAGCGACGTCGATTGCTGGATCACGTTCTTGATCTTGGCGTTGTCGATCAGGCTCTGGCCCTTCAGCACCCCGCCCAGCAGCAGGCCGATGATGACAAGCACGATGGCGATTTCGACCAGCGTGAAACCGCGCGCCGCGCGCGCTCCGGAATGCGACATGATGACTCCTCGATACAATGGCTTGGGCTTTCAGGCCACATCTTACAAGCCCGGCCGCTTTTGCGCAGCATCTACCGTGCGGCGCCCGCTTGTTCCAGCTCTTTCAGCCGCCGTTCCAGGAAGCGCACCTCGGCCGGATCGGTCACGGTGCCGCTTTCCAGCAGCGCGCCCGTCACGGCGCGGGCGCTGTCGAGTTCATTCATGTCCTGCAGGATGAAGATCTCCAGCTCGCGCGCCCACGCCGGCGCATTCGGCGCCCGCACGCGGATCGCCTGCGCGCAGCGGCGCGCCAGCGCCATGTCGTGCAGCCGGTGCCGCGCCAGCAGCGCGGCCTGCGCCATCGCCGGCCAGCGCTCCGCCGGGTCGGCGGCAAACGCCCGTTCGACGAAACCGATCATCGTGCGCACCCGCGCGGCATCGGGCACGGCGCCATACACCAGCGTGGCGGCCAGCAGTGGCTGGCGGCTGTGTGGATCGAGCGCCAGCGCGGCGTCCAGCCATTGCACGATGCGGCCGTAGTCCAGTTCGCGCAACGGCAGGCCCGTGTCGTAAGCATGCAGGTAGAGCAGTGCGAGGCGGGCAGCGACCGGCGCATCGCCAAGGCTCGCGAGGCGCAACAGCAGTGGCGGCGGGGCGGGCGGCAGCGGTGCGTGCGCCGCCAGCAAGGGCGGCGCCGCGCGATGCAGCGCCAGTTGCGCGGCCAGCGCGGCCAGCAGCGGCACAACCACGGCGGCGGGCACGCGGCGGCGCATCAGAACTCCTTGCGGTACAGGTCGAACAGCGCGGCCAGCGCCAGCAGCGTCACGTAGATCGCCGTCTGCGCCGCGACGAATGCCAGGTCGGCCGCGCTGCCCGTATGGTGCTCCAGCCATTCGCCGCGCGCGAACGCGTCCAGCCGCGGCAGCACGAACGCCAGCGCGTCGATGCCGGCGGCGATGACGCCCTGGCTCGTATCGGCGACAGCGTCGTGGCCCGCCAGCTGCAGTGCCGCGGCACTGCGCGCGAGCACGTAGAAGCCGTACGTGGCGCACAAGGACGGCAGCGCGTGCTGCAACGTCAGCGTGCAGAACACGGCGAACGCCGCGACGATCCACGTCTCGCCCAGCAGCGCCAGCGCCCACAACGCGGCCTGGCCCGGCGGCGCGACCAGCAGCACGAGCGCACCGGCCGGCAACGCGATCAGCAGCGCCAGCGCGCCGCAGCCGGCCAGGCGGCCCAGCAGCCACGTGGCGCGCGGGTAGGGCAGGGCGATGAACAGGTCGGCCTGCTTGTCCTGATATTCGCGTACCAGCGACGTGACGGCGAAGACGGCCGCCACGCACACGGCGGCCAGCCGCAACAGGGCGCCCAGCAGCACGGCCTGCGTGCCGCGCCCGTCGCCGGGCAGTGCCGCCTGCAGGAAGCCGGCCAGCGCCACGGACCCCAGCAGCAGCGCCGCCAGCAGCCACGCGAGCCGGCTGCGCAGCGCCTCCTTCACCGTGCTGGCCGCGATCGCCCGCAATGCGCCGACAGCTCCCGTCATGGCAGCCGGCGCGCCGCGATCATCCGGTTGAACAGGATGTTCGGCGACACCCACACCACGTCGTCATCGAACGCGCCGCCCGGCAGCGCGGCGTTGTCGCTGCCGCCGCGCGCGATGAACGCGGTGCCGATGGGGTTCAGGTTGGCCTTCTCGTCGGCATTGCCGGTGCCCGCATCGGCGAGCCGCACGCCGAGGTCGGAGAATCCGCCATAGCCGTTCTTCCCGGTCGAGATGATCACGGCCGGGATGTCGTTCGGCGCCGTCGCGGCCACCAGGTTGCCGGCCGCATCGCGCGTGGCCACCGTGATGTCGCGCGGTGTCGACAGGCGGAACGGCGCGGCGCTGTCGGCGAAGTCCGGCGTCACGCTGTACAGGAAGATGCGGCCCCACGAATCCAGTTTCGCCGTGCCGAGCGTGGCCCATGGCAAGAAGCCGGTGCGGCGCTCGTTCGTGCAGCGGTCGCCCGCGCGGTCTTCCAGGCCGTTCGCGGCCGAGATGGCCGGGCAGGGCAGGTGGCCGTTGCGCACCGCGTAGCCGACCAGCGCCTCGCGCGCCTCGTCGAGCGCCTTGCGCGTGTCGGCAGAGCGGCGCTGTTCCAGCTGCGTCGACAACGGCGTGATCAGGCCGCCGATCAACAGGCCCACGACGATCAGCACGATCGCGATCTCGACCAGCGTGAAGCCGCGTTGGGTAAAGGGGCTTGCTTTCATCGTCTACGGCAGCACGCGCGCCGCCGCCATCCTTTCGTACAGGGTGTCCAGGGAAATATAGACCACGAGGTCGTCGAACGGCCCGCCCGGCACGGCCGGGTCGGTGCTCGCGGGGCGGCGGATGAAACCCGTCGTGGCCACGTCGTTGCCCTGTTCATCGGTGTTGTTGACGGAGCCGTTCGCCTGCGGCAGGCCGGCCGTGTTGGTGCCCAGGTTGTCGCGGCCTTGCGAATACACGACGGCGGGTGCGCACTGCGTGTAGACCAGGCACTCGGTGTATCCCGCTTCGTAGCGCAGCGCGCCGTTGCCGTCGCGCGTCTGCACGCGCTTCGTCGCAACGGAAAACAGCCGCTGGATCGGCGCCGCCGTGTAGCGCGGCGTGACGCTGTAGCGCAGCCGCTTGCCCCAGCTGTCCGCACCGTCGACGGCCAAGGTGACCCACGGCAGGAAGCCGCTGCACGCCGCTTCGTCGGTACACGGCGTGTCCCGTTCGCGCCCGTCCGTGGCGGAGATCGCGGGCCGCGGCAGCCGGCCATGGGTGGCCGCGAAGCCGACCAGCGCGTCCGTCGCCTCGGCCAGCACGGCCAGCGTGCGCTGCTCGCGGGCCCGCTCCAGCGTATTGCCGCCGAACGCCGAGATCAGCAGCGCGGCAAACACCGTGCTGGCCACGGCCAGCAGCAACAGCAGCACGGCGCCGCGCTGGCGGCGCGGGTCAACGCAAATCCGAGATCGTGCCATCGTCGGGGGAATAGCTCTGGCCCGGCTTCATCAGCAGCCGCCGGCCTGCCACGTCGACGGGCACCGGGGCGCCGGCCCGGTAGCGGCCCAGCCGGGTGTCGCGCGCTTCGCCGTCCAGCCAGACGGTGGCGCTGCCGTTGCTGCGGCGCACGACGCCGGACAGGCGCACCGGTGCCGGCGGCGGTGCCGGTGGCGGCGCGGCGGCAGGGGCGGTGGCAGTGGCGGCGGCCGGCGGCGCCGCTGCCGCACCGTTGGGCACCGGCGCACCGCTGTAGCGCTGCTGGTCGAGCTGCGCGCGCTCGGCGGACGTGGTGAACAACCGGCCGAACGCCAGCGGGTCCTGCGCCGCCGCCGGCAGGGCAACGGCGGCGGCAACGCATGCAACCAGTGCCGGTATCCTCATCGCACACCTCCCGTGCGGCGCGCGCCAGGCGTCAATGTCAGCCAGTTCAGCGTACAGTCGGCAGACAGCGCAGCCGGCAGCGCGGCCGGCGACGCGGCGGCGCTGCCGCCCCCTTGCCCCGCCTGGGCCGCGGCCGTGCGGCGCAGCGCGCACTGCTGCACCGTGAACACGCCCTGCTGGCGCAGGTCGCCGAGGAAGTTGAACAGGTCCATCTCGTGCAGCAGGTCCATGTGCAGGGTCATGCGGCTGCCGCGCAGCTGGTAGTCGCCCGTCGCGAGGCGGCCTTCGATCTTGTACGGCTGCTGCGGCTCGATCTCGTAGGTCAGCGGCAGCAGGCGGCGCCGTTCCTGGATCAGGCGGATCGCCTCGACCCAGTCGAGCCGGTTCTCGACGCCGACGAAATGGCGCCGCTGCAGTTCGACGAACAGCGGCTGGTAGGCGCGGATCTCCTGCTTTTCCGATTCCACGTAGACGTAGCTGCGGCGCGCCGCGTCGCGCGCGTCGCGCGCCCGTGCCTCGTCGTTGCGGGCCGCGACGAGCTGCCAGTAGCTCGCCACCGCGCAGGCGATGCTGAGGGTGGCCGCGACGGCAAACGTGATCACGGCGGGCCGCACCAGCGCGAAGTCGCGCACCCAGTAGGGCAGCGGCACGCGCGCCGGCACCGGCGTGGCGGGGCGGCTGGCGGAGTTCGGGGTCAGGGCGTCCATGTGATGTCCAGCGTGAATTTATTGCGATCCTGCCCGCCGCTGGGCGCGCCCACGGTGCCGGACAGCTTGACGTTCGGGCGGATGTCGAACGGCAGCTGCACGATCTCGACCGACGTGCGGGGCATCGCGGCCAGGCGCTGCGCGAACGCGTTCATGTCGCCCAGCACCTTGCGGTAATCCTCGGGCCCCGACACCACTTCGGCCTGCAGCCGCAGCGTCTGCGGCGGCGACTTGGGAATGCCCAGCGCCAGCGACGACGTCGGCGCGACCAGCGCGGGGCCGCCCACCGTGCCCGTTGCCTGCGCGGGCGCCCCGGGAATCACGGCGCGCCAGTCGAGCTGCGTCAGGCGGATCTCCGGCGACTGTTCCAGCGCGCTGCTGACCATGCCCATCATCTGCAGCGGCCATGGCCCCTGGCGGGCCACCATCTGGTCGATCGACACCGCCGCGCGCATGTTGACGGTGCGCTCGCCCGTCGACGGCATGCTCGACATGCTGTTGCGGTAGTTGGCGCGATAATAGGCCGTCTCGGAGCGCAGCGCCTCGGCATTGCCGTGCGCCAGCGCGTAGCCGGCCAGGTTGACGACCGACCAGGCCAGGCCGGCCACGGCCAGCACGGCGCTGGACGCGTACAGCGACAGCCGGGCGCGCCACAGCTTGTAGTAATTGCCCGCGACCAGGGTCGGATAATGGCTCTGCGGCGCATGCCGCGCCAGCATCGCCAGCAGCAAGTCCTCGGCCGCGCCGGGCGTCGTCTTCAGGCCCAGCGCCGGCGCCACCGTATCGAGCGGCACCACGCGGTAGATCGTGTCGGCGCCGCTCTGGCAACGCGCGGCCAGTTCATCGGCGCGCTCGGCGTCGGCCAGCACCAGCACATGCAGCACATCGCCCCGTTCCAGCAGCCGCACGCTGGTCAGGAATTGCTGGGTCTTGCGCGTCTCGGCGGGAATCGCCCGCACCAGGTCCTCGCCCGGCGTGGCCTGCACGAGGCGCGAGAATTTCAGCGCACCGCCCTGGAAATAGGTCTGGCGCAGGCCGGCCGTGTCGCGCGTCACGAGCAGCATGTGCGGCCGCTTCACTTCCAGGCGCTGCACCAGTTCGCGGCCCAGCACCGCGCACGAATAGATGCCTGCCAGCGGCGTCTGCATCAGTTCCATCGCGTCGACCCAGGCCGTCAGCAGCAGGGGATTCGTCAGCGCCGTGAACAGCACCACGTCGTCGCGCCGGCCTTCGTCGGCGCGGCCCTGCACGAGCGCCGTGCGGTACGGCGTGTCGCGGTAGTGCTGCGCGAGGCGCCGTTCGCGCAGCTTGCGGCCCGCGCGGCCCGGCACGTGCGGCAGCAGCAGCCGCGTGAAGTCCTCTTCGATCAGGTCCGTCAGCAGGAACGCGGGGCGGCTGCCGTGGCGGTCCAGGTATTCGAGGAAGTCGTCGAGCCCCGTGCGGGTGGCGGGGAACGCGTCCGGGCCGGACAGCACGCCGCGCTCCCACTGGTAGGCGAGGAGCTGGTCGCTGGCAAGGTAGAAGAGCTGTTTCGCGAGCATGTCAGATCCTGATCGCCGTGATCGTGTCGTAGATGGGGCCCAGCACGGACAGCATGATCCAGCCCAGCAGCAGGCCCAGCACCACCGTCATCGCCGGCTCGATCATCGCCTGCACCCGCTCGATCTGCTCGCGCACTTCGCGATTGTAGAAGTAGGCCACGTTGCGCAGCGCGCCATCGAGCGCGCCGGTCGCCTCGCCGACCTTCAGCATCCGTACCACCAGCGGCGGGAAGATGCCGGTATTGCCGAACGCCGATGTGACGCTGTGGCCTTCCGAGATCAGTTGCGCGGCACGGCGCAGCGCCGCGGCGACGACGCGGTTGCCGGCGATGCCTTCGGACAGCCGGATGCATTCGAGGATCGTGATGCCGGACGAGTACATCATCGCGAAGAACGTGGCGAAGCGGGCCAGGATGATCTTGTGCAGCACGGGCCCGACGGGCCAGATGCGCAGCTTGACACGATCGAACTGGAAGGCGCTGCGCTCGCTGCGGCGCAGCCACCAGCGGCCGCCGAAATACACGGCGAAGGGCAGCGCCAGCAGCACGTACCAGTAGCCGATGAAGACGTTCGACACGGCGATCAGCGCGCGCGTGTGCAGCGGCAGTTCCTGGCCCATGTTGCGGATGAAGCTCGTCAGCTGCGGCACCAGGTAGATCATCAGGAAGAACGTCACGGCCGTGACGACGACCAGCACGACGGAAGGATACGTGATGATCTTCTTCGTCTGCGCGGCCAGTTCGTCCTGCCATTTCAGGCTGTCGGCCAGGTTGCGGAACACCTCGTTGACCTTGCCGCTTTGCTCGCCGGCCTTGACGAGGCTCGTGAAGGTCTGGTCGAACGCTTCCGGGTAGTTCGCCAGCGCATCGGACAGCGGCACGCCGCCCTCGATGTTCTCGATCAGGTCCGTGATGATCTCGCGAAAGCGCGGGTGGTCCATCGAATCGCGCAAGTCGTTCAGCGCATCGAGGATCGGCACGCCGGCGCTGGCCATCTGCTCCATGTGGAAGCAGAAGTTGATCAGGTCGCGCCGGTCGATCGAGCGGCGGCCGAACGCGATCACCTTCTGGCGCGACTGCCGATAGTCGATCAGGTCAAGGTCCATCCTGGACAGGCGCAGCTCCAGGTCCGGCACGTTCAACGCATCCATATTGCCGGGCACGATCTGGCCCTGGGTATCCATCGCGCGGTAGATGTACTGCGGCATGTCAGGCCAGCCTGTCCGTCAGGTCGACGACGCGGGAAATCTCCTCGAGCGTCGTGACGCCCTGCAGCACGCGCCGCATGCCGTCGTCCACCAGCGAGCGGAAGCCGGCCGCGCGGGCTGCTTCGCGCAATTCGCGCACGGCGGCGCGGCGCGCCACCAGCTCGTCCAGGTCGGCGTTCATCCGCAGCAGTTCCATGATCGCCACGCGGCCCCGGTAACCCTGGTGCGCGCAGCGCTCGCAGCCGACCGCGCGGTAGATCGCCGCTGGCGGATCCTCGGCGCCGAGGCCGAGCAGCCGGCGTTCCAGGTCGTCCGCCGTGAACGGCTCGCGGCAGTGGGCGCACAGCCGGCGCACCAGGCGCTGCGCGATGATGCCGATGATGTTCCCGGCCAGGACGTCGGCAATGACGCCGATGTCGAGCAGGCGGGGGATCGCGCCGACGGCCGAATTGGTGTGCAGCGTCGAATACACCTGGTGGCCCGTCATCGCGGCGGCCAGCGCCATGTCGGCCGTCTCCTTGTCGCGGATCTCGCCAACGAGGATCACGTCCGGGTCCTGGCGCAGGATCGAGCGGATGCCGTCCGCGAAGCCCAGCTTGGCCGACTCGTTGACGGACGTCTGGCGGATCTGGTTCATCGGGTACTCGACCGGGTCTTCCAGCGTCATGATGTTGACGCCTTCCGTGTTGATGTGGTTCAGGATCGAGTACAGCGTTGTCGTCTTGCCGCTGCCCGTCGGCCCCGTCACGAGGATCAGGCCGTCCGGGCGGGCGATCATCAGCTTCAGCAGGTCGAGGTCCGGCTCCGCCAGGCCCAGGCCATCGAGCGGCACGATGCCCTTCTGGCGATCCAGCACGCGCAGCACGAAGTTCTCGCCGTGCGTCGTCGGCTGGGCGCTGGCGCGGAAGTCGATCTGCCGGCCGGAGAATTTGATCGAGATGCGGCCGTCCTGCGGTGCGCGGGTCTCGGCGATGTTCATGTTGCTGATCACCTTCAGCCGCACGGCCATCGCCGGCCAGTACGACTTGTGCAGGCTGCGGATCTGGCGCAGGATGCCGTCGATGCGGTAGCGGATGCGCAGGAAGCTGTGCTCCGGCTCGAAGTGGATGTCCGAGGCGCCGTTCTGCACGGCGTCCGCCAGCAGCGCGTCGATCAGCCGCACCATCGGGTGGCTATATTCATCCGCGGTGCCCGTGTACGACACCTCGCCCGTCTCGATCTCGTGCAGGATGCCGTCGATCGACAGCTCGAAGCCGTAATACTGGTCGATCGCCCGGTTGATGTCCGACTCGGCGACCAGCAGTGGCGTGATCGTGATGCCTTTCACGAGCATCGCGTGGATCTGGTCCAGCGCGACGATATTGCTGGTGTTCGACATCGCCAGCACGAGGTTGTCCTTGTCGCGCTCGTAGACGATCGGGAATACGCTGTAGCGCTTCGCCACTTCCTTCGGGATCAGCTTCAGCGCGATCGCGTCGACGACCAGGCTGTTCAGGTCGGCCGACTGCGTGTTGAGGTTTTCCGACAGCGCCTCGCGGATCGTGGCCTCGGTGACGAAGCCCAGGCCGACGAGCAGCTTGCCGAGCGGCTCGCGCTCGCGCTTCTGTTCGATCAGCGCGATGCGCAACTGGTCTTCGCTGATGACGCCTTTCTCGATCAGCAGCTTGCCGATCGGCAGTTTGACGGGTTCCGCCATCGCGCTCAGTTCCCAGCGCCCGGCTGCGGCATCGCCGGCGCCGGTTCCGGCACGGCAGCCGGAGGGAGCGCGGGCGCACTCAGTTCCTGCAGCCGCCGCTGGGCGACGGCGCGGTCGAACGTGGCAGGGCCGCCGGTGGCCAGGGACAGCGCGCGCTGGTAGTACTCGCGCGCCAGGCGCCCCTGGTTCAGGCGATCCAGGCCGATGGCCAGGTTGAACGCGTAGTCGGCATTGCCGGGCGCCGCCGTCCACGCGCGGAAGTAAGCCTGCTGCGCTTCCTGCCAGCGGCGCTGGCGGGCGTACAGGTTACCCAGCGCGAAATGCACTGGCGCCGCGTCCGGGTTGCTGCGCAGCGCGCCCTTCAGGCGGATCTCCGCTTCGTCGCCGTCGCCGGGGCGCAGCGCGACGAGGCCGGCCAGCGCCTCCGCATCGCGCGGGTTGAGCGCCAGCAGGCGCGCATAGGCGTCGTACGCATCGCCGTCGCGGTGCTCGCGCACGGCCAGCGCGGCGCGGCCCAGCAGCGCGTCGCGGTTGTTCGGCTCGGCGCGCAGCGCCGCTTCGTAATGCTGGCGGGCGCCGGCCAGGTCGCCGGACGTCAGCGCCGCGTAACCGCGCTGCACGGCCGGCTCGACGGTGCGTTGCGGCGTGCTGCGCGCCACCCGCATCTCGCCGGCCGCCGGCGTGGCGCCCGATGCGATGGGCGCCGCCGCCGTGCCGCCAGCCGGACCGGCACCGGCAGCTACGCCGGCCGCCGCCGAGGCACCGCTGGTGGCGGCCGCCAGGTTCTGGCTGCGCAGCTCACGCTCGGCCGCGTCGCGCATCGCCTCGCGGCGCAGTTCCGAATCGGGCATCGCCGCGAATTGGTCAGGCGTGGGGGTGACGGGGGCCTGCGCCGCCGGTGCCGGTGCCGCGGCAGCCAGCGGGGCGGGCGATGGCGGCGCCGGAGCAGGGACGTCCGACACGACGGCCGGCGCGGTCGGCGCTGCCGGCGTCACCGGCGTCACCGGCACCGGTGCCGCGGCCTGGCCCAGCGCCAGGTTCGGTGCGGCGGCCGGGCTGACGGGCAGCGCGTTCGGCGCGCCGGGCGGGGCGACGACGATCGGCGCCCCGTCGGGATTCGTGGCGCCCGTCGCGCTGGGCGGCGGCATCGGCACCATCGGCAGGCCGGCGCCGGGGCCCGGCCCCGTCAGTGCCTGCCGGTACAGGTAGGCGAACGAACCGAGGATGATGACGAGGATGCCGCTGAGCGCGCCGATGCGCAGCCGCGCCATGTCGACGCCGGCCGGCGCTTCGCGGCGCGGTTGCGGGGTACGCGGCCGGGCGCGGCGCTCGGGCGCACCGGTGCCGCGCGGATCGGTCGTATCCGCTTGCGGGCTCGGCGCAGCACGCGCATCCGCGACGGGAATGCTGCCCGGATCGGGTCGGCTGCGGGGCGCTTCGTGGCGCGCCTGCGGCGGCACCGGGTCGTGCACGGCCTCGCGGGCCGGCTCGATCGGCGGCGTGATCGGTGGGTTGAGCGGCGGGTTCAGCGGTGGGTTCAGCGGCGGATTGACCGGTGCACTCGGCGGCCGCGGGCTTGCGGCGGCGGGCGGCGGCATGTACGGTTCGGCGCGCTCGTCCAGCGGCTCCAGGCTCAGTTCCAGCGGCCGCGCGGCGGCGGGCTGCTCGGTACCGGTGGCGCCGCTCAGTGCCGCGGGGTTGTGGTCGTGCTCGTCGGCGTAACCAGGCTCGCGCTCCGTCAGGGTCGGCGGTGCGTCCGGCAAGTCTTCTTCCTGCAAGCCGCTCTGGCGGGCCCGCTCGGCTTTCTTCAACGCCTGCATCAGGAGGCTCATGGCATCCCCGCGGGCTGGGCCGAGCCGTACGGCCGCTCGTTCAGCGGCTCCTTGCCGGGCAGAAGGTGGCGCAGGTTGCGGTAGTCGCCTTCCATGCTGGCATCCTTGACGACGATGGCGCGAAGGAAGATCACCAGCTCCGTCTTCGCGGCGCCTTCGTTACGGTAGGCGAACAGGTTGCCCAGCACCGGCACCTGCGACAGCAGCGGCACGCCATCCTTCGTGTTGTCGACCGAGTCCTGCATCAGCCCTCCCATCACGGCGGTCTGGCCGCTGTACACCTTCAGCACGGATTCTAACTCGCGGGCCTGGATGACCGGCACGCGGCTCTTCACGTTCTGCTTGGACAGTTCGGGGTTCGGGTCCTCCACATAGCTGACGATGCGCGTGATCGTCGGGCGCACATTGATCGTCACTTCGCCATCTTCGGAAATCTGCGGCGTCACGCTCATCACGAAGCCGACCGGTACCGTCTCCACGCGCGATTCGTACGTGGCGGGCGCGGCGATGCCGCCGGACGAGTTCGTCACGGCCGGCGTCACTTTCAACGTGAAGAAGATGTTGTTGTCGACGACCTTCAGCAGCGCCGTCTGGTTGTTCAGCACGCTGATCTTCGGGCTCGACAGCACGTGCACCTTGCCGAACGATTCCAGCAGCTGCACGGCGCCGTCCAGGTTGCTGCCGTTGTACGTGAACGTGAACAAGCCTTGCGACGTGATGCCGGACAGCGGGTTCGTGTTGATCGTGCCCTGGCCGAACGTCACGCGGCTGCCCGCCACGCGCTGCCAGTTGATGCCTTGCTGGTACTGGTCCGACAGCCGCACTTCGAGCACGGTCGCCTCGATCATCACCTGCCGCTTCGAGGCAGCTTGCACGATGTCGAGGAATTCGCGCACTTTCTCGTGCTGCCGGCTGGTGCCGCGCACGGCGATCAGGCCGCTCTCGGCATTGACGATCACAGACGGCGCCACGCGCTGCGCCGCCGCGCGGCCCTGTGCGTTGGCGGCCTGCACGCCGGGATAGTTGGCGTCCGCCGGCACCGCGGTGGCACCGCCGGCCGGCGTGAATGCGCTCTGATAGCCGGGCTGCTGCGTGCCGGGTTGTTGCCCGGCCTGGCCTTGCTGACTTTGCTGACCGATCTGCTGCCCCGGCTGGCCTTGCTGGGCCAGCGCGCTGGTCTGCTCGCGCAGCTGCGCCAGCGGGTCCGTCAGCGGGTCGTTCAGGTTCGTCGGCCGCAGCATGTCGCGCAGGTTCTTTTCCAGCGTGTACCAGAAATTATTGTCGGCCCGGTTCGCCACAGCCGTCGTCGAATTGTTGTTGCCGGAGGTGAGCGTGCTGCCTGCGTTCGGAATCGTGCCGGCGCCCGTATTCGAGCCCGTATAGCTGGTGCCGGCGGACGAGCCCCCGGTCGTCGAGATCTGCGTGGCGATGTTGACGCTGCTGTTCGTCGTCCGCGCGATGTTCACGTAGTCGATGCGGTAGTTGCGCCAGTGCGGCTCGTCCGGCAGCACGATCAGGTTGTTGCCGTTGATCTCGTAGCGCATGTCCACTTGCTTGGCGATGCGTTCGAGCAGTTGCTGCAAGGTCTGGTCCAGCGCGTTCAACGTGACGGTGCCCTGGATCGACGGGTGGATGTCGACGTTCAGGCCCGCATCGCGCGCCAGCGCGAACAGCACGGATTCAACGGGCACGCGGTGCACGGTGACGCTGTAGGTCTCCACCTTCGCGGCCGGCTGCGGCGGCGGCAGCACGGCGCTTTGCTGCACGGGCTCGGGAATCGCACCGGCGGCAAGCGGCGGCTCGGCGCCGACGTGGGTTGGCGAAACGGGCAGTTTCGGTGCGGTACAGGCGCCCAGCAACATGCAAAGCACAACGCCCGCAGCTTTTTCCCCGCCTTTTTGTACGCCTTTTTTCACGCTTTTTCTCATTCAGGTGCTGGAGGAATTTTAATTTGCTGGACCGATAATAATCTTACATATTGGGCGGATGTGCAAATCCACCGGTGCTGTGCTTACCCGGCCATGACTCGCGCCAGCCACGCGGACAACGCGGCCAAGGCGGCCCCGAGCGCAACGGCCACCGTCCGCCGCCCGGGCCGGCGCGCCGTGACGAAGCGGCATTCGCGCTCGGCCAGCCGCACGTGGCGCGGCCCGACCACCAGCGCATCGTCGGCATATGCGGCCAACATGGCCTTGTCCGCCAGTATATTGATGCGGCGGATGATGCCCCGTGACGCACGCGCCACACGCCTTGCCGCCGCGGCCGTGAACAGCGCACCGTCCGGGTGGCCGGCCGCGCGCAGCCGGAACGCGAGGAACTCGCCGACCTGGCCCGGCGGCAGCAGCGGCACGACGAAGCTGTGCGTGATGCGCTCGTCCAGCTGGCGCATACGTGGCAGCGCGAGGTGCTCGTCCAGCTCGGGCTGGCCGAACAGCACGATCTGCAGCAGCTTGTGGCGCGATGTTTCCAAGTTCGTCAACAGCCGCACGGCTTCCAGCGTGTCGAGCGGCATCGCCTGTGCCTCCTCGACGAGCAGCACGACCTGGCGGCCGCCGGCATGGCGGGCGATCAGCTCGTCGTTCAGTTCGCGCAACACGCGGTCCGCGCGGCGCACATGTTCGCGGCCGGCGTCGATGCCCAGCTCGGCCGCGATCGCGTACAGCACCTCGTCGGGCCCGAGGCTCGGGTTGACGAGCCACAGCACGTCCACGTGGCGCGGCAGGCGGCTCTCGAGCATGCGGCACAGCATCGTCTTGCCGCTGCCGACTTCGCCGGTGACCTTGATGATGCCTTCGCCATGCTTCACCGCATACAGCAGCGCGGCCAGCATGTCGCCGCGCATATTGCCTTCGTAGAAAAACGCAGGGTCCGGCGTGATCGAGAACGGCGCCTGGCGCAGGCCGAAGTGGTTAAAGTACATATCAGCCGACCGCGTGCAGGAAGGCTTGTTCGAGGCTTGCCGCGCGATAGTGCGCGGCGCAGGCTGCCGGGGTGCCGGCAAAGGCGATGCGGCCGGCGTGCAGGATCGCGATGCGGTCGCACAGTTCGTCGACGTCGGCCAGCGCATGCGACGTCAGCAGCACCGCGGCGCCGCGCGCGCGCAGCGCCAGCACGGCTTGCTTGAATAACGCGCGGGCCTTCGGGTCGAGGCCGCTGGTGGGCTCGTCCAGCACGTACAGGTCGCGCGCCAGCAGCAACGTCGCGGCCAGGCCCAGCTTCTGCGTCATGCCCTTCGAATAATGACGGGCGGTCTGGCCGAGCGCGTCTTCGTCCAGTTCCAGTGCGCGCACCATTGTGCCGGTCGCCGCCGCATCGGGCCGTTCGCCGTGCAGCGCCTGCACGTGGGCGAGGAATTCAGAGCCGGTCAGGTGGGCTGGCGGGTTGAATCGTTCGGGCAGGTAGGCGAGGGGACGGCGTGCGGCCGGCCGCGTGTGCGGCACGCCGAACAGCGTGATGCTGCCGGCATCGAGCGTGCAGAAGTCCAGCAGGCAGCGCAACAGCGTCGTCTTGCCGGCGCCGTTGATGCCCGCCAGGCCGACGATCTCGCCCGGTGCCACGTCCAGGTCCACGCCGGCCAGGACCTGATGGCCCCGCTGGCGTTTGGCAACATGACGAAGGCACAAGGCCGGATCGGGCATCTGTTTCATGAAGTGCATGGAATGGCCGCCACTGTAGCAAAGAACGGACGCTTAGCGCCAGTGCCGGGCAGTGTTTTATAGCCGGTAAGCAACCATTGTTCTACAATGCCCCGTCACATAGAGGAGATGCACGGGTATGGCAAGGCCGGAAAAGGTACGTTTGGGCGAGATCCTGGTGCAGCAGAAACTGCTGTCCGAGGAGCAGCTCGGCCTCGCGCTGGCGGAACAGAAGCGCAGCGGCCGCAAGCTCGGCCGCGTGTTCGTCGACAGCGGCTATGTCACGGAAGAGCAGATCGCCGGCGCCCTGGCGCGCCAGCTGAACATTCCGTACATCAACCTCAAGTTCTACAACATCAATCCGGACCTGGTGCGCCTGCTGCCCGAAACGCAGTCGCGCCGCTTCCGCGCGCTGGTGCTGGAACAGCGCGATACGGGCATGCTGGTCGGTATCTCCGACCCGACGGACCTGTTCGCGTATGACGAGATCGCCCGCATCGTCAAGCAGAACGTCGAGCTGGCCGTCGTCAACGAGACGGAGGTGCTGGCCGCGATCGACCGCATCTACCGCCGCACCGAGGACATCACGGACCTGGCCCGCGAGCTCGAGCAGGAGATGGGCGACGTGTCCGTCGACTTCGGCGCGCTGGCCGCCAATCCGGGCCTGGAAGAAGCCCCCGTCGTCAAGCTGCTGCAATCCGTGTTCGATGACGCCGCCCAGGTGCGCGCGTCGGACATCCACATCGAGCCGCAGGAAAACCGCCTCCACATCCGCTTCCGCATCGACGGCGTGCTGCACCTGCAGACGCAGGCCGACATCAAGATCGCGCCCGCGCTGGCGCTGCGCCTGAAGCTGATGTCGGACCTCGACATCTCGGAAAAGCGCCTGCCGCAGGACGGCCGCTTCGCCGTGCGCGTGAAGAACACCCGGATCGACGTGCGTATCTCGACGATGCCGACGCAGTTCGGCGAATCGATCGTCATGCGTCTGCTGTCGCAAGGGAACACCAACCTGCGCCTGGACGCGATCGGCATGCCGCGCGAACTGATGGAGAAATTCCGCGGCATCGTGCAACGGCCGAACGGCCTCGTGCTCGTGACGGGCCCGACGGGTTCGGGCAAGACGACCACGTTGTACAGCGCGCTGGCCGAGCTCAATTCCGTCGAGAAGAAGCTGATCACCGTCGAGGACCCCGTCGAATACCGGCTGCCCGGCATCAACCAGGTGCAGGTCAACGACAAGATCGAGCTGGACTTCGCCCGCGTGCTGCGCTCGGCGCTGCGGCAAGACCCGGACATCGTGCTGGTCGGCGAGATGCGCGACCAGGAAACGGCGCAGATCGGCTTGCGCGCCGCAATGACGGGCCACCTGGTACTCTCGACCTTGCACACGAACGATGCGGCCAGCACGCCGCTGCGGCTGATGGACATGGGCGTGCCGCGCTACATGGTGGCCAGCTCGCTGCAAGCCGTGCTGGCGCAGCGCCTCGTGCGCGTGATCTGCGAAAGCTGCACGCAACCGTACACGCCGACGCCCACCGAGCGCGAATGGCTGCGCCTGGAACTGAACGATAAGGTCGACATGGCCCATTACTTCCACGGCAAGGGCTGCTCGCATTGCAACGGCATGGGGTACCGGGGCCGGACCGGCGTCTACGAGTTGCTGGAAATGACGAACGCCGTGGCCGACGCGGCCAACGACCCGGACCCGTCGCACTTCCTGAAGGTCGCGCAGCAGCAGATGGCGGGCTTCACGTTGCGGCGCCACGCCGTGCAGCTGGTGGTGCAGGGCCGCACGACGGTGGCCGAAGCCATGCGGATCAGTAACCAGCAAGAGGATTGATGCCTTTCTTTGCCTACAAAGCCAGGGACACGCGCGGCCAGCTGCTGCAGGGGATCCTCGAAGCGGCCGACACGGGCGCCGTCGCGGACCAGCTGATGGGCACCGGCGCAACGCCCGTCGAGATCACGCCGACGCGCGCGCCGGCCGGCGATGGGCAGGGCCTGTGGGCGCGGCTGACGGAAAAGAAAGTCACGCCGCTGGACGTGCAATTGTTCAGCCGGCAGATGTACACGCTGTTGAAATCCGGCGTGCCGATCATGCGCGGCCTGGCGGGGCTGCAGGAATCGGCGATCTCGCCGGCATTCGGCAAGGTGATCGGCGACCTGCGCGAGTCGCTGGACGCGGGCCGCGAGCTGTCCGCCGCGATGCGCCGGCACCCGGCCGTGTTCAATAATTTCTACCTGTCGATGGTGCGGGTCGGCGAAATGACGGGCCGGCTCGACGAGGTGATGCTGCGGCTGTTCGACCACCTGGAGTTCGATCGCGACATGCGCGGGCGCGTGAAGAGTGCGCTGCGCTATCCGATGTTCGTCGTGATCGCGATGGTCATCGCGATGTTCATCGTCAACATGTTCGTGATTCCCCAGTTCGTGAAGGTCTTCGAGAGCTTCCACGCGGAGTTGCCGCTGATGACGCGCATCCTCGTGGCCACGTCGAATTTCACCGTGCACTACTGGTACGTGCTGCTGGGCGCGGCCGTGGCGGCCGGGTTGGCGCTGCGCGGCTGGGTGCGCACGGAAGAGGGCCGGCTGCGCTGGGACCAGTGGAAGCTGCGGATACCCATCGCCGGCAAGATCATCCACAAGGCCACGATGGCCCGTTTCGCGCGCAGCTTCGCGCTGTCGTCGAAAAGCGGCGTGCCGATCGTGCAGGCG
Source organism: Pseudoduganella flava (assembly GCF_007830495.1). Classification (GTDB taxonomy): domain Bacteria; phylum Pseudomonadota; class Gammaproteobacteria; order Burkholderiales; family Burkholderiaceae_D; genus Rugamonas; species Rugamonas flava. The sequence continues at coordinate 270,416 of NZ_VLKW01000010.1, read as the reverse complement.
CTGACGGTGGTGTCGCAGACTGTCGACAACGCCTATCTGTCGCAGCAGGTCGACCGGATGCGCGACGGCGTGGAGCGGGGCGAGAGCATCCTGCGCACGTCAGTTACTGCCGGCATCTTCACGCCGATCGTGCTGCAGATGATCGCCGTCGGCGAGGAATCGGGGTCGCTGGACGATCTGATGGACGAGATCGCCCAGATGTACGAGCGGGAAGTGGATTACGAGCTGAAGACGCTGGCGGCGCAGATCGAGCCGATCCTGATCGCTTTCCTGGGCGTCATGGTGCTGATCCTGGCGTTAGGGATCTTCCTGCCGATGTGGAACCTGGGCCAGGCCGCGCTGCATCCAAAGGCATGAAGCTGCGTCAACAGGGCGCCACGCTGCTTGAATTCGCCGTCACGGCGGGCGTGTGGGCCATTCTTGCCGGGGTTTTGCTGTTTTACGTGCTGCGGTATCAAGCGTCCGCCGAGGTGGCCGGCGCGCGCTGGCAGGTCGAGCAGATGCGCAGCGCGCTGCTCGGCCGTGTGGTGGAGGCGAACCTCGCCGACCCGGCGCAGCAGCGCGCGCTGGCCGGGATCAACCCGGTGTCGTTGCTGCGCAACCCGCCAGCGGCCTATCTTGGCGAATTCGACAACGCCACATTTGCCGAAATTCCGCGCGGCAGCTGGTACTTCGACAGAAAACAACAGATTCTTGTATATTTATTCAACGGAAATAAAAGTTTTTTTGAGGATACTCCCGAACGGTGGGTGTTCCGGGTAGAATTCACTTGCTTGCCCACGAACAACGCCAAGCCGCCAGGAACGCCGGGAACGAATTGCGGCGTCGCCCTTCACCAGGTAGACGGTTGACCGGAATGTAAAGCCCATTTTTGTGTAGCTTCCGTCACACAACACATTCTTTTGTTACGTTGGAGATTCAAATGCAATTCAATCAAGCTTCCCGTGGTCAAGGCGGTTTCACCCTGATCGAACTGATCGTTGTCATCGTCATCCTCGGCATCCTGGCCGCCACCGCGCTGCCGCGCTTCTCCGATCTGGGCACCGACGCCCGCCGTGCCAAGATGAACGCCGCCCGTGGCGCCGTTGTCAGCGCAGCGAACATGGCCCATGGCCAGTGGCTGGCAGGCGGCACGAATGCCGCAGGTAACGTTAGCATGGAAGGCGTGAATATCGCCGTCAACGCAACGGGTTACCCCACCATCGGTGCAATCGCCACGGCTGCCGGCCTGGCCGCCGCCGACTACACGGTCAACGGCAACAACATCCAGGACGCCACCCGCGCAACCTGCCTGTTCACGTACGTGGAAGCAACCGGCACGGTCAGCGCCCTGAGCGGTGCGGGCACCTGCTAATTCGCCGAAAGTGATATGGTCGCCTGCATGACGGCCATTTCTCCCTCGCGCACTTCGAAACTGCCTGGCCACCGTGCCGGGCAGTTTGGGTTTACGCTCGTCGAACTGATCCTCGTGCTGGTCGTCACCGGCATCCTGGCGGCGGTGATGGCACCCCGTTTCTTCGATCGCGCCACGTTCGACACGACGAGCTATTCGAACCAGGTCACCGCGCTGATCCGTTACGGCCAGAAACAGGCGATCGCCCAGAACCGCAACGTGTTCGTGCGCCTGGACGGGGCCAGCGTGGCGCTGTGCTACGATGCCGCCTGCACCCAGCCGGTCACCGCCGCGGCCGGCAAGAATTCCGACAGCGCGAACACGCTGGCGCGATGCGGCAATCTGTCGACGTGGGCATGCGAAGGCGTACCGAATGGACTGGCGATGACTGCTGCCGCGATGTTCTATTTCGATCCCGCTGGCCGGCCGTTCTACCCGAACGACGGCAACACCAGCACGTTCGTGAACCGGCTCGCCGTGCAGGTCACCGGCGGTGGCCAGACGCGCGTCACGCTGGTCGAACAGGAAACGGGCTACACCCGATGATGCGTTCCCGTCAGCGCGGCCTGACGTTGATCGAACTGATCGTGTTCATCATCGTCATCAGCATCGCCGTCGTGGCAGTGCTGCAGGTGATCGGCCAGAACACGGCGCGCAGCGCGGATCCGATCCGCCGCAAGCAGGCGATGGCGATCGCCGAAGGTCTGCTCGACGAAGTGCGGTCGGCGGCGTTCACGTTCTGCGACCCGGCCGACCCCAATGCCCAGTTCGCGACCAGTGCGGCGCAGTGCGCGACGACGCCCGAAGGATTGGGCCCGGAAAAGGACAATGCGCGCCCGTTCGACAACGTGAGCGATTACGGGGCTGCGAACGGTGCCCCAGTGGTCTACGCGACCGACCTGGCCGGCACGAATTTCCCCGCGGGGTATGCGGCCACCGTCACTGTCACGCAGGCGGGCAATCTCGGGCCTGGCAGCGCCATGGTACCGGCAACCGACGCACTGCGCATCGTGGTCACGGTCACCTACGGCAACGAATCGGTGACCCTGGAAAGCTACCGCACCCGCTTTGCGCCGAACAACTTCTGACATGCGCCAACGCCACTCCCATCGTCATGCACGCGGCCAGGCCGGCTTCACGCTGGTCGAGGCGATCATCGTCATCGTCGTCACCGGCATCGTCGCGGCGATGACGGCCGCATTCATCCGGCTGCCCGTGCAAGGCTACATCGACACAGAGGCGCGTGCCGACATGGCCGATGCGGCCGACCTGGCGTTGCGGCGCATGAGCCGCGAACTGCGCCTGGCGCTGCCGTTCAGCATCGGCCTGTACAACGGTAACCAGACGATCCAATTCCTGCTGACGAAGACGGGCGCGCGCTACATCGATGCGGCGTTCCAGCCGCCCGCCACGCTGCTGCCGCTCGATTTCGTCGGCGGCAACCCCAGCTTCGACATCGTCGGCGCCGCGCCGACGGGGCGCCAGGCCATCGTGCCGGGCGACTACATCGTGATCGCGAACAGCGGCACGCCGCCGGCGAATGCGTATGCGTTCGGCGCCGGTGCCGACAACATCTCGCGCGTGGCCGCGATCAACGGCACGCGCGTGACGCTGCAGCAGAACCTGTTCGCCAGCACGCAGTCGCCGCAACAGATGTTCCAGGTCGTCACGGGCACGGTCACCTATGTGTGCACGCCGGCCGCCAACGGCGGCGGGACGTTGCAGCGCTATTACACGACGAACATCGTCTCCGGCGTCGGCAATCTGGCCGCGCTGGGCACGCCGGCCGTGTTGACGGGCATGGTGGCCGGCTGCGCGTTCAACAACGTGCCGCTGGCCGGCCGCGGCGGCGCGCTGATGACAATGGCGCTGACCCTGCAAAGGGCCGGCGGCGAATCGGCGCGGCTCGTACGGCAGACGCAATTGGATAACCCGATATGACATCCCGCGCGCACATGCTCTCCCACCTGAACCGCGTGCCGCGGCTGCGCCGCGCCGCCGGCGTCACCATCGTGACGGCGGTTTTCCTGCTGGTCGTGCTGGCCGGCCTGGGCGTGGCGATCGTTGCGCTGTCGACGGCGCAGCATCGCGCGTCGGCGCTCGATCTGCTGGGCACGCGCGCGTACGAGGCTGCCCGCTCCGGCGCGCAGTACGAGATGTTCCAGCTGAACCGCAACAACACGTGCGGCAACGTGAACTTCCAGGCGCCCGGTTCGCTGGCGACGATGACGGTGTCCGTCACGTGCAGCACGATTTCGGTGAACATGACGGACGGCAGCCAACAAGCCAAGACGACGATCGTCTCCACCGCATGCAATCAACCGACGGCCGCCGGCGCCTGCCCGAATCCGGCGCCCGGTGCCGACTACGTGCAGCGGGTCGTGCAAGTGGTGTTCTGACGAATGCGAACGATGATGAATCAACTCACTGCGCGACTGTATGCGGCGCTGCTGGCGCTGGTGCTGGGGCTGGCGGGGCAGGGCGCGCGCGCCGATACCCCGATCGTGCTGTTCAAGAGCTTTGCCGGCAATATCAACTTCACGGGCACCGAGGCGACGCTGCGCACGTCTTCCAATTACTGGGATCCCTGCGCCACGACGTCGTCCGTGTCGATGTATCTCGGCGGCCTTCCCAGCGGCGCCACGGTGCTCGCGGCCTACCTGTACTGGGCCGGCTCCGGTTCGACGCCCGACTATACGGTGACGTTCGACGGCAAGAGCATCACGGCGCCGGCGCCGCGCCAGTTCACGTCCAGCACCGTCGGCTACAACTATTTTTCCGGCGCGGCCGACGTGACGGACCAGGTCAAGGCGAAGGGCAACGGCTACTACTCGGCCGGCAACCTGACGATCGACAGGGAGTCGTACTGCGCCGTGTCCGGCGTGCTGGGCGGCTTCCAGCTGCTCGTCATCTACGGCCAGAGCAAGGAGACCTTCCGCGTGCTGAACGTGTACGAAGGCTTCCAGTACATCCGCTATTCGTCCGTCGAGCTGACCCTGGCGAACTTCCTGACACCCAGCCCGATCGGCACGCTGACGGGGCGTGTCGGCCATATCACGTGGGAGGGCGACCCGACGCTGTCGGGCGGCGGCGAAACGCTGCGCTACAACGGCGTCGAGCAGACCGACGCCTACAACGACAGCGGCAACCAGTTCAATTCCGTCAGCAACGTCAACGGCGATACGGCGTCGTACGGCATCGACTTCGACGCCTATACGGTGAAGTCGCCCATCATCGCGGGCGGCCAGTCGTCGGCCAAGACCACCTATACGTCGGGCCAGGACCTGGTGTTGCTCAACGCGGAGATCATCGCGGCGCCGAACGTGCCGGCCACCGACCGCGGCGTGACGTTGACGCTGAACGGCGCGCTGGTGCCGTCGGCGGCGACGACCTACACAATCTCCGTCGTCAACAACGGCCCGATGGACGAGGGCGGTCCGCTGATCGTGTCCGGCCTCTTGCCCGCGTCGCTGATTTTCGGCGGCGCGACCGGCACCGACTGGACCTGCACCGTCGTGTCGCAGCGGCTCACCTGCACGTATTCCGGCACGGTGAAGAGCAACACGACGCTGCCGCCGATCACGCTGACGGTGACGCCGGCCGAGGGCACCGCGGGCATGATCACGTTCGCCGTCTCGGTGGCCGGCAAACTGTTCGACTACTACGACGGCAACAACACGTCCACGGTGACGGCCCGCGTCGGCGCGCAGACGTTCACGCCGGTCTTCGTGTTTACCGATGCACAATGCGTACACAACGTGCCGTTCGGCGACCCGGCACAGCCGTGCAACCCGCTGTCGCTCGACAAGTGGAACGCGAACACCGACCTGCGGATGTGGATCACGTTCACGGCGAAAGGCGTGCCGACGGCGCTCGCCAACAGCAACACGACGTTGCCGATGCGCTTCGCGCTCAGCTGCGTGGACCCGACGACGCACGCCGGCGTGCAAGCCACCTACAACCTGCGCACCACCACGCTGACGCTGCCGCTATGCGCATCGAACGGCGTGATTCCCGACCAGACGTCGACCGCGTGGAGCGGCGTCAACAACATCCTGTTCCCCGGCGGCGTGCCGTCCAGCCGCGCGGCGAACGCAAAGGCCGAAACGGATCCGACCGATTTCATGCTGCGCTACCAGGACGTCGGCCGGATCGAATTGTTCGTCACCGATAACCAGGCACGCCTCGGTTCGACGGGATCGTTCGTGTCGCGCCCGACCAGCCTGCTGCTGCTGGCGCAGTCGCAGAACGCCGCGCGCGATCCGGCGAGCGCCACCGATCCGCCGTTCGTGGCCGCCGGCACGCCGTTCACAATGACGGTGCGCGCGCTGATGCCGGGCCTCACTAACGCGGCGCCGAACTTCGGGCGCGAGACGGACCCAGTGACAATCAAGGTACGCGTGCTGCCGGCGACGACGGCGGACGGCTCGCCGATCGATGCGATGGTGGCCGACGTGGCGACGAACCAGGCGTCCACGGAGCTGGCGTGGGGCACCAAGGTCGCGAAGACGGACAACCAGTTCGGCGCCTTCGCCGCCGGCATCGCCACCGGTACGTTCTACTTCGACGATATCGGCGTCATCAAGGTGAATTCGTCGCTGGAACCGAAGGCCGGCGAGAAGGAAGGATCCTACCTGGGCAGCGGCGACGTGACGGGTAATTCGATCAACGTAGGCCGCTTCTACCCGTCTGCCTTCGCGACGATCGTTACCGGCACGGTGACACCCTGTGTGACGGCCGCGGCGTGCCCCGCGTTGGCGACGACTCCCGTGTCGGCGATCGGCACGATGGCCTACGCTGGCCAGCCGTTCAGTGTGCGGGTCGAGGCGCGCAATGCCAAGGGCGCCAAGGTCAACAACTACCGGCTGTCGCTGGCGCAGGACGTGGCGCTGTCGCCATGGACGCAGCCGAACGGCAGCACGCAGCAGGTGTTGCCGGCCACCTCGTCGTTCACGAATACGGCGATCGCGGCCAGCGTCTTCACGCAGGGCGCCGCGACGGTCAGCCCGACCTACGCGTTCCCGAGCAATGTGATGTACAAGCGCACCGCGCCGGCGGCCAACAACTGGCCGCAGCCTGTCTCGGTGTACGTGCGGGCGGTCGAGACGACGGGCAGCGACAACGTGACGTCCAAGCGCGACGCCGCCACGGTGGAGGGCGGCGTGCGCATCGTCGCGGGCCGCATGCTGGTGCCGGACATGCGCGCCAGTGCGCTGCAGCCGCTGTCCGTGACGATCAAGCCGCAGATGTTCGGCACGCTTGCCGGTGTGGCCGGCTGGTACGACATGGACAAGGATTCCTCCACCACGTTCACGGCGGCGAATGTGAAGTTCGAGGCGTGCAAGAATCTGCCGGGCGCGAGCGGCTGCAACGTGGTGCCGGTGGTCGATCCGGCCACGGTCGGCCAGATCACGAACGGCAGCGGCATCGTCAAGCTGAAGGCGCCGGGGGCCGGCAAGACCGGCATCGCGCCGATGTACCTGGATGCGCCGCTGTGGTTGCCGAGCACTACTGGCAACCTGACGTTCGGCACCGTGACGAGCCCTTACACGTACCTGCGGGAAATCTACTGAGCCTTTTTTTGATCAAAAGGCGAAAAAAATGTCGCGCACATAGCTTATTGCTACCGGAGCGCGTGTGAATCTTGAATATAATCAAGCCACTGCAACGTTTTTTGCAAGCATTACCCAATATCGAGACGGCGGATGGCGTTCTGGCGCAAAACTAAGAAAAAACAGGGCTGGCTCGCGGTGTGCGCGGGGGCGGCGGGTGTCAGCGCGGCCATCGTCGAACGGCGCACGGATGCCAGGCCCACGGTGCTGGCGGCGGCATGGCACCCCGGTGCGCGCGCCGAGGCCGCGGGCCTGCTGGCGCGCGTCGGCAAGGAGCTGGGCGCGGCCGAGCGTTACTGCTCCAGCGTGCTGGTGCCGGGCGAATACCAGCTGCTCGCGGTCGAGGCGCCGAACGTGCCAGCAGGTGAATTGAAGACGGCCGTCGGCTGGCGCCTGAAGGACTTGATCGACTTCCCCGTGCCCGAAGCCACGATCGACGTGCTCGACATCCCGCCCGCGCCGAACGCGCCCGCGCACAACCACCAGGTGTTCGCCGTGGCCGCGCGCAACGGCATCATCGAGGCGCTGCAGAACCTGTACACGGAAGCGAAGGTGGATCTCGCCGCGATCGACATCGCCGAGACGGCGCAGCGCAACATCGCCGCGCTGCTGGAGCCCGATGGCCGCGGCCTGGCGATGCTGGCGTTCGACGACAACGGCGGCATGCTGACGGTGACGTTCCGCGGCGAGCTGTACCTGGCGCGCCGCATCGACATCACGCTGGCCCAGGTCGAAGGGCCCGCTGAACAGCGCCAGCACCTGTACGACCGCATCGCGCTGGAGCTGCAACGCTCGCTCGACAACTTCGAACGCCAGTACCAGCACGTGGCGGTGGCCAAGCTGGTGCTGGGCCCGACGGGCGGCAGCAGCCTGCACGACTACCTGTCCGCGAACCTGTACCTGCCCGTCGACCTGCTCGACCTGGACACCGTGTTCGACCTGGCGCAGGTGCCGGAACTGCGCGATGCCGCGCAGCAGGCGCGCTTCTTCACGGCGCTGGGCGGCGCGCTGCGCGACGAAGGGGCGGTGGCATGAGCCAGCAGATCAACCTGTTCAACCCGCGCTTTCGCAAGGAAAAGCGCTACCTGACGGCGCCCGCGCTGGCGCTGATGGTGGGCGCGGCGCTGTTCGCATCGGTGGCCGTCGCGGTGGCCGCGCGCAGCCGCGTGACCGTGCTGGAAACGGAATCGGCCAGGCTGCAGGCGGCACTGCGCGAAGCGGAGGTGCGCAAGCAGACCACGCTGTCGGCGCTGGTGCCGCGCGCGAAGGATGCGACGGTGGACCAGCAACTGGCGCGCGCCGAGCAGGAGCACCGGGCGCTGCGCGGCGTGGCCGACATCCTGGAACAGAACCGCGTCGGCGATCCGCGCGGGTATTCGGCGTATTTCGAGGCGCTGGCGCGCACGCACGTCAGCGGCCTGTGGCTGACCGGCGTCGACGTGGACGGCAGCGCGGCCGACATCGGCCTGCGCGGCCGCGCGCTGAGGGCGGAGCTGCTGCCGGGTTACCTGGGCAGCTTGGCGCGCGAACCGGCGCTGCAGGGCAAGGCGTTCGGCAGCGTCGAGATCGCGCGGCCCGCGCCGGTGACGGTGCCGGCGGCTGCGGGAGCAACGGCGGTCGACCCAGCGCCGGCCGCGGCTCCTGCGGCGCCGGCCGCACCGGTGCAGGTGGTCCCGCCGTACATCGAATTCTCGTTGCGCTCGTCCGGCGACAAACCAGCAGCGGGGGGCGCGCGATGAAAGCCATGTGGCTGAAATGGGCGGCACGCATCGATGCGCTCAGCCTGCGCGAGCGGGCCATGGCCGGTGCGGCCGCGGTGGCGGCCGTGATCTTCATCGTCTACATGGGCTTCATCGAACCGGCCCATACGCAGGAGCGCACGCTGCGCGCCGCGATCCTGCAGCAGCGCGCCCAGCTGGCCGGTATCGACGTCGAGATCGCGCAGAAGCAGGCGGCGGCACAGGCCGACCCGGATGCGGCGGCGCGCAAGCGGCTGGCCGTGCTGCGCACCGAGAACGATGCGTTGCGCGCCACGCTGCGCAACGCCCAGCGCGGCCTCGTGCAGCCGAACCGCATGAGTGCGTTATTGCAGCAGATGGTGCAGCAGAACGGCCGCCTGAAACTGGTGTCGCTGAAGACGCTGCCGCCCGCTGGCACGACCGATGGCCGTTTCGCCGACGGCGGCGCACCGGCCGAAATGGGGCCGGCCCCGGCGGCGGGGCCCGTGCTGCCGGTCACGCCGCTGACGACGACCCCGCCGGGCGTGGCGCCGGCGCCGCTTTCCGCCCCGCCTTCCCCAGCGACGGCGGCGTCCGTGGCCGAGGAACCTCTGCTGTATCGGCACGGCGTGCGGATCGTGCTGCAAGGCGCCTACGCGGACATGGTCGCGTACATGCGCGCGCTGGAGCGCCTGCCCGTGCAGGTGTTCTGGGGCAAGGCGGCACTGGATGCCACCGAACACGACAAGACAACGTTGACCTTGACGTTGTACACCCTGAGCCTGGACGAGAAATGGATCGCTTTGTAATACTGATGCTTGCCGCGCTGCTGGCCCCGTTGTTGGTCCATGGGGGCGTGGCGGCGCAGACGGCCGACCCGACCCAGCCGCCGCCGGGCCTGATGCCGCGCGCCGAGGGCGAGCCGGAGCCGGGCCCGCCGCCGGGGCCGGAGCTGCAATCCGTGCTTGTCTCGCGCGAGCCAGGAGGGCGCCGCGTCGCCGTGATTAGTGGCGAAATGGTACGGCAGGGCAGCCGCTGGCAAGGCGCGCTGGTCGAGAAGGTGGGCGAGAACGAAGTGGTGCTGCGGCGTGGCAAGGCGCGCCAAGTGCTGCGCCTGTATCCGAAACCGGCAGCGGCGGCAACGCGCACGGAACAACAATGAAGACAACGACTACCACGATGCGAACTCTGATCACGCTGGCGGCCGCCGCCGTGCTGGCCGGGCAACTGGCCGGCTGCGATACGGCCGGCCGGCGCACCACCTACGACACGATCCGCGGCGACGTGCGCGACGCGGCCGCGAAGGCCGCCGCGCAGCGCGACCGCGCACCCGATCCCGTCGAAGCGGCGCTGCTGCCGCCGGCACCGGCGCTGGCCGCCCAACTGCCGAAGGCGCGCGCCGTGCTGGACGAGCGCTTCAACGTCGCGTTGAACAATGTGCCGGCGCAGCAGTTCTTCAACTCGATCGCCACGGGCACCCGCTACAACATGCTGGTGTCGCCCGAGGTGACGGGCACGTTGTCCGCGAACCTGAAGGACGTGACGATCTTCGAGGCGCTCGACGCCGTGCGCGAACTGTACGGCTACGACTACAAGGTCGAAGGCAACCGGATCTACATCCGCCCGCTGACGATCCAGACCCGGATGTTCAAGGTGAACTACCTGACGGGCAACCGGCGCGGCATCTCGAACGTGCGCGTGTCGTCCACGTCGATCAACTCCGTGCCGCGCAATAACCAGAACGGGCAGAACGGCCAGTCCGGCACGGGTACGGCCGACCAGAACCAGCAGCAGAACGAGAACGGCCAGCAGGAAGGCGGTGTGCGCTCCGTGCAGGACGATGCCAGCAACGTCAAGACCACGTCCGAGGCGAACTTCTGGGTCGAGCTGCGCGCCGCGCTGGAGGCGATCGTGGGCGCCGGAGACGACGGCCGCAAGGTCATCATCACGCCGCAATCGGGCGTCGTGCTGGTGCGCGCGATGCCGCCGCAACTGCGCGCCGTGGACGAGTACTTGAAGGCCACGCGCCTGGCCGTCGAGCGCCAGGTGATCCTGGAAGCGAAGATCCTCGAAGTGCAGCTGAACAGCGGCTTCCAGTCCGGCGTCAACTGGGCCGCGTTCCGGCAGGCGGGCAACAGCGCCGGCGGCGTCGGCATCATCGGCCCGGGCGGCGTGCTGACGACGCGCGATGCGGCCGGCGCGTTCCCGCAACGGAACGGCAACGGGCTGTCCGGCACGCCGGGCAGCAACCTGGTGTCGGCGGCCGACGCGCTGGGCACGATGTTCGGCCTCGCGTTCCAGACCAGTAATTTCTCGGCGATGATCTCGTTCCTGGAATCGCAGGGCACCGTGCACGTGCTGTCCAGCCCGCGCATCGCGACGATGAACAACCAGAAGGCCGTGCTGAAGATCGGCACCGACGAATTCTTCGTGACGGGCATCTCGACGACGACGAACTCGAACGTGACCGGCAACACGGTGACGCCGAACGTCATCGTGCAGCCGTTCTTCTCCGGCGTGCTGCTGGACGTGACGCCGCAGATCGACGAGGAAGGCCACATCATGCTGCACGTGCACCCGTCAGTCAGCAACGTCACCACCGTCAACAAGACCGTCAGCCTCGGCACCGCCGGCTCGGTGAACCTGCCGCTGGCGGCGTCGTCGACGTCGGAGATGGACAGCATGGTGCGCGGCCGCGACGGCGAGATCGTCGCCATCGGCGGCCTGATGCGCCAGGCGACAACCAGCGACCAGTCGCAGCTGCCGGGCGTCGGCAGCGTGCCCGTGCTGGGCGCGCTGTTCCGCAACAAGGACAGCGTCAGCCAGAAGCGCGAGCTCGTCGTGCTGATCAAGCCGACCATCGTCGACGATGCGGGCAGCATGACGCAGGAGATGCGCGACACGGTGCGCCGCATCGAGCAGCTCGATCCGAACAACCGGGGCAAGTGATGTACGAATCCCACTTCGGCCTCGCGGAAGTGCCGTTCTCGATCACGCCGGATACGAGCTTCTTCTTCGGCAGCCCGCATTCGCAGGAAGCGCTGAACACGCTGCTGGTTGCGGCGCGCTCGGGCGAGGGCTTCATCAAGATCACGGGCGAGGTGGGGACCGGCAAGACGCTGTTGTGCCGCAAGTTCATGGCGACCCTGGGCGACGAGTTCATGACGGCCTATGTGCCGAACCCGTACCTGGAGCCGCGCGCGCTGATGCTGGCCGTGGCCGACGAACTGGAAATCGCGCTGCCGCGCGACGTGGACCAGCACCAGCTGGTGAAGTCGCTGACGATCCGGCTGCTGGAGCTGGCCGCGCGCGGCAAGCACGTGGTGCTGTGCGTGGACGAGGCGCAGGCGCTGCCGACGGAGAGCCTGGAAGCGCTGCGCCTGCTGACGAACCTGGAAACGGAAAAGCGCAAGCTGCTGCAGATCGTGCTGTTCGGCCAGCCCGAATTGAACGCGCACCTGGCCGACCCGAAGATCCGCCAGCTGGCCCAGCGCATCACGTTCCACTACCACCTGGGCGCGCTGTCGCGCGACGACCTGGATTACTATCTGGCGCACCGCCTGCGCGTGGCCGGCTTCACGGGCGCGCGGCTGTTCAGCCAGCGCGCCGTGCGCCGGATCTACCGCGCCACCGGCGGCATTCCGCGCCTCGTCAACATCGTCGCGCACAAGGCGCTGATGCTGGCGTATGGCGAGGGCCGCCAGCTGGTCGAGAAGCGCCACGTCGCACTCGCCGCCGGCGACACGCTGGGCGCGCGTGCGCCGCTGCGCTGGCCATGGATGGCGGGACTGGCCGCGCTGGCCGCCGCCGCATGCGGCATCACTGTGGCGTTGACAAGATGAGCCTGATAAACAAGATGTTGCAAGACCTGGATGCCCGCGGCGGCGCACCGCGCGCGGCCACCGGCGACGTCCGCCCGGTCGCACCGGATCGGACAGCACGCACGGCACGCACGGCGATTGCCGCCGGCGCCGGTGTCGGCGCGCTGATCGTGGCCGTGGGTGCCGGTGTCTGGTACTACGTGAACCGTACGCCGGCGGCGCCGGTGCCCGTGGTTGCGGCGCCTCCGGTTGCCGCGCCAGTGCCGACGCCGGTGCCGAAGTCGGTGCCGGAATCGCCGCCCGCGCCGGCCGCACCCGCGGCCGATCCGACGGTTGCCGAGGCGGCGCCAGTGCCCGCACCCGAACCGGCACCGCGTGCAGCGCCCGAGGCCGTGCCCGCCGAGGCGGCTGCGCCGAAGCCGCGGCGGGAGCGCAAGGCAGCCGCCGAACCCCGTCCAGCCCCGGTTGCCGACGCCATGCCGGCGCAAGGCGTAACGACGACCCCGCAACAGCGCGCCGAAAATGCCTACCGCCGCGGCCTGGCCGCCGTGCAGGATGGCCGCGTGCAGGATGCCATCGCGGCGCTGGAACAAGCCGTGCAGGCCGAGCCGCGCCACGAGGCCGCGCGCCAGACGCTGGTGGGCCTGCTGATCGAGAACGGCCGCGTCGACGATGCGATCCGCCAAGCCGCGCTGGGCCTCGGCATCAATGCGAATCAGCCGCAACTGGCGATGGTGCTGGCGCGGCTGCAGCTGGAGCACGGCGGCCCGGCCGTCGAGACGCTGCGGCGCACGCTGCCCCATGCGACGGACAATGCCGCCTACATGGCCTTCCTGGCCGGCGTGCTGCAGAAGCAGCGGCGCTACGCGGAAGCGGCCGAGCAGTACGAGGCGGCGCTGCGGCTGCAGCCGAAGAGCGGCGTGTGGTGGATGGGGCTCGGCATTGCACGGCAGGGTGGGCAGCTGCCGGGTGCGCGCGATGCGTACTTGAAGGCCAAGGCGGCCGGGCTGACGCCGGAGCTGCAGGAATTCGTCGAGCGCAAGCTCGCGCAGCTGGACTCGTAGTCGAGCCGAGCCGCGCCCCGGTCACAGGCTGGCCAGCGGCCCCCACACCTGTTTCATCGACACGCGCACGTCGCAATCGTCATCGCCCAGCGCGCACGCGATCGGCGCGCGGCGCGGCAGCGCCACCGGCAACGCGCGGCCTGCCGCATCCCGCAGGCACAGCACCTCCGGCTGGCCGCCGTCGCGGTGCAGTACCACACCCGTCTCGCCACCCTCCAGCCTGACCACGGTGCCCGGCGGGAAGGGGCCGATCTCGCGCCGGAACGCGTCGGCCAGGCCTTCGTCCGGGGCATCGGCCAGCACGCGCGCCAGCGCATCGTCCGGCAGCAGCGAACGGCGGTAGTTGCGCGCCGAGATGCCGGCGCAATAACGGTCCGCCATCCGCAGCAGCCGCGCGCCCGTGGCCAGCACGGGCTCGTCCGGCGCGTGGCCGGGCGCGTGGGCCAGCAGCTGGCGCGTGAACCAGTCGTGTTCCGCCTCGGCGCTGCGCACGGTGTGCGGGCCCGCTTCGTGGCGGCCCGTCGTGTGCAGAGCCAGCGCGGCGGAGGTGAGGGTCAAGAGGTGGACGGGGCGCACGCGCAGGTGGCGCGCCGTGAGTGCCGCGATCACGGCCGTCTCCACGCTGTGCCGCAGTGCATAGGTGCCGCCGATCTGGTTGCGCAGCACGCAGGCCAGCGCCACGTCGTGCGACAGGTCCAGCGCATGCAGCAGCTCACGCGCCAGCGCGCGCCAGCTCTCGGCGGCGGGTGATTCCTGCATCGATTCAAGGCGGCGCTGCACGGCGTTCAGGCCGCGCAGCACGGATGGCGGCGGCAGGCGCGCCGGGTCCTCCAGTTCGTCGATGCCGGGTGCGGACATTCAGATACGGGCCAGCCGCTCCAGTGCCGAGTGCAGCGTCTCGTCCTTCTTCGCGAAGCAGAAGCGCACGATGCCGGACTCGCGCGCCTGGCGGTAGAACGGCGAGACGGGGATCGCCGCGACCTTGATCTCGCTGGTGAGCCATTCTGCGAACGCGCTTTCCGGCAAGTCCGAAATCGCGCCGTAGCGTACGCACTGGAAGTAGGTGCCGTCCGCCGGCAGCAGTTCGAAGCGGCTGCCGGCAAGGCCCGCACGGAACAGGTCGCGCTTCTTCTGGTAGAACGCCGGCAGTTCCAGGTACGGCGCCGGGTCGGCCATGTAGGCGGCGATCCCGTGCTGCATCGGCGCGTTCACACTGAACACGTTGTACTGGTGGACCTTGCGGAACTCCGCCGTCAACGGCGCGGGCGCGGCCACGTAGCCGATCTTCCAGCCCGTCGTGTGATACGTCTTGCCGAAGCTGGAGACGACGAAGCTGCGCGCCGCCAGCACCGGATGCCGGCTCATCGACGCATGCCGTTCGCCGTCGTAGACCATGTGCTCGTAGACTTCGTCCGACAGGATCAGCACGTCCGTGCCGCGCACGATATCGGCCAGCGCCTGCAGGTCGGCATCGCGCAGCACCGTGCCGGTGGGGTTGTGCGGCGTGTTGACGACGATGAGGCGCGTCTTCGCCGTGACGGCGGCCTGCACCTGGTCCCACGGCACGCGGTAGCCGGCGTCGTCCAGCGTCATCGCGACCGGCACGACGATGCCGCCCGCCAGCTCGATGGCCGGCATGTAGCTGTCGTACGCGGGCTCGATGACGATCGCTTCGTCGCCCGGGTGGACGGCGCACAGGATCGCCGTCGTCAGCGCCTGGGTGGCGCCGGCCGTCACGGTAATCTCGGTATTCACGTCGTACGCGTGGCCGTACAGCCTGGCGATCTTCGCGGCGATCGCCTCGCGCAGCACGGGCGCACCCGTCATCGGCGGATACTGGTTGTGGCCGGCACGCATCGCGTCGGCCACCATGTCGACAAGCCGCGGATCGCAGGCGAAATCGGGGAAGCCCTGGCCCAGGTTCACGGCGCCGTGCTGCTGCGCGAGCGCTGACATGCGGGTGAACACGGTTGTGCCGACGGCGGGAAGCCGGGTAGGCAAGTGCGGTGTCGGGGAATTCGGAGTGGTCGGCTGCTGGTCGTTCATCGTGTGCGGTCCGAAGGATGTCGCTTCATTCTAGCGCAGCATCGGGCGCCGCGGGGAGCGTCCATTTCTCCGGTGGGATGACGTCGAACATGCCGGCGTTGCGCAGCCGTTTCGCGAGCTTCAGCAGCGCCTTGTCCTTCGTGATCAGCACGCGGGCGCCGGCATCGCGGGCCACTTCGAGGAACTTCTGGTCGTCCTTGTCGGTGCAGACGGGCAGGCGCACGCCGGACTCGGGCGGCGCGACGACCTTGATCAGCGCGTCGAAGCGCTCGGCGCTGGCCGGGCGCGTGCTGTCGTCCAGCGGCAGGTGAGGGTAGTGCAGCACGATGCGGTATTCGTCGCGGCAGTCGGCGCGGGTGACGGCTTCGACGGCGCCGCTTTCCAGCGCGGCCAGCAGGGCCGCCCAGCGCGGGTCGCGGAAGACGAACAGGTCGAGGCAGACGTTGGTGTCGATGACGATGCGAATGGATGAGCTCGTCGGCAGGGTTGGGGGTAAAGCGGGTATCATGTAGGAAATTCTTGTTTTGCAGTATGGTTCCGAATGATATGCTGATAGTGCTTTCCCCCGCAAAGAGTCTCGACCTCGACACCCCTCCCACCACCGACATCGCCACCCGCCCCGCGTTCCTGGATCACTCGGCGCAGCTGATCGAGCGGATGCGCGAATTTTCGCCGCATGAACTGGCCGAACTGATGGACCTGTCCGACGCGCTGTCGACGCTGAACGTCGCCCGTTACGCGTCGTGGACGACGGACACGGCGCACGCCCGCCAGGCCGTGATGACGTTCAACGGCGACGTCTACGACGGCCTGGACGCGCGCACGATGACCCCAACCCAGCTGGACTACACGCAGGGCCGCGTGCGCATCCTGTCGGGCCTGTACGGCCTGCTGCGGCCGCTGGACCTGATCCACCCGCACCGGCTGGAAATGGGCACGCGGCTGAAGAACGCACGCGGCAAGGACCTGTACACGTTCTGGGGCGACCTGATCACCGACGCGCTGAACGGCGTGGTGGCGGAGCAGGGCGCCAAGTGGCTCGTCAACTGCGCATCCGAGGAATACTTCAAGTCCGTGCGCCCGGCCAAGCTGGCCGTGCCGGTGATCACGCCCGTGTTCGAGGAATATAAGAACGGCAAGTACAAGATCATCTCGTTCTACGCCAAGCGGGCACGGGGGATGCTGGCGCGGTATGCGGCCTTGCATTCGATTACCGATCCGCAGGAGTTGAAGAAGTTCGATGTGGATGGGTATGCGTTTGCTCCTGAAGCGTCGAATGACGGGACTTGGGTGTTCAGGCGGAAGGTGGCTTAGTCTATGCTCGAGTTCGTGTCCTCTGGGGTCAGACCCCGACGGGACACGGGCTCGGCTGTGCAACCGGGTTGTTGAGCTCGTGTCCCTTTGGGGTCAGACCCCGACAGGACACCGACAGGACACGGGCTCGGCGGTACTGAATGCTGTTGTTGAGCTCGTGTCTACCTTGGGGTCAACCCCTGTTTTTGGACACGGACTCTGCGGCAACGGATTGGAGCGCGCCCTACCTTGGTAGAGAATGTCTACCCCTCACGTGTGGTGGGCGAACAGGCAGGGAGCCGCGGGCTCGCCTGTCCCAGCCGATGGCCTGCAGGCCATCGTCGCTGAGCGGGCGCCGAGCAGTGCTCGGCGAAACCCCCGCTCAGCCCCGGCGGGGCGGATGCGCCCCGAAACCCCGGCTCTCTGCCCAGGCCTAGGCTTGCAAGCCTAGGCCGCTGAGTCGGCGCGGCGCATGCGCCGCGAAACCCCGACTCAGCCCCAGAACTTCCACCAGCGTCGCTCGGGCTTGGGGGCGCCCTCGTCGAGGAACTTGCTGTTCGGGTAGTTCAGCTTGAAGACGCGCAGGGCGTCGTCGCGCAGGGTGACGTTGCCCAGCTTGTCGTAGCTGCGGATCATGATCCACAGCGCTTCCTCGATCGACGGCGAGTCGCGGTAGTCGCGGATCGCGTCCTGGGCGCGGTTCGCGGCGGCCAGGTAGGCGCCGCGGCGGTAGTAGTAGCGCGATACGTACACTTCGTACGTCGCCATCGCGTTGATCAGGTACTTCATCCGATCGATCGCGTCCGGCGTGTATTTACTGTTCGGGAACTTGTCGACCAGCGCCTTGAACGCGGCGAATGCTTCGCGGGTCGCTTTCGGGTCGCGCTCGGCCGGGTCCTGTTCGTAGATGAAGTTCAACAGGCCGATCTGGTCGTTGAAGTTGATCAGGCCGCGCAGGTAGTACATGTAATCGACGTTCGGGTGGTTCGGGTGCAGCTTGATGAAGCGCTCCACGGCCGCCAGGGCCTGGGCCTGGTCCTGCGCCTTGTAGTAGGCGTAGGCCACTTCCATCTGCGCCTGCTGCGCATAGACGCCGAACGGATAACTCGCTTCAAGCTTCTCGAACAGCTGGATTGCCCGCTCGTAGTGCTGGCCGGCCAGTTCTTCCTTGGCCTCCGAGTATAATTTCGTTGCGGACCAACCTTTGGTCTCGTCCGCCTGTTCCGGCAACAGGCCACAGGCCGATAAGCTGAACAATACGACGGACGCTGCGACTACCTTCAATTTTTTTTGCATGTTCGCGTGCAAGAAGACGTTTAAACAAGATACAACCTGGCTGATTATAGCCGATGGGAATGCTGTGATATTGAATCGTGAGCCGAATCCGGCTGAACAATTGCCCGACACCGATTTCGAGACCGACTTTGAAGGCGAATTCATCGCCGACGACGCCGGCCCCGCCGATCCGCTGGCGCCGATCGAACTGCAGCTGACGCCGGACGTCTGCGGCGAGCGCCTCGACAAGATCGTCGCGAAACTGGTGCCGCAATTCTCGCGCGGCCGGCTGCAAAGCTGGATCGAGGAAGGCTTCGTCACCGTCGACGGCAAGCCGGCCAAGGTGCGCGCCACCGTGTACGGCGACGAGAAGATCGTCGTGCTGCCGCAGGCCGCGCCGGAAGACGTGGCGTTCACGCCCGAGCCGATCGACATCGATGTCGTCTACGAGGACGACAACCTGATCGTCATTAACAAGCCGGCCGGCCTCGTCGTCCATCCGGGCGCCGGCAACTGGTCCGGTACCTTGCTGAACGGCCTGCTGCACCGTTGGCCGCAGCTGGGCGGCGTGCCGCGCGCCGGCATCGTCCACCGCCTCGACAAGGATACGAGCGGCCTGATGGTCATCGGCAAGGACTTGCCGACCCAGACCGATCTCGTGCGCCAGCTGCAGGCGCGTAGCGTCAAGCGCGAATACTGGGCGCTCGTGTGGGGCACCCCGCGCCTGTCCGGCACGGTCGATGCGCCGATGGGCCGGCACCAGCGCGACCGCGTCAAGATGGCCGTCTCGACGGGCTTCGGCGCCAAGCCCGCGATCACGCATTACGAGCGGCTCGTGTCCGGCGAGCTGGACCGCCGCCCCGTCAGCCTCGTGCAATGCCGCCTGGAGACGGGCCGCACCCACCAGATTCGTGTGCACATGGCCCACCTCGGCTATCCTCTGGTGGGCGACTACGTGTATGGCAAACCGCACCTGACGGGCGTGTTCCACCGCCAGGCGCTGCAGGCGCGCCGGCTCGGCCTTGTGCATCCCGTTACCGGCGAGCACTGCGAATGGCAGATCCCGCTGGCGGACGACTTCCGTGCGCTGCTGGACGAGGCCGGCATCGAAGAGCCGGACGAAACCGCGCTGCACGGCGACGACAATTTCGACGAAGACGACTACGACGACGAAGAATGAACGCGAAAAACGCGACGCAATGGCTGCTGCCCGACTGGCCAGATGTCCCGGACAATGTGGGCGTCCTGTGCACGACCCGGCGCGGTGGCGTCAGCCCGCCGCCGTATGACGACGGCCAGGGCAAGGGCGGCCTGAACCTGGGCACCCATGTGGGCGACTCGCCCAAATGCGTCGAGCGCAACCGCGACATCCTGCGCGCCGAACTGCCTGCCGAGCCCGCCTGGCTGACGCAGGTCCACGGTACCGTCGTACTGGATGCGGCGGCGATCAACCCGGAAGCCGATCCGCCGGTCGCGGACGCCAGCTATGCGCGCGAGCGCGGCATCGTCTGCGCGATCCTGACGGCCGATTGCCTGCCGGTGCTGCTGTGCGACGTGAAAGGCAAAATCGTCGGCGCCGCGCACGCCGGCTGGCGGGGCCTTGCCGACGGCGTGCTGCAAAGGACGGTCACGGCGATGCGCGACGCCGGGGCCGGCGAGCTGATGGCGTGGCTCGGCCCGGCCATCGGCCCGAACCGCTTCGAAGTGGGGCAGGAGGTGCTCGACACGTTCCTGCAGCGCGGCACAATGGAGGAGGCGTCCGTGCGCGATGCTTTCACGCCGATCGCCGCGCGGCCCGGCAAGTACCACGCCGACCTGTATGCGCTGGCGCGCGTCGCGCTGTACGGCATGGACGTGCCGCGGGTGTGGGGCGGCGACTTCTGCACCGTGTCCAATTCCGGCCGCTTTTACTCCTACCGGCGCGACGGTGTCACGGGGCGCCAGGCCAGCCTCATCTGGCTGCGGTAACGTCAGGGTTCCGGCGTATCCCTGCGCGCCGCCGCACGGCGGCGTTTGCGCCGCCTGCCGCCCGTCACATAGAATAGAATCCCGAGTGGAAGAGCGCAGTACAGCAGGAAAGTCATGATGCCTGCGACGATCGTCGGTTCCGTCAGCGCCATCAACAGAACGACGTAAATCCAGGCAAGTGCAACGATCAGCATTGGTAGTTTCGGTTGGATTTGACAGATCAATTCTAAATGGAATGCACATGAATATGCCCGACGCGCAGACGATGGCCAGCTGGATGAACCCTGAGCAGTGGAAGGCCTGGATGCCGCCCGCTAGTTTTCCCGCCAATTTCCCGGCGGGTTTCCCCGGCAATCTGCCCGAGAGTTTCGCCGCCCATCTTCCGCCGAATTTCCCCGGCCTCGCGATGCTGCGCGACGCCGGCGCCACGTTCCGGCCGGACGTGCTGGAGACGCTGAAGAACGAATACATGGCCGAACTGGGCGCGCTGTGGCAGCAGGTCCTGGAGGGCAAGACGCCCGAGATCCGCGACCGCCGCTTCGCCGGCGACGCGTGGAAGGCCAACCCGATCACCGCCTTCAACGCGGCGGCCTACCTGCTCAATGCCAAGTTCCTGCTGGCGATGGCGGACGCCGTCGAGGCCACGCCGCACCAGAAGCAGAAGATCCGCTTCGCCGTGCAGCAGCTCGTCGATGCGATGTCGCCGGCGAACTTCCTGGCTACCAATCCCGAGGCCCAGCAGAAGCTGATCGAGACGAAGGGCGAAAGCCTGACGCGCGGCTTGAAGAACATGCTGGCCGACATGCAGAAGGGCCACATCTCGCTGTCCGACGAAAAGGCGTTCGAAGTGGGCCGTAACCTGGCCACGACGGAAGGGCAGGTCGTCTACGAGAACCCGCTGTTCCAGCTGCTGCAGTACAAGCCGCTGACGGAGACCGTGAAACAGCGCCCGCTGCTGATGGTCCCGCCGTGCATCAACAAGTTCTACATCCTCGACCTGCAGCCGGAAAACTCGCTGGTGCGCTACGCGGTGGAGCAGGGCAATACCGTGTTCCTCGTCTCGTGGCGCAACCCGGACGCATCGCTCGCGAAGACGTCGTGGGACGACTACACGGAGCAGGGCGTGATCGAGGCGATCCGTGTGGTGCAGGAGATCACGAAGGAGCCGCGGCTGAACACGCTGGGCTTCTGCGTCGGCGGCACGCTGCTGTCGACCGCGCTGGCCGTGCTGGCCGCGCGCGGCGAACAGCCGGCGGCCAGCGTGACGCTGCTGACGACGTTCCTGGACTTTTCCGACACGGGCGTGCTGAACGTGTTCGTCGATGAGCCGCAAGTGCAGCTGCGCGAACAGGCCCTCGCGCACGGCGGCCTGATGCCGGGCCGCGACCTGGCCAGCACGTTCTCCAGCTTGCGCCCGAACGACCTGGTATGGAACTACGTGCAGTCGAACTACCTGAAGGGCAACGAGCCGCCGCCGTTCGACCTGCTGTACTGGAACTCCGATTCGACGAACCTGCCGGGCCCGATGTTCTGCTGGTACCTGCGTAACACGTACCTGGAGAACAAGCTGAAGGACCCGGGGCGCGTGAAGGTCGGCGGCGTCCCCGTGGACCTGGGCACGATCGACGCGCCGGCGTTCATCTACGGCTCCCGCGAGGACCACATCGTGCCATGGACGTCCGCTTATGGCTCGATGAACATCCTGAATCCGGGCAAGCGCGAGGCGAACCGCTTCGTGCTGGGCGCATCGGGGCACATAGCGGGCGTCATCAATGCGCCGTCCAAGAACAAGCGCAGTCACTGGATCAGCGACGGCCGCCCGGAAGACCCGGAGGCGTGGTTTGCCGGCGCGACGGAACAGCCAGGCAGCTGGTGGCCGCAATGGGCCGCGTTCCTGGCGGAACACGGCGGCAAGGACGTCAAGGCCCGGACCAAGCTGGGCAGCGCGAAGTACAAGCCGATCGAGCCTGCGCCGGGCCGTTACGTGAAGGAAAAGGCTGATTAAGCCGAGAAACGGTTGGAAACGATGCCGGCTTTTCCCGGATGGTGTGCTGGTTGCGTTGCAATAACGCGTTCTTAATGCCAATTTCATATAACGCAACGTACATTGCGCGAAATTTTCACTCTATAATAGGGTGCGCAGGGCTAGTGAAAGCGAACTCTCGGTTCGCTTTTTTTTCGAAGTCAACACGGTATGCGCTGCGGCGCAATATGACCACCAATCGGACTTGTGATGAGTAGTGTAAAGAAAACTGCCGAACGCCTGATCAAGAAGTACCCCAATCGCCGGCTCTACGATACGCAGACCAGCTCGTATATCACGCTCACCGACGTGAAGCAGCTGGTGCTGGACAATGAGCCGTTCACGGTGGTTGACGCGAAGTCGAACGAAGACCTGACCCGCAGCATCCTGTTGCAGATCATTCTCGAGGAAGAGGCCAGCGGCGCGCCGATGTTTTCGACGGACGTGCTGGCCCAGATCATCCGCTACTACGGGCACGCGATGCAGGGCATGATGGGGACTTACCTGGAAAAGAACGTCCAGGCGTTCACCGACATCCAGCGCCGCCTGACGCAAAGCGCCGCCAATTTCGACGGCAAGACGTTCAGCCCCGAGATGTGGACCCAGTTCATGAACGTGCAGGCGCCGATCATGCAGGGCATGATGAACAACTACATCGACCAGAGCAAGAGCCTGTTCGTGCAGATGCAGGAGCAGATGCAAAACCAGAGCAAGAACCTGTTCGGTGCTTTCCCGTTCGCCGTGCCGCCGGCACCGACCGACAAGAAGTAATCCCTTAGTCTCGCACCGCTGCGGCGACATGCTCGCGCAGCCAGCGGTGCGCCGGATCGCGATGCAGGCGCTCATGCCACAGCATCGCCATCTCGTAGCCCGGCACGTCGACCGGCGCTTCCACCACCCGCAAATCCTGTGATCCCTGCAGCTGGCGCGCCAGGCGCTGCGGCAGCATCGCGACAAGATCCGTCTGCGCGACGGCCGATGCGACGAACAGGAAATGCGGCACCGACAGCACGACACGCCGCTGCGCGCCCACCTGGGCCAGCGCCGCATCGGTAACGCCCTCGAAGCCGCCGCCGTCGGGCGACACGATCGCGAAGTCGAGCGCGCAGAACTGCGCCAGCGTGGGCCGGCGCTTCAGGCGCGGATGGCCGGCGCGGCCCACCAGCACATAGCGTTCCGCGAACAGCGTGCGCCGGCGCAGGCCCGGCGGCGAGCCGGCGACGGTGTGGAAGGCAAGATCGATGTCGCCCTGTTCGGCCTGGCGGGCGATGCGGGCCGGATGCATCTCGACGACGGCCAGCCGCGTGCCCGGCGCGGCCGCGCGCAGGCCGGCCAGCGCGGGCAGCACGACGGTCGACTCGCCGTAGTCCGACGCGGCCACGCACCACGTCTGGCTGGCCGCGGCCGGGTCGAACGGCGCGGAGGGCGCCACCGCCTGTTCCAGCGATTCGAGGGCCTGGCGCAGCGGTGCCCGCAGCTCCTCGGCGCGTGCCGTCGGGCGCATGCCGCGCGGACCGGGCAGGAGCAGGGGATCCTTGAGCATGTCGCGCAGCCGCGCCAGCTGTACGCTGATCGATGGCTGCGACAAGTGCAAGCGTGCCGCGGCGCGCGTCACATTGTGCTCCTCGAGCAGGACGTCGAGCGTGACGAGGAGGTTCAGGTCGAGGCGGAGCAGATTGATCATGTCTATGGCTCGTATTCTGGTAATTCATTTCTAATATACCGCGTGCACGCCTATCCTGCTTCCATCCCAACCAAAGGAGGAAAGCATGAACGTGTTGTATGTGTACGCCCACCCGGAGCCGCGCTCGCTGAACGGCGCGCTGAAGGACTTCGCGCTGCGCCACCTGCGCGCCGCCGGGCACGAGGTGCAGGTGTCGGACCTGTATGCGATGAACTGGAAGGCCACCGTCGACGCCGCGGACAGCAAGGAACCGCCGGAAAGAGGGCGCTTCGACCCGTCGCACGCATCGCAGCGAGCGTTCCAGAACGGCTGGCAGAGCGACGACATCGTCCGCGAGCAAGAGAAGCTGCGCTGGGCCGACGTGGTGATCTTCCAGTTCCCGCTGTGGTGGTTCTCGATGCCGGCGATCATGAAGGGCTGGATCGAGCGTGTCTACGCGTACGGCTTCGCGTACGGCGTCGGCGAGCACTCGGACCGGCACTGGGGCGACCGCTACGGCGAAGGCACGCTGGCCGGCAAGCGCGCGATGCTGGTCGTCACCACGGGCGGCTGGGAATCGCACTACAGCCCGCGCGGCATCAACGGTTCGCTCGACGAGCTGCTGTTCCCGATCCAGCACGGGATCCTGTACTACCCGGGCTTCGACGTGCTGCCGCCGTATGTCGTCTACCGGGCCGGCAAGATGAACGAAGAGCGTTACGCCACCGTCCGCGACGGCCTCGCGGCCCGCCTCGACACGCTGGCAACGACCGCCCCGATCCCGTTCCGCCGCCAGAACGGCGGCGACTACGCGATCCCCGCCCTTACGCTGCACGACGACCTGGCCCGCGGCGAGCACGGCCTGCGCATCCACACGCGCTGACACCGCGAAGTTGCCAAACTTCGGGGTCAGACCCCGTTTTTCGGAAACATTTCCCAAATTCGGGGACTGTCCCTCGTTTTTGGCAACTTTTTGCTTGCTGCCGGGCTATCTCCGCCTAACCGGTGCATTTTGCCGCGAACGTGCGGCAATTTCGCCCGTTGGCCGGATCCCATCGGAAATAATTTCCAAAAACGAGGGACAGTCCCCCGTTGTTTAGCGACCAGCTCAGCAGGGCATTGTAGGCTTTTTGCCACGATGGGAAACCTTTCCAAAAAGTGTTTGACGGGGGAAAAATATCACTGATAGTATTGGCAACATCGAAGTGGAAGCGCTTCCACTTGTGCTTCCCAGACTCATCAGCGAAGGAGTTTTTGTGGTTCACAATGCATTGCACGCTCAGGTGGCGGAGACCTTCGACGCGCCGCCGGACTCCGTCCTGTGGCGCAAGGACTTCCTGCTCGGCGTCGCCACCGCCGCCTACCAGATCGAGGGCGCCGTGGACGAGGATGGCCGCCTGCCGTCCATCTGGGATACCTTCTCGGCCACGCCCGGCAAGGTGCTGCATGGCGACACCGGCGCCGTCGCTTGCGACCACTACCATCGCTGGCGCGACGACGTGGAACTGATCGCATCGCTCGGCGTCGAAGCCTACCGCCTCTCGATCGCGTGGCCGCGCGTGATGGATGCCGCCGGCCGGCCGAACGAGACGGGCATCGCGTTCTACCGCAACCTGCTGCAAGCGCTGCGCGAGAAGGGGATCCAGACGTCGGTCACGCTGTACCACTGGGACCTGCCTCAGCACCTGGAAGACGCCGGCGGCTGGCGCAATCGCGACACGGCGTATCGCTTCGCTGAGTACGCGGACCTGATGAGCCGTGAGCTGGCGGGCCTCGTCGATTTCTGGTCGACGTTGAACGAGCCATGGTGCTCGGCGATGCACGGCTACGGCACCGGCCACCACGCGCCCGGCCGCACCAGCGTCGTCGAGGCCAACCAGGCGATGCACCACCTGCTGCTGGGCCATGGCCTGGCGCTGCAGGCGCTGCGCCGCAACGACCCCGCTTCGCAGAAGGGCATCGTCATCAACGTCGGCCGCGGCACGACGGATGGCGACACAGCCGCGGACCGGCGCGCCGCGGAACTCTTCGAGATGCAGCACAACGACTGGGTGCTCGACCCGCTGCTGAAGTGCCGCTATCCGGCCGCGCTGTATGAAGAGCTGTGGCAGGACGCCGCGCCGCCGGTGCACGATGGCGACCTGGCGCTCATCGCCGCGCCGCTCGACTTCCTGGGCATCAATTACTACTTCCGCACCAATGTGCGCGCCGACGACAACGGCGGCTACGTGGAAGTGCCATTGGAAGGCGTCGAGCGCACGCAGATGGGCTGGGAAGTGCACCCGGACGGCCTGCGCGACCTGCTGGTCGGCTTCCACGGGCGGTATGCGAACCTGCCACCGATCTACATCACGGAGAACGGCATGGCCTGCGACGACGAGGTGGTGGACGGCCAGGTCGTCGACGGCCAGCGTATCGCGTTCCTGAACCGCCACCTGGCCGCCGTCGACCAGGCCGTGAAGGCCGGCGTCGACGTGCGCGGCTACTTCATCTGGTCGCTGATGGACAATTTCGAGTGGGCCTTCGGCTACGAGCGGCGCTTCGGCATCGTCCACGTCGACTATGCCACGCAGCGCCGCACCGTCAAGCGCAGCGCCCAGCTGGTGCGCGACTTCCTGGCACAACGAAGAGGGAGACCTTAAAGCCCTTCTGCCGGCAAGCCTGTTTCACTTATCATAAGCATCCCATACCAAAAAGGCGCCTCGATGCGCCATGGAGACAAAATGAACAAGGCTATCCCTGGCGCGGTGGCCGCGGCGCTGGTGCTGCCACTTGTGCTGCCACTGGCGCTGCCGCCGGCGCAGGCGGTGCAGCCGCCGCCCGCCGCGCCGCTGAGGGCCACGGTGTCGCACTGGTGGACTTCGGGCGGCGAGTCCGCGGCGATCCGCCAGTTCGCCGACGCGTTCACGCGCGCCGGCGGGCAATGGATCGACCAGGCCGTGGCGGGCGCCGACCAGTCGCGCGCGTCGACGATCAACCGCATCGTCGGCGGCAATGCCCCCGTCGCCGCGCAATTCAACACGTCCAAGCAGTTTCGCGACATCGTCGACCAGGGCTTGCTGAACAACGTCGACGACGTGGCTGCCCAGGGCAGCTGGGACAAGGTGCTGCCGCAGACGATCATCGACGTCATCAAGATCAACGGCCATTACTATGCGGCGCCCGTCGACATCCACATGCCGGCCTGGTTCTTCTACTCGAAGGCCGCGTATGCAAAGGCCGGCATCAAGGCCGAGCCGAAGAGCTGGGACGAATTCGTCGCCCAGCTGGACAAGCTGAAGAAGGCCGGCCTGATCCCGCTGGCGTTCGGCGGCCAGGTGTGGCAAGAGAAGATCCTGTTCGACGCCATCTTCGCGCTCGTCGGCGGCTCCGAGCTGTACCTGAAGATCTACCGCGACCGCGACATCAAGGCAGTGCATTCGCCGGCGTTTCGCGACGTGCTCGTGAAGTTCAAGGCACTGCGCGGGTACACCGATCCGGGCTCGCCGGGCCGCAACTGGAACGATGCGACGGCGCTCGTCGTGTCCGGACGGGCCGGCGTGCAGATCATGGGCGACTGGGCCAAGGGCGAGTTCACGTCGGCCGGGCAGGTGGCCGGCAAGGACTTCGG
The DNA here is from genome assembly GCF_007830495.1 of Pseudoduganella flava. Taxonomy (GTDB): domain Bacteria; phylum Pseudomonadota; class Gammaproteobacteria; order Burkholderiales; family Burkholderiaceae_D; genus Rugamonas; species Rugamonas flava. The sequence goes on along the minus strand of NZ_VLKW01000010.1, from coordinate 242,930 downwards.
CTGCTTCCCCGGCTTCGGCGCCAAGCCGCCGTACATGGTGGCCGGCGACGCGTTCGTGTTCCCGAAGACGGCGAAGCCGCAGATCGTCAAGGCGCAGAAGCTGCTCGCCGCCGTGATGACGGCGCCCGGCCCGCAGGCCGAATTCAGCGCCCGCAAGGGTTCCATTCCGATCCGGCCGGACGTCGACATGACGAAGCTGGACCTGTGCGCGCGCATGGGCATCGAGATCATGCAGGACAAGTCGCGCCAGCTGCCGAACGCGGAGATGCTGCTCGACCCGGACCTGAACGGCGCACTGCAGGACGTGCTGACCAATTACTGGAACCGTAACGAAACGCCGGAACGCGCCCAGCAGGCGTTCGCCCAGGCGATCAAGGACAACACATGGTAGCCGTGCGCCGCCCCGGTTCCTCGCTCGCGTGCTTCTCGGCCTATCTGGCGCTGGTGCCGATGGCCGCCGTGGCACTCGGCGCCTACGTGCTGACGATCCTGTGGACGGCCCGCGTCTCGGTATCGTCGAGCCGCATCTTCCCGGCCGGCGACTTCGTCGGCCTGGGCCAGTACGAACGCCTGTTCCGCAACGCGCGCTGGCTGCTGTCGCTGGAGAACCTGGCCGTGTACGGCCTGCTGTTCATCGCCGCCTGCCTCGTGCTGGGCTTCCTGCTGGCCGTGTTCATCGACCAGAAGGTGGCCGGCGAAGGCATGCTGCGCACCGTGTTCCTGTATCCGTATGCGATGTCGTTCGTCGCCACGGGGCTCGTGTGGCAGTGGATCCTGAACCCGGAGCTGGGCGTCCAGCAGGTGGTGCGTCACCTCGGCTTCGACACGTTCGCGTTCGACTGGATCGTCCAGCAGGACAAGGTGTTGTACACGATCGTCATCGCCACCGTCTGGCAGGCGTCCGGCCTTGTGATGGCGCTGTTGCTGTCCGGCCTGCGCGGCATCGACGAAGAGCTGTGGAAGGCCGCCCGCATCGACGGCATCCCGAAGTGGCGCGTGTACGTGTCGATCGTGCTGCCGATGCTGTGGCCGTCGCTGTCGACGGCGTTCATGCTGCTGTTCGTGATGGTCGTCAAGCTGTTCGACGCGGTCGTCGCGATGACGCAGGGCGGCCCTGGCACGGCCAGCGAAGTGCCGGCCAAATTCATCATGGACTACCTGTTCGGCCGCGCCAACATCGGCCTCGCGTCGGCCGCATCGATCGTGCTGCTGCTGACGGTGCTGGCGATTGTCGCACCGCTGTACTACGCCCGCGGCAAGGCGGCGCAGAGAGGACGCTCATGAAGCGCGACATCGAACTGGCAGTGCAACCGCCCGCCGTCGCCCGCCCGCCGCGCCGCAGCCACTTCACGCCGGCGCGCATCGGCATCTACCTGTTCCTGATATCGGCCGCGCTGTTCTTCCTCGTGCCGCTGTACGTGATGCTGGTGACGTCCGTGAAGCCGATGGCCGAGATCCGGCTGGGGAACATCTTCGCGCTGCCGCTGGCGCCTACCGTCGAGCCGTGGCGCAATGCGTGGCAGGCCGCCTGCACGGGACTCGAATGCGAGGGCATCCGCGGCGGCTTCTGGAATTCCGTGAAGATCACGGTACCCAGCGTCGTGCTGTCGATCGCGCTCGGTGCCGTCAACGGCTATGCGCTGTCGTTCTGGCGGCCGCGCGGCGCGAACCTGCTGTTCGCCGTGCTGATGATCGGCGCGTTCATTCCCGGGCAGGTGATGCTGTATCCGCTGGTGCGGGCGCTGGCAGCCGTGGAGCTGTACAGCAGCCTGCCCGGCATCGTCATCGTCCATATCGTGTTCGGCATGCCGATGATGACGCTATTGTTCCGCAATTACTACGCGGCCTTGCCGCAGGAGCTGTTCAAGGCGGCGCGCATCGACGGCGGCGGTTTCTGGCGCATCTTCTTCGCGCTGATGCTGCCGATGTCGACACCGGTGATCGTCGTCGCGCTGATCATGCAGGTGACGAACATCTGGAACGACTTTCTGCTGGGCCTCGTGTTCGCCGGCTCGGACAACCTGCCGATGACGGTCCAGCTGAACAACATCATCAACACGACGACGGGCGAGCGGCTGTACAACGTCAACATGGCGGCGACGATCCTGACGTCGCTGGTGCCGCTCGCGCTGTATTTCTTTTCCGGCCGCTGGTTCGTCCGCGGTATCGCCAACGGCGCAGTGAAGGGGTAATCCTATGGCCAACGTCTCCATCCGCAACCTGCAGATCCAGCTCGGTGCCAACAAGGTGATCGACGCGCTCGACCTCGAAGTCGACGCGGGCGAATTCATCGTGCTGCTGGGGCCTTCCGGCTGCGGCAAATCCACGCTGTTGCACAGCATCGCCGGCTTGAACGACGCCGCCGGCGGCCAGATCCGCATCGGTGGTCGCGACATGACCTACGCGGACCCGAAGGATCGCGGCATCGCGCTCGTGTTCCAGTCCTATGCGCTGTACCCGACGATGAACGTGGAGCGCAATATGTCGTTCGGCCTGCGCATCAACGGCACGCCGAAGGCCGAGATCGAGCGGCGGGTGGCACGGGCGGCCGAGATGCTGCAACTGGGCCCGCTGTTGAAGCGCAAGCCGGCCGAGCTCTCGGGAGGCCAGCGCCAGCGTGTGGCGATCGGCCGCGCGATCGTGCGGCAGGCGGACGTGTTCCTGTTCGACGAACCGCTGTCGAACCTGGACGCCAAGTTGCGCACGGAGCTGCGCCGCGAACTGAAGACGCTGCACCGCCAGCTCGGGGCGACGATGATCTACGTGACCCACGACCAGGTCGAGGCGATGACCCTCGCCGACCGGATGGCCGTGATGAAGGGCGGCGTGATCCAGCAGTTCGATACGCCCGATGCGATCTACCGGGCGCCGGAAAACCTGTTCGTCGCGACCTTCCTCGGTTCGCCCGGCATGAACCTGTTCGAAGGCCGCATCGATACGCGCGGCGGCCTGCGCTTCGTCACCGAGCACATGGCGCTGGACGTGGCGCATTACCCGTTTCGCCAGCCGCCCACGGATGGCCAGCGCGTCGTGCTAGGCGTGCGGCCGGAGGATGTCGACGTGGCCGCCGATGGTCATGCTGACGGCTTTTATCGCGCGCCGGTAGCGCTGGTCGAGGCGATGGGCGCGCACCGCGTCGTCTGGCACAGCTTCCACGGCACGCAGGTCGCGGCGATCGTGCAGGACGACCGGCCGGGCGGCGCGTTCGCGCTACGCGGTGGGCAGATCTCGCTGTTCGACGCGACGACGACCCAGCGCCTGTAAGTTCTCATTCCAGTTTCGCAGTGCATCCGCCATGCGTGAGCGGCAGGGACGGCTCACGCCTGCGTTTTCAACGTAGTCCATCCACCAACCGGGAAGAAGAGGGCAGACCGATGAAACAGAACAGGAAGACCGCGCTGGCGCTGGCCGTCGCGGCGGCAATGCAGGTACATGGGGCAACCGCGCAGACGGATACCGGCGGGGCGACCGGTGCCACGGCCGATAACGCGACCGCGTCCGGCGGTGGCCTGGAACGCATCGTCGTCACGGCGAACCGGCGCGACCAGCTGGTGCAGGATACGCCGCTGGCCGTGTCGGCCTTCACGCAGGATACGCTGCAGAATAACCAGGTCAAGGATCTCGCTTCGCTGACGTCGCTGGTGCCGAGCCTCGTCGTCGAGCCGCACAGCGATTCGGGGGGCGTGCACGTGTACCTGCGCGGTGTCGGCTCCGCGAATCACACGGAGCTGGGCGACCCGGCCGTCGCGTTCTATGTCGATGGCATCTATCTGCCGCGTCCCCAGGGCGCGACGGCGCTGATGTACGACCTGTCGCACGTCGAGGTGGCGCGCGGTCCGCAGGGCACGCTGAACGGCCGTAACTCGACGGCCGGTGCCGTCAACCTCGTCTCGGCCGCGCCGAACACGCAGAAGATGCTGGGTGCCGCATCGGTCGTCGTCGGCGACTATCACCGCATCCAGACGCAGGGCATGATCAATATCCCGTTCTCGGACAACGTGGCGCTGCGCGTCGCGGCGATCAAGGACAGCCACGACGGCTACGTGGACTTCGCGCAAGGCTCGAACGTGCCGCCCGGCGCGAAGAAATACGGCGCGCAGGACCAGGCGGGTGCCCGCGCCACGTTGCTGTGGAAGATCCTGCCGACGTTGAAGGCCACGTTCATCGCCGACTACTACGAGGACAAGGGTGCCGGCAACGTCTACCTCGCCGTCGAGCCGGGCAACCGCGACCGCTGGAGCACGGTGATCGACACGCCGGGCACCCTGAACCAGTCGATCACTACCTACAAGACGAAGTGGAACTGGGCGCTGAACGATTACGTGGACGTGCAGTACCTGGGCAGCTGGAGCCGCCTGAAACGCAGCAATGCGAGCGATGCGGACGCTGGCCTGTACCTGGGCTTCAAGGCCGAGAACCGCACCGAGTGGGGGCAGTTCGACAGCCATTCCAACGAGCTGCAGTTCAGGTCGAGCGAGGGCGGCACGGTGGAATGGGTGGCGGGGCTGTTCGAGTTCGGCGAGAAGAACAAGATCCGCTTCGACATCGACCGCAGCCAGATTTCCGAGGCGGCGTTGCGGCAGGACCTCGCCAACGGCAACGTGATCTTCGTGCAGCCGACGGTGGGCGAGTATGCGTCGGCGATGTCGTTCATCCAGGGCGACCGGCAGCTGAAGTCGAAGGCCGTGTTCGCGCAGGGCAGCTGGAACCTGAACGAGCAATACAAGCTGACGGCCGGCGCGCGCTACACGAAGGACCACAAGTTCGACCGCGGCGGCCAGAACTGGGCATGCCCGAACTGGCCGGACAACGCGCCGCGCGGCACGGCGGTGTTGACACCCAATCAGATCGCGCAGCTCGTCACGCCGGGCACGGGCCTGATCAACACGCACAATATCGGGCCGGGCGGCATCGTCACGGTGGCGAACTGCGGCAATACGCCCGGTGACAACACGGCCGACCTGAAATACGGGCAGGCGACGTGGCTGGGTCGTGTCGAGTACAAGCCGGCACGCGACATCCTGACGTTCGCGTCGGTGACGACGGGCTTCCACTCGCCGGCGATCGGCGACGGCGGCGCGACGACGAAGCCGGAAAAGCTGACGAGCTACGAGATCGGCGTCAAGTCCGACCTGCTGAACCGGGCGCTGACGCTGAACGTCGACGCGTTCTGGATGAAGTACAAGGACAAGCTGGAGTCGCAGGTCGTCAATAACACGCTGCAGAACTTCAACGCGGCCGGTGCCACCGTCAAGGGCGTCGAAGCGGAATTCGCGTGGCGGCCGACGAACGCCGCCCGCATTTCCGGCAACGCGACGTGGCTGAAGGCGACATACGACAGCTTCCTGTCGTGCGACGTCGACGCGGCCCGCGCGAACGGCCAATCGTGCGGCACGACGGCGCCGGCGGAGGACGTGGGCGGCTCGGAACTGAAGCACGCGCCGCGCTTCGCGACGACCTTGATGGCCGAACACGACTTCACGGTGGGCGCTGGCCGCCTGACCCCGCGCGTGCAGGCCCACTACGAAACGAAGTCGTTCGTCGGCGCCGGCGCGTTCAACCGCGATGTGCCGGGCCACCCGGGCGTCAAGCAGCAGCAGGCCTACACGACGGTGGACGTGTCGCTGCGCTGGGAGCCGCTGAACAAGGCCTACACGGCCGAGCTGTTCGTCAACAACGCGACGGACAAGGAAGTGAAGTACGACGCGATCGAAGTCTGCACGCAGGTGGGCGCCCCCTGCCAGCCGAACCAGCAGATCTGGGCCGCGTACTACAACCAGCCCCGCACGCTGGGGGCGCGGCTGTCGATGAAGTTCTGAAGCACCCGGCCCGGAACCGTCGAGCTGGTCGCAAAACAACAGGGGACTGTCCCTCATTTCAGGAAATATTTCCAGATTCGAGGGACTGTCCCCGATTTTAGGAAACTTTTTGGGTTTCACTCTGGCGCGACGAGAATCGCGCCTGCTCAGCTGGTGTGAAAACAACGCTTTTTGCTGTCGAGCTGGTATCGAAACAACAGGGGACTGTCCCTCGATTTTGGAAATATTTCCTAAATTGAGGGACAGTCCCCGATTTAAGGAAACACAGGTTGGGGTGGCGGCTTGGCGACCGACCCGCGCATCGTCACCGTTACCGGGAATTCGCGGGCGATGGGGTAGTCGGTGCCGTAGCACTGGTTCGCCAGCCAGCGCACCGCGTTTTGCGTCAGCTCGCGGATCGGGATGTGGATCGATGTCAGGCCTGGTGCCGTGAACGCGGCCGAGTAGTCGTCGTCGTAGCCGATCACGGAGACGGCACTAGGCACAGCGACGCCGCGCCGGTGCAGGCAGGCGAGGGCGCCGACGGCCATTTCGTCGTTCGCGCAGAACAGGCCCGTGAATGGCCGGCCGGCCGCCAGCAGCGCCTCGGTGGCCGCATAGCCGCCTTCGCGGGAAAAATCCGAGTCGATGCGCAGCACGTCACCCGCGGCGATGCCGTGTCGCGCCAGTTCGCCGAAGAACCCGTGCAGACGGGCGGCGTTGTCGCTGGCGCCAAGCGGCCCGGCGATGACGGCCAGCGTGCGGTGGCCATGCTCGAACAGCGTGCGGGCGGCGAGGGCGCCGCCGTGAGCGTGGTCCGGGCAGAACGCGGCCTCCGGCAGCGTCGGGCATGTGCGGTTCAGGAACGCGATGCGGGGATGCAGCCGGTGCAGCATCACGAGGTCGTCGTCGTGCAGGTCGTGGCCCAGCACGACGATGCCGTCGCAATCGCGCCCGATCAGGAACTTGACGGCTTCGATGGCTTCTTCGCGCGGCGGCAGCGGGCCGCACCCGGTCGCGACGACCACGTGCCGGCGCAGCGCGCGCAGTTCCACGTCGGTTTGCTTGAGAATGGTGCCGTAATACGCGCCAAAGAATGTGGGGGCATAGACGCCGATGATGCCCAGCGATTGGGCTGACAGCGAACGGCCGATCGACGATGGGCGGAAGCTCAGCTGCTCCACGGCGGCCTGCACGCGGCGCAGCGCGTCCGCAGAGACGGGGCCGGACCCGGAGATCGCGCGCGATGCGGTGGACATGCCGACACCGGCAAGGGCTGCGACATCCTTCAACGTGGCCACGCGGTCTCCCGTGATTGCGACGGGCTATGGTAGCACGCGCTACGGTCAGGTAAAATAGCGGATTGGTCCCGACATTCGTTGCGAAACAAACATGCAATCTCAGCCACTTTCCCGTCTCAACAAGCCCGCCGAACCTGGCGCCGCCACGCCTGCTCCGAAGGTCGGTTTCGTATCGCTCGGCTGCCCGAAGGCGCTGGTCGACTCCGAACAGATCCTCACGCAGCTGCGCGCCGAAGGCTACGAGACCGCCAAGTCGTACGACGGCGCCGACCTCGTGATCGTCAACACCTGCGGCTTCATCGACGCCGCCGTGCAGGAATCGCTCGATGCGATCGGCGAGGCGCTGGCCGAGAACGGCAAGGTGATCGTCACGGGCTGCCTGGGCGCGAAGAAGGATACGGACGGCAGTGACCTGATCCAGAAGATCCACCCGAAGGTGCTGGCCGTGACGGGCCCGCACGCGGTTGGCGAGGTGATGGCGTCGGTGCACACGCACCTGCCCAAGCCCCACGAGCCGTTCATCGACCTCGTGCCGCCGCAGGGCGTGAAGCTGACGCCGAAGCACTATGCCTACCTGAAGATCTCGGAAGGCTGCAACCACCGCTGCTCGTTCTGCATCATCCCGTCGATGCGCGGCGACCTCGTGTCGCGCCCGATCGCGGAGCTGATGCTGGAAGCGGAAAACCTGTTCAAGGCGGGCGTCAAGGAACTGCTGGTGATTTCGCAGGACACGTCGGCCTACGGCATCGACGTCAAGTTCCGCTCCGGCTTCTGGAACGGCCGCCCCGTCAAGACGCACATGACGCAGCTGACCGAGGCGCTCGGCCAGCTCGCCAAGCAGTACGGTGCGTGGGTGCGCCTGCACTATGTGTACCCGTACCCGCACGTGGACGAGATCATTCCGCTGATGGCGGACGGCCACGTGGTGCCTTACCTGGACATCCCGATGCAGCACGCGCACCCGGAAGTGCTGAAGCGGATGAAGCGCCCGGCCTCCGGCGAGAAGAACCTGGAGCGCATCCTGAAGTGGCGCCAGATGAACCCGGACCTGACGATCCGCTCCACGTTCATCGCCGGCTTCCCGGGCGAGACGGAAGCCGAATTCGAATACCTGCTGGACTTCCTGAAGGAAGCGCAGATCGACCGCCTGGGCTGCTTCGCCTACTCGCCGGTCGAAGGTGCGACGGCCAACGCGCTGGACAACCCGGTGCCGGAAGAAGTGCGCGAAGAGCGCCGCGGCCGCGTGATGCTGCTGCAGGAAGAGATCTCGAAGCAGCGCCTGAAGGCCAAGGTCGGCAAGACGGTCAAGGTGCTGATCGACGAGCTGACGCCGTCCGGCGCCATCGGCCGCTCGGCCGCGGACGCGCCGGAGATCGACGGCGTCGTGCACGTGAAGAAGCCGTTCGAGCCGCACAAGAAGCTCGCTGTCGGGCAGTTCTACGACGTCGAGATCACGCGCGCCGATGCGCACGACCTCTGGGGCGAATCTTGAGCCCAGTGGGCTCAAGATTCGTAGCCAAGGCGTGAGCCAGTGGCTCGCGCTTCCTCGCCAAGGCGTGAGCCCGATGGGTTCAGGCTTCGTCGCCAGGAGCTGAGCCACGGCGTCAGCGGAAGCAGTCGTCGGACGGCCTGACGGTTAAAATAAAAGGCGGACCACCCGGTCCGCCTTTTTTCATTCCGCGCCATGACCGACAAGACCATCTCTCTGCAAACCTCGCTGATCCACAACGACTACACGCCGCCGGCCGGCTTCGGCGCCTTCCCCCCGGCGATCCACCACGCCTCCACGGTACTGTTCCCCAACGTGCAGGCGATGCGGTCGGGCGACTGGCGCGAGAAGAACGCCTATACCTACGGCCTGCACGGCACGCCGACGACGTTCACGCTGGAAGCCCGCCTGGCCGATATCGAAGGCGGCAAGCACTGCCTGCTGGCGCCGTCCGGCCTGGCCGCGATCTCGATGGTCGACTTCGCGCTGCTGAAGACGGGCGACGACATTCTCCTGCCGGACAACATCTACAACCCGAACCGCGTGCTGGGCAACTGGCTGCAGGAGTCGATGGGCATCACGGCCCGTTACTACGACCCGCTGATCGGTGCCGGCATCGCCCAGCTAATCCAGCCGAACACGAAGCTGATCTGGGCCGAGGCGCCCGGGTCCGTGTCGATGGAAGTGCCCGACCTGCCGGCGATCTGCGCCGCCGCGAAGGCACGCGGCGTGATCGTTGCCCTCGATAACACGTGGTCCGCCGGCATCGCGGTGCGCGCATTCGACCTCGGCGTCGACATCGTCATCCAGGCGCTGACGAAGTACCAGTCGGGCGGGGCGGACCTGCTGATGGGCGCCGTCATCGTGCGCGATGCGGCGCTGCACGACACACTGAGTCTGTCGCATATGCGCCTGGGGTATGGTGTCGGCGCCGACGATGCCTACCTCGTGATGCGGGGACTGCCGACCTTGAAGCTGCGCTTCGATGCGCACGATGCGGGCGCCCGCCAGGTGGCCACATGGCTGAAGGGCCGCCCGGAGATCGCCAAGGTACTGCACCCGGCGTTCGCGGACTGCCCCGGCCACGAGCACTGGAAGCGCGACTTCACGGGTGCGGGCGGCCTGTTCTCCGTGCTCTTCGATGCGCGCTACACGGAAGAACAGACGGACCGCTTCGTCGATGCATTGAAGCTGTTCCAGATCGGCTACAGCTGGGGCGGCCCGAACAGCCTGTGCGTGCCTTACCGGATGCAAGCGAGCCGCCGCAACTGGGGGGAGCAGGGCACGCTGGTGCGTTTCAATGTCGGCCTCGAAGATCCGACCGACCTGATCGCGGACATCGAACAGGCGCTGGCCCGACTCTGAGCTGCGGCATTAGTTCCAGCCTATCCTTGCGATCAATCAATACAATCGTTCACAGTCTTTCAATTTATGCATGCGAATGCTTAAATGTACACAGGAGAATGCTGAGCCCGACTAAGTTGAACCACAACAAAGGAGGAGATATGAAGGCTTCCTGGATCGCATGCGCAGTCACGCTGGCGCTGGCCCCCACGGTCGTGTGGACACAGGAGGGCAAGCCCAAGCCTCCTCCGGCGCAAAGCCCCACCAGCTACATGAAGGTGGACATCACGGAACCGTTCCAGGTGACGATGGAGCGGATGAAAGCTGCCCGGCCCGCGATCGAGCGCCGCCAGCAGGAATTGCTGGCGCAGCGCTACGACCTGGCCAACCGCCCCGCGAAAGGCGTCACGATGTACCGCGGCAAACCGGTGCAGGAAGGCGTGCGGGTCAAGCTGCCGAAGGGCGTCACGTGGCAGCAGCTGGCCGCGATGAGCCCCGACGACATCAAGCAGCGCGACCTGTTCCCGGCCGGCTTCCTGCCGCTGCCGCACCCGAACCATCCGGAAGGCGGCATGCTGTTCCCGCAGTTTCACATTGACGCGATCCTGAAGCAGGAGCAGCGCGACCTGAACCGCTTCGACCTGGCGTTCGACCTGCCCGACCACGTGCTGCCCGAGTTCCCCGCGCCGATGTTCTTGACGACGCACCCGGAAATGGGCGACGTCACCCAGGGCAAGCTGCTGACGATCGATAACTTCCACGAGATCTTCAATGGCCTCTTGAACCCGAAGCAGATCGAAGGCCTGCGCCTGCTGCTGACGCCATTCCCGCAGCAGCAGTTCAACCAGACCGAGGACCGCCGCTCGGTGCGGCCCAGCCGCGGCGTCGCGTGCCTGGACTGCCACTCGAACGGTCACACGAACGGCTCGACGCACCTGGTCGGCGACATCCGGCCGCAGGAACTGCGCCACCGGATCGAGACGCCGACCTTGCGCGGCCTGAACGTGCAGCGCCTGTTCGGTTCGCAGCGCGCGCTGAAGACGGTCGAGGACTTCACAGAGTTCGAACAGCGCGCCGCCTATTTCGACGGCGATCCCGTTATCGCGACGAAGAAGGGTGTCAACGTGCTGGAGCGGGGCAGCCAGGTGCACTTCATGGCCGAATTCCAGGCGCTGATGGACTTCCCGCCGGCGCCGAAGCTGAACGTGTACGGCAAGCTCGATGCGGCCAAGGCGAGCCCACAGGAACTGCGCGGCCAGGAAATCTTCAACGGCAAGGGACAATGCGTGACGTGCCACGCGGCGCCGTACTACACGGACAACCTGATGCACGACCTGAAGACGGAGCGCTTCTACAAGGTCAAGATGGTGAACGGCATGAAGGTGGTCGGCGACGGCAAGATCAAGACGTTCCCGCTGCGGGGCATCAAGGAATCGCCGCCGTACCTGCACGACGGCCGCCTGATCACGCTCGAGGATACGGTGGAGTTCTTCAACCTCGTGCTGGAGACGAAGCTGTCGGATAACGAGAAGGCCGATTTGGTGGCGTTCCTGCGCACGCTGTAATGAAACAGGGCCGCGTGCGCGGCCCTGTTCGATGCCTTCGAACGAGCGTCAGATCGGCTCGTTGTTGTTCAGCGCGACCCAGCCGCGGATCAGCCGGTAAGCCTTCCACAGCCACGCGACGCCGAACACGATCCACGCGAACAGCACCCCGATGATCGTGACGACGAGCAGCCAGCCGATCGCCATCCAGAACACGTACCACCAGAACGACCGGATCTGCCAGCTGTGATGGCTGTACACGAACGTGCCTTCGGCCTGCGAGCGCTGCACGTAGTTGAGGATCAGCGGAATGAACGACAGCGCGCCGAGCGTGAACAGCAAGCTGACCGCGTGGCCGACGTACAGCCAGAACGCCCAGTTCTTGGCCGAATCGGTACGCGCATCGAGAACCAGTTCCTGTGCCATCTTGCACTCCATGTAGTGAACGAGTGGCACAGTCTATAGCAAATCTGCCAACGCGGGCACCCCGCAGCCAGGCTTCGTCAGTGATTGCGCCCGTCATAATGCTGCACGGGGATCGCCTCCAGGTCGATGCCCTCGATGCAGCGCAGGTTGATCGCGGCCATCGCATTGCCCTGCGGGTCGGTGCCCTCGCCATACGGGTGGATGCCGCACGTGGGGCAGAAGCGGTGGCGGATCACGTGCTTGTTGAACGTGTAGGTGGCCGCGTTCTCGTCCGGCGTCTTCAGTTTCAGGTCGGTGCGCGGCACGAACCACATCAGTGCGCCCTTGCGCTGGCAGATCGAGCAATTGCATGCCAGCGCGCCGGCGATCGTCCCTTCGATCTCGAATGCTACATTGCCGCAGTGGCAGCTTCCCTGGTAAAGCATGGTCTCCTCCTTGGTATCGTTCAAGCCAGTTGCCGTTCCAGCACCAGTGCCAGCTTCACTCGCCGGCATCACTCTCCGGCATCACTCTCCGGCATCACTCTCCGGCATATTCGGCCGCGGCCTTGGCGGACCACAATGCCTCCTGGTGCGACGGATAGGGCTCGTCGTAACCGTCGATGCTGCCGTCCGCGGCGACGAACCACAGTGCCCAGCCGCCGTCGACGGGCTGGATCGCGATGTCGCCCGGCTTGCATTGCGTGGCCGGTTCCTCGGTGGCGTCGAGGGTGACGATACGGGTGCCGCGGTGGGTGATGGTAGTGGACATGATCATCGATATTGGCGCAGGTAGGCAAGCAGGTTGGCAATCTGGCGTTCGTCGCCGATGCCCCAGAACCGCATCTTCGTGCCCGGAACCACGTCGCCCGGGTCGCGCAGGAAGGCGGCCAGGGTGCTGTCGTTCCAGACGATGCCGGACTTCTTCATCGCCGCGGAATACCGGTACTCGGTGCTGCCGGCGCGGCGGCCGAACAACCCGTTCAGGTGCGGCCCGAAGCCGGCGCGGGCTTGCGGGCCCACCTGGTGACACGATGCGCATTTCCTGAACGCGGCCGCGCCGGCGGCGGGGTCGCCCGCGGGCGCCGGCGCGGCCAGGGCCGCCGGCATACAGCCCAGCAGGGCGGCAAAAAGGATGGCGCGGGTCATTGCACGATTATAGCGTGCACGATGACGACGAGGGCGACGAGGACGACGACGACAGCGGCGAGCGTCGCCGTGCGCCGCCGGCGGGGCGCTGCTGATACAGTCGGCTTTCCCCCACACCTTGTTTGCCATGAATACGCACCGCCTCCTGCAGAATGTGAAAAGCCTGGCCGGCTGGCTGCTGGTCACTTTTACCGCCGCCGCGCTGGGCGCCTGGGCTTCACGCGACGCGCCGGAGTTCTACGCCCAGCTGAACAAGCCGGCATGGGCGCCCCCGCCCGGCGTGTTCGGCCCCGTGTGGAGCGTGCTGTACCTGCTGATGGCGATCGCCGCCTGGCTCGTGTGGCGCGTACGCGGCTTTTCCACGGCGCCGCGCACGCTCGGCCTGTACCTGGTGCAGCTGGCCGCGAACGCGCTGTGGAGCTGGCTGTTCTTCGCCTGGCACCTGGGCGCGGCCGCGTTCGCGGAAGTGCTGCTGCTGTGGGCCCTGATCGTCGCGACGACCATCGCGTTCTGGAAGGCGTGCCGCGCCGCCGGCGTGCTGCTGCTGCCTTATCTCGGCTGGGTCACGTTCGCCGGCGCGCTGACGTACGCCTGCTGGCAGCGCAATCCGCAACTGCTCGGCTGACACTGGACGCCGGCGCCATCGTTGTCTATGCTCGCACGACACGATGGAGGAAACGATGAGCGGACCCCTGGCAGGCATCAAGGTGGTGGAAATCGGCGCGCTGATCGCGGCGCCGTTCGCGGCGCGGCTGCTGGCCGAATTCGGCGCGGAAGTGATCAAGATCGAAGCGCCGGGGCACGGCGATCCGATCCGCAAGTGGCGCAAGCTGCACAACGGCACGTCGCTGTGGTGGTACCTGCAGTCGCGTAACAAGCAATCGATCGCGCTGAACCTGAAGAGCGCGGAAGGCGTGGACATCGTCAAGCGCCTCGCCGCCGAGGCCGACGTGCTGATCGAGAACATGAAGCCGGGCGCGCTGGAAAAGCTGGGCCTCGGTTGGGACGTGCTGCATGCGCTGAACCCGAAGCTGACGATGGTGCGCATCTCCGGCTATGGCCAGACGGGCCCGTACAAGGACCGCCCCGGCTTCGGCGCGATCGGCGAGGCGATGGGCGGCATCCGCTACACGACGGGCGAGGCGGGCGGCGTGCCGGCGCGCGTCGGCGTCAGCTTGGGCGATTCGCTGGCGTCGCTGCACGCGGTGATCGGCGCGCTGATGGCGGTGCTGCGCGTGAAGACGGGGCAGGGCGAAGGGCAGGTCGTCGACGTGTCGCTGGTCGAGAGCGTGTTCAACCTGATGGAAAGCCTGGTGCCCGAATACGACCTGCTGGGCCACGTGCGCGAGCGCAGCGGCGGCGCGCTGCCCGGCATCGCCCCGTCGAACACGTATCCGACGCGCGACGGCGCCTACGTCGTCATCGCCGGCAACAGCAACCCGATCTACAAGCGGCTGATGGCCGTGATCGGCCGGCCGGATCTGGCCGACGATCCCCGCTTTGCGCACAACGACGGGCGCGCCGCGCAGGCCGCGCTGATCGACGGCGCGATCGCCGGCTGGACGTCGCTGCATCCGATCGAGCACGTGCTGGCCGCGCTGGAAGCGGCCGACGTGCCGGCCGGCCGCATCTACTCGGTGGCGGACATCGTCGCCGACCCGCATTACCAGGCCCGCGACATGATCCTCGACCAGCAACTGCCGGACGGCGTGCGCGTCAAGATGCCGGGCATCGTCCCGAAGCTGTCCGACACGCCGGGCGCCGTGCGCTGGCAAGGGCCGGCGCTGGGCGAGCATACGGATGCCGTGCTGGCGCGGCTCGGCATGACGGCGGCGGACATCGCGCGGCTGCGCGCGGAGGGGGTGGTGCAGTGATCAGCGCCGCCGCGCGCCGGCCAGCAGCGCCGTCAGCGCATGGGTATCGACGGGTTTGACGAAATGGTGGTCGAAGCCGGCCGCGAGCGACGCCCGCCGGTCGCTGTCCTGGCCGTAGCCGGTGATCGCGATCAGCAGCGCGGCCGCGGCGGTGGGCAATTGGCGCAGCCGGCGCGCCAGCTCCCTGCCGTCCATGCCGGGCAGGCCGATGTCGAGCAGTCCCACGTCGAACGGTTCGCGCTCGGCCAGCGCCAGCGCGGCCGGGCCGTCGTGTGCCGTGCGCACATCGTGCCCCTGCGATTCCAGCAGCAGCGCCAGCATCAGCGCCGCGTCGACATTGTCGTCGACGACCAGCGTGCGCACTTTGCCGGCGGTGCCGGGCAGGTCCGCCAGGGGCCCTTGCGGCGCGGCGGCATCGGCCGGCAGGGCCGGCAGCCGAACGACGAAACGCGAACCGCGGCCCGGGCCGTCGCTGTGTGCGCTCACCGTGCCCTGGTGCTGTTCGACGAGCGCCTTGACGAGGGCCAGGCCTAGCCCCAGCCCGCCCTGCGAACGGTCCGGCGTGCGGCGGGCCTGCGTGAACAGGTCGAATACGGCCGGCAGCAGCTTCGCTTCGATGCCGATGCCGTTGTCGGCCACCGAGATCTCCACGTGGCCGTCCGTGCAGAGCGCTTCGACCGTGATCTGGCCACCCTCCGGCGTGTACTTCGCCGCGTTCGACAGCAGGTTCGCCAGCACCTGGACCAGGCGCTTGTGGTCGCCCTCGACGGCCACGCGCCGCGGCGGCAGCCGCAGCGCCAGGTGGTGGCGCCGGTTCGACACGAGCGGGCGCGCCTGTTCGACGGCGTCCGCTACCACGCGGTTCAAGTCCAGCCGGGTGCGCTCGATCGTCACCAGGCCCCGTTTCACGCGCGAGACGTCCAGCAGGTCGTTGACGAGGCCCGTCATGTGCACGACCTGGCGCGCGATGATCTCGCTGGTGCGGCGGATCTGGGCCGCGTCCAGCCGGCCGTAGCGCAGCAGGTCGGCGGCGCCGCCGATCGGCGCCAGCGGGTTGCGCAGCTCGTGGCCCAGCATCGCCAGGAATTCGTCCTTGGCGCGGCTGGCTTCCTCGCGGTCGGCGTTCAGCCTGGCCGTCTGCAGGCCGCTGGCAGCCAATGTCGTGGCGGCGCGCAGCAGCGCGACCTGGGCGGTCGTCGGGAACGTGGGGTCGGGCGAGCCGAACCAGATGCCGCCGGCCGTCTCGTACAGGCCGAGGCTGAGCACGATCACGCGCTGCGGGCCGAGCGGGGTATCGCACAGCTGCACGCGCTGCGCCGCGGCACGGGGCCAGATCGTGACGCTGTCGAGCCACGCCGGCGCATCGGCCAGGTCGACGGGAGCGCCCTGGATGCGCAGGCGCGGGCCACCGCGCATGCCGACGTCCGCATACAGGAATGCGAGCGGCACGAGGTGTTCGACGGCTTCGCTCATGATGCGCAGCACCGCCTCCTCATCGCGCCCGGCCCACAGGGCGGGCAGCGCGAGGAGGCCCATCAGGTCCCGGGTTTCCCGCGTCAGCGCGGCCGGGTGGGGCGGCGGGTACGCGCGCTGCTCGCCGTCATGCATCCTTCATATGCCCCCTGCGGCGGCGCAGTTCATCGAGCATCTCGCGCGGCGGCGTGAAATACGGGTTTTCCTGGATGACGCCGTTGATCAGCGTGAGCGGGTGCGTACGCAGCAGGTCCATCATCATCGCGCCGGACAGCTTGGCGGTGTCGTAGACGCACACGGCCGGCTGGCGGTTGCGGGCCAGCACCTCGTTGACTTCGGCCTCGTACTCGATCAGGTCTTCGGCGCCGGGCAGGTCCGCGAACGCCCAGCCCATATTGCCCATGATGCGCAGGCCCGTGAACTGGCCGGCCGTGGCCTCGCGCGTCAACGCGTCGACAGTCGCCAGCATCTTGTTTTTGTCGAAGGCGCCGTCGGCGTTCAGGTAGGCCTCTTGCCAGCCCAGCACTTCCAGCTGGCCGCAGGTTTCGCAGTGATGGGTGTCGATGCCGCCGTCGCGCAAGCGTGCCTTGTGGTCGTCATGCAGCTCGGCCGCGACGATGTGCAGGTTCTTTTCACGCTGCGTCACGGCTTCCTGATAGAACGGCGTCAGCACCGCGTATTCCTGGGTGCGGCTGTCGAAGAAGGCGCAGACGTGATAGGCGTCCAGCTGGGTGCCGGCGATCGACATGGTGCGCATGGTGGCCTCGCGAAAAGTGTTAAAAACACATTGTACGATGCCGCGGGCGGCGTGGCACCATGCACGGATGGCTACTAAATCGGTAGCCGCGCAACAGCCGCGCGCCAGCTCGCGGGCCGGCGGGCAGGTCAGGCGAACAGGTTCAGGATGCCGTCCAGGCCGACGAAATTGAGTGCCACGGTGGCCTGTTCGCGCACGACCGGCTTGGCGCGGAACGCCACCGACATGCCGGCGATGCCCATCATTTTCAGGTCGTTGGCGCCGTCGCCCATCACGATCGCCTCGGATGGGGTGATGCCGAGGCCGGCGCACACGTGCTCGACGGTGGCCTGCTTGGCGGCCGCGTCGACGATGTCGCCGATCACCTTGCCGGTCAGCTTGCCGTCGACGATCTCGAGCTCGTTGGCGCGCGTGTAGTCGAGGCCCAGGCGCTCCTTCAGCCGGTCGGTGAAATAGGTGAAGCCGCCCGAGACGAGCAGCGTCTTCAGGCCGGCGGCCTGCACGGCGCGCAGCATCCGTTCGGCACCTGGCGACAGGCGCAGGCGCTCGTCGTACACGCGCTGCAGTGCCGAGGCATCGAGCCCTTCGAGCAGCGCGACGCGGCGGCGCAGGCTTTCCGAGAAGTCCAGCTCGCCCCGCATCGCCGCCTCCGTGATTGCTGCCACCTGCGGTTTCAGGCCCTGCATGTCGGCGATCTCGTCGATGCATTCGATCGTGATCAGCGTGGAATCCATGTCCATCGCGACCAGCTTGTAGTCGGCAAGGTGGTGCACGCCCATCATGTAGGTGGCGTCCAGTTCGGCCGCGTGGGCGGCCACTTCGATCGTCTGGCGCAGCGCCGGCGAGAAGGCGATGCCGTCGCAGCGCAGCGCCGTGTCGGAGATGCGGGTGACGTGCCGCGGTGCCGTCAGCGCGGCGATGCGCTCGGCGCGCGGCATGCAGTCGTCCACGCCCTGCAGGACGAGGTTCATCGTGATGTCTTGTACTTGATTCATCGGACTAAGGTTCATGCGGTCAGTTGTTTGATCGCGTTCTTGATCTGTGCAACGCGGGCCGCCAGGTCCGGCATGTTGGCGGTGATCTTCAGTTTGTCCTGTCCGTTCAGCTTGATGTGCCGGTTCTTCTGGATCAGGGTGATGATGCGCATCGGGTCGATGGGCGGCTTCGGCATGAATTGCAGGTTCGCTGCCTCTCCATGCGCGTCGATCTTGACGATGCCGACCGTGGCCGCGGCCAGGCGCAGCCGGTGCGTCTCGATCAGCGCACGGGTCGCCTCCGGCAGCTTGCCGAAGCGGTCGATCAATTCTTCCTGCAGGCCGTCGATCGCGTCCTGCGACGCGCAGTTGGCGAGCCGTTTGTAGATCGACAGGCGCTCGTGCACGTCGCCGCAGAAGTCGGCCGGCAGCAGCGCGGGAACGTGCAGGTTGATCTCGGTGGTGGACGCCAGCGGCGCCGCGAGATCCGGCTCCTTGCCCGCCTTCAGCGCGCGCACGGCCTCGTTCAGCATGTCCGTGTACAGCTGGAAGCCCACTTCCAGCATTTCGCCGGACTGGCTTTCGCCCAGCACTTCGCCGGCGCCGCGGATCTCCAGGTCGTGCATCGCCAGGTAGAAGCCGCTGCCCAGTTCTTCCATCTGCTGGATCGCGTCGAGCCGGCGCTGCGCCTGCTTCGACAGGCCCTGCAGGTCGTTGACGAGCAGGTAGGCATAGGCCTGGTGGTGTGAGCGGCCGACGCGCCCGCGCAGCTGGTGCAGCTGGGCGAGGCCGAACTTGTCGGCGCGGTGCATGATGATCGTGTTCGCCGTCGGCACGTCGATGCCCGTTTCGATGATCGTCGTGCACAACAGGATGTTGTAGCGCTGTGCCACGAAGTCGCGCATCACCTTTTCCAGGTCGCGCTCGTGCATCTGGCCGTGCGCGACGGCGATGCGGGCTTCGGGCAGCAGTTCCGTCAGCTGGGCGAGGCGGTTCTGGATCGTCTCCACCTCGTTGTGCAGGAAGTACACCTGGCCGCCGCGCTTCAGTTCGCGCAGCACGGCTTCGCGGATGATCGATTCGCCCTCGCTGCGCACGAACGTCTTGATGGCCAGGCGCTTCTGCGGCGCCGTGGCGATGACGGAAAAGTCGCGCAGCCCTTCCAGCGCCATGCCCAGCGTGCGGGGAATCGGCGTGGCCGTCAGGGTCAGCACGTCGACCTCGGCGCGCAACGACTTCAGCGCCTCCTTCTGGCGCACGCCGAAGCGGTGTTCCTCGTCGATGATGACGAGGCCGAGGCGGGTGAACTTGACGTCCTCGGACAGCAGCTTGTGGGTGCCGATCACGATGTCGAGCGTGCCGTCGGCCATGCCCTTGATCGCGTTGGCGATCTCCTTGCCGGTACGGAAGCGCGACATTTCCGCGATCTTCACGGGCCAGTCGGCGAAGCGGTCGGCAAACGTCTGCGCATGCTGCTCGGCCAGCAGCGTGGTGGGCGCGAGGATCGCCACCTGCTTGCCACCCATGACGGCGATGAATGCGGCGCGCAGCGCCACTTCCGTCTTGCCGAAGCCGACGTCGCCGCACACCAGCCGGTCCATTGGTTTGCCCGACGTCATGTCGTGGATCACGGCATTGATCGCCGCCGCCTGGTCCGGCGTCTCGTCGAAGCCGAAGCTGTCGGCGAAGCGCTCGTAGTCGTGCGACGAATATTCGAACGCATGGCCCTGGCGCGCGGCGCGCCGGGCGTACAAGTTGAGCAGCTCGGCGGCCGTGTCGCGCACCTGCTCGGCGGCCTTGCGCTTGGCCTTGTCCCACTGGCCGGAGCCCAGCGTGTGCAGCGGGGCATCCTCGGGCGCGCCGCCCGAATAGCGCGAGATCACGTGCAGCTGCGATACGGGCACGTACAGCTTGGTGTCCTTGGCGTATTCCAGGTGCAGGAACTCGGTCTCGCCGACACCCAGGTCCATGCTGGTCAGGCCCATGTAGCGGCCGATGCCGTGATTGATGTGCACCACCGGGTCGCCGATCTTCAGCTCCGACAGGTCGCGCACCATCGACTCGACCTGCGTGACGGCTTCCTGCTTCTTCTTGCCGACGCGCCGGCCGGTACCGGCATACAGCTCCGTCTCCGTGACGAACGCCAATGGCTCGTCCAGCCGCAGCTCGAAGCCGGCCTGCAGCGGCGCGACGCCCAGCGCGAGCTTCTGGTGCGAGCCCGTGAAGCCGTCATAGCCTTCGACCAGCGCGGGGTGCAGGTCGAATTCGGCGAAATACTGCTGCAGCGTTTCGCGCCGGCCGGCCGAATCGGCGCAGATCATCACGCGCCCCGGGAACTTCAGCAGATACGCGCGCAGGTTCGTCAGCGGATCGTCCAGGTGGCGGTTCACCGCCACGTTCGGGACGGGCGCGGACAGCTCGGACGGTTCGCCGTCGTTGTCCTTGCCGATCGCCACGCGGGCATGCGGCTTGGCCAGCGTGTAGAACGCCTCGTCGCGCAGGAAGATCGCTTCCGGCGGCAGGATCGGGCGCTCGCGGTCGGCCTTCAGGAATTTGTAGCGGCTTTCCGTATCGGCCCAGAAGCGGCGGATCGCGCTGTCGATGTCGCCGACGAGAGCCAGCGCGGCGCCGTCGGGCAGGTAATCGAACAACGTTGCCGTCTCTTCGAAGAACAGCGGCAGGTAGTATTCGATGCCGGCCGACGCGATGCCGTTGGAGATGTCCTTGTAGATCATCGAACGCGACGGATCGCCCTCGAACGTTTCGCGCCAGCGGCTGCGGAACGTCGTGCGCGCCGCCTCGTCCATCGGGAATTCGCGGCCCGGCAGCAGGCGCACTTCCTTGACGGGATACAGCGAGCGTTGCGTGTCGGCGTCGAACGTGCGGATCGTCTCGACCGTGTCGCCGAACAGGTCGAGCCGGTACGGCAGCGCGGAACCCATCGGGAACAGGTCGATCAGGCCGCCGCGCACCGAGTATTCGCCGGGCGACATCACCTGCGTCACGTGGTTGTAGCCGGCCAGCGTCAGTTGCTTGCGCAGCGCACCCTCGTCGAGCGTTTCGCCCTGCTTGAAGAAGAAGGTGTAGGCGGCCAGGAACGACGGCGGCGCCATCCGCACCAGGGCCGTGGTGGCCGGCACCAGCATCACGTCGCACTGGCCGCTGCGGATCTCGTGCAAGGTGGCCAGGCGTTCGGACACCAGGTCCTGGTGCGGCGAGAACGCGTCGTATGGCAGCGTTTCCCAGTCGGGTAGCAGGTGGCAGCGCAGAGTCGGTGCGAACCACGGGATCTCGTCCAGCAGGCGCTGGCCGTCGCCCGCCTGGGCGACGACGACCGCCAGCATGCGGCCCTGTGACTTCAGGTGCAACGCCGCTTGCGCCAGCGCGTAGGCGTCGGCGGAACCGTACAGCGCGGGCAGCGCGAAGCGGTTACCGGGTTTCGGGAGGGCTTTAGTAAAGTCGAAAGGCATGCGGCAGGAAGGCTGACTTGTAACGAGCTGACTTCTAACTGGCTGACGAGGCAGCGCGGCCATGGCCGCGCGAAGGCAACATTATAGTCGAAGCATCGCAGGGGCGTCGTCCCTGTGGCCGGGACGCGCTTACGCCACCGTGGCGCCGAATTGCAGGGCCAGGTGATCGACCAGCAGCCGCGCCGCCGCCGGCAGCGTGCCGTGCCAGACAGCCTGCACGCGCTGCGGCGGCGGTTCGTGGTCCTGCAGGATGAGCTGCACGCGGCCTTCGTCGAGCAGGCGGCGCACCTGCCACAGCGCGGCCATGCCGGCGCCCAGCCCCTGCGCGACGGCCTCGTTGCACGTCGCGGCGTCGTTGGCACGAAACACGCCGGCGACCTTGACCCGCCGCGCCGTGGCGCCGTCCTGGTACGGCCACTGGCCCCGCTCCGGGCCGATCGTCCGCACGACACACGGCAGTTGCGCCAGCGCCTCGGGCGTGGCCGGCAGGCCGTGGCGCCG
The DNA here is from genome assembly GCF_007830495.1 of Pseudoduganella flava. Classification (GTDB taxonomy): domain Bacteria; phylum Pseudomonadota; class Gammaproteobacteria; order Burkholderiales; family Burkholderiaceae_D; genus Rugamonas; species Rugamonas flava. The sequence goes on along the minus strand of NZ_VLKW01000010.1, from coordinate 220,852 downwards.
TACCCACTCCGGCGCGGCAAAGAACACGCGGCGCAGCCGCGCCAGCGGCCGGGCGCGCAGCGTGGAATCGGCCAGTTCGCCGATCCGGACGGCGAAATCGAGCTTTTCGCTCAGCAGGTCGGCTGGGCGGTCGCCGACGACCAGTTCCACCCGCAAGTCCGGCCAGCGGTGCAGGAAGCGCGCCACCATCGGCCCCACGTGGCTGGCCGCCAGCAGGGCCGGCGCGGCGATCCGCAGCGCGCCGGCAACGTGTTCGGCCTCGCTGCGCGCCTCGGCCCGGGCCGCGTCCAGCTCGGCCAGCACGGGGCGGATGCGGTGGGCGAACGCCAGCCCGGCCGGCGTCGGCTGCAGGCTGCGCGTGGTGCGCCGGATCAGCTGCGTGCCCAGTTCCCGCTCCAGCCGTGCCAACAGCCGGCTCACCGCCTGCAGCGAGCGACCGTGCGCCCGGGCGGCGGCCGTCAGCGAGCCCAGTTCCACGATCGCGGCAAACACCCGGTAGTCGTCCAGTTCGTTCATGCTCAGCAGATTCTCTCGTCAAATGGAAGAGTCTATCAGTGCGGCCGCCGATTGTGGCGGCACGCGGCACAGAACAAGCTCCCACCATCACCACTACACGGAGCAACGATGGCACCCCAGATCCACCACGTCGACGCATTCACCCGCACGCCCGGCCGCGGCAACCCGGCCGGCGTCGTGCTGCACGCGGACGGCATGACCGATGGCGACATGCTGGCGATCGCCCGCGACGTCGGCTATTCCGAAACGGCGTTCGTGCTGGCGCCCGACGACGAGCGCCACGACGTGCATGTGCGCTTCTTCACGCCCACCGTCGAGGTGCCCGTGTGTGGCCACGCGACGATCGCCGCCCATTATGTGCGCGCCGCGGTGCTGGGCATCTCCGGCAGCTTCGTGCAGAAGACGGGCGCCGGCTTGCAGCGCATCGGCGTCACCCGCCATGAGGGCGACTGGCGCGTGGCGATCCACCAGGGCGCCCCCGAGTTCGGCGCGCCGCTGGATGCGGCGCTGCGTGCGCGGATCGCCGCCGCGCTGGGCCTCGTGCCGGACGATATCGCCGCCCACCTGCCGGTGCAGATCGTCTCGACCGGACACTCGAAGGTGCTGGTGCCGCTCACGGACGCCGCCTTGCTCGACCGCCTGGCGCCCGACCGGGAAGCGCTGACCGCCTTGAGCGGGGACTTGGGCAGCAAGGGATATTTCCCGTTCGTGGCGGGGGAAGGGCGCACGGAAGGGCGCATGTTCGCGCCGGCGATCGGCGTGGCCGAAGACCCCGTCACTGGCAACGCGAACGGGCCGCTCGGCGCCTACCTGGTGCGGCATGGGCTGATGGCGCACGACGGCGTGCGGCTGGCGTACGAGGGCCACCAGGGCCGCGCGCTGGGCCGCGACGGCATCGTCCACGTGGCCGTCGACATCGGCGGCGGCGCGCCGCTGGCGGTGACGATCGCCGGCGACGCCGTGATCAACAGCGCAGCAGCACGGCCGTGATGTTGTCCCGGCTGCCGTCGCGCTTGGCCATCGCGACCAGTCCGGCGCAGCAGGCGTGCAGGTTGTCGGGGCGAGCGTCCGCCAGGATGCCTGCCAGCGCCGCCGCCGGCGTTTCGCCATGCAAGCCGTCGCTGCACAGCAGGTAGACGTCGCCCGGCGCCACCGTGTGGGTGATCAGTTCCGGTTGCACGAAGGAGCCGGGGCCGACGGCCTGCAGCAGCAGGTTGCGCGGCGGCAGAGGCGGCGGCGCGTGCAGGTCGAGCGCTTGCTGGTACAGCGTCTGGTCGCGCGTCAGCTGCGTCAGCGCGCCGGCGCGCCAGCAATACAGGCGGCTGTCGCCCACGTGGAAGATCAGTGCCGGGCCGCCGGGCACCGGCTGCCACATGCCTGTCAGCGTCGTGCCCATGCCCGTGCCTTCCGCGTGGTGGTGCGCGAGGTTGGCCTGGTATAGGTGCGCGTTGGCGTAGGCAACGGCGTCGTGCAGCGTGGCGACGGCCTTCAGCGCGGCGCCGGTCCACGTGGCGTCGGGGTCGGCCGGTTCCGGGGCGCCGGCCGGCCGAGCATGCGGCGCGGCGTGCTCGCGCTGCCCGGCGAGATAGTCGCACAGCAGGCGGATCGCTTCCGCGCTCGCGATCTCGCCTGCTTCGTGGCCGCCCATGCCGTCCGCGACTGCGAGCAGGTTCAGCTCGGGGGCGACATGAAAATGATCCTGGTTCGAGGCGCGCACGGTCCCCACGTCCGTGATCCCGAACGCAACGCCCAGCTCCAGCGTTTGGTACTGCGACAATGATGGCCGGTTCCAGCTGCCCAAGAGAACTCCCCGTTCACGATGCAGCGCATGCTAGCACGGGGCGCACTGCCGCGCCCAGCGCCGTCACGTCAGCAGCTCGGCATAGGCGCTGACGCTGCGCGGCGGCGGCAGGTTCAGCTGGGCGGCGACGCGCATGTTGACGACGTAGGTGAAGCGCGCCAGCGTTTCGATCGGAATGTCCGCCGGCGGCGTGCGGCGCTGCAGGATCTGCGCGGCCTTGTGCGCCGTCAGCCGGCCCACCGCGCCATAGTCCGAGACGAGGCCGAACAGCGCCTTGCCCTCGCGGAGCATCACCTCCGTGGCGGCGAAGCAGGGCAGCCCGACGGCCAGCGCCGCATCCGTAAGGGGCGCGCGGTGCGCGGCCAGGAAGCTGTCCGGGCCGATGTACAGCAACGTGGCGCCTCGTTCGGCCAGGTCGGCCACCAGTTCCGGCAGGCTGGCCGGCTGCGGCCGGCGCGTATCGTCCAGCGGCACGGGGCGTTCGAGCAACGTCATGCCTTCGGCCCGCATCGCCGCGCGCAGCTCGCGCACGGTCTGCACGGAATTCGGTTCGACGGGATTGTAGATGATGCCGACCCGGCGGAACGGCCGGTAGGCCCGGATCGCGGCCAGCTGCTGGCGCACCGGCACCACGTGGCAGGTGCCGGTGAGATTGCGGCCGGACGACGTCAGCGACGGCACGAGGCCGCAGCCGACCGGCGTGGCGACCATCGTGAAGACGACCGGCACATCGGTCACGTGCACGGCCGGGTTGACGGCGCCCACGCGGCCGGCGACGGCCAGCGAGACCGGCGTGCCCCAGGTGTAGATCAGGTCGGCCTGCCAGGCGCGCGCCTCGGCCACGTGCTCGCGCACGCGCGTGACGTCCAGCGCCACGTCGCGCACCAGGTATTCGACCGGCATCAGGCGGCCCGCGAAGTGGTCGCGAAAACCTTTTTCGACATCCGTCTCGCCGCGGTAAAGAATCATCGCGACGCGCGGCACGCGGACCGCGGCGGGCGCGCGCAGCGGCATGCCGGCCGCCAGCGCGGCACCGGCCCCGGCGCGCAGCAGCGCGCGCCGTGACGGCGCGTCCGGGTGGGAGTTCCGCACTGGTGCCATGGCTGTCGTCCGGTGAGGGGATGGGGCGATTGTAGCACCGCCGAGTGAACGCGGAACCGAGCGGGCCTTCAGTTCGTCAGCTGGCCGGGAAGCGGCTGCGGCTGCTGCGGCGGCACCGGCGTCACGTTCTGCGCGTTCGGCACGGTGGCCGGTGCGGTGGCGGCTTCGCCTTCGACACCGGGCGGCGACGGCGGCGCCATCGGCGCGCCGTCGTCCAGGTCGATGCCGCGCACGGTCGGATCGTTGGCGTATTCCTCCAGAATCCAGTCGCCGTCCACCTGCACGACACCTTCGGGCGGCGTGCGGTCGACCACCGGCCGCTTGGCCAGCGCCACCTTCATGTAGTCGATCCAGATCGGCAGCGCCAGCGTGGCGCCGAACTCGCGCCCGCCCAGCGACTTCGGTTCGTCGTAACCCATCCACGCCACCGCCACGACGCCGCCGCCATACCCGCCGAACCAGCCGTCGAACGAATCGCTCGTCGTGCCCGTCTTGCCGGCGATATCGACGCGGCCCAGGCGCTGGAATGCCGTGGCGCCGGTGCCGGTGCGCGCCACTTCGCGCAGCATGCTATCCATGATGAAGGCATTGCGTGCATCGAGCACGCGGGCGCTCTCCTCCAGCCGGGTGGGTGGCTTGGCCGCGAACAGCACCTTGCCGTCGGCATCCTCGATCCGCTCGATCAGGTACGGTTGCACGCGGTAGCCGCCGTTGGCGAACACGGAATAGGCGCCCGCCAGCTGTTGCGGCGTGACGGCGCCGGTGCCCAGCGCCATCGTCAGGTTGCGCGGATGGCGCGCGGCGTCGAAGCCGAAGCGGCCCAGGAACTCGTGCGCGTACGGCACGTCGACGGCGCGCAGGATACGCACCGACGGCACGTTCTTCGACGCGGCCAGCGAGCGCCGCATCGTGATCGGGCCGTCGAATTGCATGTCGTCGTTCTGCGGCCGCCACGGCGCGCCGTTGGCGCCGCCGGGCAGTTCGATCGGCACGTCGTTGACCAGCGTGGCCGGGCCGTAGCCCTTCTCGATGGCGGCCGAATACACGAACGGCTTGATCGACGAGCCGGGCTGGCGCCACGCCTGCGTCACGTGGTTGAACTTCTGCAGGTTGTAGTCGAAGCCGCCGACCAGCGCATGATAGGCGCCGGTGGTGGAATCGATCGACACGAAGGCGGCGGCCACCTGCGGCACCTGCGTGATGGCCCAGCCCTTGGTGCCGTTGCGGGCCACGCGAATGATGGACCCCGGGCGCAGGCGGATGCCGTCCCTGGCCTTCGCCGACAACCCGGCCGCGGCCAGCTTCAGGCCGTCGCCGGTGATTGTGATGTCCAGGCCGTCGGCCGTCTCGGCGCGCACCTCGCCGGCGCTGGCAGCCAGCACCACCGCCGGAATCAGGCCGTCGCTCGACGGCCGGCGATCCAGTGCCGTGTCGATCGCGCGTTCGCGTTCCTCGTCGTCGGCCGGCAGGTCGACGAAGCCCTCCGGGCCGCGGTAGCCGTGCCGCTGGTCGTACGCCAGCACGTTGCGTCGCACGGATTCGTAGGCAGCTTCCTGGTCGGCCTTCAGGATCGTCGTACGCACCACGATGCCGCGCGTGTACGCTTCTTCCTTGAATTCGGCATACACCTGCTGGCGCGCCAGCTCGGCCACGTATTCCGCATGCGTGTCGAACTCATGGCCGCGCTCATTGATGTGCAGCGTTTCGGCGCGCGCCTGTTCGTACTGGGCATCGGTGATGTAGTCGAGGTCGTGCAGGCGGCGCAGCACGATCTGCTGGCGCGCCTTGGACCGCTTGAAGTTGGTGATGGGGTTGTGGCGCGCGGGGTTCTGCGGCAGCCCGGCCAGCATCGCGATCTCGGCGATCGACAGGTCCTTCAGCTGCTTGCCGAAATAAACCTGGGCGGCCGCGGCGAAGCCGTACGAGCGCTGGCCCAGGTAGATCTGGTTCATGTACAGCTCGAGGATCTGGTCTTTCGTCAGCGCGTCCTCGATCTTGTAGGCCAACATCATCTCGTTGAGCTTGCGCGAGAGCTCCTTGCGCCGCGTCAGGTAGAAGTTGCGGGCGACCTGCATCGTGATCGTCGACGCGCCCTGGCGGAAGCCGCCGGACAGGTTGGCCTTGATCGACCCGAGCCCGCGCACCCAGTCCACGCCGCCGTGTTCGTAGAAGCGCGTGTCCTCGATGGCCAACAGCGCTTTCTTCATCATGTCCGGCATGTCCTTGATCGGCACGAAGTCGCGGTGCTCCTCGCCGAATTCGCCGATCAGCACCCTGTCGGCCGTGTACACGCGCAACGGGATGTTCGGCTTGTAGTCGGTCACGGCTTCCAGGCTGGGCAGCCGGGGCCGCACGACCAGCAACAGGTAGCCCAGCAGGGCGAGGGTGGCGAGCAGGCCGGCGATGGCGACGGCGATCAGGCCGCGCACGGCGTTGCGCCGGTTCAGCCAGGAGGCGGAGGAGGTCAAATCGGATATCCCACGGTGGTCAAACCGGGCCATTATAGACCACCCGGCGGGGCGCACCGTCGCGCCTGGCGCCGCGCACGGAACGCGCAACTTGCGGAACAAGCGGTAACTGTCGTATCTTGATAGAAATTATCGAGCCGGAGATCCAATGGCAGCGGCAAGGCAGGACGTCGATTGTGACGTGTTGGTGGTGGGTGGCGGCATCAATGGCGCGGGCATTGCGCGCGACATCGCGGGCCGCGGCCTGTGCGTGGCGCTGTGCGAGCGCGACGACCTGGCGTCGCACACATCGTCCGCGTCGACAAAGCTGATCCATGGCGGCCTGCGCTACCTGGAGCATTACGAGTTCGGCCTGGTGAAGAAGGCTCTGGCCGAGCGCGAAGTACTGCTGCGCGCCGCGCCGCACATCATGCGTCCGCTGCGCTTCGTGATGCCGCACACGGGCCAGCGCCCGGCGCTGCTGATCCGCGCCGGCCTGTTCCTGTACGACCGGCTGGCCCGCCGCGAACTGCTGCCGGGATCGGGCGGCGTGCGGTTCTCCTGCCACCCGGCCGGCCGCGCACTGCAGCCGTCCTTCAAGGTAGGGTTCGAGTATTCGGATGCGTGGGTGGACGACGCGCGCCTGGTCGTGCTGAACGCCGTCGATGCGGCGCAGAAGGGCGCCTGCGTGCTGCCGCGCACCGCCTGCACGCAGGCCCGGCGCGATGGCGACGTGTGGCGCGTGACGCTGACGAAGCAGGACGGCACGCACAAGGACGTGACTGTGCGCTGCATCGTCAACGCCGCCGGGCCGTGGGCCGCGTCGTTCCTCGACACGGCACTGCAAAGGCCCGCCGCGGCGCGGCTGCGGCTCGTCAAGGGCAGCCACATCGTCGTGCCCAGGATGTTCGAGCACGACGACGCCTACCTGTTCCAGCATACCGACGGCCGCATCGTGTTCGCGATTCCCTACGAACGCGATTTCACGCTGATCGGCACGACGGACGTCGAATACACGGGCGATCCGGGCCGCGTGGCGATCGCACACGACGAGGTTCGCTACCTGTGCGACGTGGCCAGCCATTACTTCCGCCAGCCTGTCGTGCCGAGCGACGTCGTGTGGAGCTACGCCGGCGTGCGCCCACTGCTGGACGACGCGGCGTCGAACGCATCGGCCGTGACGCGCGATTACCGGCTGCAGATGGACGAGCAGGGCGCACCCCTGTTGACAGTCTTCGGCGGCAAGCTGACGACGTACCGCCGGCTGGCCGAGGAGGGCGCGGACCTCGTCTGCAAGGCGCTGGATCACCGCGGCGCCGCATGGACGGCGGATGCGTGCCTGCCCGGCGGCGACCTGTTCGGCGCCGTGCCGCAGAACCGTTCCGTGCTGGAGTTCGACCAGTGGGTATCGGCGCTGCGCGTGCGCTACGCGTGGCTCGACTGCGCCCTCGTCGGCCGCTATGCCCGCGCGTACGGCACGCGCATCCACACGCTGCTGCAGGAGTGCGGGTCGATGGCGGACATGGGCGAGCAGGTGCTGCCGGGGCTGTATGAGGCGGAGCTGGACTATCTGCGCCGGCACGAATGGGCGATGACGGCCGAGGATATCCTGTGGCGGCGCACGAAGCTGGGACTACATTTGCCGGGCGGGGCAGCGGCGGTGCTGGATGCGTGGTTGGCGGAGTAGGGTCAGACCCGCCGGGTCTGACCCGAGGCTTTACGGGGTTCGGAGACAACGGCGGCCCGCGGGCCGCCGTTGTCTTTGCCGCCCGGGTAATGCTACAACGCCGGCAGCCTCTGGATCACGCCTTTTGCCGAACTTTTCAGCTGGACGCCCGTGCCGCCCCGCTTCAAGATGCACACGCCATTGGAGTAGCTCTGGCCGTAGGTGGCGTTCGGGACCCCGCCGATCGCGATGAACGGCGTGCTGGTGCAGTCGGCGGCCGGTTTCCACTGGTATTCCTCCGCGTCCGGGAAGTTGCCGTTGAAGACCACCACGGGCGATTCCGCGGTTTCCCGATCGAGCTGCACGGCGTGCGTACCGCCGGCAACGATCGGCAGCAGCACGGCCTGGTTATCCTGCGGGGCATCGTCGCGCAGGTCATGTTCGGCGACGCGCATCACGTTCAGGAAGTACTGATACTGGGCGTCGTCTCGCGTCGTCTCGGGCACCCCGCCGATCTCGATGCGCCAGGCGCCGAAGTCCGGAGTCTCCTTGGCGTCCGCCGGCTCCACGGGGTAATTGGTCCATACGCCGTTGGCGTCACGCACGGTGAAGCGGCAGTTATCGGTGGACGTATTCGTCGCGGGGGCAGCGCACGAGCTGCCGTCACCGGGAGCACCGCCGGCGAGCGTGACGTATGCGCGAGCGGGCAGCAGGGGCTCGATCGTCACCATCGCATCGTCGTTGCGTACGACCAGCGGTGCGTTCTTCGGCCCCGGCACCGTGTAACGGCTGGCGCTCGTGTCGGACGGCGTCGGCTTTTGAAACGTTCTCGGCATTTTCGCGGTATGCAGCAGCGATACGGCCGGCAGCTTGTACGGCGAATTGACGCGGTCGTAGACGAGGATCGTCGGCGGCAGGTCTGCGCCGGTCCGCTTGTCTTTGGCGCGGAGATAGACGATCTGGCGGCGGAAGCCATCCTGTGGATGGAGCCGGTAGCGGTGCGCAATGCTGCCCTTGGCGTCGGGCGCCTGATGACACCTGCTCGGCGACAGGTAGGCCTTGCCGGCGTTCGCGCTGACGTAGGAATAGGTGTACCCATCCTCGAACTCGTCGACGCCGTCGAGGACGTTGCCGTTGCGGGACTTGATTTCCTCGCGCGTAGGGTACGCTTTGCCGCCATTATCCACATTGGCTTCGCATGTGAACCACTGGCCACCGTCGTTACTGGCCGGGACGGTTTTCCCCTCGTCCCGGTATGTGTAGCTCTCGGCCGGGTCGTGGACGACGATCGTGTTGTGGGCGATCGTCCGGCGGTAGTAGTTGTGCCAGTGAGCCGTGCCATAGTTGCCGTAGCCGGAGTCCAGCAACAACGGCCCCTTGTAGTACAGCGAAAAACTGTTCTGGTCCAGGTGCTGGTGGTTCTCGCTGGCGAACGATGTCGATTTGAAGTCGAGCAGCGCGGCGTTGGCGAAGTCCCACGAATTGCGCATGAAGACGTTGCCGGCGATCGAGTAGTGCGAGGCCAGCTTACGAGTTGTTGGGTCCAGCGTGACCCGTGCCGCTTTGGTCCCGGGGAAGTACAGCGCATCCCACAGAGCCTGCGCATTGGCACGACTGCGCTTGCCCGCTATCTGGTCCTCGTAGAACGCCGTGGCGATGCCGCGCGCGTTCTCGAGGGTCGATCCTGGAACAGTGAACTTGGCGCTGGTTGCCGCCGCAAGCGCCATGTAGCCAATGTTGTTGCCGTCCACCGTCGTGGCGAAGTAGTCGCCGCTGGCGGGGTAGGTGCCGTCGGCGCGCAGCCCATCGATGAATGGGAATACGAGGCGCGGTATCCAGTCCTGTTCCAGCTCGGGCGAAGCCTGCCCGTGCGCCGCCCGCGCGCGACGCCACATGATCAGGCGCTCGATCACTTCGCCGACGGTCGACCCATACGAGAACAGCGTATGGTGGCCGCCGTCGATCGAAATGTCCTTGCGGGCAGGCAGGAGTCCATTGACCAGGTGGCCATAGATCTGGTCCAGCAGCGGGCGGACCCTGGCATCGTCGTCGACGATGGCAAGCAGACCGATCGCGGTTCCCGCCATCGCGCTGGCGTTGTGCCCCATGATGTAGTAGCGCGCGATATCCGGGTCTGTCACGCATTTGAGTTCGGTCCAATTCGCCTCGGTTGGCTGGGTCAATTTGCCATTCGGGCCGCAGTTCATGCCGATCAGGTCCATCATGCCCTTGGGGTCGTCGGCACGGATGTTGTCGGCAATGGCCTTGCGTATCTCCGCTCTCCGGGCTTCGGACCACAAGTCATAAAACCAGTCGTACAGGATGCCCAGCGCCGCGACGCGGGCGCTCTGCGCCCATTCGCCGCCGACGGTGAAGCCGGTGTTTACTACCTTGCCGTTCGCGTCATATTCGTTGTAATTCGCCATCTTGAGAATGACGTCCACGTAGTTCTTGGCCGCATCCCAATAGACCGGGTCCCCGGTCAGGCGATAGGCGAACGCGAGGTTCTGAGCGGTGTCGGCAATCGCTACCCGGCCGGCCTTCGCGACGTTACAGACGTCAGTCGCCCCGCTCGGCATCGACTCAATCTTGCATCCACTGGCATCTTTCGCCACGCCCGGTCCGATGTGGTCGGCAAGGTCAAAATAGGCAGCGCCCACTTCCCAGTCGATGTTTGTGCCGTCCCAGACGCGTGTCTGGGTGGCGCTGTCTTCCACGTAGAATTCGGCGATTTGCTGGCCTTTGCGGCCGACGAAGTAGTAATTCTGGGCCGCCGGTTTCCAGCCGGTGTTGTCGCATTTTAGTTCTTTGCCGCAGTCGACGGCGGTGGCACTGCCGTTGACGTAGATTCTGACCGTGCCTGCTGCGTCATAGCGAATGATGAGTCGCAGCTCGCCATCCGTGGGAACACGCCACCCCAAGTTGAACGCTTCGGTGCCGTCCGCCTTGACGAGCCGGGCCTGAATGTTGGTAGCGGTCTGGCCGTCGGCATCCTTCAGGTAGCGGATGGAGAGCGCGCCCTGTTTATTGAAATCACCAAAGATGACCGAGCCGGCTGGATCGGTGGCGCCGAGAAGGGTGGGCTTGATACGCAGATGGATCGCGCCGGTCTTCGGCATGTCCGGCCGGGTCGGCAGCTTCTTTTTCAGCGCCTCGATATCGGCAGGCGTAGCATACAGAAACGGCCGCGCGATGCTCGTCTCGGCGGCGTGTGCGCATGGGGCGTACAGGGCGAGGCCAGCCGTCGTGGCCAGCAACGCCCGCAGTACCGGTTTGAGGTGCATACAAGCTCCAGGGTGGGTGGTGGAGCTTGCATCTTACATCCCTGGTATTAACGAAAAACTAACAAATTGTCACAGCCACGGCAATAAAAAACGGCGGCCCGCAGGCCGCCGATTTCCGTTCACAGCAAGGTGAAATCACTTCACCCCATGCATCAGTTTCTGGATGAGCGGCGCCAGCAGGAACAGCAGCGCGCCGCCGATCACCAGCGACCAGAAGCCGAAGTTGTAGCCGGACAGCGCGGACGCCACCGACATGCCCGACTCGCCAGATACGTGCGAGGCGAAGATGCCGGACAGGTTGTTGCCGATACCCGTCGACAGGAACCAGCCGCCCATGCCCAGGCCGACGAGGCGCGTCGGCGCCAGCTTCGTCACCATCGACAGGCCGATCGGCGACAGGCACAGCTCACCGACGGACTGGATGAAGTACACGGCGAACAAGGTCCAGAACGGGATCTTGCCGTCGACGACGAGCGTCTTCAGCGCGAACACGAGCAGCAGGAACGCCAGGCCGTTGAAGATCAGGCCCAAGCCGAACTTGCGCGGGATCGACGGTTCGGCGTTGCGCTTGGCGAGCCAGATCCAGATTGCCGCGATGATCGGCGCGCACGTGATGATCGCGGTGGAGTTCACGCTCTGGAACCAGGCGGTCGGGAAGATCCAGCCGCCGAAGTCGCGATTGACGATGTTCTCGGCCAGGAACGTGAACGAGCTGCCCGCCTGTTCGAAGAACATCCAGAACAGGATGTTGAAGAAGAAGATGATCATCATCGCCCACACCTTGTCGCGCGCGACGGGGCCGTTGCGATAGCCTTCCACCAGCAGCATCACCGCCAGCAGGATGAACAGCACGGACAGCACGCCCTGCAGCTGTTCGGCGCCGACGGCCAGCAGCGCGTACACGACGGGGATCGTGACGAGCGCGCCGAGCACCACGTACAGCACGCGTTTCGGGCTCTGCGCCTGCGCTTCCGGCATGCCGATGCCCTTCAGCTGGGCGCGGCCGATGAAGAACCACACCAGCGAAATGAGCATGCCGACGCCGGAGGCGATGAACACGATCTTGTACGCCGGCGTATCGCCCGTGTTGAACACGTGCTGCGCCAGGTACTGGGTGAGGATCGGCGAGACGAACGCGCCCGCGTTGATCCCCATGTAGAAGATCGTGAAGCCGCTGTCGCGGCGGCTGTCGGCGGCGGAGTAGATCTTGCCGACCAGCGTCGAGATGATGGGCTTGAACATGCCGTTGCCGGTGATGATCGTCGCCAGACCCAGTTTGAAGACCGTCGGGTCCGGATAGGCGATCATGAACAGACCGGCGGCCATGATGATCGCGCCGATCAGGATGGAACGCTGGTAGCCCAGGATCCGGTCGGCCACGTAGCCGCCGAACAGCGCCGCCGCGTAGACGAGCGCCAGATACGAACCATAGGTGAGGTTTGCGTCGGCCTCACCGGAAGCCGCACCGCCATGGAATTGGGCGACGATGTACAGCACGAGCGCCCAACGGATACCGTAGAACGCGAAGCGCTCCCAGAACTCCGTCATGAACAACATCCACAGCGGGGCGGGGTGCCCCAAAATCTGTTTGAATTCGGGGATGGCCGTATCTACTGCCTTGCTAGTACCGCTCATGCGGCATCTCCTGAAAAAAAGTCGCCATTGTAATGGAGGCTCGCCGTTTGTCGATCGATTTTGGCGGGCAATTCGGTGGTGCGGCGCAGCAATGTGGTATGTTTGAAAAGATTGCAATAGTGTTTGCCTGCCGATGTCGTATATTGGCGAACATGGCGGCTTTCCGCACGACTCAGATAAAGGATTCACGCATCATGGAACAAGGTTTCGTCGACACACTGATCTCACCTGAGGGCAAGCTCGAGGTACTGTCCAAGGCCGAAGTCATCAAACTCCTCGACACCGGCAAGGGCGGCTTGTACAAGATGTTCCGCCAATGCGCGCTGGCGGTACTCAATTGCGGCAGCACGATCGACGACGGCAAGGAACTGCTGGACCGCTACCAGTCGTTCGACATCAACATCCTGCAGCGCGAGCGCGGCATCAAGCTCGAGATCCGCGGCGCGCCGGCCATCGCCTTCGTCGACGGCAAGATGATCAAGGGGATTCACGAACACCTGTTCGCCGTCCTGCGTGACATCGTTTTTGTGAGCAATGAAGTCACGGACAATCCGAAGTTCGACATGTCGACGACCGAAGGCATCACGGACGCCGTCTTCCACATCCTGCGCAACGCCAACGTGCTGCGCCCGCAGACCAATCCGAACCTCGTCGTGTGCTGGGGCGGCCACTCGATCAACCGGGCCGAGTATAACTACTCGAAGGAAGTGGGTTACCAGATGGGCCTGCGCGCTCTCGACATCTGCACGGGCTGCGGCCCGGGCGCGATGAAGGGTCCGATGAAGGGCGCCACGATCGGCCACGCCAAGCAGCGCTTCATGAACGGCCGCTACCTCGGCATCACGGAGCCCGGCATCATCGCGGCCGAGTCGCCGAACCCGATCGTCAACGACCTGGTGATCATGCCGGACATCGAGAAGCGCCTGGAAGCCTTCGTGCGCACGGGCCACGGCATCGTCGTGTTCCCGGGCGGCGCCGGCACGGCCGAGGAGATCCTCTACATCCTCGGCATCCTGCTCCATCCGGACAACGCGGAGATCCCGTTCCCGCTCGTGTTCACGGGCCCGGATTCGTCGCGCGAGTACTTCAACCAGATCAACGACTTCATCGGCCAGACGCTGGGCGAAGCGGCGCAGCGGCGCTACAAGATCGTCATCGACGATCCGGAGACGGTGGCGCGTGAAATGCTCGAAGGGATCAAGCAGGTGCGCGAGTTCCGCAAGTCCCGTAGCGACGCGTACTACTTCAACTGGGCGCTGCGCATCGACGAGGAATTCCAGCGCCCGTTCGCTCCCACGCACGAGAACATGCGCAACCTGAAGCTGCACAAGAACCAGCCGGTGCACGTGCTCGCGGCGAACCTGCGGCGCGCATTCTCCGGCGTGGTGGCCGGCAACGTGAAGGCGGACGGCATCCGTGCGATCGAGGAACACGGCCATTTCGAGATCCACGGCGACGTGTCGATCATGGACCCGATGGACAAGCTGCTCGCGTCGTTCGTCGCGCAAAGCCGCATGAAACTGCCGGGCAAGGCCTATACGCCTTGCTACCGCGTCATCAAGTAAGGCGGGGCCATGCAGCCCTACCATCCGCCAAGCAGCCCCGACGAGCTGGTGCTGGCCTGGCTGCGCCGCGCCCGCGAATCGCAGATGGGGCATTACGAAATGGCCACGGCGCTGGAGGCGCGCAGCTACTGGCTCGGCGTGCCCGTGATCGTGATCTCTGGCCTTGTCGGCACGTCGGTGTTCGCGTCGATCGCCGCCGAGGTCATCCCCGTGCAGGCCAAGCTGATCGTCGGCGTGCTGTCGGTACTGGCCGCCATCCTGTCCAGCCTGCAGACGTTCTTCAAGTTCGCCGAGCGCGCCGAGAAGCACAAGACGTTCGGCGCGCGCTTCGGCGCGATCCGCCGCGAGCTGGAGGTGCTGCATGCCTCCGGCGCCGCGCATCTCGAACCGCACTATATCGGCACGTTGCGCGAGCGGCTCGACCGGCTGGCCGAGGAGGCGCCGGCCGTGTCGGCCAGCGTGCACAACCGCGTGCAGCACCAGTTGAAGATCGCCGACGGGGCGGTGCCGGCCTGAACACTTGCCGCCGCGGCAAGCTGACGCGCATGTGCAACGCATGTGCTTGAAATTAAAGTATTTTTAGGCGGCTGCGTATTTTCCGACGGATACACTACGTCCATCCTGGGCGCATGCCCGCCATTCATCTTCCCATCATGACCATGCATCTTCCCGCCGATCGGTTGGGCGCCCTTGCCGCCGCCAGCCGTTCCGATGTCGCCAGCGCGGTGCTGGCGGCGATCGAAGCCACGCAGGCGACGCTCGAATTCGATGTTGCCGGCCACATCGTCCATGCCAACGCCCGTTTCCTGGAACTGACCGGCTACACGCTGGACGAACTGGCGGGCCGCCATCACCGCGTGCTGTGCACGTCCGAATACTTGGGGTCCGCGGACTATGCGGACTTCTGGGAGGAGCTGGCGGCGGGCGCCGGCAAGGGCGGCACGTATCGCATCGTGCGCAAGGCCGGCGGCGCCTGCTGGCTGCAGGGCATGTTCGTGCCCGTGCCGGGCGGCGGCGGTACGATCGCGCAGGTGATCATGATCGCCACCGACGTCACGCAGGCCAAGCTGCGCAACGCCGACTTCGAAGGCAAGAGCCGCGCGGTGAACCGGGTGCAGGCCGTCATCGAATTCGAACTGACGGGCAAGGTGCTGGACGCGAACGACAACTTCCTCGACGTGATGGGCTACGGCATCGACGAGGTGCGTGGCCAGCACCACCGCATGTTCTGCGAACCGGCGTTCGCCCACTCGGCCGAATACCAGGCGTTCTGGGAGCGCCTGGGGCGAGGCGAATTCAACACGGGCGAATACCGCCGCGTGACGAAGAGCGGCAAGGACGTGTGGATCCTCGCGTCGTACAACCCCATCTTCGATGCGGACGGCAAACCCGTGAAGGTGGTCAAGTACGCGGCCGACATCACCGAGCGCAAGCGCCTGTCCGAGGAAATCCGCGGCAAGCTCGATGCGCTGGGCCGCTCGCAGGCCGTGATCGAGTTCGACCTGCGCGGCAATGTGCTGACCGTGAACGACAACTTCCTGCGCACGATGGGTTATGTGCACGACGAGGTCGTCGGCCAGCACCACAGCATGTTCTGCGACGAGGAGCTCGTGAAAAGCGCCACGTACCGCAACTTCTGGGCCGATCTCGCGGCCGGCAAGTTCCAGTCGGGCCGCTTCCAGCGCCGCGGCAAGCACGGCGCGGCGATCTGGATCCAGGCGACATACAACCCGATCCTCGACATCGACGGTAAGGTGTACAAGGTCGTCAAGTTCGCGATGGACGTGACAGCGCAGGTGGACCGCGAGGAGAAGGTCACAGCGCGCGTGCGCGACATCGCCGCTGTGCTGGCCGAGCTCACGGGCTCGATCAACGCGATCGCCCAGTCGGCGCGCCACTCGACGGCGCTGGCCGGCCAGACGCAGGCCGAAGCGGGCAGCGGCGGCGCGTTGCTGACGCGGGCGAAGGACGCGATGGAAGCGATCCAGCGCTCGTCGGCGGACGTGCGCGACATCATCGACACGATCAGCGAGATCGCCAGCCAGACGCACCTGCTGGCCTTCAATGCCGCGATCGAGGCGGCGCGCGCCGGCGAGCACGGCGCCGGCTTCTCGGTGGTGGCGAACGAGGTGCGCAAGCTGGCCGAGAAATCCGCGCTGGCCGCCCGCGAGATCGGCAAGCTGATCACGCAAACGGTGGGCCGCGTGGACGAAGGCACGCGCCTGACGGGCGACGTGGAGGCGGCATTCGAACGCATCGCCGGCGCCGTCGCGAAGACCAGCGAATCGATCGCGCTGATCGACGGTTCGACGCAGGCGCAGGCCGACTCCACCCGCAACGTCGCCGCCTTGCTGGAAGACCTGGAGCGCGTGGCGACGGAGCGTTAAGATGAGCGCAGCGGCTCCCACGCGACGCTTTGCCGTCGTCGCCATCGGCGCGCTCACCGTCGGCATCGACGTGGATTGCGTCGTGCAAGCGCTGCCGATGCCGGCGGCGCTGGTGCCGCTGCCGCGCCGGCGCGGCGCGCTGGCCGGAGTCGTCGATTGCCAGGGGACGCTGATTCCCGTGGCGGACCTGGCACGCTGGGTCGACACCGGCGCCTCGTCCGGCGCAGCGGCGGCGCGCCGCATCCTCGTGCTGCGCGACGGCGGCCGGCGTATCGGCTTGCTGGTCGATGCGATCGACGGCTTTGCCGACGTGCCGGCCGATGCGATCGCCCGGCTGCATCATGACGACGATGCCGAGGAAGTGTTCCAGGCCGCGGCGAAGGTGCCAGGTTCGGAGACAATCCTGTCGGTGCTGGAGACGGGGCGCCTGGTTGCGCTGGCCTGTGCGTGGCATGGCGATGACGGGCCATCCGCGGCATCCGCCGCGCAGGCGCCGGTGGAGCAGGCGGCGGTGCGCGTGCTGTGCGCGGTGCTGCAGGCTGGTGGCGTGCTGCTGGCGCTGCCCGCGGTGCGGCTGGCGGCCGTGCTGCCGCGGCCCGCGCTGGAGCCCGTAGGCGGCGGTGCCACGGCGTTTTGCCGCTGGGGCGAGCGGCTGGTGCCCGTGGTGGCCGCGTCCGATGCGGTGCCGGAGCTGGCGCCCACCACGGCCGGCACGTTGCTGGCGATCGTCGAACATGCGGGGACCGCGCTCGGCATGCTTGTCGATGCCGCCCTCGACATGCGCGAACTGGCGCTGCCGGACGGCCCGGTGCCGGTCGTCCACGGTGAGGACGGCCAGGCAATCGCGTGGATCGATGTCCCGGCCTTGTTTGCGCGGCATCCGGAAACGGCGCTCAGCAAGGCAGCCGGCGGTGCCGGGGCTCCGGTGCGCAACGTCAACGACGGCGAGCTGCTGGTCTTCGAGGCCGGCGGCACGTTGGCCACGCCGCTCGACGGGATCGAACAGGTGCTGCCGTTCGACGGCGCCGATGGCAACGCGCCCGCGACGATGCCGTGGCAGGGCCGGGCGATCGCCGTCACGGACCTGCGCGGCGCAGGGGCACGGAGCGGGCAGGGTGCCATGCTGGTGCTGCGCGCTGGCGGCGGCCACGCGGCGTGTATCGTGGAACGGGTACGCTCGCTGGTGCCGCGCGGGACCGGTGAGGTGTACAGCCTGGCGCAGCCGGGGCAGGGCGGCCCGGCATGTTTCATCGCGGTGCGCGACGGCGAGCGCACGGCCAGCTACCGGATCGACGACCTGGCCGAACGGGTGCGGCGGCGGTAAGGCGATCGTCCGCCGCGAGGAGCCGGACACCCACGGGGAACTTGCCGGGCAGGGGCCGCCCCGGCCACGACCCGGGTTTTCTCTGGCTGCTGTGCCGTTTCTGGACACCTTATCCTGAACCATCGGGCGTCGATGGCGTGGCCGCCGGCGAATGGACGCTCCTGCCGGAGAGCGATGTCCGTTGGCTCGACGCCCAGATCGGCAGTTAGGAGGTCTCGACCGGGCCCCGCCGGGTGATCGATGGACCGATCGGATGGCTGTGCGGCGCTTGCCATGCCATGTCCATCGATGTGGACGATCGCACAAAAGAAAACGCGCGGCCGTGGCCGCGCGTCGTCAACCAGAAAACGCGATCGCTCAGTCTTCCTTGCGCAAATGCGGGAACAGCAGCACGTCGCGGATGTTCGGCGAGTCCGTCAGCAGCATGATCAGGCGGTCGATGCCGATGCCGCAGCCGCCGGCCGGCGGCATGCCGTATTCCAGCGCGCGGATGTAGTCGGCGTCGTAGTACATCGCCTCGTCGTCGCCCGCTTCCTTCGCGGCCACTTGCGACAGGAAGCGCTGCGCCTGGTCTTCCGCGTCGTTCAGCTCCGAGAAGCCGTTGGCGATCTCGCGGCCCACCATGAACAGCTCGAAGCGCTCGGTGATGCCCTTGCGGGTGTCCGATGCGCGCGCCAGCGGCGACACTTCTTCCGGGTAGTCGATGATGAACGTCGGCTCCCACAGCTGCGCCTCGGCCGTCTCTTCGAACAGCGCCAGTTGCAGCGCGCCCAGGCCCGAGTGGGCATGCGGCTTCACGCCGAATTTGAGCAGCTCGGCCTTGATGAAGGCTTCGTCGTTCAGCTGCGCATCCGTGTAGTGCGGGGCGAACTTGTTGATCGCGCCGACGATCGTCAGGCGGTGGAACGGTTTCGACAGGTCCAGCTCGCGGCCGCCGTAAGTCAGCACGGCGGAACCGTGCGCGTCGATCGCGGCCTGGCGGATCACGGCTTCGGTGAAGTCCATGATCCACTGGTAGTCCGTGTACGCCGCGTAGAATTCCATCATCGTGTATTCCGGGTTGTGACGGATCGACACGCCTTCGTTGCGGAAGCTGCGGTTGATCTCGAACACGCGGTCGAAGCCGCCGACGACGAGGCGCTTCAGGTACAGTTCCGGCGCGATGCGCAGGTACATCTGCATGTCCAGCGCGTTGTGGTGCGTGATGAACGGTTTCGCCGCCGCGCCGCCCGGGATCGGGTGCAGCATCGGCGTTTCCACTTCCATGAACTCGTGCTGCTGCATGAAGCGGCGGATCGACGAGATCGCGGCGGTACGGGCCTTGAACGTGCGGCGGGTTTCCTCGTTCATGATCAGGTCCACGTAGCGCTGGCGGTACTTGGTTTCCTGGTCCGCGAGGCCGTGGAACTTGTCGGGCAGCGGGCGCAGCGACTTCGTGATCAGGCGCAGTTCGGTGACCTTCACCGTCAGCTCGTCCGTCTTGGTCTTGAACAGCGTGCCTTTCACGCCGAGGATGTCGCCCAGGTCGTAGCCGCGCAGCGCTTCCATCGCCGCTTCGCCCGTCACGTCCAAGGTCACGTAGATCTGGATGCGGCCGTCGCATTGCGAGCCGGACGAATCCTGCAACGTCGCGAACGCGGCCTTCTTGCCCGCCTCGCGCTTGAGCATCATGCGGCCGGCCAGCACCACCGGCACCGGGTTCGCTTCCAGGTCTTCACGCGACTTGCCGCCATGCTGGGCGTGGAGGTCGGCGGCCTTGTGCTCGGGCCGGAAGTCGTTCGGGAAGGCGACGCCTTGCTCGCGGATCGCGGCCAGCTTGGCCCGGCGTTCGGCGATGATCTTGTTGTCGTCGTGGCCTGGCGCCTGGTCTTGGATTTCCGTAGTCATGGTTACTGTGCTTGTTGGGTGAATGGTGTGGTGGCGAACAGCTCGCCGATGTCCAGTTCGGAGAAGTCGCGCGCGAGCTTGACCACGTTGTCGAATTCCGCGAACGCCTCGGCCGGCAACGTGGTCGTCAGCACGACGGCGCGCATGCCGGCGCGGCGTGCCGCTTCCACGCCCAGCGGCGCATCCTCGAACACGATGCAGTGCTCGGGCGCGACGCCGCAGCGCTCGGCCGCCAGCAGGAACACGTCCGGATTTGGCTTGCCGCGGGCGACGTCGGCCGCGCCGACGACGGCATCGAAGTGGCGGCGCAGGTCCAGCCCGTCCAGGGTGAACACGATGTTGGCGGGCGGCGCGGCGGTGGCGACGGCCAGGCGCACGTCTTCCTGCTGCGCCGTGGCGATGAACTCCTCGAAGCCGGCGACGGCTTCCAGGTGCGGCGCGTACAGTTCGCGGTACAGCTCTTCCTTCTCGGCGTCGAGCAGCGCGGCATCTTCCTTCGTCAGCCCGGCGTCCAGGTAGGTGCGCATGATTTCATGGCCCTGACGGCCGGCCGTCGAGCGGAAGAATTCGTCCGCGTCGATGGCGTGGCCGCGGCGCTCGAAGAACGCCAGCCACGACTTCGTGTGGAACGCCATGTTGTCGACGATCGTGCCGTCCATGTCGAAGATGAACGCGCGGGGCACGGTCATGCCGGTGCTCGTACTCGTGGTCGTCGTCATCACACGCCTTGTTTCAGCGAGGCGGCGATGAAGTCGTCCAGGTCGCCGTCCAGCACGTTTTTCGTATTGCCCGTCTCAAAGCCCGTGCGCAGGTCCTTGATGCGGCTCTGGTCCAGCACGTAGGAGCGGATCTGGTGGCCCCAGCCCACGTCCGTCTTCGAGTCTTCCAGCTTCTGCTGCTCGCTCATGCGCTTGCGCAGTTCCAGCTCGTACAGCTTGGCCTTCAGCATGTCCATCGCCTCGGCCTTGTTGCGGTGCTGCGAGCGGTCGTTCTGGCATTGCACGACGATGCCGGACGGCGCGTGCGTGATACGCACTGCGGAGTCGGTCTTGTTGATGTGCTGACCGCCGGCGCCGGAGGCGCGGTACGTGTCGATGCGCAGGTCGGCTGGGTTGACCTCGATCTCGATCGAGTCGTCCACCTCGGGGTAGACGAACAGCGACGTGAACGACGTGTGGCGGCCGTTGGCGCTGTCGAACGGCGACTTGCGGACCAGGCGGTGCACGCCCGTCTCGGTGCGCAGGTGGCCATAGGCGTAGTCGCCCTCGACCTTCAGCGTGGCCGTCTTGATGCCGGCGACCTCACCCTCGGATTGTTCCAGCACCTCGACCTTGAAGCCCTTGCGTTCGCAATAGCGCAGGTACTGGCGCAGCAGCATCGACGCCCAGTCCTGCGCCTCGGTACCGCCGGCGCCTGCCTGGATGTCGATGAAGCAGTTGTTCGGGTCCATCGGGTTGTTGAACATCCGGCGGAATTCCAGGCCTTCGATGACCTTCTGGATCTCGGCGGTGTCGCCGATGACGGATTCGAGGGTGGCGTCGTCGCCTTCCTCCTTGCCCATCTCGAACAGCTCGGCCATGTCGGCTAGGTCGCTCTTGGCCTTCGTCAGCGTGTCGACGATGGCTTCCAGGGCTTTCTTTTCGCGGCCCATGTCCTGGGCTTTTTTCGGGTCGTTCCAGACCGCCGGGTCTTCCAGCTCGGCGTTCAGTTGTTCCAGTTTCTCGGACTTCTTATCGAAGTCAAAGATACCTCCGAAGTTCGGCTTCGCGGGACGTCAGGTCTGCGAGCTGGGCGGCGAGGGAATTGATGCGTTCTGCTTCCATGGTTTTTCTGTCTCTGTAGAGTGCGATCAAACCTTGGATTATACCTTACCCTCCGTGCTCCGGCCGCGTGCCCCGGCCAGCGCCAGCACGGCCCGGTAGGCAAGGGCGCCGTAGAGCAGCACGATGGCGATGCAGGCGGGCACGGTGGGGGCCGTCATCCACGTTCCCTCGGTCAGGCCGAGCGGGCGCAACACCGGCGTCCAGACGATCACGAGCAGCAGTGCCGGCGCGGTTGCGTAGTCGATCAGTTGGCCGCCGGGGCCGAAATTAAGGAACAGGTACGAGCCGACGAAGTAGAGGCAAACGAGGGTCGCGGCAATGCGGGCGCGGCGGCGGATGGCGGCGGGTCGGTCCATGGCGTACTCCGATGATGCTTGCACGATGCCAGCTTGCTGGCGGCGGGGTGGCTTTGTATTATGCATGCCTTCGCCTCTTTGCCACGGACTTGCCATGCTGTTACGCCACTGCCCGCTGATCCTGACCGTCCTCATCGCGGGGTGCGCCGCCGTGCAGCCCGGCGTTCCCGCCGGCACGCAGGCGACGCTGGCGCTGCTGGAAACGACGGACCTGCACGGTAACGTCGTCAGCTACGACTACTACAAGCTGGCGCCCGACGCCTCGCTGGGCCTGGAACGCACCGCCGCGCTGATCGCCCAGGCGCGCGCCGAATACCCGAACAACGTCCTGCTCGATAACGGCGACACGATCCAGGGCACGGCCTTGTCCGACTACCAGGCCGTCGTCAAGCGGCTCGGCTGCGGTGAGACGCTGGCTATCTACAAGGTGTTCAACGCACTGGGCTACGACGGCGCCGGTGTCGGCAACCACGACTTCAACTACGGTCTCGATTACCTGAACCAGGTGTCCGGCAGCCAGTTCGATGTCGCCGGCGTCGAGAACGGGCAGCGCTGCGCGGGCCCCAACTTCCCGCAGGTGCTGGCCAACGTCTACAGCGCGAAGACCAAGGAGCCGCTGTTCCGGCCGTATGCGATCATCGACAAGCGCATTGTCGCAACAGGCCCGGACGGCAAGCCGGTGCCGGCCACGATCCGCGTCGGCATCATCGGTTTCACGCCGCCGACGATCCTCACGTGGGACAAGCGCCACCTGGAGGGCAAGGTGTACACGGAAGGCGTGCGCGAGACGGCCGAGCGCTACGTGCCGAAGCTGCGCGCGGAAGGGGCGGACATCGTCGTCGCGATCTCGCATGCGGGGCTCGATGCGAGCGCCTATTCGCCGACGATGGAGAACGGCAGCTGGCACCTGTCGCGCGTGCCGGGCATCGACGCGCTGCTGATCGGCCATTCGCACCAGGTGTTCCCGAACCCGGCCAGCAAGGTGCCGCAGTTCGACCTGCCGGGCGTCGACAAGGTGAAGGGTACGGTCAACGGCGTGCCGACCGTGATGGCGGACCTGTGGGGCAAGCACCTGGGCGTCGTCGCGCTGGCGCTGCGCTGGGACGGCAAGGCGTGGACCGTCGACCGGGAGCGCACGAAGGTCGAGGCGCGGCCAATCCGCACCGGCAAGGAGTCGGTGGCACATCCGGCCGTCGCGCCGCTGGTCGCGCTTGAACACGCGGCAACCATCGACTACGTGAAGACCCCAATCGGCAGCACGGACTTCCGCATGTCGACCTATTTCGCCGACGTGGGCGACGTCAGCGCGATCCAGGTCGTCAACCAGGCGCAGGCCGCCTACCTGGCCGAGTATGTGAAGACGAACCTGCCGCAGTATGCGCAATTGCCGGTGCTGTCGCTGTCGTCGCCGTTCAAGAGCGGCTCGGCCGGTGTCACCGATTACACGGACGTGCAAGCCGGCCCGATCGCACTGAACAACGCGGCCGACCTGTACCTGTACCCGAACGCGCTGTACGGCGTGAAGATCGACGGTGCGGGCCTGGCCGCATGGCTGGAAAAGGCGGCAGGGCGCTTCAACACGATCGACCCGCGCCGCACGGCCCCGCAGGAACTCGTCAACGCGCAGTTCGCGGGCTTTAATTTCGACATGCCGACGAGCCCCGACCTGCGCTACGAGATCGACGTGACGCAGCCGCCGGGCCAGCGCATCAGGAACCTGCGCTGGCGCGGCGGGCCGCTCGCGCCTGGCCAGGAATTTCTCGTCGCGACAAATAACTATCGGGCCAGCGGCGGCGGGGGATTCCCCGGCCTGGACGGCAGCCGGACGGTCGTCGCGGCGCCGGACAACAACCGCGACGTGCTGATCGCCTACCTCCGTAAGCAGGGTGCGCTGACTCGGGCCGCGAACGGTGCCGCGCGCAGCTGGCGTTTCACGCCGGTGTCGACGCAGGGCCCGGTGGTGTTCCATTCGGCGCCGGGCAAGGAAGCCCTGGCCCGTGCGGCGGGACTCGATAATGTGCGCGAGCTGCGCACCGACGATGGCGGCGGCAAGGGGTATGCGCTGTACGGGATCGACCTGGGGCGCTGAAGCAGGGCGCCTAGTCGGGCACGTGCACCCGCGCCTTCACATGCTTCAGGTTGGCGACAATGGTGAACGACATGATGACGAGCAGCGACCACGCGCTCCATTTGCTGACGTGGACGGCCGACCACGCGCCCAGCTGGTTCGGGTAACGCCACACGCCCATGAAGGTGCCGAGATTTTCGGCCAGCCAGATGAAGAAGCCGATCAGCATGAAGGCCAGCAGCAGCGGCATCCTGCGGTCGCGGTCGAGCGGGCGGAACACCACCGTCGTGCGCGCGTACAGCCCCAGCGCGCACGCGGCCAGGTACCAGCGGTAGTCGGCGATATAGTGATGCGTGAAGAAGTTCGCGTAGATCAGCAGCGCGATGAGCGCGGCCATCCAGTGCGGCGGATGGTGGCGGATGCGCAGGTCGAACAGGCGCCACGCCTGGATGATGTAGCTGCCGACGGCGGCGTACATGAAACCGGAGAACAGCGGCACGCCGAGCAGTTTCGTGTAGCCGGGATCCGGATAGCTCCATGACCCGACCGACGTCTTGAACACTTCCAGCACGAAGCCCACCGCGTGGAACAGGCCGATGGCCTTCACTTCATCCCATGTTTCGAGCCTTGCCGCCAGCATCCAGGCCTGGATCGCCAGGGCAAGCACCAGCAGCACGTCGTAGCGGGGCAGGCCGCCGAGGCCCGCGCGCGGCACGCAGAACACGGCCAGGAAGAACAGCCCGGCGAACAGGCAGGCGCGCGCTTCCTTGATGCCGAAGCAGAGGAACTCGACGAACGGCCGGTGCGCGGCCCGCAATGTGCGCGGGCGGGCATCCGTCAGACGGGCGTCGAGGGCGGCCAGCATTGGCAGCACCGGCGGTCAGTGCAGCTTCTTCTGCTGCTGCACGAGGATGAACGGGCTGACGACGCAGGCCCACAGCTTCGCTTCCGTCTCCAGCCACATTTGCGCCTGCTGGTCCGACACCTTGGCGATCTGGCCCGCGGTCATCCATTGGGTCACGCTGGCCTTGTCGTCATGGGCGATGCGCACGGCCACGTCGACGAGGTCCAGCTCGTCCGCGATCCACACCACATTGCCGGAGGCGAAGTGGCGCATCAGTTCCGACCATGGCAGGCGGCCCGTTTCGCGGTTGACCTTGTCGCGCAGTTCGAGATCTTTTTCAGGCTTGGTCTGCATTGTTGATTCAATTCTTGTGATTCGAGGAGAACGGCGCGACGTCGGGCGTCGGGCCACCCCGCCATGTTAACCGATAGGCCGTGCCTTTGCGAACGTTGCCGACCAGCGCTGGGCGGAAGCAGGCGAGATTGGTGCCGCCCGCCCGCCGTACGCTCGGGTACAGGATGCCCATCGAGCCGGCCGCGAGCAGGCGCTCGGCCAGCACCTGCGAGACGACGTAACTGTCCGGCGCGAGGCAGGGCGCATAGTCGGGCAGGTTGCGGATGTCGTGGAACTGGGCCGTGAAGTCGGCCAGCATCGTCTGGTAGCTGACGCTGTCGTCGAAGCGGTCGATTTCCGCGTACTCGACGGTCTTGTGGAAGATCACTTCGGCCAGCGCCGTCTCGATCTCGAACGCGCAATACCAGGCGCCCCGGTCGCCGTCGTTGAAGCGGCTGCCTTCGGGGCGCGGATACGTGAACGCCGCGTTCACGATGCGAAAGTTCGGCACATGGAACAGCAGCTCGTCGATGCCGATGCCGGGCGCGCCGCCGTGCTCGGCCAGCACGCGCGCATTGGTCGCGTTGTCCAGCTCAAACAGGTCGGCCAGCTCGGCGTCGTTGTCGGACAGCGGCGCGAGCACGGAATCCTCGACGTCGGCAAAGCGCGACGGGATCAGGCGGCACGTATCGAACCGCCGCAGCAGCCGCAGCGGGGGAAGCGGCAACGAAGAAGGCTGCTGACCCGGCAATTACAGGCCTCCCCGCCGCGCGTCGAGCAGCTTGCGCACGGTCTGCATGGCCAGCAGGCCGCCGGCCTGCATATAGGCCAGCGGCGTGCGGCCGCCAAAGATGGTGTTCTTGTTCGGCAGGCTGACCCATTCGTCGGCCAGCTGGTCGCCGTAGATGATGTGCAGGGATTTGTAGATGCCGAGGAGGTAGGAGATGCGGGTGATGCGGTCGACCTCGAGCACGCGCTCGGGGTTTTTCTTCCATTCGTAGAACGTGCTGCTGGACAGGCCGCCCAGCAGTTCACGGGCGTCGTCGTCGCGCAGTTTCCACGCGGCGGCCAGTTTGAAAAATCCTTTCAGTGCCGACTTCGACAGGCGCTCACGTTCTTCCCTGGCATTCAGGTCGACGGGCACCACCGGTTCGAATCGGCTCTTGGGGTACGCATAGGCGGGGTTCATATGTCCTCCAGTTATGGAGACTTTATACTCCGATTTCGTGTTCTTTGCAAGCAAGCTGTTGTGCACCATCAATGGTTCGGCTGCGCCCGGTCGCGCTGGCGCCACCTTGAGGCTTATTCCAGGTCAAAGGGCGCGCCTTCCGGTGCCCCGATGACGGGCGTACGATGGTCAGACTCGCAACTTGAAAGGAATGCCATGCGCGCGACCACGCTTGCCGCTTCGATGACGCTGCCGCTCCTGGCCACGCTGCTGCTGGCCGGCTGCGCTGCGGCGCCGGCCCCGCCCGCGGCCTCGGCCCCGTCCGCCGCCGTTGCCGCGTTGACGCGGCAGGTTGCCGACACGGAGAGGGCGTTCGCCGCTTCGCTGGCGCGGCGCGACTTCGCCGCCTTCCAGCGATTCATCGCCGATGATGCCGTGTTTTACTCGAGCCCGGCGCCACTGCGCGGCAAGCCGGCCGTAACGGCCTACTGGCAGCGCTATTTCGACGGCGCCGAGGCGCCGTTCGCGTGGGCGCCGGAGGAGGTTGACGTGCTGGCGGACGGCACGCTCGCTGCCACCTCCGGCCCCGTGCGCGACGCGGCGGGGCGCACGATCGCGCGCTTTTACTCGGTGTGGCGCCTGGAGGCACCGGGGCGTTGGCGCATCGTGTTCGACAAGGGCGACGTGCCGTGCCAGTGCGTGGGCAGGCGGCAGCCTTGAACGCCACGCGAGCGTTGTAAAAAAGCCATCAACAGGCAGCCGGACGCACCCGGCGCTTTTCCTTGCACGTTGCCGGGCGTACCATCAGTTCTCCCATCAGCTCTTTAACGTGACCTGAAAGGAAATTGAAATGCGTACCAAACTTGCAGGACTTGTCACCGCCGGCATGCTGCTGGCGTCTTCCTACTCCGCATGCGCCTGGGCCGGGCCGTCGGAGCTCGACAACGCTGCCCTGCGCCGCCAGGTGATCGCCACCGAGCGTGCGTTTGCGGCGTCGATGGCGAACCGGGACTTCGATGCGTTCAAGACGTTCCTGTCCGACGAGGCGATCTTCTATGCGGGGAACGGCATCCTGCGCGGCAAGGAAGCCGTGGCCGATGCGTGGAAGCCGTTCTTCGATGGTGCCGAGGCGCCGTTCTCGTGGGCGCCGGACCGTGTGTCGGTGCTGACGTCCGGCACGCTGGCCCATTCCAGCGGTCCCGTGAAGGACCCGGCGGGCCAGGTGACGGGCCGCTTCAACTCCGTGTGGCGGCAGGAAGGCCAGGGCCGTTGGCGCATCGTGTTCGACAAGGGGGAAGACGTGTGCAACTGCCGGCAGCAGGCGGGCGCCCGTCCGGAAGCGATGGTCGAATGATCCGCTGACGCGGAGTCGACTCCGCAACGCCGGGCCGGTCGTATCCAGCCGTGTCCTTTACGCCGGCTCGGCGTGTTCCACCATCAGCTGCACCCGCGTGGTGCCGTTGTACTCGTTGGCGTCGAGCCGGAACGCAACGCGCGCCCGTTCGCCGACGGCATCCGTGCGGCCGAACCAGATCGCGTCGTAGCGCGCGCCGTTCTTCTCCAGCAGCAGCTTCAGGTGGCGCTCCTTCAGGATGCGCTGGCTGACCACGCGGAATTCATCGCAGAACACGGGTGGCGCGAAGCCCTGGCCCCAGACGATGCCGTCCAGGATCTCGATGAACTGCGGCGTGAAGTACGCGTCTTCCAGCGGGCCATCCGTCTCGATCACCCGTTCCAGCTGCTGTTCCGTCAACAGTGCGCGGCCGACCGCCTCGAACGCCTGCGCGAACGCGTCGAACGCTTCGGCGCGGATCGACAGGCCGGCCGCCATCGCATGGCCGCCGAACTTGTCGATCAGGCTGGGCGCGCGTTTCGACACGAGGTCCAGCGCATCGCGCAGGTGAAAGCCCGCGATCGAGCGGCCGGAACCCTTGATCCAGCCGTCGCCGGCCGGCGCGAAGGTGATGGTCGGCCGGTAGAATTTTTCCTTCAGCCGCGACGCGACGATGCCGATCACGCCCTGGTGCCACGTGTCGTCGAACACGCTGATCGTCGTGCTCTGCGCGGGTTGGAAGTCGTCCAGGTGCAGCAGCGCCGCATCCTGCATTTCGGCCTCGATTTCGCGGCGCTTCAGGTTGATCTCGTTGAGCTGCTGGGCCAGCGCCCAGGCGCGCCCTTCGTCGTCCGTGATCAGGCATTCGATCCCCAGCGACATGTCTTCCAGCCGGCCGGCTGCGTTCAGGCGCGGACCCAGTGCGAAGCCCAGGTCGAACGGCGTCGCACAGCGCGCCTGCCGGCCCGCCACGCGGAACAGCGCGGCCACGCCGGCATGCATGCGGCCGGCGCGCATCCGCTTCAGGCCCTGCGCGACGAGGATGCGGTTGTTGGTATCGAGCTTGACGACGTCGGCCACCGTGCCCAGCGCCACCAGGTCCAGCAGGTGGTCGAGCTTCGGCTGCGTTTGCGCGTCGAACACGCCGCGGCGGCGCAGCTCCGCGCGCAGGGCCAGCAGCACGTAGAACACGACGCCGACGCCGGCCAGGTTCTTCGACGGGAAGCCGCATGCCGGCTGGTTCGGGTTGACGATGACGCGCGCGTCCGGCAGCTTGTCGCCCGGCAGGTGGTGGTCGGTGACGACGACTTCGATGCCGCGGCGCTTCGCTTCCTCGACGCCATCGATGCTGGCGATGCCGTTGTCGACGGTGATGATGATGTCCGGCGCCTTTTCGCGCGCCGTCAGCGCCACGATCTCCGGCGTCAGGCCGTAGCCGTACTCGAAGCGGTTCGGCACGATGAAGTCGACTTTCGCACCCATTGCGCGCAGGCCGCGCAGCGCCGTGGCGCAGGCGGTGGCGCCGTCGCAGTCGTAGTCGGCGACGATCACCATGCGCTTGCCGGCGGCGATCGCGTCGGCCAGGAACACGGCTGCCGCGTCGATGTGCAGCAGGCCCGGCGGGGGAATCAATGCCGTCAGCTCGGCGGACAGGTCCCTCGGATCGGTCAGGCCGCGCGCTGCGAACAGGCGGGCCAGCACGGGGTGGATGCCGCCCTGGCGCAGCATTTCCGATTCGCGGAACGGGCAGGGGCGGGTGGCGATGCGGGTCATGGGCGGGTCTATCTATGTAAGCAGATTCTTCAAGTGTTGCGGACGCCAGAACTTGTGCAGCGCCAGTTTCGTCGTCGCGGTGTCGGTCCAGCCGAGGCGGTTCGTCAGCACAAGCCGCGCGTTGGCAACCTGGCCGCCGCGCAGCGCGGCCAGCAGCGGCGCGAACCATTGGTCCTCCAGCTGCTGCATGCCTTGCAGCCACCGGCCCCAGTCCTCGGCGATGCCGGCCGCGACCAGGTGGCCGGCCACGGCCGTGCGGTGCGGGCCTTGCTGCGCCAGCCATTGGACCGCGGTCGCGTCGCGCAGTTCCGGCGCGGCCAGCGCGTTCAGCCAGGCGGGCGCGGCGGCCGTCGCTAGCACGCCTTGCGGCGCCTGCGGTGCCGTGCCGCCCGCCCACAGCCAGAACGAATTGACGGCCTGCTTGCGGCCCTCGTTGACGGGGTGGGCGTGCCACAGCATCTGCACTTCGTTCAGCAGCCGGCGGAAGTCGCGTGCGGCGGACCCGCGCGGCATCCATGGGTGCAGGTTGTCGCCGGTGGCCGCGTCCGGCGACGCCGTCGCCAGATCGGTCCAGCCATCGGCGCGCAGGAACCATGTGTGGGCGTCGCCGTACACGAGCTCCATGCCGGGCTCGTCGAACAGCGGGCGGGCCGCGTCGAACAGCGCGCGCGCCTCGTCCTCGCCGACCCGCACGGTGCGCAGGTCGGGCATCATCAGGTGCGTGCCGACGATCACGTGGACGGGGTGGAACACGAACCAGTGGCCGGCGGCAGGCGCCAGGCCGTAGCCGCGCATCACGGCCGGCGCGAACGGCGCGGCCGGCGCCGTGGCGGGATCGCCGGCCAGGCCCAGCGCATGCGCCAGCCAGGCCTCGTGCGGCAGCAGCCGGGTGTCCGGCTCGAAGCCGTGCGCGGCATGATTGGTGTTGCGAGAAAGTAAAGTCGCCAGCGACGGGGCCTGCAGGCTGCGGATCAGGTCCGGGGCCATGTCCTTGGGCGGCAGGCCGTAGGGTACGACGAGGGTGGTAGCGAGGTTCGGCAAATCCATGCGGCATTGTAATGGAAAGCGGGGACTATCGTGCCTGGCGGCGGGCTTACAAGCTCATCCGTAACCCATCAAATACTGTTTATATGGCAAACTGCGGTCTTTGCGCCAGGGAACCGTCCTTCTTCATGAGTTTGATCCACCAGATGCCGTTCGAATTGCTGGTCGGGCTGCGCTACACGCGCGCCGGCAAGCGCAGCGGCCGCAACAGCTTCATCTCGTTCATCTCCGCCATTTCGATGGCCGGCATCGGCCTGGGCGTCGCCGCGCTGATCATCGTGCTGTCCGTGTACAACGGCTTCCAGAAGGAAGTCACGGCGCGCATGCTGTCCGTGCTGGGCCACGTCGAGGTGTACCAGATGAACGGCCCGATGGCCGACTGGCACGCCACGGCGCGCAGCGCCTTCGCCAATCCCGAGGTGCAGGGCGCGGCGCCATTCGTCGAGCTGCAGGCGCTGCTGGCGCATGGCGGCGACGTGCTGCGCCCGGCCATCGTGCGCGGCATCCTGCCGGAAGAAGAGGGCAAGGTCTCCGACGTGCCGCGCCAGATCCGCTCTGGCAGCTTCGCCGACCTGCGCCCGGGCGGTGCCGGCATCGTGCTGGGCATCGAGCTGGCCCGCGAGCTGGACGTGAAGGTGGGCGGCAAGGTGGCGATGGCGCTGGCGTCGGGCGGCGGCGGTACTGGCGGCAGCACCGGCGGAGGAGCGCCGGCGCTGCGCACCTTTACCGTCGTCGGCATCTTCGAGGCCGGCCACAACGAATTCGATTCCACGCTCGCCTACGTGCACCTGGAAGACGGCGCGCGCCTGCTGGACCTGGCCGGCCCGTTCGGCCTGCGCCTGAAGCTGCGCGACATGGACCGCGCACCCGAAGTGGCGTTCCAGCTGAAGCAAACGATGCCGGGCGACCTGCTGGTGCGCGACTGGTCGAAGCTGAACGTGAACTGGTTCGCGGCCGTGCAGACGCAGAAGAAGATGATGTTCATCATCCTCACGCTGATCATCGCGGTGGCCGCGTTCAACCTCGTCGCGACGCTCGTGATGACGGTGACGGACAAGCAGGCCGACATCGCGATCCTGCGCACCCTGGGCGCCTCGCCCCGTTCGGTGATGAAGATCTTCATGGTGCAGGGCGCGCTGGTCGGCGTGCTCGGCACCGCGCTGGGCGTGGCGGGCGGCGTGCTGGTCGCGCTGAACGTCGGCTCGATCGTGGCCGGCATCGAAGCGCTGTTCGGCGTGCACTTCCTGGCGAAGGATATCTATTTCATCAGCGAGGTGCCGTCCGACCTGCGCTGGCTCGACGTGGCGGTGATTGGCGCGACGGCTGTCGGCCTCGCGTTCCTGGCAACGCTGTACCCCAGCTGGTGGGCGGCCCGCGTGAAACCGGCGGAGGCGCTGCGCTATGAGTAATCTGCCCTTTGAATGGCTGGTCGGCCTGCGCTACACGCGCGCCGGCAAGCGCAGCGGCCGCAGCGGCTTCATCTCGTTCATCTCGCTGATCTCGATGTGCGGCATCGCGCTCGGCGTCGGCGCGCTGATCGTCGTGCTGTCGGTGATGAACGGCTTCCAGAAGGACGTCACTGACCGCATGCTGTCGGTGCTGGCCCACGTCGAGGTGTTCGCCCCGCAGGGCGGCATGCCGGACTGGCAGGAGCAGGCGAAGAACGCGCTGCGCCACCCGGAAGTGAAGGGCGCCGCGCCGTATTCGGAAACGCAGGCGGGCCTGATGCATGGCGGCGAGGCGCTGCGCCCGGCGATGGTGCGCGGCGTGCTGCCGGAGCAGGAGGGGGACGTGTCGGACGTCGCCAAACACGTCAAGATGGGCAGCTTCGCGGCATTGCGGCCGGGCGAATTCAACATCGTGCTGGGCATCGACCTGGCCCGCGCGCTGGGCGCCGGCATCGGCGAGAAGGTGACGATGGTGCTGCCGCAAGGGACCGTGACGCCGGCCGGCCTGGTGCCGCGCATGCGCAACTTCACCGTCGTCGGCATCTTCTCCGCGCAGCACCAGGAGTTCGACGCCGGCATGGCTTTCGTCCACCTGCAGGATGCCGAACGCATGCTGCGCATGGACGCGCCGGCCGGGCTGCGCCTGCGCCTGGCGGACATGCACCGCGCGCCGCAGGTGGCCGAGGAGTTGAAGAAGCTGCTGCCGGGTCACCTGCAGGTGCGCGACTGGTCTAAGCTGAACGCCAACTGGTTCGCCGCCGTGCAGACGGAAAAGCGCATGATGTTCATCATCCTCACGCTGATCATCGCGGTGGCCGCGTTCAACCTCGTGTCGACGCTGGTGATGACGGTGACGGACAAGCAGCCGGACATCGCCATCCTGCGCACCTTGGGCGCATCGCCGAATTCCATCATGAAGATCTTCGTCATCCAGGGCTCGCTGGTGGGCTTGCTCGGCACCGCGCTGGGCGTGGCCGGCGGCGTCGCGGTGGCGCTGAACATCGACGTGATCGTACCGTTCATCGAACATTTATTGGGAGTGCAGTTCTTGTCGAAGGATATTTATTACATCACCACCGTGCCATCGGACATGCGCTGGCCGGACGTGACGAAGATCGGCGTCGTCTCCGTGCTGATGGCCTTCCTGGCCACCGTGTACCCGAGCCGCAGCGCGGCGCGCGTGAAACCTGCGGAGGCGTTGCGCTATGAGTGAGAACGGCAACCCGGCAGTCCTGTCCTGCCGTAACCTGGGCAAGACGTTCACCCAGGGCGACTACTCCGTCAACGTGCTGGCCGGGATCGACTTCGCCGTGCATCGCGGCGAGCGGGTGGCCATCGTCGGCGCTTCCGGCTCCGGCAAGTCCACCTTGCTGCACCTGCTGGGCGGGCTCGATACGCCGACTACCGGCAGCGTGACATTGCAGGGCAAGGACTTCGCCACGCTGTCCGAAGCGGCGCGGGGCGAATTGCGCAACCAGGCGTTGGGCTTCGTCTACCAGTTCCACCACCTGCTGCCGGAATTCTCGGCGCTGGACAACGTGGCGATGCCGCTGATGATCCGCCGCATGAAGCGCAAGGACGCGCACGAGCAAGCGCAAGCGATGCTTGCGCGCGTGAACCTGGCCAAGCGCGTGACGCACGTGCCGGGCGAACTGTCCGGCGGCGAACGGCAGCGCGTGGCGCTGGCCCGCGCGCTGGTGACGCAGCCGGCCTGCGTGCTGGCCGACGAACCGACGGGCAACCTGGACCACGCGACGGCCGAGCAGATCTTCGACCTGATGCTGGAGCTGTCGCGCACATTGGGCACGGCATTCGTCATCGTCACTCACGACCCGGAACTGGCACGCCGCTGCGACCGCGTGCTGCGGCTGACGGACGAAGGCCTCCGGCCCGAGTAAACCATGTGGATCGACACCCACTGCCACCTGGATGCGCGCGAGTTCGGCGGCGACTCGCTCGGCGTCGCCGCCCGTGCCGCGGAGCGGGGCGTGGGCATGATCGTCATTCCGGCGATCGACCGGAATAACTGGCCGGCCGTGCGCGACCTGGCGGCCAGCGCCGCCAATGCCAGCTACGCGATCGGCATCCACCCGATCTGCGTGCCGCGCGCTACCGAGGACGACCTGGTGGCGATGCGCGATGCGGTGCGCGCGGCGCTGGACGATCCGAACTTCGTCGCGATCGGCGAGGTGGGGCTGGACTTCTTCCTCCCTGAACTGTGCGAGCCGGCGATGCGCGACAAGCAGATCCTGTTCTTCCGGGAGCAGCTGAAGATCGCCCGTGAATTCGGCCTGCCCGTGCTGACGCACGTGCGCAAGTCGCAGGATCAGGTACTGAAGCACGTGCGGCAGATCCCGCCGGCCGGCGGCATCGCCCATGCGTTCAACGGCAGCTTCCAGCAGGCGCAGGGCTACATCGACGTCGGCTTCAAGCTGGGCTTCGGCGGCAATGTCACTTTTACACGAGCATTGCAGATCCGCAGGCTCGCCGAACAGCTGCCGCTGGACAGCATCGTGATGGAGACGGATGCACCGGACATCGCGCCACACTGGCTGCACCCCGGCGTCAACACGCCGGACCAGGTGCCGGCGATCGCCGACGTGCTGGCGCAACTGCGCGGCATCCCGCTTGACGAACTTCAACGCGCCACGACGGCGAACGCGCATATCGTAATGCCTCGGCTGCGCGCCCTGACAGGGACGTAGCGCCCGGCGCACCGCATCCATCCACGGCGTGCCGCTCTCCTGTGAGGTGGCATGCGCAGCTCCATCCTTGGTTTCGTCGCCGGCGCCGCGTTCCTGCAGACGCGCGCCGCGTTACCCGCCCATCCGTTGGCCTGGCTGCTGGTACTGCTGGTGCTGGCCGCGCTGATCGGCTGGCGGTTTGATGTGCGCGGACGCTGCGCCGCATTGTTTGCCTGCGGTGCCGGCATCGGCTGCATGTGGGCCGCGCTGGTGGCGGCCGATGCGCTGTCCGCCGGCCTGGCCAAGGCGGACGAGGGCCGCGACGTGGTCGTCGTCGGCACCATCGCCGACCTGCCGGTGGCGAACAGCCAGTTCACCCGCTTCCAGCTGGACGTCGAACAGGCCGACGGCATCGTCGTGCCGCCGCGCGTCGCGCTGTCCTGGTACGGCAACCTGCGCGGGCAGGAAGCGCCCGTGCCCGCGCTGCGGCCGGGCGAGCGCTGGCGCCTGAAGGTGCGGCTGCAGCGGCCGCACGGCAATGCGAATCCGCACGGCTTCGATTACGAGCTGTGGCTGCTGGAACAGCGCATCCGCGCCACCGGCTACGTGCGGCCGGATGGACCGCAGCAGCGTCTGAATACCTTCGTGTTCACGTTGCCGCATGCGGTGGAGCGCCTGCGCTGGCTGCTGCGCGCGCGCATCGAGCGCGCCTTGGTCGGGCGGGAGTACGCGGGAGTGATCGTCGCGCTGGTGGTCGGCGACCAGCGCGACATCGACCAGTCGGACTGGCAGGTGTTCAACCGCACCGGCATCAGCCACCTCGTGTCGATTTCCGGCCTGCACATCACAATGATCGCCGGGCTGGCCGCATGGCTGATGTCCGCCCTGTGGCGCCGCTCGTTCTTCGTGCGCGGCGTCCGGCTGCCGCTGCGGCTGCCCGCGCAGAAGGCGGCGGCGCTGGCCGGCATGCTGGCGGCGTTCGGCTACGTGCTGCTGGCCGGCTTCGGCGTGCCGGCGCAGCGCACCCTGTACATGCTGGCCGTCGTCGCGCTGGCCGTGTGGACGGACCGGGCCACCAGCGTATCGCACGTGCTGGCGCTGGCGGCCGGCATCGTCGTGCTGCTTGATCCGTGGGCCGTGATGTGGCCGGGCTTCTGGCTGTCGTTCGGCGCCGTGGGCGCGATCCTGTATGCGTCAGTGGGCCGTACGCAGATCGTCAAGAACCCCGGCAATCCGGATGCGGCGGACGAGGACGAGCGACGCGGCAAGCCGCTCACCCGTCGGCAGCGCGGCATGCGCGCACTACAGGCGGCGGTCGGCACGCAGTACGCGGTGACGCTGGGCCTCGTGCCGCTGACGCTGCTGCTGTTCGCGCAGGTGTCGCTCGTCAGCCCGCTGGCGAACGCGATTGCGATTCCGGTGGTCAGCTTTGTCGTCACGCCGCTGGCGCTGGCTGGCGGCGTGCTGCCCGATCCGTTCTCAAGCCCGCTGCTGGTAGCGGCCCATGAAACGATGCGCGCGCTGGCCGTGCTGCTGCGATGGTGCAGCACCGCGCCGCTCGCCGTGTGGCAGGCGCCGGCGCCGCCGTGGTGGCTGTTCGCGTTTGCGCTGGCCGGCACGGCGTGGCTGCTGGCGCCGCGCGGCTGGCCCGTGCGCTGGCTGGGCGTGTTCACGTGGGTGCCCTTGCTGACGGCGCCCGCGGACGCGCCGCGGCCCGGCACCTTGCGCATCACCGCGCTCGACGTGGGGCAGGGCATGGCCGTGCTGGTCGAGACGGCCGGTCACCGGCTGCTGTACGACACGGGACCCGCGTATGGCCCGGAGGCGGATGCGGGCGGGCGCGTGATCGTGCCTTACCTGCGCGCACGGGGCATCGGCCGGCTCGATGGCCTCGTCGTCAGCCATGCGGATGCCGACCATGCGGGCGGCGCGCTGACGTTGCTGGCGAATACGCGGGTGAACTGGGTCCTGTCGTCGCTGGGCCCCGGCCACCGGATCGCCCGCGCCGCCGCGTCGCACGCGCATTGCGTGGCGGGCCAGCACTGGGAATGGGATGGTGTACGTTTCGAGATGCTGCACCCGGGTGCGGCCAGCTATGCCGACGCGGGCCTGAAGACCAACGCGCGCAGCTGCACGTTGCGCATCGCGGCACCCGGCGGCACGGTACTGCTGCCCGGCGATATCGAGGCGGCGCAGGAAGCCGAACTGGTGGCGCGTCATGGTGACGGCTTGCGCGCGGATGTGCTGCTGGCGCCGCACCATGGCAGTGGCACGTCGTCGACGCCGGCCTTCCTGGCCGCCGTACGGCCACGCATCGCGATCTTCCAGGTGGGATATCGTAACCGGTATCGGCATCCAAAAGGCGAGGTGTACGCGCGCTATGGCAGCATCGGCGCGCAGCGGTTGCGCACGGATGGCGCGGGCGCCGTGGAGGTGGAGCTGGGCGCCGACATCACGGCGACCGCGTACCGCACAGTCCATCCGCGCTACTGGTATGACCGCTGACGGAACCGCCCCGTTGTGCCGGACCGCTGGTGGTGTTATTGTCGATCGGATAAGACCAATTCCGACGGAAAAGTGCTTCAGCAATGTCGGTTAGAATGCGACAGCGCTTACCCGTCCCCACCATGAAACCGATCCTGCACTTCGCCCACGCCAACAGCTACCCCGCCGGCACGTACCGTCAACTGTTCGACGCGCTGCGCGCGGATTTCGACGTGCAGGCGCTGGACATGCACGCTCACAATCCCGCGTATCCCGTGCGCGACGGCTGGCACGAGCTGGTCGACGAGCTGGTGGCCGAGCTGGAAGCGCGCTATCACGGCGAGCCGGTGATCCTCGTCGGCCACTCGCTGGGCGGGATGCTCAGCCTGATGGCCGCGGCGCGGCGTCCGGAACTGGCGCGCTGCGTGATCATGCTGGATTCGCCCGTCGTCGCCGGCTGGCGGGCCTGGGCATGGCGGCTGATCAAACGCCTCGGCGCGGAAGATCGCTACTCGCCGTCGCGCTACTCGGTGCGGCGCCGCAATGTGTGGGCCAACGAAGCCGAAGCGCTGCGCCACTACGCCAGCAAGGAACTGTTTGCCGCGTGGGCGCCGGGCGTGCTGCAGGATTATCTCGATGCGGGATTGAAGCCCCATCCGGAAGGGGTGCAGCTGCGCTTCTCGCGTGAGGTGGAAACGGCCGTGTATCGCACGCTGCCGCACCATATCGGCACGCTGGTGGCCGGCACGTTCCCGGTACCGGTCGGCTACCTGGCCGGACGCATCTCGGCCGAGAACCGGCAGGCGGGCCTTGGCGCCACGAAGGCGCTGGTCGGCCGGCATTTCCGCGTGATGCCGGGCGGGCACTTGTTCCCGATGGAGTTTCCGCTGCTGACGGCGCAGGCGGTGCGCGATATGGCCTGCGACCTGCTGGGCCCCGCGCTGGCGCTCTGCGGCGAGCAGCGCCAGGCATAAATCCGCGCAAAAGCCTGTAGCAGGGGGCGCGGATCGCGTAAAATCGCGGCAACGCGGCAAAACCGCTCCCGCAACCAATGAAAACAGCCTGACGATGACGATTAAAAGCGACAAATGGATCCGCAAGATGGCGGAAGAACATGGAATGATCGAGCCCTACGAGCCGGGCCAGGTGCGCGCGGTCGATGGCCGCAAGGTGATCTCGTTCGGCACGTCGTCGTATGGCTACGACATCCGCTGCGCCGATGAATTCAAGGTCTTCACGAACATCAACAGCACGATCGTCGACCCGAAGAACTTCGACTCGAATTCGTTCGTCGACGTGAAGAGCGACGTCTGCATCATTCCCCCGAATTCGTTCGCGCTGGCGCGCACGATCGAGTACTTCCGCATTCCCCGCAACGTGCTGACGGTCTGCCTGGGCAAGTCGACGTATGCGCGCTGCGGCATCATCGTCAACGTGACGCCGTTCGAACCCGAATGGGAAGGTTACGTGACCCTGGAGTTCTCGAACACGACGCCGCTGCCGGCCAAGATCTACGCGGGCGAAGGCTGCGCGCAGGTGCTGTTCTTCGAGAGCGATGAAGTGTGCGAAACGTCGTACAAGGACCGCAACGGCAAGTACCAAGGCCAGCGCGGCGTGACGTTGCCGAAAGCATAGGTAAAGGGCCACACTCGGCGGAAGGCAAACCCTAGACCGAAACCCCGGGGTCAGACCCGGCGGGTCTGACCCCAGCCTTTGCCGTTGGGGTGAAAGCATGCGATAGCGGATTCGGCAGGCGCCCCTGCTTCAATCCAGCGGCAGCGTAATCTCCACGCACAACCCGCCGCCATCGCGATTGTAAGCGGCGATCGCGCCGCCATGCTGCTGCACGACGTGGCGCGCGATCGCCAGCCCCAGGCCGTGGCCTTCGACGTCCTTCTGCGTGCCGCTGCTGCGGAAGAATGGCTCGAAGATCGTCTGCAGGTCTTCCGGTGCGACACCCGGCCCGCGGTCGAGCACTCGGATGCGCAGCTCGGCACCGCGCGCGGTACTTTCGACGACGACGGTGCCGCCCGCCGGGCTGTGCTTGATCGCGTTGCGCACGACGTTCTCGATCGCCCGCGTCAACAGGTCAGGCTGGCCGAGCAGCACCACGTCCGGCGTGCCCGCGGCTTCGACGACGCGGCCCTGCGCCGTTGCTTCGAACTGCGCATCGCCGACGATCTGGTCGAGCAGCTCGGCCGCGTTGATCTCTTCCTTGGCGCCGGGCAGCGCACCCGCTTCCAGGCGCGATAACGTCAGCAGCTCGTCCACCAGCTTATCCATCCGCATGCTTTCGCGCTCGATGCGTTCCAGCGAGGCGCTGATCCGTTCCGGGTTCTGGTGCGCCAGGCCGATCGCTGCCTGCAGCCGGGCCAGCGGGGAGCGCAGTTCGTGGGACACATCGTGCAGCAGCCGGGTCTGGCCATCCATCAGGCTGGAGAGGCGCGCCGTCATGCGGTCGAAGTCGCGGCCAAGGTCCGTCAACTCGTCGCCGCGGCCCGTGCCGGCGTGCGTGAAGCGGGGCGCCAGGTCGCCTTGCGACGCGGCTTCGAATGCTTGCCGCAGCGAGCGGATCGGGCGCGAGAAATACCACGCGAGCAGCGCGGCGAACAGCAGGCTTGCGAGCAGGGCGGCGGCCAGCGGCACGAACGGCGTCAGCGGCTGGAAGCGGGGGCCACGCGGGCCGTCCGGGTCGAACTGGCCGCCGGGGCCCGGTTGCGGGCCGGCGCCCGGCTGGCCCGGCGGCGGCTGTCCGGCGCGGTCGCCAGGGGAGCCGGGCGGCGGGCCACCGTCGCGCGGCGGTCCGCGCCGCTCCACCATCTGCGCGATCGGCAGGCCGGCGCCGGCCAGCAGCGGCCGCGCATCGTCGTTCAGGCCGCGCTGGCGCTCACGGGAAGGCAGGAACAGCAGGTAGTGCTGGCCGTTCGGCAAAGCGAGGCGGCGCACGACGCGGGTATCACCCTTGGCGAGCAGGGCGCGCGCCTCGGCCACGGCGGCCGGGTTGACGATGCGGCCCAGCAGTTCCTTGCCGTGTTCGTCGACGGCGAACACGCGGTGCCGCTCCATGTTTTCCAGCAGCCGCGCCAGCGCTTGCGGCCCGCCGAATTGCAGCGTCGCGACGGCCGATTCGATCGCCAGCTGGGCCGGCGGACTGGTGTCGATGTCCAGGCGCCTGCCTTGTTCGGCCGCGCGGTTCTTCAGCCACACGGCGCCGCCGATGCCCACCGTCGCCGCGATCTGCGCCAGCAGGATACACAGGAAGAACTTCCAGAACAGGCGCCCCACGTCAGTCCTTGATCAGCTGGTAACCCATCCGGTACACGGTTTGCAGGCAGGACCGGCCGTCGGCCAGGGTGCCCAGCTTGTGCCGCAGGCTGGACAGGTGCACGTCGATATTGCGGTCGAAGCGCGCCATCGGCCGGCCCAGGCCCTGTTCGGACAACGTGTTCTTGCTGACCGGCTTGCCCGCGTTGCGCGCCAGGACTTCCAGCAGGTTGAACTCCGTGCTGGTCAGCTCGAGGGTCGTGCCGGCCCATGAGGCGCGGCGCTGTTCCGGCCACATCGTCAGCTGGCCGACGACGAGCGGCGCCGACGCCAGCTGGTCCATCGGCGAGCCCTGCGTGCGGCGCAGGATCGCACGGATGCGCGCCGTCAACTCACGCGGCGTGCACGGCTTCGTCACGTAATCGTCGGCGCCCAGTTCCAGGCCGACGATGCGGTCGGTATCGTCGCCGCGGCCCGTCAGCATCAGGATCGGCATGCGGCTGGCGGCGCGGATGCGGCGCAGCGTTTCCAGGCCATTCATCCGCGGCATCATCACATCGAGAATCGCGATCGCGTACTGGCCCGTCAGCGCGGCCGCGGTACCGGCTTCGCCGTCGTTGGCCGTCTTGACCTCGAACCCTTCCTGCTCCAGGTATTCCTGGAACATCCCGACCAGTTCGACATCGTCGTCTATCAGCAGAACCTTGCTCATACAGCTTCGTGGAATTAACAGAAGCGGCCATGATAGCAGCCCGCCGCGGCCGGACGGCGGCTATTTACCCGGATTTACAGCCGTGCTCTTTACATGGATTTACGTGCCTCTTACCGCGCTTTACATAGGGGAAACGGAGAATGGCGGCTCCCATGTCACCGAAGGACCGCTGATGAAAACCAAACAACAAATACTGCAACGATTCCTGCTTGCCGCCGCGCTGGCGCTGCCCGCGGCGGCGTGGGCCGACCGTGCCGGCGGTGCGGACAGCGCCGGCGACGAGGCAGCCGGCGCGCCGGAGCACGGCCCCCGTGCGGACGACCGCCGCGGACCTCCGCCGGCGATGCACGAGGGTCTTCGCGAAGGCGAGGACATGGATGGCCCGCGCGGCCACGGCTTCGGCCCCGGCCGCGGCTTCGGCCCGATGGGCTTCGCAGCCGTGCCGCCTTACCTGCGCGGCATCGAGCTGACCGAGGCGCAGCAGGACAAGATCTTCGCGATCGCCCATGGCCAGGTGCCATACCTGCGCGACCAGATGAAGGCCCGCATCAAGGCCGAGCGTGCGCTGGCCGAGCTGCATGGCGCCGCGAACTTCGACGATGCCGCCGCCGCGAAGCTGGCACAGGCCGCCGCCCAGGCTGAGGCGAACGTCACGCTGGCGCAGCTGCGCACCGAACAGAAGGTGCTGGCCGTGCTGACGGCAGAGCAGCGCAAGGCGCTGGATGAGCGCCGCAACGACCGCGGTCGTGAAGACCGTCCCGACAACCGCGCACCGGGCCGCCCGGGCAACCACTAATCCAAAGGAGACACCATGACCATCAGTTCGCTCACTTCCAGTGCCGCCAGCCAGCTGGCCTATGCCAACCGCCTGTCGGGTATGTCGTCGACGTCCGGCACCCAGCAGACCAGCGGCACGCGCCGGCCGCCACCGCCGGACGATGGCGGCGGCTTGATCAGCGCCATTGCCGACGCGCTGAAGTCGATCGGCGTCGGCACCACGTCGGACACGACGAGCACCGACTCGACCAGCACCGATACCAGCACCGACACGACGACTTCCACCGATACGACCGCGAACGCGGCGCAGGCGCTCGGCTCCTTCCTGGAGAACCTGATGGGCGCGCTGCACGCGCAGCAGGGCGAAGACGGCGGCACGCCGCCGCCGTACGGTGAGCCGCCGCAGGGTGGTCCCGGCATGGGCGGCGGCCCCGGCAAGCTGGCGTCCGACCTGCAAAGCCTGATCTCGAAGCTCAGCGATGACAGCAGCGACAGCACCGACAGCACCACCACCGATACCACGACCGACACCAGCAACACCAGTGTCAGCGAGCTGGAAAGCTCGTTCAAGAGCCTGCTGACGGCGCTCGGCGGCGACGGCAGCGACTCGTCGGCCCAGCTGTCCAGCTTCCTGCAGGCGCTATCGAGCAAGCTGCCGTCCGCCAGCAGCAGCGGCAACCTTATCAACACCAGCGCTTAAATAGTGGGGGAGCCAGCCATGGAACACCACGGACACAGCCTCGAGGAAGACCTGCGCAAGATGCTGGGTGCCACCGCCGACCGGCGCCAGTCGTTGCGCTGGCTGCTGGCGGGCGCCGCGGCGCTGCCGGTGGCCGGATGCGGCGGCAGCTCCACCGATTCCAGCGCCAGCACGACGACGAGCACGGACACGACCGGCACGACCACGGGGACCACGGGCACCGGCACCACCGGTACCGGCACGGGGACGACCGGCACCAGCTCCAGCTGCTCGGTGATCCCGGAAGAGACGGGCGGCCCGTACCCGGGCGACGGCACCAACAGCAACAGCAGCGGCGTCGTCAACGTGCTGACGCAGACCGGTGTCGTGCGCAGCGACATCCGCGGCAGCTTCAACGGCATGAGCGGCACCGCGGCCGGCGTGCCGCTGACGATCAAGCTGCACATCGTCAATGCCAACAACAACTGTGCGGCCGCGAACGCGTTCGCCCTCTACCTGTGGCACTGCGACCGCGACGGCAACTACTCGCTGTACTCGAGTGGCGTGACGAACCAGAACTACCTGCGCGGCGTGCAGGAGGCCGATGCGAACGGCGACATCACGTTCACGACGATCTTCCCCGGCTGCTATTCGGGCCGGATGCCGCACGTGCACTTCGAGGTGTATGCCAGCCTGGCCAAGGCCACGAGCGCGGCGAACCGCGTCAAGACGTCGCAGTTCACGTTCCCGATGGCGACGTTGAACGAGGTCTACGCCACAACAGGCTACAGCGCCAGCGTGCGCAACCTGGCGCAGATCAGCTACGCCACCGACAACATCTTCAGCGACGGCTACGCGCTGCAGCTGGCCACGGTGACGGGCAACGCCACCGACGGCTACGTCGCGACCTTGACGGTGGCAGTCGCCGCCTGATCCCTCCCGGCGAACTTTCGTTCGCTGTTTTCGCCCGGCCTTGCGTGCCGGGCGAAATCCTTTCCACCACGTTGGCCGATTTCCCGGCGCGCCGAATTGGTTCGCTCGACCGGTGCCGCGCATGTCGCGCCAAGAAAAAAGGCGGCCCGCAGGCCGCCTCGTTCAGTACCTAGCAAGGAGCTTACTGCCTCACACAGTCGACGAAGTAATCGCGCTTGCCGTTGACTTCGCGCTTGACGAGGCCGTGCACGTCCGTCTCGAAGCCGGGGAAGCGCTCGTTGAAGTCGCGGGCGAAACGCAGGTAGTCGACGATCGTCTTGTTGAAGCGCTCGCCCGGGATCAGCAGCGGAATGCCCGGCGGGTACGGCGTCAGCAGGATCGACGTGATGCGGCCCTCCAGGTCGTCGATCGCCACGCGCTCGATCTCGCGGTGCGCCATCTTCGCGAACGCGTCGGACGGCTTCATCGCCGGGACCATCGACGACGTATACATCTCGGTCGTCAGGCGCGCCACGTCGTAGGCCTTGTAGAAGTCGTGAATCTGCTGGCACAGGTCCCGGAGGCCCATCTGCTCGTAGCGCGGATTCGCCTGCGAGAACTCGGGCAGGATGCGCCACAGCGGCTGGTTCTTGTCGTAGTCGTCCTTGAACTGCTGCAGCGCGGTCAACAGCGTGTTCCAGCGGCCCTTCGTGATGCCGATCGTGAACATGATGAAGAACGAGTACAGGCCGCACTTCTCGACGATCACGCCGTGCTCCGCCAGGTACTTCGTGACGATCGAAGCAGGGATGCCGGATTCGGCGAACTGGCCGTCCAGCGACAGGCCCGGGTTGACGATGGTCGCCTTGATCGGGTCCAGCATGTTGAAGCCCGGCGCCAGGTCGCCGAAGCCGTGCCATTCCTTGCTTTCCGCC
This sequence comes from Pseudoduganella flava, assembly GCF_007830495.1. GTDB lineage: Bacteria > Pseudomonadota > Gammaproteobacteria > Burkholderiales > Burkholderiaceae_D > Rugamonas > Rugamonas flava. Next base: position 176,602 of record NZ_VLKW01000010.1, on the reverse strand, counting down.
TTGAAGATCCAGTCTTCGCGCGTGCCGATGCCTTCCTCGGCGAAGTGGTCCGGGCCCCACACCTTGAACCACCAGTCGCTGCCCCATTCCTCGTCGACCTTCCGCATCGCGCGGCGGAAGTCCAGCGCCTCGAGGATCGATTCCTCGACGAGGGCCGTGCCACCCGGCGCTTCCATCATCGCGGCCGCGACGTCGCACGAAGCGATGATCGAATACTGCGGCGACGTCGACGTGTGCATCAGGTACGCCTCGTTGAACATGTCCTTGTCCAGCTTGACGGTCTCGGAATCGCGCACCAGCACCTGCGAAGCCTGCGACAGTCCGGCCAGCAGCTTGTGCGTCGATTGCGTCGAGAAGATCAGCGACTCTTTGGCGCGCGGGCGGTCCTTGCCGATCGCGTGCATGTCCTTGTAGAAGTCGTGGAACGTGGCGTGCGGCAGCCATGCTTCGTCGAAGTGCAGCGTGTCGATCTTCCCGTCCAGCATTTCGCGCAGCACTTCCACGTTGTAGACCACGCCGTCGTAGGTGGACTGCGTGATCGTCAGGATGCGCGGCTTCTTGTTCTGCGCGTCGCGCGCGAACGGGTTGTTGTCGATCTTCTTCTGGATCGACTCCATCGAAAATTCTTCCAGCGGGATCGGGCCGATGATGCCCAGGTGGTTCCGGGTCGGCATCAGGAACACCGGGATCGCGCCGCACATGATGATCGAGTGCAGGATCGACTTGTGGCAGTTACGGTCGACGACGACGATGTCGCCCGGCGCCACCGTCGAATGCCACACCATCTTGTTCGACGTGGACGTGCCGTTGGTGACGAAGTAGCAGTGGTCCGCGTTGTAGATGCGCGCGGCATTGCGCTCGGACGCGGCCACGGGGCCCGTGTGGTCGAGCAGCTGGCCCAGCTCCTCGACGGCGTTGCAGACGTCGGCGCGCAGCATGTTCTCGCCGAAGAACTGGTGGAACATCTGGCCGATCGGCGACTTCAGGAACGCCACGCCGCCCGAGTGGCCGGGGCAGTGCCACGAATACGAGCCGTCGTTCGCGTAGTGGACGAGGGCGCGGAAGAACGGCGGCGACAAGCCGTCCAGGTAGCTCTTCGCCTCGCGGATGATGTGGCGGGCGACGAATTCCGGCGTGTCCTCGAACATGTGGATGAAGCCGTGCAGCTCGCGCAGAATGTCGTTCGGGATGTGGCGCGACGTGCGGGTTTCGCCATACAGGTAGATCGGGATGTCCGCGTTCTTGTAGCGGATCTCCTCGACGAACGCGCGCAGCGACTTCAGTGCGTGGTCCGTCTCTTCCTTTGAACCGCCGCCGAATTCCTCGTCGTCGATCGACAGGATGAAGGCCGAGGCGCGCGACTGCTGCTGGGCGAACTGCGAGAGGTCGACATAGCTGGTCACACCCAGCACTTCCATGCCTTCCTTTTCCATCGCCGCGGCCAGGGCGCGGATGCCCAGGCCGGACGAATTCTCGGAACGGAAGTCCTCGTCAATAATGACGATGGGGAAACGAAATTTCATGATGTCTCCAAAAAGAAGAACCGCCCCGGTTCAGTCGTTACCGGAGCGGAGCTGGGTGCGCCAAAAAAAAGAAACGGGATTCTCGCAGAATTTGCACCGCAGGGGTAAAAAAATTATGACTCAATGTCCACCGGCCGCGGCGCCACCGAGCTTGCCCAGCAGGGCGCCCAGCGGATCGACGTGCAGCCAGGCGAAGATGCCCAGCAGGATGCCGGCCCCGGCGACGACGTACGTGGCGATGTGCAGCCAGCGGCGGTGCGTCAGCAAGGTGATGGCGGCCAGCGCGATGGCGATCTGCTCGGCCGTCGTGGCCAGCGCCCACTGGTGGTGCTGGTGCAGCACCGTATCGGACTTCTTGTCCCATTCGGCCGACTGGGCTTCCCACTTCTCGGCCTCCTTCCTGATGTCATCCTTCTCGGCCTTGTAGCGGGCCACGTCGGCGCGGTATTTTTCAGGATCGACGTTCGGCAACGTCATCGCCAGCTCGGCCAGGTTCTGCTTGTTCGACTTGGCCTGGTAATAGTTCCAGCGGTTCGCGGCCTCGGTCTTCGCGATCGCCGCGTTATTCTTGAACATCGCCGCGTCGTTCTGCGTGGCGCCGCCCTGGTAGCCGAACAGCGCGCCGATCGTCGCGAGGATCGCGGTCGTGACGGCGATATTTCCGGAGAATTTGTCATTGCCGTGGGCGGAGTGTTCGACCGCGTGATCGTGCGGTCCGTGGACGTGGAAACCGTGTCCCGACATGATGCTGTTCCTTCTTACTGATTGCGTTGATAGGTGACGATGTCGAACGCGAGCCCGCTTGCCGACTGGTGCGCGGTGCGCTCCGTTTCCCGCCACACGGCAGGGTCGATCGGCGCCAGGAACGTGTCGCAGTCGAACGCCTCGTGGATTTCGGTGACGATCAGGCGGTCCACCACGTCCAGCGCCTCGCCAAAGACCTGCGCGCCGCCGATCACGAAGGCGGGCGCGCCGCCGACGAGGGCGACGGCGTCGGCCAGCGAATGCACGACGTCGACGCCTTCATGGCGCCATGCCGGATCGCGCGTGATGACGATGCTGCGCCGGTTCGGCAACGGCTTGCCGATCGAATCGAACGTCTTGCGGCCCATGACGATCGGGTGGCCGGTGGTGAGCCGCTTGAAATGGGCCAGGTCTTCCGGCAGGTGCCAGGGCAGCTGGTTGCGCACGCCGATGCCGCGGTTGCGGTCGACGGCGACGATGATCGAGAGTTGGGTCATGCGGGTGTTCATGGGCGATCCTGTAAAGGCGTGCATTATCGGCGATTTTCGCGACAGCGGTGTGACGCGGAACCTCGCGTGCGGCGGGTGCCCGTCAACTGCCGTCCACGCTGAGCGCGCGCACCGCGCCACGCAGCGCCCCATGCAGCGCCTGGCGCTCTTCGGCTGACAGCTCGGGGAACATCTGCGCCTCCACTTTCACCACTTCGGCGTCGCAACGCTCCATCACGGCGTGGCCGGCGACGGTCAGGCTGATCTGGATGATGCGGCCATGCGACGGGTCCGGCCGGCGCTCGATCCAGCCCCGTGCCTCCATCGCCTTGACCATCTCGTTGGCCGATTGCGGCGACACCATCGTCCGCTCGGCCAGCTGTGCGTTCGACAGCGAGCCCTGGGCCCGGAACACGGTCAGCGCCGTGTATTGCGGCACGGTCAGGCCATAGGGGGCAAGGCTGTCGCGCAGGCGGCGGTTCAGCACGTGATCGAGGCGGCCCACGAGGTAGGCAAGGCCGGACGGTTTCTGGGCGTTGGATTTCGGCATCGGCAATCTGCTTGTCAAATCGGGACAGCTGGCATTAATATGAAGACAATATCAGGGTACTTGATATTCCCCGACGTGGCGCGGCGTGGTGAATGGGGGAGCCATTGTAAGGCAATCATCGCCTGGCGCGCCTTCCAGAAGACCGCAGAAGATCTATAACACAGGAGACCTCATGCAGATCACGCTTTCCCGCACCGCGCTGGCACTGGCCGGCGTTGCGTTGCTGCCCGGCTGCGGCGGCGATACCGTCGTGGCGCAAGGCCCGCGGCTGGCTGCCGCCAGTGGCGCCAAGCTGGCAAGTTGCGCGGACCTGGCAACCCGTGCGCCATACGCCGGCATGACGATCACGGCGGCGACCGTGGCCCCGGCGGGCAGCGTGACGCAGACGCTGAACGGAGCGAGCGTGCCGATGCCGGAGCATTGCGTGCTGCAAGGCCGCCTCAACGAACGCACCGGCAGCGACGGCCGGCCGTACGCGATCGGCTTCGAGATGCGCCTGCCGCGCGACTGGAACGGCCGCTTCTTCTACCAGGCGAACGGCGGCAACGACGGCAGCATCACGGGCGGCAACGCCGCGTTCGGCAACCTGCCGGGCGGCGGCGCGACGAGCAATGCGCTGGCGCAGGGCTACGCGGTGATCAGTTCGGACGCCGGCCACGTGCCGGATGCGACGCGGCCGCCGGCGATCGCCGGCCAGGTGTATGGCCTCGATCCGCAGGCGCGGCTCGACTATGGCTACAACGCCGTGGCACAGCTGACGCCGATGGCGAAGCACCTGATCCGCGCCGCTTACGGCAAGGGCCCGGACCGTTCCTACATCGCCGGTTGCTCGAACGGCGGCCGGCATGCGCTGGTGGCGGCGAGCCGCTACGGCGACCAGTACGACGGCGTGCTGGCCGGTGCGCCCGGCTACAACCTGCCGAAAGCGGCGGTGGCGCAGATGTATGACGCGCAGGCACTGGCGCAAGCCGCGCCGCGCGGCGCAGACGGCCGGCCCAACATCGGCGCCGGCTTCACGGACGCCGATCTGCGCCTGGTGGCGAACAAGGTGCTGGAGCGCTGCGACGCGCTCGATGGGCTGGCCGACGGCATCGTCGCCGCCACGGCGCGCTGCCAGCAGGCGTTCTCGCTGGAGCGGGACGTGCCCACCTGCACGGGCACCGCGGACGGCACGTGCCTGACCGCCGTGCAGAAGGGCGCGCTGGCGAAGGTGTACGCGGGTGCGAAGAACGCGGCCGGCACGGCGCTGTATGCGGCGTGGCCGTACGATCCCGGCATCGCGGCCTCCGGCTGGCGCGCCTGGAAGCTGGGCAGCGCCACCGCACCCGGCCTGACCGCGACACTGGGAGCGCCGTCGATGGCATACATCTTCTCGACGCCGCCGGCCGATCCCGCCGTGCTGACCGGCACCGGCACCACGTTGCTGGACTACGCGCTGCGCTACAGCTTCGAGACGGATGCGCCGAAGATCCACGCGACGACCGATGTGTACCGCGAGTCGGCGATGGCGTTCATGACGCCGCCGAACCCCGGCCACCTCGACACGCTGCGCAGCCGCGGCGGCAAGGTGCTCGTCTACCACGGCGTCAGCGACCCCGTGTTCTCGTTCGACGATACGGTGGCATGGCTCGACGCGCTGAAGGCCAATTACGCCGACACGCCCGCGTTCGCGCGTCTGTTCGCCGTACCCGGCATGAACCATTGCTCCGGCGGTCCGGCCACCGACCAGTTCGAGATGCTGGGGGCGCTGGTGGACTGGGTGGAGAAGGGTATCGCACCGGAGACGATCCGCGCCACGGCACGCCCGGCCGCCGCCAACCCCGGCATCGGCACGATCCCGGCGGGCCGCACGCGGCCGCTGTGCAGCTGGCCGAAAGTGGCGACCTACGCGGGCGGCAACGTCGACGACGCGGCCAGTTTCATCTGCCAGTGAAGGTTGGCTAAATAGCGCTTGCATGGCCGCCGGCATCGGTATAGTATGAACTTAATATCAGGGTGCCTGATACACATTGCAAGCTAAGAACCGAGAACCCGACCCCGAGAACGAAGGAGACGTAGATGTCGAAATACGAAGCGCGCTGGCAGACCGTGAAGGTGGAGGTCGCCGATGGCATCGGCTGGATCACGCTGAACCGTCCGGAAAAGCGCAATGCGATGAGCCCCACGCTGAACCGCGAAATGATCGATGTGCTGGAAACGCTTGAGATGGACCAGGACGCGCAGGTGATCGTGCTGACGGGCGCCGGCGAATCGTGGTCGGCCGGCATGGACTTGAAGGAGTACTTCCGCGAGACGGACGGCCAGCCGGAGATTATGCAGGAACGCGTGCGGCGCGACTGCTCGCAGTGGCAGTGGAAGCTCTTGCGCATGTACAGCAAGGCGACGATCGCGATGGTGAACGGCTGGTGCTTCGGCGGCGCGTTCTCGCCGCTGGTCGCCTGCGACCTGGCTATCGCGGCGGACGACGCCGTGTTCGGCCTGTCCGAAGTGAACTGGGGTATCCCGCCGGGGAACCTCGTCAGCAAGGCCGTCGCCGACACGATGGGCCACCGCCAGGCGCTGTACTACATCATGACGGGCGAGACGTTCACGGGCCGCCAGGCCGCCGAGATGGGCCTGATCAACCGCAGCGTGCCGAAGGAGGAGCTGCGCGATGCCGTCGTGGCGCTGGCGCGCAACCTGCTCGAGAAGAACCCCGTCGTGCTGCGCTACGCGAAGCAGGGCTTCAAGCGGGCCCGCGAGCTGACGTGGGAGCAGGGCGAGGATTACCTGTACGCGAAGACCGACCAATCCAACTACCGCGACCCCGAGAAGGGCCGCAAGGAAGGCTTGAAGCAGTTCCTGGACGATAAGACGATCAAGCCCGGCCTGCAGGCGTACAAGCGCTGATTCCAAGCGCTGATCCCATAAAGTGCCGACAAGAGCGGGGCGCACGACGCACCCGCCGGCCAATCCGAACCGCAGAGGAGACCTGTGATGTTTGCAACCGATTTGCTGGTGGACGGGCAACCGTCCGCCGCTTCGAACGGCGCCGTGTTCGAGCGCCGCGATCCCGCCACCGGCGACACCGCCACCCGTGCAGCCGCCGCCACCGTCGACGATGCCGAACGTGCTTGCGCCGCCGCGCAGCGCGCCTTTCCCGCCTGGGCTGCAACGGCGCCGGGCGAACGCCGCGCACTGCTGCTGCAAGCGGCCGACACGATGGAACAATACCGCGCCGAATTCGTCGCACGCGGTGTGCGCGAAGCGGGTGGCAGCCCGATCTGGTACCAGTTCAATGTGACCCTTGCCGCGAACATGCTGCGCGAAGCGGCCGGCATGACGACGCAGGTGGCCGGCGAAGTGATCCCGTCCGACGTGCCCGGCTCGCTGGCGATGGGCGTGCGCCAGCCTTGCGGCGTGGTGCTGGGCATCGCGCCGTGGAATGCACCCGTGATCCTCGGCACGCGCGCCGTCGCGATGCCGCTCGCCTGCGGCAATACCGTGGTCCTGAAGGCTTCCGAACAATGCCCGGCGCTGCACCGGCTGATCGGCACCGTGTTCGACGATGCGGGATTCCCGCCCGGCGTCGTCAACGTGATCACCAATGCGCCGGATGATGCGGCGGCCGTCGTCGAGCGGCTGATCGCCCACCCGGCCGTGCGCCGCATTAACTTCACTGGTTCAACAGCCGTGGGGCGCATCGTCGCGCAGCAGGCGGCCCGGCACTTGAAGCCCGTGCTGCTGGAACTGGGCGGCAAGAACCCCGTCGTCGTGCTGGACGATGCGGACCTGGATGCGGCCGTCGAGGCGGCGGCGTTCTCGGCCTTCTTCAACCAGGGGCAGATCTGCATGTCGGCCGACCGCATCATCGTCGACCGCAAGATCGCCCCGGCCTTCCTCGACAAGTTCGCGGCCAAGGCGGCCACGCTGAAGGCCGCCCATGCGGATGCGCCGCTGGCCGGCATGGTGGACCCGGCCGCCGCGGAGCGCGTGGCGCGCATGGTGCGCGATGCCGTGGAGCGCGGTGCCACCGTGCTGCCTGGCGTCCCGGCGCCGGACGGCAACCTGCTGCAGCCGGCGATCGTCGACGGCGTGACGCCGGAGATGGCCGTGTACCGCGAGGAGGCGTTCGGCCCGATCGTGTCGATCGTGCGCTTCGATACGGACGAGGAGGCGATCGCGCTGGCGAACGACAGCGAATATGGCCTGTCCGCCGCCGTGTTCAGCCGCGACATCGGCCGTGCGATGGCGGTGGCGCGCCGCATCGAATCGGGCATCTGCCACATCAACGGTCCGACCGTGCACGATGAAGCGCAGATGCCGTTCGGCGGCGTCAAGGCCAGCGGCTACGGCCGCTTCGGCGGCAAGGCGGCCATCGCCGAGTTCACCGACCTGCGCTGGATCACGGTGCAGACGACCCCACGCCACTACCCGATCTGAGGAGGGCCCATGACTGCATCGGAGATGCCGGGGCGCTGCCGCCCCGTCAGCATCGGCTGCCCGCAGATCGCTGTCCGGCGCACCGGCGACACGTGGTACGTGGACGCGGCAACGCCACTGGGCGATGTGCCGCGGCGCTTCACCGACCCGCTGGTACGCGGTGCCCAGCGGCATCCGGCGCGCACGCTGGTGGCGCGGCGCGGTGCCGACGGCGCGTGGATCCGCATCGGCTACGGCGACATGCTGGAACGGGCGCGCCGTATCGGTCAGGCGCTGCTGGACCGGGGCTTGTCGGCCGAGCGGCCGCTCGTGATCCTGTCCGGGAACGACCTGGAACACTGCCAGCTGGCGATGGGCGCGCTGTACGCGGGCATCCCGTACGTGCCCGTGTCGCCGGCGTATTCGCTGGTGGCCACCGACCACACCCGGCTGCGGGACATGGTCGCGCACCTGACGCCGGGCGCCGTCTACGTGTGCGACACAGACCTGTACGGCCGCGCGCTCGATGCCGTGCTGCCGGCCGGCGTGGAGCTGATCGCGGAACGGGGCACGCGGCCCGCCACGCCCTTTGCCGCGCTGATCGAGACGCCGCCGGCGACCGTCGATGCGGCCTGCGCAGCCGTCGGCCCGGACACGATCGCCAAGTTCCTGTTCACGTCCGGCTCGACGAAGGCGCCGAAGGCCGTCGTGACGACCCACGGCATGTGGGCCAGCAACCAGCAGATGTTGCTGCAGACGTTCCCGTTCTTCGGCGAGGAGCCACCCGTGCTGGTCGACTGGCTGCCGTGGAATCACACGTTCGGCGGCAGCCACAACCTGGGCATCGCGCTGTACAACGGCGGCACGCTGTACCTGGACGACGGCCGCCCCACGCCACAGGAATTCCACAAGACGCTGGACAACCTGCGGGAGATCGCGCCGACCGTGTACTTCAACATCCCGAAGGGCTGGGAGATGCTGGCCGATGCGCTGGAAGCGGACGAAGGCCTGCGCACCACGTTCTTCGCGCGTGTGAAACTGTTCTTCTGCGCTGGCGCCGGGCTGTCGCAGGCGGCGTGGGACCGGCTCGACGGGATCGCGCTGCGCCATTGCGGCGAATCGATCCGCATCATGACGGGCCTGGGCATGACGGAAACGTCGCCGTCCTGCATGTTCGGCACGGGCCCGATCGTGCGCGCCGGCTATGTCGGCGTGCCGGCGCCGGGCTGCCGCGCGAAGCTGGTGCCCGTGGGCGGCAAGCTCGAAGCGCGCTTCAAGGGGCCGCACGTGATGCCGGGCTACTGGCGTATGCCGGCCCTGACGGCCGAGGCGTTCGACGACGAAGGCTACTACCGCACCGGCGACGCGCTGCGCTTCGCCGACCCGGCGCACCCGGAACTGGGCTTCATGTTCGACGGCCGCATCGCCGAGGACTTCAAGCTGTCGACCGGCACCTTCGTCAGCGTGGGGCCGCTGCGCGCGAAGGCGATCAGCATGGGCGCGCCGTATGTGCAGGACGTGGTCGTCGCCGGCATCGACCGGCATGCGATCGGCCTGCTGGTGTTCCCGCGGATGGAGCATTGCCGCGTGCTGGCCGGATTGCCGGACGATGCGCCGGTGGCCAGCGTGCTGGCCAGCGCTCCCGTGCGCGACTGGTTCGCGGGCCTGCTGGATCGCCTCAATGCCGATGCGACGGGGGCGTCGACGACGGTGGCGCTGCTGCGGCTGCAGCACGAGCTGCCGTCGATCGACCATCGCGAGCTGACCGACAAGGGCACCGTCAACCAGGGCGCCGTGCTGGCGCGCCGGGCCGCCGAGGTGGCGGCGATGTACGAAGGCCGCGACGACGGCACGATCCGCGCCGCGCAAGCGCACCGATAACTACAAGGAGGAGACAGATGAGAATCCGCACCATTGCAGCCGTCGTCGCCATTGCCTGCCTGCCGCTGGCGGCCCAGGCGCAGGACACGATCAAGATCGGCGTGATCGCCGCGCTGACCGGCCCATTCGCCAACACGGGCAAGCCGTTCGAGGACGGCATCCGCACGTGGCTGCAGCAGAACGGCAGCACCGTCGCGGGCAAGAAGATCGAAGTGATCTACCGCGACGATGGCGGCACCAATGCCGACCTGTCCAAGCGCGCCGCGCAGGAACTGATCGCCCGCGAGAAGGTGAGCTTCCTGATCGGCTTTTCGCTGACACCGAGCGCGCTGGCCGTGGCGCCGATCGCGACCCAGGGCAAGACGCCGATGATCGTGATGAACGCCGTCACGACGGGCATCACGGCCAAGTCGCCCTACATGGTGCGCACGTCGATGACGATGCACCAGATGACGGAGCCGTTCGGCACATGGACGGGGAAGAGCAAGATCGGTAAGGTGTACACGCTGGTCTCCGACTACAGCACCGGCATCGACGCGGAATCGAAGTTCATCAAGGGCTTCAACGAAGCGGGCGGCAAGGTGATCGGCTCGGCGCGCGTGCCGCTGGCGAACCCGGATTATTCGCCGTTCGTCCAGCGCATCAAGGACGAGAAGCCCGATGCGCTGTTCTTCTTCGCGCCGGGCGCCGAGGACGGCACGGGGCTGCTCAAGGCGTTCACCGACAAGGGCCTGGACAAGGCGGGCATCAAGTTCCTAGGCGTGGGCGACATGACGAGCGATACGCCGACCTTGGAAGCGCTGGGCGAGCGCGCGCTCGGTGCCGTGACGGTGCTGAACTACTCGACGGCGCTGGACAACGATGCGAACAAGGCGTTCCTGAAGGCGTATGCGGCAGCGAATCCGAACCGGCCGCCCGCCACGTTCGTCACCGTGGCCGCCTACGACACGATGGGGATGATCTACGAGACGATCCGCAAGCTGAACGGCAACGTGACGGGACCCAAGGCGATCGCCGCGCTGGCCGGCATGAAGTGGAACAGCCCGCGGGGGCCGATCACCATCGATGCGACGACGCGCGACATCGTGCAGAACATGTACATTCGCGAGGTGAAGAAGGTCGGCGGCAAGCTGGTCAACGAGCCGATCGGGGTGCTGAAGGACGTGCCGCCGCAGTAATGTTGAAATAAAAGTGGCAAGTGTGACCTTTGGAGAGATTTCCAAAGGTCAATTTCTTTTATCGTTACGCTTTTTGGCAACAACGATAAAGGAACGCGTTTTGGACCCGCAGCAGTACACCCGCCTCGTCAGGCGCCTGGAACTCGATTCGCATGCCGATCCGGCCGCGTTCCGCCGCCGCGTGATGCTGGTGAGCCTGGGTGCGTATGCCGTCATCGTCGGCACGCTGGCACTGTGCGTGCTGCTGGTGGGCCTCGCGGTGCGCTTCGCGCTGGCCGCCTACCTGAACGCAGGCGTCGTCAAGTTCGCGCTGCTTGGCGCGGTGTTCGTCGTCTTGCCGCTGGTTGCGCTGGCGCTGGTGCTGCGCACGCTGTTCACTCGCCTGGCACCGCCACATGGGCGTCCGTTGACCCGCGACGAGGCGCCGGCACTGTTCGACATGCTGGACCGGATGCGCGCGAAACTGGGCGGGCCTGGCATCGACCACGTGCTGATCGACGACCGGTACAACGCGGCGATCGCCCAGTTGCCCCGTTTCGGCCTGTTCGGTTGGCACGCGAATTACCTGACGATCGGCCTGCCTTACCTGCTGGGCGTGCCGATGAAGGAAATGCTGGCCACCGTCGCCCACGAGTATGGCCACATCTGCGGCAACCACGGCAAGTTCGGCGCGTGGGTGTATCGCCAGCGCCAGGTCTTCGTCGCGTTGTACGGCCAGGTACGGGAACAGGCGGACGACAACCTGTTCCAGCGCGCCGTCGCCGCCGTCCTCGACCGCCTGATGCCTTACTACAATGCGTACACGTTCGTGCTGTCGCGCCAGAACGAATACGACGCAGACCGCACGGCCAGTGCCCTGGTCGGCACGGTCGCCAATGCGCAAGGACTGGTTCGCGACGCGCTGCAGTCGCGCTGGATGGCCGAGGAATTCTGGCCCACGTTGCTGCGCCACGCCGAGCGCGACGCGCGCCCGCCATTCATGCCGTTCGCGGCGATGAAGACGGCGTTCAAGGCCGGCTACGAACAATGGGCGCGGCCGCAGGTGCTGGCCGCCGCGCTGGCGGTGCGCTCAAGCCCGCACGACACCCACCCGTGCCTGCGCGAGCGGGTCGACGCGACAGGCGAGAAGGCCGCGCTGCCGCGGCCAGTCGACCGTCCCGCCGCCGACGTGCTGCTGCCGCCCGAGCTGCTGCGCACATTGATCCGCACGTTCGACGACGCGTGGTGGGAACGCGAAGGCCGGCATTGGGAAGCGCGGCATCGCCAGGCCAGCCGCGCGCGGTTGCGGCTGACGGAGCTGAGTGCCCGGCCGCTGGCCGAACTGGCGCTGGGCGACCTGCAGGAGCTGGCGCTGCTGCGCATCGAACTGGTGGGCCCGGCGGCCGGCAAGGACGTGCTGGCCTATCTGCTGGCGCAACCGGGCGGGCCGTTCCCGAAGGCCGCGTATCACTACGGCTGCATCCTGCTGGGCGAGGGCGACGACGAGGGCCTGTTCCACCTGGAGGCAGCCGTGGCGCACGACCGCTCGCTGGCCGATGCAGCCTGCGACGCGGGCCACGCGTTCCTGCTGCGTACCCGCGGCGAACGGGCCGCGCAACTGTGGATGAACGGCCTGCTGCCGCGCGCCGCTTAAGCGAACGGCTGGCGCTATACTGGACAACCCTCATTGAACAGGAGCTGACGATGAATGCCTATCTGGTGGTGGTCGATACGCTGGCCGATTGGGAAATCGGCTACCTGACGGCGGAGCTGCACAGCCGCCGCTTCTTCGCCAACCCCCTGATGGAGTTCAAGTTCCTGAAGGCGGGCCTGACGGACGCCCCCGTGACCAGCATGGGCGGCGTCACCCACACGCCGGACCTGCAGCTGCGCGACATCGTGCTGCAATCGGGCGACGTCGTCATCCTGCCGGGCGGCGAGACGTGGGACCAGCCGGCCACGCGCCCCATCCTTGAATTCGCCCGCGATGCACTGGACGCGGGCCACAACGTCGCGGCGATCTGCGGCGCCACGATCGGCCTCGCGTCGGTCGGTGCGCTCGATGCGCGGCGGCACACCAGCAACGACCTGGGTTTCCTGAAGCAGACCTGCGCCGATTACAAGGGCGAAGCGCTGTACCGGCACGAGCCGGCGGTGCGCGGCGATAACCTCGTCACGGCCACGGGCCTCGCGCCGCTGGAGTTCTCGGCCGAGGTGATGAAGATGCTGAAGGTGTGGCGGCCGGAGACGATCAGGGCGTGGTACCAGCTGCACAAGACGCGCAAGGAGCGCTGGTATCACGCGCTGGTGGCGTCGATGCAGCCGGGCGCTGGTGTGGTCGGCGGGGCCGGCAACGGCGGTTGAAGCTGTAGCCGTAAAGATAACGACATCGCCAGTGCCGTACGTAGCGAGAATATGTGATCTAGACAGCGCGCTACTGTTTGCGCCAGATGACTTTGCTGGCCGGTGCTAAGCTCTGTTTTTGAAAATATTTGGTAATGACGAAGAAATCGAACCGTACCGTCGTGCATCTGATCCACGGTACATGGGCTAACGGCTGGGTGAAGCCGAAAGAAAGTTGGTTTCAAAGCTCTTCGCCGTTGGCGAAGAGACTTGTGGAAATATCTCCTAGCGAAATACAACTAAAGCCGTTTTTTTGGAGCGGACGTAATAGCGTAAACGGACGAGAGCGAGCAGCTGAAAAATTTGCGGCTGAATTGAGGGCTTTGGATGATGATAACGTAGACCAGGTAATCGTAGCCCATAGCCACGGAGGAACGGTAGCGTATGAGGCGGTCCAAAAAGTAGAAGTGGATCGAGATTCGATTCCTTCGTTGAAAGGGATGGTCTGCATGGGTACGCCCTTCGTCAACGTAACTTCGACGACAAGCCATCGCTATATGTCTGATCTATTGCTCATTGCAGGATTCATTGATGCGCTTATTTGGACGGGCGTTCTAAAATGGCAATCAACCTTACTGAATACAACCTGGATGTTGATATTGGTCCCGGCGCTTACACTTCTCACCTTACTCGTGCTGAAGGTTATCTCACCTTTTCCGAGCCCCCAGAGGCTCAAGCCTGCAGAAAACTTATCACGGATACCGATATTTCTGCTGCGGGCTACAAGGGACGAAGCGGCGCTTTCGCTGGGGTTAATGCAGACATTCAATTGGATATCGTCTTCTTTTGCCTTGCGAAACGAGTTCTTCTTTATATTATTTCGTAGGCCTCTAACGCTGGTTATATTCGCGGCCGTTTATATGGCAAGCGTGGTTCTCGCGGTCCTGGCGGCGATGAAGGTCCGTCGCGCATTCGGTGGCGCCCTGGATTCGGAAGGGGCATTTAATTTGGTGTTGATCTATTCGTTTGGTGCGGCAGGGTTTGTTTTTCTGCTTGGCTATTCACTCTTGGCGTTCTCGGTCGGCTTTTTTCGAGCATGGAGGTGGCCAGGCATGAGAGTGGAGGTCGATGGCGCTCCACCAGGTCTCTTTTGCAAAATCAAAGTTTACAGCTCTTTGGGCCAATTTTCCGGACTCCGGCATGGCTTATATGTGAGTGATGACGTTATCGCGGACGTCGTTCAAATCGTCCGGGACGTCACAGCTAGGCAATAGCGCCGGCAGCTTTTATTGGGCAGAAATGCACGGCAAGAACTGGAACGATTATCTCCACACTTTTCCGAAGCGGATAACCTTCGTCCTATCATGAGATGTTTGGTAGGAGATGATACGAATTGACACGATGTCAGACCAGCGCGCATTTGGCGGGACAGTACTTTACGGTTGTCGTTCGTGCACTAGGACCATCTCCTCACTGATGAAAATACCTAGCCGTACTTAACGATGCAATCTTACACCGCCATCGGCGCCGTCAGCGGCGGATGATGCTGGTAGCCTTCGAGGCTGAAGTCCGACGGCTCGATCTTCTCCAGCCATTCCGGTTCGTACTTGCCAGTGGCAGCGAACTCCGGCACCCGGTCCGCGATCGCCAATTTCGGCAGCGGCAGCGGTGCGCGCTTCAACTGTTCCTTCACCATGTCCAGATGGTTTTCGTAGATGTGCGCGTCGCCGATGAAGTAGGTAAACCAGCGGGGCGTGTAACCCGTCAGGCGGCCGACGAGGTGCAGCAGCGCGGCGCCTTCCGCGATGTTGAACGGCGTGCCCAGACCAATGTCGTTGCTGCGCACGTACAGGCACAACGAAATCTCTTTCGTGGCCGGATTCGGAATGAACTGGTACAGCAGGTGGCAGGCCGGCAGCGCGACCTGGTCCAGCACGGCCGGGTTCCAGCCGTGGAACAGGATGCGCCGGCTCGACGGATTGTGGACGATCGTGTCCAGGCATTCGCGCAGCTGGTCGATCGCCTTGTACATCAACACCTTGTTGACGCCATCCACGACGAGCGGCGCCACTTCGGTGAAGCCGTTGCGGCGCGCGGCGGCGATCTGCTCGGCCGCGTCGGCGTCCAGCACCTTGTAGCCGGGCCACTGGCGCCACTGCACGCCATACACGGGGCCGAGATCGTCGGTGCCGGTGCGGAACGGGTTCGCCAGCCACTGCGCGTTTTCGTTGGCGTTCTGGTCCCACACCTTGCAGCCCAGCGCACGGAAGTCGGCCGCGCTGCGGGAAGCGCGCAGGAACGCGCACAGTTCGCCGACGACGGACTTGAAGGCGAGCTTCTTCGTCGTCACGGCCGGGAACCCTTTCGCCAGATCGAAGCGCATCATCGCGCCCGGCACGGACAGCGTACGGATGCCGGTGCGGTTGTCCTGCCACGTGCCTTCGGCCAGGACGGTTTCGATCAATTGCTGGTACTGCTGCATGCGGTTCTCCGGCTTACAAAAACGGGTGATTTTATCAGTTTGGTACGGGTCAGCGTTTCTTCGGCCCGCGTGAGGTGGCCTTCACTGCGGTCTTCGCTGCCGCCTCCGCGGCGGACTTCGCGCCGCGCCCGGCCGCCACGACGACCGCGCCCTTCGGCACGCGCGGTTGCGCGGGCTTGGCCCGTTCCTGCGCCGCCTGCCCGAAACCTCCGGCAGGGCGGGGCGCATTCGATGCCGGCATCGGCCTGGCCTTCGGGACTGGTTTGCGCGGTGCCGGCGCGGCGGCCTTTGGTGCATTGCCGGTCGATGGCACCCGATGATCCGCCTCGAAGCCCGGCGCCTCGCTGCGCGGCAGCACCTGCCGGATCAGCGTTTCGATCGCGCGGAGCAGCTCCACCTCGTCGGCGCACACCAGCGAGATCGCCTCGCCTTCGGCACCGGCACGGCCCGTGCGGCCGATGCGGTGCACGTAATCCTCGGCCACCGTCGGCAAGTCCAGGTTGACGACCAGCGGCAGGCCGGCGATGTCGAGGCCCCGCGCGGCCACGTCGGTGGCGACCAGCACCTGCACGTCCTTCGCCTTGAAGCGAGCGAGCGCGCGCAGGCGTGCCGGTTGCGGCTTGTCGCCGTGGATCGCGTCGGCCGCGATGCCTTCGCCCTGCAGCACGTCCACCAGTTGGTCCACGCCCTTGCGGGTCTTCGCGAACACCAGCACCTGGCCCCAGCCGCGCGTGCGCAGCAGGTGCAGGAACAGGTCGGCCTTGGCCTTCTTGTCCGTCGTGACGACGAACTGGCGCACCGTCTTCGCCGCCGCATTGGCGGGGCTGGCCTGCACGGAGATGGGATCGCGCAGCAGGCGGTTGGCCAGCGCGCGGATCGCATCGGGGAACGTGGCCGAGAACAGCAACGTCTGGCGCTCGGGCGGCAACGCCGCGAACACGGCATCGAGGTCCGCCGCGAAGCCGAGGTCCAGCATGCGGTCCGCCTCGTCCAGCACGAGGGTCTCCAGCTGCGCGAACGTCAGCAGGCCCTGGCGCTGCAGGTCGAGCAGGCGGCCCGGCGTGGCCACGAGCACATCGAGGCCTTTTTTCAGCTTGGCCGCTTGCGGCTCAATCGGCACGCCGCCGTACGCGACGCCGAAGCGCAGCGGCACGTGCGCGCCGTAGCGGCGAAAGCTCCCGTAGACCTGTTCGGCCAGCTCGCGCGTGGGCGCCAGCACGAGGCAGCGCACGCCCAGCGGCGCCACGGCGCCGGCCAGCGTGAGGCGCTGCAGCAGCGGCAGCGCGAAGCCGGCCGTCTTGCCGGTACCCGTCTGCGCGGCGGCCATCAGGTCGCGCCCGGCCAGCACGGCCGGTATCGCCTGGCGCTGCACGGGCGTGGGATCGTCGTAGCCCAGGTCGTCCAGCGCGCGCAGCAGCGGGTCGATCAACTTCAACGTGCGAAAGCTCATCGTGCCGCCTCCAGCGCGGCCTGCCATGCTCCCAGCGCCGCATGCACCGCTTCGTCCGGCAGGTGCAGCAGGTTGTCGCCGACGTACCATTCCGTGTAGCTGGTGCCGTCCAGCTGGGCGTGGTGCACGGCGTTGTGCAGCCAGATGCCGTGCGCGGCGGCGACGTCGTTGCGGATGGCCAGCGCGCGCTCGCGGTCCACGGGCAGGTGCAGGTGCAGCAGGTTGGCCTGCGGCGCGACCGGGTTGGCGCTCAGTAGAGGATAGCCGCGCAGCGCGTCGTACAGCCATTGGGTGCGGCGGAAGTACGCCGGCATCGCGGCCAGCCGCGCATCGAGCTGCATCGCGGCCGCCACGACGTACGGCGAGCGGTGGATCACGTTGCCGCCCTGGCGCCGGTACCATTCCTGGGCACGGGCGATGAAGGCCTTAGGGCCCGCGAGCAGCGCGCCACCGAGGCCGCCGATACCCTTGTAGAGGGACACGTAGACGGTGTCGAAGCCGGCCGCGATCTCGGCATGGCTGCGGCCATACGCGGCGGCCGCTTCCCACAGCCGCGCGCCGTCCATGTGCAGGTGGATGCCGCGCGCGCGGCAATAGTCCTTCATCGCTTGCAGTTCATCCCACGCCGGCGCCTGGCCGCCCAGCTCGCGCGCCGGCAGTTCCAGCGCCACGGCGCCCAGCCGGTCGGGGATCGCCTGCAGCTCCGCCAGGGTGAACGGGCGGTGCGGGCTGCCGATCGTCAGCGCATCGAAGTGGCCCAGCAGCTGATGGTTGCCGCGTTCGTGCTTCAGGATGTGCGCCGTCGGATGCAGCGCGACGAGGCGCGAACCCCGTTCATCGCAGGCCAGGCGCAGCGCGGTGGCTTGCGCCATCGTGCCGGTGATGCAGAACGTGGCAGCTTCAGTGCCGAGCAACGCGGCGACCTTGCGCTCGAGCGCCTCGATCAGTTCCCCTTCGCCATATACGTCGTGGGCGATGCCGTTTTCCTCGCACCACGTGGCCATCGCCGCGAAGAGTTGCGCGGGCGTCTGCTGCCGGTGGCCCGGCAGCACCGTGTGGCAGCGCTGCCGCAGGTCCGCCTCATCCATGCGCATGCTCCACGTGCACGTTGTGGAACTGCAGCGCTGCCAGCTTCGCGTACACGCCGCCCAGCGCGACGAGCGTCTGGTGCGTGCCCGTCTCGACGATGCGGCCGTCCTCCATCACGATGATGCGGTCGGCGCGCTGCACGGTGGCGAGACGGTGCGCGATGATGACGGTGGTGCGGCCTACCATCGCTGCTTCCAGTGCCGACTGCACCAGGCGTTCCGATTCGGCGTCCAGCGCGCTGGTGGCTTCGTCCAGCAACAGCAGCGGGGGATTCTTCAGCAGCGCGCGGGCGATCGCGATGCGCTGGCGCTGGCCGCCGGACAGCCGCACGCCGCGCTCGCCCAGGAACGACTGGTAGCCGTTCGGCAGGCGTTCGATGAATTCGTGCGCGGCGGCCAGCTTCGCGGCCTGGATCACTTCCTCGTCGGTCGCACCGGCGCGGCCGTAGCGGATGTTTTCCATCGCGTCGGCCGAAAAAATCACGGTGTCCTGCGGCACGATGCCGATCGCGTTGCGCAGGTCGTGCAGCGCGATCTGGCGGATGTCCACGCCGTCGAGGCGGATCGTGCCCTGCTGCGGATCGTAGAAGCGCAGGAACAGCTGGAACAAGGTCGTCTTGCCGGCGCCGGACGGGCCGACGATCGCCACCGTCTCGCCGGGCCGGATGTCCAGGTTCACGTGCGACAGCGATGCCGTATCCGGGCGGGAAGGGTAGTGGAACGTGACGTTCCCCAAGGTCAGCGCGGCCCCGTTGGCGGCCCGCGGCGGCAGCGGCAGCGGGTGTTCCGGCGACTTGATGTCGGAATTCGCGGCCATCAGTTCCAGCAGCCGCTCGGTGGCGCCGGCGGCGCGCTGCGCTTCGCCCATCACTTCGGACAGCGCGCCGATCGCACCAGCGACGATCGACGCATACAGGATGAACTGGCCCAGGTCGCCGCCGGACATCGTTCCTTCCAGCACAGCATGGGCACCGAGCCACAGCACGAACACGATCGCGCCGAACACCAGCACGATGGCGAGCATCGTCAGCAGGGCGCGGGCCTGGATGCGCCGCATCGCGGTCGTGAACGCGCCTTCGACGGAGCTGCCGAAGCGCTCCGTCTCGATGTGTTCGTGCGTGAACGCCTGCACGGTCGGCATCGCGTTCAGGATCTCGCCGGCCACCGCCGAGGCATCGGCGATGCGGTCCTGCGAGTCGCGCGACAGCTTGCGCACGCGGCGGCCGAACATCACGATCGGCAGCACCGTCAGCACGAGCAGGCCGATGATGATGGCAGACAGCTTCGGGCTCGTCACGAACAGCATCACGAGGCCGCCGGCAAACAGCAGCATGTTCCGCAGCGCCATCGAGATGCTGGTGCCGACGACGGCCTGGATCAACGTCGTATCGGTGGTGATGCGCGACAGTACCTCGCCCGTCTGCGTCGTCTCGAAGAACGCGGGGCTTTGCTGCACGACGTGGCGGTACACGGCGCTGCGGATGTCCGCCGTCACACGTTCGCCGAGCCACGACACGGAATAGAAGCGCGCGGCGGTCGCCAGCGCCAACACGACGGCCACGCCGAACAGCGCCAGGAACACGGCGTTCACGTGCTCGGCGCTGTGCACGCCGGCACCGGCGCCGAAGCCCAGGTCGATCATCCGCTTGAACGCGGCGGGGATGGCCAGGGTGGCGGCCGCCGCGACGACGAGCGCGATGCCGGCCATCGCGAAACGTGCGCGGTAGGGCTTCAGGAAGGGCAGCAGCCCGCGCAGGGCGGCCAGGCTGCCTTTTTCCTGTGCGCGGTTGGCGGGAGTGGTCACGGTGTCGCGGGCGCTGCTGGTGGTGCTGTTGCTCATTCTGGTGGCTTTTGGTGTTGTTACAGTTTCATCGGCCTGACGTAGCCCGTCAGCTCGAGGTAGGCACGCCCACGCGGGCGGCCGTCGCGGCTGACCGTGACGGCGCCTTCCCAATACACGGCACCGGTCGAGCGGCGCGAGTCGAGTTCCTGGTCCTGCTGCAGGGGATCGAGCTGCCAGAGCGTGGCGCCGGTGCTCACCGTCATCGCCACGGGGTACTCGGCTCCCGTGCGCGGCGAGCGCCAGCGCGTGCGCGGCGTGAACGTCACGTCGTCCGGGCCGTAATGCGTGATCTTACCGGATGCGTCGCGCCACGTCGCGTGGGCCCATAGTTTACCACCTCGCTTGTCGCGGATGCGGAAGGCCATCAGCGCGCCGCCGTCGTCCAGGTTCGCGCCGACCCAGTCCCAGCCGGCGGCTTCCGGGTCCAGCACCTGGCTGGACCACTCGTGGTCGAGCCACGTCACGCCGGTGACGGCACTGCGCTTGCCGCCGGCGCCGACGATCGTGCCCGTCGTGCGCAATTGCGGCTTGCTGTAGTAATAGCTGGCCTGGGCGGGCCGCGGGCCCTTTTGCGAGTAGCCGCGTTCCCCTTGCAGCAGGATCGGCTGCGTCGGTTCCAGCACCAGCTCCAGCGCGAAGTCGGCCGCGGGGATGGTCACGCGGTAGCGGCCGTCGGCGGCGCGCGTCATGCGCCAGCCGGCCAGCTTCACGTCCGTATCCGTCTCGCTGGCAAAGGCCAGGCCGAAGCCGGCGCGCGCGCTGCGCTGGTCGTGCAGCAGCTTGCCCTGCGCCGGATCGGACAGCGCCGCGTGGCCGATGATCAGCTGCTTGGGCGCGAAGCGGCTCGGATTGGCGTCGTCGACGCCCGTGCGGCTGCGGAAGAACGTCACCTGGTAGCCCAGCGCCTTGCCGTCCGCCGTCGTCAGCCAGCCCGTGGCATACCACCATTCGGTGCGGTGCTGCGGGTGGGCGCCGAAGTCGCGCGGGAAGCGCAGCGCCTCGCCCGGGGCCAGCGGTGCGACGGGTGCGAAGGTGGGCGCGGCGCACCACGCGGGCAGGCACAGCGCCAACAGAAGCAACAGCAAGGTGCGCATCACCAATCCTCCCTGACGGCGCGGATCGGCCCGCCGGACAAGGCCTGCCGGCCGGACGCCAGCGCCGTCAGCATGCTGGCGGCCAGCAGCGCACCGGCCACGGCGCCCAGCAGCGGCCACGGGAAATGCATCCGCATCGTCCAGTGGAACGATTGCGGGTTGACGATGTGAACCAGGATCAGGCTGATGGCCCAGCCCAGCGCGAAGCCGGTGGCGATGCCAAGACCCGTCAGCGCGCCGCCTTCGAGTGCGAGGATGCCGAGGATCTGGCCGCGCGTGACGCCGATGTGACGCAGCATGCCGAATTCCTTGGCGCGCGCCAGCGTCTGCGCGGAGAACGTGGCGGCCACGCCGAACAGGCCGATGACGATCGCGATCGCTTCCAGCAGGTACGTGACGGCAAAGCTGCGATCGAAGATGCGCAGCGACAGGGCGCGGATCTCGGACGGTGCCGTCACGTCCAGCGCGGCGCCGAACGGCAGCCGTTTCAATGCGGCCTGCGCATCGCCGGTGCGGGCATCCTTGGCCAGCCACAGCGCGGCATCGCTGACGTCCGCATCGCCCGTCAGCCGAACGTAGTCGGCGCGCGCCACGATCACGGCGCCCGTCGAACGGGCGTAATCGCGCCATACGCCCGCGACAAAGAACGGCACGGTGCGGCCGGCCAGCGGCAACGGCAGCGTCTGGCCGGGCTGGATGCGGTACAGGTCCGCCATCGCTTCGGACACCCAGGCGCGCGGCAGGTTGCCGGTGCGCTGCGGCACCTGCTCGCCGACCAGCACCATCGAGCGCTCCGGGTGGGCCGGGTCGAGGTCGCGCGCCAGCAGTGCCACGTTCGGGCGATCCGGCGCCAGCGACACGGAGCGCAGCCGCAGGAATTCGACGCGGGCTATGCCCGGCGCGGCCTGCAATGCGGCCTGTTCGCGCGGTGTCAGGCCCGCCGTGCTGCCGCCGCTGGCGGTGCGGGCATACAGGTCGGCCGGCAGCACTTGCAAGATCCATTCGTCAACCGAGGCGCGGAAGCTGGCGACCATGATGGCCATCGCCACCATCAGCGAAAAGCTCGACAGCACGCCGCCCAGCGCGATGCCGGCCTGGCCGGAAGCATTGGCGAGCCGGGCCAGCGTCAACGTCGGCACGGCCGGTGCTGCCGGGTCCTTCCCGGTGGCGGCGCTCCAGCGGCGGTGCGCGAAACGGAACGCGGCCGCGGCGATGCGCGGCATCAGCGCGATGCCGCCGATCAGCAGCAGCGCGATGGACAGGTAGCCGAACACGGGCAGCTCGAACACGGGCGGCAGGCGGGTCAGCACGCCGGCAAGGACCAGGCAGGCCAGCGCGGGCCAGGGGCGCGCAAGCCGGCGCAGCGCGACTTCGTCCGCACCTGACTTCAAGGCGACGGCCGGCGCAGCCCGCGCCGCTTCCCACGCCGGGGTGGCGCAGCCGACCAGCGCGACGCCGGCGCCGAGCGCGAAATAGACGACGGCGGCGACCGGCGTGAAATGCACCGACGGTTGGACGCCAGCGAAGTAGCCGGCACCCAGGTCGCCGCCGAACAGCTTGAGCGCCGCGGCGGCGATCGCATAGCCGCCGGCGATGCCCAGCAGCGAGCCGATCACGCCCAGGCTCGCGCCTTCGATCAGTACCTGGCGCAGCAGCTGACGGCGTTCCAGTCCCAGCACGCGCAGCAGCGCGAACTGGCTGCGCCGGCGCATCACGGACAGCGCCTGCGTCGAGAAGACGAGGAAGGCGCCGGTGAACAGCGCGACCAGGGCCAGCACGGACAGGTTGACGCGATATGCCCGGCTCATATTGCTGTTGCGGCTTTCCTGGTTCGCGTCGTTGGGCTGCCCGACGCGGAAGCGGCCCGGGTAGGCGCGTGCCAGGTCGGCGGCCAGGGCGGCCTGGAATGCGTTGCGGTCGACGCCGTCGCGCAGCTTCAGGTCCACGCGCGACAGCTTGCCGAGCCGCCCGAAGCGCCATTGCGCGGCGCCGATGTCCATCACGCCCAATCTCTGGCCGACGCGGGCACGCTGCAGCGAACCGGCCACCCGCAGTTCGAGTTGCCGGGTGCCGACCTGGAACGCCAGCTTGCCGCCGGGTGCGACGTTCAGCCAGCGCTGCGCGGCGGGGGACAGGAACAGGACGTCGTCCGCCAGCGTGTCGGTGGCTTCCTGCGTGGCGGGCGCGCCGATCAGGTCCGGCGTGATGAAGCCGGCCTGGAACACGTCGAGCGCGACGATCTTCAGCGGTTCGGTGCCGCCCGGCAGCGATGCGGCGAATTCCAGCACGGGCGACGCGACGGCGACCTCGGGGCGCTGCGCCAGGCGCGGATAGATGTCCTCGTCGAACAGCGGCTCGGTGCCGGTCACCTGCACGTCGGCCTGGCCGGACAGGCTTTGCACGGCGGCGGAAAACTCGTTGAACGCGGCCGCATTGATCAGGTGGATCGCAAAACCGAGGGCGACGCCGACGGCGATCGCGGCCACCGCCGTCAGCGCGCGCACGGGATGGGCGCGCCATTCACCGAGCAGCAGCCAGCGGGACAGGGTTTGCAACGACGTCATTGGCCTCACTTGCACGCGGCCGCGTAACGTTCGGCGGCGCGGCGGGCTTTCAGCCGTGCCGCTTCTTCCGCCTGCGGGTCGGCGCGGCGGGCGTCTTCCTCGGCCCACTTGCGCGCAAGCTGCAGCTGTTCGCATTTTTCGCGGCGCCGCAGGGCCTGCCGGCCGGCCTGCGCTTCTTCCCTCGCTTGCACGGCCTCGCGGGCGTGCCGTTCCTTTTCAAGCACCTTCGACTCGCGCCGCAGCCGCTCCAGCTCCCGGGGGGCATCCGGCGCGGCGCTCGGCGCAGGCACGTCCAGCGTGCTCTGGGCACCGCCGGCGCACGGGGCTTCGCTGTACGTCACCTTGCCGTCGCGCGTGCATTTGTACACCTGGCCGTAGGCAGGCAGTGCCAGCACCAGCATCAAGGTCAGCGAAAAGCGCGTCACAGGATCTTCCCCGGGTTCATGATGTTGTGCGGGTCCAGCGCCGCCTTCACCGCGCGCATCAGGTTCAGTTCCACGGGCGACTTGTAGCGCGCCAGTTCGTCGCGTTTCAACGCGCCGATGCCGTGTTCGGCCGAGATCGAGCCGCCGTATGCGACAACCGTGTCGTGCACGAGCCGGTTGACGTTGGCCTGGTTGGCGAGGAAGGCCTCGTGGCCGATGCCGTGCGGCGGTGCGACGTTGAAGTGCAGGTTGCCGTCGCCCAGGTGGCCGAAGCACACGAGGCGGCAGCCGGGGAAAGCCTGTTGCAGCAACGGTTCCGTATGCGCGATGAAGCTGGCGATCGTCGATACGGGCAGCGAGATGTCGTGCTTGATGTTCTTGCCGTCCGCCGCCTGGGCCAGCGGGATGTGCTCGCGCAAGGCCCACAGCCCCCGCGACTGCGCGACGGACGTGGCGACGACGGCGTCCACGACGATGCCCGCATCGATGGCCGCGGCGATGGTCCCTTCCAGCAGCGCCACGCCGTGCGCCTCGCTTTCATTGCTGGAGATTTCCAGCAGCGCATACTGCGGATGGGTCGTCGCGAAAGGGCGCGGCAGTTGCGGGAAGTGCGTGGCGACGAGCTCCAGGCAGTATTCCGAAATCAGTTCGAAGCCCGTCAGGCTGGCGCCCGCGCGGTCCTGTGCCAACGATAGCAGCTGCAGCGCGTGAGCGGGCGAGGGCAGGGCGGCCAGCGCCGTGATCGACGCTTTCGGCAGCGGATACAGCTTCATTACGGCACCGGTGATGATGCCGAGCGTGCCTTCGGCGCCGATGTACAGGTCGCGCAGGTCGTATCCCGTGTTGTCCTTGCGCAGGCCGCGCAGGCCGGACCACAGCTCGCCCTGCGCCGTCACCACTTCCAGGCCCAGGCACAGCTCGCGCGTATTGCCATAGCGGAGCACCGCCGTGCCGCCCGCATTCGTCGACAGGTTGCCGCCGATCGTGCAACTGCCTTCGGCCGCCAGCGACAGCGGGAACAGGCAGCCCGCGTCGAGTGCGGCCTGCTGCACGTGCTGCAGCACGGCGCCCGCATCGACGGTGATCGTGCGGTTCACGGCATCGATGGCGCGGATGCGGTTCAGGCGGGTCAGCGACAGCACGACGGCCGTGCCGCCGGCATCAGGCACGCTGCCCAGTACGAGGCCCGTGTTGCCGCCTTGCGGCACGATGGGCACGCGGGCATCGGCACAGGCTCGCACCAGTTGTGCGACTTCGTCGACGGAGCCGGGGCGCAGCACGGCGCGCGCGGCGCCCGTGAAGCGGCCGCGCCAGTCGCGCAGGAACGGCGCCATGTCGCCGGGGGTGTCCAGCACGAAACCGGCGCCGACGATGGCGCGGCACCGGTCGAGGAAGGCATCCACACTCATCGCGTCATTGGTGACTTCATTGATGACGTCATTGTTGACCATTGCGGCTGCGCGCGACCTTGTCCAGCAGCTGGCGCGCGGCCAGCTTGGCCGCCTTCTTGTACGGGTGGACGTACATCAGCGCGCAGGCGAAGAACACGGCGACCAGCGCCGCCTCGCCCCAGCCGAGCCACGGCATTGTGCGGTCGCTCCAGCCGCGCACCACGCCTTCCGTGAAGTAGGCAAGGATCATCATCGATGACCATTGCAGCGTGTACAGGTCGCGTTTCAGCACGCCGACCAGCGGGAACAGCAGCGGCGCGGCCTTCAGCGCGAGCCACGAGCCGCCCGGGTGCAGCGGCGCGAGCACCAGTTCCCACAGCAGGCACCAGACGATCAGCGCGGCCACGCTGGCCAGCGCGCCCCACCAGGCCACCTTGTGCGAAAGGCTCGTCATCAGCGGCTCCGCAGCCGCACGGCCGTCTCGGCGAGGCGCTTGCCCAGCGCGACGGCCAGGCGTTTTTCCTCGTCCGTCACGGGCTTCTTGCCTTCCAGGCCGGCCCAGTGGCTGGCGCCATACGGCGTGCCGCCGGAGGACGTCGTCATCAGGTCCGGGTGCGTGTACGGCAGGCCGAGCACCATCAGGCCGTGGTGCAGCAGCGGGATCATCATCGACAGCAGCGTGGATTCCTGGCCGCCGTGCAGGCTGCCGGTGGACGTGAATACGCAGGCGGGCTTGCCGGCCAGCGTGCCGGCCAGCCACTGGCTCGACGTGCCATCCCAGAAGTACTTCATCGCCGCGGCCATATTGCCGTAGCGGGTCGGCGAACCGACCGCGATGCCGGCGCAATCCTCCAGGTCGGCCAGTTCCACGTACGGCGCCCCATCGGCCGGTACGTCCGGTTCGGTGGCTTCGGTGACGGTGGAGACGGCGGGCACGGTACGCAGGCGGGCATCGCAGCCCGGTACGCTCTCGATGCCCTGGGCGATCAGCTCGGCCAGTTTGCGCGTGGAGCCATGCCGGGAGTAGTACAAAACAAGGATAATCAGATTGGACGCGTTCATCGTTGGTATTATAGAACGCTTTACAGAGCGGCCTCAGGGCCGCGGGGAAGCGTGCATTTGAAGTTCATCTCACCGTTATACACCTATGTGGCGAAGAGCTGCGGCGAAGGCATCGCCGAGCTGCGCGCGCTGTCGTGGAGCGAGATCCGCGACCTGTACCTGTTCGCGCGGCGCCGGCTGCGCGAGGAAAGCCTGCCGCAGGTCGCCGGCGGCCTCACGTTCACCACCGTGTTCGCGCTGGTGCCGGTGCTGACGATCGCGCTGGCCGTGTTCACCACGTTCCCGATGTTCAAGACGTTCCGCACGGCGCTGGAGGCGTACTTCATCCAGAGCGTGATGCCGAAGGCGATCTCGAACACGATCCTGTCGTACCTGACGACGTTCGCGGCCAGCGCCACGCGGCTTTCCGCCGTCGGCGCCGTGACGCTCGTGCTGACGTCGGTGGCGATGATGGGCATGATCGAGCGGGTCTTCAACCGCATCTGGCGGGTGCGCGCCGAGCGCCGCTGGACCCGCCGCATCCTCGTCTACTGGGCGCTGATCACGCTGGGGCCCCTGGTGATCGGGGTGTCGATCTCGCTGTCGACGCACCTGTTCTCGGCCACGTCGAACCTGGTGGGCAACGTGTTCGGCGCGCTGTTCTACGCGATCCTGTCGATCGTGCTGACGTCGGCCGGCTTCACGTTCCTGTATATCGCCGTGCCGAACAAGGTCGTCGACTGGCGCGATGCGCTGTCCGGCGGCGTGCTGGCCGGCCTCGCGTTCGAACTGGCCAAACGGGGCTTCGCCGTGTTCATCACGCAGTTCCCCACCTATTCGAAGATCTACGGCGCCCTGGCCGCGCTGCCGCTGTTCCTTCTGTGGGTGTACGTCTCGTGGCTGATCACGCTGCTGGGCGCCTTGCTGGCCGCGGCGCTGCCGATCGTCAAGTACGAGCGCTGGTGGTACGAACCCGTACCGGGCGGCGCGTTCGTCGACGCGCTGGCCGTGCTGAAGGTGCTGCACGGTGCCTGTCGCTACGGCGACACGGCGCTCGTGTCGGCGGCCGCGCTGCGGGCCCGCACGCGGCTGGGTTTCGCCGAGCTGGAGGACCTGCTAGAGCGCATGCAGGCGCCGGGCTGGGTGGGCAGGGTGCGCGGCGATCCCGCTCCGCGCGTGCAGTTCGGCAAGCACATCAGCGATACGGGCGACCACTGGGTGCTGCTGGCCAATGCCAGCAAGCTGACCCTGGCGGACGTCTACCGGCTGTTCGTGTTCGGCGGCATGCCCGTCAACGCGGGCGTGGCGCAGGAGTCGATGGACCCGCGCGATGTGCAGGCCCGGCGCGACGCGGCGCGGCTGGCGCGGCAGGTGGAGGAGGCCGTCGAGGCCGGCCTGGGCCTGAGCCTGGCGGACCATTTCGGCCCGGCGCCGGGGCGCACCGGTGTTGCGGACTGATCGGGCGCAACGCTGGATTTTTTACGGGGCATACGCTACATTGCCTCGGAAGGCTTAGAATAAAACAAACTTCATTCATAGCCGCGTCAGCGCGGCGGACAGGACGGCGACCATGAAAGTCTCAGAAATCCTTCAAGTCAAGGGCAACATCCTCTACACGATCACCCCGGACCAGCCGCTGGTGGAAGCGGCGAACACGATGGCCGAAAAGGACATCGGCTCGCTCGTCGTGATGGAGTATGGCGACCTGGTCGGCATGCTGACGTTCCGCGAAGTGCTCAAGGCGCTGCATGCGAACGAGGGCTCGGTCGGCGGCGGCACCGTGCGCAAGCACATGGACGACCACCCTATCACGGTGACGCCGGATACCGACGTCAACGAAGTGCGCCGCATCATGCTGGAAAAGCACGCGCGCTACCTGCCCGTGATGAACGCGAAGACGCTGCTCGGTGTGATCTCGTTCTACGACGTGGCGCGTGCCGTGCTGGAAGCGCAAAGCTTCGAGAACCGCATGCTGAAGGCCTACATCCGCGACTGGCCGGCCGAGCAGGACGAAGCCACCAGCTGAGCCGTAACACGGTAGACGCGCTGCCGCGTCACCGTTTGGTCCGCACGCAGGCGTCGGCCTAGGCGCGCGCCGCCTCGCCGGCCAGCCATGTGGACAGGTCGCCGGCCGCCATCGGCCGCGCGAACAGGAAGCCCTGCGCCAGCGGGCAGCCCAGGTGGTACAACACCTGCGCCTGGCGCTCGTCCTCGACCCCTTCCGCCACGATCGACAGGCCCAGGTTGCGGCCCAGCTGGATCACCATCTCGGCAATGCTGCTGCCGCGCGCGGAACCCGTGATTTCGGTGACGAACGCGCGGTCGATCTTCAGCCGGTCCACGCGCAGCC
Organism: Pseudoduganella flava; assembly: GCF_007830495.1. Lineage (GTDB taxonomy): Bacteria > Pseudomonadota > Gammaproteobacteria > Burkholderiales > Burkholderiaceae_D > Rugamonas > Rugamonas flava. Next base: position 147,787 of record NZ_VLKW01000010.1, on the reverse strand, counting down.
GCTGCAGGTGCGACAGCGACGAGAAGCCCGTGCCGAAGTCGTCGATCGCGATATGTACGCCCGTCTCCTTCACCTGCGCCAGCATCTCGACGAACGTATCCGGCTCGTCCATCGCCATCGATTCCGTGATTTCCAGCTCGATGTAGCGGGGCGGGGCACCCGTATCGGCCAGCGCGCGGCGCAGCATCTGCACGAATTGCGGGTGCCGGAACTGCACCTGCGACACGTTCACCGACATCGTGAAGTCCGTATGGCCGGCCGCGCGCAGCCGCACCAGCTCGGCGCAGGCCGTGCGCAATACCCATTCGCCGATGTGGATGATCAGCCCGGAATACTCGGCGATCGGAATGAAGCGGTCGGGCGACACGTTGACGCCGTCCGCCGTGCGCCAGCGCAGCAGCGCTTCCGCGCCGACAGGGCGGCGGGTGTGCAGGTCCATCTGCGGCTGATACGCGAGGTACAGTTCGTGGCGGTTGAACGCCGTGCGCAGCGCATGCATCATCCGCACCCGTTCGCGGATCTCCACGCCCATATTGCGCGTGAAGTAGAAGTGGCCGGCACGCTGCTGCGATTTGGCCCGCTTCAAGGCGATGTCGGCATCCTTCAACGCGTCCGTGCCGCTGCCGTCGTGCTCCGCCAGGCGCACCAGGCCCAGCGTCGCGGTGACCTGCACGGTCTGACCTTCGATGTCGAACGGTTGCTGGAACAGGCCGAGGATCGGCCCCGGCTGCACTTGCGCGGCACTGCCCAGCACGCAGAAGATGTCGCCGCCGATCCGCGCTACCGTCAGCTGCCCGCCCAGGCTGTGCCGGAGCCGGCGCGCCACGGCGGCCAGCAGCATGTCGCCGAACTCGTGGCCCAGCGCGTCGTTGGTCTCGGCGAAGTGGTCGAGGTCGACGAGGCACAGCGTGGCGTCGGCACGCGCCGGCCCGGCCAGCGTCGCGTCGAGGATCTCGATCAGGCGGGTGCGGTTCGGCAGCTTCGACAGCGTGTCGAAGAACGCCGCCTCGTGCAGATGCGACAGCAGCTCGACGTTGTCCAGCCCGACGGCCACGTTGGCCGCGTACACGTCCAGCAGGCGCTGCTCCAGTTCCGTGGGCAGCCGGGGCACGTCGATCAGCGCGCCGAATGTGCGGCACGACTTGCCGGCCAGGTACAGCGCCACGGCATGCTCGGCATACAGGTTGCGCCGCTCGGCCAGCGCCCGCGCCAGGAGTGGCGGCACGCCGCCGGCATCCAGGTCGCGGCCTTCGTATTCCTGCCAGGCGCCGATGGCGGCAAGCACGTGCTGCGCCGGCCCGTCGGTGCCCACGCACAGCAGGCCGGAAGGCTGCGCGCCCAGCAGCGCGGCGGCCTGCGCCAGTGCGCCGACGGCGAAATTGTGCACGCCGTGCAGCGCCATCAGCTCGGTGCTGGCGTGCACGATCCGGTCCAGCCCCTGGCGGCTCGCATTGATGCGGCGGATCTGTTCGTACGAGCGGATCGCGGCCGTCACCGTCGTGTACAGCTTGATCCGGGTCAGTTCGGACTTGGTCTTGTAGTCGTTGATGTCGAAGTCGCGGATCGCGTCGATCTCCGGCGCGTAGCCGGGCTGGCCGGTGCGCAGGATGATGCGCACGTCCGCCAGCTTCAGCGTTTCGCGGATGTGGCGCACGAGGCGCAGGCCGGCATCGTCCTGCTCCATCACGACGTCGAGCAGGATGACGGCGATCTCGCTTTCCCGCGCCAGCAGCGCGCGCGCTTCGGCGGCCGAGTAGGCGTGCAGGAATTCCAGCGGGCGGCCCTGCATGTCCAGGTTGCCCAGGGCGAATGTGGTGGTGGAATGCACATCCTCGTCGTCGTCGACGATCATCACGCGCCAGGGCCGGCGCGGCGCGCCGTGTTCCTGCACAGGGTCCTCTTCCAGGAAGACAAGGTCGTCCTGGTCCGCGGGGCCGGCGCCGAGAGGAGTGATCGATGGGGGCATGCGTCCTTCTCCAGAGTTGTCTAGTCGCGCGCGGCCAGTATATAGCGGAAAGGGCACGTGTCCGGCGCGTGACTAGCTCGATTATAGACCCGTCTATAAAGTTTCCAATTAGAAAATTTACTCGGTTGTCGCATGCAGGACGCATGGCGGGCCGTGCCGAGCGGCCGCGCTGGATAGGCCGATGGCCAAGTGGTAAAATTGCCAGTTATTCCAAGATTGAGATCATCATGTCCGGTAATTCCTTTGGCAAGCTGTTCACCGTTACGACTTTTGGCGAATCCCATGGACCTGCGATCGGCTGCGTGATCGACGGCTGCCCGCCGGGGCTGGCGCTGTCCGAGGCGGACATCCAGCCCGAGCTGGACCGCCGCAAGCCCGGCACGTCGCGCCACGTGACGCAACGCCAGGAGCCGGATGCGGTGCAGATCCTGTCGGGCGTCTACGAAGGCGTGACGACCGGCACGCCGATCGCGCTGCTGATCCGTAACGAAGACCAGCGCAGCAAGGATTACGGCAATATCGCCGACAGCTTCCGCCCCGGCCATGCCGACTACACGTACTGGCACAAATACGGCGTGCGCGACCCGCGCGGCGGCGGCCGCTCGTCGGCGCGGCTGACGGCGCCAGTCGTCGGCGCCGCGGCCATCGCGAAGAAATGGCTGAAGGCGCAGTACGGCACCGAGTTCTTCGGCTGCATGCGCCAGCTGGGCGACATCGAGGTGCCGTTCCAGGACTTCGCCCACGTGGCCGGCAACCCGTTCTTTGCCGCGACCAGCGACGCGGCCTTGATCGCGCGGATGGAAACCTATATGGACGAGCTGCGCAAGGCCGGCGACTCGATCGGCGCGCGCATCGACGTCGTCGCGAAGAACGTGCCGGTGGGCCTGGGCCAGCCGATCTACGACAAGCTCGATGCCGACATCGCCTACGCAATGATGGGCATCAACGCCGTGAAGGGCATCGAGATCGGCGCCGGCTTCGACTCCGTCGCGCAGCGCGGCTCCGAGCATGGCGACGAGCTGACGCCTCAAGGCTTCGTCGGCAACCACGCCGGCGGCATCCTGGGCGGCATCTCGACGGGGCAGGACATCACGGTATCGATCGCGATCAAGCCGACATCGTCGATCCGTACGCCGCGCCGCTCGATCGACAAGGCCGGCAACCCCGTCACGGTGGAGACGTTCGGCCGCCACGATCCGTGCGTCGGCATTCGCGCCACGCCGATCGCCGAGGCGATGCTGGCGCTGGTGCTGATGGATCACGCGCTGATGCATCGCGCCCAGTGCGGCGACGTGCACGTGCAGACGCCGGACATCGCGCGGGCTGGCTGAGGGGAATGCCGCCGGGGTTGACCCGGCGGTACCGCAAGATGCCGCTCAAGCAGCGCGGCTGCTGAGCATTTCGTGCTGGTGGCGGCGCTCGACGGACTTGACGACGAGCGCGCGCATATCGTTGAGCAGTGCGAATTCCGTCTGCGACAGCTGGATCGGCGGGAACGTCTCGTCCCAGTCGCCGTACAGGAAACCGGCCGGCTGGCCGTTGGCGGACAGCGGCAGGATCACGAAGCTGCGCGCCTCGGCCAAGGTCGACTTCCACCAGTGCGGCAGCTTGGCCGCGAACTTCGGATCGCGCGCATTCTCGATGAAGATCACGCGGTCGCTGTTCAACGCCGCGTGGAACACGTTCGGCTCGTAGCTGTCCTCGAACGCCATATTGGCCAGGTGTTCCTTCATCGCGTCGCCAAAGCACATCCGCGCCGAATAACGGTTTTCGCGGCGGTTGCGCACGAACGCGACGGCGCGCGAGAAGTCCAGGCCCTTGTACACGGTCTCCAGCGCCATCGACACCATCTGCCCCGGGCTCGCGGTATCGAGCACGTCGCGCATGTCGGCCAGGCCGCTTTGCAGGATCTTGTTGCCGGCCGCACGCTGGCGCGTCTTCGCCAGCGCCTTGGCGCGGCGCTCGGCGGGTTTTGACAGCGGCGCGATCGTCAGTTCTTCCAGCGCCGCTTCCTTCGCGTGTTCGATGGCCGCGTCGATGCGCGCCAAGTCCAGCCCCAGCATCGGCGCGTACGCGGCCGCCACATTGCGTACCTCGGCGGTGCCGGCTTCGTTGTCGTGCCACAGCGCGGCGGCGCAGCGGCGCGCCAGGGTTGAAATCGTCGCGACCCAGTCGGTGGCGCCCAGCGGTGAGCCGGGTTCGGCCGGTTCGACGGTGCGCATGCCGGAAACCAGGTTCCTCGGCAAGCCCCAGCGCTGCGCGGTGGCGATGCCGACGTCGGCCAGCGACAGGCCCAGCACGGCAATGGCCGCCTCGTCCTCGTTGCCGGTACCGGCCTGCTGCCGCAGCCTGGTCCACAGTTCGGGCATGTAGAACGTGATCATCATGCGGCCCAGCGTGTGCAGCATCGAGCAGACCACGGCTTCTTCCGTCTGCGGGCTGCGCGCGGCGCCGGCGATTTCGCGGGCGATCAGGCCGGCCAGCACGGCCTTCTCCATTTCGATGTGCGCCTGCGTCGAATCGGGTGACGCGGCGGCCAGTTCCTCGACGAGCTTCAGGCCCAGCGCGAGGTGGCCGATCGCCTCGGTACCCAGCACCAGCACGGCCTTGGTGACCGTGTTGACGTGCTGGCCGAACGCGGAATACATGCTGCTGTTCGCCAGGCGCAGCACCTTGTTCGTCAGCACAGGGTCGGACAGCACCGTCTCCGTCATGCTGAACTGGCCGTCCTCTTCGCCGCGCATCGCGCCCAGCACGGCCGAGATGGCCTTGGCGAAGGCCGGCATGTCGCCCTGGCGGCGGGTGCGTTCCCACAGCAGCGCGAGGGTCTGGTTGCCGAGGACCGTGGCGGCGTTGAAGGACTCGATCATGGCATCGCCCGCAATGCTGGATGCGGCGCGGCGTCCGCCGGCATCAGGTCGGCATAGTGACGCTCGGTCAGCGCCGTGATCGCGACGTTGGCCGCCATCGGCTTGCCGGTCAGGTAGCCTTGCACGTACTGGCAACCGCGCTCGCTCATGTAGGCGAACTGCTCCTCCGTCTCGACGCCTTCGGCGACGACGGACAGCGACAGGTGCCGCGCCAGGTCCAGCACCGCGTTACAGATCGCGCCATCCTTCTGCGAACCGGGCAGGTCGCGGATGAATGCGCGGTCGATCTTCAGCACCGAGATCGGGAAGCGCTTCAGGTAGGCGAGCGACGAGTAGCCAGTGCCGAAATCGTCGATCGCGATGCGGGCGTGGCGCTCGGCCATCTTGGCGAGAATCGTTTCGGCGTGGGCGGGATCGATCATCAGGGTACCCTCCGTGATCTCCAGCACGAGCTGCGCGCCGGAGATGCCGGAAAAGGCGATGGCGTCGTCGAGCACTTCAAGGAATTTATCGTTGCGAAATTGGCGGGGGCTGATATTAACAGAGATGTACAGCGGCCGCCGGGCCGCCTCCTCGAACTGCTTGAGCTGCACGCAGGCCGCCTTCAGCGCCCACGCGCCCAGCAGGTTGATCAACCCATTGGTTTCGGCGATCGGAATGAAGCGCGCCGGCGAGACCATGCCGAGCGTCGGGTGCTTCCACCGCATCAGCGTCTCGAAACCTTCGATCTCGCGCGTCTTCGCGTCGACGATCGGCTGGTAATACAGCACGAACTCGCCTTCGCGCACGGCCTGGAACATCGCCGCTTCCAGCGAGATGTCGTGCTCCGTCGGGCTGTTGTGGCGCGGGCTGTAGACGACGCAGCGGGCCTTGCCCGTTTCCTTCGCGCGCGACAGCGCGGCGTCGGCCAGCGCCACCAGCCGGACTTCGTCTTCCGCGTGCTGGGGATAGACGGCGACGCCGATCGAGGCGCCCACGTAGATCGTGTGGCCGGCCACTTCGAACGGCGACTGCACCGTGGCCAGCAGCCGGCCCGTGACGAGGCGGATCTGCTGCTCGTTGAAGGTCCCCGGCAGCACCGCGACGAATTCGTCGCCACCCACGCGTGCCAGCGTGTCGCTGTCGCGCAGCGTGCGGCGCAGCCGCTGCGCGGCCATTTTCAGCACGGCGTCGCCGACCGGGTGGCCCAGGCCGTCGTTGACTTTCTTGAAGCCGTCCAGGCCGACCGTCGCGACTGCGAAGCCCTGGCCGGAGCGGCGCGCCTGCGCGATCGTCATGCGGATGCGGTCGGACAGCAGCAGGCGGTTCGGCAATTCGGTCAGCGCGTCGTGCGTCGCCATGTGGCGCAGCCGCTCCTCGGTGGCTTGCTGGACCGAGAGGTCGCGGCCGACGACGAGCACCTCGGCGGCGCCTGCATCGTTCGCATAGGTCGACAGGCGCAACTCGAACCACACTTCCGTATCGCCTGACGGGATGCGCACGTCGACCCGGCCGGCGCCGCTCCTGGCCACGTCGGCCAGCGCCGTGCGCAGCGGCGTCTGGTCCAGGTCGGAAACATAGGCCGGCAGCGGCTGGCCGGCCAGCGGCGCGGCGGCGCCGATCAGCGCGGTGGCGCGGCGGCTGGCGAACAGGATCTGGCCCAGCAGATTCAGCCGGAACACGATGTCGCCTGCTTCCTCGAGCATGGCGTCGACAGCGTGCCGGTGGGACTCCGGCGCAGGAAGAGTGGAACTGGAAAGCATCGTAATGCCTGGGTTTTCTGGTATTTCTTGCAAAGAGAATGACTCTCGTTCATGCCAGCAACAAATGTATCACTTCGCGGACATTAATTACATGAAAAAAGGCAATATTCGTGCATGTCGCAAGGAAATATGTTGCCTTGCACTCGTAAAAGGTGTTCTTCGAAAACTATTTTGCTTGAATGTCAGCAGAGCCGGTCCTCGCTTGCCTCGCCCCGGCCTTTCCGCTAGGCTGGGTGCAAAACAGACAATATCGGCTGGGGCCCAACGGAGACGACAATGCATCCATTCGACACGCATGAGGTGTTCAATCAGCCGCCGCGCTTTGCCGACGTCAATCTGTTTGCCTGCGATCCGGCGCTGCGCGAGGCGGTGGAGCGGGAAGGCGGCGCCGATGCCTGCGCCGGGCTGCTGGAACTGGGCGCCCGGCTGGGCAAGGCCGAGACGCTGGACCTGGCGCGCGTGGCCAACCGCAACAGCCCCGTGCTGAACAACTTCGACCGGGACGGGCGCCGCATCGACGAGGTGGAATTTCATCCGGCGTGGCATGCGTTGATGGCGCTGCTGATCGGCGCCGGCGCGCACTCGTCGCCATGGCGCGGCGACGAGCCGGCGGGCCAGGTGCTGCGGGCCGCCCGCTACATCCTGTTCGGCCAGGTCGAGAACGGCTCCCAATGCCCCGTGACGATGACCTACGCCAGCGTGCCGGCGCTGCGCCAGTCGCCGAAGCTGGCCGCGAAGTGGCTGCCGAAGATCCTGTCGCGCACCTATGACCCGCGGCCGCTGCCGATCGAGCGCAAGGACGGCGCGCTGATCGGCATGGGCATGACGGAGAAGCAGGGCGGCTCGGACGTGCGCAGCAACACGACCCGCGCCAATCCGGTTGCGCCGACCGAGGCCAGAACCGTGTTCGGCGACGATGGCGACGACGTCTGGCGCATCGTCGGCCACAAATGGTTCTTCTCGGCGCCGCAGGCCGATGCCCACCTCGTGCTGGCGCAGACGGACGAGGCGGGCTCCGCCGGCCTGTCGTGCTTCCTCGTGCCCCGCTTCCTGCCGGACGGCAGCCGCAACCAGGTGCGCGTGCAGCGGCTGAAGGATAAGCTGGGCAACCGCTCGAATGCGTCGTCCGAGGTGGAATTCACGGGCGCCTACGGCCACCTGCTCGGCAAGCCGGGGCGCGGCATCCCGACCATCCTGGAAATGGGCAGCCACACCCGGCTCGACTGCGTGCTGGGCACGACGGGCACCTTGCGCGCGGCGCTGACCCATGCGCTGCACCACGCGCGGCACCGTCATGCGTTCGGCCGCCCGCTGGCCGAGCAGCCGCTGATGATGAACGTGCTGGCCGACCTCGCGCTGGAATCGGAAGCGGCGACGGCATTCGCGCTGCGCCTCGCGCGTTGCTACGACCGCAGCGACGATCCCGCCGAGGCGGCGCTGGCGCGCATCCTGACACCGGCCGGCAAGTACTGGATCTGCAAGCGCGGCCCGGCCTTCGGCGCCGAGGCGATGGAGGTGCTGGGTGGCGGCGGCTATGTGGAGGAGGGCGAGCTGGCGCGCCTGTATCGCGAGCTGCCCGTCAACTCGATCTGGGAAGGTTCCGGCAACGTGATGTGCCTGGACCTGCTGCGGGCGCTGGCGAAGTCGCCGGCCGCCGGCGAGGCGCTGCTGGCGGAGCTGGCGATCGCCGGCACCGCGAACGCCGATTACGCGCGCTTTACGGCGGACTTGAAGCGCGACCTGGCGCAGGCGCAGGGCGATGAATTCGGCGCCCGCGTGCTGGCCGAGCGCATCGTGCTGGCCGTGCAGGCGGGCCTGCTGCTGCGGCATGCGCCGGCTTACGTGGCGTCCGCGTTCGTCGCGTCGCGGCTGGCCCGCGAACCCGGCGGAGCATACGGCCGGCTGCCTGCGGGCACGGATTGCGCGGCGATCCTGGCCCGCGCGCTGGTCACCGCGTGAGCTTTTTTACAGTGGCGCCATGGACAGGGCGTGGCGCGGGCTGGGATAATGCGGTGATACTGTGTCCGTACCTTGGAAAAAATGAAACAAGATCCGCGCTTCCCAAACCTCTTCATCACCGATCACCCGCTGATCCAGCACAAGCTTTCGCACATGCGCGACAAGGCGACGTCCACGCGCACGTTCCGTGAGCTGCTGAAGGAAATTACCTTGCTGATGGGGTATGAGATCACCCGCGACCTGCCGCTGACCACGCGCGAGATCGAAACGCCGCTGATGACGATCGACGCACCGGTGATCGCCGGGAAGAAGCTGGCCGTCGTGCCGATCCTGCGCGCCGGCATCGGCATGAGCGACGGGTTGCTGAACCTGGTGCCGTCGGCCCGCGTCGGCCATATCGGCGTGTTCCGCGATCCGGACACGCACCAGCCCGTCGAATACCTCGTCCGCCTGCCGGACCTGGTCGACCGCACGTTCATCCTGTGCGATCCGATGGTCGCAACGGGCAATTCGGCCGTCCATGCCGTCGACGTGCTGAAGAATCGCGGCGTCACGGACGAACAGATCATCTTCCTCGCGCTGGTGGCCGCGCCGGAAGGCATCGAAGTGTTCCAGAAGGCGCATCCGAACGTGAAGATCTATTGCGCTTCGCTCGATTCGCACCTGAACGAGCACGCCTACATCATGCCGGGCCTGGGCGACGCCGGCGACCGCATCTTCGGCACCAAGTAACGTGGCCACGCCCGCCGATCCCGCGTTCCGCGACCACCTGCGCGCGCTCGGCGACAAGTTCGCCGCGAGCGTGCCGGAGCGGATGCGCGCGATCGCCGATGCGGTGGCCGCCGCCGGTTCCGCGCCGGACACCGCGCAACTCGAGCGCGTCCATCACGCCTTGCATACCGTTGCCGGTTCGGCCGGTTCGTTCGGCTTTACGGCGCTGGGCGACGAAGCCCGCCGGCTGGAACAGGCGGTGCGCGCGATATTGGCGGGCGGGGAAGGGTGGCCCGCGCTGATTCCGCAAATCCGCGCCTATCTGGCCTGGGCTACCAAAAACCCACGCGACAGCAAATTCGTGGCGCACGATTGATATTAATCAAACGCCACCGACGAATATTGTCTATAGTTACACACATGCCGAACAACACTGCAGGTGCATCTTTCACTGCAATTTCATTGGCTACCGGTTTGCGGCACGGATTTCGGAGATCGGCGACGTGTTCGACGATTCTTCGTTGACTCTGCGTCGATTTTTCGTCGACGCCGCGTCGACCCAGCGGCTGCATACCGGAGGCAATGAGAGGGCGGTTGGAGGTGCTGAAAGTGTCGTGATCGCGGTCGTAACCGCGGTTGCGGCACCGCCGAAGTGACTGGAAACGTTTATCAGCAGCATTTTTCTGCCGTTTTTTGCGCCGGAAAGGCCACGAAATAGGCGGTTTCTACCACTTTCGGCTCAGCAGTAGCAAATATTTCGTGAAAACGTGCTCTACGACGGACTTTTTGGCGCTGTATTCGGTATAATGCGGGATCGTTTAGATTCAAGGGTAGTGCAGGTTGTCTGCCATTGCATACTTGCTTCGAACGATATCACGGGCGCAAGCTCATTTAACTGTAATAGGAATTGTAATGGCAACTGGTATCGTAAAATGGTTCAATGATTCGAAGGGTTTTGGCTTCATCACCCCTGACGAAGGCGGCGAAGATCTGTTCGCTCACTTCTCGGCGATCCAAACCACCGGCTTCAAATCGCTGCAGGAGAACCAACGCGTATCCTTCGACGTGACCGCTGGTCCGAAAGGCAAGCAAGCATCGAACATTCAGCCTCTGTAATACGCTGAATCAAACGACACAAAAATCCTCGGTTCCCGGGGATTTTTTTTTGGCCAGGCGAAAATCGTTTCGCTGAGCAATTCATGGTCTCCAGGTTCCATCGCCTGCAACGGCGGGCGGCATTGGTAATCGGGCCGCGGTTCGGTGGTGCAACGTGAGGTGCCCGCAGCGTTGCTGCTGCGCCTTTGCTTGTGCCGCCATCGCCGGCATGGCGCCCAAGTCCGCATCGCTGCATTAAGCCCTTTGCGGAGCTCGTCAGGGCATCCCGCGCGGCAACCCCGATGATCCCGTCAGCCCTGGCGCCAATAGCCGGGCTGCGCATACGTACGCCGCAGGAAATCGACGAAGGCACGGATGCGCAGCGGCAGGTGGCGCCGCTGGGCGAACACGGCATAGATGTCGTTGCCGGGCGCCGCGTATTCGTCCAGCACGCTTTGCAGGCGGCCCGCCTCGATGTCGACGCCGACTTCCCACATCGAGCGCCACGCAAGCCCCTTGCCGGCAAGGACCCAGTCGTGCAGCACGGCGCCGTCGTTGCAGCTCATATTGCCGCTCACCTTCAAGGTAACGCTCTTGCCGTTGTCGCGAAACGTCCAGCCGCGCTGGCTGCCTTCGCTGCTGATCGCCATGCAGTTGTGCTTCGCCAGGTCGTCCAGCGTGGCGGGGATGCCGTGGCGCGTCAGATAGGCGGGCGTGCCGACGACGACACGGTGGTTGTCCGCCAGCTTCACGCTGACGAGGTTCGAGTCGGACAGGCTGGCGATGCGGATCGCCACGTCGACGCCTTCGCCGATCAGGTCAACGACGCGATCGTTCAGGTTCAACGTGACGGTCACGTCGCGGTGCTCGGCCAGGAACGAGGGAATCAGCGGGGCGACGTGCTGCCTGCCGAACCCGGCCGGTGCGGAAATCATCAGGTGGCCGGTCGCATGCGCGCTGCGTTCGGACACGGCCGCTTCGGCGCTTTCCAGGTCGGCCAGGATGCGCTGACAATCCTCCAGGAACGCGGCGCCTTCGTCCGTCAACGCCAGCTTGCGCGTGGTACGCTGTAGCAGTTTGACGCCCAGACGCTGCTCCAGCGCATCGAGGCGGCGGCCGATCACGGCCGGTGCGATACCCTCGGCGCGGGCCGCCGCCGACAGGCTGCCGCGCGCGACCACGTCGACGAACGTGGAGATCTGTCTGAATTGTCCCATCTCATCCAATCGTCATCTGTGACAAATTTGCACAGATGAAGTGATTAATAGTCTCGTTTAGCTAAGTATTCAGTCAATATACTGCAAGGTATCCAGTTCCACCAGAGCATACAGAGCATACAAACCAAGGAGATCCAGATGAGCATCGCATTACCCGAAGGGATGGAGATCAAGGGCGAAATCAGGCCCGATTATGAACGCGTGCTGACACCGGAAGCGCTGGCGCTGGTGGCCAAGCTGTCGCGTGCATTCGAGCCGCGGCGCCAGGAATTGCTGGCGGCGCGCGTTGAACGGGCCAAACGGCTCGATGCCGGCGAGCGCCCGGACTTCCTGGCCGAGACGGCCCACATCCGTGCCGGCGACTGGAAGATCGCGCCGATTCCCGCCGCGCTGCAATGCCGGCGCGTCGAGATCACCGGCCCGGTCGAGCGCAAGATGGTCATCAACGCGCTGAACTCCGGCGCGGACAGCTACATGACGGACTTCGAGGATTCGAACACGCCGAACTGGCACAACCAGCTGCAGGGCCAGGTCAACATGATCGACGCCGTGCGCAAGACGATCACGCTGGAGCAGAACGGCAAGTCCTACAAGCTGAACGACAAGACGGCGACGCTGGTCGTGCGCCCGCGCGGCTGGCACCTGGACGAGAAGCACGTGCTGGTCGACGGCAAGCGCATCTCCGGCGGCATCTTCGACTTCGCGCTGTTCATGTTCCACAACGCCAAGGAACAACTGGCGCGGGGCGCCGGCCCGTACTTTTACCTGCCGAAGATGGAATCGCACCTCGAAGCACGGCTGTGGAACGACATCTTCGTGATGACGCAGAATGAGCTGGGCCTGCCGCAAGGCGCGGTCAAGGCGACGGTGCTGATCGAAACGATCCTGGCCGCGTTCGAGATGGACGAGATCCTGTACGAACTGCGCGAGCACAGCGCCGGCCTGAACGCGGGCCGCTGGGACTACATCTTCAGCTGCATCAAGAAGTTCAAGGTGGACAAGGACTTCTGCCTGGCGGACCGCCCGAAGGTGACGATGACGGCGCCGTTCATGCGCGCCTACGCATTGCTGCTGCTGAAGACGTGCCACAAGCGCGGCGCACCGGCGATCGGCGGCATGTCCGCCCTCATCCCGATCAAGAACGATGCGGAGAAGAACGAGACGGCGATGGCTGGCGTGCGCACCGACAAGGCGCGCGATGCGACCGACGGCTACGACGGCGGCTGGGTCGCGCACCCAGGCCTTGTCGACCTGGCGATGACGGAATTCACGAAGGTGCTGGGCGATGCGCCGAACCAGATCGGCAAGCAGCGCCCGGACGTCGACGTGACGGCCGCCGACCTGCTGAATTTCCAGCCGGAAGCGCCGATCACGGAGGCCGGGCTGCGTTACAACATCAACGTGGGCATCCATTACCTTGGCAGCTGGCTGGGCGGTAACGGCTGCGTGCCGATCCACAACCTGATGGAAGACGCCGCGACGGCCGAGATCAGCCGCTCGCAAGTGTGGCAGTGGATCCGTTCGCCGAAGGGCGTGCTTGACGATGGCCGCAAGGTCACGGCCCAGATGGTGCGCGCGATGATTCCCGAGGAACTGCCGAAGGTCAAGGCAGCCGCGCCCGATGGGACGAGCGAGAACTACGAGCGCGCGGCCCGCATCTTCGAGCAGATGTCCACGTCGGAATCGTTCGCCGAGTTCCTGACGTTGCCGCTGTACGAAGAGATCTGACCGGTACCCCGCGTCACAGCGCGCGCGTCGCCAGCGCGGGGCGCGCGAGGAATTCCCTCAGCCGGCCTTCGTCGATGCGATGGCCGGCAATGCGCCGCAGCAGCAGGTCGATGCGGTCGCCGCCCCAGAACAGCTCCCCCTGGTAGCTGAACGTCGGCACGCCGAACACGCCGGCCTGCGCCGCGCGTTCGGTGGCCTCGATCAATTGCTGTTTCACTTCCGGAGTGTTCGCCGCGACCTGCAGCGCTTCGCCGTTCAGGTCGCACTCGGCGGCCAGCTGCGCCAGCACGGCGGGGCTGGACAGGTCCAGGCCCCGTTCCCAGCACGCCTGCGACAGCATGAACGTGAAGCGGCGCCGGCTCGTCAGCGAGTTCATCGCCAGGCACATGCGCAAGGCCAGCAGCGGGTTGAACGGATGGCCGGGCGGGCCCTTGAACGTGAGGCCTTGCGCGTCGGCGATCCGCATCACGTCGCGGAACATCGCCTCGCGTTTCGTCGGCACTTCGGCCGGCCCCTTCAAGCCATGCGCCTTCAACAGGCCCGCGAACAGCACGGGCTCCATTTCCAGGTGCACGCCCGCCGCCTCGATGCGGGCAATGTGTTTCGTGGCCAGCCACGCGTAGGGGCTGATCGGGTCGTAATAGAACCTGACTGTCTCCATGAGTGTTCCTGTCAAAAATGGTTCTTCCATTCGCGCAGTGCGGCAAAGACGGCCACGGGCGGCGCGCCGGCGTCGAGCTTGCCGGCGTCGTGCAGGCTGCGGGCGATGCGTTGCTCGCGATAGCGCAGGAAAGGGTTGGTGGCGCGTTCCAGCGCGATCGTGCTGGGCACCGTGGGCACGCCGCGTTCACGCTTGGCCGCCTCGTCCGCCATGCGTGCGTGCAGCGCGTCGTTTTCCGGTTCGACCGCCAGCGCGAAGCGCAGGTTCGACAGCGTGTATTCGTGAGCGCAAAAAACCTTTGTCCCGGGCGGCAGCGCGGCGAGCTTGTCCAGCGACGCGGCCATCTGCGCCGGGGTGCCTTCGAACAGGCGGCCGCAGCCACCGGCAAACAACGTGTCGCCGCAGAACAGCCATGGCGGGCCCACGTTGCGGAAGTAGGCGATGTGGCCTTTCGTATGGCCGGGCACGTCCAGCACGGTCAGCCGCATGCCGATACCGGGCACGGTGATCGTGTCGCCGTCGCCGAGCGGTTGCGTGACGGCTTCGATGCCGTCGCTGCGCGGCCCGAACACGGGTACCGGATAATGCTGCAATAATTCAGGCACACCGCCAATGTGGTCACCATGGTGGTGGGTGAGTAGAATGGCGGTAAGTGTCAGGCCGTGCGCCTGCAAGGCGGCGAGCACAGGCTGGGCATCGCCGGGGTCGACGACGGCCGCGTGGTGGCCGTCATGGACCAGCCACAGGTAATTGTCGTTGAAGGCCGGAACCGCCAGAACGTCCAGGGTATCATTCATTGCTTCAAAGGGAAGGCATGGATAGCGCAACATCCGAGAAATCCATTATAGCGCTGGACAGCTGGCTTCAAACGCCGGCCGGCAGCTATGTGCGCGCCTGGGAGCAAAGCCGCCTGGACGAACTGACGGCGGACATCTTCGGCTACAACGCCGTGCAGATCGGCACGCCGCAGATCGACGCGCTGGCGGCCAGCCGCATGCCGCACAAGTGGCTGGCCGACACGGTGCCGCACCCGACCGAGGTAACGACGGGCCGGCCCGTCGCGCTGACGTTGGACGGCACCGAACTGCCGTTCGCATCGCAGAGCCTGGACCTGGTCGTGCTGCCGCACGTACTCGAATACGCGGCGGAGCCGCACCAGGTGCTGCGCGAGGTCGAACGGGTGCTGATCCCGGAAGGCCAGCTGATCATCTGCGGCTTCAACCCGGCCAGCCTGTGGGGCCTGCGGAACGTGCGTGGCCGCGTCACCGGCAACCGTTACCTGCCGCCGGCCGAGCTGATTTCCATGCCCCGCATCAAGGATTGGTTAAAATTGCTGAATATGGGAGTCAGCCACAGCCACTTCGGCTGCTATGCGCCGGCATGCCGCACGGAGCACTGGCTCGCGCGCTACGCGTTCATGGATCGCGCCGGCGCACGGTGGTGGCCTTATTTCGGCGCCGTGTACATGGTGCAGGCGATCAAGCGGGTCAAGGGCATGCGCCTGATCGGGCCGGCCTGGAGCAAGAAGACGGCGAAGGCACCCGTAGCCGTCCCCGCAACGAACAAACACAGGAAACATGGATAAAGTAGAGATTTTCACCGACGGCGCGTGCAAGGGAAACCCGGGCGTCGGCGGCTGGGGCGCGCTGATGGTGGCGGGCGAAGCGCAGAAGGAATTGTTTGGCGGCGAGCTGAACACCACGAACAACCGGATGGAGCTGAAGGCCGTCATCGAATCGCTGAACGCGCTGAAGCGCCCGTGCGAAGTGGTGCTGCACACCGACAGCCAGTACGTGCAGAAGGGCATCAGCGAATGGATCCACGGCTGGAAGGCGCGCGGCTGGAAGACGTCGACGAAGGAACCCGTCAAGAACGCCGACCTGTGGCAGGCGCTCGACGTGGCGCAGGCCGTGCACAAGGTCGACTGGCGCTGGGTGCGCGGCCACAACGGCCACCCCGGCAACGAACGGGCCGACATGCTGGCCAACCGCGGCGTGGACTCGGTGCGCCGCAAGTAAAAACCCTGCGCCGCGCTTTGCTATACTGCGCGGCTGTCCTTAGAAGCCCACGTATTTATGCGCCAGATCGTCCTCGATACCGAAACCACCGGTATCAACCCCAAGCTGGGCAACCGTGTCATCGAGATCGGTTGCGTCGAGTTGGTCAACCGTAAGCTGACCGGCAATAACTTCCACCGCTACATCAACCCGGACCGCGACTCGGAAGAGGGCGCACTGGCGGTGCACGGCCTGACGACGGAATTCCTGTCCGATAAGCCGCGCTTCCACGAGATCGTCGAGGAGCTGCGCGAATACATCCGCGGCGCCGAAGTCATCATCCACAACGCACCGTTCGACCTGGGCTTCCTGAACCACGAGTTCCGCGCGCTGAACCTGCCGTCGTTCGAGGAACACATCGGCGGCGTCATCGACACGCTGGTGCAGGCCAAGGAACTGCGCCCCGGCAAGCGCAACTCGCTGGACGCGTTGTGCGACCACTACGGCATCTCGAACGCGCACCGCAAGCTGCACGGCGCACTGCTGGACGCGGAGCTGCTGGCCGACGTGTACCTGGCGATGACGCGCGGACAGAACAGCCTGGGCATGGATGTCGAGGTCGAGGAAACCAGCACCGGCATCAGCCTTGAGCAGGTGGCACTGGCCGAGATCCTCGTCGTGCGCGCGAGCGCCGACGAAGTGGCGGCGCACGAGGAACTGCTCAATGGCCTGGACAAGGCAATGAAGGGCACGTGCCTCTGGCGCACAGCGGCATGATCATCATCGGGGCTTGACGAAGCGCAAGTCACCACCTATAATCATGCCTTCTTCGGGAGGTTAGCTCAGGGGTAGAGCACTGCATTCACACTGCAGGGGTCGCAAGTTCGAAACTTGCACTTCCCACCAGGATTCTTGGAAAGGCCCGCAACGTCTAGTTGCGGGCCTTTTGTCTTTGGCGTGGCCCGCTGTTGCCCGCCGCAAAACGTGCAAGGGCGGACGACACATCGCAGGCGCAGCGGACTGGCTCATTCCCGTCCCTCTGCGGCATGATCGCGGCCGGATTGGTCGGAACTGCCCCAGTACTGCGCATGTCGCGCCCGGACTTGGTGGAGGTCGGGGGCGAAACCAAGCGCGTGCTCGGAGCGGCGCAGCGCCAGGTCGGCATGGCGTCGAGCTAACGCTCGCAGCGCCGGATCTTCTCGGCCGAGTTCGCCAAGGTGGCGCTGCAGCCGCAACGCCACTTCCACGATGCCCGCACCGTCGCGGGCGATGGCGTTGAAAGCGTCGTCGAACAGGTCGTCCAGCGCCAGAGCGGGAACGGCCACGCGTTCGCACGTGGGCGGATCGGGCAATCCGCCGCGCGACAGGGCCGCAAGCAGGCGCTGGAGCGATCCCAGTACGCCGATCGCGGTCCCCGGGTCGTTGATGCCGGGGGAGAGCGCACGCCCGGCGATTTCGGCCAGCACGACCAGACCGAACCTGGGGTCGTCGTCGAATTGGCGCTGGGTGCCGATCGTGAACGCTTGTTGAAAGGCGCGGTGTGCCGCCGACACGTCGCGGTACTGCGGACACTGCAGGTGACACAGCGGACGCCCTGGGCTCACGTAGGTGCCGGGCAAGACCGCCACGCTGACCCGCAGGTCGTGCTCCGCCGCGACGCGTTGCAGCCGTGCGACGTCGACGTGCTGGACATAACCGATGCGGTGTCCGTGCACCGGGACTCCCTCTTTTGGGGCCGCGGCCGGGACGCCCCCCAGGAATGGCTGGCACTGGCGCCGCGCCAGTGCCGCGGCCGTTGCTCGCTCGACCTTTTCGACGATCGCGCCGATGCGGCCCAGGCGCGCGATACGGTCGACCCAGCGCACGAAGGTGAGAACCACGATGACGAGGACCACCACCATCAGCGTGAACAGCGTCAAGCGGCCCGCCGGCCCGTAGTAGCCGTTCATCGCCGCGCTGATGCCGACGATGCTGAAGATGAAGGCGCCGATGAACGTCGACAGGGCGTTTTGCGATACGTCGTCGGCGACGATCAACGGGAACGCCCGCGCGGTCGCGATTTGCCCGGCCGAAGCATAGGCCGATACCATCGAGGCCACCGCGAACGTGGCGATCGCCAGCATGCTTGCGGCGATAATCTTCAACAGCTCCACGACCGAAGTCTGCGTTACCTCGGGCACGGCGCCCTCCACCAGGCGGTCGGCCAGATGGGCCAGCAGTACCCCGATGACCGACAGGGCACATGCGAGCAGCGGTTTGATCCACAAACGTTCGCGCAGGCGGCTGAGCAGGAATCGAAGTCGTTCACGCATGGGATGCTCCACTCGACGCGTACCGCGCGCCGTCAAGCCAGCTTGGCGCAAGAAGCACGCCCGGTCGGTTCGCTTGCGAACGGTAGCTCGCGGCTGCGCAGCGGCCATCGGGCGGAGTACGAAAGCGGGCCAGGCGGGCCTGCCGACTGTGCATGCCATGCAGAAGGCTCATGCGCCCAGCTGCACGTGACGCGGCGCCGCTCGAGCACAGGAGCCGGATATGCATTTGTGCAAATGGAATAGCCTTGCTATCATGCCCCCGCTTGCTGAGCGGGGGCGGGCTGTCCAGCCACGATGCCCCGGCCTGCCATGCCCCGCATCGCCGTCGGCGCCGTCGCACAATCCGACGCGTGCGCGCCCGCCTTGCGGCCCCAGTGCGGGCCATGGCCGTCTTCAACCCAGCGGCGGGCCGGCCTCGAGCCGACAGAGCGGAAAAGGAACCACATGCCTTACCTAGTTTTGCACAACGATCTTGCCACCTGGGCGATCGCGATTTGCATCGGCCTCGTCGTTTACGCATCGGTTGGCATCGCCAGGCGCGTCGTCGTGAAGCGCCTGAGGGCATTCGCACAAACCACGGCGACTTACCTGGATGATCTGGCTGCGCGTGTGCTCGACGCGACCCATCCATTGTTCATGCTGCTGATCGGCGCCTACGTCGGCTCGCATTGGCTGAGCTTGCCGGAAAGCGGTACGGTGCTGCTGTCGCGGCTTGCCATCGCCGCCTTGCTGTTGCAGGCCGCACGGTGGGGAGACGTCGGCGTGCAGGGATGGCTGCACCAGTACCGGGCACAGCGCAGCGCGCTCGATGCCGCCAGCACGACTACGACGGCGGCGCTCGGGTTCGTGGAGACGGTATATATATCGTCAACACGCCCGATTACGGGGTGTACATGGACATCCAGCAGGCCATCAATGTCGCGTTGTTCGAGCGCTTCGAACAGGAAGGGATCGCGTTTGCATACCCGACCCAGACCGTATACTTTGCGAACGCAGGCAACGGTGCCGGGATGAAGGAGTAGCTCCACATGCAGATGCTGTTATCCGCAGGATTCATCCTGCTCGTAGTGTTGTGGGGCATCCTGGCCCCGCGAAACATGGCGGCCGTCTTCGACGAGCTGCTGTCGGCGCTGACCCGCAACTTCGGCTGGCTGTACCTGTGGGTCGTGCTCGGTCTCGTGGTGTTTGCCGCTTTTGTCGCCTTCAGCCGCTACGGCAACATGAAGCTCGGCGGCGAGGATGACGAGCCGGAGTTCGGCGTCGGCAGCTGGTTCGCCATGCTGTTCGCGGCCAGCATGGGGATCGGCCTCGTTTTCTGGGGCGTCGCAGAGCCGGTCTCGCATTACGGCACCGCGCCGCCCGGCATCGCGCCGCACACGCCTGAGGCCGCCAATGCCGCGATGCGCTATGTGTTCTTCCATTGGGGCGTGCATCCATGGGCGGTGTACAGTGTGGTCGCGCTGGCGATCGCTTTTTTCCAGTACCGGCGGGCGGGCACTCCGCTCATCAGTACAGTGACCAGCGCATTACCGTGGCGGCCAGTACGCTCGATGGCGGGCCTCTTCAACGGCCTCGCGGTGGTGGCCACCGCGTTCGGGGTCGCCGCTTCGCTCGGTGTGGGCGCGCTGCAGATCAACAGCGGCCTGCATGCGGTCTTCGGCGTCGACGTCAATACCACGACGCAGGTGACGATCATCATCGTCACCGCGCTGGTCTTCATCACCTCGGCCGTGACGGGGGTTGAAAAAGGCATCAAGTACCTGTCGAACTTCAACATGGCAGTGGCCGCGCTGCTTGCCCTGGCGGTCTTCCTGCTGGGCCCTACGGTCGCGATCATCGATACATTCACGAACACGCTGGGCAGCTACCTGAGCGAAATTGTACGGATGAGCCTGCGCGCGACACCGTTTCGCGAGAGTACGTGGGTCGGCAATTGGACGATCTTCTACTGGGCCTGGTGGATCTCGTGGTCGCCGTTCGTCGGCCTGTTCATCGCGCGGGTTTCCCGCGGGCGAACCATTCGCGAATTCATCCTGGGCACCGTTCTCGCCCCCTCGCTGGCGGCCTTCCTGTGGTTCTCCGTCTTCGGCGGTGGCGCGTTGTACATGCAGATCTGGCAGCACGTGCCGCTCGCCGAAGCGGCGAAGGCCGATGTCGCGACCGCCCTGTTCACGATGTTCGATGCGATGCCTTTCGGGTACGTGATGTCGGTCGCCGCCACGCTGCTGGTGCTGGTGTTCTTCGTTACCTCGGGCGACTCGGCGGTGCTGGTGCTGGGCATGATGAGCACAGGCGGCAATCCCCATCCGCCCAATCGCGTGAAGATCGTCTGGGGGAGCCTGGTCGCGGGCATCGCGGTCAGCCTGCTGTTGGCGGGCGGACTGAAGGGAGTGCAGACCGCGACGATCCTGTTTGCGCTGCCCTTTGCGCTGGTCATCGTGTTGATGGTGATTTCGCTGTGGCGGGCGATGCGCGAGGATTGGATCGAGGAAGTACGGCGCGAACGCGAGATGCGGCGGCGCCTGCGCGAGATGGTGACGAAATAGCAGGGCGCGTAAAAAGTATTTCGCCGTAAGGAAATCTCTGGGAAAATTGCCGTCTGGCAGTCTTCCCGCCGGAAATCCTTTTACGGTAACAAGGTTCATGAACGCCCCCGAGACCCACCGCCCCTCCTTGCGCGCCGCGATCGCGCACCGCTTCAGCCTCCTCGACGACAAGGCGGACGACGCGGAAATCGACCGCAGCCTGCGCGCTGGCGTCGAATTGAGCGGCGCAACGCCGTGGATCCTGATGCTCGCGATCCTGATCGCGTCGGTTGGCCTGAACACCAATTCGACTGCGGTGATCATCGGCGCGATGCTGGTGTCGCCGTTGATGGGGCCGATTGTCGGCGTCGGCTACGGCATCGGCATCTTCGATTTCGCGCTGATCCGGCGTTCGCTCGCCAATCTCGCGATCGCCGCCGGCATCAGCCTCCTGACGTCCACGCTGTATTTCATGCTGACGCCGCTAGCAGAGGCACAGTCGGAACTGCTGGCCCGTACCACACCGTCGCTGTGGGACGTCCTCATCGCGCTGGCGGGTGGCCTGGCCGGCATCATCGGCCAGACGCGGCGCGAGAAATCCAACGTCATTCCTGGCGTGGCCATCGCCACCGCCCTGATGCCGCCGCTCTGCACGGCCGGCTACGGCCTGGCGAACGGCAATTGGTCGGTGTTTGGCGGCGCGTTCTACCTCTTCTCGATCAATTGCGTCTTCATCGCCTTCGCGGCGGTGGTCGTCATCGAATTCCTGCGGCTGCCGCACCGCAAGTTCGTCGATCCGGCCAGGGAGCGTCATGTCAAGCGCGCGCTGCTGGCGATCGTCCTGTTGACCGGCTTGCCGAGTATCTTCCTGGCGGCCCGCCTCGTCGACAATGAAGTGTTCAGCAGCCGTGCGCGCGAGTTCGTGCGCAAGGAATTCGGCGCGGCGCAAGTCCATGTGATCGAGACGCGGGTCACACCGGGTATGCACGACATCGAGGTCACGCTGATCGGCGCACCGCTGCCGCCGGCGGCCATCAAGGCACTCGAAGCGCGCCTCCCGGCCAGTGGACTGCAGCAGGCGCGGCTGCGCGTGCACCAGGTCCAGGCCGAAGACCACAAGGAGATCGACGTGCGCAGCCTGAAGGCGGACATCCTGGCCGAGATCGTGCGCAACAACCAGCAAACGCTGCAGGACAAAGACGCGGCGCTTGCCGCGTTGCGCGAGCAAGTGGCCAGCCAGCAGGCGTGGCTCAAGCAGGCGGATGCCGTGACGCGCGAATTCGAGGCGCAGTATCCGCAATGCGGGAACGTATTGTTCGGGCAGGCGGTGCCCGCCGGCAGCGCCGGCGCGGCCACCGTTCCCGTGCTTAGCGCCGAGTGCCGCCGAATGCCCAAGGCGAGCGAAGTCAGGCGCATCAACGAGTGGCTCAAGGTGCGCACCGGCAGCGCCGAGGTCAGGCTGGTGCTTGCCGCCGGACGGACCCGGATCGTGCGGCTCGCCGACAGAGAGCCCGCCCGATAGCGAGGCGCCGGCAGCACGCGGTTCAGCAGGTGCCCGGGATGCGCGCAGTGCGCCTTGGATCGGAGCCCCTGGCGGCAATGGCGCCACCGAGGCCTTCGAACACGGGGGGAGGGCTGCTGCGCCAGGCATCATCGGATCGCAGCGGCGCGACTTCGGCCCTGGTTGGCTGGAGCGAGGCCCGGGCTGGGTACCGCTACGGCGTGCTCAACTTTGCGGGCCGTTGCGTTCGATATCAGCGATCAGCGCCTCCATCTCGGCGATTTCCTTGCGCTGCGTAGCGGCAATGCCGTCGGCCAGCCTGCGAACGCGGGCGTCGCGGATCCTGGCGCGCTCGCTCGTCATGATCGCGATCGAATGATGGGGAATCATCGCTCGCATGTAGGAAACGTCGTCGACTGTCGTCTGGCTGCGAACCAGCCACAACGAGACTGCGAACACCGCGCAGGCGCCCACGAAAATGGCGGTGTTACGCCGCCTGTCCGCGTACATGCTCAACATGAACCCCAACATGACGATGGCCATCGCGGCACCCATGATCAGCGCCATCCATGCGCGCGTCTGGCTGAAGTGCACGTGCTCGAGCTCATACGTGTTCAAATACATCAGGCCATACATGATGACCGTCGAGCAGGCGATCATCCAGCCAAAACGGGCGTAACTTGCCATGTCACCTCCGGAATTAGGAATTTCAACAATGTCGGCGCTGAGGAACTGTCCGGCAATGATAGCTCTGCGCGCGGACCGACGGCGTTCGGCTGCTGGTCCCACCGGTGGCAGGCCGGGGCAGGTGCGGTGGCGTCACGCTACGGCAGGTCGGATACCGGTTGCCCGCGAATAGCCGGCCGGCGGCGGGCCTTGCCCCTTTCTGCCCACTTCGCTCCATCCGTGCGCGCCGGAACATTGCTATTCCCGGGGGGCGCTGTTCCGCATGACTCGGCATTGCGCCTTGATACGGCAACTTTTGACGCAGGGGTGGCAGGCATCGAATGCCGCACAATATCACCTGGTCGGCCCCCGGTTTCTCCATGGAGTGATTAATCCAGCGCTGGCGGTGAATATAAGCGACGCGTGTTTTAGCGCGCTTCGGCTTGCTTATTCGCATACATATATCGCGAAACGAGCGCATGGTCCGGTGCATTGTTAATGCGGTGTTAGCGCATGCGTCGGAGCCGCTTTCGCGCCAGAAAATACGATTACGGGTGCTGCTTGCGCTATATAAATTGCGTTACGGTATTTTAAGTCCCTACAAGTCAAACTATTGCGTGACCGGCGATAGCATCGTGGTCGGGTATTGGCAAGTCGGCAGTATTATTCTCCACACAGCAATGGTGCCGCGATGTGAACAGCGTGCACACAGTTCGAGTAATACTTGAAAAAAAGTGTGTTTCACTATGACTTTCGAGACATTTTTCGTGCCGATACTCATCTATGGTGTGCGTAACGAATGCTGCCAGTCGCGCCGTGTCGTTTCTCTGCCGCATTGGCACGAACGAGCTGGCTGAGAAGCCGCCGTGCCCCGCCGTATTTACTGCGATGTCATATGGCCGAGGGACGACTTTTGCCGCTGACTTACAAATTTGGACAACATTCATACTTTTGTGGCGTTGACACGAATGGCCTGACATGAAAAGATGATTTGCATGGCGGGTTTTCGCAATCGACCGGGTCTCCGCATGAAGCGGCCCAATAGCCCGGTCGGTAACGCAATGCGCCACCCTTGCTGTTTAAATGTCGTGGTTTCAGTCCTGTTTTCGAGAACCGGTGATTCAACCGGCGGAAGAAGTATCAGTCCTGGAGAATTGGCAATGCACGAGCACTGTAGCGAGTATCCATATAGTGGCACCGGTAGCGACCCGTGGCTGGTGCTGCGTACCAGAAGCCGGCATGAAAAAGTCGTCGAAAGCTCCCTCGAGCAAAAGCAGATCACCGCGTATCTGCCGAAGACGCGAGTCATCAATGTGAAGGACGGACGCAAACGCGTCTCCGAAATGCCTCTGTTCCCCGGCTATGTCTTCGTCCGCCCCCGGGCGGACCAGTACGAAGGCATCCGGTTCATCCGCGGCTCCTGCGGCCTCGTGTTCGCGGACGCCAAACCCGCCACCTTGCCGGACAAGGACCTGGAAGCCGTCAAGCTGCTGGTCGACAGCGGCGCCACGCTGACGGTCGACAGCGACCTTGTCGTCGGCAAGCGCGTACGCATCACCGGCGGGCCATTTGCAGGCGTCGAAGGGGAACTGGTCAGCATGAAGAACCAGGATCTGTTGTCGATCAACGTCGAAATGGTCGGCAGCTGCGTGCGGGTGGAAGTGGATCACGAGATGGTCGCTGCGCTCTGACGGCGGGCACCATCCTTTCAACTTGTCATCGACGCGTCATGCAGAGATGACAACATCATCAACCGGTTGGCCGCGCAGCTGAAGCACGCAGCGCGGTACCGACCGAGGCCACAAGAAGAACAATCCGTCGACGTTACGCCTGACGCACCTGCTGGTGCCGTCACACGGCGGAGCCTGCGCCGCTTGTTTGCTTAGTATTTCGCACACATCGACACCGCATCAATTCATCCGATGACCACCGCAAGGTGCCGTCACACGGCGGAGCCTGCGCCACGTTTTCGCGCAGCCCCAAGCAGCAACCCGGCAGCACATCACTGACAACCCATCCAGGCTGACGCACCGCACGGTGCCGTCACACGGCGGAGCCTGCGCCGCACATTTTCAACGACGCCTGGCACCGCCAGGTCTACCACCTACCGGTCGGGGAAAGAATGCCGAATCAAGACATGTCATTGGAATGGATCGAGTCCCACCTGAAGGCGCTCGTCGCCACGTTGCTGCCCGAAGGCGCAAGCCGCGACGTCGACGTGCAGGCGCCGTTCGGCGAACTGGGCATCGATTCGTTCCGCGTGCTGAAGATCATCAAGGCGCTGGAAGGGGACTTCGGCGTGCTGCCGAAGACGCTGCTGTTCGAGCACTTCAACATCGACTCGCTGGCGCGCTACTTCGCCGAGCACCATGGCGCGGCGCTGGCCACGCGCATGGCCGCGGCACCGCAGGCGGCCCGCCGGCCGGCCGCGCCGCAACCAGCAGCGATGTCGGCCCCCGCACCCGCATCGATCCCCGTCGCCGCCCCGGAGAAAACACCCATTCGCCTGTTCGAGCGGGACCTGCCGCGCCATCCGGAGCTGGCCGCCGTCGTCGCGGCGCTGTTCGAGCGCCACAAGAACGAAGGCTGCGTCTCGCGCGGCACGCGCAATATCGCGCCGAACCTGTTCATCGGCAGCGCGCGCAAGGGGTACTTCAACTACAGTCGCAGCAATGACCTGATCCTCGTCTACGCGTACACGGGGCCGGAAGACTACTTCGCCGAGAGCGCCGCCGAGATGCAGCGCTACTGCGTGGAGCGGGGCTTCCAGCTGAACATCTTCGTCGACGCCGTCATCGAGGCGATCGATGGCGTGCCGTTCTCCGCCACGCCGTTCGGTGCACTGCAGCGGGTATGCGACATCCGCAACTTCACGCTGGAAGGCGGCGCGATGCGGCGCCTGCGCTACCAGGTGCAGAAGTTCGAAAAGGTGGGGGCTTGCCGCACCGCCGAATACCGCTGCGGCACCGACCCGCGGGTGGACCAGGACATCGCGGCCGTGATCGACCGCTGGTGCGCCGCGAAGACGATGGTGAACCCGCTGATCCACATCGTGCGCGAGGAGATCCTGGCCGGCACGCTGCATGCGCAGCACCGCATCTTCCTCACATACCTGAACGACAAGCTGCAGAACGTGATCCTGATCTCGCGCATGAACGAGCAGTTGAACGGCTACCTGATGGACCTGGAGTTCTACGGCAGCGACATGCCGCTGGGCGGCCTGGAGTTCGCCATCGCGAAGATCATCGAGCAGCTGGCCGCCGAAGGCTGCGACATGCTGAGCATGGGCGGCACGTATGGTGTGCGCCTGGAAGCGTCGCCACATGCGGACCCCGACGTGGACCGCATCCTGGACGACCTGCACCGCCAGAACATCTTCAACGACGAAGGCAACCTGCAGTTCAAGAACAAGTTCCGCTGCGAGAACCGCACGATCTACCTGTGCCGGCCCGCCGGCAGCGGCCGCGCCGACAATGTCGTCGACATCATCATGATGATCGCCGATCCCGCGAAGGCACAGACGTCGGACGAGGAAAACCATAACGCGGCACCTTTGGCCGCGACGCCGGCAGCGCCTCCGTCCACGCCCGCGGTTGCCCCGGTATCGATGGGCGCCGATATCGCCATCGCCGGCGTACCGCGCACGCACGTGCTGGCGCGGTACGGCTACAACCCGTTGAACGTGCCCGCCGACCAGGTCGAGTTCGACCTGAAGACGGATTCGTGGGCCCAGCTGGAGACCCCATTCGTCGGCAAGCGCATGCGCCACCTGCGCGCCCAGCTGCAACAGAGCGTGGACGTCGAAGCGAGCCTGCGCGCCATGTTCCCGTTCGCGCACAACGTGTTGACGGACGCCGGCCGCGCGGCCGACCGCGTGTTCTGCAAGGCGTGGGAGCGCAAGGGGATCGTGCCGCAAAACCTGCTGTTCCCCACGTCGCTGTACCACCAGATCGACAACGGCTTCACGCCATGCGAACTGCCCGAGCCCAGCGCATTCCAGACGGACGCCGCCACCGTCTTCAAGGGCAACGTCGATGTCGACGCGCTGCGCCAACGCGTTGAACGCGACCCGGCCGCCATCGCGTATGTGTGCATCGACCTGGGCAACAACGGTACCGGCGGGCAGGGCGTATCGCTGGCCCATCTACATGAAGTCAAAGAGCTGCTGGGCCGGCACGGCATCGCGCTGGTGCTGGACGTCACCCGCGTACTGGAAAACGCCGCATGCGTGATCGAGCATGAGGCGGGGCAGGCGAGCCGCCCGTTGTGGGACGTCGCGCGCGACCTGCTGTCGTGCGCGGATGTCGTCATCGGCAGCCTGGCGAAGGACTTCTGCATCGACCGCGGCGGCATCATCGCATCCAACGACGAGGCGCTGCTGCGCCGCTGCCGCGCCGTCATCGAACGGGAAGGCGGCGGGCTCGATGTCGTCGACCGCAAGCTGGCCGCGCTGGCCTTAGCCGACCGCACGCATATCGAAACGCAGGTACGGCGCCGGATCGCGGCCACGCGCAGTGTCTGGACGTCGCTCGCCGGTGCCGGCATGCCCGTCGTCCATCCGGCCGGTGGGCACTGCGTGCTGGTGGACGTGAAGCGCATCGCGGCATTCGCCGGCCTGGCCGACCCGGTGGCCGCATTCGTCGCATGGCTGTTCGTCGCCACCGGCATCCGCGCCGGTGCCCACAGCGTCGGCATGCAGAAGGGTACGGCGCTGAATGGGCTGGTGCGGCTGGCGATTCCCGTCGGGATGAAGGGAGAGCAGGCGGAGGAGCTGGCGCGCCGCATCGTCGCGGCCTTTGCCGACCTGCGCGACATCCCCGAAGTCGTGCCGGCCGCCGATGCGCCGGCCGGCATCGACGTGCATGCCGAGTACCGGCTGGTGGGCTACCACCGGCCGTCCGGCGCGCAGGTCGAAGCAGGGGAGGAGAAGGCGGCCGTCGTCGCCGAGCAGGTTGTGCAGCCTGTGCCCGCGCAGCCGCCGCGGGATGAGCGCGCTGCGGTGCCGATCGCGATCGTCGGCATGTCCGGCCGCTATCCGCAGGCGCGCGATCTCGACGCGTTCTGGGACAACCTGCGCCAGGGCCGCGACTGCGTCACGGACATGCCGGCCGAGCGGCTGGCGCGCCGCCAACCGGGCTCGCGCGCCTATCGGGGCGGCTTCATCGACGACGTCGACCGCTTCGATTCGCTGTTCTTCAACATCTCGCCGCGCGAGGCGGAGGTGCTCGATCCACAGGAGCGGATCTTCCTCGAAGTGGCGTGGGAAGCGCTCGAGGATGCCGGCTACTATCCGGAGCTGCTGGGGCGCGACGGTGCGCCGCGCAACGTCGGCGTGTTCGTCGGCGCCGTGTGGGCGATGTACCAGATGGTGGGCGTCGAGGAAAAACTGGCCGGCAATGACGTGAATCCGAACTCCTTCCTGTGGAGTATCGCGAACCGGGTGTCGTTCTGGATGAACCTCACGGGGCCCAGCATGACGGTGGACACGGCCTGTTCGTCCAGCCTGACGGCCTTGCACCTGGCGTGCGCGGCGATCCAGGCGGGCGATTGCGACAGTGCGCTCGTCGGCGGCGTCAACCTCGACCTGCACCAGCACAAGTTCGACATCAACCACGCGGGCGGCGCATTGTCGCCCGATGGCGTGTGCCGCACCTTTGGCGCCGGCGCTAACGGCTACGTGGCGGGCGAAGGAGCTGGCGCGCTGTTCCTGAAGCCGCTGGACCGGGCGCTCGCGGACCGCGACCAGGTGTACGGCGTGATCCGCGGGGTGTCCGTCAACCACGGCGGACGCACCAGCGGCTATACGGTGCCGAACCCGAAGGCACAGGGCGAGCTGGTGGCCCAGGCGCTGTCCCGGAGCGGCGTCGATCCGCGCTCGATCGGCTACGTCGAGGCGCACGGCACCGGCACGGAACTGGGCGACCCGATCGAGATCGCCGGCCTGCGCAACGCCTTTGCCGATGCCCAGCCGGGCAGTTGTGCTATCGGCTCCGTCAAGACGAACATCGGGCACCTGGAGGCGGCCGCCGGGGTCGTCGGCGTGTCGAAGGTGCTGCTGCAGATGAAGTACCGGCAACTGGTGCCGTCGCTGCACGCGAAAGAAGCCAATCCCTACATCGATTTTTCCGCCTCGCCGTTCGTCGTCCAGCAGCGCCTGGCGCCCTGGCCGGAACGCGACGTTGACGGCGTGCGCGTGCCGTTGCGTGCCGGCGTCAGCTCGTTCGGCGCGGGCGGCGCCAACGCCCACGTCGTGCTGGAGAGCTGGGACATTCCGGGTGGCGTGGCGTCGCCGAGCGATCTGCGCGTGTTCCCGCTGTCGGCCCGCACCGAGGCCGAGCTGCGTGAGATGGCGCAGCGCCTGCGCACCCATCTGCAGCGCGACTTCGTCCGGCATGACCTCGCCGACGTGGCGTTCACGTTGCAAAGCGGCCGGAAGTCGTTCGAGCACCGGCTGGCCGTCGTTGCGTCCAGCGTGGACGAACTGGTGGACCTGCTGGGCCGCTATGTCGACGGCCGCACCGATTCGAATGTGCTGACGGGCCAGGCGAAGCAGGCCGACGGCATCGCGAAGCTGTTGAGCGGCGCGGAGCAGGCGCAGTTTGTCGCGCTGCTGGTGCAAGGCGGCGATCCGCACAAGCTCGCGGGCCTGTGGGCGGGCGGGCTGCTGCCCGACTGCCGCGGCTTCGACCGCGGCGTGGGGCGGCGCACGTCGCTGCCCACGTATCCGTTTGCCGACAAGCGCCACTGGATCGGCACGGGGCGGGCCATCGCAGCGGCAACCACCGCCAGTCAGGCCGTGCTGCACCCGCTCATCGACAGCAACGAATCGACGTTCCAGCAGCAGCTGTTCCGCAAGACCTTCCGCGCCGACGAGTTCTTCCTGCACGACCACGTCGTCTCCGGCGTGCCCACGCTGCCCGGCACCGCCTACCTGGACCTGGCCCGCAAGGCGGGTGAGCTGGCGGCTGGCCGGCCGGTGGCATCCGTCCGTAACGTCACGTGGGTCAGCCCGCTGGCGGTGCGCGACGGCGTTCCCACGGAGGCCTGGGTGGAATTGAAGCCCGCGCCGGATGCCGTGCTGTTCGAAGTGTTCAGCACGACGGAAGACGGGGCGCGCCGGCTGCACGCGCAGGGCAAGCTGCGCTACGCCGGTCCAACGGAACCGCGCCCGGACGAGTACATCGACCTGGCCGCGATCCGCGCGCGCTGCACCGGCACCATCGCGGCCAGCGAAGCGTATCCGTTGTTCGGATCGCTCGGCATGCAGTACGGTCCAAGCTTCCAGGTGCTGCGCGAGGTGCGCCGGGGCGATACCGAGGTGCTGGGCGAACTCGTGCTGCCGGAAGCGCGCGGAGCCGATTTCGACCAGTTCGTGCTCCACCCGTGCCTCCTTGACGCGGCCATGCAGGCCGGCGTGATGGCCCAGCTGCGCGAGCCGAACGGCGAGATGAAGGTGCCGTATTCGATCGGCGAGGTGGAGATCCTCCACCCGCTGCCCCGTACCTGCTACAGCTATGTGACGAAGGCGGGCAATCAGCGCGCCGGCGGCGTGTCGCGCGAAGACGTCGCGATCGTCGACGCCACCGGCAAGGTGCTGGCACGGATCCGCGAGGCCGTCGGCGTGCCGTTGGCGGGCGTGCATGGCCAGGCTGTCCCGGACGACTGCGAGACCTTGTATTACGCGCACGACTGGCAAGCCGCGCCGCTGCCCGAACGCCAGACCGACGTGGCGACGCTGCTGCTGTTCGACCGGGACGACGCGCTGTGGCAGGCCTGCACGGCGCGCGGCATCGACGCGACCCTGGTAATGCCGGGTTCCACGTATGCGGCGGACGGCAAGCGCGTGACGATCGATCCGGCCGATCCGGCCCACTACGCGCGGCTGATCGCGATGCTGCGCACCCAGGGTGGCCTGCCGGCGAAGATCTGCTTCGCGTGGGGCGACCAGGGCGAGGCGGCCGACGCGGCGGCGCTGCAACGTGCGCTGGAACTGGGCGTATACGCCGTGATGGCCTTCTGCCAGGCGCTCCTGAAGCACAAGCCTACCGGCCGCGTGCAGCTGCTGTACGTGGCCGGCACCGAGCCGCAGGACGAGGCGTTCAACGGCTTCGCCCGCAGCCTGCGGCTGGAGCAGCCGAAGTTCGACTGCAAGGTGCTGCAGGCCGACCGTGAGGCGCCCGACGCATTGGCCGACCTCGTGCTGGCGGAACTGCACGCGGATGCGCAGCAGGACGCCACCGTGCGCGTGCGCGACGGTATCCGCACGGTGCGCACGTTGCGCCGCGTCGCGTCCACCGAACTGGCCGCGGCGAGCGATCTGCTGAAGGAAGAGGGCGTCTACCTGATCACGGGCGGCGCCGGCGGCCTGGGCCTGATCTTCGCCGACATGCTGGCGCGGCGGTACCGCGCGCGGCTCGTGCTGACGGGCCGGTCGCAGCTCGACGAAGCACTGCAGCGCCGCCTGGACGCGCTGTGTGCCCTCGGCGCCGAGGTGCTGTACGTGGCGGCCGACGTCGCCCAGGCGGACGACGTGCAGCGCGTGCTGGCCGAGGCACGGGCACGCTTCGGCCGCATCGACGGCATCGTCCACGCCGCCGGCGTGCTGCGCGACTCGCTGCTGCGCAAGAAGACGCGCGAGCAGATGCAGGCCGTGCTGGCGCCGAAGGTGGCCGGCACCTTCCACCTCGATGCGGCAACGCGTGGCGATGCGCTCGACTTCTTCGCGATGTTCTCGTCGCTGGCCGCCCTCGGCGGCAACACGGGCCAATGCGACTACGCGTACGCCAATCACTACATGGACAGCTTCGCCGCACGGCGCGAGGCTTTGCGCGCGGCTGGGCAGCGCTCCGGCCGGACGGTGAGCCTGAACTGGTCGCTGTGGGCGGACGGCGGCATGAAGCTCGACGAGCAGACGGAATTGTTCTTCCGCCGCACCCTCGGCATCCGTCCGCTGGCAACGCAGGTCGGCGTGCAGGCGTTCACGCAGGCGCTGGGCGCCGGCCTGCCGCAAGTGGCCGTGCTGGAAGGCGAACGGGCGAAGATCGAGCATGCCTGGGGCCTGGCCACGCAGGAGGTAGCGGAAGAGCCGCAGCAGCAAGCCGCGGCCCCTCTGCAAGCGCCAACCCCCGCGGCAGGCGGCAGCCTCGTGCCCCAGGTGACGCAGGCGCTGGGCGCCATCGCAATGGACTTGCTGAAGCTGAGCGCGGACGAGCTGTCCTACGACAGCATCCTGCTGGAACTGGGCTTCGACTCCGTCGGCCTGGCCGCCTTCGCGAATGCCGTCAACGCCCGCTACGGCCTCGACATCAATCCCGTACTGTTCTTCGAATACCCGTCGATCAATGCGATCGCCGGCGTGCTGGCGGCCGAACACGGTGACGCCGTGGCGCGCGTGCATGCGGTCGGCGCACCGGCAACTGTGGCACCTGCCGCGGCACCGGTGCAGGATTCCGGAGCAGGCGTCGCAACATCCCGCTTTGCCGCGGCACCCGTGCAGCCGCCGGCGGCGATCCAGCCTACCGTCGCCGACACGCCGGCGGACCGCTATGCCGCGATGCCGATCGCAATTGTCGGCATCGCCGGCACGATGCCCCGCTCGCCGGACCTGGAAGCGTTCTGGGACAACCTGAAGAACGCCCGCGACCTCGTCAGCGAGATCCCGCGCGACCGCTGGATCTGGGAAGACCACGACGGCAACCCGCAGAAGGAGCCGAACAAATCGTATTCGCGCTGGGGCGGCTTCATGGACGAGGTGGACAAGTTCGACCCGCTGTTCTTCGGCATCACGCCGCGCGAAGCGGAGATGATGGACCCGCAACAGCGACTGTTCATCGAGGCCGTGTGGCGCGCCGTCGAGGATGCGGGGCACAAGGTGTCCGAGCTGTCCGGCACGCGCACCGGGCTGTTCGTCGGCGTGTCGTCGCAGGACTACATCGACGTGCTGGCGGAGAACCAGTCCGCGCTGGACGGCTATTCGGCCTCCGGCAATTCGCACTCGATCCTGGCGAATCGGATTTCGTATCTGCTGAACCTGCGCGGCCCCAGCGCGCCGATCGACACGGCGTGCTCCAGCTCCCTGATCGCGCTGCACCGTGCGATCGAATCCATCCACGCGGGCAATTGCGAGATGGCGCTCGTCGGCGGCGTGCAGGTGATGCTGACGCCTGTCGCGCACATTTCGCTGAGCGCGGCCGGCATGCTGAGCACGGACGGCAAGTGCAAGACGTTCGACAAGGATGCCAACGGCTATGTGCGCGGCGAGGGCGTCGGCGCCGTGTTCATCAAGCCGCTGGCCCGTGCCGAGGCGGATGGCGACCATGTGTACGCGGTGATCCGCGCCAGCGCCGAGAACCACGGCGGCCGCGTGACGAACCTGACGGCGCCGAACCCGAAGGCGCAGGCCGAGCTGCTGACGGAGGCGTACGAGCGGGCCGGCATCGATCCTTCCACCGTCGGCTACATCGAATGCCACGGCACCGGCACGAGCCTGGGCGACCCGATCGAGATCCAGGCGCTGAAGAAGGCATTCGCGGACCTCTATCGCCAGCACGGCAACGCCGCCCCGGCGGCGCCGCACTGCGGCCTGAGCTCCGTGAAGACGAATATCGGCCACCTGGAGCCTGCGGCCGGCATCGCCAGCCTGTTGAAGGTGCTGCTGGCGATGCGGCACCGCGAGATTCCCGCACTGCTGCACTTCGACCAGCTCAATCCGTACATCGACCTGCAGGGCAGCCCGTTCTACATCGTCGACAAGACGGTGCCGTGGCAGGCGCCGCGCGGGGCCGACGGCACCACGCTGCCGCGCCGCGCCGGTGTCAGCTCGTTCGGCTGGGGTGGCGCAAATGCCCACATCGTGCTGGAGGAGTACGTGCCGCCGGCCCGCGCCGGGCATGACCCACAGGGCGCGCTGCCGATCGTGCTGTCCGCAAAGAACGCTGACCGGCTGCGCGACCATGCGGCGAACCTGCTGGCCTGGCTGGAGCGCCATGACGTGGCGCTGGCCGACCTGGCCTACACGCTGCAGGCGGGCCGCGACGCGATGAGCGAACGGCTCGGCTTCACGGCCGCGTCGCTCGATGAAGTGCGCAGCAAGCTGCATGCGTTCGTGCAGGCCGACGGCGCCGTGCCAGGCGTGCTGCACGGCCGGGCCGGCCGCGGCAAGGACGAGCTGGGCCTGATCGGCGACGATGACATCCGCGCCTCCGTCGTCGAGCAGCTGGGCGCCGCGCACAAGTGGGATCGCTTGCTGGAGCTGTGGGTCAAGGGGGTGGAGCTGGACTGGGCGGCACTGGCCGGCACGCAGGGTTGCCGCCGCGTGGCACTGCCGACCTATCCGTTCGCCCGCGAGCGCTACTGGGTCGAAGCCCGGCCGCGCGCCGCGCAGGTGCAGGCCCAGGCGGCCCGCCCCGGCCAGCCCGCCGAAGAAGCGGCGCGCCGCATGCTGTTCGAGGAATATTGGGAGCCGCGCCCGGCGGGCCCGGTGCGCGCACTGCCGGCCGACCGGCAGACGATCGTGTTTGCCGACGAGACGCAGCGCCGGCTGCTGGCGACAGCCGACGACGCTGGCCAGCTGGCCGGTGCGGTGTTCGTGTACCCGGCGGATGCGTATGAACAGGTGTCCGAGCGGGTGTTCCGCTGCCCCGTCGGCGACGTGGACAGCCTGCGCCGGGTACTGGCCAGCGTCCAGCTGGCAGCCGGCCAGTCGCTCGGCATCGTCCATGCGTGGGCGCGGCGGCGCGGGGAGCCGGGCGTCCATGCGCTGTTCCAGCTGTTCACCGCCGTCCGCGATTGCGGCCGGCCGGTGGCGCACGTGACGCTGGTCGGCGCCTACGACCCGGCCGATGTCGACACCTGCTGGGATCATGCGTGGATCGGCTTCGAGCGTTCGCTGAAGCTGCACCTGGCCAGGACGCGCATCGCCTTGCTGTACACGAGCCACGGCGAGACGGTGGCGCAGCTGCTCGATGCCGTGCACGGCAGCGGCGCGATCTGGTACGACGGAACGGCACGCAAGGTGCTGGCCTGCCGGCCGCTGACGGAACGGCACGCGCCGCCGCCGCTGAAGCAGGGCGGCGCCTACCTGATCACGGGCGGCGCCGGCGCATTGGGCATGAAGGTCGCGCAGCACCTGGCCACCGCCTACCGCGCCCAGCTGCTGCTGGTGGGCCGCCGCCCAGCGGATGCGCGCATCGAGGGCGAATTGGCGGCGCTGCGCCGCGCCGGCGCCGTCGAGGTCCACTACAGCGCGCTGGACCTGGGTAATGCATCCGCGGTGGTGGCATGGGCCGAGCAACTGCCGTTCCCGCTATCCGGCGTGATCCATGCGGCCGGCGTCGAATCGGCCCAGCCGTTCTATGAGAAGACCCCGGCCGACATCGCCGCGGTGCTCGATCCGAAGACGGCCGGCACGCTGGCGCTCGATGCGGCACTGGCCCGCGAGCCGCTCGATTTCATCTGCTGCTTCTCGTCGTCGTCCGCGCTGCTGGGCGACTTCGGCGCCTGCGACTACGCGGTGGCGAACCGCTTCCAGATGGCGTACGCGCGCCACCGGGCCCTGCACCAGGACGCGCGGGGCCGGATGGTGGTGATCAACTGGCCGCTGTGGCAGGAGGGCGGCATGGGCATGGCCGACCCGGCCCAGGCGGCGCAATACCTGAAACGCACGGGCCTGGAGGCGCTGGGAACGAAGGACGGCCTGGCGACCTGGGAGGAACTGCTGGCGGCGCCGCAGGATCAAACGCTCGTCATCGTGGGCCAGCCGGCGCGCGTGCACACGCTGCTCGAACGGCTGTATGCCGGTACGCCGGCGGCAATGACGCAGACACAAGTGCCCGTAAGCCCGGCCGCGCCGCTGCGGCTGGCCAGCCATCAACTCGACCAACTCAGGCAGCTGATCAAGGCCGACCTGCTGAACCTGCAAGCGATGGAGGAATGACATGACCGTGGCAGCAAACGACACCGTGCTGGACGCCGTGCGTGCGATCGTGGGAGACACGATCCGCATCGGCGCGGCGAAGCTGGACATCGATGCGGAATTTCCGGAGCTGGGCATCGATTCGATCATTGCGATGGAATTGATGGAGAACCTGTCGCGTCACTTCGGCATCGCATTCACGCCGGCCCAGTTCCTCACGGTGAACTCCGTCAGGGAACTGGCGGCATTCATCGAGGGCCATGGTACCGCACCCGCCACGCCACCGGCCAAGCCGGGGGTGCCGCCGGCGCAGTTCGGCCGGCTGGACACCTTGCTCGGCACGGTGCGCAGCCGCTACGGCGTCGACCTTACCGGCAGGCGCTGGGAGTCGGTCGACCAGATCGTCGACGAACTGGTGTCGAACAACCTGGAGCGTGTATTGGCGAAGGTCGACGCGAGCAGCCTGTTCGCGGCGCCGCCCGCACCAGCGGAGCGCCCCGCATCGACCGACATCGCCATCGTCGGCATCGCCTGCCGCTTCCCGGACGCACCCGATGCCGCCACGTTCTGGCGCAACCTGATGGCCGGCCACGCCAGCATCCGCGAAATTCCAAAGGAGCGCTGGGACTGGGAGTCGTGCTACGCGCCGGTGGCCGAGCCGGGCAAGACGGTGTCGCGCTGGGGCGCGCTGGTCGACGACGTGGACCGCTTCGATGCGGCATTCTTCGGCATCGCACCGCAGGAAGCGGCGCTGGTCGACCCGCAGGAGCGCCTGCTGATGCAGGAGGTGTATCGGGCGCTGCAGGATGCGGCGATCGATCCGGGCACGCTGGCCGGCACGAACACGGGCGTGTTCGTCGGCTACGAATACTCTGGCTACGAGCAGGCGCTGCGCCGCAACCAGGAGCGCTTGCCGGGTCTCGTCTGCAGCTCGGCCAGCCCGACGTACTACCTGGCCAACCGGCTGTCGTTCCTGTTCGACCTGCGCGGCCCCAGCGAATCGGTAAACGTGAACTGCGCGTCGTCGGCGGTGGCGATCAACCGCGCCTGCCTGTCGCTGGCGCAGGGGGAGAGCGATGTGGCGATCGCCGGCGCGGCCTGCCTGCACCTGGCCGCGGACGACTACGTGGCCTCCACCCAGTATGGCCTGCTGTCGCCGGACGGCAGCTGCGGCGTGTTCGACGACGCGGCCAATGGATTCACGCGCGGCGAGGGTGTCGCCGCCATCGTACTGAAGCGCCTGGATACGGCGCTGGCCGATGGCGACCGGGTCTACGCTGTCATCAAGGCCAGCCACCAGAACAACCGCGGCGCAGCCGGCTCGCTGTCCGAAGTGAAGCACGAGGCGATCGCCGACGTGATCGCGCGCTGCTGGGACAAGGCGGGCGTGGCGCGCGACGCGGTGCGTTACATCGAGTTGAACGGCTATGCGAAGAAGTGGGCCGATTCGTTCGAGTTCGAAGGCATCCGCGCGGCGCTGGGCGGCAGCGGCGGCGGCAAGCACTGCGCGCTGGGCAGCCTGAAGGGCAATATCGGCCACCTGGAACCCGCCAACGGCATCGCCGCCGTCATCAAGGTGGCGCTCGCGCTCCACCACAAGAGGTTCCCCGCCACGATCACGCGGCGCACGCCCAGCAGCTTCATCGACCTGGGCAATCCATCGCACCCGCTGTACTTCGCCGACGCGCCGATCGCGCTGGACGACATGCGCGATGACGCGGGCGCGCCGGTGTGCGCGGGCGTCAGCTCGTTTGCCGACAGCGGCGTCAACGTCCACATCGCGCTGGAGGAATTCGTGGCCCGCAGCCCCGCTGCCGGCGTGGCGGGCGGTCCGCAACTGTTCGTGCTGTCCGCCCAGGATGGTGCCCGGCTGGCCGATTACGCCGGCGTCTTCGCGGCCTGGCTGGAGCAGGCAGGTCCGGAAGTGTGCTTCGCCGACGTCGCCCACACGTCTCAGGTGGGCCGGGCGGCGCTGCCGGCGCGGCTGGCCATCGTCGCCGCGTCGCTGGACGAATTGCGCGGCAAGCTCGCGCTGCTGCGCGAGCGGGGCCTCGACAATGCCGGCAAGCTGGAGTCGCACGGCATCTTCTGCCATACGCTCGGCCACGTGGGCCACGTGCCGCTGGCCAGCCTGGTGACGGAACGGATGGCGCGCGCCCAACTGGAGCTGGCGCGCGCCGAAGGCCAGTGGCAGCAGGTGGCACTGCTGTGGGTGCACGGCGTTGCGATGCCTTGGCAGCTGGCCTGGAGTGGCTTGCCGGCGCGACGGATCTCGCTGCCCGGCTATCCGTTCGCCCGCGAGCGGCACTGGTATGCGCTGCAGGAGCCCGGTGCGGCAGCCCAGGCGTCCCTCGTGCCGGAGGTGCACCTGCCGGCGGCGCTGTCGCTGCCGGAATTCGCCGTGGCGGCCGATACGCCGCGCGAACCGGCCGCGCTGCTGGAGCGCTTCCTGCGTGAGCGCACCGCCCAGCTGCTGGACTGCGCTGTCGCCGACGTCGATCCCGAAGCCACGTTTGCCGCGCTGGGGTTGCGCTCGATCGCGATCGCCGAGCTGGTCGCCCGCGTCAACCGGCTGCTCGACGTGAACCTGGCGCCGACCGTCGTGTTCCAGCACCCGCACGCCGCCGCGCTGGCCGCCCACCTGGCGCAGGCGTTCCCCGACGAGGTCGCGGCGCTGCTGGACACGATCGCGGGCGCCGAGCTGCCCACGCACGCCGCGGTACCGGACATCCTCGCACCGATGCAGCCGCACGGCGCCGGCACGCCGCTGTTCCTCGTGCCGGGGGCGGACGGCAGCACGCTGTCGCTGAAACCCCTGTGCGAAGCGCTGGGCACCGGCCGGCCGCTGTATGGCCTGGATGCGCAGGGGCTGGATGGCCAGTGCGCGCTGCCGGCCAGCATGGGGGACGTGGTGGCGGCCAACCTCGCAGCTGTACGCCGCATTCAGCCTTACGGGCCGTACCGGCTGTTCGGCT
This sequence comes from Pseudoduganella flava, assembly GCF_007830495.1. GTDB lineage: Bacteria > Pseudomonadota > Gammaproteobacteria > Burkholderiales > Burkholderiaceae_D > Rugamonas > Rugamonas flava. The sequence continues at coordinate 108,949 of NZ_VLKW01000010.1, read as the reverse complement.
ATTCGAACGGCGGCGTCGTCGCGTTCGCGATGGCGCGCAGCCTGATGGAGGCAGGCGAGGAGGTGGCGGCACTGTACCTGCTCGACAGCCTGTGCCCGGAGCAGCGCACGGCCACCGAGCTCGATCTCGTCGTGGACGTGTTCAGCCACGTGATGGCCACGCTGGGCGCGCGCTTCGACGTGGACATGGCCCGGCTGGAAGCCGTCGCGCCGGACGAGCGGGGCGAATACCTGTACCGGCTGATGATGGAGCACGGCGTCGTGCTGGATCGCCAGTACTTCCTGACGAGCTACCGCATCGCGACGACCAGCGAGCGGCTGGCCCGGGCATATGCGCTGGCGCCGCTGCCGCGCGCCGTTGACGTGCACCTGATCCGCGCGCTGGACGCGTACCCGGATGCGCCGGCCGATTACGGCTGGAACCGCTATCTCGTGGCGCCCTTGACGGCGCACGACGTGAGCGCGAACCACTACGCGGTGATCACGGCCGGCCATGCCGCCGCGGTGGCCGCCGTGATCGCGGCGGTGGAAACGCCTGCGGCTGATGACGCCGTGGATGACGCCGTGGATGACGCCGTGGATGGCACCGAACGGCCGCCCGCCACGAAGCGCGGCAAGGCCGGCAACCGCCGCCGCGGCGCACCCCGGCCGGTGGTCCTGGAATCCTGAACCGGCGCCCCATGACGGGAGCCGGCCCTCTGCAAGCAGCGCACAGCATGGAGATCGACAGTGAAAGCACACCTTAATCGCGCCGGGCAGGCGTTGATGCATTATTTCGACTCGGTGCCCGACCGGGTGCTGGCCAGGAAGTGGCTGGTCTGGCTGCTCGTGATCGGTATCACGGCCTTTGCCATCGCGGGCCTGGGCCGGATCCGCTTCGACATGACGATCGAAGGCTGGTTCGCCGACGACGACCCGACGATCGTGTCGATGGACGCATTCCGCGCCCGCTTCGGCAGCGACGATCACCTGTATATCGTGTACCGGGCCAAGGACGGCGACGTGTTCTCGGCGCAGTCGCTGGCGGCGGCGCGGGCGTTGCGGCGCGACCTGACGGAGCGCATGCTGCAGGCCGACGCCCATTCGCCGTTGAAGCGCATCGTCAAGATCACGACGCTCGACAACGCCCCGGTCCTGAAGGTGGAGGACGATGCGCTGGTCAGCCGCAACCTGGTACCGCCGAAGATCCCCGACGGCAAGGAGGAACTGCTGGCGATCGCCCGCACGGCGCACTCGCAGCGCTCGCTGCCGCAACAGTACTTCTCGCGCGATCATCGCTACGGCGGCATCCTTGTCGAGACGAACTTCGGGGCGATCCCTGTCGACTTCGAGGCGCGCGCCAGCCAAAGCATGGGTACCGGCGCGGGCAAGCTGGACATGGACAGCCTGAGCATGGCCTATGACGGCAAGGCCCAGGCGGGGCGCGTGAAATTCCAGCCGACCGACCTGGGGCAGTACCTGGACTTCATCAACGCCGTCAAGGTCACGCTGGCCAAGCCGGAATTCGCCAGCCGGTTCGACTTCCACCCGGTCGGCAACCCCGCGTCCACCGAATACAACATGCAGATGCTGCAGGAGATGGGGGCGCTGTACATGGCCATGCTGGCGATCATGGTCGCCGTGCTGTGGTTCCTGTTCCGCTCCTTCAGCGGCGTGCTGTGGCCGGCGTTGACCGTGGTGCTGGGCGCCGTCTGGACGATCGGCATCGCCAGCTGGCTGGGCGTCACGTTCACCGCCTTCCTGATCCTCACGGTGGCGATGATCCTCGTCGTCGGCATCGCCGATTCGATCCACATCCTGTCCGGTTACGAGTACTTCCGCAACCAGGGCCAGGACCACCGCACTGCGCTGCGCTCGTCCTATCATTCGTCCGCCAACGCGTGCTTCCTGACGGCCGTCACCAGCGCGGTGGGCATGCTGTCCGTGCTGTTCACGCCGATCGTGCCGATCCAGGTATTCGGTGCCACGACGGCGGCCGGCATCTTCGTCACTTTCCTGTTCAGCATCTTCGCGCTGCCGGCGATGGTGGACCTGTGGTGGGCACGGCGCCGCCCGGCCGCGCAGGGAGACCGGCCGCGCAAGGGAGCCGCGCTGGCCGGCCTGGCCGGGCGGTTCGTGCCGAACGTGGGCGTGCTGGTGCAGCGGGCGTTGACGCACGTGTTTCCGTTCGTGCTGAAGTACCGCTACCCGATCGCCGTGTTCTGGGCCGTGGTGCTGGCTATCTGCGTGGTCGGCATGGCGCAGCTGCGCATCGATACGGACGCCAGGTCGATGTTCCCCCGCGAAGCGAAGATCCGCGGCGACATGGACATCGCGGACCGCACGATGCTGGGCTCGCAGTCGCTGAAGGTGTACTTCGACCTGGGCCAGGAATACGCGCTGCACGATCCGTATGTGCTGAACCGGATCGACGCGCTGCAGCGCACGATCGAAACCCGCTACCAGAAATATGTGGTGCGCACGCTGTCGCTGGTCGACGTGGCGAAGAGCTCCTACAAGGCGCTGAACGAGGACCGGCCGGACATGTACGTGGTGCCGCCAACTCGTGCCGCGCTGGCCAACACGTTCTTCATGTTCGACAACTCGAACCCGTCCGAACGCCGCAAGATGGTCTCGGACGACTACAGCAAGGCACACATCGACGTGGCGTTGCGCAATGGCGGTTCCTATGAATACACCCGCGTGTTCCAGGCCATGCAGCGCGACATCGACGCGGCCACCGCCGACCTCAAAAAGCGCTACCCGGATGCGAAGGCTTCCGTGACGGGGCTCTTCACGCTGATGATGCAGGGCTCCGACTACCTGTCGTGGACGTCGCTGTCGGAGTTCTTCTGGTCAATCGTGACGATCAGCGTGATCCTGCTGCTGATCTTCGGTTCGCTGAAGGCCGGCATCGTGTCGGTCGCCGCGAACGCCGTGCCGGTGATGCTGACGTTCGGCCTGATGGGCCTGTTCGGCGTGCCGCTCGACTTCAACACGGTGCTGATCGCACCGATAGTGCTGGGCATGGCGGTGGACGACACGATTCACTTCATCAGCCACTACCGGCACGAGGTGGCGCGCGACGGCGACATGCACCGGGCCCTGCGCGACACGCTCCGCGAAGCCGGCCAGGCCGTCACCTACACGGCGATGATCCTGGCACTGGGCCTGGGCGTGCTGGCCCTGTCGTCCAGCCCCGGCAATGCCAACGTCGGCATCTACGGCGCGCTGGCCGTGCTGGTCGGCTGGCTGTGCGAACTGCTGCTGACCCCCTCGGTGATCCTGATTCTCGGCTTGAAGTTCGAGGGCAAGCATGAACCCGCGGCGGGACCGGCCCACGAACTGGCCGCCTGACGATACGCGCGGGCGCTGCCGCCCGCATTTTCCAGACTTACCAGCAAGAGGAACACCATGAACATCCGTACCATCATCCTGGCCGCGGCGGGTTGCGCGCTGGCCGCACCGGCCCTGGCGACCACCGAATCAATGAACGCGCAGCAGGTCGCGCAGAAGTACGACGACGAACTGCGCCACGACGCCGTGACCGCGAAGCTGAAGCTGAGCACCTGCGGCTACAAGGTCGAACAGGCGCAGATGCGCTGCACGGAACGCCCGCGCGAGCGCGTCGTCGAGAACGTGGCGAAGTCGTATGGCCGCGACATTCGCTCGATGGGCGTGCTGGCCGAACCGATCGGCGACCGTGGCATCGGCATGCTCGGCTGGGAATACTGGGACAAGGACAAGGTCAACGACTACTGGATGTACCTGCCCGCGCTGGGCAAGGTCAAGCGCGTGCTGTCGGTGAAGGACAGCGCCGACAGCGGCAGCTACTTCGGCACCGAGTTCTACATGGAAGACCTGGAAGAACCGCGGCTGGAGGAATACGACATCAAGCTGCTGCGCGAGGAGAAGGTGCGCGTGCTGGAAGCAGGCAAGGGCTATGTCGAGGTGCCCGCCTATGTGCTGGAATGGGTGCCCGTCGGGCGCAAGAAGGAAACCAGCAACTACGCGCGCTCGCTGACGTGGATCGACAAGGACCGCTTCGTGCTGCTACGCGGCGAGTACTACGACCATGACGGCCGCCTGAACAAGGTGCGCACCGTGAAGAACCTGCAGCAGGTGAACCACAAATGGCTACCGCGCCAGGTCACGATGGACAACCTGCTGACACGCCGCGTCAGCGTGATGGACCGGCAGGCGATCGCGCTGAACATCCCCGTCGAGGACGAATACCTGTCGCAGCGTGCGCTGACCGACCAGGCGTTCCGCGAACGCTACCTCGTCAAGTACCGCTCGTTCTGGAAAGAGTGATGGCCAAGCTGTTCGCACCGGTTGCGTATAGGTTGGCCCAGAGCGTGGCCCTGGGCGTAGCGCTGGCGACGCCGCAAGCGCTGGCCCAGGTCCAGCCGCAGCCGCCGCAGCCCGTGAGTCCGGCCCCGCAGCCGCAGCCGCAGGCGGCGGACGAGGTGATGGGGATCTCCGGCGACGACGTGCGCCCGGCCGCGCCGGGTGCCGACAAGCCGGTACAGGACGAGGGCCGCTCCGGCCTCGTGCCGGGCGCGCGCTTCGGCATCCGCCACGAGCTGGCCGCCCGGATCCGCGAGCCGCACAGCTTGCCGAACAACCGCACCTCGCTGCGCGTCGAGTACGAGAAGTACTTCCTCGACAATTACTACGTGCAGCTCGATGCGCTGGAAACGCACTACTGGCCGGGCGACCACCGCGCCAACGCGCGCGGCGAGACGTTCCAGGAAAGCACGGTGCGTTCGGCCTTCCTGCAGTACAGCAAGGGCAAGACCAGCGTCAAGGTCGGCCGCCAGATCCTCGTGTGGGGCGAGTCCGATGCGGGCGCGATCACCGACGTGATCAGCCCCCGCAACCTGTCCGAACTGTTCTTCGTCTCGCTGGAGGAATCGCGGCTGTCGCAATTCATGGCGACTGTCGACCAGTTCACGCCGGTCGGGGACTTCAGCTTCTTCTACGTGCCGCGGGCCCGCTTCAACAAGCTGCCGGAAAAGGGCACCGCGTATGCGCTGGACCTGACCGGCGGCCTGCCGCAGGAGCGTGCACCGCACGACAACCTGCGCGAATACGGCATGCGCTGGAAGAAGACGTTCGGCAGCAGCGACGTGGCCGTGATGGCGGCGCGGCTGTGGGACAACGACTATGCGTTCGAGGTCGATCGCACGCGTGCGCCGCCGACGTTCGTCGCGACGCCGCAGCGCTTCGACATGCTCGGCATGTCGTTCAACCTGGCCACCGAGAAGGTGCTGTACTCGGGCGAGATCGCCAGGAAGTCGCCGCGCGCGTTCCTGAACCCGGCGACGCTGCAAACGCAGCGCAAGGACCAGCTGGATACGTCGCTGCGCGCCGAGTACACACTGGGGAATGCCGGCAACCACGCCGTCAGCCTGGAAGCGGTGAACCGCCGCGTGCTGGGCTGGGAGCCGGGCATGGCGACAACCCGGAGCAGCAATATGTTCGTGCTGGGCTGGCGCAACAACTTCATCAACGACAACCTGACGGCGAACTGGCTGACCGTCTACAACCAGACCCACACGAGCTTCCAGCACTCGCTGTTCCTGACCTACAAGGTGAACGGCCGGGTCAGCGTCAGCCTCGATACCTTCTACCTGAAGGTGAAGGACAGGAACAGCGAACTGTGGCCCTATCGCGGCCAGAACGCCGCCGTGCTCCGCCTGCTGTACCAGTTCTAACCCAACCCGAGAGAACATGAAAGATCATCCCGAATACGACGCGATCGTCGTCGGTTCCGGCACGGCCGGCGCCATGCTTGCACGCGAATGGAGCAGACAAAACAAGCGCGTGCTGCTGCTGGAACGGGGCGGCGATGCGCCGCTGCGCGAGAGCGTGACGGGCTTTGCCTCCGTCATCGACCAGGTCAAGGTCGGCCGCAAGCTGGCCACCGTCCGCGCGCTCACCAAGGGCGGCTCCACGGGCCTGTACTTCGGCGTCGTCAACGCGCCGCCGCTGGACGTGTTCAACGCGCTCGGCATCGACCTGGCATCGGACGTGGACGCGCTGCGCCGCGAACTGCCGATCGCACCGCTGCCGGACGCGCTGCTGGGCGAGCAGGCCTTGCGGCTTCGCGACGGCGCCGTCGCGCTGGGCCACGCGTGGCACAAGCACGACATGCTGGTGGACCAGTCGCGCTGCGATGGCGGCTACAGCCACGGCGCGCTGTGGCGCGCACGCAGCTATGTGGACGACGCGGTGGCGCAGGGCACGCGGCTCGTGACGCGCGCCACCGTACAGCGCGTGCTGATCGAGAACGGCGCCGCCATCGGCGTCGAGTACCGCGAGCGCCGCCACATGTTCTCGAACGTCGTGCACCGCGCGTATGCGGGCAAGGTGGTGCTGGCGGCCGGCGAGCTGGCCACGCCGGCGCTGCTGCGCGCCTGCGGCGTCGATGGCGTGGGCCGGCATGGCTTCTACGTCAACCCCGGCTACGCGATCTATGGCCTGGTACCCGGCATGCAGGGGCGCGACAATTTCGTCGGCAGCATGGGCTGCCAGCTCGACGACGGCATCGAGCTGGGCGACGCCAATATCTGCCGCTTCCTCTACAAGATGATGATGCCGGCGAAGCTGAAGTTCCGCCATGCCGTCGCCTATCCGCAGGCGATCGCGATCGGCGTCAAGGTCAAGGATGGGCTGGGCGGCGAATTGCGCGCCGACGGTGGCCTGCACAAGGAACTGTCCGAGGCCGATTTCGCGAAGCTGAAGAAGGGCGAGGAAGAAGCGCTGCGGATCCTGCGCCAGGCCGGCGCGCAGCACATCTTCAACTTCGGCCTGTCGTGCGCCGGCCGGGTCGGCGGGCTGCTGCGGATCGGCGAACACGTCGACGCGCGCATGGAAAGCCCGGTGCGCAACCTGCACGTGTGCGACGGCTCGATCATTCCGGACGAGATGCGCGGCACGCCCACGCTGACGGTCCTCGCGATGGCCAGGTATCTGGCCCGGCAACTGGCGCCGGCGCTGTAAGCGCGCGCTTCCCCCTTTGTACCAACCAGGAGAACCCCATGACGGCTACAACGATGCAACCGGCGGCGCAGGACGCCGTCCCCGAGGCGGCGGCGCCCGCCGCCTCCCGATCGCGGCGCGTGCTGCGGGCCGCCGGCTACGGCGTGGCCGGCCTCGTGGTCGCGTTCCACGCGGCCAATGTGCTGTGGAAGATGTCCGGCTCCGGCAAGTGGGAGCTGGAGTTCGAGCGCGACGGCGTGCAGGTCTATTCGCTGAAGGCGCCCGGTGCCGAGAACAAGCAGTTCAAGGCCGTCACGCGGGCCGGCTACACGTTGAACCAGCTGGTCGGCGGCTTGATCGAGAACGCCACGCCGCAGAACTGCCGCGACAACATCCCCGGCTGCCTCGGCATGCAGGTGGTGGTGCCGTGGAGCGCGAAGACGATGTCGGACACGGTGCTGTGGCGCCTCGGCCTGCCCGGGCCGTTCGCGCCGCGCGAGATGATCCTGCGCTCGCAGGTGGTGCAGGACCCGCGCACGCGCGCCGTCACCGTCAACATCCTCGCCGCACCGAACGCGCTGCCGCGCAATCCCGGCACCGTGCGCGTCACGCACCTGCAGAACCGCTGGGTGTACAAGCCGGTCGGCTATGGCAAGGTCGAGATCGAGTTCCTGCAGGACATCGACATCGGCGGCATGTTCCCGACGATCCTGCTGAACCTGGGCGGCGCCGAGCAGACCTGGCAGTTCATCCACGACCAGCTGCCGAAACTGCTGAACACGGACAAGCTGCGCACGATCCGCTACGACTTTATCAAGGAGGCCGCATGAACGCGACGACGTGGAAGAAATTCGGGCGCCGTACGCTGGTGATCGCGGCGGCGCTGATCGCCGGCGGTTATGCGGCCAGCGCGGCATGGAAGCTGTCGGGCTCCGAACAGTGGAAGCTGGAGATCGACCGCGATGGCGTGCAGGTGTGGTCGTACAAGGAGCCGGGCCGTTCGACGAAGCTGTTCAAGGCGGTCACGCACGGCCACTACACGCAAAGTCAGCTGGTGGCATCGCTGATGCTCGACAACGACAGCCTGCAGAACTGCAAGGACTGGATCCCCGTGTGCACCAAGCTGACCGTGCTGGAGCCGTACAACGACAAGGCGCAGGGCGATGCCGTGCTGTGGACGCTGGAACTGATGCCGCCCGTGTTCGCGAACCGCGAATACGTGATCAAGTCGCACGCCGCGCAAGACCCGCAAACGAAGATCGTTTCGGTGGACATCATGGCCGCGGCCAACAAGATCCCGCTGCACGAGTGCTGCGTGCGCATCACGCACATCCACAACCGCTGGCAGGTCAGCCCGGCGCGTAACGGCCAGGTCGAGATCGCGCTGGTGCAGGACTTCGGCATGGGCGGCTTCTTCCCCGACGTGCTGCTCAACCTCGGCAACGCGGAGCAGACGTGGACGATGTTCCACGACAAGCTGCCCGGCCTGTTGAACAAGCCGAAGTACCGCAATGCCCGTTTCGACTACATCGACGAAGCGGCGGCCGCACCGTTGGTTAGCCGCTGAACCGCACACTTCAACACAGGAGAACGACATGTTACAGGTGGATATCCAACACGCGGTCGAAAAGGCGATCCGCGACGTGGCCGACGAATGGGACCTGGCCCTGCCGCCGCTGCGGCCGGACAGCGAACTGGTCGACGAACTGGGCTTCTCGTCGATGACGGTGGTGTCGCTGACGATGAACCTGGAAGAGGAACTCGGTGTCGACCCGTTCGCCGACCGCAGCGTGATGTTGACGGCCATGCGCACGATCCAGGACCTGTGCGACGTCTACGGCCGCGCTCTGGCCGCCGCCGCCCCGGCATCGGCCGCCAGCATCTGAGCACATCACCCTTACCGCGCAAGTTTTTCGAGAGATCAGCATGAACAGCATGAACGACGATGTGGCCGTCATCGGCATGTCCGGCAAATTCCCCGGTGCGAACAGCGTGCCGGAATTCTGGGACAACCTCTGCGCGAGAAAGGACTGCGTCCGCGACCTGACGGACGACGAATTGCGGGCCGCCGGCGTGCCCGAACGGGACATCGCCGACCCGGATTACGTGAAGGCGGCGGCGGCGCTGGACGGCGTCGACCTGTTCGACGCGGGCTTCTTCAAGGTCGCGCCGCTCGAGGCCGAGCTGATGGACCCGCAACTGCGGCTGCTGTTGCAATGCGCGTGGGAGACGCTGGAGGATGCGGGCCATGCGAGCGGCGAGGCGCAGCGGATCGGCGTGTTCGCCGGCGCCGGGGGACTGCCGACCAGCTATTACTCGAGCTATGCGAACCTGCATGAGCGCTTCCCGCGGATGACGGCCAGCGCCGCGCAACTCGTCAACGACAAGGATTTCCTCGCCACGTTCCTGTCGTACAAGCTGAATCTGACGGGGCCCAGCATGACGGTGCAGACGGCGTGCTCCACGTCGCTGGTCGCGCTGCACCAGGCGCGCCTGGCCGTGCTGGCCGGCGAATGCGACATGGCGCTGGCCGGCGGCGTGTCGGTGCGCGTGCCGGACCTGCACGGCTATCACTACCAGGATGGCTTCATCTATTCGCGCAGGGGCCGCATCCGCAGCTTCGATGCGGATGCCGACGGCGTGGTGTTCGGCAGCGGCATGGGCCTGGTACTGATCCGCCGGTTCGCCGATGCGGTCGCCGCCGGCGACCATATCTACGCGGTGATCAAGGGCTCGGCGATCCTGAACGACGGCAAGGGCAAGATGAGCTATGCGGCCAGCAGCGCGGCGGGCCAGATCGCCTGCGTGCGGACGGCGCTCGACAAGGCGGGCGTCGACGCGGCATCGATCGGCTTCGTCGAAGCGCACGGCACGGGCACGCGGATGGGCGACCCGGAGGAAGTGAAGGCGCTGTCCGCCGCATTCGGCGCGGCGCCGGCCGGCCGGCCCTGGTGCGCGCTGGGCGCTGTCAAGGCGAATGTCGGCCATCTGGAGGCGGCCGCCGGCATCGTCGGCTTCATCAAGGCGGCGCTGGCCATCGAGAAGGGCGTGGTCCCGCCGCTGGCGCACTACACGGCGCCGAACCCCCGCATCGATTTCGCCGGCACGCCATTTTTCGTGAACACGGCCGTGCAGGCATGGGAGACCGGCGAGGCGCCGCGCCGCGCGGCCGTCAACAGCCTGGGGATCGGCGGCACCAATGCGTTCGTGATCCTGGAAAATCACGTGCCGGTACCCGCCGCCGCGCCTGCGGGCCTCGTCATCGTGCCACTGTCCGCCCGCACCCACGAAGCGCTGCGCGCTGGCGTGGACCGGCTGGCACGCTTCCTGGACGGTTGCGCCGCGCGCGACGAAGCGGTCGATCTCGATGCGCTGGCCTGGACCTTGCAGACGGGCCGCGTGGCGATGGAAGTGCGCACCGCGTTCGTGGCCGAGTCGACGGACGCGCTGCGCCAGGCACTGGCCGCGTGGCTGGCCGGGGAGCCGGCGGCGCTGCCGGACAACGATGCGGGCCGGCTGGCTGCCGCATGGGCAGCCGGGGGGCAAGCGGACTGGCAGGCGCTGCGCGGCGACCGGCCGGGCCGGCGCATCAGCCTGCCGACCTACGCGTTCGCGCGCGAACGCCACTGGATCGACGGCGCCGTGGCCACCAGCGCGGCGGCGCTGCATCCGCTGCTGCACGAGAATACGTCCGACCTGCGCGAGCACAAATACTCGTCGACGTTCGGCGGCGACGAGTTCTTCCTGAAGGATCACCAGGTGCGCCTGGGTGCCGGCGGCGCGCCGGAGAAGGTGCTGCCGGCGGTGGCCTACCTGGAGATGGCGCGCGCCGCATGCGAACGGGCGCTGCCCGCCGGTACGTCGTTCGAACTGCGCGATGTGACGTGGCTTCACCCGCTGACGGTGTCCGGCCCCACGCTGGCGCACGTGGCGCTGGTTCCGGAAGAAGACAGCGGGCAGGCCGGTGAGACGCTGCGTTTCGAGGTGTTCAGCTCCGACGAGCGGATTCACTGCCAGGGCGCGTTCGTACCGGTCGCCCCCACCGGCGATGCGGCACTGGACCTGGACCGCCTGCGCGCCGCAATGACGCGTGGTGCGCTCACCGGTGCGCGGGTTTATGAAGCGTATGCGGCGATGGGCCTGGCGTATGGCCCGGCCAAGCGCGCCGTCGCGGGCATCGAGCTGGGCGACGGCGAATTGCTGGCTCGCCTGAAACTGCCGGCGAAGGTGAAGGATACGCGCGGCGACTACGTGCTGCATCCGAGCCTGATGGATGGCGTGCTGCAGGCGGCCACCGTGCTGATGTTCGATCCGGCCAGTCCGCCGGCCCGGCCGATCGTGCCGTTCGCGCTGGCCAGCCTGCGCGTGCATGCGCCGTGCGGCGGCGAGCTGTACGTTTGGGCGCGCCGCGCGGAGGGCGGCGGCATCGACGTCGACGTGGTGGACACCGCCGGGCAACCGTGCGCGCGGCTGCGCGGCTACACGCCGCGCGCGCTGGGCGGCAATGCCGTCGACAGCCTGATCGCCACGCGGGTGTGGGAAGCGCAGGCGGCGGCAGGGGCAACTGAAGCGGCGCCGGTGACGGAACGGCACGTGCTGCTGTGCGGCTTGCCGCAGGTGGATGCCACGGCGCTGGGCGGCCATTGCACCATGCTGAACGTGGACGGCGCCGATGCGGCCGAGCGCTACACGGCCGCCACGCTGGCGTGCATCGAGCGGCTGCAGGCCATCGTGCGCGCCAAGCCGCAGGGCCAGGTGCTCGTGCGGCTGGTGGCGGCGGACGATGCGCAGCATGCGCTGCTGGCCGGGCTGTCCGGCCTTCTGAAGACGGCGCAGCTGGAACACTCGTGGCTGACAGGCCAGGTCGTGCTGGTCGACGCGGACATCGATACGGCGCAACTGGCGGCATTGCTGCAAGCGGACGACGGGCACGCTGCCCTGGTGCGTCATCGTCGCGGTACCCGTGAGGTGGCACGCTGGCGTGAAACCGCGCGGGGGTACGACCATTGCCCGCTGAAGGATCGCGGCGTGTATCTGATCACCGGCGGCCTCGGTGGCCTGGGCATGCTGTTCGCGCGGGCCATCGTCGAACGCTGCCCGGCGGCGACGATCGTACTGACGGGCCGCAACCCGGCCGGCGCGGCGCCGGCGGCTTTGCAGGCATTGCGTGACGGCGGCGCCACGGTCGAGTACCGGCAGATGGATCTGGACGATGCCGCAGCTGTCGCGCGCGTGCTGGCGGAAGTGGTGGCCGAGTTCGGCCAGATGAACGGCATTGTGCACAGCGCCGGCATGACGGCCGACAGCTTCCTGCTGAACAAGGATGCCGGCACGGCGGCCCGCGTGCTGGCGCCAAAGGTGATGGGCACCGTCAACCTCGACCAGGCCAGCCGCGCGATCGACCTGGATTTCTTGGTGCTGTTCTCGTCGTTGGCGGCTGCGCTGGGCAACCTGGGGCAGGGCGACTACGCCGCCGCCAACGGCTTCCTCGACGAGTTCGCGGTGCATCGCAATGCGCTGGTGCGGGCCGGCGAGCGCCGTGGCACGACGGTGGCCATCCAGTGGCCGCTGTGGCGCGATGGCGGCATGCAGTCCGACGGCGCGACGCGCGAGCGGCTGTTCGACGCGACCGGCACCGTGCCGATGCGCACGGAGACGGGTATGCAGGCCTTCTTCCGCCTGCTGGGCGCGGGGCTGGACGGCGCGCTGGTGATGGAAGGCGACGGCGATGCGATGCGCCGCCGCCTGGCGTCCGGCCACGCGCTGGGCGACACCGGTGCGCAACAAACCGCGCCGGCGGGCGACCTGGAACTGGCCGGCATCGCCGAGGCGCTGCTGTGCCGCCAGCTGGCCGCACTGCTGAAACTGCGGCCGGAACAGGTCGATCCGCGCGCCGCGCTGGAAGACTACGGCATCGACTCGATCCTGGCGCTGGACCTCACCCGGCAGCTGGAAGCGACGTTCGGTGCGCTGCCGAAAACGCTGTTCTTCGAATACCTGACGATCCGCGAGCTGGCCGGCTACTTCGCCCGCCACCATGGCGCCGTGCTGGCCGGACAGGGCGCTGCACCGCGCATGGCAGCCCGCCCCGTGGCACCCGCAGTTGGCCCGGCCCGCGTCACGAGCATCCGCGGCCGCAAGCCTGCCGCTGGTGCGCAGCTCGCCGCCGAGCCGATCGCGATCGTTGGTTTGGCCGGCCGCTATCCCGGCGGGCCGGACGTCGATGCGTTCTGGCGCAATCTGCGTGACGGCAAGGATTGCATCGTCGAAGTGCCGCGCGAGCGCTGGGATTGGCGCGAGTACTACAGCGAGGACCGCGCCGCCAAGGGCGCCCACTTCAGCAAATGGGGCGGCTTCATCGACGGTGTCGATGAATTCGATGCGCGCTTCTTCAACGTGTCGCCCGTCGAGGCGGAACTGATCGACCCGCAGGAGCGGCTGTTCCTGCAGCATGCATGGCTGGCGATCGAGGATGCCGGCTACAGCCGCGCCGCGCTGCAAATCCCCAATGCAGACGGCTTGCCAGCCCAGGTGGGCGTCTACGCCGGCGTGATGTACGGCGAATACCAGCTGCTCGGCGCCGAGGCCAGCTTGCAGGGCAAGCGCACCGCGTTCGCCGCCAACCCGGCCAGCATCGCCAACCGCGTGTCGTATGTGCTGAACCTGCACGGCCCCAGCATGGTCGTGGACACGATGTGCTCGTCGTCGCTGACGGCGATCCACCTCGCTTGCCAGGACCTGAAGCTGGGCCGCACCGGCATGGCGATCGCTGGCGGCGTCAACGTGACGATCCACCCGAACAAATACCTGATGCTGTCGGCCGGCCAGTTCATCTCCGGCGACGGCCATTGCCAGAGCTTCGGCGAAGGGGGCGACGGCTACATTCCCGGCGAAGGTGTCGGCGTCGTCGTGCTGAAGCGCCTGTCCGATGCGCAGCGCGACGGCAACCATATCTACGGCGTGATCCGCGGCAGTGCGCTGAGCCACGGCGGCAAGACGAACGGCTACACGGTGCCCAACCCCCAGGCGCAGGCCGCCGCGGTGCGGCAGGCGCTGGCCGAGGCGCGCGTCGATCCCCGCCACGTCAGCTACGTGGAGGCGCACGGCACCGGCACGAAGCTGGGCGACCCGATCGAGATCGCCGCGTTGACCGGCGTGATCCGCGAACGCACCGCCGACACGGGTTATTGCCTGATCGGTTCGGCGAAATCGAACATCGGCCACGCGGAGGCGGCCGCCGGTATCGCCGGGCTGACGAAGGTGCTGCTGCAACTGCGGCACAAGCAGATCGTGCCGTCGCTGCATTCGGAACGATTGAATCCCCATATCGATTTCGGCAGCACGCCGTTCGTCGTCAACCAGTCGCTGTGCGCATGGGAACCGCCGGCGGTGGACGGCGCCGCGTTGCCCCGCATCGCCGGCATTTCGTCGTTCGGCGCGGGCGGCTCGAACGCCCACCTCGTGATCGAGGAGTATGCGGCACCGGCGCCCGCCGTCGAGGAGCCAGGCTGGCACGTGTTCCCGCTGTCGGCGCGCACGCCGGAACAGCTGCGGCGGAAGGCGGCGGACCTTGCCGCGTTCCTGGTGGGCGGCGCCGTCCCGCCGGCAGCGTCGATCGCCGCCACCCTGCAACTGGGCCGCGAAGCGATGGACGAGCGCCTTGCCGTGCTGGCCGACAGCGCGCAGCACCTGCGCGAGCGGCTGCTGGCATGGCTGGACGGCGGCGCCGGCGACGGCGTGTGGCAGGGTAACGCCAAGGCGAACCGCGAGATGCTGGCGTTGCTGACGCAGGAACAGGACGTGGTCGACAAGTGGCTTGCCGCCGGCAAGCTGGCCACGCTGGCGGAACTGTGGGCCAAGGGCCTGGAGCTCGACTGGGGGCGGCTGCATCCGGTGCGTCCGCAACTGGCCAGCCTGCCCGGTTACCCGTTCGCGCGGCAGCGCTACTGGTTCGACGTGCCGCGGCAGGCGCCGCAGGCCGCCGTGCTGCATCCGCTGCTGCACGCGAACACGTCCAACTTCGACCAGCACAGCTACACGAGCACTTTTACCGGCGACGCCACGGTGCTGGAAGGCCCGGCCGGCGCACGCCGCCTGAGCACCGAAGGCTGCGTGGCGATGGTGCGCGCAGCGCTGGCAATGACGCTGCCGGACAGCGACCTCACGCTGCGCGACGTGGCGTGGGCGCGGCCGCAACCCGTGGTCGAGGGCGTGCCGGTGACGGTTGCGCTGTTCGACCGGCAGGCCGACGAGCTGGCGTTCGAGATTTATACCGCGGGTGATGTTGTGCTGTGCCAGGGACGCGCAGGGAAGGCCGCCGCCGTGGCGGCAGAGGTGGCAGTGCCCGTGATGGCGACGGCAGCGGCAACCGTCAAGCCGCAGGCTGGCATCCGGCTGGCGGCGCTGACCGAACCGGCGCACGGCACGGCGGCCGCTGCCGGCAAGCCGCGCATCGCACTGGCCGCGGCTGCGCAGCAGGTCCCTGCGGCGGTCGAGCTGTTCGACGACGGCGACGGCATGTACCGGATTGCCGTCGGTGCGCCGGTGTTGGACTCCGCGGTGGCACAGGCCCTTGTGCGTGCGCTGGACACGGTGGCGAACGCCCCCGCCGCGAAAGTGGTGACGCTGGCGGCCAGCCTGGCCGGCGGTGCCGATGCCTGCCGGGCCGCCCGTGCCGCCGGGCTGTACGAAGCGATCGCGCGCTTCCCGTATCCGTCGATCGCGCTGGCGGCGGGCGATACCGCCGATGCCGGCTTCCTGGCGGCCGCGCTGTGCGATGTCATCGTCTGCGCCGAGGACGCCCGCTACAGCGCCCGCAGCCTGCCGGCCGGTGCCGGAGCGTTGCTGGCGCAGCGCTTTGGTGCGCCGCAGGCGGCCGAGCTGCTGTATTTGAGCAGCGGCGCAACCGGCACGACACTGCGGGCGCAGGGCTGGACATGCCCGATCGTGCCGCGCACGGAAGCGCCGCGGCACGCGCGCGAACTGGCCGCGAACCTGGCCCGCAAGTCGCAGTTGGCGCTGCGGCTGCTGAAGGAAGAGCTGGCACGCGACATCGTGCCGATGGTGACGGCGCTCGGCGACATCGCTGAGGAACCCGCGCCTGCGCCGTTGATGCCGCTGCCGCCCGTCTCGGCGCGCCTGCGCCTCGCATCGCGCGGCGACCGCATTGCCGCGCTGACGGTGGAAGCCACCGACAACGCCGATGGCTTGCCGGAGGAGCTGGCGGATGCCATGGTGGCCATTGCCGACGCCGGCTACCGCGCCGTGGTGCTGGCCAGCGACGTGCCGGGCTTCCTGCCGGCGGGGTTGAACATCGTCGCGGTGCGGCGCCTGGGTCACACGTTGACGCAGCTGCCGATCGGCGTCGTCGCTTCTGTCACAGCGGGGGCTCAGGGTGCCGGCTGGTACGTCGCGCTGTGCTGCGATGCCGCCAGCCATGGCGAGGCGGCGCGGTACGACGGTGGTGCGATGGCCGACGAGCTGGCGGGATTGCTGTCGCTGCGGCTGGGCGACGACGCGGCCCGGCAGCTGATACTGACCGGCACAAACGCGACGGGCGCCGAGCTGCACGCGCTGTGCCCGGCCGTGCGGCTGGGCGAGGACACCGCGCTGCAGGCGGCACAAGCCCTGGCAGCGCTGCCGACCGGCACGCTGCCCGCCTGCAAACAGGCGACGTCGGCCGCGTTGGCGGCGGCTCCACTCGTTGCCGCGCTCCAGGACGATGTGGCGGCACCCGCGCCAGGCGCCGTGCCGCTGCGTTCCCTGGTCGTCACCGCCACGTTGCACGCGGACGGTGTCGTCGAACTGAAAATGGCCGACACCGACGGCAAGAACACGTTCACCGACGCGCTGTCCGACGGGCTGCGCGAAGCGTTCGACTGGATCGGCGCGCAGCCCGCCTGCAAGGTCGTG
The DNA here is from genome assembly GCF_007830495.1 of Pseudoduganella flava. Classification (GTDB taxonomy): domain Bacteria; phylum Pseudomonadota; class Gammaproteobacteria; order Burkholderiales; family Burkholderiaceae_D; genus Rugamonas; species Rugamonas flava. The sequence goes on along the minus strand of NZ_VLKW01000010.1, from coordinate 92,072 downwards.
GTGCTGACCGGTTACGGCAATTACTTCTCGTCCGGCGGCACGCGCGATACGCTGCTGGCGATAGGCGAGGGGGCACGGCGCTTCACGGACAATCTCGCCTTCCGCCTGCCGCTGGACTGTCCCGTTCCCGTGATCGCGGCGATGGCGGGCCACGGCATCGGTGCCGGTTGGGCGCTGGGCATGTTTGCCGACATCGCGCTGTTCGCCGACGAGAGCCGCTACGTCAGCCCGTACATGGAGTATGGTTTCACGCCGGGCGCCGGCGCGACCCTGGTGTTCCCGCGCCGGATCGGCCTCGACCTGGCCCGCGAAACGCTGCTGGGTGCCCGCGAACTGGCCGGCGGGGAATTGAAGGAGCGAGGGCTGCGCCACGCGGTGCTGCCGCGCGAGCAGGTGCTGCCCGCCGCATTGGCGCTGGCGCGGCGGATCGCGCAGGCGCCGCGCGCCCGCCTCGTGGCGTTGAAAGCACGCTGGGCTGCGCCGCTGGTGGACGCGCTGCCGGCCACGTTCGTGCGCGAACTGGCGATGCACGAACGCACCTTCGTCGGCCAGCAGGAGACGCTGGCGAAGATCCGCTTGGCCGGCACCGTGGCGGCCGTGGCGGCCGAGGTATCGACGCGCACCGGTGCCCCGGTACGCGATGCGGCAACCTTGGCGGCCGAGCTGCGCCGCATGCTGGCGCAGGAGCTGCGCATGCAGGAACACGAGATCGGCGACGACGAACAATTCGTCGACCTGGGCCTCGACTCGATCACGGGCGTGACGTGGATCCGCCGCATCAACGAGACCTACGGCACGGCGATCGAGGCGATCCGCATCTACAGCTATCCCACGCTGGGCAAGCTGGCCGCGTTCGTGCTGGAGCAGTGTGCCCCGGCAGCCGCGCAGCCGGCCATTGACGGCGATCCGGTCGAAGCCACGCTGCGTACCTTGCTGGCACAGGAGCTGCGCATGGCCGAAGCGGACATCGGCAGCGACGATCCGTTCGTCGACCTGGGCCTCGATTCGATCACCGGTGTCACCTGGATCCGCCGGATCAACGAGACGTTCGGCACGGCGATCGATGCGATCCGGATCTACAGCTACCCGTCGCTGCGGCAGCTGGCGCGCTACGTGCAGCAGGAAGCGGGCGAGCGGGCGCCGGTGGCGGCACCGGTGGAAGAAGTTGTCACGCTGACTTCGATGCGCGGCCGCATGCATGCCGTGGTGCCGGTGCGGAGCCATGAGACGCAGCGCGTAGCGGTCGTTGGCATGGCCGGTCAATTCGCCCAGTCGCCGGACCTGGCGGCGTTCTGGCGCAATATCGCGGCGGGCCGCGACTGCATCACGGAGATCCCGCGGGAACGCTGGGACATCGACCGCTACTACCAGCCGGGCGATGCTGCGGCGGGCAAGACCTACAGCCGCTGGATGGGCGCGCTCGACGGCGTGGACCACTTCGATGCGGCGTTCTTCAACATCTCGCCGCGCGAGGCGCGCGCGATGGACCCGCAGCAGCGCCTGTTCCTGCAAACGTGCTGGCACACGATCGAGCATGCCGGCTACAACCCCCGGGCGCTGGCCGGCAGCCGCTGCGGCGTGTTTGTCGGTTGTGCGGCGGGCGACTACCACGAACTGTCGCGCCACGAGCGGTTGAGCGGCCAGGGCTTCACGGGCGGCGCGCCGTCCATTTTGGCGGCGCGCATCTCCTACCTGCTGGACCTGCACGGCCCCAGCATGGCGATCGACACGGCCTGTTCGTCGTCGCTGGTCGCGCTGGCCGCCGCCTGCGATTCCCTGGTGCTGGGCACCAGCGACATCGCGCTGGCCGGCGGCGTCAACGTGATGGCCGGTCCGGCGATGCAGATCATGACGGCGCAGGTGGGCATGCTGTCGCCGCAGGGCCGCTGCTACGCATTCGACGCCCGCGCCAACGGCATTGTCAACGGCGAGGGTGTCGGCGCCGTGCTGCTGAAGCGCCTGGCGGACGCGGAGCGCGACGGCGACCATATCTACGGCGTCATCGAAGGGTGGGGCACGAACCAGGACGGCAAGACCAACGGCATCACGGCACCGAATGCGGATTCGCAGGCGCGCCTGCAGCAGGACGTGTACCACCGCTTCGGCATCGACCCGGACGGCATCGGCCTCGTCGAGGCGCACGGCACCGGTACGGCGCTGGGCGACCCGATCGAGGTGGCCGGCCTGAAGGACGCATTCGGCCGCTACACGGACCGCCGCGGCTTTTGCGCCCTAGGCTCCGTGAAGAGCAATATCGGCCACTGTCTGTCGGCCGCCGGCATTTCCGGGTTCCTCAAGGTACTGCTCGCGCTGCAGCACCGCCAACTGCCGCCAACGGCGCAGTTCGAGCGCCTGAACCCGCACATCGCGCTGGACGAGTCGCCGTTCCGCATCAGCGATCGGCTGCGCGACTGGCCGGCCCCTGCCGGCGCGCCGCGCCGCGCCGCCGTCAACGCGTTCGGCTTCTCCGGCACGAATGCGCACGTCGTCGTGGCCGAATACGGCGTGCCTGCTGTGGCGGCGCCGACCACCGGCCCAGCGATCGTACCGCTGTCGGCACGCACGCCCGATGCGCTGCGGCGCGCTGCGGCGGACCTGCTCGCGTTCCTGGAGGATCCCGAGGCCGACCTGGCGAGCATCGCCTACACGCTGCAGACGGGCCGCGAAGCGCTGACCGAGCGCGTCGCGTTCGTTGCCGCTAGCGTGGCGGAACTGCGAGAGGGCCTGCGGGCGTACGCGGATGGTGGCACCGCCGCTGCCGGCACCGTGGCCACTGGCCTGGCCAAGGATGGGCAGGAAGCTGCCGCCTGCATCGGCCGCAAGGACTGGGCGGCGCTGGCAGCACTATGGGTCGGCGGCGGCACGGTCGACTGGGCCGCATTGTATGTGGCAGGTCCCGCGCCGCGGCGCATCGGCCTGCCCGGCTATCCGTTCGCGGCGGAGCGGCACTGGATCGACACGGTGGATCAGGAGTTCGCCGAAGTCATCGCCGTGCCGGCATCCAGCGCCGCCGCGGTACCACCGGCGACAGGTGCGCCGGTGGTGCCGATCGAACAGGTCCGCCAGCAGTTGAAGGCGACCCTGGCCGAGGCGCTGTTCATGCAGCCAGCCGATATCGACATCGACCGCTCGTTCACCGAATTGGGGCTCGATTCGATCATCGGCGTCGAATGGATGAAGGCCGTGAACAAGGCGTTCGGCACGGCGCTGTCGGCGACGCGCGTCTACGATTACCCGAGCGTCAGGGAACTGGCCGCGCACGTGCAGGCGCAGCTTGGTGAGGCACCAGCGGCTGTGGCAGTGGAAGTAACACCGTCCGCGCCCGTAATGGCGCCGCGGCCGGCGGCACCGGCCAGCGCCGACCTGGAACGGCAATTGAAGGCCAGCCTGGCCGAGGCGCTGTTCATGCAGCCCGGCGACATCGATGCGAACCGTTCGTTCACGGAGCTGGGGCTGGACTCGATCATCGGTGTCGAATGGATGAAGGCCGTCAACCGGCGGTTCGGCACGAGCCTGTCGGCCACGCGGATCTACGACTATCCGACCGTGAAAGAGCTGGCCGCGTTCCTGCAGCGTGAGGTGGCGGTGGAGACGGACGTCGCACCGCACTTCGCCATCGTCGCCACGGACGGCGACCTGGAACGGGACGGCGAAGTGGCCGTGCGCTACGCGATCAGCCTGGAGAACAATGTCTGCCTGCGCGAGCATGTGGTGTTCGGCGAGCACCTGCTGCCGACCGACGCCTACCTGGAACTGGTGTACGGTGCCTGGGCCAGTGTCTCCGGAGGCCCCGTGCCCGCGCTGGAGCAAGTGGCGATCGTCAGCCCGCTGCTGGGTGCACGGGACCGTGACATCCACGTGCAGGTACGGTTCCGCCGCCATGGCGCCGCGGTGCAGTTCTCGGTGCGCTCCAGCGCCCAAGCCGATTTCCGCGACGAGCGGGTGCACATGCAGGGCCTGGTCGCGGCCGCGCAGCCGGCGGCCATCCGTTGCGACGGCCATTTCGCCGTCGAGCACGAGCTGGGCGCGGCGGATATTCCCACCAATGCCGGCACGTGTTACGCACCGCTGCGCGCGCTTCGCTTCGGCACCAGCCAGGCGACGGGCGAGATCCACGTGGCGGAACATCCGTACCGGTTCGCGACGAATCCGTTCGTGCTGTATGGCGCCGTCTGCACGGCGATCAATTACGGGCGCTGGCTGGCGGCGCGCCAGTACGGCGTCAGCAACGACCAGTTCCTGCCCGTGCGGATCGGCCGCGTCACGCCGCTCCGCGAGCTGGCCGGCGCGGACTACCGCTGCCACGCCGCATTGCGCCGGCTGGAGCGCGACGTGGTCGAATGCTATGTCGAGATCGTCGACGCGGAGGGCGCGCTGGTCGCCGTGTTCGACACGCTCGAGCTGCGCCGCGTGGCGCAACAGGCGATCGCACGGGTGGCCGCACCGATGACCTCCGCGCCCGCCGACAAGCCCGCCGCAGAGGCCGACGACATCGCCATCATCGGCATGTCCTGCCGCTACCCGCAAAGCGCCGATGTCGACGCGTTCTGGCGGAACCTGGCTGCCGGCCGGGAATGCATCGTCGAAGTGCCGGCCGAGCGCTGGGCCGATCACCCGGGCTGGTATCACCCCGAACCCGGCCATCCGCACACGTCCTATTCGAAGTGGGCCGGGCTGCTGGACCGCATCGACGCGTTCGATCCGCTGTTCTTCGGCATCGCGCCGGCCGAGGCGGAATTGATCGACCCGCAGCAGCGCATCTTCCTCGAGGAGTGCTGGAAGGCGATCGAGAACGCCGGCTATGCGCCGGGCGCGTTGGCGAACGTGGCATGCGGCGTCTACGTGGGCTGCGGCGCGGGCGATTACGCCCGCGTGCTGGCCGGTGCCGGGCAGGATACGGCGGGTGCCGCGTTCATGGGCACGTCGACAGCCATCCAGGCCGCGCGCATCGCGTACCACCTGAACCTGAAAGGGCCTGCGCTGGCGATCGACACGGCGTGTTCGTCGTCGCTGGTCGCCGTGCACCTGGCTTGCGAAAGCCTGCGCAGCGGCGAAACCCAGCTGGCTTTGGCCGGCGGTGTCAACGTCTTGACGACGCCACTGGGTCACATCCTGACGTCGCAGGTCGGCATGCCTTCGCATGACGGGCGCTGCGCCGCGTTCGATGCGTCGGCCGACGGCATCGTGTTTTCCGAAGGCTGCGGCGTGCTGCTGTTGAAGCCATTGGCGGCCGCCCGGCGCGACAACGACGAGATCCTCGGCGTGATCCGCGCGTCGGCCATCAACCAGGATGGCAAGACCAACGGCATCACGGCGCCCAGCGGGGCGGCGCAGGAACGGCTGCTGCGGCAAGCCTATGGCAAGTTCGGCATCGATCCGAAGCGGATCGGCTATGTGGAGGCGCACGGCACCGCCACGCCGCTGGGCGACCCGATCGAGGTCAATGCGCTGACCGCCGTGTACAACGGCGCCGGTGCCGGCAAAGGGGCCTGCGCGCTCGGTTCCGTAAAGACCAATATCGGGCATACGGGCTACGCGGCCGGCGTGGCCGGCATCATCAAGGCCGTGCTGTGCATGCGGCACCGCAAGCTGGTGCCGTCGCTGCACTACGACCAGCCAAACCCGCACATCGCGTTCGACGGCTCGCCGTTCCACGTCAACACGGCCTATCGCGACTGGGCCAGCGCCGCGCCGCGGCTTGCCGCCGTCAGCTCCTTCGGCTTCTCCGGCACCAATGCCCACGTCGTCATCGGCGAGCATGTGGCTGCGACGGAGACCCCGGCCTCTGCCCGGCCGGTGCTGGTGCCGCTGTCGGCGAAAACGCCCGAGCAGCTGGCCAACAAGGTGGCCGATCTGCTGGACTACCTGGAGCATGACGAGCAGGTCGACCTGGTGCGGCTGGCCTATACGTTGAGCGTCGGCCGCGATGCGATGGACCACCGGCTTGCGCTCGTGGTGGGCTCGGTGGAAGAGCTGGTCGCGGCACTGCGCGGCTGGCAAGCGGGCAAGCCCGGCATGGCCGTGCGCCAGGGCCAGGCTTCGCGTGACGGTGCCGCGCTGGCCGTTTTCGCCGGCGACGCGGCGATGCAGGGCGTGATCGACGGCTGGATCGCCCGGGGTGACCTGGGCCGCCTGGCCGACATCTGGGTGCGCGGCATGGAAACGGACCTGGGCCGCTTGTACCCGGGAGAACCGCCACGGCGCATGGTGCTCCCCGCTTATCCGTTCGCCCGCGAACGCTGCTGGGTGGAGGGCAAGGCCGCGGCGGCGCGGGAGACATTGCACCCGCTGCTGCACCGGAATGTGTCCGACCTGACGCAGCAGCGTTACGCCAGCCTGCTGACGGGTGGCGAGTTCTTCGTCGCCGGCCACCGCGTCAACGGCGCTCCGGTGCTGCCCGCCGTCGCGTTCCTCGAGATGGCTCGGGCGGCGCTAGCCGACGCGGCGCACGTGCCGGCTGCGCAGCTGGAGTTGCGCCACGTGGCCTGGGCGCAGCCGCTCGCGGTGACGGCGCCCACCGACGTGTCGATCGCCGTGTTCGAGGAAGACGGCGGCTACGGCTTCGAAGTCTATAGCGGTGTCGCCGACGTGCCGCATTGCCAAGGCAGCTGCGTTGCCGCCGTGGGCGGTGCCGCCCAGCCGCTCGACGTGGCGCTGCTGCGGGCACGGATGCCAACTGCCGGCCCTGCGCCGCAGGCCTTGTATGAGGCGTTCGCCCGCATTGGCCTCGATTATGGCCCGGCTTTCCGCGGCATCACGCAGCTGAACGTGGGGAACGGCGAACTACTCGCCGCGCTGGAACTGCCCGCCGCGGCGGACAACGGCGCCGATTGGGTGCTGCATCCAAGCCTGCTGGACAGCGCGCTGCAAGCCGGCGTTGCGCTGCTGGGCGACGTGGTGGGCGGCGCGGTCGCGCCGTGCCTGCCGTTCGCCGTCGAAGCGGTACGGGTGCATGCGCCTTGCCCGCCGCGGATGCTGGCGTGGGTGCGCGGCACCGGCACGAACGCCACGCTGGTCAAGGTCGACATCGACCTGTGCGACGGAGCGGGCAACGTCTGCGTGCAGCTGCGCGGCTTCTCGTCGCGCCCGTTGCGCGACGCCGCCTTCGACGAGGTGCATTACCAGACCGTCATTAACGCCATCCTGAACAACGACATCACGGTCGACGACGCCGTGGAATTGGGGAATGTATGAAAGAAGCGCTGTCGAAGATCTATCGCGAGCTGGCCGCCGGCCGGCTCACGGGGCAGGAAGCCATGGCCCGCATCAAGGCACTGAACGGCGCCCCGGCGGCCGCGGTACAGACGCTGTTCGCCACGCCGCGCTGGGAGCGCGCACCGTCCCTGCAGGGCAACGGTACGTACGCCACGCATCACATGTTGCTGGTCGGTTTCCCGGAAGCGGAGCAGGCGGCATTGGCCGCGGCGATGCCGGGTGCGCGCTGCACGTCGGTACCTGATGACGGCGACGACGTGGCCCAGGCCTACTCGAACGTGGCGCTGGCATGCTTCGATGCGTTGCGGCGCATCCTGCGCGACAAGCCGGCCGGCACCTGCTTGGTGCAGCTTGCCGTCACGGATACGGAAGAGCACCGCCTGCTGGCCGGGCTGGCCGGCATGCTGGAAACGGCGACGCTGGAGAACCCGAACCTCATCGGTCAACTGGTGTTCGTGCGCGCCGGGATGCCACCTGCGGAGATAGCCCGCTGCCTGCGTGCCGAAGCCGAGGCGCCGGCCGATTGCGTGGTGCGTTACACCGGGCAAGAGCGCCAGGTGCGCCGCTGGAGCGCGCTCGCCGCGCCGGCCGACGCTGCCCCGTGTCCGTACCGCGAAGGCGGCGTGTACCTGGTGACAGGGGGCCTGGGTGGCCTCGGCACGCTGGTGGCGCGCGACATCCTGCGCACCGCGCCGAGCGCCCACGTGGTGCTGGCCGGGCGCGCCAATCCTGATGCAGCACGACTGGAGGAGCTGCGCCGCGACGGCGACGTGAGCTATGTGCAAGCCGATGTCGTCGATGCCGCGCAAGCCACCCGGTTGCTGGAGACGGTGGTGCGGAGGCACGGCAAGCTGCACGGCATCGTCCACAGCGCCGGCATCGCTCGCGACGATTTCCTCGTCAAGAAGACGCCCGCGCAGTTCGCGGAAGTGCTGGGCCCGAAGGTGGCCGGCGCTGCGAACCTGGACCGATCCAGCGCCGGCATGGCGCTCGACTTTGTTGCGTTGTTCTCGTCGATCGCGTCGTGGAGCGGCAATGTCGGGCAGGCCGACTACGCGGCCGCCAACGGCTTCCTGGATGCTTACGCCCAGTATCGCAACGGCCTGGTCGCGGCCGGGCAGCGGCACGGCCGCACCGTGGCGATCGCGTGGCCGCACTGGCTCGAAGGCGGCATGCACGTGGATGCCGACAGCAGGGCGCTGCTGGAGCGCCGCACGGGCCTGCGCTCGCTGGATACCGCCACGGGCCTTGCTGCGCTGCGCCGTTGCCTGGCATCGGAGCAGGGCGCGCTGATGGTGATGCATGGCGAGCCGGCCACGATCGCGGCGGCATTGCAGGGGCGGCGCATGGCGCAACCGGCGGTACGGCAGGTGACGCAAGCTGCGGCACCCGCTGCCGGCGTCGCGGCGCAAACCGGCACTTTCCTGCGCGGCGAGTTCGCCGTCGTGCTGAAAATTCCGGCCGAGCGCATCGACACGAGCGCCGCGCTGGAGCAATACGGCATCGACTCGATCCTGGCGATGAAGTTGACCAGCCGGCTCGAGGCCACGTTCGGCGTGCTGCCGAAAACGCTGTTCTTCGAGTACCGCACGATCGACGAGCTGACCGAGTACTTCGTGCGCAGCCATGGCGGCAAGCTGTCCGGCATGTTCGGTGCTACCGCGCCCGTGGCCGCCGCCGCACCGGCACCGCAGCCCCGTCAGCCGCGTGGCCGCCAGCGGTCCCAAGCCGCACCGGCACAACCACCGCGGGCGGCGACGTCCGAGCCGATCGCGATCGTCGGCCTGTCCGGCCGCTATCCGAATTCGCCGGACCTGGCCGCGTTCTGGCGCAATCTGCGCGATGGCGTGGACTGCATCGTCGAAGTGCCGGCTTCGCGGTGGGACTGGCGGCAATACTACAGCGAGGACCGCGGCCACGCCGGCGCCCACTACAGCAAATGGGGCGGTTTCATCGACGGCGTGGACGAATTCGACCCGCGCTTCTTCAACATCGCGCCGCGCGAGGCGGCCGGCATCGACCCGCAGGAGCGCCTGTTCCTGCAGCACGCGTGGATGGCGATCGAAGACGCCGGCTACACCCGCGCCGCGCTGCAGATCCCCGACGCGAACGGCTTGCCGGGCCAGGTCGGCGTGTATGCGGGCGTGATGTATGGTGAATACAACGTCTCCGGCACCCTGGCCGGCATTGCCAACCGCGTGTCGTACTTCCTGAACCTGCACGGTCCGAGCCTGACCCTGGACACGATGTGCTCGTCGTCGCTGACGGCGCTGCACCTGGCGTGCCAGGACTTGCGGCTGGGCCGCACCAGCCTGGCGTTGGCGGGCGGCGTCAACGTCACCATCCATCCGAACAAATACACGATGCTGTCCGGCGGCCAGTTCATCTCCGGCGACGGCCATTGCCAGAGCTTTGGCGAAGGCGGCGACGGCTATATTCCCGGCGAAGGCGTCGGCGTGGCCGTGCTGAAGCGGTTGTCCGATGCGGAACGCGATGGCAACCATATCTACGGTGTGATCCGTGCCAGCGCGTTGAACCATGGCGGCAAGACGAACGGCTACACGGTGCCGAATCCGCAGGCGCAGGCGGACGTGATCCGCCGCGCACTGCTTGATGCGGGCATCGATGCGGCGGACGTCAGCTATGTCGAGGCGCACGGTACCGGCACGAAGCTGGGCGACCCGATCGAGATCGCGGCGCTGACGCGGGCGTTCGGTGCAGGCGGCCAGGCGCAATGCCTGATCGGTTCGGCCAAGTCGAACATCGGGCATTGCGAATCGGCGGCAGGCATCGCCGGCATCACGAAGGTGCTGCTGCAGATGCGCCATCGGCAGATCGTGCCGTCGCTGCATTCGGCCCGGCTGAACCCGCACATCGATTTCGCCGCAACGCCGTTCACCGTCAATCAGGCGCTGCGGCAGTGGGAAACGCCGCTGCGCGATGGCCGCCCGGCGCCGCGCATCGCCGGCATTTCGTCGTTCGGGGCGGGCGGTGCGAATGCGCACGTGATCGTCGAGGAATACCGCGCCCCCGCCGCTCCCGCTGTGGCGGCGCGCCCCGTGCTGGTGCCGCTCTCGGCCCGCACGGTGGCCCAGCTGGAGCAGCGTGCCCGCGATCTGCTGGCGGCGCTCGAGGATGACGGCATGGCGCTCGCGTCGGTCGCCTACACGTTGCAGGTCGGGCGCGAGGCGATGGAGGAGCGGCTGGCACTGGTCGCCGCGTCGCTGGATGAGTTGGCGGATGGGCTGCGGGCATTCCTGGCTGGCGGGCCGGCTGGGCAAGCATTCTGGCGCGGCCAGGCACGCAAGGTGGATGCGGCGGATATGGAGGCGACGACGGACCTGCCGCGCCTCGCACAACTGTGGGTGAAGGGACAGGACATCGATTGGCGCCAGCTCGATGATGGTGCCGCACCGGGGTTGGTCAGCCTGCCGTCGTATCCGTTTGCCCGCGAGCGCTACTGGAATGCGCCGGTCTCCGTGCAGGCCGCGGCACCGGCGCTGCATCCGCTCGTGCATGCGAACGTGTCCACGTTGGCAGGGCATGGTTTCGCCACGCGCTTTACCGGCAGCGAGGCATTCCTCGATAACGGCGCCGGTACGGCCGTGCTGCCGCCACTGCTGGTACTGGAGATGGCGCTGGCGGCGGTCCGGCTGGCCGCGCCGCGTGCCGACGATGGCACGTGGACGCTGCATGACGTGGCGTGGGGCGACCCGGTGCGGGCTGGTGCCGACATCGGCATCGCCGTGTTCGGGCAGGGCGACGATGCCGTGGATGTCGAGATCCACGACGGTGAGCTGGTGCTGTGCCAGGCGCATGCGCGGTACGCGGCGCTGGCGCGGCCGACCGTGGACGTGGCCGCGCAAGCGTTGGAAGCCACCGACCTGGGTGAGCACGGAGAAGATGGTTTTGCGTTGGCGCCCGCGCTGTGCCGCGCGATCGGCAACTGGTTGGACAAGACGGCTGACGGCGCGCTGCCGCTCGCGCTGGCGCAGTTGCAAGTGTTCGCGCCATGCCCGCGCCAGGTGCTGCTGGCGCCCCATGCGGGTGCGGAGGGCGCCATCGACGTCGACGTTTGCGACGTTGCCGGTAACGTCTGCGTCCGGCTGCTTGGCCTCGCGCTGGACGTGGCGGAGCCGGCGCCGGAAGAGGAACAAGAACAAGAACAAGAACGGCAACCGGCGCCCGCTACGCCGCCGCGCGAAATCACGCTGGCGGCCGCCGCTCCGGTGCAGAGTCCCGTCGCACGCAAGCCTGCGCAGATCGCACTGGGTGCCGGTGCCGACATCCCCATGCAGCCACCGGCACGCCGGCCCGTGCTCGCGCTGGCCGACCCGGCCAGCCCCGCCGCCGCCGCGCCGATCCGCTTGTTCGACCGTGGTGACGGCGTGTTCGTCATCGAAGCGGATGCGGGCGGCGTCGTCGACTTGGTCGACGGCTTGTGTGCTGCGTTGGCACAAGCGGAACGCGAACCGGGCTTGAAGGCCGTACTGCTGACGGCACGCCAGGCCGAGTTCTGGCATGGCGACCGGGCCGCCTGCAATGCGGTCATTTCTTCCGGCCTGCTGCGCGCCATCGCCGCATTCCCTTGTCCGGTGATCGCCGTGCCGGCGCAGGGCGCCACCGGCGCCGGCCTGTTGCTGGCCGCCGTCTGCGACTTCATGGTGGCGGGTGAAGGGGGAGAGTACCGCTATACGGGCCTGGAGCAGGGAATCTTCCCCAGCGCCGCGGAAGAGCGGCTGTTCCGCGCCCGGCTGGGCGATGCGCCCGCGCTGGCCCTGCTGTACCGGCCCACAGCGCCGCGCGGCCGGGGATTACAGGATATCGGCTGGGCGTGTCCCGTCGCGTCCGATCCGCTGGCCCAGGCCCGTGCGCTGGCCGCCGAGCTGGCGAAGAAGCCCAGGCTTGCGTTGTCGTTGCTGAAGACGCACCTGGCCCGCACCGTAAAGCCATTGGTGGACGCCCTGTCGCCGGATGCACCCGTCGTTGCGCGCACAACCCCGCTCCAGGCGCACCACGGTGCGTTGCGGGTGCAGCTGGAGGACCGTGGCAGCGTGAGCGCGATGCTCGACGACCTGGAGGCGGCGCTGGCAAACACTGATGACCACCACAGCGTGATCGTCACCAGCGCCGTCGACGGCTTCCTGCCGGCGCTGGACGCCGCGGCGGCTACGCGCCTGCTGCACAGCGTGCAGGCCTGTGCGGTCCCAGTGATCGTCGCCTGCGAGGGAGATGTTCGCGGCACCGGCTGGCTCACAGCCCTCGCGGCCGATGCGGCAGCTTACCGCGTGGGTGGCAATTACGGCATCACCGGCGAAGCGGCGGCCGCGTTCGACGCGCGCGAACTGGCGGCGCTGGCCGAGCTCCGGCTGGGCGGCGCCTTGGGTGCCGAGCTTTGCCTGGCAGGTATCGAACGCACCGGCGCCGAGCTGGCGGCCTACGGCCTTGCACTGGCGTCGGAAGACCCGCTGGATGCCGCGCTGGCAATGGCCGCGTTCTGGCACCAATGGCCGCGCGACACCGCGGTGGCTTGGAAACAGGCGCAGGTGGCGCACCTGCAGGCCGCTATGGCCGCGCTGCCGCGGTCCGCGCCAATGGCACAGACGGCGCCTGTCGCGCAGGATCGCGACGGTGCACTGGCACTGCGCTCGCAGGTCGTCACGGCGACGGCCCATCCGGACGGCGTGATCGTCGTGACGATGCAGGACCGCGCTGCCCGCAACATGTTTTCCGCCGAGCTGGTGGACGGGCTGAAGGAAGTGTTCGCGCTGGTGGCAAGCGATCCGGCGATCCGCGTTGTCGTCGTTACGGGCTACGACAGCTATTTCGCTACCGGCGGCACGATGGAAACCCTGCTGGCGATCCAGGAGGGCCAGGCCCGCTTCACGGACGAGAAGGTGTTCGAGCTCGCGCTCGAATGCCCGGTCCCCGTGATCGCGGCGATCCAGGGCCATGGCATCGGCGGCGGCTGGTCGTTCGGCATGTATGCGGACCTGGTGCTGCTGTCCGGCGAGAGCCGCTACCGCAGTCCCTACATGGCCTACGGTTTCACGCCAGGCGCCGGTTCCACGCTGACGTTCCCGGCAAAGATCGGCCTGGACCTGGCGCGCGAAACGCTGCTGAGCGCCGTGGAGATTTCCGGCGCGGACCTGCTTGAACGTGGAATGGCATTGCCCGTACTGCCGCGCCGCGATGTGCTGCCGGCCGCGTTGGCGCTGGCGCATCGGATCGCGCGGCAGCCACGCGCCCGGCTGGTCGAACTGAAGGGCCTGTGCACGCACGCGCTGCGCGCGGCCCGCGACGATGTCTACCGCCGCGAAGTGGCGATGCATGAGCAGACGTTTGTCGGCAATACCGGCACGCTGGCCGCCATCCAGGCACGCTTCGGCACTGCGCCGGAGACCCCGGCTGCGCCGACGCCGACCGCCGTCCCGACGGGTGCGGCGATCGACACGCTGCGGCAGATGCTGGCCCGCGAACTGCTGCTGCAGCCGGGGGAGATCGGCGACGATACGCCGTTCATCGACCTGGGCCTCGATTCGATCACGGGCGTCACGTGGATTCGCAAGATCAACGAGCACTTCGGCACGGCGATCGAGGCAACGAAGGTGTACAGCCACCCCACGCTGAACGAGATGGCCCGGCTGGTCGGCGGTACGTCACCGGCGCCAGTGGCCGCAGCTCCGGCCACCGCAGCTCCGGCCGTCGAACCCACCGGCATCGTCGCCCACCTGCGCACGATGCTGGCCCGCGAGCTGCTGCTCGACCCCGGCGAAATCGACGACAACGCCCAGTTCATCGACCTGGGCCTGGATTCGATCACCGGCGTCACGTGGGTACGCAAGATCAACGAGCATTACGGCACCGCCATCGAGGCCACCAAGGTGTACAGCCATCCGTCGCTGGCCGACATCGCCACGCTGGTCGCACAGGCCGCGCACGTGACAACGCCGGCGCCACCGGCACCCGTTGTCCCAGCCCCGGTGCCGCGCAAGGCTGCCCGTGCCGCGCTGGTTTCCTGGCGCGGCAAGCCGGCACCCGAGGCAAGGCCAGGGCGCGACCACACGGCCGACCGGATGACCAGCCCGATCGCCGTCATCGGCATGGCCGGCCAGTTCCCGCAGGCGCGCAATGTGGACGAATTCTGGGCCAACCTGGCGGCCGGGCGGGATTGCATCGCTGAGGTGGCCGCCGAACGGTGGAACGTGGCCGAGCACTTCCAGCCTGGCGCGCCGGTAGCCGGCAAAACGTACAGCAAGTGGCTGGGTGCGTTGGACGATTACGACCGCTTCGATCCGCTGTTCTTCAACATCTCGCCGACCGAGGCGGAGTGCATGGAACCGCAACAGCGCCTGTTCCTGCAGGCGTGCTGGCACGCCATCGAACATGCCGGCTACAACCCGCAGGCGCTGGCGGGCAGCCAGTGCGGCGTGTTCGTCGGCTGCGGCCCCAGCGACTACCTGCAGGGCGCTCCGGCCCAGTTCACCGCGCAGGGCTTCACGGGCGCCGCGGCGTCGATCCTGGCGGCGCGCATCTCGTACTTCCTGAACCTGCGCGGCCCGTGCATCTCGCTCGATACCGCATGCTCGTCGTCGCTGGTGGCCATTGCCGGCGCCTGCGACAGCCTCAATGCGGGCAACAGCGATGTGGCGCTGGCCGGTGGCGTGTACGTGATGACGGGGCCGGCGATGCACATCATGACGGCGCAGGCGGGCATGCTGTCCGCGGACGGCCGCTGCCACACGTTCGACCAGGGCGCCAACGGCTTCGTCCCCGGCGAGGCGGTCGGCGTGGTGCTGCTGAAGCGCCTGGCCGACGCGGAACGCGACGGCGACCGCATCCTCGGCGTGCTGGAAGGCTGGGGCGTGAACCAGGACGGCAAGACCAACGGCATCACGGCGCCGAACGAGGAAGCGCAGGCGCGGCTGCTCGAATCCGTGTACCGGCGCTTCGCGATCGACCCGGCGCAGATCGGCTTCGTCGAAGCGCACGGCACCGGCACGAAGCTGGGCGACCCGATCGAGGTGGCCGGGCTGAAGGCGGCGTTCGGCGCCTTCACGCAAGAGCGCGACTATTGCGCGCTGGGTTCCGTCAAGAGCAATATCGGCCACTGCCTGCCGGCGGCCGGCGCGGCCGGTTTCATCAAGCTGTTGCTGGCACTGCAGCACCGCGCGCTGCCGCCAACGATCCACTACCAGCGCTGTAACGAACATATCAAGCTGGACGGCAGCCCGTTCCGCGTCAACACCCGCCTGCAGCCATGGCAGGGCGGGCGCCGGCGCGCCGCCATCAGCTCGTTCGGCTTTTCCGGTACCAATGCGCACCTGGTCGTGGCCGAGCACGTGCCGGCCGCCCGCCAGTCCGGCGCCGTCGACGCGATCACGGAACACGGCAAGGTCATCGTGCCGCTGTCCGCCCGCGGCACCGAGCAATTGCGGCAGGCCGCGCGCAACCTGCTGGCGCATCTGCGTGCCGCCGAGGCGCCCGTCGACCTGCTCGACCTGGCGTACACGCTGCAGATCGGCCGCGAAGCGATGGGCGAGCGGCTTGCGCTGCTGGTCGATTCCGTGGGAGCACTGACTGCCGCGCTGGACAGCTGGCTGGCCGGCCAGCAGCCCGACGGCATCGCGCTGGGGTCTGTCAAGCAGCACAGGGAAAGCATCCGGATGATCGCGCAGGACGACGAACTGCGCGCGACGATCGTGGCGAAGTGGCTCGGCCGCTGCCAGCTCGGCAAGTTGATGGAGCTGTGGACCAAGGGGCTGGAGCTGGACTGGACCATGTTCTACGGTACGCGCAAGCCGCGCCGCATCGGCTTGCCCGGCTATCCGTTCGCGCGCGATCGCTACTGGATCGCCGCGGCTTCCCCATCGGCCAAGACTCCGGTGGCGGCAAGCGCGCCGGCAAAAGAGGAAGCCCCCGCCTGGGACGGCATCAGCTACCTGCAGGACTGGACCGCAGCGCCGCTGCCGTCCAGCCAAACGGCGCCGGCGCCGAACACGGTGCTGCTGGTGCGCACCGGGCCTTGCTTCGGCCTGGATGCGGCACTGGCCGCGCATTACGCTGCCGGCGGCGCACGCATCGTGCAGGTGTCGCTGGGTGACGCAACCGTTGCGCAGGGCACCGGCGAGCGCACGTGCGGAATCGCCGACCGCGATGGCTGGCACGCCTGCCTGCACGACGTCGGCCAGGTCGATGCGCTTTACTTCCTCGCGAGCAGTGAGGATGCGGCACCGCTGGACGTGCGCGCCGCCCAGGAAAGCAACGAGATCCAGCTGCTGCGGTTGCTGAAGACGTTGAAGCGGGACGGCAAGGGCGCGGCCGTCGATACGTGGGTCGTCACCGTGGACAACCACGGCAGCACCACGCCGCGCTGCTGGGGCGCCGGCGCGTCCGGCCTGGCCTATGCGGCGGCACAGGGCGACCACCACTTCCACGTTCGCAATGTGGACCTGGATTCGGCCGACCTCGCCAATGAAGCGCAACGCGCGGCATTGGTCGCGGCGCTGGCCCGCGAGCCGGCCACGGATCGCGGCGAGCTGGTCCGCCTGGCCGGTGGCCAGCGTTACCGCCAGGGCTTCCTGCGCCTCGAGTGGGACGCGGCGGCCCAGCCGGGGCTGCGGCACGGCGGCGTGTACGTGATTGCCGGCGGCAGCGGCATCGTCGGCCGCGTGATGACGCGTCAATTGATCGAGCGTTACGATGCCCACGTGATCTGGCTCGGCCGCGCGGAAGCGGATGCGCCGCGGATCAGGGAAGCGCTGGCATCCTTCGATGCGCTGCCTGTGCAGCCCGAGTACGTCCAGGCGGACGCGCTGGACGAAGCGGCGCTGCGCCGCGCGCTGGCCGCGGTGCGCCGCAAGCATGGCCACGTGCACGGTGCGATCTTCGCCAGCATGGTGTTCGGCACCGAGAACGGCATCGACCGGACCAGCGAAGAGCAGTTCCGCGACATCCTCGAAGTGAAGACGCTCGGTAGCGCCGCGTTTTACGCGGCGCTGCGCGACGAGCCGCTGGACTTCCTGTGCTTCTTCTCGTCCGGCCAGGGGTACGCGTTCTCGGGCGCGTCGAAGCTGTCGGCCTATGCGACGGGCATCACGTTCGGCGACAGCTTCGTGCGCGCAATCCGTTCCGATTGCCCGTTCCCGGTCGGCACGATCAACTGGGGCTTCTGGCAGGCGGCCGTCAAGGAACGCATCGAAAAGCTCGACAACGTCTCCACCCGCAGCCTCGCCGCACTGAGCGACGAAGAGGGATTCGCCGCCTTCGAACGCTTTGTCGGCGCACTGCGCGCCGGCCGGCTGCACCAGGTGCTGTGCATGCGCGCGGCGCCCGAGGTGGCCGCGCTGATGCATTGCAACACCCGCGAGTTCGCTGCGCTGGCGACGGGCACCGCTCCGGTAACCCTCGATACCGGCGCCGTACAGATCGATCGCGAACGCATTGCGCAGCTGGTGCGCGCCGACGCGGCACGGGCGATGGACGGCTGGATGGCCGGCCTGGTGCTGGTGCAGCTGGAGCGGCTGCGCTCCGCCGCCGGCGCCACCTTGCCGTGCACCGTCGCCGAACTGCAGTCGCGCTGCGCGATCGCGGACAAGTACGAACCGTGGCTGCGGATGTGCCTTGCGCTGCTGGCGCGGGCAGGCGCCGCGGTGTTCGACGGCGAAACGATCCACCGCTGGGAAGCGCCGGACATGGAGCAAATGCGCGAAGCCGGTGTGCGGTTCCGGCAGGATCCTGCCACCGCAGCGCTTGCCGTGCTGGTCGAGGAATGCATCGACGCGCTGCCGGCGGTCCTGCGGGGCGACCTGGCCGCGACGGATGTCGTGTTCCCGAACGGCGCCATGGACAAGGTGGCCGGCCTGTACCGCAACAACCCGACGGCCGATACGTTCAACGGCATCGTCGCCGCCACCGTCGCGGCGTATGTACGGCGCCGGTTGGAGGCCGATCCCGCCGCGCGCATCCGCATCCTCGAGATCGGCGCGGGCACGGGCGGCACATCGGCGCTCGTGTTCGACCAACTGCGCCCGTATGCCGCCGCGATGGCCGAATACTGCTATACGGACCTGTCGAAAGCGTTCTTCTTCCACGCCGAGCGCAACTACCTGCCGGAGCATCCGTATATCGTGTGCCGCCGGCTGGACATCGAACAGCCGCTGTCCGCACAGGGCCTCGTGCCGGGCAGCTACGACCTCGTGCTGTCGACCAATGCGCTGCATGCGACGGTGGACATCCGCCGCACGCTGCGGCACGCCAAGTCGGCGCTGCACAAGGATGGCTTCATCGTGCTGTCCGAGATGGCCGACAGCTCGCTGTCGACCCACCTGACGTTCGGCCTGCTGGACGGCTGGTGGCGCTTCGAGGATGCGCCGCTGCGCATTCCCGGCTGCCCGGGCCTGTACCCGGAAACGTGGCGGCGCGTGCTGCAGGAAGAAGGTTTCAGCGACGTGCTGCTGCCCGGCGGCGAGGCCCGTGCGCTGGGCAGCCAGGTCGTCGTGGCGCGCAGCGACGGCGTGATCCGCCTGCCGCTCACCGCGGTGCCGGTCCGGCAAGCGGTGCCTGGCGTCGTGGCGAAGCGGGTGCGCCGCGTGGCCGCGCCGGTGCGCGGTGACCTGCCGCGCCAGGTGCGCGACACGGTGCTGGACTGCCTGGCCGCCACGCTGAAGATGCCGGCGGCCGGCATCGATGCGGAGATCGCATTTTCCGATTACGGCATCGATTCGATCCTCGGCGTGAACTTCATCGACCGCGTCAACGCCCGCTTCGGCATCGCATTGAACACGGCCGTCATCTTCGAGTACTCGTCGGTCGAGCGGCTGGCGCGGCACCTGGCGGAGGCCCATGCCGCCGAGGTGACGGCGGCGCTGTCGGCGCAGGAGGTGGTGGAGGAAGTCGAAGTGGTCGAGGAAGCGGTGGCCCGGGAAGCGTCGCCCGCCGTGGCCGCGCCGCGTGCCGCCAGCCACGGTCCCGTGGAAATCGCAATCGTCGGCATGTCCGGCAAGTTCCCGAAGGCGGGCAATGTCGACGCATTCTGGCGCAACCTGGTCGACGGTGTCGATGGCGTCGAGGAAGTGCCGGCCCATTACCTGGACCAGCGCACGGCCTTCAGCACCGCCAAGCGGAAGGGCAAGACGCGCTGCAAATGGGCCGGCGTGCTGGCCGAGCGCGATTGCTTCGACCCGCTGTTCTTCAGCATCTCGCCGAAGGAAGCCGAGTCGATGAACCCGCACCAGCGCCTTGTGATGCAGGAGAGCTGGAACGCGCTGGAAGATGCCGGCTACAACCCGAAGGCGCTGGCCGGCAGCCAGACGGGCATCTTCATCGGTGCCGAGCCCGCCGGCTACGTGGGCGATACGTTCACGGGGCTGTCGGATGCGATCATCGCTTCGCGGCTGTCGTACGCGTTGAACTTCAACGGCGCTGCGTTCGTCGTCAACACGGGTTGCTCGTCGTCCGCCGTGGCCATCCACCTCGCTTGCGAGAACCTGCGCAACGGCGAGTCGGACCTGGTGCTGGCGGGCGGCGTCAACGCCTGCATGCACCAGGAATTGTTGGTGCGGCTGGACGGCATCGACATGCTGTCGCCCAGCGGCCGTTGCCACACGTTCGACAAGGCGGCCGACGGCACCGTGATCTCGGAAGGCGTGGGCATGCTGGTGCTCAAGCGCCTGGACGATGCGCTGGCGGACGGGGATCACGTGTACGCGACGATCTGCGCCTCCGGCATGAACCAGGATGGCGCCAGCAACGGCATCACGGCGCCAAACGGCGTGGCGCAGGAACAGCTGATCGCCAGCGTGTACGACCGTTTCGGCATCGACCCGCGGCACATCACGTACGTGGAGGCGCATGGCACCGGCACACGGCTGGGCGACCCGGTCGAGACGAATGCGCTGGTGCGGGCGTTCCGCCGCTACAGCAACGAACAAGCCTGGTGCGCCGTCGGCAGCGCGAAGTCGCACATCGGGCACGCGGCCGCCGCGGCCGGTGTGATCGGCATCATCAAGGTGCTGCTGTCGATGCGCCACGGCGAGCTGCCGGCGCTGCTGAACTTCAGCGAGATGAACCCGCTGATCCAGTTCGACGGCTCGCCGTTCCACCTGACGCGCACGCGCACCCCGTGGCTGGCCGCACCCGGCATGCCGCGCATGGCGGCACTCAATTCGTTCGGCCACAGCGGCACCAATGTGCACCTCGTACTGAAGCAGTACGACGACGCCCCGGACCCGATCACCGCGCCCGCCGGGCCGCTGGCCGTTCCGCTGTCCGCGCGCACGCCCGAGCAGCTGCGCCAGCGTTGCGCCGACCTGCTGGCCGTGCTGGCGAGTGGCGACGCGCCGAACCTGGCAGCGCTTGCGTACACCTTGCAGGTCGGGCGCGAACCGATGGAAGAGCGGGTCGGCTTCGTCGCCGATTCGGCGGCGGCGCTGGCGCGCCAGCTGCAGGCCTATCTCGACGGCGGCACAGCGATCGCCGGACAGGCGGCCCGCACTGGCGGCGCAACCGTGGCGCCGGGCGGTCGTTCCGCTGCCGACCTGCTGCAGCAATGGGTGCGCGGCGCCGCGGTCGATTGGCAGGCGCTGTGGCCGCGCCGCCCCGTGCGGGCCCGGCTGCCCGGCTACCCGTTCGCCAAGGAACGGTACTGGATGGCCGACGCGTTCGGCTCAGCGCCGATGCCTGCCGCGGCGCCGCCGGAACGCGACGGCGATGCGATCGAGCGGATCCTCGACCGGATCCTCGACGACGCGATCAGCGCCGACGAAGGCGTGGGGCTGTTGAAGACGGTCGTGTGACCGGCTGCCACGCATCTTTAAAGACACTTTGAGCAGAGAACCAACATGATCGATTTCGTTGCCTACGTCGTTTCCGAACTCAAGCGCAAGAACCTGTCGAAGACGGATGCGCTGGGCCTGATCAGGCAGTACTCGGCCGGCCCGGCGCAGCCGGGAGCCGTACTGCATCCGCTGGTCCACCGCAATACGTCGGACCTGGCGCAGCAAAGCTATGCGACCAGCTTTTCCGGGGACGAGTTCTTCCTGCGCGACCACCGCGTACAGGGCCGCAAGGTACTGCCGGCCGTCGCCTATCTGGAGATGGCCCGCGCCGCCGTCGAGATGGCATTGCCGCCCGGTGCGGCGGGCACGGTGCTGGAGCTGCGCAACGTGGCCTGGGTCCAGCCGATCGTCTTCCCCGACCAGCGCGACGTGACGGTGGCGCTGTTCAAGGACGAGGCGATCGGCAACCGGGTGGAGTTCGAAGTCGTCGCCGGCGACAGCGTGCATTGCCAGGGTGCTGCCGTCGTGTGTGCGCCGCAGGCCGCACCACGGCACGACCTGGCTGCGCTGGCAGCCCGGATGAACCAGGGTCGCACCACCGGCGCGGACTTGTATCGAACGATCGCGGGGCTCGGCATCGACCTGGGCCCGGCCCACCAGGGCGTGCGGGCAGTGCAGCGCGGTGCGGCCGAGCTGTTGGTGGAGATCGTGCTGCCGGCCGCGCTGGAGGGCGAGCGCGATCGCTACCGGCTGCACCCCAGCATGCTGGACAGCGCGATCCAGGCGGCCATGGGCCTCGTGATGGAAGATGGCGCAGGCGCGCCGCTGCCGTTCGCGCTGGAGACGCTGCGCGTGTTCGGCGGCTGCGAACGGCGCATGTTCGCATGGGTGCGCCGGGCCGGCGCGGGCGAGCGGATCGTCAAGCTGGACATCGACCTGTGCGACGAGGCGGGCGACGTGCGCGTGCAGATGCTGGGCTTCTCGGCCCGCGCGGTGGCCGATGCCGATGCGGCGCCTGCCACCGGTTGCCTGATGGCCGTGCCGCGCTGGCAAGCCACCGCCGCAGCGGGGCAGGGCAGCGCGCAGCGCCACGTGATCGTCTGCGACCTGCCGCAGGTGGAGGTGGCCGCACTGGGGTGCGACGCCGTGGCACTGGACACGCCATCGGCCGAGCGCAGCGACGAGCGTTACACGGCGCTGGCACTGGCTTGCCTGGACAAGCTGCACACCGTGCTGTCCGCCAATGGCGCTGACGCGCTGGTGCAGGTGGTCGTCCCGGACGATGCCGAGCACATGCCCTTTGCCGGCATCGCCGGGATGCTTGGCACGGCTGCGCAGGAAAATCCCCGCGTGGCCGCGCAGTTGCTGTGGGTGCCCGCCGACATCGCCACGCCGGACCTCTCGCCGCTGCTGGCGCAGGAGTCCGGCGCGGACCTCGTCGTCCGCTACGTGGACAACACGCGTCAGGTGCTGCGCTGGGAAGCGCTGGCCGGCACCGCGCCGCTGCCGGCCTGGAAGGACCACGGCATCTACCTGATCACCGGGGGATTCGGCGGTATCGGCCAGCTGTTCGCCCGCGAGATCCTGGCACAGACCAGTGCCGCGCAGGTGGTGCTGACGGGCCGCGCGCCTGCGGCCGAACGCGCGCAGGCGCTGCGCGAACTGGGGGCGCGGGTGCACTACCGCCAGCTCGACCTGACGTCGCGCGACGAGGTGGCGGATGCCGTCGCCACGCTGGCACGCGAGATCGGCCCGTTGACGGGCGTGCTGCATTGCGCCGGCACGATCCACGACGATTTCATCCTGAAGAAGAGCGCGGATCAGCTGAAGGGCGTGTTCGGGCCGAAGGTGGCGGGCACCGTCAACCTCGATCTCGCCACGGCCGGCCTGGATCTGGATTTCTTCGCGCTGTTCTCGTCCATCGCCGGGGCCTTCGGCAATCCGGGCCAGGCCGATTACGCGGCCGCGAATGGCTTCATGGACGGCTACGCGGACTACCGCAACGGTCTCGTCGCGCTCGGCCAGCGGCATGGCGCGACGGTGTCGATCGACTGGCCCCTGTGGGCGGAAGGCGGAATGCGGCCCGATGCCGCCACCGAGGCGGCGCTGACGCAACGCACCGGCATGACGCCGATGACGACGGCCGATGGCCTGCGTGCGTTCCACCATGCGCTGCAACTGCCGGCTGGCCGGCTGCTCGTCGCGGCCGGCGATGTGCAGCGGCTGCGGCGCACGCTGTTGGGCGCACCTGCCGCCGTGGTCCAGGCGGCGCCGCAGTTCGCGGCGGACGTGACGGCGGAACAAGTCGAGCAATTCCTGCGCCGCCAGTTCGCCGTCGTGCTGAAGCTGGCGGCCGAGAAGATCGACCCGCAGGCGCCGCTGGAGCGCTACGGCATCGACTCGATCCTGGCAATGGACTTGACGGCGCAGCTGGAAAGCAGTTTCGGCTCGCTGCCGAAGACGCTGTTCTTCGAATACCAGACGATCCGCGAACTGGCTGCCTACTTCATCGCCAGCCATGGGGCGAAACTGGCGGCCCTGTGTGGTGCGGCCGCGCCGGCTGCCACTTCACCTGTGGCGACGGCTCCCGCCGCGCCGCAGCCATCGCGCCGGCCGCGCCGCCGTGGCACGCCGGCCGCGATGCCGGTGCCGGCAGCCGAGCCGATCGCGATTGTCGGCCTGTCCGGCCGCTATCCGCAAGCGCCCGACGTGGATGCGTTCTGGGCCAATCTGCGCGACGGCAAGGATTGCATCGTCGAGGTCCCGGCCGAACGCTGGGATTGGCGCGACTACTACAGCGAAGACCGCACGGCGCCCGGCAGCCATTACAGCAAGTGGGGCGGCTTCATTGACGGTGTCGACGAATTCGACCCGCTGTTCTTCGGCATGCCGCCGGCCGATGCGGGGATGATCGATCCACAGGAGCGGCTGTTCCTGCAGCACGCGTGGATGGCCGTCGAGGATGCGGGGTATACCCGCGCCGCCTTGCAACAGGTGGCCGGCGGCCAGGTCGGTGTGTACGTGGGCGTGATGTACGGCGAATACCAGCTGTTCGGCGCCGAAGCCAGCCTGCGGGGCGAGCGCATTGGCGTGCCCGTCAGCTATGCCAGCATCGCCAACCGCGTTTCGTACCTGCTGAACGTGCATGGCCCCAGCATGACGCTGGACACGATGTGCTCGTCGTCGATGACGGCGATCCATCTGGCCTGCCAGGACCTGAAGCTGGGCCGCACCGGCGTGGCGATCGCCGGCGGCGTCAACGTCACGATCCACCCGAACAAATACCTGATCCTGTCGGCCGGCCAGTTCATTTCCGGCGACGGGCATTGCCAGAGCTTCGGCGAGGGCGGCGACGGCTATATCCCCGGCGAAGGTGTCGGTGCGGTGGTGCTGAAGCGCCTGTCCGACGCCGTGCGCGACGGGAATCATATCTACGGCATCATCAAAGGCAGTGCGCTGAACCACGGCGGCAAGACGAACGGCTACTCGGTGCCGAACCCGCGCGCGCAGGGCGCCGTGATCGAACAGGCGCTGGACGATGCCGGCGTCGACCCGCGCCACGTCGGCTATATCGAGGCGCACGGCACCGGCACGCGGCTGGGCGATCCGATCGAGATCGCCGCGCTGACGCAGGTGTTCCGCCGCCACACGGATGCGCGCCAGTACTGCGCGATCGGCTCCGTGAAGTCGAACGTGGGCCATTGCGAATCGGCCGCCGGCATGGCGGGCCTGACGAAGGTGCTGCTGCAGATGCGGCACGGGATGCTGGTGCCGTCGCTGCACTCGGCCGTGCTGAATCCTCACATCGACTTCGCCGCGTCGCCGTTCGCCGTCAACCAGGCGTTGAGGCCATGGGAGCGGATCGAGGTCGACGGCCGCCCGGTGCCGCGCATCGCCGGCATTTCGTCGTTCGGCGCCGGTGGCTCGAACGCCCACCTCGTCATCGAGGAATACCGGCAAGAGCGGGCGCCGCTGCGCGACAGCGTGCCGGGCGGCGTGATCGTGCCGCTGTCCGCCCGCACCGCGCAGCAATTGCGGCAGAAGGCGCTGGACCTGGCCGCGTTCCTGGAGCGCGGGCCGGTCGACCTGCCGGCGCTGGCCTGCACCCTGCAGCTGGGCCGCGAGGCCATGGATCACCGGCTGGCGTTCGTCGTCGACTCGGTGGCCCAGCTGGCCGAGCGTCTCGCGCGCTACACGCAAGGCGACGGCGGCATCGACGGTTGCCACCAGGGCCAGGTGCGGCGCGACGACGAGGGCCTCGCGCTCCTCGCCGACGACGAGGACATGGCCGAGGCGATCGGCAAATGGGTCATGCGCCGCAAGCTGGCCAAGCTGGCGGACCTGTGGGTCAAGGGCGTCGGGTTCGACTGGCGCGCACTGCTGGGTGCCGAGCGCCCTGCGTTCATCAGCCTCCCCACGTATCCGTTTGCGCGCGAGCGCTACTGGATCGGCACCGGGCAGGCCGCCACGGCGGCGCTGCCGCAGGCGCATGCGCTGCACCCGCTGCTGCATGCGAACACGTCGGACTTCCACGCGCAGGGCTATACATCCGAATTCACGGGACGGGAATTCTTCCTGGCCGACCACCGCGTCGGTCGCGCCGGCGAGGAGCCGCGGCGCATGCTGCCCGGCGTCGCGTGCCTGGAGATGGCACGTGCCGCGATCGACCTGGCGCTGCCGGCCGATGGGCCGCGCCGCATTGGGCTGGCGAATGTCGCGTGGACGGAGCCGGTGGTCGTGCAGTGCCCAACGCGGGTTGCGCTGGCCCTGGCGCCCGCGGGTGACGCGATCGACTTCGCGCTGCACAGCGCGGCGGCCAGCCATTGCCAGGGCCGCATCGTGCTGTCCGGTGCCCAGGCGCCGGAACGGCTCGACCTGGAGGCTGTACGTGCCGGTCTGTCGCAAGGAACGATGAGCGGCACGGCGCTGTACGATGCGCTGCGCGGGCTGGGCCTGCACTACGGCCCGTCGATGCGCTGCATCGTGGCGCTGGAGCGGGGCGATGGCCAGGTGCTGGCCGAGCTGGCCCTGCCCGCAGGGGCGAATATCGACCCGTATGTGCTGCACCCGGCGCTGCTCGACTCGGCCCTGCAGGCTGCGCTGGCACTGGCCCCGGGCGGCTTGCCGGACCAGCCGGCGGTGCCTTTCGCGCTCGATGCGCTGGAAGTCGCGGCACCCTGCACGGCGCGGATGTTCGCCTGGGTACGCGAGGGTGCCGGCAGCGGGGAAGCCGTGCGCAAGGTCGACATCGACTTGTGCGACGCGGACGGCACCGTGTGCGTACGCCTGCGCGGGCTGGCGGCCCGCACGTTGGCGCCGGCGCAAACGGGACCGGCCTTGCTGCTGGCCAGCCCCGCATGGGAAGCCGCGGGCGCGCCACAGGCGGCAGCGCCGGCCGGGCGGCACGTCGTGCTCCTTTGCGGCGATGGTTTGCCGGCGGCGGAAGCATTGCAGCACGAGCTGGCCGGTGCGGACGTGACGCGCATCGCGCTGGATGGCATCGCCGGCGTGGCGGACCGCTACCGCCACGCGGCACTGGGCACGTTCGCCCGGCTGCGCGCCCTGCTGCAGCAGGCGCGCGATGAACGCGTGCTGCTCCAGGTGGCGATTGGTGCGGCCGGCACCGATGCCGTGCTGGCCGGCCTGTCCGGCCTTCTCGATACGGCACGCATCGAACAGCCGGCATTGACGGGGCAGGTGGTGCTGGTGCCGCCGGCGATCGATGCGGCCGCGCTGGCGCGGCAGTTGCGCGATGCGGCAGGGCGCCCGGGCGACACGCTGGTGCGCTGCGTGGAAGGCATGCAGCAAGTGCTGCGCTGGCAGCCGCGGGTGGCCGAAGCCGATTACCCGAGTGCGCTGCGCAACGGCGGCGTGTACCTGATCACGGGCGGCCTGGGCGGCCTGGGGCTGCTGTTCGCCCGCGAGATCCTGACGCGCGCGGTCGATGCGACCGTCGTGCTGACGGGGCGCGCGGCGCTGCAACCGGAGCAGCGCGCGATGCTCGATGCGCTGGCGGCCGAACTGTCCGTACCGGCGGCGCGGCTGGCCTATCGCCAGCTGGACCTGGGTCGCCGCGACGACGTTGCGGCGACGGTGGCCGCGATCGTCGCCGAACATGGCGCGCTGCACGGCGTGCTGCACAGCGCGGGGATGGTGCGCGACGGCCTGTTGATCAGCAAGACCAGCGCCGCGTTCGGCGATGTGCTGGCACCGAAGGTCGACGGCACCGTCAACCTGGACCTGGCCACGCGCGGCATCGCGCTGGATTTCCTCGTGCTGTTCTCGTCCGTCGCGTCCGCGCTGGGCAATACGGGGCAGGGCGATTACGCGGCCGCCAACGGCTTCATGGACCACTATGCCGAGTACCGCAACACGCTGGTGGCAGGGGGCACGTGCCACGGCAAGACGCTGGCGATCCACTGGCCGCTGTGGGCCGATGGCGGCATGCGGCTCGATGCGGACAGCCTGGAACTGCTGACCCGTGCTTCCGGCATGGTGCCGCTGGCCACGCGGAGCGGCATGCGGGCGTTGCATGGCGCGCTGGCGCAAGGCGGCGGCCGGGTGCTCGTGCTGGAAGGCGACGAGCAGCGGCTGCGCCGTGCGCTGGCGCCGCGGCAGGCACCTGCAACGGCGGCCGTGCAGGCGGAAGCTCCCGCCACCGGCACGCCGCAACTGCAGGCGCAGGCGGAACGCTTCCTGGCCGACGAATTCTGCGCGCTGCTTGGCGTGCCCGTGCACGAAGTGGACGCGAAGGCGCCGCTGGAGCGCTACGGCATGGACTCCGTGCTGGCGATGAAGCTGACGAATCGCCTGGAGCAAAGCTTCGGTTCGCTGTCGAAGACGCTGTTCTTCGAGTACCAGACGATCGCGAAGCTGGCCGCCCATCTGGTGCAGGCCTACCCCGACGTCGTCCGCACCAAGACGGGCGGTGCGCCCGTCACCACGGCAGTTGCACCGGCTGCTGCCGCGCCGATCCGCCTGCCCATCCAGGCCCGCTTCGCCGCGCCGGCCACTGTGCGCGATGACGACGTGGCCATCGTCGGTGTCGCCGGCCGCTATCCGCAGGCGCGCGACCTGGCCGAGTTCTGGGACAACCTGAAGAACGGCCGCGACAGCGTCACCGAGATTCCGGCCGGCCGCTGGGACCATGCGCGCTTCTACGATGCGCGCCGCAACCAGCCCGGCAAGTCGTACAGCAAATGGGGCGGTTTCCTCGACGACGTCGATTGCTTCGATGCGCTGTTCTTCAACATCTCGCCGAAAGAGGCGGAACTGATCGACCCGCAGGAACGGCTGTTCCTGGAAACCGTGTGGGAGGCCATCGAGGACGCGGGGTACGGCCGCGACGCACTGGCGCAGCCCCGCGTCGGTGTGTACGTCGGCGCGATGTGGGGGCAGTACGAGCTGTATTCCGGGGCCGCTGGCGAGGTGCCCAGTTCGTCGTTCGCGTCGATCGCCAACCGCGTGTCGTACTTCTTCGACTTCAAGGGCCCGAGCCTGGCGTTGGACACGATGTGCTCGTCGTCGCTGACGGCGCTCCACCTGGCTTGCGAGGACGTGCGCAAGGGTACCGTCGACGTGGCGGTGGCCGGCGGCGTGAACCTGTCGCTGCACCCGAACAAATACCTGAGCCTTGCGCAGGGCAATTTCACGTCCACGGATGGGCGCTGCCGCAGCTTCGGGGCCGGCGGCGACGGCTACGTGCCGGGCGAAGGCGTCGGTGCGGTGCTCGTCAAGCCGCTGCGCGATGCGCTGCGCGACGGCGACCAGGTCTACGCCGTCATCAAGGGCAGTGCGATCAACCACGGCGGCAAGACCAACGGCTACACGGTGCCGAACCCGCTGGCCCAGGCGGAACTCATTCACGACGTGCTGGAGCACGCCCGCATCGATCCGGCCACGATCGGCTACATCGAAACGCACGGCACTGGCACGTCGCTGGGCGACCCCATCGAAGTGACGGGGCTGGCACGCGCGTTCGACGGCCGCGGCGCGACCTGCGCGATCGGTTCGGTAAAATCGAACATCGGCCACCTGGAATCGGCCGCCGGCATCGCCGCGGTGACGAAGGTGCTGCTGCAGTTCCGTTACGGCCAGCTGGCGCCGTCGCTGCATGCGGAAGAACTGAACCCGCACATCGACTTCGCCAGCGGGCCGTTCCACGTGCAGCGCGCGCTGGCCGACTGGCCGCGCATGGACGGCAGCCCGCGCCGCGCCGGCGTGAGCTCGTTCGGTGCCGGCGGTTCGAACGCGCACCTGGTCCTCGAGGAGTTCGTCGCCGTACCCGCGCAGCAGGCGGACGGCCCGGCGCTGTTCGTGCTGTCGGCCCGCAACCGCGCCACGCTGGCCCGTTACGCATTGGCGATGGCGGACTTCGTCGCCGCTGCGCCGGCCGCGCTGGCCGACATCGCCTACACGTCGCAGGTCGGGCGCACGCCGATGGCGGAGCGAATCGCCATCGTTGCGGCGGACAAACCGGATCTGGCGCACAAGCTGCGCCAGTGGGCCGCGGATGGCACGGCGGCCGAGGTGGTCGAAGGCAGCCTGCGCGACGCGCGCCAAGGCTCGGGCGCGCTGATCGACGGCGACGCCGGTGCGGCGTTTGTCGACATGACACTGGCCCAGCGCGATCTGGCAAAGCTGGCGCGCCTGTGGACCAGTGGCGTGAGCATCGACTGGGCGCTCTTGCATCGCGACAGACAGCGGCGCCGCATCTCGCTGCCGACGTACCCGTTCGAGCGGGAACGCTACTGGATCGACGCCATCCCCGTGGTGGCGGCAGCCGCGGCGCCGGCCGTACAGGGCGACCAATTGCTGTGCTACCGGCCGACGTGGCAGGCGGCACCGGCATCCGAGGGCACCGGCAGCGCCGGCCCGCTGCTGTGCATCGGCGGCCCGGCCCAGGTGGGCGCACTGCCGGCACCGGCCGGCCGCGACGAGGCCGCGCTGGACGCCCACATCGCGCAACTGGCGGCCGCCGGCACCTTGCCCGGCACGGTCCTGCTGATGCCGGAACACGATGGCGACACCGCCGCGCGGCTCGACCGCGGCCTGTACACATTGCACCACCTGAGCAAGGCGCTGCTGCGGCATGCGCCAACGGCGCCGGTACGGATCGCCTGCATGCACCGCGGCGACGCGCTGCACGCCGCGCTGGCCGCATACCTGAAGACGCTGGCGCAGGAACACCCGGGCTACACGTGGAAGACGATCGCGCTCGACAACGACGATGGCGTGGACGCCGTGCTGGCGGCCGAGCTGGCGGCACCGTTCTACAACGAGGAAGTGCGCTACGGCGCCGCTGGGCGCCAGGTCCGCGCGCTGGAGCCGCTGCATCTGCCGCAAGGCGGCCAGCCGCCGCTGCGCCATGGCGGCGTCTATCTCGTCAGCGGCGGTCTCGGTGGCCTGGGTTATCTGTTCAGCACAATGCTGTGCGCGCGGTATGGCGCCCGGGTCGTGCTGACGGGCCGCTCGCCGCTGGATGCGGATGGCGAAGCGAAACTGGCGGCACTGCGCGCCCAGGGCGGCGACGCGTGCTATTTGCAGGCCGATATCGCCGGTGCCGAAGGCGCGCGGCAGGCCGTGGCACAGGCGACGGTACGCTTTGGCGCGCTGCACGGCGTGCTGCACAGCGCCGGCGTGCACCACGACGCGTTCATCGTCAACAAGACACGCAAGCAGATGCGTCAGGTGCTGGCCGCGAAGGTGCAAGGCACGCTGAACCTGGACCTGGCCACGGCCGATCTGGACCTGGACCTGTTCGTGCTGTTCTCGTCGGTGGCCGGCGTGGCCGGCAATGCGGGGCAGTGCGACTACGCCTATGCGAATGCCTTCCTGGACGGCTTCGCGGCCGAACGGGACGCGGCCGTTGCCGCCGGCACGCGCCATGGCAGGACGCTGTCGATCGCCTGGCCGTACTGGCAGGAAGGCGGCATGCGCCTTGCGCCGGACGATGTCGCGCTGGCCAGCCGGCGTACCGGCCTCGCGCCGCTGCCGAGCGACGTGGGCTTGCGTTGCTGGGAAGCGCTGCTGCAAACGGATGCGGCGCAGGGCGTGGTGCTGTATGGCGACGCCGACCGCGTCAAGGCGTACCTGACCCGGGACACCCGGCAGGCGAGCGAACCCCCGGTGTCGGTGGCCGAAGCGCCGGCCTTGGTCGAAGCCACGGCCGCGTACCTGCAAGAAGTGCTGGGCCAGGAGATCAAGCTCGCCGCCGACCGCATCGACACGCAGGAGCGCTTCGACTCTTTCGGCGTCGATTCGATGATGATCGGGCGGATGAACGCGCGCCTCGAGGAAGACCTGGGGCCGCTGCCGAAGACGCTGTTCTACGAACATGCGACGATCGAGGCACTGGCCGCGCACCTGGCGGCATCGGCCCCCGCGGCATTGGCGCGCCATCTCGGTGCGGCGGTGCCGGCCGAACCGCCCCGCCAACAGCCGGAGCCCATCGCGCAACCGCGGGCCGCACAACCGCCCGCATCGGGCAAGGTGGCGATCGTCGGCGTGCATGTGCGCCTGCCGCGCTCCGCGTCGCTGGACGAGTTCTGGGAACACCTGCGTGCCGGCCACGACCTGGTCGATACGGTACCGCCGTCGCGCTGGGATGCGGAGGCACTGTACGAAGCCGATCCGGCCCGCGCCGCGCAAGGCCGCATCTACGGCAAGTGGGGCGGTTTCATCGACGACGTCGACCAGTTCGATGCGGCGTTCTTCGGCATTCCGGCCGACGACGCCCGCCTGATCGACCCGCAGGAACGGCTGTTCCTGCAATCCGTGTGGGCCGCGTTCGAGGATGCCGGCTATACCCGCGACAGCCTGAAGAAGCGGCACCCGCGTGGCGCCAGCGCGGACGTGGGGGTATTTGCTGGCGTCACGACGAACACTTACCACCTGCTGGCCGAGGAAGATGCGGACGGCACGGAAGTCGCGCGCCCCGGTTCGTTGCCATGGTCGATCGCGAATCGCGTGTCGTACGTGTTCGACTTCCAGGGCCCGAGCATCCCGGTGGACACGGCCTGCTCGTCGTCGCTGGTGGCGCTGCAGCTGGCGTGCGAAAGCCTGGCGCGGCAGGAGTGCCAGGTGGCCGTGGCGGGAGGCGTGAACCTGTACCTGCACCCGTCGAAGTACCAGTCGTTCTGCCGCCGGCGCATGCTGGCGCAGGACCGCGCCTGCCGCAGCTTCGGCGCGGGCGACGACGGCTTCGTGCCAGGCGAGGGTGTCGGCGCGTTCGTGCTGAAGCCGCTGGAACGGGCCATCGCGGACGGCGACCATGTCTACGGCGTCATCGCCGCCGCGGCAACGGCCCACGCGGGCCGCTCGAACGGCTATTCGGCTCCGAACCCGGCGGCGCAGGCGTCCGTCATCGGCGCGGTGCTGGACCAGGCCGGCGTGCCGCCGCAGGCGATCGGCTATGTGGAAGGCCACGGCACCGGCACCCAGCTGGGCGACAGCCTGGAAGTGGCGGCGCTGACGCAGGCATTCGGCCAGCGCCACGGCGCTGCCAGCCGCTGCGCGCTCGGCTCCGTGAAGGCCAATGTCGGCCATGCGGAGTCGGCGGCCGGCGTGGCCGCCGTGGCAAAGGTTCTGCTGCAGCTGCGCCACCGTGAACTGGTGCCGACGCTGCATTCGGAGACGCCGAATCCGAACATCGATTTCGCGCATTCGCCGTTCACGCTGCAGCATCGCGTGGCGCCCTGGCAGGCGCCGGACGGCGAGCCGCGCCGCGCGCTCGTCAATTCGTTCGGCGCCGGCGGCGTGAATGCCTGTCTGCTGCTGGAGGAATATGCCGCGCCCGCACCTGCGACGAGCCATGGTCCGCAGCTGATCGTTCTGTCGGCCCGCAACCGGGAGCGGCTGCGCGAGTGCGCGGCGCAACTGCTCGCGTACGTCACGGCGCAGCCGGAGACCGACCTGGGCCGGCTTGCCTACACCTTGCAAGTGGGCCGCGAAGCGATGGAAGAACGGCTGGCGGTCGTCGTGCACAGCGCCGGGCAGCTCATCGATGCGCTGGCCGGCACC
The DNA here is from genome assembly GCF_007830495.1 of Pseudoduganella flava. Lineage (GTDB taxonomy): Bacteria > Pseudomonadota > Gammaproteobacteria > Burkholderiales > Burkholderiaceae_D > Rugamonas > Rugamonas flava. The sequence continues at coordinate 59,058 of NZ_VLKW01000010.1, read as the reverse complement.
ACGGACGCCGGTGTGCTGACGGGCCGGGCGGAAAAACGGCGCAAGGACGACGGCTCGGCGCGTGCGCTGTTCGACGCCGGCGACCTGGCGGCGTTGGCGCGGCTGTGGGTGGACGGCCATGTGCTCGACTGGGACACGTGGTACGGCACGGCGCATCCCCTGCGCCTGCCGCTGCCGACGTACCCGTTCGCGCGCGAGCGTCACTGGGTTTCGAGCACACCGCGGGAGCGGGCGCCGGCACGCCCGCCGATCGCCCGGCTGCATCCGCTGGTATCGCACAACGCGTCGACGTTGCGCGAAGTGAGTTTCGCGTCGTCGCTGTCGGCGGCCGAGTACTACGGCCGCGACCACGTGGTGAACGGCCAGCCGATGTTCCCGGGCGCCGGCTTCCTCGAGCTGGCCGCCGTTGCCGGTGCGGTGGCTGGCGAAGAGACGGTGACGCGCATCGAGGACATCGTGTGGGCCCAGCCGCTGCTGCTGGGCGACACACCGCGGCCCGTGCGCACGATCCTGAAGGCGAACGGCGACAACGCGGAGTTCGTGATCGTGTCGTTCGACGAGGACGACGAGCGGGTGCTGCATTCGGAAGGCCGGGTCGGTTACGGCCGCATCAGCCGGCATGCGCGGACCGCGGCACCGATGCCGGTGCACCAGCTTGCCGCGGCCGCGGGCATCACCGTGCCGGCCGCCGACTTCTATGCCCGGCTGGCGCAGGCGGGCCTGCAATACGGTCCCAGCTTCCGCACCGTGACGGCGCTCCACATCGGCGACGGTTATGCGCTGTCGGCACTGGCGCTGGACGCACGGCTGCGCGACGACCTGGATCAATACATGCTGCATCCATGCCTGATCGACGGCGCATTGCAGACGGTGGCGGGCATCGCGGCCGTCGACGATCCGGGCACGCCGTGGCTGCCGTTCGCGCTGGACGAGGTGGAGATCCTGCGTCCGTTGACCGGCACCTGCTACGCGCACGTGGCGCCGGCCGCCGGCCAGCAGGGCCAGGCCGACATCCGGCGCTACGAGATCCGTCTGCTGAACGAGAGCGGCGAACTGCTGGTCAGGCTGAACAATTTCTGCGTGCGGGCACTGCGTGGCGCGCCGCAAACCCACGGCGGCAAGGTGGCGGCCGGACGCTGACGATTGCTCGAACACATTTCCAACACATTTTCCACATATTCCCGATACAACGGAGGACAGCGCGCATGCAAGATAGGGGCATCGGATGCATCGTGGAGCGCCGCATGATGGAGCACAGCATGGAGCGCAGCGTGGAGCACGCCGTCACGGCAGCCACCGAGGTCCACCTGATCAGGGTGGCCCGCGGGCCGATGAAGAACAATAACTACCTCGTCGTCGATCGCGCCAGCCGGCAGGCCGTGCTGGTCGACCCGGCATGGGATGCGGACGCGATCGTCGCGGCACTCGACGGTACCGGTGCCGTGCTGCGCGGGATCCTGGTCACGCATGGCCACCCGGACCATACGGACCTGGCCGGGCCGCTGGCGCAACGGTACGCCTGCCCGATCTGGATGCCGCGGCGCGAGATCGCGGCGTTCAAGTACGCGGCACCGCAGCTGGTGCCGGTCGACGGCGCGCCGTGGTCCGTCGGTGCCTTGCGCATCGAACCGATCATCACACCCGGCCATACGCCCGGCTGCACGTGCTACCTGATCGGCGACGCGCTGTTCACGGGCGACGTGCTGTTTGCCGAGGGCTGCGGCATCTGCCCGGACGAGCAGGCGGCACACCAGATGTTCGACAGCCTGGAAAGGCTGAAGGCGCGGCTGGCGCCGCACACGCGGATATTCCCGGGCCATACGTACGGGCTGCCGCCCGGACAACGCTTCGACCACGTCATGCAACACAACATGTACCTGCACTTCCCCGACCGCGACGCATTTGCGGCTTTTCGGCTGCGCAAGGGCCAGAGCATGCGGCAGCTGCTGGCCTTCCGCTGAGCGGCCACCCTTAACCCGACGGAGAACAAAGTGAGCATAGTAGGAATCGAAGCGATGAATTTCTTTGCCGGCACGGCCTTCCTCGACGTGCGCAAGCTGGCCACTCACCGCGGCCTCGACATGAGCCGGTTCGAGAACCTGCTGATGCGCGAAAAGACGGTGGCGCTGCCGTACGAAGACCCGATCTCGTTTGCCGTCAATGCCGCGAAGCCGCTGGTCGACGCGCTGAGCGCGGACGAAAGAGACCGGATCGAGATGGTGATCACGTGCACCGAGTCGGCATTCGACTTCGGCAAGTCGATGAGCACCTATTGCCACGACCTGCTGGGATTGAACCGCAACTGCCGCCTGTTCGAACTGAAGAACGCCTGCTACTCGGGGGTGGCCGGTTTGCAGATGGCGATCAACTTCGTGCTGGCGCAGACGTCGCCCGGCGCCAAGGCGCTGGTGATCGCCACCGACGTGTCGCGCTTCATGGTCGAGGAAGGCGGCGACGCGCTGTCCGCCGACTGGTCTTTCGCGGAGCCCAGCAGCGGCTCGGGTGCCGTCGCGATGCTCGTCAGCGACCGGCCGCACGTGTTCCAGATCGACGTGGGCGCGAACGGCTACTACGGCTACGAAGTGATGGATACGTGCCGGCCGTCCGCCGATGGCGATGCGGGCGACACGGACCTGTCGCTGCTGTCCTACCTGAACTGCTGCGAGAACGCGTGGCTGGAATACGCCAAGCGCGTCGACGGCGCCGATTTCGTCAACACGTTCGCTTACCTGGCCTACCACACGCCGTTCGGCGGCATGGTCAAGGGTGCGCACCGCAATATGATGCGCAAGCTGGTGAAGGCCACGCCGCGCGACGTGGAGGCGGACTTCGAGCGGCGCGTCACGCCGGGCCTCGTGCATTGCCAGCGCGTGGGCAACATCATGGGCGCCACGGCCGCGCTGTCGCTGGCAAGCACGATCGACAACGGCAACTTCGAAACGCCGCAGCGGGTGGGCGTGTTCTCGTACGGGTCCGGCTGCTGCTCGGAATTCTTCAGCGGCATCGTGCGCAAGGAAGGCCAGGAGCGCCTGCGCGCACTGCGTGCCGCCGAGCTGCTGGACCGGCGCTATGAACTGTCGATGCAGCAGTACGACCAATTGCTGGAAAAGAGCCGCGCGCTGCGCTTCGGCACCCGCAACACGGTGCCGGACGCCGACTTCATTCCCGAAGCGCGCACGGTGCTCGGCCGGCCCACCCTTGTGCTCAAGCAGATCAAGGAATTCCACCGGGAGTACGAATGGCTATGAGCATGAACTACGACACGCTGCGCGTGCGGCTGGATGACGACATCCTGTTCCTGCAGATGCACCGCCCGCAGGCGGCCAACGCGATCGACGACACGCTGGTGCGCGAGATCGGCGCTGCGCTGCATGGTGCCGAGGGCGCCGCCAAGGTCGTCGTGCTGGAAGGCTTGCCGGAGGTGTTTTGCAACGGCGCCGATTTCAACGAGATCGGCGCACGGCTCGAGCGCGGCGCACCGCCGCAGGATCCCGGCCCGCTGTACGACCTGTGGCACCGGCTGGCCACCGGGCCGTTCGTCAGCGTCGCGCACGTGCGCGGCCGCGCAAACGCCGGCGGCATCGGTTTCGTCGCCGCATGCGACGTGGTGCTGTGCGACAGCAAGGCCACGTTCAGCCTGTCCGAGCTGCTGTTCGGCGTGATGCCTGCGTGCGTGCTGCCGTTCCTGGCGCGGCGCATCGGCCCGGCGCGCGCCAACATGATGACCTTGATGACGCAGCCTATCGGCGCGGCTCAGGCACTGGATTGGGGCCTGGTCGACGGATGCGAGGAAAACAGCGACAACCTGTTGCGCAAGCAACTGTTGCGGCTGCGACGCCTGGGCGCCGATGGCGTGGCGCGCTACAAGCGCTATGCGGCGAGCCTGGACGACACGCTGCGCCATGCGCGTCCGCTGGCCCTGCAGGCGAACCTGGAAGTGTTTTCCGACCCGGCCAATCTTGCGAAGATCGCGCGCTACGCCCGCACCGGCAAGTTCCCGTGGGAGGCTGATTGATGACCGAGCCGATCGTCGACGTCGCCACGCTGGAGCCGGGCATCGTGCAGGTGCGCATGCAGGACCGCGCCAACAAGAACACGTTTACCGAGGAGTTGATCGCGGGCTTGACGGCCGCATTCGCCGGCATCCGCGAGCGGGCCGACTGCAAGGTCGTGATCCTGACGGGCTACGACCATTATTTTTCCAGCGGCGGCACGCAGGCCGGCCTGCGCGACCTGTTCGAGGGCCGCTACCAGTTCAGCGACAAGGACCTGTACAGCCTCGCGCTGAATTGCCCGGTGCCGGTGGTGGCCGCGATGGGCGGGCACGGCATCGGCGGCGGGTTCGTGCTGGGCATGTTCGCGGATGTGATCGTGCTGGGCCGCGAGAGCGTCTACACGGCGAACTTCATGAAATACGGCTTCACGCCGGGCATGGGCTCGACGTTGATCCTGCCGAATAAGCTCGGCTTCGCGCTGGCCGAGGAAATGATGCTGACGGCTGCCACCTACCGCGGCGAGGAGTTGCAGCGGCGCGGCGTGCCGTTTGCCGTGGTACCGCGCGACGCGGTGGCCGGCCACGCGCTGGAGCTGGCGCGCACGCTGGCCGAAAAGCCCCGCGTGTCGCTGATGACGTTGAAGGACCACCTGGTGGCGCCGCTGCGCGCGGAACTGGCCCGCCACGTGGGGCAGGAGCTGGCCATGCACGCAGTCACGTTCCACCAGCGCGAAGTGAGGGAGCGCATCGACACCGTATTCGGGCAATGACCGCCTGGATCAAGCACAACACCGTACAACACTTACCTGAAGGAGAACCTATCGTGAGTATCACCGTGAGCACCGACGACATCGTGGAGATCATTGCCCGCCACGCGCGCGAAGTCATTCCGCGCCTGGAGACGCATGCGTTCAAGCCGACCGATTCGCTGAAGTCGCTGGGCGCCAACTCGATCGACCGGGCCGACATCATCATGATGACGCTGGAAACGCTGGCGTTGAACATCCCGCTGATCCACATGGCGAAGGCGGAAAACATCGCCGACCTGGCGCGGATCATCCATGAAAAAGCCTGACATCGTCATCAGCGGCATCGGCGTGACGGCGGCGATCGGCCAGGGCCGGGACGCCTTCACGGCGGCGCTGCTGGCCGGCGAGCACCGCTTCGGCGTGATGCGCCGGCCTGGCCGCCAGCGTCCCGCCCCGGCCGAGGGCGACGCACCGTTTATCGGCGCGGAGATCGGCGAGCTGGCGCTGCCGCCGGACGTGCCGCGAGCGCTGCTGCGCACCGCATCGCTGTCCGGCCAGGCCGCGCTGGCAACCTTGCACGAGGCCTGGCAGGACGCGGCGCTGGCACAGGTGGCGCCGGAGCGGATCGGGCTCGTGATCGGCGGCTCGAACGTGCAGCAGCGCGAGCTGGTACAGCTGCACGACGCTTACCGGGGCCGCGAGCAGTACCTGCGGCCGACCTACGGCATGTCGTTCATGGACAGCGATCTGTGCGGCCTCTGCAGCGAAGTGTTCGGCATTCGCGGCTTTGCCTGCACGGTCGGCGGCGCGTCCGCCAGCGGCCAGGTGGCCGTGCTGGAAGCGATTGCCGCCGTCGAATCGGGGCGGGTGGATGTGTGCATCGCCATTGGCGCGCTGATGGACCTGTCGTACTGGGAGTGCCAGGGCTTCCGTTCGCTGGGCGCGATGGGCTCGAGCCATTTTGCCGACGAGCCGGCCCGCGCCAGCCGGCCGTTCGATGCGGGGCGCGACGGCTTCATCTTCGGCGAGGCCTGCGGCGCGCTGGTGATCGAACGGCAGGGGACGGCGCAGCGCGGCACGCACGGGCCGTATGCCCGGCTGGCCGGGTGGGCGATGACATTGGACGGCAACCGCAATCCGAATCCGTCAGTGGACGGCGAAGTCGGCGCCGTGCGGCGGGCGTTGCAGATGGCTGGCGTGTCGCCGTCGCGCATCGACTACGTGAACCCGCACGGCACCGGCTCGAACATCGGCGACACCACGGAGCTGGCCAGCCTGCGCCGCTGCGAACTGGATCACGCGTGGCTGAACACGACGAAGTCGATCGTCGGCCACGGCTTGTCGGCGGCGGGCGCCGTCGAACTGATCGCCGTCGCGCTGCAGATGAAGGAAGGGCAACTGCACCCCTGCCGCAACCTGGACGAACCGATCGACGACACGCTGCGCTGGGTCGGCCCGCAAGCGGTGGAACACCGCATCGATCACGCACTGAACCTCAGCATGGGCTTCGGCGGCATCAACACGGCCGTCTGCCTGCAACGGATCTGACAACCAATATATGGAGTGGCAAACATGAAGATTTACATGTTCCCCGGCCAGGGTTCGCAGGAAAAGCAAATGGGCGGCGACCTGTTCGACGCCTACCGGGAACTGACGGACAAGGCGGACGCGATCCTGGGCTATTCGATCAGGGAGCTGTGCCTGGAAGACCCGCGCGACGAGTTGGGCAAGACCCAGTTCACGCAGCCGGCGCTGTACGTCGTCAACGCATTGTCGTATTACCGCAAGCTGGAAGAGGCCGGGCGGGCACCGGACTTCGTGGCGGGCCACAGCCTGGGCGAGTTCAATGCGCTGCTGGCGGCGGGCTGCTTCGATTTCGAGACGGGCCTGAAGCTCGTGCGCCGGCGCGGCGAGATGATGGCGCAGGTGACGAACGGCGCGATGGCAGCCGTCGTCAACGCCAGCAAGGAAGAGATCGAGCAGATCCTCGTCGAGAACCGGCTGACGAACCTGACCATGGCGAACCACAATACGCCGGTGCAGGTCGTGCTGTCCGGCCTGGAGGAAGAGATCGCGCGGGCCGAACCGTTCTTCACGCAGGGGAAGATGCGCTATTACCCGCTGGCGACCAGTGGTGCGTTCCACTCCGCGTTCATGAAGGACGCGATGCACAGCTTCGAGGACTATCTGGCCCAGTTCGAATTCGCGGCGCCGCGCATTCCCGTGATCGCCAACGTGACCGCGCGGCCCTACAGCGCCGACGCGATCCTCGGCACGCTGGCCGCGCAGATCGCGAGCCCGGTGCGCTGGTGCGAGACCGTGCAGTACCTGATGGCGGTCGCCGCGCGCCGCGGCCAGGCGGCGGACTTCGAGGAGGTGGGCCACGGCGACGTGCTGACCCGGCTTTACTACACGATCAAACAGCTGACGCCGCAGGACGCCGTCGACGCGCTGGCGGCGCGGATCGCGGCGGAGGAGCCGGCTGGCGAGGCCGCGAAGCCGCGCAGCGCCCACGACAAGGTCAGCGCATGGAACCGCCAGCACCCGGTGAGCACGCGCTGCAAATCGGCCATCGTGGCGGGCGTCCTGGAGACGCGCACCGCGGCCATGGTGCTGTTCGGCCACCGCGCCGCCGTCTACATGAAAGGCTACAACGGCTACTTCGACCTGGATGAATTGACGCCCGCATGAACGGGCGCGCTGGACGCTGGAGGAGATACCGGCAAACCGGCGCCGGCGCTGGGCCGGGACCACCAACTCACTGCATCGCACGAGGTGAATCATGAGCACTGCTAACTACCACGTCTTCGGCCTGGGGGCCGGCACCGACGACCTGTATTACATCGGCTGGATGGACAAGTCGCCCGACCACGAACAGGAAAAGATCTACTCCGACCTGGCGGACGACAGCCACGGCGACATCGCGCGCTGGGTGCGGCAAGCCCGCGACACCGGCAAGATCGACATCTTCGAGATCGAGACGGCCGGCACGCCGGAAGAGGCGCGCGACTCCGCGCTGTTCTGGTGCGGCTACTACCGCTCGCTCGGCCTGCAGGTGGTCACCGACCGCTGCTGAACACCGGCGCGGCACCGCTACGCCTATCAATCAGGAGTTCGCAATGAACGCCAAGACTGTTTTCATGTTTTCGGGGCAGGGTTCGCAGTACTACCAGATGGGCCGGCAACTCTACGCGGAGCATCCCGTGTTCCGGCACTGGATGGACGACCTCGACGAGCGCGCATACCGCATCGCCGGCCGCCGCGTGATCGAAGCGATCTACGGTTCCGGCAAGGGAGAGGTGTTCGACGAGACGGCGCTGACACATCCCGCCATCTTCATGGTGGAATACGCGCTGGCGCAATGCCTGATCGACGAGGGCGAGCACCCCGATCTGCTGCTGGGCGCGAGCCTCGGCTCATTCGCCGCGGCGGCCGTGGGCGGCTACCTGGGCGTGGAGGAAGCGCTGTCCGCCGTGCTGGCCCAGGTCGCGGCATTCGAGGGCGCCTGCGCGCCAGGCGGCATGATCGCCGTGCTGGCCGATCCAGCGCTGTACGACGAGGACTTCCTGCGCCGGCACAGCGAGATGGCCGGCGTGAACTTCGGCGCGCATTTCGCCGTCTCGGCACCGGCGGCGAGCCTGAACGTGATCGAGGGGGAACTGAAGCAGCGCGGAATCGCCCACCAGCGGCTGGCCGTCGGTTACGCGTATCACTCGCGCTGGATCGACGCGGCCCGCAGCGCCTTCCTGGCCCACCCGGTGAGCTGTGGCCGCGGCCTGCTGCCGTTCGTCTGCTGCGAGCAGGTGGCAACGCTGAACCGTCTGCCGGACGACTTCTTCTGGCGCGTGGTGCGGCGGCCGATCCGGTTCCGCGACGCGATCGCGCACCTGGAAAAGACAGGCACGTACCGCTACCTCGACGTGGGCCCGGCCGGCACCCTGGCCACCTTCGTCAAGTACGCGATGCCGCCTGCATCGGAATCGACTTCGCACGCCGTGCTTACGCCGTACGGCCAGGACCGGAAGAACCTCGCGGCGGTGGCGGCGGCACGCAGGCCCGTCGTGCGCATGCCGGCATACGCGGCGGCCTAGACGCCGAACAGATCGCCTTCAGTACCGGGCACCGCGGTCCATACCGTCACGGCGGGGACCGCGGTGTTTTTACGTTCAGCGCACAGCGCAAGCAGATAGCCGGGCGCCGGCCGCAGCTGCCACAGGCACCAGCGCTGTGGATCGTCGCCCAGTTCCGGGTCGATCTCCAGCCGCACCTCATCGTCCTGCGGGAAATGGATGGTGAAGCGCTCGAGCGGCAGCGACAGCCCCATGCCGCGCGCCTTGATGTAGGCTTCCTTGAACGTCCAGTATTCGAAGAAGCGTTCGTGGCGCAGCGCCGGCGGCACGGCTTCGAGCGCCGCCACCTCCGCCGCGGAGAAGAAGCGCCGGGCGATGCCTTCCGACGAATGGCGCGCCGTGACGTTTTCCACGTCAATGCCCAACGCCCGCTCGCGCGTCACCGCCAGCGCGATCAACCCTCCCGTATGCGATATGTTGAAGGCCAGGCCGGCACATTCCGGCTCGGCATTGGCGATGCGCGGCTGGCCGAATGGCGTGTCCTCGAACCGCCACTGGTCCGGCGCGACTGGAGCGTAGCGCGACAGCGTGCCGCGCACCAGGGCACGCGTGACGAGGTAGCGCATCCGGTCGTCGGCGAAATGGAAGCGCTGCTCCTTGTCGCGTTCCGCCGGGCTCAGTACCGCGCGCAACCGTGGCTGGTCCGTGAACTGGCGGTAGTGGGCGAGCCAGATGTCGATGCCCGGCGTGGCCGGTGCGTCGAACGAGTGGCTGCGCCGTGTGCAGAGGTTGGAGGTCATTGCGGTAGCGGATACGCGACGGATTGTGCATCCGAAGGCTAGCACACGCCGCACGTGTGAGCGGTGACATGCGGCACGTACGGGCTGTGCTTACAATGCGACAGATGTCATTGAAATATCGTATTGTTGAGCATGGCCGAAAATTCGTATTCCTCACCACCGACCGCGGCGCCGCCTGAGGCGCCGGGCACTCCCGACGCGCGCACCGAGCTTCCCGCGGATGCGCCGGCCGCGGGGCGGGCCGGTGCGCCGCCGGCGATGTTCCGGAAACTGGTGCTGTGGGCCGGTGGCGGGGCTGCGGCGCTGGGGGTGATCGTTGCCGTGATGCTGGGTGTGCAGTTCATCAGCAGTGAGCGGTCGATTCATCGGATCGAACGGGCGGCGGTGCGGCCTGTTGTGCCGGCGGCGGTGCCAGCCCCGTTGCCGGCTCCCGTGGACCCGACTGTCGGCGTTGCGGCGGCGAGTGCCCCGGCAGCGCAGGCCGCGGCGCAGCCGGTGGCTGGCGCTGAAGCAGCGACCGGTGTGCCGGCTACCGCAGGTCGGCTTGCGGCAGCTCCGGAACCTGCCGCGCCGGAGGTGGCGCCTGCGGCGCCGCCGACGGCCGAACCGGCCAAGGCGTCCGCACGGAAGACCAGTGCGGCGAAGCGTGCGAAGAAGAGGGCACGTTCCGAGGGCGACACGTTCAAGCGCTGCCCGCCGCTGGGCAAGCCGGGCGCCGTGATGTGCCGCTGGCATATCTGCAACGGCGGCGCGGGGAAGGAGAGGGCGTGCCAGCCGTATCTGGAGAGGACGCCGTGATCGGCTGTGCGGCTCGCACGCAAAGCCTACGTATTGATCTCGTCGAGCAGCCACTGTACGGAGCGGCCCTCGTATAGCGGCAGCCGCTCGCCTTTGTTCAGGTACACGCTCACCCGAATATCTGGTTTTGTGAGCCATCTGCCGGTCGTTGGCGCCCGGGTGTCGCTTTCCGCCACCGTCATATCCCAAACGCTGAAACCGATCGGCGGCGGTGGTAGAGCTGCATTTGGAGCGGAGAAGCGGTAGCCTGCTTCCTCTTCGGGAACTATGCCGTCCAGGTAGCGGTCATCCCGCCACAGCAAGCGCCATGTCGTTTCAACGTCGATACCCTCCTCGGCGGTTTCGACGTATATCTTCGGCGCTCCCGAACCTTCGTGGAGATAGTTCATTGCCCCGACTACTTGGAACGGCGGCTGTAGCTTGGGCTTTCGGAATAGCACATCGAGCAACGATGGCTTTGGTCCTGCGACGGGCTCCCAGATGCCGGAACAGGGCACATAGAGGCCCGACCACACGAATATGCTGTCGGAGGGCTCCGGCACCGGCGCCAGTTGTGCCGGGAACGGCACGGTTTCAAGCTCTCCCTTCAGCCAGTTCCCGTATGGCAGCCGGGCAGAATCGTTGCCGAATCTCTCCTCAAGGAGGCTGATGCCACACTCTCCCCACGCCTGTGCTGCTGAATTCACACCATCGCAAAATTCCGGCCAAAGAGGCGTGTGGTTGTTTATGCCGTTCTCGCCGATTCTGATGCGTTCGAGCATCTGCATCCAGTGCGAAAGTACCTGTCCGGCAAAGAAAAACTCGCCGCTCTCGCTGAACCGGAATACGCGTCTATCGCCCTTGGCAAGGCGATCAACGCACGTTTTGAAATGCGCGAGGTACTTCTGTAAACGGGCGTACTCCAGTTGCGGCAGCGAAGTTTCGTTACCCCAGCCCTTCTCATCGGCCAGCTGGGCGCTCTTCAGTACGACGTTTACCCAAGCTTCGTAGTATGCGAGGACGCGCCGCCATGCTGTGACAGAGCTGTTGCGCTTGAGCCAGTAAAAGATCTGCCGTCGTTCCAACTCGGAAGGCAGCATGTTCTGAGCGGGGGCTTCATTGCGAGGTTTTTTCATCGCCGAAAATTATCTCGATGCTGTTGATCTGGCGAATTGCCGAAGCATGATAGAACGTACCCATCAACGACGTGTGTCGACGGAGACCTTCAACCAGATCTGGTCGAGATGCCGCTTGAACGTTGCGTTCGCTGGCTGTAACAAGGCCTTGTCATACCGGTGTTCCCCGCCAAACGGCTCCTCTCCAGGCAAACGTACGGTCGACTCGCCACGAATCGCCAGCTTCGTGGCGCCGTCGCGCAGGATCACCTTGACGGTCGATGGCTCGATACCGCCGCCGCAAAACAAGCGGTACGGCACCGTGACCTCGGCCCTCCCGTCGCCGTTCAGATCCGTGAAGGAAACCGCTGCCGTGAAGAAGTCGGCCGCTGCGTCGAGGCCAGGGCAGTCGACGCTGTCGCGTATCGTCCATGTGGTCGTCCAACCACCTTCGCGGCGGTCGTAATAATATGCGACAAGGTCGATGTGTTCGATGCGGGGGGACTTCGGACGAGAAGGGGATAGGTCGGCGTTTCGAGTCAGGACCAGCAGATGCTCGCCGCGCTTATCCATGATACGCAGAGCGCCTATCACGGGGAAGTGCATCGCTATCCCCCGTGCCGCTAGATAAGGTGTGTCCACCAATTCGGGACGAAGCCCCGGTGTATCGGCGCGACTGTCAGTTGCGACTGCAGCCAGCACGGCGATCGCGAGCAGAAGAATCCAATTCATCAGCTACATCGTATCAGACACGTAACGTTGTCACCAATAGGACAGGCGGCTGGTTGAACTTTACTTCACGATCTCCTAGCGACTATCTCATGGCAAATGCGTATTACTAGGCCTGATCGAGGTCCCACTGCCATATCGCTAAGCCATAACGTGAATCGAGGCGCGGCATGATCGTGCCCTTGGCAAAGAATGCTCGAGATCCTGGCTTTGCAGGCGTGAAGTAATACCCCGAAACCGGACACGCTTCTCCTCCCGGTACTCGTATGGCGTCGGGCGCCTGAGCAACTTTCGAGTCTATCTCTTCGTATTCACCTTCTATTACTTCCACATAGTACCAAGCGCAGTCGACCTCAGCGTCCACATTCCGAGCTATTAAAGAAGGGGCGAGGTCGGCATCCTGCAACGACTCCTCCAAGAACGGGTCCTCCGTTAGAAGGCGGTCTCTCTTGTGGGTGCGCGCAAATTGCAGCATCTTGCCTTTATCTATCCAGAGGTCCGCTCGCCCAACCTCAGTCAGTGCATCCAAGCCAAGGCGGTTGAACGTGGAGCCCAATAGCAGCTTGCCACACGGACTGCCGTGCCACGCAAACTGTAATGTCGCGTTCTGATCACTATCAGACACATACACCCCGGTGCGCGGCGGCATCGTGCCGGTTTTCGCTTTGACATCGAAGCGTATTCTGTACTTGGGAATGCGATTGAAGCTTTCTTTGAATTGTGACCAAGCACACGTTAGGGAAAAGTCGCTCCACCCGTTTGTAGTTGAATACTTGTCCAAGGTTTGATCAATATAACGAGCATAGCTAGCCACGTTCTCAACCAAACTGTCGACCTCCAATTCCTCGTCGGGTGTGGTCCAGTTCATAGAGAATTCTGAACGAGCCCGGTCAAACTGGTTAAATCCCGTTATATTGAATTTCTCAAAGGCACGCTCGGCAATCTGGCGGCGAGTTGTGAGCTGCAGGTCTTTTAAAAAAGGCCATGCGTTGTTTGTCCAATTTTCGGACGTGTCGCGGCTTCCCCAGCGCGGGCTCTTGAGATGCCGATCCCGTCCTTGGGTTGCCGCCAGATCAAGGATGCTCTCGACATGTACGGCTAGCTCATCCATTGCATTCTGCATACCTTTTAAGAAGTCGAGTGAGGCGAAGTGATAGAGCAGAGTGGCCTGAATAGCCTGCCAGCGGGAAAGTTCAAGTTCCATTGTGACATTGGATAAAGCTGGCATATGGCGCCACCACAGTCGTCAATTTACGGTCTCAATCCCGATCCGTGCGACCCTTTGAGAACGCGAACCCGCTATCTACTCCAGAAGCATTCTCCTGCGTGAAACGACGCAGCTCCTTTGCCCTTCGCGCGGTGAGATCCAAGATACAGCTATCGTGCGCCACACCAGCGCACACACCATTATCGCAATTCGCTTCCACTTCCTCAGTCTCACACTGCTCGTCACGCCACATTATCCACTCGCGTTGAGCCTTCTGCAGGGACTTTCTGTCGATCAACTTCAGTTGCTGAAAAAGACGACGATACTCCTCATTCAATATTGCGTCAGATTTCATGAACTGGCGATACCCACCACAGCGGGATAGAGGCGTTTTATTGAGGTCGCAGTTCTGATCATCGCTACGACTTAGTATGACGCAACCGTCGGAGCACTGTCCATCTTCCGATGCAGCAGAGGTGCCGAGTATTATATAACAATACAAGGTGAAGGCAGCACGAATTCGAATTCTACGCATAGGGTGATAGAGCACAGTGGCCTGAATAGCGTGCGAGCGAGAAAGCTCAAATTCCGTTGCCACGATCAGTATCCGAATTTAGTAGTGTGCCCGGGGAGTCAGCTGCATCTAAAACCGCAGATACTTGCTAACTCTGTCGCCCAAACTAGAGCTCGAAGATGTTCATCGCGTAAGCTACTCAGGGGCCACAGGATCTTTATAACCGGTATCAATGTGAACGCCTCGTATGGACAGTTGTCGCTCAATGTTCTTGCGTTTTACTGCAAGTTCGTCTAGCTCCGCTTGCAATAAAGTCTTCCACTCTCCACGATGGAGCGGATCGACGAAGCCTCTGAAATAGTTAACATCGGAAGTAAGTTCATAGGTTATAAGGTAGATGTCTAAGCCGGCAGGATCCCCACTTTTGGACTGACGCTTGAAGCTAACCTTGAGAAACGCACGGTCTCCGTGCAGTTCCCAAATCGTGAGGTCCTCAAGCTGGAGCCATTCATCGAGCGTGGGCACGTAGTCAGCGTCAAGCGTCGTGAATTTCCCCGACTCAGCCTTGTACATCAACATTTCCCTTCCGCGGAGCCTGGGTGCGCCAAAGGGAATAGTTGGCGCCCAACCGGCCTTTCTCAGCTTCGCAAGTGCAGAAAAGAGGTAGTCACGCGCTCCCAGATGCGATATCCCGTTGGGACCGCTAATGCCACTGATCACATTTATTGTCGCTATGCCTTCGTTCTGGAAAGCCTCATCCTGGGCAGCCGAAAGATGAAGAACATTGTCAACTTCCAGAGTCGTTGATCCCGCATTGATCTTGACGGCACCTTTTTTGCCGGACGGCCACTGCACATTGTAGAAGGTGACCCCGACCGGTTGCCGTAATGCCTTTACCAGCTCAGAATAGCGGGACTTGAAGGTGTCGCCACTCTCGCGAAGGTTAAATTCGACTTTATTTCCCTGTTTCATCGGTGTCTGCATACTATTCGAATAGTCGCACCCTAAGAGTTGCGATCCGATCGTTAAGATAAGAAGAGCTGAGCAGAGACGAAAGAAACTCATCTGTCTGAAACGTCCCTTGCTTTTTGTATGTGCCAGCGTCCAGGGCATTGCCCACGATTTTCTGCGTCAGAGCCGGGGTATCCTTAAAGAGCAATAAGGCGCCTAAATAAGCTTATAGGAACCTATTGAGTCTTCAGGGATACTATAAGATGCGACTTTTCGTCGAAATTCGCGTAGATGGTAACGTTTATCCGTTCATCGACACTCGAAGCAACCCACGAGGCATATTTCCTTGATCGAGAGCCGTCGGGAGTGACGCTCAGTACTACAGTGCATGCCGCACCTGGAGAAATGAGGCCTGATGCGCAGGTATTTTCTTTCAATTCAATGCCTGAGTTTGACCCATCAACTTTTTCCCAGTCGCGCAACTGAACGTGTCGATTTCCTGTATTTCTCACTGAGTACCTCAACAGTTGCTGTCGGTCGCCGCTCGTGCTTTTACTCGAAACTTGGTTGCGTGTTATTTCTTGAATTTCCAACCACGGCATAAGAACCGTGCCTTTTACCAGCCTTCCAGATAGCAGATCGAGGTCGAGCGGATAATCCGATTTTGGATCCTCCGGCGTAAGCACCGTGTCCGTGGAGAACGGGCCGGGCCCAAATTTTGACGGTAAGACGCCCATTTTTATTTCGTACTCGGAAGTGTCTGGGCATCGCGGTTGAATTTTCTCAGCCTCAATGCAAAGGCTGAGTGAGCACGGGTATGTGACAGTCAAGCGGCTTGGAGACAATATTAGGTGATAGAGGTTTTCAGCTGGCACATACTCTTCCGCGCCGTGATCACCAGTTTTGTCGATACGTCCTAAATCAATATCTCCACTGATGGGAGCTCCCTGCGCGGTCGTCCAAATGGCGGCAGGTTGCTTCTGCTTCTTTATCAGGGCGCAGGCCAGCACCGGCGCACCCCGACCGGGTTGAGCCGCAATCGTAGGTGCGGATACTGCCGCTGCCACTAGAAGAAGTGGGGCGCAAGAATTTCGAAAGATGCGTTTATTCATAGCTGATTCATGAAGCGGTCCCACGCTTCGATCATTTTCTCGACAGTGAATCCACGCGTCTGGATCCAGGCTGCGAGGAGTTGTAATCGCAGGTAGGCCGCGTCACGGAGCAGGATCGTCTATTGCCCTCGGTAAATCGATCTACGCACGTTTTGAAACGTGCCAGATTTCTCCAAATCGAACGCCTCAGTATGATTAAACGCTTTTCTTTTACTGAGTGTGGTCCCACTGCCAAATTGTCGCGCCGTAGGCTCCGCCCACTTCAGGCATGATCTCACCTGCCGCGAACATCCGTCGCGACCCGGGCTGTGCCGGGGTGAAATAATAGCCAGAGGTCGGACACGGAGACCCAGCTACCACGCGCGGGCCTTCAAACGAGCTGGGCTCATGCTCGTCCTCATCCAGGGAGACCATTTCGCCGTGTATCTGCTCAACAAAAATCCACTTGCAAGGGCGCGTCGTAAATGCGTTGCGCGCGACGAGGCTCGGCGCCAAGTCGGGGTCTTCGACGCTATCTTCAAACAGCGGATCCGCTAGCAACCGCGGATCGTTCATGCGTTTCTGGACGAACTCATACATACGTTCTTCGTCAACCCAAAGCGAGTTGCGACCAACCTCTGCAAGCGCCTCCAAGCCGAGATCGTTCAACGTGTTCGATTCGAGAAGCACACCGGCGGGTTTTCCAACCCAGCAGAATTGCGGAGCGCCGTTTGGATCATCAATAGGCAGGTAGACGCCAGTCCGCACTGGCGTCTGGCCAGTTGCAGCCGTAATGTCTGCACGCAGCCGCAGCGCAGGCGCAGATCTGAGCACCTCGGGGAAAGCCTTACCAGCCATAGCAAGCCCGAAATCATCCCAACGACCAGCGACTTCGTGCTGACTCATTGTGTTGTCGATGTAACCTGCGTATTGGACGATTTTATCGAAACGGGTTTCGAAGTCAGCCTGCTCATCGGGTGTCATCCAGCCTAGCGACAGCTCGGCAAGTCCGCGAGCACATTGGTTTGCGTCAGTGATCGAGTATGCTTCATACGACCGCTTGGCTATATCTCTTGCAACGGAGAGCTCGAAGTCAGCCAGCAACGGCCAACCATTATTCGCCCAGTTGCCGGACGTGTTGCGTGCACCCCAGCGAGCGTCTGTTAACACGCTGTCACGGGCCTGAAGTTTGGCTAAGTCAAGTGTTGGATCGACGAAAGCCATGAGCTCATGGAGATTTTTCTGCAATCCTCTCAGGTAATCGAGCGAGGCAAAATGATAAAGAAGAGTAACTTGCCTTTTTTGAGCCTGAGTAAGTTCGATAGGGATATTCTGCATATGATTCTCTTTAATCTGCCAACTTTGTTGTCTGTCCAGGGAGTGCTGGCAGACCGATACGATCTACGAGTCCTGCGCCGTCGAAATCTTCATATCGCCAGCCTGTTTCAAACGGGCCGCTAATGTTAGGGTGATTGATGCTCTCCCGTATGCTGACATAACGTGCTTGCTCATCTTTTGGGAGCTTATAATACTCTCCCTGACTGATGGCGCCTTCCAGCCGATTCTTCTTTCCGCCATTGAGTTTATAGAACCGCATAGTATCATTGCGGGCGTCGCTATAGTCCAGTTTGAAGATAATTTGTTCCCAGCCACCCTCCAGATGACGGTCGGGTAAACTCTTCTTAAACTGGCTCGACGCCTTGCCGCGCCATACCTTCAACGTCTCGCCAGGTTTGACGTCGTATACCACGAACTGTCCGTTAACGTTCCAGTCTGGCCAGACAGCGAGGTGCCGGCGCCAAGCGGCGCGCGGATTCTCTGCAGCCTTCAAAGCATTGAAAACCTCCTCTGTCACCCAGCAATCGCTCATCGCCCGGCTATTGGGCGAAAGGATACGGTATAGCCGAGCAGGCCCCGAAATTTCTCCTTTCAGAATATTTGCAAACGACTCAATATTGTTTTGATTGAGTGGTGGCCATCCCTTGGCGACTTGTTTGGCGACGTAGTCTTTATAGCGATCGTATTTCAGCGCAGGATAATTTCCAGTTTTTCCTTTGCTCATCCATTCCGGGAGAGGGTTTGGCTCCCCCATCAACCTGACCGCAGCCGCTTCTGGAAGAGTGCCGCGGAAGTGAACGTTCTTGACATTTACGATGCCCGGCATGTTCTCGAGCGCTGCACGGTCTAGCCTCAATGCAATCCGATCGAAGATATCAAAGAGAGGCTTTAACTGGTCAGCAAGGTAATCATTGGCTGCCAAGCGAACTTTCTGAACATCTTCAAGATACCCGCGCGCCTTCTTTCCGATTAGGGGAACATACGCCACCTTATCGACCATTCCCTCCAGGACCTTGATACCTCGATCGAATGCGTTTAGCAGAGCCGCGACGTTAATCCGGCCACGTATGGATCTGATCTCTTTCGCCAGCCAGTTGAAGACGTCGTCGATTTTGTGCAGCCTCAGGTATTTCTGCACGTCCCGACGGCGCAGGAACGTAATCACCCAAGTCATCGCCAAGTCAACGGCTTTGAGGATCGCAGCCCCACCCATCCGGCGTACGAATGCAAAGAAGATCTTGAGCACGCCTTTGACCAGGGAGCCCACAAATGGGAACAGACCGATCAAAGTCAAACCTAACGAGACCCACGCCCAGCCGTCTGTAACGTCCTTGCGAAGTTTGACACAGTTTGCGATGAGATCCCTTGCGTCGCAAACTTGGTCAACCAACGGTATCATCGAAATTGCTGCGTCCATCACTAATTGACCAGTGGAACGGTCTTCGTTGAAGTCGCCCTGTATTGCTTCCCAGAACCATTCAAAGGGGTTTGTGCTCGGATCGTCTGCTTTCTTTTGGTCGTTTGTTAACCACGCCAGTGCATCCCGCATCTGCGTAGTGTTGATCTCAGCCATGGAGCCCCTTGCGTTTTTGTCCCTCAACCATTTGCTAAATCCTCAAAAGGCGCCGCCGGTTTTTCGCTTTCCGGAGTGCGCGGCTTGTAAATCACCTTCGTTACACGCTTGCGTTCGACATTGTCGTGATGAGCCTGGCCTTGGTCGTCGAGCTTACCGTTAAGGACGCGGCCGCCCTCAAAGTGAATTTCATACTCGGCTGCGGCAATGCCCTCACCGACATACGGGTCGAGATAGTGCAGGGCGATCCAGTTCTGTTCAGTCGTCAGTTGACCTGGTAACGAGCGGAGGTTGGCGGTTTTGCGCGCGGCTCCATCAAACACATGCTGCCCACCCTTGACACTAAACTCCCCCGGGCAAGCAAACGTAATATCCCCACCCTCGAGCGTCACAGAGGACTGCCCCGCCTGCAGCACAATCTTCTGATTGGCCTTAATCTCGATGGAATCCGACACGGAAACCACACTGACCGACTTGTCAGCCAAAATCTCCAGCTGATCCGTATGCGCCTGCACCGACACCGGCCCCTGCGCCGCGATCGCCTGGATCCCGCCGGCGTGCGTGAAGAACGACGCGGCGTTGGCGGCGACGGTGGACACCGTGGCACCGGCCGCGACGTGCACATCCCCTTGCGCGATCCATTGCAACTGCTGGCCGGCGAACAGCACAGTCGACGCCTGCGTCGCCCAGTTGATGATCGAAGGAGCGTCCATCACGACCAGCGGCGCGCCGAATTTTTCCACTGGCTGCTCCGCATCGAGTTCGCGCGAACCATCCTGCGCCTTCTGCGCCGCATGACCATTGACGTCGCCGTCGAACTTGCCCTTGTCCTCCGGATCGAGCAGGGCGATCGTGTCCGCATGCGCCTTCAACGCTTCGGCGCTGGACAGCGCGTGCTGGTTCACCGCCGCTTCGCCGATCGTCTTCGCCAGCTCGTGCGCCGATTTCAGTGACCCCAGCGCTTCGGCCGCGTCCATCTGGGTGGAGACGGCGCCGGCCCGGGCGGTCGTCGTCAGCAGCACGCCGTCGCCGCCGCGCACCACGGCCCAGGCGTCCGTGCGCAGCTCGAAGCCGCTGCCACGGTACGATCCGCGCCGCGCGGTGCCGGGCGTCTGGGCGATCAGGTAGCCCAGGTTCAGCTGCGTTGCGGCCGCGCTGGTGGCCAGGCGCATGCGCACTTGGCCGCGCGTGTCGTCAAGCTGCCACTGGTTGTAGCCGGCGCCGTCGAATGCGTTGGTGTGGATGCCGGACAGCGTGCCGGGGTGGTTCGCCTGCGAGTCGACGCCGGCTGTGAACGGCGGCAGGTCGCTGCCCGTGTACAGCTGCGCGACGACGATCGGGCGGTCGATGTCGCCTTCGATGAAGTCCACCAGCACTTCGGTGCCGATGCGCGGCGTGAACTGGCTGCCCCAGTTCGGGCCGGCCAGCGCTTCGGCCACGCGCACCCACGTGCCGGACCGTTCGTCGCCAGGCGCGTTGCCTTCTTCGTCCGTGTCGTGTGTCAGCCCGCCCGGGTTGGCGCCGGTGCCGCGCTGCCACGCGAACTGGATCTTGACTTGATGGTCGCGCGTCGTCGTCGCGACAGCGTCCGGCAGGCCCACCACCAGCGCCGTCTGCGGGCCGGGGGCCGTGACCGGCTGCGGCGCGGCGATTGCGCGCGGCACGATCGCCACGGCGTCGCGGATGCAGGCGAAGCGGTTGCGGTAGGTGCCGTTTTCCACGCCGTCGCGGTGCGTGCGGATCTGCGCCGTGAAGTTATTGCGGGCGTCGTGCTCCACCCACAGTACCGTGAAGCCGTTCTGGCCTTCCGGGTAGCGGTCGTGCTGCGCCAGGTGGAAGCCGTGGCCGGGCGCCAGCCGGCGCACCGCGCCGGCGCCGTCGAACAGCTTGTTGTCCTGCTCCAGCGCCTGCAGCATCAGGCGGCTGTGCAGGTCGGGCGTGGCGCCGTTCTCGAAGCCGCTGGCGATGCGTTCGCCGCTGCCGTCGTGGATGGCCAGGGTCGGTACTTCGCCCAGGTCGAGCGACGATTGCTGTTCGGACGCCGGCGCGAGCAGTTGCGCCGGGTCCCAGCTGCTGATCGTCACCGCGTTCGGGGCGATGCGCCGCTGCGCGCCGAATTGGTCGATCGCGTCGTCCGTGTCCGTCGCGCGCATGCCGTGGAAGCGCAGCGTGGCGTCGTCCGGCATCTCGGGAATGCGTGCCTGGCTGTCGAAGATCACGAGCTTGTGGCGCGCCTGGCCGTCCTGGCTGTCGTCGTCCGGCTGGGCGTGTTCGAAGCGCCACGACAGGCCTTCCGAGGCCAGCAGGCGCGTGACGAATTCCAGGTCACTTTCGCGATACTGCGTGCAGACGGCGCGCGGCGCCAGCTCCTGCGTCACGTCGAATTCGAAGCGCACCTGCGGGTAGTCCGACAGCAGCTCCGTCACGATCTGGCGCGCGTCCTTGTCCTGGAAGACGTAGCTGTCGCGGCGCAAGGCCAACAGGGCGAGCGCCGGTTCCAGCTTCAGGCGATAGCGGGCCACGCCGCCGTCGGCGCCCAGCCAGGCCGCCTGCGTGCACAGGCCGTGCCATGCGCGGCGGCTGCCGTCCGGCTGCTGCAGCGTGACGGTCAGCTCTTCGCCGATGAACGCGGACAGGTCCAGGTCCGTCGACACGGACAGCGCATCGACGTCGAACGCGAACAGCTCATTGACACCCTCGCGGCCGGTGAACCGTTCGGCCATCAGCGCTTCGGGCAGCGCCGTGTCCTGCACGCTTGCCAGCGTGATCAGGCGAGCATGCTGCGACAGGCCGGTGCCGAAGAGTTGCGCCGCCGAAGGGAACGGCAACGACGCGCCCATCAAGGCAGCGTGATCGTCAGGTTGGCCGCGCGGGGCGCCATCTTGACGACGTCGTTATAGGCGTTGATGCGCTGCTCCGTCGTGTGGCCCAGCGACGTGCGCAGGCCGATGAAGCCCAGCACGCAGATCAGGCCGAACACGGAATACAGCGCCCACAGCGGCACGTCGCTGCGCAGCTTGTGGCGGATCTGGTCGGGGCGCTCCGCATGCGGGGCGAAGCCGCCGCGTTTGCCCTTCATGTGGGCGATCTCGTCGCCGAGGCGCGACGTCAGGTAGTTCAGCTTTTCCGAGCCTTCCAGGATGTAGCGGCCCTGGAAGCCAAGCAGCAGGCACATATGGAACACTTCCAGCGCCTGCACGTGCACGCTGCCGCGGGCGCGCAGCTGTTCCAGGCGGTTGAAGAAGTTCTCGCCGGCCAGCTGGTCGCCGAACATCAGCAGTTGCAGCGGGCGGCGTTCCCACGCGTCGCGGATCGGGAAGTCCGAGCGCAGGATGATTTCGTCGACGGCCGCGCAGAATGCGTACTTCGCCGCGTCCACGTCGTCGGGCGATGCGTTCTGCTTCTTGGCGTTGCGGCCGAAATCGTCCAGGAACTGGGCCAGCTTGCGGGCGAATGCCGCATCGTCCTGCGGCACGCTGCCGTTCTTCAGCATGAACAGCGCATAGAAGCCGTCGTACATCAGGTCCAGCAGGGTCTGCGGCGCGGTCGGCGCGGCGGG
This sequence comes from Pseudoduganella flava, assembly GCF_007830495.1. GTDB lineage: Bacteria > Pseudomonadota > Gammaproteobacteria > Burkholderiales > Burkholderiaceae_D > Rugamonas > Rugamonas flava. The sequence goes on along the minus strand of NZ_VLKW01000010.1, from coordinate 36,591 downwards.
GGCGGCATTGCCCATCAGCGAAGGGGCGGCGGCGTTACTCATTTCGGGTCACTCATCTGGAATGGATAGTTTTACTGCGCGGTGTTTACTGTGTCACTGCCACGAGGTCCAGCTTCACGGCCGGCATATTGCCCGGCACGTAGATGGAGATCGATTGCGCCTGCAGCATGCGCTCGTACATCTGGCCTTTCGCCTCGACGGAGAAGTACAGCGCATCCGGGCGCACCGGCACGGCGGCCGGCACCTGCGGCGCATGCGCCAGGCGCACGCCCGGCATCGCCGACAGCACGAATTTCTCGACGTCGTCCGGGGCGCCGACCTTGAAGCGCAGCGGCACCACGTCCAGCAGCTCGGTCGCCGGCAGGTCGGCGGAAACGGCCAGGTAGAACGTCGTGCGTTCGTCGATCTTCTGCGAGTCCAGCATGCCGTGGTGGTACGACGGCTTCACTTCGCGCAGCGCGATCGCGAAGTACTTCGACGAGATCACCGTGTCGAGCAGCTCGCGGATGATCTGGTGCAGCGTCGCGAACGCGGGACCGGGATCGGCGTGCTGGTAGACGGGCAGGTCGGCCAGTGTCCAGCTCTTCGAGAACGTCATCAGGCTGCCCGCCAGCGACAGCAGCTGTTCGTACAGCCGCTCCGGGTGCAGGGCAGGGTGGTGGAAGTAATGCGCCAGCGCGGCGGATGCGGTGCTGGCCGTGTGCAGCAGCCAGAACGACGACATGTCGCCGGAGCGGAATTCGATCACGTGCTTGCTCGGTTCGCGGTGGTGGCCGTACAGCGCGCTGACCTTCGCCTGCAGCGCGTCGAGCAGGCGGCGCAACTGCTGGAACAGCAACGGCGCGCTCTTGATCGTCAGGCTGGGCGGCACGAACGCGGCATCGAGCTCGAAGCCGCCCGTCGCCGCGCGGCGCAGCCGCATCAGCGGGAAATGCACGTACGAGTCAAGCGGCTCGGCGTCCGACACCAAGCGTACCGTCTTGCGCAAATACGCAAGCTGAGCTGGCGCAGCTTGCGTGTACAGATCCGGCGTATCCTGGTTGTTTTGCTGGTAACGCACGGCGCTGCCGGCTTCGCCGAAGTTGGCACCGAACGGCTTGAACGCGGGCAGGGCGACGTGGAACGTCACCGCCTGCGCCGACTGGGGCAACTGCGACAGGTCGATGGTGTCGGGCAGCTCGTCGGCGCCGGGCGCGTTATACAGCTCGCCGTCCGGGAAGCGCACGCCCAGTTCCAGCAGGCGCAGCGTGTTGTTCGCCAGCGCGTCGCGGTCCACCTGCAGCGTGCTGACGCCCCAGGCGTAGGGGTGCAGCAAGCCGACGTTGCGGTGCAGCCGCTCCTCGTGGTACCGATCCTGCTGCTGGAAATGCTGGGGGCGCAGGAACAAGCCTTCGCCCCATAAGATTTTGCTGCTCATGCTGTGTACATCCTCGTCAGTCTTGCGTGCTGCCAGTCATCAAATGGCAGAAGAGTAACATTTCTTCGGGATACATTGCACGCACTTCAGGAGAACTTCGGGAGAATGTGGCCGATGTCGTGACAATTCGTGAGATTTAGCTTCTTCGGCAAGTCACTTAATACCCGCGCACAATTCAGTAACAAATTGAATGCATGCAATAATGTAGATCTGATATTATTCTGCTTGCCGAGTTTATTATAGTATAAGCATCATCTTTAACACCAGTTTGAGGACAGCATGACCTTGGTAATTCCGTTTGGCCGTATGGGCCGGTTTGTGGGCGCCGCCGTTTGCGCCGTTTCTTTGAGCGCCTGCACCACGACCCCGCCGGTCGTGCAAAAGCCCGCCGTGCCGTCGATGGAGGAGTTCCTGGCCAATGCGAGCCAGGCCAGCACCAGCGGCCAGAAGGAGCAGGCGGTCGCGCTGTGGAAGCAGGCTGCCGAAGCCTATCCATCCGATAAAACCCCGTGGAGCAATATCGCGCAAACCCGTTACGACGCCGGCCAGTATGGCGAAGCGATCGTCAACGCCCAGGAAGTGCTGGTGCGCGATCCGAACGACCGCCTGGCCAACAGCATCATCGCGATCAGCGGCCTGCGTCTCTCCACCCGTGCACTGGCCGATCTGAGCCGCCAGAACAACCTGTCCGGTTCGATCCGCACCGAGTCGCAGGATCTGGCGAAGCTGCTCCGTGAGAGCCTGGGCGAGCAGGTGCTGGTTCCGCCCGCGCCGGCTGCCAACACGACGCCGGCGAAAGCCACCGCGGCCAAGGGCCGCAAAGGCAAGAAAGCCGACTCCGGTTCGGCCGCGGATCCATTCGGCGCACTGAAATAAGCCCGTTCCAACCCACAGGGGACTCATATGTCTAAAAACTCCAGCGTTCAGAAAAAGCTCCAGAAAATCCGCCCGCCACGCGTGCAAATGACTTACGACGTGGAAATAGGTGATGCCATAGAGAATAAAGAGTTGCCTATGGTAGTAGGTGTGGTCGGCGATTTCGGTGGCAATTCCGACGTGCCGCAAAAACGCCTGAAGGAACGGAGTTTCGTCGGCGTCGATCGGGATAATTTCGACGAAGTGATGAAAGGCGTGGCGCCGCGCGCGTCTTATCGCGTGAAAAACGAATTGTCGGCCGAAGGCGGCGAATTCGCCGTGGACCTGACCTTCCGCTCGATGGACGATTTCCGCCCCGAGGCGGTGGTGCAGCAAATCGAGCCGCTGCAAAAGCTGCTGGAAGCGCGTACCCGCCTGGCGGACCTGCGCAACAAGCTGGCCGGCAACGACAAACTGGAAGACCTGCTCAACGACGTGTTGAACAGCACTGAGAAATTGGCCGAACTGGGCCAGCAAGCAACGAAAGAATGACCATGAGCACCCAACCGAATGCCGCCGGGGCCGCAGCGAGCGCGACCCATACCGAAACGGGCCTGCTGGACCAGATCGTCGAGCAGAGCAAGGTTGCCAAGTCGAGCGCGGAGCATGCCCGCGCCAAGGACCTGATCTCGGAACTGGTGAACCAGGTGATGGAAGGCACGGTCGTCGTGTCGAACAATCTGGCCGCGACGATCGATGCGCGCGTGGCCGAACTGGATCGCCTGATTTCCGCGCAGCTGTCGGCCGTGATGCACGCGCCCGAATTCCAGAAGCTGGAGGGCAGCTGGACGGGCCTGAACTACCTGGTGCGTAACACGTCCACCGGCCCGAACCTGAAGGTCAAGATGCTCAACGCGACCAAGCGCGAGCTCGTGAAGGACTTCCAGAGCGCCATCGAGTTCGACCAGAGCACGATGTTCAAGAAGGTCTACGAAGAGGAATTCGGCACCTTCGGCGGTGCGCCGTTCGGCGCGCTGCTGGGCGACTTCGAGATCACCCGCCAGCCGGAAGACATGTACTTCATCGAGCAGATGTCGCACGTGGCGGCGGCCGCGCACGCGCCGTTCATCACGTCGGCGTCGCCCGAGCTGTTCGGCCTGGAGAGCTTCTCCGACCTGGGCAAGCCGCGCGACCTGTCGAAAGTGTTCGACACCGTTGAATACGCGAAGTGGAAGTCGTTCCGCGAGTCCGAGGATTCGCGCTACGTGGGCCTGACCCTGCCGCGCTTCCTGGGCCGCCTGCCGTTCAACCCGGCCGATGGCGCCACGACGGAAGGCTTCAACTTCGTCGAGGACGTGGACGGTACCGACCACCAGAAATACCTGTGGTGTAACGCGGCCTACGCGTTCGGCACCAAGCTGACGAAGGCGTTCGAGGACTACGGCTGGTGCGCCGCGATTCGCGGCGTCGAAGGCGGTGGCCTGGTCGAGGACCTGCCGACCCACACCTTCAAGACGGACGAAGGCGAAGTCGCCCTGAAGTGCCCGACCGAGATCGCGATCACGGACCGGCGCGAGAAGGAACTGTCGGACCTGGGCTTCATCTCGCTGGTGCATTGCAAGAACACGGATTACGCAGCCTTCTTCGGTGCCCAGTCGGCGCAGAAGGCGCGCAAGTACAACAACGATGCGGCGAACGCGAACGCTGTGCTGTCCGCGCAGCTGCAGTACATCTTCGCCGTGTCGCGGATCGCGCATTACATGAAGGCCATGATGCGCGACAAGATCGGCAGCTTCGCCGCCGCGTCGAACGTGGAGGACTTCCTGAACCGCTGGCTGACGCAGTACGTCCTGTTGGACGACAACGCCAGCCAGGAACAGAAGGCCCAGTTCCCGCTGCGCGAGGCTTCCGTGCAGGTAACGGAGGTGCCGGACCGGCCAGGCGTGTACCGCGCCGTGTCGTTCCTGCGCCCCCATTTCCAGCTCGACGAGCTGTCTGTTTCACTCCGGCTGGTCGCGGAGCTCCCGGCATCGACCAAATCCTGATGCAAAACGTAGTCTATCAATAATACTGAAAGGAACAACATGGCAATCGACGTCTATCTGCAAATCGATGGTATCAAAGGCGAATCGGCCGATACCTCCCACAAGGACTGGATCGAGTGCAAGAGCGTCCAGTGGGAAGTTCTGCAGCCGAAGTCGGCCACCGCCTCCACCGGCGGCGGCCACACGGCGGAGCGCACGGAACACAAGGACATCGTGATCTCGAAGCTGGCCGACCTGGCTACGCCGGTTCTGCTGCAAACCTGCTCGTCCGGTAAAACGATTCCGAAGGCGAAGTTCGAATTCCTGCGCGCCGACGGCCAGGGCGAACGCGTGAAGTACTTCGAAATCGAACTGGAAAACGTGCTGATCTCCAGCGTGTCCCCGTCCGTCGAACCGGGCAACATCCTGACCGAGGATGTGGCGATCAAGTACTCGAAAGTGAAGTGGAAGTATACGCAGCAGAAGGTCGGCGGCGGCACCGGCGGTAACACGTCGGGCGGCTGGGACCTGTCCGCCAACAAGGTCGCCTAAGGCGCCTTGTCGGGATACCGATGAAAGGGTTCACGCCGGGACTGTTCGACCGGCTGATGGAAAGCCCGGGCCACGGCCCGGGTGGCGGCACGGTGCCGCGCGTGTCGCTCGAGGAGATGAAGGACTCGGTGGCACGCGATCTCGAGGCGCTGCTGAACACCCGCCTCGTCCTGCCGGAAGGACTGCTGAAACGGTATCCCGAATGTGCGCGCTCGATCGTGACGTATGGCCTGAACGATTTCGCCGGGCTGTCGCTGTCGAGCGCGGACGATCGCGCGTTCATCTGCCGCTGTCTCGAGCAGGCGATCGCGCGCCATGAACCACGCCTGCGCAATGTGCAGGCACGGCTCGAGCTGCGCGACGATACCGTCAACCGGCTCAATTTCGCGATAACGGCGCTGCTGGTGCTCAGCGAAGCCCACGAGCCGGTCAATTTCGACGCAGTCTTGCAGCCGTCCAGCCTGCACTACACGATAAGCAAGGCGCGCCGCGCGGCGGCGCCAGGAGCCTGAGTTGGACCAGTTGTTACCGTATTACGAGCAGGAGCTCGGATTCCTGCGCCGCTACGCGCGCGAATTCTCCGAGCGTTATCCGAAGATCGCCGGCCGGCTGCTGATCGGCGGCGAGGTGTGCGAAGACCCGCACATCGAACGCATGATCGAATCGTTTGCGCTCCTCAATTCGCGCATCGCGAAGCGCCTGGACGACGATTACCCCGAATTCACCGAAGCCCTCTTCGAGGTGCTGTACCCGCATTACCTGCGGCCGTTCCCGTCATGCTCGATCGCGCGGATGGACTTTTCCGCGGCGGCCGCGCAGCTGACGGCCGCCAGCGAAATCGGCCGCGGCACGCAGCTGACGGCGCGCCCCGTGCGCGGCGCCGTCTGCACGTTCCGCACGGCGTATCCCGTCACCGTGGCGCCGGTCGCGCTGTCGCAGGCTGTCTTCTCGCCGATCATCGACGCGCCGGAGGCGGTGCGCCCGCCGCCGCAGGCCACGTCCGCGATCAGTATCAAGCTGGCCAGCACGTCGGCCCAGGTCACGCTGGCGCAGCTGCGCCTGCCCCGGCTGCGCGTGTTCATCGACGGCGAAGCGTCGTTCTGCGCCGCGCTGCGCGATGCGCTGTTCATGCGCGGCGTGTGCGCCTACGTGGAAGCGGATGGCGATGGCCGCTGGGTGCCGTTGCCACGCATTCCCGTCACCCCCGCCGGCTTCGGCGAGGACGAGTCGCTGATCGATTTCCCGGCCCGTTCGCATGCCGCGTACCGGCTGCTGACGGAATATTTCTGCTTCCCGGAGAAGTTCAACTTCTTCGATATCGATATGGCCGCGCTGACCGCGGCGCTGCCGTCCGGCTGCCGCACGATCACGTTGCACCTGGCCCTGTCGGGCCTGCGCACGGATTCGAACATGGCGCGCATCCTCGGCATGCTGTCGGCGAACAACCTGCTGCTGGGCTGCACGCCGGTGGTCAACCTGTTCCGCCAGCGCGGCGAACCGATCCGGCTGACGCACGCTTCCGCGAGCTACCCGGTGCTGGCCGATGCGCGCCGCGCGTTCGCGTACGAGGTGCAGGCGATCGACTCGGTGCGCCTCGTGCGGCAGACGCCGCAGGGCGAATCGATCGTCGAATTCCGGCCGTTCTATTCGCTGCGCCACGGCCAGGCGCCGGACAAGAACGGCCATTACTGGATCATGCGCCGCGACGGACTGCTGGCCGAGCGCAGCCCCGGCTACGAAACCCAGATCTCGCTGGTCGACATCGACTTCGACCCGGCCGAGGTGGAGACGGATACGCTGAGCCTCGAGCTGACGTGCACCAACCGCGACCTGCCGGCATCGCTCAGCTACGGCGTACGCGGCGGCGACCTGTTCCTGGAAGGCGGCTCGAGTGTGCGCAGCATTAACTTCCTGCGCAAGCCGACGGCGTCGCACCGCTTCGAGCGGGGCCGCGGCGCGCACTGGCGGCTGATCTCGCACCTGTCGCTGAACCACCTGTCGCTGTCCGGCGCCGGCGTCGACGCATTCCGAGAGATGCTGGCGATGTACGACCTGCCGCGTTCCCCCACGTCGCAGCGCCAGATCGGCGGCATCGTGGCGGTGGCGCACAAGCCGGCGACGACGTGGTTGCCCGGCAATCCGTTTGCCTGCCTGGTGCGCGGCATCGAGGTGCGCCTGACGATCGAGGTGGAAGCGTTCGTCGGCAGCGGGATCGATGCGTTCGCCCACATCGTCGAACGCTTCCTGGGCCTGTACGTGCATGCCAACAGCTTCACGCAGCTCGTGATCGTATCGAACAAGACCGGAGAGGAGCTGCTGCGATGCACGCCACGAAGCGGCGATTTGAGCCTGCTGTAATCGAGCGGCTGTTCGCCGAGCCGTACCGCTTCCAGTACTTCCAGGCCGTGCGCATGCTGGAGCTGTGGCTGCGGCGGCGCGGCGTGCCGGAAGAGGGCGCGATCGCGAACTACGTGCGCTTCCAGAACTCGATGTCGCTGGCGTTCCCCCCCAGCGAGATCGAAGCGCTGGTAGCGGAGCCGCGCAACGTGGCGCCGACGGCGGCCACGCTGGCGGCCGCGCTGCAGTCCACCGAGCTGCGCTACGTGCGCCTGACGCCCGCGTTCATGGGCTTCCTCGGCAGCAGCGGCGCGCTGCCGGCGCACTACACGGAGCGCATCGCCGCGCATGCGCTGTACGAGAAGGACGACGGCCCGCGCGCCTTCCTGGACGCGTTCTCGAACCGCTCGCTGGCGCTGTTCTACGAAGCGTGGCGCAAGTACCGGCTGGAGCTGAAGTATCACGGCGCCGGCAAGGACGCCTTCCTGCCGTTGCTGCTGTCGCTGGCCGGCACCGGCCACGAATCGCTGCGCCGGCGCCTGTCCGACCATGGCGAGGGCGTGCTGGACGAGTCGATCGCGTATTTCGCGACGGCGATGGCGCACCGCCCCGCATCGGCCGTGCAGATCGGCCGCGTGCTGGCCGAATATTTTGGTCAGCCGATCCGCGTCGAGCAATTCGTCGGCTGCTGGTACGACGTGCCGGATGCGCAGCAGACCGTGCTCGGTATGGGCAATTCGGTGCTGGGCGGCGGCGCGATGGCCGGTGCGCGGGTGTGGCAGCGCGACCTGCGCGTGCGCCTCGTGATCGGCCCGCTGGATCTGGCGGCCTATGAATCGTTCCTGCCGGGTGGGCGCGCTGCGCGGGCACTGGCCAGCATGGTGACGATGTTTACCGGGGTGTCGCTGGAATACGAAGTGCAGCTGGTGCTGCGCGCGGCCGACGTGCACGGGATGACGCTCGATGCACAGCGCACCGGCGGCCGGCTGGGCTGGGACAGTTTCGTCGTGGCGGGCGCGCAGGACCAGGATCGCGCCGACGTGCGCTACGCCATCCACGCGGTTTGACGCAATTTTAGAAAATAAGGGATCACAGAGATGAGCATCAACCTGAAAACGCTGATCGGCAAGCTGAACGACACCAGCCGCGCCGCCGCCACGCGCGCTGCCGGCATCTGTGTGTCGATGGGCCAGTTCGAGGTGGACATCGAGCACCTGTTCCTGGCGCTGCTGGAGCAGCCGTCCAGCGACTTCGCCGTCGTCGCGCGCCAGTGCGGCGTCAGCACGGACATGCTGGTGGCGGACCTGCAGGCCGAGGTGGCCAAGTTCAAGAACGGCAATACGCGCACGCCCGTGTTCTCGGAGCGGCTGCCGAAGCTGTTCGAACACGCGTGGCTGCTGGCGTCGCTGGATGCGACGCCCGAGCGGCAGGCGCAGATCCGCAGCGGCCACCTGCTGCATGCGCTCCTGACCACGCCGGAACTGGCGCAGCTGGCGCACCGCGCGTCGAAGCAGTTCGCGAAGATCGAGCCGGACCAGTTGAAGCACCACTTCGACAAGCTGACCAGCGGTTCGCAGGAAGCCACCTCTCCCGCCGCCGCGGCGGGCGCGGAGGAGGGCGCCGATCCGGTCGGCGAGCTGACGCAGCGTACGCAGTCGCCGACGCCGGCGCTGGACCAGTTCACGACGAACCTGACGCAGCGCGCCCGCGACGGCAAGGTCGACCCGGTCATCGGCCGCGACCAGGAAATCCGCCAGGCGATCGACATCCTGATGCGCCGCCGCCAGAACAACCCGATCCTGACGGGCGAGGCGGGCGTCGGCAAGACGGCCGTCGTCGAAGGCCTGGCCCTGCGCATCGCGCAGGGCGACGTGCCGGACGTGCTGAAGGGCGTCGAGGTGCACACGCTGGACATGGGCCTGCTGCAGGCCGGCGCCAGCGTCAAGGGCGAGTTCGAGAACCGCCTGAAGAACGTGATCGACGAAGTGAAGAAAAGCCCGCATGCGATCGTGCTGTTCATCGACGAGGCGCACACGATGATCGGCGCCGGCGGCCAGGCCGGCCAGAACGACGCGGCGAACCTGCTGAAGCCCGCGCTGGCACGCGGCGAGCTGCGCACGATCGCCGCCACCACGTGGGGCGAGTACAAGAAGTACTTCGAGAAGGATGCCGCGCTGGCCCGTCGCTTCCAGGTCGTGAAGGTCGAGGAGCCATCGGAAACGCTGGCCTGCGCGATGCTGCGCGGCATGGCGCCTTTGATGGAAAAACACTTCAACGTGCGCGTGTACGACGAGGCGATCACCGAGGCGGTGCGCCTGTCTCACCGCTATATCAGCGGCCGCCAGCTGCCGGACAAGGCGATCAGCGTGCTCGATACGGCCTGCGCGAAAGTGGCGCTGGGCCAGAACGCGACGCCGGCCCGCATCGAAGACCTGACGCGCCGCCTGGAACGCCTGGCGGCCGAACAGGCCGCGCTGGAACGCGAGCAGGGCGCCGGCAATCCGACGCATGCGGCGCGGCTGAAGGAACTGGCGGCCGAGCGCAAGGCCACCGACGAGGAACTGGCGACGCTGGCCGAGCGCTGGGAGAAGGAAAAGACGCTGACGGCGCAGATCCAGGCCGCCCGTACGCAACTGGAAGCCGGCGGCGACGCCAGCCAGGCGGGCGACGTGCAGGCGCTGCAGGCCGAACTGAAGGCGCTGCAGGGCGAGACGCCCATGGTGCCGCTGCAGGTCGACGGCCACATCGTCGCCGAGATCGTCGCCGCGTGGACCGGCATCCCGCTCGGCAAGATGGTCAAGGATGAAATCAAGACAGTGCTGAACCTGAAGGACCTGCTGTCGCAGCGAGTGCTGGGCCAGCCGCACGCGATCGAGGCGGTGGCGCAGCGGGTGCGCACGGCCCGCGCCAACCTGGACGACCCGAACAAGCCGAAGGGCGTGTTCCTGTTCGTCGGCCCTTCCGGCGTCGGCAAGACGGAGACGGCGCTGGCGCTGGCCGATGCGCTGTACGGCGGCGAGCGCAAGCTCGTCACGATCAATATGAGCGAATACCAGGAAGCGCACAGCGTGTCGGGCCTGAAAGGCTCGCCGCCGGGCTACGTGGGCTATGGCGAAGGCGGCGTGCTGACCGAGGCGGTGCGGCGCAATCCGTACAGCGTGGTGCTGCTCGACGAGGTCGAGAAGGCGCACCCGGACGTGATGGAGCTGTTCTTCCAGGTGTTCGACAAGGGCGTGATGGACGATGCGGAAGGGCGCGAGATCGACTTCCGCAACACGATCATCATCCTGACGTCGAACGTCGCCTCCGGCACGATGATGCAGGCATGCCTGAACAAGACGCCGGAAGAAATGCCGGCGCCGGACGCGCTCGAGGAGATGATCCGCCCGGCGCTGATGAAGCAGTTCAAGCCGGCATTCCTGGGCCGCCTGAAGGTGATCCCGTATTACCCGATCCCGGACGACGTGCTGGAGGACATCATCCGCCTGAAGCTGGACAAGATCGGCCGCCGTGTGGCCGCCAACCACAAGGCCGACTTCAGCTACGACGACAGCGTTGTCGAAGCGGTGCTGGCACGCTGCACGGAAGTCGACTCGGGAGCGCGCAACGTGGACAATATCCTCAACGGTACCTTGCTGCCGGAAATCGCCGAATCCGTGCTGGCGCGGATGGCGCAGGGCGAGCCGATCGCGAAGATCAAGGTCGGTACCAACAAGCAGGGGGCTTTCCGCTATACAGTCAAATGAGGGGCAAACGACGGTGAAGCGAAGGTCAAGTGATGCCTGGCGCGCGCCCGCGTCGCGGGCGCTTGATCTGCCTCCAACGCGGCGGCTTGCCCCGGGCGGGGCGGGCCGTTACGCTGGTGGTCCGCCCGATCGTTCAACAACCTATTTCCGCGTGCAACCATGTCCACCCACATTCCGCACCCTGAACTCGTGTTGTGCATTCCCGGCCCGTGGAAGAGCTACAAGGCGCTCGGCGCAGCGGTGGCCGCGCTGGATGCGGGCTACGTGACGTTCGGCCTCGTGCTGATGGACACCGTGTCCGGCTTCGGCTGCGACATCCAGCTGGAAAAGCGCGACAAGCGGATGCAGGGCGCGTTCAGCGCGGCCGGCGCGCACTGGCAGGGGACGCCGGCCATGCAGGCCGTCGGCAAGCACGCGTCGGTCGTCTACCTGATCGGCTATGGCGGCACGCCGGCCAACGTCGATGCGATGATGAAGGCGGCGGCCACGCTGGTGAAGGCGGGCGGCCTGGGCGTCAAGGTGGAAAGTTCCGGCATCGCCCATGCGCCGGACGAGTGGCTGCGGCTGTGCGACTACCTGCACCGCTTTGCGGCGCACCGCGCGATGGTGGTGTTCGTGACGGGGATGGAGACGTATTCGTGCGGCATGCACTGCTTCGGCCTGAAGGACGCCATCACGGCCGAGGCGAACAGCGTGGAACTGCTGCGCGCCTTCACGCATTACCTGCTGACGGAAGCGCCGGAAGTGCGCGACGGGCAGACGTTTGCCGTCAGCGAGGATGCGCCGGTGTATTTGGTGCGTGCGCACCCCGGCGTGCAGTACGACGAGGGTTCGCTGTTCGCGAACCCATATGGCGCCTGGTACCTGGTGCCCCGCGCCGCCGCGGCCCTGCACTGACGGCGCCGAGGCGGGCGTTCAATTCGACGGCGGTACGCCCAGCAATTCCTCGATATGGGCCAGCGAGCCCTGGTCCTTGATCACGGAGCGCAGCCACGTGTGCAGGTCCTGCTCGCCCGCGTTGGCCGCCTTTTCGGCGAAATAGGACACGGGGCTGTGCGGCTCCGTCTCGCGGAAGAAGCGGGCCACGTCGCGCAGCTGGGCGATCGCTTGCGCGCGCGTGCGGATCGGGCCGGTGGTTTGCTGTGCCGGGGTCGAGGCCGTGGCGCTGCCGGCATCCGTGCCGGCGGGCGTCGCTGCGGCTTCCTGCGCGGCGGGACTCGCGGCGACTGCCGGCATCGCGTGCAGCATGCCTTCCAGTGCGTCGCGCGCGGCCGAGAAGCCCGGGCTGTCGTGGCCCAGCTTCGCATCGGACACCCGTTCCAGTTCGCGCAGCGCGTCAAGGCAGTATTGCGCGTCGGCGTTGAACGCGGCGACGAAGCTGGCCGACGTGGCGCGCTTGGCCGCTTCCATGTCCGCCAGCTTCGGCTGGCCGTCCGTCTCCTGGCCGGCGCTGGCACGCTTGCGGGCCGCTTCGAAGTCCACCGTCGACCAGGCTGTGTGGCGGCCTTCCGTCAGCGGTATTTCGCGCACCAGCGAGCGGGTGCGCGACAGGATCCACGACAGGTTGCCGATGCGCTGTTCCTGGTCGCCGTCGTCAGCCTGCGGGTACAGGCCCAGGTCCCAGTACTGTTCGCACAGCCCGGCCAGCAGGCGGAAGCCTTCGCCCAGGCCACGCAGGTGGTACTGCTTGGCCGCCGCTTCCGTGAGCCAGACGGCCACCTTCAGGTCCTTGCTCTGCTGCGTCAGCAGCGCCACGCAGCGCTGCACGACGAATTCCCAGTCGGCTTCCTTCAGCTCCGTCACCCATTCGCCCTGCGCCAGCGACGGATCGTCGAACTTGCGCGCCTGCGCGATCGCGTCCAGCTCGGGCGAGAACGAGATGTCGATACCCGACGGATTCGACGAACTGATGGGGATGAGCAGCTGTTCTGCGGTAAACATGGGTTCTCCGTGGTGTTCTTGCGGCCTTACTGGGCCAGGCGGAATTCGATGCGGCGGTTGCGCGCGCGCCCGTCCGCCGTGTCGTTGCTGGCGATCGGGCGGTCCGGGCCCTGGCCGCTGGCGCTCAGCAGCTCTTCCGGAATGCCGTGCGCCGCCAGGTAGCTCTTCACGGTGGCGGCACGCGCCTGCGACAGGTTCACGTTACTGGCGCGCAGGCCGGCGCTGTCGGTGTGGCCGATGATCTCGATCTTGCGGCCTTTCAGCTTCTGCATCGCCGCGACCATCTCGTCGAGGATCGCGCGGCCGGCCGGCGTCAACGTCGCCTGGCCGCTTTCGAATTCGATCGTGCGGTTGGCCAGCGTGCGGTCCAGCACGGCCTGGTCGGCGGCCGACACGCGCAGGCCGTTGTTGACGGTGTAGGTCGGGTTCAGGCTCGCCGCTACCGTGCCGGCGATCTTCTGGCGCACGGCCTCGTTGGCCACTTCGCCGCGCAGGCTGACGGTATTGCCGTCGATTTTCAGCTGGCCGCGGCTGATCTGCCGCAGGTCGGGCGTGATCAGCTTCTGCACGTAGTCGTTCCAGTTGGCCGGCATCGCCACCGGACCGACGGCGATCTGGTCGACGACCTTGTCGGCGCCGTACAGCTCGCGCAGCTTGGCCAGCACGGCGGCCTTGGTCGCTTCGTCGGGCACGGTGCCGCTGGCCAGCACCTGGCCCGGTTCCGGCGCGGCCGGCGCCGGTGCCGTGTTTTGCGCCGCCGCCGTGATGGCGAGCAGGCCGGCCAGCACGCCGGTCGTCAACCTGGCGGCGAGGAGGGGTTTCAATCGCATGTTCATGTTCCGATAAATGCCGTGCCGACGGATTCCAGCGCGGACTTCAATGACAAATCGCCGCGCGCGAGGTAGGTCGACAGCTTCTTCACCGCGTAGTCGGTGTCGATCTGCTCTTCGACCCAGTCCAGTTCCTCGAACGCGATGTGGTGATCGAGCCCGGCCTGCGGGTCCATGATCGCGCGCAGCGTCTGCGCCGATGCGCCGGAAAAGCCCAGCACCAGCATCGGCCGGCCTTCGATGCGCGTGACGAACAGCGCCAGTTCGAAATCGGCGCGCGCCAGGAACGGCGTGATCAGGTGCATCCAGAACGCGGCCACCAGGTTGCGGTACATCGGGTCTTCCGGCAGCGGCAGCACCAGGCTTTTTTCAAGGCGGCTGGAACTGCTGGCCAGCACCGGCTGCAGCAGCATGCCGAGCGCCAGCAGCACCTGGCGGGACGTGCCCGCAAAACCCGCCTGCGCCAGCATCGCGTCGAGCGCCGTCAAGGTCTGCAGTTCGAGGAAGTCCTCGAATGCGGCATCGTAGGCGGCGGCGCGCAGGTCCAGTTCGATCGGTTTCGCGGCGGCCGCCTGCAACGGCACGGCCGGGTCGCTGGCGTCGCGCACGCCGGCCGCCAGCGTTTCAAGACGGCTCCACAGGCGGGTGAACACCAGCGGCGCGTTCGGCACGAAGGTGCCCGGTTCCGCGACTTCCATCGCGCCCACCATCAGGAACGGATAGCGGCGGCTGGACTGGTCACTGCTGGCCAGGATATGGCCGCCGATCGCATGGCGCCGGCGCGGACCGACGAACGCGAAGTGCAGCGGCGCGACGGCGTCGTACGCCAGCTTCCAGCGCGCGTTCGCGCTCATCAGCTCCATCGCCTGCGACAGCCAGTCGTCCAGCACCTGCATCAGGGCCGGGCTGGCGCTGCCCTTGACGAAGTCGCCGCGGCTGGGCAGCTTGCCGAAATAGCCGACGTTCACGGGAGTGACGGCGCGGCTCATTGCATTGCTCCCACCGGTGCGGCGGCCGCCGTGCTGCGGGTCGGTGTCGGTGCAGCCGGTGCGGGCGCTGCGGGCGCCGCCGGTGCGGATGGGGCCGAAGGTGCCGGGGCTTCCGGCGCGCGGGCCGGAGCCGGTGCGGTGATCGTCTCGGGCAGGCGCAGGCGCTTGAAGCCCTGGCCCGGTTGCGGGGCCTGGGCCTGCGGCGCCGGCGCCGTCGTCGCCAGCACCTTCAGGTTCGCCATCACGGTCACGCCGCCGTTCTGCCAGCTCAGTTCGAACACGCCATTGTCCTTGCGCTTGCGCTGGGCCGCTTCGATCATCTTCTTCAGGCCGAAGTGGCCCGGCTCGTCCAGCACGACGACGTTGCGGCCTTCCGGCGTGATCGCCGTGATCTTCGCGCCCGGCACGCCGCGCGCGTTCGGCCACGTCATGTGCACCCAGGGCTGCGGCTGGCCGCGCCAGCGCAGTGCCTGGCCGTCGATCTCCATCGTGAACTCGGTGCCGCCGACGGCACCCAGCGCCTGCACGTCGAACTGCGTCTGGCCTTCGCCGCCGCTGGAGGCGGCCGCGTTGGCGACGCCGCCGGCGGCCAGCGGTGCCACCCAGTTCGGGAAGTTGGCGACGACGTTCGGTGCCAGCGTGATGCCCATGTCGGCCCACGTGCGGGCGGACAACGCATCGCCGCGGCGCACGACCAGCGGGCCGATCGTCGTGTTGAAGAACTTCGCGATCGCGCCATCCGGGCCGAAGATCTCGCCGATCTCCGCATTGCTCGCTTCCGAACGGGACTCCGTCGAGAACGGATACTTCAGCGCGAGGCCGCGGTTGAACGGCTGCAGCACCTGGGCCGCCCACACCTTGTTGATCTCGGCCTCGGTGGGCTTGACGATCACGGCGAACGTCTGCATCAGCGGGCGCACCAGCACCGGGCGCAGGGCCTGGCGCTGCGTGTCCGTCATCCCGACCAGCATCTGCTCGTCGACGTATTTCAGCGCATCGGCCAGTTCGGAACCGCTGCCGTCGAGCGTCTGCTGCATCAGCTGCTTGGCGCCCGGGCCCGGGTCGCCCTGGTTCTTGATTTGGTTGAAGCGGGCGCGCAGCTTGGCCAGGCTGTCGATGTAGCCGCGCATCAGCGACGCATCCTTGTCCTTGGCGACGACGAGGCGTGCAACGGCCGAGAACTCGCGGCCCACGGGGCCCATCGGCAGCGCCGCGTTCTGCGCCGTACCGCCGGCCGGGATGTTGACGTTCACCTGCGAGGGTTTCTGGCGCAGGATCGTCTCGCGGAACCAGCCGGCGATGCCGCGCTGGGCGCGCTCCAGGCTCGTGTTCAGCAGCGACGGGTTGTCCCACGACGTCTGCTCGTAGACGGTCGCCATCAGCTTCGTCAGCGGCGAATTCTGCGGGTCGCCCAGGCGGTTCATCGCGGCGGCGGCGCCATCGAACGTCTCCAGGTCGCGCACGGTCACGCCCTGCATGAACTTCTGCCACTGCGCCGCGTATTCGGCCTTGTACAGGTCCACCAGTGATTTCTGGATCTGTTCCGGGCTGCCTTCCAAGGTCAGGTCGTCCTTCGACGACGTCTTCAGCACCCAATCAGCGCTTTGCAGCTCGCGGTTCGCGGCTTCGCGGAACGCCTGCTGGATGAAGCCTTCCCACGCCTGGCGTGTGAAGCTGCCGGAGACGGCATAGCTGCCCAGCACCAGTTCCTTGTCCTGCTCGCCGACGATGCGGGCCACGGTGACGGACGGGTAGCGGGTGGCGGCGCGCGCCTTCACGTCCGCATACACGCGGTCGCGCGCCGGCATGCCGCGCACGACGCGGCGCAGGTTGTCGCGAGCCTGGTCGACGAGGGCCAGCTTGCCGTCGATGACGGGCCACGACGGGTCGTTGACCTGGGCCAGGTAGAACGAAATCATCCGTTCGGCGCTGCGGATCATCTGCTCGCGCGGCATCGTGCCGCGGTTGCTGTCGAGCCAGACGCGCCAGAAGCGGGTCAGCTGGTCGTTCAGGTGCGCCGACTCGGCGCGCGATTTATCGGCCAGCATCAGGTACGTCTTCAGCGCGTTGTACGCATCCTCGGCGCTGGCCGGCGACGCATCCTTGAACTGCTGCGCGCCGTTGTTGATGGCGGCCGCATCGGCCGTTTGCGCAGGAGCGGCACCGCCGACCGGCTTCGTCATCGGCTGCAGCTGGCCGGCGTTGGCGTTGACCTCGGCCAGGAACGCTTCCAGCGATTGCGCCACGGGCTTCAGCATCACTTCGCGCACGCCGTTGAAGTATTCCTCGCGCAGCTTGCGGTTCAGCAGCTCGCCCTGGTACAGGCCCAGCGACAGCGACAGCGGACGATCATCCTCGTAGCGGTCGAGCTGCTCGATGCGGTCCTGCAGGATCTCCAGCGCCTGGAAGCGCGATTGCAGGTCGAGGTTCTTCGCCTGCACCTTGATCGCCTGGTCCAGGTCCGCCTGCACGTTGGCCACCAGCTGGCGGTTGTTCATGTACGACCAGCTCCAGCCGGCCAGCGCCAGGCCGACCAGCGCGGTGGCCGCGAAGAAGGCCGCGTAGCGCAGCCGGATCTTGGCCGGGCTCGCGTACTGGGCGACCAGTTCCTTGTCCGCGAAGATCACCTTGCGGAACAGGTTGAGCAGGAAGTAGCCCTGCTGTTCATGGTGCTCCTCGTGTTCGACGGGGCCCAGCTTCAGGTCGAAGCGCTGCGCCACGCGGGCCGACGACGCCGACACGGCATCGCCTTCCTGCAGCGCGCTGGTGAAGTAGAAGCCGCGGAACACGGGCTTGAACTGGAACGGGTTTTCCTCGAACAGCGTGGCGATGAAGGCGCGCAGCGCCGGCTTCACGGACGAGAATTCAAGCGGGAACGTGAATACGCCGGCCGGCATGCGCTCGCGCGCCAGCGACATGTTCGCGAGGCTCAGGTCCTTCAGGCCGTCGTACAGTTCGTCGAAGCGGGCGTCGAACTGGTCCAGCAGCTGTTCGCTCGTCACGTTCTGGTCGTACGGCAGCGTGGCGCCCCAGACTTTTTCGCGCTCGTGGCGGTCGCTGTCCTGGAAGAATTCGTTGAAGCCCGTGATCAGGTCGGCCTTCGTGAACACGACGTATACGGGCGCATGCACTTCGAGGCGCTCGGTCAGTTCCTGCACGCGCTGGCGCAGGTTCTTCGCCAGGTTGATCGCGAACTCCGGCTTGTTGCGGGTCAGCTCGGCCAGGCTGACGGCGATGATGACGCCGTTGATCGGTGCCTTGCGGCGGTACTTCTTCAGCAGGTCGAGGAAGCCGAACCATTCGCCGCGGTCTTCGTCGACGACGGAATAGCGGCCCGCCGTATCGAGCAGGATGCCTTCCGTGGTGAAGAACCAGTCGCAGTTGCGGGTGCCGCCGACGCCTTGCACGACCTTCGTGTCGGCGAACGGGAATTGCAGGCCGGAGCTGGCGATCGCCGTGCTCTTGCCGGCCGCCGGGTTGCCGATCACCATATACCACGGCAGCTCGTACAGCGCCGCGTTACCGGAGAACTGGCCCAGCTTCGAGCCCTTGATCGTGGCGATCGCATCCTGCAGGCGCTTGCGGATCACTTCCGTTTCCTGGCGCGCGGCCGGATCGGCCTTGCCCACCTGCTGTTCGAGCATATTGCCCAGATTGCCCGCGGCGCGCGCGCGGCGCTGGCGGCGCCACAGCCACAGCACGGCGCTGATCAGCAGCGCCAGGCCGAGCACGATCCACAGCACGCTGGCCGGCCACTCGAGCAGGCGGGCGACGATCAGCAGCAAGGCGGCGAAGGCCACCCAGCCGATCGCGATCAGGCTGGTACGGGTGGTCAGGAATTGCCAGATTTTTTGCATGATGAAGAAGAGGTGATAGCTTGAGAGGTATACGCTTGTGACTCAGGCCGCGGCGGGCGGCGCGATGACGGCCACGTCGCGGCGGTAAGGATCGAGATTGCCGACGCACAGGACGGGCGCGGCGCGCTCGTGCGCTTCGACGGCGGCCAGTGCCAGCGCGGCCACGAACGGCACGGGGGCACAGGCGCCGCACGCGCTGCCGGCCGATACGATGTCGGTGGTGGCGTCCAGCTGCGGCATGCGTTCGGGCAGCACCGCCATCAGCTCCATCACGCGGCCCGTGCGGTGGTCCGTGTCGGCGGCGATGAACGCCACCTGGTCCGGCGTCACGTGGGCGCGCTCGAGCGCCTGCGTGCAGGCTGCCTGCAATGCCTGCGCGTCGGTGCGCCGGGCGGTATCGGCATCCTGCTCGCGCTGGCCGCTGGCGACGGCGCGCAGCACGCCAAGGCCGTTGTCCGCCGCGCCAAGCAGGGCGCCCTGGGCCGCATCGGCCACCAGCAGCGCGGCCGCACCTTCGCCGGGAATGCGGCCTTGCTGCTGGCGTGCCGTGAACAGCTTGCCGCCGGCGGCCAGGTGGTCGACCGTGGCGGTGTCGAGCTGCGAGCCGCACGCCAGGAGCGCGGCCAGCACGCCTTGTCCGTCGGCCGGGAACAGGCGGGCGAGGGTAGCCGCCGCATCGTCGGTGACGGCGGCGGCGATCCGTTCGGCCGGCCAGCCGGCGGTGTGCGCGACCACGTGGGCGAACCAGCCGGCGGCGGCGTCACGCTGCGGCGGCGTCCAGTCGGCCGGTAGTGCGAAGTGGAGTTGCAGCTGGGGCAGCGGCGACGGCTCGCGGGTGTCGACACGGGCCGCATGCTGGGCCAGCGCCGGATGGTCCGCCAGCGGCGCGGCCAGTTCGGTGGCGACGGCCTGGCCGGCGGCCAGCGCGCGCCATTGCGCGTCGTCGAACGGCACCGTGCGGCCGGCCAGCCACGCGGTGACGGCTTCGCGTACCGGCTCGTCGTCAAGGTCCGCGATGCGCGCGGCCATTACCGGGTAGCCGTAGTCGTCGATCAGTTCATCGTCGAGGGCAGGGCGGGCGTTGCCTTCGGCCAGCGCATCGCGCCATGCGTGCACCGAGGCGCCATGGGGCACGTGCACGGCCGCCGCGACGATCGCCAATGGCGCGACAGCGGCGACGTCGGCGGCTTGCGCGGCCGCTGCCGGCGTGGCGGCGGCGTTGGCGGACGGGGTGGCCGGCGCGGCGTTCATCCGCTCGCGCAGCTTGGCGATGCCCAGGGCGGACAGCAGCAGCACGGTCGGCACGACGAGCAGGTACAGGGCCAGGTCGCCGGAGCCCGGCGCCACGTTGTTGGCGCGCCAGTACCACACGGCGCCCGCCCAGGCGGCGCCGAACGATGCGCCGGCCGCGATCAGAGTACGGAACCAGGACAGCATGTCAGCAGATGTCGATGCTGTGCTGGGCGCTGGCGATCAGCGTCGCGCCGCAGGAAGTCTTGTCGCCGTGGCGGGCGGCCGGGCGGCCGTCGACGAGCAGCGTCGGGTCGCCGGCCACGATCGTCACGTTCTGGTGGCGCGGGCAGCTCACCTTGTCGCCGACGCGGGCGATCCCCTTGCCGCCGCTGTCGCTGAGCCGGGATGCTTCCACTACGGTGCCGTCATGGGAGGTCTTGTCGCCCAGGCGGATCAAAGGTGCTGCCATCGTCGTACTCCTATCGTTTCATCACGCCGGGCATGCGCAGTTCCGTGTGCCCGAAATCCATCATCTTCCACCGTCCGCCCCAGGTCAGGCCCAGCGACTCGGCCACCTCGCCATACAGCTGGTAGCCGCGCATCGCCCACGGGTCCTTCTCCGAGATCACCAGTTTGCCGTCGCGCACGAACGCGCAGTCCGCCGCCAGGCCGTACTGGTGCCAGCTCTGGAACGCGGCCGCATTCGTCACGGACGGGCCCAGGGCCGCCAGCTTGTTCTGCCGCTCGGGGCTGCGGTAGCCTTCCAGGATCGCCATGTCGTAGCCATGCCGCTCCTTCATGATCTTGAAGACCATCAGCAGCCGCTGGGTGAACACGGGATGCATCTGCGCCCAATCGCGGCTTGCCGACACGAGCATCGGCCGCTCCTGCGCCACTTCCGCCGACGCGAACACCAGTGGCGGCAACGGCGGCGGCGGCACCAGCTGCTCGCCCTGGAGCAGGTCGGCGACCTGGGTGTTCACCTCGCGCGTGGACGGCTCGTAACCGCTCAGCGTCGACCGGCTGGCCAGCAGCACCGCAATGAGCGGCGGCGCGCACAGCAGGACCAGGCCACCCAGGCACAGCAGGTAGTGGCGGCGCAGGAATGCGCCCAGCGCGCCCGCCGACGCGCGGCCGCTGGCGCCCAGCGCCCCGGCGTCGCGCCATTGCCGGCGCACCAGCTGGCCGGCCCGGCGCTGCAGCCGCTGCCCCGCGCCCGCCAGCGCGTTCCACACCATCTCCCGGGCGGACGGGAACAGAATCACCCAGCTGACGACGCAGGCCAGCACGAAATACAGGCCTACAGCCAGCAGCCACATCGTGGACTCCCCCAGCGACAACAGTGCATCGTTCGTATCTTTAAAGCATTGCCTGCAAGTATAACTTACTTGGTGCGCACGGTTGAGTAAATAGTTGAAATATTAATTGTGGTGCGCGACACCCGATACCGCAAAAAGTTGCAGCAAGTTTCTCTTGATTCTAGTAAAGTACGGGCAAATTAATAAGGAGCTAATGTTGCAAGAGCAAGGCGATCGCCCGGCCCGTCCCGGCCGGCCAAGTCTGATCGCGCCGGGCGGTAACGCGGAACCGGCGCGCCAAATTTTGAGTTCGCTGGATGCGAAACCGGCGGCGAAGTCCGCCCCTGCCCGCAAGACGTCGCGCACGCTGCTGTGGGGCGGCCTCGGTGCCGCCACGATCGCCGTCGCGGCCGGCCTGTTCACCCTCTCGGGGCGCGAGAGCGACGACACCACGGTGGCGCTCGCCTCGGCACCGGCGCCCGCGGCGGCGCCGCGCGTTGCCGCCGCGCCCGTGGCGCCGGCGCCCACCCCGGTGCCCACACCGGCCCCAGTCTCCGACGCTGCCGTCGTGCGTGACGCGCTGGAGGCGACCCCTGCGGCGCCACAGCCGTCCGTCACCGAAGTATTAGCAGCGCCAAGCAAGCCGGCGGCAAAGAAGGACCAGCTGACGCAGGCGCTCGAGCGCCCCGCGCAGAAGAAAGCGGCGGAAAGCAAGGCTGAAAGCAAGCCGGAGCACAAGCCCGAACACAAGGCGGAACGCTCGACGGAACACAAGGCCGAAAGCAGGTCCGAAAGCAAGGCCGAGAATAAAAAGGCGGAGCGCAAGAAAACCGCGGCCGATAAACCGGCCAAGGCCGCGCCGAATCAGGCCGACAGCGATGCGGCATTGCTTGCCGCGCTGATGACGCATGTGCGCGGCAAGAAGTCGACGCCGGCCGAGCAATTAAAAATCTGCAAGCAATATAATGCGGCCGGCGAGGCCCAGTGCCGCGAGCGGCTGTGTGCTTCCGTGGCCAGCAAGGAGCCGGCCTGCAAGACGGCGCACAAGAAACCGGCGGACTCCCAGCCCGCCTCATGACCCGGCCCGGCGGGCCGGATCGTCACTTCGCCAGCACCACCAGCGGCTTGCCTTTCTCGACGACATAGGTGGCGAGTTCCTGCGACTCGCCACCGCCGATATTGCGCGCCGAATGCACGGCGCCGGCCGGAATGAACAGCGACTGGCCGGCGTGCAGCGTGACGGGCGGCTGGCCGTCGATCTGGTATTGCAGGGTTCCCTTCAGGACAAACGCGATTTCCTCGCCCGGGTGCGAGTGGCGCGGCGCCAGCGCATCGTGGCCGAAGTCCACGCGCGCCTGGATCAGCTCCTTGCCGGGGATGGCGCTGTCTTTCTGCAGCAAATCGACCCGGCCGACGCCCGTCATCGCGGTCTGTGCGGCCGCGCTCAGCGACATGGTCAATGCCAGCACAGTGGCGGCAACGGCGGTGTGGCGGTGGTTCATGGTAGTTCCTTTCGTGGTGTGGTCGGTGAGCCCACAGTAGGCCACGCCCATGTATGCGCGGTATGTCGCCGTGTAGCGCACTAGCGCCGGAACGTGTACGGCAGGCCCGCGGATACATGCGGATACACGGATGTGCCGGCCCGCCATTCGCGGCGCGATGTCAATGCCAATCCTGCACGCCCGCGCCGCGAAGCGCGCCAAGTTTGACGGCGGCCGCATCGCGCACCGCCGCCGCTTGCATTCCGCGTGCGGCCCGCGATCATGTGCCTCACGGATGCCGGCCATCGGGGCCGGCAGTGCTAACGGAGGCCGCCATGTGGACGCTTTCACGCAGGGAATTCATGAAGACCGGCATGCTGGCGGCGGGAGCCGTCTTGCTGCCGCAGTCCGACCCCGCCTCGCGGGCCTGTACGCGCATGCGCTACAGCCTCGCGACGGATCGCGGGCGGCGCATGTTGACGACCTATGCCGACAGCGTGCGGCGCATGAACAGCCAGCGCTGGTATCCCGAATCCAACCCGCTGTCGTGGACCTTCCAGTGGTACACCCACATGGTGCGGGGCGACCGCACGAAGGCTGCCGAGCTGGCGCGCATCTATCCGGCCGGCGGCGCCACGATGGCGCTGGCCAACGATATGTGGAACACGTGCCAGTCCCACCTCGGCCAGCCCCAGGAGTACTTCCTGCCGTGGCATCGCCTGTACCTGATCTGCTTCGAAGACCTGATCCGCGCCGTCTCCGGCGACAACTGCTTCACGCTGCCGTACTGGGATTACACGGATCCCGCCCAACAGGCGCTGCCCATTCAATTCCGCCAGCCCGGTCATTACACGTGGGGCGCGCTGTACCGGGCCGACCGCTATGCCGAGATCAATGCCGGCACGCCGCTGCCGGCGGGCCCGGTCCGTCTCGCGCTCGACCTGGCGTGCATGAAGTCCGGCAGCTACAATCCGCAGGACGGCGACGCGGGCTTCTGCGCCAACCTGGACAGCCTGCTGCACGGCGCCGTGCATCTCGACATCGGCACCAAGCTGGGCATGGGGGCCGTGCCATGGGCCGCTAACGATCCCGTGTTCTGGGTCCACCATTGCAATATCGACCGCATCTGGGCCAGCTGGAACGCGGCGGGCGGCAGCAATCCGTCGGACAGCGCGTTTCTCGACAAAACGTTCACGTTTGCCGACAGCCGCGGCCAGCCCCGCATCGGCCGCATCGGCGACGTGCTGGCTGCCGTGCCGGCCGCCTACGATGCCTACCTCGACCGGCCGGCCGGCAGCTTGCCGTTCCAGGGCGCGTCGGCGCAGCGCGCGGCGCGCGACGTGCTGGAATCGAATGCGCCGGACGAGGACGGCGACATCCGCCTCGGCGAGCTGCCGGCGGCCGTCGGGCTGCACGGGCCCAACGGCGCGCCGGCGGGCGGGCCGCCGTGGCTGCGCAGCGCTGGCCACCTGATCCTGGCGATCGAGGGCCGCAGGGCGATGGAGTTCGTCGGCGCCGCGTTCAATGTGTATGTGCACGGCGTGCGCCGCCCGGAGCTGACGCCGGACAGCCCGGCGTTCGTGGGCCAGCTGAACTTCTTCGGCCTGGAGAGCATGCACGGCCATGACGGCGATGGGCACGACAGCGAGGGGCACGACAGCGATGCAGGCAAGGACGCCAGCTTCGTGCTGCGCGACGAGACGCGCGCCTTCCTCGCCGGCTTGCACACCGGCGCGCTGGTGGTCACCTTGCAGCCCACGGCGCCGACGGCGGGCCTGGAAGTGGCGACGGTGCGCCGCATCGCGCTGGTGCCGCGCTAGCGCGAGCGGTCAGGCGCCGGCCGGTTCGCTGTCCGGCAGCGCGGCGTGCGGCTGCGCGACGGCGCTCGCGCGGCCCAGGTAGCTGTACAGCACCGGCACGACGACGAGCGTCAGCAAGGTCGATGCCAGCACGCCGCCGATGATCGCGCGGCCCATCGCCGACTGCAGCTCGCCGCTCTCGTCGAGCGCCAACGCCAGCGGCAGCATGCCCAATACCATGGCCGCCGTCGTCATCAGGATCGGCCGCAGGCGCGTGGTCCCCGCCTGCTGCAGCGCCTCCGTCACGCCGGCGCCGGCCCGCCGCGCCAGGTTGGCGCAGTCGACCAGCAGGATGCCGTTCTTCGTGACGAGGCCCATCAGCATGATCAGGCCGATCATCGAGAACAGGTTCAGCGTCGACCCCGTCAACAGCAGTGACAGTACGACGCCGATCAGCGCGAGCGGCAGCGTGGCCATGATCGCCAGCGGTTGCAGGAAGCTGCCGAACTGCGATGCCAGCACGATGTAGACGAAGATCACCGACAACGCGATCGCCCACGCCACGTCGGCCAGCGCCTCGTCCTGGTCGCGCGAGCTGCCGCCCACGTCGAAGCGGTAGCCGGGCGGCAGCACGATCGTTTTCAACAGTGCCTTCACGTCGGCGTTGACGTCGCCGGCCGCGCGGTCGCGCACGTTCGCATGGATCACCTGGCGGCGCTGCAGGTCCTGCCGGTTGATCACTTCGGGGTTGAAGATGGGGACGAAGCGGGCCACGCTGTCGAGCTGGATCGGCGTGCCGTTCGCGGCATAGGCGACAGGCAGGCCGGCCAGATCCGTCAACGCCGTGCGCCGGTCGCGCGGCAGCCGCACCTCCACCTCGACCTGTTCACCGTCCGGCGCCGTCCAGTACGTGGCGATCTCGCCGTTGACGTAGCTGCGCATGCTCACCGACAGGTCGCTGGCGGTCAGCCCCAGCTCCTGCATCGCCAGCGGCCGCAGGCGCACGGCCTGGGCCGGCAGGCCGGGCTTGACGGACGTCTCCAGGTCCACCACGCCGGGAATTTCGGCGATGCGGGCCGCCACGCGGGCGGTCTGCGCGGTCAGCGTGTCCGGATCCGGCCCGAGCAGCGCCACGTTCACGGGCCGGCTGCCGATCGACACCTGCAGGCCGGGAATCGTGGCCAGCCGGTCGCGGATCGCGTTCTCGATCTCCTTCTGGGTGCGGCTGCGCTGGGCGCGTTCGCGCAGGCGGATATCGAGGTTGGCCGTGTTGCGGCCTTCGCCGAGGCGGCCCAGGCCGATCGTCGTGCTGACCAGGCTGACCTCGGGGTTGGCGCGGATGGCCTGTTCCGCCTGGGCGATCTTGCGGTCCGCCCGTTCCAGGCTCGTGTCGATCGGCAGCGTCACGCGCACCGAGATGAAGCCGTTGTCCGTCTCGGGCATGAACTCGGTGCCGACCAGCGGCGTGAGCAGCAGGGCAAGGCCCAGGCTGGACGCGGCGATCCACAGCACGATGCCGCGCGGCGTCAGCGTCGCGCGGCGCGGCCGCAATGCGGCAAGGCGGCGTTCGCGCACACTGCGCCACAGCCCGATCGACGGCCACCACAACCGGTAGCGGCGCGCCGAGAACACCCAGCGCAGCAGCCGCGCGTAGCCCGTCTCGAGCCGTGCCATGCTCCGTTCCATGCCGGCCGTGAGCCGGCCGAGTACGGGCCAGCGGGCCGCGGCCGGCGGATCGTGCCACACGCTCGACAGCATCGGGTCCAGCGTGAAGCTGACGAACAGCGAGACCAGCACCGCGGCCGCCACGGTGACGCCGAACGAGGCGAAGAACATGCCGACGATGCCCTTGGTGAAGGCGATCGGCACGAAGACGGCGCAGATCGTCAGCGTGGTCGCCGTGACGGCCAGGCCGATCTCCTCGGTGCCCAGCAGCGCGGCGCGCCGATGGGGCACGCCCAGCCGCGTGTGCCGCACGATGTTCTCGCGCACGATGATCGCATCGTCGATCAACAGGCCGATGCACAGGGAGAGCGCCATCATCGTCATGAAGTTCAATGTGTAGCCGAAGGCATGCACGGCGATGAAGGAGGCGATCACGGAGATCGGCAGCGTCAGCGCGGTGATCACGGTGCTGCGCCAGCTGTGCAGGAACAGGAACACGATGACGACCGTCAGCAGCGCGCCTTCGACTAGCGTGCGCTTCACGCCGTCGAGCGAGTCGCGGGTCCAGTCGCTGTCAGCATAAATCACCTTCAGGTCGATGCCGGGGCCCAGTTCCTTGCGCAGCTCCGCCAGCGCGTCCTTGACGCCTTCGCCGGTGTCGATGATGTTGGCGTCCTGCTGCTTGTAGATGTCGAAGTTCACCGCGGGGATGCCGTCCACGCGGGCGATCGTCGTCGGCTCGCGCTCGCGCTCGACGACGGTGGCCACATCCATCAGGCGCACGGCGCGCCCTTGCGCGCTGGCCACGACGACGTCGCGAAAGTCCTTCGCGTCCGCGATCTTGCCCTCCACCTGCACGATCGCATCGGCCTCGGCGCCCTGGATCAGGCCCACCGCCATGTCCGTGTTGGTGCGGCGCAGGGCCGTGACGATGTCGGCCGCGGTGAGCTGGCTGGCGATCAGCCGCTGCACGTCCAGCTCGATGCGCACCTGCCGCACGGCCATGCCGCCGACGTCCACGCGGCCGACGCCGCCCACCCGTTCCAGGCGCCGCAGCACGACCTGCTCGGCCAGCATCGACAGCTCCCTGGGGCTGCGCTCGCGCCCCAGCATCGACAGGTAGACGACCGGCAGGTCGTTTTCCCAGCCCATGCGCGTGACGGTGGGAGGCTTCGCTTCCTCGGGCAGCGCGGGCGGCAGCATCGCCACCTTGTCGCGCACTTCCTGCACGGCGCGGTCCATGTCGGTATCGAGCGTGAATTCGACGAACGTCTGGCTGCTGCCTTCCCGGCTGGCCGAACGGATCTGCTTGACGCCGGCGACGCCGTTGACGGCCCGTTCGACGACGCGGGTGACGGAAGTCTCCACCGCGCCCGGCGAGGCGCCCGGATAGGCGATGGCGATCGTCACGATCGGCGGCGCCACGTCCGGCAGGCGCTCGACGCGCAGCTGGCTGTACGAGAACAGGCCCAGCACGAGCAGGGCGAGCATCGCCATCGCCGCAAGTACCGGGTTGTTGATCGAGACGCGGGTGATCCACATGGCTGGCTTCCTGTCTGGTTGGGCAAGCGCGCGGGCGCTGTGCAGTGGGCGTATGCGGCGCCGCCGCGCCGTGCCGGGTCAGCGCGCGGCGGTGGTGGACGCCTGGGCGGCGGCCGTGCCGGCGAGCCGCGCCGCCGTGCCTTCGCGCAGATTGTCGAAGCGCACGGCGAGCACCTGGGCCTGCGGCGCCAGGCCGTTCAGCACGATCACGCGGCCCGTGCCGGCCAGGCCGGAGCCGGTGATGATGGCGCGGCGTACCAGCTTGCCGTGCTCGATCACCCACACGTATTCCTGGCCGGCCGAACGCAGCACGGCCGTGGCGGGCAACGTCATGCGCGGCTGCGGGTCGGCGATCTCCAGGCGCGCCTGCGCATACTGGCCGGCGCGGTAGCGTTCGTCGGCATTGGGCAGTACCACCGTCACGCCGATGCCGCGCGTGCCCGGCTCGGCGTGCGGCGCGATGCGCTGGATGTGGCCGGCCAGCGCCTCGCCGGCGCCATCGACGGTCAGCGATACGCGCTGGCCCGCGCGCAGTTGCGCGGCCTCGTGGGCGGGCACGGTGCCGGCCAGCTCCAGCGTCGCCAGGTCGACGATCGTGAAGATGGTCTGGTGGGCCGACAGGTTCTCGCCCGGGACCGCGTGGCGCCTGGCGATGATGCCGTCGATCGGCGCCACCAGCGCGGCCTGCCGTTCGTTGACCTGCGCGGTCGCCAGCTGCGCGCGGGCGGCATCGAGCTGGGCCTGGGCCACTTCGAGCTTGCCGCGGGAGGCGCGCAGCGCCGTCGACGAGATGAACTGGCGCTCGGCCAGCGTTTCATTGGCCTTGTGGTGGCTGGTGACTTCGTCGAGGGTGGCGCGGGCCAGCGCGACGGCGGCGCGGCGGTGGTCGATCTCGGTGTGCAGGTCGGCCAGGTCGAGCCGGCCCACTACCTGGCCGGCGCGCACGCGGGCGCCCTCGTTGACCTGCAACGCCAGTAGCGTGGCGGCGACGTCGGTCTTGACGACGGCCGTTGCCGGCGCCACGAGCGGACCGGAGAACTCCAGCACGCGGCCGACCGGGCCGACGCTGGCCGTGACCACTTCCTGGGCCGTGAATTGCAGCGTGGGGGCGCTCGCCGGTGCCGCCGGCGCTTCGTCGCGCCATGCGAACGTTGCGGCTAGGCCGATTGCGACAATGCCGCCCGCCAGCGCGGCGCCGCGCCTGAATATGAATCGCGTCGATTGGGAACTGCGTGTACTCATGGGGAAGGAATCCGGCTGATGAATGCACGGGGTGCCAGACCGTGCAGAAAGACGCCTGTACGAAATGCCGCCCAATCATATATGACGCCGTTTGCGCCTGTAAACGATTTTGCGACGGCTATTGAATTAAAAGTGATCGGCACCCTTATAAATCAAGCTCATCCATTCCAACAAGCTTGCACGAGTGTCGTAAATTTGTAAAAAGTAAATTTTTTTCGATTACATCCGCGCAGCGCAAAAAATCGGTGCTAGACTCCATCGCATGTTTAAAAGGGCTGCCATTTTTCTTCAATGCTTCGTCTTCGCTGCAACGCTGGCGGTGCTTGCAATAGCAAGCGCGTCGGCGGCGGGACCGACCCATGCACGGCTGCCGGCCGCGGCGGCCGGTGCCGTGGCGCAGCCGGTCACACTGAAGATGGCGGAAGCCGCCGTGGCCGCCGGTGCCAGTGCCGGCCGGCATACGGGGGCGCCGGGCAGCGGCAGGCCCGATGACACCACCGAGGGCGAGCCGGATAGCGATGGCGACGTCCCGGATTTCACTGCGGATACGAGTGATTCCAAGCTCGCGTCCGTTTCGACGGGCTCCGTGCCCGAGACCGCTCTTGCGTTGCCGGCCCAGCGATCGCTCGGCCCTCTCTTGCCTCCGCCGAGGCCTCGTTCCACCCGCTGATCGCCGTTAGCCGGCGCCACATTGGCGGGGAACACAAGCAGCCGGGTTCCGCGTGAACGCGGCCGGGTGGCCGTGCGCCTGCCCGCTCATTGATTACCTTCGCTATATCAACAGGGGGATGTCATGTCTCACGTCAGCTTTCAGGAATCCTATAAGGTCGTCGTAAATGACGAAGGGCAATACTCATTGTGGCCTGCCGGCCGCGAGAATGCGCTGGGCTGGCATGACGCGGGACCGGCGGGTGATAAGGAAACCTGCTTGCGTTATATAAGCGAACGTTGGATCGATATGCGTCCAATCAGTTTGCGCGCCAAGATGAGCACGAATTAAATTCGGCCCGCGTATTAATTTTATTTGGTGAGTTCGCTATGGCGCAGCCGTGGTTTGTTTCATTCAATCCGGGAATCGAGCCGGAATTGCGATTAATCTGCATTCCCTTTGCCGGCGGTGGCGCTTCCGCATTCCGGCCGTGGGGCGCGGCGCTGTCCGCCCGGCTGGAGGTGGTGGCCGTGCAGCCGCCCGGCCGCGAGAGCCGCTTCCGCGAAGCGCCGCTGCGCGACATCGCAACGATCGTCGAGCAGCTGGGCACGGCCCTGGCGGCGGGGCTGGACCGGCCGTTCGCGCTGTTCGGCCACAGCATGGGTGCGCTGGTCGCCTTCGAGCTGGCGCGCTGGCTGCGCCGGCAGGGCCTGCCGTTGCCGCGGCACCTGATCCTGTCCGGGCGGCGCGCCGCGTCGCTGCCGCTCGACCGCCGGCCCTACCATGACCTGCCGGACGCCGACCTGCTGGACGAAATCCGGCGCATGCGCGGCACCGACGACGGCCTGCTGCAGAACGACGAGCTGATGGCGCTGCTGCTGCCGACGATCCGTGCCGACTTCGCGGCGCACGACACCTACCGCTACCGGCCGGAGCCGCCGTTGCCGGTGCCATTGTCGATCTTCGGCGGCCGCGACGACGTGACGACGCCGCCGGAGACCGTGGCGGCATGGGCCGAACACGGCACCGCCGGCGCGCGCGTGCACCTGTTCGACGGCGGCCACTTCTTCATCAACGACGCGCGCGCCGCCGTGCTGCGCACGATCGAAGACGAGCTGGCGGCCGCCGGCCATATCCGGCGCAGCGAGGATCTCGTGATGTAAGCGGCGGCAAGCGGCGCCCGCGGCGCCGCGGTGAACAACAATCCCCTTGTACCGACGACCCAGCGGACTTTCGCCCGTCATGGGCAGGGCATGCTCATGCCGGCTGCCGGCGCAGGGGAGGGCGTATCTGCAAGGCCGCCCGCGGCGCGGGCGGAACATGAACGGACGAAGTCCACGGTTGCTGGAGAATGATCATGCTGGAATCGCTGACCAACGAGCACGCAACAGAAGTCCAGGCGGGGACGCTCCCCGCGGCCACCCGTCCCGCGGACCGCCCCGCGCATTTCGTGCACGTCGTGCAGCGCCGCGCGGCCGAGCATGCGCACAAGGTGGCGTTCACGTTCCTGAAGGATGGCGAAGAGGCCGTGGCGAGCCTCACGTATGGCGAGCTGGATGCCCGTGCCCGGGCAATCGCCGCCGCGCTGCGCACGGTGGCGGCACCGGGCGAGCGGGCGCTGCTGATGTTCCCCGACGGCCTGGACTTCGTGCTGGGCTTCCTCGGCTGCCTGTATGCCGGCGTGATCGCGGTACCCGTGTATCCGCCGCACGCGCGCACCGAATACTGGCACCGGCTGGAAGGCCTGGCGGCCGACTGCGATGCGCGCCACGTGCTGTGCATCAGCGACTATGCGCCCGAGCTGGCGCGCCACAGCGCGGGCCTGGCAACGCTCGAGCGCTGCGCCTGCACCCGCATCGACGACCTGCCGGCCGATGCGCCCGCGTGGCAGGCGCCCGCCATCGACGCCGACACGCTCGCCTTCCTGCAATACACGTCGGGGTCGACGTCGCTGCCGAAGGGCGTGATGGTCACGCATCGCTGCCTGCTCGACAATATGGAGATGATGCGCGACGGCTTCGGCCACGATGCCGACAGCGTGCTGGTCTCGTGGCTGCCGATGTTCCACGACATGGGCCTGATCGGCAACGTGCTGCAGACGATCCACGTGGGCGGCAGCTGCTACGTGATGGCGCCGGCCGCGTTCATCCAGAACCCGATGCGCTGGCTGCGCGCGATCTCCACCTACCGCGGCACGTCGGCGTTCGCACCGAACTTCGCCTACGAGCTGTGCGCCCAGCGGGGCAGCGAGGAAGACCTGCGCACGCTCGACCTCTCCAGCTGGGGCATGGCGCTGAACGGCGCCGAGCCGGTGCGCTACGACACGCTGCGGCGCTTTGCCGACAAATACGCGCCGTGCGGTTTCGATGCGCGCAGCCTGTATCCGGCCTACGGCCTGGCCGAAGCGACGCTGTTCGTTTCGGGTGGCGGCCGCGGCACCGGCGTGCGCTGGTACGACGCGGATGCCGAACAGCTGGACCGGGCCGCGCTGGTGCGGCCGGCGGCGCCTGGCGCACCGGTGCGGCGCCTGGTCGGCTGCGGCCGCGCGTGGCACGGTACCGCGCTGCGCATCGTCGACGGCGCCACCGGCGCGGTGTGCGCGGACGGCGTGATCGGCGAGATCTGGATCGGCAACGACAGCGTCGCGCACGGCTACTGGGGCCGCGATGCGGAAACGGCGCGCACGTTCGGCGCCACGCCGCAGGGTGAAACGGGATGCTACCTGCGCACCGGCGACCTGGGCTTCCTGCACGAGGGCGAGCTGTATGTGACGGGCCGCGTGAAGGAGCTGATCATCCTGCGCGGCGTGAACTACTACCCGCACGACATCGAGCGCGCCGTGCAGGATGCCGTGCCGGCATTGAAGGCGGGCGCCGGTGCCGCCTTCGCGATCGAAACCGACGGCGCCGAGCAGCTGGTGCTGGTGCAGGAAGTCGAGCGCACGCACCTGCGCACGCTGGACCATGACGCGGTGTTCGCGGCGGCGCGCGCGGCGGTACTGCGCACGCTGGGCGTGGCGCCCCATGCGATCGTGCTGATCCGCCCGGCCACGCTGGCGAAGACGTCCAGCGGCAAGATCCAGCGGCAGCTGATGCGCAGCCGCTTCCTCGACGGCAGCCTGGCCGGAAACACCGTTGCCGAGCGGCGCTGGCAGCTCGATGCCGCGGCCGGAGCCGACGTGGATGCCGGTACGCCCGCCGATGCGGCGGGCTGGACCCGGCTGCTGCGCACGTTGGCCGCGCGCCAACTGCGGGTGCACCCGGACGAAGTGGATTCCGCCGCCAGCCCGGTCGCGCTGGGCCTCGATTCGCTGGCGATCGCCGGCATGCAGCATGCGGTGCAAGCCAGCGGCGGTGCCGCGCTGCCGCTGGCATTGCTGCTGGGCGATGCGAGCCTGGCGGCGCTGGGCGAGCATCTCGCTGCGCAGGACGGTGCCGCTGGCACGGACCATGCCGCCTTGGCCGCCGACGACGAGGAAGGGGACGCATGGCCGATGAGCGACCACCAGCGGCAGCTCTGGCTGTTGCGGGCACAGGCGCCCGACAATGCGGCATATCACGTGCCGCTGTGCCTGCAGGGGCGCTTCGAGGCGGCACCGCTGCGCACCGCGTTGGCGACGCTGCTGGAGCGCCACCCCGTATTGCGCGCCGCTTACCGCGACGACGACGGCGAAGCGGGCCTGCACGTGCTGCCGGCCGCCGCGCTGCCGCTGACCGAGGTCGAGACCGATGGCGGCGATGGCACGTTGACGGCGCTGCTGGCCGAGGCGTGCGCCCGGCCGCTGGCGCTGGAGCGCGGCGAAGTGTGCCGCGTCGTGCATTACCGGGCGTCCGCCGGGCTGGAGCACCTGCTGTTCGTCTTCCACCACATCGCCGTGGACCTGCGGTCCGTGCAATGCCTCGTCGCAGAATTCGGCGACCTGTATTGCGCTGCCGCGGCTGGCGACCCGGCGCCGCCGGCGCGGCCCGACCCCGGCTACCGCCGCTTCGTTGCCTCCCAGGCGGCCCACGCGAACAGCGCCCACGGCCGCGCCGCGCGGGAATACTGGCAAGGCCGGCTCGCCGCGGCGTTGCCCGTGCTGCAGCTGCCCACCGAGCACAATCGGCCACCGCTGCGCCGGTTCCGTGGCGGTTCGGTGGACTTTGCCATCGATGCGCGCTTGGGCGGGCGGCTACGGCTCACCGCGCGGCGCCATGGTGTCACGGCCGGCAGCCTGCTGCTGGCCGCCTGGCAGCTGCTGCTGGGACGGATGTCGGCGCAGGACGAAGTCGTCACCGGCGTGCCGATGGCGGGGCGCCACTTGCCGGGCTTCGACAACACGGTCGGCTATTTCGTCGAGCCGGCCGTGATCCATACGGCATGGCAGCCGGAGCTGCCGTTCGCCGCGCTGGCGCAGGGCGTGCACGCGGCGCTGGCCGCCGCACTCGATCACCAGGGCGGCGTGCTGGACGCGCTGCACGCGGCGGCCGGGCGCCATCCGGACCGCAGCGTTCCGCCCGTGTTCCAGGCGCTGTACACGTACTACCCGGCGACCGCCACGGGCCTGCAGCCGTTCCACGGCAGGCCTGAGCCGCGGCAGGTCCAGGCCGGCGCACTAACGTGCGCGCTGCGGCCGCTGCCGAGCCCGGGCGCCCAGCTCGACGTGGCCTTGCTGGTGGCGGACGGCGGCACCGGCTTCGGCGCCCGCATCGAGTACGACGCCGACCTGTTCGACGCCGCCGCGATGCGGCGCTGCGCGGCGCGCCTGCTGGTGCTGCTGACGGCGCTGGCGGACGATCCCGATGCGAGCGCCGGCGAACTCGCGCTGCTGCCGGACGCGGAGCGGGACCTCGTGCTGCGCGGCTGGAACGATACCGCCTGCGACTACGGCGACACGCGGACCATCCACGGCATCATCGGCGAGCGTGCCGCCGCCCAGCCGCACCTCGTCGCCACCCGCTGCGACGGCGCCGTGCTGACGTATGGCGAACTGGCGCAGCGCTCGGACGCGCTGGCGGCCCTGCTGGCCGCGCGCGGCGTCGGTCCGGACGACCGGGTCGGCATCTGCCTGCACCGCTCGCTGCCGCTGCTGGTCGGACTGCTGGCGATCCTGAAGGCCGGCGCGGCATACGTGCCGGTCGACCCGGATTACCCGCCCGAGCGCCTGGCGCGGATCGGCGCCGATGCGGGCCTGTCACTGGTGCTGACGACGAGCGTGCTGGCGGACGCCGCGGCCTGCGCCGGCGCGCCCGTGGTCTGCGTCGACACGCTGGACCTGGATGCCCCCGTGGCCTGGACCGCGCCACTATTGGACGACGCGCACCTGGCGTACGTGATCTTCACGTCCGGCTCCACGGGCCGGCCGAAAGGCGTGATGAACACGCACGGCGCGATCCGCAACCGCCTGCTGTGGATGCAGGAGCTGGGGCGGCTGCGCGTGGGCGAACCCGTGCTGCAGAAGACGCCGTTCAGCTTCGACGTTTCCGTGTGGGAGTTCTTCTGGCCGCTGATGACCGGGGCGACGGTGGTGTTCGCGCGCCCGGGTGGCCACCTGGAGGCCGACTACCTGGACCAGGTGCTGCGCGACGAGGCGGTGACGACCTTGCATTTCGTGCCGTCGATGCTGCAGGCATTCCTCGAGCACGACGGCGCAGCCTTGCCGGCGCTGCGGCAGGTGTTCTGCAGCGGCGAGGAGCTGCCGGCCGACCTGGCGCGCCGCTTCCTGGCGCGCTACCCCGGCGTGGCGCTGCACAATCTGTACGGACCGACGGAAGCGGCGGTGGACGTCAGCCACTGGCATTGCACCGACGCGCGGGCGCGCGTGCCGATCGGCCGGCCGATCGCCAATACGCAGCTGTACGTGCTCGATAGCGGCATGCGGCCGGTCGGCATCGGCGTCACCGGCGAGCTGTATATCGGCGGCGCCGGTCTGGCGCGCGGCTATCTGGGCCGGCCCGACGTGACGGCGGAGCGCTTCGTGCCCGACCCGTTCTCGGCCGTGCCGGGGGCGCGCCTGTACCGCACCGGCGACCTGGCGCGCTGGCGCGCCGATGGCGCCCTCGAATACCTGGGCCGTACCGACCACCAGGTCAAGCTGCGCGGGCTGCGCATCGAGCTGGGCGACGTGGAAGCGGCGTTGACCCGGCTGCCCGGCGTGCGCGAAGCGGTCGCGCTGGTGCGCGGCGACGGTGCGCACAAGGCGCTGGTGGCGTACGTGGCCGGCGACGGCCTGGACCCGGTCACCCTGCGTGCCGGGCTCGAACAGGCGCTGCCGGCCTACATGGTGCCGGCCGCGCTGCAGGTGCTCGCTGCGCTGCCGCTGACGCCGAACGGCAAGGTGGACCGCGCCGCGCTGCCGGCGCTGGTGCCCGTGCGTGGCGGTGCCGGCCGGGTCCCGCGCACGCCCCGCGAACGCGCTCTGGCCGAGGCCTGGTGCGAGGTGCTGGGCTGCGACACGGTCGGACTGGACGACAGCTTCTTTGAACTGGGCGGTCACTCGCTGCTGGCGGCCCGCCTGGTGGCAAGGCTGCGCGCGGCCGGCCTGGGCTTGACGGTGCGCGACGTGTTCGAGGCGCCGACGATTGCGGGCCAGGTCGAGCGGGCGGCCGGCGTGGCCGAGGCCGTGCCGGCCCTGCTGCCGGTGGCGCGGGACGGCGCGATGCCGCTGTCGTATGCCCAGCAGCGCCTGTGGTTCCTGGCGCAGCTCGAGGGGATCACTGCCACGTACAACATGCCGCACGCGGTGCGGTTGCACGGTGCGCTCGATATCGCGGCGTTGCGCACGGCAATCGAGGGCATGGTCGCGCGCCACGAAGTGCTGCGCACCGTGTATGCGGAAGGACCACGGCAGGAGGTGCTGCCGGCCGATGCGTTCACGGTCGGCTGGGAAGACTGGAGCGGGCATACCGATGCCGGCGCGCTGGCTGCGCGGGCGGAGGCGGACAGCCGGCGCGGCTTCGACCTGCGGCATGAGCCGCCGCTGCGCGTGACGGTCATCCGGCTCGCCCCCGACGAACACGCGCTGCTGCTGTGCCTGCACCATATCGCCGGCGACGGCTGGTCGATCGAACTGCTGTGGCGCGAGCTGGAACAGGGCTATGCCGCCGCGCTGGCGGGTACCGCGCCGCCGGCCGCGCCGGCCCTGCAATACATCGA
>NZ_VLKW01000009.1 GCF_007830495.1 Pseudoduganella flava | reverse complement strand
AGCAACCACCAATCAGCCGATACCGGTGCAGTGGGCGATCTTTTCCATCGGTATTGCCCCCTATCGAGTACCTTCCAGATGACCAAGTGCGGAAGGTGAGCAAGCTAGGCTACATCTCGTACCGCAATCAATCCTACTTCGTCGGGGAAGGCTTGTATGCCGAACTGGTGGCGATCCGCCCAACCGGTACCGACGGCGTCCTGGAGGTCTATTTCTGCAAGCACAAAGTCCGGCAGATAGACCTCCAGAATCCATCGTAAGATACGGCTTCAATGTGTAACCCATGTCTCCCGACATGTGTTACCTATGTCCCCCGACCATACACCCGGCGGGTCTGACCCCAGGTTTTGCACTTGGGGTGAATGCGCGCGCCGCCGGCCCACGTGCTACATCTAGCGTCAGAACTTGTACGTCGCCCCGACGAAGTACCGCCGTCCCGACCACGCCAGCTCGTTGCGCCGCGACGTCGATCCCGAGTTCAGGAACTGCCCTTCGTCCGTCAGGTTCTTGCCCTCGGCGGAGATGGTCAGGTTGTCCGTCACGCGATACTGGATCTTCGCATCCAGGTAGCCCGTCTTCTCCGCGTACACGGGAAGCTGTGCGTTGGCGTCGACGTTGCCCGTGTAGTAGCCGTCGCGGTAGTTGTACGCGAGGCGCGCGTTCCACTTGCCCAGGTCGTACCACACGCCCACGTTGTAGCTGTTGCGCGACATCCCCGGATACGGCAGCACCGTGTTGTCCAATGGGTTCAGCAGCTCGTTGCCGGCCGCGTAGTCGTAGCTCATGCGCGTGTAGTTCGCGTCGAGCCCCAGGCCGCCGAACGCGCCCGGCAGCCACGTCAGCGCGGTGCGGCCGGCCAGCTCCCAGCCCTTCGTCGTCGCGCCCTGGCTGTTGATCGACGTCTTCACGTCCCACCGCTCGCCGTTGCCGAACACGTCGACGTTCGGCAGGATCACGTCGTTCTGG
Organism: Pseudoduganella flava; assembly: GCF_007830495.1. Taxonomy (GTDB): domain Bacteria; phylum Pseudomonadota; class Gammaproteobacteria; order Burkholderiales; family Burkholderiaceae_D; genus Rugamonas; species Rugamonas flava. The sequence goes on along the minus strand of NZ_VLKW01000009.1, from coordinate 301,098 downwards.
ATGTAGCTGCGGATGTCCTTGCGGAAGAACGCCAGCGACAGCTGCGAGTCGCGCGACGGATACCATTCGACGCTGAAGTCCTTGTTGGTGGCGCGGAACGGCTGCAGGTCCGGATTGCCGGCCGTGCAGTCGTCGGCGCTGCCGTCGCCGCCGAATTGCGACTGGCCCGAGTTGCGGATGCAGCTGACGTTCGGCGTCAGCTTGTCGATGAACGGCCGCGACATCACCTTGCCCCAGCCGATACGGGCCACCAGCTTGTCCGGCACGAGCCAGCCGGCCAGGTTAAAGCTCGGCAGCACGTCGCTGTACTTGTTCTCGAACGTGACGATGTCGTTCGCCAGCACGTTTTCCACGCGTGCCCCGCTGCTCGCGTTCAGCGAGTAGCTGCGGTACGAGCGCAGGCCCGTCGCGCGGGTGCGCGTGCCCGCATAGCGCACGCCCACGTTGCCGTCCCACTCCACGCCGAACAGCTCCTGCGCGAAGTCGGCCCGCACGTAGAACGCGCGGATGCGTTCCTCGACGGCGAACTGCGGCGGCATCGGGTAGCGCTTGCCGTCGCTGCCGATCGATTCGCGCAGCAGGTCGTGGTTGTAGCGCGACAGGTCGAAGTACTGCGCGGAGTTGGCGAAGCTGGGCGCCATCCAGCCGTTCGGATAGCCGGACAGCCCGCCGTAGCCGTTCAGGAACGTGCCCGGCGTGTTGGTGCGGATCGTATCGACCAGCGACGCCATCTCGCCCGCCGTCACGTAGCGCGTCGTGTTGTTGGCGGTGAGGCCGGAGCCGGCGACCAGCGCGCCGTTGTTGCGCAACACGCCCGTCGTGTTCAGCGGGTCGTAGATGATCTCGTGCCGCACTTCCGGGCTGCGCACGACGATGTCATCGGCCGTCGTGTTCGGGTCGCCGGTGATCAGGTAACCCGTCCAGCGGTACTGCTCGGACGTGGACTTGCGCCCCTGCCCGCCGAACCAGATCGACTTCAGGAACGGCAGGTTCGGCCGGTACTTCAGGTCCAGCTTGACCTGGTCTTCCGTGTTGTCCGTGAACGAAGGCTGGTACTGCGAGGCGATGCGCGTGTAGGTGCGGCTGTCGGCCGGATCGTAGTTCGCGGGGAACGTGAACTTCGGCAGGCCCTGGTCGTCCAGCGCCACCTTCAGGCCGGGGATGTTGGCTGCCATCGAGATCAAGTTCGTGTGCAGCTCGTAGTACGAATCCGTCTTCGCCACCAGGCCCTCGGCGGACCACTGGCTGTTCTTCCAGTTGAAGCCGGCGGACTTGTAGTTCGACTTGATCTTCAAGGCGAAGTCGCGCGCCGCCGTGTCGAAGTTGTACGACGCGCCCTCGCCCGCCACGTTCTGGCAGCTGCCCGCCGCGAACTCCGTCATCACGTGGTTCACGAACGACATGCCGGCCGGCGTGACACCCGTTGCCGGTTCGGCGCACGACGGCGTATTCGTCGCCTGGCCGTTCGCGCCGTACACGGGCGCGACGCCCGACGTCGAGAAGCGCTTGATCGAGCCGAAGTCCGTCGTGTAGTTACGGTCGTTCAGCATCTGGTCCTGGTTGTTCTTGTTGTAGCGCGCCCAGACGTCGAAGCCGTTGTTGATCTTGTACTGGGCCGTCAGCTCCGCCGACGAGCGCTTGTGGTCGCGCGTCCAGATGCCGTAGCGGGGCACGCCCGGCGAATAGTCGTACCACTGGCGCTCGCACGCCGTCTTGTCCGCGCCCGCCAGCGCCGCGCAGCCGGATTGCGTCGACACCGCGGCGGCAGCCGGGTTCAGGCTCGTGTTGGTCTTCTCGGGCGACTGGTCCCAGTCGCGGAAGTAGCGCCAGTTGCTGTTGCGGACGTAGTCGTTCTGCGTATAGACCTTGTCGTAGACGAGGTTCGCCATCAGGCCCAGGCGGCCGTTCAGGAATTTATCGGCCAGCAGCAGGCTGCCGCGCGGCTGCACGCCGCCGCGGTTGGTGCCGCGCTCGGCCTCCAGCTTCGTGACGATCGTGCGCGTCTTGAAGTCCAGCGGCATGTTCGTCTTGATGCTGACGGTGCCGCCGATGCCGCCCTCCGTCTGGTCCGCCGTGACGCCCTTGAACACGTCGATCGACTTGATCAGCTCCGCCGGCAGCTCGCGCAATTCGGCGCCGCGCCCCGCCGTGCCGTTCGTCGATAGCACGGACAGGCCATTGATCTCGATGCGGTTCAGGTTCGCCTCGACGCCGCGGATATTGACCTGCGAGCCTTCGCCGAAGTCGCGCGACAGCTGCACACCCGTCACGCGCGACAGCGCCTCGCCCACGTTCTTGTCCGGGAATTCGCCGATGTCCTCCGCGACGATCGAATCGACGACGGTGGCGGCGTTCTTCTTGCGGTCGATCGCCGACGCGACCGACTGGCGCGTGCCCGAGACAACGACGACGTGAGGGTTGTCGGCCGCGCCGGCCTGTTGCGCAGCGGCCCCGCCGGCCGCCAGCAGCATCAGGGCTGCGGCGACAGCGGCGGCGACGACGGTGGGACGGATACGATGGTGCAGCGTGTGGTTCGATGCCATGCTCTCGGGTCTCCATGTTCTTGTCCAGGCGGTTGCCCTGCCCGGGGAATTCTAGGAGCCGCGAGCGCCCGATTGAACGGGCAACTTGCAAATGGTCAGCGAGTTGACTGATATGCGCAAAAGAGTATGAACCGAGCAACAAGCGATTGCGCGGCCCGCGCGCATCCGTTATGGTCGCGTTAGACTCGGGCGTGCCGCGCATGCGCGCGCGCCGGCTTCAGCGCTTGCCGTACTCCCACTGCCACGGCATGCCCGTCTCGCCCAGCGCGGCCCGCACGATCGCGGGAAACGCGGCTTCGGCGCGTACGTCGTTCGACAGCAGCACCACGCAGCGCCTCATCACCGCCAGGCACACGAGCATGTTCCCCGTCGACTCGTTGTGGCCGCCCTTGAAGAAGCCCGGCCCCTGCGGCCCGGCGAACGTGACGACGCCCAGTCCGGCCGCGAGGTTCGGCACGTGCTCGTTCGCCGGCGCCTCGTCCTGCAAGGTCGGGAACTGCGAACGGGTGCGGATCGGCAGCTGGGGCTTGAGCATTTCGGCGTACGCGGCCGGGCTGAGGCCTTCGCCGCGCACCAGCCCTGCGGCAAAGCGGGCCATATCGGCGATCGTCGTATCCATCGACCCGGCCGCGCGCACGCGGCTGCGCTCGTCGTGCGGTTCGATCTTGCCGTCGATCGTCCAGCCGTCCGCCAGGTTCGCGGCGAACGCGGGCCGCCACATCATCGCCGTGTCCTTCATGCCGAAGCGGTCGAACACGCGGCGCTGCATCTCCGCGCCCACGTTCAGGCCCAGCCCCTTCTCCAGCGCGAACTGCAGCAAGATGATCCCTTCGCCGGAGTACGCGTACCGGCTGCCCGGCTCGAAGTGGATGCGCAGCTTGCCGTCCGGCTCGTCGAACGCGAAGTTCGCGAAGCCCGTCGCATGCGTCAACACCATCCGCGGCGTGATGCGGCGCCAGCGCTCGTCGCCGGCCAGGTCGCCCCAGTGGCCGTAGGCCGGCAGGTTGCCGTACCGCGGCAGCGGCTGCGGCAGGTACGCGGCGATCGGCTGGTCCAGCAACAGCTTGCCCTCGTCCACCAGCTGCATCGCCGTGTACGCGAACACGGTCTTCGTCAGCGAAGCGCCGTACATCACCGTCGACGTATCGAGCTTGTCGCCCTTGGCATTGCGCTCGCCCCAGGTGCGTACCAGCACGGGCTGGCCGGCGTCGATCACGGCAAGGGCGAGACCGCGCGCACCGGCGGCACGCTGCGCATCGACCGCCGCCTTCTCGATCGCCGCCGGGTCGATCGGCGGCAGCTTGACCGCCTGCGTCACCGCCGGCGCCATCTCGGCGCAATGGGGCGCGATGATCTTCACGTACTCCGCCATCGGTGGCAGCCCCACATCGGCGCGGCGCCGGTCGACGTTGGCCGGGTCTTCGATCTCGCGCGGCGCCCAGCGCGTCGCGTCGACGCACGTGCCTTGCGTGCCGTAGCGCTGCGGCGTGTGAACGCGGTCGTACAGGTAGGCGTAGTCCTTGCGTCCCGCTTCCCCGGTCGGCATCAGCTTCTCGATGTGGCTCAGCACCTCGCGCTGGAACGCCGGGTCCCGGTCCGCATGCTGGGCCAGCAGCCATGCGGCACTGGCGCCGTCGCCACCGACCATCGACGCCGTCGGCCAGCCGTGGCGCGCCACAATCTCCTTCAAGCGCCGCAGGTTGGCCGCGTCGATCCGCGTCCATTCGGCCGGGTCAGGCGCGGGCGCGGTGCGCACGCGCTGGTCTTCCACACGCATGCGCAGCAGTTCATCGCGCAGTTCGGGATGCGTCGGCACATCGGCGGCAGCTGCCGGCAGGCTTGCCAGCAGAGCTGCGAGCAGGGGCGCGGCGGCGATCAAGGCTTTCAACATTGCAGCGTCTCCACGAGGTTGAGATCGCAACAGTCTGCCATGAATCACTTGCGCGTCAACTCGCGGATCAGGTCGAGCAGCCAGCCAAGGGCCGGATCGCGGTCGCGGCGCGCGTGCCAGTGCGCTGTCGCGATGAAGCCTGGCAGGTCGAACGGCACCGGGCTCGATGTCAGGTCCGGGCCGCCGTCCCACTGCCGCGCCAGCACGTCCGGCACGGTGCCGATCACTGGGCTGCGGCGGACCAGCTCGGGCACCGTCGCGAAGCGCGGCGTGACGAAGCGCACGTGGCGGGTGAGGCCCAGCGCGGCCAGCCGCTCGTCCGCCGCGCTCTCGAATGCGCCGCGGTAGCTGACCAGCACGTGCGGGTGGGCCGCATACTGTTCCGCGGTCAGCGCGCGGCGGCTCCCGATGCCCAGCAGCGCCGGGTTGTACAGGCAGCGGAACGTCATCGTCCGCAGGCGGCGGCCGCGCTGCCAGCCCGGCCCGCCCGTCAGTGCGCCCACATAGGCGTCGATCTCGCCCCGTTCCAGCATGCCGCTGGCGGAAAACGGATCGCAGGCCTGCACCGCCAGGCGCACGCCCGGCGCATCGGCGCGCACGCGCTCGAACAGGCCGGGCATCAGCCACAACTCGGCCCAGTCGGGCATGCCGATCGTCAGCGTGTGCTCGGCAGCGGCCGGGTCGAACGCGGCCGGCGCGAACAGCGCGGCCTGCATCCGCTCCAGCAGCGGCGCCAGTTCCGCCTCGAGCGCCAGCGCGCGCGGCGTCGGCACCATGCCGGCCGGCGTGCGCACCAGCAGCTGGTCGTCGAACAGCTCGCGCAGCCGCGCCAGTGCGGCGCTCGCCGCGGGCTGGCCGACGAACAGCTTCTGCGCCGCCTTCGACACACTGCGCTCGCGCATCAGCACGAGGAACGTGACGAGCAGGTTCAGGTCGACGCCACGGAAATCACGCTCACTGATATGCACCATTACGCCAATCGATTTGAATGATATGGCGGCAGCATACATCATGTGTCCCGTCGCCACGCAACCGCGTGGCATACGAACCGGAGAACAACATGAAGAAACCACTATCCACACTGCTGGCCGGCCTGCTCGCCGCCGCGACCGTCCATGCGGCCGCGCCGCTGGCGGGCACCCAGGCCCCCGGCTATTACCGCTTCGCGATCGGCGCGGCGGAAGTCACGGCCGTGTCGGACGGCACGGTGACGATCCCGCTCGACCAGCTGCTGACCAATACGACGCCGGCGCGCGTCAACCCGCTCCTGACGCACAGCCACTTGACACCGAACGTCGAAACGTCGATCAACGCCTTCCTCGTCAATACGGGCACGCACCTCGTGCTGGTCGATACGGGCGCCGGCAGCCTGTTCGGACCCGATGCGGGCGGCCGGCTACCGCGCCGATGACATCGACGCGGTGCTGATCACGCACATCCACGGCGACCATTCCGGCGGCCTGGCGCAGGACGGCAAGATGCTGTTCCCGAACGCGACGGTGTACGTGAACCGGCACGACGCCGACTTCTGGCTGAACGCCGCCAACAAGCCGAAAGCGGCCGAGAACCAGCGCCCCGGCTTCGACCAGGCGGCACAACAGTTCGCGCCGTACCTGGCGGCCGGCAAGGTGAAGACGTTCGACGGCGAGAGCGAGCTGTTGCCCGGCATCTGGACCCGGCCAGCCACCGGCCACACGCCCGGCCACACCGTATATGCGTTGCGAAGCGGCGGCCACGAGCTGCGCTTCTGGGGCGACCTGTTGCACGTGAAGGACGTGCAGTTCGCCGCACCCGAGGTCACGATCCGCTTCGACGTGGATTCGCCGGCCGCGGAGCGCCAGCGCAAGGCGGCGTTCGCCGATGCGGCATCGCGCGGCTACCTGGTCGCCGCCGCGCACACGCCGTTCCCCGGCATCGGCTATGTGCGCAAGGATGGCAAGGCGTACGACTGGCTGCCGGTGCCGTACACGACACACACCCGCCCGACGGCGCAGGCGGAGCGCTGACGCGCCCGGCTACCGCTGACCTCGTGTCCTTCTGGGGTCAGACCCCATTGGGACATGGGGTCAGACCCCATTGGGACACGGGCTCGGCGGTGCCATCACTGCGGGGTTCAGTCCGTCCCTTCCGGCGCGTACTTATCGGCCTGCACCTTGCCGTTCACGCCGTGCGTGCGCACGTCCGGCGTGATCGGCAGCATCTCGCCGTTCCACTGCTCCCATTGCAGCTTCAGGTCAGCGAACTTGTCGGGAAACTTCGCGGCCAGATTGGCGCGCTCGCGCTGGTCCTTCGACAGGTCGAACAGGAACTCGTTGCCGTTCAGCTTCAGGTACTTCCAGTCGCCGGAACGCACCGCACGCTGCGCATTGGCCTTGTAGCGCCAGAACAGGGTGCGCTCGACGAGCTTCTCGTCGCCCACCAGTACCGGCAGCAGATTGCGGCCATCGGGCGGGTGCGATGCCGCGGGCTCGGTGCCGGCGGCGGCCAGCAACGTGGGCAGCCAGTCCATGCTGATGGCCACCTGCTCGCTGACCTGCCCCGCTTTGATCCTGGCCGGCCAGCGCACGATGGCGGGCACGCGGATGCCGCCTTCGAGCAGCTCCGTCTTCTGGCCCGCGAACGGCCACGTCTTCGAGAAACGCTCGCCGCCGTTATCGCTGGAGAACACGACGATCGTGTTCTCCGCCAGCCCCTTCTGCTCGAGCGCCTTCAGCACCCGCCCGATCGACGCGTCCAGCGCCGTCACCATCTTCGCGTACGTCTTCAGGTCGCCGCCGTCGTAGTGGAAGATGTTCGTCACCTCCTTCGACACGGCTTCGTCCCCCGGGCCTTCCCACGGCCAGTGTGGCGCCGTGTAGTGCAGCGACAGCAGGAACGGCTGGTCCTTCGTCTGGCGCCTGATGTAGGCGGCGGCGCGGTCGCCCAGCAGGTCCGTGTAATAGCCCACCTCGTGCACCGGCACCTCGCCTTCGTAGAGGTCTTCCTTGACGTTGTCGCCGACGCCCGGCTTGTGCGTGAAGTAGTCGATCGCGCCGCCGTAGTTGCCGTAGAACGTCTCGTAGCCGCTCTTTAACGGGCCGAAGTTCGGCAAGGACCCCAGGTGCCATTTGCCGAACAGCGCGGTGCGGTAGCCGGCCGCCTTCAGCAGCGAAGGCAAGGTGGGATGATCGGGCGGCAGGCCGATCGTGTCGGACGCGCCGGCGATCGGCTCTTCCAGCCCGCCGCGGAGCCGGTACTGGTAGCGGCCCGTGATCAGCCCGAAGCGCGTGGCCGAGCACACGGCGGAATTCGAGTAGGCCTGCGTCAGGCGCACGCCCTGCGCCGCCAGCCGGTCCAGGTTCGGCGTGCGGAAGTCGGTATTGCCATACACGGACAGGTCCGCCCAGCCCAGGTCGTCGGCCAGGATGAACAGGATGTTCGGCCTGGCGCCGGCCGTTCCCGTCCTCGCCAGTGCGGCGGCGGGCAGCACGGCCAGCGTGGACAAGCCCTTGACGACGGCGCGCCGCTTGCGGTCGATGTTACGGTCTTTGCTCATGTGATCTCCTCGTCAGAATTCATACCGGCCGGTGATGCCGGCGGTGCGTGGGGTGCCGATGACGGCGTTGTAGGAACCGAAGCCGCTGTTCCACATGCTGGTGTAGTAATGCTTGTCGAACGCGTTCTTCAACCACAGCGACACGTCCCACGCCGCGCCGCGCGTGCTGCGCACGCCGAACGACACGTTGCTGACGCTGTAGGCCGGGATCTTCGAGTACTCGGACGCGTCGAGCGTGCCGTACGTCGCGCCGCGGTACGCGTAGTTGGCGTTCGCATAGACCTGCAGCCCGGCGGCGACGGCGCGCGCGTACTGCACGCCGAGGTTGGCGATCCAGCGCGGCGCGTTGACGAGCGCGTTGCGCCCGGACAGGTCGCAGAACGTGCCGCTGCGCTCCGGCGGGCATGGCGCATTCGAGTACGACAGATAGCTGGCATCGTTGAACGAGCCGTTCGCCCGCAGCGTGAGCCCACGCACCGGCGTGGCCACCGCCTCGACCTCGATGCCGCGCGTGCGCACGTCGCCCGCGTTGGTCAGATAGGAGCTGCGGCTGATCGGGTCGTACGCATTGCTCTGGTAGCCGTGCACGATCGTCGCGAACAGGTTGCCGTTCAGCTGCAGGCGGTTGTCCAGCAGCGTGCTCTTCACGCCCAGTTCCAGCGCATTGGCCCGTTCCGTCCCGACCAGCATCGACGCAACGCCGCCGGCGCCCGGCACCGCGAGGTTGATGCCGCCCGACTTCTCGCCATGCGACAGGCTGGCGTACCACAGCACTTCGCTACTGGCCTTGTAGCCGGCCGACAGCAGCGCCGTCGGACTGTCCTGCGTCAAGCCCAGGTTGCCCGATTCGAAGGCGCCGTAGCGGGCATTGCGCGCGGCCAGCGCCGCTCCGCTGACGGCCGCGCCACCCGTCGGCGCGTACCGCACGACGCGCGCCCACTTGTCCTCGTAGCTGACGCGCACGCCGGCCGTCAGGTCCAGCTTGTCGGTGGCGTGCCACGTCGACTGGCCGAACAGCGCGTAGCTGTTCACCCGCAGCTGCCCTGGCGCGCTGCTGACGATGTTGGCCCACGCGCCGGCCGGGTTGCCGTTGTAGACGTCCGCCAGCGGGCCGTTCACCGTGAACGAGTCGTTCGCCAGCTCCTGGTAGTAGTAATACGCGCCGATGACGGATTCGAAGGCGCGGCCAGACGGCGTGGCCCAACGCAGCTCCTGCGTGAACTGCTTGTGGTTCGCGGAGGCGCCCACGTTCAGCGTGACGGGCACCGGCAGGCCATCGTCGTTGTGCGGCACGAAGTTCCAGCGGCGCCATGCGCTGATCGCGGTCAGCTTCGCGTCATCCGCGAACGTCCAGTTGGCCTCGACCGACACGCCGCCCTGATGCACCGTCACGCTCGAGCCGGAGTCCAGGTTGACGGCGCGCTGGCGCGGGTCCAGCACGGGCGTCGCGCCCACCAGCTGCGCCTGCGCGATCGCGCGGCCGCTGGGACCCGCGCTGTAGAAGACCAGCGTGCCGTTGTTCGACTGCTCCTCGTTGTAGTCGGCGATCACGCGCAGGCTGAACTCGCGGCCCGGCTCGTACAACAGCTGGCCGCGCACGCCCTGGCGGTCGCCGCCCTGCACCTTGTCGCCGTTGTACAGGTTGGTGATGTAGCCGTCGTCATGCGTCTTGTAGGCGGACAGGCGCCCCGCCAGCGTCTCGGTGATGGGGCCGGACAGCACCAGCTTGCCCTGCGCGTAGCCGAACCGCCCGCCCGACAGTTCCGCGCTGCGCTCCGGCGTGAACGTGGGCTTCTTCGTGGCGATGTTCAGCACCCCGGCCGTCGTGTTCTTGCCGAACAGCGTGCCCTGCGGCCCGCGCAGCAGTTCCAGCTGCTGCACGTCCAGCGCATCGAATGCCGCCATGCCGGGCCGCGCCAGGTAGACATTGTCGAGATAGATGCCGACGCTGCCTTCCAGTCCATCGCTGGCGGGATTGTTGCCGAGGCCCCGCACGGCAAAGCTCAGCTGCCGCGCATGGACGTAGTTGACGGTGGTACTGGGCAGCAGTTGCTGCAGGTCCTGCACGCGGTAGATACGGCTGCCTTCCAGCGCGTCGTCACCCAGCACCGTCATCGGCGTCGGCACGCTTTGCGCGCTCTCGACGCGGCGGCGCGTCGTTACGAGCACCGTCTGCAACGCGCCGACGATGGGCTCCGCGCTGGCCGCCACCTCGGCCTGAGGCGCGGGCTCCGCGGCGTCGGCAGCGTCGGGCGCGGGTGCCGCGGTGGCGGGCGCGCCGGCGATCGCCGCGACAAGCGCATTGTCGCCGGCGGCAAGCGCGGGGCCGGCGCAGGCTGCAAGCAGGGCCAGGGCAAGCGCGGCAGGCTGCTGGCGGGTCGTGTGCTGATTCAAGATACTCCCTTTCTCGTTCAAATGATTCGGGCAAAGCGGCGCCCTGCCCCGCGGCGGGCGCGTGTTCGGTAAGGTGGGTTGTGGTCAGGTCAGCGGTTGCTGCGGGTGGCAGCACCGCGATACTCATCTTCGTTAGATGCGATTTACGCATAGAAGAGGCTTCATCATATGGATGGGTTATAAAACGCACCACGAATGAATTTGCATAAGATTATTTAGCCCGGGTGCATGGGCTTATGCTGAAAGTGTTGGGAGACCGTCTGCCGGCGTCGTACCGGCGGACTTGTTGACTTCGCTCACCGTGCTGCCAGTTCCGGCACGTACCATCGTTTCGCTACGCGACAGCTCTTTCCCATTCCCAAGGAGGCCCAGATGCACAGCGATTCGACCAACCGCGTCTCGCAGATCACCCTGCCCGATCCCTACTGGCGTTACCTGATCCTGTTCCAGTCATGGACGCAGCTGCTGTCGTGGGCAGTGGCGATGGCAGGCGTGATCGGAACCGTGTGGCTGCTGATCTGGCTGTTTGGAGACCACCGGCTGATACTTGGCACGCTGCCAGCAGCGCTGGTGGGCGGAACGCCGTCGCTGTTGTTTGTCGGGAAGGCACGGTTCTCGGTAAGCGCGACCGCCTTGCCGGAACAGGCGGCGGCCGCCGCCGTGCTGGACGAATGGAATTACGTGGCGGTGAGGGGCGCGGGCCAGGACAAGCAGTTCCGGCAGAAGCTGCCGTCCTGGCTGCGATGGACGGAGAGCGAGGTCACCATCGGCAAGCGCGACGGCGTCATCGTGTACACGGGGCCGCGCCTGCTGATTCGGTTCATGCGCAAGGCGGCGTTGTCCGCCGCGCGGCAGGCCGGCATCAAACCCGCTGCGTAATCCACACCACCGCCATCGCCCCCGCCACCAGCGCGCCTCCCCGGCGCGCGACATCGCCATACGACGAGCGCGCCGCCAGCACCAGCAGCGGCGCCACCAGCCCCACGAGCAGCACCTGCACGGTCTCGATGCCGAGATTGAACGCGAGGACGCCGGCCGCGAGCCGGCCGCCCGACAGCTCCAGTTCGCGGATCGCCGAGGCGAACGCCAACCCGTGCACAAGGCCGAAGCCGGCGGCGATCCAGCCCTCGCGGCGCGGGAACAACGGCCGCCAGGCGTGCAGCGCGCTGACGAGGATCGACGCGGCGATCGCCACTTCGACCGGGCGCTCCGGCACCCCCACTGCGCCGACCGCACCGAGCATCAATGTCAGCGAATGACCCAGCGTGAATGCCGTCACGATGCGCAGCAGGTTGAGCGCCAGCAGGCGGATGTCGCCGGCGCGCTCCCAGCGCCCTGCCCGCGCCACCGCTGCCGCCGGCAGCAACAGCGTCAGCAGGAACAGCAGGTGATCCGTGCCTTCGGCGATATGCGTCATGCCCAGCTTGAACAGCTCCGGCATGCCGGCCCACCAGCGCGGGTCGGCGCCGCGCACGTCGATGCTGCGCTGGCCGAAGCGCAGCACGCCCAGCATGCGCGCCGGCGCGTCCGGATCGGGCCGCAGCGACACCAGGGTCAGGTGGCTCTGCACCTCGTGCGCGATCGCATCGAAGCCCAGCGTGAAGCGGTCCAGCGGCGCGCCGGCCGGCGGGCGCAGCGTGACCACGGCGACGACGTCCGCCGGCCGCTGGTACTGCAGCCAGCGCACGTTGTCGACCTTGACGAGCCATGCCCGCCCGTCTGGCGCCACCGGGCGGATGTGCGCCGTCAGGTAGGCCGCCAGCGTGGCGTCGTCCACCAGCACGCGGCCGGACGGCAGTTCGACGAGCTGGCGCTTCAGGGCCAGCGCCAGCTCGTCCAGCGGCAGCGTGACGACAGCCCGCACGCGGTCGGCATGCCCTTCCAGCAGCACTTCGGACTGCGGCGACGGATGCGCTTGCGCCACGCCCCAGCACATCAGGACGAACGCCAGCAGCATGCCAATGAAACGACGAACCATGTCAGAAGCTGCCGCCGTAATCGGCCGTCTTGTCGCGCCAGATCGTGTGGTAGTGGACGTTGGTGCCGTACAGGACACCCTGCTGGACGACGAACTCGATCCACACGCGCGGCCCGTCGATGCGGAGGTACGAGTGCTGCGCATCGAGCGGCACCGCCTTCGCGTTCGGGTAGGCCGAGAAGTCCGCCTTGCTGCCGTTCTGGCCGACGGCATAGGCGACGTACGTCTGCGCCAGCGCATCGTCGGACAGGTATTCGCCCAGCAGGGTCGCGGCCACGTCGTGCGCCTGCGTGTTCACCCAAGCTTCGATGGCGGCCCGCACATAGCCCTTCTGCGCGGCGTTCATCGCGGTGTACTGCAGGCCGCGGTTCGACGTCGGGTAGACCAGCGACTTGAAGTTGCCGTCGCTGTTGCCGGATGCGCCCATGATCACGTCCGTGAACGTGCCCGAGAGGCGTGCCGCGGCCGCCGTCGTGGCGTCGCCCTGGATCGCCTCGGCCAGGTTATAGGTCGCGGCGCGCTGCTTCTCCATCGGCGCATGGGCGGTGCCCGCGGCAGTGCCGTCGTTCGTCACGGTGACGGTGCCGTCGGCCGCGACCGTCCAGTTGGGCGGCTCGACGCCGACGAAGGCCGGCGTGGCGCTGACCTTGCCGGCGTTGTAGGTGATGTTGTAGGCCAGGTGGTGGCCGATCACCTGCAGGATCCATGGCGCCGACGTGGACGGCGTGCCGACGAATGCGATCGAGTACAGGTCGCTGCCGTAGCCCATCGCCGCCATGCCGCCGGTGCCCTGCCCGCCCGGAGTTCCTGTTCCTGTGCCCGTGCCCGTGCCGGTGCCTGGGAACGTGCCGGTGGGCGGCGTACCCGTACCGTCGGTGGGCGGCACACCGGTGCCGTCGGTGGGCGGCGTGCCGGTGCCGCCGGGCATGCCGCCGCCGGTGCCTTGCGCGGTAGCCAGCACCTGGTCAGCCGCACGCAGTTCCTCAAACAGCCGGATGCCGGTGGCGCTGAGCGCCTTCGAGATCACCGTGCCGGCGGCGGCCAGTTGCGCGGCCGTCAACGTGGACGTGTTCAGGCGCAGGCCGTGCCGGCTGCCCGGCAGGTTGGTCCACTGGTTGGCGTTGGCGAGCGCGTACTCGAACAGCACGGTGGACGACGACGTGGCATCCGTCGCCACCGTCTTCTGGTCCGCCGACAGCGTGGCCAGGAACGCGTTGGCCGCGTTGACGACTGCCGCCGTGTTGGCGCCCGCGCTGATGACGTTGACGGCCAGACCCACTTCCGTGCTGGCCGTGCTGCCGGCCGTGTTCGTGGCGACGACCTTGTACGTGCCCACGCTGTTCGCGCTGGCCGCGGCGATCGTGTAGGTGCTCGCGGTCGCGCCGGGGATCGCCGTATCGTTGCGATACCACTGGAACGCCAGGCTCGCGCCGGTGGCGGCAGCCGAGAAGGTCACGCTGGTGCCGGCATTGACGCGTTGCGCGATCGGCTGGGTCGTGATCACCGGTGCCGTCACCGACGACGACACGGCGATGACGGCGGCGGCACTGGTGGCCGAACCGGCCGCGTTGCTGACGACGGCCGTGTAGCTGCCTGCGGTCGATGCGGCATAGGTGGGGTGCGTGGCGCCATCGATCGCGGTGCCGTCGCGGTACCACTGATACGCCAGCGCCGCGCCGTCGGCCTCGACGGAGAGGGTCTGGCTCGTGCCCGTCAGGATCGTTGCGGATGCGGGCTGCGCGGTGATCACGGGCGCGCTCGTCACGGTGATCACCGCGTTCGCGCTGGTGATCGAGCCGTCGGACGCCGTCACGACGACGTAGTACGTGCCCGCATCCGTGGCCGTGTAGGTGGACGCGGTGGCGCCGTCGATCGCGCTGCCGTTCAGGTACCACTGGTAGGTCAGGCCGTTGCCGCTGGCGACCACGGACAGCACATTGTTCGAGCCCGTGACAATCGCCGCCGATGCCGGCTGCGCGACGATCAGGGGGCCCGGGGAGGAATCGCTGCCGCAGGCGGACAGCAGGAACGATAACGACGTGGCGACGGCTGCCGCGCGGCTGGAAAAGTGCATGCGTACTCCATGGTTGTTCGAGTACGCGCACTGTAGCGAAGCGGATCACGCGGCAGGGCTTTGCCGCACGTCTTTTGCCGGGTTTTACACGGCTTTACAAGTGGGGGGCGCCGTGGCCCCTACTTCACGGCGATCAGCGACTTGGGCAAGCCGAGCAGGCGCTCGGTCGTCACGTTCGCGTCGCAGAACAACGCGGTGAAGAGCTTGCGGTCCAGCAGGCGCGCCGTCTGCACCCATGCCATCGCTTCGGAAGCGGACGTGGCGCGCGGCCACGTGCCCAGCTCGAAGCGCATCAGCAGCGATGCCCGCACGGTTTCCGGCAGCCAGTGGAAGAACGGCGCCATGAAGTGCGGCTCCAGCGGGAACCAGAAATGCGGTGTCTGCACGAAGTAATGGGGCGCGAGCCGGCGCACCTCGCCGGCGAAGGCCACCATGCGCTGCCAGTCCCCCACGTGTTCGATGACGGAGTTCGAATGCACGATACCGAACGACATCGAGTCGAGGGACGCCAGGTTGCACGCATCGCCGTCGATGAAGGCGAACAGTTCGTCGTCCGGCGGCGTCGCGTGCTTCGCTTTGTTGACGAGGGTGATGTGCACCCGGTGCCGGCGCAGGAAGTCGGCCGGGATGATGTTCCAGTAGTTGCGCTCGCCGCCCAGGTCGATGATCCGGACCTGCCCCGACCGCGCGGCCTCCTCTTCGATCAGCCGCACCAGCGCGGCGGCCCGCTTCGTGCGGAAGCGCGACCCGATCGAGTCGGTGCGCGAGTAATCGGTGAGGCGCTTTTGAAAATTGCTGACCAGTTTCATCTCAGGACCTTTTATGCGTTGATCGCTACCTCGATGACAGCACGACCCCGGTTGCTGGTCGCATCCGCGCGGCCGCTCGTCGAGCCGCCGCGCCGGAGTCGCCGGCGCCTCGCGCCGGCGGGCTTGCGCCTCGGGTGTACCCCTTAGGCGTTCGCCTTGTTGTACGCCTCGACGCCCGAGACGATTTCCTGCTTGGCCGATTCCGGGCCTTCCCAGCCGTCGACCTTGACCCACTTGCCCGGCTCCAGGTCCTTGTAGTGCTCGAAGAAGTGCTGGATCTGCTGCAGACGCAGGTCCTGCAGGTCTTCCGGCTTCTGCCAGTGCTTGTAGATCGGCAGCACCTTATCGACCGGCACGGCCAGCACCTTGGCATCCTGGCCCGCTTCGTCCGTCATCTTCAGCACGCCGATCGCGCGGCAGCGCACGACGACGCCAGGGATCAGCGGGAACGGCGTGATCACCAGCACGTCCACCGGGTCGCCGTCGGCGGACAGCGTGTTCGGCACGTAGCCGTAGTTGCACGGGTAGTGCATCGCGGTGCCCATGAAGCGGTCGACGAAGATCGCGCCGGACTCCTTGTCCACTTCGTACTTGATCGGGTCGGCGTTCATCGGGATCTCGATGATGACGTTGAAGTCGTTCGGCACGTCGCGGCCGGCTGGCACTTTGTTCAGACTCATGATTTTCCTCGGTAATACAGCTTTGACAATGATTAAACCGCGCAATTATAGCGAACTGCAAGAGGCTTGTGCGACGCAGCAGCGATTCCGCCCGTTATTGTTCCTCGATTACGCGCAATTAATCACTAGCAAACAAGTAGTAACGAAATACTAACGTTTTCATTGTATTTCAGTTACGCTACCGCCTCCTTAAACAGACCAGTAAGAAAGATCATGCACCTTAAACTCACCATGGCGGCGGCAGCCGCGTTCCTCATCGCCGGGCAAGCCGCCGCGCGCGACTTTTCGATCGACAATCTCACTGCCCGGTATGGCGAAGGGATCACGTGGGCGTCGATCAATAACGCGGGCGAGCTGATCGGCATGAACGCGGACCGTGGGGTAGAGCTGCGCCTGCGCAGCGGCAGCGTGACGTTGAGCCCCGGCGAAGACTTCAACGCGAACTATCCGGGCGTGCTCGGTAACGACGGCAGCGCCTACATCATCCGGCAAACGCCGGAGTTCGAAAGCCAGTCGTGGCGGCGCGCACCCGACGGCACGTTGACCCCGGTGCACGGCTTGGCGAACTCGCCGTACCCCAGCGGTAACGTCTCGGCCGTCAACGACAGCGGCATCGCGGTCGGCAGCGCCATGAACAACCTGGGGTACTACCGCGCCGTCGTCTACCAGGGCGGCAACGCGATCGATCTCGGCACGGCACGCGGCGAATCGAGCGCTTACGGTATCAATAACAACGGCACGATCGTCGGCGCCTACCAGATCGGCAACTACGTCAACGAAGCGTTCATCTACAGCAACGGCCAGCTGACGACCTTTGGCGGCGCCGACTCTACGGCCAAGCACATCAACGACGCCAACGTGGTGGCGGGCGAGAAAATCTTCGATAACAGCGGCCCGATGCCGCACGCCTACACGCGGGCTTTCCTCTACGAAAACGGTGCCACGACCTATATTTCGGTGGACGGCAAGCGCGACACGCACGTGCTCGACCTGAACAACTCGGGCATGGTGCTGGGCACGGCCAGCAATGGCTTCGAAGCGTACGATTACTTCCTGTACTTCCAGGGCGAGACGATCCTGCTGAAGGACATCCTCGCCGCCGAAGGGTATGCCGGCTGGAGCATCGACGGTGCAATCGGCCTCAACGACAATGACCAGCTCATCGTGCACGCACTGAACAATGCGACCGGCGAGGCGCGTGAGCTGCTGCTGTCGACCGCGGCGCTTCCGGTACCTGAACCCGGCACGTGGGCGATGCTGCTCGCCGGCCTGGGTTGCGTGGGCATGTTGAAGCGCCGCGCACGCGCGGCGTAAGGCAGGACGTGGACGGCACCAACGTGGTGCCGTTTCCGGTGTTACTGGACACGCTGTTCGCCCGAACAGCGTGTCAACATTTAGATGACATCGTTCGGCACGTTGCGGCCGGCTGGCATTTTGTCCCGGCTCAAGCCATGGCGCAAACGACGAGTAACTAGCACACAAGTAGTAACGAAATATTAACATTTTTGTTGTTTTTCCGTTACGCTACCGCTTCCTTCAACCCATCGAGAAAGGAAGCCCATGCAAGTCAAACTCACCTTGGCAGCCGCCGCACTCCTCATCGCGAGCCAGGCTTCGGCCACGAACTATTCGATCGACAACCTGACCGCCCGGTATGGCGAAGGCTACACCTGGCTGCACGTGAACAACGGCGGCGAGCTGGCTGGCGTCGGCGGGACCACGTGGAGCCGGTCGGTCGAGCTGCGGCTGCGCTCCGGCAGCGTGAGCTACCTGGACGATTCGCTGTTCCAGATCGCGCCGTCGGCCCTGGCCAATGACGGCACCGTCTACTACCAGGGACTCACGTACGACGTCTTCGGCAAGGAATACATCTACAGCAAGCGGCGTGGCCTCGACGGCACGATCACGCCGATGCCCGCGTTCCGCGAGGGATTGCCGACCCGCGTCACCGATGTGAACGACCACGGCATCGCCGTGGGCTCCGCGCCGGACGAATCCTCGTACACCCGCGCCGCCATCTTCAAGGACGGCAAGGTCACCGCGATCGGCCCTGCCAACGAAGACACGGTCGCCGATGGCATCAACAACCACGGCGCGGTCGTCGGCCACGACTTGCTCAATACGCATTCCTTCATGTACGCGGACGGCAAGCTCACGAACTTCGACGGCCAGGTCACGGCCACGAAAATCAACGATGCGAACGTGGTGGCCGGCAGCCGCTTGCTGGCCAATGGCAACGAGACCGCGTTCCTGTACAAGGATGGCGTGTTCACCGACATTACGGTGGCCGGCAAGAGCTACAGCCAGACGATCGACCTGAACAATTCGGGCATGCTGCTGGGCTACGCGTTCAACTCCTTCGACGCCACGCCGACGCAGTACTTCGTCTACGCCAACGGCGAAACCATCGTGCTGAACGATCTCGTTGCCGCGCAGGGGTATGCCGGCTGGAATTTTGGCCAAGTCTACGACATCAATGACAACGGCCAGGTGCTGGTCTCGCTCTACCGCGACGTGAACGACGTGCGCGAGTCGCGCCAACTGCTGCTGTCGCCGGTACCGGAACCCGGCACGTGGGCAATGCTGCTGGCCGGCCTCGCTTGCGTGGGAATGGTGAAACGCCGCGCACGGGCGGCATGATGTAGATGGGACGGCCCGCCCGGGGCCGTCGCGGCGTTACAGGATGGTGGCCAGCGCGCACTGCCGGTAATGGCTGGCCGCCTCTTCCGGCTGCTGCAGCGCTTCGTGCAGCTGGGCCAGTTTCAGGTGCGCCTCGCGCACCATCGCCGGGTCCGTCGCATCGGACAGCGCCTGTTCCAGGTAGCGCTGCGCCTTGCCCCACAGCTTCTGCTTCAGGCACAGCGACCCCAGCGTCAGCGCCAGCTCGGCATCCGTCGGGCGCTCCAGCATCCATGCCTCGCAATGCTCGATCTGCGCCAGCAGCGCGGCCGAGCCGGCCGGTGCGGCCGCTTCGCGGTAGGCGCGCACGATGCGCTCGTCCCAGTTCGCCTTCAGCGCTTCCTCGGCCACGATGCGGGCCTCGTCGTGCAGGCCGCGGGCATTCAGCGCCGTGGCGGCGCGGCACGCGACGAACGGCTTGGTGCGGTCCGTGCTCGGCACCGTCGACCACACGCGCATGATCGACTCGGCGTCGTGCGCCCGGTCCGACAGCAGGTCTTCGTAAGCCAGCTCGCGCAGCCGCGCCGACAGCGCCGGGTGCAGCGCCCGGTGCTTGTCCAGCGAACGCACGAGACGCAGCACTTCCGGCCAGTTCTTGGCCTGCTGCTCGGCCTTCAGCGACCATTGCAGCGCATGGATGTGGCGCGTGCCGCTGGCGTTCAGCTCGCGCACGGCGGCCAGCGCCGCTTCCGGCTGGTGGTCGTCGACGAGCAGTTCCGTCATCGTCATCAGCCGCGCCGTCTTCATCGCGTTATCGTCGGCGATGCGCGCCAGCCACTGGTCGCGGCGCGCCGTCTGGCGCATCCGGTGCGCGGCGCGGGCGCCGATCAGCGCGGCCACGCCGGCGTTTTCCGGCAGCTCGGCGGCGCGCAGCGCGGCCTTCTCGGCATGGCCGAAGCGGCCTTCGAACAGCGCCTTCAGCGCATCGCGCAAGCCCTTGTTGCCATCCCGTTCGCGCTTGCGCTGGCGGTATTCGGCCACCCGGGCCGGCATGCGCATCGTTGCGCGCACGGCGCGCACCACGGCATACAGCAGCACGAACAGCAGCACCTGCGCCACGACGAAGAAGTTCAGCGACAGGTCGACCCGGTACGGCGGATAGAACAGCACGACGTTGCCCGGGTTGTAGCGGGCCGTCACGGCGATGCCGATGGCCGCGGCCATCAGCGCGAGTAACCAGAGGAAGATGCGCATGTCAGGGTTTCGCCTTGTAGTTGCGCACGGCGTTCAGGCTGTCCACCAGGGTCGGCATCTCGATCGCGAGATTGCTGCCCTGCACCTGGCGCAGCAGGGTCTGCACCGTCTGCGTCTGGCGGGCCCGCGTGTCGAAGTGGCGCGCCAGCGTTTCCTGCGCCGCCAGCAGGTCGGCACGGAACGCCGCCTCGTTACGCGACAGCAGCGCCATGCGTGCGTTCAGCAGGCGCAGCTTCAGGTTCTCGCGCACGAAGTACGCGTGCTCCGGCGCCAGCATCAGGGAATCCGGGTTCTCGACACTGCGCACGCGGATCAGTTGGCGCACATCCGTCCACATCTCGCTGCTCCAGCCGTTCCAGGCGCCCTGCAGGCGGGTGACCCACGTATCCTGCGGCACCACCGGTTCCATCTGCGGCGCCTTGCTGGCCTTGTGCCGGCCGTTGGCCTTGCGCTCCGGCGCGGCGGGCATGGCAGGCTGCGCGTCCGACAGCATCGGCAGCGCATCGACCTGCGCGATCACGTTGTCGAGGCGGACCGCCAGGCCCACCAGGTCGACGCTCGGCAGCGCCTTCAACTTCTCGGTATCGCGCGCGATGGCGCGGCGGATCGTGATGAATTGCGGCTTGTCCGAACGCGACAGGCTGCGGTCCGCGTTCTGCAGCGCGATCAGCGCGCCGGACACGTTACCGGCCAGCTGCAACTGCTGGCTCGCGGTGGACAGCACCTGTTCGATCTCGGCCAACGCCCACTCGTCGCGGTTGCGCGACATGTCGTTGTACATCTGCTCGAGCGCCAACTGCTGCGCCTGTGCTTCCTGCTGCCGGCCTTCCAGCACGCCCACCTTGACCTGCAGTTCCTTGGTGGCTTCCTGCACGGACTTGGCGATCTGGTTCGTCTCGGTGTTCACCGCGTCGCCCTTCTGCAGCCGCATCGCCATCTCGGTGCGCAGCTTGCGCATCTGCGTGTGCGTGTTGACGGCTTGCGCGGCCAGCAGGATGCCCAGCACGACGACGGCGATCGTCAGCGTGCGCGTGGAAGGGCCGGCGGGCGGCGGGTTGGCGGGAGCGGGCGGCATCGCGGCGCCGGCCGGCGGCTGGCCCGCGGGGGCCGCGGCACCCGGGGTTTTGCTCGGTTCAGCGGCCGGGTCGGATAAAGTAGGCAATTCGTTCATGGTCGTGATTGTAACGCGGCGAGCAGGCGCTCGTCGCCGGATCCTGTCAGTGTCACTCTGGACAGGCCCAGTTCGCGCGCCGTTTCGGCGATCCGAGCGTGCGGCACGATCAGGTGCTGTTGTTGCATCCTTGCCACAACGTCCACACCTTCCGCACCGTCGAGTTCCTTCAGCAGTTCAATGAGGCCGCGCAGCGCTTCCGAGCTGGTGATCACCCAGTCGTTCGGCGCGGCCAGCAAGGCGCGCAGCCGTTGCGCCAGTGCGGGCGTCAGCGCCGGCACGGCACGACGGTAGCCGGCCACCGTCGTCACCGTGGCACCGGCGGCACGGAAGCCGTCGGCCATCAGTTCGCGGCCCGATTCGCCGCGCACGATCAGCACTTCGCGGCCCCGCAGGCGGGCAAGGTCCAGCGTTTGCAGCAGGTGTTCGGAATCGCTGTGCTCCGCGTCGCGCGGGCTGACGATGTCGACCGTGTCGGGCGTGATGCCGTGCGCGGCCAGCGCGGCGCGGCTGCCCTCTCCCAGCACGGCCAGCGTGACGCCGGCCGGCCACCGCGGATGCCGTTGGGGGAGGTGCGCGAACGCCGCGTCGATCGCGTTCGGCGACACGAACGCGACCAGCGCGAAGTCGGCCAGCCGCGCCAGTGCGGCGCGCAGCGGCCCGGGATCGGGCAACGGGGAAATATCGAGCAGCGGCAGTACCTCGGCCTGCCGGCCCAGCGCGGCGACGCGCTCGGCCAGCGGCAGCGCCTGCGCGCGCGGGCGGGTGATGACGACTGCGCCCGGCATCAGGGGGCGGGATGCCCGTCCGCCTCGGCCAGGCAGGAGGCGAGGATCGCGACGGCGTCCTGCGCGCGCAGCTTGTCGGCGACCTGGTCGCCCAGCTGTTCCGCATCGGTGGCCGGGCCGTGCACGTCGGCGCTGGCGACGCGCTTGCCATCCGGCGTGGCGACCATCGCACGCAGGTGCATCAGGCCGTCATCGATCACGGCATGGGCGGCCAGCGGCACCTGGCAGCTGCCGCCGAACACCTTCGACACGCGGCGCTCGGCCGTCACGGCCTGCGCCGTCGGCACGTGGTTCAGCGGCGCCAGCAGCGCCACCAGGTCGACGCCGTCGTCGCGCTCGGCGATCTCGATCGCCATCGCGCCCTGCCCCGCTGCCGGCAGGCTGGACTCCGGGTCCAGCAGCGCGCGGATGCGCTGCGGCAGGCCGAGGCGCTTCAGGCCGGCGGCGGCCAGGATGATCGCCGCGTAATCGCCGCGATCGAGCTTGCCGAGACGGGTGTCCAGGTTGCCGCGCAGCGGCTTGATGACGAGGTGCGGGTAGCGCGCCGCGATCAGCGCCTGGCGGCGCAGGCTGCTGGTGCCGACGATGGCGCCGGCGGGCAGCTCGTCCAGCGACGCGTAGTCGTTCGACACGAACGCGTCGCGCGGGTCTTCGCGCTCGAGCACGGCGGCCAGCGCGAAGCCGTCCGGCAGCTCCATCGGCACGTCTTTCAGCGAGTGCACGGCCAGGTCGGCGCGGCCTTCTGCCATCGCCACCTCGAGCTCCTTGACGAACAGGCCCTTGCCGCCCACCTTCGACAGCGTGCGGTCGAGAATCTGGTCGCCACGCGTCGTCATGCCGAGGATTTCGACGCTGCACTGCGGATATAATAATGTCAAGCGCGCGCGTACGTGCTCGGCCTGCCACATGGCGAGGCGGCTCTCGCGCGAAGCGATCACCAGCCTGGATGGGATGTTCTGCGTCGATTCAGGAGTATTCAAAATCGTAGTATTCAAGACCGTAGTATTCAAGACTGACTTTCGCTGTTGCCAACGCTGACCGGCGTTCACCAGTTACCTGCGCGTGTGATGGAACCACAAATTCTAGCACGCGCTCTTAATGCAGCCTGCGGCCAAAAGCCTTTGCATCGACACTCATCTTTATTTGTAGCGTTCAATCACCCATGGCTAATCACGCAACTGAGCAAGCATCTGAGATCGTAAGTGCAACAGACGAACCACGAGGCGCCGACAAGGACGCGCCGTTGAAGGAAGACATCCGCCTGCTCGGCCGCCTCCTTGGCGACGTGCTGCGCGAGCAGGAAGGCGAGGAAGTGTTCGCCGTCGTGGAGACGATCCGCCAGACCGCCGTGCGCTTCCGCCGCGAAGCCGACGCGGGCGCCGCGAAGGAACTGGACGGCATGCTGAAGATCCTGACGAAGGAACAGACGATCTCCGTCGTGCGCGCCTTCTCGTACTTCTCGCACCTGGCCAACATCGCCGAGGACCAGCACCACATCCGCCGCAGCCGCGCCCACCTGCTGGCCGGCTCGGCGCCGCGCCGCGGCAGCCTGGGCTACGCGCTGTGCAAGCTGAAGGACGCCGGCGTGGACCAGGACACCGTGCAGGGCTTCTTCAAGGATGCGCTGATCTCGCCCGTGCTGACGGCCCACCCGACCGAGGTGCAGCGCAAGTCGATCCTGGATGCGGAACACGACATCGCGCGCCTGCTGGCCGAGCGCGACCTGCCGCTGACGCCGAAGGAACGGGCCGCCAACCTGCACATGCTGCGCGTGCGCATCGCCACGCTGTGGCAGACGCGCATGCTGCGCTACACGAAGCTGACGGTGGCCGACGAGATCGAGAACGCGCTGTCGTACTACCGCATCACGTTCCTGCGCGAAGTGCCGGGGCTGTACGACGACGTCGAGGAGGAGATCGCCGGGCAGTATGGCGCCGCGGCCGACGCGGTGCAGATTCCCCACGTCGATGCACCGTTCCTGCAGATGGGCAGCTGGATCGGCGGCGACCGCGACGGCAACCCGAACGTCAACGCCGACACGATGCGCCATGCGCTGGAACGCCAGGCCACGACGATCCTCGACTTCTACCTGGACGAGGCGCATGCGCTGGGTGCCGACCTGTCCATCTCGACGCTGATGGTCGCGTGCAGCCCGGAGCTGCAGGCGTTGGCCGATGCGTCGCCTGACCAGTCCGACCACCGCAAGGACGAGCCTTACCGCCGCGCGCTGATCGGCATCTACGCCCGCCTGGCCAGCACGGCGCGCACGCTGGGCGCCGCCCACATCCTGCGCAAGGAAGTGGGCCATGCCGAGCCCTACGCCGACGCGGCCGCCTTCTCGGCGGACCTGCAGGTGCTGATCGATTCGCTGGAAGCGAACCACGGCGGCATGCTGGCGCGCCCGCGCCTGACGACGCTGAAGCGCGCGGCCGACGTGTTCGGATTCCACCTGGCGTCGCTGGACATGCGCCAGAGTTCGGACGTGCACGAGCGCGTGTTGACGGAACTGTTCGCCCGCGCCGGCGCGCACGCCGACTACGCGAGCCTCGACGAGGATGCGAAGGTGCAACTGCTGCTGGCGGAACTGGCGCAACCGCGCCTGCTGTATTCGCCGTACATCGACTACAGCGACGAGACGCAGTCCGAACTGTCGATCTTCCGCGCCGCGCGCGACGTGCGCCAGCGCTACGGCGAGCGGGCGATCCGCAACTACATCATCTCGCACACGGAGACGGTGTCCGACCTGCTGGAAGTGTTCGTGCTGCAGCAGGAGACGGGCCTGCTGCGCCGCGACAAGGACGGCCGGACGACGGCCGACCTGATGGTGATTCCGCTGTTCGAAACGATTCCCGACCTGCAGCGCGCGGCCGGCATCATGCGCGACGTGATGGCGATCCCGCTCGTCAAGGAACTGATCGAGCAACGCGGCCGCATCCAGGAAGTGATGCTGGGTTACTCCGACTCCAACAAGGACGGCGGTTTCCTGACGTCGAACTGGGAGCTGTACAAGGCCGAGATCGCGCTGATCGACGTATTCGGCAAGGCCGGCGTCAAGCTGCGGCTGTTCCACGGCCGCGGCGGCACCGTGGGCCGCGGCGGCGGCCCGAGCTACGAGGCGATCCTGGCGCAGCCGAAGGGCACCGTCAACGGCCAGATCCGCCTGACGGAACAGGGCGAGATCATCGCGTCGAAGTTCTCGAACGCGGAGATCGGCCGGCGCAACCTGGGGCTGCTGGTCGCGGCCACGCTGGAAGCGAGCCTGATGCCGCCGGTGGCGCACCCTGAGCACCGCGAACAGCTGGCCGGCTTCGAAGCCGTGATGACGGAACTGTCGGACCGCGCATACAAGGCGTACCGCAACCTCGTCTACGAGACGCCGGGCTTCACGGACTACTTCTTCGCCGCCACGCCGATCGCCGAGATCGCGGAGCTGAACATCGGTTCGCGGCCGGCGTCGCGCAAGTCCACCAAGCGTATCGAGGACCTGCGCGCGATTCCATGGGGCTTCTCGTGGGGCCAGTGCCGCCTGCTGCTGCCGGGCTGGTTCGGCTTCGGCAGCGCGATCGCCGGCTGGCTGGCCGACGGCGACCGTGAGCAGCGCGTGGCGCAGCTGCGCGACATGCACGCGCACTGGCCGTTCTTCGCCACGTTGCTGTCGAACATGGACATGGTGCTGGCCAAGACGGACCTGGCGATCGCGTCGCGCTACGCCGAGCTGGTGGCGGACAAGGAGCTGCGCGAGCGCATCTTCAAGCGCATCTGCGACGAATACCGCCAGACGCTGGAGTGCCTGGAAACGGTGACGGGCGCCCGCGAACGCCTGGCAGGCAACCCGCTGCTGGCGCGCTCGATCCAGAACCGCTTCGCCTACCTCGATCCGCTGAACCACCTGCAGGTGGAGCTGATCAAGCGGCGCCGCGCACTGGCGGCCACGCCGGACAAGGCCGACCCGCGCGTGCATCGCGGCATTCACTTGTCGATCAACGGTGTCGCGGCCGGGCTGCGCAACACGGGCTGAGTTCAAGCCGCACCTTATCCACGCCACACTTCGGCAAAGCGGACCTGCGGGTCCGCTTTTTTTTGGTTCTCCACGGATTAATGTGAAGACCGGGTTCCTTCCAGATGCCCGCACCGCCTACGATTGTTTCAAGCGCCTGGGGCGCACCAGCGTGCATGGCTGGCAGGAAGGAGACACGCGTGACGGTGGCTGAACACCGCTTGTGCGGCCGCGTGGAGGCAGACCCGACGGCATGCGGTGACATGGCGTTGCCGGCGGCCGGCGGAATATCGCGATGTCTCCACTTCAAACCCATCTAAAAGGCCCGACCGCGCGCTGAAGATGCGGCTGTTTTGGACTTTTTGACTTTGGAATTGGATCAAAGCGGATCAATACCTGTTTTTTATAGACCTCATTAGGCGCATCATCCCGCATGGTAGAGTGGATTAGACTCCGCTGGGCCATATTGGAGCGATTTGGACATTGAAGCGCCGGCGGGGACCTCACGGGCTGGTGAAATCGTGGGCGTAGCGGTGCGCGAACAACATGCCGGTGGGAGCGATCGAGTACGAGGAATTCCGCCAATCGATTGACCATATCTCCCGGGCTATTCCGCACCTTGAAGCCGGCGCGGCCCAACACCAAACCGGCCCCCCGTAGTCTCTTCAGAGGGAGGGCGTCCGAAGCGCGAAAATCTAAACGATGCCAATACAAGCCGAACGAGTCTGGTCCACTCCATTCTCAAGGATGAAGCGCCTGATTCGCACTATAAAAATATCGTCTCGACCTTATTTGATCTATTTCTAATTCACGAGAATCTTAACCAACCTTATTCCAGAGGCCCGGTCCAATGTATTAGATCGTTTAATCGGAGCCGACCATGGAATACATACCGACGAAACCCGTGAATCTTCCCCTCGCCGAGTTCATGGCGCTGGAATTCTATTTGATGGACAACCGGCCGGGTGTCAAGCCTGAGCTGTTCGTGACTGAACTGGTAAAGCGATGGCTGGCTATCGAGAATGAGCGCCTGGCCCTGCGGCGGGACGGGCCAGCCCTGCGCGGCTTCCAATGGAAAAAGCTCTTCCTGCCGGAAGGTACCAATCTACGAACGAGCTATGGTGATGACGTCGCCTTCGCCAAGGTGCGCGGCGACCGTATCGTGTCCGATGACGGCGCTGCGCTGACGCCATCGCAATTTGCCAACCAGCGTGCGAAGGGGCGCAACGCGTGGCGCTTCGTCTGGCTGCGCTTTCCCGGCAACGAGCGCTGGGTTCGCGCCGACGACTGCCGGGTGCGGCCGCACCGCGGTGGAGATCGTCACGCCTCGCCCGATCACATCCGCAGCGGCTCTGGATGACCAGGCGACAGCCCTTCCCGCATTGCCGCCAGCCCGTCGCGGTCGCGATGCGATCGCGGCCGCATGCGGACGTGGGGCCGCGATCGCACGACGGCCGTCTGGCGCGTGCGGTCCGCAATGTCTCCACGCGGCCGAACCAGCTGCGTCCAGGCACCGGCACGCGTGTCTCCTTCCTGCCCGCCATGCACGGCAGCGCTGCGCGAACGCCTGGAACAAACTTGACGCAAGTGCCGAAAGAAGATTGGGCTTAACACCAATCCGTGAAGAACCCTTTTTATGTTTAATTTTGCGGTTCATCGCCGTAAAATCGCGTTTCGTCGCATACGCGGGTCCATCGCCCGCGGCGGCGTCCTAGAATCGCACCACCATACAATCACTACAAGAGGTAATTGCCATGCGACGTCTGTTCCTGTCTTCCCTGCTGCTCTCCACGCTGCTCGCCCCGGCCGCCCACGGCGCCGAGGACGCGCGCCAGCTTGCCGCGTTCCGCGCGATCTCGATCCACGGTCCGATCAACATCGAAGTGCATGCCGGCCAGACGCAATCGGTGAAGGTGTACGGCCGGCCGGAATTCATCAGCAACGTCGTGACGAACGTGAAGGCCGAGGAACTGCGCATCGATTACGGCAGCGGCAGCAAGTCGGTGAAGGATGGCGACAAGATCGTCGTCACCGTCCCCTCACTCGTCAAGTGCATCGTCGAAGGCGCCGGCCAGGTCGTCATCGACAACGTCAAGGAAGAGCGGATCGACCTGCAGTTCGAAGGCGCCGGCCGGCTCGAAGCGAAGGGCAGCGCGAAGTGGCTGCGCCTGAAGGCCCGCGGCACCGGCGAAGTGCAGACGCACAACCTGAAAACGGAACGCGCCGACGTCAACTTCGAAGGCATCGGCAGCGTCAAGGTGCACGCCAGCCAGACGTTGAACGCCGTCGTGCGCGGCATCGGCAACCTGACCTACTACGGCCACCCGAAGACGTTGAACAAGTCCGTGGCCGGCATCGGCAATGTGGAGGCCGGGGACTGACGCCACTCGTAGGCAGTCAGCGCTCCCCTTCCGCTGGTTTGACGGCTTGCGGATCGCTGACGCAGACATCCTTCAGGGCCTCGCGCTGGCCCAGCCACTGCCCGGTCACGCAGGCCAGCGCCACGCGCGCCGATTCGAACCGGCGCTGCGCATCGACGACGGGAGCGACGTCCACTTCCGCGTAGGTCCGCTTGCCGGAATTGCCCTCGACCACCAGCGTCAGCCGGCGCGGCAGCTGCGACGGCCCAAGCTCCGTCGCACCGACGCGCACGGTCCGCACCGGGCCGTCGACCTGGCGCTGCACGAGCGGGTGCTTGGCCGCCAGCTGCGCGGCGTCCCGCTCGATCCGGCTGCGCGCCGCCGCCAGATCCGCGGCATCGAGCGTGCCGGCCTGGCACTGCGAGTGCCTGATGCGCGCGACTTCCTGCTCGGCTTGCGCCAGCCGCGTACGCAGCGTATCGGGGGAAAGGCGCGTGCCGACCTGGTCGGGCAGACCCGCCAGGCTGGCTTCCAGCTTGGCGATGTTCGCCGCCGCCTCGCCGCCCCTGGCCAGCGCGCGCTCGCGGAACGGGTCGGGCCTGGCCTTGTCCCAGGCCAGCACACGGTCCACCACGCGGCGGGCAAGGGCCGGGTCGGCGGCCAGCTCGGGCAGGATCAGCGGAGCCGCCGTCATCGTCATCACCGACACCACCTGGGCAGCGTCGCCCTGTTCGAGGAGCGCCTGCCGGCTCGCGCGCAGCCGCGCGAGCAGATACAGGAACCCCGCCTGTTCCTTGTCGCCCGCCGTCCGCACGCCGATCGCCGCAGGGAACAGCCTTGCCGGATCGCCCAGCGTGGCGGGATCGTCCAGCATCTCGTTCGCGGCACGCAGTACCAGCGCGGCATCACAGGACCGCAGGCGTTCGTCCACCCGGTCCGCCGCGCGCGCCCGCAGCGCCTTGCAGCGCCAGCAGCACCAGCGCCGCCGCCAGCGGCTTCCTCAAATCATTCATGGGCCGTCCCTCATGTGCTCGGCGGCCGCGACAGCTTCGCATGCCGCAACACGCCATTGCGCTCGAACCCCAGCGCCTCGTACAGCGCGATGGCCCGCGCATTTTTCTCGCCCACGTGCAGCATCGGCGTCACGCCGTCGCGCTGCATGCCGTGCATCACGTGCCGCACCAGCAGCTTCGCATAACCGCGGCCCGTGTAGTCGGGATGCGTGCACACGGCGCTCACCTCGCGCAGGTCGGACAGATCCATCCGCTCGCCGGAAAGCGCCACGAGCCGCTCGCCATCGTGGATGCCGTAGTAGCGCCCCATGATCCCGGTGCGGCGGCGGAAGTAGCCGGGGAACGCGATGTCCGTCAGTTCGACCATCGCCGGGTCAAGCGCATCGAGTTGCACGATGCCCTCGGGTGGCGGTGCGTCGACGGGACCGTCCCGGTACACCATCTGCATCACGCCGCCCAGCTCCGTCAGGCGCCAGCCTTCCGGCACGGTCGGCGTCGCGCCGAGGAAGTAGGCGTCCTCCGTCACGTATTCCAGGTCCGTCCCCCGCACGAACATGCCGTCTTCCGGCACGGCGCAGAACGGCGCCACGTCCGGCTCGTAGCGGCGCATGTCGCCGAGGACCTGGGCAAGATGCCGCTGGCCGCTCGTCAACGCGGACCAGATCGGGTTGGCCAATCGGTCTTTCATCGTCTTGTTTTCCTCCTCTGGGCTATACTGCCCGGTTTTTGAGTCGATTGCCATGAGCACCCTGCCCTCCTGCCCCCAATGCGGTTCCGAATTCACCTATGAGGACGGCGCCAACCTCGTCTGCCCCGAGTGCGCGCACGAGTGGTCGCCGCAAGCCGCCGCGGCGGACACGGCCCGCGTGTACCGCGACGCTTCCGGCAATGTGCTGCAGGACGGCGATACCGTCACCGTGATCAAGGACCTGAAGCCGAAGGGCTCCGGCGGCGTCATCAAGCAAGGCACGAAGGTCAAGAACATCCGGCTCGTCGATGCCGATCACGACATCGACTGCAAGATCGACGGCTTTGGCGCGATGAGCCTGAAGTCCGAGTTCGTGCGCAAGGCCTAGGCAGGATACAGGCCCCGGATGCGGGCGAACAGCCGCGTGAGGCCGAGCAACGCATCGATGTTCGGTGTGGCGATGCCGACCCGCTGGCCGATCTCGCGCGCCGCGCCGACGATGCTGTCCAACTCGATCGGCCGGCCCGCCTCCACGTCCTGCAGCATCGACGTCCGGAAGGCGCCCAGCTTGCGCGTCACCTGCTGCCGGTCTTCCGGCGTCTCGTCGATCGCGCAGCCGATGCGTGCGCCGATCGCCGCCGCCTCGCGCATCGCCGCGATGCAGAAGCTCGATACCAGCGGGTCGTCCAGCAGCCGGTCCGCCGTCGCGCCCGTGATGGCCGATACAGGGTTGATCGTCATATTGCCCCACAATTTGTACCAGATATCGTAGCGGATGCGCGGCGACAGCGTGACGGCGAATCCCGCCTCCGTCAGCATGCCGGCGATGCGGCGCGCCCGCGCGGACTCGCCGCCATCCGGCTCGCCGACGATCAGGCCATTGCCCATCTTGTGCCACACGACGCCCGGCTCGGGCGCCGATGCGGACGCATGCACGACGCAGCCCAGCAGGTGTTCATAGGGGATCGCGGCGGCGATGTGGCCGCCGGGGTCGACGGCATCCAGCGGCCCGCCCGGCAACGGCTGGGCGCCCTGCGCGAACCACCACGGCACGCCGTTCATCGCGGGCAGCACGACCGTGCCCGGTCCCAGCAGCGGTGCGATCAGCGGCGCCACGTCGCGCAGCGCCGGGCCCTTGACGGCGATGACGACGATATCCTGCTCGCCCAGCTCCGCGGCATCTTCGGTGGCGCGCACGTCCGCCTGCACCAGCTGCTCGCCCTCGCGCAGGCGCCAGCCGTGTTCGCGCAGCGCGGTCAGCGTGGCACCCCGCGCCAGCGCGCTGGTCGCCACGCCCGACGCGGCCAGCCGCGCGCCGATGAAACCGCCGATCGCGCCGGCGCCAACAATGCATGCCTTCATGGTCTCTCCCCCAGGTTTCCCGCGATGATAACGCAGGAGTGGAAACGATTGCATCGAATGCAATGCATGCCTACAATCGCTCGTCCAACCCAGGAGCCCGACCATGCGCCATCGCCCCCTCTTCGCCGCCGTCCTTGCTTTGCTGCCCCACGTGCCGTCCCTTGCCGCCGCCTGCGGCAAGCCGCCATCCGGTGAGCTGACGGCCCAGCGTGTGGCCGCCGCGGCGCCAACGTTCGGCGGCGCCGAGCTGTACGAAGGTCCCGTGTGGATCGGCGATGCGCTGTACTTCTCCGACTTCAGCCACACGGGGGTGTTCCCGTCGCGCATCCGCAAGCTGGCGCCGGACGGCAGCGTCAGCACCGTACTCGAGGATGCCGGCAGCAACGGCCTGGCCGTCGACGCGCAGGGCAACCTCGTCGCCGCCACGCACAAGTACAAGGCGCTGTCGCGCTATGCGCTCGGCACCAAGGCGCGCACGCCGATCGCGGAACGCTATGCGGGCAACGTGTTCAACTCGCCGAACGACATGACGATCGCCGGCGACGGCACGATCTACTTCACCGACCCGGATTACCAGAAGGCGGCCGCGCCGGGCGGCCAGCCCGTCACGGGCATCTACCGGGTCGGCACGGACGGCAAGGTGACGCTGGTGGACGGCAGCCGGCACAACCCGAACGGCATCGCGCTGTCGCCCTCGGGCGATACGCTGTACGTGAACGCCAGCGACGGCGAAGTGCGCGCCTACCAGATCGCGAACGGCGTGCCAGGCCAGGGGCGCAAGCTGATCGCCGGCATCGACGGCGGCGACGGCATGACGGTCGATTGCCACGGCAACCTGTACGTGACGGAGCACGGCGCGAAACGCGTACGCGTGTTCACGCCGCAAGGGCGCGAGCTGGCCGTGATCCGCGTCGACGCGAAGGTGACGAACGTGGCCTTCGGCGGGCGCCAGGGCACCACGCTGTACATCACCGGCGCGAGCGCGCTGTGGCAGGTTCCTCTGGACGTCAGCGGCATGCCCTATTGAAGCGTGCGGGCCGTGAGAATGTGTGAATATTTTTTCATCATTCTCACGTATAGTGGAGGCACCACCACCGACCGGAGACCCGCATGCGCACTGTGTCGATCCTCCTCGCAGCCTTGTTGATCCACGGCGCCGCGCCGGCCCAGACGGGCTTCGGCGAACGCCGTGCGGAGCAAAGCCTGGCCGCCGACATCAACCCCGCCGGCCTGATCGCCGGCGAGATCCGCACCGAGGACGGCCAGCGGCGCGCCGTCGTCCACCACGGTGACGAGACGATCGACCTTGGCACGCTGGGCGGCACGGACAGCTATGCCACCGCGATCAACGGTGCCGGCACCGTCGTCGGCGGCGCGCTGGATGGCGGCAACCGCTGGCGTGCGTTCCGCTGGCAGCGCGGCACCGGCATGCACGACCTGGGCACGCTGGGCGGCGCCAGCAGCCTGGCCATCGCTTTGAACCAGGCCGGCCACGTGGCCGGCTATGCGGATGTCGCGGACGGCAGCTTCCACGCCTTCGTGCACGATGGCACGCGGATGCGCGACCTGGGCACGTTCGGCGGCAAGAACAGCTATGCGACGGGCATCAACAACGGCGGCACCGTCGTCGGCGCGGCGCAGCTGGAGAACGGCTACCGCCACGCGTTCGTGTGGACGCCCGCCGGCGGCCTGCGCGACCTGGGCACGCTGGGTGGCCGGATCAGCGCCGCCACCGCCGTCAACGACAGCGGCCTCGTGGTCGGCGCCGCCGAGACGGCGGACCACAAGTGGCATGCGTTCCTGTTCGACGGCACACGGATGGTCGACCTGGGCGCGCTGATCAACCAGGGCAACAGCTACGCCACCGGCATCAACGCGGCCGGCGACGTCGTCGGCACGATCCGCTTCAAGGACAACGCACCGCTGACCTTCGTCTACAAGGATGGCCGGATGCGCATCCACCCGAACCGCCACAGCCTGTACGAAACGGGCCGGATCACGGACGACGGCAAGGTCGTCGGCGCACACTACACGGGCCACAAGTACAAGGCATTCGCCGTGCCGTCGACGATCGACCTGACGTACAAGAAGACGGCAACGGACTACCTGCTGATGGTGCTGCTGGCGGCCCTGGTCGCATGGTGCCTGCGGCGCGGCTGGCTGCACTGGCGGCATGGCCTGCTGGGCAGGCCGGCGGCGTATTGAACGATTCCCTTCAATTTACAATGCGACTTCGATGAAACGAGGCTTCATTCTCCTTCTGGCGGCCGCGCTGGCCGCGTGCTCCACCTACCAGGCGCCGAACGCCACCGACCCGCAGGCCACCGTCAACATCGACGGCGAGGCGACGCTGACGGCCGCCACGAACTGGTGGGTGTACGACAACCCGTGCCAGCAAAAGAGCGCCAACAGCGGCCAGCTGACGATCACGACGAACATCGGCGGGCGCCACAAGCAGGCCGCCATCCGCGCCGGCGCGCCCGTCTACCTGGTCGTGAACACGCATGTGTCGCAGGGTGTCGTGTCGACCGGCACGGGCCGCGCGGTGCGCATCGGCACCTGCGCGACGGCGGTGCGCTTCACGCCGGAATCCGGCAAGGCGTACGACGCCCAACTGGCGCCCGACGAATGCCGGGTCGCGCTGGTGGAACATGCGACGGGCACGCCGCCGGCCGGCGCGCAGGCGTTCGCGCTGCGCGGCGCACAGGCCGGCGTCTGCGTGCAGGCCGAGGATGCGATCGCGCTGGCCCCGCCCGTGCACCGGGCCGCGGCGCCGGTGCCTGCCCTCGACGAACCGGTGCCCTACCTGCCCGCGAAAGGCCAGGAACGCTTCCGCACCTTCCTCACCAAGCCGCTGCCGCGCGCGTTCGCAATCTCGCAGAACGGCTATTCGGTGTCCGTCAGCGGCACGCAGCCGGAGGACAAGCGCTACCCGGCGGACCCGGTGCAGCGCGCACTCCAGATGTGCAAGGAGTACGCGGGCCGCGAGTGCGAGCTGTACATGGTGGATGACCGGATCGTGTTCCACCGCTGAGATGGGGGCAAGCTCCATCATCCTGGCGGATCGCGGTCGAACACCCGCACACCCGGCGGCAGCGTGACCCACGGATGCCGGCGACAGTCGTACACGGACACTTGCGGCGCTGGGAACGACGGGTCGCCGAACGCGCCGACCGACACGCTGACGACGTCGTCGACGCCCTCCTCCGTGTCGTAAAGATTGGTGCCGCAGACGGGGCAGAAACGGAACACGAAGCGCGTGCCGTGATCGCCCGTACGCACGTATTCGGTTGCACGGCCGGTCACCTGGTACGGCACCGGGAACGATGCCAGCGTCGCGAACACGCTGCCCGTCCTGCTTTGGCACGCCAGGCAGTGACAGACGGCGACACGCAGCGGTTCGCCTTCGACCGTGATGCTGAGCTGGCCGCAAGTGCAGCGGGCGGTGCGCGCCATGATGACCTCCGAAGCGGATGGACGATGGCGTAAATCTACTCCGATCCGCTGCGTGGACAAAAAAAAAGGAAGCCGCGACAGGCTTCCTTTTTGCATCCGCAGAGAGCGATCAGTTCTGCGTCAGGAACGTCTTCAGCTTGTCCGAGCGCGACGGCTGGCGCAGCTTGCTCATCGCCTTTGCCTCGATCTGGCGGATACGTTCGCGCGTCACGTCGAACTGCTTGCCCACTTCTTCCAGCGTGTGGTCGTTCGACATCTCGACGCCGTAGCGCATGCGCAGCACCTTCGCTTCGCGCGGCGTCAGCGAGTCCAGCACTTCCTTGATCACGTTGCGCATCGACGCGTGCAGCGCGGCGTCCAGCGGGGCCAGCGTGGTGTTGTCCTCGATGAAGTCGCCCAGCTGCGAATCGCCGTCCTCGCCCATCGGCGTTTCCATCGAAATCGGCTCCTTGGCGATCTTCATGATCTCGCGCACCTTCGATTCCGGCATCTCCATCTTGGCGGCCAGGGTCGCCATGTCCGGTTCGCTGCCCGTCTCCTGCATGATCTGGCGGCTGATGCGGTTCATCTTGTTGATCGTCTCGATCATGTGCACCGGCACGCGGATCGTGCGGGCCATGTCGGCGATCGAGCGGGTGATCGCCTGGCGGATCCACCACGTCGCATACGTCGAGAACTTGTAGCCGCGGCGGTATTCGAACTTGTCCACCGCCTTCAGGAGGCCAATGTTCCCTTCCTGGATCAGGTCCAGGAACTGCAGGCCGCGGTTGATGTACTTCTTCGCGATCGAGATCACCAGGCGCAAGTTGGCCACGGTCATTTCGCGCTTGGCGTGGCGGGCGCGCTTCTCGCCGGCGGCCATCTGCTTGTTAATCTTGCGCAGGTCGGCCAGCGGCAGCTGCACGCGTTCCTGCAGGTCGATCATCTTGTTCTGCAGTTCCTTGATGGCCGGGACGTTACGGCCCAGCACCGCGCTGTACGGATGGCCCGCGTTCACTTCGCCGTCGACCCAGTCCAGGTTCGTCTCGTTGCCCGGGAAGACCTTGATGAAGTGGGCGCGCGGCATGCCGCAGCGGTTCACGCACAGCTCCAGCACGGCGCGCTCGATGCCGCGCACCTGCTCCATCTGGCCGCGCAGCGTGTCGCACAGCTTCTCGACAACCTTCGCGGTGAAGCGGATGCCCAGCAGCTCGGTGGAAATCGTGTTCTGCGCCTTCAGGTAGGCGGCCGAGCCGTAGGCGGCCTTGCGCATCTTGTCGCACTGCGCCGAGATGACGGCGAAGCGCTCCAGCGCGTCGACCTTCAGCTGCGCCAGCTGTTCGGTGGAGAAGCCGGCGGCGCCGCCGTTGACGTCCCCCTCTTCCTCTTCCTCGTCTTCCAGCTCTTCTTCGTCGTCGTCGTGGGAGGACGAAGCGGCAGGCGCGGCCACCGGGGCGGACGCTTCTTCCGGATCGACGAAGCCGTCGACGACGTCGTCGACCTTCAGCTCGTCGTTCTCGATCTTCTCGGCCAGCGTGACGATCTCGCCGATCGTCGTCGGGCATTGCGAGATGGCCTGGATCATGTCGCGCAGGCCTTCCTCGATGCGCTTGGCGATCTCGATCTCGCCTTCGCGCGTCAGCAGCGCCACGGCGCCCATCTCGCGCATGTACATGCGCACCGGGTCGGTCGTGCGGCCGAAGTCGGAATCGACCGTCGACAGCGCGGTCGCGGCGGCCGCTTCCACTTCGTCGTCGGAGGCGGCAGTGGGCACGTTATCGGACAGCAGCAGCGCTTCCGCATCGGGGGCGCGCTCGTAGACGGCGATGCCCATGTCGTTGAACGTGGCGATGATGCCTTCGATCGCTTCCGGATCGACGATGTTCTCGGGCAGCTGGTCGTTGATCTCGGCATAGGTCAGGAAGCCGCGGTCCTTGCCCATGTTGATCAGGTTCTTGAACTGCTGGCGGCGCTTTTCCAGGTCTTCCTGCGACATGCCGGCTTCACCGCCGAACGGGTCCAGGCCCTTCGCCTTGCGCTCGCGCGCCTTCGACGCGGCCTTCAGTTCGGCGCGTTCGACGGCGTTCAGTGCCGCCACTTCATCGTTCTCGGGGGTGAACTCGCTCGGCTTGCGGCCGCGGCGGCCCGGCACCTTCACGGAAGGCAGCAGGTAGCCGGACGTGTCGATCGATGCCAAGGTGGCCGCATCGGTCACCTGGCTGACGGCGGCCGGCGCGGTCGGCGATGCCGTCGCGGCATCGGCCTTGGCCTTGCGCACGCGCACGGCCTTCGGCGCGGCCTCGTCGGCACCGGCACCGGCAGCGGCAGCGGCAGCGGCGGACTTGCGCGTCGCCTTCTTCGGCTCTTCCACCGCGCCCGCGGCCGCTTCGGCCACGATCGGTTCGGCCGCGGTGTCGGCCGCCGACAGCGTAGCCAGGCGCGTCTTCTTCTTCACGACGGTCACTTTGCCGGTGGCCTCTTGCGCACTGTCGATCACATAGGATAAGGTGGTCTTCGGCACCGTCAGCGGCGCGGCTTCGGCGCGCGGCTTCTTGGCGGACAGCGTTAAGGTCTTCGGCGTTTTCGTCGTCATCAAATATCTCTTTTCGTGCCTGGCCCGGCACTGCGCAATTGAACAATCCACCGCGGCCTGCGCTGCAGGCCCCGTTGGGACGTAAATGGGGATCATCCGGAATGAAAAAAGCCCGCAAGTGGGCTTTGTTATCAGCTCGTTCCGTGGGTAACTCAGTGTGAACAGCTCCGTGTGAACAGAAGAGGGGCC
Organism: Pseudoduganella flava; assembly: GCF_007830495.1. GTDB lineage: Bacteria > Pseudomonadota > Gammaproteobacteria > Burkholderiales > Burkholderiaceae_D > Rugamonas > Rugamonas flava. The sequence continues at coordinate 263,725 of NZ_VLKW01000009.1, read as the reverse complement.
TGCCCCGTCGCGGCAGGCGATCACGCTTGCCGGCATGCGAAACGCCCTGTGCAGGGGACCGCGTTGACCTTCTTACCAGACACTCCTTACCAGACTGAATCTGCACCGTCCTGTCTGTGGTGCGTCGGCCATTATACACGCTTTGGCACTGCTTGACACGCTGACAGTTCGATAGTTGCCTGCCAACGCGCGTGGCCAAATCGGCATCGTGAGGAAAAATGCAACGCGCCGCACCGTCCCGCATGGTATGCTGGCGCCTCTTGCTTAACCATTGATGTTCGATGAATACCAGCCTTACCCCCGAGACCGCGAACGAATCCGCCGCAGGCGACTCCGCTGCGAACGACGCCACCTCCGCCGCGCCCGCCTCCGCCACCCCTGCTACCACTGCTGCTGCCGCGCCCGCCGCAGCCGGTACGGCCCAGGCACCGAGCGCCCGCGCGCTGCTCAAGCAGCTCGCCCAGCAATTCCCGCCATTCCGGGATTGCCTGCCGCTGGCGATCGGCATCGACAAGCAGATCCTCGCGCAAATGCCGGACATCGACCGCAAGCTGATGCGCGCCGCGCTGGGTATCCACACGGGTTCGCAGCGCTACCTGCGCGCGATGGAAAAAGCCACCGTCCGCTTCAACCTGGACGGCACGCAGGGCGCCGAAGTCACGGACGTGCACCGCAAGCACGCCAAGGACACGCTGGCCGAACGCTTCCGCAAGGAGGCCGACCGCAAGAAGGCTGAGCGCGAAGCCCAGGCCGCCGAGGAAGCGGCCCGCCGCCGCCAGGAAAAGCTGGAACAGCTGACCGCGAAGTTCTCCCGCAAGGGCTGATGAGTCCTGCCGACGCTATCCAGCCCGGCGCACCTGACGCCGAGCTGCCGCCTTACGATGGGATCGCACTGGCCGACGTGCGCCTCGTGCGCACGGCCGCCGAGGCAGCCGCCGCGCAAGCGGCGCTGCTGGCCTGCGATGCGATCGGCTTCGACACGGAATCCAAGCCCACCTTCGTCAAGGGTCAGAGCTCGGACGGCCCGCACCTCGTGCAGTTCGCCGACGAGCGCGGTGCCTGGCTGTTCCCCATCGTCGGCGACGTGGCGCCGCTGCTGCCGGCGCTGAAGGCGATCCTCGAAGCGCCAGCGACGCTGAAAGTGGGCTTCGGCCTGGCGGACGACGTCAAGCGCATTCGCGCCAAGCTGGCGATCGAGCCGGCCGCCGTGGCCGACCTCGCGTCGGCGCTGCGCGTGCCCGGCATGAAGCATCAACTGGGCGCGAAAAGCGCCGTTGCGCTGTACTTCGGCCGCAAGCTCACCAAGTCGAAAAAGATCTCCACCACCAACTGGGCCACGCCGCGCCTGACGGACAAGCAGATGCTGTACGCGGCCGACGACGCCCAGGTGGCGCTGCGCGTGTACCGCCACTGGATCGGCCTCGGCAACACGCTGCCGCGCCCGCGCCCGCCGAAGAAGCCCCGCCCCGGCCCCGCCGCCGGCTGATCCGTACAGCGCTGTTCTTCCGCCCCGTGGGAGGGTATGCTTGAGTGGTCCGCACCGCCCTCCACACGAAGAAGAACGGTATGACCACGAGACACCCACTCATTTCCTCGCTGTGCGCCGCGCTCTGCGCCGCGTTGCACGTATCCACTGCGCTGGCCGCCGCGCCAGCCGCGAATGAAGCACCCGCAGCGGCGCCCGTGCTGCGCGATACGCTCGAGCAGCGCGTCGCCCCATGCCTGGCCTGCCACCAGCCGCGCGAGCGCAACGATGCGTACTTCCCGCGCATCGCCGGCAAGCCGGAAGGCTATCTGTACAACCAGCTGCTGAACTTCCGCGACGGCCGCCGGCGCTTTCCGCTGATGACGTACATGGTCGATCACCTGCCGGATCCCTACCTGCGCGAGATCGCCGCGTTCTTCTCCGCCCAGCATCCCGTCTACCCACCCGCCGCGCCGGTGGCCGCGACGGCCGAACAGCTGGAACGGGGCCGCCAGTTGGTGCACCAGGGCGACAGCGCCCGCAAGATTCCCGCCTGCGTGGCCTGCCACGGCGAGCGGCTGACGGGCGTCGCGCCGGCGATTCCTGGCCTGCTCGGCCTGCCGCGCGACTACATCAACGCGCAGTTCGGCGCGTGGCGCAACAAGGCGCGCCGTGCCCAGGCGCCCGACTGCATGGCCGACGTGGCGTCGCGCCTGACGGATGCCGACGTGGCGGCCGTCTCCGGCTGGCTGGCCAGCCAGCCGCCCGACGCGCAAGCCCGCCCGGCCGACGCGCCCGCGGCACCGCTGCCGCTGCGCTGCGGCGGCGTGCCCGCACAGGCAGGTGCGCGATGAGCCGCCGCATCGCCTGGGCCGCCGCCATCGCGGCATTGCTGCTGGCAGTGGCGCTGGGTTTGCTCTGGCCCCGCCACGACAAGGGTCCGCCGCCCAGCGCGGCCTTCGCGGCGCTGCCCGCCGCGGAGAAGATCGCCCGCGGCGCCTACCTGGCGCGGGCCGGCGACTGCATGGCGTGCCACACGACGCGCGGCGGCGCCGAGTATGCGGGCGGGCGCGTGCTGCAGACGCCGTTCGGCGCCGTCGTCTCGCCCAATCTCACGCAGGATGCCGAAACCGGCATCGGCAAGTGGAGCGCCGACGACTTCTGGAACGCGCTGCACAACGGCCGCTCGCGCGACGGCCGGCTGCTGTATCCGGCCTTCCCCTACCCGAACTACACGGCCGTCACGCGCGACGATGCGGACGCGCTGTACGCGTACCTGCGCACGATCCCGCCTGTGCGCCGGCCGAACGAGCCGCACCGGCTGCGCTTCCCGTACGACCGGCAAGCCGCGTTGGCGGTGTGGCGCGCGCTGTACTTCCGCCCCGGCGTCTACACCGCCCAGCCGCGGCAGAGCGCCGAATGGAACCGCGGCGCCTACCTCGTGCAGGGCCTGGGCCATTGCAGCGCATGCCACAGCGAGCGCAATGCGCTGGGCGCCAGCGGCGGCGAATTGTCCGGCGGCCTTGTGCCAGTGCTGGGCTGGTATGCGCCGTCCTTGCTGTCCGACGCCGAGGCGGGCCTGGGCACATGGCAGGTGGACGAGATCGCGCAGCTGCTGCACACGGGGGTCGCGCCGCGCGCCACCGTATTCGGGCCGATGGCCGAGGTGGTGCGCGCCAGCCTGCAGCATCTGACGGATGCCGACGTGCGGGCGATGGCCGTGTACCTGAAATCGCTGCCGGCAGCGGGCAATGGCAGTACCCGGCCCGAACGCTCGAAAGCACCGGAAGCCATCGCCTTCCTGCAGGCCGGCGCGAAACTGTACGAGCAGCATTGCGCCAGCTGCCATGGCGCGGATGGCGCCGGCGCGCCGCCCCACTACCCGCCGCTGGCCGGCAACCGCGCGCTGACGACGATCGATGCGACGAACACGATCCGCCTCGTGCTGAACGGCGGCTTCCCGCCCGGCACGCGCGGCAATCCGCGCCCCTATGGCATGCCGCCGTTCAGCCATGTGCTGAACGACGTGGAAGTGGCGCAGGTGGTGTCGTGGCTGCGCAGCGCCTGGGGCAACGACGCGCCGCCCGTCTCGGGCACGGACGTCAACCGCTACCGCTCAGTGCCGCTCGATTGACAGCGGGCCTGACGGGAGACTGACCGCGGGGCGCTTCCTGGCCCCCGCCGCCTGCATTCTGTGCCGCCAGGCGCGCAGTTCGTCGCACGGCGCTCGCCGCCCGGGGCGCCTTTGCTTACGATGCATTCATCGGATAACGGAGAACGCTCATGAACCTCAAACCTCTTGCCCTCGTCACCACCACGTTGCTGGCCGCCGCCACCTTGGTTGCCGCCGTTCCCGCCGCCGCGGAAGGCCCTTCGCTAGCCTGGCTGGTGGGCGGCGAGCGGGTCAAGGGCAGCGGCCACGTCGTGTCGCAGGCGCGCCAGCCGGGCGCGTTCCACGGCGTCGAACTGGCACTGCCGGCACGCGTCGAAGTGCGCACCGGCGGCGACGACACGCTGACGCTCGAAGGCGACGACAACATCCTGCCGCTGATCGAGACGGTCGTCGAGAAAGGCGTGCTGACGATCCGGCCGACGAAGAAGAACCTGCAGCTCGAGGGCCGCAAGGTGACGATCGTCGTCCAGGCACGCAACGTCGACAACCTGGGCGTGGCGGGCTCCGGCTCCATGGAAGCGAAAGGCATCCGCGCCGACAAGTTGTCGCTGGAAGTGGCCGGCTCGGGCGTGCTGGACGCCAGCGCCATCGAAGCGAAATCCGTGGACCTCGCCGTCGCCGGCAGCGGCAAGGTGATGGCGGCCGGACAGGCGCAGAGCGCGGAAGTGTCGGTGGCCGGCTCCGGCAAGGCCGACGCCAGCCGCCTCACGGTCCAGCAGGCCACGGCCAGCGTCAGCGGCTCCGGCCACGCGCAGGTCAGTGCCCGGCAGTCGCTCACCGCCAACGTGACCGGTTCGGGCGGCGTCGGCTACTACGGCGACCCGCAAGTCACGAAAGCCGTTGCCGGTTCGGGCTCGGTACGCCGGCTGGGCGGGGTGCAGTAGGGTCAGGAAGGAGCGCAGGCTTGCAAGCCTGCGCCGCTTTGCCGGCGGGGCAAAGGCAGGGGCTTCGCGAATCTTGGGCCTTGGGTTCAAGCGTAAGAACGTGCGATGCCTGCTTTACCCAAAATGCAAAGGCTAGGGTCAGACCCGCCGGGTCTGACCCTGGATTTTGGGTCTTGGGTTCAAGCATAAGACTGCCGGATGTTCGCTTTCACCCGAAAAAGCAAACGCTAGGGTCAGACCCGCCCCTCACAGGTCGAACTTCAACTCGGCCACCAAGGTGCGCTGCGTGTACGGGTGATACGCCCAGTACTTCTCGTTGCCCAGGTTGTCGACGCCCAGCGCGCCGGACCAGTGCGCGTCGAAGCGCCAGCGCAGCCGCACGTCGGCCACCAGGTAGCGCGACACCCCCGTGTACGTGAAGCCGTTCGGATCGCTGTTGTCCAGCGTGCCGTACTGCGTGCCGCTGTAGCGCAGGCCCGCCGTGGCGCTGAGCCGGTCGGTTGCACGCCATGCCGCCAGTGCCGTCGCACGCCAGCGCGGCACGCGCGGCTGCCGCTTGCCGAGCGAGGCCGGGTTCGCATCGTTCGCCACGATCGTCGAGTCGGCATACGTCAGGCTCGATTGCAACGTCAGGCCGCGGATCAACACATCGTCGGCCTGCTGCGACAGCTCCAGGCCCGTGGTGCGGATGCGGCCCACGTTCTGCACCGTCGACACGGTGGGCGTGCTGGGCGACAGCGGCTGCGAGTACAGCGCGTCGCGGGTGCGCTCGTGGAACAGCGTGGCGCGCACGCTGCCCCGCTCCGTCATCCGCTCGGCCGTCAGCTCGTGCGTCCACGACTTCTCGGGCCGCAGGTTCGGGTCCGTGTTGACGATCACGTCGTTGACGATCGATCCCTGGAACAGTTCCGCGGCCGTCGGGTTGCGCACCGCGCGCCCGCTCGATGCCTTCAACGTCCACTCGTCCGTCGCGCGCCACGCGAGGGCCGCTTTCGGCGACCAGCTCTTCTCGTCGCGCGCGCCGAAACGCAGCAGGCCGCTGCTGGCGTTCGACACTTCACCACCATACGCCTGCCACCGTTCCCAGCGCACGCCCAACGTCGTCTTCCAGTCCTCGTCGATGCGCCACGTGTCCTGCGCATAGGCGCTGGTCAGGCGCGTGTCGCCGTTGAACGTGGAGACGTGTCTGCCGCTCGTGCCGGCCAGCCAGTCGGGCGTCGCGAACACGTGGGTGCGCAGTTGCGCGCCGTCGCGCTGCACGCCCAGGTCCACCGTGTGCGCGCCGTCCGGCCGCCACGTGCCCTTCAGCGCCAGCGTATGCCAGCCGCTGCCGCCCATGTCCGTCACATTGCCCTGCCCCGTCGCTTCCTGGTCCGCCAGCACGACGGTCGGCGTGCGCACCAGGTCCTTGCGGTAGTCGTACTTGCTGGCCGCGACTTCCCAGTCGAAGACGTCCTTCGCATGGCGCTTGACCGACAGGCCGTGCATCACGTGTTCCAGGTCGCCCCGCTGCGGCGCGAAGTCGGACGGCAGCAGCGTGTAGCGGCGCCCGTCCACGTTGATGTCGCCGCCGCGCACGGCATTGCCGGCCGCGTCGCGCAGGTAGGAGTCGCTGCGCCGCTCGGCGTCGTTGCGCCACCAGCCCAGCGTGTAGCTGGCACGCAGCACGGGCGAGATGTCGTACGCCAGCTTCACCTTCGCGTGGTCCTGCACCGTGTGCACCTGGTTCGTCGCACCGAGGATCAGCCAGTCGCGGTTGGAAGGATTGCGGTCGGCGATCGCGCCCGTCACCGGCACGCCGCCGCTGCCGGCCGTGCCGCTCGATACGAGCTTGTTGGCAAAGCCGATCGGCTGGCCGTTGCTGTCCTGGCGCGAAAGGTGCACCCACCATGCCAGCGCGCCTTGCCGGTCGCCCAGCGACGCGCTGCCCTGCTTGCCGTAGTAATTGTCGCGCGTGCCGTAGGTGTCGAAGTGCTGGGCAAAGCCGGCCAGCCGCACGTGGCCTTCCAGCTTGGTCGGCATGCGCGTCTGGTAGTCGACGACGGCGCCCACCGAGTTGCCCGGATAGGCGGCCGAGAACGGGCCGTACAGCACGTCCACGCGGGTGATTTCCTCGGGCGTCACGAGGCCCCAGCGCGGCGTGTACGTGGCGCCGTTGCCGAGCAGGTTGGACAGCAGGATGCCGTCCGCGTACACGAGCGAGCGGGCGCTGTTGCCGGTGCCGGAAGCGCGGCTGGCCAGCACGGCGTGATCGTAGTCGCCCACGTAGCGCTTGCGCACGTTCAGGCTGGGCAGGTACTTCAGCGCGTCTTCGCTGTCGAACGCGTTGATGCGTTCCTCGATGCGCCGCGCATCGATGCCTTCGATCGTCGTGGGGATCTGCGCCGGCAGCGACGTGGGCCGGCCGCCGTTGATCATCACGACTTCCATGTCCTGGCCGAACACGGGCGCGCACAGGCCCAGCGCCGCCAGCGTTGCCGCCAGCGGACGTTTCATCGGGTGGATCATGGCGCCTCCTAGCGGCGCGGCGGCGAGTAGGACAGCGGCTTGACGGGGACCTGCACGTCCACGTTCTCGCGCTTGCCGTCCTTCGTCTCGACGACGAGCGTCAGCGGCACGTTCTCGCCTTCCTTCAGCTGGCGCGTGAGGCCCATCAGCATCACGTGGTAGCCGCCGGGCGCGAGCTGCACCGGCTTGCCGGCCGGGAGGTCGACCGCATCGGCCGGGGCCATCGACATGCGGTTGTCCCGCATCGACATCTGGTGCAGTTCGGCGTTGGCGATCGGCGAACGGACGGCGACGAGCCGCGCTTCGCGCTTCGACTCGATCTGCATGAAGGCGCCGGAGGCTTTCGCGGCGGGGACGGTGGCACGTGCCCAGGCGTCCTTGACGGTGACTTGCGCATGCGCGGCGCAGGACAGGGCCGCCAGCATGGCGGCGGTAACGAGGTGTTTCATGGTGACTCCTGAATCGATTGAACGAATGACGTAACGGCGATCAGGAGCCGGCAGGCGGCCCGCGCGGCTGCGCGGCGGCCCACGCGGCCAGTGGCCGGGGGGCGTGGTAGAACAGGTAGGGCCGCTCGGTCACTTGCGAGGCGGCGGCAACGGACAGTCCGGCGGCCGGCGGCAGGCCCAGCGCACCCGCGTGGGCGAGGCAATAGCCGCAATCGGCCATCGCCATCGCTTCGCCGTTGTTGGTGCCGGTGCCGGTGCCGGAAACGCGGCTCAGCAGTTCGGCCGACGGCGGCCGCGTGCGGTCCGTCAGCGCCAGGAACGTGGCGCGATCGAGCTGGCCCGTACCGGCGAGCCGGCTGCCGTCGTTCAGGCAGATCTCCCATGTGTGCGCGCCGCCGTGCGGCAGTGCCAGGGCGTGCGACACCGCGGGCGCAAGCGCGTTCAGCAGGATCGCGAGGCACGCGATCCACACTTGCAGCAGGCGCTTGGCGGGAGTCTTCATGCGGAAATTATAGCCCCCGCTGCAAAACCGCGTACGCACCGCTAAGATATCGTTCGGCTTAATTTTCCTCATCCAGGAGTACTACTACCATGCACCTCGATACAGCGATAGAGAACGCGCTGGCACGCCAGCGCATCGTCGGCGCCGTCGTGCTGGTGGCGCGCGACGGCGAGATCGTGTACCGCCGTGCCGCCGGCCTCGCGGACCGCGAACAGGGTGTGCCGATGCGCGAGGATGCGCTGTTCCGGCTGTCGTCCGTCACCAAGCCGTTCGTCGCCGCGGCCGCGCTGAAGCTGGCGGACGACGGCACGATCGACCTGTCCGCCCCCGTCACCGAGTGGCTGCCCCACTTCCGCCCGCGCCTGCCGGACGGCACGGCACCGGACATCGCACTGCACCAGCTGCTGTCGCACACGGCCGGCCTGTCGTACAGCTTCCAGGAACCGCAAGGGCCGTACCGCAAGGCCGGCGTGTCGGACGGCCTCGATCAACCGGGCCTCACGCTGGAGGAAAACCTGGCGCGCATCGCATCCGTGCCGCTGGCGTTCGCGCCCGGCACCAGGTGGCGCTACTCGGTGGCGACCGACGTGCTGGGGGCGGTGCTGGAGAAGGCAACGGGCATGCCGCTGCCCGAGATCGTGCGGCGCGAAGTCACCGGATCCCTGGGCATCCGCGAGACGGCATTCCACGTGATCGACGAGTCCCGCCTCGTGGTGCCCTACTACGATCACAAGCCGGCCCCGGCGCGGATGGCGGACATCCAGGCGGTGCGTTTCATGGATGGCGAAGCGACCTTCGCGCAGCAGCGCATCTTCGACCCGGCCTCGTATCCGTCCGGCGGCGCCGGCATGGCCGGTACGGCGGACGATGTGATGCGCTTCCTGCTCAGCTTACGGACGTCGAACCGGGCGATCCTGGCGGCGGCCACGGTGGACCGTACCGGCCCGCAGGCGATGACGCAGGGCCCCGGCTGGGGCTTCGGCTACCTGGGCGCCGTGCTGGCGCACCCGAAGGAAGCGCACTCGCCGCAGTCGCCCGGCACGATCCAGTGGGGCGGCGCCTACGGCCATTACTGGTTCCTCGACCCGATCGCGGACCTGGTCGTGGTGCAGCTCACCAATACGGCCTTCGAAGGCATGGCGGGAATGTTCCCGCGCGACGTGCGCAACGCCGCCTACAAGGATTTCATCAGGAGCTAGCGTTCGGCCTTCCACACCTCGCGGTCGACCTGCACCGTCTCGACGCCGTCGGTCAGCCAGATCTGGCCGTCCTGGATCGTGCATTGCAGCTGCATCGTGCGCTGGGCCATCTTTTCCAGCGCCGCGGTGGCGTCCGACGGCAGGTTGACGACCGTGAGGTTCTTCGCCCGCTCGACCTTGTTGGCGATGTTCTTCCACCAGATCGGGCTGGCGGTGCTGTAGCTGTACACGATCACGTGCTCGGCGCGGCCGCAGCCCTTCAGGATGCGGCGCTCTTCCGGCTGGCCGATTTCGATCCACAGCTCGATCGCATCGGTGAGGTCCTTCTGCCACAGGTCCGGTTCCTCGACGTCGAACATGCCCTTCGTGAACGACAGCGCCTCATGGGCGTGGATCGCGAACGCCAGCAGGCGCACCATCATCCGTTCGTCCGTCTCGGAAGGATGGCGGGCCAGCGTCAGCGCGTGGGTGCCGTAGTAATTGCGGTCCATGTCGGCGATCGACAGGTCTGCCTTGTAGATGGTTGCCTTGAGTGCCATTGAAACGTCTTATTTGAAAATCACGGTGCGGTCGCCGTTTTGCAGGATGCGGTGTTCGACGAACCACTTGACGGCGCGCGCCAGCACGACGCATTCGACGTCGCGGCCGATCGCCGACAGCGTCTCCGCGTCCATCGCATGGTCGACGCGCTCGACGTCCTGCTCGATGATCGGGCCTTCGTCCAGGTCGCCCGTGACGAAGTGCGCCGTGGCGCCGATCAGCTTCACGCCGCGCCGGTGCGCCTGCGCATACGGCTTGGCGCCCTTGAAGCTGGGCAGGAACGAGTGGTGGATGTTGATCGCCTTGCCGCGCAGGCGCGCGCACAGGTCCGGCGACAGGATCTGCATGTAGCGCGCGAGGACGACCAGGTCGATCTGGTGCGACTCGATCAATTCGACGATGCGCGCTTCCTGGGCCAGCTTCGCGCTGTCCGGCGCGCCGGCCGCCAGCGGCAGGTGGTGGAACGGGATGTTGTAGCTGGCCGCCAGCTGGTAGAAGTCCATGTGGTTCGACACGATGGCCGGGATCTCCACCGGCAAGAGGCCGCTCTTGTAGCGGAACAGCAGGTCGTTCAGGCAGTGGCCGATCTTCGACACCATCAGGAGCACGCGCGGCTTCCTGAACGCGTCGTGCAGGTGCCACTCGAGCGACAGCGCCTCGCCCAGCTGGGCGAAGTCGGCGCGCAACGCGGTGTCGCCCACCTGCGCGTCTTCCGCGGCGAAGTGCACGCGCATGAAGAAGCGCTTGGTTTCCTGGTCGCCGAACTGGGCGGAATCGATGATGTTGCAGCCGTGCTCGGCAAGAAAGCCGGACACGCGATGCACGATGCCGCGCTGGTCGGGGCAGGAAAGCGTGAGGATGTATTCGGGATGCGTCATGGCCGGTGTTGGAAGCATTGGGTGACTCGAACCGCATATTGTCGCACGAACGGCAGAGCATCCCCAAGCCAAGGGCGCGCCTGGCTTGCGGCGACAGTTTTATACTGGTTCGCAGGCAGCCCGTCAACAACGCAAGGAGAGCCACCGATGAGCACAGACAACAAACGTGATGCCGTCCCGATGCCCAGCAGCGCGGACCATCCCGCGGCCAAGATGCCGCGTTCGCCCAGCACGCAATCGAAGGATGCCGTCGCCCTGCTGACGTCCGACCACGACAAGGTGAAACAGCTGTTCCGCGAATACGAGCGGCTGGCCCGCCTCGGCGACATCAGCCTGAAGGCCGACCTGGCCCAGCAGATCTGCATGGAACTGGAAATCCACACGATGATCGAGGAAGAAATCTTCTACCCCGCCGTGAAGAGCGAGACGGGCGACCAGAAGATGGTGCAGGAAGCGATCCAGGAACACGCGGAAGCAAAGGAACTGATCGCCCGCATCCAGGGCTTGCCCGGCGACGATCCGGACCTGGACGGCACGATAGCCCTGCTGCGTAAGGCGATCGAGCACCACGTGGAGGAAGAGGAAAAGGAAATGTTCCCGAAGGCACGCCAGAGCGACGCGAACCTGACGGCGCTGTGCGAACAGCTTGCCGACCGCAAGGAACAACTGGAACACGATATGGGCGCCCGCCCGTTGCGCAGCGGCACGCGCGAAGCGGTGGGCGAACGCTCGGCGATCGGCAAGGCCGATTCCTGATCGAATAGCCGGAACTTACGCGAGACCACCTCCTCTAATCTGACGAAGCGGCAGACCTTGCCGCTTCGCGGCCCGGGCCCGTTGCCCGGATCGACGATCTTTCGCACAGAGAGAGGTGAAACATGGCTACAAATCAGGGCGACCTGCGCACCGAACCGCGAATGGAGCAGCACCGAAACGAACAGCGAAGCGAGCAAGGCAAAGGCAACAGCCAACGGTCGGAGAACCAGAGCAGTCAGAAAAGCACCAGCAAGCGGGGATTCGCCGCAATGGACGAGGCCACCCAACGGATGATCGCCAGCAAGGGTGGGCAGGCCGCGCACCAGAAAGGCACTGCGCACGAGTTCAACTCGGAGGAGGCCCGCCGTGCCGGGCAGAAAGGCGGCGAAGCGGTCAGCAGGGACCGCGAGCACATGGCGGAGATCGGCCGCAAGGGTGGCGAAAGCCGCCAGTCCGCGAACCGCCTGGCGCGCCAGGGCAAGGAGGAAAAGCACTGACCCCGGCGGCACCGGCCGGCCGCCCAACGATATGAACCAGGAGACGGAAATTCCGGCCGCCGGGCCGCTCTTTACGCCACATAATCCACACGAAGCCCACCACACCGCGCATTACACCGCGCACTACGTCGCGCACTACGCCGCACCCGCTGCATTGCATCCGCCACATCGCACTCCGGTGTGGCGCATCGCGATTGCATCGCGACCGCATTGGAACCGCATTGGAACCGCGGCGTGATCGCATCGTCCCTTGCGTCGCCCGATCGAACCGCTGATCGAACGGCTGATCGGGCTCGCTCCACCGCCCTGCTTCCCCCACTTTTGGGGCAGGCGGACCTACCCGCACGGTTTGATTCGCATTTCCATTGTCTGCGATACAATCAATTTCCACTTTTTGAAGAGGCAGACATGAACGACCAAAAGCAACAGGACGCACTGAAGACTCCGACCGACCTGGGCAACAAGGCACGCCAGGACGTGGCCGAGGGGCTGAACCGCCTGCTGGCCGACACCTTTGCGCTTTACATCAAGTGCAAGAATTTCCACTGGCACGTGTCCGGCCCGCACTTCCGTTCCTACCACCTGCTGCTCGACGAACAGGCCACCGCGATCTACGCGATGCTGGACCCGATCGCCGAGCGCGTGCGCAAGCTGGGCGGCACGACGATCCGCTCCGTGAAGCACATCGCGCAACTGCAGCGCATCACCGACAACGACGCACCGTTCGTCGAAGCGACCGCGATGCTCGACGAGCTGCGCGCCGACAACCAAACGCTCGTCAAGTCGATGCGTGAAGTGCACGAAGTGTGCGACAAGGATAATGACATCGCCACCGCCAGCCTGCTGGAAAACTGGATCGACGAGGCCGAGCAGCGTATCTGGTTCCTGTTCGAATCGACCCGCAAGGCGTGATGCCTTACGGGACGCCGACGATGACGCTGGACGCCTTGAACAGCGCCGTCGCCGGCATCCCGTCCGCCAGCGCCATCTCATCGGCGCTGGCGCGTGTGACGGTCGCCGCGATCGTGCCGCCGCCCGGCAGCGCGATCGTCACGTCGGCGCTGACCGGCCCCGGCACCACCCGCGCGATCGTGCCCGCCAGCTGATTACGCGCCGACAGCTTCATTCCTTCCGCCTCCAGCGCCACGATCACAGACGACGCCTTCACCAGCGCGAACGCCTGCACACCCGGCGCCAGGCCGAGACTTGCCGTGCTGTCGCGGGTGACGACGGCCACAATGCGCGCCCCGCCGACGACCCGCAGCACGACTTCATCGTTGACGGCACCCGGCACGAGCGATTCGACGGTGCCGAGAAACTGGTTGCGTGCGCTGGTTTTCATGTTCAAGGCCTGTAATACGTTCAAATCAAAATCGCCCTGCCGGCCCAGCTGCGCGACGAAGCGGCGATGCGCTTCCTCGTAGCGGCGGAACTGCGCCACCAGCTCGGCGCCGCGCGCCGTCAGCCGGGTGCCGCCGCCGCCCTTTCCGCCGGCCAGCCGTTCGACGAGCGGCGCGCCGGCCAGGTTGTTCATCGCGTCGACGGCATCCCACGCGCCCTTGTAGCTGATGCCGACAGCCTTTGCCGCCCGCGTGATCGAGCCGTGCTCGGCGATCGCCGCCAGCAGCGCGATGCGGTCGGCGCCGCCCAGGTGCTGGCCGCCGGCCGTCAGCCACAGCGTGCCTTCGATGGTCAGCTTATCGCTCATCGCCCTCCTCCACGATGGCGCCATCGGCCATCGTCAGCACGTGGCCGCCAAAGGTGGCGGCATCCTCCGGATCGTGCGTGATCATCAGCATCGGTATGTCCAGGCGGCGTTGCAGCGCATCGAGCTCGGCGCGCATGCGCACGCGCAGTGCCGGATCGAGCGCGGCGAACGGCTCGTCCAGCAGCAGCGCCGCCGGTTCGGCGATCAGCGCGCGGGCCAGCGCCACGCGCTGCCGCTGGCCGCCGGACAGCTGGTCCGGCATCTGGTGCGCACATGCCCCCAGCTCGAACGCGTCCAGCCAGTATGCCAGCGCCGCGCCGTCGGCCTGGCGCGGCGGATTGAACACGCCGCGCGCGAGGCCGAACGCGATATTCTGCCGCACGTTCAGGTGCGGGAACAGCGCGTAGTCCTGGAACAGGTAGCCCACGTTACGGCGCCGGGCCGGCACGTCGATGCGGCGCGCGCTGTCGAACAGCACGCGGCCCGCCAGCTCGATGACACCTGCATCGGGGCGCGCCAGGCCCGCGATCGCCTTCAGCATCTGGCTCTTGCCTGCGCCGGACGCGCCATAGATCACCACCCGCTTGGCTTGCGACGCGAAGCGCGCGTTCAGCCGGAACTCGCGCGCGCCGGCGCGCAACGTGGCGGCGATGTCGACGCGGATCATGGCAGCACCTTGCGCGGCGGGGCGAGACGGCCGGCCAGCAGCAGCACGACGACGCACGTGACGGACGTAACGAGCACCAGCAGGTTCGCCGTGTCGTCCTGCCCCGCCTGCACGGCTTCGTAGACGGCGATCGACAAGGTCTGCGTCTTGCCGGGGATGCTGCCGGCCACCATCAGCGTCGCGCCGAACTCGCCCATCGAGCGGGCGAATGCGAGCAGCGCGCCGGCCAGCACGCCGCGCCACGCCAGCGGCAACGTCACGCGCAGGAACACGGCGAAGCTGGAGATGCCGAGTACGCGCGCGGCCTGCTCCAGTTGCGGGTCGACCGTCTCGAACGCCGAACGGGCGGCCTTCAGCACGAGCGGCAGCGCAACGACGGCCGCGGCCAGCACGGCGGCCTCCCACGTGAAGATCAGGTTGATGCCGAACGCGTCGTGCAGCCAGCGGCCCAGCGGGCCGTTGCGGCCGATGACGACCAAGAGGTAGTAGCCCAGCACCGTCGGCGGCATCACCATCGGCAAGGTCAACAGCGCATCGAGCAGTTCACGGCCGGGAAAGCGCACGCGCGCCAGCAGCCAGCCGAGCGCCACGCCGAGCACGATGTCGATCGCCGTGGCCCACAGCGCCACCTTCAGCGACAGGCCGAGGGCTGTCCAGGCTTCCTGCATCAGGGCTTGCCGAAACCGTACTTGGCGAGGATCGCCTGCCCTTGCGGCGCCAGCGCGAAGTCGGCGAACTGGCGCGCCAGTTGCGGCTGCGGCGCATGCGTCAGCACGGCGATCGGATAGCGCACCGGGGTCGCGGTGGGCAGCGTCAGCACGGCCTTGACCTTGTCCTTTTGCGCCATCACGTCGGTGGCGTAGACGAAGCCGGCATCGGCCTCGCCGCGTGCCACGTAGTCGAGGCTTTGCCGCACCGACGTGCCGAACGCGAATTTCGGCTGCAGCGCCTGCCACAGGCCCGCCTGCGTCAGCGCTTCCTGCGTGTAGCGGCCGATCGGCACGCTGGCGGGATTCCCGGTGGTCAGCCGCGCGGCGTTCTTCAGGTCGGCCAGCGCCGCGATCTTGCTGCCGATCGGTGCGACCAGCACGACGGTGTTGCTGACGAAGTCGCGCCGCGTGCCCGGTGCCAGCAGCTTCAGGCTTTCCGCCTTGTCCATCGCGTCCTGGTCGGCGGACGCGAACACGTCCACCGGCGCCCCCTTGGCGATCTGCTGCACGAGCGGATCGGAGGCGGCGAAGTTCAGCAGCACCTTGTTGCCGGGGTGGGCGGCCTCGAAGGCCTGCGCCAGTTCGCGAAACGCGTTGGTCAGGCTGGCGGCGGCGGAAACGGTGACGTCGGCGGCGTGCGCCAGCACCGGCAGCAAGCCGGCCAGCGCCACGCCCAGGAGCTTCTTGCGCATGGTGTCCTCATCGGGGCGGAAAAGCGCAATATACACGAATATATAGCGCCTCGCGCTAGCCCATCGGTACTAGGACGGCGGGACGTTCACAGTGGCTCGATCGTCAGGCCGCCGGCCAGCAACGGGCGCTTCAGGATCTGGTAGACGTCGAAATCGAAGCGCGCGACCTGCTTGCGCCGCGGCTTCGCGGTGCCCAGATAGCACCAGTTGTCGACGAGCTGCTTCTGGCGCAGGCCGCCAGACTCCTCGACGATCGCGATGGGCCCGTCGTACGGCCAGCGGTGCACGCGCATGTGATCGAGCGCGCCGGCCAGCCGGTCGCCATGGTCCGCCGCACTCTCTTCGCCGGTGCAGGCGCCGCGGCAGCGGGCGATCTGCCGCGCGAAGCATGGCCGCCCGGGGCTGCCCTTCTCGATGCCGGTCATCACGGCACACAGGTTGGCCACCTGGGCGATGTCGCGCAGCGTTTCCAGTGCTGCCTTGCGGGTGCCGAACAGGCCGAACAGGCCGTCCGTGCGGCCGAAGTCGACTTCTTTTGCGAACACGATCTCGGGGCGGTGGGCGCGCACGGCGATCGAGCACATGTCGCGCTGCCGGCGCAGCTTGCTGTTGAAGACGGGCTGGTGCTCGCGGATCAGCATCGCCTCGCGCAGCAGCGCGCCCAGCTCGCCGCCGGTGCGCTCGAAGTCGATGCGGCGCGTGCGCCCCAGCATCTGCGACTCTTCCGGCGTGCGCAGGTGCGACAGCACGCGGTGGCGGATGTTGACGCTCTTGCCGATATAGATCGGCGTGCCGGCCTCGTCGCGGAACAGGTAGACGCCGGGGTGCGACGGCAAGGCATCGATGCAGTCGCGGGGAATGTGGTCGGGGTAGCTGAATTGCAGGACAGGGTCGGCGCAAACCAGCAGGCCCACGGAATTGACATGGGTGCGCATCGCGCCATCATACGGCGTCCCGGCCCTGTGGTACAGTCTCCCCGCCATGACCGCCTCACTGAAATACCTCGCTGCCTACTCCGACGACACGCGCCACCAGGTGCAAGCCCTGCTGAACCAGAACCGCCTCGGCGACGTGTTGAAAAAACGTTATCCGAACGCCCACGACGTCCGCAACGATCGGACGCTGTACCACTACGTGCAGGGCCTGAAGGACGAATTCCTGCGCAACGCGGCGCCGATCGACAAGGTACTCTTCGACAGCAAGCTCCACGTGATCAACAACGCGCTGGGCCTGCACACGTCGATCTCGCGCGTCCAGGGCGGCAAGCTGAAGGCCAAGCATGAAATCCGCGTGGCGACGATGTTCCGCGAGTGCCCGCTCGAATTCCTGCGCATGATCGCCGTGCACGAGCTCGCGCACCTGAAGGAAAAGAACCACGACAAGGCGTTCTATAAACTGTGCACGTACATGGAGCCGCACTACCACCAGTACGAATTCGACGTGCGGCTGTACCTCACCGAACTGGAGCACTCGGGCACGAAGCTGTGGTGAACTACAGCCGTGCGAGGCGGCCGCCGTCGACCGCCAGCGCGGCGCCGTTGACGAAGCCGGCCTCCGCCGAGGCCAGCCAGACCACTGCGGCCGCGATGCAGTCGGGCGAACCGACATCCTTCGTGTCGATCACTTCCACGCCGGACTTGACGTTCGGGTTCTCCCATAACATCGGCGTGTCGACCGCGCCGGGCACGACCGCGTTGACGCGGATGCCGCGGGGCCGGCCTTCGATGCTGGCCGAGCGCGTCAGCGACAGCAGCGCCGCCTTCGCCGCGGCATACGGCGCCACCAGGGGTTCCGTCTCGTAGGCATGCACGCTGGCGACGTTGACGATCGCGCCGCCCGGGCCTATCCGAAGCAGCGCATGCTTCGTGAAGAACACGGCGCCCAGCAAGTCAACGCGCAGCGTGCGCAGCCAGTCGTCTTCCGTCTGTTCCACGATCGGCTTGAACGCCATCATGCCGGCATTGTTGACGACGACGTCGAGCCGGCCAAAGCGATCATGGGCGATGGCGACGGCTCCGGCGACCTGCGCCTCGCTGCCGACATCGCACACGGCCGTCGCCACCGGCAACCCGCCCGGTCCCGCCACGTGGACGCGCGCCTCCTCGAGCTTTGCCGCATCGATATCGGCCAGCACCACGCTGGCACCCGCGCCGGCCAGCCGCTGCGCGCAGGCGAGGCCGATGCCGCTCGCGGCACCCGTGACGATCGCTACTTTGCCCGTGAAGTCCATCGTGTCAGTCCGCATTGCGCGGCGCCGCCGTGGCGCCGCCGAGGGTCAGCACGTCCGCCGCACCGATGTCGCAGGCCCGGGCCCGGTCGTAATCCTGTGGATACAGCACGGGCACCTGCAGGCACACGCTCTGCGTCGGCAGCACTTCCGACCAGTTGGCGATCAGTTCGCGGTAGGCGTGCCCGACGGGCCGCAGCTTGCGCTCCAGGTCGCACAGCCCCAGCGCGTTGACGTTGCCGTTGGCGAAGCGCAGCGCGCTGTCCCAATCGACCTGGTCGGTCAGCGAATACCACGTGAAGCCGACGATCGGCACCCCGCTGTTGCGCACGCTGAGCACATTGGCCCACTCCTTGCGCAGCCAGCGCACCGCCTCGTCGCCGGCCGGGCCCTGGCACAGGTTCGTTTCCGTGTGCATCACGGGCAAGCGGTAGCGGTCGTAATACTGCCGTGTGATCACCGCGTAACCGAAGATCTCGCCGCAGGCGTACGTGCCGCCGTCGTGGGCGACGTGGTGCTCGTTGGTCTGGTAGTAATCGTTCCCCATCACGCAGTGGTGCTTCAGGTTGTTGTTCATGAAGAACGCATACTCGTCGCGCGTCATGCCATGGTCGATCAGGTACTCGTACATCACGGAATCGACACGCCGGGCATAGTTCAGGTCCAGCGACAGGAAGCGCCGCGCGTTGCGGATCTCGGCCGGGCCGATCGCCGACGGGTTCTCGGCATGGAAGTACTCGGACGACTCGCTCTGCACGAACAACGCTTCCGGCTGGGCCGCGAGGATCGCGCGCATCGCCAGCACATTCCCTTTCACCAGGTGTTTCAGTGCGGTGACGAAGGCCACGTCGTCGGCCAGCTGTTCGTTCCACCAGCCGTACAGCGCGGAGAACAGCGCGCAGATCGACATCTCGTTGACGGGCGTGTACAACTGCACCCACGGGTAGCGCCGTGCGAACGCCCCCGCATACTCGGCGAACAGCTCGGGGAACGCGGGATTTTGAAAATTGCCCAGCCAATCGGGCACGCCGAAGTGGCACAGGTCGACAATGGTGACGAGGTTACGGCGATGCAGGTCGTTGAACACCTCGTCCGCAAAGCTCCAGTCGTAGTGGCCCGGGCCCAGCCACGTCCTGTGCAGCGGCGGCCCGTAGCGCAACGCGCGGATGCCGAGCTCCTGGACGAGATCGAAATCGGTCTTCCAGTAGCGGTAATGCCCGCACTTCTCCATCTCGTCGACCCGCGTGCGGCCATGGTCGATGGTGGGAATGCTGTTCTCGATACCGGTGGCAAAGATAAAGCCGCGAAACATGACGCCTCCTCTCGCGCAACGAGGCATCGTACCGCGATGGCGGCGGAAGCGGCGTCCGCTACCGCCCGCCCGCGGCGGCACCGGCCGCCGGCTGTTCGCGCAGCCCGTACTTCTTCAACACGCCGGCGCCGCTGAACAGCAGGGCCAGCTAATCGATCTCTTTTCTGGCCGAATACCGCAGATACTTCCCCTCTTCGTCGCACCAGCGCGAATAGGAAAAGGCAGTGCCCGTTCCCACATAAATATGGTTGAGCGCCTCCATCACCTTCGCACGATCTTTCAATCCGAACTTCGACAATTTCAGGTAGAGCAGATTCCATGCGATCAGCGCGTCGTCCCAATTGACTTCCTCGCCGACGATCGAAAAGATATAGGCCGGCAGCTTCGTTTCGCCGTCCCACCCGGATTTGATAAACCGCGACAAGGTATTGGTCCCCGAGTCGCACGAGGACAGGCACAGGACCAGCTTGCCCGTGTAGTCCGGATTGTCGATCAATGGCTGGATATCCTGCACCAGGCCATTCCACGACACGGCATCCCTGCCAAATCCGATGCACTCCGAGTTGCCATGGGCGGAGATATGCAGGATCAACGGCAGCGAGTGAAATCGCTCCGCGTGCACCGAGTCGGCGGATGCGATGTAGTCGATGGTCTCCTTGAATTCGCGCCGGCTGCGCGCGAAAAACGACGTAGACTGGTGGCCCATCAGGCGGCAGCTGACGGTCAGCGGCTCCGCTTCGGACCTGTTCTCGAACAGGTCGATGGGATTGGGGCTTTCGATGACGGCAATTCTGAGTCGCGCCATGATTAGCAATTCAAAGGGCGAGAGTTATGCTGATAGATATCATAGAACACGAAATTCCTGAGCTTTCCAAATACCGCATGAAGCACCAGCAGGAGCAGAGCCCTGCTCGGAGTGGTCTCGGACACCGTCACCTCTCGCCCCTCATCCATCAAACGTAGCTCAGACACCTTTGCGCCCCTGCAATCAATTGAATCTGCAAGCTTTTCGAGCGCAAATATATCCTTTCTTTCCACTTCGCTCTTTGTCAACTGATGAGCGAACTTGTTGCGCTGTGCATTAACCGCGTCCAGCACCTCGAAGATTTCCTTTGGAAGTCCGAGATTCTTGGCAATGTACAGCTTATTGAAAAAACCAATTTTCTCAATGCCTCTGAAGACTGGCGCTCCCCCGTTGACCTTGTAATCAATCCATTTTTCTACCAGGTATTCGAACACCAGATGAAACGTGATCACCTGGCTGGCGTGAGAGGACCTTGCATTGATTTCCTTGAGTGGATCAAGCTCCGCAAGTTCTTTCAGTTGTTTATCAAAAGCTTCGAACCGCTGCGCGCCGTCGTGTGTTGCGACCCGCGTCAAGATGAGTCATTTCGACCCTTATAGAGGGAGTAGTGTACGTTGATATGTGGAAATAGCACAAGCCACCACTGATGAGTTGTCCCGCCGTAAAAATACAACGCCCGCCAATGTCACTGAGATAACTTCAAACCGCTGGGGTAGCATGATGACAAGACCCCGGGATCCCCCGGACGACTTGTGGAGCCCCCCATGCCCATGTACTGGCAGCTGAAGAGCTGGAAAACCGCCGACCGGCACCGCACGATCGACCACCTGACGAAGCTGCGCGCACTGCTCGCGCAGACCGTGCCGCGCCGCACCGCCACGGACACGCTGCTGGTCGCGACGTGGAACGTGCGCGACTTCGACTCGAACAAGTTCGGCCACGGCCCGCGCCTTGCCGAGTCGTTCCACTACATTGCCGAGGTGGTGTCGGCCTTCGACCTCGTCGCGATGCAGGAGGTGAACGAGGACATGCGGCCGTTCGAGAAGGTGATGGACCTGCTGGGCCCCGCGTGGCGCTACATCGCCACCGACATCACCGAAGGGCCGTCCGGCAACGGCGAGCGGATGGTCTTCCTGTTCGATTCGACGAAGGTGCAGTTCAAGCACATCGCCGGCGAAGTGGTGCTGCCGCGCGCCGGCCTGATCGACGGCGAGCACCAGCCGGCGCGCAGCCCGTTCCTCGTGCGGTTCCAGTCCGGCTGGTTCAAGTTCAACCTGTGCACGGTGCACACGTATTACGGCGAGACGTCCGGCGCCGGCTACGCGCGGCGCGTGGCCGAGATCGACGCGGTGGCCGGCTTCCTGCAAAAGCGCGCGGCGAACGATGGCGAGAACTACATGCTGCTCGGCGACATGAACGTCATCGGGCCGGGCGACGCGACGATGGAAGCGCTGAAGAAGCACCGCTTCCAGCTGCCGTCGGACCTCACGCTGGACAACGACGAGCTGCGCTGGGCCAGCAATATCGGCGGCGACAAGCGCTACGACCAGATCGCCTTCCACGTGCGCAAGGACGAGCTGGAACTGGGCCCCAGCGCCAACAACGCGGGCGTGCTGAACTACTACAAGGCCGTTTACACGGAGGACGAGGCCGAGACCTACTTCCCGCTGCAGCGCACCAACAAGAAGTGGCCCGACACGCCGGAAGGCCGGAAGAAGTACTACAACAAGGAATGGCGCACGTGGCAGATGTCGGACCACCTGCCGCTGTTCGTCGAGCTGAAGATCGACTTCACCGACAAGTACCTGCAGCGCATCCGCGCTGGCGCGCAACCGGTGGACCGGCCACGGCCCGACGCGACGGACGATTAACGCAGCGCGGCCTGCTTCAGGCGCGCGACGACGGCTTCCGGCGCCTGTTCGACGATCATCCGCTCGGCATTGGCGGGATGCACGAAGCCCTCCTCGCGGGCATGGGCGACGAACTCCACCAGCCGGTCGTAGAATCCGTTCACGTTGTACAGCGCGATCGGTTTGGCGTGGATACCCAGCTGGGCCCACGTCAGCATCTCGAACAGCTCTTCGAGGGTGCCGAGGCCGCCCGGCATCGCCACGAAGCCGTCCGACAGCTGCGCCATCATCGCCTTGCGTTCATGCATGTCCTTGACGATGAACTGCCGCGTCAGGCCCGTGTGCCCCACTTCGCGTTCGACGAGGGCCGTCGGGATCACGCCCGTCACCTCGCCGCCCAGGCGCAGCACCTCGTCGGCAATGGTGCCCATCAGGCCGACGTTGCCGCCACCGTAGACGAGCCCCAGGTTGGCATCGACCAGCGCGGCCGCGAGGGCGCGCGCGCGTTCCGCATACAGCGGCCTGGCGCCCGCGTTGGCGCCACAGTACACACAGATGGATTTCACTTGTTCAGTTTCTTCAGGTAGTCGTCAGTGAGTTTCTGGAAGCGGGCCAGCGTTTCGCCGCGCAGATAGGGTTCGACCTGGATCAGCACCTGGTAGCAGCCGCGCGCCAGCGCTTCGGCCATCGACTGCTGCTCGCTGTACTTGCGCGGGTTGCGCACGTATTCGTACGACAGCCAGTACGTCGCGACGACAACCATATTGGTCGCCATCGCGTCGATCTTCACGTCCGTCGCCTCCAGCGCGCCCTCGCTGCGCAAGTCCTCGCACAGCTGCTTGGCGACCTTGATCTTGTGCGTCAGGATCTGCTTGAAGTGCACTTCCAGCTTGCGGTTACGGGACAGCAGGTCGTTCTGGTCGCGGTAGAAGAAACGGTAGCGCCAGATCAGTTCGAACATCAGGTGCAGGTACTGCCACACGTCCTCGATGTTCGAGCGGCGGCCGGACGGCACGTGCAGGATGCGTTCGATCTCCTCCTCGAACTGCACGAAGATCGAGTTGACGATGTCGTCCTTGTTACGGAAGTGGTAGTACAGGTTCCCCGGGGAGATGTTCATCTCCTCGGCGATCACGGTCGTCGTGATGTTCGGCTCGCCGAATTCATTGAACAAGCGCAGCGACAATTCCAGGATACGTTCGCGTGTGCGTCTTGGGGGCTTCTGTAACATGGCACGAGTGTTCGGTTTTTTATTCCCGCAAGGATAACACCGATGGGAGCGGGGCTCAAAACCGTGCCGGCCAGGCACCAGGCGGTGCCACTTCCCGCCCTACTTCGCCTTTTTCAGCCTGGCCACCTGCTCGCGCAGCCCGTCCACCTGCTGCCGCAGCGCGTCGACCTCGTGCTTGAGCGGCGCCGTCGCATCGGCCACCGCGCGGCGCACGTGTTCCTCGGTGTGACGGTCGAGCGCCTGCATGCGGCGCGACGGTTCGGGCGAGCCGCCGGCACGCAGCGCCGCGGCGCGCTCGCGGCGGGCCGCGAAATCCTCCAGGCCCGCCTGCCAGATCATCTGGATCTTCTTCTTGACCATCTCGCCTCCTATGCCGCCTGGGCCCGTTTCGCCTGGCTGTACAGGCGGAAGCCCTCGCGGATGTTCTCGCGCAGCACCGCTCCCTTCCACGGCTTCGTGTAGAAGCGGTCGATCGCCCCCTGGTTGATCGCGGCCATGATCGGCGTCAGGTCCGCATAGGCCGACAGCATGATGCGGAACGTGTCAGGCGCCAGGTTCTTTACCCGCTCCATGAACTCCGTGCCGCTCATCGACGGCATGCACTGGTCGCACAGGATCACCTGCACACGGTGCCGTGCCAGGATGTCGAAGCCTTCGGCCGCCGTCTGCGCCGTCAGGATGCGGTAGCCGTCCTGCGCCAGGAAGTCGGACAGCACGTCCAGCATGAACGCATCGTCGTCGACGATCAGCAAGGTGGGCCGCTCGTCCTCGCGGCCCTCGTCGGCCGGCGCCACCAGGTTGCGCCCTTCGCGCAGCATCAGCTCGAAATCGTCGGCCGGCACGGGCCGCGAAAAATAATAGCCCTGCATCTCGTCGCAGTCGTGGCGGCGCAGGTAGGCCAGCTGCGCATCCTTCTCGACGCCCTCGGCGATCACCTTCAGCTTCATGCTGTGCGCCATGTTGATGATGGCGAGGACGATCGCCGCGTCGTCCGGATTGCTGGTGACCTCGCGCACGAACGCGATGTCGATCTTCAGCTTGTCGATCGGGAAGCGCTTCAGGTAGGCGAGCGACGAGTAGCCGGTGCCGAAGTCGTCGATCGAGATCTTGATGCCGAGCCCTTTCAGGTTCTGCAGCATCGTGATGGTTTCCTCGGCATTGCTCATCAGCGAGCTTTCCGTCAGCTCCAGCTCCAGCAGCTCGGGCGGGATGTCGTGCTCGCGCAGTGCCTTCAGCACTTCTTCTTCCAGGCCGCCGACGAAGAACTGGATGCCCGAGACGTTGACCGAGATCTGCACGGCGCCGGCGCCGGAATTCTTCCACTGCGCGATCTTGCGGCACGCCTCGTGGATCACCCACGTGCCGACCCGCACGATCAGGCCCGTCTCCTCCAGCAGCGGCACGAACAGCGCCGGCGACACCATGCCGTGGCCCGGGCGGCTCCAGCGGATCAGCGCTTCGGCGCCGCTGATGCGGCCCGTGCCGATGTCGATCTTCGGCTGGAAGTACAGCACGAACTCCTCGTTGTCGATGGCGCGGCGCAGCGCGTTTTCCAGGTCCAGCCGGGCCAGCGACTGCGCGTTCATCTCCGCCGTGAAGAAGCGGAACGCGTCGCGGCCCGCCTCCTTGGCGCGGTACATCGCCGTGTCGGCGTACTTGATCAGCGTGTCCGCATCCAGGCCGTCGTCCGGGTAGACGGCGATGCCGATCGATGCCGTCACCGTCACCTCGTGGCCCTTCAGGTCGAACGGCTGGCGCATCGCCTCGCGGATCTTGTCGACCACCGGCAGCGCGCCCTGCACGCCTTCGGGCAGCATCAGGATCGCGCAGAACTCGTCGCCGCCGAAGCGGCCGATCGTGTCGCGCACGCGCAGGCAGTCGACCAGGCGGCTGGAGAACTGGCGCAGCAATTCGTCGCCGATCGTGTGGCCCAGCGTGTCGTTGATGTTCTTGAAGCGGTCCATATCGAGGAACAGCACGGCCAGGGCCCAGCGGTGCTCGGCCGCCTGCGTCAGCGAATGCGTCAGCGATTCGTACAACTGGCTGCGGTTCGGCAAGCCGGTCAGCGTATCGAAGTGGGCCAGCTTCAGCAGCCGCCGTTCGGCTTCCTTGCGCTCGGTGATGTCGCGCGCGACGGCGACCAGGATCCAGTTCTGGCCCGAGCGCAAGGTGCGCCGCTGCACCTCGACGGACAGCAGCGAGCCGTCGCGCCGGTGCAGCATCAGCTCGGCCATCGCGCCGCTCTGGTCGCCGGCCAGCAGCTTGTCGTACAGGTCCGCCAGCTGCACCGGCGCGCTGCCGCGCTCGCGCTGGCCCACCAGCAGGAAGTCCTCGCGCTCGAAGCCCAGCATGCGGCAGGCGGTGACGTTGACGTCGACGAAGCACATATTGGCGCGGTCGACGAGGAAGATCGCGTCGGCCGTCGCATCCATCGCCAGCCGGAAGCGGCGCAGGTCTTCCGTCAGCCGCGTGCGCGCATCCATGTCCTGCTGCAACTGCGCGTGGTTGCGGCGCACTTCCTCGTACAGCTGCAGGTTCTCGTAGGCCACCGCGACCTGCGCCGCCACGGTGGAGGCGATGCGCTCGTCGATCTCGGAAAAGCCGTCGTCGCCCAGTTTGTCGGCCAGGTACAGCCAGCCGTGCACGCGCGTGGCGGAAGCGATCGGCACGCCGAGGAACGAATGCACGGGCGGGTGTTCGGGCGGCAGCCCGAGGGACTCGGGATCGCCCGGCAGCGCGCTGCGGCGCACCGTCTGGCGGCTCTCCAGGATCTCCTTCAGCACGCCGGAATCGGGCGCGCCGCACAGTACCTTGCCCACCTCCCCGCCGCCGCAGTGGCTGAACCAGCCGAGCTTCGTGCCCTCCTCGTCCAGCACGCCGATGCACGCGTATTTCGCCACGCAGATGTTCTGCGTGACGCGGCAGCCGATATCGACCAGCGCCTGCGGTTCGCGCTCGGCCGACAGGTCGATGCCCAGTTCGATCAGGGCGGTCAGGCGCAGGCTGACGGCCTGCAGGCTGGACAGGCTGTTCGACAGCCGCTGCGTCATCGAGCGCAGGCGCTCGGCTTCGCCGTCCGGCGTCTCGTGATGGGCGATCTCGGACAGCACCTGGCTGGACGATTCCACCTCGTCGAGGTATTCCGCCATCTTGTGGCCGATGTCGCCCAGCTTCGTGTCCTCCGGCGGGCCGCCGGGCAGCTCGGGCACGATGGGGCGCTCGGCCGGCACGCCCAGCGCCTCGTGCACGGTGGCCAGGATCACGTCCGGGTCGGACGGCTTGGGCAGCACCCAGCGCACGCCGCACGCCTGCGCCACCGCCACCGCCTCGCGCTCGCGGTAGGTGGCGGTGTAGAAGATGATGGGCACCTTCGCCGTGTCCGGGTTCTCGCGCACCCGCGCGACGAACTCGTAGCCGTCCATGTTCGGCATCAGGATGTCGGAGATGATCAGGTCCGGCCGGTCGCGTTCGATCTGTCCCAGCGCCTCGATGCCGCTGGCCGCTTCCACCAGGCGGTGGCCCGAATAGCCCAGGAGCGTCATCAGGAATTGGCGGTTCAGCACATGATCGTCGACGATCAGGATGGTGGCGATGTCGTTATTCTTGGGGGGCGACATCTCCCCCGGTAAAAAAGACTCGATCTGTGTGACGAAGCTGTCCGGTTCGATGGGTTTGCCGATGTAGCCGTCGAAGCCGGCGGCCAGCAGGCGTTCGCGGTCCCCCACCATCGCCAGCGCCGTCACGGCCAGCGCCGGGATCCGCTGTGTGGCCGGATCGGCCTTCAGCGCGGCCACGACGCCGTAGCCGTCCAGCTTGGGCAGGTGCACGTCGCAGATGATCAGGTCCGGCTGTTCGCGTTGCGCGGCGGCGACCCCTTCTTCGCCGTCGCTCGCCGTCAGCGGGGTGTAGCCGAAGGCGCGCAGCAGGTACACCATCAGCTCCATATTGGTGGGATTGTCTTCGATGATGAGGATGCGTGCAGACACGGTCTCCCTCCCCTTTGTTATCTGTGTTCGTTGATGGGCCGAGGCCCTCCCCGTCCTTTCAGTATCCCTTATTCCGTACGGACGCGATGCACGACTTGGCGCGCGGCGTTACACCGATGGTTATCGTTCCATCGTGAGTAAAAGTTTCCGTAGGTCAACTTTTAAATGATTGTAGCGGGGCGGGGTGCGCTCGTCAAAGCGCCGGCCGTCAGGATCTCGTCCAGTACGCGGCACAGCACGCGCGGATCGCTGCCCAGCGCGACGTGGCCGATGCCGGCGAACGCGATGTTCTTCGCGCCGTCCAGCCGGGAGGAAGTTTGCGGGGCGATGATGTTGTCGTGCCACGACCAGATCGACGTGATCAGCGCGCGGTGCGGCGCGTCGTCCTTGTCGAGCTGGGCGAGCCACGGCGAGTCGAGGCGCATCTGGCGCACGTTGGCGCCGATGCCGAGGGCCGCCAGGCCGGTGCCGTGATGGGGCGAGCCAACGGTGACGATGCGGGCCACGCCGGCAGTGCCGTGGCGGCGCAGCCAGGCGCGCACGACGAGGCCGCCCATGCTGTGGCCGACGAGGACGATGCGTGGCGCGCCGGTGGCGGCGCGCAACCGGCCGATCGCCCGCTCGACGTGCTCGACGTAATCGTCGATCGGCGCGCCCAGCGGCTCCAGGTCGACGGTATCGTGGCTGATGCCTTCGCGCCGCAGCAGCGCGCGCAGCGGCGTCCAGAAGCCGCCGTTGGCGCCGAAGCCGTGCACCAGCAGCACCGGCAGCGCGCGCGGCTGCGCGGCGAAGTACGGCGCCGGCTTGTGGCGCAACATGGTCCAGGACGACGTGACCATCGAGGCACGGAACTCGGCACAGAAGAGGCACAGCCGCTCCAGCGGGGCGAGCCGGTGCTCGTCCGGCACAGTGCAGCCGTAGCGGCGCGCCATCCAGAAGTTGTTGGCATTGATCGCGAGGCGCACCAGCACGACGGCCAGCACGGCCAGCAGCAGCGCGAGGTCGAGCGGCACCCATGCCGCCGCCGCGTACCAGATCGCCAGCGCGGCAGCCACCTGCACCGCCATGATCGCCAACAGGATGCGCACCACCATCATCTTCTCCTCATCTGCCAGTCGCCATCCTACCTCGTGCCGGCCCCAGTGCGCGCGTTCATGCCGCCGGCGCGACCGGCCGCGGCGCCGGCCGGCCGGTCAGCCGCTGCGCCAGGCCGCTCGCCAGCATCCCCGCGATCGCGTAGATCGACAGCTGCGGGTTGGCGCCGATCGACGTCGGGAACAGCGAGCCGTCATGCACCGATACATTGGCCAGTTCCCGATAGCGCCCGTCCGGCGCGACGACACCGTTCCGCGCGTCGCCCGCCATCGTGCAACCGCCCATCACGTGGGCCGACGCGACGCGCGTCTCGAACGGCGCCATCGGCAGCGCGGCGATCGCGGCGCGCGCTTCCTGCCAGCTGGTGTAGTGGCGGCTGCGTTCGTGCAGCGGCAGCACGGCCTGCGCGCCGGCGGCGAACTGGATCTCGGCCATCGCCAGCAGCGCGCGGCGCGCGCCATCCCACAGGAACGGCGTCATCGGATAATCGAGTACGGGACTGCCGTCGCCCCGCAAGGCGACCGTGCCGCCGGGCGAATCGGCATGGAAGCCGTCGCGCAGCAGCGCCAGCATGCCCTGCGTGTACGGGTAATGCCGCATCGTCTCCGCGTGCGCCACGCCGTGGCCGGTCAGCACCGTCGACAGCAGCAGCGGATGCATCGGTGGCACTTCCAGCTTGAAACCCGCCGGGCCGTCGGCCGGCTGCGTGGCGAGGAAGTGATCGGAATACACGGTTTGCGGCGCGCCCGCATAGCCGTCGACCCGTTCCGCATAGCGCGCGGCGCTGATCAGCGTCGGGTGCAGGAACGTGCGCCGGCCCAGCAGGCCGTGCGGATCGGGCGCGCCGGAGCGCAGCAGCAGCGCCGGGCTGTTGATCGCGCCGCCGGCGACCACGTAATGCCGCGCCCTGACGGTGACGGCACGGCCGGTCGGCAGGATGCCGTCGGCGCCCAGTGCGGCGATGCGCAGCGTGCGGGCCGTGTCGCCGGCCAGCTCGAACCGTTCGGCGCGCGCATGCGTCAGCAAGGTGGCGCCATGCCCGAGGGCGGCCGGAATCGTCGTGACCAGCATCGACTGCTTCGCATTGGTCGGGCAGCCCATGCCGCAATAGCCCAGGTTCCAGCAACCGTTCACGTTGCGCCGGATCGCGTGCGTGGCGATGCCGAGCCGCTGCGCGCCGCGCTGCAGCAGCGCGTTGTTGGCATTCGGCGGCGTCGGCCAGTCGGCCACGTGCAGGCGCTCCTCCATCCGCGCGAACCACGGCGCCAGCCCGTCGACCGTATAGCCGGCCAGGCCGTAGTGGCGCTGCCAATGGGCCAGCGTGGTGGCCGGCGTGCGGAAGCTGGACGTCCAGTTCACCGTCGTCGAGCCGCCCACCGTGCGGCCCTGCAGGATCGTGATCGCCTTGTCCTTCGTCTTGCGCCCGCCCCCTTCCTGGTACAGCGTGGGGTAGGCATCGGCCTCGCGCATGCGGAAGTCGCGCGACGATTTCAGCGCGCCCTCCTCGACGATGACTACAGCCAGCCCGGCCAGCGCGAGGATCTCGGCCGTCACGCCGCCGCCGGCGCCGCTGCCGACGATCGCCACGTCGCAATCGAGCGTGCGGTCGTCCGCCAGCGTGGCGCAGTCGAGCACCTTCCAGCCGGCGGCCAGGCCGGCCGCGATCGGATCAGGGATCGCGCTCATGACGCCAGTTCCTTCAGCGGCCCCGGATAACCGATCGCGGCCCAGCTCAGCGGATCGGCATACCAGCTGCCGAGGATCAGGTCGTGCAAGCCGTGATAGGCGCCGCGCAGCACGGCGAAGCGGTGAAAGCGCCAGCCGTCCAGGAAGCGTTCCAGCTCGCCCGGGGTGGCATCGCGCCAGGCCGGCAAGCCCGTCAGCAGGCGGCGCGCCGGTGCCAGCGACAGCAGGCCGAACAGGTCCTGCAATTCGCGCTGCGTGGCGGGCGGCAGGCCGGCGATCGCCAGCCGCACCCGTTCGACGGTGCCGGCCACCGCCAGCAGGCGGGCGCCGCCCTGGGCAGGCAGTGCCGGGCCCAGCACGGCCGGCACGAGGGCCGTCAGCAACTCGCGGCCCGCCGTATCCAGCTGGAAGCGGGCCGGCGCGGCGCGGCCCAGCCAGCGCCAGGCGGCACCGCCGGCGGCCAGCGCGGCGGCACCGCCCAGGCCCGCCATCAGGAAGGTTCTGCGCGTGGTCATGTGTCCCCTGCTTATTTTTGTGAAAAGCCAGTGTACGGCAAGCAAGCAGGGGAAATTAGAGTGGACGCTCAGTCGTCCTTGCCGCGGGCCATCATCTGCCGGGCGATGCCGCGCAGGATGTTGACCTCTTCCGTCTCCAGGCCGGCGCGGGCGAACAGCCGCCGCAGGCGCGGCATCAGCTTGCGGGGGTTGCCGGCATCGAGGAAACCAATCGCCACCAGCGCTTCTTCCAGGTGGGCGTACATGCCCTCGATCTGCGCCTGGCTGGCCGCGTCGCCATGGAACCCGACGGGGCTGTCGACGGCTTGCGTGCCGCCGCTGGCCGCCATCCGGCATTCGTACAGCAGCACCTGGGCGGCCTGCGCCAGGTTCAGCGACGAATATTCCGGGTTGGCGGGAATGTTGATCAGCACGTTGCAGCGCTCGACGATGTCGTTCGGCAGGCCGAAGCGCTCGTTGCCGAAAATCAGGGCCAGGCGCAGGTCGGCTGCGGCCGAGACGTGCAGCGCCAGCTCGCGCGGACCCTGCACCGGCGGCGAAAATTCGCGCAGCCGCGCCGACACGGCCGCCGCGTAATTGATGCCGTCCAGTGCCTCGGCCATCGTCGCGACGACGCGCGCGCGTTCCAGGATGTCCTGGGCGCCGCTGGCGAACGCCACCGCTTCCTCGTGCCGCAAGGCGTCCTCGACGCGGGGATTGACGAGCACCAGCTCGGCAAAGCCCATCGTCTTCATCGCCCGGGCGACGGAGCCCACATTGCCGGGCCGGCTCGTCTCCACGAGGATCACGCGCAGGCGGTTGAACAGAGAAGATGTGATTTCCTGCTGCATCATTTAGAATAGCGGTTTTCGCGAAACGGCAGATTTTACAACGCCTCGGCTTGCAGCTGGCTTGGCCTGCCCTTCGCGCCGCTCTTTTTCAACCTCGTTCACAGCACCGTCCGCCTGCTGCGCACCCCTGCGCCGGGCGGGCCTGTCTTCTATTACGGAATTGCCATGCATCCAATGCTCAACACGGCCGTGAAAGCCGCCCGCCGCGCCGCCGCCGTCATCAACCGCGCTTCGTTCGACCTGGACCGGGTCGGCGTCACCGAAAAACAACATAACGACTTTGTCACGGACGTGGACACGGCCGCCGAGCAGGCGATCATCGAGGTGCTGCAGAAAGCCTACCCGACCCACGCCTTCCTCGGCGAGGAATCGGGCACCACGGGCAATGTGAACGACGAGAGCGAGTTCGTGTGGATCATCGATCCGCTCGACGGCACCACCAACTTCATGCACGGCTTCCCCCAGTACGCGGTGTCGATCGCGCTGCAACAGCGCGGCGTCATCACGCTGGGCGTCGTCTACGACCCGGTGCGCAACGACCTGTTCACGGCCGAGAAAGGCGCCGGCTCCTACCTGAACGACAAGCGCATCCGCGTGCGCAAGCTGGACCGCATCGCCGGCGCGCTGCTGGGCACCGGCTACAAGAACGGCAGCCCGAAGGCGCTGGACGAATACCTGAAGATGTACGGCCTGATGGCCGAGCGCTGCCACGGCGTGCGCCGCGCCGGCTCCGCCGCGCTGGACCTGGCATACGTCGCCAGCGGCCGCCTGGACGGCTTCTACGAGAAAAACCTGCAACCGTGGGACATCGCGGCCGGCTCGCTGCTGGTGACCGAAGCGGGCGGCATCGCCGGCGAATTCAATGGCGAATCGAACTACATGAACACCGGCCACATCGTGGCGGCCAGCCCGCGCGTGTTCGGCCAGATGGTGGGTTTGCTTGCAGAATTTGCATAATTGCAAAGGTTGGTGTAGCTCTGTTACAAAAAAAGGAGGCGTTTGCCTCCTTTTTTATTGCCGGCGCGAAATTACTGAGAAGGAACACTGATATACTGCCTGTGAGAAATTGCCGGTGAGTCCGGCCAACACGATTTTCCTTCGCCTCCTCACGGCGACTTTCACAGAGCACCTATGTCTTTCTCTCAACTTGGCTTGTCCGATGCGATCGTTCGCGCCGTGACCGAAACGGGTTACACCGCCCCAACGCCGATCCAGTCGCAGGCCATTCCGGCTGTGCTGAACGGCGGTGACCTGCTGGCCGGCGCACAGACCGGCACCGGCAAGACGGCCGGCTTCACGCTGCCGCTGCTGCAACGGCTGTCCACCGACGCCTACGGTTCCAAACTGACGAACAACACGTCGCAGCGCCCGATCCGCGCGCTGATCCTGACGCCGACGCGCGAACTGGCCGCCCAGGTCGAGGAATGCGTGCGCGTGTACGGCAAGTACACGAAGCTCAATTCGGCCGTGATCTTCGGCGGCGTGTCGATCAATCCGCAGATCAAGCAGTTGAAGCATGGCGTCGACATCCTCGTCGCCACGCCGGGCCGCCTGCTGGACCACCTGGCACAGGGCACCGTGAACCTCGACAAGGTCGAGATCCTCGTGCTCGACGAAGCGGACCGCATGCTCGACATGGGCTTCATCCGCGACATCCGCAAGGTGCTCGCCGCGCTGCCGCCGAAACGCCAGAACCTGCTGTTCTCGGCCACGTTCTCGGACGAGATCAAGGCGCTGGCCGACGGCCTGCTGGACAAGCCGGCCACGATCGAAGTGGCGCGCCGCAACTCGACAGTGGAGATCATCGCGCAGAAGATCCACCCGGTCGACCGCGACAAGAAACACCCGATGCTGTCCTACCTGATCCGCACGCACAAGTGGACGCAGGTGCTCGTGTTCACCCGCACCAAGCACGGCGCCAACAAGCTCGTCGAACAGCTGGGCGCGGACGGCATCAAGGCGATGGCGATCCACGGCAACAAGAGCCAGTCGGCGCGCACCCGCGCCCTGGCCGAGTTCAAGGACGGCACCTTGCAGGTGCTGGTGGCCACCGATATCGCCGCGCGCGGCATCGACATCGACCAGTTGCCGCACGTCGTCAACTACGACCTGCCGAACGTGCCGGAAGACTACGTGCACCGGATCGGCCGCACCGGCCGTGCCGGTGCCAAGGGCGAGGCGGTATCGCTCGTCTGCGTGGACGAGCACGACATGCTGAAGGATATTGAAAAGCTCATCAAGCAGACGTTGCCGCGCGAAGTCGTGCCCGGCTTCGAGCCCGATCCGAACGCCCGCCCGCAGCCGATCCAGCTGCGCAGCGGCACGGGCCAGCACCGCAATCCCCGCCCGGGCGGCGGCAATGGCGGCGGCGGCCGCGGCAAGCCGAACGCGTCGCGCGCAACGGCCGGTAGCGGCAATGGCGGCGGCAACGGCGGCGCAGGCGGTGGGCGCAGCGGTTCCGGCGGCGGCGGCCGTAACGGTTCGGGCGGCCGCAGCGCCGGCCCACGCAATCCGCAGCGCAGCGGGGCGCCCGCCTCGGCACGCTCCGGCGGCGGCCGCGACCGCTGACCGAGCGGTAAAACCTGGACCGCCGGGCTGGCGGTCCGGGCGAAAGTTGTGCATAATTGCTAACACCCTCAAGTTTCTGTTACGATAGAGACTTTCAAATCAATAGCCGCACACCGATCGCCGCCCATGCCCAAGTTCGCCGCCAACCTCACCCTGCTGTTCACCGAGGTCCCGTTCCTGGACCGGTTCGCCGCGGCACGCGCGGCCGGCTTCGACGCCGTCGAATGCCAGTTCCCCTATGACCACGACCCGGCGGACATCCGCCAGCGGCTGGACGACAACGGGCTGTCGATGGTGCTGCACAATATGCCGGCCGGCGACTGGCAGGCGGGCGAGCGCGGCCTGGCCTGCGACCCGCGCCGCCACCGCGAATTCCGCGACAGCGTCCACAAGGCCGTCGAATACGCGACGCGACTGGGCGTGCCGGTGCTGCACTGCATGGCAGGCATCATGCCGGCGGGCATGGACCTGCGCCGCGCCCGTGAGACGTACGTCGTCAACCTCGACTATGCCGCCAGCCTGTGCGGCCCGCGCGGCATCCGCCTCGTGATCGAGCCGATCAACACGATCGACATGCCAGGCTATTTCCTGTCGCGCACCGAGCAGGCGCTGGGCATCATCGCCGCCTGCGACAGCGACAACGTGTTCCTGCAGTCGGACATCTACCACATGCACCGCATGGGCGAAGACGTGATCGCCACGTTGCGCCGCGCCCTGCCGCACGTGCGCCACGTGCAGATGGCGGACGCGCCGGGCCGCAACGAACCAGGCACCGGCGACATCGACTACCCTGGCGTGTTCCGCCTGCTCGACGAGCTCGGCTATGACGGCTGGATCGGCTGCGAGTACCGCCCGCTGGCCGGCACCGTCGCCGGCCTGAACTGGCGTTCCGGCATGGCTGCCTGACGCGTCGGACATTCTGTCGATTTGCGCTGTCGCAAGCGGCAGCGAATTTTGTTGGCGCAAGATGATCGTTCCTGTCACGACAAGGAGCATCATGCGCCACCTTTGCCACCCTTCTCCGCGCCGCGGCGCGCCCCGAACGATGCTGCTGGCCATGCTGATGGCCCTGCTGCTGACCGGCTGCGCGAACCCGCGCCTGCAGGAAGCCCGGGCGCTCGCGGCCCAGGCGCCAAAGCTGAACGGTTATGCCGAGCTCAGCGCCCGCTACCGCGACACCTATCAGCGTGAACAGCCCTACCTGAGCCCGGCTGCGGACGTGCGCGAGCGTGCGACCGATGCCCAGCGCCACGCGGCGTATCGGGACCTGGTGGCGTTGCACGACGCGGCCGTCGCCTACCTGCGCACGCTGGGCGCGCTGGCCGGC
Organism: Pseudoduganella flava; assembly: GCF_007830495.1. GTDB lineage: Bacteria > Pseudomonadota > Gammaproteobacteria > Burkholderiales > Burkholderiaceae_D > Rugamonas > Rugamonas flava. Next base: position 228,665 of record NZ_VLKW01000009.1, on the reverse strand, counting down.
GGCGAGCGCTTCGATCCGGGCGACCAGATCAAGGAGATGGCGAAAGGCATCAAGGCGTGGCCGGACACGGGCCTGACGGACCGCTACGTGAACGCCTACGCCGGGCTGGCGCGGGTGCTGGCGCGCGGCGTGTCGGGCCGGGTGCAGGACCGCGCCGTGCAGGACATGCTGCGCGACGGCTACGCGCCGCTGCGCGACACGCTCGATGCGATGAACGACGTGCTGCGCTACTACGACAAGAACCACGACAACGAACAGGCGATCGTGCTGGGCATGCTGGAAACGGAGATCCCGTTCGCCGACCGGCCCCAGGACCGCCTGCTGGCCGCGCTGGCCAAGGCGCACCGGCAGGACAAGCAGCACGAGTACCGCCTGCTGGGGCTGCGCCACACGCTCGCCGCGCAGAACGTGCGGGACATCCGCGCCCGCCATGAAGCGCTGTACCGCATGCTGGACCCGTTGCCCGATGCCGGGCCGCCGCCGGCGGCGCGCGTCGCCGCAACCTTGCAAGGAGCTACGCCATGACCAGCACCACCACGCTGCCCGCCGACATCGAGGCGCTGGCCGACAGCTTTGCCGCCAGCGCGGACGCGCTGCACAAGCGCATCATCCGCGCGATCCGCCAGAACGGCACACCCGCCGGCCAGGCCATCACGCGCGAACAGGCACAGGCGCTGTTCGACCAAGAGGTGGCGCTGCGCCAGCAAGCCCATGCGCTGTATGCGGATGCCGTGCGCTATGCCACGGCCGGGCTCGGCGGGCAGGCGCAGGAGCTGCTGGACCTGGCCGCGCGGGCGCGCGACCGCATCCGCCGCATCGAGCGCGCGAAGGACCTGTCCGGCGTGGCTGCCGCACTGCTGGCCGCGGCGGCCGCGATTGCCGCGGTGCGTCCGGAAGGGCTCGGCCCCGCGCTGGAAGACCTGAAAGAGCATCTGGAGGCGTTGCAGGACGCGGACAAAGCGGCCCCGGAACCGAAGCCCCGGCATACAATGGGCTAATGAGTGGGCCAATGAGTGGACCAATGAATGGACACATGCATGGACGGATGACGGACACATGAACGCCCTGTCGCCAGACCAGCTCGCCGCATTGCAAGCGGCGCTCGAGCAGCGCAAGATTGCGCTGCTCCGGCAGTTTGCGGACCGGCCAAACAGCGAGTTCAACCGTTCGCCGGCCGTCGACGAGGTGGAAACGTCGCCGGCCGACAGTGCCAGCAACCGCACGCTGAACCAGCTGGAAGCGGAGGCGGACGAGCATCGCCTGGCCCAGCTGGCCGCCGTGCGCCATGCGCTCGCCAAGTTCGACAGCGGCGAGTACGGCGACTGCGAAAGCTGCGGCGAGCCGATCGGCTATTCGCGGCTGGAGGCACGCCCGGAAGCGCCGTTGTGCATCGTCTGCCAGACGCGGCTCGAACAGCGCCGCTGATTCCCATCCACCCTGCCCTTCCGTGCGCGGGCGGCCCTACCCGCGGCCTATAATCGGCGCATGGGCTACAAGACGATACTGGTACACCTGGACGAAGCACCGCACGCGGGCGCACGCGTGCTGATGGCGGCCGAGCTCGCGCTGCAGCACGGCGCCCACGTGATCGGCGTCGCGTTGACTGGTGTCTCCCGCTTCCTGTACCAGAACGAAATGGTGGACGAGGAAGATCCGAACCTGGCGCTGCACCTGGACATGCTGCGCGAGCGCGCCCGCACGGCGCTGGCCGCGTTCGCGCCGCAGATGCGCGCGCTGGGTGTCCACTCGTTCGAGGAAAGGATCATGGACGACGAACCGGGCGCCGGCCTTGCGCTGGCGGCGCGCCATGCGGACCTGGCGATCGTCGGCCAGGCGCTGCCCGAGCAGCGCACCAGCGGCCCCGGCTCCTTTCCCGCCGAAGTGCTGACCGAGTCCGGCTGCCCCGTGCTTGTCGTGCCGCACACGGCGCGGCCGCGGGGATCGATTTCCGTCAGCACGGCAGGCATCGCCAGCCCCGGCGCTCCGGCACCGGGCCGCCACGTGCTGCTGGCCTGGAACGCCAGCAAGGAGTCGGCCCGGGCCGCGCGCGAGGCGCTCCCGCTGCTGGCGCGCGCCGAGCAGGTGACGCTGGCGATCATCGACGCCGACCTGCACCCGGCCGCGTTCGGCGACACGCCGGGCAGCCAAGCGCTGGCATGGCTGGCGCGGCATGGCATCACGGCCACCGTCGCGCTGGCGCAATCGCCGCGGCAGGGCTTGCTGAAGCGCCCCGGCGACGTCGGCGAAACCCTCTTGATGCTGGCGGGCGAACGGGGCTGCGACCTCGTCGTGCTGGGCGCCTACGGCCATTCGCGCTTCCGCGAAACGCTGCTGGGCGGCGTCACCCGCACGGTGCTCGAGACGATGACGGTGCCGGTGCTGATGGCGCACTGATTGCAGTAACGCCCGCTCAGGCCGACTGCCAATCCTGGTCGCGAATCTTCGCCACCTGCCGTTGCGCCAGCCATTTCCACAGCTGCAGCGCGTCTTCCTTGTCGGCCGACATGCGCCGCGGGCTCGCCAGCGCGATCTCGCAGTCGCGGTCCGACCATTCCTCGAAGCGGATCGCACCGCCCCGGGCGACTTCCATCAGGTACATCAGGCCGTCGTCATAGCCGAAGCGCAGCACGGCGGTCGGCGGGCCGCCGTCGGGGCCGGCCACGCCATCGCCTTCATAAATCTCCGACAGCGCGGCGGCCAGTTGCGCCTCGGTCGGCGCCTGGACATCGCGGCCATCGGCCCCCGTGAGCACTACCCAGGCATGTGTCATTGACTGGCTCCGGAAAATCGCCGCGGTGCGGCCGGACTGGCCTCAAGCGACGACGTGCGGCGGCGACAGCGGATCGAAATCCTTCCAGTCGCCGTCGGCGATCGTGCCTTCGGCGCGCTCGACGTGGTGGGCGCCGAGGCCGCGCAGCAGCTGCACGGCGCGCTGCTCGTCGCCGTCCGGCAGCGCCACGGCGATCATCATGCCGCTCTTGCGCGGTTCGACGGTGTTCTCGCCGCCCTTCTCCGGCTCGCCCTTCTCCTTCATGTGCGAGAAGCTGTACAGCGAGCCGACGTGGGCGCCGACAAGGCCGCCGACGACCGGCCCTGCCGGCCCCGTCAGCGGCACGGTGGCGGCGCCCAGCGCGGCACCGATCGCGCCACCCGTCGCGGCCCCTTTGGCAAGGCCTTCGGGCGAATCCTTCGCGCCCGGCGACAGCGTGCGGTCGCCGCCCAGCTCATGCATGCCATGCTGGCCCGGCTGGTTGACGTAGAACGAACTGATACGGTCTTCTGGAAAGCCTGCATCCTGCAGCGCCCGGCGGGCGGCGTCGATCTGCTCTTGCAACTGGAAGTGGCCGGCAATGATGGTCGTCATGATTTTTCTCCTGCATTCGGGACGCAGTCAGCTTGCCCCGCCCGACCGCCCCTTTCCGTTCGCTGACGCACATAGCCGGGCCGGGCTTGCACGCGAAAATGCGCCATAATGAAGCCGACCTGGCCACCCGAGAGCAGAGCATGACGCCTGTAGCCGAAACCCCGATGCCGACCCTGCTGTGCGTCGACGACGAACAAAATATCCTCTCCGCGCTGCGCCGGCTGTTCCGCGGCAAGGGCTACCGCGTGCTGACCGCCGACAGCGGCGCCGCCGGGCTGCAGGTGCTGGAACAGGAAAGCGTCGACCTCGTGATTTCCGACATGCGCATGCCCGAGATGGACGGGGCGCGTTTCCTGCAGCAGGTGCGGGAGCGCTGGCCGGACACGCTGCGGCTGCTGTTGACGGGCTACTCGGACATCCATTCGATCATGGAAGCGATCAACCGGGGCGAGATCTACCGCTACATCACCAAGCCGTGGGACGACAACGACATCCAGCTCGTCGTGCGCCAGGCGCTCGAGCAGCGCGCGCTGGAGCAGGAGCGCCAGCGCCTGGAACTGCTGGCCCAGCGCCAGCAGGCCGCCAACGACGCGCAGGCGGCCGCCAACCGCCGGCTGAAGCAGAACTTCATCACGACGATCAAGATCCTGTCGTCGATCGCCGAGCTGCGCGGCACGAACCTGACCGGGCAGTCGCGCCAGATGGCCGACCTGGCGCGCAAGATCGCGACCCAGATGCAGATGGACAGCAAGGAGGCGCAGGACGTGTTCGTGGCCGCGCTGCTGCACGACATCGGCAAGATCGGCTTTTCCGACGATCTGCTGAAGACGCCGCTGACCTTGATGAACGGCACCGCGCTGGGCCAGTACCGCAAGCACCCGATCACCGCCGAACAGCTGCTGATGCCGCTGGAAGACCTGCGCGGTAGCGCCGCGATCCTGCGTGCCCAACTGGAGCGCTTCGACGGCAAGGGCTTCCCGGACGGCCTGTCCGGCTTCGCCATTCCGCTGGGCGCGCGCATCCTGGCGCTCGTCGCCGATTATTACAACCTGCAACAGGGCGGCATGGTGCAGCGCCACCTGCGCGAGCCGGAAGCCCGTTCGCTGATCCTCGACGGCAGCGGCACGCGCTACGACCCGGCCGTCGTCACGGCGTTCCGCCAGGTGTTCGACGCCGACGGCGGCGACGCGCTGGCCGGCGTCGAAGTGCTGTCCGGCGAGCTGGTGCCGGGCATGGTGCTGGCGCGCGACCTGGTCAGCCGCGAAGGCCTGATGCTGCTGGCGGCCGACCACGTGCTCGATGCCCGCATGATCCGACAGGTGCAGGACTTCGAAACCAAGAGCGGCATGCGGCTGCCGATCTTCGTGCAGCGCAAGGGCGTGCCATGAGACGGGTGCTGCTGCTGGCCGAACAGGGTGCCGTGCCGGCGCCGCTCACCGCCCAGGAACTGGAAGCGCTGCGGCTGGAGGCCGAGGAACCGGGGCTGACGCGGGTGAACTGGGGCCCGGACGGCTCCATCATTCTTTGACCGATCATCCCTTGACCGGTCATCCTTTGACGTCGGGCGCTCCCTGTTCCTTGCGCGGCTGGCGCTGCGGCAGCCAGACGGTGAACGCGGTGCCCTTGCCCAGCTGCGAACGCACGTCGATGCGCCCGCCGTGCCGCGTGACGATGCCGTAGGACAGCGACAGGCCCAGTCCCGTGCCGCTGCCGACCGGCTTCGTCGTGAAGAACGGCTCGAAGATCCGGGTAAGGTGCTCGGGTGCGATGCCGCCGCCGGAATCGGCGATCTCGACCCACACCCACTCGTCCTTCACGCCGGTGCGGATGCGGATCACGCCACGTTCCTTGATCGCCTGCCCCGCGTTGACGAGCAGGTTCATGAACACCTGGTTCAGCTGCGACGCGAGGCATTCGATGCGCGGCAGCTCGCCGTATTCCTTGATCACGTTGACTTTGTATTTGAGCTCGTTGGCGACGATGTTCAGCGTACTGTCCAGGCCATGGTGCAGGTCGGCCAGCTGCCACTCCGTTTCGCCCACGTGCGAAAAATCCTTCAGCGACTGCACGATTTCCTTCACACGGCGCAGCCCGTCGATCGATTCACGCACGAGCGCCGTCACGTCGTCGCGCAGGAAATCGAGGTCCGCCGCTTCGCGCACCGGCGCCATGCGCGCCGCCAGCTGCGGGTGCGTGGCGACCGCGTCGGCATAGGTGTCGATCAGCTCCAGCAGCGTGCCGACATAGCCTTGCAGCGAACCCATGTTCGAATTGACGAAGCCGACCGGGTTGTTGATCTCGTGCGCGATACCGGCCGCCAGCTGGCCGATCGACGCCATCTTCTCCGACTGCAGCAGCTGTTCGTGCGCCTCGCGCAGCTTGCCGATCAACTGCTGCTGCTTGCGCCCCGTCGCCTTTAGCGCCTCTTCCATCCGCTTGCGGTCCGTGATGTCGGTCAGCGCGCCGATCACCTCGAGCGGCCGGCCGTCCTCGTCGCGGATCAGGCGCAAGGTGTCGTGCATCCACCGGTACTCGCCGTCGGCGCTGCGGAAGCGGTATTCGTACACCTGCTGGCCCTCGGTGAACACCTTGGCCAGGCTTTCGACGATGCGCGGCTTGTCGTCCGGGTGGATGTGGTCGAACCAGAAGTTCGGGTCGGCCATCATCTCTTCGGGCCGGTACCCCAGCACGTTGACCGCGTTATTGCTGACGAACGTCATCTTGAAGTCGCCGCTCGGCACCGTGCAGTAGATCAGGGCCGGGGTATTGTCGATCAGGTATTGCAGGCGCGTCAGCGGCGACGCTTCGGGCCGGGCGCCCGCGACGGGAGAGGCATCGAAGTCCTCGAAGTCCATTACCAGTTCGCCCACGCGAACGAGCGGTTTGCGGGCACGGCCGGCATTGCGAACACGGCGGGTTCCAGCTGCGGCTCCGGCTCGGGCGGCGGCGCATCGAGCCACGTGCGCGGATCGACCCGGTAGTACTTCGACAGCTCGTCGTACAGGGCCGGGTGGCGTGCGGCCAGCTGCCACGGCTTGCCGTAGAACGCCTCGGTGGCGACGGCAAAGAATTCGGCCGGGCTGGTGGCGCCGTAGTGGTCCAGCACGCTGTCCTGGCTGCCCAGCCAGGCTGCGCGGCGCAGGTGCGCGTAGTCGCGCGACAGCACCTCGGACCAGCTGCGGTAGCTTGCCGCGCTGCCCAGATACGGCGCGCCGTTCGTGCTGCCGGATTCGCTGTCGAGCTGGTGCGCGAACTCGTGCAGCACGACGTTGTGGCCGTCCCATTCCAGCGCGCCGCGCGCCGCATCGTCCCACGACAGCACCACGCGGCCGTCCTGCCACGACTCGCCCAGCATCGTCTGCTTGAACGGGGTGACGACGCCGCCGGGCCCGACATCCTGCCGCGGCGCCGCGAAGGCGCCCGGGTACAGCAGGATCGCGCGCAGCGCGGGATAGACGTCGCTGGAGCGGTTCAGCAGCAACAGGCAAGCCTGGCCGGCGATGGCGACGCGCATCTCGTCGGTCACCTCGAGGCCGGCACAGCCGACGAATTTTTTCTGATGGAGGAACTGGATGACGCGCCGCTGCAACTGCTGCTGCAATTGCGGACTCATGCGGTCATGAACGGGAACATAGCGGCGCAGCGTGGCCAGGGCTTCCGGCGGCAACGGGCGCGCAAGGGCGCGCTTCAGCGTCCAGCGCGGGTACCAGAAAGGCGCGCCGCAGACCAGCGCCACGAGGAGTACACTAAGCAATGCTTCCATATTTGCCGTCCATAACGAAAACGTCCGCCACAGATGGGGAGCGTTGCCGGCTTTTCAACGCCGCCGGCTCAGACAGGGAATATGCAGCTTAGCACTGCCCGGACCGGATGTCGCGGCTTGTCATCCGGTCGTGAAGCGGGCGGGTGGGTTTGTTACTGTTGCGCCTTCTGCAGCGATTGCGGTGCGCCGAACAGGGCTGCCACCAGCGGGTCGCGGGTGACCGGGCCGCGGTTCACGCGGATCGCGTAATGCGTATCGTCGGCCAGGATGTGGAAGTGACGGCCGCTGCCTGCCATGCTCTGCTCGCGCAGGCTGGGGCGTTCCTTGCGCGGTGGCGCGCCTTCGCGCTTCGGCTGGGCGATCGCGGCCAGGAAAGCCTGCACGCGCTCGGCATCCGGCGTCAGGCGGTAGACAGCCTTGCCCAGATAGGTGGCGGTGCCTTCGATGTAGCGCGCCAGTTCGATCACGCCCGCTTCGCGCAGGTCGCGGATGTACTTGCGTGCGCCGGACGGCGAAAATTTCAGGAACCATGCGATCTCGTCGGCCAGCATTTCATGCTGCTGCAGTTCGCCGATCAGCTTTTGCATGTTTTCGATGCGGCGCAGCGTCGCGGAGGTCGACCGGACGCGCTCGATCGGCGCCAGCGACAATGCCTTGCGCTCGGTTCCCGGACCCGGGCGCTCCACCAGCGCCAGACGCGGTTTCGCCGCCGGCTGGGAGGCCATCACATCGCTGTTCGACAGGTCGTGAGATTCTCTGATTGCATGCATTTGAACACTCCTTATAACGGTATCCGGGTTGCGCGGATGACCGGGGCACCGCGCCAATAGTTCATTCATTGGGCTCCAGATTGCCGTTATGCGTTGCACAAGTCTGTGCGGCAACGAACACAAAATGCTTTAAACGTCGTAGCCACGCGATCCGATCGCGGTGTTGTGCATTCGCCACGCCCGGCCGGGCGCCCGTGTTCGTCATCGGTGCGCCCCCGTACAGATGGGCGATCGTGCGATTCCTACGCTGGAGTCACGTTCACTCACCTTGGGAGATCCTCATGCGTTATTCGATCCTCGTTGCCGGCCTCGCTGCCCTGGCACTGTCCGCCTGCGAAAAAACCGCCAACCAGCACACCGCGCCGGAACCGGCGGCCAGCCCCGCCGCCACCGCACCGGCCGCGACAGCGACCTCGACTCCAGTCGCCCCGGGCACCCCAGGCACCCCGTCCGATACGGTAACGCCGCCGATCGACACGGCGCCGCCACCGGCAACCGATGCCGGCACCGGCACTCCGGCCGCCGGCGCCACGCCTGCCCACTGACCTGAAGTACTCGACAAGGCGGGCAACAAGGCGGCGTTATCGTTACAGTTGGTTACAAAGTCACCGGTCTTTTCCCCGTTTTTTCCTCCGACATCGCCCCGCCTGCCACCTTGGGCAGGCGCATTTCCTGTCCACCTGCCCTTGGACTACGCCGACAAAGCTCCAGTTCCTGTGGTACGATCACAACACATTTGATGTAACGCAAGGTTTTTGTGCGGTAGCGCACCGAAGCTGCGAACGCCCAGCACCTAAACTTGATCCAACAGCAATGCAATAGCTGCAATTGAAAGAAGAGCACTTCCTGCCACTTCTTTCAATATTGCTGTGAGCAGCAATTAATTCCTTTCAACGCATCAGGAGTAATCAGTGAATAAATCTAACAAGATCGCGATTGCCGCAGCCCTGCTGTGCGCTTCCGTCGCCGCATCGGCACAGGACGCCGTCATCAATCCGAACTGGTACATCCAGCCGAGCGTCAACGCAATGAAGCCGGATTCCGACTGGGTCACCGACAAGACCGGCTACGGCGGCGGCATCAAGTTCGGCAAGCCGCTCGCCGAAAACTGGGACATCCAGATGGGCTACACGTATGCCCGCTCGAAAGATGGCGACGCACGCTACCAGCAAGAAACGCTGGGCGTCGACTTCCTGTACCTGTTCTCCCGCAAGACCTTCCGTCCGTTCGTGCTGGTGGGCCTGGGCGCCCAGCGCGACAAGGAAAGCTGGCCGAACAGCACGGCGCATCCGCACCATACGTCGCCGTACGTGTCGGCCGGCCTGGGCTTCCAGTCCGTCATCAACGACCGCTGGTCGTTCCAGGCGGACGTGCGTGACGTCTACGGCTTCATCGGCAGCGACGAGTTCCGTCACGACCGCTCCAACAACGTCTACGTGACGGTGGGCTTCAACTACGCTCTGGGCCCGACCCCGACGCCACCGGCACCGCCGGCACCGCCGCCGGCTCCGGTCGCCGAAGCACCGACCCCGGTAGCTCCGCCGCCGCCGCCGCCACCGCCGGCCCGCTTCGAGAAGGTGACGATGTCGGCCACCGAACTGTTCGAGTTCGACAGCGCCAAGCTGCGTGGCGACCAGCCGAAGCTGGATGAAGTCGCACGCGTGCTGAACGAGAACCCGAGCCTGTCCGGCATCACGATCACCGGCCACACCGACCGCCTCGGTTCGGACAAGTACAACCAGAAGCTGTCCGAGCGCCGCGCCGCCGCCGCCAAGGACTACCTGGTGAGCAAGGGCATCGCCGCCGACCGTCTGACGACGCAGGGCAAGGGCGAGAGCGAGCCGGTCGTGCAGTGCAACGAGAAGAAACGCGCCGCGCTGATCAAGTGCCTCGAACCGAACCGCCGTGTCGAGGTCGAACAGATCACCATCGAACGCAAAGTTCAGTAATCGCAAAAAAGTGCACACCTACCCTTTCGCGGACAGGAAAAAGCGAGAGGGTGGGTAGTACGCAGTCAAGGGGCTTCGGCCCCTTTTTTCATATGGGGAGGTAAAAGTGAATTTCAGAAAGTTTCCTCACATCGCCAAGAAATTGCCGAACCTCCTGTATTGCGCCGTGATGGAATGGTTCGAGCACCGCGGCAGCAGCAAAGGGGCGGCGCTGGCGTTCTACACGCTGTTCTCGATCGCGCCCGTGCTCGTGCTGGTGATCGCGATCGCCGGCTTTTTCTACGGTAAGGAGGCGGCGCAGGGCGAGCTGTTTGCGCAGCTGCGCGGCATGGTCGGCGCGCAAGGGGCCGAGGCGATCCAGCTGATCCTGGCCGGCGCGCACAACGAGGACGAAGGCCGCATCGCGACGATCGTCGCCGGCGCCCTGCTGCTGTTCGGCGCCACCAGCGTGTTCGCCGAATTGAAGACGAGCCTGGACGAGATCTGGCAACTGCCGCCGGTCACCGACAACACCGTGTGGGACACGATCCGCACCCGCCTGCTGTCGTTCGGCCTGATCCTCGCGCTGGGCTTCCTGCTGCTGGTGTCGCTCGTCGTCAGCGCGGCGCTGGAAATCTTCCAGCGGCTGTGGAACAGCTACTGGCCGAACGCGACCGTCATCCTGACGGCGCTGAACCACGCCATCAGCTTCCTTGTGATCGCCACGATGTTCGGCGTGATCTTCAAGCTGCTGCCCCGTATCACGCTGGCCTGGCGCGACGTCGTCATCGGCGCGGTGGGTACGGCCGTCCTGTTCATGATCGGCAAGTTCGCGATCGGCGCGTACATCGGCAACAGCGGCGTCGCCAGCAGCTTCGGTGCGGCAGGCTCGACGATTGCGCTGCTGCTGTGGGTCTACTACTCGGCGCAGATCTTCTTCCTGGGCGCCGAATTCGCCCGCCAGTACGCGCTGCAGATCGGCAGCCTGAAGCACCATCCGCGGGATGAGCACGGCAATCTAAAACTGAAATGACGGTGGCCCGGCGACGGGTTGAAGGACACCTCAGCTCGTGTCTGCCGGGGCATGCCCCGGCTGCCAGGCACCGGTGACACGAGCTCGACAGCACGGCGGAGCCGGCAGGCCCCAGTGCTTCGCGCCCCCCGCGCTTACTCGCCCAACAGCTCCGCAACGACTTCCATCCCCTCCACCCGCTCGGCCACGACCTTCAGGATCACGATGACCGGCACGCCGAGCAGCAGTCCCCACACGCCCCACAGCCAGCCCCAGAACAGCAGGCTGACGAAGACGGCGGCCGCGTTCATGCGGGCGATGCGGCCCGTCATCCACGTCGTGACGAACGTGCCGACCAGCGTGGCGATGCCGAGCGAAGCGCCGGTCACGAGCAGCACCATCTGCAGCGATTCGAATTGCAGGAACGCGACGAGGCCCGTCGCGCTGGTGATCAGGAGCGGGCCGAAGTAAGGCATGATGTGCAGCAGGCCGGCCACGATCGCCCATGCGCCGGCGTTTTCCAGGCCGATGGCGCGGAGCGCGATCCACATCAGGAACGCCAGCAGCACGTTCGTCACGAGCAGCATGAACATGTACGCCTGGATCGACGTGTTGATGTCTTCCAGGATGTGCACCGTGATCTTCTTCTTCGTCAGCGACGGCCCGGTCAGCTTGACGAGCTTGCGCTTGAACGTGTCGCCGGACAGCAGCAGGAAGAACACGAGGAAGATCACCATCGTGCCCTGGCTGGCGAAGCCGATCAGGCTGCGCGCGCTGACCCACACCCAGTCCATCACGCGGATGCCGCCGGCCCCCGGCGCTGTCACGTCCTGCTGGCGCTTGATCGCGCGCCGCGCGCTGTTGCCGGCCGTGGCTTGCTCGATCTCCGTGGCCACGGCCTGGATGCGCGAGATCGTGCTGGTGCTCGACCCCGTCGTCGATGCGAGCAGGCGCGACAACTTGTGCGTGATGGTCGGCAGTTCCTCGACGATGTTCTGGAATTCGCCATGCACCTTGTCGACGACGACAACCGCGCCGCCGAAGATCGCCGCCGTGACGATGGTGGCGCCGATCACGCGCTTGACGCGGATGCGCTCGAGCCAGTTGACGAGGGGGTTCAGCGTGTAGGCGATGAAGATCCCCAGCAGCAGGGGAACAAGGAAATTCCTGCCCCACTGGAGGGCATACAGGAAAGCGACGGTGGCGATGATGCCAAGCGCCAGCCCGCGCGCGTGCACGTGCAGCGGCAGGTGCAGCCTGGTGGCGTGCTCGCCGAGGTCCGCCGGTTGCGGATCGGCCGGCGTGGCCGGCCCCGGGGTGATGATGTGAGGACGGTCCATGCACGCCGCACGGCCGGTGCCGCATGACGGCACCGGCCGCGTCCCTGATTACTTGACGCGGATATCGTTCTTGACCGACTTCACGCCCTTGACGCCGCGGGCGATTTCACCGGCCTTCGTGATATCGCCAGGTTGTGCGACGAAGCCGGACAGCTGCACCGTGCCCTTGAAGGTTTCAACGTTGATCTCGGTGGATTTCAGCGTCGGCTCGTTGAAGATCGACGACTTCACCTTGGTCGTGATGACGGCGTCATCGACGTATTCGCCGGCACCTTCCTTCGTCGGGGTGGGAGCGCAGCCGACGACGGTCAGCGTGGTGGCGGCGGTGATGGCGGCAATGACGACTTTCTTAGCGATACTCATGATGGTTCTCCTTCTTAGTGGTCAAAAATGCCCGGGAACGAGCTTGGGTCCAGCGGCTTCATAGCCGAACTGGGATTTCGCAGCCGCGACGCACTGGTCTTTGGCCGTGCCGGCCAGGGCGTCGCATTTTTCAGCGGCGACCTTGTACTCGGCGATCCGTTTATCCTCGCGCGCATCGCTGCGCGCCTCGATGACTTTCCTGTCGGCCTTCGCATCGGCCAGTGCCGCCGTGCGCGTGGCCTTCGCACGCTCCACGCACACGTCCTTGTCGTTGCCCGTCAGCGCGTCGCAGCGGGCCCGGTCCACCGCGTAATCGGCCTTCGCGATGTCGATCCGTGCCTGCGTATAAGCGCGCAACGTATTGCGGTAACGCGCGGCCGCATCGGCTTCGGCGCGCACCCGCGCAGCCTTCGCCTCGGCGATGCAGACGTCCTTCGGGTTCCCCGTGATGACGTCGCAACGCTCCCGTGCGGCCTTGTAGGCAGTGGCCGCCGCGGCCTTCGCGTTGTCGTACATCGCTTTCGCCTCCGGGCTGGCAGCGCGCGCCGACATGGCGCAGACGCACAGCAGCAACGCCGCAATCGGTGCCGGCTTCATGCTTGTTGGCTCCATGCAGTTGACGATGAACACAGTTTCCAACAGCAGGCGTGTTTTTTCTGTTCGCTGGCGAACATACCTGTCGCTTTTACAACAACGGACCGGGCAGGACAGAGTGCGGCATCGCACAGACCCCCTGCCGCGCGCCGACTTAAGCTGGCGCCACAACGTTTTCGAAAGGACTGAACATGAAAGCAACCCACACCTTGAGCGCAGCCATGGTCGCGGTGTCCCTGCTGACCGCCGGCTGCGCCAGCAATGCGCCGACCAGCACGAATTATTCGACGCAGGCCGACGCCGCGACGTATGGCACGATCGAGAACATCCAGGTCGTGCGCGTCGACCCGGCCACCAGTGGTGCCGGCGCCGTCGCGGGCGGCCTGTTGGGCGCCCTGGTCGGCAACCAGATCGGTTCGGGCAGCGGCCGCACGGCGGCCACCGCTGCCGGTGCGATCGGCGGCGCCGTCGCCGGCAACCAGATCGAATCGAACCGCAACGCCCCCCACGATGTCTATCAGATCACCGTCAGGCTGGATAACGGCGACTACCGCACCGTCAATCAGGACAGCGCCTACGACCTGCGCTCGGGCAGCCGGGTGCGCCTGGTGGATGGCCGCGTGTACCGCTATTGAGCGCCAGCCGCGCGAGTCCCAGGATTCATAACCAACCAATAAGGAGCACACCATGGGCACCATACTTCTGATCATTCTGGTACTCGTCCTGATCGGCGCGCTGCCGACGTGGCCGCACAGCCGCAACTGGGGCTATGCCCCCAGCGGCATCGCCGGCCTGATCGTCGTCGTCCTGCTGATCATGTTGTTGACGGGCAGGCTGTAACCGACACGGGGCGCGCAGGCGCCCCGCTTTCTTTGGAAGGAGCCATCATGAAACAGTTCATCCTGGGCGCCATGCTGGCGGCCGGCCTGTGCGGCATGGCCGGTGCGCAGAGCACCCCGCCGGAAGTGGCGAAACAGCAGGAACGAGAAATCGCGCGCGGCGAGCCGGCGCGCTGGCTGAAGGACGACCGCGGCATGCAGGCGCAGGTCGCCACGAAGCGCAAGGAAATCGGCGCGGCGCTGAACGAGGCGCTGAACGACTGCAAGAAGATGTCGAAGAGCGAACGCGGCGACTGCGTCAAGGAAGCCCGCGCGACGTACAAGCAGGACATGGCGAACGTGCGCGAGCTTGTCGCTCAATCGAACGAGCTGGGCAAGTACGACACGGCCGGTCCATCGGAATAAGCCGGCCACACCGGCATGCCGGGCGGTCGCAGGGGCGCGGGTTTATTCCGTGTCCCTGCGCCCCTGCCCTTACACCCCTGCCCTCACGTCCGTGCCCCGATGTCCCGCCCGCCCGGCACGCGGTTCGCCGCTGTCGGCTCCACCGTCGCCAGCGGCGGCAGTTCATGGACGACGAGCGGTGTGTCCTCGGACACGAAGTTCAACCAGCCGGCGGCGGCGATGGCCCGTTGCGCATCCGCGTAACCCTGGTCCCAGCGCCACGTGATCGATCCCTGCGAAAAATTGATGTCCTTCAGCGGCATGTGCCAATCGTGCCCCGCATACGGCAGCCGCACGACGTGCAGGGTGCTCTCGCAACCGAGCTCGATCAGTTCGCGCTCCGTGCATGGGGCGTGCGCCTTGTCGGGCAGCGCCGCATACAGCTCGCGCACCTTGCGCTGCAGCCGGCGCGTGTTCACATAGTCGACCAGGTGGCGCCGTGACCGCGATGCGAACGTCACGTCCTTCTGCCGCGTCTGCACCTCTTCCAAGGTGCGCGGCTCCGGCCCTTCGGAGCTCCACAGGTCGACCATGAAGCACAGCGTATCGACCTGCTCGGCGTCGTACAGCACCGTCTCGAGCGGCGTGTTCGAATACAGGCCGCCATCCCAGTACAGGTCGCCGTCGATGCGCACCGGCGGGAAGCCCGGCGGCAGCGCACCGCTGGCGCGGACGTGATCGGCGCAGAGATTGCCGTTCAGGCTGTCGAAGCCGACCAGGCTGCCGCACTTGACGCGCAGCGCGTTGACGGTCAGCCGCATGCCGCCCGGCCCGTTCAGGTAGTCGAAGTCGACCAGTTCCTTCAACGTGGCCGTCAATTCGTCCGTGTCGTAGAAGCTGGCCTGTTCCGGCGCCACCGGCAGCCCGGCCGCGAACGGATTGAACGACCGTGGCCGGAAGAAGCCGCGCACGCCGGAAAACAATGTGCCCAACGTCGAGAACTGGATGTTCTGGCGGCGCTGCGCATCGGACAGCCGGTTCAGGTCGAACGGGTCGCGGCTGGCGATGCGGTCCCAGAACGCCTTGATGCGTTGCAGCCGGTGCTCGCGCCGGTTGCCGGCCAGCAGTGCGGCGTTGATCGCCCCGATCGACGTGCCGACGACCCAGTCCGGCGACAGGCCATGCTCGTGCAGCGCCTGGTACACGCCCGCCTGGTAGGCGCCGAGCGCGCCGCCGCCCTGCAGCACGAGCACGACGCGCAGGCCGGCGGGGTTCAGGGAATGAGTGCCGTCATCTGCCACTACCGCTCCTCCTTGTGGAAAGGTTGACAAGCATTGTACCTTGCGAGTCGGTCGGCTGCAGACGGTGGCTGGGCGGCCTCGCCCACAAAGAAAAAGCCGCGTCGCCGCGGCTTTTTTTCATCGCATTACGGTGCCTTACAGCGAGCCGCTCTGCTTGCGCTTGTAGATCCACGTACCGACGGCCGCGAGGACCGCGCCGACGGCAAGCGCCGGCTTCACGAGACGACGGCGCGAGATGAACGAGCCTACCGACATCGCGATCGGCATCAGGGTCTTGTAGTTGGCCAGCAGGCCCCCAGCGCCGGCCGCCGCCGCGGTGCCGCCGATCAGGCCGGCGAGGCGCGACTGCGCCGCACCGACCGCCAGGTCGACGGCGCCATGCAGCAGCACGTCGGGGTGCAGCGCCTGCACGACGCTGTGCTTGGCGTGCAGCACGCTCACGCGGTACAGCTCGCCTTCCCTGATCAGCCGCGCCTTGGTGGCGTCGAGCGCCGCCTTGCGTTGCTCCTTGTCGCTCATCGCTATCCTTTCACAGCAACATGTCGCGGTCGGCCTTCAGCTCGGCCATCGTGGCCGGCAGCGCCAGTTTGCCGCTTCGGATCATCTTCGAGATCGTCATCACGAGCCCGATGGCGATCACGACGAACACCACGGCAAGGATCAGCAGGATCTTCCAGCCCAGGGCTTCCCAGGCGAGGACGACCAGCGTGGCCGTACCGAAGGCAATCGCGAACCATGCCGCCAGCACCGACAGTGCGAACAGCACCGACAGCTGGACGATGTGGTCGCGCACCTCGGAGAGCTCGCACGCGGCGAGCTCGACGCGCGACAGCACCAGGCGCAGGCTGTTCTTCGCGACCCCGGCCAGGGAGCCGATCAGGCCGGGAGGCCGGGGCTGCTCATAGTCCGACTGTGCGGATTGCTCGGAGTGCTCCATGTCGTCTCCCAGAGCCACGGGCGCTTATTTGCGGCCCAGGACCACGCCCACCAGCAGGCCGATGCCCGCGGCGACGGCGATCGAACGCCACGGGTTTTCCTTGACGTAGGCATCGGTGGTCGTGGCCACCTGCTTGCCCGTCTCGATGGCCTTGGTCTGTGCTTCCTGGGCTTTCGCCAGCGCCGAGTCCAGCGCGCGCATGCCGCGGCCGCGCAGTTCTTCCGCCTTCTCGCCGGTCAGGGCGGTGGCGGCGGTGAACAGGGCTTGGGCATCCTTGACCAGGGTTTTCACGTCGTTGTTGACGGTACTGATGTTATTTTCCAGCATGATATAAGCTCCTTTTCACAGTAATAAGTAACAACTCTACAACGGCGTGCCGGTTCGAGCAAATGGCGCACGCTGCCTTGCCGCATGGCGAACGCTCATTCGAGCAGGTCGCGCATGTCGTCCGCGTGCTCTTCCTCTTCCGCCATGATCTTCACGAGCAGCTGCGTCGTCACGGGGTCGGTATCGGCGATCCGTTCGATCATCTGGCGATATGCCTCGATCGCGACGCGCTCGGCGATCAGGTTGGCGCGCACCATCGACTGCACTTCGAGCGAGTCGTCGTACTCGGCATGGCTGCGCTCGTGCAGCGTGGCGGGGTTGTAGTCGGGCGTGCCGTTCAGCTGGACGATGCGCTCGGCCAGCCAGTCAGCATGCTTTTCCTCTTCGCCGGCGTGCTCGAGGAACTCGGCCTTGATGGCCGCGTTGTTCTTGCCGCTGACGGTGTAGTAGTGGCGCTTGTAGCGGTTGATGCAGACCAGCTCGGTGGCCAGCGCATCGTTCAGCATCTTCAGCACGGCTTCGCGGTCGCCCTTGTAGCCTGCCGTGACCGGGCCGTCGGAGAGGTTCTGCGCGGCGGCCCGGATGGCCGCGGTATCGATACCGCTGGCCTGGGTTGGTGTCGTATCGGACATTGGTGAAATCCTCATTGATCAAATCAGCGGCGTGCCTGGATCGGTTTGCCCGCTTCGGACAGCACGATCTCGACACGGCGGTTCAGCTGGCGGTCGCCCGCCGTATTGTTGCTGGCGACGGGATAGGCTTCGCCATAGCCGCGCGTATCGACGCGCGAGCGGTCGACGCCCATCTGCGACAGCGCTGCCCGCACCGATTCGGCGCGGCGTTGCGACAACTCGAGGTTGTGCGCGGTGGAACCGGTGCTGTCGGTGAAGCCTTCGACGAGCACGGTGCGATCGGGGTTGTCGCGCAGGATGTTCGCGAGCTTCTGCACGGTGGCCATGCCCTGCGACGTCAGCTGTGCCGAATCCGTGTTGAACAGCACGTCGCCGAGCGTGATGATGGTACCGCGCTCGGTCTGCTTGGCCTGCAGGTCGGCCAGCTGGGCCGCCAGTGCCTGGGCCTGCGCCTGGGCGCTTTGCGTGGCGGCGGCGGCCTGTTCGGCGCGGGCCTTGGCCGCATCCGCCTCGGCTTGCGCCTGGTCGGCGGAACGCTTGGCCGCTTCGGCCTCGGCGGTGCGGGCCTGCAGGCGCACCTGGTCGCGCTGTTGCGATGCCTGCTTCAGGTCGGCCTCGGCCTTGCGGGCCCGGGCCAGTTCCTGCGCGGTGGCGATGCGCTGCTTGGCCACGTAGGCCAGCTGGTCGATCTTCTCGATCGGCTGGCGGTCCGTGGCGGCCGCGTTGGCGGCGTTCAGCGCTTCGGACGCGGCCTTGAATTCATTGGCCGCATACTGCGCCACGGCGCTGTTGTTCTGCGCGGCGACGTATTCGCTGCGCGCCTGTTCGAGGTTGCTGGTGGTCGGGGGGACCGAGCTGCAGGCCGACAGGGCAATGGCCAGCGACAGCAGCACGGGGGTCAACGTACGTTTCATGGGACGCTCCTTGGCTGGTTACCGGTTGACGCTGTTGGCGCGATCGAGTTCTTCGCGCAGCACGCGGATATCCTCCTGCACCGCGTTGGCGGCGCTGGTGGCCTTCGCGGACGTGGCCTTGCTCTGGGCCAGCTTCGCATCGGCCTGGGCCTGCTGGGCGAGGTCGGTCGCGAGCTTGTAATCCTTCGCGGCCAGGGCCTGCTGCGCGCGCTGCATTTTCTCCCGGGCGGCGGTCAGCTCGGCCGGGGCCAGTTCGGCGGCGCCGGCCTGCGCGGCATTCTCGACGGCGGCGCGGGACACGGCGACGTCGGCTGTGGCGGGTGCCTTCTGGCTGGCGCAGGCGGACAGGATCGCTGCCGCCGCGCACACGATCGGCAAGGTAAAACGAGGGCTCATTCTTTTTCTCCTCAAGTGAACGGGAACGTGGTGAAGTTATAGCCGAAGCGACAACAAGCACTCGGTTCGGTGCCGCACATAAGAGGGGCAATGAGGGGGCGATGCGTGTACCGCGCCACTGTCAGGGTGCGCGACCGCACATAGGCACCGCTCCCCATGTTGTAGCCTTTCCGTCATCTGACAACAGAAAGGCCAATGCCATGAACATGCCACGCCGGAGCAAGATCGCGCTCGCGGTGGGCGGCACCATCATCGCCATCCCCGCTATCGCGATCGTCGTGCTGCTTAACTACGACTGGAACAAAGCCCGTCCCTTCCTGAACGCCAAGACCAGCGAGGCCATCGAGCGCCCGTTCGAGATCCGCGGCGACCTGTCGCTGACCTGGGAAAAGCAACCCGCCGTCGCGCGCGAACGCACGTGGCGCGACTGGATTCCCTGGCCGCACCTGGTCGCGCGCGACGTCCACGTGGGCAATCCGCCGGCGATGGTGAGCGCGGCAGGGAACGGCAAGAAGCCGCTGCCGGCGGACATGGCCAGTGTGGGCGCCGTCGCCTTCTCGCTCAATCCGTTCGGGCTGCTGCACAAGACCATCTCGATCCCCGAGCTGGCGTTCGCCCAGCCCAGCGTGTACCTGCAGCGCCTCGCCGACGGCAGCAACAACTGGACCTTCAAGAAAAAGGAAAAGGAATCGAAGTGGGAGCTGGACCTGGACCGCGTCGTGTTCAGCAAGGGCACCATCCGCTTCGTCGACGCGGTCGAGGACATCGACGCCACCGCGCAGGTCGACACGCTGACGAACGAGCGCAAGTACGGCGTCGGCTGGACCTTGTCCGGCAGCTGGAACGGCGCGCCGATCACGGGCCGCGGCAAGACCGGCGCCGTGCTGGCGCTGAAGGACCAGGACCTGCCCTTCCCGATGCTGATCGATGCCAAGGTCGGTCTCGTGTCCATCGCGGCCGAGGGCACGCTGACGAATCCGGCGAAGCTGGCCGGCATCGACATGACGATGAAGGTACAGGGCGCCAGCATGGCGCGGCTGTACGCGATCACGGGCCTGGTGCTGCCCGAGACGCCGCCGTTCTACACGCACGGCCGCCTGACGGGCAAGCTCGTGCCGGGCAGCAGCACGTGGACGTACGACCAGTTCGTCGGCAAGGTCGGCGCCAGCGACATCACCGGCAAGATGGCCTATCAGCAGAAGAAGCCGCGCGGCCACCTGACGGGCAGCGTGCAGTCGAAACTGCTGCAGTTCGCCGACCTGGGCCCGCTGATTGGTGCCGACTCGAACGAGAAGAAGAAGGAACGGGGCGTCGATGCCGTACAGCCGGCCAACAAGGTGCTGCCGGTCGAGAAATTCCGCACCGAACGCTGGACCAGCATCGATGCCGACGTGTCGTTCCGCGCCAACCGCATCGTGCGCACCAAGGAACTCCCGATCAGCAACCTGTACACGGAATTCCACCTGCACGACGGTACTCTGAAGCTGACGCCTCTGAACTTCGATTTCGCCGGCGGCAGCATGGCCTCGACCGTGCACCTGGACGGCAGCGGCCGGAAGGTGAAGGATGCGATCGCCGCGAACCTCGACGTCAAGGCCCGCCACATCAAGCTCAAGGAACTGTTCCCGAACCTGCCGCAGATGCAGGCGACGGTTGGCGAGATCAACGCGGAAGCGAAGCTTTCCGCGACGGGGAACTCGGTGGCGACGCTCCTGGCCTCGTCGAACGGCGAACTGAAGACGGTGATCAACGACGGCACGATCAGCAAGCTGCTGCTCGAGCAGATGGGGCTGAACGTGGGCAGCATCGTCGTCACGAAGCTGGTCGGCGACAAGCCCGTGAAGCTGAACTGCCTGGCCGGCGACTTCGCCGTCACCGACGGGCTGGCGCAGACGCGCAGCTTTGTTGTCGACACGACGGACGCGACCGTGTACGTGAAGGGTGCCGTCAGCCTGTCCGAGGAAAGGATGGACCTGACCTTGAAGCCGGACAGCAAGGGCTTGCGCATCGTATCGCTGCGTTCGCCGATCTACGTGCGCGGCTCGTTCAAGAAGCCGGACGTCGACATCGACAAGGGCGTGCTGGCGATGCGTGCCGGCGGCGCGATCGCGCTGGCGGCGCTGGCAGCACCGGTGGCGGCCGTGGTGCCGCTGATCTCGGGCGGCGGCGAAGGAGCGGATTGTGCGAAGCTCATTGCCCAGGCCAGTAGCAAACCGGAAGCGCCCGCTCCCGGCAAGAAACTGCCGGCATCGAAACGGCCCACCGCGGACCAGGTGAAAGGGAACTGAACGGCACGATAAGGTAACAAAACGTAACCCACCCGCAATGAGTGCGATGGCGAACAGATCGATTTATACCGTTTCCGTAATCTGCCTCCATCGGTGCGGCGTAACCGCACCTTTTCTGACAAAGGAGCGTGCCATGAGCAACCTGACTTCTCCGACCACCGTCTTGTCCGGCATGGTGCTGGCGATGCTGGTGGCCTGCGCATCCACCGATGTGACGACGCCGACCAGCGTCGAGCTGTCGGACTCGACGCTGACGACGAATGTGCGCAGCGGCCTGGCCAACCAGCCCGGCCTGAACCCGGCCGATATCATGGTGGAAGCGTATGACGGCGAAGTGCGCCTGTCCGGCTTTGCCGCCAGCCAGGAGGAGGCGGACAAGGCCGTCGCCGCCGCACGCAGCATCGCCGGCGTGAAGGTCGTGCGCAACGACCTCAAGGTCAAGGACGCTCCGTAACCTTCAAGGAGAGCATCATGAACGTCAAGCAAATCGCAATGCGCGTCACGATCGTTGGCGCAGTGCTGGGCCTGTCCGCCTGCTCCAGCATGTCCACCCAGGATCGCAACACGGCGATCGGCGCGGGTGTCGGCGCAGTGGCCGGCTCCGCACTGTCCGGCGGCTCGGCCCTGGGCACCGTCGGCGGCGCGGCAGTGGGCGGCGTCATCGGCAACCAGGTCAGCAAGCCGACCCGCTGATCGGGTTTTACGCCAACAAAAAACGGAGCCGCGGCTCCGTTTTTTGTTGGGCGGTGTTTGTGTGAGATGCCGTTCAGTTAAGGCAAACCCAAGACCCAAACCCAGGGGTCAGACCCGGCGGGTCTGACCCCAGCCTTTGCCGTTGGGGTGAAAGCATACGTCTTCAGCGCCTTGCTAACTTAACGGCATTAGTGTCTGACACCGTCAAATGAACACGGTCCCCATCCCGATCGCGCCGTTCTCCTTCACCAGCTCATAGCAGCGGCACGACACGGCTTCCAGGCCGGACGAGTCGAGGATCTCGATATTGCCGCGGCTGTACGTGATCAGCTTCTGGTGCTGCAGCGCGCTGGCGGCCTTCGTCACGCCGACGCGGCGCACTCCCAGCGCATGCGCGAGGAACTCGTGCGTCAGATGGAATTTTTCCGATTGCAGGCGGTCGCGCGTGATCAGCAGCGAGCGGGCGAGACGGGCTTCGAGCACGTGGAAGCGGCTGCAGACGGCGATCTGGATCGCCTGCGCCAGCAAGGTGTCCGTGTAGCGGTGCAGCAAGTGCTGCAGCGATTCCATCCGCGCGAACTCGGCACGAAAATCCTCCGCGCTCATGCGCAGGGCGCGGCCGGCGCGCTGCACGACGGCGCGCACCTGCGCCTGCCGATGGCCGAGTGCGACGGAGGCACCGATCATGCCTTCGCGGCCGACGGAGCCCACTTCGAGCGTCATGCGGCCTTCGGCCACAGCCAGCAGCGAGACGAGTGCGTCGACCGGGAAGTAGATGGAAGTGATCGCCTGGCCCGGCTCGAACAGCACGTCGCCCACTTCCGCTTCGACCGTCTCGCACAGGGCCTCGATCTGCGCGAGGTCGTCTTCCGGCAGGCTGGCGAGCAAACGGTTGCTGGCCAGAGGCGGCGGTACGGAATTGCTGTGCGCGGTGTCAAGGTTCAGAGTCATGTTCAGCCTGATTGGTTTGGCATGTGCACATTTGGTTACAAGGCTAACGATTCCTTCCCGGGGTGTATGTACGGTGACGCACGGAACGACTGCCGGTGCGGCAGGACAATCGTCACATCAGGCCAAGAGGCCGCCATACATTACAAGGACACGTCATGAACCATCCGAGCACTCCTCCCACCAGGCACAACGTGCCGGCCGTCTTCATCATTGCCGCCGTCGTGCTGATCCTGTTCTGCGGCGTCGGCATCGCTGCCCTGATGGGCTGGCTGCCCTCCTCCGCGCAAAGCGGCCGTCCCGAACAGCTGGTGCGCCCGTCGGCCGACCAGCTGGCGACGGCCCCTTACACCGCACCGACGGCGGCGACCCAATCGAGCCAGTACGCGGCCGGCGCGGGCACGATCAACGGCCAGAGCGTCACATCGGGCGCGTCGGTGGGCGGCAGTACCGGCAGCTCCGGCGTGCTGGCCGCGCCCGTGGTACCGCCGGCCGAAGAGCCCCGCGTCGCGTCGCGCGGCCGCGACGAGACGCTCAAGCGCGAACGCGAAGAAGAGCGCGCGCACTACAAGGAAACCGTCCGCAAGCAGGCGGCGGCCCCGGTCTGCAAGAGCTGCGGCATCGTTGAATCCGTCAACGAAGTCAAAACCCGTGCGCAAGGCAGCGGCATGGGCGCGGCGGGTGGCGCCGTCGTCGGCGGCTTGCTGGGCCGGCAGGTCGGCGACGGCCGCGGCCGCGACCTCGCCACGATCGCCGGTGCGATCGGCGGCGCCGTCGTCGGCAACCAGGTCGAAGGCAATATGAAGGCAACCAAGCGCTACGACGTCACGGTGCGCATGCACGACGGCGAGCTGCGCACATTCCATACCGACTCGCCCGTCTGGCGGGGCGGCGACCAGGTGAAGGTCGTCAATGGCCAGTTGCAATCACGTTGAAACCGTTGTTGTTCCGTCACAGCCCCGCCACCCGCGCGGGGCTTTTTTTCGCTCTGTGTGCCATCGAACAGAGCATCCTGTCCAGCCAACCCGACAATGGATTCACGACAACGAAGACAACGCCCCCGCCGGGGCAAACGGGAGGACACATGAACAGGATGCTGTGGGGCTGGATCATTGCTGCCGGGCTGCTGCTGGCACGACTGGGATATGCGGAACTGGAATCGGCCGACGGCGGTTCGCCCGAGCTGACCGTGCTGGTGCTGCTGACGGGTGGGCTGGTGGTCGGCCTGTTCGGCATCACCGGTCTGTTGGGCATGCTGGGCTGGGTGCCGCGGCCCGGACAAAAATAAATGTCTTGCCAAGATTGTACGTCACCGTACAGAAGCGCAGTATCAGGGGTCGCATACTGCAAGCATGACGGCGCGAGCCGGACATACATAAACCCGAGATGAGAGGACACGATCATGCTTTATACCATTGCTGTAGTACTTATTATTCTTTGGCTGCTGGGTCTGGTGACCTCCTACACCATCGGCGGCTTCATCCACATCCTGCTGGTCGTGGCGATCATCATGATCCTGCTCCGTCTGATCAGTGGACGGGGCGTTTAGTTAGACTAACCCCCGGAGCGGCGCTGCACGCCCGTGCAGCGCCGCTTTCTTTTGTGTGTGCGACTACAATGAACGACAAGGAGGAACAACGATGAACATGCTGAACGACGCAATCCGCACGGCACTGGCCAAGGGTGTGGCCGGCACGCTGGCCGTCGCGATGACATTGGGCGCCACCGGCTGCGCCGACATGAACGCCGAGCAGCGCGGCACGGCGACGGGCGCGGGGGTCGGTGCCGGCATCGGCGCGATCCTCGGTGCCGCGACGGGTGGCGGCGGTGGCGGCCGCACGGCCGGCGGTGCCGTGCTCGGTGCGGCGGCCGGCGCCGTCGTCGGCAACATCTGGTCGAAGCGGATGGAGAACCAGAAGCAGGCGATGGAACAGGCCACGCGCGGCACCGGCGTGCAGGTGTCGCAGACGGCGGACAACCGCCTGAAGATGGAGATCCCCAGCGACATCTCGTTCGACACGAACCGGGCCGACATCAAGGACAACTTCCGCCCGATCCTGGACCGCTTCGCGACCACGCTGAACGAGAACCCGTCCGCCACCGTGACGATCATCGGTCACACGGACAGCACGGGCAACGATGCGATCAACCAGCCGCTGTCCGTCGAGCGCGCCTCGCATACGCGCGACTACCTCGCTTCGCGCGGCGTGTCGCCGACCCGTGTCGTCGTCGAAGGCAAGGGTGCGCGCGAACCGATCGCGTCGAACGACGACAATGCGGGCCGCGCCCGCAACCGCCGCGTCGAGATCTACGTCGCCGAACCTGCACCACGCACCTGATCCAAGGAGCCATCATGAGCACGCCACGCCTGCCCGCCCTCCTCGTTGCCGCCGCGCTGCTGCCGGCGGCCGCCCATGCCGCATCGCTGAAACCGGGGTTATGGGAAATGACCAGCAAGGTCGCCGCGGCGAATCCGGAGACGATGCAGGCGCTGGCGATGGCGCAGCAGCAGATGGCGAACATGCCGCCCGAGCAGCGCCGTGCACTCGACCAGATGCTGGCCCAGCATGGCGTGAAGATGAACCTGGCCGAGGGCGGCGGCGTGAAGGTGAACTTCTGCATGACGAAGGAGCAGGCGGAAAACCCGCGCCTGCCGTCCGGCCAGCCCGGCCAGTGCACGACGAACCAGACTCCCGTACCAGGCGGCTTGAACGTGAGCTTCAAGTGCAGCAAGCCGCAATCGTCCGGCACCGGCCAGGTGATCTTCGACGGCGACCAGGGCTACTCGATGCGGATGAACGTGGACAGCGCGGCCCAGGGCCAGACGCAGCACATGACGGTGGAAAGCACCGGGCGCTGGCTCGCTGCAGACTGCGGCGATACCCCGCCGATCCGTTGAACGCCGCATTCCCGCCCGGGGATGCGTTCGTCAGCACCGCCGCGCCTTTCCCGCGCGCGGCGACGTGAACATCAGAATGCGTGGCGCAGGCCGAGGTTGAATGCGCTGCGTCCCTTGCCCTGCTCGCTGAAATTGCCCACCGTGTAGGGGGCGCCGTTGTGGTCCTTGATCTTCGCGTACGCGGCATAGAATGCCGTGCGCTTGGACATCGCATACGTCATGCCGACGGCCAGCTGGTCCGCATCCATGTTCGCCAGCGTGCGGTCGTCCTTGCGGATGTACGACACCATGTACGTTGCCGCGCCGCTGGAGAACGACACGCCGGCCAGCGCATCGTTAGTGCGTGTCGATGGCGATGCCAGCACGAGCGCGCCATACGGATTGTCCTGGTCCCACGGCGAGCTGCCGACGCCCCGGTTCACCGCATACGCGGCATACACGGTGGCGGACTTCGACAGGTGCAGATTGGCCGCGACGAGCGAATTGCGCGACGACAGGTCGACGGGTGCCGTCGAGCCCTGCCCCTGCAGGAAGTTGTTCTTGCGCTGGTACGCGGCGCGCAGCGAGACGGGCCCGCCTTCGTAGCCGATCATTGCACCGTAGGCGCGGTTGCGCGACGTGCTGAATGCCGATTCGCCGAAGCTGTAGATGGCACTCGCCACGAAGCCGCGCAGCACACTGGAGCGGTACTTGATCGCGTTGTCGGAGCGCTTGGCGCCGTTGCCCATCAGGTTTGTCGCCGTGCCGGCCATGCCGCCATGGAACGGGTCGGCCACTTCGACCAGCGTTTCATAGCCGACGTCGTACTGGCGGCCCACAGTGAACGAGCCCCAACGGTTGGCCAGGCCCACGTAAGCCTGGCTGCCGAACAGCCGGCCGTTCTGGTCGGACTGGCCGGTATCGTTGCGCACGCCCGCTTCGAGCGTGAAGATGGCCCGCGTGTTGTTGCCGATGTCTTCGCGGCCGGAAAAGCCGAGAACGGAACCGGTGGACACGCCGGGCGAAATCTTGGTGCTGGTACAAGCACCATTGCGGCAGTCGTGTTCGGACACGGCCCCTGCATCCAGCACGCCATACACCTGGATCGACGAGGATTCCTGCGCCAGCGCTGCCAGGGGGCCGAGGCACGCCAGTGCGATCAACTGGGTCTTCATGATAGGTCTCTAGGTCAAGTCTGACAACCGATCGGCTCGGTCCCGCCACCTTTCGTGCTTTTCCTAAAGCTGGTGCAAGCTTACTGCCGCCCCTGCATCAAACTCTGTGCGGAGACTCACAAAAAATAGGACTATCGTGCATTCACCATATACCTCATCGGCCGGATCGGCTACCTGAAAATGCAGAGCTGTTGACCGGCTGGCACGGAAACGCGTCGTTCCCGCCACATGACCGAAAGGCATCCACGACTGTCGGTTCGCTGCCGTACAGAGCTGTTACGGTTGAGCGGTACAATGTGACCTTTGCTCACGAAGTACCGCATGCTCGCCATCCTCGACAGCATCGATGAACGCACGACGGGCACTGCCGCGCTGGTCGCCCTCGTCGATCAGCTGCGGCCCCGCCGCCGCGGCAATCACATCCGTGCCGCCGCCAACGTCCGCACCCTCACGCAACTCCTGAAAGGCAATGCCGGGCACGCCGGCCAGCTGCGCGCCTATGTGCTGCGCCTGCTGCGCGGCCGCCGCCACGCCAGCCTGTACAGCGAGGTCGGCGTGCTGTCCAACGACGGCTTCTTTACCGAACTGAAACGCCGCGTCGCCTACCGGCTGCTGCCGCCCGCGCTGGGCGACGAATACCTGGCCGACCTGCTCGACGAAGTACTGTACAAGCGCAGCGACTGGTGCTGGATCAGCGCCGTGCCGGCGGCCGACTGGCTGGACCTGTTCGACACGCTGTTCACCCGCCGCGACCGGATCATCATGCTGCCGGGGATGCTCGAAGCGATCCGCACGCTGTCCTACCGCGTCGCGGCGATCGGGCTGGAACCGAAGCTGACGAACTTCCATACCGAGATGGAGGAATTCGCGTCGCCGTTCCTCGTGCAGAACCGCGAGGTCGTCCACTACCTCGATGGTTACGAAAAGATGCTGGGCGGCGCCGACGTGGAACTGGACGATGCGAAGCACCTGCTGGTGATGCTCGACCAGTGCGACGCGGTGGTCGCCAAGATCCGCCGCAAGGCGCTCGTGCAGGGCACGACGATCGCGTTGACGTACCTGCTCGTGACGCTGACGCAGAGCATCGACCGGATGCGCAAGCTGCTGTTCCTCGTCGACGTGTCCGGCGAACTGCCGCCTCCGCCGACAGTGGACCTGGAAGCGGTGAGGGCCGCCGCGATGCCGCACCGCGCGCCCACCGAGCGGCAGGTGCAGCGCCGCGCGGCCACACTGGCCATGGCGCTCGAGCTGATCGAAGCGCACAACAACAAGTACACGGTGCGCGACCTGTTCCGCGACAACATCCACCTGCTGGCCCGTAACGTGACGGAGAACGCCAGCCGCACGGGCGAGCACTACATCGCCGAGAACCGGGGCGAGCTGCTGGGCATGTTCCTGTCCGCCGCCGGCGCCGGCGTGGTCGTCGGCTTCATGGCGCTGTTCAAGATCCTGCTTGGCACGTTACGCGCCGCGCCGCTCGTCGAGGCTTTCCTGTTCTCGATGAATTACTCGCTGGGCTTCGTGTTCATCCACCTGCTGCACTTCACGGTGGCGACGAAACAGCCGGCGATGACGGCGTCGCGCATCGCCGCCAGCCTGCAAAGCCGGGACGGCCGCCACATCGACCTGGACAGCCTGGCCGAGTTGATCAACAAGGTATTTCGCACCCAGGTCACGGCCGTGCTGGGCAATATCGCGACGGCGCTGCCGACCGCGTGGCTGATCGCCTGGTGCTGGCGCCAGTTCAGCGGGCATCACCTCGTCACGCCGGAGAAGGCGATGCACCTGCTGCACGACATCGATCCGATTCACACGCCGGCGCTGTTCTACGCGGCGATCGCGGGCGTGTGCCTGTTCCTGGCCGGCCTGATTTCCGGCTACTACGACAACCAGGCGCTGTACACGCGCTGGGGCCGCCGCATCTCGCAGCTGCGCGGGCTGGCGGCGCTGATCGGCCAGGACCGTACGGACCGCCTGGGCCGCTACCTGGAGCACAACCTGGGCAGCATCATGGGCAACTTCTACTTCGGCATCATGCTCGGCATGGCCAGCGCGCTGGGCCTGCTGCTGGGGCTGCCCATCGACATCCGCCACGTTACCTTCTCATCCGCCAACTTTGCGACAGCCCTGGTCGGCTTGGATCACAATGTGAGCTGGCAACTGGTTGTGACGTCCGTTATCGGATTCCTCGCGATCGGCACCGTCAACCTGCTGGTCAGTTTCGGCCTGGCCCTGTGGGTGGCGTTGCGCGCGCGGCGCATTCCGTTCGAACACGGCTTCCTGTTGCTGCGCGCGCTGGGCAACCGCCTGCGGCGTGCGCCGGTCGACTTTTTCATCGGGACGAAGGAGAGCAAATGAAACGTTGGAGACCACGGCACTGGCTGGCCGTCATCCTGGCGGGGTGGAGCCTGGTCGCGTGCGCATCGCTGCCCACCGTCGACCCGGACAAGACGAAGGCCGAAGCGGGCAAGGTGCCCGTCGTCAAATCCGTGGCGGGTGCGCTGTCGCCGGACCGCACCAAGGCGCTGCTGGCCAAGCGCTGGAGCAAGAACACGCTGGACCTGAAGCAGCAGGCCGCGCTGGAGGAAGCGGCGACGGGCGTGCCGCTGATCGCCGGCAACCAGGTCAAGCTGCTGTTCGACGGCCCCGTGACGATGGCCGAGATGATGAAGGCCATCTCCGGCGCGAAGAACAACATCAACTTCGAGACGTACATCTTCGACCAGGACGAGCTGGGCGAGAAATTCGCCGACCTGTTGATCGAGAAGCAGAAGGCCGGCGTCGTCGTCAACGTGATCTACGACAGCGTGGGCACGCTGACGGTGCCGCAGGAGTTCTTCGACAGGATGCGCGCGGCCGGCATCCACCTGGTCCCCTACAACCCCGTCAACCCGGCCAAGGTGCGCGGCAACGGCTGGAAGGTGAACAACCGCGACCACCGAAAGATGCTGATCGTCGACGGCAAGATCGGCTTCACGGGCGGCATCAACATCAGCGACACCTACTCGAAGAGCTCGCCGTTCCGCTCGAAGTCGCGCGCCCGCAGCGAGAAGGACGTCGGCTGGCGCGACACCCACGTGCGCATCGAAGGCCCCGCCGTGCAGGCGATGCAGTGGCTGTTCATCGGCCACTGGACAGGCCAGGACGCGGACGACCTCCGCGAAGCGGAATACTTCCCGACGCCGACGATCGCCGGCGACAAGGTCGTGCGCATCCTCGGCAGCGAGCCGGGCGGCCGCTACGAGATCTACAAGGCGATGCTGCTGGCGATCCAGGAAGCAAAGAAATCGATCCACATCACATGCGCCTACTTCGTGCCGGACGACCAGACGCTGCAGGCGCTGATCGACGCGGCGAAACGGGGCGTGGACGTGCAGCTGGTGCTGCCCAGCGTGTCCGACAGCGGCATGGTGTTCCACGCCGGCCGCGCGCTGTACGACAAACTGCTCGACGGCGGCGTCAAGATCCACGAGCTGAAGCTGGCGGTGCTGCACGCGAAGACGATGGTCATCGACGGCGTGTGGTCGACGGTGGGCTCGGCCAACATCGACCGCCGCAGCTTCATGCACAACGCCGAGGTCAACGTGATCGTGCTGGGCGACGCGTTCGGCAAGGAAATGGACAACGCGTTCCGCGAAGACTTGCGCAACTCGAAGGAAGTCACGCTGCGCGACTGGCGCGGCCGGCCGCTGCTGATGCGAATGAAGGAATGGGCGTCGCAGTTCTGGGATTACTGGCTGTAGTTACTCCTGAGCCCGTGTCCAGTCACCCCATCGCTGGGGTCAGACCCCCCACAGGACACAAGCTCGTCAATATGACTGCCGTGGCCGTGTCCTGTCGGGGTCTGACCCCAGCAGGACACGGGCTCAGCCGCTGACGGTCTGCGGCGCCACCGTCTCGCTGCTTGTGATCGCTTCCGGCATGTCCGGCGTCGTGCCGAGCGGTTGCCAGCTGTTGCCGGCGCGGCGGAATACTTCGATCGTCACCACTTCGAACGCTCCGGTCTCTTCCTTCCAGCCATAGCGCTCCACCTGGATCTCTTCCTGGTCGATGCGCAGCACGTTGAACGAATTCGTTTCTCCCCTGCCCCGCGTCGACGTGGCCGTGCCGGCCTGGACGACCAGTGCCGCGTAGCCGGCGATCTTGTAGCGCCGCGCGCTGTTGCCCGAATGGCTCGCGTGCAGGTGGCCCGCCAGCAGCAGGTCGACGCCGCAACGGGCGAACGCTTCCATCGCCATCGGCGCGCGGTCGACCAGGTCGTCCTCGTCGAACTGTTCCGGCAGGTCGAACGGGTGGTGCGTGACGACGATGCGGGTCAGGCGCTGGTCCACCTTCGCCATCCGTTCCTGCAGGCGCGCCACCTGGTCGCGGTTCACGCGGCCGTCCTTGATCGTCAGCGAGCGCGCCGTGTTCAGGCCCATCACCGCGATCTCGTCGTCCACGTATTCCGGCGCCAGGTTCGGCGTGATGTAGCGGCGGTACTTCGTCAGCGGCGTCAGGAAGCGCGCGGCCACGTTGTACAGCGGGATGTCGTGATTGCCCGGCACGACGATCTGCGGCTGCGGCAACGTGTCGAGCCACGCGCGCGCGGCCTGGAACTGGGCACTGCGGGCGCGCTGCGTCAGGTCGCCGGATACGACGACGACGTGCGGCTGCACCGCCTCGACCGTCGCGCGCAGCGGGGCGAGCAGGCGGTCGTCGACGCGGCCGAAGTGGATGTCGGACAGGTGAACGAGGGTACGCATGATTCCTCCTTGAGAGGCGCTGACAATCAGCGCTCCTGACGTGGCACGATGACCGTCAGCGCACCGGGACGCGAACGGTAGGTCAATGGGGGCGCCAGCAGCGTCACCTCGCCGTCGGTGGCGACGCGCAGCAGCTTGCGCCGGCTGTGGATCGTCAGGTCCTCGGCCACCAGCACGTCGAAGTCGGGGACCCGCTCCAGCCGCCCCAGCAGGGCATGGCAGGCCAGCCGCACCAGACCAAGCCGCGTCGGCCGCTGCGCCACGTACAGGCTCAGGCATCCGCCATCGAGCCGTTCGCGCACGCCGATGTTCAGGCCCTGCATCGTGTACGCATTATTGCCGATGAAGACGAATGGCGTGCGCCGCGCATGCTCGTCGCCGTGCACGTGCAGCCGCAGGCTCAGGAAAGGATAGCGCCGCAACGCCGACAGGCTCGCCCAGAAGAATGCCGGCCATTTGCCGCGTCCGCGCAGGCGCTGCTGCCGCACGCGTTCGCGCACGATGTCCGGATACAGGCCGAGGCTGGAATTGTTCAGGAAGATGCGGCCGTTCACCTCGCCCACGTCGACGGCCTGCCGCCGGCCGTGGGCGATCGTGGCAACCGCGTCTTCCAGCGTCAGCGGGATGTTCAGGTCCTTGGCGAAGTGATTCAGCGTGCCGAGCGGCAGCACGCCCAGCGCGGTGGACGTATCGACCAGCACCGCGGCAATGGCGTTCTGCGTGCCGTCCCCGCCGCCCGCGACAACGATGCCGATACCCCGCCCGACAGCGTCGCGCGCAGCCTGCACCGCCTCCTCGCCCGTATGGGCCAGCGTCACCTCGGCGGCCAGTCCCGCTTGCGCGAACTTGTCGCGCAGCGCCGCGGCCCACGCGGCATCGTAGCCCGTACCGGCCCCCGCATTGATGACGACGACGGCGTCGGCCATCATTGGTCCCGCCGCGCCGCCCGGCGGCGTCGCAACGTCGATACGGCGGTGATGCAGATCGCCAGCCAGCCCGCGCTCTCGGCCATCGCGGCCAGCACGTCGGACACGTAATGGGCGCCCAGGTACACGCGGCTGAAAGCGACCAGCAGCACCATCGCGCAAGCGGCCACCACCGCCAGGCAGCGGCGCCGCCAGCTGGGCGACGTCGTCACGACATAGCTGGCGAGCAGCCCATAGAACAAGGTCGCGGCGGCGGTATGCCCGCTGGGGAAGCTGTAGGTGGCGAGCGTCAGCAAGGGCTCGTCGAACGCGGGCCGCGGCCGCTCGTAGGTGTACTTCAACAGCACGTTCAGCAGCATGCCGCCGGGAACCGAAACGGCCACCGACAACACCCAGTAAGGCGCGCCCTTGCGCCAGAACCACAGCGCCAGCAAGGCGGCCGCGATGCTCATCGCGGGGATGCCGTGCAGGTGCGTGATGCCGAACATGATCGTCGTCAACGGCTCGAACGCATGGGTGTTGAACCACTGCGCCACGTGGCCGTCGAAGCGCGCGATGTCGTCCTGTTCGCCGACCGCCTCGGCGATCTCGCGAAACACGGCGACGGCGGTGACGAGCAAGGCGACGCCGGCGGTCAGGTGCAGCCCCAGCTCGCCGCCGGGGCTCAGGCGCGCCTCGATGAAGCGGATGAGTTTTCCGTAGGCGATCCGGCTCATGGGTTTTGCGGAAATACAACGGTTGGCAAAAATACCTGCGTTTTCATACAGCCCTGTGTTTATGTACAGTAGTTTGTGATATGCTTCTCATCAGTGAGCAGTAACCTGGCACCGGCGGCAGCGGGAACACGAGTTCAAGGACGAGTTTCAAAACGAATTCGAAAGCACGAATTCGAAAGCACGAGTTCCTAAGCACGACGTCCGAAGCACCGGGTCTTGCCAAACCTTACGAAACCAGTACGTAACAATATGCATCGCTCTCCCTCGGCTCCCCAGCCGGCCGTGCGCGGTGTTTTTTACAAAGGAATTGTCATGGCAACCATCAATACCGGCATCGGTTCCCGCTTTGAGTCCCGCTTCGGCCTCGAATACGCCCCCATGTCCTTTCTGGTCCGCTTCGGCAAACGTGAGATGCTGGTCTGCCGCGATTTTCGCAAGCGCTTCTATGCGGTGAACCCGATCATCGAATGCGATACCGGCGTGCAGCCGGGCCATATCGAGATCCTGCTGTTCGGCCGCTGGCTGTTGATCTTGTCGAAAGCACACTGATTCTTCTGTGCAGTATCGCACGGTGGCCTGCAGGTGATCACACCGCGGCCATGACGGCGGCGCTGCACGCGCGATCACGGCGGACGTGACCTGCACCAAACAGCGACGCAATGGCGGCGGTCCCCCTCTTCACCCATCGCCTGGACACGTTGCAAACCGGTGCGGCCGGCAGGGTATGCCGGCGGTCACGTCCCGGCGTGACTCGGGACCGGGCTTGGCGCCCGAGCGAGGAAATCAGACTTTGACGACGGCGGGTGCCGGCACGGCTGCCGTGGCAGCCGTGGTGGTGGCGGTGCTGGCAGTGCTGGCAGTGCTGGCCGCGGTGGCAGTGGCTACGGTGATGGCGGCAGTGCTGGCGGTAGAGGGAATGGAATGGGGGTGCGGCGCGGCTTCCGTGCCTGCGTTCTCGATGCTATCCCAGTGGCCGCCTTCGCGACTGTCGGCCTTGGCGGCTTTTGCGACGTTCGCGACGTTGGCGGCTTTGGTGACGTAGGCGGCATTTGCAGCATTGGCGACGTTGGCGGCATTTTCAGCACTGACGGCGTTGACGGCGTTGGCGACATTTTCAGCATTGACGGCGTTGACAGCGTTGACGGCGTTGACGGCGTTTTCAGCATCGACGGCGTTTGCGGTGTTTTCTGCCTTGCCGGCGTCGCGCGACGCCTCGCGCTCCCGGTCGTGCATTTGCCGCAGTAATGCCAGCGCCCGTGCGTCGTGCAGTTCCAGCGCGCGCTGTAACGTGGTCGCGGTACCACAGGATTCGTCGACGACGGCCAGGAATTCGCGCTGGGTGCGGTCGAGGATGCGCGAGCGGAAGCCGATGCTGCCGAACAGCGTGCCGACGTCCACGCACAGCTCGCGCAACAACAGCAGCGTTTTCTTCGTCGATTCGATGTCGTTGCGCATGCCGCTGTCGACGTCGATCAATTCGATGCGGGCCTTCTCGTGGCGCGACAGTTCCGTGATCGTGTCGAGCCAGCGGTCGATCTTGTGGCCGATGCGGGCGATGCGCCCCGTCTTCCCTTTCATCATCAGGCAGTAGTGCACGCACAGCAGCCAGATCGGCACCCGGGCAAGGAACGTGGGTAAGCCGGCATGACGCAGCCAGGCCTCGGCACGCTTGAACTTGCGCAGCATGCCGCCGATGCTCGCCAACAGCGGGTCCTGACGCATGGAAGCCTCCCTCGCAATGGCGGCGCAGGCTGCGCCGCACGATAGCTTGCAGTATAGGCAGCCATGCAAGCGCCGCGCGCGAATGGCGACTTGACGCAGCTTAAAAGTTACTGAAAAAAATTCCCCGAATACACGGTTGTAGCAACGCGACACCGCGTGGAGCGGCGGTTCGGCATCGGTACGGGCGCACCGATCCGCTGCCCAGGCGGCAGCGGACAAATTACAACGGACCCCGGCGATCAGCCCTTGCCTGGGCCCTTGTCGGCGCCCTTGCCCACGGTGCGGGCGACGGCATCGGCCAGCTGGTCGCCGTGCGGGCCCTTCGCAGCTTCCTCCATGCTGCCGACGCGGCGGGCCTGGTCGGACTGCTGGTCGAGGCTCACTTCTTCCGCCACGTCATAGCGGCCGTCGGTCTCGCCGCTACGGGGCAGCAAGCCTTCAGAGCGGGAGCCCGCGTCACGCTGGGCATTGCCGGGCGCGGCGGACTGGCCGGCCTGCGACTGCTGGCCACCTTGCCCCGACTGCGATTGCTGGCTCCCCTGCCCGGACTGCGCTTGCTGCCCGCCTTGCTGCAGGTTGCCCATGTGCCGGTCATCCGCGCGGGTGTCCTGGTCGCGCCGCGTCGCGGCCAGGCCGCGCTCCATCGGGTCGGTGCCCAGGCCCGGCCCGCCGACCGATTCGTCCAGCCCGCTGCCCATCGACTTGGCCGCACCGCGCGGCGGCGGCGAGTTGTAGTCGGCGCCATGCGGCACCGGTTCGCCCACGATTTTCTTCACGTCCTCGGGCGGCACCGAATCCGGCAGGTGCGTGTGGATCGTCGGCTGGCCCGGACGCTGTTTGTCGTCGTTCTGCATGATGCCTCCTTGTTATCTGAAATATCATCTTAGCCCAAGGGATTTTTTCGCCGCACAGCATTGCCGCGCCACAAAACGTGTGGGCGGTGCGCGCCGTTCGGCGTTACAGTCGGCTCATGAGTTCGATCCCGACCATTGCCGCCGTCACCGCCACCGCGCAGGTGGTGCCGGACTGGCCGTATCTCGAAATGCTGACGCGCTTCGCGCTGGCGCTGGCGCTCGGCCTGTTGATCGGACTGGAGCGGGAGCGCCGCAAGAAGGAAGCGGGCCTGCGCACGTTCGGTTTCATTGCCGTACTGGGGGCCGTCGGCGCGTCGCTGGGCGACACCTACGCCTATATCGTGCTGTGCCTGACTGGCTTGCTGACGGTCTTCCTGAACCTGCAGGATATGCGCACGCACGAAGGTACGGAGCTGACGACGTCGGCGGCGATGCTCGTCACGTGCATCGCCGGCATCCTGTGCGGCAAGGGGCATACGCTGACGCCTGCCGCGATCATGGTGTCGTCGACGGCCCTGCTGGCATGGAAGGACATCCTGCAAGGCTTCTCGATCGGCCTGACGGAAGGCGAGCTGCGTTCCGCGCTGCTGCTGGCCATTCTGGCGATCGTGATCTACCCGGCGCTGCCGATCGGCAGCATCGGGCCGATGGGCCTGATCCAGCCGCGCGCAGCGTGGGCGACCGTGATCCTGATCGCCGGCATCGGCTTCGTCAACTACGTGCTGTGGAAGGCGTTCGGCACGCGTGGCGTGGCGATCGCCGGCTTCCTCGGCGGCCTCGTCAACAGCAGCGTCACCGTCAACGAGCTGGCGTCGCGGATCGGCGTCCAGGCCGCCGGCGCCGTGGCCGCGGCGGCCTACCGCGGCATCCTGCTGGCGACCGCGGCAATGGTGATGCGCAATGCCGTGATCCTCGCGCTGCTGGCACCGGCCGTCGCGGTCGCGGGCACGGGAGCGTTCGCCGGCATGCTCGCGGCCAGCGCATTCTTCGTATTCGCGCGGCGGCGCGGTCCGGCACTGCAGACTCCGCCGGGCGCCGATCCGCAGGACAACCAGATCATGCTGCCGTTCTCGCTGTGGAGCGCGTTGAAGTACGGCCTGGTCTTCCTGCTGCTGCACATCGTCGGCGTGCTGACGCAGAAGTACTTCGGCAACGCGGGCTTCTATCTGGTCAGCGTCTTGGGCGGCGCGGTATCGAGCGCCAGTGCCGTCGCGGCCGCGGCCAGCCTTGCCGCCGACGGCAAACTCACGCTGGAGGCGGCGGCCACCGGCGCGATCCTCGCGTCGCTGGCCAGCGTCGCGATCAACCTGCCGTTCGTGCTGCGCGTGCCGAACCGCCGCTTCGTCATGTCGATCGCGCTGGCGATGGTCGTCATCGCCGCCTGCGGCCTGGGTGGCCTGTTGCTGGGGGCGCCGCTGGCACAGCTCGTGACCGAACAACTGCCCCAGTTGTCGCAGCTGTACCCTGGCCATTGACGCCCAGCGCCGGCGCACGGACGTGCCGATAGCAGAATGGCACGATTTCCGAGTCGCAACATCAATAAATCCAATTGCACTTTGATACCGAACAAGCCAGCATGTGGGGAGGGCCGTTTGGCCTCGACAGTACTGTTAGCCTGTAGTTCCCCCTCTCTCCCTGACGCGAGGCACACATGCTCAAGACTATAGTTTGCGGGGCCCTGGTGGCCTGCGCACTCCCGGCAGTCGCCGAGACCTGGCACTTCACGTACCAAGGTTTCCACGATTCGACCTCCGGGACGTTCATCGCTGACCGGCAACTGACCGGCGCGTTCACCGGCATCGATGGCGACGGCGACGGCATCGTCGCCCGCTCGGAAATCACTTCCTTCCTGCTGAACGACTATGACTACGTCGCGTGTGAAAGCCAGAGCAACGAGTACTGGAAGTGCGGGCTCGAGCAGTTCACGTTCGGTACCGGCGGCGCGCTCTCGTTCAAGGCCGGCCAGTGGGGCACGGACCCGGAAGGCTGGGTCGGCGGCGGCCATTACTTCATTTCCGGCGACGGCGAATACGAGTACCACTTCCGGCCCGACCACTACGAGGAGTCGTCGTACCGCTGGACCGACCAGACTTCCTTCATGATCTCCTCCGCGCCGGAGCCTGCCACGTGGGCCCTGCTGCTGACCGGCCTGCCGCTCGCCTGGGCGGCGCGACGACGGAAAAAATGACCCTGGCCGTTTTCCGCCAGCGCTAGGCGCCCGTGCCATGCCATCATGGCGGCATGGACTTGAACGACCGCATCAGTTGCTACCGCGCCCTGCAGACGCGCGACACCCGCTTCGACGGGCGCCTGTTTGTCGGCGTCACGTCGACGGGGATCTACTGCCGCCCGATCTGCCCGGCACGTACGGCGCGCATCGAGAACTGCCGCTTCTTCGCCTCGGCGGCCGCCGCGCAGCAGGAAGGCTTCCGGCCATGCCTGCGCTGCCGGCCCGAGTCCGCGCCCGGTGGCGGCGCCTGGCGCGGCAGCTCCGACACGGTGGCCCGCGCGCTGGCGCTGTTCGCCGAGACGGGGCATGACGAGCGCGCCGTCGAAGCCGTCGCCGCGCGGCTGCAAGTCAGCGCGCGCCAGCTGCGCCGGCTGTTCCAGCAACACCTGGGCGCCGCTCCCGTCACGGTGCTGCAGACACGCCGCATCCTCCTTGCCAAGCAGCTGATCCACGAAACGCGCCTGCCGATGACGGACGTGGCGATGGCCGCCGGCTTCGGCAGCGTGCGCCGCTTCAACGAGACGTTCAAGGCGATGTACCGGCGCGCGCCCAGTGCACTGCGCCACGGCGCCGGCAACGCGGCCAGCGGCGAGGAACTGGTGCTGCGCCTGCGCTACCAGCCGCCGTACGACTGGTCGGCGATGCTGTCCGCGTGCGTGCCGCTGCCCGGTGTCGCAGTGACCGGCCAGGGCCAGTACGCCCGCACGCTGCGGATCGGCGCCGTGCCCGGCACGCTGCGCGTCGCGCATGATCCGCACCGCCACGGTCTCACCGTCGGGCTGCGCCTGGCCGACGTACGCGCGATGCCGGAAGCGCTGGAACGCGTCACCCGCGTGTTCGACACGGCGGCCGACATCGCCACGATCAACGCCCACCTGTCCACCGATCCGCTGCTCGCACCGCTGGTCGCGCGGCGGCCCGGCTTGCGCCCACTGGGCAGCTGGGACGGCTTCGAAGCGGCCGTGCTGGCGCTGCTGCCGGCAGCCGGCGTCGCGGCGCTGCTGGACCTGTGCGCCGACCCGCTGCCCGCCACGCTTTGCCTGCCGGGGCTGGAGCGGCTGTTCCCGACGGCAGCCGCCGTCGCGGCGGCGCACCTGGCGACCCTGCCTGTCACGGCTGCACAACACGGCGCCCTGCGCACACTGGCCGAGGCCGCGGCGGCCGACCCGACGTTGTTCGATGCCGTCGCCGACGTGACGTTCGACCACTCGGCTTTCAACCACCCGGCGCTCGCCGAGCGCAGTGCCGGCTGGCAGCCCTGGCTGGCCTATGCGGCGCGCCATCTCGATTCACTCAACCACAACGAGGAGACCTCATGAAAAAGGACGACCTGTTCCAAGCCTTGCACGAAGATGGCCTGCTACTGTTGGCGAATTGCTGGGACGGCGGCAGCGCGCGACTGGCCCAGGCCGCCGGCGCGCAAGCGCTGGCCACCAGCAGCGCAGCGGTGGCGTGGTCGCACGGCCATGCGGATGGCAGCCACCTGCCCGTCGAACTGCTGCTGGCGACGGCACGCGGCATCGGCCGCGTCAGCGACCTGCCGCTGACGGTGGACATTGAGGACGGCTACAGCGACGACCCGGCCCAGGTGGCAGCGCTGGTGCGCGAGCTGATCGGCGTGGGCGTCGTCGGCATCAATATCGAGGATGGCGGCGGGCCCGTCGAACTGCTGTGCCGGAAGATCGCAGCGGTGCGGGCCGCCGCGGCGGGCACGCGGCTGTACATCAACGCGCGTACCGACGTGTACTTGCGCGGCCTCGCCCCGGCCGGCGAACGCGTGTCGGAGACCATCCGCCGCGCCGCGCTGTACCGGGATGCCGGCGCCAGTGGCCTGTTCGTGCCGGGCGTCTCCGACGAAGCGGACATCGGCGCGCTGGCCGGCGCGATCGGCATGCCGCTCAACGTGATGGCGCTGCCGCAGCTGCCCGCGCCGGCGCGGCTGCGTGAACTGGGCGTGCGGCGCCTCAGCGCCGGTTCGGCGACGGGCGAAGCGGCTTACGCGGCGGCCCATGAAGCGATCGTGGCCTTCCTCGGCAGCGGCGCCGTCGCCGCCCGCTCGCTGGGATATGGCGCCATCAACGCGCTGATGGTCGCATAAAGCCGTTGCGGCCCACACGGCGGGGCCAAACCCGGGTAAGCTGTCGCCCGTGGAGGTCATCATGTCCAACGAACGCCGCACCCGTCCCAATGAACCGGTGGCCGAAGCCGTCGATGCCACCGTCGAGCTGCTGCCCAACATCAGCCGCTACCAGGCGGCACTCGTGATGGCGCGCGACGGGGTGCCCGTGCGCGTCATCCGCCGCGTCATCGATCAGCCGCTGCTGCGCCGCAAGCGCCCACGCGACAAGCCGTGAGCGTTTGCGGGCGGACCCTTACTTGTCCTGCGCGGCGGTCCGGTCGCCGGATGGCGCCACCGTATCGGGCAGCGTGAACACCGTCAGCACGCCGCCCAGTTCCGTGTAGTTCGCCAGGTCCTTGTAGCCGCCGGCCGCGCCCAGGCCGTCGGAACTCTTCGTCAGCCCCGCCGCCAGGCCGATGCCGGCCCAGCCGCCGATCCCGGACAGCACGCCGATGTACTGCTTGCCCTTGTACTCCCACGTGTTGATGTTGCCGATGATGCCGGAAGGCGTCTTGAACTTCCAGAGCTCCTTGCCGTTGTGGTCGACGGCCTTCAGGTAGCCTTCCAGCGTGCCGTAGAACACCACGTCGCCAGCGGTCGACAGCGCCCCGCTCCACACCGAGAATTTCTCCGGCTTGGACCAGACGATCTTGCCGGTGCCCGCATCCCACGCGATGAAATTACCGAGCCCGCCGTGGCTGTCCGGCGCGGGATACATCTCCAATGTCGAGCCCACGTAGGGCTGGCCCGCCGTGTACTCGACCTTGAACGGTTCGTAGTCCATGCACACGTGATTCGTCGGCACGTAGAACAGCCCCGTCTTGCGCGAGTACGTGGCCGGCTGCTGGTCTTTTGAACCCAGCGCGGCCGGGCAGATGCCTTTCGAATTGACCTCCTCGCCGTTCTTGTCGGTGCTGTACTTGGCCACCACCTGCGGCCGGCCCGTCTTCATGTCCACGTGCGTGGCCCAGTTGACGGCCGGGTCGAACTTCTCGGCCACCAGCAGCTCGCCGGTGACGCGGTCCATCGTGTAGCCGAAGCCGTTGCGGTCCATGTGCACGAGGGCCTTGCGCTGCTTGCCCTTCACGTTCACGTCCGCGAGGATCATCTCGTTGACGCCGTCGTAGTCCCACTCGTCGTGCGGCGTCATCTGGAAGACCCATTTCGCCACGCCCGTGTCGAGGTCGCGCGCGAAGATCGCCATCGACCACTTGTTGTCGCCGGGGCGCTGGCGCGGGTTCCACGTGCTCGGGTTGCCGGTGCCGTAGTACACCAGGTTCAGTTGCGGATCGTAGCTGTACCAGCCCCACGTCGTGCCGCCGCCGATCTTCCACTGGTCGCCTTTCCACGTCTTCAGCGACGAATCCTTGCCCACTGGCGCCATCTTCCCGTTCGTCCACGTCATCGTCTTGCCGGGGTCGATCAGCATCTCCTTGTCCGGCCCCGTGCTGTGCGCCTGCCAGATCAGCTTGCCCGTGTTGATGTCATACGCGGTGATGCGGCCGCGCACGCCGAACTCGCCGCCGGAGACGCCCGTCAGCACCTTGTCCTTGAACACGTGCGGCGTGTTGGTCGTCGTCTCGCCCTTCTTCGGGTCGCCCGTCTTGACCTTCCAGATCTCCTTGCCCGTCTTCGCATCGAGCGCGACGAGCGTCGTGTCGGCCTGCTGCAGGAAGATCTTGCCGTTGGCGTAGGCGACGCCGCGGTTGACGACGTCGCAGCACATCACGGGGATCACGGCCGGGTCCTGCTTCGGTTCGTACTTCCACTTGATGCGCTGGTCTTCCAGCGCGATCGCATAGACCTTGTTCGGGAACGGGCTGTGCACGTACAGCGTGTCGTCGATGACGAGCGGGCCGCCCTCGTGGCCGCGCAGCACGCCCGTCGAGAACGTCCACGCCACCTGCAGCTGGCCGGCATTGCCGCTGTTGATCTGTTTCAGC
Organism: Pseudoduganella flava; assembly: GCF_007830495.1. Taxonomy (GTDB): domain Bacteria; phylum Pseudomonadota; class Gammaproteobacteria; order Burkholderiales; family Burkholderiaceae_D; genus Rugamonas; species Rugamonas flava. The sequence continues at coordinate 186,564 of NZ_VLKW01000009.1, read as the reverse complement.
TCGCTGTAGCGCTGGTTGGCCAGGTCGCCGGCCTGCATGGCCCAGTTCTTCGGATCCTTGGTCAGCTTCTCCACGTCGGAATCGGCGCATGCGGCGCCATGCACGGCGGCCAGCACAACGCATGGCCACAGGCGGGAAAGGGAAATACGGTGCGGCAGGAACATGGGTGTCTCCTTGTTGTATAGCCAGTCTGTGATGGACGAGCACTGCACCGTCACAAGTTGCATGGAGCGTGCCAGCGAGCGCATGGGCTGCGTGGTCCACCCGATGTTCAACTTCGGCACAGCGCGCAAGCAGCGCTGTGCCGCCGCTGTGTCATTTTCGTGGCTGCGGTGTCGCATGTTTGCCAACTTTTTGTCAGCGCTACCATTTCATTCCGCCGAGGGTCGGTGTATTCTGGACAACACGCGCCGAAGCGCGAGCCAAAACAGCCGCGGCCATCGCCAGCGGCGGAGGAGACAGAATGTCCGATTGCGCTGTTGACCACGGCAGGCGGGTGCGTTCGATCGTCCAGAGCCGGGTCGGTGCCGATACCGCCGGCACCAGCAACCAGATCACCCGCTCGTGGATACGTTGCCTGCACGATTACCAGCTCGACCCCGGCAAGCGTGACGAGCCCGAGGTCGTCGCCGCCGGCGAACTTGCCGAGCGCCGCGCCCGGCTCGCCGGCGTGCAGGCGGTGGCGAAGGTCGAGATGGCCAACCTGTACCAGCAGCTGGCCGGCTCCGGTTATGCGATCGTGCTGACCGATGCCGAAGGCGTGCTGCTCGATTACTTCGGCGATCCCGGCTTTACCCACGCCGCGTCGCACTCCGGGCTGATGCCGGGCGCCGTGTGGAGCGAGCGCGCCCAGGGCACCAACGGCATGGGCACGTGCCTCGTCGAGCGCCGTCCCGTCACGGTGCACCAGGACGAACACTACCTGGCGCGCCACATCGGCCTGTCGTGCGCGGGCGCGCCGATCTTCGACCACGAGGGCGAGATCGTCGCCGCGCTCGATGCCTCCGGCGAATCGCGGCTCGCGCAGCAGCACACGCTGGCGCTCGTGACGATGTCCGTGCAGATGATCGAGAACCGCGTCTTCCTCGACCGCTTCCGCCACGACTACATCCTGCGCTTCCACAACCGGCCCGAGTTCATCGGCACGCTCAGCGAAGGCGCGCTGGCGCTGGACCCGACAGGCAAGGTGCTGGCCGCGACGCGCTGCGCGCTGTTCCAGCTGGGGTTGGCCAAGCCCGCGGAAGTGGTTGGGCGCGACATCAGCGAACTGTTCAACAGCTCCTTCCCCGGCCTCGTGGACAGCACGGTGAAGAAGGCGTTCCACGCCGTGCCGATCTTCGGCATCCGCACCGGCGCGCGCTTCTTTGGCGTGATGCTGCCGCCCGTGCGCGCCGTGATGCCGCACCAGCCGCTGCGCGACGCCATCGCGCCGACGGCGGCGCCGCTGGAGCGCCTGCATTTCGGCGACGCGGCAATGGCCCGCAACGTGCGCACCGCCAGCCGCGTGCTGGAGCGGAACGTGGCCATCATGCTGCTGGGCGAAACGGGTACCGGCAAGGAAGTGTTCGCGCAGGCGCTGCACCAGTCGGGCAGCCGCGCCGGCAAGCCGTTCGTGGCCATCAACTGCGCGGCCATCCCGGAGACGCTGATCGAGAGCGAATTGTTCGGCTACCGCGCCGGCGCGTTCACGGGTGCCAGCAAGGACGGCCAGCACGGCAAGCTGTACCAGGCGAACGGCGGCACGCTGTTCCTCGACGAGATCGGCGACATGCCGTACGCATTGCAGGCCCGCCTGTTGCGCGTGCTGGAAGAACGCACCATCGTGCCGCTGGGCGGGGGCACGCCGGTGCCGCTGGACATCCACGTCACCAGCGCCACCCACTGCGACCTGCAGCAGAAGATCGCCGAAGGCACGTTCCGCGAAGACCTGTTCTACCGCCTGCAAGGCATCACGTTGCGGCTGCCGCCGCTGCGCGAACGCAGCGACCTGCGCGCGCTCGTCGCCCACATCGTTGCCGAGGAAAGCGACGAAGACGCCGTGATCACGCTGGACGACACGCTGCTGGCGGCATTGGAGCGGCAGCGCTGGCCCGGCAACCTGCGCCAGTTGCGGCACCTGCTGCGCGCGATGATCGCGCTGCGCGAAGCGGACCACCTGACGGTGCACGACCTGCCGCCGGAATACCGCACCGGCATCGTCGTGCCCGAGCTGGAAGACGATGCCGACGACGACGTAGCGCCGGCAGCCGCCGATACCGCATTGAACCCGCTGAACCCACTGAATCCTCTGGAGAGCGCCGAACGCGATGCGCTGCTGCGCGAGCTGCAGCGCCACAGCTGGAACATCTCGACGGTCGCGCGCCAGCTGGGCATGAGCCGCAACACGCTGTACCGCAAGGTGGAGCGCCTGCACATCCGCAACCCCGGCAAACCGCTGCCGTGCTGACGAAGGAAACCATGACATCGCGTCCCCTGCTCCGCGCCCTCCTCGCCGTCCTGTTCTGTGCTGCCCCCGCGCTGCACGCCGCGCCATTTGCCTACGTGCCCAATGAAGGTTCCGGCACCGTGTCGATCATCGACACGGCGACCGACACGGTGGTGGCCGAAGTCCCGGCCGGCAGCAAGCCGCGCGGGCTGGCCGTCACGCCCGATGCGCGTTGGCTGTACGTCAGCGACCAGCCGAACAACCGGCTGCAGCTCGTCAACCTGGAGCGCCGTGCGCCGGAAGGCACGGTGGCGCTGGGCGAGTCCCCAGAGGGCGTGGCGATCTCGCCGGACGGCCGCTGGGTTGCCGCCGCCGTCGAGGAAAAGAACGAGATCGTCATCACCGACACGAGCACGCGCCAGCGTGCGTTCGCGATTGCCGTGCATGGCCAGAACCCCGAGCACGCCGTGTTCAGCCCGGACGGCCGCTGGCTGTACGTCAGCGCCGAAAACGGCGGCGCGGTCGACATTCTCGACGTCGAACAGCGCAAGCAGGTGGCGCAGATCGCCGTCGGCGCGCGGCCGCGCGGTATCGGCTTCCTGCCGGACGGCAGCCGCGCCTACGTGGCGGCGGAAAATGCCAATGAGGTGTTCGTCATCGACACCGCGCGCCGCGCCATCTCGGCACGCATCCTGGCCGGGCTGCGCGCCAACGGCATCGCCGTGCATCCGGACGGCAGCCGCGTCTATGTGTCGAACGGCGGCGCGGCCAGCGTCTCCGTCATCGACACGAAGACGAACCAGGTCGTGGCCACCGTCGGCGTCGGCCAGCGGCCGTGGAACATGGCGCTGACACCGGATGGCGCGAAGCTGTACGTGGCGAACGGCCGCTCCGGCACCGTGTCCGTGATCGACACGCTGCGCAACGAGAAGCTGCGCGACATCGCCGTCGGCAAGCTGCCGTGGGGTGTCGTGGTGCGCTGAACAGGCAGCGCTAACGCGGCCCGAACGCCGCCACGTCCACGCTGACGAACGGCGCACGCCCGTCACCATATGGCGGTGCGCCTTCATCCAGCAGCGCCATCACGAGGGCGGCGGGATTGACGCCCGTCGATGCGCGCAGTCCCGCATACGACAGCGTCAGCCGCGGGTTCACGTCCAGCACCAGCACGCCGCCTGCGGCCAGGATGAAATCAACGCCGACATAGCCCCACAGCCCCGGCAGCGCGGCGGCGACACGCTGCGCCAGCTCATGCACGTCCGGCACCATGCCGGCCAGCCCGTTGACGGTGCAGCCCAGGAAACGGAACTGGTTGTCGTGCACGGCGATGCGCTGCTCGTTGCACCCGACCACGCGCGCGCCACCGTCATGGCACAACAGCGACAGGCTGCCGATCCGTCCCGCCACGAACGGTTGCAGCACGAGCTTGCGGCCGGACTGCGCGGACGCCCAGCCTTGCGCCGCGGCGCGATCGGGAAACAGCCGCGTATCGATGCAGGCGGCGCCGTCATCCGGCTTGACGACCCACGCACCGGAGCCGTCGGGCAGCAGATCCTGCGGGGCGAACGTGCTGACGGTCGGCACGCCGGCACGCTGCAATGCGGCGCACGTCAGCTGCTTGCTGGCCGCGACGCGCACCGCATCCGGTGCGCTGCCCAGCAGGATCCGCCCGTGCCGCAGCACCTGCCGCGACACCCGCTCGAGGATGCCGCCGGCGATCGGCGCCAGGGGCCACACGGCGTCCGCGGCCAGCACGCGCTCGGCGAAGCGGCGGCCGAACGGCGCGCCGGCCGGCTGCGGCGAGGCGTTCTGGAACGCCAGCAGCTCGACGTCGGGCAACAGGCGCAGGTCGGCGCACAGCGCGCGCAGCATCAGCGCGCCGTCCTGGCGCTGGCTGGCTTCCAGCCGCGGCGCCGCCGGCCCGCCGGCACACGCATAGTCGAACGCGAAGACCTTCAACGGCCGCATCGTCGTGTCCTCCGTCGGATTGTCGTCGTGGCGCCGTGGCGGACGCCGTCAGTGCGCCTGTGCCGCCTCGATCACGTGGCCCTCTTCGTCCAGCAGCGGCACGCCGTATTCGCCGAGGATCGCGGCGATGCGGTCGCGGTTGCGGGCAATCAGCGCGTCGATCCGCTGCTTCAGTTCCTTGTCGCCGAAGCGCACCGCCATCGCGATCGCAAAATCAAAGCGGCTGCCCGGCGGCGATGCCAGCGGCACGGCGGCGATGCGGTGCTCCGGCGCGCGCTCCGCGAAATAACCGGCGATCGGGCCCCACACGAACGCGACGTCGATCTTGCCGGCGGCAAGGTCGTTCTCGACGATCTGGCCGGGGTATTGTTCCGCATCACCCGATTGCCGCTGGTAAGACACCACCTGCTGCATCATGTCGTGCGCCAGCAGCCAGTCCGCCACCGGCGAGCCGCCGAACACGCCAAGCTTCAGGCGCGCGCGCTGCTCGGCCGGCAGCGCCAGCAGGTCGTCCAGCGAGTGCACGCCGTCCAGGCCATGCCCGCGCAGATAGGCCATCGCATAGGTCGAACGGTAGTAAGGCTGCGTGACGATGCCGAGATCAAAACCCGTCGCGACGCCGGTGATCAGGTCGCACTTGTAGCGGTCCGTACCCGGCTCCTTCGCGCGCAGCGTGTTGCGCACGAAGCCCATCCGCTGCGGGAACCACGTGTAGGCGATGTCCCAGCCCAGCTCCTCGGCAAACAGCGCGGCGATGCGGTTCTCGAAGCCGGCCAGGTCGCGCCGCGAGAACGGCAGGTTGTTCGGGTCCTGGCACACGCGCAGCACGGGGCGGCCCGTGCCTTCCGGCTCCGCGGCGCCGGCGGGTACGGCCAGCACGGTGCACAGCAGCGCCGCGGCGAAAGCCCTTCTCGGCGCCGCGTTCATTTTTCCATTTCCTGCAGCTTGCCCGGCGCGATCGCGCCATCCGAGCGCCCCTTCAGGTAGGCGTACAGGTTGTCGATGTTCTCGACCACCTGCTTGCTGCCGTCGAAGTTCGGCATGCCCTTCTCGATCCGGCCGTGCAGCACGGTGTTCTTGAAGTCTTCCTTCGACAGCGCCTTCAGGCTGGCCGTCAGCGCCGGCCCGACCGCGCCTTCCTGCTGCGCGCCGTGGCAGCGTTCGCACGCCAGCGCGCGCCACGTGCGCCAGCCGTTCAAGGTTTGCGTATCGACCTTGTTGCCGTCCACGACCTTGTAGGGCGCATCGGCCGTCGCCGCGGGTGCCAGCGCGCACAGCGCCAGCAGGGCCAGTGGGAGACAGGTTTGGATCTTCATCGGGTTCCTCCGGTAGTGCCGCCCTGGCCCAGCAGGCAGGCCTGCGCCGCCTCGGCCTGGACAGCCTTGTACTTGGCAGCCATGTCCTTGACGCTTTGTGGGTCGCGAAACTCGGCGCCGCGCGGCCCTTCCAGCGTCTGGTAGCGCAGCGCCGCCGACATCGTCACGTAATCGTCGTAGGCCAGCCGGGCGCCGATGCGGTCGACCGCGCAGGCGCACTTGTACAGGTATTCCTGCTTGCCGCCATGGTTGTTCATACATTCGAGTACGTACTCGACCCGCGCCACGGTGGGAAAGCCGCCGGCCGGCTCGGCGGCCGCGGCGCAAGGTGGCAGCAGCGTCAGCAGCAGCAACGACAGCAATGCCGCTCTCATGAACACCTCCTCACGCCGGGTGGTACAGCGTGCCGGCCAGCTTCGCCGCCTGCGTGGCCAGCGCATCCATCAACGGCGGTGACAGGCAATCGTAAGTCGGCAGCCCCAGGTCGCTCAGCCGCGCGCGGATGGCATCCATCTGCGCCGGATCGACACCGGACTCGATGACCGACGACACGAACGCGGCAAATGTGGGCGGCGCCCAACCTGGCTCGCGCGACAGTTCGGTATGCACGAAATCGAGGCCGTGGAACGCGTGCTTGTCGTTCTCGATGCGCCCGTACATGTGCACGCCGCAGCCGGTGCACGCATAGCGCTGGATCGTCGTGGTGGGATCGACGATCTTCAGTTTCTGGCCGTTCGTCAGCACTTCGACCTTGTCGCGCGCGACGACCGCCACCTGCGAGAACAGCGCGCCTTCCGGCTTCCAGCACTTGGTGCAGCCGCAGGCGTGGTTGTGGGCGACCTGGGCGCCGATGCGCACGGTGACGGGATCGGTGGCGCAGCGGCACGTCAGCGTGCCGCCGCTGAACCCTGGCGTGGCCGGCTGCACGCCGGCGTCGATGGCGGGATGGATGTGGATGGCCATGGTTGTCTCCATATTTGGTCTGGTGGTCAGTAGAGGACGACGGAGCGGATCGACTCGCCCCGCTTCATCAGGTCGAAGCCTTCGTTGATGCGATCGAGCGGCAAGGTATGCGTGATCAGGTCGTCGATATTGAGCTTGCCGTCCATGTACCAGTCGACGATCTTCGGCACGTCGGTGCGGCCGCGCGCGCCGCCGAATGCGGAGCCCTTCCACTGCCGCCCCGTGACGAGCTGGAACGGCCGGGTTGAAATCTCCTGGCCGGCGGCCGCGACGCCGATGATGAACGACTGGCCCCAGCCCTTGTGCGTGCACTCGAGCGCCTGCCGCATCAACTGCGTATTGCCGACGCACTCGAACGAGTAATCGGCGCCGCCGCCCGTCATCTGCACGATGTGGTCGACGACGTTGTCGACCTCCTGCGGATTGACGAAGTCCGTCATGCCGAACTTGCGGGCGATCTCGACGCGCTTCGGATTGATGTCGATACCGATGATCCTGTCCGCGCCGACCATCTTCGCGCCCTGGATCACGTTCAGGCCGATGCCGCCCAGCCCGAACACGGCAACGTTCGCGCCCGGCTCCACCTTGGCCGAGAACACGACGGCGCCGATGCCGGTGGTGACGCCGCAGCCGATGTAGCAGGCCTTGTCGAACGGCGCATCCTCGCGGATCTTCGCCAGCGCGATCTCGGGCACGACGATGTAGTTCGAGAACGTCGACGTGCCCATGTAGTGCAGGATCGGCTTGCCGTCGAGCGAGAAGCGGCTCGTCCCATCGGGCATCAGGCCGCGGCCCTGCGTGGTGCGGATCGACTGGCACAGATTGGTCTTGCGGGACAGGCAGAATTTGCATTGCCGGCACTCGGGCGTGTACAGCGGGATCACGTGGTCGCCGGCGCGCACGGACGTGACGCCGGGCCCCGTCTCGAGCACGATGCCGGCGCCCTCATGGCCGAGGATCGCGGGGAACAGGCCTTCCGGATCGGCACCGGACAGCGTGTAGTAATCCGTGTGGCAGATGCCGGTGGCCTTCACCTCCACCAGCACTTCGCCGGCGCGCGGCGGTTCCAGGTCGACCGTTTCGATCGTCAGCGGCGCCCCCGCTTTCCAGGCAATGGCAGCTCTTGTCTTCATTGGTTCTCCTCGCAATGCGGCACCCGCCGCTGCTTCGAATTTCGCAAATTGCGTGCCAATGGCTGCGATGGGCAAATGGGGCAGCCGTTGTGCAGGATCGGATCAACGGTCCGCGGCACTGTTCCCGCGGTGTCCCGTTTTTGGCGCGGTCAGAAGCGGTAGCGCAGGCCCGCCAGCCACGTGCGCGGCGCGCCGGGCGCGACGAAGCGGGCCGGCTGCGCCTCCTCGCCCGCCGCCAGCGGCTGGCCGCCCGGGAATACGTCGCGCGCGACCGTGCCATACGATTCGTGGCGCCGGTCGAGCGCATTGTTGACCCGCACGAACAGCTCCCAGCGCGGCGCCGGCTGCCAGCTGGCGCGCAGGTGCAGCAGCGCGTGGCCGCCGATGCGCCAGTCGGCCGGCCGCGGCGCGACGCCCTCTTCCGGGTCCGCCGCCAGCCCATCCTCGTTGCCCTGCGTGAGCAGGTTCGACACCGCGACCATGTCGGCGCCAACGCTCCAGCCGGCCGCCGGTGCCCAGTCGACACCCAGCTTGAACGTATGACGCGGCAGGCCGGCCAGGCGCGTGCCGCGCGTGACGTGGACGTTGCGCGCACCCGTAAAGAGTTCGCCGTCCGCGTCGTACTCCGCTTGCAGCCAGCTGTAACTGGCGCGTGCGCCGACATTGCCCCACGGCCCTGCCCAATCCGTGCGCGCGGCCACGTCGAGCCCCTGGTGCAAGGTGCGTTCGAAGTTCGCAAAATATCCTTGCTGGCTTGCGCTCGCGCTGAGGAACAGGATGTCGTCGCGATTGCGCGTGCGGTACAGCGACAGCGTCAGCGCCGCCATGCCCGCTTGCCAGCGCGCGCCTGCTTCCACGGTGCGCGACACCACCTGCGCCAGGTACGGGTCGGCCTGCAGCCCCACCGGCAGGCGGCACGGCTGTGCGGGATCGGCGCACCCCAGCTCGATCACGGTGGGCACGCGGTTGCTCTGCGCCAGATTGGCGAACAGCGTCAGCCCCGCATCGACCTGGTGGGCGATGCCGAGCGAAGGATTCAGCTTGCGGTACGTGAACGTCTCGCGCGGCTGTTCGCCCGCGTCGTTCGTCAGCGTGTTCGCCACCCGCGCATGGGTGTAGCGGGCCGACAGCGTAACGAACGTGCCTGGTGCCGCCGTCCACGTATCGCTGACATAGACACCGGCCGTGCGCGCGCTGCCCGTCACCGACGACGACGGCTCGCGTTCCTCGTCCGGATCGGGCAGCACGCCGCGCTCGTCGCTGAAAAAACCTTCCTGCTCGAACTGGGCGTAGCGCACGCGGTTGCGGTCCAGCGAGACGCCGGCGCTCAGCTGGTGCGGCCCGCGCGTGGCGCTCAGCTGCACGCTGGCGCCTTCCGCGTGCTGGCGCGCGCTGGTGGTGTTCAGTATGGCCGGGTGGACGGCTTTCTCCTCCTCCTGCTCCTCCTCGTCCTCTTCGGCTTCGAACGCATCGTCGTTCACGTCGCCGTTGACGGTGTCGCGCCGGCTGTGCCGCACGTACGCTGTCGCCGTCAGCTCCGCACCCTCGCCCAGTTGCTGGCGCAGGTTGAACGTGACCTGTCCCAGCTGGTTGCGGGTGCGGTCCGGGTACGTGTAGACGGCCCGCCGGTCCAGCTCATACAGCCCCGGCGCGTCGGCGGAGCCGGAAGGCAGCAGGCCATTGCCGAGCAGCCGGCTGCGGCCGCCCAGCAGCGACACATTCCAGTCCGTGCCCCCGCTGACGCGGCCCACCTTGACGAACACGTTGCCCAGGTGGCCGTCAGAATGATCGCGCCAGCCATCCTCGTCGAACGCGGTCGCCGCCACCAGCGTATGCCATTCCTGCGCCGCGACGCCATACGAGATGTCCACGCGCTTGCGCGCACCGCTGCCCACCGTGACTTCCGCCATCAGGCCAGGATGGCTGCGGCCGGACTTCGTCGTCAGCGCCAGCGCGCCGCCCAGCGTGTTCAGGCCGTACAGGGGATTCGAGCCGGGCACCAGCAGCACGGCGCCGATCGCCGCCTCCGGCACCATGTCCCAGTTGATCACGTCGCCGAACGGCTCGTTGACACGCACACCGTCCAGGTAGACGGACAGGCCCTGCCCCGATCCCAGCACGGGCGACGCGCGGTAGCCGCGGTACGTCAGGTCCGTCTGGAACGGGCTGCCGGAAATGTCGTTGACGTTGATGCCGGCCACGTGGCGCGACAGGTAATCGGCCAGGTTGTCGGCGCGGGCCTGCGTGATGTCCTTGTCGGTCGCACGCTGGACCGCATACGGCAGGCGGTCGCGCTCGATGGCTGCGGCGGACTGCGGCGCGATGCCGACGATTTCCACGATGGGCAAGGGACCGAGCGGGAAGTCCATCGGCGCACAGTGGACAGCCGGGGCGGCCGGCGCCAGCAGCAGCGCGGCGGGCCACCGCAGCGTGGTCAGGGATGTTGGACGGGGCAAGCTGCACCTCACACGAGTGGTTGTCGCTGGAGGGAGGCTGGGTGCAATTGCTGTGCCAGCGCTTATTGCTGGCCGGGGCTGCATGGGTGTTCAGGTTGTGTGACACAGATGTGCCGGGCATGGAACAAGTGGGCCCCGGCACGTTCGGACTGCGCTCGAAGTCACCATTGTTTTGCAAGTGTCACGCGATGGCGCAGTCGTGTGGCGGATGGTGGTCCGGGATGCCACAGAGTGTCCCCGCGGCAAACGGGCACGGGCGCATTTCAAGCCATGCTAGCCTCATGGCCTGTCGAGTGGAAGAAAGGTAAACAGCATGAAGCGCAACACGTTCCGCGTCGTCATCACCGGCGCATCGAGCGGCATCGGTGCCGCGACAGCCATCGCCTTCGCCAGGCAAGGCGCACATCTCGTCCTGGGCGCGCGCGGCCGCGAAGGCCTCGAGGACATCGCCCGCCAGTGCCGTGAAGCCGGCGCCGTGGCGCACGTGGGCACGGTCGACGTCACCGACGCCAGCGCCGTCGCGGACTTCGCCAACGAAGCCCGCCGTGCGCTGGGCGGCATCGACCTGTGGTTCAGCGACGTGGGCATCGGCGTCGTCGGCAAATACACGGACGTGCCGCTGGCCGACCACCACCGCGTGATCGAGGCGAACCTCGTCAGCCACATGAACGACGCGCACGCGGTGCTGCCGATCTTCCAGTCGCAGGGCCACGGCATTTGGGTCAACATGATCTCGCTGGGCGGATTCATCACGTCGCCCTACGCCGCGGCCTACGCGGCCAGCAAGTTCGGCCTGCGCGGCTTCAGCGCGGCGCTGCGCGGCGAGCTGTACGACCACCCGGACATCCACGTCTGCGACGTGTACCCGACGTTCGTCGACACGCCCGGCATCCACCATGCCGGCAATTACACGGGGGCGCGGTTGTCGTATCCGCCGGGCGCGCTGGCGCCCGAGAAGGTCGCCGACGCGATCGTCAGGCTCGCGCGGCGGCCGAAGCCGTCCACCGTGCTGGGGATGCCGTCGCTGCTGATGCGGTTGGCGGAGTTTGCCAATCCGGTGACGGCCGTGCTGATGGACCGGTTCATGGAACGGTGGTCGAAGCGCGCGGAGCCGGTCAAGGATACGACGGGGACGATGTATGAACCGGCCAGTGGGGCGAGTGGCATTCGCAGCGGGACGCGGAAGCCGGAGCGGGCCGGGAATACCGCATTGCTGGTGGGGGTGGCCGCGGCTGCCGTAGCGCTGGGGGTCGGGTTGAGCAGGCGGCGGGGGTGATGGCGGCCCATGGCTCGCACCGGGCCGCCACATGATCCAACAGGGCTTCCGCTGGTGCGCTTCTGCCATGAGCGCCGGGCGAGACACGGCGCACGCCCGCGAACGAATGTAACGGCAGCGTGCGGGCTGCCACTTGCACGCAGTGGGCTTTCACCGCCAGTTGATGATTAACAAGCTGATCTGCAGCACGAACGGGAAGAATACGGTTTTCATCCCGAATGCTGAGCAGGTACGAACTGCCCTGGGCGGCTTGCTAAGAGTGCGCTCATGCGCAGCAGACGTTGCCGACAGCGAAACGAGCCGCTTGACCGCCCGCTCGCAGCCGAGATGAATGTGCCTAACCGCCTTCTCCATAAAGGGAAACTTCATCATGGCAATCGACGTCTATCTGCATATCGATGGGATCAAAGGGGAATCACGTGACGAACGGCATGTGGACTGGATCGAATGTGAATCGGTAGGCTGGTCCATTACGCAACCAAAATCTGCCACGTCATCGACAGGTGGCGGACATACCGCAGAGAGAGCCGATTTGTCGGACATCAGTTTTGTAAAGCTCGCCGATCTCTCCTCACCCATCCTCGCGCAGACCTGCGCCTCCGGCAGAACTATTTCGCGAGCAAAATTCGAATTCATGCGCGCGGACGCGCAGGGTGAACGGGTCAAGTATTACGAGATCGAGCTGGAAAACGTCCTGATCGGACATGTGGGCCCAAACATCGGTGCTGGCAAGATCATGTTCGAGAACGTCAGCCTGAAGTTCTCGAAGGTCAGGTGGCGCTACACACAGCAAAAAATCTCCGGCGGCGCTGGCGGTTCGACGACCGGAGGTTGGGACACCAGTTCAAACAGGATCGTCTAGATCTCGGCAGCGAACCAGTCACCTACAGGAGGCATCGTGCTGAGAATTCAACCCAAGGACGGACGGGGGTATTTCGTACTTCCACAGGCTCCCGAACAGGCCGGATACTATGTCTATGGCACGCCAAGCGGTGGCCAGGGCCAGTACGCGCACCCCACCCTATTGTCGATCCTTTTCCTTGTCGAGAGGGAGTGGGAGGCACGTGATACCCGCAAGTTCGGCGTCGGCAATATCAGCTTGGCGAATGGAATTCCTTATCCGGGACATGGGACGCATAAAAGCGGGCTCGAAGTCGACATCCGCCCCTTGCGGAAAGATGGCGCAAACTGTGCGGTCACAAGGTTCATGGCGGAGTACGACCGTGATGGAACGGAAAAATTGATTGGTCTTTTCATGTCGCTTTCTGCTGTTGAACTTATCTACTTCAACGATCTGGCGATCCCGCACGTAAGGCGCGCTTCGAACCACGACGACCACTTCCACGTCAAACTTTGGGTGCCAAAATCATGAATAAGTCAGCCGCGGTGGTCGCCATCGCACTCGCTTTCACGACGTACGCCCAAGCGGAGTCAAAGAAGAGCTGGGACAGTACGTTTCGCCTGTTAAAGGGTGAATATCTCATCTACGGAGGAACTCTGGGTGAAGCGCAACAGCCCACTGGAAACGACAGGAAGGTGTCCCTCAAGGTCACAGGGCAGGTGGCAAAGGATATGTTCGATTCGATGTATCCCGATGAGAAGGTGACGTGCACGGACGTTGAGGGCTATCGGGAGCGGCGCAAGGGAGAGGTATTCTGTACTTACGACCGCCAGGACGGCTATGCGTGCTACTTCGGCTTCGATCTCAGGACGGGGAGAAGCATTGGAGGCGCTAGCTGCTGACAGATTTTCAAGGCTACCGTAGCCGCCCCCTGAAGCCACATCAATAATGCAGGGTTATCCCAGGTATCACGCATGACCGTCAGGCCTCGAGTTTCCGGCCCGCCCAGCGATGTCCACAGCCGCAACCGCCTCGCAGTTCCCGCTCTTTAACCGATCGATAGTGAGTCCGCAGCGATGAAATTCTCCTGGCTGTTCCTTTATCCTGTTTCCGATCTTCGTTTCCCTGACGGCAGCTTTCATTATCGTGCAATGGAAGGGTGCGAAAGGCCGCGATCGGACCGGCGCCTACCGTCGACGCAAATTCATGACCGACAACGAGGAGGAGTTCTTCGGCAGGCTAGTCGCAGCCCTTCCCGATCATTACATTTTCCCGCAGTCGCAATGTCCGCCCTGGTTGAACCGACCAGCAGCAACAGCAAAACGGCACATGGCGACAGGCTGCGGGTCGCCCAGCAACGGGTCGATTACGTGGTTTGCACGAAGCGCTGCGAAGTCGTTGCCGTTGTCGAACTGGACGACAAGACGCGTACCCGCGCAGAGGATGCATTGCGGGATGCGCGGCTCGAACAGGGAGGCATCCGGACGGTAGGATTCCAAGCGCGGAACAAGCCAAAGGTCGAGGCTATCCGGGCAATGATCCTCGGTCCTGTCGAGGGCAAGGCCGGGACGGGGCCGGGCATCACGGGCCATCAAGGGATCTCGACCGCCGTCGACGGGCCAGCGACGAGATCGTGACCGTCAGGCCGGCGAAGGGTTGGGCGGGCCGACAGCAGGCAGATCACGCCGCTGTCGCTGCGCGCCGAGAATGCGCGCTCCCCAATCAGCCATCCCCATCGCGCGCGTTATCCAGTCGCTCCACCAGGAAGTCGATGAAACTACGCAGCTTGGCCGGCAGATGGCGCCGGCTGGGATACACGGCAAACAACTGGCCCGTATAGTTTTGCTTGGCCTCATCGAGGTGCACCAGGCGGCCGGCCGCAAGGTCGTCGGCCACGATCCAGTCCGGAAGGAACGCCGCTCCCATGCCTGCCATGACCGCGTGATAGCTTAACGTTGTGTCGCTGGATTTCATTGCAACCGGCTGCCCTGGGGAGACGTACATGTCGGCCGCGGGCATCTTGGGACGCCCGAACTGCAGATGATTCGGCATGATCATCTCGGGCAATCGTGAACCGCTTCCTGGCTTGCCGAATTGGCTCAGGTACGCAGGGGTCGCCACACAGTAGAACGAGACGCTGCACAGTGATCGCGAAATCAAGTTTTGCGACGCATCGTTTTTCATTCGTAGCGCCAGATCAAAGCCTTCCGATACCACGTCGACCATCCGGTTTTCCAGGTAAAAGTCCAGGCGCACATCGGGACAGGCGCGGCGATATTCGGCAAGCAAATTGGCAAATCGGGGCGTGGCAATCCACACGGGCGCACTCACCTTGAGCTCGCCTCGCGGGTGTCCCGTTGACTGGCTCAACGAGGCGACACCTGCGTCGAGCGCATCCAACGCTTGCCTTGCCTGTTCATGAAACAACCTGCCGGCTTCCGTAAGACTCATGCTGCGGCTGGTTCGATTCAACAAACGCGCGGACAGGCTTTGCTCCAGCCGTGCCAGATGCTTGCTGACCATGGGCGGTGCCATACCAAGGCGGTTGCCGGCGGCCGTAAAGCTCCCGGATTCCACTATCTCGCAGAAAACGTGTATGCCGGTCAGGTCGAGCCTGCTCATAGTTTCCTCATCTGGAAATGATGCAATGCATGCGCAGATATCGATTATGCAAAGGGGAAAGCATAACATCCGATGTCCGCAACACTCAACGCAAGGAGTCGCATGTCTTCGCTATCCCACCCCGTTCCGAACAAGTATTTGAACCGAAGCCTCTGGTTCGCCCAATTCTTTGTGGCGTTCGTCTTCCTGGCTTCGGGATTGTCGAAACTGTTCCTGCCGATTCCCGAACTTGCCGCGATGATGACTTGGCCGGGCCAATACCCTGTGGCGTTCGTGCGCTCGATTGGTTTGGTGGACATGGCCGGTGGGATCGGGATAGTGCTGCCGTCGCTGACACGCATTCGCCCGTGGCTGACAGTCCTGGCCGCGCTATGTTGTGTGGTGCTGCAAATGCTGGCAATCGCCTTCCACGCATCGCGCGGGGAGTTCTCGGTACTTCCACTGAATTTTCTGCTGCTGCCGCTGTGCGCGTTCGTGTTGTGGGGGCGGGGTAAACGCATGCCAATCGCCTCCCGCGGCGCCACAGCTGCCCATCCCCGCTAAGCGGTCGATGGCCCGTCTGGCAACAGGGGCATGGCCCAATTTATTGCGGCGACCTCGAGGTGTCAGCGATGGGAGAGACCGTTTGTTGGCTGGTCATGCTTGTCTCTTTCCCCGCCTCGGCTTCGATAGGGCCAAGGATCATCGCCCGGATGGCCTCGACCTTAGGTTTGTGACGGGCCTGGAACCGGACAGTCCGGATGCCTCCCTGTTCGAGGCGCGCATCGCGCAGCGTATCCTTCGATCTCGTATGGGTCTTGTCATCCAGTTCGACGACGGCAACGACTTCACACCGCTTGGTGCAGACCACGTAATCGACCCGTTGCTGGGCGACCCGCAGCCTGTCGGCATATGCCGTTTTACTGTTGCCGCTTGCCGGTTCAAGCAGAGCCGACATCGCGACCTGCGGGAAGATGTAATGGTCTGGAAGGGCCACGACGAGCCTGCCGAAGAATTCCTCCTCGTTGTCGGTCATGAGTTTGCGTCGACGGTACGCGCCGGTGCGGCCGCTGCCTTTCGCGCCTTTCAACAGCGCCAACAGAAAAGCCGCCGCCAAAGCGACCACGACCAGCAAGAGGAACGATGTTTTCATGGCTATAAACTCAGGTCGGATTGGTAAACGCGTGGAAGCCAAGATGCGGCGGCTGCACCAATAAACCTTGTCGCGCTGCCGGACGGGGCAGCGCACAGCTCGCGCAACCCGTTACCCCAGCCAGCGAGGCCGCGGCGCCTTACCGAAGTTCGCCACCCGCACCTACGCAGTTGAATGCCTCGCTATCTTCGATTTTCACGGCGGTGCCGGTACCAACCGGACGTGCCCACGCAAACGCTCCCATCCTCTGGCCCGTATTCAAGTTGATTATCGCGTTCGCGCCGACAGCACGAGCATCCGCTGCCATCAGGGGAATCAGCTCGCTTACGCTGCCATAGGTGCGCTTGGAGCTATTGAGGGCTGCCAGGGTCTTGTATTTGACGTTGGTTGGCAGCGGCGAGCGGAGCATGCAAACCGGGCCCGCATGAGCAGCCAGTTTCTCCGCGCCCGGATCGGACAGACGCACTTTCGACCTTGCGGCGCAACCAGCAAGCGAGATGAAGAATGCCAGGAGCAGGAGCTTTCTCATGCGTCGTACCCAGGTTGTGTGAATATTGTTCAGTATAAAACATACTTACGTCATGGAATCTCTCCGATTGTCACAAACTCTCCGTCTCTTTTCATGGGAGTGGCAAGCATACCCAATCCCATCGCGCTTCCCTGCTTCGCCGCTCGTCTCCCTACTCACCACCACGCCCAGGCAGCGATCCGGCATTCATTCCGCCTGCACCCGTTCCCTCCCCGATTTACGGCCATTCGTCGCATGGCCGAAAACACGCGCGCCCGCACCGCTAGAATGGCTGGACAAGTTCAACGCGAGGAATTTGATGAGTTCTCCCGCTTCCCTGCCATTTAACGCGCCGCCCGTGCCGGAAGTCGAGCACGATCGCCGCCTCGTGCGCCGCTATCTGCTGCAGTCGGCGCTGCGCTTCAATGCCGGTTCGCTGCTGTTCCTGTCGCTGGCGATCGCTGTGCTGCCGCTCGGGCTGGGTGCGGGCGCGGGCACGCCGGGCAGCTTCCTGCTTCACAAGCTCAATCCGTATATCGTCGGCGGCGTGGTGCTGGCGCTGATTGTCTGGCTTGCGCTGCTGTCGAGCGGGATTGCCCGCGCCTATCTCTCCCAGCTGGGCGAAGACGGCAAGGCGCTGTGCGCGGAAGGCATCGCATCCACGGTCACGCGCCGCATCGATGCGCCGTTCAATCCCTACACCACGTTCGACCTGTGTACCGAAACCCTGTCGGGACTCGCGCTCGGCATGGCGCTCGGCTATGCGGGCCCGCCGGCGTTCTCCCATGACCCGTTCAAGGGCCGCATCGTGCTCGGCCGCTGGCGGCCGCTGGCGTTGTGGCGCCATGTCGAGGTGAAGGTATCGACCGAACCGGGGCCCGGCTGCCGGATCGAACTGCGCAGCCGCCCAGGCCTGGCATGGTTCGAGATCCAGCAAGGCCAGGCGCTGAAGGCCGCCGAGACGGTGTACAGCCATCTGTGCCAGCACCTCGACCGCCATGCCGCCGCACTGGAAGCGGCACGGCATGCACGTGAACTGGAACGCACCTCGCTGCAGGCGCGCCTGTCGGCCCTGCAAGCCCAGGTCGAACCGCACTTCCTGTTCAACACGCTGGCCAATCTGAAGTACCTGATCCGCACCGACCAGCCGGCCGCGCAGGAGATGCTCGACCATCTGGTAGGCTACCTGCAGAACGCCTTGCCCGACATGCGCTCGGTGTCCTCGACCTTGGGACGTGAGCTGGACCTGGTCAGCGACTTCCTGGCGGTGATGCGCATCCGCATGGGCACCCGGCTGCGCTTCGACGTGGCCGTGGACGACGACTTGCGCAGCCTGCCGTTCCCGCCTGCGATGCTGATCTCGCTGGTGGAGAACGCCGTCAAGCACGGGCTGGAGCGGGCCAGCCGGCCGGGCCTGATCACGATCCGCGCTTGGTGCGAGGCCAACGGGGACGGCAGGCTGCTGAGCGTGTCCGTGGTCGACGACGGCGTCGGCCTGACCGAACAGGCCGGGCAAGGCACGGGCCTGGCGAACATCGCGGAACGCCTGATGCTGCTGTACGGACGCGCGGCCAGCCTGGCGGTGGAACCCGGCGAAAGCCAGGGTGTGCGCGCCGTGCTGACGGTGCCCTTGCCAGGAAAGGTCGCGTGATGCCGACCGCCCTGATCGTGGAAGACGAGCCGCTGCTGCGGGCGGAACTGACGGACCAGCTGCGCGCGCTGTGGCCCGAGCTGGAGGTCGCCGGCTACGCCGAGAACGGCATCGACGCGGTGGCGCGCATCGATGCGTCAAAGCCGGACATCGTCTTCCTGGACATCCAGCTCCCCGGCCTGAACGGCATGGAGGTGGCGCGCCATATTCCCGAGTCCTGCCAGGTGGTGTTCGTCACGGCCTACGCGGACTATGCGGTGGCCGCTTTCGACGCCGGCGCGTGCGATTACCTGGTGAAGCCGTTGACGACCGCGCGACTGCTGCAGACGATACGCCGCCTGAAGTCGCGCGCGGCCGCAAGCCCGCCGCCGGCCGTCTGGGAAAAGCTATTCGAGCGGGACAGCGCCCCCGTGTACCTGAAGTGGATCAAGGCATCCAGCGGCAATGCGGTGCGGCTGGTGATGGTCAGCGAGGTGCTGTATTTCCAGTCGGACGGGAAATACACACGGGTCGTAACGGAGCAAGGCGCCGCGCTGATCCGGCTGCCGCTGAAGACCCTGCTCGAGCAGCTGGACCCGCAGCAGTTCGCGCAAATCCACCGCAGCGCCATCGTCAACCTCCAGGCCATCGACCGGATCGAACGCAATGAACTCGGTGGGCGCGGCAGCGCCGGCCTGGAGGTAATCCTGAAAGGCCGGGCCGAGCGCCTGGCGGTCAGCGAAGCATTTACCCGGCAGTTCCGCCAGATGTAGCCGGATCGCCGCCCCGCCCGGCGATGTCCGGTCCGGCGTCCTCGCCGGTTCACCGCCGACAGATGCCGGGTCGTCGTCAAATTCGCAGCGCTTGATGAAGCCGTTGAATGGGCTGTGGACAAGCCCGCTGATCGAACACGCCCGTTCGATTCAGCACTCATTCTGTTATCAACCAGTGAAAAGGAAAAAAATGAAAAAGAAATGGATTGTCATACCGTCCTTGTTGGTACTGATCGTGATCGGCATCATGGTGATGCCCATCCTGCAGCATTTTTGGGAACAATCGAGGCCTCGGCCGAAGGTGGTGGTCGATGGCCCGATGCGCGCCAAGGCGATCGATACGCTGGTGGCGAAACTGAACGATCACTATATCTTCCCCGACAAGGCCAAACAGGTGGCGGCGGTGCTGCGCCAGCGCCAGCAGGAAGGCAAATACGATGGGATAACGGACGGCGAACAGCTGACGCAACAGCTCACGGCCGACATCCAGGGAGTGGCCCCCGACCGGCACATGGAGGTCGGGTTCGCGCCCGGGCTGGTTCTGCCCGACGACAATGGCGCGCAGCCACCGGAGACGCGAGAGGATTGGGAGCAGCGCACCAACTTCGTCATGCGCCAGATCATGCGCCACATGGCCAAGCGCCAGGTGGAAGAAGTCAATCACCTGAGCCCCAACATCGGCTACCTGAAGCTTGCCGGCTTCCCTCCTGATTTCCTCGTGGCCGAAAAGTTCGGCGCCGCGATGGATGAACTCGCCGACACCGATGGCCTCATCGTGGACCTGCGCCACAACGGCGGCGGCGCCCCCGAATCGGTAGCCCTGCTGGTCAGCTACTTCGTGGACCAGCGTACGCGCCTCAACGACATCTGGGATCGCGCCACCGGCGAGACAAAACAGTACTGGACGGCGGACAAGCTTGACGGGAAACGCTATGGCTGCAAGAAGCCCGTGCTGATCCTGGTCGGCCCCGGCACGATGTCCGCGGGCGAAGACTTCGCGTACACGATGCAGGCATTGAAACGCGCCACGGTCATCGGCGAGCCGACCTGGGGCGGCGCCAACCCTGCGCGCCCGCATCGCATTGGCGAACATTTCTATGCCGTGATCCCGGGCCGGCGCACCATCAGTGCGATCACGCACACCAATTGGGAAGGAACGGGCGTCACGCCGGATATCGCGGCAAAGCCGGACAACGCGCTGGCGGTGGCCACGGACCTGTTGCAGCGGCGGGTTCGCGGTGGCGCGCCGCTTGTGGCTGTGGGGCGTTAGCGGCATCGCAGCTTTGGGGCGCTGCGGAGACGGGCGGATTTCACCGGACAGGGCGTTTGCGTCTTTGCAGACGGCATGAGCGGCACACGGTGGGGGCGGCCGCGCAGGCCCCGTCGCCCATGACGAAGCGCGTCCTGGTGCGCAGACGGCAGGAACGGAATCACGATGCGCGCCCTCGGCGCGCAAGGCCGTTGAGAGTCGTTTCCCGCACGCGGGAAACGACTCTCAACGACAAATGGGCGATTCGGAGAGGGCTGCGCTTGCAAGCGCAGCCCTTCGAATCTCACCCGGGGAAGCGCGCAGGCGCTTCCCCTGCTTCCGCCCGAAAATAAAAAAGACCGCCAAGGCGGTCTTTTTTATTTCCTGGCGGAAGCGGTGAGATTCGAACTCACGAGCGGGTTCCCCCGCCGGCAGTTTTCAAGACTGCTGCCTTCAACCACTCGGCCACGCTTCCTTCTGTCACACGCGCTCGGACGAGCGCACGTCGTGAAGTGCCCCGCATTATACAGAAATCACCACTCACCACCAAAGCTAGGGCAAGTGCGGGCGCCAGAACACCGAACCTGTCGATGCGCGGACTGGTCGCAAGTCACGCCGTCGCCGCCCTCGCCCACCCCTTCTCCTGCAACGCCCTTTCAAACTCCCCCGGCGGCAACGGCCGCGAGAACAGATACCCCTGCACCTCGTCACACCCGGTCCGCTTCAGGAACGCCATCTGCTCGACGGTCTCCACGCCCTCGGCGATCACCTTGTGCTTCAACTGCTGGGCGATGCTGATGATCGTGCTGGCGATCGCGCAGTCGTTGGCGTCGCCCGGGATGCCGGTCGTGAACGAGCGGTCGATCTTCAGCGTGTCGATCGGGAAGCGCTTCAGGTACGACAGGCTCGAATAGCCCGTGCCGAAATCGTCCAGCGACAACGTCACGCCCAGCGCCGCGATGCGGTCCATGATACCGATCACCCGCTCGATGTTGTGCATCAGCGTGCTCTCGGTGATCTCCAGCTCCAGCCACGCGGGTTCCAGGTCGTAGCGCCGCAACGTGTCCTGCACGCGGGCCGGCAGCGCCGGCGTGAATTCGCGGGCGGACACGTTGACGGCCAGCCGGATCGGCCGCAGCCCGGCGCGCTTCCAGACCTGCGCCTGCGCGCACACGGCTTCCAGCACCCATTCGCCCACCTGCACGACGAGGCCCGTCGCTTCGGCCAGCGGGATGAACTCGGCCGGCGGGACCAGGCCCCGCTCGGGGTGCTTCCACCGCACCAGCGCCTCGGCGCCGATGATGTGGCCGTCCTCGATCGAGAACTTGGGCTGGTAGTGCAGCATCAGCTGGCCGCTGCCCAGCGCGTGGCGCAGGCCCGATTCGATGCGCATGCGCTCGTGCATGCCCTGATTCATGTCCTCGCTGTAGAACGCCACGCCGTCCGCTTCCACGCCCTGCTTGGCGCGGTACATCGCGATGTCGGCCTGGCGCAGCAGGGTCTCGGCGTCGGTGCCGTCCTGCGGGTAGACGGAGATGCCGATCGCCGCGCCCACGCGCAGGTCGTGGCCGTCGATCAGGAACGGTTCGGACAGCGCCGCCATCAGCTTCTGCGCCACCATGCTGGCCTCGAAGTGCTGCGAGATCTCGAACAGCGCGACGGCGAATTCGTCGCCGCCCAGCCGCGCCACCACGTCCTGCTCGCGCAGCGCCATGCGGAAGCGCCGCGCCACTTCGCGCAGCAGCTGGTCGCCAGCTTGCCGGCCCAGCGTGTCGTTGATCAGCTTGAAGCGGTTCAGGTCGACGAACAGCACGCAACCGTGCTGCTTGTTGCGCTGCGCGACCGTCAGTGCCTGGTCCAGCAGTTTGGTCAGCAGCGTGCGGTTCGACAGGTTCGTCAGCGCGTCGTAATACGCCAGGTGGTGGATGCGTTCTTCCGCTTCCTTGCGCTCCGTGATGTCGGTCAGATAGGCGATCAGGCCGATCGAGCGGTTGTCGATATCGCACAGCGGCGACAGCGACAGGCTGGCCCAGAACACCTCGCCCGACTTCTTCTTGCGCCGCACTTCCATCAGCCGCCCGCCCTGCTCCACGAACGGGTCGTGGAAGCTAGTGTCCTCGTCGTCGTACAGGAACAGGATGTTGCGGCCGACCGCTTCCATCGCCGTGTAGCCGAACAGGCGCTCGGCGCCCTTGTTCCAGCTGGTGATGAAGCCGTTCGGGTCCATCGTGACGACGGATTCGTGGATGTGGTCGAGGATCTGCGCCTGGTGCTGCAGCTGCGCTTCCACCTGCGCGTACGCATGCGTCGTGCGCTGCGCCAGCGTATGCACCTGCAGCACGCTGCCCGCCAGGCTGGCGAGGCTCGCGAGGTGCTGCCGTTCGACGGCGCCATAGCCGGCGCGGCCCGCCACCTCGAAGCGGCCGAAGTGGCGGCCGTCGAACACCACCTCCTGCGCCAGCGCGTGCGGCGGCGCCGGCTCGGCGGCGGTGTCGCCGGCCGGCACATAGCGGGCCCACGGGCTGTGCGTGACATCGGCGGCGATGCGGCCCAGTTCCGCCGTCAGTGCCGCGCCGCGCAGGCGCAGGACCGCGTCGCACAACGCGGCGCTGCTGGCGATGAAGTCCGAGACGGGATGCGCAAGCTGCGCGGGCACGGGGTGCTTCGTCATCGCAGGTTCCTGCCCACCTGGATCGCCCACTGCCAGCCTTGCAACTGGCCCTGCCAGAACTGCTCGTGCGTCAGCCCGGCCGCGGCCACGCGCGCCGGATCGGGCACCGGTTGTTCGACGAGGGCGAGCAGTTCGCCCAGCGGGCCGCTACGCTCGAGCAGCGCGGCGACGACGTCCATGTCGAGCCGCAGGGCGGCGACGATGTCCGCCATCGGCATCCCCAGCAGCACGTCCAGCAGCGCGAACACGCCGGTGACGAACGCCAGGTCCTGCCGTTCACGTCCGCCGCCCTGCAGCCGGCACAGCGCCTCCATCTGCGAGGCGCGCTGCGCGGCCTGCGGCAGCAATGGGTCCTGCGGCCCGTCCGGCTGCGGGCGGGCATACAGCAGCAGTTGCAGCCAGCGCTGTAGCTGGCGCCGGCCCAGCACATTGATCGCCTGGCCGAAATGGTGGACCGGCGTGGCCAGTCCAAACGCCGCCGAGTTGACGACCTTCAGCAGGTGGTACGACAGCGCCGGGTCTTGCTTGAGCACCGCTTCCAGTTCGCGCGAATCGGCGTCCTCGGCGAGCAGCGCCAGCAACGCCAGCAGGCGCTTGCGCGACGTGCCGTCGCCGGCCGCCGGGCCGCGCCAGCGCGCAGGGTCGCCGCTGAACCAATGAAAACCGGCCGCGCGGCAAACGGCATGATGCTCGACGTCGGCAATGCCGTATGCCCAATGCGGGCCGTTCATCGTCAGCAACGCCCACTCGGGCGGAAGTTGCGGGAGCACCGCCGACATGTCGCGCGCGAGGCCGGAAATGCCGGACTCGATCTGCGCGAAGCCCGCCGTACCATCGGCCTGCAGGCGGTAGCCCTGCCCGGCCAGCGCCGCGCAATGCTTGCGCGTGGCGGCGTCCTCGAGGGCGTCCACCGGGATGCGGAACACGGTGTTCGATGGGGGCAGCAACGGCAGGTGCTCGGGTCGGACGCGCAGCGGATCGGCCAGTGTCACGATCCGGTCGAGCGGCGCGAGCGCGCCGCTGCCCGGGTAGCCGCACAGCGCGAGCGCCGTGTCGTACGCATCCATCGTCGGATGCGGCCGCAGCGCAACGGCAACCAACTCATGCTGGGCATCGGCTACGGCCTCCAGTCCCGCCAGGGGGAACAGGTCATGTGCAGGCATCTGACTCTCGGTGTGGTGGTGCGCGCATGGTATTGCATGTATTAACAGACGGCAACCCTACTGCGCAGGGCAACACACCGAAGCTGTTACAACGAAGAAATTTCAAAAAGGCAAAAGATGCACTGTGGAATATATCAGAAATCCCCGGCATCAAAGGGTGCGCACGATAGAGTGTGGCGCCATTGACAAAGCGTGTTCGATTTGAACAACAGCCTCTTTACAAGCCGCGCGCGTGCTGCACTGCGAACTTGATCAGTTCCGCCTGCCCTTCAATGCCCAGCTTGCGCTTGATGTTCAGCCGGTGCGTCTCCACGGTGCGCACGGAAAGATCCAGTTCGCGGGCGATCCGCTTGTTCGATTCGCCGTTGGCGATGTGGCGCAGCACCTCGTGCTCGCGCGCCGTCAGCTCGTCCTGCGACACGGGTTTCGCGAGCTGCTGGGCCAGCGCGGCGCTGTAGTAGATCCCGCCGGACATCACGGTTTCGATCGCCACGACGATGTCCTTGCCCGGCGCATCCTTCAGCACGTAGCCGCGGGCGCCCGCCTGCATCGCCTGCGCCACGTATTCCTGCTTGTCGTGCATCGACAGGATCAGCACCGCGATGCGCGGGAACTGGTCGCGGAACGCGGCCGTCGCCTCGATGCCGTTGGTGCCGCGCATATTGATGTCCATGAGGACGAGGTCCGGCGCATGCGTGCGCGCCGCCTCCAGCGCCTCGGCCGCGCTGCCCGCCTCCGCCACCACTTCGAATGCCGGCACGGCCTCCAGCCGCGCGCGCAAGCCGTCGCGCACCAGCGGATGGTCGTCCACCAACAGTATCCTGATCGTCATGCCGACTCCTCTTCCGGCGCGATGGCCCGCACCACCGTGCCGGCCGGCGACGACACCAGCTCCAGCCGGCCGCCGATCGCTTCCATTCTTTCCATCATATTGCGCAGGCCGATGCCCCGCTTCGGGTGCTGGGCGATGCCGGCCGTATCGAAACCGACGCCGTCGTCGCTGATCTCCAGCGTCACGCGCTCTTCGTCGCCGGTCAGCGCGATCGCGATCGTGCGCGCGCCGGCGTGGCGCTCGATGTTCGTCAGCGCTTCCTGGGCGATGCGGAACAGCACCGTGTTCGCCACGTCCGGCAGGCGGTCCGTGCACCCCTCGGCGGCGAAGCTTACCGGCATGCCGCTGTTCTGCTCGAACTCCTCGGCCAGATGCGCCAGCGCGGCGGCCAGGCCGATATCGTCCAGCATCGCGGGGCGCAGGTTGTGCGAGATGCGGCGCACTTCGCCCAGCACCTTGTTCAACTGCCCGGCCGTGTGCTCGAACACGGCCAGTGCTTTGGCCTGCTGCGGCTCCGGACCGGAGAGCCGCTCGATGCCCGCCTCGATCTGCAGCTTGATCGACACGAGCCACTGGCTGATACCGTCGTGCAGGTCGCGCGACAGCCGCGCCCTCTCCTCTTCCTGCGACTCGACCACGCGCTGCGCCAGCGCCTTCAGCTTCGCATCGGCGACGCGCGACTCGCTGATGTTCAGCGCCAGGCCCGAAAAGCCGACGGCCAGCGCCGACAGGATCGCGATCAGCGTGATCCACAACATCGTGTTCTGGATATTGCCGCGCTGTTGCGCATCGATGCGCGCCAGCGCGCGATCGACGTCGTCCAGGTAGATGCCGGTGCCCATCATCCACCCCCAGCGCTCCATCGGGATCACGTAGCCCAGCTTTTCCACTTCCTGGTGGGTGGACGGCTTGACCCAATAATAGCGTTCCAGCCCGCCCCCTTCGCGGGCCCGGGCCAGCAGGCGCTGGATCGTCGGGTTGCCGGCGCCGTCGCGCATGGCGAGCAGGTTACGGCCCACGAGTTCCGGCTGGCGCGGATGCATCACGCTGTTGCCCCGCATGTCGTAGACGAAGAAGTAGCCGTCGTCGCCGAAACTGAGGGAGCCGAGGATGCGCTTGGCCTCGTCCAGGGTCGCCGCATCGCTGCGGCCGGACCCGTACAGGTGCGCCACCGAATGCTGCGCCAGCGCCACGTAGTGTTTCAGCTCGGCCTCCTTGCTGGCCAGGTAGGCCTGCTCGATGGCGGCCTTCTGCTGCGTGGCCAGCAGCGCGGACTGGTGCCACACGGCGAGCGCGATCGCGCACAGGGCGAGGATCAGCGGCGTGATCGCCAGGAAGATGACTTTTTGCCGGAGCTTCATGGCGCGATTGTACGTTGCGCGCCGCTTCCAGCTTCTACGTAATACTACGCAGGCAGTCTGCGTAGTGGTGCGCTTGCCGCAGTTATACGGCTCATGAATACTCTCCATAAGCCGCGCGTGGCACGACAACGGCGCGACGTGGCACCACCTTGGAGGAAACATGAACCCCGTTTTGAAGAAACTCGGCTGGGCAGCGCTGTCGCTGGCCGGCGCAGGCGCATTGGGCGTCGTTGCGCTGAAACGCGGCGAACCGATCAGCGCCATCTGGATCGTGATCGCCGCGGTCTGCGTCTACCTGATCGCGTACCGCTTCTACAGCCTGTACATCGCGCGCGACGTGATGGGCCTGGACCCGCGCCGCATGACGCCGGCGTACAAGCACAACGACGGTCTCGATTACGTCCCCACCAACAAGAACGTGCTGTTCGGCCACCACTTCGCGGCGATCGCCGGCGCCGGTCCGCTGGTCGGCCCCGTGCTGGCCGCGCAGATGGGCTACCTGCCCGGCATGCTGTGGATCCTGGCGGGCGTGGTGTTCGCCGGCGCCGTACAGGACTTCATGGTGCTGTTCATCTCGATGCGCCGTGACGGCCGCTCGCTCGGTGACCTGATCAAGTCGGAACTGGGCCCGATCCCCGGCAATATCGCGCTGCTCGGCACCTTCATGATCATGGTGATCATCCTGGCCGTGCTGGCGCTGATCGTCGTGAAGGCGCTCACCGGTTCGCCGTGGGGCACGTTCACCGTGATGGCGACGATCCCGATCGCGATCTTCATGGGCCTGTACTCGCGCTTCTTCCGCATCGGCCGCGTCGGCGAGGTGTCGATCATCGGCTTCGTGCTGCTGATGGCCGCCATCTTTGGCGGCCAGTACGTGCAGGAGAACGCGGCGCTGGCGCCGATGTTCACGTTCACCGGCACCGAGCTGACGTGGATGCTGATCGGCTACGGGTTCATCGCCTCCGTGCTGCCCGTGTGGCTGCTGCTGGCGCCGCGCGACTACCTGTCCACGTTCCTGAAGATCGGCACGATCGTCGGCCTGGCGCTGGGCATCGTGATCGTGGCACCGATGCTGCAGATGCCGTCGCTGACGAAGTTCATCGACGGCACCGGCCCGGTCTGGACCGGCAGCCTGTTCCCGTTCCTGTTCATCACGATCGCGTGCGGTGCCGTCTCCGGCTTCCACGCGCTGATCTCGTCCGGCACGACGCCGAAGATGATCGAAAATGAAATGCATGCCCGCTTCATCGGCTACGGCGCGATGCTGATGGAATCGTTCGTGGCGATCATGGCGCTGGTGGCCGCGTCGACGATCGAACCGGGCATCTACTTCGCAATGAACAGCCCGGCGGCGCTGATCGGCACGACGGCCGAATCGGCCGCGCACGCCGTGTCGCAGTGGGGCTTCCACGTGACGCCCGAGATGCTGACGCAGACGGCGAAGGACGTCGGCGAGCACACGATCATTTCGCGTGCCGGTGGCGCCCCGACGCTGGCGGTGGGCATGGCGCACATCCTGTCCAACGTCATCGGCGGCAAGGCGATGATGGCGTTCTGGTACCACTTCGCCATCCTGTTCGAGGCGCTGTTCATCCTGACCGCCGTCGATGCGGGCACGCGGGCCGGCCGCTTCATGCTGCAGGACTTGCTGGGCGCATTTGCGCCGTCCCTGAAGCGTACCGAGAACACGTTCGCCAGCCTGCTGGCCACGGGCCTGTGCGTGGCGGCGTGGGGCTACTTCCTGTACCAGGGCGTGGTCGACCCGCTGGGCGGCATCAACACGTTGTGGCCGCTGTTCGGCATCGCCAACCAGATGCTGGCCGGTATCGCGCTGATCCTGGCGACGTGCGTGCTGTTCAAGATGAAGCGGGCCCGCTATGCGTGGGTGACGATCGTGCCGACGATCTGGCTGCTGATGTGCACCTTGCTGGCGGGCTGGCAGAAGATCTACGATCCGAATCCGAAGATCGGCTTCCTGGCCCACGCCGACAAGTACGCGGCCGCACTGGCCAAGGGCGAGGTGCTGGCGCCGGCCAAGTCGATCGACCAGATGCAGCAGGTGATCTTCAACGACTACCTGGATGCGTCGCTGGCCGGCTTCTTCATGGTCGTCGTGCTGGCAGTGCTGGTGTTCGGCGTGCGCACCGCGCTGCGCGCCAACGCCGCTGCGAAGCCGACGCACAACGAAACCCCGGTGCAGCTGATGCCGGCGCAGTAATCCGCGCAGTCATTATTGGAGAACGCGACATGTTCGACGAAATCGTCAAGGCCGGCCGCTACCTCGGCCAGAGCATGCGGCTGATGGTGGGCCTGCCGGAGTACGACACCTACGTGGCGCACTGCGAGGCCAACCATCCGGACCAGCCGATCATGAGCTACGAAGAGTTCTTCAAGGAGCGCCAGGAAGCCCGCTACGGCGGCGCCGGCAAGCGCGGCGGCTGCTGCTGACGCGGCGTCGCGATGCATCCACGGGACGGCCCGGTTGCGCAAGCGGCCGGGCCGTTTTGTCATCGTGACAGCGCGTGACAATCGGAGAGATTCCGCGGCCATGGCGGCTTTTATAATGATTTTTTCAACTCATCCGCGCCGCCATGCCACGTCTGCTGATCGCCCTGCTGTTCTGTGTCGCCACCGCCGCCGAGGCGGCCACCTCCCTGATCCCTGGCCAGGGTTCCTTCCCTGTGGGGCTGAAAGTCGTGCGGCAGTATGACCAGGCGCGCGTGTACAAGACCCGGGTTTCGCTCGTCACCGGCAAGCCGACGGTCGGCGAGCGCGCCAGGCCGATGCAGATGCTGGTGTGGTATCCGGCCGCGCGCAGCGAACGGCCGGTGACGCTGCGCGAGTACGTGGCGACCGGTGCCACCGAGGATACGTTCGACATGCCACCGGCCGAGATACGCCGGCTGACGGCGCAGCGGCTGCAGCAGATGGGCGCCGCGGCGCCCGCGCAACCGGAGCTGGCGCAACCGATGCTGGCGACGCTCGACGCGCCGGCGCGAGACGGTAAATACCCCGTCATCGTCTACGCGCCCAGCTTCAGCGCGCCCGCATCGGAAAACGCGGACCTGTGCGAATACCTCGCCAGTCACGGCTACGTCGTGCTGGCCAGCGCGTCGCAAGGCGCGCGCACGCGGTCGATGACGGAAGACGTCGAAGGCCTCGAATCGCAGGTGGCCGACATCGGCTACCTGATCGCCCATGCGGCCACGCTGCCGCAGGCCGACATTGGCCGCATCGCCGCGATGGGCTTCAGCTGGGGTGGCCTGGCGAACGTGCTGGCCGCCGCGCGCGACGACCGCATCAAGGCGCTCATCAGCCTGGACGGGTCGGTGCGCTACTATCCGCAGATGGTCGATGGCGGCAAGACCGCCGTGCCGTACGTGACGCCGGCGCGGCTGCCGGTGCCGCTGCTGTTCGTCGGCAGCGCGCCTCATACGATCGAGGCGCTGAACCGGCGCGGCAACAGCACGGCCTACAGCTTGCTGAACCAGATGACGTTCTCGGACGTGCTGGTGGCAACGATGCATCCGATGCGGCACAGCGACTTCGCGGCGACCGGCGTCCGCCTGGCCCCGGACAGCGCCTTCCGCGAATACAACCGCGACGAGGTGCGCGGCGCGTACGGCTGGATGGCGCGCTACGTCCTCGGCTTCCTCGACGCCCATCTGAAAAACGACGCGCAGGCACGCGCCTTCCTCGCCAACCAGCCGGTCGCGAACGGCGCGCCGAAGCACACGATCTCGCTCGACGCCCGCCCCGGTAGCGGCGCCCCACCGACGCGCGAGAACTTCGCCAGCCAGCTGGCCGAACGGGGCTTCGACAAGGCGTTCGACATCTACAACACGATGCAAGCCCGGGGCGCAACGTTCAAGCTGCGTTCGAGCGATATCAACAGCTGGGGCTACGAGCTGCTGAGCGCCGGCCTGCTGGCCGAGTCGGTCGCGATCTTCGAATTCGGCACGCGCCTGCTGCCGACCGACGCCAATCTGTACGACAGCCTCGGCGAAGCGCAGGCAGCCGCCGGCAAACGTGAAGACGCGGTGCGCAGCTACCGCCGCTCGCTGGAACTGGACCCGAACAACCACAACGCGGTCGACCGGCTGAAAACGCTGGAAAGCAAGCTCTCCGCCCGCTGACGGCAACTATTTCCAAAATTCGGGGACTGTCCCTCGATTTTGGCAACACTTCGTCGAATGTTTTGCCAACGGCCGAGCCGCCGAACGAACGCTGGCGACGAAATCAGTCGCAAGAATTTGCGCCGGTTTGTTGCCAAAATCGAGGGACAGTCCCCATGCAATTTGCAACGCTTTTGTTGTGTGGGCGCGACGGGCGGCGGGCGTTGTGCTTTCCTCACTGAACAAGTTTACGACTGGAAAGCTAGATAAAGATCAAAGTGTCGGGGTTCTGAACAGTTAGAGTTTTCCGGATGGAATCCTTTAACGGCGGCGGACATGATTAACTTCGAACGTTCGGGCCTCTCCAGGAAACTGACCATCATCTCCGTGCTGTCGACCGGCAGCGCGCTGCTGCTGGTCTTTGCCGCTTTCGCCCTGACCTCCATCCTGTCCCACACGGACAACCAGGCCAAGCAGGTCACGTCGCTGGCGGACGTCATCGGCGTCAACAGCGTCGCGCCACTGCTGTTCGCCGACCGCGTGACCGCGACGCAGGCCCTGGCCGCGCTGGCGGTGCAGGACGACATCACGCAGGCCGTGCTGTACGACCGCAACGGCAAGCCGTTCGCCACCTATCCGGCGCGCGGCGACGATTCCGTACCGGCGCTCGGTACCGCCGCGATGACGCAGCTGGCGAGCACCGAGTCGGCGCCGCGCACGCTCCACCCGTTCGCGTCCGCCATGCGCGTGCTGCGCCCCGTGCACGCCGCCGGCCACCTGATCGGGGCGGTGATGATCGAGGTGAGCCAGGGACCGATGTGGCTCGGCATCCTGAAAAGCCTGGGCATCACGACGGCCGCCACCGCCGTGTCGTTCGTCGTCGCGCTGGTGCTGGCCGGGCGCTTCAAGGGCAGCATCGCGCACCCGATCGAAGAACTGATCGCGGCCGCGCAGCGGGTGTCGACGAGCCAGACCTACGGCCAGGTGCAGCACCAGCGCAGCGACGAACTGGGCACGCTGATCGACAGCTTCAACGACATGCTGGCGCAGATCGAGCACCGCGACACCAAGCTGGCCCAGTACCGCGACCAGCTCGAGCGGCAGGTCAGCGTGCGCACCGAGCAGCTGGAGAAGGCGAAGAACGCGGCCGAGGCGGCGAGCCAGGCGAAGAGCGCGTTCCTGGCCAATATGAGCCACGAGATCCGCACGCCGATGAACGGCGTGCTGGGCATGACGGAGCTGCTGCTGGCGACCGACCTGACGGAACAGCAGCGCCACTACACCAGCATGGTCAAGCGCTCCGGCGAGCACCTGCTGATCATCATCAACGACATCCTCGATTTCTCGAAAGTGGAAGCGGGCAAGCTGACGGTCGAGTACATCCACTTCAACTTCCGCGAACTGCTCGACGACATCGACTACGTGTTCTCGCCACAGGCGCAGGTGAAAGGGCTGGACCTGGACTTCGCCATCGCGCACGACATCCCGGTGGCCGTCGTCGGCGATCCGAACCGGCTGCGCCAGGTGATCGTCAACCTGCTCGGCAACGCGATCAAGTTCACCGACACGGGCCGCATCATGGTGAAGGTGAACGTCACCAGCGAAGATGCCCAGGCGGTCGGCCTGCGCGTCGAGGTGCACGACACGGGGGTCGGCGTATCGCGCGAGGCGCGCGGCCGCATCTTCGACTCGTTCTCGCAGGCGGACGGCTCCACCACGCGCAAGCACGGCGGCACGGGCCTGGGCCTGGCGATCTCGAAGCAGCTGGTGGAGCTGATGGGCGGCACGATCGGCGTCGAGAATGCGCTGACGCGCGGCTCGGTCTTCTGGTTCACGGTGCGCTTCGACAAGCGCCGCGTCGATGCCGACGAAGCGTCGTTCAACCAGAAAACGACGAAGGGCTTGCGTGCCCTCGTCGTCGACCCGCACGAGGACAGCCGCACCACGCTGGAAGGCTTGCTGGCGCGCTGGCACCTGAAGTGCGACAGCGCGACGACGGCCGACGAAGGCCTGCGCCTGCTGCGCGCCGCCCTCGCCTGCGGCCAGCCGTACGACGTGGCGCTGCTGGACATGGAACTGCCGCAGATCAGCGGCCTGTCGCTGGCCGCCGAGATCAAGGCGGACCCCGCGCTGGCGCCGGTGCGCCTGCTGCTGCTGTCGACCGAACGCAACGCGGCCGACACGGTGCAGCGGCGCGAGGCCGGCGTCGCCTTCCAGCTGATCAAGCCGGCCCGCGAGAGCGACTTGTACGACTGCATCGTCACGCCGCTGCGCGCCAGCGAAGGGGTGCGCACCGCGGCCGCGCCGCCGCCGCATTTTTTACAGGCGCCGCTGATCCCGGCCATGCAGGTACTGCAACCGCCGCAGCCCGTGCCCCGCGCACCGGCGCGGCGGCGCCACAAGGTGCTGCTGGCGGAAGACAATCCGGTGAATGTCGAAGTGGCGTCGGCAATGCTCGAAGGGCTGGGCCTGGAGGTGGCCCGCGCCTGCAATGGCGAAGAAGCGCTGGCCGCCGTGAAGGCGGCCGAATTCGATGCCGTGCTGATGGATTGCCAGATGCCCGTGATGGACGGCATGGCCGCCACCGCCGAGATCCGCCGCCACGAACAGCAGCAAGGCCGGGCGCGCCAGCTGCCGATCATCGCGATCACGGCCAATGCACTGCAAGGCGACCGCGAGACGTGCCTGGCGGCCGGCATGGACGACTACCTGTCGAAGCCGTTCACGCAGACGTCGCTCTCCGAGACGCTGGCGCGCTGGATCGCACTGCCGCGCGCCGCGACCGTGCATCATGGCGACGTGCCGGCGCCCCCGGCTCCGGCGCAGGCACAAGCACCCGCAGCGGCACCGGCAGCAGCACCGGCGGCACCCACACCGGCGCGCCCCAAGCCGGCAGCACCGGCGCCGCTGGACGGCTCCATCAACCGCCACGCCCTCGACGCGATCCGCGCGCTCAGCGCCGACCGCGGCGAGGCGCTCTTGCAGCGCGTGATCAACGCCTTCGTCGACGACACGCCGCAGCACCTCAAATCGCTGGGCGACGCGATCGCCACGGGCAACACGTCAACGATGCGCAAGGCCGCACACACGTTGAAGTCCTCCAGTGCCAACGTCGGCGCCGACACGCTGGCCCAGCTGTGCAAGGACCTCGAGCAACTGGGCCGCAACGACACCACCAGTGGCGCCCCTGTCCTGCTGACGGCGATGGAACAGGAATTTTCGGCGGTGAAGGGCACCCTGGCCGCCATGTTCGTCAAGGAGACCTAGAATGGCAGCACTGACCTCCTCTCAACGCGGTACGGTGCTGGTGGCGGACGACGATCCGGTCATGCGCCTCCTGATGCTGGAAATGCTCGCGCAGGTCGGGCTCGACGCCGTCGAGGCCGGGGACGGAGAGGAGGCGCTGGCCGTCTTCGACCGCATCGCGCCCGACCTCGTGCTGCTCGACGTGGAGATGCCGCGGCTGGACGGCTTCGGCGTATGCCGGGCCATCCGCGCCCGCGAGCAGGAGCGCAGCCATGGGCACGGCCATGCGGCCGGGGTACCGATCATCATGGTCACCGGCGGCGACGACCTGGAAGCCGTCACGCAAGCCTATGAGGTCGGCGCGACGGACTTCGTGTCGAAGCCGATCAACTGGCCGATCCTCGGGCACCGCGTGCTGTACGTGCTGCGCGCCAGCGACGCGATCGCGCGGCTGCGCATCGCCGATGCGCACAACCGCGCCGTGCTGGCGGCGATCCCCGACACGTTCTTCCGCCTCTCCCCCGACGGCTACTACCTCGACTACGAGGAAGGCCACGACCCGGGCGCCGCGTTCACCGAGCAGCACTGCGTGGGGCGGCACGTGCGCGACGTGCTGCCGCACCCGATCGCCGATCGCCTGCTGGAGCAGCTGCACGGCGTGCTGGAGTCGCAGACGATCCGTTCGGTCGACTACGAACTGCGGCGCGACGAGGCTGTGCATCATTTCGAAGCGCGCCTCGTCAGCACGGGCGCCGGCGAGGTGCTCGGCCTGGTGCGCGACATCAGCGAACGCAAACGCACCGAGGAGCAGATCCGCCGGCTCGCCTACTGCGACAGCCTGACGGGCATCCCGAACCGCCAGGCGTTCCTGGAAATGCTCGAGCGCGAACTGGTGCGCTCGCGCCAGCACGGCCGCAAGTTCGCGATTCTGTTCATGGACCTCGATTCGTTCAAGCGCATCAACGACACGCTGGGCCACAACGTCGGCGACCTGCTGCTGAAAGTCGTGTCGGAGAGGCTGCACGAAACGATCCGGCCGGGCGACGTCGTGTCGCACGGCGTCCAGGAAGAACGCCGCGGCAACAACCTGGCGCGCCTGGGCGGCGACGAATTCACGATCCTGATTCCGGACCTGGACCGCGTGGAGGATGCGCTGAACGTCGCCCACCGCGTCAAGGATGCGATGCGCCGGCCGTTCCACCTGGACGGCCACGAGATCTTCGTCACGGCCAGCATCGGCATCTCGCTGTTCCCCGAGGATGGCGACGACTGCACCTCGCTGCTGAAATACGCGGACACCGCGATGTACCACGCGAAGAACTGCGGCAAGAACAACGCGAAGCTGTACAGCTCCGGGCTGACCACGCAGATCATGAGCCACGTGAAGCTGGAAGTCGGCCTGCGCCGCGCGCTGCAGAACGACGAGCTGTACCTGCAATACCAGCCGCAGGTGGACGTGCGCAGCACCCGCCTCGTGGGCGTCGAAGCGCTGGTGCGCTGGCGCCATCCGGAGCACGGCATCATACCGCCGAACGACTTCATCCCGCTGGCCGAGGAAACGGGCCTGATCGTGCCGATCGGCGCATGGGTGCTGCGTACCGCGTGCGGGCAGGCGCGCGCCTGGCACCAGCAATGCGGCCGCGCCGTGCGCGTGGCGGTGAACCTGTCGGCACGCCAGTTCAAGGACGAGAACCTGGCGCAGACGGTGCTCTCGGTGCTGAACGACACGGGCCTCGACCCGCGCCTGCTGGAACTGGAGCTGACGGAGGGCACGCTGATGGACGACGCGCTGGCCACGCTGGCTACGTTGGAGCAATTGCGCGCGATCGGCGTCTACCTGTCGATCGACGACTTCGGCACCGGCTACTCGTCGATGAACTACCTGAAGCGCTTCGACGTGCGCGCGCTGAAGATCGACAAGAGCTTCATCAGCGGCCTGCCGCAGGACTCCGAGAATGCCGCGATCACCCGCGCGATCATCGCGATGGCGCACGGGCTGAAGATGGCCGTTGTGGCGGAAGGCGTCGAGACGGACGAGCAGCTCGCGCTGCTGGAGCAGTACGGCTGCGACATGGCGCAGGGCTACCTGCTGGGCCGCCCGTCGGCGCAGGAAGCGATTGCGCAGATGCTGCAAGGCGCGCTGGCCGCCGATGCGCGGGCCCTGCCGTGAACAGCGCACGCCGCCATGGCGTTCACCTGTACCGGGCTGTCCGGCCGGCCGAGCTCGCGGATAGCTATCGCCACGGGTGCTTGCGCAATCCACCGGGCATTATTTTGAAATATTTCACCCTGTCATGGTTGGAGGCGATCCGCTATGCCGATATGGCGCAAACCGCGTTCGAGGATGGGCCGTATACGATCGTTTGCGTGCGAGTTGGTGTAGATTACCCTACTGAGGCGGAAGTGGTCGTGGACCGCGGCATCCGCGCCGTGCTGCTCACCACGGCTCAGCTGGACCGACTGGTTCCGGAAATTCCATCCCATTGACTTACTCTTTTGACTTACTTCATCAACCGGAGAACACGATGAAGCCCGATGCATTGATCAAGGTGCGCTTCCGCACCCAGCGCGAAGGGGGCCGCGACCAGCCCGTCCCCGGTCCGTCGTTCAGCTGCCCGCTGGTCATCGACGGCGAAGCGTTCGACTGCCGCCTGCAACACGGCAAAGGGGAGCTGGCGCTCGGTCAGTGGCACGACGTGAAGGTGAAGTTCCTCGATCGCGCCAACGTCGCGCGCAAGCTGTCGGCCGGCACCAAGTTCAAGCTATGGGAAGGCAAGGACGTGGCCGAGGGGATCGTGCTGGACGTGTACGACGCACCGGTGCAGGCCACCACGCCGCAGGCGTGATTCACGTACCGCACCGCAGGCGTGATGCATACGGCATGATACAGACGACGTGATGCAGACGGCGTAATTCAGGTACTGCGCCGGTCCAGCATCGCGCGGGCGATCGTGCCCGCGTCGACGTATTCCAGCTCGCCGCCCACCGGCACGCCGCGCGCCAGTCGGCTTACCTGCAGGCCGCGCGCCTTCAACATCTCGCTGATGTAGTGCGCCGTCGCCTCGCCCTCGTTGGTGAAGTTCGTCGCCAGCACGACTTCAGCCACCACGCCATCGGCGGCGCGGGCCAGCAGCTTTTCCAGGTGGATGTCCTTCGGGCCGATGCCGTCCAGCGGCGACAGGCGGCCCATCAGCACGAAATACAGGCCCTTGTAGGTCAGGGTCTGCTCGATCATCATCTGGTCGGCCGGCGTCTCGACGACGCACAGCAGGCGCCGGTCGCGCGCCTCGTCGGCGCACATCTCGCACACCTCGGCCTCGGTGAAGGTATTGCACAGCGCGCAGTGGTGCACCGACTCGACGGCCTGGTACAACGCGCGCGACAGCATCGCCGCGCCCTCTCGGTCGTGCTGCAGCAGGTGGAACGCCATCCGCTGCGCGGACTTCGGGCCCACGCCGGGCAGCCGGCGCAACGCCTCCGTGAGGAATTCGAGCGCTTTCGCCATCAGGGCTGGTGGTCGGGCAGGTACGCTTCCAGGCCGTCAGCCGCCATCGTCGGCACGAACTCCGTGATCGCATAGCTGGCCGCGCCGGCCTGCTTGAACGGATCGAGCTCGATGACGGCTTCCACGTCGGCGCGGCTGTCCGCATGCGCGATGATGATGCCGCCGGTGCGCGGCACCATGCGGCCGGACATCACGAACATGCCGTTCGCGTACTGCTCGCGCAGGAACGCGCGATGGGCGGCGAGGAGCTTGTCGATCTCCTCGTTCGGCTTCAGGTACGTCAGCGTGACGATGAACACGGCGTGTCCCGCGGGTAGTCCGTCAGAACGGCATCTTGAAGCCGGCCGGCAGGTTCATGCCCGCCGTCAGGCCGCTCATCTTCTCGGCGGCGGTCGCCTCGGCCTTGCGCACGGCGTCGTTGAACGCGGCGGCGACCAGGTCTTCCAGCATGTCCTTGTCGTCGGCCAGCAGCGACGGGTCGATCGACACGCGCTTGACGTCGTTCTTGCAGGTCATCACGACCTTGACGAGGCCGGCCCCGGACTGGCCTTCCACCTCGATCAACGCCAGCGACTCCTGCGCCTTCTTCATATTGTCTTGCATTGCTTGCGCCTGTTTCATCAGGCCGGCGAGCTGGTTCTTCATCATGATGTGTTTCTCCGTATTGGTTGAAATGGCTTATTGGGGCTCAGTAATCGGCTTAATTCGCGGCTCAATTCGCGGCTCAATGCGCCGGCGTCATCGGCGCGACGATCGAGCCGGGCACGACGAAGGCGCCGAACTCGCGCACCATCGCCTGGACGAACGGGTCGTTGTGCACCGTGTCTTCGGCCTGGCGCTGGCACGCCTCGCGGTGAGCCTGCTGCTCGGCCGCGGTGGTGTACCACACGGGGCCCAGCTCCGTCTCGACCCGCGCGGGGCGGTTGAAACGCTCGGACAGCGCGGCCGTCAGCTTCTCGACGTTGGCGGGCGTGCGCCACGTGTCGATCGGGCAGCGCAGGCGGAACAACGCCGCGTTGCCGTCCATCTGGCAGTCGATCAGCTCGGCCTGCGTGGCCAGTTGCTGCGCCACGCCGCGCAGCGGCAGGTGTGCCGCCAGCAGCGGCCAGTTGCCGTCCCAGTCCAGTTCCGCGACGGGCGTGATCACATAGGCATAGGGTGCCTTGGCGGGCGCCGGCTGGCGTGCCGGGGCGGCGGCAGGCTGTTGCGGCGCTTCGGCGCGTGCGTGTGCCGTCTGCCCCTGCTGGCCCTGAGCGGGCTGGGTGCCCGGTGCCGCGACGGCGCTGTCGTCGGAAAACTCGGTGACCCACGGCGGCAGGTCGTCTTCTTCCTGCGGCGGCGGCGCCTGGCGCACCTGCGGCTGCACGACGGGGGGCGCTTCCAGCACGGCCGCTTCGGCATGGCCGGCAGCCGGCGCTTCTTCCCATGGCGCCGGCTTGGCCTGCGCAACGGCCGGCGGCGCGGCCTGCGCCGTGGCTGCGGGAGCGCCGCCATCGGCCGGGCCCGGACGCGGCATCGGCGGGCGCGCACCGGTGCGCGCGGCCGCGGCCGCGCGGGCCGCTTCGAGCGCCGCGTTGATCGCTGCCCGCGCCGGGCTCACCGGGCCGGATGGACGGGGCGCGGCGGGTGCCGGCTGTGCCGCTGCCGGCATCTGGACGGGTGCCGCCGGGGCGGGCGCCGGTGCCGGCGACGGGGCCTGCGGCGCGGCTGGCTGCGGGGCCGGCTGGGCAATTTGCGGAGGTTGCGGCGCCGGCTGGGATGCCGTTGCCGGCACCATGGCTGATGCGGCGGCCGCGGCGGCCGGACGGGCGGCCGCCATCGCGGCACGGGCCGGCGCGGCACCCGGCGCCGGGCGGGCGTTTACGGAACCGCCACCGGGCGCCCCTTCGGCGCCGCCGACGCCGGGGCGAAAGGCCAGCATCCGCAGCAGCGTCATCGAGAAGCCCGCATATTCGTCAGGCGCGAGACCCAGTTCGTTGCGGCCATGCACGGCGATCTGGTAATACAGCTGCACCTCTTCCGCATCGAACACGCCGGCCAGGCGGACGATGTCCGCATATTCCGGCAGGTCTTCCGGCACGGCCGCCGGCACCGTCTGCGCCAGCGCGATCCGGTGCAGCAAGGTGCCCAGGTCCTGCAGCGCGCCGTTGTACGACAGGCTGCGGCTGGCCATCTCGTCCGCCACGGCCATCAGGTCGGCGCCATCCTTGTTCGCCAGCGCGTCGAGCAGGCGGATCAGGTAGGACTGGTCCAGCGCGCCCAGCATGCCTTGCACGGCATCGAGCGTGACGGCGCCGGCCGCATAGGCGATCGCCTGGTCCGTCAGCGACAGCGCGTCGCGCATCGAACCGTGGGCGCCTTGCGCCAGCAGGCGCAGCGCCGGCTGCTCGAACGTGACGCCTTCCTGGCCGAGGATGTTTTCCAGGTGGCCGACGATATGCCCCGGCGGCATCTGCTTCAGGTTGAACTGCAGGCAGCGCGACAGCACGGTGACGGGGATCTTTTGCGGGTCCGTCGTCGCCAGGATGAACTTCACGTGTTCGGGCGGCTCTTCCAGCGTCTTGAGCATCGCGTTGAACGCGTGGTTCGTCAGCATGTGCACCTCGTCGATCATGTAGACCTTGAAGCGCGCATTGGTCGGGGCGTAGACCGCCTGCTCGAGCAGCTGGGCCATCTCGTCCACGCCGCGGTTCGACGCCGCATCCATCTCTATATAGTCGACGAAGCGGCCGCCATCGATCGCCGTGCACGCCTCGCACACGCCGCAGGGCGTGGCGGTGATGCCGCCGTTGCCGTCCGGGCCCGTGCAGTTGAGCGATTTGGCGAGGATCCGCGACAGCGTGGTCTTGCCCACCCCGCGCGTGCCGGTGAACAGATAGGCGTGGTGCAGCCGGCCGGTACCGAGCGCATGCGTCAGGGCACGGACGACGTGCTCCTGGCCGACCAGCGTTTCAAAGTTCCGGGGACGGTATTTGCGAGCGAGGACTTGATAGGACATGACAGGATTTTACCGCAGACGAGCCCACGTGAGGTCAACAATAGCCTTGCAGCATCAGTTCGCTTACACTGGGATTTTTCTTTTTAATAACTATACCAATGAAGACTGCCCTCCCTTTGCTGTCGCTGTTGTCACTGCTCGCGCTGCAAGGCATGGCCCTCGCCGAGACCGAACGCGAGTGGGTGCCTTACAAGAAGCTCGTCGACGTCAGCCGGCTGGACAAGTTCTACGCCCTGCCCGC
This sequence comes from Pseudoduganella flava, assembly GCF_007830495.1. Classification (GTDB taxonomy): domain Bacteria; phylum Pseudomonadota; class Gammaproteobacteria; order Burkholderiales; family Burkholderiaceae_D; genus Rugamonas; species Rugamonas flava. The sequence goes on along the minus strand of NZ_VLKW01000009.1, from coordinate 146,140 downwards.
CGCCGAGCGCGACAAGCTGGACATGTATGTGCACCTGACGCCGTCCAGCAAGGACGTCGACGTGCGCACTGTGCAGCTGACGGCCGTGCACAGCGGCGGCCGCACGGCGCTGCCGGTCGACGGCGAAGGCAATCTGCGCGTCGGGCTGAACCCGAAATGGCTGGCCGAGGACGTGAAAATCATGACGAACCAGCCGAAGGAGTCCAAAGTGGCGGTGTCGCCCGGCATGAACGCCATCGTCCCGCCCGGCAAGGAGTGGCAGTACGCGGCACTGATGGGCAGCGTGGCCCAGTCGAACGCCGCGATCGGCAAGATGGCGGGCGCGCTGTCGATGTTCGCGCCAACGGTGCGCTCCGTCGTCCTGAAATTCGACCAGCCGGCCCAGGTGACGATCCAGGCCAAGGCCGGCACCAAACAGTATATGACGGATGCGAAACAGCAGATCCGCCTGAAGCCGGATGCGGCGCTGCTGGCGGAGAACCCGGCGATGACGGTGTCGGTCCGGCCCCGCGAGGCGGAGCTGGACAGCGAATGAGCCAGCCCATCGCCGCCCTGCTCCCGTAGGTGAGTGGCCCAGCTCGTGTCCCTCTGGGGTCAGACCCCAGAGGGACACAGGCTGAGCCGTTATAGCGATCGATTCGCCCATAAAAAAAGCTGCCCGAGGCAGCTTTTCTTGGAATGAGGAGGCGAGCCTGATCTGCGGCACTTGCGGTGAACGGCTTTGGCTGCTTCGTTCCCGACCTGACCAGGTAAACCATGCCACAATGCGCAGGGGCCCGCCAGACGTCATTATACCCCGTCCCACGAAAAAGGGCGACTACAGTCCCAGCTGCTGCCAGATGTCGTCCACCTTGCGCTTCACCTCCGGCGTCATGGCGATCGTCGTGCCCCACTCGCGCGTCGTCTCGCCCGGCCATTTATTGGTGGCGTCGATACCCATCTTGCTGCCCAGGCCGCTGATCGGCGACGCGAAGTCGAGGTAGTCGATCGGCGTGTTGTCGACCAGCGTCGTGTCGCGGGTGGGGTCCACGCGCGTCGTGATCGCCCAGATCACTTCCTTCCAGTCGCGGATGTCGACGTCCTCGTCGACGACGACGATGAACTTGGTATACATGAACTGGCGCAGGAAGCTCCATACGCCGAACATCACCCGCTTCGCGTGGCCCGCATACTGCTTGCGGATCTGCACCACGGCCATCCGATAGCTGCACCCTTCCGGCGGCAGGTAGAAGTCCGTGATCTCGGTGAACTGCTTCTGCAGCAGCGGCACGAACACCTCGTTCAGCGCCAGCCCCAGCACGGCCGGCTCGTCGGGCGGCTTGCCTGTATAAGTGGAGTGGTAGATCGGATCGCGCCGCATCGTGATGCGGTCGATCGTGAAGACGGGGAACCAGTCCTGCTCATTGTAATAGCCGGTGTGGTCGCCATACGGCCCCTCCAGCGCGTGCTCGTAGCCGGACGGGTGGTTCTCGTCCGGATAGATGTGGCCTTCCAGCACGATCTCGGCCGATGCCGGCACGCGCAGCTCGCTGCCGATCGCCTTCACCAGCTCGGTACGGCTGCCGCGCAGCAACCCGGCGAACTGGTATTCGGACAGCGTGTCCGGCACCGGCGTCACGGCGCCCAGGATCGTGGCGGGGTCGGCACCCAGCGCGACGGCGACCGGGTAAGGCTGCCCTGGATTGCGGATGCAGTGCTCGCGGAAGTCCAGCGCGCCGCCCCGGTGCGCCAGCCAGCGCATGATGACCTTGTTCCGGGCGAGCACCTGCTGGCGGTAGATGCCCAGGTTCTGGCGCTTCTTGTTCGGGCCCTTCGTGATGACGAGGCCCCACGTGATCAGCGGCGCCACGTCGCCCGGCCAGCAATGCTGGATCGGCAGGCGCCCCAGATCCACGTCATTGCCTTCCCAGACGATCTCCTGGCACGGCGCGCCGCGCAGCTCCTTCGGCGCCATGTCCCACACGGCCTTGACGAGGGAGCCCATGTCCATGATGTCCTTGAAACCCTTCGGCGGTTCCGGCTCCTTCAGCCGCGCCAGCACGTGGCCGATGCGGCGCAATTCACTGACGTCCTGCGCACCCATGCCGAGCGCCACCCGGCGCGGCGTGCCGAACAGATTGCCCAGCACGGGCATGTCGAAACCTGTAGGATTTTGAAACAGCAGAGCTGGCCCGCCGGCCCGTAACGTGCGGTCGCACACCTCCGTCATCTCCAGATGTGGCGAAACAGGCAACGAAATCGTCTTCAATTCGCCATTTTTTTGCAACTGGGCAATAAAATCCCTTAGATCTGAATATTTCATACAATTTTTACGTTTTTTTCTGTTTGGACGCCGGGCGTGAAGTCATCCGGACAAGTTGTTGATTCTATTGGTTTTTGCCAATGCCTGCGCGACAACACCATATCCAAAAGTTATAAAGAAGCGATTCGTTAGTATTGACGTGATATAAAACGGCTTCTACAATTCGTCCTACTTGAAGAGGACATGGCAAAAATGCCAACTTACATTGTCACTCATTCATTCACGGAGTCGGGGCTCCACATAACATTTTAAGGAGTGTTTCTCAAGGCGTCTGCCTTACCTCCCCGAATAAAGTTGTATTGCGACTGATCAACAAGCAGATCAGCTCTGGCAAGCAATGAAGGCGATCCGCAAGCGCGCTTCCCGGCGGCGGCGGACGATAAACAAATCTGATGCACGGCAATTGCACAGCTACGGTGCCACGCGTTCGCGCGCGGTGTGGGCATGCTTTTACGGACATTGCAGGGAGTTCTATGATTACACGTTTCACTGGGTTGGCCTTTGCCGCCCGCTCGCTGGCCTCCGGACCAGTCGCGCGCTTCGGCGCGCAGCGCATCACCTTGCGCAGCATCTTTACCACTGCACAGCACGCTTTCACGATCTTCGGCGTTACCGCCATTGTCACCATCGCCGTCCTGTGGGCCCGTCCCGACCTGGCACGCGCGGTGTCCAAATCGCTGGCTGAAGAGCCGGCCCAACTGCCACCCGTCGCTACCGTCACGGCGCCGCCGCTGCACGAGCTGATGGAAGCCCCGTCCGTCACGGCCGACAGCAAGCCCCTCACCGCCGCCGAGGAAAAGGCGCTGCTGGGCACCCGCAAGCAGCAGCAATGGGTGACGGACTGGCTGTCCAAGCGCTACCGCGTGGCCAACGACGCGGCCAACATGCTGGTCTCCACCGCCTACATGACGGCTCGCGAGATCAAGCTGGACCCGCTCCTGATCCTCGCCGTGATGGCGATCGAATCCGGCCTGAACCCGTTCGCGGAAAGCCCGATGGGCGCGCAGGGCCTGATGCAGGTGATGTCGAAGGTCCACCACGACAAATTCCAGGAGATGGGCGGCGTCCAGGCCGCGCTGAACCCGGTGGCCAACATCCGCGTCGGCTCGCTGATCCTGAAGGATTACGTGACGCGCGGCGGCTCCGTCGAAGCGGGCCTGAAAACCTATGTCGGCGCCGCCGCCTTCGAGACGGACGACGGCTACGGCTCGCGCGTGCTGGCCGAATACCGCCGCCTGAAGCAGGTCTCCGCCGGCAAGAAGGTGCCGACGTTCACGCCGCCGGCGCCCCCCGCCCCGGCCACCGTGACCGCCAGCGCGAAGCCGCAGCCGGAAACGGCCAAGCAGGCCGAAGACCCGAACCACGACCAGCTGGCCGGCCTGTAACCCACCACCGCTTGCCAGAGTCCGAGCCACCCTTGCGGTGGCTTTTTTATTGCCTGAAAAACCGATCCGAATGGCTCAGTCTGTGTCCCCTGGTGCCAGGCACGAGGGGACATTGCTGCCGAGGCTGTGTCCTTTAGTGCCTGGCACCAGGGGACACGAGCACAGCAGCACTCAGGAGTATGCGCTCCCTTGCCGCTGCCGCACTTGTCAAGGGACAGTCGCCGGTTGTCATGCAATGTTTCCCAAAAATGGGATCTGTCCGCTTCGGCGGGCTGCCCATATTCAGGCAACAAAAAAGCCACCCGGAGGTGGCTTCGCAGCGACTATCTAGAGATATCAGCGCTTCTTGTCCGCCGCGACCTCGTCGGCGCGCAGCTTCGGGGCCAGCTTGTCCAGCACGCCGTTGACGTACTTGTGGCCGTCGATGCCGCCGAACGACTTGGTCAGCTCGACCGCCTCGTTGATGACGACGCGGTACGGGATTTCCGGGTGGTTCTTCAGCTCGTACGCGCCCAGCAGCAGCACGGCGTGTTCGATCGGCGACAGCTCAGAAATGCCGCGGTCGACCAGCGGGGCGAACGCTTCGCGCAACTCGATCGATTGCTCGATCGTGCCGTACAGCAGCGCCGCGAAGAAGTCGCCGTCCGCCTTGTCGAAGCCGTGGGCGGCGCGGATGTTGTTCACCACCGTCTTCGCCGGTTCATTGTTCAGCAGCCATTGATACAGGCCCTGCAGCGCGAACTCGCGGGCGCGGTGGCGCGGGGTGCGGTTCTTGCTGGGGTTGGCGTGCACGGTTTTGTCATTCATCTTCAGTTCCTTCAGTATTACTCGTCGTCGCCGGTGTCCTGGTACAGCTCTTCCAGCGCGATCGACAGGTTCGCCATCTCGACGGCGACGCGGGCCGCGTCGGCGCCCTTGGTGGCCATGCGCACTTCGGCTTGCTCGTCGTTTTCCGTCGTCAGCACGGCGTTCGCGATCGGGATGCCGAAGTCCAGGCCGATGCGGGTGATGCCCGCGCCGGATTCGTTCGACACCAGTTCAAAGTGATAGGTCTCGCCGCGGATCACGGCGCCCAATGCCACCAGCGCGTCGAACTGGCCCGATTCGGCCATCTTCTGCAGCACCAGCGGGATTTCCAGCGCGCCCGGCACGGTCACGTGCAGCACGTCCTCGTCCGCCACGCCCAGGTGCTTCAGCTCGGCCAGACATGCCGACAGCAGGCCATGGCACACGTCTTCATTGAAACGTGCCTGGACAATACCGATGCGCAGGCCTTCGCCGTTCAGGTTGGTTTCGTAGGTTCCTACGGTCATGACTAGCCTCTTCTTCAATAGTGGAATGGGTTACGCTTCGGGTTTGGCCAGGTAGCCGGTCACTTCCAGGTCGAAGCCCGTCATCGACGGCATCTTGCGCGGGCTCGCCAGCAGCTTCATCTTGCGCACGCCGATCTCGCGCAGGATCTGGGCACCGATACCGTAGGTGCGCAGGTCCATGCTGGCGGCGCGGCCCTGCGGCCTGGCGTCCTTGTTCAGGGCGGCCAGCTGGCCGAACAGCTGCTCGGCCGTCTCGCCGCAATTGAGCAGCACCATCACGCCCTGCGGCGACGCCTTGATCGCCTTCAGCGAAGCGGACACGTTCCACGAGTGCGTCGTCGCTTCCGTCTCCAGCAGGTCCAGGATCGACACCGGCTGGTGCACCCGCACCAGCGATTCGCGCTCCGGCGACATCGTGCCGTGCACCAGCGCCAGGTGGGCCGCGCCGCTCGGCTTGTCGCGGAACGCGATCATGCGGAAGTCGCCGTGGGTCGTGCGCAGCTCGCGTTCGGCCACGCGTTCGACCATGCACTCCTTCTGGCTGCGGTAGTGGATCAGGTCGGCGATCGTGCCGATCTTCAGGCCGTGCTCCTTGCCGAATTCCAGCAGGTCCGGCAGGCGCGCCATCGTGCCGTCGTCCTTGACGATTTCACAAATGACGGACGCCGGCGTCAGCCCGGCCATCGCCGTCAGGTCGCAGCCCGCTTCCGTGTGGCCGGCGCGCATCAGCACACCGCCCTTGACGGCGCGCAGCGGGAAGATGTGGCCCGGCTGGACGATGTCGTCCGGTTTCGCGTCCTTCGCGACAGCCACCTGGATCGTGCGGGCGCGGTCGGCCGCCGAGATGCCGGTGGTGACGCCTTCCGCCGCCTCGATCGACACGGTGAAGTTGGTGCCGAACGACGTGCCGTTCCGGCTCGTCATCATCGGCAGCTCGAGGCGGTCGCAGATTTCCTCCGACAGCGTCAGGCAAACGAGCCCGCGCGCATAGCGGATCATGAAGTTGATGGCTTCCGGCGTGACGAAATCCGCCGCCAGCACCAGGTCGCCCTCGTTCTCGCGGTCTTCTTCATCGACCAGGATCACCATGCGGCCGGCGCGCAACTCGGCGACGATTTCTTCGGTGCTGGAGATAGACATGTATTGAATCCTTAGCGTGTTTCCTAACCCTCTATTTTAAAGGATTTGTCGCGCAGTATCGGAACAATCGCCGTCCGCCGGCCATTTCGGCCACCCGGGCTGTCGCGTTGCCTGATGAACCAACAAACAAATAGGCGAACTCTACCGTGCGGCATATGATCGCCAGGCGGGCAACATCCGTGCGCCCGCCGCCCGGGTGGCGGAGTAGCATGATTTCACAACAATGGAGCGCATTGTCGAAAAGGCACCATGGCCACCATACTGATCGTCGACGACCGTCCCACCAACCGTGATTACCTGCTGACCCTGCTGGGCTTCACCCCGCATACGGCACTGGAAGCCGCCGACGGCGCCCAGGCGCTGGAGCTGTGCCTGCGTCATCGGCCGGACCTCGTCATCACCGACATCCTGATGCCCACGATGGACGGCTACGAGTTCGTGCAGCGCCTGCGCGCGTCGCCGGACATCGCCGGCACGCCCGTGATCTTCTTCTCGGCCACCTATTCGATGCCGGAGCTGCGCGCAATGGCGGCCACCTGCGGCGTGCGCACCGTGCTCCCGAAACCGGCCGAGCCGCCGGCGATCCTGGACGCGATCAACGACGAACTGGGCCTGGAGCACGCCTACCCCGCCCTGCCCGGCGAGGTCGCGCGCGCCGTGATGCCGCCGCCGGCGCCCGCTCCCGCACTGGGCCCCGCGCTGGGTCCCGACGCCACGGTGGAACGGATGGCGACCCTGCACGAGCTGTCGCTGCGCCTGAACGGCGAACGCGATGCGTCGACAATGGCCGCGCGCTTCTGCCAGGGCGCCGCATCGATCCTGCAGGCGGACATCGTGGTGCTGTGCCTCCTCGACGTGCACGAGCACAGCGTGCAGCACGTGGAAGCGGTCGGCGTCGACGCGGCGCTGCTCGATCCCGCGCTGATCGACCGGGCCGTATTCCCCGGCGTGATGATGAACCGGCGCGAAGTGCTGCGTGCCTGCCGCGAACAGGGCGACCTGCCGGCCTTGCCGGGCGGGCATCCGCCCGTCCACAGCCTGCTGGGCCTTGCGGTGCGCGACCAGTTCCACCTGTACGGCTGGCTGTATGCGGCGAACCGCCGCGGCGCGCCGTGCTTCGACGCCGCCGACGAACAGTTCAGCCGCATGCTGTCCGCGCAGCTGGCCGTCGCCTACGAAAACATGAACCTGTACGAGGTGGTGCAGCGCCATGCCGCCCAGCTGCAGATGGAGGCCGCGGCGCGCCGCAGTGCCGATGCCGCGCTGCGCGCCAGCGAGGCCCGCTACCGCGCGATGACGCAATCGGCGCCGGACGCCATCATCGGCTCGGCGCAGGACGAGCGCGTGCTGCACTTCAACCGCGCCGCCGAGGCGATGTTCGGCTACGCGGAGGACGAGATCGTCGGCAAGCCGATCACGCTGCTGATGTCGGAACGCTCGCTGGCGGAACACCGCGAACGCGTGTCGCGCTACCGCAAGACGCGCGAGCGTTCGTACAGCACACGCACCGTCGAGATGCACCTGAAGCGCAAGGGCGGCGAGGAATTCACGGCCGAGCTGGCGCTGTCCGTCGTCAACGTCGACGGCGAGGCGATCTTCACGAGCATCCTGCGCGACACCACGGCGCGCCGCGCGCTCGAGGAGCGCCTGCGCCTGTCGGCCCAGGTGTTCGACAGTACCCAGGACAGCATCACGATGACGGACGCGCACGCGAACATCATCGCCGTCAATCCCGCCTTCGAGCAGACCACCGGCTACACGGAGCGCGAAGTGATCGGCCAGAATCCGCGCCTGCTGCGCTCGGGCCGCCACGACAGCGCGTTCTACCGCGCCATCTGGCACAGCCTGGAGACGCAGGGCCAGTGGGCCGGCGAGATCTGGAACCGGCGCAAGAACGGCCAGGTGTATCCGGAGCGGATCCGCATCAACGTCGTCAAGGACCAGCGCGAGCAGGTGTGCGCGTACGTCTCCGTGTCGAGCGATATCAGCGCGCTGAAGGAAGCGCATACCCAGGTCGATTTCCTCAGCAACCACGATCCGTTGACGTTGCTGCCGAACCGGAACCTGCTGAACGACCGCCTGCAGCTGGCCCTCTCGGCCGCGCAGCACGGCGGCAACCAGGTCGCGCTGCTGCTGTTCGACATCGACCGGCTGCAGCGCATCAACGACGCGCTGGGCCATGCCACCGGCGACGCGCTGCTGCAGGAGATGGCGGCGCGCGCGGCGCGCATCGTGCCGCCCGGCGACACGCTGGCGCACCTTGGCGCCGATGAATTCGCGATGGTGCTGACGCGCTTCCAGGGCGTCGACGACATCATCGTCATCGTGCGCAAGCTGATGGAACAGGTGGCGCAGCCGGTCCACCTGGCCGGCCAGGACCTGTACGTGACGACGTCCGTCGGCATCAGCATGTCGCCGCGCGACGGCCTGACGCCGGGCGCGCTGCTGACGGGTGCGGACGTGGCGCTGTCGCACGTGAAGGACAACGGCCGCAACAACTTCCACTTCTACACCGGCGAGATGAACGCCCACGCGCTGCGCTGGATGTCGCTCGAGGTCCACCTGCGCCACGCCGTCGAGCGCAACGAACTGCGCCTGTACTTCCAGCCGCAAGTGGCGCTGGCGGACGGCCGCGTCACGGGGGTCGAGGCGTTGCTGCGCTGGCAGAGCGCGGAGCTGGGCATGGTGCCGCCCGGCGACTTCATCCCGCTGGCCGAGGACAGCGGCCTGATACTCGACATCGGCAACTGGGTCATCGAGGAAGCGTGCCGGCAGATGAAGGCATGGCACACCAAGGGCCTGCCGCCGATGACGGTTGCCGTCAACGTCTCGGCGCGCCAGTTCGCAATGGGAACCGTGCCCGCGGTGGTGCGCAAGGCGCTGCAGGAAAACGGCGTGGCGCCTCGCTGGCTGGAGGTGGAGCTGACGGAAAGCGTCATGATGCACAACAGCGAGCAAACCCAGATGCAGCTGAACGAACTGGCGGCGATGGGCGTGTCGATCTCGCTGGACGACTTCGGCACCGGCTACTCGTCGCTCGGCTACCTGTCGCGCTTCCGCCTGGACAAGCTGAAGATCGACCAGACCTTCGTCAAGAATATCGTGACCGATCCGCGCAGCGCGGCCATCGCACGCGCCACGACGGCGCTCGCGCATGGCCTGAACCTGGTCGTCGTGGCCGAAGGGGTCGAGACCGAGGGCCAGCTGGCCTTCCTGCGCGACATGGGTTGCGACAAGATCCAGGGCTACCTGTTCAGCCGCCCGCTGCCGGTCGACGAACTGGCGGTGCTGCTGCTCGAGCAGCGCATGCTGGCCGCGGTGGCGGTGCCGCCGCGGCCGGCCCGCACCTTGCTGCTGGTCGACGACGAACCGGGCGTGCTGCACGCGCTGGAACGGGCATTCCGGCGCGAGGGCTACCGGACACTGCTGGCCACCAGCGCGCGGCAGGCGCTGGAACTGTTGTCCGTCAACGACGTGCAGGTGATCCTGTCCGACCAGCGCATGCCGCAGATGGACGGCACCGAATTCCTGGCGCGTGCACGCGACCTGTATCCGCACACGGTGCGGATGATCCTGTCGGGCTATGCGGACCTGACCACCATCCAGCAGGCGATCAACCGGGGCGCGATCTACAAATTCCTCAGCAAGCCGTGGGACGACGACGAGCTGCGCCAGGTCGTGCGCGAAGCCTTTGTCCAGGCGGAGCGGAACCGCACGCAGAGGCAGATGGCATGACGACCGATAACCTGATTGCCCCCTGCGATCACTTTTCCAATCGACCGGCGCGCGCCGCTACCGGCTCCACGTGAATTCCGGTAAGGTAGTGCTTCGTTCAACCCGCCTCCTTGCTATGACCCCTGAATGCCTGTGGCCATTGGGTGCCGAACTGGGCGAAGGCCCCGTGTGGATCCCCGAACAGAAGCGCCTGTATTTCGTCAACCTCGTCGGCAATACGCTGCATGCGCTGGCCCCCGCCAGCGGCGCGCAACATGCATGGCCGCTGCCCGATTACGTGTGCTGGCTGGTGCCGCGCCAGGACGGCGACGGCTGGATGGCCGGCCTGCGCGACGGCATCGTGCGGCTGTGGCTCGAACCAGAAGTGCGCTTCGAGTACCTGCACCAGCTGCCCGGCGCCGACACCGGCATCCGCCTGAACGACGCGAAGGCCGATGCGGCCGGCCGCATCTGGGCCGGCTCGATGAACGCGCACGACGTCAGCCGACCGGACGGCAAGCTGTTCCGGCTCGACCCGGACGGCAGCCTGCACGTCGCGCTGCCCGAATACCATATCTGCAACGGCCCCACGTTCAGCCTGGACGGCGGAACGATGTACCACAACGACAGCTTCCTGAACCGCACCTACGCCTACCCGGTGCGTGCCGACGGCAGCCTGGGTGCGCCGGCGCTGTGGCGCCAGTTCGCGGACGACGAAGGGTCGCCGGACGGCATGACGGTGGACAGCGAGGATTGCGTGTGGATCGCCCAGTGGGGCGGCGGCCGCGTGTGCCGCTACAGTCCGACCGGCGAGCTGCTCGCCACCGTGCCGATGCCGGTGCGCCAGCCCTCCTCCGTGGCGTTCGGCGGTGACGACCTGAAGACGCTGTACGTCACCAGCGCCTGGCAGGGTTTCGATGCCGCGGCACGGGAAGCCGACCCGCTGGCCGGCGCGCTGTTCGCGCTGCGCGTCGACGTGCCGGGCGTGCCGGCCGCCAGATTCGGCTGAGCGCCGGCGTTACTTCGACGGTGCTTCGGCGCCGTCGACGCGGGCGATCCGCTCCGCGCGCTCGACCTGGATGTGAAAGCCGGCCGCTCCTTCGGACATGCCGGCCGCGCTGAGCGCGAAGTGCGCCAGCTGCAAGCCCGATTCCACTGTTTCCGAAATCACCTGGTTCGCGCCGGCGTCCTTCAGCAGCCGGCCATGCTTCTCGTCGCGCGCCCGCGCGAAGATCGGGATCGCCGGATACTGCCGGCGCAGCGCCCGCACCGCGTGCAGCGCCGCTTTCGGATCGTCCATCGTCAGCACCACGCCGGCCGAACGGCCGATCCCCAGCCGCACCATCATGTCCGGCATCGATGCGTCGCCCGAGTACACGCGCGGCGAATGGCGCCGCTCCTCGGAGGCGAGACGGTGGTCGCGATCGACGGCGACATACTCGATGCCCTGGCGCGTCAGCACCTCGGCCACCAGGTGCCCCACCCGGCCGTAACCGCCGATGATGATGTGCCCCGCGCGTTCGACGTGGCCCGCCGGTTCGGCATCCGTGTGCCGCCGCCCATGGCTCGGCCAGCGCCGCGCGATGCGCGCGCCAAGCGCCGCGGCGCCGGGCGTGACGAGCATGCTGGCCGTCACCAGCACGAGCATGAACTGGCCGGTGGCCTCGCTGAGCAGGTGCGCGCCGACGGCGTAGCCGAGGATGATGAAGGCGAATTCGCCGCCCTGCCCCATCAGCAAGCCCGCATGCACGGCCTGGCCCCAGCCGAGGCGGCGCAGCAGCAGCGCGATGACGCCGCCCTTCACGGCCAGCAGGCCAACCACCGAGAGCGGCAGCCAGACGGGATTCGCGGCGATGGTACGCACGTCGAGCTCCATGCCGACCGACATGAAGAACATCCCCATCAGCAGGCCGCGGAACGGTTCGACGATCATCTCGACTTCGTACTGGAATTCCGTATCGGCCAGCAGCAGGCCGGCCAGCAGCGCGCCCAGCGCCATCGACAGGCCGGCGGCGGCCGTCGCGGCCGACACGCCCAGCGTCAGCAACAGGATCAGCGCCACGAACACTTCGGGCTGGCGCTGCACGGCAAATGCGGTGAACAGCGGGCGCGCCAGGCGCCGGCCGACGAAGTACACGAGCGCGATCGTCACGGCCGCCTTGGCGACGGCGACGAGGAGCGTCAGCCACAGCGCGCCGCTGTCGTTGCCGGCCAGGCCCTGGACGAGGATCAGCACGGGCACCACCGCAAGGTCCTGCAGCATCAGGATGCCGAAGCAGGCCTGCCCCAGCGGGCTGGCGAGGGCCTGGGCACGCGTCAACAGCTGCATGACGACGGCCGTCGACGACATCGCCAGGGTGATGCCGATCGTCAGCGCGCCCGCGCGCGGATTGCCGAACCAGAGCGCGATGGCGCCGATCGACACGGCCGTCAGCGTTACCTGCAGCACGCCGGTGCCGAACACGCTGCGCCGCAGCGCCCAGATGCGCGCCGGCGACAGCTCCAGCCCGATCATGAACATCAGGAACAGGATGCCCAGTTCGCCGAACGTCTTGATGTGCTCCACGTCGCGGAACGTGACGTCGGCCAGCCACGGCACCGTGTCCGCCCAGGTGCCCAGGCCGTTCGGCCCGAAGCACAGGCCGATCATCAGGAAGCCCAGCATCTGGTTGATGCGCGCCCGTTGCAGCAACGGCACGGCAAGCCCCGCGAGCAGCAGGAACAGCAGGGTTTCACGCAGGTCGGAGACGTTCATGGCAAGACGGGCGGACGATGGCTCAAATCCTAGCAGTGTAAGAGCAACGGACAGTACGGACAAGCTGGCAACAAGGATTACAATCGGCGCTTCGCCCCTTGGCGGGCATCGATCAGAAAGGGAGCTTCATGTCACGCGCCGGCCGCATCGCCACACTCACCGCCCTGCACCTTGCCTTGTTCGCCGCCGCCGGCTGCGCCGCCGCGGCGCCGGCCTGGGTCGCCAAGAGCGACGCCTACACCCAGCCCGTGTTGAAGGACACCGGCAAGTACCAGCCGGAGGATGCGTCGTCATTGGGCAACGAGGAATTCGACACCGCGGTGGCCGACTTCAAGCCGCGCGACTATGAACGCGAACTGGCCGACACGGAGCAGCGCCTGGCCGCGCTGCGCAAGCAACGCGCCGCGGAACCGGATGCGAAAGTGCGGCAGGACCTGGACATCCTGATCGACTCGCGCGAAAAGAAGATCGCGGCGATGAAGCTGGAACGCCAGTACCTGCTGGGCTATGTCAATGTGGGGGAACTGGTGTACGGCGGCCTGCAGGCGCTGCTCGACCCGCGCAACAAGCCGGAGCGCCAGAAGGCGGCGCTGGTGCGACTGAAGCGCTATGCGGGCCTGGAGCCCGGCTACACGCCGCTCGCCACGCTGGCCCGCGCCCGCGCCGAGGAGCGCCTGAAGCAGAAAGGCCTGATCGGCCCGTACGTCGGCGAGGTCGAGGAAGCGCTGAACAACAATGCCACCTACATGGACGGCATCGCCGAGCTGCTGCGCAATGCGAAGCTGACGGGCTGGGAAGCGGACCTGGATGCGCTGAAGGCACAGGTGAAGGCCTACGACGACTGGACCCGCGCCAGCATCCTGCCGCGCGCCCGCAAGGAAGTGCGCCTGCCGGCCGCGCTGTATGCGAACCGCCTCGTCAACGTGGGCGTCGACATCGCGCCCGAGCAGATGATCGAGCGCGCCAGCTTCGACTTCCAGGAAGTGCGCGACCAGATGCAGGTCGTGGCGAACGCGATCGCGGCGCAGCGCAAGCTGCCCTCTTCCGACTACCGCGCCGTGATCCGCGAACTGAAGAAGACGGCGATCCCGGCCGACCAGCTGCTGCCGTACTACCGCCAGCGCGTGAAGGAGATCGAGGGCATCATCCGCAAGCAGGGCATCGTCACGCTGCCGGACCGCGACGCGAGCATCCGCACCGCGACGAACGCCGAGGCGGCCCGTTCGCCGGCGCCGTTCATGAGCCCTCCGCGCCTGATCGGCAACACGGGCGAGTACGGCGAGTTCGTGATCCCGCTGGCGAACCCGAACGCCAAGTCAAAGGCGAAGATGGACGACTTCGACTTCGAGGCGATGGCCTGGACGCTGACGGCGCACGAGGCGCGCCCGGGGCACGAGCTGCAGTTCGCGTCGATGGTCGAACAGGGCATGTCGATCGCCCGCGCCAACTTCGCATTCAACAGCACCAACGTGGAAGGCTGGGGCCTGTATTCGGAAGCGACGATGCTGCCGTACATGCCGCCGGAAAGCCAGCTCGTGTCGCTGCAGGCGCGCCTGCTGCGGATGGCCCGCGCGATGCTCGACCCGATGATCAACCTGGGCCGGATGACGCCGGAACAGGCCAAGGCATTCCTGATGAAGGAGGTGGTGCTCTCCGAGCCGTTCGCGCAGTCGGAAGTGGACCGTTATTCGTACCGCGCGCCGGGCCAGGCGACGTCGTACTACTACGGCTACGTGAAGCTGCGCGCGCTGAAGACGCTGGCCGAGATCGAGCTGGGCGACAAGTTCGACCTGAAGGCGTTCAACGACTTCGTCATCGCCCAGGGCATCCTGCCGCCGGCGTTGCTGAAGGAAGCCGTGGTGCAGGACTTCATCGCGCCACGGAAGGCGCGCTGAATTGCCGAGTCCGTGTCTGCCGGACCAGTGGTCCGGCTGCCAGGCACCAGTGACACGTGCTGAACAATGACGGGTTCGGCGGAGAGAGCAGACTGAGCGGCTCGTCTCTATTGGCGGGGTTTCGGCTGCGGCGCGCGGCCGCCGTGGTGGATGCCGGCCGCTTCCAGTTCGGCCAGCATGGCGGGCGCGTACGCCGCGTTCAATGCTGCGCTGGGGTAGCGGTACAAGCCGCCATGCTCGGGCGCCAGCGGCGCGGCTTTCGCCAGCACCGCCTCGGCGGCCGTCCACAGACGCTGCACGTGCGCCATCATCTGCTTGCGCGCGACCAGCCGCTGCCACGCATCCGGGTCGCTGGTGCGCAGCGCTTTCAGGTACGCCACCGTGTAGAGCATGAAGTCGGCCATGCCGCTGATGTTACCGTCGATGGAGTTGGCGCGGCTGGCCATCTCGCGATAGACAGGCGTATCGGCGATCGCCACTTCGAACTCGGCGCCGGCGACGTGCGCGTTCAGTTCGTCGATCAGCGGGAAGAAGTCGCCCCGGTACACGTTCGGGTTGCCGAAATAGACGGCGTAGCGGCCGTTCGGCTGGGCCTTGAATTCGGCCGGGATCTCGCGCGCCGCGAGCGCAAACCCGGGCGCCTGCCCGCGCACGTAGTCGGTCACGTGCACCTGGCCGCGGAAGTGGAACACGGCGCGGTTGCCGTGGCAGGCCGACAGCGCGAAGTCCAGCATGTGGTTCGCTTCGTGGAAGGCCGTCAGCAGCGCCTGCAGGTCCATCGATGCGGCCTTGCGGATCCACCACATCACCTGCGGCTGCGCGGCGGAAAACAGCGGCCGCACGGAAGCGTATTCCGGGCCGGCCAGCAGCGCGGTCATCGCCGCCGTGTCGTTGCCCGACGCGAGCGCCGGATTGTCCCTGCACACTTCGCGGCCCGGCATCTTCTGCGGGCCGGCGGGTTCGAAGACGAGCGGCAGCACGTTGCCGTGCGCGGCCCCGCACAGCAGCAGGCCCGCCAGCAGCAATGCCTTGCCGCGCATCTTCATCGGCCCATTCAGCCGCGCTGCTGCGGGGCCTGGCCGGCCGACAGCATGCGCTCGACGTAGCGGGCGATCAGGTCCACTTCCAGGTTGACCTTGCCGCCCACCTTCAGGTGCTTCAAGGTGGTGACCTGGATCGTGTGCGGGATCAGGTTGATCGAGAAGCGGCAGCCGTCAAGCGTATCCTCGACGCGGTTGACGGTCAGCGACACGCCGTTGACGACGATCGAGCCCTTGAACGCCAGGTACTTGCCCAGCGCCTGCGGTGCCTCGACGACCAGCTCGTACGACTCGCCCACCGGCTCGAACTTGCGCACGGTACCCAGGCCGTCGACGTGGCCGGACACGAGGTGGCCGCCAAGCCGTTCGTTCAAGGTCAGCGCCTTTTCCAGGTTCACTTCGCCGATGGCGTCCAGCCCGGCCGTGCAGTTGAGGCTTTCGCGCGAGACATCGACGGCGAAGCTGTCCGCCGTTTTCTCGACGACCGTCATGCACGCGCCGTTCAGGGCGATCGAATCGCCCAGCGCCACATCGGCCATCGGCAGGCCGCCCGAGGTCACGACGAGGCGCACGCCTGCGTCATGGCCACCCGGCAGCGGGGTCACGGATTGGATTTTGCCGACAGCGGCGACGATTCCGGTAAACATGGGTGTGGTTCTCGTTTCGTATGGGTTAATGATGGAAGCGGGCCAGGATGCGCAGGTCGTCCCCCAGCATGCCGACCTGGTGGAATTTCAATGCATGGCGGCCGGCCAGCTCCGTCAGCGCCGGCAAGGCGAACATGCCTTGCGCGTCGCCGAGCAGCATCGGGGCCAGGTACACCAGCAATTCGTCGACGCAGCGCTCGCGCACCAGCGAGCCGTTCAGCTTCGTGCCCGCCTCGACGTGCAGCTCGTTGACCTGGCGCCGCCCCAGTTCGCGCATCAGCTCCGGCAAGTCGACCTTGCCTTGGGCATTGGGCAGCGTGAGGATCTCGGCGCCCGTGTCGCGCAGCCGCGCTTCCTTGTCGTGGTCGCGCACTGCCGCGACGATCCACGTGCCGCCGCCCTGCAGCACGCGCGCGTTGGGGTCGATGTCGAGCCGGCTGTCGACGACGATCCGGCGCGGCTGGCGCGGCGTCTCGACGGCGCGCACGTTCAGCTGCGGATCGTCGGCCTTCACGGTGCCGATGCCGGTCAGGATCGCGCAGGCGCGGGCCCGCCACGCATGGCCGTCGGCACGCGCCTGTTCGCCCGTGATCCACTGGCTCCGGCCATTGTGCAGCGCCGTCATGCCGTCCAGGCTCGCGGCCGTTTTCAGCCGCACCCACGGCAATTGCCGGGTCATGCGGGAGAAGAAGCCGATGTTCAGTTCATACGCCTCGGCGGCCAGCAGGCCCGACGACACTTCGATGCCCGCTTGCGCCAGCCGCGCCAGGCCCTTGCCGGCGACGAGGGGGTTCGGGTCTTCCATCGCCGCGACCACGCGGCCCAGGCCGGCGCGCACCAGCGCGTCACAGCACGGCGGCGTGCGGCCGTAATGGCTGCACGGCTCCAGCGTCACGTAGGCCGTTGCGCCACGCACGTCGATGCCGCGCCGCTCGGCATCCTTCAAAGCCTGGATTTCGGCATGATCCTGACCGGCCGGCTGCGTGACGCCGGCGCCGATGACGATGCCGTCCCTGACGATCACGCAGCCGATGTGCGGGTTGGGCGACGTCGTGTACAGCCCTTTTTCGGCCCACTGCAATGCCAGACGCATGCCGTCCAGGTCGTTCCTGATTTCCATATCCTATTCGCCGACCGCCTCGCAGGCGGAGTCCCGGGCCGGATCGCACAGGCGCGCGCGGCCCAGCATATTGATCGTGATGTTGCGCTGCGTACTGCCGAGTTGCAGCGTCAGCGTGCCCCAGTTGGCGGCCAGGTTGTTGCCGGCCCGGCAGCTGCGGCCCGCACTATTATAGGCGACATACCACGGCGGCGCAGCGAGCGTCAGCCGCGGCCGGACGCGCAGGCCGTCGGCCAGCGGCCCATGCCGGAACAGCACGCGCTCGCCCGGCCCGGGGCGGCCGTCGCCATCGGCGTCGGCGAATACCGTCCAGCCATCCTGCCAGCTGGCGCCGGCCGCATCGGCGGGCGCGACGACGATCGTTTCGCCCAGTTCGATCGCTTGCGAGCGGGCCAGGTGCAGGGCCGCCAGCAGATCCGCCGCCGCGGCGCGCACCGTGAAGCGCTCGAGCGTGGCGCGGAAATCCGGCACCGCGGCGGCCAGCAGGATCGCCCCGATGGTCATCACGACCAGCAGCTCGACGAGCGTGAACGCATTCAGCGCCAGCAGCGCGCGGCCGGGCCGGCGGCCAGGCGCTGGCCAGTGCTGGTCAGTATCAAGGTGTCGCATGCGGGGTCCCTGAAGCGAACGTCCACCCGGGCCGTGCCGGGCATGGCGATGAGCTGGACGCAGTCGGCGATGTCGGCGCCGTCGCAGGCCGCGGCGCGGATCTCGTAGGCGCTGGCGGGCGCGCTGGTGCCGGAGTACCAGCGAAACAGGCGCGCATCCGGATCGGCCGCATCCGCGTCGAACGCGATATAACGGTTGTGCTGCGTGAAGTAGCGCTCCTGCTGCTGCATCAGCGCCTGCAGCGCCGCCTGGGCCTCGGTACGCTTGGTGCGGATCACGTGCATCTGGAACGCGGGATACGCGACGGCCGCCAGCACGCCCGCAATGGCAACGGCCATCATCGCTTCGATCAGCGTGAATCCCTTGTCGCGCCTTGCGCCGGGGCGGCCGCTCATCGCGCCCTCCCTTGCACGGCAAAGCGGTGCAGCTGGCGCCAGTTGGCCACTTCGCGCCACGACAGCCGCCCGGCGGGCCACGTGGCAGCGCTGGCCCCTGCCGGCAGCGCCGCGCCGGCGACGGCACCGAAGCGCACCACCGCCGTCGTGTCGTGGACGGTCACGCGGCCGTCCGGCTGGCGCACGCTCCGGTTGCGCGGCCCCGGCAAGAGCAGCGCCTGGCCGTCGACGAAATCCGGTAGCAACACGCCGGTGCCGCCCTGTGTCAGCGGCAGCCCGTCGCCGCCCGTGGGCAGGCCGGCCAGCGCATCGAGCACGTACTGCCGGCTCGCGCTGTCCGCACACGGCGCACGGCCCGGCACGACGGTCGAGAACAGCAGTTTGCCGCCGACCAGCACGGCGCTGGCGATGCTGCGTTCGCCCGAAGCGGCCCCGCTGCTGAAGTCGAGGTACCAGCCCTGCGGGCGGTCGCCGCTGCCGATCGTCGCCCTCCTTCCTGCCACCACGAAGCTCGTGGCGTCGTCGGTGCCATCCGCGCGGCGCTCGACGAGGTCGGCACGCCGCAATGGCGCCGGGCGCGCGGGTGCCGCCGGATCGTCGTAGATGGCGTAGAACGACTGGGGCCGGAAACCGGCCGGATCGCGCTCGCCCCGGCCGTACAGGCTGCCCGTGCCGAACAGGACCAGGTAACCGCCGCCTTCCGCGTAGACGAGTTTCGGCTGCTGCGCGATCGGTTGCCGGTTGCCGGCCGCGTCGCGCGCGACGAACAGCGGCTGCCAGCCGGTGCGCTGCCGCCACGGCGCGCTCACGGTGAAATCGAAGCGCCACAGATTGCCCTGCATGTCGCCGGCATAGGCGTGCCGCAGCACGTCGTTGTCGTCGGTGACGATGGCCGCGGCACCCAGGCCATCCGGTAGCGCCGCGTCGCCCGGCGGGGTATCGATGCGGTAGTAGTTCGTATCGCGGCGCCACGGCTGCGCCGGCGGCTTGTCCAGCGCGAGCAGGAACAGCGCGCCATGGCCCGCACCTGCCACGTCATCGGCCGCGCCATCGGCCACACCGCTGTCGAGGCCATTCCCGACGACGGCAAAGTAGCGGTAGGCGGGGCGCCCGTCCGCGCTGCGCGCCGGCAGCCGGGCGACCTGCGCCGCCTGCATCACGTTGCCGAGCGCGGCATCGTCGCGGTCCGTGAATTCCCACAGTGCCCCGAGGCCGGCGGTGAAGTCGGCAGGGTCCGTCACGTCCAGCGCGAACACGCCCTGAGCGCCGCCGCCCGTGCTGCCGACGAGTACGCTGCGCCATTGCCCGCCGATCACCGCCTCCCCCGCCGCCAGCGGCCCGTCGACGTAGGCGCGGTGTACATAGGCCGGCGCCGTCAGCTCGCCCAACGCGCCGGCCAGCAGCGCCGGCACGTAGGCGAACAGCTCGCGCCCCGCTGCCGCGTCGAACGCATGCAGCATGCCATCGTTCGCGCCCAGGTACACGGCCTGCACGCGGCTGCGGGCACGGCGCGCGAAGGCGGCGTAGGCGCTGTCGGCGTAACGGCCAGCCGCCGCGCCGACGTACACGGGTGTGCCATGCACCGCATCGCCCAGCACGCTCGCGCGGCGCCGGAACGTGGTGCCTTCCAGCGTGCGGTCGCCGCGCAGCCAGGCCACGCGCGCCTCGCCCAGGCCGTCGCGCCCGCTGCCGGGCGGCGGCCGGGTGTCGAGCAACGCCCGCAAGCTGTCCGGCAATGCGCTCCACGTGAACGGCACCGTGCCGGCGGGGCCGGAAGTGTAGATGTGCCGCTGGGCCGGGTCGGTCGCGGCGAGCAGTGCGGCCGCGTCCCACGACGGGTCCAGCAGCCGGACGGCACCGTCGGCGTCGCGCACCACGGCCGCGCGGGTCAACGTGCCGCTGGCGGTGGCCAGGTCGAACGTCGTGCGGAACACGGCGGCATCCGGCCCGGCCTGGCCCCACTCGCCCGCCGGCACGGGCGCCAGCTGTTGCGCGGACACCGCGAGCGCGGGGCCGTGCAGCAGCTGCGGCCGGGTGCCGCAGGCCAGTGCCGGGACGCCGTCATCGAGCGTCACCGCGGGCGGTGCGGCGTGTGCCGGCACGATGCAGGCCAGCGCCAGTGGAAGCGCCAACGTTCGTACTGCGGAAAGCGCCGCGGACCGGGTCGCGGACTGCCTCGCGGATTGCCCCGCTGATCGTGGTGCAGACGTTGCCGCAGCCGGTTTCGCAGCCGGCGTCGCTGCCGATGCCGATGCCGATGCCGCAGCCTGCACCGCAGCGCAGCGCTGCCGCCGCCACGGCGCGCCCATGCCGGGGCGCCACGGCCTTGCTCGGCCGGGAACGGGTTGATTGCTCGTGCTGCCCATCCGCACCTCACTCGTCCGGGCGGCGATAGGCCGCCTGCAGCACGACCTGCGTCTCGTCGCGGCTGCCGAAACCAATCGCCGTGACGCGGTAGAAGAAGCGCGGCGCGGCGCCCACCTCTTCGCCGGGCCGGTGGTACGGCAGCCGTTCGATCACGTACCGCGGCCGCCGCAAAGGCAGCACGCCTTCGCCGGTTTCCATCGTCGCGCCGGTGAAGCGGCCCAGCGGCACGGCCGCGTCGCCCGCCGCCAGGTCGACCGTCTGCCACGGTGGCAGGTCGCCGGCCGCCTGCTGCGCGCACAGGCCGAGCGCGGGCCCGGTGCCGCATCCCGGCGCAAACCCGCCTGGCGCTTCCAGTGCCGTGGCCCGTTCGGCGACGGCGCCATCGATATCGTGTTCCGCATCCATCAACGCATCCTCCGCAGCTTGCAATGCCACCTGCCGATCGCGCTCGGCGCGCGCCGCCTTTTCGCCCATCAGCGCCATGCCCGCCGACGCGGCGCCCAGCAGCAGCACGGCCACCAGCATCAACAGGCTGACGATCAACGTCACGCCCCGCTGCCGCCGGGGCCTCCAGCACGGCGCGCCTGCGCACATCGCCCTTGCTTCCATGTCAGCCATCCCGGTTCCGCAGCAACACCGTCTGCTCGAACAGCCGCCGTGCGCGCAGCCGCAATGGCTGTGCGAGCAAGGCTTCGTCGATCACGGTGCCGGCATCGTCCGGCGGACCGGTGCCGCCGAACAGGTCGTAGCGCTCCGGCAGCGTGCCGGTGCGCGAGCCCGCCTCGCCATGCAGCAGCAGCGCGACGCGCACCGCCGCGACGCGCTTCCAGTGCGTGCGCCGGCGCAGGTCCTGCGCCCGTTCGGCCGCCGTTGCGCCGCTGGGCACGAGGGCACCATCGAGCGCCGCGATAGCGGTGGCGTTCAGGTAGCGATCGGGAATGCCGTCCGGCGGATCGCTGGTATCGAGGCCGTACAGGACCTGGAAACTGTCCACGCCACGCACGATCGCATCCGCATTCCAGTTGCCGGACTGGGAGCGGTACTTGCAGCGCAGCTCCGTCTCGCCATCGTCCGCCGTGCCCACGTAGAAGATGCTCCAGCCGGGTTCTGCGGTGCCGACGGCGAAGCCCGCGCAATCGATCACGGAGCCGTAGCCGGCCACGGTTCCCGCCCCCGTGAAATGCACGGCCAGCACGTCGCTGCCGCCGGGCAGCGGCTGCGCCCCGGTGGTGCCGGCAGCCATGCGCGGCAACGTACGCGCATCCAGGCCCTGGACGCCCGCGTCCCCATCCGCCGCCGGCAGCGTGCCTTCCAGGTCGGCCCATGCGGCCTGCCGCAACGCCTGCGCGATCGCTTCCAACGCGTAGCGGCCGCCATCGTTCAGCCGTGCGTTCGCGCCGTGGTTGACGAAGTCGTGGTTCGCGACAAGCAGCATCGCCGACGCGACCAGCGTCACGAGCAGGCCCAGCACGAGCGCCACCATCATCTCGACGAGGCCGATGCCGCGCTGGCACCGATGGCAAGCGGCCATCATGGCGCCACTCCCGCGACGGCGATCACGGCGCCGGGCGACGGGTCGTCGACATCGCCGTCCGGCGTGCCGTCCGGCCGCTTGCCGCGCCAGCCGACCTTGATGACGACCGGCGCCGCAGGCTCGCCGCTGCACTCCCAGCGCAAGCGGCCATCCGCCCACGTTTGCGCGTCGCGGCAGATGCGCGCCCGGCCGGCGGGCAGCGCGGTACGCACCTGGCGTTTCAGTTCGTAGATGTCCAGTTGCGCGAGCTGGCCTGCGTCGCACGCTGCATCGAGGCACAGCGCGCCGGGCCGGCTGGGCACGGGTTCGGCGTGCGCATCGTATTGCGCGGCAAGGTAGACGGGCAGCTGGGCAGAATTGGCGCGGATACGCTCCGCCATTCCGGCGGCGAGCCGCGTAGCGGTCGACAGCAGTGCCGATTCGTGCCGCGCGCGCATCGCATGCAGCTGCATCGCCGTACCGCCGATCAGGCCCACCGCCAGCACCAGCACGGCGATCAGCACTTCCAGCAACGTGAACCCTTGCATGCGACACATCGGCGGCCTCCTCCCTTGTTTCGGAGTTCAAGTTAGCCGTCAGCGGGGCTCAGCGGTTGAGGCGTATCAAGGACGAGCTGGACTGATCGAAAATTTCTGGAGGGAACTTGCGGATGGGGGTTGCGCAAGGAGAAGAACGCTGGGCGCGCGGGCGCCTGCCGCAGCCGGCGGAAAAGGGGCTGAAAAACGGGGCTGAAAAAGGGGCTGAGTGGGCGCGCCGTGCGCGGTGCGGCCAAGGCAGCCGATGCCTAGCAGCCGATGCCTAGCAGCCGACGCCCAGGCAGCCGATGCCTAGGCAGGCCAGGCCTGCGCAGCCGGCCCGAAGCGACCTACTCCTGCCGCTTGCGCTCGTGCCCCGCCTCCTCGATGGCATCCTGGAATTCAGCCAGGTCTTCGAAGTTCTTGTAGACGGAGGCAAAGCGGATGTAGGCGACCTTGTCGAGCCGCTTCAATTCCTGCATCACGAGTTCGCCGATGTAATTCGAATCGACCTCGCGCTTGCCGCTCGTGAGCAGCTTTTCCTCGATCGACTGCACGGCGTTGTCCAATGCCGCGGCCGCCACTGGGCGCTTGCGCAACGCAAGCATCAGGCTGCCGCGCAGCTTCGCTTGCGCGTACTCGGTTCGGCTGCCATTTTTTTTGACCACGAACGGCATCGAAAGTTCAATCCGTTCGTACGTGGTGAAGCGCTTGTCGCACTTGCCGCAGCGCCGGCGGCGCTTGATGGCATCCCCCTCCTCCGATACGCGCGTATCGAGGACGTGGGTTTCATCATGCTGGCAGAACGGACATTTCATGAGACGGATCAGGTGAGGATGAAAAAGGCGCCGGCCCTCGCGAACCGGCGCCCCGATGGTAACAACGCGGGGATCAGGCGTAAACGGGGAACTTGTCCGCCAACACCTTCACGGCGGCCTTCACGCGCTCGATCGTGGCGGCGTCATGCGGGTTGTCCAGCACGTCGGCGATCAGGTTGCCCACTTCTTCCGCCTCGGCTTCCTTGAAGCCGCGCGTCGTCATCGCCGGGCTGCCCAGGCGGATGCCGGACGTCACGAACGGCTTCTGCGGGTCGTTCGGAATGCCGTTCTTGTTGCAGGTGATGTGGGCCGAACCCAGGATCGCCTCGGCTTCCTTGCCGGTCAGGTTCTTCGCACGCAGGTCCACCAGGAACACGTGCGACTCGGTGCCGCCGGACACGATGCGCAGGCCGCGCTTGATCAGCGTCTTGGCCAGCACGTCGGCGTTCTTGATCACTTGCGCCTGGTAAGCCTTGAACTCCGGCGACAGCGCTTCCTTGAACGCGACGGCCTTGCCGGCGATCACGTGCATCAGCGGACCACCCTGGATGCCCGGGAAGATCGCCGAATTGATGATCTTCTCGTGCTCGGCCTTCATCAGGATGATGCCGCCGCGCGGGCCGCGCAGCGACTTGTGCGTCGTCGACGTGACGAAGTCGGCGTGCGGCACCGGGTTCGGGTACAGGCCCGCGGCGATCAGGCCGGCGTAGTGGGCCATGTCGACCATGAAGTAGGCGCCGACGGCCTTCGCCACCTTGGCGAAGCGCTCGAAGTCGATACGCTTGGAGAACGCGGACGCGCCGGCGATGATCAGCTTCGGCTTGTGCTCGTGGGCCAGCTTTTCCATCGCGTCGTAGTCGATGTCCTCTTCCGCGGTCAGGCCGTACGACACGACGTTGAACCACTTGCCGGACATGTTCAGGCCCATGCCGTGCGTCAGGTGGCCGCCTTCGGCCAGCGACATGCCCATGATCGTGTCGCCCGGTTTGAGCACGGCGAAGAACACGCCCTGGTTCGCCTGCGAGCCGGAGTTCGGCTGCACGTTGGCGGCTTCCGCGCCGAACAGCTGCTTGACGCGGTCGATCGCCAGCTGCTCCACCACGTCCACGTATTCGCAACCGCCGTAGTAGCGCTTGCCCGGGTAGCCTTCGGCGTATTTATTCGTCAGCTGCGAACCCTGCGCTTCCATCACGGCGGGCGACGTGTAGTTCTCGGACGCGATCAGCTCGATGTGGTCGTGCTGGCGCTTGTTTTCGTTCTGGATGGCGCCGAACAGTTCCGGGTCGATGGCGGCGAGGGTGTGATCTTTTGCGAACATGAATTAACTCCGATTAGGACTGGCAGATAGGATCGAATGAGGAATGCCGAGGCAAGCTATGTCAGCGCAAAGCAGCCCGGGCGCGCACTCATCCGCGCGATTCCATCGTGGCTGCCCAGGCGAACGGCTGTTGAGACGCCTCACGTTCCCCGGTGGAGCCCCACCTTTCGCACGCCGTGAATCCAAGCACGCTTTTCGCCAGTTACGTGAGACATAAATGGAGTGGCGATTGTATGTGATGTGCTCCATCTGAGCAAGGAAATGGCAGGACTGGCAAGCCCGAACGCCTCCCGCCGGCGCTGGTAGCGCGAGCAAAACTGACATTTCGGCTACAATCAGCCGGTTCACACATCGCTTTGCATGGGATTTTCGTCATGATCGTCTTCATCACCGGCGCCACCGCCGGCTTCGGCGCCGCGATGGCGCGCATTTTCGCCACCAACGGCCACCGCGTGCTGATCGCCGGCCGCCGCGAGGACCGCCTGGAAGCGCTCGCCGGCGAACTGGGTCCGAACGTGCGTCCGGTGCCGCTGGACGTGACGAGCAAGGCCGCCATCCACGCTGCACTCGACGCGCTGCCGGCGCCATGGCGCGATATCGACGTGCTGATCAACAACGCCGGCCTGGCGCTGGGCATCAAGCCGGCCCACGAGGCCGCGCTGGAAGACTGGGAAACGATGATCGCGACGAACTGCAGCGGCCTCGTGACGATGACGCGCGCCGTGCTGCCGCGGATGGTCGAACGGGGCAGCGGCCTCGTCATCAACCTGGGGTCCGTCGCCGGCCACTACCCTTACCCGGGCGGCAACGTGTACGGCGCCACCAAGGCCTTCGTCGAACAGTTCACGCTGAACCTGCGCGCGGACCTCGTCGGCACCGGTGTGCGGGCCACCAACATCGCGCCGGGCCTGTGCGGCGGCACCGAATTTTCCAACGTCCGGCTCAAGGGCGACGACGCGGCCGCGGCCAAGGTGTATGAAGGCACCACGCCGCTGACGGCCGAGGATATCGCCGGCACCGCGTACTGGATCGCCACCCTGCCACCGCACGTGAACGTGAATTCCATCGAACTGATGCCGACTTGCCAGGGCTTCTCGCCGTTCGCCATCAAGCGGAATTGATTGTTTCCCGGATGCACAAATAGTAAGGGATTGTTACAAGTGTTGGTCCAGATCAGCGGATTTGCTTAACTGCCCAGCTTATTCAAGCGTCAGCTTCAAACTTTCGGCAACGTTTTGTGTTAAATGGCGTAGAATGTTGCCCAACAACACTTGTAGCAATTCAACCATGCCTTCAGAGTTCACCTGGGAAGTCCGTGTCTACTACGAGGATACGGACGCGGGCGGCATCGTGTATTACGCGAATTACCTGAAGTTTTTTGAACGCGCGCGCACCGAATGGCTGCGCGCGATCGGCGTTGGTCAGCAGGAATTGTTGCACGAGCAAGACGCAATGTTCGTCGTCAAGAACGTGAGCGCGGACTATCATGCGCCGGCCAAACTGGACGATGCTCTAAACTTAACGCTAGTTATCGAAAAGCTTGGCCGTGCCTCCGTCGTCTTCCGGCAGCAGGCATGGTGCGGCTCGACCCTGCTCAACACGGCGTTGGTGAAGGTCGGCTGCGTCGATTCCGCGCTGCGTCCGCGCGCCCTACCGGACGCCGTGGCGGAGCGCATGCGCGCTTACGTTGCAAATTAGCAGAGCGATATTCACCCACCATCGAAGAAACAATGAACGGTACCCAAGATCTTTCCTTCATCGCCCTCATCGCCAACGCGCACCTGATCGTTCAGCTGATCATGGCACTGCTGCTTGGCGTTTCGCTCGTCAGCTGGACCTACATCTTCAAGAAGTGGTTCGACGTGCGCGCCGCGCGCCGCCTGACGATCGACTTCGAGAAGACGTTCTGGGCCGGCGGCAACCTGCACCAGCTGTACCAGGCCGCCGGCAGCAACCGCGCCAACAACGGCGCGCTGTCGCGCATCTTCGAGGCGGGCATGGGCGAGTTCATCAAGGGCAAGCAGGCTGCCACGGCGAGCCGCGAAGCATTGGACATGGGCGCGATCCTGGATGGCGCCCGCCGCGCGATGCGCGCCGCGTTCCAGCGCGAGATG
The DNA here is from genome assembly GCF_007830495.1 of Pseudoduganella flava. Lineage (GTDB taxonomy): Bacteria > Pseudomonadota > Gammaproteobacteria > Burkholderiales > Burkholderiaceae_D > Rugamonas > Rugamonas flava. The sequence goes on along the minus strand of NZ_VLKW01000009.1, from coordinate 119,159 downwards.
GACGTGCTGGAATCGCACCTGGCCTTCCTGGCCTCGGTCGGCTCGGTGTCGCCGTATATCGGCCTGCTCGGTACCGTATGGGGCATCATGAACGCGTTCCGCGGCCTGGCCAACGTGCAGCAAGCAACGCTGTCGGCCGTGGCACCCGGCATCGCCGAAGCGCTGATCGCCACCGCGATCGGCCTGTTCGCAGCGATCCCGGCAGTGGTGGCGTACAACCGTTTTTCGCACGACATCGACCGCCTGGCGATCCGCTTCGAAAGCTTCGTCGAGGAATTCTCCAACATCCTGCAGCGTCAATCCCGCTGAGAGTAGATCATGGCTTCCTCTTTCAACAGCAGCATGCGTGGCGGCCGCGGCCGCAAGCTGAAGTCCGAGATCAACGTCGTGCCGTACATCGACGTGATGCTCTGCCTGCTGATCATCTTCATGGTGATGCCGAGCTCGAACAACCCCAGCTCGATCGACCTGCCGCACGCGGAAAAGGCGGTGCGCCCGCCGGACGCGTACATCCAGGTCACGATCAAGCCCAACGGTGCGCTGTCGATCGGCATCGCGGGCAAGAATGCCGATGCGCCGGAGACGGCGCCGAACCGCGATGCACTCGTGCGCAAGCTGCGCGCGCTGCACGAGGATAATCCCGACTATCCCGTGCTGATCGCGGGCGACAAGGAAAGCAAGTACGACGACGTGATCCAGCTGATCTCGGAAGCGAAGAAGATGGGCATCAACCGCGTTGGACTGGCGACGAAGTAGTAGATGGCAACGAATCAAATGAGCGGTGGACCGACCGCGGGCGGGCCCTACCGGGTCCCCCGGCAGGACAACGGCTGGCGCGCGTTCGCGCTCGCCGTGGCCACGCACGCGCTGCTGTTCGTGTTCCTGTGGGGCGGCATCAACTGGCAGAACACCCAGCCGACCGCCGTGGAAGCGGAAGTATGGGACCTGACGACGCAGCAGGCGGCTCCCCCGCCGCCGCCCGCCGAGGAACCCGAGCCGGAACCGCGGCCGGCCCCGCCGCCGCCCACGCCGACTCCGGCGCCCCCGCCTGAGAAGGTGGAGCCGCCGAAGGTCGACCCGGACATCGCGCTGAAGCGCGAGAAGGCGAAGAAGGAAGAAGAGAAACGCATCGCCGCCGAGAAGGAAGCGAAGCGCAAGGAAAAGCTCGAAGAGGAGCGCAAGCTCGCCGAGAAGAAGGCGGACGAGAAGAAGAAACGCGAAGAAGAAGAGAAGCGCGTGGCCGAGGAAAAGGCCGAGCAGCAGAAGAAAAAAGAAGACGAAGCGAAGAAGAAGCTGGCCGAGAAAAAGGCCGCCGAGAAGAAGGAAGCCGATCGCCTGGCGAAGGCGCTGCGCGCCGACACGATGCAGCGCATCACCGGCGCGGCCGGCGCCGGCAGCGGCACGGCCGAGAAATCGACCGCGCCGCGGCTCGACAGCGGCTACGTCGCGGCGATCACGGCCAAGATCAAGAGCAACATCAGTTATGCGGGCAGCCAGGACGTTTCGGGCAACCCGCGCGCGGAGTTCAAGATCACGCAATTGCCGACTGGGGAAATCATTTCGGTCCGAAAGATCAAGAGCAGCGGGATTCCCGCCTACGACGCCGCGGTGGAAAACGCCATCGCCAAGTCGTCGCCTCTGCCAAAGAAGAAGGACGGCACGGTGGAACGGGACATCAACGCCGCGTTTAATTTGAAAGACTTGCCTTGACGCGAACTATGAAAAAACTCAACTCCCTCTTCCTCACCGCTGGCCTCGTCGCCAGCCTGTCCGCGCAGGCGCAACTGCGCGTCGAGATCTCCGGCGTGGGCAGCAACCAGATTCCCGTTGCCGTCGCCGCCTTCGTCGACGAGGGACAATCGCCGACGCAGATCTCGTCCGTCATCAAGACCGACCTGGAGCGCAGTGGCGCCTTCAAGGTGATCGATGCGGGCACCGTCAGCGACATCAACAGCGTCGACGCGGCATCGTACAAATCGCGCGGCGCCGATGCGGTCGTCGTCGGCATGGTGCAGAAGCAGCCGAACGGCGCCTACGACATCCGCTACAAGCTGATGTCGACGATCCAGAATTCGAAACTGTCGCAGCTCGACCAGCAGACCACGGCGCAGTTCACGCGCCTGGCGTCGCACAAGATCGCCGACGACGTGTACGAGAAGCTGACCGGCGTGCGCGGCATCTTCGCCACGCGGATCGCCTACGTGACGCAGCAGGGCCGCTCGTACCGCCTGGAAGTGGCGGACGCGGACGGCGAGAACGTGCAGCTGGCGCTGTCGTCGAACGAGCCGATCATCTCGCCGGCCTGGTCGCCTGACGGCACCAAGGTGGCCTACGTGTCGTTCGAGCAGAAGAAGCCCGTGATCTACGTGCAGAACCTCGTCACGCGCCAGCGCACCGTGATCGCCAATGAGCGCGGCAGCAACTCGGCGCCGGCCTGGTCGCCGGACGGCAGCAGGATCGCCGTGGCGCTGTCGAAGACGGGCAATACGCAGATCTACATCGGCAGCAGCAGCGGCGGCGGCCTGCGCCGGCTGTCGAACAGCAGCGGCATCGATACCGAGCCGCAGTTCTCGGCCGACGGCCAGTCGATCTACTTCACGAGCGACCGCAGCGGCGGCCCGCAGATCTACCGCATGAGCGTGAACGGCGGCGATGCCCAGCGCGTCACGTTCAACGGCAGCTACAACATCAGCCCGCGCATTTCCTCCGACGGGAAATCGCTGGCCTACATATCCCGGCGCAACGGCAACTTCCAGCTCTACGTATTGGATCTGGCAAGCGGCCAGGAGCAACGTCTGTCTGACAACACGAACGACCAGGCCCCAAGCTTCGCTCCGAACGGCAAGTACATCCTGTACTCGACCGAATCGGGCGGGCGCAAGGCCCTCGCAGTGGTGTCGGTGGACGGCCGAGTCAAGCAACGTCTGACGATTCAGGCGGGCGCGATCAAGGAACCCACCTGGGGTCCTTTCATGAAGTAAAAAAGCAGTAAAAGACCTTTCACAACGACCAGGAGAAATAAAATGCGTAACGTAAAAAGTATCGCCTTCCTCATCACCAGCGCAGCACTGCTGTCGGCTTGCTCGTCCCCGGTAAAACTGTCCGAACCGGCACCCGTCGTCGAAAGCAAGCCGGCTGAAGCACCGCCGCAAGCCGACACCCGTACCGTCGCACCGGTGGAAACCAAGTCGATCGACCCGCTGGACGATCCGCAAGGCGTACTGGCCAATCGCAGCGTGTACTTCGACTTCGACAGCTACGTTGTGCGTGAAGACGGCAAGCCGGTCGTGCAGAACCACTCGGGCTACCTGACCAAGAACACCAACCGCAACATCCTCGTTCAGGGCAACACCGACGAACGCGGCGGCGCGGAATACAACCTGGCACTGGGCCAGAAGCGTGCCGAAGCCGTCAAGAAGGCGATGGTCGCACTGGGCGTGTCGGAAGGCCAGATCGAAGCCGTTTCGCTGGGCAAGGAAAAACCGAAGGCCGAAGGCCACAACGAAGAAGCATGGGCACAGAACCGCCGTGCCGACATCGTGTACAAGTAATCAAGATACTTGACGCACGTCCAGACGGGGCAGCGCGCGCTATACTTGCGCCCTGCCCCGTTTTTCATTGAAAGCGTTCCGAACATGATCAAATTCACCAAGACGGTTCTTGCACTGGCCGCTGCCACCTTCACGCTGCACGCATCGGCCGGCGTCTTCGACGACGACGAAGCGCGCCGCGCGATCCTTGACCTGCGCAACAAGGTCGAAGCGCTGACGAAGGAACTCAATTCCCGTCTCGACACGAAGGCCGACAAGACCTCCACGCTGGACCTGATCAACCAGCACGAACAGACGATGCAGGAAATCGCCCGCCTGCGCGGCCAGGTCGAGGTACTGCAGAACGAAATCGAAGTGGCCAGCAAGCGCCAGAAGGACTTCTACGCCGACCTGGACAAGCGCCTGCGCGCGCTGGAACCCCGCCAGGTGGAAATCGACGGCCAGACGGCATCCGTCGACCAGTCCGAACAGAACGCGTACGACGCCGCGATGCAGCAGTTCAAAGACGGCAACTACGACGCCGCCGCCACGGCCCTGCAGAACTTCGTACGCCGCTACCCCGGCTCGGCCTACGCCGCGAACGCCCAGTACTGGCTCGGCAACGCCTACTACGCCCAGCGCGACTGCAAGAACGCGATCCTGGCGCAGCAGCAGCTGATCAAGACCTACCCGGACAGCCCGAAGGCCCCGGACGCGATGCTGAACATCGCCAGCTGCCAGGCCGAGCTGAAAGCCGTCAACAACGCGAAGAAGACGTTGAACGAGCTGATGAAGACCTACCCGAACTCGGCCGCCGCGAAGACGGCGAAGGAGCGGCTGGGCGGGAAGTAAACCTCACGGTTGTGTTCGTGTCCTTCTGGGGTCAGACCCCAGGGCACACGAGCTGATTGGTAGCGGCGCCCTGCCGGAGAGTTACCCGCTCGAGCAAGGGCACGTACGGACGAGATCAAGGCAGAGCCCGTGTCCTGTCGGGGTCTGACCCCAGAAGGACACGAGCTCGGCTGTAGCGGAGACGACTCGATGCTCCGGAGCATTTGACAGAACGGTTGGGTCGTCCTATAATCCCGCTTCTTCTTTCGGAGGGTCGTTAGCTCAGTTGGTAGAGCAGCGGACTTTTAATCCGTTGGTCGCAGGTTCGAGCCCCGCACGGCCTACCACTTGCAGGAATTTTTTGTTTTTGTGGGTCGTTAGCTCAGTTGGTAGAGCAGCGGACTTTTAATCCGTTGGTCGCAGGTTCGAGCCCCGCACGGCCTACCACATGATACGCAGAGAAGCCCACGAACTTCGGTTCGTGGGCTTTTTTGTTTTTTGGATTCCTAATCGCGCCGCAAACTATTTTTCCCGAAGCAGCCATCAACTTCCGTTGTATCTCGACAACTAAGCGGTTGCGGGGAAATTTGAACAGGGCTACAGTCAGGCTGATCAGAAACCAAGAGTTCCGGGTTCCGCTGACTGGGCAGCACTAAAGAAGGGACACATTATGGGCGGCAATGATGCGAGCACATCGATCAAGCATGCACTTGCTCAGAAACTTCCGGGCACCGAGACGCCCGTGGAGGATGATGAACCAAGACAACAGGTGAGCATTTTTCGCCTGCACATGAAGTACCTCCCAGAACTCGAAAGGATTTTCTCTCCGACCGACAAAACGGCAGTAACCTTATCCGCCATGGAGGGGCTTGAAGGACGCTTTTTCCCTCTGCCTGGAGAAACCGCTCCACCCAGCTGGCTAGGGGCAGTCGAGCGCTTACTTCCCCCAGACACGAAGCTAAATCTCATCGGATTGCACCCTGGGGGCATGTTATATGTGAAATGTAACGATGAGCACTTTGCGCTTACATTTGGCCATGCTTGGGCATTGCTAAAGGACGAGTGGTTAGTAGCCAGATTTGGGATCAGGGTCGCTCTAAACTGCATTGCGAGAAACCAGCTCACGGAGTTGAAGGCTGAACAAGTATTTGCTGCATGGCACTTATCTAATGAGCGAGCTCCGAAGCCCTCCTCTGTCCAAAAATTCTCACTGGAGAGCGATAGAGATCTCGTACATACTATTGAGGGACAACCGAGCGAAAACATCGCTACGCATCTTGGAAGTAAAATTAGAGGAGGCACTTCCTTAAAAGCAAATATCCAGTTTTCGAAGTTGCGTGAGGTGCTAAGCATTGTATCCGCCTTAGAAAAGAAAACTGACTTCCAATCCATTTGGCCCGAGATCGACAATCTCGTATTGCTGTCTGACGCTTCTGAACTGGAGGCGCTGGACAAAAAGCTCGAGGAAACATTCAGAAATAAAGAGAAGTTCTCGGAACTAAATCTGGTAGTTCCTGCACAACGGAACTCTGAGCTGCCCCCTCCCTTCGGTTACGTTATCGGGCGGTTACCGGCAAAAGGAAAAAATGGAAGGCCGTACGTTCCTTACTTAATGCCAAGCGCTTGGCAAAGCTACCTTAACCAACAGAAGCTACCTTTAACGGTTTACAGTGCCAAATCGACAAGTGTGCACTTTCTGGACGAGAAACAGGAGAGGGTATTTGTCTCGAACATATACGATTGCATAGGATTCGAAACTTCCGTTGACGAAGACGGATCGACCGGAGACTATGTACTATCGTCTGGGAGATGGTACAGAGCCTCATCATCATTCATTGCTTCTGTTAACCAAGAGCTTATGAGGTTAGCCGTACCAGACCGACACCCTCTGAAACCATGGAATTCAACGGACGATGAAGGCGTCTATAACTCGTCGTGTACATTAGGAAGCGCAAGCCTTTACCTCTTCGATGCAAAAAATATTCGCCATGGAGGTGGGCAATCGCAGTTCGAGTTCTGCGACATTCTGGACGTTCAAAGCAAGACACTTTACTTTGTCAAGCACGTGGGGAAATCGCACCACTTTAGCCATCTATCCGAGCAGGTGAGACGAACGGTCGAACTTACGTTTGGGCCCGACGATGCCTTCCGCAAAAAGTTGAGCATCCTTGTTAGCTCGCTATACCCAAACTTAGACATTTCATGGATTACACATCAGCGCCCTATGCCAGGGAGTATCAATCTCTGTTTTGTCTCAATGGGTAAACATTATTCCAAGTTCCCTTTCTTTGCCAAGTGTGGCCTATCGAAGCTGAGCAAGGAGCTGAGCAGGTTAAACCATAATGTCCAGTTTATTTCGGTTTAATTGTGCATGGCCATAATTACAGGTAACGTGTTGAGGCTCGTCGAAACCGCTAGGCTAGCGATGTACGACTTCCTCCGTATCCTTCGATCAGCCTTCACGCCCCGAAGCCGCAAAACGTTTCGAAGGGCGATTACGCCGACAGCACCCTGGATAAGTTCTCAACGCATCGTCCCGAAAACTGGGCGATCCGCGCGCCAACGGCGCCCAACGTAGTGATGGGCATCGTAAGGAGCCGCAGTCCCCTCCGTTGGCCGCGCGGTGGCACAGCGGATCAAGGCACAGGGTTACACCCTCAATCAATTGATCGCCAGGCAAACGGTACGTGCACATGGCGAGCGGGCGGTGTTTTCACGGTTGTCGACAACGCGTCAGAACGCAATTTATGCGGAAATCGTTTCGTCCGCCGGACGGTCGAATGCCGCGGTGACGCGTGCCATGGCACGGATGCGCTATGCAGGCAGGGGACTTATCGTCGTCGCGGTCGCGCTGTCGGTGTACAACGTCGCGACCGCAACGAACAAGGGTACCGCATTCAAGAAGGAACTGGCAGCGAACGGCGCGGGCATCGCAGGTGGCGTCGCCGGCGGGGCGGTGGCGGGATTGGCTTGTGGCCCGGGCGCCCCGGTCTGCGTCACGGTGGGCGCTTTTGTCGGCGGAGTGCTGGCCGCTTTCGGTTCAACCTATCTTTGGTAACGCAATGAAAATCCAGTCCCGCTCCCGATTCGATCTGCGACCGCTGCCTCAGGCGGACGAGGCGCACCCGCTGAGCGAGATCCTGATTGACGGCCATCCGAGCAGCGTCACGATCGCCGGTGCGGTGCTCGAGGCCTGTGTGGAGTGCGATGACGGCTTCCTGGTGTTCGCCAGCGATGACATCCCGTACGAGGAAACGTTGCGGATCTATTTGCTGAACCCCGCGTTGACGGTGCTCGACAAGGCGACGCTGAGCGCGCCCTATACGACCGGCGCGTTCGCCAACCTGCGTATCGTCGACCGCAGCACGCTGCGGTTCGACTTCTTCGGCGGCGTGCCGTGGACATTGACCCTGCACGAGCACGAGGTCTTCGCCCTCCCCTGGCGGCCGGCCCCCAGGGGAGTACGAAGGCCGTTCGGCTTGCGCCGCCGCTTTCAGCTGTCGGGCGATCCCCTGCCCGACAAGGACGGCTGACGTTCGATACTCAGAACGCCACCCTGACCCCCACATTCACCCTTCTCCCGACATCCTCCAGCGTCAGGAACTGGCTCTCGTTGCTGGCGTACTCGCGCATCCGCTTGTTGCCCAGGTTGATGCCGTCGGCGTACAAGGCGATCGTCGGCGTGATGTTGTAGCGCAGGCTCGCATCCGTCTGACCGTACGCCGCGCGGTTGCGCGGCAAGGTGCTGCCGCCGCCGCAGTCCACCGAGTAGTGGTTGCGCCAGTTGTAGCTGACGCGCGCCTGGAAGCGGTCGTTCTCGTAGAACGCCGAGGCGTTGTACGACTGCGGCGACAGGCCCGGGTAGCCGCACTCCAGTGCGCCGGCATCGCCTTCGCGCGTGGCGTTCGCGTCGACGTACGTGTAGTTCGCCGCGACGCCGAAGCCCTGCAGCCAGCGGATGTTCGTATCGAACGCGTACTGGCCGGCGATCTCGACGCCCTTGATCTTGCCGCTCTGGCCGTTGCGCACGCGCGAGTCGTGCACCACTTCGTCGTACTGCGGGATGCGCATGTCGACCAGCCGGGTCTCGAGGAAGTCCGACACCTTCTTGTAGAACACCGCGGCGCTGACGTAGTTCGTCTTCGACAGATACCACTCGTACGACACGTCGAAGTTCTTCGACTGCATCGGCTTCAGGTAAGGGTTGCCGCCGCCGGTCTGCACGTCGCCGAACCGGCCGCCGTACCAGTTGTCCACGCCCATCTGCGACAGCGTCGGACGCGTTTCCGTCTTCGATGCGCCGAAGCGCAGCAGCATGTCGCGCGTCACGTCGATCTTCAGGTTCGCGGACGGCAGGAAGCTGTGGTAGCTGTTCTCCACGGTCGTGGGCGCGGATGGGCCCCAGTTCAGGATGTACGTCGTGTCGTTCGGGCTCTTCGTGGCCGAGATCAGCGTGCGGCTGACGCCCGACGACATCGACTTCACGTGCACGTACCGGAAGCCCGCATTGGCGGACCAGCCCTCGCCTTCCCAGCGCGAGTCGGCGAAGAAGCTCGCCACCTTTTCCTTCACGCCCCAGGTGGATGCGGGATTGCGGTAGTCGATCGCCATCGGGCCGTTCGGATATTTCGTCTTGTCCGAGTACAGCGCCGGATCGTTCGACTGCGCGATCAGGGCCGGCTGGTTCAGGTAGGCCATGTACTCGTACGGGTCGAAGCGCAGGTACGACGACGGCACCTTGCCGCCGCCGAAGTAGCCGTCCAGCGGCGTGACGGTGAACAGCGATGCCGGCAGCGACACGTGGTAGCCGGAGAACGCGTTCCACGAATCGCTTTCCCACTTCGTGCGGCCCACGTCGCGCTGCGAGTACGACACGCCCGTATCGAAGCCCTTGAAGAAGCCCATCTCGTGATCCCACGACAGGTTCAGGCGCCCCTCGTGCAGCTTGTCGCGGTTGTGCACGTCGCCGTTCGACACCGCGTGGGCGCGCACCGCCGTGGGATCGGCGATGTTGTCGCCGAACGTGATCGACGGGATCGCGTCGAACACGAGCGTGTCGCCGTTCTTCGGCACCATGCCGGCCACCACCCACATGTCCGGCGAGCGCGACGTGGTGCGCGACGTGGACACGTCGCCCTCCAGCCGCCATTCCGGCGCCAGCGTCCACTTCGAGTTCAGGCCGAACGCCTTCGTTTCGGACAGCCGGTCGCCGCCCTTGACGATCATATCGTTCGAGTTGGCTTCGCCCAGCAGCTTGCCGGGGCCCGCGATGGCCGGGTTGTTCGCGTAGAACGTGGCACCGGGCCGCAGGAAGCTTGTGATCTGGTCGTTCTGGTCGTACTTGACGCCCAGCTGCACGGGGTTGTTCCAGTCGCTGAACGCGATCACGTCGTTGCGCTGGTCGAGGCGCGAGTACAGCGCGTCGGCCGTCATCTTCCAGGCGGGGGACGGGTTGTACTGCACCGTCAGGTTCGCCACCGTGCGCTTGCGGCTTTCCTTCTCCTGCTGGAAGCCGTAGCTTTGCGGGATGTACAGCTTGCGGGTCGTCACGTCGGCCATCGTCAGGCCCCTTGAGTTCAGGTCGCCGTTAATCATCGACACGTCGCGGTAGTTCCACGCATCGTTGATGGCCTTGTTCTGCTTCGATGCGCGGTCCGTGTACGAGATCGAGCCTGTCACGCCGAACGTGCGATCGTCGTTCGCGAACGAGTACATGCCGCTGATGTTGGGCGTGTGCTCCTTCGAGTTCGAGTCCCACGAGTGCGACACGTTGACGACGGACGTATGGCCCGTCTTGCCGGACAGCGGCCGGGCCGTCTGGATGTCCACCGTCGAGCCGATGCCGCCTTCGGGCAGGAACGGCTGCGACGTCTTGTACACGAGCGCCTTCGAGATCAGGTCCGACGACAGCAGGTCGAACGAGAACTCGCGCCCGCCCGTATCGCTGGTGATCGTGCGCCCGTTGACGAGCACGTTGTTGAATTCCGGCCCCAGGCCGCGTACCGAGATGTAGCGCCCCTCGCCGTTGTTGCGCTGGATTTGCACGCCCGTCACGCGCTGCAGCGACTCGGCGATGTTCGTGTCGGGGAACTTGCCGGCATCCTCGGCCGACACGGCGTCGACGACGCCTTCCTGCATCCGCTTCGTGTTCAGCGACGAGCTGAGGGAGGCGCGGATGCCCGTCACCACCACCCGCGCGGACGGGTCGACGTCGCCGCCCGTTTGCGCGGCTGCCCCGCCGGCGATCAGCATTTCGGCAATCAACGCAGCCAGGACGTTCTTGCGCATTCTTGTTGTATGCATCGCTTTCTTGTCTCCATTTGTTATGTTTTAAACCGGATTTCCTCCTGCTTCCCGCAGCACAGATCGTTACCGTGCGCGGCCATTGTTGTGTGATAGTCGGCCGCTGCCGGACCATTTTAGGCACAGCGGTTTTGCGACTTGCTATTGATTATTTATCATCCGCTATGCCAAAAACATATACATGGCATCGCTACCACATATCTCAGGCAGCTTCGCAGGCGACCGCCCGGCTCCATTCGAGCCAGCCGCCGTCGTAGACGCAGATGTCGGGCCAGTCCATCAGCCACGCATAGAAGAAGGCCAGCGACGCGCGCCAGCCGGTGCCGCAGTAGAACGCATTGCGTTGTCCCGGCACCACACCTGCCGGCCCCCAGAAGGCGGCGATGTCGGCTGCCGGCTTCATCCGGCCAGCCTCGTCGTGATACGCGCTCATGCTGTTGACGTCGCCGTCGGCACCGGCCCTGCCCCAGCGGGCGCCGGGGATGTCGCCGCGGGCGGCGATGTAGTGGTAGCCGGACACCTTGCCGAGGAATTCAGCCTCGCTGCGGATGCTGACCAGGGCGCCGTCCGCACTCGCCAGCAGCGCCCGTGCTTGCGGCAGGCCGATCAGGTAATCCGGCCGGCCGGGAAATGGCGCGCCGAAATCCGCCACGGGGAGGCAAGGCGGCGGCGGTCCCGTTTCAATCCGCAGCCCGGCCGCTTGCCAGGCCGCGAAGCCGCCGTCGAGCAGGCGCACGTCCGTCACACCCGCGTACAGCAGCAGGTGCGCGGCGCGCGCGGCGGCCAGGTTGTTGCGGCCGTACAGGATCACGGTGGTGTCATGCCGGATACCGAGCGCCCACAGCACGCCGAGCAGCGTGTCGTCAGCGACCTTGTTCCATAACGGCGGCCCCTCTATGGCGTTTGTGTCGAGCCGGAGCGCACCGGGCACGTGTGCCTGCATGTAGTCGCCTGCGCCGTCGCAGCCCACTTCCAGCAGGCGCCATCCGGGCCTCGGCGCCTCCGGTACGCGTGCGCCATCCACGAGCGCGGCCAGCCAGGCGGCGCAGACGAGCTGGCGGGAGCGCACGAGGTCGTGGCGGAAACAGGCGGCAGGCTGGGACAAGGCGGCGCGGGACAAGGAGGTGAGCGGCGATGGCGAAGGCGCATTGTAGACCATCGCCATGTAGCGGCCGCTGCCGGAGAGAGATTACATGCGCCTTACCGCAAGCCGATTCGTCTATTTACAACATGATAAAAATTAAACTTGTGTCAAGTAACAAATAAGCAATAGCATGGTCGAGTTCACTGAGCCGATCGGCCGCGGTGAACGCCACCGCCGCGCCAGACGGCGGAACGGGATTTTCCCGCACAACGGATGCAGGCATCGGATCGGCAGCACAGCAGCTCAGCAGCAATGCATGCACGCACTGCACCACATCAAGCACCACTCAAGCACTACTTCAAGCACGACAGCGAAAGAACAACAGAACCAGCCACTTCAAGCGTAGAACACCGTCGCGAAAGGACACCGCATGAGAAACAAGCCGTCGATTCCGCCGTACCACGGCGGGCTCACCGGACCAGGCGTGAAATCCTCCCTGGCCCTCTGCATCGCCCTCGCCTTTGCCGCCGCGCCGATCGCGCACGCCGCCCAGGCCACCGTCCAACCCGTCGTGAACCAGGCTGCCGCGCCCTATTGGCAGGACGTGCCGGTCGCTTCCGAGTCCCTCACCGTCGGCGGCGCCAAGCGGCCCGCCCTGAAGCTGAAGCGCTTCCATGGCGCGGCCCTGGACAAGGGCGGCATGAAGGCATTGACGGCCGGTGCGCCGGCCGAGCGGCCCGACGGCTCGATCGGCAACGCGCTGACGATCGCCCTGCCCCACCCGGACGGCGGCTACCAGCGCTTCGCCCTCGTTGAATCGTCGATCATGGAACCGGGCCTGGCGGCCCAGCATCCCGACATCAAGACGTACAAGGGCAAGGGCATCGACGACCCCAGCGCCACGCTGCGCATGGACATCACGCCGCTCGGGCTGCATGCGTCGGTGCGTTCGCCGAACGGCGGCTGGTACGTCGACCCGTACTACCGCCTGGACGACAGCCTGTACGCCAGCTATCACGCCCGCGACCTGACCAACCAGCACGGTCCGCTGGTCGAATCGGCGGCCGGGGAGGCGCGGCTGATGCTGTCGCGCGGCTTCTACCAGGAAGGCGACAACGTCGAGGTGCGCGGCAGCGGATTCGCGCCGGGCGCCAGCGTGACGGTCACGGTGCGCAGTGAAGGCGACGGCACGGCATTGCAGAGCGCCGTGGCGACGGCCGACAGCAAGGGCACCGTCACCGTCACGCTGCCTGCCGGCAGCGCGGGCGCCGGTGCGTTCGAGGTGGTGGCCAGCGACGGCCGCGCCGAAAGCACGGCCTCGTACCACGTCGTCGACGCCGGCGTCGCGGCGAATGCCGCCACCGGCACGCAGCTGCGCACGTACCGCCTGGCGCTCGTCACCGACCCGGCCTATGCCACCTACTTCGGCGGGGCTGCCAACGTGACGGCGGCCAAGGTCACGCTGATCAACCGCGTCACGCAGATCTACGAGGACGAGACGTCGATCCGCCTCGTGCTCATCGACGGCAACGATGCGCTGAACCTGAACACGGCGGCGCAGATGACGGGCACCAACGGCCCCTGCGGCGGCGCGGCCTGCTTCACCGCCGACCAGGCGGAAAGCTGCGGCAGCCCGACGCTGTCGCGCAACCGGATCGTCACGGGCCTGCTCGTCGGCGCCAGCAAGTTCGACATCGGCCACATCGCGCTGGGCACGCCGGGCGGCGGCGTGGCGAGCCTCGGCGTCGTCGGCGGCAATGCCAAGGCGCAGGGTTGCACGGGCGTGGAAACGCCGGAGGGCGACCTGTTCGCGGTCGACTACGTGGCCCACGAGATGGGCCACCAGTTCTCCGGCAACCACACGTTCAACGGCACGCAGGGCAGCTGCGGCGGCAACGGCAACGACGACACGTCGATCGAACCGGGCAGCGGCTCGTCGATCATGGCCTATGCCGGCATCTGCCGCACCGACAACCTGCAGGCGCACAGCGATCCCTACTGGTCGCAGCGCAGCTTCGACGAGATCAATGCCTACGTCTCCGGCCCCGAAGCGTCGCTCAATGAAGTGCAGGCGGCCGCGCTGCGCAATTTCGCCAGCACCGGCCAGCAATTCCAGGTCAGCTGGAACGGCAACCTGTCGGCACCGATCGTGCGCGGCACCAACTACACGGCGGCCGGCATCAAGGCCGCGATCCAGGGCATCGCCGGCTGGCCGGCGGGCGGCGTCGTCAGCATTACCGGCGTGTCGAACAACGGCTTCACGGCAACCTTCGGCGGCACGCTCGCCGGCACCAACGTGGCGCAGCTGCAGCTGGTGAACTTCACGGCCGGCAGCAGCGGCTTTGCCGGCGAGATCGTGGCGGGCGGGCGCACCAACCGGGGCGGCGCGCTGTCCGCCACGGGCAACGCGGCCCCCGTCGTCACGGCGCCGGCCGGCTACACCATTCCCGTGCGCACGCCGTTCGCGCTGACGGGCGATGCCAGCGATGCCGACGGCGACCCGGTCACCTACATGTGGGAGCAGAACGACCGCGGTACCGGCAGCACGCTGCTGAGCAACGCGAAGACGAACGGCCCGCTGTTCCGCCAGTTCGGCAAGCGTGCGCTCGTCAGCGCCACCGACACGCTGGAATACGATTCGCCCGGCGAGAACCACACGACGGCCGATCCGACCCGCGTGTTCCCGGACCTCGACCAGGTCCTGGCCAACAACACCAACGCGCAGACGGGCGCCTGCCCGACGCCGGCCGCCACGCCGACCGCCGCCGACATCGACTGCTACTCGGAATACCTGCCGACCGCGGCCTACGTGGGCGTGCCGGGCACGAACGCGAACCCGGCGTCGCTGAACTTCCGGCTGACGGCGCGCGACGGCCGCGGCGGCGTTGCCAGTGCCGACACGAAGCTCGTGCTGGCACCGAACGCCGGTCCGTTCCTCGTCACGGCGCCGAACACCGCGGTGTCGCTCGAAGCGGGAACGGCGCAGACGGTGACGTGGAGCGTGGCCAACACGAACGTCGCACCGGTGTCCGCCGCGAACGTGAAGATCACGCTGTCGGCTGACGGCGGCAAGACGTGGCCGTACGTGCTGGCCGACAGCACGCCGAACGACGGCAGCGCGTCCGTGACGCTGCCGGCCATTGCCACGACGACGGCACGCATCAAGGTCGAGGCCGTGGGCAATGTGTTCTTCGACGTGTCGAACGCGAACTTCACGATCCGCCTGACGGGCGACGTGAACGGCGATGGGCAGGTAGACTGTGGCGACCTGGGTCTCATCAAAGCGTTGTATGCCAAGCGTACCGGCCAGATTGGCTTTGACGGCCGTGCGGACGTGGTGCAGGATGGGGTCATCGATGCACGCGACCTTTCCTACGTCGCCCGGCGCGTGGCAGCGGGCACGGCATGCAATTGAGGGTGGAAGCTGAGGGTGGAAGCTGAGGGTGAAACCCGACGCTGACCACAGTTTCGGAGTGAGGTAACACTGCTGCAACCGGCGCCGGCGGGAAATCGTTCCAGCCGGCGTCGACAACACTGCCCCTGGTGGCAACAAGGAGAAAACATGCGTGAATGGAAAAAATACCTGGGCGCCGCACTGCTGAGCTTTGCCGCCGCCCAAGCCGGTGCGGCCACGCTGACCGCCACCGCCAGCCCGAACCCGGCAAACGTCGGCCAGTCCGTCGCCGTCGCCGTGCAGATCATCGATGTGCCGGACTTGTTTACGTACCAGTTCTCGATTTCGTTCGACCCGACGGTGCTGCAGGCCACGTCGGTCGCGCTGGGCGACATCCTGGTCACGGGCGGCACGTCGTTCGGCGCGCCGGGCGCGATCGACAACTCGGCCGGCACGATCTCGTTCTTCTACAACACGCTGATCGGCCCGATCTCCGGCGTCACGGGCTCGGGCACGTTGGCCAACATCACGTTCCAGGCGGTTGGCGCGGGCAGCTCGACGTTCGGCTTCACGGACATCATGCTGCTCAACAGCGGCGGCGAAGACATCGCCTTCGGCGTGGCGAACCCGCGCGTGGACGTGTCGGCCGTTCCCGAGCCGGCCACGTATGCGATGCTGGGCGTGGGCCTGATCGGCGTGGCGGCACTGCGCCGGCGCCAGCTGGCCGCGACACGCAGCTGACGTTGCCGGGCCCGGCCGCCGCTGCGGCCGGGCTCAGCTTGACGTGCGTACATCGACGCACCAGGCGAATCTGGCTATGCTGACACCAGGCCCCGATCGGAAAGGAACAGCATGGACGAATCCGTCATTCTCGCCTTCTTGTCGCATGGAGTGCTCGACTGGAGCGCCTGGCAGATCGTTGCCTGCACGCTCGCACTGACCCATGTCACGATCGCCGCCGTCACCATCTACCTGCACCGTTGCCAGGCGCACCGCGCCCTGACGCTGCATCCGCTGGCAAGTCATTTCTTCCGTTTCTGGCTCTGGTTGACGACCGGCATGGTCACGGCCGAATGGGTAGCCGTGCACCGCAAGCACCACGCCCGCTGCGAAGCGGACGGCGACCCGCACAGCCCGGCCGTGTTCGGCATCCGCCGCGTGCTGCTGGAAGGCAGCGAGCTGTACCGCATCGAAGCCGCCAATGCCGCCACCGTCGCACAGTACGGCACCGGCACCCCAAGCGACTGGATCGAGCGCCATGTGTACGGGCGCTGGACGTGGCAGGGCGTGGGCCTGATGCTCGTGATCGACGTCGTGCTGTTCGGCGTCGTCGGGCTCACCGTGTGGGCCGTGCAGATGCTGTGGATTCCCATCACGGCGGCCGGCGTCGTCAACGGCCTGGGCCACTGGTGGGGCTATCGCAACTACGACGGTCCCCATGCGGCCACGAACATCGGCCCGCTGGGCCTCCTGATCGGCGGCGAGGAGCTGCACAACAATCACCACACCTACCCCACGTCGGCCAAGCTGTCCGCACGATGGTTCGAATTCGACGTGGGCTGGCTGTACATCCGCCTGCTGCAGGCGTGCCGGCTGGCGCAGGTGACGCGGGTCGTGCCGCGTGCGCGCCGCGCGGTGCCGAAAGCCGTCGCCGACTTGCACACACTGCAGGCGATCATCGCCAACCGGCACGAGGTGATGGCGCGCTACCGCCGCATGCTGTGCCGCGCATTCCGCGCCGCCAGGAGCGACATGGGCGCGGACAAACGTTCGCTGGCCCAGGTGTACCGGCTGCTGCGGCGCGACCCGGCGTTCGTCACCGGCGAACAGGCGGCCTCGCTGGCGCACAGCCTGCGCCAGCACAGCGCGCTGTGGGAGATGCAGCAATTGCGCGCGGAACTGGCCGAGCTGTGGCAGCGCAAGCATGCCCAGCCGGAGGAGTTGCTAGCCCATCTGCGGCAATGGTGCGAGCAGGCCGAACGCTCCGGCATCACGATCCTGCGCGACTTCGCCACCCGGCTGCGCAGCTACGCGTGATTCCAGGCGGGCGCACCGGGCGGTTACAATGCCCCGTCGCCCCACGTTTCGCCACCGATGCCCCATACGCTTGCCGCCCCCTGCTCCGCCGAACTCCTGATCAAGAAAAGCCGCTTCATCGCCTGCGTGCAGCCGATGACCGACCGGGCCGCCGCGCAAGCCGTCGTGGCGCGCCAGAAGGCCGAACACCCGGGCGCCGCGCACGTGTGCTGGGCACTGCTGGCGGGCGGCCAGTCGGCCGCCGTCGACGACGGCGAACCGAGCGGCACCGCGGGCCGGCCGATGCTGGACGTGCTGCGGCACCAGGATCTGGAAGGGGTGCTGGCCACCGTCGTGCGCTACTTCGGCGGCGTCAAGCTGGGTGCCGGCGGCCTTGTGCGGGCCTATACTGACAGCGTCGCACAGGCGTTGCTGAAGGCGGAACGCATTGCAATCGTCAAAGCGCGCACGTTGCGCTGCGCCGTGCCGTATGCGCTGGAAGGCTTGCTGCGGCGCGAGCTCGATGCCGCGGGCGCCACGCTGGGCGACGTGGCGCATGGCGACGATGTCGTTTGCGAGTTCACGCTGCCGGAAACCGCGGCGCCGGCGCTCGTCGCCCGGTTGAACGAGGCGGGTAACGGCCGGGTGCGGTGGATCGATCCGGAAGAGGCTTAAACGGCCGCGGCCTGCGTCCGCCCTGCCCCGACCCACGTGGCGCGATGCCACAGCGTTTCCAGCGGCCCCTGCTTGTGGCGCTTCAGCCACCATGCCGAGAACAGCCCCTGCAGCAGCGCCAGCGCGATGCCGATCAGCAGGCACACGGAAGCGCCCGTGTAGCGGTACAGGCCGAGCCCAAAACCGTAGTACAGCGTGGTGCCGACCACCGATTGCATCAGGTAGCTCGTCAGGCTCATGCGCCCGAGCGGCGCGAACGCCTGCAAGGCGCGCGTCACCACACCCTGCTGGTACAGCAGCGCGAAGCCGGCCACGATCACGCCCATCAGCGCGAAGTTCGCCCACGACTTGACGATCATTACGAGCGGCCGGCGCAGCGCTTCGCCCGCCACCTGGCTCTCGATGCCCAGCTTGGCCGCGTACAGCGCCGCGAAGCACAGCGCGGCGACGGCCAGCGTACGCCGCCACCACGCGCGGTTCGTTACCGACAGCGCGAACACGCCGGCGCGGCCCGCCAGCATGCCCAGCATGAACAGCGCCGGAATCTGGAACATGCGGCCGTTTTCCCAGCTCCACAGCACTGCGGCCGTCTTGCCGTTCGTGAGATTGCCGTACCACGTCTCCAGCAGCGTGCCGTTCGCCAGGTAGGCGTTGCCGCGGCCGAAATAGGTCCACGATGCCGGGTCGGCCAGCTTCGCATCCGGCTGCGGCAGCGCCTGCAGCACCTCGTACCAGCCGTACGGTTGCAGCAGCAACGCGCAGGCGATCGCGAGGACGGCCCGGTCGCCCAGCCGCGCCACCGGCAGCAGCGCGAACGCCATCACGGCGTAGTACGACAGGATGTCGCCCTGGTAGAACAGCGAATTGACGAGGCCAAAGCCCAGCAGCAGCACCATGCGCCACGCGAAGCGGGGCCGGAAATCCTCGCCCTGCGCGGCGCGGCGGGCGAACTGGATCTGGAACGTCAGCCCGAAGAGCAGCGCGAAGATCAGGTAGGACTTGCCGCCGAACAGGAAGAACGCCGTCTCCCAGATGCCCTTGTCCAACGCCACCAGCCAGCCCGGCTGGCCGTCCGGCAGGTGGTACAGGTCGAAGTGTTCGAGGTTATGCAGGAGCATGATCGACACGATCGCGAAGCCGCGCAGCGCGTCGACGAGTTCCAGGCGGGAGGAAGAGTTCATCGGGCAATTATAGTTGGAAAGCTTACCAGTTTCGCAATTACCAGCATTTTGTGCATCGTTGTGATTATTTGCGCATTTTCCGAAAAGAAATTTCGCTAGACTGCGGGGCTTGCTCAACCATTTCCCCTATCGAATTGTGAAAGTACCATCCCTGCTGGCGATGCTCGCCGCCGCCACGTTCGGCTCGGCCGCCGCGGCCGAGCCGCCCGCCGCTGCCACGCCCACCGATCCGGTCGCCCTCGCGGCCGAAGCCGCGCGCGACGCCGCCGATGCTGCCGAGACGGCCCGCCGCGCCCATGCCGAGGATGCACGCCTGCGTGCCGAAGGACAGCGCGCGCTGCAAGGCCTGTCGCTGCAACTGCAACGCCACGTCGATCCGCTGGCGAAGCAGCAGGCGCCGACGACCGACCAGCTGGACGCGATGGAGCGGGTGTTCAAGAGCCGGCAACCGCTGCGCGTGGAACTGTTGTCGAAGCGCGGCGCGCCGAAGCGCCAGCGCCTGACGTTGCCCGCCGGCGCCTACACCGGCATCGACGGAACGACGACGTGGCAACCGCTGACGTGGCAGGTCAACCACAGCGCCGACGCGCGCCGGATGGACTCGACGTTCGTGTGGCCGGGAGCCGTTCATGCCCAGGCCAAAGGCACGTTGACGGTGCAGGATGCGGCCGGCAAGAGCCAGCAGCGGCGCGGTACGGACGGCCTGTGGTTCGGCAGGACGCACTTCACGGCCGAGAACGTGCGCTTTGAAGCGCCGAACTCGCCGCCTGCCGACTTCATCCACCTGCGCGGCCGCAGCACGACCAGCCCGGCAGGCAAGTCGATGCACCAGGACTATGACATGCTGGTGGAACGGCTCAAGGTGGCCGACTTCACACTCGAACAGCTGCACATGGCGTTCCAGTTGCGTAATCTCGACCGGGCTGCCGTGGCACGCATCGCGCAGACCGAAGCCGGCGACAAGGACCTCGTCTATGCGCAATTGAAGCAACTGGCGCTCTCCGGCGCGGAACTGCGCATCGACGACATCAGCGCGCGCTACAAGGGACATACCGCGAGCGTGCACGGCACCGTCGCGCTGCCCGGCGTAACGAACGACGACTTCTCCTCCGTGGCGAAACTGACGCGCAAGCTGAAGTTCCGCTTCGACGCGAAGGTACCGCTGCCGCTCGTGCGCGAGATCGCCACGGCGTTCGCGGCCAGGAACACGGCCAAGGGCGCGCCTACCGCCGAGCAGTTGTATGCGGGGATCGTCGGCAAGGCCGTCGGCGACGGCTGGGCCCGCGTCGAAGCGGATGCGTTGCTGACGTCGATCGAATGGCGCGACGGCAGCCTGGTCATCAATGGCAAGCCGGTCGAGTTGCCGCAGGCCGCGAAGGCTGCGCTGGTCGTCGTGCCGCCGGCAGATCCGCAGCCGCCGCAAAGGCTGTCGATGGCCACACGCCCGGCCGATTCCCTGCTGGCGCACGCGCTGAACGGTCATCCGATGGCGCTGGCGGCGCAGTGCCGCAGGGAGGTCGAGCGCGGCGCGGACGCCACCGACACGGCGTTCGACTGGTGCCGCAAGGCCGCGGACAAGGACATGCCGGAAGCCTTCGGCCAGCTCGCCGTGCTGTACGACCGGACCGGCGACAAGGCCCAGGCGGAAGCATGGCGCCGCCGCGCCGCCAGCGCGGAGCCCGAGCTTCCCCGCGACGAGCTGGAGCACGGCGGCTCCGAAGTGCTGCGGCAGCGCGCCGGTGAATGGGACATCAGCGAATTCCGCTTCGACCCGCGCTTTGCGCGCGACCTGCTGGTGTCGATGGAGACGCCGCGCAAGCATGACAAGTGGGTGCCGGTGCTGTCGCTGTGCGTCGCGGCCGAAGCGCCGAGCGACCGGGTATGCCTTGCAATGTCGCGGTATGGGGACGACACGCAACTGGCGGTGACCAAGCGCGTGCAAAGCCAGCTCGTAGACAAGCCGCAGCAGCGGCTGGACGCGGAAGCCGCGCTGGGCATGTCGCATCACGTGCGGGTGTATGTGCGCGACGACGTCGTCTATTTCGAATTGAACGGCAACCGCGTCATTGCCGAGCCGGTGGGATTCCCCGTCGAGGTCATCGAACTGGGGTGCTCCACCGCGGATTGCCGGTTCTCCTTCATCCCGCCCGCTCCCTAGCGCCGGCGGTGCCGCCGCCGCGCCGCCGTGTTCTGGTCCTGCAGCATCGAATCGACCCGCTCCGACGCGCGGCGCGACAGTTCCTGGGCCAGCTCGATGTCCGGGAAGTAGTCCGGCAGGCGGTAGCCGAGCCACGCATACGCCGAGTACATGCGGCACGTGTCTTCCACCTCCTGCAACGTCATGTAGTACAGCGACGTGCCTTCCTGCAGGCGCGTGGTGCGCTGCTTCGACAGCGCCACGCACCAGTGCTCCCACGCGTTCTGCAGCGCCACCACCTTCGTCGACACGGGCACCAGCGACAAGGTGAACTTGTCCGCCACCGACAGCGGCAGCGTATCGAGCCATGTGGCGCGCTCCATCTGGTCTTCCGTGATGCGCGGGTAGAAGAAGCCGTCCGGCACGTCGATGTTGTGGATGAAGCGTTTCAGCAGCTTGGCGAGCGACGTTTCGCCCGTGACGGCGGCGATGCGGTGCAGGTGCTCCAGCGTGGGCGCCACCGCGAACCCGGTCGTGTTCAGCGGCACGGGCTTTTCCTTCAGCAGCGAGCGCATCACCTCGTGGCTGTCCGCGTCGTAGCCGGCCACCAGGCCTTCCTCGTGGATGCCGTAGCGCCCTGCCCGGCCGGCGATCTGGCGCGCCAGCGCGGCCGGGATCTCTTCCTCTTCGTAGCCGTTGAACTTGATCGTGCTCGTCATGACGATGCGCTGGATCGGCATGTTCAGGCCCATCGCGATCGCATCGGTGCCGACGACGATGTCCGCCTCGCCATCGCGGAAGCGCTGCGCCTGCGCGCGCCGCACTTCGGGCGACAGGTTGCCGTACACGGTGGCCACCGAATGGCCCATCTCGGCCACCATGTCGCGCCACATCAGCACATCGCGCCGCGAAAACGCGATCAGCGCATCGCCCGGCCGCAGGTTCTTCACCTTGCGCACGGGCCCCGGCTCCATCGCCAGCGGCCCCTTACGCTTCAGCACGTGCACTTCCAGCTGGCATTCCAGGCGTTCGGCCAGCGCCTCGACGGCGCGGCGCGCTTCCGGTGCGCCGACCAGGTACACAGTGCGGGCCGGCGCGCCGCACACGGCCGCCGTCCACGCGGCGCCGCGGTCGCGGTCCGCCAGCATCTGGATCTCGTCGATCACGGCCACGTCGACCGGCGTGCGGGTGTCCAGCATCTCCACCGTGCTGGCCACGTGCGTGGCCCCTTCGGCCAGGCGGCGCTCCTCGCCCGTGACGAGGCTGACGGCCAGCGGTTTGCCGTGCTGCGTGACCTCCAGCAGGCGCTCGTAGTTCTCCAGCGCCAGGAGCCGCAGCGGTGCCAGGTAGACGCCGCTTGCGGCCTTGGCCAGCGCTTCCATCGCCTTGTGCGTCTTGCCCGAATTGGTGGGGCCCAGGAGCGCGATGAACTTGCGCGGCAGGCGGCGCGCCACCTCGAACGACGCCGGGTATTCGGCCAGGTTGATGCTCTGGCGCGTGCGCTCCGCATGCCGCTCCTCGCGCTGGCGCTCGACGGCGTGGCCCAGGCGCTGGCGGATGCGGTCGAACACGACAGTGGCCGGCTCGGACGTCTGCAGGTCCGCCAGCGTGTGCAGGAAGTCCATCGGCGCGAGGCCGTATTCGTCGCACTCGCCGGCCAGCTCGCGCACGAAGCCGGCGGCAGCGCCATGCAGCTCGCGCAGCGCACGCTCGTTCGAACGCTCGCGGATCAGCGCGGCGCGCGCCTCGGCATCGAGCTTGCGCCATTTCGACGGCTTGGCCAGCACGCCCTGTGCCGGCACCAGCGCATACGGCACGTGCAGTCCGGCGTGATCGACGCTGCCGGCAATGCGCAGGAACACCCTGCCTTCCATCTTGACGAGAGCGATGCCGCGCGCGGGCAGGTCCAGGTCGAGGCTCAGTTGGTCGTCGTCTTCGGGGGTCTCTACGGTCATCGTGGTCGGTGTTTCTCGGCTGGGCCACGAGTATAGCGTGCGCGGCGCAGCGGCGGAGGACGGCTCGCGCCCCTCAGCCGGCGTGCTCGGCCGCGATCAGCTCCCCCATCCGCTCCGCATCGACAGGCTCGCTCAGCAGATTGCCCTGCGCCGTGTCGCAGCCGTGCCGGCGCGCCGATTCCCATGCCTGCCTGGTCTCCACACCCTGCGCGCAGACGGCCATGCCCAGGCCATGCGCGATGCCGACGATCGCGGCCAGCACACTGCTTTCGGCCTCCTTTGTGCCGGCATCCTCGATCAGCGTGCCGCAGGGCTTGACGACGTCGACGGGATAGCGCGACAGCGACGACAGCGCCGTCAGCTCCGTGCCGAACGCGTCCAGCGCCAGGGCCACGCCCAGTTCCTTCAGTTGGGCGAGGTATTTGTCGGGGAACTTCGGATCGAGCACGAGGCTCTCCCTGACTTCCAGCTGCAGCGCGGGGCATGCCCGGTTTTCCTGCACGAGCCGGCGCAGCACGGGCAGGAAGCGCGGATGCTTGAACTGCCGGGCCGACACGTTCACCGTCAGCGGCGCCGCAAAGCCGCCGCCGCTCCATTCGCGGTGCTGGCGGCAGGCCGTGCGCAACGTCCATTCGCCGATCGGCAGCATCAAGCCGGCCTGCTCCGCATCGTCGATGAACTGCCCGGCCGTGAGCAGGCCGCGCTCCGGATGATGCCAGCGGATCAGCGCCTCGACGCCGGCGATGCGGCCCGAGCGGATGTCGAATTGCGGCTGGTAATGCAGGCAGAACTCTTCCTCGTGCAGCGCGCGCAGCAGCTCGCGCTCGCTGCGCTGGGCATCGCGGGCGGCCGCGCCCATCTCGTCGCGGTAGCGCTGGAAGTTGTAGCGCCCGCGCCCCTTCGCCTCGTACAGCGCCAGGTCGGCCAGCTTCATCAGCTGCTCGCCATCCTGCGCATCGAGCGGATACACGGCGATGCCGAGCGACGCGCCGCTGTGCACCTCCTGCCCCTCGATCGCGTAGGGCCGGCCCAGCGTCTCGACAAGCTTCTCGGCCAGCGCGCTGGCGGCCGTCGGGTCGGCAAGATGCGTCTGGATCACCACGAACTCGTCGCCGCCCAGGCGCGCCGCCAGGTCGCTGGCGCGGATGTGCGTGCGGATGCGCTCGGCGACCTGGCGCAGCAGCACGTCGCCCACGTGGTGGCCGAGGCAGTCGTTGATGAGCTTGAAGCGGTCCAGGTCAAGCAGGTGCAGCGCCACCATGTGATCGTCGCGCCGCGCGTAGGCCAGCGCGTCGCGCAGCCGGTCCGGAAACTGGGCGCGGTTGGCCAGGCCCGTCAGCGGATCGTGGTTGGCCAGGTGATACGACTGCTCCATCGCCCGCCGCAGGTCTTCCTGCGCCTTCTTGCGTTCCGTGATGTCCTCGACGATCGCCACCGTGTGCAGCGGCACATTGCCTTCGCGGCGCAGCGCCGTCGTCACCTTCACCCACAGGAACGAGCGGTCGTGCCGGAGGAAGCGGTTTTCCATCACGTGCGCATCGACTTCGCCGGCGGCAAGGCGGCGGTACAGCGCCAGCGTTTCTTCCCCGTCGGCCGGGTGCGTGATGGCGTGCACGGACAGGTGGCGGAACTCGTCGGCGCTGTAGCCCAGCATGTCCAGCAGCTTCGGGTTGGCGTTCAGGAAGCGGCCATCCAGCGCGCACTCGGCGATGCCCAGCGGCGCGTGCTCGAACGTGGCGCGGAAGCGCTCCTCGCTGCGTCGCAACGCTTCCTGTTCGGCCTTGCGGCGGGTGATGTCCTGTATCATCATGCTGGCCATCATGCCGCCGGTGCCGTCCCGAAACAGGCTGGACGAGACACTGCCTTCGAAGCGTTCGCCGCCGCGGCGAATGAATGTGATCTCGGCACTCGCCTCGCCGGTCTCGGCGCGCGCTTCGCAAGCGGGCGCGACGCGCGGATCGGCCATGTCGATCACTTGCTCCCGCCGCAACGTCAGCATTTCCCGCTCGCTATAGCCGAACAGCCGCAGCGCGGCCGGGTTGGCGGAGACGATCGTGCCGTCCGGCTCCATCAGCAGCACGGCATCGTTGCTGTGTTCGAACAGAGCACGGTAGCGCGCCTCGCTTTCGCGCATTGCCGCTTCGCTGATCTTGCGTGGGCTGATGTCGCGCACGAGCTTGACGAAGCCTTGCAGCGTGCCTTGCTCGTCATACAGCGCGGAGAGCACGATCGAAGCCCAGTAGCAGCTGCCGTCCTGCCGCACACGGATGCCTTCCTCGCTGAAGCTGCCGTCGCGCGCGGCCAGCGCCAGCGCCTCGGCCGGCCGGTTCGCCGTCCGCTCCTCGGGGGTGTAGAAGATCGAGAAATGCTGGCCGAGGATGTCGGCCGCGCCGTAGCCCTTCAGGCGCTCGGCGCCGGCATTCCAGGTGCGGATCGTGCCGGCTGTATCGAGAATGAACAGCGCGTATTCGCGCAATTGGTTCAGGAATGGGCCCAGCTGGCCGGCATAGCGGTCGAGTTGTCCTTGGCCTTGCCCTTGGCCTTGACCTTGGCCTTGTCCTTGGCCTTGTCCTTGGCCTTGTCCTTGGCCTTGGCCTTGGCCTTGGCCTAGACCTTCACCTTGTCCCTGGCCCTGCTGCGTAGCCTCCATGCGCGGCCCCGTGTCGTGCAGGCACCGCGCCACCGCGGCGGCCTGATGAACGATAGACAGGGCCGGGTTCGATAGGTTCCCGGAATTTCGTGGTTCAGGCTGCCGACAGCGCGGCCCGTGCACTGCCGCGGTCGACGGCGATCGACAGCGCCAGCACGGCGATGCCGCCCAGCGGCAGGATCGCGCCGACCAGGGCGGTCGACGTCAGGCCGTAACCGGCGGCGATCGCCATGCCGCCGGCCCATGCGCCAAGCGCGTTGGCGACGTTGAACGCCGAGTGGTTCAACGCGGCCGCGACTGTTTGCGCATCGCCGGCCACGTCCATCAGGCGCGTCTGCACGGCGGGCACGACGGCGATGCCGGTGCCGATCAGGAACAGGTTCAGGCCGGCCAGCCACAGATTCGAGCTGGTCCACGCAAAGGCGGCCAGCACGAGCGCCTCCCAGACCAGCACGCTGAAGATCGTGGCTGTCTGCGCGCGGTCGGCGAACCAGCCGCCGGCGAGGCTGCCGACCGTCATGCCGACGCCGATCAGCGCCAGCAGCACGGAAATCTGCAGCGGCGTCGCGTGGGTGATCTGCTGCAGGGTCGGCGTCACGTAGGTGTACATCGCGAACATGCCGCCGAAGCCGATGCCGACCATCAGCAACGTCAGCCACACCTGCAGCCGGCGGAACACGCCCAGCTCGCCGCGCACGCTGGCATTGCCGGCCGGGATATGCGGCAGGCACAGGGCCACCATCGCCACCGTCAGCAGCGCCAGTCCGCCGACGATGCCGAACGCGGAACGCCAGCCCAGCATCTCGCCCAGCAGCGTGGCGAGCGGTACGCCGAAGATATTGGCCACCGTCAGGCCGAGCATCACGCGGCCGACGGCCTGCGCGCGCTTGTCCGCCGTGACGAGGCCGGCGGCAACGAGCGCGGCGACGCCGAAATACGCGCCGTGCGGAATGCCGGCCACGAAGCGGGCCAGGATCAGCAGGGCCGGCGTGGGCGCCAGCGCGCCGAGGAAATTACCGACGGCATACATCAGCATCAGGCACATCAGCATCATCCGGCGCGGCATGCGCGCCAGGAAGATCGCGATCAGCGGCGCACCGACGACGACGCCGAGCGCATAGGCGCTGATCATGTGGCCCATCGCCGGCAACGTGGTGCCGAGGTCGCGCGCGACGAGCGGCAGGATGCTCATCGACGCGAACTCGCCGGTGCCGATGGCGAGGCCGCCAAGCGCCAATGCCAGTTCGGCAAGGCCGGCGCCACGGGGCGCGATGATGGTGGGAATCTGGGAATCGGGAAGTGCTGCTTCTTGCATGGGGGATGGTGCGACGAAAACGAAGCCGGGCAGGATAGCACGGTGGGCGAATTCGTGCAGGAGCTCGCTTGCGCGGCAATGGCTCAGCTCGTGTCCTTCCGGGGTCAGACCCCAGCGGGACACGAGCTGAGCCGGGGCATCGGACACACGCGCGGCGTGGTTCTGGTTGAGCTCGTGTCCTGTCGGGGTCTGACCCCAGCGGGACACGAGCTGTGCCGTAGGCTGCGGCTCAGCACCGCACGTCGCGGTGTGCCAGCAGGGGCGGGATGCTTTCCAGCAGCGCGTCGATTGCGGCGCGCACGCGCAGCGGGATGCGGCTGGCGTGCGGCCAGACGAGGTGGATGTCGTTCGCCACCACCTGCTCCGGTTCCATCACGATCGCCAGCCGGCCTGCCAGCACGGCCGGGCCCACCAGCCAGCACGGCATCCACGCCAGGCCGGCGCCGGCCAGGACGGCGTCGGCGATGGCCTGCAGGTCGTCGAAGCGCAGCTGGCTGCGCGGCGTGACTTCGCGCACCGTGCCGTCCGGGCCGTACAGCTGCCACGGCACGGGGCGGCCATTGTGGGCATACACGACGCCCGCGTGCGATAGCAGGGCATCCGCGTCCGCCGGCACGCCGTGGCGCGCCAGGTAGGACGGTGCGCCGCACAGGCACATGCGCTGCATGCCCAGCTTGCGCGCGACCAGCGTGGCGCTGTCGGGCAGGGTGCCGATGCGCACGGCAAGGTCGAAGCCCTCTTCCGGCAAGTCCAGCACGCGGTCGCTGAACACGCATTCGATATCCAGCGCCGGGTGCCGCTGCGCCAGTTCGACGAGCGCCGGGGCCACGCAGTGGCGGCCGAACAGCACCGGCACCGAGATGCGCACGCGCCCGGCCGGTTCGTGGCGGCCGTCGTCAAACGCCGCTTCCACCGCGCGCAACTCGGCCAGCGCGCGCTGCGCGCTTTCGTAGTAGGCCTGGCCGTCGTCCGTCAGTGCCAGGCGGCGGGTGGTGCGATAGAACAGGCGCACGCCCAGCCGCGCTTCCAGCCGGGCCACCGCCTTGCCGACGGCCGAACGGGTAACGCGCAATCGCTCGGCGGCCTGGGCAAAGCTCCCCGCCGTGGCCACTTCGACAAAGACGCCGACGCCTTCCAGGTTATCCATCGATTGCATCCTCCATGGCGACAATGAGGGGAGCAACTCTCCCCAATGGAACCGCAGATTCTACGTTACCTTGGCGTCCTGCGTTCAACGCCTATCCAACCGCATGAAAGGACACCATGAAAGCCTACCAACTGCAACCGGGCGACGGCATCGCCGGCCTGCGCCGCATCGGCATCCACACCCCCACCCCGTTGCCCCACCAGGTGCTGGTGCGCACCCGCGCCGCGGCGCTGAATTACCGCGATCTGATGTTCGCCCGCGGTAACTACGGCGGCCATGGCGCCGCGGCGCTGGTGCCGCTGGGCGACGGCGCCGGCGACGTCGTCGCCGTCGGCGCGCACGTCACGCGCTTCAAGCCGGGCGACCGCGTGATCCACGCCTACTTCCCCGGCTGGGCGGACGGCGCACCGACACCCGCCAAGACGGCTGCCTCGTTCGGCACGCACATCGACGGCACACTGGCCGAAGCCTTCGTCGCCGACGAAGCGGCGCTGGCCCACATGCCGGCGCACATGGATTACGTGCAGGCGGCCACGCTGTCCTGCGCCGGCACGACGGCGTGGAACGCGCTGTTCGTCGCAGGCCGGCTGAAACCCGGCGCATCGGTACTGCTGCTGGGGACGGGCGGCGTGTCGGTGATCGCGTTGCAGCTGGCGCGCGCGGCGGGCCTGGCGGCGATCGTCACGTCGTCATCGGACGAGAAGCTGGAACGGGCGCGCGAACTGGGCGCGGCCGGCACGATCAATTACCGTGCGACGCCGGAATGGCAGGAGGAAGTGCTGCGCCTGACGGGCGGGCGCGGCGTGGACCTGACGGTGGAGACGGGCGGCGAAGGCACGCTGGCCCGGTCGATCGCCGCGACGGCGATGGGCGGCACGGTGGCCGTCATCGGCATCACGAGCGGCCTGGGTGGCGCGCAGATCGATCCGATTTCACTGATCGCCGGTGCCAAGCGGCTGTCCGGCATTTTCGTCGGCAGCCGGGTCATGCTGGAAGACCTGGTGCGCTTCACGGAAGCGGCCCGCATCAAGCCGGTGGTCGACCGTGTGTTCACGTTCGACCAGGCGGCCGAGGCCTACACGTATGTCGACCAGGGCCGCCACTTCGGCAAGGTGGTCGTGACCGTTTAGATCACGTCAGTACAGCGCCAGCGCGCGGTTGGACGAGCGGCCGGAGGACGGCGCACCTTCCAGCCGGAACGTGCTGACCAGCTCTTCCAGCTGGGCCGCCTGCTGGCGCATCGATTCGGCGGCGGCCGCCGCTTCCTCGACCAGCGCGGCGTTCTGCTGCGTGGCCTCGTCCATCTGTGCGATGGCCTGGTTGATCTGGTCGATGCCGGCGCTCTGCTCTTCGCCCGCCAGCATGATGTCGGACATGATCGTCGTGACCTTCTCGACGCTCGTCACGATCTCGTCCATCGTGCTGCCGGCCTTGCCGACCAGCTGCGTGCCCGCTTCCACCTGATTGACCGATGCCGTGATCAGTTCCTTGATTTCCTTCGCGGCGGCGGCCGAGCGCTGGGCCAGGTTGCGCACCTCGGAAGCGACGACGGCGAAGCCGCGGCCCTGCTCGCCCGCACGCGCCGCTTCCACGGCGGCGTTCAATGCGAGGATGTTGGTCTGGAACGCGATGCCATCGATGACGGCGATGATGTCGACGATGCGTTTCGAACTCGTATTGATCGTGTCCATCGTGTCGACCACCTGCGACACCAGCTGGCCGCCCTTGCCGGCCACCGACGATGCCGTCAACGCCAGCTGGTTCGCCTGACGCGCGTTGTCGGCGTTCTGGCGCACGGTCGACGTCAGCTCTTCCAGCGACGACGCGGTTTCTTCCAGGCTTGCGGCCTGCTGCTCGGTGCGGCGCGACAGGTCGGCATTGCCGGCCGAGATTTCATGGCTCGCTACCGCGATCGCGCTGCTGCCGTGGCGCACGCTCTGCACCGTGGCCGCCAGTTGCTGCTGCATCTTCGACAGGCCGGCCAGCAGGTTGCCCATCTCGTCATGCGACGTGACGGCGATGCGGTCGGCCAGGTTGCCGGCGGCGATCGCATCGAAGTGGCCCAGTGCCTCGTCGAGCGGGTTCATGATCGCGCGCAGCAGCACGATCGTCGCGCCGACGATCACGATCAGGCCGATCGCGATGGCCGCCGTGAAGCCTTTCAGCACGCCGTCGTAGAACGACTGGCTTTCGGCGAAGTGCTCGGCCGCCGATTTCATCTGGTATTGCTCGAGCTTGTTCGACGCGGCATCGAACGTCGAGAACATCGGCGTCAGCTTCTTCATCGCCAGCTCGTCGATACGGGCCGTGTCTTTCGAGCGGATCGCGTCCATCAGGCCGCGCAGGCCGTTGTCGATGTAGGCGGTGCGCTTGGCGTCGAGGTCGGCCGTCAGCGCGCGCTCGTCGTCATCCATCGGCATCGCCAGGTATTCGCGCCACGACTTGTCGGCATCCTTGATGAAGCCGTCCGCACGGCCCAGCGTTTTTTCCAGGTCCGGCGCTTCCGGATGGAACACGCCGCGGTCGATGACGAACCGGGAACGGTTGAGGAAATTCTTCGCCTCCGCCAGCTTCAGCGCCGACGCCATCTGCTTCTGATACACATCTTGCAGTGCAGCATTCACGGTCCGGATACCGTTGATGCCGACGCCGCCGATGACGACGAGCAGGATGCCGAGAAAGGCCATGCAGGCGATCAGCCGCAGGCGAATTGTCAACCGTTTAATCATGATTATCTATCCGTAAATTTGGTGCATTGCACTTGATCGTCGCGCTTTGCCCGTCCAGAAAGTGAAAACGGCGGTGCCCCGGGATCACCGTTGCACCGCCTGCTTGTTGCATCGCAACAATTACTGCAAGTCTATCACAAAGTTGCCGTGTATAAACTGTTTATTGGTGAATTTTGTTGCTTTCCATCCAGTCAGCGCGACGCATGTTCCGCATCGAGCTGTTTGCGTACCTTCGCCACGGCCGATGCCGTCGCGGCCGGGGCCTGGTTGCCCCAGCTGGTGCGCACGAAGGTGACCAGTTGTGCGGTCTCTTCGTCCGACAGGCGCCAGGCAAAGCCCGGCATGCCCAGGTTCGACGGCGCCTTGCCCGTCGTCGGCAGCGCGCTGCCCGCCAGCACCAGACGGATCAGCGACGCCGGGTCGTCCGCCAGCACGGAGGGATTGCCGGCCAGCGCAGGGAACGTGACGGCATTCGACTTCGCATCGGTGCGGTGGCACGCGGCGCAGTTGTCGACGTACAGCTGCGCGCCCCGGTTCTCCTCATTCCCGGCGCGCAGCGCGCGCGCCGTCGCCTCGCTGGCGGCGAACGTCGCCTTGCCCTGCCCGACCGCGGGCAGCGACTTCAGGTAGGTGGCCATCGCTTGCCGGTCCGCGTCCGTCAGGTGCTGCGTGCTTTGCGCAACCACGTCCGCCATCGGCGTGCCGACGACGGCCGCATGGGCATTGCGCGCCTTCGCCAGCGTATCGGCGATGTCACGTTCGCTCCAGCGCCCCAGGCCGTCGGCCGCGTCGCCGCGCAGGTTGACGGCGAGCCAGCCGTCGATCACCGCGCCGCCGGCCAGGTAATGGGGCGACGACTCGTCCTGCGCCAGTTCCTGCATCGTCGTGGCGCGCGGCGTGTGGCATGCGCCGCAGTGGCCGAGGCTTTGCACGAGGTAGGCCCCGCGTGCCAGCGCCGCGCTCTGGTAACGGTCGACGGGGATCGTGGCGACCGGCGGCGCGAACGCCTTGCGCCACAGCGCCAGCGGCCAGCGCATCGACAGCGGCCAGCGGATGTCCGCCGTGCGGTTCGCCGATTCGACCGGCGCCACGCCCTGCATGAAGTACGCATACAGCGCGCGCAGGTCGGCGTCCGTCATCTTCGCGTACGACGGATACGGCATCGCCGGATACAGCGTGCCGCCGGCCGGCGTGATGCCGTGCCGTACCGCGCGGTCGAAGTCGTTCAGGCTGAAGTTGCCGATGCCCGTCTTCTTGTCCGGCGTGATGTTGGAGCTGTACAGCGCGCCGATCGGCGTGGCCATCTTCAGGCCGCCGGCGAACGGCTTGCCGCCCGGTGCCGTATGGCAGGCGATGCAGTCCGACGCGGTGGCGATGTAGCGGCCGGCGGCGATCAACTGGTCGGTTGGCTGCGTTTCGGCGCCGGGGCCGATCGCCCGCGTGTCGGTCGGCAGCGCTGCCACCAGCGCGGCGCCGCCGACGGCCACCACGGCCAGGCCCAGCACGATGGCGAGTGCACGTTTGGTTGTTGTCTTCATCGATGATCCTTATGCGTGCACCAGCGGGCCGGGGTTCTTCAGGTACTGCTCGCGGATCGCCGTGGCGCACCAGTACGCCAGCGCGCCCACCATGCCGGTCGGGTTGTAGCCATTGTTTTGCGGGAAGGCGTTGGCGCCCGGAGCGAACACGTTCGACACGTCCCACGATTGCAGGTAGCGGTTCAGCGCGGACGTCTTCGGGTCGCTGCCCATGATCGCGCCGCCGCACGTGTGCGTGCTCTGGTACTGCGTCACGTTGTAGTGCGCGCCGTCCTTCTTCGCATCGCCCTTCATCGCCTTCGGGCCCAGCACCTTGCACATGTCGGTGGCCTTTTCGACGAGGTATTGGGACGCCTTGATCTCGTTGTCGTGCCAGTCGAACGTCATGCGCAGCAGCGGCCGGCCGAAGGCATCCTTGTAGGTCGGGTCCAGGTCCAGGTAGGCATCGTCGTAGGACATGCACGAGCCCTGCACCTCGTAGTAGAACGAGTGGCGGAACGCTTCCTTGACGCCCTGCTTCCACGCGCTGCCCCAGTTCGGCACGCCGGGCGCCGTCTGGATGCCGCGCACCGGGCCGGCGCCGGGCTGGCGCGCCCAGATGATGCCGCCGCCGATGTAGCCGCTCTTGGCGCTGTCGTTGCGGTTGCCGTTCAAGTCGTCGAACGTGGCGCCGCCGCCGCCGATGCCGATGAACGGGTTGGCCTGCACGGATTCGTCGAAGAACAGCACGACGCGGTTCAGGTTCTGGTACGAGTAGTTGCGGCCCACGGTGCCCGTCTTCGTGACGGGGTCGTATGGCGTGCCGATGCCGGAGACCAGCATCATGTGCACGTTGAACAGCGAGAACGCGCACAGCAGCACGAGGTCGGCCGGCTGCTCCGTCTCGCGGCCCTGCGCGTCGAGGTAGGTGACGCCGGTGGCCTTCTTGTTGTCGGCCGTCAGGTTCACTTTCAGCACCTGCGCCAGGGTGCGCAGCTCGAAATTCTCGCGGCCGCGAATGGCCGGGAAGATGCACGCATTCGGGCTCGCCTTCGAGTAGTTCAGGCAGCCGTAGTCCGAGCAGAAGCCGCAGAAATTACAGGGCCCCATCTGGCAGCCGTACGGGTTCGTGTACGGCGCGGAAGCGTTCGACGCGGGGATCGGATACGGGTGGTAGCCCATCTCTTTCGCGGCCTTGTAGAACCACTCGGCGCCCAGGTAGTTCGGATTCGGGCCCAGCGCGTAGTCGCGCGAGCGGGAGCCTTCGAACGGGTTGCCGCCTTCGATATATTTACCGTCGATGACGCCGGCCTTGCCGCTCGTGCCGCACACGTACTCGAAGTGGTCGAAGTGCGGTTCCAGGTCTTCGTACGTGATCGGGAAATCCTGCACCGTCATGTTCGATGGGATGAATTTCTTGCCGTAGCGCTGCTCCAGGTTGCTGCGCACCTTGAAGTCTTCCGGCAGCGCACGGAAATGGCAGCCGGACCAGTGCGAGCCGGCGCCGCCGACGCCCGTGCCCGGCTTGAACGACCCCATTTGGCGGTACGGCACGGCCGTGTCGGCGATGCCGTGGCGGATCGTCACGGTTTCCTTCGACAGCGCCTGCAGGTACTTGCGGTGCACGGAGCCTTCCAGCTCGTCGACGACGCGCGGGTACGAGAAGTCCGGCTGCGTGTCGCGGTCCGGACCCCGTTCCAGCACGACGACGGACAGGCCCGCATCCGTCAATTCCTTGGCCATGATCGCGCCGGTCCAGCCGGCGCCGACGATCACGGCATCCACTTTGTTCTTTACGATGGTCATCTTCGATTCTCCTTATCCGCGCCGGCCGGCCAGGTCCACCGGGCCGATCGGATACGGTTTGTCGCGTACCTCGACCCAGTCGAGGTAGTCGGCGCGCATGCCGGGGTAGCCGATCATCTTCCACGCGCCCATGTTCTGGTTGCCGCCATGGCGCGGGTCGGCGAAGTAGCCGTTGCGCACCTCGGCCAGCAGGGTCGAGAAGAACAGCTTGGCCGAGATGTCGTCGAACTTCAGGTCGCCCTTCTCGGCCGCCTGCAGCAGCGCATCCTGCTGCTTGCCGTCCAGGTCGGCGAACGCCTTGCCGGCAAATTCGCGGCCTACGTGGGCATCGAACGCCTTGATGCCGACGCGGACGATGTCGCGCAGCGCGAGCTTGCCCTGGTAGCCGAACTCCGGCGCGGCCTTCACGAACGGGCCCTGCATGTACCAGATGTCGCCGGCCGCGTACGGCGTCTGCATGTGCTTGTCGAGGAAGCGCGGCACGTTCATTTCGACGGCACCAGGGCCGTGCTCGTCGTGCGGGATCAGGCGGTCGCAGGCCGCGTGCACGAAGCGCCATTCCGCGCTCGTGAAGAACGTGGGCGTGTAGGCTTCCGGCTGGCCTTCCGGCGCCGGGCCGGCCGCGCTGGCATCGAGCGCGCGCACGGCGCCGGCACCGGCGGCCGCGCCAAGTGGCAGGAAGACGAGGCTCTTGATGAGACTTCGCCGCGAAGTGGGTTGCTTGTCGTCCGACATGCTGTCTCCGGTCGTGGGTTGAAAGTGGGACTACAGCCAGCGATAGCCGATCCCGTAGACGGCTGCGATGGCATCGGGCAGGCCGGCTTCGCCGAGCTTGCGGCGCAGGTTCTTCACGTGCGCATCGATCGTGCGGTCGCTGACGACGCG
Organism: Pseudoduganella flava; assembly: GCF_007830495.1. Classification (GTDB taxonomy): domain Bacteria; phylum Pseudomonadota; class Gammaproteobacteria; order Burkholderiales; family Burkholderiaceae_D; genus Rugamonas; species Rugamonas flava. The sequence continues at coordinate 84,004 of NZ_VLKW01000009.1, read as the reverse complement.
GTGGTCCGCATACACGTTGGCGCGCAGCTCGTCGCGGGTGCGTGCCACGCCGGGGCTGTCGCGCAGCACCTTCAGCAGGCGGAATTCGACTGGCGTCAGCGCCAGCTCGCGGCCGTCGACGAAGGCACGCAGCGCCAGCGCGTCGATGTGCAGGCCGGCGCGCGGCGTCGCCTGCGGCGGGCGGCGGCGCAGCACGGCGCGCACGCGGGCCACCACTTCGCGGGGGCTGAACGGCTTGCAGATGTAGTCGTCGGCCCCGCTGTCGAGGCCTTCCAGGCGGTCTTCCTCGGCGGCGCGGGCCGTCATCATGATCACGGGCAGGTCGCCGCCTGCACGCAGCGCGCGGCATAACGTCATGCCGTCGACACCGGGCAGCATCCAGTCCAGCAGCACCAGGTCGACGCCGCCGGCCGCGACGAGCGACTGCACGCGGCGGCCGTCGTGCAGCGCGGTGGCGCGGTACCCGGCCGCTTCCAAGTACGACACGAGCAGGCGGGCCAGCCGCAGCTCGTCCTCGACCACCAGCACGTGCTGGGCGGCGCTCATGCCGGCTCCTCCAGCGGCAGGCGCAACGTGATCGTCAGGCCGCCGCCCAGCGTGGCGCCGGCCGCGATCGTGCCGCCATGCGCCTCGGCGATGCTGCGGCAGATCGCCAGCCCCAGGCCGCTGCCGCCGGTGCCGCGGCTGCGCGAGCTGTCGCCGCGCCAGAAGCGCTCGAACAGCATCGTCAGCGCCTCGTGCGGCACGCCGCGGCCGTCATCGGCGAACGTGAGCACGGCGTGGCCGTCCTCGCGCTTCAGCAGCAGCGCCACGCGCGTGGCCCCTTCGGCATGGCGCAGCAGGTTCGTGAACAGGTTGCGCAACAGTTGGCGCAGGCGGATCGTGTCGCCGCGCGTCGTCAGGTGTTCCGGCAGCTCCGCGTACACGGCGGTGCGGGCGACCGCCAGCGGATCGCGCCACTTCGCCAGTTCGGCGCCGACCAGCTGGGCCAGGTCCAGCGGCGCGATGTGGTAGTCGAACACGCCGGCGTCCGTCAGCGTGATCTGGCGCATGTCCTCGATCAGGCGCGACAGGGTCGCCACCTCTTCCGTCAGCAGCGTCACGCTGCGCTGGTTCATCGGCTCGATGCCGTCCTCCATCGCTTCGAGCTGGGCCTGCAGCACGGCGAGCGGCGTGCGCAGCTCGTGCGAGATGTCGGCCATGAAGTGGCGGCGCAGGGCCTCGTTGCTTTCCAGCGTCGCCGTCATGCTGTTGAAGTTGCGCGCCAACGTGGCCAGTTCGTCGCGGCCGCCGTCCGGCACCCGCACGCCGTAGTCGCCGGCCGCCACCTTCGCGGCGGCGACCGTCAGCCGCCGGGTCGGCGCGACAAAGCTCCGCGCCAGCAGCATCGCGGCCAGCGCCGCCAGCGCCAGCGTGGCCAGGCCGATCAGCGCGCTGTCGCGCTGCTGCTGCACGAGGAAGCCCTGCTCCGCCTCTTCCGACAGGCCGCGCAGCGGCGCGCCGACCAGGGTCGCGACCTGCCGGCCGTCGACCAGCACGCGCTGGTAGCGCAGCGGCATGTCGCCTTCGGTCTGGTGGTTGCCGGCCAGGTGGGCGCCGTCCATGTCGTACAGCGCCAGGCGGCGCGGCCCGCGGCCGGGCACGGCGTAGTAGATCGAATCGCCGCCCTCGTGGTGGATCGACGTGTCGCCGGCCAGCGGCGCGGTGGCGCGCTCGCGGCCGATCGCGCCGGTGTAGCGCTCCCATGCGCCCTGGTTGCCGCGGATGAAGTCCCAGTTGCCGTGTTCCCGGTAGGCGCGCGCCAGTTCGAACGCCATCGCCTCCATGCGCCGTGCCTCCACCTCGTTCAGGTAGCCCTGGAAGCCGCGCTGGAAGCTCCAGCGGGTGCCCAGGCCGACACCGAGCGCCGTCAGCACGCTGACGACGAGCAACGCGCAGAACAGCCGCGTGGTGATGCCGATCCTGATGCCGAGTATTAACATCCCGACATTTAGCCACGGCAACTAATTCGGTACAAGCCCTCGCCCGCGCGACAGTTTAATTCTTCACAGAAACTTCACAATGTTTCGTTTGCGTTATCGAACCAACAATGCCAATATCGCCAGGCTCCCTCCGCGCCCTTTATATTAAGACGGTACAATAAGGCCGCACGATCAGCACTCTTAGCGAGCGGCTGCTCAGCGGTACGCCGGCTATAATGTGCCAAACGGCGGCTTGTTCAGCCGCCCGGCACATACACACTGATCAGCATGCATGGATAACAAAGACGACAAGCGCCGGCAACTGATTCACGCGATGCTGGCGCAGCCCGGCGGCGGGGATCCGGCCGAGCGCCATCTGCTGCCATGGCGCTCGCTGGCGGTGCATCTCAGCCCCCTGATCGGCGAAAGCGGCTTCGGCGCACTGTACGGCAGGACGGGGCGCCTGCTGGCGCAGCAATACGGCTGGCTCACGGTCAGCCCGTCGTCGCAAACGCTGGACGCATTGTTCCGCACACTGAAAGAAGACCTCGCCAGGGCCGAGCCGGCGCAAGCGGCGCTGGCGAACGAAGCCCTGCTGACCACGTTCACGCGGCTGCTTTCCGACCTGATCGGAACGGCACTGACGACGAGGCTGATCGACTCCGCGTGGCACAGCGCGCAGGCACAAAACAATGCAGGGGAGCAGAAGTAAATGACCGACAAAGTAAGCTTGGGATTGCTGGAGACCGGTGTGCCGGGGTTGGATACCCTGCTCGGCGGCGGACTGGGCGAGTATTCGTTCAACCTGATCGCCGGCACGCCCGGCAGCGGCAAGACGACGCTGGCGCACCAGATGATGTTCTCGCTCGCCTCCCCCGAGCGGCGCGCGCTGTTCTTCACCGTGCTGGGCGAGCCACCGCTGAAGATGCTGCGCTACCAGCAGCAGTACAGCTTCTTCGAGCTCGACAAGGTCGGCAGTGCGATCCGCTACGTGAACCTGGCCGACGACCTGAAGAACGGCGATTTCTCCGGCGTGCTCGAGCGCATCATGCGCGAGGTCGAGGCATTCTCCCCAAGCCTCGTGTTCGTCGACTCGTTCCGCTCCGTGGCGCAGACGGCGAAGAGCGGCAGCGAAGGCATCGCCGACCTGCAGCACTTCATCCAGGAGCTGGGCACGCGCATGACCAGCTGGCAGGCGACGACGTTCCTGATCGGCGAATACGCCCATGTCGATGCGGAAGCCAATCCGATCATGACGGTGGCCGACGGCGTGCTGTCGCTGTCCCAGTCGCAGCAGGACAATTCGATCGTCCGCAAGATCCGCATCGTCAAGATGCGCGGCCAGGCCCATATGGCGGGCATGCACACGTTCCGCATCAGCGGCGACGGCGTGCGCATCTTCCCGCGCCTGCTGCCGCCGCTGGCGCTGGACCGCATCCCCGGCCAGCCTGTCGACCGCACCCCGCGCCGCATTTCCAGCGGCGTGCCGTCGCTGGACGTGCTGCTGCATGGCGGCATTCCGGAAGGCCACTCGATCCTCGTGGCCGGCCCGTCCGGCTCCGGCAAGACGATCCTCGGCACGCAGTTCCTCGCCGAGGGCGCGCGCCAGGGCGAGAAAGGCGTGGCCGCGTACTTCGAGAAAGGCACGGCGCGGCTGCGCAATGCCGCGCTGGCCGAGCTGGTGCAGGCCGGCCACGTGCACATCGTCGAAAGCCGGGCGCTGGACCTGACGGCCGACGAACTGCTGCAGGAGCTGCTCGACACGATCGTCGCCACGGGCGCCAAGCGCGTCGTGCTCGACTCGCTGTCCGAAGTGCTGCTGTACCTGGCGCCGGAATTCCGCCGCGAATTCCGCCTCACCGTATTCCGCATCCTGTCCAGCCTCGCCAAGCTGGGCGTGACGGCGATCGTCACGCTGGGCATGGAGGACCGCTTCACGGAGCTGCGCTTCTCCGAGGCCGAGATCTCGTTCCTGACAGACGGCATCATCGTCACCCGCTACGTCGAGATGGACGGCGAGCTGACGAAGGTGATCGGCGTCGTCAAGCTGCGCGGCTGCTCGCACAGCACGGCCCTGCGCACATTCCAGATCACCGACCACGGCATCGAGATCGATGGGGAGCGCGTGCGCTTCGACGGCATGCTGTCCGGCCATCCGTCGCCGCAACAGGACGGCGGCTGACACCTTATGGCGGACCTCGAGCAGCCGCCGCTAGACGAACCGGGCACGGTCGCGGAACTGCGCGCCGCGCTGGCGTACGCGCGCGAGGAAAACGCCCAGCTGCGCGAAGCCAACGGGCATCTCGTGCAGGCAACCGTCAACGCCCAGACCCTGCAGGACGAGGCCGAGGCGGCGAACCGCCGCCAGAATGAATTCCTCGCGATGCTGGCGCACGAGCTGCGCAATCCGCTGGCGCCGATCAGCATGGCCGCGGCGATGCTGGAGCGGATGCCGGACGTGTCGCCCGACCTGGTCACCCTGCGCAACGTGATCAGCCGCCAGACGGAACACATGGCGCGGCTGCTGGACGACCTGCTCGACGCGGCCCGCATCAGCAGCGGCCGCATCCGCCTCGACATCGTGCCCGTGCCGCTGGCGGACGTGCTGGACCGCGCCGTCGAGACGGTGCAGCCGCGCATCGCGGAACGGCACCAGCGCCTGGAAGTGCGGGTGGCGGCGCCCGGCCTGACGCTGCGCGGCGACCGCGTGCGCCTGACCCAGGTGTTCTCCAATCTGCTGGCCAACGCGTCGAAGTACACGCAGGACGGCGGCCACGTGATGCTTGCCGCCACCGCCGACGCGGCCGGCGTGCAGGTGACGGTGACCGACAACGGCACCGGCATCGGCGCCGACGTGCTGCCGCACATCTTCGACCTGTTCACGCAGGGCCCCCGCTCGCTGGCACGCTCCGAAGGCGGCCTTGGCGTGGGCCTGAACGTCGTGCGCAACCTCGTGCACATGCATGGCGGCACGGTGCACGGGCACAGCGACGGCGTCGGCCACGGCAGCCGCTTCACCGTGGTGCTGCCTGCCGGCGGCGCGGCACTTGCCGCCGCGCTGCCGGCCGCTGCCGCCACCGTGCACGAAGCGTGCCGCGTGCTGCTGATCGAGGACAACGTCGACGTCTGCGACACGCTGAAGGGTTTCCTGATGCTGGATGCGCATGCCGTCACCGCCGCCTATGACGGCACGGCCGGCCTCGCGCTCGCCGCGCAGGGCGGCTTCGACGTGCTGATCTGCGACATCGGCCTGCCCGGCCTGGACGGCCTGGAAGTGATCCGCCGCCTGCGCGCGGGCGGCAGCAAGATGTTCGCCGTCGCGCTGTCCGGCTACGGCCAGGCGCAGGACCGCGCCAACGCACTGGCCGCCGGCTTCGACGAATACCTCGTCAAGCCGGTGCGGCCGGACAGCCTGCTGGAACTCATTTCGTCGGACGGTTGCCGGCTGCGCCGCCAGCCGGGGGCGCAGTGAAGCGGGCCGCCGCCCGCGCCGGCTACGCCTTCTTCAGTGCCGTGGCCACCGGCAGCTTGCGGATGCGCTGCCCGGTCGCCGCGTAGATCGCATTGCACAGGGCCGGCGCGACACCCGCCGTGCCGGGCTCGCCGATGCCGCCCGGGTCGTCGCGCGATGCGACGATGTGCACCTCGATCGGCGGCGCCTCGTTCATCCGCATCACGCGGTAGTCGCCGAAGTTGGTCTGCATGACGCGCCCCTTGTCCAGCGTGATCTCGCCCCACAGCGCGCCCGTCAGGCCGAACACGATGCCGCCTTCCATCTGCGCGACGATGCCGTCCGGGTTCACCGCCTGGCCGCAATCGAGCGCGCAGACGACGCGGTGCACCTTCACGTCCCCATCGCCACCCACCGACACGTCGACGATCTGGCACATGTAGGTGCCGAACGCGAACTGGCACGACACGCCCCTCCCCACCTTGCGGCCCGCAACGGCGGCCACCGGCTTGCCCCATCCCGCCTTTTCGGCGGCCAGGTTCAGCACGGCCAGCAGGCGCGGCGACTTGTCCAGCAGCGCGCGGCGGTAGGCCACAGGGTCCTGTTTCGCCGCCTGGGCCAGCTCGTCGACGAAGCTTTCGACGACGAACACATTGTGCGTGGGGCCGACGCCGCGCCAGAACGCCGTGGGCACGGGCGGCTCGTGGCGCAGGTATTCCACGCGCAGCTCGGGGATCGAGTACTGCAGGTCCGCCGCGCCTTCGACGGCATCCGGGTCGACACCGTTCTTCACGGCGGGCGGCGCGAAGCGGGACATGATCGAGGAACCCGTCACGCGGTGGAACCACGCGCGCGGATAGCCCTTGTCGTCCAGCTTCGCGGCGATGCGGTCCACGTAGTACGGGCGGTACATATCGTGCTGGATGTCTTCCTCGCGGCTCCACACGACCTTCAGCGGCCCGGGCTTGGCCTGCGCCTTCGCCAGCGCGACAGCCTGCATCACGTAGTCGACTTCGAGCCGGCGGCCGAAGCCGCCGCCCAGGTAGAAGTTATGCACCTTTACCTTTTCCAGCGGCAGGCCGGTGAGCTTGGCGGCCGCGCCCTGCGCCAGGCTGGGCACCTGGGTGCCGCAGTACAGGTCGCAGCCGTCCGCGCGCAGGTCCACCGCGCAGTTCATCGGCTCCATCGTCGCGTGGGCCAGGAACGGCGCCTCGTAGATGGCCTCGATCTTGCGCCCGGACTGCAGCTCCTTGGCGGCGTTGCCCTTGTCCGTGGCGACGGCACCGGCGCCCTGCGACTTCGCCATCATGTCGGCGACGATGCTGCGCGTCGACACGTTCGCGTTCGGCCCCGCATCCCATTGCGGTTCCAGCGCGGCCAGGCCCTGCTTGGCGGCCCACATGTGGTCGGCCACGACGGCCACCGCGCTCTCGAGCTTGATCACTTCGCGCACGCCCTTGATGGCCAGCGCCTTCCGCGGGTCGACCGCTTTCAGCTTGCCGCCGATGATGGGGCAGGCCGCCACGGCGGCGATGCCCATGTTCGGCAGCTTCGCATCGATGCCGAACTGCGCGCTGCCGTCGACCTTGATCGGCGAATCGAGCCGCGCATGCTTCTTGCCGATCAGGTTGTAGGTGGATGGGTCCTTCAGCGCGATCGCCTTCGGCGGGGTCAGTTTCGCGGCCGCGTCGACCAGCTCGCCGTAGTGCGCCGTCTTGCCGGAGTTGTGCGTGACGACGCCGTTCGCCACCTGGCACGTATCGGCCGCCACGTTCCACTGCTGCGCGGCGGCCTGCACCAGCACCGCACGGGCCGCGGCGCCCGCTTCGCGCAGCGGCTTCCAGGCGCCGCGCACGGAGGTCGAGCCGCCGGTCACCTGGCCGCCCAACAGCGGATCGCTGTACAGGTTGTTGTCGGCCGGCGCATGCTCGAGCTTCACCTTGGCCAGGTCGACACCCAGCTCCTCGGCGATCAGCATCGGCATCGACGTGTACGTGCCCTGCCCCATCTCGACCTTGTGCATGACCAGCGTGACGATGCCCTGCCGGTCGATGCGGATGAAGGCGTTCGGCGCCAGGCCCGGTGCGCGGTCCGACACGGCCGTCGCGGCCTGGCCCACGGCCTTCTCCGGCGGCGGTTCCTTGCGGTCGCTTTCCTTGCGGTCGCAGCCCGGCAGGATGAAGCCGATCAGCAGCCCGCCGCCGGCCGCGGCTCCCACCTGCAGGAAGCGCCGCCGGCCGCTGCGCACCTCGCCCACTTCGTTCATGTTCCCCATGGCGTCTCCCATTATGTTGCCGCGGTTGCCGCGGTCGCCGCGGCGCTGCCTGCCGCGATCTTGATGGCCGCACGGATGCGGCCATAGGTGCCGCAGCGGCAGATATTGCCGGACATGGCGTTGTCGATGTCCGCATCGGTCGGCTTCGGCGTGGCGGTCAGCAAGGCGGTGGCGGCCATCACCTGGCCGGACTGGCAGTAGCCGCACTGCACCACGTCGATCTGGCGCCAGGCGGCCTGCACGCGCGCGCCGACCGGATCCCTGCCGATCGCCTCGATCGTGACGATCTTCTTGCCGACGGCCGCCGAGACGGGCGTCACGCACGAGCGGATCGCCTGGCCGTCCAGGTGCACGGTGCAAGCCCCGCACAGCGCGGCACCGCAGCCGAACTTGGTACCGGTCAGGCCGGCCACGTCGCGCAGCGCCCACAGGATGGGCATGTCGTCCGGCACGTCCAGCGTGGTATCGGTGCCGTTGATGTTCAGGGTGGGCATGTTGGCTCCTTTCGTGATCGTCTCCGACTATAGGGTAATCGGCCGGCGGATGGCGCGCCGCTGCGCTAAGATGGAGGACCTCGCCTCCCTATAGACCAGTTGCCTCGACCGCCGATTCATGACCCGCCGCCGCTTCCTGAAAACCGCCCCACTCGGCCTGCTGGCCGCCACCACTACCGTCATCGCGCAGCCGCCGGGCGCCACGCCACCGCCCGCGCCGGCCGGCGCGCCGCCCACGCTCGGCGCACAGCCGCCGACCGGCCCCGCGATCACTTCGGCCACGTTTGCCGAAGCGGAAAAGCTGATGCAGGTGAAGCTCACGCCGGCGCAGCGGGCCATGGCGGCCGAGGCGTGGCCGACGTCGCTGGCCGGATTGATGAAGCGCCGCACCGCCGCCAACAAAATGCCGCTCGGCGAAGACGTGGCGCCGATGTCGCGCTTCGATCCCGTGCTGCCGGACACGAAGGCCGGGCCGGCGCGGGCCCGCTTCGTGCGCGGCGCCGCCGATCCGGGGCCGCTGCCCGCCAGCGACGACGACATCGCCTACGCCAGCGTGGCGCGGCTGTCGCGCTGGATCGAGGCGCGCCAGCTGACGTCGGAGCGGCTGACCAATATCTACATCGCGCGCTGCCGGCGCTTCGATCCACGCCTGCTGGCCGTCATCACGCTGCTGCCGGAACGGGCGCTGGAGCAGGCGCGCCAGGCCGACCGCGAGATCGCCGCCGGCCACTATCGCGGCCCGCTGCACGGCATTCCGTATGGCGTGAAGGACTTGCTGGACACGGCCGGCATCGCCACCACGTGGGGCGCGGAACCGCTGAAGGACCGCGTGCCGGTCACCGATGCGGCCGTGATCGCGCGCCTGCACGAGGCGGGCGCCGTGCTGCTGGCCAAGCTGTCGCTGGGCGCGCTGGCGATGAACGACATCTGGTTCGGCGGGCAGACGAGGAATCCGTGGCTGCCGGAGGAAGGCGCGTCCGGCTCCAGCGCCGGGCCGGGCGCCGCGATGGCCGCCGCATTGGTCGCGTTCACGATCGGCAGCGAGACGGGCGGCTCGATCGTCAGCCCCAGCACGCGCTGCGGCGTGACGGGCCTGCGCCCCACCTACGGCCGGGTGCCGCGCACCGGCGCGATGACGCTGTGCTGGTCGCTCGACAAGCTGGGGCCGATGACGCGCTCCGTCGAGGATGCGATGCTGGTGCTGCGCGCGATCGCCGGCCCCGACGCGGGCGACACGGCCAGCGTGCGCGCGCCGCTGGACTTCAATGCCGGCGCCTCCGCGCGCGGCCTGAAGATCGGCTACCTGCCCGAGTGGCTGCGCGAGGCGCCGGCCACCGACGTCGACCGCGCCGCGCTGGAGCTGGCGAAGAAGGCCGGCATGAAGCCGGTGCCGGTGGCGTTGCCGGACTGGCCGTACATGTCGCTGAACACGATCCTGTTCGCCGAGGCGGCGGCCGCGTTCGAGGACTGGACGCGCGATGGCCGGATGGACCTGCTGTCCGAGCAGACGCCCGATGCGTGGCCGAACCTGCTGCGCGAAGCGCGCTTCCTCTCCGCCGTCGATTTCGTGCAGGCCGACAGGATGCGCCGCCTCGTCGCCGAGCGCATGGCCGCCATCTTCCGCCAGGTCGACGTGCTGCTGGTGCCGTCGCTGCGCGACGAGATGATCGTCATCTCGAACAACACCGGCCATCCGTCGCTGACCCTGCGCACCGGCTTCGTGCACGTGAGCGAGGCGCGCAGCGACTGGGCACCCCATCCGTCGCGGCCCGTGCCGAAGTTCGCCCAGCCGCGCCGCGTGCCGCACGGCGTGACCTTGATCGGCCGGCTGTTCGACGAAGGCACGCTGGCCCGCGCCGGCATGGCCCTTGAGCGCCTGGCCGGCGTGGCGCAGGAACGGCCGCCGGGGTTCTGAGCCCCGCGGCGGCGTTTTTTCGCGCCGCGCCAGCCCGCTTTCGCGCCCGGCCTGGGCCGTTTCGTCGCAAACGGCTCGCGCCGGCGCCGGCCGGGCCGCATGATCTCCTCATCGCATACCACCCACACCGAGGAGAACACCATGCTGCAGCAAATCGTCACCCACACCCCGATCTACGTCTGGCTCCTGCTGGCCTTCCTGGTCAGCCGCGGCATCGCCGCCAGCCGCGACCGCGTGCTGCCGCTGCGCCGCGTGTTCGTGATCCCGGCCGTGCTGCTGGTGCTGTCCGTGCAGGACATGGCGCACCGTTTCGGCCTGGATGCGGCGCCGGTGCTGGGCTGGCTGGCCGGCGCGAGCGCCGCCACGCTGCTGGCATGGCGCGCCACGGCGCCCGCCCAGGTGGACCGGGCCGCCGGCACCGTGCTGCAACGCGGCAGCTGGCTGCCGCTGGCGCTGATGCTGGCCACCTTCGTCACCAAGTACGCGGTGGCCGTGGCCTGCGCCGTGCGCCCCGACCTGGCTGCCGGCGCCGGCTTCGCCGCGACGGCGGGCGCGCTGTACGGCGTGTTCAACGGTCTGTTCGTGGGCCGCGCGCTGCGCTGCCTGCCGCGCGCCGCCGCCACCCCCGCTCACATCAACGCGATGTCGTAAAACATTCCGCCGTGCGTGCCCGGATGCGGCACGCCCGTCAGCTCCACCACCTGCTGCTGGCCATCATCGGCCGGCAGCGCCATCGCCTGGACGGCGGCCTGGACGAGCGACGCCGTCGCAGCGGGTGCAGAGGCGAACTCCACCCGGCCGTCGTAGCCGATACCCTGCTGCCACGTCTGCGCGGCGCCATCGGTCCAGCCGACGATCACCCGGCCATCCTCCCCTTCCGTCACCGACAGCGCCGCCAGCTGCCCGGCGATGGCGCCCTGGTTGACCTGCCACACCTGGCCGGTCGGGAAGCCGACGCCCATGTAATAGCGCCCCATGATCGCCGTCGTGCCATCCGCCGCCACGCTGTCCCACACGACGATGAAGCCGCCGTCGCGCAAGCCCGTCACTGCCGCCTCGTGCTGGAACAGCGCGTTGGCCACCGTGACCGGGCTGCCGGCCGCCGCGCCGCTCGCGTCGAAGCGCTGCGCCATCACGGCGTCGTCCGCGGTGGCCGGATTGCCGTCGTCCTGGATCCACGTGACGACGGTGCCGGCGGCCGCCGCGCCGCCGCCGGCATACAGCGTGGCGATCGCGACGTCGGTGACGACGCCTGCCGTCTGCAGCCGCACGTCGTCGCCCGCCGCGGTGCCGTCCCAGGTGAACTGCCGCACGGCGACACCCTCGCCGGAACCGTCCGCCCAGTGCCACGCGGCCATGCAGCCGTTGTCCTGCTCCGCGAGTACCGGCGCCGCCTGCGCGCCGGCCGGCGCCGTGTTGACGACGACGGTGCCCTGCGCGATGCCGCCCGCATCGAAGCGCTGGGCATGCACGTCCTGCCCGCCATCCTGCCCGCCGTCCTGCCACGCTACGACGAAGCCGCCGTCGATCGTTGCCGTGACGGCGGGCGCCGTGCCGCCGGCGGCGCCGTCGACCAGCAGCTCGGCGCCGCTGGCGCTGCCGTCCGCGGCAAAGCGCTGCAACGCGATGGCGCCGCCGGCCGCCGCCGTATGCCAGGCCACCACCCAGCCGCCGTCGTATAGCGCCGCGACGGCCGCGCCGTCCTGCTGGCCGGCGGTGGCCGTGTTCACCGCGCCGGCGCCGTCTGCCGCGGTGCCGTCAGCGCTGTAACGGTGGAGGAACACGCCGCCGTCGCCGCCCGCATCCGTGCCGCCATAGGCAATGACATAGCTGCCGTCCAGCAGGGCGGTCACGGCGTGCGCCGGCGCGGCCGTGGCGACGAGCCGGTCCGCGCTCGGCAGATGCAGCACCTGGTCGGTGAACGCGAGGTGGCGGATGCCCACCAGCGTGTCGGTGCCCGTATTGGCCCGGTCCGCGCGCAGGTCGGTCACCGCTAACCGGCCGTCGGCCAGCGCCGTGATGCGGTAGTCGGCCAGGGTGCCGCCAAAGAGCGCCGTGTCGTCGCCGATGCCGCCCACCAGCGTGTCGTCACCAAGACCGCCGCATAAGGTGTCGTTGCCGGCGCCGCCGTCCAGCAGGTTGGCGCCGGCGTCGCCCGTCAGCGCATCGGCGAAGGCGCCGCCCGTCACGCCTTCGATGGAGCGCAACACATCCGCGCCCGCACCGCCGGACGCGCTGCCCGTGCCCAGGTTCACGGTGACGCCGGCGGTCGCGTCGCCATACCACGCGATATCGAAGCCGCCCGCACCGTCCAGCGTATCGGCATCCGCGCCGCCGGACAGCGTGTCGGCGCCGGCGCTGCCCGTGAGGCTGTCGGCATAGGCAGATCCCCACGCCTGTTCGATCGACACGAGCGTGTCGTCGGCCGTGCCGTCCTGCGCGCTGCCGGCACCCAGGTCGACGACGACGCCGCTGGCCGCTTCCCGGTAATCGGCGCGGTCGCTGCCGGCGCCGCCATCGAGCGTATCGGCGCCATCCGAACCGCGCATCGTGTCGTTGCCGGCGCCGCCCGCCATCAGGTCGTTGCCTTCGTCGGCCAAGTTGCCGAAGCCGCCGACAAACAGGTCCGCCCCATCGCTGCCATCCTCGACGTCGTCGAACCAGCTGCCGAATACCACCGTTGCATTCAGTTTCAGTGTCATTTCCCGCTCCCGATGAACATTGCCATACGGCAATTTATCGCAATGCAGGGCGATAAATTGGCCGCAGATCAAAGGAGAACGATGCGCGAAGGCGAACACCTGCTTGCGTTGCGATACGGCAACAACGCGGTGACGCGAGCCGAGGCGGCCCTCCGGAATGAAAAAAGGCGCCTCCACGGAGGCGCCTTCGCAGCGATGGCAGCGCCGCGTCAGCCCGCCGTGCCGAACACGAAATCGCCCACCGCCGTTGCCGGCACGCCCGTCAGCGTGGCCAGCAAGGTCAGCTCGCCCGCGGACACCTGCGCGTCCGCCGCGGCCGCGCTGAACTTGAACACGGCCGAGGACAGTCCGTTGTCGACGACGAACAGCCGCATCGCGCCAACGTCGTAGGCGGATTGCGCCGAACCGATGACGGCCGCGGCACCTGCCGTGTCCAGCGTCTTCGCGTTCGTCGTGACGATCACCAGCTCGGCGCTGGCGGCGAAGTCGCCCTTGCCGGCGGCCAGCGTGGCGCCGTCCACCGTCGAGTCACGGTTGCCGATGGCCAGCACCGGCGCATCGAACACGATCACGTCGGTGCCGGACTTGAAGTCGGCCACCGTATCGGGCTTGTCGCCCTTGTCGATCACGAACGCGTCGCTGCCGTCGCCACCCGTCAGCGTATCCGCGCCGGAACCGCCAACCAGCACGTCGTTGCCCGCGCCGCCGGCAAGCCGGTCGGCGCCGCTGCCGCCGAACAGCAGGTTGTCCTGCTCGTTGCCGGTGCCCGAGAATGCCGCGGTACCCGTGTAGAATAGCATCTCCACGTTCTTGTCGAGCACGTACGACGCCAGCGCCGTCTTGACGGCATCGACGCCGCCGTCGCCATCCCCTTCGTGCACTTCGCCGGCCGTGTCGACGATGTACACGTCGTCGCCCGCGCCGCCGGCCAGCACGTCCTTGCCGGCACCGCCGTCGAGCGTGTCGTTGCCGGTGCCGCCCACCAGGCTGTCGGTGCCCGCGCCGCCCTGCAGCGAGTCGTTGCCTTCCGCGCCCGCGATCGTGTCGTTGCCGGCGCCGCCATCGATGGTGTCCGGGTTCTCGCTCCCTTGCAGGTTGTCGTTGCCGGTCGATGGCGCCTGCAGGCGCAGCTCGTTCACGGCAACCAGCACGTCGGCTTCGGCGAACCGCACGGCCTCCACATTGCGCAGCGTGATCACGGAGCCCGTCAGCAGGTCGGTCAGCAGCGTGTCGGTGGCGCTGGCACCGAACACCGCGTAGCGCAGTTCGGAGCCCGCCACGACGGCGACGTCGCCGCCGGTGCCGCCGTCGAAGACCTTGTTGCCGCCGTCGAGGATGGCCGTGTCGTCGCCAGCGCCGCCGGACAGCGTGTCGTAGCCCGCATCGCCGACCAGGGTGTCATTGCCGTCGTTGCCGGACAGCTTGTCGGCGTACTGGGTGCCGACGATCAGGTTGTTGCTTGCGTTGCCGTTGCCCGTGAAGCCCGTCTGCAGGTTGTAGGCGACGAGGTCTTCGACGTTGGCTGCCAGCGTGTACGAGGCCACTGACGCGTACACGAAGTCGTGGCCGTCGCCCGCTTCGATGATGACGTCGCCGCTGGCGTCGACCCGGTATTCGTCGTCGCCTGCGCCGCCGGCAAGCGTGTCGTTGCCGGCACCGCCGACGAGCTTGTCGTTCCCCGCACCGCCTTCGAGCCGGTCGTTGCCGCCGCCGCCGCTCAGCGTATCGTCGCCGTCCAGGCCCGTCAGCACGTTGGCCAGGTCGTTGCCCGTCAGCGTGTTGGCTTCGCCGTTGCCGGTGACGTTGGCTGCCACCTTCGCCGTCACCTTCGCGGCCTCCACGTTGGCCGCCAGCGTGTAGGTGGCGTTGGCCACCGTCAGGGCCACCTGTACCGTGTCGTAGCCGCCATCGACGGCTTCGACGATCACGTCGTCCTTGCTGTCGACCGTGTAGGTATCGGTCCCCTCATAGCCGACCAGCGTGTCGGCGCCCGCCAGGCCGTCCAGCGCATCCGCGCCGCTGCCGCCGGTCAGGCTGTCGGACCAGGCCGATGCCTTGTTGGCCAGGTTGGCCAGCTCGACGAATGTCAGCTCGCGGTCCGCGAAGGCGAACGATTCGACGCCGCGCACGGTCGTGGCCGCGGTGCCGGTGATGCGCACGTCCCCTTCGCCGATGCGCTCGATCGTGTAGTCGGCCAGGTCGCCGTTGAAGCGCGCCGTATCGGTGCCGGCGCCGCCGTCCAGCGTGTCCGCGCCCGCGCGGCCGGCCAGCGTGTCGTTGCCGTCGCCGCCCACCAGGCTGTCCGCACCGGCCGTCCCCGTCAGCATGTCCGCACCGCCCAGGCCGAACAGCTTCGCGGATGCCGCGGTGCCGCCGGAGAGCGCGTTGCCGTCCGCGTTGCCGGTGCCCGTGACGGCCTTGCCGGCCGCATCGAACACCAGCATCTCGACGTTCTTGCCGAGGGTCCAGGTCGTCAGGCCCGTGGCGCGCACGATGTCGCTGCCGCCGCCGTCCGCTTCGACGACCTGGTCGCCGGCCGCATCGACGACGTATTCGTCATTGCCGGCGCCGCCCGCCAGCGTGTCGCTGCCCGCGCCGCCGTCGAGCAGATCGGCGCCCGCGCCGCCATCGAGCTTGTCGTTGCCGGCGCCGCCGCTCAGGGTGTCGTTGCCGTCCAGGCCCGCCAGCACATTGGCCAGCGCATTGCCGGTGATCGCGTTGTTCGCGCCGTTGCCGTTGACGTTGACGGCCACCTTCGCCACGACGTCGGCGTTTTCCAGCGTGGCGCCGAGCGTGTACGTGTAGCCCGCCTGCGCGATGTCGATGCGCACCTTGTCCGTGCCGCCGCCATCGAGTTCGACGATCACGTCGCCCTTGCTGTCGACCGTGTAGGTGTCGTCGCCGGCACCGCCCGTCATCGTGTCGGCACCGGCCAGGCCGTCCAGCGCCTCCCCTGCATCCGTCCCGAACAGCTGGTCGCCCCAGGCCGAAGCGACGTTGGTGGCGACCAGGTCGGCGAACGATACGACCTCCTTGCCGAATTCGAACGTTTCGACGTCGCGCACGGTCACGGCGACGTCGGTCACGCGGTGCGTCAGCGTGACGGCGTTCTCGCCGCTGCGCACCACCTTGTAGTTGTCCAGGATGTCCTCGAAGCCGGCCGTGTCGTTGCCGGCACCGCCGTCGATCGTGTCCATGCCGCCCATGCCGCCGATGCGGTCGGCGCCGTCGCCGCCGGACAGGCTGTCCGCGCCCGCGCCGCCGAACAGCGTGTCGTCGCCGGCAAGGCCGGCCAGGCGCGCCCCCGTCGACTGGACGGCGCGCATGAAGTTGTCGGCGCCGTTGCCGGTGCCGCTGAACGCGCCCTCGCCGGAGTAGCTGAGGAATTCCACGTCCGTGCCGAGCGTGTAGCTGGCCAGCGACGTCTGGACCATGTCGGTGCCGCCGCCGGCCGCTTCGATCACCTTGTCGCCCGCGTTGTCGACGACGTACAGGTCGTCGCCGGCGCCGCCCGTCATCGAGTCGATGCCCGCGCCGCCGTCCAGCGTATCGTCGCCCGCGTTGCCGGCCAGCGTATCGTTGCCGGCAGCGCCATCGAGCACGTCGCCGCCGACGCCACCGCCGATCACGTTGTTCAACGCATTGCCCACGCCCACATAGCCCTGCGGGCCGGCGACGAACTGCAGGTTCTCCAGCTCCGCGCCCAGCGTGTAATCGGCACGCGCGACGATCGTGTCGATGCCGCCGGCAGCCTGCTCGACGACCGTGTCGCCCGCGTCGACGTAATACGTGTCGTTGCCGGTGCCGCCGACCAGCGTATCGCTGCCGCCACCGCCATCGAGCGTGTCGTTGCCCGCTTCGCCGCTGAGCGTGTCGTTGAACTGGTCGCCCGTGATCTGGTTGTTCGCAGCGTTGCCCGTGCCGCGCTGGCCGTTCAGGCTGGACAGGAACAGGTTTTCCACGTTCGCCGCCAGCGTCATGTCCTGCATCACCGCATACACGGTATCCGTGCCCGCGCCGGCCGCCTCGGTGATCGTCTCGCCGCCATCGACGACGATGTAGGTGTCGTCGCCCGCGCCGCCGATCAGCGTGTCGGCGCCGCCCATGCCGCCATGCAGCGTGTCGTTGCCGGCCCCGCCATCGAGCTTGTCGTTGCCGCTGCTGCCCATGATCGAATTGTTCAGCGCGTTGCCGGTGCCGACGTAGCCGGCGCCGCCCGTGAACGTCAGGTTCTCGACGTTGGCCGCCAGGGTCGTGGCCACCGTCGCGGTCACGGTATCGGTACCGCCACCGGCCGCCTCGACGATCGTCACGCCGGCATTGTTGACGAGATAGGTATCGTCGCCGGCGCCGCCGATCAGCGTGTCCTTGCCGCCGTTGCCGTTCAGCGTATCGTTGCCGGCGCCGCCGTCGAGCGTTTGCGCGGCGCCGTTCGCGCCCAGGCTCATGAACCATGCTTCGCTGTCCGCGCCGCCGGTGCCTTTCAGCACGCCGTCGATCGTCAGCGCGAAGGCCTTGCTGGCCGCGCTCTTGTTGCCGTTCGCATCCGCGACGACGGCCGTGAACGAATGCGTGCCGGCGGCCAGCTGGTCGAGTTCGACGGCCCAGCTGCCGTTGTCGTCGACGCCGACGGTGGCCAGCTTCGTCGCGCCGTCGTACAGCGTGACGGTCGAGCCGAAGGCGGCGGCGCCGGTGACCATCAAGTGGCCGTTGGTCACCTTCGCGGCGCTCTGCACATCGGTCAGCCCCCAGTACTGCATGCCGTTGTATGCCGGGTCCAGCATCGGCATCGCGCCGCCGATGACGGACTTGACAGCGATCGTCGTGGCGCCCGGCGCAGTGCTGCCCGGCGCGGTAACGAATTCCGGATTGCCGTTGTAATCGACGATCTGCTGGTAGATGCCGCCGCTGCCCGGATAGGCGCTGCCTTGCGTGCCCCAGCTGACGACGACGCGCTGGTCGGCCGTTTCGATGACGGTCGGCGCGAGAGCCACGCCCAGCGCGGAGCTCTGGTTGACCTGGAACGCGGCGCCGGCCGCGCTGCCGTCGGCATTGTAGTGGCGGCCCATGATGACGGACGTGTCGTCCGCCGCGACTTCGTCCCACACGACCATGAAGCTGCCGTCGCGCAGGCCGACGACGCTGTGGCCGATCTGGTCGCCGTTGCCGGCCACCGTGATGTCCGCACTGCGCACCGAGCCGTCGGCGTTGTAGATGCGGGCGTGGACCGTGTCGGTGCCGTCCTTGGCATCCTGGATCCACGTGACGACGTAGGCGGGAATCGCCGCGGCGTACGGCGCGTACAGGCTCGCGACCTTGACGGCGCCAATCTTGCCGCCATCCGGCGCGACCGCCACGGCGCTCTCGCTGCCGGCAGTACCGCCGTCGAGGCCGAAGGCCTGCGTCATCACGGCATTGGTGGCCGCGTTGTACCATGCGACGACGTAGCCGTCCTGGAGTTCCGCCACGGCCGGCGCCACCTGGTCGCCGTCCGTCGCCGCGTTGACGGTGAATTCGCCGCCCGCCTTGTTGTTGTCGGCGTCGAACTTCTGCGCCTTGATGTCGAGCGTGGCGCCGCTGCGGGACTGCCAGGCGACGACGAAGCCGTTATCGCTCGTCGCCGTGACGACGGGCAGGCGCTGGTCGCCGGCCGTGACCGAGTTCACGAGGACTTCGTCGCCGACCTTAGCGCCGGCGGCATCGAAGCGCTGCAGCCGCACGTCCCAGTCGGACTCGTAGCCCTGCCAGACGAACGGGTTGCTGTGATAGACGGCGACCCAGCCGCCGTCGTACAGGCCGGTGACGACGACGGCGCGCTGGTCGCCGACCTGGTCGGCGTTGACGAGCACGTCGCTGCCGGCCGGCACGCCGTCCGCATCGAACTTGCGCAGGTAGATGCCATCGCCATTCGCATCCGGCGCCCGCCACGCGGCAACGTAGCTGCCGTCGAGCAGCGTGGCCACGGACTGGTACAGCTGGTAGCTGGCCGGGTTGGCGGCAACCACGTGGTCGACCGCCTTCAGCTCGATCGTTTCGGCCTTCGCGCCGCCGAGGAACGTCAGCTTGCGCACGTCCCACACGATGTCGGTGCCGTCCGGCGAGCCGGCGCGCAGGTCGCGGATCGTCAGCTTGCCGGCCGCATCGGACTTGATTTCGTAATCGGTGCGCGCGCCGCTGTACACGGCGACGTCGACGCCGCTGCCGCCGACGATCGTGTCGTCGCCGCCGCCACCGCGCAGCGTGTCGTTGCCGGCCAGGCCGTCCAGCACGTTGGCATTGGCGTCGCCCGTGATCGTGTCGGCGAAGTAGGAGCCGAACACGCCTTCGATGCCGGCCAGGCTGTCGGTGCCGTCCGCTCCCGTCGCCTGCCCCGTCGCGAGGTTCACGGCTACCGCACCGTCGGCATAGCCGTAGCTGGCGATATCGCGCGTGCCGGCAGCGCCGTCGAGCGCATCGTTGCCCTTGAAGCCGAGGAGGACGTCGTTGCCGTCCGTTCCCACCAACGTATCGTTGTCTGCCGTGCCCGCGATCCTTGCCATGCTCATCCCTGAAAGTAGTTTATTTGTGAACTTTGTTGTTAAAATTTTATGGGCGGCAATTTATCATGCGAGTGGGAAATTAGCACCAAGTGGATTGGGGAAAGTGGGAATTGTTGTGCTAGTGACACAGGGGACAAAAGGAACGCACTACAGGAAGACCGACTGCGCAAATAAGGCGCTGTTCGCGTAAGGTTGGGGAACTTCCAGGCGTCAACGCTGTCTTACCTTCTGTTGAGATACCTCATCGATATCAGGAGGCAAGGATGGGAACGAGCGGCTTTCAGCACCTGTTCCGTGCGCTGGCGCATCTACCGCTGTCGGCTGACGAGATCATATCGGCGATAAGTTCCGTTCCGGGGTGAAAGCTCAGCGAACGCGAACAGCGCGAAAAAAAAAGCCGCCCGGCTAACCGGACGGCATTCCTGCGCAGCCTTGAAACGAATCAGGCCACCGTGTTGAACAACTCGAACGTCACGGCGCTCACATCCTTCACGCCCGTCAGCGTCGCCACCTGCGTCAGCTCGGCCGCCGACACCACCGCGTCATTGCCGTTGGACGTGAAGCGGAACAGCGCGGTCGAGGCACCGTTGTCGATCGCGAACAGCGCCACGTCGCCCACGTGATACGACGCCGTCGCGCTGCCGATCACGCGTGCCGCCGCCGTCGTGTTCACTGCCGTCATGTTCGCCGTGAAGACCACCAGGTCGACGTCGGCCGCGAAACCGCCCACCGCGTCGCGCACGACGGTGCCGCCACCGCCCAGCTTCAGGCCCGCCACGTCGAGGGCGATGGTGTCGCCCGCCGCGTAATCGGTGATCGTGTCGTTCGAGCCCAGGTCCAGGTGGAACACGTCGTTGCCCGTGCCGCCCGTCAGCGTGTCGTTGCCGGCGCCGCCGGACAGCGTGTCGTTGCCGTCGGCGCCCCCGAGACGGTCGGCGCCGCGGCCGCCCGTGATCGTGTTGGCTTCCGCGTTGCCGGTGCCACTGAACGAACCGGTGCCCGTGTACACGAGGTTCTCCACCGCCGCCGCCAGCACGAGGCTCGAAGACGTCGTCTGCACCGTGTCGATGCCCTGCCCCGCTACCTCGGTCACCGTGTCACCACTGCCGTCGACGATATACAGGTCGTCGCCCGCGCCGCCCGCCAGCACGTCGTTGCCGGTGCCGCCGTCGAGCGTGTCGTTGCCCGCGCCGCCCTGCAGGTTGTCGTTGCCAGCCAGGCCGGCCAGGCTGTCGTTGCCGGCGTCGCCGACCAGCGCGTTGGCGGCGGCGTTGCCCGTCAGGACATTGTCGGCGTCGTTGCCGGTGACGTTCGTCGCCACCGCGTTCGTCACGACGGCGTTTTCGACGTGGCCATCGAGCACATAGGTCTTGCCTGCCGTGGCCAGCGCGATGCGCGCCGTGTCGGTGCCTTCGTTCTGCGCTTCGACGATCCGGTCGCCCACGTCGTCGACGATGTAGATGTCGTCGCCGGCCAGGCCCGACATCGTGTCGGCACCGGCCTTGCCGTCGAGCGTGTCGTCGCCCGCCGAGCCTTGCAGCGTGTCCGCGCCCAGCGTGATCGCATCCTTCAGCAGATCGGTCAGCGCGAAGCCCTGGTCGGCGAACGTCACCGTCTCGATGCCCTTCAACACGATCTTCGCGCCGTCCTTGGCCGTCAACAGCGTCTCGTTCGCCACGAGCGCGCTGACGGTGTAGTCGGCGCGCTGCCCATCCAGCACGGCCGTGTCGTCGCCGGCGCCGCCGTCGAGCGTGTCGCTGCCGGCATGGCCGCGCAGCGTGTCGTTGTCGGCGCCGCCCGTCAGCTTGTCGTTGCCGCTGCCGCCGTCGATGACGTTGGCAAGCGCATTGCCGGTGCCCGTGAACGCGGCGCTGCCGGTGTACACGAGGTTCTCGACGTTGTTCGCCAGCGTATACGAAGCGAGCGTGGTGCGGACCGTGTCGGTGCCGCCCTGCGCCGCCTCGACGACCGTGTCGCCGGTCCCGTCGACGAAGTAGACGTCGTCGCCGGCGCCGCCCGTCATCGCATCGCTGCCGGCGCCGCCGTCCAGCGTGTCGTTGCCGGCACCGCCATCGAGCTTGTCGTTGCCCGCACCGCCCAGCAGGCTGTCGATGCCATCGCCCCCGACCAGCGTGTCGTTGCCGGCGCCGCCATCGAGCGTGTCGTTGCCGTCCAGGCCGGAGAGCGTGTTGGCGGCCGCATTGCCCGTCAGCGCATTCGCGGCCGCGTTGCCGGTGATGCTCACCGCGGCCGTCGACGTCACCTGCGCATGCTCGAGGTTCTCGCCCAGCACGTAAGTCGCGTTGGCGGTCGTCAGCGCGATACGCACGGTGTCCACGCCGCCGCCCGCTTCCTCGATCACGACGTCATCCTTGTTGTCCACCGTGTAGGTGTCGTCGCCGGCCAGGCCGGCCATCGTGTCCGCGCCGCCCAGGCCGTCCAGTGCATCGTTGCCGGACGTGCCGGTCATGCCGTCGCCCCATGCGGTTGCCTTGGTCGTCATCGCGAGCTCGGCGAAGGTCACGGTGCCGTCGGCAAACGCCAGGCTTTCGACGTCGCGCACGACGACGGTCGTGCCGCCCGCTTGCAGCGACAGCGCGCGGTCGCCGGTGCGGGTGATCGTCCAGTCGGCCCGGTTCCCGCCGAGCACCGCCGTGTCGTTGCCGGCACCGCCGTCCAGCGTGTCGGCGCCGCCGCCGGCGCGCAGCACGTCGTCCCCGGCGTCGCCGACCAGGCTGTCCGCGCCGGTGCCGCCGACCAGCGTGTCGTCGCCGGCCAGGCCGGACAGCTTGCCGCCACCATTACCGTTGGTGATCTCGTTCGCGTCCGTGTTACCGGTCAGCGTCGTGCGAGCGGTGCCGTCGTAACGCAGGTTTTCCACGTTCGCCGCCAGCGTGAACGTGGCGGCCGTCGTGACCACCGTGTCCTTGCCGCCCAGGGCCGCTTCGATCACCTGGTCGCCGGCGCTGTCGACGTAGTACAGGTCGTCCCCGGCACCGCCTTCGAGGCGATCGACACCGGCGCCGCCGTCCAGCGTGTCGTTGCCCGCGGCGCCCGCCAGCGTGTTGGCGGCGTTGTTGCCGACCAGCTTGTTGTCCAGTTCGTTACCGGTCACGCTTGCCGCGCCCGTCGTCGTGATGACGGCGTTTTCCACGTTCGCGGCCAGCACGTAGGTGGGACGCGAGGCGAACGCCACCTGCACCGTGTCGATGCCCTGGTCGCCGGCCTCGACGATCACATCGTTGGCGGAATCGGCGACGTAGGTGTCGTCGCCCGCGCCGCCGGCCAGCGTGTCGTCGCCGGCGCTGCCATCCATCGTGTCGGCCTGCGCCGAGCCGGTCAGTTTCTGGTTGCCGGGGCCGGCGATGTCGCCCGTCACCACGGCCCAGTCCATCGGCTCGCCGCCGGCGAACACGAAGCGCTCGACGTTGCGGACGATGACGGTCTGGCCGTCCGGGCCCGTCAGCTGCAGTTCGGACTGGCCGTTGCGCACGCGGGTGTAGGCGTCAAACGCGTAGTTCAGGTAGACCGTATCGGTGTCGCTGCCGCCATCGACCGTCGCGGCGCCCGCGCCGACGTACAGCGCATCGGCGCCGGTGCCGCCGGTCAGCGTATCCTGGCCGCCGTTGCCGCGCAGCGTGTCGTTGCCGGCGCCGCCATCGAGCTTGTCGTTGCCGGCCGCGCCGACGATCAGGTTGTCCAGCGCATTGCCGGTCGCCGTGAATGCCGTGTCGCCGATGCGCACCAGGTTCTCGACGCCGGCGCCCAGCGTGTAGCTGGCCAGCGCGGTGTTGACGGTATCGATGCCGCCGCTTGCGGTGGCCACTTCGGTGACGGTATCGCCCGCGTCGACGATGTACGTGTCGTCGCCGGCGCCGCCCGTCATGGCGTCGGCACCGGCGCCGCCGTCGAGCGTGTCGTTGCCGGCGCCGCCCGCCAGCGTGTCCTTGCCGTCGCCGCCGTACAGGGCGTCGTCGCCGCTGCTGCCGGTGAGGGAGTTGTTCAACGCGTTGCCGTAGCCCGTGTGGCCGGCGCTGCCTTCGAACACCAGGTGCTCGACGTTGTCCGCCAGTGTGATGTCGACGGTGGCGCGCACCGTGTCGGTACCGCCGTTCAGGTTCTCGACGACGGTGACGCCGTCGTTGCCGATCACGTAGGTGTCATTGCCGGCACCGCCTTGCAGCGTGTCGGCACCGCCGCCGCCGTCGATCGTGTCGTTGCCGGCGCCGGCATCGATCGTCTGCGCATTGACATCGGCACCGCGCGTCGTGAAATAGGCCGCGTTGTCGCTGCCGGTCGTGCCGGCGATCGTGCCCAGCACGACCAGTGCCACGGTGTGGCTGGCCGCGCTGGTCTGGCCCAGCATGTCGGTGGCGGTCGCGGTGAAGCGGTGCGCGCCCGCCTCCAGGTCCTTGAATTCGATGATCCACGCGCCGTCGCCGCCCGCGGTCACGCGCCCGACCTTGACGCCGGCGTCGTACAGCGTGACCGTCGCACCCGCGTCGGCGGTTCCCTTGATCAGCAGGTGGCCCTTGCTGAACGTGCCCTCGTCGACGACGGGGCCCGGTGCCTGGATCAGCGCGCTGTCCGTCGCCGGCGCGGCGCCCGCGCGCGCCGCCATCTGCTCCTGCACGGCCTGCACACTGAATTGCGGTGCCGCCGGCGGCTCGCCGGTGCTGCCCGCTACCGCGAACTCCGCCGCGCCGTCATAGCCGACTTCCTGCTGCCAGACGCGGGCCACGCCGTCCGCGCCCATCGCCGTCCAGCTGACGATCACGCGGCCGTCGGCCGCTTCGGCCACCGTCGGCGCACCGATCGCCCCCGTCGCGGCAACCTGGTTGACCTGCCATGCAGTGCCTGCGGCCGAGCCGTCCGCATTGTAGTGGCGCCCCATCACGGAAACGGTGCCGTCCACCGCCACATTGTCCCACACGACGATGAAGCCGCCGTCGCGCAGGCCCGTCACCGCTGCCTCGTGCTGGAAGCCGGCCGACACCACCGTGATCGGGCCGCCCACCGGCGTGCCCGCGGCGCTGAAGCGCTGCACCATCACCGCGTCGTCGGCGGTCGTCGCGTTGCCGTCGTCCTGCACCCAGGTCACGACGGTGCCGGCGACGCTGTAGCCCGCGCTGCCGTACAAGGTGGCGATGCCGACGCTGCCGACGACGCCGCTGGTCGCCAGCGTGACTTCCGAGCCCACCGCCGTGCCGTCCCAGCTGTACTGCTGCACCTGCACCTTGTGGCTGCTGCCGTTGTCCGACTGCCAGGCCACCATGTAGCCGTTGTCCTGCTCGGCGACGGCCGCGCCCTGCTGCTGGCCCGTCGTCGTCGTGTTCACCAGCGCAGCCGTCTGCGCTTGGCCATCCCAGCTGACGCGGGTGGCGCGCACGTCGGCCGTGCCGTCGCTGCCGGCGCCTTGCCAGACGATGACGAAGCCACCGTCGACGGTGGCGCTGACGCTGGGCGCGAGCTGGTCGCCCGCCTGACCCAGCACCATCTCGGTGCCGGCGCGGCTGCCGTCGGCATTGAAGCGCTGCACGGCGATGTCCCAGCCGTTTGTGCCCTGGCTTTGATAGACCGCCACCCAGCCGCCGCCATACAGCGCGGTGATCGCGGGCGCCTGCTGCTGGCCGGCCGTTGCGGTATTGATCTGCGTGGCGGCGCCCAGCGGCGTGCCGTCGGCATCGAACTGGCGGAAAAACACGCCGCTGCCGCTCGCATCGCTGCCCTGCCAGGCGATCACATAGCTGCCGTCAGCCAGCCCGGTGACCGATTGCGCCTGGCCGTCGGCCGC
Organism: Pseudoduganella flava; assembly: GCF_007830495.1. GTDB lineage: Bacteria > Pseudomonadota > Gammaproteobacteria > Burkholderiales > Burkholderiaceae_D > Rugamonas > Rugamonas flava. The sequence goes on along the minus strand of NZ_VLKW01000009.1, from coordinate 58,873 downwards.
GACGAGGCGGTCGACGCCCGTCAGGTCCAGCTTCTGGTCGGCGAATTGCAGGTGGCGGATGCCGACCAGCGTGTCGGTGCCGTCCTGGCCGGCGCGCAGGTCGGTGACCAGCACGCGGCCATCGGCCAGGGTCGTCAGCGTGTAGTCGGCGAGATTGCCGGAGAACGCCGCTGTGTCGTCGCCGATATTGCCCACCAACGTGTCGTTGCCGGCGCCACCGCGCAGCACATCGTTGCCGGCGCCGCCATCAAGCAAATTCGCCGCCGTATCGCCGGTCAGGTAGTCGGCGTAGCTGCTGCCCGACAGGTTCTCTACATTGCGCAGCGTGTCGGTGCCCGTGGTCGTGGTGGCGTTGTTGGTGGCAAGGTTCGCGATCACGCCGGCGGCCTCGTCAGCATAGCTTGCGGTGTCGATGCCTGCGCCGCCATCGAGACGATCCGCGCCCGCGCCGCCAGCGATCCAATCGTCGCCGGCACCGCCGGTGATCGTGTCGTCGAACGCGGAGCCGCGCACGCGCTCGATCGACACCAGCGTGTCGGTACCCTTGTCGTCCGCCACGGCGGTCGCGCTGGCCAGGTCCACGACGATGCCCGCCCCGGCCAGGCTGTAGTCGACCAGGTCGCTGCCGGCGCCGCCGTCCAGCGTATCGGCGCCGTCCGACCCGTAGATCGTATCGTCGCCGCCGCCCGCCTGCACGATGTCGTTGCCGGCGTCGCCATACAGGCCGAAACCGCCGACAAACACGTCGCCGGCATCGCCGCCGACTTCAACGTCGTCATCGAAGCTGCCGAAACCGAGGGGACCCGTTAACTTGACCGTCATGATTTATCTGCTCCAGAAAGGATTTTTGCCACACGGCAATTTACCATGCGCGTTGGGCGAACGCAGCAGCAGATACAATCGAAATAGTGTCCCCGGGGTACGGGGTGGGGGTGGGTTGTTGCGGCTTAGCTACACTGTTTGCATTCGGATGCAAAAGCGTGCACGGACTATGTTATGCCTCAATATTGCAGAGCCGAAACTCATGTAGCGATCTTGTCATCCTCGGCCTGCGCTTCCTGCATCGCCTGGGGTTCCAGGTGCTCGGCGGGGATGTTCAGGCGGATGAATGCGCCCCACGCCAGCAGCAGCAATGCGGCGCACACGCCGATCACGCCAGCATGCGGCAACAGCTCCGGGCGCCCGTGCAGCGACTGGAATGCGGAGACCAGGCATTCGATCGACAGCGACACGATGACGACGATCAGGAAGCGCGACATGAAGCGGCGCACCCGCGTCGGGGTACTGATGCTGGCCTCGCGCTGCACTTCTTCCTCCAGCACGGTCTGGCCCAGTTCGAACGCGGCGACGGCGATCGTCAGCAGGCCGACCGATTCGAGGATGCGCACGAAGCGCGGCTGCATCGTCTCGCTGGAGGCGACGGTGAGCGCCTCCCAGATCTCCCATGCGGACATGCCGACGAGGGCGACGCCGCAGATGAAGAAGAAGCCGGAGACGGCCAGGTAGCCGGCGCCAAACAGTTTCAGCAAGACTTTCATCGCACTCCATGCATAACGATATGCAGCAATAATCGCAGAATCCGCCACGGGCGGTCGCACGTCTTTCGCGCCGGAGCGGTAGAATCCGGCAAGCAATCATTTTTCAAGCATACCGATGACCCTCCCCGTCCTTGCGAATCTCGCCGCCGCCCTCCTCCTGCTGGCCGTCGTGTACCACCTGCAGCGGCGCCACGCGTCGTTCACCGTGCGCGTGTTCACGGCGCTGGGCCTCGGGGTCGTGCTGGGCGCGGCGCTGCAGGCGCTGTACGGCGCCCACAGCGCCGTCGTCAAGACGACCAGCGAATACCTGGACATCGTCGGCACCGGCTATGTGAAGCTGCTGCAGATGATCGTCATGCCGCTGATCATGGTATCGATCGTCGGCGCGATCCTGAAACTGCGCAGCGCCAATTCGCTCGGCAAGATCAGCGTACTGACGATCGGCACGCTGATGATCACGACGGCCGTCGCCGCGACGATCGGCATCCTGATGGCGAAGCTGTTCGGCCTGTCCGCCGTGGGCCTCACGTCCAGCGCCGCCGAAGTGGCGCGCGGCGCCTACCTGGAAGGCAAGCTGGCCGACGCGCAGGCGATCTCGCTGCCGAACATGATCCTGTCGTTCATTCCCGCCAATCCGTTCCTCGACATGACGGGCGCGCGCAAGACGTCGACGATCGCCGTCGTCATCGTCTCCGTGTTCGTCGGCATCGCCGCGATCGGCATCGCCGACAAGAAGCCGGACCTGTTCGTGTCGTTCGACCATTTCGTCAAGGTCGCCCATGCGATCGTGATGCGCATCGTCACGCTGGTGCTGCGGCTGACGCCCTACGGCGTGCTGGCGCTGATGGCGCAGGTCGTCGCCACGTCGTCGTATGCGGACATCCTGAACCTGATCGGCTTCGTGGCCGCGTCGTACTGCGCGCTGCTGCTGATGTTCGGCGTGCACCTGGCCATCGTGGCCGGCACGGGGCTCAATCCCTTGCGCTTCGCGAAGAAGATCCTGCCCGTGCTGACGTTCGCGTTCACGTCGCGCAGCAGCGCCGGCGCGATTCCGATGAACGTGCAGACGCAGGTGCGGCGCCTGGGCACGCCGGAAGGCATCGCCAACTTCGCCGCGTCGTTCGGCGCGACGATCGGCCAGAACGGCTGCGCCGGCATCTACCCGGCGATGCTGGCCGTGATGATCGCGCCGACGGTCGGCATCGATCCGTTCACGGCGTCGTTCCTGCTGCCGCTGCTGGCGGTGATCACGATCGGCTCCGTCGGCGTGGCCGGCGTCGGCGGCGGCGCCACGTTCGCCGCGCTGATCGTGCTTTCATCGATGAACCTCCCGGTCGCTTTGGCGGGCCTGTTGATCTCGATCGAGCCGCTGATCGACATGGGCCGCACGGCGCTGAACGTGTCAGGCTCGATCACGGCGGGCACGCTGACCGCGCGCGTGCTGGGCGAGACGGATGTCGCCGTGTTCGACAGCGACGCCGAGCCGGATGAAAATGCTGACGACGGCGCCGACGACGGCGCCGACGACAGCGGCAACGCCAACGCCAAAAACCGGGCGCAAGCCACCGCCTGAGCCCCCTGCCACGGCTGGCGCGGATGCATGCGCCACTCATCGCCGGATTCGTCTAGTATTCGCACACCGAATCACGAAGACGGACGCGATGGAACAGAAGTGGCCCCAACAGATCTGGATCGTGCGGCACGGACAAAGTGCCGGCAACGTCGCACGCGATGCGGCCGAGGCCGCGTCGCAGTTTCTGATCGATATTGCCGAGCGGGACATGGACGTGCCGCTGTCCGAGCTGGGCCAGCGGCAGGCGGGTGCGCTCGCGCAATGGTTCTGTTCCCTCCCTCCCGAACAACGTCCCAACGTCGTGCTGTACTCGCCTTATGTGCGGGCCCGCGACACGGCCCTGACGGTCGTCGAGAAGCTCGACCGTGACGAATTGCTGACCGTCGTCGCAGACGAACGGCTCCGTGAAAAGGAATTCGGTATCATCGACCGGCTGACGCCGCTTGGCATCGCCGACAAGTATCCGGAGCTGCACGAACAGCGCCGCCACGTGGGCAAGTTTTATTTCCGGCCGCCGGGCGGCGAAAGCTGGTGCGACGTGATCCTGCGGCTGCGCAGCGTGCTCGATACGATCACGCGCGAATACCGCTCGGAAAGAGTGCTGATCGTTGCGCACCAGGTGATCGTCAACTGCCTGCGCTATCTGCTGGAGCGGATGGACGAGTCCGGGATTCTCGCGATCGACCGGGCCAGCGACGTGCCGAACTGCAGCGTGACGTCGTACCGCTTCGACCCGGCCATGGGCAAGCGCGGCAAGCTGGTGCTGGACCTGGAGAATTTCGTGGCCCCGCTGACGTCGACCGGCACGCCGGTGACGAAGGGCAAGGACCAGCCGGCCGCACCGAAATCGTAAGGACGAGCAATGAGCCAGCCAGTCGACATCACGGCCCGCACGTTGCGCGCCTGGGCGCTGCCCGAACCGTCGTTCGACGACGACAAGGAAGGCCGCGGCAGCATCTTGATCGTCGGCGGCTCGCGCGAGATGCCGGGCGCCGTGATGCTGGCCGCGACGGCCGCCTTGCGCTCCGGCGCGGGCAAGCTGACGATGGCCACGGCGGCCAGCGTGGCCCCGCTGGTCGCGACGGCGATCCCGGAATCGCGCGTGATCGGCCTGGCGGAGACGGCTTCCGGCGGGTTCACGCTGGACGCGGCGCGCCGGCTGGGCGATCTGGCGGCGAAGGTCGATGCCGTGCTGATCGGGCCCGGCATGCAGGACGATGCGGCCACGGCCGAGCTGGTGCATGCATTGCTGCCCCGCTTTGCCGGCAAGCCGATCATCCTGGATGCGGCGGCGATGGGCGCGGTCGGCGCCCAGCAGGAAAACGCGGACGAACCGCACCTGCTGGCGCACGTGCTGGACGAGCCGAAGGACATGGAGCATTTCCGCTTCCGCGAGCCGGTGCTGTTGACGCCGCACGCGGGCGAGCTGTCTCATTTGACGGGGCGCGGCAAGGACGAGATCGCCGCCGCGCCCATCGATGCCGCGCTGGCAGCAGCGCGGCGCTGGAATGCGGTGGTGGCCTTGAAGGGAGCCACCACCGTGCTTGCCGCGCCGGATGGCCGGCTGTGGCAACACCAGGGCGGCAATGTCGGCCTGGCGATTTCGGGGTCCGGCGACGCGCTGGCAGGCATCATTGCCGGCCTGGCGGCGCGTGGCGCCACGTTGGAACAGGCCGCCGCCTGGGGGATCGCGCTGCATGCGTCCGCCGGCGAGCAGCTGTCGATCCGATACGGCGTGCTGGGCTACCTGGCTAGGGAGATTTCGGCCGAAGTACCGGCCCTTTTGCGTACGCTTGCCCCAGCCTGAGGGGACACGCGGCAATTACTATCAGGCACATCTCGAACCGGCAACCATCCTGGCGGTCTAACGATACCTAATGGTTTCGCCATCACCCACTTGAAAGGAGTCGAAATGATTAAGCTGAGTAAAACGTCCGCCCTGATCCTGGCAGCAGTCCTTGGCAGCGCAGCGCTGGCAGGCTGCAAGAACCGTGACGCCGACCATCCGGCCGGCGACACCTCCGGCACGGCGACCACGCCTGCCGCCACGCCGGACACGACCACGACGCCTGCCGCTCCGGCCACCCCGCCGGCCAGCGGCACCAGCGGCGACACGGGCACGACTGGTGGCGCAACCGGCGGTGCAACCGGCACCACCCCGCCGGCCGACAGCACCACGACGCCACCGGCCGGCGCGACCGGTACCACCGGCACCACCGGCGGCGACACGTCCGGCACCACCGGCACCACGCCGAACCGCTGATCGGGCAGTTGAAAAAAAGCCGGCACCTTTCGGGTGCCGGCTTTTTCTTTGCCTACGTTCTCTGGCTGCGCGGCGTTGCGCCGCGGCCGATCAGAACTGGTAGTTGTACGCCATGCCGATCAGCTGGAGGTGCGTCTTCCACGTGCCGCGCGTCGTCTCGCCGTTACCCGTGCAGGTCAGCAGGCCAGGACGGCAGTTGTTCGTGTAGTTGCCGCGCGCATCCTTGAAGTCCAGGTACGAGTAGGCGAAATCGAACGACGACTTCGGCGTCACCTTCCAGTTGAAGCCGAACGACAGCTGGTTGCGGTCCGAATCGGGCAGCGCGGCGTGACGCAGCTCGTCGCTACGCACCGGTGCCTCGTCGTGGGCGATACCGGCACGCAGCATCACCTTCTCGTTCAGCTTGTAGTTCGCGCCGAGCGCCACGCGCACGGTGTTCTTCCACTGCTGGCGGATCACTTCGTCGCCGTTGTCGGTGCCCAGGAACTGGATGTCGATGTTCTTCATGCGCGAGTTGCGCGTCCAGGTCACGTCGAACATGCCGGCCAGCTTGTCGTTGAACTCATGGTAGCCGTTCAGCGACAGCGTCTCCGGAGTACGCAGTTCGACCAGCGCGGCCGAATCCTCGTGGTGCGAAGCGGCTTCGATCACGCGGTTGACGACGGCGTCGCTGGTGACCGTGGAGAAGTCCCAGTCCGCGCCGCCGCGCAGCTTGTGCTTGATCGACGAGCGGTAGGTGATACCGAAGCGGGTGCCCTGCATCGGCTGGAACATGTAGCCCACGTTGAAGCCGTAGCCCCAGTCCTTGCCCTCGACGCTCGCATGAGCGTCGCCGACGCGGGCCAGCGCGGCCGGGTTGCCGCCCAGTGCGACGATCTGGCGGATCAGCGCGGTGCCGGTGCCGGCAGCCTGCGCGGCAGCGATGGAGCCCGGCGTATCGACGCCCTGGCCCAGCGTGGCCTTCATGTACTCGGCGTTCAGACCGAAGCCGAACGAGTGCTGTTCGTTGATCTTCCACGCGACGGACGGGTTCAGCGTGATCGACGTCAGCTTGATGTTGGTGAGCGCGTAGCGGCCCGCCCAGTTCCAGTCATACGACAGGTTGGTACCGTACGGTACGAACATGCCGAAGCCGGCCGTCAACTGGTCGTTGATCTTCTGGCTGTAGTACAGCGACGGCGCGGCGACGGCCTTCGGCACGTAGTCGTCCTGGCTCGTCAGGCCGCCGACCGAGGTACCGGTGAAGCGGCGCGAGCCTTCGTCGTTGTAGGTCGAGTGCGGCACGACGGCGGTGATGCCGCCGACGAGCTGCTTGCCCTCGAGGCGGGACATGCCTGCCGGGTTCGAGAAAATCGTGGAGGCATCAGCCGCCTCGGCGCCATTCGCCTCGGCCGTGCCTTGCGACGACACGCTTTGCGAGCCGAAGCGGTAGCCGGATGCGCCGGCGGTCGCGGACACGGTCGCCATGGCGGCCGCAATGATCAGGGTCAGATATTTTTTGTTCACGGTGGTCTCGCTATCTATTCTTACCATTTTTCGACAAACGCCGCCCTCCTACGGCTGGGGCTGGCGGGCGAAGGATACTACACTCCACAAAATTTTGATACGAACGTTCGATTTCTGCACTGCAACATGTATCAAAACAGTTTTAGTAACAATTCCATTGACGAATCCGGTAGACAAACGGTGATTTTTGGTCGCTAAAAATGCCGACCAAACTGCCGAGCTGGTTGCAAAACAACACCGGGGACTGTCCCTGGTTGTTGAAAACAACAGGGACTGTCCCTGGTTTTTGGAAACATATAAGCCCAGCACCAGCCGACATTCGCCTTGCATTCGGCAAGCACCTTGATTTCGCTGCAAGAAGGAAAAAAATTTCCAAAAACGAGGGACAGTCCCCGAATTTTGGAAACTTTTTTGGTGAGTAATAAAAAAGGGCCGCACGCGGCGGCCCAATGGAGAAAGACGGTTGTGATCAGGCGGCTTCGGCCAGTGGCGGTTGCGGCTTGTTGCCGCGGCCGGTGAGTTTCAGCACCAGCGCCTTGATCAGGCGGTAGACGAGGCGTACGAACATCAGCGTCAGGATCGCTTCGATGAACGTCAGCACGCCGGCCACCGCCGCGTTCCAGCGCTCGGCGCGGCGGCCGAACTTGGCGAACATGCGGTCGCGGGCGATTTCGATGCTGTCGTAGAACGTCGGCACCATCAAGAGCGTCAGCACGGTCGACGTGATCGTGCCGCCGATGATCGACACGGCCAGCGGACGGTAGAACTCGCCGCCCTCGCCGTGGCCGATCGCGACCGGCAGCATGCCGGCGATCAGCGCGAACGTCGTCATCAGGATCGGGCGCAGGCGCATGCGGCCGGCGTACATCAGCGCGTCCTCGCGGCCATAGCCCTCCTCTTCGCGCTTCCTTGCCGCATCCAACAGCAGGATCGCATTCTTCGCGACCAGGCCCATCAGCATGATCACGCCGATCAGGCTCATCAGGTTGATCGTGCCCTTGGTCAGCAGCAGCGCGACGACGACGCCAATCAGCGACAGCGGCAGCGACAGCATCACCGCCACCGGCGCCGTGAACGAGCCGAACTGCATCACGAGGATCAGGTACATCAGGCCGATACCGGCGATCAGCGCGATGCCCATCTGCGTGAACACTTCCTGCATGTCCTTGCCCGAACCGGCCACCGCGAGGCCATAGCCCGGCGGGAAGTCCATCGACTTGGCCAGCTTCATCGCGTCGGCCGTCACTTCGCCCGGCGAACGGCCCTGCACGTTGGCCGACACGCTGATCACGCGCTTGCCGTCCTTGTGCTGGATCTTGGCCGGCCCCTTGCTCATCGTGATCGTGGCGATCTGGTCCAGCGGTACCATCTGGTTGGTGCCGGACACGGCGATCGGCAGCCGCTCGATGTTTTCCGCATTCGTGCGGTCCTCAGGCGCCAGGCGCACGGCCACGTCGCGCGTCTCGCCCGTCGGGTCGACCCAGTCGCCCACTTCGATGCCGGCGAACGCCACGCGCAGCGACGCAGCCGCATCGCCGGCGCCGATGCCCATCGAGTTCGCCAGGCCGCGGTTCAGCTCGATCTGCAGCTCGTCCTTCGGATCCTGCTCGGACAGGCTGACGTCGACGGCGCCCGGCACCTTGCGCAGCTCGTCCATGAACTTGCTGGTGATCTGCATCAGCGTACGCGAATCCTCGCCCATGAACTCGATCTGGACGGGCTTGCGGGCGCCGTTGTTCAGGTCTTCCAGCACCGTGTACTCGGCGCCGACCAGCTGCGCCAGCTTGCCGCGCAGTTCCTGCGCCACTTCGGCGATCGAACGGTCGCGTTCGCCCTTCTTGCCGATGTCGACGTAGACGCGGCCGCCCGTCAGGTTCACGTAGGCGCTCGTGTTCTTCGTTTCCTTCAGCGCATGCGCCAGCTCGGCCGCCTTGACGACCTTCATCCGCGAGTATTCCAGGCTGCTGGACGACGGCGTGCGGATGTCCACGGCGAAGGTACCGAAGTCGGACGTCGGCACGAACGAAGCGCCACCGAATTTCGCCTGCAGCATGATGGCGCCCACGAAGGTGGCGATCGCGATCAGCGCCATCGAACGGCGGTGGTGCAGCGCCCACGCGATGACGTTGCCGTAGCGGTCGGCCTGGTGGTCGAACCAGTGGTTGAACTTCTGCAGCAGCTTCTCGAAGCCCTTGCGCGGCGCGTCATGGTGGCCCGGCGGGTCGCCCCAGTAGGCCGACAGCATCGGGTCCAACGTGAACGAGATCAGCAGCGACACGGCCACGGAGGCGGTCACCGTCAGCGCGAACGGCCGGAACCATTCGCCCGTGATGCCCGGCATGAACGCGACGGGGATGAACACGGCCATGATCGAGAACGTCGTGGCGGCCACGGCCAGGCCGATCTCGTTCGTGCCATTGATCGCGGCCGTGCGGCGGTCGGCACCCATCTGCATGTGGCGGACGATGTTTTCCCGCACCACGATCGCGTCGTCGATCAGCACGCCGATCGCCAGCGACAGGCCCAACAGGGTCATGAAGTTCAGCGTGAAGCCGCACAGCCACACGCCGATGAACGCGGCGATGACGGACGTGGGCAGCGACAGCGCCGTGATCAGCGTGGAACGCCACGAATTGAGGAACGCGTACACGACGAAGATCGTCAGGCCGGCGCCCAGCACGAGCGCTTCGATCACGTTGTTCAGGCTCGACTGGGCGTTGTCGCCGCCGTCGTCCGTGATTTCCAACGTGGTGCCTTTCGGCAGCGTCGGTTCGATCTCCTTGACCATCGCATGGACCAGCTTGCCCACGGCCACCGTCGACGCATCGCGCGAGCGGATGATCGAGATACCCACGTTCGGCTGGTTCGAGCGCATCGACAGGCCGTTCACCTCGGCAAAGCCGTCCTGGATCGTCGCGACCTGGCCCAGGCGCACGAGCTCGTCGCCATTGCGCTTGACGACCACCTGCTGGAAGTCTTCCGGCCGTTCGATGCGGCCCACGAGACGGATGCTCTTCTCGTCCAGCGAGCCGCGCAGCTTGCCGACCGGCGCATTCGTGTTCTGCTTCGAGAGCGCGTTCGTCACGTCGCTGATGGAGACGTTGTACTCGCGCAGCTTCTCGGCCTTCAGCAGCACGGACAGCTCGCGGCGCAGCGCGCCATCCACGTTGACGGTGGCAACGCCATCGACACCGCGGAACTTCTCGGCCAGCACGTCCTCGGCCAGGCGCGAAATCTCCGCATGGCTCTGCGTCTTCGACGACAGCGACAGCTGCATGATCGGCTGCGCGGACGGGTCGATCCGCTGCAGCACGGGTTCGCGCATCTCGAGCGGCAGTTTATAGCGCACGGACGCGATCGCGTTGCGGATGTCGTCCGATGCCTCGATCAGGTTCCGTTCGAACGTGAACTTCAGGAAGATCGTCGCCGAGCCTTCGCTCGCGGTACCGTTGATCTCGGTGACGCCCGTGATGCTCTGCAGCGATTTTTCGATGCGGTTCAGCACTTCGCGCTCGACCGTCTCCGGCGACGCGCCCGGATACGGGATCGACACGACGATGAACGGCACTTCCACGTCCGGGTTCTGGTTGACCCGCAGCTTCTTCAAGGCCAGCAGGCCCAGGCACATGATCGCGATGATCAGCACGACCGTCGCGATGGGCCGCTTGATACTGAAATTGGAGAGGAACATGGCTGGTTTTCCTTAGTTGCCCTTGGCCGTGCCGTTGGCGGACGCGACGTTCTTCGGCGTGACCAGCTGCACCGGCTGGCCGTCGTGCACCGTCGAGCCCGGCGCGCGCAGCACCATGTCGCCGGCGGCGAGGCCGCGGGTGACCTGCCACTGGCCGGTGCGCTCATCGCGCGCGCCGACGGCAAGGTTCACCTTCGACAGCTTGTTGTCCTTCACGCGCCACACGTAGCGGTCGTCGCCCGCCTGCACCATGGCCGACGCCGGCAGCATCAGTGCATTCGTCGATTCGGATTCGACGCGGCCCTCGGCGTACAGGCCGGCCACGCGCGGCTGGATCTGGTCGGAAAACGCGACCAGCACCTCGACCTGGCGGGTGACGGGATTGGCGGCCGGGTCGACGCGCTTGACGACACCCTGGAAATTCTGGCCCGGATAGCCGTTCACGCGGAACAGCACGGGCTGGCCGACCTTGACGACGCCGATCTTGTCGGCCGACACCTTGCCTTCGAAGCGCATGCTGTGCGGGTCGATCACCTTGACCAGCTCCTTGCCGATCTGCGCCGTGTCGCCGTTCGACACCTTGCGGTCGCTGACGATGCCGTCGAACGGCGCGCGCACCTGCGTGCGGTCGAGCTGCTGGCGGGCGCTGACGGCACGCGCCTTGGCGGCGGCCAGTTCGCTCTGCGCCGTGTTCAGCCGCACCTCGGCGTCTTCCAGCGCCTGCATCGACGTCATGCCGGACGCGCGCAGCGTCTTGTTCCGCTCCAGCATGCGCTGCGCCTGGTCGACGACCTGGCGCGCATTGCGCACCGCCTCTTCGCTCGACGACAGGCTGTCGCGGATCGACGTATCGTCCAGGCGCACCAGCAGGTCGCCCTTCTTGACGGGATCGCCGTTCTCCTTCAGCACCTGCAGCACGATCGCGGACACCTCGGCGCGCATGTCGGCGCGGCGCTCCGGCTGGATCGAGCCCGTGATGACGGGGCCGGAAGCAAGCGAATTCGCCTGGACTGTCAGCAGATCTTCCGGTGCGACGAGCAACCTCGTTGTCTTCTTGTCGTCACCTTTTCCGGCCTGGTCGGGCCCTTGCGGTGGCTTGCCGCAGGCGACGAGGCTCGTGGCGACGGCGATAGCTAATAAGGTATTTCGCAACATGAAGATCTCCGAGAGTTTTTGGACTGCGCTGCTGGACTGCTTTGTTGTGTGCTTTGTTGTGTGCTTTGAATGCAGGGTACGGCTGCGTTATTTTTTTTGTACCACCAAGAGTCGCCGAGTATGTCGAGAGGCGGGGGCAGTGTCAATTCGTCCAGCGCCAGACTGCGGGAATATGTGGCTGGACTGCTGAAAAACGTGGATAGACTGCAAAAGGCTGCGCCGGATAAAACTACATCACTGAATTAAACGTTGAACCGCACCGGTCCGGGGCGGACGTCCGGCTGCGTCCGCCCGGGGCTCCAGGCCGGGTTGCCGCCTCTGTCAGCCTCGGCCGAACAGGACGTACACCACGTGTCCTATCGCGATGCCCGTCGCCAGGCCGCCGAGGATTTCAACGACCGTGTGGCCCATCCGTTCGCGCAGCCGTTTGTGGTCAGGCTTGCCCTCGGCGAGCCGGTTGATCGCGGCCGCCTGGCGGCCGACGTGCTGGCGCAGGCTGTTGGCGTCGATGATCACGATGAAGCACAGCGTGACGGCCACCCCGAAGGCCGGGTGGCCGATGCCTTCGCGCAGCGCGATCAACGTCGCCATGCTGGACACCACCGCGCTGTGATTGCTGGGAAAGCCGCCATTACCGACGAGATTGAATGCCCATTTGCGGGCCTTGATGCTGTTGATCAGGAATTTGATCGGGCCGACGGTAATCCAGGTAAGCAGCGGCGTGACGAGATAGGCGAGATCCATGGGTGACTTTCGAATTCCATTTTAGCAATCCTCGATTATCGCAGAAGCCGGCACCGCCCTGAAAGCAGGTACAGTAAAATCGCCCGGTTTCGATAACGATATTTCAACAACAATAAAGGATGGGGTATGAAGCATTTCCGGATATCGATCGTCGTCACCGTCGTGCTGATGGTGCTGGCGGGCTGGTGGGGTTACGCGCACGGCGGGCCGCACGGCCTGCTGAACGCGCTGTGGATCACCGGGGTGCTGGGCGTCATGGAGGTGTCGCTGTCGTTCGATAACGCCGTCGTCAACGCGTCGGTGCTGAAGGACTGGAATGCGTTCTGGCAGAAACTGTTCCTGACGGTGGGGATCCTGGTGGCCGTGTTCGGCATGCGGCTGATCTTCCCGCTGGCGATCGTCGCCGTGGCAACGGGCCTGGACCTGCTGCAGGTGTGGGGCATGGCCACGACGACGCCGGACGAGTACTCCCGCCACCTGATGGACGTGCATGCCGAGGTGGCCGCGTTCGGCGGCGCTTTCCTGCTGCTGGTTTTCCTGAACTTCCTGTTCGACGAGGAAAAGGACGTCCACTGGATCGGCTGGTTCGAGGAAAAGGCCGGCAAGCTGGGCACGGAAAGCCTGTCGATCCTGCTGGCGCTGCTGGCCGTGGCCGTGTGCGTCGAGCTGGTGCCGCCGGCCAAGCGCTTCTCGGTGCTGTACGCGGGCGTGGTCGGCATCGCGATCTACGTGGGCGTCGGCTGGCTGTCGAGCCTGCTGGAAGAAGACGAGGAGGAAGCGGCCAGGCTGGGCAAGGCGATCCAGCGCGGCAGCCTGGGCGGCTTCCTGTACCTGGAAGTGCTCGACGCGTCGTTCTCGTTCGACGGCGTGATCGGCGCGTTCGCGATCACCAACGACGTCGTCATCATCATGCTGGGCCTGGCGATCGGCGCCATGTACGTGCGCTCGCTGACCGTCTACCTGGTGCACAAGGGCACGCTGGACGAGTTCATCTACCTGGAGCACGGCGCCCACTACGCCATCGGCATCCTGGCGCTGATCATGTTCGCCAGCGTGAAGTACGAGATTCCCGAGTGGTTCACGGGGCTGTCCGGCGTGGCGTTCATCGCCGTGTCGCTGTACTCGTCGCTGAAGTACCGCAAGCAGATGGTGATGCAGTAAGATCGCCATATTTCCACTCTGCTCATCTTGCCAAAGACACCATGACCCGACGCTTCTCTCCCGTCCTGCTCCTCATCGGCCTCCTCGTCGTGGCCGCCCTGCTCTTCTGGGGCTGGGTGATGGCGACGCTGCATTTCTCGTATTCGGAAGGCGAACGGGCCGGGTACCTGCAGAAGTTCTCGAAGCGGGGCTGGATCTGCAAGACGTGGGAAGGCGAAATCCTCCTGACGTCGATGCCGGGCGCGATCCCCGAGAAATTCGAGTTCAGCGTGCGCGACGACGCCATCGCCCAGCAGCTGACGGCCGCGATGGGCAAGCGCGTCACCCTGTCGTACGCCCAGCACAAGGGCGTGCCGTCCAACTGCTTCGGCGAGACCGAGTACTACGTCGAGCGGGTGCAGATTCAATAGGGTCAGACCCGCCGGGGCTTTGCCGGGGTTTCGGAGAGCATGCTCTCCGCCGGCACAGCGGCGCAGGCTTGCAAGCCTGCGCTCCTTCCTGACCCTATGCTTCCAGCTTGCGCTGCACGGCGGCCAGGCCGCGCTGCGCCACTTCGTAGCGGCGGGTTTCCTGTTCCAGCAGCGCCTGCTTGGCGCGGGCCAGTTCGGCCGTCGTGTCGGCCGCCTTGCGCTGCAGGTCGGCATGGGCGCGGGCTGCTTCCAGCAGCGCTTTCTGGTGCGCGGCCTTGTCGGCGGCCGCGGCGGCGGCTGCCGTTTCAAGCTGTTCGCGCTCGCGCTGCGCCGCGCTGGCGGCCAGCTCGGCAGTCGCCTTCTCGCGCGCCGCCGTGGCGATCGCGATCTCGGCCGCCATCCGCTCTTCCAGTGCGCGCGCCTTCTCTTGCTCGGCAGCGGCGGCGCTGCGCTGTTGCGCGGCCTGTTGTTCCAGTAGCGTGCGGGCCGCTTCCGCCTGGGCGACGAAGGCACGCTCCGCTTCCAGTTGCGCCTGCACGGCGGCGGCCTTGGCCTGTTCGGTACGGGCACGCTCGCGGTGCACCTCGGACAATTCGACAGCCAGGCGGGCTTGCGCGGCGGCGGCTTGCGCGGCCTCCTCTTTCTGCTGTGCTTCGACTTCGTTCTGTTCGGCCATCACGGCCAATGCGGCAGCTTCCTCCCGCAAGGCGTGGGCACGACGGGATTCGGCGGCCGCATTGCGGGCAAATGCCTCGGCTTGCTCGCGCTCGGCGGCGGCACGGGCTTCGGCGGCTGCCGTGGCGCGTTCTTCCTCGGCCAGGCGCTGCTTCAGCGCGGCGATCGCCTGCTGCTCGGCGGCGGCGCGGGCGCGCTCGGCTGCCAGCAGCCGCTCGGCCTGTTCGGCCTTCTGGCGCGCCAGTTCGTTGGCTGCTTCCAGCGCGGCGGCATGCTCGGCCAGGGTGGCCACTTCGGCCGCTTCCGCATCGTTCTTTTCCTTTGCCAGCGCGGCGGTGCTGCGCGCCAGTTCGGCACGCTCGTCGGCCAGGCGCGCGGCGCGCTGCTGCTCCTCGGCGTCCGCCTGGGCCGCCGCGGCGGCGGCACGGTCGGCCTCTTCGCGCAGGCGCGCCTGTTCCGTCGCCACGCGTTCCGCCTCGATTTTCGCGCGGGTTTCGCATTCGGCTTGCTGCTCCGCCTCGGCCCGCGCCAGCGCAACGGCGTGCAGTTCGCGGTCGGCCGCGATGCGCGCTTCGGTGGCGGCCATGATGCGCGCGTCCGCATCGCGGCGTGCCTGCGCCGTCGTCGCGGCCATCGCTTCCAGGCGCTCGCGGTGCTGCGCCGCTTCACGGATTTCCTTTTCCGTCTGCAGGCGCAGATGCAGCGACATCGCCGCGCTGCGGTCCGATTCGGCCTTGGCCAGCGCGATCGCCTCGCGCTCCTGCTCCAGGTGCGCCAGCGCACGGGCTTCCTCGGCCGCGTGCACTTCGGCGGCGGCGCGCGCAAACGCCGATTCCAGCGCCACCTGGTCGGCGCGCTCGCGCTGGCGGGTCGCTTCCAGCGCCTCGGCTTCGGCTTGCGCCAGCTGCTGCGCCGTCTGGCGCGCCGCGAACGCCTGGCGTTCGCGTTCGCGCGCCAGCGTGGCCATGCGCGCATCCGCGGTGGCGATGCCGATCACTTCCTCTTTCGCCGCCTGCACGGCAGCGACCCGCTCGGCCGCCTGCAAACGGGCTTCGTCGGTCTGCTTTTTCAGTTCCTCGGCGGCGCGGGCCGCCTGCTCGGCCAGGTGCGCTTCCGCTTCCATCTGCTCGGCGGCGCGGCGCCGGCTTTCTTCTTCGGTGCGGGCGCGCAGCTCGGCGGCCTGGCGGATCTGGTTGTCGGCGAGAGCGCGGGCGCGCAGCTCGGCCGTCTCCTGCTTGACGGCTTCCAGCTTCGCCACGCTGGCCTGTGCGGCGGCGCGCAGGCTTTCCAGGCGCTCGCGGTTGGCGGCAATGACTTCCTCGGCCGCCTGCGCATTCTGTAACGCGACAGCCGCGGCGGCCGCATCCATCGCGGCGCGGTCTTCGGCCAGCGAACGGGCGCGTGCCTCGGCGTGGGCGCGGCTCTCGGCGGCGCACGCGGCCTTGGCTTCGGCTTCGACCCGTGCGATCGCCTGCTGGATCGCGCGCATCTCCGCTTCGGCGCGGTCCGGCTTGGCGGCGTCGGCCGCCGGCGGCGTGTCCGCCTCATCGGCGGCGTAGGCGACGTGCAGGGATTGGGCCAGTTGTGCTTGCATGACGGGTCTCGCTGGGCAGGTTGCGGGAATTTCGAGCTGTCATTATCGAACTGGACCATGCAATGGCAAGCGTGAAGCAAAGCCGGTTTATGCCGCCAATTCCCCGGTTGACCATTCCACTATGGCAAAATGACAACCCCACCATTCCAGCGTATGCGCCATGGCCGAACAAACCGTCCGCCTGCACCACCAGCTCGCCACCGGCATCGGCATGACAGCCATCGCCGCCCTGCTCTTGCTGCTGTGGCCGGCCGCGCCGGGCGCACTCACGGGCACGCTCGGCCTGCCCGTTGCGGTCCAGCTGGCGCTTGGCCTCGGCCTCGGCGCACTGTACTGGCTGGCCGCGCTGCTGGACTATCGGCGCCATGCGGGCAGCGAGCGGGTGCGCCGCACCGTCGAGAGTTACCGCCAGCTGGACTTGGCGGGCTGGAACCCGTTCTGGATTGCGCTGGGCGCCGGCATCGGCGAGGAGCTGCTGTTCCGCGGGGCGCTGCAGCCGCACTTGGGCGTATGGCTGACGTCGGCGCTGTTCGCGCTGGCCCATGCGAAGGTGTACGACATGGCGCGGCTGGACCGCACGACGCTGATCCAGGCGACGACGCTCTTCGCCGTCAGCGCGGTGCTGGGCTGGCTGGCCCATTACACGGGCTTGCTCACGGCGATCGCCGTGCACACGCTCGTCGACGTGGCCGGCCTGCTGCTGGTGCGCCGCGCCGCCGCTACCGTGTGACGCCTAGACGGGCCAGAGCGGCGGCTCGTCCATCAGCGCCACCTGCTCGCGCAGTTCCAGGATGCGGTCCTGCCAGTAGCGCTGCGTGTTAAACCACGGGAAGGCGGCGGGGAACGCGGGGTCGTCCCAGCGCCGCGCCAGCCACGCGGCGTAATGCATCAGGCGCAGCGTGCGCAGCGCCTCCACGAGGTACAGCTGGCGCGGGTCGAATTCGCAGAAATCCTCGTAGCCGGCCAGGATGTCCGACAGCTGGCGCACCATCTCACCGCGCTCGCCGGACAGCATCATCCACAGGTCCTGCACCGCCGGGCCGTTGCGCGCATCGTCGAAGTCGACGAAGTGCGGGCCACCGTCGGTCCACAGCACGTTGCCGCCGTGGCAGTCGCCGTGCAGGCGCAGCAGCGGCACGTCGCCGGCCCGCTCGTAGCAGCGGCGCACGCCGTCCAGCGCCTGGTCGGCCACGCTGCGGTAGGCGTCGACCAGCTCCGGCGGCAGGAAGCCTTCGCGCAGCAGGTAGTCGCGCGACGTGGTGCCGAACGTATCGATGTCGAGCGCGCCCCGCTCGGCGAACGGCCGGGTGGCGCCGACCGCGTGGATGCGGCCGATGAAGCGCCCCGTCCAGTCCAGCACGGCGGGATCGGACAGTTCCGGCGCGCGGCCGCCATGGCGCTCGAACACGGCAAAGCGGAATTGCTCGAACGTGTGCAAGGTGCGCCCGCCGATCGCCAGCGGCGGCACGGCGGGAATCTCGCGCTCGGCCAGCTCGGCCACGAAGGCATGCTCCTCGAGGATCGCGGCATCGCTCCAGCGCTGCGGCCGGTAAAATTTCACGACGACGGGCTTGCCGTCCTCGATGCCCACCTGGTAGACGCGGTTCTCGTAGCTGTTCAGCGCCAGCAGGCGGCCGTCGCCGTACAGGCCCGCGCTGGCCAGCGCATCGAGCACGCAGTCGGGGCCCAGCGCGGCAAAGGGGTGGGAGGCGGGAATGGAAGTCGTCATCTCGCCATTGTAAGGCCGGCGGCGTATACTGTCGGATTCCTTTTGAAAGTACGAACCATGCAACTCGATCAGCCTCTCTCCGAAAAAGAATTCGACGAACTCGACCAATTCCTGCTGGGCGACCGCACGCCCGAGGATGCGATGACGCTCGATCACCTGCACGGCTACATGACGGCGATCGCGATCGGGCCGGAAACGATCATGCCGTCCGAATGGATCCCGCGCATCTGGGGCGAGGACGGCAGCCAGGCCCCGAAATACAAGAACGAGAAGGAAGCCAACCGCATCTTCGACCTGATCATGCGCTTCTATAACGAAGTGGTGATCACGTTCGAAGTGGCGCCGAAGGAGTTCGAGCCGCTGTTCGTCGAGCACGAGCATGAAGGCAAAGCGCTGCTGAACGCGGAAGCATGGTGCTGGGGCTTCTGGGAAGGCATGGAACTGCGCGCCGGCTCGTGGGACGAGATCTGGGAGTCCGAGGTCAAGGACCTGATGCGCCCGATCTACCTGCTGGGCGCCGACGAGATCGAGGAAGACGAGCTGCCGGAAGTCGAAGACCCCGTCAAGGCGCACAAGCTGGCGCAAGACATCGAGGCCAACCTGCCGGCGATCCACAAGTTCTGGCTGACGCGCCGCAAGGCACCGGTGGGCACCGTGAAGCGCGAGGAGCCGAAGGTGGGCCGCAACGACGATTGCCCTTGCGGCAGCGGCAAGAAGTACAAGAAGTGCTGCGGCGCCACCGCGGCCGAGTAAGCCACCATCGAACCGCGCGGCGCCGGCTTGCTCACGCGGCGCGGCGCCGCCGGACGAACGCACCGACCGTCAACGCACCTGCCGCCAGCATCGCCCAGGTGGACGGCTCCGGCACGGGCGTCACCGTCCAGCGCACCGAGATGTACGGGCCGATGCCCATGTCCGCCAGCGCAATCGGCGCGTCGTTGTCGTAGCGCCAGCCGTCCGCAATCGACGTGCTGTTCGAGAAATTGTCGTACATCGTGACCGTGAACAGATAGGTCCCCGGCATCAGGTCGTGCAGGCGCAGGCCGGAATCGTACATCGTCTGCCCGGGAGCGATGGAGGGATTGTCGTCGTTCTCGCCCAGCCGCTCGCCATTGCGCCAGACGGCCAGGATCGGATCCAGGTTGCCGCCATCCAGGTAGGAGTCCGTCCAGACGGTCAGGTGCGAGGTTTCCTGCACGACGATACTGTGATAGAACACGTCGTTATGGTAGACGAGGTGGCTATCGACCGAGTCGGCGCTGGCCGCCGCGGCGGCACATGCGCAGACGAGGGTGGCGCACGTTTTGCGTAAATAGTTCATGGCGATCTCCGGTAACTAGGAAAGGAGCCCCGTGGGGGCCGTTACCGGAGTTGCAAGCGTCGTTCCAGCGCCCGCGCCCCCGAATGGTGTCCGGGGGCGGCGGGCCGGCGCTGTCAAGTATGCCGACGCGCGCGGCCGCTGCCTTTACAGTTTGATGAAATGCTCGCGGTAGTACTTCAACTCCTCGATCGACTCGAGGATGTCGGCCAGCGCCGTGTGCTTTTGTGCCTTCTTGAAGCCCGACACCACTTCCGGCTTCCAGCGGCGGCACAATTCCTTCAGCGTCGACACGTCCACGTTCCGGTAGTGGAAGAACGCTTCCAGCTTCGGCATGTAGCGCACCATGAAGCGGCGGTCCTGGCCGATCGTGTTGCCGCACATCGGCGATTTACCGGCCGGCACC
This sequence comes from Pseudoduganella flava, assembly GCF_007830495.1. GTDB lineage: Bacteria > Pseudomonadota > Gammaproteobacteria > Burkholderiales > Burkholderiaceae_D > Rugamonas > Rugamonas flava. The sequence goes on along the minus strand of NZ_VLKW01000009.1, from coordinate 39,110 downwards.
CACTGTTTCATGAAGGCGATCAATTCCGCCTCGGCCTGCTCTTCGCTGATCGTCGACGCCTTGACGCGGTCGATCAGGCCGGAGCGCCCGTGCGTGCCCTTGTTCCACGAATCCATCGCGTCCAGCGTGGCGTCGGACTGGTGGATCGCCAGCACCGGGCCTTCGGCCAGCACGTTCAGGTGCATGTCGGTGACGACGATCGCCACTTCGATGATGCGGTCGGTATCCGGTTCCAGGCCCGTCATTTCCATGTCGACCCACACGAGATTCATCTCGTTGGGGCGTTGCGGCTGGGCGGCGGCGGCCGGGGTGACGGGAGTATCGTTCGCTTGTGACATAATTCTCTCTTGGCCAAACTAAACCGCCATTTTCTCACAGGCACAGAATGTATTCACACGCGTTTTCGTTTTTGTTTGTCGCATTTTTAGCGTTGACACTGGCTGTCCGCTTCTGGCTCGCCTCGCGCCACATCCGGCACGTGCTCGCCAATCGCGGCGCCGTGCCGGCCGAATTCGCCGCGACCATTCCCCTGGCGGCGCACCAGAAGGCGGCCGACTACACGGTCGCGCGCACGAAGCTCGGCCTCGTGACGATGTTCGTCAACGCCGCCGTGCTGATCGGCTTCACGTTGCTGGGCGGCCTGGAATGGCTGTCGGTAAAGGTGTTCGGGCTCACGGGCGGCGGCATGACGTATCAACTGGGGCTGCTTGCGGCGTTCGCCGTGGTGTCCGGCGTGATCGACATCCCGTTCGACTACTACAAGCAGTTCGTGCTCGAAGAGCGCTTCGGCTTCAACAAGATGAGCGTCGGCCTGTTCGTCGCGGACATGGGCAAAGGCGTGCTGCTGGCCGTCGCCCTCGGCCTGCCGCTCGCTTGGATCGTGCTGACGCTGATGGCGAAAGCGGGGCCGTTGTGGTGGCTGTACGCATGGTGTGTGTGGAGCGGCTTCCAGCTGCTGATGATGGTGCTGTTCCCCACCGTGATCGCGCCGCTGTTCAACAAGTTCACGCCGCTGGCGGACGAAGCGCTGAAATCGCGCATCGAAGGGCTGATGCGCCGCGTGGGCTTCGCGTCGAAGGGCCTGTTCGTGATGGACGGTTCCAAGCGCAGCGCGCACGGCAACGCGTATTTCTCCGGCTTCGGCGCGGCCAAGCGCATCGTGTTCTTCGACACGCTGCTGTCCCGCCTCGCCCCGCAGGAAATCGAGGCCGTGCTGGCGCACGAGCTGGGCCACTTCAAGCTGAAGCACATCGTCAAGCGCATCGGCCTGATGTTCGCGCTGTCGCTGGCCTTCCTCGCGCTGCTCGGCTGGCTGAAGGACCAGGTGTGGTTCTACACGGGCCTGGGCGTGACGCCGATGATCGGCCAGAACAACGACGCTTTGGCGCTGATCCTGTTCATGCTGGCGCTGCCCGTGTTCACGTTCCTGTTCGGCCCCCTCGCCTCGCTCAGCTCGCGCAAGCACGAGTTCGAGGCCGACGCGTTCGCCGCCCAGCACACCGACGCGCACGACCTGGTGTCCGCGCTGGTCAAGATGTACGAGGATAACGCGTCGACGTTGACGCCCGACCCGCTGCATTCGGCGTTCTACGATTCGCACCCGCCGGCCGCGATTCGGGTGCAGCACCTGAATCGGCACCTGGGCCGGCAACTGGACATGGCCCACGTATGATCGCGAGCGCCGACGAACTGCGCATGCAGCACTGCGCGCATGCGACCACCCAGCTCGACCCCGCCGAGGCCACGCGCCTGCTGGCGCTGCTCGATGGCTGGGCCATCGACGAGGGCCGCCTGACGCGGGCGTTCACCTTCCGCGATTACTACGAGACGATGGCGTTCGTGAACGCACTGGCCTATATCGCCCATTGCGAAGACCATCATCCCGAGCTGGTGATCGGCTACCGCAATTGCGTGGCGCGCTTCGCCACGCACTCGGTGCAGGGGCTGTCGCTGAACGACTTCATCTGCGCGGCGAAGGCCGATGTGCTGGTTCGCGTGGCGGGCCGCCCATGAAGAAGGAACAACGCACCGGCATCATCATCGCGGCCCATGGCCGCCACTACCTGGCCGACGCACAAGGCACCCGCCTGCAATGCGTCACGCGCGGCAAGAAGACCAACGTGGCCGTCGGCGACGTCGTCGACCTGACGCTGACGTCGCCGGACCAGGCCGTGATCGACAAGATCCGCGACCGCCAGACCCTGCTCTACCGCTCCGACCAGTACAAGTCGAAGCTGCTGGCGGCGAACGTCACGCAGCTGTTCATCGTTGTCGCGACGGAGCCGAGCTTCTCGGACGACCTCGTGTCGCGCGCGCTGGTGGCCGCCGAGGCGGCCGGCATCGCCGCGCGGCTGATCCTCAACAAGGTCGACGTCGAGGAGGGTCTGGAGAAGGCGCGCGAACGCCTGAAGGTGTACACGGCGATGGGCTATCCGGTGCACGAGGTGTCCGCCAAGGGGCGGCCGGAGCAGACGGTGGACGAACTGGCGCCGCTGCTGGCGCAGCAGTCGACGATCCTGATCGGCCAGTCCGGCATGGGCAAGTCGTCGCTGATCAACCTCTTGGTGCCGGACGCGGACATCGCCACGCGCGAAATCTCCGCGGCGCTCGACACGGGCAAGCACACGACGACGTTCACGCGCCTGTACCACCTGGACGCCCACGCATCCGTGATCGACTCTCCTGGCTTCCAGGAGTTCGGCCTGTACCACCTGTCCGAGGGCATGCTGGAGCGCGCGTTCCGCGACTTCCAGCCTTATCTCGGCGGCTGCAAGTTCTACAACTGCCGCCACCTGTCCGAACCGCAGTGCGCCGTGCTGGACGCCGTGCGCGCCGGCCACATCGCGAAGATGCGGCACGAGCTGTACGGGCAGCTGCTGCACGAGTCGGCGCAAACCCTTTACTGATATGGACCTGTTCACCAGCGACGACGCCGTGGCGCAATGGGAGATGGCACTGCTGCCGTTGACCGGTGCGGCAAGGCTGCCGGTGCTGGTGCCGCTCGCGTGGCATCTGCGCCAGCGCGACAGCGCGCGCGCCGTGCTGCTCGCCGACGAGGCGCAGGCGCTGCTGGACGAAGCCGGCCTGCCTGCCCGTGAGCGGCGCGCCACGGCCGCCCGCCTGCGCCTGCTGCGCGCCGAGGTGGATTGGCTGCTGGGGGAAATCGACGCGGCGCAGGCGGCGGCCGACGCCGCCGCGGATGCGCTGCATGAAGCCGGCGACGGCATCGGCTGCGCTGACGCGCACTGGCTGCGGGCGTGGATCGCCGTCGACCGCGGCGACCACGCATGCCGCGACCGCGAACTGGAACGCTGCGCCCAGGCGGCGCGCGCCGCCGGCGACGGCGAACGGACCGCGATCGCCGAAGCGGCCAGCGCGCGCTGGGCCGTGCTGCGCGACCTCGATACGGCGCGCGAGCGCTGGGGCGGGCATTTCGATCCGTCGTCCGAACGGGGCGCGGCGCTGGACTGCTGGATCAACGACTTCCTCGGCATCGCCGCCAGCCAGGCCAGCGACTTCGGCGCCGCCGCGCGCCACTACCTGCGCACCTACGAAGCGGCGCTGCAGACGGGCCAGATCCGCACGGCCATCATCACCGCGACGAACATCGGCGAGAAGTTCTCGAACCTGAACGACCACCACGCGGCGCTGGAATGGATGCAGCGCGCGCTCGACATGGCACGGCCGAAAGGCTGGCCGCGCAGCACCGGTGCCGCGCTGCTGCACACGGCCGACACGCTGCGCCGCCTGGGCCGGCTCGATGCGGCCGGCGAATTGCTGCGCGAGGCGCTCGACATCCTGCTGCCGTATGCGAACAGCCGCCTGTACGCGATCGCATTGCAGTATTCGGGCGACCTGTGCCTGGCGCGCACCGACTACGCTGGCGCGCTGGCCGCGTTCGGCCGCCTGGCGGTGCGCGCCGATGTGCTGGACCAGGCGGACTTTCGCATGGTGGCGCGGCGCGGCCAGGCCCACGCGCTGTGCTTCCTGGACCGCCCCGGCGAGGCGCTGCTGCTGGCGCAGCAGGCTGTCGACCTGGCCGGCGGCCACCACAACGTCTATAACCAGGTGGCCGGGCTGCGCGTGCTGGCGCTGATCCACAGCCGCCACGCGCTGCCCGGCCCGGGCGGTATGACGGAGCCTAACCCCACGCTGCACTACCTGCACCGCGCGCTCGACGTGGCCGCGACGATCGACGGCTACATCGTGCCGGGCGACCTGTACGACGCGCTGGCCGACGAGTATGCCCGCGTGGCCGATTACCGCCGTGCCTACGAGATGGCGCGCGCCGCCAGCGAGTCGCGCGAACGCACGCACAGCCAGGAGGCCACCGGCCGGGCGATCGCGATGCAGGTGCACCAGCAAACGGAGCAAGCGCGTGCGGAGGGCCGCCACCACCGCGAGATGGCGATGGCCGAAGCGCGCCGCGCCGGCCTGCTGCAGCAGACCAGTGCCACGCTCGAGCACCTGTCGGCGATCGGCCAGGAAATCACGACGCACCTGGATGCCGCCGCCGTCTACGATGTGCTGAACCGCTACGTGCACGCACTGCTGCCGGCCCATGCGTTCGCGGTGGTGCTGAAGGACGCGGGCGATACGCTGTCGCTGGCGTTCGGCGTGGAGGCCGGCGCCGCGATGGCGCCGTTCACGCTGGCGGCGGATGATCGCTCCGCCGGCAGCGCGCGCTGCGTGCGCGAGCGCGGCGAAGTGGTGGTGGACGACCTGGCGCGCCAGCCGCGCGCGCCGGATGCCTGCCCGGACAGCGCCAGCGCGCTGTTCGTGCCGCTGCTGCTGGGCGAGCGCGTGCTGGGCGCGATGACGGTGCAGGCGAAAGCAAGCGGCGCGTACGGCGAACGCGAGCGGCTGATCTTCCGCACGCTGTGCGCGTACGGCGCGATCGCGCTCGACAATGCGCAAGCCTACAACCAGCTGCAGGAGGCGCAGTCGCAGCTGGTGTCGCAGGAAAAGCTCGCCGCGCTGGGCGCGCTGATGGCCGGCGTCGCCCACGAACTCAATACCCCGATCGGCAACAGCCTCCTGATCGCCAGCACGCTGGAACAGAAGACGGTCGAGCTGGAGGAGACGCTGAACGGACGGGGCCTGCGCCGCTCCGAGCTGACCGCCTACGTCGCCGACGCGCGCAAGGCTTCCGAGCTGGTGATGCGCGGGCTGCACAGCGCCGCCGACCTGGTGGCCAGCTTCAAGCAGGTGGCCGTCGACCGCACGACGGAGCAGCGGCGCCGCTTCCGGCTGCAGCAGGTCACGCATGAAATCGTCGCGACGATGATGAACCGCATCCGTGCCTCCGGCCACCGGATCGCGTTCGACGTGCCGGACACGATCGAGATGGACAGCTATCCGGGCCCGTTCGGCCAGGTGGTCACGAACCTGATCAACAACGCACTGCTGCATGCGTTCGACGGACGCGGCGACCGACCCGGCGACGGCGCCGGCACCATGCACCTGCGCGCCGGCGCGGGGCCGGACGGCAAGGTGACCGTCGTCTTCAGCGACGACGGCTGCGGCATCGCGCCGCAGCACCTGTCGCGTATCTTCGATCCATTCTTCACGACGAAGCTTGGCCAGGGCGGCAGCGGCTTGGGGCTATCGATCAGTTACAACATCGTCACTGGCCTGCTGGGCGGCCAGATCGCCGTCGCCAGCAGCCCGGCCGGCACCGCGTTCACGCTGGAACTGCCGCTGGTCGCCCCGAGCCACGACCCCGACGGGCAGTCGTCGATTTACTAGGTGCGCGGAAAAGCCCTTATAATGATTTGCCAAGCTGGCTACATCCGACAGCCCCGGCACAGGTTGCCGCAAAATCGTTGCGAATATGTCTACACAAAAACCGATCAAGCACTATCTCCAGTTTTCCGACTTCACCCTTGAAGAATACGAATATGTGATCGAGCGGGCGCACGTCATCAAGCGCAAGTTCAAGAACTACGAGATCTACCATCCGCTGATCGATCGCACGCTGGTGATGGTGTTCGAGAAGAACTCCACGCGCACGCGCCTGTCGTTCGAAGCCGGCATGCACCAGCTGGGTGGCGCCGCAATCTACCTGAACACGCGCGATTCGCAGCTGGGCCGCGGCGAGCCCGTCGAGGATGCGGGCCAGGTGATGTCCCGCATGTGCGACATCATCATGGTGCGCACGTTCGGCCAGGACATCATCGAACGCTTCGCGGCAAACTCGCGCGTCCCCGTCATCAACGGGCTGACGAACGAGCACCACCCCTGCCAGGTGTTCGCCGACATCTTCACGTACTACGAGCACCGTGGCCCGATCACCGGCAAGACGGTGGCGTGGATCGGCGATGCCAACAACATGCTGTACTCGTGGCTGCAAGCGGCCGAGGTGTTCGGCTTCCACCTGAACGTGTCGACGCCGAAGGGCTACGACATGGACATGTCGCTCGTGTCGACGGACCGCTACACCTTCTTCGACAACCCGTCCGATGCCTGCGCCGGCGCCCACCTCGTCAACACCGACGTGTGGACCAGCATGGGCTATGAAGAGGAAAACGCGGCGCGCCTGAAGGCGTTCGACGGCTGGATCGTCGACAGCGCGAAGATGGCCCGCGCCGCGCCGGATGCGCTGTTCATGCACTGCCTGCCCGCGCACCGCGGCGAGGAAGTCGCCGCCGACGTCATCGACGGCCCGCAGTCGGTCGTCTGGGACGAGGCGGAAAACCGCCTGCACGTGCAGAAGGCGCTGATCGAATACCTGCTGCTGGGCCGCCTCGACCAGCAAAGCTAAGGAGACTTTTCGTGATCGACCACCTCGGCATCGTCGCTACCGATTATCCGAACAGCCGCGCGTTCTACGAGAAAGCGCTGGCGCCGATCGGTTACACGAAACTGATGGAACTGGGCCCGGAGATCACGGGCGCGTTCCACACGGCCGGCTTCGGGCAGGCCCCGAAGCCCGACTTCTGGGTGTCCAGCGCCCGCCCCGGCCAGGCCTCCAGCGGCACCGTGCACGTGTGCTTCCGTGCCGCGAACCGCGCGCAGGTGGACGCGTTCCATGCAGCCGCGCTGGCGGCCGGCGCGCGCGACAACGGCGCACCGGGCCTGCGGCCGCACTACCACCCCAACTATTACGGCGCCTTCGTGCTGGACCCGGACGGGCACAACATCGAAGCCGTCTGCCACGACCCTGTTTGAATCAAATTGGAAATCTTGAAATGAGCGACATCAAAAAAGTCGTCCTCGCCTACTCGGGCGGTCTGGACACCTCCGTGATCCTGAAGTGGCTGCAGGATAACTACCACTGCGAGATCGTCACGTTCACGGCCGACCTGGGCCAGGGCGAGGAACTGGAGCCGGCGCGCGCCAAGGCGCTGAAGTTCGGCATCAAGCCGGAAAACATCTTCATCGACGACGTGCGCGAGGAATTCGTGCGCGACTTCGTGTTCCCGATGTTCCGCGCGAACACCGTGTACGAAGGCGAGTACCTGCTGGGTACGTCGATCGCCCGTCCGCTGATCGCCAAGCGCCTGATCGAGATCGCCAACCAGACCGGTGCCGACGCGATCTCGCACGGCGCCACCGGCAAGGGCAACGACCAGGTGCGCTTCGAGCTGGGCGCATATGCGCTGAAGCCGGGCGTGAAGGTGATCGCGCCGTGGCGCGAGTGGGACCTGCTGTCGCGCGAAAAACTGCTGAAGTACGCGGAAGACGCCGGCATCGCCATCGACATGAAGCACAAGAACGGCGGCGCGCCGTATTCGATGGACGCCAACCTGCTGCACATCTCGTTCGAAGGCCGCCACCTGGAAAACCCCAGCGCGGAAGCCGAGGAATCGATGTGGCGCTGGACGGTGTCGCCCGAACAGGCGCCGAACGAAGCCGAATACCTGGACATCGAATACGAAAAGGGCGACATCGTCGCGCTGAACGGCAAGCGCATGAGCGCCGCCGAGGTCCTGACGGAGCTGAACCGCCTGGGCGGCAAGCACGGCATCGGCCGCCTCGACCTCGTCGAGAACCGCTATGTCGGCATGAAGTCGCGCGGCTGCTATGAAACGCCGGGCGGCACCATCATGCTGAAGGCCCACCGCGCGATCGAATCGATCACCCTGGACCGCGAAGTGGCGCACCTGAAGGACGACCTGATGCCGCGCTACGCTTCGCTGATCTATAACGGCTACTGGTGGGCGCCGGAGCGCGTGGCGCTGCAGACGCTGATCGACCACACGCAGCAGACCGTGAACGGCTGGGTGCGCGTCAAGCTGTACAAGGGCAACGTGATCGTTGTCGCGCGCGATTCGAAGACCGATTCGCTGTTCGACCAGACGATCGCCACGTTCGACGAGGACGGCGGCGCCTACAACCAGGCCGACGCCGGCGGCTTCATCAAGCTGAACGCGCTGCGCATGCGCATCGCCGCGAACGCCCGGCTGAAGCGCGGCCAATAAACCGCCCCGACGCGGCGCACGGCAGGGCTGCCCTCGGGCAGCCCTTTCTTTATCCGCGCGCCGTGCACGCCGCTTGGGCGGAAAATGTTACATTGCGCACGACGCGAACTCTTCTGAGGCGAAGCCCCGATGATCAATAACCTCTCCATCAAGAACAAGCTGTATGCCGGCTTCGGCGGCATCCTCGCGATCATCCTGATCCTGCTGGTGCTGGCCTACAACAACTTCACGCAACTGCGCATAGCCAACGAGTGGGACCGCCACACGATGCAGGTGCTGCACGCGATCGACGGGCTCTCGCTGTCCATCATGGAAGTCCAGATCGAGGCACGCGGCTATTACCTGACCGGCAGCGAGGCCCGCCTTGCCAACGTGCGCCAGGAGGTCACCGACCTGCCGGCGTCCGTGACCGCGCTGCAGCGGCTCGTGGCCGACAATCCGTCGCAGACGGCGCGCGTGAAACGCCTCGAAGCCATGATCCTGGCCTGGATCCGCGACGTCGTCGAACCGCAGACGGCGCGCCGCCAGCAGCTCGGCAATACGCCGGGCGCCGCCGACGAGATCGGCAAGATGCCGCAATTTCAGCAGGCCAGCCCCGCGGTCACGGCCGTGCACAAGCTGCTGGAGGATGCGCGCAAGGAAGAGGAAACGCTGCTGGCGCAGCGCTCGGAGACCGCGGCCGAGCTGCGGCGCGACATGACGCTGATCTTCCTCGGCGGCGGCGCCGCGTGCGCGCTGCTCAGCATCGTGATCGTCTACGTGCTGACGCGCGCGATCATGGCGCCGCTGACGAATCTCACCAGCGTCGTCGGCCGCATCGCCGGCGGCGACCAGAATGCCCGCGTGGAAGTGAGCACCGGCGACGAACTGGGCCGCGTCGGCGACGAATTCAACCGGATGGCACAGGCCATCCAGGACAACCAGCAGCGCGAACGGGCCAGCACGGACGAGCTGCGCTCGAAGGTCGACTCGCTGCTGACCGTCGTCACGCGGGCGGCGTCCGGCGACCTGACGGGGAAAGTCGAAGTGGGCGGCAACGACGCGATCGGCCAGCTGGGCCACGGCCTGGCCCGCATGTTCGACAACCTGCGCATCCTGCTCAACAATGTGCAGAAGGCAGGCATCCAGGTGACCACGTCGGCCACCGAGATCGCCGCCTCGGCCAAGCAGCAGGAAGCGACCGGCGTCGAGCAGGCGCAGACCAGTGTCGAGGTGCTGTCGACAACCAAGGAAATCTCGTCCAACGCGACGCAGCTGTTGAAGACGATGGAGGACGCCACCGCGGTGGCCGACTACACGACGGCGGCCACCGCCGAGGCGCAGGACAACCTGCGCCGCATGGATGCGACGATGCAGAACATGGTGTCGGCGACCGATTCGATCAACGCCAAGCTGGCGGCGCTGTCGGAAAAGGCGTCGAACATCAACAGCGTGCTGACGACGATCACCAAGGTGGCCGACCAGACCAACATCCTGTCGCTGAACGCGGCGATCGAGGCCGAGAAGGCCGGCGAGGCGGGCCGCGGCTTCTCCGTCGTGGCCACCGAGATCCGCCGGCTGGCCGACCAGACGTCGGTCTCCACCTGGGACATCGAGCAGATGCTCAAGGAGATGCAGTCGGCCGTATCGGCCAGCGTGATGGGCATGGACAAATTCTCGGAAGAGATCCGCCGCAGCGTCGGCGAGGTGCGTGCCGTGACGGACCAGCTGTCCGGCATGATGGACCAGGTGCGCAAGCTGGCGCCGCAGTTCGACGCGGTACTGCAGGGCATGCAGTCGCAGGCCGTCGGCGCCCAGCAGATCACCGAGACGATGATGCAGCTGAACGACGCGACGCAGCAGACCGTCGAGTCGCTGAAGGCCACCAGCGAAGCCGTGCACCAGCTGCAGTACGCCGCCAGCGACCTGCAATCGTCGGTCGCCACGTTCGCGGTCAACGTGTAACCGGGGTGTGAGCGGGCGATGAGGCTCTTGGTCTTTCATATCGGGGCCGACCGCTATGGCCTGCCGCTGGCCGTGATCCGGCGCGTGCTGCCGCTGATGGCGCTGAAGGCGATACCGGGGGCGCCCGATGCGGTGGCCGGCCTGATGAACCTGCACGGCACCGGCATCCCCGTGATCGACGTGGCCCGCCTCGGCGGCGGAGCGCCGGCGGCGCGGCACGTCGATACCCGCATTGTGCTGGCCGATTACACGGCGCCCGATGGCACCCTGCACCCGCTCGGCCTGATGGTCGAACGGGTGCAGGGCGTGCAGCACGTCGACGATGCGGTGCTGGCACCGGCCGGCGTGCTGGCCGCGCCGTTCCTCGACCGCGTGGCGGGCGATGCGCAAGGCATCGTGCAGCTCGTCGAGCCCGACCGCATGCTGCCCGACGCGCTGCGCGCGATCCTGTTCCAGCCGGAGAGGCAAGCGCGATGAACGCGCTGGCACGGCTGCGCGCGGCGACGGGGCTGAACCTGTCGCACGAAGCCGTCGAGCGCGCCGTGCGTGCGCGCATGGCGGCCACCGGCAACGCGGATCGCGAACGATACACGGCGGCGCTCGATGCCGCCGAACTGGCTGCCCTCGTCGAACTGGTCGTCGTGCCCGAATCGTGGCTGTTCCGCGATCCGCAGGCGTTCGCCGTGGCGGCTACGTACGCGCAGCGCCGCCTGGCACGGGGCGGGCGCCAGTTGCTGCGCATGCTGTCCGTGCCATGTGCCGGCGGCGAGGAACCATATTCGCTGGCGATGGCGCTCGCCGATGCGGGGGTGCCGCCCGCCGCGTTCGCGATCGACGGCGTCGACCTGTCCACTGCCTGCATCGCGCGGGCCGAGGAAGGCCTGTACGGCCGCAATGCTTTTCGCGGCAAGGACCTGTCGTTCCGCGAGCGCCACTTCACGCCCGCCGGCGACGACCTGTACCGGATCGATCCCGCCCTGTGCCGGCGCGTGCGCTTCCGCCAGGGCAATCTGCTGACCAGCGAGCTGGCACCACCAGGCAGCTTCGACGTCATCTTCTGCCGCAACCTGCTGATCTATTTCGACGGGCCGACGACGGCCGCCGCGATCGCCCGGCTGGCCACGCTGCTGGCCGACGACGGTGTGCTGCTGGCCGGTTACGCCGAAGTGCCGGCCTTCACCCGCAACGGTTTCACGGCCCTGCCCTACCGCCAGGCGTTCGCGCTGCGCAAGGCCGGTGCGCCGCCGGATGGGCCGTACGACGGCCTGCCGCTGCCCGTCGGCGACGTGGCGCCAGCGGTGCGGCGCCGCGTCGCGGCGGCGCGGCCCGCACCGCCGCCTCCGCCCTCCCCGGCACCGCCGCCACCCGCTGCCGCGCCGCGGCCGCGCGCCGTGCCATCGGCAAGCGTGCCTGCCGCCGCCCCGGCCGTGGCACCGATGGCAGCCCCGGTGGCAGCGCCGGCCCCCGCCGGCACGCTGGACGACGCGCGCCGCCTTGCCGACGGCGGCCGGCCTACGGAGGCGCAGGCGATCTGCCGCGACCTGCTGGCGCGGCAGCCGGAGAATGCCGAGGCGTGGTTCCTGCTTGGGCTGCTGGCCGGCGACGGCGCGCCGGACCAGGCCGAGACGGCGCTGCGCCGCTGCATCTACCTGGCGCCGGATCATTACGATGCGCTGTGTCACCTGGCGCTGCTGGCCGGGCGGCGCGGCGATGCCGGCGGGCAGGCGAGCCTGCAGGCGCGCGCGGCGCGCGTCTGGCGCCGGCGTCATTCCGATAGGGCCCGATCATGAATCAAAGCACACCTGCCGACGGCTGCTGGAGCCGGATCGGTGTTACCGGCGACGGCAGCTGCGAGCTGCTCACCGAGCACGTCCACTGCCGCAACTGCGGCCATTACGGCACCGCCGCGCAGCGCAACCTGGGCCGCGAGGTCGACGACGCCTACCTGCGCGAATGGGCCGAGCATTTCCGCGCGCCGGAAAGCGCGGCCGAGCAGGCTGGCGCCTCGGCGGTGGCGTTTCGCATCGGCGCCGAATGGCTGGCCCTGCCGACGGGGATGCTGGTGCGCGTCGCCCCCCACGTGCTGCCCCACCGCGTGCCGCACCGCGGGTCCCGCGGCCTGCGCGGCATCGTCAACATCGGCGGCCAGCTGCATCCCTGCATCGCGCTGGCCGACCTGCTGGGCATCGACGTCGACGGCGGCAGCGAGCGGGTGGGCCGTCACACGTTCGCCCGGCTGCTGCTGGTGCGCTGGGAAGAGCGCGCCTACGCGCTGCCGGTGGCGGACCTGCACGGCATCGTGCGCTATGCCCCGGCCCGCGTGCAACCGCCCGCCGCGACGATCAACAAGGGCGTGCAGCGCTTCCTGTCAGGCGTCGTGACGGAGCACGATATGCGGATCGGCCTGCTGGACGCCGGCCTGGTCGGCCACCAGCTGGCGAGGGCGCTGCGATGAGCGAGCCGGAAGACCTGTCGCAGTTCTCGATGCTGGAGCTGTTCCGCATGGAGGCCGAGGGCCAGACGCAGGCGCTGACGGATGGCCTGCTGGCCGTCGAGCGGCACGAGGACCCGGCCGCGCTGGAGGCGATGATGCGGGCCGCCCATTCGATCAAGGGCGCCGCCGCGATCGTCGGGCTGGACCTGATCGTGCAGCTGGCGCATGGCATGGAGGATGCATTCATCGCCGCCCAGCACGGCCTGCTGCGCCTGACGCCGAACCGCGTCGACGTGCTGCTGGCCGGGGTCGACCTGATCGTGCAGTGCGCCAACCTGAAGGAGAGCGAGCTGCAGGGCTGGCTGGGCGCCAACGCCGACACAATCGCGTTGACGATGGAAACCATCCGCGCGATCGCCTACCTGCCCGAACCGGCCGCCCCTGCACCCTCTCCAGCACCCTCTCCAGCACCCGCGCCCGCGCTCTCCCCCGCTGCGGCACCGGTGACCGCGGCGGTACCCGACCCTGTCCCGGCCGCGGCTGCCGTCGCGCACGTGCCGGAAACGGCGCCGGCGGACGGTGCGCCGCGCGCCGCCCGGGCCACGCCGCAATCGGACCGCCTGCTGTCGCTGGCCGGTGAAGCCCGCGTCGGTGCGCACCAGATGCAGCCGCTGATCCAGGCGCTGCAGCGCCACAAGCGCCAGCAGGCGGCGTTGTTCGATGCGCTGGACGACCTGCATGAGGCGATCGGCCGCAGCGGCGATCCGATGCTGCGCGAGAAGGCGGCCAATGTGCTGCAACGCAGCCAGCCGCTGCGCCAGTTCACGCCGCCCCACATCGCCGACATGGAGCAGTACGAACTGCGCCAGCTGAACGTGGCGCAAAGCCTGGTGGACGAGGTGCTGGCACTGCGGATGCGGCCGTTCCGCGACGGCGTGCACCACTTCCCCCGCATGGTGCGCGACCTCGCGCGCAGTCTCGGCAAGGAGGCCCGGCTGGAGATCCGCGGCGAGGAGACGCTGGTCGACCGCGACATCCTGGCCCGCATCGAAAGCCCGCTGAACCACATGCTGCGCAACTCGGTCGACCACGGCATCGAGGCGCCGGCGGCACGCGAGCAGGCCGGCAAGCCGCGCTGCGGCACGATCGTGCTGGAGGCGCGCCACCGCGGCGGCATGCTGAACATCGACATCCGCGACGACGGCACCGGCGTCGATCCGGAGCGCATCCGCGCCGCCGTCGTCGCGCGGCGCATGGCCACGCAGGCGATGGCGGACGCGATGTCGCACGCGGAACTGATGCAGTTCCTGTTCCTGCCCGCGTTCAGCCTGAAGGGCGAGGTCACGCAGGTTTCCGGCCGCGGCGTGGGGCTCGACATCGTGCACGACGCGATCCGCGAGCAGAACGGCACCGTGCGGCTGGAGTCCGAGCCGGGCAGCGGCTTCCATACGCTGATCACGCTGCCGCTGACGCAGTCGATCGTGCGCGCCCTCGTCGTCGACGTGGGCGGCGAAGCGTATGCGGTCCCGATCGTCAAGGTGGAGCGGGTACTGAAAGTTCCCCAGGCCGCCGTCCACACGCTGGAGAACAAGCAGTTCTTCGAACTCGATGGCCAGCACGTGGGGCTGGTGCCGGCGGCGCAGGTGCTGGAACTGGGCGAGATGCCCCGGCAGGACGTGCTGCCGGTGATCGTCGTCGGCCATTATGGGCTGGTGGTGGACGCGATCCGCGGCGAGCACAGTCTGGCGGTGCACAGCCTCGAACCGGTGTTCGGCAAGCTGCGCGACGTGGCCGCCGCCGCGCTCCTGAACGATGGCGAACCGGTGCTGATCCTGGACGTGCCGGACCTGTTGATGTCGATCGACAAACTACTGGCCGAAGGCGGCCTGCAGCAACTGGCGCGCCCCGATGGCGGGGCACGGCGTAGAATGAAGCGCATCCTCGTCGTCGACGACTCGCTGACGGTACGCGAGATGGAAAGAAAGCTGTTGACGGGCCGCGGCTTCGAGGTCGATGTGGCCGTCGACGGCATGGACGGCTGGAACGCGGTGCGCTCGGGCGAATACGACCTGGTCGTCACCGACGTCGACATGCCGCGCCTGGACGGCATCGAACTCGTCAACCTGATCAAGAAGGACCTGCACTTGCATACGCTGCCCGTGATGATCGTCTCGTACAAGGACCGCCCGGAAGACCGGGCCCGCGGCCTTGCAGCCGGTGCCGACTACTACCTGACGAAGGGCAGCTTCCACGACGAGACGTTGCTCGACGCCGTCCGGGACCTGATCGGGGACGCCGCCAAATGAAGATCGGCATCGCCAACGACGTCGCGATGGCGGCGGAAGCGCTGCGCCGGGTGATTGCCGCCACCAAGCTGCACCAGGTGGTGTGGATCGCGCGCACCGGGCTCGAAGCCGTGCGCATGTGCGCGGAGAACCGGCCGGACCTGGTGCTGATGGACCTGAACATGCCCGAGCTGGACGGCGTCGAGGCGACCCGCCGCATCATGGCCGAGTCGCCGTGCGCGATCCTGATCGTCACCGGCCGGCCGCAGGACAGCGTCAACCAGGTGTTCCGCGCGCTCGGCGCCGGCGCGCTGGACGTGACGGCCACGCCGATGCTGATGCCCGGCCACAACGAGGGCGGTGCCCAGCTGCTGGCCAAGCTGCGCACGCTGGACAAGTTGATCCGCCACAGCGGCGGCTCGCAGGCGATGCAGCCGCGCACGTTCGGCCCGACCGAAGAGCGCTCTGCGACGGGGGTGCGCACGCTGGTCGCGATCGGCGCCTCGACGGGAGGGCCGCTGGCCGTCTCCAACATCCTGGCCGGCTGGCGCGCGCCACCGCATTGCGCGATCGTCGTCGTGCAGCACATCGACGCGAACTTCGCCGACCACTTCGCCAAATGGCTGAGCGACCAGGTGACGATGCCGGTGCGTCCCATCGAGGACGGCGACGAGCTGATGGGCGGCACCGTGATGATTGCAAAGAGCAACGACCACCTGGTACTGGATGAAACACACCACTTGGGTTACGATGCGGTGCCGAGGGATTACGCGTACCGGCCATCCGTCGACGTTTTCTTCCGCTGCGTGGCGCAGCACTGGCGCGAAGAGGCGATCGGCGTCCTGCTGACCGGCATGGGCCGGGACGGCGCCGAGGGGCTGCTGGCCCTGCGGCGCGCCGGCAAGACGACGGTGGCGCAGGACCAGGCGTCGAGCGCCGTGTACGGCATGCCGCGCGCAGCGGCGGAGCTCGACGCGGCGCAGCTCATCCTGCCGCTCGAGAAGATCGGCCCCTTCCTGCGCAGCACCACTGGTGGCAGGTCCTGACCGCCGCCAGTGCCGACAGACCCTCCAACCATAGGAAAGCCCGATGTCCCAGGCCGGCACCGCACCGGAAATCGCCCTCACTGCCTTCAAAGTGCGTGTCCTGCTCGTCGACGACCAGCTGATGGTTGTCGAGGCGGTGCGCCGCATGCTCGCGGACCAGCCCGACATCGAGTTCCATTTCGTGACCGACCCGGCCCAGGCGGTCGACATCGCCCTGCGCATGCAACCCACGGTGATCCTGCAGGACCTCGTGATGCCTGGCTGGGACGGCTTCGAGCTGATCCGCCGCTACCGCGCCCAGGCATCGCTGGCGCACGTGCCCGTCATCGTGCTGTCCTCCAAGGAAGAGCCCACGTCGAAAGCGCACGGCTTCGCGGTGGGCGCGAACGACTACCTGGTCAAACTGCCGGACCGCGTGGAACTGCTGGCGCGCGTGCGCTACCACTCCAACGCGTGCATCAGCCTGCTGCAGCGCGACGAAGCGTTCCATTTCCTGCGCGAAAGTCAGAAGAACCTGGCGATCGCGAACATCGAGCTGCAGAAGCTGGCCGCGTTGGACAGCCTGACGGGCATCGCCAACCGCCGCCGCTTCGACGAGGCCGTGCAGCACGAATGGCAGCGCGGCCAGCGCGAACGCCGCCCGTTGTCGCTGCTGCTGGGCGACATCGACTGCTTCAAGATGTACAACGACACGTTCGGCCACCTGGCCGGCGACCTGTGCCTGAAGAAGGCGGCCGCCGTGCTGACGGCCTGCCTGAAGCGCCCGGCCGACCTGGCCGCCCGCTACGGTGGCGAGGAATTCGCGATCGTGCTGCCGGATACGGAAGCGGCCGGCGCCCGCGTCGTGGCCGAGGAGTGCGTGCGCAGCCTGGCGGAGCTGAGGCTGGAGAACCCGCAGGCGTCGCACGGCTTCGTCACGATGTCCGTCGGCGTGGCCACGCTGATTCCCGCGCCGGGCATCAGCCCGGCCGACTTGCTCGAAGGGGCCGACCGCGCGCTGTACGCCGCGAAGGAACAGGGCCGCAACCGCTCCGTCAGCGCCGCGCAGCTGGCCTGACCCAGGCTGGCCCAATCAGACGAAGACCGGTTCCGGTTCCAGCAGCACGCCGAAGCGTTCCTGCACGTCCGCCTGGATAGCCCGGGCGAGGCGCTGCACGTCCGCGCCCGTGGCGCCGCCCTGGTTGACGAGGACCAGCGCCTGCTTCGGGTAGACGCCGGCCGCCCCGAGGCTTTTACCTTTCCAGCCGCACTGGTCGATCAGCCAGCCGGCGGCCAACTTCTCGCTGCCGTCTTCCTGGCGGTGATGGACCAGCGCCGGATAGCGCTCCAGCAGAGCGGCGCATTGCGCCGCGCTGACGACGGGATTCTTGAAGAAGCTGCCCGCATTGCCGATGACCTGCGGGTCGGGCAGCTTGCGCCGGCGGATCGCGATGACTGCATCGGCCACCTGGCGTGCCGTGGGCACGGCGGCGCCCTGCCCCGCCACGGTATTTGTCAACCCGCTGGCCAGCTCATTGGCCAACTCGTTGGCAAGTTCGGCGTAGCGCAGGTTCGGCCGCCACGCGCGCGGCAGCGCGAACGTCACGTCGACGATGATCAGGCCCCGCTCCGGGTGCTGCTTGAACACGCTGTCGCGATAGCCGAAGCGGCAGTCGGCGGCCCGCATCGTCACCATCTCGCCGGAAGCGGGGTCGAACGCCGTCAGGCTGTGGAACACGTCTTTCGTTTCCAGGCCATAGGCGCCGATATTCTGGATCGGCGCGGCGCCGACGGTGCCGGGGATCAGCGCCAGGTTTTCCAGCCCGCCGAGGCCCTGCGCCAGCGTCCATTCGACGAAGGCATGCCAGTTCTCGCCCGCCTGGGCGCGCACCAGCACATGCTCCCCGCCGCCCGGCAGGATCTCGCGGCCGCTGGTGGCCATGTGCAGCACGAGGCCGTCGAAGTCGCCCGTCAGCAGCAGGTTGCTGCCGCCGCCCAGCACGAGCCGGGGCAGCGCGGCCAGGGGGGGATCGGCCAGCACGGCCGCCAGCTGGGCGGGCGCGGTGATGCGGGCATAGTGGCGGGCCCGCGCGTCGATCCCGAAGGTGTTCAGGGTGCGCAGGGAAAAATCGTGCGAAATGACTAGATCGGAATGCATGGCAGGCTGAGTATTTTGCTCGATTATAGAGTGAAAGGAACAAAAACGACCGAGCGTTCGCCTCGTTGTCCGTTAAAATGTCGCATCTTTCGCGGGGCCACCGCGAGCAACAGGAATTTCGAAAGGAACAATCATGCCATCGTTTGACGTCGTATCCGAAGCTGACATGATCGAGGTGCGCAACGCCGTCGACCAGTCCAACAAGGAGATCTCCACGCGCTTCGACTTCAAGGGCAGCGATGCGCGCGTCGAGCAGAAGGAACATGAGCTGACCGCGTTCGCCGACTCCGAGTTCCAGCTGAGCCAAGTGAAGGACGTGTTGACCAACAAGCTGGCCAAGCGCAAGGTGGATGTACGCTTCCTGGACGAAGGCAAGATCGAGAAGATCGGCGGCGACAAGGTCAAGCAGGTGATCAAGGTGAAGAACGGCATCGAGACCGAGACGGCCAAGAAGATCACCAAGATCATCAAGGAAAGCAAGATGAAGGTGCAGGCCAGCATCCAGGGCGACTCCGTGCGCGTGCAAGGCGCCAAGCGCGACGACCTGCAGGCCGCGATGGCGCTGCTGCGCAAGGAAGTGGCCGATACGCCGCTCGAATTCAACAACTTCCGCGACTGAGCCCGCGGCGCCGGTAGTCCAGAGGATAGCAATGAAACGTGTTGATGATTTCCGCCTGCGGTTCGGCGACAAAGAGTACGTGCCCATCATGATCGGCGGCATGGGGGTGGACATCTCCACCTCCGAGCTCGCGCTGGAAGCGGCGCGCCTGGGCGGTATTGGCCACATTTCCGACGCGATGGTGGAAGACGTTTCCGACCGCCGCTTCGACACCACCTTCGTCAAGGACAAGACGAAGCTCTACAAGTTCAACATCAATAACATGGACAAGGCGGTGGTGCAGTTCGACCTGAACCGCCTGGCCGAAGCGCAGCGCCTGCACATCGGCAAGACCATGGAGCAGAAGAAGGGCCCGGGCCTCATCTTCGTGAACTGCATGGAGAAGCTGACGATGAACGGCCCGCGCGAAACGCTGCGCGTGCGCCTGAACGCGGCGCTGGACGCGGGCATCGACGGCATCACGCTGTCCGCCGGCCTGCACTTCAACTCGTTCGGCCTGATGGCCGACCACCCGCGCTTCCGCGACGCGAAGCTGGGCATCATCGTCTCCTCGGTGCGCGCGCTGCAGATCTTCCTGCGCAAGAACGCGAAGCTGGACCGCCTGCCCGACTACGTGATCGTCGAAGGCCCGTTGGCCGGCGGCCACCTGGGCTTCGGCCTGGACGACTGGCAGGACTACGACCTGCACACGATCGTCGCCGAAATCCTGGCCTACCTGAAGCAGGAACAGCTCGATATTCCCGTCATCGCCGCCGGCGGCATCTTCACGGGCAGCGATGCCGTCTCGTTCCTCGAGATGGGCGCGGCCGGCGTGCAGGTCGCCACGCGCTTCACGATCACGAAGGAATGCGGGCTGCCGGACAAGGTGAAGCAGGAATACGCGAAAGCATCCGAAGAGGACGTGATCGTCAACGGCATCTCGCCGACGGGCTACCCGATGCGCATGCTGCGCAACACTCCGGCGATCGGCACCAATACCCGCCCCGGCTGCGAATCGTACGGCTATCTGCTGGACGCTACCGGCAACTGCTCCTACATCAACTCGTACAACCGCGAAGTGGTCGCGAACGGCGGCAGCGACAAGGGTATCAAGGTGATGGACAAGACGTGCCTGTGCACGCACATGCGCAACTTCAATTGCTGGACCTGCGGCCATTACACCTACCGCCTGAAGGACACGACGCACAAGCTGGCCAACGGCGAGTACCAGCTGCTGTCCGCCGAACACGTGTTCCGCGACTACCAGTTCAGCACCGACAACCAGATCGCGCTGCCGCCGCGCGAGGACGTGCCGGCGGCCGAACCGGCGTAAGCGCTCACCGCCAACGACTGCACGGCGCGTTCCGCAAGGAGCGCGCCGTTTTTTCATGCCGGCCGTACGCTTACACCTCCGGCATCTGGTCCCGCAGCAGCGCCGCATCGCGCAGCGGCGGCGCACCGAACTGCCGGCGGTACTCGCGCGAGAACTGCGACGGGCTTTCGTAGCCCACGCGATACGCCACCGTGGCGGCCTCCAGCCCGCTCGTCAGCAGCAGCTTGCGCGCCTCCAGCAACCGCACCTGCTTCTGGTACTGCAGGGGGCTCATCACCGTCACCTGCTTGAAGCGCCGGTGCAGCACGGACGTCGACAGCCGCACCTCGCGGGCCAGCGCATCGATCGACAGCGGCTCGTCGTAATGCTCGCGGATCCAGCGGATCGCCCGCCCGACCGGCTGCTCGTCGGTCCCGCCCAGCACCGTCTGCGCCAGCACGCCGCCGGAGGGCGCCGTCAGCAGGCGATAGGTCAGCTCCTGCTTCAGGATGCGCGCCAGCACGGGCACGTCGCGCGGGCTCTCCAGCAATCGCAGCAGGCGCCCGAACACATCGAGCAGCGCGTCGTCCGCCTGCTCCACGTAGACGGCGCTGCGTCCCTCGGCTGCGGGCGGCACCGGCGGGCGCATCTCCAGCAGGAACGCGGCCAGTTCCTTCGTATCCAGGCCGACGCGGATGCCCAGGTACGGTGCGGCGGCCGTGGCGGCCGTCACCTGCCCCGCCACCGGCAGCTCGACGCCGGACAGCACATAGCTGCCCGGGCCGTACGCCAGCACTTCCTGCCCCACCAGCGTGCGCTTCTCGCCCTGCAGCAGCAGGCACATCGAAGGTTCCAGCATCGCGCACTGCGTGGGCGTGGGGGCGGCCAGGCGGATGAACGACAGCCACGGGATGGCCGTGCGCACGTCGCGCTGCGTCAGCGGCACGCCATCGAAATGGCGCAGCGCGGCGGCGCGCAAGGCCGCCAGCGCGGCCGGAAGATCAGAGAGCTTGTTCATGGCCCATCAATGCCTTCGGTTCCAGGTACTGTTCGAAGCCGTGGATGCCGAACTCGCGGCCCAGGCCCGATTGCCTGAAACCGCCGAACGGCGCTTCGGGTTCATCATACAACCCATTGATGAACACGCGCCCGGCGATGACGCGCCGGGCCACCCGGTTGGCGCGCGCCAGGTCGCCCGAGAACACGTAGGCGTGCAGGCCGTAGGGAGTATCGTTGGCGATCGCGATGGCCTCATCCTCGTCGCGGTACGGGATCACGCACAGCACCGGGCCGAAGATTTCCTCGCGGGCGATCGTCATGTCGTTGCGCACATTGCCGAACACGGTGGGCCGCACGAACCAGCCCTGCTGCAAGCCGTCCGGCCGTCCCTCCCCGCCCGCCAGCAGCGTGGCGCCCTCCTCGATCCCCTTGCGGATGTAGCCCTGCACGCGCTCGAACTGGCGCTGGTTCACGAGCGGGCCGATACGGGTGGCCGGATCGCGCGGGTCGCCCACGTGCAATGCCCCCATCGCCTGCGCCGCCATCCGCTGGGCCTCCTCCAGGCGCGCGGCCGGCACCAGCAGGCGCGTGCCCGCGAGGCATGCCTGCCCGCTGTTCATCGTCGCCGCGCCGATCGCCAGCGGGATCGCCTTGGCGAAGTCGGCGTCGTCCAGCAGCAAGGTCGGCGACTTGCCGCCCAGCTCCAGCGTGACGCGCTTCATCGTGTCGACGGCGCCACGCGCGATCGTCTTGCCCACCGCGGTCGAGCCGGTAAACGAGATCTTCGCGATGTCCGGGTGCCGCGTGATTTCCGCACCGACGGTGTCGCCGCGGCCGGTGACGATGTTGAACAGGCCCGGTGGCAGGTCCGCCTCGTGCAGCACCCGCGTCAGCAGCGCCGTCTGCGCGGCGGAGAGTTCGGCGGGCTTGATCACGCCCGTGCTGCCGGCGGCCAGCGCCATCGCCAGCTTGTTGCAGATGAAGCTGTAGTTCGCATTCCACGGCGTGATCAGGCCGACGACGCCCAGCGGCTCCATCACGACGTTGGCGATGCCGATCCGGCGCTCGAACGCATAGCTGCCAAGGATGCGCCGGGCGGATGCGAATGCGTTGGCGGCGCGGCGCACCGTGCCCGTGCTTGTGGCGACGGGGCCGCCGTATTCGGCCACCATCGTGTCGACCAGCTCGCGCTCGTGCGCCAGCACCGCGTCGTGCAGCCGCTGCAACCATGCCATGCGCTGCTCGCGCGTGCCGGCCCGGTGCCGGTCATACGCCGCAACGGCGGCCGCGATGGCGGCGCGGGCATCCGTTTCGTCGGCGAGGCGCACGTGCGTCGCGTCCGCCCCGGTGACCGGGTCCTGCAGCGTCATCACCTCGCTGCCGTGCGACGTGACGAATTGCCCGTTGATGTAGATGGTGTCGATGGTGTGCATGATGTCCTCCTGAACGTTGCGTTCATGGTAGGACGGCAGCACGGCCGGGCGGTAGAACTATCCTGACAGGGTATTGCCTGATCCTGCCGCGGCGGCCGGCAGCACCGTGCCCGGATACAGCCGCCCCAGCACCTGCAGCGTCACATTCGTCAGCAGCGCGCTGGCGGGGGCGATGTCGCCGTCCTCCTGCTCGCGCAACGTGCGCCACAGGCGCGCCAGGTCCGCCTCGCGCAGCGCGACGGCTTGCTCGACCTCGTCCTGCCAGAATGCCGGTGCCTCGCTCTCGACGAAATTGCCGCGCCCGCGGCCGAAGTGGGCGACGGCCAGGTAGCGCAGCACGCTGGTGACGAACAAGGTGCGCAGGAACTCGTCGGACAGCGTGATCGACGGGTGCTTGCGGTCCGTGCTGGCGTTGAAGCCCCAGGCGGCGCCGGCGAACGTCAGCGCGCCGATCACGCCACCCAAGAGTGCCCCCGTGCCGAGCGTCAGGCCCCCGGCGGCCAGGTCGGCCGACAGCCCCGTCGCGGCGCCGGACACGATCGCGCCCAGCAGCGCCGCCTGGCCTTTCTCGACGGGCGCCTTGACGACGAAGTTGTTGCTGACGCGCGCATTGATCGTCGGCGCCGCGCTGGCGTTCAGGCGGTGCAGCGCCAGCAGGCTGACGGTAGTCTGCCCGATCGCCAGGTTCAGGCGCGCGACCAGCGTGTTCATGGCCCGTTCCTGCCGGCGGCGGTCGTCGCCCTTGCCGATGCCGACCAGCTTCAGCGCGGAACTCAGCATGCCCTGCTCGCCCGTCTCGACGGCCTGGCGGTCGCGCGCCCCGTCCAGCAGCTGTTGCGCGATCACGGCCATCGATTGCTGGAAACGGCGCGTGTTCTGCGTTTCCCACGCCCCGAACAGGCGGCCGTAGGCTTCCCGTTTCGCATCCGGCACGAGCTTGTCCAGCGCATCGTAGAACACGCGCTCGTGCACCCAGCAGCGCGCGAACGCGTCGAGCGGCAGCACGTCGCGCACGGCCGGGTACTGGCGCATATGCTCGCGCCAGCGCAGCTGCTCGGCCTGTTCGTCATGCGCCGGCCGCGGTGGCCCCATCTGGTTCAGCAGCACCAGCACAGGCTTGTCCAGCCAGGCCAGGATGCGCATCTCGGACGGCAGGTAGCCCCCATCCTCGGGCCGCTCGGCGGAGTTCACGAGATAGAGCACCACGTCGGCTTCGTCGCGCGCGGCGCGCAGCGCCTGCTGGCTGAGCCAGAACGGCCGGTCGCGGTAGCGGTCAACCACCTCGCGCAGGAACCAGCCGATCGGATTGCCCGACTGCGCCAGCCGCTTCATCAGCCGCACCGAGTCGCCGAAGCCCGGCGTATCCCACAGCATCAGGCGGTCGCCCTGCTCGGTGGCCTGCAAGGTATGCGCCTCGGACAGCGCGGTGACGTGCGCCGCGTCGCGCACCTCGCCCACGTCCATGCCCAGCAGCGTGCGGGCCAGGGTCGTCTTGCCGTTGTTCGTATGCGAGATCAAGGTCAGCTGGATCGTGTCGCTCATGGCTGCGCTCCTTCACCGGCCGGCGCCAGCAGGTTGACGACCGTCGGCTCGGCGCCGTGGAACACACAGAACTCGCGCCACAGCTCGACGCGCTCGCGCACGCGCTGCGGGTCCGGCGTGCGTACGCTGAACGCGGATTCGTCGAGCAGCACGACGGTACGCTGCGGCAGCGCACGGACCACCTGGGCGATGAACGCGCCATGGTTTTCCTTCTCGGGCGTGGCGGCCAGGCCGAACAGCAGTGCCGTCGACGTGATGGCCGGGTCGCGCAGGTCCAGGTCGCGCAGCGCGGCCGCGGGATCGCTGCCGTAGGCGACCGGCGCGAACAGGCGCACGCGCGCCCGTTCGCCGAGCAGCTGGGCGGCCACCGCTTCCAGGCCGCGGCTGCGCGCCTCGTCCACCGTGAAGCTGTATGGCAGCACGCGCAGCACGCCCGGCTCGCCGCCGGCCGCGTCGCCCAGCTGGCGGAAGTACGGCTCGTCCAGGTCGAGCGGGAAGCGGCGCGCCAGCAGCGCCGCGCGGGCCGCCGCGATCCCGGCAAAGAGAAGGCGCGGCAGCACGACCAGCAGCACCAGCGTGGCCGCGTACAGGTGCACCCAGCGCGCTCCTTCCGCGGCGGGCGGCTGGCCGCCGGCGGCGAAGTGCAGTGCCTGCACGTCGGCCAGGGTGAAGCCCTGCAGCTTGAACACCGTCAGCGCGGGCCAGAACAGCGTCGACAGCAGCGCATGCAGCTGCTGCGCATCGAGGAAGGTGCTTTCCCAGCCGGCGCCGTACTGCGCCAGCATGCCGCGCGCGTACAGCGACAGCACGGCGCCGACGGCGAACAGCACCGCGGCCAGGTGCATCGTGCGCGCCAGCCGAGCGCCGTTCAGCGGCGCGGAGAGCCGTGCCCAGTCGGCCATGAACGCATACAGCCCGGCCGACAGCGCATGCGGCATCTTGCGCGGCAGCGCCGCCTTGCCGACGGACAGGCGCCGGATCCACGCGGCGCGCAGCCGTGTCGTCCCCGCCTTAGGAATGCACAGCCACACCAGCATCACCAGGTAGACGAGCAGGTTCCACGCGACGATGCCCAGCAACGGTGCCGACAGCAGGTCGACGCGGTGCGGATCGGCGATGCGGTCGAGCGCCGCGCCCAGCACCAGCGCCAGCAGCGGCAGCAGCCAGGCCACGGCGGCCAGGCCGGGCGTGCGTTTCGCGAACGCGGCAAAGGCGGCATGGCGCTGCGCCAGCTTCTTGACGATCTGCTCGGCGCGCTGCTGCAGGAAGTGCTCGGACGAGGCGGCGGCGCCGCTCTCGGCCGCCTGCCACTGCGCCAGCTCGCGCGCCGTGCGGTTCGCGTAGCGGCGGTCGTCGTCGCTGAGGATTTCACGTTTCTGGTCGGTGGTCTCGATGGCGCGTACCAGTACCACGTTGCGGGCCGACTGTTCGTTCATGGACGTCCTTTATTGTTGAACAGGCATTGTACCGCCCCGTGCGCGTGCCGACGCGCCGCCATGGGTGTAAGCTGGTGCTCCGAAGTCCATCGACAGCAGGAGGCACCATGGCGCTGACTCTTTCATCGATCTTCGTGGACGGCGGCGCGATCCCGGCCACCTTCACGTGCGACGGCGCGGACACGTCGCCACCGCTGGCCTGGGCGGAACTGCCGGCCGGGACGAAAAGCCTGGCGCTGATCGTCGACGATCCGGACGCGCCCGACCCGGCCGCGCCGCAGCGCACGTGGGTGCACTGGGTGCTCTACAACATCCCGCCCGCAGCGGGCCGGCTGGCCGAAGGCGGCAGCCGCCAACTGCCGGCCGGCACGCGCTGCGGCAAGAACGACTGGGGCAAGGCGGGCTACGGCGGCCCCTGCCCGCCGATCGGCAAGCACCGCTACTTCTTCAAGTTGTATGCACTGGACGCGCAACTGCCCGACCTGGGTTCCACGACCAAGGCCGAGCTGGAACATGCGATGCAGGGTCACGTGCTGGGGCAGGCGCAGCTGGTCGGCTGCTACCAGCGCCAGCATGCCTGACGCATCGCCTTCGGCGCTGCTGGCGCTGGCCGGTCTTGCGGCGGCCGGCGTTCCGGCGGGCCGCTTCCATTCCCGGCCGCGTCGAGCGGGCATGCACGCCGGACCGGCTCAGCCGCCGTCGTGCCGGATAAAATCGACGAACGCCCGCAGCGGCGCCGGCAGCAGGCGCCGGCCGGGGTAGTACAGGTAAGGCCCGGAAAAGCGCGGCCACCATGGCTCCAGCACGGGTTCGAGCTCGCCACGCTCGAAATATGGCCGCAGCCAATCCTCGAACAGGTAGACGAGGCCCGTGCCGGCCACCGCCGCGTCGGTCGCCAGGTCCAGCGCGCCGCCGACCTGCACCAGCAACGGGCCTTGCGGGTCGAGGCTGACCGTTTCGCCGTCCCGCTCGAACACCCACGGGATCATCGCACCGCTGGCGAAGCGGGCGCGCATGCACGCGTGCCCCAGCAGTTCGCGGGGATGGCGCGGACGGCCGTGGCGCTCCAGGTAGCCCGGCGCGGCGCCGGCGGCCATGCGCTGCGTGCGCGGGCCGATCGGCACCGCGACCATGTCCAGTTCCAGCCTTTCCTCGTAGCGGATACCGGCATCGCAGCCGGCGGCCAGCACGTCGACAAAGCTCTCGTCGGCGATCACTTCGAGCCGGATCTCCGGGTACTGCGCCAGGAAGCGCGGCACGATCCGCGGCAGGACGAGCCGCGCGGCGCTCATCGGCACGTTCAGGCGCAGCGTGCCCGATGGCGTGTCGCGAAAACCGTTGATGACGTCGAGCGCGCTGTCGACTTCGTCCAGCATGGGGGCGAGGCGCTCGTACAGGCTCTTGCCGGCATCGGTCGGCACGACGCTGCGCGTGGTGCGGTTCAGCAGGCGCACGCCCAGCCGCGTTTCGAGGCGGCGCACCGCATCGCTGAGGCGCGACGCGCTGCTGCCGGCGGCACGCGCCGCTTCCCTGAAACCACCCGCGCGCGCGACGGCGACGAAGGCGGCAAGATCGCCGAGGTCTGCTTTCATTGTTCGATTTTCCGTACAACCTGTGCCGACTATACCGGATTGTGCGACAGCCCGCGCGGCCTTATCGTGACTGCACGTTCAAACAGGGAGAAGATCATGACCAGTATCGACAAGGCCGGACGCTACGCGCTCGGCGACCGCACCGTCCGCCGCCTCGGCTATGGCGCCATGCAGCTCGCGGGCCCCGGCGTGTTCGGCCCGCCGAAGGACCCGGCGGCCGCGCTGGCCGTGCTGCGCGCGGCGGTGGAGCTGGGCGTCGACCACATCGACACGTCCGATTTCTATGGCCCGCACGTGACGAACCAGTTGATCCGCGAGGCGCTGCACCCATACGGCGACGAGCTGACGATCGTCACGAAGATCGGCGCGCGGCGCGATGCTCAAGGCGGCTGGCTGCCCGCCTTCACGCCGGAGGAGCTGCGCGAGGCCGTGCACGACAACCTGCGCAACCTGGGCCTCGACGCGCTGCACGTCGTGAACCTGCGCGCGATGTTCGACGTGCACGGGCCGGCCGAAGGCTCGCTGGCCGAGCAAGTGACCGTGCTGGCCGACTTGCGCCGGGAAGGCCTGATCCGCCACGTTGGCCTCAGCAACGTGACGTACAACCAGGTCGAGGAAGCGCGCGCCATCGTGCCGATCGCCTGCGTGCAGAACATGTACAACATCGCGCACCGCGCCGACGATACGCTGGTCGACGGGCTGCAGGGCGACGGCATCGCCTACGTGCCGTTCTTCCCGCTGGGTGGCTTCTCGCCGCTGCAATCGGAAACGCTGTCGGCGGCGGCAACCGAACTGGGTGCGACGCCGATGCAGGTGGCGATCGCCTGGCTGCTGCAGCGCGCGCCGAACATCCTGCTGATCCCGGGCACGTCGTCGGTGGCGCACCTGCGCGAGAACGTGGCGGCGGCCAGCCTGCAACTGCCCGAGGCCGTGGTACGTACGCTCGACGCAGCGGGCAGCGCCGCCGCCTGAACCGTCACGGATACACGAACGACTTCACGAGCGTCAGCTCGCCCGGCGCGCGCAGCGGCACGCGCAGGATCTGCTGCTTCTCGCGCGGCGTGTTTTCATTCGTGATGATGGCGACCTGCGCGACCGTCAGCGCATCGCGCTCGGCGCCGCTGCCGTAGTAGTTCACGTAGACGTGGTAGTTGCCCTTCGGCGGCGCGGCGCTCGAGAAGATCTCGGGGCCGTAGCCCGTCGTCACGTCGACGTCGAGCGCTCCGCCGTTCGGCATCACGCGGCTGCCGTACCACGCGTGGCCGCCATCCGGCGCCACCACGTGCAGGTCGAGGTCCGTGCCCGCGCTGTCCCACGACAGCACCACGCGCAGGCGGGACTGCGTCTTGCCCGCGTAGCCGTCGAAGAACTGCGTACGCGCCCTGCCCGTACCGTCCGGCGCGCGCACCTCGATGCTGTTCGAGCCGCTGCCAAAGCCATACGGGCGGGCGAACGTGCCGTTCTCCTGCACCTCCAGCGGCATCGGGATGCCGTTGACGATCAAGGTCGCCGGCTTGCCCTTCCCCGCATTGGCGATGCGGCCGCGGATCTGCGCCGTCTCGCTCTGGCCCGGCTGCAGGTTGACGCTGTTCGCGGGGTAGTTCACGCCCTGCGTGTAGCGCTCGCGCGCACCGGCAGAGTTGCGCCAGCCGTTCTTCGGCGCGTCGATCGTGACCTGGGCCTGGGCCAGCGCCGGCACGGCGCACAGGAAGAAGCAAAGCTTGTTCATGGTTCAGAAGGTGAAGGTTTTCACGAGTGTCAGCTCGCCGATGCTGCGCAGCGGCACCACGAATTCCTCGCGCCGCTCGCGCGGCGTGTTTTCATGGAAGACCAGCGTGATGCGCGTCGTGATGATCGGCTGCTGCCGGGTCGATTCGTCGAAGTGGTAGCCCGAGCTGCCGAAGTTGCCCCAGTAATTGATCCACACCTGGTAGACGCCCCGCTGCGGCGCCGTCATCATGAAATTCTCCGGGCCGGGGCCGTCGACCGTGTCGCCATCGAGCCCGCCGCCATTGGTCAGCGCGGGGTGCGCCCAGAACGCGTGCTGGCCGTCCGGCGTGACGACGTGCAGGTCGACTTCGGCCTGGTTGTCGTCCCATGCCGCGATGACGCGGATGACCGGTTGCGGCCGGGTGCGGTCCGCTTCGTAGAACTGTACCCGCTTGACGCTCTTGCCGTCCGCGCCGCGTACTTCGACGCTGTTCGAGCCGGAGCCGAACGAATAGGCGCGCGCGTAGCGGCCGTCGGCATCCGTGTAGAGCGGTGTCGGGTTGCCGTTGACGACCAGCTTCGGAAACGGCCGCTTGTCGCTCGCCTGCGCCAGGTGGCCCGTGATCATGCGGCGGTTGCGCTGCGCGCCCCGGTCGATCAGCGAATACGGATAGTTCTTTGCCAGTTCCTGCGACTTGTCCGTCAGGCCGGCGCGGTTCCAGCCGCCCGTCGGCGCCGTCATCGTCCGGTCCTGCGCCTGTGCCAGCACGGACAGCAGCAGGGCCGCGGCAAGCAGAATGTATCTTGTCATAACGTCTCCGGGTTCATGTCGGCCAGCCGGCGCGCCAGACGCTCGACATAGTCTTCGTCCTGCCCGCGCGGGTGCAGCCGCAGGCCGATGTGCAGGTATTCGTGGGCCAGCGTGATGCGGTCTTCGCGCGTCGCCAGCGGGCGCATGAAGATGCGGTTGCGCGACTGTTCCGAATACGGCGCGCCGACGGCCAGCGCGCACACGGCCGGCAGCTGCGCCGGCTGCTCGTAGCCGGCCTCCGCCCGCAGCACTCTTTCCCAGCGCGGCAACGCGCGCGCCAGCCACGCTTCGTTGTTCGCCAGCCGGTTGCAGCGCGTGCCGCTGTTGCCGGCAATGCCAAGCGCGCCGCGCGGCCAGGCCGCGGCCAGCACCTCGTCGAAGCGGCGCCCCTGCCGGGCCTGTGCGACGGCCTGCGTCCACGCCAGCGTATCCGGGCCCGGCACGTCGCGGTGATAGCGCACGGTGGCGCCCTCGATCACCAGCTGGTCGGTCCAGCGTGCCACCGCCAGCGCGGCCGTGCTGGCCGGGTTCGGGCTGACGCGCTGCGTCGCGCTGCTATCAGCGATGCGCTGACAGCCGGCGGCGCGCTGCGCGTTCTGCTGCAGGTAGGTGCGCGCCGCCACGGCCAGCGCCTTGGCTGCTTCCGGCTCCTGCGTGCCGCCTTCGCGGTCCACCACGCGCGCCACGTATTCGTTGACGCCGAAGCGGCCGCGCACGTGCGGCCGGCCCGCGTCGTCACGCGCGAGCAGCATGTCGCCGTTGCCCTGCAGTGCAAGGCTGTTGCCGTTCTCGAACTGCACGACGTGGCGGCCATGCAGCGGGCCGCTCGCGGCCGGGCCGGCAGGGCCGCGCACGGCCCGCACCGGATAGCGGGCAAAGAACTCGACCTCGACGCAGCCGCTGTCGCGCGCCGGTGCAGTAGGGAGCGAAGCTGGCAGCGCGGCGGCCAACTGCGGTGCCCATTGCCGGAAGATGCCGGCGCTGGTGCCCGTCCCCGCGAACCACACGGGGGTGCCATCGGCCAGCCAGCCTGCCGCGCCACCAAGCCGTTGCGCGGCGCCGCCCCGCTGCGGCGTTTCATGCCACGAGAACGTCTTCACGCGCAGGCCGCTGCCAAACCAGCGCACCGTGTCGGCGCCGCGGCCGTCCAGCACCACGCGCAGCAGCGCGCCTTCCGCGACGGCCCGGCTTTCGGCCGGCACGCTGGCCAGGGCGCGCAGCAAGCTGGCCAGGCGCACCGTCCGCTCCGGCGTCAGGTTCGCGGGGGACGCCAGCCAGGCGAGCTCGCCGGCCGGTTCCGCACCGAGCCGGCCGCTCCAGTAGGCGCGCCACGGCGCCGCGCCGATCCGCAGGCGGTGCGGTGCGAAGAACGGGCCGCACGACTGCGCCAGCGCGGCATCGCGCGCGATCGTCTTGCCGGCCGTGCAGCAGTACACCTCTTCCGGATCACGACCGCCGCAGCGGTAGTCCGGCATCGGCGTGCGCGTATCCACTGCATAGACGTAGACGAACAGCTTCCACAGGCTGCCGAGCGGCACGTCGCGCGCGCCGTCGAAGGGGCGCGGCGGCGGGTCGCCATCGTGCAGCTGGGTCGCCTGTACGCGCCCGTCGCGCCACCACGCCACGTCGAGCGTGGCAGCGGCCGCGCACAGCGGCGCGGCGAGCAAACCGGTGAGCAGGAGCGCGCGCATCATGGCCTGCGGATCACTCGACCTTCAGCGTGCGTGTCTTGCCGCCGGCCTCGAAGGCCTTCTGCTCCGGCTGATAGACGTGGTGGTAGCGCGCCGGCGGCAGCACGTAACTGCCCTTCTGGGCGAAGCGCAGCAGATGGCGCACGACGACTTCGCCGTCGAGGGGATCGACCGGCACCGCATAGCCGTCCGGCCGGTCGACCTGGCGTGCCCGTTCCAGCGGCTGCGGCTGGGACAGCGCGAGCAAGATGCCCCAGGTGGTCGGTTCCACGTTCGCACCCGGCGGCAGCGGCACCTCGACGAGGCCGTAGCGGTGCCGGCCGCCAGCCGCGGGTTTCAGGCGGATCTCGTCCAGGTACAGTTCATCGGTGCGCAGCGCTTCGCCAGCCTTCACGGGCTCCGTCTCGTAGCCCGCCTTGACCCGCTTCATGCGCAGGATGCGGCGTTCGACGGTGACAGGTAGCGCCGCCGTCTCGGCGGCGCGGCTGTCGTACTGCAGCACGGCGACCGTGCCGGCCGGCGCCGCCGCGGCCAGCTGCAGTTCGGACGGCAGCGCCTTCGGGTCCATCCAGCGCCACAGCGCCTGCCCGGCGGCCGTCTCGACCTTGCGCCACGGCCCTTGCGGCGCCAGCGCTGGCGCCTTGCCGAACGGGTCGCCGCCCAGCTTCTTCTGCAGCCACAGCAAGGTGAGCGCGCGATCGAGCGTGGGCGCATCGGCCCGCACCGACGCCAGCACCGCATCGAGCTGGCTTGCCGGCGCTTCGCCCGCCAGCACCAGCAATGCCTGGGCCACCGGCGCCGGGGTATCGCGCAGCGCCTTCCACGCCAGCGCGAACTGCTCCTGCAGCGGCGGCGTGGGGACGATGCCGTTGGCGTTCGCGACCACCGCGACCAGGCCCAGGGCCAAGGCCTGGCTGGCGCCATCGTCCGCCCCCAGCAGCAGGCTGCCGGCGCCGGGCTGCCCGGCCTTCGGCTGCGGCAACGCGCGGGTGACGTCATCCACCAGGCCGGAGGCCAGCGTCTTCGTCGGCAGGCCCATCTCGTGCGCCATCCACAGTACCAGCGCACGGTGGCCGATGCTGTCCTTGACGCCGATGTCGCCATACACCTTCAGCAGGTTGTCCCAGTGCTCGGGCGGCAGTTCGATCTTCAGCGCGCGCGCCGCATACCAGTCGGCGAAGTAGGCATAGGCCGTCATCAGCGCGCTGTCCTGCGTGCCGTTGCCCCACCAGCCGAACACCGCGTCCGGCCCGGCCATCGACACGAGGCGCAGGCGCTGGTTCTGCAGGTTCGCCAGCAGCCTGTCGCGCAGGCCCGCCGCATCGGGCGGCAGCGCGCCGGCCGCCATCGTCAGCGGAATGATGCGGCTGGCGGTCTGCTCGACGCCGCCGTACGGATAGTCGATCAGGTCGTCGGCGATGCGGGCGAAATGGCTGGCGGCGCCTTGGGCGAACGACACGCGCACGTTGCGCGCATCGGCCGGCAGCTTGATTGGCGTGGCGGCGCCGGCAAGCGGCACCGTCTGCGCTCGCGGGCTGTTCCACGCGGCCGGTTGCACCTGCAAGGCCGTGTCGAGCGCATCGACGACCTTGCCGCCCTGGCGCACTTCGAGGCGCAGAACGCCGGCGCCCGGCGGCGTGAACTCGACATAGTTGATGCCCGGTGCAGCATCGAGCTTCGCGGTTTTCGTGCCGCCCGCGCCCGTCAGCGCCACTTCCAGCGCCTGCTTCGTGCCGCTCTGGTTGAACACGGCGACCGACGTGCGCGGCGCGTCGCCGGCGCGCATCCAGCCCGGTGCCGTCCACTTCGCGTAGAACGCCTTGTCGGAGCGCAGCCACGCGGTGCGCTGGCCCACGCGCCCTTGCGTATCCATCGCTCGGCCCGTGATGCGCCAGCGCGTCAGCGCATCCGGCATCGTGAACGTGACGCGCGCGCGGCCGGCCGCATCGGTATGCAACGCTGGCGCCCACAGCGCCGTGTCGACGTTGTCGCGGCGCGGCCGCTCCAGCACCTTCACGCCGCGCTCGTTGTAGTTGTGCCGCGCCGGCACGCCGGATGTACGGCCCTGCGCCATGTCGTAGCTGATGAACGACAGGCTGGCCGTCGTGCGCACGTTGTTGCGGCGCGCGTGGTAGAAGAAGTCGGCGATGTCCGGCGCGATCTCCGGTTGCAGCACATAGATCATCTCGTCGACGACGCCAAGCGCGACCAGGGTGGAGACCGGCTTGCCGTCCAAGCTGGCGGTCACGTCCAGCGTCACCTTCTCGCCCGGCTGGTACACCTGTTTGTCGGTGGCGAAGGCCAGCGCGATGCGCGGTTCGATCACCTGCAGGCCGGCGTTCTCGAACACGAACTCGCCGTTGCGTACGTGCGCGACGGAGAACGTGATGTTCGGGCCATGCTCTTCCTGCACGGGGATGCGCACGCGCCACTGGTTCGGCGCGACGCGCGCGGCCTGGAACCATGGCGCGCCGCCTTGCAACAGGCCGTGATGCTCGACCTTGTCGCGCTCGAGCGTCAGCAACGCCTGGTCGGCAGGGCCGGAAAACGTGACCAGCGCTTCGGCCGTTTCGCCCGGCCGGTAGCTGGCGCGGTCCAGCACGATCTCGATGCTGCCCGGCGTCGTCTTGATGCCGGCACCGCTGACCCAGTGGCTCGTCGCCGCGACGAGATTGCCCCGTTCATCGCGCAGGTTCAGCTGGTACGAGCCGGAGCCGGGGAACCGCACGTCCCAACTGGTGGCCGTCGGATTGAACGGACCATCCGTCTTCTTCTGCGTCTCGAGCTGCACCATCTCCCAGCGCACCGGCCTGGCGGCGGTGCCGCCCTGGCCCTGCGCCGTCAGCGCGAAGCGCACCGTCTGGCCCGGGTCGGAAAACTGCCGCGGCGCCTTCAGCTGGTAAGTCGTGGCCGACCGGGCGATCAGCAGTTCGCGGGTGGCCTTGACGCGGTACGCCGCGCCATCGGTGGCCAGTACGGTCAGGATGTAGCGCGACGGATCGGCCGCCGGCGGCAGCGAGAACTCGGCATTGCCGCTGCCGTCCGTCTTCAATTCCTCGGTCTGAAGCGAGACGGGGAACAGGCCGCTGTAACGCAGCTCGCCCTCGACCAGCGTGTTCTGCTGGCCGCGCAGCGACAGCGTCAACGTCGCGTTCTTGACCGGTTTGCCGTCCGCATAGCGCAGCGCGATCGTGCCGGTGACCTTCTCGCCCGTCTTGAATTCCGGCTGCGCCGGCTGCACGCTGATCTCGAAGTGCGGCTTGATGTACTCGGCCACGCGGAATGCCGCGCCATAGGTGCCGCCCTGGTAGGTGAAGCGCAGCTCGTAGCCGCCGGCACTGGCCTGCTCGGGCAGCTGGAAGCGCGTTTCGCTGCCCGTTTCCGGCGACAGCTGCAAGGTCTGCGTCAGCAGCGGCGTGCCGTTCGGATCGTAGACGGTCAGGCCGATCGGCGCCGCCGCGGCCGGGCGCGATGCGCGGGCCGACGTGAATTCGCGGCCGAGGAACTTGACGTTGACCTCGTCGCCGGGACGGTACAGT
This sequence comes from Pseudoduganella flava, assembly GCF_007830495.1. Classification (GTDB taxonomy): domain Bacteria; phylum Pseudomonadota; class Gammaproteobacteria; order Burkholderiales; family Burkholderiaceae_D; genus Rugamonas; species Rugamonas flava. The sequence continues at coordinate 4,178 of NZ_VLKW01000009.1, read as the reverse complement.
GGCCGGTCCGTGACGGCGTACAGCTTCGTGTTGTAGATCTCGCTGTCGTAATAAAAATTCTCCGACACGAAGACGCCGCCCTGCTTGTCCTCGCCCAGCACATAGGTGTGTTCGGGGCTGCTCCGTTCCAGCGATGCGACGCCGTCGGCGCCGGTGGCACCCGACTGCAGCACGCCGGTGCCGTCGGTCCACACGAGGTTTGTGCCCGGCACGGCGGCACTGTTGTCGCGCCGCGTGCTCCACACGAGCATCTGGCCCGCCGACACCTTGGTGACCGCCACCGTGTCGGACACGAAGACAAGCGTGGTGGCGCGGTGCTCGCCGATGATCGCCTCGACCAGGTACAGCCCGGGCTTGCGTTTGCCGATCGGGATCATCAGGTTGCCCGGGCCCGTCTTGATGAATTCACTGCTGGAGCCGGCCAGCTCGACGCCCTTCGGCGGCTCGATCGGCTTGGCCTGCCAGATCGGATAGCGGAAGCTGTCCACCATCTCGAAGCCCTTCAACGGCTTGTATTGCGGGTTGTTCTGGAAGACGGTCGGACGGCGGATCGCTTCGCTCGTCGCCAGCTTCGGCTGCTCGGCCGTCACGGCCTTGCGGGCGTCGACCGAGAACAGCTTGCGCCAGATGAGGCGCGACTGCTTCCACCAGCTGTCCCACAGGTAGCGCAACGTGTTCGCCAAGCCCTCGCCCTGGTAATTGCCCTCGACCTGCACGCGGTGCAGGTTGCGCTGCTTCTTCAGGAACTCCAGCGGCGCGGGGACCCGGTAGACGACGATGTCCGCTCCCGAATACGCCTCGAGGTTCATGCGCGCCATGTCGCGGCCCGGCACTTCCAGGCGCACCTTCGCTTCGTCCTTTGAGCCGAAGCCCGCGTCGGCGAGCAGGAAGAACGGCTCGCCGCGCAGAGGTGTGTAGTTGCTGGCGTCCTGTGCGAGCGCCGTCCTGCCCAGCACGACCAGGCAGAACACCAGCATGCACAGCTTCAGGACAGAAAGGAAAGCCGGAACACGCCGGCGAAGTTGGGGTTGTCGACCGTCGGTTGCCACCGGGTGTCCTTCCACATCGTTAGTTGTTGAATATCGACGGTCCGCAGACCGTTGTCGTCGGGTTTGACGGTGCCCGTGTGGTACGCGATGCGCATGCCCATCCACACCATCAGGTGCTGCTCGTCGCCCTGGTCGAAGAACAGCAGGTCGCCAGGCAGCGCCTGGCCAAGTTCGCGGGCGACGAAGCGGCTGTTGTTCTGCACGAGCGCCAGCGCGGTGACGAAGTGCCCCACCTTGCCGTCGGCTTGCACCCAGCGGTTGCGCAGCCCGGCCTGTTCGGGCGTCAGGCCGAGCTCCGGCGGCAGCCGGCGGTCCGTGCCGATGCCGTTCGCGCGCAGCCACTTTGCGTCGTGGACGGCGAGCGCCTCGTTGACGGCAAAGCGCACCAGCCCCGCGCAGTCGCGGTGCTGCCAGCGCGGCGTCGGCCCCTGCTCGAGCTGCGCGCTGATAATGCGCACCATCCACGCCTGGAACGCCCTGCTCTGCGCCTGCGACAGGCGCACCTGTGCGGTGGCCGCGCCTTTCAGGGCGAACGCCGGCGGCACCGCCGCTGCCAACAGCGCAGCCAGCAGCCGGCGGCGCATGGTCAGCGGGAGAGCGGTTGCCATTCGAGCGGCGCCCAGGCGATACCGGAAGCCGGCTGGCCCTTCAGCACCATCCGGTAAGGCGGGTATTTTTTCAGCGCATTCAGCCGCGGCACCAGGTGCGCGTCCGCCGCGGCCCGCAGCACCGGTTCCTGGTTCGGCGGCAAGCTGCCGAACGCCTCCGTCTCGATCAGCTGGGCCAGCGAAGCGGGTGCGATCACGCCTACCGTATGCGCCGCATCGGTGAGCCGGTCAGCGACGGCCGGCGCCTGCTTGCGCCGCACGGCCAGCACGCGGTCGACAAGCTGCCCGTCGGCCGAGTAGACGACGAGGTTGCCGGCCGCCGCCAGGGTCGGTGCCGCATCGCCCTGGCTGGTCGCGATCGTGCGCTGCCAGCGCGTGGCATCGCCGGCCTTGGTGGCGCGCGGGGCGTCGCCGCGGCCGCCGACCGTGGCAGTGAACAAGTCGCCAAGCAGCGCGTCCGCATTGGCGGCTGCCGGCGCGCGCGTCGCAACGAAGACGGGCGTGTGCAGCCGAGAATCGCCGTACCAGCACGCCGCGGCCGGACCGCTCATCTGCGCGGCGAGCGGCTGCAGAGATGTCTTGGCATCGATGCGCTTCAGCACGGGCTGCATCGCGGTCCAGTCGGCCGGCACGACAAAGCAGGCGCTCGGGTTATGCGGCAGGACGGCCCACAGTGCGCTGGCATCGTAGGCACCCTTGCCGAGCTTGGCCCCGTCCAGCAAGGCTTGCGAGCGCCAGGCGCCCTTGCTGAAGTCGAAGCGCAGCGCCTGCACGCCGCCGAAGAAAGGCTGGTAGCCGAACGACAGGAAGTCGGCCTTCACGGCGATGCTGTGGCCGCCGACGGCATCGCGGCCGAGATGGAACTGGTCGTGGAACCGGTGCTGGCGGGCCGCATCCTTCGTCAGCAGGTCGGCCACGACTTTCTCCGCCTTGTCGTCGATCTTCGTGCCGTCGGAGCCGCCCAGCAGCATGCCGGGGTCGGACAGGATGACGAGACGGTCGCCGCGCGCCGCGAAGAGCAGCGTGCGCGCGTATGCGTACTCCAGCGCGAAGACGGAGACATCGGCGCCGTCAACCGCCAGCGTGCCGGCGAGACGCATCTGCGCGTCCTTCAGGGCCACCTTGCCCGCCTCTTCGATCAACCGGGTGAGCTGGCTGCGCGAAACGGCGATCGCAAAGTGTTTCAGCGAGCCGTCGGCATCGCGCCACAAGGCCACGTCGGCGGGCTGATCCAGCACCATGCGGATCAGCTGGTCGCCCCACCCCAGTTCGTGTTCGTAGGCGATGCGCCGCAGGCTGCCCTTGAGGCCGAGGCGGTCTTCATTCTGCTCGTAATAAAACAGGAAGTCCTCGCGCAGCACGTCGCGCGCCAACGGGATCGTCAACAGGTCGCGCGGCAATGTGGACAGGCTTTTGGTCACGATCAGCGCGTCGGGACTGGAAAGGTCCAGCCGCAGATTGTTGGCAGCGCCCATCCAGTGGCCCCATCCGAACGTCCGGTACGCCACCAAGGCGGCAGCAACGACCGCGATGCCGGCACCGGCTTTTATCAACGTTTTCTTTTCCATCGCACGCCCGTGGGTAAATACTTGCTATTTTTAGATACTAATTTTATCACACTTTAATTGCACGTAAGGAACTTTGTTCATTGGAATTTTTCTGGTACGGGATGATGTCGAATGCGGGACGCAGGTCGACGCGGGGAGATGGGAACTCCATCGGAATGGAAAGCGGCCCGCGAGAGCGAAGCAAAAGCATACTCGGCTGAGCGTGTGCGTCATTGCGGCGGCACAAATGAAAAAAGCCCACCAGGCGAAGCCAAGAGAAACTGGCCGAGCGGTAGGCTTCATGTGTTGGGCACAAAATGAAAAAAGCCCGCTACGATCACGTAGCGGGCTCTCTTCGGTAGCGAGGTCGGGCAGTGCCCGGCCGAGCACCCCGCGGTGCCAGCATCGCGAAGCTCAAAGCAAAAAGCCCCACTGACACATGTCAGTGGGGCTTTTCTAAATAACAGCCTGACGATAACCTACTTTCACACTGGTTGCAGCACTATCATCGGCGCAAAGTCGTTTCACGGTCCTGTTCGGGATGGGAAGGGGTGGGACCGACTTGCTATGGTCATCAGGCATGACTTGTACGCAGCCTCGTTCCCTGTTGGGCAACGCGACTACTCAATCCGGAAGAAGTAAAGTTGGGGTACTCATCAAGAGTAAATGCAGATATAACCGTCAAGGTTATAGGGACAAGCCGTACGGGCAATTAGTATCAGTTAGCTTAATGCATTACTGCACTTCCACACCTGACCTATCAACGTCCTGGTCTCGAACGACCCTTCAAGGAGCTCAAGGCTCCGGGAAATCTCATCTTAAGGCAAGTTTCCCGCTTAGATGCTTTCAGCGGTTATCTCTTCCGAACTTAGCTACCCGGCAATGCCACTGGCGTGACAACCGGTACACCAGAGGTTCGTCCACTCCGGTCCTCTCGTACTAGGAGCAGCCCCCTTCAAATTTCCAACGCCCAC
>NZ_VLKW01000008.1 GCF_007830495.1 Pseudoduganella flava | reverse complement strand
CGCCGTCGCTGACCAGCAAGGCGTCCCGCGCCAGCACCGGTTTCAGGTAGCGCAGCAGGCGCTCTGCGTCCGGCTCGCCCCGGCCGGCATGCACAGCGTGCGTCGTGGCGCCGCGATCGCGCGCGACCAGCACGCACTCGTGCTGCTGACTGATGCCGCGGCACGCGGCCCTGCCACCGCGCTTGCGTGGCGGCCGGTCGAGATGGCGCGAGCCCTTCTGCGATTCGAGGACGTAGGTCTCGTCAGCCTCGACGATGCTCTTCAGCGTTGGCGGCTCCTCGCGGCGCACGGCGGCGACGAACCGGTGGCGCCAGCGAAAGCTGGTCGACTTCGCGACCGCGACGCGTTCGGCGGCCGCGCGCACCGTGCGTGACTCGATCAAGCACTGGAAATAAGGGAGACATTTGTCGCGATGCCGCAGGCGCGCCAGCGGCGTACCGGTCAGCGCATTGAAGCTGTGCCGGCAGGCGATGCAGCGATACCGCTGCAAGCCATTGGCGTGCCCGCTGCGATGGCAGCGCGCATTGCCGCAATGAGGACAGGCACACCGCCCCTTCGCTTGTTCGATCAGGGCCAGGCAGCGCCCCGGCGACTCCAGCGCGGCGAGCCAATCACGCAAGCAAGCGATCTCGTCAGCCGACAGCGGCAGCTGAGCCAGCGCGCGGAACAGGTGCTGAAAGCCCATCGTGCCCGTCGTGCCCATGCTTGCCTCCTGCTATCGATGAGTTATCCCAACAGAAGGTAAGACGGCGTTGACGCCTGGAATTTCCCCAACCTTACGCGAACAGCGCGAAAATGAATGTGTTTGATCGCAGTCAATGTTTCCAACTTCCCGCCACCGCACACTGCATTACCAGCGATACACATCAACACGGGGGAGCCTCGCATGTCCTACAAAACGATCCTGGTCCACGTCGACCTGTCCGAACAAGCGCCGCGCCGCATCGGCACGGCCGCCCGCCTCGCGCTGGAGTTCGATGCGCACCTGACGGGTGTCGCCTCGACGGGCCTGTCGAACTTCATCCACCCTGGCACTGCCGAGCTGTCCGGGGGCCTGCTGGCGGCCCGCTACGACGAGCTGATCGCCGATGCGCAGACTGGGCTGGACCGCTTCGAGGCGCTCGTCCAGCACGCCGGCGTGCCGTCGTTCGAACGGCGGCTGGCCAGCGACGATATCGACGGCGGCCTGGCGCTGCATGCGCGCTACTGCGACCTGTCCGTGTTCACCCAGGCCGACCCGGCCGGCGGGCCGCTGGCATCGCACGACCTGCCCGAGTACGTGGTGCTGAACGCGGCCCGGCCCGTGCTGCTGCTGCCGCGTGCGGGCCATGCCGATGTCTTCGGCACGAACGCACTGATCGCCTGGGACGGCAGCCACGAGGCCACCCGTGCCGTCGCGTTCGCGCTCCCGCTCCTCAAGCGCGCGCGCCGCACCGTCGTCGCCGTGCTCGACCCGTGGCGCGGTAACGCGCATGGCGACCAGCCCGGCGCCGACCTGGCGCTGTACCTGTCACGCCATGGCATCGCAGTTGAGGTGCGCGTGCAGCTGGGCCGCGTCGACCGGGGCGACGCGCTGCTGACCCTCGCAGCCGACCAGGGTGCCGACCTGCTCGTGATGGGCGGCTATGGCCACGCCCGGGCGCGCGAACTGCTGCTGGGCGGCGTCACCAAAACCATCTTGCGCAGCATGACGGTGCCGGTGCTGATGGCGCACTGATCACGCGGCGCGCGCCGCGCCCGCGCCCAGCTGCGCGCGCAGCCGTGCTGCTTCCGTGCGCACCTTCTCCAGCGCGGCATGCTTCACGTGGCCGTAGCCGCGCACCTGTTCCGGCAGCTGCGCCAGCTTCAGCCACACGGCCTTGTCCTCTGCCGTCACCCGTGCGCACAGTTCGTCGACGAACGCCAGGCACTCGTCGCGCCAGGCCCGCTCGGCGCGGCGCTCGGCCGTCCAGCCGAACGGATCGAACGGCGTGCCGCGCAGCCGCTTGCCCGGCGCGAGCAGCCGGAACACGGGCAGCATCCAGCCGCCGACGCGAATCTTCGCCGGCACATCGCTGCCAGGCTTGCGGCGCGCCAGCAGCGGCGGCGCCAGGTGGAACGCCAGCTGGAAGTCGCCATCGAACTGGCTGTCCAGCTGGGTGCGCAGCGTGGCGGCATGCAGGCGCGCGACCTCGTACTCGTCCTTGTACGCCATTGCCTTGTACAGCGACCGCGCGACGGCCTTGGCCAGCGGCTGTTTCGATTGCGGCCCGTCGAGGTCGCGCTCGCGCCGCTCCACGCGCCGCACCGCCTCCACGTAGCGCTGCGCGTACGCGGCATCCTGGTACTGCGCCAGCCGTGCGGTGCGGTCGGCGATCAGCTCTTCCAGCGTCGCTGGCGGCGTGAAGCGCACCACGGCCACGGGCTTGCCGGCCAGCCTATCGAGCACCGCCCCATCGGCGGCGGCCAGGCGACCCAGCAGCAGCGCCTTGCGGTTCATCGCCACGGCCACCCCGTTCAGCTCCACGGCGCGCAGCAGCGCGGCCATGCCGACGGGGACGAGGCCGCGCTGCCACGCATAGCCCAGCATCAGCATATTGCCGGCGATCGGCTCGCCCAACAGGCGCGTCGCCAGGTCCTGCGCGTCGAGCGCATGCACGTGCGCGTCGCCGGCCGCGCGGCGCAGCAGTGCCAGCAGGCCCATCACGTCGTTGCTGGCATCCGGGTTGCGCGTGAACGCGGCCGTCGGAATCTCGCGCTCGTTGGCGATCACCTGCGTATGGCCATGCCGCATCACCGCCAGCGCATCGGGCATCGCGCCGACGACGGCGTCGCACGCCAGCACAGCGTCGGCCTGTTGCAAGTCGATGCGCACCTGGTTCAGCGCCGTGGGCGTGCGGGCGATGCGCACGTGCGACATCACGGCGCCGCCCTTCTGCGCGAAGCCCATGAAGTCCAGCGTCGAAGCGCCCTTGCCTTCCAGGTGCGCGGCCATCGTCACCAGCGCGCCCAGGGTAACGACGCCCGTGCCGCCGACGCCGGCCACCAGCATCTCGAACGGTTTGTCGAACGCGGACGCCGGCGGTGGCGGGAACGCGGCCAGCGCGCGTTCGATCTGCGCCTCGTCGATCGTGGCGGCCTGCGGCTTCTTCAGCTGCCCGCCCGTCACGGAGACGAAGCTGGGGCAGAAGCCTTCCACGCACGAGTAATCCTTGTTGCAGGAAGCCTGCTCGATCTGGCGCTTGCGGCCCAGCGGCGTCTCGAGCGGCACGATCGACAGGCAGTTCGACTGCACGCCGCAATCGCCGCAGCCTTCGCATACTTCCGGGTTAATGACGACGCGCCGCGGCGGGTCGACCATCTCCTTCTTTTTCCGGCGGCGGCGCTTCTCGGCAGCGCACGTCTGGTCGTACACGAGCACCGTCACGCCAGCCGTGTCGCGCAACTGGCGCTGCACCACATCCAGCTCGGCGCGGTGATGCACGGTGACACCGGTCGGCAGCGCCACTTGCGCGTAGTTCTCCGGCTGGTCGGTGACGACGACGGCACGCACCGCCCCTTCGGCCAGCACCTGCTCGACGATCTGCGGCACCGACAGCTTGCCGTCGACGGGTTGGCCGCCCGTCATCGCCACCGCGTCGTTGTACAGGATCTTGTAGGTGATGTTGGTGCGCGCGGCCACGGCCTGGCGCAGCGCCAGCAGGCCGGAATGGTAGTAGGTACCGTCGCCCAGGTTCTGGAACACGTGCTTGCGTGCGACGAAGCGCGACGCGGCCGCCCACGTGACGCCCTCGCCGCCCATCTGCGTCAGCTGCACGGTATCGCGCTCCATCCACGTGGCCATGAAGTGGCAACCGATGCCGGCAATGGCGACGCTGCCTTCCGGGACTTTTGTCGACGTGTTGTGCGGGCAGCCGGAGCAGAAGTACGGCGTGCGCACGGCAGTGCCGGCCGGCGCCTTCAGCTCGGCCGCGCAGAACGCCGGCAGGTACTGTGCCAGGTCCAGTTGCGGCAAGTGCGGCGCCAGCCAGCGGATCAGCGCCGACGCGATGCGCGATGGCCGCAGCTCGCCCAGCGCGGACAGCAGCGGCTGGCCTTGCGCATCCGTCTTGCCCAGCACTTGCGGGCGCACGGTGCGGTTGTACAGGTGGGTTTTGAGCTGCTGCTCGATGACGTCGCCCTTCTCCTCGACGACGAGCACTTCGGCCAGGCCGTCCGCAAAAACATCGAGCCGTGACGGCTCCAGCGGCCACGTGAGGCCCGGCTTGTACAGCCGGATGCCCAGCTCCTCGAGCCGGTCGCGCGTCAAGCCCATGCGCTGCAACGCTTCGATCAAGTCGAGGTAAGCCTTGCCGGCACTGATAATGCCCAGCTTCGCCTCGGCCGGCTGCGTGACGAAGCGGTCGATCGACGGGTTGGCGCGGGCGAACGCGCGCACCGCGTTCAACTTCTCCGCCACGCGCTGCTCGATCTTCAGGCTGGGCAGGTCAGGCCAGCGGTAGTGCAGACCGTCCGGCGGATACGTGTAGTCCGGCGCCGCGAACGCGGGTGCCGGCGGCAGCTCGACGACGGCACCGCCTTCGACGGTTTCCGAGATCGCCTTGAAGCCGACCCACGCGCCGGAAAAACGCGACAGCGCCCAGCCGTACAGGCCGAACGACAGGTATTCCTCGATATTGGCCGGGTTCAGCACCGGCATGCTCCACGCGATCAGCGCCTGCTCGCTCTGGTGCGGCATCGACGACGACACGCAGCCATGGTCGTCGCCCAGCACCACCAGCACGCCGCCGTGCGGCGACGAGCCGTAAGCGTTGCCGTGCTTGAGCGCGTCGCCGGAACGGTCCACGCCGGGGCCCTTGCCGTACCACAGCGCGAACACGCCGTCGACCTTGCGGGTCGGATCCGTCTCGACCTGCTGCGTACCCAGCACGGCGGTCGCGCCCAGGTCCTCGTTGATCGCCGGGAGGAACTCCACGTCGTGCGCCTGCAGCAGGTCCTGAGCGCGCCACATCTCCTGGTCGACGGCACCCAGCGGCGAACCGCGGTAGCCGCTGACGAAACCGGCCGTGCGCAGGCCATTGGCGTCGTCGAGCTGGCGCTGCGCCAGCATCAAGCGCACGAGGGCCTGCGTGCCGGTGAGGAAGACGCGGCCGCTGGTGCGGGTCAGATTGTCCTGCAGCTGATAGTCGGGATCGACGACGGCGCCGTGGCCGGCCGATGGTGTGACGGTGCGCTCGGCGGCTTCGTGGGCCGCTTGCGCGCGCGGATTGATCGCGTTCATTGTTATTCCTTGCCTCGTGGGCTGTAGTCTCCGTGCGGAAATGATAAGTTCGCCGGGACGGAATAATTTTTCTCGTTCTTTTAAAGTGTGCTAGGTTTCCGGAATATTCCTTTCGAAATACACCGAATAATGAAAAATTCCTCTCTCGACCCTGCTTCGCTTAAAATCCTTGCCGCGCTGCAGAAGGATGGCCGCATGTCGACGGCCGAACTGGCCGAGGCCGTGGGCCTGTCCGCCACGCCGTGCTGGCGGCGCCAGAAGGAGTTGGAGGACAGCGGCTACATCGCCCGCTACGCGGCCATCGTCGACCGGCGCAAGGTGGGGCTGATGGTGTGCTGCCTGGCGCACGTGACGCTCAACCGGCACTCGGCCGGCGTCGTCGAGGCGTTCGAGGGCGCGATGCAGGCGCGGCCCGAAGTGGTCGAGTGCTACGAGACGACCGGCAACTCCGACTACACGATCAAGGTGATCGTGCCGGACATGGAGGCCTACCAGAACTTCCTGCACGAGGTGATGTTCAAGCTGCAGGGCGTGGCCCAGGTGAACACCAGCGTGGCGCTGCGCGAGGTGAAGTACCAGACGGCGCTGCCGCTGTAGGCCGTCAGCGGCGCAGGAACCAGATCACGAGCGACACGATCACGGAGATGACGAGGCACGTGACGATCGGGAAGTGGAACGAAAAGCCTTCGCGCACCACATGGATGTCGCCGGGCAGCCGGCCCAGCGGCAGCTTGCGCAGCCAGGGCCAGGCCAGGCCGACGGCCAGCAGCGCGAGGCCGAGCACGATCAGGGTTTGCCGCATGATGGTTCACTGAGAACGTGGATACCGTCAGTGTACCGTGCCCGCGCCGGTACGCGTCAGAACGCGCCCACGTAGTTCTCGGCCAGCGCCTGCGCCAGCGCGCGCGAACCGACGACGTTCTCCAGCTCCGCGCGCTGCATCGCCCGTTCGAACGGCGTGGCGTCGGCGAACGTGTGCAGCATGCGGGTCATCCACCACGAGAAGTATTCGGCGCGCCAGATGCGTTGCAGCGCGCGGGCCGGGTAACCGTCCAGCAGCGCCGTGCCGCCGCCGCGGTAATGGCTGTCCAGCGCCTCGGCCAGGAAGCGCACGTCCGAGACGGCCAGGTTCATCCCCTTCGCGCCCGTCGGCGGCACGATGTGGGCGGCGTCGCCGGCCAGGAACAGCCGGCCGTGGCGCATCGTCGTGCAGACGAAGCTGCGCATGCCGATGATGTTCTTCTGGAAGATGCGGCCTTCGTTGATGCGCCAGCCGTCACTCGTCTCGACGCGCGCATGCAGCTCGGCCCAGATGCGGTCGTCCGGCCAGTGCTCGACGCTGTCGTGCGGGTCGCACTGGAAGTACAGCCGTTGCACGGTCGGCGTGCGGGTGCTGATCAGCGCGAAGCCCCGTTCGTGCTGCGCATAGATCAGTTCCTGCGACGACGGCGCCGACTCGACGAGGATGCCGAACCAGCCGAACGGATAGGTGCGCTGGAATTCCTGACGGGCGCTTGCCGGTATGGCATTGCGCGCCACGCCGTGAAAGCCGTCGCAGCCGATGACGAAGTCGGCCTCCAGGCGTTCGTGCTCGCCCCGGTACGTGAACGTGACGGTGGGCGCGTCCGTGTCGATGCCGCCGATCGCCACGTCGGCCACTTCGAACAGGATCTGGCCCTGTGCCGCCAGGCGGGCCGCGACGAGGTCGCGGATCACTTCATGCTGCGGGTAGACGGTGATCGCCTTGCCCGTCAGTTCCGTCAGGTCGATGCGGTGGCGGCGGCAGCCGAACGCCAGCTCGATACCGTGGTGCAGCGCACCCTGTGCGCGCATCCGTTCACCGACGCCGGCATTGGTGAGGATGTCCATCGTGCCCTGTTCGAGCACCCCGGCGCGGATCGTCGATTCGATGTCGGCCCGGCTGCGCGTCTCCAGCACGACCGATTCGATGCCCTGCAAATGCAGGAGGTGGGACAGCAGCAGGCCCGCGGGGCCGGCGCCGATGATGGCTGCCTGGGTACGCATAAGATGTCTCCGTCTTGTATTAATTCTTTGGTTAGACGGATCGTACTGCCCCAACCGCGAGAAAAAAATGGATGAAGCGGGGAAAAGCTTGTACTATTTTACGCAGCCGCCCATGAGACCATGAAGAGACTGACCCGCGAGATTCCCCAGTTCGCCCTGTATGGCGACAATACGCCGATCGACAACGCCGAGTTCGTGCACATCGAGACGATCGAGGCACGCAGCCGCCTGTACGACTGGCACATCGGCCCGCACACGCACCGCGGCCTGTTCCAGGTGCTGTTCCTGATGTCCGGCCAGGTCAATGCGCAGGTCGATTCGATGGTGTGGAACTGTGATGGCCCTACGGTGATCACGATCCACCCCAGCGTCGTGCATGCGTTCGATTTTTCCAAGGACGCGCAGGGCTGGGTGCTGACGCTGGACCAGAACGTGGTGCTGTCGGTGGACCTGTTCGCGCCGCTGTTCGTGCGCCCGCAGGCGCTGCGGCTGCACGAGAATCCCACGCTGCAGGAACGTGTTTCCGCGCTGCTGCAGCAGCTGATGCTGGAAGTGGCCGGGCCCCGCTACGGCCGCGCGCTGATGCTGGAATGGCTGGCGCGCAGCGTGCTGTTGCTGCTGGTCCGGCTGGAAACGGAGCGCCGCCTGGCGGACCAGTCGGGCCGCCTCGAGTTCGAACTGTTCAGCCGCTTCCGCGCGCTGATCGAGGAGCACTTTCGCGAACAATGGCTCGTCGGCCGCTATGCGGACGAGCTGCGCGTGACGGCGCCGCGCCTGAACCGGCTGTGCATGAAACTGGCCGGCAAATCGGCGTTCGAGATGACGCAGGACCGGCTGATGCTCGAAGCGTGCCGCAACCTCACCTACGTGCCCGCGTCGATCGCGACGATCAGCTACGAGCTGGGCTTCCAGGACCCGGCCTACTTCAGCCGGCTGTTCCGCAAGCGGATGGGCGTGACGCCGAAGGAATTTCGCGAGCGGGCGCACAACGCGACCGAGCAGGCGGCCTGACGCCCTGCCCTACAACAGCGCCGACAACTCGGCCTGGATCTTCACCATCGCGGGCAGGCAGCGCTCCACCATTGCGTCGAGCGGCATACGCCCTTCGTGCACGCTGACGTTCATCGCGGCGACGATCTCGCCGCGGAAGTTGCGCAGCGGGACGGCGATGGCCCGCAAACCCAGCTCCAGTTCCTGGTCGACCAGCGCATAGCCCTGCTCGCGCGCCCGCGCGATCTCCAGTGCGAGGCGTTCGCGGTGCACGATCGTGTGCGCCGTGATCCGCTCCGGCTCGACGGTGGCGAGATACCGCTCCACCTCGTCCGGCGGCAGGTGTGCCAGCAGCACGCGGCCGTTCGCGGTGCAGTAGGCGGGCACGCGGGTGCCCGGCTGCAGCGTCGTCGACACCAGGCGGCCCGCGCTGACGGCGGCCACGCAGACCAGCTGGCCATCATCGAGCACGCCGCACGACGCGGCCTCGCCCAGCGAATACGCGAGCCGGTACAGCAGCGGTTGGGCGATGCGCGGCAGCCGCGCCGAATGCAGGTAGGACTGGCCGAGCCGCAGCACGGCCGGCGTCAGCGAGAACAGCTTGTTCTCGTGCCGCATATAGCCCAGGTGCGTCAACGTGATCAGGTAGCGCCGCGCGGCGGCCCGCGTCAGGCCAGTGCGCGCCGCCACTTCGGCGATCGTCAGCCGTGCGCGTTCCTGGTCGAATGCCTCGATCACCTGCAAGCCTTTTTCCAGCCCGGCGACGAGGTCGCGCGGCAGCGGTGCGCCCTGCTCCATCAAATATCTCCTGTTTTGTGCGATTATCGCACAAGGTGTGCGAGTAGCGGACGCCCCGTGCATTGCCCCGCTTGAGCGTCCCGGCCGCAATTGCCTACCATGGTCGCACCCCGATTACACAAGGAGACCTGCGTGAAATTCGACACCGTGCCGCCGGGCGTCTACCCGGACCTCGTCTACCCGCCCTATAAATCCACCGTCAAGCGCGGCCCGTTGCTGGCGCCGCTGCGCGTCGCGGCGGCGCTCCCCGTGACGGCGAACATCGCGATGCCGTCATCGACCATCATCGGCGCGAACGTCGACTTGACGCGGCCGGACGGCTGCGCGGGCGAGGCCATCGGCGAGCGCATCGTCGTGACCGGCCGGGTGACGGACGAAGACGGCAAGCCGGTGCGCAATTCGCTGGTCGAGGTCTGGCAGTGCAATGCGGCGGGCCGCTACCGCCACAAGAAGGACCAGCACAACGCGCCGCTGGACCCGAACTTCAACGGCTGGGGCAAGATGCTGACGGACGACGACGGCCGTTACCGCTTCGTGACGGTCAAGCCGGGCCCCTACCCGTGGGGCAACCACCACAAGGCGTTCCGGCCCGCGCATATCCACTTCTCGCTGTTCGGGAACGTGTATGCGCAGCGGCTCGTGACGCAGATGTACTTCCCGAACGACCCGCTGTTCGACTACGACCCGATATTCCAGAGCATTCCCGATGAAGCGGCGCGGCGCCGCCTCGTCTCCCGCTACAGCCTGGAAGAGACCATGCACGAGCACCTGCTGGGCTATGAATTCGACATCGTCCTGCGCGGACGCGATGCCACCCCGATGGGAATTTAAGGACACCACATGAGCAAGATCACCACTTCGCAGACGATCGGCCCGTTCTCGCACGAGGCGTGGCAATGGGCGGTGGACCTGTCCGACCGCGCCGAGCCAGCCGCACACACCGTGACGATCCACGGCATCATCCACGATGGCGACGGCGTGCCGATCGACGACGCCCAGCTGGAAGCATGGACGCCGCACGCTGCCGGCGCCGAAGCGCGGCAGCCGATGGCGGGCTTCCGGCGCATTCCCAGCGGCGCCGGCGGCGAGTTCGCTTTCCGGCTGTCGCTGGGCGAAGGCGAATCCGATGGCCCGGCGGCCTTTGTCACCGTGTTCGCGCGCGGCCTGGTAAAACACCAGTTCACGGCCGTGTTCCTGGAAGATGGGGCCCCATCACCGCTGCTGGCGCAGGTGCCGGAAGAACGCCGCGCGACGCTGCTGGCCCGGCGAGAGCCGGACGGCAGCTACCGTTGGGACATCCATATGCAAGGCCCGCACGAGACGGTATTCTTCGACTACGTGTAAGGGAGAGCATGAGCGTATCGATCTTCGACAGTTTCCTGACGACGGGCGACATGATCGCCGTCTTCGACGATGCTGCCATCGTGCAGGCGATGCTGCGCTTCGAGCAGGCGCTGGCCGCCGCGCAAGCGGAGGAAGGCGTCATCCCGGCCGCGGCCGCGCGGGCCATTGCGGGCGTGTGCAACGCGCAGCTGTACGACATCCCGGCGCTGATCGCCGCCAGCCGCCGCGCCGGCTCGCTCGCGATCCCGCTGGTGAAGGAGCTGACCCACACGGTGGGGCTGTACGACAAGGAGTGTGCCGCCTGGGTGCATTGGGGCAGCACGAGCCAGGACGTCGTCGACACGGCGATGGTGCTGGCCACGCGCGACGCGCTGGCGCTGATCGAGGCCAGCCTCGCGCGGCTGTGCGACAGCCTGCTGGCACTGGCCGCGGCGCACGTCGACACACCCGTGCTGGCGCGCACGTTGATGCAGCCGGCGCAGGTGACGAGCTTCGGCTGGAAGGTGCTGGGCTGGACGGCCCCGCTGCTGCGCGCCCGCGCGCGACTGCGTGAGGCGGCCGCGCGGGCGCTGCGCCTGCAGCTGGGCGGCGCCGTCGGCACGCTGGCCGTGCTGGACGAGCATGGCGATGCCGTCGCGCAGCGCGTCGCGCACGAGCTGGGCCTGCAAACAGCCGACGCGCCGTGGCATACGCAGCGCGACGAATGGGTGCGCCTGGGGATGGAAATCGCAGTGCTGACGGGCAGCCTGGGCAAGCTCGCGACGGACCTGGCGCTGATGGCACAGGGCGAGGTGGGCGAACTGGCCGAACCTTCCGGCCAGGGGCGCGGCGGCTCGTCGGCGATGCCGCACAAGCGCAATCCCGTGTCGGCGATGATCGCGCTGGCCGCGGCCGGCCGAGCGCCACAGCATGCCGCCGCGCTGCTGCAGGCGATGGGCCAGCAGCACGAGCGAGGCCTGGGCAACTGGCAGGCCGAACTGGCCGAATGGCCGCCGCTGTTCATCGGCGCGCATGGCGCGCTGCAGGCGCTGAACGACGCGTTCGACGGCCTGACGGTCGATACGGCCCGCATGCGCGCCAATATCGATGCGTTGCAGGGGCTGATCTTCGCGGAGGCGCTGTCGATCGCGCTGGCCGCCGCGATCGGCCGCCCGGCGGCACACGCATTCGTCGAAACGCTGTCGCAGCGGGCGGTACGCGAAGGCCGCCACCTGGCCGAACTGCTGCCGGAAGCGATCGCCGCGCACGACGACCTGCGTGAGCGCTGCGACATGGCGGCGTTGCAGGCGCTGTTCGACCCGGCCGTTGCCGCGGCACCGGCCCGGCGGCTCGCGGTGCGTCAGCTCGCTCAGTTGCGTTCTCAATTGCGGCAGGAAGCCGCATCCTCCACGATGGAATCCGCACGATGACCTACGACCCCTTCCAGCACGACTTCGAGCGCGGCCTGCGCAACCGCCGCCGCATCCTGGGCGACGAATGGGTCGACCGCTCGCTCGACAATGCCACCGACTTCAACGCCGAGTTCCAGAACCTGATCACCCGCTTCGCATGGAACGAAATCTGGGGCCGGCCCGGCCTCGAAGCAAAGACGCGCCGGGCGATCGTCCTGGCGATCACGATCGCGCTGGGCCGGTGGGAGGAATTCGAACTGCACGTGCGCGCCGCGCTGCTGGGCGGCGAACAAGGCATGGCGCCGGACGAAGTGAAGGAAGTGCTGATGCAGTCGGCGATCTATGCGGGCGTGCCGGCCGCGAACACGGCGTTCGCGCATACGCAGAAGATCCTGCGCGAAATCGGCGAACGGATCGGCTATGCACCGGCGGCAGCCGCACCGGCGCAGGCGGTTCATCCGGGCGTGGGCCGCACAGGCCGCACAGGCAGCCGTCCCGCGCTGCACTACAGCGTGCGTGAACCACGCCATGGCGGCGCACCGCGCCACACGATCGTGCTGAGTCACGCGCTGGGCATGGACCTGTCGATGTGGGACGACCTGGCGAACGAACTGGCGCTTGAGTGCCGCGTGATCGCCTACGACCACCGCGGCCACGGCGGGTCGGACGCGCCGGACGGCCCATACGACATGGCGGCGCTGGCCGACGACGCGGCCCGGCTGCTGCTGGAGCTGGCGACGGGGCCGGTCATCTGGATCGGGCTGTCGATGGGCGGCATGGTGGGCCAGGAACTGGCGCTGCGGCACCCGAAGATGGTGCGCGCGCTGGTGATCGCGAACTCGACGTCCGGCTACCCGGAAGCGGCCCGCGAAGGCTGGCGCCAGCGCGTCGCGACGGTGCGCGAACACGGCCTCGAAGCGATCGCCGACACCGTGATGGCCCGCTACTTCCACCCCGCGTTCCGCGCCGCGCAAGCGGCCACAGTAGCCCGCTGGCGCCGCCGCCTGACGAGCACCGACCCGGCCGGTTACGTCACCTGCTGCGACGCGGTAGGCAACGTCGACACGACAGCCCGCCTGCCCGGCATCGTCGTGCCGACACTGGTGATCGCGGGCGCACTGGATCAGGGAGCGCCGGTGGCGATGTCCGAAACGATCGCCAACGCGATCCCGGGCGCACGGCTTGTCGTGCTGGCGGAGGCGTCGCATATTGCGGCGGTGGAGCAGCCGGTGGCGTTCAGCCGGGCGGTGCGGGAATTCCTGGCAGGGCTGTAGCAGAGACCGGATTTAATGCCGAGCCCGTGTCCCTTTAGTGCCAGGCACCAGGGGACACAGCCTCGACTGTAGGAAACGTTCTCATGCTACCTACTGCTGAGCTTATGTCTCTTTGGTGCCTGGCACCAGGGACACGGGCTCGACCGTAGCAAACGTTATCATACTATCTACTGCTAAGCTCGTGTCTCTTTGATGCCTGGCAGTGGGGCCATGGCCCCACGGGACACGGGCTCGACCGTAGCAAACGTTCTCATGCTATCTACTGCTAAGCTCGTGTCCCTTTAGTGCCAGGCAGTGGGACCATGGTCCCACGGACACAGGCTCAGCTATTGAACCACGCCCTCAAACACCCGGGTCCGCCACATTCTCGACCTTGTCGAACTCGACGTTGTACATCCCCCCATCCACCTGCGCGGCCCTGCGGATGTACACGGTCTGCACGATGTCGCGGCTCGTCGGGTCGATGCGGACGGGGCCGCGCACGCTCGTCCACGCCATGCCCTTCATCGCCGCCAGCAGTTGCGCGCCGTCGGCGTTGCCGTTCGTCTTTGCCAGCGCCTGGTACAGCAGGTGCATGCCGTCGTAGGCGCCCACCGAGTGGAAGTTCGGGCGCATGCCTTTGTTCGCCCGCGTGAACGCTTCCACGTAAGCCTTGTTTCCCGGTGACGGATGCGCGGCCGAGTAGTGATGGCTGCTGACGACGCCGTCCGCCGCGTTGCCGATGCCCGTCATCAGGTCGTCGTCCAGCACGTCGCCCGTGCAGATCAGCCGGACGCCGGCCGCGGCCAGGCCGCGGTCGTTGAACTGCTTCAGCACGGCCGCACCCTCGCCCGACGGCACGAAGACGAACAGCGCGTCCGGCTTCGCATCCTTGACGCGGGCTAGGAACGGCGCGTAGTCGGGATTGCGCAGCGGCGCGCGCAAGGCGTCGAGTACCTTGCCGCCGCCTGCCGTAAAGCGCTTCCCGAACACCTTTTCGGCATCCAGGCCCGGTCCGTAGTCCGTCACCAGCGTCATCGCCCGGCCCACCTTGTTCTTTGCCGCCCAGTCGGCCAGCGGCGCCGTCACCTGCGCCAGCGTGAAGCCGGTACGCACGATGTACGGCGAGCGTTGCGGGATGATCGACGTCGCCGCCGCCATCACGATCATCGGCACCTTGGCCTGCGTCGCGACGGGTGCCGCAGCCAGCGCCAGCGGTGTCAGGCCGAAGCCCGCCAGCACCTGCACCTTGTCGCGCGCCACCAGTTCCTGCGCGAGGCGCTTCGTCACGTCCGGCGACACGCCGCCGTCGTCCTTCAGCACAATCTCGATCTTGCGGCCGGCGACGGTGTCGCCATGCTGTTGCTGGTACAGCTTCACGGCCGCTTCGATCTGCCGCCCCGTCGAAGCGAACGGGCCGGACATCGGCACGATCAGCCCCACCTTCAACGGCGGCGCGGCAAATGCGAATGTGGGCAGCAGTCCCGCGGCGGCCGCGCCCGCGAGCAGGGCGCGGCGCCTGGCCTGGTATGTCGTCATGTCTCCTCCTTTGGTTTTTTGTCGTTACAGATCCAGCACCAGCAACGGGCTTTTCGCCCGCGAGCAGCACGGCGTGAAGTGATCGTTGGCGGCCTGTTCCTCCTCCGTCTGGTACAGGTCGCGGTGCTCCGGTATGCCTTCCAGCACGCGCGTCAGGCATGTGCCGCAGATGCCCTGCTCGCACGACACCGGCACGTCCACACCTTGCTCCTGCAGCACTTGCACGACGCTGCGCCCCGGCGGCACCGTGTACGTCGCGCCCGTGCTGGCGATGCGCACGTCGAACGGCTGCTCGCCTTCCGCCGGCGCCTCGGGCACCGCGCCGAAGTACTCGCGATGCAACCGGTCGTCGCCCCAGCCGAGACCGCGCGCTGTCTCCAGCACGTGGCCGATGTAGCCGGCCGGGCCGCACACGTACAGGTGCGTCCCAGGCGGACATTGCGCCAGCACGGCCGCCACGTCCACGCCCGTGCCTTCGCTGGCGACGTGCAGGTGCACGGACGCTGCGAACGGCGCCTCTTCCAGCCGGCGGCGGAATGCGGCGCGCTGCGGCGAGCGCACGCTGTAGTGCAGCGCGAACGGCAAGCCCTCCTTGTGCAGGTGCTCGGCCATCGCCAGCAGCGGCGTGATGCCGATGCCGCCGGCGAACAGCACGCTGAAGTGGCGGCCTTCGTGCAGCGCGAACTGGTTGCGCGGCGCGCCGACCTCCAGCTCGGCGCCTTCGGCAAAGCGCTCGTGCAGCGCCACGGAGCCGCCGCGCGATTCCGGCTCGCGCAGCACGCCGATCACATAGCGGTGCTGCTCATGCGGCGCATTGCACAGCGAGTACTGGCGCACCAGCCCCGGGCCCAGGTGCACGTCGATGTGCGCGCCGGCCGTAAACGGCGGCAGCGGCGCGCCGTCCGCGGACACGAGCTCGTAGCTGCGGATTCCTTCCGCCTCGTCGATCCTGCGCGCGATCTTCATCCGCAGGGTGCTCATGCCGCCACCTGCGCCTGCTGTTCGCGCGCGAGCCACCGCTCGATCACCTTGCGCGACTGGACGCCGCCCGCATCGATGTTCAGCATCAGCAGCTTGCGCTCCGGGTGGCGCAGGATGTTGGCCTGCTGCTGTTCCAGCATCGCCCGGTCCTCGCCGAAGATCTTGCCCTGGCCCGTGCGGATCGTGTCGGTCAGCGCGGCATCGCTTGGTTTGAAATTGCGCGCCATGCCCCAGAAGTACCAGTGCGTGGTGTCCGTCTCCGGCGTGATGAAGTCGACGACGATCGACGATGCCTTCACGTCGGCCGGCGCGTCGTAGCCGCCCCGCCCCGCCAGCGCGACGCCGACTTCGATCAGCACGTGGCTGGGCGGCGTGAAGTGGCAGATCTGCCAGCGGTCGACCGGCACGTCATCCGGCAGGCCGTTGCCGCGCAGCGCCGCCTGCCAGAATGGCGGCGGCATCACGTTCTGCATGTGGCGGCTCGTGATCACCTCGTCGCCGACGGTCTTCGTCGTGACGGACGCCTCGTCGATCTCCTTCTGCCCGATCGACGACGCGTGCACATAGGTCTCGTGCGTCAGGTCCATCAGATTATCGATCATCAGCCGGTAATCGCAGCCGATGTGATACAGGCCGCCGCCATATGCCCACTGGGGGCTGACAGCCCATTCCAGGTGCGGGATCGCGGCCGCATCGGCCTGCGCCGCATCGCCCGGCCACACCCAGATGAAGCCATACCGTTCGACGGCCGGGTAGCTGCGGATGCATGGGAAACCGCGCACCCGCTGGCCGGGCATCGCGACGGGCTTGCCGTCGCAGCCCATCTGCAGGCCGTGGTAGCCGCATACGAGCGTGCCGTCCCGCACGAATCCTAGCGACAGCGGCGCGCCGCGGTGCGGGCAGAAATCCTCGACGGCCGCGACGCCCTCGGCGCCGCGATAGAACACGATCTTCTCGCCACAGATCTGGCGCCCCAGCGGCCCGGCGGCGATTTCATCGGGCGTGCAGGCAACGTACCAGGCGTTTTTCGGGTACATGGTGTCTCCTCCTTTTGCTATATGATGCACTTTGCATATTCAGTGCACTGAATGTTTGGGCCAGTATAGTCCCGTCCGATTCGAATGAACCACATTTTTTACGCCCATGGACCATGACGAACTGAGCGACCTGCTCGACCTGCACGAACACCCCGGCCACCTGCTGCGACGCGCGCAGCAGATCTCCGTGTCGATCTTCCACGACGAATTGCAGGGCGCGCTGACGCCCGTGCAATACGCGCTGCTGCGCACCCTCGCCGCCCGCCCCGGCATCGACCAGGTGACCTTGGCGGGCCTCGTCGCGATCGACACGTCGACGGGCGCCAGCGTCTGCGCCCGGCTCGAAGAGAAGGGTCTGCTGGAGCGCAAGGTCATCCCCCACAACCGCCGCCAGCGCGCGTTGACGATCACGCCGGCGGGAAGCCAACTGCTGAAGCACCTCGACCCGGCCGTCCACCGCCTGCGCGAACGCCTGCTGGCGCCGCTGACGGATGACGAACAGCGGCAATTCATGACGCTGCTGAACAAGCTGGTGCTCGAGAACAACGAACAAAGCCGGGCACCGCTGGCCAGGCCCGACGCCGCTTAAGCCAACGGACCATGAACGCGACCTTAGCCTACGCCACGGCCACCAGCCGATCCAGCTTCGCGCCGTCGTCCAGCAGCGACTGGCTGTCCGAATCGTGCACGATGCAGCCGCGGTCCAGCACGATGGCGCGCTGCGTCAGCGACAGCGCCAGCCGCGCATGCTGTTCGACGACGATCACCGCCAGCCCCTCGTCCCGCACCAGCCGCTTCATCACGCCCAGCAGCTCCTGCACGATGATCGGCGCCAGGCCTTCCATCGGCTCGTCCAGCAGCAGCATGCGCGGGTTCGTCATCAGCGCCCGCGCGATCGCCACCATCTGCTGCTCGCCGCCGGACAGCTGGTTGCCCATGTTCGCGCGCCGCTCCTGCAGCCGCGGGAACAGCTCGTAGATCCGCTTCACGTCCCATGGCCCCGGCCGCGCGACGACCGTCAGGTGCTCCTCGACCGTCAGCGACGGATACATATGCCGCTCCTGCGGCACCCAGCCCAGCCCCGCGCGGGCGCGCCGGTAGGACGGCACCTTCGCGATGTCATTGCCGGCCCACCGGATCGCGCCCTTGTGCAGCCGCGTCAATCCCATCAAGGTGACGAGCAGGCTCGTTTTGCCGACGCCGTTGCGCCCCAACAGCGCCAGGCTGTCGCCTTCGCCCAGCGCGAACGACACGTCTTCCAGCACGACGGATTCGCCATAGCCGGCCGTCACCCGCTCCACCGCCAGCAGCTCAGTCATGACCGCCCTCCCCCAGGTAGACTTCCTTCACGCGCGGGTCCGCCGCGATTTCCGCGGGCGTCCCTTCCGTCAGCACCTTGCCGCCGACGAGCACCGTGATCCGCTCGGCGAAGCGGAACACGAGACCCATATCGTGTTCGATGAAGAGGATCGTCACATCGCGCGGCAGTTGCGCGATCACTTCGAACAGCTCGCGGCTCTCGGCCTGCGGGATGCCGGCGGCCGGTTCGTCCAGCAGCAGGATCTTCGGCTGCGTCGCCAGCGCCAGCGCGATTTCCACGAGCCGCTGCTTGCCATAGGCCATGCCGCGCGTGACGCTGTTGGCCTGGTCGGCAAGACGCAGCGACTGCAGCAGCGCCATCGCCTCGTCGACGACGTCGCGATGCTGCGCCACCGTTTTCCACCACACGTTCTGCAGGCCGCGCCGCTCGCTGATCGCCAGCACGACGGATTCCAGCACCGTCAGCCCGGCGAACAGCGTGTTGATCTGGAACGTGCGCGTCATGCCGCGCTTGACGCGCTGGTGCTGCGGCAGCCGCGTGATGTCCTCGCCGCCCAGGTACACGCGGCCGGCGGTCGGCGCGAAGCCGCCCGTCAAGAGGTTGATGAACGTCGTCTTGCCGGCGCCGTTCGGGCCGATCAGCGCATGCCGCGCACCGGGCGCGAACGTCAGCGACACGTCGCTGTTGGCCTTGAACGCGCCCCAGCTCTTCGACAGGCCTTCGGTCCGCAATGTGGTATCGATCATCGTGGTATCGCTCATTTGCCCTCCTTGCGCTCGCCCAGCCGTCGCACGATCTTCGCGGCGCCGCCGACGATGCCGCCCTTCGCGAACAGCACGATGCAGACCAGCAGCAGCCCGATCCAGAATTGCCAGTACGTGGGATTGATGCCGGCGATGCGGTCCTGCGCGATCATGAACACGGCCGCGCCGATCAGCGCGCCGTACAGCCGCCCCGTCCCGCCCAGCACCAGCATGATCAGGAGCTCGGCCGAACGGGGAAAGCTCAGCACATCGAGGCCGACGAACTGCGTCGTCTGCGCCAGCAGCGCGCCGGCGACGCCAGCCACCACCGCGCCCACCGTGAACACGGCACGCAGCCGGCGGTTGACGTTCGCGCCGATCGCCGGCATGCGCCGTCCACCTTCGCGGATGCCCGTCAGCCCCAACCCGAACGGCGAATGCACGAGGCGCCGCAGCAGCACGAACACGGCAAACAGCACCACGTAGCTGTACACGAACGCCGTTTTCCCCTGCAGGTCGAACTCGAAAACGCCCAGCAAATTGGACACCATCATGCCGGACAGGCCATCGACGCCGCCCGTCAGCCACGATGCCTTGTTGGCCGCCTCGAACAGCATCAGGCCGATGCCCAATGTGACCATCAGCCGCGTCAGGTCCTGGCCACGGACGACAAGGAAGCTGACGATCCAGCCGAACAACCCGGCAACCACGGCACCCGCGAGCAGGCCGGTGACGGGCTCGCCCCAGCCATGCACGGCCAGCAGCCCGGCCGTGTAGGCACCCAGGCCGAAGAATGCGGCATGGCCCAGCGAGACGATGCCCGCGTAGCCGAGGATCAGGTCCAGCGACAGCGCGAACAGCCCGACGATCATGATCTGGCTGGCCAGCACCAGGTAGTCCGGGAACAGGAACCAGCTCGCGACCGGCAGCAGCCAGAACATCAGTTCAGGGGCCTTCCAGCGGCCGTCCGGCAGGCGCGGTGCAGGCAGGGGCACAGGCGGCGTCACGACCTGGTCGACTTCAGCGTGCGACATCGCATTCATGCTTTCCTCCGGATCAGGCCAGCGGGGAACAGGATCAGCAGCACGACCATCAACGCGTAGATGACGAACGCGCCGATCTCCGGCACATAGTATTTGCCGGCCACGTCGAACACGCCCAGCACGACGGCGGCCAGCAGCGGCCCCGTGATCGTGCCGGCGCCGCCGACGGCGACGACCAGCAGGAAGTACACCATGTACTTGACGGGGAAGCTGGGATCGAGCCCCAGCACGTCGATGCCCAGGCCGCCGCCGAGGCCCGCCAGGCCCGAGCCCAGCGCGAACGTCAGGCTGAACACGCGGCCGACGTTGATGCCCAGGCCTTCGGATGCCGTCTGGTTATCGACGGAAGCGCGGATCTGCGCGCCGAAGCGGGTGCGCTCGATCAAGAGGCCGAGCGCCCCGGTGACGAGGACGACGACGGCGATCAGGAACAGCCGGTAGCTGCCCACTTCAAGGCCCAGCAACGACACCTGGCCGCGCAGCCAGTCCGGCAGGGTGACCGGTTGCTGCGTCGGGCCGAAGAAGTACGTGGCACCGGCCACCGCCATGAACGTCAGGCCGATCGAGAACAGCACCTGGTCCAGGTGGCTGGCCTTGTACAGCCGGCGGTACAGCGTGCGCTCGAGAACAAAGCCCGCCAGCGCTGCCGCGAGGAAGGCCAGCGGCAACGTGGCCAGGAACGGCACGCCGGCGCGATCGAGCAGCAGCACGCACACGTAACCGCCCAGCATCGCGAACGCGCCGTGCGCCAGGTTGATGAAGTTCATCATGCCCATCGTAACGGACAGGCCGACACTGATCATGAACAGCAGGCTGCCGTACGCCACGCCGTCGAACAGGACACCGATCACATTACCCATCGGCGCCCCCAGCGAGGTTGATTGAAGCGAGGTTGTTTCATATTGTCTCCTGATTCTCCAAGCCGGATGCACGCGGCCGCCGGTCTGCGCCGGCTGGCCGCATGCAATCCACTTACACCCGTTCGATGACGAGCGCGATGCCCTGCCCCACGCCGATACACATCGTACACAAAGCGTAACGGCCGCCGCCGCGCTGCAGCTGGTTCAGCGCCGTCGTCACGAGCCGGGCGCCGCTCATGCCGAGCGGATGGCCCAGCGCGATCGCGCCGCCCCACGGGTTCACGCGCGGATCGTCGTCGCGCAGCCCCAGCTCACGCAGCACGGCCAGCGCCTGCGCCGCGAACGCTTCGTTCAACTCGATCACGTCCATCTGCTCCAGCTTCAGGCCCGTCTGCGCCAGCACCTTCACAGTGGCCGGCAGCGGCCCGATACCCATCACGCGCGGCGGCACGCCGGCCGTCGCCATGCCGACGATGCGCGCCCGCGGCACCAGGCCATGCGCGCTGGCTGCCCGTTCGCCGGCCAGCAGCAATGCACAGGCGCCGTCGTTGACGCCGGACGCGTTACCGGCCGTGACCGTGCCGTCCGGCCGCACGACGCCCTTCAGCTTCGCCAGCGCTTCGAGCGACGTGGCACGCGGATGTTCGTCGCGGGCGAACACGATCGGTTCGCTTTTTTTGACGGGTATGGTCACCGGCATGATCTCGCTGTCGAACCAGCCCGCCGCCTGCGCGGCCGCGGCCTTCTGCTGGCTCGCCAGCGCGAAGCGGTCCTGGTCGGCGCGGTTGATGCCGTATTCACCGGCCACGTTCTCCGCCGTCTCCGGCATCGAATCGGTGCCGTGCAGCTTGTGCATCAGCGGGTTCGGGAAGCGCCAGCCGATCGTCGTGTCGTAGATCTCGGCGCTGCGCGCAAAGGCGCTGTCGGCCTTGCCCATCACGAACGGCGCGCGAGTCATCGATTCGACGCCGCCGGCGATCATCAGCGCCGTGTCGCCGGAGCGGATCGCCCGCGCGGCAGTGCCGACGGCATCCATGCCCGAGCCGCACAGACGGTTCACGGTGGACCCGGGCACGCGCGCCGGCAGGCCGGCCAGCAGCGCGGCCATGCGCGCCACGTTGCGATTGTCCTCGCCGGCCTGGTTGGCACAGCCATAGATCACGTCGTCGACGGCTTCCCAGTCGACGGTGGGATTGCGGCGCATCAGCTCCGCGATCGGCAGCGCGCCCAGGTCGTCCGCCCGCACGTCCTTCAGCGCGCCGCCGTAGCGGCCGATCGGTGTGCGGATCGCATCGCAGATGAATGCGTCGTTCATTCGTCAGTTCTCCTTCATTTCAAGCAGCGGCGCGGCGGTGCGGCGGCGCAGTTCGTCGAGGCTCAATCCATCGACCATCTCGCGCACCATCAGGCCTTCCGGCGTGACGTCGAGGACGGCCAGGTCCGTGTAGATGCGGTTCACGCAGCCGATGCCCGTCAGCGGATACGTGCAGCGTTCGACGATCTTGCTGTCGCCCGTCTTGGTCTGGTGTTCCATCATCACGAACACCTGGCGCGCGCCGATGGCGAGATCCATCGCGCCGCCGACGGCGGGGATGGCATCCGGAGCGCCCGTGTGCCAGTTGGCCAGGTCGCCCGTGGCCGAGACCTGGAATGCGCCCAGCACGCAGATGTCCAGGTGGCCGCCGCGCATCATCGCGAACGAATCGCCGTGATGGAAGTAGGCGCCACCCTTCAGCAACGTCACGGGCTGCTTGCCGGCGTTGATCAGGTCCTCGTCTTCCTCGCCCGGTGCGGGCGCGGGGCCCATGCCCAGCAGGCCGTTCTCGCTGTGCAGGAAGATCTCGCGCTCGGATGGCAGGTAGTTCGCCACCAAGGTCGGCAGGCCGATGCCCAGGTTGACGTAGGCGCCTTCGTGGATGTCGCGCGCCACGCGCTGCGCCATCTGTTCGCGGGAGAGTTTCGTGATGGTCATCGTGCGTCCTCCTGCACCACGCGCTGCACGAAGATGCCGGGCGTGACGATGTGTTCCGGGTCGAGTTCACCCAGTTCGACGACCCGCGTCACCTGCGCAATCGTCACCCTGGCGGCGGTGGCCATGATCGGGCCGAAGTTACGCGCCGTCTTGCGGTACACGAGGTTGCCCCAGCGATCGCCCTGATGCGCCTTGATCAGCGCGAAGTCGGCGTGGATCGGCGCCTCCAGCACATAGTGCCTGCCGTTGATGAGGCGCGTCTCCTTGCCTTCGGCCAGCAAGGTGCCGTAGCCGGTCGGCGTGAAGAAGCCGCCGATGCCGGCGCCGGCCGCGCGGATGCGTTCGGCCAGGTTGCCCTGCGGCGTCAGCTCCAGCTCGATCTCGCCGGCGCGGAACAAAGCATCGAACACCTGCGAGTCCGCCTGGCGCGGGAACGAGCAGATGATCTTTTTCACGCGCCTGGCCTTCAGCAGCGCGGCCAGGCCCGTTTCGCCGTTGCCGGCATTGTTGTTGACGATGGTGAGGTCGCGGGCGCCTTGCGCGATCAGCGCATCGATCAGCGCGGCCGGCATGCCGGCGTTGCCGAAGCCGCCGATCATCACCGTCGCACCGTCATGGATGCCGGCGACCGCCTCCACCATCGTGCCGATGGTCTTGTCTATCACATTCTTCCCTTTTCAATTTAATGCTGATGTTCGATAATCACGTTGTTCGATAATCGAACTATAGTTTGTTAATCGAACGCCTTCAGTGTCGCACCACGGTTCAAGCAGGTCAAGAAAAAACCGCAACCGCGCTGGGGGCATCCGGTAAAATCGCTGCACTTTTCAATGAATGCCATGTCCAGAACCCCGACCCACACTACCGAACCGGAACCCGAACCCACGATCGCCGAGCAGATCGACGCACTGGCCGATCCCAGCTTCATGACGTCGCTGGCGCGCGGCCTGGCGGTGCTGCAGGCGTTTTCCGATTCACGCCGCAGCCTGACGATCGCGCAGATCAGCCAGAAGACGGGCATCCCGCGCGCCGCCGTCAGCCGCTGCCTGTACACGCTGAAGCAGCTCGGCTATGCGGAGTCCGACGTCAACAACTACTCGCTGCGCCCGAAGGTGCTGACGCTGGGTTACTCGTACCTGTCGTCGACGCCGCTGACGGTGTCCGCCCAGCCCTACCTGAACCAGATCAGCCGCACGCTGAACGAATCGTGCTCGCTGGCGGTGCTGGACGATAACGAGGTGCTGTACGTGGCCCGCTCGGCGACGTCGCGCGTGATGTCGGTGGCGCTGAACACGGGCAGCCGGCTGCCGGCCTACTGCACGTCGCTGGGCCGCGTGATGCTGGCCCACCTGCCGGAAGCGGAGCTGCAGGCCTACCTAGACAAGGTGCGCCTGAAGCCGCTGACGGAGCACACGATCACGAGCCAGAAGCGGCTGCGCGCCGTGCTGCACGAGGTGCGCGAACAGGGCTACGCGATCAACAACGAGGAACTCGAAGTGGGCCTGCGCTCGATCGCCGTCCCCGTCCGCGGCGCCTCCGGCACCGTGCACGCCGCGTTGAACGTCGGCGCCCAGGCCGGCCGCGTCAGCGCAAAGCAGATGGAGCAGGAATTCCTGCCCGTGCTGCAGCAAGGCGCCCGCGAGCTGGCGGTGCTGCTGCCGTAACCCGCCACACGGCTGAGCCCGTGTCCACTTTCAACACATCTGGGGTCAGACCCGGACAGGACACGAGCTCGGCAGGATCTCCACAGCTCAGTCCGTGTCCAGTTGTCCGGGTCTGACCCTAGGTTGTCAGATGTGGACACGAATCCGGCTGTGCGACGTCAGAAGTGGTGCCGGATGCCCGCCATGACGCCGTTCTGCGCCTTGCCTGCGCCCACTGTGCCGCCGGCGTCCAGCGCGACCGCGGCGGCGCCGTCGTTGTCCATCCGGCCCAGCGCGCCGTAGATCGCCGTGCGGGTGGACAGGTAGTACGTCAGCCGCGCCACGATCATCTTGGTGTCATCGCCACTGTGCTTGACGTCCTTGCGGGCGACTTGCGCGTCGAACGTCAGCAGCGGCGTGACCGGGTGGCTCACGCCCAGGTAGTACAGGTCCGATTCGGTGACGCCCGTCGCGGCGTCCGTCTTGCGGTCGACGACGCCCGCGCCCAGCTTCGTGCCGCCGAACATCCAGTAGCCGTTGACGGTCACGCGCCGGTCGAAGTTGCGGCTCGATGTCAGGCCGTTCGCCGCGCCCACATTCCCGTGCAGCTTGTCGTAGGTCGCGTTGATGCCGTAGGCCTTGACCTCGTAGCCCAGCATCGCCGTGTATTGGCGGCAGGCCTTCGAGTCCGCCGCCGATTCGCCCGCGCAGTTCGTCGCCGCGGGGCCGCCGGCGCTGGACGTGTCGCGGCCGAAGCTGTACGTGGCGCCAACCACGAGGCCGTCGAAATTGCCCAGGTACGCCACCGAGTTGTCGCTGCGCGCGTTCGGCAAGTAAGGGTCGATGCTGCCGATCGCGAACAGGTTCGGGCCCAGCACGTCGGCCTTCAGCATCGCGATGTACGTCATGTTGATCTGGCGCCCCAGCTGCAGCGTGCCCCACTTGCCTTTCAGGCCGACGGTGGCCTGGCGGCCGAACAGGCGTCCGCCCTGCCCCATCGTGCCGGTGTCCGGGCCGAAGCCCGATTCCAGCGTGAAGATCGCGGCCAGGCCGCCGCCCAGGTCCTCGGTGCCGCGAAAGCCGATGCGCGATGGGAAGGAGCCCGTCAGCGACGGCATCTTCGTCACCGAGTCGCCGTTCGCGTTCGTGTTGTCGACCCGCGTCAGCGCGGTATCGATGATGCCGTAGACCGTGACGTTGCTTTGCGCCTGCGCCGTGCCGGCCGCCAGCAGCGCCAGCGCCATCACCACCGGCGCCCCGGCGCGCGCTGCGGTTCGTGCGTTGGACGCACGCCTGCCTTGGTTTGCGAACTTCATGCTGTCTCCTGTATTGGAATCGTTATGTGGGCGTGATGCGGATCGGAGTGTCCGATTATCGAACAATCGATTGCTTATCGAACGCTTAGCCGATACTATTGCCGTTATCCGGGCCTTGTCAAGAATCTCAAGGAGCCTGATGATGGGTGTGTCCGCGCACGCCACACAAACAAATACGAGGAGACCTGCAATGAAGTTCCGTACCCATGCCATCGCCGCGCTGCTGGCCGGCTTCCACGTCCTGGTGCTGCCCGCGGCGCACGCTCAGGACACGATCAAGGTCGGCGTGGTCGCCGCCTTTTCCGGCCCGTTCGCCGACTACGGCAAGCAAATGGAAGGCGGCATCAAGGCCTATATGGCGCAGCACGGCGACACCGTCGCCGGCAAGAAGATCCAGATCATCGTGAAGGACACCACGGGCCCGTCGCCGGAAGTGGCGAAGCGGCTCGCGCAGGAACTCGTCGTGCGCGACAAGGTCGACTTCCTGGCCGGCTTCGGCCTGACGCCGGAAGCGCTGGCCGCCGCGCCGATCGCGCAGCAGGCGAAAAAGCCGATGATCATCATGAATGCGGCGACGTCGGCGATCACGACGAAATCCACCTACATCGCGCGCTTCTCGATGACGCTGCCGCAGATCTCCGCGCCAATGGGCACGTGGGCCGCGAAGAACAAGTTGAACAAGGTCGTCACGCTGGTGGCGGACTACGGTCCCGGCATGGACGCGGAAGCAGCCTTCAAGACCACGCTGGAGAAGGCCGGCGGCAAGGTCACCGAGAGCATCCGCGTGCCGCTGCGCAATCCGGAATTCGCACCGTTCATCCAGCGCATCAAGGATGCCAAGCCGGATGCGATCTTCGTGTTCGTGCCCGCCGGCGAGCAAAGCATCGCGTTCATGAAGGGGTACCGCGAGCGCGGTCTGGCGGAAGCGGGCATCAAGGTCATCGCGACGGGCGACCTGACGGACGACCACGTGCTGCCCGCGATGGGCGACGCGACGCTCGGCGTGATCACCACGTTCCACTACTCGGCCGCCCACGATTCGCCGGAGAACAAGGCCTTCCTGAAGAGCTATGCGGGCGCGAACCCGAACGGCGGCCGGCCCAACTTCATGGCCGTGGCGGCGTATGACGGCATGGCCGCGATCTACGAAGTGGCGCGCCAGCTGAACGGCAAGATCGACGGCGACAAGGCGATGGCCGTGCTGAAGACGATCAAGATGAACAGCCCGCGCGGCCCGATCGCGATCGACCCGGCCACGCGCGACATCATCCAGACCGTGTACGTGCGCAAGGTGGAAAAGGTGGGCAACGACGTCTACAACGTGGAGTTCGACAAGTACCCGGGCCTGAAGGACCCGGGCAAGCAGTGATCACGCCACCGGCGTAAGCAGGTCGCGGCCGGCGAAGTGGGCCAGCAGGTTGTCGACGACCAGCTGGCCCATCGCCTGGCGCGTCTCCACCGTCAGGCTGCCCACGTGCGGCGTCAGCACCACGTTCGGCAGCGCCATCAATGCTTGCGGCACCGCGGGCTCCTCGGCAAACACGTCCAGCGCGGCCGCACCGAGGCGGCCCTGTTCCAGCGCGGCGACCAGCGCCGGCTCGTCGACGATCGAGCCGCGCGCCACGTTCACCAAAGTGCCCTCCGGCCCGAGCGCCGCCAGCACGTCGGCATCGATCAAGCCCTTCGTCGCCGCGCCGCCCGGCGCGCACACCACCAGGTAATCGCTGTCGCGCGCCAGGTCCAATAACGACGCGCTGCGCGGCACATCCGTCCCCGCCACCACGTTCGGCTGCCAGTAGCGCAGCTGCAGCCCGAACGCGGCCAGCCGCTGCGCCACCGCCTTGCCGATGCGGCCGAAGCCGTAGATGCCGGCGACCTTGCCGCGCACCGCGCGCGCCGGCGGAATCGCGACGCCCTGCTGCCAGCGCCCCGCGCGAACATACGTGTCGAGCGCGGGAATGCGCCGGCCCGCGGCCAGCAGCAGCGCGACGGCCAGGTCGGCCACGTCGTCCGTCAGCACGCCGGGCGTGTTCGTGACGCGGATGCCGCGTGGGCGCAGCGCCGCGAAATCGACGGCATCCACGCCGATACCGTTCACGGCCACGATCTCCAGCAGCGGCAGGCGCGCGGCCAGTGCCGCATCGATGCCGATCGTGCCCGTCGTCGCCAGGCCGCGCACGCGCGGCGCCACGCCGGCCAGCCAGGCATCGCGCTCCGGCGCGGCTACGCGCCACAGGTGGTGGCAGTGGAAATGCTCGTCCAGCTGCGCCATCACGGCGGCGGAAGGACTGGGGGCCATCACGAGGATCTCTGGTTTCATCGGCGGGGCAAGGATCGTGGATCGGGCACCCATTCTAAGACGCATGACACTTTCTTACAATTTCCGCACATTCGAATACCCAGCCCGCATGGCGAAAAAGGCAATATAGGCGTCCCGCCGCGCGGCCTGGGCAACCGCGCGCCATCGCTTTGCAATCAAGAGGCAGGACCATGAGTTTGAACGACAACCGGGCCGGCGCGTGCATCCACCGCCGTTTCGAGCGCCAGGCCGCGCACGCACCGCACGCGAGCGCGCTGCAAGGCCCCGAGGGCAGCGCGACCTATGCGGAGCTGAACGCGCGCGCGAACCGGCTGGCGCGCCACCTGTGCCGGCAAGGCGTGCGGCCCGGCGCACTGGTGGCGCTGTGCCTCGAACGGGGCGCGGCATTGGTCACCTCCATGCTGGCGGTGCTGAAGACCGGCGCCGCCTATGTGCCCGTCGATCCCGCCTATCCGGCCGCCCGCATCGCGTTCATGCTGGCCGATGCCGACCCGGCGCTGACGCTTGCCACCCGCGCATCGGCCGCGGTGCTGCCGGCCAGCGCACGGCCGCTGCTGCTGGACGAGGCGCCATGGCAGGCCGAAGATGACATCGACCTGCCGCGCGACGTCGATGCGGGCAGCCTCGCGTACGTGATGTACACGTCCGGTTCCAGCGGCCGGCCGAAGGGCGTGCTGGTCGAGCACCGCCAGCTGGCCTGCCACGTGGACGCGTTCACCGCCCTCGTCGGCCTGACGGCGCGCGACCGCGTGCTGCAGTTCGCCGCCCCCGCGTTTGACGTGCTGGCCGAGGAAGTGTGGCCCACCCTGCTGGCCGGCGCGACGCTGGTGCTGCGCGATCCCGGTCCCGCCGACGCGCTCGCCGCGTTCACCCGCCAGGTCGAGACGCGCCGCATCACGGTGCTGAACCTGCCCGCCTCGTTCTGGCACCCGTGGTGCGACCACGTGCTGTCGTCCGGCGCGCGGCTCGCGGCGCTGCGCCAGCTGGTCGTCGGCAGCGAAGTCGTGCAGCCGGGCCGCGTGCGCGCCTGGCAAGCCCATTTCGGCTACCGCATCGCGATTGCGAACGCGTACGGCCCTACAGAGACCACCATCACGGCGACGGCCCAGCAACTTCCGCCTCTGCCCGCGCACGCGGCGCGCGTGCCGATCGGCCAGCCGCTGGCCGGGACAAGCGTCGCCGTGCTCGATGCGCAAGGGCTCCCGGTCGCAGCGGGCGAGCCGGGTGAGCTGTACATCGGCGGCGCGCGGCTGGCGCGGGGCTACCTGAACCGCCCCGACCACACCGAGGAATGCTTCGTCACCGTCGGCGGGCAGCGCATGTACCGCACCGGCGACCTGGTCGCGCGGCTGCCGGATGGCGCCCTCGACTTCCTCGGCCGCATCGACGGCCAGCTGAAGGTGCACGGCCACCGGGTCGAACCGGGCGACGTGGAAGCGTGCCTGGTGAGGCATCCGCGCGTGGGCGCGGCCGTCGTCATCGCCGACGATGGCGGCCTGGTTGCGTACGTGACGCCGGCCGATGCGCAGCCGGTGCCGGCGCCGGCCGAGCTGCACGCGCTGGCCCGCGCCGCGCTGCCGCCGTACATGGTGCCCGCCGCCTACGTGCGGCTCGATGCGCTGCCGCTGACGGCCAACGGCAAGCTCGATCGGCGCGCGCTGCCCGCACCATGCCCGGCCGCCTATCCGGCGCAGGACTACGATGCGCCGCAGGGCGACGCCGAGCGCGAACTGGCCGCGCTGTGGTGCGCGCTGCTGAAACTGCCGCGGGTGGGCCGGCACGACGATTTCTTTGCGCTGGGGGCCGACGTGCCGGCCGCGCTGGGCCTCGTGGCAAGGCTGCGCGACCGCGGGATGGCGATCGACGTGACGGGGTTGTGCCGCCGGCCCACGCTGGCCACGCTGGCCGCGCTGGCAGCAGCGCCGCCGCACGGCGCCGCAGTGGCGTACGTCGATGCCGATGGCGACACGCCGACATCCGCATTCGGCCTGCACGCGCGGGCGCACGGCACGCCCGCCACCGCACGGCGCCACGTCGATCCCGCGCTGGCGCTGCGGCTGCGCGCCCAGGCACGCCGGCTCGTCGTGATGCTGGCCGGCGTGGTCCACGTGGCGTGGGCCCTCGTGCTGGCGCGCGGTGCCGGCACGGACGACGTCACGTTCGGCACCGTGCTGCCCGGCATGCCGACGTGTGCCGGCTCGGGCGCGACCGGCCCCGCCGCGGCGCTCCCGTTGCGGTTGACCTTGGGCGGACTGGATGCCGCCCACGCCGTGCGCAACGCCCACGCCGCATTGGCCACGCTGCTCGATCGCCCCACCGCAGCGGCGGCCTGTGGACCTTTCCACGCCTTGCTCGAATACCGCCACGGCACCGCCGCGGCGCCGCCGCCCAGTGCGCCGGACTGCCCGCTCGTGCTGACGGTAGACGACGTGGACGGCGCCCTGCGCCTGACGGTGCGCGGCGACGCCGCCATCGGCCCGGCGCGCATCGGCGACTTCCTCGACTGCGCGCTGTACAAGCTGGCCGACGCGCTGGAACACGCGGCGACGGGCCCGGTCACCGCGCTCGACGTGATGCCCGCGCCGGAGCGCGCCCGTCTGCTGGGCTTTGCCGAGGCGCGAGCCCTGCCCGACCAGGGCTGCCTGCATGGGCTGGTGGAAGCGGCGGCGGCACGAGCACCGGAAGCGGTCGCACTGGTCAGTGGTGCCGAGCGGCTGACCTACGAGGCATTGAACGAGCGCGCGAATCGCCTCGCCCACCACCTGCAGGCGTTGGGCGTGGGACCTGACCAGCCGGTGGTGCTGTACCTGCCGGCCGGCACGGCGCTGGCCGTCGCGGCGCTGGCCGTGCTGAAGGCGGGCGGCGCGTGCGCCGCGGTGGACCGCCAGGCCAGCGCCGAGCGGCTGGCGTTCGTGCTGGCCGATACCGGTGCCCGCGTGCTGCTGACGGAATCCGGCGTCGCCGTGCCGGACGGGTCCGCCGCCGTGCTGCGGCTGGACGAAGCGGGACCATGGCGGGCGATGCCGCGTGCGAACCCGGCATCGGCGACGACGCCGGCGCACCTGGCGTGGATCGTCCACGGCCGCAGCGGCGCCGGCGTGCCGCTGGCGCACCGCAACGTGACGCGGCTGTTCCCGGCCACGTTCGCGCACATCGATTGCGGCGCCGACGATGCCTGGGCCGTCTGTGCATCGCCCGCGTCGGACCTGTTCGTGTGGGAGCTGTGGGGCGCGCTGGTGACGGGCGCGCGCGCCGTCCTGGTGCCGCCTGCCGCAAGCCGCTCGGCGCCCCGCCTCCTCCGGCTGCTCGAGCGCGAACGGGTCACGGTACTGAACCAGCGTGCCGGCCAGTTCGCGCAACTGGCCCGTGCGGACAAGCGCCATCCTGCCGAACTGGCACTGCGCCACGTGATCTTCCGCGGCGACGCGCCGCCGGCCGACATGCTTGCCGCCTGGCTGGCACGGCGCAGCGTACCGCCGCGCATGCATGCGCTGCACGGCAGTGCGGAAGTCGGCATCCACGCGACGTGGCGTGCGCTCGATCCGGCAGGTGCGGATGGCGGCCCGGACGGCGGCACCGTCGGCCGTCCGCTGGCGGACATCGCGCTGTACGTGCTGGACGCGCGCGGCCTGCCGGCGCCGATCGGCGTGGCCGGCGAGGTGCACGTGGGCGGGCCCGGTCTCGCGGCCGCTTACCTGAACCGCCCGGACCTGACGGCACGGCGCTTCGTCGTCCATCCGCTCGCGCCGGGGGAACGGCTGTTCCGCACCGGCGTGCGGGCTTGCTGGCGGGTGGACGGCACGCTGGATGCCGCCGCTGCGGGCACCGCGGTCATACAAGCGCCCACGGCACCGGCCGAGATACTCGCTTCCTCCCCCGCCCCCGCGCTGCCGCCGCCCATGCGCCTGCAGTCGGCGCCGCGGGCCTGTCACGGCGGCGTGGCGCGGCAGGCACCGGCCCGCGCACGCCATGTGCTCGGCGCGGGCGGCGAACTGGCGCTGCTGCCGACGTCTCCCGTCCCGCCCCCGCCGGCGCTGCGCAAGTCACCGTTGCGCGCGCGCCGCCGCGCCCTGGGACACTAGCCAAACACCAGCGAATGGTGGGTGTGCACGCCCGCCAGTGCCCCGGCCGCAGCGGCCAGGATACCGCTGTGCATCGCGGCGGCCACGTCGCCGGCCGCGAACACGCCAGGCACCGTCGTGCGCTTGGTGTCGTCGACGCGCAGGACGGGGCCGAACGGGCCATCGTCGAACGCACAGCCCAGCTGCGCGGCAAGCGGGCTGGCGGGCTGCGTCCGTGGCGACACGAACAGCGCGCCCAGCGCCACCTGCCGGCCGTCGGCGAGGCGCACGGCCTCCAGTTCCGGCGCGCCGCCCAGCAGAGCGACGACGGGCGTGCGCTCAATCGTCACGCCGCGCGCGGCCAGCACGGCTACCTGCTCCGCCGCCACCTCCTCGCCCTGCGTGAACAGGATCGCCGGGCCCCAGTCCGGAATGATCGCCGCCTTGTACGCCGTCATCGGATCGCCGCCGAGGATGCCCAGCGTGCGCCCGGCCACTTCGTAGCCGTGGCAGTACGGGCAGTGGATCACCGTGTGGCCCCACCGCTCCGTCATGCCGGGCAGTGGCGGCAGCTCGTCGCGTACGCCCGTTGCCAGCAGCAAGCGGCGTCCGCGCTCCTCGCGGCGCCCTTCCGCCGTATCGAACGCGACAACGAAGCCGCCGTCCACCGCCTGCGCATCGGCGGCCACGCCATCCGCGAACGCCACCGTGGGATAGGCCGCCAGCTGAGCGCGTCCTTCCGCGCGGATCTGATGGGGCGGCTTGCCGTCGTGCCCGAGAAAGCCGTGGGCGCTGGCGGCAAAGCGGTTGCGCGGTTCGCCCGCATCCACCAGCAGCACGCGGCGCCGCGCCCGCGCCAGCTGCAGTGCGCCGGACAGTCCGGCAAAGCCGCCGCCGACAACGATCGCATCGAACATCGGATCCATCATGACTCGCTCCTTATGTACTTTCGAGAGTTACATGATAACGCAAATCCGCATTCATGCAACAAACAGAGTTACACAAGTTCCAGCCTGACGGCTTTCTTGCTATGATCGCGGCCATGAGACACGACAGCCGCCTTTCCCGCATGCTCCACGTGCTGATCCACATGGACAGCCTGGACACCCCCGCCACGTCCGAGACGATCGCCGGCATGCTGAACACGAATCCCGTGGTCGTGCGCCGGACGATGGCGGGTCTGCGCGAACAGGGTTACGTCCAGTCGGGCAAGGGCCATGGCGGCGGCTGGGCGCTGGCGCGGCCGCTGGCCGAGATCACGCTGCTGGACATCCACCACGCGCTGGGCGATCCGCCCGTTTTCGCGCTGGGCACGACGGACGAGCATGCGGACTGCCTGGTCGAGCGCGCCGTCAACGCGGCGCTGGGCGATGCGCTGCGCGAGGCGGAGCAGATGCTGCTGCAGCGCTTCGGCAGCGTGACGCTGGCCGACCTGGCGAAGACGGTCAAGGCGCAGCCGCGCAAACGCAAGGCCTGAGCCGGACCCGAGCCGGGGAAACTGCGCCCGGCGCAGGCACCGTGCTAGAGCCTTCGGTACATCACGTAAGCATCCACATAGCCGAGCTGGTCATGCCGGAACGCAGCGGGGATGCAACCGGCTTCGATGAACCCGAGGCTCCGGTACAGCGCGAGCGCGGCATGGTTGGTGCTGACCACCTGGTTGAACTGCATGGCCTGGTAACCCGCGGCCTTCGCGGCATCGAGGCAATGCGTGACGAGGGCACGGCCGATCCCCTGCCCTCGCGCGTCCGGGCTCACGGCGAAAGTCGCCGTGCAAATATGGCTGCCGCGGCCGGGCATGATCGTACCGTAGCGGTACATCCCCAGCAGCACGGCACCGCGGCAAGCCACGACACAACCTGCCGCCCGCAGCCATTGCGACGCGATGAAATCCCCATCGAGCCCTTCGAGGAAGGGGAGCGCGTCCCCCTCCGCTGCGACGGTTTGCAGGAGCGCCAGCATGGCGGCTGTGTCGGCAGGCGCCGCGGCGCGCAACGCGACGCTGCTCATGCGGCGACTCCTGCCGCGGCGCGGTAGCGCTGTCCGGTCACTTGTCCGGTAACGCTCGCGGCCCGATTTAGTGCGGCACGCATTCGATTCTCCTTCCATGGACAGATCGAAGGGAGGATTGCGCCTGAACGGCGCTCAACCCAACAGCGCCTTCATCACCCGCCAGTGATGCACCGGCACCAGCCGCTCGAGCAGCGCGACGAACTTTGCGTCGCCGCCAACGAGGATGCGCGCCCGGCGCCGCTCGACGCCGGTGACGATCAGGTGCGCGGCGCGGTCCGGCGGCATGCGCAGCAGCTTTTCCATCTTCGCCTGGTGCCGGGCGATGCGTTCCGGCGGCGTGCCGGGCGGCACACGCACGTTCTTCGCGATCGATGTCGCCACGCCGCCCGGGTGCACCAGCGTCACGCCGACCGTGGTGCCGGCCAGCTCGTGGCGCAGCGCGTTCGAGAAGCCGCGCACGGCGAACTTGCTGGCCGAGTAGGCCGCCTCGCCCGGTGGCGAGACCAGGCCCCACAGGCTGGAGATGTTGACGATGCGCGCGTCGTCGCTGGCGTGCAGCAGCGGCAGGAACGCCCGCGTCATGCGCACGACGGCGTGGAAGTTAATCTCCATCAGCCAGTCGAAGTCTTCCTCGCTGACCTGCTCGAAACGCCCTCCCAGCGCCACGCCGGCCACGTTGCACAGCAGGTCGACGCGGCCGTGCGCCGCCTGCACGGCCGGCGCGAAAGCCTTCACGGCATCGCGGCTGGCCACGTCCAGCCGGTGGTGCGTCGCGCGCACGCCGAGCGCCTGCGCGTCCCGCGCCGTCGACTGCGCGCCCGCCTCGTCGATGTCGGCCAGCGCCAGGTGACAACCGCGCCGGGCCAGTGCCAGCGCCAGCGCGCGGCCGATGCCGCTGGCCGCGCCCGTGACGACGGCCACCCTGCCCTGCAGCTTCATGGCGCGCTCCCCGGCGCGGCCACCAGCGTGTGCTGGTTGCGGGCTCGGATGGCCGCCGCCGCGTCGTCGTACAGGAACGGCAGGAACGCGTAGCGCCGGCCGCGCGTGACGGGCGTTGCCTCGTGCAGCAGCGAGCATGAGAAGACGACGGCGCCGCCGGTCGGCGCGCGGTATGTCTGCGCGCCGAATTCGGGGAAGCGCAGCTCGCCGCCGTCGTAGTCCTCGGCGTTCAGATTGATCGTGCAGGCAAAGCGGCGGTGGGCCGTGCCCGGCGTCGTGTTGTCGCGGTGGGCGCGGAAGAAGCCGCCCGCCGCGCCGTCGTAGCAGGCCACGATGTAGCGCTCGATGCGCGTCGCGTCGAACTGGAACGCCTTGCGGATTTCCGGCACCAGCCGGCGCGTCAGGCGGGCGCGCACGGCGGCGCGCAGCGGTTCGAAGTCGTCGCCCGCGTCGAACGTGAAATCCTGGCGGCGCTTGAAGCTGCTCTCCAGCACGCCAACCGTCTTGCCGTCCACTTCGCGCATGAAGCCGGACTCGGTGCCGCCATGGCGCTCGTACAGGCCGATCAACTGGCGGCAGAATTCAGGCTCGAACACGCGCGGCAGCACCAGCACCGGGGCCGGCGTGGCAGGCGGCGCCGGCAGGCGGGCAAGCACGCGCTCCAGCGCCTCGGCGTGCTGGCCTGCGGAAGCGACCGGAATACAGGCCAGCACGCGCAGCATCGGGTCGAGCACGAGCGTGAACGGCGCGTATTCCAGCTTGCCGTCGGTGGTGCCGCGCACGGCGCCGTAGCGCGTGCTGACGGCGCGGTCGAAGTCCCAGAAGTAGCGGATGCCGGGGGTGATCTGCGCCACGCGCGCCAGGCGTTCATCGTCGGGATCGACGCTGATGCCGAACCAGCACACGTGCTCGTCGTCGAACAATGCGCGCTGCGCGGCGATGTGCGCATTGATGGCGCGGCCGGTGTCGTTCGCCGCGCTGCCGTAGAACGTCAGCACGATATGGCGGCCGGCCGCCGTGTTGAAGTGGAACTTCGCGCTGTTGCTGGAGCGGACGGCGAAGTCGGGCACCGGGTCGCCCGGCAGCCAGGTGGGAATGGTCATGCGCTTGCCTCAAGATCGGGATAGCGCATTATCGCAGAGCCGCCGGCGGCGGCCCTGCGTGGCGCCGTTACACGCCGCGCAGCTTGAACACGGCCACCGCGTCGTCCAGCTGGCGGGCCTGCTCGCGCAGCGATTCGGCTGCCGCGGCGGCCTCCTCGACCAGCGCGGCATTCTGCTGCGTGGCGCTGTCGATGAACGACACGGCCTCGCCGATCTGCTCGATGCCCTGCTGCTGCTCGCCGGACGCCAGCGAGATCTGCTGCACGACGGCCGTCACCTGCTGCACGCTGTCGAGCACTTCGCGCATCGTCGCGCCGGCACGGTCCACCAGCGCGCGGCCCGTTTCCACTTCCGACACGGAAGCGGTGATCAGCTCGCGGATCTCCTTCGCGGCCAGCGACGAGCGCTGCGCCAGGTTGCGCACTTCGCCGGCAACGACGGCGAAGCCGCGGCCCTGCTCGCCCGCCCGCGCCGCCTCGACCGCCGCATTCAGCGCGAGGATATTGGTCTGGAACGCGATACCGTCGATGACGCCGATGATCTCGGCGATCTTGCCGGACGTGCCGTTGATCGTGCTCATCGTCGCGACCACCTCGGCCACCGTGGCGCTGCCGCGGGTGGACACGGCCGTGGCCTGTTCGGCC
Organism: Pseudoduganella flava; assembly: GCF_007830495.1. Taxonomy (GTDB): domain Bacteria; phylum Pseudomonadota; class Gammaproteobacteria; order Burkholderiales; family Burkholderiaceae_D; genus Rugamonas; species Rugamonas flava. The sequence goes on along the minus strand of NZ_VLKW01000008.1, from coordinate 307,190 downwards.
AGCTGCGCCGCCGTATTGGCGTTGTCGCTGTTCTGGCGCACGGTGCTCGTCAGCTCGCTCATCGACGATGCCGTCTCTTCCAGCGAGCTGGCCTGCGTCTCGGTGCGGGCCGACAGGTCCGCGTTGCCGGTGGCGATTTCAGCGGACGCCAGCGAGATCGCCTGCGTGCCGGTGCGCACCCGCGCCACGATGTTCGACAGATTTCCGCTCATCGTCGACAGCGCGCGCAGCAGCTCGCCGATCTCGTCCTGCCGCGAGCTCTGCACGTCGTTGCGCAAGTCGCCGGCGGCCACTTCCTGCGCGATCTCCAGCGCCCGGGACAGCGGCACGGTGATCCCGCGGATCAGCATCACGACGATCAGCGAGCCGAACGCCACGGCCGCGGCCAGCAGCGCCAGCAGCACCAGCACGGAATTGCGGTAGACGCTGTCGTTCTGCTCCTCGACGGCCTTCACGCGCGCGGTGGCTTCCTTCTGGATCGCGGCGACGATGGCATCGATCTTCTCGGTGGGCTCGCGGTCCATGCCCTTGACGAGCGCATCGACCTTTTGCGCGCCCTGCGGGTCGGCGCCGTCGAACTGCTTCAGCGCCTGCATGTAGCGCTGCACCAGTTCGCCATGGACGCGCAGCGCCTCGTCGACGGCTGCCGTCTCCAGGCCCAGCTTGGCCATCGTGCCCTTCAGTTCCTTCAGCTCGGCAGTGGTGGCTTCACCGCTGGTGCCGAACGCCTTCGTGTATTTTTCCAGCGTGGCCGCGTCCTTGCCGCGCAGCAGGATGTTCTTCCACTCCTGCACCTGCACCTTGAACTCGACCTGGGCCGAGCGGGCACTGTCCACGGCCTCCATCAGCTGGCCCGCTTCGGCGAAGCCGGCCGCGTTACGCTGGTTCATGTCGCGCAGCGCGTTCCAGCCCGTGAAGCCAACCAGCAGCACGGTGACTAGGAAGAATGCGGCGAGCAAAGACAGGCGAACGCCAATTTTCAGATTAGCTAGTTTCATGGGATCGAAAGATAAAAAGCGGGCGGCCGGAGGGGCCGCGGCGTTCGGACGGGGTTGGGGGCCGAGAGATGGCAAGCAAAAATGCCGTAAGCCAATGCTACCACCGGCTTTTTGAAATCTCACAGATTTTCACACTTCGACGGCGGCAGGTGGCGCGTCCGTGCAACGCTGTCTTGCACTTTGTGTACACTGATGTTTTTCAGTCCACGCCACAGATGTCCATTTTTACCAAAGCCGCGATCAAGCACGAGGCGGACCTTGCCGCCGCCCAGCAGGCCGCGCAGGAACAGGCCGCGCGCCAGGCCCGGCTCGACTTTCGCGAACAGTACCGGCTCACGCTGGAAAACGTCATCCGCCCGCAGTTCGCCGCGATGCGCAAGCAGATGTACGAGCATGACTACGACGGCAAGATCGAGGAAGGCAACGACGGCTGGAGCGACTTCGTGCGCCTGACCTTCGTGCCGGACAAGAACCGGCTGGCCGCCCATGCGGGTCGCGATGCGTGCACCCTGACCTTCACCGCGATCGAGAGCAGCTGCCTGCTGGAATGGGAAAGCGTGTTCGACCGCCATGCCCGCGACGGTTCCGGCAAGGAAGGCGGCACGATCGCCTGCAACCAGCTGACGCCGGAACGGCTCGAGCAGATGCTGGGTGCGTTCTTCGAGAAATCGTTCGCCGCGCGGCGCGAGCGCCGGCTGACATGAGCCATCTGAAATTATTGCCTAGCGGATAATCTTCGTGCATGATGCTGTCTTTCTGATCAGCATTATTTGCCGCGCCCTGCCGGCGCACGAGGAACCCACATGGCATCCGCTCCAACCATCGCTTCGGTCTCGTCCACCGACAACGGCTTCTACGGCATCGGCAAGACCATCCACCTGTCGATCACGTTCAACGAGGCCGTCGTCGTCGCCGGCGGCACGCCGGCCCTGCAGCTGGAAACGGGACCTACCGACCGCCTTGCCACGTACGTGGACGGCAGCGGCAGCACGACGCTGAACTTCACCTACACGGTGCAGGCCGGCGACAGCAGCGCCGACCTTGACTATCTGAGCTCCGCGGCACTGACGCTCGCCGGCGCGACGATCCGTTCGGTTGCCGGTGGCACCGACGCGATCCTGACCTTGCCGCAGCCCGGCACCGCCGGCTCGCTGGGCGCGAACGAGGCGATCATCATCGATGGCGACGTGCCCGCGGCGCCGTCCGCGCCGGACCTGATTGCCGCCAGCGACCATGGCGTGTCCTCCACCGATAACCTGACCAACGACAATGCGCCGACCTTCCGCGGCAGCGGCGCCCAGCCGTTCGCCAGGGTGACGCTGTACGACACGAACGGCACGGTGCTGGGCACCGATGACGCCGACGACGCCGGGTCATGGACGATCGTGGCCGGCACGCTGGCCGACGGTGCCCATCAGATCACGGCCACGGTGACGGACACGGCCGGCAACGAGAGTCCCCGCTCGCCCGCCACCACGGTAACGATCGACACGCAGGGGCCGACCATGTCGATCTCGAGCGACAAGGCGAGCTTGAAAGCGGGTACGACGTCGACGATCACGTTCACGTTGAGCGACGACCCGGACGGCACGTTCTCGGCGGGCGACATCACGGTCCATGGCGGCTCGCTGGGCCCGCTGACGGGCAGCGGCACCAGCTACACGGCCACCTTCACACCGCAGGCCGGCCTGGAAGATCTGGCCACCATCACCGTCAGCGGCGGCGCCTATGCCGACAAGGCCGGCAACGCCGGCGGCACGGGCGTCACGCCGGTCCTGTGGGTGGACACGGTGGCGCCGGCCGCGCCGGGCACGCCGACGCTGGCCGCGGCCAGCGACACGGGCACCGTCGGCGACGGCATCACGGCCAGTGCCACCCAGGTGATCGAAGGAACGGGCGCGATCGACGCGACCGTCACGCTGTACGATGGTCTCGTGGCGCTCGGCACCGCCAAGGTCGGCACCGATGGCAAGTGGAGCTACACGGCCCACCTCGCCGACGGCGCCCACATGCTGATGGCGCTCCAGGCCGATACAGCGGGCAACGCGTCGCCGGCAAGCGCAGCGTTCCAGCTGACCGTCGCCCTGCCGCCACCCCCGCCACCGCCGCCGCAGGACAGCGACGACGACGACGTCACGCTGGTCGACGGCGCGCCGGTCACCACCACCACGACCGTGCTGCCCGGCGGCTTGCTGGCCACCCGCATCGAGATGCCCGTCGCCGGCACCGGCATGGGCGGCACGGACGGCATCGTCGACATCCCGCTGGCCGGCACCAGCCTCGTCGCGCACCTGCCGGCCGGTTACGGCCTGACGGCTTCCAGCGCCCAGGGGAACCTGGCTCACGCCGCCGCCTTCGTGACCGGCTCCGTCGTCGCTGCCGCCGACCAGGCGCACTTCACGCACGCCGCCGAGCAGTTCCTCGCCGGGGTGAGCGCGCAGACGGTGCAGCTGGCGTCGCTCGCACCGGTCGCCGCCGCGCACCCTGCCGGCACGCTCGCGATCGGCGCATCGACGCCGTTCGCCGCCATCATCGACGCCCGGTACATCACGGCGGACAGCTCGCTCGCGTTGACCGGCACGGGTTTCACCGGCGTGCTGGGCACGGCCACCGTCGCCTTGCACGGCGGCGGCGTGCTGGCCGGCGACCAGGCGCACCAGGACCTGACGGCCTACGCCGGCGATGCGACGCAGGTGCTGGCCGGCGGCGGCGACGATACGCTGCGCCTCGCCATGCCGGCAGCCACGTCCGGGTCGGGCACGGTCACGCTACACGGTGGCGCCGGTAACGACACGGCCGTCTTTACGGGCGCGCGTGCCGACTACGACCTGGCGTTCCACAACGGCTATGTGCTGGTGTCCGCCAAGGCCGCCCCGCAGGCGCTGGCGCAGGTGGTCAACGTCGAGCAGCTGCAATTTGCCGACGCCACCGTGCAGGTCGGTGCCGACAGCACCGGCGCGGCGGTCGCCGGCCTGTACGAGACGGTGCTGGGGCGCCAGGCGGACCTGGCCGGCTTCACGTTCTGGGCGGATCGCCACGCGGCCGGCGAGAGCTGGGGCGCGCTGGCGCTGGGCATGCTCGACTCCGCCGAATACCGTGCCGGCCACGACGGCCTGACGGGCGACGCCGCGCACGACATCGCACTGCTGTACCAGGCCTTGCTCGGCCGTGCGCCGGACGCCGCGGGCTACGCGTTCTGGCAAGCCAAGCTGGCGGGCGGCGCGAGCATGGAACAGGTGGCCGGCGGGTTCGTGATGTCGGTCGAGATGATCGGTCACCAGCCGGCGGCGGCCGATTGGGATTTCAGCCTGTAAGGCAGACCTGCCGGTGAAGCGCGGCCGGTGATGCGGGGGCGCGACCGCTGGCGCGGGTGGTCGCGTTTATCTGGCGCTGTTCGCGCGAACAGCGCCATTTCTTTCTAATGCCGGCACCGTCCACGATTGTTGCAAGCGCCTGGGGCGCGCCAACGTGCATGGCTGGCAGGAAGGAGACACGCGTGACGGTGGCTGAACACTGCTTGTGCGGCCGCGTGGAAGCAGCCCCGACTGCATGCGGTGGCATGCCGCCGCGCGCTGGCCAGCGAAATATCGCGATGCATCCACTCCAAACCCATCTAAAACTCACGACCGTGTGCTGAAGCTGCGGCTGTTTTAGACTTTTTCGCTTTTGAATTAGATCGAAGCAGATCAATACCGGTTTTTTATAGACCTCATTAGGCGCGTCATTCCGCACGGTAGAGTGGATTAGACTCTCCTGGGCCATATTGGAGCGATTTGGACATTGAAGCGCCGGCGGGTACCCCACGGGCTGGTGAAATCGTGGGCGGAGTAGCGCGCGAACAGCATGCCGGTGGGAGCGCACGACCACGGAACAAATCCGCCAATCGCTCGAGCATATCGCCGGGAATATCCCGCACCTCGAAGCCGGCGCCGCTCAACGTACCAACTCGACGCCCCTCACCTCTTCAGAGGAGGGAGGGCGTCCAGAAGTGCGAAAATCTAAACGATGCCAATACAAGCCGAACGAGTCTGGTCCGCTCTATTCTTAAGGACGAAGCGCCTGATTCGCACTATAAAAATATCGTCTCGACCTTATTTGATCTATTTCTAATTCAGGAGAATCTAAACCAACCTTATTCCAGAGTCCCGGTCCAATGTATTAGATCGTTTAAATCGGAGCCGACTATGGAATACATACCAACGAAACCGGTGAATCTTCCCCTCGCTGAGTTCATGGCGCTGGAATTCTATTTGATGGACAACCGGCCGGGTGTGAAGCCTGAGCTGTTCGTAACCGAACTGGTAAAACGATGGCTGGCTGTCGAGAATGAGCGCCTGGCGCTGCGGCGGGACGGCGCTGCGCTGACGCCATCGCAATTTGCCAACCAGCGTGCGAAGGGGCGCAATGTATGGCGCTTCGTCTGGCTGCGCTTTCCCGGCAACGAGCGCTGGGTGCGCGCCGACGACTGCCGGGTGCGACCGCACCGCGGTGGAGATCGTCACGCTTCGCCCGATCACATTCGCACCGGCTCTGGATGACCGGGCCGGCGGCCTTTCCCGAATTGCCGCCAGCCCGCCGCGGTGCGCGATGCGATCGCGGCCCCATGCGGCCGTGCGGGGCGTGGCGCTTCGGCGATCGCATGACGGGGGGCTTTGGGCGCGTGCGATCCGCAATGTCTCCACGCGGCCGAACCAGCGGCGTCCACGTACCGGCACGCGTGTCTCCTTCCTGCCCGCCATGCACGGCAGCGCTGCGCGAACGCTTGGAACAAACTCGACGCAAGTGCCGACAGAAGATTTTCTCGCACGACGGCGTGCTCGTCCGACCTCCACGGGACTACCATGGGATGTCGACAAGAAGGAGGACGACCATGCAAGTACGCCACATCGACACCATCGCGCCGGTCGCGCTGCCGGGCATCGAACACCGGACGCTGGCGAACCGCGCCGCGGGCATCGCTTCGTTCGAAGTCTGGCAGCAGGCGCTGGCGCAGGGCACCGCCACGCCGCTGCACCGTCACGATTGCGAGGAAGTGATCGTGTTCACCGGCGGGCACGGCGTGATGCGCCACGCGGGCCGCGAGGTGCCGTGCGGGCCCGGCACGGTGCTGCTGTGCGCGCCGAACGAGCTGCACCAGATCGTCAACACGGGTGACGCGGCGCTGACGCTGTACGGCATCCTGTCCGCATCGCCGGTGCCCGTGATGGATGCCGACGGCAACCCGATCCCGCTGCCGTGGTGAGCGTCAGCCGGCCCGTTCCAGCAGCACGGGAATCTGCTTGAACGCGGGCGTGTTGGCGCCGCGCGCGACGAGCAGCGGCGACAGCAGCGGCGTCAGCTCGGGGAAATAGCCGAACACGTCGTCGTGGCCGTAGTCGATCGCGACGAGGCGGATGCCGTCCACGTGGCGCTCGATGCCGTCCGGCGCCGCGGCGCGCACGCGCACGATGTCGCCGTCCGCGAACCCCAGTCGCGCCAACGTGCCGGCGCCGGCGAACAGCACGTGGCGGCTGCCGTGCACGCCCCGGTAGCGGTCCACCTCCCCTTTCGGGTCGCGGTACACGGTCGTGTTGTACTGCCGGTGCGCGCGGATCGTGGCCAGGCACAGCACGCCGTTGCCGTAACGGGCCCGGGCGCGTGCCATGATCGTATCGGCCGGCAGCGCGTGTGCGATGAAGCGTGCCTTGCCCGTCGCCGTGCGCCACTCGCGCCGGCCGGCGCTGTTCGGCAAATGGAAGCCCTTGTCGTGACGGATCTTCGCGTTGAAGTCGTCGAAGCCGTCGACGGCGCCGTCGGCCACGCGCTCGATCAGCGCGCGGATCGCGTCATAGTCGGTACCCAGCGCATTCCAGTCGATATTCCAATCGATGCCGCTCTCCGGCAGCGTGTTGCGCGCCAGCTGGCTGACGATGTACGGCTCGGAGCGGAGCAACGGGCTGGCGGGCCGGTTGCGGCCCATCGATGCATGCACCATCGACGCGGTATCCTCGACACTGACGAACTGCGCGCCGCCCGGCTGCATGTCCAGCTCCGTGCGGCCGATGCACGGCAACAGCAGGCCGGTGCGGCCCGGGTACAGGTGCGTGCGGTTCAGGCGCGTGGCCACGTGCACCGTCAGGCGCGTGCGAGACAACGCCTCGAGCACGCGCGGCGTATCCGGGGCGGCGACGGCAAAGTTGCCGCCCAGCGCCACGAAGGCTTGCACGACGCCGTCCAGCAGGCCGTCGATCGTGCCGACCGCGTCGAGGCCGGGCGCGCCGGGCGCCTGGATGCCGAACACGCGGCGCAGGCCCGCCAGCCACTCGGGCTTCGGCCGGCTCGTGATGCCCACCGTGCGGTCGCCCTGCACGTTCGAGTGCCCCCGCACCGGCATCAGGCCGGCGCCCGGTTTGCCCACGTTCCCGCGCAACAGCATCAGGTTGACGAGCATCTGGATTGTCTCGACGGCGAACTCGTTCTGCGTCAGCCCCATGCACCAGGCGGCGATCGTGGCGGGCGACGCGATGTAATAGCTGGCCGCTTCTTCCATCTGGGCGCGCGTCAGGCCGCTGGCGGCCTCGATGGCGGGCCATGCCTGGCCGGCGACGGTGGCGCAGAAGGATCCAAAGCCGTCGGTGTGCGCGGCGATGAAGTCCGGGTCCGCCGCATCGCGCTCCAGCACCGCCTTGACGATGCCGGTGATCGCGGCCAGGTCGCCGCCGACGCGCACCTGGTAATACGCGTCCGCCAGCCGGGTGCCGCCGTTCACCAGTTCGGCCGGCGCCTGCGGATCGGCGAACGCCTCCAGGCCCCGCTCGCGCAGCGGGTTGAAGATGATGATGCGGCAGCCGCGCCGCTTCGCCTCGCGCAGGTCGGCCAGCATGCGCGGGTGGTTCGAGCCGGGGTTGTGGCCAAAGCTCATGATCAGCCGGGCGTGGGCGAAGTCGGCACGCGTGACGGTGGACTTGCCGACGCCGAGCGACATCGTCAACGCCTGGCCGGACGATTCGTGGCACAGGTTCGACGAATCGGGCAGGTTGTTGGTGCCGTAGGCGCGCGCGAACAGCTGGTACAGGAACGCCGCCTCGTTGCTGGTGCGGCCGGACGTGTAGAACACGGCGCGTTGCGGGTCGCCCAGCGCGCGCAGCTCGGCGCCGGCCAGCGCGAACGCGGCCTCCCAGCCGATCTCGCGGTACCGGTCCGTGGCCTGGTCGTACAACATCGGCGCGGTGAGGCGGCCGGCGCCCTCCAGCGTCACGTGGTCCCATGCACGCAGGGCCGTGACAGTGTGCTCGGCGAAGAACTCCGGTGCGGCGCGGCGCTTGCCGCCTTCGTGCGCGATGGCCCAGGCGCCCTGCTCGCAGAAGTCGACGGACTTGCTGTCCGGCGAATCGGGGTAGGCGCAGCCGGGGCAATCGACGCCGCGCGGCTGGTTCAGCCGGGGCAGCGTGGCCAGCGCCGCGCCGTTGCCGATCAGCGCCTTCGCGGCGCCGTGCAGGGCGCCCAGGCCGCCGGCCGGTTTGTCATAGGGTCGGATGGGGATCGTCTTCGTCAATCGGGTCTTTCGCTATCTCGTTCGTGGTGCGCCTGGCGGCATCAGATCAGCTCGCGCGCGCGCAGCTCGTCCTTGATGTAGGCGTAGTAGACGGGCGCCGCGATCACGCCGGGCAGGCCGAACACGGCTTCGGCAAACAGCATTGCCGTCAGCAGTTCCCAGGCACGGGCGTTGATGTGCGAGCCGATGATGCGGGCGTTCAGGAAGTATTCGAGCTTGTGCACGACAATCATGAAGACCAGCCCCGCCACCGCCACGTGCAGCGAGTGCGACAGGCTGACGATTACCAGCACCGTGTTCGAGATCAGGTTGCCGATCACGGGCAGCAGGCCGGCCAGGAACGTGATGGCGACCACCGTCTTCGCCAGCGGCAGCTTGACGCCCGCCAGCGGCAGCACGATCAGGACGAAGATCGCCGTGATGGCCGTATTGATCGCCGAGATCCATACCTGGGCAAACACGATGTTGCGGAAGGCATGCGCCAGCAGGCGGGCGCGCTGCACCAGCGCCTCGGTGAACGGGCGGCGCGGCGAGCTGTCCTTGTTGGTGTCGTGCAGCGACGCCATCAGGCCGATGATCATGCCGAGCAGTACCCGCGTCAGCGTCTTGCCCGCCTCGGCGCCGAACGCCTGGGCGGCGCCGGCATGTTCGCGCAGCCACGCGGTGACGGCCTCGCGCAGGCCGTCGGCGCTGACGGGAATGTGCTCGCTGATCCACGGCGGGATCTGGTCGCGCGAGGTGTCGATGATGTCCGCCAGCCGGACGAATACATTGGTCAGGCTGTTCGCATCGATGCGGAACAGCACGATCAGGCCCCATGTCAGCAGCGCGATCAGCGCGACGATGACGGCGCCGATCGCCGCCGCGGCGATCATCCGCGCCCGCGTGTCGCTGATGCGGCGCCCCAGCGCCGGCGCGATCGCATGGATCAGCGAGTACATCAACAGGCCGGCGAACAGTGCGCCCAGCAGGCCGTGCTTCAGCACGAGCAGCAGGAACACGCCCGTCAGCAGGTAGGAAGCGATGGCAACGTATTCGGTGGTCTTGTTTGTCATTGGCGCATGCGGTAATTGTGCAGCCGCATTATGCCTGAGCCGGCGGCGCATCTCCCATCCGCGCCAGGCGGCCGTCGCGGTCCAGCGCATAGCGGGCGAAGTCGCTGGCCAGGAACAGATTGCCGCGGTAGGCCGCGCGTGCCTCCGCTTCGACGTCGCCCAGCGTCAGCGGCCCGCCGCCTTTCTCCCCGTTGCCCGCGCCCTTGTCCTGATAGCGCGGGCTGAAATGCGTCAGCACGAGGTTCGGCAAGCCGGCGTCGCGCGCCGCCTCCGCGACCATCCGCGCGGAGCTGTGCTGCGGGCCGGGGCCGACCTTTGCCAGCACGGCATCCGTGTAGGTGGCTTCGTGCACCAGCACGTGCGCGTCGCGCGCTGCCTCGACCAGCAAGGCGGGCGTGTCGTTGTCGCCTGCGACGATCACCTTGCGCGGACGGCGCGGCGGCAGCAGCACGTCGTCCGGCCGCAGTACCCGCCCGTCCGGCAGCGTGACGGCGCCGCCGTTCAGCAGTTGGCCCCACAACGGTCCGCGCGGCACGCCGGCCGCCGTCAACCTGGCCGTGTCGAGCCGGCGCTCGACCGACTTTTCCGTGAACGCGTAGGCGTACGACGGCACGCGGTGCGACAGCGCATGCGCGGTGACGGCAAGATCGGGCAGCACGTCCGCTTGCGGCAGCGCGGCCACGTCGACGAACGTCACCGGGTACGGCAGGCGCAACTCCGTGGTCTCCATCACGCCGCGCACGTAGCGCTCCAGCGGGGCGGGCCCGACGATCGCCAGCGGCTCGGTGCGGTTCAGCAGCCCGGCGCTGGCCAGCAGCCCGGGCAAGCCGTAGCAATGGTCGCCGTGCAGGTGCGTGATGAAGATCGCGCGCAGGTCGCGCGGCGACAGGCTCGTAAAGAGAATGCGGTGCTGCGTGCCCTCGCCGCAATCGACGAGGGCCCAGCCGCCGGCCGTGCGCAGCGCCAGACCGGCGACGTTGCGCGTTTTCGTGGGGGTGCCCGATGAGGTGCCGAGAAATTCCAGTTCCATGCCCGGATTATCGGGCATCTTGCGGCGGCGTGGCGCGAACGCCGTCCGATCGGCCTATTGCTTCACCAGCTCGACGCGGCGGTTCTTCTCGCGGCCCGCCTCGGCATCGTTCGACGCCACCGGTGCATACGCGCCGACGCCCTTCGCGGACAGCCGCTTGCCGTCGATCTTGTACTCGGTGGTGAGCTGCTTCACGACCGACTCGGCACGCTTTTGCGACAGCTCGATGTTGTGCGCGACGCTACCCTGGTTGTCCGTGTGGCCGACGATGTGCACCTTCAGCTTCGGATCCTGCTGCAGCAGCTTGGCCATCTCGCCCAGAGCCGCCTTCGAATCGGGCTTCACGTCCGCCTTGTCCGTATCGAAGTAGACGCCGTACACGGCCACCTTGCCTTCGCTGGCGATCGACTTGGCCATCTCGCCTGCGTTCAAAGTGGCGGACACCTTGCCCGTCTCCATCGGCTTGCCCTCGACGATCTGCAGATACACCCCGCCCAGGTCGCCCCGCGCCGGCGGCACGACGTACACGGCCACATGCACCGTGCCTCCGTCAGGCTGCGTGCCCTTCGCCACCAGGTAGCGCGGCTCGTGCGCGCCGGAGTTGAACGTGTTGCGGTAGTCGCTGCCGCCCTTGATGAAGCCGTCCACCTCGACCTGGCGCAGCATATGGTTGCCCAGGTTCTCGCCGCAGCTCTCCTTGGCGCAGGTGAACACCGTCTTCAGCCCCGCCTTGTCGAGCGCCGCCTGGTAGTTGCGGAACACTTCCAGCGACGAGCGGTCCACCGGGTAGACATAGACGATGCGGGTGTACTTGCCTTCCGGCTTCAGCACGCTGTCGAACATCAGCTGGTTGTTCTTGTAATACGGCTTGCTGGTCGGGAGTGCCGCCTCGTCGAACTGCTTGACTTCGTAGGCCACCATCTTCGAGCCTTCGAAGCGCGACAGCATCGGATGATCCTTGGCCCCCTTCACCGTGTCGTTGGCGGGCACGCCGGCAAAGGCGCTGGGCAGGATGGCGCACAGCGCCAGGAAGCGGATCGAGTTGGCGTACATGGATTTCCCGTTGAAGTGATGAACACGGCGGATTGTAAAAAGAAAATGCATTTTTTACAATCCGCTGCGCATCGTCACTTCAATGCCACCGGCAGGTCGGGATATTCGTCCGCCAGCGCGTACTTCACGCCGTTGACGGTGATCGTGTATGCGGACGGCCCGGAGATCGGCAGCTGGTAGTTCAACGTCAGCGACCCCGACGCGCCGGGCGCCAGCGATTGCCACGCGGGGATCGTGAACTTCGCGTGATTGAAGTTGGCCTTGAAGCCGCCGATATTGTTCGGGCCCGTGTAGCCGGCCTTCGTCACCGTCAGCCCGTAGCCCGACTGGTCGCTCATGTTGGCCGGCGCGGAGACGGGATAGTCGAACTCCACGACCGAGCCGCCGGGAATCGTCGCGGACGTGTTGTTCGTCACCGTCATCACGGGGTTGATCGGGTAATTGCTGTCGCCCAGCTTCCAGCCGCCCAGCGTGATCGACACCTTCGCGCTCGTCGACGGCATTGCCGATTCGGCGCGCACCGCGCCATAGGGACTCGCGGTTTTGAACGCGTTGGCGATGTTCGTCGTCAGCGTCTGCCCCATGAAGTACTCGCCCTTGCCGCCGTTCTTGCTTGCGTCCCACGCGTAGTCGCCGGCCAGCTCCCAGATCATGATGCCGCCGATGCCGTTGTCGACGATGTACTGGGTCTTCGCGGCGATCGACTGCGCCGTCTCCGTCGAGATGAACACGCGGCGCGTGGCGTTCCACAGCCATGGTGCGGCCATCGTCGCGCTGTAGTTCGCCGCGTACGTGCCCGTGATCGTCTTCTCGGTGATGCCGTAGGCGTCCAGGTAGTCCGGCACGATGCCGTTCTGCAGGTTCAGCGCGTGCCACAGCGGGTTGCCCCCGCCGGGGATCGGCTGGCCGTTCGTATCGAGGTCGTGCCACACGTTGTCGATGCCCGTCGCCCCCGTGCCGCACGTCTTCACGCCGGCACACGTGACGGTATTGCTGACGATGGCCGTGGTGCCCCACAGGCCGTTGCTGCCGCCCGTGACGTCCTTCCAGCCGCGCGTGTAGTACGGCACGCCGATGTTGATGCGGCCGGCCTGCAGCGCGCCCCGGTAGTAGCGGTAGGCCCAGTCGACGTTCAGGTAGCCGATGCCGCCGAACTGGTACGCGTTACCGGCCTTCAGCTCGGCGTCGTTGCCGTCGTCGAACAGCGCCGCGTTCGGGCCCACGTACTGGTTCCAGCCGCCGTGCAGGTCGTAGGACATCAGGTTGGCGTAGTCGAGGTAGCGCAAGGCTGACAGGTTCTCCTCGCCGCGCAGGATCCAGCCGGAGGCGGAGCCGGCGATCGTCAGCAGGTAGTAGCGGTTGTCGGCGACGGCGGCCGCGTCCAGCTTCTGGCGCACGACCTTCAGCAGCTCGTTATAGCCCTTCATCAGCCCTGCCAGCCGGGGCTTGGAGACGCCGAAGTCGAGCGGGTTGCCGGCTTCATTGTTGGTGGTGGGGTGCTCGTAGTCGACGTCGATGCCGTCGAAGAACGGGTACTTGCGCAGGAACGCGACGAACGAATCGGCCAGCGTGTTGATGCCCGCCGTGTTGACGGTGCCGTCTGCATTCACCGTGGCCGTATAGAAGCCGCCGCTGCCGGCCCAGCCGCCGACCGACAGCAGCACCTTCACGCCCGGGTATTTTTTCTTGTACTGGGCGAGCAGGTTGAAGTGGCCCTGGTATGGCAGGCTCGCATCCATGGCGGCGCCGGGCACGTTCGGCCACGTCATGCCGGTATCCGGATTGTTCGCGCCGCTGCCGATCTGCACCCGCGCGCTCGCATCGACGGTGGCGAACGCGTAGTTCACGTGCGTGATGCGGTCCCACGGGATGTTGTTGATGAGGTAGGCCGGCTGGCCGTTCGTGCCGGTGCGCCAGCTGGTGAAATAGCCGACGATGCGGCGGTTCAACCCATTGGCCAGCTTCTCGCGGCCGTTCGCGTCGTACATGCCGCAGTAGTTCACGTTCGGTACGGGCGAGACGAGGCCGTCGGGGCGGCAGGCGACCGGGGTCGGTGTCGGCGTGGGTGTCGGCGTGGGCGTCGGGGTCGGCGTGGGAGTCGGTGTAGGGGTCGGCGTGGGCGTGGTGTCCTGCAGGGACCATGGGCCCCACTGCTCGGCGCCCGGCACGTTGTTCTGGGTCCACCACTTGGCGACGTACGTCTTGCCCTGGTAGGTGACGCAATCGCCGTTGTTGTAGACGGCGCTGGCGCTCCATTCGGGGCAGGACGATGCGACGAGGGCGGCCGCGAGGCGCTGCGGCTGCGCGGTGACGCCGCCGTCGCCGCCGCCACAGGCGGCCAGGGTGCTGCCGGCCAGCGCCAGCATCAGGAAGCTGCGGATGTTCATGGGGTCTCCGATGTCAGAAATCGTGGTTCGACGGGTAGCTGCTGTAGAAGTCGTTATCCCAGCGGAAGTGGGTGGCCGAGATCGTGATCGACACGTCCAGCGCCTCGACGTGGTGCCACCAGCCGACCGGCAGGAACAGGATGTCGCCCGGCTCCAGCACGCAGTCGGCGATGGGCATGCCGGCCGTCGCGGGGAAGCGCTGCGTATCGATGGCGCGGCCGTCCACGGGCGTGAAGCAGTGGCGGTGGTTGTACAGGTTCGGCGTCTCGCAGGGCGCGATCAGGCGCACACGCTTGCGGCCCATCACCTGCATCATGAAGTTGTTGGTGAGGTCGTGGTGGAACGGCGTCACTGTGCCGGCCGGGCCAAGCCAGAAGAAGCCCTTGCGCTCGCCGTTCAGGTAGTCGGGCAGCGCGGGCATGTCCTGCCACAGCTCGTCGAGCGCGGCGCGGTTGCGGCCATCGTTATTGGCCGTCATGTAGAAGTCGTTGGTGGGCCCGCTGGCACGGATCAGCGCGACGTACTCGCCGAACGGCATCACGCGCTTGTGCGCGATGCTGTTCATCTCGTACTCGGGATCCGCATCGCGGCCGCACTGCACTTCGACGAGCCGCGTGCCGAAACGCTCGGCGAGGGTGTCGAGGGTCCAGGCGCGTGCCGGACTGTCGTCCAGCATGCCCGTGATGATGACGGGACGGTTCGTCACGTAATGCTCGCGCAGGAACACGTCGCCGGACAGCCGCGCGCGCCACTCGACCTGCGGCGGCACGATCCGATCGAGCCGCGCCTGGATACCGAGCACCCAGTCGCGCTTCGCGAGCCGATTGGTCAACCGCCGCGCCCCATGCAGATAGGGACTCGCCAGCGCCTGCGCAATCTCGACCCGCGCCACCTGCGCCGGCACGCCGGAACGGCCGAGGATCGCGACGAGCGTATCGGGATGGCTGCCGAGCACGAGGTTCTCGGCAATCCAGCGCCGCCACTCGTCGCCGATGCCGATGGGGTGGACTGTTGCACGACGTTTCATCGCGAGGCTCCTTGTTGGTCGGTTCGTCCGGTACTGTTCAGTTTGTGTCTCCTTGGTGCCAGGCACCAGAGACACGAGCTCAGCCGGTTACACTGTTCAGCCTGTGTCCCCTGGTGCCAGGCACTAAAGGGACACAAGCTCAGCCGTTGGCTACTGTTCAGCCCGTGTCTGCGATGCCAGTGGCATCGCTGCCAGGCACCGGTGACACAAGCTCATCCGTCAGCTGCTGTTCAGTTCGTGTCACTGGTACCTGGCACCGGTGACACAAGCTCAGCCGTCAGCTACTGTTCAGTTCGTGTCACTGGTGCCTGGCACCGGTGACACAAGCTCAGCCGTTGGCTATTGTTCAGCCCGTGTCACTGGTGCCAGGCACCGGTGACACAAGCTCAGCCGTTGGCTACTGTTCAGCCCGTGTCACTGGTGCCAGGCACCGGTGACACAAGCTCATCCGTCAGCTGCTGTTCAGTTCGTGTCCCTGGTGCCAGGCACTAAAGAGACACAAACTCATCCACTCACCGTCCCTGCCACACGGCACTGGTCAGCTGCCCGTTCGCATCGCCGTCCAGCTCCCACGAGAACGCTCCGCGCAGGCCCTGATCGCGGACGTATTGCATCTTCGACGCGATCACGGTCGGGTCGTCGTAGCTCCACCATTCGCCCGTGGTCGTGTACAGGTACAGCTGCTTCGTCTGCGGGTGGTACCAGCGCTGGCCGGCCTTCGCGATCAGCTCCTTGTAGTCGTCGATGCCCTGCTCGTACTTGCCCATGGCGGCGCCGCCGGCCGATTGGTACAGGCCGTTGCCGTTCGGGCCCGCCGCGACGCTCTTCCAGCCGCGTCCGTAGAACGGCACGCCCAGCAGGATCTTGTTCTTCGGCATACCGGCGGCGACAAGTGCCGTGATCGCGTCGTTGGCGTTGTACTTCGCCACATTGCCCGTCGACGGGTCGGCGGGGTCGTGGTACAGCGCCGCATGGAAGTTCGTGCCCGGGTCCCAGGCGCCGTGGAAGTCATACGTCATCACGTTGACCCAGTCCATGTACGGGCTGTACTTGGCCGGCTCCGTGTTGGCGATCTTGTCGACGCCCGCGCCGATCGCCGCCGTCAGTGCGTAGCGCTTGCCGTCGGCCGCTCCTTGCGCATCGAGCTGGGCGCGGAACTCGGCCATCAGCAAGGTGAAGTTCTGCTTGTCCGCCGCGTCCACCGTGTTGTACGGCTGGCCGCCGCCGCCCGGGTATTCCCAGTCGATGTCGATGCCGTCGAACACGCCCTTCGCCGCGCCCGCGCCACCGCGGCCATCCTGCACGGGCAGGTCGCCGGCGATGAACATCTTCACGCACGACTTCGCGAGCTGCTTGCGCAGCGCATCCGTCTTCGCGGCCGCCGAGAAGTATTTCGACCAGCTCCAGCCGCCCAGCGAGATGAACACCTTCAGGTTCGGGTGCGCCGCTTTCAACAGCTTCAGTTGCTGGAAGTTGCCGGACAACGGAGCGTCCCACGGCACCGCCTGGCCGTTGACGGTGCGCGCCGGACTGCGCTGGTAATCCGCATACGCGTCGCCGCCGGTGCCGTCGCCCGATTCGGCGCGCGTGACCATGTCGCATTCGTAGCCGCCGTTCTTCGCGTAGACGTTGCCGAACGCGTAGTTGATGAACGTGAGCTGGTCGGCGATGCTGGTCTGCACGCCGTTCACCGGCGTCTTCGTCGTGTGGATGTCCGCCACCTCGTAGCCGCGGCCATACACGCCCCACTGCGCGAAGTACGAGCCGATCTCGCGGCCGTTCGGGGTCGGGGTCGGAGTCGGAGTCGGCGTGGGCGTCGGAGTGGGCGTCGGAGTGGGAGTAGGCGTTGGCGTTGGAGTAGGCGTTGGAGTCGGTGTCGGCGTGGTTGTCTGCAGCTCCCACGGGCCCCACTGCTCCGTGCCGGGCACGTTCCCCTGGGTCCACCACTTGGCCTGGTAGACTGCGCCGTTATACGTCACGCACATGCCTACCGTGTAGATCGCGCTCGAGCTCCATGCGGGGCAATCGGCCGCCGCCGACATCGCCAAGAGGCGCGTGGCCTGCGGCGAGTCCCCGGCGCCGCCGCCGCCACCGCAGGCGGCGAGCATCGCGCCGATCAGGCCGACTACTAGGGTGCTTCCTGGGATTGCACGTTCCATCGTTTCCTCCGTTTCAGTGGTCGCTTGGTGGTCCCCCCACCTGCTTCAACCAGCATGTGCGCGCACAAAGTGGTAGTCAAGTGGTTTCAATTAATGCCACCAATCCAATACCAGTTGCAACAGGGGAAGCGCGCCGAAAGCGCCTGCACTGGACCATACCGAGCGGTCGCCCAGAGGGAAAACGACGAATGTTCAAAATGGGACACCGTGTTAAATCGCTAGTACCAATTTTTCGCCGCGGCGAAGTGGTACGGTGACGGTCCGGTGCGGGCTATAATGCCCGCCCGGATTCTCCACGCATTGACGACATGACGACCGAACCGCCTTTCGCCCCGCCCTACAAGCTCGCCATCGATACGCCGGAAGGCCGCCGCTGGGTTGAAGTCCTGGCCGACGGCAGCCAGGTCGACTCGACGCCGCCGGCCACCACCCTCGCCCCGCCGGGATCCGCATCGTCCACATCGTCCGCCCCGCCGCGCAGCGCCGGCGGCAAGGCGCAAGCCTTCCTGAACGTGCCGTATGCGGAGAAGGACGAGGCCAAGCAGCTCGGCGCGCGCTGGGACCCCGCCCGCAAGAAATGGTATGTGCCGCATGGCGTGGACCTGCAGCCGTTCAGCCGCTGGACGGCCACGTAAGCCCTCATGCAAGCCCCATGGTAGACTTACCTTGAAGTCAACCGCGGCGCCCCACCTTGGCGCCGCCCTCCTTCGCGCGCCGGGCGACCGGCCAGGCGGCGCGAACGGCCCCTTCGTGCGGCGACCGGCTGCGCGGCCTGCCGCGACGCCACTTGACCGTCCCCTTGACCGTCCCCTTGATCGCCAGCCGAAGAGAGCCTGAAAGATGATTGCCCAACCCGACGTCCAACCGCTGGACTCCCTGCTGCCCGCCGAACCGCTGCTCATGATGGGTGCCGGCCCCGTGCCGATTCCCGCCCGCGTCGCGCATGCGAACTCGATCGTGATCAACCACCTGGGCGACACGATGGCCCGCGTGATCGGCCAGGTGCAGTCGATGGCGCGCTACGTGTTCCAGACCGAATCGCCGTGGATCCTCGGCGTGGCGGGCCCCGGCTCCGCCGCGATGGAGATGAGCATCGCCAACCTGGTGTGGCCGGGGACGAAGGTACTGTCGATCGTCAACGGCTACTTCAGCGGCCGCTTCGCCGAGATGGCGCGGCGCGTCGGCGGCGACGTGACGACGCTCGACGTGCCCCTCGGCGAAGCCGCCGATCCGCAGGCCGTCGCCGAAGTGCTGGAGCGCGTGCGCCCGGCCGTCCTGACGATCGTCCAGGGCGAAACGTCGTCGACAACGTTCAACCACCGCCTCCCCGAGATTGCCCAGCTGGCGCGCCAGGCGGGATGCCTGATCGTTGTCGATGCCGTGTGCACGCTGTCGACGACGCCGCTGCCGATGGACGATTGGGGCATCGATGCCGTGGTGACGGGCGGCCAGAAAGGCCTGTCGTCGATTCCCGGCGTGTCGCTGATCGCGCTGTCGCAGCGCGCGTGGGAGCGCATCGAGTCGCGCCCGGCCGCGCCGCCGCAATGGTGCCTGGACGCCCGACTGGCCGCGCAGTTCTGGCACCACGATTCGTATCACTACACGGCGCCCGTGTCCGGCATCCTGGCGCTGCACGAGGCGCTGCACCTGGTGTGCCAGGAGACGCTGGAGCGGCGCTTCGCACGCCACGCCAGCTGCTCGTCGGCGATGCAGCACGCGATCGAGGCGCTTGGCCTGTCGCTGTACGGCCAGCCGGCGGCGCGGCTGCATTCCGTGATCGGCATCGAGGTGCCGGACGGGATCGACCGGGCCCGCGTCTGCGCGCACATCTCGGCGCGCTACCGCGTCGAGATCTCCGGCTCGTTCGGCCTCAACATCGTGCGCATCGGCCAGATGGGCGAGCAATGCCGCGCGCACCACCTGTTCCGCACCTTGCACGCCTTCGGCTCGACGATGCGCGACCTGGGCGCGCCGGTGGACCTGCCGTCCGCCGCGGCGGAACTGGAGCGCGCGCTGGCGAAGATGCCGGATGATGCGGTGTAATGCGCGCCGTATAACGCGTCAGATCGGGTCGAAGAACCGCTTGTCGACGTAGCACCAGCCCCACGTCTCGCCCGGCTCCTTCGAGCGGATCAGCGGGTGGCCCGTCTCGTGGAAGTGGCGCGTCGCATGCTTGTTCTTCGACTGGTCGCAGCAGCCCACGTGGCCGCACACGAGGCAGGTACGCAGGTGCACCCACGTGTCGCCCAGCCGCAGGCATTCCTCGCAACCGGCGCTGTTTGGTTTATACGTGTGGATCTGGTTGAAGTGTTCGCACTGGTCGCTCATCGTTGTCCTCTTCGATACATGCGCCGAGCTTAGCGCGGTTGGCCGGCGCGCCGCCTCTCTCTTTTCGGCAGGCAGCGCAATACGGTCCGCCCTGCGCAGTCAACCCAACACTGTGACGACCACCGTGCGCCGGTGCGGCGCCGTGCGGTGCTCCCACAGGAAGATGCCCTGCCACGTGCCCAGCAGCAGCCGGCCGCCGCCGATCGGCACCGTCAGCCCGGTATCGGTCAGCATCGTGCGCGCATGCGCAGCCATGTCGTCCGGCCCTTCCGTATCGTGGCGGTAGCGCGGGTCGCCGTCCGGCGCCAGGCCGGAAACGATCGTTTCCAGGTCGCGCCGCACGTCCGGGTCGGCATTCTCGGTGATCGTCAGCGAGCAGCTCGTGTGCTGCACGAACACGTGGGCCAGGCCGCATTGCACGCCCGATTCGCGCACGGCCCGCTCGACGGCGTCCGTGATGTTGCGGGTGCCGCGGCCGGACGTGGAAAATTCAAGGATGGATTGATGAGCCAAGAGGGTACTTTCCGGATCGGGCGCCGCGCGCGTGGGTGGCGCCGGGTTGTCGCGCGCGCGCATCTGAAGGATAATTGGCGCCCATGAACGATACCACTTCCCGCCCCACCCTGCCGGACCGTCTGTCGACGGATCCCCGCAGCTCTTTCCACGTGCCTGCCGTGTTCGAACACGACATCGGCATCCGCTTCAACGACAAGGAACGCTTCGACGTGTCCGAATACTGCATCAGCGAAGGCTGGATCAAGGTCCCGGCCGGCAAGACGCTGGACCGCAAGGGCAACCCGATGCTGATCAAGCTGAAAGGCAAGGTCGAGGCGTTCTACAAGTAACGCTACAAATAGGCTCTCAGCGCACGGGCAACCACTTCGGCTTGGTGTCCGTGTGCAGCTCGCGCTCGACGGGGCCGTCGTATTCCGGCTCCATCGTGCCGAGCGTCAGCGCGATCCGGTCCGGCGCCTGTTCGCTGCGCCAGTACAAGGTCGAGCCGCAGACGCGGCAAAAACCACGCCGTCCATGCTCGGACGACGCATATTCCGTCACCATCTCCTCGCCCCGCTCGAAGCGGAAGCCCGCCCGCGCCACATTGGCATACGTGCCTGCCGCGGCGCCATGCTGCTTCTGGCACATCGTGCAATAGCAATGGCTCGCGTGGCTGACGGGCCCCGCGGCCTCGTAGGCCACCAGGCCGCACAGGCAGCGCCCGCGTAACTTCTGCTCTTCCATCCTGTCTCCTCGTTCAAGGTCCTGTTCATCGGCGTACCAGATCCGCGACGGCGCCCTGGTGTACACGAAAGCGCGGGCGGATCGCCGCGCCGCGGGCGTCGTCAGTGAAGTGTTAATAATAATCCGCCGAGAATGGCGTTCCAACCCGGCGATCGCACGTTTCGCGCGCGCGCCGTCGGATCAGGGCTTGGCGGCCAGGTTCATCGTCTGCACCGCGAGCAGCTTGCACTGCCCGTCCACGTTGACGTAGGTGCGCATGAACTGGTAGCGGTTGGTGCGGAACGTGGCACCATCCGCGTTCCACTGTTCGACGATGGACAGCCCGCGCAGCACGACCGTCTCGCCCTGCGCATGCACGTGCACGTCGCTCGTCGTGCGCGACTTGAACGCCGCCTGTCCCTTCAACCCCTGCAACCGCTCCAGCAGCACCGCGCGGCTTTCGACCTGCGAGCCGAGCGAGTGGACCCATACGTAATCGTCCGCCAGCGCAGCGCGCAGGAATGCCACGTCGCCGCTGCGCAGCGCTTCCTCGTACCGGCGGTCGTGGTCGACCAACGCGGCTGTGGGCTGGCAAGGTACTCCCAGCGCGGCGCATGGCAGCAGGCTGGCGAGGAGGGGCAGGAGACGTTTCATTGGCGTCCACGGTGCGGAAAAACGGGCCTCCAGTGTACGCCAATCGTCGCTCGCAGCGTCGCGGTCTACTCGGCCGCCGGCGCCGGCAGGAACAGCAAGACGATCAACGCGGCCAGCACGATCACGCCGCCGGCCCCGAAGATGCTGGCGATCGCATGCCGGTACACGGCCACCGCCGTGGCCTGCACCGCGGATGCCGCGAAGCCGCCATGCGGGTCGGCCGCACGGACGGCGGCGATGCCGTGCGCATGCAGCTGGCGCGCCAGGATCGCGCCGGAACCCGTCACACCCAGCAGGCCGCCCAGCGACCGGAAGAATGTCAGCATCGCCGTGCCGACGCCGCGGCGCGCCGGCGGCAGCGCGCCCTGCACGACAATCGTCATGTTCGGCATCACGAGCCCCAGGCCGAGGCCCAGCGTGAAGATCGGCGGCTCGATCACCGCATAGCCCATCCCCGCATCCATCGCCCACGCCAGCAGCGCGAACGACGCGGCGGCCAGCGCCAGGCCGGCGACCTGCGTGCGCTTGTAGTGGTGCGCCTGCCCCGCCAGCCGGCCGTTGACGGTGGACGACAGGATCATCCCCGCCATCATCGCCACCGTCATGAAGCCCGACTGCGCCGGCGAATTGCCCATCACGAGCTGGAAGAACAGCGGGAAGAACACGCTGGCGCCCATCAGGCCGACGAAGGTCAGCAGCATCACGGTGCTGGCGATGTTGAACACACGGTTGCGGAACAGGTCCGGCGGCAGCACCGGCTCGGCCGCACGGCGCACGTGCACGACGAGCCACGCGCCCAGCACGACGGCCAGCAGCGCGCACGCCTTGACCTCGATGCCATCCCAGGCCCACTCGGTGCCGCCCAGCGCGAGGATCAGCAGCAGCGCCACGATCGTGCCGGTCATCAGGATCGAGCCCAGGTAGTCGATGCGGTGCGCATGCGTGGCGGCGGGCTTGCGCAGCGAACGCGCCAGCGCGCGGAACGCGACGGCGCCCACCGGCAGGTTGATGAAGAAGATCCAGTGCCAGGACAGCAGGTCCGTGACGACGCCGCCCAGCACCGGCCCGAGTACGCTGGCGACGGCGTAGACGATCGCGATCGAGCCCTGGCGCTTGGCGCGCTCGGCGGGCGGCACCAGGTCGCCGATGATGATCTGCGCCAGCGGCATGAAGCCGCCCGCCCCCAGGCCCTGGATGGCGCGGAACACGATCAGCTGCGTCATGTCCTGCGCGAAGCCGCACAGCACGGAGCCGACGAGGAACGTGATCAACGCCGTGAACACCATGGGCCGCCGGCCGTACTGGTCGGCCAGCTTGCCGTACAGCGGCATCGTCGCCGTCGAGGCCAGCACGAAGGCCGTGACGACCCACGACAGATGGGCCATGCCGCCCAGGTCGGAGACGATGCGCGGCAGCGCCGTTGCCACGATGCTTTGCTCGAGCGCGCCCAGGCCGAGCATCGTCAGCAGCGCGAAGTAGACGGCACGGATCTCCTCGCGGGTGACGGGAGCGGCCGGATCGGTATGGATCGCGTGGTTCATGGTTGGGCAATGATGGTCAATGGTTCGATGGCCGCCTCCAGCGCTTCCAGCTGGGCGGGTGTCAGGCGGGCGACGCGCTGCGCCAGCCAGTCCAGTCGGCGGGCGCGGAGCTGGCGCAGCCGCGTGCGGCCGGCGGCGCTCACCTGCAGGCCGCTGCGGCGCCGGTCTTCCGCAAGGGGCGCCATGCGCTCGACGAAGCCGGCCTCCTCCAGCGCCTTCACCTGGCCACTGATCGTCGGCCCGCGCACGTTCTGCAGGCGCGCCAGCTCGGCCACGCCGATGCCGGGGTTTTCCTCGATGGTCCACAGCAGATGCGTCTGCACCATCGACAGGCCCGTGGTGTCGTCGGCCGCGTCGCGGCGCATTTCGCGCACCAGCAGCTTGAGCGCGGTGCGCAGCTCTTCCGACAGCGCCTCTACCCGCTGCGCGTCTGTTTTCCGGTCCGTCATCTCATCTTTCATATAGGTAGGCTACCTATCTATATTAGCGCGATCGGCGCGCGCCCGCAAGCGCGCGCCGACTGCTCATCCTGGTGAGCGAATGGCGGGTGGCGATGGCGGGCGGCACCGTTGCGCCTTACCATGAACGATCGCCACCGCCGTCGACTTGCCGCGCACCTGCCCATGCCCACCACTGCCCGCTTTCGCCCTGCCCCTTGGCGCCTTGCCCCTTGCCGCCTCCTCCCATTGCTGCTGGCCGCCATGCTGACGATGGCGGCCGCCGCGCCGATCGACCGCCAGGCCGTCGTCGCGCGCCACGATCCGCACCTCACCAGGCTCGATCCGATGGCGCCGCTATCGGTCGGCAACGGTCGCTTCGCGTTCACGGCCGACGTGACGGGCCTGCAGACGTTCGCCGACCATTACTGGAAGACGGGCACACCGACGGAAACCCAGGCGCGCTGGTCGTGGCACGAAAACGCCAACCCGCACGGCTATAAACTGGCCGACGCGAACCGCCCGTTCACGGCGCACGGCCGTACCCAGGGCTATCCGACCAATCAGGGAACGCCGGCCGGCCAGTGGCTGCGCGAGAACCCGCATACGCAGCCGCTGCCTCGGATCGCCTTCGTGCTGGCCGGGGCCGCGGCGCGTCCGCTCGAACCGGGCGACGCGACGGGCATCGACCAGCGCCTGGACCTGTGGCAGGGCCGCCTGTCCAGTCGCTGGCAGCTGCGCGGGCAACCGGTCAGCGTGACGAGCGCCGTCGCGCCGGACAGCGACACACTTGCATTGCGCATTCGCTCACCGCTGCTGGCGAACGGCACGCTGGCCGTGCGCATCGCGCTGCCACTCGGTTACGACCTGAAGGTGAAGCACAACCCGCCGCTGGACTGGTCGCAACCGAATCTGCATCGCACCACCGTGCTGGGCCAGGACGAGCGGCAGCTGGCCGTCGAACACGTGCGCGATGCGGCCCGCTATGCGATGACGGTGGCAGGCGCGGCGCCACTGAATATCGCACGGCCGGACACGCATACGTTCATCGTCACGCCGGCACGGGGCGAGACGCTCGACCTGACCGTGTCGTTCGCCCAGCAGGGCCGCGCCGCGGCGGCAGCCGCCGACGACGTGTTCGCGGCCAGCGCCGCGCACTGGCGGGCGTACTGGCAAAGCGGCGCCGCGATCGATTTCGCCGGCAGCACGGACCCGCGCGCGCCGGAACTGGAGCGGCGGGTCGTGCTGTCGCAATACCTGGCCGGCATCCAGCTGGGCGACACCTTGCCGGCGCAGGAAAGCGGACTGACGACGGCCACGTGGTACGGCAAGCACCACACGGAAATGGTGTGGTGGCACACGGCGCACTTCGCGCTGTGGGGCCGGCCCGAGTACACGGCGCGCACGCTGTCATGGTTTCAACGAACCCTGCCCAGCGCCCGCGCGGTGGCGGCGGAACGGGGCCTGCAGGGCGCGCGCTGGATGAAGATGACGGGCCCGGAGGGGCGCGAGAGCCCGGGCGGCAACCCACTCATTGCGTGGAACCAGCCGCACCCGATCCATCTCGCCGAGCTGCTGTACCGCGCCGACCCGTCGCGCGCCACGCTGGAGAAATACCGCGAGCTGGTGATGGAGACGGCGGCCGCGATGGCCTCGATGCTGCATTGGGACCCGCGCGGCGAGCGTTACGTGCTCGGCCCGCCGATGTGGATCGCGCAGGAGATCTATGACCAGTCGACCAGCATGAACCCCACCTATGAGCTGAGCTACTGGGCGCGCGGCCTGGAGATCGCCCAGCAGTGGCGCGAGCGCCTCGGCCTGCCGCGCGACCCCGACTGGGAGCAGCGCCGCACTCACCTGGCCGCGCTGCCGCAAAAGGACGGCAAGTACGTCGCCATCGAAAGCACGCCCGACACGTGGGACAACGTGGCGAGCCGCCACGACCACCCGTCGTTCCTGATGGCGTATGGGCAGCTGCCGGGCGACGGCGTCGATACCGCGACGATGCGCCGCACGCTGGACGCCGTGCTGAAGAACTGGGATTGGGAGACGAAGATCTGGGGCTGGGACTACCCGATGATCGCGATGACGGCCGCGCGCCTGGGCGCCACCGAGCAGGCGGTGGACGTGCTGCTGAAGTCCGATGGACCGAACAACGGCTACACGGCGGCCGGCCACAACCCGAACAAGGGCCTGCCCGTCTACCTGCCCGGCAACGGCGCGCTGCTGGCGGCTGTCGCGATGATGGCCGGCGGCTGGGACGGCGCGCCGAACCGCGCGGCGCCCGGGTTTCCGGACAACGGCAAGTGGGTCGTCAGGGCGGAGGGGTTCCGGAAGCTGCCGTAGCACCCAGCGGCAATATTTCCTAAAATTGGGGTCTGACCCCGATTTCAAGAAATATGGCTACCGAAAATATCGTCGATCACGTGCGCGGGGCGCTGCAGCCGCTGGCCGATCCTGAACAGGCGCGGCGGATGAGCGATTACCTGCGCGGCCAGTTCCCCTTCCTCGGCATCCCTACGCCGCAGCGCCGCGCCGCCATCGGCAAGATCGGTGCGGACCTCGACCAGCCGACGCTGCTCGACGCGGCCGAGCGCCTGTGGGACCTGCCCCAGCGCGAGTACAAATACGCGGCGGCCGATATGCTGGCCGGCGCGGCACGCCGGCTCGATGCCGATGCCCTCGCGCCGCTCATCGCGCTGGCACAGCGCGAGCCATGGTGGGACACGGTGGATGCGCTGGCCGGCGTGGTCGGCACCATCGTGCGCCGGCAGCGCGCTGCAGATCCGCGGGCCGTGCAGGCGATGGACGACGCCCTCCTCCACCCGTCGCTGTGGGTGCGCCGCATCGCCATGCTGCACCAGCGCGGCTGGCGGCTGGAGACGGATGAAGCGCGCCTGTTCCGCTACGCGCTTGCGCTGGCGAACGAAGAGGATTTCTTCCTCCGCAAGGCCATCGGCTGGGCGCTGCGCGATTACGCGCGCTGGAATCCGCCCGCCTTCGCCGCCTTCCTCGCCGAACATCGCGGCCGGTTTGCTCCGCTGACGGTGCGCGAGGCCAGCCGGCACATGGAGGCGGAAGACTAACGCACCGCCGCCGTCCGCGCCGCGCTCCACTTCGCGTATGCGGCCAGCGCCGTCGCAGGGCCGTTCCCGTACCAGCCATAGCCATCGCGCCGCTCGCGCGTCAGCTCGTTGACGTCCGTGTGGATCGTGCGATCGCGGTCGCCGAAGATCGGCTGCATCGTGCCGATGTCGTACATACGCGCCCACAGCGGGCCATTGCCCGGCTTCGGCACCAGGTGCCGCCCGTCCGCACCGTTCTTCGCGCCGTTCTTTGTATACTCGACGTCGTAGACGGCCACGCGCTTCAGCCATGCGATGCCGGCATCGACGGCGGCGACGACGCCAGGCGCCGGCCGCCGCAACCGCATCAGCATCGTCAACAGGCGCGACGTCTCGCTGCTCGACAGCGCCACCGGCTCGAAATTGCGCGCGCCGACGGGGGCGAGCGTCAACGCGTCGTGCTGCTGGCACCAGCCGGTGGGCACGCCGTTCACGCGGATCTGGCTGGCCAGGATCACGCCGATCGCGCGCTCGTGCGCCACGCCCGCGCGCTGCGCCAGGTCCGCCGGCACGAAGGCGTAGTCGCCCTGCCGCTGCGCCACCGTGTCCAACAGTTCGGTCACCTGCACCAGTGCGTTGTCATTGAACGTGATCGCGTCGTGGTAGCCGCCCTGCAGCGGATACACTTGCGGGAAGCCGCCGTTCGGATACTGGGCGCTGAGCAGGTAGCCCACGCCCTTCGCGAACGCGGCGCGGTAAGGTTCGCCCGCCGCACCTGGCAGCGCCGCCTGCACGCGGGCGAGGAAGCGCAGTTCCGTCGTCGTCGCATCGTTGTCGATGGTGCCCACATAGCTCCAGCCGTCCGTGCGCGTGACCACGCCGCCGCGCGGATCGTCGTCCACCGGCGCATAGTGCTCGCCGCGCTGGCGCAGCGGGCCGCTGCGGTCGACGTTCTTGCCCCATCCGCCGGCCGGCGTCTGGAAGCTGACGATGTTGTCGGCCACGTGCCGCGCCTGCGGCGACGCATACCAGGCGGCCGGCCGGTCCAGCGGCATGCCGGACTCGCCCTTCAGGTGCGCCGCCGCGCCACTCGTGGTGCCGCCGGCTGCCCGCTCGGCCGCCAGGGCCGCCTTGTCGCGTTCCATCAGCATGCGCGAGCGCTCCAGGTAGGCCCGCCATGCGGCCCGCTCCGCTTCCGGCAGCGCGGCCAGCCGCGCCTCCGTGACCGGCTGCGCCGGCGTCATCGTGCCGATCACCGTGGCCGTCGCCGGCAGCGCCACGCCCAGCGCCAGCGTAACCGCGGCACTCAGCAAAAAACGTTTCATCTCCACTCGCTCTCCTTCGTTCAACGCACGCGCACGATGCGCAGCGCCATGTACGGGCGGCCCGGCAGCGCGATGCCGCGGCCGTCCTTGTCCGCGTACGTGTAATCGTCGCGCTTCTTGATTTCAAACGTGCCGGGCACCGGCGTGACCGTCATGTTCCACGTGTCGATCACTTCGGCGCGGAAGTTCATGCCGTCCGCCAGCCCCGTCTTGAACAGCACGAACGGCCAGTTGGTCGGCCGCTCGCGGTTGAAGTAGCCCAGGTAGTACTCGCCGTGTTTGCCGGCGAACGGGTGGTCCTGCCATTTGTCGATCGGCTCCAGGCCCTCCAGCGGGCTGTCGGACAGGATCTTGCGGAAGAACGCCAGCCGCGCGGGGCTCTTGCCGCGCAACGTGCCGCCCTTCGCGAGCCACACCATGCCCTGCGGGTCCTGGTATGCCTCCCCGTGACCGACGTACGATCCCGCGATCGCGCCGTTCCAGAAGCGCAGGACCATCTCTTCCGGCGTCAGCTGGCCCCAGCGGCGCGTGAAGTCGCCTTCGTATTTCACTTCGTCGTACACGACGGGCTTCTCGTACACGTCGCGGTACAGCACCGCACGCTCCGGGTCGAGCGTGGCGGCGCCGTGCTGGATCGACACGTGCGTGACCCACGGCTTCGTGTGGTTGTACAGCCGGAACGCGTTGTGGATCGAGCGCAGGTGATCATACGGATCGGCGGCCTGCACGAGCTGGAAGTAATGGTCCCAGTCGTCCATCCGCTTTTCGGTCACGAAGTCGAACTCGTTCGCCATCGACCACCACACATTGCGATAAGCGGCAAGCCGCGCGACCGCATAGCGCAGGTAGCGGTCGTTGGCGGCCGCCGGCAGCCGGTCGAAGCCCCATTTGCCCTTGTCGTAAGGGTGGAACAGGATCAGGTCCGCTTCGATGCCCAGCGCGCGCAGCTGCGCGACGCGCTTGTCGAGGTTGCGCCAGAACGCCACGTCGAAGCGCTCCAGGTCCCAGTTGCGCGGTGGCGTGCCGGCGAACGGAAAGCGCAGCGTGCCGGCCTTGTCGTCGTTGTTCGGGAAGATCGCCATGCGGATCTTGTTGAAGGGCGCGCCGGCCAACGTGCGCAAGGTTTGCTCCTGCAGCGCGTCGCCCTGGTGGATCCACGCGTAGCTCGTCGTGCCCACCTGCCAGAACGGCGTGCCGTCGCCATACCCGAAGTGGAACTTGTTACGCACCGCGACGGGACCGTGGTTGCCCGGTGCCGGCTGCACCACCGTGAAGCTGCCCTGTTTACCATGCAGCGCGGGACGATTGCTGCGCGTCTCGTAGGTCCACTGGCCCACCGCATCGGGCATGAAGCGGATCTTGTAGTGGCCGTCGCCGTCGTAGAAGCCAGTTGCCGCAATGCTGCGCGCCCCCTGGCGGAACACGGCGGACAGTTCGACATCCACGAACGGGTTGCCGTCGCTCGGGCCGGCCAGCGCGACTTCCAGCGTGCCCCAGCGCTCGACCGGTGCAGCGGGGGGCGTGACGCCAAAGTCGTCGGCCGATGCCAGCGCGGCGCACAGTGCCAGCGCGCAGGCCAGCAACACTCTTACAAGCATGTTCATGCCTTACCCCGACAGCTTGCGATCGTAGCGCTTGCCGCCGATCGTCACATTGCTCAAGACGACGTCGCGCGCATTGTGCACGTACCACGGCGCATCGGCCCGCACCGGCGTGCCGAAGTCGCAGTCGCGGATCGTCACGTTGCGCACCGGGAGTACGGGCTTGCCCGCCGGCCCGTTGTAGCTGTTCGCGACGGGACCCAGCACGACGAACGCCTGGTAGCAGCCGAAGCTGCCTTCCGGCGTCTTCACGTTCGACACGGCGATACCGGAGATGTGCACGTCCGACACCTCCGGCGGCCTGTCGCGCACCAGGTCGAACGACGGCGTGTAGTCGCAATCGAACGTGATGACGGCACCGCCACCCGTCGGCACCGTCTTCGCGGGCACGGGCCCGCCGGGAATCGGCGTGTAGAAGCCGGGCTTGATCCGCACGCCGTTCGGCAGCTTCAGGTTGCGCACGTAGAAGTGGCGCAGGTACCCGCCCCGGTTCATATTCGTTTTCAGCCGCACGACGGTATTGAGCGGATCGGTGGCCCAGTGCTCGTTGCGCACGTCCAGGTTTTGCGCATACACGTGCTCGATGCCGGCCGACATCTCGCTGCCCAAGGTGACGGCGCCATGGCCGCTGTTCATCACCGAGTTCTGGATGACGACGTCGCGCGTGGGCCCATAACCCGTATCGCGGTTCTTGCCGGCCTTGATCGCGATGCAGTCGTCGCCCGTGTTGAACCAGCAGCCGTCGACCAGCACCGTGTCGCACGACTCGGGGTCGAAGCCGTCCGAATTCGGCCCGATCGACTCCATCCGCACCTTCGAGAACTGCACGTTGCGGCACTTGACGGGATGGTGGATCCAGAACGGCGCGTTGACGGCCAGGTAGCCCTGCATCAGCACGTTCTCGCAATCGACGAACTCGATCATCGACGGGCGCAGGTAGTGGCCCAGCCCGAACACCCGCTTGTCCGCCGGCACGCCGGCTTCGGACAGCGCCGGCAGATACTTCTCGTCGCTGCGCGCGTTCGGCCGGTCGCCCACGATGCGCGCCAGGGTCGCCGCGTCCAGGTGCGGCACGACGGCGGCCAGCGGCGCATTCGCGGGATTGTCGACGCCCTGGTGCAGCGCGCCGGGCAGCGCCGCCTTCTGGTTCATGCCCCACCATCCCGGCCCGCTGCCGTCCTCGAACGGCACGCCGGCCTGGCCATCGAGCACGCTGGTCCAGTCCTCGCCCGTCAGCGCGATGTTCTTCTGGCCGCGGGCGTACACGAGCGGCGAGAAATTCAGGCAGTCGTTGCCCTGCCAGCGCGACAGCACCAGCTTGCCGTTCGCGCCGCAATCGAACTCGCCGTCGCGCGCATAGTCGCGCGGGTTGGCGGAAAAGTACACGCGCGCGCCGGCCGCGAGGTGCACGCGCACGTTCGACAGCAAGGTGATCGGCCCCTTCAGGTACCAGTCGCCGGCCGGGATCAGCACGCGCCCGCCGCCCGCCTCGTGCGCCGCACGGACCGCGGCGCTCAAGCCCGGATGGCTGTCGTGCGTGCCCGGCACCGGCGTCGTGACGAGGCCCGGCTCGCGCACCTTCGGCTGCCCCTTCACCTGGTGCACCTTGCACGGCTTCGCGCCGTAGGCGGTGATGACGAAGTCCCGGTCCGGAATGGGCAGCGGCTTGTCGAACACGGCGGCGATGCGGCGGGCACGGTCCCACGGGTCGGGCGATTGCGCCAGCGCGGGCAAGGCTGGCAGCGCGGTCAGCGCAGCCGCACCCTTGAGCAGGATGCGCCGTTGCGCGAAGCTGGTATCTGTCATGTCGGTCCTCCGGTGATTGATTCAGGCGAGCCGCACGATGCGGATCGCCATGTAGGGGCGGCCGGGCAGCGCGATGGCGCGGCCGTCCTTGTCCGCGTACGTGTAGTCGTCGCGCTTCGTGATCTCGAATGTGTTGGCGAGCGGCGTCACGGTCATGTTCCACGTGTCGATCACGTCGGCGCGAAAGCGCATGCCGTCCGCCAGCGCCGTCTTGAACAGCACGAACGGCCAAGTGGTGGGCGCCGCCGTGCCGAAGTAGCCGAGATAGTACTGCCCGTGCTTGCCGGCGAACGGGTGGTCCTGCCACTTGTCGATCGGCTCCAGTCCCTCCGGCGGACCGTCCTCCAGGATGCGGCGGAACAACGCCAGCCGTGGCGGACTGCCGCCCTTCAGCGTGCCGCCGCGCGACCACCAGACGATCTCGTTCGGATCGAGGTAGGTTTCGCTGTGGCCCACGTAGGAGCCGGCGATGGCGCCCTGCCAGAAGCGCAGCACCATCTCCTCGGCGGACAGGTGGCCCCAGCGCTTCGGGAAGTCGCCCTCGTACTTCACCTCGTCGAACACGACCGGCTTTTCGTACGCATCGCGGTACAGCACGGCGCGTTCGAAGTCGGCCGTCGCATTGCCATGCTGGATACTCGCGTGCGTGACCCATGGCTTCGTGTGGTTGTACATCCGGAACGCGTTGTGGATCGAGCGCAGGTGGTCGTACGGGTCGGCCGCCTGCACGGTCCGGAACAGGCTGTCCCACTCGTCCTCGCCGCGGCCCTCGACAAAATCGTATTCGTTGGCCAGCGACCACCACACGTTGCGATAGGCCGCCAGCCGTGCCACCACGTAGCGCAGGTAGCGGTGGTTGACGTCCTGCGGCATGCGGTCGAAGCCCCAGTGCCCCTTGTCGTAGGGGTGGAACAGGATGATGTCTGCCTCGATGCCCAGGTCGCGCAGGGCCGCGACGCGCCGCTCCAGGTTGCGGAAGAAGGCGGGATTGAAGCGGCTGAAGTCCCATGCGCCGCGCCGCCCCTCGAAGGGGTACAGCGGTGGCTCGTCGCGGTTGTAGTCATACCACTTCGGGAACACGCACATGCGCAGCTTGTTGAACGGCGCGCCGGCCAGCGTGCGCAGCGTGCGCTGCTGCAGCTCCTCCTTCTGGTGCGTCCACGCGTAGCAGGTGGTGCCGACCTGCCGGTATGGCGTGCCGTCCTCATAGCCGAAATGGAAGCGGTTGCGCACCCGTACCGGCCCGTGGTTGCCCGGGCCCGCCGGCAGCACGTCGATGCGGCCGTGCCGGGCATCCAGCGCTGCCACATTGCTGCGGGTCTCGTAGTCCCACGTGCCGGCGCTGCCGGGCATGAAGCGCACCAGGTAGCGGCCGGCGCCGTCATAGAATCCGTCGACGCGCACGACCTGCCCACCCTGGCGGAACGTGGCGGACAGCGTCACGTCGACGAACGGGTTGCCGTCTTCCGGCCCGGCGAATGCCAGCTCGCACAGCCCCCAGCGCTCCACGCGGGCTGCGGCCGCCGCGCCGAACGACCATGGCGTGCCGGCGGCCAGCGCCAGTGCCGGCAGCGTGCGGAGGAATCGTCTTCTCATGCGTGGTCCTCGGGAACGCGGCAAAGCCGGCGCGCGGCCGGCTTTGCCATCGACTGCGGAGGGATCAGAACTTGTACTCGACAGACAGGCGGTAGACCCGGCCCATCATGTCGGCCATGCTCGTGATGTAGCCGCCGCTGTAGATCGAGTTGGCGGTCAACGGCGGCCATTCCTCCGTGATGTTGTTCACGCCCAGGCTGACGGTCGTGTTCTTGATGCCCGTGTAGCGCACGTTCACGTTGTACTGGCTGTACGAATCGACCTTCGTCAGCGTGGAGCCGGTGCGCGGCGTCAGGTCCGTCAGGCCAGTCTGGAAGCGCTGCGACAGCGTGGCCTTCCACGGGCCCAGTCCCCAGCCCAGCGACGCCGTGTACTTCCAGCGCGGGTTAATCTGCGGCATCCCGGCCAGGCCGGCATTCGGGCCCGCGCCGCCGTAGCGGCCGTCGTTCGTGATGATGCCGATATTGCTGTACCACGGGCCATCCTTCTCCGACTGGAACTCGTACTTGTGGTACCACGTCGCATCGATCTTCGCATCGACGGTGCCCCACGTCTGCGCCGGGAAGCGGTAGCTGGCGGAGATGTCGGCACCGCGCACCCGGCTCATGCCGCGGTTCGCCTGGCTGGCGACGATGTGGTCGATCGTGCCGTCGGCACGGCGCATGATGAACGAGGCGTACTTGGCCGGGTCCTGCTGGATCTCGGCGATCGTCACGGCGCCCAGCACGTCCTTGATCTTCAGGCCCCAGTAATCGACCGTCAGCGACAGGTTCTTGATCGGCTCGTAGCCGAAGCCGAACGAGAAGCCGCGCGACTTTTCCGGCTTCAGGAAGCTGTTGTCCGGCGTCTTGGTCCAGTATTCCGTGTTCACGTTGCAGACCTGGTCGGCCGTATAGCCGGGCACCGGCGTACCGGTGCCGGACACGGTGGGCTGCGCGCTGGGGCACAGTACCGGGTCGTCCATGTCGATCGTGCGCACCTCCGCCGTCGGGTTCTGCACGTCCATGATCGACGGCGCGCGGAAGCCCGTCGAGATCGAGCTGCGCAGCAGCAGACTGGGGATCGGCTGCCAGCGCGCGGCCAGCTTCGGGTTCCACGTCGTTTGCTTCAGGTCCTCGTAGTAGTCGCCGCGGATCGCGCCGTTCAGCAGGAACGTACTGGTGATCGGCGCATCCACCTCCGCCAGCAGCGAAGCGATGTCGCGGTGCAGCCGGCGCCCCACGCCCTGCGGTGTTTCGCCGACCAGGTCGTGCTGCAGCACGTTTCCGGCCGCATCGAGCTTGTACGAGCCGTCGGCGTTCTTGTACACGTAGTCGAGCGGCGCATCGTAGGTGCGCGCCGCATCGCGCCGCAGCTCGCCCGCCAGCGCCAGCGTGAGGTCGCCGCCGGGCAGCGTCCACAGGCCTTTCGACAGCGTCACGTCCACGCTCTTGTTGTAGGCCTTGTTCAGGCGGTACGTGTAATCGCGCGCCTCGATGCCGCGCAGGTATTCGAGGCCTGCTTCATCCTGCAGGCCGAACGGATTCAGGATGCCCTTGTCGAAGCCTTCCTGCGCCTTCGAGTACAGCAGGTAGCCGCCGCCAACGCGGGTATCGCGTTTGCTCATCCCCCAATTGAGGCCGGCGCGGTAGTCCCAGCCCAGCACCTCGCCTTCGGCCGTGACGACGATGCGGTCGTTGGTCTGCTCGTCGTTGCGGTAGGCCGGGCCCAGTTCGGCCGGGCCCCACTGGAAGTAGACCGTGCGGCCGTTCATGTTCAGGTTACTGACGGCGCCCGGTGTCTTCGTCGGATCGATGTACATCGTGGGCGTGTTCGAACCGGTATTGCTGCCGACGACCTGCACGGCCGGCGTGATGCCGTTGCCGGGGTAGAAGCGGCTCGATGCGGGCAGCGAATACGTCGTGAACGGGTTCGTCGTACCGGGCACCTGCATGCCGCGGAACTTCTGCACCGTGAAGTTCGAGTGCAGCACGTCGACGTCGATCTTGTGCCCGCCCGGCAGGTTGAAGCTGGCGCGGCCCGCGACGTTGGTGATCTTGCTGCCGTCCGTGACGGCGTTGTAGTAGAGCGGATTGCGGTAGCAGCCGGGCGCGTAGACGGGCGGGTTGTTGGCGCTCTGGTTGCCCAGCGTGGGGCGGGCATACGGCTCCAGGCAGCCGCTCGCGTACGTGGGGTTGTAGTTCGAGTTCGCGCTGCGCGTGAAGCCGAAGTTCGCCAACGGGCTGGCGTTGCGGGCATCCGGGAGCAGGCCGAGGCCCAGGGTGCGCAGCACGTCCGGGTCGTGCTGCTCGGGGCGGTCGGCCTGGAACAGCGCGGTCTTCTTCTGGTGATCGACGGCGATGTAGGCGTTCCAGCCGTCGCTGGCCAGGTTGCCCCAGCCGGCGATGGCGCCGAAGCTCTTCGTGTCGCCGCCGCCGCTCATCTCCGGCGTCGCGTATTCCGCCTTCAGCGAGATGCCCTTGTAGCCGCGCTTCGTCCAGAAGTTCTGCACGCCGCCGATCGCGTCGGCGCCGTAGATCGACGCGGCGCCGCCGGGCAGCGTCTCGACGCGGTCCAGCGCCATGCGGGGGATCACGTTGACGGACACGTACTGGTCCTGCAGCGGTTCGTTGGCGAGGCGGCGGCCGTTCAGCAACGTCAGCGTGCGCATCGGACCGAGGCCGCGCAGGTTCGTCATCGGCCCCGCCGCGCCGGAGTTCGTGCCGAGCGACAGCGACTGCGGCTGCT
Source organism: Pseudoduganella flava (assembly GCF_007830495.1). Lineage (GTDB taxonomy): Bacteria > Pseudomonadota > Gammaproteobacteria > Burkholderiales > Burkholderiaceae_D > Rugamonas > Rugamonas flava. The sequence continues at coordinate 271,649 of NZ_VLKW01000008.1, read as the reverse complement.
CCAGCACGAGGTCCTTCAACTCGGTATGGCCGCGCGATTCGAGCTCGGTGGCCTTGATCGTCATGAGCGGCGTCGCGCCCTCGTCAGCGACGCGCCGGATCAGCGAACCGGTGACGACGACCGACTGCACCGGCTCGGCCGGCGCGGCTTCCTGCGCATACGCCTGGCCGGCCATCTCGCTGACCGCGAGCGCCACGGCAAGCGGCATCAATGCCCGGCGCAACCGGGGCTGTCCAATGTGCTTCATGTGTCTCCTCCGCCTGTATTTTTAAAATTGGCTAGATCGGTTGTTTGCACTGGTAGACCAGTCTGATGAATTGGCCGGACCAGTTGAAGCGAGTATGCGCCGCGCCGGCGTGCTCGTCACTGGTAACATGCATCCGCGTTGTGAAATTGCATCAATGAGCAAAACGCTCACGAAGTTGAGCGCCGAAGCCCTTGACGCGACCAAACGTCGCACGTGCGCAACGCCTGCGGCATAGGGACTGTCCCTCGTTTCAGGAAATGTTTCCAAGATCGAGGGACAGTCCCCTGTCGTTGGCGCGCCACGAATTCGAGGGATGCGCGCGGGCCGCCACTCTGGAGCGGGCCGCGTTCCATGCCGCGGAGTCGCGCAAAAACCACGAGAGACTGTCCCTCAAATCAGGAAATATTTCCTGAAATGAGGGACAGTCCCTCGGATTTGGAAATTGTTTCCCGGACGGGGCAGACCGCTGCGGCGGACTGCCCGATTGCAGGAAACTCTGCGTGGAGGTGTGGCCGGTCAGGCCTTCAGCACGATGCGCCGCTTGTCGCGGGCCGATTGGTAGATCGCTTCGATGATGCGCAGGTCGCGCAGGCCTTCTTCGCCGGGGACGATCGGATCCTTGTTCTGCAGTACGCATTGCGACAGGTGATCGAGCTGGCCGGCCCATTGCGTGGCGCCCGGTCCCGGCGGCGGCGTGATTTCGTTCTCGCGGCCGTTGCCGACCCACAGGCGGTTGCCGCGGTACGACGTGCCCGGCTCCAGTTCGATGCGGCCCTTGTCGCCCATCAGCAGGATGTGGTTCTGGTTCGCGCTGTACATCGACATGCACGAGCCGATCACGCCGGACGGGAACTCCAGCTCGAACTCGATCATGTCTTCCACTTCCCGGAAGCGCGGGTCGTTCCTGTCGGTGGTCTCGTGCGCATACACGGCCACCGGTTCCTCGCCCGTCATGTAGCGCGCCGCGTTCAGCGCGTAGATGCCGATGTCCATCAGCGAGCCGCCGCCGGACATCGCCTTCTTCAGCCGCCACGCGTTCGGGTTGTTCGCCGTGAAGCCGTGCTCGGAGCGGAAGTAGCGCAGCTTGCCGATCTCGCCGGCGCGGGCGCGGCGGATCGCTTCCAGGTTGGTCGCCTCGAAGTGGCAGCGGTAGCCGATCATCAGCTTCTTGCCGGCCTGCCGGCACGCGGCGATCATCTGCTCGCACTCGGGCGACGACACCGCCATCGGCTTCTCGCACAGCACGTGCTTGCCCGCCTTCGCGGCGCGGATCGTGTACTCGGCATGCATCGATACGGGCAGGCACACGTAGACGATGTCGATGTCCGGGTTGTCGCGGATGCTGTCGTAGTTCTGGTAGTTGTAGATGTTTTTCTCGGGGACGCCATGTTCGGCCGCGACCCGCTTCGCCTTGGCCGGATCGCCGGACACCAGCGCCACCAGGCGGCTGTGCTGGCAGTTCTTGAACTGCGGGATGATGATGCCCAGGCCATAGCCGCCCAGCCCCACGACCGCATATCCCAGCTTGCGTCCGGCCGGTTGAGCCAGCGCGGGCCCTCCTACCGCCGTGGCCATCGCCGCCGCACTCGCGGCCAGCACGAAATCACGCCGATCGACCGTCATGTCATCTCCTTGGTGTTGTGGGAACGTTTTCAATCGGGCTAGTGTAATACGAAAGACAACTTTGTCGCGGCACGCGTCCGCGACTTGCGTTTGCTAAGTTGCCAATACCGGCCGCCACACGGTATCGTGCGTGCCTTCCCATTCTTCGGAGTCTTCCATGTCCTTCCGCACGCTCATCGCGGCCGTCGCCGTCATCGCCGTCACCACCGGTTGCACGATCAACCGTCCCACGTCCGACGACTATCGCCAGTACCTCGCCAACAACCAGGGCGCCGCGAAGCTGCCGGCCGCGAAGGTGGGCGAGCAGTACTACCTGACGCCCGCCACCCAGGCGCACCACTACGAGTTCCGCTCCGCGACGGCCGGCTATGCGAACGTGTGGACGGTCGATTTCGGCAAGGTGCTGGACGCCACGATGCAGTCGCCGGACGTCATCGCCGCGCTGGGCAACATCAAGAAGGCCAGTGACGACAAGGCCGCCAGCGGCAATACCATCGTGTTCGACCTGCAGAACTACACGTTCAAGGACCACGGCGCGCACGTCGAGCTGGCGATCGCCATCCGGAACGCGCAAGGGGAAGTGTTCCGCAAGGTGTACAAGGCGGACGGCGACACGCAGGGCGGGAAGATGTTCTTCGCCGGCGCGTTCGGCATGAAGAACGCCGTGCAGCAATCGACGAAGCTGGCCGTCGACAGCATCCTGACCCGCTTCCTCAACGACGTGAACAACACGCCGGCCCTGAGCGCGGCCAAGTAAGCCCTTCCCGCAGCATACCGCCGGCACGCATCGCAGCGGGCCGGCGGCGCGGCGTCAGTCGCCGCCCTGCCCCGGCCGCGCGTGCAGCCAGCGCGCATGCGCCGCCCTGGCCGCGTGGTCGAGCAGGTACCCCAGCATGCCGATCAGGACGATCCCCGCCATCAGCTCGGAATACGCCAGCCGGTCGCGCGTATCGAGAATGAAGTAGCCCAGCCCCGCCGACACGCCCAGCATCTCGGCCGGCACCAGCACGATCCAGATGATGCCGATCGCCAGCCGCACGCCAGTCAGGATGTGCGCCGTGATGCCCGGCAGGACGACCCGCCACACCAGTTCGAAACGCGTCGCGGACAGGCTGCGCGCCAGCAGCATCCAGTTCGGATCGAGCTGCGCCACGCCCGCCACCGTGTTCAGCATCAGCGGCCACGTGGCCGCGAACGCCAGCAGGAAGTAGACGGGCGCATCGCCGACGCCGAGCGCCATCACGGCCAGCGGCATCCACGACAGCGGCGACACCATCCGCAGCAGCTGGAACAGCGGCGTGCTGGCCTGCGCGAATGCGCGTGACATGCCGGCCAGGATCCCCAACGGCACGCCCACGGCGATCGCGCACGCCAGCCCGATCGCCACCCGTTTCAGGCTGACGGCCACGTGCAGCCAGATGTCCGGCCCGCGCACCAGCTCCACGAACGCATGCGCCGTGGCGAGCGGCGCGAACATCGCTGCGATCGGCGTGCGCGCCTCCAGCGCGGCGACGCCAAGCGCCCATGCCAGCACCGCCAGCGCGAGGCCGGCGGCCGGCAGCAACCAGCGCCCCATCAGACGGCCAAGGTTTCAGTGCGCAGCAGGTTCGCCGGCAGCCCGAACGCGCCGGGGCCACCCGCCGCGGCGATCGCCTTGCGCACGAAGCGGTCGTCGACGAGGTCGCGCGCGGCGAACTTCGGATCGAGCGTGGCGAGGAAGCGCGCGTCGCCCTCCACCTTCGTCTGCACCATGGCGCGCACCAGCTCCTCCGTGTACGACGCGAACGGGTAAGGCTGGAAGTCGATGCGGCGCTGCTGCCAGGCCGGGTGGGCGATGATGCCGCGCTTTTCATAGGCCGAGTAATCCGTCACGGCCAGCACCTTCGTCAGCGGTTGCAGCGCATGCGGCGTGTAGCGGTGCGAGTCGCTCGCGGAAAGCAGCTTGGCCGTCTCGGCCTGGTTCGAGCGGGCCCACAGCTGCGCATTGACGATCGCGTTCGTCACACGCTGCGACCATTCCGGCTTGTCGGCCAGGTCGCGCTCGGCGAGGAACGTCACGCAGCACGCATGGTTCTTCCACACGTCGCCGGAGAAGCGCAGGATCTTGCCGACGCCGGCCGTTTCGGCGGCCGCGTTGAACGGCTCGGCGACGATGAAGCCGGCAATCGATTTCGCCGCGAGTGCCGACACCATCTCGGCTGGCGCCAGCACGACGAGGTTGACTTCGTTCGGCTTGACGGCGTCGCCGCGGCCGCGCGTGACGACAGTGAGCTTGTGCGCCGCCAGGATCTTCTGCAGCAGGATGTTGTGGATCGAGTACCAGAACGGAATCGCGACGGTCTTGCCGCCCAGGTCCGCCACCGAATTGATCTCGTTCAGGACGGTGAGCGCCGAGCCGTTCACGTGGTTCCATGCCACCACCTTGGCCGGGAACTTGGAGCCGTAGCGCACCCACAAGGTCGCCGGCGACAGCAGGTGGATCACGTTGACCTGGCCGGAGACGAACGCCTCGACGATCTGCGCCCAGCTGCGGAACAGCCGCGGGGTCTCCGTCTTCAGGCCCTGCTCCTCGAACAGCTTGCGGCCGTGCGCGACGAGCAGCGGCGTGGCATCCGTGATCGGCAGGTAGCCGATCTTCACGGGCTGGTCGTCGCCCCTGTGCGCCTGGGCGCGCGCGTCGCCGGCAAACAGCAGCGGCGCCGCGGTGCTGGCGGTGGCCAGCGCGGACATGCGCAGGAAGTCGCGGCGCGTCATGCCGCAGTCGCAATCGGAGGAAACGCAGATGTGGACGTTGTTCTTCATATTCTCGGTGTGGGTGGAAATTCAGGCCGCGGCGCGCAGCGCGGCCACGATGTCGAGCCGCAGGCGCACGACGGCTTCGCCATGCTGCTCGCGCGGCCGCGGAATGTCGACGCGCCATTCGCGCACCAGCCGCCCCGGTGCGCCGGGCCGGCTGGCCAGCAGCAGGATGCGGTCGGCGACGAGGATCGCCTCGTCGATGTCGTGCGTGACGAGCAGCGCGGCCGTATGCCAGCGGTGCACCAGCTCGACCAGCAGCTCCTGCATGCCGGCGCGGGTCACGGCATCCAGTGCGGAAAACGGCTCGTCGGCAAACAGCAGTTCGGGCTCGCGCGCCAGCGCCCGGGCCAGCGCCACGCGCTGCGCCTGCCCGCCCGACAGCTGGGCCGGATACGCATGGGCGAACGGAGTCAGCCCGACAGCGTCGATCGCCTCGGCGATGCGGCGCGCGCGGGTGGCCTTGTCGGTGGCGGGCTGACGGGCGAAGTCGAGGCCGAAGCCGACGTTGGCCGTCACGTCCAGCCACGGCAGCAGGCTCGGTTGCTGGAACACGAGCGCGGCGCGCGGATGCGGTGCGCGCAGCGGCTGGCCCAGGAAGCTGACGGTGCCCTGCTGCGGCGCGGCCAGCCCGGCCAGCGTGCGCAGCAGCGTGGACTTGCCGCAGCCGCTGCCGCCCAGCAGGCAGACGATCTCGCGCCGGCCCACGGACAGCCCGACACCGTCGAACACGGCACGTTCGCCATAGCCGAAGCGCAGATCATGCGCTTCCAGCGCCGGCACCAGCGTGGCGGATACCGCCGCCGTCATGCGCCGCCCGCCGCGGCGCGCTTTTCGAGCTCGATCTGCAATTGCGTCAGGCTCGGCGTCACGATCGGCACGAACGCCGCTTCGCGCCAGCGGCGCGCGAAGTTCGGATCGTGATCCAGCAGGTAGGCGCGGCCGCCGCTGGCCTGCAGCTCCAGCAGCGCGGCATCCTGCACCAGTTCGGCCAGGCCGATGCGCAGGCGGAACAGCGGCGCCGCATCCTTGACGAAGCGGCCATCGATCGCGCCTTCGCGCAGCGCATGCGCATGCGACGCCAGCGCGTCCTGCAACGCGGTCGCGCGTGCGGCCAGGCCGCGCACGTCCGGCGCGCGCTGCTGCGCGGCGGCCAGGCTGGCGCGTGCCAGGCCGACCGACATCGCGCACTGCATGCCGAGGAAGGCCGGCCGCACTCCCGGCAGCCACGCCCGCGCATCCGGCGCGATCACGTCCGCCGCATCGAGACGGACATTTGCCAGCTGGACGGCCGCCGTGTTACTGCCCCGCAGCGCCAGCAGATTCAGGTCGGCGCTGCGCGTCACGCCCGCGCTGTCGCCGGCAAACGCCACCACGGCCGGCGGCGCACCGTCCGGCGCCGTCACCGCGGCCGCCGCGACAAACCCTTCCTTGCGCAGGTTCGTCACCCATGCCAGCCCGCCATCCAGGCGCCAGCCGCCGGCAGTGGCCGTCGCGTCGATCTGCAGCGCCTCGATGCCGGACAGGTACTTCATTGCATTCGACAAGCCGGTGGCGCCACCGCGCTCGCCGCGCAGCATGGCGCCGAGCCAGCGCTCGCGCACCGCCTCGTTCGGGCTCTTCAGCAGGTATTCGATGAACGTGCGGTGGCCCCAGAACACGAAGGCCGCCGTCAGCGACCGTTCCGCCACGGCGGCGATCGCATCGATCGCATCGCCCACGGTGCCGCCCCTGCCGCCCAGCTCCGCCGGCACGCCGCGGCCGAACAGCCCGGCCTGCGCCAGTTGCGGCACCACCTGCGCCGCCAGGTCGGCCGACGTGTCGAGCGCCTCGGCGTGGCGGTCCAGCCAGGACGCCAGCGCCTGCGGCAACGGGGTGCCTTGCCCGGTCGGCGACATCAGATCGCCCCAGGCGCGTAAGGTTGCAGTTCCGGGTTGATCGCGCTGCCGGCCAGCGTATTGGCGAAGTTGCACAGCGTGGCCAGGCTGATGCCCAGCACCACTTCGAGCGCCTGCCGGTCGTTGTAGCCCGCGCCGCGGAACGCCTGCAGCGCCGCGCCCGCGACAGCACCGCGCTGCGCGATCACCGCTTCGGCAAACACCTTGACGGCATCGAGCTTCGCATCGCCCGTGGCGCCGCCGTTCTGCAGCGCGCGCACCGCCTCCACCGGCAGCCCCGCCTTCTTCAGCGCCACGGCCGTGTGGCCTGCCACGCAGAAGTCGCAGCCATGAATGCGCGCGGCGGTGATCTGCACCACTTCGCGCTCGGCCAGCGTCAGACTGGTTTTCCCGTTGATGCCGGAAACGGTCATGTACGTTTCCAGCGCCTGCGGCGAATTGGCCAGCACGCCGATCAGGTTCGGCAGGAAGCCGTTGTTGGCGATGGCTTTCTCGACGTACGGACGGCTCTCTTCGGGCGCCGTGTCGGCGGTGTGCAGCGGAAGTCGGGACATGATGGCCTTTCGATATGCGGATGGCGCCGATTATATGCAGCCGGAGGCTGGACGAACAGTCGTAGACGTCGCATTTTTCTGCTCGATCGTCCACACTGCACCGCGCGTACCTCAGTTCGGGCGTGGCTCCTGGCGGCGCTGGCGGCGGAACGCTCCCGGGTGTTCGCCGATCACCTTGCGAAACGCCCGCGAGAACGCGGCATGCGAGCGGTAACCCACGTGCTCGGCGGCGCGCTCGATCGTCTCGCCGTGGTGCAGCCGCTGCGCCGCGATCTTCATCCTGAGCAGCAGCAGGAATTGTGCGGGCGGCTGGCCGCTTGCATCGATGAAGTGCTTGTAGAAGCTCGAGCGCGACATGTGCACGGCGCGCGCCATGTTATCGGTGGACCAGTCGTCGCCGGGCTCGCGCATCATGCGGTCCAGGAGCGCGGTGAATTCGGGCCGGCGCGCCAGCGCCAGCAAGCCGGAGAGCACCTGCTGGCGGCGCGCCACGTGCCGCGTCACGTAGAAGAACAGCAGTTCGGCGAGCCGCGAGATCAGCGGCGGCGGCGCATCGGGATCGGCACCCGCCTCGGCCAGCATCAGGTCGAACACGGTGCCGGCCGCGCGGATCGATTCGTCGTGCGCGCGCAGTTCCACGACGTCCGGGAACGAATCGACGATCAACGTGCTGAGCGCGCCGCGGAAGCGGAAGAAGCCGCATGCCAGCCCCGTCGTGTCGGCAGCGGGCGCGGACAGCGGCAGCATCGGCGTGGCCGGCATCGGCGCATCCGGATCGGGGTCGGGGCTGAGGAAGTGCGGCACGTCGCGCAGCAGGAACACGCCGTCGCGCGGGCCGAGCCGCAGCGGCGGGCGGCCACGCACGTGCAGCCAGCAGCCGCCATGCAGCACGAGGTGGAAACTGCCCAGGCCGCGGCCCGCGGTCGACGCGCGCCAGCGGCCGCAGTACTGGCCCACGTGAAAAGCGGCGGCATCGAGTTCGATGCTGTCGATCAGCCAGTGCACAAGGCGGTCGTCGGCGCCATCCATCGGTTCATCTTCGTTGTTGCAGACCCGCGATGATACTCCTCACGGCACCGGACCGCCACGAAGAAAACCGCATATCGACAGAAGGCGCCCGCGCCAAGGCGCTTACACCAGCCCCGTCATGTAGTACACAGCGATGACGAAGAACACGGCCAGCGTCTTGATGACCGTGATGCCGAAGATGTCGCGGTAGGACTGCTTGTGCGTCAGGCCCGTTACCGCCAGCAGCGTGATCACGGCGCCGTTGTGCGGCAAGGTGTCCATGCCGCCGCTGGCCATCGCTACCACGCGGTGCAGCACTTCCAGTGGAATGCCGGCCTGGTTGCACAATGCAATGAAGCTGTCCGCCATCGCCGCCAGCGCGATGCTCATGCCGCCGGACGCGGAACCCGTAATGCCGGCCAGCGTCGTCACCGAGATCGCCGCGTTCACCAGCGGGTCCGGAATGCTGCGCAGCGAATGGCTGACGGCGATGAAGCCGGGCAGCGCGGCAATGACGCCGCCGAAGCCGTATTCGGAGGCCGTGTTCATCGCGGCCAGCAGCGCGCCGCCGACGGCGGACTTGGTGCCTTCGGCGAACGACGCGCGGATGCGGTGGAACGCCGTGGCGCACACCAGCAGGATGCCGAGCAGCAGCGCGCCTTCGACGGCCCAGATGCCGACCACCGGCTTGATCGCCAGGTCGACGGGTTTCTGCAGGCCGGGCAGCAGGCTGCCGTCCAGCGTGTAGCTGGTGCCGTACCACTTCGTGATCGCGGCCGTCAGCGCGAAGTTGGCGACGCCGACCAGCACCAGCGGCGCCAGCGATAGGAGCGGATGCGGCAGCGCTTGCGGCGTACCTGGCGCCTGGCGCGGCTTGTCGTCGTCGACGCCATAGCCCTCCCCCTTCGCCATCACGCTGCGGCGGCGCCATTCGAGGTACACGAGGCCCGTGACGGCGGTGGCGATCGCGCCGACGATGGACAGCGAAGGCGCGGCCCAGCCGGTGGTCTGGAAGAACGTCGTCGGAATGATGTTCTGGATCTGCGGCGTGCCGGGCAAGGTATCCATCGTGAACGAGAACGCGCCCAGCGCGATCGCGCCCGGCATCAGCCGCTTCGGGATGCCGCTCTGGCGGTACAGCTCCGCGGCGAACGGGTACACGGCGAAGACGACGACGAACAGCGACACGCCGCCATACGTCAGCAGCGCGCACACGGCGACGATCACGGCGTTGGCGCGCGTGCGGCCGATATAGCGGATCGCGGCATGCACGATCGATTCGGAAAAACCGGCCAGTTCGACGAGCTTGCCGAACACGGCGCCGAGCAGGAACACGGGGAAGTACAGCTTGACGAAGCCGACCATCTTTTCCATGAAGATGCCGGAGAAAACGGGAGCGACGGCGCCTGGCTCCGTCAGCAGCACGGCGCCGAGCGCCGCGATCGGCGCGAACAGGATCACGCTGTAGCCGCGGTAGGCGGCAAGCATCAGGAAAGCCAGGGCGGCAAGGACGATCAGGAAGGACATGGCGAAGGTTGTCGAGTCAGCACGTCCAGCATGCTAACGAATTTACAACTTTCGCGCACGCGCTATTGTCGCTATCGCCCTAATGGAGGATACCGACCGCCAGCTCGGCCCACACCAGCAGCAGCACCAGCACGATGGCCGCGCAGGCCAGCAGGCGCGCGCGCCTGGTGCGCAGCGTTGCCAGCGCGAGTTCGATCGCCAGGCCGGCGCCGCCCAGCAGCACCGCCGCCACGGCAAAGTCGAAGCCGTCCCACGTGACTTCACGCGTGAAACGCATCGCCACGAGCGGGATGGCCAGCAGCGCGCCGGTGGCCAGCAGCACGCGCAGCGCGGCGCGGGACGAACGGCTTGGGGCACTCTTCATCGCTTCCTCCTGCGGTGGCGCGCGGCCATGCTATATGCCTTACTGCTTCGCCTTCTGCTGCTTCTCCCAATCCCGTTCGGCCGTGCCGGCCTTTTCCTTGCAGGCCTCGCGCTGGCTCCAGTCGGTCATGCGGTCGCATGCCAGCGTATCCTGTTCGAGCGGATAAGGGCCTTTGCAGGCACTGAGCATGGCGGCCGCGCACAGCGGCAGGATCATCTTCGTCATCGGGAACGGTCGGGGGCAGGCGACATTGCCTTGCCCATCATACCCGGCGCACCGGCGCAAGCAAACGGGCGGTGCCGTGTTGTAAATACCACATCGTCGTGCCCGCTTTGCCGCTGCGCACAATCTGATAGCGCTATCAGATTTTGACCGTCTTGCAGCGTATGTCACAGAGCAGCAGAGGCGCACCCCTATCCGCTATCGTCCGAGAGCGACGCGCTCGATGCTGCGCCGCAGCATAAAAATACCCTTTACTTGGTGGCCTACTTGCTGAACACTGCGGTGCGATGATAGCGCTAACTGAGGCGCGAATGACTTTGGAGACAGCAATGGCACTACCTCCCCACCCCGCAACGCCGGGCCGCTGGGTCGTGATGGGCGTCTGCGGATGCGGCAAGAGCACGGTCGGCGCCGCCCTCGCGCAGCTGCTCGCCGTGCCCTTCCTCGAGGGCGACAAATTCCACCCGGCCGCGAACGTCGCGAAGATGTCGGCCGGGATTCCGCTGGACGACGCGGACCGCGCCGGCTGGCTGCAGGCGCTGGCCGGCGAAATCGGCGCGGCGCGCGCACGGGGCGAAGGCCTCGTCGTGTCGTGCTCCGCGCTGAAGCGCCGCTACCGCGACCTGCTGCGCCAGGCCGACAGCGAACTGCGCTTCGTCCACCTGCACGGCGCGCGCGAGCTGATCGCCGAGCGGCTGCGCCAGCGCACCGACCACTACATGCCCCCCGCCCTGCTGGACAGCCAGCTGCGCGACCTGGAACCGCTGCAGGACGACGAAGCGGGCTTTCGTCTCGATATCGCGATGCCGCCGGCAGATCTGGTGGCGCGCATCACGGCGGAGCTGCGAGGAGCCGCGATGTAACGAGTAACACAGCAGTCGTTGTTGCAGTGCTGGCGGCGTCCGTGTCCGGGACGCGCCACTATCAAGAAAATGGAGACAAGCATGCGAACACCACTACCAAGGACCCTGATCAACCTGGCCGTCGCCAGCGCCTGCGCGCTGCTGGCAGTGCCCGGCCACGCCCAACAGGCACCGGCCGGCACGACGGCACCGGCGGACGATGCGCAAGCCGCAACGCCGGCGCAGGAATTGACGCAACCGGCGGTGCAGGCCGCGCCAGCCGATGCACAAGGCACCGCATCGACCGGGGCACAAGGCACGGCAGCGGCCGAGCCGCCGAGCGGCGCCGCCACGACGGTGGTGCGCATCTCCGGCTCGCGCATCGCGGCGCGCGGCTTCACGCAACCGACGCCGACGACGAGCCTCACCAGCGCGGACCTGGAAAAGGCCGCGAAGCCGAACCTGTTCAACACGCTGGCGGAACTGCCCGCACTGCAAGGCAGCACGGGCCGCACGACGAGCACGAACAGCACGTCCAGCGGCATCCAGGGCCTGTCGTCGCTGAGCCTGCGCGGCCTGGGCACGATCCGGACCCTGACCCTGCTGGACGGCCAGCGCGTCGTCGGCGCCAACGTCACCGGCGTCACCGACGTCAGCCAGTTCCCGCAGCTGCTCGTCAAGCGGGTGGACGTCGTCACCGGCGGCGCTTCCGCATCGTACGGCTCGGATGCGATCGGCGGCGCCGTCAACTTCATCACGGATAAGAAATTCACGGGCTTCAAGCTGAACGTCGAAGGGGGCCAGACCAAGTACCACGACGACGAACACGGCACGATCCAGGCCGCATGGGGCAAGGGCTTCCTGGACGATCGCCTGCACGTGACGCTGTCCGGCGAATTCATGAAGGAGAACGGCATCGACTCGCCGGGCTTCGGCGAAGTGGGCCCGAACGGCCGCACGTGGTTCAAGAACTCGGCCTACCAGATCCGCCCGCTGGCGCAGACGACGGACGGCCTGCCGCAGTACACGGTGATCCACCACGCGCAGCAATACCAGTACGCGAAGTATGGCCTGATCACGAGCGGCCCGCTGCAGGGCATCGGCTTTGGCGACGGCGGCGCACCGTACCGCTTCCAGTACGGCTCGAACGGCGTGCCGACCGGTACCGGCGCCGTGACGAATTGCGTGAATCCGTTCTGCGTGGGCGGCGACCTGTCCGGCAGCGTCGGCGCCGGCACCAACCTGGCGATGAACCTGAAGCGGCAAGTCGGCTACACGCGCGTGTCGTATGACCTGAACGACGACAACGAGGTGTATTTCACGGCCAATTGGGGCCAGGTGCAATCGCACTTCTCGCCGAACCCCGGCGCGGCGAAGAACGCCAACCTGACGATCCAGTGCGACAACCCGTTCCTGCCCGCGTCGATCGTGGCCGCCTGCGCCGCGAACAACATCACGAGCTTCCAGTACGGCACCGCGAACGCGATCTTCCCCGCCAATATCAACGTGCACCCGACGCGCACGCAGCGCCGCTTCGTCGTCGGCGCGGACGGCAAGATCAAGCTGATGGGCCGCGAATGGTCGTACGACACGTACGCGACGCGCGGCGAGAACACCACCAACATCAACGTGCATGACATCACGCTGAACGCGCGCTACAACGCGGCGATCGATGCGGTGCGCGCGGCGGACGGCCGTATCGTCTGCCGCAACCCGGTTGCCGCGGCATCGGGCTGCGTACCGCTGAACATCATCGGCAACAACCCGGTCGACCCGGCCGCCTGGGCTTACATCGCGCCGCCGAACGGGCCGCGCCAGTACACGAAGCAGAGCCAGGACGTGGCCAGCTTCAACATGAACGGCGACGCGTTCGAAGGCTGGGCCGGCCCCATCTCCGCCGCGTTCGGCGCCGAGTACCGCCGCGAGAAGTACACCGTGCGCGGCGATGCGTACGGCGCGGGCGTCGATGCGAACTCGCCCAACACGGCCGAGTACCCGGCCGACCCGCTGCTGAACAGCACTGTCGGCAACAACTGGTATGCGGGCAATTACCACAACGGGCAAGGCAGCTACAGCGTGCGCGAGGCGTACCTGGAGCTGAACATCCCGCTGGTGAAGTCGGGCACATGGGGCGAGGCGAACCTGAACCTGGCGGACCGGCCGATGAAGTACAGCACCGCCGGCTACATCAACACGTGGAAGGCCGGCGCCACGTGGAAGACGCCGATCGACGGCCTGCGCCTGCGCGGCGTGACGTCGAAGGACGTGCGGGCGCCGAACCTCTCCGAGCTGTATGCGGCACCGGTCGTGATCAACAACGTCGTGCAGTACCAGGGCAACACGATCACCGTGCAGCAGCGCACCGTCGGCAATACGAACCTGCGCCCGGAAGTGGCCCGCAACAACTCGTTCGGCATCGTGCTGACGCAGCCTTCATGGGCACCGGGCTTCTCGGCCTCGATCGACTACTTCGACATCAAGGTCACCGACGTGATCTCGGCGCTGACGGCGCAGCAGGAAGTGGACCTGTGCGTGGCGGGCAACCAGGAGATCTGTTCGGCACTGGTGCTGAACAACCCGGGCAATAACTACGTCACGCTGCAGAACTTCAACCTGGCCTCCTTGCACACGAAGGGCTTCGACATCGAGACATCGTACCGCAAGAACCTCGATGCGTTCGGCGTGCCGGGGCGCTTCACGTTCCGCGCGCTGGCCACGCGCAACCTGCACTTCATCACGGATTCGGGTGTGGTCGGCACGATTCCTTCCGAAGGGGCCGGCGCGAACCTGGGCGGCACGCCGAAGTGGAAGCTGCTGGCGAGCCAGTCGTGGGAAAACGACAAGCTGGCGTTGACGCTGACGGAACGCTGGTTCAGCGACGGCGTGTACAGCAACGAGTACATCGAGTGCCGGACCAACTGCCCGGTATCGACGATCACGCACCCGACGATCTACGACAACCAGATGAAGGGCGCGACGTACCTGGACTTCGGCGCCAGCTACAACGTCAACAAGAACCTGATGTTGTACTTCAAGATCGACAACCTGACGGACCGCGATCCGGAACCGGCGCCGCAGGCCAACGCCAGCTTCGCGATCAACCCCACGCTGTACGACGTGGTCGGGCGCACCTACCGGGCCGGCCTGCGCTACAACTTCTAAGCGGAGGCGCTCGTGTGGAACCTGCTTTCCGTGCTGCTGGCCGTCGGCCTGCTGACGGTGCTGATCGCGTGGGCGAAGGTGCAGCCGCTGATCGCCTTTGTCGTGGCGGCGATGGTGGCGGCCCTGCTGCTGGGGGTGCCGGCCGCGCGCATCCCCGGCGTGATCGAGAAAGGCATCGGCGACCTGCTTGGCTCGCTGGCGGTGATCATCTGCCTGGGCGCCATCTTCGGCAAGCTGATCGCCGACAGCGGCGCCGCGCGGCGGATCGCCACGTCGCTGATCGACACGCTGGGGCCGCGCCGGCTGCCGGTGGCGCTGACGATCACGGGCTTCGTCGTCGGCATCCCGCTGTACTACAACGTCGGCTTCGTGCTGCTCGTGCCGCTGATCTTCTCGCTGGTGTATCAATCGGGACGGCCGGCGGTGGCGCTGGCGATCCCGCTGCTGACGGGCCTGTCGATCGCGCACGGCTTCCTGCCGCCCCACCCGTCGCCGGTGGCGCTGGTGTCGGCCGTGCAGGCGGACATGGGCAAGACGCTGCTGTATGGCCTCGTCGTGGCGATCCCGACGCTGATCCTCGCCGGCCCCGTGTTCGCCATGAGCCTGCACCACATCCGCGCCGAGCCGGCGATGTTCCGCAATGCCGCCGCGGCACCTGAAGGCCAGCTGCCGGGCGCGTTCAACAGCTTCGCCACGGCGCTGCTGCCCGTCGTGCTGCTGGGCGCGACGACGCTCCTGACCATGCTGCGCCCCACGCTGGCGCAGCCGCTGGCCGTGCTGTCGAACCCGTTGATGGTGATGCTGCTGTGTTATGCCGTCGCCGTGGTCACGCTGGGTTTCGCGCAGGGCCGCAGCGTGGCGCAGGTGATGCAGGGGCCGGCCGAGGCGATGCGCGAGATCGCGCCGATCCTGATGATCATCGCCGGCGCCGGCGCGCTGAAACAGGTCTTCGTCGAATCTGGCGTCAGCACGCAACTGGGCGCCCTGCTGGCCGACCTGCCTGTCCCACCGCTGGTGCTGGGCTGGCTGGTGGCGGCCGTGATCCGCATCTGCCTGGGCCCCGCGACGGTCGCCGGCGTGACGGCGGCCGGCATCGTCGAACCGCTGGTGAAAAGCTCCGGCGTGGACCCGAACCTGATGGTCCTCGCCGTCGGCGCCGGCAGCCTGATGTGCAGCCACGTGAACGACTCGGGCTTCTGGATGTTCAAGGAATACTTCGGCCTGTCGCTGAAAGACACGTTCCGCTCGTGGACCTTGATGGAAACCCTGGTCGGCATCTTCGGGCTGATCTTTGTTTTGCTGCTGTCGGCTGTAATCGGCTGAGTTCGTGTCCTTCTGGGGTCAGACCCCAGAGGGACACGAGCTCGGCCGAAAAACTGCTGATGAGCCTGTGTCACTGGTGCCAGGCACCGTTGACACGAGCTCAGCTGCAAAAAAGCTGCTGCTGAGCTCGTGTCTCCTGGTGCCTGGCACGAGAGGACACGAACTCGGCTGTAAAAAAGCTGCTGATGAGCCCGTGTCCTGCTGGGGTCTGACCCCAGAAGGACACGAACTCGACAATAAAAGGAGACACATGAAACCCCATCTGCTACTCGCCGCCGCACTGGCGGCATCAAGCGCACAAGCTGCCTCGACGTCCGCTTACCAGACGATGCCGGACGACCAGCGCGCCGTCGTCGTGCGCGCCAGGGCGGACGGCAAGGCCGACGATACGGACGCCCTCCAGCAAGCCTTCGACCGCGCCGCCAACAACGAGCAAGGCGGCGTCGTGTTCCTGCCGTCCGGCCGCTACCGCATCACGCGCACCCTGCTGATCCCGCTCGCGGTGCGCGTCTACGGCGTCGGGCCGACGCGGCCCGTGTTCGTGCTGGCACCGAATACGCCCGGCTTCCAGAAGGGTGTCGCGAACATGGTGATCTTCACCGGCGGCGACCAGTACCGCGTCGGCAAGGTGCCGGTTCCCGTGCCCAGCGCCGTGCCGTTCGACCCAGCCGGCAAGCCCGTGCGCGACGCCAATTCGTCGACGTTCTATTCGGCGCTGTCGAACGTGGACTTCGAGATCGGCGCCGGCAATCCGGCCGCCGCCGTCCGGATGCACACGGCCCAGCATTCGAACCTGTCGCACATCGACTTCCACATCGGCTCCGGCCTGGCGGGCGTCTACCACGTCGGCAACGTCGGCTACAACCTGCGCTTCTACGGCGGCCGCTACGGCATCCTGGCCGAGAAGACGTCGCCCGCGTGGCAGTTCACGCTGCTGGATTCCACGTTCGAAGGCCAGCGCGACGCGGCGATCCGCGAGCACGAGGCGGGGCTGACGATGGTGAACGTCGACATTCGCAATACGCCCGTCGGCATCGACATCGACCGCGGCTACGGCGACTGGCTATGGGGGAAGGACGTGCGCTTCGAGAACGTGTCAAAGGCCGCCCTCGTCGTCAGCAACGAAAACAACGTCTACACGCAGGTCGGCTTCGAGAACGCCATCGCTCGCAACGTGCCCGTGTTCGCGCGCTTTCGCGACAGCGGCCGCACCGCCAACGGCAACGGCCGCAACTACCGCGTCAGCGCGTTCAACCACGGCCTGACGGTGCAAACGCTCGGTGAGCCGGGCCGCTTCGCGACGAACTTCAAGACGGAGTCGCTGCCCTCCTCCACCCCGGCCCCGTCGCGGGCCCTGCGTGCGCTGCCGCCAACGAAGGACTGGGCCAATGTGCGCACCTTCGGCGCGGTGGGCGACGGCGTCCACGACGACACGGCCGCGCTGCAGAAGGCCATCGACAGCCGCCGCGTCGTCTACCTGCCGCTGGGCTTCTACGTCGTCACCGACACGATCCGCATGAAGCCGGACACGGTACTCGTCGGCCTGCACCCCGGCCTCACGCAGCTGTTGATCCCGAACGGCGCATCGGCGTTTGCCGGCGTCGACACGCCGAAGGCGCTGCTCGAGAGTGCGCGCGGCGGCGATGCCATCGTGTCCGGCATCGGCCTCGCGACGGGCGAAGTCAATCCGCGCGCGGTGGCACTGTTGTGGCGTGCCGGCGCGCAGTCGCTCGTCGACGACGTGCGCATCCAGGGCGGCCACGGCACCCGGCTCTACGACGGCAGCCGCGCCGACCCGTACAAGAAGGATGCGAAGTTCGACACCACCGCGCACTGGGACCGGCAATACCCCAGCGTGTGGGTAACGGATGGCGGCGGCGGCACGTTCTCCGGCATCTGGTCGCCCAGCGGCTATGCGCAGGCGGGCTTTTACGTGTCGAACACGAAGACGCCGGGCCACGTCTACGAGCTGTCGGCCGAGCACCACGTGCGCGCCGAGATCGTGCTGGACGGCGTCGAGAACTGGGAATTCCTCGCCCCGCAGACGGAGGAGGAAGTGCGCGACGGCATGGACTCCACGTCGCTCGAGATCCGCAACTCGAAGAACCTGCTGTTCGCGAATTACCACGGCTACCGCGTCACCCGTTCGCTGAAATCCATGCCGGCCGCGGTGACGATCACGAATTCGTCCGACATCCGCTTCCGCAACGTGCACGTGAACGGCGAAAGCGGCATCGCCACCTGCGACGACGTTGGCTGCACGACCTTCCTGCGCGCGTCGAAGTACCCGTACGAGAACGCGATCCGCGACGTCACGCACCGCATCGACGTGCGCGAGCGCGAATTCGCCGTACTCGATTACACGGGCACGCAGAAGAGCGCTGCCGCCCCACAGGGCAAGGTGGACAAGCTGGAGACGGGCTTCTGGTCGATCGCCGGCGCCGCCGTCGATCGCGCCGGCAAGCTGTATTTCGTCGATCGCCACTGGCGCCGCATCTACAGCTATGGCGAGAACGACGGCCTGGCGGTGGTGCGCGACGCGCCGCTCGATCCCGTCAACCTGGCGATCGACGACAGCGGCAACGTGATGGTGCTGTCGTCCTACGGCCCGCAGGCTTCCGTGTACGCGTTCAAGCCCGGCAGCCCGGCCACCGAGGTGGCGATGATCAAGCCCACCGCCGTGGCGCCAGGCAAGCAGCGCATCGCGGTGCCCGTCAACTTCTGGCAGAACGGCGAGTTCCGCGACCAGCTGAACGTCGACACGTACGAATTCACGACGCTGGCAGAGATGTTCGCACGGGACGTCGCCCAGCCCAAGGCCCAACAATACGTGTCGCCGGACGGCAGCCTGGCGCTGCCCGCCTACCGGGTGCTGCGCCAGGGGCCGCCCGACCACCTGGGCTACCGCTGGTCCGATACGCTCAATACCCACGGTTTCGTCAGCGCCCGCGCCGGCGAACGCGTGGTGTTCACGAACGGTTCCGAGAACCGCACGTTCAGCGGCTTGCTGAACGCCGGCGGCGCCATCACGGACCTGCGCCAGGTAGCGGACCGCGGCGGCGAGAGCGCGGCCGTCGACGGGGTCGGCAACGTCTACGTGGCGAACGGCCAGGTATTCGTCTACGGCGCGGACGGCAAGGAAAAAGGCCGCATCGACGTACCGGAACGCCCGCTGCAGCTGATCTTCGGCGGCGCCGACCGCCGCACGCTGTACATCCTGACCCATCACAGCCTGTATGCGACGAGGATCTGACATGCGCAGCTGCCTCCCCCTCCTCCTTGCGCTGGCCTGCGCAGCGGCTGCGGCCCAGCAGGCGCTGCCCCTGTGGCCGGACGGCGCGCCGGGCTCGGAACGGCGCCGCGCCGAGCCGGAAAAAGTGGACGACGTCTACATCAGCAACGTGCACAACCCGTCGCTGACAGTGGCGCGCGCCGATTCGCGCCATGCGAACGGCGCCGCCGTCGTCGTCGTGCCGGGCGGCGGGCACCGGATGCTCGTGTTCCAGAATGAAGGCATGGTCGCGGCGAAGCACCTGAACCGCATCGGCGTGACGGCGTTCGTGCTGAAGTACCGGCTGGCGCGCGACAAGGGTTCGTCTTATACGATCGAGGGCGACGCCGCCACCGACCTGCGCCGCGCCGTGCGCTGGGTGCGCGCCCATGCCGACGACTACGGCATCGACCCGCGCCGCGTCGGCGTGATGGGCTTCTCGGCCGGCGGCGAACTGGTATCGCTGGTGGCGGACAACCCCGAGCCCGCGACGCAGGCCCGCGACGCGGTGGACCGCCAGAGCGCCCGGCCGGATTTCCAGGTGCTCGTCTATCCCGGCCCGCTCGGTCACCCGGCGCAGGCGGCAACGGGGGCGCCGCCAGCGTTCATCGTGGCCGGCTCGCGCGACAAATGCTGCATGCCGCCGGCGCTGGGGCTGTACCAGCAGCTCATCGCGGCGGGCGTTTCGTCCGAGCTGCACCTGTATGCGGATACGGATCACGCGTTCAACATGGGCCAGCGCGGCGAGCGGATATCATTGCTGCACTGGCCCGACCGGCTGTCCGACTGGCTGGCCGACGGCGGCTGGCTGATCCCGCGCGGCCAACGCGCACCCGAAGGAGTTCCCGCCCCATGAAGAACATCGTCATCGCCCTGGCCGTGCTGGCCGGGTCGGCCACCGCACCGGCCGCGCATGCGGACAGCCAGTACAAGCTGCTCGTGCTGGCCATGCCAGGCAAGTACCACTACGAATACATCCCGATCGCCCGCGACAGCCTGGAACAGCTGGCCAAGCTGCACGCCTTCGAGCTGACGTACACGAACAAGACGGCAGTGTTCGAGGGCGACCTGAAACAGTATGCGGCCGTCATGTTCCTGAACACGCCGGGCGAGGAACTGTCGCCGGCGCAGCGTGCGAAGTTCGAGGACTACATGCGCGGCGGCGGCAATGCGATCGTCGTGCACCGCGCGGCGATCACGCCACCGGACGCGTGGCCGTTCTACGAGAAGCTTGTGGGCCGGCGGGTCGGCGTGCATCCGATGCTGCAGACGGGCGTCGTCACCGTTGTCGACAAGACCTTCCCGGCCACGTACGGCCTGCCCGAACGGTGGATCTGGAGCGACGAGTTCTACGTCACCACCAACCCGTACCACGTGACGATCCACCCGGTGCTGAGCGTGGACGAGAGCAGCTACGACCCGGAAAAGATCTGGCCCGGCCAGGTCTCGAAAGGCATGGGCAAGGACCATCCGATCGCCTGGTACCACCACGTCGAGAAGGGGCGCGTGTTCGTCACCACGCTGGGGCATAACGGCGAGATGTATCGCGATCCGCAGTATCTGGGGCACCTGATGGGCGGGATTTACTGGACGGTGACGGGCAAGGGGCAGACCTCGAACAAATAGGGGTCCTATTTCTCACGTTGGATACGGCGCAAATGCGCGGTTTTTTGGGGCTTGCCATCTGCAATTGACGCGAAAACAACACACGGCAATTTTCTACAACATAAAGTAATCGTCAGTGATAGATTCGCTTACATACCGGTGCGCATTGCTATCCCGTTCTTATCATCCTATACGGAGGATATATGACTACGATCGTCGGAAAAACTTTAGGCGCACCGAGCGGCCCTTACTGGTATTGGATCACACTCGGCCCCCGCAACATCGATCTTACGGACACACATGCTGATATTCCGCCAGGCCGATATGAATTGAACTGGGATTTTCGCGGCATCAGCGGCGAAACACTCAAATTCGAAATATCCACCAAGGGCGGTGCAATTTTGATGACGGAATCGAGCACTATCCAGAAAGGGGAAGTGGACGACTGGGGCTCGAAGTACTTCACCGTGGCGGACGAGCAATGAGCACCGTATCGCTTCGCTATCTCGCGCCGGCGCTGACCGTGATTGCACTAATGCAGCCGTGTCACGGGCAGAATGCGTCAGAGCTCGAGAAACCTGACCTGCCAACCGCAGGTAAGGCCGGGATGGTCCAGTCCGCCGTATCTTCGCCTGGCGTGCAGATAACTGCCACTAACGATGCCTCAAACGTCGCACTGAAATTCTCGACTAAGCCAATAGCGAAAAACCCGATCGATAGCAATCAACCGGGCATGTCGACTTGGTACAGCTGGAGCGCAACAGCCGAAGCGCCGCTAAAGAAAGGCGAAAAACGGCACGACCTCCTGCACCAAGACGGCTGGGGAAATTCGACCGCTCTGGGTGTGAATTACACATACTTTTTCACACCTTATACACCCCGTCGGCAGAGTGATTTTGACGCATATTGCTCGACGCTGCGTGAAAAAATGTTCATTGAAGATAAGAAGAAACTTCCGGACTCAAGTAACACAGCGGACTTCGCCAAGCTGCGGGAAGAGATCAATGCCCGCGGCTGCAGAATGCTGGATTTCATGAATTACGCGCCAAGTTTGGAGGAGAAAGCGCGCGCCGCCCGTGGCGGTCCGGCGCGCGGCGGCTGGTTATTCGGTGCAACGGCAAAACTGGCGTTTCAGAACTCGGAGTTTTATACGCCCGATACGCTCACCAAACAGGACGAAGATCATCGACCGTGGTCGCTGGCTCTCACCGGGGGATGGAATCCCACCCTGCAGCCGAACCTGTTCCTACTAGTTCATGCCGAGCACCGGCGCAGCTACGAGGAGGCTGACGAGGCAACCCGCTGCCCGGTCGAAAACGCGGGCACGATCGTCACATGCGTCACTGGAGCGTTCGCGCCGCCTGCTCTCACAAAAAACAATATCGTGTCGTTGGAGGCACGCTATCTGTTGTCAAAGGTCGCTATTGCCGCCATTGTGTCGCGCAACCTGCGCAAGGACGTGACGACCGTTGAAGTACCGGTCTATTTCCTGGGAAATCCAGACACCCTGTTTAACGGCGGAGTAAGGATTGGTTGGGAAAGCAAGGAGAAAAAGGTAACCGCAGGCGTGTTCGTGGGCGCGCCGTTTGACTTCTACTGAACCGACATCGGGGTACCCGCCCGGTTCGCCGCCCTGCCTTGGTAATACTCCGCCAGCACCCCGAACGCCTCCTTCCTTACGCCCGTCTCCGACATCAACCCTTTCCGGTTCCACCCATTCTGGAACACCGGATGCTCGCGCCGCGGCGACTGGAAATCCTTCAGGATCCACGGCGACATGCCGCGCAGCGTGGGTATCCGCTCCGCCATCGCCAGCGTCTTGCGGTAATACTCGGCCTGGTATTCCTCGCCGAACTTGTGCATGCCGTGATGCCCCGCCAGCGCATCGGCACCGAATTCCGACAGGATCAGCGGCCGGTCGGCCGGTACCTGCCACGTCAGGCCCGGCAGCGCATCGAGCGTGTCGTCGCCGTACCAGCCGGCATAGGTGTTCACTGCCAGCACGTCGAGCTTGTCGATCAGCGGGTCGCGGATCGCCGTCACGCCGCCCTGCCGCTCGACCAGCAGCGCGGCGCTGATCAGGCGTGTGGGGTCGAGCTTGCGCACGTTGTCCGCCATCGCCGCGTGAAAGGCCGTGCGCGCCGGCGATACCGGCGTCTCGTTTCCCACGCTCCACAGCACGACGGATGCGCGGTTGCGGTCGCGGTAGATCGTCTCGGCCTGCATCGCGAGCGCCTTCTTCAGCACGGCCGGGTTCTCCCAGTCGACGGTCCAGTACACCGGAATCTCGCTCCACACCAGCAGGCCCATTTCGTCGGCCAGCCGCACCGTCACTTCCGAGTGCGGGTAATGCGACAGCCGGACGTAGTTCGCGTGCAGTCCGTGCTTGATCTCGTGCAGCAGCGCGCGCGCCGCCTGCGGCGTGATGTTGCGGGCCGGGTTCGGGCCGAACTCCTCCTCGTGCAGCGAGATCCCGCGCAGGAATATGCTCTGGCCATTCAACAGGATCTGGTTGCCGCGCACGGCGATCGTGCGAAAGCCGATGCGGTCGGCGATCGTGTCGCCGGCCGCCGCGAAGCGCACGTCGTACAGCTTCGGGTGTTCCGGCGACCACCGCTCCAGCCCGGGCGGCGCCTTGATGTCGATGACGGCGCGGCCGGCGGCATCCGTCGTGGCCGTCGCGCAGGCCAGCGCGCCGATCCTGACGGTCACGCGCTGGCCCGCCGCGACGGGGCCGTTCAGGCGCACTTCACCCGTGATGCGGCCGTCGCCTGTCAATGCCAGCGCAGCGTCGTCGATGAACGTGGCCGGTGTGCGGACGAGGCGCACGGGGCGCGTGATGCCGCCATACAGGTCCCAGTCGGTGATCTGCGTGGGGATCGATTGGGCATCGTGCGTCGAATCCACGCCGACCGTCAGCCAGTTTTCGCCTGCGCGCAGCACGTCCGTTACCTCCAGCACGAACGGCGTGAAACCGCCTTCGTGGCGGCCGATCTCCTTGCCGTTCAGGTACACGTAGGCGCGGTAGTTGACGGCTTCGAAGCGCAGGAAGGCGCGCCCGCCATCCGGCTGCGCATCGAACTTGCGCTGGAACCAGACCAGGCCATCGTAATAGCGCAGCGTGGGCGTGGCCGCGTTCCACGCGCCGGGGATCGCCATCCGCGGGCCGCGCTCCATGTCGAATTCGAAGAACGTGGTGCCGCCGCGCGCCTCCTCGGCCGCCACGTCGACGTCGCGGTAGCGCTGCATGCGCGACTTCGCGACCCAGCCGTTGATATCCGTCAGGCCCGTGCGGTACAGGTCCCTGGAATACGTCCACTGGCCGGACAGGTCGGCGCCCGCGCGCCCCTGCGCGCCCGTCAGCAGCAGTGGCGGGCGCAGGCCTTGCGCCGGCACGGCGGCGTGCAGCATGACGGTGGCGGCGAACAGCAAGGCGGCGAGGATGGGTCTCATGAGGTCTGGTCCGGTTGAACGTGCGCTCAGGTGCGCTCAGGTGCGCTCTGCGCTGATATATCAGCGGCTGCCATCGTAGCGCCGGGCCGGACCGGCAGTCCATCCATGCGCTGCAATCGATCAGTGGATTGATTGCCCCGCACGGCGGCGGTTGTCGCGAAATTGTCGACGGGCGCCGACAACCTCCCGACAATATCCGCACAAAAGCCGCCGCCGAAACTGCCCATACTGCATTCGAATGCTGTTCCGCGGCGGGCACGTCAGATGCCCGCCGGTACAGCGATGTGAACAACGCACGGGCATTCCGGGGTACCTGGAGGGATGGTCCGCCCGCCGGAGGACGAACGGCCCGCCGGCCACGACGAGGACCTTGTGCCCGTCCACCTGAACGCGCCGCAGAACGGGACGCGGGACGCAAAAACGGACGCCGGCACGTGCCGGCACCGTCAGGTCCAGCCGGTGCGCCGCCCGCGGCGCGCCGCCGCACGAAAGCCGGGTGCGCCCGGCCGACTGATATCGCACCACGGCCCCGCCGCCACTCACCGCTGTCATCCGAGTACCACATCATGAATATCGCTTCCGACCTGCGGCATCTGAGCCTGATCGACGTGCTGCAATCGCGCGCCGCCAGCGCCGCCCCCGCCTTCACGTTCATGGCCGACGGCGACAACGTCACCGCCGCGCTCTCGTTCAGCGAGCTCGATCGCAGGGCCCGCCACCTGGCCGCCCACCTGCAGCACCGCGCCCGGCCTCGCGACCGCATCCTGCTCGTGTACCCGCCGGGAATCGACTACATCGTCGCGTTCTTCGGCTGCGCCTATGCGGGGATGATCGCGGTGCCGGCGCTGCCGCCCGCCAATGCCCGCACGCTCCCGCGCCTGCTCGCGATCGCGCGCGACGCGCAGCCGGCACTCGCCCTCGCGCCGGCCGCGCTGGTCGCGAAGATGGAACGCATGCAGGCCGCCGGCGACGGCACGCTCGGGTGCCTCGACTGGTGCGCGGCGGACGGCCTGCCCGATGCGGCGGACGCCTGGCGCCATCCCGTGCCGCGGCCCGAGGACGTGCTGTTCCTGCAGTACACCTCCGGCTCGACCGGCACGCCGAAAGGCGTGATGGTCAGCCATGCGAACGTGCTCGCCAACCTGGCGCTGATGAATGGCGCATTCCCGATGACGAGCGACGACACGATCGTCTCGTGGCTGCCGCCGCACCACGACATGGGCCTCGTCAGCACCATCCTGTTGCCCGTCTGCGCCGGCAGCCATGCGGTGCAGTTCCCGCCGGCGGCGTTCGTGGCCCAGCCGCTGCGCTGGCTGAAGGCATTGTCCACCTGGCGCGCGCGTTTCAGCGCCGCGCCGAACCTCGCCTACGACCTGTGCGTGGAAAGGATCGGCGCCGAACACAAGGCCGGCCTCGACCTCTCCGCCTGGGCCCATGCCATCAACGGCGCCGAGCCCGTGCGTCCGCGCTCGCTGCGCCGCTTCGTCGAGGCCTTCGCGCCATGCGGCTTCCGCGCCGAGGCGCTGCGGCCCGCGTACGGCCTGGCCGAGTCGACGCTGTTCGTGTCGAGCGGCCGGGGTGCCGCCACGCTCGCCGTCGACAAGGCGGCGCTGGCGGCCGGCGACATCGTGCCCGCCACCGGCCCGCAAGAGCCGATCGAGCTCGTGCCGCTTGGCTCGCCGCGCGCGGCGGGCTACCGCTGGTCCATCGTCGATCCCGCGACCCGGGCACCGCTGGGGCCAGGCAAGGTCGGCGAGATCTGGGTTGCCGGTGCCAGCGTGGCGGCGGGCTACTGGCAGCGCAACGACGCGGCGTTCGGCGCCGTGACGGCCGACGGCAAGGGACCATGGCTGCGCACCGGCGACGCCGGTTTCGAGCACGGCGGCCAGCTGTACGTCTCGGGCCGCATCAAGGACGTGATGATCTTCGGCGGCCGCAACATCTACCCGCAGGACGTGGAGCACACGGTGGAGCGCGTGCATCCGGCATTTCGCCAGAACGGCTGCGCCGCGTTCGCGCTGGAGGACGATGGCCCCACCCGGCTCGTGCTGCTGCAGGAGGTGAGCGCGCGCCGCCACGTCGACCTGGCACACGTGATGGACAAGCTGCGCGCCGCGGTGCGCGAGCAGCACGGCATCGCGCGCATCGCCGCCGTGCTGCTGCTGCGGGTTGGCCACATCCCCCGCACCTCGAGCGGCAAGCTGGCGCGCCGGCGCTGCCGCCAGCTGTACCTGGACGGCGCCTTCGATCCGCTCGACGCGTGGCATGCCGGGACGAGCGACGCAGCGCCCTGCGCACCCGTGGCGCTGACCATCGACGCCGACGCGCCGTGCCAAGGCAAGCAGCGGCATGAAGACGTCGAGCCGGAAGCGTGCATCGGCCCGTCCGTCGACTACCCCCGCGAGGCCCTGCTGCACCAGCTGGTCGAGGCGCAGGCCGCGGCACGGCCGCTGGCGGTGGCCGCGCAGTACGAGGAGCGCACGCTGACCTACGGCGAGTTGAACCGCCGCGCCAACCACGTCGCGCACCGCTTGATCGCACAGGGCGTCGGACCGGACGACCTGGTGGCGCTCTGCGTCGAGCGCGGCCTGAAGATGGTCATCGGCGTGCTGGCGATCCTGAAGGCCGGCGCGGCGTGGGTGCCGATCGATCCCGCGCTGCCCGAGGAACGCATCGCGTTCATGCTGGAAGACTGCGCGCCGGCCGCCGTGCTGATGCGCGACACGCTGGTCGACGACAATGCCTGGCCCGACGAGAACCCCGCCGTGCCGGGCCTGAC
This sequence comes from Pseudoduganella flava, assembly GCF_007830495.1. Classification (GTDB taxonomy): domain Bacteria; phylum Pseudomonadota; class Gammaproteobacteria; order Burkholderiales; family Burkholderiaceae_D; genus Rugamonas; species Rugamonas flava. Next base: position 244,975 of record NZ_VLKW01000008.1, on the reverse strand, counting down.
CGCGCGGCACCTGGCCTGCGTGCTCTACTCGCCGGGCGCGACGGGCCGGCCGCAAGGCGTGATGCTGCAGCACGACGGCATCGTCAACCGGCTGCTGTGGGCGCGCGACGCGTTCGACGTGGGCCGGGCCGACCGCGTGCTGCAGCAGACGCCGTTCGGCTTCGGCGCCGCCGTGTGGGAGATCTTCCTGCCGCTGCTGGCCGGCGGCCGGGTCGTGCTGGCGCGCCCCGACGGCCACCAGGACCCGGAGTACCTGGCGCGGCTGATGACCGCCACCAGCATCACGATCGCGCATTTCACACCGTCGATGCTGGCCCTGTTCCTCGAACTGGCCGGCGGCGCGCCCTGCCCGGCGCTGCGGCACGTGCTGTGCGGCGGCGCGCCGCTGCCTGGCGCGCTCCGGCAACGCTGCGCGGCGCTGCAGCCGGGCGCCGCGATGCACAACCTGTACGGCCCTGCCGAGGCATCGCTCGACGTGACTGCGTGGCGCTGCGACGGCGGTGCCGACGCGGAGGAGGAGCAGGCGCAGGAGCCACTTGGCCGGCCGATCGCCAACATGCGCATCCACCTGCTGGACGGGCAGTTGCGCCCCGTGCCGGTCGGCGCCACCGGCGAACTGCACATCGGCGGCATCGGCGTCGCGCGCGGCTACCTGCACCGCCCCGAGCTGACGGCGCGGCGCTTCATCGACAGTCCCCATGGCCGCCTGTTCAAGACGGGCGACCTGGGCCGCCGCCGGCCGGACGGGGCGCTCGAGTACGTGGGCCGCAACGATGCGCAGGTGACGATCCGCGGCGTACCCATCGAGCCGGCCGAGATCGAGGTATGCCTGGCCGCCTGTCCCGGCGTGCGCCAGGCCGTCGTGATCGCCCGTGAGCAGGCCGGCGGCGGCAAGCGGCTGATCGGCTACGTGCGCGCGGATGCCGCCGTGCAACCGCAGGCGCTGCGCGCGCGGCTCGCCGACCAGCTGCCGGACTACATGGTGCCAGCGGCGCTCGTCGTGCTGGACGCCTTTCCGCTGACACCGAACGGCCAGCCCGATCGCGGGCGTCTGCCCGACCCGCCGCGCGGCGGCGGCGTGCCGTTCGTGGCGCCACGGACCGAGACGGAGCACACGATCGCGCGGCTGTGGATGGACGTGTTGCACGTCGACGAAGCCGGGATCCACGACGACTTCCGCGCCGCCGGCGGCGATTCGCTGAGCGCGGCGCGCCTGTTGACCCAACTGCGCACCGCGCTGCCGGGCCGCCAGTTCGGCCTGCCGGACCTGTACCGCGCACCGACGATCGCCGCGCTGGCGGCGCTGGCCGATGGCGCGCCGCCACGCGAACATGCGCTGCTGGAGGCCCTGCTGCCGGCCGCCGACGATACGACGCCCACGCTCGTCTGCTGCCCCTATGCGGGCGCCGGTGCCGCGATGTACCGGCCGCTGGCCGACGCGCTGGCACGGGCCGGCGCCCGCGTGGCGCTGTACGCGGTGGCCGTGCCGGGCAATGAGCCGGGCGCGCGGCCGGGTACGGGGGCGGCCGCGCTGGACAGCATCGAAGCGCTGGCCGGCGCCTGCGTGCGCGCGATCCAGGCGCAGGTGCGCGGGCCCGTCGCGCTGTACGGCCACTGCATCGGCAGCAACCTGGCGCTGGAGATCACGCACCGGCTGGAGCTGGCGGGCCGGAAGGTGCACCTGCTGGCCGTCGGCGGCGCCCTGCCCGCCACGATGGAGGACAAGCTGCTGATGGAGCAGGACATCTGGGCCGGCGTGAACGATGCCGACATCCACGCGCTGATCCGTTCATGGAGCGGCGCGGCGGAACCGGTGCGGGCCGACGCGCTTGCATTCGTCATCGCGAACTTCAAGAAGGATGCGCGGATGGCGTCGCGCTACGAATACGGCCGCGGCGACTGGACGGTGCGCGCGCCGCTCCACGCGCTGTTCGGCTCGGCCGACCCGCTGACACCGGACTTCGAGACCCGCTACCTGCGCTGGCTGGAAGTGGCCGATGCCGTGCACCTGGGCGTCGTCGACGGCGGGCGCCATCACTTCGTCGGCGACCAGCCGGACGCCGTTGCCGACATCCTGCTGCGGGCGCTGGGTGCAACGGTCACGGAAGGCGCGGCGCCATGACGATCGGGGGCCTGGCCTCCCACGGCGGGGCCGACTTCGGCTATGCTGCCCCCATCGTCAAGCGGGCGGCCGGCGCGCCGCCCGACCTACCCGAACAGGATCACGATGCCTACTTTACCTTCGCTGCCGGGCCAGGCGCAGCCCCTCCGACCGCCGCAAGGCGATGCGCATGCCGCCATGCGGGTGCCCACGCCATGACGCCGTGGCGTTTCGACGACGTGGCCGCCGCGGCCACGCCGCAGCATGCCCTGCCCGCCGTGTGGCCGACGCGCACCGGCGCGCTGACGTTGCACATCGCCGCGGTGACGCCGCCGGCACGCTTCGATGCGGCCGCGTTCGCGCGGCACGGCATCGAGCTGCCGGACCGGATCGCGCGGGCGGTGCCGAAGCGCCAGGCCGAGTACCTGGCCGGCAGGCTGTGTGCCCGCGCCGCGTTGGCGGCGCTCGGCATGCCGGCCGCGCAGGTGGGCACGGCCGCGCTGTCGGCGCCCGCCTGGCCGGCCGGCACGACCGGCTCGATCAGCCATACCGGAACGCTGGCCGCCGCGGTCGCGCTGCCGCACGCCGACTGCCGCGGCATCGGCATCGACCTGGAAACCGTGCCCGACACGGACGGCCTGGCCGCGCTGCGCGCGGTCGCGCTGAACGACACGGAACGCGGGCTGCTGGCCGGCGCGGGCGGGCCCGGCGAGGACGTGCTGGCCACGCTCGTGTTTTCCGCGAAGGAGAGCTTTTTCAAGGCGGCCGCGGCGACCGTGGGCCGCTACTTCGACTTCACGGCGATCGAATGCGTCGACGTCGGCGCGGACACGCTGACGTGCATCGTGCGCGAGGCGCTGGCGCCGGACCTGCAGCCGGGCCTGCGCTGCCGCTTCGACGTCGCCTTTGCCGGGCGCTACGTGCTGACGTGCTTCCGGTGGTCACTGCCTTGCACATAGAAAGGATATGTCGGGTTTCTTTACACATGCGTCAACTAACGTTTTCGCCGCCATTTAAAAACAAGCACTTACGTCGCTGGCATTGATATTGCTCAGCTCGCCTCTACTCAACAATAAAGGGGTGGCGGCATGGGGAACGTACTGGATCGCTGCGCACGCGCGGCGCGTTTACTGCTTGCGGCCATCGCGGTCGCCCTGGCCGGCTTCGGCAGCGCGGGGGCGGCCATCATCAGCTACGACTTCGATACCTTTGCCGACAGCACCGCGCTGACGGACCAATACGCCGGGCTGCATTTCACACACGCGACCGTGCTGCGCGCCGGCGTCAGCCTGAACGAGGTTTCGTTCCCGCCCCGTTCGGGGGAAGGGGTCGTGTTCGACGATGGCGGCGGCATCGTCATCACATTCGATACGCTGGCCAGCACGGTTGCCGGCTACTTCACCTATTTCACCGATATCGGCGGCATCACGCTGTCCGCCTACGACAGCGCGGACAACCTGCTGGCCGTCGTCACCTCCACCCATACCGTCAACACGGCCGACGGCAGCGGCGATCCGGGCAGCGTGCCGAACGAGCTGCTGTCGGTCACCGCGCCCGGCGACCTGATCGCGCGCATCGTCGTCCGTGGCATGCCGGACGGCGGCTCGCTCGTGCTGGACGATCTCTCCGTCACGACCGCCGCGGTCGCGGTGCCGGAGCCCGGCACGCTGCCGCTGGTGCTGGGCGCGCTCGCCCTAGCGCTGCTGGTGCGCGGCCGCCGCAGCGGCAACCGCCACGCCTGACCCGACACGCCTCACCCATCAACCTGCGTCGCGCACCCGCGCGAAGGAGCCAGTATGCGAGCCTTTCGTATCGTGATGATGCTTGCCGGCCTGGCCGGCGCGCTGGCCGGCGGCCCGGCCGGCGCCGGCACGCTCGGCACGCCCGAACTCAGCCCGGCGACGATCGCCGCCGGCACGCCCGCGACGCTCCGCGTGCAGGTCGCGATCACCGACCCGAACTACCTGGCAGGCAGCGCCAACGTGCAGCGCCTGAAGGCCGACGGCACCGTGCAAAGCGTCGTCGGCACGCTGCGCGACGATGGCCAGCAAGGCGACGCGACGGCCGGCGACAAGCTCTATACGCTGGAATTCCCGCTGACCGAAACGGCGGCGGGAACCGTGTCGTTCCAGGTCTCCGCAGCGTACAGCCGCGAACTGAAACGCACGATCTCGGCGCCCGTCAGCGTGACCGTGACGCCGGCCACCGCCACGCCCGTCATCCGCGGCGCGGCATTCAGCGTGGCCAGCACGCCGGCCGGCCAGGCCGCGCTGGGACTGGCCACGGTGACGGTCGAAGCGGCCGCCGCGCCCACCACGATCGCGCTGCAAAAGCTCGATGCGAACGGCGCCGTGCTGGCCACGCTCGGCACGCTGCATGACGACGGCGCGGACGGCGATGCCGGCGCCGCGGACGGCATCTATTCGGTGCGCACAACGGTGCTGGAAAACGCGCCGGGCACGGTGCGCTACCGCGTTGCAGGGACGTTCCCCGGCTATCCGCAAACCGTCTATTCGGATGTGCTCAGCGTGGCGATCACGGGCACCGCGACGAGCGTTGAAATCACGGCGCCGGCCAGCGGCGCCTACCTGAACACGCCGGTGATCACGGTGTCGGGCAAGGTCGGCGACACGGCCGCCCGCGTCACGCTGAACGGCATCGCGGCGCCCCTCAGCGGCACGACGTTCAACGCGTCCGTGCCGTTGAATGAAGGCCCGAATACGATCACGGCGGTCGCCACGAACAGCGGCGGCAGCACGACAACGAGCAGCATCCTCGTGACGCTCGACACCACCGCGCCGAAGGTCGAGATCTATTCGCCGGCGGCGAACGGCAGCACGTCGTCCGCCACCGCCACCGTCAGCGGCATGGTCAACGACATCGTCGTCGGCACCGTCAACCCGCAGCAGGCCACCGTCACCGTCAACGGCATCGCGGCCGAAGTGCTGAACCGCAGCTTCGTCGCCCGCGACGTGCCGCTGCAGGTCGGGGCCAACACGCTGCAGGCCACCGCCACCGACCGCGCCGGCAACCGCGCCACCACCAGCGCGACGCTCACGCGCGTCGCCGCCGGCGGCCTGGCGGCCGTCTCCGGCAACAACCAGCGCGGCGCGGCCGGCGCACTGCTGGCCGCACCGCTCGTCGTCGCGCTGACCAATGCGCAAGGCGCACCGGTGCCGAACAAGCCCGTCGTGTTCCGCGTCGTCGGCCTGGATGGCACCGTGGCGGCCGACACCACGGGCGCGGCGCTGCCGGCGGTTGCCGTCAACACGGACAGCGAGGGCAAGGCGAAGGCCTACTACCGCCTGGGTACCCGCGCCGGCGCCGGCAACCTCGTCGAAGCCAGTGCCGCCGGTGCGCAGACGACGGTGGACTTCGTGGCGACCGGCACGCCGGGCGCCGCGCGGTTGATGGTCGTCGACTCCGGCAACAGCCAGACGGGCGTCGTCGGCCAGGCCCTGCCCTTCCCGTTGATCGCCATCGTCACGGATGCGAACAACAACCGGCTGGCCGGCATTCCCGTCACGTTCGCCGTGAAGGAAGGCGGCGGCGGCTTCGGCGCGACGCGCCAGAGCACCTTCCAGACCGCCAGCGACAGCGACGGCCGCGTGGCCGCCACCTTCGTCCTGGGCCCCGACCAGGGCGTCGGCAACAACGTCGTCGAAGCCAACTTCGCCGGCGGCACGGGCTTCGCGGCCGCGTTCTCGGCGAGCGGCCTGGTGCCCGGCCCCGCCGAGCAGACCCGCATCAGCGGCGTGGTGCTGGACAACAGCAACCAGCCGATCCCCGGCGTCACGATGCGCCTGCTGCAGATCACGCAGGGCAACCGCAGCAACATCCCGCAGGAGATGGCGGCGGCCGTGCGGACGGATGCGCAAGGCCAGTTCACGATGCAGCCGGTGCCCGTCGGCGTGTTCAAGCTGATGGCCGACGGCGGCACCGCGGCGCGCGACGGTGTGTGGCCGACACTGGACTTCGACATGATCACCGTGCCGGGCCAGAACAACACGCTGGGCATGCCCATCTTCCTGCCGGCGCTGAACCCGAACAACCGCGTGTGCGTCAACGAGACGACCGGCGGCACGTTGACCCTGCCCGAGGTGCCCGGCTTCGCGCTGACGATCGCGCCCGGCTCGGCCACGTTCCCCGGCGGCTCGCGCAGCGGCTGCGTGTCCGTCACGCCGGTCAACATGGACAAGGTGCCGATGGCGCCCGGCTTCGGCCAGCAGCCCCGCTTCGTCGTGACGATCCAGCCCGTCGGCACGCATTTCAGCCCGGCCGCGCGGATGACGATCCCGAACGTGGACGGCCTGGCCCCGCGCGCCGTCACGGAGATGTATTCGTACGACCACGACCTCGCAAGCTTCGTCGCGATCGGCAGCGCGACGGTCAGCGCCGACGGCTCGACGATCACGTCCGACCCGGGCGCGGGCGTCATCAAGGCCGGCTGGCATTGCGGCGGCAACCCGAACACGTCCGGCTCGGCCGGCACGTGCCCGACCTGCAAGAAGTGCCAGGGATCGAGCTGCGTGGCCGACAATGCGCAGACGCCACCGCAGGCATCGCCCACCGACTGCAAGGAGCAGTACTGCAACGGCGGCAGCGTGGCTTCGCGGAACAAGGACAGCGAGACACCGACCGACGTGTGCCTGGAATGCCAGGGCGGCCAGCCGAAACCCGTGATGAGCGAGATCCAGGGCGCCCAGTACGTGTGCCCCGGCACGACGTACCAGTACCAGGTGCAGGTCTACAGCACCACCGGCGCGCTGAGCTGGGGCGGCGCGGCGAACGCCAGCGGCCAGCTGTCGGTGCCGCCCACGGCCACGGACGGCAACACCTACACGATCACGGCCCGCGTCAAGTCCTGCAGCAAGTCGCTGACAGCGCACGCATCCGACGGCATGCCGGGCGATACCAGCGAAACGGCGAACTGCCTGTCGCAGCCGATCAACTGCTACAAGATCAACGGCCTGGGCGACGAGGCACTGGCGTGGGCGCAGAACAATATGTCCGCGCTGGGCGGCGGGATTTCCGGCGGCTGCGCGGACGCGGCACGGCACGCGTACTTCAATGCGATCGGCGCCATCGAAATCGGTGCGCAGGCAACCCAGGATTTCCTCGATGCGCACGAGTACTCGAACAACAACGGCTGCGAAGACAACAATATGGACCTGTCCAACAATGCCGTCGGCCGCGGCCTCGGGCAGTCGTGCGGCAGCAACCGCGCCTGCGTCCAGCGCGCGGTTGCCGATGCCCTCAAGCGTGGCGATCTCACCGTGTGGTCCGGCGGCCAGACCGGCAGCGGCACTCTGGTATCGTCCTCCGTTTGCAGGGTCACCTACTGATAAGGACGACACCATGTCTCAGTTTGCACATCAATCAGCTGCCCTGTCCCTTTGCCTGGCCTTGGCCGTCGCAGCACCTTGCGCGCCCGTGCACGCCCAGGCGCAAGGCACCGCTGCCATCGATGCGGCGGCGCTGATGCCGGAGAGCTTCGGCAACGTCAGCCTGGGCATGACCCAGGCCGACCTGTTGCGCGCACGGCCCGCGATCCGCCAGGACGGCTTCAAGGGCGACAACGCGGGCCATGCCAAGCTGCTCTTCGAAAAGGGCAAGTCCGACTTCATCGACCAGGCGATCTACCTGTTCGACGAAGCGAAGCCGGTACTGGTCGCCGTGGTGTTCACGCGGCAGCAGCCGGCCCTTCCCGCCAAACAGGCCGTACCGGCGTTTCGCAGCGCGGTGGCGGCGAAGTGGGGGGCGCCCGATCAGGTCGGGTATGCGCGTGCCGAAACGGGCGGCCGCGAAATCGGCATGGTCTGGCGGCGCCGCGACGCGGTGGTAATGGCCAACTACCCGGCCGACGGCAAGGCCGGCACGACGACCGTGCGGATCGGCGCTCCCGGGTCGATCGTCGAGGCATACGCGAACAAGCTGGACTCGATGGACAAGACGACACAGGAAAAGTTGAAACAGGAAATGCGCGACCAGCTGCGCAACACCCCCAACACCGCCAGGTACCAGTGACGGCGGCGCGTGCGATGGAACCGGAACGGCGGAGGTCTACATGAAGTCAGTCTCGAAACGCATGCGCGCCTGGCTGCCGGCGGCGCTGGCCTGCTGCGCCCTGCTGCTCGGCGCGGCGCAACCGGCGGCCGCCGCGGGCCTAAACGAAAACTGCGTCGTCAGCGTGTTGAACCGCAACGTGCAGGCGAAGGCGGACGGCACCTGGGTGCTGCCGAACCTGCCGGCCAACTTCGGCAGGGTGCGCGCCCGCGCCACCTGCGTGGAAGCCGGCGTGACGACCTACGGCCAGTCCGACGAGTTCACGATTCCCGCCAACGGCTCCGTCACGCTGCCGCCGATCGTGCTGGGGCCGACGACACCGATCCCCACGCACCTGCGCGTGGACGCCGGTGCGGGCCCGCTGACGGCGCCCGGCGCGACGACGCAGGTCCGCGCACTGGCCACCTACACTGGCGGCGAGCAGGTCGACGTGACGGCCACCGGCACCAGCTACAGCATCAGCAATCCGGACATCGCGACGATCACGCCGGCCGGCCTCGTGACGGCCGTGCGCAGCGGCACCGTCGTCATCCAGGGCATCAACGAGGGTACGACCGGCATCGCCCAGCTGCGCGTTGCATTGGCAGGCGCGGACAGCGACGGCGACGGCATTCCGGACGACGAGGAACTGCGCCTCGGCATGAACCCGAACAACGCGGCCGACGCGCTGCTCGACCTGGACCGCGACGGCCTGACCGCCGTCGACGAATACCGCGCCGGCACCGATCCGCGCAATCCCGACACGGACGGCGACGGCCTGCCCGACGGCGCCGAGGTGCAGTGCACGCGCGGCTTCTGCACCAGCCCCCTGCTGGCCGACACGGACGGCGACGGCGTGCGCGACGGCACCGAGATCCAGACGGGCAGCGACCCGACCAATGCGGCCAGCGTCAACTTCGCGCAAGCGCTGCGCGAGATCCGCGTAACGCCGGGCAGCTTCACGCTGATCGTCAACTCGCTGACGGGCAGCGCCAGCGTGCAGCTGACGGTGACGGGCACGATGATCGACGGCGTCGACATCAACCTGACGAACACGGCGCGCCAGACGACCTACGCCAGCAGCAACCTCGCGTCCTGCAACTTCGGCTCGCCGGACGGCCGCGTGTTCGCCAGCAGCGCCGGCACGTGCGAGATCACCGTCGCGAACAACGGCCACACCGCCGTGGTGCAGGGCACCGTGCAGGACTTCGCGCCGGGCGCGCTGTCGTTCGTCGCCCTGCCCGGCTTCGCCAACGGCGTCGCGGTCGGCGGCGACTACGCCTACATCGCCGCCGGCTCGGCGGGCCTGCACGTCGTCTCGCTCTCCAGCGACCGCCGCACGCCGTCGATCCTGGCCACGCTGAACCTGTCCGCCAGCGCCAACGACATTGCGCTGGCCGGCAATATCGCCTACCTGGCGACCAGCGGCGGCCTGAAGGTCGTCGACATCACGAATCCCGCTGCGCCGCGCCTGCTGGGCACCTTCGCCGGCGTCGGCAACGCGATGGGCGTGAAGGTGCGCGGCACCACCGCCTACGTGGTGGCGGGCGGCAGCCTGTACATCGTCAGCGTCGCCAACCCGGGCGCGATGATCCAGGCCGGCACGCTCAGCCTGGGCGGCACGGCATGGAACCTGGATCTCGACCCGACCCGCAACCTGGCGGCCGTCGCGATGGGTGGCGCGGGGCTGAAGCTGGTGGACGTCAGCAACCTGTCGGCACCGCTGCTGCGCGGCACCGCCGCCACCGGCGACGCGCGCGGCGTGGCCCTGCGCGGCAATACGGCGATCGTGGCCGATTACGCGAACAGCATGACGTCGGTGGACATCGCCGACCTGGCCGCCCCCGCCATCCTGTCGCGCACCCCGCAATCGCTGGGCGGGCTGCTGACCAACGTGATCCTGTCCGGGAACTTCGCGCTCGGCGCGGACGTGGTGTTCGTCAACGGCGTGCCGATCGTCGACATCAGCAATCCCGCCGCGCTGCAGCCGCGCGCGATCCTGAACTTCGCGAACCGCGACGACAACGGCATGGGCATCGCCGCCGACGACAGCTACATCTACCTGGCCGCCGACCGCAACAGCCTGGAACGGGGCGGCACGTCCGGCGACAGCCGCCTGTACATCGGCCAGTACCAGCCGCGCATCGACCTGGCCGGCGTGGCGCCCACCGCCGCGATCTCGGCGCCAGCGGGCGGCGCGCTGGTCTACGAAGGGGCACCGCTGACGATCGCGGTGGACGCGCAGGACGACATCACGGTGGCCGCCGTGCGCTTCCTCGTGAACGGCCAGGCCGTGTTCACCAGCACCAGCGCGCCCTACCAGTACACGTTCACGGTGCCGGCTGGCGTCTCCAGCCTGGAGCTGGGCGCCGTGGCGCGCGACCTGGGCGGCAACGAGGGCACGGCGGCGCCGGTGACCGTCAGCGTCGCGCCGGACCCGCTGACGCAGGCCGTCGGCCGCGTCGTCGATGCCGATGGCGCGCCGCTGGCCGGCGCCCTCGTCACGGCGCCGGGCGGGCGCACGGCCACGACGGCGGCCGACGGCAGCTTCGCGATCGCCGGCGTACCGACCGTTCTGGGCAACCTGGTGCTGCAGGCATCGTGGACGCCGCCCAGCGGCATCGTCCGGCACGGCGCCTCGGCACCGACGCCGCCGGCCGTCGGCGGCACCACGGACGTGGGCACGATCAGCGTCATCGACGTGCAGTTCGAAACCGACTACGGCACGCTGTGGACCACCTGCGACGACTGCTACACGCAACGCACGTTGCCGTTCGTGTTCCCGTTCTACGGCACCGACGAGAGCATCGCCTACGTGGGCTCGAACGGCTACATCACGTTCGGCGCGGGCGACTCCACCTATACGGAAAACGTGCCGGCGTTCTCGCAGCTGCGCCGCGTGTCGGCGTTCTTCGACGACCTGATCGGCGGCGGCGGTGTGCTGATCAACGACCGCCTGCCGGACCGCTTCATCGTCACCTACGACCGCACCCGCCAGTACAGCGAAGGCGGCAGCAACACGCTGCAGATCCAGCTGTTCCGCGATGGGCGCATCGTGTTCGCCTACAAGGGCATGACGGCGCTGAGGAGCGGCGCGATCACCGGCGTCACGCCCGGCCCGAACGCGCCGTTCCAGCAGGTCGACTACAGCGCCGCGCCGACGTTCGACGTGCCGGCCGGCAGCGCGGCCTACGAGTACTTCACGGCGGCCAGCCCGTTCGACCTGGACAACAGCTTCATCGTGTTCACGCCCGCATCGGGCGGCGGCTACAGCGTGCGCACGGTGCTGCCGCCGCCGGCCGCCCCCGTCGTCACGCTGGCTGGCACGGTCGGCACGACGGCGCAGGGGTCCGCGCCGGCGCAACTACGGGCGGCCGCGGTCACCACGGCGGCTGTGGCGCCTGCCCCGACCGCCGTCACGCTGGCCAACGCCGAAGTGCGCGTGACGTCTTCCGGCAACCCGCAATACGTCGGCATGACGAACACGGACGCGCAAGGCCGCTTCACCTTGGCCGGCGTGCCGCCGGGCGGCATCAACGTGGAGATCCGTCGCAACGGCGCGCTGCTGGCGCGGGGCACGGGCTTGTCCGTGGCCGGCGCGGCCGGCAGCGACACGCTGCAGGTCCAGCTGGTGTCGCCGGACGCGAAACAGAAGAACTGAAGGAGAGACGATGCGGCGCAAACTCACCGGACTGGCCCTGGCCGCGCTGGCACTCAGTGCCACCGCGGGCGGCGTGCTGATCGACGCTTCGCTGCGCAAGAACGAGGTCGGCCTCGAGCTGGGCCTGGCGGCGCACATGCAGGACGACGAGGAATACACGGCACCGCTGGACCGCCTGCTGGAGCACGGCCGGCGCGTGTTCTCTGCCAACTGGACGCGCGACGAAGGCGGCGGGCGGCCCCTCACGAAAGGCAACGGCCGCGCACTGGCCGACGCGTCGGCACCGCTCGTCGGCGGCCGCGCGTTCAACCGCATCTCCGGCCCGGACGCCAATTCCTGCATGGGCTGCCACAACCAGCCGTACGGCGTGGCGGGCGGCAGCGGCGACTTCGTCGCGAACGTGTTCGTGCAGGGCCAACGCTTCGACTTCGCCACGTTCGACCGCAACGACGCGGTGCCCACCCGCGGCGCCGTCGACGAACAGGGCCAGCCGGTCACGCTGGCCACGATCGGCAACTCGCGCCACACGCCTGGCATGTTCGGCGCCGGCTACATCGAGATGCTGGCCCGCGAGATCACGATGGACCTGCAGAAGATCCGCGACGGCATGCGCCGCGGCGAGACGCGCGCACTGGTGGCGAAAGGGATCGACTTCGGCAAGCTGACGCGCCGCGCGGACGGCCTGTGGGACGTCAGCGCCGTCACCGGCCTGCCGCGCCTGTCCCTGATCACGGCGACGCCAATCGACCCGCCGTCGCTGGTGGTGCGGCCATGGCACCAGGCCGGTAATTCCGTGTCGCTGCGCGACTTCACGAACACGTCGTTCAACCACCACCACGGCATCCAGTCGACCGAACGCTTCGGCGCGAACACGGACCCGGACGGCGACCATTTCAGCAACGAACTGACGCGCGCCGACGTGACGGCCGCCTCGATCTTCCAGGCCGCGATGGCGGTGCCTGGCCAGGTGATCCCGAACGACCCGAACATCGAGCGGGCGATCCTGCGCGGCCAGCGCAACTTCAACACATTCGGCTGCGCCGCCTGCCACGTGCCCACGCTGCCGCTGAGCCGCGAAGGCTGGACTTATTCGGAACCCGGCCCGTTCAACCCGGCCGGCAACCTGCGCGCCGGCGATGCGAAAACGGTCAAGGTGAACCTCAACGACCCGGCGCTGCCCCAGCCCCGGCTGGCGCCGGAACATCCGGACGACCTGGTGATGCTGGTGCCGGCCTACACGGACTTCAAGCTGCACGACATCTGCGACCCGGCCGATCCGATGCCGCTGGAATCGCTGGACATGAACTGGCCCGTATGGGCACCGAAGTTCCCGGCCGGGAACCGCCGCTTCCTGACGCGGCGGCTGTGGGGCATCGCCAACTCGGGCCCCTACTTCCACCACGGCATGTACAGCACGATGCGCGAGGCGGTGCTGGGCCATTCAGGCGAAGCGCTCGCATCGCGCAAGGCATTCCAGGCCGCCGGCTCCGACGAGCAGGCCGCGCTGATCGAATTCCTGAAGTCGCTGCAGGTGCTGCCGCCGGGGACGACGAGCCTCGTCGTCGACGAGCATTACCGGCCGAAGAAGGTCGATGCGGCGGCCATCGCCGCAGCCCCCGCGCCCGCCGTTGCCGCGGTCCCGCAGCGGCGCCGCTGACAGTCTTTCCGCAGTCCCCGGCCGTCCCGCCCCATGGCGGCGACGGCCCCGCCTCCCATCCGGCTGCGCGCTGCTGGGCGCTCTCGTCTACCGCTTCATCGCGAAAGCGGAGTAAGCACAGCGGAGCCGTTCCGGCAGCGCGGGCCGGCTTACTGGCGCCGGCCGCGCAAGCCGTCGATCTCGGCACGCAGCGCGCTGCGCTCGGCGTTGGCCGTTTTCAGCTGGGAGCGCAACGTCTCCAGCTCGGACGCGAAATTGTCGCGTGCCGTCACGGCGCCGACCAGCTCCATCTCGGCAGCCAGCCGCGCATCCGCGTCCGACGACGACGACGCCACGCTGCGCTCCAGCTGGGCACGCAGGTCGGCCAGCTGGCGGTCCTTGCCGTCGATCGCCAGCTGGTCCTTGGCCTTGCCGACCAGCGCATCGGTGGCGACTTGGCGCGCATCGCGCAGCTCGACCGTCAGGCGCTCGATCTGTTCGGCCTGCTCTTCCGTCAACGTCGTCAGGCTCGACACGCGGGCCAGCAGCGCGTCACGCTCCGACTCCAGTTCCTCGCCGGTGCGCAGCAGCGTATCGATATCGCTCTCGGACTGCGCCGCCGTATCGCGCGCACCCGCCGCCGCTTCGGCGAATTCCTGCGCCCACGTCCGCAGCGCGGTCGCTACGGCTTCCGGAATCTCGGCGGACAACGGCGCCGGCTTCGGCGCATGCTCGGCGCGCCATGCGGTCAGGTGCTTGCCGATCGTCGTCGGCGAACCGGTGCCGAGCGCGTCGTGCACGGCTTCGATGGTGACGGGCTTGCCGTCGTTTTGCAGGCCGTCGGCAACGGCGGCGACTTCTTCGAAGGTCGGAGTTTGGTCCAGCATGTTCTTGTTCCTGGTTACGAGGGCCGGCAGGCCTGTCGCTTGTTAATGCCGCAACGGGGCGGGCTTTGTTGTTTGGATTCAGCGTGAAACTGAGAGGGAGGAAGCTTACTACAGATGGAGCGGCGGGCGTGATCTTTGTGCCTTGGGGCAATGATTTTGGTGCCGATGTTTGCTACTATGCCAAGTCCTGGCGGCAGCGCTTCGACCATTTCACGGACAGATAGATGGACGCGATTAAAGTACTCAGAAACGAGTATCCCGGCGTCCAGGCCTGGCGCCGCTTTGCCGAGGTTTTTCTTCCCGACTGGGAACAGTGGCCGGAGAAACAGCTGGCCCAGTCGCGGCTGGTCGATGCGGAGATTGCCGCCGTGCTGACATCCTATATGGGGACCGGCGCTTATGCGTGGTTCGAAAAACCGATCGGCGCGTTGGACATGCGCTCGGCCCGCGATGTGCTGAACAATGAGACGGACGGACTGGACATCATCCGATCGCTGTTGATGCGGATGCCGTGCTGATTGCGTATGGCACACCGGTGCAAGCCGTATTCGGCGAGTTCGCTGGCCGATTGGCGGGAGACCTTGTTCAAGACTTCGAGACGAATCGACTCGCATCGTTGAATATCCGGCCTAATGGAACGAACCTATCTAACGCAACCATCCGCGTCCGAAAATGATAAGACTTGTATTTCCTTTTGTAGTAATTCTATGTGCATTGGGCGCATTGGCCGCTGCTTGCCATACCATGAGTTACGAAAAACAGCTCTATGAATTCCCACTTGGCGGCTCAGAGTATAGGGTTACGTTACTTCGATCGGGTGCAGAGCTTACTCTTCTGTCCGTACGACCACGCTACAAGCTGCGCATCGCGCGTAAACTGGGGGCGACTGGACATGAACTGGATGTGCCCATCTTCGATTTCGATGATGACGTCATCGCTTACCTGAACCGCAGCCAGATTACAGAGAGCGGTGAAGGGATCACATTCAATCAACCGAGCGGGCACACGCTGTTTGTTCCGAAGCGATGGTATGAGGCTGGACGCTAGATCAAGGCGTCGACCACTCCACATGCACAACCTTGTACCCACCCTCCTTCAGCGCCCTTAGCAATGTGGGCAGCGCGGCCGCCGTCTGATCCTGCCCATCGTGCATCAGGATGATGCCGCCCTTCGTCCCCTTCAGCCGCTCCAGCATCCGCGCCGTGAGCATTGCCGGCGTCTGGTCCGCCAGCCAGTCGTCGATCGCCAGGTCGACGGACATCACGGTGATGCCCTGCTCGCGCAGTTTGTCCAGCAGCACCGGCGTCTGTTCGAGGAACGGGAAGCGGAAGGCCGGCGCTCGCTGGCCGAACTGGCGCGCATACGCGTCTTCCACCAGCGCCAGGTCGGCCAGTTGGGCGCTCGCATCGAGCTGCCCGTAGTGCGGGTGTTCGTAGCCGTGCATGCCGACGGAATGGCCGGCGCGCGCGACGGCGGCGGCTAGGTCCGGGTACTGCTGCATCGGTTTGCCGTTCATGAAGAAGGTGGCGCGCACGCATTGCGCGGCCAGCGCGTCGAGCACACCGTTCGTCGAGCCGGGGCGCGGGCCGTCGTCGAACGTCAGCACCACTTCGCCGGGCGCCAGCGGCAGCGGCGGGTGCTGCACGGTGCCGTAGGCGGCGCCCTCGCGCTTTAACGTCAACGTGCGGGACATGCCCAGCGCATCGGGCGGGCACGCGGCCTGCGCCAGTGCGCCCAGCAGCAGGCCGGCGATGCCGGCGGCGTGTTTCAGCATGGTGCTCCTCATGGTCGGGCTGCGCGGACGGCGCGGCACACAGTATGCAATTCGCCAACTGGACTGGTCAAACGTTTTCAGCCGAGGCCGGAAGCGTAGCGAACGGGCAACAATCGGGGCCGGAATCTCTGCAAGTCTTATTTCCATACTGACACAATACGTATCAACAAGTAATCTATAGGCCATCGCCATCCACCGTCCTGACTCATGCACAAGCCTCTTCTTTCCCTGCTCGCCGCGCTGGCGTTCGCGTTACCCGCCCAGGCGCAATACGCACCGCCGGCGCCAAAGGAAGCGCCTGTCCAGCGCACGCATGCCGAACCCAACGAACAGGACTTGCAGCAGCACGGCCATTACCGCAACAGCAAAGGCGACGACGTGCATTCACCCGCCGCATCGAAGTCGGGCAAGGTGCCCGATGGCGCGAGCGCGCAGTGCCGCGACGGTACCTACAGCTTCAGCCGCAGCCGGCGCGGCACTTGTTCACACCATGGCGGCGTGGCCACCTGGCTGTGATGCAATCGCACTTCGACCGGCCTTGCGCGCCGCGTCGCCCCAGGCACGGTGCTCTGAATTGGATCGCGCGAGTTGAAACAGGAAGACAGGATGATGAATATACGGTTTTGCGACCTGGAACCCGCCGGGTACATTGCCGGACTGGAAACCGGCGCTTCTCCACTGTCGTCCTGGTACGGACAAATTCGCGAGCGGCCAATTTGCGAACTCGACGTCGGAGACATATGCCGTGCGGTTCGGCAGCGGCTATTCTTGACTCAGATACTTCCCATAGCGTTTCAATTCTTGCGCGAAGACCTGCGGGCGGGAGACACGTATGACGGGCAACTTCTCGCCGCGCTGGCGCACGTTACGCCAGAGAGCTGTCAAGCGTTAGCAAGTATCGAGGAAATCCGGGATTATCTGGCGGCGCAGAGCAACGGTAGCGCAAGCCTTGCCCCCGAGCTGAATGACGATTTGCGGAAGTTGATAGCAGTGCTCAAGCAAGCCAACTAGAACTGCGACACCGTCAGTCTCCTCCTTGAAAATCAGGAGACGGAATGCGATAGGTCGAGCCCTTTGTGCGGACAAGCCGATGTTGGCGTGGCCGTCTGGCTGCGAAGGGAGCGGCTAAAACGCCATAAATTGGCTCAGCGGCGCGGCGCCGTCAGCCGCCGCATCAATGCTTCCACCGGCCCTTGCGCGACGCGCCGGCTCCACGCCCATGCCGCGCACGTGCCGACGACAAGGAATACGCCAGCGGCCAGTGCCACGTCCGCATCGCTGCCGTGCAAGGCACCAAAGGCTTCAAGCACGCCCATGCCGAGGAAGATGTGCGCAAGGTACAGCGTCAGTGTCATGCGCCCGGCCGGCAGCACGCGCTGCCATGGCCCGTCCGGCCACCGCGCCGCGGCCAGCAGGCAGGTGCCGACAACGAGTGCCGCTGTTCCCATCCCCATCAGAAGGTAGGCGGGCCCCGGCGGCAGCGGCCCGGTGCCCAGCAGCTCGCCGACCGGCGTGCCGGCCGACGCACGGGCCAGCAGCGCGGCGGCGATGACCGCGCCGATGCCGCCCAGCGCGAGCCGGGATTGCGTCGCACGCGCGGTCAGGTCCAGGCGGGCCAGCAGCATCCCGAACAGGAAGAATGCGAGCCATGGCAGCAGCGGATGAAAGCCGTTGAACACGAGGTTGCGCACGAAGCCCGGCGGTGTCCACAGGTCCGTGTAATGCAGCGCGGTCCAGTCCCAGCCCTGGCTGTAATCGAAGTGCATCAGCGCCCACGCCGAGATGCCCGCGACAGCGCCGACGCCGGCCGCCAGCCACAACGCCGACGCGCGGCGCCACGGCAGCGCGCACAGGAAGTAGACGGCGTAGTAGTGGATGATATCGGCGGGGAAGACGAGCAGGTTCAACGTCCCGACCACCAGCAGGAACAGCGCGCGGCGCACCGTCCATCCTGGCACGATGGCCGGCGGTAGCGAGCGTGTCGCCAGCACGTAGCCGATCCCGGCCAGCACGACGAACGTGGAGGAGGCCTTCCCTTCCAGCAGGTGGAACAGGCCGCGCAGCCAGCCGTCGCCCTCGCCGGCCGGCGCCATCGCCAGGCGGAAGTTCACGCAGACCATGCCGGCCAGCGCCAGCCAGCGAGCCAGGTCAAGTCCCGCCAGGCGTTCCCGCGGCGCCTGCGCCGGACCGGAAGGCGCCAGCCGGTGTGCCGGTTTGTTCTTCATTGGCGCCGTCCTCGACGTGCGCTTGTGGCCCGCTCCGTGGCGGCGTTCGGCCCGCACGGCTGCAGGCCGGCACTGGCTGCCGGATTTTCCGGAGTGGTCAGGCGCGCGGCAGGGGGAAGGATTCGTCTCGTCATTGTGGTGATCCTGTTTGCGGCGGTCGGCGCAGCACTGCGGCGCATGCCCCAGCGGGCCGACGCGGCGGACAGTATCGCGTTCGACAGGAACGAGGTCAACCTGCGGCCGGGCGCGCAGGATTTAATTTTTTGGCATACCGGTCGCCTTCACGATATAAGCACTGGCTTGACCGGTTCACCCACATTGAATTTGCATTATTTGCATGCTTAGTTTGCGCTCCAACTCCGCTGCCCTCGACGCAACCAACGCGCTATCGAACGCGAGCCGCGCGCAATCGCAGGCCGCGACGCGCCTCGGCACCGGTTACCGCGTCAATCACGCGTCCGACGACGCCGCGGGCCTGCAGATCGCCACGCGGCTGGCTACCCAGGCGTCCGGCACGCAGGTCGCGATGCGCAACATCCAGAACGGCATTTCGCTGATGCAGGCCGCCGACGGCATCGCCGAGGGCATGGTCACCGCGTTCAGCCGGATGAACGACCTGGCAGTGCAGGCGGCGGACGGCTCGACGACGCTGGCGGACCGCACCGCCCTGCAGGAGGAATTCAAGACGCTGGCCCAGCATGTCTGGGACCAGCTGAGCATCAAGTACAACGGCGAGCGGCTGTTCATCGGCTCCTACAACGACGAATACGGCAAGTTCGTTACGCCGTTCGCGCTGCAGATCGGTGCGGACAGCAGCGAGGCGATGATGGTTGATGTCTACAACCACATCGATACGTCGAGCGGCTTCGGCTGGGGGAGCGCGGAGCTGGAAACCGTGCTGACGGAGAACGCCAGTGCCACCATCGAAACCACCCGCGACGCGATCAACGCATGGGCGGCCGTGCGCAGCTCCATCGGCGCCATCAGCAACCGGCTGGAACACGCGTACGCCAACGCAACGAACCTGCTGACCAATACCCGCGCGGCGCGCGGGCGCATCATGGATACCGACTACGCCGGCGAGATGGCCGAGCAGACTACCCAGCAGATGCTGATGCAGTCGAGCAGCGCGATGCTCAAGCAGACCCACAGCCTGGCGCAGTTGACGCTGTCGCTGGTCGCTTCCTAGGGCGGCGCTCCTCCCCTGCAGCGCGCCGCGGGCGCCCCTCCCCTTGCAGCTCGCCGTGGGCGCGCCGCCATGTCACTCCATCGGTCCCGCGGCCGTCACTGGCCGGCGGCGTCAGCGCGCGTTGCGATACGCCGCCGATCCACCGGCCGCGCCGGGTTGTGCATTCCGTCAGCGCTTCGGCCGGCGTGATGTCCGTCATGCGCTTCCCCTGCATCAGCCAGCCTCACGGTACAGCACCAAGCCCGCGTGGTACAGCACGCCGTCGCGCAAGTCGCCATCGGCCGTGAAGCCCCGCCGTCCTGCCCGATCGTCCCCGTATTCCATATGATCGCCCTCGTTCCAGCAGCGCCCGATCTTCCGCGCTTCTTGCACGATCCTCCGAGCCCCTGCCCTCAAGCGAAGACCGGCAGTGCGCGGATCTTCTCGATGTCGCGCTTCGGCGGCAGGCCGAAGCGGCGCGCATACTCGCGGGAGAACTGCGACGGACTCTCGTACCCCACCTGGAACCCGGCCGTGGCCGCGTCCAGCGCCTGCGCCAGCATCAGCCGGCGCGCTTCCTGCAGCCGGATCTGCTTCTGGTACTGCAAGGGGCTCATCGAGGTAACGGTGCGGAAGTGCTCGTGGAAGCTCGATGTGCTCATGTTGACCTGCGCCGCCATCTCCTCGACCCGGAGCGTGCGCGCGTAATTGGACTTGATCCACACGATGGCCCGGTTGATGCGCGCCAGCTTGCTGTCGGCGTACGCGATCTGGCGCAGCCGGTCGGACTGTTCGCCCATCAGCAGCCGGTACAGGATTTCGCGTTCGGCCGGCGGCGCGAGGAAGCGGCGCTCGCCTTCCGAAGCGTCCAGCAGCCCGGCCAGCCGCACGACGGCATCGAGCAGTTGCGGTGGCGCAGAGCTGACCGCCACCCCGACTGCCGGTGCGTCATCGGCGCTGGCATTCGGTGCGGCATCCTCGATCACGGTGGCGATCGTCGCCGGGTCCAGGTCCAGCCGCAGGCACAGGTAGGGCGCCGCGGCGGACGCATCGAGCACCTGCCCCGTGATCGGCAGCTCGGCGCTGACGATCAGGAACTGGCGCGGCGCATACAGCCAGGCCTGTTCGCCGAGCATCGTCTGCTTGCGGCCTTGGGCGATGAAGCAGACGGCTGGTTGGTGGATGACGGGAATCGGCTCGGTCGGCGTAACGGAGCGCAGCACGTGCACCCGCGACAGCGCGGTAGCGTGCGCGCCATCGTGGGGCGCATGGCGTTTCAGAATGTCGGCAAGTTTGTCGATCATCGCAAGCCTCATCAGGGATGCCGGCCATCCTTGGCCGGCCGCGGAACTCCGGGCCGGATTGTAGCGTGAAACTCCGGCCGCCGCGCGATGCCGTGACCGTCACGGATCGATGCGATGGGTTTTACCATAACCGATCTCCCTGGACATTCACACCACCGCGGCACTGACCGACTCGGGCCGCCGGGCAAGCAGGTCGGACAGCCGCTCGAGCCCCGCCTGCAGGCGTCCACGGTCCCGGATGCTGCCCAGACAGATCCGAATGGCGTTCACGGCGCCGCCACCAGTGGCGAATGCCTCCGCCGGCGTGACCGCGATGCCCGCGCTGTCGGCGGCACGTGCCAGCTGCGACGAATTCCAGTACGCCGGCAGCTCGAGCCATGCATGCAGGCCGTCCCCGGCGCCGCCGTAGCGCCCCGCCAGGATAGCGCGCGCCATACGGTGGCGCAGGCGCGTCTCGTTGCGCACCCCCTCCAACAATCTTCCAGCCGAACCGTCGAGGATCCACTGCGTGGCCAGTGCGGCCGACAGCGGAGCGACCATCAGTGCGAACGACCGCAGCGCAACGAGGAACCGTTCACGCTCCTGCGGATCGGGTATCAGCACGAAGGCGACGCGCAAGCCGGGCGTCAGGCATTTCGACAAGGTCGCGATGTAGTACACCTGTTCCGGGGCAAACGTGGTGATCGGAGGTGGCGGGGCATCGGCAAGGAGCCAGTAGGGATCGTCCTCGACGATGCGTACGTTGCAGCGTTTTGCGATGCCGGCCAGCTCCCTGCGCCGGCGTGCCGGCATGGTGACGGCGGTCGGGTTCTGCAATGTGGGATTGAGGTACACCAGCACCGGCTTGTGCTGACGGCACGCTTCCTCGAACAGTTCGGGCTGCATGCCGTGGGTGTCCGCCTGCACCGGCACGATGTGCCGGCCGAATTGCGTCGCCGCGGCTCGCAAGCCGGGATAACTCATCGGCTCTGCCAGGATGACGTCGCCCGGCTTCGTCAGCGCAAGCATCAACGCGGCGATCGCAGCTTGCGCACCCGGACAGACAACCACCTGCCCGGCATCCGGCTGGCCGAACATCGGCTCGATCCATCTGGCGCCGGCCTGGCGGTCGGCATCGCTTCCTCCACCCAGGTGGTAAGTCATCAGCAACTCGTTATCCGCCCGCATCAGGACTTGGGAGAGCCCTTGTTGCAACATGTCGTCGAAGTCCACGCCATCCGGCGGTGGTGGGGTATTCATGCTCAGGTCGAGGATCGGCGTCAATTCGACCTTCGGCGCCGCGACATACGTGCCGCGCGCGCCACGGCCTTCCAGCAGGTGGCGGCGCCTCGCTTCGTCATAGGCGCGCGTGACCGTCGTCAGGTCGACGTCCAGCTGCGCCGCCAGGTGGCGTTGCGGCGGCAGGCGGTCGCCCGGTTTCAGCGATCCGTTTGCCACCGCCGCCTGCAACGCATCCGCGATCTGTAGAAAACGCGGCCCGCCGTGCACGGCCAGGCGCGGCAGCCAGCCCGGCAACTCCGCATCTTGTATGGTTTTCAACTGGGACATTTTGTCTCAATGTATGGAAATTGCTTTGAAGTAGTATGCCTCAGCGCGTGCAGGCACACCATCTTGCATGACAGTCGCCGGCGAAGCCGAAGCAGCGTCTCGTGTTCGTGCCCGTCGCGATGGACAGAGTCAAACAATAGCCAGGAAATACGCAAGCATGGATTGGGTCCCGATAGTCTTCGTCACGTTCAAGGTTCTCGTGTTAGGCACGGGCATGTTCTTCGCCATCAAATGGCATTACGATCAAGGGAAGAAAGACAAGGACAAGGAGAAGGAAAAACGCGCGGTGTTGCGCGCAGCCGGCCAGGTGGCCGTGGTCTTCGTGCTGGCACTCGCGGGCCTGGGCGTGTTCGCCTTCGCCCTTCTCAGGACGCTCGGTAACGACTTGCCGCTGCCATGATGGCAAAGCGTCGCCGGCCGATAGCCGTCGAATGCTTGAAACAACCGTGGACGCGCGGCGCACGTCCGTGACACACCGGTTTGGCGGCGTGCCGCCATGGTCGCCGGCTAGCGGCCAGCCCGCAGGCGCAACGCGTTGGCAATCACCGACACGGAACTGAGGCTCATCGCCAGCGCCGCCAGCATCGGCGACAGCAGTTGCCCCGTGAACGGATACAGCACGCCGGCGGCAACGGGAATGCCCAGCGCGTTGTAGACGAAGGCAAACGCCAGGTTCTGCCGCATATTGCGCACCGTCGCCACCGAGATCGCCCGCGCCGCCGCGATGCCGCGCAGGTCGCCCTTCACGAGCGCCAGGTGGGCGCTGCTGATCGCCACGTCCGTGCCGGTGCCCATCGCGATGCCGACGTCCGCCTTGGCCAGCGCCGGGGCGTCGTTGATGCCGTCGCCCGCCATCGCCACGACCTTGCCACCCCGCTGCAGCTGCTCGACAAGCGCCAGCTTGTCCCGCGGTTTCACTTCGCCGTGGACTTCGTCGATGCCCAGCCGTGCGGCCACCGAGCGGGCCGTCGTGACGCCGTCGCCGGTCGCCATCACGACGCGCAAGCCGTCTTCGCGCAGCGCCGTCAACGCTTCCGGCGTCGTCGCCTTGACGGGGTCCGCCACGGCCAGCAGGCCGGCGATGCGGCCATCGACGGCCAGGTACATCACGCTCGCGCCTTCTCCGCGCAGCCGCTCCGCATCCGTCGCCAGCACGCGCCAGTCGACGCCGTCGGCATCCATCAATGCCGTGTTGCCCAGTGCGATGCGCTGGCCCTGGATGCTGCCGCGCACGCCGATGCCGCTGGCCGATTCGAACGCTTCCGGTTTTGCCAGCGCGAGGGCGCGCTCCTGCGCCTCGCGCACGATCGCATGTGCCAGTGGGTGTTCGCTGCCCTGGTCGATGCTTGCGGCGAGGCGCAGCACGTCGTCCGCACCGAAGCCCGGGGCGGCGGCGACGTCTCGAAACGCGGGCTTGCCTTCGGTGAGCGTGCCCGTCTTGTCGACAATCAGCGTGTCGACCTTGCGCAGCCCCTCGATCGCCGCGGCATCGCGGAACAGGATGCCGCGGGTGGCGGCCTGCCCGGTGGCGGCCATGATCGACATCGGCGTGGCCAGGCCCAGCGCGCACGGGCAGGCGATGATCAGCACGGCCACGGCGTTGACGAAGCCATACACCCAGCTCGGTTCCGGCCCGTACACGCCCCAGGCCAGCAGCGTCGCCACGGCGATCGCGACGACGGCGGCGACGAAGTAGCCGGCCACGACGTCGGCCAGGCGCTGCATCGGTGCGCGCGAGCGCTGCGCCTGCGCGACCATCTGCACGATCTGCGCCAGCATCGTGTCGCTGCCGACCTTCTCGGCCCGGATCACCAGGCTGCCGCTCGTGTTGATCGTGGCGCCGATCACCCGGTCGCCCGGCCGCTTCGCGACGGGCAGCGGCTCGCCCGTCAGCATCGATTCGTCCACCGAGCTGTCGCCTTCCGTCACGAGGCCGTCGACGGGCACCTTCTCGCCCGGCCGCACGCGCAGCGCGTCGCCGATGTGCACGTGCGCCAGCGGCACGTCTTCCTCGCGCCCATCGGCATCGATGCGGCGTGCCGTCTTCGGCGCGAGGCCCAGCAGCGCCTTGATCGCGGACGACGTCTGCGAGCGCGCGCGCAATTCCAGGATCTGGCCCAGCAATGTCAGCGACACGATCACGGCGGCCGCCTCGAAGTAGACGGCGATGCGGCCATGTGCCGCGAACGCCTGCGGGAACAGGCCGGGGGCCAGCGTGGCAGCCACGCTGTAGACCCAGGCGGCCAGCACGCCGGAGCCGATCAGCGTCCACATGTTCGGGCGCAGGTGCAGCAGCGACTGGCCCCAGCGCACGAAGAACGGCCAGCCGGCCCACAGCACCACGGGCGTGCTGAGGGCCAGCTCGACGAGGCTCTGGTGCGGCACGCCGCCCGGGAACAGCAGGTGGCCGAACATCGCCAGCGCGAATACGAGCACCGTCAGCGGCAAGGTCCAGCGGAAGCGCCGTCTGAAGTCCGCCAGTTCCGGGTTTTCGTCCTCGTCCAGCGCCGGCAGCACGGGCTCCAGCGCCATGCCGCAGATCGGGCACGCACCGGGCCGCGGCTGGCGGATCTGCGGGTGCATCGGACAGGTGTAGACAGTGCCTTCGGCCGCCGGCTGGGCTGCCGGTGCGTGCATTGCATGATGGTCGTGCCGATGTGGTTCACTGCCGTGCATGATGCGCCTCCTGTCCGATGAGGGTTGCCGTTCACATGGCTGCCGGCGGCTGCTGCACGGTCAGCAGCGCCGCCGCGGCCACTGCGCCCAGCAGCAAGACGGATTCGATGCGCAGCACGCGGCGTACGGTGCCGATGCCCGCGGCCGTCGGGCTTGCCGCCGGCAGGCCGAAGTACTTGTTCCACGCACCGAGCGCCAGCGCCACGGCCACCAGCGCGACCTTTGCCAGCAAGGTCCAGCCATACGCCGTGTGTACCAGCGGGGCCGCGCCGCCGAGCCGCTGCCAGGCGCTGTAGACGCCTGTCGCGCCCAGCGCCACGACCGCCAGGGTGGCACCCAGCGACATGCGTTCCAGGTAGCCCTGCGCCGCTTGCGGCACCATGCCGGGAGCCAGCACGTGCCAGCCGGAGACGAGCACGACGCCCGTCCAGACGGCGATCGCCAGCAGGTGGACCGTTTCCGCCACGTGCGGCACCGTCCCGTAGCCCCCTTCGCCGGCATGGCCCATCGAGGCGCGCACGGCGGCAAAGGCAAGCAGCAACGCGAGGACGACCGCGTCGCCGCGGCCGGTCCACCGCACCGCCAGCAGCAGCAACAGCAAAAGCAGCAGCACGCAGCCGGCGTGGCCGTGCGCCGTCGACGTCAGCATCGTCCACAACATGCTGCCCGCCTCGGCCAGCGGCAGGCCGCCCATCATCGCCGTGGCCGTCCACATTGCCGCCAGCGTGGCGGCGAGCGCCAGCACGGCGGCCGCCATGTCGGCGTGGCGCAGGCCGGCCGGTACCGCGCCGGCCGCCAGCCAGCGGCGCGCGCACCACGATCCCGCCAGCCAGCTGAACGCCAACGTCAGCAGCGCGGCGGCCCCCGCCTGCAGCAATGCGGCGTCATCCAACTCACTGCACCGTGAACGTGAACGAGCCGGTGCGGCGGTGGCCGTCGCGGCCGGCGACCGCCCACTTGACCGTGTAGGCACCGCTGCGCAGCGCGGGCGTTTCGAGCCGCACGATGGCCGGTTGCGCGGCGTCCACCCGGGCCTTGCCCGCCACGGCGCTCTTGCCGGCGGCATCCAGCACCGTCACGGACGAAAACGCCGGCTCGAGCGCTTCGTTGAACGTCAGCGCGACCTGCGCGGGCGGTGCCGCCAGCGTGGCACCTGCCGCCGGGTCGGAGCTCTTCAGCACCGCATGGGCACCGGCAGCGGAACTGGCCAGCAGCGCAACGGCGGCGATGGCGATCCGGAATGGGCGCATCGTGGCGCTCCTCACTCTGCCTTCTCGATCGCCGTCACGGCCAGCGCGCCATCGACGCGCTCGGCGCGGAAGCGCACCTTATCGCCTTGCCGCACCTTGTCGAGCATGGCGCGGTCGCGCACGCGGAACACCATCGTCATCGCCGGCATGCCCAGGTTCCGGAGCTCGCCGTGCTGGATCGTGACCTTGCCCGCCTCCTTGTCGACCTTCTTGATTTCGCCACCGGTCAGCGCGGTGTCGGCGGCCGGTGCCGATGCAGCCTGCTGCGCGTGCGCGGCCGGGCCCTGCACGGTCGCGGACAAGCCGATCAGCGCGGCGGCGAGGTAGTGGTGGGTCTTGCTCATGGGTTCCTCTGACGTAGTTGATGGATGGCGCCCACGTTACACCTTCCCACGGGAGGAAGGTCAAGAGGTGCCTGCAAATGCGTGCTACGCCTTATGAACTACTATCGGTCCGGCCGGACTTTCACTACACTAGCGCCATGCGCCGCACCTTTCCATCCCTGTTCCGCTGGCTCGCCATCGTGCTGCTCGTGACGTTCACGAACGCCGCGCTGGCGATGGCCGCCTATGTATGCCCCGAGCAGACGGTGGGCGCGCGGATGATGGCGGACATGCCGTGCGCCGGCATGGATATGGAAAAGCCCGTGCACTGCGCCGAGCACAAGGCCGGCACGAAGGCCGCGCCCGAACAGGGCGGCGCACCCGTGCTGGTACCGGCGGCCCTCGCGTTCGCGATCCCGCTGCCGCGCCCGCGCGTGGCAGGTACCGACGTCATCGCCCATGCGGCAACGCCGCTCGATGCCGGCACCGATCCCCCTTACCTGCGCACCCTCCGGCTCAGGATCTGACACTTCCCTTCCCGTTTCGCCGGCAGGCATCGCGCCTGTGCCGGTGCTCGTCCATTCTTTTGGGGGAAGTATGTTCACCATCGTTACACCGCGCCTGCGCTTGACCGCGCTCGCGCTGCTCATTGTTGCGCCGTGGCCGGCGCATACCCAGCCCGGGCCAACGTTTGCCCAGGCGCTGCGGCGCGCCGCCCACGTCTCGGCAGCCACCCAGGCCGCGCAGGCCGCCGAGGACGCGGCCGCGCAAACCGCCGCCCGCGCCGGCCAGCTGCCCGATCCGATGCTGAAGATCGGCATCGACAACCTGCCCGTCTCGGGCCCGGACCGTTTCACGACGAGCGGCGAACCGATGACGATGCGCCGCATCGGCATCGAACAGCAGTGGGTCTCGGCCGACAAGCGCCAGGCCCGCGCCACGCGCGCCACCCGCGCGGTGGCGGCCGAGCAGGCCGCGACGCGGCAAACGGCAGCGCAGGTGCGCGAGGAAGCCGGCAAGGCCTGGCTGGACCTGTTCCATGCGCAGCGCGCGGCCGAACTGGCCAGCCAGCTGGCCGACGAGATGCGGCGCGACCTGGCCGGCGTGCAGGCCGCGCACCGCGGCGCGAAAGCCGGCGCCGCCGACGTGCTGCAGGCGCGCATGGCGCTGGCGCAGGCCGAGGACGATGCGGCCGGCGCCGAGCAGGAACGCCGCACCGCCGCCGTGCGGCTGGCGCGCTGGCTGCAAGAACCTGTCGATACGGTCGACGGCGCGCCGCCCGCCTACACCGCCGCGCCGGCCGCTGCCGGCACGGCACTGCAACGCCCGGCCGTGCTGGCCGCCCGCCGTGCGATCGACCTGGCCGATGCCGACACCGCCGTCGCCACCCGCGAACGCCACCCCGACTGGACCTTCGAAGCGGGCTTCGGCCAGCGTTCCAGCCGCTACGGCAATATGGTTTCCTTCGGCATCAGCGTGCCGCTGACGGTCGATCGCGCCCAGCGCCAGGACCGCGACGTGGCCGAGAAATCGGCGCTCGGCACGCGCGCCCGCCTGCTGTACGACGACACGCTGCAGGCGCAAGAAGCGCAGGTGCGCCAATTGAGCGAGGAACTGGACAGCCTGAACACGCGCATCGCCCGGCTGGAGGCCGGGCTGCTGCCCGCCGCCGCCGAACAGGTGGAGCTGGCCGTCGCAGCATATCGCAGCGGTGCCGGCAGCCTGTCCGCCGTGTTCCAGGCCCGCCGCGCGCTGCTGGAAAAGCGCCTGCAGATCAACATGCTGGCACGCCAGGCCGGTGCCACGTGGGCGGCCCTGGTGCTGCCGGCAAACGATGAAGGAGACGCGCAATGAACCGGATCATGTGGATCGCCGCGGCGCTCGCCGCCGGGGCCGCGCTGGCCACCGGCGGCTATTGGGCCGGCACCCGGCACACTGCGCAACCGGCCACCGCGCCGGTATCGAAGACGGAACGCAAGGTGCTGTACTGGCACGACCCGATGGTGCCCGGCACCCGCTTCGACAAGCCGGGCAAGAGCCCGTTCATGGACATGCAGCTGGTGCCCGTGTATGCCGACGAGGCGCAAGCCGCCGGCGTGGCGATCGACCCGCGCCAGCGCCAGAACCTGGGCATCCGCTACGCCACCGTGCGCCGCGCGGCGGTGGCCGATGCGCTGAAACTGGTCGGCACGACGCAGTTCGACGAACGCCTCGCCGCCGTCGTGCAAAGCCGCGTCACCGGTTATGTCGAGCGCCTGGAAGCGGATGCGCCGCTGCAGCGCGTGCGCCGCGGCGCGCCCGTCGCCACGCTGTTCGTGCCGGACTGGCTGGCACCGCAGGAGGAATACCTGGCGCTGCGCCGCGCCGGCGACGACGCGCTGGCCGCTGCGGCACGCGAGCGGATGCGCGCGCTGTCGATACCCGATGCGCTCGTGGAACAGGCTGTCCGCACGGGCAAGCCGCAGAGCCGCCTCGTGCTGACGGCACCGGCATCCGGTGTCGTTACCGAACTGGCGGTACGCGCCGGTGCGCAGGTGGCGCCGGGGATGACGCTGGCGAAGATCGCCGGCACCGGCAAGCTGTGGCTGCTGGCGGAAGTGCCGGAAGCGCTGCTCGGCACCGTGCGGCCCGGCATGGCGGTGACGGCCACGGCCGGGACTGCCACCGCGGGCGACCCGGCACGCCGCTACACCGGCAAGGTCGCCGAGATCCTGCCCGGCGTCAGCACGGCGACGCGCACGGCGCAGGCGCGCCTGGAGCTGGACAACGCCGATGGCACACTGGTACCGGGCCAGCTGATGCGCGTGCAGGTCGGCGCCGCGGCACCGGCCGCGCGGCTTGTCGTGCCGGCCGAAGCGGTGATCGACAGCGGCAAGCGCTCCGTCGTGCTGGTTGTCGGGGACGGCGACCGGATTTCGCCGGTAGCCGTCACGACGGGCCGCCAGTTCGGCGACGACATCGAGATCGTCGCCGGCCTGTCCGAAGGCCAGAAGGTGGTCGCTTCCGGCCAGTTCCTGATCGATTCGGAGGCGAACCTGAAGTCGGCGCTGAACCGCCTCGGCCCCACGGCGCCACCGGCGCTCGAGGGCACCGGCGTCGTCGAGGACGTGAGCGCGGAGGCGCTGATGCTGTCGCACGGGCCGATCGCCGCATTGCAATGGCCGGCGATGACGATGGAATTCGCCAAGCCGGCACCGGGCGCGTTCGCCGATGTGAAACCCGGCCAGCGCGTGACGTTCACGTTCCACCAGGAGAAGAGCGGTTACGTGCTCGACAGCGTGACGCCGGTCGCGGGAGCTGCCAAATGATCGCGCGTCTGATCCGGGCGGCGATCGCGCACCGCGTGTGGGTACTGGTCGGGGCGCTCGTGCTGGCCGGCTGGGGTGCGCTGTCGTTGCGCGACACGCCGCTGGACGCGCTGCCCGACCTGTCCGACACGCAGGTGATCATCCGCGCCCAGTACCCGGGCAAGGCGCCGCAGCTGGTGGAGGACCAGGTGACGTATCCGCTCACCAGCGCCCTGCTCGCCGTGCCGGGCGCGAAGACGGTGCGCGGCTATTCGTTCTTCGGCGACTCCTTCGTCTACGTGCTGTTCGACGATGCGACGGACCTGTACTGGGCCCGCTCGCGCGTGCTGGAAGCGCTGGGCCAGGTGCAGGCGCGGCTGCCGGCCGGCGTGCGCGCCGAGCTGGGGCCGGACGGCACCGGCGTCGGCTGGATCTACGAATACGCGCTGGTCGACCGCACGGGCCGGCACGACCTGGGCCAGCTGCGCGCGCTGAACGACTGGTTCCTGCGCTTCGAGCTGAAGACGGTGCAGGACGTGGCGGAAGTGGCCAGCGTCGGCGGCATGGTGCGCCAGTACCAGGTGGTGCTCGACCCGGCGCGGCTGCGCGCATTCGGCATGTCGCATGCGGCCGTGCTGGACGCGCTCGCGAAGGCCAACCAGGAATCGGGCGGCGGCGTGGTCGAGATGGCGGAGACGGAATTCATGGTGCGCTCGCACGGCTACCTGCGTACGCTGGAGGACTTCCGCAACGTCGTGCTGTCCGCATCAAGCACGGGCACGCCGGTGCTGCTGCGCGACGTGGCCACGGTGCGCATCGGCCCGGAGATGCGGCGCGGGATCGCGGAACTGAATGGCGAAGGCGAAGTGGCCGGCGGCATCGTCGTCATGCGCTCGGGGAAGAACGCGCTGGCGACGATCCGCGCCGTCAAGGAGAAACTGGCCGCGCTGGAGGCCGCGCTGCCCGAGGGTGTGCAGGTCGTCACCACGTACGACCGCTCGACGTTGATCGAGGCCTCGGTGGCCAACCTGCGCAACAAGCTGGTCGAGGAATTCGTCGTCGTCGCGATCGTCTGCGCCGTGTTCCTGTTCCACGTGCGCAGCGCGCTGGTGGCGATCGTGTCGCTGCCGCTCGCCGTGCTGGCGGCGTTCGTCGTGATGCGCTGGCAAGGCGTCAACGCGAACATCATGTCGCTGGGCGGCATCGCGATCGCCGTCGGCGCCGCCACCGATGCGGCGCTGGTGCTGATCGAGAACGCCCACAAGCACCTGGAGGCGCATGCGCACACCCACGACGGCGCGCCGCCTTCCGCCGCCGAACGGTGGGAGATCATCGCCACGTCGGCGGCCGAGGTGGGCCCGGCGCTGTTCTTCTCGCTGCTGATCGTCACGCTGTCGTTCATTCCCGTGTTCGGTCTCGAAGCGCAGGAAGGCAAGCTGTTCGCCCCGCTGGCGTACACGAAGACATACACGCTGGCCGCCGCCGCCGCGCTGGCCGTCACCCTGGTGCCCGTGCTGATGGGCTACCTGATCCGCGGCCGCATTCCCGGCGAGGACGCCAACCCGATCAACCGCCTGCTGGTGCGCGGCTACCGCCCGCTGCTGGAAGCGACGCTGCGCCATCCGCGCACGACGCTGGCGATCGCCGGCGCGACACTGGCGCTGACGGCGATTCCGATCTCCCGGCTGGGCGGCGAGTTCCTGCCGCCGCTGGACGAAGGCGACTTGCTGTACATGCCGTCCGCGCTGCCCGGCTTGTCCGCGGCGAAGGCGGCCGAGCTGCTGCAGCAGACCGACCGCCTGATCAAGACGGTGCCGGAAGTGGCGCAGGTGTTCGGCAAGGCGGGCCGCGCCGAATCGGCCACCGATCCCGCGCCGCTCGAGATGTTCGAAACGACGATCCGGTTCAAGCCGCGCGACCAGTGGCGCGCCGGCATGACGCCGGCCAGGCTGGTCGAGGAGCTGGACCGCGTCGTCAAGGTGCCGGGCCTGTCGAACGTGTGGGTGCCGCCGATCCGCAACCGCATCGACATGCTGTCCACCGGGATCAAGACGCCCGTCGGCATCAAGATCGCCGGCCCGCGGCTGGACGAGATCGACCGCATCGCCGCGCAGGTCGAGGCGGCCGTGAAGACGGTGCCGGGCGTGACGTCCGCGCTGGCCGAGCGGCTGCAGGGCGGCCGCTACCTCGACATCGACATCGACCGCGTCGCCGCCGCCCGCTACGGCCTGGCGATCGCCGACGTGCAATCGGTCGTGGCGGCGGCGATCGGCGGCGACAACGTGGGCGAAGTGATCGACGGCCGCCAGCGTTTCCCGATCAGCGTGCGCTATCCGCGCGACTTCCGCGATTCGGTGCAGGGGCTGCGCGAGCTGCCGGTGGTCACGCCGCGCGGCGCGCAGATCCGGCTAGCCGACGTGGCGCGCGTGACGGTGGCCGACGGCCCGCCGATGATCCGCAGCGAGAACGCCAGGCTGTCCGGCTGGGTGTACGTGGACGTGCGCGGCGTCGACCTTGCCACCGCCGTGCGGGCGATGCAGCGCAAGGTGGCCGAACAGGTGCGGCCGCCCGCCGGCTACGCGATCGCGTGGTCCGGGCAGTTCGAATACCTGGAGCGCGCCAGCGCCAAGCTGCGCACCGTGGTGCCGCTGACGTTGCTGGTGATCTTCCTGCTGCTGTACCTGGCGTTCCGCTCGGCCGCCGAGGCGGCGCTGCTGATGCTGACGGTGCCGTTCGCGCTGGTGGGCGGCTTCTGGTTCGTGTGGCTGCTGGGCCACGCCGTGTCGGTGGCCACCGCCGTCGGGTTCATCGCGCTGGCCGGGGTAGCGGCGGAATTCGGCGTCGTGATGATGGTGTATCTGCGCAACGCGCTGGATGCCCGGCTGGCGGCGGGCGGGGCGCCGTCGCCCGCCCTGATCGCCGCGGCAATCCGCGAAGGCGCCGTGCTGCGCGTGCGGCCGAAGGCGATGACGGTGGCCGTGATCCTGGCCGGGCTGCTGCCGATGCTGTTCGGGACGGGTGCGGGCAGCGAGGCGATCGCCCGGATCGCCGCGCCGATGGTGGGCGGCATGGTGACGGCGCCGCTGCTGTCGCTGTTCGTGCTGCCGGCCGCGTGGGGGATGCTGCAGGAGCGCCGGCTCCGGTCGCACACGCGCGCCGGGGCGGCGTGACTTGCCACATGCAAGACGAGGCGCTTGCATGCAGAGACCCGATAGTAACCTTACAGGAAGGCGTGCACGATTACCAACAAAAAATTAAAATATGGTTAATATAATTATTGCAAGCGACACTCAACAGGGGGTACATTGAAAGGGCTTCAGCGCTGAAACAAACCTCCACAAGAAGTCTTCCTTAACCACCGCTACAGGAGCCTTATCGTGCGTATGATGCCTCTCTCAGTGAAGTCCGCAATCGCCTCTGCCGTCCTGCTGCTCGCCGCCTCCGCGGCCCACGCTGAACTCACCACCTATACGAGCCAGGCCGCCTACCTGGCCGCCGTCGGCACGACCGGGGTCGACGATTACGACGACCTGATCGTCGATTCGTTCGAGACCCCGATCGTCCGTTCCGCCGGCGCGATCAGCTACACCGCGAGCGCCGGGCCGGAGTCCACGCTGGCCTATGGCGCGTCCGACGACGAAGTCGATTTCTGGTTCACGACGAACAATCGCCGCGACACGATCACATTCGACCAGTTCAGCAGGAACATCGCCGGCGCCGGCGGCTTCTTCTTCGGCTCCGACCTGTTCGGCTTCTCGACGCCGGCCGATTCGATCACCATCACGGCAACGGACAGCACCGGCGCCTCATTGACCTACACGATCTCCAATCCGGGCCTGAGCTCGTTTGTCGGCTTCGTGTCGAGCGCGAACCTCACTTCACTGTCCTTCAACGTGGGCGACCAGCCGGGCGTGTGGCCCACGGTGAACGACCTGCACCTGTCGGTGGCAGCCGTGCCGGAACCTGAGACGTACGGCATGATGCTGGGCGGCCTGGGCATCCTCGGCTTCCTGGCGCGCCGCCGCCAGCGCAAGGGCTGATCCGGCGCACCGCGGCGCGGCCCCTGGCCGCGCCGTGACACCCGCAACGGGCACCGCGAACCGGTGCCCGTTTTGCGCTGGTTGCTCCCAGCGCAGCCGATTCGATCGCCCCGCGATCGGCAGTCGATCGCACACAGCGGATTCTCATCCGCACCGCCCCTCCCTATGATGCCGCCATCGTCAACGACTGGAGCATCATCATGTTCATCGAAACCCGCGGCACCCGCATCCACGTCACGCTACAAGGCACGGCAGAGCCGGCGCTCGTGTTCCTGCACTACTGGGGCGGCTCGTCGCGCACCTGGGACGGCGTGGCCGGCGCGCTGGCGCAACGCTACCGCACCGTCGCCATCGACCATCGCGGCTGGGGCGAATCCGGCGCACCGGCACAAGGCTATGCCATCGCCGACCTGGCGGACGACGCGCAAGCAGTGATCGCCGCGCTCGCGCCGCGGCGCTACGTCCTGGTGGGCCACTCGATGGGCGGCAAGACGGCCCAGTTGCTGGCGGCGCGCCGCCCGGCCGGGCTGGCCGGCCTGGTGCTGGTCGCGCCATCGCCACCGTTGCCGATGACGTTGCCGCCCGCGCAGCGCGCGGCGATGGCCACCGCGTACGACAGCCCCGCCGCCGTCGAATGGGTGCTCGACAACGTGCTGACGGCGACCCCACTGCTGCCGGCGCTGCGCGCCCAGGTCATCGCCGACAGCCTGCGCGGCGCACCGCAGGCCAAGGCGGCATGGCCCAACGGGGGCATGCTGGAAGACATCACGGCGGATGTCGGGGCCATCGACGTGCCGGTGCTGGTCGTCGCCGGGGAGCGCGACCAGGTCGACCGTGTGGAAACGCTGCAACAGGAACTGCTACCCCGGATCGCCGGGGCCCGCCTGGAAGTGCTGCCCGGCGTCGGCCACCTGTCCCCGCTCGAAGCCCCCGCCGCCGTGGCGGACGCGATCGGGCGCTTTGTCGCCCAGCTGGCGGTCCCATGACGGCATGTCGCCCCATTGCGCGGCCAGGTGGCCGAGCAGGTGCCGCAGCTTGAGCGGCAGATGCCGCGCGCTGGGGAACACGGCCTGGATGGCAAGGTCGGGCGCGCGGTACTCCGGCAGCAGCGCCACGAGGCTGCCGCGCGCGATGGACTCGCCGAACACGAAGGTGGGGCCGTAAGCGATGCCGGCGCCGGCCAGCGCCGCCGCCAGCAACAGCTGTGTGTTGTTGGCGGTGAGCCGGCTTGGCCCCGCGATCACGTGCGTGGCGCCCTGCGCATCGCATAGCGTCCAGTCGCCGGGCGACACGGCTTCGCTGAACGCAAGCCGGGGCGCGTCGCGCAAGTCCTCCGGCCGGCGCGGCATGCCGTGGCGCGCCACATAAGCGGGTGCCGCGCACAGCACCATCCGGCACGGTGCCAGGCGGCGCGCGATCAAGCCCGAATCGGGCAGCCGGCCGATGCGCAGCGCCACGTCGACACCCGTCTCGAGCAGGTCGACATAGCGGTCCGACAGCGTCACCTCGGCGCGCACGTGCGGATGCGCGTCCAGGTAGCCGGCCAGCACGCCGCCGAGATGCAGCGCGCCGAACGTCACGGGGGCGGCGATCCGCAGCACGCCGCGCGCCGTCCCCTGCGCATCGGCCGCTTCGCGCTGCGCCTCGTCCCACGCTTCCAGGATGCGCTTGCAGCGCTCGTAGTACACCTGCCCGATGTCCGTCAGGCTGAGGCGCCGCGTGGTGCGCTGGAGCAGCCGGGCATTCACCTCCGCCTCGACGGCGCCGACATACTTGCCGGCCATCGCCGGCGACAGCCCGAAGCGCCGCGCCGCGCCGGCAAGGCTGCCCTCTTCCACTGCCGCGACAAAGACGGCGATGCCTGTCAACCGATCCATGCTTGCTCCGCTGTCGAAGCGCGCATTATACGGCCCGGCCGCCGTGCTTCGTTCGCGCTGGCGTTGCACGCCGCTTTGAATTACGATCATAATACAAACAACACGAAGCACGCCGGCGCGGCGACCGCACCGTATTGCCCCAACCATCCATCGAAGGAGCCTCACCATGTCGAAAAGCGAAATAGTCCTGTGCGCGCCCGTGCGCACCGCGATCGGTACATTCAACGGGTCGCTGAAGAACGTCACGGCGGTCGACCTGGGCGCCACGGCGATCCGCGCCGCCATCGCCTGCGCCGGCATCGCCCCGGAACGGATCGACGCCGTCCTGATGGGGAACGTCGTCCAGGCCGGCAACCGGATGAATCCCGCGCGGCAGGCGGCGGTACACGGCGGCATTCCCGTTGAAGTGCCGGCGATGACCTTGAACCGCGTGTGCGGCTCCGGCGCGCAAGCCATCGCGTCGGCCGCCGGCGAGATCCTGGCCGGCGAATCGCAAGTCGTGCTGGCCGGCGGCATGGAAAACATGGACCAGGCGCCGTACCTGATGCCGCAGGCCCGCTGGGGCGCGCGCATGGGCGATGCCCAACTGCTCGACAGCCTGTTGCGCGACGGCCTCGCCGATGCGTTCTCGTCCGAGCATTCGGGCTGGCATACGGAAGACCTGGCGCAGGAGGCCGACATCAGCCGGCAGGCCCAGGACCGCTGGGCCGCACGCTCGCAACAGCGCTTCGCCGCCGCGCAGGCGGCGGGCCTGTTCCGCGACGAGATCGTCGGCGTCGACATCCCCGACAAGCGCGGCGTGCGCACGTTCGATACGGACGAGGCGAACCGGCCCGACACGACGGAAGAAACGCTTGCCCGGCTGCGACCCGCGTTCCGGCCGGACGGCACGATCACGGCGGGGAACTCGCCGGGCCTGAACAGCGGCGCGGCCGCGCTGATCGTGGCCGAGCGCGGCGCGGCCGAGCGGCTGGGCCTTGCGCCGGTGGCGCGGCTCGTGGCGTCCGGCGTTGCGGGCGTCGAGCCGGGGCTGTTCGGGCTGGGGCCCGTACCCGCCGTGCGCAAGGCGCTGGACCGCGCCGGCTGGACGCTGGCGGACGTGGACCGCTACGAGATCAATGAAGCGTTCGCCGTCGTGCCGCTGGCCGTCGCCCGCCACCTGTCGCTGCCGGAAGACGTGATCAACGTGGAAGGTGGCGCCGTCGCCCACGGCCATCCGATCGGCGCCACGGGCGCGATCCTTGCGGTGCGGCTGCTGCACGCGATGCGCCGCGGCCAGGCACGGCGCGGTGTCGTCACGCTGTGCATCGGCGGCGGGCAAGGCATCGCGCTGGCGCTCGAGCGGATCTGACGCGCGGCGCGGCGGGGGCCGTGGGCGCGCCGCAACAACTACGGGATTGCAAGCGCCCCCCTTGCCCCTGGATGCCTGTCGAGCTAGGAAAAACACACAATTTAGAGACAGTTTTTGATGACCGATGGTGGGAGTATTCCGGGACTTTGTCGCCCCCAAAACTCCCACGAGAGGTATGCATGAAACTGTCGACCTGTACGCTCGCGCGCGCTCTGGCGCTTGCCCTCGCACTGCCCGCCGCCTGCCCCGCGGCGCCCCGCGACCCACTGCCGGCGCTGGCTGCCAGGCCCGACGCCACGTCGGTCTCCGGCCTGTCGTCCGGCGCGTTCATGGCCGTGCAATACCAGGTG
This sequence comes from Pseudoduganella flava, assembly GCF_007830495.1. GTDB lineage: Bacteria > Pseudomonadota > Gammaproteobacteria > Burkholderiales > Burkholderiaceae_D > Rugamonas > Rugamonas flava. Next base: position 207,472 of record NZ_VLKW01000008.1, on the reverse strand, counting down.
GCGTATTCGTCGTCCGTCACGGGCGCGGGCATCGTGGCCGGCGGGCCGTACTACTGCGCCGCGGGCATGCTGTTCACGTACGTGGCCAACTGCATGGGCGTGCCGATGACGATGCTCGTCACCAGCCCGATGGCGATGGCGGCGCGCAATTTCGCCACGATCGGCGTCATCGATTCGCTGGACAACCTGAAGAAGGCGCGCGTGTACATTTTCAGCGGCACCAACGACACGGTGGTCTACCAGCCCGCCGTGGATGCGGCAGTGACGCTGTTCGAGGAACTGGGCGTGAAGAGCGAGAACCTGCGCTACGTGAACACGACGCCGGCCGGCCACGCGCTGCTGACGCCGGGCTTCGGCAACAGCTGCGAAGTCAACGAGACGCCGTACATCAGCCAGTGCCAGCAGGACGACGTGGCATACGACCAGCCGGGCGCGATCCTGGCCCACATCTACGGCCCCCTGAACCCGCCGACCAGCCGGCGCACCGGGCGCCTGCTGGCGTTCGACCAGCGCGAATTCGCCGCGGAGTCGACCAGCATGGCCGACGAGGCCTATGCCTACGTGCCGCAGCGCTGCACGGATGGCGCGGCGTGCCGCGTCCACGTGGCTTTCCACGGCTGCCTGCAGTCGCAGAAATTCGTGCAGGACGACTTCTACAATCGGACCAGCTACAACGACTGGGCCGATACGAACGACATCATCGTGCTGTACCCGCAGGTGAACGATTCGCAGCCGTGGAACCAGAACGGCTGCTGGGACTGGATCGGCTACACGGGCCCCGGCTATGCGTTCAAGGGCGCCCCGCAGATGAAGGCCATCCGCGCGATGATCGCCCGGCTCACGGCGCCGCGCGGCGCCGCGCCGGTGGCGCTGAACTCCGGTGCGGTGCGCCTGAGCCGGCGCGACTGACCGGGCACACCGCGGGCGCGCTACGGGCTCACTCCAGCGCGCGGTGGCGCGACTCGACGTCCACGCACAGCACCGCGAGCGCGGCGGCCAGCAGGAAGCCGGCCAGCATCACGAGGGCCAGCGTGAAATGCGCGGCGATCACCGGCGCCACCAGCGCCGGCGCGAACAGGCCGCCGAAGCGCGCCACCGCGCCGGCCGTGCCCATGCCGCTGGCGCGCAGGTCCGTCGGATACACCTCGGGCGTGAACGCGTACAGGCCGGCCCACGTGCCCAGCAGCGCAAAGCTCATCAACAGCGTCGAGCCGACGACGACGGCCGGCGCGCTGCCCAGGCTGTAGCACAGGCAGCCCGCCGCGCTCAGCACGAGAAAGCCGACCAGCGTGGGCTTGCGTCCCCAGCGCTCCACGCCGTATGCCGCCAGCGCGAAGCCCGGCAACTGCACCAGCGCCAGCACGATCAGGAACACCTGGCCGCGCATGAAGGCGAATCCTTCGGCCGCCAGCTTCACAGGCAGGTAGACGAACACGCCGTAATAGGCGATCGACACGAGTCCCCATGCGATGCACAGTGCCACGCTGCGGCGCCGCAACCGGCTGGAAAACAGCGCGGCCAGCGAGCGGCGCGTGGCCGGGTCTTCCCGCAACGGCGGGATCCGCACGGTGCGGCCATTGGTGCGCGCGACTCTTTCAAGGACCGCGCGGGCCTGCTGGGGCTGACCGCTGCGGTTCAGGTACATCGGCGACTCCGGCACGTACAGGCGCAGCGCGACGCCGACCAGCGCCGGCAGCCCCGTGACGAGGAAGATCACGCGCCATGCATCGTCGCCCCAACGCGCCGCCAGCAACGCCAGCACCGCGAGGACGATCGTGCCGACGGCCCAGAACGATTCGAGCATCACGAGCCAGCGGCCGCGCCGGTCGCTGGGCAGAAATTCCGCCATCATCGTGTAGTCGACGGGCAGCGTGCCGCCGACGCCGAAGCCCGTCAGCAGGCGCAGCGCCAGCAGCCACGCGAACTCCGGCGCGAAGGCCGAGGCGACGCCGCAGCACGCATCGATGACGACGGCGGTGAGCAGCACGCGGCGCCGCCCGATGCGATCCGCCAGCCTGCCCATGATGAAGGCGCCCAGCAGCATGCCGATGAAGAATGCGGTGCCGGTCTGCAGCGCCTGCGGCAGCGCGATGCCGAACGTGGCCGCGATGGACGGCGCGGAAAAGCCGATCGACAGCACCTGCATCGCATCGGCCATCCACACGAGGCCGAAGATCACGAACAGCCGGTACTGGAACTTGCCGACGCCGGCCACCTCGATTCCCTGCTCCACCGTCGCGGGTAATGCGGACATGTGTCTCCCCGAATGTCATGGCAACGCCAGCATTATCGCAGCGTACGGGAGCACGCGCTCGGCGTGGTGGCGTGGTCTCATCCCCGCCGGATGGGAGATGCCGGCTTCACAGCAGGAAGTTGCGGCCGGCGTCGGCGGCCAGCGCGGGCGTGGCCTGCGTTTCGTCCTTCAGCGCCACGCCCGTCAACCGGCGCCGGCGCGCCTCCGTCAGCAGGTAGTGCAGCCGGGCCGCGGCATCGTCGTAGCGCAGGCCGGCGGGGCGCACGTTCGAGATGCAGTTGCGGCGCTCGTCGGTCAGGCCCACGCGGGGCGCCCACGTGATGTACAGGCCCATGCTGTCCGGCGCGCTGAGGCCCGGCCGTTCGCCGATCAGCACGACGACGAGCCGTGCGCCCAGCAGCTCGCAGACCTCGTCGCCGATCGCCACGCGGCCCTGCAGCACGATGGCCGGCGGCGCCACCGACCATGAATCCGCCGCCAGGCGTGCCCGCAACGCGGCCAGCAGCGGGGCGGCATGCCGGGCGACGGCGCAGGACGACAGGCCGTCCGCGATCACGAGCGCCAGGTCGTAGTCCCGCCCCTGGTGCGCGGCCAGTGCGGCGCGCGACGGCGCGGCGAGGCGGCGGCCCAGGTCCGGCCGCTGCAGATAGGTGGTCCGGTCTGCGGCCATGCTGTGCAAGGTGAAGCACGGGCCAGCCTTGGGCCATGCGGCTTCGATCGCGTCCTGCAATGCCGCGGCATCGAGCGGCGTGTGCACCGCATCGCGGGCGCGGGCATGGGCCAGCTGGAAGTCGAGCTGCGCAGCAGTCCGCTGGCTGATGCCCGCGCGGCCCAGTGCGATGCGCGCCGCCGTGAACCGGCGCAACGCCTGCCAGGGATCGGGCGTGTCGATCGGATCGCTCATGTACCCCCCTTCATGCCAGCCGCGCCAGCGCCTGCGCAAACGGCGCCGGCAGCGTACTGCCCAGGCGCACATCGCCGTCGCCCGTGAAGATGCCCATATTGCGCAGCCACGCATCGAACTCCGGCGCCGGCCGCAGCCCCAGCACGCGGCGCGCATACAGCGCATCGTGGAACGACGTGGTCTGGTAGTTCAGCATGATGTCGTCCGCGCCGGGAATGCCCATCACATAGGTGCAGCCGGCCGTGCCGAGCATCGTCAGCAGCACGTCCATGTCGTCCTGGTCCGCCTCGGCGTGGTTGGTGTAGCACACGTCGCAACCCATCGGCAACCCAAGCAGCTTGCCGCAGAAATGGTCTTCCAGGCCGGCGCGGATGATCTGCTTGCCGTCGTACAGGTACTCCGGCCCGATGAAGCCGACCACCGTGTTGACCAGCAGCGGGCGGAACCTGCGCGCCACCGCATACGCGCGCGCCTCGCACGTCTGCTGGTCGAGGCCATGGTGGGCACGCGCCGACAGCGCGCTGCCCTGCCCCGTCTCGAAATACATCACGTTGTCGCCCACCGTGCCGCGGCCCAGCGACAGCGCGGCCGCCTGCGCTTCGTGCAGCAATCGCAGGTCGATGCCGAAGCTGGCGTTGGCCGCCTCGGTGCCGGCGATCGACTGGAACACCAGGTCCACCGGGGCGCCCTGCTCGATCGCGGCGATGGTGCTCGTCACGTGAGTCAGCACGCACGACTGCGTGGGAATCGCGTAGCGGGCGATGATCTCGTCCAGCATGCCGATCAGGCGGATCACCTGCGGGACGTTGTCGGTAGCGGGATTGATGCCGATGACGGCATCGCCGCTGCCGTACAGCAGGCCGTCGAAGATGCTGGCGGCGATGCCGAGCGGGTCGTCCGTCGGATGGTTCGGCTGCAGGCGAGTGGACAGCGTGCCGGGCAGCCCGATCGTATTGCGAAAGCGCGTCACCGGGCGGCACTTGCGGGCGACCAGCACCAGGTCCTGGATGCGCATGATCTTCGATACGGCGGCCGCCATCTCCGGCGTGATGCCGGGCGCCACCGCCGTCAGCGCGGCCGTGCCGGCGGCGTCGCCCAGCAGCCAGTTGCGGAAGTCGCCCACCGTCAGATGGCGCACCGGCGCGAACGCCACGTTGTCGTGGCCGTCGACGATCAGGCGGGTCACCTCGTCCGTTTCATATGGCACCACAGCTTCGCTGAGGAAGGCCGTCAGCGGCAGTTCGGCCAGCGCCATCTGCGCCGCCACCCGCTCCTCGGCGCTGCCCGCCGCGACGCCGGCCAGATGGTCGCCGGAGCGCGCGGGCGTCGCCTTCGCCAGCAGCTCGCGCAGGCTGGCAAAGGCGTAGGTGCGGGGGCCGACGGTGTGGGTGATCCGGCTCATGGGCATCTCCAGGGTCGTGGCGATCATGCTGCCACAGTTTGGCCCGTTGTGCGCTCCCCCACGTACGGCGCCGGCCCCTGCGTTAGCCTATTTCATCCACACCGCATAGTTATTGCCCGACGTCTGCAACACCCAGCCGCTGCCCGGGCTCCAGCTGTTCGGCCCGATCTTCATCGCCAGCTGCCGCGCCGACCCCGTGATGATCGCCGCGTACAGGCCCTGGGTCGCCTGCTGGATCGCCACGGCGGACGTCGAATGCACGCCGGCCGCCTTGCGGGCGCTGATCAATGCGGCGATCGGCGTGCGCAGGTTCCAGTCGTACACGTGCGGGTAGTACACGGTGGGGATGCCCGGGTGCGACAGGATGTACGCATAGCCTTCCATCACGCTGCCGCACGGCACAGGCCAATGGTTTTGGCCCGTGCCGCAGCTCTCCGACGGGCCCGTGTCGTGGTTGTCGACGAACGTCACCGACATCGCCGGCCACCAGCCGAGCGCGCCCTGCGGCTTGCCGGCGCTGTCCTTCAGGCGCCAGTAGTTGCCGTTCGCGAGCGCGTCGTTCAGGATCGCCTTCGTCGTGAAGTCGAACGCGCCGCACGAAGCGCCGGTGCCGTCGATCCAGTTCATGATCGCCTGGCGGTGCGCGTTCATGTCGTTCGGATTGAAGTCGCCCCACAGTTCGCCCACGCAGAAGTCCGGCGCGAATGCGTTCGCATACTTGCCCGCGTACGCGGGGGAAAAGCCCTTCACGTAGTCGAAGCGCAGGCCCGTGAAGCCGGCCGGCTTGATCGTGCCGGTCAGCCAGTTGACGATGCCGTTCTGGACTTCGCCCGTATTGGTGTGATCGAGGTCGCGCCCGGCACTGAAACCGTCGCCCGTGTCGCCGGCGCCCTGCCCGCAATTGCACTCGTCGCCGCTGACGACGGCTGCGGTGCTCCACGTGGGGTTCGTGAAATCGGCCCAGCTGGTGGTGCCGACCCGATGGTTGACGACGATGTCGGCGATCGACTGGATGCCGCGGCTACGGAACGCGCTGACGACGCTTGTGAGTTCCGCCTGGCTGCCGTAGGCGGACGTCAGCGAATTGAGCTGGCGCGGCAGGTAGCCTTCCTTCGCCGCCGAGTCGGAAGCGGGCGGGAACCACACGTGCGTGATGCCCAGCGCGGCCAGGTCGTCGGCACGGTCTAGCATCGTGTTGTACCAGTCCGGGCGGGTGTAGCTGGACGAATTCCAGTGGAAGCCCTGCAGCAGGATCGCCTTGCTGCCGCCGGCCTGCTGGGCAGGTGTGGCCGCGTAGGCGTTTGCAAAGGCCGACAGGATGCCTGCCGCCAGCATGGCGGCCATCGTTTGTTTCTTCATGTACTCCTCCAAGGATAGTCTATCGATGCATGATGCGCGGTGCACGATGCAAGTAGTTTGACTACAGACCGCATGTAGTCGCCTGGGGCGATCTTGTATCTGCGGTAAACAGATTCTTGGATATCCCAGCGAGGCTGTCAAACGAATTCAGCTTTACCGATGTAGTTTACATACACACTTTACGTTATCCAAGCATCGCGCCCAGTTCTTCCGGCTCACCGCGCGGAAACGCTTCCTTCAGATAGGCGAGGAACGCCGACACCCGGGCGCTCAGCAACCGGCGCGACGGATACAGCGCCCACAGCTCGATCGGCGGCCCGCCGGCATCGCCCCACGCCACCAGCGTGCCTTCCGCCAGGTCGCGGCCGACCAGCGACACGGGCAGCCGCGCGACGCCCACGCCCATCCGCACCGCGTCGCGCACCATCACGAGCGAGGACAGCGCGAGGACGGGGTCGACCGCGATCCGGCCGTTGCCGTCCCGCCCCAGCACGTCCCACTCGGCGCGCCGCGCGGCCGTGCCCCGCACCACAGCCGGCACCACGCCATCCGCCGCCGGCCGCTGGAAGGACGGACTGGCCACGACGACGAGCCGGTCGCGCAGGAACACCCGTCCCACCAGGCTTTCGTCCGGGTCGGGGTTGACGCGGATGACGAGGTCGTAGCCCTCTTCGACCATGTCGACCGGGCGGTCTTCCGCCGTCACGTCGAGCCGCACCTCCGGGTACCGCAGCGCGAAGCCGGCGGCCAGCTTACCCATCGCCGTCTGCGCGAACAGCAGCGGCGCGCTGATGCGCAGGGTGCCGCGCGGGCGCTCGCCGCCGGACGCGAGCGCGGCCGCCGTCTCGTCGATTTCCGTCAGCAAGGCGGCCGTGCGCTCGTGCAGCGCACGCCCCTCCTGCGTCAGCTTCAGCACGCGCGCGCCCCGCTCGAGCAGGCGCAGGCCCAGGTCGGCCTCCAGTTCCGCCACGCGGCGCGACAACGTCGCCTTCGGGCGGCCGGTCGCGCGGGCGGCACGGCCAAAGCCGCCGTGGCGGGCGACGAGATTGAAATCGGCAAGGGCGAGCAAGTCCATGTGTTCCACCAGTGAGACAGGATGTCCAACTATACAGGCTATCGGTCCAGAGATGAAACTCCTACGATGTGAAGCGTCAACCGACACAACACTCACTTAAAAGGATACATCATGACCATCCTCGTTACCGGTGCCACCGGCACCATCGGCCGCCACGTCGTCCAGCAACTCGCCCAGCGCGGCGCCAATGTGCGTGCCCTGGTGCGCGATCCCGCCAAGGCCGACTTCCCTGCCGGTGTGGCCGTCGTGCAGGGCGACCTGCTGGATCCGGATGCGCTGCGCGCCGCACTGTCGGGCGTGTCGTCGCTGTTCCTGCTGAACGCCGTCGTGCCGGACGAATTCACGCAGGCCCTCGTCACCTTGAACCTGGCGAAGGAAGCGGGCATCAAGCACGTCGTCTACCTGTCGGTGATGAATGCGGACCGCTACGTCAACGTGCCCCACTTCGCCGGCAAGCTCGGTGTCGAACGGATGCTCGAGCAAATGGGCTTTTCGGCGACGATCCTGCGGCCCGCCTACTTCATCGGCAACGACGTGCAGATCCGCGCCGCGGTGCTCGAAGCAGGCGTGTACCCGATGCCGGTCGGCCCGTTGGGCCTGGCGATGGTGGACGCGGCCGATATCGGCGAAGTCGCCGCACTGGAACTGCTGCGCCGCGACGCTTCGCCCACCGCGCTGCCGATCGAGCGCATCAACGTGGTGGGGCCGGACACGCTGACCGGCACCAAGGTCGCGGCGATCTGGTCCGACGTGCTGGGGCGCCCCGTCGCGTACGTGGGCGGCGACACCGCCGCGTTCGAGCAGAACCTTCGTTATGCGATGCCGGCCTGGATGGCCTACGACATGCGCCTGATGGCCGAGCGCTTCCACACGGACGGCATGGTCCCGGATGCCGGCGACGTCGAGCGCCTGACCGCCCTGCTGGGCCGTCCGCTGCGCTCGTATCGCGACTTCGCCGCCGCCATCGCGCGAGCCTGACCCTCACCCAAACAAGACAAGGAGCACATCATGATCTATTCGACCGCCACCGTTCCCGTCAACCCGCCAGGGGTGACGCCGCTGACCCGCGCCCAGGCATGGGCCGGGCTGGTACTGAAGGCCCGCGACGCGCGCCTGTTCCTGCCGCCGGGGCTGTGCACGCGCTGCGACGTCACCTTCGACAGCGCGACGCACATCGTGCGCGAAGCCACCATTGGCGGCAACGACGTGCGCGAGCTGATCGCCTTCGAGCCGGAACACAAGGTGACGTTCTTCCAGGCCGGCGGCCCGCGCGAAGGCGCGATCATCAACGAGCTGTTCGAGGATGACGCGGGCGCGCTGCAGCTGCGCTTCTACTGCTACCTGGGCTTGCGCGGCAAGGCGCCGGGCGGGCCGGAAGAACGCGAGGAACAGGCGTGGATGGATGGCGACAAGGGCTACCGCGGCGCGCTGCTGTCGACGTTGCAGCGGACCCGCGCGCTGGTGGCCGAGGGGCGCATCTGACATTCCCCTCGCCACGGCTCACGCATGGCCGATGCCCGCCGCGCCGTAGGCATGTTCGAACTCGTCGATCGGCATCGGCCGGCCCAGCAGGTAGCCCTGCATCGACGAGCAGCCGCCGTCGACAAGGAAGTCGCGCTGGGCCTCGTACTCGACACCCTCGGCGACGATCTCGAGCTTGAAGTTGCGCGCCAGCGCGATGATCGCCTCGACGATCGACGCCGAGCCGGGATCGACGCCGAGGTCGCGCACGAACGAGCGGTCGATCTTCAGCGCCGACAGCGGGAAGCGCTTCAGGTACGCCAGCGACGAATAGCCGGTGCCGAAATCGTCCAGCGAAAAGCAGATGCCGTGCGAACGCAGTTCGTGCATGCGCTGGGTGATCTCGTGCATGTCTTCGGCAAACACGCTTTCGGTCAGTTCCAGGTACAGCCGTTCCGGCGGCGCACCCGTGCCGTCCAGGATGTTCGCCACCGATGCGGGAAAGCCGGGGTCGCGCATCTGGTGCACGCTGACGTTGACGGCCAGCTTCAGCCGCCCCAGCTGCGGATCGAGATGCCAGCGCGCCAGCGCGCGGCAGCTTTCCTTCAGCACGTGCTCGCCCAGCTGCAGGATCAGGCCCGACTCTTCGGCGAAACCGATGAACTGGTCGGGGCCGATCAGGTCATGCTCGCCGCGCTGCCAGCGCACCAGCACTTCCGCCCCGACCGCCCTGCCCGCGCCGTCGAACTGCGGCTGGCAGAACAGGCGGAACTGGCCCAGCGACAGGCCGTTGCGCATCGCCGCCTCGAACGCGGCGCGGCGGTCCGCCGCATCCTGCATGCCGGGGTCGAAGAAGCGCGCGACATTGCGCCCGTCCGCCTTGGCACGGTACATCGCCAGGTCGGCTTGCTTGAGCAGCGTTTCGATGCTGATGCCGTCGCCGTGGAACAGCGCGATGCCGATGCTGGGCGTCGTCTTGAACAGCAGCGCGCCAAGCTGGCAGGGCTGCCCGACCGCCGCGAGGATCTTCGCGACGACCCGGCCCGCTTCCGCCGCCGCGTCGCGCTGCATCGGCGCCAGGTCTTCCAGCACGACGACGAATTCGTCGCCGCCCAGCCGCGCCAGCTGGTCGCTGTGGCGCACCGTGCAGCGCAGCCGCTGGGCCGTCTGGCGCAGCAGCATGTCGCCCAGGTCGTGCCCCATCGTGTCGTTGAGCAGCTTGAAGTTGTCCAGGTCCAGGTACAGCAGCGCGCCATAGTGCCCGGAACGGCGAGCGCGCGCCAGCACGTGGTCCAGTTCCTCGATCAGGAAGCGGCGGTTCGGCAACCCGGTCAGGTGGTCGAAGTAAGCCAGTTCGTAGATCCGCCGTTCGGTGCGCTTGCGCTCCGTCAGATCGGTGTTCACGCCGGAGATCCGCAGTGCCTTGCCGGACGCATCGCGCAGCACGTAACCGCGCGAGAGCACCGGCACGTAATGCCCGTCGCGGTGCCGCAGCCGGAACTCCAGGCTGTAGCCTTCGCGCGTGCTGGGCAGCAGTTCGGCAAGGTAGTCGGCGATCATCCCGTCGTCGTCCGGATGCAGCATGCGGCGCCAGGCGCCCGAGTCGTCCAGCCCTTCGCCGCTGGGGTAGCCCAGCATGTTCCACCACCGCTCGGAGTAGTACACTGCCCCCGTCACCAGGTCCCAGTCCCACGGCGCATCGGTGGAGCCTTTCAGCACGAGGCGCAGGCGCTCTTCCGACTTCGCCTGCAGCCGCTCGGTATTCTTGAGGTCCGTGCAATCGGTGAAGCAGACGACCACTTGCCGCACCCGCCCCGCCTCGTCGTATTCCGGATAGGCGTTGCAGAGCAGCCAGCTGGTCGCGTCAGGGCCGACGACGCCGGCCACGAGACCTGACAGTTTGCGCCCCGTCGCCAGCACGACCTTGGCGGGAAACTCCTCCGCGCTCATCGGCGTGCCGTCCGCGCGCACGAAGCGCCACTCGTCCGGCTGCGTGCCCAGCCCCAGCAACTGGGCTTCGGTACGGCGCAGCAGTTCCTGGGCCAGCCGGTTGGCGTAGACGATGCGGCCGTCGGCGGCGTGCACGACGATACCCGCCGGCAGGTTTTCATGCAGCGAGTGAAGGGAACTCAGTACTTCCGCCGGGGATGTGGGCCGCATGGCGTTCTGACGTGGGAGTCGGCAAGCGATGAAACCATGCTAGCAGTTCCATTGCGGCCGGGCGCGCGCTTGAAGCCGTGGCACCACGTGGCCTGACGGATCACGCGGCCGCGGCCGCTCGGATGCGCGGCGCGGCGGTCAGTACCCGACCTGCCCCGCGTAGGCCAGCAACTGCTTGCCGTACTCGCCCGCCCACTGGTAGCCATAGCGCCGCTCCGGTTCCACCAGCATAATGTCGTACTGCTTGCCGGTGCCGGGCGGGTTGTCGGTCGGCAGGCGGCCGCTGAAGAAGCCGGTGTCCTGGTCCAGGTCATAGAAGCGGTACCACAGCGGCGGCGCGCCCACCTTCGGCACGAACGGCGACGTGTTGGTGGCCTTTGAATTGACCCGCTCGTAGATCATGTCCGCGATCTGCGTGGCCGGATCGCGATACCAGTCGATCGCCGCGCGCGCGGCCGCCTCGACCTGCGCGGTCTGCGGCCGCGTCATCAGGAACTGCACGACGCGGGCCGATTCCGCGCCGCTCTTCGACGGCAGCTCGTAAGAGCGGGCGCCGCGCGGCTCATAGGTCACCGGATCGTGCTGGGCACACCACACCGTCCGGACGCCGCCCTGCACGATCTGGGCTTTCAGGATGAAGTCCACCGCCCTGGCGAGCGCCGGCGCCAGGCGCGCCAGTTGCTCGTCGCTGAACACGTTGCCGTCCAGGGGCGCCGTGCGCTTCTGTGCCCGGTCGAGCAGCATCAGCACGCGCACCATCGCATCGTCGTTGAACGTCACGTGGTTCGAATAGCTGTTCGGGCGCGCCGGATGGACTTGCGGGAAGCCGCCGGATGGGTACTGCATGTTCAGCAGGAAGTCCAATGCCTTGCGCGCACTCTTGCGGTACTGCGACTTGCCGGAACGGCGGTACACGTCCGCCAGGAACATGATTTCCGTGACCGTCGCCTGGTTGTCGATCGTGCCCAGTTCGACGCCGTCGGCGCCGAACCAGCCGGAGCGCTTGGCCGTGCCGTCCCACGGTGCCGCATACCACGCCGGGTCCTTCCAGAAGCCGCCGTGCGGCATCTGCCACGAGATGATGTTGTCGGCCTTCGCGCGGTCGGCCGCCAGCGCCGCGGCGGGGTCGGATGCCTTGCTGAGCCAGCTCGTATAGTTGTTGACGATCGCGTACACGGGGTTGCCGGCCTGGTCCAGCAGCGCTGGCGCGCGCCCCGCTTCCAGGGGTCCCACGCCCGCGCCACGCGCGCCCGCAAGGGGCAGCAACGTGGACAGGGTGAGCAGCAACATCGTGTCGCGGCGTTTGTTCCGGCTCTTCATGTGATCCCCCATGGTTGGTTGTCTCCGGGGCTGATGCTACAGCCAAGGCAAGCCGAAAGGTATGCCTTGCCGCGATCGCTCACGCACTTGATCGATCGTCGCCGTCGACGCGCGCGCGGCACCCGCACCTCGCTGTGCGGGCGCCGCGCTCCGCGCCGGGCCCCGCTCTACGCGCCGCCGCCCGATGCCGAAGCGATCGCTCCCGACGACACCATCACGGAATGGTGCTGCGTATCAGCCGGTGCCTCCACCTCCGGCGTGTCGTGCGGGGCGGTTTCGGCCTGCGCTTCATTGACCGAGCGCCCGATGGCATGGCCAAGGGCCGTCATCATGTCCGGGTCCTGCGCCACCACGAGCGCGCGGTCCGTGCCCCCATCCCCCTGGAAGAAAGTGGACACCACCAGCTGCTGCGCCGGGCTCAGGACGCCGCGCGCGACCATGCTGTTGAAGCGGGCCGCATCGTCCATCAGCGCCGTGATCGCCAGCGGTCGCTCGGACGGCACCCCTTCGGACAGGGGTGGCGCGCCGCGCCGGTTCTGCGCCCGTTCCCCTCCGCCCAGCGCGGCCAGGTCGCCGGGATCGATCTCCAGCCGGCCGCTGGCCCCCGCATGCATCAACTGCAGCAGCCCGGCCGTGTCGATACCCGGTTGCGACAGCAGCTGACGGCGTTCGGTCTCGTCCAGCGCGACCCGCTGCCAGTGGTTGCCCACCACCTGGGATTGCAAGGTCAGCTCGCCGTCCGCCAGCGCCAGGTGCGGTGCGGGGATCGGTTCGCGCAGCAGCTGGTCCCGCAGCTCCCGCAGTCCCGCCGCGTCGGCGCCGTTCGGCGGCAGTGCCGCGAGGCGGCGGCGCGGACCGTTGCGCGGTTCGTCGAGGATGCCGTACACGACTTGCATCGTGTCCGGATGGGCCAGCGTGTCGAGCTGGTCGAACTGCGGTTCGCCCCCGCCGTTGGTCAGCGGCCCGCGCACAGTGGACCCCAGCGGCCTGGCCTCGGCGCCGTCGCTGTCGTCGTACGTGATGTCGATCAGCGCCAGGTTGACCTGGTGCGTGTTGCTTGCGTGGCTCTTGTAGCGGCCGGCGCTGGCACCGACGACGAGCGCCGTGTTGTATTGTTCGCCGGCGCTGACCACCAGCCTGGCGGGACGCCAGCTGTCGCGATGCTCCACCAGCGCGCTGAGGTCCTGCGCCATGGCCGGATCGATGTGGCCATCCGGGTCGGGACGGACGCCGTTCAGTGCGGCCAGCGCGGCCGGGACCAGTTCCATCTCCACGCTGACGGTCAATCCCTGGGCGCGCGCCTTTTCCGCCGCGCTGCGCAGATTGTCCGCCGTTTCCGGGCTGTGCCGGACCAGGTCGTCCCAGTGGGCCAGCGCCTCGAAGTTGAATTCCTTGCTCGTGCTGACGTTGTAGGAGAGCTTCGTGAAGGTGCCGTCCGCGGCCTCGTGGGCGGTCGGTGCATCGTACAGCCCGCCCTGTGGAATGAGCTCCATGACCTGCAGGTCGATCCACGTCGGCACCTTGTGTTCCATCTCGTAGCCGTCGCCGATGATGATGCCCTTGGTCTTGCCGATCAGCGTGCTGAAGGCCGGCAGCGCCTTCAGCCACGAGCCCTGGATTTCCGTCACGTTGATGATCTTCCGGTTCAGCCCCGCGAGCGCACTCCACAGCGTCCTGCTGGTGGTGATGCCGCTGGCATCCTGCGTGCGCGACTCGTCCTTGCTGAAGGTCAGGTTCGCTGTCCATTGCTCGACGATCGCTGCGACGATCTTCAGCCGCTCGTCCAGCTTCAGTTTCGGCGTGAAGATGCCGACCGCCGCAAAGAGGCCCTGGATGTCCAGCGTATTGGTCCACTTGGTGCTCTGCTTGCGGGTATAGGATACGGCCGCCGCGGCATCGAGCAGCTGCTCGGGCGTGATCTGGCCCGACAGCAGGCGCTCGACGACGCTGCCGACCGTGCCGTTCTCGTCGTTGTTGAGGCTGAGCTTGATGCTCTGGTCCGAGCCCTTGCCGAACACCAGCGCCGCCGGCACCACTTCGAGGCCGAGGAATCCCAGGCCCAGCACGGAGCGCGACTCCTTGCCGTCCGCCGTCATGCGCTTGTTGGCGCCGTACTCGCCCGCCCCCCACTTGATCTTCGCGCACAGCAGCTTCACTTCGCTTTCGTAGGCTTTGCTGAACGAGATGTCGATGCCGTCGGTACGCTTGGTGATCGTCATCGAGCGGATGTGCGCCACGCTGGCCGCGGGCACGGGCAGGATGTTCGGCACGATGTTCATCGGGATGTTGAAGCGCCCTTTCAGCTCGGCGGGCGTCTTCACGTCCGGGTGCGCGCCTTCCTTGAAGCGGTCGGCGGGCGTGTAGTTGTGGCTCCAGCCGTCGCCGTCCACACCCGCCTGCACCGTGTATTTGAGCTCGATGCTGTTGCCTGGCTCCAGTTCCTCCACCTGGCGTACATAGTCCTTCTCGTGATCCTCCCCCAGCATGCCCTGGAAGCGGGCGGCGCGATTGAGCACGTGGTGCGACTGGCCGAAGCCGGCCAGGATGCTGCGCATGCTGTCGAACACCGCCTCGGCACGGGAATCCCAGATTTCCTGCTTGAAGCGCCGCGTGATCAGGTTGCCGTCTTCGCCCGTCAGCCGAGCCAGGTCGGCCGCGACGTGCGCCTCTGTCGTGGCATCGCGCTGCACCGCCTTTTCGAAATGCAGCTGGTCGTGCACCAGCTTGCCGACGAGGATATCCAGGCCCTGCGTCTCCGGCTTGCCGATCGACCTGAGCGCATCGGATGCGGAGTCGCGCATCAAGGCAGGCACGGCCCGGTAACCGTGCGCGGTGCGTGGCGCATGGGCCGGCAGCGGCCGCTGCAGGTGAACGCCGGCATCGACCAGGCGCTGCAGGCGTTGCGTGGTGCGCGCGGCGCCCGGATCGGCACCGCGGCTGCCGTCGGCCGGCATGAACGAGTTACGCCGCTGCAGCAGCGCGTACAGCATGTTGTCGTCCGTATTCGCCCGTTCGTGCCGCGCCGCGCGCACTGCCTTCGAATTCGTCCAGTTCGGGTTTTCGTTGCCGTCCGCGTCCGTGATGCCCAGTGCCCGTTCGAGCCGGTCCAGCACCATCTCCGCGTTCGTGTGCATCGCTTCGGCCACCCTGGGGTCGACCGGCGTGCGCGGTGGCGTCGTCGGCGGCAGCGCCAGCAGCGCGGTGAATTCCTCGCGCAGTTGCTTGTCCGGCGACTGCTGCGTGGGCGCGGGCAGCGAGGGGCCGGGCAGGTAATGGGCCATGAAGTAGTTCAGGTAACGGCCCATCCGGTCGGCCGTCACGTTATCGGCCAGCGCGGCGCCGTCGCGCGGCACGAGTTGCTGCGTGATTTCCGTGCCGAGTACGGCGAGCTTGCTCTGCCACCAGGACAGGCCGATCTTGTCGCTGCGCGCCGAGCCCGGCGTGAATGGCGAGCCGAGCGTGGCGTTCGTGAATTTCTGCTGACTGTAGCGGAGCTGGCCATACGTGCGCTGCAGGCCGGTGGGCGCGTTGTCGGGCAGCGGCGTCCACGTGCCGTTCTTTTCCAGCTGGTGGCGCTGCGTGCCGTCCGGCCCGCATACGCCGACCTCCTTCGACTTCTCCAGCGTGAACAGCGACGTGGCCGTCAGCCCCGCCGGTCCGGGCACCTCGCGCCACGGTGGCGTGTCGGTGTCGGGCTGCTGCGCCGGGTGGGTCTGCCACAGCCGGCCATCGCTGGTCAGCAGGTGCAGGTCGCCGTTATTCGAGTAGGCGAGCGCACGGACGTCCGGGTTCCCGGGCGGCAGGGGCAGCGTCGTGTGCACGGGCGCACCACCGCCTTCGGGCGGACGCGTCAGGCGTATCGTCGCCGGGCCATCTTCGGCGGGCGCGACGGAAGTGATCCGCCCGCTCGGCGATACGTTGAAGATGGGCCCGGCGGTGAGGCCGCCGATGCGCTCCACTTCGGCGCCGTCCAGGCGCAGCAGCTCGTTTTCTGCAGTGCATGCATAGCCGCGCCCATCCGCCCCCAGCCGGATCGCCACGACGTTTTCCGGCGCCAGCAGGTTCCAGGTGCCCTTGCCTTTACTCCACGACAGGATGCGACCGTTGGTGAGCGCGAAGCCGCCGCCGTCGCTCGTCCTGACGCGGTTGTCCGGATGGCGGTGCTGCGCAACCGGCCCGAATTCGGTCATTTCATGCTCTTCGATCGCGGCGGAACTCGCGGCGGCCGACGCCGGCAACATCGTGCGCACCGCATGCTCGAAGCTGCTGCGCAGGCTGCGCGTGGGCAGGCTGGGCCGCCGCGAGCCCCCGGCGACCGGGGTCCGCGTGCCGTCGTCGACCGCCGTCAGGAACGAAGCGGTGCTGGCGGAGGCCGACGGGACGTGCACGCTGGCCGAGGCGATGGTGTCGACGGACGCCGTACTGGCCGAAGCCAGCCGCGCCGTGTGGAACGACGCCGTGCTGGCCGAAGGCGACGGGCCGTGCCGGTGGGCCGGATCGATCGTGTCGAGGCTCGTCGTATCGGCCGGCTCCGAAAACGCCGTGTGGAACGACGTGGTGCTCTCCGCCGCCGGCAAGGCCGGGTAAGGCCGGCGGGGAAGCTCCTGCATCTCGTATTCCTCGCCCCCCGGGGCACCCGATCTACCCGGCACCGTCCCGCGCACCGCGTGCTCCAGACTACTGCGGTGGTTGCGGCGGTGCACTTCCGACGGCGGCCGATTCGACTGCGGCTGGGTCGGCGGGCCGCTGGTCGACGGCTGGCTGGTTTGGTTGGATGGGTTGGCCGCCGGCGTATTCAGATCGGGAACGGTGGCGTGGCCCTGGCCGGGGCCGGAGGTATTTCTCAGCATGGCATCTCCATTGGTTTTTTATGCCAGGCGGGCGTGAGGAATTGCCGCCTGAACGGTTGGGTTCTAATCCCGGGACGATCGTGCATAAGTCGGCGGCAAATAAGGAAGCGTTCCCGTATTTTCCAAATTTTGATGAGCGGCTTTCATGTTCGAATCGCGTGCGAGCGTGCAACCCGGCTGGACAGCGTCTACCGCACAGCAGCAAATTACACCTTGGAACGGTCCCTTCTTGGCAGGGAAATCAGGGTCGGCAAGGCCTTGGTAGTTGCATTAAAAAAAGCATTGACATCGATATCATTGTTGACGTTTAATCGTTCACAACCGCTGGAAACCATTCCCCTTGCCGCATCGGCCCCGCCATCAATGCCTTCCGGCAATCCTAGCGGACCGAAATGATATCGATGTCATTGCTGCCGGGATTGGCCATTTGTGGACATAAAACAGGAGACGCACCATGAACCGCAATCACCTCGCCCCCGGCCCCATGCATTAATTCCCGCGCCCTGGGAATATCGATCGCCGAGTATCCGGTATTAATGGCCGGAGGCTCCCGGTTTAAACCTGCCACTGGAAGATTTATGAAAGACGATGTCTTTGTATCTGTCGTGCTGCCGGTCTATAACGAAGAAAAACGTATCGACCAGGTATTGCTTTCGCTGCTCGAGCAACGCATGCATTACGGCGTGCTGAGCCAGGAAAATATCGAAATCATCATCGTGGACAATAACTCCACGGACGATTCGGTCGGCAAGGTCGAGGATTTCAAGGCGCGCCATCCGGCCCTCGACATCCACGTGATCCGCGAGACGACGCAGGGCGTATCGTCGGCCCGCAAACGGGGCATGGATTACGCGTCGCTGCGTTCGAAGGCGCGCGACAGCCGCCTGGGGCTCCACCGCAAGCACTACATCGTGTCCGCCGATGCCGACTGCACCGTCGATCCCGACTGGCTGCAGGCATTGGTCAAGACGATGGTCGAGCAGGACGGCGACCTGGGCACCTGCAACTACTACTACGACGAAGCCGCGTTTGCGCGCCGGCCGCACCTGTTCCGCGAGATCCAGAAGACGCTGCGCTGCCGCGACATGTCGTTCTCCCTGTTCGGCGGCTTCCCGGACGGCAAAGGCTTCGCCGTCGAGCGCACGATGTACGACCGGGTCGGCGGCATCGAGATCTTCTACCAGCTGCAGAACGGCCGCTTCGTCGAGCACCTGTCCGACGACTGGGACTTCGGCATCCGCGTCATCGCGTTCGGCGGCAAGCCCGTGTACGCGCGCGATTCGCGCGTGCAGATCAACAGCCGGCGAGTCGACACGATCCGGGAAGACGTGATCACCGGCGTCGCGTACGGCCAGGACGGCATCATCACGATGAAGGACGTGCGGCCCGAAGGCAATGAGCCGGCGTACCGCGACACGACGCTGGAACAGTCGCAGCAGGCGTGGTTCTACTCGATCAAGGATTACGTGCCGAAGAACCTCGTGCTGCCGATCCTGCTCAATCCCCACCTGCTGCAGGAGAGCGCACCGGTGCGCGACTTCTTCACGGGCCCGGTGGCGGATCGCCTGTACCGGCGGGTGCACGAGATCAAGGTCGAATCGCGGATGATCGACTTCAGGCCGATCCACTCGTACAAGACGCCCGCGTTCCGGCTCTACTTCGAGTTCCGCCACGAGCTGTTCGCCGCGCTGCGCCGCGCCGTGGGCGAGGACATCGGCCACCCGCCGCCGCTGCCGTCGTGCTTCGACGGCATCAAGCCGGAAGACTTCCAGCGCTTCGTCCACTACTACTGCGAGGACCGCGAGTCCGGCGAGGCGCACAACTATTTCGCCAACGGAGGGGTGTTCTGATGACCAGCGCCGCATTGCAATCGTTGCAGGAGATCGACCCGCACTATCCGGTGCCGCGCGTGCTGGAGTTCCTGTCCGCGCCGGACAACGCGGCCTTCCTCGAATACGTGCACAACGATCCGTTCGGCTGCCACGTGTTCCCCGGCGATATCCCGAACCATCCGCTCGATGCGTTCCTCGCCGATATGGACGAAGGCATCCGCCAGGCGCCGCGGATCCACCTGTGGTCGTACATTCCGACGTGCCGCTACCGCTGCCACTTCTGCCAGTACCCGACGATCATCCTGAACCCGCAGTCCGCTTCGTCGCAGGTCGTGTTCCGCGACCTGGTCGACTACAACATCAAGGAAGCGAAGATGTGGCTGGCGCGGGTGCCGTCGCTGGCGCAGGCCGAGGTGGGCGAATTCAACATCTTCGGCGGCACCCCTTCCCTGCTGCCGGAACCGGAGCTGCGCCGCCTGATGGCGTTCTACACGAGCCACTTCAACTTCGGCGCGGCGACGATGCGCTTCGAAGGCGAGCCGGGCACCTTGACGAAGGATTACCTGGCGCTGCTGAAGGAACTGGGCTTCACGAAGATCAGCTTCGGCGCGCAGTCGTTCGACGACCGCATCATCGCCGCGTGCGGCCGCATGCACTCGGCCGACGAATGCGTGGAGACGATCCACAACGCCCGCGCACTGGGCTTCGACTGGGTCAGTGTGGACCTGATCTACGGCATGCTGGGCCAGGAAGTGGACGACGTCCGATACGATATGGAGAAGACGCTGGAGCTGGAACTGTCGCACGTCGTCTGCACCAAGCTGCACATGGAGGAATTCATGAAGCGGCGCACCGGCGTCTCCGGCGTGCGCGAAAGCCTGTGGCAGAAGAAGGGCCTGGTCGACAAGAACGACATGCGCTTCCCTGGCCTCGGCAAGCAGTACCAGATGCGCGAGCTCGTCGAGCTGTACCTCGCCGACGGCTACCGCGAGCATCCGACGATGTACTTCCACCGGCAGGGCCAGCCGGCCGAGAAATGGAAGGCGCTGATCACGGACCTGGACAAGCAATACCCGGAAGTGGCGATCGGCCTGGGCGGCAGCTCCAAATGCATCGGCGCCGAAGCGATCAATATCACCAGCTACCCGCTGTACAAGCAGGCGCTCGACGAAAACCGCCTGCCGATCGACGAGACGCGCGGCATGTCGCCCATGCAGCGGGAACTCAATGCCTTCAAGATGGCGCTGTCCACGTTGATCCCCGTGGACGACCGCGTGTATCAAAGGCGCTTCAACGGCAAGAGCTTCTTCGCCAACCCCGTCATCGACAGCGCGCTGGCGACGCTGACGCGCAAGGGCCTCGTCACCGTCGACAACCACGTCGTGATGCTGACGCCGAATGGCGTGACGCTCGTCGAAGCCATCATCAACACGCAGTTCCCAACCTCGCAGTTCCCCACCGCGCAAGCCTGAGGACCGCCATGACCGACCAACCAGTCTTCACTTTCCAGTACGTTGCCGTCGATACCGAGGCGGGCGTGACGGCCGAAGCGTTCGAGCGGTTCGTGCGCGAGCAAGGCGCGCACCTGCCCTGCTACCCCGGCTGGCGCTGGACCTTGCTGCGCGGGCTGCGTGGCGAACGCACGGGCCAGCACCTGATGCTGTTCGAGATCGACAGCGCCGCGCAGCGCGACCGCTACGTCGGCCCGGACGGCAACCAGACGGCGCTGGCCCGCCAGTTCTGGCGCGACCATCCGCATGCGCAGGAGACGATCGCCGCGTGGAAGCGCCATGCGTCGTTCTGGGAACTGCCGACGATCTTCACGGACTACCGGCTGCTGGCGGAGAACGAGCGCAGTACCGTGCAGCCGGGCCCACGCTACCGCGACCGGCCCGGCGAGCCGCCGGTGGCGCGGATCATCGGCATCCACAACCTGGCGCTGCGGGCGGACGTGCAACCGGAGACGTTCGAGCGCTTCATCGCGGAGAATCACCACCGCATCGAGGACTACCCGGACTGGAAATTCCGCCTGCTCAAGGGCGAGCGGGGCAACCGGCTGGACCAGTACGTGGTGCTGATGGAAATCGCCAGCCTGGCCGCGCTGGAGACGTTCTACCCCGAGCCGGACATCGGCACCGACGAAGCGGCGCAGTTCGCCAAGGCGCACCGCGACACAAAGCAGATGTACGAGGAGTGGAAGCGCCTGGCGTCGTTCTCCGGCTCGCCGCAACTCTACACCGACTACATCGCCGTGGCGGAAAGCACGGGCGGCTGAGCCCTTCCCGTCCCTCCTCTTCCCCATCCACACAAGGACGCCCGTGGAACTCCAACTCTCGCGCCGCGCCGCCACGCCGAACGCCGCGGCGCAGCGCGCCACCCGCAGGATTTTCCTCGTCGCGGGCCTGGGCATGGCCGCGTGGGCGCCGCTGATCCCGTTCTCGAAAAGCCGTCTCGGCATCGACGACGGCACGCTGGGCCTGCTGCTGTTCTGCATCGCCGCCGGCTCGATGCTGCTGATGCCGTTTAGCGGCCGCCTGATCGCGCGCTTCGGCTGCCGGGCATTGATCGTCGCCTGCGTCGCCACGCTGTGCGCCGACCTGCCGGCGATCGTAGCCGCCACGTCGCTGCCGGTGATGGCGGCAGCGCTCTTCGTGTTCGGCGCGGCCAACGGCTTGCTGGACGTGGCGATGAATGCGCAGGCCGTCGTCGTCGAGCGGGAAAGCGGGCAGCCGCGGATGTCCGGCTTTCACGGCCTGTACAGCATCGGCAGCATCGCCGGCGCGGGCGGCGTCAGCGTGCTGCTGGCCGCCGGCGTGGCGCCGCTGCACGCGGTGCTTGCCGTCGTGCTGGTCATCGCCATCGCCGCGCTGCCTGCCGCCGGCGACCTGCTGCCGCGGCGTGCACCGGAAGGCGAGCGTCCTGCCGGCACGTTCAAGGCGCTGCTGCATCCGGGCCTGCTGCCGATCGCGCTGCTGTGCTTCCTGATGTTCCTGATCGAGGGCGCGATGCTGGACTGGTCAGCCGTCTTCCTGCATACGGAACGGGGCGTGGACCAGCGCCACGCGGGCTTCGGCTTCACGCTGTATTCGATCGTCGTCGCGCTGGGGCGGATGGTGGGCGACCGCATCGTCGACGGCATCGGCTCGCGCCGCACGCTGGTGCTGGGCAGCCTGGCCGCCGCGGCCGGCCTGCTGCTGATCGTGACGGTGGACCGCGCCGGCGCCGCGCTGGCCGGCTTCATGCTGGCCGGCGCGGGGCTGGCGAACATCGTGCCCGTGCTGTTCACACGGGCCGGCAACCAGCCGGACGTGCCGTCCGCCGCCGCGCTGCCGGCCGTGACCCTGCTGGGCTATGCGGGCTTGCTGTGCGGCCCCGCCCTGATCGGCCAGGTAGCCCGCCAGTTCAACCTGACGGCGGCATTTGCCGCCGCCGCGGTGGCCGTGCTGGCGGTCGCCCTGCTCGCGCCGCGGATCACGCGCTGACACCTATTCGTGACACTCATTGATGGAGCAACCATGTCGATCTTCAGCCTGCACTACATCGGCCTGAACCTGAAAAAAGGCGTCACCGCCGGCGACTTCGAACAGTTCGCCCGCAGCGGCGGCCGCGACATCCCCGCCTACCCAGGCTGGCAGTGGACACTGCTGAAGGGCTTGCGCGGCGAACGTACGGACCAGTACCTGATGCTGTACGAAGCGCCCGACGCAGCGCAGTACGCACGCTACGTCGACGAGCATGGCGAGCGGACCGCGGCGGCGCGCGAATTCTGGCAACAGCACCCGGCGGCGCTGGAGCGCATCGCGGAGTGGCGGACATATGCCACGTTCGCCGAGCCGTCGACGCTGTTCTCGTCGTTCGCGCTGATCGCGGAAAACACCCGCAGCACGTTGCCGGAAGGGCCGAACTTCCGGGGCGGCAACGACGGCGACCCGGTTGCCCGCGTCGTCGGCATCCACCACCTGGCGCTGCGCCCGGGCGTGGCGCCGGAGAGGTTCGAAGGCTTCATTCGCGACAACATCCACCGGCTGGAAGACTACCCGGGCTGGAAGCTGCACGTGTTGCGGGGCACGGGCGGCACTCGCCGCGAACCCTATGCGGTGCTGCTGGAGATCGAGAGCCTCGCCGCGCTGAACGCGTATCACCCGGAGCTGGACGTCTCCACCGACAAGGCGCTGGAGTTCGTGCGCACGCACCAGGACTGCGAGCGTGTCAACGAAGCGTGGCGCGAGCTGGCGTCGTTCCCCGGTGCACCGCAGCTGTACACCGACTACCTGGCGATCGCGGGTGGCCGAAGCTGACCGACAGGCATGGAATCTGACCGATGCGAAAACAAACAAGTGCGATATTCATCTCCTTCGATGCCGTGGCCGTGTCGGGCATCACGGTGGAGGCGTCCAAGATTGCGCGGCAGCTCGCGGCCAAGGGCATCCGCTGCTACCTCGACCTGGGTTACGACATCAAGGTGGACAAGGGCCGCTTCGGCCAGCCGTACGACGCCGAGCGCGAGATCTACGACGGCGTGTTCACGCTGGTGCGCATCGCCGACATCGCGTCGATCCCCGACTACAACGTGGGCTTCATCGACTACGCCCACCAGGTGCTGATCGGCGGCACGGTGCCGGCCGCGCCGGCCGAACAGCAAGCCATCCTGCTGGCGATCGAGCGCGCCGCCGGCCGGCTGACCGAACGGCTGCTGCAGCAGTGGGAGCGGCTCGGCATCGGCTACGTGTTCGTCGAAAACGGTACGCTGCCCGAGAACATCATCTACACGAAGGCGCTGTACCTGGCCATTGCCACCTACGGCAAGCGCCATGCGAAAGGCAACTTCGTGATCTGGCGCGACCACGACCTGATGTGGAACAGCGAGCAGACGGCAACGAAATACGGGCTGCCGCCCTACCGCCATGCCGTCAAGCCGGTGCGCTCGCCGTACATCACCTACGTGACGCTGAACCATCACCTGAAGCACAAGCTCGAGGAATGGTGCGACAACGGCGTCGTCGTGACGGTGAAGAAGAACACCTACGATTTCAGCAAGGGCCAGCGGCGCCGCGACATGAGGAAGACGCTGGGCATCCGCGAGCAGGACGTGCTGGTCGCGCGTACCACCCGCATCATCCCGCAAAAACGGCTGGACCGCGACATCGCGCTGGTGCACCGGCTGAACGCGCTGTACCGGCGCGACGGCGTGGACCGCAATGTGTATCTGGTGGTGGCGGGCGATCCCGGCGAGCACCCCGGCTGCTACGACGGCCTGCGCGCGCTGGCCGATGCGCTGGGCGTGCAGCCGTTCGTCAAGTTCGTCGGCGCGCTGCAGCACTCGTTCATGCCGGGCCAGGAACACGTGGACACGATCGAGGACCTGTACCACTCGTGCGACCTGGTGTCGTTCCTGACCGCGTGGGATTACGACAGCTACGGCAATCCGATCGGCGAGGCGATCAGCGCCGAACGGTGCTACATCACCAGCAGCTACGAATTCTATTGGGAGGTGTATGGGCGCTACGGCTTTGCCGCGCCGGTGATGCGCACGTCGGCCGAGCAGGACGGCCTGCCGGACGACGGCTTCGTGTCCGAGGTCCACAAGCTGCTGGGCGACCGCGCGGCGATGCGGGAGATCGCGCAGAAGAACTACCGGATCGGCCGCAGCGTGCTGGCCGATAACGTCGTCAACATCCTCGACCTGCATGCGGAGCCGGTGGAACGGGAAGCCGCGCAACCCCGGCGCCACTTCCCGGCCTTCCCCGGCCCGCTGCTGCAGCCGCGGAACAACTAGAAAACGTGCGCACCGCCCGGGGTTGGATCGGCAGACATCCGGTGAGGAGACCATGAAGATCGCATGCTGTATTGCCAATGCGGCCGTTTCCGCCAACATCAGGACGATACTCGCGGGCGCGAACCACGAGGCGACGCTCGTCGACAGCGAGGCGGCGCTGCTGCGCACGATCAGGAGAACCAGCTTCGACATGATCCTCGTCGACATCGGCGCGCACCCGCGCGACGACAACGGCATTCTCGCCTGGCTGAAGCTGCGCACGGGCGACCGCACGCCCGTCATCATCCTGTCCGCGCTGCACAGCCCCGAGCTGGCCGCGCTGATGCTCGACAGCGGTGCTGACGATTTCATCCCCCGCCCCGTCGAAGCGGTGGAACTGACGGCCCGCATCGCCGCGCTGCAGCGCCGCTGCGCGCCGGCCAATGCGCACCGCATCATCCGCTTCGCCGGCTACCATCTCGACCGCGACAGTGCCCATTGCACGTTCGACGGCCAGCCGGTGGACCTGACGCCGCGCGAGTTCGCGATGGCCTGGCTGTTCTTCTCGTCGCCCGGCATCTACATTTCGCGCGAGACGATCGGCGCGGTGATCTGGAGCGCGGACAGCGAGGTGGCCGGCCGCACGATCGAGCAGCACGTCTACAAGCTGCGCAAGAAGCTGCTGGCCGAGGGGCGGCGCACGGTGATGATCCGCACCGCCTACTCGCAGGGGTATCGGCTGGAGCGCTGCGACCCGGAGTGAAGCCGCCCCGCCCTGCGCTCTCGTCAGCGCGCCGTGATCGTCACCGGCACCGTCGCGGTGGCGCTGACGCCGTTGCCGTTGGTGGCGACGACCTTCAGCTGGTAACTGCCCGTTTTCGGGGCCGCCCACACGACCGACACGGCCGAGCCGCTGGCCGAGAACGTCATGCCCAGCGGCGCCCCGGTGATCGACACGGAGATCGCCTTGCTGCCGCTGTCCGTGATGCCGATCGTGCCCGTCAGCTTGCGGTTCGCCACGCCCGTCAGCGCACTGGCCGTGATCACGGGGCCGCTGCCGGTGGTGACCGGCGTGCCGGTCGACGACGAGGAAATCACGACGGTGTACACGGCCTGCCCCGTCAGGCCGTTGACGCTGTCCTTCGCCGTCACGGTCACGCCGTACGTACCGGCCACCGGCGACGCCCAGCTGACGACGCCGTCGCTGGCGATGCTCATGCCGGCCGGCGCACCGAACAGCGCGTACGTCACGGCATTGGCCGCCGTCGCCGCCACCGTGAAGGACAACGCGGTGCCCACCTTGCCGTTGATCGTGGCCGCCGTCAGCACGGGCGCCGTCTGCACGGTGAGACCGGACACGGTGCTCAGCAGCGCACTCACGTTCGGCGTGCCGAGGCCCGTGACGACGTCGTGGCCCGTCTTCGCGCCGCACGCGGAACAGGTGCCGTTGCTGCCGGCCGTGATGTCGGTGAACACGCTGGCGTAGCTGCCCGGCACGGTGGCGATCTGCGTGTACAGCGCCGCATGCGGAGCGCCCAGCGCCGCCTTGCTGTTCTGCGCCCGCAGCGCATTGGCCACGGCGATCAGGCCGGCCCATTGCGGCGTGGCCAGGCTGGTGCCGCCGATACTGGTCCATTTGACGGTGCTGCTGCCGGACGCGATCACGGCCACGTACTGGCCGCTGTTCGGATCCGCGTTGAACGCCACGTCAGCCACGGTGCGGCGCGCGGCAGAGCCCATGCCCGGCACGGCACTGGTCTGGTAGCTGGGTGTCGCGACATAGGCGCTGACGCCGCCGCCGGTGCTCGACCACGCCACTTCCGAGCGGGTGCCGCCCGTGTACGTCAGCGTCGTGCCGCCGACGGCCAGCACCTTCGACGACACGGAAGGCCACGACACGCCGTAGCCGGAGTCGCCGGTAGCCGCCACATAGGTCATGCCGGCGGCCGCGAAGGTGGCGTCGGCGGAGCTGGTGGTGCTGCTCTCGGCACCGCCAAAGCTCATCGACACGATGCCTGGCCCCATATTGTTGGCCAGCTTGACGCCGCCCAGCAGGTTCGCATAGGTGGAGCTGTTCGCTTCGATCAGCACGATGCGCGCCAGCGGCGCCGTGGCGTGCGCCCACTGCACGTCCAGCGCGATCTCGGTGGCCCAGCCGGAGTCGTACGACGGCGCGGTGCTCGTCATCCCGCCCGTCGACGTGCTGTACACCACCGAGAATTCGCAAGCCGTGCCGGAAGCGGTGGACAGCGGCAGGCTGGCGTTCGTCGCGATGGTCTTCGTCGTGCACGTGGGCAGGCCGAACTTGCTGTTGAAGGCCGCCAGTTCGGCGGCGACGTTCGGATCGTGCTGCGCATCGACGATGTAGATCGTCTGGCCGGCGCCCAGTGCGGCGGCCTGCGCGGCCGTCAGGTTCGTGAAGCTGGACGGCAGGGCCGGCAGCCCGTACGCGGCGCGGATCTGCGCCGGCGTGTAGGTGGCGACCGTCGTGCTGCTGGCGGACGGCGTGGCGCTCGTCTCGTCCGGCGCCAGGCGGCCTGCTTGCACGAGCCCCAGCTTCTCAACGGTCAGGTGTTTCGGGTTCATGCCGCGGAACAGCGTGGGCACGGTCTGCGTATGCACGGTGGCCGGCGCTGCCTGCCCTGGCGCGGCATCGGCCGGCGCATCGAGCAGCACCGGCGCCATGTGGAATGTGGGCTCGGCCAGCTGCTGCGCATCGAGCTCGCCCAGGTTGCCGGGATCGAGTTCCAGCACGACGGTGCCGGTCGACAGCAGCGCGCTGGCTTGCGCTTCGGTGGAAGTTTCGGTGGCGGTGTCGCCGCCGCACGCGCTGAGCAGCGCGGCGAGGCAGGTCATCGGAAGGAGGGTCTGGCGCATGGTGATGGATTGCCTGATGCAGGCGTCGGTTGACGATACGGGATCGTAGCCGAGAATTCCCTCAGGGAAACATCAAGCCGTGTAAAACCATGTTAAGAAATGTCGCTGAATCTATGCGGTCGCCGCCTCCGGCACTTCCGCCGGCGCCAGGAAGCCATTGAGCTGCTCGAGGCTCCAGCCGCAATCGTCCACCAGGTACGCGGCGAACTTCCAGTACCGCACCCGGTCCGCCCGCAGCGGCCCGTAGTTTTTCACATACATCGCCAGCGCCGCGAGCTTTTCTTCCACATCCTGTTCCGGCGGCACCGCTTCGTCGCCGCCGCAGCGCAGGTAGACGTTCGACGTGTGATGGATGAAGCTGCGCCCCTGCAGCAGGCCGCACAGGCGCTGGTATTCCTGGGTCTCGAGGATCCACAGGTGCCAGATGTCGTCGATGTCGCGCGTCACGGGGATATTGCCCGTGCAGTACACGGCGATGTTCAGGAACTTCAGCGTTTCCTCGATGCGGGCAATCAGCTCGGCCGGGTCGAGGTGCGGCAGCTTGTGGGCGAAATAGCACGCCATCCGCGGCGTCAGGAACGCCGCGCGCAAGCGTTCGTTCGTGATGACCATCGCGTCACTTCGCGTTCGGGCAGCAGGTGCCGCCGTCCGGCTTGCAGCAGCCTTCCGGCATCATCTCCGGCGCATCCGCCGCCCTGCGCGCCTTGAACATGCCCATCTTGCGCAGGTGCTCCATCGCCTGCGGGGTGACGAGCATCGCTTTCTTGAGGCGCGCCCGCTGCGCGGCGGTGAGCGGTTGGGTCGGCAATGCGCCGGACTGCACGTTATCTGGTCCCATGCTGTTCTCCTTTGTTGGTGGTGGGTGATAGCGTGGCCAGTGTGCACCCCGGCGAGCGGGCACAAGTACAAAAATTGTCGTGCGATTGTCGCAGGAAGTCTTCGCGTGCGGACAGGCCGTCAACTCGCCGGCTGCTTGCTGAACATGCGCGACTCGGCCGCCAGCGCCAGCAAGTTCGCATCCTTCTCGCGCGAGCGCGGCAGCAGCAACGTGATGACCTGGTGCGACACGTATGGTGCCGCCAGCGGGATCAGTTCGATGCGCGCGCTGTAGGCCGCCACGCGGGCAGGCAACAGGCTGTAGCCCATGCCGCTGCCGACCAGGTTGATCAGCGAGAAGATGTCGCTGACCTGCAGCGTTGTCTCCGGCACGAAGCCGGCCTGGCGGAACGCGTGGTTGAAGCTGTCGGCCGTGACGAAGCCGTCGCCCAACGTGAGGAACTGCTCGTGGCGCAGGTCCTTCAGGTCGACGCGCGGCGTGCCGGCATACGGGGAACCAAGGGGCGCGGCCAGGCGGACCTCGTCCTCGAACAGCGGCACCGCGAGCAGCTGCGGGTTGTGGTGCGGCGCCTGCAGGCCGATCACCACCGCGTCCAGCTGGCCGTTGGCGAGGCGCTGCAGCAGGTCCTTGTTCGAGCCGAGCGTCAGGTCCACGTGCAGCTCCGGGCGGCGCAACTTCAGGCCCATCAACAGGTGCGGGATGCAGTGCAGGGTCAGCGAATACAGCGAGCCGATACGCAGCCGGTTGCTGTTGAAGCCCGCCAGCTCGCGCACCTTGCGGATGCCCTCCTCCGTTTCCGCCACGGCCCGCTGCGCGTGGCTGGCGAATGCGAAGGCGGCCGGCAAGGCGGTGAGCTTGCGGCCTTCGCGCTGGAACAGGGGGCAGCGCAAGCCCTCTTCCAGCGAGTGCAGCGCGCGGTGCACGCTGACGGCGCTCTGCCCTACCTCGTCCGAGACCCGCGCCAGGCTGTTCAAGCGCATGAAGGCCAGGAAGATTTCCAGTTTCTTTAATGTAATTTCTTCATCGATCATCGCGCCGCCTCCTTTGGACGAGGATAGCCGATCATTAACCTCAGAGTAAACGTCGGAACGGTTGGATTGATTGAACGGCAAGCAGGCGCTGCTTATGCTGGGCCACATCCGATACGTTTTCAACAGGAGACAGCATGAACGGTACTCCCCCACGCCAGTGGGATACCCGGCGCCAGGAAAAGCGCCGGCGCCTGGACGCGGTGCGCCACCTGTGCGACGGCCGCGTGCTCGGCACCGGCGCCATCGTCGAGGCCTTGCAGCTGCTGGTGGCCAGCGGCGACCGCGTGGTCCTCGAAGGGAACAACCAGAAGCAGGCCGACTTCCTGGCCCGCGCGCTGGTGCAGGTCGATCCGAACAAGGTCAGCGGCCTGCACCTGATCATGCCGAGCGTGAGCCTGCCGCAGCACCTCGACCTGTTCGAGCGCGGCATCGCCAGCAAGCTCGATTTCGCGTTTGCCGGCGCGCAGAGCCTGCGCATCTCGCAGCTGCTGCAGGAAGGCGCGCTGCAGGTGGGCGCGCTGCACACGTACGTGGAACTGTATGCGCGGCTGTACGTGGACCTGGTGCCGAACGTCGTGCTGGTGGCCGGCTACAAGGCCGACCGCGACGGCAACCTGTACACGGGCCCCAGCACCGAGGATACGCCGGCGCTGGTCGAAGCGGCCGCCTTCCGCGACGGCATCGTCATCGCGCAGGTCAACGAGATCGTCGACGATCCGGCCGGCCTGCCGCGGGTGGACGTTCCCGGCTCGTGGATCGACTTCGTCGTGCAGGCCGACAAGCCGTTCTACATCGAGCCGCTGTTCACCCGCGACCCGCGGCTGATCAAGCCCGTGCACGTGCTGATGGCGATGATGGCGATCCGCGGCGTGTACGAACGCCACAACGTGCAGTCGCTGAATCACGGCATCGGCTTCAACACGGCGGCGATCGAACTGCTGCTGCCGACCTATGGCGAGCAGCTGGGCCTGAAGGGCAAGATCTGCCGCAACTGGACGCTCAATCCCCACCCCACGCTGATCCCGGCCATCGAAAGCGGCTGGGTCGACAGCGTGCACTGCTTCGGCGCGGAGCTGGGCATGGAAGCCTACACGGCGGCCCGCCCCGATATCTTCTTCACGGGCGCGGACGGCTCGTTGCGTTCGAACCGCCTGCTGTGCCAGATGGCGGGCCAGTACGCGGTGGACCTGTTCATCGGCGCCACGTTGCAGATGGATGGCGCAGGCAATTCGTCGACCGTCACGCACGGCCGCCTGACGGGCTTTGGCGGCGCGCCGAACATGGGCCACGATCCGCATGGCCGGCGCCATCCGACGCCGGCCTGGCTCGACCTGATCGAAGGCGACGACCCGCTGTCGCGCGGGCGCAAGCTGGTGGTACAGATGGTCGAGACGTTCCAGGACGGCAGCCAGCCGACGATCGTCGAATCGCTAGACGCCGTCGACGTCGGCAAGGCGTCCGGCATGCCGCTGGCGCCGGTGATGATCTATGGCGACGACGTCACTCACGTGCTCACGGAGGAAGGCATCGCCTACCTGTACAAGGCCCGCTCCCTCGAAGAGCGCAAGGCGATGCTGGCGGCGGTGGCCGGCGTGACCCCGGTGGGCCTGTGCCACGACCCGCAACAGACCGCGCGCATGCGCCGCGACGGCCTGATCGCGCTGCCCGAAGACATCGGCGTGCAGCGTAACCAGGCCACCCGCTCGCTGCTGGCGGCAAAAAGCATCGCCGACCTGGTCGACTGGTCCGGCGGCCTGTACGACCCGCCCGCCAAGTTCAGGAGCTGGTGATGAAGGCCCTGAAACTACTCGACAGCCGAGCCTGTGCAGTAACCGCCGGCGCCTGGCCCGACCGGCTTGCCGACCTCGCCGTGGCCGCGCTGATCGACGAAGCCATGCTGACGCCGAAGCCCGGCCTCGTCGACCTGCGCGGCAGCGGCGCCCATCGCGACCTGCACTGGCTGCTGATGTGCCATTCGGCGCACGCGTTGCGGCCTTCGTTTGCCGCGATGGCGCAGGCGGGCGGCGATATCGACCACCTGCCCACACTGCGCACGCGCATCGGTGCCATCGGCCGCACGGCGGAAAGCGCGATGATGGCGGCCACCAACGGCGTCAACACGCATCGCGGTGCGATCTGGGCGCTGGGCCTGATCGTCACGGCCGCCGCGAACGGGGATGCGGCGCCCGCGCAAGTCGCGGCCCGCGCCGGCGCACTGGCCCGGCTGCGCGACCCCGGTGCGCCGGCGGTCACCGGCAACAAGGGCGAGGCGGCGCGCATGACCTACGGTGTCGGCGGCGCGCGCGGCCAGGCCGAGGCAGGCTTCCCGCACGTGGTCGACGTCGCGCTGCCGATGCTGCGAGCGTCGCGCGGCCGGGGCAATGACGAAAGCACGGCGCGGATCGATGCGCTGGTGGCCGTCATCGCCAGCCTGGACGACACGTGCCTGCTGGCGCGCGGCGGCCCGGCGGCACTGAGCGCGGCCAGGCGCGGTGCGCAGGCGGTGCTGGACGCGGGCGGCACCGGCACGCCGGGCGGCCGACGCGCCCTGCACGCGCTGGAAACGGACATGCTGGCGCGCGGCGTCTCGCCCGGCGGCGCGGCGGACCTGCTGGCGGCCGCGCTGCTGCTGGACGCGATCGAACAAACCCAACACACGGAGTGGCAACATGGAGAAATTGCAGTTTGAATTCGCTGCCGGCCAGACCGCCGCGTCGCGCGTCGTCGCCGGTGTAGTCGCTTCCGGCGACCTGGAAGTGCTGCTGGAACCTGCCGCGCCGGGCCGGACGACGATCGCCGTGCAGACGTCGGTCGACGGTTACGGCGCCACGTGGAAGGCGCTGCTGGAACGCGTGTTCGCCGCCGGCGCACTGCCTGCGGCGGCCATCGAGATCAACGACAACGGCGCCACGCCCGGCGTGGTGCGCATGCGCATCGAGCAGGCCTTCGAGGATGCGGCGCAGGGAGGGCAACCATGAGCATCGACCATTTGCTGCAGCGGGACAGCTTCATCGAACGGGGCGCGCGCAGCCGCGCCAAGGCCCTGCTCGACGCGGGCTCGATGCGTGAGCTCGTCGGCCCGTTCGACCGCGTCACCTCGCCATGGCTCGCGCAGCAGAACCTCGTCACCCAGGCGGACGACGGCGTCATCGTCGCCAAGGGCCTGCTCGACGGCGTGGCCACGGTGGTGCTGGCCATCGAGGGCGCGTTCCAGGGCGGCAGCATGGGCGAAGTGGGCGGCGCCAAGATCGCCGGCGCGCTGGAACTGGCGGCCGACGACAACCGCGCCGGCATCCCGACCCAGGCCGTGATCCTGTTCGAGACGGGCGGCGTGCGGCTGCAGGAAGCGAACCTGGGCCTGGCCGCCATTGCCGAGATACAGGCGGCGATCGTCGACCTGCGGCGCTACCGGCCCGTGATCGGCGTCAGCGCCGGCACCGTGGGCTGCTATGGCGGCATGTCGATCGCCGCCGGCCTGTGCTCCTACCTCGTGCTGACGCGCGAGGCCCGCCTTGGCCTGAACGGGCCGCAGGTGATCGAGCAGGAAGCGGGCCTCGCGGAATTCGATTCGCGCAACCGCGCATTGATCTGGCACCTGACGGGCGGCGAGCAGCGCGTCGCCACGCACCTGGCCGACGTGCTGGTGGACGACGATACGGCCGCGGTGCGCGCGACCGTCACGCGGCTGTTCCAGGCCGGCGTGCCGGCCGTCCATCGCAGCGAGCGTTACGCGGACTTCCTCGCCGCGCTCGGGCAGGTGGACACCGCCCAGCAGGCAGTGGCACCGGACGTGCGCACGATCTACGGGAAAGGACTGGCATGAACGAGCAAACAACCTCCGCCCGCGGCGCCACGTGGCTGGCCGCGCTGGCCGGCGGCACCGCGCTGTACGACTGGCCTGCGGTGCGCGCGCATGACGGCGTGCTGGCGGGCGAGCCGGCCCGCTTCATCGCCGTGGTGCCCGATCCGGGCAATCGCTTCCCCCGCGCCCGCAACGGCGAAGTGGGCCTCGTCGAAGGCTGGCAGCTGGCCCAGGCCGTGCAGCGGACGATCGCGCAGGACGTGGATGCCGAGCGCAAGCGCCCCATCGTCGCGATCGTCGACGTGGCCAGCCAGGCTTACGGCCGCCGCGAGGAAGCGTATGGCATCCACCAGGCATTGGCCGGTGCCGCGGGCGCGTATGCGCAGGCGCGGCTGGCGGGCCATCCGGTGATAGCGCTGCTGGTGGGCCCGGCGATGTCCGGCGCCTTCCTGGCGCACGGCTACCAGGCCAACCGGCTGATCGCGCTGGACGATCCCGGCGTGATGGTGCACGCGATGGGCAAGGCATCCGCCGCGCGCATCACGCTGCGCTCCGTCGAGGCATTGGAAGCACTGGCGCAAAGCGTGCCGCCGATGGCCTACGACATCGGCAACTACGCTACGCTGGGGCTGTTGTGGAAAGTGCTGCGGCCGGAGAACGCGGGTTCGCCTTCTGCCGCGGACGTGGCGCTGGTACGCGCCGCGCTCGAGGAAGCACTGATCGACATCGCGCATGACGCGGCGCGCGATCTCGCCAGCCGCCACGGCGGCGCGCACCGCACTGCCTCGCGGCGCGTGCGCCAGTTGCTGCGCGAGCAGTGGAAAGGAGGCAGCTGACAGCACCACCGCACGACCGGCCGCACGCATAATAAAACTAACGCGGCGGCCGCTTATCCTGAAGCGAACTTGAACACGGAGACATTCAAGATGGTCATTTACGGAACCGCACTACTGGCCCTGTGCCACCTGCTGGGCATTTTCCTCGGCGACCTGCTGGGCACCCTGCTCGGCGCCCGCACCAACGTCGGCGGCGTCGGCATCGCGATGCTGCTGCTGATCGCCGCCCGCCTCTGGCTGCACAAGCGCGGCTGGATGCCGCAGCCGACCGAGATGGGCGTGGCGTTCTGGGGCGCGATGTACATCCCCGTCGTGGTGGCGATGGCGGCGCAGCAGAACGTCGTCACCGCGCTGCGCGGCGGCCCGATCGCGCTGCTGGCCGCGGTGGGCAGCGTCTTTGTGTGCGGCTGCTGCATCGCGCTGATCAACCGTGGCGAGAAGCCGGCCACGGTGCCGCACCACGCCGCCACCGCCGTCTGAGGAGAACGCGATGATCGAACTGCTTGAGAAGACGTTCCAGCACAACGGCCTGGTGCTGGCGTTCACGCTGGTTGGGTTGGTGATGTGGGTGGCGATGCAGCTGTCGCAGCGCCTGACGATGGGCCGCGTGCACGGCTCGGCGATCGCGATCCTGATCGGCCTGGGCCTCGCGTACTGGGGCGGCCTGGAGACGGGCGGCACGAAGGGCCTGGCGGACGTGAAGCTGTTTGCCGGCGTCGGCCTGATGGGCGGCGCGATGCTGCGCGACTTCGCCATCGTCGCCACCGCGTTCGAGGTGCAGGTGGTGGAAGCCCGCAAGGCCGGCATGGTGGGCGTCGTGGCACTGCTGCTCGGCACCTTCCTGCCGTTCATCGTGGGCGCCTGCGTGGCCTATGCGTTCGGCTACCGCGATGCCGTCAGCATCACGACGATCGGCGCCGGTGCGGTGACGTACATCGTCGGCCCCGTGACCGGCGCGGCGATCGGCGCCAGCTCGGACGTGATGGCACTCAGCATCGCCGCAGGCCTGATCAAGGCCATCGTCGTGATGGTCGGCACGCCGGCCGCCGCCGGCTTCCTGCGCCTGCGCACGCCCCGTTCGGCGATGGTGTTCGGCGGCCTGGCCGGCACCGTCAGCGGCGTCTCCGCGGGCCTTGCCGCCACGGACCGCAAGCTGGTGCCGTATGGCGCGCTCGTCGCCACGTTCCACACGGGCCTCGGGTGCCTGCTCGGCCCTTCGCTGCTGTACTTCGCCACGCGCGCGCTGGTGGAATGATGGCACCGCGGCCGCATGACCTGCTGTTCCTGCACGCGCTGGAGCGCTTCGAGCCGGCCGGCGCCTGGCCGGCATGGCTGGATGCGGCGTGGCACGCCCGCGCACCGCTGGTGGTGCGGCGCGAAGCGGTTGCGGACGGGCGCGTGCCCGCCGGCGCGCGCGGCCGAACGCGCAGCGAGCGTTGCAAGGGCTATGTACAGGCGGCCTCCGTGGCACGGATCGTCACGCCGGAGATGCTGGCACGGCAGGCCGGCACGGGCGACCCGGCCATGCCGGCGCTGCAAGTGCTGGCCGCGCTGGCGCCGCGGCTGGACGAACTGGGTGTCGCGTGGGGCCCGGCCGGCGGCGCCGGCTTCCAGCTGGCCTGCGGCCTGCCCGTGCTGCGCGCGGACAGCGACCTGGATCTGCTGGTGCGCTCCCCCGCTCCGCTGGCCACGGCCACGCTGGAGCAACTGCTGCGCATGCAGGCCGATGCTGCGGTGCGTGTGGACATCCAGGTCGACACGGGAACCGGCGGCTTCGCGCTGGCCGACTATGCGCGCGGCGGCCGCGTGCTGGTGAAGACGGCGCACGGGCCTGTGCTCGTGTCCGACCCGTGGCACCAAGCAGTGGCGGCATGACCGTGCTGTTTACCTTCCCCGGCCAGGGCGCGCAGCGGCCCGGCATGCTGCACGACCTGCCCGACTGCGCCGAGACGGCGGCCACGCTGGCGCAAGCCGCCGCCGCGCTGGGCCACGATCCGCTGAAACTCGACACGGCCGATGCGCTGCGCTCGACGGTGGCGACGCAACTGTCCCTGCTGATTTGCGGCGTGGCGACGGCACGCCGCCTCGCCACGTTGGGCGCGGTGCCGGACATCGTTGCCGGCCTGTCGATCGGCGCGTATCCCGCCGCCGTCACCGCGGGCGTATTGGATTTCGAGGATGCGGTGCGCATGGTCGCGCTGCGGGGCCGGTTGATGGAGGAAGCCTACCCATCCGGCTACGGCATGACGGCGGTCAGCGGCTTGCCGGTCGCGCAGCTGGAAGCGCTGGTCGCACGGGTCCACCGTGCCGGAAGCCCCGTGTACGTGGCGAACCTGAACGGCCCGCGCCAGCAAGTGATCGCCGGCGCGGACGACGCGCTGGCCGCGGTGGCCGAACTGGTGCGGGACAGCGGCCTTGGCGCGAAGGCGGAACGGCTTGCCGTCAGCGTGCCGTCGCACTGCGAGCTGTTCGCCGCGCAGGCGGCCGCGCTGGCCGACTCGATGGCCAGCGTGCCGTTCCAGGCGCCCCACATCACGTACGTCAGCGGCAGCCTGGGACGGGCGCTGTTCGACGGCGCGCGCATCCGCGCCGACCTGGCCGGCAATATGGCCCGCCAAGTGCGCTGGGACGACGCGCTGCGCCACGCCTGGGAACGGGGCGCCCGGCTGGCCATCGAAATGCCCACCGGGAGCGTGCTGACGAAACTGGCGCAACCCATGTTCGGCAACCTGGCGGTCGCCTGCGACGGCATGGCGCTGGCCGACGTCGTCAGCCTGGTGCGGCAGTACCGTGCCTGACCATGGCGCGCCCGTCGGGCTGCGCCGCCAGCGTGTCACTTCAAGGCACGGCCGTGCCCGACCGCCTGGCCTGCAAGCGCTTCTCCAGATACGCGGCGACGGCCGGATCGATGCGGGAAAGATCGAAGTTCCCCTGGTCGATCAGGCCGGCGTTCGCACCACACACGAATGCCTTGCCGGCCCATCCGCGCGAGGAATCCGGCGGCACCATCTTCTTGTAATCCGCGTCGATCTGCCGGACGACCTGCACGTTCAGCACATCGTCGAGTGTCGCCTTCAGCCCTGCCGGCGCGCCGGGCGCGGCCGCCTCGGCAAGAAGCTCATCGCGCACACTGGCGTTCTCCGCCAACAGCTCGGCATGCCGTCCGTGCCACGCCTTGAGCGCCTTGGCAAATGGCTCGCGGGCGGATTTGTCGGCCGTACTGCAGAAGCGCTCGACCTTTTGCAGCAGCGCGTAGGTGGAAGCGGGGAGATAGGAGGCGCGCCCGCGCACCAGCCGCTCGTCTTCCCCGGATTGGGCATGGACGCACACCGCATAGGCCAGCGATATCCCAAGAACAAACAGGTGCGGTCGGTTCATACGCGTGGCCATCGCTTAGAACTCTTCCCAATCGTCGCCCGCTGCCGCGGCCATGACCGGCTTGCGCACGGCCGGCGCGGGGGCTGGTACTGGGGCGATCTTGCGCGCCGCCGTCACCGGCTTGCGTGGCGCGGCCTGCACCGCCACGGCCGATGCGCGTTGTGCTCCCGTGTTGAACACCTTGACCACCTCGGCCAGCGCATTGGCCTGGTGCTGCATCGATTCCGCGGCGGCCGCGGATTCCTCGACCAGCGCGGCGTTCTGCTGCGTCACGGCGTCCATCTGGCCGATCGCGCGGTTCACTTCCTCGATGCCCGTGCTCTGCTCGGCGCTGGCCGCCGTGATCTCGCCGATCACGCCGCTGACCCGCTGCACGCTGGCGACGATCTCCTCCATCGTGCTGCCGGCTTGCGACACGAGGCGGCTGCCCTCGGCCACTTCGGACACGGAAGCGCCGATCAGCTCCTTGATCTCGCGGGCCGCCGTGGCGCTGCGCTGCGCCAGGTTGCGCACCTCACCCGCCACGACGGCAAAGCCGCGCCCCTGCTCGCCCGCCCGCGCCGCCTCGACGGCGGCGTTCAATGCGAGGATATTGGTCTGGAAGGCGATGCCGTCGATGGTGCCGATGATGTCGACGATCTTCTTCGACGCGGCATCGATCGAATTCATGCGGCCGACCACCTGCTGCACCACGTCGCCCCCTTTCGCGGCGGCGCTGGCGGCAGCGGCGGCCATGTCGTTGGCCTGCCGCGCGCTGTCCGCATTGGCGCGCACGGTGGACGTCAGCTCTTCCATCGACGATGCGGTTTCCTCCAGCGCGCTGGCCTGCTCCTCGGTGCGCGAGGACAGGTCGTGGTTGCCGGCGGCGATCTCCGCCGACGCGACCTTGATGCTGTCGGTGCCGCTGCGCACTTGCGTCACGATGTTGAACAGCGAACGGTTCATCTCCGCGAGGGCGCGCAGCAGCGTGCCCGTTTCATCGTTGCCGGTGGC
This sequence comes from Pseudoduganella flava, assembly GCF_007830495.1. Classification (GTDB taxonomy): domain Bacteria; phylum Pseudomonadota; class Gammaproteobacteria; order Burkholderiales; family Burkholderiaceae_D; genus Rugamonas; species Rugamonas flava. The sequence continues at coordinate 169,345 of NZ_VLKW01000008.1, read as the reverse complement.
CTCGATGCGGCTCGTCAGGTCGCCGGATGCGACGCGCGTCGCGGTCTCGACGGCCGCATGCAGCGGGCGCGTGATGCCGATCGTCAGCCACCAGGCGCTGGCCGAGCCCAGCACGAAGACCAGCAGCGTCAACGTCAGCACGAGCTGCCGGCTGCGGCTGTTGATCTCGTCGATATGCTTGGCGTTGCGGTCGATCTGCGCGCGCTGCAGCTGCAGCAGCTCCTGCACGGCGGCCTGGTAGGCGGTGGTGCCGGGCACGAACACGGAGTCGAACACCTTGCCCGCCTCGTCCAGCTGGCCGGCCGTCTTCAGCTTGGCGATCTGGTCGCGCGAGCTCAGATAGACCTTGCGCTGCTCGGAGATCTTCGCGAACAGCGCCTTTTCCTCGTCGGTGACGATCAGTTCCTCGATCTTTTTCTGCAGCTCCGTCGACAGGGCCGACGACTTCTTGCTCTCGTCGGCGAAGTAGGCGCCCAGCGACAGGTCGCTCGACTTGGCGATCGCCGTCGTGCGGCGCACGCCGCTGTCGATCTTGCCGGACCAGTCGCTGATCAGGCGTTCCTTCGCCAGCGGCGAGTCGAGCATCGCGCGGGTGGCATTGGCCACGTCGTTCAAGCGCCACAGCGCGATGGCCGCGATGGCGATCGCCAGTGAGATCGTGACGGCAAAGCCGAGTGCGAGACGTTTGCCGATGGCGAGATTACGGAAAAAATTCATGTAGGCCTCAGTTTGGATTTTCCCAGTTGCAATTTCAGTTGCGGAATTTATATTTTTGAATTTCTCGATAGCAACTAACCGAGAAGATGTTACCTTAGGAAAACATCGGTAACAGCCCGATTTGGGGGATGCGGATCAAATTTGGTTGAAAATGGCGCGAAAATGTCACGCTTCCGTTGTAAATTTGTTGAGGTGGCGCATGGCGCTATATCGCTGTTGTGCAGTTAAGACAGCAAACCAACCGATGGCGCCCAGCTCGGTGACAGCGCCCTCAGAACGACGCCTTCACCGTCAACCGGAAGGAACGGCGCTCCGCCGGATGATAGTGGATGTCCGCCACGCCTTCCGCCGGCTCTCCCGGCAGGCGCGAGGCATAGTAGTAGTCCACGTCGCTGACCCTGCGATCGAACAGGTTGAACGCATCCAGTTGCGCAGCCCAGCGCCGGTTGAAGCGGTAGCCGAGCCGCGCATACGCGATCGCGGTGGTGCCCGAGCGCTGGCTGTCGTCTTCGATCAGCGGGCGAGGCCCGATGTAGCGCATCTGGAAAGCGGCCGACCACGGGCCGACGTTGGTCATGGTGGCGCCGAACGACGCCACCTTGCCGATCGCGCCGGGAATGTGGTCGCCCGCTTCGTCATGCCCCGTGTAGCGGGCGCGCGACCAGGCCAGGTCGAGGTCGAGCAGCAGCCCCGCATTCGCGATGTAGTGGTTGTTCCATTCGACGCCGGAACGTTTGCTGCCGCGGCTGGGCGACGTGTCGCCCGCATCGCCGGAGAACACCAGTTCGGAGGCCGCGCGCAGCTTCCACACGGCGAGCGAGCTTTGCAGGCCGGGGACGATTTCCGTCCGGGCACCGATCTCGGCGCCGCGCGTCTTGACGAGCGGCGTGACCGGATCGACCGGCTCGCGCTCCTTCGGCGCCAGGTGGACGGTGGTGCCGCGCGCATCGTTGCTGTGAAAGCCCGCGCCGTATTGCACGAACAATTCGGTCGCCGCCCAGGGACCCAGTACGATGCCCAGCTTCGGCGACGTCGTGCCGGCGCCGACCTTGCCGGAGTTCTCGGCGATGTCGCTGGCCACGTCGAAGCGATAGCGGTCGTGGCGCAGGCCCGCCGTGGTCCGCAGCCAGTCGCGCCACTTGATCGTGTTCTCGACGAAGAGGCCGACACTGCCCTCCCTCACGGTGGACTCGCTGATCGTGCGCAGCGTGCGCTGGTCGCGCGTGGCGTACAGCGCCAGCGGCGACAGGTAGTCGTAGCGCCCCTGCACCCCCACCTTGTTGGCGATGTCCAGCGTGCCCCAGTGACTGAACCACGTGTGCGCAATGTCGAAGCCGCCCATGCGGCGCTTCTCGGTCTGGCGGGTCTGGTCGCCGTTTTCCGGATCGTCGAGGAAGTAGGTGAAGTTGGCGAACAGCGTCAATGCCGATTGCACGACGTAGGCATTCGCCTGCAGCAGCCTGTCGGCGCTGCGCTTGCGCAGCGTCGCCGACAGGCTGTAGCGCGACGTTTCGCCCGCATCGCTGGGATCGATCGTGCCGTAGCGATCGATCCGGCCACCCTGCACCGCGCGCAGCGGAATCTGGTTGCTGGCATACCAGGCGCCCTGGTAGAACATCCCGGTGACGGTGAACTGGTCGTCCCTGGCGCCCTGCGAGTAACGCAGCACGCCCAGGCTCTTGTGGAACGCTTCCGGCACCACCCACTGCCCGTCGTTGTGGGCGTACTCCGCGCCGTACAGAAGATTCCCCGCGCCCAGCGGCGTCGAGCCGGTGAGCACGGAGCGGACGTACTGGTGCTCGCCGACGGTGACGGCGGCGGTGTTTTCCTTCAGCCGGTTGGCCAGCGTCATGCGCGCGGCGCCGGCCGACGCGAAGTCGCCTTCGTCCGCATAGTAAGGGCCTTTGCGGTAGTTGATCCGGTCCACCAGTTCCGGGATCAGGAAGTTCAGGTCCGTGTAGCCTTGCCCATGCGCGTGGGTGCGCATATTGACCGGCATGCCGTCGACGAAGGTCGCGAAATCCGTTCCGTGATCCAGGTTGAACCCGCGCAGGTAGTACTGGTTGGCCTTGCCGTCGCCGGAGTGCTGCGTGACGATCACGCCAGGCACGAACTCCAGCAGTTCGCCGGGACGCAGCGCCGGGCGACTGGCCATCAACTCCGCCGTGACGGAACCCTGGCTGGCCCCGTCCGAGGTCCCGATGCCGTTATCGTAGTGTCCTACCAGTTCAACCCTGGCTGCCGCATCCATCTGTTGCGCCTGCGTCGTGACGGCCGCGCACAGCCCTCCCGCGATCAGGAAGATCGTTGTCTTGTTCATATTGAAAAGTGAAGTGACAACCCGGCTCACCTCCCGTGCGCCGGATCGAACAGCGCTGCGCCGTCGCCGGCGCGCGCCCCCCGTCTGGCCGGTATCCGGACTGGCAAGGCGAACCGTCCTGCCTTCCCATGCCGGCGGCACAGTGGCTTTGGAAGACGGCTTGTCGTCGCAGACGACGCTTGCTTACCGTTGCGGGGGCAGTACACCCTGGTCTGCGTGCTGCGGCTGCACGACCATGTGTTTCCCGTTTAACTGCGCGCATGAACGCGCGCGATGCACCAGACTGCGGCGATTATACCGGGCAGGCGCGGTGCAACGCCGTCGTCTCACGCCAGGCCGGTTTCCCCGGCCAGGTCCTGGCAGGTCCGGCGCAGGGCCCCGCGTAACCGAACGTAGCGCGCGGCGCACTACAGTTTGGCGCCGAGCTGCCGTTAACGCATCATGACCACCGTATCTTCCATGTCGAGCCTGTACGCGGCGCAGCGTACCGTGCCGGCGCCCTCCACCCGCCCCGCCTCTGGCGTGACCGCCGGCAGCGGCACCGCGCCATCGGCCATCGTCACGCTGAGCCAGGCGGGGCTGGACGCCGCCAGCCTTGCCGCCAGCACCACCCCGCCGCTGACCACCGCGCTGCGCTTCCACGACCGCGCGGCACCGCTGTTCGACGCGATCCGCACCGGCGCCGCGCTGCCCGCCAGCGCCGATCCGCTGCCCGACGATATCGACCACCACTTCACCCTCGACATCGTGACGGCGGGCGGCACCAAGGTCGGGTTGACGCTGGCCAGCCGCGGCGACGAGCTGCTGGTGCGGATGCATGCCGATGCCGCGCTGACCGATGCCGAGCGCACGGCCTTGGGCGATCTGGCACAGGGTTACCAGGATGCGATCGACGGCCTGGCCGCGCAGCCGCCCCGTGTGCGCCTGGCCGGTCTGACGAATGTGGATACCGGCGTACTGGCCTCGATCGACCTCGATGCGCAGGTGACGTTGCCGACCGTGCCGCCGGCCACGCAAGCGCTGGCCTTCCACCGCGATGCGCAGCAGCGCAGCGTGGCGCTGGACGGCCCCGCCGGCAAGGCGGAAGTGAGCGTGAAGACGGACGACCTGGCCGCGCTGGGCACGCGCCAGCAGCAGGACAAGGCGATTGCCGGCTACCTGCGCCAGTTCGACCAGGCGGCCGCGCGTGGCCATGCGGATGGCGACCTGATGGGCATGTTCAAGGACGCGTTCGCGGACCTGTCCCGTACCGCCACGCGGGACGATCCGGCCGCATCCGGCGCAAGCGCCGGGCGGTCGTGGAGCCCCACGCGGGAAGACCGCGTAGTGTTGACGGGGCTGGCCGACTTCACCGCGTCCGTCACCGCGACCACGCAGCACATCAACCCGGTGCGCCGCGACGAGGTGGACGGCTTCGCCTACCAGGTTGCCCAGCACACGCAGCTGGCCGGCGCCACGCGCGATGCCCGCTCGATCGCGCAGACGCAGGAATCGCACCTGACCGCGCAGTACCACGAGGCGCTGCAGCCGGGCGCGACGCTGGCGCTCGATTACGGGTCCGAAACGCAGAACTACAAGTACCACCAGATCGACGACTCGGCCAGCAGCGCCGTGCAGCTGCAGTACCGCGACGGGCGCCTGCGCCAGGCCACGTTGCGGCAGTCCGCCAGCCAGTCCGAGCGCATCACCGAGTTCGTGCTTGGCAAGCTGAAGTCCGACCGCACGATCCCGGCCGCCCAGCAGCTGATGCGCGACCTTGTCGCGACGCTGCAGCCGTATCGGGCGGAAGACGGCCGTGCCGGCGGCGACGTGTCGCCGGAGGTGCGCGAAGAGCGCCGCCTGCGTGCGCTGGACGCGCTGGGCGACGAGCTGGGATTGCTGGGCGCGGCCGGCGAGCTCGGTGCGCGCGACGGCAGGCTGCGGCTGCCCACGCTGGACTGAGGGCGCGCGGTAACCGCAACTTCCAACCGGCCCGCGCCAGCCGTGCAGCCGCCCGCGCCGTTGTGAAAGCGGCAGCGGTCTGTCGCGGCAATGCCGCACAACGCCGATAAATAGTTATCAAAACCCATTTTTTATTGCTTTTCGATATCGCGCCGGGATACATTCGTCCGGCGCTTCGCGTGCCGCCGTCCGATCCACCGCTCCATTCGATCCACCGCTCTATTTCCCGCGCGCCCCCGGGATCCCGAACCACCATGAACACCGTGCCCTCCTCCCACCTCAGCGCCGTCTGGACTACCGACGGCGTCGGCCGCTGCCTCTCCGTGCTCGCCAGCATCGATGGGCTGCTGCCGCCCATGTGCGGCGTCGCATTGCCGGCATGGATCGATGCGGTGCGTGCGGACGCCACGTGTTCCGGCGCCGTGGCGGAAGCGATCGGCGCGGCCTGGCCATTCCATGCCGAGCTGCCGCTGCGCTGCCTCGACGGCGCAACGCGGCACGTCGTCATCTCGGGTATTCCGCATGCCGGCGGCTACAGCGGCATGCTGGTGGACGTGACGACGCAGCACGCGGCGCTCGAACGCGCCCGGCGTGCGGCGGCCGAGCACGTGCTGCTGGTGGAGAACAGCTCGGACCTGATCGCGCACTGCGGGCCGGACGGCCGTTACGTCGCGATCTCGCCGTCCTACACGGCGATGATGGGCTGGGAACGCAGCGACATGATCGGCCGGCTCGTCACGGAGTTCCTGCATCCCGACGACCAGGCCCCCGCCCACGATGCGCTGCTGCGCATCTTCGCCGGCGCCGTGCTGCCCGACGTGGTGGAAGTGCGCAAACGCCATCGCGACGGCCATTACATCGCAGTGGGCACGAATGCGCGCGGCGTGACGGACCCCGCCACCGGCGCGAACCGCGGCGCGGTGCTGGTCTCGCGCGACATCACGCGCGACAAGGAGACGATCCGCAAGCTCGAGCTGCGCGTCACGCGCGATGCTCTGACGGGTTTGCCCAACCGCACATGGATCAACGAACGGGTGCAGGCAATGCTCGCGCAGGCCAGCGGCGCGGCGCAGGCTACCGTGCTGTTCATCGACCTGAACGGCTTCAAGGCCGTCAACGATACGCTGGGCCATGCGGCCGGCGACGAGCTGCTGCGCCAGGTCGGCAAGCGGCTGCAGGCCTGCATGCGGCCGGGCGATGCCGTGGGCCGGTTGGGTGGCGACGAGTTCGTCGTCGCCGCCGCGTGCAGCGACCGCTCGGCAGCCGCCGCGATCGCCCAGCGCCTGCTCGATGCATTGAAGGCGCCATTCGCCGTCGGCGAAACGGACGTGCGCGTGGGCGCCGCCATCGGCATCAGCCTGCATCGCGCAGGGCCCACAACGGCGGCCGCGCTGCTGGAACAGGCGGACAGCGCGATGTATGCGGCAAAGAGGCTGGGCGACGGCGGCTACCGGTTCTTCGAGAGCTGAGCCGCCGCCACTTCGCTCCCGCCGGTTACTGCACCACGCTCACCTGCAGCAGCGGCGACGCGGTACCGAACCATTCCACCCCTTCCTGCAGCACGCGCCACTGGAACGGATACGTGCCTGGCGTGGATGGCGCCGTCACGGTGAAGGCGAACGTCTTGGTCTGGCCCGGCAGCACGATTTCGGACGGGCTCGTGTTCAGCGTGGCGCGGCCGGTGCCCCAGATGGTGCTGTCGGCCGGGACTTGCGAACCGAGCTTGTAGCCTTCCCAGCCCCAGTTGGTCGTGCCGGTATTGCGCATCGTGATGCTGACGGCATAGCTCTTCCCGGCCTGCATCACGCTTGGCACCGACTGCGCGACGAATGCCGCGTTGCGCACGAGCGGGCGCTGCTTCTCGACGGCCGTGACGGCCTGCTTCCACGTGCCGTCCAAGGTCAGCAGCGAGAACGGCTGCTGGTCCTGGCTCAGCGAGAAGCTCCAGAACAGCGAACCGACGCCGGCCGCCGCGGTCTCCTTTAGTACTCACGGTAGGCGGTGGCACAGGTGGCTTCATCGGCTCCGCCCCGTCCAATGGCTCGGACAAGCCGCCCCGGCACAGTCCAACTCTTCGGACGCCCGCCTTTCCCACCCCAGCAACTTCTCCAACAAAAACAGCCACTTAGCAAATATTTAAGTTTGGCACAGCGTTTGCTATCAAGGAGCCACCGCCGCGGTGGCCTGCCGCGGCTTCAAAACAACGGAGACTGCAATGCGGAAAAAGCGCCCACTCACCCTCTACATCCTGATCGCGATGCTGCTCGGTATCGCGGTCGGCTACGCCTGCCACACCGTCTTTCCCGACAAGGCGCTCAGTGCCGAGATTTCCAGCCACATCTCGCTGGTGACGGATATCTTCCTGCGCCTCATCAAGATGATCATCGCCCTGCTCGTCTTCTCGACGCTGACGGTCGGTATCGCCGGCCTGTCCGACGGCAAAGCCGCCGGCCGCATCGGCGCCAAAGCGTTTTCCTGGTTCCTGCTCGCTTCGCTGGTGTCGCTGGCGCTGGGCATGCTGCTGTCGAACCTGCTGCAGCTCGGCACCAACCTCGGCCTGCCGCTGCCGCCGGTGGACGCCAGCACGGGCCTGAAGACGGCCGCGTTCACGCTGAAGGACTTCATCACGCACGTGGTGCCGAAGTCGCCGGTCGAGGCGATGGCCAATAACGAGATCCTGCAGGTGCTCGTGTTCTCCATCTTCTTCGGTGCCGCGCTGGGTGCGCTGGGCGAATCGGGCAAGCGGCTTGCGGGCGTCGTCGACGAGCTGGCGCAAGTGATGCTGCGCATGACCGGCACGATCATGAACTTCGCGCCACTGGCCGTGTTCGCCGCGATGGCGTCCGTCGTTACCGCCAACGGCCTGGGCATCCTGCTCACCTTCGCGCGGTTCATGGGCGGCTTCTACCTGGGCCTCGTCTGCCTGTGGCTGCTGCTGATCGGCGCCGGCTTCCTCGTGCTGGGGCCGCGCGTGCTGCGCCTTGTGGGCCTGATCCGCGAACCGTTCCTGCTGGCCTTCTCCACCGCCAGTTCGGAAGCGGCGTTTCCGAAGCTGCTGGTTGCGCTCGACAAGTTCGGCGTGCAGCGCCGCATCTCCAGCTTCGTGCTGCCGATGGGCTATTCGTTCAACCTGGACGGCTCGATGATGTACTGCACCTTCGCCGTGCTGTTCATCGCCCAGGCATACGGCATCGACCTGTCGCTGGGCACGCAGGTCACGATGCTGCTGTTGCTGATGCTGACCTCGAAAGGCATGGCCGGCGTACCTCGCGCATCGCTGGTGGTGATCGCCGCTACGCTTACCCAATTCCATATTCCGGAGGCCGGACTGTTGCTCCTGTTGGGCATCGACCAGTTCCTCGACATGGGCCGTTCGGCCACCAATGCCGTCGGCAACGCCGTGGCGACGGCCGTCGTGGCCAAGTGGGAAGGCGCGCTGGACACGCCCGCCCCCGCGGCGGCTCCGGCCGCAAAAAACGAGAGCGCGACCACCCGCGCCGCATGAAATCACTACAACAAGGAGATACCATCAAGATGAGCAAGCATATCAAGCACGCAGTCACCGCCGCGCTGGCTCTGGCCGGCGCCGGCGCCGCGCAGGCGCAATCCCAGGTCCAGCTCTACGGCATCGTGGACGCCGGCGTGGTGGCCGAGTACGGCACCCCGGGCGGCACGACGACGGCCGTCAGCGGCGGCATCGCGTCCGGCTCGCGGCTGGGCTTGAAGGGCAAGGAAGACCTGGGGGACGGCCTGGCCGCCGTGTTCGTGCTCGAAAGCGGCTTCGCCTCCGACACGGGCACCTCGAGCCACGGCGGCCGCCTGTTCGGCCGCCAGGCCTGGGTGGGCCTCACCGGCCCATTCGGCGGCATCAGTGCGGGCCGCCAGTATTCGCCGTACTACAAGGCGCTGGGCGACATGGCCGATCCGTTCGAGGACGGCTTTGCCGGCCAGGCGATGAACATCATTGCCGGCAACCGCCGCATGGACAACTCGGTGGCCTACCGCACGCCCGTGCTGGCCGGCTGGTCGGCCGAGGTGGCGTACGGCGCGGGCGAGGTGGCGGGCGACGCGACACGCAACCGCGAGCTGAGCGGCTCGCTGACGTGGGCGCCGGGCCCGCTGATAGTCATCCTGACGCACCACCGCCGCGAAGACCCGCTGCTGGCGGATCACGCCAGCAATTCCGCCGTCGTCCTGCGCTACACCTACGGCCCGCTCATCGGCCATGCCGCGTTCGTGCGCAACCGCGGCCCGGCCGGCGCGGACAGCCGCGACGGCCTGCTCGGCCTGACCTACAAGGCCGGCCCGCACCGCGTGCTCGTCTCCGTCGTGCAGCGCGACGACCGCACGGCAGCGCGCCGCGATGCGCGCCAGGTCGGCATCGGCTACCTGTACGCGCTGTCGCGCCGCACCGACCTGTACACTGCCTACGGCCACATCGACAACGACAACGGCGCCAGCTACAAGGTGGGCAACGCCACCGACGACGGTGCCGGCAACGCCGCCTTCAACCTCGGCATCCGCCACACGTTCTGACGCAATGCGCATGGCGGATTTGCTATAGTTGCCCGATGCAAGCCCAGCTCGAGAACATGGCCGATCCGCCCGCGGCAACACCGGCTGCACCGGCCCGCGCCCAGCCCCCGCGGGGCGGGCCAGGGCATGCCTTGGCCCGCCTGGCCTGGTGCGCGGCGCTGGCCGGCGGCGTGGCGCTGGCCGGTGCCGCGTACTGGTGGACCGAACGCGTCAGCACGGAACGGCTGCGCGCGGCCGGCGCGCAGCGCCTGGAAGTGTATGCGGCCAGCCTGGAAAACCTGCTGGACAAGTACGACTTCCTGCCGCACATGCTGGAGCTGGACAAGGATGTGCTGGCACTGCTGGAACACCCGGGCGACCCGGCACGCCGGCAGGAGGTGAACGCCTACCTGGAGCGGCTGTCGAAGCAGGCCGGCTCGCGCATCATCTACATCGTCGACCTGCAGGGCCGCACGCTGGCGGCCAGCAACTGGCGCGAGAAGAGCAGCTTCGTGGGCGACGACATCCGCTTCCGCCCTTACCTGCAGGATGCGCTGCGCGGCCGCCCCAGCGGCTTCTACGGCGTGGGCACCACCAGCGGCGAGCCGGGGTATTTCTACGCGCGCGGCGTGTACCGCGACGGGCGCATGCAGGGCGTGGCCGTCGTGAAGGTGAACATCGAGGAACAGGAGCGCGGCTGGGTGCAAGGCGCCGACAACGTGATGCTGGCCGACGCCAACGGCGTGGTGTTCCTGTCTTCCGCGCCGGCGTGGAAATACCACACGCTGCGCGCGCTCTCCCCCGCCGTGCGGGCGCACCTGGCGCAAACGCGCCAGTACTACCGGCTGCCGCTGCCGGCACTGCCGATCAGCCGCGACGAAACGCGTGCCGACGGCACGCGCGTGATGGTCATTGGCGGACAGACAGGCGGCGGCGCCCGCCCCATGCTCGTGCAACAGCGCTCGCTGGCGCCGCGCCAGTGGACGTTCATCCACCTGTCGGACCTGAGCCACGCGCGCGCCAACGCCCGGCTGGCCGTGCTGTTCGCCGGCGTGGCGTATGGCTTCCTGCTGCTGCTGTTCCTGTACGTGCGCCAGCGGCTGCGGGCCAAGGAGCAGTTGCAGGACGCGTACAACAACCTGGAAATGATGGTGGCCGAACGCACCGCGCGGCTGGAACGCACGACGCAGCGGCTGATGGACGAGGCCGAGGTGCGCCGCGAGGCCGAGCAGCAACTGCACCGCACGCAGAACGAGTTGTACCAGGCCGGCAAGATGGCTGTGCTGGGCCAGATGTCGGCGTCCATCACGCATGAACTGAACCAGCCGCTGACGGCGCTGCGCACGATGTCCGACAACGCCGTGCAGCTGTTCGAGCGCGGCCGCATGGCCGAAGCGCGCGAGAACCTCGTGAAGATCTCGCAGATCGTCGCGCGCATGGGCACCATCACGGGCAAGCTGAAAGGCTTCGCGCGCAAGTCCAACGCCGAGCTGGGCCCCGTCTCGATCCACACGGCGATCTCCAACGCGCTGGTGCTGGTGGAGCGCCGCATGCAGCTGGACAAGGTGGCGTTCACGCTCGATATCAGCGACGCCGACATCTTTGCGCTGTGCGACAGCAACCGTCTGGAACAGGTGCTGCTGAACCTGATGAGCAATGCGCTCGACGCACTGGCCACGTTGGAACGCGGCGCGCCCCGCGCGCTTTCGGTATCCGTGACGGAAGCGGCGGGCGCGGTGCGGATCCGCGTGGGCGACAATGGCCCCGGCCTGTCGAACGAGGCGCGCGAGCGGCTGTTCCAGCCCTTCTTCACCACCAAGCCGCAGGGCGAAGGCCTGGGCCTCGGCCTGGCCATTTCGGAACAGATCGTGCGCGACTTCGGCGGCAGCCTGCGCGCGGAGCCGAGCGAGGCCGGCGCGTCGTTCGTCATCGAACTGCGGGCGGCATCAGCGGAAAGACACGATGGATAATATCGAGATCATCCTGGTCGAGGACGACCCCACGGTGCGCGACGGCAGCGCCCAGGCGCTGGACCTGGCCGGCTTCACAGTGCACGCCTACGACAGCGCCGAAGCGGCCCGCGAACGGCTGCAGCCGCACTGCCGCGCCGTGCTGGTCAGCGACGTGCGGCTGCCCGGCATCAGCGGACTGGAATTGTTGGCCGCCGTGCGCGCCATCGATCCCGAGCTGCCGGTGATCCTCGTCACCGGTCACGGCGATATCCCGATGGCGGTCCAGGCGATGCACGACGGTGCCTACGACTTCATCGAGAAGCCTTACTCGTCCGAGCAGCTGGCCGACGTGGTGCGCCGCGCCGCCGAGAAGCGCCGCCTGCAGCTCGAAGTGCACGAGCTGCGCCGGCGCCTGGCGCACAGCCAGGGCATCGATGCCGCGCTGCTGGGCAACGCGCCCGCCATGCGCGAGCTGCGCCAGCTGATCCTGGACGTGGCCAGCCAGCCGGCCGACGTACTGGTCTACGGCGAGACGGGCACCGGCAAGGAGCTGGTGGCGCGCTGCCTGCACGACTTCGGCGAGCGGGCGCGCCGCCCGTACGTGGCCGTCAACTGTGGGGCGATTCCCGACACGATCTTCGAGAGCGAATTGTTCGGCCACGAGGCGGGCGCCTTCACGGGCGCCGGCAAGCGCCAGGTGGGCAAGATCGAGCACGCATCGGGCGGCACCTTGTTCCTCGACGAGATCGAGAGCCTGCCGCTGGCCATGCAGGTCAAGCTGCTGCGCGTGCTGCAGGAGCGCTATATCGAGCGCCTGGGTTCCGTGCAGCCGCTGCCGGTGGACGTGCGCGTGATCGCCGCGTCGAAGGCGAACCTGCAGGACCTGGTGGACGTGGGCCAGTTTCGCGCCGACCTGTACTACCGCCTGAACCTGATCGTGCTGCACATCCCGCCGCTGCGCGAGCGGCGCGAGGATATCCCGCTGCTGTTCGAGCACTTCATGCTCGATGCCGCGCGCCGCTACCGGCGCGACGTGCCGCCCGTTCCCGCCGCACACATGCAGGCGCTGCTGCGGCACGACTGGCCGGGCAATGTGCGCGAGCTGCGCAACGCCGCGGACCGCTACGTGCTGGGCCTGGGCGGCGCGCTGCCCGGCGGCGCCAGTGCCGCGGCGGCCGCCACACCGCCCGCTTCGCTGGCGGACCAGGTCAGCGCATTCGAACGCTCGCTGATCGAGCTGGAACTGCGCAACGCGGGCGGCAACGTCGGCGTGGCCTGCGCGGCGCTCGGCCTGCCGAAGCAGACGATGTACCACAAGATGCAGAAGTACGGCCTGGTGGCGGAGGAGTTCCGGTAGACGAACGCTGATCCAGTCGGGAGAGCAGCTGCCGACCTGTGAGGCGGCCGCTGCCAGGATCGTCTGTTCACCAAGGCAAAGGTGCCAGCTCCCCATTGGCATGCTCGCCATAGTAGAGCGATGGCAGGAAGCGCGACAGGTAGGTAAATTCGGTATAACAGTGCCTCATCAGGTTGAGGCCCAATGCATCCGGCACGGCATGCCGGGGCTCGTCCGCGGCCAGCCCCAGCAGGAAGCGGCTGCGCAGCACGCAGCCGTATGGCGTGTCGCGCACCAGATGCAGCATGCGGCCGTCGCGCGGATCGCCTTCATCGTCGACGGCGATGTCGTCACCAAAACCGATGCTCGCATAGACCGCGGCCGAGATATCACCGCGCGCCTCGGCATCGGCCAGCTCGCCGGCGCCAAACAGCTCGCGCGGGTCACGGAATTTGAGCTGTGCGGCCACCGGCGGAATGCCGGCAAGCGATTCCACTGCATGAATCGTCGCGCCAACATAGTCCTGTCCCTTCTTCCAGTTCCTGTCCCAGCCGTAGTGGGCAACATGATCGTGCGGGTGCCACCAGCGGATGTGCTGGGTCGTTTCGAAGAACTTGAACCACCAATCGACCATGCGGCCACGGCAGCCCGGCAGGTCCGTGCGCACCGCGACCAGCAGGCAACCGTTGGGCAAGCGTGCGATACCGGTTTCCAGTGGCAGCGGCGCGCGGTCGAGCAAGCCGTCGAGCGGCCCCAGGTAGGTGTTCAAAACATCAGGCTGTGCAGACATAACGAAAATTCCCTGTTCAAAGTGGAAACGCGATTATACATTAAGGAAACGCAGTACGTTTCCTAATTATGCGGAGTAAAATCCACGTCCCGGAAACAGTGGAATGTGCAATGGAAGTTCTCCCAACCAGCAGCAAGCGCGCGCGCGGACGCCCGGCGCGGCCGGAACACGAAATGCGCGATGCGGCGATCGCCGCCGCCATGTCGCTGCTGCTCCAGAATGGCTATGCGGGCCTGACAATGGAGGCCGTCGCCAAACAAGCCGGGCTTGCCAAGAAGACGTTGTACCGCTACGCCGCGAACCGCGAAGACCTCCTCGGCTTGGTATTGCGGCATTGGACCGACAGCTTCGCGCCGCTGCTGGCGCAGGACGTGGCCGAACCGGCGGATGTGCGACCGGCATTGGTGACGATCCTGCGCTCCATCGCCGCGCAGGTGCTGACCGCCGAAGCGGTTGGGTTGTTTCGTCTGTTGGGCAGCGAGTTCCCGGGCCGCAGCGAATTGCTGGCGGTGTACCAGCGCAATGGCATGAACCGTAGCTTGAGCATGTTTACCGAGTGGATGGAACGGCACGCGGCAGCGGGCCTGCTGCGAGTGGATGACGCGCCCCAGGTCTGCTCGCTGTTGCTGGCGATGGTCATCGGCGAACCACTGCGCCAGATGTCGCTGGGTTTGTTGCCGCCAGTGCCGGAATGGAACCCGGCCCCACGCATCGACGCCGCGCTGCGCCTCGCGCTGGGTCAATCGTTAGTGGTGTAAGCGCCCCATCGTTGGTCGGCCACGATGCGCCACTGTGCGCTGGCCGCCTCGCGGTTTTTTCGCAAAGCCGTGAGCCCTGGGGCACGTTGCAGGCCTCATGACTGATGTTGGCCTGCCGGGCCGGCCAGCACCCGGCGATATCGCCCCGCGCCTGCGGCCACCGCTCAATGCGCCACCCGCAGGTGCCCCGCTGCGGACACCTTGTTCCGGCCATTGTTTTTCGCTGCATACAATTGCCGGTCCGCCTGTTCGATCAGGTCGGCGGGAGCGTAGGCACCGGTGCGCGCCGGGCCGGCTGTGGCAACGCCAAAGCTCGCGGTCACGACACCTGTTGCCGAATGCTGGTGCGGTATGCGCAGCGCCGCAAGCGACAGCCGGATCCGTTCGGCGACCGCGATGGCGCCGGCGGGGCCCGTGTTCGGCATGATGACGGCAAACTCTTCGCCACCATAGCGCGCGGCGAGATCGCCGGACCGGACGATCTCCGCCGCCAGCACGGAAGCCGTGCGCCGCAGGCAATCGTCGCCTGCCACATGGCCATACTGGTCGTTGAACTGCTTGAAGAAATCCAGGTCCATCAACAGCAGCGAGACGGTCGTCCCGCCACGTTCGGCGCGGCGCAACTCCTGCGCCAGCAGCTCATCGAAGCGGCGCCGGTTGGCCAGCTGGGTCAGCTGGTCGGTGTGCGCGAGCGCATGCAGGCCGATATTGTGCTGTTCCAGTTCGCCGGCGCGCACGCGCAGTTGCCGGTCCAGCTCCTCCCGGATGAGCAATTGCCTGATGAGTTTTGCCGCGAACGCGGCGAAGATCGCGCAGATGAGCAGCGCCGCCGCCCCGATCAGCGTGCTCGATCGCCGCCAATTGCCGAGGATGTCGTCTTTCGTGCGCCCTACCGCCACGAGAATGGGCACCTGTTCCAGGCGCCGGAAGCTGTAGAGGCGTACGAGGCCGTCCACTTTCGCCACCAGGAACGCCGAGCCGACGGAACGGGTGCGCAGTTCGTTGTAGATGTTACCTCGCGAGAGGTCCGTGCCGATCAGCTTTTCATCGAACGGCCTGCGGTAGACGACGGTCCCGTCCGATAACATCAGCAGGACCGTCCCCTGGTCGCCGATGTTCAACTCGTCATAAATGCGCTCGAAGAAATTGATGCGCAACGTGACGACCGCCACCCCGAGGAACCTGCCGTCGCCGCTGTAAATGCCGCGGGAAAGCGGCATGACCCACAGGCCGGTCGAGCGGCTTTTCACAGGCTTGCCGAAATGAACCGCCGTGCCCCTGTGCGCCTGGTGGTATTGGAAATACTCGCGATCCGCGTTATTTCCCTTCATGTGCCGGCCGAGCGACGTGGCGAACCACGCGCCATCCGCGCGGTACACGAACAGTCCGTGCAGATCCGGGAACGTGCCTGCCAGCTCGCCGAGATGCGCAGTCAGGCGGGCCTGCGCCGCTGCGTCATCGCCATCCTGAGCCACCCGCTCCGCGATGTCGGCCAATGCCATGCCGGCCAGCTGCATCGCGGCTTCCACCTGCACCCCGACCATCCGGGCGACGTTCGAACTGGCCACCTCGGCCTGGCCGATCTCGGTCTGCCTGCCGTGCGCCACGAACCAGCTCGAGAACCCGACGACGATCGCCGACGCCAGCGCGGCCGCAAGGATCACCGGACGAATCACGGGATGTGTCCATGCGCGCCGCCAGTGCAGCGGCGGGATGGGTGGTGCGGCTTGCTGGTGTGAAGTTGAGCCCAATGTGACGTCCTCCAGCGCGGCGGCGCCCGATTCGTCACATTGTGCCATCACATTGGCATGACTGCGGAAGATGGCATCGCGCGGCGCGCATGAAATGGCATGCCGCCACGGCAGCGCTGACGCGACATGGCGGCGATCAGGCCGGCACCGCCTCCAGCAACAGGGCATGCTCGAAGCGCAGCGCGATGCGGTTGCGCGTTGCATCGACCTCGCCCACGTCCCTTCCGTCGATGTAGTCGCGCAGGCGCCAGCGGCCGGGCCCCAGCCCGCGGATCTCGACCGGCCCGTCCCAGTGCGGCGCAAAGAACGCGAAGTACATCCTGCCGTCCTTCGCCACCGCGTGGCCTTCCGGCCTGTCGAAACCGATGTCGTACAGGTCGCCCCGGTACACGCCCCGCGGCAGCATCTTGTCGCGGTAGATGCCGATCCACTTGCGCCACTGCGCTTCGCGCTGCGGCGTCAGCAGGAACGAATCCTTCGGCTTCGGATCGATGGGCCACGTGAACTTGGTCGACAGCACTGCACCGATGCCGACCGTGGACGCGAAGTCGTCGCCGCCGTCGCTGAGCTCCACGTGATCGCCCGCGTAGGCGGCGGATGGCCCCATCAGCGCCTTCAGCGTCTTGCCCTTGTGGCGCACCTGCCACGACGACAGCGGGTCCGATGCCGGCACCTGGTTCACATAGGGCAGCGTGTGGAACGAGTACGACGTGCCGCATGGGCAGAACTCCACCACCGCGTTCGGGTTCACCTCGCGGGCAGTGTCGTAGACCATCTTCCAGAACGCGGGCAGCTGTTCGAACGATTCCTCCGGCCGCGCGTGCTTGTGCGCCGGGTTGTGGCATGGCGCCACGCCGTTCAGGTGCTGGCCGTCGATCTTGATGCCCTGGTAGCCCCATTCGCCGAAGATCTTGCGCACCCACGCACGGGTCATCTCGATCGTCGGCCCATATGCGGGGCACAGGTACAAGCTGTTCCACCAGCTGATCAGCTGCGGTGCGCCGTCCTTGTCCAGCAACAGCCGGTCGACGTGGTCGTGCAACAGGTCCGAGCCCGGGTCGACGGCAAGCGGCGCGATCCACAGCCGGGGCTTCATGTCCGCTTCGCGGATCTTGTCGACCAGGCCGCGCATGTCGGCATCGCCGCCGGGGAACCGGGTGGCGTCGAGCTGCCAGTCCCCTTCGTTGTTCTGCCAGCCGTCGTCGAGCACGGCCCATTCCAGGCCCAGTTCCTTCGCCTTGGCCAGCGTGCCCGTCATGCGCGGCACGGTGAAGTAATCGCGTTCGTAGCCCCAGGCGCACCAGATCGGCTCGTAGGATGCGGCCGGCGCATCCGGCGCAGCCAGGCCCCGCTCGGCCATCACCTGGCGGTAGCGGTCCAGCGCCGCGAAGTAGTCGCCCGTGTGCACGGCCAGGAACGTCTCCAGCGTCTCGAGCATTGCGCCGGGTTCCAGCGTGGCCTCCTGCTCGAACTCCACCGCCAGCGCAGCGCCGCCGGCCACCGCCTTCACCGGCAGCGCGACGAGGCGCGGCACCGTATCGAGGTGGCCGACCGCCAGGCCGCAGTCGCGTTGCCAGACGTCCACCGCCGGCGTGCCGCCGCCATAGTCGGAGGCGTTCATGCCCATGAAGTTGCGCTGCTCGAAGCTGCTCTCCATCGGCTGCACCCAGTCGCGCCGGTCCTGGTGCGTGGCGCCGGAATACGTCCAGAACTCCGCCTTGCGGCCGGCGGCCGGGCGCAGCGTGTGCGCGCTGTTGGCCCATGCCGACACCAACAGCGGCTGCGCGGCCGTGTTGCGGTAGGCGACGCGGATCACGGCGAAGGCTGGATGACGTTCGTGGAATGTGACGGCGACCGTCTTCTCGATACCCTCGGCCGATACGCCGGTCAGCCGGTGCCGTACGCCCGGGCCGTGCGGGCCGTCGACCCGGTCCGCTTCCTGGCGCGCCAGGCGGAAGCGCTCGACC
This sequence comes from Pseudoduganella flava, assembly GCF_007830495.1. Lineage (GTDB taxonomy): Bacteria > Pseudomonadota > Gammaproteobacteria > Burkholderiales > Burkholderiaceae_D > Rugamonas > Rugamonas flava. The sequence goes on along the minus strand of NZ_VLKW01000008.1, from coordinate 151,298 downwards.
CAGCGGCCATTGGACAGGCGCAGGCGCTCGCTCGGCGCGAACGGCGTGACGGCCGCGGGACGGGTACCACGTTTCGACACCACGCGGCAGTGCAGGTTGCCGTCGAACTCCAGCGCCATCGCCGCATCGCCGATGCGCGCCACCTCCCTGCCCTGCGCACCGTCCTTGCCGGCAGCCGCGCCGACGGCGCCCGCCAGCGGCGCCCCCGCAAGCCATTGCAGCAGCGTGCGCCGGCGGCGGTCGTATTGTTCGTTCATTGGTCTCCTCGTTGGTCTGGTCACACAAGGCCGGTCAAGCCGGCCCTTGCCGACTCAGACCAGCACGACTTTCGCGCCGCGCTCGCGCAGCGCCTGCACCGTGTCCGGCGCCGCGCCGGCGTCCGTGATGATGCAGTCGATCTGTTCGATCTTCGCGATCACGGACAGGCTGCGCCGCCCCAGCTTGGACGAATCGCCCACCGCGACCACCTTGCGCGCCACCTCCAGCATGCGCGCGTTCAGGCGTGCTTCCAGCAGGTGCGGCGTCATCACGCCGATCTCCGGATCCAGGCCGTCGAAGCCAAGGAACAGCACGTCCGCATGCAGCCCCTGCAACGCCGCCTCGGCCTGCGGGCCGCCCAGCGAATAGGAGCTGGGCCGCAGCACGCCGCCCAGCATCACCAGGGTCACGTGCGGCGCGCCGGCCAGCAGCACGGCGATGTTCAGCGCGTTCGTGATCACGTTCACGGACTGCAGCCGCAAGCCGCGGATCTGCTTGGCGATTTCGGCCGTCGTCGTGCCCGAATCGAGCACGATGGTCTGGCCTTCGCCGATCAGCTTCACGGCTTCCGCGGCGATGCGCATCTTCTCGGCGCGGCGCAACGTCTGCTTCACGCCGATCGGCAAGTCGTCATCGTCGCGCTGCGCCAGCGCGCCACCGCGCGTGCGCACCACGGCGCCGATGTCGGCCAGCGCGTTCAGGTCGCTGCGCGCCGTGACCTGCGAGATGTCGAACTTCGCCGCCAGTTCGGCCACCGTGACGCGGCCCTGTTCCGCGACCAGTTCGCGGATGTGCCGGCGTCGCTCTTCCACCAGCAGTTCCGCGTCTTCCGGCATCGTCCCCGCTTCATCTTTGGAAGCTTTCGCTTCCGCCTGTCTTATTCTTTTCATTCCCGATCTTTCTTACCCAAAACACAGTAGCCCGATGATACAGGACGCCCTGCGCAATATGGAACGAAAGATCGCGAAAGTATTAACGCCATGCGCGCGGATAGGCCTTTTCCGCGTTCAGTCGGTACAGCTTGTCGACGACGGCGCGCGGCAGCGCCAGGCCGCGCACCTGCCCATCCAGCTCGGGCACTTTGAAGCTGTCGGCGGTGACGAAATAGCGCCAGTCGCGCCGCCACACCGTGTCGAGGTCCGCCACGAAAGCGGCGTCGTCCTGCTCTTCGGATTGCGCCAGGTCGGAGCCGTACATCAGCCGGTCCTGGTATTTCACGAAGAAGTCGCGCACGCGCCGGCGGTCGCGCTGCGACTGGTACTGCAGCTGGCCGATGCGCGCCGCCACGTCCACGCTGGCCGTGGGGTGCGCGTCGAGGAAGGCGGCCAGCCGGTCCACGTCCCACTCCAGCGATGCCAGGTGCACGCCGACGAAGCGCAGGTCCAGATGTTTGGCCAGCAGCCGGTCGCGCGCGGCCATCTGCTGCTCGTAGCTGGGCATCTCCGGGTGCGCATACATGTGGTACGCCGGATGGGCCTTGAAGTACTCGCGGTCGTTCTTCACCGTCATGCGTTCGAGCGGCAGCCAGCAGTTGTGCGGTTCGCCCTGGTGCCCCAGCACCATCACGCCGCGTTGCGCGAGGCCGTCGAACACGCGGTCGAACCGCGCGTCGTCGACCATCACGAGGCGCCCGCGCCCATCGCGCAGGCTCATGCCGATGTTCTTCCACACCTTGACGCCGACGGCGCCGGCGGCCAGTGCGCCGTCCAGGTCCTTCAACGTCGCGTCGCTCCAGCCGGGCGCTTCGAAGCCGGCCGTCGAGAACGTCGCCGCCCAGGCGACGCGGTCGGGATGGGCGCGCGCCAATGCCGCGGCCACGTTGCGCTGCCGGTCGAGCGGCGGGAAGTCAGGGTAGTCGACGTTGATCGTCAGCGCCTTGAAGTTGTCCTTGCGGGCCAGCGCCAGGAACGCTTCCTGGCTGGCGCCGTGCAGGTGCAGGTGCGCGTCGATCTTCGGCACCTTGTCGAAATCGGCGACGCCGTAGCCGTCCGCGGCAAGCGCGGTTGCGGACAGCAGCGCCGCCATCAGGGCAGCCACAGGCGCGGCCAGCAAAGTGCGATACATGTCAGTCTCCTCCTTCGGTCATCGCGGCGGTGAGGCGTTCCAGCGCGGCGGCGTCCAGCGGTGTGCCGGCCGTGCGCGCGGCATACAGCGCGGCCCCAAGCACGGGCGCGAGGCGCGGCGGCGCGAGGCGGTATGGATGCGCACGTGCCGTCAGCGCATCCGCGAATGCCGTGCGCAGCGGGCCGTGCTTGCCGAACAGGCCACCGGTGTACGACACCGCGAGCGCGGAGTCCGGAGCGGCACCGAGCCCTGATCGCACCGCGTCGACCATGTCCGCCAGCTCGACGCCGGCGGCGGTGAGGATCGCGGCGGCGTGCGTGTCGCCGAGCGCCGCGGCCTCGGTGATCATGGGCGCCAGCGCCGCCACGCGGCTGCGCTCCCCCTTCATCTCGCCGTACACGAGGCCGCACAGGTCCAGGTCGTCGTGCAGCCCGAGCGTGCGGCGCATCAGCTCATACAACGGTCCGCGCGGCGTGCGCCCATCGCTCATGCGCGAGAACAGCGCCAGCCCGGCCCGGGCGATCCAGTAGGCCGAGCCTTCGTCGCTGAACAGTTCACCCCAGCCGCCGGCCCGGGCACACTTGCCGGCCAGTTCGCCGTAGGCCATCGAGCCGGTGCCGGCGATGACGCTGATACCGTCCGCGCACGCCAGCGAGCCGGCCCAGCTGCATACCATGTCGTTGCCGCACAGGTAGCGGCGGTGCCCCAGCACTCCATACGGCAGCGCGTCGAGCGCGGGATCGGCGGCGCGGTCCTCGCCATAGGCCGGCAGGCCGAAGAACGCCCATGCCACATCTCCCGCACCGATGCCGGCGGCGGCAAACACCGCGGCGCAACCGCGCGCCAGCACGGCCGCCACGCCATCGATGCCCATCTCGACGTGATAGGAGCCGCCTTCCTCGTGGCGCGCCAGCACGTTGCCGGCGCCATCGATCAATGCGAAGGCGGTTTTGCTGCCGCCGCCGTCAACCCCGAGGAACATGGCCGCCTCCCGTGAACGGATGGATCGTCACGCCGCGCACCACGCGGTTGACGGTGCCGGAGACGCTGGGCGTGTCCGGACGCAGGCCCAGCGCCAGCGACTGCAGCAGCGCGAACGATTGGCAGAACACGATGTACGGCAGCGCCAGCGCGAGGTCGTCGGCATCCTGCGCGCCGGCCGGCACGACGCAGTCGTCGCCCAGTTCCGGCGCGGGCAGTCCGCTCAGCGCGAGCACGCGGCCGGCCCGGGCATCGCCGCGCAGCTCGCGCAGCAGGTCGAGGTCGTAGCGGCGCGCATGCGGGTCATTGGACAGCAGCACGACCACCAGCGTCTCGCCATCGACGACCGTCTTCGGGCCGTGGCGGAACCCCAGCGGCGAATCGAACAGCGCGACCACCTGGCCATCGGTCAGTTCCAGCAGCTTCAACGCCGCTTCGCGGGCCAGCGCGCGCAGCGCATTGCTGCCGAGGTAGACCACCCGCTTGAAACGCGCGGCGACGAGCGACTGCAACTGCGGCAATGCCTGCTGCTGCACCGCGCTGGCCGGCGCGGCCATCGCAGCCCCCGTCCCGGATGGCAGGACGCCGAACGCCAGCGCCGTTGCCAGCAGCATCGACGTGAAACTGGTGGTCATCGCGAATGCCCGGTCGTGCGTGGCATCGGGCAGCAGCAGCGCGAACGCGTTGGGCGCGCCGGCGGCCATCCGGTACAACTCGCCGTCGGCATTGCACGTGACGACGAGGTGGTGTACGTCCGGCACCAGCTGGTTCGCCAGCGCCACCGCGGCCACGCTTTCCGGGCTGCTGCCGGAGCGCCCGAACGACACCAGCAAGGTCGGCACCGCCGGCTGCAGGAAGCGCAGCGGGCCGGAGACGAGATCGGTGGTGGGCACCGCTTCGGCGCGCCAGCCGGCGCCCAGCAGCGCCGGTGCCAGGCATTCGCCGATGAAGGCCGAGGTGCCCGCGCCAGCCAGCACGATGCGCAGGTCGGGGCGCGCCAGCAGCGGCGCCAGGAAGTCATCGAGGGCGGCGCGCTGCTGCGCCACCAGCGCGTCGATCGCGGGCCAGACGGCCGGCTGCTGCGCGATCTCGCGCGCCGTCAGGGCCGCCCCGGCCGCGTCCAGGCGCGCGCCGTCGATTCCCAAAATATCCCTGTCTGCTACCAGCATGTTTCCAGCTCCTTCGTTACGCCGCGCCCGGCGCAGGCATCCATGTATTGACGCAGCACCCTGGCCACGCCCTCTTTCAGTAAATCGGCCGGCCGGTTCGGCAGCCTCCCATCGCGCACGGCCGCATACTGGACCGGCAGGTATTGGCTGAGCAACGTCAGCGGCGGCGGCGTGCGTTCCAGCTGGGCCAGCAGCCGGGCCTGGGCCTGCTGCACGGCCGGATGCGGCCAGTAGTAGCGGATCCGGTCGCTCAGGCTGAACTGCTGGTCGAAGCGGATCCGCCGCGGGTCGCCGTCCGCATGCACGTAGTACTTGCGCCAGTAATCAGGCTCGGCGCGCATCACTTCCAGCACCGCGTTCTTGAAGTCCGAGCCGTCGCCGAACATCTCGTCCTCGATGTCGGCCAGCGCCCACAAGGTCTCGCGCAGCGCGAACGTCAGGCCGGGGCCGACCTTCAGGATCGCGAAGTGGTCGCGCACCAGCGCAGCCAGGTTGGCGGGCGTCTGGTAGTCCGTCGAGTGGGCTTCGTAGACCAGCGTCGGCTCGCGATCGATGAAGCGGCTCAGCGCCACCGCGTTTTCCGGTACGTAGTCGATGACCTTGTGGTGATCGAATTCCACGCCGGGCTGCACGACGAGGGCGATCACGCGCGGCCATGCGGCATCGAGCCCCACGGCGCCGAACGCGGCGCGGTGCGCGGCGATCGTCGCGGCGGCCGATGCCGGCGTCGTCACGCTGAGCGTCTCGAGGTCCTCGTGCGCGCCGCCGGGCACCGGTACTTCGGTGCCGACGACATACACGGGCGGCTCGCCGCCGGCGGCGCGCCAGGCCCGCTCGGCAACCCCGCACAGCAGCGCCGCCCGCTCGGCTACGACGGCGTCCGGCAGCGGCACCGGATCGCCGGCGCACGACATCGAGCAATCCAGGTGAATCTTGCGAAAGCCCGCCGTCACATACTGCTCGATCAGCACTTGGGCCTTGGCCATCGCCGTCTCCGCGGGCTCATGCTGCCACGCGTTCGGCCCCAGGTGGTCGCCGCCCAGCAGCACGTGCTCGCGCGCCAGGCCGGCGCGGTCGGCGATGCCGTACACGAACTCGCGGAACGCGGCCGGGGTCATGCCCGTGTAGCCGCCATCCTGGTTGACCTGGTTCGACGTCGCTTCGACGAGCACTGGCAGGCCCCGCACGACGGCCGTCTCCACGGCCGCTTCGAGCACCAGCGGGTGGGCCGAGCACACGGAGTGGATGCCGGCCGGCTCGCCCGCCTTGTGCCGGGCCACCAGGTTGAGTAGATAATCCATCGTCAAGCTCCTTGATTCGGTTGATCGTTCTCCGGCTGCAGCGCGAGGCACAGCGCGGCCGCCAGCGCCAGCGCGATGCCGGCCACCTTGTAGCCGTTCGGCAGCGTGCCGGCGGCGGCCATCGCGATCAATGTGGTCAGCAGCGGTGCGCCCGCATTCACCAGCGGCGAGACGACGAGCGCCTTGCCATGCCGGAACGCATACACCAGCGTCAGTGCGCCGATCGCATTGAGCACCTGCGTGACGGCGGCCAGCAGCGGGCCGGAAGGGCCGTAATTGATCGGCTGCGTGAAATCCGTCATCGCCAGCGCGGCGGGGATGACGAGCAGCGCGGACAACGTCATGTAGAAGAAGATGCTCTCCGCGTCCATGCTCGCATTGGCCAGCTTGATGAAATATGCCTGCAGGCCCCACGCCGCGAGCACCGCCAGCGCCAGCACGAACCACACGCCATACTCGCGGGGGCCCGCGCCGGGCGCATAGTCGAACAGCGGCAGCGCGCAGATGGCCAGCACGATGCCGGCCACGCCGAGGGCACCGGTGCGCTCGCGCAGCAGCAGGTACGACAGCGCGATCGTGATCACGGGCGACAGCGAGATCAGCGGAAAGATCAGGTACGCGGGCCCCGCCTTCACGGCATAGAACAGCACCATCTGGCCACCGGCACCGAGCAGGCCGATCGCCAGGCCGTAGGCAACCGAGCGCGGATCGCGGCGCACGCGCCAGCCGTTGCGCCGCAGCGCCACCAGCGCCGGCGGGATCATCGTCAGTGCCCACACCACGTAGACCAGCGTTTCGGGGAAGCCGTATTGCGTGGGCAGCCCGGCGCACGCGCCCCACACGCCCCACAGCAGCGTGGTGGCCAGCGCATAGCCGAGCCAGCGGGGGCGCCGCACGGGGACCGCGGCCTGGGTGGCAATCGTCGTCGTTTCCATCGGCCCGCCTCAGAACTTCACCGTCATGCCGGCGACATAGGTGCGGCCCCACGTCTCGAAGCCGTACAGCCCGTCGCCACGGCCCAGGTTCGAGCGCGTCACGGCATCGCCCAGGTTCTTCCCTTCGATGAACAGCGTGACGTTCTTCGTCACGTCCCACGAGGCGGACGCCGTCACCCACGTCAGCGAATCGACCTTGGCCGGATAGCCGGCGATCACGTTGGTGCTCTGCGTGTAGTCGCCCGTGTAGTCGAACGAGATCGATGCGTTGATGCCGTTCTTCTCGTACAGGAAGCCGAGCGACGAGGCGGTCGGCGCCACGCCTTCCAGCTGGCCGACGTACTCGCCGCCCTGGTAAGCCTTCGTCAGCGTCTTGGCGAACTTCGCGTTGATGCCGAAGCCGTTGTCGAACAGGTGCTGCACGCCGATCTCGAAGCCGCGCACGCGCGCCTTGTCGCCATTGACCGGATGCGTGACCGTGTACAGGTAGCCCGGCACGCCGATGTCCACGTGCTCGTCGGTCTGGTACGTCACGAAATTCTTGATCTGCTTGGCGAAGATGGCCGCCGTGATGGCCGATTTCGGCCGGTAGTACCATTCGATCGACACGTCCTGCTGCACCGCCTCGGTGGGTTTCAGCTTCGGATCGCCGACGATGCTGAGCAGGTAGGTGCGATCGAGGGTGTTGTCGGTGCGGGTCGGCGCCAGCTTGTCCAGCGACGGCCGCGCCATCACCTTCGCCACCGCGCCGCGCACGACGAAGTCCTCGCGTGCCCACCAGCTCAGGTTCGCCGACGGCAGCAGCTTCGTGTAGCTGCCCTTTTCCGATACCGGCTCGGCCGGGCTGTAGGTGATCGTCGGGCTGCTGGTGGGGATGTCCGGCGTCGGGTCGTCGATCGCCACGATGCGGTCGATCGCGCTGTTCGAAGTGGTCCGGGTGCGCACGAGGCGCGCGCCGATGCTGCCGTTCCAGTTGTCGCCCGCCAGGTCGAATTGGCCGTACAAGGTGGTGGTCTTCTCGCGCACCGCATACGAATCGGTGGGCACGAACACGGGCTGTGATTTCGCCACGTCGAAGGTCTCACCCGTCGGGTTGCCGTTGGCATCGAGGATCGGCTTGCCGTCGAGGCTCTTCAGCGCCGCGAAATAGGCCGGTACGTCGAAGCGCACGAAGCTGCCGGGGAAGCTGCCGCCGGCGTTGCGCATGTAGTTCGGCAGCGTCATCGGCGACACGACGTTGGCGCCGAGCGACGCGAACGTGGTCGTGTACATGTCGCAGTACTGGCATGCGCCGCCGCTCTTCTCGTTGCCGATGGAATTCCGGTCCTTCTTGCGGTTGGTGGCACTGGCGCCGAACTGGAAGCTGCTGACGTGCCACGTGCCGTCCAGCGCCAGCCGGCCTTCCAGCGAGGCGCCGTCGACGGTGTCCTTGATGTTCGTGCCGGTGAGGCCGGCGAAGTGGATGCCGTAGTCCTTGTTGCCCAGGCGCCCCGCGGCCAGTTCGGTGGCCAGGTCACGGCCGTCCTCCAGCGTCACGCGGATATCCGGCAGGCCGCCGTCATTGGCGCGGTAGTAGCCGGTGTTGTGGCCGGCGATGCCGGCGACGACGAAGTTGTCCTTGCCGCCCGAATCGCGCTCGGACGTGGAGCGGTATGCGTCACCGGTCAGCTTCAGCGATGGCGTGGGCTTCCACTCGCCACGCAGGCCGAACTGCCGGGTGTCGACGACACGGTCGGTCGTCACGTTCGACATCTCCGGCACCAGGTCGTGCACCGTCAGGCTGGTGATCAGGCCATTGTTGACGACGACATCGGACCAGCGCCCCGGCGCATGCTCGATGTAGTACGACTGCTGGTAGCCGACCTGCGGCGAGTCGAGGCGCGTGGCCAGCGCATCGGCGATCAGCTTGAACTGCGGCGTGATCTTCCACTCGAACGCGCCGGACAGCGCGACGCGCTTCTTCTCCTCGAAGATGGAGCCGAACGACACGCAGCACGGCGCCAGCAGGCCGCTCTCGCCCGCGCCGATGGCACCGTCGCCATTGACGTCGAAGCTGCCCGGCGAATCCGCGTTATAGGTCATGTAGCCCAGCGAATCGGTGCGCACCTTCCGCTTCGAAAAGACCGCGCCGACCAGCACGCCCATCGTGTTGTTGTTGAACGTGTTGCTGTACACGCCAGACAGCTTGCCGCCGCCCTTTTCCGACAGGTCGTTGCGCTCGCCTTCGAAACGCAGCGAACCGTGCTGGCCGGGGTTGTCCATCGGCCGCGCGGAGCGCAGGTTGACGGAGCCGCCGATGCTGCCCTCGATCTGCATCGCATCGGCGGACTTCATCACATCGGCACCGCTGATCACTTCGGACGGCAGCACGTCGAACGCGAAGTCGCGGCCGTCGCCGTCGGTCGCCAGGATGCGCTTGTTCAGCGTGACGATGTTGTAGCCCGAGCCCAGGCCGCGCACGTTGATGTACTGCCCTTCCCCGCCGCGCGTACGCGACACGGACACGCCGGAAATGTGCGTCAGCGAGTCGGCCACGTTATCGTCCGGGAAGCGGCCCAGCTCCGTCGCCGAGATCGAGTCCTGGATCACGTCCGCATTGCGCTTCAGTTCCAGCGACTTGGCCAGCGCCGCACGCGCGCCGCTGACCACGACGATTGCCGGCTCCGCGTTCGCCGGCGCCGCGGCGCCAGCCACCTGCACATCGGTCTGCGCGAACGCCGCGCCGCATACCGCCATCTCCACCGCGACCGCCATCATGGTGCGCCGCATTCCCAACCTCGTCCCGCTTTTCTTCCCGCTTTTGATCCCGTCTCGCATCGCCGCTCCTTCGTATTGTTGTCGCGTGACTACAATAGTATTAGTCAACAAAAGAAAAGGCAAGTAACTTTCGAAACCTTTCGTTTAATGTTGTTTCGGCGTCGAATGCGGGCTGCAGATGGACGTGATTCACCGGCCGTCAAAAAAAACAGCGCCCCCGCTGAGGGGCGCTGCGTTCAGGTTTGCGCCGCGCTGGCGGGATGGTCAGCGCGCGGTGCCCGCGGTGGTGCCGTATTCGTCGGCGCCCAGGTCGATCGTGCCGCCTTCCAAGCGCTGTTGGCCGTCGTAGTCGCGGTTGCCGTTGGCGGGAATCGAGCCGGAGGAGTAGTAGGAGGTCCACAGCGGGGACGACCAGCCGGTCAGCGCCGCGCCCAGGCTGCCCTGGTTGATCGCCGGCGAGGTGCCCTGCAGGCGCAGGTTGCCCTGGTCCGGCGCGACGTAACGGGGGTCCTGGAAGACGGTCGTCCCCGGGATGCCGCGGCTGCTGCTGGTGCTCGGCGCCCACCACAGGTTGCGGCCCCAGGTATTGCCGCTGCTGCCGCCCGGGCTCGCGATATAGCTCTCCGCGATCGTGCTGGCGCCGAAGATGACATTGTTGTTGAAGCTCGAGTCGATCACCTTGTACTGCAACGTGATCTCGCTGCCAAAGCCCTTGTTCTTGTAGAACGAATTGTTGTTGACCTTGATGCGGCGCGCGGCGCCCAGGTCGGATTCGTAGCCGCCCAGCGACAGGCCCGCATCGCGGTTCAGGACCACGAAGTTGTTGGTCATCAGGATGTCTTCGGTGGCCTTGCCCGGGTGTTCGCTGGCGAATTCGAAACCGATGTCGTTGCGCGTCGAGACGTTGCGTTCGAAGACGATGTAGCGCCCGCCGTCCACGTAGAAGCCGGCCGCGGAACCGTCGAAGTTGTACCAGGGGTTGGTGGTGGTGCTGTTATTGGCCGCCCGGTTGCCGCGCACGATGCCATTGCGGACGCGGTCGTTCTCGCCGCAACCGCCGCACTCGCCTTCATAGCCGATGAAGTCGTAGCCGATATTGTTGTTGTCGTAGACGTCGTTGAACAGGACCTCGAAACGGTTGACGTTGCCGTTGACGACCAGCGCCTCGCTGGCCTGCAGCACGTTGTCGTGGACCCGGTTGTTCTCGATGCGCACGTCGGTGATCCCGGCGGAACTGGTGCCGAACACCGCCAGCCCGTGCGCACCGACGAGGCAAGAGTCGGATTCGGCGCACGTGCTGGTGTGCTGGATGTGGTGGATGTCGTTGCCCACGATCTGGATGTTCGAACCGCTGCCCTCGACCAGAATGCCGACCGGCGTACGCTCGTGGTCATCCGTGATCAGGCCCGTGACGGTGAGGTTCTCGACCTGCACATAGTTCGAATTGCGGATGGTGACCAGGCCTTCGCGGCCGGACGTCGCCACGCCCGTGCCGTCGACAATGGCGCCGGCTTCGCCGCGCAACGTGATGAAGGCGCCGGCCGCGCCGCTCCTGCCGTTGAAGAGCACTTTCTGGTTGTACGTGCCCGCCTTGACCAGCACGACGTCGCCGGCCTTGGCCTGGTTGACGGCGGTCTGGATCGACTGCCCGGGATTGACAGTGATGGTCGCGGCATGGGCCGCCGCGACTGCACTCCACAGCAGGAGCGGAGGCGCTACGAGGGAGACGATCGTTTGCGGTACTTTTTTCATCATCACTCCTAGGATGCTCGCAGGACGAGCAGGGTTGCGGAGCGCCGGCAGGCGCACCGGGATGTTTCGATGGATGGAACGCCGGCACAAGGTGCGGGATTCAAGCCCACCCCACGTCGATCGGCAGCGCGCGTTCGACACGCCCGGCGGCCGCCATCCGTACCGGCGAAGAGATCATATTGGAACGATTTCGAAAACTCAACAAACTTTCGATGTCTTTCGAATTTTTGTGTTCAAGAGGATCGAGGCAGCGATCGCGGTGCGCGCACGGCACTGCTGAAGAGCACGGTGCAACGTCTGTACAGGAAGGGGAATACAAGCCGAGCTCCCGGCGGGCAACGCCGGGGCGCCGATCGGTTTTGGAAGATACCGCGCGTCGCTACGCTGATGGTTTGCGGGGTTTGCCGGGCTGGATCGATGCCTGCAGGATGTCCAGCACGCGAGCCAGGCCTTCGGGCATGCCGCCCTCCTGGCCCGTCACCTGCACGTGGTACTTGGCGGAGTCGTCGGTCCTGCGCGCGGTTTCGTTCTCGGCGGGCTTAGGGACCTTGGCGTCCACCGGCTCATTGGATGATCCCGGCGCCGCGCCGGCATCCGTGTCCGGCTCGTGCGTCTGTTCGTCTGTCTGGTTCGAAGGTTCAGTCATCGCGTAGGGGTAGCCGGGTGGCGTTCCAATAAGGGTGCCTTATTATCGACGATCCGGACTATCGCTGCACTCCCGTCGTCTCTTCAGTGGGCAACGCTTCGGCAATGGCATTCTTTAGCAACGAAATCTCGGGATCGCTACAGGTAGGCGTATCAAGCCGACGGTAGCGCAAGTTCGCTTGCCGGTACGAAGGATGCAATAGCACCACGCAGGTGGTTGTGACGTCGCCTATTCGGATTGCCTTTCTGATGGAAAGTTCGCGTGCGTCCAGTTCGCGGAACTTGAGCGTTCGCCAGCTGGCCAGGTCGGCTGCGATAGCCGCGAAAACCCGTGCCGCGGGAAGACCGAGGATAACGATGAGCCGCGGTCGGACGACCTGCACCTGCTCGAGCAGGAAGTCGTGCGTAGCCGCGACAAAGTCCTTGTTGCGCCTCACGTAACCAGGATTGGGCCCCGTGCAGCTGCCGCCCTTACGCAGCCCCATGATCGCGTTGGTGAAGAAGCAGCTTTGCAGGTCCAGGCTCGCCGCCTTCGCAAGCTTGAGAAAATTGCGCCACGTGGCGGAATCGACATCGGAAGCGAGGCCGGCGAGCATGGCCTGATGTTCGCTCTTTGTCGAGAAATCCTGCCCCACCACCATCACATCGGGAAGACCTTGTTCTTGCTCCGGTTCCCAGAAGCCCGATCCCCCAGGGAAGAAGGCAGTCCCTCGAACCATTTCCGCTACGGGTTCAAGCTCGGGTGGCCATGCCGAGATGTTCGCTTGTTTGTTGAAGAGGTACGAGGTGAGGTCAGCTCGCGTTACGACGTCGGTCATTGGGCACATGCGTTTTTCGTCAGACGTTCGGGGCGCCGATCGTCGCCAACGTGTTGGCAGTCAGCCGCCCACTGCGCGGCTCGGGCGACAGTCCCGCTTCGGGCGCGATGTCGCCGGAATGCAGCACGTTACTGCGGTAGAAGATGGCCCGGTTGAACTTCGCGGCGACGCTTGCCGTGCGTTCGAACATCGCCGTGTCGCCGCGGATGTAGGTAAAGACGCGAGTGCCCTGCCGCTGGGCTTCCCGCATCACCTCCTCCTTCAGGCACGGCGCATAATCGGTGATACGCTGCGCATCCATGCTCTCGAACCCCGTGCTGCGATGGCGGTAGAACGACGTGCCGCCGAAGGTTTCGCCGCACAGGTAATGCACGCTGGCGATCAGGTTGCGCTCGACGCTGTCGAAATGGGGCACACTCTGGATGGGACGCAGTGCCTGCGGTGGCGTCGTGGCCAGCGACAGCACGCACGACAGCGGCGTAATTGACGCATCGGCGCTTGCCCCAAACGTAGCGAGCATCAAGTCGCGCAGGTGCGCATACACCGCGCTCGCATACGCCATGTCCAGGGGCTTACGGATGCCAGGATAAAAATCGCCTTCCTGACGCTGGAACGCCTGCCCCGCTTCCGCCCGGCGCAGCATGGCGTCCGGGTCGAGCAGCAGGTCGTCGACGATCAGCACGGGTTCCCGATCGGCCCCGACGTGGAGTACCTGGTGGGTGGGGGACGGATGGAACGCGAACATGCGATTACGCCGCGCGCGCCAGCCGCTTGTTGCGCCGGTCGATCATCGCGTAGATGTGGCCGAGCGACGCCAGCATCGTGTAGGCCGGGCCGAGCAAGCCTTGCGTGTGCAGCCTGGCGATCGCGTCGCCATCGAGTTGCGCGAGGCGGGCGTCGTCGATCGTGTACAGGCCCTGGACCTGTGTCGTGTCGTCGTTCCCGAACGTGATCTCCAGCTGCATCGGCACCAGCAGTTTCAGTTGGACAAGCGTGTCGATGAATTGCCGTGTCGGCTCTTCGCCGTTCAGCAGTTCGGCCAGCCGCCCCTTGGCTTCCTCGAGACAGGCCGTTTCCTGTCCATCGGCGTCGAAGATGCGCTCGCCGTCGGCGCCGATGCCGGCGTGCTCCGTGTCGATGCACACGACGTAGTGCTCGCCCTCCCCCGGCTGGCCGGCTTGCCCGAGGAAGAACGGTTGCCGCGAGACTTGCAGCGGTACGTAGATGCCTTCCCAGCGGCCCTCGTCGACGAACAGGTTTTCGCCGTCGTGAAATCCGAACAGCGCCACGCAGGCGAAGCGCCCCGTGTCCTTGTCCTTCGTGAAGGCGATCGGGTATTGGACGACGAGTTTCAGGAACTCGCTCAATACCACGGGCACCATGTTCAGCGCCGCGCCGGCGGCTTCCACACGAGCGCTGTCGATGCGGATCTGCCGATGCGCGATATTGTCCAGTGAAACGAGATGTGCCATGCCTGTCTCCTTGTTCTTGGTGGTTGCCTACACCGCCGGCAGGCCGTAAGCGTGGATCTTGGCGATCAGCTCGCGGTGGGCCGGCAGCATCCTCAACGCCTTCTTGATGGCCGCGCTGTTCTGCGCCAGGTGCTCCTGCGCCGCGCGTTGCTCGCTGGCCGACGGCCGCAGGAATTCGGGGTCCGTTTTAAAACCCATGCCATACAGGACGTACTGGTAGCTGGCCGCCGGGAACACCTCGTTATTGCTGGTGAAGTCGCAGTTGCCGGGCGGGCGGTAGCGCCACAGCCGCATCAGGTCCTGCAGGCTGTCGGGTATGGTCTCCGCGGCGCGGTTATCCGTCCAGAACGCATTGTCGGTGCGCTTGCTGAGGATGTAATGCAGCTTCAGGAAATCGATGATCCGGTCCCACCGGTACAGGAACGTATCGTTGAACCGGCGCGCGACGATGTCCACGATGTCGCGGCTGGCGGGCAACTGCTCGGCGAGCATGTCGGCCGACAGTTCGACCAGCACCAGCGCGGACGCTTCCAGCGGCTCCAGGAATCCCGCGGCCAGGCCCACCGCCACGCAATTGTTTTTCCAGAACAGCTGGCGGTGGCCGGAGCGGATCGGGATGCGGCGCGTATTGACTGTCTTGCCCGCCGGGCCGATGTACGCGCGCAGTGCGGCTTCCGCTTCGTCATCGCTCGTGTACCTCGTCGAATACACGTAGCCGATACCGCGCCGGTTCACGAGGCCGATGTCCCAGATCCAGCCCGCCGCCTGGCCCGTCGAGATGGTGTGCGTCGCGATCGGCGCATCGGGGTGCTCGTAGGGCACCTGGGCGGCGATGGCCTTGTCGATGAACAGCACGTCGCCCTTGTCGACGAACGGCACCTCCAGGTGCTTGCCCAGCAGGAGCGACGAAAAGCCGGTGCAGTCGACGAACAGGTCGCCCGCGATCTCGCCCTGCTGGGCGGTGACGATGGCCGTGATATCGCCGTTCGGTGCACTCTTCACTTCGGTGACGTCGCCCAGCACATGCTTCACGCCCAGCTTGTCGACGCAATGGCGCGTCAGGAAGCCGACGAACTTGCCGGCGTCAAGGTGATACGCGTAGTTGGCCACCGACGCGTATTCCGGCGTGGTGATCATCTTCGGCGCCAGCCCGTGTTCGCAGACTTGCTCCTGCAGGCACACGGTGTCGGAAAACGAACGGCCCGCGCAGGCCGTCTGCCAGTACGGCACCAGGTCCATCTGGCCGAAGCCTTGCGGCAGCATCAGCGGGTGGTAGTAAAAGTCGTCGGCGGTGCCGTCGACCCAGCGTGCGAACTTGGCACCCTGCTTGAACGTGGCGTCGCATTCGCGCATGAAGTCCGTTTCCGAGATCCCCATTTTCATCAGCGTGCTGCGCATCGTGGGCCAGGTGCCCTCGCCCACGCCGATCGGGCCGATGGTGGGCGATTCGACCAGAGTCACGGTGATGCCGCTCTCCGCCCGGGCATGCCGGGCCGCGATGCGGCCCGCGGTAATCCAGCCGGCCGCGCCGCCGCCGACGATGACGATGTGTTTGATTTGCTGGTTCATGTCCGCCTGTGAATGAAACGGTAAAAGCGCAGGGGCGCCGTGCATCGCGGCGCCCCTTCCATCACGTTAAAAAGCTCAGAACTTGGCGATCACGCCCAGTGCGAACCGCCGGCCGGCATCTTCCGCCAGCAGGAACTGATTCGTGTAGCGGCCGTACTTCTTGACCACCGCCCGATTCAGGTTGGTTGCCTCGAACACCACCGACAGGTTCTTCGTCACCTCGTAGCTGCCGCTCATGTCCCACTGGCCGTACGGCGCCACCTGGGTCACGCCGTCGCCATTCAACTGCGTGAGCGATTGCAGGAACTTGTCGCGCCAGTTGTAGGCCACGCGCAGCTGGTACGGCCCTTTCTCGTAGAAGCCCACGACGTTGGCCGAATCGCTGATGCCCGTGACGGCGAACTTCTGGTTGATGTCGCCGGGGTTCAGGTTCTTGTTGCTGCGTACCACCGTGCCGTTGACGATGAAGCCCAGGCCGTTGTCGAACGTGTGCTGCACGGCCAGTTCGAAGCCATGCACCACCGCGGACGGTCCATTGCTGGGCCGCGTTAGCGTGAACACGGCCTGGCCGTCGGCCGCATCGGGCTTGAGCGGGTCGGTGCCCGTGCTGGGGTCCGTCAGCACGCCGGTGCTCGTGTTGAACGTGCGCGTCGTGTTGCTGGAGACGATGAAGTTGCTGACGTCCTTCCAGAAGAAGCCGCCCGAAATATAGCTCGCGGGCTTGTAGTACCACTCCAGCGACAGGTCGAGGTTGTTCGACTCGAACGGCTTCAGCGTGGGATCGCCGGACGATGCGGTCAGCGTGCCCGGACGCGTCGTGACGATGTTCGTCGCGGGCGACAGGTCGTCGAGGCGCGGCCGCGTCAGCGAGCGGTAGATGGCCGCGCGGGCCACCAGCGTGTCCGTGATTTCCAGGGTCGCACCGAAGTTCGGCAGCACCGAGTAATACGAGTTCTGGACATTGATGGCCGACTTCGCGCCATACACGGCGGACAGCTCCGTGGCATCGAGCACGTTGAGCCGCTCGATGTTCCCTTGCGTGCCGGAGACGGTGATGTCGGTGTGTTCCATCCGGGCGCCGGCGTTCATCCGCAACGGCATGTCGGCCAGCGTGCCGGCGAACGCCATCTCCACGTAGGCGGAGGTGGTCTTCTCGCTGACCGCGTACGAGTTGTCGCGAATGACGGCATCGAAGTTCTTGCCGCTCTGCTGCTCGACCCAGTCGAACTGCTTCTCGCCGTCGTGGCGCAGCCAGACGGTCGGCGTACGTCCGCTGCCGCTGACACGGCTCAGGAAGTCGCTGCCCGCGTCGAAGACGGTCATCGTGCCGGCCGGGATGGCTGGCGAGTCCGGATAGCCGCAATACGTGCAGTGGATGCCGACGCCTTCGTTGTCCCAACGCGTCAGCGCCTTGCTTTCCGTCGCCCGCTGCAAGCCGAACTTGGCCGAGACGAGGCCGTCGCCACCGCCCCCTTTCCAGACGCCGTCGACCTTGTACTGGCGCACCGCGTCGTCGACGGCCCAGCCACGCCGCAGCATCACGTGGGCGCGCGAATTGGCCGGGTCGAGATAGTTCGAGACGGAGTGCGTGATCGGCCGGCCCTGCGCATCGCGTTCGTACACGAGGCCCGTGGCGGGCGCCTCGAACTCGCTCACCCACGGCAGCGTGGCCGAGTCGGACTGGAACCGCGCGCGATTCTTGTAGCCGATCAGCGAGAGCTGGTCGCCGCCGCCGTTGTTCGGATCGCGCTTCGCATCCGACTTCCACGCGTCGAACGCGAGGTTGAACTTGTTCGTGATCTTCCAGTCGGCGTTCAGGCCATACGACTTCGTGCTGGTCAGGCGGTCGAATTTCTTCGCATGGAAGTCCGTCGCCAACCCCAGCTCCTGGTACAGGTCGGTGATCGTGCCGTTGCCATCCGTGCGGGCGCGCTGCACGTTCGGCGCCGTGAACCAGTGGCCGTAGGACGTCGCATCGGTCTTGATGTCGAAGTCGGAATACAGCGCGTCGGCCGTCAGGGTCAGCGCGCTCGACGGCCGGTATTGCAGCACCAGGTTGGCATTGGTGCGGGTGCGCTCTTCGAACGTCACCTTCGTGTCGTAGTTCCGGGGCGAGAACACGGCGCCCGCAAAGCCGGCACCGCCGTTCAGTTCGGCGGTGGGGATGCCGGCGTTCGTCAGCCAGCCATCCGTTTGCGCCTGGTTCAGGCGCGTCTTGGCCTTCTTGCGCGAGACGGCCAGCAGCGCGCCGAACTTGCCGTCGGCGAAGGTATCGCTGACCAGCAGCGAATATTCGGGCGTGGTCTCGCCGCGGTTGTCGTCGTGCAGCGCCTTGACCGTGCCGGCCACCTTGAACCCGCCCAGCGCCAGCGGGCGAGCGGTGGTGATGTTGATCGTCGAACCGATGCCGCCTGACTGCATCGTCGCCGTCCCCGTCTTGAAGACGTTGATGCTGTTGACGAGGTCGGACGACACGGTATCGAAGTTGAACGCGCGGTTCTCGTTCTCCGACGCGATCTGCCGGCCGTTGACCAGCACGGTATTGAAGTCCGGCCCGAAGCCGCGCACGGTAATCTGCTTGCCCTCGCCGCCCGCGCGGTCGATCGACACGCCGGTGATGCGCTGCAAGGACTCGGCAAGATTCTGGTCCGGGAACTTGCCGATGTCTTCCGCCGATATGGCATCGACGATGCCGCTGCCCTCACGCTTCGTGTCGAGGGACGTCATCAGGCTGCGCCGGATCCCCTTGACGACGACGGTATTGCTCTTGGCGGCGTCGCCGGCACTGTCCGGCGCAGCCTCCTGGGCCGCACTGTTGTGCGCCGCCGCCAGCATTGCCGTCAAGGCCAACACGGCATTGGAAACGTTTCTATTTTTCATCGCGCTCCTCTACTCCTTGTATTGTTGTGCTGTTTTGGGGGAAGACTCTCGCGCGGTGGACCACGCGAGCAGAGCAGGCCGGCAAGTGACAGGAAGGGCATGGCGAGGCCATGTGCCGGTGAAGAGCGATGGTATGTCAGTTCTACAAGTTTGCAAAATTTTAATGGTTACTGATGTAGTTTTGGTACAGCGGGTTTATTTCAGTGCGAAGTTGTGCTAAACGCCATGGCTTTGGAACGCTCCAATATGCAAGTCTCTATCGCCGGGAGTCCGACCGTCCGGCGAGGCAAAGTCGAGCTACGGGAACGGATATGGGATGGCGGTACGCGTTGGCCGGCACATGCGGAATGCCCCGCTGGCCGGTGATTCCGATCAACGTAGTCTGCCTTCACAACGCGGCGTAGGCGTTGGGGTCCTCGCGGCCGCCGTCAGGGGCCAGGTTGCGAGCGGCATGCTCAACAAATATACTGGCAGCAACGACCGCGTGCCGGTCATCGTGCCCGGGTGCCCTTTGAGTTTGCTGCAAAACGTCCTGTTGCTGGTCCTGCTGGTGCTTGCCGCGGGCATCCTGTCCCTCACGGAGATCGCGTTCGCCGGCGCGCGCAAGATCAAGCTGAAGCTCCTTGCGGAAGCGGGCGACGCGCGGGCCGTGAAGGTGATGGCGCTGCAGGAGCAGTCGGCCGAGTTCTTCGCGGCCAGCCAGATCGGCCTGAACGCCATCTCCATCATGGGCGGCATCGTCGGCGAAAGCGCGCTGCGCCCGCACTTCATCGGCTGGATCGCCACGTTCTATACGGGCCCCGCGCTCGACAACATCGGCTTTGCCATATCGTTCGTCACCGTCACGCTGATGTTCATCCTGTTCGCCGACCTGATGCCGAAACGGCTGGCGATGATGGCGCCGGAACGCATCGGCGTAGTGCTGGTCGAACCGATCTCGCTGTTCATCCGCATCTGCAAGCCGCTGTCCTGGCTGATCAACTCCGTGGCGAACGTCATCTTCCGCATCTTCAAGATCGATACGGCGCGCGAGGACAGCATCACGTTCGACGAGATCTCGGCCGCCGTGGAAGCGGGTGCGCAGGCCGGCGTGCTGCAGAAGCAGGAGCAGCATTTCATCGAAAACGTGTTTCAGCTCGAGTCGCGCTCGGTCGCTTCCGCGATGACCACGCGGGACAACGTGGTGTTCTTCACCTTGAACGAAAGCGAAGAGAGCATCCGGCAGAAGGTCTCGGCGTATTCGAAGTTCCCCGTGTGCGACGGCACGATCGACCGCGTGATCGGCTATGTGGACACGCGCGACATCCTGGTACGGCTGCTGCACAAGCAGGCGCCCGTGCAGCTGAACGAATCGACGATCCGCACGGTGCCGATCATCCCCGACACGCTGACCTTGTCCGAACTGCTCGACCGCTTCCGGGTCAGCAAGGAAACCTTCGCCGTCGTCATCAACGAGTATGCGCTGGTGATGGGCGTGATCACGCTCAGCGACATCATGCTGACGGTGATGGGCAGCTGGGGCAATACGCAGGAAGAAGACAAGCAGATCATCCAGCGCGACGACGGCTCCTGGCTGATCGACGGCAGCACGCCGGTGGAAGACGTCAAGCGCACGCTGGGGCTGGACAGCCTGCCGGAGGAAGAACACTACGAAACGGCGGCCGGCTTCATGATGTACATGCTGCGCAAGGTGCCGAAGCCCACCGACAGCGTGGAGTACCAGGGGGTCAAGTTCGAGGTGCTGGACGTGGATCACTACCGCATCGACCAGCTGCTCGTGAAGCACCTCGCGCCCAAGGACGGGACGCGGCGCGACACAGCGCCCGGCGCCAGTTCATCCACATAGGCCGGCAGCCAGGTCCGAGCTCAGCTCTCGGCGTCATAATAAAACTCGCGCAGCTCCTGGGCACAGCGGCATGCCGCGGCGAGCCTGGCCGCCCAATGCACGGCCGCGTCCCGCGACGGCAGCTCGAGCACGCAAAAGCCCCCATCGAGCTCCCTCGTCTCGCGGTAGGTGCCATCGGTGCAGCCGCCATCCGCCGCAACCCTTACCGGCGCGATCTTGTCGTTGATCCCGCCACCGAACACATAGACCCTGGCCGCCTTTGCCTCGCGGATCACGGCATGCGATGCGTCGCTGACCGCGGGCATCTCTTCGGCTGGAACGTCCATTGCGCTGGCGGGGAAGGAGATCAGGAATTTCGTCATGGCGGGGGCCTCAATGGTGGGTTCACGTACGTGCATTGCGACGAGACGGCGGCTTTGGCTGGCCGGGCGGAACCATCAGTGTACGGCAGTTGTCGACCCGCTGACGCAACTCGTCATCGCGTGAATGTCCGAAATCCGTTCAACGAAACCGGCAAAACGTTCAGTGAGCGCGGCTTTCAGCATCAGGTCCGCGACCTCTCGCGGGTGCGACAACAACGACACGTGGCTGGCCGGCAGTTCGATCGTTCGGGCTCCCATGCGCTTCGCCATGAAACGCTGCAGATCGGGGTTGATCGTGCGATCCTCTGGTAGCGGCGGGCTGCCTGACGGAAGCATCGAAGCGGCTGAACAGTTCGCTGCCGGCAGTGAGCCGGCGCCTGGGCGCCATGGAGGCGCGTTTGGGCGTACGCCTCATCGACCGCCACGCGCGGCGCTTCCAGCTGACGGAGGAAGGAGCCCTCCTGCACGAGCGTGCGCGCCGGATCCTGGCCGAAGTCGACGAAGCGGAGGCGGAAGCCAGCGCAGGAGGCACGGCGCCGCGCGGCAGCCTGCGCATGATCTGTCCGGTGCACATCTGGCGCGTACGGATCGCGGGGCGGTGGCACGTTTTTCCGGTATGTATCCGGGGGTCCAGGTCGAACTGGTCCTGTCGGATGCGCAGGTCGACGTGACGGCCGGTGAGGCCGACGTTGCCCTGTCGGTGGGACTACCGCCCAATCCCCTCGTCGTGGCGCGCCGTTTCGCGGAAGGCCGGCGCGTTGTGTGCGCGTCGCCTCCTTACCTGGCGCGCCACGGCATGCCGCAAGTGCCGGAGGATCTGGCGGACCACGATTGCCTGCGCCTGGTGCGCGGGCGGCGGCGTGTCGACCGCTGGAGCTTCCAGCGCGACGGCGACGTGTTCGAGGTACCCGTCAGCGGACGCCTCGTCGCGACCAGCAGCGAAGTCATGTGCCAATGGGCGCTGGACGGTCACGGCATCGGCCTCAAGGGGCTGTGGGACATCAGGAACGAGCTGGACGAGGGGCGCCTGGTCGAATGCCTGAGGTCCTTAGCATGCGACGACGTCGACCTGTACCTGGTGTACATGCGGCGGCCGCACCTGCCCCCGCGGAAGCGCGTGTTCGTCGACTTCTTGATGTAACACGCCGCGGCGATGGTCTTTCCACAGCACGATTGTGACAAAAAAGACACGAAACGCACGGTTGAGATCAGGGATTATTTGATAACGCTACCACGCCCATCTGCTTTCACGCAGCCGTGACATAAGATGACTTTACGCTCATGCGATGCAAGCCTCGCCGGGGCGCGCCTTCCAACCCAGGAGGGCCGGACGACGGCGTGAGAGCATCAGCTCGTAAGTCGTGCCGCCGCTGCAATTCGCTCAGTAAGAGAAGTTTCTGTTAGCACTATCATCGATTGACACACGGTGCAGACCCGTCTGGCCAGGCCCCGCGGCAACGCGCCACGGGGCCGCCGTGCAGGTGAGGTCCGCACGAACTTTACGATAGGAGCACTTCTTTAATGAAATCACCCATCCTGCGCCGCATGCTGCTCGGCGCCGCACTGCTGGCCGGCTTCGCGCAACAGGCCGGCGCCACCATCACGACGTTCACTGGCGACACGACAGGCGGTCCGACCTGGGACCGGATCAACGAGGACCCAGGCAACTGGCCCTTCTACCCGGCGGTTCCCAACGCGACGTACCGCGCGTTCGACGTTCAAGCCCTCGAGTATCTGGACGACATCAACTTCGCCACGACGTGCGCTTTCGACTGCTCGATGTACATCTACACGGGCGCGTTCGACCCAGCAAGTCCTACTGCCAATTTCCTCTTCGCGGACGGCTATGGGGTCACCAACAACACCGCATTCTTCCACGGCCCGCTGGAAGTGGGGCACTACACGATTCTCGTCACGGGCGCGGACGCCGCATCCTACGGCTACTTCAGCACCACGGTATCCGCCATCGGTGCGTATGACATCACGCCGCTTAATCCCGTGCCGGAGCCTTCCGCCTGGCTAATGCTCGGCGCCGGACTGGTCGGCCTCGGCGTCGCGGCGTGGCGCCGCCCTGCCGTATCCATCCACACTGCAACCTGACCAGGAGAACCGATGAACACCATGCTCCGCAATACGATCGCCGCCGCGCTGCTGCTGGCCGGCGTCATCCAGCAGGCGTCCGCCGAGATCGTGACGGTCACCGGCGACACGACTAACGCGTCCACCTTCATCCCGCCCAGCTACTGGGGCGGCGCTCCTGACCCATCGAACACGGCCGTGGCTTACCAGGCTTTCGACGTCGTCACGACCGACGGTCCAAACCCGTTCAACTGGGAGAACTCGTTCTTGACGAGCTGTGAATACAGCTGCGTCACCTTCCTCTACAACGGTGCGCTCGACCCTGATGACTCGAGCAAGAACCTGATGACGATCTCGAACAATCTCTATCATTTCTCCTCGATGCAGACTTTCCTGGAGCCGGGAAAACACTATACCTTTGTGGTGACCGGCTACTTCGACGGGGACGCCGGGGCGTTCAGCATCACGGCCGGCAGCACCGGCGGCATCAGCATCAGCCCCGTACCGGAACCGTCAAGTGGGTTGATGCTGCTGGGCGGCCTTGCGGGCATCGGCGCGCTGGCGCGGCGCCGCGCGCGCCACACCGGCGAGCTTTCGTAACGTACGCTCTTCTCCAGCCGATTTGGAGAGACCGCGTCTGGTAGGGCGCGGTCTTCGAATCCCACGGCCGTCCGTCCGAACAAGCCATTCTTTAGAATGGCGCAAACGCATGCGTTTGTGGCATCCCGCAGGGGATGCTACGACTGAGCGAAGCGAAAGAAGGAGCGGACGCGCTGCGCTGATGGCGCGCGACGCCGCGCGCAGCTGCGGCAAAGTGGCGATTCGGAGAGCCCGCGCGCTGGTAGGGGCGCGGTCTTCGAATACTCAACTGAGCGAAGCGAAAGAAGACGCGAACGCGCCGCGCCCTCGGCGCGCGACGCCGCAGCGGAGCTGCGGCAAAGTGGCGATTCGGAGAGCCCGCGCCCTGGTAGGGGCGCGGTCTTCGAATCCGACCGACTCCGTCCGAACAAATAAAAAAGGCATCCCGCAGGGGATGCCTTTTTTATTTGTTCTGGCGGAGGCGGTGGGATTCGAACCCACGATACAGGTTTTGCCCGTATGCTTCCTTAGCAGGGAAGTGCCTTCGGCCACTCGGCCACGCCTCCTAGTCGATCGCTCAACTATCGTCTTTTCTGCAACATTTCTGCGTCAGATCAGACGACCGCCATAGTAATTGCCACGACCACTTTGGTCAAGGAAATCGGCGGTTTTTTTCCGAAATAATTACTCTTTTTCCAGTTCAAACGCCTTGTGCAGCGCGCGCACTGCGAGCTCCATGTATTTCTCGTCGATCAGCACGGAAATCTTGATCTCCGACGTCGAGATCATCATGATGTTGATGCCCTCTTCCGACAGCGTGCGGAACATCTGCGAGGCCACGCCCACGTGGCTGCGCATGCCCACGCCGACCACCGAGATCTTCGACACTTTCGCGTCGCCGATCAGGCTCAGGAAGCCGATCTCGCCCTTCTGGCTGTTCAGTACGTCCAGCGCCTTGTTGTAGTCGTTGCGGGACACGGTGAACGTGAAGTCCGTCTTGCCTTCGACGGACTGGTTCTGGATGATCATGTCCACTTCGATGTTCGCATCGGCCACCGGGCCGAGGATGTGGAAGGCCACACCCGGGCGGTCAGGCACGCCCATGACGGAGATCTTGGCTTCATCGCGGTTGAAGGCGATGCCGGAGATGACTGCTTGTTCCATATTGTCTTCCTCAAACGAAATCAGGGTACCGGACTTGGCTTCCTCGGCCAGGTCCATCAGCGGATCGGTCAGCGACGACAGCACGCGCGTCGGCACGCGGTAGTTGCCGGCGAATTCCACCGAGCGCGTCTGCAGAACTTTCGAGCCCAGCGATGCCATTTCCAGCATCTCCTCGAACGTGATGTTCTTCAGGCGGCGCGCTTCCGAGACCACGCGCGGGTCGGTCGTGTAGACGCCATCCACGTCCGTGTAGATCAGGCATTCGTCCGCCTTCAGCGCGGCGGCGATCGCCACGGCCGACGTGTCGGAACCGCCGCGGCCCAGGGTCGAGATGTTGCTGTTCTCGTCGACGCCCTGGAAGCCCGTGATGATGACGATCTTGTTCTCGTCCAAATCCTTGCGCACGCGCGTGTCGTCGATCGACTGGATGCGCGCCTTGGTGAACGCGGAGTCGGTTTTAATGCCCACTTGCCAGCCGGTGTAGGACACGGCGTTCTTGCCGATCGCCTGCAGCGCCATCGACAGCAGGCCGACGGACACCTGTTCGCCGGTCGACGCGATCATGTCCAGCTCGCGCGGGTCGGGCGGGTTCTGGACTTCCTTGGCCAGCGCGATCAGGCGGTTCGTTTCGCCGGACATCGCGGAAGGCACCACCACCACCTGGTGTCCCGCATCGTGCCACTTGGCGACACGGCGCGCGACGTTCTTGATACGGTCCGTCGATCCCATCGACGTACCGCCGTATTTGTGAACGATTAAAGCCATAACTTGCGTTTTTCAATCGGTTGAAGTAAGGGAGCCCTTAACTCTACCTGCTGCAATGCAAAAGAACAAGTCAAAAAAAGTTGCGAAGCTATACACTTCCGGCATAAGCTCATGCGGAAATCGCAAGGTCGGGAAATTTTATTCGGCCACCCAGCGCAACTGGATAGCGGAGTTCAGCTCAGCGTGAACATAGTGGCAGTCCATGCCGATCCCGGCGGCAAACAGCAGCCGCCCCGGGATGGCGACGACCGGCAGCCGGGCCCGCTCCCACGCGGGGATGCCGAGCGCCTGGTAATGGTGCTTCAGGTCGCGCGACGGCCGGTTGCGGGCCGGCTTCAGGCGCTCGCCGCCGCGGCGGAACGAGATCGTCAGCATCTGTTCCTTCAGCCAGGCGGCCGGCACCCCCTCCTCCACCACGTCGAAATGCAAGGTGCCGCCATAGTCGGGAAACGCGATCGATGCTTCGCCGTTCCAGCGGAAGTGCTGGCTGGGGCGCTCGTCGTACGCATCTTCCTGCGCGCCGGGCAGCGCACGCCGCTTCGGCACCAGGTGCAGGCGGCCGCGGTGGCGGCGCACGTCGCAGTCCGGATGCGTGACGAGCAGCTGGGCATCCTCGCGCGCCGCCAGCAGTTGGGCCGTCATCTCGGCCAGCCACGCGGCGGACGGGATGCGGATATCGCGCACGCCGAACCAGTGGCGCAGCAGGTTGTTGCGGCGGTCTTCGCCCAGGCCGCGCAGGTAATCGACGGCGATGCTGTCGCCCTGCAGGCCGCCGTCTTGCAGCCCCTTTGCCAGGTCTTCCTGCGCCAGCTCCGTCAGCAGGCGCTGCGCCGAACGCGCATGGGCCGCGCTGCGCGCGAAGCGTTCCTGGAACCCGGGGAAAGCCGCGGCCAGCGCCGGCATCACCGTGTGCCGCAATGCGTTGCGGGCGTAGCGCGTGTCGAGGTTCGATTCATCGTCGACGTGGGCGATGCCGTGCTGCGCCGCGTAGGCTTCCAGCTGGGCGCGCGATGCCTGCAGCAGCGGGCGGGCCAGCAGGATGTCGGCGCTGCCCAGCAAGCCGGGCGCGTGGTTGAAGGCATCCATGCCGGACAAGCCGGCCGGCCCGGCACCGCGCGCCAGTTGCAGCAGGATCGTTTCGGCCTGGTCGTCAAGGTGGTGTGCCGTCAGCAGCGACGTGATGCCGTGCTCACGGCACAGCTCACCCAGCGCCGCGTAACGCGCCTGCCGGGCGGACGCTTCCGTGCCAGCCTTGCGGTCGGCCAGCGTCACGCGTCGCGCCATGAACGGCACGCGCAGCCGCGCGCACTCGGCCGCGCAATGGGCTTCCCACGCATCGGCGTTCGGGGACAGGCCGTGGTGGACGTGGAAGGCATGTAGCGGCAGGCCGGCCGCGTGTGAGAGGTGGAGCAGCACGGACGAGTCGAGGCCGCCGCTGTAGGCGATGGCGAGCGGGGGCGCGACCGGCAATGCGGCCATGACCTTGCCGAAGAGATTAGGAAGGTCTGCGAGTTGGGAACGCATGAGGAAACCAGAGGCGGAAAGCCGGGGTCAGACCCGGCGGGTCTGACCCCAGGGTTTGCGGTGGGGGTGAAAGGAAGCGTATCGGCGCTTGAAAAAAAACCGGTGTCCATCACCGGTTCCTGGAAATTATTCCTGCGGCGTCGTTTCCTTGAACTTGCCGTAGCTCATCAGCTTCTGATGACGCTGTTCCAGCAGGTCTTTCGTCTTCATGCCCTGGAACTGGCGCAGCGAGTCGGCCAGCGCGCGCTTCAAGAGGCGTGCCATTTCCTTCGGGTCGCGGTGGGCGCCGCCCAGCGGTTCGTTGACGATCTTGTCGACCAGGCCCATCGCCTTCAGGCGGTGCGCGGTCAGGCCCAGCGCTTCGGCCGCGTCGGCGGCGCGTTCGGCCGTCTTCCACAGGATCGATGCGCAGCCTTCCGGCGAAATCACGGAGTACGTGGCGTATTGCAGCATCAGCACGGAGTCGCCGACGGCGATCGCCAGCGCGCCGCCGGAGCCACCTTCGCCGATGATCGTGGCGATCAGCGGCACCTTCAGCTCGGCCATCACGTACAGGTTGTGGCCGATCGCTTCGGACTGGCCGCGCTCTTCGGCGTCGATGCCGGGGAAGGCGCCGGGCGTGTCGACGAACGTGAAGATCGGCAGGTTGAACTTCTCGGCCACCTTCATCAGGCGCATCGCCTTGCGGTAGCCTTCCGGTTTCGGCATGCCGAAGTTGCGCATCGCGCGCTCCTTCGTGTCGCGGCCCTTCTGGTGGCCGATGACCATGCACGGCTGGCCGTTGAAGCGGGCCAGGCCGCCGACGATCGACTGGTCGTCCGCATACGTGCGGTCGCCGTGCAGTTCGTGGAAGTCCGTGAAGATCTCGTTCACGTAGTCCATCGTGTACGGGCGCTGCGGGTGGCGCGCGATCTGCGATACCTGCCACGGGGTCAGCTTCGCGTAGATGTCCTTGGTCAGTTGCTGGCTCTTCTTGGCCAGGCGGTCGATCTCTTCGGAGATGTCGACGGCCGAGTCGTCCTGCACGAAGCGCAGCTCTTCAATTTTGGAATCCAGTTCCGCGATGGGCTGTTCAAAATTGAGGAAAGTAGTTTTGGTCATTGGTCCTCCCAGAGTATGAACCCGTCGGACTCGCGCTCGTGGCGGCGCCCCCGGCTCAAAAAATTTGTGGTTATTCTACCGGAACCGGATCGAGGCTACGCCATAAATACCAGGTAGCAACGGTGCGATACGGTTCCCAGTTCGCCGACACCTCGCGCGCATCGCTGCGCGACACGGGCTCGCCGGAAAAATAATTGTGGCTGATGCCTTCGATCAGCCGCGGATCGTCCAGCGGCAGCACGTTCGGCCGCAGCAGGTTAAAGATCAGGAACATTTCCGCTGTCCACCGCGTGATGCCGCGGATCTGGACCAGCTCCGCAATGACGGCTTCATCCTCCATCTCGTGCCACTGCGCCGCATGCACCTTCTTGGCCTTGAAGTTGTCGGCCAGGTCGAGAATGTATTCCGTCTTGCGCTTGGAGAGGCCGCACGCGGCCAGCTCCTCGGCGCCCGCCTTCATGACGAGTGCCGGCGTGAATTTGGGGATCGCCACCAGCAGCTTCTGCCACGCCGCGTTGGCGGCCTTCGGCGTCACCTGCTGGTTGACGATCGAGCGTGCCAGGGTGATGAACGGGTCGTCGTGTCCCACCAGGTGCAGGTCGCCGAACTGGGGAATCAGCTTGTTCATAATGCGGTCGCGCCGCATCAGTTCCGCCTTGGCCTCTTCCCAGTACGGCGGCAAGGCCACCTGGCGGCTGGAGCCGCCCGATTTGTCCCTGGACTGGAGAACCATTATGCGCGGCGCCAGTTCGTCGTGCCGTCAGGCTTGTCTTCCAGGACGATGCCCTGCGCCAGCAGGTCGGCGCGGATCTTGTCCGACTTGGCGAAATCGCGCGCCTTTTTCGCGGCCGCCCGCTCGGCGATCGCCGCTTCGATGGTCTGCTCGCCGAACGCGTCGGCCACGCCGGCCTGCAGGAATTCCTGCGGCGCGCGTTCCAGCAGGCCCAGCACGCCGGCCAGGCCTTTCAGCTGGCGCACGGTGGCCGGGGCCTTCGTGCGGTTGACCTCGGAGGCCAGGTCGAACAATACCGACACGGCGATCGGCGTATTGAAGTCGTCGTCCATCGCGTCGGCGAAGCGCTGCGCGTAGTCGTCGGTCCAATCGAGCGGCGCGCCATCGCCTTCCACGCCTTCGAGCGCCTTGTACAGGCGCGTCAGCGCGGCGCGTGCGTCTTCGATGTGGACGTCCGAGTAGTTCAGCGGGCTGCGGTAGTGGGCGCGCAGGATGAAGAAGCGCACCACTTCGGCGTCGAACTTCTTCAGCACGTCGCGGATCGTGAAGAAGTTACCGAGCGACTTCGACATCTTCTCGTTATCGACCCGCACGAAGCCGTTGTGGATCCAGTAGTTCGCCAGCGGTTTGCCGAACGCGCCTTCCGACTGGGCGATCTCGTTCTCGTGGTGCGGGAACTGCAGGTCCTGGCCGCCGCCGTGGATGTCGAACTGTTCGCCGAGCAGCGCGCACGACATCGCCGAGCACTCGATGTGCCAGCCCGGGCGGCCGCTGCCCCACTTCGAATCCCACTTCACTTCGGCCGGCTCGGATTCCTTCGATGCCTTCCACAGCACGAAGTCGAGCGGGTCGCGCTTGCCCGTGTTGACGTCCACGCGCTCGCCGGCGCGCAGGTCGTCGAGCGACTTGCCGGACAGTTTTCCATAGCCTTCGAAGCCGCGCACGGCGTAGTTGACGTCGCCGTCCTCGGCCTTGTATGCCAGGCCCTTCGCCTCGAGCTGCTCGATAATCGACAGCATCTGCGGCACGTATTCGGTGGCGTGCGGCACGTCCGTCGGCGGCAGAATGGCGAGCGCCTGCGTGTCCTCGTCCATGTAGCGCTCGAAGCGCGATGTCAGCGAGTAGATCGATTCGTTGTTCTCGACGGCGCGGCGGATGATCTTGTCGTCGATGTCCGTCACGTTGCGCACGTAGCGCACGTCGTAGCCCGATGCCTTCAGCCAGCGGTAGATGACGTCGAACGCCATCATCATCCGGGCATGCCCGACGTGGCAGTAATCGTAGACGGTCATGCCGCAAACGTACATGCGTACCTTGCCTGCTTCCATCGGGACGAACGGCTGCTTGTCACGCGCCAGCGTGTTATAGATCTTTAAATTGCTCATCGGACTCTCGTGCCGCCGGTCGCCGACGAACAATGGAAAAACCGGGCGCGTGCACCAGCGTGCGCACCGGAATTTCTCGTTCGCCTGAGGGGACGGGCAGACCCTTATCTAGTATTTCTTCTTTCCACCCTTAACGGTCTAGAATGGAAGCCGTCGCCAAGTATAGCATTGATAAAATGCCCTGGGCCTAATATCCAAACAGATCCAACAAGAGCAGAAAGACGGAAACATGCATATAAAAACGTTGATCGCCGGGCTGTTACTGTCCGGCTCCGTGCTGGCGGGACCGCAGGTGTCGCTGAAGACGACGGCAGGCGAGATCGTGCTGGAGCTGAACGACGAGAAGGCGCCGAAGTCGGTCGCCAACTTCCTCGCCTACGTGAAGAGCGGCTTCTACAAGGATACGATCTTCCACCGCGTGATCGACGGCTTCATGATCCAGGCCGGCGGCTACACGAAGGACCTGAAGGGCAAGCCCACGCGCCCGCCGATCCCCAGCGAGTCGAAGAACGGCCTGCAGAACGCGGCCTATACGGTGGCGATGGCGCGCATGGACAACCCGAATTCGGCCACTTCGCAGTTCTTCATCAACGTGGCGGACAACTTCGGCCTCGATTACCCGAACTTCGACGGTGTCGGCTATACGGTGTTCGGCAAGGTGATCTCCGGCTTCGAGGTCGTCGACAAGATCAAGGGCGTGCTGGTGGACGACAAGAGCTACGCGTTCCAGAACGTGCCGGTCAACCCGATCGTCATCAAGTCCGCCATCATCCTGAAAACGCCGATCGCACCGAAAGCCCCGCCCGGCCAGGCCGCTCCGGCAGCGGAAACGCAGCCGGCGCCGGCGCAGTAAAATAGCGCGCTGACAAGAAAGCCGTTAATAGATTTTTATCATCGGCTGCTGTAATATCGCGGCCCTCTCACTGACCAACACAGGAAAGCACATGACCACCATCACCATCACCACGAACAAGGGCACCATCGTTGCCGAGCTGGACGCCGAAAAGGCGCCGAAAACGGTCGAGAACTTCCTGCACTACGTGAACGCCGGTCACTACGACAACACGATCTTCCACCGCGTGATCGACGGCTTCATGATCCAGGGCGGCGGCTTCGAACCGGGCATGAAGCAGAAGCCCACCGACCAGACCGTCGAGAACGAAGCCAAGAACGGCCTGAAGAACGAGCCGTACACGCTGGCCATGGCCCGCACGTCGGCACCGCACTCCGCCTCCGCGCAGTTCTTCATCAACGTGAAGAACAACAGCTTCCTCGACTACCCGGGCCAGGACGGCTGGGGCTATGCCGTGTTCGGCAAGGTCACCGAAGGCAAGGAAGTCGTCGACGAGATCCGCAAGGTGAAGACCACGCGCAGCGGCATGTTCGCCGACGTGCCGGTCGAAGACGTGATCATCGAAAAGATCGTCGCAGCGTAAGTTTCACAGCGTGATCCTGTTCATCTCCGACCTGCACCTGCAGGCCGACCGCCCCGCGCTGACGGAGGCGTTCCTGCGCTTCGTCGACGAGCGGGCGCGCGCCGCCCGCCGGCTGTACCTGCTGGGCGACCTGTTCGAGTACTGGGCAGGCGACGACGACCTGGACGATGCGTTCCACCAGCGCATCGTCGCGGCGCTGCGCGCGCTGGCCGATGGCGGCGTCGAACTGTTCTGGATCGCGGGCAACCGCGACTTTCTCGTCGGCGCGCGCTTTGCCGAAGCGGCCGGCGTCACCCTGCTGCCGGAAACGTGGGTCATCGAAGACCACGGCCGCCGCATCGTGCTCCTGCACGGCGATGCGCAATGCACGGACGACGTCCGCTACATGGCCTTCCGCACCCAGGTGCGCGACCCGGCGTGGCAACAGCAATTCCTCGCGATGCCGCTGGCGCAACGCAAGCAGATCATCGCCGGCCTGCGCGAGAACAGCCGCAAGGACCAGGGCGAGAAATCGTACGAGATCATGGACGTGACGCCCCAGGCGATCGCCGACGTGTTCGCCCAAACGAACACGACCGTCATGATCCACGGCCACACGCACCGCCCGGCGCTGCACGATGTCGACGGCAAGCTGCGCTACGTGCTGCCCGACTGGGAGCCGGAAGCGACACCGCCGCGCGGCGGCTGGATCGCGATCGGCGACGACGGCGCGATCACCCGGCACAGCCTCGACGGTACGCCCCTCTGAGGTCTCTGATACCGGTGTCCGACACCGGTGTCAGACACCTGGCTGTCGCGATCCCCACACCTGCTGCTCAGTCCAGCCCAGCTCCGCGAAGTCCCGTTCCCGCAGGTCCGCTTCGCCGGACGAATAAAACTCGTCCAGCTGCGGCGGCTCGACGGATGTGCCGGCCAGCATCGCGTGCACCTGGCCGCGGTGGTGGATCTGGTGCTGGAACACGTGCGCCAGCAGGCGCTGGCGGGTGTCGCGCTGGATGCCCTGTTCGTCCGGGCCGCGCAGGATCGTCACCACCCGGTCGAGCACGTCGTCCGTCAGGCCACTACAGTAGCCGATCAGCACGTCGTTGTTTTCCCGCTGGGCCTGCCAAAGCGCCGCGCACGTGGCGTACGGCTCGGGCGGACGGAAGAACGCCTCGTAGTCCGGATGCGGCGGCGCTCGGCGCCAGTCGCGGCACAGCGCGTCCACATAAAAGCGCTGCACCGTCAGGTTGTGGTTCAGCGTCTCCTTGATGCTGGGGAAGAAGCTCGTGCGGCTGCGGTCCTCGAACTCGGCCTGCGACAGCGCCGCGCACGCGCGCAGCAGCCGGTGGTCCGCCCATGCATTGTTGTATGCCTGCGCCAGCAGGTAGCGCGACAAAGGGTGTGCCATCAGTACTCCCGTTGCAAAGAAATACAAAAACGATACTTGATTTCGCACCCTTGAGGCATATGCTGAACGCTAATACCGACCAGGGAGGCCATCATGCAAAACGATGCAAGCGGATCATCGATGCAGGAATCGCCGGCGTCAGGCGGATCGATGCAGAAGGCATCCCTGCCGGCCGCGCCGGCCCCGGCGCAGCCGGCCAGCTGCACACGGGAAACCGCGGCACTGGGGTGCATCTGCCCTGCCCTGCACGATGCCGCCGACTGGGCAACGGCGCTGGCCGCCGCCACGGCGCGCTTTCACATCGACACGCGCGAACGGCTATGCGCCTTCATGGCACAGGTCAGCCATGAATCGGCCAACTTCTGCCAGCTGGAAGAGTCGCTGTACTACCGCACGGCGGCGCGGCTGATGGCCGTGTACCCGAAGCGTTTTCCTACCGAGGCCAGCGCCACCCCCTACCTGCAAAACTCGGAAAAGGTCGCCAATTACGTGTACGCGCTGCGGATGGGCAATGGGGACGAAGCCAGTGGCGATGGCTACCGTTACCGCGGCCGCGGCCTGATCCAACTGACGGGGCGGGAAAATTACCAGCGCGCCGGCGCAGCGCTGGGCATCGACCTGGTCGGCCAGCCGGACCGGTTGCTGGAAAAGGAGATGGCGGCATTGTCCGCCTGCTGGTACTGGGACAGCCGGCGCATCAACACGCTGGCCGACCAGCTGGGGAAAGGCAACGACCAGGCAGTCTTTGAAAAAATCACGTACGCCATCAACGGCGGCCAAACCGGCTCGGCGGAGCGCTGGGCGGCGTACCAGCGGCTGCTCAGCGTGGTGCCCTGAGACCGCCCTACTGCTGCCGCGGCACCCCCACATACGCGGCGTTCAAGCGCTGGATCAGCGGTTGATTCATCGCGTGCGTGTGCCGGTTCCAGTGATTCATCGTGGTCTGCAGCTCGTTCTGCAGCCGGTGCGCCAGCTGGAATTCGCGGGCGCCCGCCGCCCAGATCGCGAACTCCGCTTTCGCCTCGAAGCTGCCGAAGCGCGTGACGGCCGACTCGAACTCGGCGCGCGCGTCGGCATTGCGGCCGGCAGCGGCCAGCGCACGCGCCGTCAATACGCTCACCTGTTCAGGGCGGAAGGTTGGCGCGCCCGCACGCAGGCGTTCCACGTGAGCCAGCGCTTCGTCGTGACGGCCGCAGGCGAGGTTCGCGCGGGCGGCGCCGAAGCGGATATCGGGGTCGTTGGCGAACGCGCCCTGCAGGCACGCCTCGTACGTGGCGGCAGCCCCTTCGGCATCGCCGGCATCGAGCTGCGCGGCGGCCAGGCGCATCTGGTTTTGCGCGGTCGGCGCGAAGTCGAAGGCGGCGCGGGCTTCGCGCAGCTCACGCGTCGGATCGAGGGCCTTCGCCGCGCCGGCCACGACCTTGCGTGCACCGTGCTGGAGCCGGGAATTCGGCAGGTAGACGCCGAAGAAGTAGACGACGCTGCCCAGCAACGGGAACATGAACAGGATTAACAGCCAGTACATCTGCTGGCGGCTGCGGATCGCGTGCACGGCGAAAAACAGCGCGACCAGCACGTGCACCCCTATCCCGAAAATCGCCATCTCGTCCTCTCCATCTGCCCGTAAAGCCCGTATTGTAGGGACTCCGATTTCTCAGTACAACTTAATGGATGAAAGCGATCGCTACTGCGCCGGTACGAAGCGCACCGACAGGCCGTCGCGCGTGGTGTGGATCGTCGTCGGCACGTACTGCACGCCCAGGTAGCGCAGCTCGTCCGGGCGGAAGTGGTAGATCGGCACATCGCGCACCAGGCGCTCGACGACGACGTTGGCCGCCGCCGTCAGGTTGCCCTGCATGCGCTCGTCCGTGCCGGGCACCGTGAAACGCTCGATCTGCGCGTCGCTCAGCACGACGGCATTGCGCACGTTGTCGACCAGCAGGCGCCCGGACAACGCGACGGTACCCTGCAGCGGCCGGCGCATCAACGGCGCCGTCACGATGACGTCCGCGGTCAGCGCCAGCCGGTCGTTGTCGCGCAGGATCGCCAGCTGCGGCCGCGCCAGCTGCAGGTCGAACACGCCCAGTGCACGCTGCTGCAGCGGGAAGCGCTGGTCGAGGCCGCGTTGCAGCCGTTCGACGGGAATCTCGACCTCGCGCGGGCCACTCAGGCTGGCGCAGCCGGCCAGCAGCGCGCCCGCCGCCAGCGGCAGCGCGAACAGTTGAAACAGGCGCCTCCTGCGCGCGCTAATCCGCAAACCCGTCCGCATCGTGTTCCCCTCTTCCATCGATTTTGAAGAGTGCGCATGATAGCGTATCGGGGCTGTCCGTTTGTTAAGGAGTGTAACGACGGTGCGCAAGCGAACGGTCGCGCAGCAGCGCAACGCTTACTGTGGCGGCATGTCCACGCACACCTACATCGGCTGCGCCGGCTGGAGCCTGCCGCGCGACAGCGCCGCCCACTTCCCCGGCGAAGGCAGCCACCTCGAACGCTACGCCGCCGTGTTTGCCGCGGCGGAAATCAATTCCAGCTTCCACAAGCCACACCAGCCGAAGACGTACGAACGCTGGGCCGCCGCCACGCCGCCGCACTTCCGCTTTGCCGTGAAGCTGCCGCGCACGATCACGCACGACGCGAAGCTGCAGGGTGTCGAGGAACTGCTGGCCCGCTTCGCCGCCGAAGCGGGTGCGCTGCAGGACAAGCTGGGTGTCGTGCTCGTGCAGTTGCCGCCGAAGCTGGCATTGGACCCGCACGCGGCGCAGGTGCTGTTCGCCGCGCTGCACCGCCTGCTGGGCTGCACGATCGCCTGCGAAGCGCGCCATCCGGACTGGTTCACGCCGGCCGCCACGCAGTTGCTGCGCGACGCCGGCGTGACACGCGTGCTGGCCGATCCGCCCGTCGGCTATGCCGGGCCGTTCGTACCGACATCCGAAGCGGCCTACGTGCGCTTGCACGGCAGCCCGCGCATCTACTACTCGCGCTACACGCCGCAGCAGCTGGAGGACGTGCGCGCCTACCTGGCGCCGCGCCCCGGCTCCTGGTGCGTGTTCGACAACACGGCCGGCGGCGCGGCCGTGCCGAATGCACTGGAGCTGACGGCGCTGCTGGGCGGTCAGGCGGCCAGCCCCTTGCCGTCGGAGCGGTAACGGTCGAAGCGCTCCGGCGTAACGAGCTCGCCGAAGTGCACGTTGCGCGTGGCGATGTCGTGATACGCGCCGACCAGACCCATCTCGCCCCGCTCGATGCACCCGCGCAGGTACTCGCTGCCTTCCAGGATCTCCGCGAGCGAATTCTCGATATTCCTGCGCGTGACCTGCTCCAGCATCTCCTTGCTGCCAGCGGGCGCATGGGGGTGCTCGCACTGGCATTGCCGGACCGCCGACTGGATCTTGCCGGTGATCGTGCCGATGCTGTGCGCGTGCTCGTTCTTGAGTGCCAGGCCGACGGCGCCGCAGCTCGAATGCCCCTTCACGACGATCAGCTTGGCCCCAAGCTTGTGGGCGATCTCGAGGCTGCCGATGATCTCGCGGCTCACGACGTTGCCGGCAATGCGGATCGTCAGCAGGTCGCCCAGGCCGGCGTCGAAGATGATCTCCGGCGACGTGCGCGAGTCGATGCAGTTGACGACGACGGCCATTGGGTGCTGTCCGCCCGCCGTCGCATCGACCTGGTGCAGGTAGTACTTCTTGATCCAGCGGCCGGCGCGGAAGCGCTCGTTGCCGTCCTTGAGCAATTGCAGTACTTCCTCCGGGCGCAGCTTGGTCTGCGTTTCCTTATCCAGCGCGGGCACGAACTGGATCGGGTCGGACAGGCGGTACTCGTCGCGCAGGCCGATCACGTTCAGCTGCACGTCGCGCTCGGCCGCGGCCACGCGGTAGTCGGCGATCGTCTCCAGCACGTCGCTGTCGATGTAGTCCGCATTGCTCGCGTCGATCAGCACTTTCGAGCCGTTCGGAATTTCCCACAGCGCCGTCTTGATCGTGGCCTTGTTCAGGAACGACACCTGGTTCGGCAGCTCCATCTTGATCACTTCGCCGATGTGCAGGCGGTACTGCTCGATCGCGAACGGGTTGCGGAAGTTACTGCGCAGCAGATAGAACACGCTGGCGGCCAGGCCGATCAGCACGCCCATCAGCAGGTCCGTCAGCACGATCGCCAGCACGGTGATCGCAAACGGCACGAACTGCGAAGCGCCCTTGTGGTACATGTCGCGGAACAGCGAGACTTTCGCCAGCTTGTAGCCCGTCATGATCAGGATCGCCGCCAGCGCGGCCAGCGGGATCATGTTCAACATCGGGCTCAGCACGAGCACGGCGGCCAGCAGCAGCACGCCGTGCAGCACGGCGGACGCCTTTGTCGCATTGCCCGTCTGGATGTTCACCGAGCTGCGCACGATGACGGACGTGACAGGCAAGCCGCCCAGCAGGCCGGCAAAGATGTTGCCGACGCCTTGCGCGACCAGCTCGCGGTTCGGCGGCGTTTCGCGCTTGTGCGGGTCGAGCTTGTCGACGGCTTCCACGTTCAGCAGCGTTTCCAGCGATGCGACGATCGCAATGGTGGCACCGACGATCCACACGTCCGGGTTGGCGAAGTGGCCCAGGTCAGGGAAGTTCAGGTAGGCGCCCAGGTTGGCCACGTCGAGGGGCGGGATCTCCACCAGGTGCGCCTGTTCCAGCCCCAGCGCCGGGAAGAAGCGGGCGAACAGCAGGTGCAGCGCAACGCCGAGCACGACGACGAACAGCGGCGCCGGCAGCAACTTCACGTTCTTCAGCGGCGTGCGGTCCCAGTACAGCAGGATCAGCATCGACAGCAGCGCGATGACGAGCGCGCCCGGCGTCACGGCGTTGATAGCGCTCGCAATAGCGGAAAAGGTATTTTCGCCGTTCGACTGCACGAACGAGTATTCGTCCGCGTTATTGCTGTCGTAGCCGATCGCATGGGGAATCTGCTTCAGGATCAGCAAAATGCCGATCGCCGCCAGCAGTCCCTTGATCACGTTCGACGGCACGTAATTGGCGATAAAACCGGCGCGGAATATCCCCATCGCCAGCTGCAATACGCCGGCGATCAGGATCGATGCCAGCAATATTTCAAACGCACCGAGTTTGGTAATCGATGCCAATACGACGGCGGCCAGGCCGGCGGCCGGCCCGCTGACGCTCGTGTGCGAGCCGCTGATCAGCCCGACGATAATACCGCCGATAATCCCGGAGATTATTCCGGAAAATAATGGCGCTCCGGAGGCAAGCGCAATGCCGAGGCAAAGCGGCAAGGCGACGAGAAACACCACGATGCCCGCGGGGACATCGTACTTCAGGTTGTTGATATTCATGGCGACACGCGTTCGAAAGATGAAACCCAGTCGTGACGCGCCAGCCCCCATTCCACGGCTCTTCAAGAATCCTTGGCGTATTTATTCGTGGTGGCAGTGCCGCCCGACTGATGGGGCACTGCGCCGGCATGAATGGCTTGATGGGCGACCGAGATTATTGTCCAGCTCGCTTTACCATGACGGATAAATGTCACGGCTTTCCATCGGCGGGACACAATATAACATGCGTTTTTTGCGCCGCGCAATCGGATATTTGGTCACCTTTTTGAGGAGTATCAGTTTCCAAACTCTACAATTTAACGTGGAGATATTTTAATTTTCAATCAGAAATCCGGTACCCAGCAAATATGCGGCCTCGCAAAGGAAATTCATCGGATGAATAACGCTCATCACCGATGAATATGACGAATAAAAATAAATAAAGTTTGATCGGCCGGTCACGCGGGCGCCGCCAGCGCTTCGCGACCGCTGGCGCATGACCGCGGCCGCGCTGCGGGCGGATCGGACCGCCCACAAAAAACGCTTGCCAGTCACAAAATCAGTGTTATAGTTCACTACAACACCAGACCATTACATCACCTGGAGGACCCATGTATGTGGAATGACAACGCGCCGATCTACCGCCAGCTGAAGGAGCGGATGGTCGGCATGATGCTCGACGGCTTGCTCAAGCCCGGCGACGCCCTGCCCTCCGTGCGGCAGGTGGCGGCGGATTACCAACTGAATCCGATCACCGTGTCGCGGGCGTATCAGGAGCTGGTCGATGAAACCTTGGTAGAAAAACGAAGGGGGTTGGGTATGTACGTCACTGAAGGCGCCGTCGAAAAACTGCTCGCCAGCGAACGCGAGCGCTTCCTGCGCGAGGAATGGCCGGCGATGGTGGAACGGATCCGCCGGCTCGGCCTGAATCCTGAGCAGTTGCTGCGCGCGGCGCAGGGAGGTGCGGCATGAGCGCCGTCATCACCGCCCGCAACCTCGTCAAGCGCTTCGGCGGCACGACCGCACTGGACGGCACCAGCTTCGACGTGCAGGCGGGCCGCATCGTCGGCCTGATCGGCCCGAACGGCTCCGGCAAGACGACGACGTTGAAGGCGCTCTTGGGCCTGTGCCAGTTCGACGGCGAGCTGTCCGTGCTGGGCATGGACCCGCGCACGCACCGCGACGCGTTGATGAACGACGTGTGCTTCATCGCCGACGTCGCGATCCTGCCCCGCTGGCTGAAGGTGAAGGATGCGATCGACTTCGTCGACGGCATCCACCCGCGCTTCGACCGCAGCAAGGCCGAGCGCTACATCGCCGCCACCAAGCTGGCGCCGAACATGCGCGTGAAGGCGATGTCGAAAGGGATGATCGTGCAGCTTCACCTGGCGCTCGTGATGGCGATCGATGCGAAGCTGCTGGTGCTCGACGAGCCGACATTGGGCCTGGACATCCTGTACCGCAAGCAGTTCTACCAGAACCTGCTGGAAGACTACTTCGACGAGCACAAGACGATCGTCATCACGACGCACCAGATCGAGGAAGTGGAACACATCCTCACCGACGTGCTGTTCATCCGCGACGGCCGCATCACGCTGTCCGCGTCGATGGATGAGATCGGCGAGCGCTACACGGAAGTGATGGTGCACCCGCACGCGGCGGCCGCGGCAACGGCGCTGCGGCCGATGACCCAGCGCACGGTGTTCGGCAAGAGCGTGATGTTGTTCGACGGGGTGTCGAAACAGCAGCTTGAAAACCTTGGCGAACTGCGCACGCCCAGCGTGGCGGACCTGTTCGTCGCCAGCATGAAAGGGAGCTACGAATGAAAACGATGAAATGGCTGGTCCGCCGCGAGGTGTGGGAACACAAGGGCATGCTGGCCTGGGCGCCGCTGGCGGTCGCCGCGCTGATGCTGGTGTTCGTGCTGGTCGCCGCGATCAAGGGCCACGGTGCCACGCTGCAGTTCAACGACGTGCAGATTGAGCCGGACATGACGGTGCAGTTGGGCGCCCGGCAGCAGCAGGCCATGACCGACACGATCGCGACCGTCTTCCCCGTCGGCGCGATACCGCTGTACGCGACGCTGGGCTTCATCGTGTTCTTCTACAGCCTGGGCGCGCTGTACGACGAGCGCCGCGACCGCAGCATCCTGTTCTGGAAGTCGCTGCCCGTGTCCGATACGGCCACGGTGCTGTCGAAAGCGCTGCTGGCGCTGGTCGGCATACCGCTGTTCATCGTGGCGGTGGAACTGGCCACATCCCTCGTGATGCTCGCGATCATGCTGGTGCTGCTGGCCACCAAGGGCGTGTACCTGTTCGGCCCCGTGCTGACGCACCCGCAGTTCTGGCTGGGCCCATTGAAAGTGCTGTCGCTGCTGCCCGTGTATGCACTGTGGGCGCTGCCGGCCGTCGGCTGGCTGCTGCTGGTGTCGGCCTGGGCGCGTTCGAAGCCGTTCCTGTGGGCGGTCGGCGTGCCGCTGCTGACGATGGCCCTGCTGGCGTGGGCAGAGAAAGGCCTGCGGCTGGGCATCGATTCCGGATGGCTGGTCCAGAAGTTCATCGGCCGGCTGCTGATCAGCGTTGCACCGGGCACGTGGCTGATGGCGGACAATGTCATCCACCGCGCCCGCGATCTCGACATCGCCGCCAATGTGCGTGGCCCGGTGGCGGCGTCCGACCTGATCTTCCAGTCGTCGTGGGCGGCCGTTGCCACGCCGGAAACGATCATCGGCGCGCTGGCGGGCATCGGCATGATCGCCGCGGCGATCTGGTTGCGCCGGCGCCGCGAAGAAACGTAAAAGCTCAGCTGTAAGGCCAGTCTTACATGACGATCAGAGGTGCACCGATGCCGCACGCCGGCATCGGTTGAGATAATGGCAACCATTCACCAACGCCCGGCCGCTGGCCGCGCGTTGGTTCTTGCTTTAAGGATGGTTCCAACAATGAAAATAGTCGACCAACGCTACCTGGCGGACCGCAACCGCTACTGCACCGAGCCGTGCCTGCTGGCCATTCTCGACCTGGGTCACCCCGTGACCGCGGCGGACATGCAACGCCTGCGCGGGGAATTGAAGAACGCCCTGCCCGGCCTGCGCCAGGGCCGCAGCCTGATCGGCGTGGTAGGCGAAGATGCGGACACGCCGGATACGGGCCTGCAGCTGGCCCGCCTGATCCAGAGCGTCGCCATCGAACTGCATCGCCTGACGGGCGACGACGTGATGGTGGGCTTTGTCGGCCGCGTGCCGAAGATGGCCGGCCGCTACCGGCTGATCCTGCCCTTCCGCTGCGGCACCGTTGCGCACGCCGCACTGACGCTGGCTATCGACCTGGTCGGCGCGTTGCTGGACGGGCGCACGTTCGCGCTGGACGAAGGCCTCGCCGAACTGCGCCGCATCGCGGCAGCCAACCTGCCGCCGGCGCCGCCGGACAACGCTATTCGAATTGCCGCTTGAACTCTTCGAACTGCTCGGCCAGCGCCGCGTAATCGGCGCGCAACTGCTGCACCTCCAGCTCCAGCTGGGCCACGCGGTCGCCGCGCGACGCGCCACCCGGCGCCACGGCCGCCGTGCCGTAGCCCGCCTCTTCCCGCTGCAACTGCACTTCGCCGCCCAGCAGCTGGCCGTAGCGCGGCTCCTTCGTGCCGGGCGCCAGCGCCAGCTTCGCGACGAGCGGCGGGTATTTGTCGATCAGGAACTGCAACGCCTGCTCGACGTCCGCCACCGACTTGAATTCATGCAGGCGGCCCGTGCGCGTGCGGATCTCGCCGGCGGTCTGGTGGCCGCGCAGCATCAGCACCGTCAGCACGGCCAACTTGTCCTGCTCCAGCGACCACTTGATGCGCATCCGGTGCTCATACTTCGTGACGCGCGCGCCGGCGGCCGTCACCGCATTGACGAGGCGGCGCTCGGTCAGGCGCGCCAGCACGTCGGCCACCGTGTCTTCCGAGATTTGCATCACGGGATCGCGCGACGACAGCTGGTTGCAGCCGTTCGTCAGCGCGTTCAGCGACATCGGGTAGTTATCCGGCGTCAGCGCCTCCTTCTCCGCCAGCACGGCGAGCACGCGGATCTCGAACGGATCCAGTACGTCGTTGTTCTCCTCGGCCATCATCACCTCTTTTTTTAGTCGACCAGCTTGTTCAATTGGGCGGGATCGGGCTTGCCGACGGCCTCGATGTCCCCGCATTGCAATCCGTTTGCCTTCAAGAGCGCGACGATGCGCTCGATCTGCTGTTCCTGCGCGGCGGCGTGGTTGATCAGGCCGTGCAGCGCCTTCGACAGCGGATCGTCGCCGTTCGGCGTGACGCCGTACGCGGCGAACAACCTGTTCGCAGTGCCTTCGCGTTTCTGCACGATCTGGGCCGGATTGCCGACCGCGGTGGCGCCCGGCGGCACGGGCTTCAGCAGCACCGCGTTCGAGCCGATCTTGGCGTACTCGCCCACGGTGAAACCGCCCAGCACCTTGGCGCCCGCGCCGACGATGACGCCCCGCTCCAGCGTCGGGTGGCGCTTCGCCCCCTGCTCCAGCGACGTGCCGCCCAGGGTCACGCCTTGGTAGATCGTGCAATCGTCGCCGATCACGGCCGTCTCGCCGATCACGACACCGAAGCCGTGGTCGATGAACACGCGCCGCCCGATCACGGCGCCCGGGTGGATCTCGATGCCGGTGAAGATTCGCGCCAGGTAGCCGATGTAGCGGCCCAGCCACTTCATCCGGTGATGCCAGCACCAGTGCGCCCAGCGGTGCGCCACGATCGCATGCAGGCCGGGATAACACGTCAGCACCTCCCACGCATTGCGGGCGGCGGGATCGCGCTCGATGATGGCGCGGACGTCTTGGCGCAGGTAGCGGAACATGGACATCACGGTCGTTGTGGAAACAACCATGGTAGCGCATCCGCTCCCATATTGCAGGCGCCCCGCCGGATCAACCTTCCTTGGCGATGCGCTGGCGGCGGGCCTCGTACAGGCAGACGCCCGACGCGACCGACACGTTCAGGCTCTCGACCGAGCCGAACATCGGAATGCTGACCAGCTGGTCGCACGTCTCGCGCGTCAGGCGGCGCATGCCCTCGCCTTCCGACCCCATCACGAGCGCCGTCGGGCCCGTGAAGTCGGCTTCGTACAAGCCCTTGTCGCCGTCGTCGGACGTGCCGATGACCCAGATGTCGCGCTCCTTCAGCTCGCGCAGCGTGCGCGCCAGGTTCGTCACGGTGATGTAGGGCACGGTCTCGGCCGCGCCGCTGGCGACCTTTGCGGCCGTCGCGTTCAGGCCCACCGCGCGGTCCTTCGGCACGATCACGGCATGCGCGCCGACGCCGTCGGCCACGCGCAGGCAGGCGCCCAGGTTGTGCGGATCGGTGATGCCGTCCAGGACCAGCAGCAGCGGCGGGCCGTCGATCGCGTCAAGCAGCTCGTCGAGATTGCGGGCCAGCGCCAGCTGCGACGCGAACGCGATCACGCCCTGGTGGCGGCGCGTGCCGACGATCTTGTCGAGGCGCGCGGCATCGACCGGCATCACGCGGACGCCGGCGGCCTTCGCGTGGGCGATCAGGTCCTTCATGCGGCGGTCGTCGCGCGTCGCGTCGACGAAAATCTCCTCGACCGACGAGGCTTCGTGGCGCAGGCGCGAGGTCACGGCATGGAAGCCGAAAATCATTTTGTTCTTGGACATGGTACTTGGTTCTTATGCGCGGAGCGGCTCCGCAAAGGAAGCGCCGCGCGCCGGGAAGCCCGGCCGCGGCGCGGGGATATCATCGTTTCTTCTTGGCCTTGCCGGCAGCCGGCGACTTCGCGGGTGCCTTGGCAGCCGACTTCGCGGCGGTCTTCGCCGTCGTCTTCTTGTCGGCGCGCTTGGCCGGAGCGGCCGCCTTCGTGCGGCTCTTCGGCTTTTCGTACTCGACCTGCGGCAGCAGCGAGATCGACGGCGCCGGGCCGGAACGCGGTGCCGGCTCGTCGCGCCGCGCCGCGCCCTTGCGGGACGTGGCGCCTTCGTTGCCGCCCGGCGCCGCACCGCGTGCGCCGCCCTTGCCGGCGCCACCGCGACCGCCGCCCGAACGGCCGCGGCGCGGCTTGGCGTCGTCCGCACCGAACTCGTCGGACTCGAACGATTCGTAGGCACGCTTGCCGCGCGGCGGCGCGATCGCATCCGTCTCGCTCGGCGCCAGGCGCAGGTCGATCTTGCGCGACTCCAGGTCGACGCGGACGACCTGCACGGTGACGCGATCCGTCAGCTGGTAACGCTTGCCGGTGCGCTCGCCGCGCAGCTCGTGGCGCGCGTCGTCGTACT
The DNA here is from genome assembly GCF_007830495.1 of Pseudoduganella flava. Lineage (GTDB taxonomy): Bacteria > Pseudomonadota > Gammaproteobacteria > Burkholderiales > Burkholderiaceae_D > Rugamonas > Rugamonas flava. The sequence goes on along the minus strand of NZ_VLKW01000008.1, from coordinate 106,735 downwards.
GGAAGTAGTCGGCACCCAGGTCCGTCACGTGCACCAGGCCTTCGACGAACAGCTGGTCCAGCTGCACGAAGATGCCGAACGTCGTCACGCCGGTGATGATGCCGGAGAATTCCTCGCCCAGCTTGTCCTGCATGAAGTAGCACTTCAGCCAGGCCTCGACGTCGCGCGACGCTTCGTCGGCACGACGCTCGTTGGCCGAGCAGTGCACGCCCAGCGCGTCCCACACGGTCATGTCGCGGGCCGCTTTCGGTTCCTTGCCCTCGGCCTTGTCCTTCAGCTGCTGGCGGCGCGTCGCGTTCGACACGGTGGTGTTCAGCACACCCTTGTCGGCGATCTTCGGCTCGTACTTCTTGCCTTGCAGGATGGCCTTGATCGCGCGGTGCGTCAGCAGGTCCGGGTAGCGCCGGATCGGGCTCGTGAAGTGCGCATAGGCTTCGTACGCGAGACCGAAGTGGCCGATGTTGTCCGGGCTGTAGACGGCCTGCTGCATCGAGCGCAGCAGCATCGTCTGCAGCAGGTTCGCATCGGGGCGCTCCTTGATCTTCTTCATCAGCTCGGCGTAGTCGCGCGCCGCCGGCGTATCGCCGCCGCCCAGGGACAAGCCCACCTGCTTCAGGAACTCGCGTACCTGCGTCAGCTTCTCTTTCGTCGGCGCCGCGTGGATGCGGTAGGTGCCGGGGTGCTTGTGGCGCAGCAGCAGGTCGGCCGCGCACACGTTCGCGGCCAGCATGCATTCCTCGATCAGCTTGTGCGCATCGTTGCGCGTGCGCGGGATGATCTTCTCGATCTTGCCGGCCGGGTTGCAGACGATGTACGTCTCGGTCGTCTCGAAGTCGATCGCGCCGCGCTCCAGGCGCGCCTTCTGCAGCGCGTGGAACACGGCGTACAGGTTCTGCAGGTGCGGCACGAGGTGGGCGCGTTTCGCCGCTTCCGGGCCCTTCGTGTTCGACAGGATCGCCGCCACTTCGTTGTACGTGAAGCGCGCGGCCGAGTGCATCACGGCCGGATAGAACTGGTAGGCCTTGATGTCGCCGGTGGCCGTGATGACGGCGTCGCAGACGAGCGTCAGGCGGTCCACGTTCGGGTTCAGCGAGCACAGGCCGTTCGACAGCTTCTCCGGCAGCATCGGGATCACGCGGCGCGGGAAGTAGACGGACGTGCTGCGTTCCAGCGCGTCGGTATCGAGCGCATCGTTCGGCTTCACGTAGTGCGACACGTCGGCGATCGCGACGATCAGGCGGAACGCATTGGTGCGGCCGATCTTGACGGGTTCGCAGTACACGGCATCGTCGAAGTCGCGCGCATCCTCGCCGTCGATCGTCACCAGGGGCACGTCGCGCAGGTCGACACGGTCGCCCCAGTCCTTCTCGTGCACGACATCGGGCAGCTTCTTCGCCTGCGCCAGCGCGCTTTCCGAGAACATGTGCGGCACCCCGAACTTGCGCACCGCGATCTCGATTTCCATGCCGGGATCGTCCATGTCGCCCAGCACCTCGACGATGCGGCCGACCGGCTGCTTGAAGCGGGCCGGCTGCTCCGTCAGTTCGACGCTGACGATCTGGCCGCTCTTGGCCTTGCCGGGCGTGCCCGTCAACAGGATGTCCTGGCCGATGCGCTTGTCTTCCGGGGCCACGATCCACACGCCGTTATCCTTCAGCAGGCGGCCGATGATGTGGGTCGTGCCACGCTCCACCACTTCGACAATCGTGCCTTCAGGCCTGCCGCGGCGGTCGTAACCCGTGACGCGGGCCAGCACCTTGTCGCCATGCAGCACCTTCTGCATCTCGCGCTCGGACAGGAACAGGTCGTCGCCCGGTTCGTCCGGGATCACGAAGCCGAAGCCGTCACGGTGCGCGGAGACGCGGCCGGCAACGAAATCGGAATGGTCGGCAAGCACATAGAAGCCGCTGGCGTCGGAGCGGATCTGGCCGTCGCGCTCCATCGCGCTCAGGCGGCGCGTCAGCACCGCGTGCGATTCCGGATTGACTTGCAGGGACAGCGCGAGCGTACGCAGGTCGAGCGGCGCATTGGCACTGCGGAAGATGCCGAGGATTTCCTCGCGGCTGGGAATGGTGTGGATCGTCTGGTTCAAAACTGTTCTTTGATCTTATTAGGAAGGTCTGGGTCTATGGTGAAGGTGGCAGCGTAGTGTACCGGAGGTCCGTCGGTTTGCCTAACGGGTGCCAATCGGAACACTTGATGCGCGCAGATCAGGCGGATGCAAGCTGCCCTTTGACAACTGCCAGGATTGCTCTATAATTCGGTCTCTCGCAGCGATGCGGGAGTGCAGTAAAGAGTCGATGTGCAGTGTGGAATGAAAGTTCATCTGGCGCAAAACTCTCCAAAGCACTATAATAGCAGATGCAGTGCCCACGTGGCGGAATTGGTAGACGCGCATGGTTCAGGTCCATGTGCCGCGAGGTGTGGGGGTTCGAGTCCCTCCGTGGGCACCACTCTACCGGATATGCAAAGAATGGCTCCGATCGAAAGATCGGGGCCTTTTTTTCATTTCCAAAGGCTCCGTCGAAAGTTCGGGGTCTTTTGTCCTTTCCCCAAAGGCTCCGATACCAAGATCGGCGCTTCTTTTCGTTCCCGCTGTTTTTTCATTTGCGTGGTTTGGCCCCGCCCTTTTGCGACGACGGCGCCGTCGGCAGCCTTTACGCCTGCCGCCATCCGCGCTGCATGCGCATGCACGCGCCCCTCTGGCGCCACGGCCGCGCACGCTTCTTGCCTGCTCCCTGTCGTCCAATCGAAGGGAGTTCGCCATGAAAACCATGCTTTCCGCACTGACGCTGATCACCGCAGCGGCCGCCGGCAGTGCCGATGCGGCACCCGTGTTCAATTTCCAGTTCATCCCCGGCACCTCCGCCGAGGCGCAACAAGGGTTCCTCGCCGCCGCCGCACGCTGGTCCAGCCTGCTCGACGACGACGTGACGATCAACATGACGGTCGGCTTCAACCCGCTCGATCCCGGCATCCTGGGCCAGGCCCAGTCGGCCCGTCAGCTGTACAGCTACAGCACCGTGCGCGACGCGCTGGCGGCCGATGCCAAATCCGCGTACGACGCCACCGCCGTCGCTCACCTTCCCACCGGCGGCAGCTTCGGCATGCTGCTGAACTACACCGCCAACAACCCGAACGGCATGGGCAGCCCGGTGCCGTATGTGGACAACAACGGCAACGCCAACAACACGAACCTGCGCATCACGACGGCATCGGCGCGGGCGCTGGGCCTGGCCACCGCGCCGCAGACAATCAGCGGCTGCATCGGTTCGTGCGACGGCTTCATCCAGTTCAGCAGCAACTACACGTTCGACTTCAATCCGAACGACGGCATCGATGCCGACGCGTTCGATTTCGTCGGCGTGGCCGCCCACGAGATCGGGCACACGCTGGGCTTCATCAGCGGGGTCGACATCCTGGACTACAACTCCACCGCCCCCGATTTCTACAACGACGATGAATTCACCTACGTCACCACGCTCGACATGTTCCGCCATTCCGCGCAAAGCACGGCCAGCGGCGTGATCGACTGGACCGCGGACGAACGCGACAAGTATTTCTCGCTCGATGGCGGCGCGACGCAGGGCCCGCTGTTCTCCACCGGCGTGACGCATGGCGACGGCCGCCAGGCCAGCCACTGGAAGGACGACCTGTTCATCGGCCTGATGGATCCGACCGCCGGCATGGGCGAGCTGCTGCAGATCTCGCAGAACGACGTGATGGCGATGGACGTGATCGGCTGGGACGTATCGCCGATTCCGGAACCGTCGACGGCCGGCATGCTGGCGGCCGGGCTGATGCTGCTGGGAGGCCGCAAGGTGCGTAAATCGAAATTATTTCGCAAAAGCACAAAATGACCATTGACGGATCCGGTTTCGTTCTTTAAGATGCGTGCCTTCTGTTGCTGAACACCGCAACGAAGTAAAGAAAACAGGGCCCACGTGGCGGAATTGGTAGACGCGCATGGTTCAGGTCCATGTGCCGCGAGGTGTGGGGGTTCGAGTCCCTCCGTGGGCACCACTCTACCGGATACGTTGGAAAAGCCGTCGGTTCGCAAGGACCGGCGGCTTTTTCATTTGTGGTTGGGCGCACGCGGAACCTGCTGCGCGTTGCAGGGCCGGCCTGCGGTGCTCCGCAGCGGCGGACCGGCCGTACCCAAGTACGGCTGCGCGCCTCGGCCACCCCTGCTGCCGCTCGCGACGGTTCCGCGCGGCCCAGATGCGACGTTATTTGCCCGTCGCGCCACCTGGCTTGTTGATGGTCTACACTAGACTGTAGGACCCATCCGATGAACCAGCCACCCCTTTCCGACATGCCGCACACGATCCTGATCGTGAGCGCCGCCGAGTTCCCCGCGCTGGAACAGGCCCTGGCACGCGCGGGCTTTCGCGTCAGTGTCGTCAACCGGGGCGACACCGCCCTTGCGGCGATCGCCCGCGACGGCGCCGCCGCGCCCGACCGCGTCGCACTGGTGCTGCTCGACGCGGCGCTGGCCGGCAGCGCGAAGATGGAGCTGTGCGCCCCGCTGGCCGACGCCGCGCCGGTGCTCGTGATGTCGGCGGCACCGTCCGACGAGGAACGGGAACATGCGCTGCGCGCCGGCGCGGCCGGCTACCTGCGCCTGCCCTGCGCGCCGGGCGACGTGGTGGAAAAAGTCACCGTCGAACTGACGGCGCGGCATGCCTGGCTGCCGGCCCACGACGCCGGCCCGCTCGATACCGGCACCCTCGAAGTGAACTATCACGCGCTGCTGGCGGGCTCGCCGGATGCGATCATCCTGTTCGACGCCGCGGCCGGCCTGCCGGTCGACGTCAACCGTAACGCCGAGCGGATGTTCGGCCGCGGCGGCGACGAGTTGATGCACATGCACTTGACGGACCTGTGCCCGCCGCGCCAGCCGGACGGCACGCCATCGGAGCAGCTGGTGGAGACGCTGGTGGCACGCGGCCTGTCCGGCGACATCCGCATCTTCCCATTGACGTTCCAGCACAGCAGCGGGCGCCACATCGACGGCGAGATCCGCCTCGTCGTGCTGGAGAAAAACGGCATGCGGCTGCTGCACATGCGCGTCGCGGACGTGACGGGCCTGCGCATCGCCGAGGCGCTGCGCATGGGGCAGAACCGGCTGCTGGAGATGATCGCGCGCGGCGCACCGCTGGGCGACATCCTGGACAAGCTGCTGCGCCTCGTCGAAGGCCAGGCGCCGGGCCTGGTGTGCACCGTGCTGCTGCTGGACGACGACGGCGCCACGATCCGCGGCGGCGCCGCGCCCAGCCTGCCGCCCGAATTCATCGCCGCCCACGAAGGGCTGCGCATCGGCCCCGAGGTCGGCTCGTGCGGCCGGGCGATGGCGTGCCGCGAAGCGGTCGTCGTCGCCGACATCCGCACCGACCCGCTGTGGCAGGACTATCGCGAACTGGCCGAGCGCCACGGGCTGCGCGCCTGCTGGGCGATGCCGATCATGACGGACCGCCACACGGTGCTCGGCTCGTTCGCGATGTACTACCGCGACGTGCGCCTGCCGCGTGCCGACGACGAGCGGCTGATCGGCGTGGCTGCGCATTTGGCCGGCATCGCGATCGAACGCACGCGGCGCGAGGCGGAACTGGCGCGCCACCGCCACCACCTGGAGGAACTGGTGGCCGCCCGCACGGCCGAACTCCGCGCCGCCAAGGAGCGCGCCGAAGGGGCCAGCGTGGAACTGGCGGCGGCGCTGGAAGACTTGCGCAAGACGCAGGACGAACTGGTGCGGCGCGACAAGCTGGCGGCGCTTGGCTCCCTGGTGGCCGGCGTCGCCCATGAACTGAACACGCCGATCGGCAACAGCCTGACGATCGCCAGCGCGATGAGCGAGCACCTGGCGACGCTTCGCCAGCGCTTCGATGCGGGCCTGCGGCGCTCCGACCTGGAACACTACCTGGAGCATGCGGCGGAGGCGGACGACGTCGTCGTGCGCAACCTGCGCCGCGCCGCCGCGCTGATCACGAGCTTCCGGCAAGTGGCCGTCGACACGGCCAGCTCGCAGCGGCGCCAGTTCCGGCTGGACGAATTCATCGCCGAACTGGTGCTGCCGCTGTCGGCCGGCACGCCGCCGCCCCGGCCGCGCGTGGTGCAGGACGTGGTGCCAGGCCTCGTGATGGACAGCTATCCCGGGCCGCTGGGCCAGGCCATCTCGGCGCTGTTCGAGAACGCCGTGCTGCACGGCCTGGCGGGCCGCGACGACGGCGTCATCACGCTGGCCGCGCGCGCGGGACGGGATGGCACGATCGAATTGACCGTGGCGGATAACGGCGCCGGCATCGCCCCCGAGCACCTGGAGCGGGTGTATGATCCGTTCTTCACGACCCGGCCCGGCGCCGGCGGTTCCGGCCTTGGCCTGCACGTGACGCACAATATCGTCACCGGCGTGCTGAAAGGCCGGATCGCCCTCGACAGCCGCCCCGGCGCCGGCACCACCTTCACGCTGACCCTGCCCGCGATCACGCCCACCACCACAACGGCCTCCGCACCCCGATGAAGAAATTGAAACATGTCCTGATCCTGTGCGGCCTGCTGGCCGCGGGAGCCGCCGCGTCCGCCCCCGCGCCGTGGTGGCTGTGGGAGAGCATCCATGGCGACGCCAAGGTGTGTTCGCAAACCTCGCTCGGCCCCGGTTGGCGCAAGCTGCTCGGCCCTTACAAGGATTCCCGTTGCGAGAAGTTGATTCGTGCTCAATAATGCAACGGATAGCGCTTTTTCACGACGAGGAGGAGACATGTTTCAGAATCCCGAGCAGTTCGCGCAAGCGACGAAAGCCCTGTTCGAGTTCCAGCTCGAAACCTTCAACACGCTGACCAGCAAGGCCGTCCAGGGCCTGGAACAGGTGGTGCAGCTGAACATGGACACCGCCAAGAGCGGCCTGGAGCGCAACCTGGAGACCGGTCGGGAGATCAGCCAGGCGCCCGATCCGAAAGCAGCCATGGCCGCGGCCAGCGCGCGCATGCAGAACCTGACCAACGTGGCCGACTACAACCGCCAGCTGAACCTGATCCTGGCGGACATCCGCAACGAATTCACCCGCGCGGCCGACGCTCATATGGCCGAGGCGAAGAGCAATCTCTCGGCACTGATCTACGACGTGACGACGAACGTGCGCCCGGGCTCGGAGAATGCCGTGGAGATCGTCAAGACGGCGATCGACAATGCGTTCCGCGGCTATGAGCAGGTGACGAAGGCGACGCGCGACGCGGTGGCCGCGTTCGAGGAGCAACTGGCCAAGGCTGCCGCCGCGGCACAGCAGCAGCGCGCCGCGCAAAGCGAGGGCCAGGGCGAGACGCGCCACTAGAAGCGCCGCAAAAAAGGGCTGGGCAAGCGCGGGAAGACGCGATAGACTGTATATAAATACAGCCTTTTCCGTCCCCGCCGCTTTTGCAATTTCCGATAGCAAGCACGATAGCAAGCCCGATCGCAGTCCCGATGAAACCCGCCCTGGAATCGAGTCCCGGCAATCCGCTGGCGCATTTGCCGTTTTATTACCTGGACAATTTCCACCGGGTACTGGACTGGATCGGCGACCGTTACGCCGACCTGCTCGATGGCGAGGAGCAGGCGTTCCTCGCCGGCTTCCCCGCCCTGCCCCAGCCGTCGCGCGCGCTGTTCGTGCGCATGGTGATGCGCAAGGGGCAGCTGTTCCGCGCGTCCAAACTCCAGTACGACGAAATCGGCTGCCCGCGCGCGGCCGCGGCGCCGCTGGCCGATGCCGGCTGGGTCGTCGCCGATCCCGCCGTCACGCTCGACGAGCTGTTCGACCTGCTGCAAAAGCCGGAGATCTGCCGCGCGTTCGCGTTGCCGGCCGGGTTGAAGGCCGCGCGCAAGGATGCGCAACTGGAAGCGCTGCGCGCCGCGCATGACGGCGCCCGGCCGTTTTCCGGCTGGTTCGACGGCGACGCGGCGTACCGCATCGTCGCCAAGCCGCTGTGCGACCGGCTGCGCCTGATCTTCTTCGGCAACTACCACCAGGACTGGACGGAATTCGTGCTGTCCGACCTGGGCGTCTACCGGTTCGAGAAAGTGGAGTTCGCCGACGCGGCGCGGGGTTTCCGCACCCGCCGCGACATCGACGAATACCTGCAATTGCACGCGTGCCGCGAGCGCTTCGGCAACGGCGAACATCCTGCCGACGTGCTGCACGATGTGCCGCCGCCGGGCACCGACAACGAGTGGCTGAAGAGCCGGCGCGACAAGCTGCTGTTCCAGTTGGGCCAGCAGTTCGAGAAGCTGCGCGACTGGGCCGGCGCGCATGCCGTGTACCGCGAGTGCGGCTATCCCGGCGCCCGCGCCCGCGCGATCAGGGTGCTGGAAAAGGACGAGCGCTACGGCCCCGCGTGGGAGCTGCTGCAGCACGCGCTGCGCGAACCGGAGAGCGAGGCGGAGCGGCAGCACCTGCTGCGCATGGCGCCGCGGCTGGCCCGTCACCTGGGGCATCCGCGCACGGCCGCCGGCCGGCTGGCGCCGCCGCGCCGGCTCGACCTGGCGCTGCCGCAGCCGGATGGCGACTGGTGGGTGGAAGGCGTCGTGCGCGACCACCTATGCCGCGACGACGCGCCCGTGTTCTACGTCGAGAACGCGCTGATCAATTCGTTGTTCGGGCTGTTGTGCTGGGATGCGGTGTTCGCGGCGATCCCCGGTGCGTTCTTCCATCCGTTCCATCACGGCCCGGCCGACCTGCACAGCGCCGACTTCCACCGCCGCCGCGCGGATCGCTTCGCCGCGTGCCTCGCGCAGCTGGACGACGGCAGCTATGTCGACACGATCCGGCACAACCTGGTGGCGAAATACGGCATCTCGTCGCCGTTCGTCTACTGGAACGCGCTGGACGAGGACTTGCTGGAACTGGCACTGCACTGCATACCGCCGGCGCACCTGAAGCACGCATTCCTGCGCATCCTGCAGGACGTGAAGGCGAACCGCGCCGGCTTCCCCGACCTGATCCAGTTCTGGCCGGCCGAGCGGCGCTACGCGATGATCGAGGTGAAGGGCCCGGGCGACCGGCTCCAGGACAACCAGCTGCGCTGGATCGACTATTGCGCGCGGCACGACATGCCCGTCACCGTGTGCTACCTGCAGTGGACGCAACAGTGACGAGCGTTGCAGTGACCAGCGTTGCAGTGAGCCCCACGTACACCGTGGCGGTGCGCACCCTGTGCGAGTTCACCGCGAAGACGGGCGACCTGGACCTGCGCTTCACGCCGTCGCCGACGGCCCAGGAAGGCATCGCCGGGCATGCCGTCGTCGCCGCCCGGCGCAGTGCCGACGACAGCGGTTACGAAAGCGAGATCGCGTTGTCCGGAACGTACGGTCCGCTGCACGTGCGCGGCCGCGCGGACGGCTACGACCCGGCCCGCAATCAGCTGGAGGAAATCAAGACCTTCCGCGGCGACCTGGAACGGATGCCGGCCAACCATCGTGCGCTGCACTGGGCCCAGCTGAAGGTGTACGGCCATCTGCTGTGCGCGGCGCGCGGCCTGGAGCGGGTGCGCCTGGCCCTCGTCTACTTCGACATCGGCTCGCAAAAGGAAACGGTGCTGACGGAAGACCACGACGCGGACGGGCTGCGCGCACTCTTCGAAGGGCAATGCGCCAGCTTCGTCGCATGGGCCGAACAGGAGCTCGCGCACCGTGCCGCGCGTGATGCGCAGCTGCGCGCGCTGGCGTTCCCCCACGCGGCATTCCGGCCCGGCCAGCGCGAGCTTGCCGAAGCGATGTACAAGGCCAGCGCGCGCTCGTGCGCGCTGCTGGCGCAGGCGCCGACCGGCATCGGCAAGAGCGTCGGCAGCCTGTTCCCGCTGCTGAAGGCCGCCGCCGCGCATGGCCTGGACAAGATCTTCTTCCTGGCCGCGAAGACATCCGGCCGGCGCATGGCGCTCGATGCCGTCGCGACGATCCAGGCCAGCGCGCCGCTGCTGCCGCTGCGCGCATTGGAACTGGCCGCGCGCAACACGGCATGCGAGCATCCGGACAAGGCCTGCCACGGCGAATCGTGCCCGCTGGCGCAAGGCTTCTACGACCGGCTGCCAGCCGCCCGCGCCGCCGCGCTGGAGCAGCCGATGCTCGATCGCGCGGCCGTACGCGAGGTGGCGCTGGCGCACAACGTATGCCCGTACTACCTGCAAAGCGAATTGGTGAAGTGGGCGGACGTCGTCGTCGGCGACTACAACTACTACTTCGACGTGACGGCGATGCTGTACGCGCTGACCGTGATGAACGAGTGGCGCGTCAGCGTGCTGGCGGACGAGGCCCACAACATGGTGTCGCGTGCCCGCAAGATGTACTCGGCGGAGCTGGAACATGCGGGCCTGCGCGTGCTGCGCAAGACGGCGCCGGAAGCGTTGAAGAAGGCGCTGGACCGCGTGCACCGGCAATGGTCCGCGCTGGAGAAGGAACAGGACGGCGAGTACGCGGCCTATGCGGAGTTGCCGGACAAACTGGTTGGCGCGCTGCAGACGGCCGCCACCGAGATCGGCGACTACATGGCCGAGAACCCCGCGTGGTTCGATGCGGACGTGCTGGACTTCTACTTCGCCGTGCTGCACTTCACGCGGCTGGCCGAGAGCTTCGGCGAGCATTCGATCTTCGACGTCACGCTGTCGGGCAGCGGCACGCGGGCGAACTCGGTGCTCTGCCTGCGCAACATCGTGCCGGCCCCGTTCCTGAAGGCGCGCTTCGACGCGGCACGTTCCGTCGCGCTGTTCTCCGCCACGCTGAGCCCGTGGAACTACTACAGCGACACGCTGGGCATGCCGGCCGATACGGCGTGGGTCGACGTCGCGTCGCCGTTCCAGGCCGCGCAGCTGTCGGTACGCATCGCCGGTCACATCTCCACGCGCTACCAGCACCGCGACCGCTCGCTCGCGCCGATCGCCGCGCTGATGGCCGAGCAGTACGAGCGCACGCCGGGCAACTACCTGGCGTTCTTCAGCAGCTTCGACTACCTGGAGAAGGCCGCGGACCTGTTCGAAGAGCGGCACCCGCACGTGCCGGTATGGCGCCAGCCGCGCCGGATGGACGAAACGGAGCGCGATGCCTTCCTGGCCCGCTTCACGGAAGACGGCCGCGGCATCGGCTTCGCCGTGCTGGGCGGCGCATTCGGCGAAGGCATCGACCTGCCCGGCGCCCGCCTGATCGGCGCGTTCATCGCCACGTTGGGCCTGCCGCAGATCAACCCCGTCAACGAAAAGATCCGCGAACGGATGCAGGCGATCTTCGGCGCCGGCTACGACTACACGTACCTGTACCCGGGCCTGCAGAAGGTCGTACAGGCCGCGGGCCGCGTGATCCGCACGACGACGGACGAAGGCACGGTCCACCTGATCGACGACCGCTTCGCCCGCCCGGACATTCGCGCACTGCTGCCGGCATGGTGGCACGTTCCACACGACCGCTGAGCCCGTGTCCCCCTGGGGTCAGACCCCAGAAGGACACGAGCACAGCCGCGTGGCGACGCGTCTACAGCTGAACTCGTGTCCATTTTCAGGGTTGACCCCACGGTGGACACGGGCTCGGCCTTGGACGGCCGCACTAGCCCATCGCGGCGCGGATCTTCTGGTAGCCGCTGCGGCTGATCGGCAGCTTGGTGCCGTCGGCGAGGATCGCGGCGTGGCTGTCCTTGCCGGCTGGTTCGATGCGGGCCACCTGTTCGACGTTGACGACGTACGAGCGGTGGATGCGCAGGAAGCGGTCCGCTTCCAGTTGCGCGGCCAGGTCGGCCAGCGTCTGGTTCTTCAGGTATGCCTTGCCGTCCGCGTGGATCCGCACGTAGTCGTCCTGCGCCTCGATCCACGCGATCTTCGCGCTGGGGATCACGTGCACCTTGCCGCCATCGCGGATCAGGATGCGGCCCAGCGGCTGCGTGCGCGATGCCGCCGCTTCCTGCAGCACGGCCTGCTGCCGCGGCAGTGCGCTGGCCAGGCTGGCACGCGCGTGCGCAAGCGCCTGGTCGAAGCGCTGCTGGCTGAAGGGCTTCAGCAGGTAGTCCAGCGCGTGGATTTCGAAGGCGCGGATCGCGTACTGGTCGAACGCGGTCGCGAAGATGAAGCGCGTCTTGCCGCCGACGAGTTCCGCGACTTCGAAGCCGTCCAGCTTCGGCATCTGGATGTCCAGCAGCACCAGGTCGGGCTGCAGTTCCGTGATCGCCTTCACGGCTTCGAAGCCGTTCGCGCATTCGGCCACCACGTCGATGTCCGCATGGGCCTGCAGGTACTCGCGCATGACGGCGCGGGCCAGTTCCTCGTCGTCGACGACGATCAGTCGCATATCACTCCTCGCTCGTGGTTCGCGCGGGCAGGCGGATCTCCACCGAGAACGTGTCCCCTTCCCGCTTCCATTCGATGTCCGCCTCGTTCGGGTAGGCGCAGGCCAGCCGCTGGCGGACGTTGGCAAGGCCGATGCCGCCGCGGCGGGCCGCCGGCATGTCGGGATCGACGGCATTGCTGACAGTGATCGACAGCCGCGCGCCGTCGCGCCACGCCGCTACCAGCAGCAGCCCGCCTTCCGTCAGCTGCCCGATGCCGTGCTTGATCGCGTTCTCGACGAGCGGCTGGATGATCATCGGCGGCACCAGGCAATCGAGCGCGCCCTTCTCCAGCGCTTCCTCGGTGACGAGGCGCTCGCCGAAGCGCACCTTTTCGATGGCGAGGAAGTCGCGCACCAGCTCCATCTCCTGCGCCAGCGTGATCTTGCGGTGCGCGGCCAGGCCCAGGCTGCGGCGGAAGAATCCGGCCAGGCGCACCGTCATCTCGCGCGCGCCTTGCGGATCGCGCGACGTCAGCGCGCTGATCGAATTGAGGCTGTTGAACAGGAAGTGCGGGTCGATCTGCGTGCGCAGCATGCGCAGCTCGGCATCCTGCGCCATCAGCTTCGACTCCAGCTCGCGCCGTTCGGCGTTGCGTGCCCTGCCCGATTCGATCGCCAGGTAGTTGATCGCCGCGAGCAGCCCGTACAGCAGCGCGCCGAGCGCGAACAACAGCGCCTGCAACTGCGGCGGCAACGGCATGCCGGCCCAGTGCGTGGCGAATGCCAGACAGAGTTCGTTCCAGCCGCCAAGCACCGCCAGCCACATGAAGCCGGCCAGCATGGCCGCGGCGCACAGCACCAGCACGACGAGGGCCGGGGCGCGGCTGCCGAGCGGGTTGGCGCGGCACAGGTAGTACGCCGAGAAGCCGGCCGCGATGCCGTACACCAGCGCGCCGGGCACCGCGAACAACAGTGCGTTGGCCAGCGGCGCCGGTGCGAGCACGGCGCACACGCCGCCCAGCACCACGCCGATGATCAGCCACGCCAGCAGGTACAGCAGCGGGCCGCGGCGCACTTCATTGAACCATCTCATCGCGACAATGCCATCAGTTGCTGATCTCCAGTCCACCCATGATCGCATGCCCGCGCACGATGAGGCGCTTGCTGCCGTCCTTCGGGCGCAGCGTGGTTTCCTCGAAGCCGCCCAGCATCGGCACGCCTTCCAGCACCACCGTCCAGTCGACCGGCACCTTGATGTCGATGCCGCCCATCAGGGCAAAGACGTGCAGCACCGCATCGCCCTCGATCGATGCTTCGCGCAGGTCCAGCTCGCAGCCGCCCATGATCGCCGTGACCTCGCCGCCGGCAAAGCACTGCGACGCGATGCGCCGCTTGTAGGCGCCCAGCACGGCCGTCGCGTAGACGACGTCCTCGGCATTCGCGTCCACCTTCAGGTTCTCGGCCCCCATCATGCGGCTGCCGCGCGCCGTCGACCGGAACACGACGAGCACGCCGGCGGCGATCATCGCGAGCGGCGCCAGCACGTTCCAGCCGATGTGGAAGAGGCCGAACCCACGCAGCAGCAGCACGCTGCCGAACAGCAGCAGCAGACCGCCGACGATCGTCGCATTGGTCGAACGGGACTGCATGATCTTCAGGATGCCGGCCACGATCAGGATCACGGGCCAGAACTGCGCGCTCATGTCGAAGTCCAGCCAGCCCAGGTTATCGAGCAGGAACATCAGCCCGATCGCGATGACGGCCACGCCCACGACGACCTGCGCGGCGGGACTGTGTTGGCGCCGGGTGCTCATGCTTCCTCCTTGCCCGGCGCGCCCAGATAGCGCCTCGCGATCGGCTGCAGCACCATGCCGGCGCCGACGACGATGATCAAGAGCGGCCAGCTGTTACCGACCGACAGGCCCCACAGCCCTTCGAAGCTGACGTAGAACCAGGCCGCGAACAGCACCTGCGATAGCCCGTCGACGAACTGCTTGCCGTTCGTCGGCGGCACCATGTTGGCGATGCCGAATGCGGCCAGCACGAATGGCCAGTAATGCCACAGCGAGGCCACCGCCTCGGGATCGTCGCGGTTCATCAGGTAGGCCACGCCGAGCGCGACCAGGGTCACGCCGACGATCATCTGATGGCGCCGCCTGTGCAGTGTCGGCCTTCTCGCCAGTCCGGCCACGAGCCTGGGCCGTAATTTGGAGTGCGGTTCGGTGTTCATGTGTTCCCCCATCGGATCGATGACGGAACGATACGCAAGAACGGTGGCCGCGGCCACGCTTTTTCGGCGAACGGCGGTGCGCTGCCGGTGAACGGCGAAGTTCTCGGTGGATGGAGGGAGGGCTGAGGGAAGCGGAAGGGAAAAGAAGGGAAAACCAGGGCCCGCGGCGGCGGAAAACGGTGCGCGCGGGCCGGGGCGGGGTCAGGCGGCGCGGCCAGGCATGCCGTAGCCCTTCACTTCATTGCGGTACTTGGCGCGGGCGATGGCCTGCTTTTCGGCCTCCATCGCCTTGTTGAAGGCCCGGGTGCGCTTCTTTTCTTCCTTGCCACGCATCTGCGCGACGTCCTTGTTGCCGATCTTGTGCGTCATCGTGTTCTCCTTTTAAGTCCTGCCATCGTGTTTTTCATCGAACATCACCAGGCCCCAGCCGAGCTGGCGCCGGATCTCTTCCGGCGTCGGCGGCGGTGCCCCTTCGTGATTCCTGCGTTCCAGGTATTCGCGCACCACTTCCTTCGAGGGATGGTTCGTCTGTGCCGTCGTCATGATGACCTCCTTGTCGTTCGCGACCGTCATTCCACGAAGATGTGGCGTGTCGCAGCCTGGCCCAAAAGTATTCTGGTGCCGGCGCTTGAGGCGACCGGCTTGCCTGCGTGACGAGCGACCTGCTTCGTTGTTCTGATCGTTGGCGCATCGGTCACGCAACTCCATCTTATAAACGCACCCCTGCCGCGACGGTGCGCCAGCGAACAAATCGCCTGGCGCTTTAGCGCGTGTACGTGTGGGATTGGGATTACAGCTTTTGCTGCAGGAATTCGAGGAAGCAGCTGATACGCTGCGCGAGCTGGGTGTTGCGGTAGTAAACCGCGTGGATCTGTTGGCGGTAGCCCGTATTGGCTGCTGCCAGCAGCGGCACCAGCCGACCGGCGGCGATGTCCGCGCGGGTCATGAAGTCGGCCAGGCAGGCGATGCCCTGGCCGGCCAGCGCGAGCTGGCGCAACGTCTCGCCGGACGATGCCGACAGCGCCGGCGTCACCGCCAGCGTATCGCCGGCGCCGTGCCGCAGCGGCCAGGTATTGCCCTGCTCGTACTGCACAAAGCCGAGCAACGCATGCTGCGCAAGGTCTTCCGGCGCCTGCGGCGTACCGTGCCGCGCCAGGTAAGCGGGACTGGCAAGGATGTGCAGCGGGCTCGACGTCAGCGGCCGCGCATGCAAGGTCGAGTCGGTCAGCGTGCCGATGCGGATCGCGATATCGGTGCGGTGCTCGATCAGGTCGGCGATGCGGTCATTGGACGTCAGCTCGAGCCGGATCTCCGGATACAGCGCACGGAACTCGCCGACGTGCGGGACAACGCAATGCAGCATGAAGGGCGACGCCGCGTCGACGCACAGGCGCCCGGCGGGCTGCTGGCGCCGGATCCGGATGCATTCCTCGACCTCCTCGATCGAGGCCAGGATGCGGCGCGCCTTGTCGAGGAACAGCTGGCCTTCCTCGGTCAGCTCCATCCGGCGCGTCGTGCGTGTCAGCAGCGAAGTCTGCAGTTTCTCCTCGAGCCGGCCCAGCGCGCGGCTCACCCCGGAAGTGGTCTGCCCGAGGTGGACGGCGGCGGCGCTCAGCGAACCGCTGTCGACGACGGTCACGAAGGTCAGCAGATCGTCCGAATTGATGTCCATGCACAATTATAACGGTCACCCGAAGCAGCGCTCTCCGGAGCGTTTCCGGGGCTATTTCGTTGCTAGTTGAACACTCAGCAATAAAAATATTTTTCTTGACCTTTCGGTCAAGCTCAGCTCCGCCCCGAGGTCTCCCAGCGGCGTCGCATCCGCCCAACTAACACGCTTCATCAGTGAAGTACTTTTGTAAGGGGCAGAGATATATTGACAATGTTGGCAGTTATGAAAACTTATGTTTTCAATAGGCCATTGATACATGGGTTGCGGCTGCCGACACCAAGCTACTACTACTTCGTCACAACACAAATGAATCGAGGGGTAATTCAAATGAAGAAAGCTTTATTGAGCAAGGTAGCCGGCTCCCTCCTGCTATCCGCAGGTGTGCTCGCCTCAGGCGCTGCGTCCGCGGATACCACGCTGACGTTCGACGCTGCCGGTAACGCCTATTTCGGCGCTACCCACGCGATGGACGGCGCTTACGATGATGTCTTCCTGTTCTCCGTCGACACCGACAGCTTCGCCCAGGGCACCGCCGTCAACGGCGTCACCCGGATCAACGGCGACTTCCTGTCGAACTACGGCATTTCCAACATCCAGTTCTTCTGGCAAAACGGCGATACCCGCACGAACCTGGACACCACGTTCTCGTCCGACGGTTACATCACCTTCTCCGCCAACAATGGCCTGGCATCCGGGAACTACGGCTTCATCGTTTCCGGTGCGACCGCCCTGCCTGGCATGGGCGGATCCTACGCCGGCAACCTGAACATTACCCCTGTTCCGGAACCGGCAACCTATGCGATGCTGGGCGTCGGCATCGGCCTGCTGGCCCTGACGGCTCGCCGCAAGACCAATAACAAACTGGGCTGATCGGATCAGGACCCGTGGAGAACCCGCTTCGGCGGGTTTTTTTACGCCCGGATCTGTTGGAAAAAAGGCACTTGGCCGTGGGTTTTTCGCCTCCTCCTCGACGACCCCGCCCTTCTGCCGGGCGATGACTTTGTTATAAGATGCGCCTACTTTAACAAGTCCTGAAAGGAAACCGCATGCTGAGACAGAAATTCGCGCACTACTTCCTGGCCCTGGCGACGCTGCTGTGCGTCGTTGCTGGCGCCCACGCGCAACAAAAGCTGCCGAACATCACCATCCTCGCCACCGGTGGCACGATCGCCGGCACGGGCGCGACCAGCACGACGACGGTCGGGTACACGGCGGCCACCGTCGGCGTGCAGCAGCTGATCCAGGCGGTGCCGGAACTGTCGAAGATCGCCAACGTGAAGGGCGAGCAAGTATTCCAGATCGCCAGCGAAAGCATGACGAACGAGCACTGGCTGACCCTGGGCAAGCGCGTCAACGCGCTGCTGGCGCAGAACGACGTCGACGGAATCGTGATCACGCACGGCACCGACACGATGGAAGAAACGGCGTATTTCCTGAACCTCGTCGTGAAAAGCCGCAAGCCTGTCGTCCTCGTCGGCGCAATGCGCCCATCGACGGCATTGTCCGCGGATGGTCCCATCAATCTGTATAACGCCGTCGTCGTCGCCGGCAGCCGCGATGCGATCGGCAAAGGCGTGATGGTCGCGATGAACGACCAGATCCATTCCGCCCGTGACGTGACGAAAACGAATACGTCCACGCCGGACAGTTTCCGCACGGCCGAATTGGGCCTGATGGGTTATATCCAGGGTGGCAAGGCGTTCTTTTATCGCACCTCGACGCGCAAGCATACGGTCGACACGGAATTCGATATCGCCAACCTGACGGCACTGCCGCAGGTCGATATCGTGTACGGCTATGCGAACATGAATACCGTGGCGCTCGATGCATTGGTGGCCGCGGGCGCGAAAGGCATTATCCATGCAGGCGTCGGCGACGGCAGCCTTGCCGCCCGCGTCAAACCGGGCCTCATTGCCGCCCGCAAGAAAGGCACGATCATCGTTCGCGCCAGCCGCGTCGGCCAGGGTATTCTGGCCCGCAATGGCGAAGCCAATGACGACGAGCTGGATTTCGTCGCTGCCGATACGCTCAGCCCGCAAAAAGCACGCATCCTGCTGATGCTGGCGCTGACGCGCACCAACAGCACTGCGGACATCCAGCGCATGTTCTACACGTACTGAGCTGTCTTCTCATGCCAGCGGTTAGCGCGCACGCGCCAGCAGCTGGCATGGCGTCACGGCTGATCCAGGGCGGCACGCGCAGCCCGCACCACTTCCCGCCCCAGCCGTTCCAATGCTGGCGATTGCACCCGCCACGCATGCCAATACAGCGGCACGTCCGTATGGCGCCCCGGTGCCAGGTCCACCAATTCTCCCTTGTCCAGCAAATCGCCATATTGTTGTGGCGGCACCATGCCATAGCCGAGGCCAAGTCGGATCGCCTGCAGGAAGGGATCGCTGGCCGGAACATAATGCAGAGGATAATGCCCCGGCATCAGCCCCAACTCCCGCTCGATGAAATCGGATTGCAGTCTATCCTTGCGGGAAAATACGATCACGGGTGCGGTCGTTGCCGACGCGCGATTCCATCCGTCGGGAAAATGGCGCGCAGCGAATTGCGGTGACGCCAGCATCCGATAGCGCATCGCACCAAGCGGTTCGACAATACAGCCGCGCATCCCCTCCCCCTCGCTGGAAATACCTGCGACCGCCTCGCCTTTTTCCAGCAACGCATAGGTGTAATTCTGCTCGTCCAGCACGATGTCGAGCGTCAACCGCTGCGCCAGCAGGAAATCGGCAATACCCGGCAATAACCACGTCGCCAGCGAGTCGTTATTGACGGCGATCGGAATGCGCAGCGGCGTATTGTCGTCGGCCTGCAGGCCGGAAAGAAATTCCTCTTCCAGCAAGCGATTGCGCCGTAAATACACGAGCAGGCGCTGGCCGGCTGCCGTCGCGCGGCATGGGCGGCTGCGGATCAGTAAAGGCGAGCCGAGCGCAGTTTCCAGCGCGGCGATCCGTTGCGAGACGGCCGACGGCGTCACGCGCAACTGGGCCGCCGCCCCGTCGAAGCTGCCGCTCTCGAGCGCCGCGAGGAACGCATCGCACTGCCGGGTATCGAGGGTCATATATAAGCGAAATTAATGGATACTGAAACATCTTAACCCAGCTTCATTTATTGCCACGCGAACGGGACAATGAGCGCCTGATCAACAAGCAAGCGAAGGCGGCGGCAATGACGACGACACAGGTGTATCTGAGCGGACTGGGGCTGGGCGCCAGCCTGATCATGGCGATCGGCGCGCAGAACGCGCACGTGTTGCGGATGGGCGTGCGGCGCAGCCACGTGGCGTTGACGGTGGCCGCGTGCATCGTCGTCGACATCGTGCTGATCGCTGCCGGCGTCGCCGGCGCGGGCGCGCTGATCGAAGGCTCGCCGCTATTGCTGGCCGCCGCGCGTTGGGGCGGCGCGGCGTTCCTCGCCTGGTATGGCCTGCGCAGCTGGCGCGCGCTGTTGACGCCGAAGGAGTTGCGCGTGGCGGCCGACGACGCACCGATCACTGCCGCCGCCGCGCTGGTGAGCGTGCTGGCCATGTCGCTGTTGAATCCCCATGTCTACCTGGACACGCTGGTGCTGCTGGGTTCCGTGGGCGGGCGTTATCCGGCCGGCGAGCGGGCAGCGTTCTCGGCGGGCGCGATGACGGCGTCGTTCCTGTGGTTCACGGTGCTGGGGTTTGGCGCCGCGCGGTTCGCAGGCGTGCTGGGCCGCCCGGTGGCGTGGCGCTGCATCGAGGCGCTGACGGGCGCGGTGATGCTGCTGCTGGCGGCCGGCCTCGTCGCGGACGCCCTGTGATCAGGCCTGGCGGTGTCCGCACTCGCCGCAGAATTTCGTGCCGGGCTGCAGCATCGTCGAACACGCGGTGCATGCCACCAGCTGCGCCATCTTGTGGCCGCATTCGGGGCAGAATTTCGCGCCGTGCGTCTCGGCCCGGCATTGCGGGCAGACCAGCTGCATGTCCTGCTTCACGTCGTGGCGGGTGCCGCGGCTCTGGCCTTCGACGTCGGCCCGCTCGGCGGCCGCGCGCACCTCGCCTTGCGCACGGGCTTGCGTGATCTTCACCTGCACGTTCGGCGCGCAGTTGAAGCACAGGCCGTTGGCGGTGTCGAAGCATGGCTCGCAGACGTATTGATAGCAATTGCCGCAGCGGTTGAAATGCTCCTTGGCGTCCGCGATCGCTTCCTTGAACGCTTCATCGCGTGCGCTGTGCCAGCCGGCCTCGGCCATGCCGCCCAGCACCGTGCTCGCACTGCCCAGCAAGCCGCCGAACAGATTGGCCCCCTTCTGCAACCAGCCGGTCGCCTGGCCGCTGCGATACGGCTTGAAGTGGGTACGCCAACGGTCGTTGCAGCGCTCGCAAGAGAACTCGAACTGGAAGCCGGCGTCGACGCCGCTTGAGTTGCTCAAGTCGTGATAATTGTCGGCAAACCGGATCTCACCCGCCATGACACTCCTCCCTAACTGAAGCGTGCCATTATAACAAAGGCAATACTCAAAAGGTGACTGGCTGTCGCGTAGCCGCGTCACCGGTAAGGTTGCGGAAGCGCTTGACCTCAAACCTACTAGTAGGTAGGATGCACCGCATGAACACATCTTCTACCGCGGACGCGATCCTCGCCTGCGCCCAGTCGCTGATCGTCACGGGCGGCTATAACGGCTTCAGCTATGCGGACATCGCCGCCGTGGTCGGCATCCGCAAGCCGAGCATCCACCACCATTTCCCCAGCAAGGCGGACCTGGTGACGACCCTGGTGACGCGTTACCGGCAGGCGGCCGAGGAAGGCATCGCCAACCTGGAACACGCGATCCCCGCCCCGCTCGACCAGCTGCGCGCCTACATCGGATACTGGAAGACCTGCATCGGCGATGCCAGCGCGCCGTTCTGCGTGTGCGCGCTGCTGGCCGGCGAGCTGCCCGTGCTGCCCGAAGAAGTCGCGCTGCAGGTGCGCGGCTATTTCCGCTTCTTGTCCTGCTGGCTGACGGGTGTGCTGGAACGGGGCGCCGCGCAAGGCACGATCGCGTTGACCGGCACGCCCCGCGTCGAAGCGGAAGCGTTCATGGCCACCGTGCACGGCGCAATGTTGTCGGCCCGCGCGTATGGCGACACCGGCATGTTCGGCACGATCATGGAGCCGCAACTGGAACGCCTGGAGGTCAAACGGTAAAACACGGTATCGCGCAGCCGTCGTGCTGCGCACCGAACACTGGAGCATCGATCTCGCCCATTCCCGGCGCACTGGACGAGATCGCTGTTTATTTGCACCACCACCTACCAACTAGTAGGTTTGTTATGAATGACCTCGAAAGGAACCACCATGGATGATTTACAGGCGACCACCTCGCACACCCAGCGGCAGTGGCTGCTGAACTACTACTTCGCGCGTGCCGCGTTTTCCGTCGCGTGGGTGCTCGCCGCGTTGAAGCTGGCACCGCACGCGCCGGGCCTGCAGGCCGCCCTGCTCGTCCTCTATCCCGCCTGGGATGCGGTGGCGAACCTGATCGATGGCCGACGGAGCGGCGGGCTGGCCCAGAACCGCACCCAGGCCATCAACGTCGTCGTCAGCGTAGCGGTAACGCTCGCGGTCGGCGCCGCGCTGGGCGACATGCACCGCGTGCTCGGCGTCTTTGGCGCGTGGGCGATCCTGGCCGGGCTGCTCCAGCTGGGCACCGCGTGGCGCCGCCGGAAGTCGTCGGACGCGCAGTGGCCGATGATATTGAGCGGTGCGCAGTCTGCCCTGGCCGGTACGACGTTCATCCTGCAGGCGCGCATGCCTGCCGAGCCGACCCTGTCGACCATTGCCGGGTATGCGGGATTCGGCACTTTTTACTTTCTGGTGGCGGCAGCGACGCTCGCCGTCCGGCGCAGGACTGCCGGCAAGGTGTGAAGGTAGCGACCGGCGGATGGCCTGCCCAGCTGGGTTCGAACCAGCGACCTACGGCTTAGAAGGCCGTTGCTCTATCCAGCTGAGCTATGGGCAGTGCGAACGGAAGGTCCGTAGAACCGAAAAGCGGGCCGGTGCCCGCTTTGGGAGCAAAATGATAACCGCTCGGCGCCGGCAGCGTCAATGCAAGGCCCAACGCTCCGGCATTGGGCTGATGAGGCCATTTGTGGCAGCGGGCGCGGCCGGGATCAGGCGGCCAGCGGCGTTTCGATCTTGTCGGCGATGCGGCGCGCGCACTTTTGCGCCACGTTCGCGTCGCGCGCCTCGACCATCACGCGGATCAGCGGTTCGGTGCCGGAAGCGCGGATCAGCACGCGGCCCGACTCGCCCAGCTCGCGCTCGACGAGCTCCTTCTCGGCCACCATCGCCGGGTTCTTCTGCCAGTCGAAGCCGGCCGGCACGCGCACGTTGATCAGCGTTTGCGGGAACAGTTCCAGTTCACCGGCGATCTGCGCCAAGGTCAGGCCGCTGCGCTTCAGGGCCGACAGCACCTGCAGCGCGGAGATGATGCCGTCGCCGGTCGTGTGCTTGTCCAGTGCCAGCAGGTGGCCGCTGCCCTCGCCGCCCAGGATCCAGCCCTTCTCCTGCATCACTTCGAGCACGTAGCGGTCGCCGACCTTCGCGCGCGCGAAGCCGATGCCCTTTTCCTTGAACGCTACTTCCAGCGCCATGTTCGTCATCAGGGTGCCGACGGCGCCTTTCACCTCGCCCGTCGCCAGGCGATCCATTACCATCACGTACAGCAGCTCGTCGCCGTTGTACAGGCGGCCGTTGGCGTCGCACATGATCAGGCGGTCCGCATCGCCGTCCAGCGCGATGCCCAGGTCGGCGTCGTGCGCCAGCACGGCCGCGGCCATTGCCTTCGGTGCCGTCGCGCCATGGCCTTCGTTGATGTTGAAGCCGTCCGGCTTGTTACCGATCGGGATCACCTCGGCGCCCAGCTCGTGGAACACGTGCGGTGCGATGTTGTAGGCGGCGCCATGGGCGCTGTCGACGACGATCTTCAGGCCGCGCAGGTCCAGCTCGTTCGGGAACGTGCTCTTGCAGAATTCGATGTAGCGCCCCTGGGCATCGTCCAGGCGCTTGGCGCGGCCCAGTTTATCGGAGGCCACGCAGCCCATCGGCTGGTCGATCGCCGCCTCGATGGCCAGCTCGACGGAGTCCGGCAGCTTGGTGCCCTGCTCCGAGAAGAACTTGATGCCGTTGTCCTGGAACGGGTTGTGCGAAGCGGAAATCACGACTCCGGCCGACAGGCGCAGCGCGCGCGTCAGGTAGGCGATCGCCGGCGTCGGCATCGGGCCGGCCAGCATCACGTCGACGCCGGCGGCGGCAAAGCCCGCTTCCAGCGCCGCTTCCAGCATGTAGCCGGAGATGCGCGTGTCCTTGCCGATCAGGACGGTCGGCCGCGCCGTGCCGGCCGTCGCCGTACGCGCCAGGACCTTGCCGGCGGCATAGCCCAGGCGCATCACGAAATCCGGCGTGATCGGCGCTTCGCCGACCAGGCCACGGACACCATCGGTCCCGAAATATTTACGTGCCATGTTCTTCTCTTCAGTTAGGTTCACTCAGTTGTCCATTGGCCGCGTGCCACACTTTCAGTGCGTCGACCGTTTCCGCGACATCGTGCACGCGAACGATGCCCGCGCCATGCGCCACCGCCGCCAGTGCACCGCCGAGGCTGCCTGCGAGCCGCTGCTCGACAGGCTTGCCGGTGACCGCGCCGATCATCGACTTGCGCGACAGGCCCGCCAGCAGCGGTACGCCCAGTTCAAGCACCATGCGGCGGCCGGCCTTCAGTAATGCGTAATTATGCTCGGTCGTCTTGCCGAAGCCAAAGCCGGGATCGATCCACAGGCGACGCCGATCAATACCCCCAGCGGTCAGCGCGTCGATCCGCTCGCGCAGGAAGGCGATGACTTCGCCGACGACGTCGGCATAGGCAGGTTTATCCTGCATTGTTGCAGGTTTGTCAAGCATGTGCATGATGCAGAGCGCGCAGTCCGTGTCGCGCACCGCGTCGATCGCGCCCGGGGCGCGGAACGCATTGATGTCGTTGATCATGTCGACGCCGGCCAGCACGGCTTCGCGCATCACCTCCGGCTTGTACGTATCGACGGAAATCGGCGTGCCGCACTCGCGCAGCGCGTACAGCACGGGCAGCACGCGGCGCAGCTCTTCCTCCAGCGGCACGCTCGGCGCGCCGGGACGGGTGGATTCGCCGCCGACGTCGATGATGTCCACGCCATCGCGGATCATCTGCTCGGCATGGGACAGCGAAAAGTCCAGCGACGCGAACCGGCCGCCGTCGGAAAAGGAATCGGGGGTGACGTTCAGGATGCCCATCACCAGTGCGCGGTTGCCCGGCACCTGGTAGCGGCCAAAGGGGATGTGGGACATGGCTTGCAACAAAAAATGAAAAGGGCGAGGATCGCTCCTCACCCTTTCGATGACGGCATTAGCGGTGTATCAGGCCGGTGCGGTGGCGTTCGGGGAAGCCGCCGGTCCGTCGCCGGAAGGCGTCTTGCGCAGCGTGACACCGGCTTTCGGCGGACGCGGCTCCTGGCCGGCCATGATGTCGTTGATCTGGTCCGCGTCGATCGTTTCCCAATCGAGCAGCGCCTTCGTCATCATTTCCACCTTGTCGCGGTTCTCTTCCAGCAGGTGGCGCGCCAGCGCGTACTGCGTGTCGAGGATCTTGCGGATCTCGGCATCGACCTTCTGCTGCGTCGCTTCCGAGATGGTCTTGTTGGTACCGCCCAGGAAGCCTTCGTTCTGCTCGTCCTCGTAGACCATCACGCCCAGCGTATCGGACATGCCGAACTTCGTGACCATCGAACGGGCCAGCTTGGTGGCGCGCTGGAAGTCGTTCGAAGCGCCGGTGGACATCTGGCCGACGAACAGTTCCTCGGCGATGCGGCCGCCGAACAGGATCGAGATCTCTTCCAGCATCTTGTCCTTGTAGCCGGAGATGCGGTCGTGTTCGGGCAGCTGCCACGTCAGGCCCAGTGCCCAGCCGCGCGGCATGATCGTGACCTTGTGGACCGGGTCGGCCTTCGGCAGCAGCTTCGCGACGACGGCGTGGCCGGACTCGTGGTACGCCGTGTTGCGGCGTTCCTCTTCGCGGATCACCATCGACTTGCGCTCAGGGCCCATGAAGATCTTGTCCTTCGCGTCCTCGAAGTCCTGCATGTCCACCAGGCGCTTGCTGCGGCGCGCGGCGAACAGCGCCGCTTCGTTGACGAGGTTGGCCAGGTCGGCGCCCGAGAAGCCCGGCGTGCCGCGGGCCAGGATGTCGGCCTTCACGTCGGTGCTGATCGGCACCTTGCGCATGTGGACGTTCAGGATCTGTTCGCGGCCGCGGATGTCCGGCAGGCCGACGGAGACCTGGCGGTCGAAACGGCCCGGACGCAGCAGCGCTTTATCGAGCACGTCGGCACGGTTGGTGGCCGCGATCACGATGACGCCCGAGGAAGCCTCGAAGCCGTCCATCTCGACCAGCAGCTGGTTCAGCGTCTGTTCGCGCTCGTCGTTGCCGCCGCCCATGCCGGCGCCGCGGTGACGGCCGACCGCGTCGATCTCGTCGATGAAGATGATGCAAGGCGAGTGCTTCTTCGCGTTCTCGAACATGTCGCGCACGCGGGAGGCGCCGACGCCGACGAACATCTCGACGAAGTCGGAACCGGAAATCGAGAAGAACGGCACCTTCGCTTCGCCGGCGATCGCACGCGCCAGCAGCGTTTTACCGGTACCCGGAGGACCGACCATCAGCACGCCGCGCGGGATGCGGCCGCCCAGTTTCTGGAACTTGGTCGGGTCTTTCAGGAAGTCGACGATCTCGGTGACTTCCTCTTTCGCCTCGTCGCAGCCGGCGACGTCGGCAAACGTGACGGTGTTGTTCGTTTCATCGAGCATGCGCGCCTTCGACTTGCCGAAGGAGAAAGCGCCGCCCTTGCCGCCGCCCTGCATCTGCCGCATGAAGAAGATCCACACGCCGATCAGCAGGAGCATCGGGAACCACGAGACGAATACCTGCTGCAGGAACGACGGCTCTTCCGGCGGACGCACGTCGAAGCGCACGCCGTTGTCGCGCAGGTCGCCGATCAGGCCGCGGTCGAGGTAGGTGGACGTCGTGCGCACGCGCGTATCGTCCGTCTTCGTTGCCGTGATCGTGTTGCCCTCGATGACGAGGTCCTTGACGCGCTTCGCCTTGATCTCATCCAACAGGTCGGAATACGCGATGGTCTTGGCGCCGCCGGAGATGCTGTGGCTGTCGAACTGCTTGAACAGCATAAATAACAACAGCGCAACGACAACCCAGATGGCGGATTTGGAAAACATGTTATTCACGAAAACTCCTTGGATGCTCGCGCACCTGTTACCTGTAGCAGAATTCCGATTTTACCCGCATTAGCCAGCCCGTGCTACAAAGCAGCCTAATGGTGCGCAAAAGCCGCAGCGCACGTGCAAAAAAAGCCAAAAACGCACCCGGAAGGGTCCGCACGGTGTCGATGTGCGGCTTGTGGCGCCGATTACAAGCCCGTTCTCAAGATTTTTCCTGCTGTGTGAGGAAAAATCCGGCCCGCCGCATCTTTTTTTGGTATCAGCTTTGCGCCGGATGCTTCAGTCCGCGGCCCAGCAGGAAGATTTCGGACGATTTGTCGCGGCTCGCCTTCGGCTTTTTCTGGGTTACCGTTTTGAATTCACCGCGGAACTTCTCGACGATCTGGGAAAACCCCATGTCCTTGAAACACTTGACCAGCAGCGCGCCGGACGGTTTCAGGTGCAGCTGCGAGAATTCGATCGCCAGGTCGATCAGGTCTTCCATCCGCGCCGCGTCGGCCGTCGCGATGCCGGACAGGTTCGGTGCCATGTCCGACAGCACCAGGTCCGCCTTGCGGCCTTGCAGGACCTCGCCCAGCTGGTCGAGGATGTCCTGCTCGCGGAAGTCGCCCTGGATGAAGTGCATGTCGGCGATCGGTTCCATCGGCAGGATATCGAGGCCGATCATCGTGCCGTTGATGCCGCCGCCCTCCTTGCCCGCCAGCTTGCGGCGGGTGTACTGACCCCAGCTGCCGGGGGTGCAACCCAGGTCGACGATGACCTGGCCGGGCTTGATCAGCTTCTCGTCCTCGTCGATCTCCTTCAGCTTGTAGGCGGCGCGGGCGCGGTAGCCATCCTTCTGCGCGGCTTTGACGTACGGGTCGTTGATGTGGTCATGCAACCAGTTTTTGTTTAATTTGTTCTTTGCCATTCGCGTAGAATACTGCTTTTAAAGGAACCACCAAAAAATCTTATGTTGAATCTGACACCCGTTGAGCGCAGCGCCCTGCGCGCAGAAGCCCACGCGCTCAAGCCGATCGTCCTCATTGGGGAAGCCGGCCTGACCGAGGCCGTGATGAAGGAAATCGAACTGGGCCTCGACTCGCACGGCCTGATCAAGGTGCGCGTGTTCGGCGACGACCGCGAAGCCCGCATCGAGATGTACGAATCGATCTGCGAACAGACCGGCGCCGCGCCCGTGCAGCACATCGGCAAGCTGCTCGTGCTGTACCGCCCGAAGAAGGAAACCGAGAAAGCCCGTCCCGCGAAAGCCGGCAAAGGCATGCGCATGGTCACGATCGTCAAGCCCAGCGCCAGCGGCACCAAGAAGCCGACCGTCAGCAAGGTCATGCTGAAGGGGAACGAGCGCGTTACCGAAGGCGGCACGATCAAGCGCGCCAAGAAGCGCCAGAGCAGTACGAAGAAAAGCTCGCTGGGCTGATCGAAAAAAGCGGCTTGGCCGCTTTTTTTTACGCCACCCGCAAGCTGGGAAACCTATTACACCCAACGGCAACGGCCGGGGTCAGGAAGGAGTATCAGCCTGCAGGCTCATACCGTTCCGCGGGC
Source organism: Pseudoduganella flava (assembly GCF_007830495.1). Lineage (GTDB taxonomy): Bacteria > Pseudomonadota > Gammaproteobacteria > Burkholderiales > Burkholderiaceae_D > Rugamonas > Rugamonas flava. The sequence continues at coordinate 78,735 of NZ_VLKW01000008.1, read as the reverse complement.
GCGGAGCATGCTCCGCGAAATCCCCGCTCCACCCCGCCCGGTCTGACCCCAGGGTTTGCTTCTGGGTTGGGATTTCGCGCCAACGGCCCTAACCTTAAAAATAGGTGTCAGACACCTATTTTCACTGCTTCACGATCAGCCAGCCCGCCAGCAAGCTCTGCACCAGGTAGATCACGCTCGAAACCCCGTGCAGCATGCCGAAGCGCTCCTTGCCCGCGCTCTCCATCACGCCGCCCGGCCCCGCCGCGGCCTTCAGGTCCGCCATCATCGGCTGCAAGCCGAAATGGCTGACGACCGTGCCCAGCGCCATCGCGGCGATCAGGGCGAGCACCGTGCGGCGGCGTTTCGGGGTCCAGTCGGGGGTGGCGAATTGCAGCAGCACCAGGAGCGCCAGCGCGCAGCCCAGCGACAGCATCGCCTCGGCATGGAACATCGAGCCGGCGATCTGGCCGGCCAGCACGCGGTCGGACAGCGTCGCGAACAACGTCGGCGCGACGAGGTAGCCGACCGTCCACAGGCTGCCGGCCCACAATACCGCGACGAACAGCCGCACCTTCGCCAGCATCAGACGTAGCGTACTTCGAGGATTTCGTATTCGCGCGGGCCGCTCGGGGCCTGCACTTCGACGACGTCGCCACCGGACTTGCCGATCAGCGCACGGGCGATCGGCGACGTGACGGAGACCTTGTTCAGTTTGATGTCCGCTTCGTCGGTGCCGACGATCTGGTAGCTGACCTTCTGGCCCGACTCCAGGTCTTCCAGGTCGACGGTCGCGCCGAACACCACGCGACCATCCGCGTCCAGGGTGGCGGGGTCGATGATCTGCGCGGAAGACAGCTTGCCTTCCAGTTCCGCGATGCGGCCTTCGACGAACGCCTGGCGCTCTTTCGCCGCGTCGTATTCCGCGTTCTCGGACAGGTCGCCGTGCGAGCGCGCTTCGGCGATCGCATCGATGACGATACGGCGTTCCTTCGTCTTCAGCTGGTGCAGTTCTTCCTTCAGGAGTTCGGCGCCGTATTTGGTGAGTGGAACAGAATTCATGTGTCGTCTCATAAAAAAAGCACAGAGCCCGCGCCATGCTTCGGCGCGGGCTCTGTATGTGTAGTCAGGCTGTTACAGCAAGGCCTTCGCAGCGGGCATTGCAGCCCGCCGTCGAATCTCAGTCCAAGGCTTAGTGTAAGGTTTTATGCAGCCCTTGTAAATCGTACACCTGCAACTCGTCCAGGTGACGAATACCGGCCACGGCCGCCTCGGCACCCGCGATCGTCGTGTACGTCGTCACGCGTGCGGCGAGGGCCGACGTACGGATTGTACGCGAGTCCGTAATGGCACTGCGTTTCTCCTCGACCGTGTTGATGACCAGCGCGATCTCGTGGTTCTTGATCATGTCCACCACGTGCGGGCGGCCTTCGACGACCTTGTTCACCGGCGTGACGGGAATGCCCGCCGCCGCGATCACGGCCGCCGTGCCCTTCGTCGCCACCAGCGTGAAGCCCGCTTCGACCAGGTCGCGCGCGACTTTCACGGCGCGCGGCTTGTCCGAGCCCTTCACGGACAGGAACACCTTGCCCGACTTCGGCAGCTTGACGCCGGCGCCCAGCTGCGACTTGACGAACGCCTCGGCAAACGTCTGGCCCACGCCCATCACTTCGCCCGTCGACTTCATCTCCGGGCCGAGGATCGTGTCGACACCCGGGAACTTCACGAACGGGAACACGGCTTCCTTGACGCTGTAGTACGGCGGCACGACTTCCTTCGTGATGCCCTGCGCCGCCAGCGTCTGGCCCACCATGCAGCGCGCGGCGATCTTCGCCAGCTGCAGGCCAGTGGCCTTCGACACGTACGGCACCGTGCGCGATGCGCGCGGGTTCACTTCCAGCACGAACACCACGTCCTGCAGCTGGCCGTCGATCTCCTGCTTCTGGATCGCGAACTGCACGTTCATCAGGCCGACCACGTTCAGGCCCTTGGCCATCAGCGCCGTCTGGCGCTTCAGTTCATCGATGGTCTCCTGCGACAGCGAGTACGGCGGCAGCGAGCATGCCGAGTCGCCCGAGTGGACGCCGGCCTGTTCGATGTGTTCCATCACGCCGCCGATGAACGTCGTTTCGCCATCGGAGATGCAGTCCACGTCGCACTCGATCGCATCGTTCAGGAAGCGGTCCAGCAGCACCGGCGAATCGTTCGACACCTTGACCGCTTCGCGCATGTAGCGCTCCAGGTCGCGCTGCTCGTGCACGATCTCCATCGCGCGGCCGCCCAACACGTACGAAGGACGCACCACCAGCGGGTAGCCGATTTCCTGCGCGAGCTTCAACGCTTCTTCTTCCGTGCGTGCCGTGCGGTTCGGCGGCTGGCGCAGGCCCAGGTCCTGCAGCAGCTTCTGGAAGCGCTCACGGTCTTCCGCGGCGTCGATCATGTCCGGCGACGTGCCGACGATCGGCACGCCGTTCTTTTCCAGGTCCAGCGCCAGCTTCAGCGGCGTCTGGCCGCCGTACTGCACGATCACGCCGACGGGTTTTTCCAGGTCGACGATTTCCAGCACGTCTTCCAGGGTCAGCGACTCGAAGTACAGGCGGTCGGACGTGTCGTAGTCGGTCGACACGGTCTCCGGGTTGCAGTTGACCATGATGGTTTCATAGCCGTCTTCGCGCATCGCGAGGGCCGCGTGCACGCAGCAGTAGTCGAACTCGATGCCCTGACCGATCCGGTTCGGGCCACCGCCCAGCACCATGATCTTCTTCTTGTCCGTCGGATTCGATTCGCATTCCTCGTCGTACGTGGAGTACATGTACGCGGTGTTCGTCGCGAATTCGGCGGCGCACGTGTCGACGCGCTTGTACACGGGGCGGATGCCCAGTGCGCGGCGCTTCTCGCGCACGGCCGTGTCGGTCGTCTGCAGCAGATAGGCGAGGCGGCGATCCGAGAAGCCCTTCTGCTTCAGGCGGAACAGCGTGTTCTTGTCCAGGTTATCGAGCTTCTGCGTGTCGAGCCACAGTTCCAGGTCGACGATCTCCTTGATCTGCACGAGGAACCATGGGTCGATTTTTGTGAGCTGATGCACCTCTTCCAAGGTGAAGCCTTGCGCGAACGCGTCGCCCACGTACCAGATGCGCTCCGGACCCGGCTCGCCCAGTTCCTCTTCCAGCTTCTCGCGGTCGATCGTCTTCTGGTTCAGGCCATCCACGCCTACCTCGAGACCGCGCAGCGCCTTCTGGAACGATTCCTGGAACGTGCGGCCCATCGCCATCACCTCGCCCACGGATTTCATCTGCGTGGTCAGGTGCTGGTCGGCAGCGGGGAATTTCTCGAACGCGAAGCGCGGGATCTTCGTGACGACGTAGTCGATCGACGGTTCGAACGAGGCCGGGGTCGCACCGCCGGTGATCTCGTTGCGCAGCTCGTCGAGCGTGAAGCCGACTGCCAGTTTCGCGGCCACCTTGGCGATCGGGAAGCCGGTCGCCTTCGAGGCCAGCGCGGAAGAACGGGACACGCGCGGGTTCATCTCGATGACGATCATGCGGCCGTCCTTCGGGTTGATCGCGAACTGCACGTTCGAGCCGCCCGTGTCGACGCCGATCTCGCGCAGCACGTTCAGCGACGCGTTACGCATGATCTGGTATTCCTTGTCCGTCAGCGTCTGTGCCGGCGCCACGGTGATCGAGTCGCCCGTGTGCACGCCCATCGGGTCCAGGTTTTCGATCGAGCAGATGATGATGCAGTTGTCCGCCTTGTCGCGCACCACTTCCATCTCGTACTCTTTCCAGCCCAGCAGCGATTCCTCAATCAACAGCTCGTTGGTCGGCGATGCTTCCAGGCCGCGCTTGCAGATCTGCTCGAACTCTTCCTCGTTGTAGGCGATGCCGCCGCCCGAACCGCCCATCGTGAACGACGGGCGGATGATGGTCGGGAAGCCCACTTCGCGTTGCACGGCCCACGCCTCGTCCATCGAGTGCGCGACGCCCGAGCGTGCGGAACCCAGGCCGATCTTCGTCATCGCGTCCTTGAACTTGGAGCGGTCCTCGGCCTTGTCGATCGCTTCCGGCGTGGCGCCGATCAGCTCGACGTTGTACTTGTCCAGCACGCCGTTGCGGTGCAGGTCCAGCGCGCAGTTCAGCGCCGTCTGGCCTCCCATCGTCGGCAGGATCGCGTCCGGGCGTTCCTTCGCGACGATCCGCTCGACGACCGGCCACGTGATCGGCTCGATGTAGGTCACGTCGGCCATTTCCGGGTCCGTCATGATCGTCGCCGGATTGCTGTTGACGAGGATGACTTTGTAACCCTCTTCGCGCAGTGCCTTGCAGGCCTGGGCGCCGGAGTAGTCGAATTCGCAGGCCTGGCCGATCACGATCGGGCCGGAGCCGATAATCAGGATGCTCTTGATGTCAGTACGTTTTGGCATTTATTTCTTCTCCGCGGCTTCCATCATCGAGATGAAGCGGTCAAACAGGTACGATACGTCGGTGGGGCCAGGCGATGCTTCGGGGTGGCCCTGGAAGCAGAACGCGGGCGTGTCGGTGCGGGCGAAGCCTTGCAGCGAGCCGTCGAACAGCGACACGTGGGTGACGCGGCAGTTCTCCGGCAACGTCGCGGCGTCCACGGCGAAACCGTGGTTCTGCGACGTGATCAAGACGTGCTTCGAATCCAGGTCCTGCACCGGGTGGTTGGCGCCGTGGTGGCCGAACTTCATCTTCAGCGTCTTCGCGCCGGATGCCAGCGCCATGATCTGGTGACCCAGGCAGATGCCGAAGGTCGGGATCTTCTTCGCCATCAGTTCGCGCGTGGCGCGGATCGCGTAGTCGCACGGTTCCGGGTCGCCTGGGCCATTGGCCAGGAAGATGCCGTCCGGGTTCAGTGCCAGCGCATCTTCCGCCGTCGACTGGGCCGGCAGCACGGTGACCTTGCAGCCGCGCTCGGCCAGCATGCGCAGGATGTTGCGCTTGACGCCGTAGTCGAACGCCACGACGTGGAAGCGGGGGTTCTCAACCTTGCCATAGCCTTCGCCCAGCTTCCATTCCGTCTCGGTGAATTCATACGGGGTCTTCGTCGACACGACCTTCGCCAAGTCCATGCCCGCCAGGCCAGGGAACGAACGGGCCAGCTCGACGGCCTGCGTCACGGAAGGTTCATTGCCCTGCGTGCCCGTCAGGATCGCACCGGCCTGCGCGCCCTTTTCGCGCAGCAGGCGCGTCAGCTTGCGGGTATCGATGCCGGCGATGGCGACGACGTTCTCCGACTTCAGGTAGTCGGACAGCGATTGCGTGGAGCGGAAGTTCGAGGCCAGCAGCGGCAGGTCGCGAATGATGAGGCCGGCCGCGTGCACCTTCGATGCTTCGACGTCTTCCGGGTTGATCCCGTAATTACCGATGTGCGGGTACGTCAGCGTGACGATCTGGCGCGAGTAGCTCGGGTCGGTCAGGATTTCCTGATACCCGGTGATGGCGGTGTTAAAGACGACTTCGCCCGTCGTGTGACCGGCGGCGCCAATCGAATAACCTTTGAAGACGGTACCGTCGGCAAGAGCCAGGATGGCTGGTACGGCGGGGCCAGAAAAAAATGGCGGCAAGGGCAACTCCTGAGAAAGTTACCGTAGCAGCGCCACGTCAGACCACCCGCGATAAAAAACAAGCCGGGCAAAGCCTGGCTGCGGGTCAGATGATGATGGGATGAGTTGGTAGGCGCTACGACGGATATGAATTGGCTAAACCTTTGAATTATAACTCAAAGAAGGCATCCCGGCAATGGCGGAATGCCCATGGCCCGCCTATTCTCCCGCGCACGCCGCGCCGGCGGCGCAAGCTAGGCGCCGTGTGCTCAGCGCGCCGGCAGCAGCTGTTGCCGCTCCAGGTCCGCCGCCACCAGCCGCGCCAATTCGGCGGCCCCGGCGCGATTGGGGTGCAGCGTGTCGCCGCTCATGTACAGCGCCAGCGTCGCCTCCGGCCCGATCTGGGTGAAGTAAGCCGAGGCCAGCACGTTCAGGTCGACAAATGGCACGTGCTCCTCTTCCGCCAGCGCCAGCGTGGCATGGCGGTACCAGCGGTTCACCGAGCTGTGCACGCCCTCGGCATTGAAGTCCGTGGCGCGGCCTTGCGGCGTGACGAGGACCGGCGTGGCGCCCGTCGCGGCGACCTGGCGCACCATGTCGCGCATGATTTCCTTGAACTCCACCTCGGTCGTCGCGTTCTTCGGATTCGTGTCGTTGATGCCCATTTCCAGCAAGAACAGGTCGCCGGATTTGCCGTACTTGACGATCGTCTCGAGCTGGCCCCCATCGCGAAAGCCCCGCGCGATCTGGCCGCCGGTGGCGATATTGCGCACCTTGAACGCGTCGGGGCTGACGTAGTCCGGCAGCATCTGCCCCCACCCGCCCTGCACGCTCGTCGCCAGCGGGTAGTAGTTGGCGACCGTCGAATCGCCGCCCACCCAGATCGTCGGCCCCAGCTCCGGTTTCGGCGACACCATCCGGATGTCCAGCGCGCTCAGCGTGAATGCCGCGCCGGCCTTGCCCTCGGTGACGAGCAGGTTCAGCTGCCCATCCGTCACGGGAATCTCGAACGCGTCCTTGGCGTTATTGCCGGTCATGTTCATCACCTGGAACACGCCCTCGGCGGCCACGCTGGCGCGGGTGGTATTGCCAAGCGTGACCGACACCTCGTACAGCCCGGGCTTCAGGTCGACGTTGAACGTGTTCGTGCTCTTCGTGCCGAACTGCAGGAACCGCACGGCGTCGCCGCCCACACCGGTGCCGCTGGCCGCCACGTTGGCCATGTTTTCCGGGGTGTTGAAGCCGTAGTGCTTGTCAGGCGTATACGCATCCTCGGCGCGCACGCCGAGATGGCCCGGCTCGACGCTGCCATTGCCGAAGTCGAAGTGGTAAGGGCGATGGCCATACGCCGCCGGGTCCGCCAGGCAGGCGCCCGTGCTCGCGCCCAGCAGCGTGGCGGCAAGCACCTTGCCGATCGTCCGCGCGCGCAGGCGCCGCAAGACACGCAGTATTGCAACCATCGATGGCCTCCTTGTTGAACAGGGAACGGTGCGAGGCATTTAACCGTGCCCGTCATGCCGGGTCAACGAGGCGGCGAAGGATAATCGCGCGATTGATCGTTTGGCGCGTCGGCGCGGACGGCGGGGATGCCGCCGCCGGAAATCAGAGGGCGGAGCGCCGGCCCATGCGCCAGCCCAGCAGAGCGAAGCCGGCCGCCAGCATCGCCCACGTGGCCGGCTCCGGCACGGGCGCCACGTCGACGGTCAGCTGCGCGTTGCGCACCGCTCCCAGCGCATACGAGGTGGCGAAGTCGGTGCCGTCATAGGCCGCTTCGGCATAACCCTCCGCCGCGCCCAGCAGCGCCACATAGAACGAGCGGCCATACGGCAGGCTGCCGGTCGTGCTGGCGAACGCATGCTCGCCATCGAAGTCGAGGTAGCGCACCGGCGGCGCCGCGTGATAATCGTCCGTTTCCCACAGCACCCAGTTGAGCGACACATCGTTGCGGGCCACGCCGGCGACGCCGTTCAGCTCGCCCGGCGCCAGCACGCCGTACGCGCTGCCCGACAGCGTCAGGTTCGTGATGCGATAGCCTTCCTGCACATCGATCCGCAGCGTGCTGGTGTGATAGCCGCCGTTGCTGGTGCCGTTGCCGAACAGGTCGTAGGCGCCGTGGTAAGGGCCCAGGTCGTCGTTGAGCGTGTCGAGGGAGATGGCGCTCGACTCCGGGCCGGACGACGCGAGGCTGATGCCCCAGCGGTCCGGCGCCGGGCCGTCGACATAGGTGATGGTGAAGCCGGTCGTGGCCACGCTGGTGGCGGCCAGCGCGGCGCCGGGTGCGGCCAGCGCGGCGGCGAGAATGGCGGTTGCTGCGGTTGCTGCTCTCTGCATCGGGGGCTCCGTGTTATTGAAATATGTTATCAACATCACCATAACACGGAAGCGCAGCGAAAATAGTCACCAAAATACACAGTGCCCCGAGTGGGCGGGTACCGTCAGCGGCGCCGCAGCCGCGCGGCGGTACCGAGGAGGCCCAGCCCGGCCAGCAGCATCCCGTACGTGGCCGGCTCGGGTACCGGTGCCACGTACACGGACAGCGCGATGTCCTGCAGGCCGATGCCGGCATACGAAGCGGCGACGCCCAGGCTGCCGTCCGGCAGCTCGTAGACGACAGCCTGCGCTGCCGCCGCCGCGCTGGCGAAGAAGTCCAGCGTGAAGTCCTGGCCGTACGCGGTACCCATTGGCGGCGCCAGCGAAAACATCTGCAGGCCGGCGAGGTCCTGCAGCGCCAGCGCATCGAGTGGTTCGCTGCCCGACGGCGTGGCGCGCGACCAGGCCAGGTCGAACGTCGTGGTCGCCGTGCCGACACGGTCCTCGTGCACGCCGGCTTCGATGCCGCCGTACACGCTGCCCTCCCACGCCAGGCCGGTGATCCGGTAGCCGTCTGCCACGTGGAACGTGTAGCTGCCCCACGTCGAGCCGGTGACGCCGCGGCCGTTGCCGTCCGTATCGAACGCTTCCAGGTAGCCGCTGGCGGCCTGGCCCGTGATGTCGCTGGCCATGCTGTCGAATGCGATCCGGTAGGAGGACTCGCCGTTCGACACGAGGTGGATCTCGCCGGCGCCGGCGCCGCCGCCGTACGCCATCGTGAATGCCTGGGTCTGCACGCTCGATGCCGCATGGGCGCCGGCGCCCAGCAGCGAGGATAGGCCCAGCAGTGAGTTGACGATTGCCTTGCGCATCATCGCCCTCCCGATCAGCGGCGGCGGTAACGGCGCGCGGCGGCCAGGCCGGCCAGGCCCACCGTCAGCATCGCCCACGTGCCCGGCTCGGGTACCGGCGACACGTTGACGGTCATCCGCAGCCAGTTGAGATTGCCGGCCGCCTGCGAGCCGAGCCAGTACTGCTCGCCGCTGATCTCGTCATAGTAGAACACGCTCTCGGCGCCGACGTCGACGCTGCCGTGCAGCGCCACCACGGTCTCCCCTTCCAGCGCCATCGGGCCGGTCGTTACCTTGAACTCCTGCAGGCCGTGCAGGTCGGTCGCGCTGGCGTTGTCGAAGTAGCCGCCGCCCGCGTTAACGCTGAAGTTCATCGCGTTGTTGGCGTCGCCGGGCATCGTCCACTGGGCCGGGTACAGCTCGCCGGCAAAGTTGCCGTTGACGGTGATGCTCGTGATCCGGTAGCCGGCCTTGACGGCCAGGCCGTAGTACGCGTCGAAGCTCTTGTAGTCGTAGCTGTATTGCTGGTAGGAGGAATCGGTCGACGCGATGAGGTTCGGTTCCATGCCCTCCAGCCAGAACGTGGTCGAGCCCGGTGCTTCGGACAACACGCTGATGTTCACCACAGGGTCCAGCTCATTGCGGGTCAATGTGAAGCCGGTTGCTTCATAGACGGGGATATTGTCCGCATACGCCGTGCCTGCGCACAGCAGCACGGCGGCGGAAAGCGCGCGCGCGAGTAACTGCATGGTTCCTCCAAATGATGTGAGTGAGAAGCCACGCAGTCTAATTGCCGCGCCTGGTTTAATCCTCTCGGAATTATCTTAAAAGCTATACAAATTTGTAATAACTCAGCGCTTGCGGACGGCGCAGCCAACAAGGGCGAAGCCGGCCAGCAGCATCGCATACGCGGCCGGCTCGGGTACGGGGGACACCTCGACGTGCAGCACCAGGTCGCGGATCTGCGCGCTGGCGAACGAGCCCGCATACGCGCCGTCGCCCTCGACGCCCCACGCTTCCGCGGAGATGGCGCCGGACAAGCCCAGCTGGGCGGGCGCCGTCAGCGACAGGCCGCCCGTGCCGACGTCCACCGTCTGCTCGGCATTGAAATTGTCGTACTGGTTCCAGTACGACTGCGGGTCGGGCGCCCACAAGGTCATGTAGAAGGCTGCGAAATTGGCTGCGCGGCCAGGCGGGAAATCGGGCAGCTGGCCGGGCGCGTAGTCGCCGAACGCCGTACCCGTGACGGTCAGGCTCGTCACGCGATAGCCCGCGTGGACGTCGAGCCCCAGCAGCGCCCAGTCTGAGCGGCTGTCCCACGAACCCAGGCCCGTGACGTCGTTCGCTTCGATGCGCTGCAGGTGGTTGTTGAGGGAGACAAGGTCGATGCTGTACGTATTGCCGGACTGGCCGGCCAGTGCGATGTTCCAGTCCTCGGGCAGCGGCCCGTCGAGGAAGGTCAGCGAGAATGCGGTGGTATCGATGCTGGTATCGGCCAGCACGGGGGAGGACAACAACATGCCGAGCATCAGCCCGGCCACTGTCTGTTTCATGGCACCTCCGTCAAGGATCGGTGCCGCCGCCAGCCGGCGGGATGCCGGCCATGGGCGGGCGCCGGCTTTCAGCTTAGCAGCCGAGGCCGGCAAGTCCAGGCGGACAACAGCGCTGCGGCGGCCGCGCAACGCCTTCAGCGCTTGCCCGCCGCGTCCCGCCGACGCCGCGCCGCGGCACCGGCCAGTGCCAGCCCGCCCAGCAGCATCGCATACGTGGACGGTTCGGGGACCGGCGCCACCTGGACCGTCAGCACGATGTCGCCCATCGACAGGTACGCGTCGGACGAGAAGTCGCGGTAGCCGGAGATCTCGCCGTTCGAGATGTTCTGCAGGGTGCCAAGCGCGCGCGCGTCGACCCGCGTGTACAGGTCGAGCGTTGCCGCCCCCTGCAACGCGACCGCCGCCTGCTGCGCCAGCGTGGCCTGCCCTTCCAGGTTGTCGATCCGCGCGCCAGGCAGCGCCGTCGGCACGCCGCCCTGGGTCAGCGACCACTCGAAGCTGCCGGAGTTTTCCGCATAGCCGGGGCTCACCGAGCACCACGTGCCGGGGCAATGGTCGGGCATGCCGACGAACATCGCGCCATTGACCGATGCGGACAGCGCGAGCGACGTGATGCGATAGCCGGCATGCACGGTCGTCGCCAGCTGGGTAAAGCCAAGATCGCCGCCTTGGCTGGGATTGAAGTTGTCGGGTGAACCGGCTGCCGCGTCGGCCAGCGGTCCCGCGTGATGCAACGCGATCGTGACCGTGCCGCCGCTGTCGGACAGCACCGTCATGTCGAACAGATTGGGATAATAGCCGTCCGACCAGCCGAGGGTGAACGAGCCCGTGTCGATCGTCGTGGCCGCGTGTGCGGCCGGGTTGGCAAGCAATGAAGTGCCGAGCAGCAGCCCGGCGATGATCATTCTCATGGCGTCTCCGAACAGTGAGGGAATGCGGGCGGATTGCCCGCGTTTCACGATAGCACGGCTCGGTTAGCTTCGATCAGGGAGGTGTCTTTATTACAACAAAAGGCGCCCTGCCCGCTCAGCCCAGCGCCGCGATCCCCGCCTTGGCGATCTGCGCATCTTCCGCCGACTTCACGCCCGACACGCCGACCGCGCCGATCGTGTGGCCGTCGACGACGATGTTCACGCCGCCTTCCAGCAGGCCTTCCACTTCCGGCGCCGTCATGAACGCGACGCGGCCGTTGTTGATGATCTCTTCGTAGATGCGCGTTTCGCGGCGGCCCAGTGCCGACGTCTTCGCCTTGGCCGGCGCGATGTACGACGTCAGCGGCGCCGCGCCGTCCAGGCGCTGCTGCCACAGCAGGTGGCCGCCGTCGTCGACGATCGCGATCGACACGGCCCAGTTGTTGGCCAGCGCTTCGCTTTCCGCGGCAGCGGCGATCTTCTTGACGTCGGCGAGGGTGAGGTAAGGCTTGCTTTGCATGGGTTTCCTTGTTGTTCGGGGTGAATCAGCGGGTGGCCACGGCCGGCGATTCGCGGCGGGCTTTCAGTTTCTGCTTGAGCTGGGGCATCAGCGCCAGCGTGGCCTTCTCGCCCGCCTGCATCGCGCGGGCGCGGCTGGCGAAATCGTTGCTGGCCATATTGCCGAGCGGCGGCTGGATCACGACGTCCGCATCGCGCAGCTCGTACTGGTTGATGCGCTGGCCCATGATCGAGAACGTCTGCATGATGACTTCCAGCGACGACACGGCGGCCTGCGCCTCCGTCTGCGTGCTGATGTTGACGGCGATGATGAACTCGGCGCCCATCTCCTTCGCGAAGCGCACCGGCACCGGGGCGACGAGGCCGCCGTCGACATAGGTGCGGTTGCCGATCGTGACGGGCTGGAACACGCCCGGCACGGCCGAGCTGGCGCGCACGGCCATGCCCGTGTTCCCGCGCGTGAACAGGATCGGCTGGCCCGTCTTCAGGTCGGACGCGACGGCGCCGAACGGCAGCTTCAGCTTCTCGATTGGGCGGTTGTGTACGGCCTTGTTGACATAGCTTTGCAGCGCTTCGCCCTTCAGCACGCCGGATTTGCTGCCGAACAGCGGCAGCGCCCAGTCGGAGATCGCCGCCTCGTCCATGTCGTAGGCCATCTTCTGCAGGCTGTGGGCATTGTTCCCGGCCGCGTACAGCGCGCCGACGACGCTGCCGGCACTGGTGCCGACGACGATGTCCGGCACGATGCCGTTCGCTTCCAGCGCCTTGATGACGCCGATGTGGGCAAAGCCGCGCGCCGCGCCGCCGCCCAGCGCCAGGCCGATCTTGACCTTGCGCAGCGGTGGCGGTGGCTGGTTGGTGGGCGTGGAGTCAGTCACGGCCGGCGGGATCACGGGCGGCACGGCCAGCGGCGTTTGACCAGGCACGGCGGGCGTGGCCTGGCCCGGTACGGCCGGGTTGCCTGGCGCCGTGGCCGGTGTGGGTGTCGTGACGGGAGTGGTGCTGGCGCAGCCGGCCAGCACGGCCGCTGCCAGCAAGCTGGCGATCAGTCTTTGCAAGGACATCGATTCAATCTGCTTGGGTGCGAACGCCGGGCCGCGTGACGGCGGCCCGGTCGTCAAACGGCAGATTGTATCAGTTCGCCGCCAGCGCCGGGATCGCCTGATGAGGCGCGGCGGACAGCGCCTTCGGCAGGTTCACCGTGAACGTGCTGCCCTCGCCCGGCTCGGAAGCGATCGACAGCGTGGCGTTATGGCGCAGCAGCACGTGCTTGACGATCGCCAGGCCCAGGCCGGTGCCCTGCGTCTCGCGCGAGCGGCTCTTGTCGACCCGGTAGAAGCGCTCGGTCAGCCGCGAGATGTGCTCCGGGCTGATGCCGATGCCCGTGTCGCGCACCGTGAAGCGCACGCCGGCGGCCGTGTCGTCCCAGCTCAGGTGCACTGCGCCGCCGGCCGGCGTGTAGCGCACGGCATTCGCGGCCAGGTTGCCGAACGCGCTGTACAGTTCGTCGAAACTGCCCATCACGTCGCTGCCCTGCACTTCCAGCGTGATCTCGTGCTTGCCGGCCGACAGCGCCTGGGCGTCGCGCAGCACCTTGTCGAGCAGCTTGTGGACGTCCACGCGTTCCGGGCGCATCGGGTGGTCGATCGATTCCAGGCGGGACAACGTCAGCATGTCCTCGATCAGATGCTGCATCCGGTAGGCCTGCTCCATCATCAGCTTCAGGTGGGCCTGGCGCGTGGCGGCATCGAGCTGCTCGGAAGCGGCGATCTCGAGGAAGCCGACGATCACCGTCAGCGGCGTGCGCAGCTCGTGCGACGCGTTGGCGATGAAGTCGCGCCGCATCATGTCGGTGCGTTCGGTTTCCGTGATGTCGTGCGTGACGAGGATCTGGCGGCGGTTCTCGAACGGGATGATGTGGACGATCAGCTTCCGGCCGCGGAACGACAGCGTCAGCGGCTGGTCGTAGCGGCCCAGGATCAGGTAATCCATGAAGTCCGGGCTGCGCACGAGGTTCGTCACGCGCATGCCCTTGTCGCGGTCGTGCCGCAGCCCCAGGTGTTCTTCGGCGGCCGGGTTGCACCATTCGAGGAACAGCACGTCGTCCATGATGACGACGCCGTCCGGCAGCAGGTGCATCGCCTGGCGGAAGCGGGCCAGCCATTCGGTCAGCTCGGCCTGGTTCTTCTCGTCGTCGCGCCGCAGCCGGTACAGCCGCGAGAACACGCCGGTCCATTCGCCCCAGCCGTCCGGCAGCTTCGAGCTTTTCGGATCTTCCAGCCAGCCGGACAGCTCGTACAGGTAATGCAGCTGCACGAGCACCATCGCACCGGCGGCGAGCAGCGCGACCCACAGCGCGGTGACGGGGCCGAACCACCACCACAGCAGGCCGACGCCGACGGCGACGAACGCGAGGCGCAGCGCGACCGGTACCCAGAACAGCAGCTTGGGGTTCATGCGCGGCCTTTACGCTTTCTCGGACAGCATGTAGCCGACGCTGCGCACGGTCTTGATCAGGTGCTCGGCCTCCTTCAGCGCCTTGCGCAGCCGCAGCACGTGCACGTCCACCGTGCGCTCCTCGATCACGACGTGGTCACCCCACACCTTGTCCAGCAGCTGGCTGCGCGAGAACACGCGCTCCGGGTGGGCCAGGAAGAACTTCAGCAGCTTGTATTCGGCATGGCCGATGTCGATCTTCGCCTCGCCCAAGGTGACCGTGCAGCTGACGGGATCGAGCGTGACCGGGCCGGCGCGCATCGCCGTGTCGGCGTGCTCGGGGCTCTTGCGGCGCAGCAGCGCACGGGCCCGGGCCAGCAGCTCGCGCGGCGAAAACGGCTTCGTGATGTAGTCGTCGGCGCCGCTGTTCAGGCCCGCCAGCTTGTCCTCTTCCATGCTTTTCGCCGTCAGCATGATGACGGGGATGTCGGCGAAATGACGGTCGCCGCGGATCCGGGCCAGGAGGCGCAGGCCGCTCTGGTCCGGCAACATCCAGTCCAGCAGGATCAGCTGGGGCTTGCGCTCATGGATGAAGTCCCATGCTTCCTGCGTGCTCTGCACCGAGCACACGTTCCAGCCCGCCTCGCGCAGCGAGAACGTCACCAGTTCGACGATCGCCGGTTCATCCTCAACTATCAGTACTGTCGTCTTGTCCGCTGCCATCGTGTTGTCAGTCTTCCCTCGTTTCCGTGGTTTCTCCCGCCAGCGAGCGGCTGTGCCGGATGTCGCGGCCTTCCACCACATAGATCACGTACTCGGCGATGTTCTTCGCATGGTCGCCGATGCGCTCGATGGCCTTGGCCACCCACATCGTGTCGAGCGCAGCCGAGATTGTACGCGGATCCTCCATCATGAACGTGATCAGGTTGCGCATGATCGTGCGGAACTCGTGGTCGATCACGGCATCCTGGGCGATCAGTTGCAGCGCCACGGTCTGGTCGTTGCGCGCGAACGCGTCCAGCGCGTCGTGCAGCATGTCGGAAGTCGCCGTCGCGATGTTGCGCACCATTTCGTAATGGTTGACCGTGACGGCGCCGCGGCTGTGCAGGCTTTTCGCGGTGCGCGCGATTTTCGTCGCTTCGTCGCCGATGCGCTCCAGGTCCGTGATGACCTTGATCGTGGCCATGATCGTGCGCAGGTCGTTCGCGGCCGGCTGGCGGCGCACGATCAGGTGACTGCACTGGTCGTCCAGCTGCACTTCGAGCTGGTTGACGGCGTCGTCTTCGCGGATCACGCGCTCGGCGCGGTCGGTGTTACCGATGCGGAAGCACGTCATCGCATCGAGGAATTGCGTCTCGACCATGCCGCCCATCAGCAGCACCTTGGAGCGGATCGCTTCCAGGTCGTGGTCGTACGCCTTGGATGAATGTTCGCCCATCATGGCTGTTCTCCCTTATTGTAATCAGCCGAAGCGGCCGGTGATGTAGTCCTGGGTTTCCTTGCGGGCCGGGTTCATGAAGATCTGGTCCGTCTCGCCGAATTCGACCAGCTCGCCCAGGTACATGTAGGCGGTGTAGTCGGAGCAGCGGGCGGCCTGCTGCATATTGTGCGTGACGATCGCGATCGTGTAATCCTGTTTCAGTTCGCTGATCAGTTCCTCGACCTTCGACGTCGAGATCGGGTCCAGCGCGGACGTCGGCTCGTCCAGCAGCAGCACGTCGGGCTTGACGGCCACGCCGCGGGCGATGCACAGGCGCTGCTGCTGGCCGCCGGACAGCGACAGGCCGCTCTTGCCCAGCTTGTCCTTCACTTCGGTCCACAGCGCGGCCTTCTTCAGCGCCCATTCCACGCGCTCATCCATCTCGCCTTTCGACAGGTCTTCGTACAGGCGCACGCCGAACGCGATATTGTCGTAGATGGACATCGGAAACGGCGTCGGCTTCTGGAACACCATGCCCACTTTCGCGCGCAGCATGTTCACGTCCAGCCCCGCCTCCAGGATGTTGCGGCCGCGGTAGGCGATCGTGCCTTCGGCGCGCTGGCCCGGGTACAGGTCGTACATGCGGTTCAGCGTGCGCAGCAGTGTGGACTTGCCGCAGCCGGACGGGCCGATGAAGGCCGTCACCTGGCGCTCGTGGATGTCCAGGTTCACGCCGTGCAGGCTGCGCGTTTTGCCGTAGTAGAAATTGAGGTTCTTGATCTCGATGATCTTCGATGCCTGCTTCGCCGATGCGGTCGTCGCTTGCGCGTTCATGTGTGCGTTCTCTTGGTAGCTAGTGTTAATTCGGGATCTTCTGCGTGAAGACCGTGCGCGACAGGATGTTCAGCAACAGCACGCTGAACGTGACGAGCAGTGCGCCGCCCCAGGCCAGCGCGCGCCAGTTGTCGTAAGGGCTCATCGCGAACTGGTAGATCACGTACGGCAGGTTCGCCATCGGCGCGTTCATGTCGGTGCTGAAGAACTGGTTGTTCAGCGCCGTGAACAGCAGCGGCGCGGTTTCGCCGGACACGCGGGCCACGGCCAGCAGCACGCCCGTCACGACGCCGGCCTTGACGGCACGCAGGCGCACCATCATCGCCACCTTCCAGCGCGGCGCGCCCAGCGCGAACGCGGCTTCCAGCAGGCTGTTGGGCACGAGGCGCAGCATGTTGTCGGTGGTGCGCACGACGACGGGCACCGCGATCAGCGCCAGCGCCAGCGAACCCGCATAGCCGGAGAAGTGCTTCACGTTGGCGACGTACAGCGCGTAGACGAACAGGCCGATGACGATCGACGGCGCGGACAGCATGATGTCCGTGACGAAGCGCGTCAGTTGCGCGACCTTGTTCTCTTCGCCGTATTCGGCCAGGTAGATGCCGGCCAGGATGCCGATCGGCGTCGATACGACCGTCGACAGCAGCACCATCAGCAGGCTGCCGACGATGGCGTTCAACAGGCCGCCGCCGTCGGTGCCGGGCGCCGGCGTGCTTTGCGTGAACATGGCTGGGGTCAGCGCGGCGAAGCCGTGGATCAGCAAGGTGGCGAGGATCCACAGCAGCACGATGACGCCGACGGACATTGCCGCCACCGAAAGCGCGATGCCGATGCGGTGCGTCCACAGACGCTTGCGGTAGACAGGATTCATGGTTTGCATTACTTGACGCCTTCCTTGCGCGACATCCCCGCCAGCATCAGCTTCGCGGCCGACAGGACGATGAACGTGATGATGAACAGGATCAGGGCCAGCGAGAACAGCGACGCCACGTGCAGGGGCGTTGCCGCTTCGCCGAATTCGTTGGCCAAGGTGGACGCGATCGAATTACCCGGTGCGAAAAGCGAAGCGGACAGCTTGTTGGCGTTACCGATGACGAACGTGACGGCCATCGTCTCGCCCAGCGCGCGGCCCAGGCCCAGCATGACGCCGCCGACGACGCCCGTCTTCGTGTACGGCAGCACGATCTTGCGCACCACTTCCCAGCGCGTGCAGCCCAGGCCGTACGCGGATTCCTTCAGCACGGCCGGCACGATCTCGAACACGTCGCGCATCACGGACGAGATGAACGGGATGATCATCACGGCGAGGATCAGGCCCGCGGTGAGGATGCCGATGCCCATCGTGGGGCCGGAGAACAGCACGCCGACGATCGGCAGCTGGCCCAGCGTGGCCTTCAGCAGCGGCTGGACGTAGTCGCCGAACAGCGGCGCGAACACGAACAGGCCCCACATGCCGTAGATGATCGACGGCACGCCGGCCAGCAGCTCGATCGCCGTGCCCAGCGGGCGCTTCAGCCACACGGGGCAGATCTCGGTGAGGAACAGCGCGATGCCGAAGCTGACGGGGAACGCGATCAGCAGTGCGATGCCGGCGGTGCCCAGCGTGCCGACGATGGCGATCAGCGCGCCATACTGGTCGTTGATCGGATCCCATTCGACGCGGGTGATGAAGCCGGGGCCGAACTCCTTCAGCGCCGGCCACGCGCCCATCGCCAGCGACACGATGATGCCGATCAGGACGAACAGCACGGACAATGCGAACAGCATCGTCACCTTGTGGAAGAACCAGTCCTGGATGCGCTGGCGGCGCATCACGGACTGCATCGCCGCCTGCGAGACGGTGGATGCCGCCTGCGGCTCCGCCGCGGGGACGGTAGAGATTTCTGCACTCATGGACATTTTTGTTGGGTTTTGATTTGGGCTAGCCGGGAGATCCGTGTTGGCGTTTTGGAGGCCTCGAGAACCGTCGCGAGCGGCAGCAGATTTGGTTGAGAAGCGCAGCTGTACTCGAGTACAGCGAGCATCGGAGACCAAAGCTGCAACGCGCAGCAGGTTATCGAGCCTCCCTCCACAGAACCCCCGGCTAACCCCCTCGGCGGGGGTGCCGAGGGAGCATGGATATTTCTTAGTACAGGGCCTTGCCGGAAGCGTCTTTCAGGTTTGCCTTCCAGGCGGACTGCACTTGCTTGACGACGGTGTCAGGCAGCGGCACGAAGTCCAGTTCGGTGGCAGCCTTGTCGCCGTTGGCGAAGGCCCAGTCGAAGAACTTGACGACTTCCTTGCCCTTGGCGGCGTCGGCCTGCTGCTTGTACATCAGGATGAACGACACGCCGGTGATCGGCCACGAAGCCTTGCCCACTTGGTCGGTCAGCACGACGCCGAAGCCCGGGGTCTTGGTCCACTCGGCATTCGCGGCGGCGGCCTTGAATGCGTCGTCGTCCGGCTGCAGGAACACGCCATCCTTGTTCTTCAGCTGGGTGTGCGCGATCTTGTTCTTCTTCGCGTAAGCCCACTCGACGTAGCCGATCGCGCCCTTGATACGCTGCACGTTGGCGGCCACGCCTTCGTTACCCTTGCCGCCCACGCCGGTCGGCCATTTCACGGCCGTGTTGGCGCCGACTTTCGTCTTGAATTCCGGGCTCGTCTTCGACAGGAAGTCCGTGAACAGGAACGAGGTGCCCGAGCTGTCCGCACGGTGCACGACGGTGATGTCTTCGGCCGGCAGCTTCACGCCCGGGTTCAGCGCGGCGATCGCCTGGTCGTTCCACTTGGTGATCTTGCCCAGGTAGATGTCGGCGACGACCGGGCCGGTCAGCTTCAGCTGGCCCGGCGCGATGCCGTCCAGGTTGACGACGGTGACGACGCCACCCATGATGGCGGGGAACTGCATCAGGCCGGCTTCATCGAGCTCTTCGGCCTTCAGCGGCATGTCGGATGCGCCGAAATCGACGGTCTTCGCCTTGATCTGCTTGATACCTGCGCCGGAGCCGACGGAAGCGTAGTTCAGGCCATTGCCGGTGGCGGCCTTGTACGCCTCGGCCCATTTGGCATAGATCGGGTACGGGAAGGTAGCACCGGCGCCGGTCATGTCCGCTGCGGCGGCGGTAGTGAAGGCCACTGCTGCGGAAGCGCCTACTACGAGGGAGGCCAACAACTGTTTCATACGCATATCAAAGTTCCTCTTTCAAGGGGTTAAGGTTTTTGAATGCTGCGCAGTCTATGCGGCCAATGTGACAGCTTTATGACATATTTGATCCAGATTGAAATATTTCCGGATTTCGCTTGTCATATGACGGCTGTCACGCATGTCATATTCGGCCTAAGTCCTTGAAAATGCAAAGGAAGCTCGATGTAATAATTGCTCGCATGCCACTTGCACGTGTCATCTTGTTGTCATATTTCCTATCTACACTGTCATGAGCGCCAGCGCTGCCCTTGGTAGCGCTAGAATGTTGCCCGAATGAATAGAAGAAAAGACAAGCAGATGAAGCCCGAGACACGTACGGAAGCGACCCGTCATGGTATTTTCCTGGACCGCGAACTTTCTCAACTGGCCTTCAACCGCCGCGTGCTGGCGCAGGCCGAGGACCCATCCATCCCCGTGCTGGAGCGGCTGCGCTACCTGTGCATCGTCTCGTCCAACCTCGACGAGTTCTTTGAAGTACGGGTCGCCAGCCTGCTGGCCGCGGCCAGCGTGGACGGGAAGCTCTCCGAGCACCCTGCCCTGACCGCCAACCTGAACCGCGTCTCCGGCGAATGCCATGCGCTGGTGGCGCGGCAGTATGAAATCCTCAATACCGAAGTGCTGCCGCTGTTGAAGGAACATGGCGTGCACCTGCTGCGCCGCACGGAGCTGAACGACGCGCAGAACGCGTGGCTGAAGGACTATTACGAGCGCGAAGTGCGCCCGCTGCTGACGCCGATCGGCCTGGACCCGGCCCACCCGTTCCCGCAGGTGGTCAACAAGAGCCTGAACTTCATCGTCGCGCTGTCCGGCAAGGATGCGTTCGGCCGCGGCACGGCGATCGCGATCATCAAGGCGCCGCGCGTGGTGCCGCGCGTGATCAAGCTGCCGGACGAGCTGTCGGAAAACGGCGTGTCGTTCTGCCTGCTGTCGTCGATCATCCATGCGAACATCTCGGACCTGTTCGCCGGCCGCGAAGTGCTGGCCTATTCGCAGTTCCGCGTGACGCGCGACTCCGACCTGTGGGTCGACGAGGACGAGGTGAAGAACCTGCGCCAGGCGCTGAAGGGCGAGCTGCAGGGCCGCCAGTTCGGCCGCTCGGTGCGGCTCGAGGTGGCGAAGAACTGCCCGCCCGAGCTGTCGCAATTCCTGCTGGACCAGTTCGACCTGGACCGCACCCGCCTGTACCAGGTGGACGGCCCCGTCAACATGGTGCGGCTGAACGAGATGATCGACCACGCGAAAAAGCCCGAGCTGCGCTTCGGGCCTTTCGTGCCGGGCGTGCACCCGACAGGCGGCGACATCTTCGCCACGCTGAGGAAGCAGGACATCCTGCTGCACCACCCCTACCAGTCGTTCCAGACGGTGATCGACTTCATCCGCAGCGCCGCCACCGACCCATGCGTCGTGGCGATCAAGCAGACCGTCTACCGCACCGGCATGAACTCGGACTTGATGGAAGCGCTGATCCTGGCGGCGAAGCTGGGCAAGGAAGTGACGGTGGTCGTCGAGCTGATGGCGCGCTTCGACGAGGAAGCCAACATCAACTGGGCAGATAAACTGGAGCAGGCCGGCGCGCAGGTCGTGTACGGCGTCGTCGGCCTGAAGACGCACGCGAAAATCGCCCTCGTGATCCGCCGCGAAGGCACGGGCGAGCACACGGAGCTGCGCTACTACGCCCACCTGGGCACGGGCAACTACCACCCGACGACGACGAAGTTCTATACGGACTTCGGCCTGCTGACGAGCGAACCGGACATGGGCCGCGACGTCAACGAAGTGTTCATGCACCTGACCAGCCTGGCCAAGCCGCAGAAGCTGCAGCACATCTGGCTGGCGCCGTTCGCGCTGCAGAACGAGATCATCAAGGCGATCCGCAACGAGGCGAAGATCGCCAAGTCCGGCAAACCTGGCCGCATCATCGTCAAGGTCAACGCGCTGGTCGACGAATCCGTGATCCGCGCGCTGTACGCCGCCTCGCAGGACGGCGTGAAGATCGACCTGATCGTGCGCGGCGCGTGCACCTTGCGCCCCGGCGTGCCGGGCCTGTCGGAAAACATCCGCGTGCGCTCGATCATCGGCCGCTTCCTGGAGCACAGCCGGATCTACTACTTCCGCAACGACCTGGCGCACGACGTCTACCTGGCCAGCGCGGACTGGATGAGCCGCAACCTGTTCCGCCGCATCGAAGTCGCCTTCCCCGTGCTCGACCGCGCCTTGAAACGCCGCGTGATGGCGGAAGGCCTGAACCCGTATTTGAAGGACAATACGAATGCCTGGGAACTGGAACCAAGCGGCCACTACCAGCGCCGCAAGCCGCGCGCCAAGCAGACGCCGTTCGGGGCCCAGCACTACCTGATGAAAACGCTCGGCACGCCGGCCGAGTGACAGCCATGGCCAAGGGAGGAAAAATGGACCTGATCTTGTGGCGCCACGCCGAAGCGGAGCCAGGCCGCGACGGCCTGCCGGACCTGGAGCGCGCGCTGACGCCGAAAGGGATCAAGCAAGCGAAGCGCATGGGCCAGTGGCTCGACTCGCAACTGCCGGAAAGCACCCGCATCCTCGTCAGCCCCGCGGTGCGCACGGTGCAGACGGCCGAGGGCCTGGGCCGCAAGTACAAGACCAATGCCGAGCTGGTGCCGGGCGCCGAGCCCGAGGCCATCCTGCAGGCGGCGAACTGGCCGGGCGGGAAGGAAACCGTCGTCATCGTCGGCCACCAGCCGACGTTGGGCCAGGTGGCCGCGCTGCTGTTGACGGGCCAGGCGCTGGACTGGGAGATGAAGAAAGCGGCCGCATGGTGGTTCGTGCAGCGCGAGGCGGACGATCCTGGCAGCCTGTACTTGAAGGCGGTGATGTCGGCGGATCTGGTCGTCAAATAAAGGCGTGCACGGGGCGAGTGCGACCCTTGCAAAGGCCATTGGGTCTGCTACAGTTTAATCGTATCAACCAAGGGAGCGGCTTCCCGCAAGGGTGGCCGAGTTATCATGCCTGCACTGCTGACGATCGGCATCTTCTTTGCAACCGTAGGGCTGATCGCGTATGAACTGTTATCGGAAGGCCGTGGTGGTCACCACAAATTGACCGATCGCTATCACGAAGAATAGCGAGTCCTGCACTTGGCAGACGAGGCTCCGCGGCAGTCCGGGTGACCGGGCTGGTGGCGGGGCCTTCAGTTTTTTGGGGACGGCATCCGGGCGCCAGGCTCTTGCATAACCGCTTCGAAGAAGAAGCCCTTCCAATACAAGACGATGCTGGTATCGTTCTTCCTCAAGACCTCGGTACACGCCAGGTCGACGACCTCCACGAACGCGGGCAAAACCAGCTTGCCGGACGCCGCATGGGCCTCTTCGCGCAGGTAGCGAACCGTATCCTCGATGTGCCGTTCGAATTCAGGCTCCTTGCAGGTCTCGCCGGCGAGAGAAATCTCATCTTGCGCGATCACGAGCGTTTCCCCGACGAGTCGGGCCGCTTCCCTGTCGTCCAGCGCGGAAATTTCGGATGAGTCCAGCACTTTGGTAAGACGCCATTTGCCCAGCAAGTCCCGGTTCCCGGCATCAGCCGCGAGCGCGGGTTGCAGCAACGCCGTCGCCAAAGAGAGTGCGATGACACGCGGACGGTTCAACGGCATCGCTATCCACAAGATGGGCATCGAGGACGCCCCCTTATACTCATCGGTATAGGGAGCGCAAATGGGCACGTCATTCCGCGAGCGCGACACGTGCTTTGGGAAGCATCGCTTTATCCTAAAAGGTCCAGCAGCGTCCCCGTCCCACCCATCTGCTCCTGCATCGTATAAAGCTGCGCCAACGCCTGCGCCTGCACCGTCAGCGACTTGGCGAGTTGCTCGCGCCGGTCGGTCAACGTGTCCAGCGAGCGGGTGACCTGGGCCTGGGCGCGCGTGACGAGGCCGCTCTGGCCCGTCAGCGCTTCCACCTTTTTCTCCAGCCGATCCGCCATTCCCCTGCCCTCGTTCGTGAACAGCTTGGCGATGCCTTCCGGGTCGGC
The DNA here is from genome assembly GCF_007830495.1 of Pseudoduganella flava. Classification (GTDB taxonomy): domain Bacteria; phylum Pseudomonadota; class Gammaproteobacteria; order Burkholderiales; family Burkholderiaceae_D; genus Rugamonas; species Rugamonas flava. The sequence goes on along the minus strand of NZ_VLKW01000008.1, from coordinate 55,167 downwards.
CTTGATCGCGGCGTCGAGTTTCGTCTGGTCCAGCACCAGCTTGCCGGTGCGGTCGCGCGTCAGGCCGGCGTTGGCCAGCGTCTCGGCCGACGAGCCCGTGCTGCCGATGCGCATCAGGCCTTCGAGCTGGGTGCTCACCTGCTTCAACGCCTGGTCGTTCTTCAGCGGGCCGTCCTGCAACGCGGCCAGCTTCGCGGACAGGTCGTTATAGCCCTGCACGAACGCCGCCACGTTCTTCGAGATCTGGCTGGTGTCGTGTGCGACCGTCAAGGTCGTCGCGCCCTTGCCCGTCAACGTCAGCGTCGTGCCCGGTACGGCGTTCTCGACCTTGTTGCTGGCGCTCGTGATGCGGGTGCCGTCCACCGTCAGGATCGCGTCCTGCGCGGCCTGTGCCTGCTTCATGCCACCTGCCGTCGGCTTTTCCGGATCGAAGCCGATCGCCGCCTTCAGCGCCGCGTCGCCGGTCACGCTGATCGACAGGTTTTCCGTGGCGCCGTCCTTGCCGCGGATTTGCAGCGCGTAGCCGTTGTTGCTCTTGACGACGGAGGCGTCGACACCTGCCTTCTTCAGCTCGGCCGCGATGCCGTCCAGCGAGTTGTTGCTACTGTCGATGTTGATCGTTGCCGTACGCTTCGGGTCCGGGTCGAAGCCCTTGTCGCCGACGGCGCCCCACTGGATTTTCACCGTCGCCGCCGTGCCGCTGCCCAGCGGTGCGTCGGCCGTCAGCTGCGTGGCGCTGTTCAGGATCTGGCCCTGGGCCAGCTGCGTCACGTCCAGCTTGTACGTGCCCGCCTTGGCCGAGGCGCTCGTCGCGGCCGTCAGCACGCCGGTCGTCGATGACGTCGCGGACGTCGACATGCCCGCACCGGACAGGCTTTCCGCCAGCATCTCGAACGCGTCCAGCGCGCTTTGCAGCTGGCCCAGGCCCGACAGGCGGGTCTGGTCGCGCGTCAGGTCCGCGTTCAGCTTGTCGATATTGCCCTTCTGCCCCGCCAGCGCCTGTTGCACGCGCGCGGCGACCGTGGGCGACAGGCCCGTGCTGCTGGCCGTCAGTGCCGTCGAGCTCGCGTTACCGTAGAGCGAAGTGAGGATATTGGTGGCGTTGGTGTCCATGTGAGACCTTTCGAAGTCAGCACATTATGATCCCATCGTGCCGAAGAATCAAAAGCGCGAGTAAACCGGAACTTACCCCTTAGCTTTTTGCTACCGCATGAATTTCGTGATCGCGGCCGTGGCTTCCGGTGTCAGCGGCTGGAACACGAAGCCCACCTTGAAATGGTCGCCCGAGAAGATGCAATGGCTGACCTTGGCCTTGCACGTGATGATCTGCGGCTTGCCGTCGACCAGCATCTCGAACACCACCTGCCCCGTCTTGTTGACTTCCACCTTGTATTCCGTCGTTACCGACATCCCGGCCAGGCCGAGATCGAACGTGCGGGCGGGCATCGGTGCGCCGCCATCCATGACCAGCATTGCCCGCACGCGCAAGATCTTGCGCACACCCTGTCTTTGATCGACTAACAATTCACTACCCTCGGTCAAATGAAAACCGCCGGCATGGGCCGGCGGTCTATTTTACTGTGAGTGCGTCAATCTTGCATTGGATTACATGCTGAGCTGCAACTATTTCATTGCTACCCGGTACTTATTGCAGTTCGCGCAATCGGTTGAACGCATCGTCGATGCGGTCGACGGCGATGATCGTCATCCCTTCGATCGGCTGCTTCGGCGCATTGGCCTTCGGGATCATCGCGATCGAGAAGCCCAGCTTGGCGGCTTCGCGCAGCCTTTCCTGGCCGCGCGGGGCCGGCCGGATCTCGCCGGCCAGGCCCACCTCGCCGAACACGACGAAGCCGCGCGGCAGCGCCTTGTTGCGCATCGACGAGTTGATCGCCAGGAGCACCGCCAGGTCAGCCGCCGGCTCGGTGATCTTCACGCCACCGACGGCGTTGATGAACACATCCTGGTCGAACGCGGCGATGCCGGCATGCCGGTGCAGCACCGCGAGCAGCATCGCCAGCCGGTTCTGCTCCAGGCCGACGGACAGGCGCCGCGCGTTCGGCAGGTGGCTTGCATCGACCAGCGCCTGGATCTCGACGAGCAGCGGCCGCGTGCCTTCCTGCGTCACCATCACGCAGGAGCCGGGCACCTGGTTGTCGTGCTGCGACAGGAACAGCGCCGATGGATTCGACACGCCCTTCAAGCCCTTCTCCGTCATCGCGAACACGCCCAGCTCGTTGACGGCGCCGAAGCGGTTCTTGATCGCGCGCACCAGGCGGAAGCTGGAATGGCTGTCCCCTTCGAAGTACAGCACGGAGTCGACGATGTGCTCGAGCACGCGCGGGCCCGCCAGCGCGCCTTCCTTCGTCACGTGGCCGACGAGGATGATCGTCACGCCGCTCTGCTTGGCCACGCGGGTCAGCTGCGCGGCGCATTCGCGCACCTGCGCGACGGAACCGGGCGCCGACGTCAGCGCATCCGAATACAGGGTCTGGATCGAGTCGATCACCGCGACCTGCGGCTTCACGTCGCCCAGGGTCTGCAGGATCTTCTCCAGCTGGATCTCGGCCTGCAGCTTGAATTCCTTCGCATCGATCGCCAGGCGTTTCGCGCGCAGCGCGATCTGCGCGCCGGACTCCTCGCCCGACACGTACAGCACGCTCTTCACACGCGACATATTGGCCAGCGCCTGCAACAGCAAGGTGGATTTGCCGATGCCCGGATCGCCGCCGATCAACACGACGCCGCCGGCCACGAGGCCGCCGCCCAGCACGCGGTCGAATTCATCGATTCCGGTGCCGAAGCGCGGCACGTCCAGCGCCTCGATCTCGTGCAGCGACAGCACCGGCGCCGTCTGCGCCAGCGCCTGGTGCTGCTGCGAGTAGCGGTTCACGCCGGCGGACTCGATCGGCGTTTCCACCATCGTGTTCCACTGCCGGCAAGACGGGCACTGGCCCGTCCATTTGCTGCTGGTGCCGCCGCACTCGCTGCAGACGTATTGTGTCTTTGCCTTGGCCATCAGTCTTCCAATATCCTCACACGGGGCGCCACGGCGCACATCAGCTCATAGCCGATCGTGCCGGCGCTTGCCGCCACGTCGTCGATCGGCAAACCCTGGCCCCACAGCACGACGCGGCTGCCGACGCGGGCGCTGTCGATGCCCGTCAGGTCCACGGCCATCATGTCCATCGACACGCGACCGACGGTGCGCGTGCGCACGCCGTCCACCAGCACCGGCGTGCCGGTCGGTGCGTGGCGCGGATAGCCGTCCGCATAGCCGCAGGCGACGACGCCGATGCGCATCGCGCGATCGGCTTCGAAGCGGCTGCCGTAACCGACGAAGTCACCTGCTTCGATCCGCTGGATGCCGATCAGTTCACTCGTCAACGTCATCGCCGGCAGCAGGCCGTACTCCTCGGCGCTGCGGCCGCCCGGCGTGCCGCCATACAGCATGATGCCTGGGCGGATCCAGTCGCTGACCAGTTCTCCTTGCAGCGCCGGCATCTGGAACACGCCAGCGGAATTGGCCAGGCTGCGCGGGCCCGGCAAGCCCGCCGCGCCCAGCTCGAAGCGGCGCAGCTGCTCGCGGATCGGCACGCATGGGTGGGCCGCCTCGTCCGCATTGGCGAAGTGCGTCATCAACGTGATCTCGCGCACGTGCGGGATCGCGCGCAGCCGCGCATACGCGGCCGCGAACTGTTCAGGCTTGAAGCCGAGGCGGTTCATCCCCGTGTTCATCTTCAGGTGCACGTCGATGGGCCGCGCCAGCGGCGTGTTCTCCAGCAGCGCGATCTGCTCGTCGCAGTGCGCCGCGCCGTTCAGGCCGTGCGCCGCCATCGCATGCAGGTCGGCCGCGTCGAACCACCCTTCCAGCAGCAGCACGGGCTTGGTCCAGCCCATCTCGCGCAGCCGCACCGCGTTGTCGAACTCGATCAGCGCCAGCCCGTCCGCATCCGCGAAGCCGCGCAGCGCGCGCTGCAAGCCGTGGCCGTAGGCGTTGGCCTTGACGACGGCCCAGGCCTTCGAGCCCGGTGCGCAGGCGCGGGCGCGCGCGAGGTTGTGCCGCATGGCGGCGATGTGGACGGTGGCGGCAATGGGCCTGGGCATGGTCGACGCGGTGAAAATGTGAAGCGGGCATTTTACCTTACCCGGCACCTTAGACGGAGCTTAAGGAACCGGCCGGCGCAGCCGCCAAATATGCCCGAAAGCCCCGAACGGCGGGCGTTCCGCTGTACCGAAGGACTAGCCTAATCGTCCGGTCCTTTTCTTTGGAAAGCCTACCTTTCATGGTATAAAGCAAGCCGATATCAGTTTTCAGGCCCTTCCACAATGAATCGTGGTTTTTATACCATCATGGCAGCGCAGTTTTTTTCGTCGCTGGCGGACAATGCTTTGCTGTTCGTCGCGATCGACCTGCTGATCACGATGAAATCCCCGGCGTGGATCACGCCGCTGCTGAAATTTCTGTTCGTGCTGTTCTACGTGCTGCTGGCCGCGTTCGTGGGCGCCTTCGCGGATTCGCTGCCGAAGGGCCGCGTCATGTTCATCGCCAACCTGGTCAAGATCTTCGGCTGCGCATTGCTGTTTTATGAAGTGCATCCGCTGGCCGCGTATGCGATCGTCGGCATCGGCGCGGCGATCTATTCGCCCGCCAAATACGGCATCCTCACCGAATTGCTGCCGCCCGAAAAACTCGTTGCGGCCAATGGCTGGATCGAAGGCCTGACGATCGCCTCGATCATCCTCGGCACCGTGATGGGCGGCGCGCTTGTTTCCGACCGCGCCGAAGCGGTCATGTTGGGATGGAACATCGGCATCACCGATGCGGCGTATGGCGCGTTGATGATCGTCGGCGTGCTGTACATCGCCGCGGCGCTGTTCAACCTGCGCATCCCGCTGACGGGCTCCATCTATCCGCACCAGGAACGCAATCCGGTGCGCCTCGTCGAGGACTTCGCGAACTGCTGCACGATCCTGTGGAAGGACAAGCTGGGCCAGATCTCGCTGGCCGTCACCACGCTGCTGTGGGGTACCGCCGCGACGCTGCAATTCATCGTGCTGGAATGGGCCAAGCAATCGCTGCACATGAGTTATGAAAAGGCCACGACGATGGTGGGCCTCGTCGGGCTTGGCGTCACCGGCGGCGCGGTCCTGTCCGCGAAGCTGGTCACGCTGCGCAAGTCGCTCAGCGTCATCCCCGTCGGCGTCGTCATGGGCGTGATGGTGATGCTGATGGCGTTCGTGCATACGCCCGTCATCGCCTATCCGATGCTGATCGGGATCGGCGCGCTGTCCGGCTTCTTCGTCGTGCCGATGAACGCGCTGCTGCAGCACCGCGGCCACGTGCTGATGAGTGCCGGCCACTCGATCGCCGTGCAGAACTTCAACGAGAACCTGTCGGTGCTGACGATGCTGGCCGTGTACTCGCTGATGCTGCGCCTGCACCTGGAACTGAACACGATCATCGTGCTGTTCGGCCTGTTCCTGTCGGGGACGATGTTCTTCATCATGCGCCTGCATGCCGCCAACCAGCGCGAGCACGATTCGCTCGCGCTGATCGGCGAGCACAGACACTGACCTGCGCGTCGGGCCGGTTCAGGCGGCTGGCTTCGTGCCGGTGGCGCGCCGCAGCGCGGCAAGCTCCGGCCAGTCGTCGCGCACGATGAACGCGCGCGCCTCTTCCAGCAACCACTCCCCTTCCTGCCGCACCGACGCCACCATCACCGGTGAAGCATCGGCCGCGAACTTGTCCGTCACCTGCCCGACCAGTTCCGCCAGCGCCAGCGGCACCGCGGCGCCGTCCACGCGGCCCTTGAACGGTGCCAGCCATTGCAGCCGGGGCAGCACCACGTAGCGCTCGCCCGGCCATTGGCCCGCCGCGAGGCCGGCCAGCGTATGCCATCTGCCGCGGCAGTGGTCGGGCGCGATGCCCGGCACCGTGAACACGCCATCGGGCGGATAGAACAGCCAGCCCTTGACGAGCGCCTGCGCGACCGCCACCGGTTGCGGCAGCACGTCGCGCGCGGCCGGGTGCCACGCCAGCGCCAACTGCTGCTCGAAGATCTTGCGCATCTTGCGGCCCAGCGTGTCGCCCAGGTTCGGGCCCACCAGCAGGTCGAAGTCGCTGGTGTCGGCATGGCTGTCCAGCAGGTAGAACTTGGTGGCGAACTCGATGTGGCGCAGGCCCGCCGGCTCGTCCAGCAGGAAGTCGAATTCGCCGACGGTTTCCTTGGCGCTGCGCACCTGCAGCCCGTGCGCGGCCAGCGTGCCTTGCTGCGCGAAATAGAACGCCATCAGCTTTTCCGCATACAAGCCCAGGCGCGAATAGAACCGCGCGCCCAGCGCGGCATCGAGCGGCGCGGGGTCCGCTTCCAGTGCCGCCAGCCAGGCGGCCGTCGCGGCGGCGGCGGGGCCGAGCACGGCGATGCGGCCGTGCCAGTAAGGTGCGCTGGCGTCGAGCAGATCGGGCGCATCGAGCAGCCAGGCCAGCGCGCGCACGTGCGGGCGCGTCAGGTGCTGCCAGCGGCGCTCGAAGCGCGCCTGGTAGGAAAGATCGGCCGTGCTGTCAGCGGCGGCCGGCATGGGCGGAGCGCGCCAGGCACAGGTCGGCCCAGGCGCGGGCCTTGTCTTCCGGCTTCTTCAGCAAGTCGGCCGGGTGGAACGTCGCCACCACGGGCAGCTCGCCATAGCGCAGCACCTTGCCGCGCGCGGCCATGCCCAGCAGCCCTTTCGCGGTGACGCCGCCGACGGTCAGGGCCAGGCCCGCCCCCGTCAACGCCAGCTCGCGATCCAGGTAGGGGCGGCAGGCGGCCAGTTCGTCCGCGCTCGGCAGGCGGTCAGTGCCATCCTCGGCGACGGCGCGGCATTTCACCAAGGTCGTCACGTAGGCGCCCCGCTCCGTCGACAAGCCGACGGCGTTCAGCATATTGGCCAGCAGCTGGCCGGGCTGGCCGGACAGCGGCTGTTCCACTTCCTCGTCTTCCGCGGTCGGCGCGGTGCCCAGCACCAGCCAGCGCGCCTGCTCGTCGCCCTGGCCCGGCACGGCGGCACGGCGCGTGGCGCACAGGTCGCAGCGGGTGCAGCGGCGCACGGCGGCCTGCAAAGTAGGCCAGTCCATCGCCGCGATTTCCTCGTCGGTGGCGGCCGTGCGTGCCGGCGCGCGCTGTACCGGCGCGGCCGGCACGGCGTCGAACCACGACGTGTCCTCGGCCGTTTCCGGCTCGCTTGCCTTCGGGCGCGGCGGCGCGCTTTGTTTCAGCACCGGTGCCTTCGGCGGCGGCGCGGGGGCTTCGTCGAACCACGACATGTCGTCGTCGGACTGCGCAACCGGTTGCGCCGGCGGCGCGATCGGTGCGGGTGCAGGTGCCGGTGCCAGCGCAGGTTCGGGCGCAGGCGCAGCTTCCATCACGGGCTCGGGCGCGGCGTCGATCGCTTCCTCCTCGGCGTACTCCGGCGGCGCGGCGACGCGGTCGCGCAGCAGCCATTGCGGGCCGACGCCCATCTCCTGCAGGAACACGATGCTGCGGTGCGGCTGGCTCATAGCGCAATACGCATCACGATGGCGTCCTCGCGGGTCTGGTTGGCGGCCGGGTAATAGCCCTTGCGGCGGCCGATCTCGGTGAAGCCGTAGCGGCGGTAGATGTCGAGCGCGCGCTGGTTCGACGGCCGCACTTCCAGCAGCATCGAATCCATGCCGAGCCCGCGCGCGCAGGCGACGGACTGGTTCAGCAGGAACCGCCCCAGGCCCTTGCCCTGCCATGGCGCGGCGACCGCCACGTTCAGCAGGTGGGCTTCGTCGACGACGGCCATCACGAGGAAATAGCCGAGCAGCTCGCGCAGCGGATCGCGCAGCACCCACGCGTGGTAGCCGTTCTTCAGCGAGTCGGAAAAATTGGTGCGGGTCCAGGGATGCGGATAGACGCTGCGCTCGACGGCCACCACCTCGTCCAGGTCGGACTGCTGCATCGGTTCGTAGATCAGGCGCGCCAGGTCCCAGCCGCGGCTCGTGTCCAACGTCATGCGCCCGCCCCGTTCATCACGGCCCGCTCGGCCTTCGTGTAGGCGACCTTGTTGCGCAGGTACAGCGGCTGCGCCTCGGCCGCGGACACGCTCCGGCCGGCCTCCAGCGCAATGGCGCCAAGCCGGGCGATCTGTTCCGCGTGCGGCAGGATCGCCGTATCCGCGCCGGCGGCGAAGGCCTTGCCCGCGAACGCTTCCGGGTACGCCGTGAAGCCGTTACCGCAGGCGTGCACGCTGCCCTGCGGCGCCACGTCCGCCGGGTTCGACAGCGCCGGCGGCAGGATCGCCATCGGCACGGTCGCCGAGGCGCCGTCGAAGCGGTATTGCGCCCAGTAGACCTCGTTCATGCGCGCATCCAGCACGGCCAGCACCTCGTTGGCGCCATGCCGCTCGCGGCACGCCAGCGCCATCGCATCGAGCGTGACGACGGGCACCAGCGGCAGATTTGCGCCGAACCCCAGGCCCTGGGCGATGCCGCAGGCGGTGCGCACGCCCGTGAACGAACCGGGCCCGGCGCCGTAGGCGATCGCGTCGCAATCGGCCAGCGCAATACACGCCTCGGCCAGCAATTCCTGCACCATCGGCAACAATGCGGCCGAGTGCGTACGCACGCCGTCGGACGAACGGGAAGTCAGCCGGCCGCCGTGCAGCAGCGCGCAGGAAGCCAGTTCGGAGGACGTTTCAAGAGCAAGAATGGTACGCATAGGGCGTATTTTACCTCGCGCGGGCGCGCCGGCCCAGCCACCGGAACTGGACCGGCCCCTGCCATCCGTTCACGGACGCGCCCGCGCCGGACGCTGTACAATCGCGCCATGCACAGCACAACCCTACATGCCGACAACCGCGCCGAAGTGGCGGCCGCGCTGGCGCAGGACCACCTGATCGTGGCCTGCCTGTGCGCCGCCTGGTGCGGCACCTGCTCCAGCTACCGTACCTCATTCGAGGAGCTGGCCGCCAGGCACCCGGAAAAATACTTCCTGTGGGTGGACATCGAGGACCACGCCGACATCGTGGGCGACCTCGACGTCGAGAACTTCCCCACCCTGCTGATCCAGCGCCACGAGACGGTCGCGTTTTTCGGCACGATGCTGCCGGACCCGAACGTGGCCCACCGCCTGATCGAGACGATCGCCGCGCAGGACGACGCCGAACTGGCACGCCTCGCCGCCAGCACCGCCGAGCGGCGCCAGTGGCAACAGGAATGCAATCTGCGCAAGCTGATGGGCGAATAAACTACGAAGCCTGGCGCCCGGAGCCGACCTTCCTGACGGCCGTGCGTTCCGGCTTCACTTCGCGCCCGTCCGGCGTGCGCAGCGCCACGCCTTCCACCTTGCGGCCGGTCGCCCGGTCCACCAGTACCGAATGGGGTTCGCCGCGCGCGAACAGATGGCGCTCGCCCCAGCGGCGCAGTGCCACCACGACGCCAAACAGGTCCTCGCCCTTCGGCGTCAGCACGTATTCCTGGTAAGCGGAACCGTCCGACGCGGGCTGGCTGGCCAGGATGCCTTCCTCCACCAGCAGGCGCAGGCGGTCCGTCAGGATGTTGCGCGCCACACCCAGGCTGCGCTGGAAATCTCCGAACCGCCGCACGCCGTCGAAAGCGTCGCGCACGATCAACAGTGCCCAGCGGTCGCCAACCAGGTCCACGCTGCGCGCGACCGGGCACGGCTCCTCCCTCAAGCTTTTGCGGCCTGCCATGCTGCCCTCCCATCGTGTTTGTGGTTGCATTTTAAAACTGCTTGACGTACGCTGCAACCAGTTTTAAATCGCAACCACTTCGCGCAACTACTTCGGTATGCAACCACCTGGAGGAACCATGCCCATCCTGTCCCGCGCCACGCTGGCGCTGCTCGCGGCAGCGGCCGCGCTGTGCGTCGCCAACGTCTACTACGCGCAACCGTTGCTCGACCTGATCGCCGCCGACCTGGCGCTGGACCGTGCCGCGGCCGGCGCCATCGTCTTCGCCACCCAGCTGGGCAGCGCGCTGGCGCTGCTGTTCGTCGTGCCGCTGGGCGACCGCCATGGGCGCCGCGCCCTGCTGCTGGCGCAGCTGGCCGCGCTCGTGCTGGCGCTGGCCGCCGTCTGCGCCGCGGACCGCATCGTGCCGCTGCTGGCGGCGATGCTGCTGGCCGGCCTGCTGGGCACGGCGATGACGCAAGGCTTGATCGGCTGCGCGGCGGTGCTCGCGCTGCCTGAACAGCGCGGGCGGATGGTCGGTGCCGTGCAGGGCGGCGTCGTGCTCGGGCTGCTGGGAGCGCGCGTGGTGGCGGGCGCCGTGGCCGACGTGGCCGGATGGCGCGCCGTGTACGGCATCTCGGCCGCGCTGATGGTGCTGGTCGCGCTGCTGCTGTGGCGCATGCTGCCGCCGCTGCCGGCGCCAGGCGATCCCGTGCCTTACCGCCGGCTGATCGCATCGATGTGGACGTTGCTGCGCACCGACCGCGTATTGCACACCCGCGGCACGATCGCGCTGTTGATGTTCGCCGTGTTCAACATCTTCTGGGGCGCGCTGGCGCTGGAACTGGCCGGCCCGCCGCACGGCTTGCCGCACACGGCGATCGGCGCGTTCGGCCTGGTCGGCATTGCCGGTGCGCTGGGCGCGGCGCGCGCCGGCCGCTGGCACGACCGCGGGCACGGCGAGCGCGTCACCGGCATCGCGCTGGCGCTGTTGCTGTTCGCCTGGCTGCCGCTGGCGTTCACGCCCGCATCGCTGGCCGCGGTGGCGGCCGGCATCCTCGCGCTGGACCTTGCCGTGCAGGCGTTGCACGTGACGAACCAGGGCATGATCCTGCACGGCGGCGGCGCGGCACAGAGCCGGCTGATCGCCTGCTACATGCTGTTCTACGCGGCCGGCAGCGGCGCCGGCGCGCTGGCCGCGACATTGATGCACGCTGCATTCGGCTGGCCGGGCGTCTGCCTGCTCGGTGCGGGCGTGAGCGCGGCGGCGCTGCTGTTCTGGTGGCGCAGTCGCCTGCTCGCCAGGGCGGAGCAACACCGTATTGCAACATAGTTGCGTTAACACCTGAAGCCGGCTTAGAATTGCTTTTGCAACACAATTGCATAAGCAAGGCCGCATGGCCGCCACCACAGCCCACACTTCAGATGACCAACACCCTGCCCCGCAATACCCTTACCCGTCCCTTGTTCGCCGCCCTGCTGGCCTGGGCCGGCGGCGCCGCTGGCGACGAGCCGGATGCCGCCGCGCCCGACGTGGCCGTCGTCCACGTTCCCGGCAGCCGCGACGGCTACGGCCGCGCGCGCATCGGCAACGATGCCGCGGCGCTGCCGGCATCCGTCACGGTGCTGACGGCACAGGACCTCGAGACGATCAACGTCGGCCGCGACATCTCGAACATCTTCCGCCGCGTGCCGGGCGTCGTCGCGCACAGCCTCGACCAGGGCGACACCGGCACCGGCTTCAAGATGCGCGGCTTCGCGACCGGCGGCAGCCACGGTGCCGACACGGCGATCTACGTCGACGGCGTGCCGCAGAACGTGCCTTCCAGCGAAGCGGGCGCCGGCCACGGCCCAGCCTTCCTCGAATGGATCACGCCGGGCATGATCGCCGGTGTCGACGTGATCAAGGGGCCGGTGTCGGTGCGCCATGGCGACCAGAACCGCGCCGGCGCAGTCGACATCCATACCGTCGACGGCCCCATTCCCTCCAGCGTCGCATTCACCGCCGAATCGTACGGCGGCCGGCGCGGCACGCTGGTCTGGTCCGCGCAGGCCGGCGCGTTCGACAGCGTCGTGGTCGCCGACACCTACCGCACCGACAGCTACCGGCGCGGCGCCTGGCTCGACCGGGACAACCTGTTCTGGAAGCTGTCGCACACGCGCGGCGGCTATCGGCTCAGCCTGCGCCTGAACCACTACCGCTCCGATTACGAGGCGGCCGGCTACCTGCGCTACGACCGGCTCGCGGCCGGCCTCGTGGCGCGCGACGCGCTGGAGGAAAACGCGCTGCCCGCGTTCGGCGACGCCCGCCGCACGGCGCTGGCATTCAACGCGACGCCCGTCGACGACGGCACCGGCTGGCGCGTGACGGCCTACGCCGAGGATTTCGAACGGACCCGCGCCGCGGCGGCCGGCGGCGCCGTCAACAATGCCGGCACGGACGACCGCCACATCCGGGGCGGCCAGCTGTCCTACGACTGGCGCCCCGTCCCGCGCTTCGCACTGCTTGTCGGCGCCGACCTGCGGCGCGACCAGGGAGAAGCCATCCGGCGCCGCTACGAGAACCGCCGGCCCACCGACATCTACCTGACCGACCTCGATCTCGACTTGCTGACGTGGGGCCTGTTCACGCAGGCGCAATGGCGCCCCGCGGGTGCGCTGAAGCTGACCGGTGGCCTGCGCGCCGACCGCTTCGACTACGACATCGGCAACCGCAAGCGCCCCGCCGCCTCGACCGGCTACCGCAAATGGGTCGTCACGCCGAAAGCGGGGATGCTGTGGGACGCCGCACCGGGCGTCGCCTGGTTCGCCAACGCGGCCGAGGGCTTCCGCTCCGCCGCCGCGCAGCAGATCAGCCCCGCCGGCGCCGCCGGGCCGCTGGGCGCGCCGGGTGACCTGAACAACGCCGGGCTGCGGCCGTCGAAGGTGCGTTCCTACGACACGGGCGTCAACGTGACGCGGGCCGGCTGGTCGGTCAACGGCGCCCTGTTCCACACCACCAACGACGACGAAGTGACGATGACGGCACCCGACGTGTGGACGACGATCGGCAGCACGACCCGGCGTGGCTGGGAGATCGACGCGCGCTGGCGGCCGGCCGCCGCGTGGGCGCTGTACGCCAGCTACACAGGCCTGGTGCGGGCGCGCATCGACAATCCGCTGCCGAACACGGGCGCGCTGATCTCGGTGCCGCGTCACCAGGCCAAGGTCGGCATCGAGTACACCACGGTGCTGGCCGGCCGGCCGCTGCGCCTGAACGCGGATGCCTACGCGACCACGGGTGTGCCGTACTACACGGGCGCCGTACCGCAGCGCCGCACGGTGCCGACCTACAAGCGCTACGACCTGCGGGCGCAATACGACATTGGAAAAATGCGCCTCGCGCTGTACGCGATCCTGCAGCCGCAACTGATCAGCGAGGCGTATTACGCCAACGCTTCCGGGCTGCTGGTGGCGCCGCAACCGCGCCGCCACGGCGGCATCACCGTGCAATACCTGTTCTGAGGACCGCGATGAAGGCCACGATAGAAGCAACGATACAAGCGACGATAGCAACCCACGACCTCGCGGTGCGCTATGGCGAGCGCACCGTCATCGCCCGCCTGAACCTGGCCATCGCGTCCGGCCAGGTGCTGGCGCTGCTGGGCGGGAACGGCGCGGGCAAGACAACGACGATCCAGACCCTGCTCGGCTTCGTGCCGCCCGCCGCGGGCCGCGTGCTGATCGGCGGCCGCGACCTCGCCGCCGAGCCGGAAGCGGCGCGGCGCCTGGCCTACCTGCCGGAAAACGTCGCGCTGTATCCCTACCTGTCAGGCATCGAGAACCTGCGCTACTTCTGCGCACTGGCCGACATCGACGTCACCCCGCTCGAGGCGGGCGACATGCTGGCCGCCTGCGGCCTGCAGGAGGGCGCGCACGGCGCCCGCGTGTCGGGATACTCGAAGGGCATGCGCCAGAAGGTCGGGCTGGCGATCGCCCATGCCCGCTCGGCGTGCGGCATGCTGCTCGACGAGCCCACCTCCGGCCTCGACCCCGCCGCCGCCAACGACTTCGCGGCGCGGGTGCGCGCCGCCGCCGACCGCGGCATGGCCGTGCTGATGGCCACCCACGACCTGTTCAACGCACGCCAGGTGGCCGACCGCATCGCCATCATGCAGGCCGGCGCCATCGTTGCCGAGGTCGATGCGCACACGATCGGCCACCAGGAACTGGAAGACCTGTACCTGCACCACGCCCGGGAGCTCGCATGACTGCCGCGCACTGCATTGCCGTGCTGCGCAAGGAATGGCTCGGCCTGTGGCGCGGCGGCCGCCTGGCCTGGCCCGCCGTCGCGCTGGCCGTGCTGTTCGCACTGACGTTCCTGCTGGCGCACCAGGCCCGCGAACGCGCGGCGGCAGAGGCGCACGACGCCGCTGCGGCCGCACGCGCCCAGTGGGACAGCCAGGACGCGCGCCATCCGCACCGCGCCGCCCACTTCGGCCTGTACGTGTTTGCCGCCGCCGGCCCGCTGGCCGCCTTCGATCCGGGCATCGACCGCCACGTGGGCAAGACGCTGTGGATCGAGCCGCACCGCCGCAACATCCCGCGCGACAGCGATGCGGCCGCCGAGCCGGCGCCAGCGCCGTTCGGCCCGTTCTCGCCCGCGCTGGTGCTGACGATGCTGCTGCCGCTCGCCGTGTTCGCGCTGACGTTCGATTCCGTCAGCGCCGAGCGCGAGGCGGGCACCTTGCGGATGACGGGCGCCCTCGGCGTCGGCATGCGCGGGATCGTGCTGGGCAAGCTGGCCGTCGCGGCGGCACTGCCCGTGGCGCTCGTGCTGGGCGCGTTCGGCCTGGTGGCGGCGCTGGCGCCGGAAGATGGCAGCAGCGCCCTGCTCCGCTGCGCGGCGTTGGCCTGCGTGTATGTGCTGTACGTGCTGATCCTCGCCTGCGTGGGCCTGACGGTATCCGCGCTGTGCCGCAGCAGCCGCGCCGCACTGGCGGTGCTGCTGGCGCTGTGGCTCGCGTGGCTGTTCGTGATTCCGCGCGCGGCCGGGCTGCTTGCCGAACACGCCGAACCGCTGCCGACGCGCGACGCATTCTGGAGCGCGATCCGATACGACTACGAGAACGGCCTGCCCGGCGACGGCGACCTGGCCGCGCGCGGCCGCGCGTTCGACGCGGCGCTGCTGGCGCGCCATGGCGTGCGCCGCGCCGAGGACTTGCCGTTCGGCGCCTACGCGGCCCGCCGGCTGGCGCGCGACGCCTATGCGGACAAGGTGCATGCGCTGCATTTCGATGCGCTGTGGGACGGCTTCGCGCACCAGCAGGATGTGCTGCGCCAGGCCGCGCTGGCCAGCCCCGCCGTCGCGTTGCAGCTCGCGTCGATGACGCTGGCCGGCACGGACCTGGCGCACCGCCGCCACTTCGAGGACGCGGCCGAGCGCTACCGGCGCGCGTTCAACACGCACATCGACCGCTGGGACATGACGCAAACGCGGGGCCTGACGTCGTTCGACGAGCGCTATGGCGGCCGGACGCTGTGGCAATCGGTGCCGCGCTTCGACTATCGGCCGCCGCAGGCGCCGGCCGGCATCGGCTGGGCGCTGCGCGACATGGCTGCCCTGGCCGCGTGGGCAGCGGCCGCGCTGTCAGTGCTGCTGGCTGTCGCGGGGAGGATCAAGCCATGAAGCGCCTCTTACTGGCCGAATGGCGCCGCCTGCTGGGCAATCCCGTCAACCGGATACTGCTGGGCGTTGCGGCACTGCTGCTGGGCGCAGCCGCCGCCTTGTCCGGCCTCGAGGCCGCGCGTTATCGCGCTGTCGCCGCGGGCGCCGTGGCCGACTGGGAACGGGGCGTGGCCGAGGCGGCACTCGCGCTGCCCGCCACGGCGCCGCCACCATCGCCCGGCCAGGCGAAGGATGCATTCGAGTTCGCACGGCGCATGGCGCCGCCGGCGCAACGGCAGCCGGGCGGCGGCCTGGTGCTGGCGGCCGGCAGCTTCGCGCAGCGCACCCCGGCGATCCAGGTCTCCGTCGAACCGCGCCACGTGGACGGGCGGCGCAGCGATCCGATCGCCAACCCGCTGCTGCGCTCACTCGGCATGCCGGACTTCGGCGCCGTGACGGCGTTGCTGCTGCCGCTGCTCGTCATCGCGCTGTCGTATGGCATGGTGCACGAGGCGCGCGAACTGGGCATCTGGCGTGTCGTCTGCGCCCAGGCTCGCCAGCCATGGCGCGTGGCCGCTGCGGCGCTGCTGGTGCGCCTGACGGCCGCGTGGAGCGTGGCGGCACTGGCATCCACGCTGGCGTTCGCCCTCGATCCCGGCGCCACCTGGCAGGCCTGGGCGGCGTGGCTGCTGGCGCTTGCCGCGGCCGCGCTGGCATGGACGGCGCTCGCCGGCCTCGTCAACCACCTGCGCATGCCGCCGGCGGCCGCTGCCGGCGTGCTGCTCGCCGCCTGGATCGCCGGCATGTTCGTCGCCCCGGCGGCACTGGGCGCGCTGGCGGCGGCGCGGCACCCGGCACCGATGCCGCACACGGTGATCCTGCGGACGCGCGCCGCCCAAGACACGGCGGAACAGCAGGAGGCCGCACTGCTGGCGCGCTGGTTCGACGCGCACCCGGACCAGCGCTCGGCCATCACCGCGCATACCTGGCCCGTGTCGTTCATGCCCCGCTTCGTGGCGCAGGATGCCGCCGTCGCGCCGCTGCTGCGCCGCGTGGCGGACGCGCGCGCCGCGCAGGCGGACATGGTGGCGGCCGTCGCGTGGCTGTCGCCGTCGCTGGCGTTGACGGTGGCCGCCGAGCGGCTGGCGGACGCGGACGCGGCGCACCACGCGGCATTCCTGCGCGACGTCGACCGCTACGAACAGCGCTGGCGCGACTGGGCGACGCCGCCGATCATGGGCTACCGCGGACTGGTGCGCGCCGACGTGGACAGCCTGCCCCGCTTCGTGCCAGGTCCGGCCGGTGCGGGCTTTCCCGCCGCGCCGATCCTCGGCACACTGGCCGCGGCGGCCGCACTGCTGGCTTGCTGGTGGCGCCTGCGGCACGGTGCGGCGCGGCCGTAGCCGCCTGCCGGCGCCGTGGGCGGGAGGTATAATCACGGCGCCGGAGCGAACGATCGTCCGGCCGCATCGACACCGGATACACCATGGCCACCCCGACCGCAAGCACGCGCAATCACACCAGTACCGAGCAGGCCGAAAGCCTGATCCGCGCCACCGGCGCGCGGCTCACGCAGCCGCGCGTGCGCGTGCTGGCGTTCCTGCTCGCGCAGCACGAACCGCTGACGCATCACGACATCCTGGCCCGCCTGCCGGGAGAAGGATTCGATGCCGTCACGCTGTACCGCGTGCTCGAATGGCTGACGGAACAGGGACTGGCACACCGCATCGCCGGCGCCGACCAGGTGTGGCGCTTTTCCGCCAATCCGGACAAGGATGCGCACGATCACGCGCACTTCCAGTGCACCCGCTGCGAAGCGGTGACGTGCGTGCCGGACGTGCCGCTGCCGCGCAAGCTGAAGCTGCCGGACGGCTTTACCAGCGATGAAGTGGATGTGCTGATCAAGGGCCGCTGCCCGCGCTGCGCCGGCGAATAATGGGCTGAAGCGGCCGAAGCGGCCGGATCAGGTCAGGCGCAGCGGCAGGCTGCGCAGGCGCCGGCCCGTCAGCTTGAACACGGCGTTGGCGACGGCCGGCGCGACCGGCGGCACGCCCGGCTCGCCCACGCCCTCGGGCGGCTCGGCCGACAGCACGATGATCGTGTCCACCCGCGGCACCTGCGGCATCCGCAACACCGGGTAGTCGCCGAAGTTCGATTGCACCACCTTGCCGTCCTTGACCGTGATCGCGCCGCCCAGCGCCGCGGACAGGCCGAACACGACGGCCGATTCCATCTGCTGCGCGACGAGGTTCGGGTTGACGGCGATGCCGCAATCGATCGCGCAGACGACGCGGTGCACGCGGATCTCGCCTTCATGCACGGACACCTCCGCCACCTGCGCAACGATGCTGCCATAGCTCTGGTGCAGCGCCACGCCATGGGCGCGGCCGGCAGGTGGCTCGCCGGCGCGGCGGACCGCGGCATCCAGCGCGGCCAGGTGGCGGGGCCGGTCGATCAGCAGCGCGCGGCGGAACGCCACCGGGTCCTTGCCGGCCGCATGGGCCATCTCGTCGACGAAGCTCTCCTTGAAGAACGCGTTGTACGAGTGGCCGACCGAGCGCCAGTTCCCCAGCGGGACCAGGCTGTCGACGGCCACGTGGGCGATGCGCTGGTGCGGAATGGCGTACTGCATGTCGTAAGCGCCTTCGACCGTCGTCTTGTCCGGCCCGGCCGCCGGCAGGCCCAGGTTGCGGCGCATGAACTGCGGCGTCAACGCGCCGCCCGCCCCCTTCATGTCCCAGCTCTTGATCGAGCCGGCGGCATCCAGCGTGGCCGTGAAGCGCGCCAGCGCGGCCGGGCGGTAGACGTCGTGCATGATGTCCTGCTCGCGGGTCCAGATCACCTGCACGGGGCGGCCCTGGCACTGGCGCGCGATCGCGACGGCCACCGCCACCATGTCCGTCTCCAGGCGCCGGCCGAAGCCGCCGCCCAGCAGCAGCTCGTGCAGCTCGACCTGCCCGGGATCGACGCCGCCGACCCGCGCGGCCACCTGCACCGCCAGGGTCGGCACCTGCGTCGACACCCACAGGCGCACCTTGCCGTCGGCCACCTGCGCCGTGCAGTTCAGCGGCTCCATCGCCGCGTGGGCCAGCAGCGGCACCCGGTAGTGCGCACGGATCAGGTGCGCCTGCTCGTGCGCTTGCGCGATGTCGCCCTGGCTGTGGTAGACGTGGCCTTCCTCCTCGTCCAGCGCAATCGCCAGCTGCGCGTCGATCTGCTCGCTCGACAGGTCGGCATGCGGGCCGGCCTCCCAGCGGATCGCCAGCGCGTCGGCGGCCTGCCGTGCCGGCCAATAGGCGTTGGCGACGACCGCGACGCCGGATTGTGCGCCCGTCTGCCCCGCCAGCGCGCCGGAAAAATCGATCACCGCCAGCACGCCGTGGCGCGCCAGCACCTCGGCCGGGTTGATGCCGGCGATCGTGCCGCCGATCGTCGGCGCCATTCGCAGCGCCGCATAGACGAGGCCCGGCGGCCGCGCATCGATACCGAAGCGCGCGCTGCCATCGGCCTTCTGGCGGCTGTCGCGGCGCGGCACCTCATGGCCGATCAGCCGGAACTGGTGCGGGTCCTTCAACGTCACGTCGCCCGGGGTTTCCTTCGCCGCGGCGCCGGCAAAGTCTCCATACGGCGCGCGCCGGCCGCCCGCCGCATCGATCAGGTAGCCGTTCTCCGTGCGGATGCGCGCCGCCGGCACGTTCCACGCGCGGCTCGCGGCAGCCACCAGCAGCGCGCGGGCCGCGGCGCCCGCCTCGCGCATCGGCAGCCATGCATCCTTGACGGACGACGAACCGCCCGTCAGGCTGATGCCCAGCTCGCGCGCCACCTTCGCCAGCGTCCAGCGCGCCAACGCCTGCGTGGCGCCCGTGTCGTCCGGGTGGAACGGCAGCGTGTCGCGCATCACGGCGACGTTCGCGTAGATCTTGTCGGGCGGCGCCTGCACCACGCGCACCTGGGCCAGCGGCATGTCCAACTCCTCGGCCACCAGCATCGGCAGCGCCGTCGTGACGCCCTGCCCCATCTCGGCGCGCGGCACGACGACGGACACCGTGTTGTCCGGCGCGAGGGCGACCCAGCCGTTCAGCGTGACGGCACCATCCTCGACGGGCAGCGCGGCATCGGCCCGCAGCCGCTGGCGCGGCGGCAGCGCGCCCCAGCCGACCACCAGCGCACCGGCCGCGGCGCCGCCGGCCAGCAGGAAGCGGCGGCGCGTGAAGCGCGCCCGCCTGGTCGGCTGATCCGGTTGGCCGGGCTGGTCGTCCTGGTCCATCATGGCAGCCACCGCCGCTGCAGGTCGTCCGGCATCACGGGGCGGCTGTAGAAATAGCCCTGCGCCTGGTTGCAGCCGTGGCGCAGCAGGAACGTGGCCTGCTCGTCCGTCTCGACACCTTCGGCGATGACGGCCAGGTTCATGCTCTTGCCGAGCTGGATGATGGCGATCGCGATCGCCTCGTCGTTGACGTCTTCATGGATGTCCTGGATGAACGAGCGGTCGATCTTCAGTGTCTGCACCGGCATCTGCTTCAGGTAGGCCAGCGACGAATAGCCGGTGCCGAAATCGTCGATCGCCAGCGACACGCCCAGTGCGTGCAGGCCGTTGATGTGGGCCAGCGCATCGCCCGTGTTCATGATCAGCGATTCGGTGACCTCGAGCTGCAGGCGGTGGGGTTCGAGGCCCGTCTCGCGCAGGATGTCGGCCACGGTGGCCACGATCGTGCCGCGCTCGAACTGCCGTACCGACAGGTTGACGGCGATCTTCGGCACCACCAGCCCGGCCTCCTGCCAGCGCACCATCTGCCGGCACGCCTCGCGCAGCACCCACTGGCCCAGCTGGCTGATGAAGCCCGTGTCCTCGGCCAGCGGCACGAAGCGGCCCGGCGGCACCAGGCCCAGTTCCGGGTGGTTCCAGCGCACCAGCGCCTCGACGCCGATCAGGCGCCCCGTGTCGATCTCGACCTGCGGCTGGTAGTTCAGGAACATCTCGTCCTTCTCCAGCGAGCGGCGCAGGTAGGCTTCCAGGCGCAGGCGCTGCACGCCCTCGCCCGTCATCGACGGCGCGTAGAAGCGGTAGCCGTTGCGGCCGCGCGCCTTGGCCTGGTACATCGCCACGTCGGCATTGCGGATCAACATGTTCAGGTCCGTCGCATCCGACGGGTACAGGCTGATGCCGACGCTGCACGTGACGAACAGCTCGTGGCCGGCAACCGTGAACGGCTGCTCGAACATCGTCACGAGCTTTTCCGCGACCAGCGTGACGGCGTACTCGCCGGCGACGCCTTCGAGCAGCACGACGAATTCGTCGCCGCCCAGCCGCGCCAGCGTGTCGCCGTCGCGCAGCCGCGCCGCCAGCGCATCGGCCACCTGTTTCAGCAGCTCGTCGCCGATGTGGTGGCCCAGCGTGTCGTTGACGTTCTTGAAGCGGTCCAGGTCGATGAACAGCAGCGCCAGCTGCTCCTGCGAGCGCTGGGCGCGGTCGATCGCGTGCTGCAGGCGGTCGTTGAACAGCAGCCGGTTCGGCAGCGCCGTCAGCGGATCGTGGTGGGCCAGGTGGTCGAGCTTCCTCTCGTTTTCCTTGACCAGCGTGATGTCGCGGAACACGCCCACGTAATGCGTCGTGGTGCCGTGCGTGTCGCGCACCGCCGTGATCGTCAGCGCTTCGACGAACTGCTCGCCGTTCTTGCGCAGGCACCACAGCTCGCCCTGCCAGTGGCCCGTGTCGACGAGCTCCTGCCACAGCGTGTCGTGGAATGCGTCGTCATGGCGGCCCGAGCGCATCAGCCAGATGTCGCGGCCCAGCGCCTCGTCTTCCGCGTAGCCCGTGATCTGCGTGAAGGCCGTGTTGACGGCCACGATGCGACGCTGCGTGTCGACGACGAGCACGCCGTCGGCGATGTGCTCGAGCACCGTGGCGGACAGCCGCAGTTTTTCCTCCGCCTCCTTGCGCGCGGTGATGTCGGCGTACACCCAGATGCTGCCTTCATAGGGGCGGTTCTGGTCGATCGCGCAGCCGCTGACCATGCACCAGAACAGCGTGCCGTCACGCCGGCGGTAGTGGCGCTCCTCGCTGAAGTACTCGCCCTGGCCCAGGGTCGGATACTGGCGCACGCCGGCCGCCTCGAAGTCGAACGACGTGGGGAACACGATCGCCGTCGACTTGCCCACCATTTCGCCCGGCTCGTAGCCGAACAGCTCTTCGCAGCGGCGGTTGACGGACATGATGGTGCGGTGGCGCACGAACATCACGCCGAACATCACGTTGTCCAGGATCGCGCCCTGCTCGGCCAGCAGCGCCTCGATGCGCATCTCGTTGTCCTTGCGCTCGCTGATGTCGGACAGGATGCCGTCCACCCACGGCTCGCCGCCTTCGGGCGGCACCTGCGGCTGGCCGATCTCCAGCACCCAGCGCTCGGTGCCGGTGGCGTCGACGATGCGGTATTCGGTTTCGTAGGCGCGGCCTTCGGCGATCGCATCGCGCACCGTGCGCCGCTGCATGCGCCGGTCTTCCGGCGTGATCAGGTTGACCCAGGAATGCGTGGTACCGCGCATCAGCTGCGCGGCCGTGTAGCCGGAGATGTCTTCGATCGCGTCGCTGACGAATTCGATCGGGCCGTCCGGCCGGTAGCGGAACACGGCGCCCGGCACCTGCGTGACGATGGTGCGGAAGCGTTCTTCGCGCTGGCGCACGTCGTCGAACAGGCGGCGGATCGCCACGCGGGTCTGTTCCAGCTGGCGCGCCAGGCGGCCCAGCTCGTCGCGGCTGGCGCGCAGGTCCAGGCCCGTCTCGAAGTCGCCCTGCGACAGGCGCTCGGAAAAGCGCATCAGCCGGCGCAGCGGGCGGATCACGCGCTTGTTCAGCAGCAGGACGATCAGCAGCAGCGACACGGACAGCTGGCCGGCCAGCACGAAGATGTAGGCGCGGCGCTTTTCGCGCAGGTCCTGGCGGGTGCGGGCATCGTCCATCGCGACGAGCACGTGGCCGATGCGCTCGCCGCGCACGACGACGTCGCGCTGCGCCTCGACGACGTTGCCGCGGCGCGGCGCCGGCGACTTCAGGTCGATGAACTGGGCCTCGGCCTGCCCCGTCACCTGCACGCGGACGATGGAACGGTCGCGCATCACGGCCTGGGCCAGCGAGCGGGCCGCGTCGGCATTCATGTTCCACAGCGATTCCTGCATGCCGAGGGCGAGGATGTCGGCATTGCGTTGCAGCGTTTCGTTCAGCGCCGTGTGCGCGGCCTGCTGTTCGCGCAGGCCGACGATCAGGTAGCCGCCGACGAGCGCGGGCACGACGAGGCCGCCCAGCACGACGAGCAGCAGCGACCCATAGATCGACTGGCCATACAACGCGCCCAGGCGGGCACGCAGGCTGCGAAATGGCGGGTGCGTCATGCAGTGGCCGCGGCCTGGATAGTGAGGAGCATCTCGCGCAACGCGTTAGGTTAGTTATCGTGGTGCAATTATGCACGTAAAAACCTGGCGAAGTCACGATCGCCGTACCGTGCTCGAGCACGGCGGCAACGCTTTCGGCGGATGGTGGCCGAACTTGCTATGATGGCCTCCCTTTGACAGGAGTCCTTATGAGCTTTTCGATGTACGCCGCCGCCGTTCCCGTGTTCCGCCAGATCCTGACCAGCCTGCTGGATATCCTCGACAAGGCCGAACAACACGTGGAAACGAAGAAGATCGATCCGAACGCGCTGCTGCAATACCGGCTGTTCCCCGACATGCTGCCGTTCACGCGCCAGATCCAGATCGCCAGCGATTTCGCCAAGGGTGCCGGCGCGCGCCTGGCCGGGCAGGACGTGCCGGCATGGGAAGACACGGAAAAAACCTTCGCCGACCTGAAGCTGCGCATCAAGAAAACGCTGACGTTCCTCGACAGCCTGCCGGAACAAGCGTTCGACGACGCGGCCACCCGCGCGATCACGACCGGCAGCGGCGAAAAGACCCGCCACTTCACCGGCCACAACTACCTGCTGCACTACGCGCTGCCGCATTTCTTCTTCCACGCGACGACCGCGTACGACATCCTGCGCCATAACGGGCTGGACATCGGCAAGAAGGATTTTATTGGGGTGATTCCGCAGTAAAAGAATTACGCCAAAAATGGTGACAGGCCTTAATGCCGTTCAGTCAAGGCAAACCCGAGACTCGAAACCCCGGGGTCAGACCCGGCGGGTCTGACCCCAGCCTTTGCCGTTGGGGTGAAAGCAAGCGTCTTCAGCGCACGCAGCTTGCTAACTTAACGGCATTGTGGGCAGACCGCATTTTCCGCGAAACTTCAGCCGTTCCGCCGCGGATACCCCTGCGCCAGAATCCGCTGCCACACCTTTTCCTTTTCCTCGGCCGACATCGACACCCAGTGCGCCACCTCGATATAGGTGCGGCCGCAGCCGCGGCAGATGTCGTCGAACGTCGTCGAGCACACGGCCACGCACGGCGTGTCCGGGCGCTCCGGCAGATCCTGGTCCGCCATCCTCAGCTCCGGGCGAACAGCTTGGCCCAGCCGGCGTGGCCCAGCTGTTCCATCGTCTCGATGTTCTTTTCGAAGATCGCCTCGGCCTCCGGGAACGCCTCGACGGCGCGCTCGACGCTGTCTTCGCGCAGCAGGTGCAGGGTCGGGTACGGCGAGCGGTTCGTGTAATTGCCGATGTCGTCCTTCGCCGTATCGGCGAACTGGTAGTCCGGGTGGAAGCTGGCGACTTGCAATTCGCCGTCGAGGCCCATGTCTTCCAGCGCCGCGTCGGCAACATCGAGGAACTCATTGTAGTCCTCGAAGTCACTCAATACGTGAGGGTGGATGATCAGGGTCGTGTCGACCTGCTCGGCCGGGGTGTCGGACAGCAGTTGCAGCTCGTCCATCAGCTGCTCCAGCAGCTCTTCGGGAGTGGTGGCGTCCGACACGACATAGCGGATCTGCTTCTTCACATGGACCGCCTTCGCGAACGGGCACAGGTTCAGGCCGATCACCGCTTTCTCGAGCCATTCCTCGGTGCGGGCAATGGCGGTGGCGTGGTCCACGGGGGAGGTGCTCATGATGAATTCCTTGGTGCAAACAGCTGGGGGATACCATTGTACGCACCGGATGTCGTTTACGCCATCTTCGGCGATTTTCACTGGATTCAACGCGATCTTGCCATTATTTTTTACGATGCCGCACCTCAAGTTTTTTGTAACCGGGCCGACATATTTCTTGACGGCGCCCCAGCAACATCCTTACACTCCACCTTT
Source organism: Pseudoduganella flava (assembly GCF_007830495.1). Lineage (GTDB taxonomy): Bacteria > Pseudomonadota > Gammaproteobacteria > Burkholderiales > Burkholderiaceae_D > Rugamonas > Rugamonas flava. Next base: position 30,596 of record NZ_VLKW01000008.1, on the reverse strand, counting down.
AAATTGGTAGTCCGTCCGGCCGGGGCTTGCCTCGGTTAATTCGACGACAACACAATGGAACGCTATGCGACGACTTAAGTACACTCCCCTGCTGGCGGCACTGCTCGCCGCGGCACCGGTAATCAGCCATGCGGTCGAATCCGCCGGCAATAACATGCCGCTGATTCCGCTGTCGCCCGCCGCCAAGGCTCCTGCACCCGATCTCGCCTCCCCTTCCAAAAATCTTGTCAAGGCAGCACCCTCCGAAGACGCCTTCCGTGAAACGGACGTCTGGAACCGCATCCGCTCCGGCTACGCGATCCCCGACCTGAACAACTCGCTTGTGGCGAAGCACGTCAACTGGTATGCCGAGCGGCCCGACCACATGGCCCGCACGTCGGCCCGCGCGTCGTTGTACCTGTTCCACGTCGTGTCCGAACTGGAAAAGCGCGGCATGCCGACGGAACTGGCACTGCTGCCGTTCATCGAATCCGCCTTCAACCCGACCGCCGTCTCCAGCGCGAACGCGGGCGGCATGTGGCAGTTCATGCCCGGCACCGGCCGCGATTTCAACCTGAAGCAGAACGCGTTCAAGGACGACCGCCGCTCCGTGCTGGCATCGACCGACGCGGCGCTGACCTACCTGCAACGCCTGTACGACATGTTCGGCGACTGGCAACTCGCGCTGGCCGCCTATAACTGGGGCGAAGGCTCGGTGCAGAAGGCGATCGCGAAGAACCGCGCCGCCGGCAAGCCGACCGATTTCGACAGCCTGTCCGAACTGATGCCGGCCGAGACGCGCAACTACGTGCCGAAGCTGCAAGCTGTGAAGAACATCGTCGCGAACCCGGGCCGCTACGGCCTGTCGCTGCCGCTGATCCAGAACGAGCCGTACTTCACCGCCGTCGACAAGACGAGCGACATCGACCTGACCGTGGCCGCCCAGCTGGCCGAATTGTCGGTCGACGAATTCAAGGCGCTGAACCCGCAGTTCAAGCGCCCCGTGATCACCGGCGGCGAGCAGACCCAGATCCTGCTGCCGAAGGAAAACGCGGAGAAGTTCCACCTGAACCTGGCCCAGTGGGGCCGTGCGCTGTCCACCTGGTCGACGCACAAGGTGACGAGCGCGCGTGAATCGATCGCATCGCTGGCCTCGAAGTTCCGCACGACGCCGGAAGTGATCCGCCAGGCCAACAACCTGCCGTCGCGCGGCGTGCTGAAGGCCGGCTCGACGATCCTGGTGCCGAAGATCTCGGCCAGCGCCGGCGACATCCCCACGGAAATCGCCGAGAACGCGACGATCAACGTCGCCGACGAACCCGTCGCCAAGCGCAGCAACTACCGCCAGGCGAAAGCGACCAGCAGCAAGACGAAGTCGCCGATCAAGCTGGTGAAGGCGCGCGTGTCGCGCGACGACGCGGGCAAGAAGCGCCGCAACTGATACGCCTGCTCCGATAGCGAAGGCTGCGCGACCGCCAGGTCCCGCAGCCTTTTTTTTGTTGCCGAGCTCGTGTCCCTCTGGGGTCTGACCCCAGAGGGACACCAGAGGGACACGAACCCAGCCGTTATGCGGCCGCCAACGACTTGCCAAGCTTGCAGTGGCAAGCCCCAAGCCATACAATCTCGATCTTGCGGTAACAAGCACCACCTGCGGTCTGTCACCACTCAGAACAACATCCCCCTGCTGCGCCAGGCGCAACAGGCAATTGGAGTAAACATGGCTTTCTTGCAAGGCAAAAAAATCCTCATCACCGGCGTGCTGTCCAACCGTTCGATCGCCTACGGCATCGCGCAGGCCTGCCACCGCGAAGGCGCCGAGCTGGCCTTCACCTACGTGGGCGAACGGTTCAAGGACCGTATCACCGACTTCGCCGCCGAATTCGGCAGCAAGCTGGTGTTCGATTGCGACGTGGCGAGCGATGAGCAGATCGAGGCGCTGTTCCGCGACCTGGGCCAGAGCTGGGACCGCCTGGACGGCTTCGTCCACGCGATCGGCTTTGCGCCGCGCGAGGCGATCGCCGGCGAGTTCCTCGACGGCCTGACCCGCGAGAACTACCGCGTCGCCCACGACATCTCGGCCTACAGCTTCCCGGCCATGGTGAAGGCGGCACTGCCGCTGCTGAAGCCCGGCTCGTCCGTGCTGACGCTGTCGTACCTGGGCGCCGTGCGCGCTATTCCCTACTACAACACGATGGGCCTGGCAAAGGCATCGCTGGAAGCATCGGTGCGCTACCTGGCCGAGAACCTGGGCCAGCACGGCATCCGCTCGAACGGCATCTCGGCCGGCCCGATCAAGACGCTGGCCGCGTCCGGCATCAAGGACTTCTCGAAGCTCTTGGGCTTTGCCGCCAGCCATGCGCCGCTGCGCCGCAACGTGACGATCGAGGAAGTGGGCAATACGGCGGCGTTCATGCTGTCCGACCTGTCCTCCGGCATCACCGGCGACATCATCTACGTCGACGGCGGCTTCTCCCACGTGATGGGCCTGAACGCCACCGATTACCAGTAAGCCGCCTTTACACGGCGCCCACGACGCGGGGCGCCGCGTCTCACCGCCCGCACGGTTCAGACAGCCGTGCAGGGTCGGCCAAAATCGGGTATGATGTTGTTTGTGCGTTGCAACAGCCAACGTATAGTAACAACGACAGAAGAAAAATTCCGGGCTGATGCCCATTACCAGCTTCGCAAGCCTTCGCGCATTCCGGCCCTCGAGCCTGACGCGCTTATAAAAAGCCCCCCGCCCTTGTGTGTCGCATCCTGACACCGTCCCGGCGCAAAGCTTTTGTGCCGAAATTTCTATTCTTGCAGTTTAGAGTCATTTCGTTTGGTTGGCGTAGCGATGTTGCGTTCTGCGGTTGTGCAGGAACGCGCAATTTTACGAAAGATATACATGAGTTTTGAAACACTTGGCCTGAATCCGTCCATTCTGAAAGCCCTCACCGACGCCGGCTACACCAAGCCGACGCCCGTGCAGGAGCAGGCCGTTCCGGCCGCGATCGCCGGCAAGGATTTGCTGGTATCGTCCCAGACGGGTTCCGGCAAGACGGCGGCTTTCATGCTGCCTTCGCTGCACCGCCTGGCTGAACTGACGCCAGAGGCGGCAGCGTCCGGCCGCACGCCGAACCAGGAAAAGCAGGCTGCGTTCGCACGCGGCGAGCGTCCTCGTTTCAAGCCGGCCCAGCCGAAAATGCTGGTGCTGACCCCGACCCGCGAGCTCGCGCTGCAGGTCACCACGAACACCGACAAGTACAGCGTCAACCTGCGCCGCCTGAAGGCCGTCGCGATCCTCGGCGGCATGCCTTACCCGAAGCAGATGCAACTGCTGTCGCGCAATCCGGAAATCCTGGTGGCGACGCCGGGCCGCCTGATCGACCATATGGAGTCGGGCAAGATCGACTTCTCGCAGCTGCAGATCCTCGTGCTGGACGAAGCGGACCGCATGCTGGACATGGGCTTCATCGACGACATCGAAAAGATCGTCGCCGCGACGCCGTCCACGCGCCAGACGATGCTGTTCTCCGCCACGCTCGACGGCGTGGTGGGCAATATGGCTCGCCGCATCACGAAGGACCCGCTGACGATCGAGATCAAGCAGGCCGCCAACAAGCACGAGAACATCACGCAGCGCGTGCACTTCGTCGACGACCTGTCGCACAAGAACCGCCTGCTGGACCACCTGCTGCGCGACGAGTCGCTGGATCAGGCCGTGGTGTTCACCGCCACCAAGCGCGACGCCGACACGATCGCCGACCGCCTGAACATCGCCGGCTTCGCGGCTGCCGCACTGCATGGCGACATGCACCAGGGCGCCCGCAACCGTACCCTGGACGGCATGCGCCGCGGTAACGTGAAAGTGCTGGTCGCCACCGACGTGGCGGCGCGCGGCATCGACGTGCCGACGATCACGCACGTGTTCAACTACGACCTGCCGAAGTTCCCGGAAGATTACGTGCACCGTATCGGCCGTACGGGCCGCGCCGGCCGTAACGGCCTGGCGATCTCGCTGGTGAACCACGCCGAAGGCATGCACGTGCGCCGTATCGAGCGCTTCACGAAGCAGAGCATTCCGGTCGACGTCGTCGAAGGCTTCGAGCCGAAGAAGGCGGCGGCACCGCGTTCCGCGGCGCGTCCGGGCTGGAAGCCTGGCGAAGGCCGCAAGCCGGGCCAGCGCAGCTTCTCGAAGCCGGCCTACCCGCGTGAAGGCGGCCACCCGCGCGACGGCGGCCACCAGCGCGACGGCGGCTTTGCCCGCGACAGCAGCCACTATCGCAGCGAAGCGAGCCCGTTCCGCGGCGAAGCGCGTCCGGAAGGCGGTTTCCGCCGCGAAGGCGCACCGGTCCGCAAGGAAGGCGGCGGCTTCCGCCGCGACAGCGCACCGCGTTCCGATGCACCGCGCCGTCCGTGGGGCGAGCGTTGATCGCTTGAGGTAACCGCACTGAAGTAACAAGACGCCGGGTTCGCCCGGCGTTTTTTTTTGCTGTCGCGTTTTTCCGCGCCGCTGCGCACGTGTACGCTGCCGTACAGAGCGCGGCCATGCCCGCGCGGCACACTGGCGGCATGAAAACGCTACTCATCACGCTACTCGCTGCCGCGCCGCTGGCGCATGCCCAACCACCCCAGCCGGTGCCGCCGGCACCAACCGCGCCCGCACCGGCAGCGCAGCCACAACAACCTCAAACTCCCGACCAGGTCGCGCCCGACCTGCGCGCCCAGGTGCTGCTTGACCGTGCCCACTTCTCGCCCGGCGAGATCGACGGCAAATACGGCAGCAATATGCGCCATGCCATCGCCGGCTTCCAGAAGGCGCGCGGCCTGCCCGTCACGGGCAAGGTCGATCAGGCGACGTGGGATGCGCTGGACGACCGCCAGCCCGTGCTCGGCACGTACACGATCACGGACGCCGACGTGCAAGGCCCGTTCGTGCGCGTGCCCGAAGACATGGCCGCCAAAGCCAAGCTGCCGGCGCTCGGCTACGCCAGCATCGAAGAGGCGCTGGGCGAACGCTTCCACGCCAGCCCGGAACTGCTCAAAGAGCTCAATCCCGGCAAGAACTTCCTGCAACCGGGCGAACGTATCCTCGTGCCGAATACGGGCGCGGCCGGCCCGCTGCCGGCGGCCGCGAAAATCGTCGTCGACAATTCGGATCGCACGCTGTCGCTCGTCGACGATGCCGGCAAGGTCGTCGCCCAATTCCCCGCCAGCACGGGCAGCGAACACGATCCGCTGCCAGTCGGCGAGTGGAAGATCAACGGCGTGGGCCGCAATCCCCACTACAACTACAACCCGAAACTGTTCTGGGATGCGAAGCCGGGCGAAGGCAAGGCGCGCATCCAGCCGGGGCCGAACAACCCGGTGGGCGTCGTGTGGCTCGACCTGTCGAAGGAACATTACGGCATCCACGGCACGCCCGAGCCGGGCAAGATCGGCAAGACGGAATCGCACGGCTGCATCCGGCTGACGAACTGGGACGCCGCCCTGGTGGCGAACGTCGTGTCGCCCGGCTTCCCCGTGATCCTGCAGGAGTGACTACGAACGGAGGCAACGCATGAAATGGCTGCTGACTTTGCTGCTGGGCGCCGCGCTGGGCGTCGTTGGAACCGTGTTGTGGCTGGGGCGTGACGTGCCCAGCGCCGGCACGCCGGGCCCTGGTCCCGCCGTGACGCCGGCGCCGACCGCGCAGCCGGCGGGCCCGCCGCCTCCGCCACCCGGCCAGGGTCAACCGCCCGGCCAGGGTCAGCCGCCCGCGGCCGGCGTGCCGCTGCCGGCGAACTCGCTGCCGGAAGTGCCGACGCCGGCCCCCGTGCCGCCGAACGCGACCAGCGTGGACATCGACGTCAAGCCCGCGCTGGGCCCGCTGCTGGTGCCCGTGGCCGGCGTGTCCGCGAAGGACCTGACTGACACGTTCAACCAGGCCCGCCCCGGCGAGCGCCGCCACGAAGCGCTGGACATCCTCGCGCCGAAGGGCACGCCCGTGCTGGCCGTGGCCGACGGCAAGGTTGCCAAGCTGTTCAACAGCAAGCCGGGCGGCCTGACCGTCTACCAGTTCGACCCGTCCGAAAAATACGCGTACTACTATGCCCACCTGGACAGCTATGCGCCCGAGCTGAAGGAAGGCATGACGATCCGGCGCGGCCAGATGGTCGGCTACGTGGGCACGACGGGCAATGCCGATCCCGGCACGCCGCACCTGCACTTCGCCATCTTCGAACTCGGGCCGGACAAGAAATGGTGGGAAGGCACGCCCGTCAATCCGTACCCGTACCTGACGGCGCAGGGCCGCTGAAAGCCGGGCCCGGTTCCTCGCGCCGCTGCCGCCGTGGTATGTGGACGGCACGCGGCTGTCCGTCGGGGGATACGAGCCTGGTCCAGGTGACCCGGCCGCAAGCGCTTGGATCTACCCGTGCTTACCTGCGATTACCAGTGCCGCACGCGCCCCGTATCCATGTGCACGAACTGCGAACTTTGGTAATAGCCGACGCCGCCGGATTGCAGCGCGAGCGCAGCCTTGTGCACCTGTTTCAGGTCCACACCCGGGATGCGCAGGTCGATCGCCTTGCCTTCCATGTGCAGGCTGTGCTTCGCGACACCGCCGCTGGCCTCGGCCAGCTTCTGATTCGTTTCCGGCGAGCGGTAGCCCGAGATGATGTGGATCACGTTGTTGCTGCCGAATTGCCGGCTGACCTTGTCGACAAGGACGAGCAGCGCCGGATCGATGTCCGCGATCGTGTTGCTGCGGAAATCACGCAGCAGCTTGTTGATGTCCTGCAGCGCTTCCGGGATGAACTCCCCTTCCGCCCAGAACACGCTCTTCAGCGACTCGCCCGTGTGCGTGTTATGGAAGCGCAGGATGCGCTCGTGCGGTGCCGCCACGGCGGCGCGCGCCAATGCGGGCATGCTCAAGGCCGAGGCAACGGCCACCGATTTCTTGAGGAATGATCTGCGTTGGTTCATGAGTTCGATGATACGCCTGTTGGCGTAGCGGTGCAGATATGGTGCGCGGCAATTTATTGCGATATACTTGACCACTCAAGTATTTATCAAGGATCGGCCATGACTGACGAATACCAGGGCGCGGACGCGCTCGAATTCTGCCTGCGGCTGGCGCGGGCCCATGCGGCCATCGTGCGCCGGCTCGACGCGGTGCTGGGCGGCCACCATGGCCTGTCGTTCGGCGACCTGATGCTGCTGCACAACCTGGCGCGGGCACCGGGCGGCAAGCTGCGCCGCGTTGACCTGGCCGACCGCCAGGGGCTGACGGCGTCCGGCGTCACCCGCACCCTGCTGCCGATGGAAAAGACGGGCTGGGTGGCGCGGCTGACCGACGAGCGCGACGCCCGCGTCGGGTTCGCCGCCATCACGCCGGCCGGCAACGACCTGCTGGACAATGCGCTGCGCACGGCCCGCGAAACCTGCGCCGACCTGCTGCGGCACGCACCGCCGGACCAGCTCGCGACACTGACCGCCGTGCTCGGCAACATCCTGGGGCCGGCCGCATGAGCGCCCCGCAGGCCACCCGCGCGGCGCTGTGGGCCGAGCCGAATTTCCGCTGGCTCCTCGGCGGCGGCATGCTGTCGATGATCGGCGACCAGTTCACGCTGATCGCCCTGCCCTGGCTGGTGCTGAAACTGACCGGGGATCCGCTGGCGCTGGGCGTCGTGATCGCGTTGATGAGCATCCCGCGCGCCGTGTTCATCCTGGTCGGCGGCGCGCTGGTCGACCGTTACTCGCCGCTGCGGGTGATGATGCTGTCCAAGCACGCCAGCGCGCTGCTGTTGTTCGCGCTGGCCGCGCTGACGCTGTCCGGCAGCGCGACACTGCCGCTCGTCTACGCACTGGCGCTGGGGATCGGCCTGGCGCAGGCGTTCGCCATCCCGTCCGGCACGGCGATGCTGCCGCAAACGGTGCCGGCCCCGCTGCTGCAGGCGGCCAACGGCACGATGATGGGCATGCGCCAGCTGTCGATGCTGGCAGGCCCGCTGCTGGCCGCGCTGCTGCTCGCGCTGGCCGGTGGCGGCGCTACCGTGACGGACGCGCGCCCGCTCGGCCTCGCGTTCGCCGTCGACTGCGCCAGCTTCGTGATCTCGGCGTTCACGCTGGCGCGCGTGCGCCCGCTGGCCGACGCGCCGCGCGCGGCGGAGACGCACGTTCTGCGCGCGGTCGGCGCGGGCCTGGCGATGGTCTGGCGCGATACGGCGCTGCGCACCTGCTTCCTGTACTGGGGGCTGGTGGCGTTCTGCGTCGGCGGTGCGATGCAGGTGGCGCTGCCGCTGCTGGCGCGCGACGTGCTGCATGGCGCGTCCAGCCTTGGTGTGCTGATGGGCGCGCACGGCGCCGGCACCTTGCTGGGCATGGTGCTGGCGGCGCGCGCCCCCAGACTCGGGCTGCCGTTCGGCGCCATGCTGCTGCTCGGCGACGCGCTGGCCGGCCTGCTGCTGGTGCCGCTGGGTGCCGTGGGCGCGCTGTGGCAAGCCATCCTGCTGCTGCTCGCGCTCGGCGTGCTGGCGGGTTACCTGCAGGTGGCGATCTTCACGTGGATCGGCCGGCGCGTCGCGCCGCAGATGCTGGGGCGGGCGATGAGCATCTTCCTGTTCATCTTCATGGGCCTGGCGCCGCTGTCGGCCGCGTTCACGGGCGCGATCCTGCAATACGTGAGCCTGGCAACGCTGTACGCCGCCGGCGGCGCGCTGCTGACCGGCTGCGCGGCGTTCGCGTGGCTGTTCACGCCGATGCGGACGATCACCGCGGCGGGCCGTTACAATGCGCCGTCCCGGGAATGAGGAAACACGATGGAAACAAAATGGCTGGAAGACTTTATTTCGCTGGTCGAGACCAGTAACTTCAGCCGCTCCGCGCAGCTGCGTCACGTGACGCAGCCGGCGTTCTCGCGCCGTATCCAGTCGCTGGAAAACTGGCTCGGCACGGACCTGATCGACCGCACCACGTTCCCCACCCGCCTGACGCCGGCCGGCCACGTGTTCTACGAGCAGGCGCTGGAGATGCTGGGCCAGATCAACGGCGTGCGCGAGATGCTGCGCCACAAGCGCGCCGCCACGCAGACGACGATCGACCTCGCCGTGCCGCACACGCTGTCGCTGACGTTCGTGCCGAAGTGGCTGACGCAACTGGAGGAAGGCTTCGGCGCGGAAGTGGGCCCGCTGCACAGCCGCCTGATGGCGCTGAACGTGCACGACGCCGTGCTGCAACTGGTGGACGGCGGCTGCGACCTGCTGCTGTGCTACCACCATCCGCGCCAACCGGTGCAGCTGGACCCGGGCCGCTACGACATGCTGGTGATGGGCCGCGAAGCGCTGCGCGCCTACGCCCGCTGCAAGCCGGGCAAGCAGCAGGCGCGCCAGCCCGAGTTCCAGCTGCCGGGCCGGAAGAACGCGCCGCTGCCCTTCCTGTCGTACACGCCGAACGCGTACCTGGGCCGGATGGTCGACCTGATCCTGGCCGACGCGAAACCAGCGCTGCACCTGGACAAACGCTACGAGACCGACATGGCCGAGGGCCTCAAAATGATGGCGCTGGAAGGCCGCGGTATCGCGTTCCTGCCCGAATCGGCCGTCACGCGCGAGGTCAAGCAGAAGCTGCTGGCGCGCGCCGACGAAGGCGGCACCTGGGAGATCGAGATGGAGATCCGGCTGTACCGCGAGCGGCCATCCGCGGCGCGGCCCGGCAAGGCTGTCGTTGGGGCGCTGTGGGAGTACCTCGAGGAGCAGTTGCAGCCGGCCCGCTCGCGCCGTCGCTTGCAGGCGTCCGAACGATGACGCGCGAGGACACCGCGCTCGCGCTGTTCAGCTCGTGTCACTGGTTCAGCTCGCATCACTGGTTCAGCTCGCGTCACCGGTGCCTGGCACCAGTGACACGAGCTGAACAGTTACGTTATGCATTTTTTGCATAACCGGATGCGCACTCAGCATTGGCCCTGATTCGCGGCCCGGACCTATGATTCGCCTCGCCCGGCCAGCCCCACGAGGGAGGCCGCAACCAACACAAAACGCGAATCAGGAGTCACAACCAATGACGAACCACGCACTGCCTTCGTACCTCAACCCCGACGACCTCGGCCCCTGGGGCCAATACCTGCAACAGATCGACCGCGTGACGCCCCACCTGGGCAGCCTGTCGCGCTGGGTCGAGACGCTGAAGCGCCCGAAGCGCATCCTGACCGTGGACGTCCCCATCGAGCGTGACGACGGCAGCATCGCCCACTTCGAGGGTTATCGCGTGCAGCACAATATGTCGCGCGGCCCGGGTAAAGGCGGCGTGCGCTTCCACCAGGACGTGACGCTGTCGGAAGTGATGGCGCTGTCAGCCTGGATGACCGTCAAGAACGCGGCCGTCAACGTGCCGTACGGCGGTGCCAAGGGCGGCATCCGCGTCGATCCGAAGACGCTGTCGCGCGGCGAGCTGCAGCGCCTGACGCGCCGCTACACGAGCGAGATCAGCATGATCATCGGCCCGACCAAGGACATCCCCGCACCGGACGTGAACACGAACGAACAGGTGATGGCGTGGATGATGGACTCCTACTCCATGATCGAAGGTAACCTGTCGACCGGCGTCGTCACCGGCAAGCCGATCTCGCTGGGCGGCTCGCTGGGCCGCCGCGAAGCGACGGGCCGCGGCGTGTACGTCGTCGGCGTCGAAGCGGCCCGCCAGCGTGGCGTGGCGATCGCCGGCGCCCGTGTCGCCGTGCAGGGCTTCGGCAACGTGGGTGGTGTCGCCGCCTCGATGTTCTTTGACGCCGGCGCGAAGGTCGTCGCCGTGCAGGACCACACCGGCACGATCGTCAACGAGGGCGGCCTGGACGTCCCGCAACTGCACAAGCACGTGGCCGAAACGGGCGGCGTGAAGGGCTTCCCGGGCGCCGAGGCACAGCTGGACCGCGACGCGTTCTGGGACGTGCACTCGGACATCCTGATCCCGGCCGCGCTGGAACAGCAGATCACCGCGCAGAACGCGAACCGCATCCGCACCAAGATCATCCTGGAAGGCGCCAACGGCCCGACCACGCCTGAAGCGGACGACATCCTGACGGACAAGGACGTGCTGATCGTGCCGGACGTGCTGGCCAATGCCGGCGGCGTGACCGTCTCCTACTTCGAGTGGGTGCAGGACTTCTCCAGCTTCTTCTGGAGCGAAGAAGAGATCAACGCCCGCCTGACCCGCATCATGCAGGACGCGTTCAACGCCGTGTGGGCCGTGGCGCAGGAGAAGAAGGTGTCGCTGCGTACCGCGACCTTCATCCTCGCATGCACCCGCGTGCTGCAGGCGCGCGAAGTGCGCGGCCTGTATCCGTAACCAACGTAGCAAGCAAAGAGTCCCGACAATTCCCGGAAAGGGTGATGGCGCGCCGCCTGGCTGGCGCGCCAATCAATGGGGGAGACACGGGCGCGGCGGCAACGTCGCGCCCTTTTTGCGTTTGGAGCGCGTGGTTAAGGCTGAGCCGCGAACGCGCATCCTGGCGCACTTTGTTTGCTGGTTCACAGACAACCGTAGCTGCGCGCGCGAAAATCGATGGCACTGTCCAGTTCATCAAGAAGAACAAGGAAACGCCATGCGACCCCCGATCGACTACGACCCGCGCTACGAGGTGCCTGAAGACGGCGAAGGCGACACGCAAGCCGACTTGCTCGACGTGCTGCACGACATCGCGGACACGACCTTCCGCGATACCGGCCAGCCGCTGCGCAGCGTGCACGCGAAGAGCCACGGCCTGCTGCGCGCCGAGCTGCGCGTGCTGCCGGATTTGCCGCACGCGCTGGCCCAGGGCCTGTTCGCGACGCCGGCCGATTACCCGGTCGTGATGCGGCTGTCGACGACGCCCGGCGACGTGCTGGCCGACGCCGTCTCGACGCCGCGCGGCATGGCGCTGAAGGTGATCGGCGTTTCGGGCGATCGCTTGCCCGGCAGCGAAAACGATGTCACGCAAGACTTCGTGCTCGTGAACGCGACGACGTTCCTGAACGCCGGCCCGAAAGCGTTCCTGCACGGCCTGACGATGCTGGCCGCGACGACGGACAAGGCGCCCGCGTTGAAGAGCGTGCTGTCCGCGGCGTTGCGCAGCGTCGAGGCGGCCGTGGAGAAAGGCACCGGCACCGGCAGCGCCGCGCTGAAGGCGCTGGGCGGCCATCCGGCCACGCATCCGCTGGGCGACAGCTACTACAGCCAGGTGCCGATCCTGTACGGCCGCTACATGGCCAAGGTGGCGCTGGTGCCGACGGCGGCCGGCCTGACGGCGCTGCACGGCGCGCCGGTGGACGTCTCGTCCGCCCCGGACGTGCTGCGCCACCTGGTACGCGAGCACTTCGCCCAGCAAGGCGGCGAATGGGACCTGCGCGTGCAGCTGTGCACGAACATCGAGGAGATGCCGATCGAGGACGCGTCGGCCGAATGGCGCGAGGACCTCAGTCCCTACGTGACGGTGGCGCGCCTCGTCGCCCCGCCGCAGGCCGGCTGGAGCGACGCGCTGTCGCGGGCGATCGACGAAGGCATGAGCTTCTCGCCATGGCACGGCATCGCGGCGCACCGCCCCATCGGCTCGGTGAACCGGGTGCGCAAGGCGGCCTACGAGATGTCCGCCAAACTGCGCGCCCGGCGCCGCGGCGCACCGATCGTCGAACCCACGTCGCTGGACGGGCTGCCGTTCTAGCCGACAGCAGAGGCCGTGTCCCCTGGTGCCAGGCACGAAGGGACATCGCTGTTGAGCTCGTGTCTCCTCGTGCCTGGCACCAGGGGACACGGGCTGAGCCGTCATTCGCCGTTGTGGCTTGCTGTTTGTTATCATGCGCGCCTTGGCCGGCGCGCGCCGGCCTCCCCTTTTCACGATCGGAGAGACGGAAATGACCTTACGCCTGCTGGTAACCGGCGTTGCGCTTGCAACCGCCACCAGTGCCTTTGCCGCGCCGCGCGGCCTCACCATCGAAGACCTCGCGAGCATGGACCGCGTCGCCAGCCCCGTGCTGTCGCCGGACGGTACGCGCGTCGTCTACACGGTGCGCAGCACGAACATGGAGAAGAACCGCGGCATCACGCAGCTGTGGATGATCGACCTGCGCGCCGCCAAGCCGGCGCCGCAGCAGCTGACGTCGCACGATTCCTCCAGCTTCGACCCGGAATGGTCGGCCAGCGGCGACGCGATCTACTTCCTGTCCGGCCGCTCCGGTTCGTCGCAGGTGTGGCGCCTGCCCATCGGCGGCGGTGAAGCCGTCAAGGTCACCAACCTGCCGCTCGACGTCGACAGCTTCCACGTCTCGCCGAAGGGCGACCGCCTGGCCGTCACGCTGGCCGTGTTCCGCGATTGCGCGGACCTGGCGTGCACGCAGAAGCGCAACGACGCAAAGGCCAAGGACAAGGCCACGGGCAAGCTGTACGACCAGCTGTTCGTGCGCCACTGGGATACGTGGGCCGACGGCAAGCGCAACGTGCTGTACTCCGTCCCGCTGGGCACGATGCCGGCGACGACGGCCGTCAGCCTGTCCGGCGCACTGGATGGCGACATCACCAGCAAGCCGTTCGGCGACCGCGGCGAATACACGTTCAGCCCGGACGGCCAGCGCATCGTGTTCTCCGTGCGCGTGGCAGGCAAGTCCGAATCGTGGTCGACCAACTTCGACCTGTATGACGTGCCTGCCGCCGGCGGTACCGCGCCGCGCAACCTGACGGCCGACAACCCGGCCTGGGACACCAAGCCGCAGTTCTCCCCCGACGGCAAGACGCTCGCCTACCTGGCGATGAAGCGCCCCGGCTTCGAGGCCGACCGCTACCACATGATCCTGCAGGACGTCGCGACCGGCAAGAAGCGCGTGCTGGCCGAGAGCTGGGACCGCTCGATCGCCGACTACCGCTGGCGCCCGGACGGCAAGGCGCTGCTGGCGAACGCGGACGACATCGGCAACCACAAGCTGTTCTCGCTCGACGTCGCATCCGGCAAGGTGACGGCGCTGACGGACAAGGGCTACGTGGCCGAGTTCGACGCGAAGCGCGACACCGTCGTGTACGCGCAAAACAGCCTGGCCGACGGCGCCCAGCTGTACAAGCTGGCCGGCGGCAAGGCCGTGCAACTGACGCAGGCGAACCGCGAACGCCTGGCGGACGTGAAGATGGGCGAGTACGAGCAGTTCTCGTTCACGGGTGCCAACGGCGAGACCGTGTATGGCCACGTGATGAAGCCGTGGAACGCGGTGCCGGGTCAAAAATACCCGGTGGCCTTCCTCGTGCATGGCGGCCCGCAGGGCAGCTTCGGCAATTCGTGGAGCTACCGCTGGAACCCGCAGGTATATGCCGGCGCCGGCTATGCGACCGTATTCATCGACTTCCACGGCTCGACCGGCTACGGCCAGGCGTTCACGGATTCGATCAGCGGCGACTGGGGCGGCAAGCCGCTCGAAGACCTGAAGAAGGGTCTCGCGGCGGCAGGCCAGAAATACCCATGGCTGGACACGTCGAACGCCTGCGCGCTGGGCGCCTCGTACGGCGGCTACATGATGAACTGGATCCAGGGTAACTGGAGCGACGGCTTCAAGTGCATCGTCAACCACGACGGCGTGTTCGACCAGCGCGGCATGGGTTACTCGACCGAGGAACTGTGGTTCACCGAATGGGAAAACGGCGGCACGTATTACGCGAACCCGGAAGGCTACGAGAAGTTCAACCCGGTGCACCACGTGACGAAGTGGAAGACGCCGATGCTGGTGATCCAGGGCGACCTGGACTTCCGCATCCCCACCGCGCAGGCGCTGGGCGCGTTCACGGCGCTGCAACGCCGGGGCATCGAATCGAAGCTGCTCGTCTTCCCGGACGAGAACCACTGGGTGCTGAAGCCCGCCAACTCGATCCTGTGGCACCACACGGTGATCGGCTGGCTCGATGACCACCTGAAGAAGTAAGCACCGCCACGCATCGGCTGGATGGCCCACGCCATCAGCCGATGCCTTCCCTCCTCCCGCAAGCAAGGACGCCGATGTTCAAGAGAATCCACCACGCGGCCATCATCTGCTCGGACTACGCCCGCTCGAAACGCTTCTACAGCGAGATCCTCGGCCTGCCCGCGATCGCGGAACATTACCGGGCCGAACGCCAGTCCTACAAGCTGGACCTGCAGCTGCCGGACGGCTCCCAGATCGAGTTGTTCTCGTTCCCGAACGCCCCGGCGCGGCCTTCGTACCCCGAAGCGCGCGGCCTGCGCCACCTGGCGTTCGCCGTCGACGATGCCGAGGCATGCAAGGCTTACCTGGAGCAGCAAGGCATTGCCGTCGAGCCGATCCGGATCGACGAACATACCGGACGGCGCTTCACGTTCTTTGCCGATCCGGATGACTTGCCGCTGGAGGTGTATGAGGGGTAGGTGCCTCGGGCGGCGGCGCCGCGCAGCCACGCCATCGAACGGCCCAACAGCATAAACTTGCGCTAGCGCAACTTCCTTTCCGCCCGGCGGCGGCAGAATCTCCCAGCTCAACGGAGCATGGGAGAAGCGATGACCAAAGCCGGCACTACAGTATTCACATCCAGCATCTGGGACCGCCTGACGGGCCCGGGTGGCCAGCCTGCCGGGCTGACCGCCGAACAGCTCAAGCGCGCGATCACGCGCGATCTCGAGAACCTGCTCAATACGCGCACGGCGATTCCTGACACCGACCTGGCCGGCCTGCCGCTATGCAGGAAGTCAGTCGCCAATTTCGGCCTGGCCGATTTCGCGCAACTGTCCCTGTCCAGCAGCGACGACCAGAAGGAGGTGTGCGACCGGCTCGAGGCGGCGATCGTCCGCCATGAACCCCGGCTGGCGCGCGTGCGCGTACAGCTTGTCCACCAGCCCGGGTCGGTCAACCGGCTCAGCCTCCTCATAACCGGCCAACTGCGCGCGCTGTCGCACAGGGCGGACAACGAGCGGGTCCGGTTCGACGTGATGCTCGAACCATCGAGCCTCCATTACTCGATCCGCTGACGGAGGGCCGATGAAGAAACTGCGCGAGTACTACGAACGCGAACTGGGCTTCCTGCAAGGTTATGCGCGGGAGTTCGCAGCAACCTATCCGGCGCAAGCGACGCAGCTGGGGATGGCGGACGGCGCCGCCGGAGATCCGCATATCGAGAGGCTGATACAGGCCACCGCGCTATCGAACGCGCGCACGGCGCGGCTGATCGACGATAACGACGGCAAGCTGACCGAGGCACTCCTGAACGTCAACTATCCGCACTACCTGCGACCGTTCCCGTCGACCGCCAATGTCCGGGTCGAGGCAGGGCCCGCTATAGCCGCCGGCAAGGTCTTCACGCTCCCGCGCGGCACGATGATGAGCGCCCATCCGGACAATGGCGTGACCTGCCGGTTCCGCACTACCCAGGACGTGCACGTCACACCGTTGCAGCTGGCGGACGTGGCGTTCCATTCGATCTTCCACTTTCCACCCGCGATGCGAGGTCACGCCGACGTCGTTTCCGCGCTCAGCATAAAGATCGAGTGGGGCACAACCGATGCATGCTCACCCGGTCTGCCGGCCCTGCGGCTGCTGATCACCGGCGAACCGTCGTTGTGTGCCACGCTGCGGGACGCGCTGTTCCTGAACGCCCGCGGCGCCTGCATCGAGCTGGACGATGGTAGCTGGCGCGGCCTGGAGACGGTGCCGCTCGCAGCCGCGGGCTTCGGCGCCGACGAAGCACTGCTGCCCGCACCAGCGTCGGCGCACCCGGCCTACCGTCTGCTGGCCGAGTACTTTGCGTTCCCCGCAAAATTCGATTACATCGACGTGGACTGGCAGGCGCTGGCCCGCTGCATTCCTCGCTCTTGCCGGCACCTGACGCTTCATCTGGGCCTGGATGTGCAGCCCGATTCCGCGGTGTCGCTGCGGCTGGCCTGCGTGTCCCCGGCGAACCTCCTCACGGGCTGTACACCGGCAGTCAACCTGTTTGCGCGCGCCGCCTGTCCGATCGACATGAGCCTTGCCGCCCCTGACTACGAGCTCGCACCGGAAGGCTCCCCCGCCAGCGCATACGATGTGTACAGCGTGGACAAGGTCACCGTGCTGCGCGAGTCGCCAGGGACACCGTCGATCACCGAGTTCCGGCCATACTACGCGCTGCGCCACGGTGAGCAGCAAGGCCGCGGCCAATACTACCTGGTGCGGCGCGACCCGCTCCGCGCCGTGACGCATCCCGGCCATGAGATGCGGATCGCGCTGGTGGACCGCGCATTCGACCCGCTTGCATCGGCGAACGCCAGCGTCTCGGCCGATCTCACCTGCACGAACCGCGATCTGCCCAACACGCTGCGCCACGGCCGTGTCGAAGGAGACCTGATGCTGGAGCAGGCCATGGGGGGATCGGTCGTACGGTTGTTGCACCGCCCTACTCCGACCTACCGCTTCAGCGACGACGCCCGGTGGCGGTTGATATCGCAGCTGGCCCTCAGCCATTCGGCGATCGTGCAACAGGGCGTGGCGGGATTGCGCGAAGCGCTGGCGCTGCACGATCCACGGCAGTCGCCGGTCACGCAACGGCAGATCGGCGCCATCGTGGCCCTCGCCCATCGCCGCGCGCGGCTGTGGATGCGGAACGACGGCCACCGCACGCTGGTGCATGGTGTCGAGGTCACGGTGACCGTCGACGACGAAGCCTTCGTCGGCACCGGCTTGCATTTGTTCGCACAGGTGCTCGATCACTTCTTCGGGCTGTCCGTCCACATCAACAGCTTCACCCAGCTGACGGTGGTGTCGCTCGCAAATGGAAAGGAGCTGGTACGATGCAAGCCCCGGCATGGCGCCATCCAACTGGCTTGATCCGCGCGCTGTTCGACCGGCCGCACAGCTTCGCCTTCTTCCAGGCCGTGCGCCTGCTTGACGCATGGTT
Organism: Pseudoduganella flava; assembly: GCF_007830495.1. Classification (GTDB taxonomy): domain Bacteria; phylum Pseudomonadota; class Gammaproteobacteria; order Burkholderiales; family Burkholderiaceae_D; genus Rugamonas; species Rugamonas flava. The sequence goes on along the minus strand of NZ_VLKW01000008.1, from coordinate 12,767 downwards.
GCGGCCCTCTCCCCTGGAACACGCGCTACGGTTCCGCAACAGCGTGTCGCTCGGGTTCCCGGCGGGACAGATCGAAACCCTCGTGTCCGACGGCACGCGGATCCACCTGACGCCGGCCTTCATCGGCTTCCTCGGCATCAAAGGCGCGCTGCCCTACTTCTACACGGAAGCCATCGCCGCCCAGGTCCACGGCGAAAGGAGCGACGCTAGCCGCGCCTTCCTCGACTGCTTCTCCCAACGCTCAGTGCTGCTGTTCTACCGTGCCTGGGAAAAGTGCCATGTCGAATACCGCCTGGGCAAGGATGGCCGCGCTGCGCTGCTCACGATGCAGCTGTGCCTGGCCGGACTGCCGCGTCACGCCGGAACCGCGGCGTTGCCTGTGGAGGTCGCGGCGCATCATGCACCGTCGATTGGCCAGCAGCCCGTCTGCGCGGAACTGCTGACGGCGATCCTGCGCGAGCATTTCCGCGTGCCGATCCGACTGGAGCCTTTTGTCGACGTGTGGGAAACGCTCGCGCCTAGCGAATTGAGCGTGCTGGGTGAGCGCAATTGCCGGCTCGGCGACGTCGTCCTCGGCTCACGCTACCGCACTCGCAGCTCGTGCGTGCGGCTTTGGCTGGGCCCCTTGTCGCGCATCGAACTCGATCACTTCCTTCCCGAAGCACCGGGTGGAGAAGCGCTGGCCGCCATGCTGGCCCTGTTCGCCGTACCTGCGCTGCGTTACGAGATCCGGCTGATCCTGCGCGCACAGGACGTGAAACCGATCGTGCTCGACCGCTCATGGCGGCTGGGCTATGCCAGCTTTCTCGTGACGTCAAGGTCGGCCAACGACCGGCACGAGACGCGCTACCTCATCGAGCTGTTATAGCGAACGGAGATCATCTTGGACCACGAAGCCTCACTGGAAGCGTATCTATCGGCGCGCCACCGGCCCATCAGAATGACGCTGGCCCTGCCGGACGGGATGGCGGACGGCGTGCTGCTGCCGCAGCGCGTCACGTGCACGGAAGCGGTCTGCGGCGGCATCGAACTACGCGTGTACTGCGTATCGCTCGACGTCGGCCTGCCGCTCAAGGAGCTGATCGGCATTGCCGGCGCCGTACACATCGTGACGGACGTCGGTGAACTGCGCAGCATCTGCGGGATCGTGACGGAGGTCAGCCAGGGGGAAAGCGACGGCGGCCTGGCAACGTATCAGCTTGTACTGCGCGACGCGCTGGCGATTCTCGACCTGACGGCCGGCACCCGCATCTTCCTGGACAAGACGGAGCTGGAAGTCGTGCGCATCCTCCTCACCGAAGCACGCCGCGACAACCCGGCGTTGGCGGCGGCATTCGAGTTCTGCGTCGACGCTGCGCTCGCAGCGCGCAACTTTCCGCGACGCCGACAGATCATGCAATACAACGAAAGCACGGCCGGCTTCGTGCGCCGCCTGTTGCGGCGGCGCGGCATCAGCTGGTATTTCCGTCCGGGCCATGCCGAATCATCCGACACGGAAGGCGACGACGACGCGCCCATCCACACGATGGTGCTGTTCGCCGATGGCAAGCGCCTCGTGCGAAGTCCTGCCGGGCGGGTGCGCTTCCATCGCGATAACGCGACCGAAGAGCGCGACACGATCACCGCATGGTGCGGAGTACGCACGCTGCAGCCCGGCCGCCAGACGAACTTCAGCTGGGACTATGCCAACCCACGTGGAACGGGCTTCATGACCGCCGGCGCCAGTTCGGAAGCGGATCAGGGGGCCAGGGGCAACAGGCTGGCGGCGCAGCTGGAACGCTACGTGATCGAAGCGCCGCACGTCAGGGACAGCGCGGACGACCTCGGGTCATTGGCTCAACAGACGATCGCACGATCGGACTTCGAAGCGAAGTGCTATTACGCGGAAGGCGGCGTACGCGCATGCCGCGCCGGCGAGTATTTCACGCTGGACGATCACCCGGACCTGACCGACGCACCTGACGAGCAGCGCGAATTCATCGTCCTGTCCCAGCAGATCGTGGCGCAGAACAACCTGCCGAAGACCTTCGATGCGCGCGTCGAACGCCTGTTCGCGCGCAACCGCTGGGACAGCGATGGCCCCGCCCTGCCTCTCGCCGCCCGCAACTGGTTCGACGCCGGCGAGATGCGCTTCTTCATCCGCATGCACTGTGTACGGCGCGACATCCGCTTCGTCCCGTCCTACGATCCGCGCTCCGATCGGCCGCGCGCGGAGATGCAAAGCGCGATCGTCGTCGGCCCGGCTGGCGAGGAGGTGCATTGCGATGAACTCGGGCGAATCAAGGTACGTTTCGGCGGTATGCGCGAATGCGATCACGCACACGCTGACGGTGCCGGCGCGTCCGGCACGGATGCCGACTCCGCCTGGGTGCGGCTCGCCACGAACTGGGCAGGCAGCACGTCCGGTGCCGGATCGCACGTTGGCGCCCTGTCGCTGCCGCGCGCGGGAACGGAGGTGTTGATCGCCTTCCTGGGGGGCGATCCGGACAAGCCGGTCGTGATCGGGCAACTGTACAACGCCGCCGCCCACCCGCCACACCTCGGCACCGATGGACTGCCGGGCAATCGTTATGTGTCGGGCTTGCAGTCCCGCGAAGTCAAGGGCAGCCGCGTGAACCAGCTGCGGCTGGACGACACGCCGGGCGAGATCAGCGCCCAGCTGGCGAGCGAGCATGGCCGCAGCGAACTGAATCTGGGATTTCTTACGCAGCCGCGCACCGGCGGCACCGCCGCGGGTCGCGGTGAAGGCGCCGAGCTGACCACCGACCAGCAGATGGCGCTGCGCGCCGGGAAAGGCATGCTGCTGTCGGCATGGCGGCGGCTCGGGGGCGGCGGCAAGCAGCTCGACCGATCCGACTGCCTGGCGCTGATGGAGGAATGCGTGCAGCTGTTCCGGTCACTGGGCGACTATGCGGCGTCCCATGAAGGCTTGCCCGTCGACGGCCAGGAGCAGGCCGCGCTGCAGGCGTCCCTCAAGGAGTGGGATAAGGGCGGCGCCCCTGCAATCGCCGTGACCGCACCAGACGGCATCAGCTTCGCGACGTCGAAGGCGATCGTCTCCTATGCGGCCACGAACGTCGACACGGTCGCGCAGCAGCACCTGCAACTGACGGCTGGCCAGCGCTACAACGTCAATGCCGGCAAGGGCATTTCGCTGTTTTCGCACGCGGACGGGCTGCACGCCATCGCGCACCACGGGCCGCTCGTCATGCAGAGCCAGCACGATACGACACAGATCGATTCGGGCAAGGACGTGAAGATCAGCGCCAGGGGGCGCGTCATCATCATGGCCGAGGAGGTCGTGCTGGTCAACAAGGACGGTGCCTACCTGGCGCTGAAAGGCGGCGGGCCGGAGATCGGCGGACCTGGCGCAATGACGGTCAAGACGAATGGGCACAACTGGAACGGCTCCGCGAGCCGCAAAGCGGAGCTGCCGTCGTTCGGTGAGGGGCAGTTCGTTCGCACACCGCGCGTGGTGCGCAGCAGCGACGGCGAGCCGGTCAAGGACTTCGAGCTCAATCTCGACGTCGGCGGGGCGCGACGCACCGTCAAGACCAACAGCGCCGGCGAAGGCGAAAAGATCACGGCCGATCACGTGCAAGTGATCAAGGCGCTTGCCGATCCCGAACAGTTCTGACCAACGTTTCGACATGGGAGTCATTCGATGACCAGAATCAGTGCATCGCACACAGCAGATAAAGCAAGGACAAAGGAGCTCGACGTCGCGCAGCAGGCCGTCATCTGCGATACCGGCGGCGTGACGCTGTTGAAGGACTCCTACCTTCGCATCGTCACGCAGCTGCCGCTGCCCGGCATCGTGATCTTCGTGCATGGCGTGAACTCCGATGGGGAGTGGTATGACCAGGCCGAGGAAGGACTGTGCCGCGGATTGAACGAGCGGCTCAAGCGCAAGGACGAGCAGATGGCGTTCCCTTGTCCGGAGGGTGGACAGCTGACGCCGGCCAAGTACATGGGCGAGCTGACGCGTGACGGCTACGTCAACCCGGACCGCCAGCCCGACAACTTCATCGAGGAAGGCAGTCACTTCTCCCCCGTCATTCGCTTCCGTTGGGGGTACAAGGCGAGCTCGGAGGAACTGCAGCAATTCGGCGAAGGCATTTTCCTCAATGAACACAACTACTGGGGCGGCGGACCGTTTGCCAACGGCTGCACGTCGCTGCCGGACCTGTGGAGCGAAGGGGTATCCCAGTCGATGTTCCTGTGGTGGAACATCGGGCACTTCAACCCGGTGGACGACCGCCCCGTATTCTCTTGCCCGGCACGCGCCTATTTCGTCCTTGCCGCACTGCGCCTGGCGAAACTCATCGAAGCGATCCGCAAGCAGCAGGCCAACACGCCGATCACGATCGTCTGCCACAGCCAGGGGAACATGGTGGCGATCGCCGCGGCCTTTCTGGGCGACCAGATGTCCGCGCAGCGCGAAGGGAATACCGCGCGCTGCGTCGCCGACACCTACGTGCTGTGCAACCCGCCCTACAGCCTGCAGACGGCCGAGTTCATCGATAACTGGAGCGAAAGGCATATGAAGGACCGCGATGGCGGGACCGGCCGGCAAACGGCTGAAGCACGGATCGCGACAATGAAGAACTTCTTCGACATCATTAGACAGCCGACATCGTCCATGCCGCAGCAAGCCGACGAGATCAACGTGGCGATGGCAAACAAGCTGCATCAGTTCGATGCCACAACCGACCGCAATACGTTCGGCTACGGCACCCCGCAGCGTACCTGCGGTCGCGTAACGCTGTACTGCAATCCTCACGACCAGGTGATTTCGTCGACCACGATCCGCGGCATCGGCTGGCTCGGCATGAGCGAGAAGGAGATCGACGCGACGAATGGGCATGGCGTCTTCTGCCAGCGGGTATTCGCGCAAGGGTTCACCGTTGGCGTGCGCGGACACTACCGCTACTGGGGCGACCACTACCGCAAGATCGACGAAGGAAGCAGCCGCTTCTGGATGCCGCCCTCGCCGGTCGTCAGCTATAAGCTCTCCTCCAGCCCGAACGATGGCTGGGTCGGCACCATCGTGAGCTTCGTCGCCGCGCCGCTGATGATCCTGGCAACGAAGACAACCGGAATCCCCATCAACGCGGTGCCCCCGAAAGGATGGACGATCCCGCTGCAAGCGCCCGATCTCCCGCAGCCATTCAAGCCTGGAACGCAGCCGGATGGCCAACAGGCCCCATTCGACCAGGGCCGCACCGCCCCCGGCGAGGAACGCGACCCCACCCGCGCCCGCGAGGAGGACGATCCATACGCCGGCGACCGCAAGATCGCACGGCGCAAGGGGGAACCCGAGCGCCCTGCCACGGATGCGGGCAGAGGAGATGCTCGCAGCGAGGCGCAGCTGCGCTATGAACATCATGCACGGCTGCGGATGGAAGCGCGGCAGGAGAAGCTGGTCAAGAAGGATGCACCGCACGTAACGGCTGAAGACGAACCCGACAAGGCAAGCGATGAGTACAAGACGTGGCGCAACCAGAAAATCAAGGGCTACCTCGCCAACAACGTCGACAGCAATGCCACGGATCACTCGACGATCATGACCGATCCGGAAAATGCAAGGAAGGCGCTGGCGTATGACGTGGCGGTGGGGGTGTGCAGGATCCCTTTGCGTGAAATGCGCGTTCTCAGACTGGCTGCGGACTGGCGACTTACTAAAGGGTCGCAAGGTCCGCTCGCAAATTTTAACCAGTATTTCAAGTATGGCCTTCTGGACGACCTGTCACTTCAAGAGTGGTGCAGAACTCCCAACGGCGAGGGTGAGATGCCTCATGGCATTGTCGACCGAAGAGAAAACCAGTCGCGACAATCCACGAAACCAAATGGGGGATGACAGTGAGAAATGCTTCCTCAACAACCTATAAAATATTCATCGCGTGCATGAGCTTCTCTGCAGCGGCCGCCGCATCATTATTCTATACAGCGGCAACAGTTCCATATTTCGCCAACGGACTCGGCTTAGGAGAGGCTATGACCCGCTTTATGTTAATTCCTGCTGTAGTCGCCGTGCTTACCGCTGCGTTGCCGGCCTCTTGCCGGACAAAACAAGATTTATCGAGCTCCACTGCACCTTTAGTCACAAATAGAGTGCTTCCGGGGCGCACATTTGCCGCACAAGTGGTCGGAGTGCAATGGCTCAATCCATTGCAGAGACGAGACTACCCAACCGAATGGCAGCTGCTATGGACACTTGGGTTAACAAAACCGAATCAGGGCGACGATATGGTTAACACTAAGCCAGAGAAATATTCCAAACTTGGAGTTGTTGGCTCAATAGCTATCGGTTGGGATGGAGAGACTAGCTTCAAAGACTATCACGAGCAATACTTCGACATGATAACTCTACATATGCACGACATCTACTTTGCGAGCCCTACCTACTTTTACAATGTGCACTCGCTAAAGGACAGGTCGGGCTGGCGGGAACTGGCCGGGATTCGTGTGGAATACGCGCTGCCAGAAAATACTATAAACGCCATTGAGGCGGCGGATTTTGCACGCAACAATATCCGTCAGTGCTTCCAGATCGGCAATCCCCACTTCCCGAAGTCCTGGTCAAAAGATTCGCTGCCAGATGTCCGGGTTACTCAGGGCGGGCCCAATGCCGGCTTTACCTCCCTCACCGCTGCCCTCGACTACCTGCAAGCCCACCCGGACGAAACCGTATGGGCGATGAACTGGGACGCCCCCAGCCGCCCGAAGGACAAGCAGATCAACGAGAATATGGTCCTGCTCGTCCTGGCCGGTCCCAACTACAAGACCGGGCGCGCGCCGCTGGCCTGGATCGGCTATCCGGCCAGCGCCGACGTGGCAGACTTCGAAACCAGGCCCGAGCAGCCCCGCACGATCCAGGCGTGGAAGGCGGCACTCGACAAGGCCGTCGAGAACGCCAGTAAGAAGCCAACGGACATCGGCTACGTCATCCACGACGCCAACAATACCCACGCCGCCTCACCCGAGCGCCTGGGTAACCTCGCGCGCACCCTCGCGACCGAAGTCGCCGAGTTCGACTTCGCCAAGCAAACCTTCAACACGCCTGCCCTGCTAGGCGAGATGGGCGCGGGTACGGCACTGACCAACGTCGCGCTGGGCATCGCCTACGCCAATCACATTGGCAAGAATGTGCTCGTGGCAGGCACCACCGACAGTACGAAGCCGACAGCAGTCCTCGTCGTCCCGCCCGAGAGGGTGCGTCCAATCGATCACGACAAGCCCTGGTTCCGCGCACGGGGCGAAAACAATGTGTTCCTGATGTGGTGGGGGCTGCGCCACGATGCGCCGCCCGCATCGCAGGGGTATTCGAAATGACGGGGAGCATGCCATGAAGGGCGTAATCAGACTGAACGATCCCACCACGCATGGCGGCCGCGTGGTGTCGGCCGCGCCGAAGACGAACGTCATGGGCGTGGCCGTCGCGCGCCAGGGTGACCGCTGCATGTGTCCCCTGCCCGGCCATACGGTTTGCATCATTACCGAAGGCGATCCGAACGTAACCATCGATGGCGTGCCCGTAGCATTCGAGGGGCATAAGACGAGTTGCGGTGCAAGCCTGATTTCAACGATGCCGAAGAGCGGGCGCGGTTGAGGCCAGTCACATGTAGCCCAACAACACAAAACAAAGTAGTTGCAACTACACAACCAGAATTAACGTCTTTCATGTTTATACGGACCAGTTTCCGATAGCTGCCTTATGCTCGTCTGTAACAGCCACTCCAGCGAGCCAGCCATGAAATCCCTGACCTTCAAGCAGAAACTGTGGATTCCCCTGATCTGCAGCCTGCTTTGCATCACAGCGATCTTCTTGTTCGAAGCCATCCAGATCCGCCAGACCCGCATTGACGAGCGCAAGCAGGACCTGACCAACATCGTCGAGACGGCGCTGTCCGGCGTGAAGATGTATGCGGATCAGGCACAAGCCGGCAAGATCAGCCAGGACGAAGCAAAGAAGCTCGCCATCGACCTGCTGCGCCACCAGCGCTACGGCAAGGACGGCTACCTGTCCATCGTCAGCGGCGATGGGGTGTCGGTGATGAACCCGACCAAGCCGGAAGCCGAGGGCAAGAACGTGCTTGATTTCCAGGACAAGAAAGGCAACTACCTGTACCGCGACATCGTCGCCGCCGGGCACAGCGCGGCGGGTGCCGGCTTTGCCGAATACTGGTGGGCGCGTCCCGGCGGCAGCGAAACGGTACCGAAACTCAGCCGCGCGGCCGCGTATCGGCCGTGGGACTGGATCGTCATCACCGGCGTCTACATGGACGACATCGATGCGGCATTCCGCGTCACCCTGGCAAAGTCGGCTGGCGTGCTGCTGGTCGTCTGCGCCATCCTCGCGGCCATCGTCGGCGTCATCAACCGCAGCCTGCAACGCACGATCGGCGGCGACCCTGGCTATGCCGAGGCGATCGTCACCAGCATCGCGGCCGGGGATCTGTCGGTGCACGTGGACACGGCCGCCAACGATCGCGGCAGCGTCCTGTATGGCATGAAGACGATGCAGGAAAACCTGGCACGCACCATCGGCGAGATCCGTCGCAGCGCGGAAACGATCGCTACCGCGTCGGCGCAGATCGCCACCGGCAATATGGACCTGTCGGCGCGCACCGAGTCGCAGGCTTCCGCGCTGGAAGAGACTGCGGCGTCGATGGAGGAGCTGACGTCCACCGTCAACCAGAACGCCCAGAATGCGCGCGAGGCCAATTCGCTGGTGCAGCACGCTTCCTCGGTCGCGCAGCAAGGCGGCCAGGTCGTGTCGCAGGTCGTGTCGACGATGGAGACGATCAGCGCGTCGTCGAAGAAGGTCGTCGATATCATTTCCGTCATCGACTCGATCGCGTTCCAGACCAATATCCTGGCGCTGAACGCGGCCGTCGAGGCAGCCCGCGCCGGCGAGCAGGGGCGTGGTTTCGCGGTCGTCGCCGCCGAAGTGCGCAACCTCGCCCAGCGCAGCGCCGCAGCGGCCAAGGAGATCAAGGAGCTGATCAACAATTCGGTCGACAGCATCAGCGCTGGCAGCACGCTCGTCGCACAGGCCGGCAGCACGATGAACGACGTCGTCGACAGCGTGGCGCGCGTCACGCAGATCATGGCGTCGATCGCCGACGCGTCGTCGGAACAAAGCACCGGCATCGGCCACGTCAACGAAGCCATCACGTCGATGGACACCGTCACGCAGCAGAACGCCGCGCTGGTGGAGGAAGCGGCAGCGGCCGCCGCGAGCATGCAGGAACAGGCCGCGCGTCTGGCGGAACTGGTCGCCAGCTTCACGCTGGACGAGGCGCCCGCGCAGCCCCGTGTGGGTGGAGCGCTGCGCCGGCTCGCCGCCTGACGCTACCCGCCCCGAAGCTGAAGCTCTACTCCCAGGCGCAGGTGCGGAAGCCGCAGAAGATGTCGTCCCGCTCCGGCATGTAGAAGTTGCGGAACTTCGCCGAGCCCAGGCGCGACGGCGTCGCGAACGATGCGCCGCGCAGCACCTGGTGCGTGGCGAACCACGGCTCGGAGTATTCGCGGTAGCGGTCCGGCGCGAAGCCGGGATACGGTTCGAACGGCGACGCGGTCCACTCCCACAACTGGCCCCAGCGGAATGCCGGGTGGCCGTACAGCGCCGCGTATTCCCATTCGGCCTCGGTCGGCAGCCGCCGGTTGGCCCAGGCGCAGTAGGCCTGTGCCTCGTACAGGTTCACGTGGCGCACCGGCTCGTGGGGGTTCAGCGTGGCGGCACGGCCGAAGCGCACCGTGCGCCAGTCGCCGCCGTCGCGCTCCCAGTAGCGCGGCGCGCAGCGGTCCTGGTGCATCAGCCAGTTCGCACCGGCCGTGCTCCAGAACTGGCGGTTGTCGTAGCCGCCGTCGCCGATGAAGTCCATGTACTGGCCGTTCGTCACGAGCGCCGCATCCATCCGGAACGGCGCCACGTAGACGGGGTGCACGGCGCGCTCGTTGTCGAACGTGAAGCCTGCGGTGTCGGCGGCGCAGCCCAGTTGCAGCGTGCCGCCGGGGAAGCGGATGTCGCCGGGGCTCACATATGCACTGTCGTCGTGCGTCAGCTGGGGCGGCGCTTCCAGGCCCAGCGTCTGCAGCGTGTACAGGAACGCTTCGCCGTGCATGTCCTCGTGCGCGAGCGCGAGACGGTACGGGTACAGCGCCTCGTCCACGCTGGCCTCGCGCGACAGCTTGTCGAGCACGCGGTCGAGCACCTCGTGGCAATAGGTCTTCACGCCGCCCGGCGTCGGCAGGTCGAGGTTCCAGCGGCTGCGGTGCGAGACGTTGGCCGAGTCGAACCAGTCGTCGCCCTTCGTCAGCAGCGACGGCGACTGGGCATCGGCCGGGTGGCTCGACAGCGCCTCGCGCAGGATGAACCATTCGGCGAACCAGGCGGTGTGGCCCAGTTCCCATAGCGGCGGGTTCACGATGCGCAGGTAAGGCACGTTGCGCGGCACGTCCATGCCGGCGGCGGCAAAGCAGTCGAACAGCGCCAGCGTATAATGCCGCGCATTCTGCAAGGCCTCGGCCAGTTGCTGTGTGCGCGCGGTGCGGAAGGAAGCGGTAATGGAATTCATTGCGAGATTGTAAACCCAAGCGATTTGACATGGCAGCCACTGGTAACTCCGCAGGCAAGCACACGATCCGCATCGTCAGCCCCGGTACCGCGCGGGACAACAACGGCAACTGGCACACGGCGGTGCGCTGGGCCGCCTTCCTGGCGCCCCACGACGTGACGATCGCCGCCGATTGGACAAACGGCGATCCCGCGCCGGACCTGCTGATCGCACTGCACGCACGCCGCTCGGCCGCCGCGCTGGCCGCGTTCCGCGCCCGCCATCCCGGCCGCCCCGCCCTGCTCGTCCTGACAGGCACGGACCTGTACCGCGACATCCATGACGATGCCGCCGCTGCGGCCTCGCTGCGCAGCGCGGACGCATTGGTGCTGCTGCAGCCGGCCGGCCTGGCCGAGCTGCCGGACGACGTGCGCGGCAAGGCCCACGTGATCTACCAGTCCGCGCCCGCGCTGCCGCCGTCGGCCTGCGCGGTGGGCAGCGGCACGATCGTGATGGCGGGCCACCTGCGCGACGAGAAGGACCCGGCCACGTTCATCCGTGCGGCCAGCCTCGTGACGAGCCCCCGCGCGCGGCTGCTGCACATCGGCGGCGCGCTCGATCCGGCGCTGGGCGCGCTGGCGCAGGACACGGCGGCGCGGCTGCCGCGCTACCGCTGGCTGGGCGCACTGCCGCAGGCCGAGGTGCGCGAACACCTGCGGCACAGCCATGCGATGGCGATCTGCTCGAAGATGGAGGGCGGCGCCAACGTCATCATCGAGGCCGTGACGGCCGGCGTGCCCGTACTGGCCAGCGACATCGACGGCAACCGCGGCATGCTGGGCAGTGACTATGCCGGCTACTTCCCCGCCGGCGACGCGGCCGCGCTGGCCCGGCTGATCGACCGCGCCATCGAGGACGAGGCCTTTGCCGCGCTGCTGCGCGCCCAGTGCGCCGCCCGGGCGCCGCTGTTCGCGCCCGCGGCCGAGCAAGCAGCTTTGCTCCACCTGGTGGATAATCTGCTCAATCCCTAATCTGGTACTACACATCATGACGACTGAACCGATCAAACTGACTTCCTTCTCCCACGGCGGCGGCTGCGGCTGCAAGATCGCCCCCGGTGTGCTGTCCGAGATCCTGAAGAATTCGAGCGGCTTCCCCGTGCCGAAGGAACTGCTGGTCGGCATCGAGACGGCCGACGACGCGGCCGTCTACAAGCTGAACGACGAGCAGGCGCTGATCGCCACAACGGACTTCTTCATGCCGATCGTCGACGACCCGTTCGACTTCGGCCGCATCGCCGCCACCAACGCGATCTCGGACGTGTACGCGATGGGCGGCACGCCGATCATGGCGCTGGCCCTCGTCGGCATGCCGATCAACAAGCTGCCGATCGAGACGATCGGGCAAATCATCAAGGGCGGCGAGTCGATCTGCGCGGAAGCGGGCATTCCGATCGCCGGCGGCCACACGATCGATTCCGTCGAGCCGATCTACGGCCTCGTCGTGATGGGTCTCGTCCACCCGTCGAAGGTCAAGCGCAATGCCGACGCCAAGGCCGGCGACGTACTCGTGCTGGGCAAGCCGCTCGGCGTGGGCGTGCTGTCCGCGGCGCTGAAGAAGAACGTGCTGGGTGCCGACGGCTATGCCGCGATGGTGGCGAGCACCACGAAACTGAACAAGCCGGGCAAGGCGCTGTCCGAACTGCCGGGCGTGCACGCGCTGACGGACGTCACCGGCTTTGGCCTCTTGGGCCACCTGCTGGAACTGGCGCGCGGCGCTAAGCTGGCGGCGCACCTGGACATGGCGAAGATTCCGCTGCTGCCAGGCGTCGAACAGCTGGCGCACGACGGCTTCTTCACGGGAGCCTCGGGCCGCAACTGGGATGCGTACGGCAAGGATGTGACGCTGGCGCCCACCGTCACACCGGCCCAGCACACGCTGCTGACGGACCCGCAGACGTCCGGGGGCCTGCTGGTCTCGTGCGATCCGTCCGCCGTCGACGACGTGCTGGCGACTTTCCGCGCCGGCGGCTTCGAGGCCGCCGCCGTCATCGGCCGCATGGCAGCAGGCGACGCGCGGGTGCACGTCGCGTGAAAAAAAGGGTGTCAGACCAGTAGTGTCCCAACGTTTTTCATAGGAGGGTGAGCTGAGTTTGCTCACCTCCGGTGTCCTGTGGAGGGGTAAGTAGTTGATTTAGCGGTGTTG
>NZ_VLKW01000007.1:275020-363619 GCF_007830495.1 Pseudoduganella flava | reverse complement strand
ACGTTCCTGATGCCGGTGGAAGACGTGTTCTCGATCTCCGGCCGCGGTACCGTGGTGACCGGTCGTGTCGAGCGCGGCGTGATCAAGGTCGGCGAAGAAATCGAAATCGTCGGCATCGTCGACACCGTCAAGACGACCTGCACCGGCGTGGAAATGTTCCGCAAGCTGCTGGACCAGGGTCAAGCTGGCGACAACGTCGGCCTGCTGCTGCGTGGTACGAAGCGTGAAGACGTCCAGCGTGGTCAGGTTCTGGCCAAGCCGGGCTCGATCAAGCCGCACAACCACTTCACCGGCGAGATCTACGTGCTGTCGAAAGACGAAGGTGGCCGTCACACCCCGTTCTTCAACAACTACCGTCCGCAGTTCTACTTCCGTACGACGGACGTGACCGGCTCGATCGAGCTGCCGGCCGACAAAGAGATGGTGATGCCGGGCGACAACGTGTCGATCACGGTCAAGCTGATCTCCCCGATCGCGATGGAAGAAGGTCTGCGCTTCGCAATCCGCGAAGGTGGCCGTACCGTCGGCGCGGGCGTCGTTGCCAAGATCATCGCCTAATTTTCCAGGCCTGATCTAAAGCGGGGCCGGCTGTGTTATCATGCCGGTCCCGCTTTCTGTTGTAGCGGTTGTACCTTATTTACATTGCCGGAGCATCCTCGCCCGGTTCGTTCTTTTTAAGGAATTAGCATGTCCACCCCGAATCAAAAGATCCGCATCCGCCTGAAGGCGTTCGACTACAAACTGATCGACCAGTCCGCTCTGGAAATCGTTGACACCGCCAAGCGCACCGGCGCCGTGGTCAAAGGTCCGGTTCCTCTGCCGACCCGCATCCAGCGTTACGACGTGCTGCGTTCCCCGCACGTGAACAAGACGTCGCGCGACCAGTTCGAAATCCGTACGCACCAGCGTCTGATGGACATCGTGGATCCGACCGACAAGACCGTTGACGCCCTGATGAAGCTGGACCTGCCGGCTGGCGTGGACGTCGAGATCAAGCTGCAGTAATCGATTCGCGCCGGATGGCTGGGCCATCCTGCTGAGAAAACCGGAACCCGAGGGTTCCGGTTTTTTTTTGTCCCAGCGTTTCGCACCGTCCGAATAAAGTATCAGGCGTTACGACTCGCGGCCGAACGTTCGATGGACGCTTGGCAGTAATACAACAGTTATGCCATCCATACGCACTGTTCCGCAGAATGTTTTTGATAAGACAACCCTAATCGTGAGAAATTGCTAAGAAGCGTTACGAATTGTAACAGCGACCTTTCCACACAAGTTTCGGGAGTCTACGCATGCAGTTAATTCTGAAGACAAGCGTTGTCGCGGTCGCGGCGGCGCTTGCGAGCCCCGCCGCGTTCGCTCAGGCGCCGGCAAGCCAACCCTCGCAGACGGTCTACATCACCGGTTCCAACCTGAAGCGGGTCGACAAGGAAGGCACGTCGCCCGTCCAGGTGGTGACGGCGCAGGACATCAAGGACACCGGCGCACAAACGGTCCAGCAGCTGATGCGGTTCGTGCCGGCCATAGGTTCGGACAGCAACTACGACAGCACCGATGGCGGCTTCTCGCGCGGCGTCGCGACCGCTTCGCTGCGCGGCCTGTCGTCGACCTCGACGCTGATCCTGCTGAACGGCCGTCGCATGACCCCGTCCGCATACGCCGACCCGAACGACGGCAATTCCACGTTGTACGACCTGAACAGCATTCCGATCAGCGCGCTCGACCGTGTGGAGATCCTGAAGGATGGCGCGTCCGCCGTGTACGGCTCGGACGCCATCGGCGGCGTCATCAACTTCATCACGAAGAGTAATTACCAGGGCGCCGAATTGTCCGCCCGTTACAGCGCCAACGACGACGGCGAATTCGCCCGCCGGGGTGCCAGCGGCGCCTGGGGCAAAGGCGACCTCGACACCGACGGCTACAACGTGTTCGTCACGGTCGACGTCTCCAAGCGCGACCGTACGGCATTGCGCGACGCTACCGACATCGCGTTCGAACAGTACCAGCAGTTGAACGGCCGCTTCGCGACGCCGTATGGCAGCCAGGTATCGCAGTACCCGACGTTCTATCGCGAGAGCGCGCCCGGCTCGCGCAACTTCGGCGTCACCCGCGCCAACGCGGACCAGCGACTGCGTACGACGCTCGGCTGCGATCCTTCTGAACAGCTGGTGGGCACGACGCAGATGGGCTTCCCGGCGACCAGCGTGTGGGTCGGCCGCACGTTCTGCAACTACGACCTGACGCGCCACCTGGAAGCGCAAAGCGCAGGCAAGGACGCCGTGCTGATGAGCCGTGGCGTACTGAAGCTGGGCGCCAATGCGCGCGCATTCGCGGAGGTGGCCTATGCCCGGTCCGAGCGCAACTACACCGGCTCACCGCTGACGCTCGGACAGTCGTCCGTGAACAACTTCACGGCGACAGGCGTTGCCGACCCGTTCCAGGCCATCCTGGAAATCGGCCATCCGGACAACCCGTTCCCGAATGCGCGCGCCTCGGTGGGCTACCGCTTCGTCAACACGGACGGCGGCACTGACATCATCAACAAGAGCGCCCGCTTGCTGGTCGGTGCCGAAGGCGACTTCCGCGGCTGGAGCTGGGATACGGGCCTGCTGTGGAACCGGTCCGAGAAAGAAGACACGTACCGGGACCGCCTCTACCTGCCGACGCTGCGCAAGCTCAATACCGGCACGACGCTGGCCCAGCTGGCCGCCGATCCGACGCTCACGCAAGCCGTGACGAATACCGGCCAGGCATCCATCCTGCAGTGGGACGCCAAGGCCAACACGCAGTTCGGCCAGTTGCCGGGCGGTCCGATGGGACTGGCGCTCGGTGTCGAACTGCGTCGCGAGAAGATCAAGCTCGATCCGACGCCGGACCTTGCCGCGGGCAATATCTATGCTCTGGTCAACTCGATCATCGACGGCGAGCGCGACGTGAAGTCCGCCTTCGTCGAGCTGCGCACGCCGATCTTGAAGAACCTGGAAATGGACTTCGCCGGCCGTGCGGACAAGTACCCGAGCATCAAGACGAACTACGTGCCGAAGGTGGGCTTCAAGTGGACCGCGATCGACGGGCTGGCCTTCCGCGGCACCTACGCGAAAGGCTTCCGCGCGCCGGCGCTGGTGCAGGTAACGCCGGGCGGCTCGCAGGTGTTCCTGCGCGATATCTTCGACCGCCGCCGCTGCGAGCCGGACGAGCGCACGCCGAAGCCCGGCGCAACGGAAGTCGATTGCGCCAAATCGGCCGCCGGTACCGGTGGCGCCAACCCCGACCTCGTGCCGGAAAAATCGCGCAGTTACTCGCTGGGCCTGATCTACTCGCCGAGCAGCAGCCTGGACTTCCTCGTCGAGTACTTCCGCATTCGCAAGGAAGGCGAGGTGGTGCAGGGTTCCGCGTTCGAGGCGATCAAGAACGAGGACCGCTTCCCCGAGAACGTCGTGCGCGATCAGAATCCGGCCAACTTCGTGACCGATGCCAACGGCACGCCAATTCCTAACACTGGGCCGCTGTTGATGGTCCGCCTGCCATGGGAAAACCAGGGTTCGACGGAGGTGCGCGGTATCGACTTCGAAGTGCGCCACCGCGCCCGCCTGGGCGAGTGGGGCGCCCTCAGCAGCAAGCTGAACGGCACCTACATGACGCACTATTCCCTGGCGCAGCACCCTGGCGACATCGAGCACAACGTGGTTGGCGGCAATGCCGGGATCTACGACTGGAATCTCTCCAGCAGTATCGACGTGCCGCGGCTGAAGTTCAACCTGGCGAGCGTGTGGACGCGCGGCGACCACGCGGTAAATGCTTCCGTCAACTACGTCGGCTCCGTCTCGCTGAAGCGCTACGTCAATGGCACCACAGTGTACGAGCAGCCGTTCTGCCATTACGGCACCGCCAAGCCGACGGACGCGGAACCGAACCGTAATGGCACGGTGCCACTGTACGAGGACTACTACCCGGATTGCAAGATCGACCCGTGGGTCACGGTCGGGCTGGGCTACACCTATACCGGCTTCAAGAACCTGATGCTCTCGCTGAACATCCAGAACCTGTTCGACAAGCGCGCGCCATACGATCCGGGCCAAGGCATCTCGACATCGTTCGTGCCGCAGAATGGCTACAACGAAGGGCTGCACAACAACTACGGGCGCTACTTCACCGTCAGCGCACGCTACACGTTCTGACGGCTCGCTGGACGGTCCCGGGGCGGGATCGTCCGGTTTGCTGCAGCGAGCACGCGGCGGGAGGGGGCTCCTGCCGGCGTGCGCCGATGGTTGCCCGACCCGCCATTGTGTGCCTGTAAAACAACACTTGCCATAGTAATAGACTGTTACAGAATAAAACGTTCAGATACATCTTTCTTCAGAGTAAATGTTGTGCGAAATTACTCCTGACGCCGGCCGGACCGCCACGAGCGGTTACAAGAGCCGGCGCACCTCGATACAAACCACTGGGAGTAGTTTTGAAGCACACGAACACGTTGAGAAAGCGTGCCATCGCGATCGCGCTGGCCCTTGCCTACACCGAACACGCGGCAGCCCAACAGGCCGCCGAACCCGCGGAAAAAATCCAGCGCGTCCAGATCACCGGCTCAAGCATCAAGCGTACCGAGGCCGAAACGGCCGGCTCCGTGCAGATCCTGACGCGTGCCGACATCGACCGCACCGGCCAGACGACGGCCCTCGGCATCCTGACGACGATGTCGTCCGTCACGACCGACCTGAACTCGGCCAGCAGCAGCTCCGGCAGCTTCGCCACGGGCGCTTCCGCCGTTGAAATGCGCGGCCTGGGCAAGGTTGCCACGCTGGTCCTCGTCAACGGCCGCCGCATCGCGCCGTACGCGCTGGCCGACGGCGCCCAGGAAAACTTCACGAACCTGGACGCGATCGCCAGCGATGCGATTGAACGCATCGAGGTGCTGAAGGATGGCGCTTCGGCGATCTACGGCTCGGACGCGATTGCCGGCGTCGTCAACATCATCCTGCGCAAGCAGTATGAAGGCGCCCAGATCAGGGCCACCTACAAGACGGCGCGGCACTTCGAAGACCTGCGCAACCGGAACGTGTCGGCGATCGTCGGCTACGGCGACCTGGAAAAGCAGGGCTTCAATACCTACCTGACGATCGAAGGCTACAAGCGCGACGGCTACAGCACGGACGACCTGCGCGAACATTACCCGGACTGGCACCGCCTGACCCCGGGCCGCTCGACGTGGGACGCGCGCAGCTCGTTCTCGCCGACCGGTAACTACTACCGGAGCAGCACGAACATCGTGGCCGCACCGGGCTGCCCGGCGGAGGCGATCGACCCGAGCGACAAGCTGTGCAAATGGGACGTGCTGCCGTACACGGGCCTGAACACGGACAGCAAGCGGCACGCCATCGCCAGCGTTACGAACTTCAAGATCGGCAGCGATATCGAAGCGAACCTGGAGCTGACCAACGCCCGAGCGACCAACGACTACATCGTTGCGCCGTTCAGCACCAGCAACGGCAGCGCAACCAGCACGGGCAATATCTGGTACGACGTCTACGGCGGCCGCATGGTCGGCCCGTACTACTACCCGAAACTGCCGGTCGGCCACCCGAACAATCCTTACGACGCGCCCGTCGAATACCGCGCCCGCCTGATGGACACGGGCGACGGCTTCAACTTCAACAGCACCGAGTCCGAGCAGTCGCGCGTCATGCTGTCGCTGAACGGTACCCTCGGCAAGTTCGACTGGCGCTCCGCGGCCGGCTGGATGAAGTCGACGGGCACGAAAGCCACCCGCGCACCGAGCGCCAAGGGCTACACGGACGCGATCGTCAACGGCACCTACAAGTTCGGCCAGCAGAACGACCGCGCGTTGCTGGAATCGATGTTCCCGGTCCGCACGACGGAAGGCAAGGCGGAAGTGAAGTTCTTCGATGCGACGCTGTCCGGCGAAGTGGCGCAGTTGCCCGCCGGCCCGCTGTCGATCGCCGTCGGCACGGACGTGCGCAGCAATGCGTATGAGATGAAGAGCTCGGACAACGTGCTGAACGGTGAGCTGGTCGGCATCTTCGGCCTGCAGGTGAAGGACAAGGTCAACCAGTACGCCGTGTTCGGCGAAGCGACGATCCCCGTGATCAAGCGCGTCGAGCTGAACGCCGCGCTGCGTGCCGACAAGACCGACGGCAGCGATGCCCACGTCTCGCCGAAGCTGGGCCTGCGCGTGAACGCGACCGACAACCTGCTGCTGCGCGCCACGGCGGCCGGCGGCTTCCGGGCGCCGAACATCGTCGAGTCCGGCAACGGCCTGGGCCGCAGCTCGATCGTCAACTCGCTGAATGACCCGCGCCGCTGCCCGATCGCCAGCCAGCTGAACAACCTGATCCAGAATGCGCCGAACGCCACCACGGCCGACAAGGCACAGGCGAACACGTTCCGTAACAACGACTGCCAGGCGTCGCTGCCGAGCTTCGTGGCATCGAACCCGGACCTGAAGCCGGAAACCTCGCGCTCGTTCACGACGGGCCTCGTATTCGAGCCGGTCAAGAACTGGACGCTGGCGGTGGACTACTACCACATCGAGCGCAAGGATGAGATCGGCACTCGCGCGACCGCCGACATTCTGAAAGGCGAAGCGAGCCTGCCGGCCGGCCAGCTGATACGCGTCGACAATACGGGCACGGACAACGAGTTCATCGCGCTGGCGCGCAAATATGCGCCGGGCAACACGGTCGACTTCCAGGGGATCGGCAAGCTGGGCATGGTGTACAACCCGTACGTCAACACGGGCAAGACGCGGGTCTCCGGCATCGACTTCGACGCCGACGGCCGCTTCCGCGTGGGCGACGCCAACATCCGCATCAAGCTGGATGGCTCGTACATGCTGAAGTTCCAGACCTTCCTCGTGGCCGACAACGCCTACAGCGAGAACCAGGCCGGCACCTACGACGTGGGCGCCCGCCTGCGGATGAAGCTGCGCGGCGCGCTGAAGCTGGGCGCCTGGGACCATGGCGTGACGGTGAACTACCGCAGCGGCTTCTCCAACAACAGCCTCGATTCGCCGACCTATTGCGCGACCCAGAAGGTGGCCGAGCAGTACCTGGGCTACTGCGGCCGCGTGGGCAGCAACACGACGGTCGACTACAACCTGCAGTACACGGGTATCGAGCACGTGAAGCTGAACCTGTACATCGACAACGTGTTCTCGCAGACCGCACCGATCAACTGGCGCGACGGCTACCAGCCGTCGGCCCAGTTCCGGGTGGTGGGCGCCTCGGCGACCTATACGTTCTGATCGTGTAACGCGACCGGCAAGACCAGGCCTCGGCCTGGTCTTTTTTTTTGCCCGGCGCCGCGCACCGGGCCGGCAGCGATGTTGCTACCCGGCCGGCTTGTTCAGCATCAGCCAGAAAATGACGACGAGCGCGGAAAACGCGGGTATCCCCAGCACGAACCACAGCCGCTGGTAACGCCAGTACAACGCCGGCAACGGCGCGCCGGCCGCATCGGCCACGCGCGCCAGGTCGCGCATCCGGATCTGCAGCCACACGACAGGCAGCCAGCACACGCCGGCCAGCAGGTACAGCGCGACGGACCACACGATCCACGACGAGGACAGCGGGTAGCCCGCCAGCCAGATCATCGCCAACCCGGTGACCGGCTGGATGATGACGGCCGGCGTCGTGAACACGTAATCGGCCAGCACGGTCCGTTCCGTGACGATGCGGATCGCCCGCACGTCGCCGGCGCGGTCCGTGATCCACTTGAAGAAGGCGATGCCCATGCCGGTGCCGAACAGCACCGTCGAACTGAGCACGTGCAGCAGTTTCAGCAGCATATAGGTGTTCATGAGACGGATTATCGCATCGGCGGCGGAGTAGGACGGTACAATGGGCCGTTGCTCCACTGTCATCTGCCTTGGTCATCTACCGTTTATGAAACGACTCCTCAGTACCGTCCTGCTGGCATCGATCTGTGCCCACGCGGCGCCGTTGCCGGAAGCTGCGCCGGAGAGCCAGGGACTGGCGGGTGAGCGCGTGCGGCGGCTGGACGATCATTTCGCCGCCAGCGTCGCCCGCGGCGAATATCTGGGCGCCGTCGTGCTGGTGATGCGCAACGGCCGCATCGTCGACTTTCGCGCCTGGGGGCACCGCGACCTGGGCCGCCAGTCTCCGCTGGCGCGCGACGCCATCTTCCGCATCGACACGCTGACACGGGCTGTCACCGCGGCGGCCGTGCTCACGCTGCTGGAGGAGGGCAGGCTGGACCTGGACGATCCCGTCGCCAGGTACCTCCCCGAATTCGCCGGCGCCGCGCCGCGCCTGACGATCCGGCAGTTGCTGGCGCAGACGGCCGGCTTCGCGCCGCCGGCGCGGCTGGCCGCGGCGCAGGTGATGGATGCGCCGGACCTGGCCGAATTCACGCGGCGGCTGGCCACGGTCCCGCTCGCCTTTGAACCCGGCACGCGTTTCGCCGACGACGGCATCTGCGCAGCCGTGGCCGGCCGCGTCGCCGAGGTGGTGTCGGGCTTGCGCTTCGATGCGTTTCTGCACAAGCGGCTGTTCCTGCCGCTGGGGATGCGCGACACGGCGTTCGTCGTGCCGCCCGCGCAGCGCCACCGGATCGTCGACGTGGCCACCACCGACGAGCACGGCAAGCTGGCGCCGCCCGTCGAGACGGACGCGGCGCCGGGCCAGCGCCGCCATCCTTACCTGAGCGGCGCGGACGGGCTGTATTCGACGGCGGAGGATTTCGCCCGCTTCGCGCAGATGCTGCTGAACGGCGGCGCGCTGGACGGTGTGCGCGTGCTGGGCCGCAAGAGCATCGAGCTGATGATGCAGAACCACCTGTCGCTGCTGCCGGACCCCACGTGGGACGGCCGCCATGCGGAAGGATACGGCCTGGGCGGCGCGGTATTGCTGGACGTGGCGCGCCGTGCCCGGCTGGGCAGCGCGGGCACCTTCGGCTGGGCCGGCGGCCTGTCCGCCGAGTTCGCGGTCGATCCGCGCGAACGGATGGTGCTCCTGATGATGGTGCAGCACGTGCCGTCGGCGGCCGCGCCGGCCGCCGGCACCGACTTCCACAACCTCGTCTACCAGGCGCTGGCCAGGTAGCCCGTCACAGACTCCCCACTGGGCAATTGCGCGGCGCCATGCCGCGCGCACGGCCGCTTCCACGTGTTTCCGGCCGGGCCCGGCCGGCGGCTCAATCTTTATGCAACAGCAAGTGACATACCTCGTACTTAGTTGTTGCGTCAAGAGGGAAAGCAAAGTACACTAGCCGGCTTCGGTATGGATTTGTCTTTTTTCGTCCGTACCATTTCCAGTAGTGAAGTCAATTCACTGCCTGTAGTTAAACTTAGCCCCGCCCAATCGTAGGTGGGAATGGAGAAAAAATGAGCCTTGGCCTCCTCGGTCGCAAGGTTGGCATGATGCGCATCTTCACGGACGACGGGGATTCGATCCCTGTGACCGTGCTGGACGTATCGAACAACCGTGTTGCGCAAATCAAAACTCCTGACGTGGATGGTTATTCCGCTGTTCAGGTCGCATTCGGTCAACGTCGCGCATCCCGCGTGAACAAAGCCGCTGCGGGTCACTACGCCAAAGCTGGTATCGAAGCCGGTTCCTTCCTGAAGGAATTCCGTGTCGACGCCGCAAAGGCAGCCGAACTGAAAGCTGGCGATGCAGTCGCCGTTTCGCTGTTCGAAGTCGGTCAGAAGATCGACGTGCAGGGCGTCTCGATCGGTAAAGGTTATGCCGGTACGATCAAGCGTTACAACTTCGCATCCGGCCGTGCTACCCACGGTAACTCCCGTTCGCACAATGTACCAGGCTCCATCGGTATGGCGCAGGATCCGGGCCGCGTGTTCCCGGGCAAGCGCATGACCGGTCACCTGGGTGACGTCACCGTGACGACCCAGAACCTGGAAATCGCTCGTATCGACGCTGAACGCCAGCTGCTGCTGGTGAAAGGTGCAGTACCCGGCGCGAAAAACGGCCAGGTTGTTGTATCGCCAGCCGTTAAAGTCAAAGCTAAGAAGGGAGCTTAATCGATGGAACTCAAGCTCTTGAATGCGCAAGGTCAAGCCGCGTCCAACGTCGCTGCCGCCGACACCGTTTTCGGCCGTGATTACAACGAAGCGCTGATCCACCAGATCGTCGTCGCCTATGCTGCCAATGCCCGTTCCGGCAACCGCAAGCAGAAAGACCGCGAAGAAGTCCACCACACGACCAAGAAGCCGTGGCGCCAGAAGGGCACCGGCCGTGCTCGTGCTGGTATGTCGTCGTCCCCGCTGTGGCGTGGCGGCGGCCGCATCTTCCCGAACTCGCCTGACGAGAACTTCACCCACAAAGTGAACAAGAAGATGTACCGCGCGGGTCTGTGCTCGATCCTGTCCCAGCTGGCTCGCGAAGAGCGCCTGGTCGTGATCGAAGATCTGTCGATCGAAGCTCCGAAGACCAAGCTGCTGTCGCAAAAGCTGACCGGCATGGGTCTGGATTCGGTCCTGATCGTCACCGACAACATCGAAGAAAACCTGCTGCTGGCTTCCCGCAACCTGCCGAACGTGCTGGTCGTGGAGCCGCGTCACGCAGATCCAATGTCGCTGGTCTTCTACAAGAAGGTCCTGGTTACCAAAGCGGCACTGGCCAAGATTGAGGAGTTGCTGGCATGAGCGCCGTCAAATTTAGCGAAGAGCGCCTGATGAAGGTGCTGGTGGCGCCGGTCATTTCCGAGAAAGCTACCATGCTGGCGGAAAAGAACGAACAGATCGTGTTCCGCGTAGCGCCGGATGCGACCAAGCCGGAAATCAAGGCCGCCGTTGAACTGCTGTTCAAGGTCGAAGTGGAATCGGTACAAACCGTGAACCGCGAAGGTAAAGTGAAGCGTTCGGGCCGTTTCGTCGGTCGTCGCAACCACACCAAGCGCGCGTTTGTGTGCCTGAAGCCTGGCCAGGAAATCAATTTCGCCGAGGAGGCTAAATAATGGCACTCGTTAAGATGAAGCCAACCTCGCCAGGCCGTCGCGGCATGGTGAAGGTCGTGAACGCCGACCTGTACAAAGGCCGTCCGTTCGCAGCCCTGGTCGAGAAAAAATCGAAGACCGCCGGCCGTAACAACAACGGCCACATCACCACCCGTCATATCGGTGGTGGTCACAAGCAGCACTACCGCGTCGTCGACTTCAAGCGCAACAAGGACGGCATCCCTGCGAAAGTGGAACGCATCGAATACGATCCGAACCGCACCGCGCACATCGCCCTGATCTGCTACGCCGACGGCGAGCGCGCCTACGTCATCGCCTCCAAGGGCATGGCTGTCGGCGACACGCTGATGAACGGTTCCGAAGCGCCGATCAAGGCCGGTAACACGCTGCCGATCCGCAATATCCCTGTGGGCACGACGATGCACTGCGTCGAAATGCTGCCGGGTAAAGGCGCGCAGATGGCACGTACCGCCGGTGCCGGCGTCGTGCTGATGGCTCGCGAAGGTACCTACGCTCAGGTGCGTCTGCGCTCCGGCGAAGTGCGTCGCGTGCACATCGAGTGCCGCGCCACGGTCGGTGAAGTGGGCAACGGCGAACACAACCTGCGCAAGATCGGTAAAGCCGGTGCGATGCGTTGGCGCGGTGTGCGTCCGACCGTCCGCGGTGTCGTGATGAACCCGATCGACCACCCGCACGGTGGTGGTGAAGGCCGTACCGCAGCTGGTCGTCATCCAGTGTCGCCATGGGGCCAGCAGACCAAGGGCAAGAAGACGCGTTCGAACAAGCGCACTTCTTCGATGATCGTCTCGCGCCGCGGCAAGAAATAAGGATAAATCATGACTCGTTCATTGAAAAAAGGGCCGTTCTGCGACGCCCACCTGGTGAAGAAAGTCGAAGCCGCGCAAGCGACGAAAGACAAGAAGCCAATCAAAACCTGGTCCCGCCGTTCGACGATCATGCCCGATTTCATCGGCCTGACGATTGCTGTGCACAACGGCAAAGTGCACGTGCCCGTGTACGTCTCCGAGAACATGGTTGGTCACAAGCTCGGCGAGTTCGCGCTGACCCGTACGTTCAAGGGTCACGCTGCTGACAAGAAGGCGAAGAAATAATGGAAACCAAAGCTATCCTCAAAGGCGTGCGCCTGTCGGATCAGAAAGGCCGTCTGGTTGCCGATCTGATCCGCGGCAAGAAGGTTGACGCCGCGCTGAACATCCTGCAGTTCAGCCCGAAAAAAGGCGCCGCCATCATCAAGAAAGTGCTGGAGTCCGCTATTGCGAACGCCGAGCACAACGATGGTGCCGACATCGACGAACTGTTCGTGAAAACGATCTACGTCGAAAAGGGCCCGATCCTGAAGCGCTTCACCGCGCGTGCAAAGGGCCGTGGCGACCGTATCTCGAAGCAGTCCTGCCACGTCTACCTGACGGTCGGAAACTAAGGAGCCAAGATGGGACAGAAAATTCATCCAACCGGCTTCCGTCTGGCCGTTACCCGTAACTGGGCTTCCCGCTGGTACGCGACCAACGGTAACTTCGCTCAGATGCTGAACGAAGATCTGAAGGCACGTACGTACCTGAAGAAGAAGCTGAAGAACGCTTCCGTCGGCCGCATCGTCATCGAGCGTCCGGCCAAGAACGCGCGCTTCACCGTGTACAGCTCCCGTCCGGGCGTTGTGATCGGCAAGAAGGGCGAAGACATCGAAGTGCTGAAGTCCGAGCTGACCAAGATCATGGGCGTGCCGGTGCACGTCAATATCGAGGAAATCCGCAAGCCGGAAATCGACTCGCAGCTGATCGCCGATTCGATCGCTCAACAGCTGGAAAAGCGGATCATGTTCCGCCGTGCCATGAAGCGCGCGATGCAGAACGCGATGCGCCTGGGCGCCGTCGGCATCAAGATCATGTCGTCCGGCCGTCTGAACGGCATCGAGATCGCTCGTACCGAATGGTATCGCGAAGGCCGCGTGCCTCTGCATACCCTGAAGGCAGACATCGACTACGGCACGTCCGAAGCGTCGACCACCTACGGCATCATCGGCGTCAAGGTGTGGGTGTACAAGGGTGACCGCTCCGCTACCGGCGAAGCGCCTGTCATCGACACCCCGGCTGACGAGAAGAAGCCCCGTGGTCCGCGCCGCGACGACGGCAAGCCGGCAGGCCGTGGCCGTCCGGGTGCCAAACCCGCAAACGCACCAGCCGGTCGCCGCGCTGCGAAGCCGGCTGCAGCTGAATAAGCAGGAGAACAAGCATGCTGCAACCATCTCGCAGGAAATATCGTAAAGAGCAGAAAGGCCGTAACACCGGCATTTCGCACACGCGCGGCACGGCCGTGTCGTTCGGCGAATTCGGTCTGAAAGCCGTGGCTCGCGGTCGTATCACCGCGCGCCAGATCGAGGCTGCTCGTCGTGCCATGACCCGTCACATCAAGCGTGGCGGCCGTATCTGGATCCGTGTCTTCCCGGACAAGCCGATTTCGAACAAGCCGGCTGAAGTCCGTATGGGTAACGGTAAGGGTAACCCGGAGTACTACGTGGCTGAAATCCAGCCGGGTAAAGTGCTGTACGAAATGGACGGCGTGGCTGAAGAACTGGCACGCGAAGCGTTCCGCCTGGCTGCTGCCAAACTGCCGCTGGCTACCACCTTCGTGGTGCGCCAGGTCGGCCAATAATTGGAGTGAAATATGAAAGCATCTGAACTCCGCGGCAAAGACCAGGCAGGTCTGCAGAAAGAGCTGAACGACCTGCTGAAGGCACAGTTCGGCCTGCGTATGCAAGCCGCGACGCAGCAGCTGTCGAACAACTCGCAGCTGAAGAAGGTTCGCCGCGACATCGCACGCGTCAAAACGGTAATGAACACGAAGGAAGCCAAATGAACGAACCAGTGAAACAGTCGCTGAAGCGCACGCTGATCGGTAAAGTGGTGTCCGACAAGATGGACAAGACCGTTACCGTGCTGATCGAGCGTCACGTCAAGCACCCTCTGTACGGCAAGATCATCGTGCGCAGCAACAAGTACCACGCGCACGACGAAGCCAACCAGGCCAAAACCGGTGACACGGTGGAAATCCAGGAAGGCCGCCCGATCTCCAAGACGAAGGCGTGGACGGTGACCCGTGTAGTGCAAGCTGCACAAATCGTCTAAGAAGAAGACCGGACCGGGACCGTTGCGTCCCGGTCCGTTTTCCAATTAGTTCTTGCAGGCCCGCAGGTTGTATGTAATACTTGCGGGCTTCGTTCATGTATCCGCCGCTAAGTGTCTCTCCGCAGACGCGGTTTCGCGGTCAGTACTGTATGAAGGTCAAGCACCCAAACAGTGATGCAGCAGCATCTCTGGCGGGACCAAGACTGACCGAGAGGTCCGCATTGTGTGGATTCTTCGGCTTAAGTTGGGAAAGAGAATACTATGATTCAAACTGAAAGCCGGCTCGAGGTAGCCGACAACACCGGTGCGAAAGAAGTCATGTGCATCAAGGTGTTGGGCGGTTCCAAGCGCCGTTACGCTGGCATCGGCGACGTGATCAAGGTCACGGTTAAAGTGGCGCAGCCTCGCGGCCGCGTCAAAAAAGGTGAAATTTATAACGCCGTGGTTGTGCGCACCGCTAAGGGTGTGCGTCGCCAGGACGGTTCCCTGGTGAAGTTCGACGGCAACGCCGCCGTTCTGCTGAACTCCAAGCTGGAACCGATCGGTACCCGTATCTTTGGCCCGGTGACGCGCGAACTGCGCACCGAGAAGTTCATGAAGATCGTGTCCCTGGCACCGGAAGTCCTGTAAGGAGTCGCAATGGATAAGATTCGTAAAAACGACGAAGTCGTCGTCCTGACCGGTAAGGACAAGGGCAAGCGCGGCGTAGTGACCCAGCGCGTCGACGCTGAGCATGTCGTGGTGGAAGGCGTGAACGTGGCCAAGAAGGCCGTCAAGCCGAACCCGATGACTGGCGTTACTGGTGGCATCGTCGACAAGACCATGCCTATTCATGTGTCGAACGTTGCGCTGTTCAACGCCGCGACCGGCAAGGCAGATCGCGTTGGCTTCAAGCTCGTGGACGGTAAAAAAGTCCGCGTCTTCAAGTCGAACGGCGAAGTAGTGAAAGGGTAATCAGAAATGGCCCGTCTGCAACAACTGTACAAAGACAAGGTCGTCTCCGAGCTGACCGAGAAATTCGGTTACAAATCGGTGATGGAAGTGCCGCGCCTGACGAAGATCACCCTGAACATGGGTCTCTCCGAAGCCGTGGCGGACAAGAAAGTGATCGAGCACGCCGTTGGCGACCTGACGAAGATCGCCGGCCAGAAGCCGGTCGTGACGAAGGCTCGCAAAGCTATCGCAGGTTTCAAGATCCGCGAAGGCTACCCGATCGGTACGATGGTGACCCTGCGTGGCGCCCGCATGTATGAATTCCTGGATCGCCTGATCACCGTGGCCCTGCCGCGCGTGCGCGACTTCCGTGGCGTGTCCGGCCGTTCGTTCGATGGCCGCGGCAACTACAACATCGGCGTCAAAGAGCAGATCATCTTCCCGGAAATCGAGTACGACAAGATCGACGCGCTGCGTGGCATGAACATCTCGATCACCACGACCGCCAAGACCGACGACGAAGCGAAAGCTCTGCTCGCCGCATTCAAATTCCCGTTCAGGAACTAAACGATCATGGCAAAACTCGCACTGATTAACCGTGAACAGAAGCGTGCTGACCTGGTGGAGAAGTATGCCGCCAAGCGCGCAGCTCTGAAGGCCATCATCGATGACCAGTCCAAGTCGGAAGAAGAGCGTTACGAAGCACGCCTGAAACTGCAGGCCCTGCCGCGTAACTCCGCGCCGACGCGCCAGCGTAACCGCTGCGCCATCACCGGCCGTCCACGTGGCACCTTCCGTAAATTCGGTCTGGCCCGTATCAAGCTCCGTGAATTCGCCATGCGCGGCGAGATCCCGGGTATGACCAAAGCCAGCTGGTAATAGGAGAACAAGCAATGAGTATGAGCGATCCTATCGCCGATATGCTGACCCGCATTCGCAACGCCCAGGGCGTCAAGAAGACCTCCGTTGCAATGCCGTCGTCCAAAGTCAAAGTCGCTATCGCCAACGTCCTGAAGGACGAGGGTTACATCGAAGATTTCGCTGTGACCACGAATGAAGGCAAGTCGGAACTGCAAATCGGCCTGAAGTACTACACCGGCCGTCCGGTCATCGAGCGCCTCGAGCGCGTGTCCCGTCCGGGCCTGCGCGTCTACAAAGGCAAGGATGAGATTCCAACCGTCATGAACGGTCTGGGCGTGGCCATCGTGTCGACTCCGCAAGGCGTCATGACCGACCGCAAAGCGCGCGCTACCGGTGTTGGTGGCGAAGTCATCTGCTTCGTGGCTTAAGGAGTAACACATGTCTCGAGTAGCTAAAATGCCGATCGCCGTGCCGGCTGGCGCCGAAGTCGCCATCTCCGCACAAGCGATCACCGTCAAGGGCCCGCTGGGCACCCTGACCCAGAGCCTGAACGGCCTGGTCAAAGTGGAAAACAACAACGGCACGCTGACGTTCGACGTGGCCAACGACAGCCGCGAAGCCAACGCGATGTCCGGCACGCTGCGCGCGCTGGTCAACAACATGGTCAACGGCGTCACCAAGGGCTTCGAGAAGAAGCTGTCGCTGGTGGGCGTGGGTTACAAGGCACAAGCACAGGGCGACAAGCTGAACCTGTCGCTGGGCTTCTCCCACCCGGTCGTCCATGCGATGCCGCAAGGCGTGACCGTGGCAACGCCGACCCCGACCGAAGTGGTGATCAAGGGTATCGATCGCCAGAAGGTTGGCCAGGTTGCCGCTGAAGTTCGTGCTTACCGCTCCCCTGAGCCGTATAAGGGCAAGGGCGTCCGCTATGTGGACGAAGTGGTTAAGATCAAAGAAACCAAGAAGAAGTAATTAGGGGCTGACGATGGATAAAAAGCAATCTCGTCTGCGCCGCGGACGTCAAACCCGCATCAAGATCGCGCAACTGAAAGTGAACCGCCTGTCGGTCCACCGCACCAACCTGCACATTTACGCGAACCTGATCAGCCCGGACGCTAAGGTTCTGGTTTCGGCGTCGACCGTGGAAGCAGAAGTGCGCGCCGAACTGGCCGGCAAGTCGGGCAAGGGCGGCAACGTCGCCGCTGCCGCTCTGGTTGGCAAGCGCGTCGCCGAAAAGGCAATCAAGGCAGGTATCACCGAAGTAGCGTTCGACCGCTCCGGTTTCCGTTACCACGGCCGTGTGAAGGCGCTGGCAGATGCCGCGCGTGAAGCCGGTCTGAAGTTCTAAGGGTACGATCATGGCAAAAATGCAAGCAAAAATGCAGAGCGACAAGCCGGATGACGGCATGCGCGAAAAAATGATCGCGATCAACCGCGTGACCAAAGTGGTCAAGGGTGGTCGCATCATGGGCTTCGCGGCGCTGACCGTGGTTGGTGACGGCGATGGCCGCATCGGCATGGGCAAGGGCAAGTCGAAGGAAGTGCCGGTCGGTGTGCAGAAAGCAATGGAAGAAGCACGTCGCAACCTGATCAAGGTGCCTCTGAAGAACGGTACGCTGCAGCACAGCGTGGTTGGCCGTCACGGCGCGTCGCGCGTCATGATGTCCCCAGCCAAGCCTGGTACCGGCGTCATCGCCGGTGGTGCAATGCGCGCGATCTTCGAAGTGATGGGCGTGACGGACGTGGTGGCGAAATCCACCGGTTCCTCGAACCCGTACAACCTGGTGCGCGCCACCCTGGACGGCCTGTCGAAAATGAGCACTCCTGCCGAGATCGCCGCTAAGCGCGGCAAGTCGGTGGAAGAGATCCTGGGCTAAGGAGAAACCGCATGAGCACTATCAAAGTCAAACTGGTCAAGGGCCTGATCGGCACCCGCCAGGACCACCGCGCCACCGTGCGTGGCCTGGGCCTGCGCCGTGTCAACTCGGTTTCCGAGCTGCAGGACACGCCATCGGTACGCGGCATGATCAACAAGGTCGCCTACCTCGTCAAAGTCGTGTCGTAAGCACGATCTGGAGAAAACAATGGAATTGAATACCATTCAACCAGCCGAAGGCGCGAAACACGCCAAGCGTCGCGTTGGCCGCGGTATCGGCTCCGGCCTGGGCAAGACTGCCGGCCGTGGTCACAAGGGTCAGAAATCGCGTTCGGGCGGCTTCCACAAAGTCGGCTTCGAAGGCGGTCAGATGCCTCTGCAGCGCCGTCTGCCGAAGCGTGGCTTCAAATCGCTGAACGCAACCTTCAAGGCTGAAGTTCGCCTGTCCGACCTGAACGCCCTGGCAGTGTCCGAAGTGGACCTGCTGGTGCTGAAGCAGGCCGGCGTGCTGAACGTGCTGGCACGCGACGTGCGCGTGATCGCTTCCGGCGAAATCACCAAGGCAGTGTCCATCAAGGGCCTGAAGGTGACCGCCGGCGCGAAAGCGGCCATCGAAGCGGCTGGCGGCTCGGTAGCCTGAGACGCTTAAGCTTGAACGGAGCGAAAATTGGCGACTAATCCGCAGCTTGCTAAAAGTGCCGCAGCCGGTTTCCCCTGGAACCGTCTGTGGTTTTTGCTGGGCGCTCTGGTAGTCTACCGCATCGGGGCTCATATCCCGGTGCCGGGAGTCGACCCGGTACAGCTGGCCGCACTGTTCAAGTCGCAGGAGGGTGGCCTGCTGGGCATGTTCAACATGTTCTCCGGCGGCGCCCTGTCGCGCTTCACGGTGTTTGCGTTGGGCATTACGCCCTACATCTCGGCCTCGATCATCATGCAGTTGGTGTCGATCGTGTCGCCGCAGATGGAAGCGCTGAAGAAGGAAGGGGAGTCGGGTCGTCGCAAGATCACCCAGTACACCCGTTACGCCACCGTTTTCCTGGCCTTGTTCCAGGCATTCGGCATCTCGATCGCACTGGAAGCCCAGCCGGGCCTGGTGCTCGATCCGGGTATGGCCTTCCGCTTCACCTCCGTCGTGACGCTGCTGACCGGCACCATGTTCGTGATGTGGTTGGGCGAGCAGATTACCGAGCGTGGTCTCGGTAACGGCATCTCGATCATCATCTTCGCCGGTATCGCCGCCGGTCTGCCGAACGCCCTGGGTGGCTTGTTTACCCAGGTGTCGACCGGTGCGATCAGCGCGATTTCCGCCATCATCATCGTGGTACTGGTCGCAGCCGTGACCTATGCCGTGGTGTTCGTGGAACGTGGCCAGCGCAAGATTCTGGTGAACTATGCCAAACGTCAGGTCGGTAACAAGATCTACGGTGGGCAAACCAGCCACCTGCCGCTGAAGCTGAACATGGCAGGCGTGATTCCGCCGATCTTCGCATCGTCGATTATCTTGTTCCCGGCCACCATCGTGGACTGGTTCTCGCGTGGTGCGGACAACAGCAACCCTGTCGTCCGCTTCTTGAAAGATCTGGCTGCATCGCTGAGCCCAGGCGAGCCTATCCATGCATTGCTGTATGCCGTGGCAATCGTGTTCTTCTGCTTCTTCTACACCGCACTGGTGTTCAACAGCAAGGAGACCGCGGACAACTTGAAGAAGAGCGGGGCCTTTGTGCCAGGGATTCGTCCCGGTGAGCAGACTGCCCGCTACATCGACAAGATCCTGACCCGATTGACCCTGGCAGGCGCCGTCTATATCACCCTGGTATGCCTGTTGCCGGAGTTTATGCAAGCCCAGTGGAAAGTGTCGTTCGTCTTCGGCGGCACCTCCCTGCTGATTATCGTAGTGGTGACCATGGACTTCATGGCCCAGGTCCAGAACTACGTGATGTCGCAGCAATATGAATCGCTGCTGCGCAAGGCGAACTTCAAGGGCGGTATTCCGACCCGTTAAGCGACAAGGTCACCATGGCAAAAGACGACGTTATACAGATGCAGGGCGAGATTCTGGAGAATCTGCCGAATGCAACATTTCGAGTAAAGCTGGAAAACGGCCACGTGGTTCTTGGCCACATTTCGGGTAAAATGCGGATGAACTATATCCGCATTCTCCCCGGCGACAAGGTCACGGTGGAGTTGACGCCGTACGACCTCTCCCGGGCCCGTATCGTGTTCCGGACCAAGTAATTGTAAAAATCGAATCCAAAGAGAGTGCAAAATGAAAGTTAACGCTTCAGTCAAGCGGATCTGCCGCAACTGCAAGATCATCAAGCGCAAGGGCGTCGTTCGTGTTATCTGCGTCGAACCGCGTCACAAACAGCGTCAAGGTTAATCGAGGAATAACGAATGGCACGTATTGCAGGGGTTAACATCCCAAATCATCAGCACACCGTGATCGGCCTGACGGCAATTTACGGTATCGGCCGTCCGCGCGCGCAGTTCATCTGCGCACAGACGGGTGTGGCGACCAACAAGAAGATCAAGGACCTGGACGACAGCGAGCTGGAAAAGCTGCGTGATGAGATCGGCAAGTTCGTTGTTGAAGGCGATCTGCGCCGTGAACTGTCGATGAACATCAAGCGTCTGATGGACCTGGGTTGCTACCGCGGCATGCGTCACCGCAAGGGCCTGCCGGTCCGCGGCCAGCGCACCCGTACCAATGCACGTACCCGCAAAGGTCCGCGCAAAGCCGCTCAATCGCTGAAGAAATAATCTAGGGAACCACTATGGCTAAGCAACAAAGCAGCGCAGCAGCAGCGCGCGTTCGTAAGAAGGTCAAAAAGAACGTCGCTGAAGGTATCGCTCACGTTCACGCTTCCTTCAACAACACGATCATCACGATCACCGACCGTC
This sequence comes from Pseudoduganella flava, assembly GCF_007830495.1. Taxonomy (GTDB): domain Bacteria; phylum Pseudomonadota; class Gammaproteobacteria; order Burkholderiales; family Burkholderiaceae_D; genus Rugamonas; species Rugamonas flava. The sequence continues at coordinate 342,955 of NZ_VLKW01000007.1, read as the reverse complement.
AGGGCAACGCTCTGTCGTGGGCAACTTCCGGTGGCGCCGGCTTCAAGGGCTCCCGTAAGTCGACCCCGTTCGCAGCGCAGGTTGCTGCCGAAGCGGCTGGTAAAGTTGCTCAGGAATGCGGCGTGAAGAACCTGGAAGTGCGCATCAAGGGCCCGGGCCCGGGTCGCGAATCCGCTGTTCGCGCGCTGAACAACCTGGGTATCAAGATCACCGAGATCCAGGACGTGACGCCAGTGCCGCACAACGGCTGCCGTCCGCCGAAGCGCCGTCGTATCTAATTCGGGTACGGCAACGGAGCGATTCTGCGCGGATCCGGTCCATATGGACTGGTTGCCGTCAGGCCGATCGATTCGTCGTATCTGATTCCCGCCTGGGAAGCTCCTTCGAGGAATCCCGCGGAAATTCGACAATGGCCGGCCCGTGCGCTGCACGGCCGGCCACCGTCGCTCGTAGCAAAAATCGCTGGAACAGTTGATCGGAAACGGTTATACTGTCCGGCTATTTTCGCCTGTCCATTTTTTTGGTCAGGCTTGTTGAGCCACCGTCTGGCACACACCAGACTAGCGCCTGGCCGCATCCGATGCGGCGCTGGGGCGTCATTTTTATTATTTAAGGAAACCACCGTGGCACGTTATATCGGACCGAAAGCAAAACTCTCCCGCCGTGAAGGCACCGACCTGTTCCTGAAGAGCGCACGCCGCTCGCTGGACTCCAAGTGCAAGCTGGACATCAAGCCTGGCCAGCACGGCGTCAAGTCGGGTGCCCGCACCTCCGACTACGGCAACCAGCTGCGCGAAAAGCAGAAGGTCAAGCGTATGTACGGCATCCTGGAGCGTCAGTTCCGCCGCTACTTCGCCGAAGCCGACCGCCGCAAAGGCAACACCGGCGAAACGCTGCTGTCCCTGCTGGAAACCCGCCTGGACAACGTTGCTTACCGCATGGGCTTCGGCTCGACCCGCGCTGAAGCGCGTCAGCTGGTGTCGCACAAAGCGTTCACCGTGAACGGCAACGTCGTGAACATCCCGTCGTACGTCATCAAGGTCGGCGACGTGATCGCCGTGCGCGAAAAGGCCAAGAAGCAGACCCGTATCGTCGAAGCGCTGTCGCTGGCTGAACAAGTCGGCATGCCGGCATGGGTGTCCGTCGATTCCAAGAAAATGGAAGGCACCTTCAAGTCGCTGCCGGAGCGTAGCGAAATCGCCGCCGACGTCAACGAATCGCTGATCGTCGAACTGTATTCGCGTTAATCGTTGTTGACGCTGTAGTCCAGTTGTACCAAGCCCACTCCTAGCAGTGGGCATTTTCACTAATGCCATCAGCCTTATCGGTGTAACGAGCCGAGGGTAATGAAAAGGACATTTAACAATGCAAAACAGTTTGTTGAAACCACGTATCATCGACGTCGAAACGCTGGGCGCCGGTCACGCAAAAGTCGTGATGGAGCCGTTCGAGCGTGGCTACGGCCACACGCTGGGCAATGCCCTGCGTCGCGTGCTGCTGTCGTCGATGATCGGCTACGCGCCGACCGAAGTCACCATCGCCGGTGTCGTGCACGAGTACTCGTCGCTGGACGGTGTGCAGGAAGACGTGGTTGACCTGCTGCTGAACCTGAAGGGCGTGGTCTTCAAGGTCCACAACCGCGATTCCGTCACGCTGACCCTGAAGAAGGAAGGCGAAGGCGCCGTGCTGGCATCGGACATCGATCTGCCGCACGACGTGGAACTGATCAACCCGGATCACGTGATTGCTCACCTGACCGCAGGCGGCAAGCTGGACATGCAGATCAAGGTCGAAAAAGGCCGTGGCTACGTGCCGGGTAACGTCCGTCGCCTGTCGGAAGACACGAACAAGACGATTGGCCGCATCATCCTGGACGCATCGTTCTCGCCAGTGCGCCGCGTGTCGTACGCCGTGGAATCGGCTCGTGTCGAACAGCGTACCGACCTGGACAAGCTGATCATCAACATCGAGACGAACGGCGTGATCACGCCGGAAGAAGCGATCCGCCAGTCGGCCCGCGTGCTGGTTGACCAGCTGAACGTGTTCGCCGCGCTGGAAGGCACGGAAGCCGCCGCCGAAGCACCGTCGCGTGCTCCGCTTGTCGATCCGATCCTGCTGCGTCCGGTGGACGACCTGGAACTGACGGTCCGTTCCGCGAACTGCCTGAAGGCCGAGAACATCTACTACATCGGCGACCTGATCCAGCGTTCGGAAAACGAGCTGCTGAAGACGCCGAACCTGGGCCGCAAGTCGCTGAACGAGATCAAGGAAGTCCTGGCTTCCCGTGGTCTGACCCTGGGCATGAAGCTGGAAAACTGGCCGCCGGCTGGTCTCGAGAAGTAATGCAGTACCGCCCGCGGCATGTTGCCGCGGGCGTTTTATCTTACTAACCGACCCGCGCCTGACGTTCACCCGTCTGGCGATCGAAGAGTTCGGATTTAAACATTATCGAAAGGAAGTACCATGCGTCACCGTCACGGCCTCCGTAAACTGAACCGTACCTCGTCCCACCGTCTGGCAATGCTGCGCAACATGACCGTTTCGCTGCTGCGCCACGAAGCGATCAAGACCACGCTGCCGAAGGCAAAAGAACTGCGCCGCGTTGTCGAGCCGATCCTGACCCTGGGCAAGACCGATTCGCTGGCCAACAAGCGTCTGGCATTCTCCCGCCTGCGCGATCGTGAAATCGTCCTGAAGCTGTTCGCTGAACTGGGCCCGCGTTACGCAAACCGCAACGGCGGCTACCTGCGTATCCTGAAGATGGGCTTCCGCGTCGGCGACAACGCACCGATGGCTTACGTCGAGCTGGTGGACCGTCCGGAACCGACCGACGTCGAAGCAGCACCGACCGCTGAAGAGTAATCTTCGCTGTCTGATGAAAAAGCCGGGCTTGCCCGGCTTTTTCTTTTGCGCTGGTGTACCATCAGGCAGTTCCATTGCACGAGTAGCCGTATGTCCATCCTGCCGCGCCTGTTTGCCGCGATTGCCGCGTTCCTGTTCCTGCTGTCGCCCGTCCGGGCCGACGAGGAATTCCTCGATCCCCAAGTCGCGTTCCAGTTCTCCGCCCGCGTCGTCGACGGCAAGACCATCGAGGCGACGTGGAAGATCGCCGAAGGCTACTACATGTACCGCGAGCGCTTCGCGTTCCGCGCCGCCGGCGCGCAGCTGGGCGCGCCGCAGATCCCGCCGGGCAAAGTGAAGTTCGACGAGACGTTCAACAAGGAAGTCGAGACGTACCGCCACAGCGTGACGATCCGCATTCCCGTCGAAGCGGCCGCCGCGTTCACACTGACGGCGACGGGGCAGGGCTGTTCCGACAAGGGCCTGTGCTACTCGCCGCAGGATGCGACGGCGCGGCTGTCTCCCACTGGCGGCAGCGGCGCCCCCTTCAGCCTGCCGGCAATGAGCCGCGCCGGCGACGCGCAGGTCGATCTGCCACCGGATGTGCCGGCGGCGGCCGCCGCGCCGCAGAGCGAGATGGGCCGCATCGAAGGCGCGCTGCACGACGGCCGCCTGGCCGTCATCGTGCCGCTGTTCGTGCTGCTGGGGCTGGGCCTCGCGTTCACGCCGTGCGTGCTGCCGATGGTGCCGATCCTGTCGTCGATCATCGCCGGCGAAGGCGACAAGGCAACGCGGGCCCGCGGCTTCGCGCTGTCGCTCAGCTACTCGCTGGGCATGGCGCTCGTCTACACGGCGCTCGGCGTGGCCGCTGGCCTCGCCGGTCGCGGCCTGGCTGCCGAGCTCCAGAACCCCTGGGTGCTGGGAACGTTCGGCGTGCTGATGGTCCTGCTGGCATTGTCGATGTTCGGCGTCTACGAGTTGCAGGTGCCGGCCGTGCTGCAGACGCGGCTGGCGGCCGCGTCGGGACGGCAGTCCGGCGGCAAGCTGGCTGGCGTGTTCGCGATGGGCGCGATCTCGGCGTTGATCGTCGGCCCGTGCGTGGCGGCGCCGCTGGCAGGTGCGCTTGTCTACATCAGCCAGACGCGCAACGTCGTCGTCGGCGGCAGCGCACTGTTCTCGATGGCGGTCGGCATGAGCCTGCCGCTGATTCTCGTCGGGGTGTCGGCCGGCGCATTGCTGCCCCGCGCCGGCGCGTGGATGGACGGCGTCAAGCGCTTCTTCGGCGTGCTGATGATCGCGATGGCGTGGTGGCTGGTGTCGCCCGTCTTGCCGCCCGTCGTGCAGATGGCCGGCTGGACGTTGTTGGGAATTGCCTACGGCATTTATCTGCTGCGCACCTATAAAGGCTGGATCGCGCAAACCGTCGCCGTGCTGTTCATTGCTTTCGGCATCATTCAAATGATCGGCGTGGCGACCGGCGCGCGCGATCCATTGGCACCGCTGGCCCATTTGCGCGGCGGCGTCGAAAAAGGCCTGGAATTCAAACGCATCCGTAATATCGCTGAATTGGATAATGTTCTCGGGAATACCGGCGGTAAAACCGTGATGCTCGATTTTTATGCCGACTGGTGCGTGTCATGCAAGGAAATGGAAAAGCTGACCTTTACGGACAAAAACGTGCAGCAACGCCTGGCGAACACGATCCTGATCCAGGCCGACGTTACCGCGAATAATACGGACGACAAGGCGCTGCTGCAGCGCTTCAAGTTATTCGGCCCGCCGGGCATCATATTCTTCGATGCCCAAGGCAACGAGATTGCCGACAGCCGGGTGATCGGTTTCCAGGACAGCGGCAAGTTCCTGCAGTCGCTCTCCAAGCTGCCGTAACGGCCGGAAGAACAAGGGGCGCCCGCAGAGGCGCCCCTTCTTTTACTCCCTCCATGCCAGAATCTGGCGCGAACACGCCTTGATCTGGCACAAGCGGAGGGCTTCAACCGCGCCGATGCATGCCGCGGTGATTGGGGCCGCCGGCGGTCTGCTCGTCAAACACTTTCTGCTGCGCCGGGCTCAAGGTCGCATAGAACGTCTTCAACGCGGACAGCCGGGTTTCCTGTTGCTGCAGACGGGTTTTGGACAACTCGATCCACTTTTCCATCCGCTGTGGCGCCGGCAATTCCCTGAACGCCACCCGGTCCGCATGGCCGGCCGGTTGCTTCGGTGCGATCGCGGCAATATAGGTTTTCCACGCAGCTTCCTGGCTGGTATTCAGCTTCAGGGCGTCGTGCAGCTTTTGCTGGCGTTGCTCGAAACGCTCTGCACGTTTTGCTGGATCAAATTTCGTTGCCGCATAGGGATGTTTGGGCGGCGCTTCTTCCGCATGGGCGGCAAATGCCGCCGAGCCGAGGCTCAGAACCGTCACACCGGCGATAATGCTTTTACGCAGAATATTCATTTCTAAATCCTTCCAGGGTTGGCTTTTAAATGTGCACCGCACATCTGCATCTTCTCAACGCAGTGTTTCGCCGACGTTTCCTGGAGGCGCGTTTTTGTATCCGTTTGTTTCGTGTACATTATGGAAAGATCATATACAAGACGATACAAAGCGCCGTTGGTCTTCGCCTGCCGAACTGGCGATAATTGAGGCATGGAGCCTACCTCGACCATTCTGATCGTCGACGACGATCGCGATATCCGCACCTTGCTGGCGGATTACCTGGAGTCCAACGGCTACCGCACGCATGGGGCCGCGGACGGCACCGCCATGTGGAAGCTGCTGGACGAGACGAAGCCGGACCTGATCGTGCTGGACCTGAACCTGCCCGGCGAGGACGGCCTGACGTTGTGCCGCAAGCTGCGCGCCCACTCGAACCTGCCCGTCATCATGCTGACGGCGCGCAGCGAGCCGCTGGACCGCATCCTCGGCCTGGAAATGGGGGCGGACGATTACCTGCCGAAACCGTTCGAGCCGCGCGAGCTGCTGGCGCGGATCCGCAGCGTCCTGCGCCGCAGCAATGCGATGCCGTCCGGCGGCGTCGACAAGGCCACGCAGATCCGCTTCTCCGGGTGGACGCTGGACCTGACGGCGCGTCACCTGCTCAATCCGGATGGCGTCGTGATCATGTTGTCGGGCGCCGAATTCCGCTTGTTGAAAGTCTTCCTCGAGCACCCCAACCGGGTGCTGAACCGCGACCAGCTGCTGAACCTGACGCAAGGCCGCGACGCCGATCCGTTCGACCGCTCGATCGACATCCAGATCAGCCGCCTGCGGCAGAAGCTGGGTGAGGACGCGCGGGTGCCGCAGATCATCAAGACGGTGCGCAACGGCGGCTATGTGCTGGCGGGCACCGTCGCGGTCGAGCCGCGCACCTGACCGTGGCGATGGGCACGCTGAAGGCGTTCGTCAATTCGATGACGGGGCGGGTGTTCCTCGCCCTGATGGTCGGCATCATCGCCTCGGCGGCGTTGACCCAATGGCTGGCCGTCAACGAACGCCAGCGCACGCTGGAGCGTTACCGCAACTTCCATGCACTGGAGCGGGCCGAGCAGATCATCGAGACGGCGGACGTCGTCCGCCCCGAATCGCGCGCACAATACCTGGCCGTGGCCAGCAAGAGCGGCGTGAAGCTGGAAATCGCCACCGACAACGACCTGACCGTCCACCCGCCCACGGAATTCTCGATCGCGCTGGGGCAGCGCCTGCCGCGCGACTTCCAGGTGATCCCGATGGCGGAGCGCCCGCCGCCCTGCGTGCGACCGCCGCGCACCTTGACGGTGTTCGGCCCTGGCCAGTGGCGCGGCACCTGCGAGTCCGTGAAGATCGTGATGACGGATGGGCAAGTGCTGAAGCTGTCGATCCTGCCGCCGCGGGGCGCGCCGCCCACCGGCCACAACGAGTACGCTGTCTTCGTGCCTTTCCTGTTGTGCGTGGCCGTGCTGGCTTACCTGATCACGCGGATGACGGTGCAGCCGCTGAAGCACCTGGCGCAGGCCGCGAAGGACCTGGGCAACGACATCAACAAGCCGCCGCTCGAGCTGACGGGCGCCGCCGAGATCCGCCAGGCCAGCGCCGCGTTCAACGCGATGCAGGCCCGCATCCGGCAGTACATCGCGCAGCGCACGGAGATGCTGGCGGCGATCACGCATGACCTGCAGACGCCGCTGACGCGAATGCGCCTGCGGCTGGAGAAGGTGGGGGACCAGGATCTGCAACAGAAGCTGATCGGCGACCTGTCCGCGATGCAGCAGATGATCCGCGAGGGGCTCGACCTGGCGCGCAGCATGGATACGAACGGCGCCATGCAGAAGCTGGACCTGGATTCGCTGCTCGACAGCGTGTGCGCCGATGCGCTCGACGCGGGCCAGGCAGTCGAGCTGAAGGGGCACGCCGGCATGGCGTTGCTGGGCCGGCCGCTGGACGTGCGGCGCTGCCTCGTGAACCTGATTGACAACGCCGTCAAATATGGCCAGAAGGCCCACGTGACGGTGGAACGCCTGGCGGGTGCGGCCCGTATCCGCATCCGCGATGAAGGGCCGGGCATCCCGCAGGACCAGCTGGCGCGGGTGTTCGAACCCTTCTATCGCCTGGAAAGCTCCCGCTCGCGCGCGTCCGGCGGAACGGGGCTGGGCCTGACGATCGCCCGCAATATCGCCGAGCAGCACGGCGCAACGTTGTCTCTTGCCAACGGAGAAGGCGGCGGATTGGAGGCGGTGCTGACACTGCCGGAATTTTATGCAGGGAAGTAATCAATCGGTAGCGAACTGGTGAGACAATGACCGGTTAATGCCATACGGCAAGACCGCGCCGCCACCGCGAACACATCATTATCTGCACTACATAACAATGAAAAAGACCACTTTGGGAGTACTGGTTGCTGCTGCCGTCGCCATCGGCGCCGGCGCGTGGCAGTTTACGCGCGCGCCGCACGGAGAACCTCAGGGCGAGCAACATGCAGGCGCCGGTAACAAGGGGCGCGGCAATGGCCCGACCACCGTGAACGTTGTCACGCCGAAGCGGCGGGACGTGCCGGTAACGTTGCAGGCCAACGGCACCGTGAGCCCGATCAGCACGGTGGACCTGCACCCGCAGACGACCAGCACGATCGTCAAGGTGCATGTGAAGGAAGGCCAGTTCGTCAAGGAAGGCCAGCTGATGTTCTCGCTGGACAGCCGCAGCGAATCGGCCAACCTGGACAAGGCCGAAGCCCAGGTGCAGCGCGACCGCGCCAGCCTGGCCGACCTGGAACGGCAGTACAAGCGCAGCATGGAACTGCTGAGCCAGAAGTTCATCGCACAGGGCGCCGTCGATACGCTGAAGAGCCAGGTGGACGCGGCCCGCGCGCTGCTGGAGGCGGACATCGCCGCCGCGCGCGCCGTCCGGGTCGACCAGAGCTACACGACGATCAAGGCGCCGATGACGGGGCGGGTCGGCGCCATCAACGTCTATCCGGGCAGCCTCGTGCAACTGTCGACGTCGCTGACGACGATCACGCAGCTCGACCCGATCAACGTCGCGTTCACGGTGCCGGAGACGAGCCTGGCCGCGCTGCTCGATGCGCAGCGCGCCGGCAAGGTGCCGGTGCAGGTGTTCCAGAACAATTCCACGACGCCGATCGAAGGCCACCTGTCGTTCATCGACAATACGGTCGACCCGCAGGCCGGCGTGATCCGCGTGAAGGCGCAGTTCGACAACCGCGACACGCGGCTGTGGCCGGGCCAGTACGTGAACACGGCGCTGACGGTGCAGACGCTGAAGAACGCGCTCGTCGTGCCGCAGAACGCGATCATCACGAACTCGCATGGCACGTTCGTCTACACGGTGGGGCCGGACAACACAGCGAAGGTGGCCAACGTGGAGCGCGTGCATGCGTTCGGCGTCGATGCGGCGGTGCGCGGCCTGGCCGGTGACGAGAAGATCATCGTCGAAGGCAAGCAGAACCTTCGCCCCGGCGGCAAGGTGCGCGTGGCCGACACGCGGGGGGCCGACGTGAGCAGGCCCGATGCACGCGTGGCCGAGCGGGGCAATCCAAAGGGCGCCGAATGAACCTTTCCGAGCTCTCGATCCGGCGCCCCGTGATGGTGGTGCTGCTGTCGCTGTCGCTGATCCTGGCCGGCGTGCTCGCGTACAGCAAGATCCCGGTCGCGGCGCTGCCGAGCTATAACACGCCCGTCATCAACGTGTCGGCCGACCTGGCCGGCGCGAGCCCGGATACGATGGCGTCGTCCGTCGCGCTGCCGCTGGAAAAGCAGTTCTCGACGATCGCCGGCCTGACGATGATCACGTCGACAAGCACGCAGGGCAACACGTCGCTGACCTTGGAATTCGATTCGAGCATCGACGTCAACGAGGCGGCTGTGGACGTGCAGGCGGCGCTGCTGCGCGCCCAGCGCCAGCTGCCGCAGGAGATGACGGACCTGCCGTCGTACCGCAAGATCAACCCGGCCGATGCGCCGGTGCTGTTCATGGCGATGAATTCGCCGTCGCTGTCGCTGTCCGAACTGAATGACTATGCTGAGAACCTGATCGCGCCGAGCCTGTCGACGTTGCCCGGCGTGGCGCAGGTGACGGTCAACGGCCAGAAGCGCTTCGCCGTGCGGGTGCGCGCCAAGTCGGACCTGCTCAATGCCCGTAACCTGACGCTGGCCGATCTGCAGGCGGCCATCAAGAGCGCCAACGCGAACACGCCGCTGGGCGTGCTGGACGGCCCGCAGCAGACGCTGACGATCCAGGGCAATGCGCAGCTGATGCGCGCGGCCGACTACCGCGACCTGATCATCGCCACCCGCAACGGCGAGCCGGTACGGCTGCGCGATGTCGCCGACGTCGAGGACAGCTTCCAGTCGATCAAGTCGTTCGGCAGCTACAACGGCGAGCGCTCGATCGTGCTGCTGGTGCAGCGCCAGCCGGACGCCAACACGGTGCAGGTCGTCGACGGCGTGAAGGCGCTGCTGCCGCGCTTCCGCTCGCAGCTGCCGGAATCGATCAGCATTAACCTCGTTAACGACCGTTCCGTGTCGATCCGCGAAGCGATCCACGACGTGAACCTGACGCTGGCGCTGACCGTCGTGCTGGTCGTGCTGGTGATCTTCCTGTTCCTGCGCCGCGCGGCGGCCACGTTCATCCCGGCGATCACGATGCCGATTTCGCTGCTGGGCGCACTGGCGCTGCTGTACGCGCTCGGCTACAGCCTCGATAACATCTCGCTGCTGGGCATCACGCTGGCGGTGGGCCTCGTCGTCGACGATGCGATCGTCGTGCTGGAAAACATCGTGCGGCACATCGAGCACGGCAAGAAGCCGCTGCAGGCCGCGTTGACCGGCTCGCGCGAGATGGGCTTCACGATCGTGTCGATCTCGATCTCGTTGGTGGCCGTGTTCATCCCGATCTTCTTCATGCCCGGCGTGATGGGGCTGATGTTCCACGAATTCGCCGTCGTCGTCGCGCTGTCGGTGCTGGTATCGGCCTTCGTGTCGCTGACATTGGTGCCGATGCTGGCCGCGCGCTTCCTGCCGGCCGATTCCACCGAGACGTCCGGCGACGACACCTTCATCGGCCGTCATTTCGAGCGCATGTTCCGCGCCGTGCAGGGCGCCTATGCGCGCACGCTGGACGTGGCGCTGCGCCACCGCTACGTGGTGCTGGCGATCGCCGTCGGCACGTTCGCGTTGACGGTCGCGATGTACGTGGCGATCCCGAAAGGCTTCTTCCCCGAGGAGGACATCGGCCAGTTCCGCGTCAACACGGAGGCGTCGGAAGACATCTCGACGAGCGCGATGCTGGCATTGCAGGACCGCGTGGCCGCGATCATCAAGGCCGACCCGAACGTGAAGGACGTCGTGTCGTTCACGGGCGGCGGCAACACGGGCCGGATGTTCGTCGTGCTGAAAGCCCGCGAGGAGCGCAAGAAGATGGCGGACGTGCTGGAAGGCTTGCGCAAGAAAATGCGCGGCGTGGCCGGCATCGCCGTCTACATGTCGCCGGTGCAGAACCTGCAGCTGGGCGGCCGGCAGTCGAAGAGCCGCTACCAATACACGTTGCAGTCGGTGAGCCCGGATGCGCTGTCCGAGTGGGCCGAGCGCTACCTGGATCGCATGCGTTCCGACCCCGACTTCCGCGACGTGACGAGCGATTCGCAGCAGCGCGGCCTGCAGGCCAGCCTGAAGATCGACCGCGACAAGGCCAGCAACCTGGGTGTGGCGATCGGCGACATCCGCACCGCGCTGTACCTGGCGTTCGGCGAGCGCCAGGTGTCGACGATCTACTCGTCCGCGGCCAGCTACTACGTGATCCTGGAAGCGGCCGACGAGGACCGGCGCTACGAGGATGCGCTGACGAAGGTCTCGGTGCGCAACTCGGCCGGCCAATTGGTGAAGCTGTCCAGCTTTGCCACGGTGGAGCGCACCGTCGGGCCGACGGCCGTCAACCACCAGGGCCAGCTGCAGGCGATCACGCTGTCGTTCAACCTGGCGCCCGGCGTGCCGCTGGGCCAGGCGACGGCGAAGATCGACCAGATGGGCAAGGAATTCGGCCTGCCGCCGTCGATCATCACGAGCTATGGCGGTGACGCCGCCGTGTTCCAGAGCCAGCAAGGCAGCCAGGTGATCCTGATCATCGCGGCGCTGGGCGTCATCTACGTGCTGCTGGGCGTGCTGTACGAAAGCTTCATCCACCCGCTGACGATCCTGGCCGGCCTGCCGTCGGCGGCCGTGGGCGCGCTGCTGACCTTGCGGCTGTTCGGCATGGACCTGACGATGATCGCCATCATCGGCATCCTGATGCTGATCGGCATCGTCAAGAAAAACGCGATCATGATGATCGACTTCGCGTTGCAGGCGCAGCGTGAGCAGGGCATGGCGCCGCCCGCGGCGATCCGCGAGGCATGCATCCTGCGCTTCCGGCCGATCATGATGACGACCCTGGCGGCACTGATGGGCGCGCTGCCGATCGCGCTGGGCCTGGGCGCCGGCGCGGAACTGCGCCAGCCGCTGGGCCTGGCCGTCTGCGGCGGCCTGATCTTCTCGCAAGTGATCACGCTGTACATCACGCCCGTGATCTACCTGTTCCTCGACAAGTACAGCGGCAATGGCCCGATGAGCGACGCCGAGCTGGACGAAGCGACGGCCCAGCCGAAGGTCGAGCTGAAAGCGGTCAACCTGGCCAAATAAAGAAATTTCCAAAAATCGGGGTCAGACCCCGATTTTTGGGAATATTTGCGTCCGAACATTACTTAGCGCGGGCTGAACCCGGCCGTATGGGCGCCCACAGGATGGATACATACGGTAACATCCGTTAATTGCAAGCTCGCGTAAGCTTCCCCGACTTGGCCCGGCAATTCCGGTTTGTGCACAGAAAACGGTTTATCTTGTTCCAGTTCAGCCATACCCACGGTCCCGACGAAGTCTGCCCCACCTGCGGCCAGCCGCTGCCGCCCGGTGGCTATACTCCCCGGTATGGCGACGACAAGCCGAATCGCACCGGCATCGCCATTGCCGTCGGCCTGCACCTGCTGATCCTGGCGCTGATCCTGTTCAATCCGCAGACCTTCATCAAGCTCAAGCCGCCTGCGAAGGAGGGCGAGATGGTGTGGATCGCGCCAACGTCGCCGACGCCCACGCCGCCGAAAAAGCAGCCGACGCCGGATAAGCCGACGCCGCAAAAGCAACCGAAAGTCGCCCAAGCCAAGCCGCGTCCGGCACCGCAGCCGCGCACGAATCCGAACGCGATCACCGAGCCGCGCAAGCGGGAAACCTATACGCCCCCGGTGAAAGCGGACATGACGCCACCTCCGCCGGACGTGACCGACATGTCGCAGATGGTCGAGGCGGCACGCCGCCGCCGCGGCGCCGTCGAATCGCCGCCAGCCGACTCGGCCGAGAGCGAGGATGCGAAGGCCAAGGCCCGCGCGGTCGCCAACATCATGGGCGCCCAGGGCCGCAACGCGGCCGGCGAGCGGGAAGACTCGGGTGGTATCTTCGATGTGCAGAACCAGACCTTCAACAGCGCCGACCTGAAATTCCGCGGCTGGAACACGAACTTCAAGCGCCGCTGGCTGACGCAGGTGCACGTGGAACTGGGTGGCGAGATCGACATCGAGAACGCCATCGTGACGAAGATGATCGAGTTGATCCGCAAGGAAAAGCCGGGCGATTTCGAATGGGAATCGCACCGGCTCGGAAGGGTCGTGAAACTGTCGGCCCGCAGGGAGGATGAGGCGGAGCTGCGCGCGTTCCTGATCAAGGAAATGTTCCCGCGCTACGTCCGCCCGGCGGGACGTTAAATCGTTTTCCGCTGCGGGGCCTCGGTGGCCTCGCCAATCCAGTACAGCAGCGCCGCGGCCGGCATCGCCATGCCCGCCATCAGTGCGGCATGCCAGCCGTGGCGGGCATAGACCCAGCCGCCCAGTGCCGAGCCGATGGCGCCGCCGGCAAAGAACATCGCAAAGTACAGGCCGTTCAGGCGGCTGCGGACGTGCTCACCCAGCGTGAAGATCGCGCGCTGGCCCAGCACCAGGTTGGCGGCCACTCCCATGTCCAGCACGATCGAGGCCACGACGAGGATCGCCAGCGCCACGTTGCGCGAGCCGGGCGCCAGCAGCGGCAGCGCGAAACCGATGATGCCAAGCCCCAGCGCCGCCGCGGTGGCAGCCGTGCTGTGACCGGCATCGGCGAGGCGGCCAGCAACCGGCGAGGCGACGGCGCCCGCCATGCCGACCAGCGCGAAGATCGCGATACCCGTCTGCGACAGGTGGAACAGCGGGCCGGCCAGCACCTGCGGCACGACGGTCCAGAACAGGCTGAACGAACCAAACAGGCCGGCGTGGTAGGCGGCGCGGCGGCGCAGCACGGGCGTCGTCTTGAACAAGGTCCACAGCGAACCGATCAGCTTCGGATAACTGGTTCCGGCTTGTGGTTGGCGGACGGGCAGCTTCAGCCGCAGCACCAGCGCGACCACGGCCATGATGACGGCGGCACCCGCGAACACCGTGTGCCAGTTCGTCCGGTCGGCGATCAGGCTGGCGGCAGGTCGCGCCAGCATGATGCCCAGCAGTACGCCACTGACGACCTTGCCGACCGTGTGTCCCCGTTTCGTTTCATGCGACAGGTGGGCGGCGAACGGCACGAGGACTTGCGCGGCCACCGAGCCGAGGCCGATGGCCAGCGCCGCTGCGAGGAAGACCCAGGCGGTGGTCGCGAAGGCGGCCGCCAGCAGCGCAAGCGTGGTGGCGGCGAGCGCGGTGACGATCAGGCGGCGATTTTCCAGCAGGTCGCCCAGCGGCACGATGAACAGCAGGCCCAGCGTATAACCGATCTGCGTCAGCGTGACGACGAGCCCGGCGGCATCGGCCGACAACCCCGTCGCCGCCGCGATCGGGCCGACCAGGGTCTGGGCATAGTAGAGATTGGCGACGATGAGCCCGGCGGCCGTGGCCAGCAGCAGCACCATCGATGGTGCGATGTGTTCGTTGGAAGTTTTCATGGCTTGTTCCCGGTAAATGAACGGAACAGTCTACGCAGCGCCCGGCGGGAATTCCCCCGCCGGTGGCATCGCGCCGCACAGGCTGTTTGGATGGGAAAAGTGTACGGAACGAACGGGAGAAGATAATCTACCAATAATCCACCTATACTTTTCACATCATGTGAACAATGAAGGCGGAAATGGACAAGCTCAGGGCCATGCAGGTGTTCGTACGGATTGTCGAGGCCAACAGTTTTACCAAGGCGGCCGAAACGCTGGGGCTGCCCCGGGCAGCGCTGACGGCCACGATCAAGAACCTGGAAGCGTATCTGGGCACGACCTTGCTGCAGAGGACGACGCGTCGGCTTGCGCTGACGCCGGACGGCGCCGACTATCACGCGCAGTGCGTGCAGATACTCGAAGCGGTCGAGGCATCGGAGCGGACGTTCCGCGGCCCGGCAGCCGCCAAGCCGCGCGGCACGCTCCGCATCGATTTGCCGGAAGCCCTGGGCCGTCATGCGGTACTGCCCCATCTGGCCGGCTTCGCCGACGCCTGGCCGGAGCTGGCGCTGACGCTGAGCTTTTCGGACCGCGTCGTCGACCTGACGCAGGAAGGCATCGACTGCGCGCTGCGCGTGGGCGAGCTGCAGGATTCGTCGCTGGTGGGCCGGCAGATCGGCAGCATGCGCTTCGCCACGTGCGCGTCGCCCGCCTACCTGGCGCGGCACGGCACGCCGCAAACGATCGACGCGCTGCGCGCCCACCAGGGCATCACGCACTTCTCGGGCCGCACGGGGCGGCCGTTCGATTGGGACTTCGTCGTCGACGGCAAGCTCGTCAAGCTATCGGTGAATGGCCGCGTGGCCGTCAACAACGCCGACGCGAACGTCGCCTGCGCGCTGCAAGGCCTGGGCATCACGCAGGCCGCGCTGTACCAGGTGCGCGGGCACCTCGAGCGAGGCGAACTGGTCGCGCTGCTGGAACACACGCCACCGGCGCCGATGCCCGTCTCGCTGCTGTACCCGCAAGGCCGGATGGCCGCACCGAAGCTGCGCGTGTTCGCGCAATGGGTGACGGAGCTGCTGGCGCGCGAACCGGACCTACGCCTGAACAATATTTCCTGAATTCGGGGACTGTCCCTCAAAACAGGAAATATTTCCAGATTTGAGGGACAGTCCCTCGTTGTTTTACAACCAGCTCAGCAATGAGATGCGGCGATCGCGAGGCGGGCCGCCAGAGTGAGAGCGCGCTGACGTGGCCCGGCGCAGGTGCCAAAAACGCCACAGGGGACTGTCCCTTGTTTCAGGAAATATTTCCAAAAACGAGGGACAGTCCCCTGTTGTTTTGCGACCAGCTCAGCTATGGAGGCTTACAGGCCCTTCAGCTTGCGGGCGATGTCCAGTGCGAAGTAGGTGAGCACGCCGTCGGCGCCGGCGCGCTTGAAGGACAGCATTGCTTCCATCATCACTTTGTCGTGATCGAGCCAGCCGTTCTGGGCGGCGGCCTTGATCATCGCGTATTCGCCGCTGACCTGGTAGGCGAACGTCGGTACCTTGAACTCGTCCTTCACGCGGCGGACGATGTCCAGGTACGGCATGCCCGGCTTGACCATCACCATGTCGGCGCCTTCCTGCAGGTCGCCGGCCACTTCGCGCAGGGCCTCGTCGCTGTTGGCGGGGTCCATCTGGTACTGGTTCTTGTCGCCCTTGCCCAGGTTCTTCGCGGAGCCGACGGCGTCGCGGAACGGGCCATAGAACGCTGACGCGTATTTCGCCGAGTACGCCATGATGCGCGTGTGGATGTGGTTCTTTTCTTCCAGCGCCTGGCGGATCGCGCCGATGCGGCCATCCATCATGTCGGACGGGGCGACGACGTCCACGCCCGCGTCGGCCTGCGCCAGCGCCTGGCGCACCAGCATGTCGGTCGTGACGTCGTTGATGACGTAGCCGTTGTCGTCGATCAGGCCGTCCTGCCCGTGGCTCGTGTAAGGGTCCAGGGCGACATCGGTCAGAATGCCTAGGTCCGGATAGTTCTTTTTCAGTTCGCGCACGGCGCGCGGCACCAAACCTTCAGGATTTGTTGCCTCGACGCCATCGGGCGTCTTCAGTTTTGCGTCGATGACGGGGAACAGCGCCAGCACCGGAATCCCCAGGTTCACGCACTCCTCGGCGACCTTCATCAAGACGTCGACGGACACCCGTTCGACGCCCGGCATCGACAGCACCGGCTCGCGCTGGTTGGTGCCATCGAGGATGAATACCGGGTAGATCAGGTCCGCCGCCGTGACGACGTTCTCGCGCATCAGCGCGCGGGAAAACGGGTCGCGGCGCATGCGGCGCATGCGCATCGCGGGGAACTGGGCGGAGAAGTGGGGGCTGTGCATCGCGGTCTTCCTGTCAGGGTTGTTCGGGGGCGGGGGCGTCGTCGTTCAGGCCGGCCAGTTCTTCGATCTTCGCGGTCGCCTCGTCGATGCCGATGCGCTTCAGTGCGGAGAACAGTTGCACGGTGAACGGGAAGCCCTCGCCGTCTTCGTCGACATAGCTGTCCAGCTTGGCCTGGGCCTGGCGCAGCGTGTTGATGGACTCGTTGAGGTTGAGCTTGTCGGCCTTCGTCAGGATGCAGTGGATCGGCTTGCCGGTGGGGGCGAACCATTCCAGCATCTGGATGTCGAGGTCGGTGAACGGCCGGCGCGCATCCATCATCAGCACGAGCGCGGCCAGCTGGTCACGGCGCTGCACGTAGTCGCCCAGCAGGCGTTGCCAGTGCAGTTTCGCGTCGCCGGATACCTCGGCGTAGCCGTAGCCCGGCAGGTCGGCGATCAGGCAGCGGATCTCGTCGACATTGGTCGGGTCGTGCCGGTGCATCGCCACGTGGGCGCCGCCGATCGAGAAGAAATTGATGTGCTGTGTGCGGCCCGGCGTCTTCGACGCGAACGCCAATCCTTTCTGGTTGCACAGGATGTTAATGGCGGTCGATTTGCCGGCGTTGGACCGTCCGGCAAACGCGATTTCGGGCACCGTCGTTCGGGGTAGATCTCTCAGGTGATTGACGGTCGTGAAGAAGCGTGCTTGCCAGAGTTTGGACATAAAATTGCAACGAATACAGGCAGTTATGCCGGGAAGCTATTGTACAATAAGGAGTTCTCAGCCGTGATTCGTCCTCTTTTTGCTGCGGTAGAAGCTGGAACTGCGCGGACCAAAAATAGCCAACAAATAGCCAACATTTTTTTGACTCGTTTCGATAGGGAGTCTGAATGAACCGTCTGTTCTCACCAGTTGTAAGCTCGATGTTCCTTGCCTTGATGGCATTCTCCGGCGCGACGTATTCGGCGGAAGCGCCGAAGGCGGCCAAGGTCGATCCCGCGAAGGGCAGCACGCTGTACGCCGACGGCGACAACGCGCGCGGCCTGCCTGCTTGCGTGTCGTGCCACGGTGCCGCCGGCAATTCGACGATCACGGCCAATCCGAAGCTGGCCGGCCAGCCGCAGGAATATCTGTACAAGCAATTGGTGGACTTCACGAAGCCGGAACGCGCCAATCCGGTGATGACGACCTTCGCGAAGATGCTGTCGGACGAAGAGAAACGCAACGTCGCCGCCTATCTGGCCACGCAATCGAGCAAGCCGGGTGCCGCGAAGAACCGCGAGACGATCGACCTGGGCAAGAAGATCTACCGCGGCGGCATCGCCGAGAAGAACGTGCCGGCCTGCGCGAGCTGCCACGGCCCGGCCGGCGCCGGCAACCCGGCGAAATACCCGCGCATCGGCGGCCAGCACCAGGATTACACGATCGCCCAGCTGGGGGCGTTCAAGGCCAATGGCCGCAAGAACAGCCCGGAAATGACGACGATCGCGCAGCGCCTGTCCGACGATGAAATGAAGGCCGTCGCCGACTACGTTGCCGGCCTGAAATGAACCCGCGCCGCAGGGCGCGATAAAACACGATGATGGAAAATGAAAAAGGCGGCACCGTATCCGGGCTGCCTTTTTCTTTTTTGTTAGACTGCCTGCGGCCTCACTACCCCGAACCAGATCTCGCATGAGCATTACGACCACAGGCATCCGTCTCCAAACCCGCCGGCCGGCACTGAACGAAGCGTTCGAACTGCTTTCCTCGATGCGCTTCGCGATCGCGATCCTCGTGATGATCGCGATCTCCGCCGTCATCGGCACCGTCATGCAGCAGAACCAGCCGATGCCGAACTACGTCAACCAGTTCGGCCCGTTCTGGTTCGAGGTGTTCGACAAGCTCTCCCTGTACGCCGTCTACTCGGCCTGGTGGTTCCTCGTGATGATGGGCTTCCTCGTCGTGTCGACGTCGCTGTGCATCGTGCGCAATACGCCGAAGATGTTGAAGGACATGAAGAGCTGGCGCGAGAACGTGCGCGAACGCTCGCTGCGCAACTTCCATCACAAGGCGGAATGGCAGTCGCCGCTTGCCAGCGATGCGCTGGCGGCGCAGATGGCGCAGCGCCTGGTGCATGCGGGCTACCAGGCCAAGGTCGTCGAGAAGGAAGGCGGCACGCTCGTTACCGCGAAGCGGGGCGCGGCCAACAAGTTCGGCTATATCTTCGCGCACAGCGCCATCGTCGTCATCTGCATCGGCGGCATGCTCGATTCGGACCTGCCGATCCGCCTGCAGGAATGGGTGCTGGGCAAGGAGCCCTTTTCCGGCAACGGCCTGATCTCGGAAATCCCGGCCAAGCACCGCCTCGGCCTGTCGAACCCCACGTTCCGCGCCAACAGCATGATCCCGGAAGGGCAGGCCAGCGGCACGGCCGTGATCCCCCGCGCGGACGGCGTGTTGATCCAGGAGCTGCCGTTCACGATCGAGCTGAAGAAATTCAATATCGACTTCTACAGCACCGGCATGCCGAAGCTGTTCGCCAGCGACGTCGTGGTGCGCGACAACGCCACCGGCGAAACGAAGGCCGCCACGATCGAAGTCAACAAGCCGCTGATCTGGCAGGGCGTGGCGATCTACCAATCGAGTTTCGAGGACGGCGGCAGCAAGCTGAAACTGACTGGCTTCCCGATGCAGGGCTCCGGCAACCAGCGTTTCGAGATCGCGGGCGAGGTGGGCGGCTCGACGAAGCTGGACGACGCGCACACGATCGAATGGGCCGACTTCCGGCCGTTCAATGTGGAGAACACTGCGAACCAGGATCCGCGCGCCGTGAAGAAGGGCGAGCCGGTGGCGGACGGCTTCGCGCAAGGCCTCGGCAAGCACCTGGGGTCGGCCGCGAAGAACGCCAACAACAAGGACTTGAAGAACGTCGGCCCCAGCGTGCAGTACAAGCTGCGCGACAAGACGGGCCAGGCGCGCGAATACCAGAACTACATGCAGCCGGTGCTGCTGGAAGGCGCGCAGGTGTTCCTGTCCGGCGTGCGCGCGAACCCGGGCGACCCGTTCAGCTACCTGCGCATCCCGGCCGACGACGAGCACAGTGTGCGCGACTGGATGCGCCTGCGCGCGGCGCTGCACGACCCGGCGCTGCGCCAGCGCGCGGCAAGCTCGTATGCGCAGCGGATGTCGCCGAAGGGCTCGACGGTGCAATCGCAGCTGGCGCTGTCGGCCGCGAAGAGCCTGGAGATCTTCGCGGGCGACCAGCAGGCGGGCGGCTACATGGCCGTCAGCCGCTTCCTCGAGAAGGTGCCGGCGCAGGAACAGGAGAAGGCCGCGGACATCTTCATGAAGATCCTGAACGGCACGCTGTGGGAGCTGTGGCAGGCGGCACGTGCGCAGGACGGCTTGGCGCCGGCGGCGGTCGACGAAGCGCATGCCCGCTGGCTGCAGCTGGCGATGAACGCGCTGTCGGACAGCTTCTTCTACGGCGCCCCGGTCTACCTGCAGCTGGACGAGTTCACGCAGGTGAAGGCTTCCGTGTTCCAGGTGACGCGCTCGCCGGGCAAGGCCGTCGTCTACTTCGGCTGCCTGCTGCTGGTGCTGGGCGTGTTCGCGATGTTCTACATCCGCGAGCGCAGGCTGTGGGTATGGATCCGCCAGGAAGAGGGCGGCGCGCATGCGCTGATGGCGATGAGCACGCAGCGCCGCACGCTCGACTTTGACAAGGAATTCAACGAATTGAAGGAAAAGCTGCCGCAACCGGCGTAAGCTGTCGAAAACGGCTGGAGATCATCATGGACATCACGCAAAACCAAACCTATGCCGCGGCCCCGGGCTACTTCCGCCGGCTGTCCGCGTTCGACTGGGTGTTCGCGCTGGCGCTGCTGGCCGGCGCCCTGTTCGCGCTGAACCGCTACGGCGCCTACATGGACATCTACGAGAAGGCGATCCTCGTGCTGTCGGCACCCACGTTCGCGGCGCTGGGCTGGCACTGGAAGCCGGTGCGCTGGCTGATGCCGACCATCGCCGTGTTGGCGCTGGCCGCGATCGCGCTGTACGACGGCAACCTGGAAGCGGCGAACACGCGCTTCTGGCTGCGCTACATGCTGTCGTCGCAATCGGCGATCCTGTGGATGAGCGTGTTGTTCTTCCTGTCCACGCTGTTCTACCTGATCGGCCTGGCGGCCCGCGTGCCGGCGGCGCAGGACGGTGTAAAGGGCGCGGTCCATTCCCCGGCCGGCGGCGCGATCGGCTCGCGGCTGTGCTGGGCCGCCGTGCTGCTGGGCTGGACAGGCATGATGGTGCGCTGGTACGAGTCCTACCTGATCGGCACGGACGTCGGCCACATCCCGATCTCGAACCTGTACGAAGTGTTCATCCTGTTCTCGCTGATCACGGCGATGTTCTACCTGTACTACGAAGAGCGCTACGCGACGCGCCAGCTGGGCCCGTTCGTGCTGCTCGTGATCTCGGCCGCCGTCGGCTTCCTGCTGTGGTACACCGTGTCGCGCGACGCGTCCGACATCCAGCCGCTGGTGCCCGCGCTGCAAAGCTGGTGGATGAAGATCCACGTGCCGGCGAACTTCATCGGCTACGGCACGTTCGCGCTGGCCGCGATGGTCGCCGCCGCCTACCTGCTGAAGTCGCACGGCTACCTCGCCGACCGGCTGCCGTCGCTGGAACTGCTCGACGACGTGATGTACAAGGCGATTTCCGCCGGCTTCGCATTCTTCACGATCGCCACGATCCTGGGCGCGCTGTGGGCCGCCGAGGCCTGGGGCGGGTACTGGTCGTGGGACCCGAAGGAGACGTGGGCGTTGATCGTCTGGCTGAACTACGCGGCGTGGCTGCACATGCGGCTGATGACGGGCCTGCGCGGCCGTCCGGCCGCCTGGTGGGCGCTGGTCGGCCTGCTGGTGACGACGTTTGCCTTCCTCGGCGTGAACATGTTCCTGTCCGGCTTGCATTCCTACGGCAAGCTCTGATTACAGAGTTGTAATCTTCCAGTCATCTGCGTGTTATCCGGTTTGGTGTAAGGTTCTCCTGACCTTACCCAATCCGGAGCTGACATGCTGATCAAACGTTCCCCCAACGGTATCGACCTGCCGTTCCCTTCCGAAATCACGCCGCGCCATGTGTTCGAGTCGCGCCGCGACTTCATCCGGCAGATGGCCGTGGGCTCGATCGCCAGTGGCGCGCTGCTCGAGATGCTGTCGCGCGAGGCATTCGCCCAGGGCGCAGGCGCGAAGCTGCCGGCCAAGCTGAATCCTGCGTATTCGGCGCTGGACAAGCAGACGTCCCAGAAGGACGCCACGCACTACAACAACTTCTACGAGTTCGGCACGGACAAGAGCGACCCGGCCGAGAACGCGCACACGCTGCGCACCCGGCCGTGGACGGTGGCGATCGAGGGCGAGGTGAAGAAACCGATGACGCTCGACATCGACAGCCTGCTGAAGCTCGCGCCGCTGGAAGAGCGCGTGTACCGGCTGCGCTGCGTGGAAGGCTGGTCGATGGTGATCCCGTGGGTCGGCTACTCGTTCGCGGAAATCATCAAGCGGGTGGAACCGACCGGCAACGCGAAATATGTCGAGTTCACGACCTTGGCCGACCGCAAGCAGATGCCGGGTGTCGGCACCCGCGTGCTGGACTGGCCGTATGTCGAAGGCTTGCGCATCGACGAGGCGAACCATCCGCTGGCGCTGCTGACCCTGGGCATGTACGGCGACGTGCTGCCGAACCAGAACGGCGCGCCGGTGCGCATCGTGGTGCCGTGGAAGTACGGCTTCAAGTCCGCCAAGTCGATCGTGAAGATCCGCTTCACGCGCGACATGCCGCGCACCGCGTGGAACCGCGCAGCGCCCAGCGAGTACGGCTTCTATTCGAACGTCAACCCGGAAGTGGATCACCCGCGCTGGTCGCAGGCGTCCGAGCGACGCATCGGCGAGGACTCGTTCCTGTCGCGCAAGCGCAAGACCCTGATGTTCAACGGCTACAACGACGTCGCGTCGCTGTACGCCGGCATGGACCTGAAGAAGTGGTTCTGATGAATCCGACCGCCAAGCAGGTCAGTGCGATCAAGGCGGCCGTGTTCGTGCTGGCGTTGCTGCCGTTCGCCAAGCTCGTTTACCTGGTGCTGACCGATGCCCTCGTCGAACCGCTGCAATACATCACGCGCGCCACCGGTGACTGGACCTTGTACTTCCTGTGCATCACGCTGCTGGTGACGCCGCTGCGCCGCCTGGCGAAGTGGAACTGGCTGCTGAAGCTGCGCCGCATGCTGGGGCTGTACGCATTCTTCTACGGCGCGCTGCACTTCACCACGTTCCTGTGGTTCGACCACTTCTTCGACGTGGCGGAGATGCTGAAGGACGTGGGCAAGCGGCCGTTCATCCTCGTCGGCTTCGTCGCGTTCGTGCTGTTGATCCCGCTGGCCGTGACGAGCACGAACGGCATGGTCAAACGGCTGGGCGGCAAGAACTGGATGTGGCTGCACCGGCTGGTGTACGTGATCGCGCCGCTGGGCGTGCTGCACTTCTGGTGGATGAAGGCCGCCAAGAACGATCTCGCGCAGCCGCTGCTGTTCAGCTTTATCGTTGGGCTGTTGCTCTTGATGAGGGTTTGGTGGGCAAGGAGCCGGCGAAGCCCGGAGATAACCAACGGCAGAGGCCGGGGTCAGACCCGGCGGGTCTGACCCCAGGGTTTGCTTTTGGGGTGACGGCGGCCCTGTCGGCGCCTTACTTGATCACCGACTCGAGCACAAACAGCTCTTCCGGCTTTTCGCGCCGGCGCACCAGGTGCACCTGGTTGCCGTCGACGATCACCTCGGCGGCGCGGCCGCGCGTGTTGTAGTTCGACGCCATCGTCATGCCGTACGCGCCGGCCGCCTTCATCACGAGCAGGTCGCCCGCTTCGGCGGGCAGTTCGCGGTCGCGAGCCAGCCAGTCGCCCGATTCGCAGATCGGCCCGACCACGTCGAACACGGCGCCGCCGGCCTTGCCCTGCACGACAGGCTGCATGTCCATCCATGCCTGGTACAGCGCCGGGCGGGCCATGTCGTTCATCGCCGCGTCGACGATGCAGAAGTTCTTTTCCTCGCCGTGCTTGATGAATTCGACCTTCGTCAGCAGCACGCCGGTGTTGCCGACGATCGAGCGGCCCGGTTCGAAGATCACCTTGATGGCCTTGCCGCCATGTTTTTCGGCGCGCCATGCCTCGACGCGGCGGAACACGCGGCCGACATAATCGCCGGCCGGGGCTGGCGCGTTGTCGCCAGCCACGCCGTAGTCGATGCCAAGGCCGCCGCCGATATCCAGGTGGTGCAGGTGGATGCCTTCCGCCGCCAGCGCGTCGATCAGCTCGATCAGGCGGTCCAGCGCATCGAGCAGCGGCTGGTCGTCCAGCAGCTGCGAGCCGATGTGGCAGTCGATGCCGGCGACCTCCAGGTGCGGCAGCTGCGCGGCCTGGCGGTACGTGTCCAGCGCGTCGGAAAACGCCACGCCGAACTTGCTGGCCTTCAGGCCCGTGGCGATGTACGGATGGGTTTTCGGGTCGACGTTCGGGTTCACGCGCAGCGATACTCTAGCCTTCTTGCCCATCGCGCCGGCCACCTCGTTCAGGCGGTGCAGTTCGGGGATCGACTCGACGTTGAAGCACAGGATGTCGTGCCCGAGCGCCAGGCGCATCTCTTCCACGCTCTTGCCGACGCCGGAGAAGATCACCTTCTTCGGATCGCCGCCGGCGGCGATCACGCGCAGCAGTTCGCCGCCTGACACGATGTCGAAGCCGGCGCCGCGGCGTGCCAGCAGGTCCAGGATCGCCAGGTTCGAGTTGGCCTTCATCGCATAGCACACGAGGGCATCGCGGCCCGCGCACGCATTCGCGTACGCGTCGAAGTTCTCGAGCAGCTGGGCTTTCGAATACACGTACGTGGGCGTGCCGAACTGTTCGGCGATCGCGGGCAGCGCAACGCCTTCGGCGTGCAGCACGCCGTCTTGGTAGTGGAAGTGGGACATGTTCGAAATGCGGTGGTTACTGTTGGGATGCGGGAGGAGTCGACGGCACCGGGGCTGTCGCGGGCGCCACGCCTGGCTTGCCGACCTGCGCATCCGGCTTGGCCGGTGGCTTCGGCAGGTACAGGGGGCCGGTCTGGCCGCATGCCGCGAGCAGCGCGGCAATCAAGGGAAGCGCTAAGGTGGACTTCACGATTAGAATCTCGTTATGACAGAACCTATGGAGTGTAGCATGACCGAAACCGAATTCCTGGACCTGGCCGACAGCACGCTGAATGCGATCGAAGCCGCGCTGGACCGCCTGAACGACGACAACCGCGTCGACGTCGAATGCAGCCGCAACGGCAACGTGCTGGAGATCGAGTTCCTGCACAACGGTTCCAAAGTGATCGTCAACAGCCAGGCCGCGATGCAGGAACTGTGGGTGGCGGCGCGCTCCGGCGGCTTCCATTACCGCCGCGTGGACGGCAAGTGGGTCGACACGCGCGACGGCACGGAGCTGTTCACCGCGCTGTCCGCGATCGTCACGGAGCAGGGCGGCGCGCCCGTCGTGATCAGCGAATAAGGCAGGCCGGCGGCTCAGCCGAGCCGGTTGTCCGCGATGTGGTAGTGCGGGTCTTCGAACGCGTTGACCTCCACCATGCCCTTGGCCTTGTCGAGGATCTCCAGGCAGTCGGGCGATAGATGGCGCAGGTGCAGCGTCTTGCCGGCCTGCTGGTAGCGGGCCGCCAGCGCGTCGATCGCTTCCACGGCCGAGTGATCGACCACTTTCGCGTCGCGGAACTCGATCACCACGTGCTCCGGGTCGCCCTTCGGGTCGAACAGCGCCATGAAGCTTGCCGTCGAGGCGAAGAACAGCGATCCCTTCAGCGTGTAGACCTTCCAGCCGTTCGCGTCGGTCGTCACGGTCGCGCGGATCTCCTTTGCGTGCTGCCATGCGAACACCAGCGCGGCAAACACGACGCCGGCCAGCACGGCCACCGCCAAATCCGTCAGCACGGTAATCACGGTGACGCCCACCACGATCACGGCATCCTGCCGCGGGATCTTGCGCAGCGCCTGCAGGCTGCCCCACGCGAAGGTTTTCTCGCACACGACGAACATCAGGCCCACCAGCGCGGCCAGCGGAATCGTCTCGATCCAGCGCGACAGCAGCACGATGAAGCCCAGCAGGAAGATGGCGGCCGTGATGCCGGAAATGCGCTGCCGGGCACCGTTGTTAATGTTGATCATGCTCTGGCCGACCAGTGCGCAACCGCCCATCGACGCGAAGAAGCCGCTTAGCACGTTCGCCAGGCCCTGTGCCATGCTTTCGCGGTTCGGTCGGCCGCGCGTATCGGTGATGGCGTCGATCAGGTTCAACGTCAGCAGGGTTTCGATCAGGCCGATCGCGGCCAGGATCAGCGAGTAGGGCAGCACGATACGGAGCGTTTCCAACGTCACCGGCACATCCGGCACGTGGAACGACGGCAGGCCGCCGGCGATCGTGCCCATGTCGCCCACCGTCTTCGTGTCGATGCCCAGCGCCGCCACCAGGCCGGATACGGCGAGGATGGCCGCCAGCGAGGCCGGTATCGCTTTCGTCAGCCGCGGCAGCACGTAGATGATCGCCATCGTCAGCACCACCAGCCCGAGCATCGTCCACAGCGCCATGCCGCGCAGCCACTGCCCGTGCATCTTGAAGTGGCCGAACTGGGCGATGAAGACGACGATCGCCAGGCCGTTGACGAAGCCCAGCATTACCGGGTGGGGCACCATGCGGATGAACTTGCCCAGCCTGAAAGCGGCGAACAGCAGCTGGAACACGCCCATCAGCACGACGGCGGCAAACAGGTATTCGGCCCCGTGCGTGACGACAAGGCTCGTCATCACCACGGCCAGCGCGCCGGCGGCGCCGCAGATCATGCCGGGCCGTCCGCCCAGCGCGGACGTGACGAGGCATACGATGAAGGCCGCGTACAGGCCTGTCAGCGGGCTGACCTGGGCCAGCAGCGCGAAGGCGATCGCCTCCGGCACGAGTGCCAGCGAGACGGTGATGCCGGACAGGACATCGGTGCGCAATTGCGCGGTTGTTACATCTGACATGATCGGCTCACAAAAAAAATCGGGGACGTACCGCCGCGGCGATACGTCCCCGGTGCTGCTTCAATTTAGAACAGTTCGTTCTTCACCGCGTCGCGCGCCTTTTCCTCTTCCGGCGTGCCGCGCGTTGCGCCTTCCAGGCTTTCGACGCCGACGCCCGGCGGGTTTTCGGCGTAGTAGTAGTCGCCGTTCGCCATGATGATGCCGTCGGGGACGGGGCGCTCCTCGATCGGGATGTTCTTCAGCGCCTTCTGCATGTAGTTGATCCAGATCGGCAGCGCCAGGCCGCCGCCCGTTTCGCGGTTGCCCAGGTTCTTCGGCTGGTCGTAGCCGATCCAGGCGATGCCGACAAGCTTGGCCTGGTAGCCGGCGAACCACGCATCGACGGAGTCGTTCGTCGTACCGGTCTTGCCGGCCAGGTCGGGGCGCTTCAGGATCTGTTGCGCTTTCGCGGCCGTGCCGTAGCGCGCCACGTCGCGCAGCATCGAATCCATCAGGAAGGCATTGCGCTCGTCGATCACGCGGTTGCTCTCGACGCCGGCGCGGTCCGGCGCCGCCTGCGACAGCACGCGGCCGTTCGCATCCGTCACCTTCGAGATCAGGTAGGGCGTGACCTTGTAGCCGCCGTTCGCGAACACGGAATACGCGCCTGCCATCTGCAGCGGCGTCACGGCCCCGGCGCCCAGCGCGAGCGTCAGGTACGGCGGGTTCTTGTCCGCCTCGAAGCCGAAGCGGGTCGCGTATTCCTGGCCATACTTAGCGCCGATCTTGTGCAGGATGCGGATCGAAATCATGTTCTTCGACTTCGTCAGGCCGCGGCGCATCGTCATCGGACCTTCATACTTGCCGTCGTAGTTCTTCGGTTCCCATGCCTGGCCGCCCGTCTGTCCCGCGTCGAACGAGATCGGCGCATCGTTGATCACCGTAGCAGGCGACAGGCCGCGCTCCAGCGACGCCGAATAGATGAACGGCTTGAACGACGAACCCGGCTGGCGCCATGCCTGCGTCACGTGGTTGAACTTGTTGCGGTTGTAGTCGAAGCCGCCGACCATCGCGCGGATCGCGCCGTCTTCCGTGCTGGCGGCAACGAACGCCGATTCGATCTCCGGCATCTGCGTGATCAGCCAGTCTTTCTCTTCCTGCATCACGCGGATCACCGCGCCGCGGCGCACGCGGCGGTTCGGCGCGGCCTTCTCCGACAGCCAGGCCTTCGCCATCTCCAGGCCGGCGCCCGTGATCGTGATTTCCTCGCCGGACGCCGTCACGGCCGTCACCTTCGACGGCGACGCGGACAGCACCATCGCCGCGACGATGCCGTCGCTGTCCGGATGTTCGGCCAGCTCCGTCTCGATCACTTCGTCCGCTTCGGAGCGGCTCTTCGGCAGGTCGACGTAGGCTTCCGGGCCACGATACGCGTGGCGGCGTTCGTAATCCATCACGCCCTTGCGCAGTGCCAGGTAGGCGGCGTCCTGGTCGGCTTTCGTGATCGTCGTGAACACGTTCAGGCCGCGCGTGTACGTGTCTTCCTTGAACTGTTCATACACCAGCTGGCGCGCCATCTCGGCCACGTATTCGGCATGCACGCCGAATTCGCTGGAATCCGTCTTCACCTTCAGCTGTTCGTTCTTCGCCTGTTCGAACTGGGCCGGCGTGATGTAGCCCAGCTGCGCCATCCGCTGCAGGATGTACTGCTGGCGCGTCTTCGCCCGCTTCGGGTTGACGACCGGGTTGTACGCCGACGGGGCCTTCGGCAGGCCGGCCAGCATCGCCGCTTCGGCGATCGAGATGTCCTTCAGGTTCTTGCCGAAATAGATCTGCGCGGCCGACGCGAAACCGTACGCGCGCTGGCCCAGGTAGATCTGGTTCATGTAGACCTCGAGGATCTGGTCCTTCGTCAGGTTTTGCTCGATCTTCCATGCCAGCAGCGCTTCATACGCCTTGCGCTTCAGCGTCTGCTCGGAAGAGAGGAAGAAGTTGCGCGCCACCTGCTGCGTGATCGTCGACGCGCCCTGGCGCGCACCGCCCGTCGCGTTGTGCAGCGCCGCGCGCAGGATGCCCCAGTAGTCGACGCCGCCGTGCTCGTAGAAGCGATCGTCCTCGATCGCCAGCACGGCCTTCTTCATCACGTCGGGAATGTCCTTGAAGCGCACGAGGTTGCGGCGCTCTTCGCCGAATTCGCCGATCAGCACATTGTCGGCCGAGTAGATCCTGAGCGGCATCTTCGGCCGGTAATCCGTCAACGTGTCCAGCGACGGCAGGCTGGGGTAGGCCAGCGCCAGGCCGAACACGACGAGCAGCACGACGACCAGCACCAGCCCGACCAAAGAGGCCAGCGCCATCAGCAGCAGATTCTTGGAGGATTTGGCCTTGCCGGTGGAAGCGTTGTTCGGAGGAGTCATGCGGGGAATGCCTTCGTAATTTTGTGCAAGCATTATAAGCGAGCCGCCCGGCGCGACGGCGTTCCCTCAGGTGCTCCTCAGGCACGACTAAATTTCCTTGCAGAAATAGTTACGCTAGTCAACAACTGTCTTATCGGCCCGGCTACTCAGTCTGAAAACTGTGTGGTTTTCGACGCACAGCGAACGCCTGGTGCCCCCCAGAAATACCTTTACAGTTGCTCTGAGGAATTGCTAGCATCCACCTTACCGTCCTGCATTTGTAACGTAACTGACGGTTTCTAAACGGTTTTTTTCTAAATATGCAAATAGTCCCGACGCCGGCCAGCTGCCGCGCGGGATGGGGAATGCAGCGATGATGCCTGATCTGAAGACCCTGTTCGGTGGCGCCGCGCCGCCGCTCGTCGGGCTCGACATCAGCAGCTCCGGCGTGAGGCTGGTCGAGCTGACCGATGCCGGCAAGGACGGCATCCGCCTCGAGCGCTGCGCTTCCGAGCCGCTGCCGCGTGGCGCGGTGGCCGACGGCAACGTGGAAAACCTGGACCAGGTCGTGGATGCCGTGCGCCGCCTGCTGAAGAAGAGCGGCACGCGGGCACGCAACGTGGCGCTGGGCATGCCGCCCGCCGCCGTCATCACGAAGAAGATCGTGCTGCCCGCCGGCCTGTCGGAGGAGCAGCTGGAAGTGCAGGTCGAATCGGAAGCGAGCCAGTACATCCCCTTCGCGCTCGACGAGGTGAGCCTGGACTTCGACGTGATCGGCCCCGTCGCCAACTCGCAGGACGACATCGAGGTGATGCTCGCGGCCGCGCGCCGGGAGAAGGTCGAGGACCGCGTGGCCGTGGCGGAAGCGTCCGGCCTGAAGGCCTCGGTGATGGATATCGAATCGTATGCGGCGCGCGCCGCGCTGGACCGGCTGGTCGCGCAGATGCCGGGCGCCGGTGCCGGCCAGGTGGTGGCGCTGTTCCAGGTCGGCGCGACCGTCACGCAGATCTCCGTGATGCTGGACGGCGTCACCGTGTACGAGCGCGAGCAGCCGTTCGGCGGCAATTCGCTGACGCAGGACATCGTGCGGGCTTACGGCCTGTCGTTCGAGGAAGCGGAAGCGCGCAAGAAGAATGGCGACCTGCCGGCGGCCTACCAGGCCGACGTGCTGCAGCCATTCCTGGAATCGGCCGCGCTGGAAGTGACGCGCGCGATCCAGTTCTTCTTCACGTCGACGCCGTTCACGAAGATCGATCAGATCTTCCTGGCCGGCGGCAGCGCCATGTTGCCGGGGCTGCTGGACATCATCGCCAACCGCACCCGCATCTCGAGCGCCGTGATCTCGCCGTTCAAGGGCATGCAACTGGCGCCGGGCGTGCGTGAACAGCAGTTGCGTGCGGACGCGCCGGCCTATCTGGTCGCGTGCGGCCTGGCATTGAGGAGGTTCGGCTGATGGTTCGCATCAATCTGCTGCCGCACCGCGAGGAAAAGCGCCGGCTACGCAAGAAGGCCTTTGCCGCGCTGATGGTGCTGGCCGCGCTGGTCGGCGTGGGCATCGTGCTGCTCGTCGGCGGTTACAACGCCCGCGCGATCGCCGTGCAGGAACAGCGCAACAGCGTGCTGCGGACGTCGATCGCCGCGCTGGACGCGAAGATCGCCCGCATCGCCACGCTGAAACAGGAAATCGAGGCGCTGAAGGCACGCCAGCAGGCTGTCGAGGATTTGCAGGGCGACCGCAACCAGCCCGTCTACCTGCTCGACGAGCTGGCGCGGCAGACGCCGGACGGTGTCTACCTGAAGAGCTTCAAGCAGGAAGGCCAGAAGGTGAACGTGAACGGCTACGCGCAATCGCAGGAGCGCGTCTCCGAGCTGCTGCGCAACCTGTCGAGCGGCTCGCCGTGGCTGGAGCGCCCGGACCTGATCGAGGTGAAGGCGGGCGCGATCGGCCAGCCGAGGAACCAGCGCAACGTCGTCGAGTTCTCGCTGGCCGTGGCGATCAAGCGGCCCCGCGACAAGGACGACCACCGGGACAGCCCGGACAACGAAGGCGGCAAGCACCCGGCCGCGAAGGCACCCTGACATGGCAACGGACATCAAACGCATCGCGGACGGGCTGACCGACCAGTTCCGCGGCCTGAACGGCGTGCACCCCGGCCAGTGGCCGCTGGCGCCGCGCGTGCTGTGCGGGATCGGCGTCGCGCTTGGCGTCGCGGTGCTGGGTTATTTCGGCTACTGGCAGGGCCAGTTCGAGGAGCAGGAGGCGGGCGCCGCGCAGGAGCAGCGGCTGCGCGACGAATACCGGCTGAAGACGGCGCAGGCGATCAACCTGGAAGCGCTGACGGCGCAGAAGGCGCAGGTCGACCAGTACGTCGTGCGCCTCGAGAAGCAGTTGCCCAGCAAGGCCGAGATGGCGGCACTGCTGTCGGACATCAACCAGGCGGGCCTGGGCCGCGGCCTGCGCTTCGAGCTGTTCAAGCCGGGCCAGGTCGTCGCGCGCGACTACTACGCCGAGCTGCCGATCGACATCAAGGTCACGGGCAACTACCACGACCTGGGCGCCTTTGCCGGCGACATGGCGAACCTGCCGCGCATCGTCACGCTGAACAATATGGAGCTGGTGACGAACAAGGATGGCGGCCTGACGTTGAACGCCGTCGCGAAGACCTTCCGCTATCTCGACCAGGAAGAAGTGGCGGCGCAGAAGAAGGCGGCGGCCGAGAAGAAGAAGGGGGCGAAGAAATGACGAACCGGATTGCTTCCCCCCTCGCTCCCGCCCTCTTGGCGGCGCTGCTGGCCACGCAACTGGCCGGCTGCGGCGACCGCGACGAGCAGGAAGTGCGGCAGTGGATGAAGGAAGTGGACGCGACGACGCACGTGGCCGTCAAGCCGCTGCCGGAACCGAAGACGTTCGTGCCGTTCGCCTATGCGTCGGCCGGCCAGCCGGACCCGTTCAACCCGAACAAGCTGCTGACGGAGCTGGCGAAGGCACGCCCCGGCGGCGGCAGCGCGCCCGATATGGGGCGGCGGAAGGAATACCTCGAAAGCTTCCCGCTCGACACGATGAAGATGGTGGGAATGCTGAGGAAGGGCGGCACCGTGTTTGCGCTGCTGCAGATCGACCGCTCCGTGTACCAGGTGAGTACCGGGCAGCGGCTGGGCCAGAACTTTGGCCTCGTCACGGCGGTCACGGAAAACGCCGTGAACGTGAAGGAAACGGTACAGGATGCGAGCGGCGAGTGGGTCGAACGCATGTCCAGGTTGGAGCTGCAGGACAGCAAGGAGAACAAACAATGATCGCTATCGACACGATGCGCCGAACGGTTGGCCGCGCGCTGGGCCACGCCTGCGCGGCGCTGGCGCTGCTGGGCGCCGCCGCGAGTGCGCAGGCGCAGGCGGGCAATGCGATCGCATCCGTCACTGCCAACCAGCAGGGCTCGAACGTGATCGTCAAGATCGCCCTCGACCACGCTCCCGACAAGGCGCCGATCGGCTTCGCGATCACGAACCCGCCCCGCATCGCCCTCGACTTCGGCAAGACGGCGAACGCCACCGGCAAGACCACGCAGGAGATCGACCTGTCCGACCTGCGCAGCGTGAACGTGGTGCAGGCGGGTGAGCGCTCGCGCCTCGTGTTCAACCTGAAGCGCACGCTGAACTATGCGACGGCGATCGACGGCAACAACGTGATCCTGACGATCGAAGGCTCCGGCGGCACGGCCACCGCGGTCGACGCGCGCGGCCTGCCGGCAGCGAAGGCGCCGGCACCGGCCGCGGCTCCCGTGACGGCTACCGGCGCACCGTTGCTGCGCGACCTCGATTTCCGCCGCGGCAGCAATGGCGAAGGCCGCGTCGTCGTCGACCTGCCCAGCAGCCAGGTGGCGGTCGACGTGCGCCAGGGCCCGAACGGCGTGACGGTCGACTTCCTGAAGACCGGCCTGCCGCAGGCACTGCGCCGCCGGCTGGACGTGACGGACTTCGGCACGCCCGTGTCGCGCATCACGACGGCGCCGCACGGCGAGAACGTGCGCATGCAGATCGAGGCGAAGGGCCTGTGGGAGCAGAGCGTCTACCAGAGCGATACCCAGCTGGTCGTCGACGTGAAGCCGATCAAGGAAGACCCGAACAAGCTGACGCAGGGCACCCAGGGCTATCGCGGCGAGAAGGTGTCGTTCAACTTCCAGAACATCGAAGTGCGCGCGGCGCTGCAGGCGGTGGCCGACATCTCCGGCCTGAACATCGTCTCGTCCGACAGCGTGACGGGCAGCCTGACGCTGCACCTGAAGGAAGTGCCGTGGGACCAGGCGCTGGACGTGATCCTGCAGGCCAAGGGCCTGGACATGCGCAAGAACGGCAACGTGATCTGGATCGCCCCGAAGGACGAGCTGCTGACGAAGGAAAAGCTGGAACTGGAGCAGCGCGCGCAGATCGCCGACCTGGAGCCGCTGAAGTCGGAGATCTTCCAGCTGAACTACCAGAAGGCCGAGGCGTTCAAGATGGTGTTTGGCCTCGATGGCGCGAGCGATGCGAAGAACCGCATCCTGTCCAAGCGGGGCAGCGCGATCATCGAGCCGCGCACGAACCAGCTGTTCGTGACGGACATCGCGGCGAAGCTCGATGAAGTGCGCAAGCTGATCTCGAAGACGGACATCGCCACCAAGCAGGTGCTGATCGAAGCCCGCATCGTCGAAGCGAACGACGGCTTCACGCGCAACCTGGGCGCGAAGCTGGGCTTCGCCGACATGCGCGGTCTGCAGGGACAGCAGCCCGGCTGGGGCATCGGCGGCGGCCGCGGCACGCTGTCCGGCAACATGACAGGTGTCGGCCAGGTCACCGGCCAGGTCGAGATGACGGATGCGAACAACGACTTCGGCAACACGCAGTTCATCAACCTGCCGGCCGCGCCGATCAACGGCGTGGCAGCGGGCAGCCTGGCCATCAGCCTGTTCAACGCCGCCGCCAACCGCTTCCTGAACCTGGAGCTGTCGGCGCTGGAGGCGGACGGCACGGGCAAGATCATCTCGAGCCCGCGCGTCGTCACGGCCGACAAGTCGGTGGCGACGATCGAGCAGGGCCTCGAGCTGCCGTACCAGGTGGCCACCAGCAGCGGCGCGACGTCGATCGTGTTCCGCAAGGCGAACCTGCGCCTCGAGGTGGTGCCGCAGATCACGCCGGACGGCAACGTCGTCATCGACGTCGACGTCAACAAGGACAGCGTGGGCACGGAAACGCGCGCCGGCTACGCGATCGATACAAAGCACGTGAAGACGCAGGTGATGGTCGAGAACGGCGGCACCGTCGTCCTGGGCGGCATCTACCAGCAGACCGAGCGCAACACGGTCTCGAAGGTGCCGCTGCTGGGCGACGTGCCGGTGCTCGGCTACTTGTTCCGCAACACGAGCCGCACCAACGAGAAGACCGAACTGCTGGTCTTCATCACGCCGAAGATCGTGCAGGACCGGATCAGCGCGCGTTGAACCACGGTGCGGGCACCCGGCTTCCGGCCTGGGGTCCGCATCGATTCAGCCATCATCCTGCAAGTAGCCCGGCCGCACTGCTGCCGGGCTTTTCTTTTGCCGGCCATCGGCTCGGATTACAATGGTGCGATACGCACTAATCTGATCCGCGATGCAGAATGTTTTTTTGGTAGGCCTCATGGGGGCGGGCAAGACGACGATCGGCCGCCTGCTTGCCCGCAAACTGGGAATGCGCTTCGTCGATTCCGACCACGAGATCGAGACCCGCACCGGGGCCACGATCCCGTGGATCTTCGAGATCGAGGGCGAGGCGAGCTTTCGCCGCCGCGAAGCGGACGTGATCCGCGAGCTGTGCGGCCAGGAGGGCATCGTCCTGGCCACCGGCGGCGGCGCGATCCTGAACCCGGATTCGCGCGCGCTGCTGCGCGAGCGGGGCACCGTCATCTACCTGCGCGCCAGCATTCCGAGCATCCTCGCGCGCACGAGTCACGACAAGAACCGGCCGTTGCTGCAGACGGCCGATCCGCGCCGCAAGCTGGAGGAATTGATGGCGCAGCGCGAGCCGCTGTACCTGGAGATGGCGCATCTCGTCGTGGACACGGGCAGACCTAACGTACAATCGATGGTCCAGATCATCATCAACCAGCTGGACGCCCTGGCTTGCCAGGCCGCTCCGAACTGTACGACGCAGGCAGAACCTTCGATGAACGAACAAACCAATATCCTCCTGAACGTGGACCTGGGCGAGCGCAGCTATCCGATCGCCATCGGCCCCGCCGTGCTGGACGACACCGCGCTGCTGGCGCGCCATGCGGGCAGCCACAAGGTGGCGATCGTGACGAACACGACCGTCGCGCCGCTGTACCTGGAACGCCTCGCCGCGCCGCTGAAGGCCGCCGGAAAGGACGTGATCGCCATCGTGCTGGAGGACGGCGAAGAGCACAAGCACTGGGGCAGCCTGATGCGGATCTTCGACGCGCTGCTGGAAAACAAATTCGACCGCAAGAGCACCCTGATCGCGCTCGGTGGCGGCGTGATCGGCGACCTGACGGGCTATGCCGCCGCGTCGTACATGCGCGGCATCGACTTCATCCAGGTGCCGACGACGCTGCTGGCGCAGGTCGATTCCTCCGTTGGCGGCAAGACGGGCATCAACCACCCGCTGGGCAAGAACATGATCGGCGCGTTCTACCAGCCGAAAGCGGTACTGGCCGACACGTCGACGTTGCAGACGCTGCCGCAGCGCGAGCTGGCGGCCGGCCTGGCGGAGGTGATCAAGTACGGCCCGATCATCGACGAGGCATTCTTCGAGTGGACCGAGGCGCACATCGACAAGCTGGTTGCACGCGACAAGGCGACACTGGCCTACGCGATCGCGCGCTCCTGCGAGATCAAGGCGGACGTCGTGCGGCAGGACGAGCGCGAAGGCGGCCTGCGCGCGATCCTGAACTTCGGCCACACGTTCGGCCATGCGATCGAGGCGGGCATGGGCTACGGCGCCTGGCTGCATGGCGAGGCCGTCGGCTGCGGCATGGTGATGGCGGCCGACCTGTCGCACCGGCTCGGGTTCATCGACCGCGCCACGGTCGACCGGATCCGCACGCTGGTCGAGGCGGCCGGGCTGCCCGTCAAGGCGCCGGACCTGGGCGCCGAGCGCTGGCTCGAACTGATGGAAGTCGACAAGAAGAACGAAGGCGGCGCCATCAAGTTCATCCTCCTGAAACCCTTGGGCACGGCCATCGTGACGAGCGCGCCGCAAGACGCGCTGCTCGCCACGATCGCCGCCTGCGTGGAGTAAGCATGGAAGAAGCGCTCGCTCCGTATGCCGCGCATTCGGATAAAGGGCGCGGCCGCCGCTATCCCGAAACCCCGCACGCGTCGCGCAGCCAGTTCCAGCGCGACCGCGACCGCATCATCCACTCGACCGCGTTCCGCCGGCTGGAATACAAGACTCAGGTGTTCCTGAACCACGAGGGCGACCTGTTCCGCACGCGCCTGACGCACAGCCTGGAAGTGGCGCAGATCGGCCGTTCGCTGGCGCGCAACCTGCGCCTGAACGAAGACCTGGTCGAAGCGATCGCGCTGGCGCACGACCTGGGCCACACGCCGTTCGGCCACGTGGGGCAGGACGTGCTGAACGAATGCATGAAGGACCACGGCGGCTTCGAGCACAACCTGCAAAGCCTGCGCGTTGTCGACCACCTCGAAGAGCAGTACGGCGCCTTCGACGGCCTGAACCTGATGTTCGAGACGCGCGAAGGCATCCTGAAGCACTGCTCGGTGACGAACGCGCGCCAGCTGGGCGAAGTGGCGCAGCGCTTCCTCGACAAGACCCAGCCGTCGCTGGAAGCGCAGCTGACGAACCTGGCGGACGAGATCGCGTACAACAGCCACGACATCGACGACGGCCTGCGTTCCGGCCTGATCACGATCGACCAGCTGGAACAGGTCGATTTCTTCGGCCGGCTGTGGCACGAGGTGCAGACGGCGTTCCCGGGCCTGACGGGGCGGCGCGCTATCTACGAGACGTTGCGCCGCCTGATCACGGCGCTGGCGGACGACCTGATCGTCACGTCGCTCGCCCGCATCGCCGAAGCGAATCCGGGCAGCATCGACGACGTACGCGCCGGCCCGCCGCTGATCCGCTTCTCGGACCCGATGCGCAAGGATGCGACCGAGCTGAAGCGTTTCCTGCGCGAGAACCTGTACCGGCATTACAAGGTCAACCGAATGCGCCTGAAGGCCAGCCGCATGGTGCGCGAGCTGTACGAAGCGTTCACGGCCGATCCGCAGTTGCTGCCGCCCGATTACCGGGAACCTTCCGGCGATCCGACGAAGCAGGCACGCCGTATTGCCGACTACATTGCCGGCATGACGGACCGTTACGCGATCCGCGTGCACCGGCAGTTGTATTCCCTCGAAGAACTGTGAGTGACAAGTATCAAGCTGATCCGATGATCCGCTTGACCTTTGCCGTTGCGTGGACGACGATGAGTCCACGAAGACCAATGGGGGCTGCGCCATGGAAGAAGACACGCAAACCATTACGCGCAATGGCAACGGCAACGAGCGCCGTTTGGCGGCCGTCGAGCGCGACGTTGCCGTGATCCGCTCGAACTATGCCACCAAGGAAGACCTCGTGAAGCTGGAATCGAAGGTGCAGGATCGCTTGTCGCGCCTCGATAACAACCTGTCCGAGATGGAAAACCGGCTGATCCGGTGGTTCTTCGCCACCACGGTGTCGCTGGCCGCTGTCGCGTTCAGCGCCGGCAAGTTCCTGTAAAACGCCGCGTTAGAACATCCGCCCCTGCGCATCCGTTCCCAGCAATTCCAGCAGCAGTTTCTTCACTGGCGCCGGCAACGCCGCGTCCGCGATCTTCCCCGTATCGAGCCACAGGTAGCGTCCATCGGCCGCCAGCGGCGCGCGTTGCGCCAGCGTTGCGAGCACCGGCACGATCTGCAGCCGGTAATGCGTGAAGACGTGCGTGACCACGTTCAGCCGCTCGCGCGATTCGGGCACGCCTAACGGCAGCAGCGCGCGGGCGACGGCTTCGTCGTCGAGCTCCGGGACATCGTCTTCCGTCATCGCCACGTGGCCGGCCACTTCCGGCAGCGACAGCAGGCCGCCCCAGATCCCGGCCGCGGGGCGCTGTTCCAGCAGCACCTGGCCGCCGTGCACCACCACCAGCAGCACCGCGTGCTTTTCCGGCGTCGCCTTCCTTGGTTTACGCACCGGCAGCTCCTTGACCCGATCGGTGGCATGCGCCACGCAGCGCGGCTGCATCGGGCAGCGCGTGCAATCCGGGCTGCTGCGCGTGCACAGCGTGGCGCCCATGTCCATCAGCCCCTGCGTGTAGGCTTCGATGTCCGCGGCCGGCAGCAGCGCCTCGGCGCGGCGCCACATCGCCTCCTCGGTCTTGCGCTCGCCGGGATAGGTGTCGATGCCGAACACGCGGGCGAACACGCGCTTGACGTTGCCGTCCATGATCGCCGCGCGCGTGCCGCTGGAGAACGCGGCAATCGCCGCCGCCGTCGAACGGCCGATGCCGGGCAGTTCGGCCAGCAGTACCGGGTCGGACGGGAACACGCCGCCGTATTCGGCGACGACGCGCTGCGCGCATTTGTGCAGGTTGCGCGCCCGCGTGTAATAACCGAGGCCGCTCCACTGCGCCATCACGTCCTCGACGGGCGCGGCGGCCAGGTCGTGCACGGTGGGGAAGCGCTCGAGGAAGCGCGCGTAGTAGCCCAGCACGGCGGCGACTTGCGTCTGCTGCAGCATGATCTCGGAGAGCCAGATGCGGTAGGCGTCGCGGGTGTTCTGCCAGGGCAGCGTATGCCGTCCATGCTGGCGCTGCCAGGCGATCAGGGTGGCGGAAAAAGCGGGGTCTTCCAATCGTTCGTACTGCAAGTAATACCTTTCGTTGCGGCGTGCTATGCGGCGGCAGCCAGTTCCATGTCGATCGCGGTGCCGATCGCCTCGGCGAGCTGCGCCAGCCTGTCCTTCTGTTGGTCGAGCGCCGCCTTGGCCTCTTCGAAGGCGGCGATCTTCTGTTCCAGCGTATCGGTGGCGTCGTGGATGCGCTGGATCGACGCCTGCCGGTGCTTCAATTGTTCGCGGTGCTGGCGGATCTGCGCCTCGAGCGGCGCCATGATCACCTTCAGCCAGCTTTCGGCATCGGCATTGGCCGTCTTGAAGCAGCGCTTGACCTGCGAGGCGATCGTGTCGAAGAAGCGTTCCATCAGCACGACGCGGCTCGTGGTCAGCAAGGTCGTCGCGCCGAACTGCTTCTGGTAGATCGCTTCCACGTCCGAGATCTGGGCGCGGTACTTCGCCAGCGCGAACGGCGGTGGCGGCGCCAGCGCAAAGCCATGCTCCGCCGAGAACTTGCGGAACATCCCGTCCATCATGTCGCGGATCTCGACGATCTTGCGGTCCGATTCCTCCAGCTCCGCGTGCACGCTGTCGAAGAATACGCGCACGGCGTCGCGCAGGCCGGTGGAGAAGTGGCTGCGCGCCATCGCCGCCCGTACCTGCAGCACGTGGTCGCGCAGCACGTCCATGCCCAGCGTGGCGTAGAGCTCCGTCGACAGGCGCGTGAACACGGCGCGCGTGGCCTGCAGGCGGAACAGGCTGGCGTCAAATTCCTTCTTCTCCGCCTCGACGCGGCGCACCATGTGCGCGATCACGTTGTGGTTCTTGCCGCGCAGGCTTTTCAGCTCATGCAGCTGTTCGACGATGCCGCGCAGCTTCGCAGCCAGCATCGCCTGCTGCGCGCCGGACAGCGCGTGCAGGTCTTCCGTCAGCCGGCGGCGCACGATCTCGCGCTTGGCGGGAATCAGTTCGTCGAACAGCGCCTGTTCCAGCTGGGCGATGCGGCTGCGTTCGAGCAGGTCGCCGTCGCCGGTGATCTTCGCCACCAGCGCCTTGTGCGCCGAGACGGGGAACACCTGGCGGTCGTCGACGCCGAGCAGCTGCGCGGCGTGCGCCTGCTGGCGGGCGATCTCCGCATCCACCTCGGCCGGGGGGCGCAGCGGGTCCCACATGCCGTCGATCTTGTTCAGCACCACGAGCCGGCCTGCGCCGGCGCCGATGTGTTCGCGCCAGACTTCGATGTCGCTCTTCGTCACGCCCGTGTCCGCGGCCAGGATGAACAGCACCGCGTGCGCGTGGGGGATCAGGTTCAGCGTCAGTTCCGGCTCGGTGCCGATCGCATTCAGCCCGGGCGTATCGAGGATCACGAGCCCTTGCTGCAGCAGCGGGTGCGGGAAATTGATGATCGCGTGGCGCCAGCGCGAGATCTCGATCATGCCGTCGGCGCTGACGCTGGCGGCAAGGTCGGGATCTTCCGGGTCGTACAGGCCGTAGCGGCGCGCCTCGTCGACGGGCACGGCGCGGGTCTGGCTCACCTCGCGAAACGCGTCGTGCATCTCGTCGGCCGCGCCCACGTTCAGCGGCAGCACGGTCCAGGCATCCGGGTCGTCGCGGTAATCGCTGGTCGACAGGTTGCCGGCCCGCGTTTCGATGGGCAGCAGCCGGATCGACGCGGACAGCGCCGGGTCGTACAGCAGCTCGGTGGGGCACATCGTCGTGCGGCCGGCCGCCGAAGGGAGGATGCGCTGGCCGTAGTCGGCGAAGAAGATCGCGTTGATCAGTTCCGACTTCCCGCGCGAGAATTCGGCCACGAACGCAACGGACAGCTTGTCGTCCGCCAGCCGCGCCAGCGTGCGGGCGATGCGCTGCGCCGTCGCGGCATCGAGCAGGTCGGCGCTGGCTGCCTGGGCGCGGTAGTTCTGCAGCGCGGCGACGACGCCCTGGCGCCAGGCACTGTATTGTTCGAGGTCGCGCACCATGGCCGTCACCGTTGGCAATTGACGCAGTAGAACGTCGAACGCTGCCCCTGCTTGATCTGGCGGACAGGCGCCGCGCAGATGCGGCACGGCAGGCCCGCGCGGTCGTACACGAAATACGACTGCTGGAAGTAGCCGGACTGGCCGTTCACGCCGATGAAGTCGCGCAGCGTGCTGCCGCCCTGGACGATGGCCTCGGCCAGCACGTCGCGGATCGCCTGCGCCAGCTTGTCGTAGCGCGCGCGGCCGATGCGGCCGGCCGGCGTCTTCGGGTTGATCCCGGCGCGGAACAGGCTTTCGGAACAGTAGATATTGCCGACGCCGACGACGATGTCGCCCGCCAGCAGCGCGGCCTTCACGGCCACCGAGCGGCCGCGCGTCTTCCGGTACAGCAGTTCGCCGGTAAACTCCGGGCCGAGGGGCTCCACGCCCAGGCCGCGCAACAGCAGGTGCGTATCGAGTTCGCCTTCCTCCTGCGGATGCCACAGCACGGCGCCGAAGCGGCGCGGGTCCGTCAGCCGCAGCACCTGCCTGCCTTCCTTCCCTTCGACGACGAGGTCGAAGTGGTCGTGCTTCTGCGCGGGCACGCCGGGCGGCAGCACGCGCAGGTGGCCGCTCATGCCGAGGTGGATGATCAGCGTGCCATGCGCGAATTCGACCAGCAGGTACTTGCCGCGCCGGCCCGTCGCCTGCACCGTGCGGTCCGCGAGGATCTCGGGCAGGCTGGCCGGGAACGGCCAGCGCAGACCGGCGCGGCGCAGCACCACGTCGCGCACCGCGCGGCCTTCGATATGGGGCGCGACGCCGCGCCGGGTGACTTCGACTTCCGGTAATTCTGGCATAGGGCAGGAGTGGCGAAAAACGATGCCGGAAAACTATACTTCGTTACACCTGCAATCCGCGCAGGCGATGGGTTGGGCGTAGAATCAAGGTTTGACCGATCCTGGATGCATCCCTTGAAGAACGCACTCGCCATTGTAACCCTCTCGGCCCTGCTGTCCGCGTGCGCTGTTGCGCCACCAAAACAGGGGGGCGACGACGCCACCACCGCGCCGTCACCGGCGCCGGCCCCCGCGGCCCAGGAGCCGGCGGCGGAGGGATCCGGTACCGCCGGGCTGGCCGCCACGCTGCAGCATGAGGAAAAGCTGCCGGCCGTGGAGCTGACCAGCGACCTGCTGTACAAGCTGACGAAAGCCGAGCTGGATTTCAAGCGGGGCCAGTGGCAAAGCGCCTATGTGTCGATGATGGTGCTGGCCCAGCAGACCCGCGATCCGCGCCTGGCGCGCCGCTCCGCCGAAATGGCGCTGGCGGCCAAGCAGGGCAACGAGGCACTGGCGGCGATCCGCCTGTGGCGCGAGCTGGCACCCGATTCGGATGAGGCGGTGCAGTACTTCCTTGGTTTTTCGGTGTTGGGCGACGATCTGTCCGAGTCCGAGCAGGTGTTCGCGCAACGGCTGAATGGCGCGCCGCGCGAGGCGCGCGGCCTGGTGATGTTCCAGATGCAGCAATACCTGCTGCGGGCGCGCGACAAGGCCGCCGCGTTCGCGCTGATGGAGCGCGTGCTGGCGCCTTACGGCGGCATGATGGAAAGCCACCTGGTGCTGGCGCAGGGCGCCTATGCGGCCGAGGACAAGGACCGCGCGATGCGCGAGGCCAAGCGCGCCTTGGAACTGAAGCCCGATTCGGAACTGGCGGCGCTGACGATGGCACAGGTGATGGGCGACGTCGACGCGGCCGGCCAGCTGTTCGCCGGCTTCCTGAAGCAGAACCCGAACGCGCGCGAAGTGCGTTCCGCGTATGCCCGCCTGCTGGTCGAACAGAAGCGCTACGACCAGGCCAAAGGCCAGTTCCAGCTGATGCTGAAGGGTGACCCGGACAACCCGGCCACGCTGTATGCGCTCGGCATCATGTCGATGCAGTCGAACGACCCGCAGGCCGCCGAGACGTACCTGCGCCGCTTCGTCGACGTGCTGGCCAACAGCGAGGAGGGCGAGCGCGACCCGTCGAAAGGGCTGATGCTGCTGGCGCAGATCGCCGAGGAGCGCGGCGATCTCGATGGGGCGCTGGGCTGGCTGGACAAGGTCAGCGCCGACGAGCCGCGCCTGTACATGACGGCGCGCCTGAAGCGCGCGTACCTGACGGCGAAGAAGGGCGACGTGGAGCGGGCCCGCACGATGCTGCACGAGATCGCGGCCGTCGACCCGGCCGAGCAGGCCGAGGTGGTGCAGACGGAAGGCCAGCTGCTGCGCGACGCGGGCCGCGGCGCGGAAGCCTATACGCTCCTGGCCGATGCCGTGAAACGCTTCCCGGACAGCCCCGACCTGCTGTACGACTTCGCGCTGGCGGCCGAGAAGCAGGGCAAGACCGACGAGATGGAAGCCGCGCTGCGCAAGGTGATGGAGGCGGTGCCGGAAAACCATCACGCGTACAATGCGCTCGGCTATTCGCTGGCCGACCGCGGCGTGCGCCTGGACGAAGCCTACGCGCTGATCGCCAAGGCCCTTGAGATGGCGCCGGGCGATCCGTTCATCATGGACTCGATGGGCTGGGTGCAGTTCCGCATGGGCCGCCTGAAGGATGCCGCCGACACGCTGCGCCGCGCCTACACGATCCGCAACGATGCCGAGATCGCCGTCCACCTGGGCGAGGTGCTGTGGCAGTTGGGCGAGCGCGGCGAAGCCCAGAAGCTGTGGCGCGAAGCCCGCGCCAAGGACCCGAAGAACGACGCGCTGCGCGATACGCTGGCGCGCCTGAACACCAGTTTATAAGGACCGCATGACTGCAACCCGCCTGATCGCCAGCGCCGCGCTGGCCGCCGCATTCCTGTCCGGCTGCGCCACCGCGCCACGCACGCCACTGTCCACCACCGCCGTGGCGCCGTACGTCGACAAGCTCGAGCTGGCCGGCAACCTCTCCGTCAATTACGTCCGCGACGGCAAGCGCGAAACGCTGTCGGGCAAGTTCACCTGGCGCCAGGACGGCAGCCGCAC
Source organism: Pseudoduganella flava (assembly GCF_007830495.1). Lineage (GTDB taxonomy): Bacteria > Pseudomonadota > Gammaproteobacteria > Burkholderiales > Burkholderiaceae_D > Rugamonas > Rugamonas flava. Next base: position 299,033 of record NZ_VLKW01000007.1, on the reverse strand, counting down.
CGACGTCGAGCTGGCGTCGCCGCTGGGGCAGACGATCGCGACGATCGCCGTCACGCCGGGCGAGGCGGTGCTCACGGAAGGCAACAAACCGCCGGTCAGCGCGCCGGACGTCGACGCGCTGACCGCCCGCGTGCTGGGCTGGCCCCTGCCGGTGGCCGGCCTGCGCGACTGGCTGCAGGGCTACGCGATGGCCGAGAGCGGGCAGCGCTTTGCCGCCAGCCCGGCGCGGAACCAGCTCACCACGCGCGACGGCTGGCAGCTCGAATTCGTCGCGTGGCAGGACGACGCGACGCCGCCGAAGCCGCGGCGCATCGACGCCCGCCGCGGTGCCGGCGGCGACGTGGAGAACATCGAGATCCGCATCGTCGTGCTGGAACGGACCGACCGATGAACAGCCTGACGCACTGCCCCGCGCCCGCGAAACTGAACCTGTTCCTGCACGTGACGGGCCGCCGCCCGGACGGCTACCACCTGCTGCAGACCGCGTTCGTGCTGATCGACCGGGCCGACACGCTCGACTTCACGCTGCGCGATGACGAGGCGATCCGCCGTGTCACCGACGTGCCCGGCGTGCCGGAAGAGCAGGACCTGATCGTGCGGGCGGCCCGGCTGCTGCAGCAGGAAGTGCTGCGCCGCACGGGCGCGTTGCCGCCGGGCGTGGACATCGCGATCGACAAGATCCTGCCGATGGGCGGCGGGCTGGGCGGCGGTTCATCCGATGCCGCAACGACCCTGATGGCGCTGAACCGCCTGTGGGATGCCGGGCTGACGCAGCAGGAACTGATGGACCTGGGCCTGCCGCTGGGTGCCGACATCCCGTTCTTCATCTTCGGCGAGACGGCGTTCGCGGAAGGTGTCGGCGAAGCGCTGCGGCCGGTGGCTGTGCCGGCCCGCTGGTACGTCGTCATCGAGCCCGGTGTGCAGGTGCCGACGGCCAGCATTTTCACTTCGGAACATTTGACAAGGAACACACCGCCCGTCATAATGTCGGACTTTTCCAGGCACTACGCCGATTCGCAAGATGGGCGGCAGTTTGGAAGGAACGATTTGCAACAGGTGGCCACCCGCTTGTTCCCGCCGGTAGCAGAGGCGGTAGAATGGCTGGCGGCACACGGCGATGCAAGGATGACCGGTTCGGGAGCGTGCGTGTTCTGCGCGTTTCACAGTGAACCAGAGGCCGACGCGGTATTGCAGCAGATACCGTCCATCTGGAAGGGATGGAAAGCGCGGACTCTCGAGAAACATCCGTTGCTGCGCCGTTTCGCCGGCAACTAGCGGAAAGCTAGTCGAAAGTTGCGGAGCGTAAAAAGATTTGGCGTTACGTCGTTTTGCTAGTATAATGCTCGCCATCTGACGGAACGCAGTCAGTCAAGTGTAGGGGAATCGCCAAGCTGGTTAAGGCACCGGATTTTGATTCCGGCATACCAAGGTTCGAATCCTTGTTCCCCTGCCACCAATTCCTCGGGTCTGTCGATGCGAGAGGCTCCAGACCTGAGAATAACAAAAAATGCCCCTGCCGAGCCGGGGCTTTTTTATTCCGACACCGGATTTAAGTCCGGTGGTATTTCAAGTTCAAAGCTTACCTTCCTGGGACTCCCATGGCTTATGAAAACCTGATGGTTTTTACCGGCAACGCTAATCCTGCGTTGGCAGAAGGGGTCGCGAAAAATCTCGGCATCCCCCTCGGCAAAGCGGTCGTTTCGAAATTCTCGGACGGCGAAGTAATGGTCGAAATTAACGAAAACGTCCGCGGTAAAGACGTCTTCGTGCTGCAATCGACCTGCGCGCCGACCAACGACAACCTGATGGAACTGATCCTGATGGTCGATGCCCTGAAACGCGCATCCGCCGGCCGCATCACCGCGGCCATTCCGTACTTCGGCTATGCCCGCCAGGACCGCCGTCCGCGTTCCGCCCGTGTCGCCATCTCGGCCAAGGTCGTCGCCAACATGCTGGAAGAAGCCGGCGTCGAGCGCGTCCTGATCATGGACCTGCACGCCGACCAGATCCAGGGCTTCTTCGATATCCCCGTCGACAACATCTACGCTTCTCCGATCCTGCTGGGCGACCTGCAGAAGAAGGACTACCAGGACTTGCTGGTGGTGTCCCCGGACGTGGGCGGCGTGGTGCGCGCGCGCGCGCTGGCCAAGCGCCTGAACTGCGACCTGGCGATCATCGACAAGCGCCGTCCGAAAGCCAACGTGTCGGAAGTGATGAACATCATCGGCGACGTCGAAGGCCGCAACTGCGTGATCATGGACGACATGGTCGACACGGCCGGCACGCTGGTGAAAGCCGCTGAAGTGCTGAAAGAGCGCGGCGCCAAGAAGGTCATCGCGTATTGCACGCACCCGGTGCTGTCCGGCCCGGCGATCGAGCGCATCACGAGTTCGTCGCTGGACGAGCTGGTGGTGACGGACACGATCCCGCTGTCCGAAGCCGGCAAGGCCTGCGGCAAGATCCGTCAACTGACCTGCGCACCGCTGCTGGCGGAGACGTTCAAGCGCATCATCAAGGGCGATTCCGTGATCTCCCTGTTCGTCGACTAAGCGTCAGCGAACCGCAAGCATTCCTGCGGCGCGACCGGCTTTTCTGCCGGCCGCGCCGCGTGTTTTATCCGGCAGCGTGCGAGCGGTGCCGATTTTCGAAGCTTCCTGGTCGCGGGAAGCTTCATAACGACGGGGTGAGAATCCCGGCTCTTTTTGGAGTATCAAATGAAAGTTGTTGCATTCAAACGCGAACTGCAGGGCACGGGTGCGAGCCGCCGCCTGCGTATTTCCGGCCAGACCCCTGGCATCATCTACGGCGGCACCGAAGCCCCGGTGACGATCGCCCTGGACCACAACGCGCTGTACCACGCGCTGAAGAAGGAAGCCTTCCACTCGTCGATCCTGGACATGGAAATCGACGGCCAGGTGCAGAAAGTCCTGCTGCGCGACTTCCAGATGCACGCATACAAGCAACTGGTGCTGCACGCTGACTTCCAGCGCGTCGACGCGAACCAGCCGATCCACGTGAAAGTGGCACTCCACTTCGAAAACGCCGAAGTGTCGCCGGCCGTCAAACTGCACGGCGCAACGATCAGCCACGTGGCCAACGAGATCGAAGTGTCCTGCCTGCCGGGCAAACTGCCTGAGTTCATCTCCGTCGACCTGACGAACATGGACGTCGGCACGACGCTGCACGCATCGGACCTGAAGCTGCCGGAAGGCGTGTCCATCCTGACGCACGGCACCGACCTGACGATCGCTACGGCATCCGTCCCGGCCGGCCAGGTGTCCGCCGAAGCCGCTGCCGAAGAGAAGAAGTAATCTTCGCTTCTGCGAAAGAAACCCTGCTCCGGCAGGGTTTTTTTTCGCTAATATTTCTTTGAAAATGGGGCCTGTCACCATTTTTCGAGCAACTTATTCATTCCTGCCATGACCATCCGCCTGATCGTCGGCCTCGGTAATCCCGGCGCCGAATATGAGCAAACCCGTCACAACGCCGGCTTCTGGCTGGTCGACAATCTCGCCACCGGCCCGCTGCAACGCGAGAGCCGCTTCAATGCGCTGGCGCAAAAGACCTCGATCGGTGGCAATGAGGTCTGGTTGCTGGAACCGCAGACGTACATGAACCGCTCCGGCCAGTCCGTCGGCGGCATCGCGCGCTTCTTCAAGATCAACGCCGACGAGATCCTCGTCGTCCATGACGAGCTCGACCTGCCGCCCGGCGCGGCCAAGCTGAAGAAGGGCGGCTCGTCCGGCGGGCATAACGGCTTGAAGGACATCACCGCCGCGCTCGGCACGCAGGATTACTGGCGGCTGCGCATCGGCATCGGCCACCCGCGTACCTTGAACCTGACGCAGAACGTAGCCGACTTCGTGCTGCATCGCGCGCGCCGCGAAGAGCAGTTGCTGATCGACGAAGCGATCGAGAAAAGCCTCAAGATCATCCCGCTGGCCGTCGCCGGCAAGATGCCGGAAGCGATGATGCAGCTTCACAGCAACTAATCGTTGCGTCCAATGAAACTTGTCGAGGGAAAGATAAGTTCCCCATAGGCAGCATCATGGCGCTGTCTTATACTGGCTCCGCGCATGTCGCGCTCAGCCAGACGACTCCCATGAAAATCACCGGCCATCCGATTGCACTTGCGTGGCACCAGTACCGTCATCGGATCGCCTTGGCCTGTGCGATATTGGCCGGCGGCGCGCTCGCCGGCTGGGGCGTATACGCGGTCAGCTATGAGCGCCAGCTGGTGCGCGTCGAACGGGCATCCGGGCCACGGCTCGACCGCTTCGCGACCGTATTGTTCGCGCCGCCCGCCCGCTACACGTATCTGCCGCATCTGCTGGCCAACTTCCGCACGCTGCGCGAGGCGCTGGAACAGCCGTCCGATCCGGAGCTGGTCCGCAAGGCCAACGTCTATCTGAACCGCCTGCAGCACAGCACCGGCGCGACGGCACTGTACCTGCTCGACCCGCAAGGCACGGCGATCGCATCGAGCAATTGGCAGAGCAAGGGCAGCTTCGTCGGCAAGAACTATGCGTTTCGGCCGTATTACACGCGCGCGCTGGAAGAGGGCGGTGCCCATTTCTACGCGATGGGTGTCACGTCGCGCACGCCGGGCTTCTTCCTGTCGCAGCTCGTCAAGGTGGCCGGCACGGACGAGGTCCTGGGTGTCGCCGTCGTCAAGGTCGACCTGACGATGCCGTCGATTACGGACGGCAGCGGCGAGATTCTCGTCACCGATTCCGGCGGGGTGGCGTTCCTCAGCTCGCGCAAGGATTGGCAGTATCGGCCGCTGAACGAGCTCGGTGCGCGCGAAGGCGCCAGCGTCGAGCGCACCCGCCAGTACGAAGGCGTGTTGCGCGCGCCGCTGAACCTGCATATCGAACAGCAGCTGGAAAGCGGCGCGGCAATTGTCGCGCTGGACGAGAATGGCCGCACCGACCGCTTCTTCATGGCGCGCCGCCCCGTGCCGGAGACCGACTGGCACGTGAACGTGCTGCTGCCGTTGGAAGACATCGAGACGACCGCGCTGCGCCTCGCGGTGATTACCGCCATCAGCATCGTACTGGTGGCCACGTCGCTGATGTACCTGTGGGAGTTTCGTCTGTGGTTGCGCGAGCGCGAGCGGTCCCGCACGGCGCTCGAGAACGCGCATGGCGCGCTGGCGCGCCAGCACGAGGAGCTGAAGGCGTTGTCCGAGGAATTGCGCGTGCAGTCGTTCACGGACAGCCTCACGGGCCTGTTCAACCGGCGTTACTTCATGGAGTCCGCCGAGCGCATGTTGGGCACCGCACGCCGCCATGGTGAACCGCTGGCCCTGATGGTCGTCGATGCCGATCACTTCAAGCGCATCAACGACGAGCACGGCCACCCGGCCGGCGACGAGGTGCTGCGGGTGCTGGCCCGCGTGCTGCTGGAGGAGACGCGCGACGGCGACGTGGTCGCGCGCTACGGTGGCGAGGAATTCATCGTGGCGCTGCCGCGCACGGGCGAGACGGCGGCGCTGGCCGTCGCGGAGCGGATGCGCGAGCGGATCGTGTTGCAGAAGGTGGTTGTCCCTGGCGGCACGCTCAGTGTCACGGTGTCGATCGGCGTGGCGGTCGCGCCGCGCGGTGCCGCGCACGTCGAGGAGCTGATCCGCCGCGCCGACGCGGCGCTGTACGAAGCCAAGCGCGCCGGCCGCAATCGCGTGCAGGCGGCCGACCTGCAGGATTCACTGTTGACGGGGTAACGTCACGCGGAACGTGGTGCCCTTGCCGACTTCGCTCCGCACGTCGATCGTGCCGGCGTGCTTGGTGACGATGCCGTAGGACAGCGCCAATCCCAGCCCCGTGCCCTTGCCGACCGGCTTCGTCGTGAAGAACGGGTCGAAGATGCGACCCAGGTTTTCCGGCTTGATGCCGTGCCCCGTATCCTCCACCTCGACCCACACATTCTGCTTGTCGAAGCCGGTGCGCACGGTGATGCGGCCCTTTTCCGCGATCGCGTGGCCGGCGTTCATCAACAGGTTCATGAACACCTGGTTCAGCTGCGACGGCAGGCATTCGATCTGCGGAATGCCGGCGTATTCCTTGACCACCTCGGCCTTGTATTTGAGGTCGTTGGCAACGAGGTTCAGCGTGCTGTCCAGGCCCCGTTCCAGGTTGGCCCATTGCCGGTCCGATTCGGACACGTGGGAGAAATCCTTCAGGTCCTGCACGATGTTCTTGACCCGTTCCAGGCCCTCGAGCGATTCCGAGAGCAGCGCGCCGATATCTTCACGCAGGTATTCCGCGTCGACTTCGTGCTTGAGCGCCTGCAGGCGCTCGCGTGCGTCGGCAGGCACCAGGCCTTCCAGCTCCTCGTAAGCGTCCAGCAGCTTGAGCAGGCCGCGCGAATACACCTGCAACGTGCCCATGTTCGTGTTGACGAACGCGATCGGGTTGTTGATCTCGTGCGCCACGCCGGCCGCCAGCACGCCGACGGACGCCATCTTCTCGGCCTGCAGCAACTGGTTCTGTGCCGCGCCCAGCTTGTCGATCAGCTCCTGCTGGCGTGCCTTTTCCTCTTCCAGGGTGGCGTTTGCCGTGAGCAGTTCCGCGGTGCGCTCGTCGACCCGGGCTTCGAGCTGGTCGCGCGATTCCCGCAACGCTTCTTCGGCCAGCTGGCGTTCCGTGATGTCGTTGTAACCGAACACGCGGCCGATGATGCGCTCGCCCAGGCGCTGCGGGCGCGACGTGCATTCGAACACCTTGCCGCCCTTCAGGTGGAACAGGTCGAGCGTCTCCTCCTCGGCCACCAGCTCCGTCAACCGCGCACGGCACACGTCGGCCTCCGCCACCTGGCTGCACAGCCAGTCGAGAATGCCGGCATCGTCTTCCGCGTGCAGCAGCGCCTCGGGAATGCGCCACATGCGGGAGAACTGGCGGTTCATGCTGGCGATGCGGCCGTGCCAGTCGATCACGAGGATGCCGTTGCCGGTCGATTCGAGCGTCGCCTGCAGCCGCGACAGCGTCTGCGCCAGCGCATCCTCCACCTCATGCTCGTGCTGCACGTCGCGCGCCTGCACCAGCATCAGCGCAGCATCGCCGTGCCGGATCGCGCGCACCGACTTCACGACGGTCAGCAGCTCGCCGTCGGCGCGGCGGTACTGGCCTTCCTGCGCCTCGATGTCGCCGCACTGGCCGTTCTGCACTTCTTCCCAATAGAACACGTCCTGCAGCGCACTTTCGATCTCGGTGATCGTCAGCGCCAGCAGCTCGGCCTTCGTGTAGCCGAGCAGCTGTTCGACGGCGCGGTTGACGCCGACGATGCGCAGCTGCGCCGGTTCCACCAGCATCATCATGCTGGGGCTGTGATCCAGCATCAGCTGGGCCAGGCCATTCATGCCGCACCGCCGGTCTGGCCGGGCTTGCCGGCATCGAAGTAGTAGCTGACGCGCTTGCGCGGGCTGAGGTAGTTGTAGACGGCCGGCGGCACCTGCGCCGGCCGGATCGCCTTGACGATGTTGAGCTCCGTCTCGCGTTCGAGGTTGACGATGATCGCCTCGTTCTTCGGCACGTTCGCGTCGTACACCACCAGCATCGGCTTCATCGGCTTGGCCGTGTTGACGGTGGTGACCATCCCCAGCATGCCGTTCGACAGCTGCACGATCGTGCCGGGCGGGTAGACGCCCAGGCAGCGGATGAACACCTGCAGCAGCTTCGGATCGAATTTGCCGCGGTGCTTCGCGAACATCGTCGACAGCGCTTCGTGCGGCGTCATCGCGACGGCGATGTCGGCCGGGTTGCACAACTCGTCATAGTGGTCGGCGATCGCGACGATGCGGGCCAACAGGCCGATCTCTTCGCCTTTCAGGCCACCCGGATAGCCGCTGCCGTCGAACAGCTCGTGATGCTCGCGGATCAGGGCCGTCACGGCCGGCAGGCAATGCATCTTCTGCGTGATCTCCATGCTGTGCTGCGCATGCGTCTGGAACAGGTGCAGCTCGGCCGCCGTCAGCGCGTCGTGCTTGTGGACGATCTTGTCCGGCAGGTTCTTCCAGCCCACGTCGTGCAGCAGCGCACCCATGCCGAGGGCCGCGGCGACGGGCTGCGGCAGCTTGATGTCGCGCGCCATCATCGTCGCCAGCATCGTCACGTTGAGCGAATGGCAGTACATCTCTTCGCCACCGGTGCTGTCACCCATCACCTGGATCGCCAGCTCGGGCGCGCACAGGATTGATTCGGTGATCTGGTTGACGAGGATGGACGCCTGGCGCGCGCTTTCCTCGGGCCGGGCGAACAGGTTGCGTTCGATGTCGTGGATCGCGCGCGCCGTGTCCTGGAATGCGCGCTCGACGCGGGCGGTGGATTCGCGCAGCACGCGCAGCCGCTCGACCATCGCGCGTTTCGCCTCCAGCGCGGGCGACGTTTGCGGGGAGGGCGCTGCCGCCGCCGCGGCGGCGGTTTGCCCGGCCGAAGCGGGCAGCGGCCGCACGTCCGACAGGTCCGGGTTGTAGCGCACGGTGGCGAGGCCAAGGCCGCGCAGCGTCGCCAGCTGTTCTTCCGTCTTGATCTTGAAACGGCTGAACGTGAACGGGTGCTCGAACCATTTCAGGTCGAGTTCCACGTACAGGCCCACGCACAGCTGGTCCATCGAGATCTGGGTCGTGTCGGTCATTGCATGCCGTCCTTCATGGCGAGCCGCACCAGTTCGGGCAGCGAATCGGCGCCCGTCTTTTCCATCACCTTCGCGCGATGGTTTTCGACGGTGCGCGCACTGATCCCCAGTTCCGCGGCGATCATCCGGTTGGTCATGCCGTGCACCAGCAAGCGCAATACCTCGCGCTCGCGGGGCGTCAATTCGGCCAGCCAGTCCGTTGCCGGCGCGGGCGGCGGCGCGGCACGCGAGGCAAGCGCCTCGCGCAGCACGGCACGCAGCTCGTCGTCGTTCCACGGCTTCTGGATGTAGCGGAAGATACGGACGTTATTCAGCGCATCGAGCAGCACATCGAAATCGGACGTGGCGCTCAGCATCAGCCGCACCGCTTCGGGCTGCAGCGCCTTCGCGCCGGCGAGCAGTTCGAGGCCGTTCATGCCGGGCATCCGGTAATCGGACACGACGACGTCGAACGGCACCTGCTCGCAGCGATGCAGGGCGGCCTGTGGATCGGTAAACGTTTCAATCATCGCTAGCTCGGGCGGAAAGGCGGGCCGCAGGGAGCGTTGCAGCGCCCTGAGCACGTTGACCTCGTCGTCCACCAGCAGGATCCGCGCCATTGTTTCCATCTTGTACAGCGTTGTTGTCGCTGACGATTGGAGCACGGTTCGGACTGCCGATGCAACGCTATTGGCACCAGTGTAGCCGCAAGGTTGCCCTCTGGCATGAGTAGAGATACGGATAGGGGCGCTATAATGCGCACATTTTCCGCAACGCGCCCAGCACTCGCCGGCGGCGGCATTCATTTTTTCACAAGGAATTCCATGAGCCTCAAATGTGGCATCGTCGGCCTGCCGAACGTCGGCAAGTCCACCCTGTTCAATGCGCTGACGAAGGCCGGCATCCCGGCCGAGAACTACCCGTTCTGCACGATCGAGCCGAACGTGGGCGTCGTCGAGGTGCCGGACCCGCGCCTGAAGCAGCTGGCCGAGATCGTCAAGCCGGAACGGATCGTCAACGCGATCGTTGAATTCGTCGACATCGCCGGCCTGGTCGCCGGTGCGTCGCAGGGCGAAGGCCTGGGTAACCAGTTCCTGGCTCACATCCGCGAAACGGATGCGATCGTCAACGTCGTGCGCTGCTTCGAAGACGAAAACGTGATCCACGTGGCCGGCAAGGTCAGCCCGCTGGACGACATCGCCGTGATCCAGACCGAGCTGGCGCTGGCCGACCTGACGACCGTCGAGAAAACCATCCACCGCGAGCAGAAGAAGGCCCGTTCCGGCGACAAGGAAGCGGCCAAGCTCGTCGCGCTGCTGGAAAGGGTGCAGCCGCAACTGAACGACGCGAAACCGGTGCGCGCACTGGGCCTGACGGCCGAGGAAATGGCGCTGATCAAGCCGCTGTGCCTGATCACGGCGAAGCCGGCGATGTACGTGGCGAACGTTTCGGACAACGGCTTCACCAACAACCCGCTGCTGGACCAGTTGACCGACTACGCGAAGGCGCAGAACGCGCCGATCGTGACGATCTGCGCCGCGATCGAAGCCGAGATCGCCGACCTGGACGACGAAGACAAGACCGCGTTCCTGGCCGACATGGGCATGGACGAGCCAGGCCTGGACCGCCTGATCCGCGCCGGCTTCAAGCTGCTGGGACTGCAGACCTACTTCACGGCGGGCGTGAAGGAAGTGCGCGCGTGGACGATCCACGTGGGCGACACGGCACCGCAGGCGGCCGGCGTGATCCACACGGACTTCGAGCGCGGCTTCATTCGCGCGCAGACCATTTCGTTCGAGGACTTCATCACGTACAAGGGTGAGGCCGGCGCGAAGGAGGCGGGCAAGATGCGCGCCGAGGGCAAGGAGTATGTTGTCAAGGATGGGGATGTGTTGAACTTCTTGTTCAACGTGTAAGCGAAACTGTCTCTTGTTACTTGACCTCGACTCTTAGTCTGCGTTTTGCGATGGGCGCTGGATTGACGTGACGCACGCGTCGGCGATCAAGTCAACGATTTCACGTCCGTCAGCATGACTTTGACACCGTGCCATTCAAGGGGCAGCCCAGCAAACCGGGCTGCCCTTTTCTCATCCACTCTCGCGCTGCATCATGATCGAGCGGTAGCGGCCTGGTTCGCCTTCCCGGCCTGCTGCAGTTCGACGCTGGTCCAGATGTGCAGCGTCTTGACGAGCGCCAGCATGTCGGCGCTGGCGCCGCGTCCGATGTGTTGACAGCGGTTTTTTTGCGCGCCGCTTCATAAACCTCGGTCGATCTGCTTTTTTCGAGGCCCGTGACAATCTGAGAGATTCGATTTATTAACATATGTTACCCTTTGTAATTTTGTACTGAGGGAAGACATATGGTCGCGCGCAGCTTTGAAGGCACTACGGGCAATGACACCATCGCCTCTGCTATCGACGGCTTGCCAGGCGTCTACGCGGGCCTGGACGGCGACGATATCCTTCAAAGCACCCAAAGCGCGGATACCCTGCTCGGTGGCGCGGGCGACGACACCCTCAGCGCCACAAGCTCAGCAGCGCTGCTGGACGGTGGTGCCGGTAGCGATACATTGGTGTTCGGCTCGAACGACCAGGCCCCCACCGTGGCGACGGGCGGGGCGGCGACTGATACGTTCGTGCTGCGCGCTAATTCGTCAGGTGCAACCATTACAGACTTCACTTGCGGCTCCGGCGGCGACCGGCTCGACCTCAGCGAATGGTTGGCGTATGCCCGCAATGACGGCGGAGGCAATCCGTTCAGCCAAGGGCATTTCGCATTGTTCCAGTCCGGGGCCGATACTGTCGTGCGGTGGTTTTGGGAGGGCGACAAGGGAGGCAGTGAGCAAGATGTTCTCGTGCTGAAGGGCACGTGGGCCGCGGATTTTGTTGCAGACAACTTCGTCGGCGGGTGGCAACCGGACGGTAGCGCCATCGCGCCCGTCGTGCGGACCCCCTCGGCCGCTGCCGACAGTATCGACGGTGGCTGGGGAGACGATACACTTGGCGGCGCGGCGGGTGCCGATACGCTCGCCGGCGGCCGTGGCGACGATGTGCTCGACGGAGGTGCCGATGGGGACCGGCTTGCCGGCGGCGCTGGCGACGATACCCTCGATGGCGGAGCGGGGGACGACACCCTGGTCGCGGATGGGGGAAGCGATCAACTGTCCGGCGGAGCGGGGAACGACGTTCTGCACGTTGTCCAGACGGAGGGGCAGCATGTGACGCTGACGGGCGGCGACGGCACCGATACGTTCTCGTTCGACTATCGCATCCAAGGCGGACAGCAAGGGGCGGAGTGGATCGTCACGGACTTCCAGGCTGGCGACGGCGGCGATCGCATCGACCTGACGCCGTTCCTGAACATGCTGGCGGATGTGCGGCCGGTGCCCGGTAACCCGTTCGATATGGCCGGGGGATACCTGCGGCTGCTCCAGCAAGGTGGCGATACGCTGCTGCAGTTCGCCCCGTCCGGCGTTGCGAACGGCCAGTTCGAGACGGTGCTGACCTTGCGTGGCGTATCCGCGACGGCGCTCACGGCGGCCAATTTCGGCGGCGCTTCCGTCGACGGCGCGCCAATGGCGCCCTTGGCGTTCGTCGGCACGCCAGGCGCGGACACGCTGGCGGGCACCGGCTATGCGGACAGCATTACCGGTGGCGCCGGAGACGACAGGATCGACGGCATGGCAGGGGCAGATACGCTGGTTGGAGGCGACGGCAACGATACGCTCGCAGGCGGGCCCGGCAAGGGCATGCTCGACGGCGGTGCCGGCGACGACCTGCTGATCCAGGACCACACGCACGTCGGCGCGAACACGATGCTGGGAGGGGATGGCAACGATACGCTCGTGTGCGATCCGGGGTTCTCGGATGGTGCCGTAACCGCCGATGGCGGTGCGGGCGACGACCTGTTCACGCTTGCTGTCAACGGGTCGCAGGCCGCGGTGCTGCTGACCGGCGGCACCGGCAGCGACACTTACCGGCTGCTCCATACCTATCCCGGCAACGCGCCGGCTGCGGTCGTCACAGACTTCGACCCTACTGCGGACCGTGTCGACCTCTCGGCGGCGATGAATGAGCTTGACGAGCGCGCGACCGGCGCGAATCCATTCGCGTCCGGCCACCTGCGCCTCACCCAGGTCGGCGCCGATACCCACCTGGAGCGGACGTCATGGGCGGGGCAAAGCACGCTGCTCATCCTGAAAGATACCGCGCTGGCCAGCCTCACGTCCGTCAATTTCGGTGGCATCGATCCGCATGGCACGCCGGTTACAGGCGTGCAGCGCGTCGGCACGGCCGGTGCCGACCAGCTGCAAGGCACCGACTTTGCAGATACTCTGTCCGGTAATGGCGGCGGCGATCGCCTGGAGGGCAATGGCGGCGCCGACGTGCTGACGGGTAGCGACGATGCGGGCGACGTGCTGTTGGGAGGCGGCGGCAGCGACACGCTGTCTGGCGGCGGCGGCAACGACCTGCTTAGCGACGCGGCGATGCCGATAGAGGAATCCACCGGTTCTGCGCAGCTTGCCGGCAGTGACAGTCTTGCGGGAGGCGCCGGCAACGACACACTGTACGGTGGCGGCGACGTCGGCAACGACACGCTCGATGGCGGCGCAGGTAATGATTTGCTGGTGCTGAGGAGGGCGGCGACGGGAACCGTGCAGATCGGCCGAGGAGGCGACGGCGACGATACGATCGTGGTCGGGAATCCCGCAGTCGGGCATTGGCAGGACGCAGGCGCGATATCGGTCAGTGGCGGTGCCGGCTCAGACACGTTCCGCCTGGCGGACCGCAATGCCGCCGAGGTGGTGACGATTACCGATTTCACGGTTGGCACAGGCGGTGACAAGCTCGACCTTCTCGACTATCTCGATACGCTGGCGGCCGCCGGAGAATACGACGGCGGCAATCCTTTCGCGCACGGGCTGCTGCAACTCGTGCAGTCGGGTTCCGATACCCTCCTCACCGTCACCACGGCATCCGGGTTTCCGACAACGATAGCGCGCTTGGCGAACGTGACAGCAGCCAACCTGACGGCCGCAAACTTCGCCGGCGGCTACGCACCCGGCATGGCCCACGTTGCCGGTGCCACGGCAAGCGGTACAGATGGCGACGACGTTATCGGCGGAACGGTATTCGACGACGCGCTCGACGGTGGTGCCGGCGATGACGTGTTGCTCGGCCGTGGTGCGCGGGATACGCTCCACGGCGGAACCGGAGCCGATACGCTGAGCGGAACGGGCACGCTGTTCGGTGACAGCGGCAACGACGTGCTGCTGATCGATCGCTCGGCCGGCCCTCTGCCCCAAGTGGCGGACGGTGGCGACGGCGACGACGTTTTTGTCATCGACCGCCAGGATGGGGCAGGTACGACGCTGACGGGCGGCGCGGGCAGCGATATCTTCCGCATCATGCCGTCCAAGGAGTTATTTCCGCCTGTAGGGACAGCGGTGACGATCGCCGATTTCCAGGCGGGTCCGGGCGGGGACAAGCTCGACCTGTATGAGTTATTGAAGAAAAGCGGCCCGTTCGACGGCGAACCGGGACTGTTTGCTCACGGCCACGTGCGGCTCGAACAGGATGGCGCCGATACCGTGCTGCACTGGTACCAGGCGCGCGCCGGGCTGGGCTATCCAGAGATCGCCGTGCGCCTCGCGGGTGTCAACGCGGCCAGCCTGACCGCAGCGAATTTCGTTGGCGGTATCGATCCAGAAGGTAGCGCAGTGCCAGGCGTGGCAATCATGCTTGGCGCGGCAGCCTCCGGTGCAGACGGTACCGCATTCGATGACACGATTGTCGGCGGCGCTGGAGCCGAGCGGATCAGTGGCCTGGGCGGCAACGACGTACTGACGGGAGCGGTGGGTGACACGCTGATCGGCGGCGCGGGTGCCGACACCTTCGTGCTGCGCGACTCCGGCGTCATGCTGGAGGATGCGGGCAAGGACGATACCGTCCGGATTGAATATAGCACTGCCTATTACAAACCTGATCTCGGTGTCGGCAAGGTCGAGGTGGGCCTGAGCACCGGTATGACACTGGAGGCAAACAACCAGGGCTGGTTGCAGGGCAATACCGGGGCCGATACGCTGCTTGGCTGGAGCCACGGCGATACACTCGACGGGGGCGCCGGCGCGGATCGTCTCGAAGGGCGCGGTGGCGACGATGTGTACGTCGTCGACAACGCAGGCGACGTCGTCGTCGAAGCAGCCGATGGTGGCCAGTCGGACGTTGTGCACACAACGCTCGACCGCTACACGCTCGCCGCGAACGTCGAGCAGTTGGTCTATGTCGGCAGTGCGCGGTTTGATGGTACTGGCAACGAGCTCGATAACCGGCTGACTGGCGGCGCTCTTGGGGACACGCTGCATGGTGGCGGCGGCAACGACGTGCTGTCTGGCGCTGGCGGTAACGACGTCCTCGACGGTGGCGCGGGCACTGATACGGTCGTTCTCGCGGGCGAGCGAAGCGACTATGCGGTGACACGTCCAAACGCGATCGATATCGTGCTGACCCATCGCGTCAGTGGAACGGAAGTAATCGTGCGCAATGCCGAACGGTTCCTGTTCGATAGCCAGGTGTACACCCGGTCCGACCTGCTCACCGGCATGATCACCGACTACGACGATACATTGATCGGGTCCGATGCGGACGACACGCTCGACGGTGGCCTTGGTCCCGACGCAATGCTCGGCGGGGCTGGCGACGACCTGTACGTCGTCGATGATGCAGGCGATGTCATTACGGAGCTCTACGGCCACGATGCCGTGCGTGTCAAGCTTGCGTCCGGCGCCGTGCAACTGGCGTTCGGCGTCGAAGATGGCATCCTTGCGGAAGGCGCGTTTAACGCCGTCCTCGTCGGTAATGAGCTGGACAACCGACTTACCGGCAATGCGCTCGACAACAGCATCGAGGGCGGCGCTGGAAGCGACACGCTGGACGGCGGCGCTGGTGCGGACACGATGGTCGGCGGCGCCGGCTGGGATACGTATTTCGTCGACTCGGCGGACGATGTCGTCATCGAAACAGGCTCGGAGTACGATCAGGTGATCGCTACAACGGCCAGCTACGTGATGCAGGCCGGCGTTGAAGGCCTGATTTATCGCGGCAACGGTCCGTTCGTGGGGACCGGCAACGACGAGTCGAACCACTTCGCTGCGGAAGGCACGGGCGATCTGGTATTCGACGGCCGCGGCGGCGCCGATTCCGTGTCCGTGGACGGCAAGTTGGCCGACTTCGAAATCGCCCGGCCGAATGCTACGGACCTCGTGTTAATCCGGGAGGGCCAGACGCTCACGCTGCGGAACGTGGAGACGCTGATCGTCGGTGGGACCCAATATAGTGTCACGTGGATCCACGCGACGCGCCCATCCGCGTTCGATGACGACATCAGCGGTACTGACGGCAACGATATGATGGACGGCCTGGCGGGCGCCGATACCATGGCCGGCGGGAAAGGCGACGACACTTACGTGGTCGATAACCTGAAGGACGCCGTCATCGAGCGGGAAGGCGGCGGTCACGATACCGTTCTTCTCAATGTCGGCGCTGGTAACGACACCGCTGGCAGTTACTGGCTCGTTGAAATGGTCGAGGACCTGATCATGTCCGACAAGGCCGCCCCCAAGTTGTCCAGTGTGACCGGCAACTACCAGGATAACTACATACGGGGCAACCAGTACGCCAACTGGATCGATGCGTCACTCGGCAACGACACCCTCGACGGCGGCGGCGGTGCCGACACGCTGTACGGCGGGAGCGGCGACGACGTCTATCGCATCGACAACGCTGGCGTTGTCGTGCGCGAGGATCAGAACAGCGGTTACGACACCGTCGTCACGAAGCTTGCCGCCTATACGCTGCAGGCCGATGTCGAAGATTTGCGTTACCAGGGGAATACGTCGTTCACCGGTACCGGCAATGGTCTGGCTAACGTCATCACGGGGGGCATCGGCAACGACACCGTCGACGGTGCCGGAGGAATCGACACCTATGTGGCGGTCGGCGCGTTTGCGGACTACAAGCGGGCGCGGCCTAACAAGACGGATCTGGTGCTGTCGAACGGCACGCAGACGATCACGCTAAGCAACATCGAGAAGGTGCAATTCAGCGATGGCGTGAAGACGTTGGCGGAACTGTACGAGAACGTGGCGTCGGAAGGAAACGACAAGCTGACAGGCTCGGATGGCAACGACAGCCTGAACGGGCTGACCGGCAACGACGAACTGCGCGGCGGCAAGGGCGACGACATCTATGTCGTCGATAACCCCGCCGACATGATCGTGGAGCTGACCGGGGAGGGCCACGACACGGTGCAGGTGGCATTCCGGGCTTCCGGTACCTATGTGTTAGCGTCCGATGTCGAAGATGCGGTCGTCACGGCACCCGCTGCGCTGGCCGTCGGCCTGGCAGGCAACGAGGGCGCGAACACGCTGACCGGCAACGACGGCGCAAACACGCTGTCCGGTAACGGCGGCAACGACTCGCTGTCGGGCGGCAAGGGGAGCGATGTGCTCAGCGGCGGCGCGGGCGACGATCTCCTCGACGGTGGCGAAGGCGCCGATAAGCTGGCCGGCGGCGACGGCAACGACACGTACCTCGTGGATGCCGCGGGCGATACGGTTACCGAGGCAAAGGGGGGCGGCAGCGACACGGTCAACACGACGCTGGCCGCGTACACGCTGGGCGCGGACGTCGAAAAACTGACTTATACGGGTACCAACGCGTTTGCCGGCACAGGCAATGCCGCCGACAACGCGATATCCGGCGGTGCGGGCAATGACAAGCTTGCCGGCGCGGCGGGCAACGATACGCTGGCCGGCAACGGCGGCAGCGACGTGCTCGATGGTGGCTCCGAAGACGATACCGCGGTCCTGACGGGCAATCGTGCCGACTACACGATCACGCGGGCGACCGCGACCGACACGGTGTTTATCCGTGCCGGCGAATCTGTCACGGTACGCAATATCGAGAAGATCGAGTTCGCCGACGGCACGGCGGACCTGAAGGACCTGTACCCGAATCAGCCGACTGACTTCGGCGACTACCTGCGCGGCACCGATGCCGGCGAAACGATCAATGGCGGCCTTGGGAACGACACGATGGCCGGCGGTGCGGGCAACGACACGTACGTGATCGGCGAAGCGCTGGACGTGATCGAAGAGAGTGCCGACAACGGCACCGACACGGCCGAAGTGGCGCTGGCCTCGGGCACGTACACGCTGGTGGACAACGTCGAAAATGGCATCGTCACCGGCAAGGGCGCGGTCAGCCTGACTGGCAACGCTGCCAATAACGCGCTGACCGGTAATGGCGCCGCGAACACGCTGACGGGCGGTGCCGGCAACGACACGCTCGACGGCCAGGCCGGTGCCGACAAACTGATCGGCGGCACGGGCGACGACACGTACGTTGTCGATAATGCCGGCGACACTGTCACCGAAGCGAAGGATGGCGGGAGCGACACCGTGCAGACCACGCTGGCGAAGTACACGCTGGGCGCGTTCACCGAGCATCTCGTTTATACGGGCACCGCGGCGTTCGCCGGCACCGGCAATGCGGAAGCCAACGGGATCATTGGCGGCACCGGCAACGACACGTTGTCCGGCATGAGCGGCAACGACACGTTGGCCGGCAACGGCGGCACCGACGTGCTCGACGGTGGCACCGAAGACGACACCGCGATCCTGGCCGGCAACCGTGCCGACTACACGGTCAAGCGCACGACGGCGACGGACACGGTATTCAGCCGCGCCGGGGAATCGGTCACGGTGCGCAATATCGAGCACATCGCGTTTGCCGACGGCACCGTGGACCTGAAGGACCTGTACCCGAACGAGCCGACGAACTTCGGCGACTACCTGCGCGGCACGGAAGCCGGCGAAACGCTCAACGGCGGCCTGGGTAACGACACGATGGCCGGTGGCGCGGGCAACGATACGTACGTGATCGGCGAAGCGCTGGACGTCATCGAAGAGGGCGTGGACAAAGGCACCGATACGGCCGAAGTGGCGCTGGCGTCGGGCACCTACACGCTGGCGGAGAACGTCGAGAACGGCATCGTCACCGGCAAGGGCGCGGTCAGCCTGACCGGCAACGCAGCCAACAACGCGCTGACCGGCAACGCCGCGGCGAACACGCTGACGGGCGGTGCCGGCAACGACACGCTCGACGGCCAGGGCGGCGCCGACAAGCTGATCGGCGGCGCAGGCGACGACACGTACTATGTCGATAACGCCGGCGACACCGTCACTGAACTGAAAGACGGCGGGACCGATACCGTGCGCACCGCGCTGGCCAAATACACGCTGGCGGCCGAAGTGGAGAACCTCGTCTACACCGGCACCACGGCGTTTGCCGGCACCGGCAACGCGCTGGCCAACACGATCACGGGCAGCACCGGCAACGAGACGATCGACGGCGCAGCGGGCAGCGATACCTATGTCGCAACTGGCGCCTTTGCCGACTACGCGCGCCAGCGCCCGAACGCGACCGACCTGGTGCTCGTGAAAGGTAACCAGACGATCACGCTGAAGAACGTCGAGCAGGTGCAGTTCAGCGACGGCGTGAAGACGCTCGTCGAGCTGTACGACAACGTCGCGTCGATCGCGAACGACAAGCTGACCGGTACCGACGCCAACGACCTGCTGAACGGCCTGGCCGGCGCCGACGAACTGAAAGGTGGCAAGGGCAACGACACCTATGTGGTCGATAACGCCGGCGACATCGTCATCGAGAACGCCGACGAAGGCATCGATCTGGTCAACGTCGCCTTCACAGCCAAGGGCACGTACGCGATGACGGAAAACGTCGAGAACGCGACCGTCACCGCAGCCGCGTCGATCGCGGTGAACGTCACCGGCAATGCGCTCGACAACGTCATCACCGGCAACGATGCGGCCAATGCGCTGACCGGCGGCGCCGGCAACGACGTGCTCAATGGCGGCAAGGGCAGCGACACGCTGACGGGTGGCACGGGCAACGACACGTACTACGTCGACGCGGCCGGCGACAAGGTGGTCGAAGAGGGCAACGACAGCGACGACAAGGTCATCACGACGTTGACGAATTACACGTTGACAAACGGCGTCGAGAAGCTGGTCTACGACGGCACTGCGGCCTTCACCGGCACGGGCAACGGGGCCGGTAACCAGATCGACGGCGCGGGCGGCAACGACGTGCTCTCGGGCGCGGCGGGCAACGACGTCCTTCAAGGCTTCGGCGGCAATGACAAGCTCGATGGCGGAGCGGACAACGACGAGCTGTATGGCGGCGCCGGCAACGATACGCTGCTTGGCGGCGCCGGCGATGATCGCCTGCTGCCGGGCGAAGGCGTCGACCTGGTCGATGGCGGTGAGGGCAAGGACAACGTGGTCGTGCAGGGGAACTTCACCGACTACGCACGCCAGCGTCCGACGACGACCGACACGGTGCTGATCAACCTGACGACGCATGAGCAGGTCACGCTGCGCAACGTGGAGGCCGTGATCTTCGCCGACGGCGAGAAGAGCCTGGAGCAGGTGCACGAGAACACCGCAAGCCCGGACGCAAACAACATCGTGGGCACGGACGGCAACGACCTGCTCGATGGCCTGGCTGGCGCGGACCAGCTGGCCGGCGGCAAGGGCGACGATACCTACGTGGTCGACAACGCCGGCGACGTGGTCACCGAGAACGCCGATCAGGGCACCGACCTGGTGAACGTCGCGTTCACGGCCAAGGGTACCTATGTGATGGCCGAGAACGTCGAGAACGCAACCGTCACCGCGGCCGCGTCGATCGCGGTCAACGTCACCGGCAATGCGCTCGACAACGTCATCACCGGCAACGATGCGGCTAATGCGCTGACCGGCGGCGACGGCAACGATGTGCTGAACGGCGGCAAGGGCAGCGACACGCTGACGGGCGGCGCCGGCGACGACCTGTACTACGTCGATGCGGCCGGCGACAAGGTGCAGGACGACAGCGGCACGGACACCGTCATCACGACGCTGGCCAGCTACTCGCTGACGACCGGTATCGAGAACCTGAGCTACGACGGCAAGGTGGCATTCACCGGCACCGGCAATGCGCTTGCCAACGTCATCACGGGTAACGCCGGCAACGACGTCCTCCGCGGCATGGAGGGCGACGACGTGCTGGTCGGCGGAGCCGGCAACGACCGCCTCACAGGCGATGCCGGTGCCGATACGTTCGTGTTGGGCGAGGGCCTCGACACGGTCACCGACTTCAAGACCGGGGTCGACAAGCTGGCCATCGCACTGAAGATCGGGGATCGCGATACCGTCATCGAGGATGCCGAAACGAAGGCCGCGCCGGGTGGCTTCTCGGTCGACGCGGAACTGGTGGTCTTCACGCAGAACGTGACGAGCCTGACGACGGCGAATGCCGCCAAGGCGATCGGCAGCGCGGCGGGCGACTACGTGCAGGGCGAGACGGCACTGTTCGCGCTGCACAGCGGGACCACGACGGCGCTGTATCTGTTCACCAGCAGTGGTGCCGATGCCGTCGTCAGCGCGGCGGAGCTCACACAGATCGCCACGCTGACCGGTATATCCCAGATCGCCCAGTCCGACTTCAGCGTGGCTGCATCGTCGTAGCCGGGGTGCCACGCCGACCCGGCAACGCCGCGTCCGTGAGAACGGACGCGGCGTTTTGTTTTTTGTCAATGACTTCGATGGCGGCCGGCGCCCGTTAGAGAATGCACTCTCATGCAATATTTGGAGAGATTTCTACGCGTTAACACGTGTTACATTTGGTAACTTTAGCGGACGGCTTTGTCCGCTGTTACCGACTTGTTACGCGCACGGCGCGTCATTCCACTGTAAGGGCTAAGCCATGGCATTGATCGAAGGAACCGCACAAAACGACACTCTGCAGGGCGCAGGGGGCGACACATTCATGGGGTATGACGGTAATGATGTGATTGTCGCGGGGAGCGGCGGCTACAGCGAAATCGATGGTGGCGCTGGTACGGACACATTGTCGGGCCTGTCGGCGCTCGAGTCGTATTTCGGGGTGTCCCGATCGGGACCAGACAGCGTATCGATCAGCGGTATGGTGGACGGCAAGTACACGGCGTATTCCGTGAAGGGCGTCGAATATTTCGATTTCGCTGGAAAAATCTACAAGCTGTCCGACTTCGTCGGTATTGTCGGCACGGCGGGCAACGATAAACTGACGGGGACGACGGGCAACGACACCATCGATGGCCTCGCGGGCGCCGATACGATGACGGGCGGGGCCGGCAACGATACCTACTTCGTCGACTCGTCGGGCGACGTGATCGTCGAAGCGGCCGGTGGGGGAACGGACAAGGTCGAAGGAACCGCCACCAGCTACGTACTGCCCACGAACGTTGAATCTTACTTCTTCAAAGGCACTGGCAACGCCGCGGTTACCGGGAATGGCAGCGATAACGTGATTTATGGCGGCTCGGGTAACGACCGGCTCGACGGAGGTGCGGGCAACGATGACTTTTTCGCGGATGCGGGAGACGACACGATTCTGGGCGGAGCCGGCAATGACACGATCGTGGCCTCTTCAGGCAACGATTACTTTTATGGTGGAGATGGCAACGACGGTGTCATGATGATGGCCGCGCGCGACAATTACATGGTCGTTCGCCTGAACGCCACCGATACGATGTTCTACAACCTGTCGACAGGCGGTGAATTAACCGTTCAGGGTGTCGAGTCGTTCAGCATGGCCGGTACGACGTATTCCATTTCGCAGATCCTCGCTTCGGTCCCGCAAGGCGGTAACGACTGGGTGAAGGCGACCGACGCGAACGAGGTCCTTACCAGTAACGGCGGCAGGGACACGCTGGAAGGCGGCGGGGGCGACGACACCTATCTCGTGACGGGTGCGGATGTCATCGTCGTCGAAGCCGAGAATGGCGGCGACGACACGGTCGAAGTGTCGTTCGCCGGGACCCAGCCGTATCAGCTCGCCGCGAACATCGAGAACGGCCGGGCATTGACCCTGGATGCCGCGGTCGGTCTGGCGGGCAATGCACTCGACAATACGCTGATCGGTAACGCCGGCGCGAACACGCTGCTTGGCAACGGTGGCGACGACATCCTCGACGGTGGCGCGGGCGCCGACCGCCTTGCGGGCGGTACCGGGAACGACATGTACCTGGTCGACAATGCCGGCGACGTCGTGACCGAGGCGGTGGGAGAAGGAGACGATATTGTTGGGACGACGTTGGCCAAATACACGTTGACGGCCAACGTCGAAAATCTGTACTTCATTGGCACAGGGAACTTCGCCGGTACCGGCGGCACGTCCGACGACCTGATCGTCGGCGCCGCCGGCAACGATACCCTGTCGGGGGCGGATGGCAACGACACGCTGTCCGGCCGGGAAGGCGCCAATGTGCTCGATGGCGGCGCAGGTACCGATACGGCATTCCTGACCGGTAACCGCGCCGACTACACCATGACGCGTACGACGGAGACCGACACGGTGTTCAGCCGCGCCGGGGAATCCGTCACTGTGCGCAATATCGAGAACATTCGCTTTGCCGACGGCACCGTTGAACTGAAAACCCTGTACCCCAACGTTGCCACGGACTTTGGCGACTATCTGGTGGGCACCGATGGCATCGACGTGCTCAACGGCGGCCTCGGCAACGATACGCTGGCCGGCGGCGCCGGCGACGATCACTACGTGGTCGACAGCGCCCTGGATGTTATCGAGGAGGGCGCGAACAACGGCAAGGATACGGTCGAGGTTCGAATGGCCTCCGGTACCTACACGCTGGCGGAGAACGTCGAGAACGGCAAGGTGGCGGGCAGTGGCGCCGTTGGCCTGTTTGGTAACGCCGGTAAGAACTGGCTCACGGGTAACGACGCCGCGAACGTTCTCGACGGCGGCGCCGGCAACGATACGCTCGACGGCGGCCTGGGTGCGGATGTGCTGATCGGCGGTGCGGGCAATGACGTCTACCTTGTCGACAATGCCGGCGACAAGATCACGGAACTGAAGGATGGCGGTTCGGACTTCGTCAACACGTCCCTGACGAAATACACGCTTGGCGCGGACCTCGAAAACCTCGGTTACATGGGTGATGCCGCGTTCAGCGGCACCGGTAACGCTCTCGCCAACATCATCATCGGGGGCGCAGGCAACGATACGCTGGCAGGTGGCGCCGGCAACGATACGCTGTCCGGCTATGGCGGCACTGACGTGCTTGACGGCGGCAGCGAGGAAGACACCGTCTGGCTCGATGGCAATCGCAGCGACTACACAATCACGCGGACGACGGCAACGGACACCACGTTCAGCCGCGCAGGCGAGTCGGTCACTGTGCGCAATATCGAGAAGATCGAGTTCGCCGACGGCACGGCGGACCTGAAGGACCTGTACCCGAATCAGCCGACTGACTTCGGCGACTACCTGCGCGG
>NZ_VLKW01000007.1:0-272575 GCF_007830495.1 Pseudoduganella flava | reverse complement strand
GGCACCGACCTGGTGAACGTCGCGTTCACGGCCAAGGGTACGTACGCGATGACGGAGAACGTCGAGAACGCAACCGTCACGGCGGCCGCTTCGATCACCGTGAACGTCACGGGCAATGCGCTCGACAACGTCATCGTCGGCAACGATGCGGCCAATGCACTGACCGGCGGCGACGGCGACGACGTGCTGAACGGCGGCAAGGGCAGCGACACGTTGACGGGCGGCGCCGGCGACGACACGTTCTATGTCGATGCAGCGGGCGACAAGGTGCTCGACGACAGCGGCGTGGACACCGTGATCACCACGCTGGCCAGCTACACGCTGACGACGGGTATCGAGAACCTGAGCTACGACGGCAAGGCGGCATTTACCGGTACCGGCAATGCGCTCGCCAACGTCATCGCGGGTAACGCCGGCAACGATGTGCTGAGCGGTATGGATGGCGACGATGTGCTGGCTGGTGGCGCGGGCAACGACCGGCTCACCGGCGGCAATGGCGCCGACACCTTCGTGCTGGGCCAGGGCCTGGACACGGTAACCGACTTCAAGACCGGTGTCGACAAGCTGGCCATCGCACTGAAGATCGGCGACCGCGATACCGTCATCGAGGATGCCGAAACGAAGGCCGCGCCGGGCGGCTTCTCGGCCGACGCGGAATTGGTGGTCTTCACGCAGAACGTGACGAGCCTGACGACGGCGAATGCGGCCAAGGCGATCGGCAGCGCGGCGGGCGACTACGTGCAGGGCGAGACGGCACTGTTCGCGCTGCACAGCGGGACCACGACGGCGCTGTACCTGTTCACCAGCAGTGGTGTCGATGCCGTCGTCAGCGCGGGTGAGCTGACGCAGATCGCCACGGTGACGGGCGTGCCGACCGCGGCGGACTTCGCGTTCGTCGCATAACAGACGCGCAGCTGCCCGCCACAGCGGCCACGTAAAGCCGGCGCCCGCGCAAGCGGGGCCGGCTTTTTTCGTCCACCGTCCCGCTCAATCCAGCACGAACCGCTTCTGCGCCGGCAGGCAATGCCGGCGCAGGTCGTAGCGGTCGACGATCGTGGCGCGGGCGGCCGCGCGCAGGTGCGCCAGGTCGGCGCGCCGCTCCAGCGCGTCGGCCACGGTGTGCGCCAGCGCCTGGTGGTCGAAGAAGTCCGTCAGCAGGCCGTTCTCGCCGTGGCGGATCACTTCCTGCAGAGGCGCGGTGCGCGAGCCGACGATCAGGCAGCCCGTGCTCATCGCCTCCATCAGCGACCAGGACAGCACGAACGGATACGTCAGGTACGTGTACACGGCCGACACCTGCATCAGCTGCGTCAGCAGCGCGTGCGGCAGGCGGCCGACGAAGTGCACGCGGCGCATGTCCAGCCGTGCCGCCACCTCGTCGCGGAAGATTCCCTTCCACGTCTTGCCCTGCGGCGGCGCGGCGCCGTAGCTGACGCCGTCGCTGCCGACGATCACGATACGGGCGTTCGGGCGCAGCCGCTGCAGCTCTGGCAGCGCGCGCATGAAGATGTGGTAGCCTCGATAGGGTTCCAGCTGGCGCGAGACGAACGTCACCACCTCGTCGCCCGGTTTCATCGTGATGCCGGCCGAGGACAGCGACACGCGGGCGTTCGGGTCGGGGCGGAACCGCTCCGTGTCGATGCCGTCGTGGATCACCGAGATCCGCTCGCGGAACCAGTCCGGATGGCGGTCGCGCTGGAAGGTCGTCGGCGACAGCCCCGCATCCGCGGCGGACATCGCATGCAGCAGATGGGTATTGCGCAGCCGCAGGCGCTGCAGGCTGGCCAGGTCCGGCGCGCTGGAGAACTCGGGATCGAAGTGCGAGTCGCCCCCCTCGCCCTGGTAGTAGTACTCGGCGTAGATCAGCATGCGGGCGCGCGGGAACACGTCCTTCACGTACAGCGCTTCGCCCCAGCCGGGGTGGACGAACACGATGTCCGGCGTGAAGCCGTCCTGCTTGAGCCGCAGCAGTGCCGCGGCGGCGGATTCGCCGCGCAGCACCTTGCTGTACAGGTCCTTCAATTGCGGTGCCTGCTGCCGCGCGTCGGCCGGCACGCGCGCCTGGTGCACCACGTAGCGCACACCCGGCAGCGGCTCCGCCTTGTCCGTCATGCCCAGCGCGACGACATCGTGGCCGTCGGCCGCCAGGGCCGGCGCCAGGTAGCGGAACTGGCCGGGGAAATTCTGGTGAATGAACAGGATGCGTGCCACTTACTGCCCTTTCGCCGGAGCCTGCGCCGGTTGCCCGGTCTCCGCTTCATGCCGCGCGATCGCTTTCGCAAAGTCCGCGTTCAGCGCATTCGGCACGGCCATCGACAACTGGTAATGCTCGATCAGGAAGCTTTGTCCCGTGTTGCGCAGCACACCGCTGGCCTGGCACGTGCCCATCTGCGTGGTCAGCTGCTCGTCGAACCACACGTAGCGGCGGTCCGGCGAGAAGTACACGTTGCGGCGCTGCGCCGTGAAGCTCCATGCCTTGCCGCGCTCGAAGTAGGGCCGGGCCCACGTACGGAACTGGTCGCGCGTCCAGACTTCCGTCTTGTCCGTGCCGATGTACACGCCCTGCGGCGCCATCTTGTCGAAATAGGCGGGGCGGGCGTGGGCCGCATCGTCGTGCCAGCCGTCGACGAATGCGTTCACCCGCCGCGTGAACGCGGCCGCGTCCTCGTCGGCGGCCAGGGCAAGCGCGGGCACCGCGGCCGCGCACAGCAGGACAACTGCGCCTGAAATGGCAGGCAGTGACTTCATCGTATCCTCCGGTAGAGCAGAACGCGCAGAATACACCAGTGCCGGGGCGCCGGCCATGCTGCCTGTATAATCGGCGGCTTCACTGCTACCCTAGAGATCCATGGCTTCATCCAACGACAATGTCAGCATGGCGCTGTTCTGCGACTTCGAGAACGTCGCGCTCGGCGTCCGCGACGCGAACTACGAAAAATTCGACATCAAGCCCGTGCTGGAACGCCTGCTGCTCAAGGGTAGCATCGTGGTCAAGAAGGCTTACTGCGACTGGGATCGGTACAAGGCCTTCAAGAGCCCGATGCACGAGGCGAATTTCGAGCTGATCGAAATCCCGCACGTGCGCATGTCCGGCAAGAACTCGGCCGACATCCGCATGGTCGTCGACGCGCTCGATCTGTGCTACACGAAGTCCCACGTGAACACGTTCGTGATCATTTCCGGCGACTCAGATTTCTCGCCGCTGGTGTCGAAGCTGCGCGAGAACGCCAAGAAGGTGATCGGCGTCGGCGTGAAGGATTCCACGTCCGACCTGCTGGTGGCCAACTGCGACGAATTCATCTTCTACGACGACCTGGTGCGCGAGATCCGCCGCCAGCGCAAGGATGCGCGCGACCAGCAGCAGCCGAAGCGCTCGCCGGAAGAGGAGAAAAAGAAGCGCGAGGAGATGGACCGCCGCCGGGGCGAGGCCGTCGACATCGCCTTCGAGACGTTCGATGCGCTGATCGCCGAACGGGGCGACAGCGGCAAGATCTGGGCGTCCGTGCTGAAGGAGGCGATCAAGCGCCGCAAGCCGGACTTCAACGAGGCGTATTACGGCTTCCGCACGTTCGGCAACCTGCTCGAGGAAATGAAGGCGCGCGGACTGCTGGAGTTCGGCCGCGACGAGAAGTCCGGCGCCTACGTGTACCGGGGCAGCGTGGTGGCCGTGCCCGCGGCGGCGGGCGAATCGGTGGACAGCGATGTCGCCGAAGCACCGGCAGCGGACGCGCAGGACAGCCAGGACAAGCGCGAAGGCCGGCGTGGCCGCGGCAACCGGGGCGGCCGCAACCGCCGCGGCGGTGCCGCCGAGCCGGTCGAGGCGCTGGATCATGCGCAGCCGGTGACGGATATCGAGGCTGACGAAGTCGCCGTGGCGCTGGAAAGCGCGGCGGCGGACTACGCCAGCGAGCTGCAGTCGGCCGAGGCAGCGCTGCACGAGATGGCTCGCGACGTCCGCGAGGCGCGCCGCGCGCGCGACGCGGCGGCCGCGCAGCCCGCCCCGGAGGCTGACGCGGAAGAGGAAGCAGCGCCGGAACAGCAGGCCGAGCCCGCGGAAGGCGAAGCGGCGGCCGCAGCGCCCAAGCGCAGCCGGACGAGCGCCCGCAAGCCGGCGGCAGCGAAGAAGCCCCGCGCGAAGAAGACTGCTGCGGCTGATGCGGATGCCGCTGCCGATGTTGAAGCAAGTGCTGCGGAAGCTCCTGCCGCGGCGGCGGAACCGCAGGAGGAAGCCGCTGCGCCGGTGGAGCCGGCCGAATCGGCCCCTGGCGGTGACGACGAAGGCGCAACCGCCGCAAGCAAGCGCGCGAAGAAGCCGGGCACCCACAAGGCGCCCGCGCGCAGCAGGCTGCCGCGCAAGCCGAAGGCCAAGGCCGAAGGCTGATGCCTGGCGCGGAAGGCCTCCCAGGCCTTCCGCGATTTACTGCCGGTCGCTTTGCTGCCATACTTCACGGTATAGAAGAACATATGGCGGCACGTCCATGGCTATCCTGTCCGAAATCACCCTTTATCCGATCAAGTCCTGCGGCGGCATCGCGCTGCAATCGGCCACGCTGACGCGGGCGGGCCTGATGACCGAGCAGATCTACGACCGGGAATGGATGGTCGTCGATGCCGCCGGCATGTTCATGACGCAGCGCGAACACCCGAAGATGGCGCTGATCGCTCCCCGCCTGAAAGCCGATACGCTGGAGCTGCGCGCCCCCGGCATGCTGCGGCTCGAGATTCCACTCGGCCTGCCGGACCCCGTCACGGCGCCGACGCTGACGGTGCAGGTGTTCGACCACACGCTGAAAGCCTACGACTGCGACGAGCTGACGGCCGCTTGGTTCAGCAATTACCTCGGCGTGCCGTGCCGCCTGGTGCGCTTCCACCCGGACGTGCAGCGCCTGGCCAATCCGAAATGGACGGGCGACGTGGAAGCGCCCACGCTGTTCTCGGACGGCTACCCGGTGCTCGTGATCGGCGCCGAATCGCTGCGCGACCTGAACGAGCGGCTCGTGCGCGCCGGCCGGGAACCGTTGCCGATGAACCGCTTCCGGCCCAATCTCGTCGTCGACGGCATCGGCGCCTACGAAGAGGATTACGTGGACACGTTCCGCGCCGGCGCGGCGGTGCTGAAACCCGTCAAGCCGTGCCCGCGCTGCCCGATGCCGTCGATCGACCAGGCCACCGGCCAGTTCGGCCCCGACCCGATGGACATCCTGCAGGGCTACCGCGCCAAACCGGAAGTCGATGGCGGCATCTGCTTCGGCATGAACAACATCCTGCTCGAAGGCGACGGCCAGCAAGTGCGCGTGGGCCAGGACATCGACGCCGAACTGGCCTTCTGAGCTGCCGCCGATGACGCAATCCCTGCACAGCGACGCCGAGCGCGCCGCCGAACTGGCCGCGGAAAACCGCGCGCTGCGCGCCAGGATGGCCTACATGCTCGAACAGGCCGAGCGCAATCACGAGATCATGATGCGGCACCAGGCGTTCGACCTGGAGATCGTCGGCGCGACCAGCTTTCCCGATCTCGTCGGCAGCATCTTCCGCACGCTGCCGGCGATCTCGGAACTGGAGAGCGTCACGCTGGCGCTGGTGGACGAGGATGCGGACATCCGCACCGTGATGGAAAAGCTGGGCGTCGATTTCGCCGCCTTCCCGGACCTGCTGTTCGTCTCCGGCATCGACCAGCTGGGCTTCGAGGTCGGCGCCCGCTTCGCGCACGCGAGCGCGCCGAAGCCCGTGCTGGGCATGTTCGACGCGGCGCGGCACGGCCGCCAGTTCCCGCAGCCGGGCAAGCGCCTGCAAAGCGTGGCGATCGTGCCCCTGCTGCGCAACAAGCGCATCATCGGCAGCCTGAACCTGGGCAGCGTCGACCCGACACGCTTCACGCCCAGCCTGGGCACGGACTTCGTCGAACACATGGCATCGATCATCGCGATCTGCCTGGAGAACGTGATCAGCAACGAGATGCTGAAGTACATCGGCCTGACAGATTCGCTGACGGGCGTGTACAACCGCCGCTACATCGACCGCCGCCTGCTCGAGGAAATCTCGCGGGCCCGGCGCCAGCAATACGACATCTCGTTCATGTACATCGACATCGATCACTTCAAGCGTGTCAACGACACGCTGGGGCATGGCGGCGGCGACGAAGTGCTGCGCGAGGTCGCCAACCGCATCAAGGGCGAGCTGCGCCTGTCCGACGCGCTGGCGCGCTTCGGCGGCGAGGAATTCGTCGTGCTGCTGATCGATGCGGACCTGGACAGCGCGGCGTTCGTCGCGGAACGCATCCGCGCCGCCATCTCGGCATCGATGATCGCGCTGTCCGGCGGCCTGCAGGTGTCGATCACCGGCTCGGTGGGCGTTGCCAGCCTGTCCGGCACCGGTGAGGCAACGGCGGAGGCGGCCGCGAAGGAACTGATCGCGCATGCCGACGAGGCGCTGTACCAGGCCAAGTCCGGTGGGCGCAATCGGGTTGTCCGTTACAGCGCCGAATAACAACAGGGAGTTCCGACAATGACAAAACGAGTCCTGCGGCACGGTGCCGTGATGCTGGCGCTGCTGCCTGTGCTGGCAGTGGCGCAAACGAAGCCCGTCGCCGACCTGAACGCGTGCGAGAGGCCGGTCTGGCCGCGCGAGTCGCTACGCTTCGAGCAGCAGGGCGCCGTGACGATGGCCTTCCTGGTCGGTGAGGATAGAGCGATAAGGGAGGCGAAGATTGTCGAGACGAGCGGCTTCCCGCTGCTCGATGCCGCGGCGCGCGACGGTGTTGCGAAATGCCGCTTCAAGCCGGCGATGGTCGACGGTAAGCCGCAGGCAGCCTGGATGAAAATGCAGTACGTGTGGACGCTGGAAGGCGACACCATGTCGCCGGTGGACAAGGCTTACGCCGCCGCGCCACCGGAGCAGAAGAGCGGTGTGGCCGCTGCAGCCGATCTGGGTTTGCCGGATGCTATCGCCCTGCTGACCAGCGCCGCGGTGCGGGGCGACGCGGCCGCGCAATACTGGCAAGGCACCCGGTACGAGGCCGGCAAAGGGGTGCCGGCCAACCGGGTAGCCGCATTGTTCTGGTACCGTAAGGCTGCAACGTCCGGTGACCAGCGCGCCGCGGAGGCGCTGGCGCGGCTCGATACCACGGCGCAGCCCCCGGCGAAATAACGCCCGGGATGCCTCACGCCCTGGGCTGCAGCGCGATCACCGCCATGCCGCCCAGCGCCAGCACCGCGCCCAGCACATCCCAGCGCGTCAGCGCAATGCCGTCGATGACCCGCAGCCACAGCAACGCGACGGCGATGTACATTCCGCCATACGCCGCATAGGTACGTCCCGCCGCCGTCGGGTGCAACGTGAGCAGCCAGGCAAACAGCGCGAGCGATCCTGCCGCCGGCAGCAGCAGCCACGCGCTGCGCTCTTGCTTCAGCACGAGCCACGGCAGGTAGCAGCCGACGATTTCCGCCAGTGCCGTCACGGCGAACAGGCTGGCGATGCGCAACACTTCCATGTCAGCCCTGCAGACGGTGCTCGGCCCGCGCCACCGCTTGCGCGTTCCCGCGCAGGACGATGACGTCGCCGGCTTCCAGCATGGTGTCCGCCGATGCTTCCAGCCGGTCCTTGCCGCGCCGGATGGCGGCGATCTCCGCACCGTCCAGTTCCAGGTCGGCGACCGTCCTGCCGACCGCGCCCGACACATCCGTCAGCGTCACCGAATGCAGGCGCGCCGTGTCGGCGTCGTCGCCGACGTCGCTGATGCCGTGGAAGTAGCCGCGCAGCGATGCGTAGCGTTCCTCGCGCGCGGCCTGCACGCGGTGCACCACGCGGCGCAGCGGCACGCCGAGCATCACCAGCGCGTGCGAGGCGAGCATCAGGCTGCCCTCCATCAGTTCCGGCACCACTTCGGCCGCACCGGCCGCCTTCAGCCGGTCGAGGTCCGAATCGTCGTGGCTGCGCACGATCACCGGCAGCGTGGGCGCCAGCTCGTGAACCAGGTGCAGCACCTTCAGCGCCGAGTGCGTGCTCGCATAGGTGATCACGAGCGCGCTGGCGCGATAGATGCCGGCGGCAATCAGGCTTTCGCGCCGGCCCGCGTCGCCGTACGACACGCTGGCGCCGGCCGACTGCGCCTCCTGCACGCGGCTGGGATCGAGGTCGAGCGCGTGGTAGTCGATGCCTTCTTCCTGCAGCAGCGTGGCGAGGCTCTGGCCGCTGCGGCCGAAGCCCGCCACGATCACGTGCTTTTGTGTGGACATCGTGCGCGCTGCGATCTTCGTCAGGTTCAGCGACTGCATCATCCATTCGTTGCTGGAGAATTTCAGCACCAGCTTGTCGGACTGCTCGATCAGGAACGGCGCGGCCAGCATCGACAGCACCATCGATGCCAGCACCACCTGGATGACGAACGGATCGACGAGCTCCATGCCGCCGGCCACGTTCAGCAGCACGAAGCCGAATTCGCCCGCCTGCGCCAGCGCGAGGCCGGTGCGCATCGCGGTGCCGTCGGAAGCGCCGAACAGCTTGGCCAGGCCGGCGATCAGCGCGAACTTCATCAGCACGGGGAACACGAGCAGCACCAGCACGAGCCACCAGTTATCCAGCACGATGCGCACGTTCAGCAGCATGCCGACCGTGATGAAGAACAGCCCGAGCAGCACGTCGCGGAACGGCTTGATGTCTTCTTCCACCTGGTGCCGGTATTCCGTCTCGGAGATCAGCATGCCGGCGACAAACGCGCCCAGCGCAAGCGACAGGCCGGCGCGCTCGGTGATCCAGGCGGCGCCCAGGGTGACCAGCAGGAGGTTCAGCATGAACAGTTCCTGCGAGCGGCGCTTCACGACAATGGTGAACCAGCCGCGCATCAGCTTCTGGCCGAACACCAGCAGCACCGAGAGCACCAGCACGGCCTTCAGCGTGGCCCAGCCCAGCGTCACCAGCAGGTTGTCCGGGTTCTTCGTCAGCGCAGGGATCATGATCAGCAGGGGCACCACGGCCAGGTCCTGGAACAGCAGGATGCCGATGATCTTGCGGCCATGTTCCGATTCCAGCTCGAGCCGTTCGGTGAGCATCTTGACGACGATCGCGGTGGACGACATCGCCAGCGCGCCGCCCAGCGCGAACGTGGCCTGCCACGACAGGTGGATGAACGGCGGCAGCGCGCGTTCGATCAGGAAGCCGAACAACACGGTCGCGGCGATCGTCAGCACCACCTGGGCGAGCCCCAGGCCGAACACGTCGGCCCGCATCGACTTCAGCTTGGGGAGGGAGAATTCGAGGCCGATCGAGAACATCAGGAACACGACGCCGAATTCGGCCAGGCCGTGGGTGGCCTGGCTGTCGCTGGCAAGGCCCAGCGCGTGGGGACCGATCAGGATGCCGACGGCCAGATAACCGAGCATCGGCGGCAGATGCAGCATGCGGAAGGCGACGACGCCAAGCACCGCGCTGCCCAACAACAGCAGGGTCAGTTCAAGGGGAGAGAACACTATCGAGTCCCTGAGCCGGCCGCCGGATGGGCGTGGGACGCGTGCGCGTCCTTTTGTTCCTCAGTCCGTTTGTTCCTCATTCTGTAACATCTGGCAAGTTTTTTGCTTTCCCAATTCGGCTATACTTTCGGCATGAGTGTAACCCATGAAAAAACAATGCTGAAAGCTTTTGATGCAACAACCGCAAGCCGCGCGCTGGAACTGGCCCGCGAGGCACTGCAAATCGAGGCGGACGCGCTGACCGCCCTGCACGCGCGCCTGGCAACGGACGAGAGCGTGGGCAAGGCCGTTTCCCTGCTGCTGCAATGCAAGGGGCGCGTTGTCGTGTCCGGCATTGGCAAATCCGGCCACATCGGCCGCAAGATCGCCGCCACGCTGGCGTCGACCGGCACCCCGGCCCTGTTCGTGCACCCCGCCGAGGCGGCGCACGGCGACCTGGGCATGGTAACCCCGGAAGACGCGTTCATCGCGATCTCGTATTCCGGCGAGAGCACCGAGCTGATGGCGATCCTGCCCGTCGTGAAGCGCATGGGCGGC
This sequence comes from Pseudoduganella flava, assembly GCF_007830495.1. Lineage (GTDB taxonomy): Bacteria > Pseudomonadota > Gammaproteobacteria > Burkholderiales > Burkholderiaceae_D > Rugamonas > Rugamonas flava. The sequence goes on along the minus strand of NZ_VLKW01000007.1, from coordinate 262,574 downwards.
GTCGTCATCTCGATGACGGGCAAGCCCGAGTCGAGCCTGGCGAAACTGGCGGACGTGCACCTGGACGTCTCGGTGGCGAAGGAAGCCTGCCCGATGAACCTGGCGCCGACCGCGTCGACGACGGTCACGCTGGCGCTGGGCGACGCGATCGCCGTGGCGCTGTTGGACCTGCGCGGCTTCAAGGAAGAAGACTTCGCCCGCTCGCACCCGGGCGGCGCGCTGGGCCGGCGCCTGCTGACGCACGTGCGCGACATCATGCGCACCGGTGCGGCGATCCCCGCCGTCACGACCGACACGCGGCTGCCGGACGCACTGATGCAGATCACACAGAAGGGCATGGGCATGACGGCGGTCGTCGATGCACAATACCGGCCGGTGGGCGTGTTCACCGACGGCGACCTGCGCCGCATGATCGACAAGGTGCAGGACTTTTCCAAGGTCGTCATCGGCGACGTGATGCATGCGAACCCGCGCACGATCGGCCCGGAGAAGCTGGCCGTGGACGCCGTGGCAGTGATGGAAGAACACCGCATCAACCAGATGCTCGTCGTCGACGAAGACGGCAAGCTGGTGGGCGCGCTGCACATCCACGACCTGACCCGCGCGAAGGTGATCTGATGAGCCAGACCTACGATGTGGCCAACGTGGAGCGTGCCGCGAAGGTCAAGCTGTTCATCTTCGACGTGGACGGCGTGCTGACGGACGGCAGCCTGCACTACGGTGCCGAAGGCGAGGCGTTCAAGACGTTCAACGTGCAGGATGGCCTGGGCATCAAGCTGCTGCAGGAATCGGGCGTGCAGACGGCCATCATCAGCGCGCGCCGCTCGCCGCAGGTCACGGCCCGCGCGAAGGACCTGGGCATCGAATTCGTGCACCAGGGCGGCCATGACAAGCTGACACCGTTCAAGGCGCTGCTCGCGCAGCTGGGATTGACGGAGCAGCAGGTGGGCTTCATCGGCGACGACGTCGTCGACCTGCCGATCCTCGCGCGTGCCGGCTTCGCGGTGGGGGTGCCGAACGGCCGGCCCGAGGTGCTTGCGCGCGTCCATCACGTGACGCAGAACGCCGGCGGGCGCGGTGCGGTGCGCGAGGTGTGCGAGTTCGTGCTGCGCGCGCAAGGCAATTACGACCGTATCATGGCCCAGTTCCTCGTCTGAGCATAGGAGAGCCCATGCGCAACCAACGAATCGCCCACCGCTATCGCGTATCGATCGGCATGCTGCTCGCGCTGTTCGGCGCTCTCGGCAGCTTCTGGCTGCTGCAGCTGATGAACCGCGCCGGCGAAGAGATGGAGGCGGGCATCAAGATCGACGAGCCGGATTACATCGTCGCGGGCTTCTCGTTCGTGCGCATGACGAAGGACGGCCGGCCCAGCTACATCATCTCGGGCGACAAGCTGACGCACCGGCCGTCGGACGACTCGTCGCTGATCGACAAGCCGGTGGTGCGCAGCCTGTCGGGCGACAAGCCGCCGATGGACATCCGCGCCGAACGGGCGCGGGTCGACCAGGAGAACACGCGCGTGACCTTGCAGGAGAACGTGCGCATCAATCGCGCCGCGGAAGGCACGTCGCGCGAAATGGAAATGACGACGCAGGCGCTGACGATCTTCCCGGAAGAAGACCGGATGGAGACGGACAAGCCGGTGCACCTGCGAATGGGGAACGCCACGGTGACGGGCGCCGGCATGAAGGCCAACAACGCGACGCGCCAGGTGGCGCTGCAAGGGCGCGGCACGCTGGTGTATCCGCCCCGCGGACGCTGAAACTATAGGAACCGAATATGCAGAAAATCATACTGTCGGCAGTACTGCTGCTGGGCGTGGCAGGCTACGCCGCGGCCGAGAAGGCCGACTCGTTCAAGCCCACCCAGATCGACTACGACAAGCTCGACGTCGACGACGTGAAACAGGTCTACACCGCCACCGGTAACGTCGTGCTGACGCGCGGCACCCTGCTGATGAAGGCCGACAAGGCCGTCGTCACGTACAGCCCGGACGGCTACCAGGTCGCGACCCTGACGGGCGGCGGCAAGAAGGTCACGTTCCGCCAGAAGCGCGACGGCGAAGGCGACCAGTGGATGGAAGGCGAGGCCGACCGCATCGAATACGACGAGCGGGCCGAGCTCGTGAAGATGTTCTCGCGCGCGAAGATCCGCCGCCTGGAAGGCACGAAGCCGAGCGACGAAGTCGAGGGCGAATTCATTTCGTACGACAGCCGCAAGGAGTTCTTCAGCGTGCGTAACACGAACACGGGCGCCGACAAGCCGGGTGGCGGCCGCGGCACGATGGTGATCCAGCCGAAGCGCACCGAGCCTGCGCCGGCGCCGGCCACCCCGGCAGCGGAGAAATAACATGGCGGAGCAAAGCTGCGGCAGCACGCTGATCGTGCGTGGCCTGCAAAAGAGCTACGGCAAGCGCCAGGTCGTGCACGACGTGTCGCTGCAGGTCGAATGCGGCGAAGTCGTCGGCCTCCTGGGCCCGAACGGGGCGGGCAAGACGACGTCGTTCTACATGATCGTCGGCCTGGTCGCCTCGGATGCGGGCACGATCGACATCAGCGGCGTCGACATCTCGAGCCTGCCGATCCACAAGCGCGCGACCCTGGGCCTGTCCTACCTGCCGCAGGAAGCTTCGGTGTTCCGCAAGCTGACCGTGGAGGAAAACATCCGCGCCGTGCTGGAGATCCAGAAGATCGACGGCAAGCCGCTGACGAAGGCGCAGATCGACGAACGGCTGAACGAACTGCTGGCCGACCTGCAGATCGAGAAGCTGCGCGAGAACACGGCGCTGTCGCTGTCGGGCGGCGAACGCCGCCGCGTGGAGATCGCGCGCGCGCTGGCGACCAACCCGCGCTTCGTGCTGCTGGACGAACCGTTCGCCGGCGTCGACCCGATCGCCGTGATCGAAATCCAACGGATCGTGCGCTTCCTGAAGGAACGGCAGATCGGTGTGTTGATCACGGATCATAACGTGCGCGAAACGCTGGGCATCTGCGATCGCGCGTATATCATCAATCAGGGGAGCGTACTGGCATCGGGCCGGCCCGACGACATCATTGCCGACGAGTCAGTACGCCGCGTTTATCTGGGTGAACACTTCCGCATGTGACCGGCCATGAAACAGTCTTTGCAACTGCGAACGTCGCAGCATCTCGCGCTGACCCCGCAGTTGCAGCAGTCGATCCGCCTGCTGCAATTGTCCACGCTGGAGCTGCACCAGGAACTGGAACAACTGCTGACGGATAACCCGCTGCTGGAGCGGCTCGACGATCCGCTCGACCGTTCCGTGCGCCTGCTGGCCGACGGAGCAATCAACTCGACGCCCGCTACCCCGGAAGCGCCGGCCGAAGGGCCGCCGCAGGAAGGCGCCGCGCCGGCCGAGCCGGAACCGTACGAGGGCGGCGAGGGCGATGCGCCCGAAGGCGATCACGACTGGAGCGACGCCAGCCGCGGCAAGGGCCCGGACGACGACGACGCCCGCCCGCAGCTGGAAGCGAGCCACGGCAGCCTGCGCGACCATCTGATGGAACAGATGCGCGTCACGGTGCAGGAACCACGTGACCGTGCGCTGATGGAACTGATCATCGACGCGCTCGACGACAACGGTTATCTCGAAGAGAGCCTGGAAGAGATCCACGCGCGCTTGCCGGAAGAGCTGGAGATCGAGCTCGACGAGTTGCGCACGGCGCTGAAGCTGCTGCAGAATTTCGACCCAGTCGGCGTCGGCGCGCGCAACGCGTCCGAATGCCTGGCGCTGCAGATCCGGCGCATGCCGCACGTGCCGATGGTGACGCGCCGCATGGCGCTGTGCATCGTCGAGAAACACCTGCAGTGGTTCGCGCAGCGCGACTTCAACAAGCTGAAGAAAGCCCTCGATTGCGACGACGAAGACTTGCGCGAAGCGCAGGCCGTTATCCGCCAATGCAACCCGCACCCGGGCGCCGCGTTCGCGCGTGACGTGTCAGACTACGTGGTACCCGATGTGATCGTGAAGAAAGGCCGCACCGGCTGGATTGTCACGCTGAACAACGACGTGATGCCGCGCCTGCGTGTGAATGCCCTGTACGCCAGCCTGCTCAAGCAAGGCAAGGGCGAGGCGCAGATGAATGCTCAGCTGCAGGAAGCGAAGTGGCTGATCAAGAATATGCGTCAGCGTTTCGACACGATCCTGCGCGTCGCCCAGGCCATCGTCGAGCGGCAGAAGAACTTTTTCTCGCATGGCGCTGTGGCAATGAGACCCCTTGTGTTGCGCGAAATAGCTGATACACTGGGACTACACGAGAGCACTATCTCTCGGGTAACAACTCAAAAATATATGCTGACCCCGCATGGCATGTTTGAGTTGAAGTACTTTTTTGGCAGCCATGTCGCAACCGAAGCTGGTGGGGAAGCTTCCTCGACTGCGATCCGTGCGCTGATCGTGCAATTCACAGGAGCCGAAGACCCCAAGAACCCTTTATCCGACAGTAAGATTGCGGACATGCTGGGTGAACAAGGCATGGTGATTGCGCGACGAACTGTTGCCAAATATCGCGAAGCATTGAAAATCCCCCCAGTCAGCCTCCGCAAGTCCTTGTAGCAGTAGTGCTTGGGTTCCTCTGCGCCGCCGTTCTTTCAGGCGGAGCCCGTATGAACCTGCAATATCTTCTTTAGGAGTGTGTGTATGAATCTGACCATCAGTGGACACCATATCGACGTGACGCCGGCCATCCGCGAATACGTGCAGAACAAGCTGGAGCGCGTCAAGCGGCACTTCGATCATCTGATCGATGTTAGTGTGATCCTGAGTGTAGATAACCTCACCGAGAAAGAGAAAAGGCAGAAGGCGGAAATCAACCTGCGAATGTCCGGCAAGACCGTGTTCGTGGAAAGCGTTGCGCAAGACCTGTATGCGGCGATCGACACGCTGATCGACAAACTGGACCGCCAGGTCATGAAGCACAAGGATAAAGTGCAGAACCATAATCACGAAACCATCAAGCACCTCGCCGAAAGCGAGAACCCGGCGTCAGCGGCATAACGTCGGCAAGGCTGCAAGAACAAGGGCGCGTTGGCGCCCTTTGTTATTTCAACGCGCATTTTCCGCGCGCATTTTTCAACGCTCATTTTCGACGGTTGCTTGCGACCCACCTCGTTACCGTACCGCGCTTTGTGATCATCGCGTCCTTCGCTAGAATGGACGGCGATAACGACAACGATGCGAGACCCCATGAGCGAGAACGTGCACTGCAAGGTGAGGGGCGGTACCGGCTTCCTTACGCTCGACCGGCCCCAGGCGCTGAACTCGCTGTCGCTCGAGATGATCCGTGCGCTGACCGCCACGCTGCGGGCCTGGCGCGACGATCCCGCCATCGCGGCAGTGGTACTGCGCAGCAGCAGCGAGAAGGCGTTGTGCGCGGGCGGCGACATCCGCTTCTTCCATGCCGTCGGGCGCAGCACGCCGCAGGGCGGCAGCGCGCTGCTGGACGACTTCTTCAGCGAGGAATACGCGCTCAACCATCTCGTGCACTGCTATCCGAAACCGTATGTGGCGCTGATGGATGGCGTCGTCATGGGCGGCGGCATGGGCATTTCCCAGGCCGGGTCGCGCAGCGCCGTGCGCATCGTGACGAACCGCACGCGCATGGCGATGCCCGAAGTGAACATCGGCTTCTTCCCGGACGTGGGCGGCAGCTGGTTCCTGTCCCGCGCGCCAGGCAGGCTCGGGTTGTACCTGGCGTTGACTGGGCTGACGATCGGCGCGGCCGATGCGCTGTACTGCGGCCTGGCCGACCATTACGTGCCCGAGGCCGAGCTGCCGCTGCTGGCCGACCTGATCGGCTCGACGGCGGGCGCGGGCCTGCGCGAAGCGATCGCTACGTTTGCCCGGCCGTTGAAGGAAGAGGCGGGGCATGCGGAACTGCAGGCGCACCGCGCCCTGATCGACCGCCATTTCGGGCACCGTTCGGTGGTGGAGATCATCGCGTCGCTGCGCAGCGACGATCATCCTTTTGCGCGCAAGGCGCTGGCAGCGATGGAGCAGCGTTCGCCGTTGATGATGTGCGTGACGTTCGAGCTGCTGCAGCGCGCCGGCACGCTGCCGATCGCCGACTGCCTGCGGCTCGAACGCAACCTGGCGCGGCGCGCGTTCGAGCACGGCGAAGTGATCGAAGGCGTGCGCGCGCTGGCGATCGACAAGGACAATGCGCCGCGCTGGAATCCGCCGTCGCTCGCTGCCGTGACGGACGAGATGGTGGCGCGCTTCTTCGAACCCGCGTGGCCCGCCTGGGCGCATCCGCTGCGCGACCTGTGAGGCCACCATGGACCGCCGCTCCTTCCTGACCCTTGCCGCCGCCAGCCTCGCGCTGCCGGCGCGGGCATTCGACGTTTCAGCCGCATCGGCCGCCACCGATGCGCCCGTGGCCGATCACCACCAGCACCTGTTCAGCCATGCGATCGCGCGGCTGCTCGATACCGGCGCCGGCGGCCCGCCCGTCATCACGGCGCAGGATGTCGTCGCGTTGCTCGACGAGGCGGGCATCCGCCGCGCGCTGCTGCTGTCAGCGGCGTACGTGTGGGGCAGCCCGTCACGCCGCATCGAAGACGAGTACACGAAGGTGCGCGCCGAGAACGACTTCAATGGCGCGCAGGCCGCGCCGTACCCGGACCGGCTGCGCGCGTTCGGCAGCTTCAATCCGCTGAAGGACTATGCGCTCGACGAGCTGGCCCGCTGCGCCGACGTGCCGTCGCTGAAGGGGGGCATCAAGCTCCACTTCGGCAATTCCGACGTGCAGCTGGAGCTGCCCGAACATGCCGCGCGGCTGCGCCAGGTGTTCGCGGCCGCGAATGCGAAGAAGATGGCGATCGTCGTGCACCTGCGCGCTTCGGTGTCGAAACACCGGCCGTATGGGGCGGCGCAGGCGCGCGTCTTCCTCGACGAACTGCTGCCCGCCGCGCCGGACGTGCCGGTGCAGGTCGCGCACCTGGCCGGCACGGGGCCGGGCTACGGCGACGCGCCGGCGGACGAAGTGCTGGGTGTGCTGGCCGCGGCCGTGGCGGCAAAGGACGCGCGCACGCGCAAGCTGTGGTTCGATGTCGCGACGGTGGCCAATCCCGAGATCACGCCGGAACAGCAGGCGAAGGTGGCGCAGCGCATCCGCGAGATCGGCGTGGAGCGCATCCTGTTCGGATCGGACGCGGCAGCTGGCAAGAACCTGCGGCCGCGCGAGAGCTGGGCGGCGTTCAGGAAGCTGCCGTTGAAGGAAGAGGAGTTCGCGCGGATTGCGCGGAATGTGGCGCCGTATTTTCGCTGAGGACGAGGCGGGCCGGCGGGAGCCGCCGGCTGCGTGCGCGGCTGAACAAGGTGGGGAAAGCGCGGCGGACTACGGCCGCTCTCTATGCCGCAGCACCACCCGCTCCGACTCGTTGAAATGCCGCGCCAGGCGCTCGGCCATGTACACCGAGCGGTGCTGGCCGCCAGTGCAGCCGATGGCCACCGTCAGGTAGCTGCGGTTGTCCTTCTTGAAGGCGGGCAGCCATTTCTCGATGAACGCGCGGATGTCGCCGAACATCTCCTCGGCGCTCGGTTGCGCGTCGAGGAAGGCGATCACCGGCGCGTCGCGGCCATCGAGCGGGCGCAGTGCGTGGTCGTAATACGGGTTCGGAATCGCGCGCACGTCGAACACGAAGTCGGCGTCCTGCGGAACGCCGACCTTGAACGCGAACGACTCGAAGAACAGCGTCAACGGCGCGTTCTCGCTCTCGACGAGGTCCTTGATCCAGCCGCGCAGCTTGTTCGCCGAGATCTCCGACGTGTCGATCACGTGGCCCAGCTGTTCGATGGGCGCGAGGCGCTCGCGCTCTTCCTGGATGCATTCGATCAGCGTGCGCCGGCCGGCGGGGTTCTGGCCCGGGTGCAGCTCGTGCGACAGCGGGTGGCTGCGGCGCGTTTCCGAGAAGCGGGCCACGAGCGAGTGCGTGTTCGCGGTCAGGAACATGATCTTCACGTCGTGCCCGAGTTCGCGCAGCGTGCGTACGTCGCCGGGCAGGCTGGTCAGCGAGGCGGCGCTGCGGGCGTCGACGGCCACGGCCAGCGCCTCCGTCCCTTCCTCGGCCAGGGTCGACACGAGATTGGCCAGCAGGGCTGGCGGCAGATTGTCGACGCAATAGTAACCGGTGTCTTCGAGAACGTTCAGGGCCACCGATTTGCCCGAGCCGGAAATACCGGTAATGAGGACGATACGCATGGCGCGATGATACCTGAAAACGCCGCCGGCCCGCCCGCGCGCTCAGGTGCGCCAGAAACGGTCCAGCAGCGGCGTCACGCTGGTGCCGTGGATCACGATAGACAGCATGATGACGGCCGTCGTAATGCTGATCAGGTCGCGCGCCAGCTCCGTCGGCAGACCATGATTGATCGCGTACATCAGGTAATACAGCGAGCCGATGCCGCGTACGCCGAACCACGCGATGATCGCTTGCGCGCGCGGGCTGCCGCCGCCACCGAGCGCGATCAGTACGCTGGCGGGCCGCGCAATGAAGAACAGGAACAGCGCCGTGATCCAGCCGCGCCAGTCGTCCAGCCAGAACACGGTGGCGCCACCCAGCAGCAGCACGAGCGTCAGTTCCGACAGGCGTTCAAGGTGTTCCTTGAACAGCAGCGAATTCGCCGAGATGGTGTCCTGCGCGGGCAGCACGCCCTGGTCCGTGACGACCGTCCTGCCGCTGCGGGCGGCGAGCTTCAGCTCGGTCTGGCGCAGCGCCACGCCGGCCGCGAACACGGCCAGGAAGCCCCAGGCCGATGCCGCCACCGCGAGGCCGTAGGCGACGGCGATCAGGCCAAGGCCCATCAGGTCGTCCAGCACTTCGTGCTTGGGCCGGTGCAGGCGCAGTTCATGGCTCAGCCGCGCCAGCCCGGCGCCGCACGCGACGCCGATCGCGACGCCGCCGACCGTCCCCCACAGCAGTTCGACGGTGAACCAGCGCAGGCCGTTGTCGCCGAGGTCGTGCAGGCCGAGCAAGCCGAGGCCCAGCATCACGAACGGAAAGGCGCTGCCGTCGTTCATGCCGGCCTCGCAGCTGAGGGCGAAACGCAGCGGATCCTTGTCGCCCGCGTGGCGTAGTTGCACGTCGGACGCGAGCACCGGATCGGTGGGGGCGAGGATCGCACCGAGCAGCACGCCTGCGCCCAGCGGCATGCCCAGCAGGTAGTGGGCGAACAGCGCGATCAGCAGGATCGAGATCGCCATCGCGAACCAGGCCAACCGGATCGGCGCCATCCACCGCGCCAGCAGGAACGGCACGGGCATCTTGATACCGGCCGAAAAGAGCGAAATCAGCACGGCGACTTCCGTCAGTAACTCGAGCAGCGGGGCAGCCTCGTACAGATCGAACGAGAAAATCCGCAGCCCCATCGGCCCGAGCACAAGCCCGACGCCAAGGTAGATCATCGCGGAAGTGAACGGCAGATGAGCGATCGGCGTGCCCCACAAGCCACGGGCAAGCATCAGGCAGCCGATCAGCAGGAACCACTGGTAAGTTGCCATGGAAGAGCGCGCCTGGGCGCGCTACGAGTGATGGTGACCGCTGCATCATAGCGAGACATTGCCCATCGCGGCGCAAGGGTGCTCCACGACAACACATAGCGCCGAGCCTGTGTCCAGCTTGGAGGGAAGGCAGGGGGCCGCGCGTTGCACCGCTTCGAGCCTGCCGAACGGAGTTGCGCTGCGGGGCAGCGCCTGTCCCACCCCGAAAAGTGGACACGGGCTCGGCTTTGACACGCCTGACCCGCGTGAAGAAGCAATGGATGAGGCCGTGTCACTGGTGCCAGGCACCAGTGACACAAGCGCAGCAGTAGGGCGGATGGTTCGGGCTGATGTGGCCGTGTCCCCTGGTGCCAGGCACGAGGGGACATGTCTCCTCGTGCCTGGCACCAGGGGACATGAGCTCAACAGTAACTGGGTGGGTTTCGACGAGCATGCTCGTCGCCGACGAAGCGGTGCTCGCTTGCAAGCGAGCACTCCTTGGCAGCACTTCAATGAGTGGCGATCAATCGCCGCTCATTGCCTGACGCTGCCGCTCCATGAACTCCTGCAGCGTATCGATCCCCCGCAGCTGCAGAATCGTATTACGCACTGCGGCTTCCAGCAGCACGGCGATGTTGCGGCCGGCGGCGACGGGGATCACGACTTTGCGGATCGGCAGGCCCAGCACGTCTTCCGTCGGGAACTGGAACGGCAGGCGTTCCACTTCTTCTTCCAGCGCCGAGCGGCGCACGAGGTGGACGATCAGTTTCAGACGCATCTTGCGGCGCACGGCCGTCTCGCCGAAGATCGCCTTGATGTCCAGCAGGCCCAGGCCGCGCACTTCCAGCAGGTTCTGTAGCAGTGGCGGGCAGCGGCCTTCGATCATGTTCGGGGCGATGCGCGAGAACTCGACCGCGTCGTCGGCCACGAGGCCATGGCTGCGCGAGATCAGTTCCAGGCCCAGCTCGCTCTTGCCGAGGCCGGAATCGCCCGTGATCAGGACGCCCACGCCCAGCACGTCCATGAACACGCCGTGCATGATGATGCGCTGTGCCAGCTTCTTCGACAGGTACACGCGCAGGAAGTCGATCACCTGCGCGGCCGGCAGCGGTGTCGAGAACAGCGGGATGTTTTTTTCGTCGCAGATCGCGAGGATGTCCGGGGGCGTTTCCAACCCCTGGGCGATGATCAGCGCCGGCGGACCCCCGGCGATCAGTTCGCCGATGACGTGGGCGCGCGTCAGCGCCTTCAGCCGGTGGTAGTAATTGATTTCCTGGTGGCCGAACACCTGGATGCGGCCGGGGTGGATCGTGTTCAGGTGGCCGACCTGGTCGGCCGCCGAGGCCGCATCGCCCGAGATCGTCCGTTCGCCGCCCGGAAAACCGGCGAACCACCCCAGCTGCAACGTTTCCCGATTGTCGTCGTACAGGCGCTGGATCGTCAGTGGGGTTTGCAGCATGGGTTTTTGCCTAAGGAAACGATTGAAACCTTAGTTTAACCCGCCGCCTGCAAGCTAGGTTGCCAGTTCACGATGCGGCGGTACACGGAACGGGGATCGGGATCGGTCGCCAGCGCCTGGCGGAAAGTGTCGTCCGAGAACATCTCGGCGATCTCGGACAGGATCTCCAGATGCTGTTGCGTCACGTGATCCGGAATCAGCAGGAAGAACAGCAGGTTGACGGGCTTGCCGTCCGGCGACTCGAATGGAATCGGCTCGGCCAGCCGCACGAATGCCGCCAGCGGCGACTTCAGGCTCTTCGACCCCTTGATGCGACCATGCGGAACAGCAACGCCATGACCCAGGCCCGTCGAGCCCAGGCGTTCGCGGGCAAACAGATTGTCCGAAACGGTGGAGCGGGCGATGCCGCAGTTGTTCTCGAAGATCAGGCCTGCTTGCTCGAAAGCGCGCTTCTTGCTGGACACTTCCAGGTCCAGCTGAACGTTCTCGGGCGAAAGGATTTTACTCAGGTTGTTCATAACGCGACGTAATTGGTGCGGCGCACAAAGGTGGCTGGCGAGCAGAATTATAGGCCTGTTTGTGCGCCGTGTAACTCGAAATTGCTCGGGCCGGCATGTGCCGTGAGGAATGCTGGAGTGGCTCCAAAACTGATAGGAATTGCAACAACGGCGCCAGACGCTATTTCCACGTCAAAAGCCGGCAGAGCGCCGATTTTTTGCCCGGCGCGAACACGGTTTGGCCAATTATTGCGCGTTCCGGGCGAACGTGCCGCGTGCTATCTGCAGCTCAGCACAAAACCGGAATGCGCGCTTTGAGATGGCGCAATCATTGTCTTGCGTTGCGTAAATTCGACGGCCTTCCCGCCTTCGTGAAGTTGCTGCGCCAGGGGTTGATGTCGAGGCCGCCACGGCGGGTGTAGCGGGCATACACGGTCAGGTGCGAAGGCTTGCACTCGCGCAGGATGTCGACAAAGATCCGCTCGACGCATTGCTCGTGGAACTCGTTGTGCTCGCGGAAACCGATCAGGTATTTCAGCAGGCTTTCCTGGTCGATCTGCGGCCCCGCGTAGCTGATCTGCACGCTGCCCCAGTCGGGCTGGCCCGTCACCAGGCAGTTCGACTTCAGCAGGTGCGACACCAGCGTCTCCTCGACGGGCAATTCGTCGAAGTTCGCCTTCAGGATCGATGGTTGCGGCGAATAGTTGTCGACTTCGATATCGAGCCGGTCCAGCAGCAGGCCGTCCAGTTCGCCCATCTGCAGCTTGCCGAACTCTTCCTGCAACGTCAGCGTCACTTGCACGTTCGCGCCGACGGCCGCCGACAGGTCCTGCTGCAGCAGTTCCCGCAACGCCTCCGGACCGCCCAGGCGGGTCTGGTTGAACGAGTTCAGGTACAGCTTGAAGGACTTCGATTCGACGATGTTCGGCGAGTCCGCCGGCACCGTGATGCGGGCCACGGCCACCTGCGGCTTGCCGCGCATGTTCAGCCACGACAGTTCGTAGGCATTCCAGATGTCGACGCCGAAGAACGGCAACGTGCCGGCCAAGCCGAGCTCGTCCCGCTTGCCTTGCCGCGGGATCGGAAACAGCAATTCCGGCGCGTAGTCGGTGCGGTAAGCGGAGTTCTTGCCGAGCGGTGAATGTTCGGGGGAGTTGGACATGGCGGACCTTGCCTTTGAAACGGGAAAGCCCGCCATGGTAGCGGAAAAAACCAGCGGTGTCAGACACCGGTGTCTGACACCAGGGGTTACAGGAACAGCTTGTAGACGGGATTCTGCGTCTCGTCCCAGTAGCGATACCCCAGCGTGGCGAGGAAGCGGGCAAAGGCTTCCATCTCTTCCGGCGGCACCTGCAGGCCGATCAGGATGCGGCCCACGTCGCCGCCTTGCGAGCGGTAGTGGCACAGCGAGATGTTCCAGTTCGGCGCCATGCTGTCCAGGAAGCGCATCAGCGCGCCCGGGCGCTCGGGGAATTCGAAGCGGTACAACAGCTCGTCCTTCGCCAGCGTGCTCTTGCCGCCGACGAGGTGGCGCAGGTGCGTCTTGGCCAGTTCGTCGTGTGTCAGTTCCAGCGTCTTGAAGTCGTGTTCCTCGAAGCGCCGCGCCAGCGCGTTCGACTCGCCGCGGTCGGCGATCTGCACGCCGACGAACACGTGGGCCTGCTCCTTGTCGCTGATCCGGTAGTTGAACTCGGTGACGTTGCGCGGCCCGATCAGCGAGCAGAAGCGCTTGAAGCTGCCGCGCTGCTCGGCCATCGTGACGGCAAAGACGGCTTCGCGGAATTCGCCCAGCTCGGCGCGCTCGGCCACGAAGCGCAGCCGGTCGAAGTTCATGTTGGCGCCGGAAGCGATGGCGATCAGCGACTCGTTGCGCACCGGGTTCTTCGTCAGTGCCGCGCGCTCGATGTAGGCCTTGGCACCGGCAATGGCCAGCGCGCCCGAAGGTTCGAGGATCGAGCGGGTGTCAGTGAACACGTCCTTGATCGCCGCGCAGAGCGCATCCGTGTCGACGATGATCACCTCGTCCACGTACTGCTGCACCAGGCGGAACGTTTCCTCGCCGACCAGGCGCACGGCGGTGCCGTCGGCGAACAGGCCCACGTCCGGCAACGTCACGCGTTCGCCCGCCTTCAGGCTGCGCGCCATCGCGTCCGAATCCATCGTCTGCACGCCGATCACGCGGATGTCCGGGCGGATCTGCTTCACGTACGCCGCCACGCCCGAGATCAGGCCGCCGCCGCCGATCGACACGAAGATCGCATGGATCGGCGCCGCATGCTGGCGCAGGATCTCCATGCCGATCGTACCCTGGCCGGCGATGACGTCCGGGTCGTCGAACGGATGCACGAACGTCAGCTTCTGTTCCTTCTCCAGGGTCAGCGCGTGGTTGTAGGCATCCGTGTACGACTCGCCATGCAGCACCACTTCCACGCTGTCGCCGCCGCGCGCCTTCACCGCTTCGATCTTCAGCAGCGGCGTCGTCGTCGGCATCACGATGACGGCGCGGCAGCCCATGCGGGCCGCGGACAGCGCCACGCCTTGCGCGTGATTGCCGGCCGAAGCGCAGATGACGCCGCGCTTGCGCTGCGCATCCGTCAGGTGCGCCATCTTGTTGTAGGCGCCGCGAATCTTGAAGCTGAATACGTCCTGAATGTCCTCGCGCTTGAAGTAAATTCGGTTCTCATAGCGGGCCGACAAGGTCGGCGCCAGCTCCAGCGGCGTTTCACGGGCGACGTCGTAGACGCGCGCGGTCAGGATCTTCTTCAGGTAGTCGATAGTCATGGTCGTCAAGCAAAGTGGGGCCAGGGCGGCGGGTGGTTGATCGACGGTGGTAACCGCGGAGATGCGCGAAGGAGGGCAGGTGGCGCGGGGTGGGCGCGGCCGTTCATTCGTGCGGGATGCGTCAGGGTCGCTTCATTATAATGGGAAGCTCAAGCCACCCGCCAAATCTTCGATGATCGAATCTGCAATAGCCTGGCTGCTCGCCTTCCTGGCGGCGCCGGAAGTGGGGCTGACGTCGGTCTTCATCATCAGTTTCGTCTCCGCGACCCTCGTTCCGCTCGGCTCCGAGCCCGCCGTCTTCGCCGTCTGCAAGGCAAACGAAGACATGTTCTGGCCCGCCATCCTGGTCGCCACCTGCGGCAATACGCTGGGCGGCGCCGTCGATTACTGGATGGGGTACTACGCGAAGGAAGCCTTTGCGAAGGAGCGCTCCAGCCGCTGGTTCGCGTGGCTGTCGCATTACGGCGCGAAGACGATGCTGCTGTCGTGGGTGCCTGCCATCGGCGACCCGCTGTGCACATTGGGGGGCTGGCTGAAGCTGCCGTTCTGGCCCGCGATCGGCTATATGGCGATCGGCAAGTTCGCCCGCTACCTGACGATGACGGCGGCGCTGCTGTACGTGCCGGACGGCTTCTGGCGCTCGCTGGCCCATGCGCTTGGCGGCTGATCCGCCGCCCCAAACCCGTGGTTGAATAGTCACACTTTATTTTGCCTTCGCGGAATGCGCGCAATTTTTGCGTTGTTTTGGCTGAATCGGCCGTACGGCCGAGAGCGCAAACCCGGCGGCGGCCGAATGATATTTCATTGGTTGACGTTAACGGAACCTGGCAAAAATCAGGGGCTCTGGGGCGTTGTGCGCCGCAATACGCTAGAATGGACCCTCTTGGTGTCTTCTGTTTCCCCGCACAATGAACGCCCCAGCACAAATCCAGGCCCTGCTTGCCGAGACGCCCGACGGCCATGCGCCGACCCGTGTCCGTGAAATTCCGTACAACTACACGTCGTTCTCCGACCGCGAGATCGTCATCCGCCTGCTGGGCTCGGAGGCGTGGCAGCTGCTGGACGAGCTGCGCGGCGCCCGCCAGACGGGCCGCTCCGCGCGCATGCTGTACGAGGTGCTGGGCGATATCTGGGTGGTGCGCCGCAACCCGTACCTGCAGGACGACCTGCTGGACAATCCGAAGCGCCGCCAGGCACTGATCGACGCGCTGCATCACCGCCTGTCCGAAGTCGACAAGCGCCGGCTCGCCGTCGATGCGGACGAATCCGGCGAGGTGGCGGCAAAGCGCCGCGCCAACGTCGAGAAGCTGCTGGCCGCCGCCAACAAGGCCGTGGCCGACTTCGGCGAAGAGTTCCGCCAGATGTACGACCTGCGCAAGCGCGCCGTCAAGGTGCTGGGCCGCTACACGACGAAGCACAACATCCGCTTCGACGGCATGAAGCGCATCACGCACGTGACCGACGCCACCGACTGGCGCGTCGAGTATCCGTTCGTCGTGCTGACGCCCGATACGGAAGACGAGATCGCCGGCCTCGTGAAAGGCTGCATCGAACTGGGCCTGACGATCATCCCGCGCGGCGGCGGCACCGGCTACACGGGCGGCGCGATTCCGCTGTCGCCGCTGTCGGCCGTCATCAACACGGAAAAGCTGCTGGGCATCGGCCCTGTCGAAATGAAGGTGCTGCCGGGCGTGGACCGCGAGTACGCGACGATCTTCACCGAAGCGGGCGTCATCACGAACCAGGTCTCCGGCGCGGCCGAGAAGGCCGGCTTCGTGTTCGCCGTCGATCCCACCTCCGCGCACGCATCCTGCATCGGCGGGAACATCGCGATGAACGCGGGCGGCAAGAAGGCCGTGTTGTGGGGCACCGCGCTGGACAACCTGGCATCGTGGCGCATGGTCGACCCGAACGGCGACTGGCTCGACGTCACGCGCCTGGACCACAACCTGTCGAAGATCCACGATACGCCGCTGGCTCGCTTCAAGCTCGAATGGACGCACCCGAACGCGAAGGGCGAAGCGAAGGGCACGCCGTTCAAGACGGAGATCCTGGAGATCGAAGGCCGCAAGTTCCGCAAGGAAGGCCTGGGCAAGGACGTCACCGACAAATTCCTCGCCGGCCTGCCGGGCGTGCAGAAGGAAGGCTGCGATGGCCTGATCACGTCGGCGCGCTGGATCCTGCACAAGATGCCGAAGCACACGCGCACCGTGTGCCTCGAATTCTTCGGCCAGGCGCGCGATGCGATTCCGTCGATCGTCGAGATCAAGGACTACCTGGACGGCTTGCCGAAGCAGGGCCCGCAGTTCGAAACGCTGCGCCTCGCCGGCCTGGAACACCTGGATGAGCGCTACCTGCGCGCCGTCGGCTACGCCACCAAGTCGAAGCGCGGCGTGCTGCCGAAGATGGCGCTGTTCGGCGACATCGTCGGCGACGACGAGGATGCCGTCGCGATGGCCGCCTCCGAAGTGGTGCGCCTGGCGAACACCCGCGTCGGCGAAGGCTTCGTCGCCGTCAGCCCGGAAGCCCGCAAGAAATTCTGGCTGGACCGCGCCCGCACCGCCGCGATCGCGAAGCACACCAACGCGTTCAAGATCAACGAGGACGTCGTCATTCCGTTGAACCGGATGGGCGAATACACGGACGGCATCGAGCGCATCAACATCGAGCTGTCGATCAAGAACAAGCTGCAACTGGCGCAGGCGCTGCGCGAGTACGTCGAGGCGGGCAACCTCCCGATCGGCAAGAGCGACGACGCCACCGACGACAAGGTGGGCGATGCGGAGATGCTGGGCGACCGCCCGCAACAGGCGCTGGCGCTGATCGAGCAGGTGCAGGAGCGCTGGACCTTCCTGCTGGCGAACCTGGACAAGCCGCTGGCCGACGTGCGCGTCGACCTGGCGGGCCTGGGGCTCGGTGAGCTCGACCTGGCGTTTGCCGAGCGTCTCGGCCGCCAGCCGCAGGCAACGCTGTTCGACATCGTGCAGGACCGCACCGTGCGCGTCAGCTGGAAGCAGGAACTGCGCGCCCCGCTGCGCCAGATCTTCAACGGCGCCGCGTTCAAGCTGATCCTCGACGAGGCCCAGGCGATCCACAAGCGCATCCTGCGCGGCCGCGTGTTCGTGGCGCTGCACATGCACGCCGGCGACGGCAACGTGCACACGAACCTGCCGGTGAACTCGGACCATTATGAGATGCTGCAGGACGCGCACAAGGCCGTCGCGCGCATCATGCGGCTGGCCCGCTCGCTGAACGGCGTGATCTCGGGCGAGCACGGCATCGGCATCACGAAGCTGGAGTTCCTGACCGAGGACGAGATCGGGGACTTCCGCAAGTACAAGCAGCGCGTCGATCCGGAAGGCCGCTTCAACAAGGGCAAGCTCCTGAACTTGCCGGGCATGGAAGCGGACCTGTCGAACGCGTACACGCCGTCCTTCGGGCTGATGGGCCACGAGTCGCTGATCATGCAGCAAAGCGACATCGGCGAGATCGCCAACAGCGTCAAGGACTGCCTGCGCTGCGGCAAGTGCAAGCCGGTGTGCTCGACGCACGTGCCGCGCGCGAACATGCTGTACTCGCCGCGCGACAAGATCCTCGCGACGTCGTCGCTGATCGAAGCGTTCCTGTACGAAGAGCAGACCCGCCGCGGCATCTCGATCCGCCACTGGGAAGAGTTCGAGGACGTGGCCGATCACTGCACCGTATGCCACAAGTGCGTGACGCCGTGCCCCGTGAACATCGACTTCGGCGACGTGTCGATGAACATGCGGAACCTGCTGCGCAAGATGGACAAGCGCTCGTTCAACCCGGGCAAGGCGGCGTCGATGTTCTTCCTGAACGCGACCGATCCGGGCACGATCAATGCCGTGCGCTCGTCGATGATCGGCTGGGGCTACAAGGCCCAGCGCCTCGGCAACGAAGTGTTCAAGAAGGTGGCGCGCCAGCAGACCAAGGCACCGCCGCCGACGACGGGCAAGGCGCCGATCCGCGAGCAGGTGATCCACTTCGTCAACAAGAAGATGCCGGGGAACCTGCCGAAGAAGTCCGCGCGTGCGCTGCTGGACATCGAGGACAACAAGATGATCCCGATCATCCGCGATCCGCAGAAGACCAACGCCAACACGGAAGCGGTGTTCTACTTCCCGGGCTGCGGCTCGGAGCGGCTGTTCTCGCAAGTCGGTCTCGCCACCCAGGCCATGCTGTGGGAAGTGGGCGTGCAGACGGTGCTGCCGCCGGGCTACCTGTGCTGCGGCTATCCGCAGCGCGGCTCGGGCGACTACGAGAAGGCCGAGAAGATGATGACGGATAACCGCGTCCTCTTCCACCGGATGGCCAACACGCTGAACTACCTGGACATCAAGACGGTGCTCGTGTCGTGCGGTACCTGCTACGACCAGCTGGCCACGTACGAGTTCGAGAAGATCTTCCCTGGTTGCCGCATCATGGACATCCATGAATACCTGCTGGAGAAGGGCGTCAAACTGGAAGGCGTGACGGGCACGCGCTACATGTACCACGACCCGTGCCACACGCCGATGAAGCTGCAGGATCCGGTCAAGACGGTGAACGCGCTGGTCCAGACGCATGACAGCGTCAAGATCGAGAAGAACGACCGCTGCTGCGGCGAGTCGGGCACCCTGGCCGTCACGCGGCCGGACATCTCCACGCAGGTGCGCTTCCGCAAGGAGGAGGAGATGGTCAAGGGTTCGGACAAGCTGCGCGCCGACGGCTTCGACGGCAACGTCAAGATCCTGACGAGCTGCCCGTCCTGCCTGCAGGGCCTGTCGCGCTACAACGAGGACTCCGGCACGACGGCCGACTACATCGTCGTGGAAATCGCCAAGCACCTGCTGGGCGAGAACTGGCTGCCGGATTACGTGAAGCGCGCCAACGACGGCGGCATCGAGCGGGTGCTGGTGTAAGCCATGGAAAAAGCTGCCTGCGACCTGTGCAAGCTGCTGGCGGCACCCCCTGAGGGTGTCGTCATCTGGGCCGACGACGCGCTCACCGTCGTCGCCGTCGACGAACCGGGCTACCCCGGCTTCACGCGCGTCGTATGGAACGCGCACGTGAAGGAGATGACGGACCTGGCGCCGCATGAACGCGAGCGCGTGATGCGCGCCGTATGGGCCGTCGAACAGGCGCAGCGCGACGTGCTGGCGCCGCACAAGGTCAATGTCGCCAGCTTCGGCAACATGACGCCGCACGTGCACTGGCACGTGATCCCCCGCTATGCGGACGACATGCATTTCCCGAACCCTACCTGGGGCGCGCGCCAGCGCAGCATCGACACAAACAGTGATGCGGCGGCCGTCGCCGTACGCACCGCGCTGCTGCCCGAGCTGCATCGCACGATCAAAGAACGTCTGGAAGAATCACATCATGGCTAATCCTACCGCCATCACGCTGCACAACAAATCGCGCACCCTGGAGATCGCCTTCGACGACGGCGCGTCGTTCAACATTCCTTATGAGCTGTTGCGCGTGTATTCGCCGTCCGCCGAAGTGCAGGGCCATGGCCCCGGCCAGGAGACGCTGCAGGTCGGCAAGCGCGACGTCGGCATCACGGACCTCGAACCGGTCGGCCAATACGCGCTGAAGCCCATCTTCACGGACGGCCACGCATCGGGCCTGTACACGTGGCAGTACCTGTACGAACTCGGTGCGAACCTCGACGCCCGCTGGCACGACTACATCGGCCGCCTGCATGCCGCCGGCTTCTTCGGCGACACGGGCCGCGAACCGGGTGCCAAGCTGCACGGTGCGCAGGACCACCACCACCACGGCGGCTGCGGCCACCGCCACTAGCCAGACCGTTGCCTGAAAAATGGGGACAGGCCCCATTTTCCGGGCAATAAATCGCGGCGACAATTTCTCTACAGACTTGATAGTTGGTAACGTGTAACGTCACGGCTTTTTGTTCGTGAGGTTCCGATGTTTCCTGCCCGCCTGGCGGTCGCCGCACTGTCTGCCGCGGCGTTCAGCACCGCCGTCTGCGCAGGCGAGCGTTACGGCCGCCTGACGGTCGACGTGCTGATCGACGGGCCGGGCCAGAGCCGCGCGGGCCCCGATCACGCGACATACGTCACCGCGCAGTCCGTGCACATGGCGTTCACGCTGCTGGCGTCCAGCGCCGGCGACGCCATCCACTATTCCCCCACCAATGCCTGCAACGGCGAGTTCGCCGCGACGATCGACGACAGCGTCGCCGGCCTGTTCGTGGACGGCGGCGAGATGCGCCAGTTCGCGGGGCGCACAACCGCGCGCGTGAAAGGCGATGCGCTGCAGGTCTCCACGATGTGCAGGGGTACCGTCACGATCGACCGCGCCGGCAAGCTGTCTGCGCGCCTGGCGCTGCCGCGTATCGACGGCCACGTCGTCAACACGGAAGCGGGGCGGGTCGTCTACGCGTCCCGATCGGAAGTGCTGATCGACCAGCAGGCATGGAAGTGGGCCGTGGCGCAGTTGCAGGGCGCGGCGCGCGGCGGCGTCCAGCGCACGGTGCTGAAGGTGCCGGCCGGCGGCACGATGGGCGGCAAGGGCGAGCACCAGTTGAACGTGCAGGTGCGCTGGGCGTTTGCCCCGAAATGAGCCTCGGCGTGCCTGAATGGCATTGACGATGTCGTCAGTCGAGATTCATAAGACAATAATCTGTTGCTTTGAGGATACTCAACCGTCAGTTACTTATTGTGCGCGCCGTATTGCGGCAGGACAATAGCGAGTCCGTGACTTTCCGTTTGCAGGAAGAACCCATGCCTAAACTTTCCGTCCGCCTCACCCTGATGGCTTCGCTGTGCCTGTTCGCCGCCATGATCGCCATCGGCGCCGCGCTCGGTGTGTTCATGATCAAACGTTCCAACGAAGCGCTGTCGCTGGTGCAGGACATCGCGCTCGAGACCCAGGCGATCAACGAGGTGTACAAGGATACGACCCGCGCCCGCACCAGCCTCAATCGCGCCTATTCGGAGCTCAAGGATGGCGCGCAGGGCCCGTCCACGGGCGACGCGATGCAAAACGTGCAGAAATACCAGGACCGTATCCGCAAGGCGCTCGACGCGTTCGCCGCGGCCGCGCCGTCGCCGGGCAGCGATGTTCAGCTGCGCAAGGACCTGATCGACTCGGTCCGTCCCGTGATCGCCTCCGTCGACGAGGCGGCAGCGGCGCTGGCGAAGCAGGATACGGCGGCCTTTGCCGCGATTAGCAGCCGCAAGCTGGCACCGGAAGGGGCGAAGTTCTCGTCGCAGCTGGAAAAGTTCCAGAAGCAGAACAGCGAGCACGGCGAGGCGCTGATGGCCGAGCGTAACAGCGAATACCGGCTCGTGCTGTGGCTCGTCGGCATCGGCCTGGTGGCCGCGCTGGCGCTGGTTGTCGGCATGCACTTCTTCCTGCGCAGCCTCGTCATCGCACCGCTGGAGCGGGCCGTGGAGCTGCTCGACGGCGTCGCCCATGGTGACCTGACCGCCCGCGTCGATGCGCAGGGCGACAATGAAATCGGCCGCCTGATGCGCGGCATCGCGAAGATGCAGCAAAGCCTGATCGAAATGGTGTCGAACGTGCGCAATGGCGCGCAGGCGATCGGCACGGCGGCCAACGAAGTCGCCACCGGTAACCTGGACCTGTCGTCGCGCACCGAAAGCCAGGCCAGCTCGCTGCAGCAGACGGCGGCCACGATGGAAGAGCTGACCAGCACGGTGCAGACCACCGCGGAGAACACGCTGCAGGCGAAGGAACTGGTCGAAGCGACGTCGACCAAGGCCGCCGCGGGCGGTGCCGTGATGGGCCAGATGGCCGAGACGATGACGGCGATCGACGCCTCGTCGCGCAAGGTCGTCGACATCATCGGCGTCATCGATGGCATCGCGTTCCAGACCAACATCCTCGCGTTGAACGCGGCCGTCGAAGCGGCCCGTGCGGGCGAGCAGGGCCGCGGCTTCGCCGTGGTGGCGTCCGAAGTGCGCACGCTGGCACAGCGCAGCGCCGCGGCGGCGAAAGAGATCAAGGCGCTGATCGACGATTCCGTCAACAAGGTCGGCTCCGGCAGCATGCTGGCCGAGCAGGCCGCCCAGGCGATGAACGAGATGGTCACCAGCGTCGAGCGCGTGACGGGCATCGTCGTCGACATCGCCGAGGCAAGCCGCGAACAGAGCGACGGCATCGCCCAGGTGAACCAGTCGATCGCGCAGATGGACGAAGTCACGCAGCGCAATGCTGCCCTCGTCGAGGAAGCGGCGGCGACGACGCAATCCATGAAGGACGAGACGGATGCGCTGCTGCGCGCCGTCAGCGCGTTCAAGCTGTCGGGCGATACGGCCGGCGTCCGTGCCGCGGCACCGGTCGCGGTCAAGCCGGCAGCATCCGCCACGCGTGCGCCCGCTGTCGTGCAGCGCGCCGCCGCGAAGCCGGCCGTGACGCGCACTCAGCGTGCGGCGCCCGCGAAGGCACCTGCAGCGGACGAGTGGGAAGAGTTCTGATCCGCTCAGCGATGAATCACGAGGGGAGCCTGGCGCTCCCCTTTTTTTGGCGCTGTCACCCGAGCTTATGGATGGCCTCGGTTGCTCGGTTGATTTGCGGACTAGTTCACGGCGGGACGGCCGGCACCGTCCTGATGCCCAGCGCCGCGGCCAGCAACACGGCTGGCGTTGCGATGCTGCCGCCATCGAGCGCGTAACGCCAGCCGAGGTAGTTGACCAGGTAGCGGCTGGCCACGCCCCGGAAGGTCCGTAGCCACTGGTGCAGCCGGCTGTGGTAGGCATTCACGCCTTGCACATGATAGATACCACGCACCCGGATGCCGGCCCGAACGTTGACCGCCTCGTGGCGGATTCCGGTGGCGGCGGCGAAGCTGTGATACGCCGCCGCACCATCGGAGACCAGCACGGCGGAAGATGCCAGCGCCGGCCGCAACCAACGCTGCAATTTCGCTGTCGTGATCTGGCCGCGCCCTGCCACCCAGTCGCAGGTGCCGCCGCCGCGCTGGCGCGCCACGAGTAGGCAGTCGTGTTCGTTCGTAATGCCGCGCGAGTGCGCCACACCGCCCCGCCGGCGTGCCGGCCGGGTCAGATGGCGCGAGCCTTTCTGCGATTCGAGCAAATAAGTCTCGTCCGCCTCGACGATGTGTTTCAGCTCCTCGGGCCGGTCATTGCGCGCCTCCGTCAGGAACCGGTGGCGCCAGCGAAAACTCGTGTTGCGGTGGATGCCAGTGCCGGTGGCGGCGGCGCGCACAGTGCGCGAGTCGAGCATGCTTTGCAAATACGGCAGCCAGGCGTCGCGCCGGCGCAGGAATGCCAGCGGCGTGTTGGTCAGCGCGTTGAAGCTGCGCTGGCATTCCCGACAGCGGTAGCGTTGCAACCCGCTGACGATGCCGTGCCGGTACAGCCGCGCATCCCCGCAGTGGGGGCAGCACGTGACAGGCCGCAGCTGGGCGATCAGTTGCAGGCATTGCGCCAGCGCCGCGCAGTTGTCGAGCAACGCCCGCAAGCCCGCGCGTTGCGCATCGGTCAGTGCGGGCAGCCAACTGCGGACGTGTGCGCAGGCCTTTGCATAGCGTTTGGTCTCCATCGCTTCTCCCGTTGTCTGTTGGTATGACAACGGATGAGCCGAATGGTTCCATCAGCTCGGGTGACAGCGCCCTTTTTTTCGTCTGTTGGGGACGCGGCAGCGCGCGTCAGGCGCGGCGAAGGGTAGTGCGGATCACGAGCGCAAACGCCGAAGAGGCACGGCGTCGGCTGACGCGGCGCACTGCTCGGCTTGCTGGAAGGACAGGGGGGAGTCGGGGCGGCCGCGGACGCAGCCTGCCCGGCAGAGGGCGAGAAACGCCGTCAGTTGGCCATCCGGTGGCGCAGCACGAATTCTTCGTAGCGGCGCTGCTCGCGTTCCCAGATGTAGCGGAAAGCGGCGCGGGCGGCCGGCGGCAGCGTACGGATCGCTTCTGCGTTAAAGCTCATCGGTGCGGGCGGCTTGTCGCCTTGCGCGCGGCGCGCTTGCGCGTCCGTCGCATCGATCATCTCGCGCGTTGCCTCATCGATCTCCGGGAAATAAATATCCTTGGGGAGTTGATGTTGGAGCTGCTGCATGGTCTTCCTCCGTAGCGGAACTATTACTGAGTTACTTGAACATTTGCACGGTTTTACATACCGGCCTGCTCGCTTAACGCAGCCTTACGAAAGGCGGTTGACACGATTTTGAAAAAGTGTTGGAAATTGCGAATTAGACAAGCAAGTCCGCTGCGGCGCCCCTGTCGGAATGACGCTTGTATAATGCCCGCAGATCAACCCGCCCATCGCGCATTTACTAATGACCAACACCACCCACTTCGGTTACAAAACCGTCAACGAGGACGAGAAAGTTAAGGAAGTTGCCAAGGTCTTCCATTCCGTCGCCGCCAAGTACGACGTGATGAACGACCTGATGTCCGGCGGCCTGCACCGGATCTGGAAGGCGTTCACGATCGCCAACGCGGCGGTGCGTCCCGGCATGAAGGTGCTGGACATCGCCGGCGGCACGGGCGACCTGGCCAAGGCGTTCGCGAAGCAGGCGGGGCCGACGGGCGAGGTCTGGCTTACCGACATCAACGAATCGATGCTGCGCGTTGGGCGCGACCGTCTCTTGAACAAGGGCCTCGTGACCCCCACGTTGTTGTGCGATGCGGAGAAGCTGCCGTTCCCGGACAATTATTTCGACCGCGTCAGCGTGGCGTTCGGCCTGCGCAACATGACGCACAAGGACGCGGCGCTGGCCGAGATGCGGCGGGTGCTGAAACCGGGCGGCAAGCTGCTCGTGCTGGAATTCTCGAAGGTGGCCGAGCCGTTGCAAAAACCGTATGACGTGTATTCGTTCTCGGTGCTGCCATGGCTGGGCAAGAAGATCGCGAACGACTCGGAAAGCTACCGCTATCTGGCGGAATCGATCCGCATGCATCCGGACCAGGAAACGCTGAAGACGATGATGCAGGCGGCGGGACTGGAGCGGGTCCAGTATTACAACCTGACGGCGGGTGTGGCCGCTTTGCACACCGGTATCAAACTGTAGAACTCAACGCTAGGACTCTCCCATGAAACTGAAAAAACTCCTGGTCGGCGCCACGCTGGCGCTGGCCGCCCTCTCGATGACGGCGGAACTGGCCGCGCGCCCGATGGGTGGCGGAAAGTCGTTCGGACGGCAGTCGCAGAGCGTGAGCCGGATGGCCCCGCGTCCCGCGCCGACGGCCACGCCGCAACAGCAGGCCACGCGCCCGGCCGCACAGCCGGCGCCGACGCCCGCGCCGGCACCCCGCCCGAGCCCGTGGAAGGGCATCCTGGGCGGCGCGCTGCTGGGCCTGGGCCTGGGCGCACTGCTGTCGCACTTCGGCCTGGGCGGCGCGATGGCCAGCGCCATCGGTACGCTGCTGACGTTCGCACTGATCGCCGGCGCCGTGTACTTCATCTTCCGCCTGATCAAGGGCAAGTCGCAAATGCCGGTACCGAAGCCCGTGAACGCGTATTCGGGCGGCTTCGGCAATAACGACAGCTACGGCGCGCCGCAAGGCGGCAGCTCGACGCCGGAAATCGGCTCGCGGCTGCAGCAGCCGACCAACCTGCCGCCGCTGCAGCCCGTGATGGGCGGTAGCGAGCAGCCGGCCGCCGCTGCGCCGCACCAACCGTGGGGCGTGCCGGCCGACTTCGACAGCGAAGCGTTCCTGCGCCACGCGAAGAGCAACTTCATCCGCCTGCAGGCCGCCTGGGACAAGGGCGACGTCAGCGACATCCGCGAATTCACGACGCCCGAAGTGTTTGCCGAGCTGAAGATGCAGATCCAGGAGCGCGCCGGCAAGGCCGACTACACGGACGTCGTGCACATCGATGCCGAACTGCTGGGCATCGAGAACAACGGCACCGACTACCTGGCGTCCGTGCAGTTCACCGGCCGCATCAAGCCAGCGGCGGATGCGCTGCCGGAGCCGTTCAACGAGGTGTGGAACCTCGTCAAACCCGTCAACGGCAACGCCGGCTGGCTTCTTGGCGGCATTCAGCAACTTGCTTAAACCGCGTGTGCAGGGTTAATCCCCTGCAAACTGGTAAGATCGAGACCGCCCGGGTTTTCTGGGCGGTTTTGTTTTTTTCGCCTCCACACAATATGTTCCCATTTCCTTCCACGCTGCCGACGCTGTCGCTGCCGGCGGCTGCCACGATCAACCACCTGCTGGCGCAGGAGCCCTGGGCGCGGGCCGAGCTGAAGCAGTATGCGGGCAAGGTGGCCCGCATCGATGCGTCGCCGGCCGAGCTGCGCCTGCGCGTCGCTGCCGACGGCATGGTCGAGGCGGCCGGCGCCGAACAGGCCGCCGCGGTGACGATCCGCCTGAAGCTGTCGGACCTGCCGCTGATCGCGCAGAACCGCGAGCGGGCGTTTTCCTATGTGCAGATCGAAGGCGACGCGGAATTCGCCAATGCGATCTCGCGGCTGTCGCAGTCGCTGCGCTGGGAAGCCGAGCACGACCTGGAGAAGGTGATGGGTCCGGTCGCCGCCGTGCGCCTGGTGGCGGGCGCGAAGTCGGTGCTGCAGTCGCTCAAGGACGGGCACCGCAAGCTGTCGGAGAACGTGGCCGAGTACTTCCTGGAAGAGAATCCCCTGCTGGTGCGCCCCGTCACGACCGAGGCGTTCGCCGGCGACGTGACGCGCCTGCGCGACGACGTGGAACGCTTCGCCAAGCGCCTGGAGCGTCTCGAACAAAAATTCAAGCAACACAGCGGCCCCGCCGCCTGAAGCGGACGCTCAACACGAAAAACTCGATGATCCTGAAATTCCTTCGTCTGCTTAAAATCCTGCGCGTGCTGGTCAAATATGGCCTCGACGAAATCGCGATTTCCGGCTTCGACAAGCCGGGCATCAACCGCTTCCTCGATACCGCCTTCTTCTGGCGCGATATCTCGACGCCCCGCGCGATCCGCCTGCGCTTGGCGCTGGAAGAGCTGGGGCCGATCTTCGTCAAGCTGGGGCAGGTGCTGTCGACACGCAGCGACCTGATGCCGCCGGACATCGTGGCCGAGCTGTCGAAGCTGCAGGACCGCGTGCCGCCGTTTGATTCCGAGCTGGCGATCGCCCAGATCGAGCGCTCGCTGGGCGCCCATCCTGACCAGCTGTTCGCCCGCTTCGAGCGCGTGCCTGTGGCGTCAGCGTCGATCGCGCAGGTGCACTTCGCGGCGCTGCCGGACGGCACCCAGGTGGCCGTCAAGGTGCTGCGCCCCGGCATGAAAAAGCTGATCGACGAAGACGTGGCCCTGATGAACCTGGCCGCGGATTTCATCAACCGGCTGTGGAAGGACGCGCACCGGCTGAAGATGAAGGAAGTCGTGTACGAGTTCGACAAGTACCTGCACGACGAGCTGGACCT
The DNA here is from genome assembly GCF_007830495.1 of Pseudoduganella flava. Taxonomy (GTDB): domain Bacteria; phylum Pseudomonadota; class Gammaproteobacteria; order Burkholderiales; family Burkholderiaceae_D; genus Rugamonas; species Rugamonas flava. The sequence goes on along the minus strand of NZ_VLKW01000007.1, from coordinate 234,968 downwards.
GATGCGCGAAGCCGCGAACGCCGCGCAACTGCGCCGCAACTTCGCCGATTCGAACTTGCTGCTGGTGCCGGAAATGTACTGGGACTATTGTTCGCCCAGCGTCATCACGATGGAGCGGATGCACGGCATTCCCGTGTCGCACATCGACCGGCTTGTCGAGGCCGGCGTGGACCTGAAAAAGCTGGGCAGCGACGGCGTCGAGATCTTCTTCACGCAAGTGTTCCGCGACGGCTTCTTCCATGCGGACATGCATCCGGGGAATATCCTCGTGTCGATCGATCCCGCCACGTTCGGCCGCTATATCGCGCTCGATTTCGGCATCGTCGGCACGCTGAACGACTACGACAAGGATTACCTGTCGCAGAACTTCCTCGCGTTCTTCCGGCGCGACTACAAGCGGGTGGCCGAGGCGCACATCGAGTCGGGCTGGGCGCCGAAGAACACCCGCGTGGACGAGCTGGAATCGGCCGTGCGCGCCTGCTGCGAGCCGATCTTCGACCGGCCGCTGAAAGACATCTCGTTCGGCCAGATTTTGCTACGCTTGTTCCAGACGTCGCGCCGCTTCAACGTCGAGGTGCAACCCCAGCTGGTGCTGCTGCAGAAGACGCTGCTGAACATCGAAGGCATGGGCCGCGTGCTCGACCCGGACCTGGACCTGTGGAAGACGGCCAAGCCGCACCTGGAGCGCTGGGTGTCCGAGCAGGTCGGCTGGCGCGGGCTGGTGGAGCGGCTGAAGGCGGAAGCGCCGCGCTATTCGCACATCTTGCCGCAACTGCCGCGCCTGACGCATCAGGCATTGATCGCGATGGGCGAGCGCGACCCGAGTACCAACGAGCTGCTGCGGCAGCTGGCCGAGGAACAGCGCCGCACGAACCGGCTGCTGTCCTTCTTTGTGTTTTTTGTCGGCGCGTTCGTGGCCGGAGCCGTCGGCTTCCAGGCTTACCTGCGTTGGCGCGGAGTGATGTAAATGCCCGAATTCGAACACCGCGATCCACAGACCCCGGCCTTCTGGGACGAGCGCTTCACCCAGCATTTCACGCCGTGGGACAAGGGCGGCATTCCGGAGCGCCTGCGCCGCCTCGTGGCCGCCCACGATGCCGCCGCGGACGCGACCGTGGTGTCCCCGGTCGCGCTGGTGCCGGGCGCCGGCTCCGCCTACGAGCTCGACCTGATGTGCGAAGCGGGCTGGGACGCGACGGCGATCGACTTCGCCCCGGTCGCGGTGGCGCGGGCCCGGAAGGTCGTCAAGCGCTGGCCGGAGCGGATCGTGGAAGCCGACTTCTTCACGTACGCACCGCCCAAGCCGCTCACCGTGATCTACGAGCGCGCCTTCCTGTGTGCGCTGCCGCCGGACCTGTGGCCGCGCGTTGCCGAGCGCTGGGCTGCATTGCTGTCGCCCGGCGGCCTGCTGGCCGGCTACTTCTTCCTCGGCAGCGGCGAAAAGGGCCCGCCGTTCCCCATCGAGCGCGAGCGCCTGGAAACGCTGCTGGCGCCATACTTCACCCGCGAGGCGGACGAAGCCGTGACGGACTCGCTGCCCGTGTTCAAGGGCGGCGAGCGGTGGATGGAGTGGCGGCGGAAATAACGCTGAAGAGCCAGCAAAAGCGTTTGAACCCGAGGCGACTGCCGGGGTCAGACCCGCCGGGTCTGACCCCAGGGTTTGCATTAGGGTTCTGCATGGGCCGCCGGCCTGCGTGCAGATGTTGACTTCTGTTATCCCAAAATCCCTTGGTCCCCGCAAAAACGCTTTATAATTCAGGGTTTTTGATGTTTTTTGCGGAGTAACCCATGCCTATCTACGCTTACCGCTGCGAGGACTGTGGCTTTGCCAAGGATGTGCTGCAAAAGGTCTCGGACCCGCAGCTCACGGATTGCCCATCCTGCGGCAAGTCCACCTTCAAGAAGCAACTGACCGCTGCCGGCTTCCAGCTGAAAGGCACCGGCTGGTATGTGACCGACTTCAGGGGCGGCAACGCGCCTGCCACCGGCGTGTCCGCGGCTGGCGCGAAGGCCGATGCGCCGGCGGCCGCGCCGAGCACTCCCACGCCGACGTCGACGTCCGGCGATTCGAAGTAACGGGCGCCGATGAACACGATACGAAAGTACTTCCTGACGGGTCTGCTGATCCTGGTGCCGCTGGCGATCACGGCCTGGGTACTGAACATCATCATCAGCACGCTGGACCAGTCGCTGCTGTTCGTTCCCGAACGCTGGCAGCCGCATACGCTGATCGGCTTCGACATCCCCGGGTTCGGCGCCATCCTCACCATCGTCATCGTGTTCGTCGTCGGCCTGCTGGCCAACAACCTGATCGGCAACTACATCGTGCGGCTGTGGGAAAAGCTGCTGCACCGTATCCCCGTCGTCAGCTCGCTGTACGGCAGCGTGAAGCAGGTGTCGGACACGCTGTTCTCGTCGTCCGGCAACGCCTTCCGCAAGGCCGTGCTGATTCCGTACCCGCACGCCCAGTCGTACACGATCGCCTTCCTGACCGGCGTGCCCGGTGGCGACGTGAAAAACCACCTGGTGGGAGACTATGTGAGCGTGTACGTGCCGACGACGCCGAACCCGACTTCCGGCTTCTTCCTGATGATGGCGCGCGAAAACGTGGTGGAGCTCGACATGACCGTCGACGCCGCCCTGAAATACATTGTGTCGATGGGCGTCGTTGCCCCCGAATGAACCCGCGTCACAGCTCAATTCAACCTGAACGAGAAATAAAATCATGTCTATGCGTACTCACTACTGCGGGCTCACCACCGAAGCGCTGCTGGGCCAAACCGTCAGCCTGTGCGGCTGGGTGCACCGTCGCCGCGACCACGGCGGCGTGATCTTCATCGACCTGCGCGACCGCGAAGGCCTGGTGCAGATCGTCTGCAATCCGGAGCAGGCGGACGTGTTCAAAACGGCCGAGTCCGTCCGTAACGAGTACTGCCTGCGCGTGACCGGCGTCGTCAAGGATCGCCTGGCCGGCACCATCAACAACAACCTGAAGTCGGGCAAGATCGAAGTTGTCTGCTCGCAGCTCGAAGTGCTGAACCCGTCCGTGGCCGTGCCGTTCCAGCTGGACGACGACAACCTGTCCGAAACCACCCGCCTGACGCACCGCGTGCTGGACCTGCGCCGCCCGCAGATGCAGAACAACCTGCGCCTGCGCTACAAGGTGACGATGGAAGTGCGCAAGTACCTCGACGCGCTGGGCTTCATCGACATCGAGACGCCGACCCTGACCAAGTCCACGCCGGAAGGCGCGCGCGACTACCTGGTGCCGTCGCGTGTGAACGCCGGCCAGTTCTTCGCGCTGCCCCAGTCGCCGCAGCTGTTCAAGCAGCTCCTGATGGTGGCGAACTTCGACCGCTACTACCAGATCACCAAGTGCTTCCGCGACGAAGACCTGCGCGCCGACCGCCAGCCGGAATTCACGCAGATCGACTGCGAGACGTCGTTCCTGAACGAGCAGGAAATCCGTGACCTGTTCGAGGACATGATCCGCAAGGTCTTCAAGAACACGCTGGAGATCGACCTGCCGAACCCGTTCCCGGTGATGGACTTCGCCGAAGCGATGGGCCTGTACGGCTCGGACAAGCCGGACATGCGCGTCAAGCTGCGGTTCACCGAACTGACGGACGTGATGAAGGACGTCGAGTTCAAGGTGTTCTCGGGCGCCGCGAACATGCCGAACGGCCGCGTGGTCGGCCTGCGCGTACCGAAGGGCGCCGACATGCCGCGTTCGGAAATCGATGCGTACACCCAGTTCGTCGCCATCTACGGCGCCAAGGGTCTCGCCTACATCAAGGTCAATGAGAAGGCCAAGGGCCGCGAAGGCCTGCAGTCGCCGATCGTGAAGAACCTTTCCGACGACGTGCTGAACACGATCCTGGAGCGCACCGGTGCCCAGGACGGCGACCTGATCTTCTTCGGCGCTGACAAGGCGAAGGTTGTCAACGACGCGATCGGCGCGCTGCGCGTGAAGATCGGCCACTCCGAGTTCGGCAAGAAGAACGGCCTGTTCGACGACGTTTGGGCACCGCTGTGGGTCATCGACTTCCCGATGTTCGAGTACGACGAGGAAGACGACCGCTGGACCGCGACGCACCACCCGTTCACGGCACCGAAGGACGGCCACGAAGACATGCTGGAAACGAACCCGGGCGCCTGCATCGCCAAGGCGTACGACATGGTCCTGAACGGCTGGGAACTGGGCGGCGGCTCGATCCGTATCCACCGCGAGGACGTGCAGTCGAAGGTGTTCCGCGCGCTGAAGATCGGTGCCGAGGAAGCACGCCTGAAGTTCGGCTTCCTGCTGGACGCGCTGCAATACGGCGCGCCGCCGCACGGCGGCCTGGCATTCGGCCTGGACCGCATCGTGACGCTGATGACGAAGTCGGACTCGATCCGCGACGTGATCGCGTTCCCGAAGACGCAGCGCGCGCAGGACCTGCTGACGCACGCGCCGTCGGAAGTGGACGAGAAGCAGCTGCGCGAGCTGCACATCCGCCTGCGTGCGGCCGAGCCGAAGGTGGCTGGCTAAGCGGTAGCGAGAAGGGCGCGGCAAGCGCCCTTTTTTCTTGGTTCGTTTTTTTGTTGGCGAGCCGGATGATTCGATGCAACCCCAAGTGCAAACCCTGGGGTCAGACCCGACGGGTCTGACCCCGGCTCTCCGCCGTTGGGGTAAGCGCACGCCGGCGGCCCATTACGTATGGACAAACCCCACAAAATCCCCGAATCCGTCCTGGTCGTCATCCACACGTCCAACCTGGACGTGCTGCTGATCGAGCGCGCCGACAAGGCCGGCTACTGGCAGTCGGTGACGGGCTCGCTCGATGCCGTCGACGAGCCGCTGCTGACGACGGCCACGCGCGAGCTGTTCGAGGAAACCGGCATCGTCGCCGATGGCGAGCGCATCGCGCTGCGCGACTGGCACCTGTCCAACGTCTACGAGATCTACCCCGTCTGGCGGCACCGCTACGCGCCCGGCGTCACGCACAACACGGAGCACGTGTTCAGCGTGGAAGTACCGCGCGACGTGCCCATCATGCTGTCGCCGCGCGAGCATACGGCGCACGTGTGGCTGCCGTGGCTCGAAGCGGCCGACAAGTGCTTTTCGCCGTCGAACGCGGAAGCGATCCTGCAGCTGCCGCGGATGCTGGGTCGCTAGCGCGGGCGGGGCCGGCGCTGGCGCCGGAACTGCGCCATCAGCAGCGCCACGCCGGCCACGCCGGCCAGCGGCAGGCTGCCCGGTTCCGGCAGTTCGATGACGGCCGGGCTGCCCTGCGTGCCGTACAGCCGGAACGCCATGTCGCCGACGACCGATGAGCCGCCATAACCGCCGTGGTTGCTGAACTGGGCCATCCGCCCATCGCCGCCGTCGACGGCCAGCAGGGCCGTCTGCGCCAGTTCCACGGTGCGGCCCGCCATGCCGATCCAGTAGATCGTGCCGGCCAACATCGTGAAGCCGTCGAAGTCGGCATGCTTGCGCACGTTGCCCGCGCTGGCGCCCGCGTCGTCGATCGTCGACACGGCCGAGCCGAACTGGCCCACCACGTCGCCGGGGCGGCCATTGCGGTCCGCCCAGATGGTGATCGCGACGGGCGTGCCGAGCCCGCCGAAGCGCCCGGACGAGTAGATGTCGATGCCGTCGACAAAACTGTCGGTGGCGAACGAGACGTTCTCGGCGAAATGCTGCGACGTGCGGATGTTGCGGTATTCATTGCCCTGTGCCGCGGCGCCCAGCGCGGCCGGGCTCCAGTCCAGCAGCAGCGGCGATGCCGTGGCGGTGGCGGCCAGGGTTGCCGCGGCGGCGGCGCAGGCCAGCAGTGCGCCGGCCGGTGAGAGCAGTCTCCCGATTGCTGTGATGCGTGCCATGATGAGCCTCCCCGCTCGTCAATGCTCCAAGTGCAATAGAAATCGTTAATATATTTTTATTAACCCCAATGTAGGGGATAACTCAGCCGTTGTGCGCGTGTTCCAATCGTGCGCCGCACACACTGTTGCGTGCGCGCCGCAGGCCGGCGGGGTGGGCAGGATTACACTGGTTGGCTTTGCTCGGCATGCTGTCAATCGTGTCCCCTGCGCACGATTGCCAATGAAGAAAGAGCCCGGTTGGCGCTAGAATGGGTTTCATGAAGATCAAAGTCGCCACCTACAACATCCACAAGGGCGTGAACTACCGCAGCAAACCGCGGGTCGTCGCGCTCAAGCAGGCCATCTCGGCCTTTGATGCAGATCTGATCTTCTTGCAGGAAGTGCAGGGCCAGCATGACCGCATCGCCGCCCGCTTTGGCGAGGAGCACCATGGCCACCGCCACTGGCCGCAAAGCAGCCAGCACGAATTCTTCGCGGGGGAGTCGCACCAGTCCGTGTACGGGCTGAACGCGCAATACGACCATGGGCACCATGGCAATGCGCTGCTGTCGCGCTTCCCCATCGCGAAATGGACGAATACGGATGTGTCCGATCATGCGTACGAGGCACGCGGCATCCTGCACTCGATCGTCGAGACGCCGCAGGGAACCATCCACTGCTACGTGATCCACCTGGGCCTGTTCGAACGCAGCCGCGTGCGGCAGGCGGAGGCATTGATCGAGGCCGTCAATTCGTCCGCACCGAACAATGAGCCGGTGATCATCGCCGGCGATTTCAACGACTGGCGCAATACTCTGAGCGCCAAACTGCGCAAGGCGTTGGGAGTGGTCGAGGTCTTCGACGAGGTCGGTTCCGGCTCCAGCCTGGGCGACCTGGTCCGTACCCTGGCGCGGAGGCAGGCATCGATCCGTCCGGCCCGCACCTTCCCATCCGCCTTGCCCTTCTTCCGCCTCGATCGCATCTATGTCCGTGGCTTCAAGGTAGAATCAGCGGAGGTCCTGCATGGCCCGATGTGGGCCAAGCTATCGGACCATGCGCCGCTGGTGGCTACTTTGAAACTCTCCTAGTGTCATGCGTCCCGTCGATTTTATCGCCGATAACGAAGTCAAACTCCTGCACTGTGGCACCGAATTCTTCCCCGACCTGATGGAAGCGATCGATGCCGCGCAGTATGACGTGTATTTCGAGACGTATATCTTCGCGGACGACGACACGGGCCATGCCGTGCTGGACGCGCTGATGCGGGCGGCGGAGAGGGGCGTTACGGTGCGCATGATCACGGACTGGTTCGGCACCGGTGCCGGCCGCGTGAAGCGGATGCATGCGCAATTGCTCGCCGCCGGGGTCGAGCACCGTATCTTCAATCCGTGGTTCAAGCGCGGCATTGCCCGCACCCACCGCAAGATCTGCGTCGTGGACCGGTGCATCGCCTTCGTTGGCGGCATCAACATCAACGACGACATGTTCTGCGACTACGACCACAATATCGCGCTGTCCGCGCCGCGCTGGGACTTCGCCGTGGCGGTCAGGGGGCCGCTGGTGGCGAACATCCACCGAGAGGCCGTCGCGCAGTGGCGGCGGCTGGGCAAGATGCCGCTGACGGAGCGGATCGGCCTGTACAACGAGATGCGGCAGGCCAACAAGGCGGCCGTCGAGAACGCGACGACGGTACAGGCCGGCTTCGTCGTGCGCGACAACTTCCGCAACCGACATACGATTCAAAAGGCTTACCTGCAGGCGCTCGGGCGCGCGAAGAAAAGCGTGCTGCTGGCAAATCCGTACTTCGCGCCGGGCCGCAAGTTCCGCCGCGCGTTGTCGCAGACAGCCCAGCGCGGCGTCGAGGTGATCCTCTTGATCGGCGTGGGCGAACACTGGCTGCAGGACGCCGTGGCGCACTCGTTCTACCCCAAGCTGCTTGCATCCGGCGTGCGCCTGGTGGAATATCACAAGACCCAGCTCCACGCGAAGGTGGCCGTGATCGACGACGAATGGGCGACGGTCGGATCCTCCAACGTGGATGGGTTGAGCCTTTTTTTGAACCAGGAAGCGAACGTCGTGATCAAGGACGCCGCCTTCGCGAGGAGCCTGCGCCGGGAGATCGAGCAGGCGATCGCGGACGGCATCGAGGTGCACGAACACGAGTACCAGCACATCGGCCGCTTCCGCCGCATCGGCTACGAGATCGCGTACGTGGTCTACCGGACGCTGATGCGCATTTTTGCAGTAGGGAAATACGCTTGATGGACACGCATGGATAACGTCAGGATCGACAAATGGCTGTGGGCGGCCCGCTTCTTCAAGACCCGCAACCTCGCGATCGCGGCGATCGACAATGGTAAAGTGAAGATCGGCGGCGACCGGGTGAAACCGGCGCGGCTCGTGAAGCTGGGCGAGAAGCTCTACATCGACAACGGCTCCGACGAGTGGGACGTGCTGGTGGTCGGTCTGTCGGACCAGCGCCAGGGCGCGCCGATCGCCCGCACGCTGTATGAGGAAAGCGAGGAATCGCTGGCCCGCCGCGCCAAGGAATCGGAACGCCGGCGCCTGTTCCACGAGCCGGCCGCGGACTTCAAGGGCCGGCCGACGAAGCGCGACCGGCGGGTGCGGGAGCGGATCGATCACGGGGAATAACTCTGGAATGAAAAGGGCTGGAAGCGCGCGCTTTCACCCCAGAAGCAAACCCTGGGGTCCGACCCGCGGGGGCTTTGCCGGGGTTTCAAGGAGCAAAGCTCCTTGCCGGCAAAGCGGCGATGGCTTGCAAGCCATCGCTCCTCCCTGACCCCGGCCTCTGCCGTTGGGTTTAAAAACGGCTGTCAACACGCGAGCGCAACGCCCGCATCAAAATAGAACGCCGACTCTAACAACTCCGTTTGACATTTATCCAGCCCTGGATAATAGTACGAGCGTTCGTAATTTTTTTCACACGAAGCATACCCGTCGAGGGAGAATAAAGTTCCTTTTTCTCCTGAAGTCGGAAGCCCAAAGTGAGTACCTTAGCCATCAATACCTCGACAAAATTCATGCGCAAGGGCGAGATGACCCGCGCTGCCATCCTGGACGTGGCATTGGACCTTGCCAGCCGAGACGGGCTGGAAGGCCTGACCATCGGCCTGTTGGCGGACCGGATGAACATGAGCAAATCGGGCGTGTTTGCCCACTTTGGTTCGCGTGAAGATTTACAGCTGGAAGTACTGAAGCTTTACCACCGCCGTTTCGAGCAGGAAGTGTTCTATCCCAGCATCAAGGAACCGCGCGGCCTGCCTCGCCTGAAGGCGATGTTCGCGCACTGGGTCAAGCGCGTGTCGATCGAGATCGCGTCCGGCTGCATCTACATCAGCGGCGCGGTCGAGTATGACGACCGGCCGGGCCCGATCCGCGAGGAGCTGGTGGCGATGGTGGGGGCATGGCAGGGCGCGTTGCTGCGGGCGGCCAAGCAGGCGATCGAATGCGGTCACCTGAAGGCGGACACGGACGCGCAACAGCTGGTGTACGAGATGTATGGCCTGATCCTGGCCGTCCATCACGACGCCCGCTTCCTGCGCATCCCCGGCGCCGTCGAGCGTGCCACGGTGGGCTTCAACCGCCTGATCGAAAACTATCAGTCTTAGCATCCGGGCCCACAAGGTCCGGCAACAATCACACTTAGCCTTTAGTCGCAGGAGATAAACATGGGTCAATACGTCGCGCCAATCCGGGATATGCACTTCGTGCTGCATGAATTGCTGAAGGTCGAAGAGCAGCTCAAGGAACTGCCGGCCCACGCCGAGACCGACGCGGACATCATCAACGCCGTGCTGGAAGAAGGTGCGAAGTTCACGTCCGAAGTGCTGTTCCCGCTGAACCACTCCGGCGACCGCGAAGGCTGCCACCACGACGCCGAGGCGAAGACCGTCACGACGCCGAAGGGCTTCAAGGAAGCGTACAAGCAGTACGTCGAAGGCGGCTGGGCCGCGCTCGCGTGCGATCCGGAATTCGGCGGCCAGGGCCTGCCGGTGGTGCTGAACAACTCGTTCTACGAGATGCTGAACTCGTCGAACCAGGCATGGACGATGTACCCGGGCCTGTCGCACGGCGCCTACGAGTGCCTGAAGGAACACGGCACCGACGAGCAGAAGCGCCTGTACCTGCCGAAGCTGGTCTCCGGCGAATGGACCGGCACGATGTGCCTGACCGAACCGCACTGCGGCACCGACCTGGGCCTGCTGCGCACGAAGGCGATCCCGAACGAAGACGGTTCCTGGACCATCACCGGCAACAAGATCTTCATCTCGGCCGGCGAGCATGACATGTCCGAGAACATCCTGCACCTGGTGCTGGCCCGCGTGCCGGACGCACCGGAAGGCTCGAAAGGCATCTCGCTGTTCCTCGTGCCGAAGTTCCTGCCGAACCAGGACGGCACCGTCGGCGAGCGCAACCCGATCTTCTGCGGCGCCATCGAAGAAAAGATGGGCATCCACGGTAACTCGACCTGCCAGATGAACCTGGACGGCGCGAAGGGCTGGATCATCGGCCAGCCGAACAAGGGCCTGAACGCGATGTTCGTGTTCATGAACGCCGCCCGCCTGGGCGTGGGCATGCAGTCGCTGGGCCTGACCGAAGTCGCCTACCAGAACGCGCTGGTGTACGCCAAGGACCGCCTGCAGATGCGCTCCCTGTCCGGCGTGAAGGCACCGGACAAGCCTGCCGACCCGATCATCGTGCACCCTGACGTGCGCCGCATGCTGCTGACCGCGAAAGCGTTCGCCGAAGGCGCCCGCGCGCTGACCAGCTACGTGGCACTGCAGATCGACCGCGAACTGAACCACCCGGACGAAGACGTGCGCAAGGAATGCGCCGACGAAGTCGCGCTGCTGACCCCGATCGTCAAGGCCTTCATCACCGATAACGGCTGGATCGCCACGTCCGAAGCGATGCAAGTGTACGGCGGCCACGGCTACATCGCCGAGTGGGGCATGGAGCAGTTCGTGCGCGACGCGCGCATCAACATGATCTACGAAGGCACGAACACCGTGCAGTCGCTGGACCTCCTGGGTCGCAAGATCCTGATGGACAACGGCTCCAAGCTGCGCAAGTTCGGCGAGAAGATCCGCGCATTCGTCGAAGAGCATGGCACCGATGAAGCGATGTCCGAATTCGTCACCCCGCTGGGCGACCTGGGCGAGAAAGTCACGAAGCTGACGATGGAAATCGGCATGAAGGCCTTCCAGAACCAGGACGAAGTGGGCGCCGCCGCCGTGCCTTACCTGCGCGTTGCCGGCCACCTGGTGTTCTCGTACTTCTTCGCGCAGATGGCCAAGATCGCGCTGGAGAAGAAGGATTCGGGCGACCGCTTCTACGAAGCCAAGCTGCAGACCGCGCGCTTCTACTTCGCCCGCCTGTACCCGGAAACGGCAATGCTGATCCGCCAGGCACGCTCGGGCGCAGCGAACCTGATGGCGCTGGACGTCGACCTGTTCTAACAGATTAAAGGACCAACACATGAGTAACTTCTCCGTGAAAAAAGTCGCCGTCCTGGGCGCCGGCGTGATGGGCGCGCAGATCGCCGCCCACTGCGTGAACGCCAAGGTGCAGGTCGTGCTGTTCGACCTGCCGGGCAAGGAAGGTACGCCGAAGAACGGCATCGTCCTGAAGGCAATCGAGAACCTGAAGAAGCTGTCGCCGGCGCCGCTGGGCGACAAGGACGACGCAGCGCTGATCCAGGTCGCGAACTACGAGGACAACCTGGACCAGCTGGCCGGCTGCGACTTGATCATCGAAGCGATCGCCGAGCGCCTGGACTGGAAGCACGACCTGTACAAGAAGGTCGCCCCGCACATCGGCGCGAACGCGATCTTCGCGTCGAACACGTCCGGCCTGCCGATCCACCAGCTGGCTGAAGGCTTCGACGCGGAGCTGAAGGCGCGCTTCTGCGGCGTGCACTTCTTCAACCCGCCGCGCTACATGCACCTGGTGGAACTGATCCCGACCGAGTCGACCCGTCCGGAAATCCTGGATCAGTTGGAAACCTTCCTGACCTCCGCGCTGGGTAAAGGTGTCGTGCGTGCGAAAGACACGCCGAACTTCATCGCCAACCGCGTCGGCATCTTCGGCATGCTGGCCACGATCCACCAGGCCGAGAAATTCGGCCTGTCCGTGGACGTCGTCGACGACCTGACGGGTGCGAAGCTGGGCCGCGCCAAGTCCGGCACGTTCCGCACGGCGGACGTCGTCGGCCTGGACACGATGGGCCACGTCATCAAGACGATGCAGGACAACCTGAAGGACGACCCGTTCGCGGCCGTCTACAAGACGCCTGACGTGCTGGCGAAGCTGATCGAGAAGGGCGCGCTGGGCCAGAAGGCCGGCGGTGGCTTCTACAAGAAGGTCGGCAAGGAGATCCAGCGCCTGGACTTCGCCACCGGCGAATATGTGCCGGGCGGCGCGAAGGCTGCGGACATCATCGGCCGCATCCTGAAGGAAAAGGATCCGGTCAAGAAATTCAAGGCGCTGCGCGAATCGACCAACCCGCAAGGCCAGTTCCTGTGGGCGATCTTCCGCGACGCGTTCCACTACATCGCCTACCACCTGGAGTCGATCGCCGATAACGCGCGCGACGTTGACTTCGCGATGCGCTGGGGCTTCGGCTGGAAAGTGGGCCCGTTCGAAACGTGGCAGGCCGCCGGCTGGAAGCAGATTGCCGAGTGGGTCAAGGAAGACATCGACGCCGGCAAGGCGCTGACGAACGCACCGCTGCCTGCCTGGGTATTCGAAGTGGCCGACAAGGGCGTGCATACGCCGGAAGGTTCGTACTCCGCCAAGTCGAAGAAGTACGTACCGCGTTCCGACCTGGCTGTCTACAAGCGCCAGGAATTCCGTGCGCCGGTCATCGGCTCCGGCGACACCGATCCGGCGAAGGCCGGCACCACGGTGTTCGAGGATGATTCCATCCGCCTGTGGCACTCCGGCGACGACGTGCTGGTGGCTTCGCTGAAGACGAAGATGCACGTGATCGGCCAGGGCGTCATCGACGGCCTGAAGCTCGGCCTGCTTGAGGCCGAGAAGAACTTCAAGGGCCTGGTGATCTGGGGTACGGATGCGGCCGAAGGCGGCGCGTTCTCCGCCGGCGCCGACCTGCAATCGGCCCTGCCGGCGTTCATGGCCGGTGGCGCGAAGGCGCTGGACCCGCTGATCCGCGACCTGCAGAACACGTTCATGGCGATGAAGTATTCGAACGTTCCGGTGGTGGCCGCTGTCGCTGGCCTGGCACTGGGCGGCGGCTGCGAAATGGCGCTGCATGCGTCGCGCCGCGTCGCGTCGATCGAGTCGTACATCGGCCTCGTGGAAGTGGGCGTGGGCCTGATCCCGGCCGGCGGCGGCCTGAAGGAAGCCGCGGCACGCGCCGCGAAGGAAGCCAAGGGCAACGACATCCTGCAATTCCTGAAGACGGGCTTCATGAACGCGGCCACCGCGAACGTGTCGAAGTCGGCTCTGGAAGCGAAGGCGATGGGCTACCTAAAGGAAGACGACGTGATCGTCTTCAACCCGTACGAACTGCTGCACGTGGCGAAAGTCACCGCACGCTCGATGTTCGACCAGGGCTACCGCGCACCGCTGCAGCGCCCGATCACCGTGACCGGCCGCTACGGCTGGGCGACGATCCGCGGCCAGCTGGTCAACATGCGCGACGGCGGCTTCATCTCCGCGCACGACTACAAGCTGGGCGACATGATCGCCGAGATCGTGTCGGGCGGCGACGTCGACCAGGGCAGCGTCGTGTCCGAGCAGTGGCTGCTGGACATGGAACGCAAGGCCTTCCTCGAACTGCTGAACAACCCGAAATCGCAGGAACGGATCATGGGCATGCTGCAGACCGGTAAGCCAGTGCGTAACTGATCGCGGACTCTTTAGGATAAAGAACATGAGCAAACAAATTCAAGACGCATACATCGTCGCCGCGACCCGCACCCCGATCGGCAAGGCACCGCGCGGCGTGTTCAACAAGACCCGTCCGGACGACCTGCTGGTGCACGCGATCCGCGGCGCCATGGCCGCCGTACCGAACCTGGACCCGGCCCTGATCGTCGACGCGATCATCGGCTGCTCGTTCCCGGAAGCGGAGCAGGGCTTCAACGTGGCGCGTAACGCCGTCGTGCTGGCCGGCCTGCCGAACACCGTCGGCGGCGTGACCGTCAACCGCTACTGCGCATCCGGCATCACCGCGCTGGCGATGGCGGCGGACCGCATCCGCGTCGGCGAAGCCGATGTGATGATCGCCGGCGGCGTCGAATCGATGTCGATGGTGCCGATGATGGGCCACCACCCGTCGATCAACATGGACACGTTCAAGGACGAAAACGTGGGTCTGGCCTACGGCATGGGCCTGACGGCCGAGAAAGTGGCGCAGCAGTGGAAGGTGTCGCGCGAAGACCAGGACGCATTCGGTCTCGAATCGCACCGCCGCGCGATCGCAGCGCAGCAGGCTGGCTACTTCAAGGACGAGATCACGCCGGTGGAAGCGATCACCCGCACGCCGGACCTGCGTACCGGCGAGGTCAAGGTGTCCAAGCGCCTGGTCGAGCTGGACGAAGGCCCGCGCGCCGATGCGTCGATGGAAGGCATGGCCAAGCTGAAGCCCGTGTTCGCCGCAAAGGGCACCGTGACGGCGGCAACGTCGTCGCAGATGTCCGACGGCGCCGGCGCGCTGCTGGTCGTCTCCGAGAAGATCCTGAAGGAACACAACCTGACGCCGCTGGCAAAGTTCACGTCGTTCGCCGTGCGTGGCGTGCCGCCGGAAATCATGGGCATCGGCCCGAAAGTGGCGATCCCCGCCGCGCTGGCCGCCGCCGGCATCACGCAGGACCAGCTGGACTGGATCGAACTGAACGAAGCCTTCGCCGCGCAGGCGCTGGCCGTGATCCGCGACCTGGGCCTGGACACGTCGAAAGTGAACCCGATGGGCGGCGCGATCGCGCTGGGCCACCCGCTGGGCGCGACCGGTGCGATCCGCGCCGCGACCGTCGTGCACGCACTGCGCCGCAACAACCTGAAGTACGGCATGGTGACGATGTGCGTCGGCGCCGGCATGGGTGCCGCGGGTATCATCGAGCGCGTGTAATGCTGTTTGCGCGCCGGTGCGCATCCTCGCACCCCAAGTGCAAACCCTGGGGTCAGACCCGACGGGTCTGACCCCGGCTTCTGCCTCCGGGTTTCGCCTGACGCTTCCGGCTCGCTAGCGTTCAAAGGGCGCCGTGGACACAATCCCCGGCGCCCTTCATCATTCAAAACAAGGAAGAGACATGGCTATCGAAGTCACCAAATCAAACGGCATCCTCACACTGGAATTCAACCGCATCGAGCGCAAGAATGCGATTACCTCCGCGATGTATCAAACGCTGGCGGACGCGCTCAACGCCGCCCAGGGCGACAACGAAGTGCGCGCGATCCTCCTGACCGGCAAGCCGGAGGTGTTTACGGCCGGGAACGACCTGGAAGACTTCATGAAGACGACGGCCACCTACACGGGCGCCTTCGCGGACCGCCCCGTGTTCCAGTTCATGCGCGCGCTGTCCGGTTCCGCCAAGCCCGTCGTGGCGGCCGTTGGCGGCCTCGCGATCGGCATCGGCACCACCTTGCTGATGCACTGCGACCTCGTGTACGCGGGCGACAGCGCGAAGTTCTCCGTGCCGTTCTCGCAGCTGGGCCTGTGCCCGGAATTCGGCTCGTCGCTGCTGATGCCGCTGGCCGGCGGCCATGCCCGCGCGGCCGAGAAGCTGATGCTGGGCGAGCCGTTCACCGCGCAGGAAGCTTACGACATGGGCATCGTGTCGAAAGTGGTCCCAGCGGCCGAGGTGCTGGAGCATGCGCGCAACCAGGCATTGAAGCTGGTCGCCCTGCCGGCGGGCTCGATCCGCACGACGAAGCGGCTGATGACGTCCACGCGCAAGGCGCAGCTGGAAGCGGTGATCGCGGAAGAGAGCAAGCTGTTCTTCGAGATGCTGCAGGGTGCGGAGGCGAAGGAGGCGTTTACGGCGTTCTTCGAGAAGCGCAAGCCGGACTTTTCGAAGTTTGCGTGATCGCAGCGTGAGCGGCACGTGCCGCTCACGGCTGTCCGCTCTCAGGCGGCGCTGGCCGCCTGCAGCAACACCTCCAGCAACGACTCATCATCATACGGCCCGTCATAGCGCTCGCCGTCGATGAAAAACGCCGGCGTCCCCTGCACGCCACTGCGCTCGCCACCAGTGAAGTCGGCGCGCACCTTGCCGGCATACGTGCGGCTGCGCAGGTCCGCGGTGAAGCGCGGCATGTCGAGGCCCAGCCGCGTCGCCAGCGTCGTGATCGTGGCGGGGCTCAGCTGGCGCTGGTGTTCGTACAGCGCGTCGTGCATCGCCCAGAACTTGCCCTGTGCACCAGCCGCCTCCGCCGCTTCGGCGGCCAGTTCCGCCATCGGGTGGATGGCGGAGAGGGGCATGTGGCGGAACACGAAGCGCAGCCGGTCGCCAAGGCTGGCGCGCACCTTCTTCAGTTCGAAGTATGCCGCGCCGCAGTACGGACATTGGAAATCGCCATACTGCACCAGCGTGACCGCGGCGCTGGCCGGCCCTTGCACATGGTCGTTGGGATTGACCGGGATCGTGAGGCTCATCGCATGCTCCTTCATGTGGATCGATGAGCAGATTTTCCCCGCTGCAGCGGTCGCGGTCTTATCCCGTCGGATGTGCCGCCGCCTGCCCGCAGGAGGGACACGCCACGCCCCGTTTCAACGCGGGCCGTCTGACTGTCACTCTCCCGATGGCGCGACCGGATCGAACGCCGCGGCAACGTCGACAATCTGGCGCCTGATCCACACATGGGCAGGGTCGCCGTGAAAGCGCCCGTGCCAGATCATCGACGGCGACAAGGGGGCGACATCGAGCGGCAGCTTCAACACCGCGAGCGGAAGCACGGCGGCAAGGCGTTCGGCCAGCCGGCCTGGCAGGGTGAGGATCATGTCGCTGTCCGCCACCAGCATCGCGCCGGCGAGGAAGTGGGGAACCTTCAGGGCGACATGGCGGGTCAGCCCCAGCGCTGAGAGAGCGACGTCGATCGCGCTTTCTCCTACTCCTGAAATGGTCACGGCGACGTGGCGCAGGGCTGCGTAGCGCTCCAGGGTGAGCCCGTCCGCTGCAGGATGACCCGCGCGCACGACACACGCAAAGCCGTCCTCGTACAGGTGGCGCCGGTGCAGGCTACCAGGCGGTGACTCGAAAACCCCCAAGGCCAGATCGACCGCTCCCTGTTCGACAAGCCGCACGTTGTCGCCGGAAGGTTGCGCGATGTGGAGACTCAGTGCCGGCGCGTGCCGCTCGAGACGGGCCATCAAACCGCCAAGGATCAGCAGGCTCAGATGATCATGCGCTGCGATTGTGATCCGGCCTGTCGCGGCGGCAGGATCGAAGACCGCGGGTGCAACGATGCGGCGCGCATCCTCGAGCAGCCTTGCCACCGGCTCGATCAGCGTCTCACCCCGCGGGGTCAATTCCAGCCCGAGCTTGCCGCGCACGACGAGGCGATCACCCAGCATCGCCCGCAACCGTCCAAGCGCGCGGCTGGCGGCCGGTTGGCTCAGCCCCAGGCGCAGGCCGGCCTGCGTGACGCTGCGCTCACGCACCAGTGCTTCGAACAGTTTCAACAGGTTTAGGTCGAGCGACGTCAAATCCACTTGGTGCATGGTCATTATGCTTTTCATGCCATTGAGAGATGTCGGATAAGCATGCACGATGAAGGTTCATCTGAACAGGAGATTCTTGCATGACCACTTCCACTCCCTATGCCGTCTTTGGCGTCTCCGGCCGTACCGGCGCGGCCACGGCCGATGCGCTGCTGCGTTCCGGTCAACCGGTGCGCGTCGTCGTGCGCGATCCCGCCAAAGGCCGTCCCTGGGCCGCGCGCGGCGCCGAGGTCGCCGTGGCTGATGCCACGGACCTGGCCGCGATGACCCGGGCGCTCGTCGACGTCCGCAGCGCCTATGTCATCAATCCACAGCACTACCATCGCGAAGACTTGTTCGAGCTGGCCGGCCTGATTGCCGACACCACGGCGCGTGCCGCCGTTGCCGCAAGCGTGCCAAGGCTTGTGGCGCTGTCGTCGGTCGGCGCCGACCGTGAAAGCGGAACGGGGTGGATCACGATGAACCGCGTGTTCGAGCAGCGTTTGGCCGCGACGGGGATCCCTACCGTTTTCCTGCGTGCGGCCTATTTCATGGAGAACTGGGCGCCGCTGGTGGCGCAGGCCATGCGCAGCGGCGTTCTGCCTACGTTCCTGGCACCGCCGCAGCGCGCCATCCCGATGGTGGCGACCGTGGATGTCGGCAGCGCGGCGGCGGCCTGGCTGCGGGATGACGGGAAGGAGAGCCGCGCTGTCAGCGTGTCCGGGCCTGCGGCGTACGCCCCGACCGATGTTGCGGCCATCGTTTCAGCGAAGCTCGGCAAGGCGGTCGACATCGCTGTCTTGCCCGAAAGCGAGTGGGCCGCGGCGCTGGCGCAGGCATCATTCTCGAAGGCCGCGCTTGCCGGGTTCACTGAAATGACGCGCGCCCTGAATCGCTCGCATATCGACATGGCCAGCGATGCAAGCGCCGTGGCATGGTCGGGAACTACCGCACTGGAAGCCGTCATCGCTCGCTTGTGCGCGCAGTCCTGATGGCAGCGGCATCGCGCTGAGTCGATGCCACGGACAAGCGATCAGCGGTGGCCCGGTGTGGCAAGATCCCCCGTGCGTGCCAGCTCCGCCAGCAGGGCCTGCACCGGGCGCGAAGCCGTCCCTGCCGGCGAGCAGACCAGGCCGAATTCGCGATGGATGGCCGGCGCCAGCGGCATCACGCGCAGGCCGCGCAGTTCCGCCGGCAGTGTCGATTCGGGCACGACGGCCACGCCGATGCCTTCGCGTACCAGCACGCATGCGCTGGCCCAGTCGCGCACCGTCACCCGCACGTCCGAGAGGTGCAGGCCTGCCTGCTGCATCAGGCGCTGCGCATTCGTGGCGCAGCCGCCGGTGGCAAGGATGAAGGGCAGCGTAGCCAGCTCCGCCAGGGAGACGCCGCTGGCGCTGGCGCGGCGCCCCAGTGGGTGACTCGTCGGCAGCACCGCGACCCACGCATCGCGCCCCAGCAGGACGGTCGCGCGGCCAGGCGCGGGATTGAGCACCACGCCCAGTTCCACGGTGCCGGCGGCCAGCCAGTCTTCCACTTCCTCGTCGGTGCCTTCCAGCGCGACGACCTCGATGCCCGGATGGCGGCGCTGGAAGTCGCGCAGCAGGCCGGGCAGCAGGGTCGACATCACGGATGGAAAACATGCGAGGCGGATGCGCCCGCCGCTCAGGCCCCGGCTGTCGTCGGCCAGCACGCGGATCGCATCGAGACGCACGAGCATCGCGCGGGCGTGCTCGATGACCTGTTCGCCCAGCGCAGTGAGGCCGATGTGCCGCCGTTCGCGGGCGAACACCTGGAAGCCCAGCATGCCTTCCAGTTGGGCGATCGCCTGGCTCGCGCCGGACTGGGTGATGCCAACGCGCGCCGCGGCCCGCGAGATATTGCCGCCATCGGCCACGGCCACCAACAGGCGCCAGTGCAGGAGGTTCATCATCGTGATCAGTAGCTCAGCTAATACCTGGGAATCGAATAGTAATTTTACAGCCCGGCTGCTGGCGAGCACACTGCCATGCCGTTCAACTTTTCCCGGAGTCTCGATGAAGCTGTATTACGCCCCCTACACCTGTTCGCTGTCGCCGCACATCGTGCTGCGTGAACTCGGCCTGCCGTTCGAGCTTGTCAGGGTGGACAACAAGACCAAGCAAATGGCCGACGGCCGCGATTTCCGCACCATCAATCCCAAGGGCTACGTGGCCGCGCTGGAACTGGATGACGGCCAAGTGCTGACGGAAGGCCCGGCCATCGTGCAGTACCTGGCCGACCTCAGGCCGGAAAGCGGCCTGGCACCGCGTGCGGGCAGCTGGGAGCGGGTGCGCCTGCAAGAGTGGCTGAACTTCGTCACCAGCGAAATCCACGCCGGCTCGGCGCCGTTGTTCAATGCCGCGCTACCCGGCGAAGCCAAGTCGTTCTTCCGCAAGAAGCTGTTCAAGCGCTTCGACTTCCTGCAGCAGACGCTGGACCGGCAGGACTACCTGACGGGCACCGCGTTCACCGTGGCCGATGCCTACCTGTTCACGGTGCTCGGCTGGTGCAAGTTCTTCGCGATCGACCTGGGCCCCTGGCCCGCGCTGCCGGCCTATGTGCAGCGGATCGGAGCGCGGCCCGCCGTGCGAGCGGCGTTGCGTGCGGAATCGCAGCCATAGCGAGCTGGCCGGCACACGCCGATCCCGCGCTTCAACGCCGGCGAAAATAACTCAGCGTCGGCCCTGTCCCCGCCAGCCGGTCGATACCGCAGCCGAACATCCGCGCCGACGCGGCCAGCACCAGTTCTTCCCCGGCGCCGGCCTCGTTCAACTGCTCCAGCGGCGTGCGCGCCAGCACCTGCACCTCCTCGGGCAGGGGCCGGCCGCCGTCGGCAAACACGCCTTCCTGCGCGGAGCCGGCGGCGGTGCGGATGCGCTGCCCCTGCCGGTACGCCGCAAAGCCCCACAGCCGCGCAACGCAGTGCAGAGCCAGCGCCATCACTTCGCCGGATGGATACAGCTTCAGCACGCGTTCGCGGAAGTCCGAGCGCAGGCTGCCCGTCACGCGCGACCACGCGTTGCCGTGGATGAGCGCCCCGGCCAGGTCCGCGTGGCAGACCAGCACGCCGCCGGGATAGGCGCCGACGAACATCGCGTCTTCCGGCGCATGCAGCGCATCCCACAACGTCACTTCGCCGACGTGCTCGTAGCGGTCCGCCGCCAGCTCGCGCTGGATGCGCCTGGCGCGGGCGGGATCGTTCGCGTGCTGTGCGCCGAAGCTGCCCGGCTGCTCCGTCGCGCAGACGGCGAACAGGTGCCAGTGCATCGGCGGCGCTCAGCCGGCGTCGCCGCCGGTGTCCTCGTCGTCCGGCACGGAGGTGTCAACTGGCGGCACGTCATGGCCCGTGCGGTGGGCGACGATGGCGTCGAGCACGATCGGGTCCAGGCCAGCGCCATGCGTGAAGTCCACGTGGGCATACAGGCGGTTGCGCATGCGCGGCTCCCAGTAGCGCTGGATGTGCATCGCGATGCCCGTATGCGCTTCCTCGCGGTCCGGGAACGACGAGAAGAACGTACCGATCTGGTTGGCCATCCTGACCAGGTGGTCGATGTTCATGCACGCACCTCCGCAAGGCCCAGTTGCGCCGTGTTGAAGCGCTCGTACTCGCGCTGCCATTCGGATGGCTGGCGCACCGGCATCACCTGCACGGCCGTCACCTTGTACTCGGGGCAGTTGGTGGCCCAGTCGGAGTTCTCCGTCGTGATCACGTTGGCGCCCGATTCGGGGAAGTGGAACGTCGTGTAGACGACGCCCGGCTGCATCCGCTCCGTCACCAGCGCGCGCAGCACCGTCTCGCCGGCGCGGCTCTGGATGCCGACCCAGTCGCCATCGGCGATGCCCCGTTCCTGCGCATCGTGCGGGTGGATCTCCAGCCGGTCCTCCGCGTGCCAGCGGACGTTTTCCGTGCGGCGCGTCTGCGCACCCACGTTGTACTGCGACAGGATGCGCCCCGTCGTCAGAACCAGCGGATACTTGCGCGTCACCTTTTCGCTGGTGGCCACGTACTGCGTGATGATGAAACGGCCCTTGCCACGCACGAACTCGTTGATGTGCATCGTCGGCGTGCCTTCCGGTGCCGCGTCGTTGCACGGCCACTGGATGCTGCCCAGCTGCTCCAGCCGCGCATAGCTGACGCCCGCGAACGTCGGGGTCAGTTGCGCGATCTCGTCCATGATCTCGGCCGGGTGTCGATAATTCATCGGGTAGCCCAGGCGGTTCGACAGCGCCATCGTGACTTCCCAGTCCGCCATGCCGGCACGCGGCGGCATCACCTTGCGCACGCGCGAGATGCGGCGTTCGGCGTTCGTGAACGTGCCGTCCTTCTCCAGGAACGACGAGCCGGGCAGCAGCACGTGCGCATACTTGGCCGTCTCGTTCAGGAAGATGTCCTGCACCACGATGCACTCCATCGCCGACAGCGCCGCCGTCACGTGCTGCGTGTTCGGGTCGGATTGCACGATGTCCTCGCCCTGGCAGTACAGGCCCATGAAGCTGCCGTCCAGCGCCGCCTCGAACATGTTGGGAATGCGCAGGCCCGGTTCCGGCTGCAGCGGCACGCCCCACGCCTGTTCGAACATGCCGCGGACGGTGCCGTCCGAGACGTGCCGGTATCCCGGCAGCTCATGCGGGAACGAGCCGATGTCGCACGAACCCTGCACATTGTTCTGACCCCGCAGCGGATTGACGCCCACGCCTTCGCGGCCCACGTTCCCCGTCGCCATCGCCAGGTTCGCGATCGCCATCACGGCCGTCGAGCCCTGTGCATGTTCCGTCACGCCCAGGCCGTAGTAGATCGCCGCATTGCCGCCGGTCGCATACAGCCGGGCGGCCGCGCGAACCTGCTGGGCCGGCACGCCGGTTGCCTCTTCCGTCACTTCCGGTGAATTCTCCGGCCGCGCCACGAACTCGCGCCACTGGGAAAATGCCCGTTCCTCGCAACGCTCGGCGATGAACTCCTCGGCCAGCAAGCCTTCGGTGACGATCACGTGGGCCAGCGCCGACAGGATGGCCACATTGGTGCCCGGCCGTAGCTGCAGATGGTGGTCGGCCCGCACGTGCGGTGCCTCGACGAGGTCGATGCGGCGCGGGTCGATGACGATCAGACGCGCGCCCTGGCGCAGCCGGCGCTTCATCCTCGAGCCGAACACGGGGTGGCCGTCCGTCGGATTCGCGCCGATCACCAGTACCACGTCCGTGTGCTCGATCGACTTGAAGCTTTGCGTGCCGGCCGATTCGCCCAGCGTCTGCTTCAGGCCATAGCCGGTAGGCGAGTGGCATACGCGGGCGCACGTGTCGACGTTGTTGTTGCCGAACGCGGCGCGCACGAGCTTCTGCACCAGATAGCCTTCCTCGTTCGTGCAGCGCGACGACACGATGCCGCCGATCGCATCGCGGCCATGCTTGGCCTGGATGCGGCGGAACTCGGAGGCCGCGTAATCGAGCGCCTCGTCCCACGACACCTCACGCCATGGATCGGTGATCTTCGCGCGGATCATCGGCTTCGTGATGCGGTCCTTGTGCGTCGCATAGCCCCACGCGAAGCGGCCCTTCACGCAAGCGTGGCCTTCGTTCGCCTTGCCGTCCTTCGCGGGCACCATCCGCACCACTTCATTGCCCTTCATCTCCGCGTTCAGCGAGCAGCCGACGCCGCAATAGGCGCACGTCGTCGTTACCTTGTGCTCGGCCTGGCCCAGCCAGATGACGGTGTTCTCCTGCAGCGTGGCGGTGGGGCAGGCTTCGACGCAGGCGCCGCACGATACGCATTCCGATGCCATGAACGGCTGGTCCTGGCCGGGCGACACGCGTGAATCGAAGCCGCGGCCGGAGATCGTCAGCGCAAACGTTCCTTGCGTTTCCTCGCAGGCGCGCACGCAGCGGTTGCAGACGATGCACTTGGACGAGTCGAACGTGAAGTACGGATTCGATTCATCCTTCTTCAGCTTCAGGTGGTTGGCGCCATCGTAGCCATAGCGCACCTCGCGCAGGCCCGTCACGCCGGCCATGTCCTGCAGTTCGCAGTTGCCGTTGGCGGGGCAGGTCAGGCAGTCGAGCGGGTGGTCCGAGATGTACAGCTCCATCACGCCCTTGCGCAGCTGCTGCAGTTTCGGCGACTGCGTGCGCACCACCATGCCTTCCTCGGCGGGCGTCGTGCACGAGGCGGGATAGCCACGCCGGCCCTCGATCTCGACGAGGCACAGCCGGCACGAGCCGAACGGCTCCAGGCTGTCCGTCGCGCACAGCTTCGGGATGTTGATGCTCGACAGTGCGGCGGCGCGCATCACGGATGTGCCGGCGGGGACGGTGACCCGCTGGCCGTCGATCGAGAGGGTGACATAGTCCGTGATGACGGCCGGTGGCGGCGTGCCCAGGTCGCGGGAAAGGATGGTTTCGATCATCGTGCTCTCCTCAGGCGGCGTGCTGACTCGTGTCAGCCTGGCCGAAGTCTTGCGGGAAGTGGTTCAGCGCGGACAGCACCGGATAAGGTGTCATGCCGCCCATCGCGCACAGCGAACCATGCAGCATCGTGTCGCACAGGTCGCGCAGCAGCACCACTTGTCGTACTGTCTCCTGCGCCGGTTGCGTGCCGGCGCGGATCTTGTCGATCACCTCGACGCCCCGCGTGGAGCCGATGCGGCATGGCGTGCACTTGCCGCACGATTCCACGGCACAGAATTCCATCGCATAGCGGGCCAGCTTCGCCATGTCCGCACGGTCGTCGTGCACGACGATGCCGCCGTGGCCCAGCACGGCCCACAGCGCGGCGAACGCCTCGTAGTCGAGCGGCGTGTCCCATTGCGACTCGGGCAGGTAGGCGCCCAGCGGTCCGCCCACTTGCACGGCCTTGATCGGACGGCCGGACGCGCTGCCGCCGCCGTAGTCGTACAGGATCTCCCGCAGCGTGACGCCGAACGCCAGCTCGATCAGGCCGCCGTGCTTGATGTTCCCGGCCAGCTGCACGGGCAACGTGCCACGCGAACGGCCCATGCCGTAGTCCTGGTAGTAGGCGGCGCCCTTGTCGAGGATGATCGGTACGGTGGCCAGCGACAGCACGTTGTTGATGACGGTCGGCTTGCCGAACAAGCCGGCCAGCGCGGGCAGCGGCGGCTTCGCGCGCACGATGCCGCGCTTGCCTTCAACGCTTTCCAGCAGCGCGGTTTCCTCGCCGCAGATGTAGGCGCCGGCACCCTTGCGTACCTCCAGCTCGAACGCGCGGCCAGAGCCCAGCACGTCGTTGCCGAGATAGCCGTGGTGGCGGGCGATCGCGATCGCCGATTCGAGCCGGGCGATCGCATGCGGGTACTCGCTGCGCACGTAGATGTAGCCGCGCGTGGCGCCCACGGCGATGCCGGCGATCGTCATCCCTTCCACCAGCACGTACGGGTCGCTTTCCATGATGATCCGGTCCGCGAACGTGCCCGAGTCGCCTTCGTCCGCATTGCAGACGATGTACTTCTCGGTGCCCGGGGCCTTGAGCACGGTGTTCCACTTGATTCCTGTCGGGAAGGCAGCACCGCCGCGGCCGCGCAGGCCGGACGACGTAACGGCGGCCACGATCTCCGCCGGCGCCATCGCCAGCGCATTGCGCAGGCCTCGGTAGCCGTCATGGGCCAGGTAATCGGCCAGCGAGCGCGGGTCGGTGATGCCGACGCGGGCAAACGTCAGCCGCTGCTGGCGCGCCAGGTAGGGGATCTGTTCGACGAGGCCCAGCGACAGCGGATGCGCTGACGCACCGGTGTGAAAGCCCGTGTCGAACAGCGCCGCGACATCGGCCGGGTCGACGGGGCCGTAGCCGACGCGGCCGGCCGGCGTCTCCACTTCGACGAGCGGCTCGAGCCACAGCAGCCCGCGGGTGCCGTTGCGCACGACGCGCACGTCGATGCCCCTTTGCGCGGCTTCGGCGGCGATCAGCGCGGCCACCTCGTCGGCCCCGACGGCCAGCGCGGCCGAATCGCAGGGAACGTGGATGCGGATCGTCATACGGCCTCCGTCGTCGTCACATCGGCGATCAGCGCATCGAAGCGGGCCGGCGTCACGCGGGCGAACACGGCTTCGTTGATCGTCAACGCCGGCGAGCTGGCGCAGAGGCCCAGGCAGTACACGGGTTCCAGCGCGAACGCGCCGTCGGCCGTGTGGCCATGCATGCCGCAACCCAGCGTGCGTTCCGCATGTGCCGCGAGTTCGTCCGCGCCCATGCTCTGGCACGCCTCGGCGCGGCAGATCTGCACCACGCAGCGGGCCGGCGGTTCGCTGCGGAAGTAGTGGTAGAACGTGATCACGCCGTGCACCTCGGCGCGCGACAGGTTGAAGTGGCGGGCGATGCCGTCGACGTGGGCGGACGGAATATAGCCGACGCTGTCCTGGATCGCGTGCAGTGCGGGGAGCAGCTGGTCTTGCCGGCCGCCGAAACGCGCGAGCGTGTCGGTGACGATGCCGTCGATGGGTGCTTGCATGGCGCCTCCTTGTGGGCCGCAGATATGCTCGTCAAAACATATGCATGCGGCGATTGTCGGTGTAAATTGTGGGTCTAAATTCAGACTAGCACCCCAGGAATGCGGCATCAATATGAAGGATTCTGCATATGCTCAAAGTTGAGATACGACCGGACTGGATCTTGCGGGACGCCCAGGGCGCGCCCACCGCGCTGCCGGCGTTGCTGGCGTTGCTGGCGGACGTCAGCGAGACCGGCAGCATCAGCGCGGCGGCGAAGAACTCGCGGATGTCGTACCGCCACGCGTGGGGGCTGCTTCAGCGCTTTTCCGAGCAGTTCGGCACGGAGCTGGTGCACAAGGTGCGGGGGCAGGGCACGGCGCTGACGCCGCTGGCGGAAAAGCTGATCTGGGCGGACCGCCGCATCGCCGCCCGATTGACGCCGCTGCTGGACAGCCTCGCCTCCGAGCTGCAGCAGGAACTGGCGCGCGTGCTGGCCGGCGATGCGCAGCGGTTGCGGCTGACGGCATCGCATGGCTTTGCCGTGGCCGCGCTGGTCGCCCAGCTGCGCGAACAGGGGCTGACGGTGGACATCCAGTACCGCAGCAGCACGGAAGCCGTGGCGGCGCTGGCACGGGGGGAGTGCGACCTGGCGGGCTTCCACCTGCCGATCGGGAAGTTCGAACAGGCCGCCGCCGCGAAGCACCGTCCGTGGCTGGACAACGAGCGGCATGCGTTCCTGCACCTGGCATCCCGCGCGCAGGGCTTGTTTGTCGCCCCCGGCAATCCGAAGGGCGTCACCGGCCTGGCCGACCTGGCGCGGCGCGACCTGCGCTTCGTGAACCGCCAGCAGGGCTCCGGCACGCGCGTGCTGCTCGAACTGCTGCTTGGTGAAGAAGGCATCGACCCCGCGTCGATCGTGGGCCACGACAGCGCGGAATTCACGCATGCCGCGGTGGCGGCGTACGTCGCCAGCGGCATGGCTGACGTCAGCTTCGGCGTCGAGACGGCGGCGCGCCGCTTCGGCCTCGACTTCATTCCCGTGTGCCGCGAGCGCTACTTCCTCGCCTGCGACAGGAGCGCGCTGGGCGAACCGCTGCTGGCCGCGGCGGCGCAGGCGATGGCGGACGATGCCTACCGCGCCGCGCTGGCCGCGTTGCCCGGTTACGACGGCACGCTGTCCGGCAAGGAGGCCGATCTCGCCACGCTGTTCTGACCTGCACGCGGCATTTGGCGATTCTTAACCGCGGTCAATGATGACCTGCGCGGGCCGTCGCTATGATCGGTTGGCAGGGGCTTGTTCAGTTTCAGGCTCAGGCGCAGAATACAAAAAACACAAGCCCAGCAAACCGAGGAGACACGGCATGAGCAAGGCACTGGAAGGCGTTCGCATTCTCGACTTCACCCACGTCCAGTCCGGACCCACCTGCACCCAGCTCCTCGCATGGTTTGGCGCGGACGTGATCAAGGTGGAGCGGGCCGGCGAGGGCGATGCCACCCGTGCCCAGTTGCGCGACATCCCCGACGTCGACAGCCTGTACTTCACGATGCTGAACCATAACAAACGCTCGATCACGCTCGATACGAAGCGCCCGGCCGGCAAGGAAGTGCTGGAGACGCTGATCCGCGATTGCGACGTGCTGGTCGAGAACTTCGCTCCCGGCGCGCTCGATCGGATGGGCTTTTCGTGGGAACGCATCCAGGAACTGAACCCGCGCATGATCGTCGCCTCCGTGAAGGGCTTCGGTCCCGGTCCGTACGAGCATTGCAAGGTGTACGAGAACGTCGCCCAGTGCGCCGGCGGCGCGGCCGCCACGACAGGCTTCGACGACGGCCCGCCGGTCGTCACCGGTGCGCAGATCGGCGACAGCGGCAGCGGCCTGCACCTGGCGCTGGGCATCGTTACGGCGCTGTACCAGCGCACCGTCAGCGGCCGCGGCCAGCGCGTGCAGACGGCGATGCAGGACGCAGTGCTGAACCTGTGCCGCGTAAAGCTGCGCGACCAGCAGCGGCTGGACCGCAACGGCGTGCTGGAAGAGTATCCGCAGTATGCCAATGGGACGTTCGGCGAGTCCGTCCCGCGCGCCGGCAACGCGTCCGGCGGCGGGCAGCCCGGCTGGATCCTGAAGTGCAAGGGCTGGGAAGACGACAGCAATGCCTACATCTACTTCATCACGCAGGCGGCCGCGTGGCCGGCGATCTGCCGCGTGATCGGCAGGGAGGCGTGGATCGACGACCCGGCGTACGCGACGCCCCGCGCCCGCCTGCCGCGGCTGATGGAGATCTTCGCGACGATCCAGGAATGGACGAAGACGCTGACGAAGTTCGAAGCGATGGACATCCTGAACAAGTACGACATCCCGTGCGGCCCGATCCTGTCGATGAAGGAGCTGGCCGAGGAACCGTCGCTGCGCGCCACTGGCACCATCGTCGAAGTGGACCACCCGGAGCGCGGGCCGTATCTGACGGTCGGCAATCCGATCAAGCTGTCCGACAGCCCCACGATCGTGACGCGCTCGCCGCTGCTGGGCGAACACACGGACGAGGTGCTGGCGCAGCTGGGCTACAGCGGCGAGCAGATCGCGCGGCTGCGCGAGGAACGCGTCATCTGACGACAGCCTTCAGCGCGGCCGGGTCCAGTACCCCGGCTGCGCATACTGCGCCTTCAGCATGTCGATGAACGCGCGCACCCGGGCCGGCAGGTGGCGCTGCGGCATGTAGACGGCCATGATGTCGTAGGCCGGCAGCGCGTATTCGTCCAGCACCGTCATCAATTCCCCCGACGCGAGCTGCGCCTGGATTTCCCACGTCGAGCGCCATGCGAGGCCCAGGCCTTCGCTGGCCCAGCGGTGCAGCAGCTCGCCATCGTTGCAATCGAGCTTGCCGTCCACCTTGATCGTCACCGGCTTGCCATCCTTCTGGAAGTACCACCCCCGCTGCTGGCCGCCCTGCAGGTTGAACGCCAGGCAGTTGTGGCGTGCCAGATCGTCGAGCGTCCGCGGGATGCCGCAGCGTTCGAAGTAGGCCGGCGTGCCGCACACGACGCGCCGGTTCGTCGCGAGCTTCACCGCGACGAAACTCGGGTCCAGCACGCCGCCGATCCGTATTCCCAGCTCATAGCCTTCGCGCACGAGGTCCACCACCTGGTCAGTCAGGTTGAACGAGATGCGTACCTTCGGATGCGCGGCCAGGAAGGCCGGCGCGTGCGGCGCCACGTGCAGCCGGCCGAACGCGGCGGGCGCGGACACGATCAGGTGGCCGCTCGCTTCGTCGCGCCCTTCGGACACGATCGTCTCCGCCATCTCCAGGTCCGCCAGCAGCTGGCGGCAGTGCTCGAGGAAGCGCGTGCCGGCTTCCGTCAACGTCAGGTGACGCGTCGTGCGGTGCAGCAGCTTGACGCCAAGCCGGCGCTCCAGCGCATCGATGCGGCGGCCCAGCATCACCGGTGTCACGTGCTGCGCCAGCGCCGCGCGGGCCAGGCTGCCCTGGTCCACGGCGTCGACGAACGCGGTCATCTCCTTGATCTTGTCCATGCAGTGAGTATTCCATACCCCAGGTATCGGATAAATGGATTTTTTGTGTTCTTATCAAGGCCGCCGCAAAGCCCTAGCATCGGGTCATCGACATCAACACAGCCGGAGGCATGATGGCCAAGATGACCGCAGCGGAAGCAGCCGTACTGGTGCTGGAAAAAGAGGGCGTCCACGTCGCATTCGGCGTGCCGGGTGCCGCGATCAACCCGTTCTACGCGGCGTTGCGCAAGCGCGACAGCATCCGCCACATCCTCGCGCGGCACGTCGAAGGCGCGTCGCACATGGCCGAGGGTTTTACCCGCGCCGCGCACGGCAACATCGGCGTGTGTATCGGCACATCCGGCCCGGCGGGTACGGACATGATCACGGGCCTGTATGCGGCCCACGCCGATTCGATACCTATTCTTTGCATCACGGGCCAGGCGCCGCGCGCCCGGCTGTACAAGGAAGACTTCCAGGCCGTCGACATCGAATCGATCGCCAAGCCCGTCACGAAATGGGCCGTCACGGTGCGCGAGCCGGCGCTGGTGCCGCAAGTGTTCCAGCAGGCGTTCCACCTGATGCGCTCGGGCCGGCCCGGCCCCGTGCTGATCGACCTGCCGGTGGACGTGCAGATGGCGCAGATCGAGTTCGACCCGGAGACGTACTCGCCGCTGCCAGCGTACAAACCCGCGGCGACGCGGGCGCAGATCGAGAAGGCGCTGGACATGCTGAATCGCGCGCGCCGCCCGCTGCTGACGGCCGGCGGCGGCATCATCAACGCCGATGCGTCCGAGCTCCTCGTCGAATTCGCGGAGATCACGGGGGTACCCGTCATTCCCACGTTGATGGGATGGGGCTCGATTCCCGACGATCACCCGCAGATGGCCGGCATGGCCGGCCTGCAGACGAGCCACCGCTACGGCAACGCGACGTTGCTGGCATCGGACTTCGTGATGGGCATCGGCAACCGCTGGGCCAACCGGCACACGGGCGGCGTGGACGTGTTCACGAAGGACCGCAAGTTCGTCCACATCGACATCGAGCCCACGCAGATCGGCCGCGTGTTCGGGCCGGACTTCGGCATCGTGTCCGATGCGAAGGCGGCGCTGCAGCTGCTGGTGGAAGTGGCCCGCGAATGGCGCGCCAGCGGGCGCCTCGCGGATCATTCCGAGTGGCTGGGCGAATGCCAGGAACGCAAGCGCACGATGCTGCGCCGCAGCGACTACGACAACGTGCCCGTCCACCCGCTGCGCGTGTACCACGAGATGAATGAATACTTCGGGCGCGACGTGCGCTATGTCGCCAGCATCGGCCTGTCGCAGATCGCCGCCGCCCAGTTCCTGCACGTGCACCACCCGCGCCACTGGATCAACTGCGGCCAGGCCGGCCCGCTGGGCTGGACGATTCCCGCCGCGCTGGGCGTGCGCGTGGCCGATCCGCAGGCCGACATCGTGGCGATCTCCGGCGACTACGACTTCCAGTTCCTGATCGAGGAGCTGGCCGTGGCGGCGCAGTTCAAGCTGCCGTACATCCACGTGCTCGTGAATAACGCCTACCTGGGGCTGATCCGCCAGGCGCAGCGCAACTTCGAGATGGACTACTGCGTGCAGCTGGCGTTCGAGAACGTCAACTCGCCCGAGCTGGAAGGCTATGGCGTCGATCACGTGGCCGTCGTCGAAGGGCTGGGCTGCAAGGCGCTGCGCGTGTTCCGGCCGGACGGCATCGTGCCCGCGTTCGAGCAGGCCCGGGCGCTGATGCGGCAGTACCAGGTGCCCGTCGTCGTCGAGATCATCCTGGAGCGGGTGACGAATATCGCGATGGGCACCGAGATCGATGCGCTCAACGAATTCAACGACGTCCTCGACATCCAATAAGGGATCACCATGAAGCTCGCCGCCAACCTGACGATGCTGTTCAACGAAGCCGATTTCCTCGACCGTTTCCGCCTGGCCGCGCAGGCGGGCTTTCACGGCGTCGAATTCCTGTTCCCGTATGCGTACCCGGCACAGACGTTGGCCGCGCAGCTGGATGCGCACCGCCTGGAGCTGGTGCTGCACAACCTGCCGGCCGGCGACTGGGCCGGTGGCGAGCGGGGCATCGCCTGCCACCCGGACCGGCGCGGCGAGTTCGAAGACGGCGTCGGCGTCGCGCTCGCGTATGCGCAGGCGCTGGGCGTGAAGCAGCTGAACTGCCTGGCGGGCATCCTGCCGGCCGGCGTGTCCGCGGACGCGGCGCATGCGACGCTGGTCGCCAACCTGCGCTTCGCCGCGCACCGGCTGAAGGAAGAGGGCATCGCGCTGCTGATCGAACCGATTAACACGTTCGACATCCCCGGCTTCTTCCTGAACGGCAGCCGGCAGGCGCTGGACATCATCCGCGAGACGGGATCTGACAACCTGTTCCTGCAATACGACATCTACCACATGCAACGGATGGAAGGCGAGCTGGCCGCGACGATCCGCGCGTACCTGCCGCTGATCCGGCACATCCAGCTGGCCGACAACCCGGGGCGCGGCGAGCCGGGCACCGGCGAGATCAACTACCGCTACCTGCTGCCGCTGCTGGACGATATCGGCTACACGGGGTGGGTGGGGTGCGAGTACAAGCCGCGGGCGGGGACGGTGGCGGGGCTGGGGTGGATTGCCGAGCAGGCCGAAACGCTCGCTTGAACCCCAAAGCAAAACCCGGGGTCAGACCCGGCGGGTCTGACCCCAGCCGTTCGCCGTTGGGGTGAAAGCACGCCGTATCGACACCTTTGTTCTTTCTACTGGAGACCATCATGACCAAAACAGGATTCATCGGCCTCGGCATCATGGGCGGCCCGATGGCCGGCCACCTGCAAGTGGGCGGCTGCAAGCTGTACCTGCACGACGTGAAGAACCCGCCGCTGGCGCTCGTCGAGAATGGCGCGACCGTCTGCACCAGCGCGGCCGAAGTGGCCAAGCGGGCCGACATCATCTTCGTGATGGTGCCCGATACGCCGCAGGTCGAGGAGGTGCTGTTCGGCGAACACGGCGTGGCGGCCGCGCTCACGCCGGGCAAGATCGTCGTCGACATGAGCTCGATCTCGCCGCTCGCGACGAAGGAGTTCGCGAAGAAGATCAACAAGAAGAGCTGCGACTACATCGACGCGCCCGTGTCCGGCGGCGAGGTGGGGGCGAAAGCGGCCACGTTGACGATCATGGCCGGCGGCACGCAGGAGGCGTTCGACCGCGTGCTGCCGCTATTCCAGCTGATGGGCAAGAACATCACGCTGGTCGGCGGCAATGGCGATGGCCAGACGGCGAAGGTGGCGAACCAGATCATCGTCGCGCTGACGATCCAGGCCGTGTCGGAAGCGCTGCTGTTCGCATCGAAGGCGGGCGCCGATCCCGCCAGGGTGCGGCAGGCGCTGATGGGCGGCTTCGCGGCGTCGCGCATCCTCGAGGTGCATGGCGAGCGGATGGTCAAGCGCACGTTCGCGCCCGGCTTCCGGATCGCGCTGCACCAGAAGGACCTGAACCTGGCGCTGCAGGGTGCGAAGAGCCTCGGCATCTCGCTGCCCAATACCGCCGTCACGCAGGAGCTGATGAACAGCTGCGCCGCGCACGGGCTGTCCCAGCTGGATCACTCGGCGCTGTGCCAGGCGATCGAGAAGATGGCGAACCATGCGATCGCCGCCGCGTAACGGGAAGGAGGCGCCATGCGCACGCTGGTGATGTTCCACCCGGACTGCCTGGAGCACCGGCCCGGCCCCGGCCACCCGGAATCGCCCGAGCGCCTGCACGCCGTGATGCGCACGCTGTGGCAGCCGGAGTTCGCGCACCTGGAGTGGCGCGAGGCGCCGCGCGGTACACGCGAGCAGGTGCTGCTGGTACACGAGGCGGACTACGTCGATACCGTCGCTGCGCTGGCGCCCCGCGAAGGCTTGCAGGTGCTCGATGGCGGCGATACGGTGATGTCGCCGAAGTCGTGGGATGCCGTGATGTGCTGCGTGGGCGCCGCCTGTGCGGGCGTCGATGCCGTGATGGCGGGCGAGGCGGACAACGTGTTCTGCGCCACGCGGCCGTGCGGCCACCACGCTGAGCCGGACCGGGCGATGGGCTTCTGCATCTTCAACCAGGTCGCCATCGCCGCCGCGCACGCGCTGCACGCGCATGGGCTGCAGCGGGTCGCCGTCATCGACTTTGACGTCCACCACGGCAACGGCACCCAGGCGGCGTTCCGGCACCGCCCCGAGCTGTTCTTCGGTTCCAGTCACCAGTCGCCGCTGTATCCGGGCACCGGGGCGGCCAGCGAGCGGGGTGTCGGCAATATCGTCAACGTGCCGCTGCCGCCCGGCTGCGGTTCGAAGCCGTTCCGCAGCAGCGTCGGCACGCGGCTGTTGCCGGCGTTGCGCGCGTTCGCGCCGGAGCTGATCCTGGTCTCGGCCGGCTTCGACGCGCACAAGCTCGATCCGCTCGCGCAGATGGAGCTGGACGACGACGACTTTTACTGGATCACCCGCGAGGTGATGGACATCGCGGCCGACGTGTGCCAGGGCCGCATCGTCTCCGTGCTGGAAGGCGGCTACAGCGGCACCGGCTTGGCCGGCGGCTGCGCGGCCCACGTGCGGGCGCTCAACGGGCGCTGAGCGCCGTCGCCGGCGCTAGTGGGGATCAGCCGGGCGATCCACTCGGCGCCATCTTCCAGCAGGAACTGCCGGAACGCGCTGGCCACCGGCGGCAGGCGCTTCTCGCGGCGGTGCACCACGTACCAGTGCAGCATCAGCGGGAAGCGCTCGGCGGGCAGCACGACGAGGCTGCCCGCGGCCAGCTCGCGCCCGATCGTGTGGGCCGACATGAAGCCCAGGCCGATGCCCGCGATGACGGCCTGCTTGATCGTCTCCGTGCTCTTGATTTCCATCGCCACCTGCAGCGCCGCCAGGTGGTGCCCGAGCGCGTCTTCCATCGAATGCCACGTATCCGAGCCCCGTTCGCGCACGACGAACGGGTGGCGCACCAGCTCGCGCAGCGGAATCTGGCCGCGGTGCGCCGCGAGGGGATGATCCGGCGCCGCGACGATCACGTAAGGGTGGGGCGCGAAGGCGTCGTTCTGCGTGTCGGCATCGGACGGCGGGCGGACCATTACCGCCAGGTCCGTGCGGTTCGCCGCCAGCTCGCCCAGCAGCTCTTCGCGGTTGTGCACAGTCAGGTTCAGCTGCACGCCCGGGTGGCGCCGCGCGAACGCCACCATCAGCTGCGGGAAGAAGTAGTCGCCCGCGCTGATCACGGCCACGTTCAGCCGGCCGCCGGACACGCCGCGGTGCTGCGCCATCGCCGCTTCCGCCTCCTCGAACTGCAGGATGATCGCGCGGCTGTAGGGCAGCAGCTCGACACCGGCCTGCGTCAGGTACGTCTTCTTGCCCAGCTGCTCGAACAAGGTCGCGCCCACGTGTCCTTCCAGCGTGCGGATCTGCGTCGACACGGCCGGCTGCGTCAGGTGCAGTTCCTCGGCGGCGCGGGAAAAACTGAGGTGGCGGGCGACGGCCTCGAACGTCTTCAGCTGCCGCAGTGTGGCGTTGCGCATCGAGCCTCCATCCATAAGGTATCGCTGATGATTATCCCTAAAAACTTTAACTTTTACTAATCATTTGATGGCCCTACCATGGCTCCGTGGTCAATCGCACAACGGAGGAGACGATGACGGTGATGAACGGCGCAGCCGCGGCGCAACGCAATGCGTGGAACGCGGCCTTTCACGAGCTGGGCCTGCCCTGGTACTGGGATGTGGATTGCGACCTGCCCGATGCGGGCGCCGAGCGCGCCTGCGTGCGCGACTACCTGGCGCGGCACCAGGCGCACCTGCTGACAGCCTACGACGCGGACTTCCTCGTCGACGCGATCATGGCGACGAAGGAACGCTGCGAGGCGCAGTTCGTCGCCTGCGGCGCGGACGTGACGGCGGCGATCGACTGGCGCGAGCTGCGCCAGCAGCAGATCGGTATCTAACGAACAGGGAAGAGGCGGTGTGCGAAAGCCACTACTTCAGCCGAATTTTTGATTCTTAACCGCGGTCAAGGATATGCGAATTTTGTTCTTCCACAATCGTCCCATCTGTTGAACTTCAAATAAGGGATCAATGATCGATCCCGCGGTTCCAGAGTCGTCATTTGGTCGCAGTCGTGAACACAAAACAGGAGACAAAGGTCATGCACAACCTACTGCACCGCAGCATCGCCAGGCCCCGAGCGCCCCAGCCGCAGCCCACGCCCGATCCTGGAAGCGTACCGACAAAACAGAGGGGAGACACCGCATGAAAACCGAGGCATCGACCGCATTTGAAAGGCCAGCGTCGTTCCGCTGGATGCAACTGGTCATGGGCATCATCTGCATGGCCATGATCGCCAACCTGCAGTATGGCTGGACCTTGTTCGTCAACCCGCTGTCCGAGGCGCATGGCTGGAGCAAGGCTTCGATCCAGGTGGCGTTCACGATCTTCATCCTGACCGAGACGTGGCTCGTGCCCGTCGAAGGCTGGGCCGTCGACAAATGGGGCCCGCGTCCCGTCGTGCTGTTCGGCGGCCTGCTGTGCGCGATCGGCTGGGTGATGAACTCGTTCGCGTCGTCGCTGTTCGTGCTGTACGTGGCCGCCGCCATCAGCGGCATCGGCGCCGGCGCCGTTTATGGCACCTGCGTGGGCTCGGCACTGAAGTGGTTCCCGGACCGCCGCGGCCTGGCCGCCGGCTTGACGGCTGCCGGCTTCGGCGCCGGCTCGGCCGCCACGATCATCCCGATCTCGAACATGATCGAAAGCCGCGGCTATGCCGATACGTTCCTGTACTTCGGCCTCGGCCAGGGCGCGATAGTGATCCTGCTTGCGCTGATGATGGCCCGCCCGCCGCATGCGGCCAGCAAGTCCGCCAAGAAGAAGGCCAGCCCCGCCGTGCTGCAGACGACGGCCGACTACAAGCCGTCGCAGATGGTGCGCACCCCCGTGTTCTGGGTGATGTACTTGATGTTCGTGCTGGTGGCCGCGGGCGGCCTGATGGCGACGGCGCAGATGGGCCCGATCGCGAAGGACTTCGAGATCGACGGCATCAAGTTCAACGTGATGGGCATGGTGCTGCCGGCGCTGACGTTCGCCCTGGCGATCGACCGGGTGCTCAATGGCTTGACGCGGCCGTTCTTCGGCTGGGTGTCCGACCAGATCGGCCGCGAGAAGACGATGTTCATCGCCTTCGCGCTGGAGTCCGTCGGCATCATCGCGCTGTACTACTTCGGCCGCGACCCGATCATGTTCGTGATCCTGACGGGCCTCGTGTTCTTTGCCTGGGGCGAGATCTACAGCCTGTTCCCGGCAACGACGGCCGATACGTTCGGCACGCGTAACGCGGCAGGTAACGCGGGCCTGATGTACACGGCGAAGGGCACGGCCTCGATCTTCGTGCCGATCTCCAGCCTGATCACGGCCGCCAGCGGCAGCTGGGAAGCGGTGTTCTTCGTCGGCTGCGGCATGAACGCGCTGGCCGCGGTGCTGGCCTGGTGGGTGCTGCGCCCGATGCGCAAGCGCTTCATCGAAGAGGCGTCCGGCACCGTCACCGTGCAGGACGACGACACCGTGCTGACCGCCAGCACCGGTGCGGCCCGCCTGGTCAACTGACCTTCCATCACAGACGGCACCTCGCGCAGTTGATTCTGCATCCCGTGCATGCCCGCCGCATGCACGGGGCGGGCACGGCCGCACCATCCGAAAGAGGCTCCCATGATCCAGCACTGGATACGTTTCAGGCACCTCGACATCGTGCGCTTCGGCACGCTCGAGGGCGACAAGATCCGCGTCTTCAAGGGCGACATGTTCGACAGCCCGCAGCGCACGGACATCGCGATCAACCTGGCCGAAGTGGAAGTGTGCACGCCGGTCGTGCCGGGCAAGGTGCTGGCGATGTGGAACAACTTCCATGCGCTGGGCAAGAAACTTGGCCTTGCGCCCCCGCCCGAACCGCTGTACCTGATGAAGCCCCCCACGTCGTACCTTGCGGCGGGCGGCACGATCAAAAAGCCCCGCGTCGATGCGAAGGTCGCGTTCGAGGGCGAGCTGGCGATCGTCATCGGCCGCACCTGCAGCGGCGTCTCCGCCGACAGCGCGCCCGACTACATCTTCGGCTACACGTGCGCCAACGACGTCACCGTCGGCGACATCATCAACCGCGATCCCACGTTCCCCCAATGGGTGCGGGCCAAGGGCTTCGACACGTTCTGCCCGTTCGGCCCCGTGATCGCCACGGGCCTGAACCCGGCGATGCTGGTGGTGCGCACGATCCTGAACGGCGAGGTGCGGCAGGACTATCCGATCAACGACATGGTGTTCTCCTGCGCGGAGCTGGTCAGCCGCATCTCGCAGGACATGACACTGGAGCCCGGCGACCTGCTGTTGTGCGGCACGTCGGTCGGCGTGGGCTCGATGCGGCCGGGCAGCACGATCGCGGTGGAGATCGACGGCATCGGCACGCTCAGCAACCGTTTCGAGTAACCATGAGGAGCAGGTGATGAAGATCGCAGTGATCGGAGCGGGCGCCATCGGCGGCCTGGTGGGGGCGCGGCTGGCGCTGGCGGGCGAGGACGTGACGTTCCTCGTGCGCGGCGCCAACCTGGACGCCATCCGCAACCGGGGTATCCGGCTCGTCGAGATGGACGGCCGCGTGCAGGTGGCGGCCGGCGTGCGGGCCACGGATGACTATGACGCGGCGGGGCCGCAGGACATCGTCATCGTCGCGCTGAAGGCGCACCAGGTGGCCGACGTGGCGGGCCGGATCGGCCGGCTGTTCGGGCCGCGGACCATCGTCGTCACGATGCAGAACGGCATACCGTTCTGGTACTTCCACCGGCACGGCGGCCCATTTGAAGGGCGCGCCGTGCACAGCGTGGACCCGCAGGGCGACCTGGCGCGGCGCATCCCGCCGGAACGGATCCTCGGCTGCGTCGTCTATCCGGCGGCGGAGCTGATGTCGCCCGGCGTGATCCGCCACATCGAGGGCGAGCGCTTCCCGCTCGGCGAACTCGATGGCAGTACCAGCGAACGCGCGCTGGCCGTGTCCGCGTGCTTCCAGCATGCGGGGCTGAAGGCGCCCGTGCTGGAGGACATCCGCGCCGAGATCTGGCTGAAGCTGTGGGGAAACCTGTCGTTCAACCCGATCAGCGCCCTCGCGCATTCGACGCTGGTCGACATCTGCCAGCACCCGCTGGCGCGCGACCTGGCGGCGAACATGATGCGCGAGGCGGAAGCGGTGGCGGCCAAGCTGGGCATCTCGTTCCGCGTGACCCTGGACCGGCGCATCGCCGGCGCCGAAAAGATCGGCAAGCACAAGACGTCGATGCTGCAGGACGTGGAAGCGGGACGGGGCCCGGAGATCGATGCGCTGGTGGGCTCCGTCATCGAGCTGGCGCGGATGACGGACACGCCGACGCCGCACATCGATTCGGCTTACGCGCTGGTGAAGCTGCTGGAGCAGACGATGACGGAGGCGCGGGGTGGGGTGAGGTTGCAGTTCAGGGTCAGACCCGATGGGTCTGACCCAAGCAGTTCGCTTCTTGGGGTGAAAGCGTGCTGAGGGGTAGGTGAGAGCCGTGGAGGCGTTCTAACCCCAGACTCTTGCCTTCTGGGGGAAAGGGTGCTGCGCTATAGGGTCAGACCCGACGGGTCTGACCCTGATGAATCACATGCCCCAGGTGTAGGCGCCTTCGTCCTGCTCCGGTTTCTGCTCGCTCAGTTTGTCGCGCAGGTCCAGGTTGAAGATCGACAGCAGGAAGGCTGCCAGGGAAAATCCTTGCTCTTGCTTTGCGGTATCGGTGAAGCCGTTCATTTTGATGCTCCTCTGGATGGTTGAAAGCTCGTATGCCCTTGATTATAAAGGGAGCAGACCCCCGGTCCAATTGACGCGGACGATATCCGTCATTCACATTTCGGATATCTGTCTATGAAAAAGCGCTCAAAAATAAGGCAGAAAAATTTCTTGATTGCCGCCCGAAAACTGTTGCTTTTCGGATCGATTCAAATCTTGCCCTGGTGCTTCAAGCGGCTCAGCGTTTCCGGCGACAGGTTCAGGTAGTACGCCAGTTCCTTTTTCGGCAGGCGCTCGAACAGCTCGGGGAATTTGCGCATGAAGCGGTGCACGCGGCCCGGCGCGTCGAGCAGGTGCAAGGTGATCGTGTGCGCCATGATGCCGCTCATCAGGTTCATCACCTCGTGCTCGAACGCCTGCTTCAACAGGCTGTGGCTTTGCAGGAAGTCGACCCACTGCGGCAGCGGCATCGTCGCCACGCGCGCCTTCGTCACGCACACGATGCTGTACGGCGTCGGCGTCTTCAGGCACCACGCC
Organism: Pseudoduganella flava; assembly: GCF_007830495.1. Classification (GTDB taxonomy): domain Bacteria; phylum Pseudomonadota; class Gammaproteobacteria; order Burkholderiales; family Burkholderiaceae_D; genus Rugamonas; species Rugamonas flava. The sequence goes on along the minus strand of NZ_VLKW01000007.1, from coordinate 195,136 downwards.
GCATAACTCGTCTCGATATCGCGCTCCGATGAAAAGCGCAGGATCATCTCCTTCGCTTCGTGGTTCGTCACCTGGCGCTTCACGATGCCGTCAAGGATGAAGAACTGGTCCATCTCATACACGCCCTGGTTCTGCAGCAGGTCGCCCTTCTGGTGATTGGTCACCGTCAGGTACGGCTCGAGGGCCGCCATTTCGCTGTCCCGCAACGCCTTCAGCACGATGTTCTGCTTCAGCTGCGCGCGGATGATGTTCCGTTCCGGGTGGTTCGCAATCAGCATGGATAACCATCCAACATACACGAATTGACATCATGCGGCGAATCTTGACCGCGGTCAATGATCCAAATCAGAGGGGCTGGCTATGATGATTTCACGGCCCTGGACCGACAGGCACCTCGAAAAAATCACCGGAGACAACCATGACCCACAATGTATCGGTAGAAGTCACCGACGGCTTCCACCTGGTGATCGATGCGCTGAAGCAGAACGGCATCGACACGATTTTCGGCCTGGTCGGCATACCGATCACGGACCTCGCGCGGCTCGCGCAGGCCGAAGGCATGCGCTTCATCGGCTTCCGCCACGAGCAGAACGCGGGCAACGCCGCGGCCATCGCCGGCTACATCACGCAGAAGCCCGGCATCTGCCTGACGGTCTCCGCACCGGGCTTCCTGAACGGACTCACGGCGCTGGCCAACGCCACGACGAACTGCTTCCCGATGATCCTGATCTCCGGTTCCTCCGAACGCGAGATCGTCGACCTGCAGCAGGGTGACTACGAAGAGATGGACCAGCTGAACATCGCCCGCCCGCATGCAAAGGCCGCGTTCCGCGTGCTGAAGGCGGAGGACATCGGCATCGGCATCGCCCGCGCGATCCGCGCCGCCGTCTCGGGCCGCCCCGGTGGCGTGTACCTCGACCTGCCGGCCGCGCTGCTGGCGCAGACCATCGAAGCGAACCATGGCAAGCGCTCGCTGGTGCAGGTCGTCGATCCCGCGCCGCGCCAGCTGCCGGCCCCGGAATCCGTGGACCGCGCGCTGGCGCTGTTGAAGGGCGCGAAGAAGCCGCTGATCCTGCTGGGCAAAGGCGCCGCGTATGCGCAGGCCGACGACGACATCCGCGCGCTGGTCGAGCGCACCGGCATTCCCTACCTGCCGATGTCGATGGCCAAGGGGCTGCTGCCCGATACGCATGCGCAATGCGCGTCCGCCGCGCGCTCGTTCGTGCTGGCCGAGGCGGACGTGGTGGTGCTGGTCGGCGCGCGCCTGAACTGGCTCCTCGCGCACGGCAAGGGCAAGACGTGGGGCAAACCCAAACAGTTCGTGCAGATCGACATCGCACCGACGGAAATCGACAGCAACGTGGCGATCGCCGCGCCGCTGATCGGCGACATCGGCTCCTGTGTCGGCGCGCTGCTCGCTGGCCTGGACCGCGCCGGCATCGACAAGCCCGAGGGCGAATGGCTGGCCGCGATCGCGGAGAAGAAGGAAACCAATGTCGCGAAGATGGCGGCGCTGCTGGACAAGAACCCTGCGCCGATGAACTTCCACAGCGCGCTGCGGGCGATCCGCGACGTGCTGAAACAGCACCCGGACATCAACCTCGTCAACGAAGGCGCCAACACGCTCGACTACGCGCGCAGCATCATCGACCAGTACCAGCCGCGCAAGCGTTTCGATTCCGGCACGTGGGGCATCATGGGCATCGGCATGGGCTATGCGATCGGCGCCGCGGTTGTCTCCGGCAAGCCCGTCGTGGCGGTGGAAGGCGACAGCGCGTTCGGCTTCTCCGGCATGGAACTGGAAACGATCTGCCGCTACGACCTGCCCGTCACGACAATCATCTTCAACAACAACGGCGTGTACAAGGGCACCGACGTGAACCCGACCGGTGGCGCCGAGCCGGCACCGACCGTGTTCGTGAAGAACGCCCGTTACGACAAGATGATCGAAGCATTCGGCGGGATCGGCTACAACGCCACCACGCCGGAGGAGCTGACGCGCGCGCTGTCCGAGGCGATTGCCGCGGGCAAGCCGGCACTGATCAACGCGGTCATCGACGAAACGGCCGGCACCGAGAGCGGCCGCCTGACGAACCTGAATCCGCAGAGCGCCGCGAAGAAATAAGCCACTGCGAGTAACCCGTTTTGTTTGACATGCCATGGCCCGGCACGCCCCAGGCGCGCCGGCAGGGCCCCGCTACGACCAAAATCACCAAGGAGACTGACATGAGCAAACCGCTGGAAGGCATCAAGATCATCGACTTCACCCACGTACAGGCGGGGCCGGCATGCACGCAGATGCTGGCATGGTTCGGCGCCGACGTGATCAAGGTCGAGCGGCCCGGCGCTGGCGACGTGACGCGTTCGCAGCTGCGCGACATCCCGGGCGTCGACGCGCTGTACTTCACGATGCTGAACTCGAACAAGCGCTCGCTGACGCTGGACACGAAGACGCCCGAGGGCAAGGAGATCCTGACGAAGCTGATCAAGGAATCGGACGTGCTGGTCGAGAACTTCGGCCCCGGCGCGCTGGACCGGATGGGCTTCACGTGGGAGCACATCCGTGAGCTGAACCCCGGCATGATCGTCGCCTCCGTCAAGGGCTTCAGCGACGGGCACCATTACGAGGACCTGAAGGTGTACGAGAACGTGGCCCAGTGCGCCGGCGGTGCCGCGTCGACGACGGGCTTCGACGACGGCCCTCCGACCGTCAGCGCCGCCGCGCTGGGCGACAGCAACACGGGCATGCACCTGGCTATCGGCATCCTGACGGCGCTGCGCGCTCGCGACGTGACGGGCAAGGGCCAGAAGGTGGCCGTGTCGATGCAGGACAGTGTGCTGAACCTGTGCCGCGTGAAGCTGCGCGACCAGCAGCGGCTGGACCGCGTTGGATACCTGGAAGAGTATCCGCAGTACCCGCACGGGAAGTTCTCGGACGTGGTGCCGCGCGGCGGCAATGCCGGCGGCGGCGGCCAGCCGGGCTGGGTGTTGAAGTGCAAGGGCTGGGAGACCGACCCGAACGCCTACATCTACTTCACGATCCAGGGTCACGCGTGGGCGCCGATCTGCCGGGCCATCGGCAAGGAAGAGTGGATCGACGATCCGGCGTACATGACGGCGCAGGCGCGGCAGGACAAGATCTTCGACATCTTCGGCACGATCGAGGAGTGGCTGAAGGACAAGACGAAGTTCGAGGCCGTCGACATCCTGCGCAAGTTCGACATCCCGTGCTCGCCGGTGCTGACGATGAAGGAACTGGCCAACGACCCGTCGCTGCGCGCCAGCGGCACGATCGTCGAGGTCGACCACAAGGAGCGCGGCAAGTACCTGACCGTGGGCAGCCCGATCAAGTTCTCGGACATGAAGGTCGAGGTCAAGGGCTCCCCGCTGCTGGGCGAACACACCGACGAGATCCTCGAGCAGCTCGGCTACAATTCCCAGCAGATCGCCGCGCTGCACGAGCAGCGGGTGGTGTGACCGAACGAGGCTGGCGGTAACGAGAGTATCCATTGCGCGCCCGCCGGGCGCGCTTTTTTTCTTCATCAGGAGGCAGCATGCAAGCGGCAGATTTCGAACAGCTCGTACGCGCGATCGGCGACGGCGTCATCGTTTGCGATGCCGCCGGCGCGATCACGTTCTGGAACGACGCGGCGACCCGCATCTTCGGCTTCACGGCCGACGATGCGCTCGGCAAGTCGCTCGACCTGATCATCCCCGAACGCCAGCGGCAGCGGCACTGGGACGGTTACCACAAGACGATGGCGACGGGCGAAACGCGCTACGGCCACGACCTCTTGCGTGTGCCGGCCGTGCACAAGGAAGGCAAGCCGCTGTCGATCGCGTTCACCGTCGCGCTGCTGCATGACGCCGCCGGTGCGGTGTCCGCCATCGTCGCCGTCGTGCGCGACGAAACGGCGCGCTGGAACGACGAGCGGGCGCTGCGTGCCCGTATCCGCGAGCTGGAGGCCGTGCCGGCGAAGTAAGCGTCAGCGCTGGCGCTGTGGCGCGCGCAGCGCCTCAACCATTGCGCGCGCGGATCTCCCAGCACGCGGCCGTGAACATGACCGCTTCGCCCTGCACGTGCGGCGCAAACCCCGCACAGGCCTCTTCGACGATGCGCGCGCGGCTTGCCTCGTCCAGCGTGGGCAGGATGCGGCCCAGTGGCCCCATGCGGCTGACGTAGCGCGGCAGTGCGACCAGAGGCATTGAGCAGCGCACGTCGGCCGGTGCGATCGTCACGTCCTGCCAGCCGCTGTCGTGCAGGATGCCTTCCACCCGCTGCCGGCGCGCGAACGCGAACTGGCCCGGCTCGTCCGGATCGCGCTCCGGCAACGGCACCAGGTGCGCGACCGCGCGCTCGGCCGCGGTCATGAACGGATTTTCCGCCGCGTCGCGCCACGCATACAGGTGCAACGTGGCGCCCGGGCGCGCCGCGCGGCGCAGGTTCGCAAAGGCGGCTACCGGGTCGGCGAAGAACATCACGCCGAAGCGCGACACGATGGCGTCGAGGCTGTCCGGCGCGAACGGGTGGCGCTCGGCATCGGCGCACAGGAACGTCGCGTCGATATCCAGCCGCGCCGCCGTCGCGCGCGCGGTGTCGATCATCGCTTCCGAAATGTCGAGACCCGTGGCATGTCCCGTGCCGGCCAGCTGCCGCGCGATGGCCAGCGTCGTGCTGCCCGTGCCGCAGCCAACGTCCAGTACCTGCGCGCCGGGTGCGATCGCCGCGGCCAGCAGCGGCTCGAACGGCCGGAACAACGCTTCCAGCAGATCCTGGTTGTCCACCCACGCGGCGCCGGCGCTGCCGTTCCACAGCGCCGCCTGCGGATTGTCGTTTGCTTCCATCGTCCCTCCCTCTCAGTGGTCCATCCCATTTTGCCACTTCAAGTTCGCTTGAAGTCAAGCGGGGACGTTCCCGGTAGCGCCCTTAAAAAACGGTTAATCGCGATCCCCCATGCTTCGGCCTGCGCGCGCTGACGCGGCGCGCTTCCCCTGTCACCGAAAAGGATGTCCATGAATCGAATATCGTTCAGCTATCGCTTCACCCGCCTGCTGCCGCCAGCCGCATGCGCCTTCGCGCTGGGCTTGCCCGGCACCGCTCCGGCCCAGGTGCTGGCGCCGGAGCTGGCGCAGGCCGAGGCGGCCGGGCCGCAAGCGCAATGGGGCCTCGGCCTGGGTGCCGGCTACGAGCGCAAGATCTACCGCGACTTCGACAACAAGGCCAAGGCGCTGCCGCTGGTGCTGTACGAAAGCCGCTGGCTCAGCGTGTTCGGGCCGAAGCTCGACGTCAAGCTGCCCATCGGCGGCCCCGTCTCGCTGCGCCTGCGCGTGCGCTACGCGGGCGACGGCTACGAGGCGGAGGATTCGCCGTACCTCGCGGGCATGGCCGAACGCAAGGGCGGCGTCTGGGTCGGCGCCGCCGCGATCTGGAAGAACAGCGTGGCGAACGTGGCGGCCGAGGCGCTTGCAGCCACCGGCGACGCGGAAGGCAAGCGCTTCAAGCTGGAAGTGAACCGCGAGTTTCGCGCCGGCGCCTTCACGGTCACGCCGCGCATCGCAGCCGACTGGTACGACAGCAAGTACGTCGACTACTACTACGGCGTGCGGGCCGACGAGGCGCGCACCTGGCGCCCCCAATACAGCGGCGATTCGACCAGCGCCGTCGAAGTGGGCGTGCGCTTCAGCTACGCGCTGCGCCAGCGGCACCGCTTCTTCGTCGACGTCAGCGCAAGCCGGTCCGGCAGCGCGATCAAGGACAGCCCGCTCGTCGAACGCGCCACGGAACCGGGCGTGCGGCTGGGCTACCTCTACGCGTTCTGAGCGGGGCAGGGCGGGAAGGCCACGCTGACCGCGAAGCCCCGTCCCGCCAGCCCCGTTCCGGTGACGATGCGCGCGCCATGCAGGCGCGCGATCGCCGCCACCAGCGACAGGCCGATGCCGCTGCCGCGGCCATCGTTGGCGCCATCCGTGCCGGCGCGCCGGTAGAAGCGCTGGAAGATGGCTTCCTGCTCGGCGGCCGGCACGCCGGGGCCGTCGTCCGCGACGGACAGGTAGACGTGGTCGGCCGCCGTGCCGCAGCGCACCAGCACCCGCCCGCCGGCGCCGGCAAAGCGCACCGCGTTATCGACGAGGTTGCGCAGCAGGGTCGCCACTTCGTCCATGTCGCCGGCGATCGGCGCGGCCGCGGTATCGAGGTCGATCGTGCAGCCGCGCCGGCTGGCGTGGAACTGCTGCTCGCGGGCGACATGCATCGCCAGCACGGCCAGGTCCAGCGGCTTGCCGCGGTCGACGGCGGCGCCGGCATCGAGGCGGGCGACGTCGAGCAGCTGTTCCGCGAGCCGGGCGCTGCGCCGCGCCACCGCTTGCAGCGTGTGCAGCGCGGCGTCCTTGTCGGCCGGCGTGGCCGCGTGCAGCGCCACGTCCGCTTGCGCCTGCAGTGCGGCCAGTGGCGTGCGCAGTTCGTGCACCGCGTCGCCGATGAAGCGGCGCTCGGTGCCGATCGCGGCGTCCAGCTGCTGCAGCACATGGTTGAACGAGCGGACGAGCGGGTGCAGCTCCAGCGGCAGGTCGCGCAGCGGCAGCGGGGCCAGGTCGAAGTCGCGCCGCCGCCGCAACGCGCTTTCGATGTCGGCCAGCGGACGCAGCGAGCGGTCCAGCACCCGGCCCAGCAAGGCCGCCACCACCAGCAGCACGGCCGTCAGCATCGCCAGCGCGACCAGCGCCTCGTATTGCATCTCGCGGTCGGCCACGCTTTGCAGGTTCGCCACCTGCACGGAGACCTGGTGGTAGCGGTCCGAGATCGTGTAGATGCGCCACTTCCTGCCGGCGACCACACGGCTGGTGAAGCCGTCGACGAACGTCGGCTGGAACGGGGCCTCGGGCGCGGACGGCGTCTTGATGAACAGCTTGCGGTCGGTACGCCAGATCTGGAACGCGAAGTGCTCTTCCATCCGCTGCATGGCCGGTGGCAGCTCAAGGCCCGGACCGAACGGCCCGCGGCCCACCTTGCCGGCCGGGATGGTGAGCAGCAGCCGCGTGCCGAACGTCTGCAGCCGGCTGTCCCAGCGGCTGCTTTCGCTATGGGCCGTGTACGTGACGACGAGGCCGACGCCGCCGATCCAGCAGCACGCCAAGGTCAGGCCGAGGACGGCGCGCAGGCGGGCGCGCAGCGATGTCACGCGCTCTCCTTGCGCAGCACATAGCCCTGGCCATGCACGGTTTCGATGATCCGTTCGCCCAGCTTGCGGCGCAGCTGGTGGATGAACACGGCGACCGTGTTGCTGCCGATGTCGCTGCCGTCGCCGTAGATCAGGGTCTCCAGCTGCGCGCGCGTGACGATGCGGTTGGCCCGCTCCATGAAGACAAGCAGTGTGCGGTATTCGAAGGCGCTCAGCGTGACGGGCGTGCCGGCCCGCGTGACGCGCTGCGTGGCCAGGTCCAGGCGCACGTCGCCGCACGTGAGGACCGGCACGGCCTTGCCTTCGCTGCGCCGCGTCACCGCGCGCAGCCGCGCCCACAGCTCGTCGAAGTCGAACGGCTTGACCAGGTAGTCGTCCGCGCCCGCATCCAGGCCGGCAATGCGCTCGGACATCTGGCCGCGCGCCGTCAGCACGATCACGGGCGTGGCGTCGTACGCTGCGCGCAGGCCTTGCAGCAGCACGAGCCCGGATTCGCCGGGCAGGCCCAGGTCGAGCAGGATCGCGGAATAGGCGTGATCGACCAGCGCGACGCGGGCCGCCGGCGCATCGCGCGCATGGTCGATGCAAAGGCCGGCTTGCCGCGCGCGCTCGCAGACGGCGGCGGCAAGCATCGGGTCGTCCTCGACGAGAAGGAGGTGCATGGATGATGGAGGCGCAAGGGCGGCACGCAGTTGGAGTGCGCCAGTATAGCGGCGGGCGATTAATGGACTTTTAAGCGGGGCTCCGCAAGCCCTCTGCCGGCGGCGTGCGGTCATGGTATCGTGCCGCGTCACATCCTATCGAGGTCGGCATGGCGTTACTGGATATCGGCGAGGTGGCCCGGCGCAGCGGCATGGCGCCGTCCGCGCTGCGCTACTACGAAGCGAAGGGGCTGATCGCGGCGAGCGGCCGGCATGGCTTGCGCCGGCTGTTCGACGGGGCCGTACTGGAACGGCTCGCGCTGATCGCGCTGGGCCGCGCGTCCGGCTTCACGCTCGACGAGATCGGCGCCATGTTCACGCAGGAGGGCAAGTTGAACATCGACCGCGCGCTGCTGCTGGCGAAGGCCGATGACCTCGACCGCACGATCCGCCGGCTGACGGCGCTGCGCGACGGCCTGCGCCACGCAGCCCGCTGCCAGGCACCCAACCACCTCGAATGCCCGACGTTCCAGCGCATCCTGCACGCCGCGGCGGCCGGTGCGCTGGGCCCGCAGCCGCAGCACGGCGGGGGCCGTCCACCATCCCGACAAGGAGCCCACTCATGAATCAACCCACCCAGCTCACCTTCATCAACGAGGCCGCCGACAGCGGCGACGTCAGCGTCGTCTTCTATCAACGCAATATGGCAGGGGGCGCGAACGACGAACCTCTGGCATGGCACGTGATCGGGCAACCTGCGCGCGACAAGCCCTACACGTTCGACGTGCCCGCCGGGTTGACGATCCACCTGGTGGACAACTGGAACAACCAGACGCCGATGCACCCGGTGGCGCCCGGCGACGTGTTCGAAGTGATTACCGACCATTCGGGCGAGCTGTTGCGGCCCACCAGCCACGCGTCCCTGCATCCCGCGGAATTCGAGGTCCACAACGGCACGCCGCGCGTGACGTTCACCGCCGAGGTGCGGCGCGGCGACCGGCCCCTGGCCCGCAAGCCGAACTTTGCGCCGGGCGCGAAGGCGCACTTCGCATTCCGCCCGACCATCTGGGTGGCCGCCGTGACGCAGGCAACGCCGGGCGCGGTACTGCCCCCATCCCCGCAAGCGCCCACCGAGTTCGCGCTGCCCGGCGCCGGCAGCGCCACGATCACGATGCACGGCGGCGGCGCGGCGCCGCTGACCTTCACGATGGACCTGTCGGCGCGCCGCTGACACGCCAGATCAACGGCCGAGCCCGTGTCCACCGTGGGGTCAACCCCGAAATCGGACACGAGCTCGGCCGTTCAGCAGTCGAGCTCGTGTCCTGTCCGGGTCTGACCCCAGAGGGACACGATCTCGGCCGTTACATTGTGCTACACAAGAATTTGTTCATTCCGGTAGGATATGTCATGCCAATTTGCAATTGATAAGTCCGGCTCATAAGCCCATGCGGCTTGGGGCAACTTATCGACACGGCCCCTGCCGGCTACAGTAGAGGGATTTCCCTTGCCTGATCGTCCACCGGGCCCCGACCTCTGGAGTTCCCATGCTGCTAGGTGCAGTCCGCGTCGCGTTGCGGCGCCCGTACACGTTCGTCGTCCTCGCGTTGCTGATCCTGATCATCGGCCCGCTGGCCGCTCTGCGCACGCCGACCGACATCTTCCCCAACATCCGCATCCCCGTCATCGCGGTGGCCTGGCAGTACACGGGCCTGCCGCCGGACCAGATGGCCGGCCGCGTGTCGACGCTGTTCCAGCGCACACTGACGACGACCGTCAACGACATCGAGCACATCGAAGCGAATACGTATCAGGGCGTGTCGATCGTGAAGATCTTCTTCCAGCCCGGTGTCGACATCGCGGTTGCGAATGCGCAAGTGACGGCGATCGCGCAGAGCGCGCTGCGGCAGATGCCGGCCGGGATCACGCCGCCGCTGATCCTGAACTACAACGCCGCGACGGTGCCGATCCTGCAGCTGGCGCTGTCCGGCGCCGGCCTCTCCGAGCAGCAGCTGTTCGACCTGGGCATGAACACGCTGCGCACGCCGCTGGTCACCGTGCCCGGCGCCGCGATCCCGCTGCCGTACGGCGGCAAGCAGCGGCAGGTGCAGATCGACGTGAAGCCGGCGGCACTGCAGGCACTGGGCCTGTCCGCGCAGGACATCGCCACCGCGCTCGCGGCGCAGAACGTGCTCACGCCGGTGGGCACGCAGAAGATCGATACACTTGAATACACGATCCAGCTGAACAGCGCACCGTCCGCCATCGACGACCTGGGGCGCCTGCCAGTGAAGGTGGTGAACGGCACCACCGTGTACCTGCGCGATGTGGCCGACGTCCACGACGGCAATGCGCCGCAGACGAATATCGTGCACGTGGACGGTGGCCGCTCGGTGCTGATGTCCGTGCTGAAGAACGGCTCCGCATCGACCTTGGCGATCGTCGACGGCGTGCGCGCCAAGCTCGATCAGCTGCGCGCCGGCCTGCCCGATGCCCTGAAGGTCGTGCCGATCAACGACCAGTCAGTGTTCGTGCGCGCCGCCGTGAAAGGCGTGGCGCTGGAAGGCGCGATCGCCGCCGCGCTGACGAGCATCATGATCCTGCTGTTCCTCGGCAGCTGGCGCTCGACGGTGATCATCGCCGTATCGATCCCGCTGTCGATCCTGGGTTCCATCATCGCGCTGGCCGCGCTGGGCGAGACGTTGAACCTGATGACCCTGGGCGGTCTCGCGCTGGCCGTCGGCATCCTCGTCGACGATGCGACGGTGACGATCGAGAACATCAACTGGCACCTGGAGCAGGGCAAGGACGTCGAGACGTCGATCCTCGACGGCGCCCAGCAGATCGTCACGCCGGCGCTCGTGTCGCTGCTGTGCATCTGCATCGTGTTCATCCCGATGTTCTTCCTGGAAGGCGTGGCGCGCTACCTGTTCGTGCCGATGGCGGAAGCCGTGATCTTCGCGATGGTGTGCTCGTTCATCCTGTCGCGCACGCTGGTGCCGACGATGGCGAACTGGCTGTTGCGCGCCCATGTGCCGCACGGCCATCTGTCCGAAGGCGGCAATCCGCTGGCGCGCTTCCAGCGCGGCTTCGAAGCCCGCTTCGAGAAGCTGCGCGAGGGCTACCACGGCGTGCTGAGGGGCGCCATCGCGCGCCGGCCGCTGTTCATCGTCGTGTTCCTTGGCGTCGTGCTGCTGTCGTTCGCGCTGCTGCCCTTCATCGGCAGTAACTTCTTCCCGTCCGTCGATTCCGGCCAGGTGTTGATGCACGTGCGTGTGCCGGTCGGTACGCGCGTGGAAGAGACGGCGGTGCGCTTCGCCCAGATCGAGCAGGCGATCCGCCGCGTGATCCCGTCCGCCGAGATCGAAACGCTGGTCGACAACATCGGCCTGCCGTCGTCGTCGATCAACCTCACGTACAACAACACGGGCACGATGGGCTCGCAGGACGGCGACTTCCAGATCGCGCTGAAGGAGGGCCACGGCCCGACGGCAGATTACGTGCGCAAGCTGCGCGACGAGCTGCCGCGCCAGTTCCCGGACACGACGTTCTCGTTCCCGCCGGCCGACATCGTCAGCCAGATCCTGAACTTCGGCGCCCCCGCGCCCGTCGATGTGCAGGTGCGCGGCCGCGACGTCGCCGCCAACTACGCGTATGCCCAGCAACTGCTGAAGCGCATCAAGGCGATCCCCGGCGTCGTCGATGCCCGCATCCAGCAGTCGAACCGCGCGCCGATGTTCAACGTGGACGTCGACCGCACGCAGGCGCAGCTCCTCGGCCTGACGACGCGCGACGTCACCAACAGCCTCGTCGTCAACCTCGCCGGCAGCAGCCAGGTGTCGCCCACCTACTGGCTCAATCCGCAGAACGGTGTGACGTACCCGATCGTGATGCAGACGCCCCAGTACGAAATGGACTCGTTGGCCGCGCTGTCCAATCTCCCGGTCGGTAACGGCAGCAACGCGAACGCGGCTACCCTGGGCAGCATCGCCAGCATCGAACGATCGAACGGCAGCGCGTTGATCAGCCAGTATGACGTGCAGCCGATGGTGCAGATCCACGCGACGACGCAGGACCGCGACCTGGGCGGCGTGGCGCGCGACATCCGCAAGGTGCTGGCCGACACGAAGGCCGACGTGCCGAAAGGTGCCTCCGTCGAAGTGCTGGGCCAGGTGCAGACGATGGAGCGCGCCTTCTCCGGCCTGCTGTTCGGCCTGTTGGGCGCGATCGTGCTGATCTACCTCCTGATCGTCGTGAATTTCCAGTCGTGGCTCGACCCGGCCGTGATCGTGTCCGCGCTGCCGGCCGCGCTGGCCGGCATCGTGTGGATGCTGTTCGTGACGGGCACCACGCTGTCCGTGCCCGCGCTGACGGGCGCCATCATGTGCATGGGCGTGGCCACCGCCAACAGCGTGCTGGTGATCAGCTTCGCTCGCGAACGCCTGGCCGAACTGGGCGACGCCTCCGCCGCCGCGCTGGAAGCGGGCTACGTGCGCTTCCGCCCCGTGCTGATGACGGCACTGGCGATGATCATCGGCATGCTGCCGATGGCGCTGGGGCTGGGCGAAGGCGGCGAACAGAATGCGCCGCTGGGCCGCGCCGTCATCGGCGGCCTGATTTGCTCGACCTTGGCCACGCTGGTGTTCGTGCCCGTCGTTTTCAGTCTCGTGCATGACCGGCACGCCCGCCGTGCCGCACAGCCTTCCTCTACCGGAGTACCCGATGCCATCTAAGTTCACCTCGCGGCCCACCGTGCTGGCCGCCGCCGCCGCCATCCTTGCCGCCGCCGTCGTCACGAGCGGCATCGTCAGCCGCCGCAGCCATGCCGAGCAGCTCACGCACAGCACTGCCGAACGGGCCATTCCGACAGTGGCGCTGCTGACGCCAAAGCCCGCCGGCGCCGATGCGATCGAACTGCCCGCGCGCGTGGAAGCGTGGTCGCGCGCGCCGATCTATGCGCGCGTCACGGGTTACGTGCGCAAGTGGAATGCCGACATCGGCACGCCCGTGAAGGCGGGCCAGGTGCTGGCCGAAATCGAAGTGCCGGACCAAGACCAGCAACTGCGCCAGGCGCAGGCCGAACTGGCCACGGCGCGCAGCAACCTGGCGCTGGCGAAGAGCACGGCCGAGCGCTGGCAGGCGCTGCTCGATGCGAAGGCCGTGTCGCAGCAGGAAGTCGACGAGAAGATCGGCGACCTGGCCGCACGCCAGTCGAACGTGCAGGCGCTGCAGGCCAACGTCGAGCGGCTGTCCACGTTGCAGCGCTATGCGAAGCTGGTAGCGCCGTTCGATGGCGTGGTCACCGCCCGCAATACGGACGTCGGTGCGCTGATCAACGCGGGCGGCAGCGCGGGCAGCGAATTGTTCGTCGTGTCCGACCTGCGCAAGCTGCGCGTCTACGTCAACGTGCCGCAACGCCAGCTGGCCCGCGTCAAGCCGGGCAGCACGGCGCAGATCACCGTGCCGGAGCGGCCCGGCCAGGTGTTCACGGCCACCGTGCAATCGCTGGCGCAGGCGATCAGCGCGTCGTCCGGCACGATGCTCGTGCAGCTCGCAGTTGAAAACCCCGACGGCGCGCTGGTGCCCGGGGCGTTCGCGACGGCGCGCTTCGATGCCGACGGCGGCACGGCCGGCGTCACGGTGCCGCCGGGCGCGCTGATCGTCGGGAAGAACGGCGTGCAGGTGGCCACCGTCGATGGCGGTAACAAGGTGCGCCTGCAGCAGGTGACGATCGCCCGCGACCTGGGCAGCGCCGTGCAGCTGGCGGGCCTCGCCGCCGGCGTCAAGGTCGTCGCCAATCCGCCGGACGGCGTGGTGGACGGCGACACGGTGCGGGTGGCGGGCGCGCGTCAATAGGCCGCTGCCGGGCGGGGCGCGGTATACTCACGGCGCCCCGTTTCCGACATCGACCATGCCACCTGCCGACCACGCCGATTCCGACGCCTCCGCCGTGTTCGAGGCGATCCACACCCTGATGCACATGTACCGCGCGCGCCAGTTCCGCGCGCTGCGCGGCGACGCGCACGAGCTCACGCACCTGGAGGGCAAGGTGCTGGGCTACTTCGCCCGTCACCCGGGCGCCACGCAGAGCGACCTGATCGCCCACTCGGGGCGCGACAAGGCCCAGCTGGCCCGCCTCGTGCGCGGCCTGCGCGACAAGGGCCTGCTGGACGCCGCTGTCGACGAGGAAGACCGCCGCAGCACGCGGCTGCACGTCACGGAGCAGGGCAAGGCCGTCGCGCGCAGCCTGCACCGTGCCGGCGAGAAGCTTGCCGAGGCGGCGATCGCCGACCTTGACGCGGCCGAGCGCCGCCAGTTGCTGGCACTGCTGGACAAGGTGCGCAGCAAACTCGATTCCCAGCCTGAATAAATTTTCGATCATCCAGCCGCGCGCACGACTGCGCCAAATTAGTTGACAAGGTCCACCGATCTTCGCGACAATAGTGGATATTGTCAACCAACAGGGGTAGCCCATGGCAGCGATGGAAACGGTAAGCCGCGTGCAGCGTGTGCGGCATGAATTGAAGCGGCGCGAGGTCGAGGTGGTGCGGATGGCGCCGTTGGGAGAGCATTTCGTGGCGATCACGTTCGGCGGCGACGATCTGGCGGATTTCGTGTCCGCGTCGTTCGACGATCACGTGAAGTTCATCTTCGACGATCCCGAAGGCGAGGTGCGGCGCGACTACACGCCGCGGCGCTACGACCGGGAAGCGCGCGAGCTGACGATCGAGTTCGCGCTGCATGGCACCGGCAAAGCTGCCACGTGGGCGCGGCAGGCGCGCATCGGCCAGCGTGCCGCGATCGGCGGGCCGCGCGGCTCGATGATCATCCCGGCCGACTACGGCTGGCACCTGCTGGCCGGCGATGCGGCCGCGCTGCCGGCTATCCGGCAGCGGATGGAGGAATTGCCGGCCGGCGTGCGGGCGATCGTCATCGTCGCGGGCGCCGGGCCGGTGGAGCTGTCCGGCGCCGCGCAGCTGGACGTGTGGCAGGTGAACGATGGCGCGGCGCTCGTCGATGCGATCCGCGCGATGCCGCTGCCGCGGGACGATGCGTTTGTGTGGTTCGGCGGCGAGGCCGCCATCGCCGCGCAGGTGCGCGACGTGGTGCATGGCGAGAAGGGCTTTCCCCGCACGGCGAGCCGGATCTCCGCCTACTGGAAGCAGGGCGCTTCCGGCCACCACGAGGATCTGTAAGACCTCCCGCGCAGTGGTTGAAGGTCGGTGGCCGAGGGGCAGTGGCTGAAGGTCAGTGGCCGAAGATCGGTGGCTGAAGGTCAGTGACTGAACGCGCCCCCGTAGCTGCGATCGCGGTCGCGCGCGAAGCGGGGCCCGCTCAGCACGCGCACTGCGATATCGCGCGGCACGCCGCTGCGCACCATGAATTCGAGGGCCTGCGTGACGCCGTCCGCGCGCGACAGGCGCACGCCCGTCGCCACGCAGCATGCCATGCGCCAGTCGGCGCGGGGTTCGTCGTTCAGCTGCTTGTCCATCGCACTCTCCGTTCTGTCCGGTTGCGGCCCATCATAGCAAGTTCGGCACTTAGCACGAATTCTTCACAATTCACTTTAAGTCCGAACCCGTTGCTGAGTGGCGATGACGCAACTCAGCAGCGCGTACGAAAGGCCTCTGGCCGGCGTCCGGGTTGACTCCGACGCCGGTTTACCTCTTTAACGCGGCTGTACGGGTAAGTGGTTGACAGGAGAGGCCTGGTTCAGAAGGAGTGCTTGATGCCCGTGATGATGCCCGTCTGCGACAGGCCCGCGCCGACGGAGCCGCCGGCCGACAGGGCGACGGCGGCGGTGCCGTCGTTGTTGACGCGCCCGCCCGCCACGTACACGGCGGTGCGCGTCGACAGCAGGTAGGTGGCGCGGATCAGTGCCTGCTTCGTGTCGTTGCCGGTGGCGCGGTAGTCGAGCTTCGCGACATGGCCGTCGATCGTCACCAGCGGCGTCAAGTTGTACGCCGCACCCAGGTAGTACAGGCGGCTCTTCGGCTGCGTGGCCGAGCCGTCGTTATCGCGCAGCAGCACGCCGCCGCCGATCTTCCAGTCCGTGCCCTTCACGAGGCCGGCCACGTGCAGGCGGCTGTCCGTCTTCGCACTCGTCGTCAGGCCGTTGGCCGCTCCGGTGCCGCCGTGGATGCGGTCGTACGCGGCCAGCACGGCCCACGTCGGGCGGTCGTAGCGCAGCAGCGCGGACCATTCGCGGCAGGCTTGCGCGTCGGTCGCCGATTCGCCGGCGCAGCTGGTGCCCGATGCGCCACCGGCGGACGACGTGTCCCGACCCAGGCTGTACGTGGCGCCGACCGTGACGCCATTGAACGTCCCCTTGTAGGCGATCGAGTTGTCGCTGCGGCCGTTCGGCACGGCCGGGTCGAGCGAGCCGACGCCGTATTGCGACGGGCCGAACACGTCGACGTCGAACGACGACACGTACAGCATGTTGTAGTTGCGCCCGACGGTGACCTGGCCCCAGTTGCCGGCCAGGCCCACCCACGCCTGGCGGCCGAACAGGCGGCCGCCCTGGTTCAGCGTGCCTGAGTCAGGCGCGAAGCCATTCTCCAAGGTGAAAATGGCCTTCAGGCCGCCGCCCAGGTCCTCGGTGCCGCGAAAGCCGATCCGCGACGGGAACATGCCGCCGCCCAGGCTGGGCGAGCGGGTCACGCCGTTGCCGGCGGCATTTGCGTTCGTGTAATGCTCGACGGCGCCGTCGATCAGGCCATACATGGTGACGTTGCTTTGCGCCCGGGCGGGCAGCGTGGCAGCGATGGCGCAGCCGAAAAGGGCTGCGGCGGTCAGTTTCTTGTTCATGCTTTCTCCTCCAAAGAATCGATGTGCAGGGGCGCACGCCGCCCGCCGCTGCCGGGGCGGAAGCGGTGCGTCCTGTGTGTCGGGATGGGTAGCCGGGCCCGCTACGGCGGCCGGTTCAGTTCTTGGCGTTCCAGTCGGCGTTCTTCGCCGCGCCGCCGACGGAGTACAGCGCGCGGGTGTTGCGCGTCTTCTGGAACTGCTCCAGCGTTTCGCCGCGCATGGCGGCATAGATGTGCAGGTTCGACACGCCAACGCAGGCGCCCAGTTTCTCCAGCAGGAAGAAGATCACGCCATAGTGGATCATGCCGCGCCAGTCGCGCGCGGCGATCAGCTGGCGCTCCGTGTCCGTCAGGCCCGCTTCGTCGTAGGTCGCTTCCGGCGCGTCGTGGAAGCGCTGGCGGAACGCGGGGTCGATCAGCTGGTGCAGGTATTTGTTGATGCGGTAGGCCCGCGCGCTCGTCTCCAGGGTGAACGGATAGGTGCCCGGCAGCGCCTCGGCGCCGGCCGTCTGCCATGCCATGTGCTCACGATGCTTCGCGAGCGCGCGCTGGTGCAGTGCCGGGTCGGCCGCCACGGCGTTCTCGTAGATCGTCACGGCGATGCCCGTCATCGACGGCAGGTAGTACTCGCGGTGCAGGCAGTTCACCTTGGCGGCCATCGCGCCGCGCATGATCATCCACATCACCACTTCCGCGCTTTCCCAGCCGCCCAGGCGCGCGAGGTCGGCGTGCGTCAGGTCCAGCAGCGCTTCCGGATCGGACTCGAACAGGTCGAGGAAGCGGCTGTCCCACTCGGTGCTGTTGAAGCCGCAGCGTTCGCCGTGCACCTGGTGCGACAGGCCGCCGGTGGCGACGATCGCCACGTCCAGGTCTTCCGGATAGCTTTCGATCGCCCGGCGCAGCGCCTGGCCCAGCTTGTAGCAGCGGCGGCCGGACGGCACCGGGAATTGCAGCACGCCGACCTGCAGCGGCACGATGCTGCCGGGCCATTGCTGTCCATCGTGCGGCCACATGATCGACAGCGGCGAGAAGCAGCCGTGATCGAGCGGCTTGTCCTGGAAGAACGACATGTCGAATTCGTCGGCCACCAGCGACTGGCCGATGTGCTGCGCCAGCCCCGTATGGCCCGCGATCGGCGGCAGCGCGCGGGCGCCGCCCCCTTCGTCCGCGGGACGGTACTCGTTGCCGATGCCGAGCGCGAACGCCGAGTAATGGTCGAAGAAGAACGACGTCACGTGATCGTTGAAGATCATCAAGAGGACGTCCGGCTTCTTGTCGGCCAGCCAGCGCTGCACCGGCTCGTAGGCCTGGAAGATCGGGGCCCAGACGGCGTCATGCTGCTTGTTCGCATCGAGCGCGAAGCCGATCGTGGGGGTGTGGGAAGAGGCGATGGCGCCGATGATGTTAGCCATGTCGAATCCAGTGTTTTTTGAAGATCAAGCCAATACGGGGCGGGGCGTGGAACGCGACAGCACGATCGACAGCGCGGCAATGGTCGCCGGGATCGCCAGGATCGCGATGACCGCCGAGAAGCCCCAGCCCAGCGACAGCAGCACGCCGCCGAGGAACGAGCCGGTGATGCTGCCGAAGCGGCCGATGCCCAGCATCCAGCTTACGCCGGTTGCCCGCACGATGGTGGGATAGCACTGCGGTGCGAACGCGTTCAGGCCCGTCTGTGCGCCGCTCATGCAGAAGCCGGCCAGCAGCACGAACAGCGCGAACGTTGCCGATTGCACGCTGCCCGATGCCAGCAGCAGGATGAACGCGGCGCCACCGATGTACGCGGTGGCGATCACGCGGTTCGGCGCCCAGCGGTCCATCAGGTAGCCGACGACGAGCGCGCCGACGGTGCCGCCCAGCTGGAACAGCGCCGTGATGTTGGCGGCCTTCTCGATCGGCAGGCCGGCATCCTTGATCAGCGTGGGCAGCCAGCCGCTCAGCAGGTAGATCACCAGCAGGCCCATGAAGTAGGTGGCCCACAGCGACACGGTGATGCGGCGGAAGTCGGGCGACAGCAGCGCTTTCGCCGGTGTGCCGGTTGGCACCTTGCGCTCGCTGATCGTATAGGCGGCAGCCTGCGGCACGGCGGCACCGCATACGCGACGCAGCGTGCGGCCGATGCGCTCGGGCGAGTGCTGGCGGGCGACGAGAAATTGCGTCGACTCGGGAATCAGCCACAGGTAGAACGGCAGGCAGGCCAGCGGAATCGCGCCGCCTACCATCAGCACCGTGCGCCAGCCGTAGTCGGGCAGGATCGCTGCCGCGCCAAAGCCCACCAGCGCGGAGCCCAGGTTAAAGCCCGTGAACATCACGGCGATCAGCGTGCTGCGCGATTTCTCCGGCACGTACTCGGACAGCAGCGTGGTCGTCGTCGGCATCGCCGCACCCAGCCCCAGGCCCGTCAGGAAGCGCAGCAGCGATAAGGAAATCACATCGCTCGCGGTGCCGCACAACACGCTGCACAGGCCGAACCAGAACACGGATGCCATCAGCAGTTTCTTGCGGCCGTAGCGGTCCGACAGCGGGCCGACCAGCAGCGCGCCGATGGCCAGGCCGATCGGCGCGGCGCTCATCACGGCGCCGAACGCCGCTTTCGAGATGCCCCATTCCTTCGTGATCGCCGGCGCCAGGAAGCCCATGATCGCCACGTCCATGCCGTCCGTCGTCACGATCAGGAAGCACAGGCCCAGCAGCAGCCATTGGTAGCCGCTCATGCCGCGGCTGTCGATATACGCCCGGACGTCGAGCGAATGTACGGTATTCATTAAGTCTCCTGTCGGTTTATTGTCGGAAGGCCGCTGCCGCGTTCACTGCGCGAAGAGGAACCATCGCAGACCAGTGTACGTTTGGACTTCGCAACAAGTATTGCTTTTGCCTGCCGCAGCGTTGCAATCTGCTTATCGGCATGCGGAAACAGGAGTAACGAAATGTAAGCCCGGAGTACCGGCGCGGCTCAGCGCCAGCGCGCGGCCACGGCCTCGATCTCGGCCAGCAGCGCATTCGCGCCGGGCGAAAGGTGGGCGCCGCGCCGCGTGATCATGCCGATGCGGCGTTCGAGTCCGGCCATGTCGTAGGGCAGCACGGCCAGCTGCGCCGTGGCGATTTCGTAGTGCAGCTGGTGGGCCGACAGCACCGTCAGCATGTCGCTCTCGACCAGCAGGCCGCGCAGCAGCGCCAGGTCGCCCGTCTCGACGGCGGGTACCGGCGGCGTCATGCCGCGCGCGCGGAAGAATGCCTCCAGCGATTCGCGCAGCGGCGTGCCGGCGCGCGACAGCACCCACGGGTAGCCGTCCAGGTCGGCCGCCCGCACCTTGCGCTTGCCGGCCAGCGGGTGGCCCCGGCGAGCGATCAGCTCGACCCGGTCCTCGATCAGCACGCGGGTATCGAACGCGTCGCCGGCGCCGGCCCGCAGCGCGCCGACGAGGAAATCGACACGGCCCGACAGGAGGCCGGCCGTCAGCTCCTCGTACGGGCTTTCCAGCGAGCGGATACGCAGTTTCGGGTGTTTCTGCAGCACGGCGGCGATCGCCAGCGGCAGCAGTTGCGAGCGGGCCAGCGGCAGCGCGCCGACGGTGACGACGCCTTCGACGACGCCGGCCAGCGCGGCGATGTCCTCGGGGATGTGGCGCAGCTCGGCCAGCACGCGCTCGAAGCGCTCGATCCAGCGCCGGCCCGCGTCGGTGGGCACCATGCCGTGCGCGGTGCGCAGGAACAGCGGCTGGCCCAGCATGTCTTCGAGCCGGGCGATCGCCTGGCTGACGGCCGATTGCGACGTGCCCATCGTGTGCGCCACCGTCGGCATGTGGTGCACCTCGGCCAGCAGCGCGGCGGCCTGCAGCCGGCGTTCGTTGAGCAGCGCCTCGATGCCGCCTACCTTGGCGCCGCTGTTGCGGTCGCGCAGCCGCAGCGCATCGTCGCGCACGTCGCGCAATTCCCCTTCGATGCGGTCGGCGCGCAGCTGGGCCAGGCGGCCGGCCGCGGTCAGCAGCATGCCGCGGCCCTTGCGCTCGAACAGCAGCGCGCCGAGGCTCGCCTCCAGCGCCGACACGGAACGGGCCACGGCGGATGAGGCGCGGAACAGCGCGTCCGACGAACGGCGAATGCCGCCGGTGGCGGCTACGACGGAAAACGCGTGCAGGTGGCGCAGGCTGATGGACATCGGCTCGTGGAGGAAGGGCAATAAGCGAATTAGAACAAAACGCCGGCCACAACGCAACCACGCGGCAGGCGCCGGCAACCATACTGGCCGCATCGACAACCAACGCCAGCCGAATCATGGAATACGCACAATCGGACTTGCGCGCCGTGCCCTGCATGCTGATGCGGGGCGGCACGTCACGCGGTCCCTTCTTCGTCGAGACCGACCTGCCGGGCGACACGGCGGCGCGTGACCGGCTGCTGCTGGCCGCACTGGGGTCGCCCGATCCGCGCCAGATCGACGGCCTGGGCGGCGCCCATCCGCTGACGAGCAAGGCCGGCATCGTCCGCCGCAGCACCACGCTCGGCGTCGACCTGGACTTCCTGTTTGCCCAGCTGCAGCCGCACAACGACACGGTGGACGTGACGCCCAACTGCGGCAACATGCTGGCCGCCGTGCTGCCGTTCGCGCTCGAACGGGGCCTGCTGCCGATCGGGCAGGGCACGACGACGGCGCGCATCCTCACGCTGAACACGGGCATGCAGTGCGACGTGACGGTGCCGACGCCCGGCGGCCGCCTGCAATACCGCGGCGCGACGCGCATCGACGGCGTGCCGGGCACCGCGGCCCCCGTCTCGATCGCATTCCTCGACACGGCCGGCTCCGTGTGCCCGTCCTTGCTGCCGACCGGCCGCACGCTGGACCGCGTGGACGTGCCGGGCTTTGGCGCCATCGACGCGACCCTGATCGACAACGGCATGCCGATGGTGCTCGTGCGCGCCGCCGATGTCGGCATCGACGGCAGCGAGACCGTGGCCGCGCTGAATGCGCACACGGCGCTGAAGGACAAGCTCGAAGCGCTGCGGCTGGCCTGCGGCCCGCTGATGGGCCTGGGCGACGTGCGGAGCAGGAACTACCCGAAGATGTGCGTCGTGTCGGCGCCGCGCGACGGCGGCGCATTGGCCACGCGCTGCTTCATCCCGCACGTTTGCCACGAATCGATCGGCGTGCTGGCCGCCGTCACGGTGGCCACCGCGTGCGTGCTGGAGAGCTCCATCACGCAGGGCATCGCCGTCGTCCCGCCCGGCCGCACGAAGTCCGTGTCGGTGGAACACCCGACGGGCGAATTCTCCGTCGAGCTGGAAGTAGACGAACAGCAGATCACTCGCGCGGCCCTGCTGCGCACCGCCCGCCCGATCATGCGCGGCGAAGTACTGATACCGGAATGAATACTGAGAGGAACACAAGGATGGACAAGCCCCTGATCATCGACTGCCATGGTCATTACACGACGGCGCCCAAAGCGCTGGAAGAATGGCGCAACAGGCAGATCGCCAACCTGAACACGCCGGAGCTGGGCCCGAAGGTGGCCGAGCTGAAGATCTCCGACGACGAGCTGCGCGAGTCGATCGAAAGCAACCAGCTGCGGCTGATGAACGAGCGCGGTTCCGATATCACGATCTTCTCTCCGCGCGCCAGCTTCATGGCCCACCACATCGGCAACTTCGAGACGAGCGCTACGTGGGCGGCGATCTGCAATGAGCTGTGCCACCGCGTGGCGCAGCTGTTCCCGGACCGCTTCGTCGGCGCGGCGATGCTGCCGCAGTCGCCCGGCGTCGACCCTGCCACCTGCATCCCAGAACTGGAGAAGTGCGTCAACGAATATGGCTTCGTCGGCATCAACCTGAATCCCGATCCGTCCGGCGGCCACTGGACGTCCCCGCCACTGTCCGATCGCCACTGGTACCCGATCTACGAAAAGATGGTGGAGTACGACATCCCGGCGATGATCCACGTGTCCACGAGCTGCAACGCATGCTTCCACACGACGGGTGCGCATTACCTGAACGCGGACACGACGGCGTTCATGCAATGCCTGACGAGCGACCTGTTCAAGGATTTCCCCACGCTGAAGTTCCTGATCCCGCACGGTGGCGGCGCCGTGCCGTATCACTGGGGCCGGTTCCGCGGCCTGGCGCAGGAGATGAAGAAGCCGCCGCTGGCGGAGCATCTGCTGAACAACGTGTTCTTCGATACGTGCGTCTACCACCAGCCGGGCATCGACCTGCTGACGCGCGTGATCCCCGTGAAGAACGTGCTGTTCGCTTCCGAGATGATCGGCGCCGTGCGCGGCATCGACCCGGAAACGGGCAACTACTACGACGACACGAAGCGCTACATCGAAGCCGCCAACCTGACGGATGCCGACCGGGCCGCGATCTTCGAAGGCAACGCCCGCCGCGTCTTCCCGCGCCTGGACGCGCAACTGCAACGCAAAGGACTGTGAGATGACCACCCCACTGATCAACCAATTGGGGATCGTCAAGCGCAACATTGAACGCGCCGATGCCGCCGCCGTGACCCAACTTGGGACGTTCGGCAGCGCCACCGTGCACGAAGCGATGGGCCGCGTGGGCCTGATGAAACCGTACATGCGCCCGATCTTCCATGGCGCCGCGGCCACCGGCACGGCCGTCACCGTGCTGCTGCACCCGGGCGACAACTGGATGATGCACGTGGTGGCCGAGCAGATCCAACCCGGCGACATCGTCGTCGCGGCGATCACCGCCGAGTGCACGGACGGCTATTTCGGCGACCTGCTGGCGACGAGCTTCCAGGCCAGGGGCGCGCGCGCTCTCGTCATCGATGCAGGCGTGCGCGACGTGAAGTTCCTGCGCGAGATGGGCTTCCCCGTGTGGAGCAAGTGCGTCAGCGCGAAGGGCACGATCAAGTCCACGCTCGGTTCCGTCAACATCCCCGTGATCTGCGCCGGCGCGCTCGTCAACCCGGGCGATGTGATCGTGGCCGACGAGGATGGCGTCGCCGTCGTGCCGGCGCTTGACGCGGCCCGCGTCGCGGCAGCCGCGCAGAAGCGTGAGGACCTGGAAGGCGAGAAGCGTGCGAAGCTGGCTGCCGGCGTGCTGGGGCTGGACATGTACCACATGCGCGAGCCGCTGGCCGCGGCGGGGCTGAAGTACATCGATTGAAGCTGGCGGTGCCAGCCCTTCCGGTCAGGCGGCATTGCGCCAGCCTGGCCGGAAGGAGGGAATTGGTGCCGGTATATTTCCCGACCGCCGGCGCCGGTAGTGGCGGCTTGCGCCGCCAGGTTGTGCCCCTCTCCACAGAAGCAGGCGTATTGTGCCCGCCGAATATGACAAGCGTTTGACGACAGCGGCTGTGTTTAAATACGGCCCATGACGATCGACACCCTCCTGCGGCAAGCCGTGGTGCACCACCAGCAAGGCGAATTCGCGCAAGCCGAAGCGCTGTACGCGCAGGTGCTGCGACACGACCCGGACAACTTCGATGCGCTGCACCTTTCCGGCGTATCGGCGCGCCAGCGCGGCGATGCGGCACAGGCGCTCGACCTGATCGGCCGCGCCATCGCGCTGGACCCGTCTCGCGCCATCGCCCACTGCAACTTCGGCGCCGCCCTGCAGGACGCCGGCCGCGATGCCGATGCGCTGGCCAGCTACGAGCATGCGCTGCGGCTGCAACCGGATTACCCGATGGCGCTGTGCAACCGCGGCAACGCGCTGCGGCGCCTCGGCCGGCTGGACGCCGCGATCGACAGTTACACGCGGGCGCTGGCACTGTCGCCGCGCTACCCGGAAGCGCTTTGCCATCGCGCGCTGGCGCTGCAGCAGCAGGGGCGCCACGACGCGGCGCTGGACGACTTCGGCGCCGCGCTGGCGATCCGCTCCGGCTATGTGGACGCCATCCATGGCGCGGCCGTGTCGCTGCTCGCACTGGGCGAAGCGAGTGAAGCGCTGCAAGGGTATGTGCGCGTGCTGCAGCTGCAGCCTGACCACGTGGACGCCTGGTGCGGCCGTGCCGGCATCCTGCTGCGCGACGGCCAGTTCGACGCAGCCATCGACGACTACCGCAATGCGTTGGCCGTGCGGCCCACGTCCGCGCGCGCCCGCCTTGGCTTGGCCAATGCGCTGCGCACGGCGGGCCGGCATGACGAGGCGATCGCCGCGTATCGCCAGGCGAAGGACGATGGCGCCGATTCCGCTACCGTTGATTATCTGCTAGCGGCGCTGGGTGCCGGCAAGGCGCCGGATGCGTCGCCACCCGACTATGTGGCAGCGCTGTTCGACCAGTACGCGCCGCGCTTCGACCGCCACCTCGTCGGCGAGCTGGCCTACCGCACGCCGCAATTGCTGGCGCAGGCGCTGGCGCGGCACATGCCGGCGGCGGACAAGGACGTGCTGGACCTGGGCTGCGGCACCGGCTTGTGCGGGCCGCTGCTGCGCCCCTTTGCGCGCCGGCTGGAAGGCGTGGACCTGTCGCCGGCGATGCTGGAACGGGCCGGTGCGGTGGGCGTCTACGATGCACTGGCCTGCGCCGACATCCTGCGCTTCCTTGGCGATGATCGGCGCCAGTGGGACGTGCTGGCCGCGGCCGACGTGCTGGTGTACCTGGGCGACCTGGCGCCGCTGTTCGCCGCGGCGCGGGGAGCGCTGCGGGGTGGTGGACTGTTCGCGTTTTCCGTCGAGGCGCTGGAGGCGGGAACGTACGCGCTCCGGCCGTCCGGCCGCTACGCGCATGCGGCGCCGTACCTGGAAGCGCTGGCCCGCGAGCACGGCTTCGCGCTGCGCGAGCTGGCTCCCTGCACGCTGCGCCGCGACAGCGGTGGCGATGTCGCGGGGCTGCTGGTGCTGTTGGCGCGGGCGTGACTGGCGCATTGCAATCGTGCCCTTGTTGCACGACAATCAGCAGCTCTTGCGTGTGCCTGGAAGCCCTTCGTGACCCCACTTGAAATAACCGCCAATGCGGTGATGACCGTCTCCATCGTCCTCGCCGGGCGTAACAACGTCCACTCGTGGTGGACCGGCAT
This sequence comes from Pseudoduganella flava, assembly GCF_007830495.1. Lineage (GTDB taxonomy): Bacteria > Pseudomonadota > Gammaproteobacteria > Burkholderiales > Burkholderiaceae_D > Rugamonas > Rugamonas flava. The sequence goes on along the minus strand of NZ_VLKW01000007.1, from coordinate 169,529 downwards.
CGTCGGCTGCACGTTGTTCGCATCGCTGTTCTACGGCGTGCAGCTGTACGCGGACGTGGCGCTGCAGGTGTTCTTCGTGCTGACCTGCGTGGTCGGTTGGGTGCAATGGCTGCGCGGCGCCGGCGGCAAGCCGCGCCCGATCACGTCGGCCAGCGTGAAGACCATCGCCGTGCTGGCGGCCGTGGGCGTCGTCGCGACGGTGGCCTATGGCCTGATGCTGCGCGAGTTCACCGATGCCTACGCGCCGTTCATCGATTCGGCGGTGCTGGCGTTTTCCGTGATCGCGCAATTCCTGCTGATGGGGCGGCGCGTGGAGACGTGGCCCGTGTGGGTGCTGGTGAACACGATCTCCGTGCCGCTGTATGCGAGCCGCGGGTTGTACCTGACGGCGGCGCTGTATGCGGCGTACTGGGTCAATGCGGTGGTGTCGTGGTGGTGGTGGCAGCGGCAGATGAAGCAGGGCGGCTAGCGGCCTTCCCGCGAGCCGCCCGTCCATGTCGCGCCAGGGTCAGCGCGTTCGCGCCCTGGCGGGCTCTTTCAACCTGAACACCGCCGTCACCGCCTGCGCGAACGGCAGAGCGGGCGGCACCGTGTAGGCCTTGATCGGCTGTGCCGGCGGCAGTGCCGGGGTGCCCGGGCCGGCCGGTACCAGCAGCGCGGGGGCGAGCTTGTCCAGCGGCGCGCGCGAGATCGCGACGGCGGGCCCCAGCTGGGCGCCGAACGACTGCGCCAGCAAGGTGCCGTTGGCGCGCGCGTCGGCGGCTGCCTGTTCCATCAGCTCGCGGTCGATGCGGTCCTTGTCGGTGCGGTCGAACGAGGCCGTCAGGCTGTCCACGTGGTCGCGCGCCAGCAGCGCCGCCACCAGGTCCGGCAGGTGCGCCAGGTCGCGCACCTGCACCCGGTAACTGCGGGTCATCAGGTAGGCGGCCGTGCTGCCGTCCGGTGCCGGTACCGAGAGGTTGACCTTTTTCTTGGCCAGCTCGGAACCGTCGATGTCGGCATCCGCCACGCCATGCGCGGCCAGCAGTTCGGCGATGGCGCCGGACAGCTCGCCGAGCTCCGCGCCGGCCTGTTCGGCGCTGGCGTGCTGGGCACCCGTTTCGAAATACAGCACCGCGATGTCCGGCGCGATCCACGTCTGCGCCTTGCCGGTGGTGGAGACGAACGGCAGGGACGGCAGGTCGGCGGCCGCCGCCGCGCCGCCGGCCAGCGCCAACGCCAGCGCCAGCATCGCCGGCAGGGCCGCGCGCATCAATCCAGCGTCCACACGTATTGCATGTTGACCCAGGACTTCACGGGCCGCCCGGCGGCCACGCCCGGCTTGAAGATGCACTTGCTGATGCCTTCGACGGCCGCTTCGTCCAGCGCCGGGTGGCCGCTCGACTTCTTCACCTTCGTGTCGGCCACGCGGCCGTCCGTATCGACGAGGAATGCCAGCGTGACCTTGCCCGTTTCCTTCGCGGCCAGCGAAGCGGCCGGCCACACGGGCTTGGCGCACGTGTTGAAATCGATGTACGGGCGCTGGTCGGCTTGCCGCGCCGGTTCGTTGGCATGCGCGAGGCCGGCGGCGAAAGCGCAGGCGGCGGCCAGGGCCGGCAGCAGGCCGGCGAGAAGTGCGGATACGCTGGCCGGCAAGCGTGGTTGCTGCGGCGTTTTCAACAAGCAGGCGATACGGTTCATCAAGTCTCCTCCATCGGCCGCCAGGGCCGGTTCGTGGTGGGCGAACTGGCGTTTTTCCAGTTCGGACAGGGCAAGCGCCAACTGGCGCCCGCCGCCGGCATGCGCGGCGGCGATGTCGTCCGCGATCAGCTCGCGTTCGATCCGGATGCGGCGCGACATCCACCACACGGCAGGGTGGTAGAACAGCAGGATCTCGGCCAGGTTCTGCAACAGGTTCACCAGGTAATCGTGGCGCCGCACGTGCGCCAGCTCATGGGCCAGCAGCGCCCGCAGCAGCTCGGGCGGCATGCCGGACACCAGGCTGGCCGGCACCAGCAAGATGGGGCGCCAGCAGCCCGCCGTGACGGGGCTGTCCAACCCGTCGACCACGCGCAGCCGCACATGGCGTGCCACGCCCATCGCCTGCGCCAGCCGGTCCGTGCATGCCTGCCAGCGCGGGTCGTGCGTACCCGCGCGGCCGGCGCGGGCGATCCACGCCAGGCCCAGCGCACCGCGCGCGGCAAGCAGCACGCTGCCGGCCGCCCATGCCGCGACCACCCATGGCATCGACTGCCGCAGCGTGCCGGACATGACGGCGCCGTTCAGCGTCACAGCCAGTTGCCCGGCCGTGCCGCTTACCTCGGCGCTGCCATGCAGCCGCAGGGCGAGCGACAGCGCCGGCCACAGCACGCTGGCCAGCAGGCCGCCGCAAGCGACGAGGTAGCGGGTGTGCGGCCGGGCGTTGCGCAGCATGGCCAGCGCGAGCGCCGTGGCCGCCGCCACCAGCGCTCCTTGCCACAGGAAGTGCACCAGCGTCCATCCCAGCGCATCGACGATGCGGCCCAATGCCTGTACCAGTGCGGGCGTGCTCATTCCTTGTCCCCGGGTTTGGCTGACTTCAGCAGCCGTTCGATCTCCTCGCGCTCCTTGCGCGAAATGCCCGTCTTCAGCGCGGCCAGCACGAGCGCCTTAGCGGAGCCGGCAAACGCGCGGTTCAGCAGGTCCTTCAGCAGGCTCGTTTGCAGCGCTTCGCGCGGCTGGGCGGGCGCGTAGATGTGGGAGCGCTGGCTGTCGTCGCGGATCAGCAGGCCCTTGCCATGCATGACCTGCATCAGCCGCAGCACGGCGCCATAGCCCAGGTCCGGGCGGCTGGTGCGCAACGCCTCGTGCACGTCGCGGGCGGTGGCCGAGCCGAGCGGCCACAGGGCCTGCAGCAGCTCCAGTTCGGCGGGCGTGGGTTTGGGAAGGTCGTCGGTCTTCGGCATCGCATTCTCCTGTTCGTTCTCAGCAAGATAGCCAAAGTAGACCGATTTGTATACTTAATTTTGCAAGCGATCAGTGTGGTGAGCACAGAGTGCTCAGCTATTCACAGACAAGCGAGTCTAGTTATCCGGCAGGCCGGATGGGCCGCCGCGGTAGGCGCTGGGCGTCATCCCCGTCCGCGATCGGAACGCGGTGGCGAAGTTCGCCGCGCTGCGGAACCCCACGAGCCGGGCGATGTGCTGCACGTCGAAGTCCGTTTCGCGCAGCAGCCGCATGCCGCGGGCGATCCGTTCTTCGCGGATGAAGGCAAACACCGTCTTGCCGGTCTGCTCGCGGAACAGCGCGCTGAGCTTCTCGCGGTAGGTGCCGACGCCGCGCGCGATCTCGGACAGCCGCGGCAGGTCGGCCAGGTTGTCGCCGATCAGGCGCATCGCGGCGCGCACCGTGACCGCGTCCGGATCGGCCGGCGCATCCTCCGTGGCCGGCGGTGCGGGGCGCCGCATCAGGTTCAGGTGCACGTGGATGCGCGCGGCCAGCTCGGCCGGCGTGAACGGCTTGCTGACGAAGTCGACGCCGCCGATCGACAGGCCGAGGACGCGGTCCTCGACGGATTCGGTGCCACTGACGAAGATCACGGGAATGTCGCGGGTGGCGGGATTGGCCTTCAGCAGGCGGCAGCAGGCGTAGCCGTCCATGTCCGGCATGCGCACGTCGAGCAGGATCAGGTCCGGGCGGCGGGCCTGGGCCAGGCGGTAACCTTCGTCGCCGTCCCCCGCCACGCTGACGCGGTACGGCATATCGCTGAGCAGGTCGACGAGCATGCGCTGCTCGAACGCCGAGTCTTCGACGATCAGGATATCGCGCACGGTGGCATCGGTGGTCAGGTACATGGTGGAACGGCAGCAGTCGGACACGCGCCTTATTATCCCGCATTAAAGAAAGTTTATGTTCGACCGCCTCCCGCAATCGTTTTTTCTCGTTCTGCAAAATCCCTTCGTCACTGTCGCGTCACATATTGCCGCGTCAGGCGGGAAAAATCGCATCTTTTATAGCGTCGGTGATTATTCGATAGTTTGTTGGACCCTTTTTCGGAGTAAAACAACGCCTGTTGCGCTTGTTCGTTTTTTATTTGTGCATAGTGGGAGGAATAATGAAGCATACCGATTTTGGCCAGATGCCTTGTCCGATCGCGCGCAGCCTCGGCAAGGTTGGCGAATGGTGGAGCATCCTCATCCTGCGCGACGCGTTTTATGGACTGACTCGTTTCGACGAGTTCGAGAAGAGCCTGAAGATCGCCCCGAACATGCTGACTCGCCGCCTGGCGGGGCTCGTGGCCGGTGGGCTGATGGAAAAGCGGCAGTACAGCGCACGACCGCCGCGTTATGAATATTTGCTCACGGAAAAGGGTAAGGCGTTCAAGCCCGTCCTGCTGGCATTTATTGCGTGGGGGAATGAGCACCTGGCACCGGAAGGCGCCAGCCTGCTCGTCGTCAATCGCGAGACGGGGCAGCCCGCCGAGCAGATCCTGGTCGACAAGCGCAGCGGCCGCGCGATCAGCGATGAGGATTACATGTTCGCCCCCGGCCCTGCCGCGCCGGAGGTGATGCGCATGCGGCTGCGGGAAGCCAGCCAGCGTGTGCCGTTCATCAAGCATCCGGGTTCCAATTAGCCCGGCGCGCCGGCCGCTGCCATGCGGCCGGCGCTTCCCCTGGCGCTCCCAGCGTCATCCGCTTCACCACACCCCCGTCCGTAGCGCGCCTAGTGTGCGGCCCTCCGCCCGGCATCCGCCGTAAAATGCATTTCCAACTCGAGAATAGTTATAAGGATCCTGGAAGCGGCCTCGTTTCTTGACACAACCCACTGGGAGAATCAGATGAACAAGGCAAGGATGTGGAAGAGGTACCTGGGCGTGCCGCTGCTGGCCGCCCTGATGGGCATGGGCTCGGCCTATGCGCAGTCGCTGGCGAAAGCCGACGAGAAAGCGTTGAAGGACCTGGCGATCGCCAACATGGCCGAGGTCGAAACGGCCAAGATCGCGCTGGAGAAATCGCAGAACGCGGAAGTGAAGGCGTTCGCCCAGCAGATGGTGGACGATCACACGAAGGGCCTGGACGAAGTGAAGTCCGTGGCGCAGGCGAAGAACGTGACGTTGCCGAGCGAGCCGGACGCCAAGCACAAGGCGATGGCGAAGAAGCTGCAAGCCATGTCGGGCGAGAAGTTCGACAAGGCCTACCTGGAAATGGCCGGCGTGAAGAGCCACAAGGAAGCGCATTCGCTGGTCGTCAAGACGCAGTCGAACGCGAAGGACAGCGACGTGAAGGCGCTGGCCGCCAAGCTGCAGCCGACGATCGACCAGCACATGGGTCACGTCGACCAGCTGGCCGCGAACCTGAAGGGTGAGAAGAGCGGCACCGCGATGGGGACGTCCGGCACCACCGGCAAGAGCGGCTCGTCGATGCCTGCCGGGAAGGACAAGATCAGCACCGAGCAGCAGTCGAGCGGCAACACGGACAATCCGAACAATCCGGCGAACCAGACGAAGAACCCGTCCCGCTGATGCGAACGGGCAGGGCTTGCCCTGTCCGCGGCTCCATGGCAGGCCTGGCGCATGTGCGCCTCGCCTGCTTTTTTTTGCGCCGTCACCGCGGCGGCGCCCTGGCTGCCCTGATCAATCCTTCCGCTCAACCCTCCGGCTCGATCGCCGGCTCGATCGTGATCTCCGTCTTCAACGAGTTCGCGATATAGCACTTGTCGTGCGCCTCGTGGTGGATCGCCGCGATCTCTTCCTCGCTGGGCCACGCCACGCCGGCAAACACGATTTCCGGCCGCAAGGTGATGTTCGTCATCGCCATGCGCCCTTTGTCATCCTTCTCCAGCAGGCCCACCGCGTTGTCGACGTAGCTCTCCACCGTGTGCCCGCGCTGCGCCGCGATCGACAGGAAGAACAGCATGTGGCAGCTGGCCGCAGCGGCAACCAGCGCTTCCTCCGGGTCGACGTTGTCGGCCACCGACATCGGCAGCGGCACCGACAGCGGCGACGACGATGCCGGCACGCGCAGGCCGCCGTCGAAGATCCATTCGTGGCCGCGGCTGTATTTCTGGTCGAGGAAGCTCTGGCCGTTGCGCTGCCATTCCAGTCGTGCTTCGAATTGCATGAGGTTCTCCAACAGGGGCGATCGGGATGGACAATGTAGCAGAAAAGGCAATGGCCATCAGCGGCCGGCGCTTCGCCGCCGCCCTTGCCGGGCCGGCGCTATACTGCGAACCTGCCGAACCTTACCAACCTCGCGAACCTTCGACCGCTCCGCCATGTCCGATCCTGTCCGCTGCTCCTGGGCCAATCCGGCCAATCCGCGCTACATCGCCTACCACGACGAGGAATGGGGCGTGCCCTGCCACGACGAGCGCCGCCTGTTCGAGATGCTGAACCTGGAAGGGGCACAGGCGGGCCTGTCGTGGGAGACGATCCTGAACAAGCGCGCCAGCTATGCCGCGGCGTTCGACGGCTGGGACCCGGCGAAGATCGCCGCCTACGGCCCGGACAAGGTGGCCGAGCTGCTGGCGAATCCCGGCATCGTGCGCAACCGCCTGAAGGTGGCCGCGGCGATCTCGAACGCCCAGGCGTACCTGCGCATGCGCGAGCAGGGCGAGACGCTGGACGGCTACCTGTGGGGCTGGGTCGGCGGCAAGCCGCTGTGCAACCACATTGGGGCGCCGGGCGACCGGCCCGCGAAGACGGAACTGTCCGACCGCATCTCGAAGGACCTGGCCAAGCGGGGCTTCAAGTTCGTCGGCTCGACGATCGTCTATGCCTACCTGCAGGGCGTGGGCATCGTCAACGACCACGATGCCGCCTGCTTCCGCCAGCGGGAGTGCGCGCGCCTTGGCTGACCGAACGATCCTCGACCTGGCCTTCGACGGCGGCGCGCGCCTGGCCGCCCTGCGCGCCAAGGGCGGCACGCTGCACTACATCGTGGTGATGCCGGTGCTGCCACCGGCTGCCGGCATCATGCCGGACCTGCGCGCATGCTGGCCGGTGGCGGTGCCAGGCCTGCATCGCATCGAACTGGATGGCGGCCGCACGACACTGGACGTGGTACTGGGCGAGACGGACGCGCTGCTGCCCGAGCTGTCCGCCCGCGTGGACGAGTTCCACGTGCCGGCACCGCTCGCCGCGCTGCGCGCCCTGGCGCGGCTTGCCGTGCCGGGCGCGCGGCTCGTTACCTGCGCGGGCGACGATGCATGGCGCCGCAACCTGCGCGCCGCCGGCTTTTCTTGGGACGCGGTCACGGATCCTTTGGACGCGCGCTACACGAGCCGCAAGCCGCAGCCGCCACGGCCCGCGCCGCCGGTGCGCAGTGCCGTCGTCATCGGTGCCGGCGTGGCCGGTGCGGCCGCCTGCGAGCGGCTGTGCGCGCGCGGCTGGCAGGTGACGCTGATCGAGCGCCACCCGGAGCCTGCGCAGGAGGCATCCGGCAACCGCGCCGGCATCTTCATGCCGCTGCTGTCGCGCGACGACAATATCCCCACGCGCCTGACCCGCGCCGCCTACCTGTACGCACAGCGGCGCTGGGCCGCGCTGGGCGGCCTGGCGCCGGACGGCAGCGCGCCCATCCTCGGCAATCGTTGCGGCGTGCTGCAATTGGCACGCGACGGCGAGCACGGGGCGCTGCAGCGCGACGTCGTCGATGCGTGGGGCTACCCGGACGAGTACGTGCGCTGGCTCGATGCCGGGCAGGCGTCCGGCATGCTGGGTTCCAGCACACCGCACGGCGCGTGGCTGTTCCCGCAGGGCGGCTGGGCCAACCCGGCGTCCGTGTGCCGCGCGATGCTGGCTGCGTGTGGCGAGCGGCTGACGCGGGTGTTCCATGCCGAGGCGCTGACCCTGAAGCGCGACGGCGAACGGTGGCGCGTGCTAGGAGAAGGTGCGGTGCTGGCCGAAGGTGCCCACGTGATCGTCGCCAACGGTGCCGGCGCGCTGCAACTGGCGCAGACGGCGCCGCTGCCGCTGTACACGATGCGCGGCCAGGTCACGCACCTGGCGGCACAGGATTTCACCAACCTGCCGCTGGTCGTCTGCCGCGAAGCCTATATGACGCCGGTGGTCGACGGTATCGCGTGCGTCGGCGCCACGTACGACCGCGACACCGACCGCGCGCTGCGCGCCGCCAGCCAGGACGAAAACCTGGAACGGGCCCGCGAGATCCTCGGCGCCGACCGGGTGCCGGCCGCGCCGCCGCTGGCCGGCCGCGTGGGCTTGCGTACGATGGCGCCGGACCGCCTGCCATTGGTGGGCGCGCTGCCCGACTACGGCGCGCCGGGACAGTCGGAGCGGCTGCGCGATGTGGGTCGCCACCCTGGCCTGCATGGGCTGCTCGGCTATGCGTCGCGCGGCCTGATCTGGGCGCCGCTGGCGGCCGAGTTGCTGGTTAGTCAGCTCGAAGGCGAACCGCCGCCCGTCGAGGCCACCTTGGCCGCCGCGCTGGACCCGGCCCGCTTCCTGTTGAAAGAACGTCGCAAAACTGTGGCTGCGGCGCCATAAACGGCTTGATACGTCAGCCTGCGCGGGCCGGAAAGCCTGATTTCATGCGGCTTCCACGATATAATTGCCCTCCTGAAACTTAGCGGGGTAATGATGGAAGATCAAGGCGGCTCGCCCGAGCTGTTCGTGTTTCTGGCTTCCACGGTGCACGACATGAAGAACTCGATCAGCGTCCTGGGCGGCACGCTGGAGAACCTGCTGGACCAAGCGAACGCGCAGGCCGCTGTGCAGGCGAACCTGCAGGCCAATGCGCAGGGCCAGCAGCCACCGGCCCAGCCGGTGGTGAACGACATGTCGTACCCGCAACTGGCGCACATGCTGTACCAGACCCGCCGGCTGTCCGACAACCTGATGCAGCTGCTCGCGCTGTACAAGGAAGTGGGCAAGCCCACGTATCCGTTCGATCCGAACACGGTGCCGCTGTCCGAGCTGGTGCACCAGGTGGCCAGCCAGGCGCGCGTGCTGCTCGTGTCGAAGCAGATCACGCTGGAGGCGGACTTCCCGCCGGACCTGCTGTGGACACTGGACGAGGACCTCGTCATCGGCGTGCTGGCCCATGCGATCAACAACGCGGTGCGCTACACGCGCGACCGCATCCGCCTCGTCATCGCGGAGCGCGACGGCATGCTGGAGTTCCGCGTCGAGGACAACGGCATGGGCTTTCCGCCGTCGATGCTCGAGGCGGGCGCCGTCGTCGGCCAGGGCGTGAACTTCCTCACCAACAGCAGCGGCCTGGGGCTGTTCTTCGCCAGCGAAGTGGCGAAGATGCACAAGCGGCGCCAGCGCGCCGGCAGCATCCGGCTCGAGAACGGTGGTCCGCTGGGCGGCGGCTGCTTCGTGCTGGTTCTTCCGTGACGCGGCCGCGATGACGACGACCTACATCACCGCCAGTGGCGCGCCCGGTGCCGAGATCACCGGCGTCGACTGGAGCGAGAAAAAATACCTGATCGTCGACGACTTCGTCGGCATCCGCCAGCTGCTGCGCGAATCGCTGCGCAATATCGGCGCGCGCCACATCGACCAGGCGTCGTCCGGCGGCGAGGCGATGACCCTGCTGGCGCGCACGCACTACGACGTGGTGCTGTGCGACTTCAACCTGGGCGAGGGCAAGAACGGCCAGCAGGTGCTGGAGGAAGCGCGCGTGCGCCATTTGATGATTCCGTCGTCCGTGTGGCTGATGGTGTCGGCCGAGAAGAGCGTCGAATCGGTGATGGGCGCGGCCGAGCACCAGCCGGATGCCTACGTGATCAAGCCGATCACGGAAGGCGTGCTGCTGACGCGCCTGAACCGCGTGTGGCACAAGAAGCAGATCTTCCGCGAGATCGACGCGGCCTACATCGAGAAGGACTACCTGCGCGCGGCCAAGCTGTGCGACGCGCAGATCGCCCAGTACAAGGTGCACGAGATCGACCTGATGCGGATGAAGGCCACGCTGCTGCTGAAGGCGGGCGAAACGGAAAAGGCGCGCATCGTCTACGAGCGGCTGCTGGAGGAGCGCGAATACAACTGGGCGCGCACGGGCCTGGGCAAGATCCGCATGGCCAACGGCGACCATGAGGCGGCGCGCCAGATGTTCCAGGGCGTGATCGCCGAGAACCGTTTTTATATCGACGCCTATGACCAGCTGGCCCGCTCGCTTGAGTTGATGGGTCGGCACGAGGACGCATGCGACGTGCTGGAGAAGGCGGCCAAGCTGTCGCCGAACTCCGTGCCGCGCCAGCGCAACCTGGGCAATGCCGCGCTCCGCATCGGCAATGTGCAGCTGGCCGAACACGCGTTCCGCAAGTGCATCGCGATCGGCGAATATTCGATCAGGAAGACCGTCGATGCCTACCTGGGCATGGCGCGCGTGTGCGGTCAGAAGGGCGATACGAAGGAGGCGCTGCGGCTGCTGGCGGCCGCCCAGCGCGACTTCCCCGGCGAATCCGTCGTGCTGCGCGCGAAGATCACCGAGGGCCTCGTCTACCACGAGAGCGGCGACTACCGGCGCGCCCGCAAGTCAGGCGACGAACTTGAGGCGATGCTGGGCAAGGACCGCAAGCGGCCCCAGACCGCCACGTGCATCGAGATGGCGACGTTGCTGTTTGCCGTCGGTGTCAAGGATGCGCCGGTGGAGCTGCTGTGCCACGTGGTGCGCAACAACCACGACAACCCGGTGCTGGTGGACGAGGTGCAGAAGATCTTCGACAAGGCGCGCATGAGCGAGGAGGGCGTGGACTTCATCGCGGCCGCGCGCAAGGAAGCGTCGGAGATGATGAACCAGGGCGTGCTGCTGTGGAAGACGGGGCGGCTGGGCGAAGCCGTGGCGTGGATGCGCGAGGCACGCGAGCGCTTGCCGGACAATATGCGCATCCTGTTCAACTCCGCGCAAATGCTGATCAGCCACATGCAGCAGGACGGCTACGACGAGGCGCTGATGATGGAGGCGAACGAGGTGCTGATGCACGTCGATGCGCTGGCGCCGGGGCAGCAGCGCTTCGCCCAGCTGGTCGAGCAGCTGCAGGCGCTGGTCCCGGGGCGCACGGCGACGCCCGAGGAACTGGATGCGGAGATCGGGGGCGACGCGGCCGCGCCGGCGCAGCAGGAAGCGCAGCCGGCCGGCGAATAACGGCCGCTATTCCTTCTTCGGCGCCGCTTTCTTTGCCGGCGGCTTGCGGGCCGCGCCGGCGGCGGGCTTCGCTTCCTCGTCCGCCTGGCTGTCGCCAGCCGGGTTTGGTGCAGCCGCCGGGGCGGGCTTCGCTTCCGGCGTCATCGCCGTGCTGACGGCTTGCTTGAACTGCTCCTGCAGCAGGTTCCACCAGATGGCCGGATTGGCCATCTGCGCCGCGGCGGCGGCGGCGAGGTCAGGCTTTGGCTGGCCTTCGTCGGCCTTCGGGGCTGCAGGTGCGGGCTGGCTCGCGGCCGCCGGTGGGGCCGGCATCGGTGCCGGCTTGGCTGCCGCCGGTTCCGGCGCCCTGGCGTGGCCCTTGGCCGGGTCCAGGTGCTGGAAGAACGCCGCCGCGTAAGGGTTGTTCGCCTCGAAGAACGACTTGTCGGGCCGGCCCGGCGGCTTCTGCTGCATCGTCTCGGCCAGCGACTGGCCCATCGACTTCAATGTCGCAATCGTGCCGCGCTGGACTTCCAGCGCCTGGATGCTACTGCGCAGCATCGCCGTGTTCAGGTTCAGCCACGATTCGACGGCCTTCAGGTCGTTGATCTTCTTGTCCAGTTCATCGAGCGACAGCGTGGGCGATGCCAGTCCGGGCACGCCCATGCTGCCCCACAGGGATTTGACGAAGTCCAGCGTATCGGTCATCACGGCAGCGCCGGGAATATTGGGCATTTGCGGTGTGCTCATCGCGTTCTCCAAAGGGTTGCGTGGGGCTGGCTGCAGCAGCGCTTCCTAGCGTAGCAGATTCGCGGCCATTCCCGGCGAAAAAGCTTGTCATTCCGGCAGTGGGCGGCCGGCGGCCGCGGCGGCGTCCCGGCGGAACCGTTACACTAGCGGCCATGACGATCGTTTCTCATCCTTCGCGCTGGCGCCGCGTGCTGGTGCTGTGCGCGGCCACGGCGCTGCTGCATTACACGACGATAGTCTGGCTGGGCGAGCGCATCGGCTTCGACACGCCGCCGCGCGACACCGAACCCGTGAAGGTCAGCGCGCAATTGCGCCCGGCGCTGCCGGCCAGGGCACCGCCGCCAGCCACGCCGGCGGTGCCGCGGCCAGCTCCGCAACCGCGTGCCGAACGGCCGGCCGCGGCGCGCCAGGTCGTCATCGACGCCGGGGCGGACGAGGCCCTGCCCGAGCCGGTGCCGGAGCCCGCGCCGCCGCCGGCCCCAAGCGTCGTGACGGCCCCCGTCGACGTGGCGCCGCCGCCCGTCGCGCAAGCCGGCGCTGCGCCGCAAGCCCCCGCTGTACAATCGCCAGCCGAGGCGCCGGCCGGCCGGCGCTTCCGCGTCAACCCGCCGCCGTCGGCCAGCTTTGAAATGGACGTGAAGCGCACCGACGCGGACGGCCGGCAGTGGTCGGGCAGCGGCGACATGCGCTGGCAGACGGATGGCGGCACGTACCGCGTGAACGTGAACGTGGGCATCAGCCTGCTCGTGGCGCGCGTCGACCTGTTGAGCGTGACAAGCGAAGGCACGATCGACGACGCGGGCATCGCGCCGGTGAAGACGACGGAGAAGCGCCGCAACCGCGCGATGACGGCCACGCACTTCGACCGCGACGGCAAGCGCATCACGTTCTCGGCCAGCACGGCCGCGGTGCCGCTGATGGCCGGCGCGCAGGACAAGGCCACGGTGCCGTTCCAGCTGGCGGCGATCGGCCGGGCGGACGTCAACCAGTTCGGCAGCGACATCGACATTCAGGTGGGCGAGGACCGCGGCGCGACCGTGTATCGCTTCGTCCTCGTCGGCGAGGAAGAGCTGGAAACCAGGATGGGCCGGCTCGTCACGTGGCGGCTCGCGCGGCCACCGCGGCCGGGCAGCTACAACGCGCGGCTGGACATCTGGCTGGCGCCGAGCCTGGACTGGTATCCGGTACAGATCAGGAACACCGAGGGCAACGGGGCAGTGACGACGCAAACCGTCACGAAGATCCTGCGCCCCGCATCATGAGAGAAGGAAGAGCACGATGAGAAGCATCCCCCATCTACTGGCAGTGGCGCTGGCCGCCGTCACCACGGCCGCCGTGGCGCAGGAAGAGCATCCCAGCGTCAAGCGCAAATTCGACCTGCCGCCGTCGGCCGAGCTGACGTACACGGTGAAGGTCAACAGCCATGGCATTCCGCTGTCCGGCACCGGCGTCATCACGTGGCAGCAGAGCGGCGGCAAGTACCTGCTCGTCACGGAAGCCCGCTCCGCCATGTTCGGCAAGGTACTGGAAAACCGCAGCGAAGGCACGGTGGACGCGTACGGCCTGGCGCCGGATACGTATTTCGAGAAGCGCATCCGCAAGGGCTCCGGCACGACGACGTTCAAGCGCGACGCGAAGACGATCGACTTCGCCGACAACGACAAGTCGGTGCCGCTGAAGGGCGGGGAACAGGACCGCAGCAGCGCGCCGTGGCAGCTGGCCGCCGTCGCCCGCGCCACGCCCGACAAGTTCACGCCCGGCTCCGAATGGAAGTTCTACGTGGCGGGCCGGCGCAGCGCCGACACGTGGAGCTTCAAGGTCGTCGGCACGGAAACCGTGCGCACGGCCCAGGGCGACGTCCAGGCCGTCCACTTCAGCAAGGCCCCGCCGCAGCGCGACAAGGGCCAGCAAGTGGACCTGTGGCTGGCGCCCTCACTGGAATGGTATCCAGTACGCCTCGTGTTCACGGAGGATGATGGCGATTCCTTCGAGCAACTGCTGGAAAAAGTGGCAAAGAAATAGCCATCTTGCTCGGAAAATGGGGGCTGTCCCCATTTTCCAGGCAACACCGGCAACGTCGATCCTGCCGGGTTGCGCGGCTGAACTGGTATACTCACGTCCCCGCCTGAGTTCGCAAGTCTTTACAACATTGCATCAGGCCGCCCAGAACCACGGAGCGCGATGAGTCATACCGCACAAGCGACAGCGGCCGCTGTCGACCACAATCCCACTGAACAGGAACAGCAGGACTCGCTGCAGGCCCATTTCCAGCCGCACGTTTCCGTCGACGAGATCGAGCAGGTGTTCCACCTGAAGCGCGCCCAGCCGCTGCTGCAGGTGTTCACAGCGCTGTTCCATGGCGGTTTCGAAAGCGTGCTGGTGCGCCTGCTGGTGTTGCGCGAGCTGGCCAACGACGCGGCCACCTCCGCGTTCACCCGCGCCGACATCAATACGCGCCTCGCCTACCTGCTGCCGGAGAGCCTGGAGACGGTGCTGAACCGCCTGCGCTCGAACCAGCTGCTGGCGTGGGATGCGCAGCAGGGCGTCTACCGCGTGACGCCGATGGCGCGCAACGTGCTCTCCGCGATCGACGGCCTGCTGACGCTGGGCCGTGAAGAGGACGGCGCCGAAGTCGGCTTCCTGCTGTCGCAGGTCGCCGGCGCGCAAGCCGTCGGCGGCGTGACCACCGAGCAGCTGCAGCACTTGCTGGGGCGCCTCGTCGACCTGACCGAGGAGTTCCGCGACGCGATCGCGTCCGGCTCCGAATTCCGGCTGCGCGAATCGCAGGCGAAATGGCACACGGCCTGCGACTGGGTCGAGAAGGGTTCCGAGATCCTGCGCGCGATCACCAGCGACGAGAACGCGGATGCGGCCACGCACCGCGCCGCGCAGGCGATCGGCCGGGCGCAAAGCGCGCTGCTGAACATGCAGGGCATGTTCTCGCGCGCGCTGAACCAGATCGAGCGCCAGCGGGTGCACCTGGGCCAGTCCGGCCTGTCGACGACGGACATCAAGCGCTGGCTGCTGGCGCACGAGGACCTGGCGTCGCTCGCCGCGGACGCGATCGAGCAACCCGTCAAGCCGCTGTTCATCACGCCGGCCGAGATGATCGATGTGGCCGAGACGGAGCTGACGACCTTGCGCCCGACGAGCGCCATGGCCGGCCTGCCGTCCGGCGAGGATGCGCCGCTGACGATGAACGAAACGACGGCGATGCAGAAGGAGCTGGACGACTGGCTCACGCGCCTGTCCGACTTCGCCACCTTGAACAACTTCCCCAGCGTGGCCGAGGAATCGCCGCGCGAAACGCCCGTGCACGAGGCGCTGCTGCCGGCCAGCTTCGCGGTCGCGTCGTACCGCGCGTCGCTCTTGCCGCTGCTCGGCGACGAGGGCGAGGCCAGCCTGCAAGGCGCGACCGCCGAGCTGGCGCGCCTGCCGCTGACGTTCGCCCCCACCGACACGATGGTGCAGCTGGACGACATGGAAATCGCCGCGATGTCGCTGGCAAATCTCTCACTGAATCTGAAGGACGACGGCAAGGCCGCGAGTTGACCCATGAATGACGATACCCAGATCCTGATCGCGCGCCTGTTGACGCATCAGACCCTGCGCCGCGACGACAAGCTGGTCAAGCGCGCCCTCTCCGACGAACAGTTCCGCCAGGAGGTGGACGCGCGCCTGCTCGCCTGCGGCCTGAAGCTGCTGGACAATGTGTATGCCGACCACGTCACGCTGGCGCTGGCCCGCACGATCGAGCCGAAGGTGTTCGGCGCGCGCGACACGTGGCAGAACAATAACTTCGGCCTGGCCCGCGACGGCGTCGCGCTGCTCGTCGTGCTGTGGGCACTGATCATCCTGCCCAAGCGCGAGCGCCAGGAAACGCACCAGCACGCGGAGGACGACCAGGACGACATGTTCGGCACCGAGAAGCCCGTGCCGCGTGCCGAGGATACGTCGATCGGCATCCCGTACAAGGCCCTCTTGGCCGACTTCGGCGACAAGCTGGGCAAGAAGACCCGGATGGACATGAACCTCGGCATCCTGTCGAAGCTGGGCTTCATCGAGCGCCGCGGCGACATCCTCGTCGAAGGCCCGCTGCTGGACCTGCTGATGGATACGGACCTGCTGAAGGAACGCATCATCAACGGCGCGCTGGCCGACGTGTTCAAGCGCGCGCCCGCGCAGGTGGTGCACATTCCGCGCGCCGTGCTCGCCGCTGCCAACGACACTGCCAACGACATGGCCAACGAGGCGGTGAGCGAAGTCGCCGCCGACGTGGCGGTGGAGGAGGCCGACGAAGTGGCGGCCGCGATCCGCGACGCCGCCGCATCGGCTTCCCCCTCGGCGGACATTTCCGCCAACGATACCGAGAACCGGAGCTGACGCATGTTTCACATCAAATCGCTGGAGCTGGTCCACTGGGATTACTGGCAACGCATCAAGAACATTCCGCTGGACGCGAAGATCATCACGATCGCCGGCCAGAACGGCTCGGGCAAGACCACGCTGCTGGACGCGCTGCGCACCCTGTTCGGCCTCGATTGCTCGATGGGCCGCACGTACAAGCACTATGCCCGCCACTCGGGCCAGCAAAGCGCATGGCTGCGCGCCGTCGTCGACAACAAGCCGGCGGGCCGGCAGTTGTCCAATCGTCCGTTCCGTTCCAGCGGCTTCTTCTCGGAAGACGAGGTGACGCTGTTCTGCCAGATCCAGAAGAACGGCGGCGACTGGAAGCGCCAGTACCTGATGCGCCCGGGGAACGTCGAGATCGAGGAAGTGACGGAAGCGAACGACTGGCTGGGCGTCGAGAACTACCGCAAGCGCCTGGCGAATGCGGGCCTGTCGCCGGCGATGGCGAAGGTGCTGGCGCTGGAGCAGGGCGAGACCGACAAGTTGTGCGAATACGCGCCGCGGCAGTTGCTGGACCTGGTGTTCCAGGTGTTCGGCGACAAGGAAGTGCTGGACGCATATGACGAAGCGAAGCGCCACCAGCGCGATACCGAGGAAGAGCTGAAGCGCTTCGAGGCGGAGCTGGAGGGTTCGCGCGCGAACCTGGAAGCGCTGCGCCTGCGCGTGGCCAACTACCACCAGTGGGAAACGCTGCACAAGGAACGCCGCAACCTGCAGGAAGAAGTGCTGCCGTCGCTGGAATACCACGAGGCGCGCGAGAAGGCCGCGAACATCAGCCGCCAGCTGCGCGAAGCGAAGAAGCCGCTGGCGCAGGTCGACCAGGTCATCGCCGATAAACGCCGCGAGGTCGAGCGCCAGGCGATGCTGCTGCAGGAAGCGCAGCAGCAGGAAACGGTGCTGGAGCAGGAATCGCAGGCGCTGCAAAGCCGCCTGTCGCTGCTGAACGCGAAACTGAAGCCGCTCGACAGCCTGATCGAACAGAAGACCCGCCTGCAGAAGCTGGCGGCGGAAGCGGGTGCCGACGTCGCCGACGTCGCCAAGCAGCTGGAAGAAAAGGAAGCGGAACTGGCGCGGCTGCGCGGCGCGCGCGATGCCGTGTCGTCCCGCATCGCGGCCGACAAGGCCACGATCTCCGCGCTGCAAGGCAAGACGGCAATGCCGGAGCCGGACAACGTGCGGCAGATGCGCCGCGTGCTGCGCGATGCGAACATCCCGCATGCGATGCTGTCCGATATCGTCGAAGTGACGGATCCGAAGTGGCAGGGCGCCGTCGAAGGTGTGCTGGGCGGGTATGCGTCCGTGGTGCTGCTGGAGAACGCGTCCGATGCGGCGGCGGCCTACCGCCTCGCCGAGAAGGAGCGCTATCGCCACTTCATCGTGCCGGAGTGCGTGAAGGCGCACGAGCCGAAGAACCAGAGCCTGTTGTCGGTGGTGCGCTTCACGGCGCGCGCGCCGGAATGGCTGATCGACCAGCTGTCGCGCATCACGCGCGTCGATTCGGTGGAAGAGGGCGCGAAGCTCGGCAACATCGAAGAATGGATCACGCCGGACGCGTACCACAAGGAACGCCGCGGCGGCCGCTCGCTGTTCGTCGAAGCGTCGCGCTACCGCTTCGGTTCCGCCGGCCGCACGCAGCGCCAGGAAGCGATCGCACGCAACCTGCCGGCGCTGGAAGCGGAAGAAGACAAGTACACGCTGCAGATCAGCAAACTCGCTTCCGAGACGAGCGCGCTGAAGGCACGCGTGGCCGGCGTGGACGCGGTGAAGGAACTGTCCGCCCGCGCCGACGAATTCGACGAAGCGGCCCGCACCGCGGTGCCGCTGCGCTCGGAGCGCCTGGAAGTGGGCTCGCGCCTGGGCGAGCTGCAAGGCCTGATGAAGAACGCGACGGTGGCGCGCACGCGTGCCGACGGCGCGTGGAACGCGGCGCGCATGGCGCTGTCGGAAGCGGAAGCGGGCATGCGCCTGAACTACAAGCGCCAGCTCGACCAGCGCTCCGACCATGCGCGCGCGCTGCTGGCGCTGCGCCGTCAGTGGCGGCATCTGCCCGCGTCGTGGCGCCGGCCGGCGCGGCGGCAGGCGCTCGTCGACCAGCACGTCAACGCGCACCAGGTCGACCTGCGCATCGCCAGCCTGCAAGCGAGCCTGGCGCGCGACGACTGGGAACTCGATGCGACCGTCATCGACCAGTACCAGCGCCTGAACGACCAGCTGTCCAGCCGCAAGTCGGAAACGGAAGAACGCCGCTACCAGAACAACCGCGCGATCGAGGCGACCGGCAACGCGCGCGGCGCCTACATCGAGCGGCTGCGCTACACGATCAAGCAGTACACGAAGAACATCAAGGAGCTGGGCGCGCTGGCCAACATCGAAGTCCATGCGGACCCGGTGAAGCTGGAAAACGACGACCTGCTGCTGGCGCAGGCCGGCCTGCACGTGCGCTTCAAGTTCGACGGCAAGGGCGTGATCGGCATGAACGACGGCGAAGCGTCCGGCGGCCAGCAGGTGATGAAGTCGCTGGTGCTGCTGATCGGCCTGTTGAAGTCGGACGAAGGCTCCGGCGGCTTCGTGTTCATCGACGAACCGTTCGCCCACCTGGACATCCGCAACATCCAGCTGGTCGGCGAGTTCCTGAAGAACACGGACGCCCAATACCTGATGACGACGCCGCTGACGCACAACACGGACGTCTACGACCCTTCCGAACTGACGCTCATCACGAGCAAGAAAAAGAAGGACACCCAGTGGGCGCAGCCGATCTTCGTGCTGCAGCGGAAGAAGGACGCCGACAAGGCGGCCGCGTAACCCCCACCAAAGCCGCGCCCCGCGCGGCTTTTTTTCGTCCGCGGCTGTCGGAACTTTTTACCCGCGCCTCCGGTGCCGCCTTGCCGCGACGCCGAACCCCCGGCCAATCATGCACTTGCACGACCTGGCACGAGCCCTGCGTACCTCCGCGATGAACATTCGCACAGGGAGGCTCGCATGGTTCGCTTCGACATTGGCAAGAGGTTTGCCGCCTGCTGGCGCAACGCCGCGGCGGGCGTGCTTGGCCTGGCATTGCTGCTCGGCGCGGCGCATGCCGCCGCCGACACGCCGGGCGTGTTCCGCATCATGCCCCTGGGGGATTCGCTGACCGCCGGCTATCCAGCGCTGCATGGCGTCAGCTATCGCCTTGCGCTGCGCAATCTGCTGACGGCTGCCGGCATTCCGATCGATTATGTCGGCAGCCAGGAGCAGGACCCGGCCGATCCGCGCAACGACCTGGCGCATGAAGGCCTGGTCGGCATCACGGTGGACGGCATCCGTGGCAACGCAAGCTGGCGCACCTACCAGCCTGACATCATCCTGCTGCTGGCCGGCACCAACGACATCCGCAATGCGAACGTCGCAAGGTCCCTGTTCGAACTGTACCGGGTCGTCGAAGAGTTCAAGCTTGCGCAGCTGGTCGACACAATCAACGCCGACTACAGCCGCATGGGCCGCAGCGTGCAGATCTTCGTCTCCTCGCTGCCGCCGCAGGGCTATCCGGCCGACGGCACGTGGAACTCCACGCTGACGAGAACGATGTTCGACTTCCTGTCGGGCCGGCTCAGCGATGTGCCACGGCCCGTGGAGCACGACCGCTTCGTCAACGCGTACGCCCGCTTCCTGGCCGGGCAACGGCTGGCTCCCGACCTGGACCGGATTTTCGCCGACGCGGACCAGGACGGCGTGCCCGGCCTGTCGGACGAGGAAGCCGATGCCGCGGTCCGCGCGCTCGCCACCTACATCATCAACAAGTTCATCGGCGACTACAACGTGAAGATCCGCGCGCTCGCCAGCGCATACCGCAACGTGCATTTCGTCGATGCGGGAGCAACGGTGACACTTGCCGACATGACCGATGGCACCCACCCCGCCAGCCAGGAAGCGTACGAGAAAATGGCGCCGGCCTGGTTCGAAGTGCTGTCCGCATGGTTCGCGGGGCAGGATCGCTACTGGGTCGGCGGCAGCGGCTTATGGTCCGATGCCCAGCATTGGTCGTTCACGCCCGGCGGCGCGGGCGGCGCAGCCCAGCCGGGCGGCGGCAACGCGGTCATCGTGCAGGACGACGCGCTCGACCGGGTCGTCACGCGCGACGCCGGCGCGAGCACGGCGTTGCTGGCGGGTGTCGAGCTTGACGCGCGTGGCACCGGCGACCTGACGCTGCGGCTGGAGCAGGGCTTGCGGGCCGTGGAGGTACTTGCCGGGCGCACAGGCAGGGCGCACATCCAGCAGGAAGGTGCCATCGCCACCGCCCAGTTCCTTACGCTGGCGCAGGAAGAAGGCAGCACTGCGGACTACCGCCTGGACGACGGCACGCTGCGCACCTTGAACGAGGACGTCGGCTACCGTGGCGCCGGTGCGATCGTGCAGAACGGCGGCAACAACGATGTGTTCAGCCAGCTGATCCTCGCGTTCGGCCCCGGCAGCGGCACCTACCTGCTGGAGGCCGGTGAAATCCTCGCCAACCAGGAGTTCATTGGGCTGAACGGAACCGGCGTCTTCACCCAGCGCGGTGGATTGAATCAGGTGCAGTTTCGGCACTACACGGCCGGCGACGTGTCCGGCACGCTGTTCGTCGGCACGAGCGGCGAACCGGGCGGAAGGCCGGCGGCCGGCACGTACAACATGCTGGGCGGCGCGCTGGACGCGCTACGGATCGTCAATGGCGGAACCTTCGTCTACGCCGGCGGCGAGGTGGCCGGCAAGATGAGCAACGACGCCGTGCTGCGGGTGTCGGGTTATCGGCGGCTGGCCGGCGATTTCGTCCAGTCGGCCACCGGTGCGCTGCATCTGGACGATGCGCTGGTCTCGGCGCAATCCGCCGTCCTGCACATCGATGGCAACGCCGACATCGACGGGGCGGTGTACATCCACCCGGGCGCGCAGGCGACGCTGCCGGTCGGCGCGGCGTTCGACGTGCTGAGCGCTGCCACCGGGATCGACAATGCTCTCCTCGCCCACGTCGTTCTGCCGCTGCTGCCCGACACGCGCCTCCTGCGCGCCTCGGTGATCGATGGCACGCTGCGCATCGCCGTCGATACCGTGCGTTGCGAGGACGTGTACACGATCCGGAATGCGATCGGCCAGCGGGGCACCAATCTCCCGGCTGACGTCAACCACGACGGCGTCGTCGACGTGCGCGATGTCGCCGCGATGGCGAAGAAGCTGCCGCGCGGCACGCTCTGCCGCAATTGAAAAATGGAGGACATCATGCGCAACCGTATCGCCGCCGCCGTGCTGGCGGCTGTGCTGGTGGGATGGAACCTGCCGGCGACCGCAGTCCCTTACCTGAGTATCGAGGTGCCGGATCATTACGTCGGCAAAGGCGAGCAGTTCGTCGTCACCATCCGGATGAACGACGCGGAGGACCTGTTCGCGTACCAGTTCGACTTCACGTTCGACCCGGGGCTGCTGGCCGTTACCGGCGTGGAGGAAGGCGACTTCCTTGGCCGTGGCGGTGCGACGATCTTCTATCCCGGCATCGTCGATAACGACCGTGGCATGGTCTCGTTCACGCTGGGCACGTTGACGGACGATCTGGCAGGCGTCGACGGGACGGGCGACCTGGTGCGCATAGCGCTGCGCGCCGGGGATACGGCGGGGCTGGCGCGCTTCGCTCTGCCGGACATCATCATGCTCGACTCGGCGCTGGTGGACATCGATTTCGCCCCGCCGCTCGAAAACTACGTGGCCGTCGTTCCGGCACCCGGCACGTTGGCGTTGGTGTTGCCGTTGCTGCCTTTGCTCGCCGCCCGGGCGGCGCGCACGCGCCGGGCGGCAAGCCCCGTCAATGCAGCTTGATCGGAACAACCATCTTGTCGTCCTTCACCTCGATCGCCGCATTGTCGAATTTCGGCGGCCCGAAGTTCGCCTTCGCGTCGCGCGACATGCCCCAGTTCTCGGTCGGGATGCCGAGCGTGCGATCGAGCTTGCCGTTGTCGTTGGCGTCCTCGTAGGCGAGGATCGCCCACGTGCCGGCGGGGACGTCGGCCACCGTCACCGTCGTGCTGCCGGCCTGCGCGGGCACCGATGCGTTGTGCGCGCACTGCTTCAGGAAGTGCTCGCGGTCGCAGACGGCCACGCTGACCTTGCCCTTGCCCGCGACGTTCGCGACGTTCACTTCGATGGTGGCGGCACTGGCCGGTTGCAGTGCGGCGCAGCACAGCGCCGCGGCCGACAGGAGCGCACGGGGCGCGAAGAACTTCGTCATCTGATCTCCTTGGTGAGGGCTGCGCGGCGCTGCCGCGCACGCCGTTATGGTAGCCTTGGCGCGATAACGCCATGCCGCAATGATACCCATGCTGCTCAATGTCCTGCTCAATGCCCTGATAGTCGTCCTCACCGTGGTGGCGATGGAAATCGTGTCCATCGTCGCGCACAAGCACGTGATGCACGGCTTCGGCTGGGCATGGCACAAGTCGCACCACGAACCCCATCACGGGCGAACTGCGGGCTGGTTCGAAAAGAACGACCTGTATGCGGTGGTCTTCGCCGGCATCGCCATCGCGCTGATCTACGCCGGCACGCGCGGCCACCATCCGCTCGAATGGATCGGCGCGGGCATGACGGCCTACGGCTTGCTGTACTTCGTCGCCCACGACGGGCTGGTGCACCAGCGCTGGCCGTTCCGCTACGTGCCGCGGCGCGGCTACCTGAAGCGGCTGTACCAGGCGCACCGGATGCACCATGCAGTGCGCGGCAAGGAGGGCGCGGTGTCGTTCGGCTTCCTGTATGCGCCGCCCGTCACGCAGCTCAAGCGGCAGTTGCATGCGCAGCGGCCGCGCGCTGCCACAACGCCCGCGGACGAGTCTTCGGCCGCCTGAAGCGCGACGCCACGGCGAGCCCCGCTCCTTTCGTCAGCAGCCACAGTTTCATCGCCTTCGACGTACCGGCCCGCTCGTCCCATGCGTGCGCGCCGCGGCGCTTCACTTCGATGCCGATCTGCCGGTACACATAGCGCGCCGTCGCGATCGCCCAGGCGCAGCGCAACGGCAAGGCGGCGATGCCGTCCGCGGCCGAGCCGTAGTAGGGCTCCGCATGGTCGACCAGCCGTGCGGCGACGCGGGCCAGCGCGGCGCGGTGCCGCGGCAGCGCGACCTCGTCCGGCGGGATGCCGGCTTCGCGCAGCCATTGCGCCGGCACGTACACGCGCCCGATTGCCGCATCCTCGACGATGTCGCGCGCGATGTTCGTCAGCTGGAACGCCAGGCCCAGGTCGCAGGCGCGGTCCAGCACCGTGTCCTCCCGGACGCCCATGATCGCCGCCATCATCAGTCCGACGACGCCCGCCACGTGGTAGCAGTAGCGCAGCGTGTCGTCGATCGTCTCGTAGCGCGTGCCATGTACGTCCATCGCGAAGCCGGCCAGGTGGTCGTACGCGAAGCGGGGCGGGATCGCGTGGCGCAGCGCCACTTCCTGGAACGCGGCGAAGGCCGGCTCGTGCATCGTCTCGCCCGCGTACGCGCGGCGCGTGCGGTCCTCCAGCATGGCCAGCTGGGCGCCGGCGTCACGCGGTGCAGTGGCGCTCGCGAAGCCCAGCTCCTGGCCGTCGATCACGTCGTCGCAGTGCCGGCACCATGCGTACAGCATCAGCACGCTGCGCCGCGTGGCGGGATCGAACAGCCGCGCCGCCGCCGCGAAGCTCTTCGAGCCGACGTTGATCGTGTCGGTCGCATGCGCCAGCAACGCCTCGCTCATGCCGACACCTCTTCCAGCATCAATCCGGCCGTCGCCTTGGCCGAGCCGATCACGCCCGGCACGCCGGCGCCGGGATGGGTGCCGGCGCCGACCAGGTACAGGTTGGCCAGTTCGGCATCGCGGTTGTGCGGCCGGAACCACGCGCTTTGCGTCAGGATCGGCTCCAGCGAGAACGCCGAGCCCAGGTGGGCATTGAGCTCGTCGCGGAAATCGTTTGGCGTGAAGATGCGGCTCGTCACGAGCTGGCTGCGCAGGCCCGGCATGTAGTGCCGCTCCAGGTAGTCGAAGATGCGGTCGCGGTAGCGCGGCCCTTCCACGGCCCAGTCGATCGGCGCATTGCCCAGGTGGGGAACGGGCGCCAGCACGTAGTGGCTGCCGCACCCGGGCGGCGCCAGCGACCGGTCGGTGACGCACGGCGCGTGCAGGTACAGCGAGAAGTCGTCCGCCAGCGTGCTGCCGCCGAAGATGTCGTCGATCAGGCCCCGGTAGCGGGGGCCGAAGCACACCGTGTGGTGGCGCAGCTGCGCATGGTGGCGGTCCAGGCCGAAGTACAGCACGAACAGCGAATTGGAAAAGCGCTTGCGGCGCAGCGCGTCCGCCTGTGCCTTGCCGCGCGCGTGCTGGTCCAGCAGCGCGGCGTAGGTATGCACGACGTCCGCGTTCGATGCCACCGCGTCGGCCGCGAGGAAGCGGCCGTCTTCCAGCCGCACGCCGCTGGCCCGCGCGCCCTGCGTCTCGATGCGGGCCACGGGTGCGTTCAGCAGCACGCGGCCGCCGATGTCCTCGAACAGGCGCACCAGCCCATTGACGAGCGCTCCCGTGCCGCCGCGCGGGAACCACACGCCCCAGCGCCGCTCCAGCGCATGGATCAGCGTGTAGATCGACGACGTGGCGAACGGATTGCCGCCGACCAGCAGCGAGTGGAACGAGAACGCCTGGCGCAGGTGCTCGTCGGCGATGAAGCGCGACACGACGTTGTAGACGCTGCGCCATGCCTGCAGCCGTGCCAGCTGCGGCCCGGCCTGGATCATGCTGCGAAACGACAGGAACGGTACCGCGCCAAGCTTCAGGTAGCCTTCCTCGAACACGTCCTTCGAATAGGCGAGGAAGCGCCGGTAGCCCTCCACGTCGGCCGGATTGCGGGCGTGGATCTGGCGGTCCAGCGCTTCCTGGTCGTTGGCGTAGTCGAAGAAGCTGCCGTCTTCCCAGCACAGGCGGTAGAACGGCGTCACCGGCAGCATCTCGACGTAATCGGCCATCTTGCGGCCGGCGCACGCGAACAGTTCCTCGAGCGCGGAAGGATCGGTGATCACGGTGGGGCCGGCATCGAACACGAAGCCCTGGTCTTCGTACACGTAGGCGCGGCCGCCCGGCTTGTCGCGCTTTTCGACAAGCGTGGTCTGCACGCCGCTCGCCTGCAGGCGGATCGCCAGCGCCAGGCCGCCAAAGCCGGCGCCGACGACGACGGCTGTTTTCGTTTCGTTCATGCGGGAGTGGTCCTGATCTGATGGGGATGGATACGGAGGGCGGCGTCCAGCGCCTGGCCCAGCGGCACCGGCGGCTTGCCGGTCAGGATGCGCGCCATGTCGCTGCGCGTCAGCCGGCCGGCATAGAAGCGCTCGATCAGGCCGGGCGGCAACCGGTAGAAGCGCTGCATCACGCGCCAGCGCTGGCCCGGCTCACCGGCCAGGAACAGCATGCGGTTCAGCAGCCGGAAGAAGCGCTGGCTGTGCCATGCGCGCAGCGCCTCGGCACGCAGCGCCGCGAACAGCGCCGGCGCGGTGACGTCGTGCAGGCTTGCCACGCGCTGCGCCACGCGCACCGCGTGCGGCAGCGAGTAACCGGTGGTAGGGTGGAACAGGCCGGCGCGCAGGCCGGTGCAGGGCTGGCCGGCGAGATCGTGCCAGTAGCGCTCCACGTCGCCGGCCAGTACGATCGGCAGCGCGCCGCTTTCCTCGCGCAGCACGGTCTCGATGCGCCAGCCGCGCGCCAGCGCATAGCCGGCGATGTTGGCGCGCAGCCGCGCCGGGTCCAGCTCGTGCGTGTCGACGTAATGGGTATCCTCGATCAGCAGCCGGTCGGGCCCGAACGGCAACAGGTAGACGAAGCGGTAGCCGCCTTGCTGTTCGACGGAAGCATCCATCAGCACGGGGGCCGCCAGACCGTGCGGCTCGCGCAGCCGCACCTCCTGGCCGAGGAACGTCTGCCAGCCCAGCGCCAGGTGGGCGCTGGCACGGGCGCCGCGGCCATCGACGACGGCGCGTGCCCGCAACAGCTCGCCGTCCGCCAGCCGCACCGTCGTCGGCGTTACCTCCGTGATGTGCGAGCGCAGGCATAGCGCGGCGCCCAGTGCCGGAGCGATCACCCGATGGAAATCGAGGGAGGCTATGCTGGCGTAGCCGCTGTCCAGTATCCGTGCATGGTCGGGAAAGCGCACGCCGTAGCGCGGCCAATGCGCCGTGACGAGCGGTGCGATCCACTGGCGCTGCGCGGCATCGAGGTCGCCGTCGTGGAACGACCACGTGTGGTTGCCGCCGAGCGTTTCGCCCTGATCGAGCAGCAGGATGCGCAACTCGGGCCGGTGCGTGCACAGGCGCCATGCCAGCAGGCTGTTGGCCAGGCCGCCGCCGGCCAGGATCACGTCGTAATCGTTCATGCCTGTGCCGACTGCGGATAGGCGAGATCGGGCGCGCGCAGGTGCAGTGCCGCCTCGACGATGTCGGCGGCGCGCCGCGCACCGCCCGCACGTGCCACGTTGTCGGCCAGCGCATCGAGGCGCGGTGCGAACGCGCGCTCGTCCAGCAGGCGGCGCAGTTGCCGCGCCAGGTGCCGTGCGCTGGCGAACCGGGGCGAGGCGACGACGCCGATGCCGGCGGCGTGTACGCGCGCCGCCGAGCCGGGGTGGTCGAACGCGATCGGCAGCGCGAGGATCGGCGTGCGCGCCTCGATCGCATCGAGCACCGTGTTCACGCCGGCATGCGAGATGACGGCGTCGGCACGCGCCAGCGCCTCGCGCTGCGGCGCGAACGCGCACACCCACGTGGCGCCGGCCCGCCGCAGCGCCTGCGCCTGGTGTTCGTCCAGTCCGCCGCAATGGGCCGCCAGCAATTGCACGCCCTGCGCGCGGCATGCCTTGGCGATGCGCAGGAACAGGCCGAGGCGGTGGCCCTGCATCGTGCCGAGCGACGCGAACACGAAAGGCTTGCCCGGTGCGATCGGCGGCAGCGGCGTATGCGAAGCCGGCGTGGTGACGGAGCCTGGCATTCGCAGTGGCCCCACGTGGTGGAAGTGCGCGGGCAATGCGCGGCGCGCGAACTCGTAGCCGGGCACCGTCTGGCTGATTTGCGCCAGCGGCGACAGGCATTCGTGCAGGCCGTCGCGCACCGTCAGCGCGAACGTGCGGGCGTGGTGCGCGATCACGCGGCGGTGCGGC
This sequence comes from Pseudoduganella flava, assembly GCF_007830495.1. Lineage (GTDB taxonomy): Bacteria > Pseudomonadota > Gammaproteobacteria > Burkholderiales > Burkholderiaceae_D > Rugamonas > Rugamonas flava. The sequence continues at coordinate 142,163 of NZ_VLKW01000007.1, read as the reverse complement.
GTCATCATCCAGTCGTAGACGCGGGTACTGCCTTCGACGAGGCGCAGCGTGCGCTCGTCGGTGCCGGCCGCGAACGGCATCACGGGCAGCGGGATGCCGGGCTCGCGGTTGACGGGCAGCGCGCACGCGACGGAGACGAACGGGATGTCGAACGCTTCCGCAACGAGGCCGCCGGCCGCTTCCATCTGGTCGCAGAGCAGCGCGTCGACACCCGCTTCGGCCAGCGCCGCCGGCAGCTCGCGGCACAGCATGTCGGTGCTGCGCGCCATGTCGCCGATCACGCGGCGCAGGCCCAGCGGGCTGCCCGGACTGGCGGCACGCCGCATTACGCCGGCCAGCGTGCCCGGCGGGTGGGTGACGGCGCCCACCGCATGAAAGCCCAGGCGCCGGTCCGGCAGCAGCGCGGCGGCATCCGGCTGCTGGAAGTAGGTGACGCGATGGCCGCGCGCGACCAACTCCAGCGCAAGCGCAGCGAGTGCATGGAAGTGGCTGTAGAACGCCGGTGCCACCACACCGAAATGGGCCATCGCTGCGCTCCGTTCAGCCGGCGCGGCCGTCGAATCCGGCCGGCGTGGCGCCGGCCGCATGCAGCAGGGGACCGGGCAGCGGCGCCGGCACGTGCCACGGCTCGCCGCCCTGCGCCGCGAACAGCCGCTGCACGAAGCGGCGCGTGCGCTGGGCACCGGCCAGTGCGTTGTCCAGGTGGCGGTCGACCTCGGAGAGGTGGCCGGCAAGGCGGCGCCGCGCTTCGTCCAGGCCCAGCGTATTGACCAGCGTCGCCTTGCCCAGGTCCAGCCCCGTGTCCTTGCCGGTGACGGCGCTGTCGTTGCCGGGCAGGTCCAGGAAATCGTCGCGGATCTGGAACGCGTGGCCGGCCGCCAGCGCGAAGGCGCGCAGCGAGCGGGCCACCTGCTCGTCCACCTCGGCCAGCGCGGCCGCCATCTCGACCGTCGCGCTCAGCAGCAGGCCCGTCTTGCGTTCGTTGGTGGTGGCGATGGCACCGGCCGAACGGGCTGCGCCGCCGTGCAGGTCTTCGTACTGGCCGCGCACGAGGCCCTGCGCGCCGACCGTTTCGGCCAGCGTGGCCACCAGGCGCGCGCGCGTGGCGGGCGGGATGCCGGGCGCGGCGGCAAGGATGCCGAACGCCCGTGTCAATAGTGCGACGGAAGCGAGGATCGCCACGTCCTCGCCGTATTGCCGGTGGATTGTCGGCTTGCCGCGGCGCAAGGTCGCGTTGTCCATGCACGGCATGTCGTCCAGGACGAGCGATGCGGCATGCACGATCTCGACAGCGCATGCGACGTCGAGCACGGCGGGGCACGAACAACCGAGATCGGCCGCGACGAGCATCAGCAGGAGCGGGCGCATCCGCTTGCCCGAGCCCAGCACCGCCGCACGCATCGACGCGGCCAGGCGGTCGTGCCGCCCCGTGCCGGCGTCCAGCAGGTGGGCGATACGCTGCTCGAGGGCGTCGCGCAGCGCCGCGATCTCGGCGGATGCATCGCTGCCGCCCTGCATGCTCGACTGCGTGCGCCAGCGGTTCTTACTGGTCATGGCTTTCCTTCCGTCGGGGTCCTGGCTGGCCATGATAGCGAAATAAGCATGTAAAACCGGCACGTGTTCAATCGTGCGCCCGTCCTGGACAAATTTTTCCGGGTCAAAAGCGCGCCATTGACTTCGCATCGCATTTGGTCTTTAATTTCTGTAACGACAGAAATGAGAGAAAACGAGTATGCCTCTGAGTCCGACCGAACAGAAATACATCCTGCACTGGGGCGAGATGGGTACCCGCTGGGGCGTCAACCGCACGGTCGCGCAGATCCACGCGCTGCTGTTTCTTGCCAATGCGCCGCTGCACGCGGAGCACATCGCCGAGACGTTGAACGTGGCGCGCTCGAACGTCAGCAATAGCCTGAAGGAGCTGCAAAGCTGGGGCCTCGTGAAGGTGACGCACGTGCTGGGTGACCGCCGCGACCACTTTGTCGCGCTGCAGGACGTGTGGGAGATCTTTCGCGTCATCGTCGAGGAGCGCAAGCGCCGCGAGATCGACCCGACATTGTCCCTGCTGCGCGAATGCGCGATCGAGGCGGAGGACGACCGCCACATGGAGGAGGCCACGCGCCGCAAGATGGCCGACGTGCTGGGCTTCCTTGAGATGCTGGCGGCGAGCTACGACGACTACAAGCACCTTCAGCCGGCCACGCTGAAGCGTTTCCTCACCATGGGCGGCAAGGTGGCGCGGCTGCTCGGAACTGACAAGGAGCAAGCATGAACGGTCCCGAACTGACGCTGTACTACGATGGCGCCTGCCCGTTCTGTGCGGCCGAAGCGGCTGCGCTGAAACGGCGCGATGCGCGCGGTGCGCTGGCCTTCATCGACATCGCGGCACCGGACTTCCGCGACTGCCCGCCCGGCACCGACCTGGCCGCATTGAATGCCCGGCTGCATGCGGTCACCCGCGATGGCCGGCTGCTGCAGGGCCTCGACAGCATGCAGGCCGCGTACACGCTCGTCGGCCTGGGCTGGGCCGTGCTGCTGCTGCGCGTGCGCGCCCTGCGGCCCGCGCTGGACTGGGCTTACCTGCGCTTTGCCCGGCACCGGCAGCGGATGTCGCGCTGGCTCGGCCTGGCGCCGGCGCCGCGTTGCGACGGCACCGTGTGCCGCCCGGGCGGCCTGTATTTGAAGGAGCGGCGCGATGAGTAGTGAGCCGCTGCGCTACGGCCCTCCCGGCCAGACGGTGCTCGTGACGGGCGCCACCGGCTTCGTCGGCAGCCATCTCGTCGCCGCGTTGCTGGCCGACGGCCAGCACGTGATCGCGTTGACGCGGGACACGGCGCGTGCCCGCAGCCAGTTGGGCGACGCGGTGCGCTGCGTGATGACGATGGACGAACTCGCGCCATCCGAACGCATCGACGTGATCGTCAACCTCGCCGGCGCGCGCATCCTCGGACCACGTTGGACGAAAAGGCGCCGCGCGGCGCTGCGCGCCAGCCGCATCGGCTTGACGAACCGCGTGGTGGACTGGATCGGGCACGCGCAGCACAAGCCGCGCCTGCTGTTGTCCGCCTCGGCGATCGGCTATTACGGCGTGCAGCCCCGCGATGCGGCGGCGCCGCTGACGGAAGAGAGCCCGCCGCAGCCCATCTTCATGTCGCAACTGTGCCAGGAATGGGAAGCGGCGGCCGGGCGCGCGGCGCAGCATGGCGTGCAGGTGGCCACGACCCGCTTCGGCCTCGTGCTCGGCCACGGTGGCGCGCTGCCGGCGCTGCTGCTGCCGGTGAAGCTGTTTGCCGGCGGGCCGCTGGGCGGCGGCCGGCAGCGGATGTCGTGGATCCACCTGGACGATCTGCTGCGGGCACAGGCCTGGCTGATCCGGCGCAGCGCGCAGGAGCGGGTGGACGGCGCCTGGAATTTCACGGCGCCGGAGTGCGTGACGCAGCGCGAATTCAGCGCCACCGCGGCACGCTTGCTGCACCGGCCGGCGTTCTTCCCGACGCCGGCATGGCCCGTGCGGCTGCTGCTGGGGGAGCAGGCGGACCTGCTGCTGGAAGGCCAGTGCGTGGCACCGGCGCGCTTGCAGCGCGAGGGCTTTGGCTTCGCGTGGCCCGTGTTGGCCGATGCGCTGCGCAGCCTCGTGTGACGACCGGGCGTGCGGCCGTCAGGCGCGCGACACCACCAACGGTTGCAGCAGCGTGTTGACGTGGGCCAGCCGCTCGAGGGCGGCGCGCTGGTAGGCATCGCCGGGCCGGCGGCCCTGGTCCCGGTAGCGGGCGCACAGTTCAAGCGCGCGCAAGCGGCCCGCCGCCGGATCGGTCGGCATGGCGATGCCCGCCTGCTGCAGCAAGCCAGCCGCCAGCCGGAACGCTTCCTCCGGCAACGTGGCGCCTTCCAGCACGCGAGCCGGCGACGCGAAGCCGCCCGCGGCGGCCAGGCCGGCCATATAGGCGGCATCCGATTCGAGGCGCAGCGATGCGCCCGGGATCAGCACGATCAGCGGCGCGTACGGCGCCAGCTCGGGCAGCAGATGGTTCGGATAGACCTGCGCCTCCCAGCAGCGTCCGGCCAGCAGCGCGAAATGACGATGGTCGCGCAGCGGCACCATGCCCGCATCGGCGAACGGCAGCAGCGCGACCGGCGCGGCGTGCGGCGCGGCGGCATCCTGCGCCACGTCGACGTACAGTGTGCCGAGCAGCAGCGCATTGTGGAATTGCGCGCCGTGCCGCACGCCCCAGGTCACGCGGGCATCGCCGCCAGCCATCAGGAACGGGACCAGCGCGGCGATGCCTTCCGCGGCGTTGGGTGGCAGCGTGTCCGGGTCGAGGTTGTTCAATGCTGCCTGGATCGCGCTGGCGATCTCCAGGCTCTGGCCGTGCGGGTAGGGCATGCCCAGCTTGACGCTCTGGCGCGCCGCCAGTTGCGGATCGAGCTGCGTGCGCAGGTGCAGGAACAACGCGCGCAGCGGCCCCAGTGCCGGCAGCAGGTGGCGTTCGGTCAGCGTGCGTTGGCGGTCGTCGGCGATGCGGGGTTCGTTGGGCAGCAACACGTCGATCCCCGTCATTCCAGCTCCGGCAGTGGCGGTTGGGCGCGGCGCCAGCGCAGCATGCCGGCCGAGAACGTGGCGAGGTAGCCCGCCAGCAGGCCCAGCGCCAGGCACGATAGCGGATGGCGCAGCACCATCTCGCGCGTGATCGGCACGGGGAAGTCGGACTGGCGATTCATGTACAGCTCGATGCCGATGTGCAGCACGCGGGCGGCGAACAGCATGCAGACAAGGATGCCGAAGCGGTCGTATGGCTTGAAGAAGTAGCGCCGGCCCACGGTCTCGAAGCGGGTCTTCTTCAGCGTGAAGTAGCCGAGCCAACCGCCGGCCAGCGCGCCCGCGGCCAGCGACGACAGCGCCAGCACATCCTCGCGAAGCGCGATGGCCGACGCGAGCAGCACGATGCCGAAGAAGCCGGCGCCGGTCCAGTGCTTCCACATCAGCGACTCCTGCCGCACGAAGAATTGCCGCAGGCGCGAATAGACGCGCCAGATCAGCAGCGGGATCAGGATCAGCAGAGCCAGTGTGGTCAGTTGCATGGAAGAGCTATCGTGGCAAAACGTAAATTGTAACGCTGCGGCGCGTTTGTTGGGGGCGTGATAACGTGATGGTCCACGCCACAGGAGGAACCATGGAGCGCCCATTCACGGTCGTGCCGGGCCTTGGAGATCGGCCATACCGGGCACACCGTGCACCGGACCTGCCGGTGCCCGTCGACGAACCGATCACCGAACCGCATCCGGCCCATCCGGACCACACGCACATGCCGGAGGAAGACGACGAGCCGATACCGGATCACAAGCCGGAGCTGCACTGACCGTGCATTGGCGCTGGGCGCTTAATCGAAAGCCCACGTGTACAGCACGTCCAACGCGTTGTTCGTCCCAGTCTGGAACTGCAGCGTGATGCGCGGGTTCAGCTTGTAGCGCAGCTTGACCAGCGACGTCGCCGTGCCCGCACCCTGCTCGAAGCTGATGTAGGCGCGCGACGACAGCTTCTTGCCGACCGTGACGACGGTGCTTTCCAGCCCCTTCGCCTGCGACACGCCCAGCTCGTCCAGCCCCACCTTGTTGGCCAGGCTGCCGCCCCCTTTGCCGCCGAACAGCGCGCCGGCCGCGGTGCTGAGCAAGCCCATCTCGTTACCCGCCATGTCCGCCATGCCGTGCCCCAGCACGAGCCAGGACAGCTTCTCGCTGTCCGGCACGGATGGTGTCGACACGAGCCGGGCCGACGGCGCCAGCGCCGTGCCGCGCACCTCGACACCCGCCTCCACATTGGTCTCGGACAGTTCGGAGCCTTCCGGCCGCTTGCGCACGGCGAGGATGTTCAGGCCGGGGTTGTCGTAGGCGCCCGTGAAGTTCAGCACGCCCCGTTCGATCGCCAGGCGCTGGCCGTACGCGGCATAGGTGCCGCTGACGACGCGGATGCTGCCGTTCACGCGCGGCGCGCGGCGGTCCGCCACGCGCACGTGCACCGCGCCCGCGAGATACGCATCGAGGCCCTTGCCCTTCAGGCGGAAGTCGTCGCCCAGGTCCGCCTCCAGGTCCACGTTCAGCGGCATCGATTGCGCCGTCTCCTTGATCGTCGGCTTGCTGCGGCCGAGGATCACGACGTCGTCGCTGATCGTCGGCGCGTTCTCGTCCGGCAGCTCGATGTCGGCGCGGTCGGCGCGGAACTTGCCGGCCAGCTGGAAGCGCTTGGCGTCGCGCACCAGCGTGCTGGAGCCGGACAGCACCAGTGTGCGGTCGGGGCGCGACAGCGCTTCGAGCTTGTCGGCCGTCAGCTTCAGCTGCATCGTCGCCTCGTTGTTCGCGAGGCGCGCCCAGCCCTCGGCGTCCGCGCGGCCGCCGTTCTTCCCGCCGCCTTCCAGGTGCAGCTTCTGCAAGGTCAGTTGGTCGCCGGCGACCTTCGCCTGCAACTGGCCGTTCTTCAGGCGCACGCCTTGCTCGGCCCAGTTGATCACCAGGCCGTTACCCGTCACGTCGCCGTTCAGTGCCGGGTTGGCGACGGTGCCGCTGCCGGCGATCGTCCCTTTCAGAGCGCCATCCAGTTCCAATCCGTCGATGCCGGCCAGCGGCGACATCCACGCGATCGACGGTACGTCCAGGCTGCCGTTGACGGCCAGCGGGCTGTCGCCTGGAATGCGACCGTCGCGCAGCCGTGCGTTGGCGTCCAGCGCGATGCGGCCCGCGCGCGTGCCGGTCAGTCCCGCCGTCACCTTCAGTGTATTGCCGGAGACGTTCACGCCGGCCTGCAACTGCGTCAGGCCCAGCGGGATCGGCTTGTCGCCGCCCGTGACCGTGATGTCGCCTTTTTCGCGGAACACCTGCACCGAACCGTCCAGTGCCGGGGCGCCGCCGCCCGTGCCCGGCAACAGCAGGTCGAGACCCCAGTTCGCGCCCACCGTCATGTCGCTGACGACGTGGCCGCGCCATGCATCGGACAACTGTGCCAGGTAGGTGGCCGGCACGCCCGCGGCAGCCCCGCGGCTCTTCCAGCGCGGCCCGTTCTTCTCCAGGTTCTCGACGCGCACCGAGCCTTCCGGCAGGCGCACGACGGCGTTCGTCAGCGCGATGCGATCCGGTTTTGCGAGGCCCAATACGCCGGCACCTTTCGGCGCGGCGATCACCAGCGGCGCCGGCGCCTGCAACGTCAATGCGAAGCGGCCGCGGTTCTGCAGCGTGTCGATTGCGCCCGTCCACGTGTCGTTGGCCCAGCCGCCCCTGATGCGCAGCGCCGCGTCGAAGTCGGCGTTCGCGGCGGACAGCGCGATCGCGTGCGCCGCGCGCGTGCCGCTCGTCTGCAGGCGCGCGCGATCGAGCGTCAGCGCGGGCGAGCTGTAGCCCGCCACGTCGATGTCGGCCACCAGCGCGTCGACGTTACCCAGCGTGCCCGTGGCCTTCAGCGCGCGCACCTGGTGCTGCGTGAACAGGCGCAGCGTGGTGCCTTCCAGGCCGAACGACAGCAGCGGCTTGTCCGTCGTGCCGCCCAAGGTGCCGGTGCCGCGCAGCGCGCCGCCGAAGCCGGCGCCCAGGCTGGAGAGCTGCGGCGCGTCGAGCTTCCAGTTCAGCCGGTCGGCCGGCGCGCCGAACGCGCCTTGCGCCGTCAGGCTGTTCGAGCCCAGGCGCAGGTCCACGTCGGCATTGTCGACGTGGCGGTGATCGGCCGCCACCCGCGCATGGCCTGACAGTGGCGCGCTCACCAGGGTCGACGGCGCCAGGTCCAGGTTGACGTTGGCGCGCCAGTCGGCGGCCAGCCGCGCATTGCCGGAGAACGTCGCATTCAGGTTGCCGGCCGGTGCCGACGCCGCGAACGCGGCCGGGTTTACGCGGCGCAGGCTGCCGGAGGCGATCACTTCCGGCTGCTTGTCCTTGCCGGCCAGCGCGAACTGGCCGGAGGCACGGATCACGCTGTCCAGCGCGCGCACCTTCGCGCCCGTCATGCCGAGGCCGCGCGCATCGACGTCGAAGCTGGTGCGCGGCGCAGCGTAACCGCCCGTCGCGACGCCGCTGGCCGCCACCGCGCCGGCCAGGTCGGCACGCAAGGCGGAAAGCTGCTTCGCATCGAGCTTCCAGTTCAGCTTTTCGGCCGGCAGGCCGAAGTCGCCGCTGGCCGTCACCGTGTTCTGGCCCATCGCCACATTGGCCGCGATGCCCGTCAGGTGCTGCGCGTTCGCATTGAGCTTGCCGCCGCCGGTGAGGCTCTGGCCGGCGAAGCGGCTTGGGCGGATCGTGAAGTCGACGGCGGCCTGCCAGGCCGGCGCCAGCTTGCCGGCCACGTTGGCGGCCGCGTTCAGGTCCGCCTGTGGGAACGCGCCCAGCGCGGATGGGTCGAAGTGATCGACGGTGGCTGCCGCCTTGAAGGCCTTGTCGTCCTTCAGGCTGGCCTGGCCCGTGATGCCGATGCTGCCGCGGCCCGCCTGCAGCCGCGCGCGGTCGATCGTGACGAGCGTGTCGACCAGCTTCGCGTGCGCATCCAGGCGCACATTGCGTTCGGCCAGTGCCACGTCGAACGTCTGCGTCGTACCGGTGCTTTTGGCCGATACGTCGCCGGCGATCGCCGTGGGCTTGGCCGCGCCGTGGATCGCCGACAGGTCGATGCGGTCCGTGTGCAGGCGCAGGTCGGCCGTTTCGATGCCCCCCTCGGGGCCCGTGCGTGCGATGCGGCCGGCGCCGGTGAAGCGGCCGGCGGCGCCCAGGTCGATCAGCAGGTTGTCCAGCGTGGCCACGGTCAAGGTGCCGCCCAGGCGGGCGGTGACGGCCTTCAACGGCAGGCGGCCCTGGTCGAGCGGGCCCGCTTCCGCGGTGTTGAGCAGTTCGACGATCCCGCCCACCTTCTGTTCTGTGCCGATGTCCGCCTTGACTCTCATGTCCAGGCTCGCCTTCGGCCACGCGGACTGGAAGCGCGACGGGTCGACGCCGTGCGCGCGCAGGTCGGCCGTCTTCAACGGAATCTTCTCGAACGGCGCCAGCGTGACGACGCCGTCGCCGTTCGCATTGCTGGACGTGCCCTTGATCGCCAATGTCAGCAGCGACAGGTTGCCGGTGGCCGCCGCCGTCAGCTGCGCGGCCGGCTGGCCGGGGGCGATGTGCACTTCGGTCAGCGCGGCCTTTGCTTCCAGCTTGTACGGCTTTTGCGCCCCGATCGTGCCATCCGCATTCACGCGGCCGATCGGCGTGATGGCGCTGGCGCTTTGCAGCTGCCAGCGGGTCTTGTCGCCATACAGGCGCACGCGCACGTCGTCGATGTCGTTCCTTGTGCCTTCCAGGCTGACCATCGTCAGCTTGGCCAGGCGCCCGTCGGCAACGGCGATGCGGAACGGCGGCGCCAGCGAGGCGGGCATGGTCAGCGGTTCCTCGTCCTTCGCCGTGGTGCGCACCAGCACGGACGCGACGCGCAGCTTGTCGATCTCGATCCCGGACGAGAAGAACTGCAGCGGCGACCAGTCGATGTCGATATTGTCGGCCGTGATCGTGCTCGTCTTGCCCTTGAAGACGAGGCGGCCGATGTGCATGTGGTCATACAGCGAGCCCGTGACGCCGGTAATCGCGATCGCGCCGCCGCTGGCGCGCGCCACGCGCTCGGCGATCTGCTGCAGCGTGGTTTCGCGCCCGAGCAGCCACACGGCGCCGCCCAGCACGACAACGGTAACGCCGGCACCGATCAGCGTGCGGCGCAGCCAGCGCCGCTCCTTCTTCGGCAGCGGCTGCGGTGCGTTGTCTTCGGTAGTGGTGTCGTCGGCCATCAGAACGTGAATCCCAGAGAGAAGTGCAGGCGGGCCTTGCGCACGGCGTGGCCGTATGCCACGTCGACGTTGATCGGGCCCACCGGGCTTTTGTAGCGCGCGCCGATGCCGTAGCCGGATTTCGGATGGATGTCCGACAGCGAATCGGCTGCGTTGCCGGCGTCGTAGAACACGGCCGCGCCCCAGGTCGGCCGGAACCAGTACTGGTACTCGGCGCTGGCGGTGGCGAGGTAGCGGCCGCCGACGGTGGCGGTACCTTCCTGTACGCCCAGCTCCTGGTAAGCGTAGCCGCGCACCGAGTTGTCGCCGCCGGCGCGGAACAGGTAAGTCGCCGGCACGCCGTTCTTGGTGCTGGACGCCAGCGCGCCCAGCTCGGCGCGGAAGATGAACAGGTTACGGGCGTTCAGCGGCCGGTAGGTGATGCCGCGCGCCGTGAAGCGCAGAAATTTCTCGTCCGTGAGGACCGGCAGCAGCGCGCCGCCGGCCGTGGCATTGAGCACGTAGCCGCGCGACGGGAAGATCAGGTTGTCCAGCTTGCGCCATGTGACGGCATACGTGACCGGCAAGCTCATTGCGTGACTGGACCCGTCGCCGGCGACGGTCTTGCTTTCGTTGAGGTACTCGGCCGAGATGCTGCGCTCCAGCAGTGGCGTGCCCCACGCGCGCTTCGCGTAGATCGAGGCGCTGCGGGTCGTTTCGCCTTCGACGTCGTTGCGTTCCAGCGCGGCGCCGAAGCTGTCGTTGTAGCCGTCCGCCGTGGTCGGGAAGTAGAAGTCGCCGCGTGCCGTCTGCTTCTTCTGTTCCAGTGTCAGGGAGCTTTTCAGGCGCAGGCCCCAGATCGCCAGGTCGTCGTAGCTGACGGAGGCGCGGCCGCCCGTGTTGGTCGAGATACCAAGACCGACGCTGGCGTTCTTGCGCTTGTTCTCGACGACGTGCACGAGCAGCGGCACGGGCCCCAGCGTGGCCGGCGGCGCGGCGCCGGTGCGCTTTTCCTCGGCCGCTTCCTGCTGCGCGGCGATCACCGTGTTCAGGTCGGCCGTCACTTCGACGGCGGAGAAGTAACCCGTGTCCTGCAGCCGCGCCTGGAAGGCTTGCAGCTCGGCCTCGCTGTACACGTCGCCCGGCTTGATCTTGTTCAGGTTACGGATGACCGCTTCCGGATAGCGCTTCAGGCCCTCGATCTTCAGTTCGCCGAAGCGCATCTCGGGACCACTGTCCAGCGCCACGCGCAGCAGCGCGCGGTGGGTGTCCGGGTCGACGGTGGCCACGCTTTCCGTCATCTGCGCGCGCGGGTAGCGCGTCTGCACGACGGCGCGCAGGATCGCGCGCTTGGCGCGTTCCCATTCGTCCTGGCGGAATACGTCGCCGGCCGGCAGCGTCCAGCCGGCCTTCAGGCCTTCCTTGTCGAACGGCGATTCGGGCGACGATTCGAAGCCGTTCAGCACGATCTCGACGGCGCCGACGAGCACCGGCTCGCCGGGCGTCACGTCGACGATCACCTGCGGCGTGGCGCCGCTATCGTCCAGCCGCACGGCGACTTCGGGCGAGTAATAGCCCTCCGTCGCCAGCAGCGTCTTGATCTGGTTCGGCGCCGTGCGCACCATGCGACGCAGCTGTTCGCGGTCGGTGCGCGGATTGCCGCGGTAGCGCACCAGGTCGAGGTTTTCCTCCAGCAGGTTGTCAAGGCGACCCGGCGCATTGATGCGCACGCCGTAGTTCAAGCCGTCGGCAGCCTGCGCCAGCAGCGGCAGCGCAAGCGACAGCAGCAGCGTCGCCGAAGCGCGCCGCAATACATTTGTGACGACTTGTGCCAAAATTCGTGATCCCAGGTCAATACGATGACGAGATGTTACCGGATCGGGCGCCGGCATGGCGTCCCGATAAGCCTTATCGAAAAGACGAATTTGAAAGATTGAAGCGATGATGAAACGCGATTGCGCCCTGGTGCTGTTCTCCGGCGGGCAGGATTCCACCACGTGCCTGGCCTGGGCGCTGGACCGCTACGAGCGGGTAGAAACGATCGGTTTCGATTACGGCCAGCGCCACGCGATCGAGCTGACGATGCGCCCGGAGCTGCTGCGCAAGCTGCGCGCGCTGCGGCCGGACTGGGATGCGAAGCTGGGCGAGGACCATATGATCGACCTGGGCCTGATCTCCCAACTGTCGCAGACGGCAATGACGGAAGACATCGAGATCACGATGCAGGCGAACGGCCTGCCGAATACCTTCGTCCCGGGCCGCAACCTGATGTTCATGACGGTGGCCGCCACCGTCGCGTACCGCCGCGGCCTGACCGTGCTGGTAGGCGGCATGTGCGAGACGGACTTCTCCGGCTACCCGGACTGCCGCGACGACACGATGAAGGCGCTGCAGGTCGCGCTGAACCTCGGCATGGACACCCGCAACAAGCTGGAAACCCCGCTGATGTGGCTCGACAAGGCCGAGACGTGGGAACTGGCCGAGCGCCTCGGCGGCCAGCCGCTGGTGGACCTGATCCGCGCCGACACGCACACGTGCTACAAGGGCGAGCGGGGCGAGTTGCACGATTGGGGCTACGGCTGCGGCGAGTGCCCGGCCTGCGCGCTGCGGGCGCGCGGCTACCAGAACTACGTGGCGAAGAAGGCTGCGTAAAACAAAAGGGCCGCAACGTGCGGCCCTTTTGCTGTCCGGGTGGCGCGGTTCAGACGGCGGCTTCCTTCGCGGCCTTCATCGCGCTGCGGCGCTCGCGGTTGCGGCGGTTGCAGAACCAGACGATGGCAACGACGATCGCCAGCGGCAGCAGCAACGGCGACAGCGCGGCAATGATCGCGACGGCGACGGCACCGATGCCGACCACCGCCAGCATGCCAAGGCCGGCGAACAGCACGCCGACCAGCAGCGCCGTGCAGACCAGCACCACGGCGCCGATCAGCAGGCCGCCGCCGGCAAACAGCACGCCCAGCAGCCAGCCCAGCGGGCCATCGACCTCGTCGCCATCGAAGTAGAAGCCGTGGTTCCACGTGCTGTCCAGGTTGTTGAATGCGGCAATGGCCAGCAGCACGATCAGGGTTACGGCAAGCAGTTTTTTCATGATGGCTCCGAAGTGGTGTTCTGCGATGGTTGAACTGTACGCCGCCACCTGCGCAGATGCTCGCCAAAAGCGACGGACGGTCGCTTTTGCGGGATGAACGGGAACAAACCCGGGCTCAGGAAGAATGTTTCCAAAAATCGGGGTCAGACCCCGAATTGCGGAAACATTTCCCAACATCGGGGTCAGACCCCGTTTTCAGGAAAGATCGGCGGAAGCGTCAGAACGCGTGGCGCAGGCCGAACGACGTGGCCGACAGCGTTGCGCCCTTCAGCGAGCCTGCCTGCGCGGCGACGCCGTTGATCGGGAAGTCGTAGGCCGCATGGGCGTCGTTGTCCAGCCGGGTGTGGTATGCGTAGACGGTGGTGCGGGGCGAGAACGTGTATTCGTAGCCGAGCGTGGCGTGTACCGCGCCCGTGTCGGTGCCTGCCTGGATGAAACCGACGGTGCCGGCGCCGTGGCCATCGCCCGCCTTGCCGATGCTGGCGCGCAGGCCGTGGCGGCCGGCCTGATGGCTCAGCGACAAGTACAGCGCGTTGCGGGCCAGCCGGGCCGGCAGCTCATAGGCAAGCCGCTCGGCGATCAGCGCCACGCGCGTGGTGCCGAACGTGTACGCCAGCGCCGCCTTGGTGCCCGTGTCGACGGTGCCGGGGCCATGGTACTCGTGGTGGCGCTCGTCGGCGAGCACCGCATACCACGGGCCTGCGTCGTGAACCAGCGCGAGCGACAGCAGTGACGGGTGCGCGCCGCCGGCCGGGCGCTCCTCCGCCAGCCCATGCGTGGCGCGCAGCGACCAGCCGTGCCAGCGGGGCGACCACCAGTGCACGCTGTTGGCCTGGCGCCGGTCGAACGACGCGACGTCGCCCGTGTTGTCGGTGGACGACGCCGAGCCGTTGGCAAGGATGCTCATGTAGCCGGCCGTCGTCGGATAGAACGGATCGAGGCCGGACGTGGCGCCGTTGTAGGCCGTCACCCAGTGGCCCGCGAACAGCGTGCCAAATGTCCCTTCGAGGCCGACGCGGGTATCGCGCTGGGCGATCTGGCCGGCGCCCGTGTCGGGCGACAACGTGCCTTCGATCTGGAACAGTGCCTTCAGGCCGTCGCCCAGGTCTTCGCTGCCGCGAAAGCCCAGCACGGAGCGGTTGTTGACCATCCGTTCGACATGGAGGCCCGGTGCGCGCGCCGCTTCCAGCGAAACGTTCAGGCGGCCGTACACCTGGACCTGGGCGACGGCGGGAGCGGCAGCGGCCAGCGCTGCGCAGCAGAGGAGGGGAGTGGTGTTCATGCTGAAATTGTCCGGCGCGGGGCGGGCCGGCGGCATCCCCCATCCGTGGGCAAGGCGCTGTGCCCCGTGGAGAGGGTTTTCTCTCTGGCGTTTCTCCTGCTATACTGGATTTATATACAGTGTTTTCTAGAGAGAGGAGTCATGGAAGATCTGATCGAGCAGGCCATTCGGGAAGAAGAGCGGGACGCGGCGCAGGAGGCGGCATTCCTCCAGGCGCAGGAAGCGGCGCTGGTGCAGGAAGACCGCGTCTGGCAGGGCCAGGGCTGGACAGCCCGTGTGATCAAGAACGAGGACGACGAAGGCTGGGCCGTCGCGATGATCAAGGACGGCGAACCGGAGCCCGCGCTGGTGGGGCCCTGGACGATGGGCCGCGACAAGAAAAACCCGAAGCCGCTCGACATCTCGGCGTTCCACACGCTGGTGAAGACGGCCAACGAAGTACTGCGCCGCCACGAGCAGCAGCTGCACGCGCGGCTGCACAAGTCCGTGCGGGTGGTGATGGACGACGGCACCGCGATCACGGTGAAGCTCGACATCACGCCGGACGAGGACGAGCCGTACGCCACGTTGACAGCCGTCGAGGAATACGGCGAGCAGCTGGCATCGGTGCGCACGCGGCCGGACTTCAAGCTGTCCACGGCCAGCGCGATGGCGTGGATCGAGGGCGGCTACAGGAAGCCGAACTGAAGCCGAACTGAAGCCGAACTGCGCGAACTGAAGCGGGACTGAAGCCGCGTCGGGGCCCGCGGCGCGCCGGCGTCCCGCAGCGGCGCCAACGCATCGGCTGCCCCGCGATGTGTTGCATTTTGGCGGTGCGCGCTGGCCTCACGCCGGCCCGCCTGTTATATTTCCCTATTGCACTTTGTGTTGCATATTTTTCTGGGAAATCTGATGGAAGACCGCCTCCGCCGCCTTGAAGCCGTCCAGGCGATGTTGCTTGAAATCGGGCAGCTGTCGACGAGCTGTACCGATATCGTCCAGTTCCTGCGTGCCGTCCACGGCGCGCTCGGGCGCATCATGTACGCGGCCAACTTCTACGTGGCGCTGAACGACCGCGATGGCGAGGAAAACGCGGTGCGCTTTGTTTACTTCGTCGACGAGGCCGATGAGGCGCCGTCGCCAGACGAAGTGGTGCACCTGGCATCGCCGGAGCAGTCGCCGACGGCGAAGGTGATCCTGTCGCGCCAGCCGCTCGTGATGACGGCGGCCGAACACATCTCGCGCCGCCAGGTGGCCGCGTTCGGCGAAGGCACGGTGGCCGAGCACTGGATGGGCCACCCGCTGCTGGACCAGAACCACCAGCCGCTGGGCGCGATCGTCATCCAGAGCTACGACAAGGAACACACCTACAGCGCGGAAGACGAGGCGCTGTTCGCGCTGATCGCCAACCAGGTGTCGTCCGCGCTGCAAGGGCTGCAAAGCATGGACCGGCTCGAGCGCGCCGTCCGCGAACGCACGCTGCGGCTGGAGCATGAGGTGGCGGAGCGGCGCCGCGCCGAGAACCTGCAGCGCGCGCTGTACGAGATCGCCAGCCTGTCCGCGTCGGCGGTGGATGCCGATGCGCTGCCGCGCCGGCTGCACGAGATCATCAGCGAATTGATCAACGCGCGTAACTTCCTGATCGCGCTGTACCACCCTGATACGCAGGAAGTGAGCATCCCGTACTTTGTCGACGAAAAGGACGTCGAGGCGCCGCTGAAGCGCTTCCGCTACGGCATGGGCATGAGCTCGTATGTGCTGAAGCACAAGAGCGCGCAGCTGCTGGATGCGGCCAGCTACCGGGCGCTCGTCGAGGCGCACCAGATCGACGAGCCGCTGGGCAACGAGAACATCGCCAGCTGGATGGGCGCGCCGATGCTGCTGGGCGAGCAGGCGTATGGCGTGATCGTCGTGCAGAGCTACGACGACACGGTGATCTACACGCAGGCGGACCTGGACATCCTCGCGTTTATGGCCAGCCACGTCGCGGTGGCGCTGGCGCGCATGCGCGGCGAGCGGGCGATCCGCAAGGCCAAGGCGTCGCTGGAAGAACAGAACGCCGCGCTGAACGACGCGCTGACGCAGCTGCGCGACGCGCAATCGGAACTGGTGCGGCAGGAAAAGCTGGCGTCGCTGGGGCGGCTCGTGGCGGGCGTCGCGCACGAGATCAACACGCCGCTGGGCATCTGCGTGACGGCCACGTCGCACCTGGTGCAGGAACTGAAGCTGATCAAGGAAGACCTGGCCGCGGGCCAGCTCGACGAGGATGGGCTTAATACATTCTTCGACACCGTGGACCAGTCGCTGCGCATCATGACGACGAACACGCAGCGCGCCGCCGCGCTGGTGCGCAGCTTCAAGCAGGTGGCGGTGGACCAGTCGTCCGACAACATCCGCCACTTCAACCTGGCCAAGTACGTGGACGAAGTGCTGCTGTCGCTGCAGCCGAAACTGAAGGGCAAGCCGGTGAAGGTGGAAGTGGACTGCCCGGCGGACATCCACCTGGACAGTTTCCCGGGCGCCGTATCGCAGATCGTCACGAACATGGTGATGAACTCGCTGGTGCACGGCTTCGGCGAAGACCAGGCGGGCACAATCCGCATCAAGGGCCGCGTCGACGGCGACCACGTCACGTTCGACTACAGCGACGACGGCATCGGCATGGACAAGGACACGCTGGCCCAGCTGTTCGACCCGTTCTTCACGACGAAGCGCGGCAGCGGCGGCTCCGGCCTGGGCGCGCACATCCTGTACAACCTCGTCACGGGCCCACTGGGCGGCACGGTAAAAGTCAACAGCGCCCCCGGCATGGGCCTGCACTACCAGCTGCGCTTCCCGCGCGACCAGCGCAAACCGAAAGACACCGCGCACGCGTGACGCTACGGCTCAGTTCGTGTCCCTCTGGGGTCAGACCCCAGAGGGACACGGCCTCAGCCGTAGTACAGCGCAGCGTTCAGTCCGGGAACCGCTCGTTGATTGCCAGCGCCTCGTCGATGTTGTCGATCAGGAGTTCGACGTATTGCGGGTCCAGGTGGTGGCCTGCCACTTCGCGCAGGTAGGAGACCACGCGCTCGGCTGGCCAGGCGTCCTTGTAGACGCGCTTGTGCATCAGCGCGTCGAACACGTCGGCGACGGCGACGATGCGGGCGTACAGGTGGATGTCCTCGCCCTTCAACCCTTGCGGATAGCCGCTGCCGTCGTATTTCTCGTGGTGCTGGTGGGCGATGACGGCGGCCGCCTTCAGGATCGGCCGCTGCGAGCCGTCCAGGATCGACAGGCCCACCGTCGGGTGCTGCTTCATGATTTCCCATTCGGCCGGATCGAGCTTGCCCGGTTTCAGCAGCACGGCGTCCGGCGTCGCGATCTTACCGATGTCGTGCATCGGCGCGGCGTGCTTCAGCACCGCCGTTTCGTCTTCCGGCAGGCCGGCCGCCGTCGCCAGCAGGTGGCACACTTCGGCCATGCGGCGCACGTGGTTGCCCGCTTCGTTCGAGCGCGATTCGACGACGTCGCCCAGGCGCAGGATCAGTTCAGCCTGGGTATCGGTGATCTCCTGGTTCAGCAGGATGTTGTCGAACGCGATCGCCACGCCGCTGCAGAAGATCTCCAGCAGCTTCGCATCGAGTTCGGAAATCTCCTCGACGCCTTTCAGCACGAGCAGCGACGCCTTGCCGCTGTTGTTCGGGAAGTAGCCGACGTAGGTATCGCCTTCCAGCTTCGAGATGCGGTTGCTCTCGGCCGCGTGCAGCTGGTCGATCAGCTCGGGCGTCAGCAGCGTCTCTTCGCCGATCTGCGCCAGCACCTCGTAATCGCCTTCGCCGGTGATCGCGGTGGCGCCGCGCAGCCGCAGCAGCATGCTGTGCTCCAGGCGCAGCAGCGCGACGACCTGCTGCAGCAAGCCGTTGGCGAAGTCCTTCAGGTTCCGCTGCTGGAAGATGTGCGCCGACGCCGCGATCACGCGCTCGAGCCCTTCGCGGTAGTGCATCTGCTGCTGGCGCGCTTCCTCGACCTTCATGATGTCGCGGTAGGCGCGCAGCGCGGCGAACGTCGTCGTGAACAGCTTGGTGCGGTCCAGCTCCGTCTTTTCCTTGTAGTCGTTGATGTCGTAGTTGACGATCACACGTTCCTCGGGCGCCTGGCCCGGCTGCCCGGTGCGCAGCACGATGCGGGTGAACTGGTTGTCCAGGTCCTGCCGCATCCAGCGCGCCACTTCCAGGCCGCTGTCCTCGCGCTCCATCACCACGTCGAGGAACACCAGCGCGATGTCCTTCTCGCGCGACAGCACTTCCTTGGCTTCCTGGCCGCTGTACGCATGCAGGAAAGTCAGGCCGCGGCCGTCCAGGCGGAAGCGCGTCAGCGTCAGCTTGGTGATGTCGTGGATATCGGGCTCGTCATCGACCAGCAGGATTTTCCAGGGCGGCAGCTTGGGCGATGCTGAAGACAGAAAGGACATAGGTCTGATTTCGCGTAAGGGTCGGCATTTTCATTGTATGCCCCGGTTTGATTATTAACAACAGGCAATATATGTTTCGCCACTGCTTTACAACACTGGACTGTAGCGTTTTTGGCAACGTTCGCACCAGAATGTGCGCCGATGGGTCTTGCCCAGGTGCTGCTTGTGCAGCGGGATATTGCAGCGCGGGCAAATGCGCTTCGTGTGGGCCAGCCAGTGCTGCTTCAGCACATACGCTTTTTTCCACTCGAGGAATTCAAAGCTGTACTGCCGAGCCTGCTTGACAAGTTCGCGCAACTTCGCCGCCGGCAGGCACCCCACCGTCGACAGCGGATGGATCTTCAGCCGGAACAGCACTTCGTTCTTGATGATGTTGCCGACGCCGGAAAACACCGTCTGGTCGAGCAGCGCGTCGCACACGAGCGTGTCCGGCATCGCCCGCAGCTTCTTCAGCGCGAGCGCGGGCTTCCACTCGTCGGACATCACATCGGCCTGCCATTCGTAGGCCTCGTCGAGGTCGCCCTCGATCATTTTCACGGAACAGGTATAGAAATTGAGCTCGCCGCCTTCCTCGAACGCCAGTGCCAGGCGGGGCGGACTGTCTTCCTTTTGCTCGTCGATCCGGTAACTGCCGAACATCAGGAAGTGGATGCGCAGGCTGTACAGCGGCAACTCGATCAGGAAATGCTTGCCCCACGTGCGCACGGAGAGGATCGGCTGGCCGGGCAGCTCGTCGTACGGCACGGCCTTGCTGTTGCCATGCGCCTCGGCGATCGTGCGGCCTTCATAGGGCTTCGCGAGCTCTTTGAGGATGACGAGAGAAGGACCTTCGGGCATGCTGCGCTCCATCAGTTCATGATGAGCCAGTCTGCCCGCGAAGACGGCACCGCGCGGTTAGCGCACGCACACAAGATTGGCAGAAAACCGTGCCAGGATAGTTTTGTTTGCTTGCTTCCACCCCAACGGCAAGAGCTGGGGTCAGACCCGGCGGGTCTGACCCCGGGTTTCGGTTCTTGGGTTGCCTTAAAAAAAACCGCACACGGCTTGCACCGCGTGCGGCAAAGGATCAGCATCCGTGAGCACGGACGCATCAGGACTCGGTATGCGGGCGCAGGCCCGCGGTGTTCAGCTCAGTTCAGCTCAGCTCAGCTCAGTTCAAATGCGGCAGCCCCGTCAGGTAGCCGACGGCGGCGCCGTAGCGGTCGCGGTAGTTGGCGCGGATCAGCGGGTCCAGGGTCGCCATCACTTTCGAGTGCAGGCCGCCGGTGACGTTGCCGCTGGCATCCTTCGTCACTTCCCAGTCGCCCGGGTGCTGGAAGTTGCTCATGATGTAGGCAAAGCCGTTGATGTCGTCAACAGCATGCAGGCCCGTCGATTCGGCGCCGGACGGCGTCGACAGCAGGCGCGTCAGCGTCTTCGTGTCGACGTTGTAGGCCCACAGGAAGTTGTTCACGTGCGTGCCGGAATCCTCGCCGATGAACAGCGTGCGCAGCTTCTCGGAGAACTTGATGTTGTCCGGGTTGCCGATCTTGTCCGGGTTCGCGGTGTTGCCCAGCGCGTCCGGCGTGGCCAGGTCTTCGCCGATCAGGGCCGGCACCGGCGCCATGTCGACGGGCACCCATTCGCTGTCGATCGCGGCGCCCGTGTCGTCCTTCTGGCCGCCCTTCAGGTTCAGTGCATAGACGATGCCCGCGTTCGGGCCGGCGATCGAGATGCCGCCCGATCCGTTCTTCATCGCGGCCTGGATGTACGACATCGCCGAGTACGCGATCTTGTCCTTTGCATTGACGGTCGTGCCTTCCATCTTCGTGAAGCCCAGGCTGCCGCCCTTCAGCGCGGCGTAACGGTGCGTCTCGAGGAAGGCAGCGGCCTTTTCCATGCCCGGCTTGACCTTGACCCAGTTCGTCTTGCCCGAGAACGGGATCTTCGTGTATGTCGCGTCGCTTGGATCGGCCGTCTTCACGTCGATGATGTCGGCCGCTTTCAGGCTGTCCGCCAGCGCCTTGATCTCGGCGCTCGTCGCCTTGCCCAGCTTGACCCACGTGAGGTCGGCGGAGCCGCCGTTGTCGGCCGTCTTCTGGTTCCACTTGGCCACGTACAGCGTGCCGGACGACAGGTCGCGCGCCTTGTCGGCGACGAACATGAACAGGCCGCCGTTGGTGGCGTCGTCGCCCATCAGCGTGGTGCGCTCGTCCGGCATCACCTGCACCAGTTCGTGCGAGATGCGGCCCATGCAGTAGTGCTTCTTGATCGTGCCCGTGCCGTCCGGATTGACGGTCACTTCCGGCAGGTGGCCGTAGTGGTACGGGTTGGCTTTCGTCGCGTCGCCGAACAGGTTCGTCGAGAAATTCTGGAATTGCGTGTTCGTCGCGATGGCCGTCGCATCCGGCTCGTATTCCTCGCTGGACAGGTGGGTGTTCCACGGCGAACGGCTGGCGCCGCACGTGATCCACAGGCCGTTGGCCGGGCTCGTGTCGACGTTATGGTATTTCACGAGCGTCAATGCGCCGGTGGTCTTGTCCTGGTCCAGGGTCAGCACGGCGATCGGCGACGGCAGCATGCCGTACATCGAATCGCCCTTCACGTTGCGGGTCGTGTATTCGAACTGCACGACAGCGAACACGGTATTGCCCTTGACGCCGGCCACGCTGGCGTTCGGCAGGGTCAGCAGCGAGCTGCCGTCCGGGCAGTCGGAGAAGAACTGGCGCTGCGCCGCATCCGTCTTGTCGAGGATCGGCTTGTTGTTGATGTCGTAGTAGCCGCCGGACAGGATCGTGCCGCCGCTGCCGTTCGGCACCATCGCGCCCGTGATGAAGAACGCTTCGTACTTCAGCGTGTACGTGGTCTTGGTGCCGTCGCTGTAGTTCGCGACGAGCGACGAGCCCACGGTCGTCGTGGCCATCTTGGCCGCTTCGGCCAGCGTCGGCGCGGCCATGCCCGAGAACGTGACGGAGGACAGCGTGGCAGGCGTCGGCGTCACCGGGGACGTCACGGACGGCGTGTCGTTGTCGCCGCCGCAGGCGGTCAGCAGGGCGGCAGCGGCGCTTCCCCCGGCCAGCGGCAGCAGCGGGGCTCCCGAAATGAACTTCAACATGCGGCGGCGGGAAGGATCGAGATGGTCGGACATGGGGCTTCGTTGTTGTGAAAGAATGCCCGCATGGTAGTTGCGACTTGTTACAACATCGTGACAGCGGAAACGATCGGCCCGCCGCGATCGGAGTATAGTTTTTCCACTGCCTGTGAAAGACCGACCCGGAAGGAACGATCATGAGATTGCACGCCCGTAAGTGGGTGGCGGCGGCGTTGCTGGCGGCGGCGGGAGCCGCCAGTGCCGGCGTTACCGTCAATTACGTCAAGCCCGATGAATTCATCGACATGCCCCGCTCGCCGCAGGATCGCGAGCAGGTGCTGCGCGACTTGAGCCGGCATTTCGCCAGCCTCGGCAAGGAACTGCCTGCCGGGCAGGAGTTGAAAGTGACGGTCACCGACGTCGACCTGGCCGGCTGGCTCGAGCCGCGCCGCTGGGCCATGGACGACATCCGCATCATGCGCGGCGGCGCCGACTGGCCCAGCATCGACCTCAGCTACACGCTGGAGCAGAACGGCCAGGTGATCCGGAGCGGCAAGGATACGCTGAAGAACATGATGTACCAGCAGCGCATCAGCAAGTACACGGCCAGCGACCCGCTGCGCTACGAAAAGCAGATGATCGACGACTGGTTCCACAAGGCGATCACCGGCAGCCAGGTCGGCAGCCGCTGAAGTCCGCCGCCATGGTTCAGTCGAGCCAGTTCACGCGGGGGAACTTGGCGCGGAAGTCGTCCGGCATCGGCACCACCTGCTTTTGCCGGTAGTTGAAGAACACGAAGCCATATTTCGCCATCGCCACCAGCGTCTGGTCGCTGGGCCGGGTGATGCGGAAGATGATGTCGCCGCCGTATTTGTTGAAGTCCATCACGCCGACCTCGAACAGCAACTGGTCGCGGGCATGGGCTTCGGCGCGGTAGGTCGTGGCCAGGTCCGTCACGATGATGCCGCTGCCGTCGTTCTCCGTTTCCCGCACGCCATACTCGTACAGGAAGCGTGCCCGCGCTTCGGAAATCATCGAGATCATCGAGTCGTTGCCGAGGTGATTGCCGGCGTTGATGTCGGTGTGGCGCACCGTCAGTTGCGTCGAGTAGAGGAACTGCTCGTCCGGGAATTCGAGCTTGAGTCTGGCCATGGCGAAAACGGGAAAATAAAACGCCTATTGTAGCCCCGCGGCGGCACGCACGGACGCGCACCGCCGCGCGTTCATCCCGGCGTTCAGCCCAGGTTTTCGGCCAGGAACAGCAGCGTGTGGCCGTGCGCCTCGGCGGCCGAGCGCTGGTGGTAGCTGGCGCGGTGCGAACAGTTGAAGCCGTGCTCCGCATCCGGGTACACGTGGATCTCCACGCTGTCCCGGTCGCCGAAGCGTTCCGCGATGTGCTTCACGTCGTCCGGCCGGATGTGATCGTCGCGGCCGCCGAAATGCATCAGCAACGGCACCTGGATTGCATCGGCCTGGTCGAGCTTTTTCTCGATGCCGCCGCCGTAGTAGGCAACGGCCGCGTCCACGCCGCCGTGCGCCGCCGTCAGGTACGACAGCAAGCCGCCGAAGCAATAGCCGATCGACGCCACCTGCGTCACCCCATCCTGCGTGCGCAGCACCTTCAGCGTCGCGGCGATGTCGGCGACGGCCTTGTCCACCTTGGTGGCCTGCTTCAGCTTCACGGCCTTGTCCCAGTCGGCCTTGTCGTAGCCCAGCTCGATGTGGGCGCCCTCGCGCCAGAACAGGTCCGGCGCCAGCACCACGTAGCCGTCCGCCGCGTATTGCTCGGCGACGCCGCGGATGTGCGCGTTGACGCCGAAGATTTCCTGGATCAGCACGATGCCCGGCCCCTTGCCGCCGCGCGGCAGCGCAAGATAGCCCTGGAACGTGCCGTCGTCGCCGTGGATGTCGATCCAGCGGCTTTCCGCTGGGTGATGATGATTGTGTGCCATGCGTTCTCCTTGTCCATGCAGCTGCGCCGCGATGATACTGCCGGGCATGGAGTATAAGCCGCCGAGGGGCAGGGACGGCGCGCACAAGTCGAGCGGAAACGAAGCCTTTTCACAAAGTGATCCATGCTACCCTTGGGATTCGTCCAACCTTTATTTGGCGATCGTGGCTCCGATTACCGACAGGCATGTTCTCAAACAGCCCAAGGATGCCACGCAACGCACGCTGCCAGGGTTGCTACCGCTGGCACTGCTCGCGCTGCTGTCCGGCCTGGGGTTGACGGGCCTGCTGTTCGCCGGGGTTGCCCGGCTGGAGCAGGACCGCATCGTACTCACGTTCACGCAACGTGCGCACGTGAGGGTGTTCGCGCTCGCCGAAGGCATCAACAACGTGCTCGACAGCCTGCGCGGCGTGAACCAGTTGTTCGCCAGCGCGCCGGAAGTGACGCGCGACCAGTTCCGCCGCTTCGTTACGCCCGTCACGGAGCGCTATCCGTTCATCGTCGGTATCAGCTACCTGCGCTTCATCGACCACGCGGAGCGGCCGGCGTTCGAGGCACGGCTGCGCCAGGTGCTGCCCGGCGCCCAGGTGACCGAGCTGCGCGACGGCCACCCTGTCCCCGCCGCGCGGCGGCCGCGCTACCGCGTCATCGACTACGTCGAACCGTTCGACGTGAACCATGCGGCGCTGGGCCTGGACACGATGCTGACCGGCGACGAAGTCACGCGCCAGCGCGCCTACGATACGGGCGTCCCTGCCGCCGGCCGCCTGCTGCCGCTGGCGCAGATGCCGGCGGGGCGGCGTGGGCTCGTCGTGTCGATGCCTGTCTACCGCTTCGGGGCGCGCCTCGCCAGCGTGGCGGACCGCCGCGCCGCGCTGGTCGGCGAAACGTCGGCCGCGCTCGACCCCGGCGCGATGGTCAGCCACGTGTTCCTGTCCAGCGGCCTGCACCACGTGCATGCGCTGGCGCGGCAGGTGCAGGGCGTGGGGCTGCACGTGTATGCGGACCGCGTCAAGCAGCAGGACAACCTGGTCTATTACGCGCCGCCGCCGGACCGCGACCAGCCGGCCGTGCTGCCGCCGCTGTCCTGGCTGTACCCGGACCCGCCCGGGCCGCTGGACATCCCCGTCGATGTGGCGGGCCGCACATGGCACGTCGTGGCCAGCATGGGCGGAAAGGTCAGCTTGGCGGACCACCTGGCGTCGCTGTCGACGCTGGCGCTGGGCATCGTGATGACGCTGCTGGGCACCGCGTGGGTGCACACGCTGGCCACCCGCAACCGCGTGATCCGCCGCCACGTCGAGGAACGCACGGCCCAGCTGGCGGCGGCGAACCGCTCGCTGCTGCTGCGCGAACGGGCGATCGAGTCGAGCGCGAACACGATCATGATCGTCGAGGCGAAGGCCGGCAACCCGATCGTCTACGTCAACCCGGCCTTCGAGAAGGACACCGGCTACACGCGCGACGAAGTGCTCGGCAAGAGCCCACGGCTGCTGTACCGCGACGACCTGGACCAGCCCGGCGCCGCCGCGATCCGCGCCGCCGTGCGCGAGCAACGCGAAGGCCACGCCGTGTTGCGCAACTACCGCAAGGACGGCACCCTGTTCTGGGTCGAGACGTATGTGTCGCCGGTGCGGGACGAGCGCGGCATCGTCACGCATTTCGTCGCGCTTCACTACGACATCACGGCGATGAAGGCCTACGAAACGGAGCTGCACCACCAGTCCACGCACGACGCGTTGACGGGGCTGCCGAACCGGCTGCTGCTGCACGAGCGGCTGCACCATGCGATCGGCAGTGCGATGCACGACGGTCATGCGCTGTGGGTCGTCTCGCTGGACCTGGACCGCTTCAAGTTCACCAACAGCCGCGTGGGGCACCGGGGCGGCGACCGGCTGCTGCAGGTCGTCGCCGAACGGCTGCAATCGACGCTGCGGCCGGGGGACACGCTGGCGCGGCTGGGTGGCGACGAGTTCGCGTTGATGCTGCTGCCCTACGAAGGGGCGCGCCAGCCGCAGGCAGCCCAGGTGCAGCGCGTGCTGGGCGCGCTGGCCGCGCCGCTGATGCTGGACGATAAGGAGCAGTTCATCTCCGGCAGCGCCGGCGTTGCCGTGTGCCCGGACGATGGCACCGACCCCACCGTGCTGATGGAACGCGCCGACATCGCGATGTTCCGCGCCAAGGAAATGGGCGGCAACAACTACCAGTTCTATACCCGGGCGATGCGCGAGCGGCTCGGCGAGCGGGTGCAGCTGGAAACGGAGATGCGCCGCGCGCTGGAACGGCGCGAGTTCGTGCTGTATTACCAACCGCAGGTGGACATCGCCAGCGGCCGCATCGTCGCGATGGAAGCGCTGATCCGCTGGCAGCACCCGGAGATGGGCATGGTGGCGCCCAGCCGCTTCATTCCGCTGGCCGAGGAAACGGGCATGATCCTGCAGCTGGGCGCATGGGTGCTGGAGAGTGCGTGTCGCCAGCTGGTGGCGTGGCAGCGCGAGGGCCGCGAGTACCTGCGCGTGGCGGTGAACGTGTCGGCACGGCAGATGGCCGAGCAGGACTTCGTCGAGAGCGTGGCGCGCGTGCTGGCCGATACGGGCCTGCAGCCGGCCGCGCTGGAACTGGAGCTGACGGAAAGCGCCGTGATGAACGACGTCGAACACGCGATCGCCGTGATGCACGAGCTGAAAAGCCTGGGCGTGAAGCTGGCGATCGACGACTTCGGCACCGGCTACTCGAGCCTCGCCCACCTGAAGCGCTTCGCGGTGGACGTGCTGAAGATCGACCAGGCCTTCGTGCGCGACCTTACGGTGGACCCGGACGACGCGGCGATCGTCACGACGATCATCGCGCTGGCCGCGAACCTGAACCTGCAGGTGATTTCGGAAGGCGTCGAGACGCTGGACCAGCTGTCGTTCCTGCGCGAGCACGGCTGCTCGCAGATGCAGGGCTATTACTTCAGCCGCCCCGTGCCGGCGACGGCGATTGCCACGGTGCTCGATGAGAACGAGGCGCAGCTGGCGGCGGGGAGTGCGGCGCCGCTGGGGGTGGCGACGTAGGGCCGGACTCTCCGCGTCTGACCCTAGCTTTTCGGGTCTTGGGGCGGAGCGTGTCGCTGGCAGTTTTTAACCCAACGGCAAGTGCCGGGGTCAGACCCGCCGGGTCTGACCCCAGGGTTGCATCTGGGGTGAAGGCATGCGCAACCGACCGTCAGCGGTCACGGCCCCAGCGCCTCCAGCAACGCCTTGTGGAACCCCACCGGATCCTCGATCTGCGGCGCATGCCCCATTCCTGGGAACTCGACCAACTTCGCCTGCGGGATGCGCTTGACGGTGTCCTTGCCCAGCACCTTGTAGTTGCCGACCTTCGCCTTCACGTCCGGCGGGGCGATGTCGGCGCCGAGGGCCGTCGTGTCGCCGTCGCCGATCATCAACGTCACCGGCACTTTCAGCTGGGGGAATTCATGCACGACGGGCTGGGTGAAGATCATGTCGTAGATCAGCGCCGAGTTCCAGGCGACGAGCCGCTGGCCCGGGCCGGCGTTCAGGCCCGCCAGCATGTCGACCCATTTGTCGTATTCGGGCTTCCAGCGGCCCATGTAGTAAGTGCTTTTTTCGTAACTGCGCACGCTGTCGGCCGTCAGCTTCAGCTCGCGCTCGAACCACTGGTCCACCGTGCGATACGGCACGCCCAGCTGCTTCCAGTCCTCCAGCCCGATCGGGTTGACCATCACGAGGTGCGTCACGGCCTGCGGATACATCAGCGCGAAGCGGGTGGCCAGCATGCCGCCCGTCGAATGGCCGACTAGCACGGCCTTGCCGACGCCGACCTTCTTCAGCAGCTCCATCGTGTTCGCGGCCAGCTGGTGGAAGCTGTACTGGTATTGCGGCGGCTTCGTCGACGCGCAGAAGCCCACCTGGTCGGGGGCGATCACGCGGTAGCCGGCCCGGGCCAGCGCCGTGATCGTCGTCTCCCACGTGGCGCCGCAGAAGTTCTTGCCGTGCATGAGGACGGCCGTGCGGCCGTTCGGCTTGGCGACGGGGGCCACGTCCATATAGGCCATCTGCATCGTCTGGCCTTGCGAATTGAAACGGAAATGCTGCAGCGGGTAGGGGTAGCGGAAGCCCTGCAGCTCGGGGCCGTAGGCGGCGCCGGCGGCCTGCGCGGCGGTGGCGGCGGCGAGCGTCGCGGTGGCAAGGGTCACGGCGAAAATCAAGGTCGGCAGTCTGGACATCGTGGTTCCCGAGAAGATCTGGCGAGCAATATAAATGAAAAACAGCCAAGCCGGCGCACATGCCGTGCCACAGCGGTGGTCCGGACAAGGTAAACTACGGCCTTTCCTGTCGCATTGGGCGATTCGAACAATAATTTTTAACGCGTGCCGCCATGACTGCCACAGCAACCTCATTCTCCGAACTGAACCTCGCCAACTCCCTCCTCAAGGTATTGAAGGAAGTCGGCTACGAAGCCCCGTCGCCGATCCAGGCGGCGACCATCCCGCACCTGCTCGCCAACCGCGACGTGCTCGGCCAGGCCCAGACGGGCACCGGCAAGACGGCCGCGTTCGCGCTGCCGATCCTGTCGCGCCTCGACGTCAAGGCCAGCGCGCCGCAAGCGCTCGTGCTGGCGCCGACCCGCGAGCTGGCGATCCAGGTCGCCGAGGCTTTCCAGCGCTATGCCGCGCACATCCCGAACTTCCACGTGCTGCCGATCTACGGCGGCCAGAGTTACGGGCCGCAGCTGTCCGCGCTGCGCCGCGGCGTGCATGTCGTCGTCGGCACGCCGGGCCGCGTGATCGACCACCTGGACAAGGGTTCGCTGGACCTGTCGAAGCTGAAGACGCTGGTGCTGGACGAGGCCGACGAGATGCTGCGCATGGGCTTCATCGACGACGTCGAGCGCATCCTGCAGGAGACGCCGGAGTCGCGCCAGACCGCGCTGTTCTCGGCGACGATGCCGTCGGCGATCCGCCGCATCGCCACGACCTACCTGCGCGATCCGGCCGAAGTGACGGTGGCGGCAAAGACGACGACGTCGGAAAACATCCGCCAGCGCTACTGGCTGGTGGCGGGCATGCACAAGCTCGATGCCCTCACGCGCATCCTGGAAGCCGAGCCGTTCGACGGCATGATCATTTTCAGCCGCACGAAGCTGGGCACCGAGGAACTGGCCGAACGCCTGCAGGCGCGCGGCTTCTCGGCAGCGGCCATCAACGGCGACATGCAGCAGGCCGCACGGGAACGCACGATCGGCCAGCTCAAGGAAGGCAAGATCGACATCCTCGTCGCCACCGATGTCGCCGCCCGCGGCCTGGACGTGGAGCGCATCAGCCACGTCGTCAACTACGACGTGCCGTACGACGCCGAAAGCTACACGCACCGCATCGGCCGCACGGGCCGCGCCGGCCGCAGCGGGGAGGCGATCCTGTTCATCACGCCGCGCGAGCGCAACCTGCTGAAGACGATCGAGCGTGCCACGCGCCAGCCGATCAAGCCGATGGACCTGCCGACGATCCAGGCCGTCAACGACGTGCGCGTCGCGAAGTTCAAGGACCAGATCACGGAAATCCTGGCGGCCGGCGGGCTGGAACAGTACCGCACCTTGGTCGAGGAGTACGAGCGCGAGCACGATGTGCCGGCCGCCGACATCGCCGCCGCGCTGGCGTTGCTGGCACGCGGGAACACCCCTCTGCTGCTGGACAAGAAGGCCGAGAAGGGCTGGCACGACGGCGACAAGCCGCAGCGCGAGCGCGAGGAACGCGTGCGCCCGGACCGCGAGCCGCGCGAGCCGCGCCCGGAACGCGCCCGCAAGGAGCGCATCGCGCGCGAGCCGGAACCGGGCATGGCCACGTACCGGATCGAGGTGGGCTACGAGGACGGCGTCAAGCCGGGCAACATCGTCGGCGCGATCGCCAACGAGGGCGGCGTCGACTCGCAATACATCGGCCGCATCGAGATCTTCGACGACTACACGGTGCTCGACATGCCGGCGGACCTGCCGGCCGACGTGCTGGGCAAGCTGGGCGACGTGCGCGTGGCGGGCCGGCCGATGCGCATTCGCCGCGAAGGCGAGCCGCAGCCGCAGGCCAAGCCGGCCGCGAAATCCGCACCCGCACCAGTCAAATCGGCCGACGTGAAGCCCACCCGGAAGGGCCTCGAAGCCGTCGTCGCCGATGCGCTGACGGAAGAAGAGCCGCCAAAGAAAAAGAAGAAGGACAAGGCACCGCAGGACGGCCTGGCGATGCGCGCCTACCGCATCGAGGTGGGCAGCCGCAATGAAATCACGCCGGCCAACATCGTCGGGGCGATCGCCAACGAAAGTGGGCTGGAAGCGCGCTACATCGGCCGCATCGAGATCTTCGACGACCACACGATGCTGGAGATGCCGGACGGGATGCCGGACGAGATCTTCCGCCACCTGAAGAAGGTGTGGGTGGGCGGCCAGCAGCTCAACATCAGCAAGGCGGACGACATGCCGCCGCAATCGGCCAAGCACACGCCGCCGAAGCCGGCCCCCGGCAAGCCGAAGGCCGCCGCCAAGGGCAAGCCGAAGCGCTGACCGCCCTGTAAGCCCGGCGTAAGCGTGGTGCACGCCGGCGGTGCCCGGCTTGCACCACGATAATGCCTGGCCGCTGCCGGCCAGGCCTGTTTCCCGCGCGGTTTCCCTCGCAGTTACCGCATAATCACGTCCTCCGGGCGGCTGGCCCGATATTTGCATAGACATCTGCATTTTCGCTCCAACGAGGAGGGCAGATGTTGCTGCGAAACGATTTACTTCAATACGGGGCGCCGGCGCGCCGCACGGTGCGCATCCTGTGGATCGACCCGCAACGCACCGTTGCGTGGGTGTTCGACATGGGCGGCAAGGGTTGCGACGTCGAACCGGCACGGGTATCCATGCTGGAGGCGGACGTGGTATCGGGCCGCGCGCGCCGGCTGGCAGAGGATCCATGGCTTGTCGTGGCGGACCAGCAGGCGATCAAGCCGGGCCACCTGGCGCTGCGCGACCGCGCCTGGGCGATCATTGCCGAGCTGACGCGCGACGAGCCGGGCATCTACGAGTCGCGCAAGCGCGGCCAGCTGATCGCCGACTACACGGCACGCCACGGCGTCTCGCATCCCACCATTTACCGCTACCTGCGCCGCTACTGGCAGCGCGGCCAGACACCGAACGCACTGCTGCCGGACTACTCGAACAGCGGCGCACGCGGCAAGACGCGCGCGTCGACGGCCGGGGTAAAGCGCGGCCGGCCGCGCCGCGAAGGCGCGCCACCGGGCGTGAATGTCGACGAGGCGATGCGCCGCGTGTTCCGCGTGGCCGCCGCCAGCTACACGGGGGCGAGCTTCTCGCGCCGCGGCGCGTATGAGGCGATGCTGCGCGACTTCTTCAGCGAACGCCGCATCGCACCCGAAACGCTGAACGTGGTGCGCGGCACCGTCAGCGAAGCGATCCCCAGCTTCGGCCAGTTCAGCTATTGGCTCGACCAGTGCCGCATCCTGCGCCCCGCCGAACGCCCGCTGCCGCTGGCCGCCCACGCCACGGTCGACGTGGATGGCCGACCCGGCGCCGCCTTCCAGCTGACGGCGGTGCGCGCCGACGTCCAGCTGCTGACGCGCGAACGCACCCGCATCGCCGGGCGGCCCGTCATCTACCTGGTCCACGACGTATTCTCCGGCATGGTCACGGGCGTGCACGTGAGCCTGGAGGCGCCGTGCTGGCCGCAGGCGCTGATGGCGCTGGCCCACTGCGCCGCGGACAAGGTGCGCCACGCGCTGCGCTACGGCCGCGCGATCGGCGCGCTGGACTGGCCGTGCCGGCACCTGCCGGAACGGCTGCTCGTGCCGGCAACGCTCTTCGGCGGCGACGGCGGCCAGGCGCTGCTGAACAATTTCGGCGTGCGCTGCGATGCCGTGCCGGCCCTGCAGGCGGCAAGCCTGGTGCCGGCCCGTGCCGCGCTGGAGCAGCGCTTCGGGCTGTTGCGGGCCGAAGCGCCGGCACTGGCGGCCGAACTGGGTCCGCTGGACGGTGCGCTGGACCTCATCCAGTTCACCCGCCTCGTGCTCGATGCGGTGCTCGAACACAATCTGCGCGGCGATGGCGACGGCCGGGTGCCGCTGCAGCTGTGGGACTGGGGCATGCGCGAGCGGGGCGCCGCATTGAAACAATACGGCGAGGAGCTGGTGCGCTGCGCGCTGCTGCCGCTGCACGAGGCGCTGGTGACGGAAGACGGCATCTGCCTGGGCGGCATGTACTACACCTGCGCGAAGGCGCTGGAAGAGCGCTGGTTCGACCGCGCCCGCCAGCGCGGCCGCTGGGTCGTGCGTGTAGCTTACGACAGCATGGAACCCGATTGCATCTACCTGCCCGACCCCGCCGCGCCGATGCGTTTCCACACGTGCCACCTGGCCCAGCGGAGCGCATCCGCGCCCGCCCTGCGCACGGAAGGGGCACGCCGGCGCGTGCAGCCAACCGGCCAGCAGGCGAGCTTCGAGCGCATCGTGGCCGGGTTCGTGGGCTGATCCCGCATCGCCCGCCGCCACAGTCGATTTACCCTCGCAGTAATTTTCAGCGCGCCGCCCGGCGCGCTTTTTTTTCGACGCAGCTACCCGCCCATGCATCGCGCTGGTGCGTCACCACCGCACGTTCACACTTTGGCCCAGCCGCCGTCAATAAACAAAGTCTGCACGCCCAGCCCACAGCCGCGCTGGTCTCAAAACAACACCAGGGACAGTCCCCAGCATCGAAAAACAACACGGTCCTCGCATGCCGAAACCACTTCATTCGAACCGCCAAAAACAGTGCATTCCAGGCGCGCAGTGGCATGCCGATTGCTTTGATACTCACGTGCAAGGAATCCACCAACGGGAGAAGAGGCATCGATGAAGAGCGCATTGAACAGATCGGTCACGCGGCGAGATTTCCTGTACCGCGCCGCCGCGGTCGGCGGCACCGGGTTTTTGCTGAACGCGATGAACGCATGGGGGATGG
Organism: Pseudoduganella flava; assembly: GCF_007830495.1. Lineage (GTDB taxonomy): Bacteria > Pseudomonadota > Gammaproteobacteria > Burkholderiales > Burkholderiaceae_D > Rugamonas > Rugamonas flava. The sequence goes on along the minus strand of NZ_VLKW01000007.1, from coordinate 109,588 downwards.
GCATCGCGTCGACGATGTCCGGGCCGCCGGTGCTCTCCGGCAGCGGCAAGGGCAAGTCGGTCGTCATCCTGGGGGCGGGCCTGGCCGGCATGACGGCCGCCTATGAATTGAACAAGCTCGGTTACAAGGTGCAGGTGCTGGAGGCGCGCGGCTTTGCCGGTGGGCGGTGCCAGACGGCGCGCAAGGGCTTCGAGCTGACGGAGCTGGGTGGCGAGACGCAGCGCTGCGCGTTCGATGCGGGCCAGTACATCAACCACGGCCCGTGGCGCATTCCGCTGCACCACCAGTCCACGCTGCACTACACGCGCACGTTCGAAGTGCCGCTGGAAGTGATGGTCAACGATAACGACCACGCCTTCGTCTACCTCGAGAACGGCGGCCCGCTGGCCAAGCAGCGGCTGCGCCCCGCCCAGATCAAGGCCGACATGCGCGGGCACGTGGCCGAGCTGCTGGCCAAGTCCGTGCAGGACCACCTGCTGGACCGCCAGCTGACGGACGACGACCAGCGCGCGCTGCTCGACTACCTGAAGCACGAGGGTCAGCTGGAAGCTGGCGACCTGCGCTACAAGGGCCGCACGGGGCGCGGCTTCGCCGTCAACCCGGGCGCCGGCATGAACCCCGGCCCGGGCACGCCGTCCGATCCGCTCGGCTTCCACGACCTGCTGGCCTCCGGTGTGGGCAAGGTGTACAGCGCGGTGCAGGACTACCCGATGCAGAACACGATGTTCCAGCCGGTGGGCGGCATGGACCAGATCGCGAAGGCGTTCGAGAAGCGCGTGGGCCGCCACATCCGCTACCACGCCGAGGTGCGCACGATCCGCCATGGCGACAACAACGTGACGGTCGCGTGGAAGGACACGCAAACGGGCAAGGAAAGCACGGTAACGGCCGACTACTGCCTGTGCACGTTGCCGCTGTCGACGCTGCGGATGGTGGACACGGATTTCTCGGACGGCTTCAAGAACGCGATCAAGGCCGTGGCGTATGCGCCGGTCGGCAAGATCGGCTTGCAGATGAAGCGCCGCTTCTGGGAAGAGGACGACCATATCTACGGCGGCCACGTGCTCACCGATATCAAGGGCATCAACACGATCTCGCTGCCGTCGACGAGCTGGCAGAAGAAGAAGGGCGTCCTGCTGGGCTACTACAACTACCAGACGGACGCGATCGCGGTCAGCGCGCTGTCGCCGGCCGAGCGGGCCGAGTTCGCGCTGGCGGCCGGCGAGAAGATCTTCCCGGCCTACCGCGACGCGTTCGACAGTGCGTTCTCGGTGGCGTGGCACCGCGTGCAGTACAACCTGGGCGGCTGGGCCGAATGGAACGACGACAGCCGGAAGAACGCCTACCCTCTGCTGCTGGAGGGCGAGAAGCGAGTGCTGCTGGCGGGTGAACACCTGTCCTACCTGACCGGCTGGCAGGCGGGCGCGATCGAATCGGCGTGGCAGCAGCTGGCACGCATCCATGAAAGGGCAATGGCATGAAGACGCACGTGACAGCCTTGATGGCATTGGTCGGCTTTACCGCCGGCGCGCACGGCGCGGAAGGCGACGGCAAGGCCGTCTTCCAGAAGAACTGCGCGGCCTGCCACCAGGCCAACGGCAAGGGCATTCCCGGCGCGTTCCCGGCGCTGGCCGGCAACGCGTTCGTGCAGGGGCCGGCGAAGGACCCTGCTACCGTGCTGCTGAAGGGGCGCGGCGGCATGCCCGACTTTTCGCAAAGCCTGACGGACGGCGACATCGCCGCCGTGCTGACGTACGTCCGCTCCAGCTGGGGCAACAGCGCAAGCGCCCTCGCCACCGAGGAAGTGGCGGCGCTGCGCAGCGAACTCTCGGCCGCGCAAGTGGCGGCCGGCCCGATGTCCAACAAACACTGAAAGAGAGAGAGCCCATGCAACGACTCGCCTTCCTGATGGCCGCCGCAATTCTCACGCACACCGCCGGTGCGCAGGAGATCGTCCGCCACAAGATCCCCAACTCCGACTTCCCGATCGCGCAGGCCGTCACGCTGCCGCCGAACGCGACGATCCACTTCATCAGCGGGCAGGTGCCGCCCGTGGTCGACAAGGCCGCCAACCCCGACACGATCGCCGCCTATGGCGACACGAAGACGCAGACGGTGGGCGTGCTGAAGAAGATCGAAGAGATCCTGAAGTCGATGAACCTGGCGATGGGCGACGTCGTCAAGATGCAGGTCTTCCTCGTCGGCGATCCGGCCAAGGGCGGGCGCGCGGACATCAAGGGCTTCATGGAAGGCTATACGCAATTCTTCGGCGGCGCCCAGCCGAACCTGCCCGCCCGCGCGGTGATGCAGGTGGCGGGCCTGAACTCGCCGGGCTGGCTCGTCGAGATCGAGGTCGTCGCCGCCAAAAAATGACGTAACAACGTAGCACCCGTCGTTCCGCGACGCGAAGGGCCGGCCACGAGCCGGCGGGGCATCCCTTTGCCGTCGGTTTTTGCCGCATCAGGATTTTTTGTCTTCACATAAGAAAAGGAATCAGTCCATGCACAAGGCCATCCTCCATACCGGCACCGCCGCCATGCTGCTCCACTCGGGAATCGTCCTGGCCGACCCGGCCGGCGCCCCCGAACCGCAAACGGAAAACCTGGCCGGCGCCGCCGGCGCCCCCGTTTCCGTCGGTGCCGTCATCGTCACCGGAACACGGGCCAGCGGCCTGAAGGCGGAGAACAGCGCTTCGCCGATCCAGGTGCTCGATGCGGCATCGCTGCAGCGCACGGGCCAGCCGGACCTGATCCAGGCGATCGCCCAGAACATCCCGTCGTTCACGGCGCAGGCGTTCGGTGGCGACACGGCCAACCTGACCTTGTCCGCACGGCTGCGCGGCCTGTCGCCGAACAACACGCTGGTGCTCGTCAACGGCAAGCGGCGCCATGGCACGTCGAATCTTGCCGTGCTGGGTGGCCCCTACCAGGGCGGCGCCGCGGCTGACCTGAACTACATCCCCGTCGCGGCGATCGACCATATCGAGGTGCTGCAGGATGGCGCCGCCGCGCAGTACGGCACCGACGCGATCGCCGGCGTCGTCAACATCATCCTGAAGTCGAACAACCAGGGCCTGTCCGGCAACGTCAACGGCGGCGGTTACTCGGATGGTGGCGGCCACACGGGCGACGGCACGGCGAACATCGGCTTCAAGCCGATGGACAACGCCTTCATCAGCCTGACGGGCGAATCGCGTTACCACGGCTACAGCGAGCGCGGCGCGATCGACCCGCGCGTGCAGGACCCGAACAACCTGAAGAACATGCCGCTGCTGCAGGCGCCCGGCTACCCGCACCTGAACAAGATCGCCGGCGACGCGCAGTACCACCTGAACACGCTGGCGCTGAACGCCGGCTACGACATCAACGACGACACGTCGCTGTATGCTTTCGCCACCTGGGGCAAGAAGCACGCGCGGGCCCACGAGAACTACCGGATGCCGAACCGGCTGCCGGAGGTGTACCCGCTCGGCTTCGATCCGAAGGAAACGATGAAGGAAACCGACTACGCGTTCACGGCCGGTGCCCGCGGCAAGTTCGGCGGCGCGTGGAACTGGGAATTGTCGACGACGTATGGCCGCGACAAATCCGAGATCGGCGTCGAGGACAGCGCCAACGTCTCGCTGTATCGCGACACGGGCTTCACGCCGACCGTGTTCGCGGCCGGCACGTTCATCGCCAGCCAGTGGACCAACAACTTCGACGTGTCGCGCGAGTTCGAGATGGGCTGGGCGAAGCCGTCGACGTTCGCGATGGGCGTCGAGCACCGCATCGACAAGTACGAGATCGAGGCGGGCGACGAGTACTCGCGCTACAAGGAAGGATCGCAATCGTATCCCGGCTTCTCGCTGACGGATGCGGGCAAGCATGACCGCAACAACAAGGCCGTCTACGCGAACTTCATCATGTTCCCGCTGCAGGGCCTCACCGTCGACCTGGCCGGCCGCTACGAGCACTTCTCCGACTTCGGCAACGCGAAGGTGGGCAAGCTGACCAGTCGCTACGACTTCACGCCGACGGTCGCGCTGCGCGGCACGTTCAGCAACGGCTTCCGCGCGCCGACGCTGGCCGAGTCGTACTACTCCGCCACCAACGTGTCGCCGACCAGCGCCTTCGTGCAGCTGGCGCCGAATTCGGCCGGTGCGAAGCTGGTGGGCATCGACGGCCTGAAGCCGGAAGCGTCGACGAACATCTCGGCGGGCATCGTGCTGAACCCGGCCAACAACGTGTCGGTGACGGTGGACGCCTACCAGATCAAGATCCGCGACCGCATCGTCGGCTCCGGTGCGGTGTACGGCTCGGGCGGCGCGATCAACTCGCCGGCCGTCGTCGCCGCGATCCTCGCCAACGGCAATGTGCTGGACCCGACGGTGGGCGAGACGGGCATCAACATCTTCACCAACGCCGTGAACACGCGCTCGCGCGGCCTGGAGCTGGTGGCCACGCTGAACAGCAACTACGGCCAGTACGGCCGGGTGGACTGGTCGCTGGCGGCGAACTGGAACCAGGTGCGCGTGACGAAGATCAACCAGGCGCCCAGCCAGCTACAGCCGCAAACGCTGCTGGACCGCACCGCGATCTCGAACCTGGAGACGGCATCGCCGAAGGTCCGCGTCAACCTGGGGGCGCTGTGGCGCGCCGGGGCATGGACGGTGAACCTGCGCGAAGCGCTGTACGGCAAGTCGTATAACTGGGAATCGCCGAACGGCGGCACCTACTACAAGAACGAGATCGGCAACACGGCGATCACGGACCTGGAGGTGAGCTACAAGCTGAACCCGAACTGGACGCTGTCCGCCGGCGCGAACAACCTGTTCAACAAGTATCCGGACAAGATGAACGCCGAACTGCTGGCGGTCTACCGCGCCAATCTGGACAACTCGGCCGTGACGCAGTATCCGACGTTCTCGCCGTTCGGCATCAACGGCGGCTACTACTACGCCCGCGCCAACTTCAAGTTCTAAAAGTTCAAACGGAGCAAACGAGCAAACGAGCAAACGGGGGTTGCGGGACGGGGCGCTATACTGCGCGCTGTCCCGTTTTTTTCACGACCGCCATGCTGACATTGCAGGACTACCTAGCGCTGGCCGGCCCCGCGCCGGACAAGCACATCGCCTACGGCACCGCGCCGTCGCAGTTCGTCGAGCTGTTCCTGCCTCCCGGCGATGGTCCGTTCCCCGTGGTTGTGCTGATCCACGGCGGCTGCTGGACCGTGCAGTATGGCGGCATCGCGCAGATGCGCAACCTCGCCGCCGCGCTGACCGCGCAGGGCGTCGCCGTGTGGAACGTCGAATACCGGCGGCACGACGAGGAGGGCGGCGGGTATCCCGGCATGTACCAGGACGTGGCGACGGCCGTCGACCTGCTGCGCACCGAGCCGATGCTGGACCTGACGCGCGTCGTCGCTGTCGGTCACTCCGCCGGCGGCCACCTGGCGCAGTGGGCCGCGTCGCGCCACCGCCTGCCGACATGGAGCCCGGCATGGATGCCGGCGCCGGTGCGCATTCCCACGGTGATCAGCCTGGGCGGCCTGGCGGACCTGCGCAACCAGGCGGCACTGATCCAGTGCAGCTGCGAGCGGAGCACGGCGCAACTGGCCGGCGAGCCGAGCGCCATGCGGCCGGACGTGTTCGCGGACACGTCGCCGGCCGAGATGCTCCCGGCCGGCATCCGCACGGTGCTGATCCACGGCGAGCATGACGACGTGTCGCCCGTCGCCGCCGGCGAGGACTACGCGCGCCGGGCCCGCGCAGCCGGCGATGCGGCCGAAGTCATCGTGCTGCCGGGCGGCAGCCATTACGACGAGGTGGCGGCCAGCTCGCCCTGCTGGCCCATCGTCGAGACGGCGATCCGCCAGGCGCTGGCGCTCAAGGGATGATCCCGAACAGCTCCAGCCGCAAGCCTTTCATGCCGGTCGGCGCATAGATCGTGATCGCCTGCGCCTTCAGCATGTCGTCGTACAGATCCCCTTTCGCGATCAGCGCGAAGTAGTACGTGTTGGGCCGCACCGGCACCTCCGCAGGCACCTGCGGCATGTGCACCACTTCCACACCGGGCATCGCGATGCCGATCAGGCGCTCGACGGCATCCGGCGAACCGATCTTCAGCCGCAGCGGCACGGCCGCCACCAGCTCCAGCGCCGCCATGTCCGCGCTGACGGCCAGGCACAGCTCCGTGCGGCGGTCAATGCGCGCCGGATCGAGCACGCCGTGATGGTGGGTGGTCTTGCGCTCGTCCTGCGTCAACGGGATCGTGAAGTAGCGCGACGAGATCACCGTGTCGATCAGGTCGCGGATCATGTGATCGAGCCGCTCGAACGCGGGGCCGGGATTGTCATGCTCGTAGGCCGGCAGTTCGGACAGCGGGTACTTCGGCGAGAACGTCATCAACGCGCCGGCCAGCGCCACCAGCTTGTCGAACACGTGCTCGGGATGATGCTGCCGATAGCGTGCGCAGTGGGTCAGCGGCGCGGCGGCCGTGCAGATCACGTTGAGCATCCAGAACGACGAGAAGTCGCCGCCATGCACCTCGAACGCCTGGCGCTCGTTCTGGCGATGGCGCTCGTACAGCGCGGTGATCTTCGCATTCAGCTTGGCCAGCAGCGCATCGAGCAGCACCGGCAACCCGGCCGCCGTATGCAGCGTCACCGATGGCGGTATGAACGAAGGATCGAGTTCGAAGCCGCCGGCCACGGCACGGCGGATGCGCACGACGGGGAAGGCGTGATACGCGCCGCGCGCGGCCGATTCGGGCAGCAGGCGGAGGTTTTTCTTCAGGTACGTGACGGGCAGTGGAAGCGAGCGTGAAAAGAGATCGCCCGTTTCGACGTCCGCCTGCACGTAGCGTCCCTCGGCACCGAGGTTGCCGCCGTGTGCGTTCAGGATCGGTAGCGCAGCGTAGTAGGTGAATGTGGACTGCTCGGCGGGTAGGTCGGTCAGGTCCACCTGCTCGGGCGGTGGGTCGGACAGCGGCGCGTCGTAGACCTCGCCGTCCTGGAACAGCAGCGACAGCGCCTCCGGCTGCAGGATCTTATTGGCCAGCATGTCAGTGTTCCATTCCGCCCGGCGCACCCCCCATATGCAAGGGTGGATCGACAAGGCCATCTGCTGCAGGCGCGTTTCGTGATACCGGTCCAGTTGTTGCAAATGTTGCGGCCCAACGGTCAGACCGGCCGACCATAGCACTTTCGAGGGGATTCCCATGATTCTCCTTTCGTGTCAACCCATACAGCATGAATGTTTCGCGGAGGAATTCCATTGACCAGCCTCAAATTGCCTATCGGTAAGGTGCAGATAATGGATTTCCCATCCTTCGCGGAGCCGCCATGGAAGACTTGCTGCCTTACTACGAGCGCGAACTCGTGTTATTGCGTCGCTATGCGTCCGAATTCGCCGGTCGCTTTCCCCGCGTGGCCGGGAGGCTCAGGAGTGGCGGCGACGACCCGCAAGTTGAACGCGTCCTGCAGGGCGTGGCGCTACTGTCGGCCCGCGTGGCGAAGCGCCTCGACGACGGCTATCCTCAATTTACCGAGGCGCTGCTTGAAGCGCTGTTCCCGCACTACCTGCGCCCATTCCCGTCGTGCGCGATCGCCAGTTTCGAGTCCCCGCGCGAGCTGAGTACGGTACGTGTCATCCCGCGCGGCACCGAATTGCATTCGGCACAGTCTGAAAACGGCGTGCACTGCCGGTTCCGCACCACTACGGAAGTGACCCTCGCTCCGCTGGACATCGCAGCCGCCACATTCGAACCGTTAATCGCGGCGCCTGCCGGCACCCGCCTGCCATCCGACGCCACGGCGGCACTGTCCATCACGATTCGCTCGGAATCTCAGCGTTGCTCCCTCGCGAGCGTCGCGCTGGACCGCCTGCGCGTGCACATCGACGGAGATCCTTCGTTTTGCGCGGCGCTGCGCGACGCCCTTTTCATGCACGCCGGCGCTGCCTTTGTCGAGGCTGAAGATGGGCGTTGGATCCCGCTTCCGGCAGTACCGCTGGCCGCCGTGGGGTTCGCGGATGAAGAGGCGCTGATCCCGTACGGCGACCGCTCCCATCCGGCGTGGCGGGTACTGACCGAGTTCTTCTGCTTTCCGGACAAGCACCGGTTCTTCGATGTGGACCTGGCGGCCCTGCGACCGTTGATGCTGAAACAGGCACGCAGCGTGACGCTGCATCTTGCGTTGTCGCAGCTGCGCCCCGATGGCGCTACGGCGCGCATGCTGCGCATGCTGGAAGCGTCGAACCTGCGCCTGTTCTGTACCCCGGTCGTCAATCTGTTCAGGCATGCGGCGAAGCCGATCGCTGTGACCCACACGTCAGCCGATTATGCGGTGGTACCCGATGTTGCCCGGCCCCAGGCCTACGAGGTGTACACGGTCGACTCTGTGCGCAAGCTGGGCAAGGGCAGCGAGGGCTCGGTGGAGTTCTCGCCGCCGCATGCGCCGGGCGGCGCGGCACGGCAAGGGTATCACTGGACGTTGCGGCATGACGAGATGGTCGCAGCGGTCAGCCCGGGTTACGAGAAACGCATGTCGCTAATCGACGCCGATGCCGATGTCGATGCACAGGAATCGACTATCGTCAGCGTCGGCATCACCTGCACCAATCGAGACCTGCCGATGCACATGATGACGGGTACCGGCGGCAGGGAACTTGTCATCGGCGACATCGCCGATGGGTTGCCGATCCGCCTGCTGGCGGCGCCCAGCGGGCCCTGTCGGGCGGCCCCGGCACAAGCACACCAGCGCTTGATCTCCTACCTGACGCTGAGCCATCACGCACTGGTGCCGGATGGCCTGCCGGCGCTGCACGAGTTACTGAGGCTGCACGACTTGCCCCAATCGCCAATCACGCAGCGCATGATAGACGGCATCGTCGGTCTCGATCATGCCGTCAAGACTGCGTGGATGCGGCACGATCACGGCTCATCGCTTGCCTACGGCATCGAGGTGCGCATCACGATCGATGAAGAAGCGTTCGCCGGTAGCGGCATCCATCTGTTCGCACAGGTGATGGATCAGTTCCTCGCGCTGTACGTCCAGGTGAACCATTTCGTCGAACTGGTGCTGCTGTCGCAGCGTCAAAAACGGGAGATCTTGCGATGCAAGCGACGCAGTGGGAACGCGAGCCTGGCGTGATTGGCCAGTTGTTCGCCGAGCCGTGGCGTTTCAGCTTCACGGCGGCGGTGACACTGCTGCTGCGCTGGCTGATACGTCAAGGCGTGCCGCATGAGGAAGCGCTGACCAAGGTGCTTTGCTTCCAGAACAGCCTGTCGCTGGCTTTTCCTGCCGCCGAGGTGGAAGCGCTGCGCATCGACGACTTCGATGCCGGCCATCGGGTGGTATTGACGCCAACTTGTTTCGGCCTGCTGGGGACCGGCGGCGTGCTGCCCCTGCACGACACGGACCGGTGCGCGCACGTCGCCACGCGCAGCGACGCAGGTTCGCGCGCGTATCTCGACAGCTGCTCGACGCGGATCGTGACGCTGTTCTGGCAGGCGTGGGCAAAGCCGCGCCTGGAGCTAGCGCCCGAAGCGGAGGGCCGTGACGCCTCCCACGAACTGCTGCGTGGTCTCGCCGGCAGGCAGGACTGCCGGAAGGACGCCAGCGCCTGGCACGCTGGTTTGCTGCGCATGCGTCCCGTCTCGGGCGACGGCATCGAGCGGATCGTGGCGGGCGGCCTTGGCTTGCCGGTGGTGGTCGAAACGCTCGCAGGCTTTTGGGATGGGATTCTGCCTGGGCAGCGCAACACGCTGGGCGGCCCGAACCCGGTGCTCGGCCACAGCTTTGTGCTGGGAACGAGGTTGTGGCGCATCGACCGCCGCCTGCGGCTCGTCATCGGCCCATTGAACCGCAACGATTTCGATCGGATGCTGCCGGGAGAGCCAGGCGCGAAGCAGCTTCGCGAACTGCTGATGCTGGCCACGCCGCAATGCATGCTCGATTTCGAGATATGCCTGCTCCCGGCAGAAGGGTGCATTGCTCCACTGGTGCTCGCTGACGAGTCGTCCGTCATGCGCCGGCTTGGCTACGACACCGTGCTGGCCGGCCCCGCACCGGCGCAGCGGAAGGTGCGCTACCTGCTCGATCTTTCACCGGAAGGGAATCCCCCATGCCACTAATAAGCAATAAGGCGTTCGCGGCCGCAGCCGGGGCATTGCAACAGAGCGGCCGACTTCTGAAGGTAGCGTTTCCGCACAACGACGGGCCGGCTGCCGCCCTTGCGGTCAACTCGCTGTTCGCGCAGGAAGAACTCTCGCGTGGCTTTCGCTTCGACGTGGAGCTCCTGTCGGACGACGTCTCGATACCCTTGAAGGCGATGATCGGCAGGATGATGACGGTCTCGCTGTTGCGCGACGACGGCAGCGTACGGCATTTCAACGGATACATAACTGAGTTCCGCTACATGAAGACCGATGGCGGCTTCGTGTACTACTACGCGGTGCTCGAGCCGTGGTTGGCGTTTGCGAAGCTGCGCAAGAACTGTGTATCGTTCAAAGGACGCAGTGTGACGGAGGTTACCGAGCTGGTCTTCGCTCAGTATCCGCAGCACGACTGGAAGACGTGCATGCAGGCGGAGGACCCGAAGGTCTCGTACATGAATCAATATAACGAGACCGATTACAACCATCTACATCGGCGCTGGGAGACCGCGGGGTTCTATTATTGGTACGAGCATCGTGCCGATGGACATACGTTGTGGTTGGCGGACGACAGCACGATGGCCGCCGCGATCGATGCGTGTGGCTCGCGCGAGGTGGATCCTGGCTCAATCCCCTTTCGCGCCTTCGGCGGCTCCTACGAGCGCGACGGCATCAGCCAGTGGCAGGCCGTGCGCCGCATGGGATCGGGCGCGACAGCGCTGGCAAGCTTCGATTACAAGCGGCCGGCCCCGTACATCGCCGGCCGCGAATCGGAGAACCGCCAGGGCGACGCTGTACCGTCGTATGAGTTGTACGAAAACCTGGGCGAATACGCGTACCGCAGCGGTGCCGACGGTGAAGCGATGGCCCGACGGCGGATGGAAGAGGCGGACCGGATGACGCAGTATTTCGAGGCCGCGGGCAACGATCGTTCCGCAATGCCGGGCCGCTGCTTCAAGCTCACCGAGCACCACAGTTCGACGATGAAGTGGCCGGTACGGAACGTGGCATTGCGGGACCCCATCGGTCAGCGTGATTACCTGATCATCAGCGTGCGTCACTGGGCCGGTAACAACATCCACTCGTCCGAGGCGGAGCCTTCATACTATAAGAATGAGCTGACTTGCCAGCGCAAGGCGATAAGGTGGCGCCCCGGCCGGAACTTCCACAGCGAGCCGCCGCCGGCGCCCGGCGTGCAGACCGCGATCGTGACAGGTCCGCAGGGCGAGGAGATCTACACGGATGGTTATGGCCGCGTGAAAGTACAGTTCCACTGGGATCGGGCGAGCAAGCGCGACGAGAACAGTTCGGCGTGGGTACGCGTGGCAATGCCGATGGCGGGGCGCGAGTTCGGCCAGGTCGGCCTGCCCCGAGTCGGCCAGGAGGTGGTGGTGCAGTTCCTTGGGGAGAATCCGGACCGGCCGATCATTACGGGGCTCGTCTACAACGAGCACCATCACGCACCGTGGGCGTTGCCGGGACAATGCGCATTGTCCGGGCTGCGGTCGAGGGAGCTGGCGGGCCAGCGTTGCAACCAGATGGTTTTGGACGATACCAACGGGCAGATTCAAGCCCAGTTGAGGAGTGATCATTTGCATAGCCAGCTGGCGCTGGGCGATATCCATCGGCTCGATACGACCGCGGGACATCTCGAGAGGCGGGGTGAGGGGTTCGAGCTGAGGACCGATGGGCATGGCGTGATGCGGGCCGCGATGGGTATGGTGGTTACCACTGAGCCGCGGACGGCAGGTGCGGGCGCAGTAAAAGCGATGCCGGATACCTTGCGGCGGCTGGCGCAAGCACAGGCACAGCACGAATCCATGGCAAAGCTCGCGCAGCAGCATGACCAGCAGGAGGCCGGCGCCCAGGCCGATACCGCGAGCGCGCTTGCGAAGCAGAACGACGGTATCAAAGGAAGCGTGTCAAAGCTTCCCGAACTGTCGTCTCCCCATCTGGTCATCAGCAGCTCCGCGGGAATTGCCACAGCCGCGGAGCAATCGGTGCACATTGCGAGTGGCGAGCAGCTTGCACTGACATCGGCACAGAACGTATCGGTCGCTGCATTTGGCGGACTGTTCGCGAGCGTGCGGCAGGGGCTGCGCATGTTCGTACACAAGGTTGGCATGAAGTTGATCGCCGCCTCGGGGGACGTGGATATTCAGGCTCTCTCGAACAGCATCAACCTGCTGGCAAAGCTGAACATCATCCAAAGTGCGAACCGCATCACGATTACTGCGAAGGATGAGATCGTCCTGAATGGCGGGGGAAGCTATATCAAGCTCGGTGCCGCGGGGATCGAGCAAGGCAGCAAAGGGAAGGTGACGGTTCATGGAGCGAAGCACGAATTCCTCGGCCCGAAGAATCTGAACGTGGCAAATACGATGCCGCCGCAAAGCGAGCAGCAGGGGAAAGCGATGTTCAACCTGGGAAGCCACGCGGCCGCAAGTGGAAGACCGCAAGCCGGCGTTCCGTACAAGTTGTACAAGGATGGTGCCCTCGTCGAGGAAGGGAAGCTGGATGAGACGGGCAGCTTTGCGTTCGAACACGAGAACGATACGGATTCCAAATATGCCGTCGAACTGCCGAGTGGCGATACCTATGAGGTTGAAGCCGGCGAGCAGCTGGCGCCACACCAGGTCAGCTCAGGTATGGGGCACCATGGCTACGAGCCATCCGGGCCATCCCTGACGAAAAACGCTGCTTCGTTGGAGGAGGATCGCCTGCTCTCCAACCCGGCTATGCGGAACATCAGCTAAGGAGGCGGCGATGGGCATGAATGACAACGCCGATCGGTACAAGCAGACCCTTTTCTATCGCAAAGGTCTGCCTCCACAGCAGTGTCTTACCCAACCATGGTGGGTGCGAACACCAGAGCCCGTGTATTCAGCTGTGCACGCATGCTTGCTCGAGCCATTGATCTGCGGTGAAAACGTATTTCGCAGCATTGCCGCGGACATCTACAAGGCCAAGAAATCAGTCGACATCATCACTTGGGGATTCGATCCTGGCATGGTACTGGTGCGAAATGGGAGCGCCCAGAAAGGCCAGCGGTTCGGTGATCTGCTGAGGAACGTCGCAAGCCGTAAGAAGAATCCGATCACTGTGCGGATACTCGTATGGCACGATAATCCGCTGTCGCAAAAGATGATGAAGAATGTTCCAGGCTTATATGGGGAGCACTTTCCTGCTGTCGGTTGTGGCGCCAGCGGGTATTACAGTTCCGCGCATCAGCGCTATAACGCAAGGTGGTTTGAGGCGGTCGCCGCGGGTGAAATTCCAAACATTGATTTCCGCGTTCGCTCGCTGTCGATCGTTCACTTGAACGCATGCTTGAAGAACGAGCCTTCCGTACCCTGGAATGCCAACGCCAGGATAGCAGCGATGTATGCGACACATCACCAGAAGATGATGCTGATCGACTACGAGATGCCTGAGGTCGCGAGAGGCTACGTTATGGGACACAACTGCGTCACCGATTTCTGGGATACGGCGGATCACCCGTTCCAGAGTCCCTTGCGTGAGCGCTTCTTCAGGGAGGAGCCCGCAGGGTTGGCGAAACGCTATAAGAGCCCCGAGCCCATGGACTTCCAAGGATCCGGTATCTACTCGCCCGGTTACAGGCTGGCGACAACTGGCGCGGAGGAGCGCAGGGAAGCGTTGGCGCGCCACCTCGACAGGATCAGCTTTGTTGCCAAACCCTATCAGGACGTCTCATGTCGAGTACGTGGCCCAATCCTGGCTGACATGAACCATAACTTTTGCCAAGCGTGGCAGGCCTCCGACCAGATTCGTTCGATGACTCGCGAACTGTTCATGCTTGCGCTGGCGCCCGTTCGAGTGCCCTTGAGGCACGGCATGCGGCAGGTTTTTCCGCCTGATTACGATTCTGCGATGGTGAAAAGGCGTGCCGAGATCCCATGGCAAGCCTATGTTCTCGGCAACGGCAAGCACAGCGCTCAACTCTTGAGGACACAGCCCGAGCACGGCGAGAAGAGCATTAAGGAATGCTATGCGAACCTGACGCGGCAGATGCGGCACTACATCTTTATCCAGAACCAGTACGTGCAGTACGAGCCATGGGCCGAGCATCTGAAGCAGTGTGTGCAGCAGATGCGGAGTGCGGGTTATTCAAAAGACGTGTACGTCTTCATATTGACATCGACACCTGAGCGCGATGGCATGGACCTGCATACGTATGAGGTCGCGTCCGGGATCGGACAGAGCGAGAGGATGAAGGTGGAGCACGCGGACGCCGTGGAGAAGGCACGCATGGGGAAGGCGAAGATGCCGATCTCACCGCAGCAGATGAAGGCGCACGGGATCCATGTGGTGATGGGATCGCTTTGGACTTGTGCCGCAAAGAACGAGCAATGGCCGCTGCTGCCGGAGGAGTACGAGGAGATCTACATTCACGCCAAGGTGGCGATCGTGGACGACGTGGCGTTCACCATAGGGTCGGCAAACCTCAACCTGCGAAGCATGGCGATCGACAGCGAGCTCAACCTTCTGAGCAACGCACAGGATGTCGCGTTTGCGGTGCGAGGCGAACTTTTCAATCAGTGTTCTACGACGACTGGCCCGGCTCAGTACGGAGACATGAAAAAGACACTCGAAGCATGGGCGCAGCAGATGTCCCGAAATTTTGAGAGTAGGTCGATGGGCGCAGCGCTTGGCAGCCAGATTATGACGTTCTACGTGGACCGGAAACCCGGTTCTCCAGTGGTGTAGGGTATGAAGAACCGTTTCCGATACTACCTGATGGTGGGCGCTGCATTAGCTGGCCTTGCCCTCATAACCTATCTCACTTTTGATCATGCGAGGTACAGTGCCATGCATAAGCACCCCCAAGGGTTACGCCGATTTAGCGTGACGGATCCGCCTCCCGCTTGTGCACGCTGGAAGGATCACATGCCAAAACATCGCGATCCGTCCGTGTTTCGTCTGTACATCGAGGCGCGCAAACTTTGGCGCAGTAAGATCGAATGGCAGCTTACCCGCGATGAGACACAGCGGATTCTGATAGACGTGCAGACCGCAGCAGAAAAGGGCGACTGGGGCGCTAAAGCGCTATTGGCGCATTTTTTCAGGGAGGGGTTAGGTCCGCTCCCTGAAAATCAGGCGCAAGTACCTGACGCGGATGAGGCGGTCGCTATTACTCGTACCGCAGTTGCCGCGGGTCAGCCGTGGGGCTACTACGATCTTGGGGTAGCGCATGAACATGGTTATGGTGGGGCAGTCTATGACGAGGATATTGCTTGGTCATACTACTTGAGAGCGGCTGAGCTAGGTAGTCCCGAGGCTCAGATGGCGTTAGCCGGGGCGTACGGGCAAGCAAGGAGGTTTGCGGACGAAGAACACATGCTTAAGTGCGCGTTTGCGCAGGGGCACGGGCCGGCAGCATATACGCTAGCTATGAGACAGGAGATATTAGGTAACCATTTGGAAGCTGCAAGACTATTTCAAGAAGGTGTGAAGTTCGGCCATCGGGAGAGTGCCTCATCCCTTTGGCTACTATTTGCTAACGGTTACTGGAGCTGGAAGCACGAAGTGGAGAGGCTGAAGGCACTTGGTTTTCACGTGGACGCGCAGCGCGCCAGCAGGTACGAAGCAATAAGTGAAGCTCTACTAATCAATCCAGACTTAAAGTTAGCACGCATTGATGAGGTCCTTCCACTCCCTCCACAGGAACTGCCTCCATGGGGAGCTGTTACGGACGCTGTAGAGCCCGAATCTTCTAGTCAACCGACGTACTGATGCAAAGGTAAATTCGATCTTGCCCCTGCATTACCGGACACAGCCTATCGCTTAATTAGCGCCGATCTGAGCCGGCGGGTTAGCTCTTTCCTGTACATGCGCGGCGATCGGTATCCCAGTGCGGAGTGCGGATGGACCTCATTAAAATGCTCGAAAGCGGCAGGCATCTGCCGCAGGACGATGGCGGCGTTGCAGCGGTCCATCTGGCTGACGTAATCGCGTTCAAACGTGTTCACGAAGCTCTCAGCCATGTCATTCGACTGAGGGCTGCATACCGGCGTGTGCACCGGCTTGATGCCCAAATCCTTCGCCAGTGCGTGCGTGTCTTTTGCCCGGAAAGTGCCGCCATTATCGGCGAGAAATTCAAGCTCCACATCACCATCGACTTTCGCGTCACCGAAGCGGGCCTCGACGCCCTCGACCAGCATATCGCGCACGGGTTCTCCAGGCAGCCCTTGGCTGGGCCATGCGCGCCACGAGATGATCTCGCCATCGCAGCAGTCCTTCAAGAAGACGCCGGTCACGACCTCCCCGTTATCACAGCCGATCTCGAAGCCATCGGAGCACCAGCGTCGATTCGGTTCGGTGACGGCCACCATGCCGTCATGGACGCGGATATTGGCCACGCGCTTGGGCGCCTTCGGCAGCAACAGCGCAGGTGCCTTCATCACGCGATAAAACCGCTTGTGGTTAAGCGGCGCCAAGCCCGCCGCCGTGCGGCGGCGATTGACCACGGCGCCAGCACGTCGGTAGCCGTAGGTCGGCAGCTCGCCAATCTCGGAGCGCACCGCGTCAACAAGCGTCGGATCGGCAATCGGATTACTAACGCGCGCCGTCTGGCCATCGGGTCATTCGGCGGGACGCAGGTGCAAAGCAGCGATGTGCGAGCGCGCCACGCCCACCACCCGGCAGACCGTCTTCACCGGTCTTCCGTTGGCAATAACGGCACGCGCGCAATGAACTTTTTTGATCGCGCAATCTCCACCGCTTCTTTCAGGATTTCTGCTTCCAACGTCTTTTTACCCAACATACGCTGGAGCTGTGCGATCTCAGCGCGGGCCCGCTGCCAGTTTACTGGCAGGCACCACCGATTCGCCGGCCTGCACTGCCGTAAGCGCACCTTCGCGCTCGAGTTTGCGCCAGTTGAGCAGCAGGCTTGCGCTGCGCCGATGCTTGCAGGCCACGAGCGAAACGTTCATGCGTGGTTCGTACGTTTCCCTCACCAGCGCAGCCTTTTCGGTCGTGCTCCAACGGCGGCGCCGCTCTTCGCTGAGGGTCACACTTCAATGGATTGTTTGCTTGCAGTCGTTTGTATAGTCGTATTCCTAGTCGTAAGAATAGCGCAGAGACCATGTCCGGTGTTTCAGGCGGCTATCTCAGTCTGCCTACTTCTCCCGTTTCTGCTCGATCGCATGCCTGGATCTCCGGTGGTGTAGTCATGAGAACCATCACATCATCTCGTCTCCGTGTTGCGACTCTTCTTGTTCTGACTTTGATCGGCATCTGGTATGCGGTAGATAAATGGAGGTACTCAAGGATGCACGCACTACCTGAAGGGCTCACAAGTTTTTATGTTGGCGACCCACCTCCCGCATGTGACGAATGGCGCAACCACATGCCAGGTCACCGCGATAAGGATGCCTTCGAACTCTATATCCGCGCGCGCAGGCTTTGGCGCAGCAAGATCGAGTGGCAATTGACCAAGGGTGAAACTCAGCAGATATTGAGGGACGTCCGCAGTGCGGCTGCGAAGGGAGACTGGGGGGCAAAGGCTTTGCTCGCTTACTTCTACCGCAACGGTCTTGGGCCTTTGCCGTCGAATCAGGTGCTGACCCCGGACGCGGATGCAGTGGTGGCAATAACCAGAGAGGCCGTGCGCGCGGGGCAACCGTGGGGGTATTACGACTTAGGCGTCGCTCATGAACACGGATACGGCGGAGCTGTTCATGACCAGAAGATCGCATGGGCATACTACTTGAAGGCCGCATCGCTCGGCAGTCCCGAAGCACAAATGGCGCTCGCGGACGCCTACAGTCGAGCAGGAATTCACAAGTACGCAGAGGTGATGCACCAGTGCGCCTTTGCACAAGGACATGGTCCGGCTGCGAGGGCGCTCGGAATGACCGCGAGGATCGAGGGGCGTGTGCAGGAAGCCATTCATCTGTACCAGGAAGGCGTAAAGATGGGCGGGCTCAGCTCTGTGGAAGTGATGTACCTGTTTTTCCTGGATGGCTCGTGGATGACGTCATCCGCAGCCGAAAAAAAGGAGCTGGAAGCGCTTAATGTAAGGTCGGACCCAGACCGGGCACAGCGATATGAGTCGCTCATGCGTGCCTTGCGCATTAACCCGGATCTGAAGTTCGGAAACCTCGACGCAGTGCTCCCGTTGCCTCCGCTCCCGCTACCGGAGTGGCATGGGGTCGAAGACGCACTGTCCGTTGAGCAGGAAGGCCCGCCTGCTTACTAGTGCACGAGCTAGAGAAGCAGGGGGGGAAATGAAAGCGCGCTTGCAAGGCTACAAAAAGGTGGTCACAGTGTTCGCAATCGTCTTTCTCTCTATGTATCTGCTCATTGAGCACGTCAGATACCGAGCGATGCATGAGCTTCCAAAAGGATTGCGTCGGTTCGACTTGATCGATCCACCTCCCGTGTGCGCACGGTGGAAAGAGCACATGCCTCGGTACCGTGACTCGGATGTCTTCCATCTGTATATCGCAGCACGTAAGCTTTGGCGCAGCAAGATCGAATGGCAGCTCACCAGCAAGGAGACACACCGGATTCTGGCTGATGTGAGCACCGCCGCGGAAAAGGGAGACTGGGGAGCGAAAGCGCTGTTGGCACACTTCTACCGGGAGGGATTGGGACCGCTTCCTGAGAATCAGGCGCAGCTACCCGACGGCGATAAGGCAGTTGCCATTGCGCGCGCGGCGGTAGCGGCGGGCCAGCCCTGGGGCTTCTATGACCTCGGGGTGGCGCATGAACATGGATATGGCGGTGCTGTCTATGATCAAGAAATCGCTTGGGCGTATTACCTGCGAGCCGCGCAACTGGGAAGCCCGGAAGCGCAAATGGCTTTGGCTGCGGCCTACGGCCAAGTGAGGAGGTTCGACGATGAAGAGCGCATGCTCCAATGCGCTGCTGCGCAAGCACATGGCCCCGCCGCGTACAGACTGGCGATCAGGCAGGAGGTTCTCGGAAATCACCGCGAAGCTGCCAAGCTATACCAAGAGGGTGTGAAGTTCGGAAGTGATGATAGTGCTACTTCGCTCGAAATGCTCTTCAAAAATGGCTACTGGATCGTCCAAAGCGAACGTGAAAACCTGAAGACTGTAGGACTGACCTCCGACCCCGAGCGCGCACAGCGCTACGGTGTCATAAGCGAAGCGCTTCGCCTTAATCCAGACCTTCGTCTGCCAAACTTGGATAAGGTGCTTCCGCTACCGCCGACGGACCTTCCACACTGGGATGGCATCGATGACGCGCTGGAACCTGAAGGCCCCGCGCCGCCAGCGTATTAAAGTCGAGCCGATGCCTAAGGCCGCCCCACCCTCAATACTCATCATACTTCCGCGCATCCCCTTTGACCCGCGCCGCCGGATACTTCTCCCCATTCATCCGCATCTTCTCCAATGCCGCCTCACGCAAATCCACATCCATCTTGTCGGCCAACTGCACGAGATACAGCAGCACATCGGCCAGCTCATGCCGCACGCCTTCGCGCTTGCGTTCATCGAGTTCATCGAGGGCGCCAGTTGGCAGCCACTGGAAGTGTTCGACCAGCTCGGCCACTTCGACGGACAGCGCCATCGCCAGGTTCTTCGGTGTATGGAACTGCTGCCAGTCGCGCTCCGCGGCAAATGTCCGGGTGAGGTCGCGCAGCGCCGTCAGCGTATCGGGGTGCGGCGCGGTCACGGCACGTCCTTCTGCATGAAGACCGACAGCGGGTCCTCCGGATAGTCGCCGAACGCGCCGCGGTGCTTGTAGCCCATGCGTTCGTACAGTGCCAGCGCTTCCGGCATCGTCGGCCCCGTCTCCAGCATGAAGGTGCGGCAGCCGTGCGCCAGCGCCTGCTCTTCCAGCGTGGCGATCAGCTTGCGCGCCAGGCCCTGGCCGCGCGCTTCAGGGCGCACGTACATCCGCTTGATCTCGCCGTATGCGGGCGTCACGACCACTGCGGCACAGCCCAGCGCTGCGCCGCCGCCGTCGCGCGCCACCGCGAACAGCACGTTCGGTTGCAGCAGCGAGGCGATGTCGAGCGCGTACACGTTCTCCGGCGGGTATAGCGAGTACAGGTAGGAATCGAGTTCGGCGATCAGCGCATGGACGTCCGGCTGATCCGGTGTTTCAAAGGCGATGTGCATGGGAATTCGACGTGTTTTTCCGGGAATCGTTGATGTTATCATCCCCGCGCCGCCCGTTCGGGGTCGACCGGGGGCAAGACATCTCACAAGGATCGTAATGAAACCGCTTCTCTCCCAAGCCGTTGCCTTGACTCTTGGTTCCGCGCTGTTGATCGCCAACCCGGCCGTGTCGGCGGCCAGTGCGCCACGTGCGGAACAGGCATGGCTGTCCCAGGCCGATGCGCAGGCGCGCTCGGAACGCGTGTCGAATGTCGCCTACCAGCTCGACTTCGCGCTGACCGGCAAGGAGACGTTCGCCGGCACCACCACGTTGCAGTTCGACCTCAACGACGCCGGCTCGCCGCTCACGGTGGACCTGAACAAGGCCACGATCAAATCCCTGACCGTCAACGGCAAGAGCGTTACGCCGCAGTACAACAACTGGTTCATCACGCTTGCCGCGGCCGACCTGAAACAGGGCCGCAACACGGTCGTCGTCAGCTACGAGCGTGCGCACAGCACCAATGGCGAGGGATGGCACCGGATGGTCGACCCGGTGGATGGCCGCGTCTATACGTACTCGCACTTCGAGCCCGCCGGCGCGCAGCAGATGTTTGCCGTGTTCGACCAGCCGGACCTGAAAGCGACGTACCAGGTCAACGTCACCGCGCCGGCGGACTGGGTCGTCGTGTCGACCACGCGCGAGACGAAGGTCGAGGATGGCGCGGGCGGCAAGCGCTGGACGTTCCCCGTGTCGAAGAAGCTGTCGCCATATAACTTCTCGCTGCACGCGGGCCCATACAAGATGTGGGAGGACAGCAGCGGCAAGTATCCGATGCGCCTGTTCGCGCGCCAGTCCGTCGCTGCCCAGATCGAGGCGCCCGAGTGGTTCAAGTACACGAAGCAGGGCCTGGCCTTCTTCGACGAGTACTTCGGCATTCCCTACCAGTTCGAGAAGTATGACCAGCTGCTGGTGCCGGACTTCCTGTACGGTGCGATGGAAAACGCCGGCGCCGTCACGTTCGCGGAAAACCGCTTCCTGCACAAGGACAGGATGACGGCCGACCAGCGGCATACGCTTGCGGCCGTAATCATGCACGAGATGGCGCACCAGTGGTTCGGCGACCTGGTCACGATGAAGTGGTGGAACGGCCTGTGGCTGAACGAGAGCTTCGCGTCGTTCATGGGCACGCTGGGCACGGCCGAGGCGACCGAATTCAAGAACGCGTGGCAGTACTTCTACAGCACCGGCAAGACTGGCGCTTACAAGCAGGACGAGTCGTTCGCCACCCATCCGATCGAGGTGCCGGTGGCGACGACGGCGAACGCGTTCGACAACATCGATGCGATCACGTATTCGAAAGGCGCGTCCACGCTCAAGCAATTGCGCCATCTGCTTGGCGAAGAGACGTTCCGCCGCGGCGTGCATGACTACCTCGTCAAGTACCAGTACCGCAATGCGAAGCTGGAAGACTTCATCGGCAGCCTGGGCGAGGCGGCCGGCCGCGACCTGTCGCAGTGGACGCGGGAGTGGCTGTACCAGCCGGGCGTGAACACCGTGACGGCGCGTTACACGTGCAAGGGCGGCAAGATCGATGCGTTCAGTCTCGCGCAGAGCGCCGGTGCCGACTATCCCGTGCTGCGCGAGCAGCGCGTGCAGGTGGCATTGTTCCGCAAGCAGGGCAAGGCGTTGGCGCTGGATCGCAAGGCGGCCGTCACCTACAAGGGGGCCAGCACTGGCGTGCCGGAGCTCGTGGGTGCCGCGTGCCCGGATCTCGTTTATCCGAACTACGAGGACTGGGGCTATGCGAAGGTGCAGCTGGACCAGCGTTCGTCCGCCACCGCGCGCGCGGACGTCAGCAAGGTCGGCGAGCCGCTGCTGCGCGCGATGCTGTGGCAGAGCATGTGGGAAGGCGTGCGCGACGGAGGATTGCCGCTGAACGAATTCATGCAGACGGCCTTGAACAACGCGGCCCGCGAAGAAGACTATGCGCTGCTTGGCAGTGTGCTGGAGAAGGTGCTGAACGGCATGGCCTACCTGCAGAAGATGGCACCAGCTGGCGCGTACACGAGCAAGACGGCGCAGGCGCTGGAGGCCATGGCGTGGCAGGGCGTCCAGCACGGCAAGGATGAGAACTTCCGCCGACTGTGGCTCGGCACCTATGTCGCCATCGCCAGCACCCAGCCGGCGCTCGACCGTCTTGCCGGTTTGCTGGAGGGACGTGGCGTGCCGCAGGGCGTCGCCGTCAACCAGGACGTGCGCTGGGCAATCGTGCAGCGGGTTTCGGCGCGTGCGCATCGCGACGCCGGCAAGCTGCTCGCCGCCGAGGAGGCGCGCGACAACTCCGATGCCGGCCAAGCTGCCGCGCTGGCGGCAAAGGTCGCACGTCCGGATCCGGCGGTGAAGGCCGAGTGGCTGGGCACGATCACGGATCTGCAGACGAAGCTGCCGTTCTCGCGCATCCGCACGGCGATGGAAAATCTGTATCCGGCGGCACAGACGTTGCTCAACGAGGAAACCGCGGTCAAGCGCCTGGCGCAGCTGCCGCAGCTGGACAAGGTCGCCGGCCACGTCTACATGCGCACCTATGCCACGATGATGATCCCCGCCACGTGCACGCCGCAAAGCGTGCAGCGGCTGACGGATGCTGCGGCCCAGCTGAAAGACCTCAGTGCCCGCACGCGCCGCGCGCTGCTGGAAACCGAGCAGGAGGATGCGCGCTGCGTGGGCATCCGCAAGGCGATGACGGTGCCGCTGGGTTGACCGTTACGTCACGATGAAAACGCCGGCAAGCAAGCCGGCGTTTTTTTCAGCACGAGTATCATTGCGCCCAGTCTTTGAATGCGTCCGGGACCGTGCGCAGATACACTGTCGCGGTGACGATCCACAGCGCGGTCAGGCCGAGTATCAGGTAGCCCACCCAGCGCGGCGTCGCTGCCGGCGGCGGTCCATTGCGATTGGCCGCGGCGGCGCCGGGCATCGCGCACAGCAGGATGGCCAGCAGGACGTTCAGCAAGGGCACGAGCCACGCGATCGCGAGCCAGCCCGGCATCTCCAGGTCGCGCAGGCGCCGCACGCTGAAGAGAAGTAGTGGGACAAACACCAGCGCCAGGTTCGTGACACCGGAAGCGGCGGCGCTCGCGGCGTCGCCATATGCCGCGGCCCACGTGCCTGCGCCGTACGACGCCAGCGAACCGGCCGGCAGCAGCAGAAGCAGTGCGGCGAAATAAGGAATACGGCGCATCCGTGTCAGCAGTAAGTCGGGCTGGGCGGAAGAAGGCAGCGCGTCGGACATCTTTCTCTCCAGAAAATTGATAAGAGCCCGATGCTGTCATGGCGCTGCGGTAGCCGTTCTGATCCTGTACAAGAGCGCGAACGGCACTGTGTCGCGCAGTTCCTGTAGAGCCCCTCCACTACACCTGACTTTTGATTTCAATCAAAGTTTCATTGCTGAAGCACCCGCTAGGATGAATCAACCCAACTGCAACCCAATAGACGACGAGGACAAGCAATGAACAACACCAGCGTCAATCGTACGAACACCCATCTGTGGATCGTCGGCGGCGGCATCGCCGGCATGGCCGCGGCGGCGTTCGCGATTCGCGACGGCGGCGTGCCCGCCGCGCACATCCACATACTCGAAGAACTCGGCATCGAAGGCGGCTCGCTCGACGGCAATCGCGTCGCCGGCCGCGAAGCGTGGGTCACGCGCGGCGGCCGCATGCTCACCGATGAAACCTATCTGTGCCTGTGGGACCTGTTCGAGACGATTCCGTCCCGCGACGATCCGGCCGTCTCGGTGACGCAGGAGTGCCGCCGCTTCAACGAGCGGGTGCAGACGCATGCGCAGGCGCGGCTGATCGACGGCGCGCACCGCATTGTCGACGCCGCGGCGCTGGGCCTGTCGACGACGAACCGGGCCCAGATGCTGCGGCTGCTGGCGTTGACGGAGCACCGTATCGGCAGCCGCCGCATCGACGAATTCTTCGACGAGCACTTCTTTGAATCGAACTTCTGGCGCATGTGGCGCACCACGTTCGCGTTCCAGAAGTGGCACAGCGCGGCCGAGCTGCGGCGCTACTTCCTGCGCTTCGTGCAGGAGTTCCCGCGCATTCACACGCTGGCCGGCGTGCGCCGCACCAAATACAACCAGTACGATTCGCTGGTGGTGCCGTTGCAGCGCTGGCTGCTGGCGCAGGGCGTGGACGTGCGCTTCGGCACGCGCGTCACCGACGCCGATTTCGCCACGCTGCCGGACGGCGGCCGCCGCGCCACCGCGCTGCACGTCGAAACGAAGCAGGGGACGTCGACGATCGCGCTGGGCGAAAATGACCTCGCATTCTTCACGCTCGGCTCGATCACGAGCGACGCGACGTACGGCGGCAACGACGACGTGCCGGAACTGGTCAGGGGCCGGCGCGATCACGGCTGGAGCCTGTGGGAGAACATCGCGCAGAAGGCGCCGGACTTCGGCCGGCCCGCCGCGTTCTTCGGCAACGTGGACGAGCACAAGTGGGAGTCGTTCACGCTGACGATGCGCGACCACGCGCTGCTGCACCGGATCACCGAATACACGGGCAATGCGCCGGGCACTGGTGCGCTGATGACGTGGTTCGAATCGGGCTGGCACCTGTCGATCGTCGTGCCGCACCAGCCGCACTTCCCGGACCTGCCGCAGGGCATGGCGACGCTGTGGGGCTATGGCTTC
Organism: Pseudoduganella flava; assembly: GCF_007830495.1. Lineage (GTDB taxonomy): Bacteria > Pseudomonadota > Gammaproteobacteria > Burkholderiales > Burkholderiaceae_D > Rugamonas > Rugamonas flava. The sequence continues at coordinate 84,649 of NZ_VLKW01000007.1, read as the reverse complement.
GAGATCGACCGTCCCGGCGACTACGTGAAGAAGCCGATGGCGCAGGCGACGGGGCGCGAGATCCTGACGGAGCTGGTGCGCCAGCTGGGCTTCGACGACATGCTGGAACACGTGCTGGCCACGACGGAAGTGACGACGGTGATGATGCCGTATGCGTCCGCGCTGTTCGCATGCCGCGCGCCGGGCGACCGCGCGCTCGTGCTGCCCGAAGGCTCGCGCAACTTCGCGTTCCTCGGCCAGTTCGTCGAGATGGAGGACGACGTCGTGTTCACCGTCGAGTACTCGGTGCGCTGCGCGATGCTGGCGACATACCGCCTGCTCGGCATCGACCGCAAGATCCCCGACATCTACAACGGCCTGCTCGACCCGAAGGTCGGCCTTCACGCTGTCGAAGCCGCATTCCGCTAACCTCAGCAATTGTTTCCAAAATCGAGGGACTGTCCCCGATTTTTGGAAACTTTTCGGCGAGGCAGATGGCCGCGTTGCGACGATGCGCGCACTTGGGTTGGAAATGGCCGAGGTACGCGGCGCTAACGACCGGCAGCCGGTGCCCGAAGGAATTTAGTTGCCCAAATTCGGGGACAGTCCCCGAATTTGGGCAACGGTTTTTTTGTGGCGTTTATGCCACGCTTAGCGGAAGTGTCAGCGCTGCGGCAGCGGATACGTCGCCGGGCTGACGTTGCCGTCCTTGTCGACGGCTTGCACACCGAAGAACACGTTGTCCTTCGACAGCTCGCTCGTGTACGAGGTCACATTGCCGACGAATTTCGCGCCCTGCCAGCTGGCGGCTGTCGTTTCGCGCCACACGACGCGGTAGCCGGCCAGGTCGGGTTCCGCGTTCGCCTGCCACGTCAGCTCGGTGCGGTTGTCCAGCTTGGCCGTCAGCACTTTCACCTGCTGCGGCGCGGCCGGGGCTTGCGCCAGCGAGGCGAGGGCCGCGGCGTTCACGCGTGCCACCTTGGCCGTGTAGTCGACGTCGACGAATTCCAGCAGGTCGCCGTACTGCACGCCGCTTTCCTTGCGCAGGTCCTGGTGCTGGTGGCGGAAGTCCTCGGCCGGCTCGGTGAAGCGCAGCGCGGCGTAGCCCTGTTCGAGGAACGGAATGTGGTCGCCGCCGCGCAGGTAGCGGTCGCGCCGCTGGACCACCGTCACCTTGAAGTTCTTCACATAGCGCTCGCCCGTTTCCTTCACGTGGCGGGCCAGCTGGCGCGACGGCGAATCGTTTTCGCCGCCCGTCTGGATCAACGTGCGCAGCCCGTCCGGCACTTCCTTCAATGCGGGGATGCCCTCGGCGAACAGCCGCACCTGCGTGTTGTCACGCTTGCCGTGTTCGTTGTACGAGCTGCCGATGATGTCATTGGTGAACATGCCGGCGACGTTGACGTTGTTCTTGCGGGCCTGCTCGGCCCAGTGGCCAGCACCCAGCAGGCCCTGCTCCTCGGCTGCGACGGCCATGAAAACGAGCGTCGCGTCGAACTTGTGCTTCGCCATCACGCAGGCCATCTCCATCACGGCCGCGGTGCCGGAGGCGTCGTCGTTGGCGCCCGGTGCATCGCTGGTCGCGTCCATCACGTCCGTCACGCGCGAGTCGTAGTGGCCGGAGACGACGTACAGCCGGTCCTTCGATTCGGCCTGCGCGCCGGGCAGCGTGGCGACGACGTTGACGATCTCGGTGGGGCGCGACAGCCGCGCCATCACGGGGTGCACGTGGCTGTCGAAGCTCACCTGCAGCCGGCCGGCGCCGCAGCGTTCCAGCTCGGCCTTGATCCAGCGCCGCGCCGCGCCGATGCCGCGCGTGTCGGATTCGGTCTCGGACATCGTGTGCCGCGTGCCGAAGCCCACCAGCTTCTCGATGTAGCCGTGGATGCGCTGCGGCGAGATCTCGCGCACGATCGCGTCGATGTCGGCCTGCCGCTTGGGCAGGGCGGGTTCGGCCGCCGCGGCCATCGCGCCGGCGGTCGTCAGGAGCGCGGCCAGTGCCGCGGAAGTGAGCGGGAAGTGCATGGTTCTCCTTTGTGAAATGGCGCGCACAGCTTACCGCAACAATCGCATTGCGCAAGCTTTTGCGCGATACAATGCGCGCCTTGACCGGGAGTGAACCACGATGACCTACGAAGAATATCTGGATGAAGTGACGACGCTGATCTTTGAAAAATACGGCGTGTCGGAGAAGGAGGCCGTGCGCCTCGTGATGGCCGCGCAGGACCGCGAATTCTTCGTGCCGCATGACCAGGATGCGAAGCTGCGCAACGTCGACCAGGCGCACAAGGATGCGAAGGCGCTGTACGAAGCGCGCAACTAGCCCAGCGCCGCGCTGCGCCAGCCGTCCAGCCCACGGATGGCTTCCTCCTTCGCCTTGGCCTCGATCTCGATCCACGGCGCGCGCGCATACGCGGCCGGCATCGTCGTGATCAGGTCGGCGTGCTGGCGGTCGTTGAATCCCGTGCGGCCGTTCGAGATGTGCACCAGCTGGTGCTCCGGCACGGCCCAGGTGGCGCGCGCCTTGTCGAGCATCTCGCCCACGCTCGGATCGTCGTAGCTGTCCAGGCCCTCGTGCACGATGTGGTGGTGGGCGTCGAACACCATCGGCACGCCGCTTTGCAGGCAGATCGCGTGGATCTCGTCGGCGCCATACGCGTATTCGTCGTTCTCCAGGCCGAGGCGGCAGCGGATGGCGTCCGGCAGCGTGGAGATGCGCTCGATGAGCGCGTCGGCCCGCTTTGCCTTGCCGCCGTGGATCTCCAGCAGCGCCCACGGCGTGCGCGGCTGCTGCAGCAGGTCCATCAAATCGCCGTGCATGCGCAGGATCTTGACGCTGTTCTCGACCACGCCGGCCGAATCGGAATTGAGCACCACGAACTGGTCCGGATGCATTACGAGGCGGATGCCCGCCGCCGTGGCTCGCGTGCCCGTGCGCGCCAGCGCGGGCGCGAGCGGCGCGAGCACGTCGCGGCCGATATCCTCATCGGCGAACGGGAAGATCGAGGAGGGCAGGCGGTACAGCGCGATGCCTTGCTGTTCGCAGTAGCGCAGCGCATTGTCCAGCATCTGCAGGTTGGCGCGATACAGGTCGTCCAGCAGCTTGCGCTGCATGGCATCCGACTGCTCCAGCAGCCGCTTGCGCGTGATCGTGCGATACCGAACGGCATCGGAGATGGTCACGCAGACGAGTCCGAGGTGTGGGGGCATGGCCGCAAATGCAAGGTCGCAGAAGCGGCCGAGTGTAGCAGCGGGAGATCAACGCGCAATGTGCGGCCGCTGACACAAGGCCACACATTGCGCGTCAAAGGCGGGTCAGGTGCGGATGTTCTCGTGAATCCCGTAACTCATCATCGCCAGGAAGGCGACGAGGGCCAGGTACATCACGCCGTAGTTGATGCGGGTTTCCAGCGGCGTGTCGTAGTACTCGGGCGCCTGGCCCGCATCCGGCTGGAACACCTGCTTCAGTTGCGGCAATGCGAGCAGCCCGACGAGGATCAGCATCGGGCTGGGGCGCACGAAGAACAGCGCCGCCAGCAGCGGCACGCCGACGAGCCACACTTTCGGCGAGATGATCGCCGTGATGCGGCCGCCGTCGAGCGGCGCAAGCGGGATCAGGTTGAACAGGTTCAGCATGCAGCCGGAATAGGCCAGTGCCATCAGCAGGCCGCTGCCCGTGTCCCGCGCGGCCGCGTAGCAGGCCATCGCCGCGACGGTGCCGGCGGCCGGGCCGGCGAAGCCGATGTAGGCGTCCGTCTCGGCGTTGCGCGGCTGTTCTTTCAACGCGACCCAGGCGCCGACGAACGGGATGAACGCCGGTGCCCCGACGTCTAGCCCGCGCTGGCGCGCCGCCACGTAATGGCCCATCTCGTGGACGAACAGCAGCAGCAGGAAGCCGGCCGCGTAGCGCCAGCCGAACACCCACGTGTAGACGAGCATCGACAGCAGCATCGTGCCGCCGGTCGTCATCAGCTTGCCGAGCTTGCCGGCAGCGAACAGCCAGACGAGCAGCTTGCCCATCTTATTTCGGCTTGGACAGGTCGACCTTCTTGCGCCCGCCGACCAGCTTCCACAGCCAGCCGCCGACAGCGGCCACGCCCAGCAGGATCACCTTCTTGAACGCCAGCAGCAGCGCGAACAGCTTGCCGAACAGGCCCAGTTTCGCGGCGGCGCCGCCGGCGATCAGCGCGGCGATGCCGTATTCGGCCACCTTGTCCGTCTTGCTGTCGAAGTCCGTGTAGCGGTGGCCCGGCGTGAAGTCGGTGAAGGCCGTCACGGTCTTCATCTCGCTGCGGATGCGGCTGATCTGGTCCATGCCCGCGACCGCGTTCAACACCAGCACGCCTTCGCGGCCCAGCACGCGGATGTTGTAGTTCAGCGCGTTATGCTTGTCGTCGCCCGTATGCAGTTCCTTGGCCCAGTACAGCTTGTGGCTGGCCTTGTCGTAGCGGGGCGTTTCCGCCCAGCCGACGAGCGTCATCGGCGCGTAGCCCTGCTTCTTGCGCTCGTCGTTGTCGGCGGCCACGGAGTCCTGCATCGATTTCAGCAGCTCGTCGTACTTGATGTCGTTCGCATCGCTGTCGTTGACGTGGCCATCCTTTTCATACGTGATGACAACGCCCCAGCCTTCGGCGGACAGCGGGCTGACGGCGGCCGGCACGATCATGCCCAGCGTTTTCGGGCCGGGCGGATTGCCCCAGCCGTCCGTCAGCAGGCGCGTCGAATCGTCGGGATCCAGGTAGCGAAAGCCCGCCGGCAGGTCCAGCGTGGCGATGCTGCCGGGCAGCGTGATGCGGCCGTCCTGGAATTTCAGCGTGGCGAGGAATTGCTCGGCGGTTTGCTGGGCGGCTGCCGGCAGCGCGAGCAGCAGGCACAGCAAGGTGGAGAACAAGGTGCGGATGAACATGGCGTTTCCCTGGTGATGGTTGGTGGTCACGGCCGCCGCCGGTGCAGTCTGCGCTGCGCTCGGCATGCCTGGCGGCCACCGCCATTGTAGAAGTTATTGCACCTGGGAAAACTATCGAAAACTAACGAACTGCGAAGAAATCTCAACCGGCGGCCGGAATTTCCAGCCCGCGCGCGACGGCCGGCCGCGCCACGAACGCGTCGAGCGCGCGCCGCACGTTCGCGAAGCGCTCGAATTCCACCAGCTCGCCCGCGCCGTAGAAGCCGATCAGGTTGCGCACCCACGGGAACGTGGCGATGTCGGCGATCGTGTACATGTCGCCCATGATCCAGTCGCGGCCCTGCAGGCGCCGGTCCAGCACCCCCAGCAGGCGGGCCGATTCAGCCACGTAGCGGTCGCGCGGGCGCTTGTCCTCGTATTCCCTGCCTGCGAACTTGTGGAAGAAGCCCAACTGGCCGAACATCGGGCCGACGCCGCCCATCTGGAACATCAGCCACTGGATCGTCTCGTAGCGGCCCGCCGCATCGGCCGGCAGCAGCTGGCCCGTCTTCTCGGCCAGGTAGAGGAGGATCGCGCCCGATTCGAACAGCGGCAGCGGCTTGCCGTCCGGCCCATCCGGATCGATGATCGCGGGGATCTTGTTGTTCGGGTTCAGCGACAGGAATTCGGGCGACATCTGGTCGTTCGTATCGAAGCTGACGCGGTGGGCCTCATACGGCAGGCCCGTTTCCTCCAGCATGATGGAGACCTTCACGCCGTTCGGCGTGGCCAGCGAATACAGCTGGATGCGGTCCGGGTGGCGCGCGGGCCACTTCGCGTGGATGGGGAATTCGACGATGCCGGTCATGTTGTCCTCGCACGGATGGGAAAGCGTGATTATCGGTCAAGCCGCCGCGCTTTGCTCGCGGCGGGTATCATCGCGCTTCGACAAAACGGAGGACAGCATGGTGATCGTCACACACAACGGCAAATTTCACGCGGACGACGCCTGGGCGTGTGCCGTGCTGGCGATCCTCCATCCGGACGCGCAACTGGTGCGCACGCGCGACCCGGCGCTGATCGAGGCGGCCGATTTCGCGGTGGACGTGGGCGGCATCTGGGACCCCGCCACGGGCCGCTTCGACCATCACCAGAAGGGCTTCGATGGTGCGCGCCAGAGCGGCGTGCCCTATGCCAGCGCGGGGCTGGTCTGGCGCACCTATGGCCAGCGCTGCGTCGCCGCGGTGGCCGAGGCGCATACGGGCCAGGCGCTGCCGGACGACACGGCCCGCGAGATCGCCTACGCGATCGATGCCGACATCGTGCAGTACCTGGACCTGGCGGACGTCGGCGCGGCGAAAAGCGCGCCGGGCGGCTATGGCCTGTCGGCCGTGATCGCCGGCTTCAATCCGAACTGGCTGGACGAGGAGCGGCTCGGTTACGGTGCCCCGGCCGAGGCCTACCGCCTGGAGCAGTTCCGCCGCGCGATGGCGCTGCTGACGGACGTGCTGGTCAACGCCGTCAAGTACCGCGTGGGCGCCTTGCTGGCGGTTGCGCAGGTGCGCCAGTCGAAGGTGCTGGAAGGCGGCAAGCTGCTGTTCGTGAAGAATGCCGCGCTGCCGTGGACGCAGCTGGTGCGCAAGGAAATGCCGAAGGTGCTGTTCGTGATCAGCCACAGCCTCTCGGAGCAGCGCTACCTGCTGCACACGGTGCCGATGAGCCCCGACAGCTTCGACGCGCGCGCCGACCTGCCGGCGCCGTGGGCCGGCCTGCGCGATGCGGAACTGGCCGCGGTCACCGGCGTGCCGGACGCCACGTTCTGCCATAACGGCCGGTTCATCGCGGCGGCGAAGTCGTACGACGGCGCGCTGGCGTTGGCCAGTCTGGCGCTCGCGGACGTGGCCGGCAGCTGACCGGCGGTTCGCCGTCAGCGCCGCCCGCGCGCATCCGGCGCGGGCCCCAGCTGGTCGATCCGTTCCAGCACAAAATTCAGAAACGCCTTCACCTTGGCCGGCGCGTGCTGGCGCGATGGATACAGCGCGTACAGCGGAAAACGCTCGTCCGGCCAGTCGGGAAACAGGTCGACCAGCTTGCCTGCATCGAGCAGCGCGCCGATGTCGAGCGCCATCACCTGCGCGACGCCGGCACCGGCCACGCAGGCATCGATCATCGTCCACACGTCCGATACCGTCATGCGGCCCTGCACGGGCACGACGAGCTTCTTCTTCCCGCGGTGGAACTCCCAGTCGAACGGCCGCCCGGTGACGGGATTGCGAAACAGGACGCATGCATGATCGCCCAGCGCGGTGGGGTGGGCGGGCCGGCCGTGCCGTCGCAGGTAGGCGGGCGAGGCCACCGTCAGGATCCGCGTCTCGAGCAGCTTGCGCATCACCGGCGATGCCGCCGCCGGTTCGCCGAAGCGGATCGCCACGTCGATGCGGTCTTTGACGAGATCGCCGGCCACCTCGCGCGTCGTCAGCTCGAGGATCAGTTCCGGATAGCGCTCCAGCAGGTCCGCCAAGTGGCGCGACAGGAACAGCCGTGCGAAGAACGGATCGAGGTCCACGTGCAGGCGGCCGCGCACCGTGGCGGCGGCACCGGCGACGTCGCCCGCAACCCGTTCTATGTCCGCGAGCAGCGGGACGGCTGCGTCGTAAAGGCGCTGGCCTTCGGCCGTCAGCGCGAGAGAGCGGGTGGTCCGGTCGAGCAGCCGCACGCCCATCCGTTCTTCGAGGCGCGACACGGCACGGCTCACACCGGAAGGCGTGATGTTGAGCGTGTCGGCCGCCCGCACGAAACTGCCCGCCTCGGCCACAGTGGCCAGCAGGCTGACGCCGGAGATCAGTTTGCCGTCGACCGTCATGTGGAGTGCTGATTTTTGGTCATGGATCTGCTGACAGCATACATCTTTTTTCACGGCCGTCAGCCGGCAATAATGGGCTTCCCGACCCTTGGAGAAAGCGAGACATGAAAAAGCCCATCCCTATTCCCGGCAGCCGGCGCCTGCGCGCGCCGGGCTTCGCCGCGCTGCTTGGCGCCCTGTCGTGCGCCGGCCCATGTGCCGTCGTGTACGCCGGTCCGGCGCAAGACGGCATCCAGATGGCACGCGACCTGGCGGCCCGCTCGCCCGACGTGCACTGGCCTGCCGAATTCACGCCGGACGTGGCGGACCTGTTTGCCCACAACGACATCGACGTCGCCGCGTCGTGCGAAGACGTGTTCGCGCAGCTGGCCGATGCCGCCCGCTGGCCGTCATGGTATGCCAACGCGGAGGACGTGCGCGTGCAGGGCGGCCGCGCCGGCAAGCTGGGCCCCGGCAGCCGCTTCGACTGGCGCACGTTCGGCCTGCCGGTGCGTAGCCGCGTCCACGAATACGTGGAGGACGAGCGGATCGGCTGGTTCGGCGATGCGCCGGACCTGCGCGCCTACCATACGTGGCTGCTGACGCCGCGCGACGGCGGCTGCCTGGTGCAGAGCGAGGAAGTGGTGCGCGGGCCGGGCGCGCTACGCCTGCGCGATGCCGATCCGGCGGGCATGCACAAGGGGCACGACGTGTGGAACGCGGCGCTGAAGGCGGCGGTGGAGCGGCGCCCGTAACGACCACGCCACCCGAAAATGGTGTCGTCACTTTTTCTTGTTGAATCTTCGTGGCCGGGGGCGGAATCGAATCACCGACATAAGGATGTGCAATCCTCTGCGCTTCCAGGCTGGCTACCGCGCCCGACAGCGACATCATGCGTCAGCTGGGCATCGGCAAACTGCCCTGATGCGCATGGTCGCGACTGCCGGGCCTGCCCGAGTGTCCTGCACTCGTTATAATTGCGCTTTTTCAATTTCTCCTGACTCCACGCTTGCGTTTCCCTGGGCGCGAATCGCGACCATTGCCGCGGTTGTTTGCGATGTCAAGCGATACCCGCCTTTGGCGTGAGTAGATGCCTTCGACAATCAGTTGACCGGCAACAGCATGCGCCGGTGAAGCCGCCGCTATTGCGCTCCACGTGGAGGCGCAAGGGAAGGGCAGCTGAAAGCGCACAAGAAACGAATGAAACTCCTCGCCCAACTGGAAGCCTGGTGGCTGCGCCGCACCGCACTCCTCGAACATCCCCGCGCTGCAGCCCGTGCTGCCATTCTGGTGCCGCTGCTGTGCGGCCTGATGTCGCTGGCCATGGGCCAGGACGACTCTTACGACATGCGCAACTACCATCTGTACACCGCGCATGCGTTGCTGAATGACCGGCTCGGGGTGGACTTGGCGCCAGCCGGCTTCCATAGTTATTTCAACCCGCTGCTCGATGTCCCTTATTTCTTGCTGACGAAATCGTTCCCCGCACCGGTTGCCGGCTTTGTATTCGGCGCCCTGCAAGGCTTGGCATTCGTGCTGGTCGCCGCGATCGCTCGCCAACTGCTTGGGCCGGGACGCCTGGCGCTGCTGCTGGGGCTTGCCGGCATCGCCGGCGCGGGGTTCCTGTCCGAGCTGGGTAATTCGATGGGCGACAACTTCACAGCGCTGCTGGTGCTCGCATCCATCTATTGGCTGTTGCGCCATTGGGAGCAGTTGTCTGCGCGCGGCAGCCGCGCGGTGCGCGTGCTGCTGGCGGCCGGAGCGCTGATGGGGCTTGGCCTTGGATTGAAACTGACCAACGTCAGTTATGCCGTCGGCGCCTGTGCGGCCCTGTTGACGGTGGCGGCGCCGCTATGGACGCGCGTGCGTGTGTCGTTCGTGTTCGGCATCGGCGTCCTGGCGGGCATGGCGGCGACGGCTGGCTATTGGATGCTGCGCATGTGGTCCACCTACGGCAATCCTTTGTTCCCCCAATTTAACAACATCTTTCATAGCCCGATGGCCGCGGAATTCGGCGTGATCGATCTCATCCACTTGCCCCGCAATGCGGGCGAAGCGCTGCTGTGGCCGTTCGTGTTTACCCGCGATATGAGCCGCGTCGCGGAAGTGCCGATCCACCAGATCATCTGGCCCCTGCTGTATGTCGCGGTGGCGGCTTGGGGCGTGATGACGCTGTTGCGCAAGGCGCGTGCTTCGCGCGGCGGGCAGGGCGATCCCGGTGGCCTGGCGCCGGGCGGCGTGTTCCTGCTGGTATTTACTGCCGTGTCGTATCTGGTGTGGATGCGTGTTTTCAGCATCTATCGCTACCTGGTGCCGATCGAACTGCTTGCGCCGCTGCTGTTCTGGCTGCTGCTGCACACGCTGGCCACGCCATCTGTCGCACGCCGCGTCGGCGGCGGGCTGTTGCTGGCGGCATCGTTGGCCGTTCTGCCATTTACCACCTGGGGCCATGCGGGCTGGGCCAAGCACGCATTCACCGCTGACAGGCCCCCCATCGCCAGGCCGGACCGTGCGGTCATTTTCGTGTCCTCGGCCACCGATGCGCCCATCAGCTGGCTGGCGCAGTTCATGCCCGCCGAAGCGGCCGTGATCGGCATCGGCTCCAGTTTCCCGGCATCGCCAGCGTTCGAGGCACGTGTTCAGCAAGTGATCGCTCAGCGTGGCGGCCCGCATTACGTCATTTATCCGGTAGTGACCGACAAACGCGCCAACGGCTTGCTGGAAAAAACTGCCATCGCGCGTTCGCTCGGCCTGACCCGCAGCGAAGCGGGGTGCCGCAAACTGGCATGGCTGGCAGGCCATGTGCGAGGTTTGAAGGCGAAGGTGGACTTCCTCCCGGCTTCCCCTTCCGGCGAGCTGTGCACCCTGGTATTGCAGGAGCGGTATCGCAAGGACACGGCCCCGGAAAACCATGGGATCGAAGCGGAAGCCGTGCAACGTCTTGCAGCGGTCGGGCAGGCGATCGATCCCGCCACGTGCGTGACCTACCAGGCGACTGTTGGCACAGAGCCCTATCCATACCGCTTTTGTGCGGTAACAGCGCGGCATTGAACCAGTTGCGCAAGCGCGATCCGGAAAACGGCGCAAGCCGGCCGGATCGCCAACTGAAACTGGACGGCCAAAATGAAAAAACGGATTCATGATCGAACATGAATCCGTTTTTGCTTTCGAATCTTGGTGGCCCGGGGCGGAATCGAACCACCGACACAAGGATTTTCAGTCCTCTGCTCTACCAACTGAGCTACCAGGCCAAGGCGCGCAATTATAGCAGCACTGTTGCGGGTTTGCCTAGTCCCCATGCCGGGCCGCGCCGGATCCGCCCCGTTTGCCGGTCAACGGGCACCCCGGCGCCCGTTGACCGGCTGCGGGGCGCCGGTGTACCTTGAGCTTTTGCCCCTGGGGAGCCCAGATGCCCGTCCACTATGCCCGCCGGCTGACCGGCCGCCAGCGCGAGGCCGGCGGCAATCGCCAGCTCGGCATGATGCTGGCCTGCGTGGCTGGCGCCGCCAATGCCGGCGGCTATGTCGCCGTGCACCGCTACACGTCGCACATGACCGGCATCGTGTCGGGCATGGCGGACGATCTCGCCGCCGGTGCGTTCGAGCTGGTCGCGGGCGGCTTCGGCGCGCTTGCCGCGTTTGTCGCCGGGGCGGCGTGCTGTGCGTTGATCGTCAATTACGCGCGCCGCCGCGCGCTGCACAGCGTGTACGCGCTGCCGTTGCTGCTCGAGGCGTTGCTGCTGCTGTCCTTCGGCGTGCTGGGCACGCGGCTCGCGTCCGTCGAAGTGCTGATCGTGCCGGCCACCGTCACGCTGCTGTGCTTCATGATGGGCCTGCAGAATGCGGTGATCACGAAGGTCTCGAACGCGGAGATCCGCACCACCCACATCACGGGCGTGATGACGGACATCGGCATCGAACTGGGCAAGGCCTTGTATCCGAACACGCACGACCTGGCGGGGGCGCCCGTGCGGGCCAACCGCGACCGCCTGCGACTCCTGGCGGCGCTGGCGCTGTGCTTCTTTGCCGGCGGCGTGGCCGGCGCGCTCGGCTTCGCGCGACTCGGCTATGCGGCCACGGTGCCGCTGGCGATGGTGCTCGTGCTGCTGGCGATCGTGCCGGTGCTGGACGACCTGCGGCGCGTGCCGGCGCAGTGATGCGCCTCAGGGCGCGCGCATGCGGCTCTTGAGCACGCGCCCCGCGGCATCGAACAGCACCAGGTATTCCGGTTTTCCTTGCGGGCGCGGGTCGTTCGCCTGCGGGTACAGCCACGCCTCGCGGCCGTCGCGAAAGCCGATCGCGGTGCCGGAGCCCAGCAGCGCGCGCACCTGTTCGCGGGTCTGGCCCGCGGCCACGCCGGGGGCGGTCGGGGCGTCCGGTGTTGCCGGGTCGTCCATGTATTCGAACGACACTAGCGTATCGTGCGGCCAGGCGGCATCCCAGATCGGTGCGTGGTAGCTGCGTTCGAGCAGTACCTGGCAGTCGCAGTAGGGCAGGTCGGCCGGGCCCACGCGCCCGCCGGCGTACACGAGGCGCAGCGGCGCCGGGATGGCGCGGCCTTGCGCGTGCAGCGTCAGTGCGAACACGGGCCGCTCCGTGAAGAACAGGTAGCGGCCATCCGGGTCGCCGCAGACCTTGTCCGGGTTGGTCAGCAGGTCGCCCAGCCACGCGAACAGGTGCGCGTTGTTCGACACGAGGCCGGCCTCCATGCCGACCAGGCACTCCAGCCGCAGGTCGCCCAGGCGCCGCATCCCTGCCGGAACACCGGGGCTGCGCACGTCCGCGCGCCACGTCATGCTGGTCGTGCGGCGGTTCGCCACCAGCGCGGCATCCTCGCGCAGCGCGCGTTCGTCGCGTGCCAGCGTGAAGCTGTTGTCCTGGTCAACCGCCACGGGCAGGGCGACCGTGTCGCCAACGACTTTCAGCTCGATGCCGTCCATCCGTGTCGTCGGCAAGCGGGGCAGCAGCCGGAAGCGCAGCGCCGCGCCCGGGGCCAGCGCGGCCTGCGCCTGCGCGAAGCGGTCCATTCCGCGCACCATCCGGCGGTACGATTTGTCGACCGGATCGCGGGTGGACGTCACCGACACGCTGGGCACGGGTTGGGCTGCCGCGCCGATGGCAAGCAGGCTTGCCAAAAGCATCAGGACGTATCTCTGTCGCAACACGGTCGTCTCCCTGTCCACAACAGCCGCGATGCTACCCGCTTGCGATCCGTGCCATCGCACGGTTGGCGTTACAATTGCCCGCAGACCCATCTCTGCGAAAGACACGATGAGCGAACCTCCAGCCGCAGCGAATCCGGCCAAGCCGGCCCTGCCGGACTTCCAGCAGCGCTACGAGCTGCTGGTGGCCAGCATCAGCGATTACGCGATCTACATGCTGGACGTGGATGGCTACGTCAGCAGCTGGAATCCGGGTGCCGAGCGCTTCAAGGGCTACAAGGCGGACGAGATCATGGGCCAGCATTTCTCACGCTTCTATACCGAGGAAGACAAGGCCACCGGGCTGCCGGCCCGCGCGCTGGCGGCGGCGCGTGACGAAGGCCGCTTCGAAGGCGAAGGCTGGCGCGTGCGCAAGGATGGCGGCCGCTTCTGGGCCAGCATCGTCATCGATCCGATCCGCAGCCCGTACGGCGCCCTGCTGGGCTTCGCGAAGATCACCCGCGACATCACCGACCGCCGCGCGGCCCAGGAGGCGCTGCGCCGCAGCGAACAGAATTTCCGTCTGCTGGTGCAGGGCGTCAGCGACTACGCGATCTACATGCTGTCGCCGCAGGGCGAAATCACGAACTGGAACGTGGGCGCGCAGCGCATCAAGGGCTATCCGCAGGACGAGGTGGTGGGGTCGCACTACCGCCGCTTCTTCACCGACGAGGATCGCGCTGCCGGCGTGCCCGAGCGGGCGTTGGAGACGGCCGCGCGCGAAGGCCGCTACGAGAGCGAGGGCTTGCGCGTGCGGCGCGACGGCACCCGGTTCTACGCCCATGCCGTGATCGATGCGATCCGCGATGAGTACGGCACGCTGCTCGGCTTTGCCAAGATCACGCGCGACATCACGGAGCAGCGCCGCGCCGCGGAATCGCTGGAGCAGACCCGGAACGCGCTGTTCCAGGCGCAGAAGATGGAGGCGATCGGCCACCTGACGGGCGGCATCGCGCACGACTTCAACAACCTGCTGGCCGTGCTCTCTTCCGGCGTCGACATCCTCAATGCGCAACAGCCCAATGCGCCCGCGCTGCGGGTGCTGGAAAGCATGCGCCGGGCCATCGACCGCGGCGCCCTTCTGACGCAGCAGCTGCTGTCGTTCGCCCGCCAGCAGCCGCTGGCCGCGGCCACCCACCAGCCCAATGCGCTGATCGGCAGCTTCGAGCAGGTGCTGCGGCGCGCCAGCGGTCCGCAGGTGTCGTTCGTGTTCGACCTGGCGCCGCGGCTTGCCAACATCGTCGTCGACGAGGCCCGCTTCGAGGCCACGCTCTTGAACCTCGTCGTCAACGCGCGCGATGCGATGCCGGACGGCGGCACGCTGGTGCTGGAAACGCGCAATGTGCGCCTGGGCGAGAACGAGGTGGGTACCCTGCCGGCCGGAGAATATGTGCGCGTGACGGTGCGCGACACCGGCACCGGCATGCCGCCGGAAGTCGTGGCGCGTGCCTTCGAACCGTTCTTCACGACCAAGCCGGTCGGCAAGGGCACGGGCCTGGGCCTGTCGCAGGTGTATGGCTTCATCACCCAGTCCGGCGGCGACGTGCAGATCCACTCCGAACCGGGCGAGGGCACCGCGATCAACCTGTTCCTGCCGGCCCACGAGGGCGGCGGCGAAGCGCTGGCCGGAACGGCGCCGCAGGCCGAGCGCGTGCTGATCGTCGAGGACGACCAGCTGGTGATGGCCGTCGCGTGCGACCTGTTCGAGACGATGGGTTACGAGGTGCAGACGGCGCCCGACGCGGTGGTGGCGCTGCGCATGTTGGAGCGCAATGGCGAAGTGGACGTGCTGTTTACCGACCTGATGATGCCGAACGGGATGACGGGCCTGGAGCTGGCCCGCACCGTGCGTGCGCGCTGGCCGGAGATCCGCATCATCATCGCGTCCGGCTATCCGCAGCAGGCGCTGCAGGGCGACCAGGCGGACCTGCACGAGTTCCATTTCGTCGGCAAGCCATACCGGATCGCCGACCTGGCGCGGCACTTGCGCGCGGCCGACTGATCAATTCAGCCGACCCGGCCGGCGGGCGGCCTCTCGCTGTACCGGCCATGGTGACGGAACTATAATGGCGGTTTCCGTTCCGCTTATCACTCATGACCGACCTCTCTCACGCGCGCATCGCGGTACTGGTGCCGTGCTACAACGAGGCCACGACGATTGCGGCGATCGTGCGCGACTTCCGTGCCGCGCTGCCTTCGGCCCGCATCTATGTGTTCGACAATAACTCCACCGACGACACGGCCGGCATCGCCCGCGCCGCCGGCGCGATCGTGCGCCGCGTGCCGGAGCAGGGCAAGGGCAGCGTGGTGCGGCGCATGTTCGCCGACGTGGAAGCCGATGCCTACGTGATGGTGGATGGCGACGACACCTACGACGCCGCGGCCGCGCCACGCATGGTCGACAAGCTGCTGGCCGAGGGCATGGACATGCTGGTCGGCAGCCGCGTCACCGAGGAGCAGGCCGCGTACCGCTTCGGCCACCGCTTCGGCAACCGCCTGCTGACGGGCTGCGTGGCCGCGCTGTTCGGCCGCACGTTCAGCGACATCCTGTCCGGCTACCGGGTGTTCTCGCGCCGTTACGTGAAGTCGTTCGCCGCCCATTCCACCGGCTTCGAGATCGAGACGGAACTGACGGTGCACGCGCTGGGCCTGCGCATGCCGGTGGCCGAAGTGGAGACGCGCTACAAGTCGCGCCCGGAAGGGTCGTTCTCGAAGCTGTCCACGTGGCGCGATGGCCTGCGCATCCTCATCACGATCCTGCGCCTGTTCAAGTCGGAGCGGCCGTTGGCGTTCTATTCGATCGGCTTCATCGCCTGCGCGCTGCTGTCCATCGGGCTGGCCATCCCGCTGGCTGTCACGTACCTGGAGACGGGCTTGGTGCCGCGCCTGCCCACCGCGCTGCTGTGCACCGCCGTGATGCTGCTGGGCGTGATCCTGCTTGCCTGCGGCATCATCCTCGATGCGGTGACGAAGGGCCGCATCGAGCAGAAACGCTTTGCGTACCTGGCCGTTCCCGCGGAAGCGCCGGCCGCCAACCGCGACGCGGCGGCGGCATGAGCGCGCGTTCTCCGATCGCCGGCTCGAAGGCACGCAAACGGTCATCGTGACGGTGCAGGGTGATCCGCCGTCCGGCTGGGTGGCGCAGTTCTTCCCGCGCGATATCCGTTTCAAGGAGGAATGCACCCGGTTCGACGCGTGGATCGGCGGCGACCGGATGCCTTACATGCTGTGCCCGATCGGGCAGTCACGGGTCAACGGGGCAGCCCGCTGAGCCGCGTGGGATGACCCGCGACGGCAGCCGTCAGCTGCTGCCGTAATGCGCAGCCTGTGCGGCACCCACGTGGGTGTCGCCCTCGCGCTGCACTTCCTGCACGGCCTGCAGATAGCGCTGCAGCGCGTCGTCCAGCGATGGCATCAGCTTGCCCCGTTCGCTGTCCAGCGCCGAATAGCGGGGCTGCGGTGCCTGGCCTTCGAACGCGGTGGCCGGTTGAGCTTCGATCAGCTTCTCGTCCAGGCCCGCCATCGCCGCCACGCGCCGCGCGAGCTCCGTCCATGCCACCGGCTCGCCGTTCGACAGGTGCCAGATGCCCGATTCCTGGTCGATCAACAAGTCCAGGCACGTCTGCACCAGGTCCGGCACATATGTAGGCGACACGATCAGATCGCTCGCCGCCGTGAACGGTCGGCCTGCCGCCAGCGCCTGCAACACCAGCGTGACGAAGTTGTGCTGGTCCCACGGGCCGAAGAATGCGCTGGTGCGCACCATCAGGGTCTGCGGGTTCACGGCGAGCACGCGGCGCTCCGCTTCCGCCTTGCTCTGGCCGTACACGTTCAGCGGCGCCACCGGATCGCTTTCCACATAGGCGCTGCCCTTCGTGCCATCGAACACGAGGTCGCTGGAGAAGCTCAGCAACCGCAAGCTGTGGCGCACGCACGCGGTGGCCAGCACGACGGGGCCGTGGGCGTTTTCGCGCAGGCAGCGGTCGCTGTCACGCTCGGCATCGTGTACGCGCACGTAGCCCCCCGCGTTGATGATGGCCCAGGGCCGGTAGCGCTGGATCGCGGCTTCCACGGAGGCGGGATCGCAGATGTCCATCTCCTGCCGCGTCAGCACGCGGAACGCCAGGTTGCGCTCCTCGCAGATGCGGGCAAACGCGCTGCCCAGCGTGCCGGTGGCGCCGCTGATCAGGATCGGCTGCACTGGCCGGTGCGCCAGGTTGCGCTCGGCCGGCAGTGCGGCCACGGTGGCGCTGGTGGCCACCGGCGGGCACAGGAAGCGCCCCGGGCGGCGCCACCAGCCGAGACCTTGCAGCACCGGCGACGACGGCGCGCGGCCCGTCGCCAGCTCCTGCATCAGCTGGGCCAGCGCGGTGGGGCGGGGCTCCGGCGAGCGCAGGTCGTAGGCGCCGTTCTCGTAATAGCCGCGGCATTCCGTGACCAGGCAGTTCCAGTCGTACGAACCGAGCAGCGACCACACGGTGACGGCGCGCATGTCGCCGCCCTTGCGGCGCACGTCGTGGGCCGCGTTCCATACCTCGTGCAGCCAGCGCAGCTGGTCTTCGCGGTTCGCGTCGATGTGCGCCTCGGTCACCGCCATCGGCAGGCTGTAACGCTCCCAGGTTTCTTCCAGCAGCGGGCCGATGCCCGGCGTCGGGGTGGCCAGCGCACGCGCCGTTTCGATGTCCGCGAAGCCGTGCTCGCCCACGTAGCGGGCGGGGTAGCGGTCGCCCCGGTGATCGAGCCAGCGCTCGCTGGTGATGTAGTAGTTCAGGCCCACGACGTCCGGCGGGCAGGGATTGGCGCGGAACCACAGCACGTCCTCGGCAGGGATGCCGCTTTTCAGGAAGTACTGCCACAGCTTGTGGTCTTCATCGATCATGCCGCACAACAGGTCCCACGCCAGCCAGCGCCGTTCGTTGTAGAAGTCGGCCCACTCGGCCAGCTCGGGCGTGCTGTAGGTCTTGCCCAGGTCGTCGGTCTGCACCAGCTTGGCGTTCGGGTTGACTTCCCGGATCGCCCGCATCGACAGCACGACGGCCTTGCACTGGTTGATCAGCGCCTGGAGGAACGTCAGGTCGCTTTTGCCATGCGGGTACCACAGGCCGTACAGGCCGCAGAAGCGCGCGGTGGTGCAGGGTTCGTTGACGGGGGTGTAGTACTCGACCCAGGGAAAGCGGCGTGCCACGGCGCCGGCATACTCGGCCAGCTTGGGGGCGAACTCGGGATCGACGAGGCTGGTGTGGCGCGGGCCGCTGCCATGGTGAACCAGGCCCACGATCGGCTTCACGCCCAGGTCGCGCAGCGCTGGCAGGCGCTCGTCGGCCCATGACCAGTCGGCGTTCTCGATGCCATCGGGAGCCGTCAGCTCCCACAATACGGGATAGCGAATCGCGTTGATGCCCAACGCGGCGAAGCGGTCCAGATCCGACAGGCGCTTGCCGTGTCCGTTCTGGTCCATCTGGCTGAAATATTGATCGCGCACGCGGTTGACGGTTCCTTCCAGTCCGCCCCATAGCTCGATCGCCTGGTGTTGAATGTCGTCATCTTTTCGCATGTTGTCGGAGAGCTAGTCGAACGAGCGACAAAGTATGGCGAAAAAATTAAAACGCTGGCGCCGTATTGCCGGGTGTCACCGAACAGGCTGTCATTTCGCCAAGGTGTGCGCGGGTGCACGGCTTGCTTCGGTACACTTGCGCGAGCGAAAAAAGGAGGGCTTGGATGCGTTATGTGTTGTTGGGGAATCCGATCCAGGAATGGGCGACCGCGCTGGCAGTAGCCTTCGCGTGCGCCGTGCTGCTGATCGTCATCCGCACGTTCCTGATCCACCGGCTCGATGCCGCGGCGGAGCGCACCGAGACGCGCGTCGACGACTGGCTGCTGCGCATGATGCGCAACACGTACAGCGTGTTCATCGTGATCCTGGCGCTGTACCTGGGTTCGCTGATGCTGGAGTTCCCGAAAAAGTATGAAGTATGGCTGTGGCGCGTGGCCGTCACGACGATGCTGATCCAGGCCGCGATCTGGGGCGATACGGGCGTGCGCGTGTGGCGCAAGCGTTACCGGCAGGCGGCCATCGGCGGCACGGACAGCGTGGCCACGGCGGCGTCGACGGCGATCATCGACTTCATCCTGCGGATGATCGTGTGGGTCGTGTTCACGCTGATGATCCTCGATAACCTGGGCTTCAACATCACCACGCTCGTAGCCAGCCTGGGTATCGGCGGTATCGCGGTGGCGCTGGCGGTGCAGAACATCCTCGGCGACCTGCTGGCATCGTTGTCGATCGTCCTGGACAAGCCTTTCGTCGTCGGCGACTTCATCATCGTCGGCGAGCAGCTGGGCACCGTCGAATACATCGGCCTGAAGACGACGCGGCTGCGTGGCCTGGGCGGCGACCAGATCATCTTCTCGAACGGCGACATCCTGAAGGCCCGCATCGGCAACCAGACGCGCATGTTCACGCGCCGCGCCGCGTTCATCCTGCGCATCCGCTACGGCACCCCGCCGGACAAGCTGGCCGCCGTGCCCCAGATGGTGAAGGACATCATCCTGGGCCAGGAATCGACCGCCTCGTTCGAACGGGCCCACCTGCGCGAGCTGGGCGAATGGTCGATCAACTACGAGGTCGTGTACTGGATCAAGAGCCCCGACTATTTCGTGTTCATGGATACGCAGCAGGAGGTGCTGCTGAACGTCATCCGCGGCCTGGCCGAGCGGGGCATCGAGATCGCCTATCCCACCCGGATCATCCTGCGCCCGCCGGAGGATTGCAACGAGGGCAATCCTCCCCTACACTGAACCGCTTTCGGGAGGCGGCATGAAAAAACTGGTGGCGGGCGGGGTCGCGACCCTGGCGATGGTATTGGCCGGCAGCGCGCTGGCGGCATCCGTGCAGGACGTGGCGGAGCGGTATCGCAAGCTGGTGCTGGCGGTCGGCCAGCACGACGCGAACTATGTCGATGCGTATTACGGCCCGCCGGCGCTGCAGCGGCAGGTGGAACAGGAAAAGCGCGGCCTGGCCGCGATCCGCACCGATGCGCAGCGCGCGCTGGCGGACCTGGAAGGGCGCAAGGCTGCAGGTGCGGACGAGGCGCTGCGCGTGGAATTCCTGCGCAAGCAGTTGCGCGCGATGGTCGCCCGCGTCGATATGCTGAACGGGAAGAAGTTCACATTCGATGAGGAGACGGCGCTGCTGTACGACGCCGTCACGCCGCACCACGACCGCGCCTACTACGAAGCGCTGCTGGCGCAGATCGACAAGCTGGTGCCCGGCGACGGGCCGCTGCCGCAGCGCGTGCAGGCGTTCCGCGCCCACTTCGCGATTCCGAAGGACAAGCTGAAACCCGTGTTCGACGCGGCGATCGCCGCCTGCCGCGAGCGCACCGCACGCCACGTGGAGCTGCCGCAAAAGGAAAGCTTCGTGCTGGAGTTCGTGACGAACAAACCGTGGTCCGGCTATAACTGGTACAAGGGCGACGCGCACAGCCTCATCCAGATCAATACCGAGTTCCCGATCTACATCGAGCGCGCCGTCGACCTGGGCTGCCACGAAGGTTATCCCGGCCACCACGTCTACAACGCGCTGCTCGAGCGCCACCTCGTGAAGGAAAAGGACTGGGTCGAATTCAGCGTCTATCCGCTGTATTCGCCGATGTCGCTGATCGCCGAGGGCAGCGCCAACTACGGCATCGAGATGGCGTTCCCGGACGACGAGCGGCTCGCCTTCGAGCGCGACGTGCTGTATCCGCTGGCGGGCCTGGACCCCAGCCTGGCGGGCCGCTATGCCGAGCTGCAAAAGCTGCTCGCGCGCCTGTCGTACTCGGACAACGACAACGCGAAAGAGTACCTGGAAGGGCGCTTCACGCGCGAGCAGGCGATCGAGTGGCTCGTCAACGTGGCGCTGTATCCGCCCGAGAAGGCAGGCCAGCGTATGCAGTTCTACGACGCGATGCGCGGCTACGTGATCAACTACAACCTGGGCAAGGACCTGGTGAAGGCTTGGGTGGAGAAGCAGGTGATGGCCACCGATCCGCAGCAGGCGCGGGCCCAGCGGTGGGCCGCGTTCAAGCAGTTGTTGTCGTCGCCGAGGTTGGCGGGCGCGTTGCGCTGATCGAAAAGTTGCCCAAATTCGGGGTCTGACCCCGGTTTTGGGCAATTTTTTACATCAATTGCCGGTAGCCGCCAGCGCGATCCGCTCCGCGCTTTCCGGATCCGTCGTGCGCAGCGCGTCGACCAGTTCCGTCACCGACGTGCCGGTGGCGAACAGCATCACGTCGCCCGGCTGGCAGCGCGACAACGCGAGGCGCAGCGCGGCATCCGTTGCCAGTTCGAGGTGCACGCTGGTCGACGAGCGGATCGCGCCGGCCGCCATCAGCGCCGCGCGTTCGCCCGGCCGGCGGCCGCGGTGCTCGGACGGCGACTCGTACACCACCACTTCATCGAACGCTCCGCCACACGTTTCGCCCACCAGCGCCAGGTCTTCGTCGCGGCGGTCGCCCGGTGCGGTGATCACCGCCACCGTGCGGCGCTGGCTCATGCCGCGCGCCGTCTGGCCCAGTGCCGCATACGCGGCCGGGTTGTGGGCATAGTCGACCACCACCTTCACGCCGCGCACGTCGTACACATTGGTGCGCAGCGGGTTGGCCTGGTTGTCCGACACGAACGACGCCAGGCCGTCGGCGATCTGCGCGATGCGCAGCCCGGCCGCCAGCAGCGCGGCGCCTGCGGCGAGCGCGTTGGCGATGTTGTGGCGCGCGCAGCCGTCCAGCGCGGCCGGCATTTCCTCGGCCCACAGGATGCGGTGGCGGCGCGTGCCGTCCGCCAGGATCAGCGCGCCGTCCTGCAGGTAGGCCGCGCGGCCGCCGTTCTCCACGTGGCGCAGCAGCACCGGATTGTCCGGGTCGCAGCTGAAGTACAGCCGTTCGACGTGCGGCTCCAGTTCGTCGGCCATCGCCACGCAATACGCATCCTGCGCGTTCAGCACCACGGCTTTCGACGCCGCCTTCGCGACGACGGCTTTCACGCGCGCCAGGTCGTCGATGGTGTTCACGCCGTCCAGGCCCAGGTGGTCGTGCGACACGTTCAGCACCACCGCCACGTCGCAGCGGTCGAACGCGAGGCCGCGCTTCAGGATGCCGCCGCGCGCCGTCTCCAGCACGGCGAAGTCCACGTTCGGATCGGTCAGCACGGTGCGGGCGGACCAGTAGCCGGCGCAATCGCCGCGCCGGATGCAGGTACCGTCGATGAACACCCCCTCGGTCGTCGTGCAGCCGGTGCGCACGCCGGTCGCACGCACGCTGTGGTCCAGCATCAGCGTGGTCGTCGTCTTGCCGTTCGTGCCCGTCACGGCGATGACGGGAATGCGGCCGTCGCTGGTGCCGAACATGCCTTCGACGATCGCCTCGCCGGCGTTGCGCGGCGTGCCGGCGCTGGGGTACTGGTGCATGCGGATGCCCGGCGCGGCATTGACCTCGATGATCGCGCCACCTTGCTCTTCGAGCGGCTGGGCGATGTCGGCGCAGATCACGTCCAGGCCCGCCACGTCCAGCCCGATCTTCTGCGCGGCGCGCACGCACAGCATGCGCGTCGATGCCGGCAGCAGGTCCGTCACGTCCTCGGCGGTGCCGCCCGTGGACAGGTTGGCGTTGCCGCGCAACGTCACGACGACGCCGGCGGCCGGCACGCTGTCGAACGTCAGGCCCTGTTCGGCCAGCATCGTTTCGGCATGGCCGTCCAGCGGGATTTTGGTCAGGATGTTCGTGTGGCCTTCGCCGCGGGCCGGGTTCAGGTTCTCGCGCTCGACCAGCGCCCGCACATTGGCGACGCCGTCGCCCGTGACGGCGGGCGGCCGGCGCAGCGCCGCCGCGGCGACCTTGCCGTTGGCGACCAACACGCGGTAGTCGTGGCCCGTCACGTAACGCTCGACGATGATGCGGCGGCCATGCATGCGGGCCCGCTCGAATGCGAGGGCCACGTCTTCCGGCGTATTGCAGCGGGTCGTCACGCCGCGGCCGTGATTGCCGTCCAGCGGCTTGACGGTGACGGTGCCGCCCAGGCGGCGTGCCGCGCGCTGCGCCTGTTCGACAGTGCGCACCGTGACGCCTTCCGGCACCGGCACGCCCGCTTCCTGCAGCAGCGCCTTCGTCAATTGCTTGTCGCTGGCGATGCCGACGGCGATGTGGCCCGTGTCGGCCGTGATCGTCGCCTGCAGCCGCTTCTGGCGCGCGCCCCAGCCCAGCAGGAACAGGTTCGCTTCCTCCGTCAGGCGCAGCACGGGAATGCCGCGTGCCTTCGCTGCGCTGACGATCGCGCCCGTGCTGGTGCCGATCGCATGGTCCTCGGCCGTCTCGCGCAGCGCGGCCACGGCTTCGCTGAGCGCATACGGCTCGCCGCGGGCCAGCGCCGTGACGAGGGCGACGGCCGCGTCGAAGGCGTCCGTCACGACCTGTTCCAGTTCATAGGCGCAGACGACGCGGTACTTGCCGTCGCCCGCTTCGTGCGTGCGGCCCGTGTTGACGGTGGTGCCGGCCAGGCATTGCAGCGCCAGCGTGACGTGTTCGACGACGTGCGCGATATTGGTGCCGGCACGTAGCGTCTGCACGAAGCCGGCGTATTTACCGACCGAGCAGCGATGGTCGTACAGCGACGGCAGCAGCTCGAGCAGGCGTTCGACGAAACCCGGGATCGCGTCGGTGCGCGCGTCCTTCAGGTCCCCCGTATCGAGCACCGTCAGCAGGCAGGGATGGTGGGAGTACAGGTTACGGCCGCGCAGCAGGCGTTGCTCGATGATGTTCATGATAACGGGTTCCTCTTCGTGAGATTGCTGATGAATTCTTGAATGGGGGCGGGCGCTTCGCGTGTCACGTGGGCGAGGCGCACCGCCTGGCCGCCCTGGCCGGGCAGCACGTAGCCGGAGCCGGACGGCAGCACGTGCAGCTGCACGCCGATCAGTTCGGGGCGTTCGCCGTTGTCGATGTCGGCGGCGTTGGTCGTCATGCCGCGGCCGTCCAGGAACGTGACGCCGCCGGCGCCGATCACTTCGATGCCGACGCCCCGTTCGACGACGAGGGCGGTGTCCTCATCGATGCCGAGGCCGTACAGATAGGGGTTTTGCGCGATCACGCTGAGCAGCCGGTTGATGCGGTGGCGCTGCGAGAAGTGCTGGTCGATGACGACGTGCTGCACGAAGCCCAGCCCCGCGCCCAGCACGCCGGCGCCTTTCTCCGGCTCGAACTCCGCGAAGCCGGAAGCGAGCATGTGGCCTGCCATCGCGGATGCGCCGGCGCTGGTGCCGGCCAGGCACGCGCAGCGGCGCTTCAGCGCCTCGTGCAATGCGCGGTCAAGTGCCGTGCCGCCGATATTGGCCATCAGCCGCTTCTGGTCACCGCCGGTGATCAGGATGCCGTCCGCATGCGCGATCCGTTCGGCCAGCGCGGCATCGTTGGCTTCTTCGCGCGTCGTGGTGTGCACGGACGCATGGCGGCGCACGCCCAGCTGCGACAGGATGTCGTGGTAGGGCGCGGCCATCTCCTCCGGTTCCGCGCTGGCGCTGGTCAGCAGCACCAGGTTACGTTCGGGGCCCCCTGCCAGGTCCACGAAGCGCTGCAAAATGTCCTTGCGGTGGCGCGTCTCTTCGTCGCCACCGATGATCAGCAGGCATCCATCCTCGTTCATGTCTCGTCCCTCAAGGTGTGCCGGCTGTCCACGACGCACCGGGTCGGTGCGTCGTCAGCGACCGCGCATCGCGGCGGTGCATCGGTGCCAAGTATCGGTGCAGGCGAGCATGCTCAGCCAGTGGCGTTCGGCGCGTGAATTTGTAAGATTCGGATTACTTGATGCCACACAGCTGCTTATTTGCTAATTTGATCTGGAAAAAAAACCTTGTTGAGGGCGCGCAATTGCCTCGCTACAATGTCTTTTTTTCAGGAGAGCGCATGTCGATCGCCGCAGCACAACGCTTCCGCCGGCAAGTGGAAGCCTCGCCGGCCCTGCAGGCCGAAGTAGCGAAGTACCTGGAACTGGGCGAGATCGATTTCGTCGCGCTCGCAGCCATCGCGGCCCGCCACGGCGTCACGCTGACGCCGAACGAAGCACGCCTGCTGGCTGACGCTGCCGACCTAAAATAATTTCCAAAATTCGGGGACTGTCCCTCGAAACAGGAAATATTTCCAGAATCGAGGGACAGTCCCTCGTCGCTTTACAACCAGCTCAGCAGTTCATCTGCGTCGAAAACGCTAAGCGCCCGGCAATGTGCGGGATAACGGGCCAGCGGCTTTCATAGGGAGGCGGCGTGCCGGGTCTGCGAAAACCGTTTCCGCAAAAGTATTTCCAAAATCGAGGGACTGTCCCTCGTTTTAGGAAATATTTCCAGGATTGAGGGACAGTCCCTGTCGTTTGGTGTGGTTTTGCAACCAGCTCAGCAATTCAGGGACAGTCCCTGGTGTGGTTTTGCGACCAGCTCAGCTGTTGGCGTCGGCGTGGGCGGGGGATGGGTGGCGTTGCGCTTCGAGCAACGCGAGCATTTCCGGCAGCGGCATCGGGCGGGCGAACAGGTAGCCTTGCATGCCGGGGCTGCCGTGGGCGGCCAGGAACGCTGCCTGGTCGTGGGTTTCGACGCCTTCGGCCACGACGCGCAAGCCCAGGTGGGCCGCCATCGCGAGGATCGACTGGACTATCGCCGTGCCGTTCGCGTCGCCCGGCGTGTCGTGGATGAAGCTGCGGTCGATCTTCAGTTCGTACAGCGGCATCCGCTTCAGGTACGCCAGGCTCGAGTAGCCGGTGCCGAAGTCGTCGATCGAGAAGCGGATGCCCAGCTGCGCCAGCTCGTGCATCCGCGCGATCGTGTCGTCCAGGTTGTCGATCAGCAGTCCTTCCGTCACTTCGAAGATCAGTTGCGACGCCGGCGCGCCCGTCTCGGCCAGCGTCGCACGCACTTGCGCGACGAAGTCCGGCTGGCGGAATTGCGACGGGCTCACGTTCACCGACAGCGGCAGCGCATGCCCCGCAGCCGACAGCCGCAGCCACGCCAGGCAAGCCTGCCGCAGCGCGAAATGCCCCAGCTGGACGATCAGCCCGGTCGCCTCCGCCACGGGAATGAACTGGTCCGGCGGCACCGATGTGCCGTCCGCGCGGCGCCAGCGCATCAGCAGCTCGGCGCCGACAGGGCGGGCGTGCTGATCGACCTGCAGCTGCACGTGCATCTGCAGTTCGCCGTTCTGCAGCGCGTGCGACAGGTCGCGCTCCATCGTCAGCCGGCGCTCGACCTCTGCCCGCATCGTGTCTTCGAACAGCGCCACGCCATTGCGGCCGCCTGCCTTGGCGCGGTACATCGCGATGTCCGCCTCGCGCAGCAGGTCGTCCACCGTCTGGCCTTCGCGCGGCAGCAGCGCCACGCCGATGCTGGCGGACGACTGGTAAGCCTGGCCTTCGATGTGGAACCCCTGCATCAGCGCGGCGCGCACCCGCTCGGCCATCGCCAGCGCGCGCCGGGTCGCCGCCGTCTCCACCGTGCCGAGGTCGGCCAGCAGCACGACGAATTCGTCACCGCCCAGCCGCGCCACCGTGTCGTTCGCGTGCACGAGCTGCGACAGCCGCTGGGCCGCGGCGCGCAGCATCATGTCGCCCGTGGCGTGGCCCCGCGCATCGTTGATGTACTTGAAGTGATCGAGGTCGATGAACATCACGGCCGCATAGTGGCCGGCGCCCGCGGCGTCGAGCACCTGCTGCAGCCGGTCCATCAGCAGGCGGCGGTTCGGCAGGCCCGTGAGCACGTCGTAGAACGCCAGCTGGTGGATCGCGTCCGCCGCCTTGCGGCGTTCGGTCACGTCGCGCCCCACCAGCACCCAGTGCGTGTTGTTGCCGCCTTCGTCAGCGAACGGCACCAGTTCCATCTCGACCCAATACCATTGCCCGTCGCGCGTGTAGTTCACCAGTTCGGCCGATATGGAGCGCACGTCGCGCATCGCCTGCACCACGCGCGCCACCTCGTCCTGATCGGTGAGTGGTCCGTGCAGCATGCGCATGCTCTTGCCCAGCATCTCGTCGCGCGTGTAGCCGGTGCGGCGCAGCACGGCGTCGTTGGCGAACACGATCGGCTGCTCGGCGCCGGGGATCGGCACGGCGCGCGCGATCAGCACCATCTCGTTCAGGCACGAGACGGCGGCGGCCGTGAGGCGCAGTTCGCCATTGAGGTGCTGCAGTTCGTCCTGCCGTTCCTCCAGCGAGTCGGCGAACGTGCGCAGGTCCGTCAGCGAACGCGCGAGGCGCTGCAGCAGCACGCTGGACGTAATGGTCAGCAGCAGGCCGATGCAGGTGTAATTGAGCGTGACGACCAGCGTCGGCAGCGGCGCGTAATCGGGCATGCCCGTCACGTACAGCCGCGCGTGGCCCGTCAACGTCAACGCGATGATCGTCCCGGACGTGATGATCAGCGCCCCTATCGCCGGCCACAGGCCCAGCAGGATCGCCGCCAGGATCGGCGCGGCCAGCAGGTAGACCTGGCTGATCGGACCGACCGTCAGCATCATCGCCACGCCGATGAAGTACAGGATCGCCAGCAGATTGCATACGCGCGTCGCGTACGGCAGCCCGCGCGCGCGCCACAGGACCAGCACCCACACGAATGCCAGCGTGTCGACGAGCGCGATGGCCCACAGGCCCTCGTGCAGCGCGAGCGCGATGCTCGGCACCGCGGCGGCCGTGCCGACCATTGCCGTCGTCGACAGCAGGGATGCGAGGATCTGTGTGCGCCAGTGCGCGATATCGTTGAAGACCACGGAACTGCCTTGCCGGTTGGTGGAACATGGAAATCTTCATTTCCAAGGGGAAACAGGATACCGCGCCACCGTCCTGAAGTCACTAACTTCGGCTATTTTGTTGCTAGTTGCTCACAAAAGTGGCATTCCAGCTAATAATGCGACAAATTCCAGGCCGGCCATGCAGAATGGTTTGCACACCCCCGCATCAGCCCCTACTATTTTCCCCTAAGTAATTACCTGGAGCATTGCCCCGTGACCGATTTCGCCAGCACGCCCGACACCCCCGTCACCCCCGACACCTATACACCCCGCATGTTCGCGTGGCGCGGCCGGATCGGCCGGCTGCGCTACCTGGCGTACGTGCTCGGGCTGGGCCTGTTGACGACGGTGCCGCCGATGTTCCTCGTCGCGCTGCTCGCCAAGCCGGAATCGTCCGCCTACATTGCGGTGCAAGTCCTGGTGTCGGTGGCGAGCGTCGTCGTATCCGTCCTGCTGGGCAGGCGCCGCCTGAACGACATGGGCCATGCCGGCTGGCAGGCGTTCGGAATGATCATCCCGCTCGTCAACGTGGTTGTCTTCCTGTGGATCGCGTGCGCGCGTGGCGATGCGGGGCCGAACCGCCATGGGCCGGCACCCGGGCCAAACACGCCCGGCATTGTGGCCGCCGCGCTGCTGTTCGTGGCGCTGCTGGTGATCGGGGTCGTCGCCGCCTTCGTGAGCGGCCCGCATCCCGGCTACCAGAACCGCAACGCACCTTCGGGCCAGGTGTTGTGATGGCGCCGCCGACGACGTTCCCGGCGCTGCGCCGGCTTGCCTGCGCGGCCGGTGCCGCGCTCGCGCTGACCGGGTGCGGCACGCCCGGCGGTACGCCATGGCCGCTGACCGATGCGCAAAGCGCCCATCCAGCGGGCAAGGAATATGGCGAATACCTGCAGGATAACTGGACGACCGATTCGTTTGTGATGCTGCGCCGTTCGCGCCTGCTCCCAGCGGAGCAGCGCGTACTGCTGCTGTTGCTCACGCTGCCGATGGCGGTCGGCGGCGCGCACTGCGCGCCGGGGGAGATGCTGGAGATCGTGCAGGTCGACGGTGGGCGCGACGAGGTGTGGAAGGCCCGCGTGTGCGGCAAGGTGGTTGAAACGCCGTCGGCGCAACGTGCCGGGGGCCCTTGCCCGGCGGGAGCCGGTACCACCGATACCGCCGGCGGCACGAGCCTGGCCTGCAACGCCAGGCCGGCGTTTGCCACGGCTGCCGAGTTCCGCCGCCTGCACCCGGCCCCCGCGCAGCTCGAAGCGGCTGTAGCCGCCCATGCCGCGGCAAATGCGCGCCTGGTCGAACGGGCGCGGACCGGGCTGCGCACCGATGTCCACCTCGTCGCGCCCGACGGCGCCGCACAGGAAGGCTACGACGAATACTTCGCGGCGCCGCCCGTGCGGTTCCGCGAAGTGAGGAGCGAGCGCGAAAGCATCATCGTGGGCGACAGCATCTGCAGGAAACCGGCACGCGGCACCTTCCGCTGCGAGAACCTGCCACCCGACATGAACATGGATTTCGGTATGCGCAAGCTCGTACCCGACGCGATCATGTCGATCGCACAGTCGACTGTCGCGTGCGGGCAGGCGCGCTGCACATCGTATGAGATCGTGCAAGCCGCGTCACTCGAGGAGAACGGGCGGTGGCTGGTCACGGCCGAGCCGGACCTGAACCAGTATGTGCTGACGCTCGTCGTGACCCCGGATGGCATGCCGTATTCGTTCCGCGAACGGGAGCGCTCGAACGGCAAGGCAACCGGCATGGATGCGACCTTCCGTTACGCCTACGGCACCGCCGTCGCCAGCTTCGCGCTGCCGGCGAGCGGATCGCGTTGAGCGGGAGCGGCGCGCCTGCCGGGTCAGCACCCGCGCATTGCTGACGGCCGGCGGCTCCGCCGACCGGTACTGCAGCGTGCAGACGAGGCTTCGTTCAGCACCGCAGCCGCATCCCGATCGCGATCGCCGCCGCCGCATTGCGCGCCGCGCGCCGCACGTTCTCCGTGCCGGCCGCCAGCGCTTCGGCCACGGTGCCCGGACGGTTCACGGCGGCGAACACGGCGTCGATGCCGTGCGCGTGCACGAGGTGCGTGTCCGGCGCCAGCGAGCCGCCGATCGCGATCACCGGCACACCATGGCGCTGCGCGACGCGGGCGACACCGACCGGGGTCTTGCCGTTCACCGTCTGGCCGTCGATACGGCCTTCGCCGGTGACGACGACGTCCGCATCGGCCACGGCGGCATCGAGCCCCACCGCTTCGGTGACGATCTCGCTGCCGGGGCGCAGCCGGCCTTGCAGGAAGGCCAGCATCGCGGCACCGATGCCGCCGCCCGCGCCGGCGCCCGGCACGTCGGCCACGGCGCGGCCCGTGCAGGCGGCCACCAGTTCGCCGAAGCGGGCCAGGTTCGCGTCGAGGGTTTGCACCATCGCCGACGTCGCGCCTTTCTGCGGGCCGAAGATGGCTGACGCGCCGTTCGGGCCCGTCAGCGGGTTGCTGACGTCACAGGCGATGTCGAACGTGCTGCCGGCGATGCGGGCATCGAGCCCGGATGCGTCGATGTGCGCGAGCTGCGCCAGCGCGCCGCCGCCATCCGGGAGGTCGGCACCCGCCGCGTCAAGCGGGCGCACGCCGAGCGCGCACAGCATGCCCGCGCCGCCGTCGTTGGTGGCGCTGCCGCCGATACCGAGCACGAAGCGGCGCGCGCCCGCGTCGAGGGCGGCGCGGATCAATTCGCCGGTGCCGCGGCTCGTCGTGACCAATGGATCGCGCCGTGCCGGCGGCACCAGTTCCAGCCCGCTGGCGGCGGCCATCTCGATGACGGCCGTGACGCCGTCGCCCATGATGCCGTAGAACGCGGCGACGGGTTCTCCCAGCGGTCCCGTCACGGTGGCCTCGACGCGGCGGCCGCCGCTGGCATCGATCAGCGCCTGCACGGTGCCTTCGCCGCCGTCGGCGACGGGCAGTTTCACGTAGCGCGCGTCGGGCAGCACTTCGCGCATGCCTTGCTCGATGGCCTCGGCGACGGCCAGCGCGCTGAGGCTTTCCTTGAACGAATCGGGGGCGATGACGATCTTCATGGGGTTCACCGGTTGACGAGGCGGGCCGGCACGCGCAGCACCAGCACGGCGCCGACGAACAGCACGGAAGAGAGGATGTACAGCGCGACGTCGGTGCTGCCCGTCGCGTCCTTGATCCAGCCCACCAGGAACGGGCTGACGAAGCCGGCGATCTGGCCCAGCGAATTGATGAGGGCCAGGCCGGCCGCGGCGGCGGCGCTGCCGAGGAAGGCGGACGGCAGCGGCCAGAACATCGGCAGCGCCGTCAGCGCGCCCATCGTGGCCAGCGTCAGGCCCGTCATCACGATGACGGTATTGGTCGAGAAGTTCGCCGCCAGCAGCAGGCCGGCAAGGCCCATCAGCATTGGCACCGCCAGGTGCAGGCGGCGCTCGCCGCGCGCATCGGCGGAGCGGCCGACGAACACCATGAACACGCCGGCCAGCAGGTAGGGGATCGCGCTGAGCCAGCCGACCGTCACGGCGCTGGCGAAGCCCAGTGCCTTGATGATCGACGGCAGCCAGAAGTTCAGCGCGTACACGCCCATCTGGATCGAGAAGTAGATCACGCCCAGCATCCACACGTGCGGATTGGCGAACGCGCTGCCGGTCGACTGCACGGCTTGCGGTGCCTGCACGCGGCGTTGCTCGTCGTCGGCCAGCGCGACCAGCATCGCCGCCTTTTCGTCGGCCGTCAGCCAGCGCGCCTGGCGCACGCCTTCGGACAGGTAGCACCACACGGCCACGCCCAGCACCACCGTCGGCAGGCCTTGCAGCAGGAACAGCCACTGCCAGCCGGCGAGACCGCCCTGGCCGGCCGCGAAGTGCTCCAGCATCCAGCCGGACAGCGGACCGCCGATCAGGCCGGACACGGGAATCGCCGACATGAACAGCGCCATCACCTGGCCCCGTTTCGCGGCGGGGAACCAGTGCGTGAAGTACAGCACCATGCCGGGGAAGAAGCCCGCTTCGGCCACGCCGGTGAAAAAGCGCAGCACGTAGAACGACAGCGGCGACGTCACGGTCAGCATCGCGGCCGACAGCGCGCCCCATGCCACCATCATCACGGCGATCCAGCGGCGCGCGCCGATGCGGTGCAGGATCAGGTTGCTGGGCACGCCGGACAGCACGTAGCCGATGAAGAAGATGCCGGCACCCAGCCCGTACACGGTGTTGCTGAGCTTGAGCGCATCGAGCATCTCCAGCTTCGCGAAGCCGACGTTCACACGGTCCAGGTAATTGAACAGGTAGCAGACGAAGATGAATGGAATCAGGTGCCAGGTGGCCTTGCGATAGCCCCGCTCGAGGATGGGCGAAGCCGCGCCGGCGTCGGCGCGGGCGGCGGAAAGCGTGGTGCTCATGCATGTCTCCTTATCGTGGTTTGCCGATTATGTGGAAACGCGATGCCAAAGTCCTCGTGCATGCGCACAATAATCGAAGCCGTGGCAGTGCGAATTCCTGGGAATATGCACAAGCTTGCGCTAGACTCGCTGAATGGACATCCTGACCACCGGCCTCGCGCGGGACATCGTCGACCGCACCATGCGCATCATCCCGTTCAACGTCAACGTGATGGACGCGCACGGCACGATCCTGGCCAGCGGCACGCCGTCGCGCATCGGCGAGCTGCATGCGGGCGCGCTGCTGGCGCTGGCCAAGCAGGTGCCCGTGGAGATCGACGCGGCGACGGCGCGCAATATGCATGGCGCGAAGCCGGGCATCAACCTGCCGCTCGTCGTCAACGGCCAGGTGTGCGGCGCGGTGGGGCTGTCCGGCACGCCGGACGAGGTGCGCCAGTTCGGCGCGCTGGTGCGGCTGACGGCCGAGATGATCCTCGAGCAGGCCGCGCTGGCCGGCGCGCTGCAGCGCGACTCGCGCCACCGCGAAGCGTTCGTGCTGAACCTGATCCGCTACGACGAGGCGACGCGCGGCGAACTGGCGGCGTGGGGCCAGCGGCTCGGGCTCGACTTTGGCCGCACCCAGCTCGTGTTCCTGCTGCAGCTGGACGACGGTGCCGACGCGCTGGCCGAGATCCAGCGTCTGCAACTGCGTCTACTGGCCCGCGACGGCGCGCTGCTGACGGCGGCCGCGGGCCCGCGCGAGATGGTGCTGCTGGCATCGTACGACCCGGCCTCGGCGCCGCCACCGCGCCGGCAAGGCGACCTGCTGGCGGCCATGCTGCGCGACGAATGCCGGCAGCCGCATGCGCTGGCGATGGGTATCGCGCTGCCGGGCGTCGACGGCGCCGCGATCTCGTACCAGAGCGCGCAGGCGGCCGCCCGCATCGGCCGCGCGCGCGACCCGGCCGCGCGCCGCTTCAGCTACGACGAGCTGGCGCTGCCCGTGCTGCTGTCGGGCCTGGGCGCGGGCTGGCAGGCGCGCCAGCTGCGCCAGCCGATGGCCCGCCTGCATGCCGGCGACCGCAAGGGCCTGTTGCGCCGCACGCTGGACGCATGGTTCGCCCATGACGGCAATGGGGGAGCCACGGCGGCCGCACTGCACATCCACCGCAACACGCTCGATTACCGGCTGCGGCGCATCGCCGACATCACGGGGCTGGACCTGGCGCGCACCGAGGACCGCTTCCTGCTGTACGTGTCCGCGCTGCTGGAAACGCCGTGACGCGTGCTAGACTGGTTCTTCTTCCGCGCCTTTCACGATGATCACCCAGCCCTTCACCGACCTCCACGTACGCAGCTACGGCGCGCGCGAGGCGCCCGACCGCCATGCGTTCGCGCAGCTCGTGCTGCCCGTTTCTGGCGCCGTCGTGCTCGAGATCGAGGGCAGGGAAGGGCGGCTCGATCCGCTGCATGGCGCGCTGGTGGCGCCGGGCGCCTGGCATACTCAGAGTGGCGCGGCCGGCAACCGCTCGCTGATCGTCGACGTCGACGCCGCCTTCATCGACGCCCAGCGCGAGCGCCTGCTGGAGCGGCCGTTCACCGCATTGCCGCCGGCCGCCCGCAAGCTGGTCGACTACATGGCGCTGATGGCCGACGCACCCGCTACCGGCGGCGTGCTGGCGAACTGGGTGCCGCTCCTGCTGGACACGCTGGCCGCCAGCCCCGTGCAGCCGGCCTCGCGGCTGGCCGCGTTGCGCGCCCGCGTCGAGGCGGAACCGGGGCTGCCATGGAGCACGGCGGCGATGGCGCAAGCTGCCGGCGTTAGCGTCAGCCGCCTGCATGCGCTGTTTCGCAGCGAGCTCGATACCAGCCCGCACGCTTGGCTGCTGGCGCTGCGCCTGGACCGGGCCTGCGCCTGGCTGGCCAACACTACCCGGCCGATCGCCGACGTGGCGCTGGCGGCCGGCTTCTCCGACCAGAGCGCGCTGACGCGGGCAATGCGCGACACGCTGGGCGTCACCCCGGCCGCTTACCGCCGCGCCGTGCAGGATTCGTCAAAAACACTGTAGACGGCGCCAAGACGGCCGCGCCGCCGCCACCGAGAATTCCCGCTTTCTGGAGATTTCATCGATGGTGGTTCATGACATCCGCCGCGGCATCGCCGCCGGCATCGCGGCCGGCGCCCTGTGGGGACTGGTCTTTCTCGCGCCGGAACTGACGCCGGGCTTCAAGCCGCTGCAGCTGTCCGCCGGCCGCTACCTCGCGTACGGCGCCGTGGCTGCGCTGCTGATCGCGCCGATGTGGCGCACGCTGCGCACGCGCCTCACGTGGCGCACCTGGCGCGGCCTGGCGTGGCTCGCGTTCAGCGGCAACATCCTGTATTAAGTGCTGCTGGCGGAGGCCGTGCAATCGGGCGGCGTGGCGATGGCATCGCTCGTGATCGGGTTGCTGCCCGTGGCCGTCACGCTTGCGGGCTCCCGCGACCGGCATGCCGTGCCGCTGCGCCGGCTGCTGCCGTCGCTGGCGCTCAGCATCGCGGGCCTGGCATGCATCGGCTGGCAGTCGCTGGCCGTGTCGCCGGGCGGCCTGCTGTGCGCACTGGGCGCGCTGGCATCGTGGACCGCGTACGCCGTCGGCAACAGCCGCTGGCTCGGCCGGCTGCACGACGTGGGCGCCCATGAATGGAGCCTGCTGCTGGGCGTCGTCACGGGGGCCGAGGCGCTGCTGCTGGCGGTACCCGCGTTCGTGCTGATGGACGGCACGGCGACGGCCGCGCAATGGTGGCGCTTTCTCGGCGTCGTCAGTGCGGTGGCGCTGCTGTGCTCCGTGCTCGGCAACGCGCTGTGGAACCGCGCCAGCCGCGCGTTGCCGCTGGCGTTGACGGGCCAGATGATCGTGTTCGAGACGGTGTTCGGCCTGCTGTATGGCCTGGTGTGGGAAGCACGCCTGCCGACGGCGCTGGAAGCGGCCGCGATGCTGCTGCTGGTGGCAGGCGTGGTGTCGTGCACGGCGGCGCACCGCCCGGTGCGGACGGTGCGCCGCAGCCCGCCGTCAGTCGAGGACCTGCACGAGCCAGTCCATGCCGAAGCGGTCGCACACGGCGCCGAAGGCTCCCGTCCACGACGTCTCACGTAGCGGTAACCGCACGTTGCCGCCGTCGGCCAGCGCATCGAGCGTGCGCTGCGCCGCCGCGCGGTCGGGCAGGGTCAACGTCAGCGAAACGCCGGCGAAGGTGGGGGTGTCGCGGTGGCCGTCGGACAGGTAGACAACACTGTCGCCGATGCGCAGCGCGGCACGCAGCACCTTGTGCTCGGTGCCGGGTTTTTGCTGGGCCAGCGGGATGTCGGTGGCGACCTTTTTGATGAACAGCAGCTCGGCGCCGAGCGCCTTGCCGTAGAACGCAATGGCATCGTCGCAAATGCCAGGGAAGTAGATGGTGGGTGTCAGTTGCATGAGTCGCCTCGATTCAATGGGGATGCAAAGACCCGCCGAGCGACTCCGCCTGGATCAAGCCAGGACGTTTCAATCCAGGAGTCGCGCCCTCATGAGCTTTCGGTGGGGACAGGTTTTCACGATGGCCTCCTTTCCTGGGGTTGAACGGTAGCGGCCAGTGTAGCGCAGGTAGCCGGCATAAACAAAGGCTTCTTGCGGCATCACCGGGCTGCTGCCTTTTCTAACTCGCCGGCTTGATCCGCCTCCGACCACCCCGCCCCCAGCGACTTGTAGAGCGCAATGACCCCGCGCACTTCCTCCCATTGGCTGAGGGCCAGTTCATCGCGCGCCTGGTTGACCGTGCGCTGCGCCACCAGCACGGGCAGGTAAGCGCTCAAGCCGCGGCCGTACAGTCGGGTCGCATGGTCCAGCGCTTGCTGGCTGTCCGCAACGGCGAGCCGCAACGATGCTTGCCGCTGGCGTTCGCTAGTCCATCCTGTCAATGCATCTTCCACGTCGCGTAGCGCCAGCCGCACGTCCCGTTCGTAGACCAGCCGGGCCGCGTCGGCATTGGCCTGTGCGCCGGCTACCCCGGCCTGGGCGCGCCCGCCGTCGTAGAGGGACTGGCTGACCTGCACTCCGGCCACCCACGCCATGCTGGCACTGGAGAAGAGGCGGTGAATGACGCTCGCGGTGGTGCCGATGCCCAGCGGGATACTGAACTTGGGGACGCGCTCGGCCTCCGCCACGCCGATCTGCGCGGTGGCGGCGGCAAGGCGCCGTTCGTCCGCCCGCAAATCGGGGCGTTGGCGTATCACTTCGGAAGGCAACGACAGCGGCAAGCGCGCAGGCCTGGGCAGGGCGGGCGCCGGCGCGGCCAACGCTGCGTGCCAATCGCCGGGGAAACCGCCCGCCAGGACGCCGATGGCGTGGCTGAAACGGGCGATATCGGCGTCCATCAAGGGCGGCTGCGCTTCGGCCAGTTCCCGTTCGGCGCGCGCCTGCATCACGGTCGCCAGCGTGCCGAACCCCGTGCGTTGCGACTGTTCAGCCAAGCGCTCGGCTTCGACCAGCGTGCGGATGTTGGCGTGCGCGATCCCCAGGCGCAGCTGGGTGGCACGCAGCCCGGCGTAATTTGACACGAGTTCGGCGACGAGGCTCACCTGCAGCGCGCGGCGGTCTTCCGTCAGCGCCGCGATGCCCGCATCGGCCGCTTCGACCGCCCGGCGCGTGCCGCCGAACAGGTCCAGCTCCCAGCTCGCATCGAAACCAAGCTGCCAGGTGCGCGACTCGCCGCCGGGTTGCCCGCCGAGCGCCTTGCTGCTGCGCCGGGTCTCGCCGGAACCTCCAGCGCTCACATGAAGTCCGGTTGCCGAGGCGATCTGCACGCGCTCGGCGCGCGCCTGCCGCAGGCGCGCCAAGGCGATATCGAGATCCTGGTTGCGCGCCAGCGTCTGGTCCACCAGGCTGTCGAGCATGGGATCGTCGAACGATCGCCACCACGTGCGCAGTCCCTCCTCGTCGCTGGCGGTCGTGGCGCGATGGTCCTCGATCCAGTTGGCAGGCACACTCACAGTGGGCGCGTGATAGTCGGGGCCTGCCGTCGTGCAGCCCGACAGGGCCGCCACTAACGAGAAGAGCAACAATGCGCCGCGACGGCGCAACCGGGGATGATTGGAAGATGCGTACATGATCGTTCCTTACATCCAGCGGTGCAGCAGCGCGATGAGCCGGCCCTGCGGTGGCGCGTCGGCTCCCGGCGCCGCCACCTCGATGCTGCCCGTCATGCCGGCAGACAGCACCAGGTCCTGCGGGAATTTTTCAAACGCGATCCGCACGGGAATGCGCTGCGCCAGGCGGATCCAGCTGAAGCTTGGCGCGACGTTCGGCAAGCCCTGCGCGTCGGCCTGCTGGTTGGTGTCGGTGATGCCGCGGCCGATGCTGACTACCCGGCCGGCAAGCACGCCGTCAAACCCCATCAATCGGATCCGCGCCGGTGCGCCGGGGCGGATGCCGTGCAATTTGGTCTCCTCGAAATAGCCGGTGATCAGGAAGCTCTTCGCGTCCACCAGGGCGATGTTCGGTTGGCCGGCCACCGCGTAGTCGCCCTTGTTCAAGCGCAGGCGTGTGACATATCCATCGGCGGGAGCACGCAGGACGGTGCGCTCGATATTGAGCCTGGCCATGTCGACGGCGACCTGCGCACCACGCAGCTCGGCCTGGGCGATCGCCACCGCCTGGTTCGCACGCTGGATTTCTTCGCCAGGGACCAGGGTTTCCATGCCCTGGCGCCGTTTCGCGTCCTCGGTTTTCTGGCGCAGCGCGGCATGCGCCGCCGCCAACTGCGCCTCGGCCTGTGCGAGCGCCAGCGTGAAGTGGGCAGGGTCGATGCGGTACAACACATCCCCCTGTTTGACATACCGGTCGTCCGATACCGGGACCTCCGCGACTGTGCCGGACACCTCCGGCGCGATCCGCACGATCTGCGCACTGACGCGGCCATCGCGCGTCCACGGCGCGAGCACATAGGCGCGCCACAGCGCGCTGACCAGGATGCCGGCAGCAACGATGGCAATGAGGGTGAGTGCCGCGCGGATGAGCGGCTTGACGGGGAAGGAACGTTTAGACATGGAGAATCAGCACTGATACAAGGCAGAGGGAAATCGCGAACTCGAACAAACCCGGGTGCCACACCCACCGCAACAGGCCACTGCGGGCGAGCACGAAGCGAAGCGCCAGGTAGATCGGCAGCGCGATACACGCATAGACAAAAAATGGCGGCAGGTAGATTCCCGCCAACGAGAACTCACTGAGCATCGGCATGGCCTCCAGGTCGTTGGGAAAAGTAATCGGCGTGGTGCTCGAGCAGCGCTGCGATATCGAGCAGTACGACCGCCCAGCGCTGCGCGTCGGCCATCGCGGCTTGTTCCGTCAACGGCAACCGCGCCAGGGATTGCGCAGCACGGCGGGCGTGCCGCGCGGCCAGGCGGGGCGCACGGGCCCGCCGGCTCACATGGCGAAAAGCGACGGCGAGCAGGCTGCGCGCCGCGCTGTCCCGCGGTTGCCGACGCAACCAATCGCGCACTCGCAGCACTTCCCGACCGAGATGCATACTGGCCAACGCATCGGCAATGGATCGGTCCATCGCTTCCGGCTGCGCTTTGAGCAGGGCACCGAGTTGCGCCGTTCGATGCTGCTGGCGCCATTGCCATGCCTTCGCATCCGTGCGCTTGCCGGTGAAGGTGCCCAGCGCCTCGTTGCGGATCGCAACGCGCAGGCGCGACAGGTCCCGCGACAGGTCCCGCGGCAGCACGATCCGGAAGCCCAGCAGCGTGAAGAACGTCGCCAGGATCCAGGCCACCGAATTGTTGAGGAAGACGGCGAAGTCGTAGCGCATCGGATTGTCCGCCGCGGCCAGCGTCGTGAACGCGACGAGATAGGCCACGCCGGCCAATGCATGGCGGGGCAGTGTCGTCGCATAAATGGCGGGCAACCAGAACAGGCCCAGAACCGCCAGCAACAGCGGCAGCCCGGAGATATGGGGCAGCACGACGAACGAGCAGAGAAACGCCATCACGACGGCGATCACAGTGCCCTTGATGAAGGCGACGGCGCCGAGCGGCGGGTTCGGCGCCGTGCACAGCAGCGCGCATGCCGCCGCCAGTCCGGCCAGCATCAGGTTCCCGTTCGTCCACCCGGTCGCGATCCAGAAGGCCCCGCCCAGTACGACGGTCAGCAATGCCCGCAAGCCGTTCTGGAGCGCCGCCCACGTGTCGCGGTGAAATGGTACGGCGACGCTTGCCGCTGTCGGCCGATGCCGGTGGAAGCGCCCGATGCCATCGAGGGCTTCCAGGTAGTCGTCGAGCTGTTCGATCAGCCGGTCGCCGGCGATCAGCAATGCCGCATGCTCCGATGCTTCGCTCAGCGATGTCCCGGCAAGCTGCGCGACCGTTTGCGCACGCAGGTCGGCCAGCGTGTGAACGGCGCGCTGCAGCCCGATCGGACCTGGTTCCTGCACCAGCGCCTGGCTGGCCTGTTGCCACGCCTGCTCCCATGCCGGCTGCAGCGATCGCAGCGCATGCAAGCTCGCACTGCCTTGCCGCATCGGCGGCGTGCCGCCGACCAGCGCGGCGAACAAGGCCACCATCGTGTGCCGAACGGTCGCCGCGCGGTGCGCCAGGTCGGCGGACTCGGATTTGCCGAGGGCCAGCAGGTCATCCACGCCATACACTTCAACAATGAGGTTGCGCCTGCCCGCATCCAGTGTCCTGGCGCCCGGTGCGCGGTCACCGTGGATGGCCTGGTGGTTCGTCGCGAGAAGGTCCGCCGTGGCCGATGCCAGGCGATGCAACTGCGCCGCGAGGCGGCTGCGTACGCTCCGTGTGCTGAAGAGTGCGGACACGATGCCCAGGCAAACGACGCCAACGAGCACGGAAGCGCCGCGCCCCATCACCTGGTCGAACGCGAGTTCCGGATGCTGCATGGCACCGGCGGCGGCCAGCCCCACGGTGTATCCAGCAAGGGTTGCGCCATACGCCCGGAAATGCCGCAACAGCGTCATCCCCACCACGCAGATACCCACCCACGCGCCAAAGCCGATCAGGAACAGCCAGGGGCTCTGCCCGAATGCGCTCATCAAGATGAAGGCTGCCAGCATGCCGGCCAAGGTGCCGAGCACCCGCCAGACGCCCTTGCCGATGACGGCGCCCTGCACCGGATTGATGACGAGCAGAACGGAGGATGCCGCGGCATACGGCGGATGCAGATCCAGCAGATAGGCCACCACCAGCGCCAGCCAGGCCGCGAGAATCGAGCGCATCACATACGTGGCGCGCGGCGTCGTCAGGTCGAGGTAGGCCAGTCCGCTAGCGAACCACTCCCGTAACCGGGAGAAGCAGGAGCACAGGATGGCTGGAAGGGGCGATGGCGCATTCGCAGGACGCACGATAAAACTCTTTTGCAGTGATCGATATGCATCACTGTAGAGACCATCGATCGTTCAGAAAAGTGAATTTGTTGCACTTACACTAGTGCGTCAGACGCACTGATGCAGGGGTCTACTCTCAGGTTCGCGTCCGTTTGGCCGCCTGCGCGGCATCCTCATTGCAGAGCGCGTGGATTGTCTGCCGCAGCCATTGATGGGCAGGGTCGCTGTCCAGCCGCGGATGCCAGGCCTGCGTCAGCAGCACGGTCTCCAGCGGCGTCGGCAGGTCGAATAGGCGGATGCGCAGACCCGCGGCGCGAGCACTGCTGGCGAGGTGCTTCGGCAGCGGTAGCAGCAGATCGGAGTCCTGCAACGCGAACAATGCCGTGTAGGGACTGGGGACCACCAGCGCGACATGCCGGCGCAGGCCCAACGCTTCCAGCGCGGTGTCCACCGGCCCGACGGACTTCCCCCGCCGCGACACGTTGACGTGCTCCCAGCGGGTCAGGCGCTCGGGCGTGATCTCGTCGTCGAAAATCGGGTGGTTGGTGCGGGCGACGCCGACGAACGTCGTGGTGAACAGCGACTGCACGCGAATCTCCGGCCCTAGTTTGCGCGACGCGCTGATGAACAGGTCGATGCGGCCGCTGCGCAGCGCCTCCTCGTCCACGTCATCTTCTTCCGGCGAAAAACGCAGCATCGCGCGCGGCATGTCCACCGCCATCGCGCCCAACAGATGGCCCAGGTGGATGCTGACGAATTCATCGGTGGCACGGACGTTGAACCGCCTGTCGAGCGACTTCAGGTCGATGCCGGTGCCAGGTTCGAACACCTGGGTCGCCTGTTCGACCGCCATGCGCACCTGCTCGCGCAACGCCAGCGCCTTCGGTGTCGGCATCAGCTTGCGGCCGACCTGGACGAAGACCGGGTCATCCAGCGCTTCGCGAATGCGGCTCAACGTACGGCTCATCGCCGGCGGGCTCAGATTCATGCGCCGCGCAGCGCCGATGACGCTGCCTTCCGCCAGCAACGCATCCAGCGCCAGGAGCAGGTTCAGGTCCGGCCGCGCCATATTGGTCCCTTCGATTGATCACGAAAACGCAATCATAGTGCAGGTTCGATTACCGCATACAACATCATGCGGACGAAAAAAAGCCCGCCATGAAGGCGGGCCCGCAGGATGACGGTTGCGCCTATTTGCGCGTGCCCGCGCTCTTGTCGCGGATTTCGCGGAACTCGGAATCCTTCGCCCAGTTCGGCCAGTCGCGCGATTCGGCCAGGTCGCGGCCCAGGCCATACAGCAGCTGCAGGTCGCTGGCCATGCCGGTGAATGGCCACTGCGCGCTCCATTCGTCCGACGGCTGGTGGTAGTTGTCGGTGACGTACTTGTCTTCCGCGCCCTTGCCGGCGGCGACACCGCCCTCGACCCAGTCCTCGCCCGAGCCGAACGACACGGCCGGCACGCCGCGCTTGGCGAACGGGAAGTGGTCGGAGCGGAAGAAGTGGCCCGCTTCCGGTTTCGGGTCCGGCGCATAGGCCTGGTTGCGGGCACGGGCCTTGGCGATCAGCTGGTCCAGCAGGTCCAGCTTCGCGCTGCCGGAGATCGTGAAGTTGCGCGCCGGGCCGAAGGGGCTCAGGGCATCCATATTGATCACGCCGACCGTCTTCTCGAGCGGGTACAGCGGGTTGGCCGCATAGTACTCGGAGCCCAGCAGGCCCTTTTCCTCGGCCGTCACGGCCAGGAAGGCCACGCTGCGCTTCGGTGCCGGTGCCTTCGCATAGGCGCGCGCCAGCTCCAGCAGTGCGGCGATGCCAGTGGCGTTGTCGACGGCGCCGTTGTAGATCTTGTCGCCCTTCGCATCCGGCAGACCGACGCCCAGGTGGTCCCAGTGACCGCTGTAGATCACCGTCTCGTCGGGCCGCTCGGTGCCGGCGATGCGCGCGGCCACGTTCTGCGACTTGATCACCTGCGCATCGACGGCGTAGTGGGCCGTCAGCGTGACGCCGTTCAAAGGCATCGGCTTGAAGTCGCGGCTTTGCGCCGCTTTCTTGGCCGTGTCGAAATCAAGGCCGGCGCGCTTGAACAGGTCGGCGACCGCGTCGCGCTGGATCCATGCTTCCATCGGCGCGTGCGACTTGGCCGGG
The DNA here is from genome assembly GCF_007830495.1 of Pseudoduganella flava. Lineage (GTDB taxonomy): Bacteria > Pseudomonadota > Gammaproteobacteria > Burkholderiales > Burkholderiaceae_D > Rugamonas > Rugamonas flava. Next base: position 42,062 of record NZ_VLKW01000007.1, on the reverse strand, counting down.
TCCTTGCGCACGATGTCGTACATGACGTTCGTGTTCGAGTTCTTCACCGTGGCCCAGCCGTACGATGCCGGCGCCGTCTCGTGCACGATGATCGTGCCCAGCGCGCCGCGGCGGGCCAGTTCCTCGTACTTGTAGGTCCAGCGGCCGTAGTAGGTCATCGCCTTGCCGCCGAAGTCGCCCGCGCCCGTCTCGAAGTCCGGGTCGTTGATCAGCACCACGGCCAGCTTGCCCTTCAGGTCGACGCCCTTGAAGTCGTCCCAGTTGCGCTCCGGCGCCGTCACGCCGTAGCCGACGAACACCAGGGGCGCGTTCTTGAAGTCGACCAGCTTCTTGCCATTCATCGCCGCGCGCACGGCCATCTGTTCGCCCTGTTCGTACGTGAGCTTGTCCTTGCCGGCGCCGACCGTCAGCGTGACGGGCCCCTTGATCTCGAAGCGGCCCAGCGGCACTTCCTGCGTCCACACACGCTTGCCCTTGACCATGTCGCCGCCCGGCTGCAGGCCGGCCGCCTTGAACTGTTCGACCAGGTAGGCAATCGTCTTCTTCTCGCCCGCCGTGTTCGGGCCGCGGCCTTCGAACTCGTCGGAGGCAAGCACCTTCACGTGCTGCGACAGGCGCTGCGGATCGAACGTGGGGTTATCGGCATGCGCCGCGAATGCGGCGAACAGCAGGGTGGCCAGCAGGGTTTTTTTCACCGGGACTCTCCTTGTGCAAAGCAATGATGCAGAAAAAGCCAAGTATCGTCGGAACGCCTGGCCGCGTCAAAACGTTTGTTGGTCGCTGCCCCTTTGTCTATCGCTGTCGGCATGGCATCATCGCCTCATGGACCCCGAGATCAGCTCACATCAACTGGATACGGCCGACGGCCCCCGTCATTACCTTGTCGCCCGCCCGCCGGGCAGTGCGGGGCAGCGGCTGCCGGCGATCCTGCTGCTGCATGGGCATGGCCAGTCGGGCGCCTACATGCTGGGGCAGGCGCCGTTCTTCGGCTACCGCACGCGGATCTGGGCGCAGCTGGCGGCGCGCGAGCGCGTGCTGCTGATCGCGCCGGACGGCACGCCGGCCAGCGACGGCCGGCGCGCGTGGAACGATTGCCGCGCCGATGCGCAAACGAACGCGCCGACGGACGATGTGGCCTTTCTCGGCGCGCTGCTCGACCGCGCGATCGATGCCGAGGGCGCGGATCCGCAGCGCATCTACGCGTTCGGCAGCTCGAACGGCGGCGGCATGGTGTACCGGCTGGCGATCGAGATCGGCGCGCGCCTCGCGGCGATCGCCACGCAAAGCGCCGTGCTGCCGGCGCACAGCCGCTGCGCCGCGCCCTCGCATCCGCTGCCGGTGCTGCTGACGCACGGCACGGCCGATCCGATCACGCCGTATGCGGGCGGTGCCATCAGCGCGCCCGGCATGCAGGGCAGGGGCACCGGCATCGGCGTGGAGGCGACCGCGGAAGTGTGGCGCACACTTGCCGGCCTGCCGCCGGCACCGGTCACCGAGCGCATCGCGCGGCGCTACCCGGGCAACGCCACCGCCGTGGTGCGCCTGACGTGGGGCAGGCAGGATGGCCCGCAGGTCGTGCTGCTGAGGGTCGAAGGGGGCGGTCACACGGCGCCGGCGGGCGACGAGGTGTTGCCGAACATGCTGCGCCAGCTGGTCGGTGAACAGAACCGTGACGTCGACCTCGCGGCCGAGGCGTGGACGTTCTTTCAAGGCCGGCGCAGGCAAACGTGACAGAAGCTGAACACTCTGTCGCTTTTCCGTCGTGGCCCGCCGCGCACGAATGAATTCCTGAGCCGCGGTAATTTGCACGCTGCTAGTATCCGGTGTCACGCCTTGCGCCGGAATTTTCATGGGTTCGTTCTTCGCCAACATCTACAAGGCCATCGGCCGCCACTCGTTGCCGGCGCTTGTCTTCGTCGCCGGTCTCGCCGCTTCCGGCTGGGCCTACGTGGCGCGGTTCGAGCATGCCGAGGCGCAGCGCATGGACCAGTTGCGCGACGCGGCCGAGGACTATGTCTTCCTGCTGCGCCACCGGCTCGACCTGTATGCCGGCGCCAGCCGCGACCTGGGCGCGTTCTTCAGCGCGTCGAACCAGATCGAGGCGGAGGAATTCGCCGCATTCGTCAACGCCAGCCGCGTGTTCGACCGGCTGGACGGGGTGCGCGCACTGGGCTACCTGCCGCGCGTGCCCAGCCGGGAGGCGGAGCGCTTCGAGGCGGCGGCGTCCCGTCAATTCCCCGGCTACCGGATCACCGAGCGCCGGCCCGGCGCCGAGGACTATTACCCGCTGCTGTATGGCCAGCACGCTTCCGACCCGGCCCGCATCGACACGCTGCGCGGGCTCGATTATGCCGCGGCGCCGGAGCGGCGCACGGCGATGGAGGAAGCTGCGTGGCGCGACGCCCCGACGGCAACCCGCCGGATGGCTGCCGTGCGTGACCCGGAGCAGCGCCAGGTGATCCTGATCTTCTCGCCGGTGCGCACCCCGCGCGCCAGCGCGACCCCTGCGCAACCGGAAGGCTCGCTGCGCGGTTTCATCTTCTCCGCGTTGTATCTCGACCGGCTGTTCCTCGGTTTCGACAACGGCCGCATGGCGCGCGAATTCGACCTCGAAGTGTACGACGGCGCTGTCACGTCGGAGAACGTGGTGTTCGATGCGGACGGCACGCCCCATGCGCTGCATGCCAAGCCGCGGCGCCTGCTGGCCCATTCGGCCGAAGTGCAGTTCGCCAACCGCCGCTGGCTGATCTACTTCTATGCGAAACCGGCCGGCGTGGACATTGGCTCCGTGCACGCCGCCGCACTGGTGGCGCTGCTTGGCGTGCTGCTGTCGACGATCGCCAGCTATGCGGTCGCCGCCTGGCCGCGCTACCGGGCACGCAAGCGGGCGATGCACGATTTTTCGGAGCGCTTCGCCGGCTTCTTTGAAAACCATCCGTTCGCCGTCTATGCGATGGATGCCCAGCGCCGCTTCCTGCACGTGAACCAGCAGATGGCGAAGGAACTGGGTGTTCCGGCCGAGACGCTGGTCGGGACCGAGATCGACCAGTACGTCAGCAACGAGGACCGCGGCGAGGTCGCGCGCAAGTTCGGCGAGGCGCTGCGCGGCCAGGCCGTCGCGTACACGACCCGGGTCACCGACCACGCGGGCCGCCGCTCGGACATGTCGATCGTGCTGATCCCGATGAGCATCGGCGACCGCGTCACGCACGTGCTGGGCTTTGCCGAGAACATCACGGAGCGCAAGGAGGCGGAGCGCGCGCTGTACGCATCGCGGCAGATGCTGCAGCTTATCCTCGACAATATTCCGCAGAGCGTGTTCTGGAAAAACCTCGACAGCGTGTACGAAGGCGGCAACCGCGCGCTGCTGGCCGACGCCGGCCTCGCCAGCGACACGGAACTGATCGGCAGGACAGACTTCGACCTGCGCTGGAAGGGCCAGGCGGAGCACTACCGCCAGGTGGACCTGGAAGTCATGTCGTCCGGGGTGCCGCGCATGCGGATGCAAGGCCTGGACGTGCGCCCGGACGGCACCGAGTGCTGGATCGAGACCAACAAGATTCCGCTGAAGGACGACACGGGCCGTGTGGTCGGCGTGCTGGCGGTGACGGAGGACATCACGGCGCGCAAGTACATGGAACAGGAGCTATTCCGCCGCGCCAACCACGATCCGCTGACGGGGCTGCCGAACCGGGGCTACTTCAACAGCCACCTGGAACAGGCCGTCGCGCGCGCGCAGCGGGGCGGGCCGATGGCGCTGATGTACTTCGATATCGACCGCTTCAAGCAGATCAACGACACCTACGGCCACGACGTCGGCGACGACGTGATCCGCATGTTCGCGAGCCGTGTGCGCGCCGTCGTGCGCGAAGCGGACTTCCTGGCGCGGCTGGGCGGCGACGAGTTCGTGCTGGTTGCCGAGGGATTGAGCGGCACCGGCGACGGCGCCGTGATCGCCGGGAAGATCCTGGCCGCGATGGTGCCGCCGTTCCAGCTGGGGATGGCCGCGCTGCGCGTGACGACCAGCATCGGCGTCGCGTGCGTCGCGCCGGGCATGAAGCCGGAGACGCTGATCAAGGCGGCCGACCAGGCGATGTACGACGCCAAGCGCGCCGGGCGCGGCTGCTTCCGCGAGGCTACCAGCCCGGCCGTCCAGCCGGTCGAATGAGCCCCTACAGATAACGCGCCAGCAGCGCGCCATCGGCCGGCGCATCGAGCTCGATGCGCACGACGTGGCCGCTGCCCGGCGCGACGGCGATGGCGCTGCCGTCGTCCGCCAGCATGCGGTCGATCGTGATGTCGCGGTTGCCGGCAGGGTGCACGACCTCGATGCGGTCACCGACGGCGAAGCGGTTCTTCACGTCGATGCGCGCCCAGCCATCCTCGATGCCGAGCACGTCGCCGACGTACTGGCTGCGGTCCACTTCGGACGCACCGCGCATGTAGTTCTGGTAGGACTGCGTGTGGTGGCGCTGGTAGAAGCCGTCCGTGTAGCCACGGTTCGCCAGGCCTTGCAGCTGGCCCAGCAAGCCTTCGTCGAACGGGCGGCCGGCCACGGCGTCGTCGATCGCGCGGCGATACACCTGGGCGGTGCGCGCCACGTAGTACAGCGACTTCGTGCGGCCTTCGATCTTCAGCGAATCGACGCCGATCTTCACCAGCCGCTCGATGTGCTCGACGGCGCGCAAGTCCTTCGAATTCATGATGTAGGTGCCGTGTTCGTCCTCGAGGATCGGCATCAGCTGGCCGGGCCGCTGGGCTTCCTCGATCAGGTACGGGCGGTCCGCCAGCGGATGGCGCGGCTGCTGGTGCAGCGCCGACAGGGGCCGCTCCGCCTCCGCGACGGCGCGGTGGAAATCGATCGGCACCACTTCCATCCGCGCCAGGTCGCCGCTGGCGTCTTCATCCGCATTCGCCACCTTGTAATCCCAGCGGCAGGAATTGGTGCAGGTGCCCTGGTTCGGATCGCGGTGGTTGAAGTAGCCGGACAGCAGGCAGCGCCCCGAGTAGGCGATGCACAGCGCGCCGTGCACGAACACTTCCAGTTCCATCTCCGGGCATTGCTGGCGGATTTCCTCGATCTCGTCCAGCGACAGCTCGCGCGACAGGATCACGCGCGTCAGGCCCATGCGGTGCCAGAACTTCACGTCCGCCCAGTTCACCGCGTTGGCCTGCACGGACAGGTGCACCGGCACTTCCGGCCATTTATCGCGCACCATCATGATGAGGCCCGGGTCGGCCATGATCAGCGCATCGGGGCGCATCGCGATCACGGGTTCCATGTCGCGCAGATAGGTCTTCAGCTTGGCGTTGTGCGCGAAGATGTTACTGGCGACGAAAAACTGCTTGCCGCGCGCATGGGCACCGTCGATGCCTTCGCGCAGCGCCTGCAAGGTGGAGAAATCGTTGTTGCGCACCCGCAGGCTGTAGCGGGGCTGGCCGGCATACACGGCGTCGGCGCCGAAATCGAAGGCGGCATGCATCTTGGCCAGCGAGCCGGCGGGGAGGAGAAGTTCGGGAGCGCGCAGCATGGTCAAAGCTGCGTATGCTAGAGGCCGCTATCCTGTCTTTCCTTGATCTTGATCAAAAAATCCAGCCGTCGCTTTGAAATCTGGGATTGACCAGGGTGATGAACAGGTAACGAACCGATATCATGGGGATGTCGCGCTGCTGACCTGGCAATGACGCGGTATCATTCGCCCATATTCGTGCAATGGCGGGTCGCTATGAACAAGAGTGAACATGAACCGATGTACCGCAGCGGCGTGGCCGCGCGGCTGGCGGGGCTCAGCGTGGAGACGCTGCGGGTGTGGGAGCGCCGCTATGGCGTCTCGGACACGCAGCGCTCCGAACGTGGCCAGCGCCTGTATTCCGCCGGGCAGGTGCGCCGGCTGGGGCTCCTGAAGCAGCTGGTGGACAACGGCCACGCGATCGGCACGCTGGCGCGCCTGCCCATCGAGCGGCTGGAGGAAATGACGGGCGTGCACGCCGACGCGGCCGAGGCGCCGCGCGGTCCCGTGCGCGTGGCGCTGGTCGGCGCCGCGCTGGCCCGCCGCATCGCGGCCGTCGGTGCCGCCAGCCTGGGCCTGGACGTGCGCCGCTCGTGCGCCCGCCTGGACGAGGACATGACGGTGCTCGATGGTGCCGAGGCGGAGGTGCTGCTGTTGGAACTGTCCGAGCCGGACGAAGCGGCGCTGCCGCTGATCGCCGCGGCGCGCGCCAATGCGGGCGTGGCCGCCGTCGTTGTGCTGTACCGCTTCTGTTCCAGTGCCACGATCCGCGCGCTGCGTGCGCACGACTGCATGGTGGCGCGCATGCCGTCCGAGATGGGCGAGCTGGCGCTGTTGTGCCGCGCCGCGCTGACGGGCCGGCAGCTGCCCTCACCCGTGCGCACGCCCGGCATGGTGCCGCCCGTGCGGTTCGACGAGGAAGGGCTGGCGACGATCACGGCGGCGGGCAATCGCATCGCGTGCGAATGCCCGCGCCACCTGGCCGACCTGCTGATGATGGTGGGCAGCTTCGAGCGCTACAGCGCACAATGCGCATCGCGCAACGAGGCCGATGCGGAGCTGCACCGCGAGCTGGGCCACGCCGCCGGGCTGGCGCGCAGTGTGCTGGAGACGGCGATGGAGCGGCTGGTGCTGGCCGAAGGCCTGCCGCTGCCGCCACCGCCGAAGCGGGCCTGATCACATGAAGTTACGGGTGTGCAGTGCCGACAGGTCGCGCGCCGCATCGCTCGTGAAGCCCAGCTTTTCGAGGCGCGCCTGGCGGCCGTCCGCCATGTCGCGCATCAGCTCCTGCACGCGGGTATAGCCGCGGGCGATCGCCGCCGGCGTGAACTCGCCGGCCGCCAGCAACACGAGCGCATCGAACACTTCCTCGTTCAGGCCGGACGTGGCGGACAGCGCGTCGTTGCGCGCTTGTACCGCATTGGCCAGGCGCACGCGCAGCGCCGGCTCGTGTTCCAGCCGTTCGGCCAGGTGCAGCATGCCGAACGCCACGTGGCGCGCTTCGTCGCGCGCGGCCAGCCTGGCGATCTGCCGCGTTACCGGATCCGGCGCATGGGCGTGCAGGAACTGCAGCAGGCTGACGAACGTGCCTTCGCCCAGCACGGACAGCAGGAAGCCGGCCACTGAAAAGTCGGTCTCGTCCAGCAGCGTCTTCAGCGACGCCTGGCCGCCGGCCGTCGACAGCCCCGGCTCGCGGCCCTTCAGCCGCACGCGCCGCGTGAACACCTCGATGTGGCGCGCCTCGTCGGCCACCTGCACGGCCAGCACGGCTTGCACCTCGCGGTAGTGCGGGTGCACCTGGCCGAGGAAGCGCGCCGGCACGACCAGTGCCGCTTCCTCGTTTTCGATCATGTATGTGAACACCTGCACGACGGCGTCCTCGACGACGTCCGGCAGCGTGAACTCGGCGTGCCAGTCGATCGCCGTTTCCGGGTCCCATTGGGCGGCAGCGGCCTGCGCGTACAGGTCGGCCGCGCGCGGCGTCCACACCTCCTCCTTGCGGTCGAGGCGGAAGTACATCTCCGGCGAGCCCGCTTCGACGGTGGCGCCGCGGGCAGCGAGGCCCCAGCGCGGCTGTGCCTGGGCTGCGACGGCATCCGGCGCCGCGATGGCCGAGCGGCCCGTCGCCAGCGCATCGCGCCAGCGCCCGGCCGCCGCGCCGCCGCGCGTGACGACGGCTACCGTGCCACTATCCGTGGCGGACAGCGTGCACGCATGGCCCTGGGCGCGGCACCACGCCGCCAGCTGGGCATCCCAGCCGGGGCTGCGGCCCGTCACGTGCACGCTGGCGCCGACCGGCACGTCCAGCAGCGCGTGCTTGACGAGCAGGTGGGCGCCGGCGTCGAAGCCCAGCGCTTCAATATCGATAGCCGTCTGCAACGATGTTCCCTTCCTGGTCGTAGAACCGCTCGTCGTCGACGGCGCGCACCAGTGCGTCGTAGCCGCTGGTGCGGCCCGGCAGCCACTGCTTCAGGCCTTCCAGTTCGAGCAGCGGGCGCACGGCCTGGTCGTCCCACTGCATCGCCAGCAGCAGTTCCGTGAAGCGCGCGATCTGCGCTTGCGGCGCGCCAGGGCTCGTCGTGAAGTTGCAATGGTCGAAGCGCTCCGTGCGCGCGACGATCGTCGTTGCGCCGGCCGGCAGCACGCCCTCACGGGAGAACGCCATGTGGTTCCCGTCGATCATCCAGGCCGCATCGATCTCGCTGCGCATCAGCGCCAGCGCCGCGTCGCGTTCGCCGCCGATATGGTCGCCGTGCTTGCCGCCCAGGACGTCGAAGCGGCGCGCCGTGAAGTCGCGGCCCGCCACCAAGCCGTGCCGGCGCAGGTGGTCCAGCGGGATCAGCGTGGCCTGTGGCGAATCGATCGCGCCGAAGCCGATCGTCTTGCCGCGCAGGCCTTCGATGGCGATGGCCGTGCCGGCGCGGGCGACCAGCACGGAGGTCAGGTCGCAGTCCGTGTCGCGCATCGCGACGGCGCGTACCTGCTGGCCGCGGGCGCGGGCCATCCGATCGGCACGCACCCACGCCAGCGGCGAGTTCCACGCCACGGCGATGGTGCCGTCGAACTGCGCCTGCACCTGCGCCTCGTAGTTCGAATACAGGATGTAGTCGAAGGCGAAGCCGTGCTGGTAAAAGTATTCCTTGAAGCCTTCCCAGATCGTCACGACCTTCGGCGCATAAGCCACCGCGCCCATCGTCAGAGGTTTCGTCATGGCGCCTCCTTAACCGAAGACCGGCATGCCGCAGACGGCCTTGCCGATGAAATCGAACAGCACGTCGGACGTCGGGCCCATCACCGATGCCGCGCGGGCATCGCGGAAATAGCGTTCCACGCCGAGATCCTTGCGGAACGCGGCGCCGCCGCACACGCGCATCGCCGTGTCCGTGACTTCCAGTGCCGCCTCGGCCGCCGCGGCCTTCACCTGCATCACGCGCAGCATCGCGTCGGCGCGTTGCGCTGCCAGTGCGGCTACCGTGTCGTCGCGCAGCACGCGCGCCATGTCGGCCTGGATGCGCGCGCGGGCCAGATAGGCGCGGATCGTCGGCAGGTCCGCCAGCGTGCTGCCCAGGTGTTCTAAGCGGTTGCCGGCCACGTGCGTGCACGCCGCGGTCAGCACGGCTTCCATCATGCCGATCGAGCACGAGGCAACGAGCGTCGCGAACACGGGCAGCACCGCGCCCGTCATCGTGTCGAAGCCGCCGCCGTCCTGGCCCAGCATGCGCGACAGCGGCACCCGCACGTCGCGTGCCGTCAGCGGCGACGAGCTGTTGCCGCGCAGGCCCAGGCCGTCGAACGGCTTCGGCTGCGACAGGCCGTCGGCCTTGCCGTCGACGAGCCACAGCGTGCTGACGCCGTTGCCGTCCAGCGGCGGCGTCGACCACACATAGGAGTCGGCCGCGCCGGCCGACGTGACCATCGTCTTGCTGCCGTCGATCAGCCCATGGTCACCTTCGCGCCGCACGGCACCGGTCGGCGCCCAGAAATGGCTGCGCGAGCCGCTGTCGGACCACGCCAGCGTGGACAGGTGACGGCCGGCGGCGATATCGCGCCGCACGTCTTCAGGTCCGCTTTGTTCGATCACGGTGGTGGCGCAGTAATGCATGCAGACGACCATCGCGGTGGAAGGGCAGGCTTGCGCGATCCGTTCGACGACCTGCGCGGCGTCGGCCAGGCCCAGGCCCATGCCGCCCACGTCGGTGGCGCTGACGAGGCCCAGCAGGCCGGTTTCGCCCAGCGCGCGCAGCGCGGCATGCGGGAAGGCGGCGTCGCGGTCCGTGGCTTGCGCGGCCGGGGCGATGACGTCGCGGATGATGGCTTCGAGTGATTGTATTGTTGGCATGGCATCCCTCTGTATGGACAGGCGCCATCAGCGGGACAGGACCACAGAGCCCGCGGATGCGGGCGAACGAACGCGTACGCCGCGCTTACGCTGGATCGGGAAGCGGGCATGCTGGCGCACCTCTCTATGTTCCGCTGGACCTGCATGATGGCAGCGCTTGGAAACGGTACATACCGCGGCGGTTCGATACGCCAGCCTCGCGAACGGCCGTCTGACCCGGGCGCCGAAGGGCGCGGCCGGCGGTACGGCGGACCAGCGTGAACGAAACGTCCACGGCGTGGGCAGTGTAGCAGACTTGCAACGGCCGGCGCCGTATCGGCGCCGCGTTGGCTGCCGTACAATGCCGGGCTACCGTACTTCCAGGAAACCCGGATGTTCAACGATCACTCCCCCCTGCAACGGGCGGCCGCGCGGCTGCGCGCCGCCACCGCGTTTGCCGGTCCTTATGCGAGCCTGCTGCAGATGCTGCTGGTCGGCCTGGTGCTGCTGTCGCTGTCGCGCATCGGCTTGATGGCGTGGCAATGGGAGCGCGTGCGCGCCGCCGGCATTCCTGGCCAGATGCTGCTGCAGGGCGTGCGCGCGGACCTGATCCTGCTCGGCTACTTCGAGGCCGTGCTGCTCGTGCTGGCGCCGCTGCTGGCGCACCGCGTCACCGCTGCGCTGTGGCGGCGGCTGAACGTGGCCTGGGCCACGCTGGCCGTCGTGTTCATCCTGTTCATGGAATTCTCGACACCGCAGTTCATCATGCAGTACGACGTGCGGCCGAACCGGTTGTTCGTCGAATACCTGTCCGATCCCGTCGAAGTGGCTGCCACACTGTGGAACGGCTTTCGCATCGCCGTAATCCTCGGCGTGGGCGGCACCATCGTGCTGGGCGTGGCGTTATACCGGCTGCTGCGCGCCGCGTCCGTACAGCACCAGTGGTCGACCGGGAAGCTGTTATGGACCTGGCCACTGATCGTGCTCGCCGTGTTCATGCAGATCCGCTCGACGACGGCGCATCGGCCTGCCAATGCGGCGCTGTTCGCGCTGACGGGCGATGCGATGGTCAATGCGCTGATCATCAACTCGCCGTGGTCGGTACTGCAAGGCGTGGCATCGATGGTGGAAGAGACCAAGTCGTCCGAGATCTACGGGAACATGGCGCGCGAGCGTGTGCTGGCCGAGGTGAAGGCGGCGCCATGGCTGCGCGATTACCAGTTCCCCCGTGCCGACTTGCCGACCCTGCACCGGCAGCCCAGCGCGATCCACCGCGACAAGCCGCTGAACCTCGTGATCGTGCTGGAGGAAAGCCTGGGTGCGACGTTCGTGCAGTCGCTGGGCGGCCTGCCGGTGACGCCGGAGCTGGAAAAGCTCAAGGGCGAGGGCTGGTGGTTCGAGCAGCTGTATGCGACGGGCACGCGCTCGGTGCGCGGCATCGAGGCCGTGGTGGCGGGGAATGCGCCGACGCCGGCGCGCAGCGTCGTCAAGCTGTCGCTGGCGCAGAGCGGGTTCTACACGCTGGCCGCCGGCCTGGCGCAGCAGGGCTACCAGACGGAGTTCGTCTACGGCGGCGAGGCGCATTTCGACAATATGCGCGGCTTCTTCACGGGGAACGGTTTCCAGAACATCGTCGACCGCAAGCAGATGAAGCCGAAATTCGTCGGCAGCTGGGGCGCGTCCGACGAAGACCTGTTCGACAAGGCGCTCGAGCGCCTCGGCACGCTGCACGCCGCGAACAAGCCGTTCTTCAGCCTGATCTTCACGTCGTCGAACCACGAACCGTTCGAATTCCCGGACGGCCGCATCGCGCTGCACGACCCGGACAAGCAGACGGTCAACAACGCCGTCAAGTACGCCGACTACGCGCTGGGCCGCTTCATCGCCCAGGCCCGCCAACAAGCCTATTGGCAGGATACGGTGTTCCTGATCGTGGCCGACCACGACAACCGCGTGTACGGTAACAGCCTCGTGCCGATCAAGAAGTTCCACATCCCGGGCCTGATCCTGGGCGCCGACATCAAACCGAAGCGCATCGCGACGATGGCCAGCCAGATCGACCTTGCGCCCACGCTGCTGTCGCTGATCGGCATCGACAGCGAGCACCCGATGATCGGCCGCGACCTGGCGCGCGAGACCGACGCGCCGGGCCGCGCGCTGCTGCAGTTCAACGACTACTTCGCGTACCTGGAAGGGCGCGACGCGACGATCCTGCGGCCGGGTAAGAGTCCGCTGCAGGCGCGCTACGACCAGGCGACGGGCAACGTCGACGTAGGCACCGCCACGCCGACACAGGCGCAGGTGGACCGCGCGATGGCGCACGTGATGCTGCCTTCACTGTTGTATCGGGAACGGTCGTACCGCCTACCTGAATGAAGGTTTGTTGCGGCAGGGTGCGACCCGCGCGGAAATTCTTGTGTAATGTGATGTCTTCCACCGGCGGGGACCTCGCACATGCCAAGTACGCCTCTCTACAGGAATCAGGTCTTGCTGTTGTCCCAGAGCTTTTTCATCAAGGACAACCGCGACGAGCTGCTGCTGCACGCCCATAAATACGATTTCGACATCGCTTTCTTCAGCGAGCTGGCCGAGTTCGTCCACGCGGTGGAGCACAGTTCGGCGAACACGCTGTTCGTCGTCGACCTGGACTCGCTGCACAATATGCAAGCCGACATGCACGACCGGCGCAAGATGCTGCTGTTGGGCGAATTGCTGGCCCGCCTGCCGGCCGACCGCAGCTACGTCTACCTGCAATCGGTGCGGCAGGGCGGGCGCTTCCTGTTGCAGCAACGGCTCGTCGACAGCAACTGCCTGGCCTACGCGGAAAAGCCGATCCCAAACGACGTGCTGGTCGATAAATTGTTCAACCTGTTCGTGCAGAAGAAGCGGGGCGACGTGGTGCGCCTGATCTTCCTGGGCGGCGCGGCGGACGTCGACGGCGCCGCGCTGCTGCGCCACCGCATCGAGCTGATACGGCACGACGACGTGCGCACCTTGCACCTGCGCGTGAAGGAACTGCAGCCCGACATGGTGCTGATCGCCGACGTGGAATTCGAGCGCACCGAAGCGATCGGCCGGGTACTGAAAAAGGACATCGAAGCCGATCCGGTGCGCGAAGTGATCCTGCTGCTGCACCAGCCCAATGCCGAGCTGGCGCGCCGCGCGCTGGCCGGCGGCTTCGACGACGTGCTGCTGCTGACCGCACCCGACCTGCTGCACCGCCAACTGGTGAACCGGGCCGGCAAGATCCGCGTCAGCAAGGACCTGATCGGCAAGGACCGGGCGACCGGCCTGCTGAACAAGGTGGGCTTGCAAAAGAAGGCCCAGGAAGCGATCCGCCAGGCGGGTCGCGACGGCCGCCAGCTCGCCTTCGGCATCGTCGACATCGACAAGTTCAAGACGATCAACGACACGTGGGGCCATTATTTCGGCGACATCGTCATCAAGCGGCTGTCGCTGACGTTGGCGCAGCACATCGGCGACAACGACCTGCTGTCGCGCTTCGGCGGCGAGGAATTCGTGCTCGTGTTCTGGGACTGCACGCTGGAGCAGGGCTTGCAAAAGCTGGAAGCGATGCGGCAAGCCTTCTGCGCGCTGCCTTTCGAGGTGAAAGCGGGCGACGTGCGGCACTTCTCGTTTTCCGGCGGGATTGCCGCCTATCCCGACTACAAGAACCAGAACGAACTGTTCCTGCGCGCCGACGCGATGCTGTACGAAGCCAAGCAAGGCGGCCGCAATCAGATACGTTGCAACCCTATGGAGAAATCGGCATGACGGACACGTTGAAAGTCGGCGACAAGGTCGAATGGCATTCGTCCCAGGGCCCCGTGCAGGGCACGGTGAAGAAGAAACTGACGGCGCCTTGCGAGATCAAGGGGCACCACGTGGCCGCGTCGCCGGAACACCCGGAGTACCTTGTCGTCAGCGACAAGACGGGAGCCGAAGCGGCGCACAAGGCGGAGGCATTGAAGAAGGTGTGAGGCGGAATTGACACGGCTCTACCTTGGCCTAACGGAAGTTTAACGCCGGGCTTGATAGCGTGGACGAGGCCGGTTGCAATGCGCGACCGTATCGCGAAGTCTCTTACAAGCCAGGTGTTATATGAAAGTCAAACTGATGATGGTGGCGGCCGCCCTGGCCGCCGCTGCAGCCACGAGCGGCGCGCAGGCGGCGGATGCCGCGCATTGGGAATACAAGGGCAAGGCGGGCGCGTCCCACTGGGGCGAGCTGGAGCCCGATTTCTCCGCTTGCAAACTGGGCAAGGCCCAGTCGCCGATCGACATCCGCCACCCGAAGGCGGGGCCGGCGGCGCCGATCGATTTCGGCTACACGCCCAGCGCGGCTGAAATCGTCAACAACGGCCACACCGTGCAGGTGAACCTGCCGGCCGGCGGCACCGTCCACCTGCCGGGCGGCGACTACAAGCTCGTCCAGTTCCACTTCCACACGCCGAGCGAGGAAGCGATCAACGGCAAGCACTACCCGCTGGTGGCGCACCTGGTGCACAAGAACGACGCCGGCGAACTGGCCGTCGTCGCCGTGCTGTTCAAGCAGGGCAAGGAAAACGCCGCGCTGAAGCCCGTCTTCGCGGGCCTGCCAGGCACGGGCGAAAAGCACCCGCTGGACGGCGACTTCGACGCAGCCGCGCTGCTGCCCACCGATCATGCCTACTACGCCTACATGGGCTCGCTGACGACGCCGCCGTGCAGCGAAGGCGTGCACTGGCAGATCCTGAAGCAGCCGGTGGAGATCTCGAAGGCGCAGCTGGCGGCGTTTCGCAAGCTGTACCGGATGAATGCAAGGCCGGTGCAGCCATTGAATGGGCGGGATGTGGAGGTGCATGGCTGACGAGCCGCACCTTTGTTGGACAAAAACACGCCACCTGACGGGTGGCGTTGTTTTTGGTGGCGGTTTTTGGGGGAACTTGCCGCTATAGGGCGTGATGCCAATTGCAGTTCGGAAAGTTGTTGTGTAAATTGAAGAGTTTCTAGTGCAGATCGCAACTAGAGTTACTTCAATACAGCAAGTTTCCGTCCATGGCCTCTTCTCAAATTATCTTTCCTCTTCGGCAGCCTGACAGTACGTCCCAACCGGATGCCGCCAATTTGCTGGCACGGCCGGTTTTCGAGGAGCTGCTTAAACTGATTCAAGAGCGGCGCGATGAATTGGCGTCTTCCAAACATGGCATGCGCCTGCGCCATGGGGCAGTACTCATCGACGGGGCGCGCGGCACGGGCAAAACTTCCGTCCTCGATAACCTCGAGTTGTATTTGGGGAGCGTGGACAAGGAACTGGTCAATTCGGTTCATGTGCTGAAGCCCATTGATCCCACGCTGCTGGAAGACCATGATGACTTGTTCCTGAACATTGTGGTAGCCGCGATCCTCTCGGACAAGGCGGTGAAATCAGCGTTGGAAAAGGACTCCGAGGCGCGCACCGCCATGTACAAGGAGCTGCACCAACTGGGCCATGCGCTCGAACACATGCAGACGCAGCGCGAAAAGAAAGGTCTGGACAAGGTCCGCGCATTCATCGGCAACCAGGACTTGATCGGCCATATCCACAAGTTCTTCGAGCGCGTACTGAAGCTGCTTGACAAGAAGCTGCTGGTGATGCCGATCGACGATGTCGATACGTCGCTCCATCGCGCGTTTGAAAACCTGGAAGTGGTGCGTCGATATCTCACGTCGCCGCTGGTTCTGCCCGTCATTTCCGGTGACGCGAAGCTGTATCACGACGTCACGTGGCGGGATTTTCATGGCCGGCTTCTGAAGGACAGCAAGTCGCACCGGATGGAGGCGGAGAAGCTCGCGCGCGAACTCGCACGCGAATATCACCGCAAAGTGCTGCCACCGCAGTTCCGGCTTGAAATGCCGACGATGCGCTCGTATCTCGCAAACCACGCGATTACGCTTGGAGAGGACGCGGGCCCTACTCTCACTTTCCCGCAGTTCCACGCGTGGCTGGAAGCGCTGTTGAATGACCGCACGAACGGTGTCGAAAACAGCTATTTGCCGGTACCGATTCGCACCGTGCGCGCGTTCGGTCAATTGGTCTATCGGCTGCGCGGCTTGATTCCCGATCTGGGCCAGGCCATCGAAGCCGGCAAGTTGACCAAGGAATCGATCCGCCATTATTTGCTAATGCCGGACCTGCCCATCGAGGCGATCGAGAGGTTCAGGAGTGATTACCAGACCGCGACATCCACCGGGCCGGAAGAGTCCCGCCGCAATTCCCGTGAGGTGGCTTACGAAGAGTTTGCACGTAACTATGGTGCGAATCACGCGTACAAGAAGATCGCTTCGCCTCTGGAAGGGGTGTCGGTCCCTACGTGGATCGAAACCCTGCAACAGCACTTCAAATACGACCATACGGCGGGAGCGGCCTACCTGGTGTTGAAGGCGCAGAGCGACTGGACCGCAGGGAGAAATGAAGTAAGCGAGCAGTGGACGAGCATGTTCGACACGCCGTTGTTCCAGCCGCAGCGGCAGAACGTCGACTATCCGGACTTCAGGGCCACCGGGGACCTGGACGACTGGCGAACCAAACTCAAAGACAGAGTCCCGGAAAGCTGGCTGAGCCATCTGCCAGGTGCCAGCATCCTGTCCTATCCGGTTCCAGAGATCGGCCCCATGGTGTCGCAAAGCTTGATCAATGCATACAACAGCATGCATCTTGAACCAGACCAGCTCCTGCTGGCCGAATTACTGTTGCATCGGAATTTCTATAATCAAAGCAAAACTGGCGTGCTTCTGTGCGTGGGCCGTATTTTCGAACTGGTCATGACAAGCCTGCTGCGGGACATGACGGCGAACGATATCGCCACCATTCTCCATCGCGCGCCATTCTATTCGTTCAGTTCCATCGCGCAAACAAAGACGCTCGAAAGCGGTGAACCGGAGGACGAAGAGCAGGAAGAGACGTACTTCGATCACTCGGAACTCGCCGACGCGCAAGCGCTTCTCGCCGATGCGATCAATACATGGCGTCGCGACGTTAAGGCAGGCGATTTGCGGCTGTCTCCCTGGCTGGTCTATAACGTGATGAACAAGTTCTTCAACCAGGCGTGGATCTTCAACGATCCGAAGGGCGCCACCGTGCCGGATCCTTTCCTGCACATGCGGCAGGTGGCGAAGAAAGCGTTCAACAGTCTATGGGCAGCCTTCGGCAGCTTTGAAAAAGGTCCGTTGTACGGCCTTCCGCCAATCATCGCAACAGTCAATATCGGGGATGGCGAGGACTTCACCAGGAGCGATATCTATCGGCAGAACATCACGCCGTTTGCCGGCGGGAATAGCCGAGAGTTCGGTTTGCGCGTCGGTGCGATCACGGCGATGCTGGAGACGCATCCCATCAAAGGCATGGCGTACACGGTATATGGGAGGTCATCGGCCGCCGTGCTGACACTCGAAGCCTCCGCAAAACCAACGGCCAAGCGGCAGACGCGCAGCGAGTGGCTGTACGAGAAAACCGGGAAGAAACAATTTGAAGCGGCCGCTCGCGTCATGCTTACCTTGTCGGAACAGCAGGCTGAAAGCATACTCGCAGAGTATCTCGCGCGGTTCAAGGATCCAAAATTGGGCGCGGCCTACCGCCGCCTGAAGGGCCAGTAAGCAATGCTGAAACGGTCCTTGACCGAGCTCGCGACAGGCGCCGCCTTCTCGAGTGAGAAACTGTCAGCGTGCCTGCGCGCGTACCTGCGCGAGCAGGTCACGCCGATCGATGACAAGAAGCTGACCAGCGATTGCCGCAAGGCCCTGGCCGAGGACCTGGACCGCCAGCATCCGCATCGCTTCCGGCTGAACGACCTGGCGCGTGCGTTCGATGTGTGGTGGCCCGACGACCTGTTCACGAGCGGGAAATGGCCGCTGTTCGATGACCTGTTCGGACAGCTCATGCAGCGCAACGGCGACTTCCTGCAGTACCGCGACGACCAGGTGCAGGCCTACGCGCGGCTGGCCGCCGACGTCGAACCGACCCTGCTGGCCGGCTGGCACATCGCCGGCTGGGCGCTGAACGGGGACGTGCTGCCGCGCGATATGGCCCGCGTCGTCGCGTGCCAGCAACCGTTCTTCGCACCGCCACCCCGGCCCAACCGGCAATACGCCGAGGGCCACGTGCATCTCGGCGGTATCCATTTCGATGCCCTGGCACTGCTGGGCAACCTGGACGGCGAACTTGCCGCGCAATTCAACAGCAAGTTCGCACCACTGCGGCAGTTGACGAAGCTGCTGCTGGAAGAACCGTTGCGGAAAGGGGAAGGGGACTCCAACAAGTTCCGCGACCAGTGCAGGAACGTGCTGACCGGTCGCGAAATCGGCACGCCGGAGCGGATGGACTGGGCCTTGCTGGCCGACGAGCAAGGCCACGCCTACACGATGGGCGGGGCTTGGCTGAAAGCTCGCCTGGCTTCCGCGATGGTCGCCGAGGACCAAGGGCTGGCCTGGCGCTGGCTCGTGATCTATCTGTGGTACAGCTTCCGCGACCCGGCCACCGTCGAGTATGCCCGCGTCGTGATCTTCTATCTGCTCGGCAGCCTGATGCAGTTTCGCCGCGGGTTGATCATGGACGGACAGGGCCTCACGAGGTTCACGGACATGTACTACCGTAACAAGCTGCGCGACACGATCGAGTTCGACGTCAAGATGCAGGATGCCGTCGCGCGTATGTTCGCGGGCAGGCAGGATCTTGCGGAGATCAAGACGAGCCCGGATTCGTTCAGTGCCGGAATGATCGGCAAGGTGGCGAAAGCGGTGGCAAGGCATGGCGGCGTTGTGGCGCCCGAGTTCGGCATGCCGCTGCCCGAGGCCGCGGTGCGCCCTTACGTGGAGCACATGGAGCGGTGGCATTTTTGTGCGCATTTCCTGCGTCGCGAGAAGTACGCCAACGAGCGGCGCGTGCTGTGGGAAGATGCGGAGCGATTTGCCCGGGCACTGGAGGAGGAATCCGGCTGGAACCTGGACGAGTTCCTGGGCGGCCACCTGAACCCGAACTATCGCTTCTATCCGGGGCGCTGGCTGCGCGGGCTGGACGTCGCCGGCGATGAAAACCTGGTGCGCAGCGAAGTGTTCGCGCCGGTGTTGCGCTGGCTGCGCCGCGGCTTGCTGTCGCGCCCTCCGGGCGAGCAGGGTTCGGCGGGTTTTCACCTCAGCATTCATGCCGGCGAAGACTACGCGCACCCGCTCTCCGGGATGCGGCACGTCGACGAAACCGTGCGTTTCTGCGACATGCGCGCCGGGGACCGGATCGGCCACGGCCTCGCGCTGGGCATCGAGCCGCAGGCATGGGTCGCGCGCCACGGCGACATGCTGTTGACGGTGGACGAGCACGTGGACAACCTCGTGTGGGCCTGGCACCAGGCCTGCGAACTGAGCGCGCGCCTGCCGCTGGCCGCGCAGATCATTCCCCGCCTGGAGCGCCGCATCGCCAGCTTCCTGCCGCACGTCAGCTGGAGCAAGACGCGGCTCGACGTCACGCCCCAGTGCCTGCACGATGCCTGGGCGCTGCGCCGCAATTGTCATTACCAGATCCTGAGCAATCCCACGCGTATCTACGACACCAAGTTGCGCGCCGCGGCGCCGGATTACGACCGCCTCGTGGAGCACCAGCACGATACGGCAAGCACGCCTGAACGGCTGTACTTCCTGTATCAGCAGCGCGACCCCGCCGCCAAGCCCCGCAACGTGTTGATCCGGCAGCCGTCAGGTTCGGGCAGCGACTTGCCGCCACCCCGCGCCGGCAATTTGCTGCACGACGAAGAGACCGAGCAAGACCTCGAATTCATGTGCGCGCTGCAGGACCACCTGCTCGATCACTACGACGTGATGGGCCTCATAATCGAAGCCAATCCCACGTCGAACGTGTACATCGCGCGGCTGGAGAACCACAGCGAGCACCCGATCTTTCGCTGGTATCCGCCCAACGAATCCTGCCTCGGCGCAGGGGAGCGGTGGAACCGGTTCGGCTTGCGGCGCGGGCCCATCAAGGTGCTCGTCAACACGGACGACCCCGGCATCATGCCGACGACGTTACGCACCGAGTACGCCCTGCTGGGCGAAGCAGCGCGCGACCTGGGTTACTCGCGCACGTGCGTCGAGGCATGGCAGGAGCGGCTGCGGCAGTTCGGCCTCGATGAATTCCATCGCAATCACCTTCCAGTATTCGAAGAAAGCCAATAACAATGACGCAACAGAACCCCTCGTTTGAGGCACAGCTCAATGGCACCGAGAAATCCGCCAGTTTAGCCAGCTACATCACGCGGCGGCTCGCCGCCATCGGCACGATCTATGCGCTGGTATTCGGCGCGTTCCTGCTGCTCGCGTTTGCATGGAAAGAGGAAGCGAAGGATGGCAAGCCGGCGCTGAACCTCTTCTCCTACTTCGACAAAAGCGTCTTCGAGCCGGTCATGTCGACACCCGTGCAAGCGGCCGTCGCGGTGATCCTGCTGCTCCTGTGCGTGGACTGGCGTCTGGACGGCCGGCTGCCGGAGCGAATCGGGGGTACGCTGATCGTGGCCGCGCTGGTGGTGCCTGCCGTGTTCCTGCACGGCGACGCGCTGACCCTCGTGCTTGTCCGCTTCCTGCACGCGGTACTCCTGCTCGCATGCGGGCTGATCCTCGACCGCACCTTCGGTTACACCCGCGCGCATGCACGCAGCCAGTTCTACCTGACGCGCGTCGAGACGGTGAACCAGTACACGGACGAGGCGAAGAAAGAAGAGGAACTGCGCAAACTGGCCGAGGCGTGCGCGGTCGACAAGTACCGCGATTACGTCGGCGATACGTTCTTTACGCTCGATGCGCTGAAGGCAAAGCTCGGGAGTTGATTGCTGCCGGCGCGGCGAACGGCGCGAGCAGCAAGAAGAAGTCAGCGGAAATTACGGTGCGGCGGTGGCTGCCGCGCCGGCCGGTGCCGTCGTCCGCGCCGGTTCGCTCTCGTTACCGTCCCACAGGCGCTGCGCGGCGGCGCAGTCGAACGGCGGCAATGGTGCCGTGTCGAAGTGCAAGAGACGGACCACAAAACAAAAACGCCACCCGAAGGTGGCGTTTTTGTTGAATCTTGGTGGCCCGGGGCGGAATCGAACCACCGACACAAGGATTTTCAGTCCTCTGCTCTACCAACTGAGCTACCAGGCCAAGAGGCAGCATTATAGCAGGCAAATGCAGAGTTGCAAGAGTCCCCCGTGGATTTTGCTATCGTTGCGCTCGTCTCAAAGATCATTTGCCCAGCCGGTGGTTTTTCTCAACAAAGCGAAAAGGCATCATGTGCTCCTCGTCATCAAGGAGCGCACCATGCAACACATCATCCCCAGCATCGGCCTCGGCACATTCCGCCTGAAGGACCAGGTTGTCATCGATTCCGTCCGCACGGGCCTCGAACTGGGCTACCGGCACATCGACACGGCACAGATCTACGGCAACGAAGTGGAGGTTGGTGAAGCGATCGCCGCAAGCGGCGTACCGCGTGGCGAACTGTTCGTCACGACGAAGATCTGGACGGACAACCTGGCCGGCGACAAGCTCATTCCCAGCCTGAAGGACAGCCTGGCCAAGTTGAAGCTGGAGCAGGTCGACCTGACGCTGATCCACTGGCCGTCGCCGGGCGACGCGGTGCCTGTCGCGGAGTACATGCAGGCGCTGCTGGAGGCGCGCAATGCCGGGCTGACGGGCGCCATAGGCATCTCGAACTTCACGATCCGCCACATGCGCGAGGCGATCGCCGCGGTAGGCGCCGAAGCGATCGCGACGAACCAGGTCGAAATCCACCCGTTCCTGCAGAACCGCGCCGTCGCCGCGTTCGCGCGCGAGCATGGCATCCACGTAACGGCCTACATGCCGCTCGCCTATGGCAAGGTGATGCAGGACCCGGTCATTGCCCGCATCGCCGACCGGCTGCGTGCGACACCCGCCCAGGTGGCGCTGGCGTGGTCGCTGCGCCAGGGATATGCGGTGATCCCGTCGTCGACGCGGCGTGCCAACCTGGAGGCGAACCTGCGTGCCGCCAGCCTCGCGTTGACGGACGACGACATGGCCGCCATCGCCGCACTCGATGCGAACGAGCGGATCGCCAATCCGGAAGGCATCGCTCCGGCCTGGGACTAGCCTTGGACTGTCAGCGTGCAGGTTCCGCCGATAAGTCGGCGCCGTCGCCCGTGCGGCATGCCGCAGCGTCGTCGCCGGCTTCGGCATCGGCTACATAGGGTCTTCGTGGACTTCGCCTGTGCGAAGCGGTTCCCGCCAGCGTGTTGAACCGCCCGGCATTCGAGCGCGGCCTGTGCCCGTGAAAGTTATAATGGCAGGATGAACACGCCATCCTCTTCCAAACAGCACGTGCAGACGGCCGTCTGCATCGTCGGCAATGGCGCCATCGCGAAAACGGCCGCGCTGGCATTCGCCCAGGCTGGGCAGAGCGTTACCCTGCTCGGGCCGCCGCCGGCCCCGGCCGGCACGGGCCCCGAAGCGTCGTGGGACGTGCGCGTGTATGCGCTGAACCATACGGCATACGACCTGCTGTCAGGCCTGAAGGTCTGGGGCGCGATGGACCAGCAGCGCGTCGCGACGGTCGATGCGATGGTCGTCAAGGGCGATGGCGAGCAGCCCGGCCACCTCAACTTCGATGCCTACGGCGCCCATAAGGATGCGCTGGCGTGGATCGTCGAGGACCGCAACCTGAACCAGGCGCTCGATGCCGCGCTGCGCTTTGCCCAGAACGTGCACTTCGTGGCCGGCCGCGCCATCGCTTTGAAATGCGACGAGGAGGGCGCAACCGTGCAGCTCGAAGACGGCAGCGCGCTGAAGGCGGCCCTTGTCGTCGGTGCCGACGGCGCCCAGTCGTGGGTACGCGGCCAGTGCGACATCGGCCTCGATTACAAGCCTTACGGCCAGAAGGGCGTCGTCGCCAACTTCGATACCGAGCTGCCGCACCACGGCGCCGCACACCAGTGGTTCACGTGCGACCGCGGCATCGTCGCGCTGCTGCCGCTGCCGGGCAACCGCGTGTCGCTCGTGTGGTCCGCGCCGGACATGCTGGCCGACCAGCTGTGCAGCGAGGGCGCGCAGGCGCTGGCCGACCGGCTCGCCGAATTCGCCGCCGACAAACTGGGCAAACTGACCCCCGTGCAGCCGGAACTCGTGCGCGCGTTCCCGCTGTCGTTGATCCGCCCCCATTCGCTGGTGGCCCAGCGTGTCGCGCTGATCGGCGATGCCGCCCACGTCGTGCATCCGCTGGCCGGCCACGGCATGAACCTGGGCTTCGGCGACGTGCGTGACCTGGTGCGCGCCGTCGGCGAGTGCGAGGAACACCGCTCGATCGGCGACGAGCGCGTGCTGGCGCGCTATGCCCGCGCCCGCAAGGAGGAGGTATTGCTGATGCAAGCCACCACCGACGGCCTGCAACGGCTGTTCGGCGCGAATCTCGAACCGGTGCGCGCAGTGCGCAATTTCGGGCTAAACTTGCTCGATAAATTGCCAGTCGTAAAGCGCAAACTGATGTCGCACGCGCTCGGCCGGCACTGATCCCATCACCAGGGAGAGCGCCGCCGCGTTCTCCCGCCCGGAGAATCTATGAAAGTATTGAAGACCAGCCTCGTGCTGGCATCGGCGCTGCTGATGTCGTGCGCGGGCGCCGACAACGGCGTCGAAGCCACCATCCGCAAGAACGTCGAGCCCAAGCTGGGCGAAGACGTGAAGATCGATGCGATCCGCGAGACGCCGTACGCGGGGCTGTACGAGATCCGCATCGGCAACGAGATCCGCTACACGGACAAGACGGGCACCTACCTGTTCGTCGGCCATGTGTTCAGCCTGAAGACGAGCGAAGACCTGACGCAGGCCCGCATCGACGACATCAGCAAGATCAAGTTCTCCGACCTGCCGCTGGAACTGGCGCTGAAGACGGTGAAGGGCGACGGCAAGCGCGTGATCGCCGTGTTCGAAGACCCGAACTGCGGCTACTGCAAGCGCTTCCGCCAGCAGACCCTGGCGAAGATGGACAACATCACCGTGTACACGTTCATGTACAACATCCTGTCGCCCGATTCGTTGGTGAAGTCGAAGAACATCTGGTGCTCGGCCGATCGTAACCGCGCGTGGGACGACTGGATGGTCAACAACAAGCCGGCACCGTCCGCCCCGGCAGGCTGCGTGGCGCCGAACGACAAGGTGCTGGCGCTGGGCCGCAAGCTGGGCGTGCAGGGCACGCCGGCGCTGTTCTTCGCGGACGGCAGCCGCGTCCCCGGCGCGATCGACATGCAGGCGCTGGAAGAAAAACTGGCCACCATCAAGAAGTAATCCAGCCACCATCTGAAGCAGCAGGAAGCACCAAGCGGACATCAGAATCCGCGCATGCCGGCGCGACCCTCGGGCGCGCCGGCTTCGTTAACAGCTCTCTCGAGCAGCCGCAAACTAAGGAGCTATCCATGGTCACCTTGAACATCAACGGACGCGATACGCAGGTCGACGCCGATCCCTCGACGCCGATCCTGTGGGCGCTGCGCGATAACCTGAACATGACGGGAACGAAGTTCGGCTGCGGCGCCGCCTTGTGCGGCGCCTGCACCGTGCACCTGGGCGGGCAACCGATCCGCTCCTGTGTGACGCCGATCTCCGCCGCCGTCGGCCAGAAGATCACGACGATCGAAGCGATGGAACACGACAAGGTCGGCAAGGCCGTGCAGGATGCCTGGGTGAAGCACGACGTGCCGCAGTGCGGCTACTGCCAGAGCGGGCAGGTGATGAGCGCGACCGCGCTGCTGAAGACGAACAAGGCGCCGTCCGATGCGGACATCGACAACGCCATGGCCGGCAATATCTGCCGCTGCGGCACCTATCAACGGATCCGCGCTGCCATCAAGGATGCGGCCAAGACGATCGCCTGACGGAGGACACATGCGCAAAGAATGGTTCCACGACAGTAGTGCCGGTGCTGCCGGCGCTGAAGGTATATCGCGCCGCGGCTTCATCAAGGCGGCCGGTGCCGGCCTCGTGCTCGGCTTCACGGTGACGGGTGGCGGCCGCATGGCCCGCGCCGCGGCACCGAAGCCTTCCGAACAACCGAATGCGTTCCTGCGCATCGCGCCGGACAACACGATCACTGTGCAGGTCAATCGCCTCGAATTCGGCCAGGGCGTGCAGACGGCGCTGCCGATGCTGATCGCCGAGGAGCTCGATGCCGACTGGTCGCAGATCCGCGGCGCGCTGGCGCCGGCCGGCGAGGCCTACAAGGACCCGTCGTTCGGCATCCAGATCACCGGCGGTTCCGGCTCGGTCGCCCACTCGTGGGTGCAGTACCGCGAGATCGGTGCGAAGGCGCGTGCGATGCTCGTCGCTGCCGCCGCCGAGGAATGGAAGGTGCCCGCCAGCCAGGTCAAGGCGGTAAAGGGCATGCTGACCGGCCCGAACGGCCGCAAGGCCACGTACGGCCAGATGGCCGACGCGGCGATGCGCCAGCCGGTGCCGGAGCACGTGGTGCTGAAGAACGTCGAGAAATTCCGCTTCATCGGCAAGCCGATGCCGCGGCTGGACGCGCGCGCGAAATCGAACGGCAGCCAGCAGTTCGGCATGGACTTCAAGCCGGCCGGCGCGAAGGTGGCCGTGGTCGCCCGTCCGCCCGTGTTCGGCGCGAAGGTCAAGCAGTTCGACGCCGCGCAGGCGAAGAAGATCAAGGGTGTGGTGGCCGTACTGCCCGTCGAGACGGACCGCGGCGGCAGCGGCGTGGCCGTGATCGCGGACGGCTACTGGCCGGCCAAGCAGGGCCGCGACGCGCTGTCGATCGACTGGGACACGAGCGCCGTCGAGAAGGTCAGCAGCGAGCAGCAGATGGCCGAGTTCCGCGCGCTGGCCGCCAAGCCGGGCACCGTGGCGAAGCAGGCCGACACGTCGAAGCTGGCGGCCGCGCCGAAGAAGATATCGGCCGTCTATGAATTCCCGTACCTGGCGCATGCGCCGATGGAGCCGCTGAACTGCGTCGTCGACCTGAAGAAGGATGGCTGCACGATCTGGGCCGGCAGCCAGTTCCAGACGATGGACCAGGCCGCGGCCGCGAAGGCGGCCGGCCTGAAGCCGGAGCAGGTGACGCTGAACACGATGACGGCTGGTGGCGGCTTCGGCCGGCGTGCCACGCCGACGTCCGACTACATCGTCGAAGCCGTCAACGTGGCCAAGGCCTACGGCAAGGCGGGCCACGCGGGCCCGGTGAAGGTGATCTGGAGCCGCGAGGACGACATCAAGGGCGGCTACTACCGGCCGTCGCACGTGCATCGCGCCGAACTGGGGCTCGATGCGCAAGGCAATATCGTCGGCTGGGATCACACGATCGTCGGCCAGTCGATCATCACCGGTTCGCCGTTCGAGCCGATGATGGTGAAGAACGGCGTCGATGCGACGATGGTCGAAGGCATGGGCGAGCCGTACAAGGTGCCGCTGAACCTTTCCGTTCACAACGCCAAGGCGAACGTGCCGGTGCTGTGGTGGCGCTCCGTCGGCTCGACCCACACGGCATTCGTGATGGAGACGCTGATCGACGAGGCGGCCGTCGCCGCCGGTGTCGACCCGGTGGCCTACCGCAAGAAGCTGATCCCGGCCGAGCATCAACGGCATCACCTGGCGCTGGATCTCGCCGTCGGCAAGTCCGGCTACGGCACCGTCAAGCTGCCGGCGGGGCAGGCGTACGGCGTGGCGCTGCACGAGTCGTTCAACACGGTGGTCGCGTACGTCGTCACGGCCTCCGTGGAGAACGGCACGCCGAAGCTGCACAAGGTGACGGCGGCCGTGCATTGCAACCAGCCCGTCAACCCGCTGACGATCGAGGCGCAGGTGCAGGGCGCGATCCTGATGGCCGTCGGCACGACGCTGCCGGGCGCCGCGATCACGCTGAAGGATGGTAAGGTGGAACAGAACCAGCTCAGCGATTACACCGTGGCGCGCATGCCGGACATGCCGCAGGTCGAGGTGCACATCGTGCCGTCGACCGAGCCGCCGACCGGCGTGGGCGAACCGGGCCTGCCGCCGCTGGCACCCGCGTTCGCGAATGCACTGTTCCGCCTGACGGGCAAGCGGTTGCGCAAGCTGCCGTTCGACCTGGCGGCCGCCGCCGCGCCGCAGGCGGCGTAACGGTGCCCGGCATCGTCGGCATTCTGCTGGCGGCCGGCCGCGGCCGCCGCTTCGATCCGCTGGGGCAGCGCAACAAGCTGCTGCAGCCGGTCGATGGCGGCGAGGCCGTCGTGGCCGCCAGTGCCCGGCACTTGCTGGCGGCGCTGCCGCACGTGGTTGCCGTGGTGCGACCGGATGACGACGCCGTGGCCGCGCAGCTGGCGGCACTCGGTTGCAACGTGACTGTGTGCGGCGCTGCGGACAGCGGCATGGCCGCGTCGCTGGTGCATGGCCTGCGCCAGGCGCCGGACGCACAGGGATGGCTGGTGGCGCTGGGCGACATGCCCCGCGTGCGGCCGGCAACGATCGCCGCGCTGGCGCTGGCGGTCGAACAGGGCGCGGACATCGCCGTGCCCGTGTACCAGGAACAGCGCGGCAATCCGGTGGCCTTCGGCCGCCGCCACTTGCCGCAGCTGCTCGCGCTCACCGGAGACCAGGGCGCGCGCGGCATCGTCAGGAACCAAACCGTCAACGAAGTCGCGGTGGACGATCCGGGCATCCTGCTCGACGTCGATACGCCGCTCGATCTGCAATGAAGAAAAAAACCTCGCTCAAGAACAAGACCCCGATCAAGCTGGCGCCGGTGAGCCGGCCCGTTGCGACCCGCGCCGCCGCGCCGGACGTCGCGTATGCGATCGTGCCGAAGGATCTCGCCGCCCACCTGTTCGAGGTGACGCTGACCGTGCGCCGGCCCGCCGCGGACGGCCAGGTGCTGGTGCTGCCGGCCTGGATCCCGGGCAGCTACATGATCCGCGAATTCTCGCGCAACATCGTGCGCATCCACGCCGAGGTGGATGGCGCAGCCGTGCCGTTGACGAAGCTCGACAAGCATTCGTGGCGGGCACCCGCCGTGACCGGGCCGCTGGTGGTGCGCTACGAAGTGTACGCATGGGACCTGTCGGTCCGTGCCGCGCACCTGGACCAGACGCACGGCTTCTTCAACGGCACCAGCGTGTTCCTGCGCGTGGTGGGCCAGGAGGAAGTGCCGCACGTGGTGGACATCGTCCGCCCGGCCGACGAAGCAGCGCGCACGTGGCGCGTGGCCACCGCGCTGCCGGAGCTGAAGGCGAAGCGCTACGGCTTCGGCACGTATGTGGCGGCCGATTACGATGAGCTGATCGACAGCCCCGTCGAGATGGGCGACTTCGCGCTGGCGACGTTCACGGCG
Organism: Pseudoduganella flava; assembly: GCF_007830495.1. GTDB lineage: Bacteria > Pseudomonadota > Gammaproteobacteria > Burkholderiales > Burkholderiaceae_D > Rugamonas > Rugamonas flava. Next base: position 13,919 of record NZ_VLKW01000007.1, on the reverse strand, counting down.
CATGGCGTGCCGCACGATATCGTCATCACGGGGCGGGTACCGAACCTGGACATGGCGCGGCTGTGCGCCGACCTGAAGGCGATCTGCGAAACCCAGATCGCGTTCTTCGAGCCGAAGACGAAGAAGGCGCCGATGGACCGCTACGTGTTCATGACCCTCGCTGTCGGCGACGGCTACGGCGGCCTGGAACACCGCGCATCGACGGCGCTGATCTGCGCCCGCGCCGACCTGCCGACGACTGCAACCCAGGGCAAGGAGCGCAGCGAGGGCTATGTGAAGTTCCTCGGCCTGTGCAGCCACGAGTACTTCCATACGTGGAACGTGAAGCGCATCAAGCCTGCCGTGTTCGCGCCGTACGACCTGCAGGTGGAGAACTACACGCCGCTCCTGTGGCTGTTCGAAGGCTTCACGAGCTATTACGACGACCTGTTCCTCGTCCGCTCCGGCATGATCACGGAACAGGCGTACTACAAGACGCTGGGCAAGACGGTCGGCAGCGTGCTGCGCGGCGCCGGCCGCACCAAGCAGAGCGTGGCCGATTCCAGCTTCGACGCCTGGGGAAAGTACTACCGGCAGGATGAGAACGCGCCGAACGCGATCGTCAGCTACTACGCCAAGGGCTCGCTGGTGGGCCTCGGGCTGGACCTGACGATCCGCGCGAAGACGGGCGGCAAGCGCTCGCTGGACGACATCATGCTGGCGCTGTGGCAGCGCTACGGACGCGACTTCTATCCGGACGGCCGCCGCGGCGTGACCCCGGCCGACGTCGAAGCGCTGTTCGACGAGATCAGCGGCATGAAGCTGAAGAGCTACTTTGAAAAATACATCCGCGGCACCGAAGACGTGCCGCTGGCGAAGCTGCTGGCACCGTTCGGCGTCAAGTACACGGACGAGCGCAAATCGCGCAAGCCGAGCCTGGACGCGAACATCGGCCGCGATGGCGCCGACGCGAAGCTGTCGGCTGTCCACGAGGGCGGTGCCGCGCATCGCGCCGGCCTGTCGGCGGGCGACCTGCTGGTGGCGATCGACGGCCTGCGCGTGACCGGCAATCCGGCCAATCTCGATACGCTGCTGGCCCGCTACCAGGTCGGCGACACCATCGAGGTGCATGCGTTCCGGCGCGACGAGCTGATGACGTTCGCCGTGCAGCTGCAGGGCGATCGCGTGCCCGGCATCACGCTGGCACTCGATGCGGAGCGCAAGCTGGCCGTCGCGCGCCCGACGATGCAACGCTGACGTGCGGCTGCTGGACCCATTCAGCGTCGTGCTGATGGCGGCGCTGATGTGCGCCGTGATGAGTGCCGTGCTGTTCGGCGCGCGCCGCGGCTTTCCCGCCGAGGTGCGCGGCATCAGCCACTGGGGCGCCGCGCTGGCGGTGCAGGTGTTGTCCGCGTTCTGCTTCGCGCTACGCGGCTCGCTGCCCGACCTGCTCGTGCTGCCCATTGCGAACGTGCTGTTCGTGTTCGGGAACGGCTTGTGCCTGATGGGGCTGCAGCGCTTCTACGGCTTGGCCAGGGGCTGGCTCATGCTGGGCGGTGCCTGTGGCTTCGCGCTGGCGGGCATGCTGTACTTCCTGATCGTGTCGCCCGATTACGCGGCGCGGGTAGTGTGGATGGCGCTGCCGATGACGCTGATAAACGGCACCATGCTGCTGCTCGTGCTGCGGCACGGCCGGCGCAAGCTCGCCACGTGGTTCTTCGGCTCGCTCATCTCCATCAACACGTCGCTCATCGCGATCCGCGGCATCCTCGCGTTGACGCACGGCCCGGCCGTGGTGGACGTTACCCGGCCCGGCGTGTTCCAGGGCTTTTACCTGGCGATCACGGCGCTGCAACCGGCGTTGCTGTCCGTGGGCTTCCTGATGGTGGCGTACGAGCGCATGCGCATCATCCTCGAACGCCGCTCGGCCAGCGACCCGCTGACCGGCGTGTTCAACCGGCGCGGCTTCGGCGAAGCCTATGCCCGCGAGGTGGCGCGGATGGCCCGCATGCGCCAGCGTTCGCGCTCGCTGGCGCTGTTGTGCGTCGATCTGGACTACTTCAAGCGCATCAACGACCGGTACGGCCACGCGGAAGGCGATCGCGTGCTGGTGAGCGTGGCCCAGATGATCTCCGCCGCGCTGCGCGAGACCGACGTGCTGGCGCGCTTCGGCGGCGAGGAATTCAGCGTGCTGCTGCCGGAGACGGACCTGAAGCGCGCCCTCGGCGTCGCCCATCGCATCCAGGCCATGCTGCGCGAAGCCTGCGCCGGCGACCTGCCATCGTGCACGGCGAGCATCGGCGTGGCCGTCCAGTCCGACCCCGCCGAAGGCCTTGAGCCACTGATGAGCCGCGCCGACGCCGCGCTGTACCGCGCAAAGGAAAACGGTCGCGACCGCATCGAAGCGGGCCGCGCCGCCGCCTGACCTTCAACCCGCCAACATTTCCAACTTCGAGGGACTGTCCCACAATTCCGGAAATATTTCCTCAAACGAGGGACAGTCCCGCCCCGCGCAGCAACAGTCTTCGTTGTTTTGGTGTGACGTTTTGGTCGAATCGGCGCGGTGCTTCAGGGGCGTCTCCCGGCGCTTCACTCTGACGGCGAGATGTTGCCAAAATTCGGGGACTGTCCCTCGATTCAGGAAATATTTCCAGAAGCGAGGGACAGTCCCCAGTGGTGAAGCAACGGTTTTTGTTGGGTTGTTGCGACGTTTTAGTCGAACAGGCGGCGCAGTTCGGTGCCGGGGTTGGCGGCGCGCATGAACGCTTCGCCGACGAGGAAGCCGTGCACGTTCGCGGTGCGCATGCGGGCGACGTCGTCGCGCGACAGGATGCCGGACTCGGTGATCACCATCCGCTCGGCCGGGATGCGTGGCAGCAGGTTCAGCGTCGTGTCCAGCGAGACGTCGAACGTGCGCAGGTTGCGGTTGTTGATGCCGATGAGGTTCGTCTTCAGTGTCAAAGCGGCCGTCAGCTCGTCGCCGTCGTGCGATTCGACCAGCACGTCCATCCCCAGCTCGTGCGCGCATGCTTCCATCTCGGCCATCAGGCCGTGATCGAGCCCGGCGACGATCAGCAGGATGCAGTCCGCGCCCATCGCGCGCGCTTCATACACTTGGTACATATCGACCAGGAAGTCCTTGCGCAGCACGGGCAGCGTGCACGCGGCGCGCGCGGCCTTCAGGTACTCGGTCGAGCCCTGGAAGAACTGCTCGTCCGTCAGCACGGACAGGCATGCCGCGCCACCTTCCGCGTAGCTGGCAGCGATGTCGGCCGGACGGAAGTCCGCGCGCAGCACGCCTTTCGACGGCGAAGCCTTCTTCACTTCCGCGATCACACCCGCGGCGCCTGCGCCAATGCGATCGCGCAGGCTCGCTTCGAAGCCGCGGATGGCGGCGCGCGATTCGCGGTCGCCTTCGACGTCGGCGCGCAGGCTCGCAAGGCTGCGGTGCTTCTTGGCGGCCGCCACTTCGTCGGCCTTCACGGCCAGGATCTTGTTCAGGATGTCGGACATGGTTTTCTTAATGACGATCGGCCAGCGCGAGACGCGCGCCGAGCACGAGGAACAGGCTGCCGGTGACGCGGTTCAGCCACAGCGCGACCAGCGGTTTGACTTTCAGCCGCGCGCTGGCGAACGCCGTGAACAGTGCCAGGCCGTTACACCACAACATGCCGTTGAAATTGAAGATGCAGCCGAGGATCACGAACGCCAGCGGCTTGTTCGTCGCATCAGCGTCGATGAACTGCGGCACGAACGCGAGGAAGAACAGCGCCACCTTCGGGTTCAGCACATTGGTCAGGAAGCCCTGCGCATAGATGCGGCGCAAGGGCAGGGGCGGCGGTGGCGGCGGCGCGTCCACGGCCTCGGACCGAAGCCGTGCGCGCAGCATGCCGATGCCGCACCAGACGATGTACGCCGCGCCCACCCACTTCACCACCGTGAACGCCGTCGCGGACGTGGCCAGCAGCGCGGATAACCCTACTGCCGCCGCCAGCACGTGCACCATCGTGCCCGTGCCGATGCCCAGCGCGGCGGCAACGCCGGCACGCCAGCCCTGCGCCGCACTGCGTGCCATGATCAGTAGGGAATCGGGGCCGGGCATGATGTTCAGCAGCAGCCCCGAAACGATGAAGAGACCCAGGTCGTGGATGCCGAACATGGTGCCCCGTCAGTTGTTGGCGCCGAGCGCCTGGGTGACTTCGACGAACTGCTTCAGCTTCGCCAGCGCCGCGCCCGATTCGATCGCATGCCTTGCCTTGATGAGGCCCACCTCGATCGACGGCGTCACGCCGGCCGCATACAGCGCCGTGCCGGCATTGAGCGCGACGATGTCCGTCGCGGCCCCCGTCTCGCCGGACAGCACGCCCAGCACCTTGGCCTTCGATTCGGCCGCGTTGGCCACCTTCAGGTTGCGGCTCGCGATCATCGCCAGGCCGAAGTCTTCCGGATGGATTTCGTACTCGCGGATCTCGCCGTCGACCAGTTCGCCGACCATCGTGCCGGCGCCCAGCGACACCTCGTCCATATTGTCGCGGCCATACACGACGAGGGCATGCTGCGCACCGAGGCGCTGCAGCACGCGCACCTGGATGCCGACGAGGTCCGGATGGAACACGCCCATCAGGATGTTCGGCGCGCCGGCGGGGTTCGTCAGCGGGCCCAGGATGTTGAAGATCGAGCGCACGCCCAGCTCGCGGCGCACCGGCGCCACGTGCTTCATCGCCGTGTGGTGGTTCGGCGCGAACATGAAGCCGATACCCGTCTGCGCGATCGACTGCGCGATCTGTTCCGGTTTCAGGTTGATGTTGGCGCCCAGCGATTCGATGAGGTCCGCACTGCCGGACGACGACGACACGCTGCGCCCGCCGTGCTTGGCGATGCGTGCGCCGGCGGCGGCGGCAACGAACATCGCCGCGCTGCTGATGTTGAACGTGTGCGCACCGTCGCCGCCGGTGCCGACGATGTCCAGCAGGTTCGTCGTGTCGGCCATCGGCACCTTGGTCGAGAACTCGCGCATCACCTGGGCGGCGGCGGTGATCTCGCCGATGGTTTCCTTCTTCACGCGCAGGCCCATCGTCAGCGCGGCCACCATCACGGGCGACATCTCGCCGCTCATGATCTGGCGGAACAGGTGCAGCATCTCGTCGTGGAAGATCTCGCGGTGCTCGATGCAGCGGATCAGGGCTTCCTGGTGAGTGATCGGCATGGCGTTATCCTTGGCGGTCGAGGAAATTCTTCAGCATGGCGTGGCCATGCTCGGAGAGGATCGATTCGGGGTGGAACTGCACACCCTCGATGTCGTATTCCTTGTGACGCACGCCCATGATTTCACCGTCGTCCGTCCATGCCGTCACTTCCAGGCACGCCGGCAGCGACGCGCGCTCGATCGCCAGCGAGTGGTAGCGGATCACCGTGAAGGGGCTCGGCAAGTCCTTGAACACGCCGACACCCGTGTGCGCGATCGGCGACGTCTTGCCGTGCATGACTTCCTTGGCGCGGATGATCTTGCCGCCGAACGCTTCGCCGATCGCCTGGTGGCCCAGGCACACGCCGAGGATCGGCTTCTTGCCGGCGAAGTGCTTCAGCACGTCCACCGAGATGCCTGCCTGCGCCGGCGCCTTCGGGCCGGGCGAGATGCAGATGCGGTCCGGGTTCAAGGCCTCGATCTGTTCGATCGTGATTTCATCGTTGCGGTAGACCCGCACGTCCTCACCGAGCTCGCCGAAGTACTGCACGATGTTGTAGGTGAAGGAGTCGTAATTGTCGATCATCAGCAGCATGTCAGAACTCCCCATCCAGGCCATCTTGCACTTGCTCGGCCGCGCGCAGCACGGCGCGCGCCTTGTTTTCCGTTTCCTGCCATTCCATCTCGGGTATCGAGTCGGCGACGACGCCGGCCGCGGCCTGCACGTAAAGCATGCCGTCCTTGATGACGCCCGTGCGGATCGCGATCGCCACATCCATCTCGCCGCCGAACGACAGGTAGCCGCAGGCGCCGCCGTAGATGCCGCGCTTGCTGATCTCCAGCTCGTCGATCACTTCCATCGCATGCACCTTCGGCGCACCGGTCAGCGTGCCGGCCGGGAAGGTGGCGCGCAGCACGTCGAGGTTCGACATGCCGGACTTCAGCCGGCCTTCGACGTTCGACACGATGTGCTGCACGTGCGAGTATTTTTCGATGACCATCTTGTCCGTGACCTTCACGCTGCCCGTCTCCGAGATGCGTCCCAGGTCGTTGCGGGCCAAGTCGATCAGCATCACGTGCTCGGCGACCTCCTTCGGATCGGCGAGCAGTTCCTCGGCCAGCTGCGCATCCTTTTCCGGCGTGCTGCCGCGCGGGCGCGTGCCGGCGATCGGGCGCAGCGTGACCTTCTTCTCGCCGTCCGGCAGGGTCTCGTTGCGGACCAGGATCTCAGGCGATGCGCCGACGATCTGCATGTCGCCGAAGTTATAGAAGTACATGTACGGCGACGGGTTCAGCGAGCGCAGCGCGCGGTACAGCGACAGCGGCGAATCGACGTACGGCTTCCTGATCCGCTGGCCGATCTGCACCTGCATCAGGTCGCCCGCCATGATGTATTCCTTCGCCTTCAGCACGGCGGCCAGATACGCTTCCTTGTCGAAGTCGCGGATCGTTTCGGTACGCACGGACGACGACGTCACCGGCGCATCGACGCCGCGGCGCAGCAGCGCCTTCAGGTCCTTCAGCCGCTGGCGCGCCTTCGAATAGGATTCCGGCTGCGTCGTATCGGCATACACGATCAGATACAGCTTGCCGGACAGGTTGTCGATGACGGCCAGTTCTTCCGTGACCATCAGCTGGATGTCCGGCAGGCCCAGGTCGTCCTTCTGCGCGCTGTTGGCGAGCTTCTTCTCGATGAAGCGCACCGTGTCGTAGCCGAAGTAGCCGGCCAGGCCGCCGACGAAGCGCGGCATGCCCGGGCGTAGCGCCACCTTGAAGCGGGCCTGGTACTGTTCGATGAATTCGAGGGGATTGCCGTCGTGCGTTTCGACGACTTCGCCGTTCTGCAGGATCTCGGTATGGCTGCCCGTCGTGCGCAGCAGCGTCTTCGCGGGCAGGCCGATGAACGAATAGCGGCCGAAGCGCTCGCCGCCGACGACGGACTCCAGCAGGAACGTGTTCTTGCCGGCGTTCTGCGTCTGCGCCAGTTTCAGGTACAGCGACAGCGGCGTTTCCAGGTCAGCGAACGCTTCCGCGATCAGGGGGATACGGTTGTAGCCTTGCGTGGCCAGCGATTTGAATTCGAGTTCGGTCATGCTTCTCTCCAAGCCGCCACCCGACAATCAATGTCTACACCAAGATATGGTGGTGGCGGTGAGGTTCAAAAAACCTGCCGGGAGAGTGCTAGGAAGGGATAAGTCGAGCGAAGTCTCCGACGGCAGCAATCAATGTGGCTTAGTTAGCCCAGGATTGCCAGCGTCGCCACAGCCAGGCCTCGATGGAGCCCCGGTGAGTAACGTTGTGTCTTTTGTTCAGAAACATCGTTGATGACGACCGTAACAGGTTTGACGTTTTAGCCGAAATTCAGCTGTGGTTGTGCGAGTTGATAAGCTCAGCCGCATGAAGCAGCGTGTCAACTATACCATCGGAATCCGTCTCGTGTATAGACTCTCCGTGGTTATAACCATATGGTACCGTCAGCACCGGGCAACCGGCCGCGCGGGCGGCCTGCGCATCGTTCGACGAGTCGCCGATCGCCACCACCTGCTCCGGCGGCAGGCCGAAGTACTCGCAGGCTTTCAGCAGCGGCAGCGGGTCCGGCTTCTTCTTCGCGAACGAGTCGCCGCCGTAGATCACTTCGAAATAGCCGTCCAGTTCCTTCAGCTTCAACAGCGGCAGCGCGAACGCCAGCGGCTTGTTCGTCACGCAGGCGAGGCGGATGCCGGCATCCTTCAGTTCCGTCAGGCCGGCCGCCACGTCCGGATACAGCGTGCTGTGGTGGCCATTGATGGCCAGGTAGTGGCGTTGATACGCGTCCATCGCGGCGGCGAAGTGCTGCTCGACGGCTTCGTCGTCATGGTCCAGCGAGAGCACGCTGCGGATCAGGTTTTCGGAACCTTTACCCACCATGTTCTTGATCTGCTCCGCCGTGATCGGCGCCAATCCCAGCTCGCCGCGCATGCGGTTGATCGCAACGTGGAAGTCGGGCACGGTGTCGAGCATCGTGCCGTCCAGGTCGATGATGGCGGCGCGGACGCCGGCGAGGGGATGGGGCGCCGTCATGGTTACACCGCCGCCAGTTGGGTGCGCATCGCGTCGATCACGGCCTTGTAGTCGGGCTGGCCGAAGATCGCCGAACCGGCCACGAACGTGTCAGCACCGGCCTTCGCGGCGGCGGCGATGTTCTCGACCTTGATGCCGCCGTCGACTTCCAGCATGATGTCGCGGCCCGATTCGTCGATCAGGCGGCGTGCCTGTTCGATCTTCTTCAGTGCCTGCGGAATGAACGACTGGCCGCCGAAGCCGGGGTTCACCGACATAATCAGGATCATGTCTACCTTGTCCATCACGTGCTCGAGGTAGGACAGCGGCGTGGCCGGGTTGAATACGAGGCCGGCCTTGCAGCCGTGGTCGCGGATCAGCTGCAGCGAACGGTCGATGTGGTCGGAAGCCTCGGGGTGGAACGTGATGATGTTCGCGCCCGCCTTGGCGAAGTCGGGAATGATGCGGTCGACGGGCTTGACCATCAGGTGCACGTCGATCGGCACCTGCACGTGCGGGCGGATCGCCTGGCAGACCAGCGGGCCGACGGTAAGGTTCGGCACATAGTGATTGTCCATCACGTCGAAGTGGATGATGTCGGCGCCGGCGGCGACGACGTTACGCACTTCCTCGCCGAGGCGGGCGAAGTCGGCGGACAGGATGCTGGGGGCGATGCGGAAAGTAGTCATGACAACATGGGTAGAAAAAAGATGCGCTATTTTACGCCGCTCCTCCGTTATCTGCGGTACGCGGCTTGCGCGCGCCGCCGAAATCGGGTGCAATGTGAGCCCGAATTAATAAAACGCCATATTTGATTTTTTGGCACCAGCCCAGTAGCGAGGAACATCGATGGCCCAATATGAATTCGCTGTGTCGGTCAGGACGCAGTACCTGCCCGAGCAGTCCGACCCCGACCGCACCAACTTCGTGTTCACGTATTCGATCACGATCAAGAACGTCGGGACGGTGGCCGCACAGCTGATCTCGCGCCACTGGATCATCACGGACGCGAACAACCACAAGCAGGAAGTGCGCGGCCTCGGCGTCGTCGGGCACCAGCCGCTGTTGCAGCCGGGCGAGCAGTTCGAGTACACCAGCGGCACGGCGCTGCAGACCCCGCAGGGTTCGATGGTGGGCGAATACTTCTGCGTGGCCGAGGACGGCCATCAGTTCGAAGCGAAGATCCCGGAATTCATCCTGTCGCTGCCGCACACCCTGCACTGACGGCGTCAGCCCGCTGTGCGTGCGGCGGGCGAGCCTATATCATTCAGGCTGGTCCGGCCGTTCGGCCGGCGGCGTCTTTTTCTTGCGCGGCAGCGTCCACCAGACGATGAAGACGAACAGGAACAGCGCCACCAATGCCTCGATCATCAGATACCACATACAGCCCCCATGTCTTTTGCACGCCGTAGTCTACCCCGTTCTTCCCGGTTTCTCGTCCTTGGCGGCTTGCTGGCCGCGCTGCTGGCCGGTTGTGTGACGCCGCCCAAGCCGGCGCCCGCACCGGTGCCTCAGCCGGTACCCCAACCCGTTCCGCAACCGGTGCCGCCCACACCGGCGCCGCCGGCCCCGCCGGCCCGGACCGCTTTCGTGCCCGCGTCGTTCGCCGACCTGCCCGGCTGGCAGCGCGACGACGTGCGCGCCGCCTGGCCGGCGTTCCAGTCGTCCTGCGCCGTGATCGGCAAGCGGGCCGAGTGGAAGGAAGTGTGCGGCATCGCCCGTACCGTGAACGGCGACGACGAGCGCGCGGTGCGCCTGTTCCTGGAGACGTTCCTGCAGCCACACCGCGTGATCGCACCGGACGGTGCCGATACCGGCCTCGTGACCGGCTATTACGAACCGCTGCTGCGCGGTTCGCGCAAGCAGGTCGGCCCGTACCAGACCCCGCTGCACAAGGTGCCGGACGACCTGCTGACGATCGACCTCGCCACCGTCTACCCGGACCTGAAGGGCAAGCGCGTGCGCGGCCGGCTGCAGGGCCGCAAGGTCGTGCCGTATGCGACGCGCGAAGAGATCGCACGCACCGAGTTGAAGGGCAGGGAGCTGCTGTGGGTGGACGACCCGGTCGAAGCGTTCTTCCTCGAGGTGCAAGGCTCCGGCCGGGTGCAGCTCGACACGGGCGAGACGGTGCGCGTGGCCTACGCGGACCAGAACGGCCATCCGTATAAATCGATCGGCAAATGGCTGATCGAGCAGGGCGAGCTGACGCCGGAGCAGGCGTCCGCGCAGGGCATCAAGGCGTGGATCGCCGGCCACCCGACCCGCCGCCAGGAACTGTTCAACACGAATCCGAGCTATGTGTTCTTCAGGGAGGAAAAGCTGCCCGACCCCAGCGTGGGGCCGAAGGGATCGCTGGGCATGGCGTTGACGCCGCAGCGTTCGGTGGCGATCGATGCTTCGCAGATGCCGCTCGGCGTGCCGTTGTACCTGGCGACGACGCAGCCGGCCAGCGACATCCCGCTGCAGCGCCTCGTGATGGCGCAGGATACGGGCGGCGCCATCAAGGGCGCCATCCGGGTGGACTTCTTCTTCGGGTTCGGGACCGAGGCGGCGGAGAACGCTGGGCGGATGAAGCAGAGCGGCCAGGTCTGGGTGCTGCTGCCGCGGCCCACCCGCTGACTACGTCCGGGAGGCGGCGCGTCAGCGCAGCACGAGCACCGGCAGCGTCGTGTGGGCGAGCACCTTCTGCGTCTCGCTGCCGAGGAACAGCTTGTTCAGGCCCTTGCGGCCATGCGACGCCATGACGATGATGTCGCAATTGTGCTTTTCCGCCGCCTTGACGATTTCCTCGTAGGGATTGTGCGAGTTGCCGACGACGCCTTCGAACGGCACGCCGCCGGCGGCACAGGCCGCGGCCACTTTGGCCAGGTGCGTCTGCGCGGCCGACTTCAACTGGGTTTCAAACACTTCCGCATCCGGCACGACGGCGCCGCCATCCGACAGCGGGACGAACGGGAACGGCTGGGCAACGCACACGCCGACAATGCGGGCACCGTGCACCTTGGCGAATTGCACCGCGGTGGCGGTGGCTTTTTCCGACAGCGGCGAGCCGTCGGTGGGTAACAGGATGTTCTTGAACATGGCGGTCCCCTTGCAAGTTAGGCAACTGGGAGTGTAGAACCGCCGCCTGTTCAGGGGCGCACGCTTCGCCGTCCGCTCAGGGGCGCACGCCGCGGATGGCGCGCGAAGACAGCATCGCCGCCGTCAGCAGCAGGCCGCCACCGGCCACGCAGTACAGCGCCGCGCGCAAGCCGAAGCGGTCGGCCAGGTAGCCGGCCGCCAGCGCGCCCAGCGGCGCCACCGCGACGGTCAGGAAGCGCATCGTCGACACCATCCGGCCCAGCATCTCGTCCGGCGTGATCTTCTGCCGCAGCGACGTGTACGGCACGAGGAACAGGATCACGCCGCAATCGACGAAGAACGTGAGGACGGCCAGCGCCGCGGCCGAGCCGTTGGTGGTGCCGAACAGGTTGGCGGGAATCGTCGGCACCAGCACGAAGCCGAGCGCCGTCGACGCGATCCCGCACAGCATCGTGATACCGGCACCCCAGCGGCGGTTCAGGGTACGCAGCAGGAACGAGCTGGCGAGCACGCCGGCGCCGCCGACGATGTTCGTCGCGCCCAGCATGCCGGCCGAGAGACCCAGGTCGCGCGTCGCATACAGTACGAGCAGCGCCTGGTAGCCATAGAAGATCACGTGCCAGAAGCCGGCCAGCCACGCGAGCGTGCGCAGCAGCGGCTGGCTGCCGATGAACAGGAAGCCGTCGTGGATGTCGCGCAGCGGATGTTTGTCGCTGGGGACGGGCGCCGGCTCCCGCACCGTCATCTGCGTGAGGTTGCGCAGGCAGATGAAGAACGTGGCCGCGTCGACGAGGATGGCGACGGGCGCCGTCAGTGCCTGGATCAGCACACCGGCGAGGCCCGGCGCCAGCAGCCGCGAGATCGAATCCGTCGTGATGAAGCGCGACTGCGCCTCGATGATGCGGTCGCGCCCGACGAGCAGGGTCAGGAAAATCTGGTCGGCGCCGCCGCCGATCACCGAGCAGGTGCCGACCGTCGCCGCGACCAGGTACAGCCAGGGCATGCCCAGCAAGTCCAGCCACCACGCAACCGCGATCGACGCGAGTGCGAGGCCGTTGACGGCTTTGCTGGCCAGCAGGATCGGCAGCTTGCGGCTGCGGTCCAGCAGCACCCCGGCTGGCAGCGCGAACAGCGCGAATGGAATCGCCTGCGACGCGGTCAGGATGCCCATCTGCGCCGGTGTCGCGTGCAACAGAAGGGCGGCGCACAGCGGCAGCGCCATCGCGCCGATTTGCGCGCCAAAGCTTGTCAGCACCACGTTCGCCCAGTAGCGGCGGAAGTTGGGATCGGCCAGCAGCGCATCGCTGCGCCAGCGCTCGGTGATGGAGGAGAAAAGGTTGGCGGGCATCGGTCATCCGATCATAGCAGCGGCTGGGGGATGACGCTACAATCGCCCGATCGAACCGTCCTGGGAGACAAGCATGCAATATGAAGACCTGATCGTCGAAGTCCACGGCAAGGTGGCGCTGATCCGCCTGAACCGGCCGAAGGCGCTGAACGCGCTGAACGACCGCATGATGAACGAGCTGGGCGAAGCGTTCACCCTGTTCGACGAGGATCCGCAGATCGGTTGCATCGTGTTGTCCGGCAGCGAGAAGGCGTTCGCGGCTGGCGCGGACATCCCGGCGATGATCGATTACACGTACCAGGACACGTACCGCGACGACTACATCACCCGCAACTGGGAACACATCCTGAAAGTACGCAAGCCGGTGATCGGCGCCGTGGCCGGCTATGCACTGGGCGGCGGTTGCGAGCTGGCGATGATGTGCGACTTCATCATCGCGGCCGACAGCGCGAAGTTCGGCCAGCCGGAAATCAAGATCGGCGTCACGCCGGGCGCCGGTGCCACGCAGCGGCTGCCTCGGGCGATCGGCAAGGCCAAGGCGATGGACATGCTGCTGACCGCGCGCACGATCGATGCGGCGGAGGCGGAGCGCACCGGGCTGGTGTCGCGGGTGGTCCCGGCGGACAAGCTGATCGAAGAGGCGCTGGCCGTGGCCGCGACGATCGCCGCGATGCCGCTGTCGGTCGCCATGCAGATCAAGGAAGCGGTGAACCGCGCGTACGAAGTGCCGCTGACGGAAGGGGTGCGTTACGAGCGCCGCATGTTCCATGCCGCGTTCGGTACGCCGGCACAACGCGAAGGGATGCACGCCTTCCTCGAAAAACGCTTGCCAAACTTCGAGGGGCTTTGATATAGTTCTGTCCCTCGCAGCAACGCAGCTGTCACGAAAGTGAAACAAGCAGCTTGATGTGAGAAAGAGAGAAGCTTGACGAAACGCACGAAACACCGCATAATTTCGCTTCTCTGCTGCTGACAAACACAACGATTTGTCGCTAACGTAGCAAGGCCTGTAAGGGCAGAATTCTTTAACAATCAACAGTCGATAAGTGTGGGCGTTTGATGATGTGCCCGGCAGCTGGTCTGCCGAAGCTCAAAACATATAGCATCAAATGCTCGCACAAAATACGTATCCATCTTCGGATGGATCGTCAGTATTTTGAGTGGGCGACCTCCGGCAGCGATGCCGGAAAAACAGAGATTAAACTGAAGAGTTTGATCCTGGCTCAGATTGAACGCTGGCGGCATGCTTTACACATGCAAGTCGAACGGCAGCGCGGGCTTCGGCCT
>NZ_VLKW01000006.1:58094-418841 GCF_007830495.1 Pseudoduganella flava | reverse complement strand
AGCGGCTCGCCACACCGCAAAATCTGCGCAGCCAGGTCTTGAAGCGGCCATGCCAGCCGTTGACGCCGTTGACGTGGATGGCGCCGCGCGCGTACTCGCCGGCGCGCACGTTGATCGCCCGATGGCTGATCCCAGCCAGCTTCGCAAATCGCGGATAAGCGGCTGCGCCGTCGCTGACCAGCAAGGCATCGCGCGCCAGCACCGGTTTCAGATAGCGCAGCAGGCGCTCGGCGTCCGGCTCGCCCTGGCCGGCATGAAAAGCGTGCGTGGTCTTGCCGCGATCGCGCGCGACCAGCAGGCATTCGTGCTCCTTACTGATGCCGCGGCACGTGGCCCTGCCACCACGCTTGCGCGCCGGCCTGTCGAGGTGGCGCGAGCCCTTCTGCGATTCGAGCACATACGTTTCGTCGGCTTCCACGATGCCCTTCAATGTAGGCGGCTCCTCGCGCCGCACGGCGGCGACGAACCGGTGGCGCCAGCGAAAGCTGGTCGACGTCGCGACCGCGACGCGTTCGGCCGCCGCGCGCACCGTGCGCGACTCGATCAAGCACTGGAAATACGGGAGCCATTTGTCGCGATGCCGTAGGCGCGCCAGCGGCGTGCCGGTCAGCGCGTTGAAGCTGTGTCGGCAGGCGATGCAGCGATACCGCTGCAAGCCGTTGGCGTTGCCGCTGCGATGGCAGCGCGCATTGCCGCAATGAGGACAGGCACATCGCCCCTTCGCTTGTTCGATCAGGGCCAGGCAGCGCCCGGGCGCCTCCAGCGCGCCGAGCCAGTGACGCAAGCAAGCAATCTCGTCAGCCGATAGCGGCAGCCGGGCCAGTGCGCGAAACAGGTGCTGAAAGCCGCTCGTGCCCATCTTTGCCTCCTGTTATCGATGAGTTATCTCAACAGAAGATCAGACAGCGTTGATTCCTGGAAGTTCCCCAATCTTACGCGAACAGCGCGTTTTTTATTGCCTGTCGGGTAGAATGTTGCTTGCATTTTTTCGAAGTGACAATAATGACCGCTACCCTGGATTCGACGGCTGTCGCACAGTACCTGACAGACCATCCCCATTTCTTTGAAGAACACGCCAACCTGCTGGGCGATGTCCGCCTGTCCAGCCCGCTGACGGGCCGCGCCGTGTCGCTGCAGGAACGCCAGATGGAAGTGATGCGCGAAAAGTACAAGGCGCTGGAATTGCGCCTCGCGGAACTGAAGCGCCACGCCCAGGAAAACCAGGCGATCGCGAACCGCTTCCACAGCTGGCACCAGTCGCTGCTGCGCGAGCGCGACGTGGCCGCCATGCCGCGCGCAGTCACCGAAGGCCTGAAGGACAGCTTCCAGGTGCCGGCCGCCACGCTGCGCCTGTTCGGCGTCGCCCCTGCCTATGCGGACGAGTGGTTCGCCGCCGGCGTCTCCGAGGATGCGCGGCTGTTCGCGAACAGCCTGCAGTCGCCCTACTGCGGCAGCAACAACGATTTCGAGGCGGTGCGCTGGCTCGACGACGCGGCCGCGATCCAGTCCGCCGTTATCGTGGCGCTGCGCCAGCCCGGCACGAAGGGCCCGGCGTTCGGCCTCCTGATCATGGGCTCGCCCGATCCGGAACGCTTCACGTCGCTGATGGCCACGGACTTCCTCGTGCACATCGGCGAGACGGCCAGCGTCGCGCTGGCCCCGCTGCTGGCCTGACATGAACGCCGCGCGCGGCAAGGCCGAGTGGAGCGCCGACTGGCTGCGCCACCTGGCCACGCAGCGCAAGCTGTCGCCCCGCTCTGTGGCGGCGTACGGCCGCGACATCGCGGAACTGGCCACGCTGTCCGGAGAGCTGCCGTGGCCCGCGATCACCCCCGCCGACATCCGCCGCTACACGGCGAAACTGCATGCGGGCGGGCTGCAGGCCCGTTCGATCGCCCGCAAGCTGTCCGGCTGGCGCGGCTTCTTCGGCTGGCTGGCCGAACACACGGCGCTGGCCGCCAATCCGGTGGACGGCGTGCGTGCGCCGAAGCGCGCGAAGGGCTTGCCGAAGGCGCTGTCTGTCGAGCATGCCGTGCAGCTCGTCGCCACGCCGGCCCGGACCGCCGCCACGCCCACCCCTGCCGAGCTGTGCAATACCGCGATGTTCGAACTGCTGTATTCGAGCGGCCTGCGGGTGTCGGAGCTGTGCGGGCTGGACGTCCACTTCGTCAAGGCCGACGGCGTCGCCTCGGCAGGCTGGCTGGAGCGCGACAACGGCGAAGTCGTCGTCACGGGCAAGGGCAACAAGATGCGCCGCGTTCCCGTCGGCAAGGCCGCGCTGGCGGCGATTGATACGTGGCTCACGGTGCGCCCCGCGCCGCGCGACGGCAGCACGGCGCTGTTCCTGACGGAGCGCGCCACCCGCATGTCGCCCCGCGTCGTGCAGATGCGGCTGAAAGCCCATGCGCTGGCGACCGGCACGCCGGTGCACGTGCACCCGCACATGATGCGGCACTCGTTTGCTTCCCACGTGCTGCAATCTTCCGGCGACCTGCGCGCCGTGCAGGAAATGCTGGGCCACGCCAGCATCACATCCACCCAGGTCTATACGGCGCTGGATTTCCAGCACCTGGCCGAGGTGTATGACAAGGCGCATCCGCGGGCCCGATCCGGCTCCAACAAGGGCTGATCCGGCTCAAGGCTGGCATTGGACAGCCTAATTGGAATTGCTGCATAATCGACCGATTCTATTACCGGCATTTGCTATGGCACTGATCCCGACCACCATCCTGACCGGCTTCCTGGGCGCCGGCAAAACCACGTTGCTTAACCGTATCCTGCGGGAAAACCACGGCATGAAAATCGCCGTGATCGAGAACGAATTCGGCCAGGAGAACATCGACAACGAGATCCTGGTGCAGGAGAGTCGCGAGCAGATCGTCGAAATGAACAACGGCTGCATCTGCTGCACGGTGCGGGGCGACCTGATCATCGGCCTGTCGGACCTGGCGAAGAAGCGCGCCGCCGGCGAGATCGCGTTCGACCGCGTCGTCATCGAAACGACCGGCCTGGCCAATCCGGGCCCCGTCGCGCAGACGTTCTTCATCGACGAGGAAGTGGGCAGCCATTACCTGCTCGATGCGATCGTCACCCTCGTCGACGCGCGCCACGCGATGCAGCAACTGGACGCCAACGAGGAAGCGCAGCGCCAGATCGGGTTCGCCGACAGGATCCTGCTGTCGAAGACTGACCTGGTCGACGACGCGGCCATCGAGGCGCTGACGGCGCGCATCCGCCGCATCAACCCGCGCGCGCCGATCGGCCGGTCCGATCACGGCAATGCGCCGATCACGGAAGTGCTGGACCTGAAAGGGTTCAACCTGAACGAGAAGCTGGAGATCGATCCGGACTTCCTCGCCGCCGAGGAGCACGATCACGAACACCACCACGCCCATGATCACGACCACGAGCATGGCGCACACTGCGACCACCCGAGCCACCGGCATGCGCATCATACGGACGAGATCGCCGCGTTCGCGTTCAAGAGCGACCGGCCGTTCGACCCGGCCAAGCTGGACGAATTCCTTGGCGGGCTCGTCAATGTGTACGGGCCTCGCATGTTGCGCTACAAAGGCGTATTGTGGATGCAGGGCGCCGACCGCAAGGTCGTGTTCCAGGGCGTGCACCAGTTGATGGGAAGCGACCTCGGCGCCAAATGGGGAGAAAACGACGTCCGCGGCAGCAAAATGGTGTTTATTGGCAAAAATCTACCTAAAGACATCTTTATTCGCGGTTTGGAACAATGTTTGGTATAAACTAACCCGGTTTTTGTGGGGCCGAGCCAGGTCCTGGCCCCCGAGGCCTACCGGCTGGAATTTGAAAACTCTGTCGTATCGAAGGTAAGCGAAGTCATGACGAAAACAAATAAATCGACCCCCGCGGCTGCAGAAGCTCCCTTGCTCACCGAACAGGAAATCCTCGCGATGAGCGACAAGGACTACATGAACCCGGCGCAGCAGGCCTTCTTCAAGGCGCGCCTGCAGGCCCTCGAAAAGGAACTGCTGAAAAATGCCGGCGAAACCACCGAGCACCTGCGTGAAACCGTGCTCGTGCCCGACCCGGCCGACCGCGCAACCATCGAGGAAGAGCACGCGCTGGAACTGCGCACCCGCGACCGTGAGCGCAAACTGCTGAAGAAAGTGCAGCAATCGCTCGTCGCCATCGAGAACGGCGAATACGGCTGGTGCGAGGAAACCGGCGAGCCGATCGGCATTCCCCGCCTGATCGCCCGCCCGACGGCCACGCTGTCGCTGGAAGCGCAGCAACGCCGGGAACTGAAGCAGAAGCTGTACGGCGACTGATCCTGCCGCTTCTCCGAAGCTTCCCCTGCAAAGAAAGCATGCTCCGGCATGCTTTTTTTGTTTCAGGATCCTACAGTGCCGAGTTCGCCCTTGCCCTTGGGCTACACTAATGCGATGGGACTCTTCTCCCTCTTCCGCAAAGGCAAGCTGGACGACATCGTCGACGAAGACGAGGCGTACGCCCGCCTGGCCGCCGACAGCGAACTGCTGCGCCAGCCCGACCAGTCGCAGCTGGACCTGCAGCGCGACATCGCCCGCGCCACCGTGCTGAAGATCGACGCGATCGAAGCCGCGATGGCCGCCGACATCTTTGCCGACCCCGAACCGGCATTTCGCCGTCCGCCCCGCCCCCGCCCGGCCCACCCTGCGCCGGATGACGGCGCGACATTGCCCCTGCTGGACGAGGCCGTTACCGAACTGCAGGGCGACGACGAGACGCCGGCGGAAGCCGCAGCCGCCGAGCGCGCGCCCGCCGTCGAGGAAGCGGCGATCCTGTACGCGGACGGCCGCGTCGACGATGCCTGTGCGCTGCTGGCCGGGGCGATCGCGTCTCAGCCGCGCGGCGACCGCACGATCTGGTGGATGCTGTTCGACCTGTATCAGCTGACCAACCGCGCCGAAGCGTTCGACAGCCTGTCGATCGACTATGCCAGCACGTTCGAGACGTCGCCCCCCTCGTGGAACGGCGCGCTGGCGGAAGAAGCAGGCGCTTACACCGGCGTGACGCCGACGGCGACGCTGGCCGGCGTGCTCGATGCGTCCGCCGCGCCGCAAATCGCGCGCTTCGGTGACATCGCGCAAGGGGCGGCCGTGCTGCGGCTGGATTTTTCCCGCGTCACGGCAGTCGAACCGGAAGGGTGTGCGCTGCTCGTCGATGCGCTGCGGATCGTGCAGCGGGGCCGCGAGCTGATGCTGGTGGGCGCCGGCGAATTGCTGGCCCAGGTGAAGGGCATTGTCGACGTGGGCCGGCGCGACGAGGGCGAGGCGCCCTGGCTGCTGCTGCTGGAGCTGCTGCGGCTGCTGAACCGCGAGAAGGAGTTCGAGGAAGCCAGCATGGACTACTGCGTGACGTTCGAGGTCTCGCCGCCGCCGTTCACACCGCCCGGCAAGGTGGCCAGCACGCCGCGCCAGCTGGCCGCCCCGGCCGCGGATCGATACCTGCTGCCACGGCAGATGACGGGCGACGCGGGAGACGTCCTGGCCGGCATCCGTGCGTATGCCGACGCTAGTCCGGCGTTGGTACTGGATTGTTCGCGGCTGGCGCGCATGGACTACGGCGCGGCCGGGCAGTTGCTGGCGTTGTTGACGGAACTGGCGGCGGACGGCCGGCGCATCGAGTTTCGCGAGCTGAATCACCTGACGGCTGCCCTGCTGCGGCTGCTGGACTTCGGCGCCGTGGCGCGGCTGTTTCCGCATCGGTACTGAGGCGAGTTTATCCGTCTTGCAATTTCTTGATCGGGCCCCATTTTCGCGGCTGGCGTCATCATTTGAGGCAAACATGGAACAATTTCACGGCACCACGATCCTCTCCGTACGGCGCGGCAAGCAAGTCGCGCTGGGTGGCGACGGCCAGGTCACGCTCGGCAATATCGTCATGAAGGGCACGGCCCGCAAGGTGCGCAAACTGTATCAAGGCAAGGTGCTGTGCGGCTTCGCCGGCGGCACGGCGGATGCGTTCACGCTGCTGGACCGCTTCGAGGCGAAACTGGAAAAACACCAGGGCAACCTGCTGCGCGCATCGGTCGAGATGGCCAAGGACTGGCGTACCGACCGCGTGCTGCGCCGGCTCGAGGCGATGTTGCTCGTCGCCGACGCGGAATCGACCCTGATCATCACGGGCAACGGCGACGTGCTGGAACCGGAAGACGGCATCGGCGCGATCGGCTCCGGCGGCGTCTACGCGCAGTCGGCCGCCAAGGCACTGTTCGAGAACACCGAGCTCTCCCCCGCGGAGATCGTCAAGAAATCGCTGACGATCGCGGGCGAACTGTGCATCTACACGAACCTGTCGCACATCATCGAAACCCTGGACTAAGGTTACGCACATGAACATGACACCACAGGAAATCGTCGGGGAACTCGACAAGCACGTGGTCGGCCAGGCGAAAGCGAAAAAGGCCGTCGCCATCGCGCTGCGCAACCGCTGGCGCCGCCAGCAGGTCGAGGAACCGCTGCGCCATGAGATCACCCCGAAGAACATCCTGATGATCGGCCCGACGGGCGTCGGCAAGACGGAAATCGCGCGCCGCCTGGCGAAGCTGGCCGACGCGCCTTTCATCAAGATCGAGGCGACGAAGTTCACCGAGGTCGGCTACGTGGGCCGCGACGTCGACACGATCATCCGCGACCTGATCGACATCGGCGTCAAGCAGACCCGCCAGGCCGAGATGGCGAAGGTGCGCGCGCGTGCCGAGGATGCGGCGGAAGACCGCGTGCTCGACATCCTGCTGCCACCGCCGCGCGACTTCGGCTTCCGCGACGTGACGCAGGAGCCGTCCGGCGAGAAGGACACCACCCGCCAGACGTTCCGCAAGCGCCTGCGCCAGGGCGAACTGGACGACAAGGAAATCGAGATCGAACTGTCCGATCCGGGCCCGCAGATGGAAATCATGGCGCCGCCCGGCATGGAAGAGATGACGGAGCAGATCAAATCGATGTTCGCCGGCGTCGGCGGCGGCCGCAAGAAGGCCCGCAAGATCAAGGTGCGCGAGGCGATGAAGCTGCTCCTCGACGAGGAAGCCGCCAAGCTCGTCAACGAGGACGAGATGAAGCAGAAGGCCATCCACAATGTGGAGCAGAACGGCATCGTGTTCCTCGATGAAGTGGACAAGATCGCGTCGCGCTCCGAAGTGGGCGGCGCCGACGTGTCGCGCGCCGGCGTGCAGCGCGACCTGCTGCCGCTCGTCGAAGGCACGACGGTGAACACGAAGTACGGCATGATCAAGACGGACCACATCCTGTTCATCGCTTCCGGCGCGTTCCACCTCGCCAAACCGTCGGACCTGATCCCGGAGCTGCAGGGCCGCTTCCCGATCCGCGTCGAACTGGAATCGCTGTCGATCGCGGACTTCGAGCGTATCCTGACGAGCACCGATGCATGCCTGACGCGCCAGTACCAGGCGCTGCTGGCGACGGAAGGCGTGGAACTGGAATTCGCCCAGGACGGCATCACGCGGCTGGCCGAGATCTCGTACCAGGTCAACGAGCGCACCGAGAACATCGGCGCGCGGCGGCTGTACACGGTGATGGAAAAGCTGCTCGAGGAGATTTCGTTCACGGCGTCCGAGACGACCGACAAGCGCATCGTCATCGACGCGGAGTACGTGAACCAGCGGCTGGAAGCGCTGTCCGTCAACGAAGACCTGTCCAGGTACGTCCTGTAACAAGGCATCATGGCGAACAAGGCCCTGGCAACCCGGCAGAAGATGCGCATTCGCGTGGAGCCGTCGCAATCGTTCAGCAAGCCCCGCAATCCGTTTGCGGCGCTGGCGAAGGCGCGCGCGGCGGGCCCGCACGAACGCAGCAAATCGGCCGAACGCCAGGCCGCCAAGCTGGCCATTGCAAAGGCGAAGCTCAAGCCCGATCCGGACGAGTGACGCCTTCCCTTTCCTCGCTCGTCATTCCTGCAAAAGTGCAACAACGTGCAGTTTGCAAGCCGCACCGTTCCGTTGACTTAACAATAACTTGATGTTTCACTCGTCCGGTCTTGTCAACCTGGAGAACCGGATGAAGCACCTGTCATGCGCCGCGGCACTCGCCGCGTTGACGATGTCGCTCGCCCACGCGGCGGACTACCGCTACGAATACACGATGCAGATCACGCACATCAACGTCTGGAACGGCGTCGAGAACGCGACGCCCGCTTCCGTGACACTGCCGGAGGGCAGCCTCAGTGTCGGCGACGTGGGAACCGGCGTATTCGGCTATACGGATGGCTGGAACGCCCATGGAATCGGCTACGCGAACTGGGGCTACGCACTGACGGAAACCTACACGATCGGCACCGCGCCGACCCAGCAGTTCAACATCGGCACGATCTCCCATGCGGCGACCGATCGCCATTCGGTCGTGCTATGGAACAGCTACGATGCCACGCTGTCGCCGGATACGGTGACTTTCGAGTCCTGGCGCAACAGCGCCGAATGGCTCGCCGTGCAATTCATCGACCCGACCGCGTCGCATCTGGCCGGTACGGCGGTGACCGACGTCGGCAACTTCCCCTTCGGGCACACGGGCAGGTTCGAGTACCAGGTAATCGGTCCCGATCAGGTGTACTACAACATCAGGGGAACGCTGCTGACGCTGTCGGTGAACGGCGGCCCGGCCGTCGCGCTGCCGGTACCGGAGCCCGGCGCGTGGGCCCTGCTGCTGGGTGGCCTGGGCGTGCTGACAGGCGGCCACCTGCTGCGCCGGCGTGCCGGTGCTTCCTTAACCTGACGTCACGGGCCGCTGCGCCGGCGCCGTCTGGACCGGCGCGGTCTGGCCCGGCGGGCCGACCGGCGTGCCCGGCGGCGGTGTGACCATCGGGGTCGCGGATGGCGTCGTGGCCGGTGCCGGCGCGGCAGGTGGCGGCTGAGTGACGGGTGCCGGCGTCGGCGTGGGCGAAGGCGACGGCATCGGTGGCGGCGGCGCGGCCCGGTTCACGGGGGCCAGCGGTGCCGCCGTCGTCGACGACACGCCGTCGTCCGCCAGCAATTCCAGCCGCTTCTGCACACCGCCGTCGAGCAGCACGACATAGCGCGGCTGCACGTCCTGCACCGTCACGCCCGGTGCGATCTCCTTACCGACCGGGTAAGCCTTCGGCGGCTCGTTGTTGGCCGAGATGATCGCCACGCTGCCGCGGCCGTCGCGCGCGGCGACGACGCCGCGCAGCTGGTAGGTGCTGGCCGTGGCGACGGCCGCCTGGCCGCCGAACAGCCCCAATGCCGCATCCACCGGCGCGGGCGGGGCTTCCTGCAGCGGTACGGCGGCGATCGGCCTTTGCTGCGGCTTGAACAACTGCAGCCCCCAATAGGCCGTCGACGCGGTCAGCGCGACCACGGCGGCCAGGGTGACGAGGGTGTGAATGAGAGGCGAACGGTTCATCTGTTTCTTTCGGTGCTCAGCGCACCAGCTGGTTGATCTCGATAATCGGCATCAGCACGGCCAGCACGATCAGCAGCACGACGACGCCCATCGCGAGGATCAGCGCCGGCTCCAACAGACCGGCGATCGTCAGCGTGCGGCGCTCCAGGTCGGCTTCCTGCGCGGCGGCGGCGCGCTCGAGCATCGCCGGCAGTTCGCCGGTGATCTCGCCGGCGCGGATCATGTGGATCAGCATCGGCGGGAAGTGCTTCTGCGCCGACAGCGCGCGGGCCAGGCCGACGCCTTCGCGCACCGCGTCGCTGGCCTGTTCGACCAGCTGGCGCATCGCCACGTTCGACAGCGTATCGCGGCTCGTCTCCAGGGCGCGCAGGATCGGCACGCCGGAGCCGGTGGTGATCGCCAGCGTGCTGGCAAAGCGCGACGTGTTCAGGCTGCGCTCGAACTTGCCGTACAGCGGGGCCGTAAGCAGCCAGGTGTGCCAACGCGTTTTCAGCGCGATGTTTTCCAGCGCCTTGCGCCACGCGAACCACGCGCCGATCAGCAGCACCAGCACCACGATGCCGTAGTTGCGCACGAAGTCCGAGATGGCCAGCATCATCACCGTCAACAGCGGCAACTTCTGCTTCGTGTTCGCGAACACCGACACGATCTGCGGCACCACATAGGTCAGCAGGAAGATCACGATCGCGAACGCGACGACGGTGACGATTGCCGGGTACGTGAACGCCAGCTTCACCTTCGTCACCAGCGCGTTGCGGCGCTCGATGTAATCGGCCAGGCGCGACAACACGCGCGACAGCTGGCCGATCTGCTCGCCCGATGCGACCAGCGCCCGGTAGATCTCGGCAAAGTCGCGCGGGTGGCGTCCCAGCACGTCGGACAACGCGGCGCCGCCGATGACTTCGGAGCGGATCGACGCGATCAGGTCGCGCACGTACTGGCGCTCGGCCTGTTCCAGCAGCGCGGTGAACGCCTGCTCCAGCGGCAGGCCCGCTTCCAGCAGGCTGGCCAGCTGGCGCGTGAACAGCGCCAGCTCCGTCGTCGACAGTTTCTCGCCGAAGCCGCGGCGCACGGCGGTGCCGCTGGCATCGACCTGCGCGGAGATCGTGTCGACCTTGATCGGCACGAGGCCTTGCGAACGCAGATCGGCGCGCGCGGCGCGCGGGCTGTCGGCGTTGACGACGCCCTTCTTCGTGGCGCCGCCCGCGTCGACGGCTTCATATCGGAATGCCGGCATCGCTTACGTCCTTCAATCCTTGGCGACGCGCAGCAGCTCGGCCAGCGTCGTCGTGCCGTTCGCGAGCCAGCGTTCGCCGTCGTCGCGCATCGTCTTCATGCCGTCGGCCAGCGCCGTATCCCGCACCTCGGCCTCGGATGAACGGTCGTGGATCTGCGCGCGGATCCGGTCGGTGGTCTGCAACAGCTCGTAGATGCCGACGCGGCCCTGGTAGCCCGTGTGGCCGCACGCATCGCAGCCGACCGCGTGCCACTGGCTGCCGTCGAACGTCTTGCACTCCGGGCACAGCTTGCGCACCAGGCGCTGCGCCAGCACGCCCAGCAGCGACGACGACAGCAGGAACGGTTCGATGCCCATGTCCAGCAAGCGCGTCACGGCGGACGCCGCATCGTTCGTGTGCAAGGTGGCCAGCACGAGGTGGCCCGTCAGCGAAGCCTGCACGGCGATCTGCGCCGTTTCCAGGTCGCGGATCTCGCCGATCATGATCACGTCCGGGTCTTGCCGCAGGATGGCCCGCAGCGCCTTCGCGAACGTCATGTCGATGCGCGGATTGACCTGCGTCTGGCCGACGCCCGCGAGGTCGTATTCGATCGGGTCCTCGACGGTGAGGACGTTCGTCGTCGTCGAATTGAGCAGCGACAGCGCGGCATACAGCGTCGTCGTCTTGCCCGAACCGGTCGGCCCCGTGACGAGGACGATGCCGTGCGGCTGTGCGATCAGCTCATTGAACTGGGCCAGCATCTCTTCGCTCATGCCCAGGTGCTGCAGGTCGAGCCGGCCCGCTTCCTTGTCCAGCAGACGCAGCACGGCACGCTCGCCGTGGCCAGTCGGCAGCGTCGAGACGCGCACGTCCACCGGCTTGCCGCCCACGCGCAGCGTGATGCGGCCGTCCTGCGGCAGGCGCTTCTCGGCGATGTCCAGCTGCGCCATGATCTTGATACGCGAGATCAGCGAGCCGTGGATCGCCTTCTTCGGCTTGACGATGTCGCGCAGCGCACCGTCGATGCGAAAGCGCACGACGGAGATCTGCTCGAACGGCTCCACGTGGATGTCGGAGGCGCCGTCGCGCAGCGCCTGCGTCAGCAGCGCGTTGATCATGCGGATCACCGGCGCATCGTCGGACGATTCCAGCAGGTCTTCGATGGCCGGCACGTCCTGCAGCAGCTTGGTGAGATCGAGATCGGCATCGAACTCGTCGGCCACCTGCGACACGTTGCCGCCGGCGCCCGCATAGGCAGCGGCGATCGCTTCCTCGAGTTCGGCGCGCGGCATCGGCTTCAGGCGGATGCGGCCGAAGCGGCGCGACACCTCGGCGATCGCCGCAGGCGCCGTGGCGTTCGATACCAGCACCTCGACCGTGCCATCGCGCTCGCCGCCCTTCGCCAGCACGAGGAAGTCGCGCGCGAACGCGTAAGGGAGTAGGTTGTCCATGGTGCGTTACTGCTTCGGTTGCGGTTCCGCGGCACCCGGCGTGCGCTCCGGCACTGGCGCCGGCGGCACCGGTTTCGCGAGCGCCGGCGAGCCGGTCGGGATGCCGTTGACGAGCGCCGGCAGCTCCGGGTTGCCCAGATTGCGCACCAGCGGCGACTTGTCCTGCTCCAGCGTGGCGCCGGCCGCGCGCATGTAGTCGTAGCGGTCCGCCGCCAGGCTCTGGCTCTGCTCCTTGCTGCGGATGACCACGGGGCGCAGGAACACCATCAGGTTCGTCTTCTTGCGGCTGCGCGTGTTGTACTTGAACAGATTGCCGATCACGGGAATGTCGCCCAGGCCGCGCACTTTTTCCACGTTGTCCGAGCCCGTGTCCTCGATCAGGCCGCCCAGCACGATGATCTGGCCATCGTCGGCAATGACGTTGTTCTCGATGACGCGGGTATTCAGCGTAATGCCCTGCGTCGCATTGACGGAGGATGCCGCGACGGACGACGACTCGTTGTAGATCGCCAGCTTGATCGTGCCGCCTTCGGAGATCTGCGGTTTCACCTTCAGGATCAGGCCCACGTCCTTGCGGTCGATCGTCTGGAACGGGCTCGTCGTGGTACCGGAGCTGGTCGTGTACTGGCCCGTCAGGATCGGCACGTTCTGGCCCACGCGGATCGTTGCGACCTCGTTATCCAGCGTGATCATGTTCGGCGTCGACAGGATGTTGCCGTTGCCGTTCGTCTCCAGCGTGTGGGCGACGGCGCCCAGGCCGTACTTGCCGTCCGCCAGCTGCTTGAAGATACCGATCGTCAGGCCGTTGCTGGGCGCGCTGGTGCCGTTGTACACGTTGACCAGGTTGTTGCCGCCGCTGGAGAACGACTGCAGGCCGCCGATCCGGTAGGTGCTGTTGCTGTCGCCGGAAGCGGCAACCCACTGCACGCCGAAGTCGGACGCCTTGTCGGCCGAGACTTCGACGATCAGCGCCTCGATGTAGACCTGGGCGCGGCGCACGTCGAGCTGGTCGATCACGGCGCGCAGGTTGCGGTACACGGCGTCCGGCGCCGTGATGATCAACGTGTTGGTCGACGGGTCGGCCTGGATGAAGCCGCCCGCGCCCGTCGTCGATTGCGAACCGCTGCGGTTGGCCTGCAGTGCCGGGTTGGTCGGGCCGTTCGTTGTCGACGCCGAGTTCGTGTTCGAGCCGGAGAACGAATTGCCCAGCGAGCTTTGGTTGCCCTGGTTGCCGAACTGGTTGTTCGCCGTGCCGGTGCTGCTGGTGGACGGCGCCTCGCCCGTGATCACGGCGCGCAGCGTCTCAGCCAGCTTTGTCGCATCCGCGTTCTTCAGGTAGACGACGTGCACATTGCCCGCCTGTGTGGTGGGCTGGTCCAGCTTCGCGATCAGCGACTTCGCCAGCGCGGCGCGGGCCGCGGACGGCGCGCGCAGCACCAGCGAATTGGTGCGCGGATCGGCCATCACGGAGACGCGGCCGCCGCCGTCGCCGCCGCTGCCCGGCTCCATCAGCTTGTTGACGATCGTCGCCAAGTCGCTGGCGATCCCGTACTGCACGGGGACCACGTCGATATCGGCGGTGGCCGGCGTATCCATTGCGGCGATGATCTTCGCCAGCCGCTTCAGGTTGTCCGCATAGTCCGTGATCACGAGCGTGTTGTTGCCCGGGTTGGCGTTGATCGTGTTGTTCGTCGAGATCAGCGGGCGCAGCACGGTGACGAGGTTCGCCGCCGACTCGTGGTTCAGCTGGAACACCTGGGTGGCCACCTGGTCGCCCTTCGGCGTGGCCTGGCCTTTCACGACGGTCGGCGTGGCCTGCAGCTTCGCTTCCGCTTCCGGGACGACCTTCGCGTAGCCGTCGCCGGACACGATCGCGTAGCCTTGCAGGCGCAGCGCGGAAGTCAGCAGCGCGAACGCCTGCGACTTCGTGATCGCCTTCTCGGACACGAGCGTGATCGTGCCCTTCACGCGCGGATCGATCAAGAACGTGATGTTGGTGTAATGGCCCACCGCCTTGATGACGGCTTCGATATCGGCACCGACGAAGTTCAGCGCGGCCTCGTCCTGCGGCGCGGGCGCGGCCCACGCGGGACCGATCGAGGACGACAGCACGCAGCACAACAGCGCGGCGGCGGACAGGCGCCGCAGCGCAGGAAGTTTGGAATGACTTGCAGTTTTCATTATCTGAACTCTAGTGCGATGATGTTTTTACCGCCGACGTTGCGGCGCTGACCCAGCAGGTTAATCAGGTTGCCCAGCGTGTCTTCGTAGCCGGTCGCCGTATCGGCCTGGCCGGAAAATTGCAGCCGGCCGTTGCGCAGCTGGCCGGTACCGGACAGCAGCAGCGGCCCTTTCGCCGTCGTCAGCACGACGTTCGCATGCTGGCCCTGCCAGTCGAGCGCCAGCTGGTAGCTGCCGAGCGGCTTGGTCGGCGCAAGGCGTGACGACACGTCGTCCATGCGCAGCGTCGTCACGCCGCGCACCTGCACGTTGCGGTCGACCAGCGCCAGCTGCAGCGACGTCCATGCCAGCTGCAGCCGGCCGGACAGCGCCAGCGTATTGAGCGGCGCGCCAAGGCCGGACAAGCCGTCCGCCGGCAGCCGCAAGGCGGCGGGGCTCAGCTGCCACTCGCGCCAGCTGCCCGTAAACACGACGCTCTGCGTCAGCGATTCGGGATTGGACAATTCCATGCGGACGTTGCCGATCAACGCCAGCGGCGACAGCCGCCATGCGAAGCGCCCCGGCAGCAGCGGCGTGACGGGGCCATTGCCGCTGGCCGCGCCGCCGACGAACGCCGAGCCGCGCCACAGCGTGCCCTGCGCATCGCCCAGGGTCAGCCGGCCGCCCGTCTGCTTCTCGACCAGCGCGGCCACCCACGTGGCCGGGAAGAACACGGCCAGGGTCAGCGCGCCGGTGAAGACGATCGCCAGCAGCCACAGGATGGTGCGCTTCATCGGCCGCCCGCTTCCTGGCGCAGCGTCAGCGAAGCGTCCACCTGACCCGGCTTGTCCTGGCCCGTGACCTTCGCTTCCACGACGGCGAGGCGGCTGTCGCGCCGCACCGCGTCGAGCCACGTGACGAGACCGGCGAAGGGCACGTCCTTGAACTCGGCCTTCACATAGTCGCCGGTGACGGTCAATGAAGCCGCCGTCAGGCCGCGCGTCGACAACGCGCTGTTGACGGCTTCGCGCGTCAGCGGCTGTGGTTGCACGGGCGGCTGGGCCGCCAGCTGGGCCGACAGGTTCGCCAGCGCCTGCATCTCGGCGGCCTGCTGGCGCAGCGACGGCAATTCCTTGCGCAGCCGCTCGCGGCCCGTCAGCGCCGGGTCGATCAGCAGCGCATAGAACAGCGCAAGGCCGACGACGATGCCGCCCACCGCCAGGTAGCGCCGTTCCTGCTCGGTGCGGGCGCCCCAGAATGCCGCGGCCGTGGCGCGCAGGTTGTTCACACTTTCCTTCATCTTGCTCACGACTTCGCTCCCGCGCGGACTTCCCAGGTACCGGCGCCCGTCTCACGCACCGCCAGGCCGCGCGGCGCCAACTGCGCCTGCACGAGCCCCAGCGCGGCCGCGTCGACGCTGCCGGCTTTCAGTTTCACGATCAGTGCGCGGTCGCGGTATTCGAGCCCCGCGAGTACGTCGCGCCGCGGCAGCGCCTGCAGCGCCTCGCCGAACGCGGCGGCCAGCGTAGTGAATTCATCCGGCCCGACGGCGCCGCTGCTGGCCCGGGCGCGCGCGATATTGCCGCGCATTTGCGCCACCGGATCGAGCACCACCTTCTCGTTCGGATACGCGGCGCGGAACACCTGCACCATCGTCTGGCGCACGGCCAGCGCTTCGCGTTTCATGCGCAGCCACTCGGCGTTCAGGCCGATCACGTTGACGAGCACCGCCAGCGCGGCGATGCGCAGCGGCCAGCGCCAGCGTTTCCACGCCTGCGCGCGGGCGCCGCTGGCGGCGGCAAGGCCGGCGGCCAGGTCCAGCTGCACGCCTTTCGCGGCGGCGATGCGGTGCGCCCAATGCTCTTCTTCCAGCACAATGCCCGGCACGGCCGGCAGCAGCGTTTCGTATTGCGCTCGCTGGGCCGCCGGCACGTACAGCGTGACGGGTGCTTCGCCGGCCAGCGCGCGCACGGTCTGCAGCGCGCTTTCCAGTTCGGCCGGCAAGGTCAGGCCCATGCCTTCGTACGCACCGGCGCGCAGCGTCAGTTCCAGTCCCGCTTCATCGTTGACGAGGGCCGCCGACACGCCGCCCGGCGCCAGCGGCAGGCACAGTTGCGCCGGCAGCGCGGCCACGGCGCGCGCGCCCTGCTGCACGAGGGCCTTGACGAGCACCTCGAGCCAGGCGCGCTGCACGACGGCGACGGTGCGCTCCGCGCTGCCCGCTTGCACGGGGCCGAGGGCGAATGCGCAATCGGCCGGATCGCCCAGCAGTTGTTCCTCGACGAGGTTCGGAATGGCGGCCTTCAGGCGGCTGCCCGTCAGAGGCGGCACGGTCACGCGCAGCAAGGTCACGTCGGCCGCCGCCAGCAGCAGCACGACCTTGCGGCTGGCGGCAACGAGGTCGGTCAGCTTGCCGAGCGCACCCACGCCCTGCTGCATCACGTTGCCGGCGTCGCCCACCAGCGCGTAGCCGCAGGCCGCACCGTTGTCGGCCGCGGCGGCACGGGCCGGATAACTTATGTAGAGAGTCGTCAAAACGCTTTGCTTTCCTTAGATTTCCCTGATCCACTCGATGCTCGTCACAAAGAGCTTCTGTTGCGTTTCGCGGCGGATCAGCGCCCACGATTCCAGCCGCGCCCGATCCAGCCTTACTTGACTGAGCACGAGGAAGTAATTGCTGCGCACGTCCACCTGGGCCAGCACTGTCTTGCCCTGCACCTGCGGGCTGCTGGTGAACGGCAGGTTCTTCGTGTATGTGGTGCGCTTGCGGTCCGCCACCAGCGCTTGCGCATCGGCCAGCGACATGGTATCCACGATGGCTGCGATCACCTCGGCGCTGGCCGTGTTCACGTTCACCAGTGCCTGGTCGTCCGGAAGCACGACGACATAGTCGCGCAAGCGATCGATCGCCTGCTGCGAAAAGCCTGCCGCGAGGAGGTCTTCCAGCCGCTGCAGCGCCATCGGGGTATTGCTGCCGCCCTGCTGCTGCTGCGCCAGCGTTGCCTGCGCGGCGCGCTGCACCAGCTGCGCGGCGGACTGCGCCAAGCCGCCATCGAGCTGCAGCAATTCGAGCAGCCGTTTGAACGCCGCTACTTCCTGAGCGTTGATGGTGCCACCGGGTGCCAGCCGCTTCAGATTGTAACGCGACTGTGCATCGACAACCTGGCCCTGCAGCGTCGCATCGTACGTCTCGCCCTCGACCCGCTCACGCTCCACGTAATCGTCCAGTCGCGTCTCCGCCAGCGGCGTCGCCCACACGCCATCGGCACGGGTCCAGTTGGGCGAGTCGATGCCATCCTGCCGCAGGATCAGCCGCGCCCAGTCCAGCGCCCCGCGCAAAATCCACCGCGTCTGCAGGTGCAGGCGCTGGTTTTCCATCGACCGTACCTGCACCTGCTGCTGCCAGAACAGGCTGGCGACGATCGTCACGGCCAGCGTCGTCAACAGCAGCGCCGTGACGACTGCCACGCCGCGCTGGCGGGTCAGCTTCCGGGTCACGCTCCGGGTCACGCTCTTCATATCGCCCCCAGCAGCAGTACCTTCACCATCGGGTTCGGCTCGTTCAGCAATTGCAGCGACATCTCCAACCCGGTCGCCGTGCCGCGCACTGTATTGCCCGTGCTATTGCCCGTGCCGTTCGGCGGCGCCACCCATGCGCCGCTGTCCCACAGCCGGATGTTCATCGCGGTCACGTTCGCCTGCAGCGCCACGTCCGGCGTCGAGTCGGTATCGGACTGCGCGGCCTGCCACAGCCCCTCCAGCTGCGTCATGTCGCGTGTCGGCGGCGACTCGCGCCGCGTCAGCACGCCGTCGCGCAGCCGATAACTGACGACGGCCAGCTGCGTGGCGCCGTTTTCCGGGGACTGCAGGCGGATGAACACGAGCCGGGAATTGTCGGCCACTAGGTTCTGGCGGGCCGCGCCGATCACCGCCGCGCCAGCCAACTGCTCCAGGTCGTTCTGCATCTGCGCGAACGCCAGCTGGATGCCGCGCGTGTATTCCATCTGCTGCGTCAGCTGCGTGCGCGAGCGCAGGATGCTGTCCAGGCCGCGCCAGCCCAGCACGGCGACAATCGCCAGCACGGTGATCGCGACCAGCAATTCGATCAGCGTGAAGCCGCGTGCGCGCGTCATGACTTCATCACCAGTTGCACAAGCTTGATGATGCGCCGCTCGGGGTGCGCGCTGTCGTAGACGGAGACTTCGACACGGCGCAACAGCGGGTTCGGCGACAGGATCACCTCTTCCTCGCACTGCAGTTGCAGGTCGCCCTGCGGGCATGGGAACGACGTCTTGCCGACCGACGGGAACAGCTTCCCGAGGCGGATCTGCACCAGGCGGTTCTCGGCCGACCACGTGGCCATCATCGTCGTGCGCAGACCGTCGCTGTTGTGCGTCAGGCTGCCGATCGCCTGCAGCGACGCGATCAGCGCGGTGCCGACGATGAACAGCGCAACCAGCACTTCGAGCAGCGTGAATCCCTGCGCGCGACGCTTCATCCGCTTACTCCACGGTGAAATGGCCGACGCCGTCGGCATGCACGGCCGCGCTGACGTCGCCCGCGGCCATCGTCAGCACGAACGGCTTGTCGACGGGCTCGCGGCCGAACACGATGCGCAGCGGCGCACCGGGGAGATTGGTGGGGGGATCGAGCAGCAGCGTGACGGGCGCGCGCTTGAACTCGCGTTCGCGCAGCATGTCGTCCTGCGGCAGGGTTTTCCATTCGCGCCCGTCCCTGACGAGGAAGCGGTAACCCTGCTCGCTCGCTTCGAACGCGATCGGGCGGTTGCGCACGATGGCTTCGTCGCGCGCCAGCTGCAGCAGCAGCGCGACCCGTTGCGCGTCCTGCTGCATCGCCTGGCGCTGGCTGGGCGCCAGGTTCACGGTGACGAGGCCCAGCGTCAGGCCGATGATGACCAACACCACCAGCAGCTCGATCAGCGTGAAGCCGCGTTGGCGCATGGCGTGCTGCGCGTCAGTTTTCCCAGGAGCCGATGTCGGCATCCTCGCCGGTGCCGCCGGGCTGGCCGTCGGCACCCAGCGAGAACACGTCGACCTCGCCCTTCACGCCGGGCGACAGGTACTGGTACGGGTTGCCCCACGGGTCCTTCGGCATTTTTTCCAGGTAGCCGCCTTCCTTCCAGCCGTTGGCGGCCGGGCCGCTGGTCGGCTTCGTCAGCAGCGCCTGCAGGCCCTGCTCCGTGGTCGGGTAGCGCGTGTTATCGAGCTTGTACAGCTTCAGCGATTGCATGATCGTCGCGATGTCGACCTTCGCGGCCGCCACTTTCGACTCGCCGGTGCGCGCCAGCAGCTTCGGCACGACGAGCGCGGCCAGCACGCCCATGATGACGACGACCACCATGATTTCGATGAGGGTGAAGCCACGCGCACGGCGCGTGCTGTAGAGACCTTTTTTCATGTGTTCGCGGTGGATTGGCAGAAGTTGTGCGAAAAGCAGAGTGCAGCAGTATAAGCCGGTTTTACTACAGCAAGGTGAAAAAGGGGGTAAAGACATGTAACCGGTGCGGACACCGGTTCAATCAGCCGCCGCAGACGGGACAGCCGTCGTTACGGCCCACGCCGATGCTGGTCCACTCCATGCGCAGGCCGTCCAGCAGCAGCAGCCGGCCGGCCAGCGACTCGCCGATGCCCATCACGAGCTTCAACGCCTCGGCCGCCTGCATGGCGCCGACGACGCCGACCAGCGGGGCGAACACGCCCATCGTCGAACAGGCGACGTCCTCGAACGCCTGGTCCTGCGGGAACAGGCACGAGTAGCACGGCGCAGCGCCCGAGCGGGGGTCGAAGACGCTGACCTGGCCGTCGAAGCGGATCACGGCGCCCGATACGAGCGGCACGCGGGCGGCGACGCAGGCGCGGTTGACGGCGTGGCGGGTCTTGAAGTTGTCGGTGCAGTCCAGCACGACGTCGCTGGCAGCCACCAGTTCGGCCAGGCGCGCGTCGTCGACGCGCTCGATCAGCGCCGTCACCTGCACATCCGGATTGAGCGCGGCGATGGCCTCGCGGGCGGAGAGCGCCTTCGGCTGACCCACTCGCGCCGTCGTGTGGGCGATCTGGCGCTGCAGGTTGGTGAGATCGACGTCGTCGTCGTCGACGATCGTCAGGCTGCCGACGCCGGCCGACGCGAGGTACAGCGCGGCCGGGGAGCCGAGGCCGCCGGCGCCGATGACGAGCACGCGCGCCGCGAGCAGCTTTTGCTGGCTCTCGATGCCGATCTCGTCGAGCAGGATGTGCCGCGAATAGCGCAGCAGCTGTTCGTCGTTCATTTCACGTGCGACGGCGGCGCCTTCTTGTCTTCCGGCTTCACGTCCGTCTTTGAATCCGACTTTGAATCCGGCTTGGCATCCATCTTCGTCTCGCGCTTCACGGCGGTTTCAGCGGCGGCCTTGTCGGCCGGCGTGTCCACCTTCGCCAGTTTCACGGGCAAGCCCTTGAAGTGGTTCAGCGCCTGCGCCAGTTGGAAGTCTTCCTTGCTGCCGAACTCGATGGGCTTCTGCTTCTTCGCCAGCGCCAGCAGGCGCTGCTCTTCTTCCACGTCGTCGTGGCGCACCGGGCGGATTTCCTTCTCGTCGCCGGACAGGTGCTTTTCGAGGTCCGCCTCGCGTAGGCGCAGGCCGTTCAAGCCGTCGCCTTCCGCCGTCTCGTCCACATGCACGTCAGGCTCGATGCCCTTGGCCTGGATCGCCCGGCCCTTCGGCGTGTAATAGCGGGCGGTCGTCAGCTTGACGGCGGTATCGGCCGTCAGCTGGCGCAGCGTCTGCACCGAGCCCTTGCCGAACGTCGTGCCGCCCATCACGATGGCGCGCTTGTAGTCCTGCAGCGCGCCCGCGACGATCTCGGAGGCGGAGGCGGAACCGGCGTTGACCAGCACGACGAGGGGCACCGTCTTCACGGCCGCCGGCAGCTTTGCCAGCGGATCGCCCGGGTGGCGGCCGGCATAGTATTCGGGGCGCGCATAGAACGTCTGCTTCGAATCGGGCAGCTGGCCGTTGGTCGACACGACGACGGAATCCTTCGGCAGGAACGCGGCCGACACGCCGATCGCGCCCGGCACGACGCCGCCCGGATCGTTGCGCAGGTCCAGCACGATGCCCTTGATGTCCGGCGTCTGCGCGTACAGCGCGGCGAGCTTCTTGACCATCTCGTCGACGGTCGGCTCCTGGAACTGCGAGATGCGCAGCCACGCATAGCCCGGCTCCACCATCTTCGCCTTCACGCTCTGCACGCGGATCTCTTCGCGCACGACCGGCACGATCAGCGGCTTGTCCTCGCCCTTGCGCGACAGCGTCAGCACGACTTTCGTGCGCGGCTCGCCGCGCATTTTCTTGATCGACTCGTCCAGCGACATGCCCTTCAGCGGCACGTTGTCGATGCGGGTGATCAGGTCGCCCGCCTTGATGCCGGCCTTGAACGCGGGCGAATCCTCGATCGGCGACACCACCTTCACGTAGCCGTCTTCGGCCGCGACCTCGATGCCGACGCCGACGAACTTGCCCTGCACGGACTCGCGCATCTCGCGGAAGGCCTTCTTGTCCAGGTAGACGGAATGGGGATCGAGCGACGACACCATGCCGGCAATCGCATCCTGCAGCAGCTTCTTGTCGTCGACGCTTTCGACGTAGTCCGACTTGATCAATCCGAACACATCGGACAGCTGGCGCAATTCGTCCAGCGGCAGCGGCGCATCGGCGCGCTGGGCAAGCGCGGAAAAGTTCATCGAGGCGGCCACGCCGGCCATCATGCCCAGGCCGATCAGGCCGATACTCTTGAGTTTGTTACCCATATGCTTTCCGCTAGAACTTCACCCAGCCGGCCGGATCGAACGCCCGGCCCTGATGACGCAGCTCGAAGTATAAACCCGATTCCTCGTTGCCACCGCTGTTGCCGGCCGCTGCGATCACGTCGCCGCCCTTGACGATATCGCCGGCGCGCTTCAGCAGCGACTGGTTATTGCCGTAAATGCTCATGTACTGGCCGCCGTGATCGACGATGATCAGGTTGCCGAAGCCGCGCAGCCAGTCGGCGAACACGACGCGGCCCTGTGCCACGGAGCGCACCTCGGCGCCTTCGTGCGCCAGGATGAACACGCCCTTCCAGCTGGGGCCGTCGCCACGCTTGCTGCCGAACTTCGCGGCGATCTTGCCGGAGACGGGTGCCGCCATCTGCCCTTTCAGGCTGGCGAATGCGCCGGCAGGCGCGGCCGGCGCCAGCGCCACGTCGGACGGCCGGGCCCCGCCTTCGTCGCGCTCGGCGACGCGGGTCTCCGGTTTCGGCTCCGGCTTCGGCTCTGGCTTGACGGCCACTTTCGGTTCGTCCCTGCGCGGCGGCTTGCCTTCGCGCGCCAGCCGTTCGCGTTCCGCCTTCGCCTTGGCCGCGGCCAGCGCGCGCGCTTCCGCTTCCGCCTTGGCTTTCGCGGCGCGCTGCGCCGCCAACTGCTCGCGGCGCTTCTGTTCGGCCGCGGCGGCACGCGCCTGTTCCTCGATCAGTTTGTTCAGCCGGTCCACCAGCGCGCCCATGCGCTGCTCGTCGCGCTCGAGCCGGCCCGCTTCCTTGCGCTGCGTGTCGAGCTTCTTCGACAGGTTCGCCACCAGCGCGGCGTGTTTCGCCTTCTGCTGTTCCAGCACGGCTTTCTGCTGGCGCTCTTCCTCGGCGATCTCTTCCAGCTCGTCCTTCGCGTTCTGCGCCTCGGCCTGGTTGTTCTCGACGGCGGCCAGGTTGGCGCGCAGCGATTCGATCAATTTGGCCTGCGCCTGCGACACATAGGACATCAATTGCAGGTCGCGGTTGATGCGGTTGGGATTGTCGCCGGACAGCAGCAGCTTGATGCGGTCTTCATTGCCGGCCACGTACTGCTCGCGCAGCAGCCTGGCGAGCTGCTGCTTCTGGCCGGCGATCGTCGCGGCCAGCCGCTCGCGCTCGCCCGAAAGGCGGGTGATGCGCTCATTGGTTTCCGCCGTCTCGGCCGCCAGCTCGCGCAACTGGCGGTTGGCGTTCGAGATCGCTTCCTCGGATTCGGCCAGCGTGTCCGCCGCATCCTCGCGGGCACTCTCGGTCTGGCCGATGTCCTTCTTCAGCGCATTGAGTTTCTGCTGCAACGCGACGCGCTCCGCCTCGGCGGCCGCTTTCTGCTTGCTGCGATTGGTCTGCTGCTTGGCCGCGAGGGCATCGCCCCCGCCAAAGGCGAGGGTTGCGGCCACGCCGAGCGCGGCGAACCAGGCGCCGGCGCGCCGCGAACGGTTAACTGCCATCGGTGTCTTACTTGGCCTTGCCTTGATTGGCCACGGCAGCCTGCGCGGCGGCGATCGCGGCCGGGTCGCCCAGGTAGTAGTGACGGATCGGCTTCAGGTCCGCATCCAGTTCATAGACGAGCGGCTGGCCGTTCGGGATGTTCAGGCCGACGATTTCCTCGTCGCTGATGCCATCGAGCATCTTGATCAGTGCGCGCAGGCTGTTGCCGTGGGCGGAGATCAGGATCTTGCGGCCGGCCTTGATCTGCGGTGCGATTTCCTCGTTCCATGCCGGCAGCACGCGCGCCACGGTGTCCTTCAGGCATTCGGTCAGCGGGATCTGTTCCTTCGGCAGGCCGGCATAGCGCGGGTCGTTGTACGACGTGCGGTCGTCCGACGCTTCCAGCGCGGGCGGCGGGATGTCGTAGCTGCGGCGCCAGATCAGCACCTGCTGGTCGCCGAACTTGGCGGCCGTCTCACCCTTGTCCAGGCCCTGCAGCGCGCCGTAGTGGCGTTCGTTCAGGCGCCAGTCGTTCTTGATCGGCAGGTACATCAGGTCCATCTCGTCCAGCGTCAGCCACAGCGTGCGGATCGCCCGCTTCAGTACGGACGTGTAGCACAGGTCGAACGTATAGCCTTCCTGCTTCAGCACTTCGCCGGCCAGCCTGGCTTCCTTGACACCTTTTTCAGTCAGGTCCACATCGGTCCAGCCAGTGAAGCGGTTTTCGAGGTTCCAGGTGGACTCGCCATGACGCATGAAAACGATTTTGTACATTTGACAATCTTCTAGGTTGAGAAAGTGGGAAGTGGCCGGGGCAGCGGGCTGCCGGAGCTGTTGTTCGCCTTCTATTTTATAATGGCCGGATTGACTTCAACCAATGGATGCTAAGTGAAATTCATCATCGACCATTTCTTGCTCGTAGGCATTGCCGTGTTGTCCGGCGGCGCGTTGCTGTGGCCGGTTCTAACCCAGCGCGGCAAAAAGGCCTCCCCGCAGCAGGTCACGCTGTTGATAAACCGCGGTAAAGCCACCATTGTGGACGTACGCGACGCGGCGGCCTTCGGCGAAGGTCATTTGCCCGACGCCAGGAACATTCCGCTGGGCGAGCTGGACAAGCGCCGCGGCGAATTGGAAAAATTCAAGAACAGGACGGCCGTGGTCGTCTGCCAAAAAGGGACGCGTGCCTTCGGCGCCGCAAAAATCCTGGAAAAGGCCGGGTTTGCCGATGTGGTCGTCCTGGACGGCGGCATCGATGCGTGGAAAACCCAAGGAATGCCGATTACCAAATAACAGGAGGGTATACGCCATGACCGCACCAGTAACCATGTACACCACCGCCGTTTGCCCGTATTGCATCCGCGCCGAGCGGCTGCTCGAGAGCAAGGGCATCAAGAACATCGACAAGATCCGCGTCGACCTCGACCCGGAGCAGCGCCAGGTGATGATGCAGAAGACGGGGCGCCGCACCGTGCCGCAGATCTATGTGGGCGAAACCCACGTGGGCGGCTTCGACGACCTGTACGCGCTCGACCAGGCCGGCGGCCTCGATCCGCTGCTGAAGGGGTGATGGAAATTTATTAATGCGTGGGCAAAAAAAGGGTGGCGAACATATTTGTTTTGCTACAATTGCCCACGCGTTTGATCCAGGTTCGGTTGGCATCCTGGGCGGACGACGATAATTATCTGTCCAATTCATTGAAAGCGTTCCATGTCTGACGAAAATCTGCAACCCGTATTCCAAATCCAACGCGTCTACCTGAAAGACATGTCGCTGGAACAGCCGAACTCCCCGGCGATCTTCCTGGAGCAGGAAGCCCCGACGATCGAAGTGGCGCTGGACGTGGGCGCTGCCCCGCTGCAGGACGGCATCTTCGAGTCGACCGTGACGATCACCGTGACCGCCAAGGTCAAGGACAAGGTTGCATTCCTGGTCGAAGGCAAGCAAGCCGGTATCTTCGAAGCGCGCAACATTCCGGCCGACCAGCTGGATCCGCTGCTGGGCATCGGTTGCCCGAACATCGTGTACCCGTACCTGCGCGCGAACATCGCCGACGTGATCACCCGCGCGGGCTTCCCGCCGGTGCACCTGGCTGAAATCAACTTCGAGGTGTTCTACCAGCAGCGTCTGCAGGCGATCGCCGAACAGCAAGCCAAGGCTGCCGAAGGCACCAACACCGTTCAGTAATTGCGCTGACGCATGGGGGGCCTGCGCCTCCCGGCAGTTCCCATCTCAAAGGCCCTTCGTGGCCTTTGATCATTTTGGACGAAAGTTTTTGGCAATGAGTGTTACCCGCTTGATAATCAGTGTCGCCCTGCTGCTGGCGAGCGCCGGTGCCTGGGCCGCCGAATTCAAGACGGTCGGCGCGGCTCCCGCCGTGTTGTACGACGCCCCGTCGACAAAAGGGAGCAAACTCTTCATCGTGCCGCGCGGCACGCCCCTCGAGATCGTGCTGACCTATGGCGACTGGGTCAAGGTGCGCGACGTGGCGGGCGACCTGGCGTGGACGCCGGCGCGCGCGCTGACGGGCCGGCGCAACGTGATCGTGCGCGTGGCGAACGCCAAGGTACGCGCTGCCGAGGATGAAGCGTCGGCCGTGGTGTTCACGGCCGACAAAGGCGTGCTGCTGGAGCTGGGCGAACCTGGCGCGAACGGCTGGATCAAGGTCCGCCACCGCGACGGCCTGGCCGGCTACGTACGCAGCAGCGATATCTGGGGCATCTGACATGCAAGACAACAAACCGAACCGGCGCCGCATCACTGTCCTGGGCGCCGGCGCCTGGGGCACGGCCGTCGCCATCGCCGTCGCCGCCCGGCACGACGTGATCCTGTGGGGCCGCAATGCCGACGCGATGCGCGACATCGGCGCCGCCCACGAGAACACGCACTACCTGCCCGGCTACCCGTTCCCGCCCGCCCTGAAGGTGAGCGCCGACTTCGACGCGGCCGTGGCCCACACCTACCGCGACGCGGACGGCCACGACGGCCTGCTGATCGCCGCGACGCCCGTCGCCGGCCTGCGCCCGCTGCTGGAGAGCCTGAAAGGCCGGCCGATTCCGAACCTCGTCTGGCTGTGCAAGGGCTTCGAATACGAAACGGGCTTGCTGCCGCACCAAGTCTTCCGCGACGTGCTGGGCGAGGGCATCGCCAACGGTGCGCTGTCCGGCCCGTCGTTCGCGCAGGAAGTGGCGAAGGGCCTGCCGTGCGCGCTGACGATCGCTTCCAGCTCGGCCGGCCTGCGCGAATGCGTCGTGGCAGCCGTGCATGGCGGCACGATGCGCGTGTACTCGAGCGAGGACATCGTCGGTGTCGAAGTGGGTGGCGCCGTGAAGAACGTGATGGCGATCGCCACCGGCATCGCCGACGGCCTGGGCCTCGGGCTGAACGCCCGCGCGGCGCTCGTCACCCGCGGCCTGGCCGAGATCACCCGCCTCGGCACGGCGCTGGGCGGCAATATCGAGACGTTCATGGGCCTGACGGGCATGGGCGACCTGATCCTTACCTGCACGGGCGACCTGTCGCGCAACCGCCGCGTCGGCCTGGGGCTGGCGCAGGGCAAGGCATTGGCGACGATCGTGACGGAGCTGGGCCACGTGGCCGAAGGCGTGCCGTGCGCGAAAGCCGTGCGCGAGCTGGCCGGCCGGCTTGGCGTCGAGATGCCGATCACCAATGGCGTCGCCGCCGTGCTGTTCGATGGCGTCAAGCCGCAAGACCTCGTCACCCGCATGCTGGCACGCGATCCCCGCGATGAGACACTCGCGCCCGCTTCGAAGTAACGATTGATCCAATCGAGGTCGGCCGCCGAAACGGCTCGATAGACTTGACGGGTACGCTTGCCCGTCTCGCTATCCATGGCCGATCCTTCCACCCTTGCCGGTGCGCGCAGCAACTTCTCGGCGCGCAGCTTCCTCACCTTCCTGTGCGTCGGCGGCATCAGCACGCTCGTCCACTACGGGCTGATGGCACTGCTGGTGCACGCGGGACTACCCGCCGTGCCCGCTTCCTGCGCCGGCTTCGCGCTCAGTGCCGTCCTGAACTACCTGCTGAATGACTGGCTGACGTTCCGCAGCAATGAGGACAACGGCGTGACGGCGCCCCGCTTCGCGATCGTCGCGCTGTCCGGCCTGCTGCTGAACCATCTGCTGCTGACCTTGCTCACGAACGCCGGGCTGTCGATCGTGCCGGCCCAACTGCTGACCACCGCGGGAGTGATCCTATGGAACTACTGCATCCATGGCGCCTGGACTTTCGGCAGCCGCCAGAGCTGAGGCCCGCGCCTGTCGTCAGCCTCGTGCTGCCCTGCTTTAACGAGCAGGAAGTGCTGCCCGAGACGACGCGCCGCCTCGTCGCGCTGATGGCCCGGCTCGAAGGGGACGGGCAGGCCGCGCCCGGCAGCGCGATCTACTACGTGGATGACGGCAGCAGTGACGGGACGTGGCGCCTGATCGCCGAATATGCCGCCGCGTTCCCGGTCGTTTGCGGCGTCAAGCTCTCGCGCAACCGCGGCCACCAGAACGCGCTGCTGTGCGGCCTGCTGACGGTGCCGGGCGACGTACTCATCAGCCTCGATGCGGACCTGCAGGACGACCTGGAAGCGATCCCCCGCATGCTGGACAACTATCGCGCCGGCAGCGAGATCGTCTATGCGGTACGCAGCAGCCGCGAGCAGGACAGCTTCTTCAAGCGCACCAGCGCCGAGGCCTATTACCGGTTGCTGGCCCTGCTCGGCGTACAGGTGCAGTTCAACCATGCCGACTTCCGGCTGATGAGCCGCTGCGCGATCGAGAGCCTGCGCGGCTACGAGGAGACGCACCTGTTCCTGCGCGGTCTCGTGCCGCAGTTGGGGTACCGTACGTCGGTCGTCGAATTCGAACGGGCGCCGCGCTTTGCCGGCACGTCGAAATACCCGCTGCGCAAGATGCTGTCGCTGGCGTGGCAAGGCGT
Organism: Pseudoduganella flava; assembly: GCF_007830495.1. Taxonomy (GTDB): domain Bacteria; phylum Pseudomonadota; class Gammaproteobacteria; order Burkholderiales; family Burkholderiaceae_D; genus Rugamonas; species Rugamonas flava. The sequence continues at coordinate 390,437 of NZ_VLKW01000006.1, read as the reverse complement.
CACGTCGTTCACCGCCTACCCGCTGCGCCTGATCACCGGCGCCGGCGCCCTGGTCTCACTGGGCAGCCTGCTGCTGTCGGCATGGGCGCTGGGCATCCGGCTATTCACGGACCAGGCGGTGCCGGGCTGGGCGTCCGTCGTCATTCCAATGTACCTGCTGGGCGGCATCCAGCTGCTGAGCCTGGGCGTGATCGGCGAATACCTGGCGAAGGTGTACGAATCGACGAAGAAGCGGCCCCGTTTCCACATCGAGGCCGTATGCGGCGAAGGCTTCGACAAGGAGCGGCCATGACGCTGTCGGCCTGGATATCGAAAGCGCCGGCATGCGCGGCCGCGCTTTCCGCGCTCGTCTACTTCGCCACCAGCGACGGCATCCGCAACCACGTGCTGCTGCTGGCGCGTGCGGCGCGGGTGCTGCTGGAACACTCGCGATGACGGCGTGGATGCTCGTCGCGCTGTGCGGCTGGATCGCCGTGCTGGCCGCGCGGCGCGTACCGGGCGAAGCGGTGCCCGTCGCGCTCGTCACGTTCGTTGCCGCGCTGCTGCTGGCGTTCCAGGTGCTGGGTGCCGTGGAACTGGGCACGGGCGCGCCCGTCGTCACCACCGCCAACGCCGCGTTGCTGCTGCTGGCCGTTGCGCTGACGTTGCGGCTGGTCCCCTGCCCTGCGCCGCTCGCCCCGCTGCCCCGGCAATGCTGGTCTCCCATCGCCGGCCTGACGGCGTTGACGTTCGCGCTCGCCGGCGTGCTGCTCGCGTTCGGCCGGCCGCAGGGATACGAGGTGATGGCCTATCACCTGCCGTTGTCGGTGCACCTGCTGCAGACGCAGTCGTTGCAGCCATGGGACGGCAACTTCCCCCACACGTTCCCGGCGAACGCCAGCATCCTGTGGGCCGTGCTGCTGCAGGTGCTGCCGGAACGGCTGGTGGCGGCGGCGAATCTGCTGTTGCTGGTGCCCCTCATGATGGCCGTGCGCGGCCTGTGCCGGCTCGCCGGTGCGGACGCCAGGGCGTCGGTCTACGCCTGCTGCGGCTTGCTGGGTGTGCCGATGATCGCATTCTCTTCCGTGGAACTGGGCGCGGACATCGGCGGCATCGCCTTTGCGGCGCTGGCGATGTACTTCGTGCTGTGCCCGTTGCGGCCGGCGCTCGCGCTGCCGCTGGCGGGCCTGTGCGTCGGCCTCGCGTTCGGCTTCAAGAGCCTGCACCTGATCAGCGCGGCCGCCATCGGCATCAATGTCTGCTGCCAGGCGCGCGGACCGCGCATGCTGCGCCATGCCGCGCTGTTCGGCGGGACGGCATTGGCCGCCGGCGGCTTCTGGCTGGCCCGCAACGCGCTGTTGTTCGGCAACCCGCTGCACCCGGTCGGCGTGCCGCTGGTGGGCCCCTGGTTCGGTTGGCTGCCGGCGGCGGACTTCGATACGTCGCTGCGCGCAACGACCCAGCTGGAATGGGTCGACCACTCGCTGCAATGGCTTGCCTATCCGTGGACGGAAACGCAGCGCTACGGCCAGAACTTCAAGCACAGCGGCGGCCTGGGCGCCTTTGTCGCCGCGGCCATTCCCGCGACCGGCATCGCCATCGGCGCAGCGGTCGTGCGCGACGGCTGGCGACGTCACCGCGTGCGCGCCGCGCTGCTGTTTGCCGTGTGCCTCATCGTCGGCGCATGGTGGTTGCTGGGTGACCGCCAGCCGCGCTACGTGCTGGCCGCGCTGCCGCTGGCGATGCCGCTGCTGGCGTGGGTCGTGACGCAGGCGCATGGCGGCTGGCGCCGGCTGTTCGACGGCGTGCTGGCCGCGTGCATCGTGATCATGCTGGGGGTGTTCCTGTCGCGCCAGCTGGTGCAGTTCGGCGACCGGATCGTGCTGTCGGGGCAAAGCACGCGGGCGCAGTTCTATGAGTATCCGCCGGAGATCGACGCGCTGCCGGCCGGTGCGGTCATCCTGAATCTGGCGGACCGCAGCTGGCATTATCCACTGGCAGGATCATCGCTGGCGAACCGGGTGATCAGCATGCCGCAAGGGCGGCGCCTGCTGGGGTTGCCACCTTCGCTGACCTCGCCGCAGGCCGCCACGTTGCGGGCTGCGCCGCTGCGGGCCGCCGGAATCACCCACGTGTTCGTTGCCGGGGCGGCGCTGTCGCACGACGCCTGCATCGCGCTCGACGCCGTCGGGCGCCTGGATCGCAATCCCGTCAATGGCGCGCCGTTGGGGGCGCCGCGCATCCTGTACGCGGTGCGCTATCCGTGCCCGTGAGCGTCAATCCTTCAACACGATCGTCAGCAGCGCCACCGAATCGGCGACCGCACGCACCGCGTGCGGGGTCGCGCCGGCCAGGTACAGCATCTCGCCACCATGCAGCGTCGCGGTACGACCGTGCGCGTCCACGGCGATTTCGCCTGACAGGCATTGCAGGGTGATTTCGCCCTTGACCCAGTGTTCCGGCATCGTCTTGCCGGCGGGTAGTACGAGGCGGATCAGTTCGATCTCGTCGGTCTTTGCCAGTGCGATCGAGGAAAACTGGGTGACGTCTTCGCCGGCATGCTGCAGGGCGATGACTTGTCCGGATGATGCGTGTTGCAGGGCCATGAGCTCTCCTTCGTCAACGAAGCTGGGCTCATCTTAGCAGGGGCGCCGAAATCGTGACGCGCGGCTTTGCCACCGCGCCGCCACGGCGGCGCGGCGTAACGCATTTACTGCCCCGACATGTCCGGCAGCGTGTGCGCGATGCCTTTATGGCAGTCGATGCACGTCTTCTGGCCGCTGGCCAGGTGCGTCGAGTGCGCGTTCGCGGCGCGCGGGCTCTGGCGCGTGAAGTCCATCGATTCGAACTGGTGGCAGTTGCGGCATTCGAGCGAATTGTTGGCCTTCAGCCGCCGCCACTCGTGCTGGGCCAGCATCAGCCGGTGTTCCTCGAATTTCTCACGCGTGTCGATCGTGCCGAAGATCTTGCCCCACACTTCTTTGGACGCCTGCATCTTGCGCGCCATCTTGTCCGTCCAGTTGTGCGGCACGTGGCAATCCGAGCACTTGGCGCGCACGCCACTGCGGTTCGTGAAATGGATCGTGCGCTGCAGCTCCGGGTACACGTTGTCGCGCATCTCGTGGCAGCCCGTGCAGAACTTCTCCGTGTTGGTGAAGTCCATCGCCGTGTTGAAGCCGCCCCAGAACAGGATGCCGGCGATGAAGGAGCCGACGATCAGGAAGCCCAGGCTCAAGTGCGCGCTCGGCTGGCGCAGCACATCCCAATAGCGTTTGACGATCCGCAGCATGGCGCCCCCTTATTTGCGCTTGGCCGGCGCGTCCGCCGGCGGCGCCTGGTTCAGCATCGTGTCCACGTCCTTGAACGTATTCTCGACGAGCGGGTTCAGGTTCGCCTGCGGCACGTGGCACTGCAGGCAGAAGTAACGCCGCGGCGACAGCTCGGCCAGGAAGTTGCCCTCGCGGTTCTGGAAGTGCGTCACGCTGATCATCGGCGCGCCGCTTTCCTGCGTGCGCGTGCGCGCGTGGCACATCATGCAGCGGTTCGCGCTCTTGTCGACCTGGTAGCCTTCGATCTTGTGCGGGATGACGGGCGGCTGCATCGCGTAGTTGCGCACGCGCCGCACGTCGCTGTTGTCAGGATTGACCATCGGCGCCGGCTTGGCCGTTTCGGCCAGCGGCGTCGGGCCACGCATATTGTCGAGGGCCCGTTGCGCCTGGGCGCCGAACGCGATGCAGCAACACAGCAGGCAGGTAATGAGCTTCTTCATATCGCCTCCTTTCAGATCTTGCGGATGGCGACCGCGCACTTCTTGTAGTCGGTCTGGAACGAGATCGGGTCCGTCGCGTCGAGCGTCACCTTGTTGACGAGCTGACCAGCGTCGAAGAACGGAATGAACACGAGCCCGCGCGGCGGCCGGTTGCGGCCACGCGTCTCGACCCGCGTCTGGATCGAGCCGCGGCGCGACTTCACTTCGATGATGTCGCCGCGGCGCGCGCCCAGCGCCTTCGCATCCTCAGGGTGCATGAAGCACACGGCGTTCGGCACCGCGCGATACAGCTCCGGCACGCGCCGCGTCATCGTGCCCGTATGCCAGTGCTCGAGCACGCGGCCAGTCGACAACCAGAACGGATATTCCTTGTCCGGCTCCTCGGCCGCCTTCTCGTATGGCAGCGCGAAGATCACCGCCTTCCCGTCCGGCATGCCGTAGAAGCGCACACCTTCCCCCTTCTTCACGTACGGATCGTAGCCCTCGCGGTAGCGCCAGCGTGTCTCGTTGCCGTTGACGACCGGCCAGCGCAGCCCGCGCGCCTCGTGGTAGCGGTCGAACGGTGCCAGGTCGTGGCCGTGGCCACGGCCGAACGATGCATATTCCTCGAACAGGCCCTTCTGCGCATAGAAGCCGAACGCCTTCGCCTCGTCGTTCAGGTAACCGGCGGCGATCTGCGACGTCGGGAATTTGTCGACTTGGCCGTTGCGGAACAGGACGTCAAACAGCGTCTTGCCGCGGTACTGCGGGGCTGCCGCCAGCAACGGGCCGGGCCACACTTCCTCGATCTTGAAGCGCTTGGAAAATTCCATCAGCTGCCACAGGTCGGAACGGGCCTCGCCCGGTGCGCGCACCAGCTGGTGCCAGAACTGCGTGCGCCGCTCGGCGTTGCCGTACGCGCCTTCCTTCTCGACCCACATCGCGGTGGGCAGGATCAGGTCGGCCGCGGTCGTGCTGGCGGTCGGATACGGGTCCGACACGACGACGAACGCCTGCGGATTGCGGAAGCCCGGCAGGATTTCGCCCATGATGTTCGGACCTGCCTGCATATTGTTGTTGCACATGACCCAGTACGCGTTCAGCTTGCCGTCCTTCAGCGCGCGGCTCTGCGCGACCGCGTGGAAGCCCGGCTTGTCGGGCACCGTCCCGGGCGGCAGCTTCCAGATCTCCTCCGCATGCTCGCGGTGCTTCGGGTTCGTCACCAGCATGTCCGCCGGCAGGCGGTGCGAGAACGTACCCACCTCGCGCGCGGTACCGCATGCGGACGGCTGGCCCGTCAGCGAGAACGGTCCATTGCCAGGCGACGAGATCTTCCCGGTCAGCAGGTGCAGGTTGTACAGCAGGTTGCTGCACCACGTGCCGCGGGTGTGCTGATTGAAGCCCATCGTGAAGAACGACACCACCTTCATCTTCGGGTCAGCGTACAGCTCGGCCAGCCGTTGCAACCGCTCGACCGGCACGCCGGACAGTTTCGACACGTAGTCAACGTCGTATTTGCTGACGAAGCGGGCGTATTCCTCGAACGTCATCGGCTTGCTGCCGCTGGCGTCGGCCGCGTTGGCGGCGGCCTGCTGCAGCGCGTGCTCGGGCCGCAGGCCGTAGCCGATGTTCTGGTTGCCCAGCACGAAGCGGGTGTGGCGGTTGACGAAGTCGCGGTTCACGCGGTTCGTCTTGATGATGTGATTGGCGATGAAGTTCAGGATCGCCAGGTCGGTCTGCGGCCGAAAAATGATCGACTGGTCCGCCAGCTCGAAGCTGCGGTGCTCGTACACCGACAGCACGGCCACCTTCACCTGCGGCGCGGACAGGCGCCGATCCGTCACGCGCGTCCACAGGATCGGATGCATCTCGGCCATGTTCGAGCCCCACAGCACGAACGCGTCGGCCTGTTCGATGTCGTCGTAGCAGCCCATCGGCTCGTCCATGCCGAACGTGCGCATGAAGCCCGCGACGGCAGATGCCATGCAGTGCCGCGCATTCGGATCGAGGTTGTTCGAGCGGAAGCCGGCCTTCATCAGCTTGACGGCGGCATAGCCTTCCCACACGGTCCATTGGCCGGAGCCGAACATGCCGACGCTGCCCGGCCCCTTCTCGCGCAACACCTTCTTGAACTGTTCGGCCATCACGTCGAACGCCTTGTCCCACGACACCGGCGCGAACTCGCCGTTCTTGTCATAGCGGCCATTGGTCATCCTGAGCAGCGGTTGGGTCAGGCGGTCGGCCCCGTACATGATCTTCGACAGGAAGTAGCCCTTGACGCAATTGACGCCGCGGTTCACTTCGGCGTTGATGTCGCCGTGCGTCGCGACGACGCGGCCATCCTTGACGCCGACGTTGACGCCGCAGCCGACGCCGCAGAAGCGGCATGGCGCCTTGTTCCAGGTCAGCTGGGTCTTCGAGGCATCGGTCGTCACGTTCGACGCGGCGGGCGCGTCGAACGGAATGCCGGCCGTCGCCGCCGCCGTCGCGGCGGCCGTCTGCGTGATGAAATCTCGGCGCGTGTAGCTCATCGTATCTCCTCGTCCATGGCCTCTCTGGGCTCGGCATGTTGGTACACCAGCGCGACGTTGAACACGCCGGGGATGACACGGATCACATCCATCGTGTCGAGCGTGCGCTGTGCGGAATCGGTTTCCAGCGTCACGACCATGCGGCCATCCGCGGCTGCCGTATGGACGATCGCCCCCGGCACCAGCGCAAGTTGGGTGCGTACGGCATCCATCTGCGCGCGCGACGCGTGCACGATGATGCCGGCGATATGGATTTCGTCAATCATCGTCAGGCCGCTCCCGGCAGGTGCCCCGTCAGGAGCTGGTAGAACCACACGATGAAGCCGTAGGCGGCGATGAAGCCGACAGCCAGCACTGGCGCCAGCACGGCGGTGATGAACAGGAATACCTTGATCTCTTCCGCCTTGGTCGGGACGGGACGGTCGCTTTCCATACGTTCCTCGCTGATCTTCCTAACGGTTGCATTATCGTCGCGAGAGCAAACACGGCGCGCACAACTGCACCAGTGTGGCGCATGACTCACTCACGGCGCGTGTCCACTCGCACGACGACGCCCTCGGTACCCGGCCGTATCGGCTGCGAGTGCCCTTCCAGATCGCCAGGCGACGGCGTGGCGCGACCCTGCGCCGACACCCGCACGCCGACGACGACTTCCTTTGCGCCGGACAGTTTCAGCTGCGGCAGCATGCTCATCGTATCGTCGAGCCGGAACGCCAGCGGCCAGCGGCCGACGCTCAGCCGTTGTACCGCCAGCGGCGGGCCTGCGCCACCCGGCGCGCGTGCGTACACGAATACGGTGGCACCGGGCGTCACGTGCTTGAGCAATTCGGGCGCGATGGTCACGGTGCCGCTGATCGCTTGGCCCGCGCCGGCGCTGGGCGATTCCGTGGTGGTGCTGACTGGTTCTCCCGCGCGTTGGCGCGCATCGGCGATATTGGCCAACGTGGTGCGGCGCAACTCGGCGTCGCCGTCCAGCGCCGGCAGCATCCGCTCCCACCAGTTGGCGGCGGCCTTGAAGTCGCCCCGTTCGAATGCCGCGCTGCCGGCCAGCGCCAGCGCCTTCGGATGATCGGGCAGCAGCGCCAGCGCACTGCGCACCAGCTCCACGGGCTTGCCCTGCAACGAGCCGCCCTGCGCGGTGGCCGCCGCGTCGGCGTAATCGGCCAGCACATCCGGATCGTCCGGTACCAGTACGATCAGGCGCTGGTACGCCAGCTCGGCATCGTGATGCCGGCCGATCGCCGTGTACGAGCGCGCCAGCATATACCAGCCGTCGGCATCGTCCGGCGCGTTGCGCAGCCGGTCGGCGAGGCGCTGCAACAGCGTGCTGACCTGCGCCGCCGAAATCTCGTGATCGGGGCGCAGCGGCGGTGCCGAGCCGGACATCACCGCGTGCGCGGCCGGGTTGCCGGCATACCAGTACAAGCCGGCCGCCAGCAGCGGCACCAGCAGCGCGACGATTCCCGCGAGCAGGCGCTGCGGCGGTGCCTGGACGAGCGGTGCCGGTGCCGCCACCTCTTCGGCCACGCGGCGCTCCAGCTCCGCACGCGCCTGCGCATGGTCGGCCGGCGCAAGGTCGCCCGCCGCCAGCTGGGCATCGAGCTCGCGGGCCTGCTGGCGCAGAATCGCCAGGTTGGCGCTGCTCTGCGCCGGCCCTTGCAGCGGGCCGGCATGCTGGCGCAGCAGCGGGTGGATCACGCAGAACAGCGCCGCGGCCGTCATCAGCACCGCGAACGGCACGAACCATGTCATGGTTTGGCCTCCTCGTCATCCAGCAGGCGCGCCGCCTCGGCCCGGCGCGTGTCCGGCACGGCGGGCGGCGCGGTGCGTGCGCGCAGGCGCCGATACAGCATCGCGAGCCCGGCAACGAGCAGCAGCGCGGGTCCGAACCACAACAACATGGTGCTGCCGCGCAGCGGCGGCCGGTACACGACGAAGTCGCCGTAGCGCTCCGTCATGAACGCGACCACCTGGTCCGGCGTGCGGCCCTGGGCCAGCTGCTCGCGCACCTGCCGGCGCAGGTCGACGGCCAGCTCGGCGTGCGAATCGGCGATCGTCTGGTTCTGGCACACGAGGCAGCGCAATTCCTCGGCGACGGCGGCAGTGCGGCGGTCCAGCTCCGCGCCGGATGGCGCCGCACCGGCCGCGCCGGCCAGCAGGCAAATGGCAACGAGCACGCTACGCACCGTTCAGCTCCCGCACGAGTTTCGCGATCTTCCCTTCGACGACCTCGCGCGTCAGTGGGCCCGCATGCCGCAGCCGGATCACGCCGTGCGCATCGATGACGAACGTCTCCGGCACGCCATACACGCCGTAGTCGATGCCGATGCGGCCAGCCGGGTCCGCGGCCGAGAAGACGTAGGGATCACCCTGGGTACGCAGCCACGTGGTGGCGGCATCCTCGGCATCCTTGTAATTGAGACCGACCACGGGCGCGAGGCCCTGCTGCGCGAACCGCATCAGCAGCGGATGCTCGACGCGGCACGGCGCGCACCAGGAAGCCCACACGTTCAGCACCCACACCTTGCCCGCCATCTGGCGCGGCGAGAAGATGCCCTGGCCGGCGCCGACGCGGCTCGCGGTGAACTCGGGTGCGGGCTTGCCGACCAGCGCGGACGGCAGCTCGCGCGGATCGTTGCGCAGGCCGGCGGCAAGAAAACCGGCCAGCGCCAGGAACACGATCAACGGCATCAGGTAGCGGCGCATCGTCACCTCCCCGCCGCCAGCGCGGGTGCCGGCACGTCCACCGCGGGCAGCGTTGCCGCCTGGCGCAGCCGGTAGCGCCGGTCCGCCGCCGCGAGGAAGCCGCCCGTCGCGATCAGCAGCGCTCCCGCCCAGATCCAGCCGACGAACGGCTTCACCTGCACGCGCACGAGCCAGCGGCCTGGCGCCGTGCGCTCGCCCAGCGACACGTACAGGTCGCGCGTGGCGCCACGATCGATCGCCGCTTCCGTCATGGCCGTCTGCTGCACCGGATACCAGCGCTTTTCCGGTGCCAGCGTCGCGATGGCGCGCCCTGCGCTGGTCACGCTGAACGCGGCACGCTCCGCCGTGTAGTTCGGTCCATCGGCATTCGTCAAGCCGGTCAATGTGAATGTGTAGCCGGCCAGCGCGACGCTCTGTCCGGCCCCCAGGTTGACGTCGCGCGCCTCCTCGAAACCCTTGACCAGCGTGACGCCCGCCACGAATATGCCGAGCCCCGCGTGCGCCACCACCATGCCCCAATAGCTGCGCGGCTCGCGCGTCACGCGACGCACCAGCGAAGTCCCGGCCGCCCCCTTGCCGAGGCGCGCAAGCGCCTGCCACAACGTGCCGGCGACGAGCCACAGCGCGCACGCGAGCCCCAGCACGACGAGCGGTTTCGCCCCCGCCGCGACGCCGCCCGCGACGGCCGCGAAGAACGCGGCCAGCGCAACCCAGCGCACCTCGCGCAACACGGCCGGCAGCCGCGCCGACTTCCACGGCACGAACGGCGCCAGCGCGGCAAGCAGCAGAACGGGAATCATCAACGGCACGAACACCGCTTCGAAATACGGTGGCCCGACCGAGATCTTGCCGAGGTTGAGCGCATCGAGGACGAGCGGATACAACGTCCCGAGCAGCACCGTGGCCGCGGCGACGACGAGCCCCACATTGTTCGTCAACAGCAGCGCCTCGCGCGAGAACAGGCCAATCCGGCCGCCGCCGCCGATCGCCGGCGCACGCCACGCGTACAGCAGCAGCGAGGAGCCGATGACGAGCGTGAGGAACACGAGGATGAACGTGCCGCGGCGCGGATCGGTGGCGAACGCGTGCACCGACGTCAGCACGCCGGAGCGCACGATGAACGTGCCGAGCAGCGCCAGCGAGAACGCCAGGATCGCCAGCAGCACCGTCCAGTTCTTGAACGTGCCGCGCTTCTCGCTGACGATCAGCGAATGCAGCAGCGCGCTGCCCACGAGCCATGGCATGAACGACGCGTTTTCCACGGCATCCCAGAACCACCAGCCACCCCAGCCCAGCTCGTAGTAAGCCCAGAAGCTGCCCATCAGGATGCCGAGCGTCAGGAAGCTCCAGGCCAGCAGGGTCCACGGCCGCGACCAGCGCGCCCACGTCGCGTCGAGCTGCCCCGCCAGCAGCGCCGCGATGGCAAACGCGAAGGCCACCGAGAAGCCGACGTACCCCATGTACAGCAGCGGCGGATGGACGATCATGCCGGCGTCCTGCAGCAGTGGATTGAGGTCGCGGCCATCGAGCGCCGCGGGCAGGAGCCGCGCGAACGGGTTCGACGTGAGCAGCATGAACAGCAGGAAGCCGACCGAGATCAGGCCCAGCACGCCGAGCACGCGCGCGACGAACGTGGCGGGCAGTTGGCTGCTGCGCAGCGCGACGGCCAGGGTCCACGCGGACAGCATCCATGTCCACAGCAGCAGCGAACCTTCGTGGCCGCCCCACGTGGCGGTGACGCGGTAGTACCACGGCAGCAGCGAATTGGAGTTCTGCGCGACGTACAGCACGGAGAAATCGTTGACGACGAACGCGTGCACCAGCAAGCCGCCGGCGAGTGTGACCAGCACGAACTGCGCACCCGCCGCGGGCCTGGCCACGGCCATCCAGCGCGCGGCACCGCGGGCGGCGCCGGCCAGCGGCAGCACGCCCTGCACCAGGGCCAGCGCAAGGGCCAGCATCAGCGCGTAGTTACCGAGCTCCGGCAGCATCGCCCTGCTCCTTGTTCTTCTGCGCCAGCGCGTACGCCGCTTCCGGCGGCATGTAGTTCTCGTCGTGCTTGGCCAGCACCTCGCGCGCAACGAACACGTTCCCCGGCGCCAGCTCGCCCTGCGCGACGACGCCCTTGCCCTCCTTGAACAGGTCCGGCAGCGCGCCGCGGTAGCGCACCGGCACCGAGCGCTGCAGGTCCGTGACGACGAAGCTGACGGTCACACCGTCCGCAGCGCGCCGCACGCTGCCCTTCTCCACCATCCCGCCGACGCGGAACACGCCGGCACGCGGCGCCTCGCCCCGGCTGACCTGGGTGGGTGTAAAGAAGAACACGAGATTGCTCTGGAATGCGGACAGCACGAACCACGCGCCGAGACCGAGCATGGCCAGCGCCCCGCCGATCAGCGCGAGGCGCTGGTGGCGCGGCTTCAACGGGCCGCCCCGCGACGGGCCAGCCGCAGGCGCCGGCGCACCAGCATCACCTCGCTGGCCAGTGCCGCGGCGACCATCGCGCACGCGCCCCACACGTACAGCGCGTAGCCGCCCATGTGCAGGAACTCGCCGAAGCTCTGCCAGTTCATCGTTCCTCCCGTTCCAGCGCGGCCAGCCAGGCCGCACCGCGTTCGCGCTCCAGCACGAGACAGCACGCGCGGCGCAGCACGATCGCCGCCGCGTACGCCCAGAAGCACACCGTCATCAACAGCATGCCCGTCAACATCGGCGCTGCCATCGTCGGCGCCTCCGTCAGCTTGATCGAGGCGCCCTGGTGCAGCGTGTTCCACCACCGTACCGAGAAGTAGATGATGGGCACGTTCACGACGCCGACGAGCGCGAGGATAGCAGCAGCGCGGTCGGCCCGGCGCACATCATCGAACGAAGCGTGCAGCGCCATGAAGCCCAGGTACAGGAACAGCAGGATCAGCTCCGACGTCAGGCGCGCGTCCCACACCCACCACGTCCCCCAGGTCGGGCGCCCCCAGAAGGCGCCGGTCCACAGCGCGAGGAACGTGAACAGCGCGCCAGTGGGCGCGATGGCGGCCGCCATCATCGCCGACACGCGCGTGTTGTAGGCAAGGCCGATCCCGGCCCACAGCGCCATTGCCAGGTACAGCAGCATCGACATCCAGGCCGCCGGCACGTGCACGTAGATGATGCGGTAGGCATCGCCCTGCTGGTGGTCGGTCGGCGCGATCAGGAAGCCGAGACCCAGTCCCGCCACGCCGGTGGCGATGGCCACGGCAAACAGCCACGGGACCAGGCGGCGTGCCAGTGCATAAAACGCGGGCGGCGAAGCAAAGGCGAACAGCGTGGCGGGCGGCGTAGGGATCGTGGACATGCTTCCTCCTATTCCAGCGCGAGCTTGAGCGCGGCGGTGACGGCCCACGGCGCCAGCGCTACCGCGCAACAGCACAGGCCCGCGAGCAGCAGCAGCTGGGCCTTGAAGCCGATACCGGCCATGCACGCCGACACGGCGCCGGCGCCGAGGATCAGGACCGGAATATAGAGCGGCATCAGCATCAGCGCAACGAGCACACTGCCACCACGCGTGCCCAGCGCCAGCGCCGCGCCGATGGCGCCGACCAGGCTCAGCACCGGGGTGCCGAGCAGCAGGCTGGCGACGACGACGCCGAGCGAAGGCACATCGAGCCCGTACTGCAAGGCCAGCAGCGGCGCCACCAGCGCCAGCGGCAGACCCGACGTCAGCCAGTGCGCGGCGATCTTGCCGGCCACCGCCACCACCGGCGGTTCGGGCGCCAGCATCAGCTGTTCGAGCGTACCGTCGGCCCGGTCGGCCTCGAACATGCGGTGCAACGCCAGCATCGACGCCAGCAACGCCGCCACCCAGATGACGCCAGGCGCCATCTTGCGCAGCAGGTCGGGATCGGTGCCGACGCCCATCGGGAACAGGCTCGCCACCATCACGAAAAACGCCAGCGGCGCCAGCATGTCGGCGCGCCGGCGCATCGCGCACAGCAGGGCCAGGCGGACCGACGCGCCGAACGCGTTCAGCATGCTTCCAGCCGCAGCGTGAGCGCATCCGGCACCTCGACCGCCTGGTGGGTCGTATAGACGAGCATGCCGCCGGCCTTGCGATGACTGGCGACGCGGTCACACAGCGCCGCGACGGCATCCTGGTCCAGGCCGACAAAGGGTTCATCGAGGAGCCACATGGGCCGGTTGTGCGCCAGTTGCAGGCGCGCCAGTGCGAGCCGCTTGCGCTGGCCTTGCGACAGCGCACCGGCGGGCAAGTCCGCCTGCGCGCCCAGGCCCGCTTCGGCGAGGCAGGCGCGGGCTTCGTCTTCGGCGGCCCGGCCCCGCAAGCCCTGCATGAACACGAGGTTTTCCCAGGCCAGTAGCTCGTTCTTGACGCCTGGCGCGTGGCCGAGATAGAGCAGATTGGCGCAGTAGCGCTGGCGTGCGGTGCGGATGTCCTCGTCTTCCCACAGCACGGCGCCGGCGTGCGGCGGCGTCAGCCCCGCCAGCATGCGCAAGAGTGTGGTCTTGCCGCTGCCGTTGTCGCCATGGATGCGCACGCCCTGCCCCGGCTCCACTGCGAAGCCGATGCCGGAAAACAGCACATTGCCGCCGCGACTGCCGGCAACGTCGACACAGCGAAGCACCATAGGTACGCCCTCGGGGTAACGGTTGAGTTACGGACGGGGGGATGGTAGCACTGTATGGCCGGGAGGCATGTTACGGTTGGAAGGGTGTAGAAAGCAAAAAGCCCAGCCATTGGGCTGGGCTTCATGACAGTGGTGCCGGCTGCAGGAATCGAACCCGCGGCCTGATGATTACAAATCAACTGCTCTACCAACTGAGCTAAGCCGGCGTGATCTGAAGAGTAACGATTATATCCTATTTGACCCGCTATTTGATCCGCGTGAGCGTGGGGCGGCCGCCCTTCTTCGGGCCGCCGTCCGGACCATTGCCATCGTCGGGGCCGTTGCCGTCGTCGGCGCGCGGCGCCGGTGCGGGCGCGGCGGCGGGCGACGGCACGGAGGCCAGCGCCGGGCCCGTCGGTTCGGCTGGGGCCGGTGCGGGTGCCGGGGCCGGCGCGTGCTGGCCCAGCAGCGGCTCGAACGCCATGCCCTGGCCGTTCTCGTTCGCGTAGATCGCCATCACGTTATTGACGGGGATGAAGATCTCGCGCGACACGCCGCCGAAGCGGGCGTGGAAGCGGATGCTGTCGTTGTCCATCTTCAGCCCGGACGTGGCGCCATAGCTGATGTTGAGGACAATCTCGCCCTTCTTCACGTATTCCATCGGTACCTGGGTCGCGGAGTCGACCTTGACGGCCAGGTAGGGCGTATAGCCGCTGTCGGTGCACCATTCATAGATGGCGCGCAGCATATAGGGCTTCGTGGAAATCTCTGCCATAAGTCTTCTTGTAAAAACGGCGCCGGGAAAAACCGGCGCCGGTGTTAGCTTACGCGCGAAGCGCTGATTAGCGGCGCATCACTTTCTCGGACGGCGTCAGCGCTTCGATGTAGGCCGGGCGCGAGAAGATGCGCTCGGCGTACTTCATCAGCGGCGCGGCCGTCTTCGACAGCTCGATGCCATAGTGATCCAGGCGCCACAGCAGCGGAGCCACGGCCACGTCCAGCATCGAGAACTCGTCGCCCAGCATGTACTTGTTCTTCAGGAACAGCGGTGCCAGCGTCGTCAGGCGATCGCGGATTTCCGCGCGTGCCTTGTCGTGGCTCTTGTCGTTCGTCTTGTTGCGCTCGCTTTCCAGCGTGTGAACATGAACGAACAGCTCTTTCTCGAAGTTAAACAGCATCAGGCGGGCACGCGCGCGCATCAGCGGGTCGGCCGGCATCAGTTGCGGGTGCGGGAAGCGCTCGTCGATGTACTCGTTGATGATGTTCGATTCGTACAGGATCAATTCACGTTCGACGAGGATCGGCACCTGGCCGTACGGGTTCATCGTCGAGATGTCTTCCGGCTTGTTGAACAGGTCGACGTCGCGCACCTCGAAATCCATGCCTTTTTCGAACAGGACCAGGCGGCAGCGTTGGGAGAATGGGCAGGTGGTGCCCGAGTAGAGAACCATCATTTTGGTAGTTCCTTAGAAACAAAGGGGGCGAGACCGCAAGCGGTTCACCCCAGTTGGGCCATCCCGGACGAGCCGGAACGGCGCAAAAATCCTGACCTTACCAAAATCGGCCAGCAAAAAGCAAATTTATTTGATTTCTTTCCAGTACGATGCGTTCAGGCGCCAGGCCAGGAAGGCGAACACCGTCAGGAACAGCAGCACGACGACGCCCAGGCGCTTGCGCGTCTGCTGCGCCGGCTCGGCCATCCATTCCATGTAGCCGACCAGGTCGGCCACTGCCGTGTCGAAGTCCGTCTTGCTCATCGTACCCGGGGTCACCTGCTCGAAGCCGGCGAACTTGTGCACCGTCTTGTTCGCGTCATGCGGGTCCTTCTCTTCGACGAACTTGGCGCGCTGCACGCCCTGCATCTGCCACAGCACGTGCGGCATCGCCACGTTCGGCAAGACCAGGTTGTTGAAGCCCGTCGGGCGCGTCTCGTCCTGGTAGAACGTGCGCAGGTAGGTGTACAGGTAGTCGCTGCCGCTGCCTGCCGAGCTCGCCTTGGCGCGGGCGATCACGGACAGGTCCGGCGGCACGACGCCGAACCACGCCTTGGCATCCTTGGGCGGCATCGCCGTCGTCATCAGTTCGCCCACCTTCTCGCCGGTGAACAGCAGGTTGTTCTTGATCTGGTCCTCGGAAAGGCCCAGGTCGCGCAACCGGTTGTAGCGCATCGACGAGGCGTTATGGCAGTTCAGGCAATAGTTGACGAACAACTTCGCACCGTTCTGCAGGGCCGCCATATTGTGCGAGCGGTCCGGGGCAGGATCGAGCGGATGGCCGCCCTCGCTCGCGAAAGCCAGTGCCGGCAGCAGCGCCAGCACAGCGAACAACTTCTTCGTGAATTTCATTTCGTGTCCTTTGCTAGTGAATCGCATCAATGCGGGTGGAAGGTGACGCGGTCGGGAACCTTCTTGAAGGTGCCCGCCGTGCTCCACCACGGCATCAGCAGGAAGAACGCGAAGTAGTACAGCGTCGCCGCCTGCGACACGATCGTGCCGATCGGCGACGGCGGCTGCGTGCCCAGGTAGCCCAGCGCCACGAATGCAATGGCCAGCAGCGTGTACAGGTACTTGTGCCACATCGGACGGTAGCGGATCGACTTCACCGGCGAGTGGTCCAGCCACGGCAGGAACGCCAGGATCACGACCGAGCCGCCGAAGAACACGACACCCCAGAATTTCGCATCGAGCACCTGCGGCAGCATGCCGACGATGGCGACGAGCGCGATCACGGCGATGATCGCCTTGGTGCGGAACGCCAGGCGGGATTTCAGCCACAGGAACGCGACGTACGCGGCCACGGCACCCATCAGCACCCACATGAAGTCGGCGGTGGTGGCACGCAGCACCGAGTAGAACGGCGTGAAGTACCAGGTCGGCGCGATGTGCAGCGGCGTCTTCAGCGGGTCGCCCGGCAGGAAGTTGTTGTACTCGAGGAAGTAACCGCCCATTTCCGGCGCGAAGAACACGACGGACGAGAAGATCAGCAGGAACACGGACACGCCGAAGATGTCGTGCACCGTGTAGTACGGGTGCGACGGGATCGAGTCGACCGGGTGGCCGTCCGGGCCCAGGTTTTCCTTCACTTCGATGCCGTCCGGGTTCGACGAACCCACTTCGTGCAGTGCGATCAAGTGCGCGGCCACCAGGCCCAGCAGCACCAGCGGAATGGCGATCACGTGGAACGCGAAGAAGCGGTTCAGCGTTGCGTCGGAGACGACGTAGTCGCCGCGGATCCACAGCGACAGGTCGGGGCCGATCAGCGGAATCGCGCCGAACAGGTTGACGATCACCTGGGCGCCCCAGTACGACATCTGGCCCCACGGCAGCAGGTAGCCGAAGAATGCCTCGGCCATCAGGCACAGGAAGATCGCGAAGCCGAACAGCCAGATCAGTTCACGCGGCTTGCGGTACGAGCCGTACATCAGCGCACGCGTCATGTGCAGGTAGACGACGATGAAGAACGCGGAAGCGCCGGTCGAGTGCATGTAGCGCACCAGCCAGCCCCACGGCACTTCGCGCATGATGTATTCGACGGAGTTGAACGCCAGGTTCGCATCCGGCTTGTAGTGCATCGTCAGGAAGATGCCGGTAACGATCTGCAGCACCAGCACGAACATCGCCAGCGAGCCGAAGATGTACCAGTAGTTGAAGTTTTTCGGCGCGTAGTACTTGCCCCACTGGTCGTTCCACAGCTTCGTCAGCGGAAAGCGATCGTCGACCCAGCCCAGGGCTTTTTGCGCGGCCGGCGCGTCGGCCGGAAATTTTGTCTCCTTGAATGCGCCCATGTTATGCCTCGCCTTTCTCGTCTTTGCCGATCAGGATCTTGGTATCGCTCAGGTACATATGGCGCGGCACCACGAGGTTGTCGGGTGCCGGCTTGTTCTTGAACACGCGGCCGGCCAGGTCGAACGTGGAGCCGTGGCACGGGCACAGGAAACCGCCGGTCCAGTTGTCCGGCAGCGAAGGCTGCGGGCCCGGGACGAATTTGGTGGACGGAGAACAGCCGAGGTGGGTGCAGATGCCGATGGCAATCAAATATTCGGGTTTGCGCGAGCGGTGCTCGTTGACGCAGTACTCGGGGGTGAATTCGTCCGGATTGCGCTTCGAATTGGGGTCCGCCACTTCGGCATCGGTCTTTTTCAGCGACGCCAGCATCTCGGGCGTGCGGCGCAGGATCCAGACGGGCTTGCCGCGCCATTCGACGGTGCGCATTTCACCGGGCTGCAAGGTGGAGATGTCTACTTCGACGGGAGCGCCTGCGGCTTTGGCGCGCTCGGAGGGTTGAAACGTACTGACCAGAACGCCTGCGGTACTGAGTCCTACTACGCCGCCGGCGGCGCAGGTAGCTGCTAACAGACCTCGCCGGCTGGGATCGACCTGCTTCTCAATGCTCATACAAACCCCAATCTTATAAAAATTCGAATATTTGATAAGCGACAACAGACCATCTTGCAACAGGAAATTATAAGTGAACACCACGTGTTCTAGAAGCGAAAGGTTGCAAGAGTAAAAAGGTCGCCCATGTTGCAATACGTTAAACCGTATTCCAATAACGGGGCAATAGGCCGGTTGACCGATTGACCGTGTAGGGGTTTGGGCACGGTGGCAAAAGACAGTATGATCCCGGCAGTTACCATTACGGGGGAGAACACCATGGCGATGTTGCAAGAATTTAAACAGTTTGCGATGCGGGGCAATGTCATCGACCTCGCGGTCGGTGTGATCATCGGCGCGGCTTTCAGCAAGATCGTCGATTCGCTGGTGCAGGACATCATCATGCCGCCGATCGGCAAGTTGATCGGTGGCCTCGATTTCGCGAACTATTACCTGCCGCTGAATCACCAGGACCCGAACCTGTCGCTGGCCGAAGCGAAGAAGCTGGGCGCGGTGCTCGCCTACGGGAACTTCCTCACCATCCTGTTAAACTTCCTGATCCTGGCGTTCGTGATCTTCCAGATGGTGCGGCTGGTGCAGAAAGCCCGCGCACGCATGGAAGAACCGGCACCGGCCGCCGCCGAACCGGCAGCGGCGCCGGAAGACATCGTGCTGCTGCGCGAGATCCGCGACGCCCTGAAGAAATAGATCCCTTACCCGACAGCCCATGCGACGACTCTGGTTATTGTTTGCGCAAGCGGTGACCATCGTCCTGGCACTGTACTTCGTCTATTCCGCCGTGCGGCCCGACTGGCCGCGCGCCCGCCCCGGCACCGTGCAGCAGCTCGGCACGGCGGCACAGCCCGCCTCGACCCTCGTGGCGGCGCCCGCGCCCACGCCCAGCTCGTTCCGCACTGCCGCGGGCCGGGCGATGCCGGCCGTCGTCAACATCCTCACGTCGAAGGCCATGCCGCGCCAGCACCCGCTGCTGCGCGACCCGTACTTCAAGCGCTTCTTCGGCGACCGTGAAGGCGACGACGAGGATGACGACCAGAACAGCCTGGGCTCCGGCGTCATCGTCAGCCCGGAAGGCTACATCCTGACGAACTACCACGTGGTGGAAGCAGCCGACGAGATCGACGTCGTGCTGGCCGACGGCCGCAAGGCGTCCGCCAAGCTGGTCGGCACCGACCCGGAGACGGACCTGGCCGTCATCAAGATCGACCTGAAGCAGCTGCCGGCGATTGCGCTGGGCAATGTCGACCAGGCCAAGGTTGGCGACGTGGTGCTCGCGATCGGCAATCCGTTCGGCGTTGGCCAGACGGTGACGATGGGGATCATCTCCGCGCTGGGCCGCAACAACCTGCACATCAACCATTTCGAGAACTTCATCCAGACGGATGCCGCGATCAACTTCGGCAATTCCGGCGGCGCGCTGATCGACACGAACGGCAACCTGCTGGGCATCAATTCGGCGATCTACTCGCAGACGGGCGGCTCGGTCGGCATCGGCTTCGCGATCCCCGTCAGCACCGCCAAGACGGTGATGGAGTCGATCATCAAGAGCGGCCACGTGGTGCGCGGCTGGATCGGTGTCGAATCGCAGGAGATCACGCCCGAGCTGGCGCAGAGCTTCGGCCTGCAGCGCGACAGCGGCGCGATCATCGCCGGCGTGGTGCGCAACGGCCCGGCCGACAAGGCGGGCATGAAGCCGGGCGACATCCTGCTGTCCGTCGAAGGCAAGCCCGTGCGCGACACGAATGAAATGCTGAACCTGATCGCCCAGCTGGAACCGGGCGGCAAGGCCACGATGCGCGTGCTGCGCAAGAACCGCGAGGCCGACCTGTCCGTGACCGTCGGCAAACGCCCCTTACCGAGAAAATGACATGCACCTGCGCGACCTGAACGGCTACCTCTCCGAACTGGCCGAGAACAACAACCGCCCCTGGTTCATCATGAACAAGCCCCGCTACGACATCCTGCGGGAGGAATTCCTGGAACTGGTCACGCAGGTGATCGGCGAACTCGGCAAGTTCGATCGCGAAGTCAAATTCTGCAATCCGAAGAAGGCGATGTTCCGCATCAACCGCGACGTGCGCTTCGCCCACGACAAGAGCCCGTACAAGACGCATTTCTCGGCCGCGATCGCGCCGAACGACCTGCGCCGCCCCAGCCAGGCGGGCGGCCCCACCTACTACTTCCAGCTGGACGGCCACGGTACCCTCGGCTACGGCGCCGGCGAATACATGCCGCCGCCGCACCGCCTGCGCGCGCTGCGCAACCACATGGTCGAGGATGCGGCGGGCTTTCGCAAGGCGCTGAACAGCCGCGCCTTGAAGGCGACGTACGGCAGCATCACCGAGGAAGCCAAGCTGCAGCGCCCGCCGAAAGGCTTCGACCCGGACCATGAGCACATCGAGTTCATCAAGCTGAAGAGCTTTTTCGTGTGGCGCGAAGTAGCCTTGGACCTGAACGATCCGGACGCGCTGCTGCCGACGATCGCGGGCGGCTTCAAGGATGCGTACCCGCTGGTGCAGTGGATGCGCACGGCGAAGGTCGACGAAGACGAGCAGGCCGCTTAAGCGCCGAGCGCCCCCTTCGCCGCGGCCACGTGGCGCTCGCTGACGGGCAGCTCGCCGCCGCCGCGCAGCGTGAGAATCCAGCTGCCCTCCTGTACCTGGCGCAGTGCCGCCATCTCCGCGCGCCGCACGAGGATGCGCCGGTGGATGCGCAGGAACTGCGCCGGATCCAGGTGCGCTTCCAGCTCGGCCAGCGTGCTGCGATGCAGCCAGGTGCGCTCGGCCACGTGCAGTTCGACGTAGTTGCCGGCCGCCTCGATCCAGCGCACGTCGGCCAGGTCGACGCGGTCCATCCGCCCCACCGACCGCACCACCACTTCCGTCCACCATCCGGGCGCGGGATCGACGAACCGCCGCAGCGCCTGCGTGTACGCGGCGCGTTGCTCGAGCAGCTGCGCGGCACGCTCCAGCGCCTGCCGCAGCCGCTGTTCGTTGACGGGCTTGACGAGGTAGTCGAGCGCGTGCGCGTCGAATGCATCGAGCGCATGGCCGCGATGCGCGGTCACGAACACCACCAGCGGCGGCAGCGGCTGCCGGCTCAGCTCACGGGCGAAATCGAGGCCCGACTCCACCGGCATCTGCACGTCCAGCAGCACGATGTCCGCATGATCGGTGGCGAGGAACGCGCGTGCTGCCGCGGCACCGGCGCATTCGGCAGCGACGACCCCGCCCGGCAACGCCGCCAGCGCCAGCCGCAGGTTGGTGCGGGCATGGGCTTCGTCGTCGACGATCAGTACCCGCAGCGCGCCGCTCATGCGGCTGCCCACGGCAGCGACAGGCGCGCCACGAAACGCCCGTCCGTTCGCGCCGTGACGAGCGACGCGCGTTCGCCGTAGGCCAGGCGCAGGCGCGCCTCGATGCCGCGCAGGCCGATGCCCAGGCCGGCCTGCGGCGCCGCATGGGGACTGATCGGGTTCGACACGTCGATCGTCAGGCGGTCGGCGGTACGGGCGAACGTGACGGCGATGTCGCTGTCGTCCTCATGGCATTCGAGATCGTGGCGCAGCGCATTTTCCACCAGCGGCTGCAGCAGCATCGGCGGGCATTCGATGCCGTCGTCCAGCAGGTGCGCGCCATCGATGCGCACGCGCAGGCGCGGGCCGAAGCGCAGGCCCTGCAAATCCAGGTAATGGTGGACGAATGCCAGCTCCTCGTCCATGCCGACCCAGTCCCGCTCGCTGCTGGTCAATGCATACTGCAGCAGGTCGCCGAGCCGTTCCAGGCCATCGAGGGCGAGCGGCTTGTCGTCCGTGCGCACCATCGCGCTGATGGCACTCAAGGTGTTGAACATGAAATGCGGTTCGAGCTGGCCGCGCAGCGCGGCCAGGCGCTGGCGCTCCAGCGACAGCCTGGCCTGGGCCAGTTCGTCCGCATGGCGCCGGTGCGCACGCCACAGCAGCCGGGCCACGACGGCACCATAGGCCATCGTCAGCAGCACGAACACGACGAACCATTCGAACTTGTCCATGCTGATCCAGTAGTGCCACGCGTTCGGCAGCGTCGGCGCCAGGTCGAGCTTGACGCAGCGGCGCAGGGCCAGCCCCAGCATCGCGACGGGCCAGCACAGCGCCACGAACAATGCGTAGCCGGCAACGAGGCGGCCCGTCGTGACCAGCCACTGCGGGCGGCGCAGATACACCAGGTGCAGCAACGCGCTCTGCACGATCATCACCGCGTAACCGCACCACCACCCGAAGGTCATCTGCCAATAGCTGCGCGTGTCGCCATGGTGCGCGGCATCGCCGTACGTGGTGAGGCCGGCGACCGCGCACAGCAAAGTCCACAACCCAAAATGGATCGCCAGCAGGCGCAGCCACAGCGGCCAGGAAGAGGGTAAGGTCAGCGGCGGTTTCATGGCGGGGCAGTATAGCAGCGCCTTTTCCCGTTCGTCCTCCAGGTGTCCGCGTTCGTCACACTCGTCCCCGCGGGTGCCGCCGGGCCGCCAATAATCCGCGTCGTCGTCACTTCCAACCACTGCCATGCCACGCGTTTACCCGACTCTTTGCCTGTCCCTGCCCCTCTTGATCGGCGCCGCGCACGCCGCCGATGACATCGCCCGCGTGGAGGTGAAGGCCGCCGGGGCGCAACAACAACGGCGCGACGACGGCGCCGGCCGCATCGTCGTCGGCCGCGATGAACTGGTGCGCTACGGCGACGTCAGCGTGGCCGACGTGCTGCGGCGCCAGCCCGGCATCGCCATCAACGGCGGCCAGGTGCAATTGCGCGGCCTGGGTGGCGGCCGCACGCAGTTCCTCATCGACGGCACGCCCGCGCCACCGGGCTTCCTGCCCGACAGCCTCGCACCCGAGCTGATCGAACGCATCGAAATCCTGAAGAGCGCCAGCGCTGACAGCAGCACGCAGGGCATCGCCGGCAGCATCAACATCGTGCTGCGCAAGGCCGCGCCACGCTGGCGCACGTCCGCCACGGTGGCGGCCGAACGCAGCGCCGCAGGCTGGTCGCCCACGGCGACGCTGGACCTGGCACGCCCCGGCGACACCTGGTCCGGCACGCTGGCCGCGCAGCTGGCCCGCACGCGCCGCGCACTGCACGACACCGTTACAGAGGAGGCGCCGGACGGCGAGCGCATCACGGCCGAACGCAACGCCGCCGTCACCGAGCGGGCTGCGCTGACGCCGCGCATGACGTGGAAATCCACCGACACGACGCTCGCCTGGCAAGGCTTGCTGGACCTGCTGCGCAGCGAAAACGGCGGCAGCGCGCGGGAAATCACGCTGTGGGGCGATCCCAGCGCGTACCCCCACAACGGCTACGCGTCGAACGCGCGCACCACGCAGGCGCGCAGCGACGTCACCGGCACGCACCGGCCGGGCGAGGACGTACGCCTCGAATGGAAATTGAACGTGGCGCACAACCGGCGCCGCAGCGACTACCGTTTCATCGGCAGCGACGCCGGCGACACGCCGCTGTGGCAGCGCCGCGTGCTCTCGACGGCGGGCGACGACAACGCCGGCAGCAGCGGCAAGCTGCGCTTCGGCGGCACGCCCCACCACGCCTTGAGCGCCGGCTGGGACGGCACCGTTGCGCGGCGGGCCGAGACGCGCCTGCAGCAGGATGCCGATGCGGCCGGCGCGCCGCTCGGCGACCGCGACCAGCGCTACGCGGCGCGCGTGCGGCGGCTGGCGCTGTATGCGCAGGACGAATGGTCGCCCGTGCCGGCGCTCGACCTCTATCTGGGCTTGCGCTGGGAAGGCTTGCGGACCACGACGGCCGGCCGCACCATGGAGCGCGTCGCCAGCCAGGCCGCCGTGTGGAGTCCCGTCGGACATCTGCTGTGGAGGATCCCGGACAGCCGCGACCAGATGCGCGTAGCGCTGACGCGCAGCTACAAGGCACCCGAGACCCGTGACCTGATGCCGCGCCGCTACACGGTCAACAACGCCAACGGGCCCACGAATCCTGACGCGCAAGGCAACCCGGCGCTGCGGCCGGAGCTGGCCTGGGGTATCGACGCGGCCTATGAACGGTACTTCGCCGGCAATGCGATGCTGAGCGTGTCGGCTTACGGGCGCCGCATCGCCGACGTCATCCTGCAGCAGCTGTTCCGGGACGGCAGCCAGTGGGTCACAATGCCCGGCAACGGCGGCCGCGCCAGCACCCGCGGCGTGGAACTGGACGGGCGCTTCAACCTGAGCAAGCAGGCGTCGGCCCGTTTCACGCTGGCGCGCAACTGGTCGGACGTGAAGGCGGTCGCGGGCCCCGGCAATCGCCTGGGCGAACAGACGCCGCTGGTGGCAAACGCGGGCCTCGACTACCGTTTCGGGTCCGGCACCACGGCGGGGTTCAACTGGAACGTGCAGGGGGCCGGCACGGCCCGCACGTCGGCCACGCAATGGCGCGAGCGGGGCACGCTGCGGCAGTTGACCGCGTACGCCAGCTGGCAGGCCGGCCACGGCGTTACGCTGCGCCTGACCGGCACGGACCTGTTGAACGCCACGCCGTACGACGTGCTGCGCTTCGATGACGGCGCCACGGCCGTGCGCCGCGCCACGGTGACGAGCGGCGGCCGCACGCTGCGCCTGGCGGCGGAAGTGCCGCTGTGAGCACGTCTCAGCGGTGCCGTGCCAGCCACTCTTCGAGGAACTCAACGCAAACGCGCAGCTTCGCCGACGTCGACAGGCGCGATGGATAGATCGCCCACACGTCCGCCGGTTGCTCGTAGTCCGGCAGCACGCGCACCAGCGCACCCCGTGCCAGCGCCGGCCCCACGTCCCACAGCGAGCGCAGGATGATGCCGTGGCCGTCCAGCGCCCACTGGTGCACCACTTCGCCGTTGGCGGCCGACAGCGGGCCGCCGACCTTCACGGTTTCCGGCCCGCGTGGCCCTTGCAAGGTCCAGCGGCCGAACTCCTCGTGGCGCTCGCGGATCACGATGCAGCGGTGCGCCGCCAGCGCGGCCAGCGTGGCGGGCATGCCGTGCCGTTCCAGGTAGGCCGGCGCGGCGCACAGCACGCGTGCGTTGCGGGCGATACGGCGTGAAATCAGGTGCGGCTCGTGCGCCTGGCCGACACGGATGTCGAGGTGAAAATCCTCACCGATCAGGTCGACGGCGCGGTCGAGCAGCTCCAGCTGGATTTCCAGCGCAGGGTAGCGCAGCGCGAGCGCGGACAGTGCCGGCGATACGCGGTTGCGGCCGAAACCGGAGCTGGTGCAGATGCGCAGCAGGCCGGACGGCGCCATCTGCTCCGTCGATACGGCCTCCGCCATCTGCTCGACGTCTTCCAGGATGCGCAGAGCCCAGCCGTGCACGACCTGGCCCTGTTCCGTCAGCGCCGTGGTGCGGGTGGTCCGGTGCAGCAGGCGCGCCTGCATCGTCTCCTCCAGGATGCCGAGGCGCTTGCTGACATAGGCGTTCGACACCCCGAGTGCGCGGGCGGTCGCGGCAAAGCTCTTATGGCGGACAATCGCGCAGAACAGGCGCAGATCGTCCAGCAGCGGAAGATCGTTCACGATTCGTGCATGATGAAGTAACGAGTCAGGTGATTGTAAACGCAACCGCACACATTATCCTTGTCTCATTCAACCGGGAGACCATCATGAAAAACAACGAATCGCACAACGCATCGCCGTCATCGCCGGCGACGGCATCGGCCAGGAAGTGATGCCGGAAGGCCTGCGCGCGCTGCAGGCGGCCGCACACCGCTTCGAGCTGCCCTTGGAATTCACGACGTTCGACTGGGCCCATTGCGACTACTACCTGCAGCACGGCCGCATGATGCCGGAGGACTGGTACGCGCAGCTGAAGGACTTCGACGCGATCTATTTCGGCGCGGTGGGCTGGCCGGACAAGGTGCCCGACCACGTGTCGCTGTGGGGTTCGCTGATCCAGTTCCGCCGCCAGTTCGACCAGTACGTGAACCTGCGCCCCGTGCGGCTGATGCCGGGGGTGCCGTGCCCGCTGGCGAACAAGCAGCCGGGCGACATCGACTTCTACGTGGTGCGCGAGAACACCGAAGGCGAATACTCTTCCGTCGGCGGCAAGATCTTTGAAGGCACCGAGCGCGAGACGGTGCTCCAGGAAGCCGTGTTCACGCGCCACGGCGTGGACCGCATCCTGAAGTATGCGTTCGAACTCGCGCAGTCGCGGCCGAAGAAGCACCTGACATCGGCCACGAAGTCGAACGGCATCTCGATCAGCATGCCGTACTGGGACGAACGGGTGGAAGCAATCGCCCCGTCGTATGCGGACGTGAAGTGGGACAAGTACCACATCGACATCCTGTGCGCCCGCTTCGTGCTGAGCCCCGAGCGCTTCGACGTCGTCGTGGCCTCCAACCTGTTCGGCGACATCCTGTCCGACCTGGGGCCCGCCTGCACGGGCACGATCGGCATCGCGCCGTCCGCCAACCTGAACCCGGAGCGCAAGTTCCCGTCGCTGTTCGAGCCCGTGCACGGTTCGGCGCCGGACATCGCCGGCCGCAACATCGCCAACCCCGTCGCGATGATCTGGAGCGGCGCGATGATGCTGGACTTCCTTGGCGCCGCCCAGCCGGAACGCCAGGGCGACTATCGGGCGGCGCACGACGCGATCATGGCCGCGGTCGAGCAGGTGCTGCGCACGGGGCCGCACACGCCGGACATGCGCGGCACGGCCAGCACCACGCGGATGGGCGAGGCGATCGCCGCACTGATCTGATGTCCTTGTCGCGGCGGTGCCCACGCACCGCCGCGCGCAGCAAAATCCCGCCTTATCCGCAGTTCATCTCGCGAAAACCACCGTTCGTCGCACGGCGATGGTGAGCCGCCGCGGGCCTGTCTATAGTTCAACCATCGCAACACGAACCAGACAACCCAAGGAGCTCATCATGAACATCGCCAAACACATGGAAACCATCTTCGTTGCCGCCCTCGTGCTGATCGGCGCGACCAGCATGGCCACCGCCGCCGTCACCAAGCTGCAGCACCGCGACAGCGGCGCCATCGTCGCCACAGCCGACGGTCAGGTCGCCGTCGTGAAGGTCACCGCGAAGCGCCTGTCGGCTGCCGAAAAAGCCGCCCTGTAATCGCCACGCCACCTGCACGGACGGAGACCCTGATGAACAGCTTTGTCAACGCAACGATGATGGCAGTTGCCCTGTATGCGAACGCGGCCGGTGCCGCGCAGGCTGCCGATATCGTCAGCGAGTCCCGCGCGGTCGACGCGCGCATCGTGAAGGTGGTACTGGATGGCGTCATCGACCTGACGCTGAAATACGGCGCGCAGCCGGGGCTCGTCATCTCCGGCGACCGGCGCTACCTGCCGAAAGTCATCGTGACCCAGCGCGGCGACACGCTGCGCATCGGCACCGACCTGCAGGGCATCCACATCGGCCGGCCGCAACTGCGTGCGGAGCTGACGTTACCCAACCTGTCCGAGCTGGTCTCGGCCGGCGTCGGCTCGGCCGAGGTGCAGGGCTTCTCGGGCGACAAGCTGCGCATCGCGCTCGACGGCGCCGGTGCCGTGCACATGACGTCGCAATACCGGAACCTGAACGCGAACCTGAACGGCGCGGGCAGCATGACCGTCAACACGGGGCTGGCCGAGAACGTCGACCTGAACTTGCGCGGTGCCGGCCAGATGGTCGTCAGCGGCGAGAGCCGCAGCCTGCGCGCCCGTCTCGGCGGCGTCGGCAGCCTCGATGCGCAGCAGCTCAAGGCCGACAGCGTGGACGTGGACATGACGGGCCTGGGCGGCGCGACCGTCTACGCGAAGACGTCCGCCAGCCTGCGCCTGACGGGCCTGGGTTCGGCCACCGTGTATGGCCAGCCGGCCAGCCGCAGCGCCAGCGCGCGCGGCCTCGGCCACGTGAACTGGCACTGAAGATCAATCTCGCGTCAGGGTGCCCGGCGGGCGCCCTGCGCGGACCCTTTCGCACTACCTTTCGCACTCCCCTGCGCGGCCCACGTGCCGCCCGCATCGCGCTGGTCCCAGCCCAGCACGATGCGCAGGTCGGAGGCGCCGGCCGCCGCCGGCCGCGGTGCCGGCAGGCCGAGGCGTTCGGCCAAACTCCGCGCCACGGCCTGCGCGGCGGGATCGTCGCGGTACTCGATCCGCGTGACGGGCACCGCGAACGGCTTCACGTTCGTCAGCCGCACGCTCTTCCACTGCACATCACGCAGCCGGCGCGCCCAAGCGGCCGCCATGCCGCGCACACCATTGCCGTTACTGATCTCCAGCCCCACGGCTGTCGCCTCTGACGGGGCGGACGGCACGCGCGGTGCGGGCGGTACGGCCGCCGGCTCGGCGCCGCTGGCGGCCGCCGGCACGTGCCGCACTTCGACCACCCCGCCCGCCTGGTGCAGCTCCGTGCGCGCCAGGCCAGCCGGCCACGGCGACGCTTCGGCTGGCTGCACGGCCGGCTGCGCGGCCGCGGCGGGCGGCTCGGCACCCGTCAGCGCGTAGTCGCCGCGGATGTCGTGACTGCGCAGCATGCGTGCCTGCTTCATCATCCGCAGCGCCTTGTCCGTCTCGCCCTGCGTTTCCAGCACGGCGGCCAGGTGCTCCCACGTGGCGGGCTGGTATGGGTCCAGCACGCAGGCCTTCCGCAGCATCGTCAGCGCCTCGTCGTGCCCGCCCTGCAGGTGCAACGCATAGCCCAGGTTCCCGAGCAGGAAGGCCAGTTCGGTGCGCGGCAGGTCGCGCCCTTCGTCCACCAGCGCGCGCCACAGCCCGATCGCGCGGGCGTAGTCCCCTTCCTCGGCGAGCAGCACGGCCATGCCGTTGCGGGCCTGCGTGTGGGCGGGGTCGAGCTGCAGTGCCTGTTGCCAGGCCCGGCGCGCCAGCGCATAGCGGCGCGCCGCGTGTTCGGCCCGGCCCAGCGCGTAATAGGCATCCGCGCTGGCGGCCGGCACCGGCGGCGCGGTGACCAGCGGCTGCCGGCTGCCGCATGCGAGCAGCAGCGCGCCGATGCATGCCGCTCCCGCCCAGTTACGTGTCGATCGCATGGTCCCTCTCCCTGTCATTGGTTGCCCATCATCGCCGGCATCACGACCCGCACCATCTGGATGCCGGCCGGGCCCACCAGCACCAGCATCAATGCCGGGAACATGCAAAAGATCAGCGGGAACAGCAGCTTCAGCCCGATCTTCGCGGCAGCCTCCTCGGCCAGCAGCGTGCGCTTCTGGCGCAGGTTGTCCGAATGGACGCGCAGCGAGTCGCCCATGCTGGTCCCGAACCGTTCGGCCTGGATCAGCATCGCCACCAGCGTGTCGACGTCTTCGACGCCGCTGCGCAGCGCGAAGTTGCGCAGCGCCCGCTCCTTCGAGAAGCCGGCGCGCATTTCCATCAGCACCAGTTGCAGCTCTTGCGCCAGCACGACGCTCTTCACGTCGATCTCGGCCGCCACCTTCGTCAGCGCCCGCTCCATCGACAAGCCGGCCTCGACGCAGACCGTCAGCAGGTCGAGCGCATCCGGAATGTTCTCGAAGATATCGCGCTGGCGGCTTGCCGCCTTGCGCGTGAGGACCACGTTCGGCAGGTAGTAGCCGAGGCCGGCGCCGCTGAACATCACCAGCAGGAATCCGTTGCGCAACACGCCGCCGGCCATGCCCGCCACCAGCATCGCCAGCATGGCGGGCGTGCCGAGCGCCAGCACCGTCTTCGCCGCGAAATACAGCGTGGGGGCGGACGCGCTGCGCCAGCCGGCGTTGATGAATTTCGTGCGCAGCGGCGAGCGTTCCCAGCCCTCTTCCGGCAGCGACAGCTTCGTCAGCGGCTTCGCGGCGCGCGCCACGCGCTCGACCCACTGGCCGTCGCCGGCGCCGGGAGTTTCGTCGGCAGTGCCGAGGAAGGCGCGCAGGCGCTCGCGCAGCGGCACCGGCGAGAAGATCGCCACCGCGGCCAGCGCCAGCCCGGCCACGACGACGAAGACGATCAGCAGGAAGGCAAGCTGGCGGCCGTTCATACGCGAATCCTGACGAGGCCGCGCATCCAGAACGATCCCAGCACCATGGCGCCGCCGGCCGTCCACAACAGGTTGATACCGGCAGGATCGGTCCACAGCACGCTGACGTACTGGTAGTTCGTGACGCTCATGATGGCGAGCATGACGAGCGGCAGCAGGCCAAGGATCCAGGCCGACATGCGGCCCTCGGCCGACAACACCCGTACCTGCCCGTGCAGCTTCAGGCGCGCACGCGTCAGGCGGCTGACGTTGCCGAGCAGTTCGGCCAGGTTGCCGCCCGACTCGCGCTGGATCAGCACGGCCAGCACGAAGTAGCGCAGGTCGGTCAGCGGGATGCGCGCGGCGAGGTTCTGCAGCGCCTCGTTCATCGGCGCGCCATAGTTGATTTCCTCGTACGTCGCCTTGAACTCGCTGCCGATCGGGTCGGGGATCTCGTCGCCCACCATCTTCAGCACGTTGGCGAACGAGTGGCCGGCGCGCAGTGCGCGGGCGAGGAAGTCCGCCGCCTCCGGCAGCTGTTCCTCGATCTTCTTCAACCGGATCGCGCGCGCCCGCAGCAGCATGCCGTACGGCGCCCCGGCCGCACCGGCGAGCAGCATGGCGGAGGGCAGCCAGGGCATTGCGAGGATCGGCAACGCGAACAGCGCGGCCGCCAGCAGGCCAGCCGACCCGGCCAGGAATTGGCCCACCTGCCAGCGCATGCCTGCCTGCAGCAGCAACCGGTCGAGCGCGGCCATGCGCGGAATACCGCGCAGCCAGTGATCGAGCGCCGGCGACGTCGCGTAGCGGCGCTGCTTCAGGATGCTGATCCGCTCGCCCCCTTCGTTGCGGCCGGCCATCAGGTCGAGCCGGCGGGCGATGCGGCGTGCACCGCGGCCGTGGCTCGTGCTCCACCACATCCACGCTCCCTCGACCATGAAGATCACGGCGGCGAACAGCAGCACGGCGAACGCCGTAAACATCGTGTCCATCGCCGCCTCCTATTCGAACACGCGGTCCGGATCGAAGACGCTGTCCGGCACCGGCATGCCGAACATCTTCAGGCGGTCGGCGAAGCGGGGCCGCACGCCGGTGGCGAAGAAGTGCCCCTGCACCTTGCCGTTCGCGTCCACGCCGGTCTGCTCGAAGCGGAAGATTTCCTGCATCGCGATCACGTCGCCTTCCATGCCGGTGACTTCCTGCAGGCTGACGAGCTTGCGCGCGCCGTCCGTCAGGCGCGACACCTGCATCACGACGGTGACGGCGGAGGAGATCTGCTGCCGGGTCGCGCGCGGCGTCAGGTTCACGCCGGACATGCCGACCATGTTCTCCAGCCGCGCCAGCGCATCGCGCGGCGTGTTCGAGTGGATCGTCGCCAGCGAGCCTTCGTGGCCGGTGTTCATCGCCTGCAGCATGTCGACGGCCTCGGCGCCGCGCACCTCGCCGAGGATGATGCGATCGGGCCGCATCCGCAGCGCATTGCGCACCAGTGCACGCTGGTTCACCTCGCCCTTGCCCTCGATGTTCGGCGGGCGCGTTTCCAGGCGCACGACGTGCGGCTGGCGCAGTGCCAGCTCGGCCGCGTCCTCGATCGTCACGATCCGTTCGGCCGCCGGGATGTACCCGGACAGCACGTTGAGCAACGTCGTCTTGCCGCTGCCCGTGCCGCCGGAAATCAGGATGTTGATCTTGGCATGGCCCAGCGCCTGCAGCACCTGCATCATCGGCGGCGTCAGGCTCTTGTACTCGATCAGGTTCTGCATCGTCAGCGGATTGGCGGAGAAGCGGCGGATCGACAGGATCGGCCCATCCACCGCCAGCGGCGGGATGATCGCGTTGACGCGTGACCCGTCCGGCAGCCGCGCATCGACCATCGGGCTGGACTCGTCGACGCGCCGGCCCACGCGCGACACGATCTTCTCGATGATCTTCATCAGGTGCGCATTGTCGGTGAACGTCACGTCCGTCAGCTCGAGGCGGCCGGCGCGCTCGACGTACACCTTCGCATGCGTGTTGACGAGGATGTCCGAGATGCCCTGGTCGGCCAGCAGCCGCTCCAGCGGGCCGAAGCCCAGCATCTCGTGCTGGATGTCGAGGACCAGCTGATGGCGCTCGCTCTGGTTCAGCACGATGCGCTCGTCCTCGATGATGCGCTGGACCAGCAGTGCCAGCTCGTGCTTGAATTGTTCCGGCGTGAGGCGCTTCAGGCGCTCCAGGTCGATCCGCTCCAGGATCAGCTGGTGCATCGTGGCCTTCAGCTCCTGGTAGGCTGCCTGCGATTGCGCCGGCAAGGTGACTCCGGTGCTCCTGCCCTCTTCCGCCAGGGCCAGGCGTTCGCGCAAACTCATGATCCGCTCCTTGGTGGTTTACTGTTCGGCGTCGCTGCGGCCGAACAGCCGGTCGAACAGCCCTTTCGATTCCGATACGCGCCGCTCGGTGACGAGTTCGACCAGGTCGGCGAGGCTGCGCGCGACGGGACT
This sequence comes from Pseudoduganella flava, assembly GCF_007830495.1. Classification (GTDB taxonomy): domain Bacteria; phylum Pseudomonadota; class Gammaproteobacteria; order Burkholderiales; family Burkholderiaceae_D; genus Rugamonas; species Rugamonas flava. Next base: position 358,063 of record NZ_VLKW01000006.1, on the reverse strand, counting down.
GCCGCGCGACAGCTGCAGCACGGGGATGCCCTGGTTGACGGAATCCGTCGCCGACAGGTAGTCGTTCGGCACCGTGTGCACGACGTCCGCGCCGAGTGCATGCTCCAGGTCCGCCAGCCGCAGCTTGCCGCCCTTCTCGTAGCGGTTGACGATCAGGCGCGTGCGCTCGACCGGATAGCCGAGCGAACGGAAGATGTCGAGCAGGCGGCGGCCGTCGCGAATGTCGGGCAGCGCCAGCTGCAGCACCGGGTAGATCGTGTCCGCGCTGTCGAGCGCGCGCATCGACAGCGCATCGATCTGGCGGCCCACGTCCAGCACGACGAAGTCGTAGTGCTGGCGCGCCACCCGCAGGATCGTGTCCATGTGCTCCGGCTTCATGTCGGTGGCCTGGGCCGGGTCGTCCGCGCCGGCCAGCACGCCGAAGGCCGGCGTCACGTGCACCAGGCACGATTCGAGGAAGGCGCCATCGATGCGGTTGATCTGCCGGCAGACGTCCGACAGCGTCATCGCCGGCTTCTGGTCGGACACGTACAGCGTGGCGTCGCCGAACTGGCCATGCAGGTCGATCAGCAATACCTTCTTTTCCGCCAGCGCGGCCAGCGCGTAGCCGAAGTTCGTGGCGAGAAACGTCGCGCCGCTGCCGCCCTTGCAGGCGATGAAGGCGAGCACCTTGCCGTCGCGCAGGCGGGTGACGCCGGCCTCGATCTCGATCCGGTCCATCGCCTCGTGGAACGCGCGGTGCACGAGCGGCAGCTGCAGCACCTCGCGCATGCCGGCCCGCATCGCGCGGATCAGCAGCTCCTGGTGCGCCTCGCGGGCCAGTAGCATGAAGCGCGCTTGCGGGTAGTGCCGCGCGAGCCGTTCCACCAGCTCCCATTCGCCGGGCTCGACGTCGCTGGCATCGAAGATCACCAGTTCCGGCGGGTCCGCCAGCGGCCGCTCGGCGGCATCGCGCAAGCCCTGGCGCGATGCGACGAGCTGCACCGCGGGCATGCGCGCCGAGCCCTGCGCGGCGACCTCGGCGTGCAACAGGCTATCCTTGCTGATCATGAGCGCTTTCATACGATTCTTCCTTTGGGTCAGAGACAGTTGTTGGTGCCCGGCTGGTAGCCGAGCCGTTCGGCCTTGACGAGCGTGGCGGCGATGGGAACGTGCATGTCCGCGAACCTGGGCAGCAGCGTCGTCAGCGGGCGGTACGGCAGCGCCGTGCAGTCGCCGCCAGGAACGCAGATGCTGGCCCGCACAAAGGCGATGCAGGACGTGCCTTGCGGGTTCTGCGCGCAATTGACGATGTTCCGTTCCGGGCAGGCCGGCATCTGCGTGAGCGCCACCGGGTCGCCGGTCGCACTTTGCGCCAGGTACTCGATGCGCAGCTGGGCCGTGCCGATCTCCGGCGCCAGCGGCAGCGCGGTGCGGCCAAACAGCGCATTGCGCTTCAGCGCGTCCATCGCGGCAGCGTCGGAGAAATCCGTGATCGACGCCATCCGCGCCGCCGCACGCGTCACCTCCTGCACCGTGTTGAACAGGTACAGTGCACGCGCGACTTCCAGCGTGCCCAGGATCAGCGACAGCAGTATCAGCAGGACCATGGCCAGTTCGACGGTGACGACGCCGGCGTCGCGGCGGCGGCTCAGGGCGCGACGGTGAAGGGGATGGCACATAGCTCGGAGTACTTGAACGATAGCGGCAGGCTGCCGGACGCAGGCATGATCGTGGCCGTGTAGGCGTTGCGGAACACGGTGTCCGTGAAGGAAATGTTCGTGCTGACGGAGACCATGGTGGTGGCCACGCCGGTGCCGCAGTACATCTCTTCACACAGCACTCCGATGGAAGAGGCCCTCGGCTGGATATCGAGGCCAGCCGAGAGAGTCGCGTCACGCACCAGTCTTGCTCCCAGCGCCGGCATGGTCAGGTCGGCGTTCTCGGCCGTCAGCATCGGGCGCGGCAGCGTCGCCACGATCCGGGTCGTGTTGCCGATCGCCTTTTCCAGCGCGATCATGTGCATCGTCAGGCGGCCGAACAGCACCATGCCCGCCAGCAGCACCATGCCGAATACGAGTACCAGCACCATTTCGATCGCGGCGGTGCCCTGTTCGCGGCGGTCACGCCCGATCATTCGAGGAGCTCCGCTTCGTCGGCCAGCCTTGCTTCGGCGTCGCGCGCAAGCACGCCGGCGAATTCGCCGGGGAGCTCTCCGGCACTGGCCTTTGCCGTCAAGAAGAACCTGCCGTACGCCAGGATCGTGGCGTCGGCGTACAGCCCGGCTGGCACGGGGCACTGCAGCAGGGGCACGTAGAGCAGGCGGCGCAAGTTCTGTGCCTTGGCCATCTCGGTCGCCGGCTGGGTGTAGCTGCGGTATGGCGAGGTTGTCTGCGTATAGGTGGCCGCCGGGCTGGATGGGTACAGCGCGGCCCAGCTCGACATCAGCTTGCTCGATCCATCCGTATTCTTCGCCGGCCCGTACGCCCAGCGCGTACCGTACTCGGCCGGCAGATACGTCTGGCCGGTGGTCAGTTCGGCAATGGTCGCCAGCTTGCCGTTGACGACTTTCGACAATGCGGTGGCACGCGGCACCGTCGGGCCCTGCCAGCTCAACACATTGTTGCCGACGTAGTTCTTGATGTTCGTGTCGGCCGGACCGTTGAGCTTGTTACACGGATTCGCGCCTAGGTATTCCTCGAACCGCGAGTTGAGCTGGTTCCACAGGTTGAACGCGTCGGCCCGGCGTACGTGTACCCGGCCCCCCGGGATGCGGGGATATGCCAGCGTACCGGAACACATGAACGGGGCAACCGTCTCGTCCGTCAGCGCGTTCGGGTCGTTTGGCGCATCGCCGTTCACCAGCGGGTTGACGTAGAAGTACTCGCCCATCGCGGCGCCGGTCGTGTTCAGCATCAGCAGGTTGTAGGCGATGCCGGAGCGGAAGCCATAGCTGACCAGTTCGGCAGTGCTGCCCGAACCGCGCGTCGCCGTTTCCGGGCCCATCGCGCAGATCCCGAATGGCAGCACGCGCAGGCGCCGCCGGCCGGCGATCGAGCGCGGCCGAATATCCATCGGTGCCGTGACGCCAAGTACGCTCATCAGGGTTGGCTGCACCTGGCGCACGCGCGCGGCCAGCAGGCCGGTATCGACGCGGGCGTACACCATCGTGGCCGGCGCCGTCGCTGCCGCGGTGGCGCTCAGCCAGCCGGCCTCGCCGGCGTTCGCATCGTCGGAAAAGCGCAACGCGTCCGGCACCCACGCGGTATTGTTGACTCCCCATCTTGACTTCCACCGATCCACGGCCGAGTTGGCGGCGGCCGTCACCCCTGCCGCGGTACCGTCCAGGCGCGTCGCGGCCGACAGGGCAATCTGGTCGGCAACGATCTGCAACTGGGCCATGCGCGCGTAGGCCATGCCCAGGTCGAGCACAAGCCCGGCAAAGCCCAGGATCATCACGAGCGCCAGGGCGTACAGGATCATGACGGCCCCACCCTGGCGCGCGGGGCTGCCGGGTGCATGCGTAGTCATTTCCCGCCGCCGATCCCGATCGTGAACGAGCCCTGCACTGGCGCCGGATCGGTATAGGATTTCTGGTAGCGCTGTTGCGCCGCGGCCGCGCTCTGGCCATCCGTTCCCGTCACGGGACGGGGATCGGCCGCGGCGGCCGGGTTGATGACCTGCTGCGCGAACGCGGCCCGCGTCGCGTCGCCGAAGCGGGCGTCCCAGTGCGGCGTCGTGCGCTGGATCGGATTGCCGCAGCCGGCCAGCAGTCCCAGCAGCAGCAATGCGGACAGGGGGCGAATGGTCATGGCGGTCTCCTTACTTCAGCTGAAAACCGGACTGTCCGGCGGGCACGGGCGGCGCAACGGGGCGGTCCGCCGGCGCTTCCATCTTGCCGTTCATGAACAGGTCGGCGCGGCTGGCCGGCTGCAACGCATCGGTCGGCAGCGCATACCCGGGCGGCAGCGGCTTGACCAGGTGGGCCGTGACGACGAACAGCAGCTCGGTGCGGTCCTGCTGGAAATCGGTGCTGCGGAACAACGATCCCAGCACCGGCACCTCGCCCAGCACGGGCAGCGCCTTCAGGTTGCTGACCTGGTTGTTGCGGATCAGCCCGCCGATCGCGAAGCTCTGTCCGTCGTACAACTGCACCGTCGTCGTTGCCCGCCGCGTGGTGATCAAGGGCATGATCGCCGTCGCATTGACACCGGCCGCACTGATGCCGACGCCTTCGCGCGACAGTTCGGACACTTCCGGCGCCACCTTCAGGCTGATGCGCCCGCCCGCCATCACCGTGGGCGTGAAGCGCAGCCCGACGCCGAACTCCTTCTCTTCCAGCGTGATCTTGTTGTTGTCCTGGGCGACAGGAATGAAGATCTTGCCGCCGGCGAGGAAGCTGCCCTCCTGGCCGCTGATCGCCATCACGGTCGGCTCGGCCAGCAGGCGGACCAGCGCGTCGTCGCGCTGCGCGTCCAGATTGAGCTGGTTCTGCGCCGACTTGAACAGCGTGAGGCCGCTCTTCAGCGTACCGGTGAGGAAATTGGACAGCAGGGACGCCGTCCACTCGCCGCCGCGCAGTCGCACGGCCGTACCCGCTTCAAGCTTGTCGAGCAGTGTCTTCGACACCTCGGCGATCTTCACCTCGAGCATCACCTGCTGCGGCGCACTGACGCCCAGCATGTTGACGATGCGCGAACCGCCCTGCACCGCGGTCGCGGCCTTGTCGTCCTTGTCCGTCAGCGGCTTGACGGGCCGGCGCACGTGGGCTTGCGCCAGTTCCAGCACGCGTGCCAACGTTGCGCCATCCGTCACCGTGCCGCTCAGCACGACGGAGTCGGACGCGGCGGTCACGTGGATATCCTTCTCTTCCGGCAGCACGGCCGCCAGGGTGGCCTGCAGGGCGGACACGTCCATGCTGACGGTCACCTCGATGACGCTGCACTTGCCACTGCTGCCCTGCACGATCATGTTGGTGCTGCCGACGTCGACGCCGACCACGTACAGCGTCTCGGGCGCGACCAGCATCGATTGCAGCACGGCGGAGTCGCCAACGCTGCGGTTGACGACGGGCTCGGGCAGCCGCAACAGCCGGGATTTTCCCAGCTGCAGGGCGAGCTGCCCCGGCGCCGCCGCCTCGCCACGGCAGCGGGGGCCTTCGACGTGCGCCGGCGCGGCCTTGCGGGCCGGCGCCGGCGTGGCGGCGGGCTCGCTGGCTGCCGGGTCCGTGGCGGCGCCGGCGCGGGCGGCGAGCACGCCGGCGAGAGCGAAGGTGGCTAAGCGGATATGGCGCGGTAGCGGATTCATGGGCGTCCTCACGATGCCGTTACAGGCATTCCTGGCGGCTTTTCAGCCCGTCGATGGTGCCGACACAGTGGCGCGGCGCCCCTGCGGCCACTTGTTGCGGCGCGCGGCGTACCGGCTCCGCCGGCTTCTCCGATGCGGCAGTGGCCGTGCCCAGCAGGCTGCTCTTCGTCGCGCCGCTCGTCGTGCCCGGCGTCGGATCGACCTGGTTGCGCAGCACCAGCGACAGGCTGCCGACGCTGCGGGCAAGGTCCAGCTTTTCCGCCTGCGCCGGTGCGACCTCGAGCGTGACGGCGTTGACGACGCGCGGCTTGGTATCGTCGCGGCTGACTTCCTGGGCCACGGCCAGCACGAGAATGCGCTCCAGCACGATCTTCGAGATCGCCTGCTCGTGGCCATTGAGATTCGCGACCCCGTCGGACGTGCTGACGAGGATGTCGACGAAGTTGCCCGGCAGTGCGAAGCCGGCCACGCCGATCACGTCGTTGACCCGCACGGTGATCGCCCGCTTGCCTTCGCCGATCAGCGCCGACAGGCCGCCCAGCGTGCCCACGGGGGCCAGCTTCACTTCCGTCAGCGGCTCACCGCGCAGCACGCTGGTCTTCAGCACGCGGCCCGACAGTTTCAGCGGATCGCGCAGTGCGCCGGCCGGCACGCTGTCGGCCGGCCACTCGGACAGTTTCACCATCTCGGGCCCGAGGCGCTGACCCAGGCTGACGTCGCTGGCGGCGACGACGATGCGGGCGCTGGTAGTCGGGGTCTGGCCCAGCAGCCAGCGCGATGCCAGCGCGACGGCGGCAAGACCCAGCACGATGGCGAACGCCATCATCATGTAGGCGCGGCGGTTTTTCATCCTATCCTCTCGAACAGGCTTGCGTCGGCCGGCGCGGCCGACAGCGGTCCCTCGGTGGCGAACATGCTCGACCATGCCTGGTCGACGGTGGCCACCGACATGCCGGGCGATTGCCCGGCGAACGCGGCGAAATCGGCGATGCGCGACAGGATCTCGCGCGGGAAGCTGGCCAGCAGCGGCTGGCCACCGCCACGGTGCAGCTCGTCGATCAGGTAGGACAGCGCCACCTCGTCCGGCACGATGCCGAACGTCCGGCACTGCTGGCGGAACAGCGTGCGGTACGCCGCCTCGCCGATCGGCCCCACGTGCACCTTGTAGCCGAGCCGGCGCAGCGAAGACGGATCGAGCAGCGCCTGCGGCTCGAAGTTCGTCACGAAGATCATCGTCGCGTCGAACGGCACGGCGAACTTGTGGCCGCCCTGCAGGCTCAGGTGCTCGGCCCCCGTATCGAGCGGCTGGGTGAAGCGATTCAGCAGCTCGGCCGCGGGCACCCGGTGCCGGCCCAGGTCGTCCACGATGAACAGCCCGCCGGCCGCCTTCACGTGCGGCGGTGCGTGGTAGCTGCCGGAGAACGGGTCGTGGCGCAGGTCCAGCATGTCCAGCGTCAGCTCGGCGCCCATGTGCAGCACGGGCCGGCGGCACAGTGCCCAGCGGCTGTCGGTGCTGCGGCGCTCGCCGAGCGCACGGCCTTGCGGCGGCGCCATCGGGCTCTGGTGGATCGCACCGTCGAACAGCTGCACGATCTGCTGGCCGACGGCGATGGCGTACGGTACGCCGACCGTGCCCTGCAGCAGCCGCCCCAGGCGCCGCGCCAGCGTCGTCTTGCCGCTGCCGGATGGGCCGTGCAGCAACAGCGAGCGGTGCGCATGCAGTGCCGCGCCGGCCAGCTGGCGCACGCTGGCGGGCAGGCAGTCGTCGGCAAATTCGGCGGCCACGTCGGCGGCCGTCACGGCCGGCAGCAATGCCGACTGGCGTTGCACCATGGCGCGGTAGGCATCCAGCGGCACCGGCGCCGGCCCGGCGTAGGCACATCGTTCCAGCATTGCCACGGCGCGCTGGCGACCGGCGGATGTCAGCTGGTACTGCACGTCGATGTCCGCCTCGCCCCGCCAGGCCACCTCGGCCAGTTGCTCGGCCACCATGAAGTCCAGCACTTCGCGCAGCACATTGATCGACAGGCGCAGCCGGGTCGTCAGGACGGGCAGGTGCGTCTTGCCGGAACTGAACAGGCTTTTCGCCGCCAGTTCGACGAGCAGCGCCAGCTCCAGGCCCGTCTCGCGTACTGTTTTCGGCTGGGGCGGCAGCTGCGGCTGTGCCTCGTTCCGTTCACCCGTCAGATTCGTTTGAAGGTCCATCATTGCCTGATCCCCCTTATAGAGGAGCCGATGATAGCGATGCGTTTCCGTGTGGATATTGACGTCAAGCAAAAGAGGGCCAATGTGGCTGCAGCACCACGGCCGTCGTTCCCAGCGCAATCGCCACGCCATACGGAATGCCGCCGGCACTGGCTTCGCGCGGCAGCGGCACGGGTTCCAACGGGTAGCCGACGGCGCGGCCCAGCAGCGGCCACGCCATGACTTTCAGGTTACGCAGCAACATGCGCCAGCGGCCGCTGCACGCGACCATCAGCAGCGCGAGCACGCCACCGATCAGGCACGTCAGCACGGCGATCTCGACGGTGAGGGCAGGCCCGACAAAGGCGCCCGTCATCGCCATCAGCTTGACGTCGCCGGCCGCCATGCCACGCAGCATGTACAACGGCAGGAACAGGAAGAAACCGGTACCGAGCCCGCTGAGCCAGATCGACAGCCAGTCGTACCCGCGGCCCGTGAACACGTGCAGCAGCAACGCTATGAGCAAGCCGCAAAACACGAGAACGTTTGGAATGCGGCGCAGCGCCAGGTCAGTGATGGCGGCCTGGGCCATCAGCCACAACAGCATCGATTGAAGTGCCAGGTTCATCGCGCCACCCCAAAAAAGAAAAGCCCGCCGGGGTCGCCGGCGGGCAGCGCGCGGGCGTCAGCTGCCGACGGCAGTGGTGATCTTGGTGGAGATCGTCTCGAACGCCCCCTTGATGGCGGTGCCGACGCTGGTGAATGCAACGCTGATCACACCGGCAATCACCGCCGCGATCAGGCCATACTCGATCGCGGTGATACCCTCTTCATCCCGGGCGAACTCCCGGGCTGCAACAATTAACGTCTTCATGATTCCCTCCGTCACGAACAACCTGTTGATGGACTTCCCTCTGGCAACATACCGTGCGCCATTGCAGTCACTATACGATTTATGCTTTAGAGAAATATTGATGAGCGACAAGCTTTCCGTTGAGAACCGGGTCCGCACCGGCGTCGGGGGCGCCGGAGCCCATTTGTTGCATTCTGGCTAGCGCTACCGTGGAATGGCGGGAGGAAGGCGCTCTCCCCCGCGAACAAAGGGTAGAATCGTGGCGTTTTTCAAGAATTTTCGCTAAGGATAATTGCCAGTAATGCAAAAAGGATTTATGCTGATCAGCTGTCCTTGGGAAAGGCCTCGTGCTTTGCGTCACTGTGTGCCTTGATTTTCGGAAACACTCGCCGCAACTGAGAGTACGAGCATGGATTCCCTACTGAAACACATGGTGGACATGACCGGTCACCGCGATCACACGATGCTGGACATCTCCGTGATCTCGGCGGTCCAGGAACTGGCCGGCGCCAGCCGTGCCCGCGTCCTGACGCTGGCCAGCGTGCGCGGCCAGCTGTACGTACGTTCCCGTGCGGTGATCAGCGCCGGCAAACCGGCGCGGATGGAGGAGAATCCCGACCCGGCCAGTCCGGGCGAGCCGATCGGCAATTTCCCGGCACTGGCGGCATGCATCGCGCGCCACGAATCCTCGGCGGACCAGATGGACGCGGAAGGCCGGCACACGCTGTGGCTGCCGATCTGGCTGGGCGACAAGGCCGATACGTGCCTGGAGATCGTCAACCCGACGCCCTACACGGCGGACACGATCCATGTGATCGGCGGCATCGTCAGCGTCTACCGCAATTTCCAGAACCTGCTCGACTACAGCGAACGCGACTCGCTGACGGGCCTGCTCAACCGCAAGACCTTCGACGACCAGCTGGCGAAGATGCTGCAGGCCTCGTCGACCGAACAGGATTCGCTGACCTTGCCGCCGGGCGAGCCGGAACGGCGCCAGCACTCGGAAGAAGAAAAGCAATGGCTGGCCGTTGTCGACGTCGACCATTTCAAGCACGTCAACGACAAGTTCGGCCACCTGTATGGCGACGAAGTGCTGATCCTGATCGCCAACCTGCTGACGTCGTCGTTCCGCGCGCAGGACCGCGTATTCCGCTTCGGCGGCGAGGAATTCGTCGTGCTGCTGCGCTCGTCCACCCTGGCGAATGCGAAGAAGATCATCGACCGCTTCCGCATGAACGTCGAGCAGCACGATTTCCCGCAGGTGGGCAAGGTGACGGTCAGCGTCGGCTTCGTCGCGATCAGCGCCTATGAGCCGCCGGTGGTGGTGCTGGGGCGCGCCGACCAGGCGCTGTACTACGCGAAGAGCCACGGCCGCAACATGGCGTGCCATTACGACGAACTGGTCAGCGGCGGCCTGCTGCAGACCGTCGAATCGAACGACACCGCCGAGTTCTTCTGAGCGGCTTGGCTGCTACCCGAGCGTCAGGAAGCGCATCGGGTCCACGTTCCACTGCGCGGCATTCTCATGGCTGACGATCCGGTCGGCCCCGCCAAAGCCCAGGCCCCGCGCCAGGTCCACCGTTTCCGGCTTGATGTAGACATTGTTCTTCGCGCTGAAGAACACGTTCACTTTCGGCGCCAGCAGATTGCTCTCGTGCGGCTCGACGACGACGCCGAGGCGCCCCGACTCCAGCCGCACCAGCGTGCCCACCGGGTAGATGCCGACGCAGCGCATGAATTCCTGCACCAGTTGCGGGTTGAAGTGGAACTTGCTCCACTCATACAGCTTGCGCAGCGCGGCGGCCGGTGCGATGCCGCGGTGGTAGCAGCGGTCCGCCGTGATCGCGTCGTAGACGTCGACGATCGCCGCCATCTGCGCCAGCAGGCTGATGTCGTCGCTCGCCAGCTTATGCGGATAGCCGCTGCCGTCGCGCCGCTCATGGTGGTGCAGCGTGATCTCGAGCGCGATCTCGCTCACTTCGGGCGAGCGGCGCAGGATGTTGTAGCCGTCTTCCGGGTGGCGGCGGATGATCGCGAATTCCTCGTCCGTCAACCGGCCCGGCTTGTTCAGGATCGCATCCGGCACCAGCGCCTTGCCGGTATCGTGCAGCAGCCCGCCCAGGCCCGCTTCGCGCACCAGGTCCGCCTCCATGCCGCGCGACTGGCAGAACGCGACCAGCAGCGCGCACACGCTGACCGAATGCAGGAACGTGTAGTCGTCCTTCGTCTTGATGCGCAGCAGCCCCGTCAATGCGCCCGGATTACGAAGGATCGATTCGGTGACGTTCTGCACCATCGGCTGCACGTGGCCGATCTCGATCGCCCTGCCCAGGCGCGCGTCGGCCATCACGTTCTTCACGAGGTCCGATGCTTCGCGGCGGATCTTCGCGGCCCGTTCCAGCTCCTCGCCCAACGCCACCTTCGCGGGCCGCACCGGCTGCTCGGCGATCCGGCGCACTTCCTCCTCGAGCGCCGCGTCCGCCTCCTCGACGGTCGGCGCATCCACGTCGTCGCCCCTGGCCGTATCGATCACCACCGTGTGGATGCCGGCATCGAGGATCTTGCGCACTTCCGCATCGCTCGACAGTGCGAAGCGGCTGCGCATGAAAGGATGGTCCATCCAGTCGCAGGAAAGATCGTGGATGTACATGCCCGGCTTTAACTGCGATGATGCGATTTTCTTGAGCATGCGGGACAGCGATAAGGATGGTTACCATACCAGTATATCAAAAGGTTTCCAAAATGCACTATTACGTGTTGTAAATTATGGAACTGCGCCAGCTGCGGTATTTCGTTGCGATCGTCGACCACGGCTCCCTGTCGCGGGCGGCCGTCGTGCTGCACGTGGCCCAGCCCGCGCTGACGCAGCAACTGCGCCAGCTCGAGGAGGAGCTGGGAGCCCAGCTGCTGCATCGCAGCGCCCAGGGTGTGCACAGCACGGATGCCGGCAAGGTATTCTATGAACACGCGCAGGCGATCCTGAAGCAGGTGGCGGACGCCCGCTCGGCCGTCACCCAGTCGGCCCGCCCGTCCGGCACGGTCACGCTGGGCCTGCCGCACAGCATCTCGGCGGCGCTGGCGCTGCCGCTGCTGTCCGCCGCCCGTGAGCAGTACCCGGACATCACGTTGCAGCTGACCGAGGAGCTGACGGGGAATCTGGCCGAACAGCTCAAGTCCGGCCGCGTCAACCTCGCCGTGCTGTTCGACGACGGCCAACTGACACCGTTCGCGACGACGCCGCTGGCCGAGGAAGCGCTGCGCTTCATCTGCCGCGCCGATGCGCCATGGTTTGCCGGCCGCAAGGACGTCACGCTGGCCGAGGCGCTGTCCGCCACGTTGATCCTGCCCGGCCTGCAGCATGGCGTGCGCCCGCGCATCGAGGCGGTGGCGCGGGGGGCGGGACTGGTGACCTCGGGGGTCATCGAGATCAACTCGATCGCGATCCTGAAGTCCGCGATCATGGCCGACATGGGTGCGACGATCCTGCCGGTGGCGCCGGTGCTGCCGGAAATCGAGCGGGGCCAGATGCGCTCGCTGGACATCCACAGCCCGGCGATCTCGCGCACGGTGGTGCTGTGCGCGTCGCGCTCGCTGCCGCTGACGAATGCGGCGGCGGCGGTCAGCCGGCTGGCCAGCGACGTGGTGCGCCGGCTCTGCGACCAAGGCACATGGCCGGGTGCCACACTGCTGTAGCCTCTCGGCGGCCATCAGTTTTTCTTATACCCCCATCCCCAAACGCTATTTCCGTATACGTCAACCGGGGCGTAGACTTGGCAGCCGAAGGACCGCAAACAGCGGTCACGGGCCCGACACCAGCCGGCGGCAGACCGGTACGGGCACGACAGTGGCCTGGGCCGGATCGCTTCTACCCGACGTGCGATGGCGCAGGCGCAACCGAAATAAGCATTTTGGAGACAAGCCATGCCCGACACCTCGGCAATGGGTGCCGCCGCGCCCCTACCCGGCGCCCCGGACCCCGCGCAGCCAGTCCGTCTGAACGACGTCAGCCTGGACGACAAGTACACCGCCACTTCCGGCAAGATCTTCCTCTCCGGTATCCAAGCCCTCGTCCGCCTCCCGCTGATGCAGAAAAAGCGCGACGAAGCTGCCGGCCTGAACACCGCGGGCTTCATTTCCGGCTACCGCGGCTCGCCCCTCGGCGGCCTCGATGAAACGCTGTGGAAGACGCGGAAGCACCTGGAAGCGAGCCACGTCCAGTTCGTGCCGGGCGTGAACGAGGACCTTGCCGCGACGGCCGTGTGGGGCTCGCAGCAGGTGGACTTGATCGGCCCGGCCAAGTACGACGGCGTGTTCGCGATGTGGTACGGCAAGGGCCCCGGCGTCGACCGCTGCGGCGACGTCTTCAAGCACATGAACCATGCCGGCACGGCGAAACACGGCGGCATCCTGCTGGTGGCCGGTGACGACCACGGCGCCTATTCGTCGACCTTGCCGCACCAGTCCGACCACATCTTCTCGGCCTGCATGATCCCCGTGCTGTACCCGTGCAATGTGCAGGAATACCTGGACCTGGGTGTGCATGGCTGGGCGATGTCGCGCTTCTCCGGTTGCGCCGTCGCGTTCAAGGCACTGGCCGACACCGTGGAATCGTCGGCCTCCGTCGATGCCGATCCATTCCGCGTGCAGGTGAAGATTCCGCAGGACTTCCACATGCCGGAGGGCGGCCTGAATGCGCGGCTGTCGTCGATCCCGCTGGGCCAGCAGGCGCGCAACCAGGAAGCGCTGATGCAGGACTACAAGATCTATGCGGCGCTCGCGTACGCGCGGGAGAACAAGCTCAATCACACGACGATCGACAACCCCGATGCGAAGCTGGGCATCATCGCCTCCGGCAAGTCGTATCTGGACGTGCTCGAAGCGCTCGAAGAGCTGGGCATCGACGAGGAGATGGCCGCCAAGGTCGGCCTGCGCCTGTTCAAGGTATCGATGCCGTGGCCACTGGAGCCGGACTCGGTGCGCGAATTCGCCCAGGGCCTCGACGAGATCCTGGTGGTCGAAGAGAAGCGCCAGTTCGTCGAGTACCAGTTGAAGGAACAGCTGTACAACTGGCGCGACGACGTGCGCCCCCGCGTGATCGGCAAGTTCGACGACAAGGGCGAGTGGGTCGCGCCCCGCGGCGAATGGCTGCTGCCGCCGAAGGCCGACTTCTCGGTGTCGCAGGTGGCGCGCGTGATCGCCTCGCGCGTGAAGCGCTATGTGACGGACACGCATATCCAGGATCAGATCAAGGCGCGCCTGACGTTCCTCGACGCGAAGGACGCCGTGCTGAAGAAGGCGATCAGCACGCCGTTCCGCCCCGCGTTCTATTGCTCCGGCTGCCCGCACAACACGTCGACGAAAGTCCCGGACGGCAGCTTCGCGCTGGCCGGCATCGGCTGCCACGTGATGGCCACGTCGATCTACCCGGAGATGAACAAGCTGACGACGCACATGGGCGGCGAAGGCGCGCCATGGATCGGCCAGGCCGCGTTCTCGAAAGTGCCGCACGTGTTCCAGAACCTGGGAGACGGCACCTACTTCCACTCCGGCTACCTGGCGATCCGCGCCGCCGTCGCGGCCAAGGTCAACATCACCTACAAGATCCTGTACAACGACGCCGTCGCGATGACGGGCGGCCAGCCGGTGGACGGCACCGTGTCCGTGCCGATGATCGCGCAGCAGATGGCGGCCGAAGGCGTCCAGCGCATCGCGCTGGTGACGGAAGACCTGTCGCGCTATGAAGACCGTTCGAACCTGCCGGCCTTCGTGACGCTGCACGATCGCAAGGAGATGGACGCCGTGCAGCGCGAGCTGCGCGAGATCCCGGGCTGCACGGTGCTGATCTACGACCAGACCTGCGCGGCCGAGAAGCGCCGCCGCAGGAAAAAGAACGAGTACCCGGACCCGAACAAGCGCATGGTCATCAACGATGCCGTGTGCGAGGGCTGCGGCGACTGCGGCATCCAGTCGAACTGCGTGTCGATCCTGCCGAAGGAAACGGAGTTCGGCCGCAAGCGCACCATCGACCAGTCCAGCTGCAACAAGGATTACTCGTGCGCGAAGGGCTTCTGCCCCAGCTTCGTCACTGTCGAAGGCGGCACGCTGAAGAAGTCCAAGGCCGGCAAGGGCAATACGGACGACTGGGGCACGCTGCCCCTGCCGAAGCTGCCCGACTGCGAGCAGCCGTACAACATCCTGATCAACGGCATCGGCGGCACGGGCGTGATCACCGTCGGCGCGTTGATGGGCATGGCCGCGCACCTGGAAGGCAAAGGCGCATCGGTGCTGGACATGACGGGCATGTCGCAGAAGAACGGCTCGGTGACGTCGCACGTGAAGATCGCGAAGTCGCCGGCCCACCTGCGCGCGCAACGCATCGCCACCGGCGAGGCGGACCTCGTGCTGGGCTGCGACATGCTGACGGCCGGCGCCGCCGACGCGGTCTCGAAGATGCGCCCCGGCCGCACGCTGGCCGTCGTCAACCTGCACGAGCAGCCGCCTGGCACGTTCGCGCAGAACGCCGACTGGGAATACCCGGCCGGCGACGTGCGCGCGCTGATCGAGGAGTCGGTCGGTGGGCCGGACGCCGCGGACTTCATCGATGCGACGAAGCTGGCCACCGCGCTGATGGGCGACTCGATCGCCGCCAACCTGTTCATGCTGGGCTATGCGTGGCAGCGCGGCCGCATTCCGCTGTCGGAAGCGGCGCTGCTGCGGGCGATCGAGATGAACGGCGTGGCGGTCGAATCGAACAAGAAGAGCTTCCTGTGGGGCCGCCGCGCCGCGGTGGACGTGAAGCGCGTCGAGCAGATCGCCACGCCCGCACAACCGGTCGTGCTGCAAATGCCGCAGAGCCTGGACTCCGTGATCAAGAAGCGCGTCAAGTTCCTGACGGGCTACCAGGATGCCGCCTACGCTTCGCAATACCAGCAATTCGTCGAGCAGGTACGGGCGCGCGAAAGTGCGCTGGGCCTGTCCAACAAGCTGTCGCTGGCGGTGGCGAAATCGCTGGCGAAGCTGATGGCGTACAAGGACGAATACGAAGTGGCGCGCCTGTACACGGACGGCCGCTTCGTCGAGCAGCTGAAGACGCAGTTCGAAGGCGACTTCACGCTGAAGTTCAACCTGGCGCCGCCGATCTTCGCGAAGAAGGATGCACAGGGCCACCTCGTCAAGGCGCAATACGGCTCGTGGATGTGGAAGGCGTTCAAGGTGCTGGCCAAGCTGAAAGGCTTGCGCGGCGGCCCGCTCGACGTGTTCGGCCGCACCGCCGAGCGCAAGATGGAGCGCGCGCTGATCGCCGAATACCGCCAGACGATCGCCGACGTGCTGGCCCGCCTGACGCCTGATAACTACGACACCGCGGTGCTGATCGCCGCCCTGCCGGAAAAAATCCGCGGCTTCGGCCACGTGAAGGAAAAAGCCGTCGTGGCTTACCACGCCGAGCAGGCGCGGCTGCTGTCCGTCTTCGGCGGCTCGCACCAGCACGCAGCCTAGCAGTTCGGGGTCAGACCCGCCGGGTCTGACCCCAGCATTTGCCTCTTGGGGGCGGTGAGCGCGCGAAAAACCGCTTGAAACCTTCCCCATTTTACGTTTACGTTAACGTAATAGAAGAATTATCAGGGACACCCATGAACGATCTGACTTCCGCCAAGACCCTCGCCGCCGACACGCCGGCGCGGCCGGCCAACAAGGTGCGCTTCGTGACGGCCGCTTCGCTGTTCGACGGCCACGATGCTTCCATCAACATCATGCGCCGCATCCTGCAGTCGCATGGCGTCGAGGTCGTGCACCTCGGACATAACCGTTCCGTCGACGAGGTGGTCACCGCTGCCCTGGCGGAAGACGTGCAGGGCATCGCGATCTCCAGCTACCAGGGCGGCCACGTCGAGTACTTCAAGTACATGATCGACCTGCTGCGCCAGCGCGGCGGTGCCCACATCAAGGTGTTCGGTGGTGGCGGCGGCGTCATCGTGCCATCCGAGATCGCGGAACTGCACGACTATGGCGTGACGCGCATCTTCAGCCCGGAGGACGGCCAGCGCATGGGCCTTGCCGGCATGATCCAGTGGATGGTGCAGCAGTGCGACGTCGACCTGTCGCAGTATTCGCCGACGTCGCTGGCGCCGCTGCAAGGCGGCGACATCGTGGACCGTCACCGCCCGCTGGCGCAGTTGATCACGGCGCTGGAGAACGACAAGGCAGCGCCCGAGCTGCGCCGCGAGCTGCTGCAAGCTGCCGAGCGCCTGAACGTGCCGACGCTGGGCATCACGGGCACGGGCGGCGCAGGCAAGTCGTCGCTGACCGATGAGCTGATCCGCCGCATCCGGCTGGACCAGGAAGACGCCATCAACATCGCGATCATCTCGATCGATCCGTCGCGCCGCAAGTCCGGTGGCGCGCTGCTGGGCGACCGCATCCGCATGAACGCGATCAACCCATGGAATGGGCAGCATCGCGTCTTCATGCGCTCGCTCGCGACGCGCGAAGCAGGCTCCGAAATCTCGCAGGCGCTGCCCGACGTGATCGCCGCGTGCAAGGTGGCGGGCTTCGACCTCGTCATCGTCGAGACGTCCGGCATCGGCCAGGGCGACGCGGCGATCGTGCCGCACGTGGACGTGTCGATGTACGTGATGACGCCGGAATTCGGCGCCGCCTCGCAGCTGGAAAAAATCGACATGCTGGACTTCGCGGACTTCATCGCGATCAACAAGTTCGACCGCAAGGGTGCGCAGGATGCGCTGCGCGACGTCGCGAAGCAGTACCAGCGCAACCGCGAGCTGTGGAGCCAGAACCCGGACCAGATGCCCGTCTACGGCACCCAGGCATCGCGCTTCAACGACGACGGCGTCACCGCGCTGTACCAGGGCCTGCTGCCGAAGCTGGCCGGCTTCGGCTTGCGCGCCCGCCCCGGCACGCTGGCGCCGGTGAACGTGCGCCACAGCTCGGGCAAGAACGTGATCGTGCCGCCGGCCCGCGCGCGCTACCTGGCCGAGATCGCGGACACGGTGCGCGGCTACCACAAGCAGGTGCGCCGGCAGGCCGTGCTGGCGCGCGAGCGTCAGCAGCTCACGGAAGCGAAGCGCATGCTGGCGGCCGCAGGCAAGGTGGCCAACCTCGCCGCTGATTTCGACGACGTGATCGGCGAGCGCGAACAGGCGCTGGACGGCACCGCGAAGAAGCTGCTGGCGATGTGGCCGGACATGCAGGCCGCGTATGCGGGCGACGAATACGTCGTCAAGATTCGCGACAAGGAAATCCGCACGGGCCTCGTGCAGCACACGCTGTCCGGCACGAAAATCAGGAAGGTGTCGCTGCCGAAGTACGAGGACCACGGCGAGCTGCTGCGCTGGCTGATGCTGGAGAACGTCCCCGGCTCGTTCCCTTACACGGCCGGCGTGTTCGCGTTCAAGCGCGAAGGCGAGGACCCGACGCGCATGTTCGCCGGCGAAGGCGATGCATTCCGCACCAACCGCCGCTTCAAGCTCGTCTCCGAAGGGCTCGATGCAAAGCGGCTGTCCACCGCTTTCGACTCCGTCACCTTGTACGGCGCGGACCCCGCGCTGCGGCCGGACATCTACGGCAAGGTCGGCAACTCGGGCGTGTCGATCGCCACCCTGGACGACATGAAGGTGCTGTACGACGGCTTCGACCTGTGCAACCCATCGACGTCCGTCTCGATGACGATCAACGGCCCCGCGCCGACGATCCTGGCGATGTTCATGAACACGGCGATCGACCAGCAGATGGACAAGTTCGTCGCCGAGAATCACCGCCAGCCGACCGACGACGAAGCGGCGAAGATCCGCGCATGGGTGCTGCAGAACGTGCGCGGCACGGTGCAGGCCGACATCCTGAAGGAAGACCAGGGCCAGAACACGTGCATCTTCTCGACCGAGTTCTCGCTGAAGGTGATGGGCGATATCCAGGAGTACTTCGTGCATCACCAGGTGCGCAATTTCTACTCGGTGTCCATCTCGGGGTATCACATCGCCGAAGCGGGCGCGAACCCGATCTCGCAGCTGGCGTTCACACTGTCGAACGGCTTCACGTTCGTCGAAGCGTACCTGGCGCGCGGCATGCACATCGACGACTTCGCGCCGAACCTGTCGTTCTTCTTCTCGAACGGCATGGACCCGGAATACACGGTGCTCGGCCGCGTCGCCCGCCGCCTCTGGGCCGTGACGATGCGCGACAAGTACGGCGCGAATGAGCGCAGCCAGAAGCTGAAGTACCACATCCAGACCTCCGGCCGCTCGCTGCATGCGCAGGAGATCGACTTCAACGACATCCGCACGACGTTGCAGGCGCTGATCGCGATCTACGACAACTGCAACTCGCTGCACACCAACGCGTACGACGAGGCGATCACGACGCCGACCGACGAATCGGTGCGCCGCGCGCTGGCGATCCAGCTGATCATCAACCGCGAATGGGGCCTGGCGAAGAACGAGAATCCGAACCAGGGCTCGTTCATCATCGAGGAGCTGACCGACCTGGTGGAAGAAGCCGTGCTGCAGGAGTTCGAGCGCATCGCCGAACGGGGCGGCGTCCTGGGCGCGATGGAGACGGGCTACCAGCGCGGCAAGATCCAGGAAGAGTCGCTGCTGTACGAGCACCGCAAGCACGACGGCTCGCTGCCGATCATCGGCGTCAACACGTTCCGCAATCCGAAGGGCGTGGAGATTCCGCAGACGCTGGAGCTGGCCCGTTCGACGGACGACGAGAAGCAATCGCAGCTGACGCGCCTGGCCGACTTCCACACCCGTCACGCGAACGAGGCACCGGCCGCGCTGGCGGCGCTGCGCCAGGCCGCGATCGACAACGAGAACGTGTTCGCGAAGCTGATGGACGCCGTGCGCGTCTGCTCGCTGGGCCAGATCACGAATGCGCTGTTCGAGGTCGGTGGCCAGTACCGCCGCAATATGTGACACGGGGCCGGGATGCGTGAAACAACACGCATCCCGGCCGCACTGATCGTCCTCAACCCTTCCCTTCGCCTTCTGGCGACCTCTGCTGTGTATCAATACGGCACCCACATGCTCCGCTAACGTCATATTTCACCGCCCAGGCCTCGATGAGGACCGACATGAAATATGCACGCCTGACGCCGGGCCACGGCTTCAAACCTGCGAACAGCTTCCTCTACTACCTGCAACGCATCATCGTCTCTCCTCCATTACGCGGGCTGTGCGTGCGCATGTTCCGCAACTGGGTGCGGGTGCGCCACGGCATCTCCGCGCCGGCCCCCGCGCCCGCGCAGAAGCTTCTGCTGGACCGGCTGCACGCGGAAGGCTACGCACCGCTGGGTAACGTGCTGACGGACGGCCAGTGCGCCGACATCCACGCCTATTTCGCCGACAAGACGCTGACGGACCGCCAGGACGACACGTCGCGCTTCACGCTGGCCGCGGTGCCGCCGGCCGCGCGGCTGGCCGAATACAGCCTGCACGACATCATCCGCTGCCCGCACATCCTGTCGCTGGCCAACGATCCCGCGCTGCTGGAGCTGGCCGAGCGCTACATCGGCTGCAAGCCGACGATCTCGCAACTGGGCGTGCGCTGGTCGTTTCCCACGCCGGGCCGGCGCTCGGACCTGCAGACGTTCCACCGCGACTCCGAGGACTGGCGCTATTTCAAGGTGATCGTCTACCTGACCGACGTGGGTGCGGCGGATGGACCGCACGTCTACGTGCGCGGCACGCACAAGACGCGCGCGCCGGTGCGCCTGAAGCTGCAGACCGATGGCGAGATCAGCGAGGAATATGGCGCCGAACGACTGATCACGGCCGTCGGCGAGCGCGGCTTCGGCTTTGCCGTCGATACTGCCGGCGTCCACAAGGGCGCGCCGCCGGTCGGCACGCCGCGCCTGATGTTGCAGATCCAGTACTCGCTGTTCCGCAGCTATGCCTATGTGTACGAGCCGGAACCGTACACGGGGTCCTTGCCTTTCGACCGTTACATCAACCGCTTGATCCTGACCTGAAGGAGAGACCGCCTCATGACGATGATCGAAATTACCCTGCCCCGCGAACTGGCCGAGGAAGCGGCCGAATTGGGCCTGCTGAAATCGCAGGTCGTGGCTGAGCTGCTGCGCGACGAGATCCGCCGCCGCACGTTCTCCGACTTGCTGGCCCATGGCGGCCTGGCGCTCGACGAGCCGGTCGAGATCCCACCCAGGCCTCGCCGCCGCTCTTCCTGACCGTTCAGCCGGGGCAAGGCCCGATCGTCGCCCCGGGCAGCAACACCGGCTGCCACAACTCCTGCAGTCCCGCCGCCGGCGCACCGTTCAACAGCGCCAGCAGCATCGCGGCCATCCGTGCGCCCGCGTCCCGCGCGTCCGGCTGGTCGATCGTCGTCACGTCGAGCCCCGCCAACCCGTCGGCCATCGTGCCCCATACCACCAGCGACACGTCGCGGCCGATCGCCAGGCCCGCATCGAGCAGCGCGCGCACGGCGCCGACGCCGGACAGGTGGCTGTCGACGATGACGGCCGTCGGCCGCGGCGTGGCCGCCAGCAGGCGCTGCATAGCCTGGTAGCCGCTGCGGCGGTCGATCGCCGATTCGATCAGGTGGCGCGGGTCCGGCGTCAGCCCCGCTTCGGCCATGCACGCGAGGTAGCTGTCGCGGCGCTGGCGCGCGAAATTCAGCGTGTCCGGGGAGCCGAGCAAGGCGATGCGGCGGTGGCCCTGCGCCAGCAGCGCGTGCATCGCCAGGCGGATGCCGGCCGCGTTGTCGTAGTCGAACCACGCGTACGGTGCCGCGCTGGCGGTGCGCCCGTGCGCGACGAAAGGAAAGCCGGCGTCCGTCAGGTAGGCGATGCGCGCATCGTCGACCTGCGTGCGGCTGACGATCAACCCGTCGATCCGCCGCCCCGTCACCATCTGCGCATAGGTCGGCAACTCATTGGCCGGCGAGACGGGCACGATGATGAAGTTCATGCCGGCCGCTTCCAGCGCGGCCGACACGCCGCCGACGACGTCCAGGAACATCGGGTCGCCCAGGTCGGCCGGCAGCAGCGGATAGATGATGCCCAGCACATTGCTGCGGCCGACGGCAAGATGACGCGCCACCGGATTGGCCCGGTAGCCTGCCGCCGCCGCGGCCTCCAGCACGCGCTGCCGGGTGCGTTCGGAGACTTCGGGATAGCCGTTCAGCGCCCGGCTGACGGTGGTCTTCGACATGCCGAGCGTGTCGGCCAGGGCTTTCAGGTTCATGCGGTGGTGGTCGTGCGGCGATGCGTCAGTGCTGGCTGCCCATTATAGTGGAGGCCCCCAGCTGGTCGCCGCCATCGCCCGCGCCTTCGACGGCGCGGCGGAAGAAGAACAGCATCACCAGCACCACGCCGATCGGCACCAGCGTCAGGTAGAACGCGAAGTGGCCGCTGAACGCGCCGAACACGTAGCCCGTGATCAGCGAGCCGGTGGTACCGCCCAGCGCCGAGAAGATCACGAGCAGCCCCGTCATCGCTGAATGCTGGGCCGGCGGCAGGGAACTGAGCATCACGGAATTGATGCCCGGGTAGATCGGCGCCATGAACAGGCCGATCAGCGGGAACAGGAAGGCGGCCGCCGGCGCCGTGGCCCACGTGACGTTCGGGTTGGCCACCACGTCGTGCGTCAGCGGCAGCGCCAGTACCACGACGGCGCCCATGCCCAGCAGGCAGACGTTCATCACCGGATACCAGTGCAGCCGGCGCAGCACGATGCCGGCCGACAGGCGCCCGGCTGCCAGGCACGCGGCGAAGATGCTCGTCACCTGCACGCTCATCGCCGCCGGCAGCTTCAGGATCTCGTTGTTGAACGTGGGCAGCCAGGAGCCGACGCTCTGTTCGATCAGCACGTACAGGAAGGCAGTGACGACGAAGATGCACACGAGCGGCTTGAAGAACAGCTTCAGCATCGCGGCGAAGTCCTGCGCCGGCGTGCGCTCGGCCGGCAGCGCGGCCAGGCGCTCGTCGAACGTCGTCATCGTCAGCAGCACGAACGTGGCCGCGCACAGTGCCGCCAGCAGCCAGTAGACGTTCAGCCAGCCGCGCGACGACGGATCGTGGGAATCGATGAAGAATCCGAACACCCAGTAAGCGCACAGCACGCCCACCATGAAGAAGCCTTCCAGCAGGTTCATCAGGCCGGCATGCTCCTTGCGGTCCTTCGCGATCAACCCCAGCGTCGAATACACCGAGACCTTGGTCAGCGCGAACGACACGCCGACCGCGAGGAACAGCAGCTTGGCCGTGCCGAATGCCGGCACCAGCGGCATCGCCAGGCACGCGCACGTGACGATGGCAAGCCCCACCAGCATCGCACGCTTGTAGCCGAGCCGCGGCAGGAACGAGGCGACCGCGAACGACACGATGGCGATCGGCAGGTCCTTGAAGCCTTCCAGCACGCTGGCGGACGACTTGCTGACGCCGTAGCTGTGGATCACCTGCAGGATCACCGTGCCCACGCTGTTCAGCAGGATCGCGAACACGAAGTAGATCAGGAATAGTATGAACAGGATGCGGCGTCGTTGCATGATGTCTCCTCCGCTGTTTTTATAAATTATTTATATTGTTCGAGCCGGAACTGCGTCAGGTCGGGAATCACGATGTCCGCCGCCGCCAGTACCTGCGGGTCGCCGACGCCCACGGCATACATGCCCGCCGCCTTGATCGACGAGACGCCCGCCACGGCATCCTCCACGCCGAAGCATGCGTCCGGCGTCACGCGCAGCTCGCGCGCCGCCTTCAGGAAGATCTCCGGATCGGGCTTGCCCTTGGCGATCGTGCCCGCATCGACGACGTAGTCGAACTTGCCCGTGATGCCGAGGCGGTCGAGCACCGTGAACGCGTTGCGGCTGACGGAGGCCAGGCCGATCTTCAGGCCCGCGGCGCGGCAGTCGTCCAGCGCCGCCACGGCGCCGGGCAGCAGGTCGCTCGGCGTCATCGTTGCGATCAGCTCCTTGTAATGCTCGTTCTTTTCGGTGGCCAGCGCCAGCTTTTCGGCGTCGCTGTAGCGGCGCGTTGCGGATGCCAGGATCAGCTCCAGGGAGCCCATCCGGTCGATGCCCTTCAGGTGCTCGTTGAACGCCTCGTCGAAATGCACGCCCTGCGACTCGGCCAGGCGCTTCCAGGCCAGGTAATGGTAGCGGGCGGTGTCGGTGATGACGCCGTCCAGGTCGAAGATCACTGCTGCGAATCGACTCATGCCGCCTCCTCGTGTTGCGGTTGTGCGGCCGTCAGCGCGACGCCGCGGCCATGGTGGGTGAACTCCAGCGCGTCGCCCTGCAGCAGGCTGTAGATGGTCCCCGTTTCCGTGACGCTGACCTGCAGCAGGCAGCCGCGCAGGTGGATGCGGAAGCGGTAGCCTTGCCAGCGCTTCGGCAGCGTCGGCGCGAACCGCAACGTGCCGCCATCGGTGCGCATGCCGCCGAAGCCGTACGCCACGCCCATCCACGTGCCGGCCATCGCCGCCGTGTGCACGCCGTGGCATGTATTGCCGTGGGTGTCGTCCAGGTCGAGGCGGGCCGTCTCCATGAAGTAGTCGTACGCCTTGTCGGCATAGCCCACTTCGGCGGCGATGATCGAGAAGATGCACGAGGACAGCGACGAGTCGTGCGTCGTCACCGCCTCGTAGTAGTCGAAGTCGCGCTGCTTGTCGGCCGCGTCGAAGCGTGACGACAGCAGCAGCAGCGCCAGCACGACGTCCGCCTGCTTGCACACCTGGTGCCGGTAGATCACCATCGGGTGGTAGTTCAGCAGCAGCGGATAGTTTTCCTTCGGCGTACCGGCGAAATCCCAGCGCTTCTTGGACAGGAAGCTGTCGTCCTGCTCATGGATGCGCAGCTCGGCGTCGTACGGCAGGAACATGCGGCCGGCCGCGCGGCGCCACTCGTCCGGCTCGGCGGGATCGAGTTCCATCGAACGCACGACGCGGGCGTGATCGTCGGGGAACTCGCGCGCCAGCCGGTCGGACAGCGCGGCGGCAAACTCGAGGTGCGCCTGCGCCATCGCGTTCGTGTAGTAATTGTTGTTGACGAGCGCCGTGTATTCGTCCGGCCCCGTCACCTCGTTGATGACGAAGCGGCCGTGGCGGTCGTAGCTGCCGATCGCGGTCCAGATGCGCGCCGTTTCCATCACGATCTCGGCGCCATGCGCGCGCATCCAGTCGTCGTCGCCCGTCGCTTCCAGATATTGGCGGATCGAGTACGCGACGTCGGCGTTGATGTGGTACTGCGCGGTGCCGGCCGGGAAGTAGGCCGAGCATTCTTCGCCGGCGATCGTGCGCCACGGGTACAACGCGCCTTTCGGGTGCGACATCTGGCGCGCGCGCCGGCGCGCCGACTCCAGGCCCGCCCAGCGGTACTCCAGCAGTGCGCGGGCGATCTCCGGCTTGTTGTACAGGAAGAACGGGAAGATGTAGATCTCCGTGTCCCAGAAGTAGTGGCCTTCATAGCCCTCGCCCGTGACGCCCTTCGCCGAGATGTTCGTCTTGCCGTCGCGGCCCACCGATTGCAACAGGTGGAATTCGTTGAAGCGCATGCCTTGCTGCAGCAGGTCGTCGCCGATGATCTCGACGTCCGCGTGGCCCCAGAAGTCGGCCAGGTAGGCTTCCTGCCGCGCGGCCAGCGCCGCGAAGCCGTCCGCGCGCGCCGCTTCGAGCACGGCGCGGCTGCGCGCCATCAGTTCATTCTCCGGATAGTCGCGCGACGTGTGGTACGCCGCGTACTTCGTCACACGCAGCGGCTGGTCCTGCACGGCCTGCAGCGTGTACACCTGCTCCAGGCGCAGGTTGCCGCGCCGGCATTCCGGTTCGCCCGTGGCCTCCGTCAGCGTGGCGCTGACCAGCATGAAGCCGCTGTTGCGGGTGCGCTGCACCAGCGCGCTGAAGTGGCCGGCCTGCTCGGTGCCCACCAGTTCCAGCGACGCGCCGGACACCGACGAGCCCACACGTGGATCGTCACCTGCCTCCAGGTTCTTCACGGCGCCGTCGAGCGCCGCCACGATGCGCACCGTGCCCGCGAAATTGAGCGGCGTGACCTCGACCTCCAGCGCCAGCAGGTGCTTCTCGGCGAAGCTCACGAGCCGCCGGCTGGAGAGCGCGATCGTGCGGCCCTGCGGCGACGTCCAGCGCAGCGAACGTTCCAGCACACCGGTGCGCACGTCCAGCCGGCGCTCGTATGCCTCCAGCCGCCCTTGCAGCGGATCGAAGCGCTCGTCCTCCAGCCAGATCCCGATGCCTTTCGCATTCGGCACGTTCAGCATGAACTGGTTCGTCTTCGCCAGCCCGTGTGCCGTTTCCGGGTAGTGGATCGGCTCGGACTCGTAGAAGCCGTTCAGGTAGGTGCCGTCGAGCGACGTGCCGGCCGGGCCGGACCAGCCCTCTTCGGCCGTGCCGCGCACGCCGATGTAGCCGTTACCGAGCGCGAACAGCGTCTCGTTCAGGAAATGGGTGGCCGGGTCCAGCGCCTGTTCGCGCAGGCACCACGGATCAGGGGGAAAGCGGTGGGTGGGGTTGGTATTCACGGTCTCCTCACTTGTTCAAACCGGTTTGGATTTCACTTGCATCACGCTGCAGGGTGCCGGCTGGCGGGGTGTCACTGCTTGCTTTTAAAGGTTGCTCACGTCTGCCGCACCATCAGCGTGGTGGGCAGCACTTCGGATGTGGCAGGCTGGCCGTTCATCAGGTCCAGCATTTTTTTCGCCAGCAGCACGCCGCCGTCGCGCAGGTACTGGTGCACGGACGTCAGCGGCGGCACGAAGCTGGCCGCTCCGGGCGTATCGTCGTAACCGATCACGGAAACGATTTCAGGCACGCGCAGGTTTTTCTCCGCGAGCGCGCGGATCGCGCCCATCGCCAGCAGGTCGCTGGCGGCGAACACGCCGTCGAACACGGGGCCCTTCTTCTTCAACAGCGCCGAGATGCAATCGAAGCCCGCCTCGAACGTGAACGCCTTCGGGCGCATGATGTGCACCGTGCCCTGGCCGCCGATCGCGTCGATGAAGCCGGCGCAGCGCTCCTGCACCTCCGCGTGGTCGACGTCGCCCAGGAACACGAGCTTCTTGCGGCCCTGCTCGAGGAAGCGGTGCGCGGCGCTGATGCCGCCCTTGCGGTTGTCGCTGCCGACGACGACGGTATCCGAATCCGGTGCCGGCGCGCCCCAGACGACGAGCGGGCGGCCCGTCTTCTGCAGCGCCGTGACGGCTTCGCCATGCGAGCCCTGGCCCAGCAGGATCAAGCCGTCCGCGCCCTGCACCGGTGCCGTGTCGAGCAATTGCTTCGACGTCAGCACGACGCTGTAGCCGGCCGTCGTCAGCTCCTGCGTGATGCCGCCCAACAGTTCCAGCGGATACGGATCGGACATCGGCCGGCCCTTCTCCGGTGTCATTTCTACCACAACCGCGACGGAATACGACCGCCCCATGCGCAGGTTACGCGCGCTGACGTTGAAGCGATAGCCCTGCTCCTCGGCGATGCGGCGCACCTTTTCGCGGGTGGCGTCGGTCACCAGCGGGCTGTTGCGGAGCGCCCGCGACACGGTGATCTTGGAGACGCCGGCCAGCTGGGCCAGGTCTTCCATCGTCAGTCCGGAATCGGTTTTCGCAGTCGCCATCGCTCGCCTAGAGAAAAAATCAGGGGGCATTATGACAGATTCGCCACAGTTGTCACGAAAAATGACATCGATAACAATTCGATTGACATCGATGTCATTTTTGCGCTTCAATGGCAAGCATAACGGCCGAACAACACGGCCAAAGCGGCAGCGCCGGCCACGGCGCATTGTCCGGAGACGACAATCCATCACAAGAAAGCGAACCGCCATGAAGAACAGATTTCTGATGTCCTCGATTTCCCTCGCCATCCTGACGCTCGCCCACCAGGCCAGCCACGCCCAGGCCGCGCAAGAGACGACGGCCACGCCACAGCAAGCACCGGCAGTGCCCCAGGACGCCCAGGCCACCGTACCCGCCACACCCCAGCAGACGCCGGCCGCGCCGCAAGACGCCACGGCCGCGGCACCGGCCGCGCAGGACAGCGCCGGCGCATCCGGTGCCGGCGCCCAGGGCGGCGGCCAAACCGGCGCGCAGGCCGCGACCAGCAATGCGGTCCAAAACGAGATCCAGCAAGTGGTCGTGACGGGCGTCGCCACCGGCGGCGTGCGCAAGCTCGACTCGGCATTCTCGATCACGACGGCCAGCGAGGAACAATTGAAACAGGCGTCGCCCAGCAGCACCGCCGACATCCTGAAGCTGGTGCCCGGCGTGTATGCCGAAGCGACGGGAGGCCAGTCCGGCGCGAACATCGAAGTGCGCGGCTTCCCGTCCGGCTCCGACTCGCCGTTCGTGTCCGTGCAGCTGATGGGCAATCCGATCTATCCGGTGCCGACGCTGTCGTTCTTCGAAGGCTCGTCGGCGTTCCGCCTGGACGATACGGTGGAGCGCGTGGAAGTACTACGCGGCGGCCCAAGCACGATCTTCTCCAGCGGCCAGCCCGGCGCGACGATGAACTTCATCCTGAAAAAGGGCACGGACACGCCGGAAGGCTCGATCCGCTTCTCGACGGGCACGGGTGAACTGCGTCGCGTGGACGTCTACTACGGCGGCAAGATCGCCGACAACTGGTACGGCACGATCGGCGGCTTCTACCGCAACACGAACGGCGTGCGCGATGCCGGCTTCCCGGCCGACAAGGGCGGCCAGATCACTGCGACCTTGACGCGCAAGCTGGACCAGGGCGAGGTGACGTTCTACGCCCGCCGCACGGACGACAAGAACGCGTTCTACACGGGCGTGCCGCTGATCTCGTCGAACGAAGGCCGCACGATCTCCGAGTTCCCCGGCTTCGATCCGCTGACGGGCACGTTGATGAGCGGCGAGATGCGCCGCTTCACCGTCGAAGCGGGCCCCGGCCGCACACTGAACTACGACTTGGGCGATGGCCGCGGCCTGAAGTCCACCGTGTTCGGCATCGACTTCGCGCAGACGATCTCCGGCTGGAACGTGTCGAACAAGTTCAATTACTTCGACGGCGACCTGAACACGGTGGCCATGTTCACCGGGAATAACCCGCTGTCGATGAGCGCCTATAACGCCAATGCGCTGGCCACCTATGGCGCCGGCGCGACCCGCGCGACGGCCCGCTACCTGGACGGCACGCCCGTCGCCGCCGACCAGCAGGTGGTGCAGGCCGGCCTGTGGGCCGTCGAGAAGCAGCTGCAGTCCGCCACCGACGAGATTCGCGTCAGCCGCGAATGGATGAAGGACAATACGGTGACGATCGGCGGCTATTTCGCCAACTACTCGTCGGACGACGTCTGGTACCTCGGTAACAGCCACCTGATGACGGCCGTGCCCAACGCCCGGCTGATCGACGTGCGCCTCGATAACGGCGTGATCGTGTCGAACCAGGGCAAGGAAGGCCCCGTCAACTACGCGCCGGTGGCCACTTATGACGGCAGCAACACGGCCCTGTTCATCGCCAACGAATGGAAGGTCAACGACCGCATCAAGGTCGACGGCGGTGTGCGGCGCGAGCGCCAGAAGCTCGATGCGACCGTGTCGAACCTGACGACGATCGATGCGGACAACAACCCGCTGACCGTCTACAACAACAACACGTCGACGCCGACCGGTTCGAACACGGCGCTGCACCGCACGGATTCGGCCACGTCGTTCACCGTGGGCGGCAACTTCAAGCTGGCCCGCGACGCCAGCATCTTCGCCCGCGCCAACAAGGGCCACACGTTCGTCGCGTTCGACGACCTGCGCAACGCCGGCACGCAAGCGAAGGTGGACGACCGCAGCATCCTGCCGACGCCGAGCATCAAGCAGTTCGAGGTAGGCTTCAAGACGGCGACGCCGCTGTACAGCGCGTACATCAACTACTTCCACACGGAGTTCGACGGCATCGCGTTCCAGCAGATCCTGGCCGACGGCACGATCCTGAACCGCGTCAGCGGCTCGAAGGGCAACGGCGTGGAGTTCGAGCTGGGCCTGCGCCCGATCCGCGACCTGACCCTGACGCTGACGGGCGACTGGCAGGATTCGGAGTACAAGGACAATCCGGATACCGCCGGCAAGCGCGTGCAGCGCCAGCCGAAGCTGCAATACCGCTTCACGCCGTCGTACCGGATCCCGATCGGCGACAACGAGCTGAAACTGTATGGCACGTTCACGTACATCGGCGACCGCTGGGCCGACCAGCTGAACCAGCAGTACCTGCCGTCGTACAAGACGTACGACCTGGGTGCCGTGTTCCGCATCGGCGAGAAGATCGAATTCCGCGTCAGCGGCAACAACCTGTCAAACGAGCTGGGTCTCACCGAAGGCAACTCGCGCCTGACGACGGGCGGCACGGGCCCGATCAACGCGCGCCCGCTGTTCGGCCGCACGTGGGAAGCTTCGGTGATGTATCGGTTCTGACCTGTTTTGAGATGTCCCTGGACGGGTGGAATCCAAGGCCGCCCGCGCCGAATCTCACTTTGGCGGCCTGCGGGCCGCTTTTTTTTATGTACGAATACGCAAGCATGTTGTTCGTACTTTGACGCCTTCCCTACCCTTCTCCACTATTTTTTGCGGGTCGTGAATCTCTTTCGATAATTCACCAGATAACTTCCGATCGCGTCGCCGCCGGCACTTTCGATTTCATCAATCGTCCCACTCGCAAGTGCGTCCGCAATGGCGATATCGACAGACATATCAAGAGGCGGACGCTGGATTGTCCAAAGGAGGTCGAAATATGCCTCACTGATCTGCAGGCCATCAAATATGTCATGGAAGCGGGGCTCTGATATTTGCTCTCGGCGCAAAACATCGAGAAAGAGGAGCTTGATAAGTCTGTCGAGGCCTTTTTCCGCCAGGCCCCCCTTATCGAACTCGAACCCCGACCACATCACCGGGTCTCGCAGGTCTGACATTTCACCCGTGTCCATCTCCTCCAAGCGCGAGACCAGAGTTGCGTTAGGTGCGATCACAAAGTATATATCGTGCCTCATTTCATCCTCCGCCTTTACCGGACACTTCAGGCCCGCGCTTCCGCCCCATGCAACAGCGGACTCCACATCCGCCGGTGCGCCTCGTCCGGCTGGCACAACGTCAGGCTTTCCTGCGCCCGCGTCATCGCCACGTACAGGAAGCGGCGCTCCTCGGCCAGGTCGGCGCTGCGCGGGAATTCGCCGTGCTGCAGGTAAGGCACGATCACGTGGTTCCACTCCTGCCCCTTCGCCGTTCGCACGGTCGTCAGCACGAGCTGCGCACGTGCGCGATTCGCATCGGTGCGGGCAGACAGCTTGCGCTGGCGGCCGCGCAGCTCCTGCAGGAATTGCTCGACCGGCTTGTTCCCATAGGCCGCTGCGAACTCGGCGAAGTGGGCGATCGAGCGCAGCGCCGCATCGGCCTCGCTGCGCCGCGGCACCGCGCGGCCGACGGCCGCCTTCAGGTCGATCATTCCCCGCACGGCCTGCAGCACGTCGGCCGCGGTGGCGAGGGTCTCCTTGCGCTCGGCCAGCGTGGCCACGCACGCGGCGAACTTCGCTTTCCAGTTGCGCGTGATGATCGTGTCCGCATCGTGCGGCTTGCAGACGATTCCGTCGAAGAACCAGTGCAGCGATGCCGGCGTGGCCGCCACCGTCTCGATCGCCTGCTCCAGCGGATCGTGGCGGGCGGTACGGCTGACCTGCAGGTAGCTGCTGTCGAATTGTGCCGCATCGCCCGGCATCGACACGAACGCCGCCAGCGCACCGACCATCGCGCGCACGGTCGGCTTGTCCTTGTCCAGCGTGTCGTAGCAACCGCTGACGATGTGCAGCAGCGCGCGCATGAACAGTATCTCGGGACGCAGCAGATACGACTCGATGCCCTCGCAGCGGTACGGGATGTTCGCATCGATCAGTGCGTTTTCGAGGTCGATGCTCTGGTCGTCCTCGCGCGTGACGATCGCGATGTCGGACAGCTTCACGTCATGGTGCGCGCCATGCAGCGACTTCACGTGGGCCGCGACGGCGCGCGCGCATCCCATCGGCACACCCGGGTCGTACGCCAGCTTGTGCTGCACCGTGTGCAGGCCGTCGAGCGCTTCGACGGGACGGGATGTGAGCCGTGATGCGGCACGTGCCAGCGCGGCGCCGAAGCGGCGCGAGCGGCGCAGCGGCAGCCGTGCCGCTTCCGGATACGTGGCCGAAAACAGGTCGGTGGAAAAGCGCAGCGCGGCACCGCGCGCGGCATCGATGACCTGGTCGCGGTCGCCCACGACGATGAGGCGCGCGCGCCGCTTCAGCAGGCGCACCAGCGCGAACTCGGCAGCATTCACGTCATGCCATTCGTCGATCAGGTACAGCGCCGGTGCCCACAGCTGCTGGGCGGCGCCCTGATTCAGGTCCAGCACGCGCACGAGGTCGGGCACGAAGTCGTCCGCCGTTTGCCAGTTGAATTCGCCCGGCTCCGGTTCGCGCAGCCGTTCGTATGCCGCGCAGATGTCGATCAGTTCGACTGGCAGGTCCAGCTCGTCCGCCATCTCGAAGCGCTGCACCGAGGCGAAGTCGTCGTCGCCGAAGCGGTGCGTGGACAGTGTTGCCTTCAACAGGCGCAGTACCTGGAACAGGTGGTCGATGCGGTCCGGGCTTTGCTCGATGCCGAAGTCGAAGTCGGACTGCGTGCCGTTCGCTTCGTAACGCTGCCAGACCGCTGCCGCCGCTTCCGTGAGCCGGTCGCGCACCTGCGCGGGGCCGAGCAGCGGCGGCAGCGCGAACAGTCCGGTGGTGTCGAGCTTGCGCAGGTGGCGCAGCGCGAACTCGGCGATCGTCAATGGCGCGATGCCGGATGGCGCGCCCTCCTCGGCCAGCTTCTCGACGAAGCGCTTCTTCGCTCCGTCCGAGAACGCCAGGCACGTGACGGCGGCCGGCGCCAGGCCACGCCGGCATGCCTCGATGCCGGTCATGCACAACGTCGTGGTCTTGCCCGCACCCGCGACCGCATCGATCAGGATGACGTTCGCGCGGGATTGGATGATTTCGGCCTGTTCCTTGCTGGGTTCGTGCGCCATCGCTGTCCTTGGTATTGCTCGTGTATTGCTCGTGTATTGCTCGTGGCGGCACTATACTGGAAACCTCAGAGAAACCTCAGGGAACGTCAGGCCGGGCGCCACCATCGGGTGTCGACGTGCGGCGCGGCCAGGTCGAGCGCCTGGCCCATCACGGGCGTCGCCAGCCGCTGGCCCTGCGCATCGGCCAGCGCGGCAATCCGGTCGAGCGGCTCGTGCCACGCGTGGAACGCCAGGTCGAACGTGCCGTTATGGATCGGCAGCAGCACGTTGCCGCGCAGGTCGATGTGGGCCTGCATGGTTTCCTCAGGCTGCATGTGCACGTCCGGCCACTGCTCGTTGTAGGCACCCGTTTCGATCATCGTCAGGTCGAACGGGCCGAAGCGGTCGCCGATCGCCTTGAAGCCGCGGAAGTAGCCGGAGTCGCCGGAAAAGAACACGCGCCGCTCGCCGCTGTCGATGACCCACGAGCACCACAGCGTGCTGTTCCCATCCGACAGTCCGCGGCCGGAAAAATGCTGGGCGGGCGTGCAAGTGAGCTCCACGCCGCCCAGTTTCACGGAACGCCACCAGTCCAGCTGGCGGATCTTCTCGGACGGCACGCCCCACTTCGCCAACCGGTCACCGACGCCCAGCGGCGTGACGAAATACGCGGTCTTCGCGGCCAGCGCCTCGATCGCCGCCTGGTCCAGATGGTCGTAGTGGTCGTGCGACAAGATCACGCCTTGCAGCGGCGGCAGTTCATCGACCGTCAGCGGCGGCGCATGGAAGCGCGCCGGCCCCAGCCAGCTGAACGGCGAGGCACGCTTTGCGAACACCGGGTCGGTCAGCCACAGGCCGCCGTTCAGCTTCAGCAGCACGGTCGAATGGCCCAGGCGGAACACGGTATGGTCCGGCACCGCCAGCACCGCCTCGCGCGTCAACGCCTGCACGGGGATCGGCTGGGCCGGCACCGTGTCCGTTGGCTTGTCGAACAGTGCCCGCCACAGAATGCGCAGCGTCTTGCGCACGCCGCTACGGTGCATCCGCGCCGGATTGCGGTAACGGCCGTTCTGGATCTGCGGGGAGACGTGTGCGGTGGTCGTGGTCATGTCCACTCCTTGGGAAGTCGGGCTGGCGAAAAAATCGTTGGGTAAACTACACAGTGTAGTTTTTAGTCTACCCGCGGAACCGAGAAAAGTAAACTACCCGGTGTAAAATAGCCGCATGTCCGATCTGTCCCCCATTCGCCTGACCGACCGCAAGCGTGCCGCCATCGTGCAGGCCGCGATCGCGGAATTCCGCGCCAATGGTTTCGAAGCCACGTCGATGGACCGCGTGGCGGCGACGGCCGGCGTGTCGAAACGCACGGTGTACAACCACTTCCCCAGCAAGGATGACCTGTTTGCGCAGATCCTGCAGGAGCTGTGGGCCTGCAGCGCCGCCGCCACGCCGGAGGCTTACCAACCCGGCCAGCCGCTGCGGGACCAGCTGATGGCGCTGCTGCGCCACAAGATGGCGCTGATGCGCGACCCCTATTTCCTCGACCTGGCCAAGGTGGCGATCGCCGAAGCGATCCACACGCCGGAGCGCGCCCGCAGCATGGTCGCGAAGCTGGCCGAAAAGGAGGAAGGCGGCGCCGCGTTCGTGCGTGCAGCCCAGGCGGACGGCAAGCTGAAAGCGGGCGACCCCGCCTTCATGGCCAGCGTGCTGCAGGGGCAACTGAAGGCGTTCGCGTTCTGGCCGCAGGTGGCGATGGGCCAGCCGCCGCTGGATGATGCGCAGCAGCGGGCCGTCGCCGAGACGGCCGTCGAGATGTTCCTGTGCTACTGGGGCACGTGACGCGTCAGCGTGCTGTCGTGACGCTTACACAAAACGGGTTGCGTAAACGGGAGGCAGATGAGGTGCAACGGCTTGCCAGCGCGCGCCGCCGTCCTCGGACAGCCACACGCCGCCGGTCGTGGACCCCATCAGGAGCGTGACACCGTCATCTGCGATCGCCAGTCCGTGCCGGTACACCAGGTCATAGCAGTGCTGCTGCGGCAACCCTTCACGCAGCGTCTCGAACGTGGTGCCGCCGTCCCGTGTGCGGGTAACAGCCAGCGCCGCGTCGACCGGCACGCGCTGCTGGTCGGCGATCGCGGGCACGAACCATGCGGTGCCAGCCTCCCGCGGATGAGCCGCGACGGCAAAACCGAACGACGACCGCGGCGCCTGCGCTTCTTCCCAATTGGCGCCGTTGTCGCGCGACACCCAGATGCCGCAATGATGCTGGCACCACAGCACATCCGGCGCGCCGGCGCAACGGACGATCCGGTGGGGGTCCTGGGCGTCGCCCTTGTCCATCAGCTCGGGCGGCATGTAGCGCGCCGCCATGCCCCTGGTGCGCAGGCTCCAGCTGCGGCCGCCGTCATTCGTCAGCCATACGCCGCCGCACGAAACGCCGACCAGCACGCTGGCACTGTCGCGCGGGTCGACGCAGATGCTGTGGATGCCGGGTGTGTCATAGCCGCCGCCGAACCATTCAGGCCGGCCCGGTTCGTTCCACAGCGATTCGACCAGCTGCCACGTTGCACCGCGGTCGGCCGAGCGGAACAGGCCGCCCGGCAAGGTACCCGCCCACAGCACGCCCGGCTGGTCGGCGCCGCCCGCCTCGAGCGACCAGATCTGCTTCAGCGACCAGTCGGTCTTGTCCACGCTGTCCGCCGGTTTCAAAGGGTAACCGGGTACCCCCACTTCCGTCCAGGTAGCGCTGCCGGCATCGCGCCGGTGCAGTTTCGCACCGAAGTGGCCGAGATTGAGGGCCGCATACGTGCTGCCGTCGCGCGCATCGTGCAGCACGATGGAGACGGGATCGCCGGGGAAATGGGGCGGCGACAGCTGCCAGGCGCCGTCTTGCCGCGTCAGTTCGAACAGTCCCTTGCGGGTGGCAATGAATGCGTGGTCCGTCATGTCAGCCTCCGGATAGCGCTTGCAGGATGTGGATCGTGGAATCGGGCCGGACGGGATCGTCCAGCAGCACGGGATCGCGGCAGCGGCGGCCGTCGACGAACGCGGCGACGTTCGGCCGCAGCCGGCCCTGGTCGTCGAGCACGTAAGCGGCCAGGCGCGGATTGGCGGCGCAGACTTCGTCGAGCGCGGCGCGCAACGTGGCCGCGTCCGTGACCAGCCGCGGCACGGGCAGAAAGCGCGCCAGTTGTTGGGTGAAAATGATTTGCGCCAAGCGAGTCGTCTCCGTATCCGACGATTCTAGCGCGGCTCAAGCCGGCCGTTGGCCTACAATGAGCTGGCAACACATCCACGCAACACCGGGAG
Source organism: Pseudoduganella flava (assembly GCF_007830495.1). Classification (GTDB taxonomy): domain Bacteria; phylum Pseudomonadota; class Gammaproteobacteria; order Burkholderiales; family Burkholderiaceae_D; genus Rugamonas; species Rugamonas flava. Next base: position 322,426 of record NZ_VLKW01000006.1, on the reverse strand, counting down.
GGCACATGTCGATAACCCAGCAGGAGCTTGAGCTGCTGATGCAGGAAGTGGAACAGGAAGACCCGATCGATTTCGCCGACCTGCCGTTCGACGAGAAGGATTTGCGCGGCATCGTCGCCAGCCACCTGTGCGAGATGGCCGACGCGATGGAGTCGTTTTCGGAAGAAGACCGGCGCCTGACCCTGCTGGCGGTCTCCGCCAAGCTGGTGCTGGAAAACCTCGTGCTGCACGTGCAGCTGCTGCGGCGCCACGGCCTGCCGCTGAACGAACAGACCGAGGCGCTGCTGGCGCGGCTGCGCGGCAAGGGCACCTGACGGGCGCCCTGCCCTGTTACACCCGCGGCGCGGCCGGGAAGTCCAGCACCGTGTCGTTGACGCGGTTGAACAGGTTCGTGAACGTGATGCTGGTCACAGCCAGCAGCGTGTCGACGAGCTGCGCGTCGCTGATGCCGGCATGCTGCGCGGCGCGCACCACTTCCTCCGGCACCGTACCGCGCGTGCCGACGATCGCCCGAACAAGAGCCGTCAACGCATCGACGCGTGCATCGCCCGTCGCTTCCCCTTTGCGCAGCTGGATCATCGCATCGGCCGGCAGTCCCGCCTTGCGGCCTGCCAGCGTGTGCGCGGCAAGGCAGTAATCGCAGCCGGCCAGCTCGCTGACGGCCAGCTTGATCACTTCGATGTCGCGTGCCGACAGGCTGCTCTTGCGCAGTGCCGCGTCGAGGTTCAGCGCGGCTTCCAGGGCGACGGGGCTGTTGCTGCCGATCGCCGCATATGCATTCGGTACGACGCCGATGGCGCCCTTGATCGCGCCGAACAGTTCGGCGGCGTGACCGGTGGCTTGGGCGGCAGGCTGGGTGAAGAGGCGGTTCATGGTGTGCTCCTTTTCGTAAAGTTGATGGAGCCAGTCTAGGGAAAAAGGCCAGGTGGATGAATGCCCGGCCGGCGCTATAATTTGCTCATCCGGCTCACCCGACAGCACCCCTTGGACCCTCTCAGCCGCTTGCTTTCCCTGTACCCGCTGCGCACCGCGCTGAACGTGCGCTGCCACTTCGCCGCGCCGTGGCGCATCGAGTTGCCCGATGCGGAAGCCGGCTGCGCGCCCTACCACCTGCTGGTCGCGGGCAGCGCGTCGCTGGAGCTGCCGGACGGTTCGCGCGCGCCGCTGCAAGCCGGCGACGCAGTGCTGTTCCCGCACGGCGGCTCCCATCGGCTGCGCGCCGGCGATGGCGAACCGTCTCCTGCCCGCAAAATCCATGGGTCGCACCTGGCCGTCGAGACGAATGACGGCACCGGGCCGGCCAGCGACATCCTGTGCGGCGAACTACGCTTCGGCCCCGAGTCGGTGCCGCTGCTGCGCACGCTGCCGGACGTGGTATTGGTGCGCACGGCGGGCGAGCCGGCGCTGGCCAGCCTGCGCGCGCTGATCGCACTGCTGCAGCAGGAAGCGGATCAGGAGCGCGCCGGCACGGCGGCGGTCCTTGCGCAACTGTCGTCCGCGCTGTTCGCATTGCTGCTGCGCGGCTGGCTCGAACAATCGGGCACGCCAGGCCTGCTGGCCGTGCTGGCGGAACCGCGCCTGCAGGCCGCGCTGCATGCGATGTTGGCGGAGCCGGAGCGCCCGTGGACGCTCGACCAGCTGGCGGCGCTGTGCCACATGTCGCGCGCCACGTTCGTGCGCGCATTCCGCCAGACGGCCGGCACGCCGCCGGCGGAAGTGCTGACGCAGTTGCGGATGGCGCAGGCGGCGCGGCTGCTGGCGCAAGGCCGCCTCGCGGCCGGGCAAATCGGCGAACAGGTGGGCTACCAGTCGGAAGCGGCGTTCAACCGCGTCTTCAAGCGCCATCACGGCGTGGGACCGGGCGAGTACCGGCGTACGGCCCGGCAAGCCTGATCAGGGCGAATCGACGCGGCGCGCGGCAGGCACCGTCAGCGTGATGTCCCCTTCGGCCACGGCGACGCACGGCAGCACGTCGTGCGCCAGCTTCTCGTCGAGCGACAGCCCGGGCCACTCGACCACGTAGCTCACCTTGCCGCCGTCGCTCGCGCAGTGGCACGTGCGGCAGGTGCCGTTGCGGCAGGAGCTGGGCAGGCGGATGCCCGCCCGCTCGGCCGCGCGCAGCAGCGTCTCGCCCTCGTCCGCATCGAATTCGAAGCCTTTCGGCAGCACCGTGACGCGCCACGTCATGCCGCTTGCCTCCTGCGCCGCACCATGCCCCACACTTCGGCGACCGCCGCCCGGTTGAGCAGGCAGCTGGCGGCGACATAGGCCGCGGCACCGCTCGCGACCTGGATCGCCAGCGCGATGCGCCGGTCCGCGAAGCCATCCAGCATGCCATGCACGCCCGTCACCGCCGCGTACATCGCCGCACCGGACAGCATGGCCGGCAACATGCGCGCCGCGACCGCGCCCATGGTCAGGCCGATCACGCCCAGCATCCGCTGCATGTTGATCAGCAGGACCACGGGATACACGAGCGCCCACGCCATCGTGACGCCGAAGATGCCCCAGTGCGCACCCACGTAGAACGCCGCCGGCATCAGCGTGCACGCGACGATACCGTTCTGCAGCGCGACGCCGGGGCGGCCGACGGCGTCCGTGACGGCCGGCAGGAACTGCACGACGGTGCGGAACGGCATGATCAGCGCCAGCACGCGCAGCGGCAGGATCGCGCCTTCCCAGTGCGCGCCGAGGACCACGAGCACGATGTCGCCGGCCGTCGCGGCCATCCCCCACAGGACGGGAAACGCCACCAGCGACACGAGCTCGAACGCCCGCAGCAACTGACGGGCGATCGCGGCGGGGTCGTTCTGGTAGCGCGCCAGCGCGGGGAACGCCACCTGGTTCAGGATGCCGGACACGCGCTGCACGGGCAGGCTCGCCAGGTGCAGCGCCACCGAGTACACGCCCAGCACCTGGCCGCCCAGCAGGCGGCCGATGATGACCGTGTCCGCCTGCGTGAAGAAGAACCACAGGAAGCGCGATGCCGAGATCTTGCCGCCGAACGTCAGCAGGCCGCGCATGCCGCGCACCGAGAACAGCGGCAGGTGCGGGAACGGCGCCACCACGTTGACGGCGATCGTGCGCCAGAACGCGGCAATGACGATCCCCAGCGCCAGCGCCCACACGCCCATGCCCCACCACGCCAGCGCCAAGGTGGCGATCGCCGTGATGACGGACTGCGCCAAGTCCAGCAGCGAGCGGGCGCGGAAATCGAGGCCGCGCTGCAGCAGCACTTCCGAGATCAGGCCGAACGGCGTGAGCACGAATTGCAGCGACATCACGCGGATCAGCAAGGTCAGGTGCGGCTCGTCGAAGAAACGCGCCGCCAGCGGTGCGCAGGCCACCAGCAACAGCACGACAGCGAAATTGACGAGCATGAAGATGCCTTGCGCCTGCCGCAGCTTTTCCGTCGACACCTCCTTCGCCTGCACCAGCGCCGGCGCCAGCCCCATCTCGACGAACATCGCGCACCAGGCCAGGAACACGGAGGCCATCGCCATCAACCCGTAATCGGCCGGCACCAGCATCCGCATCACGATGATCGTGACGACCCAGCTGACGATCTGGCTGGCGAACTTGGCACCGGCCACCCATTTCAAACCGGTGAGGACGTCCTTCTTCAGCGACATGCGGGGTTGATCCTTTACGCCAGCTGTGCGCTGGTGGTGAGGTTGCGTGCCATGCGCAGCACGAAGCGCAACCGGCTGCGGTCCCATGGCGTGAAGCGGGGCAGCTGGAACAGGTCAGGCCTGGCGCGGCTGGCGCCCCAGGAAGTGGAGACGGCGCCTTCGAATTGCAGCTCGCGCGCCATCGCCACGTGACGTGCCTCGTAGTCCTCGCCCGGTTTCCCGTTCGGATACGCGAACAGCGGCACGCGCGCGTCGATCAGCTCTTCCAGCGCATGCTTGCCCTGGGCGATCTCGCGGCGCGCCTCGTCGTCCGGCAGGCGCGCGAGGATCGGGTGGTTCACCGTGTGCGCGCCGATGCCCATGCCGGCCGCATGCAGCTTCCTCACCTGTGCGCTCGTCATCATCAGGTCGTCCGGCAACGTCACGCCGGCCAGCGCGACAAGCCGGTCGACCTGCCGCTGGCGTTCAGCGATCGGCAGGTACTTCAGCTGGCCGATCAGCGCCGGGATCGCACGCTGCCGGTCGCCGATCGTGTGCAGCGGATGGCTGCCGAGGCCCAGCGGCGTCGCGTCCAGCACGCCGTCCGGCGCGCGCCGCACCAGCTCATAGACGCTGTCGTTCCACATCCGGCCGCCGTTCAGGAAGCCGGTGGCGACGAAGAACGTCGCATGCAAGCCGTGCCGCTGCAGCAGCGGCAGCGCGACCTCGGCGTTGTCGGCATAGCCGTCGTCGAATGTGATCGCCGCGGCGCGTGCCGGCAAGGTGCCGGCCCTGGCGCGGCGTACCGCGTCGATCAGCGGCAACACGTTGAAGCGCGACTTCAACATGGCGATCTGCGCGGAGAACTCGGCGGCGTCGACCTCGCTGGGAAACAGCGGGTCCTTGTGCGGCAGTACGCGATGGTAGATCAGGATCGACAAGCCCTTCGCGCCGCCCGGCGACAGCAGCGACAGCAAGCCCTTCTCCAGCAGCGGCGCGCCGCCCGCGGTGTCAGGCAGGGTCATGGCGTAACTCTTCATCGGTGGTGTCCTCGTCGACATCGGGCGGCGGCGCCAGCGGGTTCACCTTTGGCACAGGCACCAATGCCTGTTTCTCGCGTTCGACGATGATCCGGGTCGCCACCATGCCCGCCATCAGATAATACGGCACATCGAAGTACAGCAGGCTCAGAAACGCGCCGCCGACGGCGAAGCCCAACAGGCTCACCTGCGTCATCCGGGCCAGGTTGCCGGCCCAGGTGAGCTCCTTGTACGGTTCCGCGTTACGGATGATCCAGGAACCGGTGCGCCACGTCAGCACGCCCAGCGCAAGGTACAGCGCGAGGCCCATCCAGCCGTGTTCGCCCAGCACCTGGAAGTAGATGCTGTGCGCCGCATGCACGTCCTCCGGCACCGGCGCATAGCGTTCGAACACTTCCGAATCGTAGATCTCGAAGCCGCCGCCGAACGGCCGGTCGTTGGCCAGGTTGAACGCCATGCGCCACGCATTGATGCGGCCCATCGCCGACATGTCCTGCTCGTACTCGTCGATCGTGTCGATGCGCGCATGCCATTGCTCGGGCATGAACACCAGCGCGACCGGCACGCACAGCACCAGCAACATGCCCAGCATCGCCTTGTTGCGGCTCTTGAGCCACAGGAAGCACAGCATCGCCGCCATCGCGATCGCCGCGCCGCGCGAATACGATGCCAGCGACGCCAGCGCGCACAACACCATCGCCGCGATCAGCGCCCGCTTGCCCCATTTGTGCGTGACCAGCGTGTACAGGTACAGCATCAGCGGGATCGTCATCACGAGGGCCAGCGCGATCTCGTTGTTACCGTCGATGAACGTGCCGATCGGTCCCCACACGCGGTACTGCGCGCCGCTGCGCACCGTGAAGATGCCCCCCTTGACACCGTAGTAGCCGATCGACACGACGATCGTCCAGATCATCCATTCGATGTGGATGCGCTTGCGCAGCAGGAGCAGCACGACGATCGTCATGCCCATGATCTTGGCAACCTTCACCAGCTGCGGCATGATCTGGTCCGGGTGGATCGCGAACGCCGACGTGACGCCCATCCACGCGACGAAGGCGAGGAACGTGATGGTGACGGGCGTGATCGGCAACCGGTAGCGGCGGTGCGGATTGGTGGCCATTGCCGCCACCGTCGTCACGGCGATGATCGCGGCGAACGGGAACTCGCGCGCAAAGCCCCAGCCCTGCGTGTGCGGGTTCATCACACTGATCCAGATCCACATGACGAGACCCAGCGACGGCCGCTTGAAGATGTAGGGCAGCGATCCGAACACGATCAGCGTGACCAGCACGTCCCTCATGCCGCCGCTCTCCCGGCGGCCACCTTGCTGACCACGTAGCGGAACTTGCCCGATTTCTCGGGCGCGATGGCGTCGACCAGCTCCACCTCGACGGCGACGGCGGCACCCAGCCGTGCCTTGAAGCCGCGTTCGACGTCGCGCCGCAGCGATTCGAACGCCTGCGCCTCCAGTGCCGCCGCCGGCACGATCTGCACGCGCGTCAGGTCCAGGCTTTCCTGCGTGATCTTGAACGCCTGCACCTGCGGCAGGTCGCGCAGGATGTAGACCAATGCCAGGCCGTGCATCACGGTGCCATCCTGCGCCACGAGGAAGTCGGTGCTGCGGCCCTGGATCTCGCGCAGCAGCGGCAGGCCGCGGCCGCAGCCGCACTGCTCGGTGCCCAGCACGCCGATGTCGCCGGTGCGGTAGCGGATGAATGGGAAGTCGCCCGTGGCCAGGTGCGTCACGACGATCTCGCCCGCCTGGCCGCGCGGCACCGGCGTACCGTCCGGATCGAGGATCTCGACGATGATGTCCTCGGCCGTGATGTGCATGCTCCCTTCCGGGCATTGGTGGGCGATGAAGCCGGCGTCCCTGCCGCCATAACCGTTGGCGACGGGGCAGCCGAACGTATCGGAGATCTGCCGGCGCTGTTCGTCGTACAGCCGTTCCGACGTGACGAACGCGACGCGGATGCCCAGGTCGTCCATCCGCTGGCCCTTGTCGCGCGCATGGCGGGCGATGTGCGACAGCGCCGACGGGTAACCGAACAGCATGCGCGGCCGGTGCGCGCGGATGCGTTCGACGAAACCATCCAGCTTCGCGGTCGACATCTCGAACGCCGGCAGCAGGTGCGTGCGCAACAGCCGGTCGCGCAGCGCACGCACGCGGTCCTGCGCCTTCAATTCGATCGGCGAACCCCACACGACGATTTCCGGGTCGCCGATGTCGACGTTCCACCAGCGCGTGGCGCGCCACTTCGCGGCCACGTCGTGGCTGACGCGCTCCTTGCCGATGTAGAAGATCAGCGGCTCGCCGGACGAGCCGCCCGTGTTGAAACGCGCGAGGCCGACCGCATCCTCCGCCTTCAGCCGCTCGACGTTGGCGCGGATCACGGCCTTGTCCATCCGCGGCAGCCGGGCCAGGTCGTCGAGGCTGTGCAGGTCGCGCTGCGGGTCGAAGTCCAGCGCGCGGAACAGGTCACGGAAGTACGGCACCTTCGTTCCGGCGCGCAGCAGCAGGCGGCGCAGCCGCGCCAGTTGCAGCTCGCGCAGCCGTTCCTCCGGCCAGTACTGCGACTCTTCCAGTTGCTTGCGAACGGCCACGCTGCGATGCTGCTTGACCCGCTCGTGCAGCGGGAAGATCAGGTTCGTGACGAGCGCCGTGTACGGCGCGGGGCGATAGCGGTCGATCATGGCCGGCTCACCGCGGCGGTACCGGCGGCGGATGCCAGCACCTGTTGGTAGACCGCCAGCAGGCGCGGACGCACGCTGGACCACGTGTACTGCTGCACCTGGCGAAGGCCGGCGCTGCGCAGCGCCGCCGCGAGCGCCGGATCGGATGCCAGCCGCAGCACCGCATCCGCCATCGCTCGCGGCGCGCCGGGCGGCACCAGCAAGGCGGTACGGCCATCCTCGACAAAGTAGGGCACGCCGCCCACGTTCGTGCTGACGACCGGCACGCCGCACGCCAGCGCTTCGAGCACGGAGTTCGGCATGTTGTCGACCAGGCTGCAGTTGAGCATCGCGTCGGCGTTGCGGTACAGTGCGGCCATGCCGGCGTTGTCCACGCGACCGGTGAACGTGACGGCGTCCGTCAGCTTCAGTTCCACGGCCAGCGCTTCCAGCTCGGCGCGCAACGGGCCCTCGCCGGCGATGACGAGCATCGCCGCCGGGTGCTGTGCACGCACCAGCGCGAGCACGCGCAGCGCCGTCGCGTTGTCGTAGATCGGCTCGAGGTTGCGCGCGACGAGCAGGCGCGGGCCAGGCGTCGCAGCGGGCTCCCGCTGCGCCGAGAAGCGTTCCAGGTTGACGATGTTCGGCACCACCTGCGTCGCGAAGCCATGCTTGCGGAACACCGCTTCCAGGAAACCGGACGGCACGATGACGGCGTCCGCCCTTGTGATGCTGGGGGCCACCCAGCGGCGCGCGCCGGCCAGGAACCCGTCCGCCTCGCCGCCCCGGTAATTGACGACGACCGGCTTGCCGCGCAGCCGCGCCACCCAGATCGCCGGCGCGGCAAACAGGTGCCAGGACCAGCCGGAATTGGCCATCACGTGGAACAGCTGCACGCGACCGGCAGTCCGCCACAGCCCGGCGAGATACGGCAGCAGGCGGACCAGCGCGCGCACGCCCTTGATCCGGCCGGCCCACCCTGGCCGGTACGGCGCGTTGACCTGCACGGTCTCGACCTCCAGCCCTTCGCTGCGCAGCAGCCCGGCCAGTTGCAAGGTCTGGTTCGCCATGCCGCCGGACGGCGGCGGCAGCGGGCCGACAAGGCCGATGCGCAGCGCCGTCATGGCTGCTCCACCGTCTGCGCGGCGGCCGGCACCAGGCGGCCATACACGGCGCGGTAGCGCGCCACGCTGGCGGCCCAGTTGCGCTCGGCCTCGACGAAGCGGCGCCCCTGCGCCTTCAGCCGCGGCCAGGCGTCCGGCTCGGCCAGCAGCGCCAGCACCTTGCGCGCCAGCGCGGCCGGGTCGCCGGCGGCGAACAGCACGCCGGTGCGGCCGTCCTCGATCAGCTCGCGGTGGCCACCGACGTCGGAAGCGGCCAGCAGGCGCCCCTGCGCCATCGCTTCCAGCGGTTTCAGCGGCGTGACGAGGTCCGTCAGGCGCATCTTCAGGCGCGGATAGCACAGCACGTCCACCAGGTTGTAGTAGCGCTGCACTTCGTGGTGCGGTACCCGGCCCGTGAAAATCACATGGTCGGCCACGCCCAGCGCGCGTGCCTGCTGCCGCAGCGCCGCGTCCTGCGGCCCGCCGCCGACCAGCAGCACGCGGATGCCGGGCCGCTCCGCCAGCAGCGCCGGCAGCGCATCGAGCAGCACGTTCAAGCCTTCGTACGCGTAGAACGAGCCGATGAACCCCAGCACGGTCTTGCCTTCCAGGCCAAGGGTACGGGCCAGCGCGTCGTCGCGCGGCCCGCCGATCGAGAAATCGGCAATGTCGACGGCATTTGGAATCACTTCGATTTTCGCAGCCGGGATGCCGCGGCCGACAATCTCGCCGCGCAGCCCTTCGCAGATCGTGGTGGCGGCATCGACTCGCTGCAGCACCCACGTCTCCATCGCTCGCGTCAGCCGGTAGCGCGCCCCCCACTCGCGGCTGGTGCCGTGGTCCACCGCCGCGTCTTCCCAGAACGCGCGGATCTCGTAGACGACGGGGATGCCCAGCTTGCGGCCGACGCGCAGCGCCGCGACGGCGTTCAGCGCGGGCGAATGGGCGTGCAGGATGTCTGGCCGCACCTCGCGGGCGACCTGCATCAACCGCGCCGCCAGGCGGTCGATCACGGCCAGCTGGTTCAGCACAGGCAAGCGCGCGAGGGCGCCGCGCGCCGGTTCGGTGCGGAAGAAGCGCAAGCCGTCCACCGTCTCGTGGTCCATACCGGCCTGGCCCTGCTTCGGGCTCGTGAGGTGGTGGGTCTCCCAACCCAGCGCGCGCTGCTGCTGCAGGATCGCGCGGGTGCGGAACGTGTAGCCGCTGTGCAGCGGGATCGAGTGATCCAGCACGTGCAGGATGCGCAGCGGGTGGCCCGCGGGTTGGTCCAGTCCTGCGGCGATATCGGAAGTACCCATGTCAGGCCTGCATTTCTTTCTTGATGAACGCCTCGAACATCAGCAGCGTCCAGATCGGCGCGCTGTAGTCGCGGCGGCCGGACTGGTGGTGCTCCACCATCTCGGCCAGGAAAGCCCCGTTGAACATGCCGGTCTCCGCGAGCGTCGCCCCCAGCAGCGCAGTGCGTACGCGTTCGCGCAGCGGCCCGCGGAACCAGGCCGCCAGCGGCACGGCGAAGCCCTGCTTGCGGCGATACAGGATGTCGTGCGGCAGGTACTTCTCCATGCTTTTCTTGAAGATGTACTTGCCTTCGCCGCCGTTCAGTTTCATGTCCGGCGGCAGCCCCGAGATCCACTCCACCAGCCGGTGATCGAGCAGCGGTACGCGCACCTCCAGCGCATGCGCCATGCTGGCGCGGTCGACCTTCGTCAGGATGTCTCCCGGCAGGTAGGTCTTCATGTCCAGGTACTGGATCAAGGACAGCGGCTCGTCGGTCGGCGCCTGCCGGGCATGCCCACGCATCACGTCGATCGCCCGGTAGCCTTGCAGGCCGGCGCGGAACCGCGGTGAGAACAGCTGGCTGCGCATCGCATCCGTCATGATCGACACGCCGTGGAAGTAGCCTTCGACGAGGTCGCGCGACAGCGATTCGAACGTACTCTTGGCGCGGAACACGCGCGGTGCCCAGTCGGCCTTCGGGTAGTAACGGCCCAGTGTGCCGAACAGCGGCCGGCGCAACGCCGACGGGATCCGGCCACGCACCCGCTCCTCCGCCATCGTGTAGCGATAGCGGCGGTAGCCCGCCAGGTTTTCGTCGCCGCCATCGCCGGACAGCGCGACGGTCACGCGCCGCCGTGCCAGCTGGCACACGCGGTACGTCGGGATCGCCGAGCTGTCCGCATACGGCTCGTCATACAGGTCCGACAGCGTATCGAGGAGGCCAAAGTCGTCGGTGTCGACGGTTTCGACGTGATGGTCGGTGCGGTACTGCTGCGCCACCTGCGCGGCATACGCCGACTCGTCATAGGCCTTGTCGCGGAATGCGATCGAGCACGTGTTGACGGCGCCGTCCGTGAGGCCGGCCATCATCGCCACGACGGCGCTCGAGTCGACCCCGCCGGACAGGAAGGCGCCCAGCGGCACCTCGGCCACCAGCTGGCTGCGCACCGAATCGCGCAGCCGTTCCACCAGCTCGCCCTCGGCATCGCGCTCCGTCATCGCAAAGTGCGGCTTGAACGGCACGTCCCAGTAGCGCTGAGGCTCGGCGAGCGGCGCACCGACCCGCTGCAGCAGTCGGTATCCCGGCGCCAGCTTGAACGCACTGCGGTAGATCGTCTTCGGCTCAGGCACGTAGCCATAGGCGAAATAATCCTCGACGGCGCGCGGGTCGATGTCGCGCGGCAGGCCGGGCAGCGACCGCAACGCCTTCAGCTCGGAGCTGAAGGCGAACATCCCGTCCGGCAGCATCGCGTAGAACAGCGGCTTGACGCCCATGTGGTCGCGCGCCAGGAACATCGCCTGCCGGTTGCGGTCCCACAGGCCGAACGCGAACATGCCGCGGAAGCGCTCCACGCATGCCTCGCCCCACTCTTCCCACGCATGCACGATGACTTCGGTGTCGCTGTGCGTGCGGAACACGTGGCCGAGCGCCTTCAACTGCGCCGTCAGCTCGCGGTAGTTGTAGATCTCGCCGTTGTAGCAGACCATCACGCTGCCATCCTCGTTGCCGAGCGGCTGCTGGCCCAGCGTGATGTCGATGACGGACAGGCGGCGGTGGCCGAAGCCGACGCCCGGCTCGCGGTAGATGTCGCCCTCGTCCGGCCCGCGGTGGTGCTGGGTATCGTTCATCCGCCGCAGCAGCGCCTCGTCGATGTCGCGCCTGCCCCGCGTGTCCAGTAGCCCCACTATTCCGCACATGATGTCACCGCCCCTCTCGTCTTGATCTTGCGTTCGCACAGGCTGTCGTACAGGCCCTGGTAGGCAGCGACCATCGCCGTCATGCTGTACCGGCGCAGCACGCGCTCGCGCCCGGCCGCGCCATGTTGCGCCGCCAGTTCCGGCGACAGCACGTACTGCTCCAGCGCCGCCGCCATCGCTTCCGGATCGACGGGCGGCACCAGGAAGCCCGTGACGCCGTTGTCGACGACTTCCGGAATGCCGCCCACACGCGTGCCGACGACGGGCAGCGCGCTCGCCATCGCCTCCAGCGCCGATCCCGGCGTGCCTTCGGCGATCGACGACATCGCGAACACGTCCAGCCCGCGCAGGATCTGCGGCACGTCCGTGCGCGCACCGGGCAGCCAGACGACGTCCTGCAGTCCGGCCGCCGCGACCTTTGCACGCAGCGTCTCGAGCAGCGGGCCGTCGCCGGCGATGACGAGGCGCAGCTGGCCACGCTGGCGCTGCAGCCTGGCGCGCAGCAGCGCGAAGGCATCCACCAGGGTCGCGTGGTCCTTCACGGCCTGGATGCGGCCCACCGTGCCGATGACGATGTGCTCGCGGCCGTACGGGCAGCCGTCGGCGGCGAAACCGTCGTCGGTGGCGCGGGGCCGGAACCGCTCGGCGTCGATGCCGTTCGCCAGCAGCGTGCTCTTATGCTCCGGCACGCCGATCACGGTGCGGTTCCAGGCTTCCATCGCGGCGGAATTCGCGTAACAGCAGTCGTAGAACGGCACCATCAGCCGGCGCAGCGCGTTGTGCTTGCGGTTCGTGCCATGCGGATCGTCGGCATCGCGGCCGTGCGCGCCGTTGATCCGTACCGGCACGCCCGCCAGCAGGGCGACGGGGCCGTATTCGACGGCGGACAGGTTGTACGAATGAAGCACCGCGGGGCGCAGCCGGCGCAGCAGCCGCCACAACGTCACATGGGTGCCGAGCGCCAGGCCGGCCTTCTTGTGCAGCGCGTGGATCGCGACGTCCGGGCGGGCGAGCTTCTGCGCGAACGCGGGATTGGCATCGGTGAGGCAGACGATCGCATGCCGGTAGCAGGCGGCGGGCATCCGGTTGATCCGTTCGACCAGCAGCGTTTCCAGCCCGCCGAAGTCGAGCCGGTAGATCAGGTGGACGATCAGGGGAGTCGTGGTCATGTCACTGCCGTTCGTTCTGTGCCAGGGTCGCGTCGAGTGCCGCCAGATGCTCGCGCAGGAAGGCGCGCAGCGCCGGCCGGGCGGCCGCCGGATCGTCCTCGTACGGCGTGAACACCATCAACGCGGCGCCGTCGTCGCTGCCCGTCAGGAACTTCTGCTTCGACTGCAGCAGCTTGCCGACGTATTCGCTGGCCGTGACCCGCCCACCGATCGCGTACCACTGCCACACGACGAATCTTCCACCGGGGCCGGCCACCGCGGTTTCGCGCACGACGAGGTCGTGGCCACGGATTTTTTCCATCGACAGCGCGACGGCCGTCTCGTGCCAGCCACTGCGCGCGGCGGTAATCCGGTTCGTCGAACTGATCAACTTGCCCGCGCCGCCGTCGCGGTAATACAGCACCTGCAAGCCGACCGGTGCGGTGCCGACGCGATAGAAGCGCCGCAGCGATGCGCTGGCCGGTGCGAAATCCGGTTCCCACGCGGTGAACGCGGGCGCAGACGGCATGGCGGCTGCGAACGACAACGCCACCGGCGGCGGCGCAGCGTTGCCGCGCTCCAGATACCACGCGTAGGCCGGCCACACGCCGATGCATGCGGCGACGCCCAGCGCGGCGGCAGCGACCTTCGCCGGCGGCGCCGAGCGAACGCGCACCGTCGGGCGCATCGCCGTCAGCGGTTCGGTGTGGTCCTCGCGCCAGAAGCTGCCGATCCAGAACAGCAGCAGCATCACGAGGCCGAAGAACGCCCACCCGTAGATCAGGTGGTCGACGCCGACCGCCAGGGTCATGCCGCTGGTATGGCCGATCATCACGATCATGTAGGCGCGCAGGCCGTTTGCCAGCACCGGCAGCGCCAGCGACACGAGCACGAACAGCACGCGGCGCCACGGCGACCGATAAGTCAGGTAGGCATACAGGCAGCCCAGCGTGACGGATGAGATCAGGTAGCGCAAGCCGCTGCACGCCTCGACGACGGACCAGTCGCCCGTCGGGATGCTGAAGCTGTTCCCCTCGCGCAGCACGGGGATACCCGTCATCCGCAGCGCATCGACGGTGAAGCTCGCGGTGATCTGAATCAGCGGGTCGATCAATCCTTCACCGACGGGCACGCCGAACAGCAGGAACGCGAGCGGGAACAGCAGTGCGCGGGCAAACGCGGTGCCGCAGACGGCCAGCACGGTCAACGGCACCATCGCCGCGAAGGCGTATTGGCCGACGATCAGCACGTCGCTGAGCGCTGCCAGCATCCACGCCGCGCCGCACAGCGCCAGCGCCGCCAGCGCCGGCCAGCAGGGCTGCACGGCCAGTTGCGCCAGCTGGTCGCGGCGGCGCCACACGAGCCAAAGGCTAATCGGCACGATGACGAAGCCGTGCGCGAACGTCGCCGAACGATTCCAGATCGACACGATCGACGCCGCCGTGCCGAAAAAGGCCAGCAGCGGCAGCAGCACTGCCGCGCCGGCGATCCACCACTGCACGACGGGCGGCGGCACCTGGGCCGGGCCGGCGTGGACCGCGGCGAGTTGCGCATCTTCGGAGGCGGTGATCGTGTTCATGCGCCGGTCCAGGTGGGTGAAGCCATTGCGCCGGCACGTACTGCCACGGCCGCGTGCCGCGGCGCCTCCGCTTCCAGCAGCGGATCGAGTGCGGCGAGGCGGGCCTCCCAACCGTATGCCGCCGCGACGCGGCCGCGCGCGGCATGCCCCAGCGCATCGCGCCGGGCGTCGTCGGCGAGTGCGGCAACGATCGTGTCCGCGTACTGCTCGGCCGCTTGCGCCACCAGCACTTCGGCGCCGTCCGCCGCATCGATGCCTTCCAGTGCTTCGGGGCTGACGACGACGGCCTTGGCCATCGCCATCGCTTCGAGCACCTTGTTCTGGATGCCCCTAGCGATCCGCAGCGGCGCCACCGACAGCGCCGCATGCGCGACATACGGCCGCACGTCCGGCACGGCACCGGTAACGGTCACGCCAGGCAGTCCGGCCAGCGCCTGCACCGCCGGCGTGGGCCGCGCGCCGACGATGTGGAAGGACACCTGCGGCACCCGCGCGCGGATGCGCGGCAGCACGGCATTGGCGAACCACTGCACCGCATCGACGTTCGGCCAGTAGTCCATCGCGCCGCAGAACACCAACGCCTGTTCGCCGGGCTGGTAAGGACTGGCACCGCAGGCCGCGGGCGAGAAGTATTCGGTGTCGACGCCGTTGCCGAACCAGCCGATGCGCGCCGCGCTTTCCGGCGCCAGCCGGCGGAACAACTCCGCTTCGGGCGCCGAGACGAACAGCGCCGCATCGCACGATGCCGCCACCTTGCGCTCATGGCGCAACAGGCGCTCGGCCTCATAGGCGTACGGCATGCTGGCAGGCCAGGGCTTCTTTGCCGCGTAAGCGCGCCATTTCTCGGAATCAACGTCGCACAGGTCGACGATGCGCCGCACACCCGGTAACTCCTGTGCGTATTGCGCCATCGGCGACGAGAACGCGACGACGCGCGCGATGCCGTTGGCCCGCATCGCCCGGCGCACCCAGGCGTGGGTGGCGCCGTCGCTGTAGTAATCCAGTGACAGCGCGCGGTTCGCCAGCACGGCGCGCAAGCTGCGCAGCCGCGCGCGGCGCGGGTTGAGCAGTGCGAAGTGGCTCGACGCGCACAGCTTGCGCACATGGGCCACGTATTGCCAGTCGTCCGGGTCGTCGACGAACGTGGCCAGGTGTACGCGGTAGCGCGCGGCCAGGTAGCGCAGCAGGTGCCACGAGCGGATCTTGTCGCCCTTGTTCGGGGGATAAGGGATGCGGTGCACCAGCAGCAGCAGGTCTTCCACGGCTTACCCCAGGTCTTTGACAATATGCGGCCCCAGCGCGTTCGCCAGCGCCAGCGGCAGCTTCTGCCACAGCTTGATGAACAACTGGTACTTGGGATTGAGCGGATTCACGTCCGGCAGCTCGTGCGCGGCGATCAGCCGGTACTCGTAAGGCAGCGGCTGCGCGGTGAACCCCCAGTTCTTCTTGAAGTCGAACGCCCCGGTGCCCCGCTTGCTGCGGCCAAAGTCGAACACCCGGCAGCCGCGCGCCGCCGCTGCCTGCATCAGGTTCCAGTACATGAAGTCGTTGCCCGCAACGTCGCGCGCGATCGCCATGCCGCCGCCGTAGTACGGCAGCACTTCGTCGCGGAAGAAGAAGCTCAGCACCCCGGCCACCAGCGTGCTGCCCTGGACGATGACGCGCACCTCGCAGTCGGCGCCGAATTCCTCCTTCAGCAGCCGGAAGTACTTCTTCGGGAACACCGGCGTGCCCAGGCGGTGCACGCTGTGCGCGTAAGCCGTGAAGAAGCGGTCCACGTGCTCGTCCACCTCGCCCGTCAAGCCCAGCTTGATGCCCTTGCGGACCATCGCGCGCTGCTTGCGGGGGATCGCGTTCATGTTGGCCTCGTCGTCGCCGCCGATCTCCTTGCGGAACGTGACGTACAGGTCCTTGCCCAGCCACGCGGGCTCGCCCGGGTGGGCTTGGGCGAAGTTGCGGTATTCGAGGTGGCCGACGCCCAGTGTCGTCGCCAGCCGGATCGCCTCCGCATCGAGCGCCGCGCGCGCCGCGTCGTTCAACGCGGCGACGCCGCCGTACACGCAGAACGGCAGGGCGATCAGCGAATCGCCGAACAGGCGGCTCTTGATGCGCGCCAGCGGCAGCACGCCTTCGATGCGGCCGTCCCGCTCAGCGAGATAGAACCACGTGCGGTGGCCGAACGCCTGCTCGATAACGCGCTGCCAGCCGGCGCGGTGGAAGAACGTCGCGTCCGGACAGGCTTGCACGAACGCGTCCCAGCGCGCGCGGTCCGCGGCGTCCGCGCCCAGCAGCCTGACCGACAGCGGTTGTGGCCCGGCCGGCGCCTGCGTGCGCAGCATCGCCTGCTCGATGATCGCGCTCATGTCCCCTCCAGGAAGATGCGGTCCATTCGGTCCCACGCGAAATCGCGTGTCAGCGCGCGGATGCGGCGCTCCATGCGTGCCAGGTTAACGTAGTGCCGGAAGCGCGTCTTGACGCCGACACCGCCGACGCGCGGCTGGCCCGGGTCCAGCTCCCATGGGTGGAAGTAGAAGATCGCCGGCTGGCCGTCGGCCTGATTCACGCGCCGCATCATGCGGCGCGACAGCGCGTATGGCAGCAGCCGGAAGTAGCCGCCGCCACCGGCCGGCAGGTTGCGCTCCATCAGCCGCACCGTCGTGATCGGCACTTCCAGCAGACCGTGCGCGCCGTTCGGGTGGAACGCGAAGCGGGGCGCGTCCGGCATGCCGTAGTGATCGTGGGCGATCGGGTAAATCGACGAGCTGTAGCGATAGCCCGCTTCCTGCAGCACGTCCAGCGCCCACAGGTTGCCGGGGCCGATCGAAAAGCTCGGCGCCCGGTAGCCCAGCACCGGACGACCGCCGATGTCTTCCAGGATCGCCTTGCTGCGCGCGACGTCGTCCATGAACTGTCCGCGGTCCTGATCCGATGCGCGCAGGTGGCCGTAGCCGTGGCTGGCCAGTTCGTGGCCTCCGGCGACGATGCGGCGTACCAGCGCTGGATAGCGCTCGGCGATCCAGCCCAGCGTGAAGAATGTGGCCTTCGCGCCGCCTTCGTCGAGGATCGCGAGGATGCGTTCGACGTTGGCTTCGACGCGGCATTCGCGCTGCGCCCAGCTGTCGCGCGCGATATGGCCGGCAAACGCGGACACCTGGAAGTAATCCTCCACGTCGATCGTCATCGCGTTGCGCAGCGCGGTCAGCGCGGTCACGTTGGGCACGGGCGCGTTCATCGGTGTTCCCGTTCAGCCGCGGCGCTCGAGCCAGTCGCGCACGATGGCAGCGATCCGCTCGGCGGCGCGGCCATCCCAGAAGTGCGGCACGCGGCCCGCCTTGCCGCGGCCGGCCAGCACGTCGCCGAGGACGGCCAGGATCGTCGCGGGATCGCTGCCGGCGATCGTGTTGGTGCCTTCGTCCACCGTGATCGGCCGCTCGGTGTTCTCGCGCAGCGTGATGCACGGCGTGCCCAGCGCCGTGGTCTCTTCCTGAATGCCGCCGGAATCCGTCAGCACGGCGCGGGCATCCTTCATCAAGCCCAGCATCTCCAGGTAACCCATCGGCGGCAGCAGCAGGATCGTGGGACGGTCCAGCAGCGGCAACAGGCCGAAGCGCTCGATCGTCGCGCGCGTGCGCGGGTGGACGGGGAAGATCAGCGGCACCCGCTCGCTGATCCGCACCGCCGTTTCCAGCAGCCGGCGCAGCACGGCCGGGTCGTCGACGTTCGATGGGCGATGCAGGGTCAAGACGGAGTAGCCGCCATCGGTGAAACCGCGCCGGCCGGCGTCCGCGGCGATCCGCGCGGCCGGCACGGCGCGCGGCAGGTTCAGGCGCAGCGTATCGATCATCACGTTGCCGACGAAGTGGATGCGCTCATCCGCAATGCCTTCCTTCAGCAGGTTCGCGCGGCCGCTTTCCTCGGTCGTGAACAGCAGGTCCGACAGCTGGTCCGTCAGCACCCGGTTGATTTCTTCCGGCATCGCCCTGTCGAAGCTGCGCAGGCCCGCCTCGACGTGGATGACGGGGACGCCCTTCTTCGCGGCGACCAGCGCGCAGGCGATCGTCGAATTGACGTCGCCGACGACCAGCACGGCCGACGGCGCCAGGTCGTCCAGCGCCGGCTCGAAGCGGCGCATCACCTCGGCCGTCTGCTGCGCATGGCTGCCGCTGCCCACTTCGAGGTTGACGTCCGGGTCGGGAATGCCCAGCGCCTGGAAATACTGGTGGTTCATCGCCACGTCGTAGTGCTGGCCGGTGTGCACCAGCTGCGCCTCAACGCGCGGCCCCAACGCGGCAAACGCCTGCATGATCGGCGCCATCTTCATGAAGTTCGGGCGCGCGCCCACCACGCACAGGATGCGGAGGACCTTGTCAGTGCTGAGGTTCGTGTTCATTGGTTGCCATCCATAACCTGGTTCGCACCGGCCGGCGTGCGCACGATCTTTTTCAGGATCGACAGCACCGACCCCATCGATTTCTCCAGTCGCAACATGCGCTCGTCCAGCACGGATGGGTACTGGTTCGCGAACACGGCGTGTTCCGGATCGAGGGCGGGGTCGCCCGGCGGTTCCGCCGGCGCTTCGAATTCCTGGGCAATGTCGCGGATCACCATGTCGACGTCCGTGTCGGTGAAGGCATGCATCTCTTCGAGGAAGCCCATCAGCAACAAGCGGTCGCACAGGTGGTTGGTCTTGCGCGGTATGCCTCCCGTGAACTGGTAGATGGCCGCGTAGGCGGCCGGGGTGAACGACGGGTCGCCCTTCCAGCCCACGGTCAACAGCCGGTGCTCGATGTAGGCCTGGGTTTCCAGCTCGTCCATCGGGCCCAGGTGGTAGGTCGCGATGACGCGCTGGCGCAGTTGCTGCATCCCGGGGCTGTGCAAGGTCGCGCGAAACTCCGGCTGGCCGAGCAGGAACGTCTGCAACAGCGGCTTGTCGTCGGTTTGAAAGTTCGACAGCATGCGCAATTCTTCCACCACGCGGGGCGTCAGGTTCTGCGCTTCGTCAACCACCAGCAGGGCTCGCTTGCCCTGCCCGTCGCACTCGCGCAGGAAGGCTTCCAGCCGGGCCAACAGCGTTGTCTTGCTGGCACTGTCTTCGAACGGCAGCCCGAATGCCGCCACGACGCCGCGCAGGATGTCGTCCGAATCGACGTGCGTGTTGACGATGTGCGCCGCGACGATCTGGTCCGACGCGATCTTGCGGAACAGGTTGCGCACGAGCGTCGTCTTGCCCGCGCCGACCTCGCCCGTGATGACGATGAACCCCTCGCCCTGCGCCAGCCCGTAGTCCAGGTAGGCCATCGCGCGCTTGTGCCCCTTGCTGCCGAAGAAGAACTGCGGATCGGGACGCAGGCGGAAGGGTTTGTCCAGGAGACCGTAATAGCTTTCGTACATGGGACGTCGTGCTCCGCTAGAACTTCATCGAAAGGGATGCCGCCACCGCGTTCTCCGAGTACGAGCCGCCTTGCAGCGCCAGGCCGCCGGACGTGCGGCGCACTTCGACGCCGCCGGACAGCTTCGGGCTGAACGTGTGCGACAGGTGAGCGCGAATCTGGCGGTTGCGTTCGGAGAACTGACTGCTGCGCGATTCGCTGCGCCCCGTGTTGGCGGCCAGCGAGACATTGGTGCGTGCGCCGAGCCGGTAATCGACCATCACCGCCAGGCCTGTCTGGTCGGTGTTGTCGTTGATGTTCTGCTGCCCGGCGCCGAACAGCGAACTGTCGTACTCCAGCAGCGACAGCGCTTCGCGGCGCGTCTTGTACAGCGATACCAACGTCGTCGTCCGCGCCGTGCGCAGTGCCACGGAGGCATTGAACTGCCGTTGCAGCATGTAGCGGTTGCTGAAGTAATTGGTGCTGTTCGGCAACGAACTCGGCAGGTTGAGCGCGCGCATATACGCCGACACCACCAGTGCGCGCATGACAGGATCGGGATATTGCGAGATGAACAGCTGGCTCAGCATCGACGCGGTATCGACGGCCGACGGCAGCAGGAAATTGCTGCGGCTCCGCGTCACGTCGTCGCTGTAATTGATGCTCCACACCGTGTAGCGGCTGCGGTGGGTCGCGGCGAGGAAGTAGCTGTTGCCGTAATAGCGCTTGCCAGCCGACATCTGCAGGCTGGTGCGGGCGCTGGGGTTGTAGGAGAACCCGCCGGACCACGATGCGCCCTTCGTGCCTTCCCCCATGCTCTCGTAGTCGAACCTGTCGTAGCCGCCCGTCGCGGTCAGGCTGAACGTGCGCGTCATCGCGTAGCGCAGCGAAGCAAGCACCTTGCTGTTGATCTGCTTGGGCGCGATGCCGTCTTCCTCGTTGGCGCGATTCAGTTGCAGGCCCCAGCCCAGCGCGCGGAACGTGGGGCCGCTGTTGATGGAGAGATTGAGCGAATCGGACGTGCTGCGCGCGAAGCCGGGCATGTCGCTGTCGACCATGTCGTGCGTGTAGCGCAGTTGCGCGGACGCGAAGCTGCCGAAGCCGTGCACGAGGTAGGGCGACACGCGATAGCTGCGCACTTCGCTGCGGTTCGTGCTCGAGTACGGGTTGTCGCCGACGGGGCCGAAGGCGGAAATGGGCGTCTGCGTGATGCCGGCCGCCGCGTCGAAGAACAGCAGGTCGTTGACGACCATGCCCTTGGCGCTGGCGCTCAGGCTGCTGTTCACGTTGTCCGTGCCCGTCGTCCTTTCGCCGGAATACTTGAATGCGTTCAGCTGGTAGGAAGCCGATACCTGCAGGCGCGGGGTCTGGTTCGTCACCGTCACGCCGGGCGAGACGGACGTGATGAACTGGCTGCGCTTCTCGCCGTCCGAGCGCAGCGACGGATTGTCCGACCACGTTTCGCGCAACTCGACGGACGGCGTGACCTGCCAGGCCGCCCGTACGGCGGACGGCAGCAAGGCCAGCACCAGCGCCGGCGCCAGCAGCGCGCGGGAGCGCCGTTCAACCATAGTGATAGTCGTACTTGCTGGACGATCCCAGCTCGCGCGACTTGTTGTACACCAGGTTGACGTTGCTGCATCCTTCCAGCTGGCGCAGCGCCTCCTTGACGGCGTGCTGCGTCGTCTTCTCGGACTCGACGACGACGACGATCTGCCCCATGTGGCTGGCCAGCACGTGCGCCTCGCTCGTCAGCAGCAGCGGCGGCGAGTCGAAGATCACGATGCGGTCCGGATAGCGGTCCGCGATCTCCAGCACCAGCGCCTTCATCGCGTGGCTGGCCAGCAGCTCGGTGGCGCGCGGGTTCGACGTGCCCGCCGGCAGGATCGACAGCGTGTTGACGTTGGTGCGCAGCATCACGTCGGCCATGTCGAGCTGGTCATCGAGCAGGATGTCCATCAGGCCCCGTTGCGCGGGCAGGCCCAGCGTGCGCAGCACGGACGGCCGTGCCACGTCGGCATCGACCAGCAGCACCGTGTGATCGAGTTCCATCGCGATGCTCATCGCCAGGTTGATCGACGTGAACGTCTTGCCTTCGCCCGGCAACGAGCTGGTGATCATGATCAGGTTGCCCGGATTCGCATTGGCCTTGCGCGGCGTGAACGCGCGCTTGATCAGCGGGCGCTTGATGATGCGGAAGTCCTCGACGAGATTGGTGCGGCCGCCGGCCGCCGTCACCAGCCCGGCGTCGTTCATCCGCGCCAGGTCCAGCTCGATCACGCGCGCAGTGCGACGCTGTGGTTCCGGCGCACCCGGTGTGCCGTTGGCCAGCGCGACGGCCGGTGGTGCGGCCGGCGCTTCCATGGCGGGCTGCTCGGCCACCGCCACGTCCGGGCCGTCCAGCTCGGGCGTGTGAATCTCGGGCTCCGGCTGCACCGCCACGCGGGCCATCGGCTGGGCGGGAAGCGGCGCCTGCTGGCCGATCCGGCTCGCGGCTTTTTCGATGATGCTCACGTTGTAACCTGTGCTTTCCCCGGCTTACGCTTGCCGGAAAAGGGTGAAGGCGAGGACACCGCCGTACGCGGTGAACAGCGAGGCGACCGCGGCGGTGAACGCGTACAGCCGGCGGCGGCGACGCACTTTCTGCTGGTCCGTCCAGTTCATGCCGATGCTGCCGAGGATCGGCAAGCCCGTCACCTCGCGCAGGCTGTGCTGGCTGAGGAAAGTCGGCCGGATCTGTGCCAGCAGCAGCGCGGCGCCGAGGCCTGCCAGCAGCGCGCCGCCGAACACGAGGGTGTACAGGCGCAGCCGCGGCGGCCCGGCCGGCGTCAGCGGTACGGACGGCGGATCGATCACGCGGAACGTCAGCATGTCGGTGGCCGTCGACAGGTCGCCCGACAGCTTGGCCGCTTCGCGGCGCTGCACGAGCTTTTCGTAATTTTCCTTGTTGACGGCGTAGTCGCGGTTGAGCTGGGCCAGCTGCGCCTCGATCTCCGGCGCCTGCGTGCTCATCGAGCGCATCTGCGCCAGCCGCGCCGAGAACTCGCCGACCCGCGCCTTCAGCGACGCGATGCGCGCCTCCTCGACGGACAGCTGGACGTTCATCTGCTGCAGCATCGGGCTGTAGCTCGCGCCCGGATCGCTGGCCTTCACCTTCTTCGCCTCTTCCTTCTTGCGCTCTTCCAGCTGGGCGATCAGGCGCTTGCCGGCCACGATGTCCGGGTGCTCCTCGGTGAACTGCATGCGCAGCTGGTCGAGGTTCTTCTGGATCGAACCGATGCGGCCGTCGATCTCGGGATTGACGATCGCGCGCTCGGTGGTGTCGGTCACCGGCGCCATGTCCTCGCCGGCCATCTGCCGCTTGATCGCATTGCGCGCCTGCTCCGCCTCCAGCAGCTCCAGGCGCGCCTGGCTGAGCTTCTCGTTCAGTTCGCCGTAGCTGGACGCGTAGTCGCCGCCCTGCCGCGGCAGCAGGCCCATGTGGCGGATTTTGAATTCCTTCAGCGCGTTCTCGCCGGTGGCCAGCTTGTCCTCGTACATCTTGATCTGGTCGTCGATGAACTGGATCGCTTTTTCCGAATCCTGCTTCTTGCCGCCGAAGCTGCCCTCGACAAAGATCGTCAGCAGCGACTGCACGACCTCCTTGCCCAGCTTCGGATCGGGATTGTTGTACGAGATCGTGTAGATGTCGTCGCGCTCGGTGCCGATGACCTTGATCTGGTTCATCAGCTCGTCGACGATCTTCTCGTGTTCCTTGACGCTCTTGGCCTTGATGTCCAGGTCGACCATGCGCAGCACCCGCTCGACGTTCGGCCGGCTGATCAGCGTGCGGCGCATGAACATCACCTGCTGCTCCGTGTTCGGCAGCGTCGTCATCGAGGCCAGCAGGGGTTTCAATATGCTCTGCGTGTCGACATACACGCGGGCGGAAGCCTGGTAATCGTTCGGCAGCCGGTACACAACCACCCAGCCGGCAATCGCCACCATCCAGGTAATTGCTACCGCGAACCAGCGGTACTTACCAATTGCTTTGAGGAAGCTCAAAAGCAGCGCAATCAGTTCTGCCATCTCGATACTCGCTTTCAGTAAACCGTCCCAGTCCGCCTGTCGAGGGCCGCAGCTCCCCGCAGACTTTTACAGCGAATTGTTACCTGCCCGTTACCGACTGCACTGCCTGTTTATTGCTTAAATTACATCAATCGTCCTATGATACCGCAGAAAGCATTGCCGGTTGATATTAATTTTTCTTTACAACATGACAGCAACAACACCGTTGCAAAACGCTGACAGATCGGAAAGAAGATTTCTTGAGTGCAACCAACTTTTGGCTTGCCGTGGACCGCTTGCCGCCGCTGCATTTCTGCTATCCTGAACCGATGAGCCACGTTTCCCGCCTGTTCCTCGCTGCTGTCGTTGCCTGCGGTGCCGCGTTGCCGGTGCTCGGGCCAACCGTGGGCGCGGCGACGTTGAAGGAGACGATCGCGGCCGTGAAGCCGTCCGTCGTCGGCGTCGGCACGATGCTGCGCACCCGCAGCCCGGCCATCGTCTTCGTCGCGACCGGCTTCGCCGTCGGTGATGGACTGTCGATCATCACCAACGCCCATGCGTTACCCGAGCTCGACGTGGAGCGGATGGAAACGCTCGGCATCGTGCTGGGCCGCGGCGACAAGCTCGACTTCCGCCCGGCGACCATCGCCGGCGTCGATCGCGAACACGACTTGGCCCACCTGCGCCTGGCCGGCACGCCACTCCCGCCGCTGCGGCTGGACAACGGGCCGGACGCGGAAGAAGGCCAGTCGCTCGCGTTCACCGGCTTCCCTCTCGGCATGAACCTGGGACTGACACCCGTTACCCACCGCGCGATGCTGTCCGCCATCACGCCGATGCTGCTGCCGTCCGTCAGCTCGCGCCGGCTCGACGCGCGCGCGATCTCGCAACTGCAACGCCGGCCATTCCAGATCATGCAGCTGGACGGCACGGCCTACCCCGGCAACAGCGGCAGCCCCGTCTACGACCCGGACAGCGGCGTCGTCTATGGCGTGCTGAACATGACTTTCCTGAAGAGCCAGAAGGAAAACGCACTGAGCCAACCCAGCGGGATATCGTATGCGATCCCTGTGCGTTATGTTCGGGAATTGTTGCAGCAAAGTGCCACTGCCAAGTAAAAAAATGTCACGACCGACATTCCATCTCGTATAAAATAGACAACAGAAAATTTACACAATGAAAGTTACTTTTAGGTAACTTCGTATCCAAACTGGAGAGTTCCGTGAAATACCAAACGCTGTTCAATTGGCTGGCGGCAGGTGTGGTCATGCTGGGTGCTCTGGGCGGTTGCGCCAGCTCGGGCCACGCAACCTTGACGGATGCGGGCCCCAGTGCCGCCCCCGACTATGTGATCGGCCCCGGCGACAACGTCAACATCATCGTGTGGCGCAATCCGGAAGTGTCGCAGAGCGTGCCGGTACGGCCGGACGGCAAGATCACGACGCCGCTCGTGGAAGACCTGGAAGCGAGCGGCAAGACCCCCACGGAACTGGCGCGCGACATCGAGAAGGCGCTCGCCAAGTACATCCAGCAACCGGTGGTGACGGTGATCGTCACGGGCTTCGTCGGCACCTACAACGAACAGATCCGCGTGATCGGGCAAGCTGCCCGGCCGCAGTCGCTGCCGTACCGCCGCGACATGTCGCTGATGGACGTGCTGATCGCCGTGGGCGGCGTCACTGAATTCGCGGCAGGCAATCGGGCCACGATCATCCGCACGGTGGACGGCAAGCAGCAGCAGTACCGCGTCCGCCTGAACGACCTGATCAGGGACGGCGACATCTCCGCCAATGTATCGATGCGGCCGGGCGACATTCTGGTAATCCCGGAGAGTTTCTTCTGATCGCTGTCGGGAATCTTTACAGCCTCTGAGCCAGATCAATAACTGATCCGCTAAACAGCGCAGGTTCTTGCGGTAACTCATTGATTTTGCTAGCCGCCGAACAAGCGGTGGGAACTCAGGAACGGGACTTGCT
The DNA here is from genome assembly GCF_007830495.1 of Pseudoduganella flava. Lineage (GTDB taxonomy): Bacteria > Pseudomonadota > Gammaproteobacteria > Burkholderiales > Burkholderiaceae_D > Rugamonas > Rugamonas flava. Next base: position 296,682 of record NZ_VLKW01000006.1, on the reverse strand, counting down.
TATGTTCACTGCAGAACCGTCCAATCCGCCCGACCACCTTGAAGGACCCCAACGTGGCCACCGAACAACAGCACGATGCCCCTGCCGGGGAGCCTGGCGAGGCAAATCTGTCGCCCGAAGGGACGGCGCGGCGCCGCTTCACGCGGGCCGGCGTCGCCGCGTCGGGCGTCCTGCTGACGCTGCACAGCCAGCCCGGCATGGCGTGCGAAATCTGCACGACGCCGTCGGGCTACCTGTCCGGCGGGTTGCAGAGCTTCCGCGGCCCACAGCCCGTGTGCGCGGGGCGCTCGCCGGGCTACTGGAAAACGCACAGCTGGCCGGGCGGCACGAACAAGACGCAGTTGTACGCAAAGGTGTTCGCATGCAACAGCCTGAACACGAAAACCTACGGCGCCGTCACGCAGGCCGGGATCCTGGAAACGAAATCGTGGGACCGCTACGGCATCGGCCGCCACCTGATGGCCTGCTACCTCAACGTGAAGGCGGGGCTGTCGACCTTCCAGACGGTGCCGATGCTGCAGCGGATCTGGAACGAGTACCAGGCCAAGGGCTATTACACGCCGACGGCCGGCGTGCGCTGGGACGGCGCCAAGATCGTCGAATACCTGCAAGGCACCATGTACTGATGCCGTCGTGCTGGCGCATCGTTCCCGGCCAGTCCCTGCTGCACCGCGGCTGGGATGGCGCCTGCGTGCTGTACAACGACCTGTCCGGCGATACCCACTTGCTCTCCGACGACGCGATGCGGCTGCTGCTGGCGCTGCGTGACGGCGACGTGGGCGCGGACGAACTGGCCGCGCCCGAGCTCGCCGACATGCTGGCAACGCTGCGCCAGCTGCACCTGATCGAACCCTGCTGACCATGGCTACCGTCGCCAGCCTGACCCGGGCCGAACTGGGCGAGCGCCTCGCGGGACCGGGCATCAACTTGGGTACGGGTCGTTTCACCACGCGGCTGCGTTCGCCGATCGCCGGCGTGGCGGACGGCATCCACCTGCTGTACGGCGCCTATCCACTGTGTGACAACGACCGCTTCGCCGACTTCCACCTGGAGCTGGTAAGGCCCGCCACGCCGCGCCGCTGGCTGCGGCCGCAAGTCACCCTGCTGTACGACGGCCGCTCGATGTTCAAGCCGCTGCCGCTGGACCAGGCATTCCCGATGTTCGAATGGGGGCTGAACTGGTGCGTGTCCAGCCGCGCCAACCGTTACCTGATCGTGCACGCGGCCGTCGTCGAGAAAGGGGGATGCGCCGCCATCCTGCCCGCGCCGCCCGGCTCCGGCAAGAGCACGTTGTGCGCGGCACTGGTCGGGCGCGGCGGCTGGCGCCTGCTGTCCGACGAGCTGACGTTGCTGCGCCTGGACGACGGCTTGCTCCATCCGCTGCCGCGCCCGATCAGCCTGAAGAACGCGTCGATCGGCGTGATCCGCGACTATGTGCCGGACAGCGTGATGAGCCGCCCCGTCACCGACACCGTCAAGGGCACGGTGGCGCATCTGCGTGCCCCCGCTGCCAGCGTGGCGCGCGCGGGCGAATCCGCACTGCCTGGCTGGGTCGTCTTTCCCCGCTTCGAAGCAGGCGCCACCCTGGCCGCCGATCCGCTGCCACGCGCCGACACGTTCATGCAGCTGGCGCAGAACTGCTTCAACTACAGCCTGCTCGGCGCGGAAGGGTTCACGGCGCTTGCGGGCCTCGTCGAACGCAGCGCGGGTTGGCGCTTCCGCTACGGCCTGCTGGACGACGCGCTGGCCTTCTTCGATTCTCTTCCATGACGCCGACCCGCCTGCAGCCGCTGTTGCTGACGGCACTGGCCACGCCGGCGCGGCTGGCCAACCTGGACGAAGCCGGCTGGGACCTGCTGCTGCGCCAGGCCGGCGCGGCCAACCTGCTGGCGGCGCTGGCGTACCTGCTGGAAGAAGACGGCCTGCTCGACCGGATCCCGGCGCCGGCGCGCGAACAGCTGGACTGGGCGCGCGTGCTGACGCGCCGGCACCGCCAGGGTGTGCTGTGGGAAGTACGGCTGATCGGCACGGCACTGGCCGGCCTCGGCTTGCCGCTGATCCTGTTGAAAGGCGCGGCCTACACAGTGGCCGGCCTGCCGCCCGCCCAGGGCCGGCTGTTTTCCGACATCGACGTGCTCGTTCCCGAGGAGCGGCTCGCGGAAGCGGAAGCGGCACTGATGCTGGCGGGCTGGGCCGGCACGCACCACGACGCCTACGACCAGCGCTACTACCGCGAGTGGATGCATGAGCTGCCGCCGATGCGGCACATGCGCCGCGCATCGATGATCGACGTGCACCACGCAATTTTGCCGAAGACGGCCGCCAGCCGGCCTGACCCGGCGCTGCTGCGCGCGGCGGCCCAGCCGGTTCCCGGCATGCCGGGCGTCCACGTGCTGGCGCCCGTCGACATGGTGCTGCACAGCGCGGTGCACCTGTTCAACGACGGCGAGTTCAACAACGGCTTGCGCGACTTGCTCGACATCCACCGGCTGCTGCGCCACTTCGGCCGCGAGCGCCGCTTCTGGGCAGAGCTGGTGCCCCGGGCGCGCCAGCTGCAGCTCGAGCGTCCGCTGTTCTATGCACTGCGCTACGCGACGCTGCTGCTGGGCACGGAGGTGCCGGACACGGTGCGTGCGGACGTGGCCGGCCCCGCCGCGCCATTGCGGGCGCTGATGGACTGGCTGTTCCGGCGCGCACTGCTGCCGGAGCACACCAGCTGCGGCGACGGCGGCAGCGGCGTTGCCCGATTCTTGCTTTACCTGCGCGGCAACTGGCTGCGCATGCCGCCGCTGCTGCTGGCCCGGCACCTGTTCCACAAGGCGTTTCTGTCGCCGCGCAAACTCGGCCCTGAAACAGCGTGAAACCGCCGACGGGGCCGCTACACTGAAGCCGTCCACCCCGGAGAAACCGATGGCCAACGACACGTCACTCGCGTTGCAGGCGCTGCATCAGGGCCTCGCGGAGGCCGGCAACGATCTCCAGCAGCTGACGAGCCTTGCGGCCCGCTTCGTCGACGCCGAGGCCTGCTCGCTGATGCAGGCCGACGGTGCCGACGACGGCGTTATCCGGATGAGCGTATGCGCCAGCCATGGTCCGCTGGCCGCCGCGGCGCTGACGGCGTCGGTGGCGCATGGCGAAGGCTTGGCGGGTCAGGTACTGGCCAGCGGCTTGCCGCTTGTGATTGCCGACATCGCCACCTCCCCGTACGCGCATCTGGCGCGCCGCTCCACCGGCGGCCTGATCGTCGTGCCGGTCCCGATCGACGGTCGCATTGCCGGCACGCTCAATGCCAGTGCCGGCGCCGGCGCAGCGTTTCCCGGTCCGCTTGCACTGCCGACCCTGCAACTGATCGCGCTGTTCGCCGGCAAGGCGATGCAGGCGGCGCAGCTGCAAGGCGTGCTGGCGTCCCGCTTTGCCCAGCTGGCGCTGCTGCGCGACGCGCCGGCTTCAGCCACGACCTATCGCCACCCGGGCCGGCTCGCGCGGGTGCTGGCGAAGTCGTTTTATCGGGAGATGGTCAGGGCCGGTTTCGCGTCCGGCCAGATCGTGCAGGCCGCAACGGAAATCATCTCGGAACTGAACAGCCAGCTGACCCGCGCCAAGGCTGACGCGCGCGAGGAAAAGGAGTGACCCGATGCGCACCTCGTCAACCGCCAAGCTGGCCTTGTGCTGCGCCATGCTCCACTGCGCGTGCGCGCGGGCCGCGCCGCCCGCCGTCGTCATGGCGACCGCGGCCGCCCTGGAACACGGCGAAGGGATGCCGCGCGACCTGCCCCGCGCCGCCGAGTTGTATTGCCGGCTCGCGCGGCAAGGCGTCGCCGATGCGCAATACGCGCTGGGCTGGATGATCATCAACGGTCGCGGCGGCCCGCGTGACGAAGGTGTGGCGCGCCGGCTGTTCGAGCTTGCCGCGGCGCAAGGCCATGAACAGGCCGCGCGGCTTGTGGCCGCGTTACCGGCGTCGGTCCAGGCGCCGCTGCCGGCCTGTATGGAACCCGATCCACCGTTGCAGCTGGAGCTCGCGCCCGATCCATGGGCGGCGCTGCCTGCCGCCATTCCACCGCAGCACAATCCGGTGCGCCAACTGGTCGAAACGCTGGCACCCCAATACGACGTCGACCCGCAACTGGCGCTGGCCGTGATCGCCGTGGAATCGGGCTTCCGGGTGCACGCCGTGTCGCCCAAGAATGCGCAGGGGCTGATGCAGCTGATCCCGCAGACGGCGCGGCGCTTTGCGGTGGCCGATCCGTTCGATCCGGAATCGAATGTCCGTGGGGGGCTTGCTTATCTGCGCACGCTGCTGAAGTTGTTCGATGGCGATGTGGAACGCGTGACGGCGGCATACAACGCTGGAGAAGCGGCGGTATTGCATTACCGCGGCGTACCGCCGTTCCATGAAACGCGCTCTTACGTGCGCCGCATCGCGATGCTGTACCCGCACAAGATTCATCCGCTGCCGCCCACGCCTTGAACAAAAAAAATGCCCGGCACTGCCGGGCATTTGATGTGCGGCTGGGAATCAGTTGCCGACGCGACGGCGCAGGCCGGCCAGGCCGACGAGGCCCAAGCCGATCAGCGCCAGCGAGCCCGGTTCCGGCACGGCGCGAATGGCGCGGATCGGGTCGTTGATGAAGCCCGTGAAGCAGGTCGGGTTCGGGCCCGTCACTTCCTCGTCCGTGCAAACACCGGAACCTTGCGACGCGCCGTTCGTGGACAGCGTGAACTTGCCGTCCATGTCGTGGCCGAACAGGCCGTTCGTGTTCCACTGGTTCGCCGCGGTGCCGCCGATCACGTCGGCGAAGAACTGGCCGGTACCGGCTGCCGGCAGCGTTGCCGACGTCGTATTCTGCACCAGCGTCGAGATCGTTTCGTCGGCCGTCGGGTCCGTGCCGCCGGCCACGTTGGCCAGCTGCTTGCCTTCGCCGAACTCCAGTTGCAGGTAAGCCGGGCCCAGGCCCTGCAGCAGCGAGTGCATGTTGTAGCCGGTGCGATCGCCGACCTGGGCATTGAAGTCCGACGTCAGTTCGAGGATGTTGGTCGTCGTGCGGTAGATGTCCAGGTGGATGCGGCCATCGCCCAGGCCACCCGTTGCGCCCACGTTGTACAGGTCGAACGTGCCGGTGGCATTCTGGACCGTGTTCAGGTCGGCGATACCGTAGATCATGTAGTACAGGTAAGTGCCGTCGCTGGCGCCCATGTTCCACACCTGGCCGCCCGTAGCCGTGATCTGGCTGATGCTGCCGATACCCCAGGTGGTCTCGTTGGTGCCGGCCCAGGTGTTGTTTTCCGTCGTCAAGCCCTGCAGCTTGATGTTCACGTTGCCGGTCAGTGCATCCAATGGCGTGGCGGATGCGCTCAGCGCCGCCAAACCAAGAGATGCCGCAGCCATCCATTTCTTGATTAACATTTGTAGATCTCCATTCGTTAGAGGCGCCTCATGCAGCGTCCTGCACTGATAAGCAATCGGCGTGCCAAACGTAGGCTTATCGGAAAAGTCCTAGTGAAATCAGCGTATTAGGGTGGGGAACTGAACTGCAAAAACTTTGCGCTAGCGCAGGATGTAAAGTTTTTCGACAGTCCAGCACTGAATTAATTTCTTAATGGAATTATTGGTCCGGAAGCACGAGCGGCAGGAGAAAAAACTCGCGCTTTTCAATCGAAAATAACTTGCGTGGGCAGCGTCGGAAAACTACTGTAAAGTTTGCCGACAAAATGCGCGGGCACAGGCGTTATGGCTTATGCTAGTCGTATTAAAGAATTGGCAAGGAGAAATTCATGGCCGTATTCAACTATGACACGTTCGTCACGCGCAACGAGGGATACATCGATCCGGCCACGCAGGCAAAGATCCGCGACACGTCCTTATTGATTGCCGGCAATGGACTGGGCAGCTCGACAGCAATCTGCGCGGCCCGCACGGGCTTCCGCAAGTTCGTGCTGATCGACGGCGATACCGTCGACGCGCACAACCTGAATCGCCAGTTCTTCGAATTCGACGATATCGGCGCGCCAAAGGCGGAGGCGCTGAAGAAACACATCCTGCGCATCAATCCGGAAGCGGAAGTGGAAGCGATCGTTGCCAACCTCGACAAGGCCAACGCGGCCGAACTGGTCGGCAAGGTCGACATCATCTTCGACACGATCGACTTCCTCGACCTGGAAGCCATTCTCAGCCTGCACACGGCGGCGCAGCAGCTGAAGCGGCCGATCTTCACGGCGCTGTCGATCGGCTTCGGCGCCGGGGTGCTGTATTTCCCTGCCGATGCACGAGGTTCGCTGGCGCAAATCATCGCGCACGACGTTTCGCAGGCTACCCACGAAGGCGATGCCAGCTATTCGAACGTGTTCGGCAAGATCATGGCGCGCATCGGTGCCCATCTCGACCGCCAGGTGGTCGAGCAGGTGGCGCGGGCGCTGACGATCATGGAAGACGGCCGCCCCTGCCCGGCATCGCAGCTGGCGATCGGCAGCTTCACCGTCGCCGCGCTGGCGCTGTCGATGATGACGGACCTGCTGGCCGGGCTGCCGGTGCCGACCTCGCCGCAGATGGTCGTGCACAGCTTCCGCAATCACGTGACGAAGCTGATCGACATCAGCGCCGACACCCCGGCCGCCTGACGCGTCAGGCCGCGAGCCCCAGCGGGCGCTGCATGAACCACCTGGCCAGTGCCGGGTTGGTGTTGTGCAGCCGCTCTTCCATCGCGCGCAGGTCGAGCAGGCACGGCGTCACGGTGCCGTAGTAATCGGCCTGCGGTCCGATCGCCTCGAACGCGAAGCCCAGCCTTTCAAGCGAACGGATCAGCGAGCGTTCCATCGCCGCGTACCAGTAGCGGATGCCGCTGCGCAGGCTGTGGCGGTACATTTCGCGGTACAGGCCGAACAGCAGCATCGGCGAGTCGCGCTCGTCGCCGCGACGGCCCCGCTCGCGGCGCCACTGTTCGTGGTCATACCAATCCTGCGCCAGGCCGTCGCGGCCCGGCACGCCCAGCAGCGAATCGGCGCGGCGCCGGCGGTGCCCCTTGCGCACCACCAGGCGCGAGATCTCGGCCGCTTCGCCACCTGGCGGCAGTTCGAAACCGTCGAACGGCTTGCAGTACTGCTGGAACGGATACGGTTTGCCGTCCTTCGGCTGAACGAGCCGAACGGCGCCGACCACGCGCTCTTCCAGCGTGTACGCGGCGAAATGCATCGCGTGCGTATCGTACTGATCGTGTTCCAGCCCTTCGTGAAACGTCTCCGATTGCAGGAATGCACATTCCAGGCAATAGACCTCGAAGCGCAGGCGGGCAATCTCGGCGGGGACTCCACCCAGCGCGCGGCCGCAATAACTGCGAAAAAGTGGGAGGGAAACTGGGGTCTTACGGGTGGGAAAACCGTTTGCGGGCTCTGGGGAGCGGGCCTGCAAACGGTCCAATTCGGGGAAAAGGATCATTTCTCTCTCTCTTCGGGTCGTGCCCCTCCGTTTTTGCGTGGGGCACCGATCATCGTACTGACGACCAGGGACTTAAGCTGGATCCACAGGGGAATCGGCTCGTCGCTGAACCATGCGGCGAGGAAGGGATTCTCCCTGTGCAACCGTTCGCTGAGCTCTTCGAGGTCGACGATATGGGGCGTTACCGGCCCGTAATAATCTGTCGCCGGCCCGATCGGCACGAACTTGAAGCCCATCCTGTCCAGGGACCGGGCCAGCGAGCGTTCCATCGCTGCGTACCAATAGCGGATGCCGTGCCGGCGGCTATGCCGGTACATCTCCCGATACAGGCCCAACAGCAACAGCGGACTGTTGCCACGCTGCTCGCGCAAGCGTGGCGATGGCGGAGTGCGGCCACCCTCGACGAAATCCTTGGAAACACCTTCCATGGAATCGCCGCGGCGCCGACGGTACGACTTGCGGACCACCAAGCGGGAAATCTCCCCAGCTTTCTCGCGCGGTGGAAAGCGAAAATCGTCGAACAACGTGCAGTGGCTTTCGAACGGGTACAGCTTGTGTTCTTCAGGTTGCACGAGGCGGACAGTGCCGACGATATCGCGGTCGTGGTTGTAAGCAGCAAAGTGAGTAGAGCAATGATCGAACTCGTCAGTTTCGAGCTGATCGCTGTATTTGTCGCAGTCCAGAAACGCGCGCTCCACGCAATACACTTCGTACCGCAAGTGGTAGATGTCCCGGATCGTCTTTCCGCGACTTTCTCCGGCCGGCACTTCGACGAAGTCGAAGTACGGAATCAGGATGTCTCGCTTGCCGAGTATCCTGTCGAAGAACAGTCGCAGTTGGCTGGGCCGGGTGGCGGGTAGCACGTTCTGTCTACGCTTTTAAAAGGCAATATCGCTGAGATTAACCGATCTTTAACGAAAAATCTCGCCTGATCGGCTCGGTCGCCGAAATTTAAAATTTCCTACATTAAATATCAGTAGCCCACCGATATTTTGCTTTTCCGCAAAAGAATTCAAAGTTGTTTCATTAGAGAACGTGCTGCTTCCTGCTGCGGCTGCGATGTTCCCTTCGCCAGCACGTATTCCAATTCCTTGCGGGCATTCAACTTATCGCCCGACCGGGCCAGTGCCTGGGCCAGGTGCAGGCGCACATCGGCCGTGTCCGGTGCGAGGCGCGCCGCTTCGCGCAGCAGCGGCATGCCGCGCGCGACATTGCCCTGCTCGACCAGCAGCCAGCCCAGCGTGTCCATGACGAGCGGATGCGTAGAAGCCAACTTGTACGCCTTTTCCGCCGTCGGCAGCGCCCGGCTGTCTTTTTCCTGTTGGTAAGCCAGCGCGAGGTTGTTGAGCGCCACGACGTTGTCCGGCGCGGCCCTCAACGCGCCTTCCAGTTCCACGATCGCCTGCCTGTACTGTTTCGCACCCATCAGGTTTTCCGCCACATACATCGCCGCCAGCGGCTCGCCGGGGTGTTGCTTGCGGAACTCGGCGACGCGCCGGTCAGCCTCCGCAGCCTTGCCGCTGCCCAGCAGCGACTTGCTCAGCTTCATCAACATCGGCGCCGTCGGTGCCAGCGCATAGGCCCGCTCATAGGGCCGCACGGCTTGCGCAGGCTTGCCCTGCGTCATCCACAGATCCCCTTCGAGCAGCAACGCGACGGGCGACTTCGGGAAACGTTGCTGCATCGCACGCACGATCGCCAGCGCGCCCTCGTAGTCGCGCTTGCGCATCGCCACGTCGGCCTGGGCGACATAGGCCTGCATGAAATCCGGCTCGACGGCGACCGCCTTCTTCAGCGCCTCGGCGGCGGCCGGCTCGTTGTTGCGGGCCAGCTGCGCTGTCGCCAACCGCAATTGCGCGGCGCCGGACTTCGGCCGTACGCTCGCAAGCTTGCTGAACGTCTCGATGGCGCCGTTCGCATCCTTGTTGGCCATCTGCACGCGGCCAAGCAGGTCGAGCAGCGCCGCGTTGTCGGCATTCGCCACTTGGTACTTGCTGAGCAATGTCAGCGCCTTCGGCGCAGCGCCGGTCGCCAGGTAGTGCTCGCCCAGCCGGATCGCCGGGTCGACAGCGTCCGGCTGTTCGGCCACCGCTTTTTCCAGCCACGCGGTCGCACCAGCCTGGTCGTTCTGCGTCAACGCGATCTGCGCCAGCGCCGCCATCGCATCGGCATTCTTGGCATCTTTTGCCAGCAGTTTCTCGAAACGTCCCTTGGCACCCGCCGTGTCCTTCGCCTGCAAGTCCAGTTGCGCGGCATTCGCCACCGCCGGGTAATACGTGGGGTCGGCGGCAATTGCCGCGTCGAAGGCGGCACGGGCCGCCTTGACGTCCTTCTTGCCGAGCCAAGCGCCGCCCTTCAGGTTCAGCAGCACCGGCGAATTCGGATGGGCTTTCTCGACAAGCCCAATGCTGGCCAACGCCTTGTCGTACTCGCCCATGCTGGTCTGCGCGCGCACCAGCGTGGCCACGGTGTCGAGCGAGCCGGGCGCGAGCTTGGCCGCCGCTTCCAGCTCGGCGGCGCCGCCGGCACGGTCGCCCAGCGCCAGCTTCGCCAGCCCCAGGCCCGTACGTACGGAACCTCGTTGCGGATCGCGCTGTGCCGCTTGCTGGAAGTAGCTCGCCGCCTGCTGGTACCGCTGGTCCAGCATGGCACGCTCGGCCGCCAGTTCCAGTACTGACGCATCGGCCTTGCCATCCTCCAGCGCCGGCGCAAGCACGGTTTCCGCGTCTTTCAACTGGCGCGTCTTCAGCAGCGTGCTGACGAGCATCTTGCGCGCGTACAGGTTCGTGGGATTCCACTCGACGTAGCGGCGCAAGTCCTTCTCGGCCTGCTCGAGCAGCCCGAGGTTCAGCGCGACGGCGCCGGACAGCAGCACGCTCGGCATGTGGTTCGGCGCCACCTGCATCACTTTCAGCAGGTTGCTCTGCGCGTCCTTCATGTTGTTGCGCGAGAAGTCCAGCAACGCCTGGTGGTGCAGCACGAGGAAGTTGTTCGGCGTCGTCTTGCGGGCCGCGTCGATGTCGGCCTGCGCCGCATCGTACTGGCGGGCGGCGATATTGAGTTCGGCCTGGTCGAGGTGGGCGCTGCGGTGCGCGGGATTGATCTTCAACACTTCGCGGTAGGCGGCCATCGCTTCCTGCGGCTGGTTCCGTACCCGCAGCAGGTCGCCCGTCAACTGCCACGCCCCTTCGTGCCGCGGGTTCTTCGCGATCGCCTCCTCCACCAGGCGTTTGGCGTCGTCCCACTGCTGCTGCGAAGCGGCCAGGCGCGCCAGCCCCGTCAGCGCGTCACCCTGCCCCGGCTGGCCGGCCAGCGCGGCATCGAACGCCTGTTTCGCTTCGTCCGTCTTGCCCAGGCCCAGGTAGGCATTGCCACGCAGGGACAGCACCTGCGGCGTGTCCGGCGCGGCGGCCATGTCGTCCAGCGCCGCCTGGTACTTGCCCTGCATCGTCAACGCCTTGCCCAGCACGGGCAGCACCTCGGCCGGCGGCACCTTCAACGCCAGCGCGCGGCGCGCTTCCTTCTCGGCCGTCAGCGCATCCTCCATCTGCAGCGCGATCGTCGCGAGCAGGAAACGGGCCTGTGGCTGGTCGGGATTCTTCTCCAGCGCATTCTTCAGCTGGATCACGGCCGCCTTGTTGTCTCCCTTTTGCTGGTACTGCCGGGCGTCCGCCAGCAGCGACTCGGCGGTATCGGATTTGCAGCCGGCCAGCGCACCCGCCAGCATCATCGCTGCCGCGGCAGCCTTTGTCGTTCGCAGGGACATGGTCGACCTTTGTGGCAAATTGATTAACACAATACTGACATGGTAGGCGCCGCGGAGCAATAGGCTGAGTGCGGTTGCGGCGCAACGCGACAACGCCGGCTAGTCCCCTTCGTCGAGGCGGCGCAGCGCACGCACGTGGGGTAGCCACAACAGCGCGCGCAACCAGCGCAGCGGCAACGCGACGGACCGCTCCAGCATCGGCCGGCCGTGCCGCCCGCGCAGGAAATCCTCCACCCCGAGCAGCGCCGCGCGGGCCTGTTCCGGAAAGCCCCGGTAACGCAGCCGATTGACGTCGTACAGCGCGCGATCGAGCAACTTCAACGCGAGCCGGCGGCGGTGCGCTGCCGGCGTGCTGCCGTGCCAGAACAGCAGGTAGTTACGGGCCATCAGGTAGAAGTAGTAAGGCGGGCGGTCCGTCTCCCGGCGCGGCATCGCATGCAGCACGCGCGCGTCGTATGCCACGCCGCTGTGCCAGCCGTGTGCGGCCATACGAGCACACAGCTCGTCGTCCTCGAAGTACGCGAACATCCGTTCGTCGAGCGGGCCGGCTGCGCGCAGCGCCTGCGTCCGCAGCAGCATCGCCGTGCCGGGCACCCATTGCTGCGCGCGCCGGTGCGGCGCCGTGGCGCGGGCGTCGTCGACGTCGCGCGCGCGGTGCGTGGCCAGGCTGTCCCAGTCGTGAAAGTTCCCGCAGAAGTACACCTTGTCCGGCTGGTCGAGGATCGCCAGCACGGGCGACGCCGCGCCGCAACGGGGCTCGTCCGTCATCAAGGCCAGCAGCCGCGCCAGCACCTGCTCGTCGCCCATCACGGCATCGCTGTTGACGAGCCAGACGTAGTCGTGCCCCGCCTCCAGCGCGTGCGCGACGGCGAGGTTGTGGCCACCCGCGAAGCCCCGATTGACAGGCTCGCGGCGCAGCGCGACCGGCAGCGCGGCCAGCCCCTGGGCCAGCGCTGCCGCATCGGGCGGCTCGGAACCGTTGTCGATGACGAGGATGTCGATGCCCGCTCCCGCCGGCACTTGCTGGCGCAGCACGCCCTGCACGCAGGCGAGCGTCTGCGCCGCGCCGTTCCAGTTCAAGATGCTGACGAGGACACGGCTCACGCAGCGCGTCCCCGCCGCAGCACGAGGCCGATCGCCAGCGGCACGAAACACAGCACGCTGGGTGCATCGACTTTCAACTGCTTCCACATCACGCCCGCGAACGGCTTGCGATGCGCGACGCGATGCACGACGTCGGCGACGAAGCTGCGCCGCAGCGCCAGCACGGCGGCGCGGTTTTCCTTCACCTGGCGCTCCGTCAGCGGATACAGCCGCGCGATCGCCTTCTTGTACTTCATCTCATAGTGCAGCCGGATCAGCGACTTTTCCGTGCCCCAGCCGGAGCCGGAAAACACGTTGACGCCATCGCCGCACACCACTTCGCGCGCCGACGAGAAGGCGATCCGGTCCGTCATTCGCGACAGGTCGAGCCAGAACAGGTAGTCCTCGCCCGCGTACACGAACTCCTCGCGAAAGCGCAACGTGCGCAGCGACCGGAAGCGGTACACGACGGTCGGCGTGCCGATCACGTTCCCGCCCAGGATCTGCGCCTGCATGTCGGCCTGGTAGACGTGCAGGTGGCGTTCGCCCGGCAGCAGCGCGTGGCGTGCCGGCTCGATGCGGCCAGCCCGCTCGAACGCGCCGACCGTCTGGTTCAGCTGGTAGAAGTCGGCGAAGTAGAAGTCGTAACCGGCATCCAGCGCGCGCAGCGCATTGGCCAGGTGCTCGGGCTCCCACATATCGTCCGAATCCAGGAAGGCAACGAACTCGGTGTCCGGCGTGACGTGATCGAGCGCGTTGTTGCGCGCCGCGGCGGGGCCCGCATTGCGCTGCCGGATCACGCGGATGGCACCGCGCTGCGCTTCCGGCAGCTGCGCCACCTCGTCCGCGGCGGGCACGGGCGAGCCGTCGTCGACGACGATGACGTCCAGTCGTGCGTGCGCCGTCTGCGCGATAACGGAACGCAGCGCGCGCGCCAGGATGCCGGGGCGGCGCTGGAAATACGGGATCACGACAGCCACCGTCACGGTCTCGCCGCCGCGCGCGCTCCGGTCGATCGTCTGCATCGTGCCTCCTCTCGTCATCGCCGCACCACGTGCCACAGGTCGCGCAGGAACGGCGCCGGGTCCGACCACGTGAACAGGTAATAGCGCATCGACGGGCGCAGGAAATCGGCCAGGTAGCCCAGCAGCTCGCGCCCGCGCGAGAACGCCAGCTGGCGGTCGGCCACGGCACCGGGCTGGAACAGCAGGCGTGCCAGCCGCTTCGTCTCGGGGATCATGAAGCGGCAACGCATGCCGGCGCGGTAGGCCGGCTGCGGCTGCGCTGCGCCGTTGCCCAGCAGGCAGTAGGCGAGCCACGGGAAGTCCACGCCGGCGTGGCAGGCCAGCGGCAGGCTGCCCCAGAAGCGCCCGTTGATTTCCATCAGCGCCGCCTCGCCGCGCTGCGGATCGTAGCGGTATTCGACCATCGCGATGCCCTCCCAATCCAGTTCGCGCAGCAGCGCCAGCGAGCGCTCGCGCAGCGCCGCGTGATGTTCCAGCCCAACCGACTCACAGAGCGTCGACACGCCGCCTTCCGGCGGCCACTCGTGCAGGCGGCGGTGCTGGAACACGGCATGCGCGACGCCATCCTTGACGAGGAAGAACTGCCCCAGCCCATAGCCGGCGCAGTACTCCTGGATCATCGGATAGCGGCCGACAGGCTCGAAGCGACGCAGGTAGGCAAGCAGTTCGTTCGCATCGTGGCAGTAGCGGGTCTTGTCCAGCTCCAGGCCCGCGCGGCGCAGCAGGATGCCGGCCTCGTTCGGCTCGGCCCATTTCAGCACGACCGGATAGCGCAGTTCCGGCGCGGCCGCCGCGGCATCGTCCAGCGTGGCCGGTTGCACCGTACGGGGCACGGGCACGCCGGCGGCGCGCGCGGCGGCGTAGGTGCGGTGCTTGTCCAGTACCGCATCCATGCGGCGCGCGTCCGGGAACATCAGCCGGTAGCCGGCGAGACGGTCGCGATGGCGGTTCAGCAGCGCGATGTCGCCTTCGGAGATCGCGAACAGGCACGCTGGCCCCAGGCGCCGGGACAGCGATTCGAGCTGTTCCAGCGTGCCCTGCGCATCGTCCGCGCGCAGCAAGCCTTCGCGCAGATAGCGCGACGACAGGCCCGGTGCCGCCATGCCCCGCGCGATGCCGGTCACGGGCACGCCGTGCCGGCCCAGGCTGCGCACGATCGCCAGGCCGATCGGCGTGTCGATGCCCAGCACGACGGCGGGGGTCATCGGGTGCCCCGCGCGGCAAGGCGCAACGCCGACAGCGACTGCAGCCGCGCCAGCAGCCACGCGCGCAGCAGGTGGCGGCGGCGCTCGGTGACCGATCCCACCAGCCAGACAGTGACGAGGATCGCGCCCAGCACTTCCAGGAAGTACAGCGGGCCGGCCGGATCGCCGCCGATCGCGGCACCATAGAACAGCAGCAGCGGCTGGTGCATCAGGTACAGCGAGAACGTGTAGCCGGCCAGCCAGCGGATCGGCCGCGCCAGCGGCAGCAGCACGGGGCCCAGGGCGGGCGCGATCGCACGCGCGCCGACGAAGTTGGCGGCGACGATGGCGCCCAGCAGGTAATCGGTCAGCGCGAAGCGGGAGAACGTCAGCTGATGGTGGAGCGCTTCGCCGACGAGCCGGCGCATCCAGTCGCTGCCGATATCCGTCAGGCGGAAGTGCTGGAACAGTCCGAACGCGACGAGCGAGCCGGCAAACAGCGCCAGCCCCACACCGAACGACGTGCGCTGCAGCGCTTTCCAGCGATGCAGCGCGACACCCATCGCCCACACCGGGGCCAGCAGCAGGATCTTCGGTCCCACCACCAGCGCGCAGGCGGCCAGCAGCAGCACGCGCGTGCGCCCCGCCGTGAACACGCAGACGGCGAACATGATGTAGTACCACATCTCGTAGCACAGCGACCAGTACGGCGTGTTCGAGAAGGACATGATCGAGATCGTCCACACCTCGTTCAGCCACGCCAGGCTGCTGACGATGCGCACCAAGGCCAAGCCATGCGTCGTCCAGCCTTCGTAGATCGCCGGGTTCAGGGCCTCGCCCGCAATGTCCAGCAGCGGCGTCACCAGCACGACCGGCACGGCCAGCGAATAAAAGCGCGACAGCCGGCTGGCCCAGTACTCGGCGGGCGTGTTCTCGCGCTGTGCGTGGATGTACGAGATCACATAGCCGGACAACACGAAGAACACCATCACGGCTGCATGGCCGTGGTCGGACAGCGGCAGGATCTTCGTGCTGAGCCAGCGCATGTTCATGTGGTAGAACACGACCATCAGCGCGGCCAGGAAGCGCACCGCATCGAGATACAGCGAGAATTCGCGGCTCATCGTTGCCTCCTTTGCAGTGACGGTGCGCGCGCCGCCGGCAGCTGCGCCCCCAGGGCGCCGACGGCTGCGTGGATGCGGGTGAAGCACGTGTCGAAATACGCGTCCGACAGCGTGAACGGATCGTGCAGGTGCGGCAGCGGCGGACTGCACCAGTTGCCAAGCAGGGCGACCTGCACGTCCTCGCGGCCGCCGAGGCGGCGCAGCAGCTCGTGCGCCTGGCGCACCTCCATCGCCAGCAGCAGGTCGCCGGGCCGCACCTCGAAGTCCTTCCAGTCGCAGGCGCGGTGCGCGTCCAGCGGCAAATGCTGGCGCGCCGCGGCGGCCAGCGCCTGGTCGGGCGAGCACGCGCCGGTCGTCGTCGACAGCCCGAGCGACGCCGTGTGCAGGCCGGCGGCACGCGCCACCTGTTCCGCGTACGCGCTGCGGCAGATATTGCCGAGGCAGACGAACACCACGCGCCGCACCGCCGCCGGATCGCGCAGCCGGAAGGGCCACAATCGTCCGGTGACCAGCTCCGCATGCGCCAGCAGCAACCGCACCAGCCCGCGCCAGGTGCCGAAGCGCGCATTCAGCCACGCCTTCATGCCGGCGCTCCACGGCGCGCCAGCGCCCACTTGCCGTAGCGGTCGTACGCCACCTGCTCGGCGAGCCGCCGCACGCTGCGCCAGCCGCTGCCTTGCAGCAGGACGTTGCGCTCGTCCGGCGCGGCCTGCAAGGCGCTGCCCGCTTCGCCCAGGCCGGTGGGCTGGAAGCGGTCCCGATTGCAGTCGAGGTAGCGGCACAGGCGTTCCAGCCGGCCCTGGTGCAGCGCGTTGCGGCGCGCCGTGCGCATGCCATCGTCGCGGCGCTGCACGTATTCGAACGGGTGCGTGAGGATGACGACCAGCGGCACGCGCTGCTCGTGGGCGCGCTCGAGCAGCAGGCGCGTCTCGGCAAAGCTGGTGCCGGCGATCGTCAGCGTCTTGCGGTGGCGGCGGCCGCCGATGCGCCAGTCCTCGAACGTCAGCACCGGCATCTCGAGCACGCCATGGCGCGGGTGGGCGCCACTGTACAGCCGGTAGCGCGCGTCGCCGCTGTCGAACACGGCCAGCCCCACGCAGGAGCTGTACGGAATGCCGCAGCGCGCCATGGCCGCGAACAGGGTGTCGTCGTGCTGCAGGTTCCCGGAGCGGAACACGGTCGGCAGCGGCACGCCCCAGTCGGCGAACGTCTCCTGGCCCTGGCGCAGCAGGTGCACCGTGTCCTCTTCGGCACGGCCGTAGAAATCGTCCTGGCGCGGTTCGCGCGTTACCTGCTCGCGCCAGTCGTCGTGCCGGAACACGGACCAGCAGGGATGCGTGTGCAGCTGCACCTCGTGCCCGTGCGCGGCGATGCGGCGGGCGATCGTGCCCATCGGGTCGGCGTCGCGGAAGTAGTAGCGCTGCGCCGCCTCCACAAAGAACGTGGCGGGAATGCGGTGGCGTTCGAACGTGTCGAGCAGGAAGCCCAGCCCCTGCGAGCGGCCATCCACCTCGCACCACACCATCGGCTCGGCGACAGGCAGGCGCGCCGGATCCGTGAACGCACCGCCGATGGAAAACTCCGTATCGATCGAGATGCAGACCCGCGTGCGCATGTCACGCTCCGGCGCGCTGGCGGAACCACTGTTCCAGCATCATCAGCACCCACACCATCGTGCCGTGATACCCCGCATGCTCCTGCAAATGGCGGCCGGTCAGCTGCTCGATGAAGTCGCCGCGCACGATGCCGCGCCGCTTCAGGTCCGTCAGGCTATCGGATGCCAGCTCCTGCAAACCCTTGTGCTGCTGCAGCCAGACGCCGAACGGCAGCCCGAAGCCGTGTTTCTGCTTCGTGATGATCTCGTTCGGCAGGAAGCCCTTCAACGCCTCCTTGAAGAACCAGCGCAGCTGCGTGCCGTTCAGCTTTTGCTGCGGCGTCAGGCCGGCGGAAAACGCCACCATCGCGTCGTTCAGGAACGGGAACGCGGCCTCGACGCCGGCCAGCTCGCATGCCTTCATCACCTTAGGCAAGTCGTTGTCGGCCAGCGTGATCTTCAGGTCCAGCGCCAGCATCCGGTTGATCAGGCTTTTCGCGTCACTGGCGTCATATGTGCGCGCCAGGCCGGCAAGCGGTTCGCCCGTATCGACGCCGGCCAGGAAGTCGGCACTGAACACCTGCTGCGCGCCGTAGCGGCCCAGCAGGTTGTAGGTTTCCAGCCGGGCCGGCATGCCGACCGAGGCCTGCTCGATGTAGCTCTTCGCCTTGCGCAGCAACGTCACCCGGTCGCCGCCGGGGAAGTTGAACACGGCCGGCTCCAGCAGCGCCTTGCGCAGCAGCGGCGGCACGCGTTCGTACAGCGCGAACACGTGCTGCTTCGCATAGCGCTCGTTGCCGCCAAAGAGTTCGTCGCCGCCGTCGCCGCCCAGCATGCGCGTGATGCCGTCGGCGCGCGCCAGCCGCGCACAGTAGAACGCCGGCACGGCCGATGCGTTGCCGAACGGCTGGTCGCAAACTGCCGCCACGTCGGGGATCGCGGCCACCACGTCTTCCGGCGTCACATAGTATTCGTGGTGGCGCGTGCCGAAATGGCGCGACGCGATGCGCGCGTATTCCATCTCGTCGTAGCCTTGGGCGGCAAAACCGATCGAGTAGGTATCCGCCGGCGTACCGGTCACGTCGCACAGCATGCCGGCGATCGTCGAGCTGTCCGTGCCGCCCGACAGGAAGGCGCCCACCTTCGCGCCACCGGCCGCCGTGCCGACCGCGTGGCGCAGCTGGGCCAGGAAGTCGCTTTTCAGGTCGTCGAACGAGCGCTTGCCGTCTTCCTGGAAGCGCATGCGCCAGTAGGGCTGCGTTTCGATGCGGCCCTGCCGGTAATGCAGGTAGTGGCCCGGCAGCAGCCGGTGCTGGTCCCGGTAGACAGTGCCGGGTGCCGGCACCATGTGGAAGTAGACGTAGTTGTAGATCCCCTGCGGATCGATCTCGCCGCGCACCAGCGGATGGCGCAACAAGGCGTCCGCGGACGATGCGAACAGCAGCGTTTCGCCGGCCACCTGCCACGTCAGCGGGCTCACGGCGGCGCGGTCGGTGGCGAGGATCGCTTCGCCAGCCCGTTCGTCCAGCACGCACAGCGCAAAGGCACCGTCGAGCAGCGCGCACAGCTTCTCGGGGCCGAGGTGGCGCTGGCCCGCCAGCACGGCCGCCACGCCCTGCTGCGCCGCCTGGTCGGCCAGCGCGGCATCGCGCAGCACCGGGTGGCCCCACACGGCGGCCAGCACGCCATCGCGCAGGTGGATGTCGGCCGCGCCTTCCAGGGCCGCCACGGCGACCGCGCAGCGGGCGCCCATTGCACTTTCGGTCGCGGTGCCGTCGAAGCGGCCCAGCGGTACTGCCATTTTCTCGATCAGGTCACGCTCTGGCGTGTTCCAACCGATCCATCCACATATACCGCTCATCGTGACCCCCAGTGTTTGTCAGACCAGCACTTCCAATGCGGCGGGGTGGCTGAGGAAGCCGCCCGGGCTTGCCGTGATGCCGTACGCCCCCGACTGCAGCAGGGCGACCAGGTCGCCCGGCCCCGCGCGGGCCAGCTCCATCTGGTCGGCCAGCAGGTCCAGCGGCGTGCACAGCGGGCCAACGATGGAAGCCTTTTCGCGTTCGCCGCCCGCGACGCGATTGCCGATCACGACCGGGTAGTTCTTGCGGATCACCTGGCCGAAATTGCCGGATGCCGACAGGTGGTGATGCAGGCCGCCATCCGTCACCAGGTAGACGGTGCCGCGCGACTCCTTGCGGTCGACGACGCGGCACACGTACACACCGGCCTCGCCGACGAGATAGCGCCCCAGTTCGATGACGACCTGCGCGCCCTGCAGTTGCGGGCGCACCGTCTCCATCACGGCATGCAGGTTGGCGCCGACGGCGGCCAGGTCGAGCCGCTCCTCGCCCGGAAAGTAGGGGATGCCGAAGCCGCCGCCGATGTTGAGAATGCGCGGCGCGCGCGGCGCGTCCTGGGCCAGGCGCAGCGCCAGCGCGAACGTCTTTTCGTGCGCCTCGTGCAATGCGGCGGCCTTCAGGTTCTGCGAGCCGGAGAAGATGTGGAAGCCGTGGAAGTCGAGTCCCAGTTCGCCGATGCGGCGCAGCAGCGCGGGCACCCGCTCGGCATCGACGCCGAACTGCTTCGGTCCGCCGCCCATCTTCATGCCGGACGACTTCAGTTCGAAGTCCGGATTGACGCGCACGTTCACCTGCGGCGTGATGCCGAGCGCGGCGCCGATGCGCGCGGCGCGCTCCGTCTCGCCTTCCGATTCCAGATTGAGCACGATGCCGGCCGCGATCGCGGCAGACAGGTCGGCGTCGCTCTTGCCCGGGCCGGCAAAGCTGATGTGCGCAGGCGGCATCGGCGTATCGAGCGCGACGCGCAGCTCGCCGCCGGAGGCGACGTCGATGCCGTCGACCAGCGTGGCCATGTGCTGCACGACGGCCGGCATCGGATTGGCCTTCATCGCATAGTGCAGGTGCACGTCCCGCGGCAGGTGCCGGCGCAGTTCCGCCACGCGCGCCGTCAGCGCCGCGCGGTCATAGGCATAGAACGGCGTCTGGCCGACGCGTTGCGCCAGGCGGGTCAACGGCATGCCGCCGACCTGCAGGCAATCGTCGACGATAGGGAACTGCAGCAGCGGCGCGTGCTGCGGGCGCGGCTTGGTGGTGTCGCTCATTGCTGCTCCGTGAAGACGCTTTCGTACTGCGTGGCCAGCAGCTTGCGGTCGATCTTGCCGTTCGGGTTGCGCGGCAGCGGCGCGGCGGCGATGACGATCTTCTGCGGCAGCATGTAGGCCGGCAGGTGCGGCTTGCAGGCAGCCAGCAGGTCGGACGCCGTCAGCGCCGCCCCGTCGCGCGGATACGCGATGACGACGATCGCCTGGCCCAGCGCAGGATGCGCGGCACCGATCGCGGCCGCCTCGGCCACGTGCTCGCGCGCATACACGACTTCCTCGACCTCCGTCGGGCTGACGCGGTAGCCGGACGTCTTGATCATCTCGTCGTTGCGGCTGATGAAGTACAGGAAGCCTTCTTCATCGCGCCGCACCGTGTCGCCGGACCACACGGCCAGTTCCGTCAGCGGCAGGCCGTAGTGGCGCGCGCCGATCGGCTTGAAGCGCTCGGCCGTCTTGGCCGGGTCGTTCCAGTAGCCCAGCGATACCAGGGCGCCCCGATGCACCAGCTCCCCCGGCTCGTGCGGCGCGCATTCGCTGCCGTCCGGCCGCAGCACCATCACCTCGGCGTTCGGAATCGCCTTGCCCATCGAATCGGGGCGGCGCTCCAGTTCCTCGGGCGGCAGGTAGGTCGAGCGGAAGGCCTCCGTCAAGCCGTACATCAGGAACGGCCGCGCGTTCGGCAGCGCGAGGCGCAGCGCGTCCAGCGTCGGGCGCTGCATCGCGCCGCCGGAGTTGGTCAGGTAACGCAAGGTGCAATCCGCCGGCCACGGCAGCGGCGCCAGCTGGATCCACAGCGGCGGCACGGCGGCCAGGCCTGTAATGCGCTCGGCGACGACGGCATTCAGCACGTCGCGCGGCAGCAGGTGGTTGATCAGCACCGCCGTCGCGCCGACGTGGAACGACGTGGTCAGCTGCGACAGGCCGTAGTCGAAGCTGAGCGGCAGCACGGCGAGGATGCGGTCCTGCGGCGTGTTTTCCAGGTAGCCGGCAACGCTTTGCGCGCCCGCCACCATGTTCCGATGCGACAGCACCACGCCTTTCGGCTTGCCGGTGCTGCCGGATGTGTACAGGATCGCGGCCATGTCGGTATCGATCGCGCGGTGCGGCATTGCTTCGTCGGGCCGGGCACGCGCCAGTGCGTCGTCCCATGCCTGCACTTCCAGCCACGGCACGGCGGGCGCGGTGTCCTGCGCGCCGACGGCGATGACGAGGCGCAGGTCGCGGCAGGACGGCAGCACGCCGGCCAGCAGGCGCAGCCGGTCGACCGTCGTGACCAGCACGCGCACGTTGCAATCGGCCAGGATGTACGCCACCTGCTCCGGCTTGAGCAGCGGATTGACGGGCACGAACACGCCGCCGGCAGCCGCTGCACCGAACATCGCGGCCACGTTCTCGACGTTTTTTTCCATGTAGACGGCGACCCGCTCGCCCCGTTCGAGGCCGCTGGCAAGCAGCGCGGCGGCGCTGCGGCGGACGAGCCCGGCAAGGCCCGCGTAATCGACCCGGCGGTTGCCATGGACGAGGGCTTCGGCGGCCGGCGTACGCTGTGCCGACCGGAATATGAAGTCGTGGATGAGGTCGCTCATGAGATGTCCTGCAAGTGCTGATTCCCCAGGAGACATTATTTTTGTGACCGTATGGAAATCCAGGCGCAGATATTAACATTTTACAATCTGTTACTTACTGCTTTTTCCCAAGAATTGTCGGAAAAATTCCTCGCCGCTTGCTTCAAAAACAACAACTAACATAAATTTTTAGCAATGCCTTGATGTATCATGTGGCGTGCCGCAAAGTTATGTCCCGGAAATTGGCTCAGCGAGACGATATGGGAAAGATCAGCATTTCTGATGTGAAGCCGCCAGCGGCCGTGCCATCCCCCGCCGACTATCCCCGTTCCCGCGTGCCCGTGGCACCCGCGCTGTCGCTGGCCTCGTTCCTGCGTGCCGGCGGCCCGCCCGCGCCATCGATCCTCGATGCCGGGCAGGTGCGCTTCGTTACCAGCGGCCGCGTCGCGATCGCGCTGGCCCTGCGTGAAATGGGCGTGGGCCCCGGCGACGTCGTGCTGGTGCCGTCCTACCACTGCGCATCGATGATCGAGCCCGTCGTGTGGGCCGGCGCGACGCCGCTGTTCTACCGCATCCGCCCCGACACCACCGTCGACCTCGACGACATCGCCGCGAAGGCCGCCGCCACGCCGCACGTGAAGGCGCTGATGGCCACGAACTACTACGGCTTCCACCAACCGCTGCCGGCACTGCGCGCGTTCTGCGACGAACGGGGCCTGTACCTGCTGGAGGATTGCGCGCACTCGTTCCTCGGCGAGCACGCCGGCAAGCCGCTTGGTTCCTACGGCGATTATGCGATCGCCAGTAGCATGAAATTCTTTCCCGTCTACGAAGGCGGCTGCCTCGTGTCGGCGCGGCACCGGCTCGATGGCGTGGCGCTGCAGTCGGCCGGCGCCGGCTTCGAGACGAAGGTACTCCTGAACTCCATCGAAAACGGCTTCGACTACGGCCGCCTGCCGCTGCTGCGGGCGTTGCTGGCGTTGCCGATGGCGGCGAAGAACGCGCTGTGGGGCGTGATCAAGGCACACCGGCACGGCGCCGCGCCCGCGCTGGCGCCGGGATCGTCGGACGGCGGCTTCGGATTCGATCCGGCCTGGCTGACGAAGCGCTCGTCGCTGTATTCGCGGCTAATGCTGCGGGTGGTGTCGCGGCGGCGCATGGGCGAGCTGCGCCGCCGCAACTGGCGCCGGCTGTACGACGCGTTGGCCGCGCTGCCGGGCTGCCGGCCCCTGTTCGCGACGCTGCCGGACGGCGTCTACCCGTGGGTGTTCCCGCTGCTGTGCGACGAGCCGCACGTGCTGTTCCGCCAGCTCAAGCAGGCGGGCGTGCCCGTGATCCGCTTCGGCGAATATCTGTGGCCCGGCGTCGACGCGACCGTGTGCGAGCACAGTGTGGACCTGTCGCGCCGCGTGCTGCAATTCCCCTGCCACCAGGAGCTGCGCGACGGCGAGATCGACTGGATGATCGCCCAGGTGCGTGCGTCCGCCAATGGAGGTGTGCGATGAAATGGCAACTGCATCCGGCCGGCGCGTTTGCCGGTCACGCCGCCGCGTGGCGTGCGCTAAATGGGGCGACGGCCCGTTCGCCGCTGCTGGAGCCGGAGTTCGTCGAACCGCTGCTGGCGGAATTCGGCGACCCGCGCGGCAGGCTGGCCGTGTGCCAGGGGAGCGGCGGCGAAGTCGTCGCAATGGGCGTGCTGGTACCGCGCGGGCGCGGCGTATGGGAAGTGCTGCAGCCGTCGCAGGCACCGGTCGGCATGTGGCTGCACCGCCCCCACGTGCCGCTCGATGCGCTGCTGCCGGGGCTCACGCGCAAGCTGCCCCGGCTCGCGCTGATGGTCGGCCTCACGCAGCGCGACCCGTACCTGGAGCCGCGCCCCGCCGATGGGCCGGCGCTGCGCACCGTCGACTACATCCGCACCGCCCACGTGCCGATCCAGGGCAGTTTCGACGACTACTGGAATGCGCGCGGCAAGAACCTGCGCAGCAACCTGAAAAAGCAGCGCGCCAGGCTGCAGAAGGAAGGCGTCGCCACGCGCATGCAGATCGACCGGCTGCCCGAACAGATGGCCGCGGCGGTGGCCGATTACGGCCGGCTCGAGAGCGCCGGCTGGAAGGCGCAGCTGGGTACCGCGATCCACCCCGACAATGCGCAGGGCCGCTTCTATACGGCGATGCTGGAAGCGTTCGCGCGGCGTGGCCAGGCCGCCGTGTATCGCTACTGGTTCGACGCGCAACTGGTCGCGATGGACCTGTGCATCGAGGGTGGCGGCGCGCTGATCGTGCTGAAAACGACTTATGACGAAACGGTACCGGCGAGCCTGTCGCCGACGTTGTTGATGCGGGAGGAATGCTGCCAGCGGCTGTTTGACGAAAAACAGTACGAACGCCTGGAGTTCTACGGCAAAGTGATGGAATGGCATACGCGCTGGACCGACGAAATCCGGACCATGTACCATGTCAACCATTACCGCTGGCCGGTACTGCGCCAGCTGCATGCCGCGGCCGGCGAGCGGTCCGCCCTGATACAGCGGTTGCGCGGCAGGTTCGCCGCTCCTGCCGCTGCGCCAGCAGCCGCGCGGCAGCAAACCCCAACAACGGAGTAATACATGGTTTTCGACGAAGTAAAGCAGATTGTCATCGACGTTCTCTCCCTGCCGCCCGCCACCGGCGCGGCGCTGGACGAGCATTCCGCCCTCCTCGGCAGCATCCCGGAACTCGATTCGATGGCCGTCGTCCAGCTGATCGGCGCGCTGGAAGAGCAGTTCGGCTTTGCCGTCGACGACGACGAGATCAGCGCCGAAACCTTTGCAACGCTGGGCAGCCTGGCCGCGTTCGTGAAGCACAAGATGACCGCCTGACATGCACGCGACCGCCGCTCCTCCTCCGCAACCGTTCTTCCTGGACGGCGGGGCGGCGGCGCGCTTCTGCTTGTATCATGCTCCGGCTCACGCCCCGGCCGGCCAATGCGCCGGCGCGTGGCTGTACCTGCATCCTTTCGCGGAGGAGATGAACAAGTCGCGCCGCATGGCCGCGTTGCTGGCCCGCGCACTGGCCGCACAAGGCCACGCGGTGCTGCAACTGGACCTGTACGGCTGCGGCGACAGCGCCGGCGATTTCGGCGATGCGCGCTGGGAGACCTGGCGCGACGACGTGCTGCGCGGCCTGCAATGGCTGGAGCGCCAGTGCGGCCGCCGCCCCGGCCTGTGGGGCCTGCGCCTGGGCGCACTGCTGGCGCTGGACGTTGCCGCGACCGTCGACGTACCGGCGCTGCTGCTGTGGCAACCCATCACCAGCGGCGCGCAATGCCTCACGCAGTTCCTGCGCCTGAAGGTCGCCAGCCAGATGTTGACGGACGGTGCGGCCGGCAATGGCACGGCCGCGCTGCGCCATGCGCTTGCCGCCGGCGAGGCGCTGGAGATCGCAGGCTACCGGCTCGATCCCGCGCTGGCAGCGGCCATCGACGGCTGCGACGGCACGCGGCTGCCGGCGCCCGCATGCCCCGTCCATTGGTACGAAGTGGCCGCCGACAGCGGCCGGCCGCTGTCGCCTGCCGCCGCCCGCGTCACCGATGGCTGGCGCGCCGCCGGCGCAACCGTCGCGACGCACGTCGTCGCCGGGCCGCAGTTCTGGGCCACGCAGGAAATCGAGGAGTGCCCCGCGCTGCTCGACGCTACGTTGCGGCATCTGGCCGCTGCCTGCCATGCGGCCTGACGAACAAGCGCTGACCTTCCCCTGCGCGGGCGACTGGCTGACCGCCATCCTCAGCCCGGCCGATCCGGCGCGTCCCGTGGCGCGGCGCGGCGTGCTGATCGTCGTCGGCGGTCCGCAATACCGCGTCGGCAGCCATCGCCAATTCGCGTTGCTGGCGCGGGCGCTGGCCGACCAGGGCATCCCTGCCATGCGCTTCGACTACCGCGGCATGGGCGACAGCGGCGGCGCGCAGCGCAATTTCGAAGACGTCGATGCGGACCTGCGCGCCGCCATCGACCGTTTCATGGCGGCGGTGCCGGGCCTGCGGGAAGTGGTGCTGTGGGGCCTGTGCGATGCCGCCAGTGCCGCGCTGTTCTACGCGCGGCACGACCGCCGCGTGGCGGGCCTCGTGCTGCTCAATCCATGGGCCCGCACGGCCGACGGCCTGGCGCGTGCCACGCTGAAGCACTACTACGCGGCGCGGCTGCTGCAGCCGGCGCTGTGGAAGAAGATCGCCGGCGGTCAGTTCGAATTCGGCAAGGCGCTGCGCTCGTTCGCGGGCCTGCTGCGCACGTCGCGCGACAAGCCGGCTGCGGCCACCGCGCCCGACGCCCCATCCCCGTCGCCGGGGCTGCACGAACGCATGCTGGCGGGCTGGAAGGGTTTCGATGGCCCCATCCTTTTGATCATCAGCGGCGCCGACCTGACGGCGCAGGAGTTCCTCGACATGGTGAAGGCATCGCGCCAGTGGCGTAAGCTGCTGGCGGCGCCCCGGGTGCAGCGCCGCACGCTGGCCGCGGCGGATCACACGTTCTCCCGCCGCGAATGGCGCGACCAGGTGGCCAGGTGGACGGCGGAATGGGTGCATGGCGAGGTGCGCGACGGAGCCGGCGCATGAACCGCGTGCTGGTGGTCGCCTACCACTACCCGCCGATGCGCGGCAGCAGCGGCATCCAGCGCACGCTGAAGTTCTCGCAGTACCTGCCGCAGCACGGCTGGCAACCGCTGGTGCTGTCGGCGCATCCGCGCGCCTATGCGAACAGCGGGCCGGATCAGCTGGACGAGATTCCTCGCGAGGCGATCGTGCACCGCGCGTTCGCGCTCGATACGTCGCGCCACCTGTCGCTGCGCGGCCGGTACGTGGGCTGGATGGCGCTGCCGGACCGC
Organism: Pseudoduganella flava; assembly: GCF_007830495.1. Classification (GTDB taxonomy): domain Bacteria; phylum Pseudomonadota; class Gammaproteobacteria; order Burkholderiales; family Burkholderiaceae_D; genus Rugamonas; species Rugamonas flava. The sequence goes on along the minus strand of NZ_VLKW01000006.1, from coordinate 269,926 downwards.
TGGGTGTCTTGGTGCCTGGGCGCCATCCCCGCCGGCCTGCGGATGATCCGCAATTACAAGCCGCAGGTGATCTGGACCACCTACCCGATCGCCAGCGCGAAGCTGATCGGCCTGGCGCTGCACCGGCTGACGGGGCTGCCGTGGATCGCCGACCTGCGCGACCCGATGACGGACGTCGACTACCCCGCCGATCCGCTGACGCGCCGCCTCTACCGGTGGATCGAGGAACAGACGATCCGCCACTGCACGCTGGCCGTGTGCACGACCCCGGGTGCCATCGTCACGTACACGAAGCGCTTCCCCGACATTCCAGTGAGCCGCTTCGCGCTGATCGAGAATGGCTACGACGAGGAGAACTTCGCCAACGCCGCGGCATTGCAAAAGGTCGCGACGCCCGGGCCCTTCACGCTGATCCACAGCGGCATCGTCTACCCGTCCGAACGCGATCCGGGGCCGTTCTTCGAAGCGCTGGCGGACCTGAAGCGTGACGGCAGCGTGACGGCCGAGCGCCTGCGCGTGGTGCTGCGCGCCACCGCGCACGACGACTTCCTGCGACCGCTGATCGAGCGGCATGGCATTGCCGACATCGTCACCCTCGCGCCGCACATCGCCTACCGCGACGCGCTGGCGGAAATGCTCGGTGCCGATGGCCTGCTGGTGCTGCAGGCCACCAACTGCAACCACCAGATCCCGGCCAAGCTGTACGAGTACCTGCGGGCGCGCCGTCCCGTGCTCGCGCTGACGGACGCCACCGGCGACACGGCCGCCGCGCTGCGCCACGCCGGCATCGACACCATCGGGCCCTTGGACGACAAGGCGGGTATCAAGGACGCGCTGCTGCGCTTCCTCGCGCTGGCCGAGGCAGGCCATGCCCCGCTGGCATCCGACGAAGCGGTGGCCGCCAACTCGCGCCGGGCCCGCACGGCTGAACTGGCGCGGCTGCTGGACCAGGTGACGGTCACCGTGCCGAACGCCCAGGTGAAAGGAACGAGTGAAGCATGCTGACGCCAAAACCCATTTCCCGCCTGCTCGCCGCAGCGCTGCTGCTGTGTGCCGGCGCCGCTTTCGCAAAGCCGTATTGCGGCGACCTGACGAACGGCTTCGGGCCGTACGATTACCGCGAACCGCCGCCGGATGCGCTGCACCTCGTCGAGTCGGCCCACTACACCGAGGAAGTAGCTGCCGGCGTGCGCGGCAACACCGGCACCGTGGGCGGTGACCTCGACTACACGCTGCGCGCATTCCCGAACCACGTGAAGGCGCTGACGACGATGGCCACCGTGGCGATGCGCACGAAGGTGACGCAGCTGGTTGGCGCCAAGTATCCCGTCGAGTGCTACTTCGAGCGCGCCGTGCGCTTCAAGCCGGACGACGGCATGGCGTGGGCGGCCTACGGACAGTACGTCTACAAGCTGGGCCAGGAAGAGCGCGCGATGCCGCTGTTGAAGAAGGCGGCCGAGCTGGTGCCTGACAACCCGTCAGTCAACTACAACCTCGGCATCGCCTACTTCCGCGCCAAGCGATACGACCTGGCGGTGCAGCACGCGAAGAAAGCCTACCAGCACAACTTCCCGTTCGACGGCTTGCGCAACATGCTCGTCAACGCCGGCAAGTGGGATGGCAAGGTCGAACCGCTGCCGACTGGCGCGGACAATCTGGACGAGGAAGGCACGGCCGAAACGAAGGAGCCCGCCGCGGCGCAGTGATGCGCTGCTCGCCTAGCGGCTGCGCGCCACCTGACCCACAGCGCGGGCATCGCCCGCGGCACGCAACGGCACGCACCACGGCACGATCCAGCCGGCACACGCGAGCATCACCTGCGTGATGTCGCCATAGCGGCCGGGCACCGACTGCTGCAGCCACTCCAGCAGGAATAGCCCCAGCGCCACGGACACGGTGCCCAGCACCGCGCAGGCATCCTGGCGGTGGAACGGCACCGCCTGCCGCGCCAGGCAGGCCATCGCCATCGTCGGCCACAGGAATTCCAGGATGTTTTCCAGGCCGGACAGGTCGTGCATCTGCCCCTCGAACGGAATCCAGTTGAACCCCGTCCGGTACAGCACGGCCGCCTCGCCGGGCAGCGACTCGTAGATCGCCAGCCCCATCGCCAGCAGCACGACGCCGCAAGCAGCCAGCACGCGCGGCGGCAAGGCACGCAACAGCGCCAGCACCGGCAGCGCCAGCACCGCGGCCGCGATCAGTTCCAGAGACAGCACGCGGCCGACGACGAGTAGCTTGGCCATGCAGACGAATGCCGTCAGTAGCGCATAGGCGCGCAATGCGGGCCGGCCCGGGTTGAGCAGGCTGCACAGCAGGATGCCGATGCCGGCCTGGTAGCACCACAGCGTGGCGAACTTGCCGGCGCTGGCGGAGGACGGCGTCGTCACCGAGCGATACAGGTAGCCGAGCGCACCGCGCAGCTGGGCGATATCGAGCGACGGCACCAGAGGACTCGTCTGCGCCAGGAACCACAGCCCGATCACGACGAGGCCCGTGCTGGCGAGCGGACCGGGACGGAACCACGCATCGCGCAACCGCAGCAACTGCGCACCGGGGCTGGTGTGGCGGCTGACCAGTGCGCCCAGCAGCGCGCCGATGACGCTGCCGGCAAAGTTCATCGCCACGTCGACCAGCGACGGCACGCGCGCCGGCAGGTATTGCTGGACCGTCTCGATGCCGAAGCTGAGCGCGGTGCCGCACAGCGCCGCCAGCAGCAGCGCGACGGCGAACGGCTCGCGCCGGCCCCGCCACGCCACCATCAACAGGCCGAACGGCATGTAGACGAGCACGTTCTGGATGATGTCGCCCTTGTCCAGGTGGCTGGGCCACGCGTGCAGGAACGTGAACAGCGGGTGTTCCGGCTCGCCCCAGGCGAACGGGTACCAGCTGCCGTAGGCCAGCAGCGCCGCATACACCAGCAGCAGGACACCCATCGGCCGCCAGCTCGCCGTCACGCGGGCAGCGCGGCCGGGCGGATCGCGTGGCGTTCCATCAGGTCGTACAGCGTAGGGCGGCTGATACCGAGCAGTTCGGACGCCTTGACGATATTGCCGTCCACCCGCGCTAGCGCCTTCACGATCGCCTTGTACTCGGCCTCGTCGCGCACTTGGCGCAGATTCAACGGCTCGTCCTCGACGGGCCCCAGCCCGAGTCCCAGGTCTTCCGCCGTGATCGCCGGACCATCGCTCATGATGACGGCGCGCTTGATGCAGTTCTCCATCTCGCGCACGTTGCCCGGCCATGTGTGGCGGGCGATCTGCGCCAGCGCATCCGGCGCGAAGTGCAGCGTGGCGCGGCCTTCCTGGACGCAGTAGCGGTTCTTGAAGTGCTGGGCCAGCAACACGGCATCGCCATTGCGCTCGCGCAGCGGCGGGATCGTCAGCACGATCTCGGACAGCCGGTAATACAGGTCTTCGCGGAACTTGCCGGTGGCGGCCAGCGCCTTCAGGTTCTGGTGCGTCGCGCAGACGATGCGCACGTCGACGGCGATCTCCTCGTGGCCGCCGACCCGTTCGATCACGCGCTCTTGCAGGAAGCGCAGCAGCTTGGCCTGCAGCGGCATCGGCAAGTCGCCCACCTCGTCGAGGAAGAACGTGCCGCCGTTGGCCAGTTCCACCTTGCCCTTGGTCTGCTTGACGGCGCCCGTGAACGCGCCCTTCTCGTAGCCGAACAACTCGGATTCCAGCAGCGTCTCGGGAATGGCCGCGCAGTTGATCGCCATGAAGCGTTCTTTCGCGCGCGGCGACAGCTGGTGCAGCGCGCGCGCCAGCACTTCCTTGCCCGTGCCGCTCTCGCCCAGCACCATCACGGTGGCGGAACTGGGCGCCACCTTTTCGATGTTGCGGCACACCTTCATCATCGCCGGGTCGCGGCTGATGACGCCCGACAGCGGCGAGTCGGCCTGGTTCTGCTGCAGCCGGCGGTGCTCCAGCTGCAGGCCGTGCAGCACGAACGCGCGCTGGATCACGAGGCCCAGCAGCTCCGGCTCGCACGGCTTCTGGTGGAAGTCGTAGGCACCCATCGCGATCGCATTCACCGCATGCGTGCGGTCCTGGTTGCCGGTCAGGACGATCACTTTCGTGTCCGGCGCCAGCGCCAGCATCTGCTCGAGCGTGGCCAGGCCTTCGGTGGCGCCGTCCGGATCGGGCGGCAGGCCCAGGTCCATTGTCACGACGGCCGGCTCGTGCCGGCGCAGCTGCGCCAGCGCAGCCTCGCGGTCGCCGGCCACGACGACATCGTAGGCATCGAGGCTCCAGCGCAGCTGCTTTTGCAGGCCGGGGTCGTCCTCGATGATCAACAGCTTCGGTTTCGATTGCGTCACAACAGTGTCTCCAGTGTCCCGTCCACGTCAGGCGGCCTGGCTGATCGCGTCGGCACGGTACAGCGGCAGGCTGACCGTGAACGTGGTGCCGTGCAGCGGTTCGCTGCGTACATCCAGCCGGCCGCCCAGCTCGTGGATGTATTCCCGGCTCTCGAAGGCGCCGATGCCCATGCCGGCCGACTTCGTCGAGTCGAACGGCTTGAACAGGCGCTCACGGACAAATTCCGCGCTCATGCCCTGCCCCGTGTCGGCGATCTCGATGCACACGGCGTCGGCACTGCCATTCAGCCGCACCGCCACCTTGCCATCCTTCGGCGTCGCCTCGATCGCGTTCTGGATCAGGTGCCCCAGCACGCGTTCGAGCCGCTCCGCATCGGCCAGCACCAGCAATCCCGCCTGGTCCACCTGCAGCGTCGGCCGCGGTTCGAATGCGGACTTCAGCGCCACCGCCTGCGTCAGCACCTGGTCGACGGCCAGCGGCCGCGCATGTTCCGGCGTGGCCGAGCGCGACAGCTTCTGCAGCATCAGTTTCATCTTTTGCACGGAGTAGCTTACCGTATCCTGCATGTCGCGCTGGAACTCGGGGTTGTCGCGGTGCTTCTCGGCGTTGGCTGTCAGCAGCGACAACTGCGCGACGAGGTTTTTCAGGTCGTGCACGACGAACGTCGACAGCCGGTTGAACGAATCGAACTGGCGCGCCAGCATCAGCGCGGTGTCGGCCTCCTGCTGCGCGAGGTAGCTGGCCGCCTGGGTTCCGGCCACCTTCAGCAAGTCCAGCACCTCCCAGTTCAGCGCGACGGCGCTGCGCGGGCGCTGCAGCACCGTGAACCCGAGCAGGCGGCCGTGCAGGATCAATGGCACGACGAGCCACGCACGGGGGAAGGCATGCAGCCATGCAGGCAGTTGCGCGGGCAGTTGCGCATCCGGCGGGGCCTGTTCGCCCAGGTCGACCACCCACTGCCTGCGCTCGATAAACGTGCAGAATGGCGAATCGGCCGGCTCGCAGGCGGCGGCCGGCGCCGTTTGCCACTGCGCGGCCGGCTCGCAACGGCTGCCGCGGCGCAGCCACAGCGCGCCGCCCGGGCTTTCGACCAGCGCGGCCAGCGCCTGGATCGTCCGTTCGCCCAGGCCGGGGCCGGGGTGCGACAGCGTGCGCGTAAAGCTCAGCCACTCCTCGCGGTAGTCGTAGTTGTAGCGGTAGAAGTGCTTGCTGATGAAGACCTTCAGCCACGCGCGGAAGCTGCCGGAAAACAGCACGCCCGCCAGCAGCATCGAGGCGCCGAACAGGAACGCCAGCTGCATCAACGAACCCCACTCGCCGCCGACGAAACGCAGGTAGTAGGCCGCTGAACTCATCGCCAGCAGGTAGACGGCGGAGCCGATCAGCGCCGCGGAGTGGAACAGCATGCGGCGCGACACGGCGAAGTGGCTGGACCACGATGCACTGCGCAGCAGCGCCAGCGCCAGCAGCGGCGCGGTCAGCGCATTGACGACGCCGCGCGCCGCCCACAGTTCGGGATTCAGTTCGCGGAACAGCAGCATGTCGCTGTACATGTAGAAGTCGTACGCGAAGATGCCGCCGATGCCCAGGCAGGCGAATTTGATGGCCCAGCGGCCCTGCGTGCCGGCGTTGCGGTACAACTGCTCGATCAGCAGCATGCCGAGCACCGCGGCGCCCATGCGGCCGGCGACGGCAAGCTGGAAGCCCACGTGATGCGGCAGCGCCGGTTCGGCAATGACCAGCGCGAGCAGCGCCACGTACAGGCCGGCGCTGAAGCGCACGATCGTCCCGGCGGGCCGCAGGCCAAGCATCGCGAACAGCACGGCCGTCCATGCGGCGCCGCGCGCCAGTTCCAGCAACTCGGCCGGCAGTGCGGACAGAACCCCGGCGGCAAGCGCGATCATCGCGCCGCTCCACAGCACCATCGCAGCGCAGGCGGCAGCCAGCAGGCGGGTATGGGGGCGGCCGCGCCAGCGCGTCAACAACGGCACGCACAACAAGGCGAACGCCAGCGCGGCGCTGGCGTAACTGAAGGAGGCGGTACTGACCGGCATCGTGACCTCGCGCGACCGTGCGGCAATGCCGCTCAGCGGCCTCCCCGGAACATGACGACCTTGAACGTGTCGATCAGCACCAGCACGTCCAGCAGCAGGCTGTTGTTCTTCACGTAGTACAGGTCGTATTGCAGCTTCTGCACCGCGTCCTCGACGGAGTCGCCATAGCCGTAGCGCACCTGGGCCCAGCCGGTGATGCCTGGCTTGATGCTGTGCCGGACGTTGTAGTACGGCACGCGCTCGGTCAGCTGGCCGACGAAATACGGCCGCTCCGGACGGGGGCCGACAAAGCTCATCTGCCCCTTCAGCACGTTGAGGATCTGCGGCAGCTCGTCGATCCGCAGCTTGCGGATGATGTTGCCGACGTACGTGATGCGCGGGTCGTTCTTGGCCGCCCACTGCGGCTGGCCGCCCTGCTCCGCATTCGTGTACATGCTGCGGAACTTCAGCACGCGGAATACCTGGCCGTCCTTGCCCACCCGCTCCTGCGAGTAGAAGATCGGTGCGCGGTCCTCGATGTAGATCGCCAGCGCCGTCAGCAGCATCACCGGCAGCGACACGACCAGCAGCAGCAGGCTCACGACCACGTCGAAGCTGCGCTTCATGAAGGTGCGCACCCAGCCCTGGTCGAAGCCGCCGCCGAACACGAGCCAGCTGGGCTGGACGGAGTCGACGCGGATCTGGCACGTCTCGCGCTCGAAGAACGTGGTCGAGTCGGTGACGCTGATGCCGTACAGCTTGCAGTCGAGCAGTTCCTTGATCGGGAACGTGCCGCCCCGCCGGTTCTGCACCGACACGACGATCTCGCTGACACGGTGCTGCTGCGCCAGTTGCACGAGCGAGCGTCCGTCCGCCACCTGCAGCAGGCTGTCCTGCGGCACTGCGACGTCCTCGGACGGCACCGCGACGTAACCGGCCACGTGGTACTTGTGATAGGTCATCGAGCGCGCCGCCAATTCGCCGCATTCCTTGGCCAGCTGGCCGCAGCCGATGAACAGGATGCGCGATTCGAGGATCGACAGTTCGGCCGTCTTCAGGAACACGACCCGCGCCAGCACGATGCCGGTGCCGGCGATGCAGAACACCAGCAGCAGGATGCCGCGGCCGAAGTACAGGTCGGGCGCCACGTAGAACACCAGCGTCAGGATGCAGAAGCCCATCGCGAACGACGGCATCAGCTGCAGGAAGAACGGGTTACGCAAGCCCTCGTTGACGTTCACTTGGTACATGCCCAGTGCGCTCATCGAGAACACGATGGCGGCCGCGAACACGCACGCGGACATGAAGAAGTGATCGAGCTTCGGCAGCACGAACTCGTCGCCATCGAAGAACCGCAAGCCGGCACCCGCATAGAACGATCCGATAAGTATCAGAACTTCCAGGAACAGCAGGCTGAACACTACCTTGGATATGTAGTGATTCGAGATTCTCAACATTTTTACCCCCCAGGGCACACCTAGTTTTATTTCCTTGCCGTCGAACGCGGCTTCTCGGAACTGGTCGTGTGCTGAATCACGGATTCGTTCAATGAATCCGACGAGAATCGCCCCAATACGGAGACGATCGCGTCAAATTCATTGTTCAACGAGCTTGTGACCCAGCACACTGGCTGGCGGATGCCAGGTGCTGCACGTACCAATCCATTGCTTCCCTGAGCCCGGCGTCGATGCGGTGCGTCGGCGCGTAACCCAGCAATTCGCGCGCCCTGGTGATATCGGCCTGCGAATGGCGCACGTCGCCGGCCCTGAAGTCCTTGTACTGCGGTTGTTTGTCCTGCAGATGCGGAAAGCGCGGCAGCAGCAGCGCACGCATCATCTGGTACAGCTGGTTCAAGCTGGTGCGCTCGTTCAGCGCCACGTTGTAGACCTGGTTGGCGGCACCGGCTGGCGCCAGCGCGGCCAGCACATTGGCCTGCACGACGTTGTCGATGAAGCAGAAATCGCGGCTCGTTTCACCGTCGCCATTGATGGTCACGGGCTTGTCTGCCACCATCGCCGCCACCCACTGCGGGATCACGGCGGCGTACGCGCCTTGCGGGTCCTGCCGCGGGCCGAACACGTTGAAGTAGCGCAGCCCGATCGTCTCGATGCCGTAGCAGCGCGCGAACACGTCCGCATACAGTTCGTTGACGTATTTCGTGACGGCATACGGCGACAGCGGCTTGCCGATCTGGTCCTCGACCTTCGGCAGGCCGGGGTGGTCGCCGTAGGTGGAGCTCGACGCCGCGTAGACAAAGCGCCGCACGCGCGCGTCGCGCGCCGCCAGCAGCATGTTGACGAAGCCGTTCACATTGGTGTCGTGGGTACGCTGCGGGTCTTCGATCGAGCGCGAGACGGAGCCCAGCGCCGCCTCGTGCAGCACGAAGTCGACGCCCTCGCAGGCGCGCGCGCAGGTTGCCGCATCGCGGATGTCGCCTTCGATGAACTGGAAATCGGCCCAGGCCTGCGCGCCGACGATGGCGCGCACCTGGTCCAGGTTGTGCCGATAGCCGGTGGCGAAATTGTCCAGGCCCGTCACCCGCTGCCCGAGCGCCAGCAGCGCCTGCACGAGGTTGGAGCCGATGAAGCCGGCAGCACCCGTCACCAGCCAGCGGTATTGCCGGCCGCGCAGGTGCTCCGTCACGTCGTCGAACTTGCTCACAGCGCGGTGCCGTTACAGGCGCCAGACGGAGTAGCCCGCTTCGCGCAAACCAGCCATGTTGAACTGCGACTTCACGTCGATGAAGCAGCCGCCGTCGTTCAGCTTCGCCGTGAAGTCCGTCAGCGACAGGCCGAGCAGCTCCTTGTGCGACACGGCCGCCACCAGCGCGTCGGCCTGCGGCAGGCTGTCCCAGCTTTCCAGCTTGATGCCGTATTCGTGCATCGCATCGTCCGCATCGGCGACCGGGTCGTACACGTGCACGTCCAGGCCGTACGAGCGCAGCTCGAAGACGACGTCCGCGACTTTCGAATTGCGCAGGTCCGGGCAGTTTTCCTTGAACGTCAGGCCCAGCACGTTCACCTTCGCACCCTTCACGTGCGAGCCGGCCGCGATCATTTCCTTGACCGTTTTCTCGGCCACGAACTTCGCCATGCCGTCGTTGATGCGCCGGCCCGCCAGGATCACCTGCGGGTGGTAGCCGATCATCTCGGCCTTGTGCGTCAGGTAGTAAGGATCGACGCCGATGCAGTGGCCGCCGACGAGGCCCGGGCGGAACGGCAGGAAGTTCCACTTCGTGCCGGCGGCCTGCAGCACTTCGAGCGTGTCGATGCCGATCTTGTCGAAGATGATCGCCAGCTCGTTCATCAGCGCGATGTTCAGGTCGCGCTGCGTGTTCTCGATGACTTTCGCCGCCTCCGCGACCTTGACGCTGGATGCGCGGTAGACGCCCGCCGTGACGACCGATTCGTACAGCTGCGCGATCGCTTCCAGCGTAGGCGCGTCGTCGCCGGAGACGACCTTCAGGATGTTCGTCAGCGTGTGCTGCTTGTCGCCAGGGTTGATGCGCTCCGGCGAGAAGCCGATGTGGAAATCGTCGCGCCATTTCAGGCCGGAGTGGCGCTCCAGGATCGGCACGCACACTTCCTCGGTGGCGCCGGGGTACACGGTCGATTCGTAGACGACGATCGCACCGCGTTTCATGTGCTTGCCCACGCTGGTCGACGCGCCGACCAGCGGGCCGAAGTCAGGATTGTGGGCGATGTCGACGGGGGTGGGCACGGCGACGACGATGTAGTCGGCTTGCGCCAGCATGGCCGGGTCGGTCGTCACCGTGAGCTTGTGCGCGGCACGCAGATCGTCCGACGCCACTTCACCGGTGGGGTCGACGAAGCGCTTGTAATTCTCGACTTTCGCCTCGGACAGATCGAAACCGACTGTCGTCCATTTCTTTCCGAACTCTACGGCCAGCGGCAATCCCACATACCCCAACCCCACCACTGCAACAACATGATCGTGTTCCATATCGGGTTCCGTTCGAGAATTACGATTTGTATTTATGCTAACTGTATAGCAAAAATTTCATTTCTTCAATCTTGGATCGGCCTGCCACCGTAGAACGCAAACAACACTGTCGCGACCGAAGCCACAACCGGCTGTTGACTAAAAGTTTCTGAAACTGTATGACGCGATCCTACCGCCGTTACTCGTCCGTTTCCCCGCGCTGGCGCAAGGTTTGGACGGATAGTTGGGGTTGCTGGGACTTCACAGCTTACCCCCAGCAGCGACCTCAAGTGTCACCAAATTGTCGAAAAGGCAGTTAAATATGGCAACTGTTGCGACGACGCATCGCGCTACGTGAATGAAAGCAATTGGCCGCGTAATGGCCGGGGCGAGCGCAATCGCTGCGCGAAGCGGCTGGACTGGAGCGGGAACAACCCGGGAAAAAACGAGAAAAGCGGGGGAAAATGTGGCGGTACGTCAAGCGTGCGCCGGGAAGTGGTGCGGCTGGCTGGGATCGAACCAGCGACCCTTGGCTTCGGAGGCCAAAAATAGCCTCAACAGTAGCTAGGCGCACGTAGATAACTCCCATTTATTGGCACAAATTTGGCACACTGCTACTTTCCGTACTTGCAGCAGACTCCTATGCCAACGATCCGCAAAAAAGGCGACAAGCAGTACCACGTGCAAATCCGTAAGCGTGGCTATCCGACCCAGACTAAGACTTTCACTTCACTAGTTGCAGCTGAAAAGTGGGCGACGGTCATTGAATCAGAAATGGTCCGGGGGGTGTTCGTGTCACGGAACGAGGCCGAGGCAACACTCATCAAGGACGTGCTGAATCGCTTTGAAACTGAAGTGCTGCCAACGAAGCGCAGCGAGCAATCCGATAAATCCCGGCTCAAGACATTGACCAACGCTTTCGGTGACTACCGCATGGCGAGCCTTACTTCATCGCAGGTGGCCCAGTTCCGCGACCGCCGCTTGAAAGTCGTAGGGCCTCAGTCGGTCATTCATGAACTCAACCTGCTGAACCGTGTATTGAAAACTGCTTCGATGGATTGGGGTATCTCTCTGCCAGGCGGATTACCAACAGCGCAGGTTCGGAAACCCATCAAACCTCGCGGCCGAGACCGACGCGTCCCCGAGAATGAAATTGTCGCGATTCTTGGTGCTACCGAGTCCTCAGAGCTGCGCACCATCATTAGAATTGCAGTCGAAACCGGCATGCGCAGAAACGAGCTGGCGTCCCTAAAATGGGAAGAAATTGACTTGGAAAAACAAACAGTGCACCTTCCCAAGACTAAAACGGATGTACCCCGCACCGTACCCCTTTCAAAAACAGCTATCAAAGCGCTTAAGGAATTCGGCGTCAAAAAGGAAGGTTCTGTCTTTGCGCTTCGACCAGAATCGATGAGCCAGGCATTCGAGCGTGCATGCGAAGTGCACCGCGCCAACATAGCTGGTGTACGCTTTCATGACCTTCGTCATGAAGCCACAAGCCGACTGTTCGAAAAAGGCCTTAATGTCATGGAAGTAGCAGCGATCACCGGCCACAAAACTCTCGACATGCTGAAACGCTACACCCATCTGCGGGCAGAAGATCTGGCAAAAAAACTCGGGTAACAATGAAGAATGCAGCGACGTCACGCATGCTGCCAAGCGTCAAGGCAGTAACCAGCCAGGGCCTCGGCGCTGGACGACACATGAGGGTATCCTGGCACGGCTGTCGATCAAGGTGGCAGCCCAGAGTATTCAGATCTGCGTGACCTTCCGGCGAATCCAAGGGTCCAGGTGCAGGCTTCGATTGCCATGCAAAGCGAACTATTCCCTTGGGATGACCCTATATCAAAATAAATTCCCGTTGTGATTGGCGTGGCAATTTGTCGCCGCCCGTCTGGACGCGCTAGGCGTCGCGACGAATATCAATTCGATTCATAATTGCGAACCTTACCTTAGGATCTTTAACTTCGTAGAGGGTAGCGCCATTTGGCCCCTTATCCTCGCACTTGCGAACCAGCCCAATGCCTTCCATACCGACCACATAATTTCCTGTAGAACCTCCCGTCCCAGCAGCAGTTGCTAGACTGTTGATCGTAAATTGACAGTCTTGCAACTTACGCAAATGAGATATGTATGAATAAACATCCAAACTGTTAGCTCGTGCATCAATCTTGCGGGGATAATATTCATAGTAGCTAAAGTTCTTAACAAAAGACTTCATGCCAGCTTGCATCGCCTCGGTCGATACCTTTTTAACTGTAGGATCTAGCTGATATTGTTCTCTCAGCACTTGGTTCATGAGCTGCCACAAATCGCGGGGATTGGCGTTCGCAAGTGGTAGCAGGTTGTTCTTGAAGAACGTTGGATCTCCGAAGAGCTGGCTGTAAGAAGTGACCTTATCGTTGGAATGAAGTTGGAGCCTCTTGTCGAGAACATTGATGAGTTCGTGGTCACGCCAATGAACTTGTTCAACACAGAACTTATTCGCCCGGAAATCCGATTTAACGTTCTGGAACGGGATGCTCCAGATAGAAAAAATGAATTGTAAGTCATTTCCATAGAAGATTTCATTTTCTACTAAAAATGGCCTTAAAAAATTTGCAATGACTGCCGAATCATTTTTCAGTCGTGAATCTTCGTCAATGCGGTCGAGGACAAGAGTTATCGGTTTTACACCGAGCTTATGACAAAGTTCAACCGTTTTCTTTAACAGCAGTGTGTTGGCTTTACCGTCGTCGAAGTCAGAATCGACTGCAAGCTCGATTCGCTCAAAGTAGTCCTTTGCACTGCTAGCTTCGTTTTCAGAAGGGTCAGGTAGACCGAGGGACTGACGAATAGTGTGACTTGCGATGTCAACTCCGGTATTCGCTGCTTGGTTCGCGACACCGCGGAAAAAGTTGAAAACCAATGCGGCTCCGCGTTTGAAGCGCCCATGTTGAATTTTGCGTAAGTCTTCGCGGAGAGCTGCACGGGATAATGTACTTGTGTGGTTCTTCAAAAGATAGGAAACCAGAACTTTGTCATCGCGATCCAATTTAGGCCGGTCAAACACCACATTTGACATTTGTGGCAATAGCTTTTTAAACAGAAGATCCGTTAAAGTAGAGACATAAAGTCCATAAATGTCAGCACGTCCAGGAACTAGCGGAAGATCCGAAAAGTTCGAGACCTGAGCGACCTTTGCCGTTTTTGAACGTTCACTTACGAGTTCGAATAAGAGCGCAGTCTTACCCGTTCCGCGTTCCCCATAAAGGAAAATGTTTTTACCTTCCCTAGCAGCTTGAATCGCTGGTGAATAGGCGATCGGTCGGACAAATGCTACACGAAGGAATTCCCTTTCCTCCTCAGCGGTAAACACGGAGAACGGGTATCTATCAAGGCCTAACCCTTGAGTAAAGTCGTTGAATTCTATTGTCATTCAGTTTCCTCGTTTTTGATGCCCATATAAATTTTTGTATTCTGGCGCAATTGGCTCGAAAAATCATACTAAGTGGCACGATAACTCAGGTTCCTGGCGCAACTCATTGGCGATCGAAATGGCCTGCGGCCCCGAAGGTGATGAGGCAGCTTCGACCAGTCCGGCCGGATCGAGGGGCCGGTGCTCTAGGAGATCTTGCCGGAGATGGCGCGCGCGATCTCCAGCAGGTCGTCGACGATCGTGGTTTTTGCCCCCTAGGACAAGCGCCAGGTTTTGTTAGGCGCTCTTAATATGGCTGCAATCGTGTCCAGCGAACGTCTCAAGCCGCGATTTGAAATATGCCTCCGTGTCCTCGTCCAGGAAACAGACGTAGCAGCCCTTGATTCCTCTGGAAAGCAATACACGGTAGGTATTCTGGAGAAGACGAACGAGGGAAACTCCGGAACGCTTCACCGTCCCGTCGAAATTTTTCGTCTTGTCGGCCAGCCAAATGCCAGTAGTCGAGTCGTATCTGAGATCGTTCCCGAAGATCACCCCCACATAGTCGAATTCGAAGCCCTGTGCCGTATATACGCAACCGACCTGACCGATTCCTCCGGGCTGATACGCCCACAGGTTTGACTTTGGAATCCCAGGCGCGAGACGGCCCGCGTCGGGTTTGGCATTCCAAGGGCGCGCGAACTCCCCGACGACTACGTCGTTCGGCAAAGTACCGTCGTCATTGGGATTGGACCACGGCCAGCAGTACCCAGCTAACATCCTTGCCGAATGGCCGCTGGCGGCTTTTTCAAGAATCGCGAGCTCGAGTTTGGCGGGCGAAGGGAAAATTCGGAAATCGAACTCGTCGCCAAGCGAGTCTTCCGGCGGAGCTCCGTTTAGGCCAAGGCTGGCAGAAATCCACCTGACGAACCGTTCGGAGCCGTTGCACCTGAATTGTGCGGCGAGTTCGTACTCCTGGACCGTGCAGCCAAGCCTCTGCGCCTGGGCACGTATGTAGTCGGCAGAACCGATCTCGCCCGGCCTCACCACCTGGGCGTCGTCTATCAGGAATACGCTCACGCGGCAGGCACGGATGAGCTCCTCTAATTGACTCATCCCTGTCTTCTTGGAAGCTGGAGTGAACCTATTGCTGCTTACTTCGCGGATCCGGTGTGCCTCGTCTGTGATCAGGACGTCCACCGCGTCCGGCGGCGACTGCATGTAGTTGTTTGAGTACGTAAAGAGGTCGGCGCCGCGCGTGCCGATGATTTTCCGCAGCGTTTCCGTAAAGGCCTTGGAGCCTGTCACGTAGTGGGCTGAGTAGCTGTTCCTAAGCAAAGCCGCCGCGAGGTTCATGGCGATGACGGATTTGCCCGTCCCAGGGCCGCCCTTAACTATGATGACCTGTTTGGTCCGGTTGTGGACACCGTTTTTAAGCGCTGTAAAAACGCTGTCGAAGGCTACTTGCTGCTCGTCGAGCAGCAAGTACGAGCTGTCATTGGCTATGACGCCCGCGACGTGCTCCATAAGTTTCTTGCTCGGCCGGTATCGTGATTGCTCAATGCGGCCCAGCACCGTCAACCCGTCGCCGTGGCCCACATGACGCCGGATGAACTCCACGAAGGCGTCCACATCGTCGGAGGTGAACAGCGGCGATGCCGCGAGAAGCTCCGTGAATTTCGCGCGCTTGAGTGGATCGTTCGGGACCGTCAGGTAATTGTGGAGATAGGCGCACGGAATTGCATGCAGTGGTGGGGCGTCTGCGTAGAACGCCTCGTGGGAGTCTTCCAGGTACTGCGCGTACCGGCGCGCCTGCTCGGAGGGGTGGAGCTGCTCGCGTTCCCTTCCGCCTACGAACGAGATTACCTCGTTGGGCCCTTCTGCCTCTTTACAGGTCTCCCATTGCTTGAGCTCTAGGATTACTGCCGCCGCTTTGCCGGCTTCAGAAAAGCCGCAGAGGACGCAGTCGATCCTCTTGGACGTCTGCGGCAGCTTGTACTCAAGAAGGATGCCCTGATCCACAAGGCCGGCCCGGCCCAGCACCATCGCCAGCGCCCGGAGCGAGTTCCTCCACGATTGGATCTCGCTCGGCCCCGGGGTATAGCCATGTGCCGATTCGAACCCCAATCGCAGCTTCTCGGTGATCTGGTTCCGCTCGCAGTCCTCTATGAAATGCTTGGCGTGGTTCGCGTATATGCGCATGCTTACTTTCCCTCGTAGGCGGTGTACTTTTCTGAACGGCCGCGAGCTTTATCGACAGGATATTTCTTGGCGTTGATCGCTATTTTTTCCGCCAGTGCCTCGTATAGATCCACGCCCATCCTGTCCGCCAGCAAAAGCAGGTATGCCAGCACGTCTCCCATCTCCAAGCGCACCGCCGCCCTTGCGCTTTCAGTGAGCTCACTCCCGTCTCCCGTGGAAAGCCACTGGAACGGCTCCAACAACTCCGCCGCTTCTACGCTCAGCGCCGTGGCTAGGTTCTTTGGTGTATGGAACTGGCCCCATTCGCGCTCGACGACAAACTCATGCAGCATGGCACTAAGTGCCTCGAGGTCGGGGATTCTGGGATGCATAGCCTGCTCCTTGATAGTAAATGTCCACTGCATACGATAGGTTTCCGAAGCCGTCAGCTATAAGATGTGAGTGGACAGGCCCTCTGCCCAGCCGTATGCTTCATTATAGTCAATTTCCCGCAAGAATTTACCTTGCACCACAGGCGGCATGGTGTCTTTTATCATGACTACATAGGAAAATAATGGGCAAGATAACAAACCCCGCCACAATTAGCAGCCAATTTAACCTGTCGGAAGAGGTCCTGGCGGAGTTCGACGTCGTGAACGTGCTGCTGGCCACGGACACGCTCCTGTTCATTGATCCCATGCTGCTGACTTACAGCAAGCATCCAGAGATACATGATGGAGCAATAGGTGAATACACGCAGCGGTTTCGCACAATTATCAGGCTCTTGGCTGGCTCAAAGCAAAAGGGCGACGCAGCTTGGAAGGGGGCCGAACGCCTCTTTAAGTTCTCCGAGGTCAGCTGGACCTGCCTTGGCTACGGAACTTCGGTAAAAGGCTCCGGGTTCGGCAAGGACCTGGTCGCGACGACGCTGGACACGGCGTCCCAGATCGTCGGGCTCGGGGTGGATGACGTTGACCTATTCATGGCACTAGCGCTGTTTGAGGAAGGCATAGGGCCTGACCGCATCAGCGACATGACGACCAACATAATCCTGAAAAGCCTAATCGCATTCACCGACAGGGTTAACGCCAGCCTGAAAATGCCTAGGAAGGCCTACGTCATCGGTGGCATACACATGAACTTGATCTGTAACCCCTGTTCGGGAGACCCATTGGTGCTGGTCCCGAGGGACATCGTGCGTGCGCTGCCCATCGCTGCCGATTGGAGTGACATCGCGCGGGTGGTGGCGGAAAACGACGCGCTCCGGGAGCGAGTGAACGGAAGCGTTGGCGAGATATGGGCAAACATGACCAAGGCTAAGAAGGCCCAGATGAAGGACGCCGCGCTCAGAAGCGAGAAGGCGTTCAAGGACTTGCTGGAAATGCTCAGGGAGGTCGATCCGAAGCCTTACGACTTCGCAGGTGACAGGAATGGCGAAGCGTTCTGGACGCGCCTCCTGGAAACTATACCGAACCAGTTCCCTTTCGATCTCGCGAAATACGCGAAGCGGAAGCTGGATGTTGACGCGGTCGAGGAAATCGTCGGGAAAATTGTGGAGCAGTTCCGGGACCTGGTGGAGAACAAGGGGCTGTGGAAAGAACTGTGGACCGAAGAAGGGAAACCTCGAAAGGAGAAGGCGAGCCAGCGACTGTTCTATGCCATCGCCTATGCCCACTGCAAGGCAAACGACCTAGACCTTACTCCGGAGGCAGATTCCGGGAACGGCCCAGTCGATTTCAAGGTCTCGAACGGCTTCGCCTCCAAGGTGGTAGTGGAGATCAAGCTATCGACCAATCCCGACGTCGTACACGGTTATGAGAAGCAGTTGGAATTTTATAAGAAAGGCGAGGATACGGACCGGGCGTTTTTTCTGCTAGTTGATGTCGGCCGTATGGGGAGAAAGCTTGATGGCATTCAACAGCTACGGATAGGGTTCATCGAGGAGCATGGCCACGCTTCGCACATCGCGTACGTCAATGGCATGCAGAGGGCTTCGGCAAGCAAGCGCGAGTAACCGCTGATTGTCATATGCACGAGCAGATCAGTGGGGGCATTGTTGCAAGTCGAAGTTGCCGCTAGCCGCTTCCGCGTGTTCTCAACCATTGCTAAAGATGATTTCGTACATTCCAATGCTGACCTTGCGGCACATGGTGCTGAAGCGAAGCGCGTCGTAGCGACGTCACGCCGTTCTGCGACCTAATCTTCCGGAACGTCGATCCAGCGGCGGAGTCCGAGGACTGCGTGATGAAGCCGTCCTTTTTCTTGTGCCTGCAGACCTTCAGTCAGGACTTCGGCATGCCACTGCGGCGTCCGGCTTGGGCGGACCATAAGAAACAATGTCACAGCAGGTCGGGATTGACAGATTGGGACGCAATCTCAAGCGCCTCCCTTAACGTCTGACCAGCGGCAGCAGCACCATCAAATGACGCCATCAGTTCGATCGCCAAGGGCATCTGGCTAGAATCAAACCACTCCTTATGCCCGCCTGCACCGTAGTTAGTGTGCCCGCTCTTCCAAGGCGACTCGACCTGCCAAACAAATAGTGCATCCTTTAAGATGGCCTCTCGGCGTATTGCCTCGCTCTTATTTCCGCCGACAAGCCAGGCTTGGCTCGCATGGAGATCAAAGGTTGACGCAAGGCGATCACGGTCAGCGTCGTGTTGGTTGGCTTTCCGCACAAAATCCCATACTCGAAAGGGCCAGCGCCCGGTCATTCCGATCTTGATCTTGGGCTCGCACTGCATCCGTAATATGTACACCCAATACACGGGAACCGGCACGGCCGCGTATAGCTTTACCGGGACCTTCAAGTGATACCACTTTAGTAGAAGCGATACATACGGCTTGCAGTCGGGATATCGGACGTGGTACTTGGCTACACTGCCTCGCAGCTTATTTTCGCCAACGACACTAGCCAGCCATTTCAAACGAATGGCATCAACCTCGTTCTCTACCAACACGCCATATTGATCCGATGGCAAGTCGTCAAACGCTGAACGGTAGAGCGAGTGAATTTCGTTGGTTGGTTGCATATAACTTTTCCTTTCGACACGCGCAGGACCATCATTAGAGCGGACTTTAGCGGCTAAAACCGCGCGGGGAACTGTTAAGTGGCGCCCTCCATGCTAGCTAGCATTGCGCTGCACACACTAGGACCGTCGTCGGGATTGTAGTCTAGCAGCTTTGACCTGCCTTAACTCTGTAGAGACATTTTTTACGGGCAACGCGCGTTCATTCGGCGGCGGCAGCCGCTTGGCCTCGCAGAGCAGGAACCCGTTGAGCGCCGTAGGTGTGAATAAGCGAAGGTGAAGATAACTGTCCCGCATGCGGGATAGCTATCTTCACCTATCCTGCCCGCCCCAAACGTTCGATTAAGAGCCCAATCTTAACGGCGGCTATTTCCCATTCACTTCCGATTTATCCTCAATTTCTACACTAAAAAATAACTGATCACAAATCAAATTAAGCGCCATTCAGAGTTCGCCAGCTGAAAGTATAGCTATACATTACTTTCGGGCTACTAGGACACACCAATATGTTCTGAAATGTCGATTAAATAATACTATTTAGCACGGATTTAGTTCGTGCTAGCATCCGCTATACATATTCCTCACTTTAGCCAACACTAGCCATATAGAGCCAACCAACAACCCAAAGGAAAGTTGTGAGTGTGACGTTTGAGATTTTGAAAGAGAAATATGGTGCTGTTCTGACTTTGGAGCAATTAGCCGAAACATTAAGCCGTAAGCCAGAAGGCGTCCGTATGGCGTTATCGAGGAAAGAGCCTTGGGCGAAAGACATCAATGCTGCAAAGGTTTACATTGGCCGACGCGTATATTTCCCGGTTGAGTCTGTGGCAAGACTGCTCGACGGCACATTCGCTAACAATAGTCGCAATAAATCTCATGAATAGGGGACCAAGATGAAGAAATCGGTAAGACGAACTTTAGCTGCTAAATTTTTCGCGATTTTAGCTGCAACAGCATTACCTACTCATGCCGGCATTCCTGTTATTGATGGCGCAAATCTAAGCCAAAACTTGATGACCGCCTTTGAGAGTGTTACGCAAACTCTAAAACAGATTCAACAGTATCAAGTTCAACTGCAGCAGTATGAGTATCAACTGAAGAACACATTACAGCCATCCACGCGACTTTGGGATGACGCTACTACTACAATGAACCACTTGCGTAGTGCTATCGATACTCTTGAATATTATCAGAACAACCTAGGAAGTATCGACGCATATCTTGGCCGTTTTAAAGATATGGCTGCTTATCGGAGCTCGCCCTGCTATTCTGTGAACGGCTGTACAGCAGCAGAATGGCAAGCCATGAGAACAACTGAGGTATTTGGCTCAGAGGCGCAAAAGCGAGCGAACGACTCTTTGTTCCGCGGGTTAAAAATCCAACAGCAGAACTTAGAATCGGATGCTTTGCAGCTACAACGCCTTCAATCCTCTGCGCAAGGAGCGGAGGGACAACTACAAGCCATCGGGTACGCCAATCAGCTAGCGAGTCATCAATCTAATCAGCTTTTGCAAATTCGCGGATTATTGATAGCTCAACAGAATATCATCGCTACTCGCAACCAGGCACTTTCTGATAACGAAGCAAAACAGCAAGCGGCGAGTGACAAGCGATTTGCAGCCCCTGGTCCGTCTGATCCAACTGAGGATAGGTGGCACTGATGAAAAATCTTATATCAATTATCGCGATCATTTTCGCAGCATCGGGTTGTGGCAATAAAACTGACGCCGAGGCTGAACGTCAGATGAATTTAAAAGATACATATCGGGTTCCGCCGCCTAGTGATCCTGCCGAAGATCAGTGGACCAAGCCTAGGTCCGAGCCACCAAAGTCAAGGGGCAGTAAATGAACAACCGCGTTTTTCGAAATTTGTTATTTTTGATTCTCATCGGATTAACCGCCTTTCCGGCATTGGCCGTACCTCCAAGTGGCGGAGGTATTTTAAACGATGTGACAGTGCGGTTTTACACTTATAGCTCTGCATGGGCGTCCGTGATTACTGGTTATGCCACTTGGTTATTTTGGATGCTCGTTACCATTAGCATGGTTTGGACGTTTGGCATGATGGCTTTGAGGAAAGCTGATATCGGAGAATTTTTTGCTGAGTTTGTAAAATTTACGATAACAACTGGTTTTTTTTGGTGGCTACTATCGAATGGCCCAGCAATGGCTGTTGCTATCATTAGCTCGATGCAAGAGATTGGTGCGCGCGCGGCTGGGAGTCCTATTGGCATTGAGAATTTAACTCCGTCAAGTCCGATCTCTATTGGTCTCAATATCGTTAAAAAGGCTTTCGCGTCACTCAGCTGGGTGCACCCCATTGATAATCTCGCTATTGTAATCGTGTCGACGATTATCCTGCTTTGCATGTGCGTTGTAGCAGCAAATATTCTTATCGCCTTGGTAAATGCATGGGTAATGGCATATGCAGGCATTTTTATCCTGGGGTTTGGTGGCTCACGGTGGACTTCCGACATGGCAGTTGGCTATTTCAGGTCCATGTTAGGCGTCGGGATGGAATTGATGACAATTACCCTTCTAGTGGGCATTGCAACGAGTGTAATCAGCGGTTTTTACGCCAATCTGGACGGGTCATCTCTCTATGAATTGCTGGTGGTTTTTTGTGTATGTGCCGTTTTGGCTTTACTGATCCACAAGATACCTGGTCGCATGGCCGCGTTGGTTGGCGGTGGCTCTGGTGCCGGAGTGGGAGTGGGTACCCTTATGGGCGGTATGGCGATGGCTGCATCAGCCGTTGCGACAGGAGGTGCCGCTGTCGTAGGAGCCGGTGTAGCCGGTGCTGCCAGCGCTGCGGGTGGTGCCCAAGCTCTTATGGCTGCATTTTCCAAGGCGAGTGCAGCGGAAGATGCCGGTGGAGGTAATAGTGGAATCGGTGCTCTTACGGCCGCTGCTGGTGGCGGTGCTGGGGAATCTGGCGGTGGCGGTAGCGTGGGCGGAAGCTCGCTGGCGGCGGCGATGGGCGACATGGACAGCGTTTCTTCTAGTAGTGCCGGCCACGCTGGTATGGGGTCGAGCTGCTCGGCTGGTGACTTGCCAACCCGCGCATCGACAGGATCAAGTCAACGGACAGACAAGTCGAACGCCAAGGGAAGTACGGGTAAAAATAGCTCTCCGGGTGAAGCAAAATCAGGGGTTGCGATGATGGCTGCAAAGGTTGGTAAGGTCGTGGGGGGTACTGCAGCAGGCTTGGCGCAAGGGACATGGGACGTGGCGAAAGCTAAGGTGTCTGAAGTGAGCGAGTCGGCTATGGACCGGATTGGCGAAACTACAGGCGGCAAGATCGCGACCGCGATCAAATTGCGGGAACAGGCCGGCCGAGCTACTGGGACCGCCCAGTTCGATGAAAGCAGCTTGTCGGCCGGTACCAAAACCGGTGGTATGAATAGCGAAACTGAATCCGAGATAGCAGAATTTGTAAACCGGCCGGCAAGTAACGATATGGGCAAAACATTAAATAATAATGGAGCTAAATCGAATGCTTCATCAACTGCAGCAAGTGGCAAATCGGTCTTTGACTAATCCAACCAGGAGAGTTAATCATGGATGCATGTGCTGAAAAATTTTCTTCGTACGTCACCGTTCTGGAGTACGCATTGAACATGATCGACGATGATGTTTCTTCGTTTAACCTTGGCCAATACAGCGAGGCCGGGGAAATCCTCGATACCATCATGGAGGTTAATATGATGTTGGTCTATCGTTTCCAATGCGGGCCAGTGCCGAGATCTGATATGGCCGACGTTAGGAAGAAAGTAAGTAACCTCTCGGTGAAGACTAAGAGCGAGGCAGAAAATCTGATAAACATTTCCAGCGATCACTCTTCTATATAATTTTTTACATAAATATTTATGTGCGTATCTATATGATTACGCGCATAACTGCATATGTTGAATGGTAGTGTTCATTCTTGCACAAGGACCGCAGCATGAGGGATAAAGCACTAAAATTGACCCGAAAGCACAAGCACTTGAGGGTGCCAGTGCTGCCACAAGAAGAAGAGCAAATCGCCAGCAATGCTAGGGCAGCAAATTTGCCCATCGCTGTCTTCCTTCGCAATGTCGGGCAAGGCTATCAGGCGCGTAGCATATTGGACAATCGTCGAGTAGAAGAGCTTGCTCGCATCAATGGTGACCTTGGCCGCTTAGGTGGACTACTGAAACTATGGTTGACGAATGACACTAGGACGGCAGCGTTTGGCGAAGCAACGATCCGTGCCCTGCTCTCCAAGATCGCATCCACTCAGGACCAAATGCAGAGCATCATGCGTGAAGTTCTAATTCCGAAGAAATAGCAGTAGGCCTTCGCCAGTCCAGCGCGGACGAGAAATTTCCCAAAATGAGTAATACGACCCATAACCTTGCATCGTTCGGCGAATTTTGACATTTTTTTGTGTGTTGAGCGCCGATTTACTCATTATGGGAAATCTGCCTAGGGCAATGCTAAACTAGTCTTTCAACTTCCTACCAAGTTTTCTTGTCATTGTTAAACGCCATGCTGGTAGCGGTGCCTGTAGCTTCTCAGGGATGCAGGTACCGCTCGTGGCTACCATTTTGCCTATCCAGACTAGGCTTGTCGCACACCTTTGCCAGCTTGCTAAATTTAGCCGCTAAAATTTTGGCTGTAACACCACTGCTTCGATCGTTAGCCGTCACGGACAGCTAGAAGCGGAGTTGGTGGGCCGACATACGTCGGTATTGGCATCATTACCTTACTCATCCGCCAGGAGAGCAGCAAGCGTTGTCCTAGTCACGAATACTGGAAGATGCCAAGTTGGTCCGCCGTCGGCAACAAAATGCACTGTGCCCACCTTATCCGTATCCACCGGATCATTCCTTGATTTGCTTTGCAGGTCACGCACAGCCTCGGCACTGGCCAAGTCAGATGTGGCTGCCAGAGAAACCTTAAGCTCCTGCGCATTTGAAGGCGCTCTCTTCACCTCATCTAGAGACTTGTCCATATTTTCTGCCGGCACGCCTCTCCCGTCCCTGCTGGAGACCCTGGGCACAGGAGTATCGCCGTTAGCGATAGGAGAGCTAAAGCAAAATTTCGTCTTGCGCATGGTGAAGTTCTTGGAATCAATTATTAGCTTAACCTCAGCCAGCCAACGGCTACTCATTTTGGAGAATTGAAGCCGCAGGACGACTGATTTTCGAGGCGACTATCCATCAACTGGTTTTACCCTGGAGTAAAATTCTTAATTTTTGTTGCACCCGAGAATTTGGAAGCCATTGATTAAGAAAAGATTAAATCGATTAGGCGATTTTCGATGACGAAGATGTCCTTTTCAAAACAAAGACTTACGGTGGAATGAGCTGTGGATAATGCGGACTCTGTCCCGGACTTTGGAAATTCTATCCCCCCTTGACGCACATTCTATCCCCCCACACGCCCATTCCGTCCCCCCTCCGTGCGAACTCTATCCCCCGAACAGGAGCGGATATTGGCCGCGCTTTTGAAGGTGCTTTTTCTGAGCAATAGTGGGTGTCCGTTCTACGGTCACCAGACCTCCAGGCGATATTTTGCTACGGAAATATTGTCCACAATCGTTGTGCGCCTTCTCAAGCAATTGAAGCGCTGGCTCAAGGGTCGCAGTACGCCAGCACCTTAAGGCTCTCTCCTTTGCCATCTCCGTCTTCGCCGAAGCGCCCGTCTTGCTCCCGCAAAGGGAGTGAAGGGTATCAACGTTAAGAGGGTATGGACGTGCGTGTGTCGAGTAGTAGCCGTGAAGCCACTGAGCCAACGGATATCCCTGCAAGCTGCGTCGGATTGTCCAATCCACACCTGTATAGGCGTCGCGGCTGAACAATACTCTCATGCGAGGATTAAGGGTCAGCATATACTGTCCATTGGTATCATCTAAAAGGACCTCATTGATGAGCGAGCCGATATAGGTATATGGTCCCTGTCGAAGCTCAACATTTGCACCAGCTAGCCGCGTGATAACGCTCTTGAGCCACTTGCGATCGCCCTTCCCAAGGCTATCGCCATTGGGTCCGCCGCGGCCGATTAGCCGCAGGAATTGCCTGGCGCCAAACTGAATTGGTTGAACTAAGTCGGCATTCCGCGATAAGTGCAGGATCCCTTCCCAGACATCCAGATCAGTTTGATCGAGCTGCATCCCTGAGTACCATATTACAACTCCCTCAACCGATGCAATCAGCTCCCGGTCCAGCCGAGCACGCTTACAACGGCCAATCGCACCGAACAAGGCGGAGCGTAGAACTCCATTGGGAACGCCACGCACAGTCTCTGGCCATGGAGGCATGCGAGAGCCTGCGACAAGTGCGCGCTCTGTGAGTCGTTTGGAAAGATCCTCGAGCAGCATGACTATGCCCCCCGGGCCCGACGCGTCGAAGAGGCGCCTGCTGGCCGTGCAGTGCTAGCCGCTGTAGTGGTCTGCTCAGTTTTCCGAGGGCGGCCCCGTTTAGGCGTAGCCAATGGCAATGCCGGCACTGGAGGGGGGGATAGAACATGCTTCGCGAGCCAGCATTCAACATCTTCCGTGCGCCATAAAAGGCGTTTCGTGCCCGGAAGCCGGCATATCGGCGGCAGTGCTTGGGGATTACGCGTTACATCGCTACGGATGCTTGCGACAGATTTATGAAGACACGCGGATAACTGCTCAACAGAAAGTAAGGTTTGCATGGCAAGACGTCTCCGAACCCGACCAGTCAGAGACCGTCGGAGTCGAATGAGTCTGCGGGGCTGCACGCTTTCCAGTTGGGACGAGAACGTTACGCCAAAGGCTGCTCGACCAACTTCGCTATGGAAAACCTACAGCGGGGTTGTCCCCCTCATGTTGCCGTTCTCCTGGAAGCCTCACACTTTGACTCCGGCCTCATTCTGACCGGCGGTGAGCCTCTCGCAGGCGATTGCCTAGGCATCCTTTCCTATTCATCCTCATTCCGCTTTAAAAGATGAACTGCTGAACGATACGTGGCCCTCGCTTCGTGACGACAGGTCTGCGGGCTACGCTACCTGGTCGCTTTGCTTTTGTCTCGGGGCCGTTCACACGCTCTCAGCACGGTGCTGAAATCATAGCGTATTTTGGAAAACAACAGTGCACATGGCTGCACAGATAGGCAAATTGACCCGTGCCTATGCCTTCGCTTGCAGTAGTCTGCAATGCGATGCAGCATGTCGAGCGTGCCAAAAATTAGAGAAGAGAAACTTGGCACAAGTTTGGCACAGTCGGTGTGCCAAAAAGTGCATCAAATTGCTAAACACTGCAACATATTGCAGCGCATAACTTATTGATTGGAAGGGAAAAAATGGTGCGGCTGGCTGGGATCGAACCAGCGACCCTTGGCTTCGGAGGCCAATACTCTATCCACTGAGCTACAGCCGCACTCGGAAGAGAACCGGAAGGATACCGGCTTTCGTGCCGCGCGTCTATGTCAAAGCACAACTTTTCATGGCATGCATGCAAATAGTCACTCTTACCGATGGGAAACTAACCATTTCCACCGAGGCCGAATCGTTTCCAAGCCAATAATTTTGCGTCTATAATCGTTCGGATCACCGAAGTACCCACCCTTAACACTGGCAGGCCAGACTTTGTACTAAGGACATCATGAGCGACGCACAACACGAACCAGTCTCCGTCATCCGGACGCCCAAGCAACTCGTAGCAGCTGTCGTAGGTTTCTTCCTTATCACCATCCTCGGTATCATCCTGCTGGTGCAATTCGTCACCCAGCAAAAGCTGACGGGCGCCGGCACGGACGCGATGTCCGCCGAAGCCGTCGCCGGCCGCCTGAAACCGGTCGCCGACGAAGGCTTCACGTTCAAGGACGCCAACGCGCCGAAGGTGCTGCAGACGGGCGAAGCCATCTACACGACGACCTGCCAGGCTTGCCACGGTGCCGGTGTCGCCGGTGCGCCGAAAGTGGGCGACAGCGGTGCCTGGGGCGCCCGTATCGCGCAGGGTTACGACACGCTCGTCAAGCACGCCATCGAAGGCATCCGCGCGATGCCGGCCAAGGGCGGCAACCCGGACCTGGACAACCTGGAAGTGGCGCGCGCCGTCGTGTTCATGACGAACCAGTCCGGCGCGAAGTTCAAGGAACCGGAAGCACCCGCCGCTTCCGCCGCCGCACCGGCAGGCGATGCGCCCGCGGCAGCACCGGCCGAAGCGCCGAAAGGCTGATTCACCGGCCTCCCGGAGAACCGCCTGCGGGCGGTTTTTTTTCGTCCCGACGTTTTCGGCGGGCGTAAAAAAGGCCGCACGCTGGCGGCCTTGCATCGTCAAGCGCGCACGCTTACCAGATGATCACACGCTCCTTCGGCGGCAGGTACATCTTGTCGCCATCCTTCACCTTGAAGGCGTCGTAGAAGCCCGGCTGGTTGCGCATCGTGCCGTTGGCGCGGAACTGGCCAGGCGAGTGCGGGTCGGTCTTGATCTGCACGATCTGGGCCGGCTCGCGCATCTTCATGCGCCATACCTGCGCCCAGCCCATGTAGAAGCGCTGGTCGCCCGTCAGGCCGTCGATCACCGGCGCCTTCTTGCCCTTCAACGACAGCTTGTAGGCCTTGTAGGCGACGGCGAGACCGGAGTTGTCGCCGATGTTCTCGCCCAGCGTCAGTTCGCCGTTCACGTTGTAGCCGGGCAGCGGGCTGAAGGCGCTGTACTGCGCCACCAGCTGGCCCGTCTTGGCCTTGAAGTTCTTGTGGTCGGCCGGGCTCCACCAGTCGCGCAGGTTGCCGTCGCCGTCATACTGCGCGCCCTGGTCGTCGAAGCCGTGGCTGATCTCGTGGCCGATCACGCCGCCGATGCCGCCGTAGTTGACCGCGTCGTCCGCCTTCGGATCGAAGAACGGCGGCTGCAGGATCGAGGCCGGGAACACGATCTCGTTCATTTCCGGGTTGTAGTACGCGTTGACCGTCTGCGGCGTCATCAGCCACTCGTCGCGGTCGATCGGTTTGCCCAGCTTGTTCAATTCCTTGTTGTAGTTGAACTCGTTGGCACGCTGCACGTTACCCAGCAGGTCGTCGCGCTTCACCGTCAGCGCCGAGTAGTCGCGCCACTTGTTCGGGTAGCCGATCTTCGTCGTGAACTTGGCCAGCTTCGTTTGCGCTTCCTTCTTCGTGGCCGGCGTCATCCAGTCCAGCGTGTTGATGCTCTGCTTGAACGCGGTCAGCAGGTTCTTCACGAGCACTTCCATGCGCGCCTTGTACTCCGGCGGGAAGTGCTGCTGCACGTAGACCTTGCCGATCGCTTCGCCCAGCGCGCCTTCCGTCGAGGTGACGGCACGCTTCCAGCGCGGGCGGTTCTCCGTTGCGCCGGACAGCGTGGTACCGTAGAACGCGAAGTTCTCGTCGACGAACGCCTTCGACAGGTACGGTGCGGCAGCATGGATCACGTGCCACTGCGCATACGCCTTCAGCGTTTCGATCGGCGTGTTGGCCAGCACCTTGTCCAGCGCCTGCAGGTAGGTCGGCTGGCTGACGATCACGTACGTCACCTTGCCCTGCACGCCGGTGGCGGCCAGGTAGGCGTTCCAGTCGAAGCCCGGCATCAGTTCGCCGACCTTCGCGATGTCGTACTTGTTGTACGCCTTCACCGGGTCACGCAGCTCGACCTTGCTCCACTGGATCTTCGCGATCTCCGTCTCGAACGCAACGATCGCCTTGGCGGTGGCGGCGGCATCGGCAACGCCGGCCAGCGTCAGCATCTTCGCCATGTGCGTCTCGTACTTCGCCAGCGCGTCGGCCAGTTTCGCGTCGTCCTTCTTCAGGTAGTAGTCGCGATCCGGCAGGCCCAGGCCGTCCTGGTAGAAGTCGGCCACGTACTTGGTCGAATCCTTGTTGTCCTGGTGGATGCCGAAGTTGATCGGTGCCGTCACGCCATAGCGATTGAACTCGGCGAGCAGTTGCGGCAGCGCCTTCTTGTCGGTCAGGGCGCCGATGCGGGCCAGGTTGTCCTTGATCGGCGCAATGCCCAGCTGTTCGACGCGTGCCTCATCCATGAAGCTGGCGTAGAAGTCGCCGATCTTGCGCTGGTCCGCGTCCTGCGCACTGGCGGCCGCGTCCTCGATGATCTTCTTCAGCTGCGGCTGGATATCCTCGCGCAGCTTGGCGAACGAACCCCAGCTGGACTTGTCGGCCGGGATCTCGGTCGTGGCCAGCCACTTGCCGTTGGTATGAACGAAGAAGTCGTCCTGGGCGCGCACGGATGGGTCGACATACTCGATCGCGATGCCGGATGCGACGTTCTTGGTCGGGGCCTTGTCGGCCGCGCCGGCAACGCCGCAGACGCCGGCCAACAGGCCGAGCGTTAATGCACTTAACAGGTGTCGTTTCAAGGTATTTCCCTCTTGTGTAGAACGATGGGTTTGGGCCGGTCGGTCACCGGGCAACCGACAATATCATACGCGCCGGCCCGGATGACAAAAAGACCACGCAGTGTGGTCTTTTTGCCTGCGGCGGCGCTGGCCAACTGCGTTACCAGATGATCACGCGCTCTTCCGGCTTCAGATACAGCTTGTCGCCTTCCTTCACGCCGAACGCTTCATAGAAGCCGGGCTGGTTGACGACGGTGCCGTTGGCGCGGAACTGGCCCGGCGAGTGCGGGTCCGTCTTCACCTGCACGATCTGCTGCGATTCGCGCATCTTCGAACGCCACACCTGGCCAAAGCCCATGTAGAAGCGCTGCTCGCCCGTCAGGCCGTCGATCACCGGGGCCGGCTGGCCGTTCAGCGCGATCTTATACGCCTTGTACGCGATCGCCAGGCCGGAGTTGTCGGCGATGTTCTCGCCCAGGGTCAGCTTGCCGTTGACGTGGTAGCCCGGCAGCGGGCTGTACGAATCGTACTGCGCAACGAGGCGGTCCGTCTTTGCCTTGAAGTTGGCGCGGTCCTGGTCCGTCCACCAGTTGCGCAGGTTGCCGTCGCCGTCGGACTGGCTGCCCGAGTCGTCGAAGCCGTGGCTGATCTCGTGGCCGATCACGGCGCCGATCGCGCCGTAGTTGACGGCGTCGTCCGCCTTCGCATCGAAGAACGGCGGCTGCAGGATCGCGGCCGGGAACACGATCTCGTTCGTCGTCGAGCGATAGTAGGCGTTCACGGTCTGCGGCGTCATGCCCCACTCGGTGCGGTCGATCGGCTGGCCCAGCTTGGCGATGTTGCGGTCGTAGTCGAACACGGACGCGTTGCGCAAGCTGCCGATCAGGTCACCGCGTGCGACTTTCAGCTTGCTGTAATCGCGCCACTTGTCGGGGTAGCCGATCTTCGGCGTGAACTTGGCCAGCTTGGCTTGCGCTTCCTTCTTCGTCTCGGGGCTCATCCAGTCGAGCGTGTCGATGCTCTGCTTGTAGGCGGCCATCAGGTTCCGCACCAGCTGCTCCATGCGCGCCTTGCGGTCGGCCGGGAAGTACTTCGCCACGTACAGCTTGCCCAGGCCTTCGCCGATCGCCCCTTCGACGACGCCGACGCCCCGCTTCCAGCGCGGCGGCTGTTCCGTCACGCCCGTCAGCACGGTGCCGTAGAACGCGAAGTGCGCATCGGCGAACGGCTTCGAGAGGTAAGGCGACGCATCGCGCAGCAGCTGCCACGTGAAATACGACTTCCACGTTGCCAGGTCCGTGTCGTTGACGGCCTTGACGAAGCCTTGCAGGTAGCTTGGCTGCATAACGATCGCATAGTCCGTCTTGCCGGCGATGCCGGCGGCGGCCAGCGCGCCCTGCCAGTCATAGCCCGGCGCCAGTTCGGCCAGCTTGGCGATGTCGGTCTTGTTGTAGCGCTTGACGGGGTCGCGGTTCTCGACCTTCGTCCACTGCGCCTGCGCCAGTGCGGTTTCCAGCGCGACGATGCTCTTCGCCTGCGCGGCCGCATCCTTGGCGCCGGCCAGGGTCAGCACCTTCGCCACGTGCAGCTCGTACTTCGCCAGCGCGTCGGCCAGCTTGGCGTCGTCCTTCTTCAGGTAGTAGTCGCGGTCGGGCAGACCGAGGCCGCTCTGCGCCACGTAGGCGGCGTAGCGGGTCGACGCGCGCGCATCCTGCGACACGCGCACGCTGTACGGCACCGATACGCCGATGCGCGTCAGGTGGGCGACCAGCGCGGGGAGCTCGCCCTTGTCCTTCAGCGCGGCGATGCGCGCCAGTTCGCCGGCCAGCGGCTTGGCGCCCAGCTTGTCCAGCTTCTTCTCGTCCATGTAGCTGGCGTACAGGTCGGCGATCTTCTGCTCGTCGCCCTGCAGCCGCTTGCCCTTGCCCAGATCTTCGATGATGCCGCGCAGCTGCGGCAGCGTGTCGTCACGCAGCTTGGCGAACGAGCCCCAGCTCGACTTGTCGGCCGGGATCTCGGCCGTCTTCAGCCACTGGCCGTTCAGGTGCACGAAGAAGTCGTCCTGCGGCCGTACGCTTGGGTCGATGTACTGGGTGTCGATGCCGGAAACCGGGGCGGCCGATGCCGCGTGTCCCGCGGTGGCAAAGCCGGCGCACAGCGCAATCGTCAGGGTGGAGAGGAGATGTCGTTTCACGTTGCCACTTTCTCGAAATGGGGTGATCGCCCTTGTGGGGCTGGACCCGGGTTGCGGAAGCTGGCGCATGCGCCCGTGCGCCGGCGCCAGCCCGCTAGCGTACACGAGGAAGCTGGACGGCGCACCCTCGCCGCCCCCGGGCGCGGTCACCCGCCCGGGCTTTTTACTTTTCGATACTTTGCGATACACGACGCTACGCAAGCATCGCCCGGCCTTACAGCCCGATGTTGATGCCGCCCTTGCCACCGCCTGCGCCGCCGCCCATGCCGCCACCCGGACCGCCGCGATGGCCGCCGCGGCCTTCGCCGCCTTCACCGCGCGCCGGCCCGCCGCTGCCGCCCGGCCCTTCGGGCTTGCGCTGCAACTGTTCGGCCAGGAACACGGCCACGGCGCGGCGCTGGGTATCGTCGAGCGCATCGTTCACCGTCAGCCACCACTCGCGCAGCTGCTGCTCCTCGGCCGCATTGGCGCGGCTTTCGGCATCCAGCGCGGCGGTCAGTTCGCGCAGCTCGACGTCCTTGCCCTGCAATGCCTGCAACGTGGCCGCCTGCAGCTTCTCTTCGCGCGACTGGCGTTCGCGCAGCAGCGTGCGGGTGCGGCTCTCGGTCTGGCTCCACAGCGTGGCCTGGTTCGGGGTCAGCTTCAGCGCCTGCTTCAGGTCCGGCGCCATCATCAGCAGGTCCTGCGCGCGCATCTCCATCATCGGCAGCGCCAGCGCGGGCCCGGCCAACAACAGCGCGGCGGCCACCGCGGCCGCGCTCCTCTTGAATACGTTCATGAATGCTCCGTGCAAAAAAAAGCCAGCGCTTGGGGCGCTGGCTAAAACCACTTCAGGGTAGAGAGAAATACAAACCCAGTGTAGGACCTGATACCGGTGCGTTCCGCCTTTCTTACATTTACTTACGCTCATTAACGTGAGGCATACATGTCTACAAAATCCCGCAATATTGGCGGGCCGATCAGGGCGTAACGTAAAACGTGGTAAAGCCGCGGCGCCGCACATCCGGACCCCCACATCCGTCGACGATCAGGTTTATACTGAACCGACGGCGGTCGAGTGAGCGCCAGCATGGACGAGTAACAACGTCGGCAACAATGCCGGCAACAGCGTGGGCAAGAACATGGCCAAGAATTTCAGAAAGAGCATCAAGAACGGCGGGCTTGTCGGCTTGGGCGTCGTCGCCGGCATTGCCGTTTCATTGCAGTTCTCCGCGCTGGCGCAGCGCAACGCGGAACCTGCGCTGCCCCTGGAAGAGTTGCGCCAGCTGGCCGATGTGTACGGCCTCATCAAATCCGATTACGTCGAGCAGGTCGAGGACAAGAAACTGCTGACCGAAGCCATCTCCGGCATGGTCGCGTCGCTCGACCCGCACTCGGCCTACCTCGACAAGAAAGCATATGCGGAATTGCGCGAAGGCTCGCAAGGCCGCTTCGTGGGCCTGGGCATCGAGATCGCCCAGAGCGACGAAGGCTACATCAAGATCGTCGCGCCGATCGAGGACTCGCCCGCCTACCGCGCAGGCATCAAGGCCGGCGACCTGATCACCCGCCTCGATACGACGCCGCTGAAAGGCCTGTCGCTGGACGAGTCGGTGAAGCGCATGCGCGGCGAGCCGCACAGCAAGGTGACGTTGACGGTGCTGCGCAAGGATGAGCCGCAGCCGCTCACGTTCAGCCTGGTGCGCGAGGAAATTCACCAGAAGAGCATCAAGGGCAAGATCGTCGAGCCGGGTTATGCATGGCTGCGCGTGGCGCAGTTCCAGGAACCGACGGTGGACGACCTGGCCGCGAAGATCACGGAGCTGTACCGCCAGGATCCGAACCTGAAGGGCATGGTGCTCGACCTGCGCAACGACCCGGGCGGTGTGCTGCAAGGCGCGATCGGCGTGGCCGCCGCGTTCCTGCCGAAGGATACGCCGGTGGTGTCCACCAACGGCCAGCTGCCCGACTCGAAGCAGATCTACTATGCCCGCCCCGAGTACTACTCGCTGCGCAGCGACAGCGATGCGCTAGCGCGCCTGCCGGAAGCGGTGAAGCGCGTGCCGCTCGCGGTGCTCGTCAATACCGGCTCGGCCTCCGCCTCGGAGATCGTCGCCGGTGCGCTGCAGGACTACAAGCGCGCGACGATCATCGGCAGCCAGACGTTCGGCAAGGGTTCCGTGCAGACGATCCGCCAGCTGACGGCCGATACGGCCCTGAAACTGACGACGGCACGCTACTACACGCCGCACGGCCGCTCGATCCAGGCCAAGGGCATCACGCCGGACGTGCCGGTCAACGAATACGCCGACGGCGACGGCCTGAATGCGCTGCGCATGCGCGAGGCAGATCTGGAAAAGCACCTGTCCAACGACCGCGAGGCGGAAGCCAGCAAGGAAAAACGCGACGAGCTCGAAGAGCAGATGCGCATCCTGGCGCTGGAAAAGCAGCGCAAGCCCCTCGAATACGGCAGTGCCGACGACTTCCAGCTCGCGCAAGCGCTGAACCACCTGAAGGGCTTGCCCGTGCAGAAGGCCAAGGCCGCGTCGACGATCGGGCAGGCTGCCGCGCCGGCCGCCAAATAAGCGTTTGCCCGCCAAGGCCAAGCCGCCTCGGGCAACACTTTGGGGGCCTTCCTCTACCGCTTCTGTCGCGTTCGTTAAGGTAAAATCTGCGCCGTACTGGCGCTGTCGCACTGCTGCTGCCTGCTGCTGCCTATTAACGAATTCGAAAGTTTGCACATGAAACAAGCCGTCATCAGCGGTACCGGACTCTTCACGCCTCCGCACACGATCACCAACGAGGAACTGGTCGACAGCTTCAATGCCTACGTCGAGCGCTTCAACGCCGCCAACGCGGAAGGCATCGCGGCCGGCACGGTCACGGCGCTGGAGCCGTCGTCCGCCGGCTTCATCGAAAAGGCATCCGGCATCAAATCCCGCTATGTGATGGACAAGGAAGGCATCCTCGACCCGGCGCGGATGATGCCGCGCATTCCCGAGCGGGCCAACGAGGAACTGTCGCTGCAGGCCGAGATCTGCGTCGCGGCGGCCAAGGAAGCGCTGGCCCGCGCCAAGCGCACGCCGGCCGACATCGACATGGTGATCGTCGCCTGCTCGAACATGCAGCGCGCCTACCCGGCGATGGCGATCGAGGTGCAGCAGGCGCTGGGCATCGACGGCTTCGGTTTCGACATGAACGTGGCCTGTTCGTCGGCGACGTTCGGCATCCAGACCGGCGCCACCGCCGTGCAGACGGGCCAGGCGCGCGCCGTGCTGGTACTGAATCCGGAAATCACCAGCGGCCACCTGGACTACCGCGACCGCGACAGCCACTTCATCTTCGGCGATGCCTGCACGGCGATCGTCATCGAGGCGGCCGACACGGCGGTGTCCGAGCACCGCTTCGCGATTCTCGACATGAAGCTGAAGACGTCGTTCTCGAACAATATCCGCAACAACTTCGGCTTCATGAACCGCTTCGACGAAGCCGGCGTGGGCCAGCCCGACAAGCTGTTCAAGCAGCAGGGCCGCAAGGTGTTCAAGGACGTGTGCCCGATGGCGGCCGAGATGATCAAGAACTCGATCGCCAGCGCGGGCCTGCAGATCGAGCAGATCAACCGCTACTGGCTGCACCAGGCGAACCTGAACATGAACCAGCTGATCGCCCGCCTGATCCTGGGCCGCGACGCGACGGCCGACGAAGCGCCGGTGGTGTTGGACACGTACGCGAACACGTCGTCGGCCGGTTCCATCATCGCCTTCCACAAGCACCAGGACGACCTGCCGCAAGGCGCCTACGGCGTCATCTGCTCGTTCGGCGCCGGCTATTCGATCGGCAGCGTCGTCGTGCAAAAGCTGGTACCGGAGCTGTAAAACGGCGAGCCGGGCGGGGCGTTCGGCTTATACTCGTTGTCGGGACGGCATGTTGCCGCCCCCGCCAACGAATATAAGCGTACACTGAAAGGAACCCCGCCTGCATGCACCATGACGTCAGCCTGATCACCACCATCGCCGCGGCCCTGGGCTTCGGCCTCGTCTTCGGCTTCCTCGCCACCCGCCTCAAACTGCCCGCGCTGGTGGGCTATCTCGCCGCCGGCATCCTGCTGGGCCCCACGACTCCCGGCTTCGTCGCCGACGCCGCGCTGGCCGGCCAGCTGGCCGAGATCGGCGTGATGCTGATGATGTTCGGCGTGGGCCTGCACTTCTCGCTGGACGACCTGTGGGAAGTGCGCAAGGTGGCATTGCCGGGCGCGGTGCTGCAGATCGCAGCGGCGACGGCGCTGGGCATGGGGCTGGCGCACTGGTGGGGATGGTCGATCGGCGGCGGGCTTGTGTTCGGCCTGGCGCTGTCCGTGGCCAGCACCGTCGTGCTGCTGCGCGCCCTCGAAGAACGGGGCATCCTCGATTCGTTCAACGGCCGCATCGCGGTGGGCTGGCTCGTCGTCGAGGACCTCGTGACGGTGCTCGTGCTGGTGCTGCTGCCGGCGCTGGCGCCGTCGCTGGGCGGCGCGACCGAAGGCCACGATCCGTCGGCCAGCATCTGGATGACGCTGGCCATCACGCTGGGCCAGGTGGCGCTGTTCGTCGGCTTCATGCTGCTGGTCGGCCGCAAGCTGTTCCCGTGGATCCTGTGGCAGGTGGCGCGCACCGGCTCGCGCGAGCTGTTCACCTTGTGCGTGATCGCGGCGGCCGTCGGCATCGCGTACGCGTCGACGAAACTGTTCGGCATCTCGTTCGCGCTGGGCGCCTTCTTCGGCGGCATGGTGTTGCGCGAATCGGCGCTGGCGCACCGCGCGGCCGAGGAATCGCTGCCGCTGCGCGACGCGTTCGCGGTGCTGTTCTTCGTCTCCGTCGGCATGCTGTTCGAGCCGGCCATCATCGTCGAACAACCGCTGCAGCTGCTGGCGGTCGTCGCGATCATCGTGTTCGGCAAGTCGCTGGCCGCGTTTGCGCTGGTCGTGCTGCTGCGCTATCCGGCGCAGACGGCGCTGATGGTGTCGGCCAGCCTGGCGCAGATCGGCGAGTTCTCGTTCATCCTCGCCGCGCTGGGCATCTCGCTGAAGCTGATGCCGCACGACGGCCAGAGCCTGATCCTGGCGGGCGCGATCATCTCGATCGCCGTCAACCCGATCGTGTTCGCCGCCACCGGCCCGCTGGGCCGCTGGCTCGGCCGCAACCCGCTGCTGGCGGCGAAGTTCGACCGCCCTGCCGACCCATTGGCGGAGCTGCCGATGTCGACGGCGCACAGCAAGCTGGCCGGGCAGGTCGTCCTCGTCGGCTACGGCCGCGTGGGGCGCCGCATCGCGCAGACGTTGAACGCGAATGGCATCCATTATGTCGTCGCGGAACAGAACCGCGAAAAGGTCGACGAGCTGCGCCGCGCCGGCATCCCCGCCGTCGCGGGCAATGCGGGCGAACCGGCAGTGCTGATCCAGGCCCACATCGCGCACGCGCGCATGCTGGTGATCGCGACACCTGACACGTTCCACGTCCGCGCGATGATCGAAACGGCGCGCACTCTGAATCCGAACATCAAGACCGTCGTGCGCACGCACAGCGAGGAAGAAGCGGACCTGCTACGCGAGGAGCAGGCCGGCAAGGTATTCATCGGCGAAGAAGAACTCGCCAACGGCATCAGCGACTACGTGCTCGAAACGTTCCGGGAGCCGGGCAAGCACTGACAACGGCCGAGGCCGTGTCCCCTGGTGCCAGGCACCAAGGGACACGAACTCATGCGTGTTTGCAGTTGAGGCCGTGTCCTCTCGTGCCTGGCACCAGGGGACACAGGCTCAGCGGTACTACAGCCGGGCGGCCAGTTCGGCGCCTTCGCGGATCGCGCGCTTGGCGTCCAGTTCGGCGGCCAGCGCGGCGCCGCCGATCTTGTGGAAGCGCGCGGTGGTCGTCGTGCCTTTCGGCGGCATCAGCTCGACGAGGCTTTCCTGGCCGGCGCAGACGATCACGTTGTCCACTTCCAGCAGCCGGTCCAGGCCGCCCACGGTGATGTGCAGGCCGGCGTCGTCGATGCGGCGGTACTGCACGCCCGGCAGCATCTCGACGCCGTGGCGGAGCAGCGTGGCGCGGTGCACCCAGCCCGTCGTCTTGCCCAGGCCCGCGCCGGGCTTGCTGGTTTTACGCTGCAGCAGGTACACCTGCCGGGCCGGATGCGGCGGCGTGGGCGGGACGAGCCCGCCGCCGGTACTCGCGGCCAGGTCGACGCCCCACTCGGCCGTCCACTGTTCCAGGGGCTGGGGGCGCGGGGCGGCTGTGTCGTGCAGCAGGAATTCGGCGACGTCGAAACCGATGCCGCCCGCGCCGATGATCGCCACGCGCGGGCCGACCGGCTTGCCCTGCGCCAGCACGTCCAGGTAGGTCAGCACCTTCGGGTGGTCGATGCCGTCGATCGCCGGGCGGCGCATCACGACACCGGTGGCGACGACCACGTCGTCGTAGTCCTGCAGGTCCGCGGGGGTGACGCGCCGGCCCAGTTGCACGCGCACGCCCGTCGCGTCCAGGCGGCGGCGGAAGTAGCGGATCGTCTCGGTGAATTCCTCCTTGCCAGGGATGCGCAGCGCCACGTTGAACTGGCCGCCGACGCGCTCACTCGCTTCGAACAGCGTCACGTCATGCCCCCGCTCGGCCGCCACCGTCGCGGCGGATAGCCCGGCCGGCCCGGCGCCGACAACGGCCACGCGGCGGCGCGCCGGCGTGCGGCGGTACACCAGCTCCATCTCGTGGCAGGCGCGCGGATTGACGAGGCACGTGGCGCGCCGGTTCGCGAACGTGTGGTCGAGGCACGCCTGGTTGCAGGCGATGCACGTGTTGATGTCGTCGGCGCGCCCGGCCTTCGCCTTGTTGACGAATTCCGGGTCGGCCAGGAACGGCCGCGCCATCGACACCATGTCCGCGTCGCCGCGTGCCAGCACGTTTTCCGCCTCGGCCGGCATGTTGATGCGGTTCGACGCGACGACGGGGATCGTCACCTCGCGGCGCAGGCGCGCCGTCACGGCCGCGAACGCGGCGCGCGGCACCGACGTGACGATCGTCGGCACGCGTGCCTCGTGCCAGCCGATGCCCGTGTTCAGGATCGTCACGCCGGCCTCCTGCAATGCCCGGGCGACGGTCGCCACCTCATCCCACGTATTGCCGCCTTCGACGAGGTCGAGCAGCGAATGCCGGTACATGATGATGAAGTCGCGCCCGACCGCTTCGCGCACCCTGCGCACGATCTCGACGGGCAGGCGCATGCGGTTCTCGACGGCGCCGCCCCAGCGGTCGGTGCGCCGGTTCGTCCGCGCCGACAGGAACTGGTTCAGCAGATACCCTTCGCTGCCCATGATCTCGACGCCGTCATAGCCGGCCTTGCGCGCCAGCTGGGCACAGCGCACGTAGGCGCGAATGGTCGCCTCGATGCCGGCCTCCGTCAGCGCGCGCGGCTTGAACGGCGAGATCGGCGACTTGAGGCTTGATGCCGACACGACGAACGGCTGGTAGCCGTAGCGCCCCGCGTGCAGGATCTGCAGAAGGATCTTGCCGCCCTCCTCGTGCACCGCCCGGGTCACCTTGCGGTGATTGAACACGTCGCCGAGATGATTGAGCGTGCCGCCGAACGGCAGCAGCCACCCCTGCCGGTTCGGCGAGATGCCACCTGTAACGATCAGTCCAACGCCGCCCCGCGCCCGCTCGCGATAGAACGCGGCCAGCTTGCCGTAGTGCCAGAAGCGGTCTTCGAGACCGGTGTGCATCGAACCCATCACGACGCGGTTGCGCAGGGTCGTGAAGCCAAGGTCCAGGGGGCTGAGCAGATGGGGGTAAGGTGTCATCTTTCGATTGGGATGGAGTTTGTGCGCTGGATAACCGAACGGGCGTGCGAGACTTGTATTCTGACACCACTTCCCGTACGCTGAACAGCATGAGGCAACTGCTGCTGCTCCTGCTGATCGGCTGTACCGCGCCCGCGCTGGTGTATGCGCAAGGGCAGCGTACCGACACGCCCAAGCTGCACGTCACCGTCAAGCGCATCACGCAGGATGCGCTGCACATGTACGAGATCGATGCCAGCGGCACCGTGCAAGCGCCGCTGCCGGTGGTCTGGCGTATCCTCACGAGCTACGACCGGATGGAGGAATTCGTGCCCGACCTCGTGTCGTGCCGCGTCCTCTCGCGCAATGGCAATGAAGTGATCATCGAGCAGTTCGGCAATGCCCGCTTTCTGTTCATGTCCCGCTCGATCCACCTGATCGTGCGCGCGACGGAGCAGCCCATGTCGTCGATCGACATCGACCTGATCTCGGGCGACATGAAGCATTACGAATCGCGCTGGGAACTGGTGCCCGTGCCGGAAACGGGCGGCACCCGCGTGCTGTACACGGGGCGCATGATGCCGAGCTTCTACGTGCCCGGCATCCTCGGCACGAACATCATCCGCGGCGACGTCGAACGCATGTTGACGGCCGTGCTGACGCGCCTCGACAAGGGCCTGGCGCCGCGTGCGCTGCCGTCCACCGGCACCGATATCGCGCGCACGCAAGCCGCCGCGGTGCCGGCCCCGCGCTGAACGCCGGCATCACGCCGGGTAGTGGTCCTTCGCCCGCACTTCCGCGAACTGTTCGATGCTGCCGATCCGGATCACGACCGGGTTCAGGCTCGCCTGCGTATGCATCGGGCGCCACGCGAACTTCCATTCCTGTTCCGCGGCATCCTGCGTCCCCATCGTGAAGGCGGCACCCAGGCGCGCGCGGCTGCCGTATTCGACGGCACCGTCGATACCGGCCCAGTTGGGCAATGCGCGTTGTACGGCACGGTGGATGCGCTCGCCGAATTCTTCCGTGTTGTGGATGACGAGGCAGGCGTCGGCGCCGAACAGGTCGAACAGCTGGCGGTCCCACGCCTGCGAGAACGACAGCGTGAGGAAGCCCGCCATCGGGCGCAGCACGAACTGGCCCTGGGTCAGTGCCAGGTCGAGTTCGTCGCGGGGGCCGTAGCGGTGCAGGGTCGGGGGGCGTTGATAATCATGCATGGAAAACTACTCGTTGGTTTTGGGTGACAGGCGGACGTGGCGCATGGCGCGCATCGCCGCGGAAGCGATGAAGATCTCGCGCAGCAGGAAGCCGAAGCTGCCGATCAGGCTGATCACGGAGGCGACGAACAGGCCGGCGATGTATTTGTCCAGCGTGACTTCGGTCGTATCGCCGATGAACAGCAGCGCGATGACGAGGCAGACGAACAGGCCGCACGCGGTCGCCAGCGTGATTGCGTAGTTGATCAGGTGCGAGCGGCGGTACAGCACGTCCAGCTCGGTCAGGTAATTGTCGTTGTAGGCAACGTCGAGGCGGTCTTCGAGCACCCGCGACCGGTCGATGATCCGCGCCAGCCGGTTGATCAGCACCATCAGTGCCGTGCAGACGCCGTTAAGCAGGAATACCGGCGCGATCGCCAGTTGAATGATGTGGCCGATATCGCCCAGCTGAATGTTCATTGAATTGATGATAATGTCCCCGCGGGACGATGCGCCCGCTTCAGCCGCCAGTGTAACAGCCCGCGAGGGGCGCGCGCGGCCGGGCAAGCCGCCATGGCGCCGCCGCGGCGTCCTGCCCTGACGACTTTATCGGGCCTACGCGCTATTCAAATCTACCGAAGCGGCGGAACTGTTCGGTCGCCGCTACCAGCTCCCGGCTGATCCCCGCCTCCATCGCGCCATGCCCCGCGTCCGGCACCATCTTCACGACGGACCCCGGCCAGCGCTTGTGCAGCCGCCATGCGGTGAACGGCGGGCAGATCACGTCGTAGCGGCCCTGCACGATGACCGCCGGCAGGTGGGCGATGCGCTCGACGTTCTTCAGCAGCTGGTCTTCCTCGAAGAAGCCGAGGTTCGCCATGTAGTGCGCCTCGAGGCGGCCGAGGCCCAGGTCCAGCGTGTCGCACGGCGGCTCGTCCGGTTGCGGCAGCAGGAACACGCGCCGCCCTTCGAAGCGGCTCCAGCCGCGCACCGCGGGCCAGTAGACGGCCGGGTCGTCGTCCATGATGCGCTTGTAATACGCCTGCAGCAGGTCGCCCTGCTCGTCGGCCGGAATGGCGGCCGCGAACTCCTCGTGGATCTCCGGGTGGAACCACTGCGCGCCGTCGATGAACCAGTCGATCTCCAGCGGCGTGCACAGGAAGATGCCGCGCAGGACGAAGCCCAGGCAGCGCTCCGGATGCGTCTCGCCATAGGCCAGCGCCAGCGTAGAGCCCCACGAACCGCCGAACACGAGCCACTTGTCGATGCCCATCAGCTCGCGCAGCCGTTCGATGTCCGAGACGAGGAGCTGGGTCGTGTTGTTGCGGGTCTCGCCCAGCGGCGTCGACTTGCCGGCGCCGCGCTGGTCGAACAGGATCACGCGGTAGTGGCGCGCATCGAAGAAACGGCGGTGCTGCGGCGACAGGCCCGCACCGGGACCGCCATGCAGGAAGATCACGGGGATGCCTTGCGGATTGCCGACCTCCTCCCAATAGATCGTGTGCAGTTCGTCGACCGGCAGCATGCCGCTACGTTGCGGCGCGACGGGTGGGAACAGGTACGGGGACGGATCGGGCATGTCGGCAGTCTTTCAGAAGATCGTGTTGATGGCGCGCTGTACATTGTAATCGTCGTCGACGAGCAGCAGCACTGGCCACTTGTCGAACGTCGTGCACGGGTGCGAGATGCCACAGCCGACCAGGTCGCCCACGCGCACGTCCGTCCCTTCCGGCAGCCGCAGGTACGCATGCTGGTCGTTCATCTTCTCGATGCGCGCGCCGTCCGGCAGCGCCACCGGTCCAGCGTCGCCGGGACGATGCGTGACCAGCGCATGCGGCAGCCCCAGGTCGTACGACGCATCGCGCTTGCCCATCGACAGGATCGCCAGCGTGGGCTCGGGGCGGGACAGCACGATGCTCCACACTTCGAGCGCCGGCTTCAGGCCGACGGCAAGGTGTTCGCGCTCGTCCAGTTCCGCCGTCATCTGCAGGTAGTGGCCATGGTCGCTGGTCAGGTAGCAGCCGCTGCGCAGCACGGAGAGCACGGGGCGCGACAGGCCGTCGACGTCGCGGAAACCCCGCGCCACCAGGTCGAAGTACGACGAGCCGCCCGCTGACAGCAGGATGCGCGGCCCGCCGAACAGGCCTTCGGCATCGGCCTGCCGCGCCAGTTGCGCGATGTGGGCCAGGAAGGCGTTCACGCGCTCGATGTCGGCGGCGCGGTCGTCGCTGACCAGCAAGCCCTCGTAGCCTTCGATGCCGGCCAGTTGCAGGCCCGGTGCATTGGCGATCAGGCGGGCCAGCGTCAGCGCATCGTCCGGCGAGCGGCAGCCGGCGCGCTTGCCGTTGATTCCCAGTTCGACCAGCAGCGGCAACGGCCGATCGAGGCCGCTGGCGACGACGGCATCGGACAAGCGCCGCACGCCGTCGGCCGAATCGGCCAGCGTATACAGCTCGAAGCCCGGGTCGTCCTGCATCAGGTACAGCAGAGCGCGGATGTCGGCCGGGGCGACCAACTCATTGGCCAGCAGCACGCGACGCACGCCGAAGCGGGCGGCGGCCAGCACCTGCGTAGCCGTCGCCAGCGTGATGCCCCAGGCGCCGTTGGCCAGCTGGGCGCCGAACAGCTGGGGGCTCATCGTCGTCTTGCCGTGCGGCGCCAGCACCGCGTTGAAACGGGCGCAGAACGCATGCATCCAGTCGAGGTTGTGCAGCAGGCTGGACGTCTTCAGCAGCGCGACGGGAAAGCTCGTGTCGGCAGCGAGCACGTTCCAGCGCTGCACGCCGATCATGTGCTGACGCAGCGGTTCCGCGATCGGCAAGCCCTTCGTGCCGGGCTGCAGCAGTTGTTCTTCGAGCGCGGCCAGTTGCAGGCCGCCGTCGGGCAGGATGCTCATCGATAGTCCCCTGAAGATTGGCTGTGTACTGTACCAAAAACAAAACCGGTGTCAGACACCTGAGTGTCTGACACCGGTTTTTGCCGGTGGCGGCGGCTCGCTTACGACATGTGCTGGCCGCCGTTGATGGCGATGTTCGCGCCCGTGACGAAGGCTGCTTCGTCGGACGACAGGTAGGCGACGAGGCCGGCCACTTCGTCCGGCTTGCCCAGGCGGCCCATCGGGATCTGCGGCAGGATCTTCGAGTCCAGCACTTCCTGCGGGATCTCGGTGACCATCTTCGTGCCGATATAGCCCGGCGAGATCGTGTTGACGGTCACGCCCTTCTTCGCCACTTCCAGCGCCAGCGCCTTCGTGAAGCCGTGCACGCCGGCCTTCGCTGCCGAATAGTTGGTCTGGCCGAACGCGCCTTTCTGGCCATTGACGGACGAGATGTTGATGATGCGGCCCCAGCCCCGCTCGACCATGCCGTCGGCCACGGGCTTCGTCATGTTGAACACGGAGTCGAGGTTGGTGCGGATCACCGCATCCCAATTGACCTTGTCCATCTTCTTGAAGGTCATGTCGCGCGTGATGCCCGCGTTATTGACCAGCACGTCCACTGGGCCGATCTCGTTCTGGATGGCCGCCACGCACGCCTGGGCCGACTCGTAGTCGGACACGTCGCAGGGATAAGCGGCGAAGTTGTAACCCGCCTCCTTCATCTGATCCAGCCAGCCTTGATACTTCGTGTTGTTAGGGGAATACGTGGTTACCACCTTGTAGCCCAGCGCGACGAGTTTGATGCAGATCGCTTCGCCGAGGCCACCCATGCCGCCCGTTACCAATGCAACTCGTGCCATAAATATCCCCTCTATCTAGTTAGCGTACTCAAACAAAAGGGCCGCTTCTGCGGCGGCCCAGGTCATGCAAACTCTTTATTCGCGTTCGACGGCAAGCGCGACGCCCATGCCGCCGCCGATGCACAGCGACGCCAGGCCTTTCTTCGCATCGCGGCGCACCATCTCGTGCAGCAAGGTGACGAGGATGCGGCAGCCGGAGGCGCCGATCGGGTGGCCGATCGCGATCGCGCCGCCGTTGACGTTGATCTTGCTGGTGTCCCAGCCCATCTGCTGGTTGACGGCACAGGCCTGCGCGGCGAACGCTTCGTTAATCTCCATCAGGTCCAGGTCCTGCGGCGTCCAGCCAGCCTTCTTCAGCGCCAGCTTGCTTGCATTGACGGGGCCCATGCCCATCTCGGCCGGGTCGAGGCCGGACGACGCGTAGGCCTTCACGCGCGCCAGCGGTTTCAGGCCCAGTTCCTTGGCCTTCGATGCGGACATCATCACGACGGCGGCGGCTCCGTCGTTGATGCCCGATGCGTTACCGGCCGTGACGCTGCCTTCCTTGTTGAACGCGGGGCGCAGGCCCTGCAGGCCTTCGATCGTCG
Source organism: Pseudoduganella flava (assembly GCF_007830495.1). Taxonomy (GTDB): domain Bacteria; phylum Pseudomonadota; class Gammaproteobacteria; order Burkholderiales; family Burkholderiaceae_D; genus Rugamonas; species Rugamonas flava. Next base: position 225,223 of record NZ_VLKW01000006.1, on the reverse strand, counting down.
AGCCGGCCTTGATGTACTCGTCGCTGTCGAACACGATCGTGCCCTTCTTCTGCGGGATTTCCAGCGGCAGGATCTCGTCCTTGAACTTGCCGGCCTTCTGCGCCGCTTCCGCCTTCAGCTGCGACTGCAGCGCGAACTCATCCTGCTGGGTGCGCGATATCTCGTACTTCTTCGCCACGTTCTCGGCCGTGATGCCCATGTGGTACTGGTTGTAGACATCCCACAGGCCGTCGACGATCATCGAGTCGATCATCTTGATGTCGCCCATGCGGAAGCCGTCGCGCGAACCCGGCAGCACATGCGGGGCGGCGCTCATGTTTTCCTGGCCGCCGGCGATGACGATCTCCGCATCGCCGCACTTGATCGCCTGGGCCGCGAGATGCGTGGCCTTCAGTCCGCTGCCGCACACCTTGTTGATCGTGTAGCCGGGGATCGCGTTCGGCAAGCCCGCCTTGATCAGCGCCTGGCGACCCGGATTCTGCCCCACGCCGGCCGTCAGCACCTGGCCCATGATCACTTCGCTGATCAGGTTCGGATCGATGCCGGTCTGCGCCAGCAAGCCCTTGATCACGTGGGCACCCAGGTCTGCTGCAGGAATCTTGGCCAGGCTGCCGCCGAATTTGCCGACCGCGGTGCGAGCCGCGGCAACGATGACTACATCATCCATTTACTTTCTCCAGTTCACTGACGTGCGAAGTCAGCAGGGGTTGTCGAAGCGCTACTACATTTCATTCTAACGAAGTGCGGGGCAAGCTACCAGCGAAGTCCTTCGAGAGTTCGCCGAGGCGGCCATGCACGTCATGCGCGATGCCGGCCAGGTGACGGCCGTAACGCTGGGCTCGCTCGACAGCCTGCTGCGACTCGCGCGCCGTCAACGCGGCCAGGTCGTGCGGCCCGCGCGTGAACAGCAGTTCGCTCGAGACCGCATTGGCGGCGGCCAGTTCGGCACGGGCCGCATGCACGTTCACGTCCAGCATGCTGGCGCCGCTTTCAAACGCCGTACGCAGCAGCGCATTGCATCCGGCTAGCTGAGTGTCGAAGAAAGTGCGGGTGACGTACATCAGTTCCGAGGGCAGCGTAAACATGGCTCTTCCTTCCATCCGAATTGAGGCGGATCAAAAGAGCTCATCCTAAGTGCCAGGGGAAAGATGTTGTTTGATCTATATCAAGCCACTGCTGTGTCAGGACAGCAAACGGATCCCATCGAGCGACGCGGCGCACTGTTCCCGGATCACCTTCACGAAGTCCGCCACGTACGCCTTCTGCCGCAGCGCCTCCGGCACGGACACATACAGGTCGCTCCACAGCCCCTGTTCGCCGATGGGCCGCGCGATCACATAGTCGTAGTCGACGTAGTTCTTGATTGCCCAGTTCGGCAGCGCGGCGATGCCGCGGCGGCTGGCCACGAGCTGCAGGATCGCCACCGTCAGCTCGGCCGTGCGGCGCTGGAACTGCACGCCGGCCGGCCGCAGCACTTCGCGGATCAGGTCGATGCGCTCTTCCGGCACGGGGTAGGTGATCAACGTCTCGCCTTCGAAGTCGGCGGCCGCCAGGCGGCGCTGCGTGGCCAGCCGGTGCTTTTGCGCCATCACGGTCAGGATCTCGAAGCGGAACAGCGGGAACGTCGCGTATTGCGGACCGTAGCTGGAACCGATCACGAGGTCGGCGGCACCACTCTTCAGCAGGTCGACGGGTTCGCTGTGAAAGCCGGACACGAGATCGATCTCGACTTCCGGCCAGCGCTTGCGGAACTCGTCCATCACGGGCATCAGCCAGTCGAAGCAGGTATGGCATTCCAGCGCGACGCGCAGCATGCCCTGGTCGCCCTGCATCAGCCGGGCCACGTCGCGCTCGGCCTGCTCGATCTCGGGCAGCAGCAAGTCCGCCAGGCGCAGCAGCCGGGCGCCCGTGGCGGTAAAGCCGATCGGTACGGACTTGCGTTCGAACAGGGGACCGCCGTAGCGGTCCTCCAGCAATTTGATCTGGTGCGACAGCGCGGACTGCGTGAGATTGAGCAGCTGGGCGGCCCGCACAAGGCTGCCCGCCGAGCGCAGTGCGGCAAGGGTGCGGAGATGGCGGATTTCCAGCATGGTTAATGAATGATTTTCATGTTGAGCCGCAAAATCTTTCGTTTGGCTTATAGAAGGGATTGTCGCACACTCTACTGCACCAATATTTAAATTGCATGACACATGAAAAACATTGAACTGCACGTCCCCGGTTTTCCCCGCATCGGCGCCCGGCGCGAACTGAAGACGGCGCTGGAGCGCCACTGGCGCGGCGAGCTGCCCGCTACCGAACTGGAGGCGACGGGCCGCGCGCTGCGGGCACGTCACTGGGCCGCGCAACGCGCGGCAGGCCTGTCGTTCGTGACAGCCGGCGACTTTGCCTATTACGACCACGTGGCCAACCACGTCCTGATGTTCGGGTGCGAACCGGCGCGCTTTCATTTCGACGGCGAACCGGAACTGGCGCGCTACTTCACGCTGGCCCGCGGCCGCAGCGAAGGCGAGCGCTGCGGCTGTGCCGGCCATGACGCCGCGGCGCTGGAGATGACCAAGTGGTTCGACACGAACTACCACTACCTGGTGCCCGAATTCACGGCCGACACGGCGTTCACGCTCGCTTCCGAACGGCTGTTCGACGAAGTGGCCGAGGCTAAAGCGCTGGGCCATGCCGTCAAGGCCACGCTGATCGGCCCGCTGACGTTCCTGTGGCTGGGCAAGTGCACGGACGGCACCGATCGGCTGGCGTTGCTGGACCGCCTGCTGCCCGTCTATGGCCAGGTGCTGGCCCGCTTGAAGGCGCAGGGCGTCGCCTGGGTACAGATCGACGAGCCGATCCTGGGCCTCGACTTGCCGCAAGCATGGCGCAGCGCGTTCGAGAACGCCTACTGGCAGCTGAACCAGGCCGGCGCGCCGCTGCTGCTGGCCACCTACTTCTCGCCGCTGGAGGAAAACCTGTCGCTGGCGTGCCGACTGCCGGTGGCGGGCCTGCACGTGGACGGCGTGCGTGCCGCGCACGAGCTCGTCAACGTGGCGGACTGGCTGCCCGTGCACAAGGTGCTGTCGGTGGGGATCGTCGATGGCCGCAACATCTGGCGCACGGACCTCGACGCGGCGCTGGCCCGGCTCGCGCCGGTCGTCGACAAGCGCGGCGGGAATTTGTGGCTGGCGACGTCGTGCTCGCTGCTGCACGTGCCGTACAGCCTGGCACCGGAGACGGCGCTCGATGCCGAACTGAAGTCGTGGTTGGCCTTCGCGCACGAGAAGCTGGACGAGCTCGCGCTGCTGCGCACGGCGTTGACGGCCCCGGACGATGCGCAGCAAGCGCTGGCGCAGGCCCGTGCCGCCGTGGCCGCGCGGCGCACCAGCCCGCGCGTGCGCGACGCGGCGGTGCGGACACGGCTCGCTGGTTTGACGGCCGAGGCGGAGCGGCGCGAGGCACCGTTCGCGGAACGCCGCACGCTGCAGCAAGCGCGGCTGCGCCTGCCGCCGTTCCCGACGACGACCATCGGCTCGTTCCCGCAAACGCCGGCGATCCGTACCGCCCGCGCCGCGTTCAAGCGCGGCGAGCTTGCCGCGGCAGCGTACGAGGCCGCGATGCACGCCGAGATCGAGCACGCGATCCGCCAGCAGGAAGCGCTGGGCCTGGATGTGCTCGTGCACGGCGAGGCGGAGCGCAACGACATGGTCGAATACTTCGGCGAGCAGCTGGCCGGCTTCGCGTTCACCGTCAACGGCTGGGTGCAGTCGTATGGCTCGCGCTGCGTGAAGCCGCCGATCATCTGGGGCGACGTGGCGCGGCCCGCGCCGATGACGGTGGCATGGGCCCGGCATGCGCAAAGCCTGACAGAGTTGCCCGTGAAAGGCATGCTGACGGGGCCGGTGACGATCCTGCAGTGGTCGTTCGTGCGCGACGACCAGCCCCGTGCGGACACGGCCACGCAGATCGCACTGGCGATTCGCGACGAGGTGGCGGACCTGCAGGAGGCCGGCATCGCGATCGTGCAGATCGACGAGCCCGCGCTGCGCGAAGGCCTGCCGCTGCGCCAGGGCCAGCGGGCCGCCTACCTGGACTGGGCCGTGCGCGCGTTCCGCATCACGGCCGGTGCGGCGCGCGCCGACACGCAGATCCACACGCACATGTGCTACGCCGAATTCAACGACATCCTGCCGCAGATCGCCGCGCTGGATGCGGACGTGATCACGATCGAGACGTCGCGTTCGGCGATGGCGCTGCTGGACGGCTTCGGCAACTATCGCTACCCGAACGACATCGGCCCGGGCGTCTACGACATCCATGCGCCGCGTGTGCCGGGGCGCGACGAGATGCTGGCGCTGCTGCGCCGCGCCCGGGCGGTCATCCCGGCCCGGCAGCTGTGGGTCAACCCCGATTGCGGGCTGAAGACGCGGGGTTGGGAGGAGACCAGGCAGGCGTTGAAAAACATGGTCGATGCGGCCCGCACACTGCGTGTAGAACATGGGCTGGAGGGCGCATGAATGCAGGGTTCGGCAATTGAAAATGCCTCCCAATAATTGATTTTTGACAGTAAAATGCTCGGGCCCGGGCTAGCCCGAATCTTTTACTGTCGTCCATGTCCAAAAGCCCGTTCCAGAAGCCCATCGAAATCAAGATTTCCACCGTCGTCGCCGTCTCCGCGATCCTGCACACGTCCGACGGCATCGCCCTCGATGCCGCCCTGAAGGGCATGACCGGTGGCGTGCCGGACTTCTTCGAAGGGGACCTCGCCGTCATCGATGTCGGCGACCTGGCACCGGGCTGCGAACGGATCGACTGGGCCAGCACGATCGCCCTGCTGAAGAAATACCGCCTGAACCCCGTCGCGGTGCGCAACGCGCGGCCCGACATGATCGACGAGATCGCCGCGCACGGCCTGTCGCTCGATACGGGCAAGCGCGAAGAACCGGCCGCCTTGTCGGCACCCGCGGCCGCCCCGGCCTCCGCGCCCGCGCCCGCTCCAGTCCCCGCCGCGGCCGGCAATACCGGCACCATCATCATCGACACGCCCGTGCGGGCCGGCCAGCGCATCTATGCGCGCGGCGGCGACCTGATCGTGATGGCCGTGGTAAACAACGGCGCCGAGCTCATCGCGGACGGCAGCATCCACGTCTACAACACGCTGAACGGCCGCGCGCTGGCCGGCGCTTCGGGCGACGCGAGCGCGCGCATCTTCGCGCTGGCGATGGCGCCCGAGCTCGTGTCGATCGCCGGTGTCTACCGCACGTTCGAGGACGGCTTCCCCGCCGAGCGAGCCCGGCAGCCGGCACAAATCAGGCTCATCGGCGACCGACTGGATATACAATCTGTCAATTAAGCTAAACAGCTGCGCCCCACTACTCAGCACATACAGTCAAAAGGATTATCCGTGGCAAGAATTATTGTTGTAACGTCCGGCAAGGGCGGTGTCGGCAAAACCACCTCCAGCGCCAGCTTCTCCACCGGCCTTGCGATGCGCGGCCACAAGACGGCGGTGATCGACTTCGACGTGGGCCTGCGTAACCTGGACCTGATCATGGGTTGCGAGCGCCGCGTCGTCTACGACCTGATCAACGTGATCCACAAGGAAGCTTCGTTGTCGCAGGCGCTGATCAAGGACAAGCACTGCGAGAACCTGTTCATCCTGCCGGCCTCGCAGACGCGCGACAAGGACGCGCTGACGGAAGACGGCGTCGAGGAAGTGCTGGCCAACCTGATCGAGATGGGCTTCGAGTACATCGTCTGCGATTCGCCGGCGGGCATCGAACATGGCGCCCTGATGGCGCTGACGTTTGCCGACGACGCGGTGGTCGTGACGAACCCGGAAGTGTCGTCGGTACGCGATTCGGACAGGATCCTGGGCATCCTGCAGGCGAAATCGCGCCGCGCGCAGTCGGGCGGCGAACCGGTCAAGGAACACCTGCTGATCACCCGCTACTCGCCGAAGCGCGTGGAAGCGGGCGAAATGCTCTCCTACACGGACGTGCAGGAAATCCTGCGCATCCCGCTGATCGGCATCATTCCGGAATCGGAACAGGTGCTGCACGCGTCGAACCAGGGCAATCCGGCGATCCACTTCAAGGGCACGGACGTTGCGGAAGCGTACGAGGACGTCGTCGCTCGCTTCCTCGGCGAAACCCGGCCGCTGCGCTTCACGGACTACGAAAAGCCCGGTCTGCTGAAGCGCATCTTTGGAGCAAAGTAAATGGCGCTGCTATCTTTCCTGTTCCCGAACAAGCCGAAGACGGCCAATGCCGCCAAGGAGCGCTTGCAGATCATCATCGCCCGCGAACGCAACGGCCGCGCCGGCCCGGACTTCCTGCCGGCGCTGCACAAGGAACTGATCGAGGTGATCTCGAAGTACACGAAGGTGAACGCGGACGACATCAAGATCTCGCTGGACCGCCAGGGCAACCTGGAGGTGCTGGACGTGAACGTGGTGCTGCCGGACGCGTGATGTATGGATGAGTTCGTGTCACTGGTGCCAGGCACCAGTGACACGAACTGAACAGCTATTCTTTTGCTGCCAGCAACTCCCGCGCCACCTTGGCGCAGGCTTCCACGTGCTGGTAGCCGATCTGCCGGAACGCGAAGAAGCCTATCGCGGCCGACGCCACCTGGCCGGCCAGCGGCACGATCTTCGATGCCTGCTTCGCCACCATCTTCTTGCCGCTCTTCGCCATCAGCTTGATGACGAGGTCGCGCGTGACCAGCTTGCCCACCAACATGCCGCCGACGCTGACGGCCGCCTCGTAGGCGATCATCCGGAACTTCGGCTGCAGGCGCTCGATCTGCTCGGCCGTCAAGCCGAAGGCGGTGTTGACCTCGTCGATCAGGTCGGTGAACATTTTAAGGTCCGACACAATGTCGATGCCCGGCAGCGGCACCGCGGCCACGCCGGCTGCCCACGTCGCGCGCTTGCGCACCAGGCGGCGGCAGCGTTCGCGCACGTCGGCGATGTCTCTTTCCGAAGAAGGCAACAATTCCCAGCCGCTGTCCACGGTTCCTCCTAAAATATTGCCAAATGTAAAAGTTTATTGAAAATGCCGTTTAACCAGTGTACCGTGTAATCGCCGGGCAGCCCGCACCCCTCTCCAGAATGTAGATGAGAAGAAATAGTTGGTCTCGATAGTAACTATTTTTGCAAATCCTGTTATATTCCGTGTGACCATGCTTTACTGCCGAGTTTTAACCCGTAGATAAGATGAGAATCATCGTCCTTGATAATGACCGAAGCCAGACCGACCTGATTTCCCAGGTACTGACTTCTGCCGGCCACGTCTGTCACGGTTTCCAGACTGCCAAGGACTTGCTCAGCCAGTTGCGCAAGGACAGCTACGACATGCTGATCTTCGACTGGCAGGTGAGCGATATGGGGGGTGCCGAGCTGATGCGCAAGGCACGCGAGCGGCTGAACGACAATGCGCCCGTGATGTTCCTGACGACGAGCTCCGGCGAGGACGACATCGTCTCCGGCCTCGACGCCGGTGCCGACGACTACATGATCAAGCCGCTGCGCCGCAGCGAGATGGTGGCGCGCGTGCAAGCACTGCTGCGCCGGGCCTATCCGACCCAGAATGGCGCTGAACAGCTGACATTCGGCCAATACGTATTTGAAACCCGGCCGGGCCGGCTGTTGATGGATGGTCACGTGCTCGACGTGACGCACAAGGAGTTTTATCTGGCCTTGCTGTTTTTCCGCAACATCGGCCGGCCACTGTCGCGCGCGTATATTCACGAAGCGGTCTGGATACGGGAAACGGACGTTCCCTCCCGAACGATGGATACCCACGTGTCGCGCGTCCGCAATAAACTTCAGCTCAAGCCTGAAAACGGTTTCCGGCTGGTGCCCGTGTACAGCTACGGCTACCGCCTGGAAAAACTCGGCAATTAGCTGCACCTGGGACGATTTGTCCGGGCCGGCAAGCCCGGCCTTACAAAGACCCTGCGCGCACATCAGGCTATAATGAAGGCCTACGTCCTTGATTTTTCAAGAAATGCAACTGCTTGCCGTCGGCCTCAACCACACTACAGCTCCGGTCGCCCTGCGCGAACGGCTGGCGTTCGCGCCTGATCAGCTGGGTACGGCCGTGCGCGCGGCGCGCAACTGGTTCCAGCGCCTGGACGGCCGCAGCAGCGATGAGGCGGCAATCCTGTCCACCTGCAACCGTACGGAACTGTATGCGGCCAGCGCCGCCGCCAACCCCCTCGACGCGGGCGCGCATTTCCTGGCCGACTTCCATCAGCTGAACTACGCCGAACTGCGGCCGCACCTGTACATGCTGCCGCAGCACGAGGCGGTGCGGCATACGTTCCGCGTCGCATCGGGCCTCGATTCGATGGTGCTGGGCGAAACGCAGATCCTCGGCCAGATCAAGGATGCGATCCGCACGGCCGACGAGGCGGGCGGCCTGGGCACCTACCTGCATCAGCTGTTCCAGCGCAGCTTCTCCGTTGCCAAGGAAGTGCGCAGCACCACCGAGATCGGCGCGCACAGCGTGTCGATGGCGGCGGCGGGCGTGCGGCTGTCGCAGCGGATCTTTGACAAGCTGTCCGAGCAGAACGTGCTGTTCATCGGCGCCGGCGAGATGATCGAGCTGTGCGCCACGCACTTCGCGGCGCAGAACCCGAAATCGATCACGGTTGCCAACCGCACGCTGGAACGCGGCGAACAACTGGCGCACCGTTTCAACGGCAAGGCGATCCGCCTGGCCGACCTGCAGCACCAGCTGCACCAGTACGACATCCTGATCTCGTCGACGGCGTCGTCGCTGCCGCTGATCGGCCTCGGCATGGTCGAGCGCGCGATCAAGGCGCGCCGGCACAAGCCGATGATGATGGTCGACCTGGCCGTGCCGCGCGACATCGAGCCGGAAGTGGGCCGGATGAGCGACGTGTTCCTGTACACCGTCGACGACCTGGGCAAGGTCGTGCAGACCGGCCTCGAGAACCGCCAGGCCGCCGTCGCGCAGGCCGAGGCGATCATCGAAACGCGCGTGCAATCGTTCATGCACTGGGTCGACGACCGCGCGATGGTGCCTGTCATCCAGGGCCTGCAGGAAAACGGCGAGGCGATCCGCCTGGCCGAACTCGAGCGCGCCCGCAAGCTGCTGGCCAAGGGCGAGGATGTGGACGCCGTGCTCGAAGCGCTGTCGAAAGGCCTGACGGCCAAGTTCATGCACGGCCCGCAACAGGCGCTGCACCGCGCCCAGGGCGACGAGCGGGCCCAGCTCGCCGAGCTGCTGCCCCAGATGTTCCGCGGCCGCCGTTAGCGGCCCTCCCCTCTTTCCACCGCTGCCGCTGCCCGCGCGGGGAGCGGCGTGTCCCCCCATTTGAAACAAGAACGAGACCATGAAACCATCGATACTGGCCAAGCTTGACCAACTGGCGAACCGACTCGTCGAGCTGGACGAGCTGTTGATGTCCGAAGGCGCGACCGCGAACATGGATGCATACCGCAAGATGACGCGCGAGCATGCCGAGCTGGGGCCGCTGGTGGCGCTGTACAAGAACTACCAGCAGGCGCAAAGCGATATCGACGAGGCGCAGCAGATGCTGGCCGACCCGGACATGAGGGAGTTCGCGCAGGAAGAGATCGAGGGCGGCAAGGCGCGCCTGGCGGAGCTGGAGCTCGAACTGCAGAAGATGCTGCTGCCGAAGGACGCGAATGACGAGCGCAACATCTTCCTCGAAATCCGCGCCGGCACGGGCGGCGACGAATCGGCGCTGTTCGCCGGCGACCTGCTGCGCATGTACACCCGCTTTGCCGAGCGCAATCGCTGGCAGGTGGAGATCGTGTCGGCGTCGGAGAGCGACCTGGGCGGCTACCGAGAGGTGATCGCCCGCATCGTCGGCAATGGCGCGTACTCGAAGTTGAAATTCGAATCGGGCGGCCACCGCGTGCAGCGCGTGCCGGCGACGGAAACGCAGGGCCGCATCCACACGTCGGCCTGCACGGTGGCGGTGATGCCGGAAGCGGACGAAGTCGAGGACGTGCACATCAACCCGGCCGACCTGCGCATCGACACGTACCGCGCATCGGGCGCCGGCGGCCAGCACATCAACAAGACCGACTCGGCGGTGCGCATCACGCACATCCCGAGCGGCATCGTCGTCGAATGCCAGGACGACCGCTCGCAGCACAAGAACAAGGCATCGGCGATGAAGGTGCTGGCGGCGCGCATCAAGGACGTGCAGCTGCGCGAACAGCAATCGAAGGAAGCGGCCACGCGCAAGAGCCTGATCGGCAGCGGCGACCGCAGCGAGCGCATCCGCACCTACAACTTCCCGCAAGGCCGGATGACGGACCACCGCATCAACCTGACCTTGTACAAGCTGGACATGATCATGGACGGCGACCTGACGGAGCTGACGACGGCACTGTCCGCCGAGCACCAGGCGGAGCAGCTGGCGGCACTTGGCGACTGACAACGGCTGAGACCGTGTCCACCGTGGGGTCAACCCCAAAATCGGACACGGCCTCGACCGTCCCGTCGCGCAAGGTTCGCGCTGTCGATCTCGTGTCCAAACGGGGTTGACCCCAAGGTGGACACGAGATCGACCGTAGTGGCGACCCGCCGCCGCCCGCTGAACGTCGCGGCATCGCGGTAAATTCCCAAACGGCATTAGTGAAGTATTGACTTCACCATTCGTTACGCCCAAACTGAAGTCTCCACTTCACCTTTTTGGGAGATTGATCATGGTTCAAGCCGCGCAATTCGATACCTTCACCCTGGAGCGTACCTTTGCCGTGCCGCTGGAGCGCGTGTTTCGGGCGTTCAGCGATCCGCGACAGAAGCAGCGCTGGTTTGCCGAAGGCGCCCAGCATGAGATCGAACGGTTCGACATGCAGTTCGAAGTCGGCGGGCGCGAACTGGCGCGCTACCGCTTCAAGCCCGGCACGCCCTTCGCCGGCGTAGCGCTGGAATCGGATGGCTACTTTCTCGATATCGTGCCGCAGCAGCGCATCGTCACCGCCGCCACGATGGCGATGGCCGAGCGGCGTTTTTCCGCTTCGCTGCACACCTTCGAGTTTTTCAGCGACGGACCGAACGCCACCCGCCTGGTCTTCACCCATCAGGCGATGTTTGGCGAAGGCGCGGACGGCCCGGCAGTGCGTCAGGCCGGCTGGCGGCAGCTGCTGGACCAACTGGACGCCGCCCTGGCGGCCGGGTAAAGGGGCGGCATGGGGCAAGTCATGACAATGTCGGAGGACGCGGCGGATCAGGTGTTCGCCGCGTTGGGCGACGCCACCCGCCGCGCGATCGTCAAGCTCGTCGCCCAGGGACCGCAATCGGTCAGCGCCCTGGCCGCGGCGCTGGGTGTGACGCTGACCGCCATCACTCAGCATCTGCGGGTATTGCAAACCTGCGGGATGCTGCAGACACGCAAGGTCGGCCGGGTTCGAATGTGCGAGCTCGACGGGCGCGGCCTCGACGTCCTGGCGCACTGGGTGGCGTTGAACCGCCAGATGTGGGGACAGCGTTTCGATGCACTGGACGCGATGTTGCAAGAGGACGCGGATGGAAAGTAGCGTTGCGCTGTCGTAAGGGCTGGCCACCGCCGTCGCGGCTTGCCGGTTTGTGCGAGAATTGGCGCGCCCTTCACTCTCGAGCAACGTTACACAAGATGAAAACGCGCCCCTTTCTCCTGGCGACCGCCGCCGTCTGCCTTCTGCTGATCGCCGTCGGCCTGTACCTGCAGCACGTGAAGGACATGCTGCCCTGCCCGCTGTGCGTGATCCAGCGCTACCTGTTCCTCGGCGTGGCGCTCGGCTGCCTGATCGGCGCGTTCAGCAGCAAGCCGAAGCTCGGTGCGGGCATCGGCTTGCTGGCCGCGCTCGGTGGCCTCGGCGTCGTCGGCAAGCACCTGTACGTGCTCGCACACCCCGGCTTCTCGTGCGGCATCGATCCGATGGAGACGGTGCTGAACAAGATCCCCACCGCCACCTATCTGCCGTGGCTGTTCCAGGCGGACGGCCTGTGCGAGAACGCGACCGACGCGATCCTCGGCCTGTCCGTGCCGCAGTGGTCGGCCGTCTGGTTCGCGATCCTGACGGTCACGATGATCTGGCTGCTGGCACGCCGCCGCACATGAGCGCACTGGTCGCCCCGGGTACGACGCTGGCCGCGTTGCAGCGCCAGCCGCTGCTCGATCCCGTCGACAACCGCATCCTGCTGTGCCATGCGCTTGGCATCACGCGCACCGCGCTGATCACGCAGTCGGATCGGGCGCTGACTGCCGATGAAGCCGCGCGCCTGTCCACGCTGATCCAGCGCCGCCTGGACGGCGAGCCCGTCGCCTACCTCGTCGGCCGGCGCGAGTTCTACGGCCTCGACTTTTCCGTCGGCCCGGCCGTGCTGATTCCGCGCCCCGAGACGGAGCTGCTCGTTGAACTGGCGCTGGAACGCCTGCCGCCGCGCGGCCGCGTGCTGGACATGGGCACCGGCAGCGGCGCCATTGCCGTCGCACTGGCCCATACGCGGCCCGATGCGCAGGTGACCGCGCTCGACGTCAGCGCCGATGCGCTCGACGTCGCCCGCCGCAATGCCCAGCTGAACGGCGCCAACGTGCGCTTCCTGCACAGCGACTGGTACAGTGCCGTGGCCGGCCAGACGTTCGACCTGATCGTCTCCAATCCCCCGTACATCGCCGCCGGCGACCGGCACCTGTCCGAAGGCGACCTGCGCTTCGAGCCGCAAGGGGCGTTGACGGACCATGCGGACGGCCTGTCCGCGCTGCGCACGATCGTCGCAGGCGCTCCCGCCCACCTGGCGCCGCAGGGCTGGCTGCTGATGGAACACGGCTACGATCAGTCCAACGCGGTGCAGCATCTGCTGGCCGCGCGCGGCTATGCCGACGTGCAAAGCTGGCACGACCTGGCCGGCATCGCCCGCGTTACCGGCGGCCGCGCGGGCGACGGTTGCGAGCGTTAGCCAACGCCCGGAAGTCCCCGTCGCTGCTTTGTTAGAATCCACCTGCGGCTTTCAGCTTCCTGAAGCGGCGGCGCACGCGACTTTGCAATTTCGGTTACTCTCGCACCAATTTGGTCTGATGCACACGAAAGGAAGAGCCAATTGTCCAATCAACTGACGCGCCGCCTGGCCTTGCTGGCCGATGAGCAGTACCGCGACGTGCTGCGGGGCGGCCTGCGTGGCATCGAACGGGAAACGCTGCGGGTGCAGCCGGACGGCCACCTGGCCCACACGCCGCACCCGGCCGGCTGGGGTTCGGCGCTGACGCATCCGGAGATCACCACCGACTATGCCGAGACGCTGGCCGAGTTCATCACGCCGGCCGAAAACGACATCGCCACGACCTTGCAAAAGCTGGACGGCATCCACCGCTACGCCTACAGCCGCCTCGGCGACGAGCTGCTGTGGAGCCAGTCGATGCCCTGCCAGTTGCCGGCCGAGGAAGACATCGAAATCGCCTGGTATGGCAAGTCGAACCTTGGCATGCTGAAGCACGTGTACCGCCGCGGCCTGGCGCTGCGCTATGGCAAGGCAATGCAGTGCATCGCCGGCATCCACTACAACTATTCGCTGGACGAGCGCCTGTGGCGCGTTCTTGCCGCCAACGAAGGCGCGGCAGGCAAGGCGCTGTCGCCGGTGGCCTACCAGTCGGAAGCCTACCTGTCGCTGATCCGCAATTTCCGCCGCAACAGCTGGCTGCTGATGTACCTGTTCGGCACGTCGCCGGCACTGAACAGCAGCTTCCTGCGCGGCCGTCCGCACAAGCTCGAACCGCTGTCGGCCGATACGCTGTACCTGCCGTATGCGACGAGCCTGCGCATGAGCGACCTGGGTTACCAGAACGATGCGCAATCGGGCCTGCGGCCCCATGAGAACAGCTTGGACAGCTACGTCGCGACGCTGACCCATGCCGTCAACCAGCCCTACGAGCCGTACCAGAAGATCGGCACGAAGAACGCGAGCGGCGAGTGGATCCAGCTGTCGACGAACGTCATCCAGATCGAGAACGAGTACTACTCGACGATCCGCCCGAAGCGCGTGATCCGCACCGGCGAGCGGCCCATCCAGGCGCTGTGCAACCGCGGCGTGCAGTACATCGAGGTGCGCTGCCTGGACGTCGATCCGTTCGAACCGGTCGGCGTGGGTCTCGTCACGGGGCGCTTCCTCGATGCGTTCCTGCTGTACTGCGCGCTCGAGGAAAGCCCGGCGATTTCGGAACAGGAAGGCGAACTGCTGGCCCGCAATTTCGCCCGCGCCGTCAAGGAAGGCCGCAAGCCCGGCCTGACGCTGACGCGTGACGGTGCCGAAATCCCGCTGCGCACGTGGGGCGAGGAACTGCTGGAGCGCATCCGCCCGGCGGCCGAGCTGCTGGACAAGCTGCGCGGCGGCACGGAGCACGTCGACGCGCTGGCGCAGCAGGCACCGAAGCTGGCCGACCCGGACCGCACGCCGTCGGCCGCCGTGCTGCGCGCGCTGGCCGAGCATGGCAATTCGTTCGCCGCGTTCGGCCTCGCGCAAAGCGAGCGGCATGCGGCCTACTTCCGCGCGCATCCGCCCACGGCCGACGAGGAAGCGTACTTCACGCGGCTGGCGGAGCAATCGCTGGCCGAGCAGGCGGACCTGGAACGCACGCAGACGGGCAGCTTCGACGACTACGTGAAAGCCTACCGCGCCAGCAACCTCTGCCCCAACCACGCCTGACGCACCGGGTGGTCCGTGCTTACCTTCTTTAACGAACAGCACGGCCAGCTGCGGCCCCGTCACGAGCTCGTGCACGGTCAGGCGGCACCCGTGCGCGACACTGCCGAGCGCGTCGACGGCATCGTCGCCGAGCTGGGCCGGCGCGGATTGGGACGCATCGTCACACCGCACGGCGTGCCGCTGATGTCCCTCGAGCGGGTGCACACGCCGCGCTACCTGCACTTCCTGCGCACCGCCTGGAGCGAATGGATCGCCCAGTCGCCCACCCATGCGGCCCGCGATGCGTTCGCGTCGCAATGGCCCGTGCGGGCACTGCGCACCGACATCGAGCCGGACGATTTCGGCGCCCGCCTCGGGCTGTACTCGATCGATACGACGACACCGCTGACGGCCGGCACGTGGATCGCCGCGAAGTCGGGCGCCGACTGCGCCGTCAACGCCGCCCATGCGCTGCGCGTGGGCGAACGCGGCACGTTCGCGCTGACGCGCCCGCCCGGGCACCATGCCGGCGCCGAGTACTTCGGCGGCGGCTGCTACCTGAACAACGCGGCGCTGGCCGCCCAGCACCTGCTCGACGACGGCCTGCAGCGCGTTGCCGTGCTGGATGTCGACTACCACCACGGCAGCGGCACGCAAGGCATCTTCTACGAACGGGCCGACGTGCTGTGCATCTCGATCCATGCCGACCCGCGCCGCGCCTACCCGTTCTACAGCGGCCATGCCGACGAGACAGGCACGGGCGCCGGCCACGGCTACAACGTCAACCTGCCGCTGGCGGCGGGAACGGGCGCGCAGGCTTGGTTCGCCGCGCTGGAGACGGCATGCGTGCGGCTGTCGATGTACCGGCCCGATGCACTGGTCGTCGCCATCGGCGGAAACACATCCGCCGCGGAAGCGCACGGCGGCTTCGGCATGCAAGGGGGCGACTACTTGCGGCTGGGCGAACGGCTTGCGTGGCTGAACTTGCCAACATGCTTCGTGTTCGAGGGCGGCGCCGCCATGCGCGAGCTGGGCACGAATATCGTCAATGTGCTGGAAGGCTTCGAGACGGCCCTGTAAGGCTTCCGAGAAAAAATACAAAAATCGCTTGCAATTGAATAGCGCGCTATGTATAGTGCTCTACATGGACGACGCGAACAGCGCCCCAGGCAGCAAACAAGCAATAACAATCGATGCCAATATGTAGTGCACGATTGAATCGAAAGTTAACCAATAGAAAGGATCACATCATGTCGCTCGAAAAAGTTCTGTACCGTGCTCAATCCAAATCCACCGGTGGCCGCGAAGGCAAATCCGTCTCCAACGACGGCGTGCTGGACGTGAAACTGACCACCCCGAAAGAACTGGGCGGTAACGGCGCCGTCGGCACCAACCCTGAACAACTGTTCGCCGCCGGCTACTCGGCCTGCTTCATCGGCGCGCTGAAGTTCGTCGGCGGCCGCGACAAGATCGCCGTGCCGGCTGACACGTCGATCGACGCCACCGTCGGCATCGGCCCGATCCCGACCGGCTTCGGCATCGAAGTGGAACTGAAGATCTCGCTGCCGGGCCTGGACCGCGAAACGGCCGAGAAACTGGTGCAGGCTGCGCACATCGTCTGCCCGTACTCGAACGCGACCCGCGGCAACATCGACGTCACGCTGACGATCGTTTAAGCCTGTTGCACCGTCCGGCCACTGCCTTACAATGCCTGCTTGATTTGGTTTCGGTTAGGCATTGAAATGATCGACTGGCAGTGGCTGGATTTTGAAAGCATTCCCCGCAGGGACCTGTACGAAGTGCTGCGCCAGCGGCAGGAAGTGTTCGTGCTGGAGCAAACCTGCCTGTATCCCGACCTGGACGGCTACGACGAAGCCGCCCACCACCTGATGGCGTGGCAGACGATCGACGGCAAGCGCCAGCTGGTCGCCTACCTGCGCTGCCTGGCGCCCGGCGCGAAATACGCCGAGATGTCGCTGGGTCGCATCCTGACGCCGGCGATCGCGCGCGGCACAGGCATCGGCCGCCAGCTCGTCGCGGAAGGCATCCGCCGCGCCGAACAACTCCACCCCGGCCACCGCATCCGCATCGGCGCCCAGGCTCGCCTGGAAACGTTCTACCAGGGCTTCGGCTTCGAAACCGTCAGCGCCCCGTACGACGAAGACGGCATCCTGCACATCGACATGCTCCGCTAAAACATTTCCCAAATTCGGGGACTGTCCCTCGTTTCAGGAAATATTTCCAAAAACGAGGGACTGTCCCGCTGCTTTCAGCAACACTTTTTGTTGCGATAAGCTGACGCCTTGGTCGCATGCGCATGCGCGAAGGTGGGGCGCTGGAGCTCCCCCTCTGTGAACGGCGCATGTTTCCAAATTCGAGGGACAGTCCCCGAATTTGAGCAATATTTCCGGAATCGAGGGACAGTCCCCTGTTGTCAGAAGCTGACGATGAAGCGGGCGCCTGGGCTGATCGAGCGGGCGTAGCGGACTGTGCCGCCGTTGCCGTGCACGAGTTGGCGGACCATGGCCAGGCCGATGCCGCGGCCCTGTTTTTTTGTCGTGAAAAATGGCGTGAAGATGTGGGCAGCCAGGTCGGCGGGGACGCCGGGGCCGTTGTCGGCCACTTCGATGCGCAACCGGCCGCCGCGGCCGAGCCGTGCCTGCACGTCGGCGCGCGGGTGGGCGACGTGGGCAGTCGCTTCGGCGGCGTTCTTCAGCAGGTTGATCAGTGCCTGCTCCAGCTGGCCCGGGTCGGCCATCACCTCCAGCGAGGCCGGTTCGACGGAGAACGCGACCTTGCCGCCGCGCGCTTCCCAGTCCGGGCCGACGAGTGCCGCCAGCCGGGCGAACAGCTGGCCGACGTGCACGCGCTCGGGGCGCGGCTGCGGCAGCGTCGACAGGCTGCGGTAGCTGGCGACGAAGTCCGCCAGGCTCGCGGCGCGGCGCGCGATCGCATCGAGCGCCGTGGCCAGGTCCGTCGCCGCATCGGCCGGCAGCGCCGGCGCCAGGTCGGCCAGCAGCTCGTGCGACGTGCGCGACAGCGATGCCACCGGCGTCAGCGAATTCATGATCTCGTGCGTCAGCACGTGCACCAGCTGGCGCCACGCGTGCAGCGCCTCCGCTTCCAGCTGGCTTTCGACGGGCAGCAGCGCGACAAGCCGCTGCGCCTGCCCCGCCACCGTCAATGCGGACACCGCCACCATCGCCCGCTCCATCCCCCGCTCCGTGTCGAAGCCGATCAGCGTGCGTTCGTCCGACGGCTGTGCGGCCAGCAGCGC
Source organism: Pseudoduganella flava (assembly GCF_007830495.1). GTDB lineage: Bacteria > Pseudomonadota > Gammaproteobacteria > Burkholderiales > Burkholderiaceae_D > Rugamonas > Rugamonas flava. Next base: position 207,292 of record NZ_VLKW01000006.1, on the reverse strand, counting down.
GTACAGCGCCGGTGCATCGCTGGCGCGGCCCGGTGCGACGAGCCGGCGCGCATTCGCGTTCAATGGCGTCACATCGCCCGGCCCCGCCAGGTGCTCGATGCGAAACAGCGCGATCGGCGCATGCTCGAGCCGCGCTTCCAGCGCCAGCACGGCTTCCCGGTCCGGCCACTGCGACGCCATGGGCGCCACCTCGGGCTGCACCCCCGGCACTGTCAGGCACGCGAGACAGCGCCACAGCGCAAACCCGAGCGCGGCACCTGCCAGCGCGCATACGACGAGCAGCCGCGGCGAATCCGTGACGGATGCGGCGCACGCGCCGAGCGCCGTCAACCCGGCGGCGCATGCGGCGGCACCCAGCCGCGCGCCCCGCTCAGATGCCATGCTTGTCGAGCTTGCGGTACAACGCCGCGCGCGATACGCCCAGCATCCGCGCCGCGTGGCTGATATTGCCCTGTGCCTGTGCCAGCGCGGCGGCGATCGCGTCGCGCTCCAGCGCAGACAGCGTCGCGTCCTCGCGCAGTGCGACCGTTACCGGTGCGGCCGGAGCGCCAGGCGCCAGCCCGAAGTCGTCGATGCGGTAGTCGGCCTGCGCGCCGAGGATCACGGCGCGTTCGCACGCATGCCGCAGCGCGCGCACGTTGCCGGGCCACGGGTGCGTGCACAACGCATCCAGCGCCGCCGGTGCGATGGTACGCGCCGGGCGGCCGTACTGCCGCTCGTACAGCGCGAGGTAATGCCGCAGCAGCAGCGGCACGTCGTCGCGGCGCTCGCGCAGCGGCGGCACGCGCAGCACGATTGTATTCAGCCGGAACAGCAGGTCGGCGCGGAATACGGCCGGGTCGAACAGCCGCGCCTCGTCCAGGTTTGTCGCGCTGACGATGCGCACGTCGACGCTTTCCGGACGGTCCGCGCCGATCGGCGTCACCTCGCGCCGCTCCAGCGCCGTCAGCAGCTTGGCCTGCGCGGGCAGCGGCATGTTGCCGATCTCGTCGAGGAACAACGTGCCGCCGCGGGCGGCCTGGAAGCGCCCCGGCCGATCCGCCTTCGCGTCCGTGAACGCGCCCTTGCGATGGCCGAACAACTCGCTCTCGAACGTCGACTCGGGCAGCGCGCCCATGTCCACCGCCAGGAAGGTCGCTTGCGCACGGCGCGACTGCGCATGGATCGCCTGCGCGACGAGCTCCTTGCCCACGCCGTTCTCGCCCAGCACCATCACGTTCGCTTCCGGCGGCGCGACACCGGCAATCATCGCCCGCACCGCGCGCATCGGCTGCGACTCGCCCATCAGTGCACAGGGAGCGCCAACGGCAGCAGGCCGGCGGCCCGCCAGCGCCGCATCGACGGCCGCGACGAGCCGTGCGTTATCCCAAGGCTTCGTGATGAAATCGGCGGCGCCGCGCTTCAGCGCTTCCACCGCCAGCGGCACGTCGGCATATGCGGTCAGCGCGATGACGGCGGGAGGGCGGGGCTGGCGGCGCAGCACGTCCAGCGCGGCCAGGCCTTCGGCGCCGTCGGTGCGGCCGGGCGTGAAGTTAAAGTCGAGCAGTACCACGTCCGGCACGCCGCGCGCCAGCACGCTGTGCAGCCGGGCCGGGTCATGCAGCATGTCGACGGCGGCGTAACGGCGGCGCAGCAGCATCCGCGCGGCGTACGCCACGTCCGCGTCGTCGTCGAGGATCAGGATGCGGGCATCGGCGTCAAGCATGGCGGCGGGTCGAGTCGTGAACCGGGCCATTCTAGCAGCGATATCGGGCCTCGCGACAAGGCTTTTCCCGGGTGTCCGGAAGCGGACAGCGGCCGTTGTCCGCTTCCGGACGACGCCCTGCGCGCACCCCGCCAAACGGGCATGGAAACGGTACTGGCACATGGTTTGCTGTTGTCAGGGCATGAACCCGACTTCCCTCCCGCACCGCAAGCCGCCCAGTGGCGCCGCGATGGACACCATCGTGCCGCGCCGCCGCGGCCGCATCGTCGCGCTGACCGTGGCCGGCATCGCCGCCGTGCTGGCGGCCGGCTTCGCGCTGCATGCGTGGATGCCGCGCGGCCTGCAGGTCGCTGCGCGCGACATCCGCATCGCCACCGTCGAACGGGGCATATTCCGCGACGACATCGCCGTACGCGCCAGCGCCGAGCCGTTGACGGCCGTGCTGCTGGACTCTGTCGAATCGGGCCGCATCGAGGAGGTGGTGGCGCGCGACGGCGATCTCGTCGCGCAAGGCCAGCTGCTGTTCCGGATCGCGAACCCGCAGCGCAACCTAGAGCTGCTGGCGCGCCAGTCGGAATACGCGCAGCAGATCTCCAACCTCGAGACGCTGCGGGTGGCCGAGCAAAGCAACCGCACCGAGCGCCAGCGCCGGCTCGACGACCTGTCGTTCGCGCTGGAGCAGGCCGACAAGGCGCTGGCGCGCGCCGGCCGGCTGGCCGAGCAGGGCTTCGTGTCCGCCGTGGCGCTGGAAGAGACGCGCGACAAGCGCGACAAGGCGCGCCGCGCGCTGCTGCTGGAACAGCGCAGCATCGCGGCGGAAGACAAGGTGCGCCACAACGCCCTCGCGCGCCTCGAAGAGACGATCACGGGCCTGGCCGCCGGCCTGCGGCTCGTGCAGGGGACTGTCGATGCGCTGGCCGTGCGCGCACCCGTGGCGGGCCGGCTGACGGACTTCCGCCTGCAGGTCGGCGAGTCGATCGCCACCGGCAAGCGGGTGGGCCGCATCGATGATCCGCGCCGATTCAAGCTGGCCGCGCTGGTCGACGAGTACTACCTGAACCGCGTGACGGTGGGCCGCCAGGGCTGCGTGACGCAGGACGGCCGGCGCTACGCCGTGAAGGTCGGCACCGTCTACCCGCAGATCAAGGAAGGCCGCTTCACGGCCGAGCTGCTGTTCACCGGCGAGCAGCCGGCACTGAGCCCCGGCCAGAGCATGGACGCGCAGATCACGCTGGGCGAACCGGCACCGGCACTGCTGCTGCCGAACGGCGCCTTCGTCGCCGACTCCGGCGCGGCCTGGGTGTACCGGCTCACGGCCAACGGCGAAGCGGAGCGGCGCGACATCCGCGCCGGCCGCCGCAACCATGCGCAGATCGAGGTGCTGGACGGCCTCGCACCGGGCGACCGTGTGATCGTCTCCGGCTACGGCGCGTTCGGCAATGCCCAACGGCTGCAGATTTCGCAGTAATCTTCATCACCACCATCAAAGGAAAACCATGCTCAAACTGTCAGGCGTCAGCAAGATCCACGTGGCCGGCGAAGTGCAGACCACGGCACTGGACCGCATCGACCTCGAGATCGACGCTGGCGAATACGTGGCGATCACGGGGCCTTCCGGCTGCGGCAAGTCGACGCTGCTGTCACTGCTTGGCCTGCTGGACGTGCCCACCAGCGGGGACTACTGGTTCGAGGGCCACAACGTGGCCGGCTGGAGCGAGGCCCGGCTGAACGAGCTGCGCCGCGGCCGGATCGGCTTCATCTTCCAGAGCTTCAACCTGATCGAGGAATTGTCCGTGTTCGAGAACGTCGAACTGGCGCTCGAATACACGGGCATGCGCGCCCGCGAGCGCAAGGACAAGGTGGCCGCGATGCTGGACAAGCTGGGCGTCGGCCACCGCGCGAAGCACCGGCCGTCGCAGCTCTCCGGCGGCCAGCAGCAGCGCGTGGCGATCGCCCGCGCGCTGGTTGCCGGCCCGGCACTGCTGCTGGCCGACGAACCGACCGGCAACCTGGACACGGCGCACGGCGACGACGTGATGCGCCTGCTGCGCACCATCAACGGCGAAGGCACGACGGTCGTGATGGTGACCCACTCGCCCAGCCATGCGGCGCAGGCGTCGCGCACGCTGAACCTGCTGGACGGGCGCATCATCGTCGACGCGCTGCGCGCGGCATGAAGCTGGCGGACTTTCGCATGGGCTGGCGCATGCTGCTCCGCGAGCCCGGTTTTTCGATCGTCACGGTGCTCGGCCTCGCCGGCGCCTGCGCCGCCGCGTTCCTGCTGCTGGGCTATGTGCGCTACTGCTTCGACTACGACAGCCATGTGCCGGATGCGGCCCGGGTCGCACTGGTCAAGCAGCGCATCAACTGGTTTCCGCGGCCGGAGTGGGACGTCCGCGCCTTGCTGCCGCTGGCCGGCGTGGCGCGCGAGAGCGGGATGGTCGAACACGCCGCCGGCGTGGCGCCCGTGCGCCAGCCGCTGCGGGTGGGGACGGCGTTGAACGACATCGACTTGTGGGCCGTGGATCCCGCGTTCGCGCAGGTCTTCGGCATCGTTCCCGTGGCGGGCGACCTGATGGCCGCGCTGACGCGGCCCGAAGGACTGGCCGTCACCCGCGACGCCGCGCGGCGCCTGTTCGGCACCGATGCCGGCATCCTGCACCGCACCGTGCACGTCGGGAGCGAGCCGCTGCAGGTGCTGGCCGTGCTGCCGGACGTGCCGGCGAACAGCACGACACGCTGGGAGGCGCTGACCGGGCCGTTGTCGCGGGCCCGCCCCGCCGCCGAGCGCACGGTGGCGCCGGACTGGAAGCGCGGCGCCGTCTACCTGAAGCTCAAGCCCTCTGCCGACGCCGGCATGCTCGAAGCGCTGCTGCAGCAAGCTGTCGATGCATCGCCATTCGAGCAGCGCTTTCGGGCGCGCGCAATCGGCAGGACGATGCAGGGTGCCGGCACCGAGGTCAAGCTGCTGGCGCTGCCGGATGCCTACTTCGATCCGGACCTTGCCGCGAGCCGCGCCGGGGGCCGTTATGGCAAGCTGTCCGTGGTGCTGGGCCTGGCCGGCGTCGCCGTGCTGATTCTCGCGCTGGCGGTGACGAACCATGTGAACCTCGCCACGGTGCGCGCCCAGCAGCGCCAGCGCGAGTCCGGCCTGCGCAAGCTGCTCGGCGCTAGCGCGCCGCGCGTGGCCGCGCAATTCTGGGCCGAGTCGACGCTCGTCGCGCTGCTGGCCGCCGTGCTCGGGCTGATGCTGGCGTGGCTGCTGCTGCCCACGTTCGCCATGCTGGTGGACCGCGAGCTGGAAGGCATGTTCAGCCCTGCCGCCGTCGGCTGTGCGCTGGTCGGCGCGCTCGTGGTGGGCGCACTGGCCGGCACATGGCCCGCGCTGGTCGCGGTGCGCGTACGTCCCGCCGCCGCCCTGGCGGGCCGCGACAACAGCGAAACCCGGGGCGGCCTGTGGCTGCGGCGCGGCTTGACCGTGCTGCAGTCGGCCACCGCGATCGCACTGGGTGCGCTGACGATCGCAGTCGGCTGGCAGACGTGGTTCGCCAGCCATGCGGATCCCGGATTCGATCCGTCCCGGCTGGTGACCGTCGATCTACCCGACGGCGTGCCGCCGCCCGCCGCCCAGGCGTTTGCCGACGCGGTGCGCGCACTGCCGCTGGCCGGCGGCGTCGCGCTGTCGGGCGAAGCGATCGGCCGCGACGGCAACAAGATCGTGCAGGGTTTCACGACGCGGGACGGCCGCGACCTGCGGCTGGAGATCAAGATCGTGGCGCCGGAGTTCTTCGCCGTGTATGGCATCCGCCCCCTGTTCGGCAGGCTGTTCGGAACAGCCGTGGACCAGCCGGGCGGTGACGCGCTCGTGCTCAACACGGCGGCCGCAACGGCGCTCGGCTACGCCGCGCCCCAGGACGCCGTCGGTCGCGCGCCGTTTGCCGGCGAGGGCACGGTGGTCGGCATCGCTCCCGACGTGCGGCACCAGAGCCTGCGCCAGGCGCCCGGCCCGATCGTCTACGTGCTGCGCAAGGGCTACTCGGTGCTCACGCTGCGTACCGGCGCCGGCATGGAGGACGTCGAACACGCGCTCGCGCCGTTGTGGCAGCGCTGGTTCCCGGACCGGATCATGGCCATGCAGCCTGCCGCCAGCCTGTTCGCCGCCAATTACGGCGACGACGAACGCCTCGTGAAGATCCTGGCCGCAGGCAGCATGCTGGCGCTCGGGCTGGCGGCCTTCGGCATCTATGTGCTGGCGGCCTACAGCGTGCATCGGCACCGCCGCCAGATCGTGCTGCGCAAGCTGCACGGTGCCAGCCGCGCCGCCATCGCCCGGCTGCTGGCGCGCGAGTTTGCGGGCCTGCTGGCCGCCGGCGCGCTGATCGGGCTGCCCGTGGCATGGCTGGCGATCGAGCGCTACCTGGCCGGGTTCGCGGAACGCGCCCCGCTGGGGCAATGGCCGCTGGTGCTGGCCACGGCATTGGCCGCCACCGTGGCACTGCTCGCGACGACCAGGCATGGCGTGGCGGCGCTGCGCCTGCCGCCCATTGCCGCGTTGCGCGATTGACGGCGGCAAAAAAAATGGCGGCCCGCAGGCCGCCATTTTTCGACGATGCGCCGATCAGCGCTTGATCGCCAACACTTCGACTTCGAACACGAGCGTCGAGTTGGCAGCGATCTTCACGCCACTGGCGGTCGTCTGCTCCGCCTTGCCGTAGGCGAGGGTCGACGGCACGATCAGGCGGCGCTTGCCGCCGACCTTCATGCCCAGCACGCCCTGGTCCCAACCCTGGATCACGACGCCTTTGCCCAGCTGGAAGGTGAACGGGCTGGTGGCCGTGGCCTGGTCGAACTGCGTGCCCTTCGCATCCGTCTTTGTGCTGTCGTACAGCCAGCCCGTGTAGGCGACCGTCACCACGTCGCCGCCGATCGCTTCGATACCGGTGCCGACGGTCAGGTCGACCTTCGTGAATTGCGGTTCGGTGACGGTGGTTGGCGTGGTGTCGTCGTCGCCACCGCCGCCGCAGGCGGTCAGGGCCAGCGCGCAAGCCAGGGTCGCGAGAATTTGGAACATCGATTTCATGTGGTCACTCTTGCTGTAAGGATGAAAAACGGTTGGATGATCGGCACGCGCTTGCCGCGCGAACAAAGCGCCAAGTGTAACAGACTGCCACTGGCGCTCTGCCGTCAAAACAATTCTTTACAAAATTCGGGCGTCAGATTTCCACCTGCGTACCGAGTTCGATCACGCGGTTCGGCGGGATCTGGTAATAGTCGGCGGCTGCACGCGCGTTGCGCGACATCGCCACGAACAGGTGCTCGCGCCAGGGCGCCATGCCCTGCCCCGGCGTCGAGATCACCGTCTGGCGGGCGATGAAGAACGACGTCTCCATCATCTCGAACTTCAGGCCATGCTCGGCGCACAGCTCGAGGATCGCCGGGATGTTCGGCTCGTCCTTGAAGCCGTAGTTGACGTTGACCTGGAAGCACTGGTGGCCCAGGTCCGTGATGCGCACCTGCTCGGCCCGCGCCACGTACGGCTCCTCCAGGATGTGCACCGTGAAGAACACCACGCGCTCGTGCAGCACCTTGTTGTGCGACAGGTTGTGCAGCATCGCATGGGGCACGCCGTCGCTCTCGCCGCGCAGGAAGATCGCGGTGCCCGGCACGCGCGCGGGCGGCGCGACGAACAGCGAAGACAGGAAGTCCTCCAGCGGAATCGCATGCTTTTCCAGGTTCGTGAACACCAGCTGGCGGCCGGTGCGCCACGTCAGCATGATCGTAAACAGCGCGGTACCGAGCAACAGCGGCAGCCAGCCGCCGTGGAACAGCTTCAGCGTGCAGGCCGAGAACAGCGCCACGTCGATGACGAAGAAGAAGCCGGTGGCGAGGATGCACAGCGCCAGCGGCAGGTGCCAGCGATAGCGGATCACGAAGAACGTCAGCACCGTGGTGCACAGCATCGTCGCGGAGACCGCGATGCCGTAGGCGCCGGCCAGTTCGTCGGACGAGCCGAAGCCGACGACGGCGATCAGCACGACGATCAGCTGCAGCCAGTTGACGGCCGGGATGTAGATCTGGCCGATCTGGTGTTCGGACGTGTGCATCACGCGCATGCGCGGCAGCAGCCCCAGCGCGATGGCCTGCTTGGTCATCGAGAACGTGCCGGAAATCGTCGCTTGCGACGCGATCACCGCCGCCATCGTCGACAGCACGACGAGCGGATACACGCTCCAGCTGCCCAGCATGTGGAAGAACGGATTGACGATCGCATCGGGGCGCGTCAGCAGCAATGCGCCCTGGCCGAAGTAGTTCAGCACCAGCGCGGGGAAGCAGACGAGGAACCACGCCATGCGGATCGGCTTCTTGCCGAAGTGGCCCATGTCCGCGTACAGCGCCTCGGCGCCGGTGAACGCCAGCACGACGGCGCCCAGCGCCACGAACGCGATGCGGCCGTTCTCGAGCAGGAAGGTGATCGCGTACAGCGGATTGAGCGCGCGCAGGATGCCTGGCGCCTGCACGATGTTGAGGATGCCCATGATCGCCAGCGCGGCGAACCACAGCACCATCACGGGGCCGAACCAGCGGCCGATGCCGGCGGTGCCATGGCGCTGCACCGAGTACAGCGAAACCAGCACGACGATCGTCAGCGGCACGACGAAGCGCCCGAGCCCCGGCGCGGCGACTTCCAGGCCCTCGATCGCGCCCAGCACGGAGATCGCCGGCGTCACGACGCTGTCGCCGTAGAACATCGTGGCGCCCAGCACGCCCAGTGCCATCAACGGGAATTGCCAGCTGGAGCGGCGCGTGACGGAGGACAGCGCCAGCGCCATCAGGGCCATGATGCCGCCTTCGCCGCGGTTGTCCGCGCGCAGCACCAGGGTCACGTATTTGAGCGAGACGATGATCGTCAGGCCCCAGAAGATCAGCGAAACGATGCCCAGCAGGTTCGCTTCGTTCAATGCCAGTCCATGTTCCGGATCGAAGATGGTTTTCAGCGTATAGAGCGGGCTCGTGCCGATGTCACCATAGACGATGCCCACCGCGGCCAGCGTCAGCGCGGCGAGACTGCTTTTCTTGTCACTCAAAATTGCACCTGAAGTAAGTTTTGGCGCATTGCACAATAGTCCAGTCGGCTATTAAAAGCAAGTTTGGCCCGGCCTGCGGGATTGCCGCCGGTATGGTATGTTCGGCCTTCTCGAAAGAAAGAAAATGCACATCAGTCAAGCCACCCCGGCCGACGCGCCGCGCCTGTTCGACGTGTGGTCCGCCGCCGTTCTCGCCACCCACGATTTCCTGTCCGAGGAAGCCTACGCCGCCCTCGTGCCGATCGTGCGCGACGTGCTTGCCACGTTCGCGCCACTGTACTGCCTGCGCGACAGCGCCGGCGCGCCATACGCGTTTCTCGGCGTGGCCGACGGCACCATCGAGATGCTGTTCGTGCACCCCGACCAGCACGGTCGCGGCGCCGGCCGCGCCCTGGTCGACTTCGCCACGCGCACACTCGGCGCGACGCGCGTGGACGTCAACGAGCAAAATCCGCAAGCGGCCGGCTTCTACGCCCGTATGGGATTCCGGCCGGCCGGACGTTCGGAACGCGACCCGTTCGGCAATCCTTACCCGATCCTGCACCTGGAGCTGGCATGAACGGCGGCGTGCTCAATACGACGGCGGCTTTCCTCGTCTGGGGCCTGTTCCCGCTGTACTTCCACGCGATCGGCGAGGTGCCTCCCGTCGAGATCCTGGCGCACCGGATGGTGTGGTCGCTGCTGTTCCTTGCCATCGTGCTGACCGTGCGGGGCCAGTGGAAATGGCTGCCGGACGTGCTGGGCAAGCCGAAGGTCATCGGCACGTTCGTCGCCAGCGCGCTGCTGTTGTCGGCCAACTGGGGCATCTATATCTGGGCCGTCAACAACGGCCACGTGCTGGACGCCAGCCTCGGTTACTTCATCACGCCGCTGATCAACGTGCTGCTGGGCCTTGTCGTGCTGAAGGAACGGCTGCGGCCCGGCCAGTGGGCCGCGATCGGCGTGGCCGCCGCAGGTGTCGCGTGGCTCACGTGGCAAGCGGGCCAGCTGCCGTGGATCGCGCTGCTGCTGGCCGCCTCGTTCGGCGCCTACGGCCTGCTGCGCAAGACGGCCGCATTGGCCGCGCTGGAAGGGCTGTCGTTCGAAACGCTGCTGCTGTTCCCGCTCGCCGCCGGCTACGTGATCTGGCTGACGGTACACGGCGCGAATACCTTCCTCAACACCCCGTCGGACAGCACGCGCGCGCTGCTCGTCGCCGCCGGGCCGATCACGGCGATCCCGCTGCTGCTGTTCGCCTCGGGCGCGCGCCAGATCCCGCTGTCCGTCGTCGGCATGCTGCAGTACATCGCGCCGACGATCCAGATGGTGCTGGGGCTGATGGTGTTCCACGAGACGTTTTCCAGCGCGCGGCTGGCCGGCTTCGCGGTGATCTGGATGGCGCTCGCGCTGTACGTGATGGAAGGGCTGTGGATGCAACGCCGGCCGCTGGCCGCCTAGGCTGGCGGCCGGCGCGCCCCCCTCGTCAGTGCGCGATCACGCGCGAGCACATCCACCCGATATTGGTTGCGGAGTACGTCGCGCGCCAGTCGATGGTCGTCTGGTTGCGGCACTCCTCCTGTGTCGCGAACTTGACCTGCTCGTAGCTTTGGTAGACATAGCCGTCCAGCGGACGCCATACATTGCCGTACCAATAATCGCGCGGGTTCACGGCGCCTGCCGGCGGGAACACGGGACGATTCGCGCCGGTACCGCGGTAGTCGACGTGCGACGTGCCGTCCGACGCGAGCTTGCGGACGAACAGCGTCTCGCCCGCGCTGCCCGAGCTGCACACCTGCAGGAGCGGCGTGCCGTCCGCGGCAGGCAAGGTCAGGCAGGCGTACGGCTCGACCGTGCCTTGCTGAACGGTCCAGGCCACCTGCGCGCTGCCGCCCGCGGTGGCGGAGCACTGGTGGCCGAAGCTGCCGTCCTTGTACCCTTCCGTATAGCTGCCCCGGGTGCCGGCAGCGTACACGCCGCTCCCGCTGGCGGCACCCGGCAACGCGGGGACGTTGTCGACGGCCACGCAGCCGCGGTAATCGCCGCTGATGTCCGTGACGGCGATCCCGATCGGCTTGCGGGCCGCGTCGAAGTGCAGCTTCCACTGCAGCTTTCGAATCAGGCGGCCGTCCGTGCCCAGTTCCATCAGGCTGACCACGCGCGTGACGGCCGTCGCGCCGCGGTTGCTGCCCACGACGAATGGATACGATTCATCGGCCTTGACGATCAGTGTCGCCGTGCCGAGATAGCCGTCGTTCGATGCCAGGCCGCTGGCGGTGCGGTCGGTGAACAGCAGGCGCGACACGGCCTCCGACACGTTGACCGTGGCTGCCGTCTGCGGTGGGGGCGTGGGCGTCGACGGCGCGGCGGCATCGCCGCCGCCACCACCACCGCAGGCACTGAGCAGCGTTGCCGAGGCGGCAACGAACGCAAACTTTTCCATCTTGATGATCCGGGCAAAAGCGTTATTTTATCGCTAATTGCTTTTGGGATACAATTAGTTATTAAGTACAACTCATCCTATGCCGGCCTGCCGGGACGGGCGCCCGGCTAGCCCTGGCGCACCGTTTGGCGTATCCTTGTTGACCTTTCAAGTCATCCCCCTCTAATTCGAGACTTTCTCAATGGCAAACTACGTCTACACCATGAACCGCGTGGGCAAAATCGTCCCGCCCAAGCGCCAGATCCTGAAGGATATTTCGCTCTCGTTCTTCCCGGGTGCGAAGATCGGCGTGCTGGGCCTGAACGGCTCCGGTAAGTCGACGTTACTGAAGATCATGGCCGGCATCGACACCGACATCCAGGGCGAAGCGCGCCCGATGCCGGGCCTGTCGATCGGCTACCTGCCGCAGGAACCGCAACTGGACCCGGAAAAGACCGTGCGCCAGGAAGTGGAGTCCGGCCTGGGCGAAGCATTCGAAGCGCAAGCCAAGCTGGACGCCGTGTACGCCGCGTATGCGGAACCGGATGCCGACTTCGACGCGCTGGCCGCCGAGCAGCAGCGCCTGGAATCGATCATCGCCGCCGCCGACGGCGGCAACCTGAACCTGCAGCTGGAAATGGCCGCCGACGCGCTGCGCCTGCCGCCGTGGGATGCGAAGATCGGCGTGCTGTCCGGCGGCGAGAAGCGCCGCGTGGCGCTGTGCAAGCTGCTGCTGTCCAAGCCCGACATGCTGCTGCTCGACGAACCGACCAACCACCTGGACGCCGAATCCGTCGAATGGCTGGAGCAGTTCCTGCTGCGCTTCCCGGGCACCGTTGTCGGCATCACCCACGATCGCTACTTCCTCGACAACGCCGCCGAATGGATCCTGGAACTGGACCGCGGCCACGGCATTCCATGGAAGGGTAACTACAGCTCGTGGCTGGACCAGAAGCAGGCCCGCCTGAAGCAGGAAGAAGCCACCGAATCGGCGCGCCAGAAGGCGCTGCAGAAGGAACTGGAGTGGTCGCGCCAGAATCCGAAGGCGCGCCAGGCCAAGTCGAAAGCACGCCTGGCCCGCTTCAACGAACTGTCCGAATACGAATACCAGAAGCGCAACGAGACGCAGGAGATCTTCATCCCCGTCGCCGAGCGCCTGGGCAATGAAGTCATCGAGTTCAAGAACGTGTCGAAAGCGTTCGGCGACCGCCTGCTGATCGACAACCTGTCGTTCACCGTGCCGCCGGGCGCGATCGTCGGCATCATCGGCCCGAACGGCGCCGGTAAATCCACGCTGTTCAAGATGATCGCCGGTCTAGACAAGCCGGACAGCGGCGAAGTCGTCATCGGCAAGACGGCGAAGATCTCGCTGGTCGACCAGAGCCGCGACGAGCTGGCCAACAACAAGACCGTGTTCGAGGACGTCTCGGGCTGCGCGGACATGCTGTCCGTCGGCCGCTTCGAGATGCCGTCGCGCGCGTACCTGGGCCGCTTCAACTTCAAGGGCGGCGACCAGCAGAAGATCGTCGGCAACCTGTCCGGCGGTGAACGGGGCCGCCTGCACCTGGCGAAGACGCTGCTCAAGGGCGGCAACGTGCTGCTGCTGGACGAACCGTCGAACGACCTGGACGTGGAAACGCTGCGCGCTCTGGAAGACGCGCTGCTCGAGTTCGCCGGCTCCGTGATGGTGATCTCGCACGATCGCTGGTTCCTGGACCGCATCGCGACGCACATCCTCGCGTTCGAAGGCAACTCGCAGGTCACGTTCTTCGACGGTAACTACCAGGAATACGAGGCGGACAAGAAGAAACGCCTCGGCGAGGAAGGTGCCAAGCCGAAGCGGATTCGGTACAAGCCGCTGACGACGTGAGACGCGGCGCCATGCACAGAGAAAACGGACCTTCGCGGTCCGTTTTTTTTTGGCGCTGTCGCCTGAGCTTGCAAGTACCGGCACAGCTTGCTTGTACGGATGAGCCTGGCAGCAAACGCGATGGCAGCGCGTCCCGCCGCCGTCGCGCCAGTTCCGGTCCCGCCACCAGGGCGACTTGCGCCTTGCTACCAATTATTAGCATATTTACATGCCTTAAACATAATAGAATAATGGCGCAGCGTGCGTGTCCGCATCGCAATACGGCGTTTCCCTTGAAAGCCCCCATTTCGAAAGGTATGCAGCACATGAGCACATATCCGTCATCCCCCTTTTCCCGCAGCACGAAGGTGCTCGTACCGCTGCTGTTGGCTGTGGTCATCAACCAGGCGTATGCCGGCACGATTACGGGGACGCCTGGTACCCCTGGAGTGGACGGGACTACGGCCGGAGCGAAAGGGACCGACGGCGGCAACGGCCAAAGCGTCGAACAGACGATCGACCTGGCGACGTTCGCTTCGTACGCGACACTGAACGGGGGCAGTGGCGGCAAAGGCGGCAATGGCGCGGCAGTCGCCGGGAGTGCGGGAGCGGGCGGCAGGGGCGGCAACGCAACGTTGCGTGCCACATCCAGCCGCAATATCAGCGCGGACACTGCGCGCTATCTCTCGGTCTATGGGGGAACCGGCGGTCATGCCGGGAACCCGGCTGTCGGTGGCGCGGGTGCAGCGGGCGGGGCGGGTGGCGATGCAACATTTACCGTCGCAGCCACGTCAACAGCGGTTTACTTCCACCTGCAATCGACGGCAACAGGCGGCGCCGGCGGTGCCGGCCGCATTGCCGGCGTGGCGGGGTCCGCAGTGAGTACGCTGGCACTGGAAGGTCAAGCGGGCTACCTTGGCGGCGATTCCAGCGCTACCGGCGGCGCGGGAGGAGACGCGCTCGATGCCGGTAACGGCGCCGTTGGCGGCGCCGCGAGCAGCATGGTCATCAGCAACGGGGGATCCGAATGGCATGCCTCGGTGCAGGCGGAAGGTGGCGCCGGCGGGGCAGGCTCCGGGATCGGCTATCGTGGCGGTGAAGCGGGCAGTGCGAGCGCCACCTATCAGGGTAATGCCGGCACGGCCGATGCGACGGGTCATTTGGCCGTGATCGGTGGCGCGGGAGGCAATGGCAATGCCGGCGCCGCCGGCGCGGCGGGTGGCGATGTGAGCTTGCGTAATCCGGCGTCCGTTACCACGAGCGGTGCCCTTACGCTCGATTGGGCAGCCATCGGTGGCAAGGGCGGCGCCAGCGAGGGCGCAACGGCGGGTCGAGGTGGCAACGCGCAGATGAACATGGTGCTTGACGAGCGACTAGCGTCCAGAGTAACCGCGACCGTGCGCGGCAGGGGCGGCAACGGCGGAGCCACCAATGGCGGTATCGCAGCAGCCGCCGGCGCAGGCCGCGCAAGCGCGGAAGTGGTCTCGAAAGGGGCGCTGACGTTGACATCGCGCGGCGACGGCGGGGCCGGCGGTGCAGGGACCGCTGCCGCCGGCGCCAATGGCGGCGCGGCCGCGGCAGTTGCCAATGGCCGCAGCCTGCAGGGTGCCGCAACCGTCACGGCGGAAGCCAGCGGTGGCGCGGGGGGCGCAGGCACGGGTGCCGATGGCGGCCTGGCGTCGGCTAACGCGCTCAGCAATGCGGTAACGGGCACTGCGACGGCAACGGCGCGGGCGACGGGTGGTGCCGGCGCGGATGCGTCCGGAGCGAACCGCAGTGCCGGTCACGGCGCTGCGGCCCTGGTCAGCGCCGCAAGCCACAGCGATGGCGGCGGCGCTGTGGCCAGCGTCACCGCGCAGGGCGGCATGGGCGGCGTCGGCACCGCCGGCGCTGCAGGCGGCGCGGGCAGTGACATCACGCTGGTCAACGCTGTCAGCGGCTCAACGAGCGGAGCGCTGGAGCTGACGCAGACAGCGGCGGCCGGCGCGGGCGGCGGCAGCGCGAATGGTCTGGCGGGCTCCGGCGGTGGGGCGGTCTCGCGGCTGGTGCTGAACGATACACGGGCAAATTCAATCGCCGTGAAGGTGCAGGCTGTAGGCGGATGGGGCGGCCGCAGCACCGGACCGCGCGGCACGCCCGGGAATGGCGGCGCGGCCGAGGGCGTGCTGGACCTGAAGGCTGCCAAGGCGGGCGGCAGCGCAACCGGAAACGTGCTGGTCCAGGGCGGGTGGACCACCGGTGTCCCCACGCTTATCAACCACGGCGGCGAAGCGGTCGCGCGCAGCACCGTGCAAGCGGATCGGTCAGCATCCAGCGTGGCGCAAGCGACCGCAGGTACCGGCGACAACTATGCAAATGCTCCATATCCGCGCAGCGCCAACGCCGAGGCGCACGCGCGCGCGCTGTCGAACGGCTCAGCGAGTGCCGTGGCATCGGCCTATTCCGACGACGCTTCAACCAAGGGAGTCGCGACTGCGGAAGCGGCGGGCGGCAATGGCCCCACGCTAGCCGAAGCGCACGTGCAAGCTGGCCAAGCCGAGGTTCGCGCGCATTCCAGCGCGCTGGGAGCCGCCAGCAATTCAGCGCGCGCCGGCGCATTTGCGAAGACGGGCTCGGTTCTGGCAAACAGCGTGTCGCTTGGTGCCGGCGGGGAGCGCGTCTCCACCACCGCGCGGACCAGTATCGGTAGCGACCATGCCGACGTCGCCACGTCCGCCAATGTGGGCGGTGCTTTGGAAGTCATGCAACCCATGATGTTCAATAACCTCTCGTTTGCGACCGGGGCGCCCGATGCCGCGACTGCCGCAGCCGCCTTCAGCGCGACACCGCGAGTGGCAGGCGCGTTTGCAGACAGCCGCGTCGTCGGGATCGGAACGATGACCGGCGTCGGTGGCAATGTGCTGGACTACAACGTCGTCACGAGCGCAAATTTCCAGTTCGACACGACTACCAAAGGCTACCTGCAACTGGGCTTGCTTGACGCCGAGCTCTATCCAAGCTGGGCTGCCGAAGGCACAGGCCGCATGACACTGACGATCAGCGACCACGGTACCGAAGTATTCGCCCGTTCGTTCGCGAACCTGGATGCCGCGCAGGCGTTCTTCAGCGACGATGTCGTCACGCTGGGCATGCTGCTCGCTGGTAACCACGACCTGCTCGTTACCGCTGGCTTCACGATCGACGGCTCGGCGGGGCTGAACTTCACCTACGCGCTTGGTGTATCCGCTGTCCCGGAGCCGCAGGCATGGCTGCTGCTGATGCTCGGCGGGACATTGCTGATGCTCCGCCGGCGCTCGCGCGACTGACACCGCTGCGCTGGCAAGGCCGCCGTCCCGCCACCGGCGGGCGGCATTTTTATCGTCCACGCAACCGGTGCTACCGTTCGCTAGTGAATGCCTGGCGCGATACTTATCGTTAATACATGCAATATTGATAAGCTCACGCTGCCGCCGCGCATGGCTGTGCGGCAGCGCTTTTTGTGCCCGCGCCAAGCGCGGCAGCGACTGCGGCTGCCTTCGCCGCGGCGCCGCAGCTGGCAGCCTTCGCGGACGGCCACGTCACCGGTATCGGCATGATGTCCGCTACCAGTTACGAGGGTCAGCCTCATACCGTCGTCACGAGCGCCAACTTCCAGTTCGATACGTTCGCGCCAGCCTACCTGCAGCTGGGCCTGCTGGACGCGGAGATCTATCGGGGCTGGGGTGGCGCCGGGGATGGCCAGTTCGAACTGACGATCAGCAACCACGGCACGGAACTGTTCGCCCGCTCGTTCGACAGCCTGGATGCCGCCCAGGCATTCTTCAGCGGCTACGCCGTCAAGCTGGGAGAGTTCGGCGCCGGCAGCCAGGACCTGCTGGTGACGGCAGGCTTCACGCTCCATGGCGGCGCTGGGTTCGCATTCCGCTACGCGGTAGGTGTGTCGCCGGTACCGGAACCGCAAACGTGGATGCTGATGCTGCTCGGCGGGACGCTGCTGATGCTGCGCCGGCGCCCGCGCGGCTGACGCCACCACCTTCACGCACGGCAAGCCGCCGTCTCGCACCACGCGGGCGGCGGCTTTTTTATCGTGCCCGGCCCGTCAGTTGGTTACCGTTCGATAGTGATTCCATGGCGTGATGATTATCTTATTTGCATATATTATTGATAAGTTAAGTCTGCCTTAGCGCATTTGCGCTCCCATCACATCCCTAAAGGAATCTCGATGACTCAAACTTCGCACGCCCCGGTCGCGCGCCCCTTCCTGCTGCAACTGGCGCCGTTATTGCTCGCCGTTGCCGTCAACCAGGCTTATGCCGGGCCTACCGGCACGGCGGGCACGGCCGGCACCAACGGCACGACAACCGGCGCGGCAGGCACGGCCGGCGGCAATGGCGGCAATGCCGTACTGACCCAGGACCTGGGTTCAGCGCCGCTGCCATTGTTCGACCGCACGACGGGCGGGAACGGCGGCAACGGCGGCAACGGTGCTGCCGGCGGGGCCGGCCAGCAAGGCGGCGCCGCCGGTGCGGGCGGCGCGGGCGGCAATGCGAGCCTGCAATTGACGGCGACCCCGCAGCCCGCGATCTTTGACGGTAGGCAGTACATCGTCACTGGCGGCAATGGCGGCAACGCCGGCACGCCCGGCACGGGGGGCACCGGCGCCGGCGCCAGCGCGGCCGGCGGCACCGGCGGTACGGCGCAAGTCAACGCCGACATCGCGGGGAGCGCCTATGGCACCACTGTGCTGGCGCCGCGCGTCGACACGCAAGCCACCGGCGGCAACGGCGGCAATGGCGACATCGCCGGCGCCGGCGGCGCGGCGGACGTGCAACTGCGCGCGTCCGGCGCTCCCAGCGCCACGCTCACTGTCGGGGGCAGCGCCTATGGCGGCACGGGTGGCAGCGCGCTCACGAGCGGCAATGGCGCCGCGGGCGGCAATGCCACCGGCGCCGCAACCGCCACCGCCAATGGTCCGCTGTCGCTGGGCGTGTACACCTATGGCGGTGCCGGCGGCACGGGGATCGGCAGCGGCTCCAGCGGCGGCCGTGGCGGCGGCGCCAGCGGCTCCATGCAAGCCGATGCGGGCAGCGGTGATTTGCGCGGCGCGGTGTGGCTGACCGGCGGCGACGGCGGCGCAGGCCGCGGCGGCGCCACCGCGGCGGCGGGCGGCGACGTGACAGCACACAACCCGTTCGCCCTGCGGACGACCGGCAAGCTGGAGATGCAATTGTCCGCCAGCGGCGGCAGCGGTGGCAGGGGTTACGACACCAATGGCGGCGCCGGCGGCTCCGCCGATGCCGCCATCACGCTCAATGAGGAGCGCGCGTCCAGTGTCAATGTTCACGTGGGTGCGGTCGGCGGCAAAGGGGGCCTGGCAAGCGGCACCAACAATGTTTCCGGCGCCGGCGGCAACGGCACGGCGAGCGCGAACGTCACCGCGCGCGGCGCGCTCACGCTCGATATCGGCGCGGTCGGCGGCAGCACCAACAGCTACCCCGGTCCGGATGCCGGCACGCGCGGCACCAGCGGCGGCGCGGCCCATGCGGAAGGCCATGGCACCAGCACAGGCGGCACCGCCGAACTGCACGCCACGGCGCTCGGCGGGCAAGGCGGCGGCGCGAACGGCAAGGGCCTGCGGGGCGGCGATGGCGGTAGCGCCACCGTCGCGGGCAGCATGCGCGGCACCACCGCTGCCAAGGCAAGGGTGGAAGCCCTGGGCGGCGACGGCGGCAACGCATGGGGCGGCGCCGATGGCGGCACGGGCGGCTCCGTGACTCTCGTCAATGCCGTCAGCGGGTCGACCACCGGCACGCTGACGCTGTCGCAACGGGCGGGCGGCGGCAAAGGCGGCGAGAGCCGCGGCGTCGCATCCGGTACCGGCAGCGGCGGAGTCGGCGGGGTCGCCGGCAACGGCGGCTCGGCCATCTCGCGCCTGACCGTCGCGGACGCATCGGCCAGCAAAGTCGACGTCACCGTCGAGGCCTACGGCGGCACGTCCGGCCAGGTCTATGACCGCGGCACCGCCGGCCGGGGCGGCAATGCGGAAGCCTTCCTGCTCGTGAACGCGGACAAGGCGGGAAGCACGGCGACCGGTACGGCGTCCGCTTCCGGCGGCAGCGTGAACGGCGCACGGATCGCCGGCGGCAACAGCGTCGTGCGCAGCACGGTGCAGGCCGACAGCAGCGCCACCAGCAAGGCGTTCGGCTACGGTGGCGCCGGCGATTACGTGTCGTCGGGCCGCGCCTACGGCACCAGCGACGTGTTGTCGCGGGCCGTCTCGAACGGCGCGGCCAACGCCCAGGCGATCAGCGACTTCACGAGTACGTCGCGCGTGCGTGCGGAGGCCGTCGGCGGTACAGGACCGGTGTCGGCCTACGCCGACGCCGCCAAGGGCAAAGCGGACGTGAGCGCGTACTCCAGCGCGCTGGGCAGCGCCGCCAACCAGGCCCAGGCCCAGTCGCGTGGCACGCGAGGCACGGTCAACGCCACCAGCGTATCGACGGGGGACGGCGGACGCAGCGTGACGACGAATGTATCCGTTGCCCACGAGACGCAGATCAGCATCGCGGCCCGCACGTCGGCCTCGGTGGGCGGCGCGCTGCCCACGCTGGCGAACATGAACGAGAACGACCTGCCGTCGGTCATCGGCAGCTATGCGACGGCGCACGCCACGGCGGCACCGGACGCGGCCGCGTTGAACGGCGTGCTGGCAAGCAAGCCGAACGTTGCCGCCGCACTGGCCGATGGCGAGGTCGTCGGCATGGGCACGTTCAGCAGCGGGGTCTACCAGTTCAGCAGCGTGCCGACGGATGCCTACAGCAGCGTCGCCAGCGCGAACTTCCACTTCGACACGACGGGCTCCAGCTTCCTGACGCTGGGCCTGATCGACAGCGCCGCGTACGGCACGGGCTTCACGAAGCTGGAACTGCGCATCAGCAACGCCGACACGGAGATCTTCAGTCAGTCGTTCGACAGCCTGGCGGCAGCGCAGGCGTTCTTCAGCGACCACGCGCTGACGCTGGGCGAACTGGGTGCGGGCAGCCACGACCTGCTGGTGACGGCCGGCTTCTCGGTCGCGAATGGGCAGGGCTTCGGCTTCGGTTACGCGCTGGGCGTCTCGGCCGTGCCGGAACCGCAGACGTGGATGCTGATGCTGCTGGGCGCCACCGTGGTGCTGCTGCGCCGGCGCGCGCGCGGCTGACGCGCAAAAAAAATACGGACCCATGCGGGTCCGTATCGGTGCGTAGGGGGAGGCGGGCACAAGGACATTGATGCCGGCTTCCCGGCACTGCTGTCGCGCCCGGCCTCGACCGGTGCGCCCAGCTTAGAAGCTGTAGCGTGCGCCCAGCGTGACGGCGCCCTTGCGGCGGCCGAGGTCGTTGTCGTTCTTGCCGTAGTGCTCGTACTCGAGCGACAGCGCCACGTTCTGGTTGATCGCGTATTCGGCACCCAGCGATGCGTACACGGTGTTCTTGCTGCTGTCGCCGTTCCAGGCGGCGGCCAGGCCGGTGGCCGAGACGTCGTTCTTGTTGTGCGCGACGCCCAGCTTGCCGAACACGTTGAAGTTGTTCGCAACCGGATAGGTGTACTTACCAGCCAGGTAGAACGATTTCGCATCGGATTCGACACGGCCGTTCACGCCGTTGACGGTGTAGGCATAGTCGTTCTTGCCGAAGTCGGTATAGCCCGCTTCAACGGCCCAGTTCGGGTTGATTTCGTAGCCGGCGAAGAATTTGCCGCCCCATTCGTTCGATTTGCGGTCGTTCGACGTGGTGTCGTTGTTCAGCTCGTACTTATGCTCGGCGACGACGGCACCAACGCCGACATAGGGACGGCCGTCGGCGGCGTGAGCGGAAACGGCGCCAAGGGCACCAATGGAAGCGACGAGGGCAAGGATAGTGTTTTTCATGTTGTGATCTCTCAGCAAAATGGTTTATCGGGTGCTGCGGGATCGCTGTTCATCCGTGGAACTGCGACGAGACCAAGATAACATCGACCTTGATTTATAAAAGGTCCATTTGCGTAATAATTGTGAGGAGATGTAATCGCTATTGAAACGACGCGGCCCGGCCCAAACTGACGGCTTTTTTTGAGCTTTTCAGCAAATGGTTAAGGGGGCGTTAAGCGATCAGCCGGAACGTTAGGTTCACGCGTACGCCGCGCGGCTTCGTTTCCTTGTTGATGCCGTGCCGCCAATGCTGTTGCAAAGTGCCGGCCATCAGCAGCAGGCTGCCGTCGGTGAGGTCGAGCTTCAACGTCTTCGGCAACGTCTTGTGCTTCAGGATGAAGGTGCGGGTCGCGCCGAACGTGACGGAAGCGATAGCGGGCTCGCGGCCCAGCTCGCGTTCGTCGTCGCTATGAAAGCCCATGCTGTCGCGCTCGTCGCGATAGCAGTTCAGCAGCACGCTGTTGAAGCGCCGCCCGGTCGCGGCTTCGACGGCTTGTTTGATTGCCAGCTGGAGCGGCGTGAACGGCAGCGGCTGGAACGTGCGGCCCGAATACGTGTAGACCGCCTCGCCGTACCAGGCGGACAGGCGCGGCTGCAGCACGGGCTTGCCGTACAGGATGATGGATTCCTGCCGCCATGCCGTCTCGTCGAGCAGGCGGCGCAGCACTTCATCGTTCGGCAGCGCCAGCGGCAACTGCGGCAGGAATGCCAGCTCGCCATCCTCGACGGGAATGGGTTGCAGCGTGGGCTCGGCGTCGAACAGGTCCATGCACGCTATGATAGCGGCCGAGACGAAACACGGGGATATCGATGGATAAACGTACTTTCCTGGCCGCCGTGGCCGCAGCCAGTGCCGCGCCAGCGATGGCCGCGCCGGCCAGCCCCCGCCGCGGGCCCGCGCTGCTGACGGTCACCGGCGCCCTGCCGAAGGCGAACCGCGGCAAGCTCGATCCGGTGGCGGACCAGATGATGCTCAAGCACAAGCTGTCGTTCGACAAGGCGTGGGCGTTCGACTTCGCGGCATTGACGGCGCTGCCAGCCACGAAGATCGAGCCCATGCTGGAATACGACGCCAAGCCCCATGCGCTGACCGGCCCGCTGCTGGCGGACGTGCTGAAGGCCGCCGGCGTGACGATGACGGACACCACGCGCATCACGCTGCGCGCCGTGGACGGCTACGCGGCCGCGATCACGGGCGCGGAGGCGCGCGCGAAGCGGTTCATCGTCGCAACACATCTGGATGGCGCACCGATGGCGCTGGGCGGCCTCGGCCCGCTGTGGGCGCTCTACGATCCGGGCAAGGTGCCCGAGATGGCGGCCCGCCCCGTCAAGGAACGGTTCGGCGGCTGCCCATGGGCGCTGTACCACATCGAGGTGGCCTGAAGAAAATTGCCGGGAAAATGGTGTCTGTCACCATTTTCCCGGCAATATTTACTTAGGCGTAAGCTTCAGCCAGCGACATCACGCGCGGCGTGTACGTGATGCCCACGTCGCCGAAGATCTTTTCGATCTGTGCCATGTTGGTTGCGCATTCTTCCGCTTTCCAGCCCTTGAACAGGTCGGTGCCGTCTTTCTGGAAGTGCAGGTCCAGCACCTTGCCGCGGTCCTTGTGCGTGTAGCCGGAGCTGTGCGTTTGCACGAAGCCGGCGGCGTTCAGCGCGGCGATGACGTCGGCCGGTGGATTGTCCGGATCCGTTGCCAGGTAGACGCCGTAGGTCTTGCCTGGCGGTTTCGCGGCAATGTCGACCTCGTAGATACCGGGCGCCTTCGTCACGGTGGTGGACTTCAGAAATAGCATGTCGATCCCCTGTCCGGCGCCAATGTGAGCATCGCGCCGATGATGAGTTGTTGCGAAATGTAAGAAGGACCTAGCTTATTGCCTGTAGCCAAATTTGTCGATCTCTGCGCAAACTTTTTTGCTCCAGCACAACGTAATGTGAGCAAAAAAACGATAAATGCAGCCTATCCTGACAAGATTGCTTGTGCTTTTACGAGAACTTAACCGCCGGGCTTTGCATTGGATTCAACGGGGTTTGCGCGCCGCGAGCGCGGCGGTCGGCGGGACCAGTGCGGCATACAGCGCGCCCGCTTCGGCATCCCATGCCGACACGGCGGCCTGCTGCCGCTGCACGGTCGTGTAATCGCCGCGGGCGATCGGCCCGGACAGCGCCTGCTCCGGCCCCATCCTGAACACGTTCGACAGGCTTTCCTGGGCCAGCGGCCGCGCCAGTTCGCGCGCCATGTCCGCCGGAATGCCGGCGGCCTGGTAGGCACGCAGCGCCGTGTCCAGCACGGTCACCAGGTAATTGCTGGCAAAGACGGAGGCGGCGTGATAGACGGTTTTCGCGGCGGCATCGATCGTCACTGGCCGGCCGCCGATCGCTTCCAACGCCGGCGCCAGCACCGCGAGAGCGGCGGCATCACCTTCGATGCCGCAAAATGTGCCGGCAAAATCGGCGGCCACCGCGGCCGGATCGGCAAAGCTGCGGATCGGGTGGACGCTGGCCGTCGCGGCGCCAGCCAGCCGGGCTGCTTCCAGTGCGCCGGAAGAGAGCGCGCCGCTGCAGTGAAACACGATCGCGCCTTGCAGCGGGCGGGATGCCACCAACGTGGCGCAGGCGGGCACGATCTGGTCATCCGTTACCGCCAGCATGTACACGTCTGCGGCAGGCAGCGCCGCTACATCAAACGTGGCGGTGCCGGCGCCGATGAAGGCGCTGCCCTGTGCCGCGGAGGCAGCCGAGCGGGCCAGCACGCCGCGCACGTCGAACACGCCGGCCGTGTGGAACAGGCGCCCCAGCGCGCTGCCCACGTGGCCGGCGCCGACGATCGATAAACCGCGCATCAGAAGCCGGACCCCGGCTGCTTCAGGAACTCGATCTCGTCCGGCGTCGATTGGCGGCCGAGGATCTCGTTACGGTGCGGGAAGCGGCCGAACTTGCGGACCACGTCGTGGTGGCGCTTGGCGTAATCGAGCATGCTGTCGAAACCCGCGGTGGACGCGGCCAGCTTGTCGAACAGGATCACGGCGCGCTGCTGCATCGCCAGGTTTTCCGCATGTTCGAACGGCATGTACGAGAACGCACGCTGGACCGGGGGCAGCGTCTGGTTCGCGCCCGAGTTGTCGATCGCCAGTGCCGCTTCCAGTGCCAGCGCATCGCCGGCAAAGGCCTTCGGCGTGCCGCGGTAGACGTTGCGGGTGAACTGGTCCAGCACGAGGATGCGCGCCAGCGCGCCCTGCGTGCCCTCGTCGTCCCAATACCGCAGGCCGCCCACCAGCGCGTCCTCGATGGCGTCGCCGAACTGGGCGAAGATCTGCCGGTCGAACGCATCGTCCTTGCGGAACCATTCCGGGCGCTGCATGTTATGGCCCTTGACGCCGATCGGCAGGAACCAGAAATCCAGTACGTCTTGCGATGTCACGAGCATAGGTGTCCTCAGTTGCGGTGCTCAGTTGCGGTCTTCAGTTGCGTGCGTGGGTGATCTGAAACCCGTCGATGCCCTCGAAGCGCGCCATCTCGGCCGCCAGCAGCGCGAGCGGCGTGCCGGTGCGCTTGCCCAGCGCCAGCGCGACGAAGCGCCACTCCATCCGGCCGTGGTCTTGCGCGATCATCAGCGAGCCGCCGGCGATCTCGTAACCCCGCTCGGTGGCCAGCTTGCGCAAGGACTCCTCGGAGGGTTCGAAGCCCGGCTTGAAGCGCATCGTGATCGCGATCGCGTGCCGCGACGGCAGCCATGCCTCGATGCGCGACAGGTAGATCATCACCATCGCCGACAACAGCGCCAGCCCCATCGCGGCGGCATAAAAGCCGACGCCGACGAGGATGCCGATCACCGACGACGCCCAGATCGATGCGGCCGTCGTCAGCCCGCTGATGTTGAAACCCTCGCGCATGATCACGCCGGCACCGAGGAAGCCGATGCCCGTGACGATGCCCTGGATGACACGGGTCGGATCGGTGCCGGCCAGCGCCGTCATCTGCCCGCCGAACCAGTGATCGGGATAGCCGCCGATCACCGTCAGCGCGGCCGACGCCATGCACACGATGCCGTAGGTGCGCATGCCCGCTGCGCGGCCGTGGTACGAGCGCTCGTAACCGACCAGCATGCCGAGCAGCAGCGCGCCCAGCAGGTTGAGCAGGATGACGCCATTGGTCACCAGCTCCTGGCCGGACCAATACGCGCTCAGTATGTTGGGCATCGTCAGGCCTTCGGTTTCTTGACGAGCTGCTTCTCGAACTCGATGTCCAGCTTGCTCACGCGCTTCGGCTTCTGCGGGCCCTGCGCGTTGACGAAGGCAACGAAGTCGTCGAGTTCCAGCGGTGGGCACAGCGGCGGCTTGCCCGGCCCCTCGGTCAGGAAGAAGTGGCCGCTGCCCGTGCGCGACATCGAATACGCCGGGTTGCCGCTGCGCTCCTTCAGGCGCTCGAGCGCGTTGGACGCCCTGGTGGAACGGTTGCTCATAATGGTTCGGTCCTTGTGTTCAGCCATGCCAAGGCATCGCCCGCGACGTGCGGTGCGAGGCGCGCACGCACGGTGGCGTGGTAGTCGTTCAGCCAGGCGATTTCGGCGTCGCGCAGCAGGGCGCGGTCGATGCAGCGCGTATCGATCGGGCACAGTGTAAGCGTTTCGAAGCGCAGGAATTCACCGAATTCCGTACTGGCCTCGAGCCGGTTCAGCACCAGGTTCTCGATGCGGATCCCCCACTGGCCGGGCCGGTAGATGCCCGGCTCGATCGACGTGATCATGCCCGGTTCCATCGCCGTCTGCGGTTCCGGCATCAGCGACGGCGTGATCGCCTGCGGCCCCTCGTGCACGTTCAGGAAGAAGCCCACGCCGTGGCCCGTGCCGTGGCCGAAGTCGATGCCGGCGGCCCAGATCGGCGCGCGCGCGATCGCATCGAGCAGCGGCGCTTTCGTCCCCCGCGGGAAGCGCGTGGCCGACAGCGCCATCATCCCTTTCAGCACCAGCGTGAAGTCGCGCCGCTGCGCGGCCGTGGTCTCACCCACCGGCACGACGCGCGTGATGTCCGTCGTGCCGCCCAGGTACTGGCCGCCCGAATCGATCAGCAGCAGGCCGTTGCCCTCGATGCGCGCGCAGCTCTCCTGCGCGGCGCGGTAATGGATGATCGCGCCGTTCGCGTTGAAGCCGGCGATCGTCGCGAAGCTGGGGCTGACGAAGCCGGGCCGGCGCGCCCGCGCCGCCGTCAGGTGGCGGTCGATGTCGACCTCGTTCAACGGCTCTTCATGGCGGCGCGCCAGCGCGCCTTCCAGCCACGCGAAGAATTCGCACAGCGCCGCGCCATCCTGCTCCATCGTCGCGCGCACGTGCGCCGCTTCGATTTCCGTCTTGCGCGACTTCGCCATGGTGGTCGGGTTGATCGCTTCCACCACCTTCACGTGCGCCGGCACGGCTAGCCGGGTGCCGTGCGTGACGCGGCGTGGGTCGAGCAGCAGCACGGTCTCCTGCGGCAGTTCGGCCAGCGCCGCGGTGGCGCGCTCGTAGGGCGCCACGGTGATGCCGTCCGCCGCGAGCTTCGCCTGCAATGCCGGCTTGACCTTGCCGTCGGCGACGAACAGCGTTGCCTGCCGCGCCGACACCAGCGCATGCGCGACGAAGACGGGATTGAACGGCACGTCGGCGCCGCGCAGGTTGAACAGCCATGCGATGTCGTCGAGCGTCGAGATCAGGTGCGTGGTGACGCCCTGCTCCACCATCGCGGCACGCAATGCGGCCAGTTTTTCCGCCCGCGGCGTCGTCGCATACGGCGGCTCGTGTTCGAACACGGGTTCCGTCGGCAGGCCGGGGCGGTCGCTCCATACGTCGTCCAGCACGTCGACGCCGGTGCGCAGCGTCACGCCCTTCGCCTGCAGCGCCTGGCCCAGCAGCCGCGCGGTGGCCAAGCCCAGCACGGCACCGTCGACGGCCACTGTCTGCCCGGCCGGCAGCGTGTCCGCCAGCCAGTCGACGTACAGCGTGCTGGCGCCGGACGGGATCTTCATCAGCGCGATGCCGGTGCCGGCCAGCTCCGTCTCGGCCTGCGTCCAGTAGCGGCCGTCCGTCCACACGCCGGCGAAGTCCTGCGTGGCGATGAACGTGCCGACCGAGCCGGTGAAGCCGGACAGCCACTCGCGCGCCTTCCAGCGCGGCGGCAGGTACTCGGACAGGTGCGGATCGGACGACGGCACGACGACGGCATCGATGCCGTGGCGGCGCATGGCGGCGCGCAGGGCGGCCAGGCGGTCGGCGGGCGAAGTCAGCGCGGTGGTCAGCGGCGTGGTCGGCGGGGTGATCGGTGCAGGAGCGGACATGTCGGTATCGCAGGCTGGCAGGAAGCCGAATGATACCGCGCAAGAGCTCTTCAGTGCAGCACCCGCGGCCCCACCGGCTCCTGGTCGATCAGCGGCCCCTCATGGTGGGTGGTCTGCTGGAAGTCCATCCGCGGTCGGCCCTCGACGATGTCGCGCACCGCGTGGGCGATGTCGTCCTGCGCCACGTAGTGCAGCATGTGCCCGGCATCGAGCACCGTGTGCAGCTGGCTGTTCGGCAGTTCGCGGTGCAGCCGCTCGGCATTGTGCTCGTGCGTGGCGAGCTTGTCGCCTGCGCCGGAGAAGATCGTGACGGGCACGGCGATCTCGTCATAGCGGTGCCGCAGCGTGGCGGCGGACGGGATCATCAGTGCCGACTCGGCGCCCGCCGCGCGCAGTTGGGAAGGCCGCAGCGACAGCCACTTCGGCCAGAGCGCGAAGCTCTCTGCCGTCATCCGCGGGCTGAAGATGCGCTTGACGAACGCGGGCCACAACAGCCGGCCCAGCAGCGGCGACACGGTAAAGCGCATCACGTCGCCCAGCACGGGCACGGCGGGGGCCGACAGCAGCGCCACGTCGGCGCGCGGGCTCGGGTAGTAGTAGCCGGACAGCAGCACAAGGCCGCGCACGAGGTTCGGGTTGTCCATTGCCATCGCCAGGGCGACCAGCGTGCCCCAGGAATGGCCCAGCACGATGGCCTTGTGGATGTCCAGCTCGTCCAATGCCTTGCCCAGCAGCGCCGCCTGCTCGGCCGGCGTCCAGATCGTCGTGCGCGGCCGCTCGCTGTAGCCGAAGCCGGGACGGTCGAAGGCGATCACCGTGTAGCGCTGGGCCAGCACGTCGATCAGGCCGGACAGTTCGAAATCCAGCGACGTCGCGCCATTGCCATGCAGCAGCACGACAACGGGGCCGCTGCCTCGCTGCAGATAGTGCAGCCGCACGCCGTCGACGGTGATGAATTGCCCCGCCGGCGGGTTTTCCGCCTCGGCCTGCCGCGTCTTGGCGCGCACGACGAGATACGCGGCGGCCAGCGCGCCGGCCGCCACCCATGCTTTTTGTTTTCCGCTCAGCCTTGCCATGGAAACACTCCTGAATTCATGCTGTACCCGACAGGCTAAAACAGGAGTCCCGTTGCCTTTGTTAAGGCACTAACTTAAGGGGCAAAGCCGCTACACGGCATCCCAGATCATCGCGCCGATGCCCGTCAGCACGGCCAGCAAGGCGATGGAGAGGATCGCGTACCAGATCAGGTCGGCAAGGCGGGACAGCGCCCACGCCAGCACCCCGCCGCCGGCCAGCACCGCCCCGAAGCGGGCCAAGCGGGGCCACTCCAGCCCGCCGGCGTGGGCCAGCAGCGTGTACGTCAGCACGGCGCCGGCGATGAAGCCGATGATGCCGAACCAGAACGCCCGGTTCGCGCTGCGTTCGCGGCGCTCGGCGGCGACCAGCGATTCGCGGCTGTCGTGGTATTCATAGGTGCCGTCCGCTGCGCGGCGGCCGAAGCGCGTGCCCATCGTTGTCTCCTCATCGGCTGCATACAGCGATGATGCGCGCTTTGACGGGGGCTTGATCTGCTTCTCTCAGCAGCCTTGACGCATATCAAAAAGATAACGTCAATCCGAAAATATCAAGCGGCCTGGGCACTTTCGAATCTTCGCAACCCGTCCAGGTCGAGGATACGGATGCCGCCGTAATCGACACGCAACAGCCCTTCCCGTTCCAGCACCTGCAGCGCCTGGTTGGCGCGTTGCCGCGATGCGCCCGACAGCAGGCCGATCTCTTCCTGGGAAATCTGCACGAGGCGCTCGATGCCGGGATACAGGTGCGAGTTGAACAGCGCGGCCAGGCAGCGCGCCACGCGGGTATCCGGATCGAGCAGCCGCTCGTGTTCGATCATGCCGATGAACTGGCCCAGCCGTTCGTTCAGCTGCATCAGCAGGAAGCGCGTGAACGGCAGGCTGTTGTCGAGTAGCCAGTGGAACGTGTCGGCCGGCATGCGCGCAATGCGGCTGTCGCGCAGCGCCATCGCATCGTACTTGCGGCGCTCGTCTTTCAATAGCGAGCCTTCGCCGAACCAGCCGCCCGGCGGCACGCCGGTGAACGTCACGCTCTTGCCCGATGGCGAGAAGTTGTTCATCTTGACCATGCCCGAGACGATGCCGACCCAGTTGTCGACCACTTCGCCTTTCTTGCAGACGAAGCCGCCTTTCGGCACGAACACTTCGAACGTGGTCGCTTCCACCCGCTCCATCTGTTCGGCGGTGAGGGACTTGGCCCACAGCGCGCTGCGCAGCGCTTCCTGCAAGGTCGGAGATTGATGATCCATTTTGCGTCGCACCATCGAAAGTGGAGGGATTGTCTTTGAAACGACAGCCGCAGCGTAACCCGGCACGTTAATATCATCAAACAAAAACGCGTTGTATCGGAGACACTGATGAACGCAATACCGGAGACATTCCCGCGCCTGTTGCTTCAACATGGCCGGGTCCGGCCGCACAAATGTGCGTACCGGGAAAAGCACCTGGGCATCTGGCAGGCCTGGACGTGGGCGCAGGTGAACGACGAAGTGCGTGCGCTGGCGTGCGGCCTGGCCGCGCTCGGTTTCACGCGCGGCATGAACCTGGCCATCGTCGGCGACAACCGGCCGCGCCTGTACTGGGCGATGCTGGCCGCGCAGTGCGTCGGCGGCGTGCCCGTGCCGCTGTACCAGGACGCGCCCGCCGCGGACATGCTGTACGTGCTGGAGAACGCCGGCATCCACTACGCGATCGCCGAGGACCAGGAACAGGTCGACAAGCTGCTCGAGCTGCACGAGGACTACCCCGGCCTCGCCCACATCGCCTACGACGACGAGCGCGGCATGCGCCACTACCGCCAGAGCGAACTGATTTCGTACACGCGGCTGCAGGAAGCTGGCCGCGCGTGGGACCGCGAGCATCCCGGCTGGTTCGAGGCCGAGGTGGCCGCCGGCCAGGCCGCCGATACGGCCGTCATCCTGTACACGTCCGGCACCACCGGCAAGCCGAAGGGCGTGTGCCAGACGCATGCGGCACTGATCGCGGCGGGCGTTGGCGGCACCAGCTTCGAACGGCTGACCGACGACGAGAACGTGCTTTCGTACCTGCCGATGGCGTGGGTCGGCGATTGCCTGTTCTCGTTTGCGCAGGCGCTGGTGGCCGGCTTCACGGTCAATTGCCCGGAGTCGTCCGACACGGTGACGATCGACCTGCGCGAGATCGGCCCCACCTATTATTTCGCGCCGCCGCGCGTCTTCGAGAACATGCTGACGCAGGTGATGATCCGCATGGAGGACGCGGGCGCCGTCAAGCGCCGCATGTTCCACCACTTCATGGCCGTGGCCCGCAGAGTCGGCGCGGACGTCCTCGACGGCCGCCCAGTGCCGCCGCTGGAGCGGCTGCGCTATGCGCTCGGCAACGTGCTCGTGTACGGGCCGCTGAAGAACGTGCTGGGCCTGTCGCGCGTGCGCGTCGCCTACACGGCCGGCGCGGCGATCGGCCCTGACCTGTTCCGCTTCTACCGCTCGATCGGCGTGAACCTGAAGCAGTTCTACGGCTCGACGGAAACGTGCGCCTACATCTGCCTGCAGCCGGATGGCCAGATCAAGTTCGACAGCGTCGGCGTGGCGGCGCCCGGCGTCAACGTGAGGCTGGCCGACAACGGCGAAGTGCTGGTGCGCTCGCCGACGTTGATGACGGGTTACTACAAGCGCCCCGATGCGACGGGCGAAGCGATCGATCCCGAAGGCTGGTTCCACACGGGCGACGCTGGCCTGTTCGACGAAGACGGCCACCTGAAGATCATCGACCGCGCCGCCGACGTGGGGCGGATGAACGGCGGCGCGATGTTCGCGCCGAACTACATCGAGAACAAGCTGAAGTTCTTCCCGTTCATCAAGGAGGCCGTCGCGTTCGGACATGGCCGCGACACCGTCTGCGCGTTCCTGAACATCGACATGGACGCGGTGGGCAACTGGGCCGAGCGGCGCGGCATCGCGTATTCCGGCTACACGGATCTCGCCGCCCACCCGCAAACGTATGCGCTGATGCAGGAATGCGTCGAGAAGGTGAATGCCGACCTGGCCGCCGACCCGGCGATGGCCGCCACGCAGATACACCGCTTCCTCGTGCTGCACAAGGAACTCGATCCGGACGACGACGAGCTGACCCGTACCCGCAAGGTGCGCCGCCGCTTCATCGCCGATAAATACCGCCTGCTGATCGACGCGCTGTACGGCGGCTTTGCGAGCCAGTTCATCGAGACGCAGGTGAAGTTCGAGGATGGCCGCACGGGCATGGTGGCGGCCGACCTGAAGATCGTCGACGCGCGCGTGTTCCCCGCCGTCGCGCGGCAGGCTGCATGAGCGAGGAGACAGCGATGCGAATGAACGAACCCGATGCGCTGTTCAATGCCCGGCGCCAGACCGGCCCCGTGATCCTGGACCTGCGCCACATCTCGCTGTCGTTCGGCGGCGTGAAGGCGCTCACCGACATCTCGTTCGACGTGCGCGAACACGAGATCCGCGCCATCATCGGTCCGAACGGTGCCGGCAAGAGCTCGATGCTGAACGTGATCAACGGCGTGTACCGCCCGCAGCAGGGCGAGATCGTGCTGCGCGGCGCGCACCGCCGCAACATGGACTGCCACGCGGCCGCGAAGGCCGGCATCGCCCGCACGTTCCAGAACATCGCGCTGTTCAAGGGCATGACGGTGCTGGACAACGTGATGACGGGCCGTAACCTGAAGATGACGTCGAACTTCCTGCTGCAGGCGCTGTGGTGGGGTCCGGCGCGGCGCGAGGAGATCGCGCACCGCCGCAAGGCCGAGGAGATCATCGACTTCCTCGAGATCTGCCACATCCGCAAGACGCCGGTGGGCCGGCTGCCGTACGGGCTGCAAAAGCGCGTGGAGCTGGCGCGCGCGCTGGCCGCGGAACCGGAGATCCTGCTGCTGGACGAGCCGATGGCCGGCATGAACGTCGAGGAAAAGCAGGACATGTGCCGCTTCATCCTCGACGTCAACGACCAATTCGGCACGACGATCGTGCTGATCGAGCACGATATGGGCGTCGTGATGGATATTTCGGACCGGGTCGTCGTGCTCGATTACGGCAGGAAGATCGGCGATGGGACACCGGAGGAAGTGCGCAACAACCAGGACGTGATCGACGCATACCTAGGAAGCGAGGCCAGGGTTTCGGAAGGCATGCCTTCCGCTGGCCGCGCGCCCGGAGGTTCACCGGAGGGCCGGCATGGACATTAACTTCTTCTTCGAAGTGCTGATCGGCGGCCTGCTGTCCGGCGTGATGTACGCGCTGGTGGCCATCGGCTTCGTGCTGATCTACAAGGCGTCCGGCGTGTTCAACTTCGCGCAAGGGGCGATGGTGTTCTTCGCCGCGCTCACCTGCGTGGGGCTGATGGACAAGTTCGGCATGTCGCTGTGGCTCGCCATTCCCGCCACGATCGTCGCGATGATCATCCTCGGCATCGCCATCGAACGGGTCGTGCTGCGCCCCCTCGTGAACCAGCCGGAGATCACGCTGTTCATGGCCACGATCGGGCTGGCGTTCTTCCTCGAAGGCCTGGCCCAGCTGCTGTGGGGTGCGCAGGTGCGCCAGCTGCCGCTGCCGATCGAAGACGTGCCGCTGCAGGTGCTGCTGGACCGCTTCAACATCGTCGTATCGCAGTTCGACGTCACGGCCGCCGCGATCTGCGGCCTGCTCGTCGCCGTGCTGGCCATGCTGTTCGCGAAGACGAAGGTCGGCCGTGCGCTGCGCGCCGTCGCGGACGATCACCAGGCCGCGCTGGCCGTCGGCATTCCGCTGCAGCGCATCTGGGCCATCCTATGGGCCGTGGCCGGCGTTGTCGCGCTGGTGGCCGGCCTGCTGTGGGGCGCTCGCAATGGCGTGCAGTTCGCGCTGACGTTCGTGGCGCTGAAGGCGCTGCCGGTGCTGATCCTCGGCGGCTTCACGTCGGTGCCGGGCGCCATCGTCGGCGGCCTGATCATCGGCGCTTCCGAAAAGCTGGCCGAGGTGTACATCGGCCCGATGGTCGGCGGCGGCATCGAAGGCTGGTTC
The DNA here is from genome assembly GCF_007830495.1 of Pseudoduganella flava. Taxonomy (GTDB): domain Bacteria; phylum Pseudomonadota; class Gammaproteobacteria; order Burkholderiales; family Burkholderiaceae_D; genus Rugamonas; species Rugamonas flava. The sequence goes on along the minus strand of NZ_VLKW01000006.1, from coordinate 173,926 downwards.
CCGTACGTGCTCGCGCTGCTGTTCCTGCTGGTGCGGCCGGAAGGGCTGTTCGGCGAAAAAATCATCCGGAGGATCTGACATGTTCTACCGTGAAGCGGGCCAGTTCAAGACGCGCTACGAAGCCGACGCACAGATCTTCCCGATCCTGCAGGACCGCATCGTCGTGCTGGCAACGCTGGCCATCGCCGTGCTGGCGGTGCCGTTCGTCGCGTCGCCCTACCTGCTGTCGGCCATCCTGATTCCGTTCCTGATCTTCGCGCTGGCCGCGATCGGCCTGAACATCCTCACGGGCTATGCGGGCCAGCTGTCGCTGGGCACGGCCGCGTTCATGGCGGTGGGCGCGTTCGCGTCGTGGAACTTCGTCTACCGGGTGCCGGGGCTGCCGATGCCGCTGGCGTTCGTGCTGGGCGGGCTGTGCGCGGCACTGGTCGGCATCGCGTTCGGCCTGCCGTCGCTGCGCATCCGCGGCTTTTATCTGGCGGCGGCCACGCTGGCGACGCAATTCTTCGTGGTCTGGTGCCTGACGAAGATTTCATGGCTGACGGGCGGCAGCGCTTCGGGCGTCATCACCGCGCAGCCGATCGTCGTCGCGGGCTACGCGTTCGATACGCCACAGCGCAAGTACGTGCTGGTGCTGCTGATCGTCGCGCTGATGGCGCTGATGGCGAAGAACCTGGTACGCTCGAACGTGGGCCGCTCGTGGATGGCGGTGCGCGACATGGACGTGGCGGCCGAAGTGATCGGCATCCGCCTGATGCGCACCAAGCTGCTGGCCTTTGCCGTCAGCTCGTTCTATTGCGGCGTGGCGGGCGCGCTGTACGCTTTTGCCTACCTGGGCACGGTGGAACCGGAAGCGTACAGCCTGGACCTGTCGTTCCGCATCCTGTTCATGATCATCATCGGCGGCGTGGGCTCGATCCTCGGCTCCTTCCTCGGCGCCGCGTTCATCGTGCTGCTGCCGATCCTGCTGAACGTGGTGGCGCATGCGCTGGCGCTGCCGACCAATGTCGCGTCGAACCTGGAATTGATGGTGTTCGGCGCATTGATTATCTTCTTCCTGATCGTCGAACCGCATGGGTTGGCGCGCCTGTGGCAGATCGGGAAAGAGAAATTGCGCCTGTGGCCGTTCCCGCATTAAAAAAACACATCAAGGAGACACCATGAAGCTGCTGCACTCTCTCGTTCTCGGTACCGTACTGGCCGCCGGCGCCGCCGCCCAGGCACAGGAACAGTTCGTCGCGCTGCCTTCGTACCGCGTGGGGCCCTATGCATCGGGCGGCTCCGGCTTCTACGGCGGCATCATCGATTACTTCCAGCTGGTGAACCAGGCGGGCGGCGTGAACGGCGTGAAGATCGCGTGGGAGGAATGCGAGACGGAATACAACCCGTCACGCGGCGTCGAATGCTATGAGCGGCTGAAAACCAGCCATGGCGGCGCCACCCTGGTCGAGCCGCTGTCGACCAGCATCGCCTACGGCATCCTGGACCGCATCCCGCAGGACAAGATCCCGATGACGATGATCGGCTATGGCCGTTCGGATGCCGCCAACGGCAAGGTGTTCCCGTATGTGTTCCCGCTGATCTCCAGCTACTGGAGCCAGGCCGCCGCGATGGTCAAGTACCTGGCCGACAAGAACGGCGGCTCCTTGAAAGGCAAGAAGATCGTCCACCTGTACCACGACTCCGCGTTCGGCAAGGAACCGCTGCCCGTGCTGGAAGCGCTGGCCAAGCAGCAGGGTTTTGAGCTGGTGAAGATACCCGTGGCGCCGCCGGGCAGCGAACAGCAGGCGCAGTGGCTGCAGATCCGCCAGGCGCGGCCCGACCACGTGATCCTGTGGGGCTGGGGCGTGATGAATTCGGTGGCGATCAAGACGGCGCAGCGCAACGGCTTCCCGCGCGAGAAGATCCTCGGCGTGTGGTGGGCCGGCTCCGAGGAAGATACCGTACCTTCGGGCGATGCGGCAAAGGGCTATACGGCGATGTCGTTCAACACGCCCGGCAATTACCCGGTGCTGGACGAGATCCGCAGCAAGGTCTATGGCGCCGGCAAGGGCAACCTGGGCAGCCAGGCCCGCATCGGCTCCGTGTACCACATGCGCGGCGTCACGGCCGGCATCCTGTTCGCCGAGGCGATCCGCACGGCGCAGGAAAAATTCGGCAAGGACAAACCCGTCACGGGTGAGCAGATGCGCTGGGGCCTGGAACACCTGAACATCGACGCCGCACGCCAGAAGGCGATCGGCGCTGTCAACATGTTCCCGACCGTGAAGACGAGCTGCGAAGACCATGAAGGCTCCGGCGCCGTGAAGGTGCAGCAGTGGGACGGCAAGAAGTGGGTCGCGATCACGCCGAACTGGATCGTCGGCGACCGCGCGCTGGTGCGCAAGCTCGTCGAGGAATCGTCGAACAAGTACGCCGCGGAGAAGAACATCAAGCCCGCCTGCCTGCCATGAACGCGCTGTCCGTCAACAATATCGAGGTGATCTACGACCACGTGATCCTCGTGCTGAAAGGCGTGTCGCTGCAGGTGCCGCAGGGTTCCATCGTCGCGCTGCTGGGCGCGAACGGCGCCGGCAAGTCCACCACGTTGAAGACCATCTCCACCCTGCTGCGCGGCGAGCGGGGCGACGTGACGAAGGGCGAAGTGCGCTTTCTTGGCGAACGGGTGGACCAGCTGACGCCGAACGAACTGGTGCAGCGCGGCCTCGCGCAGGTGATGGAGGGCCGGCACTGCTTCGGCCACCTGACGATCGAGGAAAACCTGCTGACGGGTGCCTACACGCGCAAGCTGTCGCGCGCCCAGCTGCGCGATGAACTCGACCGCGTCTATCGCTACTTCCCGCGGCTGAAGGAGCGGCGCAACAGCCAGGCCGGCTACACGTCCGGCGGCGAGCAGCAGATGTGCGCGATCGGCCGGGCACTGATGGCGAAGCCGTCGATGATCCTGCTGGACGAGCCGTCGATGGGCATCGCGCCGCAGATCGTCGACGAGATCTTCGGCATCGTCAAGGACCTGAATGCGAACGAAGGCGTGTCGTTCCTGCTCGCCGAGCAGAACACGATGGTGGCGCTGCGCTATGCGGACTTCGGCTACATCCTTGAAAATGGCCGGGTAGTGATGGAAGGTGCGGCACACGAGCTGGCTGCCAACGAGGACGTGAAGGAGTTCTACCTTGGCGTGGCCGGCGGCGGGCGGCGCAGCTTCCGCGAACAGAAATTTTACCGACGCCGGAAACGGTGGTTGTCATGAATATCGAAAAAGCCAAGAAATTCTGCGCCGGCTTGCACGGCGCGACACAGGACGTGAAATGGGAGTGCTTCCTCGTGTTCGCGGTCGGCGGCAAGATGTTCGCCATGACGCACGTAGACCCGAAGGTGGGCTGGATCAGTTTCAAGGTCGACGACGACGCGTTCCTCGCGCTGACGGACCGTCCCGGCATCATCCCGGCGCCTTACCTGGCGCGGGCGAAATGGGTGCAGATCGAGAACCCGAAGGCCGTCTCCGACGCGGAGGCGCAGGAGCTCTTGCGGCGCTCCCACGAGATCGTGTTCGGCAAGCTGACGAAGAAACTGCAGCGCGAGATCGCGGAGGAAAACGAATGAGCCGTGACACCCCGGACACGCTCGACGCGCTGGAGACGCGTGACCCTAACGAGCGTGAACGCGACCTGATGGCACGCCTGCCGGCACTGGTGGCGCAGGCCCAGACGGCGCCCGGCTGGGCGGACATCCTCGCCGGCATCGACGCGCGCGCGGTCGATCACCGCGCCGGGCTGGCGCAACTGCCCGTCACACGCAAGTCGCAGCTGAAGGACTTGCAGGCGCAGCGCATGCCGCTGGGCGGGCTGACCAGCACGGCGCCGCGGTCGCTGGCGCGCATCTACATGTCGCCCGGCCCCATCTTCGATCCGGAAGGGCGTGCGCAAGACTGGTGGCGCTTTGCCCGGCCGTTGTACGCTGCCGGCGTGCGGGCGGGCGGCTTGCTGCAGAACTGCTTCTCGTATCACTTCACGCCGGCCGCGTTCATGGTCGAAAGCGGCGCGGCCCGCATCGGCTGCACGGTGATCCCGGCCGGCAGCGGGCAGACGGAGATGCAGGTGCAGGCGCTGGCCAGCCTGCGGCCGGACACGTACGTGGGCACGCCGTCGTTCCTGAAGATCATCCTCGAGAAGGCATTTGAAACGGGGGCCGACGTGTCGTGCCTGCGCCACGCGCTGCTGTCGGCCGAGGCGCTGCCCGACTCGCTGCGCAAGTGGTTCGCCGACCATGGCGTGCCACACGTGTGCCAGGCCTACGCGTCGGCGGACGCGGGCAATATCGCCTACGAGACGCGCACCGACGGCGTGCTCAATCCCGGCATGGTGCTGGACGAGGACGTGATCCTCGAGATCGTCCGCCCCGGCACCGGCGAATGCGTGGCGCCTGGCGAAGTGGGCGAAGTAGTGCTGACGATCTTCAATCCCGACTATCCGCTGATCCGGTTCGCGACGGGCGACCTGTCCTCGCTGCTGCCGGATGCCGTATCGCCGTGCGGCCGCACCAATGCGCGCATCCGCGGCTGGCTGGGGCGGGCGGACCAGACGACGAAGGTGCGCGGCATGTTCGTCCACCCGGCCCAGGTGCACGAGATCGCGCGCCGCCACGGCTTGCCGAAGGCGCGGCTCGTCGTGACGGGGAAAATCTCGGATGAAACGATGACGTTGCAGTGCGAAGCGGAGGACGCCGGCTCCATCGACACCGCGGGCGTGGTGGCGACGATCCGCGACGTGACGAAGCTGCGCGGCGACGTGGCGCTGGTGGCACGCGGCAGCCTGCCGAACGACGGCAAGGTGATCGACGACCGGCGCGACTATTCGTAGTCGACCGCCAGCAACGCGACTGTCACGGTTGAAGACACCCTGCCGCGATATGCAGGATAATTGCGCCATCGTTCATCCTGCACTTACTAGGTCATGCAAGAATTTCATCATCAACGGGCCCGCGCGCTGCTGGACAACGCGGAACAGATCTTCGACGCGCAGCAGGTGCAGGACGCCGTGCGCCATGTGGCGGACGACTTGAACGCCCGCTTCGGCAAGGAAGAGGAATTTCCCCTCGTGCTGGGCGTAATGGGGGGCGCGGTTGTGTTCACCGGTAACCTGCTGCCGCAACTGACGTTCCCGCTTGAATTCGACTACATCCACGTGAGCCGCTATGGCGATGACGACGTGGGCGGCAAGGTGGTGTGGAAGGTCGTGCCCCGCTCGAACGTGGCGGGCCGCACGGTGATCGTCGTCGACGACATCCTCGACGAAGGCGAAACGCTGGCGCACGTGAAGGAGCGGCTGCTGGACATGGGGGCGAAGGAAGTGGTGATCGCCGTGTTCGCGGACAAGGCGATCGGCAAGGCCAAGCCCGTGAAGGCCGACCTGGTCGGCCTGACGATCCCGAACCGCTTCGTCGTCGGCTTCGGCATGGATGCCTATGGCTACTGGCGCAACCTGCCGGGCCTGTGGGCGATCAACAACGCCGACCTGCAATCCTGACACTGCGATCCTGACCCTTCAATCTTGGGCGCGCAGCCTCAGCACTTCGTCCACGAGGCCGTATTCGACGGCCTCGCCTGCCGACATGTAACGGTCGCGGTCCGAATCGCGCTCGATACGGGCCACGTCCTGGCCTGTCCGCTCCGCCAGAATATGGTTGAGGCGGTGGCGCAGGTGCAGCACTTCCCTTGCCTGGATCTCCACGTCCGCCGCCGTGCCCTGCGAACCGCCGCTGGGCTGGTGGATCATGATGCGGGCATTCGGCAGCGCATAGCGCTTGCCCTTCTCTCCCGCCGCCAGCAGGAACGCGCCCATGCTGGCCGCGAACCCCGTGCAGATCGTCGCCACGGCCGGCTTGATGAACTGCATCGTGTCGTAGATCGCCATGCCCGCGTAGACGGAGCCGCCGGGCGAATTGATGTACAGTGAAATCTCCTTGTCCGGATTCTCGCTTTCCAGGAACAGCAGCTGGGCGACGATCAGGTTCGCCGTCTCGTCCGTGACGGGGCCGACGAGGAAGACGATGCGCTCGCGCAGCAGGCGCGAATAGATGTCGTAAGCGCGCTCGACGCGGCCGGTGCTTTCGATGACGGTGGGGATCATGTTCATGGTCGGTCCTGGTGAGTGATGCTCATGGTTGGGCTGCATGCCTGCTTGACGTGTACGGGCGGGCCGGCGTGACGAAAATATTTGCTTCGATCGCTGTCACGTTTTGAAGTTCTCGAGCGTCAAGGCGACAGGAGGATGCGATGAACCAGATGGATACATTCGAGGCCGCGCGCCGGCGCCTGTTGTCGATCGCCTACCGGATGCTGGGCAGCGTGGCGGAGGCGGAAGACGTCGTGCAGGACACGTGGCTGCGCTGGCACGCGGCCGACGCACGCGCGCTGGAGACGCCCGTCGCGTGGCTGACGACGGTGACGACGCGGCTGGCGATCGACAGGCTGCGGCACCTCAAACGCGAACGCGAGCAGGAGCGCGAGACGCTGCCGGAGCCGTGGCTCGAAGATGCGCTGCCGTCCGGCGAGGATGAGGCCAGCCGGCTGTGCGAGCTGTCGTACGGCGTGCTGCTGATGCTGCAACGCCTGAGCCCCGACGAGCGCGCCGCGTTCCTGCTGCACGAGGTGTTCGACGTGCCCCATGCCGAGGTCGCGCGCATCCTTGATGTGAAGGTCGAGCATTCGCGCCAGCTGGTGCGCCGCGCGAAAATGCGCGTGCAGACGGGGCCGGCGCGGCGCGGTGCGGCCGCCGACAGTGCGCGGCTGGCGCAGGCGTTCGTCGACGCGATCCAACGGCATGACGAGGATGCGCTGGTGCGGCTGGTGCGCGGCGTGGACGTCGTCGGCGCGGCCGAGCGCATCGCACCGCGGGCACTGCTGGGAGGCGGCGTGGAAGCGCGGCTGCAGGGCGTCAACGGCGGCTGGGGCGTGGCGGTGCTGCGCTATGGCCGCATCGAGACGGTGCTGGGCGTCGACGACGGGGTGCTGTACGTCGCGCGGCCCCGCTGCCTGGCCGTGCCACCCGTGATGGGGGCAACGTTGTCTCTCACGTAAGGGCAATGGGCGGGAAGGGTTGTCTGGCCTACCATTTTCGGGCCCATCAACCCTATAGAGGTTCCCCCATGAACGACCCGAAACTCGAAGTACTGACCCCGCAGAACAGCCAGATCATCTTCATCGACCACCAGCCGCAAATGGCCTTCGGCGTGCAGTCGATCGACCGCCAGGCGCTGAAGAACAATACCGTCGCGCTGGCGAAAGCGGCGAAGACGTTCAACATCCCCACCACGATCACCACCGTCGAAACGCTGAGCTTCTCCGGCCACACGTACCCGGAACTGCTGGACGTGTTCCCCGGCCAGCCCATCCTCGAGCGCACGTCGATGAACTCGTGGGACGACCAGAAGGTGCGCGACGCGCTGGCGAAAAATGGCCGCAAGAAGATCGTCGTGGCCGGCCTGTGGACGGAAGTGTGCAACACGACGTTCGCGCTGTGCGCCATGCTGGAAGGCGGCTACGAGATCTACATGGTGTCGGACGCATCGGGCGGCACGTCGAAGGAAGCGCACGACATGGCTATGCAGCGCATGATCCAGGCCGGCGTGGTGCCGGTGACGTGGCAGCAGGTGATGCTGGAATGGCAGCGCGACTGGGCGCGCAAGGAAACCTACGATGCCGTGACGGGCATCGCGAAGGAACACTCCGGCGCGTACGGCATGGGCATCGACTATGCGTACACGATGGTGCACAACGCACCGCAGCGTACGCATGCGGCGCATGAAACGCTGGCGCCGGTGGCGGCCAAATAAAAAAATTGCCCGGAAATTGGGGGCAGACCCCAGTTTTCGGGCAATGTTTCCTTGAAACCGGTGCCTGTCACCGGTTTTTCATTTACAGCGCCAGGCGTGCGCGCGCGGCGTCGTATTCGCTCTTCAGGCGCTCGACCATCTCGGCGACGGTCGGCACGTCGTCCATCAGGCCCACGCCCTGGCCGGCGCCCCAGATGTCGCGCCAGGCTTTCGCGGTGCTGGAGCCGAAGCTCATCTTGCTCTTGTCCGATTCGGGCAGCGCTTCCGGATCCAGGCCGGCGGCGATGATCGATTTCTTCAGGTAGTTGCCGTGCACGCCCGTGAACAGGTTCGTGTAAATGATGTCCGCCGCCGACGATTCGACGATCGCTTCGCGGTACGCATCCGTCACGTTCGATTCCTTCGTTGCCAGCCAGCGCGAGCCGATGTACGCGAAGTCGGCACCCATCGCCTGCGCCGCGAGGATCGCGCCACCGGTGGCGATCGAGCCGGACAGGGCGATCGGGCCGTCAAAGAACTTGCGTACCTCGCCGACGAGCGCAAACGGCGACAGCGTCCCCGCATGCCCGCCGGCACCGGCCGCCACGAGGATCAGGCCATCCACACCCGCTTCCAGCGCCTTCTGCGCGTGGCGGATCGAGACGACGTCGTGCAGCACGATGCCGCCATAGCTGTGGATCGCGTCCAGCATCTCCTTCGGCGGCGCGCGCAGCGACGAGATGATGATCGGCACCTGGTGCTTCACGCACACCTCGACGTCGTGCGCGAGGCGGTCGTTCGACTGGTGGACGATCTGGTTGACGGCGATCGGGCCGACCTTCTTGTCAGGACTGGCGGCCTGGAAATCGGCCAGCTCCTTCTGCAGATCCGTCAACCACGTATCGAGCAGCTCGGCCGGCCGTGCATTCAACGCGGGAAACGAACCGACGATGCCGGCCTTGCACTGCGCCGCCACCAGCGCAGGGCCGCTGGCGATGAACATCGGCGAAGCGATGACGGGAAGAGAAAGATTCTGGAGCACTGGAGGCAAGGCCATGGTCGACTCGCTGTTTGAGGTTGATCAATTCGACTGATTATAGTCGCGAAAAAGTACGATCGTGCGAAATCTAGATGGAAAGCTCTATCTACTGCCGAGGCTGTGTCCCCTGGTGCCAGGCAGCGGGACTACAGTCCTGCGGGACACAGGCTGAGCGGTAGTTACAGCTGAGTTCGTGTCTCCTCGTGCCTGGCACCAAGGGACACAAGCTCATCCATTACACATTCACCAAATCCTCACCCTCGACCTTCGCCGCCAGCCCCCGCACCAGTTGCTTGATGGCCCACGTGGCGAGCTCTTCTTCACTCTTGTGCAGATGCCGCCGGTTCGTTTCGACCACCAGCGGAATCGATGCCAGCAATGCCTGCACGCCGGCGACGGGGATGCGCTGGCGTTCCAGCAGCAGGAATTTCAGCAGTACCTTGACGGCGTACTCGGCGTTGTTCGCCGGCTTCGATGACAGGAAGTCCAGCCGCCGGCGTGCCCGCGTCAGCGCGGCTGCCACGTCGTCGAACATCGCGCCGTGGCCGGGGATGACGAGCTGGACGTCCAGCGACGCGATCAGGTCCAGCGTCGCACCCGCTTCGGCGAAGCCCTCTTCCCCTTCCAGCTCGGGGAAGATGACGCCGAAGCCGTTCTGCCACAGCGCGTCCGCCGAGATCAGGATCTTGTGCGCCGGGCAGTACCAGATCAGCGAGTGCGCGTGGTGGCCGGGGGCGCCCAGCACGTGCCACTCGAGGTCGCCCACGGTCAGCACGTCGCCGGGGTGGACGACGCCGTCGATCGTGAAGCGCGGGCATTGCTGGCCGGTGGCCTTGAACGTCAGCGCGTCCTCGTTCCAGTGGCGCACCTTGTCTTCCTCGGCCGCCGGCACGAACGTGTCGCAGCCGTAGTGCCCTTGCAGCAGCGCGTTGCCGCCGCAATGGTCCGAGTGCAGGTGCGTCGTGTACAGGCGGTCCAGGCGGCGGCCGGGCAGCGCGTGGCGCACCAGCGCCAGCGTCTGTGGCGCGTGCGTCACGTAGCCGCTGTCGATCAGCGCCGTGTCGTGGCGGCCGATCAAGAGGACGTTGTTGGCGGAGAGCCAGCCGCGTTCGAACACGCGGATGGAATCGGGTAGTGTCATCATCGTTTCAGGCGCCGCTGCGGCGCGATCCATCAGTCGAACGCGATCTGCTGCTCGCGCACGCGGAGCTGGGCCCACACGGCACGCTTGTAATCGTCGTCGGCGTTGGCCCAGGCGACAATCTCGTCGATCGTGCGCAGGCAGCCCTCGCAATAACCGGTATCCCGGTTCATCTTGCACAGGCTCACACAGGGCGATGGCACTGGCGAGGCCAGTTCCGGCAATACAGGTTTCATCGTGGAGAGGGGTTCGGGTAAGGCTGTATTTTAGCCGATACAGTGTGGCACCCCCGTTTGGCGATTTTGGCTATACTGGACCAAAACAAAGGCCCGTGGACAGCACGGAGCGCAGAGGAGACGCAGCACGGTGCATGCTCGTTTGATAACGCCCGCGAACGCCGGCGGTGCGTGCACGACTGACAATCCACCAGCCTCCGAGGTACGTCATGAGCCAGGGTCACCATTGGTTGAAGCAGGTTCGAAAGACGGTCAAGCTATTGTTTGGCCGCGACCTGCCCGATCTGCCCGAGCCAGCCTTCCCGCTGTCTCCCTTCGATTTGCCGTCGTTCGATTTGCCGTCGTTCGAACTGCCGGAAACGGTATTCGATCCACCTGGGGCCACACCCAACCGCCCACCCGCGGGTGCCCGCTTCCTGCACGGCACCTATACGAACGATGCCGGCAGCCGCGCCTACAAGCTGTATGTGCCCGCGTGCTGGAAAGGCCAGCCGCTGCCGCTCGTTGTGATGCTGCACGGCTGCGCGCAGGACCCGGACGATTTCGCCGCCGGCACGCAGATGAACGCCGTGGCCGAGGAGCGCCGCTGCTTCGTCGTGTATCCGGCGCAATCGGCGGACGCCAATAATTCGCGTTGCTGGAACTGGTTCAACGCGCTGGACCAGCAGCACGGCCAGGGCGAACCGTCGATCATCGCCGGCATCACGCGCGACATCATGGACACCTACCCCGTCGCTCCCGGCCAGGTCTATATCGCCGGCATGTCGGCGGGCGGCGCGATGGCCGTCATCGTCGGCACGCTGTACCCGGAACTCTTCTCGGCCGTCGGCGTGCATTCCGGCCTGCCGTTCGCGTCGGCCAGCGATTTGCCGTCCGCGCTGTCGGCGATGAAGCGCGGCGCGACGAGCGCGCGCTCGGCGAAGAGCGCGGGCTTGCCGATCATCGTGTTCCACGGCGACCAGGATACGACGGTCCACCCCGTCAATGGCGAGGAGCTGATGGCGCAGGGCTTGCGCAGCCATCCGCTGGGGCCGATGGCGCTGCCGTCGCAACTGGCCGGCCGCGTGCCGGACGGTTATGCCTACACGCGCATCAAGCACGGGCTGCACGACGGTTCGCCGCTGGCCGAGCACTGGGTCATCCATGGCGCGGGGCACGCGTGGTCCGGCGGCAGTTCGGCGGGGAGTTATACGGATGGCAAGGGGCCCGATGCGAGCCGCGAGATGATGCGTTTCTTCAGCACGGTCAGGGCAGGCTGACGGACGGATCGCTCTTCTTCCGCTCCAGCTCATCGATGTGCCGGCGCAGGCACGCCGGGCACCAGCACCCGACCGCCTCGGCCTGTACCTCATCCGCGCCCGGGACCGGGACAGGGACAGCGGGCGGCAACGCCGTGCACCAGCAAGGTTCGGCATCGGGGGCGCCATTGCCGTCGCCGAGCGCGCAATGAAAAGTCGCGCCGCAGCGCGTGCATGTGCTCATCCCGACAGGCTAGATGATCGATGCGGAAATCACAAGCGATTGGCCCTATAATGCGCGTCAAACGCAGCCCGGCGGGCCTGACGAGCCGGTCCGCTGCGGCTTCGAACACCGCTTCGCTGTAAAATTGCACCACACTCTTTACCGGACCCGCCATGAGCCAACTGACCAATTTGAACCTGGATGTGCCAGCCGACGATCTCACCGCCGTATCGCCGGCGATCAAGGCGCAGATCCTTGCGGAAGCGCTGCCGTACATCCGCAATTTTCATGGCAAAACCATCGTCATCAAATACGGCGGCAATGCAATGACCGATGAGCGCCTGAAGCACGGCTTCGCGCGCGACGTGATCCTGCTGAAGCTCGTCGGCATGAATCCGGTCGTGGTGCACGGCGGCGGTCCGCAGATCGACAATGCGCTGAAGAAGATCGGCAAGCAGGGTACGTTCGTGCAGGGCATGCGCATCACCGACGAGGAAACGATGGAAGTCGTCGAGTGGGTGCTGGGCGGTGAAGTGCAGCAGGACATCGTCATGCTGATTAACCACTACGGCGGCCAGGCCGTGGGCCTGACGGGCAAGGACGGTGGCCTGATCCGCGCCCGCAAGATGTCGATGCCGGACAAGGAAAATCCTGGCCAGTACCTGGACATCGGCTTCGTCGGCGAGATCGAGGCGATCAACCCGGCCGTCGTCAAGGCGCTGCAGGACGACGCGTTCATCCCGATCATCTCGCCGATCGGCTTCGGCCAGGATGGCCAGGCATACAACATCAATGCCGACGTCGTGGCCGGCAAGATCGCCGAGATCCTGAAGGCGGAAAAGCTGATCATGATGACCAATATCGCCGGCGTGCAGGACAAGAACGGCAACCTGGTCACCGACCTTTCCGCGCGCGAGATCGACGAGATGTTCGCCGACGGCACGATCTCCGGCGGCATGCTGCCGAAGATCTCGTCCGCCCTCGACGCGGCGAAGTCCGGCGTCAACACGGTGCACATCATCGACGGCCGCATCGAGCACAGCCTGTTGCTGGAAGTGTTGACCGAGCAGGCGTTTGGCACTATGATCCGGTCTCACTGAAAAAAACGGGCGATCGTTTCGCCCGTTTTTTTGTACGCAAATCCGTACTCGGTTGCGTATCCCGCTGCCCTTGTAGCTCAGTGGTAGAGCACTCCCTTGGTAAGGGAGAGGCCACGTGTTCAATCCACGTCAAGGGCACCAGTCTTCACCGCGCAGTAAATTCCCGTCAGTAGATCCGTTCCACCCGCAGTCCTTTGCGCCGCAGCAGTTCCGGCACGCTGCCCTTCCCCACCAGATGTAACACGCCGATCGCGGCAACGCTGTGCTGTTCGCGCGCCAGCAGCTGCGCGATGCCGTCCGCCAGCAGCGGATTGCGGCCATCCAGCAGCACGCGCGCCACGAAGCGGCCGGAGAACGTGTCGTCGCTGGCTGTCTTTTCCGCGATGCGCTCCAGCGCGGCCTGGTCCGCCGTGGCCCACGCCTGCGCGATCGCGCGCGCGTCGTCGGCCTGCTCCTTGTCCTCGATCGCATCGATCGTCTCGCGCAGGAACAGCGCCTGGTCGGCGGTGCTCATGCGGCCGAACAGCGCCATCTGCGCCTGCACCGATTCCAGTTCCACGATCTTCTGCTTGCGCGAGCGCGCCTGGCGCGACAGCCATACCTCGACAGCCAGGTCGGACTGGTAGCCCTGCGCCTCGAACTCGCGCACCGTGAGCAGGCTTGCGATCATCCACGGCTTCATCGGCGCCACCGACGGCGCCGGCACGTCGTACTGGCGCAGCAGCCGCTCCAGGCGCGGGCGGTACGCGGCCGGCAGCTCGCTGGACGCGGGGCCGCGGCCGTTCTGATACATGCCGTATTCGCGCACGGCGCGCGCCATCTCGTCCTGGCTGCCCAGCGGATCCACTTCCAGCGCCAGCACGGAGGCGCTTTGCAGCGCCGCCGTCACGCGCGGCTCCAGTGGATAAAAGCTGTCGGCACCCACGTGGATCGTGCCGAACAGCCAACTGACGTGGCCTTTCTGCTCGATTTTGAACAGCGCGCCGCGGTTCGGAATCGACGCGGTGTTGTCCGTTGCCACAGCCTGCGGTGCCAGGCCCGCGGTAAACACGAACAGGCAACAAAACATCACTATAATCTGGCGTCGCATGGCTTCCTTTGCAGTTCGAGAGACGTGAATATTAAACCTTTGGCACCGGTCTGGCTGTTCGACCTGGATAACACGCTGCACAACGCTTCGCACGCGATCTTCCCGGCGATCATGGCGAACATGAACGCCTATATCGCGCGCGTGCTGGGCGACGGCACGACGCCGGCCGGCATCGACGCCGTGAACGCGGCGCGCACGCTGTACTGGAAGCGCTATGGGGCCACGTTGCTGGGCCTCGTGAAGCACCACGGCGTGGACGCGGGCCACTTCCTCGCCGAGACGCACGAGATGGACGACCTGGCGTCGATGATCCGCCACGAGAAGGGGCTCGGTGAACTGCTGCGCCGCCTGCCGGGCAGGAAGGTGCTGCTGACGAACGCGCCGCACCGCTACTCGACGATGGTGCTGCGCCACCTGGGCATCCAACGTCATTTCGCGCACCACATCGCTGTCGAGTCGATGCGCGTGCACGGCCAGCTGCGGCCGAAGCCGTCGAAGCTGTTGCTGCGCAAGGTGATGCGCCACCAGCGCGTGACGGCGCGCCGCTGCATCCTCGTCGAGGACACGCTGGCGAACCTGCGCACGGCGCACGCGCTGGGCATGCGCACCGCCTGGGTCACGCAATACGTGAAGGTGGGCGACGCCGTTGCCACAGCCCACCCGGCGAAACGACTGACGCGGCCCGGATGGGTCGACGTCAAAGTACAATCCGTCAGACACCTGCCGGCGCGGCTTGCCCGCCTGCGCTGAATAACCGTTCATCCTCACATCACATGGCAACCCAACCGCCCGGCCAGCGCAAGCTGCAAATCCTCCAGGCCCTGGCCGCGATGCTCGAGCATCCGAAGGGAGAGAAGATCACCACCGCCGCGCTCGCGCGGCGGCTCGAGGTGTCCGAAGCGGCGCTGTACCGCCACTTCGCGAGCAAGGCCCAGATGTTCGAGGGGCTGATCGAATTCATCGAAACGTCCGTGTTCGGGCTGATCAACCAGATCGCCGAGCGCCAGCATGACGGGCTGGCGCAGGCGCACGACATCCTGTCGATGCTGCTGCAGTTCGCCGCCAACAATCCGGGCATGACGCGCGTACTGATCGGCGATGCGTTGGTGGGCGAGGATGAGCGGCTGCAGCAGCGCATGAACCAGTTCTACGGCCGCGTGGAACTGGCGCTGAAGCAGGCGCTGCGCCTGGCCGCCCCCGGCAGCGAGCACGAGGCCGACGTGACCGCGCGCGCCAACCTGATGGTTGCCTTCGTGCTGGGACGCTGGCATCGCTACGCGAAAAGCGGGTTTACACTGGGGCCAAGCCAGGATGCCGCGGCGCAGATCGCGCTGCTGCTGCGCTGACCCGACGCTACAACATGTCCGACTGCTTCGCCCTGTTCGATGACGCCACTGGCGTGCCTGGCCGTTCGCGGCTGCTGACGGGGCACGTGCGCACGCTGACGTGCACGGACTTCGCGGCCTGGCCCGCGCTGCTGGACGAGCTGCAGGCGGCGCTGGCGCAGGGCCTGCACGCGGCGGTACTGTGCAGCTATGAACTGGGCCACCACCTCGTCGGTATCGCGCCGCGCGACGGCACCACGCCGCTGGCGCAGGTGCTGCTGTTCGCGCAGTGCGATCACCCGGACGGCGAAGAGGTAGCGCGCTGGATCGCGGCCCGCGCCGGCGACGACGTTGCCGGCCTCGCCGGTCTGCATGCGAACATCGACGAGGCCACGTTCACCGCCGCTCTCGGTCGCATCCGCGACTACATCGCCGCCGGCGACACGTATCAGGTCAACTACACGTACCGGTTGCGCTTCGACGCGTTCGGCTCGCCGTTCGCGCTGTACCAGCGCTTGCGCGCGCGCCAGCCGGTGCCGTACGGCGCGCTGGTGATGCTGGACGACGGCAGCGCCGTGCTGTCGCTGTCGCCCGAGCTGTTCGTGCGCCACGAAGCGGGCACGCTGACGGCGCAGCCGATGAAGGGCACGGCGCCGGCCACCGATGCGGCAGAGGACAACGCGCGCCGCGCCGCCGCACTGGCGGCCGACCCGAAGAACCGCGCGGAAAACCTGATGATCGTCGACCTGCTGCGCAACGACATCGGCCGTATCGCCGCCACCGGGACCGTGCAGGTGCCGGCGCTGTTCGACGTGCGGCGCTACAGCGGCGTGCTGCAGATGACGTCCACCGTGCAGGCGGCGCTGCGCCCCGCTGCGACACTGAAGGACGTGTTCGACGCGCTGTACCCATGCGGCTCGATCACCGGCGCGCCGAAACGGCGCACGATGGAGATCATCGCGGAGCTGGAGCCGGACCCGCGCGGTCTGTACACGGGCGCGGTCGGCTGGTTCGCGCCGCCGCCGGCGGGCCGCACGCTGGGCGACTTCTGCCTGAACGTGCCGATCCGCACGCTGGCGCTGCGCCCCGCGGAGCACGGCGTGCGCCGCGGCGAGATGGGCGTCGGCGCCGGCATCGTGTACGACAGCGTGGCGGCCGACGAATATGCCGAATGCGCGCTGAAGGCGCGCTTCCTGACGGGGCTTTCGAACGACTTCGAATTGTTCGAGACGATGTACGCCACGCGCGCGCAGGGTGCCCGTCACGTCGACCTGCACCTGGCGCGGCTGGCCGCATCCGCCCGCTATTTCGGCTTCGCGTGGGACGAGGCGGCGGCACGCGCCTACCTCACCTTGGCCTGCAACGGCCTGCCCGACGATGTGCCACACCGCCTGCGTCTGGCGCTGAACCAGGCCGGCGCGTTCGCGGTGCAGACGGCTGCCCTCATGCCGTTGAATCAGCCGGTACGGGTGCTGCTGGCATCGGAACCGACCCGGTCGGACGACCTGTTCCTGCGCCACAAGACAACGCTGCGCAGCCGCTATGACGCCGCGTGGAAGGCGGCCGAGGCGCAGGGCGCGTTCGACCAGCTGTTCTTCAACGAACGGGGAGAATTGACGGAAGGAGGACGCAGCAGCGTCTTCATCCGGCTGGACGGCCGCTGGCTGACGCCGGCGCTGTCCTGCGGGCTGCTGCCGGGCGTGATGCGTGCCGTCGTGCTGGACGCATGGGGCGCCACGGAAGCCGTCACCACGCGGGCGATGCTGGAGCGGGCCGAGGAGATCGTCGTCTGCAATGCGTTGCGGGGTGCGCTGCGCGCGGAGCTGCTGCAACCATGATGCAGGCATGATGCGGCGGCGGCCGAAGCGAGGCCGCCCTGCTGCCCCTACAGTGGCGCTTTATCCTTGCGTGAGGCGCCCGATGGACCTGCTGACTTATCTCGACACCCACCTGCTGACGGAGGCGGCGCTGCTGGCCGCCGCAGGCATCGACTCTCCTACCCTCGTGGCGCTGCAAAGCCGCGGCATGGTGCCGCAACCTGCCTACCGGCTGGCACTGACGGTGCGCTGCACGTCGTTCTTCGGCAGCCATGCGGAAGACGCCACGCGCCGCTACTATGCGGTGGGTACGCCGGCGTGGATCGCCGCGGTGCGCACGCTGGACGGCGAAAGCGCGGCACGCGCGCTGTTCGAGCGGCGTTACCTGGCACGGCTGCATGCGCTCGACCCCGCGGCAACGGCGGACCTGCCGGCCGAATGGCGCGGCTTCCTCGACGGCACATACGGCCTGTGCACGAAGTCCGGCCTGCCGGAAGACATCGCGGCCAAGGAATGGGCGGCAACCACCATCACCCGGTTGATTGCGCAGCCCGAGTCGGACCCGAATTCGGACCACACCGCGCTGCATGCGGCCGTGGACCTGCTGGATGCGGCCAGCAGCCCGTTCGCGCCGCACGAACGCGCACGCAGCTCGCGGCACCGGCTCGTCGACGCGGTGCGCGCCCGCTTCGGACTGGCTGGTGCTACAGGCTGACGAACGTTTCGAAGCCGCCCCAGAACATGCGCTTGCCGTCGAATGGCATGTCCTTCCCTTCCATCATCTCGGCCAGGCGGGGATCGCTCATCACTTTCTCGTTGACCGCATCGCGCTCGGCGCGATCCTTGTAGACGATGTACGAAAAGAACACCACTTCATCGTCCTGCAGCTGCACGGCCTGTGGAAAAGACGTGAGTTTTCCCGGCTTGACGTCTTCCGCGATGCATTCGCGGAATTCAAGCGCGCCATGCTCGCGCCAGACCTTGCCGGCCAGCTCGGCATGCGTGCGGTACTGTTCCAGCTTGCTCTTCGGTACGGGGGTGACGAAACCATCGACATAAGCCATCTGTGCTCTCCTCGCAAGGCGGCCGGCGGCCGCGCTCATGCAGCTTAGTCGACCGATGACTCCGCAACAAGGAATGCTTTCCGGTAAGCGCCCGGCGTCGTTGCGACGAGGCGGCGGAAGTGGTGGCGCAGCGTTTCCTCGGAGCCGAAGCCGGCGCGCTCGGCCACCTGCGCCAGCGGCAGCGGCGATTCCAGCAAATCCTTGGCGATCGCGATGCGCTCGCGCGTCAGCCATTCGAGCGGTCCCATGCCCGTCGCATCGCGGAACTGGCGCTGCAATGTGCGCGGGCTCATCGCCGCGCGCTCGGCCATCGTCGCCACGCTGTGCGGTTGCGCGGGGTGGCGGCGCAGCCAGTCCATCAGCTTCGTCAGCCGGCCCACTTCGTCGGGCGGCATCGGCCGCGGCACGAACTGCGCCTGGCCGCCTTCGCGGTGCGGCGGCACGACAAGCCGCTGCGCCACCAGGTTGCCGACCCGCGCGCCGTAATCGCGCCGCACCAGGTGCAGCAGCATGTCGAGGCCGGCCGCCGAACCGGCCGACGTGATCACCTGGCCGTTGTCGATGTACAGCGCATCCGCTTCCACCTGGATCGCCGGGTAGCGCGCGGCCAGTTGTTCCGCATAGCGCCAGTGCGTCGTCGCGCGCAGGCCATCGAGCACACCGGCCGCCGCCAGCACGAACACGCCGGAACAGATCGAGCACAGGCGCGCGCCGCGGGCGTGGGCCGCACGCAGTGCTGCGAGCAGCGCTGGCGGCGGCGGCACGTCCGCGCCGCGCCAGCCGGGAATGACGATGGTGTCCGCCTGCTTCAGCAGCCCCGGCGCGTAGCGGGCCTGCACGGTGATGCCGCCGGCGGCACGGATCGGCCCGCGCTCGACGGCGCACACCTGGAAGTCGTACCAGTCCACGCCCAGCTCGGGGCGCTCCAGTGCGAACAGTTCGACGGTGCAGCCGAATTCAAAGGTGCACAGCCCATCGTAGGCCAGTGCGACAACGAGATGTTTTGACTTGCCCATGGCGTGATCTTAACGCAAGCTGGCGTTCGCGCCACTGCCGGCACGCGCGCGGCGCGGCCACAATGAAGCCTCGTTCAACACTACAGGAGGAAGCATGTCGATCGTTACCGAAGTGGCCGCGGCACCGCACGACGAAGCGCTGGCGCATTTCGAACGCCAGTTCAGGTTCGAGACGGATTGCTGGGACGTGCACAGCGTGATGGGCACACCGGACCAGGACTTCGTGCTGCTGGACGTGCGCGGCACGGAGAGCTACAACGCCGGCCACGTGCCGGGCGCCGTCGACCTCGCGCACCGGAAGATCATCGGCTCGAAGCTGGCGGAGTACCCGGCCGAGACGGTGTTCGTCACCTACTGCGCGGGGCCGCACTGCAACGGCGCGGCACGCGCGGCGATCCGGCTGGCCAAGCTGGGCCGGCCCGTCAAGATCATGACGGGCGGGATTACCGGCTGGATCGATGAGGGGTTTGCGCTGGCGGGTCAGACCCACCGGGTCTGACCCAAGATTTTGCTTCTTGGGGTAAACGGAACTTCCGCAGCTACCCCAAAAGGCAAAGGCTGGGGTCAGACCCGGCGGGTCTGACCCTGGTTCACCCCGCCAGCGCCTTCTCGATCGCCCCCACCAGCTGCTTGTCCTGCGGCGTGACCTTGCTGGGGAAGCTCTCGATGACCTTGCCGTCGCGGCCGATCAGGTATTTGTGGAAGTTCCACGCCGGCGCCTTGCCGGTCGCCTTGATCAGGTCCGCGTACAGCGCGTTCGGGCTGCCGCCGGAGACGACGGTCTTCGCGAACATCGGGAACTTCACGCCATACGTGTTGTAGCAGAAGTCGGCGATCTCCTTGCTCGACCCTGGTTCCTGCTTGCCGAAGTCGTTCGACGGGAAGCCCAGCACGACGAGCCCCTTGTCGGCATATTTCGCATGCAGCGCCTCCAGGCCTTCGTACTGCTTGGTAAAGCCGCAGTAGCTGGCCGTGTTCACTACGAGGACGACCTTGCCGGCGTACTGGCACAGGTCTTGCGGCGCATCGTCCTGCAGGCGCTTGAACGTCTGGCGCAGGATGGCGGGACAGCTGGCCGGGCGCGCCGCGGCGGGGGCAGCCGTCGGCAACGACGGCGAAGTGGCGGGCTGCTGCGCGAACGCCGCTGCCGCACCGAGCAGACCGGATGCGGAAAGGGCAGCAAGGGCCGCGAACCTGGACGGAGTAGTCATATGAACTCGACGGGTGACGTGGTTGAACGAGCAGCCATTGTATGCCGCCGCGCCGCGCCTGTCTCGGCCTGAAGGACTCGGCCGCAAAGAGGCGTTTCGTTCCGCAGGCACGATTGAGGGGGATTAAAAATGGCAAGCCGCCTTGTTCGAGAATTCGACTCCATTGCGTTCCGGGAGTCCGTCATGAAACGTCATCGCACTTTACTCGTCCGTGGGCTTGTCGCCCGGGTTTTGCTCGTGACTATGCTGGCCGCCACGCTGGCCGGCACGCTGGTGCCGCAGCCCGCGCTCCATGCGCAGGGCGCGCCGTTGCCGGTGATGCGCACGAGCCAGCTGTCCGTGTCCGGCCTGTCTTCCGGCGGCTACATGGCCGTGCAGTTCGATGTCGCGTATTCCGGCAGTGTCGTCGGCGCCGGCATCGTGGCCGGCGGCCCGTATGCCTGTTCGCGCGGGAACGTCAGCATCGCCACGACGATCTGCAGCTGCACGAACGGCACGCCATGGTGCGGCGTCTATCCCGGCGGCACCAACGTGCCGGACCTGATCGAGACGACCGGCGGCTATGCCGCGCGGGGCGCCATCGATTCGCCGGCGAACCTGGCCAACCAGCGCATCTGGCTGTTCTCCGGAATTGCCGACAGCGTTGTGCCGATGGCCGTGATGAACGACCTGAAGGCTTACTACCGGCACTACATCCCGGCCGAGAACATCAGCTACCGCAACGATATCCGCGCCGAGCATGCGATGCCGACGGACGGTTTCGGCAACCGCTGCAACCAGCTTGGTTCGCCCTACATCAACAACTGCGGCATCGACGGCGCGGGGGAGCTGCTGCAATGGATCTACGGCCCGCTGACGCCGAAGGCGGGCAACGAACCGACCGGCCGCTTCGTCGAATTCGACCAGGGCGAATTCCTGCGCAACCCGACCGACCATGGCATGGCGCCGACGGGCTGGCTGTACATCCCGCCCGGCTGCGAGGGTGACGGCGAGGGCTGCAAGCTGCACGTGGCCTTCCACGGCTGCAAGCAGACGGCGGCGCTGGTCGGCGATGCGCACATCCGCAACGCGGGCTACAACGGCTGGGCGGACGCGAACCGGATCGTGATCCTGTACCCGCAGGCCGCGCCGTTGTACCCGTTCACGAACCCGAACTCGTGCTGGGACTGGTTCAGCTACGACGACCCGGACTACGCACTGAAGTCCGGGCACCAGATGCTGGCGGTGAAGAAGATGACGGAACGGCTGATGGGGGCGGCCCCCACCCAGCCGCCCGTCAGATGCCGCCGAGGCAGATGTACTTGATGACGAGGTAGTCGTCGATGCCGTACTTCGAGCCTTCGCGGCCCAGGCCCGATTGCTTGACGCCGCCGAACGGCGCGACGTCCGTCGAGATCAGGCCCGTGTTGACGCCGACCATGCCGGATTCCAGGCCTTCGGCGACGCGCCATACGCGGCCGATGTCGCGCGAGTAGAAGTAGGCGGCCAGGCCGAACTCGGTGCTGTTGGCCAGCGCGATGGCTTCGTCGTCCGTCTTGAAGCGGAACAGCGGTGCCAGCGGCCCGAACGTCTCTTCGCTCGCGACGATCATCTGGTCCGTCACGTCTGCGATCACCGTCGGTTCGAAGAAGCTGTGGCCCAGCGCGTGGCGGTGGCCGCCCGTCAGCAGGCGGCCGCCCTTGGCCAGCGCGTCGGCGACGTGCTGCTCCACCTTCTGCACGGCCTTGTCGTCGATCAGCGGGCCTTGCGTGACACCCGGCTCAACGCCATTGCCGACCTTCAGCTGCTTGACGGCCGCTGTGAACTTCGCGGCGAACGCTTCGTACACGCCATCCTGCACGTAGATGCGGTTCGCGCACACGCAGGTCTGGCCGGCGTTGCGGTACTTCGACGCGATCGCGCCCTCGACGGCCGCATCCAGATCCGCATCGTCGAACACGATGAACGGCGCATTGCCGCCCAATTCCAGCGACAGCTTCTTGATCGTCGGCGCGCACTGCTGCATCAGGATGCGGCCCACCTGCGTGGAACCGGTGAACGTCAGCTTGCGCACGATCGGGTTGGAGCACATCTCGGCACCGATTTCCTTCGGCGCACCGGTGACGACGGAGAACACGCCCGGCGGCACGCCGGCGCGTTCGGCCAGCACAGCGAGGGCCAGCGCCGAGAACGGCGTCGCTTCGGCGGGTTTCAGCACCATCGGGCAGCCGGCCGCCAGCGCGGGGCCGGCCTTGCGGGTGATCATCGCGATCGGGAAGTTCCACGGCGTGATCGCCGCGCACACGCCGATCGGCTCCTTCGTGACGACGAGGCGCTTGTCCGGCCAGGGCGATTGCAGGGTGTCGCCGGCGATGCGCTTGGCTTCCTCGGCGAACCACTCGATGAAGCCGGCGCCAAACGCCACTTCGCCCTTGGCTTCCGCGAGCGGCTTGCCCTGCTCGGTGGTCATCAACAGGGCCAGGTCGTCCGCGTTCTCGGTGATCAGGTCATACCACTTGCGCAGCACGGCGGCGCGCTCTTTCGCGGTTTTCTTTCTCCACGCGGGCCACGCGGCGTTGGCGGCTTCGATGGCGCGGCGCGTCTCGGCCGTGCCCATGTTCGGCACGGTGCCCAGTTTCTCGCGGGTGGCGGGGTTGGTGACGACGATCGATTCGCCATTGTCGGCATCGGCCCACTGGCCGTTGACGTAAGCCTGCTGGCGCAGCAGGGTGGGATCTTTGAGCTGCATGGTCAGTCTCCGTGATGAGATGGGGAGAAGAGAGACGGACACTATGCCACAGCGTGAAAAGGTTTGCAGGCGGGGTGCTCGCGTGCTGTGGGCGGATTTAAAACCCAGAAGCAAACCCTGGGGTCAGACCCGGCGGGTCTGACCCCGGCTTCTGCCTTTGGTTCTAACGGACGTTACCTGCATGCACGCAATGTATTACTTAAGCCGCACTTTCGCGAGCTTCGCATCCCCCGGCGGAAACGCCAGCTCCATGCCGCGCAGCGTTTCGGCAAGCAGCATGGCGACGGCGATGTCGCGGTGCGGTTTCGAGTCGGCGGGGACGATGTACCACGGCGCGTGCGGCGCGTCCGTTTCGGCCAGCGCTTTTTCGTAGGCCGCGTGGTACTCGGCCCACTGCTCGCGGTGCTTCAGGTCTTCCGGGTCGAATTTCCAGTGCTTGTCCGGATTGTCGATGCGCTCCTGCAGCCGGCGCTTCTGCTCGTCCTTCGAGATGTGCAGGAACACCTTCAAGAGCACCGTGCCGGTCTCCGTCAGCATCCGTTCGAAGTCGCGGATCTGCGCGTAGCGCCGCGCCAGGTCCTTGGCATCGATCTGGCCGTAGACGACGGGGTGCAGCACGTCCTCGTAATGGCTGCGGTTGAAGACGGCGATCTCGCCCTTCCGCGGCACCTGCGTGTGCACGCGCCACAGGAAGTCGCGCGCCGTCTCGGCCGCCGTCGGCACGTCGAAACGCACCGGGCGCAGGCCCATAGGATTGATCTTGCGGAACAGGTTGTGCACGGTGCCGTCCTTGCCGGCGCAGTCGACGCCCTGCAGCACCAGTAGCACCTTGCGATCGCGTTCCGCGTACAGCTTTTCCTGCAGCTCGGCGATCTCCTTGTGCAGCGCCTTGCCGAGGTGCTTGTCCTCTTTGTCGACACCGGTGCACAGTGGGGTCGCCGCCGCGTCTTCGTCCTTCAGCACGGGGTGTTCGCCCGCGCGGAAAAGCTTGGTTGCCTTCATCCATTCTCCCGGGGGTAGCGCTGCGCGGCCACTTCGCGCAGCGTGGCGAGCATCGCCTCCGCCCCCGGCGAGAGCCGATGCTGCCTGCGTGTGACGATACCATACAGGTCCATCGTCAGCCCCAGGTCGTAGGGCAGTATCGTGACAGCCCCCATGTCCAGGTAGGGTTTCACCAGTTCGGCCGGCAGCGCGGCCACCATGCGGCTGCCCGCCAGCAGGTTGACGATGACGGGCAGCGCCAGCGATTCCACCGTGTCCGACGGCGGTTCGAGGCCGTTGGACAGGAACATCGCCGTCAACCGGTCGCGCAGGATCGAGCCGGCCGGCGGCATGATCCACGGTTCCTGCGCCATGTCTTCCAGCTTCAGGTCGGTGCGTTCGGCCAGCGGGTGGCCGGTGCCGGCAATGAGGCTGTGTGGCTCGTCGGTGACGGGTTCGAAATGCAGTTCGGCCGCGGCGTTCGAGTCGAGCACGCGGCCGATGACGATGTCCAGCTCCCCGGCACGCAGCTTCTCGGTAAGGATCTTGCTGGTATCGACGGTGACGGAGACGCGCACCCTGGCGTGGCGCGATTTCAGCAGCTTGATCGCATCCGTCAGCAAGCCCGCCGACGGCGTCAGCACGGCGCCGACGGCCACCTTGCCGGACAGCCCGGCCAAGAGCTCCATCACTTCCTGGTGCGCCGCATCCATCTCGGCCAGTGCGGCGCCGGCGCGGCGGATCAGCACTTCGCCATACCACGTGGGCAGCACGCCGCGCGGCAGCCGTTCGAACAGCTGCACGTTCAGCGCGTGTTCCAGTTCGGCCAGCAGTTTCGACGCGGCGGGTTGCGTCAGGTTCGCGGCCTGCGCCGCATGCAGGATCGAGCCGTGGCGACCGAGTTCCACCAGCAGCACGAGCTGGCGCATCTTCAGGTGGGAACGTACGAACCGGTCGGAGAGGATGTCGTGCATGCGGGAGAACCGCTGTCAATCAATAATGAGCGTCATTCATGATAGAGCTGCGACCTGCCCCCGTCAATCAGGATGTCCGTGGCATTGATGAAGCGCGCCTCGTCGCTGGCGAGGAACAACGCGGTGTACGCCACCTCCTCCGGTTCGCCGATCCGCTTCACCGGCAGCAGCGCCGCCTGGCGTGCCCGCTCGCCTTCCGGGTCGGGGCACGACGCGAGCCACGCGGCGA
This sequence comes from Pseudoduganella flava, assembly GCF_007830495.1. Classification (GTDB taxonomy): domain Bacteria; phylum Pseudomonadota; class Gammaproteobacteria; order Burkholderiales; family Burkholderiaceae_D; genus Rugamonas; species Rugamonas flava. Next base: position 148,702 of record NZ_VLKW01000006.1, on the reverse strand, counting down.
TATTGTCCGTCATGATCAGGCCCGGCGAGATCGAGTTCACGCGCACGCCGCGCGCCGCGTACTCGATGCCCAGCGATTTCGTCAGGCCGATCAGCGCATGCTTCGCCACCGGATACGGAAAGCAGCCGGGAATGATCTTGTGCGCGTGGACGGACGCGATGTTGACGATGCTGCCGGCGCCTTGCTCCAGCATCGGGCCGAGCGCTGCGCGGCTGACGTTCCACGCGCCTTCCAGGTCGACGGCGAAGCAGCGCCGCCATTCCTCCTCGGTCGTTGCGAGCGGATCGGTGAACACGTTCATGCCCGCGTTGTTGACGACGATGTCGACGCGGCCGAAGCGCTCCAGCGTCTTGCCGACCATGGCATCGACCTGCGCGCGGTCGGCGATGTCCGCAGCCACGAACAGCGTGTCGCGGCTGCCCAGTTCCTCGCGCACGTCGACCGCGTGTTCGTCGTCGCGGTGGCTGTTCAATACCACCTTCGCTCCCTCGGCCACGAACAGCCGCGCCACCGCCTTGCCGATGCCCTGCGTGGAGCCGGTGACGATGGCGACTTTCCCTTTCAAGCGATCCGGCATGTCAGTTCTTTCGCTGTTGTTGTTCCTGCATGTGCTTGCGCCACGTGTCCAGCACCGGCAGCGCGCGGCCCTGGAAGTCGAACAGCGTGGTGTTCGACACCACGTTCGGCCCCGCCTTGCCGTCCGCATCGCGCACGGCCCAGCCGATGCCCGGCGTCTCGATCATCACCGGGTCCCAGTACAGCACGCCCAGCACGCGGTCGGTCTTGCGCAGTGCGCCCAGCAGCTCGTCGACGAACGCGGCCTGCCCTGCCGGGCTGCTCATCGCGGCCGGATATGGCCCGTTGTCGGACAGCTGGCCCGGATAGCCGTTCGGCAGCTTCGGCGTCCAGTTGAAGCCCGCTTCCATCACGAACAGGTCGCGGTCGTAGCGCTGCGTGATCTCGCGGGCGAACGCCGTCAGCTGCGCCACGTTGCGCTTGGTCCAGAACGGGTAGTACGACGCGCCGATCACATCGAACTGCACCTTCTGCTCGCGCAGGTGGTCGAAGTAATGGCGGTACTTGGCGACATTGCCGCCGTCGTCCAGGTGGACGATCACGCGCGACGCCGGCGACACCGCCTTCACGCCGTCATAGCCCGCCTGCAGCAGCGCGCCGAGGCGCTGCCAGTTGCCGTCCAGCGTCTTGCCCTGCAGCTGGCCGTACGGGTACAGCATGCCGTGCTCGATCTCGTTGCCGACCGAGACGTATTGCGGCGTCGTGCCCTGCGCTTGCAACGCCTGCATCACGTCGCGCGTGCGCTCGAACACGAGCTGGCGCAGGCGCGCGAAGCGGGCCGCGTCGTCGGGCAGCTTGTCGAGCTCCACGCGCCACGCGGCCGGCACGTTCTGCGTTTTGCTGTTGGTCCAGAAGTCGCTGTAATGGAACGTCAGCTCGATCTGCATGCCCAGGTCGGCGCAGCGTTTGGCGAGCTTCAGCAGGTCCGGCAAGTCCATCGATCCGGCCGGCCAGTGATACCCCTCGTTGCCGTTGCCGGGGCCGGGCCCTTCGTAGAGCCGCAGCCGGGCGATGTTGTGGCCGGATTCGCGCAGGATCGCCAGCGCGTCGCGCGCCTTGCCGTCGCGGTCGCGATAGACGGCGCCGTGCCGCTCCATCAGCGGCAATACGGACACGTCGCCGCCCGCCAGCAGCGGTTCGTTGGCCGCCGCCGGGGCCGCGATGGCGAGCGTCAGGGTGCACAGGGCCGCCGCCAGCGCGAGCGGGCGGAGTATGTTCTTCTTCATTTGATCTCCTGGTGTTACGGGTTGTCGTCGTCGAACAACGTGTCGGGGATGCCGCGTACGCCCGGCACGGCCAGCCGGAACAGGCTGCCGCCGCTGCCGCTGTCGTCCCTGCCGGTCCTGCCCTGCCGCGCGCTGGCGACCAGCAGCGTGTCCAGCGCGGCGCCGCCGAATGCGGGCCGGGTCGGATGCGGCACCGGCAACGTCCATGCGCGCATCCGCTCGCCCGCCGGCGACCAGCGCGTCAGCCGGCCCGTGCCCCATTCGGCATTCCACAGGCAGCCGTCGCTGTCGACGACGGCGCCGTGCGGGCGGGCGTCCGCCAGCTCGGCGAACGGCCGCACGTCGGCCACCTGCGCGGTGGTCGGGTCGTACGCGCACTGCATGATGCGGTGTTCGTGCGCGTCGCTGAAATACATCGTGCGGCCGTCCGGCGCGAAGCAGATGCTGCCCGCGACGGCGGCCGCGGGCAGCGCCAGCCGGCGCAGTCCGTGGGCTTGTGAGTACTGGTAAAAACTGCCGATCGCGCGCGGCTGCGCCGCCTCGATCCGCGTACCGAACACGAAATTGCCGTGCCGGTCCGTGCGGCCGTCGGCCACGCGGGTGCGCGGCTCGGCCGGATCGACGGCGACGACTGGGCGCAGCGCCAGGTGGCGCGGCGCGACCTTGCCACCTGGCGGCTCGGCGACGCACAGCCATTTGGCCAGCGCCACCAGCATGCGCCCGGAACGGCAAAACGCGAAGCTGCCGGCGCGGTCAGGCAAGCGGCACGCGGCGGGGGCCGGCGCGCCTTCGGTCCAGGCGTACAGCGTGGCGGCCGGCACGTCCGTCCACCACCAGCGATTGCCGCCGTGCTGCCACAGCAGGCCATCGCCCAGCAGCGAGCGGTGCGCCAGCGCCACCTGTACGCCCGCGTCCATCACAGGTTCGCTTGCAGGCTGATGCCGAAGCGGCGATCGTCCGCGTAACGGCCGTACGGCGTGCCGGTCACGCCGTAGTAGCTGCTGCGCGATTTGCGGGTCAGGTTGCTCACCTCGACCGCCAGCTTCAGGTTCTTCGTCAGCGCATAGCTCGCGTACGCATCGACCAGGCCGTAGCCGTTCATGTACACCGGCGTCTGCATCATCGTGGCGCCGTTGTTCACGTAGTAGTTCTGCGTGCCGGACAGGTACTTGCCGCGGTAGTTGTACGCCAGGCGCAGCGCCACGTCCTGCCAGTCGTACATGCCGACGATGTTGTAGCTGCGCTTCGACAGGCCTTCCAGCGCCGTCTGCTGGCCCTGCAGCGGGCCCGGTGCCTTGCTGTCGACGTACGTGAAGTTGGCCTGCACGCCCAGGCCCTTCCAGATACCCGGCAGGTTCGTGAAGAAGCCCTGGTAACCCAGTTCCAGGCCCTTGATCGTGCCATCCTGGCCGTTCGACGGCTTGCGCACGCTGTAGGTGGTGCCGCCGTACTGCACGTCGCCCGTCGTCGTCTGGATGAAGCCGTCGACCTTCTTGTAGAACGCCGCGCCGAACACGTAGTCGCTCTGGCTCAGGTAGTACTCGAGCGTGGTGTCGAACTGGCGCGCCTTCAGCGGCTGCAGGTCCGGGTTGCCGAGATAACCGGTGCGGTCGTTGGCGTTCAGCGACAGGCTCGGGGTCAGCTGGTTGAAGTCCGGCCGCGTCACCACCTTCGATGCGGCGACCCGCGCGATCAGCTTGTCCGTCAACGCGAGCCGCGCGTTCACGCTAGGCAGGAAGTCGTCGTCCTTCGTGTCGGCCTGACGCGGCACGTAGGTGCCGTTGACGGATTCCTGCCATTGCCGCTCGGTTTTCGTGCGCACGTAGCGCACGCCGACGTTACCGGTCAGCGCCTTGCCTGCCAGCTGCGACTCGAAGTCGGCCATGCCGTACAGCGCCTGCGTCTTCTCGGCGAAGTCGAACGTCTGCGCCGCGTCGAAGCCCGGCACCGTCAGGCCCAGCGCGCCGCGCACGGCCTGCGGGTCGCGCAGCCAGTCCAGGTTGGCGATCGACAGCCACTGTTTCGGGAACGTGCCGTCGCCTTCGCGGTGCAGCAGGTCGTTGTACGGAATCACGCCGATCTGGCTGGCGAGACCCGGCAGTGCGCCGCCCACGGCACCCGTGCCGGCGGCATTCCAGATCTCGTTGACGGTGTTGACTTCGGCGCTGGTGGCCTTGCGGTCCGTCAGGCGCACGCCCATCTTGATGCGGGGGATCAGGTCGCTGTCCAGGCTGCGCTCGACGTCGCCGCGCCATGCCGTTTCGCGGCCGTCGTTCTTCTGGCGGAAGTACAGCGCCTTGCTGGCCCAGTACTGCGACGGCGTCGTCAGGTCGGCGGGGTTCGCCAGTTCCGGATAGGCGGACGGGATCTCCGTCGTCAGGTCGTAGGTGAACGCCGGGCTGGTCGTGCCCACGCCCAGGCGCACTTCCTGGTACAGGCGCTGAAAGTCGCTCGTCGTGAAGCCCAGTTCGGACTTGACGGTCCAGCCGTCCACCTTCCAGCTGCCGCCCAGTGCCAGCTGGCGGGTCTTCGTGTTGTTGTCGCCGATGTAGCCGGACGTGCTCATGTCCGCACCATAGAACGTGCCCTTGACGACATTGCCGTTCTCCGCCGTCACGCTGCCCTTCGGCCACATCGCGCCGGCGTTCGTCGCCGCCGACCAGTTCGGCCAGTACGGCGACGCATAGAAGCCGTAGGTATCGGTGGTGGTGTCGAGCTTCGTGTAGTTCGCGTCCAGGTACAGCTCGAGGCCGCGCATCGGCCGCCACTGCAGCGAAGCGTTCACGCCGGTGCGCTCACGCTCGCCCAGTTCGTACGCATACCACGCCCCGATCGGCGCATATACGCCCGAGCCATCCGCCAGCTGGGCCGGCGCGTTCAGCTCCTGCGTGTCCGAGCGATAGTTGCGCTTCTGGCGCGCGACGGACAGCAGCGCGCCGAAGTCCTGGCCATTCACTTTCCACCGGTTCGACACGAGGAACGAGCCTTCGCCGTTGCGCTTGTCCGCGTAATCGGCATCCGTTGCCTTGACCGTGCCGGCCAGCTTCAGGCCGGGGAAATCGAACGGCCGGCGCATCCGCAGGTCGATCACGCCGCCGATGCCGCCTTCGACCTGATCGGCCGTCGGGGTTTTATAGACGTCGGCGCCGGCCAGCAGTTCGGCCGGCACGTCCTGCAGCGACAAGCCGCGTTCCTTGCCGGCCGTGAAAATCGAGCGGCCGTTGACGAGCGTCTGCGTCTGCGACAGGCCGCGGATCTGCACGCGGTCGCCTTCGCCCCGGCTGCGCGAGACCTGCACGCCGGTGATGCGCTGCAGCGCCTCGGCCACGTTAGCGTCGGGCAGCTTGCCGATGTCGTCGGCGACGATCGAATCGACGACCTGATCGGCGTTCTTCTTCAAATCCTGCGCCTTTTGCAGGCTGGCGCGCATGCCGGTGACGACGACTTGTTGCGGCTCGCCCTGTTCCGTGTTTGTTTGCTGGGCGAGTGCCGGCGCCGCGCACAGCGCACAGGCGATCGCGATCGCGTGGCGGCGGCCGGGGGTGTTGCTGAACTTCATACTATCTCCGATGGTTGTGAATTCTTATGGTTTGACGGTGAGCTTGTACACGGGAACGAGGCTCACCTTGTTGACGCGGGCGACCTGCGGCTGGCCGGCGAAATCTGGCCGGCCTTCTTTCGGCAGGTACACGGGGGCATCGGCGCGCAGCGGCAGCACGGCCAGCGACAGGCCGTCCTTCGGCGCCAGCGCCTTCAGGCCGATCTGCCAGCCGTAGCCGCTGTAGTACCAGTCGTCGGCCATGCGCGTGCCGTCGAACAGGCGGCCGATGTCGCCGGTGAAGTCGATCTGCAGCAGGGCATCGGCGATGCCGTCCGGTAGGCGCTTCGGCACTTCGATGCGCCACGTGGCGGCGCTGCGCCAGCTTTCCGGAATCGGCTGCACGGCCGCCTTCGCGAGGCCGCCGATCATCACCGGCGGCGCGCTCTGGGCTTCGCGCAGCTGCGTGAAGCTGCTGGCCAGCTCCACGGCCGGCACCTTCGTTTCGTACACCTGGAACACGCCATCCTTGCCGGTGTTCTTCACGGCGGTGTCGCCGCTCGGCGTGCGGCTCAGCGCCGGGTAGACGGCAAAGCGCATCGCCGGCTCGTCGACGGAGCGCAGCTGCAACGTGCCGCCTTCGACCCATGCCTGCTGGCTGGTCAGCACGAGGCGGCGGCGGCCGCCGAAGTCGGCGATCGTCAGCTGGCGTGCCTGCTCGGCCGTCAGCACCAGCACGTGCACCGGCTTGGCGCCGGCGCGGCGGATCGTCAGCGCCGGCGACGTGCCCGGCCTGGCGACGAACGTCGGCCCTTCTTCGGCCAGCGTGCCGTCGTGTGCCTGCAGCTCGGTCTTCTCCTTCGCGTCGAACGCCATCTCGACCGGGATGTCGCCGCTGGCCGCGAACACGTAAGTGATGCCGTCGGCGCCGCCATCGATGCGGGCGACCGGCTGCGCGGTGGCGTAGCGCAGGCGCGTGCCGTCCATGTCGAAGTTCACCGGCCAGATGAAGTAGGAACCGTTCGTCACGGTGACGGGGCGGCGCGGGAATTCGACGTCGCCACCCGTCAGCTTCACGTTGAAGCGCAACGACAGCGGCGGCATCGTGTACTGGCGCACGTGGTTGTTGACGAACACGAAGGCGGCATCGCCCGCGCTGCGCACGGCCACGCGCGGCGCCTTCAGGTCGTCCGGCCCGGCCGGCACGACGTCCGGCTTACGCACCGTCATCGGCGCCAGGCGGTAGCCGAAGTTGGAGATGAAATAATGGAACGGGCGCAGGTATTCGAGCACGGCACGCTGCTGGCCGTCCGGGCCCAGCGGCGCCTGGAAGTCGTAGTTGATGGCCGGCGTATCGTTGTAGCCGCCGGACAGCGTGCTCTCTTCCAGCGTGGTGCCGCCGACGGGATTGCGGCCGCCGTGGAACATGTAGTAGCCCATCAGGTTCACGCCGGAGCCCAGCTGCACGGGCAGCATCGACGCGATGTCGTCCGGCGACACGACCGGACGGCGGCGGTACATGAACGGCAGGCCGGCGCCATATTCGGCGCCCAGGAATGGCGTCTTGTCGATATCCGATTCGGCGGTGCCCGGGCTGTGCGCGCGCGTTTGCGCACCGAGGTCGCCGGACACCCGGCTGTCGAAGCGGAACGCATACGTTTCCTTCGGCGCCAGCTCGCTGGTGGAGACGGCCCACGGCTCGTCAGGATAGCCACCGAACACCGGCGTCACTTCGCCGGACGGGTAGACGGTGCCGTCCCAACCCGTCACCGTGTAGAACGGCACGTCCATGCCGGCCTGGCGCGCCAGCTTCTTCAGCGTGGCGATGTGCGTCGCGCCCTGGCCGGGGCCCGTCAGGTTGTATTCGTTTTCCAGCTGGATGCCGATGACGGGGCCGCCGTCCCTCCACAGGCTGCCTTTCAGCTGCGTGCCGATCTCGCGGTACAGCCGGCCCACGTAGCGCAGGTATTGCGGATCGTCGGCACGCGTGCGCATGCTGTCCACGACCCAGTCCGGAATGCCGCCGTAGCGTACTTCCGCATGCACCCATGGGCCGACGCGCACGACGGCCTTCAGCCCCAGCTTGCCGCACAGCTGCACGAAGCGGCGCAGGTCGCGGTTGCCCTTCCAGTCGAACGCGCCGTCCTTCGGCTCATGGTGCGTCCAGATCACGTAGGTGGCGACGACGGTGATGCCGGCGGCCTTCATCTTGGCCAGCTCCGATTCCCACATCCACTCCGGGCTGCGGGTGTAATGGAACTCGCCCATCACGGGCATCCACGGCTTGCCGTCCAGGGTCAGGTAGCGATTGTTGGCGCCCAGCGTATGGCCGGACGGCGAGGCGGTGCTGCCCAGCCGCAGGTAGCCGGCGACAGGCTTGGCGGCGGGGCTGGCGGCATCGATCGTGATCAGCTGCTGCGCGTGCGTGGACGCGAAGGCGGCGCCAAAGGCCAGCGCCAGCGCGGACCGCTTCAAATGCTTGTTCATGCTATCTCCTGTGTTATCCGTTGCCGGCTGTCGCCGCCGGCTGAGAGGGGGTTCAGCGCCAGGCGTCGACGAATGCGCGCGCGTTCGCGGCCACGGCTGCGGCGCCCATGCCCGGCTTGAACAGCGCGGACCCGAGGCCGAAGCCGGCCACGCCGGCGGCGCGAAAGTCTGCCATATTCGCGGGCGTGATGCCACCCACTGGCAGCAAACGGAGCGCGGGGGGCAGCACGGCGCGCATCGCCTTGACGATCGCGGGCGTGACCAGTTCGGCCGGGAACAGCTTCAGCGCGTCGGCGCCGGCCTTGCTGGCGGCGAACGCCTCGGTCGGCGTGGCGACGCCCGGCACGCAGTACATGCCGGCCGCCTTGGCGGCGCGGATCACCTCCACGTCCGCATGCGGCATCACGATCAGCTGGCCGCCGGCGTCACGCACGCGCGCCACGTCTTCCACCTGCAGCACGGTGCCGGCACCGATCACGGCATCGGCCGGCAGGCTGCGCGCCAGGCGCGCGATCGAGTCGAACGGCTCGGGCGAATTGAGGGGCACTTCGATCAGGCGAAAGCCCGCGGCGTACAGCGCGGCGCCGATATCCTCGGCTTCCTGGGGGCGCAGGCCGCGCAGGATCGCGACGAGCGGCAGGCTGGCAAAGGCGGTGTCGAAAACAGTCATGGGGTCTCCAATGGCAAAAGGCCTGCCGCGCGCGCGAGCGCCAGCAGGCCATGCGGGGCCGTGTTGTCCAATACGAGGTCGGCGGGCCGGCCGAAGCGTTGCAGCGCCACCTGGTAGCGGGCGCACAACGGCGGCGCGCCCACCAGCGCCAGCGGCGCGGCGCCGAGCCCCGCCAGCACGCGCCATTGCAGGCCGGCGCGCAGTTCGTGGCCGATCAACAGGCCGGACAGGTAGTCGGCCAGCGCCGCCTCGGGCAGCTTGTGGGTGATGCCCAGGGTGCGCGCGGCGAAGATCTGGTGCGGCAACCCCAGCTCGCCATGGTCGCGCGCCGCATCAACGCCGCGCACGAACGCCTCCGGATCGGCCGGCGCATCGGCGGGCATCAGACGGCCCAGCACCGAATGCTGCCGCAGCACGGCGTACAGCTCACCCGTCATGTGCGTAGCGAAGCGCACGATGCGCTCCTCGTTCACGTGGGTCCATTTCGAGTGGGTGCCGGGCAGCACGACGCAGCTGGCCGCGCGCAGCGACGGCTGCAGGTGCAGCGCGCCGACGATCTGCGTCTCCTCGCCGCGCATCACGTCCGGCGGCAGGCTGGCATCGTCGAACAGCACGCCGGGCACGATGTACGGGCCATCGTCGGGGCGGCGCAACCCGGCCGCCAGCGCGGCGGTACCGGCTGGACAGCGCGCATACGGCACGTCCAGCCAGCCGTGCGCGCTGCCGACCATGCCGCAGGCCAGCAGCGGCAGTTGCGGATGGCTGGCGCGCCATGCGCCGGCCACCTGGTCCAGCGCGGCGACAAACGCGGCGTGGCCCTTGATCGTCGAGGCGCCCTGGCCGGCGCCCGCTTCGTCCAGCAGCGCGCCATCAAAGCCGATCAGCCAGGCGCGCAGGCTCGTGCTGCCCCAGTCGACGCCGATCAGCGCGGGCGTGCTTACCATTCGGCCACGCTGCCGTCCGGGTGACGCCACAGCGGATTGCGCCAGTCTGGCGCGGACTGGCTGGCCGCGATCACGCGCTCCTCGTCGACGATGACGCCCAGGCCCGGCTTGGGCAGCGGCGCGAAGTAGCCGTCCGTGATCTGGAAGTCCTCGCGGTTGATTACGTAGTCGAACAGCTCCGCGCCCTTGTTGTAGTGGATGCCCATGCTCTGCTCCTGCAGCACGGCGTTGTGCGACACGAAGTCCACCTGCAGGCAGGCGGCCAGCGCGATGGGGCCCAGCGGGCAATGCGGCGCCAGCGCCACGTCATACGCCTCGGCCATCGCGGCGATCTTCACGCATTCGGTGATGCCGCCCGCATGCGACAGGTCCGGCTGCACGATGGCGATGCCGCCGCCGTGGAACACGCGCTTGAAGTCGAAGCGCGAGTACATCCGCTCGCCGGCGGCCAGCGGGATCGACGTGGCATCGGCCAGGCGCGGATAGTATTCGGCCTGTTCGGCCAGCACCGGCTCCTCGACGAACAGCGGGCGGTGCGGCTCCAGTTCGCGCAGCAGCACCTTCGCCATCGGCGCCGAGACGCGGCCATGGAAGTCGATGCCGAACTCGATGGAATTACCGAACGCCTCGCGGATCTGCGCGATCCGCGCGACGGCCGCATCGACGGCTTGCGCCGTGTCGATGACGCCCAGCTCCTCGGTGCCGTTCATCTTGAACGTGTGGATGCCGATCTCGCGCAGCGTGAGGATGCCGTCGATGACGTCCGCCGGCCGGTCGCCGCCGACCCAGCTGTACATCTTCATCTTGTCGCGCACGCGCCCGCCCAGCAGCTCGTAGACGGGCACGCCGAGGGCCTTGCCCTTGATGTCCCACAGCGCCTGGTCGATGCCGGCGATGGCGCTCATCAGGATCGGCCCGCCGCGATAGAAGCCGCCGCGGTACATCACCTGCCACAGGTCGTTGATGCGCAGCGGATCCTGGCCGATCAGGTAATCGGACAACTCGTTGACGGCCGCCTCGACGGTGCGCGCGCGGCCCTCGATCACGGGCTCGCCCCAGCCCGTGATGCCTTCATCGGTCTCGATCTTCAGGAACATCCAGCGGGGCGGAACCCGGTACAACGTCAGCTTGGTGATTTTCATGGCGGCCAGAGGGAATGTGGTCAGGCCATAGTAGCGACTTTAGCTAACATTGAAATATTGATTATTTCGCCGGACGTATATCGAATTTACATAGCGGGAAACATTTTGTACGTCATGCAGCCAAGTGACGTGCCGCGCTGACGAGCCCTTGCCAAGACGGCCGTTATGGTTCAGCATGACCGTTCTTTTTTTCGCTGGATCGATACTCGATGAATCTGTGGTTCCGCCTGCTCCTGCTGTTGATCATCACGCCCTTCCGCCCGCGCATCGCCGCGCCGCACGGCGTGTCGCGCCTGAACTTCCGCGTGTGGTTCAACGACCTCGACACGAACGGCCACGTCAACAACGGCCGCTACTGGACGATGTTCGACCTGGGCCGCACCGACATGATGATCCGCATGGGCCTACTGAAAGCGGTGCTGAAGCATAAGTGGACGCCGATCGTCGGCGGCGGCGCGATCCGCTTTCGCCGCGAATTGAAGCTGTTCCAGTCCTTCGTGCTGGAGACGCGCATCGCTTCGTGGACGGAAAACCGCGTCGTGTTCGAGCAGCGCATCCTGGCCGAGGGCGACGTCGTCGCCACCCGCGCGCTCGTGCTGGCGGGGCTGTACGACCGCAAGGCGCGCGGCTTCGTGCCGATCGACGTGATCTTCGGGAAGGTGGGGGTCGAGGGCGCGGTGACGCCGGCCTTGGATCCGGCCGTGCAGGCGATGCTGGAGCTGGATGCGGCGATGAAGGCGAGCGCGGACTAGAGAAGCGCGCCGAGCGCCTTCGTGTTGGCGCGCAAGCGGTCGCGCAACAGTTGCTGCCAAGCCGGGTCGAGCAGATGGGCGACTTGTTCGAAGGCCCGTTCCACACGGATGAGCAGCGCGTCGAGATAGTCCTCCGCTTCCTTCAAACTGGCGAAACCGAAGCGCAACGCATCGGCCAATGCGGCCACGCGGCAGATATCGAAGCGGCCGGCCGACAACTGCAGCGCCAGCGTGCGCGGCGTCTCGACCGGGTTGGGCACGACGTCGTAGGCCGGCGCGAGCCTCCACCGCTGCTCCTCGTGGGAATAGACAATCGCATGGTTGCGCACATGATCGTCGTCGTTGCCGCACAGGGCGTTGAAGAGCATGCGGCCGAACAGTTCACGGCAGTCGTCGATCGGCGCACCGATCAGGCGCAGCTCCTCGGCAAGGCGCGGGTAGCTCCAGCGGTCGAGCTCGCCCGCCCCGCCCGGATACTCCGCTCGCAGCAGCGATGCCGCGCTGACGCACATGAGGCGCCGATCATCCCTGCGATCGAAGCGCAGCACGCGGATCGCGCTCCGGCCAGCGGCGCCGGGGTGGAAGACAGTAGCGGCGAAGTGGAGGCCACTGGCGGCGCCCCATTGCTGCGCCATGTGTTCGAGCCGCGGAATGTCCGCCGCGTCGGTGGCCACTTGCGGCTTCACGATCCAGTACTGGCCCAGTTCATCCTGCACCGTGGCTTTCGGACGGGCACCGCCGACACTGGCCGTCTGTACCAGCCGCTTTCGCAATGCTGAGTCGACGGGCGGCCGGTGCTCGCTCAGCGCGGCCAGTTCTTCGACAAGGGCCGGCAGCCGGGGCAGCTTGGGACTTGCCAACTCGGCGACCGACGGCTTGCGGAAAGCGCCGACGGCCAGCGCCCCCCATCGATCGGCATTCCCGGACAGCAGGAGATAACGCAGCATCGGCGTATCGTCCGGCAGGTTGTGCGCGCGGCGCAGCAGCGCCTGGCCCCAAGCGTCGGGACATGCGTCGCGGAGCACGTCGTGCAACCCGTCATAGCGCGGCGCCGTCCACTCGATTTCCGGATCGAATGGCAGGTTGACGGGATCGATCGACCAGCCTAGCCCCGTTTCGGCATAACTGGGCGCGTAGCGGAACCTGCCGCCAGCCCCATCCCCACTCTTCTGGTAGCGGCCAACAGTGATCCACTCGCCGTTGTCCGGCCGCTGCAAGTACACGTACAGTGGTTTAGAAGTAATCATCGCTACCCCGTTCTTCCCGGCTGAGCCGCACCCGGCGTTGCGGGACCGCGGCGGCGAGCGACTCGCGAAGCGGCGGAGCAACCTCGTCGAAAACGCCCAGCGCCAGCAACGCGGTCAGATAGGTTCCTGCCGCAGCGCCAGGATCGCCGCGTTCCACGCGCCGCAATGTCGCCTCCGAAATGCCAATGCGCGCGCACAAATCGGCGCCCGTGATGCGCTGCCGCAGGCGTTCGTTGCGAACGCAGCGCCCCCATGCGGTCAGGCGCTCTTGCACCAGCGTGGGCGTGGCTTGAGTGGGGAACAGCTTTTTCGGCATGATGAGGACGCTATCGACGGTCAAGTGATCATATCACGGACCATCATAGATAGATGCTTATCCTATATAAACCTTTATCTATGACAGCCACGGCTCAGCGGAACCATCATAGATAATCGCTTATAAAAGATAAAACGCCCTCTATGGCGGCATCGGAGTCGTCAAGTGCCACCTCCTCGGCCGCCGCGTTCTCGGGGCCACGGCCCCGCGAACACCGGTGCGCCGGCACGCCGGCGAGACCTCAGTGAATCGCCGCGCCACGCAGCAGCGGCGGCGGGCGCACGGTCGGTGCGGCGTCCGGATCGACCCACAGCAACCAGCCCAGCACCTCCTGGATGCTCGCCATCCCGCTGTGCAGCGCGGTCCGGGCGGTATGCAGCTCGGCCAGCTCGGCGGTATCTACCGCGTCGGCGGACCAGCTGTCGATCTGGCCGTCCAGCGTGCCCAGATCGGCATGCATTTCCGCATACAGCGCTTCCAGCGCGCAGGCGGCGATTTCCATCTCGTCGCGTTCGGTATCACTCATGTCGCTCTCCTTGTTATTCGCCGGTGCGATTCATCAGCCCAACAATGGACGTCGGTGCCATTATCGCCGCGAATTCGAACGCCGGAAAAACAATAGCCCGCCAAGGCGGGCCATTCATTGCGACAGCGGCGCCCGCGCGATGGCGCGGGACAGGCCGTTATTCGTTGCGACGATCAGATCGCGCGAATATTGCCGGCCTTCTCGCCTTTCGGCCCGGTCGAACGTTCGAACGAGACGCGCTGGTTTTCCGCCAGGCTCTTGAAGCCGGTCGATTGAATGTCCTGGAAGTGCGCGAACAGGTCGGCACCACCGCCGTCAGGGGTGATGAAGCCGAAGCCCTTGGAATCGTTGAACCATTTTACGGTGCCGGTTTGAGTAGTCATGTTTAATCCTTAGAAGTTGCGTGGGCAAAAGCGCCCGGATGCACGTCCGACCAAGCAGGGGTAAAGAAGGAGATCAAACAGGACCGCCGATTCGGCGAGACGGGAAAGAGGCCAACAAAACTGCGACTTGATGTAGTGCGAGACAAACGATACCGCAGTTTCGCGAATCCACCTAAGCATTTCGGATTTATTTTTGTTGCCGTGTTTTTGCCGGATACGGTATTTATTTTATCCCGGCAATATCAAGGCGCCCGAGCTCATCTATTGCCGCTGCTCCCGATCCAACCAGATCCCCAGCAATCCCCCGTCATCCCGACGGTACCCCAGCCGCTCGGACATCCGCAGCGCCCGTTCATTGTGCGGATCGACATCGGCCAGCAACCGGTGCAGCCCCAATTCGCCCGACGCACACGTCGCCAGCAAACGGAGCGCTTCGTACATATGGCCGTGCCCCCATGCGGAACGCCGCAACAGGCAACCGACCTGCGCGGACCGTGCCGGCGCATCGAAGCTGTGCAACCCGCACGTTCCGATCACGTCCCCGCCGTCGGTCCGCACGATCGCCCATTCCAGCGACTCGCCGCTGGCCAGCAGCCGGCGCACGCTCGCCAGCATCACGCCGACCGTGGCCAGGTCGGGAAACGGCTCCTCATCCGTGTAGCGCATCACGAGCGCGTCGCCATAGATCGCGAACAGCGCGGCGGCATCGCCATCCTCCATCGGCCGCAACGCCAGTGCGGCGCCGCGCAGCACGGGAAGGACGGCGGGCAGCATCAGCCCAACGCCGCCCGTGCCGCCTGCCATCCCCACCACGACGCCTCCTCGAATACGGAAAAACCGGACAGGTCCGCGTGGGCAAACAGGATCGGCCCATCCACGTCGCGCAATGCCTGCACACCCTGGTTGGACAGGAACCCCGGCAGCGGCGCCGCCATCGCATGCGCGCGCAGCGTGATGTCGGCGCGCACCACGCAATCGTCGAACGCGCGGCCGTACGCGGCGCGCAGGTCTTCCAGCGCCCGCGCCAGCAACTCCTCGGCCGATGCACCCTGCATCCAGCGCCGCGCGGCCAGCGCGTCGCGGTCCGCCAGCGCGACGTAGCTCGTGAACACGGTGCGCGGCGGCGGGGCCTGGCGGATGTCCTGATGCGTCGACACCACGTAGCCCAGGCCCTGCGTGCCGTGCACCACGTTGTCCCACGACAGCGGCGCTTCCGGCAGCTCGTCGGGAAACCGGTCCAGCAGAAAATTCGTCACGAGCCACGGTGCGTACGCCGGCATGTGCCGGGCGGGGTCGAAGCCATACTGCACGATGTTCTCGACGACGCGGCTGGCCACGAACAGCGGCATCGCGCAGATCGCCTTGCGGGCCCGCACCAGGTACGTGCGCGGCTTGCCGCCTTCCAGCGTGAAGCACAGCGCTTCGACGCCCTTGCCCGCCTGCTTTACGCTGGCGACGGTGCCCGGGATGCGGCGCGCGCCGGCCCGTTCGGCGAGGCGCGTGGCCAGCGGTTGCAGGCCGCCCGGCCACGTCAGCCACGCGCCGTTGTCCGCGTTGGCCGCCTCGCCGCCACGCGCGCAGAAGTAATGCAGGCCGGCCCACGCCGACACGCGGTCGATGCCGGTGCCATAGTCGTCGCGGCAGCAGTAATCGAGGTACCACAGCAGGGTGGGCGCACGGTAGCCGTTCTTGTCCAGCCAGGCCTTGAACGTGATCGTGTCGAGCTGGCGCCAGGCTGGGTCGGTGGACGCGTGCGCCGCGGGCAGCGTGAACACCTTGCGGCGGTCCGCGCCGCGCTGGGTGCGCAGCTTCTCCGTCTCGGCGAAGAAGCGCGCATGCTCGGCCTGTTCCTGCGCGGGCACGCCGGCGCGCGGCAGGATGCCTTCGTGCCAGTGGCCCTGGTACAGCAGGCGCTCGTGCGGCGCGTGCAGCAGCAGCCGTTCGTCGTATTCCGGCTTGGGGCCGAACGGGTCGCGGCGGATGACGCCCAGGTCGTACAGCAGGTGCCGCACGTGCAGGCACTCCTGCGGCGGGATCGGCAGATAGTGCGCGCCGGTCGGGTACGCAAGGTCGCCATACCGCCCGCCGGCCGCGTTGCCGAAGGTTTCCGGCCCCTCGACCAGCAGCACGTCCTCGATGCCTTCCCGCTTCAGCTTCCATGCCGCGGTCAGCCCGGCGATGCCGGAGCCGAGCACCACGACGTCCGCCGCCACCTCCTCCGTCGGGCGTGGCAGTGCATGGCGGTCGCGCAGGAAGTGGCCTTCCGCGCGGCCCGGATCGTGCAGTGCTGGCGCGATCTCGCGCCAGCGCGCGTAACCGGCAATGCCGGCGGCAGCGGCGGCACCTGCCGCGCCGATCGCGGCACTCCAGCGCAGGAAGGAACGGCGTTCCATGTCGACTCCTTCAGCGTATCGTGCGGTGCCAGTCCTGCTCGAACTCGTGCACCAGCGACTGCGAGTCCAGGCGGTTCGGCGCCATCGCCAGCGGCCGCATGTCCGGCGGGAAGCTGAACATCGCCGCCGTCACCGTGCCGTTCAAGAAGCGCATCGGCAGCCGATACGATGCCGGCGGCTCGTAGCGGCCCTGCGGGGTAGCAAGAATGAAGCCCCACTCGCCGAACGACGGCACGTACGCATGATACGGGTAAGTGCGCAAGCCCACTTCACGCAACGTCGCATCGATCGTCCAGAACGCGTGCGGCGCGAAGAACGGCGATGTCGATTGCACCACCACGAGGCCGTTGGCGGCCAGGTGATGCTTGACCATGCCGTAGAACGGCACCGAATACAGCTTGCCAAGGGCGAAGCTGGACGGGTCGGGGAAATCGACGATCACCGCGTCGAACATCGCATCCGAGTGCTCCAGCCAGATCGCCGCATCCGCGTTCACCACCGTCACGCGCGGATCGGACAGCGAACCGTGGTTCAGCGCCGCCAGCTCGGCGCGCGTCTTGAACGCGGCCGTCATCGCCGGATCCAGGTCGACGAGCGTCACGTGTTCGACGTTCTTGTAACGCAGGATCTCGCGCAGCGCCAGGCCATCGCCGCCGCCCAGCACCAGCACGCGCTTCGCCCACGGCAGCCGTTCCAGCGCGGGGTGGACGAGCGCCTCGTGGTACCGGTATTCGTCGCGCGAAGAAAATTGCAGGTTGCCGTTGATGTACAGCCGCAGGTCGTCCTTCCAGCGCGTGATGACGAGGCGCTGGTACGGCGTACTGGTGGCGTAGACGATCTCGTCGCCGAACAGCGCATGCTCGCCGAAGTGCGTCAGCCGGTCCGCGCTGGCGAAACCGAACGCCAGCGCCAGCAGCACGCCGCAAGCGCGCAAGGTGCGGCCGGTAAGGTTCGTGAGCTCGGCGCGGAACACATAAATCGTCCACAGCGCGACGCCGATGTTGAGCATGCCGAACAGGTAGCCGGTGCGCACCAGGCCAAGATACGGCGCGAGCACGAGGGGGAACAGCAGCGACACGGCCAGCGCGCCCAGGTAGTCGAACGTCAGCACGCGGCTGACGATCTCGGCGAACTCCGTCTGCCGCGCGTTCAGCGCGCGCATCACGAGCGGCACTTCCATGCCGACCAGCGTGCCGACCATGAACACCAGCACGTACAGCAGCAGCCGGAAAGGCGCGGCCATCCACGAGAACGTGGTGAACAGCAGTGCTGCCGAGACGCCGCCGATCAGGCCGATCGCCAGCTCGATGTCGACGAAGCGCGCCAGCACGTGCTCGTCCTTCACGTATTTCGACAGGTGGGCGCCGACGCCCATCGCGAACAGGTAGCAACCGATAATGGTGGAGAATTGAAGTACCGAATCGCCCAGCAGGTAGCTGGACAGCGCGCCGGCGATCAACTCATAAGCGAGCCCGCACGAGGCGACGACGAACACGGACAGGATCAGAATCTTTTTGGTCATTGGCCCGTGACTGGATTATTATTTGTTTATCTGCAAGATTGCTACTATAGACCATGTTCGCAGTCGCCAACTACCTGATCCACCTGTGCATCGCCGCCGCGCTGCTGGCCGTGTTCTTCAAGGCCTACACGTGGATGACTCCCTATGACGAAGTGCTGCTGATCCGGCAGGGCAACCACGCCGCCGCGCTGTCGCTGGGCGGTGCGCTGCTGGGCTTCTCGCTGACCATCGCCTCGGGCCTCCTGCACACGCCGAACTACCAGGAGTTCTTTGCCTGGGCCTTCGGCGCGATGGTCGTGCAGGCACTGGCCTACGCGGTGACGACGCGCGCACTGAAAATGGCGAAAGACCAGATCGAGGCGGGCAACAGCGCATTCGGCGCGCTGCTCGGCACGATTTCCCTGTCCATCGGCGGCATCAACGCCGCCTGCATTTCCTGAAGAGAGGTCCTGTATGGGTATCGGCAGCTTCATCAAGAAACAGTTCATCGACGTCCTGCAATGGAACGAGGACGAGGAAGGCGTGCTGGCATGGCGCTATCCGATGCAGGACTTCGAGATCCAGAACGGCGGCGTGCTCGTGGTGCGCGAATCGCAGGTCGCCGTCTTCGTCAACGAAGGCCAGATCGCCGACGTGTTCGGCCCCGGCACGCACAAGCTGACGACGCAGACCTTGCCCGTGCTGACGAACCTGAAGAACTGGGACAAGCTGTTCGACTCGCCGTTCAAGTCGGACGTCTACTTCTTCAGCACCCGCGTGCAGACGGGCCGCAAGTGGGGCACGCCGCAGCCGATCACGATCCGCGACAAGGACTTCGACATGATCCGCGTGCGCGCCTTCGGCATGTATTCGTACCGCGTGACGGATGCCCGCAAGTTCTTCACGGAGATCAGCGGCACGCGCGACACGTACACCCGCGACCAGGTCGAGGACCAGCTGCGCGGCATCATGCTGGCGACGATGGCCAGCTCGCTGGGCGGCGCGAACGTGGCGTTCCTGGACATGGCCGCGAACCAGGCGCTGATGGCGCAGGAGATCAAGGGCGACCTGGCAGACGCGTTCGCGCGCTACGGCATCGGCCTCGATGAATTCAACGTGGCCTCCGTCAGCCTGCCCGAGGAACTGCAGGCGGCGCTGGACGAGCGCATCTCGGCCGGCATGAAGGGCGGCCTGTCGGCCGACAAGATGGCCGGCTTCACGCGCTACCAGACCGCGACGGCCATTCCGCTGGCGGCGCAGAACGAAGGCGGCATCGCCGGCATCGGCGCCGGCCTGGGCGCCGGCGTGACGATCGGCCAGGCGATGGGCCAGGCCGTCGGCGCATCGCTGGCGCCGGCCGCGCCGCAAGCGATGGCACCGGCAGCGGCGGCCGAGGAGTCGATCGAAGCCCGGCTGACGAAGCTGAAAGGCTTGCTGGACAAGGGCCTGATCTCGGCCGCCGATTACGACAGCACCAAGGCCGAGCTGCTGAAAAAGCTGATCGGCTGACGCCTTGCTGACCGTTTCCTGTCCCGGCTGCGGCGCCGAGGTGCGCTTCCGCTCGCACGCGGCCGTGATGGCCGTGTGCGAGTTCTGCCGCACCGGCGTGCTGCGCGATGCCGACAGCGTGCGCGATCTCGGCAAGGTCGCCGAGGCGCTGGAGGATTACTCGCCGATCCAGCTGGGCACCTCCGGCACGTGGGGCGACCGCCCGTTCACCGTGATCGGCCGCCTGCAGCTGCGCTACGACGCCGGCTTCTGGAACGAGTGGTACCTGCTGTTCGACGACGGCGCGGCCGGCTGGCTGGGCGATGCGTCCGGCCAGTACACGATCACCACCTTGCTCGATGCCAGTTCGACGCTGCCGGCGTTCGACGCGCTCGTTCCCGGACAGCGCTACGTGGTGGCGGGCGAGGCATGGATCGCATCCGACGTGCGCACCGCCCGCTGTACCGGCGGCCAGGGCGAACTGCCGTTCAAGGTGGGCGCCGGCTGGGAAGCGCGGGTCGCCGATCTGCGCACCGGCAACCGCTTCGTCACGCTGGATTACTCCGATGACGGTGCGCCGCTCGTCTACGCGGGCGCCGCGGTGGCGCTCGACGCGTTGAAGCCGCAGTTGCTGCGCGACGACGACGAGATCCTGCGCACCGCCGGCAAGTTGCGCGGCAAGGTGGGCGCGCTGGACTGCCCATCCTGCGGCAGCGCGATCGCGTACCTGCCGGGCATGACGGCCAACCTCGTGTGCCCGTCGTGCAGCGCGCAGCTGGATGCGGCCAGCCCGAAGGTGGAAGTGCTGCGCGCCGGCGAGCGGGTGGCGGCCGTGCGCACCACGCTGCCGCTGGGTGCCGAGGGCACGCTGGGCAACCAGAAGCTGACGGTGCTCGGCGTGATGCGGCGCGCGGACGACGAAGGCGAAAGCTGGACCGAGTACCTGCTGTATGGCCCGCGCGCGGGCTTCACGTGGCTCGTCGAAACAGGCGACGGCTGGCAGCGCGCCGACGTGCTGGACGACTGGCCGGCGCTGCGCGGCGACCGTGTGGTGGCCGGCGGCTCCTCGTATCGCAAGCTGTACGACTATCCGGCGCGGGTGACGTTTGCCGCGGGTGCCTTCAACTGGCGCGTGCAGGTGGGCGACGTGACGCAAGTGGAGGAGTTCGAGTTGGGCACGACGACGCTGGCGGCGGAGCGCACCGCGCACGAACTGACGTGGTCGCGGTCGACCAAAGTGGCCTACGACCAGCTGCGCGCATGGTTCCCGACGGTGTTCGGCGCGGTTGCGGCGCCGCTGGCGAAGGGCGGGCTGCGCATCGGCTCACGCTACCGCGGCGCCGCGAAGATGATGATCATCCTGCTCGTGGTGTTGAACGCGATTCCGCTGATCGCCAATTTTTCCAGCACGTTTGCCTTTGTCGTGCTGGGCGGGCTCGCGCTGTACCTGCCTGCCACCTTCCTCGATAACAACGATAGCGAATGAAGAAGTTCTGGATGTACGGCCTGGCGGTCGTCCTGTTCTCGACGGTGCTCAGCTGGAGCAATATGGGTGGCGGCTCGCGCGGTTACAGCTCGGGTGGCCGCGGCTCCACGTGGTCGTCCAACACGGGTGGCGGCAGCTGGAGCGGCGGCGGAGGCCACAAGTGACGACGCCCCATCGCGCCGCGGGCACCCACCTGCTGGCCGACCTGTCCGGCATCGCCCCAGCGCTGCTGGCCGATTGCGGACGCATCGAAGCGCTGCTGCGCGATGCGGCACTGGCGGCCGGCGCACGCATCGTGCACAGCCACTTCCATCCATTCGGGCCGGGCCTCGGTGTCACCGGCGTCGTGCTGCTGGCCGAATCTCACATTTCGGTGCACACGTGGCCGGAGCACGGCTTTGCGGCCGTCGACATCTTCATGTGCGGCGCCGCAGCCCCGCAACGTGCGCTGGACGTACTGCGTGAAGCGCTGGCTCCGCGCACGTGCACCGTACGCTCGCTGCAACGCGGCGTTGACGAAAGCGCCACGCGGTGAGACACTTGCCATCCCAACAACCGATACAGGAGACGACCATGCAGACCACGGATATTGCCCTCCTGTCGGCCGCCTGACGCCCGCGGGCACCTTTCGCTTCCTTTATTCCCGGTGTTCCCCGGCGCGCAAGCGCCGACTTCCCCAGCCTTCGACGCTGCCGCCACGCGGCGGCCTGTGCCCGCACGCGCGGGCGTTACGATCATTGGGAACACCATCATGCAAAACACCGCTTCCGCTTTCGATTCACTGCGGACCATCGGATTGAACAACCCCGCCGCAGCACGCCTGGCGCTGCTGCCCGGCGCCGCCGCGCTCCTACCCATGCGCATCGCTGCGATCCAGGGCGAATGGGTCACCGTGCACGACGGCTTGGCGGCGCGGCAGGCACGCGCCCTGCCCCGGCTGCTGGCTGAACTGGCCGGCGGCGACGACATGCTGGCCGTCGGCGACTGGGTCGCCGTCGACGCGCGTGGCGACGAGATGTGGATCGCACAGCGCGCCGAACCGCTGACGCAGATCGCCCGCCGCGCCAACGACGGCCGCCGCCAGGTCCTGGCCAGCAATATCGACACGGCCTTGCTCGTGATGGGCCTGGACCTCGATTTCAATATCCGCCGGCTCGAGCGCTATATTGCCGTCGTGCGCAGCGCCGATATCGCCCCCGTCGTCGTGCTGACGAAAGCCGATATCGCGGCCGACGTCGCCGCACGGCTGGCCGAGGTCCACAGCCGATTACCGCCCGGCATACCGGTCCTGGCGCTGAACGCATTGATTGCGGATGCCGCTATCGCTTTGGCGCCGTGGCTGCAACCGGGCCAGACTTTATGCCTGCTGGGTGCGTCGGGCACCGGCAAATCCACGTTGACCAATACCCTGGCCGGGGCCGGCCAGGAAACCGGCGGCGTGCGCAGCGGCGATGGCCGGGGAAAACATACGACCACGGTGCGCTCGCTGCACCAATGCGCCGGCGGCGCCTGCATCGTCGATACGCCGGGTTTAAGGACGTGGCGGCCGGACGCGGACGAGAAAACCCTGTCCGCCACGTTCGACGATATCGCGGCACTGGCCGAACATTGCCAGTTTCGTAATTGTCGGCATGAATTGGAACCGGGCTGCGCAGTCCGGCGGGAAATCGATCCGGACCGGCTGGCGAATTACCATAAACTGCTGCGCGATGCCCGGCGCGGCGAGCGCACGCCGCTGGAAAAGATCGCCGAGCGGGCGAAGTGGAAAGTGGTGCATCGCTCCGTGCAGCGGCATATCCGTGACAAGCGTTCGGGGTAAGTAGGCGCCAACTGTCGCGGCATGCCGCGCCAGGTCAAAAAAAAAGGGGCACGGCCAGGCCGTGCCCCACAACGGGCTTCGATCCGCGTGACGGCGGCGCCGCCCCCCTGGTGCGCCCCCGCCTGTGCTAAGCGGCAGTCAGTCCGGAACTGCCGAGGCCATCAGCATCATTTCTCCCGGATCGTCGCCTCGATATTATTACCGTCCAGGTCGAGAATATAAGCGCTGTAGAAATGTCCCCAACCGACGCGCAAGCCCGGTGGTCCATTATCTTCGGCGCCGTGTTCCAACGCGGCGGAATAAAAGGCATCCACCGCCGCCCGGTCCGGTGCGATGAATGCGATGTGCAGCGGCGCGTTGCCGGCTTGATTGCCGGAGCGCCAGTAAGTCGGAATTTCCGATCCCAGCCACAAAAAAGGCTGGCCCCCGTCGGGTGCATAAATGGCCCAATCGATATCGGTCTCGGTGCGGCGAATACCCAGCGGTGCGAGGCATGCGTCATATAACGCCGCGCTGCGAGTGAAATCGTTAACCACGATACCGAGATGATGGATCATCGTCTGCTCCTCGACTTTGAGAACACCGTAACACCGTTGAACGAGCTCCGGCGCACGAAAGCGCCGGCCCCGATAAAACCGGCGCAGCGCTTGTCAGAAGCGGCGGGAATACCCCAGCGATAATGCACCAAAACGGCGCTTGTCATAATCGATCGACGGGCTGGAATTACGTTCCGGTGCCGGCAGGCCGAGCCAGGTATATTGCAGGGAGAAAGCGTATTGCGGTGCCGGACGATATTCGACGCCGGCGCGCAATTGCCACGCGAAACCGCTTTTCGACGCCGGACCGAAGCATGGGCAATCCGTACTGGCCAGGCCCAGCTGCGGCAGCTTGACGCGGCCCCAGCCGATGCCGCCGCCGGCGAACGTGCCAAAGCCGTTGCCAAAGCTGTCGGTACGGTAGGCATTCGCGAACACCGCGTCGTAGTGCCCGCGGCCGTCCACGGCTTCGCTGATCGGCCCCAGCGTGAGCCGCTCGAAGCGCAGGCTGCCCCGCTCGTACTCGAGCTCGTAACGCCCGTGCCCGTCCGCATGGCCCACTTGCACGCCGCCATGCACGCCCCGTTTCAGGTCGGCGCGGCCGTCGAACGGTGTGCCGGCACCGAAATCGACGCGCGCGTCCCAATCCTTCAAGGTATTGGCGCCCGCATGGACGCCCCAATAGCGGGTGGGCTCGGCGCCGGCCGCATGCAGCGCCAGCGTGCCCACGGCCAGCATGGCCATCGATATCCTGTGCTTCATATGCCTCCTGTCTGGTTGCTTAAGCCGTGAAGGCGGTGCCGAACACCGCGTTCAGGTCCGCCGCGGTGGCTGCCGCGCCATGGGCGACACCCACCGTCGTCACCTGCGTGAAGTAATTCTGCTCAACGGCATCGACGAAGCCCGCCGCGCTGCTCGACTGGTACGCGGATGCCAGCTGCCGCACCAGGGCCTGCACGGACGCGTTGTCGTAGTTCGCCACCAGGTAGCCTTCCGCGTCGAAGTGGAACGCGTGTTCCGTGGTGGCCGAGAACTTCGCGCCGCGGTCCGCATACCCTTGCGCCGCCAGGCCCAGCTCGGCCGCTTGCGCCACCGTCAACAGCTGCGTCATGCCATGCGTGTTCTGGTACAGGTGCACGTCCGTGCCGGCACCGCTGCCCGCGGCGGCGGCCGTGAAACCGCCCGCGCCGGCAACAGCACCGTAGCAGGCGTACGGCAATGCCTGGCCAGCCGCCGCATACGTCCAATCCTGCGTAAACGGCTGGTAGTACGCCGTCATCTGCTGGCCGCCCGGTTGCGCATCGAATGCCACGCCCTCGAACGCGTTGCCGGCCACGGCCGCCTTGTGCGCGGCATCGGTGGCGTCCGCCGTGTAATAGCGGTCGCCGTTGGCCAGCAGGATGCTGTACACCTGGGCGTCCGGCCGCGTGTCGAACGCCAGCAGGCCCGGGTCGACGATCGTGCCGTTGACGAGCCCATCTTCGTCTCCCTTGCCGCCGTCCGTCAAGGTGAGCACGATACGATCGGTGCGGCCGTCGCCGTTCACGTCCACCAGGGTGGCGCCGTCGTCCATCGTGGCCAGGTTCTGGTCGTCGAGGAAGCTGAACCACGTGCCCGTCGTCTTGTCGAACTTCATGAAGTCGTTGGCCAGGCCGCCGCCCTGCGCCAGTTCGATGACGACGCGGGTCTGCAGGCCGGCGCGGGCCGTGTCCAGGTCCGGCAGGCTTGCCACGCCGTCTTCCGCCGTGACCGTGAAGTTGAACACGGGCGACACGGCGCGCAATTCCTCCGGCAGCGCGGCCGGCAATGCGGACAGCGACAGGTCCTTCAACTGCGCGCCGGTGGTCAGCTGCACGGTGTCGCCCCCGCCCACCACCGAGCCGGCCAGCAATGCACCGAACGACGACGCCGGCGCCGCCTTGCCGGCCAGGTAGTCCGCCAGCGACAGCAGCGGCATTTGCGCCACCGTGTGCTGCTGCCAGTCCAGCACGCCGTCATGGTTGTAGTCGCCGCCATTGGCCGCCAGCTCGACCGACGGTGCCACGCCGTCGACGTCGGTGACGATCGTGACGTGCACGGGCGCCTCGCCGACGACGTTGCCACCGGCATCGAGCACCTGGGCGGTGAACGTGTAGACGCCGTCGTCCAGCATGCCCGCGCCCACGTTGACCTTGCCCGAGGCGATGTCGGCGGCCGTCACGGCCTGCGTGCCGACGACGTCGCCGGCCGGGGACAGCAGGCGCACGCTGCCGCCCGCCATCAGCAGGCTACCGGCTTTCAAGGTGAACTCCGGCGCGATCACGCTGGTGACGGTATCGGAATTGCTGCTGCCGTTGTCCGAGGCCGGATCCAGGCCCGTTTCCAGCGTGGGCGCAACGGGTGGCACCGGCGGCTGCGGGGTGACGGGCGGCGTCGGCGGCTGCGGTACCACCTGGTCGTTGTCGGCGATGGTGCCGGTTGCGGTCACGCCGCCGACGGCCAGCACGACGCTCTCGGCGCTTTCGACCAGCGTGTCGTCGACCGTGGCGACGGTGACGGTGAACGCGGCGACACCGGCCGGCACCACGACGATGCCGGTGGCCGGATCGCCGTTCTTCCACGCCACGCCGTTGCTGAAACCGAAGGCGCCCAAGTCCTGGGCAGTTGCGGTGCCGGCCACGGCCAGCGCGAACTCGACCGGCGCAACGCCGGCCGCGTCCAGCGCCACCGTGTACAACAGCGTGCCCCCCTCGGTCACCGTAGTGACGCCGCTGTTCGGCTGTTGGGCGTCCGCCGCCTTGACGCTGGCGACCGCCGGCACGTCGTTGTCCGTGATCGTGCCGGTGGCGGCGATGCCGCCGACGGTCAGCACGAGCGTTTCAGCCACTTCGATGGCCGCGTCGTCGTTGGTGGCGACGGTGATCCTGAAACCGGTGATCCCGCCCGGCACCACGACGATGCCCGTGTTCGGATCGCCATTCTTCCATGCGACGCCGTCCGAGAACGTCAATGCGCCCAGGTCGGCCGCGGACGCCGTGCCCGTCGCGGCCAGCGCGAACTCGGTGGCGGCCACGCCGGCCATGCTGAGGCTGACCGTGTAACGCAGCGCGCCCCCCTCGACGACGGCGTTGTCCTGCGGTTGCGCGCCCGGATGGGCGTCGTCCTCGGCGACGACGGCCGCGATGCTCCGGCTGTCGTTGTCGGCCACCGTGCCCGTCGCGGCCACGCCGCCCACCGTCACCACGGCGCTTTCCGCCGTCTCGATGAGCTGGTCGTCTTGCGTCGGCAGCGTGATCGTGAAGCCCGTCACACCGGCCGGCACGACGACGATGCCGGTGCCCGGATCGCTGTTCTTCCACGCGACGCCGTCGGAGAACGCCAGCGTTCCCACATCGCCCGCATCGACGGTACCGCCGACGGTGAGTGTGTACTCCACCGGTACGGGGCTCGGGCCGTTCAGCGCGACCGTGTACAGCAGCGCCGCGCCTTCGACCACGGCACTGTCGACCGGCAGCGCACCGGCGTGGGCGGCATCCTCGGCGATGACGGAGACGACGGCCTGGCTGTCGTTGTCCGTGATCGTGCCGGTGGCGGCCACGCCGCCCACCGTCAGCACGGCCGTCTCGGTGCTTTCGATCGCCGTGTCGTCCGCCGTCGTCAACGTCGCGCGGAACGACGTGACGCCGGCCGGCACGACGACGATGCCCGTGTTCGCATCGCCGTTCTTCCAGACGACACCGTTGCTGAACGCCAGCGTCGCCAGGTCCGCCCCGCCGGCCGTGCCGGACAGCGCCACCGCGTACTCGGTGGGCACCGGACTGGCGCCGTTCAGCGTGACGGTGTACAGCAGCGCGCCGCCTTCGACGACGCTGTCGTCCGCGGGCACCATGCCCGTGTGGGCCGCGTCCTCGGCCGTCACGGCCGTGACAGCCTGGCTGTCGTTATCGGCGATCGTGCCCGTCGCGGCGACGCCGCCGACGGTCAGCACGGCCGTTTCCGTCGTTTCGATGGTCGTGTCGTCGACGGTCGGCAGCGTCACCTTGAAGCTGCCCACGCCGTTCGGCACGACGACGATGCCCGTTGCCGGATTGCCGTTCTTCCACGCGACGCCGTCGGAGAACGTCAGCGTGCCCAGGTCGGCGGGCGCGGCGCTGCCGGTCACGGTAAGTGCGTACTCTCCTC
This sequence comes from Pseudoduganella flava, assembly GCF_007830495.1. GTDB lineage: Bacteria > Pseudomonadota > Gammaproteobacteria > Burkholderiales > Burkholderiaceae_D > Rugamonas > Rugamonas flava. The sequence continues at coordinate 121,511 of NZ_VLKW01000006.1, read as the reverse complement.
CGGTGCCGCTCAGCACCACGGTGTACAGGAACGTGCCGCCTTCGTCCACCGCGCTGTCCGTCGGATTCGCGCCGGTGTGCACGCTGTCCTCGGCCACCACGGTGGCCACGCTGGCCGGGACTTCGTTGTCGTTGATCGTCAGCACGCCGGTGTTGTCCGTGATCGCCGCGTACGTACTGTCGGACAGCACGATGTTCGCGGTGCGCGTGCCGTCGAGGACCGCATTGTCGAGGATGGACACGGTGATCGTCTTGCTGGTCTGGCCCGGCGCGAACGTCAATGTGCCGCTGGTCGCGTTGTAGTCGCTGTTGGCGACGGCGGTGCCGTCCGCGGTCGCGTACTTGACGGTGACGGTGTCCGTGCTGGTCTTGCTCAGTGTGACCGTGAACGTGGCGGTGCCGGCCGTTTCGTTGACGACCGCGTCACCCACGCGCAGCTGCGGTTGCGCCGCCAGGTACGCGTTCAGGTCCGTGAACAGGCCCGTGGTCGCCGCATTGCCGGTGACGGAGCCGCCGCTGATCGTCAGGTTGCGGCCGTTGAACGTCAGGCCGATGAACGAGTGCGGGTCGGAGTTCGCCTCGGTCCACGGGTCGATGTAGTACGGGCCGTTACTCGTCGTTGCCAGCGTGTGGCCGGCGCCGGTCGAATAAAACACCATCGTGCTGACGTTGCCGCTGGGCGCGCGCCAGTTGACGACACCGTCGATGCGGTGCTGCACGCCGGCCGCATCCGTGATCAGGATCGTGCCCGAATAGTCGTTGCCCTGCGAACCGCCGAACAGGCCGTTGTCGGTGGATTGCTGGAACTGGACGTTGCGCCAGCCGAGGTTGGTCAGGTAATACGCCTGGTCGGCTTCGGTGGTGCGTGCGGCATTGCCGACGAAACCGTTGGCAAACGAGACGGATACGGTAGTGGTCGCCATGGCGGTCCCCTGTAGGAAAGAACTGCAAGGCGGGGACGGGGCGCTGGGAATGTTGGTGCGGCAGGAGTGGGGCCGCGGATGCTAGGATACCCGGGCCGGCATGCGCGATGAAAGCGTTCCGTTGCGACTTGTCGTTTCCTGGCTACAATAACCGTGGTTCGATGACGCTGTTGCAAGGAAGCGTGCTCGGTTACACTGTCGGCTCGTCCCCCCGATGAAACATCCCATGCGCCGACCCGCGTTGTTCACCCTCCCCTTGCTGCTCACGCTGTCCGCCTGCGGCGACGACTACCGCCCCGAGCAGCTGTACATGGCCACCAGCCCCACGTGCGCCGAGTGGGTCGAGGCATCGCGCTTCGAGCTGCCGGAAGGCGTGTCCGTCACGGCGACCAGCCCCGTCACGCTGCAGGAAGGCGGCGCGGAATTCGGCGTCATCTACATCGTGCCGCGCGGCGGCAAGGTGCAGTTCACGACGCGCTCCTTCAACGTCACGCAGCCGCAAGGACCCGTTATTGCGAAGGCCGAAGTGCTGAGCTTTTACCAGCGCGGCACGAACAGCCGCGCGGAGATGGTCGAGGTCATCAAGGAGGTGCCGGGTCTGCTGATCCCTGTCGCCACCGCCGACGACACGCAATGGCGCGTCCGCCTGGCCGTCAAGAACGGCCTGCCGCAGCGCTTCGACATGACGCCGCCGGCCGTGATCATCGACGGCGAACGCTACCCGGTGCGCACGTTCACGTACCGCTGGTTCACGGAGCGGAAGGCGTACGGCCTGTGCCGTTGACCTGACCCGGTTACAGCGGCACGGCGGCTCACCGCGCCGCGGCGGCCAGCTTGTGTACCGTACGTGTCACCAGTTCGCGCGCCGCCGCGCAGTCCAGGCGTGCCAGCGTGTCCAGGTCGTGCGTCCGGCCGGCGTCCTCGGCCACCAGATAGCCGAGGTAATAACCGCGCCGCGCCGGCAGCGCCTTGTCCTTGCTCGACATCTGGAACAGGCTGGCGTACACGTCGGCGTCCGCACTGTCCAGCACCTGCTCGAGCTGGGCCCAGGCCGCCGGCAGCTGTGCCTGCGTACGTGCCACCGTACCGGCGGGGAAGTCGAGCAACAATTCCTTCTCGTTGGCCGCCGGGTGCATCCGCTGCGAGACATACGTCGCCAGGCCCTCGGTCCACAGGCCCGACCACACCGGCTGCGGCTCGCTGCACGCCGCCAGGCGTGGCTCGTGGTAGGTGTGGAACAGCTCGTGGTGGAAGAACGCGCCTTCGTCGCCATCGCCATGGTATTTCGCCATGCCGTCCGCGCCGAAGATCAGGTATTGGCGCCCGGCCAGCGTGCGGGTGCCGCCATCCATTTCGCCCAGGCTATTGACGAACCACACGCTGCCGGGCAGGCGGTAATCGGGAAAGCGCTGCTGGAACTCTTGCACGTAGCGGGGCAGTTGCGTACCGAACTCGCGCGCTTTCTTCAGGTACGCCGGCCGCAGCGTCGGATAGACGCGAATGGCGGCCGCGATGCGCGCATCCTGCTCGGCGCTCGTCCAGGCGCCCCGCTCATCGCCATAGAATTCGGCGAACTGCGCGCCCACTGTGCGCCGAAACGCCTTGACGCGTTCCGCGCTCGGCTGGCCTTCGGTGCTGCGGTAAAACTCGTCGAACGCGAGCGTCAGGTCGCGCACCGGCGCGGCGTTGGTCGTCCATGCGCAGCAAGCCAGCAGGACGGAAAGCATCAGGCGCATAAAGTATTTCCACAATTCGGGGTCAGACCGCAATATTAGGAAATATATACGTCCAGGAAAGAAAAAAGGCAGCCGAAGCTGCCTATTTTTGTGCCGCGTGCGGATCAGTGCTTCGCCTGGCGCAGCTTGGCGATCGCCGCCAGCTGGCCGATGGCCGCTGCCAGTTCCGCCTGGGCTTTCGCGTAGTCGATGCCCGTCTTGTTGTTGGCCAGGTTTTCTTCCGCCAGTTTCTTGGAGGCGAGCGCCTTGGCTTCGTCCAGGTCGTGGCCACGGATCGCGGTGTCGGCGAGGACCGTCACGGCGTTCGGCTGCACTTCCAGCAGGCCGCCGGCGACGAAGACGAACTCCTCTTCGGCCTTGCCCGGCACCTGGATGCGTACCGCGCCCGGACGGATACGGGTGATCAGCGGCGTGTGCTTCGGGTAGATACCCAGCTCGCCCTGCTCGCCCGGCAACGCGACGAACGTGGCTTCGCCGGAGAAGATCTGCTCTTCTGCCGACACCACATCGACGTGAATAGTGTTTGCCATTTTCAATCCTAAGGTTGCACAGCGCCGCCCTCGCAGGCGGCGCTATGTTCGATTAGCCCAGCTTCTTGGCTTTTTCGATGGCTTCTTCGATCGTGCCGACCATGTAGAACGCCTGCTCCGGCAGGTGGTCCAGTTCGCCGGACGCGATCATCTTGAAGCCCTTGATCGTGTCTTTCAGCGAAACGTACTTGCCCGGTGCGCCCGTGAACACTTCAGCGACGTGGAACGGCTGGGACAGGAAACGCTGCATCTTACGTGCGCGTGCGACGACCAGCTTGTCTTCCGGTGCCAGTTCGTCCATGCCCAGAATCGCGATGATGTCGCGCAGTTCCTTGTAGCGCTGCAGCGTGCCCTGTACCGCGCGGGCCGTTTCGTAGTGCTCCTGGCCGACGACCAGCGGGTCCAGCTGGCGCGAGGTCGAGTCCAGCGGGTCCACTGCCGGGTAGATACCCAGCGCGGCGATGTCACGCGACAGAACGACGGTCGAATCCAGGTGACCGAACGTGGTCGCAGGCGACGGGTCGGTCAAGTCATCCGCAGGGACGTACACGGCCTGGATCGACGTGATCGAGCCGGTCTTGGTCGACGTGATGCGTTCCTGCAGGCGGCCCATTTCTTCGGCCAGCGTCGGCTGGTAGCCCACGGCGGAAGGCATACGGCCCAGCAGTGCGGACACTTCGGTACCGGCCAGCGTGTAACGGTAGATGTTGTCGACGAAGAACAGAACGTCACGGCCTTCGTCACGGAACGATTCGGCGATCGTCAGGCCGGTCAGCGCGACGCGCAGACGGTTGCCCGGCGGTTCGTTCATCTGGCCGTACACCATGGCCACTTTGGAGTTGCCCAGGTTGTCCAGGTCGACGACCTTCGCATCGGCCATCTCGTGGTAGAAGTCGTTACCTTCACGGGTACGCTCACCCACGCCGGCGAACACGGACAGACCCGAGTGCGCCTTGGCGATGTTGTTGATCAGTTCCATCATGTTGACGGTCTTGCCCACACCTGCACCGCCGAACAGACCGACCTTACCGCCCTTCGCGAACGGGCAGACCAGATCGATCACCTTGATGCCGGTTTCCAGCAGTTCCTGCGACGGCGACAGCTCGTCGTATTCCGGCGCTGCACGGTGGATCGAGGCGGTGCGGTCCAGCGAAACCGGACCACGCTCGTCGATCGGGTTGCCCAGCACGTCCATGATACGGCCCAGGGTCGCAGGACCCACCGGCACCATGATCGGCTTGCCCGTGTTCTGGATGATCATGCCGCGGCGCAGGCCGTCGGACGAGCCCAGCGCGATGGTGCGGACCACGCCGTCGCCCAGCTGCTGTTGAACTTCCAGGGTCAGCGCGGAGCCTTCCATTTTCAGCGCGTCAAAAACCTTAGGCATCGCGTCGCGCGGGAACTCCACGTCCACCACAGCGCCGATACACTGAACGATTTTGCCATCAGCCATTTTCGTTCCTTCAAATATAGTTAAATTCGTGTTTAAACCGCTGCCGCACCGGCCACGATTTCAGAGAGTTCTTTGGTAATTGCTGCCTGGCGGGTCTTGTTGTACACCAGCTTCAGTTCGCCGATCACGTTACCGGCGTTGTCGCTGGCGGCCTTCATCGCCACCATCCGCGCCGACTGTTCGGACGCGAGGTTTTCCGCCACGGACTGGTACACCAGGGCTTCCACGTAACGTTCCAGCAGTTCGTCGATGACGGTGCCGGCATCCGGTTCGTAGATGTAATCCCACTGGTGACCGCCATGGTCCGCCTGACGCTTTTCAGCGGTCAGCGGCAGCAGCTGCTCCACCATCGGTTCCTGGCGCATCGTGTTGATGAACTTCGTGTAGCACAGGTAGACGGCGTCCAGCTTACCTTCCTGGAACTTCTCCAGCATGACTTTCACGGGGCCGATCAGCTTTTCCAGGTGCGGGGTATCGCCGATCTGCGTTGCCTGCGCCACCACGGGCACACCGACGCGGTTCAGGAAGCCCAAACCCTTGTTACCGATCGCAACGGCTTCGATCTTGTTGCCGGCCGCTTCCAGTTCCCGCGTCTTGATCGTCACCGCGCGCAGCACGTTCGTGTTCAGGCCGCCGCACAGACCCTTGTCGGTCGTGACGACGATGAAACCGATCGCTTTTGCCTGCGTGCCCTGGGCATCGGCCAGGAACGGGTGCGTGTACTCGGGATTGGCGCCAGCCAGGTTCGCGGCGATATTACGAATCTTGTCCGCGTAGGGACGGGCGGCGCGCATGCGATCCTGCGCCTTGCGCATTTTCGATGCGGCGACCATTTCCATCGCCTTCGTGATCTTCTTCGTATTCTCTACGCTCTTGATCTTGCCACGTATCTCTTTGCCTACTGCCATGAGTCCTTACTCCTTCTGCGCGAATGGCGGTTCACCTGGGTGAACCGCCGTGCTGCTTAATATGCGCCGGATTTCTTGAAATCAGCGATGGCAGCGGACAGCGTTGCTTCGCTGTCTTTGTCCAGTTGCTTGGTTTCTTCGATCTTCGACAGCAGGGCAGCGTGCTTGGTCTTCAGGAAGCCGTGCAGGCCTGCTTCGAAGGACAGCACCTGCTTGACAGGCACGTCGTCCAGGAAGCCCTTGTTGACGGCGAACAGCGACGCACCCATCAGCGAGATCGACAGCGGCGAGTATTGCTGCTGCTTCAGCAGTTCCGTCACGCGGGCACCGCGGTCCAGCTGCTTGCGGGTCGATTCGTCCAGGTCCGATGCGAACTGCGCGAACGCAGCCAGTTCACGGTACTGCGCCAGGTCGGTACGGATACCGCCGGACAGGCCCTTGATGACCTTCGTCTGCGCGGCGCCACCGACGCGGGACACCGAGATACCGGCGTTGATCGCAGGACGGATACCGGCGTTGAACAGCGACGTTTCCAGGAAGATCTGGCCGTCGGTAATCGAGATCACGTTGGTCGGCACGAATGCGGACACGTCGCCAGCTTGCGTTTCGATGATCGGCAGTGCCGTCAGCGAACCGGTCTTGCCTTTGACGGCGCCGTTCGTGAACGCTTCGACGTAGTCGGCGTTGACGCGTGCGGCACGCTCCAGCAGACGCGAGTGCAGGTAGAACACGTCGCCCGGGTACGCTTCGCGGCCCGGCGGACGGCGCAGCAGCAGGGAGATCTGGCGGTACGCAACAGCTTGCTTGGACAGGTCGTCGTACACGATCAGCGCGTCTTCGCCGCGGTCGCGGAAGTATTCGCCCATCGCGCAGCCCGAGTAGGCCGAGATGTACTGCATCGCGGCGGATTCGGACGCGGAAGCGGCCACGACGATCGTGTATTCCATCGCGCCGTGCTGTTCCAGCGAGCGGACGATGTTCTTGATCGTGGAAGCCTTCTGGCCGATGGCGACGTAGATACACGTCATGCCCTGGCCCTTCTGGTTGATGATCGCGTCGACGGCGACGGCGGATTTACCGGTCTGGCGGTCGCCGATGATCAGCTCACGCTGGCCACGGCCGATCGGCACCATCGCGTCGATCGACTTCAGGCCGGTCTGCATCGGCTGGCCGACGGATTCACGGGCGATCACGCCCGGAGCGATCTTTTCGATCGGCGAGGTCAGCTTCGCATCGACCGGGCCTTTGCCGTCGATCGGCTGGCCCAGCGCGTTGACGACGCGGCCTTTCAGTTCCGGACCGACCGGCACTTCCAGGATGCGGCCGGTGCACTTGACCGTGTCGCCTTCCGAGATGTGCTCGTAGGCACCCAGGATGACGGCGCCGACGGAGTCGCGCTCCAGGTTCATCGCGAGGCCGAACGTATTGCCCGGGAACTCCAGCATCTCGCCTTGCATCACTTCGGACAGACCGTGGATGCGGCAGATACCGTCGGCAACCGAGATGACGGTGCCTTGATTGCGCACTTCAGCGCCGCCATCAATGCCTTGGATCCGGCTCTTGATCAGCTCGCTGATTTCAGATGGGTTGAGTTGCATGGTAACTCCTAATTGTGTTCTCTCAGCTTGCGCGAGGGTATGGGGGCCTGCCGCAGCCGGTGGATTACGACGTCAGCGCAACACGCATCTGTTGCAGCTTGGCGCGGACCGAAGTGTCCAGCACTTCGTCACCGACCACCACGCGCACGCCGCCGATCAGCTCCGGATCGACGGTGACATGCGGGTTCAGCTTGCGGCCGAATTTCTTTTCCAGCGTCGCGACCAGGGCGGCGGCTTGCGTGCCGTCCATGTCGAATGCGCTCGTGATTTCGGCATCCGCCGCACCTTCCACGCTGTTCTTCAGCGCGTGGAACTGGGCGCCGATTTCCGGCAGCAATTCGATGCGGCCGTTTTCGATCAGCATCGAGAGGAAGTTGTTCGCTTCCGCATTGAGCGGCGACTTCAGCAGGGAGGTGACGGTCGCCAGCACATCGCTGTCCGACACCTTCGGGTTGCGGGCGTATGCCAGCACCTCTTCATGCGAACCGATCTGGGCCAGTTCGGACACCAGATCGGACCACTGCGCGAGGTTGCCAGCCTGGGCTACGCGGAAGAGGGCTTCCGCGTAAGGACGAGCGACGGTTGCGAGTTCAGCCATGATTACAGCTCGGTCGCAAGGCGGTTCAGCAGGTCGGCGTGGGCCGACGCGTTGACTTCGCGCTTCAGGATCTGCTCGGCGCCCTTGACGGCCAGGTCGGCGACCTGGGCACGCAGTTGTTCGCGCGCCTGGGTGACTTGCTGGTCGGCTTCGGCCTTGGCTTGCGCAATGATGCGGTCCGCTTCGGCTTTGGCATTGGCCTTGATTTCTTCTGCGATCAGTTGCGCGCGCTTTTCGGCGTCCGCGACGCGCTGGGCGGCTTCGTCACGGGCGGAGGTCAGGGCTTCGACAGCCTTCTTTTCAGCGGCTGCCATCGCAGCCTGACCCTGGTCGGCAGCAGCCAGACCGTCCGCAATACGCTTGGCACGCTCATCCAGCGCGTTGTTCAGCGCCGGGAATACGAATTTCATCGAGAACCAGACGAGCACCGCGAAGGTGATCATCTGACCGATGAGAGACATATTGATGTTCATACCTTGCTCCTAAAAAGTTTCCCCGGTTGGAGCGTGAAATTACTGAGCAGCAGCGGCGAGAACGGCGTTCAGGAACGGGTTGTTGAACGTGAACAGCAGCGAAACACCGACGCCGATCATCGAGATCGCGTCCAGCAGACCAGCGATAACGAACAGCTTGGTTTGCAGTTGCGGCATCAGTTCAGGCTGACGTGCCGATGCTTCCAGGAACTTACCACCCAGGATTGCGAAGCCCAATGCGGTGCCGATTGCGGCCAGGCCAATGATGATAGCCACTGCCAGAACGGTCATGCTTTGTACTTGTGCGATCAGAGCTTGCATTTAGATTTCTCCTAAGATTTAAAAAAACTACAGATACCAAAAAATGGAATTTACAAAAATTTTTAGTGTTTCTCAACAGCAAGGCTGAGGTACACAACCGTCAGGGCCATGAAGACGAAGGCCTGCAGCGTCACAATCAGGATGTGGAAGATTGCCCATGGACCACCCAGCAGCCACTGTGCCCACCATGGCAGCAGCGCGATCAGGATGAAAATCAGTTCGCCGGCGTACATGTTGCCGAACAGTCGCAGCGACAGCGAGATCGGCTTGGCGAACAGCTCCAGCATCTGGAAGATGAAGTTCACCGGTGCGAGGATGATCGTGGCGACGGTGCCGTGCGCATGGAACGGCGCCGTGAACAATTCCTTGGTCCAGCCGCCTGCGCCCTTGGCCTTGATCGAGAAGCCGATGATGCACAAGAGGACGCCGAACGACATGCCGAAGGTGTGGTTCACGTCGGCGGTCGGCACGACGCGCAGCTTGTAGACGCCGAAGAATTCCAGTACGCGCGGCAGCAGGTCCACCGGCAGGAAGTCCATCGCGTTCATCAGCCAGACCCACACGAAGATCGTGATGGCCAGCGGTGCGATCACCTTGCTCTTCGCGTGGAAGGCGCTGTTGACGGTGTCGTTGACCAGTTCCATGACCCATTCGACGAAGTTCTGCAGCTTGCCCGGCACGCCCGGCGTCGCGCGGCGTGCGGCCAGCGCGAACACGCCCAGGAACACGAGACCCAGGACCGCGGAGATCCAGAACGTGTCCAGGTTGAACGAACCGTCGTGGGTTTGAAGATGGGAAAGGTGGTGCTGGATGTACTCGGTGGCATTTGCCGGAGCCGCGTGGCCCCCCGCGTGTTCAGTGGTCATAATAAAGTTGATATTGAATTTAGAAATTTTGTCCGCACCTTTCGATCTTCGAAAGGCCAACACTGTCAACGTAATGCGCGGCGCTTAAACTGTCAGCAGTGAGAACCAGTACGCCAAGGTTGTCACCGCAAAACCCAAGATCAGCCATAACCAGGCGGCCGACTGAAACAGCACCAGCGCTGCGATAAACAGCACCGCTGTAATGAATACTTTCGTCATTTCGGCGCGAAAATGCCGCCGGAATACGGCTTTGGCGTCGTTGCCACCCCTCGCCACCATCAGCGCATACACGGCGCTGCCGGCCACCGCGATCGCGCCGCCCATGGCGGCGGACCAGCCTTTCCCCACCCCGGCGAAAAGCGCGACGAGGGCGGAAAACAGGACGGCGATGGTCAGTTGCAGGGCAACGATACGGAAGACCGGCCGGGCGATACCTGTCGCAGAATCACTCACTTGCCAACCTTCTTAACGTAGCTTTAAGACCCAAAGACACGGGATTATAGGGCTGTTACGATTGTCACGTCAAACATGCTGCACCGCAACAGAGCAATCTAAAGCAACATTGCAACAACTTCAGCAACTTGTCGCGCTTGTTTGCACCACAACGGTGCAGGCCGGGGCTGCACAGCAAGCTTAAATCGTGCTTAAGGCGTATTTTCGGTAGGTAACCCGGCCGAACCGTCCATCGCGATGTTCGCCCCCGGCGCCTGCCGGGACCGATATCGGGATCGCATCCGGCGTCACAATAGACGGTCCGGCAACGCCGGGCGATTACTTCTAGAGTAATTATTCGGTCCGCAAACGGGCCAGCACGCCGTCGAGGATATCCAGGTCGGCGAAATCGATGATCAACTGGCCCTTGCCTTTCGCGCCCATCCGGAACGTGACCGGGGTCGCCAGCGTATCGGACAATTCTTCTTCCAGGCGCTTGATATCGCCGGATTTTTCGCGCACCTTCGGATCGGCCTTGCCATCCTGCTCGTCGAGGGTGCGGGTGACGAGTTTTTCCGTTTCGCGCACCGACAGGCGTTTCGCGACGACGAGGTTGGCCAGCGTGATCTGCGTGGCGGCATCGACGGCGAGCAAGGCGCGGGCATGGCCCATGTCGATGTCGCCGGCCATCAGCATCGTCTGCACGGGCGCTGCCAGGTTCAACAGGCGCAGCAGGTTCGACACGGCGCTGCGCGAACGGCCGACGGCGCTGGCCGCCTGCTCATGCGTGAACGCGAAGTCCGTGATCAGGCGGTGGATGCCCTGCGCCTCTTCGAGGGGATTCAAGTCTTCGCGCTGGATGTTCTCGATCAGCGCCATGGCCGCGGCGGCGGTGTCGTCCACCTCGCGCACCAGCACGGGGACTGTTTCCAAACCGGCAATTTGTGCGGCGCGGTAACGGCGCTCGCCCGCGATGATCTCGTACTTCGTCACGCCGTTCTCGTTGCCCACCGGGCGCACGAGGATCGGCTGCATGATGCCTTGCGCCTTGATCGACGCGGCCAGCTCGTTCAGGCTGCCCTCGTCCATCCGCGTGCGCGGCTGGTACTTACCTGGTTGCAACTGCGCCAGCGCAAGCTCGGACGTACCGCCCTGCTCCGCCTGTCCATGGGAAGGTTCGCTGTCGCCGCCCAGCAGCGCATCGAGGCCGCGACCGAGGCCCTTGAGTTTTTTGGTTGCCATTGTTGTCTTCTACCGGAGGGGTGTCAGACACCGGTTTTCTTCCGAAAACCGGTGTCTGACACCGGTTTTTTCACATGGTCTTGATACGCTTGACCATCTCGGCGCCGAACGCGATGTACGCCTGGGCGCCCTTCGAGGACGGGTCGAATGTCACGCCCGGCATGCCGTACGACGGCGCTTCCGCGAGGCGGACGTTGCGCGGGATGATCGTCTTGAACACCTTGTCGCCGAAGTGCTGTTCCAGCTGCGCGGACACCTGCTGCGACAACGTCATGCGCGGATCGAACATCACGCGCAGGAGGCCGATGATCTTCAGGTCCTGGTTCAGGTTCGCGTGCACCTTCTTGATCGTGTTGACGAGGTCGGACAGCCCTTCCAGCGCGTAGTACTCGCACTGCATCGGGATGATCACGCCGTGCGCGGCGCACAGGCCGTTCAAGGTCAGCATCGACAGCGCGGGCGGGCAGTCGATCAGGATGAAGTCATAGTCGCCGTCGACCGTGGCCAGCGCGTTCTTCAGGCGCTTCTCGCGGTTGTCCAGCTCGACCATCTCGACCTCGGCGCCGGCCAGCTCGCGGTTCGCCGGCAGTACGTCGAACCGGCCCGACTCGGAGCGCTGGCGCGCCGTCGCCACGTCGGACGTACCGAGCATGACTTCATACGTGGAAGCGGCCAATCCCGCCTTGTTGATACCGGCCCCCATCGTCGCATTGCCCTGCGGGTCCAGGTCCACCAGCAGCACGCGCTGGTTCAGCTTGGCCAGGCCGGCGGACAAGTTCACCGTGGTGGTGGTCTTGCCGACGCCGCCCTTCTGGTTTGCTACGCAGAATATTTTCGCCATGTATCTTCTTGTTTTGGATATATACCGTTTATACGGTTTATATGATTTATATCGTTTATACTATTTATACGGTATAAACGATTTATATGGTTTATACGGTTTCTTGCTCCGCCGCGTTCTTGCGCTCGACGAAAACCAGGTGCCGGTCCGCTCCCAGCCCGGGCACCCGCAACGGCCGTAATTCGCGCACCTGCCACGCCTCGGGCAGCCGTTCCCGTTCGTCCTGCGGCGCCGTGCCTTTCAGCGCGATGAAGCGGCCGTCATCGGCCAGCAGGTGCTGCGACCACTCGACGAAATCCGACAGGTCGGCAAACGCCCGCGACGTGATCACGTCGAACGGTTCCTTCACCGCGAGCTCCTGCACCTTCTTCGTGTACACCGTCACGTTCGCCAGGCCCAGCTCCGCCTTCACCTGCGTCAGGAACGCCGTTTTCTTGTGCACCGTGTCGATCATCGACACCTTCATGTCCGGCCGGGCGATCGCCAGCACGATGCCGGGCAACCCGCCCCCTGCCCCGACGTCCAGCACGTTGCGCGCGCCGGCGAAGGCCGGCAAGGCGGCCAGCGAGTCGAGCAGGTGCAACGTCATCATCTGCATCGGCTCGCGCACCGACGTCAGGTTGTACACGTGGTTCCACTTGTTCAGCAGAGCCAGGTAATCCAGCAGCTGGTCCTGCTGCGCCGGCGTCAGCGCCAGCTCCAGTTTCTGCAAGCCGTCTGCCAGCACGGGCGCCAGGGCGGCGCGATCGAACAGCGCCATCAAGCCGCCTCGTCTTTCAGCGTGACGAAGCCACCGTAACCAGCTTTCTTCAGGTGCACCAGCAGCAGCGAAATCGCGGCCGGCGTCACGCCGGAAATCCGCGACGCCTGACCGAGCGTTTCCGGCTGGTGCTTCGCCAGCTTCTGCCGCACCTCGACGGACAGCGCGGCGATCTCCAGGTAGTTGAATCCCTCGGGCAGCTTCAGGTTCTCGTAGTGCTCATGGCGCTCCACCTCGCGCAACTGGCGCTCGATGTAGCCGGAATACTTCAGCTGTATCTCGACCTGTTCCTGGACGGCCGGGTCCGCCACGCCCGGACCGCCGAGATTCTGGCCGTCCGCGCCCGTCAACGTCACCAGCTTGTCGTAGTCCACGTTCGGACGGCGTAACAGGTCCGCCAGCGAATACTCGCGCTCGATGGCCTGGCCGATCACGCGCTCGGACTCCGCAGCCGCGACGATGCGCGGGTTCACCCACGTCGACTTCAGCCGCTCCAGCTCCGCCGCCACCGCATCGCGCTTGCGCTCGAATGCTTCCCATTGCGCATCGCCGACGACGCCCAGCTTGCGGCCGATTTCCGTCAGGCGCATGTCCGCGTTGTCCTCACGCAGCGACAGGCGGTACTCGGCACGGCTCGTAAACATCCGATACGGCTCCTGCACGCCTTGCGTGACGAGGTCGTCCACAAGGACGCCCAGGTACGCCTCGGAACGTCCAGGCGTCCACGGCTCCTTGCCTTGCGTTTGCAGCGCCGCGTTGATGCCGGCCAGCAGGCCCTGCGCCGCCGCCTCTTCGTAACCCGTCGTGCCGTTGACCTGGCCGGCGAAGTACAGGCCGGCGATCGCCTTCGTTTCCAGCGATGCCTTCAGGCCGCGCGGATCGAAGTAGTCGTACTCGATCGCGTAGCCGGGACGCAGGATGTGCGCGTTCTCGAGGCCCTTCATCGAACGGACCAGTTCGATCTGCACGTCGAACGGCAGGCTCGTCGAGATGCCGTTCGGGTAGAACTCGTTCGTCGTCAAGCCTTCCGGCTCCAGGAAGATCTGGTGTGATTCCTTGCTGGCGAAGCGATGGATCTTGTCCTCGATCGACGGGCAGTACCGCGGGCCGACACCTTCGATGACGCCGGTGTACATCGGGCTGCGGTCGAGGCCGCCGCGGATGATGTCGTGCGTACGCTGATTGGTGTGCGTGACCCAGCACGGCAGCTGTTTCGGGTGCATCGCCGTGTTACCCATGAACGAGAACACGGGCACCGGATCCAGGTCGCCCGGCTGTTCCGTCATCACGGAGAAGTCGATGCTGCGGCCGTCGATGCGCGGCGGCGTACCCGTCTTCAGCCGGCCTTGCGGCAGTTTCAATTCCTTCAGGCGGGCGGACAGCGACAGCGCCGGCGGATCGCCTGCACGGCCGGCCGAGTAGTTCTGCAAGCCGACGTGGATCTTACCGTCCAGGAACGTCCCAGCGGTCAGCACCACGGCGCGAGCGCGGAACTGCAAGCCGATCTGGGTGACAGCACCGACCACGCGGTCACCTTCGACCATCAGGTCGTCGACGGCCTGCTGGAACAGCCACAGGTTCGGCTGGTTCTCCAGACGCGAACGGATCGCCTGCTTGTACAGGATGCGGTCGGCCTGGGCACGCGTCGCGCGGACGGCTGGTCCCTTCGACGAATTCAGGATACGGAACTGGATGCCCGCCTCGTCCGTCGCGATCGCCATCGCGCCGCCGAGCGCATCCACTTCCTTGACCAGGTGGCCTTTACCGATGCCGCCGATCGACGGGTTGCAGGACATCTGACCGAGGGTCTCGATGTTATGCGTCAGCAACAGAGTCTTCTGACCCATCCGGGCGGACGCGAGCGCGGCCTCGGTTCCGGCGTGGCCGCCGCCGACGACGATGACGTCGAATTCAGTAGGAAATAGCATTGATGAGAAGCGAGAGACTAGGTATGGATCGAGATTATAAAGTTTTTTGCGCCCTGCGACTTTTTTAGGCAGAAATATTCCTGCATTGTTTCACGTGGAACAGCTCCTCATCGCCAATATTGAAGCGTCGCCACTGTTCCACGTGAAACAAAAAAGCCCGGCAACAGCCGGGCTCAGTCGATGTTCCACGTGAAACAATCACCAGCGTTGCCAGGCATCCCCGGACGTCTTCACGATCAGAATCGTCACCACGACGAGGAACACCCGTCGAACGAAACCGCTGCCGTGCTTCATCGCCAGCTTTGTCCCCATCAGCGAACCCGCCACCTGGCACACGGCCATCATCAACCCCAGCTGCCAGAGCAGATGGCCGCTGTACCCGAACCACATCAGCGCGGACAGGTTGCACGCCACGTTGACCACTTTCGCCACGGCCGATGCACCGAGGAAGTCGAACCCAAACAGCCGAACGAACAGGAACACGAGGAAGCTGCCGGTGCCGGGGCCGAAGAAGCCATCATAGAAACCAATGCCCGCACCGATCACCACGGACAGCAGGCGCTCCTTCAACCCGGTGTGCAACGGCGCGTGTACGCTGCCGAAGTCCTTGCGGCGGAACGTGTACACGGCCACCGCAATCAGCACGAACGGCAGCAGTGTACGCATGAAGTCGGCCGGAATGCGCGTCACCGTGTACGCGCCAAAGAACGAAAACAGGAACGCGGTGAATGCGGCCGGCGCCGCGGCCGTCCATGCGATGCGCACACGCCGGGCATAGTTGACGGCCGCTGCCGCCGTGCCGAAGATGCCGGCCAGCTTGCTCGTCCCGAGCAGCGTTGCCGGGGCCGTGTTACCAAACAGGGAAAAGAGCACCGGGATCTGGATCAACCCTCCCCCGCCGACCACCGCATCGACCAGCCCGGCCGAAAACGCCGCCACGCCCAACATCGCCACATCCAGCATCGTTCCTCCTCAAGACGAACTCGACATTGTACGGAAGAAAACACGGCACTGCCTGGTGTATGCTTGGGGATCACCGTCGATGGAGATGCCATGAACGATTTCTCCTTCAGTACCGTGCCGCATTTCGTGTCGGCCTGCGGAGCCGCGGACCGCCTCGGCAACCTGGTACGGGAACGCTTCCCTCAGGCACAGCGTGCCCTGCTCGTCATCGATGCGGGACTTCTCGCCACCGGCCTGGCAGCCGCGCCGATCGCCAGCCTGGAGGCCGCCGGTTTTCACGTGAAAACGTATGGAGACGTCGTGGCCGATCCACCAGACGCCGTCGTCCTTGCCGCGGTCGAGGCGGCGCGCGAGCACGGCACGGATGTCGTCATTGGCCTCGGCGGTGGCAGCTCAATGGACGTCGCCAAGCTCATTGCCGTGCTGGCCGGCAGCGGCCAGCCGCTCGCCGAGGCTTACGGCATCGGCAATGTCCGCAGTACCCGGCTGCCGCTCGTGCAGGTGCCGACGACGGCGGGGACCGGGTCCGAGGCCACCCACATCGCGATCGTGACGACAGGTGCGAGGACCAAGATGGGCATCGTCGCTCCCCAACTGTTCGCGGACCTTGCCGTGCTCGATTCACAACTGACCGTGGGTCTGCCCCCGCGTCACTGCGGCCACCGGCATCGACGTGATGGTGCACGCGATCGAAGCCTACACGAGCCGGCACAAGAAGAATCCACTGTCCGACATGCTGGCGCGCGAAGCGCTGCGCCTGCTTTCTGGACAGCTGGTACGGGCCTGCGAACGGGGTGCCGACATCGAAGCCCGGCAGGCGATGCTGCTGGGCGCCACGCTGGCCGGGCAGGCGTTCGCCAACGCCCCGGTCGCCGCCGTGCACGCCCTCGCCTACCCGATCGGCGGCATCTTCCACGTGCCGCATGGGTTGTCGAACGCGCTGGTGCTGCCGCATGTGCTGCGCTTCAAACACGCCTGCGGCGGCGGACTTGTATGCGGAACTGGCGGCCATCGTCGTGCCCGATGCGACCGGCAGCAACGACGCGCTTGCCGAAGCGCTTGCCGTTGCGATGGAACAGCTGGCAACGAGAACCGGCGTCGAGCGGACGCTGCGCCAGGTCGGTATCACGGCGGCTGACCTGGACCTGCTAGCGGACGACGCGATGCTGCAAACCCGCCTGCTCGGCAACAACCCGCGAGACGTGACGCGCGACGATGCCCGGGCCATCTATGCCGCGGCCTTATGAATTTCCCGTGTTACGCTCGGGTTCCATCCACTTTGATGAAACTCGAACATGAAAAAACTGCTTGCCGCGGCTACAACGGCCGCCGTCCTGTTGTCCGTTTCCGCTTCGGCGCACAGCGTCAGCCTTGGCGAATTCTTCGCCTTGTTCAGCGCGAAGAGTGCGACCGGGTGTTCGGGTGGCGTGCGGAACGACACCTGTTGACAGCTCCCGCCGGGACAGGCAGCTTGCCTGCCCCAGCGCCGCGTTCAGTCCGGCACGTTCACCGTGGTGCCGTTGACGGTGATCGCATTCGATCCGGGTGACGCCGCCAGCGGCGGCAAGTTCGCCACCGTGATCGCCGTCGACGAATCCGCGCGCGTCGTCGTGTGCACCACCTGCGACGGCGGCAGTGCCGTCGTGTTGTTCTTCAGGTTGGCATAGACGGCGTCCAGCGCCCGGAACAGATACACGTGCAGCGGCACGATCACGTTCGGCAGCGCGTTCGCGAAGCTGTCGAAGTGGTTTGCATTCGTCACCTCGACATAGCGCAGCTTGCTGGCGGCCCCTTCCGCCGATGCGTTCAGCCCCAGGTAGGCACGCGACGCATGGTTGACCGGAATCAGCGTATCGGAGCGGCCCGCGACGATGACCGCCGGCTTGCCGCGCAGATTGCCGGTCGCCTGCACTTCCGTCATGCCCGCCCGCACGCGTGCGCTCTGTGTTGCCATGTCGCCCGACAGCGGCGCACCCGTCACCGGATCGACGCCGGTTGCCAGCGAGCGGATGCACAGGAAGCCGTCCAGCGCCTGGTCGTCGAGGCCGGTCGACGGCGATACGGCCAGGTTGTAAGCCTTCGCTCCGCCAACGGATTGCTCGTAGACGGGCGTGCCGATGATGCCGCTTTGCGTCGCGAAGCTAGCCGCTTTCGCTACCGACGTGAACGGTATCGGCGCGCCGCCGGTATCCGTCTGCGCCCAGCTGAAGCCGCACACATTGTCCGTCACGGAGAACTTGCCATACGCATTCACGTAGGTGACGGCGACGAGGATGTTCGTCAGCGCGTGCGCCGCCTGCAGCGGTTCCGTATCGGCCGTCCAGCCGTACGCACGCAACCGAGCCCGCGCATCCGACACGAGCGATGCCTGGTCGATCCCGCTCAACAAGCCCTTCTGCACCAGTGCCTGGCAGCGGCCGGCACTGCCGGCGATACACGGTTCGTACAGCGCCGCGTAGCTGCTGTAGTCCAGCAGAGCCTTGCCCTGCGCCGGCACCGTGATACCGGCCTGGCGCACGGTGTACCCCGTCGTCTTGTTCGGCTGGATCTGCGGTTCCGTGACGGCGACGGCATCAATCAGCCCTTGCGTATCCTGCTCGGCGGCCAGCAGCGCGGAGCCGCCGCCGTTCGAGATCGACGATGCGATCGTCAGCGTGTTCGACGGGGTGTAGCGCACCAGGTGGCCGGTGCCGTCGCGCGACTGCACGCCGTATTTCTCATTGAGCACGTACATCGCGAACTCGACCGCCTGCAGCGTGATCTTGCCCCAGTCCTTTTCCGGATTGAGCTGCGAGTGCGCGTGCTTGAACGCGATGCGGCCCGGGTACTGCTGCGCGTAGGCGGCCCGCTGCGTATCGCTCAGCTCGGGCGCGAAGATCGCATTCTTGCCGGCCGCGGTGCGCGACGAGCGCTGGCCGTTCTGCAGGTTCACGCTGTCGTCCTCGAACGTGTACAGGCCGTTGCCGCTGCCCTTGTCCGCATAGGCCACGGCGCAGTTGTTCTTCAGCCCCCACTCCCCCGACGTCGCGATGGCGCCGTAGATGCCGCGCGAGCCGCTCGAGGTGCCCGTGACGATGCACGGGTTGGACGGATCGAACGTGTTCGGCACCTGCACCATCAGCGTGACGTTTTGCCGGCCCGAGCCGTCGTCCGCGTACGCGATATATTCCGTGCCGGCGACCATGCCGTTGCCGTTGGTCGGCTGCCCGGCCGCGTTGACGTTGGGGCCGTACAGGCTGCCGTAGCCACTGTTCGCCGCGATGTCGATCACCGCCCGGTAGTTCGAGAAGATGGCGTTGCGGCGCAGTTCGCGGGGCGTCGGGTTGCCCGGATCGTTGTAGGCCGGCGCCGTCGCGGACGCCAGGCCGCTGACGCCCAGTCCCGCCGTCAACAGGTCGTCCGTGGTGCCGTCGTAACTGGTTGACGTGATCGTGCCGAGGTAGGCCGGCTTCTGGTTCAGCACTTCCTCGTCGTCGTCGTGGTCGCCGCCGCAACCGGCCAGCGCCAGCCCAGCAGCCAGCGCCAGCGCGGTTTTCGATGTGTTCATCATGTTGTCCTCTTATCAGTCAATGAAACAGCTTGCTTGCTGAAACCTCCTGCTCAAAAAACAACGCCGGCTTGGCCGGCGTCGTGATCGGGGGTCACGCTGGTTTTCTCCTGCCCAGCGCCGCGACGATCTCGCCGACGATGCCGCGCCGGAACAGCAGCACGCAGGCCACGAAGATCAGGCCCGTCACCATGCTGACCGCTTCACCCAGCGTATTGAACCATTCGATACCCGTGCCGGTCGCGAGCATCGTGCCGACGTCGCCCAGCTTGTTCTCCAGCGCGATGATCAGGATCGCGCCCAACAGCGGCCCGGCCAGGGTGCCCATGCCGCCCACCAGGGTCATCAGGATGACGAGGCCGGACATAGACCAGTGCACATCCGTCAGCGTCTCGAACCCCAGCACGATCGTCTTCAGCGCGCCGGCCAGCCCCGCCAGCGCGGCGGACAGCACGAACGCCATCAGCTTGTACCTGTCGACGTCGTAGCCCAGCGAGATCGCGCGCGGCTCGTTTTCCTTGATCGCCTTCAGCACCTGGCCGAACGGCGAATGGACGGTGCGCACGATCAGCGCGAAGGCGGCGACGGCGATCGCCAGCACGACGAAGTACAAGGCCAGGTCGCTGGACAGGTCGAGCACACCCAGCAGGCGGCCGCGCGGCACGCCCTGCAAGCCGTCCTCGCCTCCCGTGAAGGCCGTGTAGCGCAGCGCGCCGAAGTACACCATCTGCGCCAGCGCCAGCGTGATCATCGAGAAGTAGATGCCGGAGCGGCGGATCGCCAGCCCGCCGATGACGAGGCCGATCAGCCCCGCCGCGACAATGCCGGCCACGATGCCCAGTTCAAACGGCAGTCCCCAGCTCTTCAGTGCATTGCCCGTCACGTAGCCGGCCATGCCGAAGAACGCCGCGTGGCCGAACGACAGCAGGCCCGTGAAGCCGATCAGCAGGTTGAACGCGCTGGCGAACAGCGCGAAGCACAGCAACTTCATCAGGAAGACGGGGTAACCGACATATGGCGCCGCCAGCGCCGCCAGCAGCGCCAGCCCGTAACCGATTTGCTTGTTCATGGCTGACCTTTCATTTTTCTTTGCCGAACAGGCCGGCGGGACGCAGCAGCAGCACGATCACCATCACGAGGAACACGACGGTCGACGAGAATTCCGGATAGAACACGCGCGTCAATCCCTCGATGACACCGAGGCCCAGGCCGGTGACGATCGAGCCGAGGATCGAGCCCATGCCGCCGATGACGACGACGGCGAACACGACGATGATCAGGTTCGAGCCCATCAGCGGCGACACCTGGATGATCGGCGCCGCCAGCACGCCGGCAAGGCCGGCCAGCGCCACGCCGAAGCCATACGTCAGCGTGACCATCAGCGGCACGTTGATGCCGAACGCCTCGACCAGCTTCGGGTTTTCCGTACCAGCCCGCAGATAGGCGCCCAGCCGGGTTTTCTCGATGACGAACCAGGTAGCCAGACAGACAACGAGAGACGCGACGACGACCCAGGCGCGGTAGTTCGGCAGCAGCATGAAGCCCAGGTCCGTTGCCCCGCTCAGCAGTTCCGGGGTCTCGAACGGCTGGCCGGACACGCCGTAGAACGACCGGAATACCCCTTCAACCAGCAGGGTGATCCCGAACGTCAGCAACAGCCCGTACAGGTGGTCCAGCTTGTACAGCCAGCGCAGCATCGTTTTTTCGATGACGATGCCGAGCAGGCCGACGACGATCGGTGCCGCCAGCAGCATCGTCCAGTAACTCATGCCGAGGTAGGACATGCCCATCCAGGCGAGGAAGGCGCCCGCCATGTACATGGCGCCATGCGAGAAGTTGATCACGTTGAGCAGGCCGAAAATCACGGCCAGGCCAAGCGACAACATCGCATAGAAGGAGCCGTTGACGAGGCCCAACAGAAGCTGGCTCATCATGAAAGGCACAGGTTTGCCGAATATTTCCATGGCTACTCGTTCAATGTAAGGAAAACGTGGACCGGGCGACGTGGCGCCGCCGCTTCGTTACCGCAGAGGCCGGCATGAAGGCGCAAGTGAGCACAACCGCGTGCACGTCAGCACTCCTCAGTGCCCGTCCGTGCTCTTCATTGCCCTTCAGCGATTCTTGGTGCGCCTCGGTGCGCCCGACTGCAACCGCGTGCAACCAAGCCGCCCCGAACCCACCTGAGCCGACCTGAGCCCACCTGAGCCCATCAGGCGGGCGCGCCGGCCCGTCCAACAAACCGGCGGCACGCCGCCGGCCAGCTTCAACTGCGCGCCTGCCCTCCAGCGGGCGGGAGCAGGTGCGCACGCGTCACTTCCACAGCGCGCACTTGGTTTCTTCCTTCTTCATATACGCCTGGTCGCCCGGGATCGTCGTCACCAGCTTGTAATAGTCCCATGGGTACTTCGATTCGGACGGCTTCTTCACTTCCATCAGGTACATGTCGTGCACCATGCGGCCGTCCGGACGGATCACGCCGTTCTTCGTGAACATGTCGTTGATCGGCGTTTTCTTCAGGTAGGCCATCACCTTGTCCGAATCGTCGGTGCCGACGGCTTTCACCGCCTTCAGGTAATTCGACGCCGCCGAGTAATCGGCCGCCTGCAGCATCGACGGCTCCTTCTTCATCTTCGCGAAATAGCGCTTCGACCAGGCGCGGGTGTCCGCATTCATGTCCCAATACCAACCGTCCGTCAGGTACATGCCCTGGGTGACGTTCAGGCCCAGCGAGTGGATGTCGTTAATGAAGATCAGCAGGCCGGCCAGCTTCATCTTCTTCGTGATGCCGAATTCGTTGGCGGCCTTGATCGAATTGATCGCGTCGCCGCCCGCGTTCGCCAGGCCCAGGATCTGCGCCTTCGATGCCTGCGCCTGCAGCAGGAACGACGAGAAGTCCGAAGCCGACAACGGGTGCTTGACCGAGCCCAGCACGCGGCCGCCGCCCGCCTTCACGACGGCCGCGGTATCGGACTCCAGCGACTGCCCGAACGCATAGTCCGCCGTCATGAAGTACCAGTCCTTGCCGCCCTGCTTGACGATCGCCGTGCCGGTGCCGCGCGCCAGCGCCGCCGTGTCGTACGCATAGTGGACCGTGTACGGTGTGCACTCCTCGTTCGTCAGCCGCGACGAACCCGCGCCGATCGAGATGAAGATCTTCTTCTTCTCGGCCGCCACCTTCGCCATCGCCAGGTTCGCGCTGGAATTCGTGCCGCCGATCAGCAGGTCCACACCCTGCTGGTCGAACCACTCACGCGCCTTCGAACCGGCGATGTCGGCCTTGTTCTGGTGATCGGCGGAGATGAATTCGACCTTCTTGCCGGCGATGACGGTGCCTGCATCGGCGATCGCCATCTTGATCGCTTCGGCGCCGCCGGCGCCGTCGATGTCGGTGTACAGGCCGGACATATCGGTGATGAAACCGATCTTGATCGTGTCGCCCGAGACCTGGGCGGAGGCGGCGCCGGACAGGCCGATGGCGCAGAGGACGGCAGCCGCAGTGGCGATAGCTTTGCGTTTCATAGTGTCTCCATTGATGAAGTATTGTGGAGCCGCCGCGCCGGCGGCGGCCGGGACTTCCCTGCCTGTCACACGCCCAGAAGCTCGGTGAGCACCGGCATCTTGGCGTTCAGTTCGGATGCAGCGAACGTTTCGACGATCTGTCCGTGCTCCATCACATAAAACCGGTCCGCCAGCGGCGCGGCGAAACGGAAATTCTGTTCGACCATCACGATCGTGTAGCCTTTTGCCTTCAGCGTGCGGATCATCCGCGCCAGGCCCTGCACAATCACCGGCGCCAGGCCTTCGGAGATTTCATCGAGCAGCAGCAGGCGCGCGCCTGTGCGCAGGATGCGCGCCACGGCAAGCATCTGCTGCTCGCCGCCGGACAGCCGCGTGCCCTGGCTGTTGCGGCGCTCCTTCAGGTTCGGGAACATGTCGTAGATCTCGTCGATCGACATGCCCTTCGCGCCCGTCTTCAGCGTCGGCGGCAGCAGCAGGTTTTCCTCGGTGGACAGCGACGAGAAGATGCCCCGCTCCTCCGGGCAATAGCCGACGCCCAGGTGGGCGATCCGATGCGTGGGCAGCGCGATCGCTTCGACGCCGTTGATGCGAATGGAGCCCTTGCGCGCGCCCGTCAATCCCATGATGGCACGCAGCGTCGTCGTGCGGCCGGCGCCGTTGCGGCCCAGCAGCGTCACCACTTCGCCCTGCCGCACGGTGATGTTCACGTTGTGCAGGATGTGCGATTCGCCATACCAGGCCTGCAGGTCGGCGATCTCCAGCGCCGTCTGGGCAGGCTCGCTGGCGGGAACGTGCACGTTGGAGGCGGCCGGAGCGTTCATCAATGCTCTCCCGCCAGTTCGGTTGCTTCAGTGCCCATGTATGCCTCCATCACTTGCGGATTCTTCGACACTTCGGCATAGCTGCCTTCGGCCAGCATCGCGCCCCGCTGCAGCACGGAGATGCGGTCGCAGATGCCCGAGACGACGCTCATATTGTGTTCGACCATCAGGATCGTGCGGCCGTTGGAGACCTTCCTGATCAGCTCCGTGACGCGATGCACGTCCTCGTGGCCCATGCCCTGGGTCGGCTCGTCGAGCAGCATCAGTTCGGGTTCCATCGCCAGCGTCGTGGCGATCTCGAGCGCGCGCTTGCGGCCGTACGGCATGTCCGCCGTGATCGTATCGGCAAAGCCGGTCAGGTCGACTTCGGCCAGCAGTTCCATCGCCCGTGCGTTCAGGCGATCCAGCGTGCGCTCGCTGCGCCAGAAGTGGAAAGTGGTGCCCAGCTGGCGCTGCAGGCCGATGCGCACGTTCTGCAACACGGTCAGGTGGGGAAAGACGGCTGAAATCTGGAACGAGCGGATGACGCCCATCCGGGCGATCTGGGCCGGCCGGGCGGCCGTGATGTCGCGGCCGTTGAACAGGATCTGGCCGGACGTCGGGACGAGGAACTTCGTCAGCAGGTTGAAGCACGTGGTCTTGCCGGCGCCATTCGGGCCGATCAGTGCGTGGATGTGGCCCCGCTGGACCTTCAGGTTCACGTCGTTGACAGCAGTAAAACCCTTGAACTCCTTGGTCAAATTCCTTGTTTCCAAGATGAAGTTTGACATTGTGTCTCCCCGAGTATTCTTTACATACTGCTAAATTTTTTCGACGATCATACCCAGAACAAATTTGCGTCACAATACCGTATAACTACCATAAACTTTTGATTTTTCACTACTAAACAAAAGGAACTGCTGTTTATGGTAACTCGGCAATTTCTGCCAACTGCACGCTGCGTGCGGTGATCAACCGGCTTTTGTCGTGAAATCCAGTACAGCCGAACTGGCGGCGGCAGCGGCGGCAAGCCATGGGCCGCACCGGCGCCGCCGGTATTCCCACAACAACTTTTGCGGTCCAGCCGCCGATCACGCGCCCTGCAGCTCGTCGACGAGCGTCTGCACGAGCCGTGCCGCGCTCATCCGGCGTGCCCGTCCCACGCCGGTCCCGCACCACAGCGACATCAATTCCGTATCGCCCCGTTTCGCCGCCTCGAATCGGATCGGCCCCGTCAACGCGTTCTGCACGGGGTAAGGCGGCACCTGCTCCTCGGCGCCTTCCATCTGTTGCATGAAGCGGTTGACGAGACCTCGCGCGTAGCGGCCGGAAAATGCCCGCGTCAGCCGGGTCGGCGACGAACCGGCGATCTGCAGGCGGTGTTTATAGGCCGGATGAATGCCCGCCTCGTCGGTGACGAGGAACGCCGTACCCATCTGCACGGCCGCGGCCCCCAGGTTCAGCCGTTCGCGAATGTCAGCCCCCGTCATCACGTTGCCGGCCGAGATTACCGGGATGCCGACCTGCGGCACGACGGCTTTCAACAGCTCGATGGCGCCCAATGTCGCGTCGCGCTGGTCGCCGATGAACGTACCGCGGTGACCGCCCGCCTCGACACCGGAAAGAACGACCGCATCGGCACCAGCCTGCTGCCAGGCCTGCGCCTCGTCGACGCGGGTTGCGGTACCGATCACGAAGATGCCGGCGCCGTGCAGGCGGCTCACTTGCTCGGGCGTGAGGATGTCGAACGTGAAGCTGGCCACGGCCGGCTTGAGTTCCAGCAGCAACTCGAACTGGGCAGAGAAATCCTCGCACCACTTGAACGGCAGCGCCAGTTCCGACCAGCCCAGCGACGACCACACGGGCCGCAGCAGCTCGACGCCCCGCTCCACCTCTTCCCGGCTCGGGTGCGGCTGGCGCTGGACAAACAGATTCAGCTGGAACGGCTTGTCCGTCAGGCTGCGCGTCTCGGCAACCTGCTGGCGGATCTTGTCCGGCGCCAGCAGCGAGGCGGCGATCGAACCGAGCGCGCCGGCATTGGACACCGCCGCGACCAGCGCCGGCGTGGTGCATCCACCGGCCATCGGCCCCTGGATGATCGGAAGGGGGAACAGGGACCGCAATGTCATGGTATCTCCTCAAGTATTCGGCCTGTGGATAAGCCCTTGGATATCCACAGGCATCGTTTGTGCGTAAACCGCGCGCCGGTGCAGAACGCCATTTTTGTCCAAAATCCGTTCCTCGGCCATACAACGTTTACGCGTGTGGTTGTACAAGACGTAAACCGCTGATTTTTCTGCGCTTGAGAAGGTTATCCACAAAAAGCGGGATCTGTTAACAACCACTATCAGCTTATATATAAACTTATTCTTGTAAACCTCGTGGCGCTGCCGCGTGGAAGACACGCGTACGAAAAAAAAAAGATCCGAGAAAGATGCATAAAAGAAACGCCAGCGATCCTGTCGAACTTTGCACTCCCGGTTCGACCGTGATGCAAGCAAACCGTTCAGTAACCATCGCTGGATGCTGAGCTGGATCATCGAAGAGGCGTTTTGATGGCGCTGATTGCCTGTCTTGCAAGCAAAAACAGCCGTTTTGAAGACGTTTTGTGGATAAGTTCCTGCATATCCACAGGATCGAATGTGCGTAAACGCGAACGTTGTGCACGGCAGGAATTTTTGTTCAGAACTCGTCCGGCACCGATACAATGCTTGTCCAGCCGGTTGTCAGCGTCGTAAACGCATGATTCTGTGGATGTTAACAGCTTTATCCACAAGCAGTTCCACGTTTACTATCTACTACCAGCTTAAATATTTATTCTTATCTTTGTAAACCAACGGCGCAAAAACCGCATGCAGACACGTCTCGGCATCATTTCCGCTCTCGCGGAAGAGCAGCACGGCCTGATCGAAGCGATGGAAAACCCCCGCAGGGCGGTGCTTGGCATGCGGGAATACACGTCCGGCAAGCTGTGGAACGTCGATACCGTCGCGGTGCTGTCGCGCATCGGCAAGGTTGCCGCCGCGATGACGGCCGCAACGCTTGTGGAAAGGTTCGGAGTTACCCACATCCTCTTTACCGGCGTGGCCGGCAGCGCGGATTTCGACGTGCGGGTCGGCGACATTGTCATCGCCGAATCCCTGGTCCAGCACGACATGGATGCGTCGCCGCTGTTTCCCCGCTTCGAGGTGCCACTGACGGGTCTGGCGCAGTTGCCCAGTGATCGGGAGCTGAGCAACCGGCTGGCCGCCGCGGCGCGGCGCTTCCTGGACGGCGAGAACGGCCCTGTGCTGCATCGGGGACTGATCGGCAGCGGGGACCAGTTCATCCACGACGGCGTGCGCCTGGCGGCCCTCAAGAACGCGTTGCCGGACCTGTTGGCCGTGGAGATGGAGGGCGCGGCCGTCGCGCAAGTGTGTTTCGAGCTGGGCGTCCCATTCGCCGTCATCCGGACGATCTCCGACAACGCCAACGAAAGCGCCGCCACCGATTTCATGCATTTCGTGCAGACGGTGGCCTCGCGGTATTCGTTCGGCATCGTCAAGGCATTTTGCGAGGGCTGAGGCGCTGCTGAGCCTGTGTCACTGGTGCCAGGCACCGTTGACACGGCCTCGACGGTGCTGGGCGGCCCGTTAAACGCGTTTACAGCCCCTGTAGGACGTTTGAATGGCTGCGACTGGGCCGGCACCGTGTTACGCAACGGAACAGCGTGGCGACCCCCTTCAGCCCGCGCCGAGGCCTGTCGAGCCCGGTTCACTGGTGCCAGGCACCGTTGACACAGGCTCGACGGTACTAGGCGGCCCCGTTAGACACGTTTACAGCCTCTGTAAGACGTTTAAGCGGCCGCGACATGGCCGTTGATGTGTGACGGACGCCGACCGCGTGGCGGCCCCTTACAGCTCTTCCTGTGAACAATAAAAAAAATGGCGCCGCAGCGCCATTTTTGTTGTTCAACCGTTACTTTTGCGTTTTATGCCCCCAACGTCATCAGGCTGGCATTACCGCCCGCGGCCGTCGTGTTGACGCACAGTGCCCGTTCGGCGATCAGGCGCCACAGCGGGATTGCCCCTTCGGCCGTCGTGTCGATCACGGAGACGATCGCGCCGTCGCGCTCGGCCAGCGGTACCCGCACCTGGGCCGACAGCGACGATTCGACCAGCGCGATCTGGAAGCTGTCCTTCAACGCGTCGATGCTGCCGACGACCTGGATGCGGTCCTGTACCGGTGCCGGCAGGTCGGCCGGTACCAGCGACGTCGACTGCGCAACGATCACGGCGCGGTTGCCCGTCGCCAGTGCCGCCGCCAGCTGGTTCAGCAGCGCGTCCTGCGTGTCGGCGAAGCAGGCGATCCGGCCCCGCTCCGCGTAGCGCAGCGTGTTGCGTTCGCCCGTTGGGCCCGGCAGCAGGATCTCGGCACCCAGCGGCGTCGTGCGGACGTATTGCTCGGCCAGCGCAGCCAGCGTGCCCTTGCCCTTGGCTTTCGCCCATACGGCCAGCGCATCGACGCTGGCCGACGATTGCCGCGCATGGGTGTCCACCGGCGCTGCGGCGCGCTGCAGGCGCTTCAGGTACAGCGGACCACCCGCCTTCGGGCCGGTGCCGGACTTGCCCTCGCCACCGAACGGCTGCACGCCGACGACTGCACCGACAATGTTGCGGTTCACGTAGATGTTGCCGACGTGGGCACGCGACGTGATGTAGTCGATCGTCTCGTCGATGCGCGAATGCACGCCCAGGGTCAGGCCGAAGCCGCTCGCATTGATCTGCTCGATCACCTGCGGCAGTTCGGAACGCTGGTAGCGAATCACGTGCATCACGGGGCCGAACACTTCCTTCGTCAGCTCGGCCAGCGAACGGATTTCCAGCACGGTCGGCGGCACGAACGTGCCGGCGCCGTCGCCCGGCAAGCCCAGCGAGAAGTGCGCGACGCAGCCCAGCTTTGTCTTCTCGATGTGCGCCAGCAGGTTGCGCTGCGCTTCCCCGTCGATGACGGGGCCGATGTCGGTCACCAGGCGGTCCGGGCTGCCGATCTTCAGTTCGCTCATCGCGCCTTTCAGCATCGTGATCGTCTTGTCGGCGATATCGTCCTGCAGGAACAGCACGCGCAGCGCCGAGCAGCGCTGGCCGGCGCTGTCGAACGCGGAAGAGATCGCATCCTGCACCACCTGCTCCGGCAGCGACGACGAATCGACGATCATCGCGTTCTGCCCGCCCGTCTCGGCGATCAGCGGAATGTCGCTGTGCTCCACCGCCGCGCGTTTCGCCAGCGTGCGGTTGATCAGCTGCGCCACTTCCGTCGACCCGGTGAAGATCACGCCTTTCACGCGGGCATCGTTGCACAGGCCGGCGCCGACCACTTCACCGCGGCCCGGCAGGCATTGCAGCGCGGCGCGGGGAATGCCCGCTTCGTGCAGCAGCTCGACGGCGCGGTGCGCGATCAGCGGCGTCTGCTCGGCCGGCTTGGCCAGCACGACGTTACCCGCCGCCAGCGCCGCCGCGACCTGGCCGGTGAAGATCGCCAGCGGGAAGTTCCACGGGCTGATGCACGTGACGGGGCCCAGCGCCAGCACATTCTGCTCGTGCCGGATCTGCTGCGCGTAGTAGCGCAGGAAGTCGACCGCTTCGCGCACCTCGGCGATCGCGTTCGGCAGCGACTTGCCCGCTTCGCGGATCGCCAGCGCCATCAGCTCGAGCTTGTGGGTTTCGTACAGGTCGGCGGCGCGCATCAGCGCATCGGCACGCTCGCTGGGCGTCACCGTCTGCCAATCCATCGCGAAGGCGCTGGCGCTGGACAGCGCGTGTTCGACGTCGTCCGCCGTCGCTTCCGTCACCGCACCGACCTGGTCGCCGTTCTGCGCGGGATTCAGGATGACCTGGGCCGCTTGCCCGGCGCTGGCCGGTACCGCCAGCAGCGGTGCCGCCGTCCACGTGCGCGCTTGCGCCAGTTCCTGCGACACGTCGCGCAGCACGTCCTCGTTCGACAGGTCGAGGCCTTCCGAGTTCTTGCGTTCGGCGCCGAACAGGTCGCGCGGCAGCGGGATGGCCGGGTGCGGCAAGCCGCCCTGGGCGCGGGCGATATCGAGCGGGTTCTGGATCAGCGTGTCAATCGGGATGTTCTCGTCGACGATCTGGCTGACGAACGACGAGTTCGCGCCGTTTTCCAGCAGGCGGCGCACCAGGTAGGCCAGCAGCGTTTCATGCGTGCCTACCGGCGCGTAGATGCGGCAGGCCTTGCCCAGCTTGTCGGCGCCGACGACCTGGTCGTACAGCGTTTCGCCCATGCCGTGCAGGCACTGAAATTCGTAGGCGTCGATGCCGTCGCGCTTGGCCCACGTGTAAATCGTCGACAAGGTCTGCGCGTTGTGCGTCGCGAACTGCGGGTAGATCACGTCGGTGGCGGCCAGCAGGCGCTGCGCGCAGGTCAGGTACGACACGTCCGTGTACACCTTGCGCGTGTAGACGGGATAGCCGGGCATGCCCTCGACCTGGGCGCGCTTGATCTCGGCATCCCAGTAAGCGCCCTTGACGAGGCGGACCATGAACTTGCGATTGGTGCGGCGCGCCAGGTCGACCAGGTAGTCGATGACGAACGGGCAGCGCTTCTGGTAAGCCTGCACGACGAAGCCGATGCCGTCGAAGCCGGCCAGTGCCGGATCGTGCGCCATCGCCTCCATCAGGTCCAGCGACAGCTCAAGGCGGTCGGCCTCTTCCGCATCGATGTTCAGGCCGATGTCGTACTGTTTCGCCAGCAGCACCAGCGCGCGCAGGCGCGGCAGCAGTTCCGTCATCACGCGGTCGCGCTGGGCGCGGCTGTAGCGCGGGTGCAGTGCCGACAGTTTCACGGAAATGCCCGGGCCGTTGTGGATGCCGCGGCCGTTCGACGCGCGGCCGATCGCGTGGATCGCCTGCTCATACGCGGCGTAGTAGTTGGCCGCATCGGCCGCCGTCAGCGCGGCCTCGCCAAGCATGTCGTACGAATAGCGGTAGCCGCGCGCTTCGTTGTCGCGCCCGTTCCTGATCGCTTCGTCGATCGTCTGGCCCGTGACGAACTGGTTGCCCAGCATCCGCATCGCCAGGTCGACGCCCTTGCGGATCAGCGGCTCGCCGCCTTTCGCGATCAGGCGCGTGATCGCCGAGCCCAGCTTTTCCTCGCTGGACGAACTGACCAGCTTGCCCGTGACGAGCAAGCCCCACGTGGCCGCATTGACGAACAGCGAAGGCGATTCGCCCAGGTGCTTGCGCCAGTCGCCCTTGCTGATCTTGTCGGCGATCAGGCGGTCGGCCGTCGCCTTGTCGGGAATGCGCAGCAGCGCCTCGGCCAGGCACATCAGCGCCACGCCTTCCTCGGACGACAGCGAGAACTGGTGCATCAGCGCATCGACGCCGGACGAACGGGTGCGCTTCTCGCGCACCGCCGTCACGAGGCGGCGGGCCAGCTGCTGCGCATCCTGCGTCGCGTCGGCGCCGCGGTCGCGGATCTGGCCGAGCAGCCATTGCACGGCCGCCGGCTCGTCGCGGCGATAAGCCGCCGTGATGGCTGCACGCAGCGGCGTCGGGTCGCGCAGGATCTCCGCCTGCAGGGCGCTGAAGGGAACTGGGGCATTCATGGGAACAATCTTTATCGAAGGTTAAACAACGCAGGGCCACCTAGCAAAACACGCCCGGCGGAGGGGGGCCGCGGAGCGTGCTCGTCAGGGTCAGGTGGCTGGTGCCAATGATTCGATTGTATGCGGGATTCTTCTGGATTAATTCTGGTAATCGTGGGGGCTAGCAATACAACATTTTTGGTGAGAGAATTTAACCAAATAAAATTAATGTGGGGATATTCGATGCTGGACAAGATCAGTAAAAAGATCCTGATGGAGCTGCAGAGCGATGGCCGCATCAGCAACGTGGAGCTGGCCGCGCGCGTGAACCTGTCGCCGGCCGCGTGCCTGGAGCGGGTGCGCAAGCTGCACGATTCGGGCTACATCCTGGGCTATACCGCGCAACTGAATCCGCAACTGCTGGACGTGTCGCTGCTGGTCTTCATCGAAGTCGTGCTCGACCGCACGACGCCCGAAGTCTTCGATGCCTTCAAGCATAGCGTACAACTGATTCCAGAGGTGCTCGAATGCCACATGGTGGCGGGAGGATTCGATTACCTCGTGAAAGCGCGCGTAAAGGACATGGCGGCCTATCGGGAATTCCTGGGAAAAACTTTGTTGCAAAAAGGCGTGCGCGAGACACATACTTATGCCGTAATGGAAGAAGTAAAGAACACCAGCAAGCTGCCTATTAAATAAGCAATGACGTAGGCAGCCAGGCAAGCCATTCAACAAGCAAGCGCCGCCAAGAGCGCACGGCAGAGATCGGAGACGGTATGCAGCGCGAGGCCTTGCAACAGGCGGGATGGACCTTGGGCGCCATGGCGGCGGGTAGTGTGCCGGCGTGGCTGTTGTTCGGGAACTCGGGGTGGTGGCCAGCCCTCGTCGCCGTCGCGATCGCGGCGCCGGTGGCGCGCTTTGCCGGCCGCGGCAGCGCGGATGACGGCAGCCGCCGCTTTGCCGCCACCGTCGGCAACGAGATCGATGCGATCATGATCGGCGCGGCCGAGACGTCGTATTTCGTCGACTCGATCAAGAAAAAGATCGGCGAAGACGTCGAAACGTCCGCCAGCATCGCCACCGCGACCCAGCAGAATGCCACGACGACGAGCCAGATCGCCGCCAATGCCGAGCGCGCCGCCCAGGTGGCGCACCGGGTGCGCGAGGAAACCGTGGCGGGCCGCGCCGAGGCGGACGCCGGCCTGGGCCGCATCTCCGGCGCCAGCGTCGATGCCCGTACGGCGGCTGACACGATGGCCGACCTGCGCCAGAAAGCCAGCCGCATCGCCGGCTTCACGAATGCCATTTCCGAGATCTCCGCGCGCACCAACCTGCTGGCGCTGAATGCCGCGATCGAGGCGGCGCGCGCCGGCGAACAGGGCCGCGGTTTTGCCGTCGTGGCCGGCGAGGTGCGCCAGCTGGCCCAGCGCACGAAGGAAGCGACTGACGAGATCAGCCAGATGGTGCGCGCCATCAACGACCAGGCCGACAAGGCCAGCAGCGGCATGACGTCGCTGGCCGAGTCCGTCACGCAGGCGGCCGCCAACGTGCGCACCGTGCACACGCTGCTGACCAATATCGAGCAATCGTCGCAGGAATCGGAGCGCGAGATCGACGAGATCGCCCGCGCCTCCCGCGAGCACGTCGAAACGGCCCAGGTGATCGCCGATGCGATTACCCGGATCCGCGACAGCATGCTGTCCACCGACCGCGACCTGCCCCGCGTGGCGGCCTCGGCGATGGCGCTGGCGGACCGCGCCGAGATCATCGCGGGCGCGCTGGCCGAGGCGGACGTGCCGACGTCGCACGACGCGGTGCGCGATGCCGCGCAGCAGGCGGCCAGGGAAGTGGGCCGGCTGTTCGAGCAGGCGATCGCCAGCGGCAAGATCTCGCGCGACGCGCTGTTCGACCGCCAGTACAAGGCGATCCCCGGCACCAACCCGCCGAAGTACAACACCCGTTTCGACAGCTTCACCGACCAGGTGCTGCCGCCGCTGCAGGAAGGCTTGCTGAAGGCGATGCCGCAGCTGGCGTACGCGGGCGCCGTCGACGACCACGGCTACTTCCCCACCCACAACAAGAAGTATTCGCAGCCGCTGACGGGCAATTACGACGTCGACATCGTCAACAACCGCACGAAGCGCATCTTCACGGACCGCACCGGCAAGCGCTGCGGCAGCAACACCCGGCCGTTCCTGCTGCAGACGTACAAGCGCGACACGGGCGAAGTGATGCACGACCTGTCCGCCCCGATCTACGTGAACGGCAAGCACTGGGGCGGCTTCCGGATCGGCTACAAATCCGCCGCGCATTAAAAAACCGGTGACAGGCACCGGTTTTCGAGAAACATTTCCAAAAAACGGGTCTGACCCCATTTTTGGGAAATATCAGTAGGTATCGGCCTTCGGGGAGCTGTTCGGCGCGGTCCGCTGGGCCACGCTTTGCATGCTTTCCAGCTGGCTGCGCAGCCATTTGTGGGCCGGGCTGCGGGCGTCGCGCTCGTGCCACAGCATGTCCAGGTGCACTGCCGGCAGCGTGAACGGCAATTCCTTGTACACCAGCGCGTCCGTCATGCCGGTCGACGCGATCAGGTGCTTCGGCAGCACCGTGATCAGGTCGGAGTTCGCGACGACGCGGCCGGCCGTGAAGAACTGGTTCACCGTCAGCAGGATGCGCCGTTCGCGTTGCAACTGTGCCAGCGCCTCGTCCACAAGGCCATGGGCGCGGCCCGAGAAGCTCACCAGCAGGTGGTTCGCCTCGCAGTAGTTGTCCAACGTCAGCTCTTCCTTCGCCAGCGGGTGGTTGCGGCGCATCACCGCGACGTAGGTGCCCGAATACAGGCGTTCGTGCCGGATCGGCGACGCCGTCTCATACGACAGCTGGGCGGCCACGCCGGGGAAGAAGCCGACGGCCAAGTCGATGTCGCCACGCAGCAACATCGGCCGGGGTTCGCGCGTTGTCAGCGGCACCATCCGCACGTTGATGCCGGGCGCATCCGCTTCGATCGAACGCATCAGCGACGGCAGGAAGAATGCCGCCGTCGCGTCGGCCATCGCCAGCCGGAACGTCGCATGGGCTTTCGATACATCGAAGGAGCCCGGCGCGACGGCCGATTCCAGCGACGCCAGCGCGCTGCGCACGGCCGGCCACAGCGCTTCCGCGCGGGGCGTCGGCTTCACACCGTAGGCGGTGCGGATCAACAGCTCGTCTCCCAGGCTTTCGCGCAGGCGCTTGATCGCGTTCGACACGGCGGGTTGGGTCATCGCGAGGTGCCCCGCAGCCCGCGTCAGGTTCTGCTCCGTCATCACGGCATCGAAAACGCGCAGCAGGTTCAAATCCAGCGTCAAAAAGCTCATGATTCAGTCATTCAGATGAGTGATGATTAATATTGGGAAACAGAATTGGATTGATATGTTGCGCTGCACTATAGTTACGTCAGATTCTAAACGCAACTGAAAAATCATGTCCACTTTTGTTACCGCAGCCCAATTCGTGCCCCTGTCCGTGGGCGATGCGCTGCAACTGCTGCTGGCCTGCGCGGCGGTGGTAGGCTTCGTCGTGCTGTTCAAGCCGATGCTGCGCGGGCTGGCGCTGGCCGCCGTGCTCGTCGTGAAGCCGAAGCTGACGAAGGAACAACGGCTGCAGCGCCGCCAGATGCGCGACGCGGCCATGCTGAAGCGGATGATGAACTCGCAGAAGACGTCGCCCAGCGAAGCGGCGGAACTGCAAGCGCTGGCATCGCGCGCCTGACATCCCAAACACTCAACAAAAACCCGGCTGACGCCGGGTTTTGTTTGTTGCCGCCATGATGTAGCTGGGCCCCTCCTTGGGGGGCGCTTATCCCATACAATAGAGGCATTCCTGACACAGGAATGCCTCTATTGTATGGGATAAGGGACATGACAAAAATCCATCATAACTGAGTTGGCTAGTACGTCGGCGTTCCCGGTTGATGGTCCGCATGGAGGCGTGCGAGAGCGAAACCGCCAAACTGGCGAAGATGAAAGACCGCTTATCTGCGCTAAGGCTCGATCTTGACGCATTGGATCGCGGATTGGGCCTGCATGAGATCCCAATTGACCCGTCTACAATTCCCACAATCCGCGTCACCGCAGTGGCGAAAATCAGGATTAGGAAGTAGTATTCTCATGATGCCTGTCGAGGACTTTGCTGCCGCCACTCGTAGACAGCACATCAGGCTCTATGACCACAAGGCAGCTTTAGACGACGCTTCTTGCAGACGTATGTTTCGCTCTCCCTTTGAAATAGGCAATTGAGAGGGCCAGGTCAACCCCCGAGGTAAAAGAGAAAAGTGATGGGCAAGGGGGGAATGCTAATTAATCTCTCGACGATATCCACCTCAACCAAGGGTGTGGCGATAAGCGTCAGTTGCATGAACTACGGCGCAAAGAAACAGTACTACGTCGTAATAGCGGCCGAAATTTAGTATTTACCGTGGCTTGCGACAATCGGGTATGTCATAGGTTTAGAGCTGTTAGTGCTCACGTCCTGAAGGGGAATGGAATTACGTTAAAGCCAAAAGATTTGGCCTTGCTTAAAATTAACATAACTTCCAGCTCGTAATACTCCCAGTAGTCATCGCAACTCGTAAGCTTATGTTCGAACATTCGTTAATGTGTGGCAGCATCTCTTGGTACTTGCAAACTTCATAAGGAAATATCGTGTCCAATAGTCCTGAACAGCGCTGGGCATCGTTACTGTGCTCCGGTCGACGAAAAAAAGAAGCCCAGCTTCAAAGTGCAGAGACGGCGAAGCCCGCCCCCCAGGAGACTAAGCTGGAAGGCGTCGGCTCGCAATCTACATCGAATGAAACTCGCACTGACATCGAGCGGGACTATGACCGGATTCTGTTCTCGACACCTGTGCGTCGCTTGGCAGATAAAACTCAGGTTTTTCCGTTAGAGAAGAACGACAGCGTGCGAACTCGACTTACTCACTCACATGAGGTGTCGAATTTGGCTCGTAGCATTGGAACTACTCTCGCTTTTGAGCATAAAATCGCAGGCGAAAGCGATAGGGCGAAGCGTGACATTCCAGCCCTGCTTGCTGCGATCGGCCTTGCGCACGACCTAGGTAACCCTCCATTTGGTCACCAAGGTGAGGCGGCGATTCAAAGCTGGTTCAAAGATCACCAGGAAAAAGTTTTGGATGAGCGCCATCGTCCTATGTTAGCGCAGCAGAAACAGGATTTCTTGAAGTTTGAGGGCAACGCACAAGCATTCCGACTGGTGACACGGCTACAGTTGTTGAATGATGAGTTCGGCTTAGATCTCACGTATGCCACGCTATCGGCAATGATGAAATATCCTTGTCGCTCTCACGAGGTGACTTCTGGTGGTTCCGCTGCCTGTAAGAAGCATGGTTTCTTTTCCTCGGAAGCGGAAATTGCAGAGCTCGTTCAAAGCAAGGTCGGCTTAGCACTTGGGAAGCGACACCCGTTCGCATACGTAATGGAAGCGTGCGACGATATTGCGTACGTCGTTCTTGACGTGGAGGATGCTGTGAAAAAGGGCCTTGCATCGTTCTCCGATCTCCTGTCTTATATTGAGCATCAGGCAAATGGAGATGCATTGGTAGGGGAAGTTGTTAAACACAGCCGCGTCAAGCATAACCAATACAGGAATGAGGCACCCCACCTGTCTCCCGCTGAGTTGAATGATGTCTCAATGCAGCGATTTCGGGCGTTCGCAATCAGCGCTTTGGTCCTCTCGGCTACCACCACATTTATGAGTGAGCAGTACCATGAGTCGTTCTTGACAGGCGAGCAACCAAAGAGTCTGCTGGCCTTGAGCAGCGGGGAGCGTCTTCGTAAGGTCTTGAAAGACTTTGCAATAGTTCATGCTTACAACAACCGCGCCGTCCTAGAGTTGGAGCTTGAAGGGTACAATGTACTTCGTGGACTGATGGACATCTTTTGGGAAGCAATCACTGATGTTGATGATTCCACGGACCCTAAAGCGAAGCGGCGGCATCCGTTCAACCGCTATGTTTACGGACGGATTTCTGAGAACTACCGTCGCGTTTATGAGGCAACGCCCCGGGGCCAGAGCACTCGTTATCACGAATGTGTCTTGCTTACAGACATGGTGTCCGGCATGACCGATTCATACGCAATGAGTCTATATGAAGAGCTAGCGCCAATGAAACGAGACTATGATGCCGAGAAGTCGGAATTGAGCAGTGCGAAATAAATCGACAGTTGCTAAGTACTTAAAACGGTACCTTGATCATAGATCGAGGCGCCGTGATCAACTGCGCGACACTCTCACTGCTCTCACAGAGCGCCTGCCAGAAACTGTGATTTTCGGAGGCATGATTAGAGAGGTTGCTTTGGGTAATACCCGACAGTTCAGTTCGGACGTCGATATTGTTACCCAATCGAGTAGCGCTGAAATTAATGCTGCAATTGCTGAGTTTTCACCTATCCGAAACAAGTTCGGCGGCTTTCGCTTTAATGTCGGAACACAGTTATTCGATATTTGGTCCTTTGCCGACACTTGGGCATTTCGTAACGGCTTAGTGTTCGGAGCCTCATTTGAAGATATTTTAAAGACGACGTTTTTCAATCTAGACGCCGCCGCCTATCATCTTCAGCAGCGAAAAATATACTGCGCGGAATTCTATATTACGGCAGTAAAGAATCGTGTTCTCGACCTGAACTTAGAACAGAACCCGGCTCCTAGTAGTATGGTCAGACGCGCAATTCGGTTGTCAATCGAGAACTCGCTTTTAATTACGCCGCGGCTCGGTGAGTATATTTTGAGGAATTTTAATTCGGAAAATGCCGATGATATGTCATCAATGTATGTAGAGGCCTTGCGTCGATTCTTAGCCGCCGATACTGAGCAAAATTTCTCGTTCGCTCCGCAAGCAACACTCTTCAATAACCCGGCTGAACAATTGGCTATTGGTCATTGCAAAACAACGGGCACGCCATATTCAACCGAAATTCCGGTGTATTGAAGGCATGGCCGGCTATTCGAAACACATAAACAGTTGGGCTGGATTCGCAGGAATAAAAGGTCCTGGATTTTGCGTGATCTGCGGTCAATTTGGAGAGCTAACGCGCGACCATGTGCCACCGAAAGGATGTGTGCAAATAACCAATGCGATATTGCGTCGGCTCACTATGGACTCGGAGCGGAGGGAGAGATCTCGCAGCTCAATCTATATTCAGGGTGGCTTGAAGTTTAAGACATTGTGCTCGATGTGCAATAACGAGCTTCTGGGACTCAACTTCGACCCTGAGCTTAAATATTTTGTCGACAACATGCATAGGGGGCTGCAGGCCGTAGCAAGCAATGTCGTGCTGCCACGGATTGTCCGGCTAGAGGCGAATCTGCACCTAGTGGCAAAATCGGTAATTGGCCACGTACTCGCGGCTCACCCAGTGGGAGATACTCGGACTTGGCGTCCGAACATTGGCGCTTCTGAATCCCTACGCCAGTATTTCATTCATCCTGATCGTCCCTTCCCTCAGGATTGGCACTTGTACTGCTGGCCGTACCTGTCACGCAAACAAGTGATTCTCAGGCATGCGGCCTGGATGGATGTGTCCTTGCCAAAGCCAGGTGAAAAGACTGTTTATGGCCATCTTCTAAAATTCTTGCCGTTCGGTTTTTGGCTTACCCATAACCAGCCGATGGGATTTGTCATCGATGCGCTAGACATAACTCCACGCGGTGTGCCGGACACCACGCGAGAAGTAATTTCTTTCAATCTTCGTCACACACCTCATCATTTGTATCCAGAAAATCCGTCAGGTCACCACATCATGCTGTTTGCAAACGAGCAGTCTTCCGTAGTGATACCTGCCATCACGTCAACGACCAGCGATGGTGAATCAAGGCATGGCCAGAGCTGATCTCTTGCTTAAGCCTTGGGGTAACGTCTCTAGGCGCAGTTGGTGACGGTGACCGATGAGACGGAGCGGCCGCCAATTTGTTTGTGCAAGCTGGACGGCCACCACTAGGTCATCGTCCAGCTCGACACATATATGTTAGCGGACGTTCCGCCCTGGTAGAGCGGAACAGGGGCGTCATCTACACCATGGCGTTTGTTGCACCGCGAAATCAACCGCCCAGCAGCTTCGGCTTCAGATCCGAATCGGCCGGGTGTTCGCCCAGCCAGGTGCGCAGGATCGCGTTGTAGAACGCCACGTCCTGCACCGTCTGGCCGATCTTCTTGCCGTTCAGCGTGCAGACGGTGCCGGTCCCGGGAATCCAGTCGACCAGCAGCACGTCGCCCTTCTTCAGGCCCGGGATCGACGCGAACATTTCGCCGAACGTCTTGGTTTGCGGCAGCAGGCGGGTGCGCTCGGCCTGGTCCGTATTGGCGTTCAGGCCCTTCATGAAGGCATCGCCGAAGTCTTCCGACGACAGGTCGCGCAGGCTGACGATCTGGATCCGGCGCGCGCCCTGCGACGCGAGGATGTCGGCCACTGCCGTCTTTTTCTCCGGCAGGTACAGCCCCAGCGCATAGACCTTGAAGATCACCTTCGTGCGCAGCCCCGCGCCGTTCAGCTTCAGCGCCTGGCCGTTGACGGTGGCGGTGTCGTCGAACTTGACGCCGGCTACCTCGACGGCGGCGAAGGCGGGCAGTGCGGCGGCCAGCAGCAGTGCGCAGGCGCTATTGATCAGTGTGCGGCGGGTGGTGTGCATGGTGTCTCCGGATGGTTGTGAAGTGCCGATGCACTATACCACCGCCGTGCCTGGTTTGCGCACGATCATGCTTTTTTCAACATTTCTCGCGGTCCTGGTTCTCGATCGCGCCCAGCACCGCGTTCGGGTTGGCCGGCTTGTCGAGCTGCTGCGCTTCCGGGTCGGACTTGTCAGCTACCTGCGGCATGTCGCGCCGCAGCTCTTCCAGCAAGCTGATGATCTTGCTGGTTTTTTTGTCCGTCAGCAGGCTGACCTGCAGGTCCAGGTGGGTGTGCTGGTCGGCCAGCCGTGCCATGCGGTTCTGCCGGATCAGCACGGTCGTGGTCGTCAGGAAGGCGTTCAACGTGATGATGCCTTGCAGCCAGAAGAACGGCGGCTCGTCGAACACGTCCCAGCCCAGCTGTTCGGCAAACAGGTTCGCGCCGATCCACAGCACGGCAAACACGACGATGCCGATCAGGTAGCCGGGGCGGCCGAAGAACAGCGCGACGCGCTCGATCAGCGTCTGCATCGGCGAGATCTCGTGCTTGTGGCGCGCGTAGAACTCGCTGATCGTTTCCAGGTTCTCGTTGACGGCGTCCGGCAGCGCGCCTTCCGGGTCGGTGGTGGACAGGTCGTCGTTGGGCATCATCCGCTCCTGATGGAGCGCACGAGGATAGCAGCGGATCCGGGACGCGGGCGCCCGGCAGTGCTCAGGCGGCCTTGGCGGCCTGCAGGTGCTCGAACTTGGCCTGCAACTCTTCCTTGCTCTCGCGCCAGGCCGGATTGAACGGAATGCACGCGACGGGGCAGACCTGCTGGCACTGCGGCTCGTCGAAGTGGCCGACGCATTCGGTGCACTTGTTCGGATCGATTTCGTAGATTTCCGGACCCATCGAGATCGCGTCGTTCGGGCACTCGGGCTCGCAAACGTCGCAGTTGATGCAGTCGTCGGTGATCATCAAAGCCATGATAAACCTCTATGCGGCGCCGCCTTGGGCAGCGCTGTTTTCCGCGATCTTCTTGCGCAGCCAGCGGTCGACGGATGGGAACACGAATTTCGATACGTCGCCGCCCAGCTGGGCGATCTCGCGCACGATCGTGCCCGAGATGAACTGGTACTGGTCGGACGGCGTCAGGAACAGCGTCTCGACGTCCGGCAGCAGGTAGCGGTTCATACCCGCCATCTGGAATTCGTATTCGAAGTCGGACACGGCGCGCAGGCCGCGCACAATCACGCGGGCATCGTGCTGGCGCACGAAATCCTTCAGCAGGCCGGAAAAGCTCTCGACCTTGACGTTCGGGTAATGTCCGAGCACCTCGTTGGCGATCTCCAGGCGCTCTTCCAGCGAAAAGAACGGATGCTTGTTCTTGCTGTCGGCCACTCCCACGACGAGCGTGTCGAACAGGCCGGACGCGCGGCGTACCAGATCCTCGTGACCACGGGTCAGCGGATCGAAAGTTCCTGGATAAACGGCTACAACCATTGCGTCCCTCGCCTTTTTGCACGAATCAGACGCGCATTATGCCTGAAAACGGGGCAGATCCGTCCGCTGGCGGCTAGTCTTCGCGGCGGCGCAGCAAATGGAAATGCACCATGCCGGCCTTGTCCTCGCGCACCACTTCCCATGGCGCCATCCATTCCGGCGCGTCGCCGTCGGCCGACAACGCCAGGCCGGACTCGGCATACACGAGGCCGCCGTCGGCCAGCAGCTTGTCGCACAGCGGCAACGAGCGCGACAGGAAATCCTGCTGGTACGGCGGGTCGAGGAAGATCAGGTCGAAGCGTTGGCCCCGCTGGGCCAGCGATTGCGCCAGCGCCAGCGCATCGGCACGCTGCACGACGATATTGGTGGCTTTCAGCTTTTCCTGGATCGTCTGCAGTTGGCGCACGACGGAAGCGTTCGCGTCGACCATCGTCACCTGCTGCGCGCCGCGGCTGGCGGCTTCGAAGCCAAGCGCGCCGCTGCCGGCAAACAGGTCCAGCACGCGCAGGTTGCCCCAATCGCCGCGCAGGTGGTTGAGCCAGTTGAACACCGTCTCGCGCACGCGGTCGGGCGTCGGCCGCAAGCCCAGCGCTTCCAGCACCGGCAGCGGCGTGCGCTTCCAGCTGCCGCCGATGATGCGCACCTGCTTGGCATGCTGGGGACCGTGAACGGGGACTTTGGCGGCGGGCTTTTTCTTTTGCATGGGACGTGACGCGGAAATGACGCGGCACTATAGCACGCACCAAACAACCGGTGTCAGACACCGTTTTGGCAGAAATATTTCCCAAAATCGGGGTCAGACCCCGAATTTTGGAAACTTTTCCGCCCGGCAGGCTTCAGTCGCACAAGGTCGGCAGATCGGGATCGCTGGCGAAGTCGAACAGGCGCTCCAGCTGCGACAGCGTGACGCGGTCCACCGAGATGTCCAGCCCAGCCAGCTCGCTGCGATGGACCCAGCGCACCTCGGTTGTCTCGGCCGTGTCGGCCAGAAGTGAGCCGCCCGTGATGCGGCACAGCACGAACGCCTTGTACACGTACCACGACTGCGGTGGGTGCGGGTGGACGCGCTTGTCCCACAGCGCCAGCAGCCGCACCGCTTCCGTGTCCAGCCCCGTTTCCTCTTGCACTTCCTTCACGGCCACTTCGAACGGCGTGTAGCCGACGTCCGCCCAGCCGCCCGGCAGCGACCAGCGGCCGCCGTCGTGCTTTTCGCGCGCCATCAGGATCTCGTCGGTGCCGCGGAACAGCACGGCGCGGATGTCGACCTTCGGCGTCGGGTAGCCCTGCTCCGGCGCGGCCGCCTCGGCGTAGCGTGCCGGCGGATGGCCGGTCAGGCCGCCCAGCATCCGCTGGCTCAGTGCCAGGACTTCCTGGTAGCGCTCGGCGTCGAATGGCGGCGGGTTGTACGCCAGGCCCGCCTGTGCCAGCGCCTGCAGCCGTTGTGCGATCCACAGCCACGGCGTCTCGTCGCCGCCCAGCCGGGCCAGCAGCCACGTGTGCAATGCGTCGACCGACGTGGCCAGCAAGTCCGGCGCCGTCGCCTGCAGAGCGTCCACCTCGGCAGTGCCCGCCCACGCCGCCGCGACGGCCGCCAGCCCGACGTCGCGGGCGATCGTCACATCGGTGGGTGCATCGCCGATATAGACGGCTGCGGCCGCCGGCACATCCCACTGCGCCAACGTGTGCCGCAATGCCTCGGCCTTGCGCGACCCGTGCGGAGACCCCGTTTCGATGACGTCGAACAGGTCCAGCCCGAACCGGCGTAGCGACAGCCGCGTGCTGCCGGCGCCCTTCCCGGTGACGAGCCCCAGCCGCACGCCCCGCTCGCGCAATTCCCGCAGCAGGGGCGCAATGCCGGGGAACGGCGCCGGGCACAGCGCGTGCTGCGTTTCATAGTGCTGCAGGAAGGTGGCGACCCCATCACCCTGGTAGCCGGGCGCCAGGGTACGGATGACGCCCTCCTCATCCGGCCCGAACGCGGCGACGATCTGCTCGTCCGTGAGCGGGCCGAGCTGCGGCTCGAGCGTGGCGCGGAAGGCGGCGATGCAGAGGGGGATGGTGTCGGCAAGAGTACCGTCGAGGTCGAACAGGACGGCGCGGAAGACAGGCGTGGTCATGGCGCATTGTTGAGTTGGCAATGCAAATAGCCTAACACGACCGCTTTATCGTACGCCGGCCGCCGGCTACTTCGCCTCCGCCGCCAGTGCGTTGAAGTCGTTGATCCAGCCCTGCATCCGCTTTTGCGCGTGGGCCTTCTGTTCCGGCGTCGCGATGCGGACCACTGTATGCACGAGCTCGATCGTGCTGCCCGTGTAGGCGTCGAAGAAAGGCTTGCGTTCCGAGTTGTCCAGCCGCGTGAAGCTTTCCCGGATCAGGCTCTGGATCTGCGCGATGGCCTGCTCGCGGCTGGGTTTTTCCTGCATGATGCGGCGCGCCAGCGCCAGGATGCTGCGCTGGCGGCGCATCCGTTCGTCGAGCCAGATCTGGTTGTCCAGCGGGCGCGCGTCCGACGCCTTGCGGATGATGTCCTTCTGCTCACGCGAGAAGCTGCCGAACCACAACTCGAACTGCTCCATCGATTTCTTGTAGCGATACGCGTTCTGGTCGTCGCTGTTGCCCTTCATGTTCTCGCGGCGGAATTTGTCGTTGTTCTTCGCGAATTTCTTCTCCATCTGCACCAGCTGGTCCGGCTTTAGCGACAGCGCCAGGTCGGCGATGTCCGGCGCCGCTTTCAGCAGCAGCGACTGGGTGCGGGCGCGGATGTCGTCGTAGTCGGCGCGCAGGTCGGCCGGCGTCGGGTCGGAGCGGAGTTGCTGCTGGGCCCGCTGGAGCACGTGCACATAGTCCTGCAACTGCGTCTTGCGGTGCCAGCGGAACAGGTTGTCGATGTCCTTCTTGACCTCGTCGCGCTGCTCGCCATCGAAGTCCACATAGTTGTCGAGCCACCAATACAGCAGCGTGTCGCCGTTGTTGTAGGCCAGCTTCAGCGAGCTGCAGGCTGCGACGAGCACCAGAAACACCAGCGCGAGCCACGTGCGGAACGAGCGGGGGAACGAAAGGGGCTGCGTGTTAAAATTTTGCATATTTTTAACTAAGACGAAATCGGCCATGAACGTTGTCATCCTCGCTGCCGGCATGGGCAAACGCATGCAATCCGCACTGCCCAAGGTCCTGCACCCGCTTGCCGGCAAGCCGCTGCTGTCGCACGTGATCGATACGGCGCGCAGCCTCGCGCCCGGCAAATTATGTGTCATTTATGGCCACGGCGGCGCCACGGTGCTGTCGGCTTTGGAGAGCCATAAAGCCCAGGGCGGCATCGACATCTCCGCCGCGCTGCAGGAACCGCAGCTGGGCACCGGCCACGCCGTGATGCAGGCGCTGCCCGTGCTGGATGAAACCGTGCCGACCCTGGTGCTGTACGGCGACGTGCCGCTGACCACCGCCGCCTCGCTGCGCCGCCTGGTCGACGCGGCCGGCCAGGACAAGCTGGGCATCCTCACCGTCGTGCAGGACGATCCGTATGGCCTGGGCCGCA
Source organism: Pseudoduganella flava (assembly GCF_007830495.1). Classification (GTDB taxonomy): domain Bacteria; phylum Pseudomonadota; class Gammaproteobacteria; order Burkholderiales; family Burkholderiaceae_D; genus Rugamonas; species Rugamonas flava. The sequence continues at coordinate 76,807 of NZ_VLKW01000006.1, read as the reverse complement.
TCGTCCGCGAAAATGACCGAATCGTGCGCATCGTCGAGGAAAAGGACGCGACGCCGGAAGAGCGCGCGATCCGCGAAATCAATTCCGGCATCATGTGCATTCCGACCGCCCGCCTGAAGAAATGGCTCGCATCGCTGCAGAACAATAATGCGCAAGGCGAGTACTACCTGACGGACATCGTGGCGCAAGCCGTTGCCGAGGACGTCGACGTCGTGTCGGCCCACCCGGGCGCCCAGTGGGAAGTGCTGGGCGTGAACAGCAAGGTGCAGCTGGCGCAGCTGGAGCGGATCCACCAGAACAACCAGGCGCTGGCGCTGCTGGAAAAAGGCGTCACTGTGATGGACCCGGCACGCATCGACATCCGCGGCGAGCTCGTCTGCGGGCGCGACGTGACGATCGACGTGGGCTGCGTCTTCGAAGGCAAGGTCACGCTGGCCGATGGCGTGACGGTGGGCGCGCACAGCGTCATCGTCAATGCGTCGATCGAAGCGGGCGCGCAGATCAAGCCGTTCTGCCACATCGAGGAAGCGGTCGTCGGCCCGAAATCGATCATCGGCCCATACGCGCGGCTGCGCCCGGGCACCGAGCTGGGCGAAGAGGTCCACGTCGGCAACTTCGTCGAGATCAAGAACAGCATCGTCGCCGCGCACAGCAAGGCGAACCACCTCGCCTACGTGGGGGATGCGGACGTGGGCTCGCGCGTCAACGTCGGCGCCGGCGTGATCACCTGCAACTATGACGGCGCCAACAAGTACCGCACGATCATCGAGGACGACGCGTTCATCGGCAGCGACAGCCAGCTGGTCGCCCCCGTGACGGTGGGCGCGGGCGCGACGATCGGCGCCGGCACCACGCTGACCAAAAATGCGGCAGCGGGCAAGCTGACGATTTCCCGTCCGAAGCAGATGACGATCGACGGCTGGCAGCGCCCCGTCAAGACGAAGAAATAAGCACCTGCCGGCGCTCTTCCGCGAACCGCACCAGGTCGGGGAAGAAGCGCTGGAACCCCTGCGCGATCGCCTCGCGGTGCCGGGCCAGGTCCTGCAAGCCGTCGCGCAGCAGGTCGCCATTCCTGCTGAGGCGGCGCGACACCCGGGCGATCGTCGCCTCCACGCCCTCGTACGTGCCGTAACCACCCAGCCAGTCCTGCCGCACCAGATAGGGCAGCATCTCGCGCAGCCGCGGCGGCAACATCGGTTCGTGCGCCGTCAGCGCGCCGTAGAAGCGGGCGATCAATTCATCCTTCGGCACGTCGCACCAGCTGTCCCAGTGCCGGCTCAGCTCGTGGTCGTAGAACACGTCCAGCACGATGCCGGCATAGCGCCGGCGGCCTTCCCCGAACAATTCGCGGGCCTCCCGCACGACCGGGTGGCTGTCCGTATAGCTGTCGATGTGCCGGTGCAGCGTGATCTCGCGCGCGATTGCCGGTGGATAGCCCTGGACGTCGTTCGCCTTCACGAAGTCGCCCAGCATCGCCCCGACCATCGCCGCATCGCCGTGCCGCGCCAGATAAACATGTGCAAGGTAGTTCATGCGCCATTCTAGCCGCTGCGCTGTGGACAAGCATGTGCACAAGCGCGTGGACAGACGGTGCACAGGCGGTGCAGAAGTAGCGGGAGAGGCTGGAACGGTGCTGGTAACGGAGTGAATGCCTGGACAGTAGGCAACTGGGGATAAGTTTGTTGGTAAAGGTGAGTAAAAGCGGCGGATAAGCGGTGGAGAACGCTGTATGACGTCAAAATCGCGTCGTCAGAGCGTTCTCGCGGGGTGAATAACGCTGTGGAGAAATGGTGGGACAAGTTGTTGATGACATGCTTGAAGTAAGGAAGCGGCAGCGCGCTGCATAACGGATGAGCGGCCGCCATCACGTGAGGCGGTGATAAGGACAGTCGTGAAGGCGGTCGCGATGCCTGCGTGGACAAACCGACTGGATATCCCCAGATGGGAAATCGGGTCCGGTGCATCGCGACCTCCTGTTGCACGCTTTTACGGCACCCCGCTCAGGCGGGCTGGACAGTGGAGAACATGGCTGCAGAGCTTGTGAACAACATTGTGCAAAAGCTTGTGATCAAGCGGGTATAACCCCGGTACAAGCTGGTTATAAGCCCATCCATAGTGGTGGAAAAGCCCGTGGACAACCAAGCGGACAAGCGGTGTACAGGCTGTGCAAAGCCTGGGATAACCCGGCCGTTCAGACGGCGATGCGCGTCTCGAACTTGCTGCGCAGCGTCGAAAAATAGGCTTTCACGTTGCGCACGTTCGCATGGCTCGTGAACAGCCGGTGTGCCAGCGCGTGATAGGCCGGCATGTCAGGCACCTGGACGACCAGCACGAAATCCGGCCCGGGCGACACGCGGTAGCACTGCAGCACAGCCTCCTCCTGCGCGACATGCGTCTCGAACTCGGCCATCCGGTCCGCCGCCTGCACGTCCAGCGTGATTTCCACGATCGCCGTCAGCCGGGCCCCTACCTTCTCCGGTGCGACGATGGCCACCTGCCGTTCGATCACACCGGCGTCGCGCAGCTGCTTGACCCTGCGCAAGCAGGTGGGCGCCGAGACGTGCACCAGTTGCGCCAGCTCGGCATTGGTGATTGATGCATCCGCTTGCAGCGCGTTCAAGATGCGGCGGTCGATCTCATCGAGAGAAATATCCATAAACTTTTAGTAGATATATGAAAGAATAATTCATGACACAACGGTGACGAAATATTGTTTCATAAGACGCGGTATTAAGAAAGCATATTTCTCGTCTACTCCTCTACGATGTTGTCAATCCACTTACTGAAGAGGTTGAACATGTGCGGCATCGTCGGCGCAGTAGCGCAACGTAACATCACCCCGATCCTGATCGAAGGCCTGAAGCGTCTGGAATACCGCGGCTACGACTCGTGCGGCGTCGCGCTGCACGTGGACGGCCGCCTGCAGCGCTCGCGCAGCACGTCGCGCGTGGCGGACCTGGAAAAGCAGACCCAGGAAGTCGGCCTGCAAGGCTTCACGGGCATCGCCCACACCCGGTGGGCAACGCACGGCGCACCGGCGTCGCACAATGCCCACCCGCACTTCTCGCCGAACTCGGACAACGCCCGCATCGCGCTGGTCCACAACGGGATCATTGAAAACCACGACGAGCTGCGTGCCGAGCTGACCAAGCTGGGCTATGTATTCCAGAGCCAGACGGACACCGAAGTGATCGCCCACCTGGTCGACCACCTGTACAACGGCGACCTGTTCGAGACCGTCCAGCAAGCCGTCAAGCGCCTGCACGGCGCCTACGCGATCGCCGTGTTCAGCCGTGAGGAACCGCACCGCGTCGTGGCCGCCCGCCAGGGCTCGCCGCTGATCGTCGGCCTGGGCAAGGGCGAGAACTTCGTCGCGTCCGACGCGATGGCGCTGGCTGGCACGACCGACCAGATCATCTACCTGGAAGAAGGCGACGTCGTCGACCTTCAGCTGGCCCGCACGTGGATCGTCGACGCGAACGGCAAGCAGGTGCAGCGCGAGGTGAAGACGGTGCACGCGCACACGGGCGCGGCCGAGCTGGGCCCGTACCGCCACTACATGCAGAAGGAAATCTTCGAGCAGCCGCGCGTCGTCGGCGACACGCTGGAAGGCGTCACCGGCATCATGCCCGAGCTGTTCGGCGATGAGGCCTACAAGGTATTCAAGCAGATCGACCGCGTGCTGATCCTCGCCTGCGGCACCAGCTACTACGCCGGCCTGACGGCCAAGTACTGGATCGAATCGATCGCCAAGGTGCCGGTGAACGTGGAAATCGCCAGCGAATACCGCTACCGCGACAGCGTGCCGCACCCGGACACGCTGGTGGTGACGATCTCGCAATCGGGCGAAACGGCCGACACGATCGCCGCGCTGAAGCACGCCCGCTCGCTGGGCATGGAAAACACGCTGACGATCTGCAACGTCGCGACGAGCGCGATGGTGCGCGAGTGCAAGCTGGCCTACATCACGCGCGCCGGCGTCGAAGTGGGCGTGGCATCGACGAAGGCGTTCACGACGCAGCTGGCCGCGCTGTTCCTGCTGACCTTGTCGCTGGCCCAAGTCAACGGCCGCCTGACGGACGAAGAGGAAAGCACGCACCTGAAGGCGATGCGCCACCTGCCGTCCGCGATCACCGCCGTGCTGGCGCTGGAACCGCAGATCATCGCATGGGCCGAGGAATTCGCCCGCAAGGAAAACGCGCTGTTCCTGGGCCGCGGCATGCACTACCCGATCGCCCTGGAAGGCGCGCTGAAGCTGAAGGAGATCTCGTACATCCACGCCGAAGCGTACCCCGCCGGCGAACTGAAGCACGGCCCGCTGGCGCTGGTGACGGAAGAAATGCCGGTCGTGACGATCGCGCCGAACGACGCGCTGATCGAGAAGCTGAAGTCGAACATGCAGGAGGTGCGCGCCCGCGGCGGCCAGCTGTACGTATTCGCCGACGTCGACTCGCGCATCACGTCCGGCGAAGGCGTGCACGTCATCCGCATGCCCGAGCACTACGGCTGCCTGTCGCCGATCCTGCACGTGGTGTCGCTGCAATTGCTGGCTTACCACACGGCGCTGGCGCGGGGGACGGATGTGGATAAGCCGCGGAATCTGGCGAAGTCGGTGACGGTGGAGTAAGGGCGGCGTTACCAGAGCGCGACGCGGCAAATGCAGGTCCTGGCATTCACACATCGGGAGGTGGCATGGGTTACTGGGCAGATGCAATCATCGACTGTGAGGAAACCTCACCCGAACGGGCGCGGGAGCTGGCCGCATCCATCATCGGCTGGCTGGTCGATGCGCGCATCATCGAAGACCGCCAGTGCGACGGCTGCATGCGCGACGGGCCGTGTTACTTGCCCGGTCCTGCTTATCAGACGGCATGCAAGGAAGTGCCGCCGGGGTTCGGCAACAGCAAGTACGAGTCGTTCCTGGAGGCGGGCTTGAACGGCATGCGTGTCGTGACAAGCCCGCAGTTCCTGTTCAACAGCTCAGGCGCATTTCCCGATATGCGCTGCCCGCGCTGCGACGCCGAAGTCGATCTCGGTGTTTTTTGCGACGAGGGCGCGAAGTGGACGGAGGGTGGGCCAGATACGTTCGAATGCCCTCATTGCAAGGCGGCGAGCCCGATTCCCGCCTGGAGCCATCCCAGCGCCGGGTTCGCCACGTTGGCGTTCGAATTCTTCAACTGGCCAGAGTTCTCCAGCGACTTTCTCGCCGAGCTTTCACGCAGGCTCGGCGGCCATCGGCTGAATTATTTCGGCGGCCGGCAGTAGCGCGATAGGCGATTCGTCACGCAAGAGGAGCGCCAGCAACCCAAGCCCGCACCGTCAGCACCGCATCCGCAAACTCCGCCGGCGCCTCCCAAGGCAGGTTATGCCCGCACTCCACCACCCGATGCTCGTGCCGGGCGTGGAACATCGGCGCATGGTCTGCCGTGCCGCCCGGCTTCAGCGGATCCTGCGTTCCGTCCAGCGTAACGGCGGGAACCGTGATCGGAGGCTTCGCGGCCAGCCGAGCTTCCAGATCGGCCAGCGCCGGATCGCCCTCTGCCAGCCCGAAGTCGAACCGGTAGGAGTGGATCGCCACATCGACGAAATCCGGGTTGTCGAACGAGGCGGCAGTGCGGTCGAACGTGGCGTCGTCGAAGGCCCAGGTCGGCGACCACTGCCGCCACAGGATGCGGCACAGTTCGCGGCGGTGCTGCGCCAGGCACTCGCGCCCGCGCTCGCTCTGGAACAGATGCTGGTACCAGACGGCCTGTTCCAGGCTGGGCGAGTAGGCGTGACCCAGCCGCTCGACGTCGATGATGTCGTAACCGGCATAGGAAACGAGGCCCACCACCCGCTCGGGCCACAGCGCCGACGCCACGCAGGAAGCCAGGCCGCCCCAGTCATATCCCGCCAGGATGGCCCGCTCGATACCCAGCGCGTCCAGGAGTTCGATGATGTCCTTGCCCAACGCCGCCTGCTGGCCGCTGCGCATCGTAATGTCGGACAGGAACCGCGTCGGCCCGAAGCCGCGCAGATAGGGGACGATGACGCGTGCGCCGGCGTCCGCCAGGCGCGGTGCAACTTCATCGTAGGCATGTGGATCATAGGGAAATCCATGGCTGAGTACGACGGGCCAGCCGTCGTGCGCACCGTACTCGTGATAGCCGATTTCAAGGGTGCCAGTGGTAACAGTCTGCATCCAATCCTCCTTCTTTCACGGACAAACCAAGCGGGAGCCCAAGGCCGCGCTTGACCAAGCACACATTACTCCTTCCCACTGTACGCTTCCGATTCGCTACCGGAAATACTCCACCGCCGCGTTATCGTCAGCGGCGTATTCCCGCTTCCGATAAGCGCCGAACCTGCGCTGCGTACCTGGTGGCGGCACTTTCGTGAAGTTACGCAATACGTTATATTGATGAAAATAAATTATTACTGCCGAAAAACAATTTCTCCTCGCGCATTCATGAAATCATTCATCATCGCCGCATTGATTGCCGGCTCATTCTTTTTCGCCCCATGCGGGTTTGCCGCGGACTTTCAGGATCAGGGCGTCAAGACGCAGTTCGAGAAAGGCACACTACGCCTGAAATACAGCATGCTCGGCAGCGGTGCCGGCGGTGGCGCCGCGCTGAACACGCTGTATGCCGAGAAGCGCTGGGCTGAACTGGTCGAAGGCGTCGTCGGCAAGCGCTACGTGTCGGACCTTTACTATTTTTACCTGGGCGCGGCAGCCGAAGCGCTGGGTTATTCCGAAGCGGCGCTGAATTACTACGACCTGTCGCTTGCCGCCTACCGGAATGGCGACCGTTGCACCGTCGGCTTCGACTCGTGCCGCGGCGTCGCGATGCCGGCAGCTGTCGTGGAACGCGTCAATACGTTGCGCAACCCGGCGAAGGAACTGATCTGCAAACCGTTGAAAGCGTCGATGGCACCGGCACAGCTCGAGTTGTTGCAACAGCGCGCGGAAAAAGTGCTGCAATTCGCCGACCGCAACCGTGTCAGCCTGATCGCAAACGCGATGTGCGGGTCCGTCTTCAAGAAAGGCATCTACCTGGCGGTCATGCTGCCCAATCCGATCGAGTACAACGAAAACACGTTGACCAATTACATGATCGGTGCGCGCGTGTTCGACGACGTGGTCAGAAAAGTGCTCCCGGCATTGGCCGGTGGTGACGGCGATCTCGCGGTGGATGGCTATGACGTTACCGTGATCAGCTACAAGAAGACCTTCGGCATCGCTCAAGCGATTCCGACGAAGGTACAGTATCGCTTCTACCTGCCGAAAGGGCTGGCCGAGCGCTATCTCGACAAGGATATCTCGAGCCAGCAGCTACTGGACGGCTCCGTCATCCTGCTGAACGACGATCGCATCGATCTCAAGCTCCAGTGACGGGGCGCCGCGCTGGCCGAGGGGCCACGGCCAGCGCCACGGGTACTACGACGGGCGGTGACAACCCCGATCGCCAAAGCGGCGCAAACCCTTTTATGCGCCGGCCAGGAACACCGCCGGCTTCGTATCGAACAACTTCCTGTGGTCGTCGACGCAAAAGTAGTACGTCTTGCCGCGATAAGTGGACGAAGGCGCCGTCCTCTTGTCGACTTCCATGTCGCACACGGGGCACAACGGTTGGCCGGACGCGCTGCGCACGCGCGCATACGCCTGGTTGGCGTTCGGGTCGAGCCAGCCCTGGCCCTGGTACTCCAGCGTGGTGGCCGTGTTGCTGGCGACGGTCCGGCCGAAGTAGCGCTCGACCACGCGCAGCGCCAGGTCGATGCCGGAGGAAAGGCCGCCGGCGCTGGCGACGTTCCCCGCTTCGACGAAGCGCGCGCCCCGCTTCACCGTGATGTCTGGGTACTTCATCGCGAGTTCCTTGTAGGCGCCGTGGTGCGTCGTCGCGGCCTTGCCCGCCAGCAGGCCCGTCCTGGCCAGCAGGAACGCGCCCGTGCAGACGGACATCGTCAGGTCCGCTCCCTGCGCCGCCTGGCGGATCCATGCCAGCGTCGCTTCGCTGCGATCGCTCTGCGCGGGGATCACGATCACCTTCGGCTGCGGTGCCGTGTCGTACGTGTAGCTGGGCACGATCGTCATGCCGCCGCTGGCCTTGATCGGTTCCTTCGTGGCGGCTACCGTGTACAGCTGGAACACAGGGGCGTCCGGCCGGCCGGGCACGCTGACGTTGCTGAACACCTCCCACGGGCCGGCGAAGTCGATCACCACCGCGTCTTCCGACAGCAGGAAGGCCACGGGAATGCTGCCTGTGGCGGGCGGGTGCAGCGGTGCCGGCGCGGTGGCCTGGTTGCCGGCGTTACCGATGCCAGGCAGCGCCGCGGTCAATCCTAGCGCACTCGACAAGCGGAAGAGGTCACGTCTGTTCATGTTTGGTCCTTATGTGCTGATGTGACGCCCATGCGGGGCGAACCGGCAGTGTCCCATTGCGTGGGCGCGCAAGCGAGGCCGTTGGCTGCACGTGGCGGTGCATTGGCTGCAAAGCGTCGCCGCGCCGGGAGAATTCCCCTATGATGCGGGCATGACGGAAAGCACGAACAACTTCGCGACGACGGCGCGCCAGGCGGCGCTGGGGTGGCTGGCGCTGGGGCTCGTCGATGGCACGCAAGTCGTGGTATCGATGCGGGCGATGGGCATGCACCACGCGTGGGTCACGCTGTTCGTCGTGACGGTGGCGTCGTGGGCCGTGTGGGCCGCGTTCACCCCCGTGCCTCTCGCGCTGCTGCGCCGCTTTCCGCTGCCGTCGCGGCGCGTCGCGGCATGGCTCGTGCACGGCGTGGCGTGCCTGGCGATCGGCGTGCTGTGGGCGGCCTGGGCGGCGCTGCTCGAGCACGAGACCAATCCGTACGCCTACCCGGAAGGTCCCGATCCGTTTCTGCCGCTGTTGCGTTCGAAGCTGCTGGCGAACCTGATCGGCGACGTCGTGCTGTATGGCGCGATCGTGGCGCTGCACGCGGCGCTGGAAGCCCGTGCCCGGCTGTTGCACCAGCGCGCGGCCAGCGCCCGGCTGGCGGAATTGCTGGCGCAAGCACAGCTGGCGGCGCTGCGGGTGCAGCTGGAACCCCACTTCCTGTTCAATTCGCTGAACGCGATCACGGCACTCATCCGCGTCAACAAGGGCGACGAGGCGATCGCGCTGACGGCCGCGCTGGGCGACCTGCTGCGCCGCGTCACCGACCGTTCCGAGCGCCAGCTGGTGACGATCGAGGAAGAGCTCGATTTCATCCGTAACTACCTCGACGTGCAGCGCATCCGGTTTGCCGAGCGGCTGCGTTACCGGATCGACGTGCCGGACAGCCTGAAGTCGGCGCTGGTGCCCGATTTCATCGTCCAGCCGCTGGTGGAAAACGCGATCAAGCATGGCATCGCGAAGCGTGCCAAAGGGGGCGAGCTCACCGTTGCCGCATCGGCGGACGGTGGCACGCTGACGCTGAGCGTGTACAACGACGGGCCGCCGCTGCCGGCCAGCTGGCGGGAAGGTGTCGGCCTGGCGAACACGCGGCAGCGGCTGCGTGCGCTGTACGGCGGCGCCGAGGCGCTCACGTTGCGCAACGAAGCGGCCGCCGGCGTGCTGGCGACGCTGACGTTACCGCTGACGTTATCCGATTGCCCCGCATGATGCGCGCACTGATCGTCGACGACGAGCCGCTGGCGCGCAGCAATGTCGCCATGCTGCTGGCGCGCGATCCCTCGGTGCGCGTGGTGGGCGAATGCGGCTCGGCGGAGGAAGCCCTGGCTGCGCTGCCGGCCCTGCGTCCCGATCTCGTGTTCCTGGACGTGGAAATGCCCGAGTGCGACGGCTTCGAACTGCTCGAGCGCATCGGCCCCGCGCCGCCATTCGCCATCGTCTTTGTCACGGCCCACCACCAGTTCGCGTTGCGCGCGTTCGACGTCGGCGCCCTCGACTACCTGCTGAAACCGTTCGACGACGCGCGCTTCGACCGCGTGCTGGAACGGGCCAAGGAAAGACTGCGCGTGCCCGGTGAAACGCAACGCTTCATCGTCCGGCACGGCAGCTCGCTGGAAGTGGTGAAGTTCGCCGACATCGACTGGATCGAGGCCAGCGATTACTACTCGACGCTGCACGTTGGTAGCCGCGCGCACATGTTGCGGCGCAGCCTGGCGGACCTGGAGGCGGCGCTGGCGCCGCATGGCTTCCAGCGTATCCACCGTTCGGCCATCGTCAACCTGAGCCGGGTGCGGGCGCTGGATTTGCAGGCCGACGGCGAATACGACGTCGTGCTGGAGTCGGGACAGCGGCTGCGCATGAGCCGGCGCTATCGCAAGGCGATGGTCGAGCGGCTGGCCGGTCCCTGACGAAGCCGTGCCACCTTGCGGCACATGAACAGGCCCGCGCCGGGCAGCCTAAGGCCGCGGTTTGACGAGCCCATACATCACGGCCTTGGCCACCGCGTGCTGCCGGTTCGACGCGCCCAGCTTCTTGATCACGGACGTCAGGTGGAAATTGACGGTGCGTTCCGCCACGCCGACGATCTGCGCCATTTCCCAGGCCGTCTTGCCTTCGCAAGCCCAGAACACGCACTCCAGTTCCCGCTCGGTCAATTCGTTCACCTTCGGGTTTTCCACCTTGTCGATCCGCGTATAGGCGGCGAACAGGTATTGGCTGAACATCGCGGCGGCCGGCATCAGGTTGCCGAGAACGTTTTCATCGGCGGCCGCATCGGCGCTGACGACGCTGAAGTACGACGTTTGTCCGCTGGGCGGGTGCAGCGGCACCGTCAGCCCGTGGTGCAGGCCATATTCCTTGCCAGCTTCGAAGAACGCCCGTGAACTCTGCGCGTCATACCCCTTCGTGTTGATCAGCTCGCTCCACAGGATCGGCGTCGTGTTGTACAGGCTGTATTTCAGCAGCGGATCGACGGACGACGAGCGGTTCTGGAAATACCATTCGACCCACTCGGCCGGGAAATTCGTCAGGGTCACCACTTTCGGCGAGACCAGCGACACCACTTCGCAGACGCCGAACAGATAATGATCGACGCCGATCGCGCGGCAAAAGTCCCGGCAAATGTTTTTCAGATCGACCAGATGTGGCGCCTCCGCCAGCGCGGCCCTGAATTCACGGAACATCGAATAGTCCACTACTCCTCCCACCACGTTGCGCCACGGTCAGCGGACGGACCCGTCCGAAATAATCGCATCACATCATGCGCGCTGCGGTAAATCTTCCGGATCGCATTCGTCAGTGAACGAAAAGCCGAGCGGATATTTGTGGAAGCCGTCGTAATCGGCTTTCCCGATCGGCACGCCGGCCTGCCGGGCGATCGCATAGACCATGCTGTAGTGGAAGCAGAAATTGGGCAGGCAGTACGTCAGATAGTAATCCCAGCCATTCATCCGCAGGTCGGCAAAACCGGCCGCCGTGTCGATCGTGCGCGCGCCCAGGTCGCCGTATTCTTCCGGCGGGATCGCGGCGAGGTACTGGATCGCCGCGGCCAGCTCAGCGTAGATGTTTTCGTAGTTGTATTCGCCGTCGCCGAACGAGACGATCTCCCGGCCGGCCAGCGGGCAGCAGGCGCGCAGCGCGAAGCTGATCGCCGTGCGGGCTTGCTGTAACAGCGGGAACATGTCCGGATGCAGCCGGTTGCCCGAGATGTCGGGCTGGAAGCGCTCGATGCGCTTCAACAGGCGGTCCAGCCTTTTCAGGTAGTGAAGGAAGACGCTGCTTGGAACGATCATGGGAACACCTGTGTGCGAAAACCGATGCAGCCAGTATAACGAACACCGCCTCGCGCCTCACCTGTCAGATCTGACACACGCCCCCTTTCCCCCACCTGTCAGAACTGACAGAGAAATATGACAGTCATTCCTGACAGCTTTTATCGCGCCACTCAACAGTGAAGAATGATTTCGCAAGCCACGTGTTTGAAACGAGAGGAGCGAATCATGCGCAGCGAAAAACTTGCAGGCAGCAATCGGAGTATCACCGCCATCGTCGTCATCGCGCTGTGGATTGTTTCGATGATGGTGCTGGCGTTCGGCATTCATTATGGACTCAAAAAAGCCGGGTTGATCGACCTGGAACACCGGGCGAGCCATCCGTATCACCAACTCCAAATAAATCGCTGGAACAACACAAACCAATAAGGGAAGCAGACCATGAATACATCGGTATCGAATGCGCACGTGAACGCCCTGCCGGGCGACTGGCGCGGCGCCGCGGCGCGGATCGTGCGGAAGATCTGGGACTTCAATATTCACGAAAACATGTTGAGCAAACACCGGCGGTGGCTGTACGCGGCGTTTGGTGCGGCATTCGTCGTGTGGCTGTTCGCGACGCCGAAGTTGGCGTTCCTGCTCGACCCGCTGACGACCAATACGGCGCACATCTTCCACATGATGCCGGAGGTGAACCTGGGCGCGGAAGGTCCGCTGGTGGCGAAGATATTGCTGGGGCTTGCGTTGTTCCGCTTCGCCTTTCTGGTTGCCGTCGGCCTCGGCGACATCGTGTTTCACCGCCGCGCCACCGGCCGGCCGTTCGCGTGGAAGGGCATGATCAATACGTCGCTGGCCAATATCATGATGTGGCTGTTCGGCTTCCTGTTCATCGGCACGCAGCCGTGGTTCGAGCGGGTGATGGGCCACTACATGGCGTGGCTGCATGCGGTGCCGAAGATCGTTGATATCAGCGGGCCGTTCGCCGTCATTCTGGCGTGCCTGATCGGCGACTTCTGCTTTTACTGGTCGCACCGCCTCACGCACAATATGCGGCTGCTGTGGAACCTGGGGCACATCAACCATCATCGCCATGAAAACCTGACGCAGTTCCACTTCGCGGCCGAACCGGACGTGCTGGCGCTGAAGGCATCGAAAGGCATCACGCTGTTCATGCTGCCGTTGCTGAGCGCATTGTTCACCACGGACCTGGCCGGCGTCGGCTGGTTCCTGATCCCGGTGCTGCTGATCGATATCTGGATCGATCCCTCGCATTCGCCGATGCTGTACAAGCTGGAACAGAAATACCGCGTATTCCGGATGATGCGGCTGGTGTTCGTCACGGTCGCCGTGCATTACACGCACCACTCGAACGAGCCGCGCCACAACCGCAAGACCGGCTGCAATTTCGGCGCACGCTTCACGTTGTGGGACCGGCTGTTCGGCACGTACGTCGAGCCGGACGAAGAGATTCCGCAGACGGGTCTGTTCGGCAAGCACGCGGATTATTGCTATAACCCGATCCGCTTCCTGTTGCTGCCCTATGTGCGGTTCTACCGCGAACTGCGTCTGAACAGCCTGCGCCACTGGCCGAAGATCCTGTTCGGTTCCGTGTTCTACAGCCCGCCGGTCAAGGCGAAGATGAGTCACTAGGAGCGGGCATGAAGATCACGATCGTCAGCGGCAGCCACCGGCGCGGCTCGCAAAGCATGAAGCTCGCGTTTTATATCGCGAGCATGTTGGGGGCGGAAGGCGTGAACTCCGCCGTCATCAACCTGGCCGGCAATCCGCTGCCGTTATGGGATGAGGAAGCGGGATCGGAAAGCGGTAAATGGCACGACGTGTGGCTGCCGATCGCGCGGCAGTTGCGTGCATCGGAAGGTTTCGTGTTTGTCGTGCCTGAATGGGCTGGCATGGTCCCCAGTGGCTTCAAGAATTTCCTGCTGCTGTGCGGGAACCGCGAGCTGGGGCACAAGCCCGCGTTGATCGTCTCGGTGTCCGCGTCGGGCAACGGCGTCTATCCCGTTGCCGAGTTGCGCATGGCGTCCGCGAAGAACAACCATGTCGTGTATATCCCGGACCATGTCATCGTGCGCAATGTCGATGCCGTGTTCAATGCGGAACCGGTGCAGGCCGAGCAGGCGATACGCGCGCGGCTGGAGTATTCGCTGCGCACGTTGCATGCGTATGCCCTTCACCTGGCCGAGTTGAGGAAGAACTTCGACTTCGATTACGGCAAGTACGGCTACGGCATGTAAGCAGGCGGCGCCCGGTCAAGGGCGCCGCACTGCGATCAGTTGAAGAACAGATAGATGAGAACCAGCACGAAGGCCGGCACGCCCAGAATCCATGCGAGGAAGTATTTACCCATGATTGTGCTCCTGTTCGTTTATCCAGGGTTCCAGCATGCCAGTGCCGCCGCGCGCGCTCCGTACGCTGGAGTACGCTCGGCGGCAATTGTGTCGAGGTTGTGACGCCAACGCCGCACTCGAATGAAATCCACGGGAGTGGCGCCGGCAAAGCTTGTAGGATGGGAGATATCGGATTACCCGTGAGGAGCTGATGATGAACCCACTTCTTCGATGGTCCGGCCCGCTTGCGGCTGTGCTGCTGGCCGGTTGCGCCGGCATGGCGGACACGTCCGGCCTCAGTGCTGCCGGCACGCAAGGCGGTGGCGCACCGGACGAGGGCAGGCAGCCGATGTGCGCCCAGCACCGGGAAATCATGAGCGCGAAGACGCCGGCCGAGCGGCAGGCGTTGATGGAAGAGCACATGAAGGGCATGACGCCCGAGATGCGCGACCGGCGCATGGAGATGATGCGCCAGCGCTGTCCGTACCAGTAACGCGTCAATCCCGGTCCGGCGCCCCCGGCGGGAACAGCTTGCGGTACGGCCGCGCTTCGTCGACGGCACGCGCGAACGACGGCCGCGCCAGCAGCCGCGTGCGATACGCCCGCGCATGTTCGTAGTGCGCGGCGATCGGGTGCACCCAGTCCGCATAGAACAGCGCCGGCGCGGCCGCGCAATCGGCCAGCGTGAACGCCTGCCCGGCCGCCCACTCCTTGCCGGCCATCTGGGTCTCCAGCCATGCATAGCTGCGCTCGAGCAGCGCACGCGCATCGGCCACGCCGCGCGCGTCGCGCTCGGCTTCCGGCCGGATGTGGTCGTAGACGATGCGCTGCATCGGCGTCATCACGTAGTTGTCGAAGAAGCGGTCGAGGAAGCGCACCTGCAGCGCCGCGTCGGCATCAAGCGGGATCAGCGGCGGCGCGTCGCCGCGGTAGCGTTCCAGATATTCGATGACGATGCTGGCCTCGACGACGTCGCGGCCGCCGTCCGTCAGCAGCGGCATGTGGCGCATCGGCCAGCGCCGCGCGAATTCCTCCTCGGCAGCGGCATCGCCGTCGTTGATCGGCCGCCACGTGAACGGTAAATCGTGCTCGTACAGCGCGACCAGCACCTTCTGGCAGTAGGACGAGAATGGGTGGGCGTAGAAATGCAGGTCCATGGCCGGCCTCATTGGAACAGTTGGGTCAGGCGGTCCAGGTGCGCCGCCGTGCCGTGCTCGCGCGACGGTACGCCCTGGTCGGCCGTGGTGCCGTCAAGGAAGGCCACCTGCTCGTGGAAGCGCTGCAAGGTGCCGGCGCCATCGGCGATGAACTCCACGGTGGCCAGCGATGCCGAATGGTGCGCGCCGTTCAGGTGCATGTCGTAGATGTACACGAGCCGGGCGTCGGGCACCACGTGGTGATAACGGGCCGTGAATTTCGTCTCCAGCGCGCGTTCAGCAAACCTGCCGTGCAGGATCTCGCTGCCGCCCGGGCGCACGTCGAGCGTGCGCTCGATCTGCTGCCAGCCGGCCGGCCCGACGAACCAGCGGCTCTTCAGCGCGGGATCGGTCCAGGCGGCAAATACGCGGGCGGGCGGCACCGGATAGCGGCGCTCGATGACGAAGGAACCATGGAAGATCGGCGAGACGTTCATCAGGACTTCCTTTCACTGGTGGGGGGAGTATCGGTATCGGCCGCGAACAGCGCGCCGAGGCGGTCGAAGTGCGTTTCCCATTGCTGGCGGCGCTCGCTGAGCCACGACTCGGCCAGGCTGATCGCCTGCGGGTCGAGCGTGCAACGGCGCACGCGTCCTTCCTTGTGCGTCTTCACGAGCCCGCTTTGCTCCAGCGCCTGCACGTGCTGCACGACGGCCGCCAGCGACATCGCCATCGGTTCGGCCAGCTCGCTGACGCTGGCGCTGCCGCGTGACAGCCGCAGCACGATCGCGCGGCGGGCGGGCTCGGCCAGGGCGCGGAAGACAGCATCGAGTTTCTGTTCATGGTTAAGCATGGACTTGAGTATCCGCCCGTGTCATCAAATAGTCAAGCGATTGCTTTAGTATTGCGGCGGCAGGCCGCCAAAAGCTGGTGCCCCACCCCGCGCTCGTGCCATAATATCGGGATGTCCTATATCTTATATAAGACTTGAACCCAGCAAGGAACGCCGTCCACTGGAGACCGCCGGCATCGACAAATGCCACGGGGACGAGGGGCCGAAGTGGGTTATGATTTTCACTCTGTCCGTCACGCTGCGTAGTCGGGTCATGTGATCGGGATATGTTGACCGCGCGACCAGACAGGCGATGATTTTTCAGTAGTACAAACCGCGAAAACCGAGGAATTAGCGCATGAGCAATGATCCGACCATTATCTACACGTTGACCGACGAGGCGCCGCTGCTGGCGACCCACGCCTTCCTGCCGGTCGTCAGGACCTTCACGAAGCCGGCTGGCATCCGCGTCGAAGAAAGCGATATTTCCGTTGCCGCGCGCATCCTCGCGAATTTTGCCGATCGTCTGACGCCCGAACAGCGCGTGCCGGACGCACTGTCCGAACTGGGCAAGAAAACCCTGGAGCCGGACGCGAACATCATCAAGCTGCCGAACATCAGCGCGTCCGTGACGCAGCTGCAGGCAGCGATCAAGGAACTGCAAGCGAAGGGCTACAACATTCCCGACTACCCGGCCGACGCGAAAACGGACGAGGAAAAAGAGATCAAGGCGCGCTACGGCAAGTGCATCGGCTCGGCCGTGAACCCCGTCCTGCGCGAAGGTAACTCCGACCGCCGCGCGCCGCGCGCCGTCAAGGAATACGCGCGCAAGAACCCGCACTCGATGGCCGAGTGGTCGCAGGCATCGCGCACCCACGTGTCGCACATGACGCACGGCGACTTCTACCACGGCGAAAAGTCGATGACGCTGGATCGTGCCCGCGACGTGAAGATGGAACTGATCACGAAGTCCGGCCAGACCATCGTGCTGAAACCGAAGGTCGCGCTGCAGGAAGGCGAGATCATCGACTCCATGTTCATGAGCCGCAAGGCCCTGCTGGAGTTCTATGAAAAGCAGATCGAGGATGCCAAGAACACCGGCGTGATGTTCTCGCTGCACGTGAAGGCGACGATGATGAAGGTGTCGCACCCGATCGTGTTCGGCCACTGCGTGCGCATGTTCTACAAGGAAGCGTTCGAGAAGCACGGTGCGCTGTTCGACAGCCTGAAGATCAACGTCAACAACGGCATGGCCGACCTGTACAGCAAGATCGCCACGCTGCCGGCCTCGCAGCGCGAAGAGATCGAGCGCGACCTGCACGCCTGCCAGGAAAACCGCCCTGCGCTGGCGATGGTCGACTCGGCCAAGGGCATCACCAACTTCCACTCGCCGAACGACGTGATCGTCGATGCGTCGATGCCGGCGATGATCCGTGCCGGCGGCAAGATGTACGGCGCCGACGGCCGCCTGAAGGAAGTCAAGGCCGTGATCCCGGAATCCACGTTCGCCCGCATCTACCAGGAGATCATCAACTTCTGCAAATGGCATGGCGCCTTCGATCCGCGCACGATGGGCACGGTGCCCAACGTGGGCCTGATGGCCCAGCAGGCCGAGGAATACGGCTCGCACGACAAGACGTTCGAAGTGCCGGAAGACGGCGTGGCCAACATCACCGACCTGGCAACGGGCGAAGTGCTGCTGTCGCAGAACGTCGAGCAGGGCGACATCTGGCGCATGTGCCAGGTGAAGGACGCGCCGATCCGCGACTGGGTCAAGCTGGCCGTCACCCGCGCGCGCAACTCCGGCATGCCGGCCGTGTTCTGGCTGGACCCGTACCGTCCGCACGAGAATGAGCTGATCAAGAAGGTGCAGACGTACCTGAAGGATCACGACACGACGGGCCTGCACATCGAAATCATGTCGCAGGTGCGTGCGATGCGCTACACGCTGGAACGCGTGATCCGCGGCCTGGACACGATCTCCGTGACCGGCAACATCCTGCGCGACTACCTGACCGACCTGTTCCCGATCATGGAACTGGGCACGTCGGCGAAGATGCTGTCGATCGTCCCGCTGATGGCCGGCGGCGGCATGTACGAAACGGGCGCCGGCGGTTCGGCACCGAAGCACGTGCAGCAGCTGGTGGAAGAAAACCACCTGCGCTGGGATTCGCTGGGCGAGTTCCTGGCACTGGCCGTCAGCCTGGAAGACCTGGGCCTGAAGACGGGCAGCGCACAAGCCAAGATCCTGGCCAAGACGCTGGACGCCGCCACCGGCAAGCTGCTGGACAACCGCAAGTCGCCGTCGCCGAAGACCGGTGAGCTGGACAACCGCGGCTCGCAGTTCTACCTGTCGCTGTACTGGGCACAGGAACTGGCGAACCAGACGGAAGACGCGGCACTGGCCGCCAAGTTCGCACCGCTGGCCAAGGCACTGGGCGAGAACGAGCAGAAGATCGTTGCCGAGCTGCTGGAAATCCAGGGCAAGCCGGTCGACATCGGCGGCTACTACCTGCCGGACAGCGCCAAGGTGAAGGCCGTGATGCGCCCGAGCGCCACCTTCAACAAGGCGCTGGAAACGGTCGCAGCCTGATCGTTCTCCGTAGTCGTTGAAAACGGCCGGTTGCGCGAGCAGCCGGCCGTTTTTTCATCGCGCTGTTCGCGTTGGCTGAGCTTTCATCCCGGAACGGAACTTATCGCAGATATTACGGTCGCTCCTGCTGCCG
>NZ_VLKW01000006.1:0-58084 GCF_007830495.1 Pseudoduganella flava | reverse complement strand
TGGTCCAGCAGCTTGCGGAACATTTCCACGCCGGTGCAGGTCGTCTTGACGGTGTCGACGATGCCGACGATTTCGATTTCTTCGCCGACCTTGATCACGCCGCGCTCGACACGACCGGTCACCACGGTACCGCGGCCGGAGATCGAGAACACGTCTTCCACCGGCATCAGGAACGTACCGTCCACGGCGCGCTCAGGCGTCGGGATGTAGGTGTCCAGTGCATCGGCCAGACGCATGATGCAGTCTTCGCCCATTTCGCCCGGCTGGCCTTCCAGGGCCATACGTGCCGAACCTTTGATGATCGGCAGGTCGTCGCCAGGGAACTCGTACTTCGACAGCAGCTCGCGCACTTCCATTTCGACCAGTTCCAGCAGTTCTGCGTCGTCGACCAGGTCGCACTTGTTCAGGAACACGATGATGTAAGGAACGCCAACCTGACGTGCCAGCAGGATGTGTTCGCGGGTCTGCGGCATCGGGCCGTCAGCTGCGGAGCACACCAGGATCGCGCCGTCCATCTGCGCTGCGCCGGTGATCATGTTCTTGATGTAGTCGGCGTGGCCCGGGCAGTCAACGTGCGCGTAGTGGCGGGAAGCCGTTTCGTATTCAACGTGTGCGGTGTTGATCGTGATGCCGCGCGCTTTTTCTTCCGGAGCAGCGTCGATCTGGTCGTAAGCTTTTGCTTCACCGCCGAATTTCTTCGACAGAACGGTTGCGATAGCAGCGGTCAGGGTGGTCTTGCCATGGTCAACGTGACCGATGGTGCCAACGTTCACGTGCGGCTTAGTCCGCTCGAACTTTTCTTTTGCCATTTTAGACTCCTAACAATTTTTAAGATATTGCTGGGCACGCGCCCGACTGTCAGATTAGGTACTGCTAACCGCGAATTCTGGTGCCCTTGACGTGGATTGAACACGTGGCCTCTCCCTTACCAAGGGAGTGCTCTACCACTGAGCTACAAGGGCTTTTTTACTACTGCAACGAAAACTGGAGCGGGTGAAGGGAATCGAACCCTCGTCTTAAGCTTGGAAGGCTTCAGCTCTACCATTGAGCTACACCCGCGAGGTTCCGTTCACTACATTGTCACTCAGTTTCCTTGCAAAACTTGGTGGAGGGGACTGGATTCGAACCAGTGTACTCATAAGAGGGCAGATTTACAGTCTGCTGCCTTTAACCACTCGGCCACCCCTCCGCGAGGAACCGCAGAGTATGAAGCATAAAAACAAAACTGTCAACGTCTTAACACATAAACTCTCGTGTCTCGCACGCAGTTGACTCTCATCTGTCTGCTTCGGGGCGAGATTGTAACGGCTGCCTCGAAGAAAATGCAAGTGTTGTTTTTGCGTTGCATGCTTTGCTATAGAATCCGCAAGTCAGCCGTTTGCCGGCCCCACTGGAGCGCCCCGATTTTGATCTCACGACAGCATGGCCCGCTACTGGCCAACCTGCTGCTGGCGGCGGCCTACGCCGCGACCGGCTGTATCGGGCTCGAGCTCGCGCTGGCGCCCGGCTTCGCCACGCCGCTGTTCCTGCCGGCCGGCATCGCGCTGGCGGCACTCGTGACCGGCGGCCCGGCGCTGCTGCCCGGCGTTGCCGCAGGCGCCTTCCTGATGAACCTGATCTCGCTGCCGCGTGCGACCGGCTTGTCGGCCGGGCTGTTGACGGGCGGCGCCGTTGCCGCGGCGGTTGCCGCCGCGCTGCAGGCGTATGTGGCGATGCATGCCTTCAACCGCTGGGTGCGGCCCGAGATCGGCGCCGGCCGCGACGTGCTGCGTTTCCTCGTGCTGGCCCCGGCGCTGTCGCTGACGAGCAGCACGCTGTCGCTGTGCGCGCTCGCGCTGCTGGGCGTGCTGTCGGGGCACGACCTGCCGGCCACGTGGCTGGCATGGTGGATGGGCGACGCGCTGGGCATGCTGATCGCCGCGCCGCTGGCGTGGATCGCATTCGGCCAGCCGCGCGCGCTATGGCGCCGCCGCCGCTGGACGGTGGGCGCGCCGCTGCTCGTGCTGACGGCGTTGTTCGTCGTGATCTTCCTGCAAGTGAGGCGCTGGGAATGGAACCAGCAAACGCAGCAGATTCAATTGAAGGCGCAGCAGGCTGCCGACATGGTGCAGGCCCAGCTTTCCGAGCACGAGCGCTTCCTGTTCGCGATGGCCAGCGCGATCAACAGCCACGGCCGTAACATCCGCCAGCAAGACTTCCACAACCTCGCCCGCGGCTACCATGCACGCCATCGCGAGATCCTGTCGATGAGCTGGCTGAAGCCCGTCGCGGGCACCGAGCGTGCCGCGTTCGAAGCGTGGGCGCGCGAGAAGATCGACCCCACATTCGCGATCCGCGAACCGGACGAGAACGGCGGCTTGCGCACCGCGCCCGAGCGCGACGAATACGTGGTGGCGACCTATATCGAGCCGCGCAGCAACCGCCTGTACAGCGGACTGGATGCGTTGTCCGAGCCGCTGCGCGCGGCCGCCGTGCAGCTGGCGATGACGTCGAGCGAGCCGGTCGCGAGCGCGCCGCTGAAGCTGTTCCACCCCGACCTGTACAAAGGCGTGTCGCTGCTGCAAGCCGTGCGCTCGGACGACGGCTCACCCGTCGGCGTCCTGCTGATTTCGCTGGAACTGAACCGTTACCTGGGCGGCGCCGTGCGCGAGGCCGGCTTCCCCCATCTGCAGGCGGCGCTGCGCGACGCGGCGACGGGCGACTTGCTGAGCCCACCGCTTGCCCATGCCGACGCTGCCGGCGTGTTCCACCGTACGCTGCATTTCGGCGGACGCGCCTACCAGCTGACGCTGGCACCGGCGCCGGCCGACGCCGTGCAGCTGCAGGGCTGGCGCAGCTGGTCCGTGCTGGCCGCGGGTTTGCTGCTGACCAGCCTGCTGGGCGGCCTGCTGCTGCAGAGCAGCGGCGAACAAGCGGCCGTGCGTGCCCAGGTCGAGGAGAGCACGGCGCAGTTGCAGGAACGCGAGGCGCGCCTGCAGGCGATCCTCGACAACGCCGCCGACGCGATCCTCACCATCGCCCGCGACGGCATGCTGATCGGCGCGAACGTCGCCGCGGGCCGGCTGTTCGGTTACGCCCCGGAGGCGATGGCGGGATTGCCGCTGGCGCGCCTGCTGCCGGTGGCGCAGGACGACACGGCGGCGGGACTGCTGGCGCGCATCGCCGCGGCCGGCACGCGCGAGCACGAGGCCACCGGCTGGCGCAGCGACGGCGCCGCCTTCCCGCTGGCGATCTCGGCCAGCGCCGTCGACCTGCCGGGCGAACGGCTGTTCGTCGCCATCCTGCACGACCTGACGGAACAGCGCCGCGCCCAGGAGCGCATTTACCGGCTGGCCCACAACGACCCGTTGACGGGGCTGGAAAATCGCCTGTCGCTGAACCTGCGGCTGGAACAGCTGCTGACGCAGGCGCGCCGCAACCACGGCGGCGCCGCAGTAATGTTCCTCGATCTCGATCACTTCAAGAAGATCAACGACACGCACGGCCACCAGGTCGGCGACCAGCTGCTGCAGGCGGCCGCGAACCGGCTGCGCGAGCTGCTGCCGGACGTCGACACCCTGGCACGGCTGGGCGGCGACGAGTTCATCGTCGTTACCGCCGGCCTCACGCCGGATGCCGCCAGCCACATGGCCGCGCGCATCGTCGAAGCGCTGGCGGCACCGTACCCGCTGCAGGGCCTGACGGTGCACAGCGGCGCCAGTGTCGGCGTGGCGATGTACCCGGTGGATGGCGCCGACTCGGCCACGCTGCTGCGCCATGCGGACACGGCAATGTACGCAGCGAAGAGCCGCGGCCGGGGCAATTTCCAGTTCTTCTCGAACGACATGAATGCCGCCACGCACGAGCGCCTGCTGCTGGAAAGCCGCCTGTGGCAGGCGCTGGAGCAGCAGGAGTTCGAACTGTACCTGCAGCCGCAGGTCGACCTGCCCAGCGGCGCCCTGATCGGTGCGGAGGCGCTGGTGCGCTGGCACCACCCGGAACTGGGCACGGTGGGGCCGGACCGCTTCATTCCGATCGCCGAGGAATCGGGCCTGATCCTGCCGCTGGGCGAATGGGCATTGCGCCGCGCCGTGGCGCTGCTGGAGCGCTGGCGCGGCATCGGCCTGGGGCACCTGCGGCTGGCGGTGAACCTGTCCGCGCGGCAGTGCCACGGCGACGCGCTGCTGGGCCAGCTCGACGAGCTGCTGGCCACCTCGGGCATCGACCCGGCGCTGCTGGAACTCGAGATCACGGAGACGGCGGCGATGCAGGACCCTGAACTCAGCCGCGCGCTGCTGCAGCAACTGCGGGCGCGCGGCATCCGCGTGGCGATCGACGATTTCGGCACCGGCTATTCGTCGCTGTCCTACCTGAAGCTGTTCGAGCTGGACCGCATCAAGATCGACCGCGGCTTCGTCAAGGATATCGAGACGGATCCGGACGACGCGGTGATCGTCGGCGCAACGATCGGCCTGGCCCACTCGCTGGGCCTGGGCGTGATTGCCGAGGGCGTGGAGACGGCGGCGCAGGCCGAGTTCCTGCGCGGCAAGCTATGCGACGAGGCGCAGGGTTATCTGTTCGCGCGGCCGATGTGCGTCGACGAGTTCGAGCGCACCGCCAGCGCCGCGCTGGGCGGGCCGCGCCGCGTCAACGGAGGCTGAGCGGCTGCGCGGCTGAACCTTCAGGCGCGCTGGCGCACGCTGACGATGCGCCGGCCCGGCCGCACGTTGTACTTCCTCAGCAGCTCTTCCTGCAAGTTGCCCAGTGCCGCCAGCTTCGGGTTGCCGGGGTCGAGGCGGCGCAGGTTCGACACCAGCTCCAGGCCCTTCGTGCCCAGGTGCTCGTCCCAGCCGGCGCGCTCCAGGTACTTCAGCACGGCCACCGCCGCGTTGAACACCACCTGCGGATTGCCCGGCAGCTTGTGCACGGCATCCAGCATCGTGTCGACGGCGCCGCGCAGGTCGCCCGCCTTCGCCTGCGCCGCGCCCTGCGCGACCATCGTGGCGACTGCATGGCGGCTTTCCTTCGCCAGCTGGTTCGCGAGATCGCCCTTGCCCGTCTGCTCCAGCAGCCGCATCGCCTTGGCCATCGGCGCGCCGCCGCCGGCGCTGGCCATCACGCTCTTCATCACCTCGGCCGCCTGCTGTTCACGGCCGGCCGCGAGGCACGTACGCGCCAGCTCCAGCTTCATGCCGGCCGACAGGTTTGGCGCCAGCCGTGCCCCGGCCAGCGCCGTGTCGAGCGCCTGGCCGAGGCGGGCCGTATCGCCCGTCGCTTCCAGCAGCATCGCCGTGGCGATCGCCGCGCACACGGGCGTCGTCTCGCGGTTCGCCAGTTGCCGCTCCATGTCCCTGATCACCAGCTCGGCCTGCGCCGTATCGCCCTTCCTCAGCAGCGACTGGGCCAGGCGCGCATGGTCTTCCGGGTTGCGAAATTCCGAATTGCGGGCACGCTGCAGCACCTGCTTGAGGGCGCGCTCGGCGGCGTCCGCGTCCCCTGCTTCCAGCGCCACCTCGCCCAGGCGGCGCAGCCGGCCCACCGCGTGCGGCGACAACGTGGCTGCGTCCGACAGCACGGCCTGCGCTTCGGCCAGCTCGCCCGCTTCCTCGTGCACCCTGGCCAGCCAGTCGTAGGCGGCCAGGAAGCGGTCGTTATGGCCCAGCAGTTCGGACAGCATCGCCCGTGCCGCGTCGACATGGCCGCGCAGCGCCAGCGTCTTGGCCTGCCCCAGCCGCGCCCACGGGATCGCGCGTTCGTTCCACACGGCGGCGTAGATGTGCTCGGCCTGCTCCGGCTCGCCCAGCAGCAGATGCGTCTCCGCGCGCAGCCGCATGAAGTCGGCCTTGTAGCGGGGCTGCTCCTTCTCCTGCTCCACGCAGGCGGCGATCGCCGCGCGGTGCTCGCCCCGCTCCAGCAACTGCTGCACCGGCAGCAGCGTGGCGCGCCGCTCCAGCGCCCGCTCGATGCGTGCCAGCAGGGTATCGGCCTTGAACGGCTTGAGTACGTAATCGTCCGGCATCAGTTCGGCCACGCTGGTGACCTTGCTGAGCAGCCCCTCGGCGGTGACCATGAAGAACAGCGTGGCCGGCGCGATCAGTTCCTGCTGGCGCAAGTCCTCGAGCAGCTGCTGGCCATCCTGCCCGCCTTCCAGCTCGTACTCGCACAGGATCAGGTCGACCGGCCGCGCCGCCAGCGCGCGGATCGCCTGCTGGGCGCTGGTCGCGACCTCGACGCGGGCCAGTCCGAGCAGGTTCAGCATGTTCTGCACGTTCGACCGGATCGCGGCGTTCGGCTCGACAAGGAGGGCGGTAAGACCGTTCAGTTGCGTCATGGTTGAGTAGGAACTCTGGGTATTCGGAAACGTTGCCGGAAAATGGCCACCGGCGCGATTTTCAGTGTATGCGTCAGGCCGGGGTTGCGTCGCGCGCAACGATGTCGTCCAGCGCCAGCACGACCTCCGGGTCGAACTGCTTGCCGCTGCGCTCGCGGATGTAGGCCAGCGCCGCATCGCGCGGCCAGGCTTCCTTGTAGATCCGCTCGTGCAGCAGCGAATCGTACACGTCGACGACTGCGACGATGCGGGCCGACAGCGGGATCTCCTCGCCCTTCAGCCCGTTCGGATAACCGTTGCCGTCCCAGTGCTCGTGGTGGCCGCCGGCGATCTCGGCGCCGTAGGTCAGGTAGCTGACGCCATCGACCATCGCCGCCGCGCGTTCCAGCACGCCGCGGCCGACGTCCGCGTGGGCACGCATGCGGGCGCGCTCCTCGTCGTCGTGCGGGCCCGGTTTCAGCAGGATGTGGTCCGGCGTGGCCACCTTGCCCACGTCGTGCAGGATGCTGGCGAGGCCGATCATGTCGAGCAGCTCCGGCGTCAGCTGGTCCGGATAGGCGCCCCGCTCCTTCAGCCGGGCCGCCAGCGCGCAGGACAGCTGCTGCACGCGCTTCACGTGGCCGCCGGTGCCGCCGTCGCGGAACTCGGCCAGGTCGGCCAGCGCGACGACCGTTGCTTCCTGCGCCTTGCGCAGCTGGCCGAACATGTACAGGTTGTCGAAGGCGGCGGCGATGCGCTCGGAAAACACCTCGAGCAGGTCGCGCTGGATCTGCGCCAGCGGCCACGGCGGCGTGACGGAGATGGCGACGTCGCGGTTTTCCCGGGTGTGGATGTAGAGCACGTTGTGCGGATGGTTGAACTGGCTTTTCTTTTCCGCGAACGCCTGGGCGATCGTCGGCGCCAGCGCGTGGGCGTCCGGCAAGTGCGCGTTCTCGGCCAGCGTCGCGTAGCCGCCCGTCGCCGCCACGACGGTGGCCTCGCCCGTGTCGCCCTGCATCAGGCACAGCACGCCGTCGGCGCCCACGTCGAGGATCGCCGACACCTGGTTCAGCACGCCCGAGGCGAATTCGCGCAGCGAATGGATCTGGTACAGGTTCGTGGCGCCGGCCAGGATCTTGCCGAGCCCGACGCGGCTGCGCTCGAGCATGTTCAGGCTTTCATACGCGCGCAGCGCCGAGATGACGGTGGTGAACAGCTTCTGCGTCGTCAGCTCCGTCTTGGCCTTGTAGTCGTTGATGTCGTATTCGATGATCACCCGCTGTTCCGGCGCCTGCCCCGGCTGGCCCGTGCGCAGCACGACGCGCACGAGCGCATTGTGCAATTCCTCGCGGATGCGGCGCGCCAGCAGCAGGCCGGCGTCGTCCGTCTCCATCACGACGTCCAGCAGCACCAGCGCGATGTCCGGCGTGCCGGCCAGGATGTCGTACGCTTCGCGCGCGCTGTACGCGGAAAACAGCTCCAGTTCGCGGCCCTTGAAGGCCACGCCGCGCAGCGCCAGGCGCGTGACGGCGTGCACGTCCTCGTCGTCGTCGACGATCAGCACGCGCCATTGACGCTGGTCGGGCGCGCCCTGGAGCGCGTGCTCGTCTTCCTCTTCGTCCAGCAGCCAGTTATCATCGGCGGCAGTCGCATCGGTCATGCGTTCTCCTTCGGGCAGTTCCCTGTCAGCATAATTCAGAGCGGCACCGCTGACAACGAATTATTTCCTGAGGAAAATTCCGCTTGCCCGGCGCTTGGTCAACCACACTTAGGAGCAACCTCCATGGACGACAAGCCAGAACAGGCAGGCGGCGATGGCCAGGGGCGGGAATTTCTCGCCTTCACCCTGGGCAGGGAAGAGTATGGCATCGACATCCTGAAGGTGCAGGAAATCCGCGGCTACGAAGCGGTGACCCGCATCGCCAACGCGCCCGAGTTCATCAAGGGCGTGATCAACCTGCGCGGCATCATCATTCCCGTGGTCGACATGCGGATCAAGTTCCGCCTGGGCGAACCCGTGTACGACCAGTTCACCGTCGTGATCATCCTGAACATCGGCGGGCGCGTCGTCGGCATGGTGGTGGACAGCGTGTCGGACGTGATCACGCTGACGCCGGACCAGATCAAGCCGGCGCCGGAGATGGGCACCGTGTTCTCGAACGAGTACCTGATCGGCCTGGGCACGGTGGCCGAGCGGATGCTGATCCTGATGGACATCGACAAGCTGATGTCGAGCCCCGAGATGGGGCTCAACGAGGGATTGCACTCCTGATCACTGCTGCTTGCGCGAGCAGGCGCTCTTGCCGGCCAGGTCGATGTTCTGGTAGCGGATTTCGTACTTGCCGTTCGCCAGCTGGTCGACGACGAACTTGTCGTGCGCCTGCACGAACGCGTAGCGCACGTTGGCGCGGCGGTCCAGGTCGTACACCTTGATGAACACGGGCAGCGGGTTGCCGCTGTTGTCGAGCGCCAGCTGCATCTCGTCGCCCTTGTTCATCAGGGGGAAGCCTTCGACGTAGCCGGACTGCGTGGGCCATGGCTCGCCGTTCGGCGCCACCAGCGCATTGGTTTCATTCTCGCAGTCGCCCGACTGCCCCGGCACGATCACCTGCGACAGCGCCACCACCTTGACGGGCGGCGGCTGCGTATCCGCTTCCGGCGAATAATGGCGCGGCATCGCCGACCAGCCCTCGCGCGTGTCCGACTGCTGCTCGACGCGCGGGTAAGGCGGCGCGCCGCCGTCCGCCGACGCCTTGCCGCCCCACGCCGCGGCCAGCACGGTGGACACCTGGCGCGGTTCCGTCACCGTCATCACGCCGGCGATCCAGCCGGCACCGACGCAGGCGACGGCCGTGGCCCACCAGCGCCAGTCGCGCGCCAGCGGACGGCGCCGGCGCGGCACGCCGACGTGCTCGGGCCAGGCCTGGGCCGGCGCATCGGCGCTGCGCGGATCGTCCGAGCGCGTGCTGTCCAGCAGCTCGATCTCGTACTCCTCCTGCGCGATCCATTCGTCGTGTTCCTTGCGGCGCTGCGGGTCGGCCAGGGTGCCGTACGCCGTGTTGACGATCGCCATGATGCGGGCGGCACGCTCGTCGCCGGGGTTCTTGTCGGGATGGTACTTCTGGCTCAGCGCCTTGTACGCGGCACGTATGACCTCCTGCGGCGCGCCCCGCGACACCTTCAGATTGTCATAGTGTGTGTGTATCTTGCCCATCGTTCCAATATTGTCAGCCGCGCGTCACGACGGGGTTTCGCGCCAGGTCAACCATAATAGCCGAACTTATAATACGTTTCGCACAGAAACGACAGTGCCTGCTACAGCCGGTGCGCCCGGTCGCTGGCCGCCAGCACGGCGGACAGCTCGATGCCCTTGCCGACCACCAGCACCTTGAACAACTCTCCCATCTCCGCCGGCGACAGCAGCTTGTGCAGCGCGTTCGCCTGCGGCAGGTAAGCCTTCGCGTCGGCCGGATCGGTGCGCAGCAGCAGGTCGCCGATCCCGGCACCGAGCAGGAACGCGGCCTGGCTCATGTAGGCCAGCACGTCCGCGCCCGCATCCTGGGCCGCCAGCGCCATCGCCGTGAAGTCGACGTGCGCCGTGATGTCTTCCAGGCCGGGCAGGTGGAACGGATCGGGATGCGCGTGGTGGCGATAGTGGCACATCAGCGTGCCCGCCGAGCGGTCCGGGTGGTAGTACTCGTGGGCCGGAAAGCCGTAATCGAGCAGGATCGCGGCGCCGGTACCGCGCGCCAGCAGCGCACCCACTGTACCCATGAACGCGCCGGCGGTGGGGTGCAGTTCCGTCACATACCCTGCCGGCAGGCTGTCATGCTCCGGCACCTGGCGCACGAGCTGTTCGGCCAGCGCCGGTTCCAGCTCCACCGCCACGTAGTCGAAGCGGCCGTCACGCACCGTGACGCGCTGCTCGCGCCAGCCTTCCTCGGTCTTGACAACAAGATCCACCGGCATCGCGTCCAGCACCTCGTTGGCGAGGATCACACCGTCGAACGTATCGGGCAGCGCATCGAGCCACCGCACCTGGGGGAAGTCGCGCAGCGCTTCCTGCTGGCGCGCGCGCAGCTCGCCGGACAGCTCGACGATCGCATACTGCTCGACGGTGACGCCCAGCGCGGCCAGTTCGGTCAGCACATCCCGCGCCAGCTTGCCGGTGCCGGCGCCGAATTCCAGGATGCGGGGGACGCTTTGGGCGATAATGTCGGCTGCGACGCGCGCCAGTGCGGCGCCGAACAGCGGCGACAGCTCGGGGGCGGTTGTAAAATCGCCATCCTTGCCCAGCTTGACGGCGCCGCCGCTGTAGTAGCCGAGGCCCGGCGCATACAGCGCCTGCTCCATGAAACGGGCAAAGGAAATGCTGCCGCCGTGGCGGGCCACGTCGGCGGCGATCTGCTGCTGCAGGGCTTGGGACGCGGCCAGCGCGTCCGGAGAAGGTGCGGGAAGAGACATTCCCGCATTGTAGCGAATCGGGCGCAGCGCCCGGCAAAGACTGACAGAGATGACGACAGACCGACAAGGGGCGCGCGCCCCCGTGGCCCCCGTAGCCCTGGTAACGGGCGCCGGCCGCCGGCTCGGCCGCGCGATCGCACTGGCGTTCGCCCGCGCCGGCTGGGACGTGGCGATCCATTACCGCGCCTCCCGCGCCGAAGCGGAAGACGCGGCGCGCGAGATCGCGGCGCTGGGCCGGCGTGCGGCGCTGGTGCATGGCGAGCTGGCCGACGAAACGGCCGTGAAACGCCTGCTGCCGGCCGCGATCGAGGCGCTGGGCCCCGTCACGTGCGTCGTCAACAACGCCTCGCTGTTCGACTACGACAGCGCGGCCGACTTCACGATGGCCAAGCTGGACGCGCACATGCGCGCCAACACGGCCGCGCCGATCCTGCTGGCGCAGGCGCTGCACGCGCATACGGCCGACGGCGAGCAAGGCGTCGTCGTCAACCTGCTGGACCAGAAGCTGTACAATCTCAATCCCGATTTTTTGTCGTACACGCTGTCGAAAGCGGCGCTGCACACGGCCACGACGGTGCTGGCGCAGGCGCTGGCGCCGAAGGTGCGGGTGGTCGGCGTCGCGCCCGGCATCACGCTCGTCTCCGGCGACCAGAGCGAGGCAGGCTTCGCGAAGGCCCACACGCAGACGCCGCTGGGCCGTTCCAGCACCCCCGAGGACGTCGCGGCCGCCGTGCTGTACGCGGCCACCGCGCGCGCCGTGACGGGCACCACGCTGCTGGTCGACGGCGGCCAGCACCTGCTGCCGCTGTCGCGCGACGTGATGTTCCTCGCCAAATAACCATTCACATCGATACCCTCATACACATGCTGTCCGCCCTCACCCATCCGAGCCTGCAGAACTGCCGCCGGCTGTTCCTGCGCAACTACGAAGTGCTGATCAATATCGGCGTGCACGACTTCGAGAAAAAGGGCGAGCAGCGCGTCCTGATCAACGTCGACCTGTACATCCCGCTGGCTGTCTCCACGCCGAAGGCGGACGAGCTGCACGAAGTCGTCGACTACGACTTCATGCGCGAAACGATCGCGCGCCGCATGGCGCAGGGTCACGTGCACCTGCAGGAGACGCTGTGCGACGACGTCGCGAAAGAGATGCTGGCGCACCCGCGCGTGCGCGCCGTGCGCGTGTCGACGATGAAGCCGGACGTGTACCCCGACTGCGAAGGCGTCGGCGTCGAGGTCTTCCACATCAAGGAAGACACGGCGGCGTAAGCGCCCGCTACACCGCGCGCAGCAAGGCGACCGCGCTGGCCCACAGGATTGCGCCGGTCGCGAACAGCGTCAGCGCGGCGGCTTGCGGCCCGGCGCCCGCGGCCATGTACAGCAGCGCGACCAGGACCAGCGCCGCCGCCGTCACGTAGTAGCCGCGGTAGCGGAACAGCCGGCCGAGCGGGAAGAAATGGATGCCCACGACAAGCACCACGCACGGCATGATCCAGCCTGCGTGGCCCGTGGCGTTCAGCAGCACGATGGCAACGCCGATACTGGTCCATTGCACCGCGTTCACGGCGATCAGCCCACGGCGCACGCGCTGGCGCACCGCTGGGTCCTGCGGCGCCGTGCAGCCGCGCCGCCGCGCCCGGAACGTGCGTACCGCCCAGCCGGCCAGCAGCAGGCTGAGCAGCACCACCGCCGCCAGCAGCGGCACGCTGGGGCCCGCATACTGGTAGCTGGCGCCGGCCAGCCAGGTGCCGCCGAACAGGGCAAGGAAAACGCCGCCGAGCGCAAGGCCCGGATGGTGGGTGCTGGTGTAGCTCACGGATGACCTCTCGCATCGATGAAGTGTGGTGCCCAGTCTAGCGCACCAGGCGCCCCGTTCATACTCCACATTCTGATAGGGTGGCAGGCTTGCCCTCCCCCTCCTCCTCCCCCTCCTCCTCCCCCGCCGCCACGCGCGCCAGGGTTGCCTTGACGACCACCACGCCCGCTTGCGCCAGGTCGGCGGGCGTGATGTCGCAGTACAGCACCTCGCCGCGATGGTCCGCGCCGGCACCGGCCAGCGCGGCCAGCCCGGCGTGTGCCGGAACCCCAGCCTGCGCCGGCGGTTGGAACGGCCCGTAGCCGGCCGCCGGCGGCAGGAAGTCCTCCCACGCGGCCAATGAGGCGCCGTCCGCCGCGACTGCGAGCGCCTCCGCCAGCGCGGCCTTCAGCGCCGCGTCGAACGACGTACCGGCGCCCGCGAGCACCCGTGCCGCCGGTGTGCCGGCCGGGTCCAGCGCCAGCAGCACGACTGTCAACGGCCCCGCCGTCAGCGTCCATGCCGTGCTGGCCGGGGCGGCCTGGCGCAGCAGCGCGAAGAATGCCGCGCCGGCGGCATCGGCATCGGCCGGGTCGACCTGGCGCGGCGCCAGCGCGCCGTCCGCCACGAGGCGCAGCGCCGCATGCGTCAGCAGCGACGTCAACGCCGCCTGCCGCGCGTCCGCGAACGCCAGCCCGGCACCGATGCCGGCGGCCGGCTGCTCGACGATCGCACCGTCCGGCGGCATGCCCCCGTACACATCGGTGCCGGCCAGCAGCCATGCGCTGTCCTGGCCCAGATCGGTGGCACGCAACCAACCCGGCAGCGCGCCAGGGCCGCCGGGTTGGCCGACGTTGCCGGCAACCTGCGCGCCGTCGACGCGGGGCAGGCCAGTGCGCACAGCCCGCGCGTCGGACAGCAGCGCCTGGCGGCGCGGCCCGCGCGCCACCGTGTAGGCCACCGCCGCGGCCAGCAGGGCCTGCTGCCGCGCCTGTGCGTTGGACACCAGGCTGTTGCCGGGGAACGCCGTCACGGCGTCGCGCCGCAAGAGGCTCTGGAATACCGGCACCTGCTTGAGCGTGTCGTCGTCGAAGCCGGCGAACACGCCGACCTCGGGCTGGACCAGCATCTGCTGCGCTTCCAGCGGCGTCAGCTCGCGCACCGGCGCGGCACTCGTGTGGCCGGCGCAGACCGGGCAATCGGGATGCGCCAGCACGGCCGCGCTCTTCGACTCCAGCGTCATCGCACTGATCGACTCGAGCACGTGGCCGTCGGCGGCGATGCCGCAGGCATGCTGGAACACGCGGAACGCCAGGCCGTTGCCCATCACCTGCAGCAGCGGCGCGCCGTCATGCTGGGCATCGCCCTGCCAGCGCTCGCCCAGCGCGCGCCGGCGCCACAGCGGCGCGGCGGCCGCCGCGGGCAGCTGGTCGAGCAGCCGCAGGAATGCGCAATGCCAGCACCCGGGGCCGTCCACCGCCGGCAGCGGACCGAGCCGCGCGGCGCCCGCGATCGTCACAGCCGGGAATACGGCCACGCCGGCGGCGGCGCCCTGGCGCGCCAACTCGGCAAGCGCGCCGAAGTCGGGCCGGTCCGACACGTAGCAGGCATGGTCGAAGGCCAGGTGCGCGTGCGCCGTCGCGAACGGTACGTCCAGCGCTACCACCTGCGCGCCATCGCCGTGGGTGGCGGCAAACGCCGCGAGCCCGGCGGCCACGTCGGCGTCCACGCCGGCCGCGACGTACAGGTGGCCGGCACCATTGCGCAGCAGCGCCTTGCCGGCGGCACGGCAGGCGGGGCCGTCGCCGTCCAGGTAGATGCGCGCACTGCGGAAGCGCAGGAACGCGGCGCACGGTGCGGCCACCAGATGTTCGAGGAACGCCAGCTGCGCGCCGTAACGGGCGTGTTCGGCCGGCGCCAGCAGGTCGTGGTCGTCCTGCACGCGGGCGATCAGCACCTGCTTGCCGATCAGCGTCGTCAACATGCGCGTGACCGCTTCGGCGCGGTCGGCCGGCAGCGCGGCGGTCAGCGCAGCCAGCGTGCGCGTGCCGTCCAGCAGCGGCGCCAGGCGCAGGAACATCGGGTGGATGCCCTTGCCGGTCAGCGATACCACCCGTTCGTTGCGGCGCAAGTACATGCCGGTGTCGGTCGGCAGGAAAACCGTGTCGTGCGGCAGCAGGGGCCTGATCTGTTCTGTGTTCATGATGTGCTCCGATAGTCGATTGAATGGTGGACGGGCGCTAGCCGTCGAAGCGCGCCGTGAAGCCGGAGGGCGCGCCCTGGCCGGAAATCATCAGCATCATCACGATGCTCTCGGCCGGCCGCTGCAGCTGGAACAGGCTGTCCGCCTCGGCGCAGTTGAAGCCCAGCGCGGCGCCGCAGGACAGCCCCAGCCGCGCCGCCGCCAGGTAGGTGCGCTGGGCGATCATGCCCGCCTCGGCATTGCAGATGCGCAGGCTGCGTTCGCCCCACGCGGCATAGGCTTCCTCGTGCCGCGCCACGACGGCCACGAGCAGCGCCGTCTCGGCGATGTTGTAGTTTTCCAGGTAGTAGATGCGTTGCAGGCCGGCGGCCGGGTCGGGCGCGCCGCCCTCCTCTTGCAACGCGTGCGCGGCGGGATCGTAGGCATAGGCGCCCACGGCAAGTCCTGGCACGTGCTGGGCGAACACGGCCAGCCGTACCGCGCGCGGCCCGGCCGGCTGCGCCACCACGTCCGAACGGTACGGCGCCATCGCCGCCGCCAGCAGCGTGGCCAGCTGTTCCGGCGATACCCCGGCGCCCGCGTCCTGCCGGCCCATGCTGCTGCGCCGGCGCATGAACAGTTCCGTATCCGTCGCCAGCGGCGCGGGTGCGGGCAACGCGGTGCGCCTGCCTGCCGGCAGCCACGGCTCCAGTGCGCGCGGCGGCGGCACGTCATCGAGCAGCGTCGCCGCATGCAGCTGGCGGATCAGTTCCGGCACCGCGACCCGGCGCGACCGCTCGAGCGGTGCGGCGGCGCGGCCCTGCCAGGCGCCGCCGTCGGCCAGCACGGCGCCGCCGCTATCGGGCGCCAGCTCCAGCACGGCCATCGGCGCTTCGTCGTCCAGGTCCAGCCCCATCGCGGCGGCCAGCCTCCGGTCGGCGAACCGGTAGCGCACCTGCGCGCCGATGCCGAGCTCCCCCAGCACCTGCAGCAGCGTGCCCAACATCGCGCCGACGTCCTCGGTAACGACCTGGTAGCCGAAGTTCTTGTACTTGAAGACGTTCTTCCAGAAGCGCACCGTCAGCACGAGGTAGCTGGCGCCGGCGCGCGCGCTGCCGTGCCAGCAGGCCGCCAGCGCCGGCGTGCAGCGCCCGGCACGCAGGCGTTGCAGCACCGAGCGCGCCTCGCAATGGTGGTAGATGCCGCTCGGCAGGCCGGCCAGACCGTCGGCGAACAGGTACAGTTCGACCGGGTACAGGCC
Source organism: Pseudoduganella flava (assembly GCF_007830495.1). GTDB lineage: Bacteria > Pseudomonadota > Gammaproteobacteria > Burkholderiales > Burkholderiaceae_D > Rugamonas > Rugamonas flava. The sequence continues at coordinate 42,093 of NZ_VLKW01000006.1, read as the reverse complement.
GCCGCCCGAGGCGGTGCCGCGCGCGTAACTGGCGCGGCCGTGATTGAGAACGGACGCGGACTTGGTCCAGTCCACGTCGAGCTTGCGGCGCAGCAGGCCGTTGGCATGCCACAGCGCCCACGCCAGGGCGGCGAGCGATACGCCCGGCGCCGGGCGCTCGGCCAGCTGCGCGCCGGCCGGCAGCGGTACCTCGAAAGTGCCCGGGCGCACCGTGTGCTTGAACGGCGCGTCGTCCCAGTCCACCGGACCGGACGTGAATTCCTGCGACAGGTAGGCATTGCGGTCCCTGAAGCTGGCCTGGTATTGCTGTATGAGCGACATGATGGTTCTCCGCAAGGTTCAGGGGAAAGGATGGGGGGCGCGATGCAGGTCGGCCGGCTGCAGCCGATCCGCGCGCAGGCCGAGCCGCTGCGGCAGTTCGTACAGCCGCGGCAACGTGGCGGCGCGGCAGCGGCCGTGGCCGAAATCGATCGGCAGCATGCCCGGCACGATGGCGCGCACCGTGCGCAGGCCCACGCGCATCTGTTCGGGCGAGCTCTGGTCGACCCACACGACGTCGCCGTGGCCGGCCTCGCGCAGCGCGGCAAAGAAGAATTCCAGGTCGTCGAGCAGCGACAGCGACCTCGGGCGTACCGCATTCCAGGCCGCATACGTGTCGCCGAAGCTGCGCTCCTCCCCATTCTCGACGAGGAACAGCGCATGGTGCAGCACCTGCGGCTGGCCATACAGCAGCGCATGGTCTTCCAGGCCCGTGACGCTGGCGAAGTCAGGTCCGCCGTCGCCCCAGCGCTCGGCCGCCGCGCGCCGCGAGCGTTCCTCGAAGCCGTGGAAATGCACGGCCACTTCGCCCAGCGCGCGGCGGATCGCCTCGCCGGGATCGAAACTGGCGCCGGCGGCGATCGAGAACGTGCCGTACTGGCCGGGTTCACGCACGATCACGGCCAGCACGACGGGAATCGGCAGGTCCAGCCGCGCATCGAGCAGATGCAGTTGCGCGCCCGCGGCAGTCAGGCGGGCGATGATCGTGCGGCACTCCAGGTCCTCGACGGTGTCGAGGGCGATGTGGCGCGGCGCCAGCCGGGCCAGCCAGTGCAGCATGAACGCGTCGCGCTCGATCGTCTCGAGCAGGCCGAACAGCAGGGCTTCCTCGACGCAGCTGCCCGTCGCGCAGCCGCTCGAATTCCCGTAGATCATCTGGCGTCCGCCGTAGTACACGAAGTCGGACGGCACCAGCACCGGCCCGCCGCGCGCGATCGAATGCCCGCGCACCCACGTGAATTCCGTCTCCGGCGTAAAGCGGCGCAGCGATGGATCGCTGTCGTAGATGTGGTCTTCATACAGGCCCAGGCTGGCCGGATGCAGCGTTTCGCCGGCGATCTGCGCGTAGCTGGCCCGCACGGCGGGTGCGCGGTCGCGCGCCAGCAAGCCGGCATGCCGCTCCAGGCCCTCGATGATGCCGACCACCGCGCTGTCGCGGTAGGTCTGGGCCGTGCCGAACCAGTCGATCGGCGCCTCGCGCGCCAGCTCCGATTCGAAGAAGCGGCCGTTCGACAGCGCATAGAACGGCAGCTCGCGGTTCTGCAGCAGCTGCTTGCCGAGCATGCCGTTGACGGGGTGGATGTAGCGGCCGACGTCGATCGCGAAGTCGCCCAGCTGGCGGCAGCGATACGCGCCGGCGTGGCGTTTGTAGCGGTGCTCCAGGCGCGGTGCCGCCTGTGTGTCCGCCGCGGGCGGCGGGTTGCACAGCTCGCAGCTGCGCTGGCCGTGCAGGCCGAACGGCACGGTGGTCAGCGCCACCAGGTCCAGCGCGATGCCGCTGTCGGCGCGTTCGATGACGAACGCCATCAACGCGGGCACCAGGTCCAGCGCGAACGGCGACAGGTGGGCGGGTGCGCATTCGTCGATCTGGCTGCCGCGCCGGTGCGCCGCCAGCTCATGGGGGATCTTCTGCGCCAGCCGCGCCTGGCGCAGGCAGCGCGCGCAGGCCTGTACGCCGCCGCCGACCGGGAAGAACAGCAGGTAGCGCTCCACCGCGACGATGCCGACGCCGCGTGCGGCAGCCCCGTGCATTTGCGCAAAGGCAGCCCTGTCGTCCGCATCGGACCAGGCGTGCACGGCGGCGCCCTGTCCGCCCGCGGCATCGGCCAGCCGGCTGCGCACGCCGTCATGCGCGGAGAAGATGAACACGTTGCCGGCGCGGCCGCCGGCCGGCGCGTGGGTAGGCTGGGTCATCATCGTCACTCCGCCAACGCGTTGACGAGCGGCTGGCGCATCGCCCGGATGGCGGGGAACAGCCCGCCCAGCACGCCGATCGCGATGGCCCACGCCATGCCCTTGGCCAGCTGTGCCGGCGCAAGCGCCATATGGAACACGAGCGTGGACAGCCCGCCGCTGACGGTCGACGCGCTCATGCCGTTGAACACCAGATATGCGCCCAGCGTCCCCGCCGCGGCACCCGCCAGCGCCAGCGCCAGCGACTCGAGCATCGTGCCGCACAGCGTGGACAAGTGGCCGTAGCCGAGGATGCGCAGCGTGGCGATTTCCTTCGCCCGTTCGGCCACCGAGCTGTACATCGTGTTCAGCGCGCCGGCCAGCGCGCCCAGCGCCATCAGCGCGGCCAGCGGCTTGCCGATCGCATTGATCAGGTCCGAACTCTGCTTCGCCTGCTCCGCGTAGTACTCCTGCTCCGTCTTGATGTCGACGGCCAGGCGCGGGTCGTTGCCGGCGTAGCGGCGCAGCGCGGCAAGACTGTCGGCACCCGTCAGGCGCATGCGCAGCGACTGGATCGAGCTGCCGCGTCCCGTGAGGCTTTGCAGCACGTGCAGGTCGGCCCACATCTCCGATTCGAACACGCTGCCGTTCGCATCGAGCACGCCGACGACGGTCCAGTCCACCGCATGGATGCGCACCTTCGCGCCCAGCGCCAGGCCGGCGAACTCGCGCTGCAGCGCGCGGCCGACGACCAGCTCGTTGCTGCCGGGGCGGAACATGCGCCCTTGGGCGAGCCGCACGGCGGGACGCACCGCCAGCGCGGCCGGGGTCACGCCGCGCAGCGTCATGTTGGCCTGCTCCCCATGTGCCTTGCGCGTGCCGTCGACCACCATGTACAGCTCCGGTGACACGAGCGCGCGGCCCTGTTCGCGCACGACGCCGGGCGCATCGTCGAGCAGGTCCTGCTGTTGCTTGTCGAGCGTGCTGTTCACTTCGGCGCCGGCACCCGCGCGCAGCACGATCGCCAGGTCGGCCGAGCCGCTGTTGTCGAGCGCGTGACGGAAGCCGTTGTCCAGGGCCAGCGCCCCCAGCAGCACGAAGACGACCATCGCGATGGCTACCGCGGCGGCCAGCGACATCGCGCGGCGCTGCGGCAGGCTGAATAAACTGATCCGGGCGGCGGCCCCGATCTGGCGCAGTGTGGCAAACATGGTCAAGCCCTCCCCAAGGCGGTGGCAACGTTCAGGTTCAGCGCCGCGCGCAGCGGCACGGCGGCGGTCAGCAGGCCCAGTGCCAGCGCGGCCGCCAGGCCGGCCAGCCAGATGGCCGGCGTCATCGCCAGCGCGGCGAAGTTCGGGCTGGCGTGCAGCACGGCCACGATGCCGCGCGCCAGCAGCAGCCCGCCCAGCGCACCGGTAACCGCCAGCAGCAGCGCCTCGCCGACGACGACGCGGGCGACCGCGGCACGCGGGAAGCCGAGCGACTTGAAGATGCCGATGTCGCGGCTGCGTGCGCGGCCGTTCATCATCATCGTGTTGCCGACGACGAGCAGCATCGTGACGAATGCGGCGGCGACGACGATCGTGACGATCAGGCCGACATTGCCGAACTGGGCCAGGAACGCGCGGGCGAACTGCTGCTCGCTGACGGTGTGCGTCTCGTCCGGCGTGTTGGCGAATGCGGCGTCGATCGCCCGGGCCAGCGCGGCGCCACCACCGGCCGCACGCGGCGTGACCACGATCGATCCGACCTTGTCGGTGCCGAACGTGCGGGTGGTATTGAAGTAGTCGTAGTGCAGGAACACGGCCTGCTCGTCGCCGCCTTCCAGCGCATTGGTGTAGATGGCGCTGACGACGAAGTCCCACGCGTGGCCGCCGGCACGGTTGCTGAAGATCGTGCTGTGCAGCGTCACGTGCTGGCCCACCGTCCAGCCGAAGCGCGCGGCGGTGGCATGGCCGACCAGCAGGCCGCGGCGCTCGCGCACGAAGGCTTCGCGCTGCCGCGCATCCATGCGCAGCTCGGGGTACACCGGCAGGTAACCTTGCGGATCGACGGCGTACGAGACGAGGAAATTGCGCGGCTCCTGGAAGTAGCCGCCAAACCAGCTGGTGTGGGTCGCCTGTCTGGCGCCCTGCAGCGCCGCGATGCGCTCGACATACGCATATGGCAGCGGCTGCGTGAAGTTGATCCGGTTCGAGACGATCTGGCGTTCGCCCTGGTCGGCGCTACCGGACGCGGTCATCACGCCCTGCACGGCTTGCAGCAGGCCGAACAGCAGGAACGCGACGGCGATGACGATATACATCAGCAAAAACCGCAGCGGCTTCTGCAGCAGGTTTTTCCTGATCAGCGTGAACTCAGACATGTTCGGCCTCCCTTTGCACGAAGACGCCCTTGTCCAGGTGCAGCGTACGCTTCGCATACGCAGCCGCGGCCGGGTCGTGCGTGACCATCACGATGGTCTTGCCGTGCTCGCGGTTCAGCAGCCGCAGCACGCCCAGGATCTCGTCGGCCGTCTGCCGATCCAGGTCGCCGGTCGGCTCGTCGCACAGCAGCAGCGCGGGATCGGCCACCAGCGCCCGCGCGATGGCGACGCGCTGCTGCTGCCCGCCCGACATCTCGCGCGGATAATGGCGGGCGCGCTCGCCCAGGCCGACGACGTCCAGCGCGATCTTCACGTTCTGCTCGCGCTGGCGCCGGTTCAGCCCAGTCAGCAGCAGCGGCAGCTCGACGTTCTGCGCAGCGCTCAGCATCGGCATCAGGTTGTACGACTGGAAGATGAAACCGACGTTGGCGGCGCGCCATTGCGTCATCCGGCTTTCGCTGTACGTATCCAGTGGCTCCTCGCGGAAGCGCAGCGAGCCGCTGCTGACGCGGTCGATCCCGCCCAGCAGGTTCAACAGCGTGCTCTTGCCGGAACCGGACGGCCCCATGATCGCGACGAAGTCCCCTTCCGGAATGGCCAGGTCGAGCTGCGCGAAGATGCGCACGCTTTCCTTGCCGCGCTGGTAGGTCTTGCCGACGTTTTGCAGTTGGAATAAGGCGGACATGATCGTTCCCTTCAGGTCAGGTGTGGGTTGAGTGCGGATTAGGTGTTATGTATGGTCACTTTCACTGCCATGTCGGGCAGGATTTTCGGATTCGCCTCGAGCAGCGCGATGCGCACGCGCACGGTGCCCTTGTCGCGGTTCGCGGTCGGCACGACGGCCAGCACGCGGGCGGCAATCTTCATGCCGGGATAGGCGTCGAGTACGGCGTCGACGGTCTGCCCCGCATGCACCCGGCCGATGAAGGTCTCGTTGACCTCGGCCTGGATCTCCAGGCTTTCCATGTCGACGATCGTGCAGATCCCCGAGCGCGTGAAACCGCCGGCGCCCGAGATCGGCGACACGATTTCGCCGGGCTGCGCATTCTTGTCGACGACGATGCCGGCAAACGGCGCACGGATGTCGTACTGGCGCCGCTGCGCCTGCAGCCGCACGGCATCCGCGCGCGCCGCGGCGGCCTCGTGGCGCGCACGCACCAGTTGCGCCTCCAGGCTGGCGACGCGGGTGTTGTCGTGCGCCACGCTGGCCGGGCTGATGAAGCCGGTGCGCGCCAGCGTCGCGTTGCGCGCCGCCGTGTCGCGCACTTCGGCCAGGTCGGCCTGGGCGGCCAGCACGCCCGCATCGGCGGACGCGACGCGTGCCGACGCACCGGCCAGTTCGCTGTCGGCCATGCCGGCGTTCAGCACCGCAAGCACCTGCCCGGCGCGCACCTGCTGGCCCTCCTCGACGAGGATGTCCAGCAGCCGCCCGGTGACTTCGGCGGCCACGGTGGCGCGGCGCCGGGCGACCACATAGCCGGAAGCGATCAGCCGGGCCGGTGCCGCGGTATCGGCGGCGGTATCGGCGGCGGTGGGGGCGGCGGCCGGCGCGGCGGCCTGGGCCGGAACCGGGGCGGGCGTCGCGGCGGGTGTGCCGCGGCCGAGCGTAAGGTCGAGCGTAAACACGGCGGCGGCGGCGCACAGTACCGCGCCGCCGCACAGCGCGGCCGGCAGCCAGGCCCGCCGCGGCGCCGGCGCAGTCTCGGGCGCGGGCCGGCCGATCTTCAGTAAATGCAGTTGTGCGCTGATGTCTGACATGGCGGTTCCTTTCAATGATGGCGGCTCAGGCCGCGCCCTTCTTGCGGCCGTAGCGGACATACAGCGCGGTGAGCAGCAGCGGCGGCACGAAGGCGGCCCACAGCATGTCCTTGGCGACGGTCCAGCTGACCCAGCGGTACAACGCGCCCGTGACGGCGGCCGCGGTGACCAGCGCATAGCCCGCTCCGTAGGCCAGCAGCGGCCAGTCGCCCGTCCGCCCCTGGAAGGCGCCGCGCAGCGCCACTGCCGCCTCCTCCTTCAGCTCCGGCCGGCCGCGGCCGACGCTGACCAGCAGGTAACCGTCGAAGCGCAGCACGGGCAGCAGGTTGACGAGCACGGAGAGGTTGTAGAACACCAGCACGAACGCGCTCAGCTGGCTGGCCAGGCTGCCTGCCGGCGCCAGCCGGTGCACGGCCACGAACGGCACCAGCATCAGGAGGTTCACCGTGACGCCGGCCAGCAGGGTCACCGCGCGGGCCCGCGCATGGGGCAGCACGACGAGGTCGTCGAGTTTGCAGTACGGGAAAAACATCAGGTACCGGAACATCAGCCCCATGTCGTGCACGCGGCCGCCGTAGCGTGCGCACATCGTGCCGTGCGCCAGCTCGTGCAGCACCGCGCCGCCATAGACGATCGCGCAGTAAGCGACGATCAGCTGCCAGGACGGCGCGCGGATGGTGGCGGCCAGCGTGGCGCCGAGCGCCGCGTGGTTGACGAGCGCGTACAGTTCGCAGGCGCCGATCAGCAGCGCGATGCACCAGGCGGCCACGCGGCCGTCGACTACGGCCAGCCGCGCCGCCAGCCATTGCACGGCACGGTCGGGGTCGGCGAGGCGCAGGTACACCTCGCCCCAGCCTTTCACGGTCAGCCGCGGCAGTGCCGGCGCGACCTGGGCCGGCGCCGTGCCGCTGGGGTCTTCCAGCAGCCCGCGGCTGCCGAACAGCTGCATGCACTGGCGCATGCCGGCAGCACTGAGCGGCGCGCCGAACCGCTCGCCGTATGCGGCGCCGATCGCGGCCCAGTCGCGGCTGCCGTCCAGCTGCGCCAGCAGCCACGCTTCGCGGGTGCCGAGCCGGTAGTAGTTCAAGGTCGCGCCGTTTTTCACGTAGTGCATGACCTGGCCGCCGACCCGCATCGCCGGGCCGATCGTTGCGAGCGGGCTGCGCCGCACGCGCAGGGAGAGAAGGGCGGCGTCAGACATGATCGGCGAAGGCATGATGGGCCAGGTAAGCCAGGTACACCTCGTCCGAGATGGCGAGGCCGAGGCGGTTGTTGTGCATGTGGATGTAGCTAGGCAGCAGGTAGCGCACGTAACCGGCCATGCCGCCGCGCTCCTCCGGCACCACGATCGCACCGTCCGCCTGGGCCTGGGCGAGGCTGTCCTTCAGCGTCGTCAGCGTGGCGATCCAGGCCGCTTCGACGGGCGTCGCGGTGGCCGGGTCGGCCAGCGTTTCCTCGCACGACGCGATGGCCGCGGCCAGGAACTCGCGCTGGCGCTCGTACTTGAAATGGAATTCCGGCCCCCGCGACGGCCCCTTGCGGCCGCCGAACTGCGCCCATTGGCGGTGGTACGCGAGGGCGAAACCGGCCCGTTCGGCGGCGTCGAAGAAGATCAGGCAGACGTACGCGAAGAAGCGGAATGCCTGGCCCAGCACGATGCGGAAATCGTGGCCGTTCTGGCCCTTCAGCACCTGCAGCGTGACGGCGCTGGACGACTCGAAATACGCCTCGGCGATGGCGGTGCCGCGCGCGCCGCCGTAGCGCTCGTACTCGGGTTCGTAGCGGGCCGGCTGGATGGTGTTGTTGCGCTCGAACGGAATCAGGCCCTTCTTGCCGTACTTGCGGTACAGCGCCGGCTCGCCGTATTCCTCGATGAACAAGTTCTTGAACATGTCGGACATGTACAGCGACGGGAACTTGAAGATCGACGGCCGCCGGGCGAGGAATTGCTCGACGCCGGTGCTCACCGTCTTCAGCAGCGCCGGCACGGCGGCGCTGTCGGCCGGGCGCAGCCGCAGGCGGATGTGCGGGCCCTTTTCCCAGTAGCGGATGAAGAAGTAGTTCGCCAGCAGGCCATCGTCGGACAGCTTGCGGATCAGCGGATCGATCGCTTCCGTCAGCAGCCAGAACGGGTCGCTGTTGTAATGGATGTGGAGGCTTTCCCAAGTCGGTTGCATGTCAGCTCCTCGTGATGGAGGTCAGGTCGAAGATGTATTCGCAGTGGTGGCGCGCGCCGTCCGGCACCGGGTCGGGCAGCGGCTCGGCGAGCCACAGCACGCCCTCGTGCTTCTCGAGCTCCTTCTGGAACGCGAGCAGCGAACGGATGCTGGCGAGATCGAAGAACATCGGCTTGCGCTGGTTTGCCTCCACCGAATCGGTGCGGGTGAACGTGATGTAGCTGCGCGCCGGCACGCCGTGCTCGCGGCACCAGTTCCGGGTACGCAGGTACAGCTCCGCGTCGCTCTCGCCCGGCGCACGGCGCGGCACCAGGGCGGGCGCGATCGCCCACATGCGGCGCAGCACGACGACGTTGCCGACACGCACGCGCGGATAGGCGTCGATGGCGGTGACTTCGCGGGCATGGAACAGCCGGTCCCAGCTCGGCAGCGACACGGACGTGGCCACGCCGAACAACAGCAGCATCTTCTGCACGTCCGGCAGCAGTTCGCTGACCAGGCCGCCGAGATAGACGGGCAGCACGCGCCGACCGTCGCGCGCCGACACCAGCTCGAGCGTATCGGTGGGCGGGTCGTGGCGGATGAGGAGCTCGGCAAGGGGGATGTGCACGCGCTCGTGCGGCCCATCGGTGCGCGGCGCGCCGCCGATCACGTGGTCCACCAGCACCGGGTGGAAGTTCAGGTTCGAGTCGCCGTTGCCCGGCAGTTCGGCCACCACGGTATCGGGCGGGACGTTGGCGGCGATGTAGGCGCGCAGCGTGCGCGTCGCCAGGTCGTCGCGATCGTCCTGCCACAGGTACAGCAGGCGGGACATGAGCTGGCCCGAGCCGCCATACACCTTGTTGAGCACCCATTGCCGGGCATCGCCCGCGCAGGGCTGCATGAACAGCGAACCCGAATACACGCCATGCAGCCGGGTCGGCATCTGCGAGCGCAATGCCGCCAACCGGGCCGGATCGATGACCATCTCGTCCGTGCCGCCCGCCCGGCCAAGGCTGCGCAAGTGCCGCAACGTCAGGTTGCGCAGGCTGTGCAGCACGCGCGAGGCGCGGATGTTGGCGCTGTGCCGCGTGTCGAAGCTGGCGTCGAAATACTCGATCGTCTTGGCCTCGGCGCTGACGTTCTGGAACGGGCCCGCGCATTCGCGCGCGAATTCCTCCGAGAAGCGCGGCACGTCGGTGCAGACGCCGCCGGCGCCGAAGCGCTTCTTGAAATACTCCGCCAGCGCGGCGCGCAGCGGCGCGTTGACGTCGAAGACGGGCTGCAGCTGCTGCAGCGTCTTCAGGTTGCCGATCAGTTCCGCGTTGCCCGCGAACGGCAGGCCATGGCGGCCGCCGTCCAGGGCGGCATCCTCGTAGAAGATCGTCGACGACTCCAGTTTCAGCTGCAGTCCGTCCGCCTCCGTCTCCAGGTCGCCGACGGCCGCGGCGATCCCGCCCAGCAGCTCGCGGCGGCGCGCCACGTCGTCCGTATCCATCTGCCCGGTGATCGCGTCGGCCCGCTCGACAAAGCGGGTCAGCACGTCGGCGCCGATCTCGGCGGCGCCCCGGCGCACGTGTTCGAGCAGGTCGCGGTAACTGCCGGCGTCGTACGTATCGGTCGATTCGACGAGCCCGACGTCGAGCAGGTACATCAGCCACGAGGTGACTTCGCCCGGTGACTGGCCGTTGCCGGCCAGCGCCTCGACGAGGCTGCGGAACGGCAGCGCCGGAGTGGCGCGCAACAGCTCCAGCATCCGCCGCAGCGGGTCCGTCAGCGCGATGCTGAACATGCCGTGCGACGTCAGCGAGCCGAACGCCATCAGGCGCGACAGAGGCCGCGAGCGCAGGCGCAGGAAGTGCACGCGGTCCTCGTTGACGAGCGCCGTCGGGTTGAGCCGCAGCTCCACCGTCGCGCGCGCGATCTTCGCTTTCGCGATCGACGATGCCATGCGCGCCAGCAGTGCCGCGTTCAGGCGCGTCCGGGTGCGGTAGCCGAAGCCTTGCGCCAGGTGGGCCGGGGCGGCGGCAGGCAGGTCGCTCCACAGGCCGTGGGACACGATACCGAACGTGCTGAATGGACTGGTCTTGGTGCAGGCGCGCAGGAAGTAGCCGAACAGTGCATTGTCCAGCAGCCGGTGTTTATGGGTGATCTGCGCTTCCGGGCGCGCAAAATAGCGGTCCAGCTTTTCTTCGAGCTGGGCATTGGCGATCTGCAGCGCGCGCTGGAAGACGGGGCGGTTCGCCCATCCATGGATCGCCACGCGCGAGGCTTCCAGGTCTTGCGCCAGGGCGTCCGCGCAGCCGGCCAGGCTGTCCTTCTGGCCCTGGGCGGCGGCGGCCCAGGCATCCAGCTGTGCCGCCTGGGCGCCATCGAGGTAGCGGCGCGCCACGTCGAGGGCGGCGGCACGCTTCGGTGCGCGGCCATTGTGCACCGCGCGTTTCAATTCGATCAGCTCGCGCATATCGGTACGCAGCGCGTCGTCCTTGGCGAGCACGTTGATGATCCCGTGCAGTTGTGCGCTCAGCGGCTCGGCCAGCGCCTGCAGCGTGGCCTGGTGGCCATCGATGCGCTCGACGAGGGTGCGCACATTGCACGATTCGATCGCGCCGAGCGCCGCCAGCGGCAGGCCGGCCAGGCGGAACAGGAACAGCGGCGACAGCACGGTCGAAATCCGGTCTGGATCACGGTCGTGGCCGACCGGCTCTACAGTTTTGAGGGCGATGTTCGACACGTCGGCTCCATCACGGGGGTCCATGCCCGGCGTCGCGCAGGCTGGCGCGCCTTGGCCTGGATACGCGCCATCGGGCGCGGTTGAAAAAAAATGGCGATGGTCGCAACGCCGTTCCGACCATCACCGCCTTGTCAACGGAATTAATCCGTTCAGGAGCAGCAGGAGCTGCAGGAGCTGGTGCTGCTGCTGCTGCACAGCGAAATATCGGACAGCGGTGCGAACATATTCAGGTCGTTGATGTCCTCGACTTCGAAGTTTTCTTGCGCGATATCGGCCAGCGAATCGGCTTTGTTATCGGTGGTGTCGGCGGGGATGGCGGCTTTGATGTCGTTTTTCATGGTGATTCTCCTATCAGGTTAAGTTCGGTTTATTTACTGCGCCACGCGATGTGGTGAAGTCATATTATCGAAACGCCATTTGCTGGACAGCTAGGAGAACTGATAGGTAAGCGAACCGGGGCATCGCGCCGCCGCCAGCGCTTGCCGCCGCGCACCGGCCCAGCCGTCGCAATGGCGCATGGATACACGCTCTCCCCGGGTTTCATAGAGCGCAGGCGCGCGCGTGCCGCGCGCTTAGCACCATCGCGCCGGCGCCGCGCTAGCAGAACTGCTAGGTTGTCGGCGCCATTCCACTATTTGTCCTGCTAGTTTTGCGGCTTACCCTGTTTGCATAAAGTAGCCACATCGGTTGAGCGCAAATAAAAACGCAAAACCGGATTCCCTAGACCGAATATCGCCAACTACCGCCAGGAGAATAAAATGGGCTCGATGATTCAAATTGGACAGCGCAATCATTTCGATCGCAACGACCTGCACGCCCTGCATGTATTGCGTGCGAAAGTATTCCGCGATCGGATGGGATGGGATGTTCCGGTATTGGCGGGAATGGAAATCGATGGGTATGACGCGCTGGAACCGCACTACATGGTGATTCGCGACGAGGCGAGCAAGGTGTGCGGCTGCTGGAGGATGATGCCGACCGACGGGCCGTACATGCTGAAGGATACATTCCCGGAACTGCTGCATGGCGCAGCCGCCCCGCAGGACAAGCGCATCTGGGAACTGAGCCGGTTTGCGATCGAGACGGAAGGCGACAGCCAATACGGCTTTGCCGAGCGGGCGCTGATCGCGATGCGCGCCATCGTCCAGTTCGCCGACGAGCACGATATCGCGAAGTATGTGACGGTCACGACGACCGCGGTTGAACGCCTGCTGCGCCATGCCGGCGTCGAGACCACCCGCATGGGGCCGCCGCTGCGCATTGGTGTCGAGCGTGCCATCGCACTGGAAATCCACCTGGGCGAAACGACGCGCAAGGCCCTGTTCGGCACGCTGCATTGAACCGCCGGCGCCCCCACCCGGGGACGCCAGCTCACGGAGATCCCAATGAACGATGAAGTTTTTGCCGGGCGCGCGGCGGCCGCGCCCGCGCAGCACTGGCTCACGCCGCAAGACAAGCAGCTGATGCGCGACCTGCGCTACATCCTGCGCGAAAACCAGACGGAGTTCTGGAACCGCTTCGGCGTCACGCAGTCGAGCGGCAGCCGCTTCGAGCGCGGCATGCCGATTCCCCTGCCGGTGCTGCTGCTGATCCGCCTATATCTGCTGCGCGTCGTCTCGGACGCCGACCTGGCGCAGGCGCGCGTACCTGCCCCGGCGCCGGCGCCCCCGCACGACGGCGGCCCGCTGCACGCATTGCGCGACGCCGTCAGCCCGGCAGGCTGATCAGGCCAAGGCGGATCGCCTTCAGCACCACGTCGTTGCGCTTGCCGACGGCGAACTTGGTGCGCAGGTTCCCGATATGGAAATTGACGCCCGCCTCCGAAATGCTGAGGATGCGGCCGATCTCCCATGCGGTTTTGCCCGCCGCCATCCACTGCAGCACGTCCAGTTCGCGCGCCGTCAGCACCGGCGCTTCCTCGGGCGGCTCGGCCGGACGGACGTACGGCTTCATCGCATCGAAGGCGACGTCGCGCAGCAGCGTCAGGCCCGGCAGGTGGTGGTTCAGGTCCTTCAGGAATGCCGCGCCGGGCTGCTGGTCGCGCACGCAGGTGAGCATGCCCACCTCGCCGCCCGGTCCGCGGATCGGCAACGTCACGCCGACCCGCAGGCCGAACGTCGCCGCTTCCTCGTACAGCGCGTGCTGCGCATCGGTCTTGAACGATTGCGGCATCCAGATGAATGGCGCACTGGCCTTGAAGCAGTACTCCACCGTCGGGTCCGTTTCGCGCAATCGATGCTCGTCGTAGTAGCTGCGCCAGGCCTGCGGGTAGTTGCTGCGCAGGTAGACGTCCGCCGGATTGACGTTCGGCCGCGGCATGACGGCGAAGATCATCTGTTCGAAGCCGAGGCTGCGCACGGCGGCCTGCAGCTGTGTCATCGCCTCCCCATCGGACGCCGCACTCATCAGCGCGCCGAACGGCGACAACGGATCGGGCACCGAAGCATCGATGCCATCCATGTTGTCCATGGCTCCCCCTTCCCTAAGGTCGCAATGTCTGGAAAAGTGCCCTGGGAAGGTGTGTCCCCGTCCTCTCAGGCAGGAACTATCGTAACAGAGCTTTGCAATTAAACAACCATTTATGCAGGTTGCTTAGCAAATGACTGTTCAATTACAACAGTGCCGGGCCCGGCGAAAACACTTTGTTCGGACTCAGAGGAATTTCACGACGCCGCCGCCCGTTTCGGCCGTGTTCTCGGCATCGAACAGGATATCGCCGTCGAACGAACGGCTGCCCAGCGTCTCAAAAGTCGTGAAGTCGAACAGCTCGCGGTCGAGCATGTGCGACGGCACCACGTTCTGCATCGCCGTCATCATGCTGCGCACCCACAGCGGATTGGTCTTTTCCCATCCATTCAGCATTTCGCGCATCGCCTGCCGCTGCAGGTTCGGCTGAGAGCCGCACAGATTGCATGGAATGATCGGGAAGCCCTTGGCGGCCGCGTACTTCTTGATGTCGCTTTCCTTGCAGTACGCCAGCGGACGGATGACGATGTTTTCGCCATCGTCGGCACGCAGCTTGGGCGGCATCGTCTTGATCGAGCCGCCATAGAACATGTTCAGCATGAACGTGTGCAGGATGTCGTCGCGGTGGTGGCCCAGTGCGATCTTGGTCGCGCCCAGTTCCTTCGCGGTGCGGTACAGGATGGCGCGGCGCAGGCGCGAGCACAGCGAGCACGTGGTCTTGCCCGGCTCGATCTTTTCCTTGACGATGCTGTACGTGTCCTGCTCGACGATCCGGTACGGCACGCCGATACCGTCGAGATAGGTGGGCAGCACGTGTTCCGGGAAGCCCGGCTGCTTCTGGTCCAGGTTGACGGCGACCAGCCGGAACTCGATCGGCGCGATGCGCTGCAGGTGGCGCAGCGTCTCGAGCATCGTGTAGCTGTCGGCACCGCCGGACAGGCACACCATCACGAGATCGCCCTCCTCGATCATGTTGAAGTCCTTGATCGCCTTTCCGGTTGCGCGGCGGATGCCGCCCTCGAGCAGCTCGAAGCGCTTGGACGTGACGGACATCGGAGCGTCCGAGCCGCTGTCCGGTTCCTCCGCAGCCGCGGGGGTTCGTGATTTTTCGCTAACGTTCATGATTCGTCTTCTGTTGCAGCGGCCCGCCAGGACGGCGCCGCGGGAGAAATGAGACGTGCATTCTCTCACGGTCGCGCCGGGATCGGAAAGCCGCCGCCCCGTCAGTACGTGCGCGCCGTGCGGTACACCGGGTACAGGTTGAACCGTTCATCCCACGAAGGATGACGCTTCGCGAAGAATTCCAGCCGCGCGTGCGGGCTCTTCGCGAAGGCGGGGTCGCTCTCCAGCCTTGCCTTGAACGCGTCCGCCACGGCCGGGTCGCGCAGCTGCTCGCGCGCGACTTCCTCGGCCACGTATTCCTCCATGTACTCCTTGCGCTCGAACGCCGTGTTGAACGCGCCCCAGGCCAGCAGCGAGTCGGCGCCCTGCGGTTCCAGCATCGTCATCACCAGCCGCGCCTTCGGCTGGGCGATCGGCACGAACAACGCGCCCTGCCCCACGTCGCGCTGTTCCGCGTTCCATGCCCCTTTCACCGCCAGCATCTGGTGGCCTTCGAACGATTGAGGGGTGAGCTTCGTCTCGGTGGCGCGGAACGCTTCCACGTCGACCTTGCCCGGCGCGCCCGCCAGCACCTTGAACGTCACGCCGTGCTGCTTGAGCTTCGCGCCGACGGCGGCGGCATGGGCGGCGGGCACGAGGTAGCCGCCGGCCGGCGCCTTGACGACGAAGTCCGGCACGATCTCCTCGCGCAGCGGCACTTTCCACAGCTGCGGCTTCGTTTCGTCGTATTGCGTCCACGTGCCGCCCGAGACGTCGGACGGCACCCGCTTGTATTCGTAGCCGCGGAAGTCGATCGTGTGCGTCTGGTCCGTCGTCTTGTAGCTGAGCGGGAAGTCCTGGCCGCCCAGCGCCGCCGCGCGCGCATCCGCCGCCAGCGCCGCCGTGCGCCATTCGGTGCCGTGCGTGGCCACCTGGTCCAGCAGTGAGACGATCGTGTTGTACGTGATCTTCACGCGGGTCGGATAATCCTTCCACGAGTGCGTTTCGACCAGCATGCCGAAGCGGTTGCGCAGGTAGAAGTAGCCGGTCGAGTAGCGCGCAGTGGACATCTCGTCGATGAAGCCCGACTGCGGGTCGTCCGTCTTCGCGAACGAGATGTAGAAGTGCTTCGGATCGGAGCCCTGTTTGCGCAGGTCGGCGATCACGTTGTCGCGCAGCGCCGTGCCGGCTGCCCGCAGCGCCGCGTCGCCGCCGTGCACCGGCTCGACCTGGATCGACACGTCCGCCTCGAACTTCGCGCCGTCCGTCACGTGCAGGTCGATGTAGGCCAGCGGGTCCCACTGGTTCACCAGCGCCAGCATCGCCTGCATCTCGGGCGCATCGGCCTTCACGTAATCGCGATTGAGGTTGTAGTTCTGCGCCGTCACGCGCCAGCCCATCTCCACGGGGCCGCGCTGGTTCGGGCGGTTGTTCGGACCGAAGCGCTCGTGCCCGTCCACGTTGAATACGGGGACGAACAGCACGACCTGCTTGTCCAGCGTGCCGCTTGCCGCCTTGCCTTCCAGCGAGTGGCGCAGCGCGAGGAAGCCGGCGTCCTTGCCGTCGATCTCGCCGGCGTGGATGCCGCCCTGCACCAGCAGCACGGGCAGGTTGCGCTTCTTCGCTTCCGCGGCCGTCAGCGCGCCCGTCTTCGACACGGCCAGCGCCAGCATCGGCCGGTTCTCCGGCGTGCGGCCGAATTCGAAGCAGCGCACCGCCTTCGGATAAGCCTTCTGGAAGTCCGCGCACAGCTTGATCACTTCGTCGTAGCGGCCGGTGGCCTCGAAGCCGGAGCGTTCGGCAACGGTGGTGAGAACGGGGGCGGCGTGCGATGGCAGGACGGCGGCGGCGATTGCGAGCGACAGGGCGGTGCGAAGAATCATCTACAGGCTCCGGACAGGTGGACGAAAAAAAAACGGGACCGGCACGGATCGCGTGCCGGTCCCGCTCGGCCGGAGCATCTTACATGATGCCGGCCGGTGCAGTACACATCAGGTCCCGAAGTGGTAGTTCAACTCGACCCAGCCGGTACGCCCCGCCGGGCTGTAATTGCCGACCGGGTAGTTCGGCCAGC
Source organism: Pseudoduganella flava (assembly GCF_007830495.1). GTDB lineage: Bacteria > Pseudomonadota > Gammaproteobacteria > Burkholderiales > Burkholderiaceae_D > Rugamonas > Rugamonas flava. The sequence goes on along the minus strand of NZ_VLKW01000006.1, from coordinate 25,228 downwards.
CGCCCGACGTATCGGACTTGATCCGGTTGGCGACGTTGTTGACGATCAGCGACACGCTCAAGCGCTTGTTCACCTGGTACACGGCACTCGCGTTGACCAGCGTGGTCGGCGACAGGTACGCCGTCTGCGCGGCGTTCGGGATCTTGCCGTAGCGCGTCGCGAACACGGTGGTGGACCACGGCCCCACGTTCCAGTTCAGGCTCGCGGCCAGCTTGTCCGGCCAGTCCGTGCCTTCCAGGTTGTGCAGGTCGTCGGACACCGCGTCGCCGGCGAACTGCTTCGAGCGCAAGGTCAATGTCTTCGTGTACGCGCCGCGCAGCGTGAACGTGCCATAGCCGGCCGTGCGCAACGCGTACTTCGCGCTGACGTCGAAGCCGCTCGTGCTTTGCTGCGCCGCGTTGATCGGGTTGACGCGGATCTCCTTGATCTCGCCCGGCTTGACGAGCGAATCGGCGGCATAGCGGGTGATGCGGGCCAGCGCATCGACGCAGGTCGGCGAAGCGATGTCCTGCTGGCCCAGCCGGCAGGTCGCCTCGTCGCGCAGCAGCGTGTCGGCCGACAGGTTCGTCACGAGGTCGTCGATGCGGATGTTCCAGTAGTCGGCCGACACGTCGAACGCCGTGCTGGGCGACCACACGATGCCGGCGCCGTACGAACGGCCCCGCTCCGGCTTCAGGTCGCGGCTGCCGTACTGCACGTAGTCGGCGCCCGGCGACACGTTCGCGTACTCGCACGTGTCGAGCGGTTGGCCGGCCAGGCCGCAGCGGTAGTAATCCGTGGTGGACGAGTAGTAGCCCGTGCCGCGTGCCTTGTAGATGTAGTTCATGTCCGGCGCGCGGAAGCTCGTCGACCGCGTCGCGCGCAGCAGCAGCTCCTTCGCGGGCCGCAGTTCCAGCCCGGCGTTGTAGGTGAACTTGCCGTTGCTGCGGTCGGCGAACTCGTAGCGGTCGTAGCGGCCGGCCAGCGTGCCGGTCAGCTGCCGCACGATCGGGATGCTGGCTTCGGCGCCGGCGGCATAGCGCGTGCGCGTGCCGGCCGTCACGTCGCTGCGCGTGGCAGTGTTGAAGTAGCCTTCGTTGATGCGCGGGTCGGGCCGGTTCGAGAAGCCCTGCCGCCCCGCCTCGGCAACGACGGCCAGTTGCAGCGGGCCGGCCGGCAGTTGCAGCATGGGGCCGTTGGCGGTGACGGACAGCGTGTGCGTCCACGACTCGTCCTCGCTGTGCGACAGGCCCTTGACGGCGCCGAATTCGGCCGGCGTCAACGGGCGCGCCAGCCGGGCCGGATCGGGCGCGTAGATCGCCACGCCGTCTTCGTCCGTGCCCACGCGCGGGCCGAGGAAGAAGCTGTCGATGTTGGCCAGCGCGCGCGGCACGTGGTTCTCGCTCTTGTACCACGACGCGCTGTAGCCTGCCTCGTAGCGCCAGCCCGTGCCGCCGATGCGGCCGCGCGAGCCCAGCGAAGCGGCCAACGCCCGGTCGTTCCACGTGCGGTAGAACTGTTCCACGCCGCCCATTTCTTCCGGCGCGATGTAGCGCGTCCACGCTTCGTAGTTGCCGGTGTTTTGATTCAGGAAGTAGCTGTTGCCCGTCGACGCGGAAGTCCACGACAGCCCGCGCGTATTGTTCTGCGTCGTGTTCGCGCCCGCGAGCACGTCGGCAAACAGCGTGTGGTCGTCGTTCAGGTCGTAGGTGACGCTGCCGTACGCATTCTTGCTGAGGTTCCTGGTCTGCACGCTCCAGTAGTGCGGGCCCACCTTCGGGCTGGCGCAATAGCTGCCGGTGCGCGACGTGTAGCGGATCACGCTGTTATCGAACAGGTTGCCGATGGCGGCACACGTGTCGCCCGGATCGATGTAGCGCCCGGCCGTCACGTTGCGGCGCGACAGCACGGAGGACGGCGTGCCGGAGCGCGTGTCCATGAAGTCCCGCTGCGTGGCATCGATCGGATTGCGCTCGCTCGCTTCCAGCGCGAACAGCGTGTGCAGCCGGTCGAACGACTGTCCGCCGGTGAACTGCACGCGCCGTTCGGCACCGCCGCCGCGGCTCGTGCCGCCCAGCTTCACGTTGACGTCGTAGCCCTTGACCTCCTTCTTCAGGATGATGTTGACGACGCCCGCGATCGCATCCGAGCCGTAGATGGCCGATGCCCCGCCGGACAGGATCTCGATGCGGTCGACGACGGAGGACGGGATGTTGGCGAGGTTCGTGAAGTTGACGGTGCCTTCGTAGGCGATCGGGAAGTCGGCCAGGCGGCGGCCGTTCAGCAGCACCAGCGTGTGGTTCGGCCCCAGGCCGCGCAGGCTGATCGCGTTGGCCGACGGCGTGAAGGTGTTGCCAAAGTCCGCGCCCTGCGTGAAGCCGCTGTTCTGCAGCTGGTTCGACAGCGCGTCGAACACGTTCTTGTAGCCCTGGCGCGTGATGTCCTCGCCGGTGACGACGGTGACGGCCGAGGGTCCTTCGAGGCCGGCCCGCGGAATCCGCGAGCCGGTGACGACGACGGTGGCACCCGCTTCTGGCGAGGTGTCCACCTGCGCGTGCGCCAGCAAGGGCACGCCGCAGAAAGGTGAGCAGAATGCGGCGGCGATCAGATTTTTGGTCTTCATTGTCGGCATGATTGGTCCTGATGGGAACCCAACCATAGCAGGACTTTTGCCTTTTTTGAAAGAATCCTTTTGCGTTTTCTTATGCGCTCATGGCAGGTCGTGCACCGTGACCTCCGCCGCTTCGGGTCGCACCGGCACCAGCGCCGGCAGCCGTGCCGCGCTGCGTGCCGCCGCCGAGGGAACGGGGCACTCGCCGGCGGTGCGATAATGCAGCGCCGTCGCCAGCAATGCCTCGCCGCTGCTGCCGACCGGATGCGCGAGGTCGTCGGCGACGGTGCAGGTCGGCGCGAAGCCATCGCTGTAATCGCCGAAACCTTTTGCATTGATACCCTGGAACTGGATCGCGAAGTACGTCGTGCCGCAATGAGACGTCGGCAGGAAAGCATATGGCTTGCCGCACGTGGTACCGCCGATCAGGTGCACCTCCACGTCGATGCCGCGCAGCGAATTAATGACCGACTCGCTGGCCGAGCAGGTGCCGGGGGCGGCCAGCACGAACACGCGCTTCAGGTTCAGCGCGGGCAGCACCTGGCCGCGCAACGTCTTCGCAATGAATGGGATCGGCAACGACTGCCGGCTCTTGTCGTTCGGCAGCGTTTGTTCGAACGTCTTGCCAGTCGTCGCACCGGGCCCGGCGATCATGTAGGCCAGCTCGCTGGCAATGCTCAGCAAGCCGCCGCCGTTGTAGCGCATGTCCAGAACAAGATCGGTCACGCCGGCGTCGCGCAACGTCGTCACCGCTGCGATCAGCTGGGCCTCGGCCGCCGCGATGTGACTACCGAATGTCAGATATCCGACCCGACCATCGGCGGTATCGATGACACGGGTGTTCTGCACCGGCGCCACGGTCACCCGGGCCGCCGCCAGGGTAGCGCCGATCCGCTCTCCGCCGCGGTCGAGCACGAAGCGGTGCGAGGTGCCGGGCGCCGGGTTGATCGCGCGATTGAGACTGTCGACAGCGTCACCGGTCGCGTTGATGAAATCGATGCTGTCGATCTCCAGCAGGCGGTCGCCGCGTCGCAGGCCTGCACTGTCAGCCGGGCTGCCCGCTTCGACGAGGGCCACGCGCCAGTCGCGCGGCCGGCTGTCACCGCGCCGCACCCAGGTCACGCCGTAGCCCTGCTGCTGGCCGGCGGACAACTCGGCCCACTTCTCATCCGGGTAGCTGAAATGATAGCGGTCCTTGGGCCGGCCCGAGGCGGTCAGCACCGGGGTCTTCAGCACATTGAAGTAATCGACGGCGCTGCCGTACGCGCTCATGTCCACCGTCGGCACTTCCCGGTACCACAGGTAGGTGGCATCGATCCACAACCTCAGATAGTTTTGCTCGTCCTGCAAGGTGCCGGGGATGGCACCGGGCTTGGCGACGCAACGGTTCCGGTAGTAGTCGAGTCCCGGTGCCGGCTGCGGCGGCGCGGGCGGCTCCACGGGAGGTGGCGCCGGTGGCGGATCGACGGGAACCGGTGGCGGTGGCGGCTGCGGCACATCCGCGGCGGGCGACGAACCGCCTCCGCAACCGGCCAGCGCGGCCAGGACAAGAATGGGAAGGAATGCTTTCATGGGGCGTCATTCTAGCCTGCCCCGGCAGTCCTTCCCTCCAGCTCAGGCCGCGTGGGGAGCTGCCGCCGGCGCGTGATACTGCGCCAGCAGCGCTGCCTCCTTCTGCTTCGCCGCCTTCAAGTGGCGTTCCTTCACGTGCCCGTAACCACGGATGTCCTCGGGGATGCGGGCGATCGCCACGGCCGTGGCCAGGTTCTCCGCCGTCAGCTTCGGCAGCAGAGCCGCCACCGTGTCGCGGTACTGCGCGATCAACGCACGCTCCATCTTGCGCTCGGCCGTATGACCGAACACGTCGAGCGGCGTGCCGCGCAAGCCCTTCAGCTTGGCCAGCACGGCGAACGCATGGCGCATCCACGGGCCGAACTGCTGCTTGACCAGGTGGCCGTCCTTGTCCTTCTTCGCCAGCAGCGGCGGTGCCAGGTGGTACTTCACCTGGTAGTCGCCTTCGAACATGCCTTCGATCTTGGCGCGGAAGGCCGGGTCGGTATGCAGGCGGGCGACCTCGTACTCGTCCTTGTACGCCATCAGCTTGTAGTAGTAGCGTGCCACGGCTTCCGTCAGCTTGCTGCCCTTGCCCAGCTTGTCCTCGGCGGCGCGCACCGTGTCGACGAAGTCCTTGTACTGGCGTGCAAAGGCCGCATTCTGGTAGGCGGTCAGCAGTTCAATGCGGCGCGCGACGATTTCATCCAGCGTCTGGCTCCGTTTGAACTCGATCACTTGCGCCGGTGCTGCCATCTTCGTCACGGCCGCCAGGTCGTGCGCGGTGTAACGGCCCCACGTGAACGCGGCCTTGTTGAACGCCACCGACACGCCGTTCAACTCGATCGCCTTCATCAGCGCCGCTTCCGTCAGCGGCACGTGGCCCTTCTGGAAGCTGTAGCCCAGCATGAACATATTGGTGGCGATCGAGTCGCCCATCAGTGCCGTGGCGATCCGGCCGGCATCGATGAAATCGACGCGCTCCGTGCCGCAGGCCCGCACGATCTCGGATTGCGAGCTGGCGCCGGGGAACTGCCAGTCCGGGTTCTTCACGAAGGCCGCCGTCGTGGCGCCCGTGGAATTGATCGCGGCCCACGTGCGCCCTTCGCCCATCCGGGACAGCGCATCGCGGCTGGCCGTCACGATCTGGTCGCAGCCGATCACCAGGTCGGCGCTGCCCGTGCCAACGCGTGTCGAATGCAGGTCGTCCTGCCGGTCGGCCAGCCGCACGTGCGACATCACCGGCCCGCCCTTCTGCGCCAGCCCGCTCATGTCCAGCACTACGGCGCCCTTGCCTTCCACGTGCGCCGCCATCGCGAGGATCTGGCCGACCGTGACGACACCCGTGCCGCCGATGCCGGTCACGAGGATGCCGTATGGCTGCTCAGTGGACGGCAGGCTGGGCGCCGGCAGTGCCGGAATCTCGCCGCCGGCGGCCGCCTTCTTCGGCTTCTTCAACTGGCCACCCTCGACGGTGACGAACGACGGGCAGAAGCCGGACACGCACGAGTAATCCTTGTTGCAGCTGGACTGGTTGATCTGGCGCTTGCGCCCCAGCTCCGTCTCCAGCGGCTCCACCGACAGGCAGTTCGACTGCACCGAGCAGTCGCCGCAGCCTTCGCACACAGCCTCGTTGATGACGGCACGCTTGGCCGGATCGGGATATTCGTTGCGCTTGCGGCGGCGCCGCTTTTCCGACGCACAGGTCTGGTCGTAGATCATCGCCGATACGCCCGGCTTGTCGCGCAGCTCCTTCTGCACGTCCATCAGCTCGGAACGGTGGCGCACCGTGACGCCGCTCGCCCACGGGTAATCGTCCGGGTACTTGTCCGGGTCGTCCGTGACAACGATGATCGGGTTCACGCCCTCGGCAGCGATCTGGCGCGAGATCATGCCGGGATCGAGGGGGCCGTCGACGTTCTGGCCGCCCGTCATCGCGACGGCATCGTTGTACAGGATCTTGTAGGTGATGTTCACCTTCGCGGCGACGGCCGCGCGGATCGCCAGGATCCCGGAATGGAAGTAGGTGCCGTCGCCCAGGTTCGTGAACACATGCTTCTCGTTCGTGAACGGCGCCTGGCCCACCCACGTGACGCCTTCCGCGCCCATGTGCGTGAAGGTGGACGTTTCGCGGTCCATCCACAGCACCATGTAGTGGCAGCCGATGCCGGCCAGCGCGCGCGAGCCTTCCGGCACTTTCGTCGACGTGTTGTGCGGGCAGCCGGAGCAGAAGAACGGCGTGCGGTCCGTTTGCGGATTGGCCTTCGCCGGCACATTCTTCAGCACCAGCTCCTTCGCTTCCAGATAAGCGATGCGTTCCTGCACGCGTGCCGCCACCGGGTGGCCGGCGCAGTAGTGCGTGATGCGGCTGGCGATCGCGCGGGCGATCTGCGCGGGGTTCAGTTCATACGTTGCCGGCAGCAGCCAGTCGCCGTGACCGCTGCGGTGGCGATTCGACCATTCACCGGTGTCGTCGAACTTGCCGACGACGCGCGGGCGCTGGCCGTCCGGCAGGTTGTACAGCTCTTCCTTCAGCGCGTATTCGAGGATTTGCCGCTTCTCTTCGATGACGATGATCTCGTCGAGGCCACGGGCGAAGTCCTGCACGCCGTCCGCCTCCAGCGGCCACGTCATGCCGACCTTGTACAGGCGGATGCCGATGCCGGCGGCTGCCTGCTCGTCGATGCCGAGATCCGCCAATGCCTGGCGCGTATCGAGGTAGGACTTGCCGGCCGTGATGATGCCGATCTTCGGCCGCGGGCTGTCCCAGATGATCTTGTTCAGTTTATTGGCGCGGCAGTACGCCAGCGCGGCGTACCACTTGTAGCTGTTCATCCGCACTTCCTGGTCCAGCACCGCATCGGGCCAGCGGATATTCAGGCCACCCGGCGGCAGCTCGAAGTCGTCCGGCATCGCGATCTGCACGCGGTCCGGATCGAAGTCCACGACGGCGCCGGACTCGATGATGTCGGTCACGCATTTCATCGCCACCCACAGGCCGGTATAGCGGCTCATCGCCCAGCCATGCAGGCCGTAGTCGATGTATTCCTGCACGGACGACGGATACAGCACCGGGATGCCGCAGGCAGCCAGGATGTGGTCGGACTGGTGCGCGGTGGACGACGATTTCGCCGCGTGGTCGTCGCCGGCCAGCACCAGCACGCCGCCATGCTGCGAGCTGCCCGCATTGTTGGCGTGCTTGAACACGTCGCCGCAGCGGTCCACGCCGGGCCCTTTGCCGTACCACATGGCGAACACGCCGTCGTACTTCGCGTCGGGGAACAGATTCGTTTGCTGGGTACCCCAGACCGCCGTGGCGGCCAGGTCTTCGTTCATGCCGGGGTGGAATTTGACGTGGTGAGCGTCGAGGTATTTTTTCGCCTTCATCGCCGTCTGGTCGACGGAGGTGACGGGCGAGCCGCGGTAGCCGGTGATGTAACCGGCGGTGTTCAAGCCTGCCTTGACGTCGCGTTCGCGCTGCAGCATCGGCAGGCGGATCAGCGCTTGCGTGCCGGTGAGGAACGCGCGGCCGCGCTCCAGGGTCCATTTGTCGTCGAGCGTGATGTCGTGCGACGGCGTGCCTAGCTCCGTACCCTTGTGAGGTGCGTTCATGGGTGTCTCCAATTCTCTCTAAGTGCCAAAGCCGGCGCGCCCTCTGTCGGGGTGCTGCCGGCTTGCCTTTAAACCAGAGGCAAGTGCCGGGGTCAGACCCGTCGGGGCTTTGGCGGGGTTTCAAGGAGCACCGCTCCTTGCCGACAAAGCGGAACGGGCTTGCAAGCCCGTTCTCCTGTCTGACCCCAGGGTTTGCTCCTGGGGTGCTGCATGCTTAAGCTGCTGTGCTAGCAGGATCCTCCAATACCCCGCGGCGAATCTGATCCAACTCGATCGATTCAAACAGCGCGCGGAAGTTGCCTTCGCCGAAGCCCTGGTCGCCCTTCCGCTGGATGATCTCGAAGAAGATCGGCCCGATGACGTTCTGCGTAAAGATCTGCAGCAGCAGTTCGCGCTCGTTTTCGCTGTTGGCCTGGCCGTCGATCAGGATGCGCAGGCGGCGCAGCTCTTCCAGGTTCTCGCCATGGTTCGGCAGGCGGCGGTTGACCAGTTCGTAGTATGTCTCGATCGTATCCTGGAATGCGATACCCTTGTCGCGCATGCCCTGGATCGAGTGGTAGATGTTGTCCGTGCCCAGCGCGATGTGCTGGATGCCTTCGCCGTGGTACTCGTTCAGGTATTCGGCGATCTGCGACTTGTCATCGGACGATTCGTTGATCGGAATGCGGATCTTGCCGCACGGCGAGGTCATCGCCTTCGACTTCAGGCCCGTCAGGCGGCCTTCGATGTCGAAGTAGCGGATCTCGCGGAAGTTGAACAGGCCTTCGTAGAAGCCGGCCCATTCGGCCATGCGGCCGCGGTAGACGTTGTGCGTCAGGTGATCGATATAGGTCAGGCCATTGCCGACCGGGTTCGGATCCACGCCGGGGATCGCGACGAAGTCCGCGTCATAGATGCTGATGTCGCCGATGCTGCCCGGCGCCAGCCCTTTCGACGCGTTCTTGCCGCGCCAGCGGTCCACCAGGTACAGCAGCGAATCGCCAACGCCCTTGATGGCGGGGATGTTCAGCTCCATTGGCCCGGTCTTGTTGTCGAAGCCCCAGGCGCCCATTTCCAGCGCTTTCTTGTAGACGTAGGCCGCGTCATCGACGCGGATCGCGATCGCGCACACGGAGGGGCCGTGCTGGCGCGCGAAGCGCTGGGCGAACGAATCCTGCTCGGCATTGATGATGAAATTGATCTCGCCCTGGCGATACAACGTCACGTCTTTCGTGCGGTGGCGGGCGATGGCGGTGAAACCCATGTTCTCGAACAGCGCGCCGAGCGCTTTCGGATCGGGTGCGGCGAACTCGACGAACTCGAAGCCGTCGGTTCCCATCGGGTTCTCCCAGGGCGTGAATTGCATGTGCGTCTCCTTTATCAGAATAGCGCAAAGTATAGACTTCGCCCCGGAGAATTTAATTGCAAACATTTCCCGTGCTTGCCGGAGTTGAGCAATAATATTGCGGCAAACAACATAAAATGAGGGGAAGATGACCAAGATCGCGCTTGACAAGACAGACCGCAAAATTCTTGCAATCTTGCAAGAAGATGGCCGCCTGTCGAACCAGGACGTGGCCGAGCAGGTAAGCCTGTCGCCATCGCCATGCCTGCGCCGCATCAAGCGGCTGGAAGAGGAAGGCGTGATCCGCCAGTACGTGGCGCTGCTCGATCCGGACAAGATCGGACTGGGCCTGCTGGCCTACGTGAACGTGCGCCTGGAGAAGCACAGCGACGCGGCCGCGCACAGCAATGCCCGCGCGCTGGGCGCGCTGCCGGGCACCGCGTCGCCGCGCGAGGATTTCGCGGTCGCCGTCGAGCAGTGGCCGGAAGTGGTGGCCTGCTATGCGATGACGGGCGAGATGGATTACCTGCTGCGCGTGCACGTGGAGGACATGGACCACTTCTCGCGCTTCATGATGGCGACCCTGCTGCGCCACCCGGCCGTGCTGGACGTGAAGTCCAGCTTCGCGCTGCAGCGGATCAAGGATACGACGGCGCTGCCGCTGGTCTGATCCCGCTTATTGCTTGGGCTTGCGGCCCGGCAGCATGTCCCACAGCTTGGCTGCCCGCCGCACATTGGCCTTCAACGCGTAATCGATCGTCGCCAGCTGTTCCTGCATCGCTTCCTGCAGCACGCTGGCCGGGTTGGCGGGGCCGAGCTTCAGGTAGGCATCCGCCTCGCCGTAGTCGCGGTGGATTTCCATCCCCGCCTTTTTCGCGATGTGCATCATGATCTGGTTCGACGACAGGCAATGCATGTACAGCGTGTCGACATCGTGGTTGCGGCAGACGATCGCGGCCCGCTCGAACAGCTTCGAGCCGATGCCGAGACCGCGCGCCGACTTCAGCACCGAGACGCCGAACTCCGCCACCCGATCCTTCTCGGTGACGTCGTTCTTGTGCGGCTGCTTTTCCGCGAAGGCCAGGTGCCCCACGGCGACGAGCCGGAACACGCGGTTGTAGACGCCGAACACCATGTCGCGATGAAAGTCGATCGCGTTGACGTACTTCGCCACCTGCTCGTCGGACAGGTGCGAGCCGAAGCGCAGCAGCCGGTCGCGCCCTTCGATCTGCAGGAAGTGACGCAGCATGCGGCGGCGGTCGCGTTCGCGCAATTCCTTGACGGGCACCGTCGGGCGCGGCTCCGCCCTGCCGAGCCACTTGTGCAGCGGGTTGCGGAACAGGTTCAGGCCGCTCATGCCGCCTCCCCTTCGTCATCCGGTTCATCGGGACGGGCCAGCGCTTCCCGCACCGCGCGCACGCGGGCGTTGCGCACCATCTCCGGTATCCGGTCGGGGTGTTCCGTCCACGCCTGGGCGATCTCGCCGGCGTTGACGGCGCGCGCGGCGGCCAGCGCCTGTTCCATGTGCGCGCGCTGCGGGAACGGCGCATCGCGGAAACTGGCGGCCGGCCCTTCGCGGCCGCGCGCATCGCATTCGGAGACGGCCAGCAGCTGCGTGAAGCGGGCCGGTTTACGGAACGCGTCGCAGCGCTCGAACAGCACGACCAGCGTGCGGCAGCGCAGCTCCAGCGCGCGCGTCACGTTGCCGTGCTCGCGCGCGGCCAGCACGGCCAGGTCGCGGCACTCGGTCGGCACCTTCAGCCGCGCGCACACGTCCTTCACGAGCTGCACGCCGAGGCCTTCATGGCCGTGATGGGCCGGCCACGTTTCGCTCGGCGTGGCGCCCTTGCCCAGGTCGTGCAGCAGCGCGGCGAAACGCACCGGCAGCTCGTACTCCTGGCTGGCCGCGTAGTCGACCACCTGTTCCATGTGCAGACCGGTATCGATCTCGGGATGCCACTTCTCCGGCTGCGGCACGCCCCACAGCCGGTCCAGCTCGGGCACGATGCGGGCCAGCGCGCCGCACGCGCGCAGTACCTGCAGCATGCGCGACGGCCGCTGCTCCATCAACCCGCGCGACAGTTCCTGCCACACGCGCTCCGGCACCAGCGCATCGACCTCGCCTTCGTGGACCATACGGCGCATCAGCGCATTGGTTTCCGGCGCCACGGTGAACTCGGGATAGCGGGCGGCAAAGCGGGCCACGCGCAGGATGCGCACGGGGTCTTCGGCAAACGCATCGGACACGTGGCGGAACACGCGGCGCGCGATGTCGCCGCGGCCGTCGAACGGATCGGTCAGCGTGCCGTCGTCGGCCTGGGCGATCGCGTTGATCGTCAGGTCGCGGCGCACCAAGTCCTGCTCCAGCGTGACGTCCGGCGCGGTGTGGAACACGAAGCCGCGGTAGCCGGGCGCCGTCTTGCGCTCGGTGCGCGCCAGCGCGTATTCCTCCTGCGTTTGCGGGTGCAGGAACACGGGGAAATCCTTGCCGACGGCGCGAAAACCCTGCGCGATCATCTCGTCCGGCGTGGCGCCGACGACGACGTGATCGTGGTCCTTGACGGGCAATCCCAGCAGCGCATCGCGCACTGCCCCGCCGACGACATAGGTTTTCATTCGTCGGGCATCGCGTCGTACTTGGGCAGGCTTTCCGCTTCGGCCAGCGCGCCTTCGATCCAGCGCGCCACGGCCGGGTGGCGCTGCACGCGCTCGCAGTAGGCCGACAGCGCCGGCGGCAGCGCCACGCCATACGTCATGAAGCGCATCACGACGGGGGCGAAGAACGCGTCCGCGATCGAGAAGTCGCCGAACAGGAATTCGTTGTGGCCGTAGCGGGACAGGCACTCTTCCCAGATCTCGCTGACCCGGCCGATGTCGGCCTGCGTGGCCGGCGTGCGGCCCTTGCCGGGGAAGCGGCACTTGATATTCATCGGCATCGTCGTGCGCAGGCTCGTGAAGCTCGAATGCATCTCGGCGCACACGGCACGCGCCAGCGCGCGCGCGGCCACATCCTGCGGCCACATGTGCTTGTCCGGGAACTGCTCGGCGAGGTATTCGCAGATCGCCAGGCTATCCCAGATCGTGATGTCGCCGGCCAGCAGCACAGGCACGCGGCCGGCATGGCTGTAGCGGCCGATGTTGTTGGCGGTGTCCGGCTGGTCGAGCAGCACGCGCACCTCGGTGAACGGAATGCCGAACGCGGTGAGCGCGACCCACGGCCGCATCGACCACGACGAATAATTTTTGTTACCGATGACGAGGGTCAGGCCGGGCTGGCGCGCCGCGGCGAGGGTCTGGCTCAGGGTAGGGTCGAGTTCGATCGTTTGCATGGATGGTGAGGTGGATGGGAACCGCGTCAGCGGCTCGAGAAAGTGGCTTGCTGCTGTTCCTGCTCGGTATAGCCTTTCGGCGTGACGACGCCCAGCCGGCGCTTCAGCGACTGCGGGTTGCCCTCGAACAGCGCGGCGTAATAGGTGGCGTTCGTCATCACGTTCTTCACGTAGGTGCGGGTTTCCGCGTACGGGATCGATTCGATGAACACGGTGGCGTCCATCGGCTTCGTCAGCGCCGAGCGCCACGCACGCAGCCGGCCCGGCCCCGCGTTGTAGGCAGCGGTGGCCAGCACCTGCGAGCCGTCCATGCTGCCCAGGACCATGTTCATGTAGTTCGCACCCAAGAGGATGTTGGTGCGCACGTCCGACAGCATCTCCTGCACGAAGCCCGTCAGGCCGATCTTGTTGGCGACCCAGCGGCCGGTGGACGGCATCACCTGCATCAGGCCGGAAGCACCGGCGCTCGACTGCGCGGTCATCACGAAGCGCGACTCCTGGCGGATCAGGCCATACACCCAGGCGCGATCGAGGCCCAGCGTGTTCGTCGTCGGGCGCATGATGTCGTCGTGCGGCGCCGGGTAGCGGTGCGTGTAGTCGGCCAGCACGCGCGTGCGTTCGGACGTGTACACCATCCGGTCCAGGATATGGTGCTGGCGCGCCAATTCGGCCGCGGCGATCAGCTCGCGGTCCGACAGCCGCCGCACTGCCCAGTTCCATTCGCGCGTACCCTCGAAGCGCAGGCGCATGTCGAAGAATTTCAACGCGCGCTGCAGGTCGGGATTGGTTGCCACGGCCGCGATCTCCGCCGGCGTGACGGGTGCGCCCGGTGACGGAATGGTCACGGTGCGGCCCAGCTCCTCGGCGGCCAGCAGGCCGTAGTAGTCCTGGCGATCGGCGATGCTCTGGTACAGGAACTGCGCCTCCGGCGTCATGCCGCCGGCCAGCGCGACCGAGGCGCGGGCCTGCCAGTACACCCAGGTGGCATCCTGGCGCAGTTGCGCGGGCATCGCGGCGATGTAGTCGCGCACGAGGCGCCAGTTGCCGTCACGCAGCGCATAGCGGGTACGCCACTGGTGCTGGTCGATCGACAGCGGCGCGCCGGCGGCGCGGCGCCAGTAATCCGACGTTTCCGGCTCGACCGTGTACGACGCTTGCAACGCGATATTGGCCCAGCCGATCGCCTGCTCCTGCGGCGTGAGGCGGGGCAGCGCCTTCTGCAGCGCCAGCACGGACAGCTTGACGCTCGTCTTCGCGGCGCGGCCCAGCGCGATCAGGAAGATCTCGTGATCGGCCTTCGTGTCGCCGGCGCCCTTGGCCAGCACCAGCGCGGGTACGTCGATCGCCTGCGCGACCTTTTTATCGGAGCCGTTCAGCAGCATGATCGTGCGGCGCGCGGGGCCGGTCGCATTGGTCTCGCCGGCCAGGCGCACCTGGGCCCACAGATCGTCTTCCGTGAACTGGCGGGTCTGCGCCAGCGCGGCGATCAGCGCGCCGCAAGCGTCGCCGTAATATGGCGGGTAGATCAGCAGGGCGCGGGCATCCGCCGCGACGTTCTCGCCCTTGGCGAGGCGCGACAGCAGCGCATAGCATTTGACCTGGGTATCGTCCTGCAGCACGAACAGGGGGAACTGCTGGTCGAACAGCGCCCATTCGCGCTTGCGGCCCAGCTCCAGCAGCCAGTCGTTGCGCAGGCGGTCGGCGATCGCGCTGCCTTCGTATTTCTGCAGGAAGCCGAGGATCTCGGCCGTGGTGGCGTCACGCAGGTGGGATTTGAGCCGATAATAGTCGACGTACGAAGCAATGCCGTAGTCGGTCAGCCGGGCCGCGTAGAATTCGGCCTTCGCGGCGTCGCCACGGCGCACGGAATCGCGCAGCAGCAGGAACGCATCGTCCTCCTTGCGGCTGTCGCCATTCAATTCCTGCGGGGTGGCGAGCGGTGCGGCGGCGCAGGCGATCGCGAACAGTGCGCCGGCTATCCATTTCGACGGGGAAATCAAGATACGACTCTCAAGTAGTGACATGACCAGCGACCCTAGAATAACACGCCTGCCTGAAGGGCTACCAGCACCGACCGCACAGACAGCCGCGACATCGAAAGCACTGTTGCGCAAGGAACTGCTGAGTACCCGCCGCAACATTCCCGCCGAGACGCGCGCCCAATGGGATCGCGACATCTGCCGGCATATCGTCACTTGGTGGCGCCAGGCCCAGGTACAAGCGCTGGGTGTGTATTGGCCGCTGCGCGACGAGCCGGACCTGCATCCGGCCTATGCGGAACTGGCCCGCCTGGGCGTGCAATTGCTGCTGCCCGTCGTAATGAAAAAGGATGCGCCGCTGGACTTCGCGCTGTGGCGGATCGGCGAGCCGTTGGTCAAGGACGCGATGGGCATCGCCATCCCGGCCGACCTGCGCATCGAACCGACGCCGCCGGCGCTGCTGGTGCCCTGCCTGGGTTTCAACGGACAAGGCTACCGGCTGGGATATGGCGGCGGCTTCTACGACCGCACGCTGGAAACGGCCCCGCGGCCGGCGACGATCGGCATCGCTTACTCGTGCCTGGCGGCACGGTTCGACAACGACGGGCACGATGTGCCGCTGGATCGGATTATTACGGAAGAAGGCTTGCAGGTCGCCGGCGGATTTTAACCCCAACGGCAGAAGCCGGGGTCAGACCCGCCGGGTCTGACCCCAGGGTTTGCCTCTGGGGTGAAGGCAAACCGATCGGCGCTTCGAGTTTACTTCACCAGCCGCTGCCACAGCGCCGTCGTCGCGGCTGCCTGGTTCATGCTGTAGAAGTGCAGGCCCGGGGCGCCGCCGGCCAGCAGGCGTTCGCACAGGGCAGTCACGACGTCCAGGCCGAAGGCCTTGATCGACGCCGTGTCGTCGCCGAAACTGGCCAGTTTCAGCCGCACCCAGCGGGGGATCTCGGCGCCGCACATGTCCGAGAAGCGCATCAGCTGCGTGTAGTTCGTGATCGGCATGATGCCGGCCACGATCGGCACCGTCACGCCGGCCTTTGTTGCGGAGTCGACGAACTGGAAGTACGCGTCGGCATTGTAGAAGTACTGCGTGATCGCGGCGTTGGCGCCGGCGTTCACCTTGCGCACGAACGCGTCCAGGTCGGCCTGCGGCGATTTCGCCTGCGGGTGCACTTCCGGGTAGGCGGCCACTTCGATGTGGAACCAGTCGCCCGTCTCGGCGCGGATGAATTCCACCAGCTCGTTCGCATAGCGGAATTCGCCGGCCGCGCCGTAGCCGCTGGGCAGGTCGCCGCGCAGCGCCACCAGCCGGCGGATGCCGTGCGACTTGTACTGCGCCAGGATGGCGCGGATCGATTCGCGCGTGCCGCCCACGCAGGACAGGTGCGGCGCGGCCTGTTCGCCCGCGGCCAGGATTTCCAGCACGGTATCCAGCGTGCCCTGCTGGGTGGTGCCGCCGGCACCGAACGTCACGGAAAAATACTTCGGGTGCAGCTCGGACAGCTTGGCGCGCGTCACGCGCAGCTTTTCCGCCCCTTCCGCCGTCTTCGGCGGGAAGAACTCGATACTAAAATTATGATCAGCCATCGGCGTCTTTCAACAACAGTGAGGACAGGGCCCAGGAGATCACGCTGTACAGCAGTGCACCGCCAACCGCCGCCCAGAAGCTCGTCACCGTGAAGCCTTCCACCCATTGCGCCACCAGCCAGAACGTGAAGCCGTTAACGATGAAGATGAACAGGCCCAGCGTGAGCACGGTCACGGGCAGGGTCAGGAGGAGCAGCAGCGGCCGGATCAGCGTGTTGACGAGCCCGAGGATGAGCGCTGCGATCAGGGCTGCCGTGACGCTCGTGACGTCGACGGAATGCATGAGGTAAGGCACTGCGAACAGCGCCGCGGCATTGATGAACCAGGTCAGGACCAAACGCATAAAAAGAAAAGCCTCGTATGAACAGCAGTGGGTAAAAAAAGGCCGGCGATTGCCGGCCTCAGCCTTACTGGATCAGTAGCGGTAGTGTTCCGGCTTGTACGGGCCTTCGACCTTCACGTTGATGTAGGCGGCCTGTTCTTCCGTCAGCGTCGTCAGCTGCGCGTTCAGCTTCTTCAGCTGCAGGCGGGCGACCTTTTCGTCCAGGTGCTTCGGCAGCGTGTAGACGCCGACCGGGTACTTGTCCTTGTGCTGGAACAGCTCGATCTGCGCGATCGTCTGGTTCGCGAACGAGGAGCTCATCACGTACGACGGGTGGCCCGTTGCGCAACCCAGGTTCACCAGGCGGCCTTCGGCCAGCAGGATGATGCGGTGGCCGTCCGGGAAGATCACGTGGTCGACCTGCGGCTTGATGTTCTCCCACTGGTATTTCTTCAGCGCGGCGACGTCGATCTCGTTGTCGAAGTGACCGATGTTGCAGACGATCGCCTGGTCCTTCATGCGCAGCATGTGCTGCTCGGTCAGGATGTGGTAGTTGCCCGTGCAGGTGACGAAGATGTCGCCGTGCTCGCACGCGTAATCCATCGTCACGACGCGGAAGCCTTCCATCGCGGCCTGCAGCGCGCAGATCGGATCGATCTCGGTGACCCACACCTGGGCGGACAGCGCGCGCATCGCTTGCGCCGAGCCCTTGCCCACGTCGCCGTAGCCGGCAATGACGGCGATCTTACCGGCGATCATCACGTCGGTCGCGCGCTTGATGCCGTCGACCAGCGATTCGCGGCAGCCGTACAGGTTGTCGAACTTCGACTTCGTGACGGAGTCGTTGACGTTGATGGCCGGGAAGGCCAGCTTGCCTTCCTTGTGCATCTGGTACAGGCGGTGCACGCCGGTCGTGGTTTCTTCCGTCACGCCCATGATGTGCGGCAGGCGCTTCGAGTACCACTGCGGGTCCTTGGCCAGGTGCGCCTTGATCGAGTTGAACAGGCAGATCTCTTCTTCCGAGCCCGGCTTGTCCAGCACGGAGATGTCCTTCTCGGCACGCGCGCCCAGGTGCAGCAGCAGCGTGGCATCGCCGCCGTCGTCCAGGATCATGTTCGAGTACACGCCTTCGCCCGGCCATTCGAAGATGCGGTGGGTGTATTCCCAGTACTGGTCCAGCGTTTCGCCCTTGATGGCGAACACCGGCGTGCCGTTCGCGGCGATCGCGGCGGCGGCGTGGTCCTGCGTCGAGTAGATGTTGCACGAGGCCCAGCGCACTTGCGCGCCCAGCGCTTCCAGCGTCTGGATCAGCACGGCGGTCTGGATCGTCATGTGCAGCGAGCCGGTGATGCGCGCGCCCTTCAGCGGCTGGGATGCGGCGTATTCCTCGCGGATCGCCATCAGGCCCGGCATCTCGGTTTCGGCGATCTTGATTTCCTTGTTGCCCCAGCCGGCCAGGCCGATGTCGGCAACGATGTAATCCTGGGAATCTTTGAGTACGGCGTTCATCACGCCCTCCTTTCAAGTTGAAAAAAGTTGACGTGAGCGCGGTTGCAGAAGTGTCCGAGCCTGGCGGGTCGAGCGACCCGTCGCAACGCTCCTCGGAGAACGAGCATTTTAGCATTCTTGCGCGCCCGGAATGCAAGAAGCAACCCAAAAGCAAACCCTGGGGTCAGACCCGGCGGGTCTGACCCCGGCTTCTGCCGTTGGTTTTGGCAGGTGTCAGCGGCGTGCCAAAAATCAGGCCAGCCCGGCGGCGGCACGCAGCGCGGCAGCCTTGTCGGTGCGCTCCCAGCTGAACTCCGGCTCTTCGCGGCCGAAGTGGCCGTAGGCGGCCGTCTTCTGGTAGATCGGGCGCAGCAGGTCGAGCATCTGCACGATGCCTTTCGGGCGCAGGTCGAAGTGTTCCTGCACCAGTTCCGCGATCTTCTCGTCCGAAATCACGCCCGTGCCTTCCGTGTACACGGTGATGTTGATCGGGCGCGCAACGCCGATCGCGTACGACACCTGCACCTGGCACTGGCGCGCCAGGCCGGCGGCGACGACGTTCTTCGCCACGTAGCGGGCCGCGTAGGCTGCCGAGCGGTCGACTTTCGACGGGTCCTTGCCGGAGAACGCGCCACCGCCGTGCGGCGCCGCGCCGCCATAGGTGTCGACGATGATCTTGCGGCCGGTCAGGCCGCAGTCGCCCTGCGGACCGCCGATGACGAAGCGGCCGGTCGGGTTGACCAGGTATTTCGTGCCCTGCAGCCATTCCTTCGGCAGCACCGGGCGGATGATCTCCTCGATCACCGCTTCCTCGATCTGCTTGTGCTGGATGTCCGGGGCGTGCTGGGTCGACAGCACGACGGTGTCCACAGCCACCGGGCGGCCGTTCACGTAACGCAGGGTGACTTGCGACTTGGCATCCGGACGCAGCCACGGCAAGCGGCCATCCTTGCGCAGCTGCGACTGGCGCTCGACGAGGCGGTGCGCGTAGTAGATCGCGGCCGGCATCAGTTCCGGCGTTTCGTCGCAGGCGTAGCCGAACATCAGGCCCTGGTCGCCGGCGCCCTGGTCGAGGTCCAGGCCGGCGCCTTCGTCGACGCCCTGGGCGATGTCCGGCGACTGCTTGTCATAGGCGACCAGCACGGCGCAGCCCTTGTAATCGATGCCGTAGTCGGTGTTGTCGTAGCCGATGCGCTTGATGGTCTCGCGGGCGATCTGAATATAATCCACGTTGGCGTGCGTGGTGATCTCGCCCGCCAGCACGACGAGGCCCGTATTGCAAAGTGTCTCGGCGGCAACGCGCGCCTTCGGATCCTGCGCCAGAATGGCGTCGAGGATGGCGTCGGAAATCTGGTCGGCGACTTTGTCGGGATGGCCTTCCGAAACGGATTCGGAGGTGAAGAGGTAGTCGATGGAAGACATCGCAAGCTCCTGGTTTGGTTGATTACACTGTCGCAACAACCCTCACGGCTTGCGACGCTTTAGCGAAGTTTCTATACCGCTTCGCAAGTTGTCTATTAACTCAGCGGTTACTGCTTACGTGGTATTTTACGCTTCTTCAAAAATTTTTGGGTAGAGCAACGCGAACTGTTGCGCTCATTTTTCCTAGTTCATGCTGTTACGAATCTTCCGTTTCTTCTCGATATTTCCCCTGCCCGTGCTGCACGCACTGGGCAGCGTATTGGGCTGGCTGGTTTACCTGGCGTCGCCCTCCTACCGCCGCCGGATGCGCGAGAACATCGCGCGAGCCGGCTTCGCTGGCCACCTGCGGCAAGCCGTGGCCGAGGCCGGCAAAGCCATCGCTGAACTGCCGTTCGTGTGGCTTGCATCCGACGCCCGCATCGCCCGCCGGGTGTTCGTCAAGGACTATTCGCTCGTCGAACAGCACCTTGCCGCCGGGTGCGGCATCGTGTTCCTGACGCCGCACCTGGGCTGCTTCGAGATCACCGCCCAGCGTGTCTCGCACGACACGCCGCTGATGGTGATGTACCGCCCGCCGAAGCAGCAGGCGATCAAACCGCTGGTCGAAGGCGCCCGGGCGCGCGGCCAGATGCTGCTGGCGCCGGCCAACCTGTCCGGCGTGCGGATGCTGGCCAAGTTCCTCAAGTCCGGCAAGCCGATCGGCATCCTGCCCGACCAGGTGCCGCAGGAAGGCGAAGGCGTGTGGGCCGATTTCTTCGGCCGCCCCGCCTACACGATGACCTTGCCGGCCAAGATGGCCAAGCTGGGCGGCGATGCGCCGATCGTGCTGACCTATGCCGAGCGCCTGCCGCGCGGCCGCGGCTTCCTGATCCACTTTGTGCCGTTCACCGGCTCGCTGGACGGCGACGCGGCGCAGCAGGCCCGCGCGATCAACGCGGCGATGGAACAGCTGATCGCCGGCTGCCCGGCCCAGTACTACTGGAGCTACAACCGCTACAAGATTCCCGCCGGCGTCGCCGCGCCGGGCGCATCCCGGGAGGCCGCATGAAGGTGCTGCTGGGGTTCGTGTGGCTGCTGCACTGGCTGCCGCTGCCGGTGCTCGGCCGGTTGGGTGAAGGCATCGGTGCGCTGCTGTTCCGCGTGATGGGGGCGCGCCGCGACATCGCGCTCGTCAACCTGCGCCTGGCGATGCCGGAGCTGTCCGAGGACGCGCGCCGCGCGCTGGTGCGCAGCCACTTCCAGGCGTATTCGCGCAGCGTGCTGGAGCGCGGGGTGCTGTGGTGGGCCTCCGAGGCACGCCTGAAGCGCCTGATCCACATCGAGACGAGCGCGGGCATGCCGCCGGGCGAAATTCCCGTGGCGGCGATGACGGACAAGCCGACCATCCTGCTGTGCCCGCACTTCGTCTGCCTCGACGTGGCCGGTGCATCGATCGCGATGGAAGCTTCCGCGTCGTCGATGTACGTGCAGCAGAAGAATGCCGCATTCGACGCGGTGCTGCGGGCTGGCCGGGCCCGCTTCAAGCCGGTGAAACTGTTCACGCGCCAGGACGGCATCAAGCCGATCCTGCGCGCGCTGCGCGAGCGCCTGCCCTACTTCATGCTGCCCGACATGGACTTCGGCGAAAAGGATGCGGAGTTCGTGCCGTTCTTCGGCGTGCCCGCCGCGACACTGACGGCCACGGCGCGCATCGCCGCGACGACGGGCGCGCAAGTGATGCCGGTGATCGCGACTTTCCTGCCAAATTATCAAGGCTGGCGCGTCAAGTTCTACCCGGTGTGGGACAATTATCCCGGTACCGACATGGTAGCCGCCACGCGCCGCATGAACGAGTTCATCGAGGAGCGCGTGCGCGAAGCACCGGCGGAATATTTCTGGACGCATAAACGCTACAAGACGCGTCCGAACGGCGAACCGTCCTTCTATTCGAACAAGCGATGAAACTCAAATTCACCAAGATGCATGGCGCCGGCAACGACTTCGTCGTGATCGACGCCATCAACCAGCAGATCGATTTCACCCCTACCCAGTGGAAGGCGCTGGCGGACCGCCGCTTCGGCGTCGGCGCCGACCAGTTGCTCGTCGTCGAGAAATCGACCAACCCGAGCTGCGACTTCCGCTACCGCATCTTCAACAGCGACGGCGGTGAAGTGGAACAGTGCGGCAACGGCGCGCGGGCGTTTGTCAAGTTCGTGGCCGAGAAGGGCTTGACGGACCGGCGCAGCATCTCAGTCGAAACGATGTCCGGCGTCATCGCGCCGCGCCTGGAAGACGACGGTAGCGTCACCGTCGACATGGGCGCTCCCGTGTTCGAACCGGCGCGCGTGCCCTTCGACACCGAGGGCCTGCAGGGCCAGCCGGAAGGCAACGATACGCTGTGGCCGCTCGTGCTGGAATTGGCCGGGCAAAAGGAGACCGTGCTCGTGTCGGTGCTGTCGATGGGCAATCCGCATGCGGTGCAGGTCGTCGCCGACGTCGACGCGGCGCCCGTCGAGCTGACCGGCCCGCTGATCGAGCACCACACGCACTTCCCGAAGCGCGTCAACGCGGGCTTCATGCAGCTGGTGAACCGCCATCACGTCCGCCTGCGTGTATTCGAACGCGGCGCCGGCGAAACGCTGGCATGCGGCACCGGTGCCTGCGCGGCGGCGGTGGCGGGCATCCGCCGCGGCCTGCTCGATTCGCCCGTGCGCGTGGACGCGCGCGGCGGCCAGCTGTCGATCGCGTGGGCCGGCGAAGGCGAACCGGTCTACCTGACCGGTCCGGCCGTCACCGTGTTCGAAGGCGAAATCACGGTCTGACCCTGCTGCCGCTCAGGCGGCCAGCAGCGCCGCTTCGGCACCGGCCGATTGCAGCCACGTCTTGAAGCGGTAGAGCCGCTGGCGGTAATTGCCTTCGGCCTGCGCATGGACATCCTCGAACAGCCGGGCGATCCGGTCCAGCGCCTGGCGCTGGCGCGCGCTCTCCACCAGCACGAGCCGGCGCCGGCTGCGTCCATAATCGGCGCGGATGTCGACGACGAGGCAATGGCCCTGGTCCGCCGCGCGAACGTCCAGCAGCAGCGCTTCGGCGCGCGACAGGTGGAACAGCGCGGCGAGCTCGATACGCGCGACGAGCAGCGGCTGGCTGCGCAGCAGTTCGCGCGTCACCAGCGGCAGCAATGGCGCCGCCCAGCTCGGCCCGCACGGGGCCGGCGCAATACGCGCCAGCATCGCCCGCGCCCGCTCGCACCCCTGCGCGGCCGCCTTCTGCAGCCAGCACACCGCTTTCACATCGTTGCGCTCGTCGCCGCGACGCAGCCGCCACGCATGCAAGCCGCATTCGAATTGCGCCGCCGCGTGACCCAGTTCCGCCGCGCGCTCCAGGCACGCCTGCGCGTCGCTGACGCTGCGCTGGGAAAACTCCGGCTTGGCGTAGATGCACGCCAGCGCATACCACGCTTCCGCGACACCCTGTTCGCCGGCCTGCGTCAGCCAGCGCACGGCGCGCTTGAAGTTCGCCATGCCGCTGTCGGGCACGCGGGCTCCTTCCGCATCCATCCGTGCCAGGCGCAAGCCCAGCGCCA
This sequence comes from Pseudoduganella flava, assembly GCF_007830495.1. Classification (GTDB taxonomy): domain Bacteria; phylum Pseudomonadota; class Gammaproteobacteria; order Burkholderiales; family Burkholderiaceae_D; genus Rugamonas; species Rugamonas flava. Next base: position 2,456 of record NZ_VLKW01000006.1, on the reverse strand, counting down.
GCTGGGCCCAGCGGTCGCCGGCCGCGGCGGCCAGTTCACGCATGCGCTGCGCCTCGTCGGCCGCCCCCTGGCGTGCAAGGACTTCGGCGCAGCGGGCCAGCAGCCGCGCGTCCGCCGGCGTGCCGCGCCAGGCGACCGGGTCTGCCGGAGCCCGCGCCGCCAGCGCCCGCGCGGCGGGCAGCGCGACGGCCAGGCTTTCGAACTTGTCGTCGTCGCGCAAGGCGGCCCGTGGCATGGCCGGCGCCGCCGCTACCGCTACCGCATCGGCAACGCCGGCACGCAAGCGCGCCAGCAGCGCGCGTGCTTCGATCGAGCCGCCGGCCGCCGCGGCGTCCAGCCCACGCCGCGCCCGCTGGCGCAGGCCCGCATGGGCGATCGGCGGTTCCTGCAGCAGCAGATGGCCCAGCGTGACGGCTGCCGCCGCGATGCCCGCGTCGCAGGCGCGTGCGTACCAGTCAAGCAGCGTGGCCCGGTGGTGGCTCGCGTAGTGCCAGGGAATGTGGCGGCCGATCAGCAGCCAGGCTTCATCAAGCCCGTGCGCCGCGGCACGCGCCAGCCAGTGCAGCGCGGTGGGCAGGCTGCACGGCAGGCTGGCGCCTCCCGTCAGGTACAGCTTGCCGAGTTGTAGTTGGCATGCGGCGTCTCCCGACCGCGCGCCCCGGATCACTGCCAGCTCTTCACGATTGGCCATTTCGGTCTCCAGAAAGCTGCGTTGTCGCGCAGGCCGTCGATGCGGCTGCGCCCTGAGCTTTTTTTTTAATATCGGTTGCCTGGCCAACCAGTCTATCGACGAACTGTTGCGTCTCCCTCACAAGCCGGCCTTGGCTTGATCCTGCGCAAACGGGTTCAGCCGTCGTGGCGGCTACGCTACCGATGGATACCTTACCAATGAAAGAATCGAACACGCCGCGGCACCGTAAAACTACCGTTTCATAAATACAACAGGAAATTGGCGTTTCCCCTCTTTCTACCAACACCGGCGCCCCGAATCGACCAATCGGAAGGCTTTACACCGGCGCCGCATTAAGGTTTCCCTGTCGAGTCGCAGCATGCGCAGCTCAGCACGTTTCTGGTTCCTCAAAAAACCGATCCAATCTGAACAAAGGAAACACTATATGAAGAAATCCTTGGTTGCCCTCGCACTGGCGGCCGCTATCGGCGGCGCGCACGCACAATCCTCCGTGACGATCTACGGCACGGTCGACGCCGGCATTCAGCGCACGACCCACGTGCCGAACGATGCCACGCTGGTCACCCGGCGGGACAACAACAAGCTCGGCTTCCGCGGTGTCGAAGACCTCGGCAACGGCCTGAAGGCATTGTTCCAGTTGGAGATCCGCTTCGACCCGGACACCGGGGCACTGGAGAACAATGTGCGCCCGCTGTTCCAGGGCCAGAGCCGGGTCGGCCTGCAAGGGGCGTTCGGCACGGTCCGCCTGGGCCGCGGCCTGTCCGCCTACCAGGAATCGAGCCTCGCGTTCGAACCGTGGAACGGCCTGCCCAACGTGGCCGGCTTCCAGCCCGACCTGATGGTGGCGGGCTACACCAGCGATCCGCTGGGCGTGACGGGCAACTCGGCCAACCGCTTCTCGAACGCCGTGTTCTACAACTCGCCGGTCTGGAGCGGCTTCCAGCTCAACGTGACGGTGGCATCGAAGGAAGCGAATGGCAACCAGAATCCGATCATCGGCAAGGGCACGGCCGCGGCGCCGCAGTACACGGCGAATGCGATGGCGTCCGCCAACCCGTATTCGGTCAGCGCCACGTACACCAACGGTCCGTTCGCCGTCATGCTCGGCCACGAGCGCAACGCCATCGAAACGAAGCTGTACTCGGTGGCCGCGTCGTACTACGCGATGAAACCGCTGAAACTGATGGCCTCCTACCAGCGCCAGGACCAGAGCCACACGATGTTCACCAATACCGATACCACCTCATGGCTGGTGGGCGCGAACTACTCGGTGGGCGTCGGCAAGATCCTGCTGGGCTACGGCCAGAAGCATCCGGACGGCGTGATCAAGACGAAGCAGGCGTCCGTCGGTTACGAGCACAGCCTCTCGCCGCGCACCTACCTGTATCTGGACCTGTCGCTGAAGAAGATGCCGGCCGCGGCCACGGCGACGGACGACGTCAGCCGCCGGCACTACGCGCTGGGCGTACACCACAACTTTTAACAGGTGGGAGGGGGGAAGGCGCTCCGGGCCGCACGCCGGGGCGCCTTTTTTTATCGCGCTGTTCGCATTAGCTGAGCTTTCATCCCGGAACGGAACTTATCGCAGATATTACGCTCGCTCCTGCTGCCGAGGTGCAACGGCCGCCCGCAGCCAATGCTCGGGGATGATGAGTGCTGCGGCGTCGAGGACCATTTGCCAGCCGGCGTAATTGGCCAGGTAGCGGCTCGCCACACCGCAAAATCTGCGCAGCCAGGTCTTGAAGCGGCCATGCCAGCCGTTGAC
>NZ_VLKW01000005.1:434952-461745 GCF_007830495.1 Pseudoduganella flava | reverse complement strand
GAATCAAAGGCGTACACCGTCGCGTCGAGGTCCACGCCGAACGGATCGCTTGCGTACAGCGGCCTGGCGATGCCGATCAAGTGCTGGGCCAGATCGGCATAGATTTGCCAAGGTCTCGTCGCGTTGGCATTGGCCAGCGTATTACGGGAAATCGTCGAGCAGCGAAAGCCCATGTGATACAGGCGCGCCCCTTGAGCTCTGAGATTGAGCTCGATGTCACGAAGGGACTCACGGTACGTGAGCTGGGCGAACGCCATCGCGAAGAACTGGTCCAGGCAAGTGAATTCCTTCACCTTGAAGTCTCCGCGATGCGCGGCGACGCAGCGCCTAAACGTAGTAAGCGGCAGATGCGTCATGACCTGCGCGAAGACGAGTTTGCCCTTGTGCATAGGAGCCCTTCGCGGTTTCCCGCAAAGGCTCCAAGTCTGCGCCAGAAATTGAAATCGAGACCAGACTAAAAGGGCAAAATCCCTCTTCGAATCAGACGGTTACGGCGTCCGACCGCTGCGACGTTGGGACACTACTGGGTCTGACCCCGATTTTTGGAAATGTTTGCGCTGTGCAGCTTTGATCAGTGCAGCTTCACCATCGGCGTGGTGCGCTTGATCAGGAAGCGGGCCAGGGCCAGCACGGCCGTGCGCAGCGTGCCCATGATGGCCTGGTGGTGCATCAGGTGCAGGCTGGCGTACATCATGCGGGCGAAGACGCCTTCGACGAACCAGTTCTTGCCCTGCAGTGAGCCCATCAGGCTGCCGACGGACGTCTGCTGCCCGAACGACACCAGCGACCCGTAGTCCCGGTACACATACGGCTTGCCACGCGGCGGCTGGCCCCGTTCGCGGCGCAGCAGCGCGTCCAGCAGGTAGTCGGCCTGCTGGTGGGCGGCCTGGGCGCGCGGCGGGACGGGCTTGCCGTCCGCGCCCACGCACAGCGCGCAGTCGCCCAGCGCATAGATGTCCGGGAATCCCTTGACCGCCAGCTCGGGCGTGACATCCACCTGACCGCCCTTCACGGTCGGCAGGCCCAGGTTCTTCAGGAAGTCCGGCGCCTTGATGCCGGCCGCCCAGACGACGATGTCGGCCGGGTACACGTCGCCCTTCTGCACGGTGACCTTGTCGGCGTCGATCTGCGTGACGCGGGTGTCCGGCACGACGCGCACTCCCCGTTCGGCGAGCAGCTCCGCCGCGGCGGCCGACACGCGTTCCGGCAGCGGCGCCAGGATGCGCGGCGCGCCTTCGATGATCGTGATCCGCACGTCGCGCATCGGCTTCAGGTCGCCGAAGCCGTAGGCCGCGTACACGCCGCTCGCCTCGCGGAGTTCGGCGGCCAGTTCCACGCCGGTCGCGCCGCCGCCGATGATGACGATGTCCACGCCCTGCTCGGATTGTTCCGTGGCCGCCTTCGCCAGCAGTTTCAGCAGCGTGAGGCGGAAGCGTTCCGCGTCCTCGGTGGCGTTCAGCGCGATCGTGTTCTCCGCCGCGCCGGGCACGCCGAAATAGTTCGACGTGCTGCCTACCGCCAGCACCAGCGACTCGAAGCCGATCGTCCGGCGCGGCAGCACGACCTCGGTGCCATGCGTGCCGGACTGCGTTTCGATGGGGCCGACGGTGATCGTGTGCGCGGCGGCATCGAGCGCCTCGAGCGCCCCGTACACATAGGTGAAGTGATTGTCGTGCGCGAGCATCTGGTAGGACAGCCCTTCCGCGTGGATGTCCAGCGTGCCCGCCGCCACTTCGTGCAGCGACGGCTTCCAGATGTGATACAGCCGGCTGTCGACGAGCATCACGCTGCCTGCTCCCAGCTTGCGGCCCAGTTTGCAGGCCAGCTCCAGGCCGCCCGCCCCTCCTCCCACGATCACATATTTGCTTTGCAAACGGTCCTCCCTGAAATGATGGCGTGCGCCTGGTGTCGGGTTCAGTCGCGGCCGTGCCCCCTGCCGTGGCCATTGCCATGGCCGTTCCCGTGACCCTTGCCATGACCGCGGTCGTCGCGGTCGTCGCGGTCATCGCGATAGTCGCGATGATCGGGGCCGCGCCCGCCGTGGTGCTCCTCGCGGTAGCGCGGCGCGTAGTCGTTCAGATACCAGTCATCGCGCACGAACAGCACGCGGCGGCCGCACGCGTTGTACTTGCCGCAGTGCTTGCTCCAGTGCTTCGCATGGCCCGGCGGTACGCGCAGGTACAGCGGTTCCTCGATCAGGCGGGCGGGACGCCGCACGATGACGGGCTCCGCGTAGACGACGGGCGGCGGCGCGTAGCCGCCGATGTCGATGCGGCCGTAGAAGTTGGGTTGGCCGACCGTGATCGAAACCTGGGCGGAGGCGGAACAGCACAGTGCCAGGAGGCTGGCGGCGAAGATGGAAGTTTTCATGTGAGCGGAAGATCTGAACAAAAAGATGGGCCGTGGCCCGGCCCCATTGTAGTGGTCCGGATCGCGCCCGTGTGTTCGCCAGCGCACACAACAGTTGCACACAACAAGTAACACCGCGTCAGGCAGCCTTCGCCAGCGCCCCCTGCAATTGGCCGATCGCTCCCTGCGCCTGGTTGATCACCTTGTCGGCGATCCGCTTGCGCATGCTCTGGATGCGCCCCGCCGCCTCCGCTTCCAGCATCAGCGGCGTGAGCAGCGCCGTGGCCGATTCGTAGAACGCGGCGCCGATCCGATCCAACTGCCCGATGAAGCTTTCCTCAGCCTCCTTCATGCGCCGGCGCAGCTCTTCCTCGAACGCGCGGCGCTTGTCGCGGATTTCTTCGCGCTTGCGCTTGTTCGTATCGGTCGCCCACTTGAACGCGGACGCCAGCAGCACGACGCCACCGACGATCGGCACCACCGGCGCCACGACGGGCACGACAACCGCCACGCCGAACAGGTAGGCCGCCGTGCCCGTGCCGGCCGCGGCGACGGCGCTGCCCATCAACGTCAGGTTGGCGGCCGTGTCGACCGTGTTGACGAGCCGCGTGCCGATGCGCAGCCGCGGCATCAGGCGCGCCAGCGCCGCATTGTGCTGGCGCGTGAACGCTTCGGCCTGCGTGATGCGCATGTCGGACTGGAACAGCCGCAGGTCGTGGTGCAGCAGGTCCAGCGCCTCCTGCTTGCGGCGCGCCACGCGGTCGATGCGGTGCTCCATCTCGCGGGCGAACTGCTCGCGCGCGATGCTCGACCACACCTGCTCGTCCTTCCACTGCTCGTTGTCGAGGCGTTCGGCGATCGCCACTTCGATCGCGTTGCCCGCGTCGTGCACCGCATCGTCGATGTCCTGCCACAGCATGCGTCGCTCGTACGCGATGCGCGAGTCCACCAGGGCGAGGCGCTGCAGCACCTGCTGGCGCAACTGTTCGGCCGTCGCCGCCAGGCTGGCCGCGCCGGCCTCCGGCGCCAGCGGCGCGGCGGCCTTTTCCTGGTAGGTGGCGATGCCCTGCTCGATCGTGTCGACGGCGCGCTGCACGACCTCGCGCAACTGCTCCTGCGTCATCATGCCGCCATTGAAGCCGCGGGCGTGATTGAGTAGCTCGACCTGGCCCGTGTCGCGGCCGAATTGGGCGACGGCGTCCACCAGGCCCTTGCCCTTGACCAGCTTGCGCGCCTGCGTGCCCAGGTTGTTCAACAGGCGCCGTTCCTCTTCGGGCGGCAGGCCGAAATAGTGCTCGGGCGTCAGCCGCAAGCCCAGCGCACGCGCCGCCTTCTGCGCCAGCGGCCGGGCGCGCGTGCCATGCAGCGCCATCAGCGGCTTCATCATCGCGAAGGCGCCTTCGCGCGCCGCCAGCTCGGCCGGCTGGCTGCTGCGCGCCAGCGCGTTCATCGCCCACTCGATCGTCACGCCGGATTCGATCGCGTTCAGCACGAGCGCCGTGAACACGGCCGATGCCTTGCCTTCGCCGGCCAGGTCCGTCACCGCCGCGAACTGCGCCAAGGTCACGCTGCCGTCGTCGCCGACGGCGATTGCGCCCAGCAAGCGAGCCAGCGCCGACGCGAAGCTCTGGTCCGTACACAAGTGCTCGTCGAGGGTCCGCAGTTTCAACGTGTGCTCGGGTGCGGCGGGTGTGATGTGCGGCGGTTCGGTGGTCGGCACGACGGTCCCCTCAATGGTTGATGCCTCGATGACATTTTAGCGGAAGCGCACCGCCGCCGGCCCGCGCACGCCAACGGTGCGGCGCCTGCCGCAGGCGCCGCATGGACCGCCGTGTGGCGGCGCCTTTACAACAGTGTGTTTGACGTGGCGCGGACTGGGGGGCGCGCCGTGCGTTTCCTTAAGGCACGAGTTCCGTGCGGCAACTACCGTTGCATCTGTACCTTACTCAACCAGGAGAAACGATGCGCATTCCATTCATTGCAGGCACTACCCGCCTGCGCTTATGTCGCTGTCGCGCCGCAGCTGCAACGCTCTGGCGCTTGTTCCTTGCCGCATGCACCCTCGTGCTGGCGTGCGGCGTGGCACGGGCAGCCCAGGACGTCACCGACAGCGTCGCCATCACGATGACCACGCCGGTGCTGAGCGCCACCGCGAACGTGTCCGACAGCGTCGTCACCATCACCAACACCTCTTCCTTCCCGATCGCCGCGCCGTTCACGCTGACGGTGAAGAACCTGTCCACGCCCGGCGTCGCGGTGGCCTGGCACACGGGCCTGGACGCGGCCGAGAACGCACTGGTCGCCGTGCCGCTGCCGCTCGGCCTGCTTGCGCCGGGCGCCGCGGTCTCCGTGACCGTGCGCTTCGCGAACCAGCGCCGGCAGCCGTTTACCTACGAGCTTGCCGCCGCCGGCACGCCGCTGCCGGACGAGTCGACGGTGGCGTTGACGGTTACCGTGCGCACCTATTCCGGCGACCCGGCGCAGCCGCTGGGCGCACTGGCGGGCAGCGGCGTAGGCATCGTTGTCGACGGTGCCGTGCGCGCCGTCACGGACGCGAGCAGCCAGGCCACCGTGCGCGTTCCCGTCACGCAGCAGTGGATCGCCGCCCGCCGCGCGCCCACCGGCGTGGGGCTGGCGCACCTCGTGCTGACGCCGGACCTGCCGAACGCCGCCGACATCGTGCTGACGGACGACGGCGAAGTGTTCGGCGACGCGACGCTGCGCTTCGACCAGGTGCTACACTCGACACTGCAGCGCAACCCGGCCGCGCTGACGGGCCACCTGACGAAGCCGGACGGCAGCCCGATCCGGCTCACCGACCTGGCCGGGGTGGAATTTCGCGACGCGTTCGAAAGCACGCTGTACGACATGACGGAATGGTTCACGGTCGATCCGGACGGCACGATCCGCTGCGTCCAGCCTGCCGCGCTGAACAACACGACCGCCGGCACCCAGGCCATCCTCGTGACGGGGCTCGACGCCGCGGGCACGCCCTACCGCGTGCGCATGACGGCGCATCTCGCGTCGGGCATGCCGCTCGTCAGCTCGCTGGCGCGGCCGCCGTCCGAGCCGGGCATGGACCTGGGCGGCATCACGGTCGTCGGCCGCAGCCTCCTTGCCGGCGCCGTGCAGTCGACCGTCACGGATGCGAACGGCAACTTCACGCTGCCGCTCCTGCCCTCCGGCCTGGTGCGCGTCACCGCGACGGTCGAACGCGCCGGCCGCCACTACAGCGTCCTGGCCCTCGTCGACCCGGACAGCAGCCGCACCGCCGAGCCGCTGCAACTGCGCGGCACAGCCGAGCTGCACGCGGCGCTGCCGGCCACGCCGGCCGACCCGGCCGACCGCAGGGTCGACGTCGAAGCGGAGTCCGTCGATGCCGGCACGACCGTGCGCACGGCGGCGCTGGCGGTGCCGCGCGGCACGGCCGCGGTCACGCTGGCCTACGAGGCGACCCGGCTGTACGGCGGCCAGCCACCGAACGACACCTACTTCGTGCGCGTGTACGACGGCCATTCCGGCAAGGTGCTGTTCACGGAGGCGCGGCGCAACGGCCAGCCGCGCGCCGTCGACACGCAATGGGGCCGCGACAACCGGACGGGAACCATCGAACACGAGCTGGACGTGGCGGCCGCGACCGCCGACGCCGACGGCGAGCTGATCCTGGAGGTGGGTGAAACCACGGCAAGCTACAACATGTCCGGCTACGCGGCCTCGCTGGCCGCATCGCTGCGCCTGGACCGCGGCATGATCATCGACGGCCTCGTGCTGCCCCAGGACCCGCAGATCGTCGACAACGACCTGCGCCGCTACAGCATGCCCGACGACGGTGCCACCAATGTGTTCCACCGCATGGCCCAGCTCGACATCCGCAAGCCGGCCGATGCCGTCGTTACCAACGTGCAGGTCGACACGGAACTGCGCGACGACACGCTGACCGTGCTCAGCGAGGCGCCGGGCCAGGACGTGGAGCTGGCCGGCGACACCATCCGCACACCGCTGACGTTCAAGCCGGCGCCGGCGATGGTATCGGCGCAGCGCGCCGCGTTCGACAGCTCGCTGGTGATGCACTACCGCTTTGTCGTGACGGCACAGGCCGCCGATGGCACGGTGCTGACGGCCGAGCGCCGCGCGCCGGGCAAATGGCCGCTGTGGCACGCGCCGGCAGGACTGGCCCGCTATGGCATGCGCGAGCCGGGCGGCGACGACTGGGTGTCCGATTACGCCTACCGCTGGCTGGTCCGCAACGCCGCCCAGCTGCCGCCGGTGAACGACTTCTCCGGCGAGCACGGCAACAACCTGGGCCATGCGACGCACGGCCGCGGCGGCGAATTCACGCTGTACCACTTCTACACCTTCAGCGGCGCGAATCCGGACAGCGGCCTGTCGAACTACCGCCGCCTTGTCGCCCGCATCAAGGAACTGCCGCTGCAGGCCAGCACGGACCCGGCCACGAAGGCCACGGGCCAGGCCGCCGCGGCGGAAGTGAAGGCATGGGTGCTTGCCAGCCGGGCCGGCATCGACAAGGTGGCCGCCATCGCCGGCGTGCGCGAAGTGAACTACATCCGCGGCGGCCCGGATGCGGCGGGCATCTCCGGCGGCGACTGGGGGCGGCGGCTACTGATGACGGGCCGCGTCACCGTCAACGGCAGCAACTTCGACCTGGCCGTGGGCAACTGGGACAACCAGCGCTACTGGCCGCGCGTGGGCCAGTACCACCACCTGCAGGTGCGCCTGTCGGGCGAGTAAACGTCCAGCGCCGCGGGTGTTGCCTGGCGCCGCGCCGGCGGCGCCTCAGGCCCCGCCGGTGGCCAGCACCAGCGTCTCCTTGATCTCCTCCATCACCACATAGCTCTTCGACTGCGCCGCGCCGGGCAGGTTCAGCAGCATGTCCCCCAGCAGCTTGCGGTACTCGGCCATCTCATGGATGCGCGCCTTGATCAGGTAGTCGAAGTCGCCCGACACGAGGTGGCATTCCTGCACCTCGGGAATGCGCAGCACCTCGCGGCGGAACTGCTCGAAGTGGCTGGCCGATTTCTGGTTCAGCGTGATCTCGACGAACACCAGCAAGGTGGCGCCCAGCGCGGCCGGGTTCAGCCGGGCGTGGTAGCCGGTGATCACGCCGTCGCGCTCCATCCGCTTGACGCGCTCGATCGCCGGCGTGATCGACAGCCCCACCTGCTCGGCCAGATCCTTCATCGACATCCGCCCGTCGTCCTGCAGCAGGCGCAGGATCTTGCGGTCGAGCTTGTCCAGCCCGCGCACTGACTCTTTTTGCGTTCGCATGAATTTTTCCTGTTTTCTGCGTTATTTATAGTAACAATCACTGGAGAAACAAACTTATCATAGTAAAAATCCACTGACAACAATTCCTATCTCGAGGCATACATGCGCGTAGTCATTCTCGGCAGCGGCGTCATCGGCGTCACCACGGCTTACTACCTGGCCAAGGCCGGGCACGAGGTCACGGTGCTGGACCGCCAGAGCGGGCCTGCGCTGGAGACCAGTTTCGCGAACGCCGGGCAGATCTCGCCCGGCTACGCGTCACCCTGGGCCGCGCCCGGCATTCCGCTGAAGGCGATGAAATGGATGGTGCAGCGCCACGCGCCGCTGGCGATCACGCTGGACGGCACGCTGTTCCAGCTGCAGTGGATGTGGCAGATGCTGAAGAACTGCAATGCCGACAGCTATGCCGTCAACAAGGAGCGCATGGTGCGCCTGGCCGAATACAGCCGCGACTGTTTCAAGGCGCTGCGCGCCGCCACCGGCATCGTCTACGAAGGCCGCCAGCAAGGCACGACCCAGCTGTTTCGCACCCAGCAGCAGATGGACGATGCGGCCAAGGATATCGAGGTGCTGAAGGAAACCGGCGTGCCGTATGAACTGCTGGACGCCCGCGCGCTGCTGGCCGTCGAGCCGGGCATCGCCAGCGAACGGCTGGTGGGCGGCCTGCGGCTGCCGAACGACGAGACGGGGGACTGCCAGCTGTTCACGACGCGCCTCGCGGCGATGGCCGAGCAACTGGGCGTGAAGTTCCGTTACAACGTCGACATCATGGGCCTGGACGTGGCCGGCGGCGAGATCGCCGGCGTACAGTGCGCCGGCGAGCGCGTCACCGCCGATTCGTACGTGGTCGCGCTGGGCGCCTACTCGACGCCGCTGCTGCAAGGCCTGGTGGACATTCCCGTGTACCCGCTGAAGGGCTATTCGATCACGGTGCCGATCGTGAATGCGGACCGGGCGCCGACGTCGACGATCCTGGACGAGACCTACAAGATCGCCGTCACCCGTTTCGACGAACGCATCCGCGTGGGCGGCATGGCGGAGATCGCCGGCTACGACAAGCGCCTCAACCCGCGCCGCCGCGCCACGCTGGAAATGGTCGTGGGCGACCTGTTCCCCGGTGCCGGCAACACCGCCGAGGCCACGTTCTGGACGGGCCTGCGCCCGATGACGCCGGACGGCACGCCGGTCGTCGGCCGCACGCCGGTGCGCAACCTGTTCGTCAACACGGGCCACGGCACGCTGGGCTGGACGATGTCCTGCGGTTCCGCGCAACTGCTGGCCGACATCATGTCGGCGCAGCGCCCGGCGATCTACGCGGACGACCTGTCGGTGGAACGCTATCGCCGCGCCGGCGCCGCGCGCCAGCCGCGGCTGGCCGGCGCCTGACGGCGTGCGCCTGCCCAACACCCCCGTGCCGCGTCGATTGTGCGCGGATCGGCCGGTGCGTATAATTTGGGCATGAATAAACTGGAAGCCTTCGGGCACATTGCCGCGCTCGCGATCAGGGGCGATCTCGTGTTCCCCACCAGTGTCAACGCCGCCCTGCGCGTGCAGCTTGCGCTGGAAGATCCCGACACGCCGATCGACGAGGCCATCCGCCTCGTGCTCGCCGAGCCGCAGCTGGCTGCCCGCACCGTGGCGCTGGCCAACTCCGCGATGTTCAACCGCAGCGGCAGCACCGTGACGAACGTGCGCGCGGCGATCACCCGCGTCGGCTACCACAATCTGTATGCGCTGGCCGCCGCGATGGTCGTGCGCCAGTTCGGCAGCAAGATCGCCGACAAGGCGCTGCGCGAGAAGGCCGAACAGCTGTGGCAGCACACAGTCCACGTCTCCTGCCTGGCGCGCCTGATCGCCCGCGACGTCACCGAGGTGAACCCGGACACGGCGCTGTTCGCCGGCATCGTGCACGAGGTGGGCGGCTTCTACCTGCTGTCGCGCGCCGACGAATTCCCGGGCCTGCTCGAACCGGATCCGGACAACTGGCAGCCCGCCAGCGAAGAAATCATCACGCGCGAGGTGATGAACAAGCTGGGCATCCCCGAACCCGTCGCCAGCGCGATCGAAGGCCTGCGCGACGGCTTCCTGGGCGTGCCGCCCGAAAGCCTGCTCGACACGCTGCTGCTGGCGAACCACTTCGCCCCCGTCGCATCGCCGCTGGCGCAGCCGCGCGAGGAAACCCCGCAAGCCGAGTCCGTCGTCGACCTGTTCATCGACGAGGAGATGGCCAAGCGGTTGCTGGCCGAGGCGGAAAAGGATGTCGCATCGATGAACGCGGCACTGCTGGTCTGAGCGCCCCGCTCACCGAATTGTATTACCCCTTCTTGCGTTACCCCGTCAGGCCAGCGCCGCTGCGGGACCGAAGAACTCGTAGTACGTCTGGTTCTCCGGCACACCCAGTTCGCGCAGCGAACGCTTCACCACCTGCATGAACGGCTGCGGGCCGAGGAAATACGCGTCCACGTCGCGCGACGCGGGCAGCATTGCCGCCAGCTTGTCGCGGTCGATCAGGCCCACCGCATCCGGTTCCGGCTGCCCTTCCATCTGTTCCGCATACACGTAGTAGCGGCGCAGTTGCGGGTGGCGGCCGGCCAGCTCGTCGACGTGGTCGCGGAACGCATGCACGCCGCCATGGCGCGCCGCGTGGATGAAATGCACTTCGCGGCCCGCGGCCAGCGCGGCCGGCAGCATCGCCAGCGCCGGCGTGATGCCGACGCCGCCCGTGATGAACACGACCGGGCGCTGCGTGTCCGCCAGCGTGAACGCGCCGGACGGCGGCAGCAGTTCCAGCACGTCGCCCTCGCCCACCTGGTCGTGCAGGTGGTTCGACATCTTGCCGCCCTGCTCGCGCTTCACGCTGATCTGGTACGTCTTGCCGTTCGGCGCGGCCGACAGCGAATAGTTGCGGCGCTGTTCGACGCCGCCGATGACGGCGCGCACGCCGATGTACTGGCCCGGCAGGAAGTCCATCACGGCGCCGCCATCTTCCGGGCGCAGCACGAATGAGGCGATTTCAATGCTCTCGTGACGCTTGGCCGCGACGACGAAGCGGCGCAAGCCGTTCCAGCCGCCCGGCGCATGCGCCTGCGCCTGGTAGACCTGGCCTTCGGCACCGATCAGGATGTCGGCCAGCTGGCCGTACGCCGCGCCCCATGCTTCCAGCACGGCATCCGTTGCCACCTCGGCACCCAGCACCTCGCGGATCGCCTTCAGCAGGCTCGCGCCGACCATCGGATAGTGCTCCGGCAGGATGTTCAGCGAGACGTGCTTGGCGACGACCTGCGCCACCAGCGGGCCCAGTTGATCGAGCTTGTCGATGTGCTTCGCATACATCAGCACCCCGTTCGCCAGCGCGCGCTGCTGCGCGCCGCTGTGCTGGTGCGCCTGGTTGAAATACGGCTGCACCGCCGGGTAGTCGCGGAACAGGATCGGATAGAAGTGGCGGGTCAACGCCTCGCCGCCCTGCTCGAGGATCGGAACGGTGGCGGATACGATGGCGCGGTGTTCGGCTGACAGCATGGGAATCTCCTTTTGGCTCGCGTCGTTAAACATGCATACATTCTGCATGTTTAACGACGCGCGCAAAATAGGACAAAATGTCCCACCGCCGTGTCACCGCGGCTTGATCGAGGTTATGGCGCGGGCCGGCGCTGCGGCATGTGCCGCAGGATCGCGTGTTCCTGCTTGCGCGCGCCGGGCAGCAGGTCGGCCAGCGTGACGCCGTCCAGCACGGCCAGGAAGGCTTCGGTGGCTTCGTGCAGTTTGCCCTGCAGGCCGCAGGCGCCGGAGAATGCGCAGCCGGCGCTGTCCGGGTCGAAGCACTCGGCCATGTGGAAATCGGATTCGCTGGCGCGCACGACGGCGCCGATATTGATGTCGCCCGGCTCGCGCTTCAGGCGCAGCCCGCCGTTGCGGCCGCGCACGGTCTCGACGAGGCCGGAGATGCCCAGCTGGTGGATCACCTTCGTCAGGTGGTTTTTCGAGATGCCGTGCAGGTCCGCGATGTCCTGGATCGTGGCCAGGCGGTCGCGGTGCAACCCCAGGTACATCAGGGAGCGCAGCGTGTAGTCGGTGAAGGTCGTCAGTCTCATGGTGCAGCGCCATTATACGCGGCCCGGGCCGCGCCGCCGGACTCAGGCCCCCGCTTCACTGCTTGCGCTCGTAGTCCTCGCGCACGTGCTGGGAGATGTACGTGGACAGCCCGCGCCCTGCCGTGGCCAGCGCCTTCATCCGCTCGACCCGCTCGCGCCCGGTGACCGCGTAGGTGTATTCGTAGACGTCGCCGCCGACGAACTTGACGGCGATGGCGTCGGGCCGGATGTCGTAGGCGAGCACGCCCGAGTGCCCTTCCAGATTGCGATAGCGTTTCATCGGCGAGAGTCTAGCGCCGCCTGTGCGCCGCGCGCGCACGGGATGGTGCAGCAAGCGCACTGGGCCAAACAGTGCGCCCGTTTTGCGTAAGACAAACCCAGACCCAAACCCCGGGGTCAGACCCGACGGGTCTGACCCCAGCTTTTGCCGTTGGGGTGAACGCATGCAATTTTGGCGCACCAGCTTTCACAGCATAACCTTCAGTGGGCCGTCTCCGGCATCAGCACCGACAGCAGGTTGACCAGCTTCGTCGTGTCCATCGGCTTGACGAAGTAATGGTCGAAGCCGACGGCGATCGAGCGCTCCTGGTCTTCCTTGCGGCCATAGCCGGTGACGGCGATCAGCTGGGCCTGCGCCGTCTGCGGCAGCGCGCGCAGCCGCTGGGCCAGCTGGTTGCCGTCGATGTCCGGCAGGCCGATGTCGAGGAAGCACACCTGCGGCGCATGGGCGCGCGCCAGCTCCAGCCCTTCGGCGGCGCGGTGTGCCACGTAGACGTCGTGCCCGGCAGCCTCGAGGAACAGCGCCAGCGTCTGCGCCGCATCGATGTTGTCGTCGACGACGAGGCAGCGCAGCCGGCCCGGGCGGCGCTCCGTGTCGGGCGTGGGCGCGGTGCCCCCCGGCGGCACGGCGGCCGGCAGCTCCTCGTACGGCAGCTCGACGGTGAAGGAACTGCCCTGCTCCAGGCCGGGGCTTTCCGCGCGCACGGAGCCGCCGTGCAGCGTAACGAGCGTGCGCGCCAGCGCCAGTCCCAGCCCAAGGCCGCCCTGCGACCGGTCCGACGTGCGCTCGGCCTGCGTGAACAGCTCGAACACGCGCGTCACCAGTTCCGGCGCCATGCCGATGCCGTCGTCCGCCACGACGAGGCGCACCACCGCGCCGTCGCGCTGCAACGTGACGCGGATGTGGCCGTATTCCTGCGTGTACTTGGCGGCGTTGTTGAGCAGGTTCGCCACCACCTGCACCATTCGCTTGTGGTCGGCGTTGATGCCCATCGGGGTGTCGGGGATGTCCAGTTCGAGCTGCTGGCGCTTCGACTTGAACAGCGGGTAGGCCTGCTCCACCGCGTCCTCGACGACGCTGCGCAGGTCCAGCGGCTGGCGATTGAGCTTGACGAGGCCGCGCGTGACGCGCGACACGTCCAGCAGGTCGTCGATCAGCCGCGTCATGTGCTCGACCTGACGGGCGATGATCTCGGCGGTACGGGCGACGGCCGGGTTGTCCGCATGCGCCATGCGCAGCACCTGGGCGCCGGAGCTGATCGGCGCCAGCGGGTTGCGCAGCTCGTGGGCCAGCATCGCCAGGAATTCGTCCTTGCGCCGGTCCGCCGCCTGCAGCGAGGCGGCCGCCGCATCCCGTTCCAGTTCCTTCTTCTGCAGCGCCTGCGCCATCTCGTCCAGCGAGCGCGCCAGCCGGCTGATTTCCTCGTTCTCGTAGCGCATGCCGGTGCGCGTATCGAGCGAGCCGGAGGCGATCCGGTCCGCCGTGCTGGCCAGCGTCTGCACGCGCCGCACGATCAGCACGTCGCCACCGAACCACGCCGCCAGCAGCGCCAGCGTGATCGTCGCGACGAGGCCGACGATCGCGATCAACTGGTCGCGGGTGGCCGCCGCCACGATCTCTTCATAAGGTATGCCGATCATCACCGTGTAGTCCGAGATGTCCGGCTTGCCGACGCGGGCGAACGCGTACAGCCGCTCGACGCCGTCGTCGTCCGTCAGCACGATCGGCACCTTCGGCAGCAATGCGGCCGCCTGCCGCAGCTGCGGCGTGATCGGCTTGCCGAACCACGCGGCGGGATCGGGCCGGCGCGAGATGATCGTGCCTTCGCCGTCGACGGTCCACAGCACGGAGCCGGGCGACAGCTGCACGTCGAGCACGAACTTGTCCAGCTCGACGAGGTCCATCGCCGCGAACAGCACCGCGACGACGGTATCGCTCTTGATGACGGGGTAAGTGAGGTTGATCGTGTGCCGGCCGATCACGCGGCCGAACACGTAGCTGCCGGCGATGAAGCGCCGCTCGGCGACGGCGCGCCGGAAATGCACGCGGTCGGCCAGGTTGACGAGGCCCACCGAGGCCACCGCGCTGCATGTGACGTCGCCGTTCAGCTGGATCAGGCCGAAGTTCACGTAGTCCGTGTTCTTCGACAGGATGTCGGACAGCAGCACGCTGCAGTCTTCCTGGTTGCCCAGCAGGTCCGGGATCGACGACAGGTCGCGCAGGATCTGGCGCGCGCCCTCGATCGACTGCGCCTCGTTGGCCGCGGCCAGGTTGGCGACCCGCTGCAGGTTCTCGCGCGCCACCTCGATCGCGTGCTCGCGCTCGCGCAAGCCCGTCAGCACCGTCATCGCCGCCATCGGCGTGATCGCGAGCGCGACGAGCAGGATCAAACGCCCGCGCAAGCTGTTCATGCGAGGCACGGGCGCGGCCCCTGTCAGCCTGGGACCCGTGCGGCGGGACGTTCGGCGCCGCGGGCGGCGAGCCGGTTGCCCAGCGCGATGATCGCCTCCACGCCGCGCCGCAGCGTGGCCTCGTCGTCGGCGATGTAGCCGATGCGGATGAAGCCCGGGCAGCCCAGCGCCTCGCCCGGCATGATCGCGACGCGGAACTCCTCGATCAGCGTTTCGGCGAAGGCCACCGTGTCGAGCGTCAGGCCGGTGATGTCGCCCCACAGGTAAGGGCCGGAATCCGGCGCGGCGATCGCGATCCACGGCACCGGCTCGAACATGCGCACGACGAGGTCGCACCGCACCCGGTAGTCGGCCAGCAACTCGGGCACGTCGCCGACGGCGAACGCCGCCTCGGCCGCCACCTGCGTCAGCGCCGGCACGGCCGCCGTGATCGGCCCCTGCAGCGCCTCCATCGCCTTCACCCACGTGGCCGGGGCGCAGGCGAAGCCGGCGCGCCAGCCCATCATCGCGTAGCTTTGCGACGCCGAGAAGATCGTCACGATGCCCAGTTTTTCCCAGTCAGCGCAGGCGGCCAGGCTGTGGTGCTCGCCGTCGAAGATCAGCTTTTCGTAGCTCTCGTCGACGATGCAGTGGGAGCCGCGGGCACGCAGCCAGTCGCGGATGTGACGGAGTTCGGCCTGCGTGTACACCTTGCCGGTCGGGTTGTGCGGATTGTTCACGATCAGCACCTTGGCCCGCGGCAGGCGGTCCAGGAATGCGGCATCGACGACGTCCGGCTGGTCGACCAGCACGATGTCCAGCCCCAGCAGCTGGGACGTGGCCACGTAGGCGGGCCAGTGCGGCCGCATGACGATCACGGTGTCGCCCGGGTCGGTCATCACGTACAGCGATTGATACAGCGCCTGCTTGGCGCCGTTCGTGACGATCACGTGGTGCCCTTCGGCGGTGATATGGTTTTCGTCGACCAGCTTGGCGGCCAGCTTGGCGCGCAGCGGTACGGCCCCGCCGACCGCGGTGTACGGCAGCAGCGGCTCCTCGACGGCGGCGCGCACGGCGGCGCGCACGGATTCGGGAGCGGGGAAATGCGAGATGGCGATCGAGAAGTCGATCACCTCTTCTCCTTGCAGCTTCAACAGGTCCACACGCTCATGCATGGCGGTGGTGGCGAGCGGCCGGGCCGCTGCGATGCGCTTCGATACGTGCATGTCTCGCTTTCTTATTTGTAGTGAAGTTATCGACACATTTTACCAAAATGCAATTTTTATGTGTGTGCTTCGAACATATCGTGCGCGCCTGTGCGGCCAAACGTGGCAGAGCTGTGCTATCGACAGTCTAACTCTATAATGCCGCCAACAGGAGATCGAGATGAACCGCGCATTGCACCCGTATTTGCTGGGCACCGCCGCCGCGGTCACCGTCGTGCTGGCGGCGCTGGCCGGGTGGGCGTTGTTCGGGCCGCGCACACCGCCGCCGCGCGCCGCGGCCGACCAGACCGCGCAACCGGCGGCTGCGCGCATCGAGCGCTATGGCCGCGCGCTGCAGGATGGGATGGCGGGCATGAAGTACGTGGCTACCGAGGAACAGCTGGCCCGGCCCCGCCAGGGCTACCGGGTGACGTTCGAGACGGCCGACGCCAGCCTGCTGAAGGCGCGCGACGATGCCGCCAACGCGGCGCGCCAGGCCGCGTGGCAGCAGCGCTTCTGCACCGACGAGCTGCGCGGCGAGATGCGTGCGCGCCAGGTGAACGTCGTCACCGGCCGCGTCGTCGATGGCGGCGGGCGTACGCAATACGTGGCCGACTGCGTGGCCGGGCAGCCGGCGCCGCAGTCCGGCCCGGGCGGGCCGCTGCTGTAGGGATTCAGGCGGCCAGCGGGCGGCGCGCCAGCATCGTGCCGATGTCGTCGGCCGGCACCGGTTTCGAGAACAGGTAGCCCTGCATTTCGTCGCAGCCGTATTGCGCCAGGAACGCGCGCTGCTGCTCCGTCTCGACCCCTTCGGCGATTACCCGCATCTGCAACTGGTGCGACAGCGAGATGATGGCGCGGGCAATGGCCTGGTCGTCCGCGCTGTGGGCCAGGTCGCGCACGAACGACTTGTCGATCTTCAGGCGGCTGATCGGAAACGACTTCAGCGCGGCCAGGCTCGAATAGCCGGTGCCGAAGTCGTCGATCGACAGCGCGATGCCCATCGCTTCGAGCTCGCGCATCTTGTCGACGGCCTGCTGCACGTCGCGCATGATCAGGCTTTCCGTCACTTCCAGTTCCAGCCACCGCGCGTCCAGCCCGGACTCGGCCAGCGCCTCGGAGACGCGGGTGACGAGGCGCCGGTCGTCGAACTGGCGCGGCGACACGTTGACGGACACGCTGATCGGCGCCAGCCCGTCTTCCTGCCAGCGGCGCGCCTGCCGGCACGCTTCGCGCAGCACCCATTCACCGATCGCGACGATCGTGCCGCTCTCCTCGGCCAGCGGGATGAACACGTCCGGCCGCACCAGGCCGCGCTCGGGATGCTGCCAGCGCACCAGCGCCTCGACGCCGAACACGCGGCCCGTTTCCAGGTCCACCTTCGGCTGGTACACGAGGCGCAGCTGGCCTGCGCCGACGGCCTTGCGCAGCCCGTCCATCAGCGCCAGCTTCTCTTCCAGCGTGGCGTTCATCTCGTGGGCGTAGAACTGGCAGTTGTTCTTGCCCAGCTCCTTGGCCCGGTACATCGCCGCGTCGGCATTCATCATCAGCGTGTCGCGATCGCCGCCGTCGCGCGGGAAGACCGCCGCGCCGATCGAGCAGCTGACCTGCACCGGCTGGCCGTCCAGCACGACGGGTTGCACGACGGCGGCCAGCACCTTGTCGAGCAGCGCGGCGCGGTCGGTGTCGTCGCCGGACTGCGGCAGCACCAGCACGAATTCGTCGCCGCCGAAGCGGCCCACGGTATCGGCCTTGCGCACGCAGTCGACCATGCGCCCGGCCACCGCCTGCAGCAGCTCGTCGCCGGCCGTGTGTCCCAGGCTGTCGTTGACGAGCTTGAAGCTGTCCAGGTCGACGAATGCCACCATCACTTCGCTCCTGGTGCGCTCGGCCTGGCGGATCGCCTGCTCCAGGCGGTCGCCGATCAGGCTGCGGTTCGGCAGCCCCGTCAGCGCGTCGTGATGGGCCATGTGGACGATGCGCGCCTCGTCGCGCTTGCGCTCGGTGATGTCGCGCAGGATCGCCACCGCGCCACCTTCGACACCGACGACCTGCCAGTGCAGCCATTCGGCGCGAAATTCCGGCATGTCGTTGTGCCACTCTTCCTGGTAGGTGCCGCCCGCCACCGTGATCTTGCACAGCCGCTCGAACATGCCGTTCTGCCGCGCGCCCGGCATCCATTCGCACAGCGTGTGCCCGCGCAACTGGTCCTTGCTGCGGCCCGTCATCTGCTCGGCGCGCGAGTTCGCCGACACGATGCGGAAGTCGGTGATGTCCTTGTCGGCGCCGCGAACCGCACGCAGCACGAAGAACGCGTCCATGTTCGCTTCCGACGCGGCGGCATAGGTTTCCTGCGCGCGGCGGATACGCCGGCGCGTCTTGGCGCCCTGCCACGACCATGCCCACACGATCCCCACCAGCAGCACCAGCAGGACGGACGCGACGCCCGCCTCCCACAGGTGGGTGCGGCGCTGCTGCTCGTAGCCGGCCATCTGCTCCGCTTCGGCAAGGCCGACGACGGCCACCAGGCCATACGCCCGCAGCGGCCGCGCGGCCGTGTAGCGGCGCACGCCGTCCAGCCCCACGTCCCACGGCTGCGCGGCCGGCCGGGTCCACGCGGCCAGGTCGATGCGCTGCCCCCATGACGCACGCTCGCCGACCCGGGCGGCGCGCATCACGCCGTCCGCGCCGACGATCGCCAGCAGGCCGCGGTCGCCCTGGCGGGTCCGCTCGTAGCCGCTGGTGAAATAGGCCGGATCGACCTCGAGGATCACGACGCCGGCAAACGTGCCGCCGGGCCCGTTCAGGCGGCGCGTGAAGTGCAGGTGCCACTCGCTGCGGGCGCTGTCGCGCATCGTCTCCGCAACGTACGGCTGCCCGGAGTCGCGCTCGCGGTGGAACTGGAAGTAGCGCTCGCGCTCGACCGACTGGCTTGGCGCGGCCGGATTGCTGGCCACCACGTGCCCGCCCGCGTCGGCGATGCTGACGACGAACACGAGACCGGGCGGCAGCAGCCCTTCCTGCGCCAGTTCGGGCAGCGCCTGCCCGGCGCCCTTGCGCTCGGCCGCGTACTTGATCAGCTTCAGGGTCTGGTCGATGCCGTTCAGGTTGCGCGCCACCTGCGCCTCGTAGGTATCGAGCAGTTCCAGCACGGATTCGCGCGCGGCCTGCCCGGCCGCGGCGCGCTCGTTCGCCAGGAAGTGGAACGTGAAGGCCCAAATCATCGCCAGCAGCAGTACCGCGAACAGCGGCAGCGACACATAGGTTTCCAGGCCCAGGCGCAGCCAGCGCACCAGCCGGTTGTCGGGACGGGGGGTCGTCATCAGCGCACCATCAGCACGGCCTTGACGGTGGCATCGAGCGCCGAACGCTCGATGTAGCCGATCATGCCGGGGTTGTCGGCGACGAGCTTCCTGACGGCGGCGCTGCCGGGCGCTTCGCGCGGCGGCTGGCCGCGGCCCGTGAAGATCATCTTGGTCCAGTAGGCCTTCATCAGCGCCGGCGAGCGGTGCGCCACCTTCTCGTAGAATTCGTCGCGCAGCGGCGAGCCGATGTTCTGGTCGATCGCGATCGCCTCGCTGCCGTCCGGGAAGCGGTTGGCTTCGGCAAGGAAGATGTCGGCCACCTGCTCGGGCCGCAGCGCCGCGGCGGCCGCGCGGGCGGACACGATCACCACGAGGTCCGATGCGTGGGCCGGGCTCACCGCCAGGGTTCCCAGCGCCAGCGCGAGCAGCGTCTTTCGGCGTTGTCGGTTCATCGTCGCCACCCCGTCAGAACACGAAGTCGATGGCGACGCTGGCGACGCCGAACGGATGGCCGATCCGGTAGCCCGGCTGCACGTTCGTCAGCGTGCCCGACGTGCCGCCGTGCGGGCGCACCCGGTCCAGCTGCAGCTTGAACGCGTAGTTCGGCGCGAAGTCCCAGCGCATGCCGGCGCTCGCGGTGCGTTGCTCGGCGTTCGAAGCGAGCCAGCTGTTCAGGCCCGCATTCAGTTGCTGCGCGGTGCGCGCGGCCGCCGGTGGCAGGCCCGCGGCGGGCACACCGGGCGAACTCGTCTCCATATTGTTCTCGACCTGCGCATACGTGACGTACGGCGTCACGCTGCCGAGGCGCCAGCCGCCGCTCAGGTAGCCGCCGGTCTGGTCGCCCAGCAGCGCGCGCGTGTCGACGCGGCCCACCTCGCCCATCAGGAACCAGCGACCCGGATCGTAGTTGAAGCCGGCCGACAGCACGTACACGCGGCGCGACGTGAAGTCATAACGCTCGGCCAGCGCCCGGCCCGCCGGGCCGAATGCCCGAAACGTGTCGAAATACGGCCGCGCCTCGTCCACCTTCAGGTGCGCTTGCGCCACCGTGCCGCGCAAGGTCAGCGCGCCGACGGTCGCCGTGTGCGTCAGGCCCAGCACGTTCTCCGATTTGCCTGGCACGTTTCCCCCCAGGCGCATCGCCGAACGGCCGACGATCGCCTGCGTTTCCTGCTTGGTACCCCAGCCATTCCAGCGCAGCGACGCGTCGACGCCGTCGCTGTTCGAGATCGGCATCAGGATGTACAGCTCGACGGGCGTGCGCACCCAGGGCAGCGCGTAGCTGGCCTTGCGGTAGTCCGCCGCCAGGAACAGCGGCAGCGCGATGCGGCCGGCCCGTACCGACAGCTCCGGCGTCACCTGGTACTTCACGTAGGCCCATTCCACGCGTGGCCGGTACGCGGCGTCCGCCGCGCGCTCCTCGATGACCTGCGCCACCGCCGACCAGTGCTTGTCGAACTGCGCGCCCAGTTGCGCGCCCAGCCGGCTGTCCACGTCGAATGCCCAGTCGCGGCTGTAGCCGGCGCTGCCGCGCGCGATCTGGCTGGCCGTATAGTCCGCCTGGGTTTCCGTCGAATGCACGGCGGACAGCGTGCCGAAGCCGCCGAACGTCCACTGCGTGTCCGCCCTGGCCGCGCCAGGGTCCGCGCCCAGCGCAACAACCAGCGCGGCGGGAAGGAACAGCGATATACGATGCGTCGAATTCATCTTTTGTCGGGCCATGGATGGGCAAGCACGCACGAATGCATGCAACAAGATCAAAAAAACAAGAGATTGGGCGGAACCGCCGTCAACGAAATGTCAAGCGGAGCGCGGCACGGGGATCGGGGACCGCGCGGATGAGCTCACTTTAAGGGACGGGCCGGTGACTGTCGATTAGTTTCCTCAAGGAACTACCCAAAAAGCAGCGCCAACCGTCGTCGATACAACAGTAGAATGGACTTATCGCAAACAAAGGATGAACTTTTGGATACGTCTTGTGGAACGCTCATCGTCAACGGCGCCGGCCAGCTGCTGCTGTGCCACGTGACCGGCACACGCAACTGGGACATCCCGAAAGGCCTGCAGGATCCAGGCGAAACGCCGCTGCAGGCGGCCCGCCGCGAGCTGTTCGAGGAGGCCGGACTGGAGTTCGCGCCGGAGCATTTCTCCGACCTGGGCGTGTTCGACTACCGCCGCGACAAGCGGCTGCACCTGTTCCGCGTGGACGTCGGCGACGAACTGTGCTCGCTCGATCACCTGTCCTGCACGAGCTTCTTCCCGCACCGCGTGACGGGCGCCGCGACGCCGGAAGTGGATGGCTTCCGCTGGGCCAGCCGGGATGATGTGCGCACGTTGTGCTGGCCCAGGATGGCCGAGCGGTTGCTGGCGCTGGACTGGTAGCTCAGCGCGGCCGGGCCAGGCGCTCGGCCAGCCATGGCGGCACGAGCCGCAGCAGCGCGGGCGCCGACACGGCCGGCAACCCGACGCCGGCCGCGCCGGGCTCCTGGAAGACGTGGTTCACACCCGCAATCTCGACGATCGTGGCGGTCGGATGGCCGTCCAGCGCGGCCTTCGCCGCGGCCACCGTGCCGGGCGCCAGCACGTCGTCGCCGCTGCCGAACAGCGCCAGCACGGGGACGCGGATGCGTTGGAAATCGTCTGCCGTGCCGGAGTCGTACATCGACAGAAGTGCCGGCGTATCGAGCAGCGCCACCATCCCTTCGGCCTGCGCTATCGTCGCGCCCGTCGCGCCGAATGACGCCACCGCGCCGGCCCGCAGGCGCGCCACCTCGGCCGGCGCCGCATCGGCGAGCCGCGCCTCCATCCACTGGTGTACCGCGGCCGCGATGTGTTCGATGGCCGTTGGCGGCGTCCCCTGCGCGGCAAGCCGGCTGCGCAGGCCCAGCATGAACGGCGCACCGCGCTTGCCGATGGGCGCGGCCAAGGTCACCACGGCGGCGATCGCCGGATCGCGGGCGGCCAGCACCGGCGCGACGACGCCACCCTGGCTCAGGCCGACGAGTGCGATACGGCGCGGATCGATGTCCTTGCGCGTGCGCAGGTACGCCACCGCCGCGGCGGCGTCGCGTTCCATCAGCGGGAGCGCATCGACGAAGGTACCGGTGGATGCGCCGACACCGCGCTTGTCGTATTCGAACGTGGCGATGCCAGCGCCAGCAGGCGATCGGCCAGCACGTTGAACACGCCGCGCCGGCTCGCCCCGCCGCCGGACAGCAGCAGCACGATGGGATGGGGCCCCGGCCCGGCCGGCAGACGCAGCGTGGCGGCCAGCACGACGCCGGGGTCGGAGGGTACCCGCGCCTCCTGCGGCGCGGGCAGGTCGTCGTTGGCCTGCCCGGCCACGCAGGCCAGCAGCAGCGCGCACGCCAGCAGCATCCGGTAACGGCTCATCGCAGGCCCTCTCGACACGGCGGCCACGACGGCCGCCGGTCGATTCTACCCTGCCGCCGCCCCGCCTGCTATGTCGGCCCGGCCGGCGCCAGCGGCGCGTTCGACGGCCCGTGCAGCACCTGGCCCGCGATGTCGAAGCGCGAACCGTGGCACGGGCAGTCCCACGATTTTTCCGCCGAGTTCCAGTGCACGGCGCAACCCATGTGCGGGCAGGCGGCCGACAGGAACGTCAGCTTGCCGTCCTCGGCGCGGTGCACCGCCATCAGCTTCAGTCCATCGCGGATCAGCGCGCCCTCGCCCGGCGGAATGCGGTCCGGCGCGCTGACTTCGCCGCCCTGCAGCCAGTCGGTGTACTGCGCCAGCACATTGGCCTGTTCCATCGCGAAGTCCGTCAACCCGTGCAGCGGCGAGCGGCCCGGGTCGTACAGCGACACCCACGGATTCGCGCGGCCCATGATCAGGTCCGTGATCAGCATCGCGCCGGCCGTGCAGTGCGTCATGCCGTTGCCGGAGTCGCCCGTGATCACGTACACGTTGGCCCGGTCGGTGGGATTGCGGCCCAGGTAGGCGACGCCGTCGGACGGTTCCATCACCTCGCCGGACCAACGGTACGCCACTTCCTGCGCCTGCGGGAAGCGCCGGCGCGTCCACGCCTCGATCTCGTCCCAGCGGTGCTGCGGCGCGCCTTCCTGGCCCGTCTTGTGGTCCTGGCCGCCGACGACGAGGATGTCGTACGCGCGTTCCTCCTGCTGCGCATCGAGCCGCACGTAGTAGTACGGATCGCCCGTGTCCCACAACAGGAAAGGTTTCAGCGCACCGCGCGGCACCTTCAGCCCGACGACGTACGAGTGGTATGGCGCCACCTTCGTGTGCATCACGAAGCGGTTGTTGAACGGCGTGTTCGTCGCCACGACGACGGCCTGCGCATGCACGGTACCCTTCTCCGTGACGACGTCGGTGCCCTTGACGTCGCGCGCCCGCGTGTCGCCGTGGATCCGGCCACCGAGGCGCTTGACGGCGCGCGTCAGGCCCGCCAGGTATTTGACGGGGTGGAATTGCGCCTGGCGGTGGAAGCACAGCGCCGGGCCGGTGTCCCACTCCAGGCCGGGCACGCGCAGCAGCCGCGTGGCCGCGATGCCGAGCTTCTGCACGCACGCGTGCTCGCGGTCGACCACGTCCGCACCGCCGCTCTCGGCCGGCACGAGGTAGCCGTCCAGCCGCAGGAAGTCGCACTGGATGCTCTCGGCCTGCACGATCGATTCGACGAGATCGGTCGCGCGTTCGTAGCTGTCGCGCAGCAGGCGCGCCTTGGCGTCGCCGAAGCGCCTGGCGATCTCGAAGTAGCGCTCGTCCGGCGGGAAGAAATGCGCGGTGGTGCGGCCTGTTTCGCCGGCGCCCACCTGCAGCGCCTCGACCAGCACGACCGAGCGGCCTTCCCTGGCCAGCAGGTAGGCCGCCGTCAGGCCGGCGATGCCGCCGCCGACCACGCAGACGTCGGCCGTGGTGTCGCCTTCAAGCGGCGGGTGGACGGGGACCTGCGCGGTGTCCGTCCACAGGGAGACCGTGGCGGCGTTGGTACGCATGCGGCCCCCCGTCAGCCGCGGCGGCGCTTCAGCAGATACCAGGCGATGCCCGCCGCGGCGGCACCGATGGCGGCCTTCTGCGCCAACCCGCGCTTGTTGTGCTGCCATTCGGCCTTGATGCCCATCTCGCCCAGAACATTCGGCACGTGGCCCCGCGCCAGGTCCTCGACCAGCCCTTCGACGACGTCGACGCGGTCGGCCAGCATCAGGAGCCACCAGTGCCGCAGGTCGTTCTCGGTTTCCTTGAACGCGGCGCGGCGGAGCATGCCGGACACGCCGCGCGGCGGATTCGGGCTGCCGTACAGCGGCGTGATGCCGGGCCGTTCCGGCGAGACCAGCACCTCGACGGTTTCCGGCTGCTGCTCCGGCTGCGTCAGCGGCGCGTCGATGCGCGGCGGCGTGCGCTCCATCGGCACGCCGGGACGGTTCTTGCGGTCCAGGTCCGCGCCCCAGCCCTGGATCGCCGAGCGGTCGACCGGCGGGCGGCCGTGCTGGAACACGGCCACGTCGTGGCTGTGGCCATGGTCATGCCCATGTTCGTGATGTTCGTGTGCCATATGCCCTCCTCAATGCAGCGCGGTGGATGCGACGGCCCGTACCTCGCGGGCCGACGGCGGGATCAGTACCGTCTTGATGCAGTTATCCAGCTTGCTGGAGAAGATGTGGTACGCATCGGCCACCTCTTCCAGCGGCACGCGGTGCGTGATGATCTGTTTCGGATCGATGCGGCCAGCCTGGATATGCTCGATGAGGCGCGGCAGGTGGCGCTTCACGCTGGCCTGGTTCATCCGCAAGGTCAGGCCCTTGTTCAGCGCATTGCCGATCGGGACCGCGTTGAACGTGGGGCCGTACACGCCGACGATCGACACGTTGCCGCCCTTGCGCACCGAGTTGATCGCCCAGTGCAGCGCGGTGGCGGAGCCGGCCTGCATCATCGCGTACACGCCGGACAGCGTCTGCGCCGCGTTGCCGGCCGCCTCGCAGCCGACGGCGTCGATGCACACGTCGGCGCCCAACCAGTCCGTCATCTTCTTGATGTGCATGGCCATGTCGCCCACTTCGCGGAAGTTGACGACCTCGCACTGCGCGTAACGGCGCACGAAGTCGAGGCGGTATTCGACGTGGTCGACGACGATCACGCGGCCGGCACCGAACAGCCATGCCGACTTGGCGGCGAAGATGCCGACCGGGCCGGCGCCGAACACGACGACCGTATCGCCTTCGCTGATGTCGCCCATCTCGGCGGCCTGGTAGCCCGTCGGCAGCGCGTCGGTCAGCAGCACCGCATCGTCTTCATGCAGATCGGCCGGGAGCACGGTGGGGCCGATGTCGGCCATCGGCACGCGCACGAACTCGGCCTGGCCGCCGTCATAGCCGCCCGCCGTGTGCGAGTAGCCGTAGATGCCGCCCACGGCCGAGGCCTGCGGATTCGTGTTGTGGCAATTGCCGTACAGCTCCTTCTGGCAGAAGAAGCACGAGCCGCAAAACACGTTGAACGGCACCAGCACGCGGTCGCCGACTTTCAGCTTCGTGACCTGCGAACCGACTTCCTCGACGATGCCGACGAACTCGTGGCCGAACGTCGTGCCGACGCGGGTGTCCGGCACGAGGCCGTGGTAGAGGTGCAGGTCGGAGCCGCAGATGCACGAACGGGTGACGCGCACGATGGCGTCGCCGGGGTGTTCGATGACGGGATCGGGCTTGTGGTCGGCACGGACGCGGAACGGTCCGCGGTAATTCATCGCCAGCATGGGATTCTCCTCTTATCGGGTGGCGGCGCCGTGCGTGGCGCCGCGGCAAACACGAGACGAAAAAAAGCCGCCCGCAGGCGGCTCGTTGCGCGCGCCGATCAGCGCGTGGGCAGCGGCGGCGTGGTCGTGCCGGTGGTACCGGTCGTGCCCGTGCCGGTCGTGCCGCTGGATGTGCCGGTCGTGCCGGCGCCGGAGCGGGTGGTGCCCGAGCCCGAGGTGCCCGAGGTGCCGGACGTGCCCGTGGTGCCCGTCATGCCGGAGCTGGACGTGCCGCTGGTGCTGCCCGAGGCGCCGGACGTACCCGAGGTACCGGACGTGCCCGAAGTGCCCGAGGTGCCGGACATGTCCGACGAGCCCGCGGTACCCGACGTGCCGGAGGTGCCCGACGTGCCCGACGTGCCGCTTGGCGGCGTGCTGTTCATGCCGGCCGTGCCGCTGGCGCCGCGCCAGCTGTCGGTTCCGCCGGTCGTGCCGCCGCTGGACGAGCCGGAGGTCGTGCCGCTGGTGGACGTGCCGCTGCTGGACGTGCCAGATGCGCCGGTGTTCATCTCGGTCGAGCTGGACCCGGCCGTGCCGCTGGCGCCGGACGTGGTCTGATCCTGGGCGCCGGTGCTGTGCTTCTTGGACTTCGAGGACTTATGTTTCTTCTTCGTCACTTGCGACTGCTGATCGGTGTCGGTGCTTTGCGAGCTGGTCGATTGAGCCGCGACACCTGCGCTGACGAGCATGGCCGCCAGGATCACTGCGAGTTTCGTCTTCATAACATTCTCCTTTGCTTTGTGGATGCTCTTGGCGAGATGGCAATTCTGTCATGCCACTCGGCGGCTGCACGTAGGAATACATGCCGTCGAACGGTCGGAACTACTCCAAGCAAATTGCAAATATCGCCACGAGGAAAATGAAGGCGCTGTTCGCGTTAGCTGAGCTTTCATCCTGGAACGGAACTTATCGCAGAGATCACGGTCGCTCCTGCTGCAGGGGTGCAACCGCCGCCCGGAGCCAATGCTCGGGAATGGTCAGCACCGCCGCGTCGAGGATCATTTGCCAGCCGGCGTAATTGGCCAGGTAGCGGCTCGCGACACCGCAAAAACAGCGCAGCCAGGTCTTGAAGCGGCTGTGCCAGCCGTTGACGCCATTGACGTGAATGGCGCCGCGCGCGT
>NZ_VLKW01000005.1:243640-434942 GCF_007830495.1 Pseudoduganella flava | reverse complement strand
GCTACTTCGCCGCGCGCGGCATGGCTGCGCAGGCGATGCACAGCAACCACTGAGCGGCGCGCACTGCGCAGCAAATGAGCCGGCCATGTGCCGGCTTTTTTTGTCCGCGCTGTTCGCGTTGGCTGAGCTTTCATCCCGGAACGGAACTTATCGCAGATATTACGGTCGCTCCTGCTGCCGGGGTGCAACGGCCGCCCGCAGCCAATGCTCGGGGATGATGAGTGCCGCCGCGTCGAGCACCATTTGCCAGCCGGCGTAATTGGCCAGGTAGCGGCTCGCGACACCGCAAAAACTGCGCAGCCAGGTCTTGAAGCGGCTGTGCCAGCCATTGACGCCGTTGACGTGGATGGCGCCGCGCGCGTACTCGCCGGCGCGCACGTTGATCGCCCGATGGCTGATCCCGGCCAGCTTCGCAAAGGCCGGATAGGCGGCAGCACCGTCGCTGACCAGCAATGCATCGCCCGCCAGCACCGGTTTCAGGAAGCGCAGCAGGCGCCCGGCGTCCGGCTCGCCCTGGCCGGCATGAAAAGCGTGCGTGGTGTCGCCGCGATCGCGCGCGACCAGCACACACTCGTGCTGCTTGCTTATGCCGCGGCACGTCGCCTTGCCCCCGCGCTTGCGCGGCGGCCTGTCGAGATGGCGCGAGCCCTTCTGCGATTCAAGGACATACGTTTCGTCGGCCTCGACGATGCCCTTCAGCGTTGGCGGCTCCTCGCGCCGCACGGCGGCAACGAAACGGTGGCGCCAGCGAAAGCTGGTCGACTTCGCAACCGCGACGCGTTCGGCGGCAGCGCGCACCGTGCGCGACTCGATCAAGCACTGAAAATATGGGAGCCATTTGTCGCGATGCCGTAGGCGCGCCAACTGCGTGCCGGTCAGCGCATTGAAGCTGTGCCGGCAGGCGATGCAGCGATACCGCTGCAAGCCGTTCGCGTGGCCGCTGCGGTGACAGCGCGCATTGCCACAATGAGGACAGGCACACCGCCCCTTCGCTTGTTCGATCAGGGCGAGGCAGCGCCCGGGCGCCTCCAGCGCGGCGAGCCAATCACGCAAGCAAGCGATCTCGTCAGCCGATAGCGGCAGCTGGGCCAGTGTGCGAAACAGGTGTTGAAAGCCGCTCGTGCCCATCTTTGCCTCCTGTTATCGATGAGTTATCTCAACAGAAGATCAGACAGCGTTGATGCCTGGAAGTTCCCCAACCTTACGCGAACAGCGCGTTTTTGTCCGTCAGGGCAGGGGACGAATCCAGCCCCGGCCGGCCTGCTTGGCCAGGTACATCTGCCGGTCCGCTTCCCGCAGCAGCTCGGCGGCGTCCAGCTCTCCCTCGAGAGCGTGCAATGCGATGCCGATGCTGGCGCCGATGGCCGCTTCCCCTGCGCCTGCCGCCACCGGCTGCACCAGCGCGGCAATCAGCTTTTCCGCCACCGTGCGCGCTTCCGCCAGCGTGTAGGGTTGCCCCTCCAGCACGACGACGAATTCGTCGCCGGCCAATCGCACCACGCTGTCGTTCGCCCGTACCGCAGCGCGCAGCCGGCGCGCGACCTCGCGCAGCAGCTCGTCGCCCGCCTCGTGGCCGAGGCGGTCGTTGACGGCCTTGAAGCCATCCAGGTCGATGAACAGCACGGCAAAGCCGATGCCGTGGCGGCGCGAGCGTGCCTGCGCCTGCGGCAGCAGTTCGGCCAGCGCGCGCCGGTTCAGCAGCCCCGTCAGCGGGTCATGGCGGATGTCGTGCTCGCGCTGCGCCTCGGCGCGCTTGCGCTCCGTGATGTCGTGCAGGAAGGCGGAGAACGTGACACGGTCGTCGATGCGCGTCGCGTGGATCCGCACCTCGACCGTCAACGCGCTGCCGTCCTTGCGGTGGGCCGGCAGTTCCAGCCGCTTGCCCAGCACCACCGCCTCGCCGGTGGCGCGAAAGCGGGCGATGCCCCGCTCGTGCTGGGCGTGCATCTCCTGCGGAATGATCAGGTCTTCCAGGCGCCGGCCCTGCGCTTCGTCGGCCGTCCACTGGAAGGTGCGCTCGGCCTGGCGGTTCCACGCGATCACGCGGCCCGTGTCGTCGATGCCGATGTAGGCGTCGTTCGCGTATTCCAGTACGCTGGTCAGCTGCGCCTCGCGGGTGCGCAGCGCCTGCTCCGCGTGCCGCTGGCTGGCGATCGCGGCCGTCAGCCGTTCGTTGGCGCCCTGCAGCTCGCGGGTGCGGGCGCGGACGCGGTCTTCCAGGTCCGCATGCAGCGCGGCCAGCTGCTGTTCCGCTTCCTTGCGCGCCTGGATGTCGATGACGGCCACGATGAAGTAGGCCGGCTGTCCCGCATCGTCGCGCTTCAGGCTGATGGTCGTGTGCACCCACACGGCGCCGCCGTCGTGGCGCAGGTAGCGCTTCTGGCGTTCGTACTGGCCGATCCGGCCGGCCAGCATTTCCTGTACGGCCGCCTTGTCGACGGCCCGATCGTCCGGGTGGGTGATCTGCCAGAACGTGAGCTGGCGGAATTCCTGCTCGCTGTAGCCGAGGATCGCGCAGGCGGCCGCGTTGACGGTCATCCAGCGCCCTTGCATGTCGATCAGCGCGATGCCGAAGCTGGCCAGTTCGAAGATCGAGCGCAGCCGCTCCTGCGTGGCGCGCATCGCCACGTCGGCCGTGTGCAGGTGATCGCGCGCGGCCGACATTTGTTCGCGCCGCTGCACTTCGTCGGCGACGATCGCCGCCAGATCTTCCAGCGCGGCCAGCTCGGCGGCGGCGAGCGCGCGCGGCCGGGTGTCCATCGCGCACAGCGTGCCGATCGCATGGCCCGCCGCCGTGCGTACCGGCACGCCGGCGTAGAAGCGCAGGCCCGGCAGCCCCAGCACGAGGGGATTGGCGGCGAAGCGGGGATCTTCCAGCGTATCCGGCACGACGAGCGGCGCGTCCTGGGCGATCGCGTGGGTGCAGAACGAGATGTTGCGCGGGGTTTCCGTGAGCGGTGTACCGACGCGCGACTTGAACCACTGGCGCTCGGCATCGACCAGCGAGAACAGCGTGACGGGCACGCCAAGCAGCTGGCTGGCGAGCCGCGTGACGCGGTCGAACACGGGCTCGGGCGGCGTGTCGAGCAATTGCAGTGCGTGCAATAGCGCGACGCGCCCCGCTTCGTCGGGCGGCCGTGGATCGCGGCTTGATATCGGCTCGTTCATGGCCGCATTGTAGCGGCTGCAGTGAGGCGCGCCGCGCGGGTGGCGGGCTGCCGTGCCGACGGTGCCGGCGCTCAGTGCCGCAGCCCGGCGCCGTCCTGTCCCCGCACGGGAGCGCGGCGCGGCACGCGGCCGTCTGCCGGGGGCGACAGCACGCGCAAAATGGTTTCCGGCGGCAGGCCGTGCTGGCTCAGGTAGGCCCAGGCCAGCGCGGCGCCGCGCTCCGCGTCGAAGCGGATACCCTGGTCGACGACGTCGGCAAGTGCCGAGTTACTGCGGCGCTCGCCATCGCGTGCGGGGTCGCTGCGCCGGTCGCCGGCGCCATCGCGGGGGTCGTCGCTGCGTCCGTCATTGCGTCCGTCGTTGCGTGTTCCTGCGCTTCTATTGCTGCGTTTGTCGGAATTCATGCGGGCTCCCTGAGCGGAACACGGGCGGTTTGGACAGCATCCGCTGTTGCAAACCGCAAGTCAAGCTGACTCATGTATTTTCTGGCGTACCGGCCGGGATTATCGCACCGGCGCGGCGCCTGCTCCGCACGGCAGACACCGCTTCGGCGCGCCATCTCAATGGTACTGGTAGCGTTGTTCGAACTCGTCCAGCGGCAGCGGCGGCGCGAACAGGAAGCCCTGGAAGGCGTCGCAATGCTGCTCGCGCAGGAAGGCGAACTGGCGCTCGTTTTCCACGCCTTCGGCAATCACCTTCAAGCCCAGCGTCTTGCCCAGCGCGACGATCAGCTCGGCGATGGCGCCCGCGTTCGCCTCGGCATCGACGCCGCTGACGAACGAGCGGTCCACCTTCAGCGTGGACAGCGGGAAGCGCTTCAGGTAGCTGAGCGACGAGTAGCCGGTGCCGAAGTCGTCCAGCGAGAACAGCACGCCGTGGGTGCGCAGCCGCGCCATCTTGGCGATCACATCCTGCACGTCGCCGGCAAACGCGCTTTCCGTCAGCTCCAGCGACAGCCGTTCGGGCGGCGCACCCGTTTCGGCCAGGACCGCCAGCACCCGCTCGGCGAAGTCGGGCTGCTGCAACTGGCAGACGCTGACGTTGACGGCCAGTGCCAGGTGCGCCAGCCCCGGCAGGTGGGCCCACCGTTCCAGGCAGACGCAGGCTTCGCGCAGCGCTTCCAGGCCGATGGCGACGATCAGCCCGGTGCTTTCCGCCAGGTCGATGAACTCGCCCGGCCCGACCAGGCCACGGCGCGGGTGCTGCCAGCGCACCAGGACTTCGCCGCCGACGAGCCGGCCTTCGGCATTGAACTGCGGCTGGCAGTGCAGCGGGAATGCGTGCTGGCCGAGGCCGTCGCGCAGGTCCGCCTCCAGCGTGCTGCGCTGCTCGATGGCGGCCTGCATGGCCGGGTCGAAGAAGCGCAGCGTATCGCGGCCGGCGCGCTTGGCGTGGTACATCGCGATGTCGGCCTGGCGCAGCGCCGCTTCCACCGAACCGACCTCCTTGCCGAACAGGGCGATGCCGATCGACGGCGTGATTGTCGCGTTGCGCGGCGGCGCGCCGGGCCGTGCCAGCGCGTGCGGCCGCGCCAGCACGTCGAGGATCTTGCGCGCCACCTTGCCCGCCTCGATGGCCGCATCGCCCGGCGTCGCCGCCAGTTCTTCGAGCGCGACTGCGAATTCGTCGCCGCCCAGCCGCGCCAGCTGGTCCGTATCGCGCACGGAATGACGCAGCCGTTCCGCCACCTGGCACAGCAGGCGGTCGCCCGCCTCGTGGCCGTGCGCGTCGTTGATCTGCTTGAAATTGTCGAGGTCGACGAACAGCAGCGCGCCGACGGACGCCGTGCGCGCGGTCCGCAGCGCGATGCGGCGCAGCTGTTCGAGCAGGTGGCGGCGGTTCGGCAGCCCCGTCAGCTGGTCGAAATACGCCAGGTCGTGGATGCGCCGCTCGTGTTCCTTGCGCTCCGTGAGATCGGTATTCGTGCCGGACAGCCGCACGGCCCGGCCGCTGCCGTCGCGCAGGACGAAACCGCGCGACAGCACCGGCACGTAATGGCCGTCGCGGTGGGCCAGCCGCATCTCGATCGCGAACGTGCTGTCGTGTCCCGTCAACAGGGCGCGGATGAATTCGCTCACGGAACCGATGTCGTCCGGGTGCGTGTAGCGGCGCCATGTGCTCTGGTCGACGGCTTCCACCTGGGGCGGATAGCCCAGCATGTCCCACCACCGGTCGGAGTAATGGCATTCGCCGGTGCGCAGGTCCACGTCCCACGTCGCATCGGTCGAGCCCAGCAGCGCGAGGCGCAGCCTTTCCTCGGACTTGCGCAGGCGCGCTTCGGCCTCCTTCAGCTGCGTGCAGTCGATGAAGCAGATGACGACCTCGCACACGGCGCCAGCGTGGTCCAGCACGGGATAGCCGCTGCACAGCAGCCAGCACGGCTCCGTATCGCCGGGCCGGCGCAGGCCGACGACGAGGTCGCTCAGCTCGCGGCGGCTGTGCAGCACGCGCCACATGGGGTGGTCATGCTCGGCCAGCGGCTGGCCATCCTCGTCCATCAGCACCCAGTCGTCGCGCGACGCGGCCGCGCGCGGCAGCGACGTGTGGTCGCGGCCGAGTATGCGCTGCGCTGCCCGGTTCGCGTCGCTGACGCTGCCGTCGGCCCGGTGCACGACGACGCCGGCCGGCAGATGGTCGAGCAGCTCGCGCAGGCGGAGGTTCGTCCGCGCGGCGGTTTCATCGGCTTTCATGGTGATCTCCGATCGCATCGTAGCGCGGTGGCACGGGCGGCGGCGCGTCGCACGATATTGCGGAAAAAGCCACACCGCACGTGCCGATTGCCTTTAAAGAATTTTTCGTGCAATATGGTAACCGTCCGCCGCCCCCAAACTCCTGCCGCGCGGACCGAGTTCCCTTCCGCACCTCCGCGGGGACGCCGCTCCTGGCGCATCTCACCACCACCGGTTGTTGTACCCGACGCACCCCTTGCAGGGTCCCTCGCGCACACGCCGGCCGACAAGGCCTTTCCTGGCCCGTGAACTGCAAACCTTTGGAGATAGACATGACGACCCTGAACCTGAACAACGACGGCCTGCTGAACTACGACCCGAACCGTCTGCTCGACCACCTGATCGAGCGCCTGAACCTGAAGAATGACGCTGCCCTGGCCCGCGTGCTGGAAGTGGCGCCGCCGGTGATCAGCAAGATTCGCCACTTCCGCCTGGCGATCGGCGCTTCGCTGCTGATCCGCATGCATGAAGTGTCGGACATCACGATCGGCGACCTGCGCATGCTGATGGGCGATCGCCGCGGCAAGTTCCGCGTGGCGTTCTCGCAGAACGACGTGCCGGCCCAGCACCTGCACGCGGCGTGATGCGGCCGGCAAGGATGATGCGGGAAGGCAACACCCAGCTGCATCCGCGTGCCGTCCGCGTCATTCCTGCGCTACACTGACGGGCGCCGCCCCATCGCGGGGCCGCCCAGTATTCCCCACCGCGAACCCCCGCCCCCGGTTCCCTGAGATCCACCCTGTCAGGAAATTCGATGCCAGCTTGCCGGGCGGCCGTTCGCCCCTCCCATTTCGACCCTCGATTCGTTCCCGTCCCGTGCATGCGCCGGAGCGCGGCATGATCGGCTGCCTGTCGGCGCGCCGGCGGCGCATCCGTTCCTGGCTGGCGCTGTGGCTCGCGCTGTCCGTGCTGCTGTTGACGGCAGTGCTGGTGGCGCTCGTCGGCTACCTGGCGACGGGCGAATTGAAGCGCACCATCGGCGGCGGTCTCGCCGAGCGGGCGCGCTATGCGGCGCAGCAGCTGGACGGCATCATGTACGAACGCTATCGCGAAGTGCAGATGCTGGCGGCGCGGCGCGAGTTCACGGCGGCCGACCTGTCCCCGCTGGACAAGCGCCGCGTCGTCGAACGCCTGCAGGAAAGCTATCCGCTGTACGCGTGGATCGGTCTGGCCGACACGCACGGCAAGGTCGTCGCCGCGACGGGCGGCCTGCTGGAAGGCGCCGACGTCAGCCGGCGGCCCTGGTTCAGCGGCGCGCCGGCGGGGCATCACGTGCACGACGTGCACGAGGCGGCGCTGCTGGCGCAGCTGCTGCCGCGCGAGGAAGGCGGCCTGCCGCGCTTCGTCGACATCGCCTTTCCCATCCGCGACGCGCAAGGCAAGTCGCATGGGGTGCTGGCCGCGCACCTGAACTGGCGCTGGGCCGAGCAGATCCGGCTGCGGCTGGACGCGGCCGGCGCGACGGAGGCGCAAACGCTGATCGTCAGCCGCGACGGCAAGGTGCTGGCCGGCCCCGCCGTGATGAAAGGCATGGCGGTGCGTTCGGCCACGCTGGACAGCGCGCGCGGCCAGGGCTCCGGCTATGCCGAGGAACTGTGGGGCGACGGCCGGCGCTACCTCGTGGCGGCCGCCGCCACGCAGGGCGAGGCGGGCTATCCGGGCCTGGGCTGGGTCGTCGTGGCCCGCCAGGACACGCAGACGGCGTATGCGGCCGTGCGCCGCCTGCAGCTGCAGGTGCTGTTTGCCGGGATCGCCGTGGCCGCCGCGTTTTCGCTGCTGGGCTGGCGCGTGTCGCGCCTGATTACCCGGCCGCTGCAGAAGGCCGCGGCATCGGCTGCCGCGATCGCCCAGGGTGATGCCGAGGGGGCGATCAGCGTGCCGCGCGGCGGCTTCGTCGAACTGGCCGCCCTGACGGGTGCCGTCAACGCCAGCCTGTCGCGCCTGAAGGACAAGGAACGCCAGCTGACCCGCATGAACGTCGAGCTCGAGGAGCGCGTGGCGCTGCGCACGCAGGACCTGGCGCAGTCGCTCGACGCGGCGCGCCGTGGCGAAGCGCGCATCCGCGCGATCCTGGAGACGGCGCACGACGCGTTCATCGGCATGGACAGCGAAGGCCGCATCACGGACTGGAACCCGCGTGCCGAGCAGGTGTTCGGCTGGCGCCGCGACGAGGTGCTGGGCCTGGCGCTGCAGGACACCATCGTGCCGCCGGCGCAGCGCGCGGCCCATGCGGCGGGACTGAAGCGCTTCCTCGCCAGCGGCGCGGCACGCATGCTGGGGCAGCGCATCGAGGTGACGGCGCTGCGCCGCGACGGCACCGAATTCCCCGTCGAGATGACGATCGGGCTCGTCGACGTGAACGGCATCCGTTCGTTCGGCGCCTTCCTCAACGACATTTCCGCGCGACGCGAGGCGAAACGCCTGCTGGCCGAGAGCGAACGCTTCCTGCGCGCGATCACCGACCATTCGACCGCACTGATCGCCTATCTCGACCGCGACGAGGTGTACCGCTTCGCCAACCGCCGCTTCCAGACGCTGCTGGGAGTCGATCCCGATGCGCTGCTGGGCCGGAGCCTGGGCGATCTGGTGGGCGCCGAGGCGTATGCCGGCCTGCGCCACCACATCGACGCGGTGCTGGCCGGCCGCGCCGTGCACTTCGAGACGGAGTTCGACATGCCGGGCTGGCCGCGCTGGTTCATGGCCGACTATATTCCCAGCATCGGCCCGGACGGCACTGTGCAGGGCTTCCACGTGCTGGCGATGGACATCAGCGATCGCAAGATGGCCGAGCTGGCGCAGGCCCGCAACGAGCGCCTGGCGCAGGCGGCCAGCCGCGCCAAGAGCGAATTCGTCGCCAACGTCAGCCACGAGATCCGCACGCCGATGAATGCCGTGCTGGGGCTGGCGCACCTGCTGGAAAATTCCGGCCTGTCGCCGCAGCAGCGCGAATACGTGGGCATGATTCAGTCGTGCGGCAAGACGCTGGTGGGCATCATCAACGACGTGCTGGACTTCTCGAAGATCGAGGCGGGCCGGATCGACATCGCCGCACTGCCGTTCGAGCTGGGCGAGATCGTCGAGGCGGCCGCCACGGCGATGCGTGCCAGCGGCAAGCCGCTGGAACTGGTCGTCGACGTTGACCCGGCGCTGCCGGCCGCGTACATCGGCGACGCGATGCGGCTGCAGCAGGTGCTGCTGAACCTCGTCGGCAATGCGCTGAAGTTCACGGGGCAAGGGCAGGTCGTGTTTTCCGTGACCCGCATCGCGCAGCACGGCAGTACCGTGACGTTGCGCTTTGCCGTGCGCGACACGGGCATCGGCATCGAGCCGGAGCAGCAGGCGCGCCTGTTCACGCCGTTCGAGCAGGCCGATGCCGGCATCTCGCGCCGCTTCGGCGGCACCGGCCTGGGGCTGGCGATCGCCCGCCAGCTCACCGAACTGATGGGCGGCCGCATCGCGCTGACCAGCACGCCCGGCGAAGGCAGCGAATTTTCCGTTACGTTGGCGCTGTCGTGCGCCCAGCCGCTGCCGCTGGCGCCGGCCGCGCCGCTGCGCATGGCCGTCGTCGGACCTGCCCGCACGAGCCGCGTCGGGCTGGCCCGCGCCGTCGAGGCGCTGGGCTGGAGCGCCTGCTGGGCCGATACGCCGGATGAGGCGGCGGCCGCGGCCGAGGCCCCGGTGGACGCGATCCTCGTCGATGGCGACGCGGCGCTCGTGCAGGCGGCGCGGGCCGCACTGGCGCGGCGCTGGCCCGGCCAGGCACCCGTCGTGTTGCAACTGACGGGCGGGCCGGAACAGGTCGCTCCGGCGCCGGATGCCACCCCGCTGGTGCGGCCGGTGACGGCGCAAAGCCTGCGCGCGGCGCTGGCCGGCGTCGTCGCGGCCGCGCCCCATGCCGAGCCGGCCGAGCCGGGCGGCGCGGCAGCCGCACCGGCCGAACTGGCCGGCGTGCGTGTGCTGCTGGTCGAGGACAACGCGCTGAACCAGCTTGTCGCGAAAGGTATACTGGAGCCGGTCGGTGCCGTCGTGACGACGGCCGCCAATGGACAGGAAGCGGTCGACCTGATGACGGCCCAGCGCCAGGGCAACCGCAACGACTTCGACATCGTGCTGATGGACGTGCAGATGCCGGTGATGGACGGTTACACGGCGACGCGGATCCTGCGTACCCGGCTGGGCTTGCGCGTGCCGATCATCGCGATGAGTGCGGGCGTCACGCCCGCTGAGAAGGAGCAGTGCCTGGCTGCCGGCATGAACGATTTCATTCCGAAGCCGATCGACGTGGAGCAGATGATGACGATCATGCTGGACAATTTGCGGCAATCCTCGCCGGCCCCGGCGGCGCCACCGGCCGCGCCGGCGCAGGCGTTCAATGTGGAGCGGCTGGCGGCGCTGTCGGCGCGCGATCCGGCCCAGCGCCAGTCGCTGGTGACCCTGGTGGCGCGGATGGCACGCGAGGCGCCCGCCGACCTGGTGCGGGCGCGCACCACGTGGCAGGGCGGCGACGGCAAGGCCGCCGGCAAGATCCTGCACGGCTTGCGCGGCTCCGTCGGCAGCCTGGGCGCACGCAGCTTCGCCGCCGTTACCGTCGAGCTGGAAGCTGCGCTGCGCGACGAGCGTCAGGACGTTGCCGCCCGCCTGTTCGACAGCGCGGCGCGCGAACTGGACGCGACGACGACGGCCGCCCGCGCGTGGCTGGCCGGCCAGGAACGCGAACCGCAGCCCGACGGCGGCCCGGCCACGGCCGCGCAGCCGGAGCAGGTACGGCGCTGGATCGCGCTGCTGCGCGAGCGCGACCTGGACGCGGCCACCGCGTACGAAACGTTGCGCGCGCCGCTGGCCGCCCGGCTGACGGCCGACCAGCAGGACGCCGTGGCGGCGGCGATGGCCGCCCTCGACTTCGACGCCGTGCTGGCCGCGCTGCCGGCCGCGCTCGTGGAGGACAAGTGACGCCCACCAATACGATCCTGATCATCGACGACAGCCCCGACACGATCCGCCTGCTGTCGGCGATGGTACGCGAGCAGGGCAGGGTACTGTTCGCCACCAGCGGCGCGGCCGGGCTGGAACTGGCCAAGGTGCAGCGCCCGCAGCTGATCCTGCTGGACGTGGAGATGCAGGGGATGGACGGCTTTGCCGTCAACGAGCAGATCCGCCGCGATCCCGACCTGCGCGGCAGCGCCGTCATCTTCGTCACGGCGCAATCGTCGCCGGAAGCGGAGATCGCCTGCCTGGATGCCGGTGCCGTCGATTTCATTCCGAAGCCGCTCAACGCGGCCGTCGTGCAGGCCCGCGTGCGCACGCACCTGCGCTTGCAGGCGGCGTTGACGGCGCTGGACGAGCTGGCCAACCAGGACGGCTTGACGGGCCTGTACAACCGCCGTTATTTCGACCGCCAGCTGGCGGCGGAATTCGCCCGCCACCGGCGCCATCAGTTGCCGCTCGGGCTGGCGCTGATCGACGTCGACGACTTCAAGCTGTTCAACGACCGTTATGGCCACCAGCGTGGCGACGGCTGCCTGCAGGAAGTCGCGGAGGCGCTGCGCGACGGTGCCCGCCGCCCCGGCGAACTGGCGGCGCGCTATGGCGGCGAGGAATTCGTCGTGCTGCTGCCGAACACGACACCGGACGCGCTGGAGCGCTATGGCGACTGGATGTGCCGGCGCATCGGTGCGCTGGGCATCGCCCATCCGGGCGCCTCGGCCGCGCCGCACGTCACGTGCAGCATCGGCCTGTGCGCATTGCTGCCCGGGCCGGACGATACGGCCGAAGCGATGCTGCACGCGGCCGACATGGCGCTGTACCGCGCCAAGCGCGCCGGCCGCAATCGCAGCGTGATGGCCGGCCCGGAACCGCAGCCGGCCTGACGGCCCGACCGCCTAGTCGTGCGTGCCGCTGGCCAGCGGCGGCACGATGCCGGCCTTTCTCTGCTTGGCCCAGTAGCCGGCGCACAGCACCAACAGCCACACGGGGATCAGGTACACCGAGATGCGCAGTTCCGGCGTCAGGTACATCACGACCAGCACGCCGGCCAGGAAGGCCAGGCACAGCCAGTTCGTGAACGGCGCCAGCGGGCTGGGGAAGCCGCTGCTCGCGCCGCTGGCCCGCTTGGCGGCACGGAAGCGCAGGTGGATCCAGCTGATCATGCCCCAGTTGATGATCAGCGCGGACACGACGAGCCCCATCAACAGTTCCAGCGCCTTGCCCGGCATGAAGTAGTTGACGCTGACGCAGATCGCCGTCGCCAGCGCCGACACGGCCAGCGCGGCCAGCGGTACGCCGCGGCGGTTCACCTTCAGCAGCGCGCGCGGCGCATTGCCCTGCATCGCCAGGCCGTACAGCATGCGGCTGTTGCAGTACACGCAGCTGTTGTAGACGGACAGCGCGGCCGTCAGCACGACGACGTTCAGCGCATGGGCGACCCAGTTCGCATTGAGCGCATGGAAGATCAGCACGAACGGGCTGCCGCCGGCGACGACCTTCTGCCACGGGTACAGCGACAGCAGCACGCCCAGCGCGCCGATGTAGAAGATCAGGATGCGGTAGATCGCCTGGTTGGTCGCCTTCGGGATCGTGTGCGACGGATCGTCCGCCTCGGCCGCCGTGATGCCGACCAGTTCCAGCCCGCCGAACGAGAACATGATGACGGCGATCGCCATCACGAGACCCGTCACGCCGTTCGGGAAGAAGCCGCCGTGGCGCCACAGGTTCGTCACCGACGCTTCCGGCCCGGCGCCGCCCGACACCAGCAGCCACAGGCCGAAGCCGATCATGCCGACGATCGCCAGCACCTTGACGATGGCGAACCAGAACTCCATCTCGCCGAACGCCTTCACATTGGTGAGACTGATCGCATTGATGACGACGAAGAAGCCCAGCGCCGTCACCCAGGTGGGCACGGCCGGCCACCAGTACTGGATGTAGACGCCGACAGCCGACAGTTCGGCCATGCTGACGAGCACGTACAGCACCCAGTAGTTCCAGCCCGACAGGAAGCCGGCCAGCTGGCCGCAGTACTTGTCCGCGAACCAGCTGAACGAGCCGGCGACGGGTTCGTCGACGACCATCTCGCCCAGCTGGCGCATGATCAGGAACGCGATGATGCCGGCCACCGCGTAGCCGAGCAGCACGGCCGGGCCGGCCATCCGGATGGTCTGGGCGATGCCGAGGAAAAGCCCGGTGCCGATCGCGCCGCCCAGCGCGATCAGCTGGATGTGCCGGCTTTTCAGGCCCCGCTTGAGCCCGCCCCCGTCGTGGCCTGGTTGTGCGTCCGCTGTCATGTTCTCCTGCCGCAGATGTTCAAAGAGCACGATTCTATAGCATCGGCCGGGGTGGGGCGGAAGCGGCGTTGCCCAGCACGATTTGCCCAGTCCGGTTTTGACGGCCGCCTTGCCGACGGCTCGGGCAATGCGTGCAGTTTTGATCCTGTTCAAGGTTGCTGCGGCTTGCACTGGTTAGCATCTTTGCATCGATCGTCTTTACCCACCCACAGGAGCGCATCATGAGAAAAAGCGGAAGCGGTTGGATGCAATGGATGGCGGCGCTGGCCGCACTGGCCGTGCTGGCCGGGCCGGCGGCGGCGCAGGATGCGAAGCAGGGCGCCAAGCAGGATACAACGCAGGAGGCGAAGCACGGAACGGATACCACGTCGGCCGGCGGCAAGCAGGGCGCGACCGCGAGCCGGCACGTGACCGACGCGGTGGCGGTCGCCCGCAAGCTGGAGGGTGAAGAACGGATGCGCACGCTGCTGCACGATGCGAAGGGCGTGTTCATCATCCCGAAATACGGCCGCGCGGCGCTCGGCGTGGGTGGCTCCGGCGGGGCCGGCGTGCTGCTGGTGCACCGCCCGGACGGCGCCTGGAGCGACCCCGTCTTCTACAACACGGGCGGCCTGTCGATCGGCCTGCAGGCCGGCGTGCAGGGCGGCGCGCTGGCGCTCGTGCTGAACAACGAAAAGGCCGTCAACGAGTTCCTGAAGAAGAACAACTTCTCGCTGAACGCCAAGGCGGGCCTGACCGTCGTCAACTGGAGCAAGATGGCGCAGGGCTCGGCCGGCGCCGGCGACGTGCTGGCATGGAGCGACACGAAGGGCCTGTTCGGCGACGTGCTGACGCTGGAAGTGAACGACATCCGCTTCAACCAGCAGCTGACCAACGCCTACTATGGCCGCACGCTGTCGGCCAGCGACGTGGTGGCCGGCAAGACCAGCAACCCGCAGGCCGAACCGCTGGTCCAGGCGGTGGCCGGGGCAGCGGGCGGCGCGGCGCGCTGAACGTGACGGCGCTGGAGGAGCAGCGCGCGCTGGTCGCCGCGCTGGTCCGCACGCTGGCGCCCGCCGAACTGTTCGAGACGCATATCTCGTGGGTCGTCGTGGCGGGCGACATGGCCTGGAAGATCAAGAAGGCCGTGCGGCTGGCCTTCCTGGACTGGCGCGCGCCGGCGGCGCGGCGCGCGTGCTGCGACGAGGAGGTGCGCCTGAACCGGCGTTACGCCCCCGGCCTGTACCTGGGCGTGGTGGCCGTCACGGGCAGCGTGGCGGCGCCGCGCATCGGCGGCGCCGGGCCGGTACTCGAGTACGTGGTGGCGATGCGCCGCTTCCCGCAGCACGCGCTGTGGACGGCGCGCCTGGCCGCCGGCGAACTGGGCAGCGCGGACGTGCAGGGGCTGGGCCACGTGCTGGCTCAGTTCCATGCCGTGGCGGCGCCGTGCCCGGCCGATGCGCCGTGGGGCACGGCGGCGTGCGTCATTGCCCGCACCGCCACCGACCTGGCGGAGCTGCGTCCGTTGCTGCCGGACGAAGGGCCGGCGCTGGACGCGCTGTGCCGCTGGCATGCGCGGGCCGCGTGGGGGCACCGGCGGTTCACCTGGCGGCATGCCCACGGCGCCGTGCGCGAATGCCACGGCGACCTCCATTGCGGCAACCTCGTCACGCTCGACGGCGCGGCGATGCCGTTCGACGGCATTGAATTCGACCCCGCGCTGCGCTGGATCGACACGATGCACGACCTTGCCTTTGCGTGGATGGACCTGCGCTTCCACGGCCGGCCCGACCTGGCGGCGCGCCTGCTGAACGCTTACCTGCACGCGGGCGGCGACCATGGCGGGCTGTGCGTGCTGCGCTACTACACGGTGCAGCGCGCACTGGTGCGGGCCAAGGTGTGCGCGCTGGCGGGCGACGCCGCGTTGGCGCGCCGCTACCTGCTGTATGCGCACACGCAGGCCGCGCCGGCACGGGGCGCGCTGCTCGTCACGCATGGCTATTCGGGCAGCGGCAAGTCGACGCTGGCCGACGGCCTCATCGAACCGCTGGGTGCGCTCGTGCTGCGTTCCGACGTCGAGCGCCGGCGCACGGTGGGCGCGCAGTACACGTCGGCCGCGACCCGTGCCACGTATGCGCACCTGCTGCGGCTGGCACGCCGGGCGCTGGCCGCGGGGCTGCCGGTTGTCGTCGACGCGGCCTGCCTGCAGGGCTGGCAACG
Source organism: Pseudoduganella flava (assembly GCF_007830495.1). Classification (GTDB taxonomy): domain Bacteria; phylum Pseudomonadota; class Gammaproteobacteria; order Burkholderiales; family Burkholderiaceae_D; genus Rugamonas; species Rugamonas flava. Next base: position 419,566 of record NZ_VLKW01000005.1, on the reverse strand, counting down.
GGCCGCCTTTGCGGCGCTGGCGCACGCGCGCGGCGTGCCGTTCCTGCTGCTCGACGTGCATGCGCCGCTGGCGGCACTGCCGGCCCGGCTGCGCGCGCGTGCCGCGGCGGGCGCCGATCCGTCCGATGCGGACGAGGCCGTACTCGCGAGCCAGCTCGCCCACGCGGAACCGCTCAGCGCGGCCGAGCGGGCCGGTGCGCTGGCGGTGGCCGGCGGGGAACCTTGCGTGCCGCTGGTGCGCCAGGCGCTGACGCGGCTGGGTTGGCGGGACGCGCGATGAACGGGATCGACATGCGCCCGCTGCCGACGGATTCGTCCAAGCGGCGGTGCGGCAAGGCTGCCGAGCGCGGCACCGCCGGCGGCGAACTCAGGGCAGCGGCGCCAGCGCGACGTGCTCGGACAGCTCGCGCGTGTACGCCGGTGCCTGCGACTGCAGCTTGCCGGCCTCGATGTCGCGGTCCGTCAGCACGAGGCGGCCGGCCAGCGGCTTGCCGGCCAGTTCGGCGATCTTGTCGAGCACCTTGTCGCCGCCGCTGCCGCCCATCGTGCAGAACGCCGCCAGCCGGCGGCATTGCGCGCCATGGTGCGACAGGAAGCTGTACACGGGAGCCGGAACGTGCCCGGCCCACACGGGCGTGCCGACCAGCACCAGCTGGTAGGCGGATGGGTCGTGCGTCAGCGGCTGCAGTTCCGGCGTACGCAGGCGCAGCGTGTCGAGCGCGGCGCGCAGGTAGCCGCCGATGCCCTGGTAATCGCGCAGCGGCCGCAGCTCCTCGATGTCCGCCGCACAGCCGGCGGCGATGGCCTCGGCCACGCGCCGGGTGTAGCCGGAGCGCGAGAAATAAACGATCAGGTAAGGGTTCATGTCGACCTCACGTAGCGGAAGACGGCCCACTGGATGCCGGGCCGCTTCCCATGTTCTGCGCTTTATCATGCACAGTGGGTGATCGGGATCAAATTTGGCGCATTGCGCTTGCTCCCGCCGCTGTCCGACCTCGCTAAGCTGGCGTCAGGAGGTTGCGATGCGTACTGAACACCCGCCACGGCCCGGCGCGACGATGCGCGCGATGGTGCTCGACCGCCCCGGCGCGCCGCTGCGCCCGTCACGCCTGCCGGTACCGGTACCGGGGCCCGGCCAGATCCTGCTGCGCGTGGGCGCCTGCGGCGTCTGCCGCACCGACCTGCACATCGTCGACGGCGACCTGGCGCCGCACCGTGCGCCGCTCGTGCCGGGCCATGAAGTGGCCGGCACCGTCGCGGCGGTGGGGGCGGACGTGCCCGCATGGCAGGTGGGCGAGCGCGCCGGCATCCCGTGGCTGGGCGCCACCTGCGGCCGCTGCCCGTTCTGCCGGCAGGGGCGCGAGAACCTGTGCGACGACGCGCGCTTCACCGGCTACGATGTCGACGGCGGCTATGCCGAGTATGCGCTGGCCGATGCGCGCCATGCCTGCCGCCTGCCGGACGGCTACGACGACGTGCACGCGGCACCGCTGCTGTGTGCCGGGCTGATCGGCTATCGCGCGTATGCACTGGCGCCCGACGCGCGGCGCATCGGCCTGTACGGCTTCGGCGCGGCGGCCCACCTGATTGCCCAGGTCGCACGGGCGCAGGGGCGCGACGTGTATGCGTTCACGCGACCGGGCGACGTGCGCGGGCAGCGCTTCGCGCGCGAGCTGGGTGCCGTATGGGCCGGCGGTTCGGATACGCCGGCGCCCGTGCCGCTCGACGCGGCGCTGCTGTTCGCACCGGTCGGTGCGCTGGTGCCGCTGGCGCTGGCGGCCGTGTGCAAGGGCGGCAGCGTGATCTGCGCGGGCATCCACATGAGCGACATCCCGGCGTTTCCATATGCGCTGCTGTGGGGCGAACGGAGCGTGCGCTCGGTGGCCAACCTGACCCGCGCCGACGCGGCCGCGTTCATGGCGCTGGCCGCGGCGATCCCGCTCGTCAGCGCGACCACCGTATTCCCGCTGGAACAGGCCAACGAGGCGCTGGCCGCGCTGCGCGGCGGCAGCTTCGACGGCGCCGCCGTGCTGGTGCCATGAACGCGCCGCCGTCGCAGGAACGCCTGCCGCCGGAGCGCGAGCGCGTGCCTTCGCAGCAGGCCGTGCAGGCGGCGCTGGCCCCGGCGCGGCGCTGGCCCCGCTGGACCGGCTGGCTGCTGGCCGCCGTGCTGCTGGCGGGCGCGCTGGGCGGTACGGCATGGTGGCACCAGCGGGCGGCGCAGACGCGCATCGTGTACGACACCACACCCGTCACGCGCGGCGACCTGCGCCTGACGGTGACGGCGAACGGCACGTTGCAGCCGACGCGCACGGCCAACATCGGCAGCGAGCTGTCCGGCATCGTGGCACGGGTGGATGCGGACGTGAACGACCGGGTCCGCACCGGCCAGGTGCTCGTCGAACTGGACACCGCGAAGCTGAACGACCAGGTGCAGCGCTCGCGCGCGATGCTGGCGGCGGCGGACGCGGCCACCGCGCAGGCGATCGCCACGCGCACGGAAAGCGCGGCCACGTTGCGCCGGCTGGACGACATGTCCCGCATGTCCGGCGGCACCTTCCCGTCCCGCGCCGACCTCGATGCGGCGCGGGCCGCGGCCGCGCGCGCCGAGGCCGCCGTGCACAGCGCCGCGGCGAATGCGGCGGCCGCACGGGCGGCGCTCGCGACGGACGTGAAGAACCTGGCGCGGGCCGCCATCCGCGCACCGTTCGACGGCATGATCCTCAGCCGCAACGTCGAGCCGGGCAATGCGGTGGCCGCATCGCTGCAGGCCGTCACGCTGTTCACGCTGGCCGAGGACCTGCACCGCCTGCGCCTGCTCGTCAACGTCGACGAGGCCGACGTCGGCGCGGTGCGCGTCGGCCAGCATGCCACGTTCACCGTCAGTTCCTGGCCGGAGCGGCAATACCCGGCGGCGATCGCGCGGCTGTCGTATGGCTCGACGATCGCCGACAACGTCGTCACCTACGTCGCCTGGCTCGACGTCGACAACGCCGACCTGAGCCTGCGGCCCGGCATGACGGCCACTGCGACGATCGCCGCCGCCGTGCACGCGGGCGTACTGCTGGTGCCGAACGGCGCGCTGCGCTATACGCCAGCCGAGATGGCGCACCGGCCGGCGCCCGGCATCGCCAGCCGGCTGCTGCCGCGCCCGGCGGCCCAGCAGCGCAGCGCCGGCACGGCCGCGGCACCGGGCAGCCGCGTCGTCTGGGTGCTGCAAGGCGGCGTGCCGGCGCCCGTGCAGGTGACGACCGGGTTGTCGGACGGCCGCCACACCGAGGTCACCGGCGGCGCGCTGCGGCCCGGCATGGCCGTGATCACGGGCCAGCATGAGCGCCCGTGACCCGTCGACGAGCGCGCTGGCGGACGTGCCGGCCGGCGTTCCCGTCATCGCGCTGCGCGGCGTGCGCAAGCGCTACGGCAGCGGCGCGGCGGCGCTGGCGGCGCTCGACGGCATCGACCTGGCCGTCGGTGCCGGCGAGTTCGTCGCCATCATGGGTCCCAGCGGCTGCGGCAAGTCCACCGCGATGAACATCATCGGCTGCCTCGACACGCCGGATGAGGGCAGCTGCCTGTTCCAGGGCGTCGACGTGGCGCCGCTGACGCGCGACCAGCGCGCGCAACTGCGGCGCCGCTGGCTGGGCTTCGTGTTCCAGGGCTTCCACCTGCTGCCGCGCACGTCCGCGCTGGAAAACGTCGAGCTGCCGCTGCTGTATCGGGGCGTGCCGGCTGCACGCCGGCGTGAGCTGGCGCGCGCGGCGCTGGCCGCGGTCGGCTTGCAAGGCTGGGAGCGGCATCTGCCGAACGAACTGTCCGGCGGCCAGCAGCAGCGGGTGGCGATCGCCCGCGCCATCGTCGGCGACCCGGCGGTGCTGCTGGCGGACGAGCCGACGGGCAACCTGGACAGCCAGCGCAGCCGCGAGATCATGGACCTGCTGGCAAACCTGAACCGTACGCGCGGCATCACCGTGCTGATGGTCACGCACGAGCCGGACATGGCGGCCTATGCCGACCGGATCGTGCATTTCCGCGACGGCCGCATCGAGCGCGAAGAGCGCAACCCGGCACCGCTCGCGGCGGGGGCGCGCTGATGCTGGCCAACGCGATGCTCCTGGCGCTGCGTTCGCTCGCACGCAATCCGCTGCGCTCGGCGCTGACGATGCTCGGCATCGTGATCGGCGTGGCTGCCGTGATCACGATGGTCACGCTGGGCAATGGCGCGACCCTGGCCGTGCGCCAGCAGATTTCCGCGCTGGGCTCGAACCTGCTGATGGTGCGGCCGGGCCAGCGCCAGTTCGGCGGCCCGGCCGGCGCGCCGCCGTTCCGCGAGGCCGATGCGCAGGCCGTCGCCACGCAGCTGGGCGGCGTGCGCGACGCGGTGCCGGAAAGCCGCACCAGCGTCACCGTGATCGCAAACGGGCGCAACTGGAGCACGTCCGTCATCGGCGGCGGCGCCGGCTGGCTCGCCGCCGGCAACTGGACGGTCGCGGCCGGGCGGCCGTTCGAGCCGGCCGAACTGCGCTCGGGCGCGGCCGTGTGCGCGCTTGGCGACACGGTGCGGCGCACGCTGTTCGGCGGCGCCGATCCGCTGGGCCAGGCCCTGCGCGTGCGCCAGTTCTCGTGTCGCGTCGTCGCGCTGCTGGCACCGAAAGGGCTGGGGGCGATGGGCAACGACCAGGACGACCTCGTGCTGCTGCCGCTGCACACGCTGCAGCGCCGCGTGACGGGCAACGTGCACGTCAACACCTTGCTGGTGTCGCTGGAGGAAGGCGCCGACAGCCGCACCGTCGCGCGCGCGCTGGGCGTGCTGCTGCGCGAGCGGCGCAAGCTGGCGGCCGGCGAGGAAGACAACTTCAACATCCTCGACACGCGCCAGCTGGCCGACACGCTGTCCGGCACGACGCGGGTGATGACGACGTTGCTGGGCGCCGTCGCCGCCGTCAGCCTGCTGGTGGGCGGCATCGGCATCATGAACATCATGCTGGTCGGGGTCACGGAGCGGACCCGCGAGATCGGACTGCGCCTGGCGATCGGCGCGCTGGAGCGCGACGTGCTGCTGCAGTTCCTCGTCGAGGCGGTCGTGCTGTCGGCCTGCGGCGGCCTGGCCGGCATCGCGCTGGCGGCCGCGGCGAGCGCCTTGCTGGCCGGCGCGATGGGCCTGCCGTTCGCGTTCGATGCCGGCATCAGCGCGCTGTCGTTCCTGTTTTCCGGCGCGATCGGGATCGTGTTCGGCTACTTCCCGGCGCGGCGCGCGGCCCGGCTCGATCCGATCGACGCGTTGCGCCACGAGTGAGCGGGCGGGCCGGCCACATACGCCTTCAGCCACTGCGCCATGCCCAGGTAGCCGGCCAGCAGCGCCGGCAGCACCAGCCAGTACACCGGAGGCAGCGGCACGAAGCCCAGCGCGGCGCCGACGCTGGACGACGGCAGCCAGACCCCGACCGCGCAGACGGCCGCCGTCGTCATCGCCAATGCCGGCGTCGAGCGGCTTTGCACCAGCGGCAGGCGGGCCGTGCGCAGCACGTGCACGACCAGCGTTTGCGACAGCAGCGACTCGACGAACCAGCCGGTCTGGAACAACGCGGGATTCGTCGCGCCGCCGCACAGGTACCACAGCGCGGCAAAGGTGAGGTAGTCGAACAGCGAGCTCAGAGGCCCGAGCACGGCCATCGCGCGGACGATCTCGCCCATCTCCCAGCGCCGCGGCCGGCGCAGCCAGCCGGGATCGACGCGGTCGCCGGCCAACGCCGTCTGCGACAGGTCGTACAGCAGGTTGTTCAGCAGGATCTGGGCCGGCGCCAGCGGCAGGAACGGCAGCAGCACGCTGGCACCGACGATGGACAGTACGTTGCCGGCCGCCGAGCTGGCGCTGATGCGCAGGTGCTTGCTGATGTTGCCGAACACGCGCCGCCCTTCGCGCACGCCGTCGGCCAGCGCCAGCAGGCTTTTCTGCAGCAGGATCACGTCGGCCGAATCCTTGGCGATGTCCACCGCGCCATCGACCGAGATGCCGACGTCGGCCGCGCGCAGCGCCTGCGTGTCGTTGATGCCGTCGCCCAGGTAGCCGACGACGTGGCCGCGGCGCTGCAGCGCGCGGATGATGTCGGCCTTCTGCTGCGGCGTCACGCGGGCGAAGATGGTCGCCTGCGCCACCTGGTCGTCCAGTGCCGGCCCGCCGGCGGCCAGCTCGGCGCCCGTCACGCTGCCGTGCACGGCCAGGCCCACGTGGCGGCACACGCTCGCGGTCGTGACGGGGTTGTCGCCGGTCAGTACCTTGACGGTGATGCCCCGTTCGGCCAGCAGCGCCAGCGCGCGTGCCGCGCTTTCCTTCGGCGGATCGAGGAAGGCGATGTAGCCCTGCAGGACCAGGTCGCGTTCATCGGCCACGGTGCACGCGGCCGCGCCGTGCGGCAGTTCGCGGGTGGCCACGGCGATCACGCGAAAGCCGTCCCCGTTCAGCGCATCGGCGGCGTCGGACAGCGCGGCGCCGTGGTGCGGCTGCAGCGGCACCAGCGTGCCGTTGTCGTCCGCATGGCTGCACGCCGGCACCACTTCCTCGACGGCGCCCTTGCAGACCAGCAGCCGGCTGCCGTCCGGCCGCGCGACGATGACGGACATGCGGCGGCGCTCGAAGTCGAATGGCAGCTCGTCGACCTTGTCGTAGCCGCCGTCCGGGCGTAGCGCGGGGCGCGCGGCGACGTATTGCAGCACGGCGTCGTCAAGCAGGTTGCGCAAGCCGGTCTGGTAATGGCTGTTCAGCCAGGCGTAGCCGGTCACGCGGTCCGACTCGCGGCCCAGGTAGTCGACGTGGCGTTCCAGGATCACGCGGTTCTGCGTCAGCGTGCCCGTCTTGTCGGTGCACAGCACGTCCATCGCGCCCATGTTCTGGATCGCGTTCAGGCGCTTGACGATCACGTGGCGCCGCGCCATCGCCAGCGCGCCCTGGGCGAGATTGACGGTGACGATCATCGGCAAGAGTTCCGGCGTCATGCCGACGGCAACGGCCACGGCGAACAGCAGCGCCTGCAGCCAGTCGCCCTTGCCGGCCGCGTTCAGCAGGAACACGAGGGGCACCAGCACCAGCATCGTGCGCAGCATCAGCCCCACGTAGCGGGCCACGCCGCGATCGAACGCCGTGATCTCGCGGGCGTCGGCTGCCGCGCTGGCGATGTGGCCGAACATCGTCGCGTCGCCCGTTGCCAGCACGACGGCCGTCGCGCTGCCGCTCAGCACGTGGCAACCGGTCCATGCCAGGTTCGGGATGGCCAGCGGTGCCAGCGTGGCGGCGTCCGGCACCGCGTGCGCCGTCTTCTCGACGGGCATCGCCTCGCCCGTCAGCGCCGATTCGTCGATGAACAGGTCGCGCGCTGCCACGATGCGCAGGTCGGCGGGAATGCTGTCGCCGGCGGCAAGCAGCACGACGTCGCCAGGCACCAGCGCCGCCGACGGTACCTCGGCGCGGCCGTCCGGCGCACCGGGCCGGCGCACCACGACGGTGGTGCGCACCAGCGCGCGCAGCCGCTCGGCGGCACGCCCGGAGCGGCGCTCCTGCACGAATGACAGCAAGGTGGACACCAGCACGATCGCCGCCACCAGCAGCGCGCTCCAGCGCGCGCCCGTCAGGTAGTTCAGCACGGCCAGCGCGAGCATCAGCAGCGATAGCGGGCTGGCGGCCAGGCGGGCGAAATGGCGCCAGGCCGCCAGGCGCGCTCCGGCCGGGGCGGCGGGGGCCGCATGCCGGGCCGCGGCGACAGCGGATGGCAGGCCGGCGGATGCGGTGCCGAGGGCGGCCAGCGCATCATCCGAGGACAGCGCGGCCAGCGCTGCAGCCGTAGGCAGCGCAGCCGGCGCAGTGGTCGGAGGCAGCGCAGCCGGCGCAGTAGGGGAATGCAGGGCGGCCGGCCCCTGCGGGGCGGCGTGGCCCGGCGTTGCAGGCCCCTGCCGCATGCCGTTCATCGCGTGGCCGCGCGGACCTCGCGGGCAAGCAGGGCGGCAGCGGCCAGTGCCTGGTCCATCGTCGTGATATGCAGGTGCAGCCATTCTGCCAGCAGGTCCACGGCGCGCCGCGCCGGCGCCGGATCGCCTTCGGCCAGCGCGGCCGACGCGTGGTGCAGGCCGGACAGGGCGCGCGCATGCTGCTCGCGGTGGCACGCGAGGCCCGGGTAGCCCATGCGTTCCATCAGGTCTTCCTCGCCGCGGAAATCGCGCTCCAGCGCGGCCACGGTGGCCTCGTAGGCGGGCAGGAAGCCGTCTTCCGGCATCGCCGCGAGGTGGGCCAGCGCGTCGAACAGCGCCCGGTGGGTGGCGTCCAGCGCCGGATCGCCCAGCGACAGCTCGTCGCTCCAGCGGGTATCGTCTTGGGATGTAGCCATGGCATCTCCTTGCGGCTCGGGTTCGTTGGTCGAATCGCTCCAGTGTCGTCGCCGCCTTGTCGGAAATCCATGATCGAAGTCAAGCGCAGGGCTGCGCAACCTGGCGCAAACCGGCGAACGGCGCGGCGTACGGCTCAGCGCATCGCCAGTGGCGGGCGCTCCGGCTGCGCTGCCGGCGGCGGCGACGCGGCGTCGCGCGCGCCTTCCTCGATCAGGCGCGTCAGCATCGTCCGGTCCACGACCTCGACGTCGAGCAGCCGGCGCGCCAGCGCGTCGAGGGTGGGGCGGCGCACCCGCAGCGTGTCGCGCACCCGCGCATGGGCCGCCTGCAGCAGCGTGCGCACTTCGTCGTCGATCTCGCGGGCCGTGCGCTCGCTGTAGCCGCCCCGTTCGGCCGGCAGCGGCTGGCCGCCGTTCCACCATGGCGGCGCGGCCGGGTGTTCGTAGCTGGCCAGGCCGATGCGGCTGCTCATGCCGAACTGCGCGACCATCTGGTGCGCCATGCCGGTGGCGCGCTGCAAGTCGTTCTGCGCACCGGTGGAGACATCGCCGAACGCCAGTTCCTCGGCCACGCGGCCGCCCAGCAGCACATCCAGGCGGTCGAGCAGCTCGCTGCGGCGCAGCAGGTAGCGCTCTTCCGCCGGCGTCTGCTGGGTGTGGCCCAGCGCGCCGATGCCGCGCGGGATGATCGAGATCTTCGTCACCCGGTCGGCGCCCGGGCGCAGCTCGGCGATCAGGGCATGGCCCGCCTCGTGCCACGCCACGGTTTCCTTCTCGCGCCGGTTCATCACGCGGCTTTTCTTTTCGATGCCGGCCACGATGCGGTCCAGCGCCTTGTCGAAGTCGCTCATCGTCACGCTGGCCTGGTCCTGGCGCGCGGCCAGCAGCGCCGCCTCGTTGACGAGGTTGGCCAGGTCGGCGCCCGCGAAGCCCGCCGTGCGGCCGGCCAGCGCGGCCAGGTCGACGTCGGCCGCCAGCACCACCTTCTTCGCGTGCACGGCGAGGATCTGCGTGCGGCCCTTCAGGTCCGGCCGGTCCAGCGCGATGTGACGGTCGAACCGGCCGGCCCGCAGCAGCGCCGGGTCGAGGATTTCCGGGCGGTTGGTGGCCGCCATGATGATCACCGCCTTGCTCGACGCAAACCCGTCCATCTCGACGAGCAGCTGGTTCAACGTCTGCTCGCGTTCGTCGTGCCCGCCGAAGCCGGTGACGCCGCGCGCCTTGCCCAGCGCGTCGAGTTCGTCGATGAAGATGATGCACGGCGCCTTGTCCTCGGCCTGGGCGAACAGGTCGCGCACGCGGGCGGCGCCGACGCCGACGAACATCTCGACGAATTCGGCCCCGCTGATCGAGAAGAACGGCACGCCGGCCTCGCCGGCCACCGCTTTCGCCAGCAGCGTCTTGCCGGTGCCTGGTGCGCCGACGATCAGCACGCCCTTCGGGATGCGCCCGCCCAGGCGGCGGTAGCGCTCCGGGTTCTTCAGGAACTGGACGATCGCGATCAGTTCGTCGCGCGCCTCGTCGATGCCGGCGATGTCGTCGAACGTCACGCCGGTGTCCTGCTGCATGTAGACGCGGGCGCGGCTCTTGCCGATCTCCAGCGCACCCGTCAGGCCGCCGCCCAGCTTGCGCGCGGCCGAGTTCCACAGCATCGCCATCAGCAGCAGCGGCACGGTCCAGATCAGGATGGAGCTCAGCCAGGAACGGTCCGGCGCCGCGTCGAACGTCACGCCGGCCGTTTCCAGGTCGGACACGAGGTCGGGATCGTCGATGCGGCGGGTGATGAAGGTGCGGTCGGCGCGGTGCTCGGTGCGCAGCGCGGCGGCGCGAGCGGCCGGCAGCACGCGCTCGAGGCCTTCCAGGTTCAACTGGCCGGAGATGTCGGCGCTGCCGACGACGACGTCGGCCACCTTGCCGGCCGCCAGCAGCGTCTTGAACTCGCTGTACGGCACGGTGCCGCCGGGAGTGCCGCGCAACATCAGGAACATCGACAGCCCGAGCAGCGCCAGCAGATACCACCCGGAAAACCGCAGGTTCGGGATGCCGTCGGCGCCGTCGCTGCCTCGCTTGCCCGCCGCAGGCGGCGGTTCCCGCTGATCGCTCTGCATTTGCAAGTCCCTCTCTGTCAGGAAAATACTGTAATGGTGCGTACTGCGTCACGTCATCACTTGAGCATGATTCAAGTCAAACCGCAGGCAGATTCCTCGTTGGACCCATGCCCGGCGGGGAAGTTTCTGCCTATGCTGGCGTCTCGCCGTGCAGCCGCGCGGCTATCGAACAAGGAGGAGAGATGAAGCGCATCGCATTGGTGACCGGGGGCACACGGGGGATCGGGGAAGCCGTCTCGATCGCGTTGCAACGGGCGGGGCACGACGTGGCCGCCGTCTACCACAGCAACGAGGAAGCGGCTTGCGCGTTCTCGGACCGGCACCGCATCCCCGTGTTCCGCTGGGACGTGGCCGACTACGACGCGTGCGCCCAGGGCGTCGCGCTGGTCGAGCGCGAGCTGGGGCCGGTGGGCATCCTCGTCAACAACGCGGGCATCACGCGCGACGTCACCTTGCACAAGATGACGCCGGCGCAGTGGTGGGAAGTGATCCATACGAACCTGGGATCGATGTTCAACATGTCGCGCCGGGTGATCGAAGGCATGCGCGAGCGGGGCCATGGGCGCATCGTCAACATCAGCTCGATCAACGGCCGCAAGGGCCAGGCCGGCCAGTGCAACTACGCGGCCGCGAAGGCCGGCATCTTCGGCTTCACGAAGTCGCTGGCGCTGGAGAACGCCAAGCGCGGCGTCACCGTCAACGCGATCGCGCCGGGCTATTGCGACACCGCGATGGTGGCCGCCGTGCCGCAGGACGTGCTGCAGGCCATCGTTGCGCAGATTCCCGTCGGCCGGCTCGGCACGCCGGACGACGTGGCGCGGCTGTGCGCTTTTCTCGCCGACGACGCGGCCGGCTTCATCACGGGCGCCACGTTCGACGTGAACGGCGGCCAGTACCTGGGGTAGTCCGGTCAATGGCGCGCCGCCCGGGACACACCGGGCGACGCGTGGCGTTGGTCGCGCCGGCGCCATCTTCCGCAGCGGTCATCTCCATGCCCCGAACCCTGTCGGGCATGGCCGTTCTTGCCATGCCCACTCTTCAATTGCTTGCTTCGCCTGCAACGGCGGGCGCCGTTTGTTGTCGGGATACCGCAACGAATGTGAATATTCCGTGACCAAAAGGTCAAATCTCACCAAATCTCACGGAATTCGGCTGTAGTATTTCCCTGCGGATATACACATTCCACCGGCGGCCGCAAGCCGCCTCGTCAAACGACCATCAAACGGGATTCACATGAACAAAGGCCACTTTACGGGCCAGGGCGTCCTATTGCCCGCGCTTTTCGCTTGCAGCCTTGGCGCCGCGCAGGCGCAGGAAACGGCTGCAGGGGAAGCGCCGGCCGCACAGCTGACGGCCAACGCCAGCGTCGTGTCGCAATACGTGTCGCGCGGCGTGCGGCAGACGTGGGGCAAGCCGGCCGCGCAGGCCGGCGTCGATTACGTGCACCCGAGCGGCTGGTCCGCCGGCACGTGGGCATCGACGATCAGCGACCGCTTCGTGGAAAAGGGCACCGTGGAATGGGACCTGTACGGCGGCTACGGCGGCGCGGTCGGCGACATCGGCTACAGCGTGCTGGCCTACTACTACAAGTACCCGGGCGCCGTGATCAGTGCGACGGGCACCAAGTTCGATTACGCGGAACTGTCGTTCGGCCTGACGTACAAGATGGCCTACGCGAAGTACAACCGCACGGTGACGCGCGACTTCTTCGGCATCACGAACGCCCGCGGCACCGGCTACCTGGACGTCGGCGTCAACCCGGAACTGGGCAACGGCTGGACGCTGAACCTGCACGCGGGCGACGGCCGCGTGGCCGGCGCCGGCAACGACATCTGGAACTGGCGCGACGCGAAGGCCGGCGTGACGAAGACGCTGGGCGGCGGCTGGAGCGCGTCGGCCGCGCTGACGCGCGCCTGGGGCAAGACGGACATCTACAAGACCTACACGACCGGCATGCCGAACGGCGCCGGCATCGTCGAGTATTCGAACGTGGCGAAGGCGACCTTTGTCGTCGCGGTGACCCGCACCTTCTAAGGAGAACGATATGACGCAAGCAAAGGAACGCCGCGGGATGTCGCTGAACGCCCGCATCTGCGCGGCCGCCACGACGCTGGTGGTGCTGAGCCTGGCCATCACGGCGGCCGTGACGGGCCTGCGCAGCCGCGACAGCGCGGAGGACGCTTCGATGCAGCTGGCGCGCACGCAGGCGGCCGAAGCGGCCGATGCGCTGCAAAGCCGCATCAACAGCAACCTGGCCGCCGTCGTCACGCTGGGCGGCAGCGTGCGCAACACGCTGGCGGCGAAGCACGCGCTGGACCGCGACCAGGTGGGCGAACTGACCAAGGCCATCCTCTCCGGCTCGCGCGACCTGATCGGCGGTGCGGTGACGATGGAACCGAACGCGCTGGACGGCAAGGATGCCGAGTTCGCGAACCAGGCGCCGCGCTTCGATGCGACCGGCCGCTACATGCCGTACTACACCCGCAAGGCCGATGGCGGCGTGCTGATCGAACCGATCGTGTTCGGCACCGCGCCGGGCGCCAATGACTGGTACGACATCCCGAAGAAGACGCAGAAGCTGTTCTTCACGGAGCCGTACGCGTACCCGATCAACGGCAAGGACGTGCTGATGGCATCGCTGGTGGCACCGATCGTCATCGACGGCAAGGTGCAGGGCGTGGCCAGCGCGGACTTCGCGCTGACGACGCTGACCGACATCCTGGCGCACATGAAGACGGTCGAATCGGGCCAGCTGTCGCTGGTGTCGAGCGGCGGCCTGTATGCAAGCCATCCGGAAGCTGCCCGCAACGGCAAGAAGGCGGACGATATGCCAGCGGCGGCGCTGCAGGCAATCGGTGCCGGCAAGCCGTATCAGTACGAGGAAGCGGGCATGGTGCATTTGCTGCAGCCACTGCACCTGCACGACGACATCGCGCCGTGGGCCGTGCGCCTGACGTTCCCGAAGAGCGTGGCGACGGCGCCCGCGCGCGACCTGCTGCTGTTCACGGTGATCGTGTCGGCGCTGTGCGCCGTCGCGGCGGGCTTCGTGATGGTGTGCGTGCTGCGCCGCCTGACCCGCCCGGTGCGCGACCTGGCCCGCACGATGACGCAGCTGGCCGGCGGTAACGCCGACCTGTCGAAGCGCCTGAAAGTGCGCGGCAACGATGAACTGGCCGTGATCGGCACTGGCTTCAACCAGTTCGTCGCGAAGATCGAGCAGGTGCTGGCCCGCGTGCGCGACAGCGCCGACAGCGTGGCGGCGGCCAGCGGCGAGATCAGCCAGGGCAACCTGGACCTGTCCGGCCGCACCGAGCAGCAGGCCAGCGCGCTGCAGCAGACCGCAGCGTCGATGGAAGAGCTGACCAGCACCGTGCGCCAGAACTCCGAGAACGCGACGCAGGCGCGCGAACTGGCCGCCAACGCATCGGATGTGGCAACGCGTGGCGGCGCCGTCGTCGCCCAGGTGGTCGATACGATGGCGGCGATCAACGCTTCGTCGAACAAGGTGGTGGACATCATCTCCGTCATCGACGGCATCGCGTTCCAGACCAATATCCTGGCGCTGAACGCGGCCGTGGAAGCGGCCCGGGCGGGCGAACAGGGCCGCGGCTTCGCGGTCGTCGCCAGCGAAGTGCGCAACCTGGCACAGCGCAGCGCCAGCGCGGCGAAGGAGATCAAGGCGCTGATCGGCGACTCCGTGCAGCAGGTCGAGCGCGGCAGCACGCTGGTGCACGACGCCGGCACGACGATGGACGAAGTGGTGGGCAGCGTGCGCCGCGTGGCGGACATCATCGCCGAGATCGCGTCCGCGAGCGCCGAGCAAAGCGGCGGCATCGGCCAGGTGAACCAGGCGATCGGCCAGATGGACGGCGTGACGCAGCAGAACGCCGCCCTCGTCGAAGAAGCGGCCGCCGCGGCCGAAAGCCTCAAGATGCAGGCCGCCGTGCTGGTGTCCCTGGTGGGCGAGTTCCACATCGGCGAGGCGGACGATGGCGCGTCCCTGGCTGTTCCGGCTCCGGCTCCGGCACCTGCCGCGGCCACGCCGGCGCCCGCCAAAGCCGCGGCCAAGCCGAAGGCCACGCTGGCCACGCCGGCAACACAAGCCGCCCAACCGGCCCGTTTCAAGGCAACGGCCGGCAAGCCGGTGACGGCCGGCGGCGACGAGTGGGAAGAGTTCTAACGAGCCGCTGTAACCGAGTTCTGTCTTGCCGCGTTCTCTCGCGGTATCCGGACCGTCAGCGGGCCGGTTCCACGGTGTCGCACGATGCCGCGGAGCCGGCCCGTTTGCTTTTCTCGGCTATATTGCTGTTTTTTTACAACATAGCACGCCGATGTCCGACACCCCCGCCGAACGGCGCGCCCGCGCCGTCCCGTGGCTGGTGGCTTGCGCGTTCTTCATGGAGAACCTGGACGCCACCGCGATCACCACGTCGCTCCCGCAGATGGCGGCCAGCTTCGGCACGCGGCCGGAACACCTGTCGATCGGCCTGTCCGCCTACCTCGTCGCGCTGGCCGCGTTCATTCCGGCCAGCGGCTGGCTGGCCGACCGTTACGGACCGCGCCGCGTGTTTGCCGCGGCGATCGGCGTGTTCACGTTCGCGTCGGTGCTGTGCGCACTGGCGCCATCGCTGGCCGCGTTCACGGCCGCGCGCGTGCTGCAGGGCATGGGCGGGGCGCTGATGGTGCCCGTCGGCCGGCTCGTCGTGCTGCGCAATACGCCGAAGGAGCACCTGGTGCGGGCGATCGCCACCGTCACCTGGCCGGGCCTCGCGGCACCGATCATCGGCCCGGCGCTGGGCGGCTTCATCACGGCCACGTGGAGCTGGCACTGGATCTTTCTTGTCAACGTGCCGCTGGCCGCCGCGCTGCTGGTGGCGGCGTGGTGGATCATCCCGTCCGCCGGGGCGGCGCCGCGGCCGTTCGACCTGCCGGGCTTCGCGGGCAGCGGCGCGGCCTGCACATTGCTGATGGTGGGTGTCGAACTGCCCGGTCACGGGCAGTGGATGGCGGCCGGGCTCACGCTGCTGGCCGGCGCCGCGCTGCTGTGGTGGTCGGCGCGGCACTTCCGCCGCGTGGCGGCGCCGTTGCTGGACCTGCGGCCGCTGGCCATCCGCACATTCGCCGTCACGGTGCGCGGCGGCTCGCTGGCGCGGATCGCGATCGGCAGTGCGCCGTTCCTCGTGCCGCTGATGCTGCAACTGGCGTTCGGCCTGCCCGGCACGACGGCCGGCATGCTGCTGTTGGCCCTCTTTGCCGGCAACCTGGCGATGAAGCCGCGGACAAGCTGGGCGATGCGGCGCTTCGGCCTGCGCAATGTACTGGTGGGGAATGGGATGCTGCTGGCCGTGGGGTTCTGGCTGTGCGCATTGCTGCGAGTGGACACGCCGCTTCCGGCGGTGGCCGCCGTGCTGTTCTTCTGCGGTGCCAGCCGCTCGATGCAGTTCACGGCGCTGAACACGATCGCGTTCGCCAACGTGCCGCCACCGCAGATGAGCGGCGCGTCGACGCTGTTCTCCGTGCTGGCGCAGGTGAATGCGGGGCTCGGCATCGCGGCCGGCGCGCTGCTGTTGAAGGTGGCCGAACTGGCCGGGTGGGGCCATGAACCCGCCGCCTTCCGCTTCGCGTTGGGCGCGATGGGGCTCGTCGCCCTGGCGGGCGTCGTCGACAGCCTGCGCCTGCCGGCCGATGCCGGGGCGCAGGTGGTTGGAAGGTAAGCCGTCAGCGCATCAGGCCTGCGCTGGCTTGCGCGGCAGCAGCTTGGTGGCCGCGAACGCGGCGCCGGCAATGCCGAGCACCATCGCCATCGTGCTGCCGGAGAAGCCGACCGCCGTGTTGGCGGCGATCCTGCCGGCCTGCGGCGTGACGAGCTGCAGGCGCCGGCGCGTCATCTCGGCACCCAGCTCACTGAGGCGCTCGCGCGGCAGCTTGCGCTCCGCATCGGGCAGCAGCACCGTTTCCTCGTCCGCCACGTGGTGCATCACGTCGCGCATCAGTTCATGCATCAATTCGTCATGCTTTGCCTCGGTCGGCTTGGTGGCGCGCAGCTGCGCGATCACGCGGCGCATGTCGTTGTGTTCCGGCTCGGCTTTCAGCATCGTCGGGTCGGTGCCTTCCAGCTGCCGCATCACCGGGTAGAAGATTTCCTCTTCCAGCGTGGCGTGGATTTCCAGGGCGGTGCAGATGGTTTCCGCAAGCGCCTTCTTCACTTTCGGCTTCTGCGACGTCGTGTACTGGTGGAACGTCACCAGCACGTGCGAGTGGTCGAAGCGGATCATGTCGGTAATCGTCGGGCTGAGCTTGTTCAGTGAAAACATGTTCTTCTCCTTGTGGGTTCCGGCAACAGCCCATCTTAGCCGCGGCGCCGCGTTGCTTGCGTAGGAATAGCCCTCAGTGTGCTGTCGGCGCATTGCGCACAAACGGCAGGGGACGGGTTATAGTTCACTACAGAACCCGCCAGGAGCCGAGGATGAGATTCCAGCACCGCGCCCCCACGCGTAGTACGCTGCCCATGCAGGGAAGGGGGTGGCGCAGCCGCCGCCCGCTGACGCGCTTCGACGACCTGTTCCAGGACCATCCGCAGCCGATGTGGATCTACGACCTCGTCACGCTGCGCTTCCTGCGCGTCAACGCGGCCGCATGCAGCCATTACGGCTACTCGGAAGCGGAGTTCCTGCACATGACGATTCGTGACATCCGTCCGCCGGCCGAGCAGGCGAAGCTGCACGCCGACCTGGCGTCGTCGCCGGCGGCGCTGCCCCAATCGTCCGGCATCTGGACCCACCTGAAGCGCGACGGCCGGCCGATCTCGGTGCGCATCTCGTCGCACGCGCTGATCTACGAAGGGCGCCGCGCGCGCCTCGTGTTCGCGCTGGACGTGACGCAGCAGGTCGCGACGGAACGGGCGCTGTACAAGTCGCAGCAGCTGTACCGCAACCTGATCGACACGATGCCGCTGCAGGTGTTCTGGAAGGACCTGCAATTGCGCTACGTGGGCTGCAACCGCCTGTTCTCGCGCGCGGCGGGGCTGGACGACCCGGCCCGCGTCGTCGGCAAGCGCGACCAGGATTTTCCGTGGCAGCACGGCACGGGCGAACAGGCGGCCGAGGACCGCGCCGTGATCGCCACGGGCCAGCCGGTGCGCGAGCGCGAGCAGACGCTGGCCGGGCCGGATGGCCGCCAGCGCTGGCAACTGGTGAACAAGCTGCCGCTGTACGGGCAGAACGGCGAGATCGCCGGCCTGCTCGGCACGATCGAGGACATCACGGCGCGCAAGGAAGCCGAGGAGACGCTGCGCCTGCAAAGCCGCGCGCTCGATGCATCCGTCAATGCGATCCTGATCACGCACCGCATCGGCCGGGACGACGTGATCGCGTACGCCAACCCCGCGTTCGCGAAGATCTCCGGCTACGAGCTGGCCGAGGTGATGGGCAAGGATTGCCGTTTCCTGCAGGGCGGCGACCGCGAACAGGAAGGCTTGTACGCGCTGCGCGATGCGCTGCGCGCCGAGCGCGAAGTGACCGTCGTCCTGCGCAATTACCGCAAGGACGGCTCGCTGTTCTGGAACCAGCTGCACGTGGCGCCCGTGCTGGACGCGCACGGCGTGCGCACGCACTGGGTCGGCGTGATCAACGACATCACGGCGGCGATGCGCTACCAGCAGGAGCTGGAACACCAGTCGACGCACGATGCGTTGACGGGGCTGCCGAACCGCCACCTGTTCCAGGACCGGCTCGAACAGGCCATCGCCTATGCGTCCCGCTATGGTCACCAGCTGTGGGTCGTCGTGCTGGACCTGGACAACTTCAAGCTGATCAACGATACCCTGGGCCACGCCGTCGGCGACAGCCTGCTGCAGACGGTGGCGGCGCGGCTGCGCGGCGCGCTGCGCGATTCGGACACGGTGGCGCGCCTGGGCGGCGACGAATTCATCCTGCTGCTGCCGGACCAGCCGGGGCAGGGCGGCGCGACGCTGTCGCCGCGCACCGTGCAGACAGTGCTGGACGCCGTCAGCGCACCGATGCGCCTCGGTGCGCACGACCTGGCGCTGACGTGCAGCATGGGCGTCTCCGTCTATCCGCGCGACGGCGACACGGCGCCGGCCCTCTTCAAGCATGCCGACATCGCGCTGTACCGCGCCAAGGACGGCGGCCGCAACCAGCTGCAGTTCTACACCAGCGAGATGAATGCGCGGGTGACCGAGCGCACGCTGATCGAGGGCCACCTGCGCAATGCGCTGAGCCGGGGCGAGTTCGTGCTGTACTTCCAGCCCCGCATCGATTGCCTGACGGGGCGCGTGGCCGGCCTGGAAGCCTTGATCCGCTGGCTGCAGCCGGAGCTGGGCCTGGTGCAGCCGGACCGCTTCATCGGCGTGGCCGAGGAGACGGGCCGCATCGTCGAAATCGGCGAGTGGGTGCTGGTCGAGGCCTGCCGGCAGGCGCGCGCGTGGCAGGATGCGGGCTTGCCGCGGATACCCGTCGCCGTCAACGTGTCGGCACGGCAGTTCCGCCAGGCCGGCTTCGTGCAGGAAGTGTTCGGCGCGCTGGAAGCGGCCGGCCTGCCGGCGCAATACCTGGAACTGGAGCTGACGGAATCGCTGATGATGCAGAACGTCGATGGCGTCATCGCCGCGATGCGGCAGCTGAAGGAGGGCGGCGTGCGGCTGTCGATCGACGACTTCGGCACCGGCTATTCAAGCCTGTCCTACCTGCGCCGCTTCCCGCTGGACTACCTGAAGATCGACCGCAGCTTCGTGCGCGACATGTTGCACGATAAGCCGGGCGAGGCGATCGTCCGCTCGATGATCACGCTGGGCCACAGCCTCGGTTGCCGGATCATCGCCGAAGGCGTCGAGACGCGCGACCAGCTGGGCTACCTGACCCGCGAAGGCTGCGACGAGATCCAGGGGTTCCTGTGCAGCCGGCCCGTGCCGGTCGAGGCGGCTGCCGAGATGCTGCACGCGGAATCGTGAGGGGCCGCTTACGGTTTCACCGCGCGCAGGCCGCCGGTGAGCGCAGTCGTCCACGCCTCGGTCATCATCGTGAACGCCTGCTGGTGGGCGCCGCACAGCTGCAGGAAGGTGCGCTGCTGCACCTCGGCGGCGTTCTGCGCCAGCGCGACGACGCTGCGCTGCGCCGCCTCCATTGCCGCATGCGCCGTCTGCTGCTGGACGATGCGGCCGGTGCTCGTCCATAATTCCTGGAATGCGTTCTGCAGCGGCGTCGCATAGGCGTTGTGCAGCCGCGCCACGATGTCGACCAGCGGCGGCGCGCTCGGTGTGGCGCCCGGGAACGTGAACTGGAACGTGGTGGTATTCATGAGTTTCCCTCCAGATAGCGTGAATGGAATGCTGCAGTGCCGCACGGTACAGGGAAAGTATAGGCAAAGGGCGGCGAACGCGCTGTCCTGTTGGCCGCCACGACGAAGGAGATCAAGCAATGAAGACGCAGTACTACTCGGCGGCCAGCCTGGACGGCTATATCGCCACCGAAGACGACTCGCTGGACTGGCTGTTCGCCCTCGGCAGCCTGGGCGAATCGAGCTATTCCGACTTCATTGCCGGCGTCGGCGCGCTGGCGATGGGCGCCACCACGTACGAATGGGTGCTGCGTCACAGCGCGGCGGTGATCGCCGAAACCGGCTCGCCGTGGCCGTACGCGCAGCCGGCCTGGATCTTCACGCACCGCACGCTGCCGGCGATCGACGGCGCCGACATCCGCTTCGTGCAGGGCGACGTGGCGGCCGTGCATGCGCAGATGCGCGCGGCGGCGGGCGACAAGAACCTGTGGGTGGTCGGCGGCGGTGAACTGGCCGGGCAGTTCCTCGACGCGGGCCTGCTGGACGAGCTGATCGTGCAGGTCGGTTCCGTCACGCTGGGCGGCGGCAAGCCGCTGCTGCCGCGTCGCTTGCTGCCGCCGGTGCTGCGCCTGACGTCGGCGCGACAGATGAGCGCGGGCATGGTGGAACTGCGCTACGACATCCAGAAGTAACGTGTGCAAGCGGCGCCACGCCGCATCGACAAGGAGAAGGCGATGCTGGAAGCGGACCTGAAGCTGGACAATGGGCACACGCTGCATTACTACGACCAGGGAGCACGGGACAGCGATGCGCTCGCGGTGTTCTGGCTGCACGGCACGCCGAACATCGGGCGCCCGCCCGAGCCGCTGTTTGCCGAAGGCGCCCGGCTCGGCATACGCTGGCTGGGCTACGACCGGCCGGGCTACAGCGGCTCGACCCGGCGGCCGGGCCGCGACATCGCATCGGCCGCGACGGATGTGGCGCGCATCGCCGACGTCCTCGGCATCGAGCGCTTCGCCGTGATGGGCCATTCGGGCGGCGGACCGCATGCGCTGGCCTGCGCGGCGCTGCTGCCGGACCGGGTGGAGGCAGCCGTCAGCGGCGCCGGCCTGGCGCCCTACAACGCGGCGGGCCTGGACTGGTTTGCCGGCATGCGTCCGTCCGGCGTGGCGGGCCTGCGCGCGGCGCTGGCGGGCCAGGATGCGAAGGCCGCGTACGAAGCGGCCAAGCCGGAATTCGATCGCGAGATGTTCACCGGCGCCGACTGGGCCGCGCTGGCGGGGCCGTGGGGCTGGTTCGAGAGCGTGGTCCAGCCGGCGATCGTGGCCGGCCCGGACGGCCTGATCGACGACGACATCGCGTACGTAACGCCATGGGGTTTCGACTGCACGGCGATCACCCGGCCCGTGCTGCTGCTGCACGGCGGCGCGGACCGGCTCGTGCCGCACAGCCATTCGGCGTGGCTGGCACGGCGCTGCCCGACGGCCGAGCTGTGGGACCAGCCGGATGACGGGCATATCTCGGTGCTGAGCAATGCGCCGCGGGCGCTGGAGTGGCTGCGCAGGCAGGGGTAGCGTCAATAAGCGGGGCATTACCGATGCCGCCGAGCTGGAAGCGGTCGAGATCGACTTGACGCTTGCGCGCCTCGAAGAGTTCGAGCCCGATTTCGATGACATATCGTTCACTGCCCTGAAGGCGATTCATCGACACCTTTTTCAGGATATCCCGGCAAGCAATTAAAAAGCGCTGTCACCCGAGCTTGTGGAATGGCCATCGCGCTGTACGGATGTCGCTCCCTCCTGTCGTCATCCATGCCATGGAGGTGGGCAGCCGAACGATTCCACAAGCTGAGGTGACAGCGCGAAAAAAAAAAGCGGCGAGCTCGCAGCTCGCCGTTTCTATTGACACGCAGCCGTTCAGTCCCTGATCTCCAGCGCCCGGTTCA
This sequence comes from Pseudoduganella flava, assembly GCF_007830495.1. Lineage (GTDB taxonomy): Bacteria > Pseudomonadota > Gammaproteobacteria > Burkholderiales > Burkholderiaceae_D > Rugamonas > Rugamonas flava. Next base: position 397,847 of record NZ_VLKW01000005.1, on the reverse strand, counting down.
CCGACAGGGCCGCCAGCGAGCCGACCGCGCCGGACAGCAGGTACAGGCTCACATAGCCGAGTCCGAAGTGCGCCGACAGGCCCAGTGCGACCAGCGGGGCGAAAGCGGCGCCCACGAGCCAGGCCAGGTCGGACGTCAGCGCGGCGCCCGTGTAGCGGTGGCGCGCGGCGAAGTTCGCCGTCACGGCGCCGGCGGCCTGGCCATACGACAGGCCCAGCAGGCCAAAGCCGACGATGATGAAGATGTTCTGGCCCAGCTCACCGCCTTGCAGCAGGGTGGGCACGAAGCCCGAGAACACGGCGATCAGCGCGGCCAGCGTGCCGAGCGTCGTGCGGCGGCCGAAGCGGTCCGCGATCAGGCCGGAAGCGATCGTGCCGACGATGGCCAGCGCCGCGCCCCACATCTGCAGCACGAGGAAGTTGTCCAGCGCGCGGGTCGAGTACAGCTGCACCCACGACAGCGGGAACACCGTCACCAGGTGGAACAGCGCGTAGCTGGCCAGCGCGGCCAGTGCGCCGATGATCACGTTGCGGCCCTGCGTGTGCGACAGCTCGGACACGCTGACCGGCTCGAGCTCGCGCTCGTCCAGCAGCCGCGCATATTCCGGCGTGGAGACCAGGCGCAGGCGGGCGAACAGCGCGACGACGTTGATCGCGAACGCGACGAAGAACGGATAGCGCCAGCCCCAGTCGAGGAAGTCCAGCGCCGACAGGTTCGCGACCATGTAGGCGAAGATGCCGGCCGCGATCAGGAAGCCGGCCGGTGCGCCCAGCTGGCCCAGCATCGCATACCAGCCCCGCTTGTTCTGCGGCGCGTTCAACGCCAGCAGCGACGGCAGGCCGTCCCACGAGCCGCCCTGGGCGAGCCCCTGGCCGATCCGGAACAGCGCCAGCATCACGACAGCGGTCGTGCCGGCATCCGCGTACGACGGCAGGAACGCGATGCCGACGGTGGAGCTGCCGAGCAGGAAGAGGGCGCCCGTCAGCTTGCCTTCGCGCGAGAACTTCCTTTGCACCCACATGAAGAACAGCGTGCCGAACGGCCGAGCGATGAAGGCAAAGGAAAAGATGACAAATGAATACAGCGTCGCGTTCAGCCGGTCGTCGAACGGGAAGAACAGCGAAGGGAAGACGAGCACCGAGGCGATCGCGTAGACGAAGAAATCGAAATATTCGGATGCCCGCCCGATCACCACTCCGACCGCGATTTCGCCGGGATGAATTTCTCCATCGCGCGCATTAATGTTGCGTGCGCCGCTGCTGGTGGGACTTGGCTGATAATCCGCCGGGATGTTACTTCCGTCATAGGTAGTCGTTGCCATAATCGTCTCTCATGTCGTTTTGTTCACAAGTTCAAGCGAACGGACGGGAAACCTTGATGGAACCCCTGAAGACGACTTTGACCGAGCCCCGACGGACGGTGATACAGAACCTGCCAGCGGGGGTGAGACAAAGTGTCCAATTCCATTTCGCATGCCTGTGACGGTACAGTAGCATGTTCTCAATCCTCTGTAGCGCACATAACTTAATGAAATCATCAATTGTTCGCAGTGGACTGGGTCTTCTCACCATGTTGTGGCTCACCGGCTGCAATACGGTGGTGTTGAATCCGTCCGGTGATATCGCGGCGCAGCAGGCCCATCTGGTAATGGTCTCCGTTTACCTGATGCTGCTGATCGTCGTTCCCGTCATTGTCCTGACGCTGTGGTTCGCATGGCGTTATCGTAAGAGCAACACCGCGGCGAAGTACGATCCCGACTGGGATCACTCCACCAAGCTGGAGCTCGTGATCTGGGGCGTGCCCCTGCTGTTGATCATCGTGCTGGGCCTGATCACCTGGATCAGCACCCACCTGCTCGACCCTTACCGTCCGCTGCAGCGCATCGACGATAAGCGTCCGATCCCGGCCGGTGTCCAGCCGCTGGAAGTGCAGGTCGTGGCACTGGACTGGAAGTGGCTGTTCATCTATCCGGAGCAGGGCATCGCCACCGTGAATGAACTGGCAACGCCGATCGACCGGCCGATCAAGTTCCGCCTGACGTCGTCGACCGTGATGAATGCCTTCTACATCCCCGCGATGGCCGGCATGATCTACACGATGCCGTCGATGGAAACCCAGCTGAACGCAGTGATGAACAAGGTTGGCACGTACGACGGCTTCTCGTCGAACTACAGCGGCGCCGGCTTCACGCACATGAAGTTCAAGTACCACGCGATGAACGATGCTGACTTCAATGCCTACGTGGCGAAGGTGAAGGCCGGCGGCGGTTCGCTCGAGCGTTCCGAATACCTGCAGCTGGCCAAGCCCAGCGAGAAGGACCCGGTACGCCGCTGGGCCTCGGTCGACGGCACGCTGTACAGCGCGATCCTGAACCTATGCGTCGAGCCGGGCACGAAGTGCATGGCGCAGACGATGCACGAGGATGCGCAGCGCAACAGCAAGCACCACGCCCACGAGGCGGCGCGCAAGCAGGGCGCCAGCGAAGTCGCCCGCCTGGCGCAGGCCGAAGCGGAAGTCTGCGAGACGCCCGCACAGAAGTCCACCCTTACGATGAAGAGTCACAATGCAAGCGTATCCAACTGAAACCGATCCGATCTTCGGCCGGCTGACTTGGGAAGCGATTCCGTTCCATGAACCGATTCTGCTCGCCACGTTCGCCGCGGTCGCCCTGGGCGGCCTCGCGCTGCTCGGCGCGCTGACCTACTTCCGCCTGTGGGGCTACCTGTGGAAGAACTGGTTCACCAGTATCGACCACAAGAAAATCGGCATCATGTACATGATCCTGGGTCTCGTCATGCTGCTGCGCGGCTTCGCCGACGCGCTGATGATGCGTGCCCAGCAAGCCATCGCCTTTGGCGACGGCGCCGGCTTCCTGCCGCCGCACCACTACGACCAGGTCTTCACCGCCCACGGCGTGATCATGATCTTCTTCGTGGCGATGCCGCTGGTGACGGGCCTGATGAACTACGTGGTGCCGCTGCAGATCGGCGCGCGCGACGTGGCATTCCCGTTCCTGAACAACTTCTCGTTCTGGATGACCGCGATGGGCGCCGTGCTGGTGATGGCGTCGCTGTTCGTCGGCGAGTTCGCCCGTACCGGCTGGCTGGCGTTCCCGCCGCTGTCCGGCATCCTCGCGTCGCCTGACGTCGGGGTGGACTACTACATCTGGTCGCTGCAGGTGGCCGGTGTCGGCACCTTGCTGTCCGGCGTGAACCTGATCGTCACGATCGTCAAGATGCGTGCCCCCGGCATGGACATGATGAAGATGCCGGTGTTCACGTGGACCGCGCTGTGCACCAACATCCTGATCGTCGCCGCCTTCCCGGTGCTGACGGCCGTGCTGGCCATGCTGGGCATGGACCGCCTGCTGGGCACGCACTTCTTCACGAACGAACTGGGCGGCAACGCCATGATGTACGTGAACCTGATCTGGATCTGGGGCCACCCGGAGGTGTACATCCTGATCCTGCCTTGCTTCGGCATCTTCTCGGAAGTCGTCGCGACGTTCTGCAACAAGCGCCTGTTCGGCTACACCTCGATGGTGTACGCGACCTGCGTGATCATGGTCCTGTCCTACCTCGTGTGGCTGCACCACTTCTTCACGATGGGTTCCGGCGCGTCGGTGAACTCGTTCTTCGGCATCACGACGATGATCATCTCGATCCCGACGGGCGCGAAGCTGTTCAACTGGCTGTTCACGATGTACCGCGGCCGCATCCGCTACGAACTGCCGATGATGTGGACCGTCGCCTTCATGGTTACGTTCACGATCGGCGGCATGACGGGCGTGATGCTGGCGATCCCGCCGGCCGACTTCGTGCTGCACAACTCGCTGTTCCTGGTGGCGCACTTCCACAACGTGATCATCGGCGGCGTGCTGTTCGGCCTGTTCGCAGGTATCAACTACTGGTTCCCGAAAGCGTTCGGCTTCAAGCTTGACGTCTTCTGGGGCAAGGTCTCCTTCTGGCTGTGGGTCGTGGGCTTCTACGTGGCGTGGATGCCGGTGTACGCACTGGGCTTCATGGGCGTGACCCGTCGCCTGAACGTGATCGAGGACGCGTCGATGGCGCCGTACTTCCAGATCGCCTTCCTGGGCGTGGTGATGATCGCCGGCGGTATCGGTGCGATGCTGCTGCAGTTCGCCGTGTCGTTCATGCGCCGCAAGCAGTTGCAGGACGTGACGGGCGACCCATGGGGCGGCCGTACGCTGGAGTGGTCGACGTCGTCGCCGCCGCCGGACTACAACTTCGCGTTCACCCCGGTCGTGCATGACAACGACACGTGGGCCGACATGAAGAAGAACGGCTACCAGCGTCCGTTGAAGGACTTCGTGCCGATCCACATGCCGGCCAACACGGGCGCGGGCTTCATCATCGCGGCACTGTCCGCCGTGATCGGCTTCGCGATCATCTGGCACATGTGGATCCTGACCGGCCTCGCGTTCGTCGCAATGCTGGTGGTGATCATCGTCCACACGTTCAACTACAAGCGCGATTACTACATTCCGGCGGACGAAGTGACCCGCACGGAAGACCGCCATACCGCTCTGCTGGGAAGCCATGTCTGATATCTCTGTAACCTCCGCCGGCGCCGTGGGCGCCGATCCGAGCTCGCGCTACCTGGTGCGCGAGCATCATCCGGAAAACGGCACGATGCTGGGTTTCTGGATTTACCTGATGAGCGACTGCCTGATCTTCGCCTGCCTGTTCGCGACCTATGCCGTATTGGGTCGCAACTACGCCGGCGGCCCGGGCGGCGCCGAGCTGTTCGACCTGAAGCTGATCGCGCTGAATACGGCGTTCCTGCTGTTCTCGTCGATCACGTACGGCTTCGCGATGCTGTCCGCGAAGGTGAAGAACCAGTCCGCCACGTTGCTGTGGCTGGCCATCACGGGCCTGTTCGGCCTGGCCTTCCTCAGCGTGGAACTGTATGAGTTCAACCACCTGATCCACGAAGGCGCGGGCCCGCAGCGCAGCGGCTTCCTGACGTCGTTCTTCGCGCTGGTCGGCACCCACGGCCTGCACGTGACGTTCGGTGCGATCTGGCTGGTGACGTTGATGGTCCAGATCGGCAAGCACGGCCTGAACCCGGTCAACCTGCGCCGCCTGAACTGCCTGTCGCTGTTCTGGCACTTCCTGGACGTGATCTGGATCGGCGTGTTCACCTTTGTCTACCTGATGGGAGTCCTGCCATGAGCGAGCACAATCACCACCACGGTCATGGCGACCACGGCCACGACCACCACGATGACCACCACGATGGCTCCGCCATCCATGGTTCGATGAAGGATTACGTGATCGGTTTCATCCTGTCCGTGATCCTGACGGCGATCCCGTTCTACCTGGTGATGAACCACGTGATCGAAAGCCCGGCCACCACCGGCTTCGTGATCCTCGGTTTCGCCGCCGTGCAGATGGTCGTGCACATGGTCTACTTCCTGCACATGAACAGCAAGTCGGAAGGCGGCTGGAACATGCTGGCGTTGATCTTCACCGTGATCATCGTCGTCATCACCCTGGCCGGCTCGATCTGGGTCATGTACCACATGAACAAGAACATGATGCCGAACATGCCGCACGTGACGACGCCGCAGCAGCTGCACGACATGCCATGAACGACGCGCCTTTCGGCGCAAAGGCAACGCCGCACGGTAACGAGGCGGCGCGCTTCAACGGGGCGCGCATCGCTCTCGCCGCCGCTGCGGCGTTTTTCTTTTGCGTTTTCGTTTCGCTGGGCACCTGGCAGGTCAAGCGCCTGCAATGGAAAGAGGACCTGATTGCTCGCGTCGAAGCGCGCGTGCATGCCGAGCCGGTAGCCGCGCCGCGCGCGGCCGAGTGGCCGCAGGTGACGGCCGCGTCGCACGAGTACCGCCGCGTGCGGGTGTCGGGCACGTTGTTGTACGGCCTGACCACGCGCGTGCAGACGACGACGGCGCTGGGCATCGGCTTCTGGTTGATGACGCCAATGTGCACCGAGGATGGCATCGTGCTCGTCAACCGGGGCTTCGTGGCGCAGCAGGCGGGGGATTACGAGCGGGGGACGGCGCCGAAAGCGACCGCGCCGGTGTGCCCGGCTGCCGGGCCGCGTGTCGAGGTGACGGGTTTGCTGCGCCTGGCCGAACCGAAGGGCCGCATCCTGCGCGACAACGATCCCGCCCGCGACCGCTGGTACACCCGCGACATCGCCGCGATCGCCCAGGCCCGCGGCCTGGGCCCGGTGGCGCCGTACTTCGTCGACGCCGAAAAGGGCCAGGAACACGCCCAGGCGGGCGAGCAGGTCACCGCCGGCCTGACGGTGATCGCGTTCCCGAATAACCATCTTGCCTATGCGGGTACCTGGTTCGCTCTGGCAGCGATGGTCGCCGGCGGCTATTATCTCGTCCTGCGCTACGAACGCACGCGCAAGGCGAGAGGAATGGATGACAGGGAAGACTGAACCGCCCGAGCGGCTGGAACGGCGTCGGGCCGACGGCCGGCGCGAACGGGTGTCGGCCGCCGGGGTCGAATACGCGGCCGGCCACCAGAACATGATGCAGCTGATCCAGCTGCGCTGGATCGCCGTGTTCGGCCAGGTCGCCACGATCGTTGGCGCCACCTATGTGTACGGCATCCGCCTGCCGCTGGTGCCGATGCTGCAGGTGCTGGCGTGCCTGATCGCGTTCAACGTCGCCAGCCACCTGCGCTGGCACGAGGTGCGCTACGTCCGCAACACCGAGCTGTTCATGGCGCTGCTGGTCGACGTGGCGATCCTCACTTCGCAGCTGTACCTGTCCGGCGGCGCCACCAATCCCTTTGCCTTCCTCTATCTGCTGCAGGTGATCCTGTCGGCCGTGCTGCTGCGCCCACCGTATGCGTGGACGTTCGTGCTGATCACGGCCGCCTGCCTGGCCGGGCTGTCGCGCTACTACCTGCCGCTGCCGCTGGCAGTGGACCACGAGCGCGGCATCCTGTCGCTGTACGTGCAGGGCATGCTGATCTGCTTCATGCTCAATGCCGCGCTGCTGGTGTTCTTCATCACGCGCATCAATGCCAACCTGCGTGCCGGCGACGCCCAGCTGGCCAACCTGCGCCAGCGCGCGGCGGAGGAGGAACACGTCGTGCGTATGGGCCTGCTGGCGTCCGGCGCGGCGCATGAACTGGGCACGCCGCTGGCGACGCTGTCCGTCATCCTGGGCGACTGGAAGCGCATGCCGGAATTTACCGGCAACCCGGAGCTGCTGGAGGAAGTCGTCGAAATGCAGGCGCAGGTGCAGCGCTGCAAGGCGATCGTGTCCGGCATCCTGCTGTCGGCGGGCGAGGCGCGCGGCGAGTCGTCAGTGAAGACGACGCTGGCCACGTTCCTCGATGCGCTGGCGCAGGAATGGCGCACCAGCCGTCCGGTGCAGCACTTCGTCTACGACAGCCGGCTGGGCAGCGACCTGCCCGTGGTGTTCGACGAGACGCTCAAGCAAATGGTCTGCAATGTGCTCGACAACGCGCTGGAAGCGTCGCCCGGCTGGGTGCGCATGGAAGCGATGCGGGGTGGCGACGAGCTGACGCTGCGCGTCACGGACAAGGGGCCGGGCTTCGAGCCGGCGATCCTGGCGCAGATCGGCAAACCGTATAATTCCACCAAGGGCCGCCCCGGCAGCGGCCTGGGGCTGTTCCTCGTCGTGAACGTCGCCCGCACGCTGGGCGGCACCGTCAGCGCGCGCAACCTCGACGGCGGCGGCGCCGAAGTGGCGATCCGCCTGCCCGTATCGGCCATCGCCCTCGAGGGCGCCCCTGCCTCCACTGATGTTTGAAGCAATGACCCTGACGTAATGACCGAATCCCAACGCTGCCTGTTGATCGTCGAGGACGACGATGCCTTTGCCCGCACCCTCGGCCGCTCGTTCGAGCGGCGCGGCTACCATGTGCTGCATGCCGCCAACGTCGACGAAGCGGCCGCGCTGCTGGAGCACGACACGCCCGGCTACGCCGTGGTCGACCTGAAGCTGAAGGGCAATTCGTCGGGCCTGGCCTGCGTGCAGATGCTGCACCAGCACGACCCGGAAATGCTGATCGTCGTGCTGACCGGCTATGCGAGCATCAACACAGCCGTCGAAGCGGTCAAGTTGGGCGCCTGCCAATACTTGGCGAAACCATCCAACACGGACGACATCGAAGCCGCTTTCGCCCACGTGGCCGGCAACGCGGACGTCGAAGTGACGGGCCGCACCACCTCCGTCAAGACGCTGGAGTGGGAGCACATCCACGCGGTGCTGGCGGAAACGGAGTTCAACATCTCCGAAGCAGCCCGCCGCCTCGGCATGCACCGCCGCACCCTGGCCCGCAAGCTGGAAAAGCAGCGCGTGAAATGACCCCGTACGCCGCCGTCCAGCAATATTTCCAAAATTCGGGGACTGTCCCTCGTTTTTGGAAATTGTGTGGCGCCACAGCTGCACCGCTTCATATTCCCGCAGTTTTTCGCCGGCGATCGTGTCAATAGACGCGCGATCGCGACATTGGCTTTTGGGCAAGCGAAAAAGTTTCCAAAATCGAGGGACAGTCCCCTGTTGTAAAGCGACCAGCTCAGCTTTATGTAGTCCGACCTGTTGCCGCGATAGGACGACGCTATCGCACGGATCGCCAAATTGTCGTGCGTGGCACGGCAAAGGTCGCTACAATGATGTTGCCCCGACTCAACATTGATTGTTGCCGGGCGTACCGGTGCCCAAGCCATGCATCGCCAAATTCACGGCGCCCTCACGGGTGCATACCCTGATTTGACCGATGACCGCCCATAACGAAGCCGCGCGCATCGACGCGCTGCGCAAGCTGGACTTGCTGGACACCCCGCCTTCCGAGGCTTTTGACCGCATCACCCGCATGGCCGCGCGCCTGTTCGACTTGCCCATCGCCGCCGTGTCGCTGACCGATACGGACCGGCAGTGGTTCAAGTCGCGCGTCGGCGTCGCCCACTGCTCGATCCCCCGCGAAAAAGCGCCGTGCGACGGCGTCTGTTCGAGCGGCACGGTGCTCGTGATTCCCGACATCCTCGCCGACGAGTACTACCGCGACAGTGCGCTGGCTGCGACCGGCGCCCGCTTCTATGCCGGCGCGCCGCTCGTCACCCGCGAGGGCTATACGCTCGGCGCGATGTGCGTGCTGGGCATGGAGCCCCGGCAGATCCGCGCCGACGAGGCATCCCTGCTTGTCGACCTGGCCGCGATGGTGATGGCGCAAATCGAGCTGCAGCACGCGCTGGGCCGCATCGACCCGATCAGCGGCCTGCCGAACCGTAACCAGTTCATCGACGATCTCGGCGACATCGAACGCGACCGCCCCCGCGGCGAGCAGCGCCTCGCCGTGCTGGCCCACCTGGCCAGCCCCGCGCAGCTGGCCAATGCGGCGCGCGTGATGGGCTCGACGTACCTGGACACGATGGTCGGCGAGGCCGTGCGCTCGCTGCGCGCCGAGTTCGGGCTGGAAGCGAAGATGTACCAGGTGGCGGCCAGCCAGGTCGCCGTGCTGTTCCCGCCCGAGATGACGCTGGCGGCCTGCCGCACGCGGTTGCGCCGCTGGCTGGCCGGGCAGGGCGACTGGTCGACGTCGCGCTTCGTGACGACACCCGCCGTCGGCATCGCCCCGTTCGAACTGGGCCTGACCGCGGCGATGGACGTGCTGCGGATCGCCCAAAGCGCCGTGCACGACGCGTTCACCGCACCCCAGCAGATGGCCGTCTACTCGTGCGAGCAGGATGCCGCCTATCGCCGCCGCTTTACATTGCTGGGCGAATTCGGCCGCGCGCTGGAAGGCAGTGGCCAGCTGCGGCTCGTCTACCAGCCGCGCATCGACCTGGCCAGCGGCGGCTGTGTCGGCGCCGAGGCGCTGCTGCGCTGGCGCCACCCGGAACTGGGCGACGTGTCGCCGGGCGAATTCATGCCGGTGATCGAGCAGACGTCGATGGCCCGACCGACCACGGCGTGGGTCGTCGACGCCGCCTTGCGCCAGCTGCGCGCGTGGCAGGATGCCGGCATCGCGTTGACCTTGTCCGTCAACGTGTCGGCGCCGAACCTGCTGGAAGCGGACTTCGCCGACGTCGTCGCCGAGCGGCTGCTTGCGCACGGCGTGCCGGCCGCGCACCTGGAACTGGAGATCACGGAGACGACGGCGATGGAAAACTTCGCCGCCGCCGAACGCACGCTGGCGGCGCTGCACGCGGTCGGCGTGCGCATCGCGATCGACGACTTCGGCACCGGCTACAGCAGCCTGTCCTACCTGCAGAGCATCCCGGCGCACGTCGTGAAGATCGACCAGAGTTTCGTGCGCGGCATCGAGTCGGACGAGCGCAAGCGCGCCCTGGTCGCGGCGATGATCTCGCTGTCGCACGACCTGGGCTACCGCGTCGTTGCCGAAGGCGTCGAGACGGAAGGCGCGCGCGAGCTGGTGCGCGCCGCCGGCAGCGACGAAGCGCAAGGCTGGCTGTACGCGAAAGCGCTGGAAGTGGATGCATTCACGGCCTGGCATGCGACGCATTGACGCTCGGCACTGTTAGTAATTGATCAGGATCATGGTTCGCTAGGGAGGGGACGGCCTATAGTGGCGCTGCGCCCGCGTGTTGCGGCGCACAACGCATTTATCGACCATGGCCGAATTCACCGATACCACCCGCAAGCTCGCCGCGCTGCTGCTGGCCGGCGCCTTGTCCGCCTGCGCCGGGCCAGCCCAGCGGGTCGCCATGCCCGTGCCGCCGGAACGGTGGCCCGCCGACGCCGCTGACGACGGCGCCGCCGCCACGCCGCTCGACTGGCGCGACTACTTCGACCATCCCGCATTGCAGGCGCTGATCGCCCGCGGCCTCGCCTGCAACGGCGACGTGCGCACGGCCGCCGCCCGCGTACGCGAAGCGGCGGCGCTGGCCGGACTGCAGCACGCGAATCGTTTTCCCGCCATCGGCGCCGGCATCGACGTGCAGCGCAACCGGATTCCCCACGACCTGAGCCCTACCGGCCACGACCTGCTGAGCACCCAGTACCAGGCCGGCGTGCAGGTCAGCTGGGAAGCGGACCTGTGGGGCCGCCTGGCCGCGCTGGACGATGCGGCGCTGCAGGCATGGCTCGGCAGCGAGGCATCGCGCCGCGCGGTCGCGCTGGCGCTGATCGGGCAGGTCGCGGAGCGCTATCTGGCGCTGCGCGAACTGGACGAACGCATCGTGCTGGCCGAGCGCACGCTGGCCAGCCGCAATGCATCGCTGCGCATCTTCCGCCGCCGCGTGGAGGAGGGCGCCACGGCGCGCCTCGACCTCGCCCAGGTGCAGACCTTGCAAACCCAGGCCGAGGCCCTCGTCTCGCAGCTGCGCCAGCAGCGCGCGCTGCAGGCGCACGCGCTGGACGTGCTGACGGGCGGCGCCGGCGAACCGCCGCCGGAACAGGGCCGCTTCGACGACTTGCTGGTGCTGCGCCCGCTGGCGGCCGGCCTGCCGTCCGACGTATTGCTCGCCCGCCCGGACGTGGCGGCCGCCGAACGGCAGCTGCGCGCCGCGCGCTACCAGGTCGATGCGGCCCGCGCCGCGTTCTTCCCCCGCATCAGCCTCACGGGCAGCTACGGCAGCGCCAGCGCCCAGCTGGCGGGCCTGTTCGACAACGGCAGCCATGCATGGACGTTCGCGCCGACGCTGGCCCAGCCGCTCTTCGACTTCGGCCGCAACCGCGCCAACCTGGGCGCCGCCGAGGCCCGCACCGAGGCGGCGGTGGCCACCTACGACAAGACCATCCGCACCGCGTTTCGCGAAGTGGCCGATGCGCTGGCGTCGCGCCATCACCTGGCCGACCAGGTGCGCATCGGCGAGACGGCGCTGGCGGCGCAGCGCGAACGCGATCGGCTGGCGCGGCTGCGCTACGACAACGGCGCGACGACTTACCTGGAAGTGCTCGACGCGCAGCGCGACCTGCTGACGGCCGAACAGCAGCAGGTGCAGGTGCGCCGCGCGCTGCTGTCCGCGCAGGTCAGCCTGTATCTCGCACTGGGTGGCGGCAGCGGCGCCGTCGACACGGCGGCATGTACACAACAAGGACGGGATCATGGATAAGAAGAACGTGGTGCGCTGGCTCGTGATCGGCGCCGTACTGCTGGCTGGCGTGGTCGGCGTGGCGTGGGGCTGGCACCGCCTAGCTGCGCCGTCCGGGCCCGGCGCGGGCTTCATCAGCGGCAATGGCCGCATCGAGGCGACCGAGATCGACGTGGCGACCAAGCTGCCGGGCCGGGTGGCAGACATCCTTGTCGACGAAGGCACGTTCGTCAACGCCGGCCAGCCGCTGGCCGTGATGGACACCCAGTCGCTGCGCGCCCAGCGCGACGAAGCGGCCGCGCGCGCGCAGCAGGCCCGCGACGCGGTGGCGGGTGCCGAAGCCCAGTTGGCCGTGCGCCAGAGCGACCGCGCCGCCGCGGCGGCCGTCGTCGCCCAGCGCGAGAGCGAGCTCGATGCCGCGTCGCGCCGGCTGCGGCGTTCGACGACGTTGTCGGCCGACGGCGCCGCATCGGCCCAGGAAATGGACGACGACCAGGCCCGCGTGCGCGGCGTGAACGCGGCGCTGGCCGCGGCGCGGGCGCAGGAAAAGGCCGCGCAGGCGGCCGTCGCGGCGGCCCAGGCGCAGCTGGTCGGCGCCCGCTCGGCCGTGGTGGCGGCGCAGGCGACGACGGCGCGCATCGACGCCGACCTGGCCGACGCCACGTTGCTGGCGCCCCGCGCCGGCCGGGTGCAGTACCGCGTGGCGCAGCCGGGCGAGGTGCTGGGCAGCGGCGGCAAGGTGCTGAACCTGGTCGACCTGCGCGATGTGTACATGACGTTCTTCGTGCCGGAAACGGCGGCGGGCCGCATCGCACTGGGCAGCGAAGTACGCATCGTGCTGGACGCGGCGCCCGGCATCGTGATCCCCGCGCGCGTGTCGTTCGTCGCCAGCACGGCGCAATTCACGCCGAAGACGGTGGAAACGGCCAGCGAGCGGCAGAAGCTGATGTTCCGCGTGAAGGCGCAGATCGATCGTGGGCTGCTGGAACGCCACCTGGCGCAGGTGAAGACGGGCGTGCCGGGCGTCGCCTGGCTGCGCACGGACCCGGCGCGGCCGTGGCCCGAGCAGCTGACGGTGCGCAAGGACCTGTGATGGAGCCGGTTGCCGCCGTCACGGGCCTGACCCTGCGCTACCGCGACGTGGCTGCCCTGGACGGCGTCGCGCTGGCCGTGCCGGCCGGGATCGTGGCCGGCATCATCGGGCCGGACGGCGTCGGCAAATCGAGCCTGCTGGCGGTGCTGGCCGGGGCGCGGCGGATCGGCGCGGGCGACGTGCGCGTGCTGGGCGGCGACATGCGTTCGCGCCGCCACCGCGCCGCCGTCTGCCCGCGCATCGCCTATATGCCGCAAGGGCTCGGGCGCAACCTGTATCCCACGTTGTCGGTGCGCGAGAACCTCGTGTTCTTCGCCCGCCTGTTCGGCCACGGCGGCGCCGAGCAGCGCCGCCGCATCGCGCTGCTCACCGATGCGACGGGGCTGGCGCCGTTCCTGGAACGGCCGGCCGGCCAGCTGTCCGGCGGCATGAAGCAGAAGCTGGGGCTGTGCTGCGCGCTGATCCACGATCCCGATTTCCTGATCCTCGACGAACCGACCACCGGCGTCGATCCGCTGGCCCGCGCCCAGTTCTGGGACCTGATCGGCGCGATCCGCGCCACGCGGCCCGCGTTGTCCGTGCTGGTCGCCACCGCCTACATGGACGAGGCGGCCCGCTTCGACTGGCTGGCGGCGATGGATGAGGGCCGCGTGCTGGCCACCGGCAGCCCCGCCGAACTGCTGGCGCGCACCGGTACGGCCAACCTGGAGGAAGCTTTTGTCGCGCTGCTGCCGGCCGAGCGCCGCGCCGGCCACCATGAGCCGGTCGCGCCGCCGCGCGGCGTCAGCGGTACCGAGGTGGCCATCGAGGCGCATGCGCTGACTTGCCGTTTCGGCGATTTCACGGCCGTCGACAACGTCAGCTTCCGCATCGGCCGCGGCGAGATCTTCGGCTTTCTCGGCTCGAACGGCTGCGGCAAGACGACGACGATGAAGATGCTGACAGGCCTCTTGCCCGCCACCAGCGGCACAGCCACGTTATTTGGCCAGCCGGCGCAGGGCGGCTCGGTGGCGATGCGCCGCCGCGTCGGCTACATGTCGCAGGGCTTTTCGCTGTACGGCGAGCTGACCGTGCGCCAGAACCTCGTGCTGCACGCGCGGCTGTTCGGCGTGCCGCCCGCCGACATCGCCGCCCGCTGCGACGAGATGGTCGCGCGCTTCGGGCTGGCCGACGTCGAAGCGGCGCTGCCGCCGCACCTGCCGCTGGGCGTGCGCCAGCGGCTGTCGCTGGCGGTGGCGATGGTGCACCGGCCGGACCTGCTGATCCTCGACGAGCCGACGTCCGGCGTCGACCCGGTCGCGCGCGACGCGTTCTGGCAGCTGATGCTGGAACTGGCGCGGCGCGACGGCGTGACGATCTTCATCTCGACTCACTTCATGAACGAGGCACTGCGTTGCGACCGGATCTCGCTGATGCACGCGGGCCGGCTGCTGGCCAGTGGCGCGCCGCAGGAGCTGATCGACGCACGCCATGCGGCCACGCTCGAAGAAGCCTTCATCGGCTACCTGAAGGATGCCGGCGGCAGCGGTACGCCGCCCGATCCGGAGGCGTTGCGGCCCGCGGTGGCGGGGGGGGCGCGGGGTGGCGGCGCGGGCCGGCTGCTGGCCTGGCTGCGGCGCGAGGCGCTCGAACTGCGCCGCGATCCGGTGCGCGCCACGCTGGCGCTGTGCGGCTCGCTGATCCTGCTGGTCGTGATCGGCGTGGGCATCAGCCTGGACGTGGACAGCCTGCGCTTCGCCGTGCTGGACCGCGACAACACGGCGCTGTCGCGCGATTACGCGCTGAACCTGGCCGGCTCGCACTACTTCGTCGAACGCCCCGCCCTGACGGACGAGGCGGAGCTGGACCGGCGCATGCGCTCCGGCGAACTGGCGCTGGCGCTGGAAATCCCGCCCGGCTTCGCGCGCGACGTGACGCATGGCCGGCCCGTGCAGATCGGCGCGTGGATCGACGGCGCGATGCCGATGCGCGGCGAGACGGTGCAGGCCTACGTGCAGGCGATGCACCTGCTGTGGCTGCAGCAGAAGGCGCAATACCGCTACGGGCTGACGCTGTCCAGCGCGGCCGGCATCGAAACGCGCTACCGCTACAACCCGGACGTGCGCAGCCTGCCGGCGATGGTGCCGGCCGTGATCCCGCTGTTGCTGCTGATGCTGCCGGCGATGCTGGCCGCGCTGGCCGTCGTGCGCGAAAAGGAGATGGGCTCGATCGTCAACCTGTACGTGACGCCGGCGCGGCGCGCCGAATTCCTGCTCGGGAAGCAGGTGCCGTACGTGCTGCTGGCGATGCTGAACTTCCTGCTGATGACGGCATTGGCGGTGACGGCCTTCGGCGTGCCCGTGCGGGGCAGCTTCCCGGCGCTGTGCCTGGCCGCACTGGTGTATGCGATCGCATCGACCGGCATCGGCCTGCTGTCCTCGACCTTCACGCGCAGCCAGATCGCGGCGATCTTCCTGACGATGATCGGCACGATGATCCCGGCGATCCAGTTCGCCGGGCTGCTGAACCCCGTCGCATCGCTTGAAGGCGTGGGCCGGGTCGTCGGCGCCGTCTACCCGGCGTCGCACATGCTGTCGATCAGCCGCGGTGTGTTCAACAAGGCGCTGGGCCTGGCGGACCTGGGCCCGGACTTCCTGGCGCTGGCGCTTGCCGCGCCCGTCATCGTCGGCGCGGCCATCGCGCTGCTGCCGAAACAGGAGCGTTGACATGGCCAGCCTGCTGCGCATTTACCGCCTGGGCGTCAAGGAGCTGTGGAGCCTGTGGCGCGATCCGATCATGCTGGCGCTGATCGTCTGGACGTTCTCGATGGCGATCTGGATCGCCGCCACCGCCCGGCCGGACACGCTGACGCATGCGGCGCTGGCGATCGTCGACGAAGACCAGTCGCAACTGTCGATGCGGCTGCGCCTTGCGTTCGCGCCGCCGCAATTCAACCCGCCCGTGCTGCTGACGCACGACCAGATCGATCCAGCGCTGGACGCTGGGCGCTACACGTTCGTGCTGGTGATCCCGGCCGGCTTCCAGCGCAAGCTGCTGGCGGGCCGGCAGCCGGCGCTGCAGCTGAACGTCGACGCCACCCGCATGAGCCAGGCCTTCACGGGCAGTTCCTACATCGGCCAGATCGCACAGGGCGAGATCGCCGAGTTTACCCAGCGCTACCGGGGCGCCGCCGCGCAGCCGGTGGAGCTGGCGCTGCGGGCGCGCTTCAATCCCGCGCTGTCGGAACGGTGGTTCGGCGGCGTGATGGAGCTCGTCAACAACGTGACGATGCTCTCCGTGATCCTGGCCGGCGCGGCGCTGATCCGCGAGCGCGAGCACGGCACCGTCGAGCACCTGCTGGTGATGCCGGTGACGCCGCTCGAGATCCTGTTGGCCAAGGTGTGGTCAATGGGCGCCGTCGTGCTGCTGGCGGCGCTGCTGTCGCTGACGTTCGTCGTGCGCGGCGCGTTGGGCGTGCCGATCGAAGGCTCGGTGGCGCTGTTCCTGGCCGGCACGCTGCTGCATCTGTTCGCGACGACGTCGCTGGGCGTGCTGATGGCGACGCTGGCGCGCAGCATGCCGCAATTCGGGCTGCTCGTGATCCTCGTGCTGCTGCCGCTGGAAATGCTGTCCGGCGCGACAACGCCGCGCGAGAGCATCCCGTTCGGCGTGCGCGAGCTGATGCAGCTGGCGCCGACGACGCATTACGTGGAGCTGGCCCAGGCCGTGCTGTACCGCGGCGCGGGGCTCGACATCGTGTGGCGCCCGCTCGTCGCGCTGGGCGCGATCGGCGCCGCGCTGTTCGGGTTGACGCTCGTCCGCTTCCGCCGCGCGATGGCCGCCCTGTAGGGGAACCCCGACCGCGCACCGCACGATCGACCGATGGCATCCTGGCATCGTTCGCGCGATACTGTAAGGGTCGCACAACAAGGGGAAATCGAATGAAGCCGATCAGGACGATGGTGACTTTCGCGCTTGCGTGCGGGCTGCAGCTGGGCATGGGCAGCACGTGGGCGCAGGATGGACTCGTGACGGGCAGCAGCGGCGCCGTCACCTATGCAAGCGGCGGTGTCGGCAGCGAGCAGCGCGAGGCGCTGGCGGCGATGCGCGCCGATTTCAACCTGCGGCTGACGTTCGCCACGCGGGGCAGCGGCGAGATGCGCGCGGACGTGGCGCTGACGATCACGGACCGCAAGCGCAATCCCGTGCTGTCGCTCGACGCGGCGGGCCCGCAGGTGTATGTGAAGCTGCCGCCGGGGACCTACTGGGTCAACGCCAAGGCGGACGAGCAGGAACAGAGCCGCAGTGTGACGATCGGCCGCAATGGCGCCGCCCGCGAGGTGTATTTCTACTGGGGCGCGAAGCCGGATCAGGCCACGACGCAGTAATCGCACGTGTTTGGGTTGATTTTGATTCAAATCAACTTTCTTGCGCTGTACATTCGCTAACCTTTGCGGCAGCGCACAATTTTCGCTGACGCAAGGAGAGCCGATGACCATCCGCAACCTGCAACACCTGTTCGCGCCGCAGTCCGTGGCCGTGATCGGCGCATCCGACCGGCCTGGCAGCGTGGGCGCCACCGTCTACCGCAACGTGCTGGACGGCGGCTTCGGCGGCCGGATCTTCGCCGTCAATCCCGGCCACGACATGGTCGCCGGGCGGCCCGCCTACGCCGACGTGGCCGCGCTGCCGGAAGCGCCCGAGCTGGCGGTGATCTGCACGCCGGCCGCCACGGTGCCCGGCCTGATCGACGCGTTGGGCCGGCGCGGCACGAAGGCTGCCATCGTGCTGTCGGCCGGGCTGGGCGCGGCGGGGCCGGGCGGCAAGCCGCTGCGCCAGGCGATGCTGGACGCGGCGCGGCCGCACCTGCTGCGCATCCTGGGCCCGAACTGCCTGGGGTTGCTGGTGCCCGGCATCGGCCTGAACGCCAGCTTCGCGCCCGTCGGCGCGGCGCCGGGGCGGCTTGCGTTCGTGTCGCAGTCCGGCGCGCTGGTCACGGCCGTGCTGGATTGGGCCCATGCGCGCCGCATCGGCTTCTCGACGTTCGTGTCGGTGGGCGACGGCAGCGACATCGACATCGGCGACCTGCTGGACTGGCTGGCCGCCGACCCGAACACGGATGCGATCCTGTTGTACGTGGAAAGCGTGCGAAAGGCCCGCAAGTTCATGTCCGCCGCGCGCAGCGCCGCGCGTGGCAAGCCGACGTTGATCGTGAAGGCCGGCCGCGCCGAGCAGGCCGCCAAGGCCGCGTTCAGCCACACGGGCGCGCTGGCCGGCGCGGACCTCGTCTATGACGCGGCGATCCGCCGTGCCGGCATGCTCCGCGTGTACCGCACCGAGGACCTGTTCGACGCCTGCGCGATGCTGGCGCACAGCCGGCCGTTGCGGGGGCCGCGGCTGGCCATCGTCACCAACGGCGGCGGCCTGGGCGTGATGGCCACCGACGCGCTGGTGGCCGGCGGCGGCCAGCTGGCCGAGTTGTCCGGTGCGACGATCGGCCGGCTCTCGGCCGTGCTGCCGGCCACCTGGTCGAACGCGAACCCCGTCGACATCATCGGCGACGCGCCGCCGGAGCGCTACCGCCAGGCGCTCGAAGTGCTGCTCGATGCGGCCGAAGTCGATGCGGTCGTGCTGCTGCACGCGCCGACGGCGATCGTGCCGTCCGCCGACGTGGCGCGCGAGGTGCTGCCGCTGTTGCGCAGCGCCAACCGGCCCGTGCTGACGTCGTGGGTCGGTGGCGACAGCGTGGCCGGCGCCAGGGCGCTGTGCCTGGAGGCCGGCGTGCCCGTGTTTGACACGCCGGAAGGTGCCGTCGAAGGCTTCCTGCAGCTGTGGCAGTACCGCCGCAACCAGGACGCGCTGATGCAGGTGCCCGCGCCGCTGGCGCCGGCAACGGTGGACCGCCGCCGCGCGCGCACGGCCGTCGATGCGCTGCTGGCGGCCGGCACGTTGCGTGTGCCCGAGGCGGACAGCAAGGACATCCTGGCCGCCTACGGCATTCCCGTCGCCCGCACGGCAGTCGTCGCCAACGACGAGGAAGCGCTGGCGGCCGCCGTGTCGATCGGCTACCCGGTCGCCGTCAAGCTGCTGTCGCCGGACGTCGTGCACAAGTCCGACGTGGGCGGCGTCGTGCTGGACGTCGACCATCCCGATGCGTTGCTGGCCGCGCTGCGCGACATCCGCCAGCGCCTCGCCGCCGCCCGGCCCGACGCCCACATTACCGGCTACACGGTGCAGCAGATGGTGCGCCGGCCCCGCGCCGTCGAACTGATCGTCGGCATCACGACCGATCCCGTGTTCGGCCCCGTGGTGCTGTTCGGCCAGGGCGGCGTGGCCGTCGAGGTGACGGCCGACCAGGCGATCGGCCTGCCGCCGCTGAACCGCGTGCTGGCGCGCGAGCTGATTGGCCGCACGCGCGTGGCGAAGCTGCTGGCCGGCTACCGCGACCGGCCCGCCGCCGACTTCGAGGCGCTGTGCGACGCGCTGGTGCGCATCGGCCAGGTCGCCGCCGACCTGCCGGAGCTGGCGGAACTGGACATCAATCCGCTGCTGGCCGACAGCGACGGCGTCATCGCGCTCGATGCGCGCATGCGCCTGGCGCCGGTGCCCGCCGGCACGGGCGCGCTGGACCGGCTGGCGATCCTGCCGTATCCGGCCGGTCTGGAACGCAGCGTGCCGTGGAACGGCGGCAGCGTGACGATCCGCCCGGTGCGGCCGGAAGACGGCGCCGCCCACCAGGCGTTCTTTGCCGCGTTGACGCCGGAGGACGTGCACTTCCGCCTGTTCGCCGCGCTGCGCGAGCTGTCGCCGGCCCAGCTGGCCCGCTTCACGCAGATCGATTACGCGCGGGAGATGGCGCTGATCGCGACGCGGCCGGGGCCCGATGGCCGCGCCGAGACGCTCGGTGTGGCCCGCGTCGTGGCGGACCCGGACAATGTGCGCGGCGAATTCGCCGTCACGATCCGTTCGGACCTGAAGGGCAGGGGGCTGGGCCACCTGCTGCTGGGAGCGCTGGTCGACTACTGCCGCGCCAGCGGGCTGGCCGAGATCGTCGGCACGGCACTGCCGGACAATGTGCGGATGATCGGCCTGGCCCGCGCCGCCGGCTTCGCCGTCGAGCGCAGCGGCGACGTGATGGCGCTGCGGTACACGTTGCGCCCGGAGGCGGCGGCATGACGCACGTGCTGATCGTGCAGGGCCATCCCGATCCGGCCGGCGGCCACCTGTGCCACGCGCTGGCGCAGGCGTATGCGGAGGGCGCGGCCGCGGCCGGCCACGCCGTCGAGACGGTGACGCCGGCGCTGCTGGAGTTTCCGCTGCTGCGCAGCGCGGCCGAGTGGGAGCATGGCACGTTGCCGCCCGCGCTGGCCGATGCGCAGGCGGCGCTGGGCCGGGCGGACCACGTGCTGCTGGTGTTCCCGTTGTGGCTGGGGGATATGCCGGCGCTGTTGAAAGGCTTCCTGGAACAGGTGGCGCGGCCCGGCTTCGCGCTGGCGCGCGATGCGGACAATTCGCGCAATCCGCTGAAAGCCGGCCTGCTGAAGGGGAAAAGCGCGCGCGTGGTCGCGACGATGGGGATGCCGGCGGCGATCTACCGGTGGGTCTACCGTGCGCACAGCGTCAAGTCGCTGGAGCGCAATATCCTCGGCTTCGTCGGCTTCGCGCCGGTACGGCACACGCTGGTGGGCACCGCCGGCAACCTCGACGAGGCGGCCGTGCGGCGCTGGTGCGGCCGCATGCGCCGGTTGGGGGCGCATGGGCAATAGGCATCGTTCGTCAGTGCGCCAGCAGCACCGGCACGTGCTGGTTGTCCAGCAGCGAGCGGGTGGCGCCGCCGGCGATCCATTCGCGGTAGCGGCTGTGGCCATACGCGCCGGCGACGATCAGGTCGGCGCTCGCGTGCTCGGCCTGGCGCAGCAGCGCGGTGCCGGCCTCCGTCTCGGCATCGTCCACGGCAACTTCGACGCGCACGCCGTGGCGCGCCAGGTAGGTGGCCAGGTCGGCGCCGGGCTCCTCGCCGTGCCGCAGCGGCAGCAGTTGCGGCGCGATGACGGCGATGCGCACCAGCTGCGCCTTGCGCAGCAGCGGCAGCGCGGCCATCACGGCGCGCGACGCTTCGGTGCTGGCGTTCCAGCCGACGACGACGCGCGTGCCGACGGCCGTGTTGCGGCTGGCGGCCGGCACCGCGAGCACGGGGCGCGTGCAGTGCAGCGCCACGTAGTCGGCCACGCCGGTCGCGACGGGGGCGCCGAACGTCGTGCCGGCATCGTTCTGGCCCACCACGATCAGGTCCGCATACGGCGATTGCAGGACCAGCGCGCGTTCCGCGTTGTCCTCGATCAGGCGGGTTTCGACGGACGGCACGCCAAGGCGGCGGGCTTCGTCCTGGAAGCGCGCCAGCGCATCGGCGGCGCGTTCGCGCAATTCCTGCAGGTCGACCAGCGGCAGCGGGCCGAACGGCGATGCGGCGACCATCGCGTAGTCGTGCGCGGCAATCCCGGTCACGGCGCTGCCGATCAGGTGGGCGCCGTGGCGTTCCGCGAGGTCGGCGGCAATCTTGAGCCGGGTGGGAAACTGGCTGCCGTCGTCGACGTGCAGCACGATCGTCTTGTACATGATGGCTCCTTCGGTGAAATGTACTCAGGCGGGATGGCGGCGCCGCTCGCGTTCGGCGGCTTCCTGGCACGCCACGCAGCTTTCCGCCGCCGGCATCGCCTGCAGCCGCTCGGGAGGAATGTCGCCGCCGCAGTAGATGCAGGTGCCGTAGCCGCCGATCGACAGCCGACGCAGCGCCGCGTCCAGGCGGCGCAGCACGATGGTCTCGTGGCCCAGCCACGCCAGGTCGTCGGCCAGCTCTTCGTAGGCCTCGCTGGGGTCGACGCCGGCGCCCAGGTAGTCGCGCAGGCCGGCCGGCACGTCCTGGCCGCTGGTGTGCAGGCGCTCGCGCAGTTCGGCCGCCAGCAGGTCGCGGCGGCGGCGCAGGTCGGTGCCCAGGGCCTGTGTCTGGGCAGTGGTGAGGCTCATGCTGGTCTCCATCCTTGTCGCAAGTTCGATGCTTTCAATGTATTACCGCGGGCGCCCCGCGTCATCCCTGGGGTTTGACCGAAGTCAAAAATCGGTTGATGATTAACACTTTGCGCCGCGTTCGCTGCGGCGCGCCGACTGGAAGGAGTCGCCGTTGAACGTCCCACTTGCCGCCCGCAGCCTGGGCTGGCTGCTCGATGCGGCCACCGATGCGATGCTGATCTGCGATGCGCGCGGCCGCATCGTGCTGGCCAACGGCGCGCTGGCCAGGCTGTTCGGGCATGCCCCCGGCGCCCTCGACGGGCAGGAGCTCGAGGTGCTGCTGCCGGCCGGCCTGCGGGCCGCCCATGCCCGTCTGCGCGAGCAGTACATGGACCAGCCACGCCCACGGCCGATGGGCATCGGGCTGGAACTGGAAGCCGTACGTGCCGACGGCACCGGGTTTCCCGTCGAAGTCAGCCTGTCGCCGCTGCGCGACCCGGAAGGCCCGTCGCTGGTGCTGGCGACCCTGCACGACATCAGCAAGCGCAAACGCGCAGAACACGCGCTGCAGGCCAGCGAGGCGCGCATGCGCGCCGTGTTCGAGACGGCCGTGGACGGCATCATCACGATCGACGAACGGGGCATCATGGAGCGCCTGAATCCCGCCGCCGAGCGCATGTTCGGCTGGTCCGAGGCGGAGGTGGCCGGCCGCAACGTGTCGATGCTGATGCCCGAGCCGGACCGCTCGCGCCACGACGGCTACCTGGCCCACTACCTGGGCACGGGGGAGCAGCGCATCATCGGCAAGGGCCGCGAGGTGCACGGCCTGCGCCGTGACGGCAGCGTGTTCCCGATGGAGCTGGCGGTGGCCGAGATGCGTATCGGCGAGCGCCGCATGTTCACGGGCCTGGTGCGCGACATCACGGCGCGCAAGGCGGCCGAGGACGAGGTGCGCCGCCTGCTGCAGGAACTGACCGGCGCGAACGAGGAATTGACGAGCTTTGCCTACGTCGTGTCGCACGACCTGAAGGCACCGCTGCGCGGCATCGGTTCGCTGGCGGACTGGATCGCCACCGACTACGCCGACAAGTTCAACGACGAAGGGCGCGAGCACATGCGCCTCTTGATCAACCGGGTGCACCGGATGGGCGCGCTGATCGACGGCATCCTGCAGTATTCGCGGGTGGGCCGGGTGCGCGAGACGCGCGTGCCGGTGGACCTGAACAAGGTGCTGGCCGAAGCGGTCGACCTGCTGGCCCCCAGCACCGGCGTCACGGTGCGCGTCGCGCCCGGCATGCCGACGATCGTCACGGAACCGACCCGCATCGGCCAGGTGTTCCATAACCTGATCTCGAACGCGATCAAGCACATGGACAAGCCGGACGGGCATGTGGACGTCACCTGGGCCGACGAGGGCGCGCAGTGGCGCTTCGCCGTGACGGACAACGGCCCCGGCATCGAGGCGCGCCATTTCGAGCGCATCTTCCAGCTGTTCCAGACGCTGGCGCCGCGCGACCGGGTCGAGAGCACCGGCGTCGGCCTCGCGCTCGTGAAAAAGATCGTCGAGATGTATGGCGGCACCGTGACGGTACAATCCGAACCTGGCGCGGGCGCCACCTTTTCCTTTACGCTGCCGAAGGCGCAACGATGAAAGTACCGAACAAACCCATTCTGCTGGTCGAGGACGACCAGGTCGACGTGATGACGATCCGCCGCGCGCTGCGCGAGATCCACGTGACGAACCCCGTCGTGACGGCGGAAAACGGCGAGGACGCGCTGCGCTACCTGCGCGACGCGGCCAGCGACACGCCGTGCATCATCCTGCTGGACCTGAACATGCCGATCATGAACGGCATCGAGTTCCTGCAGCATGCCAAGGCGGATGAAACGCTGCGGCGCATTCCCGTGATCGTGCTGACGACGTCCGAGGAACAGCAGGACAAGGTGAGCAGCTTCGACCTGGGCGTGGCCGGTTACATGGCCAAGCCGGTCGACTACCGCCGCTTCGTCGAGATGATGCGCTCGATCGACCTGTACTGGACCATCAGCGAAATGCCATGAGTGCCGACCCGATCCGCGTGCTGATCGTCGAGGACGACCTGGTCGATCGCCTCGCGTGCCGGCGCATGC
The DNA here is from genome assembly GCF_007830495.1 of Pseudoduganella flava. Classification (GTDB taxonomy): domain Bacteria; phylum Pseudomonadota; class Gammaproteobacteria; order Burkholderiales; family Burkholderiaceae_D; genus Rugamonas; species Rugamonas flava. Next base: position 373,609 of record NZ_VLKW01000005.1, on the reverse strand, counting down.
TGGCCGCGTCCGGCGGGCGCTTCGAGCTGATCGAGGCGGACAGCGGCGGGCAGGGGCTGGAAATCGCGGCCACGGAAGCGCCGGACTGCATCCTGCTCGACTACCGCCTGCCGGACCTGACGGGCCTGGAGTTCCTCGGCCGGCTGGCGGAGCAGCGCCCACGCGGTGGCCAGCCGCCCGTGCTGATGCTGACGGGCGCGGACAGCGCCGCCGTGGCCGCCGAGTCGATCCGCCGCGGCGCCCGCGAATACCTCGTCAAGGATGTCGAGGGCGCCTACCTGCAACTGCTGCCGGGCGCCGTCGAGCGGCTGCAGCGCGAGCAGCGGCTGATCAACGAGCAGCGCCGCACCGAGGCGCGCTTTCGCACGCTCGTCGAGCAGATTCACGCGATCAGCTACGTCGTCGCGCCGGGCGACCCGGAGCGGCTGCAGTACATCAGCCCGCAGGTGCGCGTGCTGGGCTACACGGCCGAGGAATGGCTGGCCGACCCCGGCCTGCATGCGCAGCGCATGCTGCCGGACGAGCGCGAGGGCGTGCTGGCGGCGATCCGCGCCAGCCGCGCCAGCGGCCAGCCGCTGCGGCTGGAATACCGGCTGGTGACAAAAAGCGGCGCCACGCTGTGGTTCCGCGACCAGGCCGACATGGTGCAGGGCGACGACGGCGAGCCGCTGTTCATGCAGGGCATTCTGGTCGACATCACGGCGAACAAGCTCGCCGAGCAGGAACTGGAACGTTCGCACCGCGAGCTGCGCCGCCTGGCCGCGCACCAGGAAACGATCAAGGAGCAGGAGCGCCAGCGCATCGCGCGCGAGATCCACGATGAGCTGGGCGGCCTGCTGACGGGTATCAAGGCGTACATCTCCGTGGCGGCCGAGCGGGCCCGCGCCGGCACCGTCGGCACCGATGGGCTGCTGGACGAGGCGGCCGGGCTGGCGCAGACGGCGATCGAGACGGTGCGCCGCGTGATCACGGACCTGCGCCCCAGTGTGCTGGACCAGCTGGGCATCTGGGCCGCGCTGGAATGGTACGTGGCGCAGGTGGCGCAGCGCTCAAACCTCGATTGCCGCTGCACGATCGACGAGGACACGGCCGCGTCGACGCTCGACGACGAGCGCAGCATCATGCTGTTCCGCGTGGCGCAGGAAGCCCTGACGAACGTCGTGCGGCACGCCGGGGCCAGCCGTGTGCAGCTGTGCGTGCGCCGCACCGGCAACGTGCTGGAAATGACCGTCGACGACGACGGCAAGGGGATCGGCGCGACCGACGGGATCGACGGCACGCGCGATGCATGGGGCATATTGGGCATGCAGGAACGGTCGCGCCGCTTTGGCGGCGACGTGACCGTGTCGAGCCAGCCGGGGCGGGGTACCCGCCTGCTGCTGCGCGTGCCGCTGGAGGAAGTGGATGGATAAGAAGATCGAGGTGCTGCTGGTGGACGATCATACGATCGCCCGCAACGGCGTGCGCCTGATGCTGGGCACGGCGGACGACATCGCCGTGCAGGGCGAGGCGGCCGACGCGCAGCAGGCCGTGGAATTGCTGAAGACGCGCACGTTCGACGTGGCGCTGCTGGACATCACGATGCCGGGCAAGAACGGCCTGGAGCTGTTGAAGACGCTGCGCAGCGACTGGCCGAAGATGGCAGTGCTGATGCTGTCGACGTATTCGGAAGAGATCTACGCGGTGCGCGCATTGAAGCTGGGCGCGGCCGGCTACCTGACCAAGGACGTGCCGACCGCGGTGCTGATCGGCGCCGTGCGCAAGGCGGCCGCCGGCGGCAAACACGTCAGTCCCGCGCTGGTGGAAAAGCTGGCGATGCTGATCGGCGGGGGCGGCGGCATGGCCACGCACGAGGAGCTGTCGAACCGCGAGTTCGAGGTGTTCAAGCTGATCGCGGCAGGCGAATCGCTGGTGCGCATCGGCGAACTGCTGCACCTGTCGCCGAACACGGTGACGACCTACCGCACCCGCATCCTGGAAAAGATGGGCATGACGACGAATGCCGACATGACGCGCTACGCGCTGGAGCACGGCATCATCTAGGCGCTGTCACCCGAGCTTATGGATGGCCTCGGTTGCTCGGTGATGTGCGACCTTGTTCACGGCGGGACGGCCGGCACCGTCCTGACGCCCAGCGCCGCGGCCAGCAACACGGCGGGCGCGGCGATGCGGCCGCCATCGAGCGCGTAACGCCAGCCGAGGTAGTTGACCAGGTAGCGGCTGGCCACGCCCCGGAAGGTCCGTAGCCACTGGTGCAGCCGGCTGTGGTAGGCATTGACGCCCTGCACATGATAGATACCGCGCACCCGGATGCGGGCCTGTACGCTGACCGGCTCGTGGCGGATCCCCGTGGCGGTGGCGAAGCTGTGATACGCCGCCGCACCATCGGAGACCAGCACGGCGGAAGATGCCAGCGCCGGCCGCAGCCAACGCTCCAATTTCACTGCCGTGATCTGGCCACGCCCGGCCACCCAGTCGCAGGTGCCTCCGCCGCGCTGGCGCGCCACGAGTAGGCAGTCGTGTTCGTTCGTGATGCCGCGCGAGTGCGCCACACCACCCCGGCGGCGTGCCGGCCGGGCCAGATGGCGCGATCCTTTCTGCGATTCGAGCAGGTAAGTCTCGTCCGCCTCGACGATGTGTTTCAGCTCCTCGGGCCGGTCATTGCGCGCCTCCGTCAGGAACCGGTGGCGCCAGCGAAAGCTCGTGTTGCGATGGATGCCCGTGCCGGTGGCGGCTGCGCGCACCGTGCGCGAGTCGAGCATGCTTTGCAGATACGGCAGCCAAGCGTCGCGCCGGCGCAGGAACGCCAGCGGCGTGTTGGTCAGCGCGTTGAAGCTGCGGTCGCACTCCCGGCAGCGGTAGCGTTGCAGCCCGCCGACGACGCCGTGCCGGTACAGCCGCGCATCCCCGCAGTGCGGGCAGCACGTGACTGGCCGCAGCTGTGCGATCAGTTGCAGGCATTGCGCCAGCGCCGCGCTGTTGTCGAGCAACGCCCGCAAGCCCGCCCGTTGCGCATCGGTCAGTTCGGGCAGCCAGCCGCGTACCTGCGCGCAGGCGTTTGCATAGCGTTTGGTCTCCATCGCTCCTCCCGTTGTCTGTCGGTATGACAACGGATGAGCCGGATGGTTCCATCAGCTCGGGTGACAGCGCCATCATCTAGGCGCGGTTCGCGTTAGGTGAGCGAACAGCGCCTCATCTGATCGGACAGGCCGTGTAGTGGATGCCCTACACGAAGTCGCCGCCTTACCCGCTGCCGCTTCGCGTCTACAGGAGCGATACTGGCCTCATTGCAAATCGCACCACAAATACAAAGAGGCCACCATGCACATCGTCCTGCACCCCGAACCGACCGCCGCCCGGCCCACCGCGGCGCGCTGCGCGCAGTGCGCGTTCCGCGCGCTGTGCCTGCCGGAGAACCTGTCCGACAGCGAAGTGGTGCGGCTCGAGCAGATCATCGGCCGGCGCCGCCGCGTGCTGCGTGACGACGTGCTGTTCCGCATGGGCGAGCAGTCGGGCATGCTGTACGCCGTGCGCTTCGGCCACTTCAAGAGCGTGCAGACGGACCGCCGCGGCGACCAGCACATCACCGGCTTCCAGATGGCCGGCGAACTGCTGGGCATCGACTCGATCGGCACGGGCCAGCACGCCAGCACGGCGATCGCGCTGGAGGACAGCGAAGTGTGCGAGATCCCGTATGCGAAGCTGCAGGAACTGCTGGTGCAGATCCCCCGCCTGATGGCGCACTTCCACCGCATCATGGGCCGCGAGATCCTGCGCGAACAGGCCGTCATGATCTTCCTCGGCAATATGCGCGCCGAGCAGCGCCTGGCCAGCTTCCTGCTGAACCTGTCGGAGCGCTATGCGATGCGCGGCTACTCGTCGCGCAGTTTCCAGCTGCGCATGTCCCGCGAGGACATCGGCGGCTACCTGGGCCTGACGATCGAATGCATCAGCCGCCAACTGGCGCGCTTCCGCCAGAACGGCTGGATCACGCTGAACAAGCGCTCGGTCGAGCTGACCGACCGCGAGGCGCTGGTGGCGCTGGCCGCCGGCCTGCAACCGGCGCTCGACGAACGGCAGCAGCGCGCCGCCTGACGGTCCTTTGCTAGAATCGGCGGGCCCGTCAACTGAAAGGACCCCGATGGCCGTACCGCAATCGACCCGGCTGGCGCTGTTTTCCGCCCAGCCGTACGACCGCCGCTTCTTCGAGGAAGCGCGTGCCGGCCTTGCCCAGCATGGCCGCGCGAGCGTCGACATCGTCTATCACGACACCGCGCTCGATATCGGCACCGCCGTGCTGGCCCAAGGCTGCGACGCCGTGTGCGTGTTCGTCAACGACGTGCTGGACGCGGCCGTGCTGCACAAGCTGCACGATGCCGGCGTGCGCGCGGTGCTGCTGCGCTGCGCCGGCTTCAACAACGTCGACCTGGGCACGCTGGCCGGCCTCGGCATGTTTGCCGCCCGCGTGCCCGCCTACTCGCCGGAAGCCGTGGCCGAGCATGCGCTGGCGATGATCCTCACGTTGAACCGCCACACGCACCGGGCGTGGAACCGCGTCCGCGAAGGCAATTTCGCCCTCGATGGGCTGCTGGGGTTCAACCTGCACGGCAAGACGGCCGGCATCGTCGGTACCGGCAAGATCGGCCTGGCCACGGCGCGCATCCTGCGCGGCTTCGGCTGCCGGGTGCTGGGCCACGATCCGTATCCGGCGCCCGCGTTCGAGGAACTGGGCAGCATGGTGCCGCTGGACGACCTGCTGGCCGAATCGGACATCGTATCGCTGCATTGCCCGTTGATGCCGGCCACCCACCACCTGATCAACCACGCGACCCTGGGGCGCATGAAGCAGGGCGCGATGCTGGTGAACACGTCGCGCGGCGGCCTGATCGACACGACCGCCGTGATCGGCGCGTTGAAGTCGCGCCGGCTCGGCGCGCTGGCGATCGACGTCTACGAGCAGGAAAGCGCGCTGTTCTTCCGCGACCATTCGTCCGAGATCATCGCCGACGACGTGTTCGGCCGCCTGACGACGTTCCCGAACGTGCTGATCACGGGCCACCAGGGCTTTTTCACGATCGAGGCGCTGCGCGAGATCGCCGCGATCACCTTCGACAACCTGGAGTGCTGGCGCGCCGGCCAGCCGTGCGCGCACCTGCTGCCGGCCGCGTGATCAGGCGGCCCGGCGGCGCGCCGGCACGAGGCGCCCGGCCAGTTCCAGTACCGCCACCGTGAGCAGGCCGACGCCGGCCGCCGCGCCGGCCAGGCCCGCGTCCAGCACCGTGAAACGGAACAGCGCGGCGGCCGGCGGCACGTACAACGTCACCGCCAGCGCGGCCAGCGCCGCGGCGGCGATCGCCCAGAACACGGGGTTGGCGATGCGCAGCGCCGCCAGCGCGCTGCCGTCCCGGCCCCGGTGCGACAGCAGCAACGCGAGGTTCGCCAGTACCAGCGCGGCAAAGCCGAATGCGCGGGCCTGCGGCGCCGGCAGGTGCGCGACGGCATATGCGTAGGCGCCCGCCAGCAGCACCAGTACCGCGCCCCCCTCCAGCACGGCCCGGGCGATCGCGGCGCCGCTGAACAGGTGACTGCCGCGTGCGCGCGGCGGGCGGCGCATCGCGTCGTCCTCGGCCGGCTCGTTCTCGAACACGAGTGCGCAGGCCGGATCGATCACCAGTTCGAGGAACACGATGTGCAGCGGATACAGCAGCACGGGCCAGCCGAACAGCGCCGGCAGCAGCGCCATGCCGGCGATCGGCACGTGGATCGCGGCCACGTACGCCATACTCTTGCCCATGTTGGCGAAGATACGCCGGCCCGCCGCGATCGCCTCGACGATCGATGTGAAGCGGTCGTCCAGCAGGGTCAGCTCGGCCGCCTCGCGCGCCACGTCGGTGCCGCGCTTGCCCATCGCGATGCCCACGTCGGCCGCGCGCAACGCCGGCGCGTCGTTGACGCCGTCGCCCGTCATGCCGACCACGGCACCCCCGCGCTGCAGCGCCTGCACGATCGCCAGCTTCTGTTCTGGCACGATGCGCGCGCACACGTCCACCGTCGCCAGCCGCTCGGCAAGCGCGGCCGGGTCCAGCGCCTCCAGCTCCGCTCCCGTCACGACGGCGGCGCTGCGCAAGCCCGCCTGGCGCGCGATGGCGGCCGCCGTGTCGGGATGGTCGCCGGTGATCATCACGATGCGCAGGCCGGCCGCCTGGCACGCGGCGACGGCGGCCGGGATGTCGGCACGCAGCGGGTCTTCCAGCGCGCACAGGCCGGCCAGCTCGAACGGCAGGCCGGCGGGGTCCACGGGCCACGCGCCGTCGTGGAACGCGGCGGCGACAGCCAGCACGCGCAGGCCGTCCGCCGCCATGGCGGCCGCGGCTTGCAGGGCCGCCTCGCGCTGCGCCGGCGCGATACGGCACAGCGCGATCACCGTTTCAGGCGCGCCCTTCGCAGCCAGCAGCGCGGGGCCGCCGTCCGCCGGCTGCCAGGCCTGCATCAAGGCACGGCGCTCGGCACTGAGCGGGTATTCGTGGACGAGCGTCCATCCCGGCGGGATGGCGGGGGTGGGCAGCAGGCCGGCACGGCCTTGCAGCGCGTGTTCGAGCGGATCGTGGGAACGGACCGGCGTGGCCAGCAGCGCCGTGCGCAGCACGTCCAGCAGCGCCGGCGGCATGCCGGGCCCCGGCTGCGCCGCGATACCGCGTTGCCACAGCCGGCGCAACGTCATCCGGTTCTCCGTCAAGGTGCCCGTCTTGTCGACGCACAGCACGGACGTCGCGCCCAGCGTTTCGATCGCGGCCAGGCGGCGCGTCAGCACGTTGGCGCGCGCCAGCCGCCACGCGCCCAGCGCGGGAAACACCGTCAGGATCACCGTGAACTCTTCCGGCAGCACGGAGATCGCGAGCGCCACGCCGGCCAGCAGCGCCTGCAGCCACTGACCGTCGCGCGCGGCCAGCACCAGCACGAGCAGCGCGCTAATTCCGAGTCCCAGCGCGGCGAACCTGCGTGCCAGCTGGGCGCTTTGCTGTTGCAGCGGCGACGGCGGCCGCACGACTGTGCCGAGCGATGCGCCGATCCGCCCGATCTCGCTGCGCGGCCCCGTCGCCGTGACGCGGGCACGGCCCTGGCCCTGCACGATCAGCGTGCCGGAATAGACCCACGGCTGGTCGTCGCCGCCCGGCCGCGCCGGACCCGGATCGCCGGCCGCCACGGCCTTGCGCACGGGGACCGATTCGCCGGACAGCAGCGCTTCGTCGGCCATGATGCCGTGGCAGGACAGCAGCAGCGCATCGGCCGGCACGCGCGCTCCCTCGGCCAGCAGGATGACGTCGCCGGCGACGAGGTCGCGCGCCGGGATGCGCTGCTTGGTACCGTCGCGCAGCACAAGCGCGAGCGGGCTGCCCAGCTCGCGCAACGCCTGCAGCGCCCGTTCCGTCTTGCCTTCCTGGTAAAGCGTCATGCCGATCGTCACGCCGACCATCAGGGCCAGCACGCCGCCTTCCAGCGCCTCGCCCAGCAGCAGGTAGAGGAGGGCGGCGCCGCACAGCAGCAGGAACATCGGTTCGCGCGCCGCATCGGCGGCAATGGTCCATGCGGTGCGCGCTTCGCGCTCGGGCAGCGCGTTCGGGCCGTCGCGGGCCAGGCGGCGCGCGGCCTCGGCGGACGCGAGGCCGGCGTCGTCCGGCACCGTCATGGTTGCAGCACGTAGCGCCCCGGCGCCGCGTCCAGGGCCGGGCTGGCCGGCGGCGGCGGCATCAGCGGCCCGGCCTGGTCGGCAAGCCATGCTTCCCATGCCGGCCACCACGAGCCCTGCACGACGGGCACGCAGGCGTGCCAGCGCTCGGCGTCGATGAACGCCGTGTCCTGGCTGTGCGTGGCGATCTGGTAGCTGCGCTTGCCGCTGTCCGGCGGCGCGACGACGCCCACGTTGTGGCCGCCGGACGTCAGCAGGAACGTCACGTCCGTATCGGCCAGCAGTACGATCTTGTAGACGGAACGCCACGGCGCCACGTGGTCCGTCAGCGTGCCGACGGCGAACATCGGGACCTCGACATCCGTCAGCGCGACGGGGCGGCCGTCGACCTGGTAGCGGCCGTGCGCCAGGTCGTTGTGCAGGAACAGCTGGCGCAGGTATTCCGAGTGCATCCGGTACGGCATGCGCGTCGCATCCGCGTTCCACGCCATCAGGTCGGTATCGCGGTCCGGCAGGTTCAGCAGGTAGTGCTTCAGCCGGCGCGACCAGATCAGGTCGTTCGAGCGCAGCAGCTGGAACGCGCCGGCCATCTGGCGGGTGTCCAGGTAGCCCTGGCTCCACATCGCCGCTTCCAGGTAGCTGACTTCGCTCTCGTCGATGAACAGCGACAGCTCGCCCGGTTCCGTGAAGTCGACCTGCGCGGCCAGCAGGGTGACACTGGCCAGGCGGTCGTCGCCGTCGCGGGCCATGGCGGCCGCGGCGATCGACAGCAAGGTGCCGCCCAGGCAGTAGCCGCAGGCGTTGACGCTTGCCGCGCCGGTCTGCGCGCAGATCGCGTCGATGGCGGCCATCACGCCGAGCCGGCGGTAGTCCTCCATGCCGAGGTCGCGGTCGTCCGCCTGCGGGTTCTTCCACGAGATCATGAACACGGTATGGCCCTTGCCGACCAGGTAGCGCACCAGCGAGTTGTGCGGCGACAGGTCGAGGATGTAGTACTTCATGATCCATGCGGGCACGATCAGGAGCGGCGTCGCATGGACCTGCGGCGTGACGGGGTCGTAGCGCAGCAGCTCGATCAGTTCGTTGCGCAGCACCACCTTGCCGGGCGTGATCGCCACGTCGCGGCCCGGCATGAAGGCGCTGTCCGCCGGCGTGCCGCCCAGCGCCTTGCTGGCGTCGACGGCCGCACGCATCGCACCGGAGAGCAGGTTCATGCCGCCGGCCTGCAACGTGGCGGCCTGCACGACGGGATTGGTCAGCACGAAGTTAGACGGTGCCGCGCAGTCGAGCAGCTGGCGTGCGACGAAGGTGATGACTTCGCTGTGGTGCGGCGACACGCCGCGCACGCCCATCGTGGCGTGGTGCCACCATTGCTGCTGCAGCAGGAAGCCCTGCGACAGCACGTTGTACGGCCAGCGCTGCCAGCCGGGATCGGCAAAGCGGCGGTCCTGCGCCAGCGGTTCGATCACCTGGCACGGGTCGCAATGGGGTTGCACGGCCTCGGCCGCATAGCGCAGCCAGCTGACGACGCTGGTCGTGCCCTGCACGAAGAGTTCCTGCTGCTTCGACGGCGCCAGCAGCAGGTGGCTGGCCCAGTCGAACCAGGCCGTCGCCAGCGCGGCCGGCGACACGGAGTTCGTCATCCGCGCCAGGATGGCGTTCAGCAGCAGGTCGGCCGCGGCGTTGTCGGTGCCCCGTTCCGGGGTCTCATGCAATGTGCCGCCTTGCCAGGCGCTGCCTTCCGGTTGATAGGCACAGTAGGAGGTAAGGGGAACCCGCGTCATGGCCGGGCTCCCCTGGTGGGGATGGTGGGGCGCATGGTCAGTGCGCCATCAGCAGCGGCATCGTCATCTTCTCGAGCAGGCCGCGGGTGACGCCGCCGGCGATCCATTCGCGGTAGCGGCTGTGGCCATATGCGCCGGCCACCAGCAGGTCGGCCCCGGCGTCGCGCGCCAGGCCGATCAGCGCCGGCGCCGTGCCGGCGTCGCTGCGCTCGCGCACCACCTCGACGTTGACGCCGTGGCGCGCCAGGTAGGTGGCCAGGTCGGCACCCGGCTGCTCGCCGTGCCGCTCCGTCATCTCGTCCGCGTTGATCAGGGCGACCAGCACCGACTTGGCCGTTTTCAGCAGCGGCAGCGCGCCGGCGATCGCGCGCGACGCTTCCATGCCGGCGTTCCAGCCGACGACGACCGTATTGCCGACCTCGTCCGTCGGATAGTCGTCCGGCACGACGAGGACGGGGCGGCTGCAGTGCAGCGCCACGTATTCGGACAGGTCAGTCATCAGGCGCACCCGGCTGCGCGCGCGGGCGCCGCGGCTCAGCACGATCAGGTCGGCGTACAGCGATTCGAGCAGCAGCGCGTGCTCGGCGTCGTCCTCGACGGTGCGCTGCTCCCACGACGCGACACCGAGGCGTTGCATCTCGGCCGTGAAGCCTTGCAGCTGGCCCTCGGCGCGCTCGCGCAGCTTGTCGAAGTCGCCGTCCGGCAGCGCCCCCATCGGCGATGTGCCGAGCAGCAGGTAATCGCGCTGGCTGATCCCGGTGACGGCGCTGCCGACGAGGTGGCCTTCGTTCAGCGCGGCCAGGCGCGCCGCGACGGCGAGGCGGGGCCGCAGCTGCGGGCTGTCATCCACATGCACCACGATGGTCTTGTACATGGTTCACTCCTTCGGTATGGCACCGCGGCACGGCGCCGTGATTGGTAGGTGTCCGTAGACCAGTGTACGAGCGTCCTTGTCGCGAGTCAGTCCGCTTATTTGATAAAGGTCAAATACGGCACGAAAGATCGGGGTGTTGAAACTGCGCGCGGGCGGCGTAAACTAACGGATGCAGAACATGAAGCAGAAGGAGGACATCATGGCCAATCATCTGATGAACTTTGATCCGTTTTCCGGACTGAGCTCCGAACTGAGCCGCTTCGATCCGCTGCGCAATGTGGAAGAGCTGCTGCGCGACTTCGGTGGGCGCGGCATCCACGGCACGCAGCCTGCGATGCGGCTGGACGTGTCCGAAAGCGAGCAGGGCTATTGCGTGAAGGCGGAAATTCCCGGCGTGAAGAAGGAAGACATCCACGTGGACGTCGACGGCAACCGCGTGACGATTTCTGCCGAGACGCGCCAGGAACACGACGAGAAGAAGGAAGGCAAGCTGGTGCGCAGCGAACGCTACTACGGCCAGCAATACCGTTCGTTCACGCTCGACAAGCCCGTCGACGAAGCCCAGGCGCAGGCGCGCTACGAGAACGGCGTGGTGGCGCTGACGTTGCCGAAGAAGGCGGGCGGCAACGGCCGCAAGGTGCAGATCACCTGAGGGTCGGACCCCGCCGGGGTCTGACCCAAGGATGTTGGGCCTTGGGTCTCAGCATGAGCCCGTGCAGCGCCTGCTTTCACCCCAAAATGCAGCGTCTAGGGTCAGACCCGGGATCCGGGTCTGACCCCAGATGTTGGGTCTTGGGTCTCAGCATGAGCCCGTGCAGCGCCTGCTTTCACCCCAAAATGCAGCGTCTAGGGTCAGACCCGGGATCCGGGTCTGACCCCAGATGTTGGGTCTTGGGTCTCAGCATGAGCCCGTGCAGCGCCTGCTTTCACCCCAAAATGCAGCGTCTAGGGTCAGACCCGGGATCCGGGTCTGACCCTTACATCGTATAAACGGCCTGCACCGTGAACGCACGCGGTGCCATCGGCAGGTCCTTCGGAATCGACAGGCCCGGTGCCAGGCTCGGTTCGCGCACGTCCGCGTCGAACAGGTTGCGCACCGAGGCCGTGAAGTTCCAGCCCTGCCGGTTGCGGCGCGTGCCCAGGGTCAGGTCCACCGTCGTGTAGCCGCCCAGCGGGGCTCTGGCGTCGCCGGCGGCGCGCTGGCGTTCGCCCACCCAGTTCAGCTGCGAACTGGCCATCATGCCGCTGGAGAATTGCCAGTCGGCCCGGGCATTCACGTGGTGGTGCGGCGCATAGCCGGCGTCGCGGTCGGTGGCCTTGTCGACCGAGCGCTGGTAGGCGTAATTGCCGACCATGCGCACGGTGCGCAGCGGCGTCCACGTGCCTTCCAGTTCGAACCCGCGGCCCATCTGGTCGCCCGTGTTCGCATACGTCGCGCCCGTGTTCGGGATGCGGTTGGCGACGGTGCGGATGATGTTGCTCATATCGTAGTGGAACAGCGTGGCGTTCAGCTGCGCGTCGGCCGTGGCCTGCCACGCGAACGACAGTTCCACCGTGCTGTTCTTTTCCGGCTTCAGGTCCGGATTGCCCAGCGCGACCGGGTTCGTGATGCTGTAGCTTTCGTTGAACGACGGCGCCCGGAACGCGCGGCCGTACAGCAGCTTCGCGGTCAGGTCGTAGCTGGCATCCCACACCAGCGCGACGCGCGGATTGGTCGTGCCGCCGAAGTCCGAGTACTGGTCGTGGCGCACGCCGGCCGTCAGGTTCCAGTCCTGCGCCAGGCGCCACTCGTCCTGCAGGTAGATGTAATCGATGCGGCGCCGGTGCGGCAGGATGAACGGATCGGTGTCGACGAAGTCCACCACGGCCGGCAGCGGGATCGGCGTCCCGCCCGGCGTGTAGTTGAAGTTGCGGCTCTCGTGCGTGCGGTACATGTCCAGGTCGTCGTGGCCGACGCCGATGCGCACGTGGTGATCATCCCAGCCGCTGTAATCGGCCCAGGCGGACAGGCGCACGATCCGTTCGTATTCGTCCGGACCGCCGCGCATGCCGTTCGGGAACGTCCCGGTCGGCAGCCTGGTACCCGGCGGCAGCAGCATGAAGTCGACGGGGAATTCCTGCTCGTAGTGCTGGGTGTTCAGCGCGGCGCCGAAGCCCCAGTTGCGCGTGACGTTCGGATCGGCCCACGACAGGCCCGTGGTGATCCGCTCGCTGCGCTGCTGGCCGGTCGGATCCAGCGCGGAGGAGATGCCGGCGCCGGTGCCCAGGTCGTCGCGCAGCTTGTAGCCGAAGCGCGCCTTCCACTGCCGGTACGACAGCTCCAGGTTCGCGTCGGTGGCCGTGTAGCCCACGTTGACGGGGCCGGGCGCCAGGCTGACATGGGTGCCGAACAGGGCGTCGTTGCGGGTTTGCGCATCCGCCTCGATGATGCGCTTGAAGCCGTCGCTGCTGCCGCGGCGCAGGTAGGCCGCCACTTGCACGGGGCCGATCATGCCGCCGTGCTGCACCCAGCCGTCGCGCGTCTGGAACGAGCCGGCGCGCGCGCCGATCTCGGTGCCCGGCGTGTCGGTGGCCGCCTTGGTGATGATGTTGATGACGCCGGAGAACGCGTCGGAACCGTACAGCGCCGAGCCGGGGCCGCGCATCACCTCGATGCGGGCGATGTGCTCGACGGGGTAGCCTCCCCACAGATTGCCCTTGCTGCCCGTGAAGGCCGTCGTCACCGGCACGCCGTTCTGCAGCACCAGCAGCTGCGGCGTGAACTGGCTGACGATGCCGCGCACGACATATTGCGGCGTGTAGTTGTTGGCGCTGCGGTTGACGTGCAGGCCGGGCACCGTTTCCAGCACCTGGTCCAGGTCCGTGGCGCCCATCGCCGCGATGTCGGCCGCCGTGATCACGGTGGCGACGCCGGGGGCGCGGCGCAACGTCATGCTGTTGCCGGTGGCAATGCTGACACTGTCGTTGTCGCCATAGACCAGGCTCAGTTCCTCTTCTTCCGTGGCCGGCTGGGCCAGCGCACCTGCCAGCGGCAGTGCGCAGGCAACCAGCACTACCAGGGTTTTCCGCCTCATGTTCTGCAACTTCACAAGCGCTCCTCACTTCTCTTGCCGAATACAAACGATTGCATTGTAGCCTGAGCAATGAAAGATGCACACGAAAAATCAGTCTGGAGTGCGGCGCCGTTGCCACGTTCGCTCGGCAACCCCGTGGTAGGCGACTCCGGAGCAGGGCGTCGGGAACGTCGTGCCGGCCGGCCGGGCGGCCGCTTCGGCCTGGCACGGCGCCATTCCGGCCAGGAATGTCGGCACACGCAGCAGCTGGTAGTCGCGCACCGTCAGGCCCATGTCGGCGATCAGCGCCGCGTGCAGCGCCGCATAGTTCATGCGCAGCTGCGGCCAGTGCGGCAGCAGGATGCGCTCGATCGCGTAGGCGGCGCGCAGGTGCGGGCCCTGGTCCAGGCCCAGCCGGCCGGCGATGGCGCGCACGACGGGGATGCGCTCGTCGGTCGAATTGATCGGCCGGCCGTAGCCGTAGATGCGGCGCGCGCGCGCCTCGGCCAGCACCAGCGCTTCCAGGTCGTCGCCGGCTTCCATCGCCGCGGCGGCCTGCTGCAGGAAGGCGAACGCGCGGATGCCGGCGCCGCCGCCGTACACTTGCGCTTCCGACAGCGCCAGGCCGGCGACGATGCCGAGATTGGCGGAAGAGCGCGTGCTGCCGGCCAGCGCGGCGACGCGGTTGTTCCACAGCCGGCCGTCCGGATAGCTGGTGTTGACCCAGATCGCGTGCAGCAGGCGCACCTCGGCCGGGTCGAGCCGGCGGCCGACGATGCCGAGCACGTACAGGTCGACCCAGTCCGCGTCGGACAGCTCGCGGTGCAGGTCGCGGCCGCGGAAGATCGCATGGCTGCCGGGCCAGCAGGCGCCGACCCTGGTGGTCAGCTTGCCGGCGTGGCGTTGCAGCAGTTCGGGCCCGTTCATGCGGCCTCCAGTTCGACCGAATAAAACGGGAAGCGCTTGAAGCCTGTTTCGCCTTGCTCCAGCGCGTGCGCGGCGGCGCCGGGCAGGCGCAGCAGCAAGGTCAGCATCTCGCCTTCGGCCGGCGTGAAGCCCAGGTCCGTGAAGACGCAGGCCGCGACGCCCATCAGCGCCAGCGGCCGGCCGATGGCGGCGCGGGCCGCCTCGACGTTCTCGGCCAGCCAGCGGGTGCGCGCCCCGGCGCTGCGGACGGCGCCAAGCAGCTGCATGACCGGCAGCGGCGTCGCGACGCCATGCGGATCGCAGCCCGGCACGTGTTCCCGCGCCGGCCACGTATCAACGGGTTGTTCCCGTTCGCACCAGGCCAGCCACGCGGCGAAATCGCCGCCGCAGTCGCGCCACATCGTCATCGCATCGTGCACTTCGCGCGCGCCGCCGATGCGGCCGGCACCGACCGACAGCGCGGCGATCAGCGCCGCCGCCGCGGCCGAGCCGCCGACGGCGCCGCACATCGCGGCATGCACCGAGGGGTCGCGCGGGCCCGGGTTGGCCAATGCGACGGCCAGTGCTTCCAGCGCATCGAGCGCCGCGTCACCGGGCAGTTCGTCGCGCAGCAGCAGTACCAGCATCTCGATCCAGCGCGCATTGCCGGCCAGCGTGCCGAACACGTCGTAGCCGCGGCAGAACGCCGTGCGGGCGGCGAACGGATTATCGGGCTGGGCTTCCTCGCGCCAGATGCGCGTGTGGACCAGGTCGCGCACGGCCGCTGCCGGCGCTTCGAGTTCTCGCGTGTCGCGCATGTCAGGCTCCGTCGTCCAGCAGCACGCGCAGGCGGCTGGCCATCGGCGGCACTTCCTCGCCGTCGATGTGCACGTCCAGCATGGTCGGGCCGGGGTGGTTGCAGATGGCCTGCATGTCCAGCGCTTCCAGGTCAGCGGGCGAACGGATCGTGAACGCCTGGCCGCCCAGCGAACGGGCCAGCATCGCGAAGTCGGTCGGCGGGAGTGCATAGCCGATCCGCTCGCCGCCACCGAGGCGCTGGCCGTGCTTGACCATGCCCAGCGCGCCGTCGTTCAGCACGACGAAGATCACGCACAGCTGCTCGGCGACAGCCACCGACAGTTCCTGGCCGCTCATCAGCATGCTGCCGTCGCCGGTGATGCAGACGACCGGCACGTCCGGATTGGCGGCCGCCGTCCCGACGGCGGCGCCGATCGCCCAGCCCATCGGCGCGAAGTGGCTCGTCAGGCGCAGCCAGCCGCCGTTGCTGCGGCGCCGGCCCGCGCTGCGCTTGCGCTGGGCCGGACCTTCCTCCAGCCGGCGCTCGCCCAGGCGGCGGTCGTGCGGCTGCAGGTAGTGGGCGGCCCAGGCCACGCTGTTGCCGGCATCGGCGAAGAAGCGGGTGCTGGGTGGGAACATGAGCGACAGCTCGCGCATCAGGCGCTGCGGCTTGACGGGCGCGGCATCGCTGGTGAAGGCGGCCGCGGAGTCGAGCATGCTGTCCGGTTCCCAGTCGATCGCATCCAGCGTGCGGGCCGTGCGGCGGCGTTCGAACTCGATGACGGCGTCGCGGCGCACCTGGTGGGTGCGTTCGACGAGGCGCGTGAAGATCGGCAGCAGGCTGCCGCGCAGGTGGGCGCGCGCCATCGGCGTACGGGCCAGGTGTTCTTCCGATTCGTCGATGTGCACGAGGCGCTCGTTGAGCAGGCTGGCGTTCCAGCCGCCCGTGTTCCATTCGCCCATGCTGCAGCCGATCGCCAGGATCATGTCCACTTCGGGATCGCGCAGCGCCATCTCGGCGGCGGCGTGGCCGCCAAAGCCGAACACGCCGCGATAGAGCGGGTGCTGCGGGCTGACGAGGCCCTTGCCGTCCGGCGTCGTGACGAACGTGGCGCCTTTCAGCACGGCGAATTGCAGGATCGCGTGGATCGCGTCGCCGCAGGCGCCGCCGATCAGCATCACGACCTTGCGGCTGTCCGCCAGCATCTGGCGCAGGCGTTCGATGGCGCCGTCGTCGACCAGTTCCGCCGGTTGCAGCAGCGCGTTCAGGTCGTACGTGGGCTTTTGCTGCAGGGCGGGAGCGCGGAACACGTCCACCGGCACGGACAGGTGCACGGGCCCGCGCGGCGCGCGCATCGCGTGCTGCAGTGCGGTGATCAGCTTCCATTCCAGCTGCATGGCATGCGACACGAGCGAGTTGTAGCGCGTGCAGTGGCGGAACATCGCCATCACGTCGATGCCAGTGCAGGCCGATTCCTGCAGGCCGTGCTTGCCGAACGACGGCAGCGCGGGCTGGCCCGTGATGACGAGCAGCGGCACGTCGTTGCCGTAGGACGTGGCGACGGCGGTGATCAGGTTCGTCGCGCCGGGGCCGGACGTGGCCACGCAGACGCCGATCTTGCCGGTCTCGCGGGCATAGCCGTCGGCCATGAACGCCGCGCCGGCCTCGTGGCGCGCGACGATGTGCGACAGGTTGCCGCCACGGCGCTGGTTGCGCGCGATGGCGTTGTACAGCGGCTCGATGGCGCCGCCGGGAATGCCGAAGACGTAGTCGATGCCAAGTTGTTCCAGGTAGGCGACCAAGAGGTCGGCCATGTCGAGGGATGCGGAGTGCTGCTGCGGGCGCGCGGCTTGTGACGGCGCGACGGTCGTGTCGAACATGCTGAATTCCCAGTTAAATGGACAGCGGCCGCGCCGGGTTCGCCGGTGCGGGCCATCGAAGTTATTCTTTGTTAATGAACGGAATTTTGCTGCGGTGCGGAATGATAGCGTATTTTGGTGAGAATTGCTCGCCGGATATAAAAATTACTAAAAAGAAATTTCCGGGCGAACGGAAACAAGCTGGTGCGGCGGCCGGGCGCAGGGCGGGAATCCAGAGGGGCGGGGCAGCCGGATGGGCGCGCGACAGCACGGCGCGCGTCGGGAATACAAGCGGAAACGGGAGGGAATGTAGCGGTGTCGGTGGCGGTGGAGTTTTTAAAAAAATATGCCGGCCGATTTAACAAAGGCGCTGTCACCCGACCCTGTTGGATTCCGAGGCCGGGGTAGGTCCGCATGCCGCGGTTTCGCGGTTACTCAGCACGCCGCTGCCGCGCGGGTGCGCCAGCCCGGCGCGGATTTCAGCAGGTCCGCCGGCGTCGTGATCCGGCCGCCGCCCAGTGCATGGCGCCAGCCCAGGTAGTTCGGCAGGTAGCGACTCGCCACGCCGAGGAACGTGCGCAGCCACGTCTTGAAGCGGCTGCGATAGTGGTTCACGTTCTGCAGGTGGTAGGGGTCGCGTTTCCGGATATCGCGCGCGAGGTTCAGCGCCACGTGGTCAACGGATGGGCAGCGATGGAGGCGCGGTAGGCGTCGGCGCCATCGGTCACCAGCACGGCGTCCGTATCCAGTGCCTTCGGCAGGCACGAAGACAGCTGCTTGCCGGTGACGCGGCCGCGCCCCGTCCACCAGTCCCGCGTCTTCCCGCCGCGATCGCGCGCGACGAGGATGCAGTCATGCTCCCGTATCGCTGCCGTCGATACAGCTGAGACAACACAACAGCCGGGAAGTTCAGTTCGTTCCAACACGGCCGGGGCACAGCGCCCTTGACAAAGGCGCTGTTCGAGCGGCGGCGAACAGCGCCCTGGCAAGCCGCTCAGGCGGCGGCTTCCCGCTCGGCGACGAGCTGCGCGAACTGCGCCGCCGGCACCGGTGGGCTGAGCAGATAACCCTGCAGCAGGTCGCAGCCGCGCGCCTGCAGGAAGTGCAGCTGGGCTTCCGTTTCGACGCCCTCGGCCACGACTTCCAGGCGCAGGCTGTGCGCCAGCGCGATGATCGCCGTGACGATGGCGGCGTCGTCGACGTCCTGCGGCACGTCGCGCACGAACGAGCGGTCGATCTTGATGATGTCGACGGGGAAGCGCTTCAGGTACGACAGCGACGAGTACCCCGTGCCGAAGTCGTCGATCGACAGCCGCACGCCCAGGTCGCGCAGCGCATGCAGCGCGGCCAGCGTATCCTGCGCGTTTTCCATCAGCGTGCTTTCGGTGATCTCCAGCTCCAGCAGGTGGGACGGCAGCCGCGTCTCGGCCAGCACCTGGCGCACCGTGTCGGCGAAGCCCCGCTGCAGCAACTGGCGCACGGACAGGTTGACGGCGACGCGCAGCGGCGGCAGGCCGTCGGCGATCCAGCGCTGCAGTTGGGCGCACGCGCGCCGCAGCACCCAGTCGCCCAGCGGATTGATCAGGCCCGTCTCCTCGGCCAGCGGAATGAACTCGGCGGGCGGCACCATGCCGCGCGTCGGATGGCGCCAGCGCACCAGCGCTTCCATCGCGACGATGCGGCCCGCTTCGACGGTCGCCTGCGGCTGGAAGTAGACCTCCAGCTGCTCCTGCTCCAGCGCGCGGCGCAGGTCGCTCTCGAGCCGCACGTGCTCGGAAATCGACTGTTCCATCGACGCTTCGTAGAACTTGAATCCGGTATTGGTGCGCTTGGCGCGGTACATCGCGCTGTCCGCATGCTTGACGAGCGTGGCGACGTCGGTACCGTCGTGCGGGTACATCGCGATGCCGACGCTACTGGTGACGAAGATGTCGTGGCCGTCGATCTGGAACGGGCTTTCCAGCGCGCGGCAGATCGCATGCGCGGCGGCGGCCGCCCCGGCCGGGCCATCCAGGTCGCCCAGCACGACGGTGAATTCGTCGCCGCCCAGCCGCGCCACCGCATCGACGTTGCGCACGCTCTGGCGCACCCGCTTGGCGACAGCCACCAGCAGGCGGTCGCCCACGTCGTGGCCCAGGTTGTCGTTGACGTACTTGAAGCGGTCCAGGTCCATGAACAGCACGGCCAGCTGCTGCTGGTGCTGTCCCGCGCGCTCGATGCCCTGGGCCAGCAGCTCGAAGAACAGCGTGCGGTTCGGCAGCCCGGTCAGGAGGTCGTTGTAGGCCAGGTGGCGGATCTTCTTCTCGGCGCGATTGGCCTCGATGATGCGGCGCACCCGCTGCGACAGCACGGCATAGTGGATCGGCTTCGGAATGTAGTCGGAGGCGCCGGCCGCGAACGCGCGCTCGACGGACGTGTTGTCCTGCAGCGCCGTGATCATCAGCACGGGAATCCCGCTGCCGCCCGGCATGTCCTGCAGCCGCGCGCACGCTTCGAAGCCGTCCATCACGGGCATCACCGCGTCCATCAGGATCACGTCCGGCTGGCAGCGCGGCAGCATCGCCAGCGCCTGCGCGCCATCCTCGGCCTCCTCGACGAGGAAGCCGTCGCGCTGCAGCGTGTGGCGCAATGTGGTGCGGGTGCTGCGGTCGTCGTCGACGATCAGCACGTGGGCCTGGGCCGCCAGCGGCAGTTCGCTGTCGGCCTGCGGCGTATCGACTTCCGCGCGCAGCAGCCGGTCGACGGCCGCATGCGCCTCGCGCAGCGCCGGCAGCAGCGGCTTGATCGCCGCCGTGTCGTCCTGGGTCGCCAGGTGTTCCGCTTCCTGCGCCAGCGAGGCGAGGGCATAGGCGCCCAGGTTGCCGGCCGCGCCTTTCAGCGCGTGGGCGCGGGCCCGGGCGATGGGGGCGTTCTCCGCGATCAGCGCCTGTTCCAGTTCGGCCAGGTACACGGGCGCGTCTTCGAGGAACGGCTCGACGGCCTGCGGCAGCGCCGGCCCCAGAATTTCGCGCAGCTTGTCGAACACGGCGCGGTCGATGACGCCGTCCTGGTTCGGCACGGTGCCCGTGTGCGCTTCGTGCACGACGGGCGGCAGCGCCTCGTCCGCGTGGGGCAGCCAGCGCTCCAGCTTCTGGCGCAGCTCGACCAGCGTGATCGGCTTGGCCAGGTAATCGTCCATGCCGGCGGCCAGGCATTTCTCGGCATCGCCGCGCTGCGTGTTCGCCGTCATCGCGACGAGCGGCGTGCGCCGGCCCAGCGCCTGTTCCAACACGCGGATGTGGGCGGTGGCTTCGTAGCCGTCCATCTCCGGCATGCTGCAATCCATCAGGATCAGGTCGAAGCGGGCGCCCTGCGCCGCCTCGATGGCTTCGCGGCCGTTCGACGCGAACTCGCACACGCAGCCGTGCAGCGACAGCATGCCGGCCGCCACCATCTGGTTGGTGCGGTTGTCCTCGGCGACCAGCACCCGATACGGCGCGCTGGGTCCTGGCAGCGCCGGCAGCCGTGCGGCCGCCGGCGGTTCCGGCTGCAGCAGCGCGGCCGCGCAGCGGATCGTGAATTCGAACGTCGTGCCTTCGCCGAACGTGCTGGTGACGCCGATCTCGCCGCCCATCAACGTGGTCAGCTGGCGGCAGATCGCCAGGCCCAGGCCCGTGCCGCCGAAGCGGCGCGTCGTGGACGGATCGGGCTGGACGTACGATTCGAACAGCATGCGCTGCACGTCCTCGCTCATGCCGATGCCCGTGTCGCGCACGATGAAGCGCAGTGTGTCCGCGGTCGGCATGTTGACCCGCACCGTCACTTCGCCGCGCTCGGTGAACTTGACGGCGTTGCCGAGCAGGTTGATCAGGATCTGGCGCAGGCGCAGCGCGTCCGCGTGGATCGCCGCCGGCACGCCCGGCGCCACGTCGTAGCCGATCGCCACGCCTTTCTGGTGCGCCGGGCGCGCCACCAGCTCGATCGTCTCGGCCAGCAGCTTGGCCAGCTCGAAGTCCGATTCCTGCAGCGCGAGCTTGCCCGCGTCCATTTTCGAAAAATCGAGGATGTTGTTGATCAGTTCAATCAGCGTGCGCGACGCGTTCCACGCCACATCCACGCATTCCTGCTGGCGCGGCGTCAGTTCCATCTCGCGCAGCATGTCGAGCATGCCGACCACGCCGTTCAGCGGCGTGCGCACCTCGTGGCTGACGGTAGCCGCGAACTGCGCCTTGACCTGCGCCATGTTGACGGCCGCGTCGCGCGACTCCTTCAGCTCCTGCTCGCGCTCTTCCAGCACCGTCATCATCTGGTTGAACGCATGGGCCATGTCGATCAGTTCGCGCGGGCCGGCCGCCTCGGCGCGCAACTGCGACTCGCCGGCGCGGGCGCGCCGCATCAGGTTCGACAGCGCGGCCAGCGGATTCGTCATCCGCCGCGTCAACAGGCGCACGGTGACGAGCAGGATCGCCGCGACGGAGAACGTGATCGCAAGGTTCCCCAGCATCAGCGACCATGTGAGCTTGTTCAGCGTGCCTTTGCCGACCTGCACGTGGACGTAGCCGAGCAGCTGCGGTTTCTGTTCCTGCATGTCGAACGGCGAGGCTTCCGTCTGGCCGCCCAGCACGGGCGCGGCGAACAGCCACGCATCGCCGTTCTCGGCGATCAGGCGGGCCCGTTCCGGCGCGGCGTCGACGGGCGGCGGCAGCACCCATTTGCCGCCATGCGCCTGCGACAGCAGCACGCGGTTCTTCGCGTCGGTGATCTGCACGCCCGTCACGTCCGGGAAGGCCAGGGTGCTGCCGACGACGTCGCGGGCGTTTTCCGGCGAGTGGAACAGCAAGGCCAGCGTGCTTTGGCGGGCGAACGTGTCGGCGATGCGCTGGCCCTGGCCGATGAAGTAGTCGCGCATCCGCGAGCTTGCCTGCATCGAGTTCATCAGCGACGAGAACAGCGCCAGCCCCAGGATCGCCGCCGAGACGATCACCGACAGCTGCAGGCCGAACGCGGTGCGGCGCAGGTATTTGTCGAACATGTTACGGCTGCGGGAACACGAAGTCGAAACTGCGCTGCTGCTGGTGGCCGAGCTGCAGGCCCATGTGGCTGGCGGTGCGCACGTTGATCGCCGTCTGCAACGTGCGCGACGGCGCCAGGCTGCCGCGCCGGCTGCCGCCGTTCAGCATGCCCATCGCGGAGCTGGCCAGGGTGCGGCCCATCTCCACGTTGTTCGGCACCATCGCAAACAGCGCGCCTTTCTTCACATGCTGCACGTTACTGGAGAACAGCGGCACGCCGGCGTTCCACGTTTCGCGCAGCACCAGCGGCAGGATCGTGCTTTCCTCGACCGTCGTGGCGTCGTGCGGCAGCCAGACGGCGTCGCGCCGGCCATCCGCGCCGGAGATCAGGGAAGGGTACAGCTGGGCGGCGCGCGCCATGTCGCCGGCCACGTAGGCGGCCAGTTCGAGGCCCTGCGAGCGCGCCGCTTCGCGGGCCAGCCGGATCAGCCACTCGGAATTCTTCGGGTTGTAGACGACGATCACGCGCCGCAGGTCCGGCAGCAGCGCGTGCAGGCGGGCGAACAGCAGCGCCGGGTCGGGCGTCAGGCTGATGCCGGCCACGTTGTCGGCGTCCGACAGCAGCAGCACGCCGCCGACGACGACGGAGATGTCGCGGTCCAGTCCCGCTGCGGCAGCCAGCCCCTGGCGGCCCAGCGCGATGACGACCTTGGTGCCGTTCTGCTTGAGCATCGCATTCAGTTCGTTCGCCTCGATGCGCGTATCGACGGGATAGCTGCGCACCGGCAGGCTGGTACGTTCCTCGATCCCCTGGATCATGCTGGTGAACGCGGAGCGGAACGGCTGCTCGACGTTCGGATACAGCACCGCGATCGTGCCCTTGCCGATCGACGCGCGCACGTCCGGGCGGCGCAGCTGGTCCTCCAGCTGGGCCAGCGTGACGTGCTTCACTTCCGCAGGCCAGGCCATCGACGAGATGCCGCCATCGATCGTTTCAAACAGCGCGCCGACCGTGTCGCGCGCCTGCGCGGGCACGCCGGGCAGCTCGATCGTGGGGGACGCAACGGCCTCTTTGCAGCAAAGGGCGAGGATGACGGCGCACGCCAGCGCGCGCCGAAGACGGGTACGGATCATGTTGTTCTTTCAACGCAAGCAGACGTCGCTTGCCGGCACCCTATAGTATATTCGCAATGCTTTAGCCAATAAGAAATAAATTTACTAAAAGCATCAGAAACGGCGGCTATGGGAAGATTGCATCGAAAGAGTGTTGCTCCATATTAACAGTAAGGCCAATGTGCCCGGCCGTCCGGGTATTGAACGCCACCTTGACGGCCCGTAGCGGCTGCAGGCCAATCTTCGCTGTGGCATCCGGCGCCTGGGCCAGCGCGGCCAGCTCGCGGCCGAGCGCCGCGTTGTCGGGGTAGAGCGCGAACAGCACGCCTTTTTTCACGTGCAGGATGCTGCTGGAAAACAGCGCGACGTTGCGATTCCACGACTCGCGCAGCACCAGGGGCAGCACGGTGGCATCGTCGGCGGTGACGGCGTCCTGCGGCAGCCACACGGCGTCGCGCTTGCCGTCGATGCCGGCAAATGCCGTTTCGTAGCGGCGCACGGCGGCGGCCAGGTCCTGCGCCTCGAGCGCAACAAGTTCCAGGCCCTGGGCCCGCGCCGCGTCGCGCGCCAGGCGTACGGCGCCGGCGCTTTGTTGTGGACTGTACACGACGATGACGCGTTTCACGCCCGGCACCAGCGTCTTCAGCCACGTGAACAGTAGCGCCGGGTCCGGCATCAGGCTGATGCCCCTGAAGCGCTCCTGCTCGGGCAGCGCGCTGATGCCGCCGACGACGACCCCCAACGCATCGAAGGCGCCGGCCGTCTTCAGGCCCTGGCGCCCCAGCGCGATGACCGTGCGCACGCCGGTGCGGCGCAGCGTCGTCTGCAGTTCAGCCGCGTCCTGCGCGGGCCCGACGGCCACGCTGCGCACCTTGCCGCGCGCCTGCTGCTCGACGCCGTCGATGATTTCAGTGAACACCTTGCGGTAGGGCTCGCCGATATCGGGGAACACCACGGCCAGCGTATCCGGCCCGGCACCGACGGACGCCCAGGCGCAATTGCCCATGACCGCACCCGCCAGCAGAACCAGCGTGAACGTGCGCCGCGGAAGGTCGGAAAAAATGCGGATCAAGTAAGGAGTGACGCAAAAATATTGCACTAGTGTATCCCCGGCCCGTGGGTTTGGACAGTTTTTTTGCCGCCTGCACGAATGGGACAGCCACGCTATAGTGGTCTTTTTGCCAAGGAGGGACCATGCATATCGATCTGACCGGAAAAACCGCCATCGTCACGGGCTCCACACGCGGCATCGGCTTCGCGATCGCCGCCGGCCTGGCCCGCGCCGGCGCCGCCGTCGTCGTCACGGGCCGCCAGCAGCAGGATGTGGATGCGGCGTTGGCCCGCCTGCGCACCGACGCGCTGGGGGCTACCGTGCGCGGCCACGCCGTCGACCTGGGCAACGCGGCGGGCTTCGCGCAACTGGCGCAACTGGAACCGGAATGCGACATCCTCGTCAACAACCTGGGCATCTTCGGCCCGCAGCCGTTCGACGAGATCCCGGACGAGGAATGGACCCGCTTCTTCGAAGTGAACGTGATGTCCGGCGTGCGCGCCAGCCGCGCGTGGCTGCCCGGCATGCGCCGCAAGAACTGGGGCCGGATCGTGTTCATCTCGTCCGAATCGGCGATCAACATCCCGGCCGACATGATCCACTACGGCTTCACGAAGACAGCGAACGTGGCGATCGCGCGCGGCCTGGCGAAAAGCCTGGCCGGCACGGGCATCACGGTGAACTCGGTGCTGCCGGGGCCGACGTTGTCCGAGGGCGTGCAGCACATGGTGGCGCCGGGCGAGAGCGCGGCAAGTGCGCTGGAAAAAGCCAACGCGTTCGTGCGCGAACACCGCGCGAGCTCGATCCTGCAACGGGTGGCAACGCCGGAGGAGGTGGCCAATATGGTCGTCTACGTGTGCTCGCCGCAGGCGTCGGCGACGACGGGAGCGGCGTTGCGGGTGGATGGGGGGACGGCGGATACGATCTGATTAACGGGCCGCTACCTGGGGCCGCCGGCTCGTTCATGCGTCGGGCTTGCGGTCGTTCGGACACCTTGGGTAGCGGGATTTATCCTCTCGCTCAGCGGGGAGCTGCAGGCGGGGTAACGCAATTTCAGACGTGATCGCTGCGCGGATCGAGCCGTCGGGATAAAAATGCACTTCGAAATTCTGGGGCTCTTGTGGTATGTCTTCGTCAATGACGACCTCGCGCTCCTTGAAGATCGGATGCAAGTCGTCGTAGACCTCGTTCGACATCGTTGATTTCACGTGGTAGTAGCATGCGTCGGCCTCCCAGCGCACAGTCACCTTGCGGACCTGTTTTCCAGGTACGTATGAAACGCAGCATGTGCTGCCGCCACCACCGCTCGTTGGGGTGCTGACGAAAATATTGCCGCCGCCTTGGCCGTTAACGCTGAACGATCCGATGTGGCGGTTCGTGTAGTTGTAGCCCGAGATCGCCAGCATGACCGGTTTCCTTCGCGCCTCCCTGGCCTGCGTATGATGCTGTTGCGGGGTGCACCCGACCAATGCCGGGAAAGCAAGTCCCAGCGCCACAATGACGGCCGCCAGTCTGGATTGCCCGTCTGTGGGGAGCCGCTGGTGGCGACGGCGTTGAACGTTCATGTAAAACACCGATGGTCTTGGTTTTATTATCGGGTGCATCGAGCGTCGATACGGTATGCGGGGCCGGCTCGTCATGCATCCTCTACGAGCGCATCGCGCCTGACACTCGCATACTGACGCTCATGGGTTTCCGGCACTGCTTCCCTGCGCGCATAGCGGTACTTCTCGTCACCGCCGAGATAAATAACGCGAGGATCAGACGGGAGTGTTGCATCCGTCGCGAAGCCACTCAAAGAGTCGTGTACATAATGTTCGAAGAACGCAAAAATCTTCTCGTCCTTCAGCCCGCGGTTGTGGATGTATTCGTCCTCGTACGCATCCATCAAGGCCCTGTAGTGAGGACGGAGTTCCTTGCGCAATTCCGTCCTTGGCGCACCGCCGAGCCATCCCGTCTCTGCGTACACACGGCGTATCGCCTTGACGTCCTCCAACAACTGCCGGTCATACATCGAGATCGCTTCGTGCAAGGTCGACATATCCGGCAGAGCGTCTGCTTTTGCCTTCTCACTCAAGTACCGATTCCGCGTGGCGGCGCGGCGCGCCTCCGCGAGCTTGATCGACGCATCGTATTCCCGGAGGTCCAGCCTTGGATTGCCGTATTGGCTCTGGATATACGCTTGCCTCCGTGCGATCGCAAGGCTATGGGCACGCTCGGCTTCGCTGTCGGCCTTTTCCAGCTGTTCAAGCTGTGCTTTCAAGGCCTTCGCCTCCGCACTGTACTGCTGGCGCGCCTGGCTGACCCGCTGTGCTTCCGATCGGTCCCCCGCCGCTTTCCGGCGAATCGAAGCAAAGCGCCAGGCGTAGTAAAGGCGCATCTGGGAGTTGATGCTGTCGCCGAGTGATGTTGTCGAGGGCAGCTTTGATAAGTAATAGTTGAAATGCTCGTGTAATGCGGTGCCCACGTCAAAATCAAGTGCGTTGGCCTCCATCCAGGCAGTTTTCGGCAGAAGCGGAACCCCTCGTGCGAGAGCTGCCTCGTACATGCAATTTAACGGAATCTGACTCAGCTTCTCGAGCGCGTCCGGAGATCTGCCGCCTTCTCCGGGACGGTACCCGCCGCCGACGTCCGAATGGGCGCCCGGATAAACAACCTCGTGAAAGTGGTCCACCACGTCAATATGGCCATCGGCTGCCACCCACACACTGTCGAGGGGGAACGAATTCCTGAACTCGTGCGCGGCGACGAAATGTTGCACTTCCTCCACCGCACGTGGGATTGCGAGTTCACCTCCCCAGGCCTGGTGTCCATCCGCGTAGCCTGGCGCGGGATCGGCCCCAGATTTTCCTTCGGGCGCAAACGCCAATTCGGATGGCAGTGTGTCCTTATATTTCGGAGCATTCAGCCTCACCTGCATTGACCATTTTCCCCCACCAAAGTACGCCGCGCCAGGGTCGGTTGTATTGCTGCTCAGGCCCATGCCCACCGAAGCAACGGTGTCGAAAAGCCCCATGAAGCGAACGTGCAATGGCGCACCCCCAGCGCGAAGGCGCCACCCTTCGTCGCCGACGTCCGCCCGTTGGCTGATCACCCGATTGACGAATGCGCGCGCCAGTGCGGCGCCACGGCTGAATCCAAATGCCGCGATGTTCACTTCAACGATGCGATTGCTTGGCGAGTTCGCACGTGCAAGATGCGGCTTCAGCAACTTGTCGAATTGACTCAGTGCCCAGTCGAGCCGTCGATCACCCATCCTTCCCATGACCAGCCCCAATTTGCCTCCGCCATCGTCGCCAACTTCTTTGAAATAGGTTCCGACACCCGGGATGTAGATGCGATAAATGCCTCTCGTTTTATCTTCAGGCGCGTGGGCGTTGTACAACCGCGCGACGTTGCTGTGCTTGAGGGTTCCCGCGTCCGCGTCCAGGTTGTTGCCGGTTCCATCGAAGAAAAAACTCAGCCAAAGACGCTGCAAGCAACTCCCGGGGCTGGGTTCCTTGGGCGCAGAGTGGGCGGCAAGTTGCAACGTCCGTAGTCCAGGGAGCGCCTTGAAAGTGCCAGCTTTCTCCGCAGGCATCCGGCACGCCTGATCCACACCGTCGCGCAGACCCTCCGGCGATGGGCCGATCGGAGGCGACTTACCATCGCCGACCTGATCATTCTGCTGGTTTCTGGTCATTTGGGCACCTCGGATATCGGGACTTGTCTTCCCTCGTAGAATCCAAATGCAGTCGTGGGTCCGAAGCCTCGGCGGTGATCGCCGCCTGCACCTCTCCTCCCGGGTAGAAATGCACTTCGAGTACTTCCGGATGAGAGGGGATCGGACCGGCGACGGCTACCTCCCGCTCCTCGAAGAAAGGGTACAAAGCGTCATAGACCTGACCGGAGTACTCAACTTTTTTATGGTAATAGCAGCCGCCTGTCTGCCAACGGACCGTCACCTTGGGCACTGGGCTGCCAGGTTCGTAGAGAACGCAGCACGCTCTTCCCCCGCCACCGCTGGTCGGAGTACTGACAAATATATTGCCTCCGCCTTGGCCGTTGACGCTGAACGACCCGATTGACCTGTTCGTGTAGTTGTAGCCCGTGATCGCCAGCATTACAGGCTCACCTGCCACGGGCGGGCTAGGATCACCGCCGGCATCGTGCGGCGTACAGCTCGATAGCGAGGGTACGGCCAACGCGACCATAAGCGTTATCGTAGTTGCAGCCCGCGTTCGTGCGTGAGGTTTCCTAAGCCCTGCTATCGTTCCCATCCGTGTGTCGTCCATTGCTAAGTCTGTTCAGTGATCATGATTGGGCTAGCGCACTGCTGAAATCCATCTCGCCTCGCTGTACCGCGCCCAGCAGCGGGCGCCACTTCGCAGTGGCGCAAAAGTCTTCGCCTTCGAGCAGCGCAATGCCGCAGTAGAGCGTAAGGTCACGCGTGGAAGTCAAGCCTATCCGCCGTGCATCTGCGATGTGCCGCTCCAGGAAATCGGCGCGCTGCGGAAGCGACACCTTGCGCCACGGTTCCGGAACGAGCGCGGCCAACTGTTCGGCCACCTGATCCGGTTCGCTTGCGGCGAGCAAAGCGAATTCCTGCGTGGCGGTCAGCCGTAATGGCACAGTGTGTTCGTCGCACGCGGCACAGCGCGAGGGCTGCGCTACGAGTGCTCCCCGCCGATCGAAGTACCACCAGCCGTCGGCGACGCCGAGGAATGCCTCCTTCCGCTGTGCGTCCAGAACGCCCAGCAGCGCCTCGAAGACGCGCGGATCGAAAAAACGCAGCAGTACGTTCATCTCCTCGGACAGCATCGCATCGAGTCGGCATGCGAGCCGTGCCGCCACTTCGTCGATGGGCAGCGGTGTCGCGAGCAGCAGCAGCGACGATGTATAGGTGCCATGTTCCGCAACCCATTCGAGCAGCCGGCGATGCCCGTCGGCCCAGGCTTCGGATAGCGAAAACAGCAGGGGTGCCACGGCCGCCGCGCCTTCCTCGTGCGAGCCCTCGAAGAGAGTGCGCCAGGCGATGCCGGCACGTGCAAGTTGCTTGTCGAGGCCCGGCATGCCGCCATGGTCGGCAAGGCCGTACACTTCGCTGCCGGGAAAGTCAGATGTGGCAACCGCGGCGAAGCCCACCAGGTCGAAATAGGGTTCCATCGTCACCTCATCGCAAACGGAGCGCCCGACGCACGTGCCTTCATCAGGCATTCGACGCAGATGGCCTGTGGAAGCAACGGCAGCGGGTACTGCATCCTGTCCGGCCCCTTGAAGCTCTTCGTGCCCGCACGGATAGTGAGCTTGCCCGGGCACTGCACGGTGATGTTGCCACCATCGATCGTGATGTTGGCGCCGCCGGCCGTCGACAGCGAGATGCTTTTCTTCGCCGCCCACTCGGCGAACGATGCGGCGCTGACCACTTTGACGTCGTCGCGGGCCTGGATCGCCAGCGTGTCCGACTGCGCCTGCACGTCGATCGCATCCTTCGCGGCGATCGCCTGCAGGCCGACTCCCTCGGCGCCCGCGGCGACGGCGCCTGCCAGCACGCCGATCGCCTGGCCTGCATGCACGCGCATCTGCGCGCCGGACACGACCTGCGTGTCGGCACCGCTCATCAGCGCGACCGCTTCGCCGTTCGCCAGCTGCAGCGCCTGGCCCGCGGTCACCGCGAGGCCCGCCTTGGCGCTGATCGCCACGACGGGGTCGGTGGCGTGCGGGATCTTGCCGTCGGCCGGCTTGGTGGATTTGCCGGCGGCGTCGCCGCGCGCGGCGCCCACCTCCTTGCCGTCGACCATGCCCGACACGGCCTTCAACATCGCTTCCAGCGGCGCGGCGCCGTCATCGAGGACGCTGCTGTTGGCCTGCTTCGCGCCCGTGTGGGTCGCCAGCGTGACGGTGCCGTGCGTGCCGGCTGCCTCGCTGAACGTCTCGCCCAGTTTGACGGCTTGCTTGAGCAGCGCGATGCCGGCGGCGTTGTCGCCGGCCGGGTCGCGCGCATCGGCGCTGTGCTGCATCTTGTAGCTGGAGACGAGCAGGCCGGCGCCGGCGCGTACGGCGCCGTAGGCATCCGTGCGCAGTTCGCCGCCCTGGCCGCGCAGGCTGCCGCGGTAGTTGTCCGCCGTGTGGATCAGGTGGCCCAAGGTCAGTTCCGATTGCGCGTGGGTGCTGCGCAGCTGTACGCGGCCTTGCGCGTCGGTGTCGTCGAACAGCAGCTGGTTGTAGCCCTGGCCGCCGAACTCCTTGCTGCGCAGGCCCCACTGGGCCGCCGCGTTGCGGTGGCCGTCCGCGCCGGCTGACGCCCCGTGCCACACGGGGCTGTTGCCGGCGGCCAGATTGCCCTGCGCGGACGGCGCGCGATCTGCCGCGTGGCCGAACAAGCTGGCGTCGTCGTTCGCGGCGGCCGCGCCGCCCGGTGTCGGGGCGACGCCGCCTTCGCCCTGGCCGTTGTACAGCGCGCCGACGATCAGCGGACGGTCGATGTCGTTCTCGATGAATTGCACCAGCACTTCCTGGCCGATGCGGGGCAGGAACTGGCTGCCCATGCCGCCGCCGGCGGCGCGCTGCGCCACGCGCACCCAGCACGATGCGTCGCCCTGTTCCTGCCAGTGGAAGCGGATGCGCACGCGGCCCAGCGCGTCGCAATACAGTTCGTCGGCGCCGGACGGCTGGTCGGCGCCGTCGGCACCGATCACGATCGCGCTTTGCGTGCCGAGCGCCGTCGGCTTCGTGCGGCCGTGGGGCAGGGCGGGGCGCCAGACCACATCAACGGCGATCGCCTGGAAGGTGTTGCCATAGCCGGTCGCGCGGGCTTGTTCGAGTACGAGGGGCAGGTCGCCCGATGCCGCGTCGCGTTCGCGCAGCGCTTCTTCGAGCAGCTCGGGGATCGGGCCGAACAGCTCGGCCAGCCCGAGCACGGCCGGTGCCGGCAGGTTGTTGACGCCGACGCTGGTCACGTGCAGCACGGTGAACGCAGGCGGCGTGCCGTCGTCCGCCAGTGCCAACGGGCCCTGGGTGACCGCCACGCGCGTGCCGGCGCGCAAGGTGCGGACGGTGGAGCGGCCATGCCATTGCAGGACGCCCGCTTCGCGCGATTCCATCCGCAGGCGGGCGTAATGCTCGGCTTCGTCCGCGTTCGCGTAGCCGTACTGGCCCGGTACTTCATAGTCTTCCAGCGCGGGCAGCTTGGCGGCGCGGGTGCGTGCCGGCACGCTGGCGGCGACCGCCTTCTTGGCCTTGTAGTCGTAGGAAAGGAGGGTGGCCGTCGTTGCCGTCAGGCCGTGCCGGGACTGCAGCGCCTGGATCGCGTCCTGCTGTTCGCGGGCGCGGGCGCCGTGGAAGCGGATGCCGCCATCGGCGGCGCTGATCGGGTCTTCGGCGATGGCCTCCTCGCGCGTGCTGTCCGCGAACAGCACCATGCGCTCCTCGCCATCGGCGTGTTCGAAGCGCCACGCGAGGCCTTCTTCGGTCAGCAGGCGGCGCACGAAATCGTAGTCCGACTCGCGGTATTGGCAGCAGTAGCTGCGGATCGATACCGCCGCGAGGTGCGCGTCGACTTCATCGCTCCAGCGCCATTGCGCCAGCGGAGAATAGCCGCCCAGCACGTCGTCGACGATCTCGATGACGCTCTTGTCCTGCCAGACGCGGCTCGCGCGCGCTTGTGTCAGGCGCCACAGCCAGGGCGTCAGGCGCAGGCGGTAGCGGGCGAAGCCGCCTTCGCTGCCCAGCATCGCGGCCTGGGTGATCTCGCCGCCGTATTGGGCGCGGCTGCCGTCGGCCAGGCTGGCTTCCAGCGTGGCGCGGGTGCCCAGCAGCGCGGCCGTGTCCAGGTGCGCGCTGGTCGACAGCGCGATGACGTCGCGCGTGCCGATGCCGTGCACGGTGTCATCGGCGGCGAAGGCTTCGACGAGCAGGTCGGCGTCGGCCGGGCTTTCCAGCTTGAGCTCGTACAGGCGGGTCTCGGACGAGAACTGGGCGAGGGCGGTGGTGATCCGGGTGAGCAATTCCGACGACATGGCGTGTGACCCGCAAAAAGTTAATACGAATATAAACGCTGCCCGCTTGGCCGGTCAACGAGCTCTGCGGATGGAAAAAACTGCGCGGCGCGCTGTGACATTGCGCGTATTTTCAGCAGGCATGATTGCCCTATAATCAGGCGCATTCATCCACAGCCGCCGCCACCGCCTTGACCTTCACGACGCTCCTCCGCCGCGCCGCCTGCGCGCTGACGCTTGCCGCCAGCGGCGCCGCCATCGCCGGCACCGCCGCGCCGCGGCTGTGGGAAGCCGTCAAGCCGTCCGATCCGAACGTGCGCATCTACATCCTGGCCGCAGGAGCGGACGACGACGACGGCTACTTCGACCGCATCGTGATGCCGGCCTTCGCCCTGTCGCACGTGCTGCATCACGAGGTGCCGGTCGCCAGTGCGGCGCATGGCGGCCTGTGCGGCGTCGCGCAGATCCACGCCGTGGACGTCGATCCCGCGAGCGGCACGCCGTTCCCGTCGTGCCTGGCAACGGACCGCGCCGCCTTGCTGCGCGCCGCCAGCGCGCCCGCGGCCGCCGACCCGCAATGCGCGCGCAGCGCGGCCTGGCTGGGCGAGTTCGCGAGGATGGACGACGGGTTGACGCATTTCGTCATCGCCGACGTCGACACGCGCGAGCGCGGCTGCAAAGGGTTGTTGGGCGAGCTGGCCGAGGCGGGGTATGTGCTGTGGCCGGTGGCGGAGTTCGGCACGGAGCGGGCGGACGCCGGGTGATGTTCGCGCACAGTTCAGTGATGCCTGCGGGAATTCTTTCAGATATAATATTGCTTCAATGATAATCGTCGCGCCGGTGCGAGCAGCCCGGCGTGCGTGCGCAACCAACGGAAAGCAGTGGAATGCCAGGTGCCCAGAAACCCGGATCGGACGATCAGAGTCATGTCAAATTGCAGCTGCTGGACCCGCTCGGGAACAGCATCGCCGGTTTGAAATATTTGGTCCTGGACCAGGGCCGTATCGTCGCCAAGGGCGTCACCGACGCCAAGGGCAATATCGAGAAATTCGTCGCGAAGATCGGCACCGAGCTGAGCTTGCACGTGGAGCGCTTCGGCACCGACGAGATGAAGAAGGTCAAGACCCTGGTGCCGTGGGCGGACCAGTTCTCCGTCAAGCTGCTGAGCGGCAAGGTCAAGCAGGAAGTGCCGCTGCAGGAGGCCAAGGGGAACGCTGGGGAATACCAGCGGCGCACGTACAAGGTCAAGCCGAAGGACAACCTTTGGCGCATCGCGCGCGACAACGGCACGTCGGTGCAGGAGCTCGCGCGCCTGAACGGCATCAAGCCTACCGACATGATCCATCCGGACCAGGTGCTGAAGCTGCCGCTGCGCAAGGATGGCGCGGCGCCCGATGCGCCGGACGGCCCGCCACCGCCGCCACCGCCGCCCCCACCGGCGCCACCGCCGCCGGCCCCCGTGCCGCATGATGACGGCCCGGTCGAGCCGCAACCCGCGCCGCCGCCGCCATCGCCGCCGATTCCGGAACAGAAACCGGAAGCGACGCCACCGGCGGGTGCCGGCCAGCCGGTGCCCGCCAAGCCCGAGCCGGGGCGCGGCGAGAACGGCACGCCGAAGACGACGATTCCGCTCGTGTGCGACCAGAGCGGCTGCATCAAGCTGGGCGACAAGGGGCCGCTGATCGAGGAGATCAACATCCGCCTGACGGGCTTCGGCGGCACCGCCACCGCCGACAAGCCGTTCGCCGAGTTCACCGCGAAGACCGAGGCGGCCGTCAAGCGCTTCCAGGAGGATTACATGGGCGTCGCCGGCACCGGCAAGGTATGCGGTGCCGTGCTGATCGCGCTCGACGAGTTCCGCACCAAGTATCCCGTCAGCATGGCGGGCATGGCCTGCCCCTGCGGCAAGTGCAAGGGCTTCGGCAATGGCTACACGACCTCCGAGAAGGCCGGGATCAAGAACGGCAAGGGCTGGCACGCCGGTACGGAATTCCCCGGCATGCATCGTGCGCTGCTGTGGGCGATGCGCGCCGCGCTGTTCTACACGTCGGTCAAGGAGAAGGCGCTGGGCTACAAGTTCCTGGCCGTGTCGTCCGGCTACCGCTGCTGGTACAACAACAAGCAACACAGCCGCACGTCGACGAACCACATGGGCAATGCGCTCGACCTGCAGTTCACCCGCAACGGCGGCAAGGTCCGCTGCGCCGGCGCGGACGTCGATACGCTGCGCGCCAAGGTCTTCGTCGCGCGGATGGGCGCCCAGCTGTCGTGGCCGAACAAGAACAAGGTGTCGCTGGAAACGGCGAAGCAGGGCGCCAAGAGCTGGGTGCACATGGACGTGCGCGAATTCCACCCTGCGCTGAAAGCCGACCGCTACTACGCGACATCGCAGGGCGCGGTGGACGGCTTGCCGCTGATGGAGCTCGCCAAGCAGGAAAACCGCCTGAAGCTCGTCAACTGCGCCGGCATTCCGCCGGCTGCGCCGAAGGCCGAGGAAAAGACGGATCGCCTGCCGATCGACTCGCTGAAGCTGTCGGCCGAAGGCATCGAGTTCATCAAGGGCTGGGAAAAGTATGGCGAGAAGCCATATGACGACTCGGAAGGCTATTGCACCGTCGGCTTCGGCCACCTGCTGGCGAAGAAGACTTGTGCGAGCATGAAAGCTGCCAAGGATGCAGAATACGAGCTGTACAAGGACGGGGTGACGAAGGACGAAGCGGAAAAGATCCTCAAGAAGGATATCAAGCGCATCACCGACAAGGCCAAGCTGGCGATCCAGGTGCCGATGTACCAGCACGAGTTCGACGCGGTGATGAGCCTCGCGTTCAACTGCGGCGGCATCAGCAAGTTCCCGAAGCTGATGTCCAAGCTGAACACGAAGGATTACAACGGCTGCTGCGACGAGTTCGCGGACATCACGAACGGCGGCCAGGGTGGTCTCGTCAAGCGCCGCCAGGCCGAGATGAAAATGTTCAGGAATAAGATCTATGATTCAACGCACTAAAGGAACACCCATGCGCAAGCTCATTCCGTTCGCCTTCGCGGCCGCCGCGCTGGCACAGCATGCCGGCGCCGCCGAGCTGTCGGGCACGTGGCGCTTCGAGAAGAGCGCGGATTACCACGGCCAGACGAAGATCCCGGCACCGAAATCGCCGGTACTGCAGATCGTCAACCAGCAAGCGGCGTTCTCGCCATCGTGTCTGGTCAAACTGGACAAGGCCCGCTACGCCTATTCCGAGCCGTTCCAGGGGCTGCTGAAGGAAGGCGTCGACGAACCGAAGCTGGAAAAATACCTGGGCAAGAACTTCGGTTTCTCGATCACCGGCAGCAAGGACTACTACGAAGCGGACGTCGACAGCGATTGCAACGGCATGCAGCGCGAATTCCTCGTCAGCGGCGACAAGCTGCTGGTGCCGGTTGCCGGCTCCGGCTTCTACAGCTATGTGCGCAGCGACGGCGGCACGGCGGCTGCCGTCGATCCGAAGCTCCCGTTGGGCGGCCGCAAGCTGAGCCAGCTGCCGTTCTCGGTGCCGGCCTACACGGGCTTGTGCCTGGACCTGGTGCCGCTGGTGAAAGGCGTGCCCCAGGCAACCGCCAAGTGCGCACCGGTCTACTATCCGTATGTCGCCAACGCGAAGGATGCCGATGCGTTGGCCAAGCTCATTGGCAATCACGACTACAAGAAGGGTGGCGGAAGCCACGCGGCAGACTACGCGCCGCCGTTCGCGAGCAAGCTGCACCCGACGTTTGCCGTGCTGCCGCCGCTGAAGGACGTGCTGCTGGTGCGCGTGGACGACCTGGAGGGCGGCAACGAGAAGCGCGATGTGATGTCCGGCGTCTTCCTGGCCATCAAGGACGGCAAGGTGACGGACCAGCTCAACGAAGGCTGCACGATCGACACTGCCTACAACTGCGTCGACGCGGATGGCAAGAAGCAGTATCAGCTGCTGGAGAGTGGCAAGTTCAAGAAGCTGCCGTGACTGCGTGACAAGGCAGGCGTCGCGCGACGCCTGCCTGCCTTCGGTCCCCTGCCGGGACCGCTCCATTTCACATCACCTCACGCGGCGCTGCCGCCGCTGTTCTGCTCCAGATCGTCGTAGTCGACGATCAGATCCCATTCATCCAGTGAGCGGCCGGTGAGGATTTCCATCTTCTCGCCTTGTTCGGCATAGATCTGCGCCGAGCGGCCATGCTCGTCCAGCGTACCCCGCTTGACGCGCTGGTCGCCCACCTTCGCGGCATACGACACGGCGCCGAAATCGTGCTGGACGAACAGGTCGTGCACGTCGAGCCGCTGGCTGAAAGCAGCCGGCAGGTTCGGCACCGGCAGATACGGCATGCTGACTTCCTTGCGCTCCGGCCCTTTGAAGCTCTTCTTGCCCGCATGGATCGTGATCTTGCCCGGGCACTGCACGGTGATGTTGCCGCCGTCGATCGTGATGTTGGCGCCGCCGGCCGTCCACAGCGAGATGCTTTTCTTCGCCGCCCACTCGGCGAACGACGCGGCGCTGACCACCTTGACGTCGTCGCGGGCCTGGATCGCCAGCGTGTCCGACTGCGCCTGCACGTCGATCGCATCCTTCGCGGCGATCGCCTGCAGGCCGACGCCGTCGGCGCCCGCGGCGACGGCGCCTGCCAGCACGCCAATCGCCTGGCCTGCATGCACGCGCATCTGCGCGCCGGACACGATCTGCGTGTCGGCACCGCTCATCAGCGCAACAGCCTCGCCGTTCGCCAGCTGCAGCGCCTGGCCGGCCGTCACCGCGAGGCCCGCCTTGGCGCTGATCGCCACGACGGGGTCGGTAGCGTGCGGGATCTTGCCGTCGGCCGGCTTGGTGGATTTGCCGGCGGCGTCGCCGCGCGCGGCGCCCACCTCCTTGCCGTCGACCATGCCCGACACGGCCTTCAACATCGCTTCCAGCGGCGCGGCGCCGTCATCGAGGACGCTGCTGTTGGCCTGCTTCGCGCCCGCGTGGGTCGCCAGCGTGACGGTGCCGTGCGTGCCGGCTGCCTCGCTGAACGTCTCGCCCAGTTTGACGGCTTGCTTGAGCAGCGCGATGCCGGCGGCGTTGTCGCCGGCCGGGTCGCGCGCATCGGCACTGTGCTGCATCTTGTAGCTGGAGACCAGCAGGCCGGCGCCGGCGCGTACGGCGCCGTAGGCATCCGTGCGCAGCTCGCCGCCCTGGCCGCGCAGGCTGCCGCGGTAGTTGTCCGCCGTGTGGATCAGGTGGCCCAAGGTCAGCTCCGATTGCGCGTGGGTGCTGCGCAGCTGTACGCGGCCTTGCGCGTCGGTGTCGTCGAACAGCAGCTGGTTGTAGCCCTGGCCACCGAACTCCTTGCTGCGCAGGCCCCACTGGGCCGCCGCGTTGCGGTGGCCGTCCGCGCCGGCTGACGCCCCTGGCTGAGCATTTTTTGACCGAAGCAAAGTTGCTTGGAATATATCATGCGCAGCGCCATTCGTCACCGCTGAGCTGTTTCAGGCGGGCTGGACACCCGTCGGCCCAGCAGCCACATAAACGTTTGGCAACGGAACCGGTCAATGAGCAGTGCACACCGCACCCTGGCGATCCTAGCGTTCACGCAGATCGCGTCGTGGGGCTCCCTGTACTACGGCATCACGATCCTCGGGCCGGCACTCGGTGCCGAGCTCGGGTGGCGCAACGAGCTGGTCTACGGCGCATATTCGTGGAGCCTGATCCTGTCGGGGCTTGCGGCCACGCCGGCTGGCGCGCTGCTGGACCGCCATGGCGGCCGCGCGGTGATGGGCCTGGGCTCGCTGCTGGGTGCTTTCGGCATGCTGCTGCTGGCCGGCACGCAGTCGGTACCCGTGTATTTCGTCGCCTGGACCATCCTGGGTTTCGCGATGGCGCTGACCTTGTACGAAGCCGCGTTCGCGACGATCAACCGCGAGTTCGGCTGGGATGCGCGGCAACTGATCTCGACGTTGACGCTGTTCGGCGGCTTCGCCAGCACCGTGTTCTGGCCGCTGACGATGCGGCTCGACGGCGCGATCGGCTGGCGCGCCACGTGCGTCGCCTACGCAGCGTTGCACCTGTTCGTGTGCCTGCCGCTGCACCTGTGCCTGCCGCGTCGTGCGCACGGGTCTGCGACCCCCGCGAACGAGTCCGGCGCGGTGGGCGCGGTGGCGGACCTCGACCTGCGCACGGCGCTGCGTCATCCGGCGTTCTGGAAGCTGGCTTGCGCGTTCGCCGTCAACGCGCTGATCTTCTCGGCGCTGGCCGTGCACCTGATCCCAATGCTGAAGGACTTCGGCCACGGCGCCGCGGCGGCCGTCACGATGGCCGCGCTGATCGGCCCTGCCCAGGTGGCCGGGCGGATCGCGGAGCGGGTCTGGTTCCGCGACGCGCCACCCGCCAACATCGGCCGGCTGGCCTTCGCGGCGATGCCGGCGGGGCTGCTTGCCATCGGCCTGTGGGCCGAACACCAGTGGGCGGCCGGGCTGTTCTGCGTGCTGCTGGGCGCCAGCAACGGTGTGCTGACGATCGTGCGCGGCACCGTGCCGCAGCAGATGTTCGGGCGGCGTCACTACGGCGCGATCGCCGGCGCGATGGCGGGGCCGTCGCTGCTGGCGCGTGCCGCCGGGCCGCTGTTGACCGCCGCGCTGCTGGGTGCCGGCGTGCCGGGGCGCATGCTGCTGCTGGTGTTCCTCGTTTGCGCCGTGCTGTCGTTGCTGTGCTTCCTGTCCGCCCTGCAGGCAAAGCGGCGAGCGGCTATCATGGACGCCCCCCTGTAACGAGAACGACTGGAGAAACAAGTGACCGACCCGACCCGCGCCGCGCTGCGCGACCTGGCCAGCAGCGCGCGCAAGCTGCACAAGGCGATGCTGGACGTCGAAACGCAGTATTTCGGCGCTGTCGGCGGCGTGCTGGAACACCTGCAGCTGGTGACGAACCACCCGCATTTCGCGTGGTTGCTGAAACTGTCCGGCCTGATGGCGGAACTCGACGAGCGCCTGGACGACGACGAGCCGTTCGACACGTTCACCGCCGGAGAGTGGCGCACCGCATTCGAACAACTCGTCGGTCCCCGCCCGCCGATCGACGAAGACTTCCGCAAGCGCTACCTGGCGCTGCTGCACGACGCACCCGAAGTGGCGATGGCCCACAGCGTACTGCGCCAGGCGCTGGCCCGGCTGCCCCAGGCGGAGTAAACGCTGCAATCTTTCCAAAAAACGGGGACTGTCCCTCGTTTCAGGAAACTTTTTGCTTCACTCTTGCCGTGCAACACGAGAAACCCGCTAAGGTCGGACATCTTCGGCGAATCGGGGCAGGACTGTTTCCGGTGTCGTCGCGGAGCTAACAAAATTTCCAAAAATGAGGGACAGTCCCCTGTTGTTTAGCGACCAGCTCAACTGTTGAGGGACGAAAAAAAGGCCGGGCAATGCCCGGCCTGTCAATGCAAAACAACTGAAGAGGGTAAGGCTTACCAGCCGATGTCTTTCAGCAGCGGCAGCGTCAGGTCCTTCGGCGGCTCGACTTCGTGCGTCAGGTCGCCGTTGATCGCCGGCTCCATCAGCTGGTTCGGCGAAGCGGCCGTCGTGTAGTGCGAAACGGACGAACCCGGCTCGAACGTCGTCGGCGTGTACATCAGGATGCGCTTCTGCTTGTCGGTGCCGGCCAGTTGGGTCGGATCCGCGCCCAGCGTTGCCAGTACGCCCGAAGCCGTGCGGCTGCGGTAGGCCAGCGCTGCCTTCAGGGCCAGGCCGTCGGCCTGCGAGATGCGCACGGCGGGAATCGTGATGGTCGGATCGCTGCCGCTCATGCCGGCCGGGTCGCCAGGCGCGTTGTCGGCGACGATCATCGCCTTCGCGCCAGCGGCTTGCACGTTCAGTGCCTTCTGCACGAACGGGCAGGTGCCGCGGTCGACCAGCGCGATATTGCCTTGCACGGCCTTCGCGTTGGCGGCCGACAGCGGCGCGCACGCCAGGCCCGTGTTCGTGGCGCGGTCTTCGACCACCGGCATGATCTGGCCGGTCAGGGGGGCGTCGATGATGCGCGGGCCGAAGCTCGCCTCGCCGAATGCCTTGTCGCCGGCGGACGCGCCCGCGGCCGGGCCGGAGATCGTCACGACGCCTTTCGCACCCAGCACATCCGGCACGGCGGCGTTGACGTTCGGGCCGTCCCACGACAGGCCGTTGCCGCTCACCGCGTTGGCGACGCGCTCTTCCTCGGACAGGTCGATCCACTTCGTGTTGGTGCGGTTGTCCGTCATGAAGTGGTCCCAGATCGCCGGCGAGCC
The DNA here is from genome assembly GCF_007830495.1 of Pseudoduganella flava. Taxonomy (GTDB): domain Bacteria; phylum Pseudomonadota; class Gammaproteobacteria; order Burkholderiales; family Burkholderiaceae_D; genus Rugamonas; species Rugamonas flava. The sequence continues at coordinate 333,257 of NZ_VLKW01000005.1, read as the reverse complement.
GGCCAGGTATTCGCCCGTCTCCTCGTCGGTGAAGCTCTGGAAGCCCAGGCCGTGGCCCATCTCGTGCAGCAGCACGGTGACGAAGTCCGTCGAGCTGCCGTGGTTGCCGTCCAGGCCCAGGTAGAACTTGGAACTCGGCAGGCAGTCCGGGAACAGGCCCAGGCGCGAGTTGAAGCGCGCGCGGATGTCCGGCGTGTCAGGCGACTGGTCGACGCCCGACAGCTTGTTGGCCAGCGCGCCCGGATACCAGGTGCCCGCTTTCGGCGCGTTCGCGAAGTCGCCGAACACTTCCAGCGTGCCGGCCGAACCCAGCACGGCGCTGTTCGCCGTGCAGGTCAGCGGTTCGAAGCTGGCCTGGATGCGGATCGGCACCGAGCTGTCCAGCTTCGCGCCCCAGATGTTGGCCGCGTACGTGAACGCGATCAGGCGCTGTTCGCCCAGGGTCGTGCCGGTATTGCCGCCGACAGGTTCGACCGGGGTCGTGTCGTTGAAGCCCACGCCCGGGGCGTTGGCATTGACGATGATGATCTGCGTGGCGGCATGGGCCGCGCCGGCGGCGCCGAACGCGAAGGCGACAGCGGCGGCGATCTGTTTTACGCGGGCGTGCATGTTATTGCGCTTCATAGTGCTTGTCCTTGGCTTGCGCGGTGCGCTGGTTGTCGATCAGTGCGTTGGCGGCGTCTTCGCCGGTGACGCAAGCTTCGGTGACGGAGCCGTCCGCGTTACGCGTCAGCACCGAGTAGACCGCCTTGTGCTCTACATTCAGAGAGCGGGCGCCATGCTTGTTGACGACCACTTGCGGAGCCTTCGACACGCCGCGCGCCAGATTGGCTTCGCGAGCCGCGGCGGCTTGCGGCACCAGCTTGCGGTATTCGGCCGGTGTCGGCGCGCGCAGCTGGCCGGATTCGGCGTCGCGCACGACGACCATGCCGCTCTCCTTGACGGCGCTGCTCTGCGTCACTTCCTGCGCCGTATCGGCTGCCAGCGCACCGGACGACATGCCCAGCGCGGCCAGCGCCAGGCCGGCACCCGCGGCGGCGCGGCGGTTGCGGCGTGCCGCGAAGCCGACGCCGGCCAGGCCCAGGCCCAGCATCAGCCAGGTCGACGGTTCCGGCACGGCGGCGATCGCCACGCTGTCGATGCCGATGTAGTTCGACGTGTCATAGCTGCCGGTATAGTGGAAGCCGAAGCGGCCCGTGCCCGTGCCGGTGACCGTCGCCGTGTACTGGGTCCAGCCGTCCGGGTAGGCGGTGCCGCCGCCGATCGTCAGCAGTACGTCGCTGAAGCCAGCCGGCGCCGTGCCCGTGCCGAATGCCACGTGCAGCGTGTCGCCGAAACCTTCCGCACTCGAGCCGCGCGTGTAGAACGTCAGCTGCGTCGTGCCGCTCAGCGTGAACTCCGGGGTGATCAGCCAGTTGTCGATCGCGCCATTCGCCGCGGCGGTATCGAAGTTCGACGCGATATAGGACGCCGCACCGCCGGCATAGGCGTTGAAGATGCCCGTGTTCCCCTGGAACCACGACTCGGCACTGCTGCCGTTCAGGGTCCAGCCGCTCAGCGCGCCGACGTCGTCGAACCCTTCGATCAGGGACGTCGGCGGCGTATCCGCATGCGCGGCCGCCGATAGTGTCAGCGCCGCCGATGCAAAGAGAGTGAGGAAGGTTTTCATTGATTCACTTTCGTTGACTTGTGGAAGAGAGGTGCAAAATGTTTTGCAAATTGCAAGACGAGTATAAGACCAATAATTGTCGAGATGCACACAACCTGCTTACAATTTGTAATGTTTATTTGATTCGTATCGAAAATGCAACGCAACGCGTGTTTCTCTACCGAAAGCCCAGTATCCATGCGGGTTCCAGGGCATTCGAGGCGATCTTCGCCCGCACGCTTGCGCTGCCTCTTGACGACAGAAACGATCTGTGATGTGTAATCAGATGTAACGGCTGTTACATCTGCCGTCCCGGGCGGGGCGGGATTTCGTCACGGCATCGAAGGCAGGTACAATGCTGCCTTTACCTCTGTCAGCCCCCTCACGTGTCGAGCCGCCAACTGTATTACCGCCTGCTGCAGCAGTTCTCTCCCTATGCCGGTGCGCTGGTCGCGACGCTGTTCGCCGTCGGCATCGCGTCGCTCACCGACGTGGTGCTGATTCGTCAATTGCAGAACGTCGTCGACGCGCTGGGGCCGAACGCGGGCACCCATGGCGCCGCGGTGGCCGGCGGCGTGCTGGCATCGGTGCAGGGCTGGCTGCATCGGCTGCCCGCCGTGGACGCCCGCGAGGCCGCGCTGTGGACGATCCCCGCGATCATCATGGCGCTGGCGTTCCTGCGCATGGTCAGCAGCTTCGCCGGCGACTACGGCTCCGCATGGCTCAGCAACCGCGTGCAGGCTGACCTGCGCGGCAAGATGTTTGCCCGTATCCTGCGCCTGCCGAACGGCTATTTCGATCGCTCGTCCACCGGCACCACATTGTCGCGCGTGGCGTTCGACGCGAGCCAGGTGTCGCAGGCGGGCCTGAACGTCGTCAACGTCGCCGTGCGCGACTCGGTGGCGACGGCCGGTTACCTGGTGTCGCTGTTTACGATCGACTGGCAGCTGGCCGTGTTCTGCCTCGGGCTGTTGCCGCTGGTGGCCGCCGTCGTCATCTTCGCGGGGCGCCGCATGCGCCGCCTGTCCGAGAGCGCGCAGCACGCGATGGGCGAGCTGACCCGCGTGCTCGACGAGAGCATCGGCGGCCAGCGCGTCGTCAAGATCTTCGGCGGCCAGCACTACGAACAGCGCCGCTTCGACGACGTCGTCAAGCTCAATCGCCAGCTGGCCGTGAAGCATGCGGCGACGGCGGCGATGAATTCCGGGATCATCATGATGCTGATCGGCGTCACGCTGTCGGCCGTGATCTACTTCGCGCTGGTGCGCGCGCAGGCCGGCGCGCTGTCGGCCGGCGCCTTCGTCGCCTTCATGGGCTCATTGATGGCGATGCAGTCGCCAATCAAGAACCTCACCAAGATCAACGAGCCGCTGCAGCGCGGCCTGGCGGCGGCGAAATCCGTGTTCGGCCTGATCGACGCACCGGCCGAGCCGGATACCGGTACTCGCACGCTGACGCGCGCGCGGGGCGACGTGGTGTTTGACGCCGTCGGCTTCCGCTACGGCGTCGACGTGGATGCGGCGTCCGCGCTGGCCGACGTGTCGCTCGACATCCGCGCCGGCGAAACGGTCGCCCTGGTGGGCGGCTCCGGCAGCGGCAAGACCACGCTGGCCAGCCTGCTGCCGCGCTTCTACGACGTGACGCAAGGCCGCATCCTGCTCGACGGCGTCGACTTGCGCGAATACCGTCTGGCCGATCTGCGCGCGCAGATCGCGCTGGTGAGCCAGGACGTGGTGCTGTTCAACGACACGCTGGCCGCCAACATCGCGTATGGCGACCCTGCGCCGGACCAGGCCCGCATCGAAGCGGCGGCACGCGCCGCGTACGCGCACGAGTTCATCGAACGCCAGCCGCAGGGCTATCTGACGGAGGTGGGCGAGAACGGCCTGCGGCTGTCCGGCGGCCAGCGGCAGCGCCTGGCGATCGCCCGCGCGCTGTACAAGGATGCGCCGATCCTGATCCTGGACGAGGCCACCAGCGCGCTCGACACCGAGTCGGAACGCCAGGTGCAGGCCGCGCTGGAGCGGTTGATGAAGGGGCGCACGACGCTCGTCATCGCGCACCGGCTGTCGACGATCGAAAACGCCGATCGCATCGTCGTCATGAGCAGCGGCGGCATCGTTGAAATGGGCACGCACGACGTACTGCTGGAACGCGCCGGCCAGTACGCCCGGCTGTACCAGACCCAGAAGCAACTGGCGCACTGACGCCGGCAGCCGCGTCGCAAGCCGTCAGTCGCCGTTCCGCTGCGACGGCGTGCGCACCGGGTCCTTCAGCACGTCCTGCACATACAGCATCGACACCAGCACGGCCAGCACGGCCGTCAGCGGCGTCGCCAGCGCCACGCCGGCCATGCCGAACAGCGCGCCGAACAACAGCTGCATGACGATCGTCAGCGCCGGCGGCAGCGACACGGTGCGCTTCTCGATCAGCGGCGACAGCAGGTAACCTTCGGCCAGCTGGATCGCGCCGAACAGCAGCACGACGTACAGCGCCTGCTGCGGGCTGTCCGAAAACGCGATCAGCACGGCCGGCACGCCCGCCATCAACGGCCCCAGGTAAGGGATGAAGTCGAGCAGGCCGGCGATCAGGCCGAGGATCAGCGCCAGCGGCACGCCCAGCAGCGCCAGGCCGGCGGCCGACGCGACGCCGACCAGCAGCATCGACGCGGCCTTGCCGAGCAGCCAGCGGGCCAGCGTGCGGCCCAGTTCATCCATGACCTCGCGGGCCCGGGCCCGTTTCCTCGGCGGGACCAGCGTGACCAGGCCGTCGATGTAGAGGTGCGGCTGCGCCGCGAAATAGACGCCGACGAACAGGATGATGACGGCATTGCCCAGTGCCCCCATCAGGCCGGTGAAGAACAGGCCAGCATTGGGCACGAGCTGCGTCAGCTGCTTCTGCATCTGTTCCGGCGACGGCATGCTGCTCATCAGGCGCTTCAACAGCGGCTGCTGTTCCATCGCCGCGCGCAGCCGGTGCAGCGCTTCCGGTACCGCGGCGCCCAGTTTATCCGCCTGTTCGCCGATCTGCGGCGCCATCAGCCAGCCGCCGACGCCGAACACGAGCAGCAGCATGGCAACCACCAGCGCGAGCGCGACCTGGCGGTGCACATGCAGGCGCTTGCGCAGCAGGCCGGCCAGTTCGTACAGCAGGATCGCGAACAGGATGCAGGCGAATACGAGCAGCAGTGCGTCGTAGGCGAACCAGATTGCCGCCAGCGCCAGGATGGCGAGGATGCCGATGCCGTTGACGAGGGCGACCCGGCGCGTGAAGCGGTGGTCGCCATGGTGTTCCTGCCGTTGCCGGCTGTTGTCGTGATCGTCCATTTGCCTCCTCAATCCCTGGCCAGCAGATAGGCCGCCATGTCGCGCGCATCGCGCTCCGTGACGCCCAGCGCCGGCATCGTCGTTTGCGGATCCACCGCCTGCGGCGTGCGGATCCAGCGCACCAGGTTGTCCGGCGTATTCGGCAGCACGCCGGCCACGTACTTGCGCCGCCCCAGCCCTTGCAGCGGCGGACCGACATAGGTATCCGGCCCCGTCACGCCCGGGATCTTGTGGCACGCGCTGCAAGCGTACTGCGTCAGCGCGATGCGGCCGCGGCGCGCATCGGGTGCGCCGAGCGGCGGCGCAGCGGGGGCGGGCGATTCGGCCGCGTCGGCGGCCGCCGTGACCTCGCGGTAGCTGGCCGCCGTGTGCAGCGGCAGCCGGCCGAGGAAGGCGACGATGTCCCACATCTCCTCGTCCGCCAGGCGGTATTCCCAGGCCGGCATGCCGCTCATCTTGATGCCGTGGCGCGTGATCCAGTACAGTTCGCGGGGCCGCCAGCGCCGCGCCGCGTCGACCAGCGGTCCGGGCAGCGGTTGCATGCTGCGGCCGATGTCGTGCTGCGCCACGCCCGGGCCGCCATGGCATTGCTCGCAATAGCGGCGGTACAGGCGTGCACCGCGCCGCAGCTGTTCGCGCTCCTGCGCCGCGCCGGCCGGTGGCGGCACGACGACGTCGCGCGCGTGGAAGCGCACCGACTCGTGCATCCCTTTCTCGAGCAGCGTGTGCACCACCTGGAAGTGCTGCCGCGTGGCGGCCACGCTGTACCAGCCAGCCTCCAGCACCAGATACCCGCCCACGGCGGCGCCCAACGCCAGCAATGCCGTGGTGGCCAGTGCGGTCGTGGCGATCAGGCGGAGGCGGTTCGAGGCCATGCAGGGGTGCGCACCATTGAAAAATCCGATCTTGTCTTTGTTTTATTATATGGATTCCCCCGGTTTCTGCAGGAAGAGTGCGTGCGCGAAACAAACCGTCTGCCGATCATCCGACCCGCGGCGGTGAGCGCGAGGATAGGACCTCTGTTTGCAGCCCTGTATGCACCCTTGCTCGCATCCATGCTGGCCGCATGCGGTGCGGACAAGGAGTCGATGCAGCGCGTGGAAGGCGGCGATGCGGCGCGCGGCAGGCGGCTGCTGGTGCAGTTCCAGTGCGGCGCGTGCCATTCGATCCCCGGTGTCGAGGCGGCGCGCGGCACCGCCGGCCCGCCGCTGGACAAGTTCGGCCGCCAGAGCTACGTGGCCGGGCGGCTGCCGAACGTCCCGGAGCCGCTGGTGCGCTGGATTGTCGATCCGCCCGCCGTCAAGCCGGGCACGCTGATGCCGAACCTGGGCGTCACGCCGGACGATGCGCGCGACATGGCGGCCTACCTGTACACATTGCGATGACCGCGCCGTATCCGCAATCGGCGCTGGCCGGCGCCGGCCCGGATGCGGCCCTGATCGGCCAGCTGGGGTGGACGATGACGATCGCCGGCACCGTGCTGTTCGTCGCCGTGATGTTCCTGGCCTTGCGCGGATGGCGGGCGCGCCGCCATGTCGATACCCGCGTGTGGATCATCGGCGGCGGGATCGCGCTGCCGCTCGTGCTGCTGACGGCACTGCTGTGGTGGAGCCTGGCGACGACGGCGCGGCTGGCGCGGCCATCGTCGCTGACGCCGCTGCGCATCGCCGTCACGGCCAAGATGTGGTGGTGGGAGGTGCGCTACACCGATCCGGCGACGGGCCGCGACATCGTCACCGCCAACGAGATCCGCATCCCGGCCGGCCGCGCCGTCTACCTTGGCCTGACGACGAGCGACGTGATCCACTCGTTCTGGGTGCCGGCGCTGGCCGGCAAGGTGGACATGGTGCCTGGGCGCGTGCACGGCCTGACGTTGCGCGCCGACCGGCCCGGCGTCTGGCGCGGCCAGTGCGCGGAATTCTGCGGCGCGCAGCACGCGAAGATGGCGCTGCACGTGGTGGCGCTGGCACCAGGCGAGTTCGATGCGTGGCTGGCGGCGCAGGCCCGGCCAGCCCCGCAACCGGCCGACGCCCAACTCGCGCGCGGCCGCGCGGCGTATCTGGCACGCCGCTGCGATGCGTGCCATACGGTGCGGGGCGTGGGCGCGGGCGGCACGCTGGGACCGGACCTGACGCACGTCGGCGGCCGGCGGTACCTGGCGGCCGGCACGTTGGCGACGCACCGCGGCACCCTGGCCGGCTGGATCGCCGACCCGCAGGCCATCAAGCCTGGCGCGCGGATGCCGGCCACGCGCGGACTGGAAGGCGACGAGCTGCGCGCGCTGGCCGCCTGGCTGGAGTCGCTGAAATGACGCGCAAGCTGCCCAACAGCGTACCGCGTCCGGCCGGGGAACTGGAGCGGCTGAAGGCGGTATGGCGTACGCCGCGCGGCTGGCGCCTCTTGAGCTCCGTGAACAACTCGACGATCGGCCTGCTGTACATCGGCACGTCGCTGCTGTTCTTCCTGCTGGCCGGGGTGCTCGGCCTGTTGATGCGGGTGCAGCTCGCGGTGCCGGAGAACGGCCTGCTGGGGCCGGGCACGTACAACCAGGTGTTCACGATGCACGGCACCGTGATGATGTTCCTGTTCGCGATTCCCGTCGTCGAGGCGATCGCCGTGTTCCTGCTGCCGGCGATGCTGGGCGCGCGCGACCTGCCGTTCCCGCGGCTCTCGGCCTATGCCTACTGGGCATATGCGCTGGGCGGGCTGGGCTTCTTCTGCACGCTGTTCGTCGGCCTGGCGCCGGACGGCGGCTGGTTCATGTACCCGCCGCTGACGGGCAAGACGTATTCGCCCGGCCTGAACGCCGACTTCTGGCTGCTGGGGATCGGCTTCATCGAGATCTCGGCGATCGCCGGTGCGATCGAACTGATCGTCGGCATCCTGTTCACCCGTGCGCCCGGCATGACGCTGGCGCGCATGCCCGTGTATGCGTGGGCGATGCTGATCGTCGGCGTGATGATCGTGTTCGCGTTCCCCGCCGTGATCGCCGGCACGGCGCTGCTGGAACTGGAACGGGCATGGGACTGGCCATTCTTCGTTGCCGACCGCGGCGGCGATCCGATCCTGTGGCAGCACCTGTTCTGGTTCTTCGGCCACCCGGAGGTGTACATCATCTTCCTGCCGGCGGCCGGCATGGTGTCGACGATGATCCCGACCATTGCCGGCACGCCGCTGGTGGGCCGGCGCGCCGTCATCGTCGCGATGGTCGCCGTCGCGTTCTTCAGCTTCGGGCTGTGGGCGCACCACATGTTCACGACGGGGCTTGGGCACCTGGAAGGAGGCTTCGTGTCCGCGGCCAGCATGGCGGTGGCCGTGCCGACGGCGATCCAGGTGTTCGCGTGGATCGGCACGGTGTGGAAGGGGCGCGTGTGCGTCACCGCGCCGGCGCTGTTCCTGCTCGGCTTCCTGTTCATCTTCGTGCTGGGCGGCCTGACGGGCGTGACGGTGGCCGTCGTGCCGTTCGACTGGCAGGTGCACGACAGTTACTTCGTCGTCGCGCACTTTCACTACGTGCTGATCGGCGGGATGGTATTCCCGATGTTCGCGGCGCTCTGCTACTGGCTGCCGCTGGTGAACGGCCACGCGATCGGCGAACGCACGGCGCGCTGGTCGTGCGGCCTGATGTTCGTCGGCTTCAACGTCGCGTTCTTCCCGATGCACATCACGGGCTTGCTCGGCATGCCGCGGCGGGTGTACACGTATCCGTCGGGGCTGGGTTGGGACGTGTGGAACCTCGTGTCGACGGTGGGCGCGTTCGTGTTCGCGGCCGGCGTCGTGCTGTTCTTCGTCGGGATGACGCGCGCGTTGCTGCGGCCGGAGCGCGAGCATGGCAACCCGTGGCAGGCGGGCACGCTGGAGTGGCTGCCGGCCGACAGCCATGCGACGCGCAGCATCCCGCAGGTCGATTCGACCGACCCGCTGTGGAGCAACCCGGACCTGGCGCGCGAGGTGGAGGAGGGCGCGCACTGGCTGCCCGGCACGGCGACGGGACTGCGCGAGACGATCGTCACGACACCGGTACGCGCCGTGCTGCGCTACGTGCTGCCGCTGCCGACGGACAGCTGGTGGCCATTCCTGTCCGCGGCGGGAACGGCCGGCTTCTTCCTGCTGCTGACGGCCAAGCAGACCTTCATCGCCTGGCTGTGCGGCTTTGTCGCGATCGGCGCACTGCTGGCGTGGCTGTGGCAGCAGGATCGTCCGGCGCCGTGCCGGGACGTGGAGGTGGGCGAGGGCGTGCGGCTGCCGGTCGGTGCAGTCGGCACGGCCAGCCACAGCTGGTGGGCGACACTGATCATGCTGGCCGTCGACGCGGGCATCTTCCTGTCGTTCCTGTTCGCATACGTGCACGTGTCGATGCGGCTGGACGTGTGCCCGCCGCCCGGTGCGCGGCTGCCGGCGCCGTGGCTGCCGGCGCTGTCCGTGCTGCTGACCGCGGGCGGCGCCGTGTTGATAGCCTTGGCGCTGCGCACGCCGTTGGGCGGCCGGCAAAGGCGGATGCGCTGGCTGGTAGGTGTCGCGTGCGTGCTGATGCTGGGCGGGTATGGACTGGAGCTGGGCGGGCAGTTGGCCAGCGGCCTGAATCCGGTCCGGCATGCCTGGGGCGCCGCGGTCGCGACGCTGGTTGCGTACCAGGGCTTGCACGTGCTGTTGTGCGTCTGCCTGGGCGCGTACGTCGTCGCCCGCTCGCTGTGTCGCCACCTGACGCCGGCCAGCCGGGGCTCGCTCGATAACGCGGCGCTGATCTGGTACTACACGGCGCTGCAAGGTGTGGCGAGCAGCGCCGCCGTGCACGTGTGGCCGCTGCTGATGGGGTGACGCATGGGCGACGGCTTCTTTCGCAAGCTATGGCTGGGCACGGCGCCGCTGATCCTGTGGGCGGCGCACTTCTTCTTTTGCTACCTGTACGTGGCGGCCGGGTGCGGTGCGGCGACATGGGCGGTGCTGCTATCCGTCACGGCCGTGGCGCTGGCCCTCGCGGGATGGCTGGTCGCGAGCGCATGCCGGGCCGGCGTGCCCGATACGCTGCTGGAGATCACGCGGCTGGGCGCCGCGGTATTGGGCATCACCGGCATCGCGTGGAGTGCGTTGCCGCTGCTGGCTCTTGGTGCTTGCGGCTGAGCTTGTGTCACCGGTGCCAGGCACCAGTGACACGGACTCGGCAACTGGTAGAGCCGAGTTCGTGTCCTTTTTGGGGCCTTCCGGGGTCTGACCCCAGCGGGACACGAAGTCGACAGTGGGGCGCTCTGCCGGTGGTCAGAACGAGTACACGAGCGTCAGCGACGTTTGCGTATCCGTGTTCTTCTTGTCGACGGGGACGTTGCTGTCGTTGCGGGCGCTGAAGGCCGCTTTCATCTGCATCGTGCCGTTGATCTTCGTCGACAGCGACGTCTCGGCCACCGAGTGGGTGTTCGACGTGCCGCGCTCGACGGCCACCGATTGGGCGAACAGTGCGGACGGGCTGATCTGCCAGCGCACATTCGCCGCGCCGCGCACGGTGACGCCGTCTTCTTCCTCGCCGGTGGCGCGTACGCCCGAGAAGTAGCCCGGGCCCAGTTCGACTTCGACGATCTTGTCAGGCGACTTGTACAGGCGCTTGCCGCGGCCGATCGACACGGACGAGTAGCGCGTGTAGGCGCCGAAGCGGTCGTCGACGTGGGAGCCCAGCACGTACAGGCGCTCGCCGTCTTCCATCAGCTTGTAGGCGGCCTTGGCCGAGAAGGCGAAGCGCTCGGCCGAGCGGACGTACTTCTTGCCGTCGCCCTCGTCCGTCTGCACCTGGTCTTCCTTGAAGAAGCCGGTCAGGATGTACTGGTTGCTCCAGTCTTCCAGCTCCTGGCGGGCGTCGATCTTGCCCGTGACGGAAGTACCGGTGGTGTTGCCCGAAGTGGTGATCGCGCCCAGCTCGGCGGACGTACTCCAGGTGCGTTCTTCGATCGTGTCGGCGGCGAACGCTGCGCCGTGCCCAAAGGCCATCGCGAGGATGAGTACAGAACGAAAAGTCATTGGTGTCTGTGGCTCGTACGGAAACGGTGGAGCCGGCATTGTACCCCAGCATCGGGAAGGATGTCTCAAGGGAAGTCTGTACCGTAGTCGGCCGTTGTCCTGACGTTCACGGGTGTTGCCCACCGTACGGAACGTCTTGCCGGCCGCTGACACACTGTGTCCACAACCAGGAGCTCCGATGAAACCCGAAGAACTCGTCACCGACCCGCCGCAGGCCGCGCGCGCCGCCGGCTTGCGCTATGTGAACGACGCCAGGCCGGGCCTGTCCCGCCTGCCCGCCGACGGCGGCTTTCGCTATGCCGATGCCGACGGCGCCGCGGTCACCGATGAGGCCACCCTGGGCCGCATCAAGTCGCTGGCGATCCCGCCGGCGTGGACGGACGTGTGGATCTGCCCACATGCGAACGGCCACCTGCAGGCGACGGGGCGCGATGCGCGCGGCCGCAAGCAGTACCGCTATCACCCGCGCTGGCGCAGCGTGCGCGACGAGGTCAAGTACGAACGGATGATCGCGTTCGGCCAGGCGCTGCCGGGTATCCGCAAGGCCGTCGACGGGGCGCTCGGCTTGCCTGGCCTGCCGCGCGAAAAGGTGCTGGCGACGATCGTCTACCTGCTGGAACACACGATGATGCGCATCGGTAACGAGGAATATGCGCGCGACAATAAATCGTTCGGCTTGACGACGTTGCGCAACCGTCATGTGCGCATCGACGGCAAGGAGGTCGAGTTCCGCTTTCGCGGCAAGAGCGGGGTGTTCCACGACGTCAAGGTGGCGGACCGCCGGCTGGCCCGCATCATCGGCAAGATCCGCGACCTGCCGGGGCAGGAGCTGTTCCAGTACGTCGACGACGACGGCACCACGCATTCGGTCGACTCGGCCGACGTCAACGAGTACCTGCGCACGATCACCGGCGAGGATTACACGGCGAAGGATTTCCGCACGTGGTCCGGCACCGTGCTGGCCGCGCTGGCGCTGCAGGAATTCGAGAAGTTCGATTCGGAAACGCAGGCCAAGAAAAACATCGTGCGGGCCATCGAATCGGTGGCGAAACGCCTCGGCAACACGCCGTCCGTGTGCCGCAAGTGCTATGTGCACCCGGCCGTGCTGGAAGCCTACATGGATGGCGCGGAACTGGCCGCGCTGCGCGCCCGCGCCGAGGAGGAATTCGAGAAGGAGCTGCACGCGCTGCAGCCGGAGGAGGCGGCCGTGCTGGCGCTGCTGCAGGAGCGCCTGGCGCGGGCCGAGAAGACCGTGCAGCCCGCCAAGGGCAAGCGCAGCCGGGCCGCGAAGAGTACCCGGCTGCAGGCGGCCGCCGCCTGACCTTATTTGGCGGCGAACGCCTTCTTCAGGTTGTCGATCGCGAACTTCTGCGCATCCTCGGCCTTCGGCACGACCGGCGCCATGCCGAAGAACTCGTGGGTGACGCCGTCGAACTGGCGGTACTCGACCTTCACGCCGTCCTTTTTCAGCTTCTCGACATAGCGCTCGCCTTCGGTAGCGAGCGGGTCGATCTCCGCCGTGATGACGGTGGCCGGAGGCAGGCCTTTCAGGCTGTCCGCCTTCAGCGGCAGCGCGTACGGGTTCTGCGCATCGTCCGGCCCGTTCAGGTACTGCTTGAAGAACCACTGCATCATCGGCTTGTTCAGCGGCTTCGCGTTGGCGTTGCGCTGGTATGAAGGCGTGCTCATGTCGTCGCCGACGACGGGGTAGATCAGCAGCTGGTGCAGCGGCGCCTTGGCGCCCTTGTCGCGCGCCATCAGCGCGACGACGGTGGCGAGATTGCCGCCCGCGCTTTCGCCGGCAACGGCAACGCGGGCCGGGTCGCCGTTCAGTTCCTTCGCATGGTCGAGCACCCAGCGGTAGGCGGCGAACGCATCGTCCGGTGCGGCGGGGAACTTGTGCTCCGGCGCCTGGCGGTACTCGACCGACACGACGACGGCCTGCGCGCCTTTCGCCAGCGCGCGCACCGATGCGTCGTACGTCTTCGTATCGGCCAGCACGAAGCCGCCGCCATGGTAGTACAGCAGCACGGGGAACGGGCCTTTGCCGGCCGGCGTGTAGACCGCCAGCGGGATGCGGCCTTGCGGGCCGTCGGCGGCCATCTGCTTCACCGTCGCGCCCGCCTGCGGGGAGGTGCTCTTGCCCTGGTCCTTCAACAATTGCTGGACGGCGTCGGCCGGCGTCGGCTGCTGGCGCGCCTCCTGCGGCGTCAGCGTCTCGATCGGTTTGCCGTCCAGCGCGGCCAGTGCGTCGAGCACCTGCTGCATGCGTGGCTCGGCCTTGGGCGGCTCGGTGCTGTCGATGGCGAAGGCCGCGGTGGCGACGACCAGGCTGGCGCAGGCCAGCGATAAGCTGTTGATCTTCATCGAGGCTCCCTGTAGTGAAGGTAGGTCCAGCATCCGGCATACGGTCGAGTTGGTTCCGTGCGCCAATTCACCATGGCGCCGCGGCGCCTGCACGAAGCGTACAGTATGCGTTCGGTATCACACATAAGGGGGACGTATCATGTATGAATCGTGTATCGAAGCATGTGATGACTGCGCGCGTGCGTGCGACATGTGCGCCAGTGCGTGCCTGCGTGAGGAAGACCCGAAGATGATGGCCCAGTGCATCGCGCTGGACATCGATTGCGCCGCGCTGTGCCGCACCGCCGCTGGCTTCATGGCGCGCGGCAGCAAGCTCGCGGCCGAGCTGTGCAGCATGTGCGCGGCAATGTGCGACGCCTGCGCGCAGGAGTGCGGCCAGCATCCGATGCAGCATTGCCAGGATTGCGCCGCCGCGTGCCGCCGCTGCGCCGATGAGTGCCGCCGCATGGCCGCCAGCGGCATGGGGGCCGGGGCGTCGGCGGGGCAGGGGATGCGCGGCGGGATGGCTGCGCACTGAGGGGAAATCGACGGCCGCCGGCGGCGGCTGTCGAGGGAAAATGGCAGGTCGGGGAGGCTTCCGACTGGCGCATGCGGCATGCTCCTACGGCCGCGCGCGGCGCCGCGTGACAGAATCGGCGCACCAATCAAATCAAGGAGAACGTCATGAGGATCCATCCGATTCTGCTGGCGGCCGCGCTCGGTGCGACCGCGGCATCCGCCCAGACGGTCACGACGCCGGCAGGCGGCACCACCGGCGGGCAAGTCAACACCGGCGTCAACACGGGCGTCGGCACTTCCGTCAACACAGGTGTCAACCGCGGCACGGCCGGCACCACCACGAGCACGACCGGGACGGTCAGCGCGCCCGGTCCCACGCCTGTCAACGGCATGGGCCAGACGACGGGCACGATCGGCACGCCGGGCGTGACCACGCCGCTGGGCACGGTCGGGAATACGCCCACCACGATCACCGGCACGACCACCAGCGGCAGCACGCTGTCGCAGGGCCGCACGGGCTCGTCGGCCGGATCGCCGGCCACGCAGGGCACGCTGAACAACGGCACCGGTGCCGTCGGCGGCACCGTCAACAACAGCGGCTATAACGGGGCCGGCACCGGTGCTGTCAACGGCGGCGCCTACAACGCGACCGGCACTGGCACGTACAACGGTGTGGCACCGACGGGCACGAACCGCTCGACATCGACGCGCGGGCCAGCCGGCAATCGCGCCGGCGGCACGACGTCGTCCGGCGCATCGGGCAGCGGCACGACGATGGGCACGAGCGGTGCGACGACGGGCACCAGCGGCACCAGCACCGGCGCCAGCGGCACGACCACCGGCACCAGCGGGACGACGAAGGGCACCAGCGGTACCACGACGGGCACCAGCGGTACGACGACCGGCACCAGCGGCACCACGTCGGGTACGAGCGGGACCAGCACGGGCACGAGCGGCACGACGGGTGGGACGAGCGGAACCACCGGTACCACCGGCACCACCGGCACCACCGGCACCAGCTCGGGTTCCAGCACCAACGCGACGGGTCGGTGAGTACACGCCTGTGTGAAGTGCTGATCATCGGCGGCGGTCCCGGCGGCCTCACGGCCGCCGTGTACCTGCGGCGCTTCCGGCGCGACGTGATCGTCGCCGACAAGGGGAACAGCCGTCTCGGCCTGATCCCCGTCAGCCACAACTATCCGGGCTTTCCCGGCGGCGTGCCGGGCCGCGAGCTGCTCGGCCGGCTGCGCCAGCAGCTGGAGTGCTACGGCGGTGGCGTCGACGAGCTCGAGATCACCGGCCTGACGAAGGTGGACGACGTGTTCGTCGCCACGCACGAAGGCGGCGAGATCCGCGCCGCCGCCGTGCTGCTGGCGACCGGCGTTGCCGATGCCGGCCTGCCCGTCGAAGGGTGGTACGACGCCGTGGCCAGCGGCGCCCTCCGGCTGTGCCCCGTCTGCGACGGCTACGACATCCTCGACAAGCGCGTCGCCGTCGTCTCACAACCGCATAACCGCACCGGGCACGCGCTGTTCATGCGCACCTTTTCCTGCGACGTCACGTTGTTCGAGCGCGAGCCCGATGCGCCGCTGTCGCCGGAGGAAGAAGAAAAGCTGCGCGTGGCCGGCGTGCGCTACGTCGCTTCCCCTCTGAAGGGCGTGACGCTGACGAATGCGATGGAACCGGTGCTGCACACGGAAGACGGCGCCGATTACCGCTTCGACGTGTTCTACCCGATGCTGGGCGAAACGGCCCGCTCGGGCCTGGCGCAGGCGTTGGGTGCGAAGTGCGGCGAATGCGACAAGCTGATCGTCGACGACCACCAGCGCACGACGGTGCCGGGCCTGTACGCCGTCGGCGACGTGGTGCTGGGCCTGAACCAGATCAGCGTCGCAACCGGCCACGCCGCGATCGCCGCCACCGCAATCCACAACGCGCTCCCCTGGCAATTCCGCCGCCGCACCGGCTGAAACATTTCCTAACATTGGGGACTGTCCCTCGAATCCGGAAATCTTTCCAAAATCGAGGGACAGTCCCTCGTGTCGCTGGTACCACACGTTGTTGTAACCGGACGACGTTTGCGCGCCAATCGCTGATCAACCACCGCTGGATATCGGCCCGTCATTCGCTGGCGCGTGTTGCCGAATTCGAGGGACAGTCCCCGAATTCCGGAAATATTTCCTGAAACGAGGGACAGTCCCCTGTGTGGGGAAAACAACGCGGTAAGCAAGCGCGAAAAAAAACGGCGGCCCCGGAGGACCGCCGTTTCCGTGGAGGAGACGCGGGTTATGCGTCGGCCTTCACTACGGGCTTCGCGCTTGTTGCGGGTGGAGCGAGGCGGGCCGTGACGGTTTCGGCGGCTTTCTTGCCGGCCAGGAAGGCGTGGTCGGAGTTGTAGTACTCCCACTCGCTGTAGCGGCCCGCCAGCACGATGTCGTGCTGCAGCAGCCAGTCGCGCACCGTCTGCACGTTCTTCGCGCGGCTGTGGTCGTACAGCACGTAGGCGTACGGCATGTCGACGATGTTCGCGCACAGCACTTCGTCGTCCGGCTGCATGAAGCCGACCTTGATGCAGTCCTGGATGCAGCGGGCGATCAGGTCGTCGCCATCGACCGGCAGCGGTTTCCACGGCGAGTACGAAATCTCGCAGGTGAAGCCGAAGCCGCCCGGCGCGTTGCACTCGGGGCTCGCGTTACCCTGCACGAAGATGCGGTGGAAGATCGAATCCTCGGGGTAGTAGATCCAGTGCTTGTCCGTGACGTTCTCGCGGTTCACACCGATGTTCACGCAGCGGATCGAGATGTGCTGCAGGCCTTTCGCGGCGGCTTGCACTTCTTCCGGCGCCTCCGGCCCGATCAGCTTCACCAGCTCCGGCAGCGGCATCGTCGACACCAGCTGGTCGTAGCGGAAGCGGCGGCCGTCGGCCAGCGCGATCACGTGTTCGCGCGGCAGTACCTGCGCCACGTCGGCATTGAGCTCGATCTTGCCCTTGATGTGCGGGACGAAGCCGTTCACCAGTGCCTGGAAGCCGCCTTTTTTCGGATAGCCGAAGCGGGCGTTCGGGCCCATCGGCTTGGCGACAGGTTCCAGCGCGCCTTCGATGATCTGGCCCAGGTCCGGCAGCGGGACGCGGCCGCCTAGCCACGACGTTTCCATGTCCTTCAGGTCCACGGTCCAGATCTTCTTGTTGTAGGGGATGGCGAAGTGCTTCGCGATGCCCTTTCCCCACACCTTGTAGATGAACTCCTCGAAGTTCTTCGGCTCGCCCTTGACGGCGGTGCCCGACGCGTTCGCGGCATCGGCCGTGCCGTCGGCGCAGCAATCGGCCGTCTCGCTGTTCGCGCACGTTTCACCGGCGGCTTCCTCTTCGGAGCCGTAGCGTGCTTCGATCGCACCCAGCACGCACTCCTTGATGACGGCCGGCGGCAGGCCATACAGCGCGCCCTGGAACGGGTAGCGGGTGTACACCTGCTTCGAGTAAACCCATGCCTCGCGCATCTGCCAATGCTGGTTGTCGCCCAGCAGGATGTCGTACAGCTTCAACACGTACGGGTCGTTCGAGAACATGATGTGGCCCGCGTAGTCGAACGTGAAGCCCTTGTCCTCGATCGAGCGGCACCAGCCGCCCACGGTCGTATTTTTCTCCAGCAGCAGCGTGTCCTGGCCCAGGTGATAGGCGGCGGACAGGCCGGTCGGGCCGGCGCCGACGATCACGCAGCCGACCTTCTGCGCATTGGACGGGCTGCGCAGCGGGTTGACGTTCTGCGGTGCGGCGTCCACGGACATTTCAGGGGTAGTCAGGCGCGCGAACTTGCGGGCCGGGGTCGTATTGTCGATCAATTCTCGCATCCGTTGTGCAGTGGTTTCCCAGGAAGTGTTGGCGACGACCTCGCGCATGCGCTCGGCCATCTGTTTGGTTTGCTCCGGCGTCTGGCGCAGCGCCGCTTCGCAATGGGCGACGAATTCCTCAGGCGTGTGGCCGATCGCCACGATGCCGCCGTAAGGCTGCTCCACGTCGCGGATCGCCGTGGAGACGATCGGCAGTTCGGCCGCCATGTATTCCAGTACCTTGGTCGGGCTGATGAACTTCGTCGCTTCGTTCAGCGCGAACGGCATCAGGCACACGTCCCAGCCGGCCAGGAACTTCGGCAGTTCCTCGTAGCTGCGCTGGCCCAGGTAGTGGATGTTCGGGCGCTTCGGCAGGTGCGCCGGGTCGATCTTCACGACCGGGCCCACCAGCACGATCTGCCAGTCCGGGTGCGCATCGGCGACCTTGGCGGTCAGCTCCGTGTCGAAGCGCTCGTCGATCACGCCGTAGAAGCCCAGGCGCGGGTGGGGAATGGCGGCCTGGTCAGGATGGCTGTCGCCACGGGCCAGCGCCTGGGCGAAGTGCTTCGCATCGACGGAGCTGGAGAAGCAGTGCGCGTTCGCATGGCGGGTGCGCTTCGCTTCATACAGGCTCGGGCCGCCCGTGAACACGAGGTCGGCGATGTTGAGCAGCGCGGTTTCCCGTTGCAGCAACTGGCGCGGCGGGTTCTTGAATGCCGACAGTTCGTCCATGCAGTCGTACACGACGAGGCTTGCATGCAGCTGCGGCAGCAGCGGCAGCGCCATCGGCGTGTAGAACCACACGATGGGGTCCTCTTTTTCCGGCACGAGTTTGGCGACCATCGGCTGCAGCAGCGGAATCTGATCGTCGTGGAAGCCGGTTTGCTGCACGCTCGTGTGCGGCTGGCAAACCGTGATGTTCGGCGCCGGCTGCCACGTCTTCATGAAGCTCTCGCCATCGTGATGGATGGGCTCTTCCACGAACACGATCTTGTAGTTGTTAGCCAGGCGTGTCAGCAGGTGCTGCGGACGTTGAAAGACGAAGTCCCAGCGCAGGTGGCAGAACACGATAATGGTCGACATAGTTTCTCCCTTGCCCCATATACGGGTCGTTAGTTGTGGTTTAAAAAGGCCGCGCCTGGCACGCGCAAGGCGTTACCGGAGCGCTCGGAAAGCACTGGTCTATCAAGGCGGCGGTCACGGCCCCGGGATGCCGTTCCCACCACGCCGAACGAAGCTGTGCTTTCCTAGTTCGGCTCAGGCGGATCCTGTACGACGAGTTGCACGCTGCGGGTGGCGGCGCTGATCTTCTCGAACGGGATCTTCGGCGTCCGGTCCGCGTTCAGCAGGCCATTCGCTTCCTGATACGTATCGGCGAACTGCGTGTAGCAGAAGCCGGAAAACATCTGTGTTTCGTTCACGACCTTCAGGAGCGCCGTGTAATGCTCGTAGAAGGCTTCCGCCGTGTTGGCACGCGAGTAGCCCCACGTATCCGTTTCCGGCGCTTTCGTGTCGAAGGCGATGCCGCCGAATTCCGTCAGCACGATCGGTTGCCCGCGGTGCGGGAACCCATCCAGCGTCAGGATGCGACCGCCGGGGCGACGCTGGTCGAACAGCGTGCGGGCCGGGTCGGAGACCTCGTAGCGTGCCTTCAGGCGCTGCGGGTCGCTGTCGTAATCGTGAATGCCGAGGATGTCGGTGGCGGAGGCCTCCCAGCCATCGTTGCCGATCACGGGGCGCGTCGAATCCATCATGCGCGTCATGTGATACAGCGCTTCCACTGCATTGCGATGTGCCTGCATCGACGTCAGGTTCGGCACACCCCACGACTCGTTGAATGGCACCCACACGATCACGCATGGGTGGCTGTAGTCGCGCTCGATCGCTTCCTGCCATTCCTTGATCAGGCGCGTCATCGACTTCGGGCTGAACGAGTACGCGGAGGGCATTTCCTCCCACACCAAGAGACCCAGCTTGTCCGCCCAATACAGATAGCGCGGATCCTCGATCTTCTGGTGCTTGCGCACACCGTTGAAGCCCATCAGCTTGGCCAGCTCAACGTCGCGCTTCAGTGCCTCGTCGTTGGGTGCCGTGATGCCGCTGTCGGGCCAGTAACCCTGGTCCAGCACCAGGCGCAGCGGGTAGGGCCGGCCGTTCATCATGAAGCGGTCCCGGTTGATCGCCACCGAGCGCAGTGCTGTGTAGGATCGTACAGTTTCCAGCACAACGCCGTCGCACCGTAGCGTGAGTTCGACGTCCAGCAAGGTGGGGCGCTCCGGGCTCCACAGCAATTCGTTGCGCGAATCGTCGATGCCCGGGTCGGAAATGGCGATCTTCCGATTCGCCTCCTGTCCCATCAGCTTGTATTCGTCGTCGGCCAGCAGGTTCTTGCCGTGCCACAGCTTCACTTCGACCGTCAGCTTCTCGCGGCGATCGCCGCCGGCGCGCACTTCGCAGCCGATCTCGAAGCCGTCGAAGTGCGGCGTCCAGCGCACCTGCCGGATGTAGGTGGCGGGTACCTGTTCCAGCCACACGGTCTGCCAGATGCCGGTGGTGCGCGGGTACCAGATCGAGTGCGGTTCCAGCTGCCAGTCCTGCTTGCCGCGCGGCTTGGCCAGGTCGTGCGGATCGTCTTCAGCGCGCAGCACGATCACCTGGCGCTTGCCTTCGACCAGCGCATCGGTGATGTCGGCGGAGAACGACGTGTGGCCGCCCTGGTGCTGCGCGACGAGGCGGTCGTTGACCCACACCTTCGCTTCGTAATCGACGGCGCCGAAATGCAGGATGGTGCGCTCGTCGCGGCTGTCCATGTCGAACTCGAGCCGGTACCACACGACTTCGTGGAAGCCCATGTCGTGGATGCCGGACAGCTTCGTCTCGGGCGCGTAGGGGACGCGGATCTCGTGCGTCCACTCGATGTTCTGATCGGGGCGGCAGTAGCGCCGCTCGTCGTCGTACGCGAACTGCCACATGCCGTTCAGGCTCTGCCAGTTGTCCCGTACCAGTTGCGGTCTTGGATATTCGAAGTCGCTCATCGGTTCCTCGGTTGTTATGGTCTTTTCACTGGGTGGGTGCGGGAATCAGCAGCGTCGCGGCAGCGCCGCCGGCATTGACACGATCCACGGCGCGCCGTCCCGCGGCAGCCGCCGTGCCGGTGCGGCACAACGCCACGCAAGCCCCGCCGAAGCCGGCGCCCGTCAGGCGCGCGCCATACACGTCGGGATCCTTGCGCAGCACTTCCGTCAATTCGTCCAGCGCGGCGATCGATACCTGGTAGTCGTCGCGCAGGCTGTAGTGGGATTGGTTCATCAGCTCGCCGAAACGGGCGGCGTCGATGTCGCCGCACGCTTCCAGCACGCGGTTGTTCTCGCTGATCACGTGCCGCGCGCGTTCCTTCAGCGGGGAGGGCAGCTTGTCGGCGGCGGCCGGATCGGTCACGTCGCGCAGCGCCTGCACGCCAAGCATGCCGGCGGCGGCTTCGCATTCGGCGCGGCGTTCGTTGTACTTGCTCTCGGCAAGCTGGCGCGGCACGCCGGAATTGATCACGATGAGTTCGCTGTTGGCCGGCAGCGGCAGCACGCGGTAGTCCAGCGTGCGGGCGTCCAGGAACAGCATGTGCTCTTCGTCGGCCAGGCTGGCGGCCATCTGGTCCATGATGCCGCAGTTGACGCCGGCATAGCGGATCTCGGCCTGCTGCGCGATCTGCGCCAGCGTCACGCCATCCAGGTCGATCTTCAGCAGCGCACGTAGGGCGCGCAGCGTGGCCACTTCCAGCGCGGCCGACGACGACAGGCCCGTGCTCAGCGCCAGGTTCGAGCGCACGTACAGGCGCAGTGGCGGAATCGGCTGGCCGCGTTGCGCCAGCAGGCGGATGCAGCCTTCGATGTAGCGGGCGAAGCCGGGCGGGCTCGATTCGTCGGGGGCCCAGGAAAACGCCTGGTCCAAGGTGGCGGAGTAGGCGTGGAAGCGGCCGTCGTCGCTGCGTGCGGCCATCACGTCGGTGCGCTGCGGCGTCGCGACGGGCAGCATGTAGCCGTCGTTGTAGTCGGTGTGTTCGCCGAGCAGGTTGACACGGCCCGGTGCCCACAGGTGCACCTCGGGAGCGGAGCCGAAGAAGTCGTTCGGCGACTTCATGGCGCTCTCCGGTGTGCCGGAGGAGATGCAACGCCGGCGCCCGCCGCGAATGCCGGCGCGGACGCAAGCGTCCCCGGCATACGGATGTGCAACCTGGGTTGCAGCGTGCGGCGGTGCGGTGGTGTTGGCATCTGACAGGTTTTCCATCTCGGTCATCTCGAGTGGAAATCCTATCAATTACTGACGCGGCCTTAAGTCAATTCCGCGCAGTAACTTTACCGCTTTTCGACTCAGCAATTCGTAACTTCCGGTCACCGCAAGGGGCAACGGCACGGCCCTATGAAAGGTGCCTAACCGTCAGTTACTTTTTTGTAGGAGGATTCTGGCATGCGGCCTAGTGAAGAACTGACAATTTTTAAAGCAATTTTTCCCTGCTTCACCAGTATCGCGCTGCCGAGCGCCGATAGTTCAGGCGCCGATCCACACATACTTGAAGATGAACACGAGGGCGATGATCCAGACGATCGGTTTCACTTCCCGCACGCGGCCGGTAAACAGTTTCAGTGCGGCATAGGTGATGAAGCCGAACGCGATGCCGTGGGCGATCGAGTACGTGAACGGAATCAACAGCGCCGTGACGGCGGCAGGGATGCTTTCCGTCGTTTCCGCCCAGTCCACGTCGGCCAGGTCGCGCAGCATCAGGCAGGCGACGAACAGCAGCGCCGGCGCGGTGGCGTACGCCGGCACGACGCCGGCCAGCGGCGAGATGAACAGGCAGGCCAGGAACAGCAGCGCGACAACGACGGCCGTCAAGCCCGTCCGGCCGCCGGCCTGCACGCCGGCAGCGCTCTCGACGTAGGCGGTGGTGCTGGACGTGCCCAGCACGGAGCCGGCGACGATCGCCGTGCTGTCCGCCAGCAGCGCCCGGTTCAGGCGTTGCATCTTGCCTTCCACCAGCAGGCCGGCGCGGGCCGCCACGCCCATCAGCGTGCCCGTCGCATCGAACAGTTCGACCAGGAAGAACACCAGCACGACGTTCAGGATGCCGGTGCCCAGCGCGCCGGAAATGTCCAGCTTGGCGAAGGTGGGCGCCAGCGACGGCGGCGCCGACACGATGCCGTGGAAGGTATTGCCGCCAAAGAAGAACGACAGCACGGTGACGACGACGATGCCGATGAGGATCGCGCCCCGTACTTTCAGCCGGTCCAGCGTGACGATCAGCAAGAAGCCGACGATCGCCAGCAGCGCCGTGCTCTTGTGCAAGTCGCCGACGGTCACCATCGTGGCGGCATTGGCCGTGACGATGCCGGCGCTCTTCAACGCGATCAGCCCGAGGAACAGCCCGAGGCCGACGGTGATCGCCGTGCGCAATGACGTCGGAATGCCCTTGACGATCATCTCGCGCAGGCCGAACAGCGACACGATCAGGAACAGGCAGCCGGAAATGAACACGGCGCCCAGTGCGACGGGCCACGGCACACCCATGCCCAGCACGACGGCATAGGCGAAGTAGGCGTTCAGGCCCATGCCGGGCGCCATGCCGATCGGATAGTTCGCGTACAGGCCCATGATCGCGGTGCCCAGCGCCGCGGCCAGGCAGGTGGCGACGAACACGGCGTCCTTTGGCACGCCGGCGTCGCCGAGAATGGCGGGGTTGACGAAGATGATGTAGGCCATCGTCAGGAAGGTCGTCACCCCGGCGACGACCTCGGTGCGCACATCCGTGCCGCTTTCCTTGAGTTTGAATAGTTGTTCGGCGATCGACACGGCGCTCTCCCTGTTGTTGTAACAGGGCGAAGCATACCGCATGGTGTCGGGCGCCGGTGTCCGGCGCCCGATTTTCCGCCGCATCCTCAATCGAGCCGCAGCGCCTTGGCGATGTCGTCCCACGCGACGAGCTTGAAGTTCTGCGGCCCGTCCGGCATCCGCTTGTAGCCGTCCTGCACGACCAGCATGCCGCGGCCATACGGCCCGCCCAGGTTGGCCGACGTCACCTCCAGGCCGTCCGTCTCGGAAGTGCCGTCGATGCCGGCCACCGCGTCGATGCCGATCCGGAACGCGCCGCGCACCTTGTAGGGCGGCGCGGCGTCCAGCACGACGTAGCTGTCGTTGCCCTGGCTGGAGACGACGACGTAGCTGCGCGTGCCGGCCCGGTAGATGCCGACACCTTCCACGTCCGCATGCAGCAGGCCGCCGACGGGCAGCGCCATCGTCAGCTTCGCTTCCTCTTCGGCGGCGGCGGACGTCACCCACAGCCCGCGCTTTTCCTCGCCGACGAACAGGCGGCCACTGGCCTCGTCCGCCACACAGCCTTCCGGCTGGGTCGCCGTGCGGAAGCGCCGCACGACCTTTGCCGTGAAACGCCCGCCGTCACGGTCGATCCGGTAATGCAGGTAGCGGCCGTCCTTGTCGTTGACGAAGGCATCGAGGCCGCCCGTCTTCGGCCGGTACAGGCAGGCGCCGTAGATCTCGGCCAGCTCCGTCGGCAGCCGCGCCGCCTCGCTGACGGTGCCGTTCGCATCGATCGTGAACAGCACCATCGCGTTCTCGTCGCGCTGCGTGGCCATCGCCAGGTCGAAGCGCTCGGTGCCGAACGCCACGTCCTGGCGCACGTCGACGTTATTCAGCCGGCCCGCTTCCAGCAACTGCGTCTGCCGGCCCTGCAGGTCGTACACCAGCAAGCCCTGCTTCTTGTCGGTGCCGAGGATGCGCGAGGCGGCCGGATCGTGCGGATGCAGCCAGATCGCCGGATCGTCGGCCGCGTCGCCGGCACGCGCCACGCTGGCCGTCTGGGCGCGCGGCACGACGATCGGCAGCGCTGCGGCGGGTTTTACTGCCGCCGCCCACGCCAGCTTCACCGGCCGCCAACCGTCGGCCGTGCGAGCCAGCAGGCCGTCGCCGGAGGCCAGCGCGCCCGCGTCGATGCGGGGCACGGGTGCTGCGCGCCACGTGTCGCCGGCGCGGCGCCATGCGTGCAGCTTGCCCTTGCCGTCCGTCGCCGCCAGGCCATCCGGCAGCACGGCCAGCGCACCGGCGCCGCC
Source organism: Pseudoduganella flava (assembly GCF_007830495.1). Lineage (GTDB taxonomy): Bacteria > Pseudomonadota > Gammaproteobacteria > Burkholderiales > Burkholderiaceae_D > Rugamonas > Rugamonas flava. Next base: position 308,469 of record NZ_VLKW01000005.1, on the reverse strand, counting down.
CGTCATCTTGCCGAACGGCGGTGCCAGCGCGACCGGCCGGCGCAGCGGTGCGCCTTCCGGATCGGCGCGATACGCCCACACGCCCAGCTCCTCCTCGGCCACGTACAGCGTGGCAGTGGTGTCATCGACCCGGCAGTGCTGCGCATGGGGCGGCAATGCCAGGTGGCGCACGTGCCGCGCCGGAGACTGGCCCGCACCCAGCAGCCACTGGTCGGCCTGGCCGTCCTTCGCAACCGTGAAGACATGCGTCAGGTGGTGCGCATCGCGATACAGGCACGCCGCTTCGATGCCGTAACCCGGCTCCGGCAGCGCCGGCAGTGCCGTCAGCGTGCCGGCAGCCGCGTCGACGCGCACGGGGATGGGGCGCTCGGCGTTGGCGTCGACGACGAGGGCCAGCGCCCCGTCGCCGTCGGCGCGCACATCGAGCTGGCGGCCCCGCACGGCGATCGTGGCCCGTTCGCTGCCGGCTGCATCGACGAGGCGCAGCGCGTGCTTGTCCAGCGCGAGCCAGCCGCCCGGGATGGCCGCCAGATCGCGCGCGTGTGCCAGGGTGGCCGGCACCTGCGCTTGCGCCGTCAGCGCGGCACCCAGCAAGATCAAGGTGAGTGCGCGCCGCATCAGAACAGGCTCGCTTTCAGGCCGATCTTGTAGGTGCGGCCATACTGTTCATACTGCACGTTGTGCGCCTTGACGCCCTGGTACACATAGTATTTTTCGTTGTTCAGGTTGGCCGCCTCGAACGTCAGCTGCCAGCCTTTCGCCACCTGCCACGCGAACGACAGGTCCACCTGCTTCTGCGTATCGACGATGCGGTCGCCGCTCGCGTCCAGCACGTCGTCGCCCAGCTCCAGCAGGTAAGGGGACTTGTAGTTGACGGCCAGCCGTGTGCTGATCGGGCCCATCTCGTAGCCGACCATCAGGTTCGCCATGCGGTTCGACTGGCCCGGCATGCGGATCGTGCGCGTGGCGCGCTTGCCGGCTGCCGCATCGAAGCTGTCGATGCGCGCATCGGAGCTCGTGAACGCGCCGTTCACGCCCACCAGCAGGCCGTTGAACGGCGCGGGCAGCATGCGCAGGCTCTGCTGCCAGGACAGCTCGATGCCCTTTACTTTGGCGCTATCGCCGTTCGCGTACGACGTTGCCGTCGTGTAGCCGGCCCACCGGCCGCTGCCGGCCAGGTTCGTCGCATACGTGAAGTTGCTGATGTCCTTGTGGAAGACGTAGGCCGACATCGTGCCGTCGTTGCCCAGCACCCGTTCGATGCCCAGGTCCAGGTTGTGCGACTTCAACGGCGCCAGGTCCGGATTGCCGATCGTCGCCTCCGTCGTGCTGGCCAGGCTGATGCCGGGGGCCAGCTGGCTGAAGTTGGCGCGGACGACGGCGTTGCTCCAGGCGGCGCGCACGCTGGTGCTGCGGTCCAGGTCGAAGCGGGCCTGCACGGTCGGCAGCCAGTTCGTGTACGAGCGGCTGGCCTGGCGCGGCGTGACGGCCGTGCCGTTCACTTGCGCGCCCAGCGCATCGAAGCGCGTGCGTTCACCGCGCACGCCGGCCAGCACGGACCAGTCGCCGCGCGCCACGGTGCCCTGCACGTACGCCGCGTCGATGTCCTCGCTCATCGCGAAGTCGTTCAGTGCCGACTCCGCGGCCAGTTGCGCGCCGGCGCGGGGCAGTGCCGCGATACGGGCACGCACGGCGGCCGGGTCGATCGCCTGGCCGATCTTGCCCAGTGCGTAGTCGAGGCTATCGCCGCGGACGAAGCCGGCCAGTGTCGTCGGGCCCGCGCCCCAGTAGTTGCCGCTGGACGTCTTGGAGCTGTTGTACGCCCACTGGTTCGTGTCGTTATCCTTGTCGCGGCGGCTCGCCTTGGCGCCGAACTTGACCGCCGTGCGCCAGTCGCCCGACTCGATGTCGCGGCCCAGGTCCAGCCGCACGTGTTTCGCGCGGTCCTCGGAATAGCGCTGCTGCAGCGTGATCGCGTTCAGCGTGTAGTTGGCCGGATCGAACACGGCGGCAGGTGCGATCAGCCGCGGCGCCATCGTGTTCGTGAAGCCGATCCCCGTGAAGCTGCCGCGGAAGCGCGCATCGTTGATCGACTCGGGCGTGTCATCGGTGGCGCGGCTCGCCGCCGCTTCCGCATGCAGGCGCCACGCGTCCAGGCGCACGTCGCTGGATGCCGTCAGCGAGCGGATCTCCTGCGTGTACTTGCGCTGGCGCAGGCGCCGTTCGACGCGGGCGCCGGCCGTCTGGCCTTCCGCCAGGTCGTCCGTCTTGATATTGCTGACGGTGAGGCGGTCGCGCACTTCGTCGTCCGAGAAGCGGCTGACGAAACTGCGCAGCGCATAGCTCTGCGCCGCATCCGGGCGCCAGTCGAGGTTCAGTGCGGCCGCATAGCGCTCGCGGACCGGCAGGTAGTCGCGCAGCTCGAAACCGGCCAGGCGGTTGCCGTTCCATGCGCCGCCCGTCTCGACGTTGTCGGAACCGAACTTGCGCTTTTCGCCGGACAGCCCGGCAGCAACGCCCAGCTTGCCGTCGGCGAAGCGCTGCGCCCACAGCACGTTGGCCGATGGGCTGGTCTGGTCCGTGTTGGTATCGCGGCTGGCGCCGGCGCCCACGCTGAGCAGGCTGCCCGGCAGGTCGAACGCGGACAGCGTCTTCACTTCGACGGAGCCGCCCAGCGAATTCGCATCCTGGTCCGGCGTCAGCGTCTTGGTCACTTCCAGCGTGCGGATCAGGCCCGCCGGCAGCACGTCCAGCGCCACGGCGCGGCGCGTCGCTTCCGGCGACGGCACCAGTGCGCCATTGATCGTGACGGCGTTCAGGTCGGCGTCCAGCCCGCGCACGGTCACGTAGCGGCCTTCGCCCTGGTCGCGCTGCACGGCGACGCCCGGCAGGCGGGCCAGCGCCTCGGCCGCGTTCTTGTCCGGCAGGCCGCCGATGTCGTCGGACGAGACGACGGACACGATGTTGTCCGCTTTTTCCTGGGCGGCGATCGCACGGGCCAGGCTGACGCGCTGGCCGGTGACGACGATGGTTTGATCGGCGGCGTGGACACCCGTCGCGGCCAGCAGGCCAAGGGCGGGGAGGGCAAGATGTCGCATGAATGATGAATGGTTGGTGGCAAACGGGGCGGATTCTAGGCAGCCAATGTGACCGATCGGTGACAGGGTTGGCCGCCGTCTCCGCGTTGCAGCCGCGATGAGCTGAAATGACCCGGCAATCGCCGGGCGCCAGGGACGGCGCGGGCCGCGGCCCGCGAAATGGCGCGCCGCCTTGAGCCGATCGCACCCCGTGCCAAAAAGGCACACCGTCATCGTCTTGTCACATCGGCACGCTAACCTTGCCGGTCGCCTTTCGCCTGAAGCCCATGAACACGTACCAACGCCACGCCATCGTCGCCGCCTGCCTCGCGGGCACCGCCTGCCTGCTGCTGTATGCCACCGCCGGCACGGCAAAACCGTTCGCCATCTGGCACTGGATGGACATCGCCGGCGAAGGCGGCACGGCCGTGATGGCATTCCTGTGGTGCCTGATCGTACTGGGCAGCCGGCCGGACGGCCGCGTCACGCGCCTGCTGGCCGGGGGACTCGCGGCGATCTGCGTGGGCTCCTGGGCCGATTGCATGGACGAGTTCTGGCGCATCGACAAGGCGGCGCTGTGGGATAACGCGCTGGAAGCGCTGATGCCGCTGGGGATGGCCGTGCTGACGGCCGGCCTGTATTACTGGCGCCAGGAACAGGCCAGCCTGACGGAACACCTGAAGAAGCGCGAGCGGCTGTTCCGCGACCACCGCGCGTTCGACCGCGTCACGCAACTGGCGGACGCGCGCTACCTGCGCGCCCAGCTGGAGCGGGAACGGCAGCACGGGCCGTGTGCGCTGGTACTGCTTGATATCGACGGGTTTCACCGCGTGAACCGCGAGCACGGCCAGGCCGAAGGTGACCGGGTGCTGCAGGCCGTCAGCCACATGCTGCTCCTGAACCTGCGCAACGACGACCTGCTGTGCCGTTATGCGGGCGATCGGTTCGCCGTGCTGATGCCGGGCCTGTCCGAGGCCGCGGCGCGCGACGTGGCACGCCACCTGTGCGTGATGGTCGCCATGATGCGCCACCATGCGGGCGGCGTGCCGCTGACGCTGACCTTGCGCCACAGCTGCGGGGCCTTGGGGGCAAGCGCTGGCGCCGGCACGGCCGCGCCGGATACGCTGCTGGCTGAGCTGTGCCGCCAGATGGATGCCGCGTGATCGCCTGGAGCGCCGCCACCGACCCGACGATCCCGGCGCACCAGCAGCCGGCGCTGGTGCTCGAATACGCGCGCAGCCGCGACGTGGCCGATGCGGCGCTGCTGCGCGGCACGCGCGTCACCCCAAGCGATCCCGCCGGATTGGTCGCGCCGGCCGATTACCTGCAATTGCTGACGAATGCGCTGCGCGCGCTGGACAATCCGGAGACGAGCTTCATGCTGGGCCAGCAGCTGTTGCCCGGCCATGACGGCGCGCCCAGTAACGCCCTGGTGCAGGCGCCGAACCTGCGCGCCGCGCTGACGTTGCTGTGCCGCTGGCATGCCCGCCTGACGCCGCTGCTGCGGCCCCGCTTTGAAACGTGGGATGGCGTGGCTGCCTTGTACTGGGTCGACAGCCATGGCGCACCGGCGCTGCGCGGTGCGCTGGTGGAGATGCACATGACGGCCGTCGTCGCGCTATGCCGCTGGCTCGGCGCCGAGCGGCTGCCGTGGCGTTTCTGCTTCAACCGCGCGGCGCCGCGCCACGTCGAGCAGCACCACGTCCACCTGGGCAGCGCGTTGCGGTTCGGCTGCCAGTTCGATGCGATGCTGATCGGTGCGGCGTACCTGGACCGGCCCTGGCCGCGCGGCAGCGCGCTGGCGGCGGACCTGGCGGCGCGTGCGGCGGCCGGCGAGCCTGAACGCGCGCCCGGCCTGCTGGCCGCGCTGTACGACTATCTGCTGGAGCGGGTGCGTGTGGCACCTTCGCTGGAACAGGCCGCGCACGACTTCGGCGTCAGCCCGGCCACGTTCAAGCGGCAGCTGGCGCGCCACGGCACCCACTTCCAGGCAGAGCTGGACCAGGTGCGCACGCACGTGGCGCTGTGGCTGTTCCAGGCGCAGGGCGCGGACAACGACGCGGTCGCGCGCCACCTGGGCTTTCACGACGCGGCGAACTTCCGCCGCTCGTTCAAGCGGTGGACAGGCCAGGCGCCGCTGTCGCTGCGCAGCGGCCTCAGTGAGGCGCTCGGCCTGGCCTGAATCCGTCCCTGGCCGTTCAGTCGACCGTTATGCCGCCTGCAGCGCGGCCTGTTCTGCGATGCGCCGGGCGCTGGCCGGATCGCTGTCGCGCAGTGCGTCGGCCACGTCCCGCAGCGACGTCGCGCAGGCGAAGATCAGCACGTCGCCGGGGCGGCACAGCGACAGCCCGTGGCGCAGGGCTTCGTGGCCGTCCAGCCGGCAGTGCACCGGTGCCTCGCCCTTGCCGGCGGCCAGCGCGCCTTCGTGCATCAGCCGCATGCACTCACCCACTTCGCGCCCGCGCTTGTTCGATTCGTAGATGACGATCTCGTCGAAGTTGCGCGCGCACGTTTCGCCGACGGTATGCATGTCCGTGTCGCGCCGGTCGCCCGGCGCCGTGATGACGGCCAACGTGCGGCCCCGCGTCAAGCCGCGCGCCATGCCGGCCAGCGCCGCGTAGGCGGCCGGGTTGTGGGCGTAGTCGACGACGACCGTCACGCCCTGCACGTCGAACACGTTGCTGCGCAGCGGATTGCTGCGGCCGTCGGACACGAACGTCGAGAGGCCGGCGGCGATTTGCTCCAGCGTGAAGCCGGTCGCGAGCAGTGCGGCCGCCGCGGCCAGGCCGTTGGCGATGTTGTAGCGGGCGTGGCCGCCCAGCGTGGCAGGCATGTCCTTTGCCTTGAGCAGCACCTGGTGGCGGCTGCCGTCCGCGATCACCAGTTCGCCGTCCTGCAGGTAGGCGGCGCGGCCGCCGTTGTGCAGGTGCTTCAGCAGCACTGGGTTGTCGGGGTCCAGCGAGAAGAACAGCACCTCGACGCGCTCGCGCAGCTTCTGCGCCATGCGCACGCAGTGGCGGTCCTCGGCATTCAGGACGACGCAGCGCGACGCGGCATTCGCGACGACGCCTTTCACGCGCGCCAGGTCCTCGACCGTGTCGACGCCTTCCAGGCCCAGGTGATCGGCCGACACGTTCAGCACGACGCCGACATCGCAGCGGTCGAACGCCAGGCCGCGCTTCAGGATCCCGCCGCGCGCCGTCTCCAGCACGGCGAAGTCCACCGCCGGGTCGGTCAGCACGGTGCGCGCCGACCAGTAGCCGCTGCAATCGCCGTGCGCGATCTGGCTGCCGTCGATATAGATGCCTTCCGTCGTCGTCGCGCCGGTGCGGTGGCCGGCCGCGCGGGCGCAGTGCGCCGTCATCAGCGTGGTCGTCGTCTTGCCGTTCGTGCCCGTGATCGCGATGACGGGGATGCGGCCGTTATCGATCCCGTACATCGCTTCGACGATCGCGTCGCCGGCATCGCGCGGCGTGCCGGCACTGGGGTACTGGTGCATGCGGATGCCCGGTGCCGCATTGACTTCGATGATCGCGCCATCCTGTTCCGCCAGCGGGCGGGCGATGTCGCGGCACACCAGGTCGATGCCGGCCACGTCCAGCCCGATCTTGCGGGCCGCGCGCACGCAGATGTCGCGCGTCTCGTCCGGCAGCAGGCTGGTGACGTCTTCGGCGGTCCCGCCGGTGGACAGGTTGGCATTGCCGCGCAGGAGCACCGGCACGCCGACGGGCGGCACGCTGTCCAGCGTATAGCCCTGCGTGGACAGGGCCCGCTGCGCATGCTCGTCCAGCGGAATCTGCGTCAGGATGTTCGTATGGCCCTTGCCCCGTGCCGGATTCGCGTTCTCGACGGCGACCAGCTCGCGCACGGTGCGGTGGCCATCGCCGACCACGGTGGGCGGCCGGCGCAGCGACGCGGCGGCCACGCGCTCGCCGGTGACCAGCACGCGGTAATCCTGGCCCTCGACATGGCGTTCGACGATCACGCTGCGCGAGAACGCGCGGGCGGCCGCGAACGCCGCGTCCACTTCCTCGGGCGTACGGCATTGCGTCGTCACGCCCTTGCCCTGGTTCGCGTCCAGCGGCTTGATCGTCACGGTACCGCGCAGCTTGCGGGCCGCGCGGCGCGCTTCCTCGGCCGTCGTCACGACGCTGCCGGCGGGGACGGGCACGGCCGCCTCCTTCAGCAGCGCCTTCGTCAGCTGCTTGTCGCTGGCGATCCGGCAGGCGATATTGCTGGCGTCGCCCGTCATCGTGGCCTGCAGCCGTTTCTGCTTGCTGCCCCAGCCCAGCTGGAACAGGTTGGCGTTCTCGGTGACGCGGAAATACGGGATGCGCCGGCGCCGCGCCGCCTGCAGCACGGCGGCCGTGCTGGTGCCCACCGCGTGCTGCTGGGCGGTGCGGCGCAGCGCGGCCAGCGGCTCTTCCAGCGCGAAGGACTCGCCGCGCGCCAGCGCGCCGACGATCGCCAACGCCAGGTCGAACGCATCGCGCGCCACCGCTTCTTCCTTGAAGGCGCAGACGACGCGGTACACGCCCGGCTGGCCGCGCACGCGGCGGGTGCGGCCGAAGCCGGCCGGCGTGCCGGCCAGGCATTGCAGCTCCAGCGTGACGTGTTCGATGATGTGGCCCATGTAGGTGCCGTCGCGCAGCCGCTCGGCGAACCCGCCGTAGTGGCCAGGCGAGCAGCGGTGCGCCATCAGGCTCGGCATCATTGCCAGCAGCGCCGCGGTGAAGCCGGGAATCGCGTTCGATGCCACTTCGTGCAGGTCCTCGAGGTCCAGCACCGTCAGCAGGCAAGGGCGCGCGGCGTACAGGTTGGGGCCACGCAGCACGCGCTGATCCAGGATGTTCATGACAGGGGATTCCTCTTGGTGACGTTGCGAACGAAGTCGGCCAGCGCGGCGGGCGTGTCGCGCGTCGCGTCCGGGGCCAGCTGGTGGGGGTGGTGGATCTCTTCGGCCAGCGCAAAGCTGCTGCCGGCCGGCAGCAGGTGCAGGCGCACGTCGATCAGCTGCGGCGTGCTGCCCGCCGGGATGTCGGCCACGTTCGAGATCATCGCGCGGCCGTCGACGACGGTGACGCTGCCGGCGCCAATAACCTCGATGCCGACACCGCGCTCGACGACCAGCGCAGTGTCCTCGTCGATGCCGATGCCGAGCAGGTAGGGGTTTTGCGCGACGATGGTCAGCAGCCGGGCCAGCCGGTGCCGCTCGCTGAAGTGCTGGTCGATGACGACGCGCTGCACGAAGCCCAGGCCGGCGCCCAGGCTGACGGAACCCTTTTCGGGCAGCAGGTCGGCCTTGCCGTCGGCCAGCATGTGGCCGCACATCGCGGAGGCGCCGGCGCTGGTGCCGCCGATGCAGGCGCCCGCTTCCTTCAGCGCGCCGTGCATCGCCTCGTCCAGCAACGTCCCGCCGATCATCGCCAGCAGGCGCTTCTGGTCGCCGCCCGTCATCCAGATGCCGTCGCAGGCGCGCACGCGGGCGGCCATCTCCGCATCGTTGGCGGCGGCGCGGTCCGGCAAGTCGACGCGAATGGTTTCCTTGACGCCCAGTTCGCGGAATACCTCGTCATAGCGGCGCCACATCTCGTCCGGCACCCGGCTTGCGGCCGTGATGACGGCGATCGTGGCAGCGGCGCCGCCGCACAGCTGTACGTAGCGCGACAGGATCTCCTTGCTGTTCTCGCGGTCTTCGTGGCCGCCGACGATGACGAGGTGGCCATGCTGACTGCGGTCGAACGCCGTCATGCGTCCCCCGCCGACACGACGGCACACGGCATTTCGCGGTTGCTGTGCATGCCCGTTTCAGTGCGGCTGACGGCGATGACGCCCACGTCGATCTCCCGCGGGAACAGGTCCACGCCGCGACGGATCGCTTCGTCGACTGGCATGCCGCCGGCGATCCAGCCGTACACGGTATAGGCCAGCAGGCGGCGCACGATGTGCTCGCCGATGCCGGTGACAGCCACGGCGCCATCCGGCCCCGCGTAGAAGCCGCTGCCGATGATCGGCGTGTCGCCGACGCGGCCCAGCAGCGACGGTGCGGAGCCGCCGGTGGAGCAGGCGACGGCAAACGTACCGTCCGCGGCTCTCGTCACGGCACCGACCGTGTCGCACGGGTTGAACACACGCGGCGTGTCGTAGTTCCAGTAGTCGGCAAACGCGCGGTTCGCCACGCCCGGCGTGGCCGGCTCGCGGCTGCCCAGCGTGGCCATCAGGCGCTCGTGCTTGGCACGCTGGCGCTCGCTGATCTGGTGGTGGATGGGGAAGCCGGCGGTACGGGCGAAACGCTCCGCCCCTTCACCGGCCAGCAGCCAATGCGGCGTGCGGGTGATCGCCTGCGCCACCAGTACGGGGTTCTTCACGCGCTGGATGCAGGCCACGGCGCCCAGCGCGCCTTGCGAATCCATCACGGCCGCATCCATTTCGATGGTGTGACCGTCGAGGCACAGCACGGCGCCGCTGCCGGCGTTGTAGCGGCCATCGTCTTCCAGTGCCACGCAGGCGGCCACCGCGCCTTCCAGCGCGCTGGCGCCGCCCGCCAGGCGGTCGCGACCCGTGCGGGCGGCGAAGCGGCAGCCGTCGTCCTGGTCGCGGCTGCCGCCCGCGCCGCCGTGCACGACGACGGTCGCTTGCAGTTGTTCGCTCATGGTTTCCTTGTCGATCAAGTTCAATGCAGGGGTTTCGCGGCCTTCAGCCAGACGGCCGCGATGCGGTCCGCCTCGGCATAGGCCGGTGTGTCCAGCTCCTCGCCGAACACGTCGGGGTCGAGTTCTTCGTAGTGCCATGCCATGCCCGCCTGGTCCAGCAGCGGGGCGATGCGGTGCAGGAACGGATCGTCGTTGCGCACCATCGCCACGCCCGTGTACAGCAGCAGGCTGCCGCCGGGCGCGAGCCGGCCCAGCGCCTGGCGCACGAGGGTCAGCGACAGGCCGATGCCCAGTTCGCCGCCGCCATGGCGGTAGGCGCGCTCGGACTTGTCGAGCAGGTAGGGCGGGTTCGACACGATCAGGTCGAATTCGCCGGGCGCACCGTGGAGCAGGTCGCTGCGCTGCACGGCCGTATTGGCCGTACCGGCCAGCGCCGCGTTCACGCGGCACAGGTGCATCGCCCGCTCGTTGATGTCGAGTGCCAGCACTTCGGCTTGCGGGAAGCGGCGCGCGACCGTCAGCGCGCCCGGGCCAGCGCCGGCGCCCACGTCCGCCGCGCGCAGCACCGGACGGCCGGCCGCGGCGATCGCCGCCAGTTCACCGCGCAGCGCACGGGCGAAGCGGTAGGTGTCCGGGCCGAAGAACACGGCATCCGCCTCGTTCGTCGGATAGGCGGAATGGAAGTACAGTTCGCCGTCCAGCGTGGCGGCGCGCAACGTCGAGCGCCAGCCGTCGCGATGGGGCTGGGCGATGCCGGCCCGGATCATCAGCGCCAGTAGCTCGGGCGACAGCGCGTCGGCCCGGAACGGCCGGCTCCAGCCGAAGATGTCGCACAGGTCGCGCGCCCACACGTGGTCGGTACGCGCCTTGACGCGGCTGTGCGTGGCCGGCGTCACCGTCGTGAACCGGTAGTTGGCGGCGCGCAGCGCGCGGCCCACCTCCAGCAGCACCGCCGCATCGGGCAGCGGCTGGGCATGCGCGCGTGCGGGTGCCGTCTCCGGGACGGCCCCGGCGGAAATGGAAGCGCCGCGGGCTGTGTCGGTCATCATGGTGAGCCTCGTCTCGTGGTTGTTATGGGGGCCGCGGCGGCGCGGCGGGATGCTGTCAGGCGGCTGCGCTTACTGGTACAGGCGGGCGAACACGCGGGTGGCCATCAGGCCGGCCGACGTGTGATGCTGGCTGGGTGCCATCAGGCCGGCCAGCAGCGCCATCGCCTCGTCCTTGCTGGCCGTGGCGGCCAGTTGTGCTTCCAGCAGGCGCAATTCGCAGCCGATGGTTTCCCATGCATGCTCGTCGGCCGGGAACACGTGGCGGATCACGCCGCGCGGGGCATGGCTGCGCTGGCCCGTGCCTTCCAGCGTGTCGATCGAGCGGCGCTGGGCGCGGTGGCTGATCGTGCGCGGCACCGCCGGCTCGGCGCCGTTGCGCGGCGTGGCGATCCAGTCGCCCAGGAGTTGCTGTTCGTAGGGGCTGAACACGCCGAACATCTCGGCGCGCTCGCCGTGGATCAGCTTCCAGAAGCGGCTGTTCTCGGCCGGCTCGCCGCGCCGGATCCAGCCCTGCTGCTCGAGTTTTTCGAGGAATTGGGGGATCTGCGCGGGTTCGGCCAGCCAGTCGTTGATGGTGCGGCCGGCCACGCGGCAGTAATCGGAATGCATATTGCGTCCGACCACGCTTTTCGCGGCCAGCATCGCCACCGTTTCCCGCTCCAGGTCGAACGACGCGATGGCTTCGACGGTGCCGAGACCCAGGTCGTTCAGCCGGAAGCCGGCCGCCACGCGGCGCATGAAGGCGGCGCTGTCGCCGACCCGCGGCAGCACGCGGCGCAGGGATTCCAGCGCCGTGTGGGCATGGCCCGTGTCGGCATTGTCGACGGTGACGTGGAGCGTGAAGTAATAGGGGTCGATGCCCAGTTCGTTCAGTTCGTATGACGTGATGAGCAGGTGCAGCGGCAGCTGCTCGTAACCCAGGTTGTAGCCGACCAGCTCGGGCAGGAAATCGTCGGCGCCATGGGCCAGCGCGAGCTGGATGGCACCTTGCACGAAGTGGCGCGCCGGCAGGTCCTGCCAGTTGCCGCAGCCATGCTGGTCCAGCAGCTTGCGGTAGATCGTCACGTGGTTCTTGTCCGGCACGCCGTTGCCCAGCTCTTCGAGGTAGATGCGGATCAGCGGCTGATAGTCCGGGTCGCTCCACCGTTCCAGCACGCCGTACAGCCAGGCGCCGTCGACCAGCTTGGTCGGCGCGACGGCCTTCAGGAAGTACAGCGCCTGGGCACGCGAGCGGAAATAGCGGCGCGGCGCACCGTTGCGGCGGGCCGCCAGGTATTCGCGGTATTCGGCGCCGACGGCGTCCGTATGCGTGGCGATCCACTCGGCGATGCCGTCCACGGTATCGGGCAGGTCACACGGCAGGTTGGCCGCCTCGTCCAGCCGGGCCACCAGGTATTCGGCGGCAAGGTTGGGGTCGGCCCCGTCGTACAGCGCGTGATACACGGCTTTCGCATCCGTGCTGTCGATGGTGGATTCGGGGCGTTGGGCGAGGGCGGTCGTTGGCATTCTTATCTCGTTCGGCTGAGTTGATTTTGACAACAGCATTGTCATCTGTATAACGAGTATGCGGTGCCGCTGCCAGGCTGAGTAGCGGCATGCATCCCGTGGCGGTGTAAGAGAGGGATTACAGGTGTCGGATTCTGACTGTCGTTGGGCGCGGATTTGCGTAATAAGGCGCTGTGCCCCGGTGACAGCGCCCTATATAATGGCCGCGGCCGACCTGGCCGCGCTTCGTGGACTGTGAACGACATGGCACATATACACCTGGCATGGGAACTGGGCGGTGGCCTCGGCCACGCGGGGCGGCTGAAGATGCTGGCGCGCGTACTGCTGGCGCGCGGCCATCGGGTCAGCCTGACGTTGCGCGACCTGGGCTTTACGCAGCGCGTGCTGGCCGACCTGCCGGTACCGCGCTTCCAGGCGCCCGTGTGGCTGCACCGCACAGAGGGGATGCCGCCGAACCAGGCCAGCCTCGCCGAAATCCTGATCGCCGCCGGTTACCTGGAAGTGCCCGGCCTGGCCGGCCTCGTGGAAGGCTGGCGCGGGCTGTTCGGTCAAGCCCGGCCCGACCTCGTCGTGGCCGATTATGCGCCGACCGCGCTACTGGCGGCGCGCAGCCTGGGCGTGCCGACGAGCTCCGTCGGCATCGGCTTCTGCAGCCCGCCGCCAGACCGGCCATTGCCGTGCCTGCGGGACTGGGAAGGCGTGGCGCCGCACCGTCTTGCCCGGGCCGAGGCCCATCTGCTGAACGTGGCCAATGCCGTGCTGGAAATGCACCGCGCCCCCGAATTGCCGAACGCCGCGCGCCTGCTGCTGGGCGATGCGCCGTTGCTGTGCACGTGGCCGGAGCTCGACCATTACGGCCGCGGCCCCGGCGACGGCGCCTGGCTCGGCCCGGTCTGCATGCCGCTGGGCGGTTCGGCGCCGGCCTGGCCGCCGGGCGACGGTCCTCGCGTGTTCGCCTACCTGAAGCACGACCACGGCAGCCATGCGGCGGTGCTGCAGGCGCTGGTGGACGAAGGCTGCCGCGTGCTGTGCTACCTGCCCGAAGTGGCGGCCGGACGGCCCGCGCCCGTACTGTCGTCGCACATCGTGTATTCGGCGCACCCGGTGGCGCCGGAAGTGGCGCTGCATGGCGCCGCGCTGTGCGTGTGCCATGCCGGCGAGGCGACGCTGGTGCAGTCGCTGCTGGCCGGCGTGCCCGTGCTGATGCTGCCGATGCAGCTGGAGCAGTTCCTGCTCGCGCGGCGCGTCGACAGCTGGGGCGGCGGCATCAACGGCGCCCGGGTGAAGGCGGGTGGCGACTGGCGCGCGCTGGTCCGGGCATTGCTCGACGACGGCAAGTTCCGCGCCGCGGCCGCCGCGTTCGCCCACCGGCGCGGCGCGCGCAGCGTGCTGGAACGCACCGAGGGCGTCGTCGACGCGTTCGAGCGGCAACTGAGCGGAGCCTGACTTCCCGCCTTACTTTGGCCTCGGGCGCCGCAGCCGTGCATCCGGCTTCGACAGCCGCCCGGCGCGCAGCTCGCGCACGGCTTCGGCCACGGCGCGCGCCGCGTTGCGCACTTCTTCCTGCAGCGCCGCATCCTTGTCCAGCGCCGCATGGCTCTCGGCATACGATTCGTAATAGCCGATGTAGCGCTCGACGACGGCCTGTTGTCCGGCAGCGATGAGGCCCATCCAGTCGAGCCAGTCGGCCAGGTTGCGGCGCTGGCTTTCCGTGCCGGCCACGTCGCCGTGCACGAACACGCCGTAGGCGCGGCCGGCCAGGTGCTGCGGGTAATCCCAGCCTTGCAATTCCAGCGCCTTGGCTTCCTCAGGCTCCTTGCCGTGCGTGCTGGAGGGATCGGGGTTGCCGCCGTCCGCGCACACGAGGCGGTCGATCATCAGCTTCAGCGGCGACGGCGACTGGTACCAGTACGTCGGCGCGACGATCAGCACGCCGTGCGCCAGCACCCAGCGCTCGTAGATTTCGTTCATCCAGTCGTTCACCTGGTTCAGGCTGTGGTTCGGGTAGCAGCTGCACGGCCAGTGGCACAGCGGCATCGCCGTCGATACGCACCCCTTGCACGGGTGGATGTGATGATCGTAGGTGGAGGTCAGCAGCGACAGGTCGAGCACATCGGCCTCGATGCCCTCGGTTTGCAGCGCGGTGCGCGCCAATTCGACCATCCGGAACGTCTTCGACATCTCGCCGGGGCAGGTGCCGTCGTTGCGTGCGGCGCCCACGACCAGCAGCACGCGCGATGGCGTGGCCGGGTCCTTCTGGCGCCGCTCCGCTTCCAGCAGCCGGTCGCGCGCGGCCTTCCACCCGACCGCCAGGTCGTAGTCCGGATCCGCGAAACCCGGCCCCGCCTTGACGGTGATCGGCGCCTTGCGGCTGTCGCAGTAATTGCGCCACGCGACGTCTTCGAGCTGGGCGATCTGTTCGCGCAGCGGGTCGAAGCGGGGATCGTAAAACGATGCCGTGAACTTGCGGTGGAATGCATCCCGATCGAGCTTGCCGGGCGCCTGGCCCTTCCTTACGTCTTGCGTCATGTTCGCCTCCGTGGTGCCAGTGTGGCGCGGAGCGTGCAAGGCGTCTGTACGGCACCGTACCGTCCAGGACGGCGCTGGGCGAGCCCACCGCACAGCCGGCTGCCGATCAACTTTGTGATTGTTAGTTGCTTTCCGCCGGCGTAGATGGTTCCAGCAGGCAAGAAGAACCAGTGACAGGGCCGTCCGACGCGGCTGCGCGCAGGGCCCGGCCGGGCTTGCCTGACATTTCACGGACATTTCTTTGTGGAATTTCGTATAGGCAAGAGAAAACGGCCGTGCGCTGGGGAAAAGGTTCATTGCAGGGGTTAGTTCATCGATGTACACTCGGCATTACCATTGCCAGCACAAGCTCATACGTGTACTCACCAACACAAATCGATCCTGTCGTCAGCTTCTACAACACGCAAGGCGAAGCTGTCCGCGCCACGATCGTCAACCTGCAGCGCCGCTCGCTGGTGATGGAAGTGTATAACCCGTGGTCGATTGTCCAGGTCAGCGAAGTGCTTTCCGAGCTGACGGTGCGGATGGGCGCCCGCAATGCGTACGTCGGCAAGGCCGTCGTCATCAGCATGGTCAACACGGGGCTGACGGCGATCGTGTCGGTCAGCTTGACGGACGAGTGGCGCGAGCTCACCGAAGTGGCGCTGGCGCCCGGCGTCATCGGCCGCAAGGCGCAGGCGTTCGTGGACGGCTGGAGCGAGCGTTTTCGCATCCGCCGCGATTACCAGATCGTCATCAACGAGACGCGCGCCTTCCTGGCCGACGCGTCGCGCTGGCTCGAACAGGTGGACCTGGCGGACGGCCAGCCGGGCAATCGTTTGCCCACCGAGTATTTCCATGAGCTGGCGCTGCCGCTGATGAGCAAGATGAAGACCTGCTTCGACGAGCTCAATCACCAGGCCTCGCTGGTCGACGACGAGCTGGCGCCGGCGCACCGCGCGTTCGCGCAGGCCGCGCTGCACCCACTGATCCTGCGCGCGCCGTTCGTGTTCCGCACCTATACGAAGCCGCTGGGTTACGCGGGCGACTACCAGATGGTGAACCAGATCCTGGGCGATCCCCGCGAAGGGCCGAGCACCTACTTCCAGGTCGTCAACACGGCTTTCCTGCAGACGGCGGTGGCGACGGCGCACCGGCACCGCATCGACATCCTCGTGCGATACCTGACCGGGCTGGCGCAGCAGGCCCGCGCCGCCGGCCGGGCGTTCCGCGTACTGAACGTGGGCTGCGGCCCGGCCGCCGAGATCGCCCGCTTCCTGGAGACGTTCGACGAGCCCGAACTGCTGTCGTTCCAGCTGGTCGACTTTTCCGCCGAAACCCTCGATTGGACGCGCGCGCGGCTCGATGCCGTGCAGCGTGCCACCGGCAAGCGCACCCGCATTGACTTCGTGCAGGACTCCGTGCACCAGCTCCTGAAGCGCCGCGACACGGAAGGCGCCGGCCAGGGCGAGTTCGACGCGGTGTATTGCGCCGGCCTGTTCGACTACCTGTCGGACAAGGTGTGCGCGCGGCTGAACGGCTACTTCGCATCGCGCACGCGGCCGGGCGGGCGGCTGCTCGTCACGAATGTGCATAGCGCGAACCCGGAGCGCTTCAGCATGGAGCACGTGCTGGAGTGGTACCTGATCTATCGCGACGAGGCGAAGATGCAGGCGATCCTGCCCGCCGGGCGCGGCGAGACGCACGTGTACACCGATCCCACCGGTGTCAACGTGTTCGCCGAAACCACGGTTGCGCGCTGATGGGGGCCGCTGCCACGACGGTGCGCGGCAGCTACGCCAGGGAGCTGTCCGGATTCCACCTGCTGCAGAGCCGCGCGTGCGCCGTCACGGTCATCGTGCTGGTACTGCTCGGCGTGGTGCTCGACTATGCCGTGTACCCGGACCAGATGCTGCGCTTCGCGCTGGCGCGCGTCGTTACCGGGCTGGGCGTGCTGGCCGGCCTGGGGTTGTTGTACCTGCCGTTCGGCCGGCGCCACGTGCACGCGGTGACGTTCGTCTGGCTCACGTTCCCGCAGCTGATGATCGCCTGGATGATCCACGTGACGCAGGGCGAGGCATCGCTGTTCTACGCCGGGATCATCCTGACGATCTTCGCGGTCGGCACGCTGTTCCCGGTGGGGTATATGTACACGCTGGCGTTCGGCATGCTGACCTTGCTGCTGTACTGGCTGGCGTGCGTGACGCGGGAGAGCGGCGTGCGCGATCACGGCCAGTTCCTGTTCCACTCGACGATCATCCTGTTCGCCGTGGCCGGCAGCACCGTCTATACCTATTACAATGAAAGGGGGCGGCGCCAGCTGTTCGAGCTGAAGGACGAACTGGCCCGCAAGAACGAGGAGCTGGAAAGCACCAACCGCAACCTCGCCGACATCAAGGGCCAGATGCTGCAGCAGGAGAAGATGGCGGCGCTGGGCACGTTATCGGCCGGCCTGCTGCACGAGGTGAACAACCCCGTCAACTTCTGCATGATGGCGATCGACGTGGCGATGGAGGAGCCGGCAGCGCAGGCCAGCGCCACGCTGCGCGAGTGCCTGGCCGATGCGAAGCAGGGGATGCAACGGGTGCAGTACATCGTCTCGGACCTGAAGACGTTCGCCTACCGCAACGAGGAAACGCAGGACGCGGCATTCCTGTTCGAGCGTGCGCTCGATGCGGCAGTGCGCCTTGTCGGCCACGAGACCAAGGGCATCGCGATCGGCCGCGACATCGATGGCGACATGCTGGTGCGGGGCGACGAGGCGGCCATCATCGGCGTGCTGATCAACCTGCTCAGCAATGCCGCGCTGGCGCTGCGCAAGGAGCCGAACGGGGCGCCGCGAATCGTCGTCGGCGCGCGGCCGGATGGTGCGCGGGTGCGCGTATGGGTGGTCGACAACGGCCCCGGCATCCCGCCCGAGCACCTGTCGCGCGTGTTCGAGCCGTTCTTCACGACCCGCGAAGTCGGGCAGGGGCTCGGCCTGGGGCTGGCGATCTGCTACAGCGTGGTGCAGCGCCACGGCGGCCTGCTGTCTGCCGAGAGCGTGCCGGGACAATGGACGAAGTTTACTTTCGACCTGCCGCGGGCAGGCGGGGAGCGTTGATGGAAGCGACGACGGTGCTGTACGTGGACGACGAGGACCTGGCGCGCAAGTACTTCGGCCGCGCGTTCGGCAGCGATTACCGCGTGCTGACGGCACCGGGTGTCGATGCCGCGCTGGCGCTCCTGGCCGAGCACTCCGTCGACGTGCTGGTCACCGACTGGCGCATGCCGGGGCGCGCCGGCGGCGAACTGCTGCGCGAGGTGGAGCGCCGCCGGCCCGGCCTCGTGCGCATCCTCGTCACCGCGTACGCGAACAAGGACGTGCTGCTGGAAACGGTGAACGGCGGCGACGTGTTCCGCGTGCTGGAAAAGCCCGTGCCGCAGGACACGCTGCGCGAAGTGCTGCGGCTGGCCTGCGCCGAGGCGGCACGGCGGGCGCGCGAGCGCGCGGTGCGCGAACAGGGCATGCTGGCGGTCGAGGAAACGGTGGCGTTCCTGGCCCACGAGCTGGGCACGCCGCTCGCGTCGATCGCCGATTTCGCGCAGACGATCGCGCGGCGCGTGGCCGAGCGCGACGACGAAGGCTCGCCGGCGCTGCTGCGTGCCCGCATCGGCAACGCCGTCGCCCACATGAACGATAATGCGCGCTACTGCCAGTCCGTGCTGGACGCGTTCGTCGACACGATCAAGCGCGCGGCGCTGGCGCCGGCCGCGCGGGTAGCGGCCGACAGCGCGCAGCGGATGGTGGCGGCGCTGCTGGCCGCGTATGCGATGGCGCCTGAACAGCGCGACGCGATCGTGGTCGACGTGCGGCACGACTTCCCGATCGCGGCGGCGCCGAACTGCGTGGCGCTGGTGCTGTCCGCGCTGGTCGGCAATGCGCTGCGCGCGCTGGACGGCCATCCGGCGCCGCGCCTGACGGTCACGGTGGGTGTGGACGAGCGGCCGGTGCTCGCCGTGTCCGACAACGGCCCCGGCATCCCTTCCGCGATCCTGCATCGCCTGCTGCTCGACCCCGTATCGATGCACGGTGGCGCGGGGCACGGCTGGAGCCTGATTTTCTGCAACCGGGTGATGCAGTCGTTCGGCGGCGCGCTGCGCGTGCAGTCGAAAGAGGGGCGGGGGACGACCGTCACGATGAATTTTCCAGAAACACAAAAGGAACAAGCATGATCGATGCTGCCAAACCATTGCCAGCCATCCTGTACGTCGACGACGAGCCGACGGCACTGAAGTATTTTCAACGCGCGCTGGGCGCGCAGGCCAATGTGCTGACCGCCGAATCCGTCGAGGAAGGCAAGCGCATGCTGGACCAGCATGCCGACACGATCGCCGTCCTGGTGTCGGACCAGCGCATGCCCGGCGCGTACGGCAACGAACTGCTGTTCTACGCGTGGGACCGCTATCCGCACATCGTGCGCATCCTGACCACCGCGTTCTCGGAAATCGCCCATACGGTGGAGGCGGTGAACCAGGGCCAGATCCACCGCTACATCCAGAAGCCGTGGGACATCTCGGCGCTGCGGATGGAGATGAAGCAGGCCGTCGAGCTGGCGCGGCTGCGCCGCGAGCACGCCCAGCTGCTGCGCGAAAAGCTGCTGATCCGCCAGAAGCAGGCGGTGGCGAACCGGATCGGCACGCTGTATGCGCTGTGTGCCGGCGTGGCGGGGGAGGCCGGCGCGCAGGGTGCCGCCGTGCCGATCGAAGCGTACCTGGCCGCCGCGCTGTGCGCTGGCCTGACGCCGCCCGAGCCGGACTGGCTGATGATGGATTACTCGGACCTGATCAGCTCCGAGGCGTTCCGCAGCGCCGCGTTCGCGGCTGCCGTCCGCACGCAGCTCGATGGCTTGCTGGCGCGCGGCGGCGGCGCGGCGGACGTGTTCGACCGCCTCGCGGAGGTGTTCGCCGACGGCTTCGACCGCGCGGCCGACGGCGGCACGATCGTCCACACGTCGCGGCTGACGGAATTCCTGGAAACCCCGACAGCCAGCACCGTCTCGCAGCAGCATGCGTTCTGGCTGGCGGCGCTGTTGTGGCTCGGCACGCACGGCCAGACGCTGCAGATGGCCGGCGGGCCGGATGGCGTGCATGTGAAGCTGGTGGGGGCCGACGCCGCACCGACGCCGGCCCAGCTGGCAGGGTGGATCGAGCAGTTTTGACGGGGCACCTGCTGTGCGACGCAGCGCTGCGCGCTTCGCTACCATGACATCCGTATAACGGAATCGAGGAGGATGTCATGCCACGAGGTGCCAGCCCGAAACGGGAACGCGAATACGAGAAACTCGAACAGCGCTTCGAGAAGGAAGGCCGCTACAAGGGCCGCGAAGAGGAAGTGGCCGCGCGCATCGTCAACAAGCAGCGCCGCGACTACGGCGAGACGAAGACGGCCAAGGCCAAGGACCGCGCGGGCGCATCGCCGGACCGCGGCGTACCGATCGCCAACTACGAGCACCTGACGGTGCCTCAGGTGCGCAGCGCTCTAGCCGAACTGACGGCCGCGCAGCGCCGCAAGGTGCGCACCTATGAAGTCAAGCACAAGAACCGCAAGGGGGTACTGGAGGCGCTGGACCGGCTGCACTGAGCGTCGGCGGCAGGCTTGGCCGTCAGCCTTGCGGTCAGGCCTGCGCCGCCTGCCACAGGCCCAGTGCGGCGGTGGCCAGCAGCAGCACCCCCAGCGCGCGTGCCGTCCAGGCGGCCGCGCCGCCGCTGCGCCCGAACCAGGTGGATGCCCGCGCGGCCGCCAGCGCCAGTGCGCCGTACACGGCAAGCTGGGTCAGCGCCGTGATCGCGCCCAGCACGCCGGACTGCATCCACACGGGGCCGTGTTCCGCATGGAGGAATTGCGGGAACACGGCCAGCATGAATACATAGGCCTTCGGATTCATCAGGTTCGTCAGCATCGCGCGCCGGAACGCGGCGGCAGGTAGCAGGTCCGCGCCACGCGTGCCGGCCAGCGCGAAGCCATCCGCGCCGCGCAGCAGCGCCCAGCCGATCCATCCCATGTACGCCGCGCCGCCCAGCAGCAGCGCCGGATACAGCGCCGGCCACACGCGCAGCAGCGCGGCCACGCCCAATGCCGCCATCAGCACGTGGCACGCGCCGCCAGCGACGATGCCCGCCACCGCGGCGAGTCCGGCACGCCGGCCGCCGATCAGCGCGCTGCCCAGCACGAACGCCATGTCCAACCCCGGCAGCGCGACGATGCCAAGCACGACGGCGAAATACAGCCACAGGTTGATCGAGTAGGACATGTGCCGCTCCATGAGTGGAAAGCGCACAGGCTAAGGTTCATTCAGGTCGGAATCCGCCCTGATTCGATGCTATGCTCAACCCATGTACCATCCCACCACCCGCGTGCTCGCCGTGCTCGAGCTGCTGCAGACCCACGGCCGGCTGAGCGGCACCGAGCTGGCGAGCCGGCTGGGCGTCGACGGCCGCACGCTGCGCCGCTACATCGTCATGCTGGAAGAGCTGGGCATTCCCGTGACGGCGGAGCGGGGCCGTTATGGCGGCTATGCGCTGATGCCCGGTTTTAAGCTGCCGCCGATGATGTTCACGGACGACGAGGCGCTCGCGCTGGCCGTCGGCCTGCTGGCCGCGCGCAGCCTGGGCCTGGCGGACAGCACGCCGGCCGTCGCCAGCGCGCAGGCCAAGCTGGAGCGCATCATGCCGGACGGCTTGCGGCGGCGGGTCGGCGCCGTCGATGCGTCCGTGCGGCTCGATCTCGCGCGCGGGACCGCTCCCGGCAGCAACGACGCGCTGGCGGCGCTGTCCGCCGCGGCCCAGGCTCGCCAGCGCGTCCGGCTGACGTACCGCGCCCCGGCGGGCGACGTCACCGAGCGCGAGTTCGACCCGTATGGCCTGGCGTATTACCTGGGCTTCTGGTACGTGGCCGGCATGTGCCACCTGCGCGCGGATTTGCGCACGCTCCGGCTCGACCGGGTGGTGCAGGTGCGCCCGCTCGTGCGCGCGTTCGTCCGCCCGGAAGGCTTCGACCCGCTGGCGCACGTGCGCAGTGCCGTCGCGACGGTGCCGCGGGCCTTTTCCGCCACCGTGCTGTTGAAGACTGACGTGAGCAGTGCGCGCGCCAGCCTGCCCGGCTACATGGGCGTGCTGGAGCAGGCGGAGGACGGCGTTCTGCTGCGGTCGGAGGCGGATGAACTGCCTTGGCTGGCCCGGCAACTGGCGGCGCTGCCGTTCCCGTTCGAGGTCGTGCACCCGCCGGCGCTGTGCGCAGCGGTGCGCGAACATGCGGTGCGCCTGTTGCAAACCGCAAGCGTCGGCTAGAATGCGCATCGAATGTCTTTACACGTCCTGCCGATGCCCGTTCACCTGATCCGCGCCGCCGCGCTGGCGGCCTGCCTGTTCGCCACCCACGCCTTTGCCTCGCCATCCTGCCCGCAGCACTATGTGCAGGGCCAGGCGCCGCACATCCTCAACGACAAGATGGCCCGTGCCACGCACGAGCTGTGCTACGACGTGTTCGGTGTGATGCACTCGGGCGTCACGCGCACGCCGCTGTGGTCGGCCGAGCACCTGACGGCGCGCGGTGTCGCCGCGGCCGAGGACATGTCGCGTGAGAACGCCTTCCACGCGGAGACGCGGCTGCCGGCCGGGCAGCGCGCCGAGCTGGCCGACTACGCGCGCAGCGGCTTCGATCGGGGCCACATGGCGCCGTCCGGCGACATGCCGGATCGCGGCAGCCAGTACCAGAGCTTCACCCTGGCGAACATGGTGCCGCAGGATGCGGACAACAACCGCCACGTGTGGGCCGGCATCGAGCAATCCGTGCGCAAGATGGTCAAGAAGGAGGGCGACCTGTACGTGATCACGGGCCCCGCGTTCCTCGGCGGCGAGCTGCGCAAGGTGGGCAATGTGCTGGTGCCGAGCCACCTGTACAAGGCCGTGTACAGCCCGCGCCAGCGCGCCGGCGGTGCGTGGTTCGTGGCCAACGAGGCCGATGCCCGGCCGAAGACGATGACGATCGCCGAACTGGAACGCACGATCGGCATCAATCTGATACCGTCGCTGTCGGCACGGCAGAAAGAAGTGATGCTGAAGCTGCCGAAGACGAACACCAAGCGTTCACGCGGAAAGGATAAGTACCAATGACCAGGAAATTCGTCCCCTATGCGAACGAGGCCGACGTGCTGACGATCGGCGGCCTGACGATCGAGAACCGGCTGGACCGGATCACGATCGACGGCGACATCGACCTGACGATGGACAAGGCGGGCCTGACGCACGCCCGCGAGCTGTACCAGCTGCTGGGCGCCGCCGTCGCCCGGCTGGAGGCGCAGCAGGACTTGCCGGCGACGTTGCCGGCCCCGCAGGTCAAGAAGGTCGGCAACCCGTTCGGTTGATCAGCGCATCCGCGTGACGGCCGCCTCGCGCAGCGGCCGCCAGCCGAGGCACGCCTCGATCAGCCGCCGGTAGCGCGTATCCACGTGCGGCGGCGTGCGGCGGATGTAATGCTCCGCGGCCTGGCGCGTCTCGCCTTCCAGCCCGGCCAGGAAGGCCAGCACTTCCGCGCCGCTGGGCACCCGCCCATCCACGCCGTCGAACTTCGGCGGCAGCGCCGTCCATACCGCCGCATCGATGCTGCGCGCGCGCAGCCATGCGGCGACGGTGGCCTGCTCGCCGCTCGCGAGCTCCGAGGGAATGCTGCCCACCCACTCGGGCCGGCCCGGCGTGATCTTTTCCCGTTGCCGCAGCATCGCCCGCGCCGTGTCGAGATCGCCGGTGTCGAGGTAGGCCCAGTACGTCGGCACCGGGGCCGCGCCGGGGCACAGCGCGAGGGCCAGCTCGGCGCTGTCGTCGCTGTCGCGCACGAACTCGAGGGGGAGCAGGGGGCCGCCCGGGTGCCAGCCCGAGGCGAGTTTCAAAGGGCCCGGCTGCCACAGCAGCGAACCCCAGGCGATGCAGACGATGTTCATGGCGCCGTGGTGTCGTGGACAAAGCGCCATTGTAGGCGGCCCTGCGGGGACGCAGAGCACGCCACACCTGGCACCGCCTGACCCCTTAGCGGTGGATCACCACCAGCAGCGCCTTCCCCTCCGTCTTGCCGGGATTGCGGATCGCGTGCTGCTGGTCCGCGGGATAGCGCGCCGTACCGCCCAGCTTTACTTTCTTCTTCTGCGTTCCCACTTCCAGTTCCATCGACCCGTGCAGCACGGTCAGGTGTTCCGTCGTGCCCGGATCGTGGGCCTGCGACGCCAGTTCGCCGCCGGGCGCCAGCGTCAGTTCGTACCACTCGTATTTCCCGGCCAGTTCCATCGGCCCCAGGATGCGCAGCACGTAGCCGGCGTGGTTGCCGGGCAAGGTGGGGGTTTCGTGCGCGTCGAGCACGCGGATCGTCTCGACGGGGCGCTGGTCGTCGTCGAGCAGCTCGCCGATGGCGACGCCCAGCGCATTGGCCAGGCGCCACGTGATCGCAATCGTCGGGTTGGCTTTCTCCCGTTCGATCTGCGACAGCATCGATTTCGACACGCCGGCGATGCGCGACAGGTCTTCCAGGGTCAGCCCGCGCGCCAGGCGCAGGCGCTGCAAGGCGGCGCCCACTTCGGGCGGCGCATTGGCGATGGATGGTTTCATGTTCACAAGATGGGTTGCAAAGTTCAATATGCTTATGTACTATCCAGTATATTGAACTCGCGTTCAAGATATTGAATACCGGAGAAAATATCGGAATCGGCCGAAAGTTCGATACCCTGTTCTCCGCGAAGCACGGTACAACACAGGTGTCGCAGCGGTCAAGCGACGTCGATTCCACCCCCCGAGGAGAACCATGAGCGAACAAGCGAAGCTGCCAGCCACCGCATCCTTCTACAGCGGCCTGCGCACCAACCTGGACACGCTGCGCGAGCAGGGCCTGTACAAGCCCGAGCGCGTGCTGGCATCGCGCCAGGGCGCGGAAGTCACCAGCGCGGACGGCCGCACGCTGATCAATATGTGCGCCAACAACTACCTCGGGCTGTCGGGCGAGGAATGGGTGGCGCAGGCGTCGATCGACGCGACCGAACAGTACGGCTACGGCCTGTCGTCGGTGCGCTTCATCTGCGGCACGCAGACGGTGCACAAGGAGCTGGAGCGGGCGATTTCCGAATTCCTCGGCACCGAGGACACGATCCTGTACGCCGCCGCGTTCGACGCGAACGGCGGCGTGTTCGAGCCGCTGTTCGACGAGAACGACGCGATCATCTCCGATGCGCTGAACCACGCGTCGATCATCGACGGCATCCGCCTGTGCAAGGCCGCGCGCTTCCGCTACGCGCACAACGACATGGCCGACCTGGAAAACCAGCTGAAGGCGGCCGCCGGCAAGCGCCACAAGATCATCGTCACGGACGGCGTGTTCTCGATGGACGGCACGATCGCCCAGCTGGACCGCATCGTCGCGCTGGCCGAACAATACGGCGCGCTGGTGATGATCGACGAATGCCACGCGTCCGGCTTCATGGGCAAGACGGGCCGCGGCACGCACGAGCACCACAATGTGATGGGCAAAATAGACATCATCACGGGCACGCTGGGCAAGGCGCTGGGCGGAGCGATGGGCGGCTTCACGTCGGGCCGGAAGGAAGTGATCGACACGCTGCGCCAGAAGTCGCGCCCGTACCTGTTCTCGAACACGCTGGCGCCATCGATCGCCGGCGCGTCGCTGGCCGTGTTGAAGCGCCTGTCCGCGTCGACCGAGCTGCGCGACCGCCTGCACGAGAACACCGCGCACTTCCGCCGCGAGATCGAGCGCATCGGCTTCACGATCAAGCCGGGCACGCACCCGGTGGTGCCGGTGATGCTGTTCGATGCGCCCGTGGCGCAGCAATTCGCGGCGCGGATGTACGAGCTTGGCGTGCTGCTGTCCGGCTTCTTCTACCCGGTGGTGCCGATGGGGCAGGCGCGCGTGCGCGTGCAGCTGTCCGCCGCCCACACCCGCGAACAATTGGACAAGGTGCTGGCCGCCTTCGAACAGGCCGGCAAGGAACTCGGCATCCTCAAGAACTGATAGTGAAAGCATAAGCATGGAACGTGTACTCGTCATTGGCGCCAACGGCCAGATCGGCAGCGAACTGGTGGAAGCCCTGGCCGCCAAATACGGCCCCCACAATGTGTTCGCGACGGACATCTCGCCGAACAATCTGTATAACGCGCCGCAGTACCAGGTGCTCAACGTGCTGGACGAGGAAGCGCTGGCGCAGCTGATTTCGTCGCAGGACATCACCCAGGTCTACCAGCTGGCCGCGATGCTGTCCGCCACCGGCGAACAGGCGCCGCTGAAGGCCTGGAAGCTGAACATGGACGGCTTGCTCAACGTGCTGGAGATCGCCCGCGAACGGGGCGAGGCCGGCAAGCCGCTGAAGGTGTTCTGGCCGTCGTCGATCGCCGCATTCGGCCCGAACACGCCGTTCGATCACACGCCGCAGCTGACGGTGATGGACCCGACGACGATCTACGGCATCAGCAAGCTGGCCGGCGAACGGCTGTGCGAGTACTACCACCTGAAGTACGGCGTGGACGTGCGCAGCATCCGCTATCCCGGCATCATCAGCTACAAGTCGCCGCCGGGTGGCGGCACCACGGACTACGCGATCGCGATCTTCCACGCGGCGCTGGCCGGCGAGCGCTACGAGTGCTTCCTTGGCCCGCAGACGACGCTGCCGATGATCTACATGCCCGATGCGATCCGCGCGACGATCGAACTGATGGAAGCGCCGGCATCGCAGGTGAAGGTACGTTCGTCGTACAACGTGGCCGGCCTGTCGTTCAACCCGGCCGAACTGGCCGCCGCGATCAAGGCGCGCCTGCCGCACTTCACGATCGCCTACAAGCCGGACAGCCGCCAAGAGATCGCCGACACATGGCCGCACAGCCTGGACGACGCGCCCGCGCGGGCCGACTGGGGCTGGCGCCACCGCATCGGCCTGGATGACATGGTGAAGGACATGCTGGCCAATGTCGACGTCAAGGTCAGCCGCGCCGCCTGAGCGCAGCGACCGATTACACCTATAAAGAAAGAGACGAGGAGACGTCAACGATGGACATGAGCGTGTTCGACCTGTTCAAGATCGGCATCGGCCCTTCCAGTTCCCACACGGTGGGCCCGATGGTCGCGGCACGCCGCTTCCTGCTCGACAATGGCCCGCTGGACGACGTGGTCGGCGTGACGGCCGAGCTGTATGGCTCGCTGGCGCTGACGGGCGTCGGCCACGGCACCGACAAGGCGGTGATCCTGGGCCTGATGGGCGAGACGCCGCAGGACGTCGATCCGGACCGGGTCGACCAGATGCTGGCCGCCGCCGGGGAGCGCGGCGAACTCGCGCTGCTGGGCACGAAAACCGTGCCGTTCGTGCGCGCGCAGCACCTGCTGTTCCACAAGACGGAGAACCTGCCGGAGCACCCGAACGGCATGCGCTTCATCCTGCGCCGCAGCGACGGTTCGGAGGTGCGCAAGGTGTATTACTCGGTCGGCGGCGGTTTCATCCGGGCCGAAGGCGAGGGTGCTTCCGGCGATGTCGCCGGCAATGCAGCGCCGGCGACCCCGGTGCCATACCCATTCGACACGATGGCCGACCTGCTGGCGCACGGTGAACGCAGCGGCCTGTCGATCCCCGCGATGCTGCGGGCGAACGAGCTGGCGCGCATGCCGGAGGAGCATCTGGACGCGGGCCTGGACCGCATCTGGCGCGTGATGAAAAGCTGCATCGCCCACGGCCTCGAGACGGCGGGCCAGCTGCCGGGCGGCTTGAACGTGAAGCGCCGCGCGGCGACGTTGTGGCGCCAGGCGCAGGGCGCCGACCGCGCCAACGACCTGCCGCACGATGCGCTGAATGGCGTGTCGCTGTACGCGATGGCCGTCAACGAGGAAAACGCCGCGGGCGGGCGGGTCGTCACGGCGCCGACGAACGGCGCGGCCGGCATCATCCCCGCCGTGCTGAAATACTATGCGGAAGACTGCAAGCCGCTGGACCCGACCGCCGGCGTGCGCGACTTCCTGCTGACGGCCGCCGCGATCGGCATGCTGTGCAAGCGCAATGCGTCGATCTCGGGCGCCGAGATCGGCTGCCAGGGCGAAGTGGGCGTGGCCTGTGCGATGGCCGCGGCCGGCCTTGTCGCGGCGCTGGGCGGCAGCAACCCGCAGATCGAGAACGCGGCCGAAATCGGCATCGAGCACCACCTGGGCATGACGTGCGACCCGATCGGCGGCCTCGTGCAGATCCCGTGCATCGAACGCAACGGCATGGGCGCCGTCAAGGCCATCACGGCCGCGTCGCTGTCGCTGAAGGGCGACGGCACCCACTTCGTCAGCCTGGACGAGGTCATCGAAACGATGCGCCAGACGGGCGCCGATATGCAGGCGAAATACAAGGAAACGTCGCTGGGCGGGCTGGCGATTCATGTGGTGACGGTCAACCACGCGGCCTGCTGACGGATGAGTCTGTGTCCGCCGGACCATGGTCCGGCTGCCAGGCACCAGTGACACGAGTTCAACAGCATAAAATTCAGAAAGCTGGCAAATTTCGCAAAGAAACTGCGGCCGCACTATAATTAGGTTCCTTTTTGCAGCGCACAACTCTGAATCCCGATATGCAATACGTGTCCACCCGCGCCGACGCGTCGGCCGCAGCATCTTCTTCCGCGCAGTTTTCCGCTCAGTTTTCCAACATTCTCCTGGGCGGCCTGGCCCCCGATGGCGGCCTGTACCTGCCGGCCGAGTACCCGCAAGTGACCGGGGCCGAGCTCGACGCCTGGCGCAAGCTGTCGTATGCCGATCTCGCCGTCGAGATCCTGAAGAAGTTCGCCACCGATATTCCGGCCGCGGACCTGCAGGCCCTGGCGCGTCGCACGTACACGCCCGAGGTGTACCGGAATGCCCGGAAGGACGAGAACGCGGCCGACATCACGCCGCTGCGCGTGCTGGCCGACCAGGGCGGCAAGAAGCTGATCCTGCAGGCGCTGTCGAACGGCCCGACCTTGGCGTTCAAGGACATGGCGATGCAATTGCTCGGCAACCTGTTCGAGTACGCATTGGCGAAGCAGGATGCGCAGCTGAACATCTTCGGCGCCACGTCCGGCGACACGGGCAGCGCCGCCGAATACGCGATGCGTGGCAAGCGCGGCATCCGCGTGTTCATGCTGTCGCCGCACAAGAAGATGAGCGCGTTCCAGACGGCCCAGATGTTCAGCCTGCAGGATCCGAACATCTTCAACATCGCCGTCGAAGGCGTGTTCGACGATTGCCAGGACATGGTCAAGGCCGTCTCGAACGACCTCGAATACAAGGCGCGCCACAAGATCGGCACCGTCAATTCGATCAACTGGGCCCGCGTCGTCGCGCAGGTCGTCTACTACTTCCGCGGCTACCTGGCGGCTACCACGTCGAACGACCAGAAGGTGTCGTTCACCGTCCCGTCGGGGAACTTCGGCAATATCTGCGCCGGCCACATCGCCCGCATGATGGGCCTGCCGATCGACAAGCTGGTGGTGGCCACCAACGAGAACGACGTGCTGGACGAATTCTTCCGCACCGGGATCTACCGCGTGCGCAAGTCGGCCGAGACATACCACACCAGCAGCCCGTCGATGGACATCTCGAAGGCATCGAACTTCGAGCGCTTCGTGTACGACCTGGTGGGCCGCGACCCGGCGCGCGTGAAAGCGCTGTTCACGAAAGTGGAGACGGATGGCGGCTTCGACCTGTCCGGCGCACCGGGCAGCGACGGCGACGAATTCGCCAAGGTCGCCCAATACGGCTTCCAGTCCGGTAAATCGACGCACGCCGACCGCCTGGCGACGATCCGCGCCGTGGAGCGCGATTTCGGCATCGTCGTCGACACGCACACGGCCGACGGCATCAAGGTCGCCCAGGAGCGCATCGAGGAAGGCGTGCCGATGATCGTGCTGGAGACGGCACTGCCGGCCAAGTTCAACGAAACGATCCGCGAAGCGCTGGGCCGCGATGCGGAACGCCCGGCCGGCTTCGAGGATATCGAGGCGCTGCCGCAGAAATACACGGTGATGCCGCCGGACGTCGACAAGATGAAGGCCTATATTGCAGCCAACACGGGGCTGTGACATGGCGGGCGAGCGCAAAGCGATGCTGACGCGGCAGGAGGCGCTGGACTTCCTGCTGGCCGCCTGCCGCCCGGTGACGGACATCGAGACGGTGCCCACGCTGCAGGCCAACGGCCGCGTGCTGGCGGTCGATTGCGTGTCCGACCTGGACGTGCCCGCGCAGGACAATACGCAGATGGACGGCTACGCGGTGCGCGCCGCCGATTGCGCCGGCGGCGCTGCCACGCTGCCCATATCTCAGCGCATCCCGGCCGGCCACGTCGGCGAGCCTCTGCTGCCCGGCACCGCCGCGCGCATCTTCACGGGCGCCTTCATTCCGCCAGGCGCGGATGCCGTCGTGATGCAGGAACAGTGCGAAGCGGATGGCGCGACCGTCACGATCCGTCATACGCCGCGGGAGGGCGAGTGGATCCGCCGCGCCGGCGAGGACATCCGCAAGGACAGCGTGATCCTGCCCGCCGGCACGCGGCTGCGCGCGCAGGAACTGGGTCTCGCAGCCGCTGTCGGCCTGGCCAACGTGCCGGTGCTGCGCCGCGTGCGCGTGGCCGTGTTCTTCACGGGCGACGAGCTGACGATGCCGGGCGAGCAGCTCGAGCCGGGCGGTATCTACAACTCGAACCGCTTCGTGCTGCGCGGCCTGCTGGAAAACCTGGGCTGCGAAGTGTCGGACTTCGGCATCGTGCCGGACAGCCTGGATGCCACCCGCAACGTGCTGCGCGCAGCGGCGCAGGATGCGGACCTGATCATCACGTCGGGCGGCGTCTCGGTCGGCGAGGAAGACCACGTGAAGCCGGCGGTGGAAGCCGAAGGGCAGCTGGCGATGTGGCAGATCGCGATCAAGCCGGGCAAGCCGCTGGCGTTCGGTGCCGTCGGCAGCGCATCGTTCATCGGCCTGCCGGGCAACCCCGTGTCCAGCTTCGTCACGTTCCTGCTGTTCGTGCGGCCGTTCCTGCTGAAACTGCAGGGCGCCACGCCGCGCGACGCGCTCGCGTACCCGCTGCGCGCCGACTTCGACTGGAAGGGCGACCGCCGCAACGAGTTCCTGCGCGCCCGCCTGAATGCCAACGGTGGCCTCGACCTGTTCCCGAACCAGGGTTCGGGCGTGCTGACGTCCACCGTGTGGGGCGATGGCCTCATCGACAACCCGGCCGGCCAGGCGATCCGCCCCGGCGACACCGTGCGCTTCATTCCGTTTACCGAATTGTTGTATTGATATGCGAATCAACCTGAAATTCTTCGCCAGCGTGCGCGAACAACTGGGCACGTCCGTCGAGAGCCTCGACGTGCCGGCCGGCGTGGCCACCGTCGGCGCGCTGCGCGCATTGCTCGTCGCCCGTGGCGGCGCCTGGGCCGAGGCGCTGGGCGAAGGCAGGGCGCTGCGGATGGCTTGCAACCAGCAGATGTGCGATGCCGGTGCGCCGCTGCTCGACGGCGCCGAGGTGGCGTTCTTCCCGCCCGTGACGGGCGGCTGAATCTCCTAGCGGCGGCGCGCTTCCGCCTCAGCCAGCGCCTTGCGGTAGCGGCGCCACGCGACGCCGACAAAGATGGCGGCCGCCACGGCTGCCCAGATCGCCGCGCTGGCGTAATCGATGGGCCGCGCACTTCCCTTTGCCCATTCGATGATGGCCAGGATCGCAAACAGCGGCAGCGCCGCGAGCAGATAACGTTTGATCCAGAATCCGGCACCCATCTTGTCTCCTTGCTCTTGCGTTGGTCGGGACCGCCAGTATGCCGCAGTGCGGCCGATCCGCCACACCGCGCGCCCGCCGGCGGCATTTGACGGCAAATGGATTGTTTCAATAGGGCAAGCAACGCTATACTGAAACGCCCGGCCACGTCCTCGCCGGCTCGCTCGTTCCCGTCGCCTCCACCCCGCGGCTGCCCTGTTTCTTGTGTCCGGGAGACCGCCGATGCGCCCTGTCCGTTTAGTCGTCGTCGCCGCGCTGGCGTTGCTGGCGCTGTGCGTGCCGCTGCTCGTCCAGCGTTCGTTCAGCGCCGCCGCGCCCGCGCAGCGGCTCGTCATCGAAGGATCGACGACGATGGCGCCGCTGATCGCCGCGGTGGCGCGCCGGTTCCGGCAGCGCCATCCGGAAGTGACCATCGAGATCGTGCCCACCGGGTCGGCGGCCGGCATCGCCGCCGTGCGGCAGGGGCGAGCGACGATCGGCATGGTGTCGCGCAGCCTGAACGACGATGAGCGCGACCTGTACGGCCTGCCGATCGCGCGCGACGGCGTCGCCATCGTCGTCCACCGGGCCAATCCCGTCACACGATTGACGCATGCGCAACTGGCCGCCGTGTTCGGCGGATCGGCGACCGACTGGCGCCAGGTCGGCGGCGACGCCGGCCCGGTCCACGTGGTGGCCGGACCGACGGGTGCGGGTTCGACGGGCCTGTTCGGCGCCTACCTGGGCCTGGCGGGCGGGATCCGCAGCGCCGACCTGCGGCCGACGAACAGCGGCCGCCTGGGCATCGTCGCCAAGGATCCGGCGGCGATCGCCTATGTATCGATGGGCGAGGCGGAGCGGGCGATCACGGCCGGCGCGCCGCTGCGGCTCTTGCCGGTCGAGGACATTTGGGCCAACAGCAAGAACGTGCGCAGCGGCGACTATCCGATCTCGCGCCCGCTGATGCTGGTCAGCCGCGGCGCGCCGAGCGGCGCCGCGCGTGCGTTTTTCAATTTTTGCGGCCCTGCGCAGATCGACGATGTGGTGGCTGCGTTCGAGTTCGTGCCTTACCTGGATTGAAGCGTGATGGGATATCCGTTGGAACGCCTGAGCCTGCGCGCCAGGCTGGCAATCGGCTTCGGCGCCGTGATCGGCCTGATGGTGCTGGCCGACCTGGCCGCGATGGTGGGCCACGAACATTCGCGCGCGGCGTTCGCCCGCTACCTGGACCGCGAGGACCGCATCAGCGACATCTCCGTCAACAGCCAGGCCGCAATGGAAAAGGCGCGCCGCTACGAGAAGGAATTCCTGCTGAAGGTGCGCCTGCTGCCGTATGACGAAGCGCGCTCCCGCTACGCCACGCTCGTCACCGACCAGGTCGAAACGGTGCGCGCGAACATGGCCGCGATCCGTGTGCTGGGCGGCAGCCCGGACCTGGCGCGCATCACGCGCGAGGTGGACGGGGCGGCCGCGCAGTACGTACAAGGGTTCCTGGAAACCGTCGAGCTGTACGGCCGGCTGGGGCGGGCCGGCACCGGTCTGCAGGGCCGCTTCACGGCCAGCGCGCGCGAACTCGAACTGGCGCTGGCTGCCAGCGGATCGCACCGGCTGATGGCCGACCTGCTGACGATGCGGCGCGAGGAAAAGAACTTCCTGCTGCGCGGCTTGCAGCGCCACGCGATCGCCACGTTCGACGCGGGCGCGCGGCTGCAGTCCGGCCTCGCGGCGCTGCCGGCCGATCGGGCCGAAGCGGTCCGGCCGCACCTGGCCGAGTACATCGCCGCGTTTCGCGAGTACCGCGCCGTGGCGGCCCGGATCGACGCGACGGCGGGCGACTACCTGCAGGCCGTGAACCGGATGGAACCGCGGCTGAACGAGCTGCGCACGATGTCGGACGATGCGCTGGCCGACACCCGGGCCGCCGTCGGCGCGGCGCAGCAGAACATGACCTTGGCCGTGTTCGGCGGCGGCATCGCGACCTTGCTGCTCGGCGCGCTGATCGCGCGGCTGATCACCCGCAGCGTGCGCCGCTCGATCGATGCCAGCGTCGACCTGGCCGGTGAACTGGCTGCCGGCAACTGGGCGGCGCGGTTGCCGGCGCTGCCGGCCGGGCACGAGTTCGGCGCGCTGTCCGGCGCGATGAACGCGATGGCGCACGAGTTGCAGCAGGCCCGCCTGCGCGACCATGCCCGCACCGCCGAGCTGGAAAACCTGAACCGCATGCTGCGGCTGCTGTCGCGCTGTAACGAGATCGTGGGCCGGGCCGGGTCCGAGGAAGAATTGCTGGCCGCGCTGGCACGCCTGTTCGCCGACGACGGTGCCTGGCTCGACGCGCACTTGACGCTGGGCGAGTACGGCGGCGACAGCGGTGTCGCACTGCCGCTCCGCTACCGGGGCGAATACCTGGGCGAGCTGCGCCTGCGTGCCTGTGATCCCGCTGGCGTCGAGACGCAGGAAGCGGCGCTGCTGCACGAACTGGCCGACGACCTGGGCTTCGGTATCGGCAGCATGCGCGAGGCGGCGCGCCGCCAGGCCGCCGAACTGGCGCTGGAACAGCAGGCCAACTTCGACCGCGACACGGGCCTGCCCAGCCGTGCGCTGTTCGACGTGCGCGTGCAGCAGGCCGCCCGCCCGGTGGCCGTGCTGGTGGTGGGCCTGGACCGGCTGCGGCAACTGGTCGACAGCGAAGGGCTGGACGCGGGCAACCTGCTGCTGCGCCACGTGGGCGCGGCGCTGACGGCCGAGCTGCCGGCCGGCGCCACCGTCGCGCGCCTGCACGGCAACGAGCTGGCCATCGTCGTGCCGATCGGCGACGGCGACGTGCTGGCGCTCGCCGGCCGGCTGCTGCCGGCCGTGCAAAAGCCGCTGGCGCTGCCGCGCGGCGAGGTGAGCACGACGGCCAGCATCGGCATCGCACTGTCGCCGAAGGATGGGCTGGACGCGGCCGACCTGCTGCGCGCGGCCGGCGCCGCGATGGGCAGCGCGGCCGCCCAGGGCGGCAACCGGCTCGGTTTCTACGCGCCCGAGATGAACGAACGGATTAGCGACCTGTTCGCGCTGGAAGCGGACTTGCGCCAGGCGCTGGCCAACGGCGAGCTGTGCGTGCATTACCAGCCGCGCGCGATCCTGGCCAGCGGCGCGATCGTCGGCGCCGAGGCGCTGGTGCGCTGGCAGCATCCGGTGCGCGGCCTGCTGGCGCCGGGCGAATTCATCCCGGTCGCCGAGATGTGCGGCCTGATCGCGCCGCTGGGCACGTGGGTGATGCGCGAAGTGTGCCGGCAGCAGCGGGCGTGGCGCGATGCCGGCCTGCCGTCGCTGGCCGTCGCCGTCAACGTGTCGCCCAGCCAGTTCCGCGACCAGGACCTGGCCGCCCTGGTGCGCCAGTCGCTGGACGAATTCGGCCTGCCCGCTTCCTGCATCGAGCTGGAGATCGTCGAGTCGGCCGTGATGCGCGACATCGAGCACGCGGCGCAGCGGCTGCAGGCGCTGAAGGCGACCGGCGTGACGCTGTCGCTGGACGATTTCGGCACCGGCCACTCGTCGCTGTCGCGGCTGCGCGAGCTGCCGTTCGACCACCTGAAGATCGACCAGTCGTTCGTGCGCAACCTGACGACCGACCCGGCCGACGCCGCGATCTGCCAGTCGATCATCGCGCTGGCGCACAACCTGCGGCTGACGGTGATCGCCGAAGGCGTCGAGACCGAAGGGCAGGCCAACTACCTGCGGCTGTCGCACTGCGACCAGATGCAGGGCTTCCATTTCGCCCGGCCGATGCCGGCCGACGAGCTGGGGCGCCTGCTGCAGCGGGGCGCCGCGCCGCTGCCGGCACGCGAGGACGAGCGTCGCACCGTGCTGCTGGTCGACGACGAACCGAACATCGTGGCGTCGCTGCAGCGCCTGCTGCGCCGCGAGGGCTACCGCATCCTGACGGCGAACAGCGGGGCGGAAGCGCTGAACATCCTGGCGACCCGCAAGGTGCAGGTGATCGTGTCGGACCAGCGCATGCCGGCGATGACGGGCTCGGAATTCCTGTCGCGCGTGCGCGACCTGTATCCGGACACGGTGCGCATCATGCTGTCCGGTTATTCGGACCTGGCCACGGTGACGGAAAGCGTCAACAAGGGCGCCATCTACAAGTTCCTGCACAAGCCGTGGGACGACCAGGCGCTGCGCGCCGACATCCGCGACGCGTTCCTGTATCACGAGGGAGCGTGATGGGGCGATGCTTTACAATACCGCCCCGATGAATACCCCAGCTTCCCGTCCCCTCGTTGCCGTGATCGGCGGCGGCCCCGCCGGCCTGATGGCCGCGGAAGTGCTGTCCCGTACGCGGCGCTTCGATGTCCACGTCTACGACGCGATGCCGTCCGTCGGCCGCAAATTCCTGCTGGCCGGCCGCGGCGGCATGAACATCACGCATGCGGAACCCTACGACACCTTTGTCACCCGCTACGGCGCCCGCACCGGCGTGCTGCGGCCGATGCTCGATGCGTTCGGTCCGGACGCCGTGCGCGCCTGGGTGCATGGGCTGGGCATCGAGACGTTTGTCGGCACGTCCGGCCGGGTGTTCCCCACCGAGATGAAGGCAGCGCCGCTGCTGCGCGCCTGGCTGCACCGGCTGCGCGAGGCCGGCGTGCAGTTCCACCAGCGGCACCGCTGGACCGGCTGGCAGGACGGCGCGCTGCGCTTTGCCGCGCCGGCCGGCGAACTGGCGATCCGCCCGGCGGCCACGGTGCTGGCCCTCGGTGGCGCGAGCTGGGCGCGGCTCGGTTCGGACGGCGCCTGGGTGCCTCTGCTGGCCGAACGGGGCGTGCCGGTGGCGCCGCTGGTGCCGTCGAACTGCGGCTTCGACGTGGGCTGGAGCGAGCATTTCGCCAGCCGTCACGCGGGCCAGCCGTTGACGACCGTGGCGGCCACGTGGATCGATGGGGCCGGCGCGCGCGTGCGCAGGCAGGGCCAGTTCGTCGTGACGGCGACCGGGGTCGAAGGCAGCCTGATTTACGCGCTGTCGGCCCCGGCGCGCGATGCAATCGCCCGCGACGGCAGCGCCGTCATCGAACTGGATCTGTTGCCGGACCTGCCGGCCGACCGCGTACTGGCCGAAGTGACGCGGCCGCGCGGCGCGCGTTCGCTGGCGAGCCACCTGCAGGGGCGGCTCAGCATCAAGGGCGTCAAGGCGGGGCTGCTGCACGAATGCCTGACGCGCGAACAGTACGCCGACCCGGCCACC
This sequence comes from Pseudoduganella flava, assembly GCF_007830495.1. Lineage (GTDB taxonomy): Bacteria > Pseudomonadota > Gammaproteobacteria > Burkholderiales > Burkholderiaceae_D > Rugamonas > Rugamonas flava. The sequence goes on along the minus strand of NZ_VLKW01000005.1, from coordinate 271,665 downwards.
CTGGCACGCGCGCTGAAGGCGCTGCCGCTGCGGCTGGCCGCGCCGCGGCCGATCGACGAGGCGATCAGCAGCGCCGGCGGCGTGCGCTTCGACGCGCTCGATGCGCGCTTGCCCACGATGCTGCAAGCGCTGCCCGGCGTGTTCGTCGCCGGCGAGATGGTGGACTGGGAAGCGCCCACCGGCGGTTACCTGCTGACGGCCTGCCTGGCCGGCGGTGCCGCGGCGGGCGAGGACGTGGCGCGCTGGCTGGCCGGCGACTGAGTCATCCCGCGCGGGCCGCCGTCCCGCGCGGCCTTTCCACGGGCGCCGCGTCCAGGTACTCGAAGCTGGGGCCGGTGTGGAATGCAGGGTTGGGGATGGCCGCCATCATCGCCTTGGCCTGCGATTTCAGCGACATCATGAGGCCGATCGCCCCCTTCATCCTGTCCCCGGTGCCGTCGCCGCCCAGCAGCGCGTGCAGCGATTTGAGCAGCGCCGTGTACGAATAGTTGAAGCGGTCGCACTGGAAGCGCGCCACGCCGCCCGCCGGATAGTTCGCGGCGAGCGGATCGGCCGGCGCCGGAAAGACGCCGGTGTCGTCGAACGGCACGGCAGCGCCGCCATAGGCGTATTGCTCGTCGACGGGGCCGACGCCCGGCGTCGCGATCAGCGCCTTGCCTTTCTTGATCTGCATGAAGCGGTAATAGTGCGCGATGCCGCCGCCGTCGCCTTCGAGCGGCGAGCGGCTGGTCCCTTCGCCCTGTTCGACGATGCGCCTGAGCGCCTCCTGCGCGGACGCGAGGTCGGTGACGATCACCGCCTCGCGCATCAGGTCCGGCCCGACCTGATGGCGTGGCGGATTCGCGAACGATCCGGCCGGCAGGTTGCCCAGCGCTTCGATGATGGTGCCGTAGAACTGGCCGATCGTGACGGGGCCTTCCGGCAGCGCGGCGCTCCGGAAGGTCTTGTAGTTGATCGGATGTTCCGGCTCCTCGATGTCGAGGAACAAATCCAGCTGCTCCGTCGAGAATGGCCGCAGGTGCACGGTCAGCTCGCTGTCGACGTCACCGGGCAGCGGGCCGGGGAAGCGGGGAATGAAGTCCGGCGTATCGACGACGGGCGTGCCGCCCAGCGCATTGAGCACATTAGCTGCCAGCACCATGTGCAGCATCTCCTCGATGACGACGGACTGGATGATGCCGGCAATCGCCGCGTTCTTGTGTGCGTCCAGCGAATAGAGGGCATACAGGTAGACGGGGATCGTCGCGTGTTCCAGTTCGATGGCCGACTGCAGCGTGGCGCAGACGGCATCGACGGTCGGCGATTGCGGGTCCAGGCGGTTCAGGACGGATCGTTTCAGGCGGATCATGGCTGCTCCTCGGGGTCGGGTGTCATTGCATCTGGCGCACGACGAGCCGGCGCGCGGCGGCGGCGGCCTTGCCGCCCTTGAGCATCGGCTGCGCGGCGCCCGCCTGGTCGTCCACGGCGGGGCCCTGCGGCCGAAATGCCGGCGTGCCGGTGCCGCGCCGCGGGTCGGCCAGCCACTGCAGGATGACCTGGCGCTTCGTCGGCGACAGGTCGCGGGTGGCCGGCATCGCATTCGGATTGGCCGGATCGAGCCCGAACGCGAGCTTGAGCAGATCGGCGTTCGCCACCACCTGGTCGTAGTCGCCCATGTCCAGGAAGCGGTTCATCACCGGGTACAGGTTGGCGTACTGCTGGAAGATCGGCTGCAGCGTATCCCAGGTGACCGGCTGCGCCGGCGCGAAGCCGCTCCACAGCAGGATGCTGACGAAGTCCCACTGGTTCATCGGGCCCTGCAAGGCCGGGTCGGCGAACAGCGGTCGGATGCCGTACACTTGGCCGTCGATGCCGTAGCTAGTGCCGCCGTTGAAGTAGCGCGGCGTGCCGGGGTCGCCCGGCGTCATCTCGATCAGCGCGATGCCTTGCGCGTCCGTCGTGGCCCGGCGGTTGAACGGGATCGCTTCGGCCGGCACGCCGACCGGCGGCACGTCCGACTGGTTGATGCTGTTCGACGGCTGCAGTTGCGACGGGTCGGCGAACAACGCGATTTCCGTGTCCGGCAGCGGGCGGCCCCAGCGCATCGCCCGCACGGGGATGCTGGCTTTCTCGCCGGGGCTCAGCCGGAACACGAACTGGTCGGCGCGCACGTAGGCGCCGCTCGGCGGCTCGGCAAGGTACACCGGTTGCGCGGCCTGGGGCGCGCCGGCGATCGCCAGCGGCGCGGCGACGGCCGCGGCCAGCTGCGCGTCGTCCAGCGGCAGGCTGACGACGCCCGCTGTGCGCGCGTACCAGCCGGGCTCCAGGTAGCCGTCCGGGCCCTGCGCGGGAATCTTGCCGAGTACGGTCGCGTTGCCGCCGCTGCCGGATGCGCTCACTGTCAGGTCGCCCAGGTCGACCGGCACGCCGCCCACTGTCACCGTCGGCAGCGCGTTGCCCAGGTCCAGCAGCAGGCAGCGCGCGGCGTCGTGCAGCACGGCGCCGCAGTGATTGAGCTGGCCGGTGGGAATGAAGAAGCCGCCCGAGCCGGGCAGCGGGGTGGCGATCAGGTGGCGCCCGAGCAGCACGTGATCCGGCTCGTCCGGCAGCAATGGCCCGATGGTGCCGGCGATGCGGCCGCACGTGAAGTCGGGGGACGTGTAATCCATCGAGTAGCCGTCCAGGTTGAACATGATCGACAACTTGCCCGTGCCGGCGCACGCTTCGCGCAGATGGCGCAGGAAGGGCGAGGCCGCGATGTCGCCCCATTCGAGGTCGGTCAGCACGGACAGGTAGGCGGCGCACGCCACCATGTCGCCGCCGCCCACTTGCGCGCGGTTCCAGATGTCCGTGAACGCGGCCGGCTGGTAGTTCGCGCGCAGCAGCGTGTTGCCGTGCTGGTCGACCAGGCGCACCTGCAGCCCCCAGATCTGCGACACCATCTGCTGTTCGCTGTCGAGGTCGGCCAGCTTGGCACTGACCCGCGTGTCGGAATCGGCCACCGTGAATGCGAGGATCGGATCGCCCGCATCGACGGGGCCGGTGTCGCCCCAGGCGGACGTCACGCGGCAGCCCAGCAGACGCCAGCTCGCATCGCCCTGCGGATTCCACCAGCCGTTCAGCGCGCTGCCCTTCAGTTTCTGGTAGCTCGCGTCGAAGGTGGCGTTGTTGAAGTGACCGGGATCGTTGTTGACGGTCGAGACGTTCGCCTGGAACTTGCCGGCGAAATGCAGGCGCAGCGGATGCAGGTAACTCATGGGACCCTCCCTGGTGGTGGTGTTGGCGTGGTGCCTGTCATGGGGCTTTTAACAAACCGATGACGTTGTCTTCCGGATCGGCGATCATCGCGAACTCGTAGCCGTCGGCGGCGGCCGGCGGCATCGTGCAGCGCCCGCCAGCCGCGGCGGCGGCCGCGATCGTGCCCGGCAGGTCGTCGACCAGCAAATAGAAGCTCGACCCTGCCGCATAGCCGGGGATCGCCGGATCGGCCTGGCCGATGCCGCCCAGTGCCGCCGCGCCGGGAACCGCGAAGTGCACATAGGCGAAGCCCGTGGTGCCGCGCTCGTACTGCCAGCCGAACACCTTGTGGTAGAAGGCCGCCAGCCTGTCCTGGTCGCGCGCGATGATCTCGAACATGCCGCACGGGTGGCGGTTGGCCGTCGCCTGCGCCGGTGCCGCGTGCAGGCCGCGCACGAAGCCGGCATGCCGGGCCAGGAACGTGGCCGTCATGAACGGTTTGCCGGCCGTGCCCGCGAACAGCGCGCCATGCTGTTCGACGAATCCCTTGAACACGGGCCCGTGCAGGTGCGCGAGGAATGCGTCGGCGTCGCGGTACTCCTAGAAGAACAGCACCGTCGTCGGCGCCGGCGGCGGCAGCGCCTGCAGGCGCGCGTCGCCGGTGAACGGCACGTGGATGCAGTACACGAGGGTGGCGGGTTCCTGCGCGTACACCTCGTCGGCCAGCTGCGCGAGCGCACGCAGCGCTTCCTGTTCGCTGCCGGGGCGGAGGAACCAGGTCGAGGTGAGGCTGACCGTGCCCGGATCGGGTGGCGTCATGTCGTCTCCTGTCGGTTGACTGCGGTGGTAGGGAATCAGTCGCCGCGCACGCGGCGCTGGCCGAGCCGGGTCAGCACGGTGCCCAGCACGCCGGCCGCCAGCCAGGGCAGGCCGGCCCACCATGCGGCCAGGGCACCGTCCACCAGCGGCATCAGCGCGATCAGCCACGGCACCACTGGCCAGCGGTAGCGCCCACCCGGCATGCGGTGCTCGCCGCGGGCGACGGCCGTCAATGCCAGTACATAGGCTGCCTGGACCGACGCGGCCAGCCACACCGGCTCGGCCACGGTGCCCGTCAGCGCGGCGGCCGTGACGACGTAGACCAGCAGCCGCGCGCATGCCATCAGCAGCACCGATGCGGCATGGGCCTTGTGCAGGTAGTCATAGGCGCAGATCACGGCAAGCAGTGCGATGCCGGCGCCAAGCCCCGCGGCGGACGGCATCGCCAGCAGCGCCGCCAGCGCGAGCCCGAACAGCAGGAACGTCGTGCCCCATGCCTGCCTGATGCCGATGCGGCCCGCCGGGATCGGCCGGAACGGCTGGTGCAGCGCGTCGTGCGTGCGGTCGCACAGGTCGTTCAGCGCCATGCCGCCGCAGTAGAAGCACGACAGCGACACCATCAGCAGCAGCACCGGCGCCGCCCCTTGCGGGGTGGCCAGCGGCCAGCCGCACAGCAGCGCGGCCGTCAGCACGTTCATCCACACGGTGGGCAGGTTGCTGACCCGGCACAGCGCCAGCACGGGGGCGAGGGCGGGCATCATTGGAACACGTGGTCGAGCAGCAGGCCGCATACGTCCGTGGCGCGGACGGTCGGGGCGGGGATCAGCTGCGGGCGGGAACTGGCCAGCACGGGCGCATCGAGCGGATCGCGCGGCGCCACGCCATGCGATCCTTTCACGAGCCCCGCATCGAGCGGGATCAGGTCCATCTTGTAGCGCATTCCCAGCTTCTTCCTGGCCAATATCAGCGCGGCCTTCATCGCGGGGAAGCGGATCGCCGGGTCGACGAACAGCTCGGCCGGGTCGTAGCCGGGCTTGTTGTGGATGTCGACGGTGCGGGCATAGTCCGGCGCACGCGCATCCTCTTCCCAGAAGTAGTAGGTGAACCAGCTGCTCGGCTCGGCCAGGAGTACCAGCTCGCCCGCCCGTTCGTGGTCGAGGCCCGCGGCACGCTTGCCGGCGCCGTCCAGCACGTCGGCCACGCCCGGCACGGCGGCGCACAGCCTGCGCACGGTGGGCAGCGCGCCGGCGTCGCGCACGTACACGTGGGCGACCTGGTGGTCCGCCACGGCGAACGCCTGCGACGCGCCGGGGTCCAGGTAGTCGCGGCCCAGGTCCTGCTTGATCGCCAGGAGGCCCGCGGCGCGCAGCACGCGGTTGATGTGGATGGGGTGGGCGACGGGCACGATGCCGTACTCGGACAGCAGCACGACGGCGACGCCGCGCGCCTGGAAGTAGTCGATCAGGTCGGCGCAGACGTCGTCGATCTGGCGCAGGTCGCCGGCGATGTCGCCATCCGGGCCTTGCCGCTGCAGGCAATAATCCAGGTGCGGCAGGTACACCAGCTGCAGCGTCGGCGCATACTGTTCCTCGACGTCGCGCGCCGCACGGGCGATCCACGCGCTGGAGCGGATGCTGGTGCGCGGGCCCCAGAATTCAAAGAGCGGGAACTGGCCGAGGCTGTCCTTCAGGCGGGTGCGCAGCGCCGCCGGCTGCGTGTAGAAGTCCGGCAGCTTCAGGCCGTCCGCGCAGTACAGGGGACGGGGCGTCAGTGTGATGTCGGCCGTCGTCGCCATCGCATACCACCAGAACGTGTTCGCGCACGTGAACGCGCCGTTGCGCGCGCGTGCCTGGTCCCACAGGCGGGGCGACTGCACCAGCCGGTTGCTCTGCCGCCAGAGCCACACATGATCGAGCTCGCGGAAGTACCAGCCGTTGCCGACGATGCCATGCTCCGTCGGCAGCCGCCCCGTCAGGTAGGTCGTCTGCACGGAGCACGTCACGGCCGGCAGCACGGCTTCGATCGTGGCGGTATCGCGGGCAAAGGCGGCGAGGCGCGGCATGCCGGCGTCCAGCAGCCGGCGCGTCAGGCCCACGACGTCAATCACGGCGGTGCGTTGCATCGAGCAGCTCCTTTACCCAGGTCAGTTCACGGACGATCGAGGCGGCCAGCGGTTCCGCGCGCAGCGCCGCCGGCAGCACGCCGAAGCTGTAGGTCTCCACTTCCAGCGGCACGGCGGCCGGCACGCGCGGCAGCAAGGCTTCGAGGAAGTCGCGCGTCGTGCCGAGGCCGTCGATCTCGGCCAGGAAGATCGGAACGTGGAAGTGCACCCGGCATTCGTCGTCCGAGCCGCGCCCCGCGCCGGTGGCGAGCAGCTGCGGCAGGTCGGCATAGCGCTCCATGCGCCCGGCCGCCGTGCGCAGCACGGCCTGGTGCAGGTAGGTGGGCTCGTCGAAGCGGCGCAGCCGGGCGATCGCGGCACCCCGTGCGCGCAGGGCCGACGACACCTGCACGCGCAGCAGCGGCACGCCGGCGCCGGCCAGCATGCCGAGGCAATCGGCCGGCGTTTCGAATTGCACGGCCTGGTGACAGGCGTCCAGGCAGATGCCAAGGAACGGTGCCAGCGACGGCGGCAGCCGCAGCCGGTCGAAGCAGTCCAGCACTTCGTCGGTGCGTTCCAGCACGCAGTACGGTTCCGGTTCCAGCGCCAGCGTGATCATCGCGTGGCCGGCGTCGCGCAGCCGCGCCAGGTGCGTCAATGCGTCGACGAGGTTGCTGCGCACGAGCGGCCAGTCGCTCTCGTCGAAGCCGGCCCGGAATGCGATCGGCACCGTTGAAATGGACATCGTGCCGGCGTGTGGACACCACTGCGCGGCGATGTCGGCCAGCCGGCACGTGTAGGCCGCGCGCTGCGGCATGCGCCAGTCGGGCTGGTAGACGGCTTCCTTGATCGCCTGGCCGTGGAACGGCCCGTACGGGAAGCCGTTGATCGTCGCCACATGGCAGCCGTGCTCCGCGCACCAGTCGCGGAACGCGGCGACGCGGCCGGCATCGAGTTCCGCGGCCGCCTGGCCGGACAGGCGCAGGCCCAGCGGGAAATCGGCATCCGGCGCGAACGCCGCCTTGACGGCCAGCGCGTGCCGCTCCAGGTTGTCCAGCACGTCCGCCCATCCTTCGCCGGGATGGATGTTGGTGCAGTAGGTAAGGGTGCGGAACGTCAGCGTGCGGTCCGTCAGGGTGCGGTCCGTCAGGGTGCGGTCCGTCAGGGTGCGGTACGTCGGCGTCATGACAGCGCCCCGGCAGGCACCGGTGCGACGCCGGCCCGGCGCGGATGCCAGTCCGCCAGCATGCGCACGCAATCGGCCATCGCTTGCGTGTCGATCGTGTCGACCTCGACGCCGCGGCCGATCCCGGCGAGCAACGTGATGCACAGCGCGCCGCCCAAGTGCTCGCGGAACGCGGCCAGCGCGCCGGCGATGTCCAGGCGGGCGAGGGCCGGGTCGGACAGCACGAAGCCGAGATCGGCCAGCAATGCCAGCACCTGCTGCGCGTCGGCGGCACCGAGCAGGCCGACGCGGCGCGAGTACAGCGTGTCGAGTGCGATGCCGATCGCCACCGCCTCGCCATGGCGCAGCCGGTGGCCGGACAACTCCTCCAGGCTGTGCGCCGACCAGTGGCCGAAATCGAGCGGCCGCGCACTGCCCCGTTCGAAGGGATCGCCGCCGCAGCGGATCTGCGCCAGGTGCAGTTCGGCGCAGCGCACGATCATCGGCTCCAGCGCGTGCGGCTGCAGGTCCGCCAATGCATGGCGCTCGCGCAGCAGCCGGGCAAAGAACGCCGCGTCGCGAATCAGCGCCACCTTGACCGCTTCGGCGATGCCGGCGCGCCGGTCTGCGGCCGGGCCGCTGGCCAGCAGCGCGAAGTCGTTGACGACGGCGAACGGCGGCACGAACGTGCCGAGGAAATTCTTGCGGCCCATCCAGTTGACGGCGTTCTTCACGCCGACGCCCGCATCGTTCTGCCCCAGTACCGTCGACGGCATGCGCACCAGGCGGATGCCGCGGTGTGCCGTGGCGGCCGCGTAGCCGATCGCATCGAGCACGGCGCCGCCGCCGATCACGGCCACATAGCTGTGCCGGCACACGCCAAAGCGCACCACGCGCCGGTAGAACGCATCGACGTCGGCGCCCGCATTCTTTGCGGCCTCGCCGCCGCGCACGGCCCAGGGCGGGCAGGCCAGTTCCACCGTCTCCGCATGGGTTTCGGCATAGGCCTCGATCGCGTCGCACAGGCCGGGCAGCGCGTTGGCGACCCCGTCGTCGACGGCAACCAGCAGGCGCGCCCGGCCTCCCGAAGGCGGGCGCAGCAGGTCGGCCAATACCGGATTGCCTGGCGCGAAGGCGTCGCGCGTGAAGCACACGGGGTAGTCGTAGCGCACCTCGAACTGCTGGTCTATGCGGTATTCGAGCATCGCGGCTCCATCGGCGGAAAGTCAGTTGGGAACGGGGGCGTCGACGCGCGGCGGCTGGCCGCGCAGCACCGAGTTGTCGGCGTACGTCTGGCGCTGGTCGATGGCGGCGGGGCGGGCCAGCGCATCGGCGTCGATCTGGCCGGACTGGCCGTACGCGGCCAGCGCGTTGCCCCACGTCGTCAGCGCGATCGCGTCCGCATCGATGCCCCGTTCGCGCATCAGGTGCGCCGTCTTCGGCACCGACAGCGGATCGCTGACGCCCCAGTCGGCCGAGCTGTCGACGATGATGCGCTCCGGCCCGTACTGCCGCACCACCTCGACCATCCGCTCCGACCCCATCTTCGTGTGCGGATAGATCGTGAACGCGGCCCAGGCGCCCGTCTCGAGCACGGCGCGGACGGTCTCCTCGTTGTTGTGATCGATCACGAGCTTGTGCATCGGGATGCCGTGCTCGCGCGCGATGTCGATCGAGCGGATGGTGCCGGCCTTCTTGTCCCGGTGCGGCGTGTGCACCATCACGACGAGGTCGTACTCGCGGGCGATCTCCAGCTGGCGGCGGTACGCGTCTTCCTCTGCCGGGGTGATCTCGTCGAAGCCGATCTCGCCGATCGCCACGACGCCTTCCTTCAGCGCGAAGTCGGGCAGCACTTCCAGCACCTCCTGCGCCAGCCGCACGTTGTTGGCTTCCTTCGAATTGAGGCCGATGGCGCAGTAGTGGGCGATGCCGAACTGCGCGCAGCGAAAGCGCTCCCAGCCCACCAGGCTGGAAAAATAATCGATGAAGCTGCCGACGCTGGTGCGCGGCTGCCCCAGCCAGAACGCCGGTTCGATGACGGCACGGATGCCGGCGGCGGCCATCGCCTGCAGGTCGTCCGTCGTGCGCGACGAGATGTGGATGTGCGGGTCGAAGAATTTCATGGTGCGATCCTCATGGGGCTAAGCTGCGTGGTGGGCAAAGAGGCGGCCGAATGCCGCGTGGCTGAAGTCCTGCTGACGCAATACGGCACCCGCCTCGAGGGCCAGGTCGCGGGAACCGTCGCGCCACGCGGCGGCATGCTCGCGTGCGCCGGCCCGCACCAGCGCGAACAGCGCGGCGGCGCGGTTCAGCGGCACGGCGCCATCGAGTTCATGCGACAGCGCGAGCAACGCACGGGCGCCGCCGTGCGGCCCCAGGCACAGCCACAGCTGCGGCGGCACGGGCCGGCCGGCGCTCTTGCGCTCGTCCGCGAAATCGAGGGCCATGCGCGCCAGCTCCGGCGACAGCCGGTCGTCCAGGCCGTGCACACGCCACAGCGGTGCGTCGATGAACACGGCCTTCAGCACGAGCTGGTTCCAGGCGACGCTGTCGAAATGGCGCGCCGGGTAGGGCGAGTCGCAGGCGACAGCCTCGAACAGCGTGCGCATATTGCTGCGGCACGCTTCGGCGGCCTGCACGACGAAACGCTCGCCATCCGGCAGCAGCGGCAGGCTCCGATACAGTGCGCACAGCTCGCCGTGGTCCGCATAGCGCAGGCAATGCAGGAACGCCGGGTCGAATGCGTCGCCGCCAGTGGCCTGGCAGTGCAGCACCAGCACGATGCGCGCCGTCTCGAGGGTGCTCCAGCGGGCCGGATCGAAACCCAGCGCGCGTGCCTGCGCCAGCGCGCCGTCGTCAGAGGCAAGCGGCGTGCCGGCGCGCACGGCGCGGCTGGCCAGCGCGATCAGCCGCGGCAGCCGTTCCGGTGCGCGCGCCAGCTCGGCGGTACCCTCCGCGATGAAAGCCTGGGCAGCGGGTGCGAGCCGTGCGGTGAGCAGCGTTTTCAGCAGCGGTTCCAGCGGGGTCGCGGGTGTCGTGGTCATGGCCGGCCTTCCGTTTGCCGCTGAGCCGCGGCGGCTGGGTGAAACGGCGTGCGTACTCCCGGCGGTTGCGCGGGCAACCGTCAGCGAACGCGGTGATGGAGCGGCGGGTGCGCCGCGAGGCGTGTCCGGCTATGGGCCGGGCGGTGCGGCGGGCAGGGGCCGCGGGCGTGGACGGTCGGGCAGGATGTTGCGGTGCATAGCGCCTCCCTGTGGGTTCGGGTGATGGTCCAACGGCCCAGCAGCGTACGACCGGCGCGCGTTACCGATGGGTGGTACGGCGCTCTGATGTGAAATATGCTACGCCGATTTTTCCTGCGGGTAGGACGAATCTGCCTGTTCCGTTTGGCAGAGGCGGGAGGACGTGAAAACGTGTAGCGGGACTAATCCCAGGTGACGGAGCCGGAGCCGGTGCGGTTGACGCTGCGCTGGTCCGGGTTGCCGTACACGGTGACGTCGCCGCTGCCGGCGATCGTGATGTCGGCCGACTTGCGGGCGAATACCTCGGCCGTGCCGGAGCCCTTGACGTCGACCGTCACGTCGTTCGACGCCATGTGCTGCGCATCGACCGTGCCCGAGCCGGTCAGTTCGGCGGACAGCGTATTGCAGCTGCCCGAGGTGCTGATCGAGCCGGAACCGTACAGCGCCAGGCGCACGTCGTCGCCGTTGCCGGCCTTCAAATCGAGGCCGCCGTTGCCGTGCACGGCCGCTTCCACGCGGCGGTAGCGGCCGGAGAACGACAGGCCGCCGGAACCGTTCAGCACGATCTCGAGCCGCTCGCCGGAAAAGCCGGAGACATTGCTGTCGCCGCTGCCCCGGATCGCGATGGCGTTCAGCGACGGCAGCACGAGTTCGACCTGGAGCGGGCGGCGGTGATGGAACACCATGCCGGTCGTGCCGATGTGCAGCGTGCCGTCTTCCTGCGTCGTGGCCACGTTGCCCAGCAGGCGCTGTTCGCCGCGCACTTTCAGCGACGGGGCGCTGCCCTGGCGCAAGGTCAGGTCGATCGGGCCTTGCAGGTCGATCGCCGTGATGCCCGGACCGATCTCGCGCACCTCGGTGCGGGTGACCCGGCCAGCCGTCGACGACGGGTTGGCCACGCCCTGCGCGCGCAGCATCGTGTAGGTGACGCCGATCAGCGCCAGCGCGAGGACGAACAGCGACAGGCCGATCTTGACCAGGGTTGCGATACGCATGTCAGCGGCCCCGCAGCAGCGCGTGATTCATCTGCACGTAGCGGCGCAGGCCGATGGCGGTGTAGCGGGTGACGACGAGCGACACGAGGAACAGCGCGATCCCGCCCAGCACGAGGCCGAAGCCGATCGCCGTCTGCGCCGCGCGGGACGCGCCTTCCGGGTCGACCGTGATGCGCACGCTGCCGTCGGCCATCGCCTCGGCATTGTCCAGCAGCTTGCCGGAGCGGCTCGTTTCGTCGTCGATTTCCTCCTGCAGCTCGGCCGGGCGTTCCTGCGTCACCTCGATGCCGCGCTCGCCGATCGACACGCGGGTTTGCTGGCGGCCTTCGTCCTCGTCGTTGATGACGCGGTGCAGCGGCCCGGACATGACGATCTCGTTGGCGCCGGCCAGGCCGCTCGCGGTCACGGCGATACCGCTGACGTAGAACGCGAACGAGCTGACGTAGACAGCCACCAGCAGTGCCATGAACACGGCCGCCGGCACCACCATGAACAGGTTGAAGATGGCCAGGCCAACGAACGACAGTGCCATCCGGGCAAAGCTCTGCGGCGTCTTCTTGCGCTCGAACGAGGCCAGGTGGGCGTTGGCGCGCAAGGTCATCGCGATCTTGCGCGGATCATCCAGTTCCGCCGCGATGTCGGTCTCGCCACGCCCGGCATTGACGCCGTCGATGAAGCGCTGCTCGTAATAGGCGAGCGTTTTCGCCACCGTTTCCGGCGGCAGGCCCGTCATGGCCTTGGCCAGCGCGTCGAGGTAATCCTGCTTGCCCATTCAATATTTCCTAGTTCAGTGCATGCTCAGTGCCAGCGGCAGCGCGACGGGATGGGTGGGCGCTTCCAGCTGCACGATCGCCGCTGCGCAGAGCAGTACGATGGCCACGACGGCGATGCTGGTCAGTGCGAGTCTCATGTCCGTTCCTTGTACCTGGTTTGATCCGATAGTGCCACTGTACCGGTCCGGCATGGCGCGGGCCAGCCGCGTGCGACAGGCTGCAAAATCAGGGGACCAGGCGGTCATGGACGGGGACAGGACGGCAGCGCGGCCCGCGCCGCGGCGATGCCGCTGCGCACCGCCATCTCGAGCGTGGCCGGATACTCGCCCGCCGTGTAGTCGCCGGCCAGCAGCAGGCCGGGCATGCCGGTCACGTTGGCGGGGCGGTCCAGACCCGCCATGCACGCATACGTGGCGCGCTTCTCGGTGACGACCTTGGTCCACGCGGGGCTGGCCAGCCCGGGCCGGCCGAACGCCTGCGCCAGCTGCGCCGCGACGGCGCTTGCCAGTTCCGCCTGCGGCAACGCGGCCGCGGCGCCCGATGCGCTGACGATGACAGCGAACAGGCCCGCCTGGCCAGGCTCGAGCTGGCCGCGGTCGAACACGAACTGGCCCCAGCGGCCTTCCTCCGGCACATCTTCCAGTGCGAAGAACGGTTGCGGCAGCCGCTCCGCCAAGCCGTATTGCAGGTAGCAGGTGGTGATCGGCTCGGGTTTGAAAGCGTCCAGCCGGGCCGCCAGAGCCGCATCCAACCCGGCCAGCAGCGTGGCCGCGGCGGCGGCCGAGGTGGCCAGCACGACCTGGTCGAATGCCTGCTCCAGCGCACCGCCGACGGCGCTGCCTTGCGCCGTCACGAGCCAGGTGCCGGCATTACGGGCGATCCGGTCCACTTTCGCGCCCGCGTGCACGGTCGCGCCATGGGCGGCCAGCCAGCGCGCGGCCGCGTCCGGGAACAGCGCGCTGAGGTCGTGGCGCGGCAGCAGCATGTCCGAGGCGGCGCGGCGCGCGCCCAGGCTGTCGCGCAGCACGGCAAGAAAGACGTTGGCGGACGCCGTCTCCGGCGGCGTGTTCAGCGCCGCCAGGCACAGGGGGCGCCACATCAGGCGGATCAAGGTCGGGGTCTGGTCGTAGCGCTCCAGCAGTTCGGCGACCGTGCAATCGTGGTCCAGCCGCCAGCCCATCCAGCGCGCCGTCGTGGAAAAACGTGCCATCGCCACCTTGTCGGCGCCCGTCAGGCCCCGGGCACGCAGCAGCGCGACGGCCAGGTGCAGCGGCGCCGGCAGGCGGGGCGCGACGAAGCGCATGCCGCCCGGCGGGTAGCACATCTGCAGCGGGACGGACAGGACGGCGCGACGCGGCTCGACGCCGACACGGCGCATCAGCCGCAGCGTGTCGTCGTAGGCGCCCAGCATGATGTGCTGGCCGTTGTCGAGCGTGCGGCCGGCCGCTTCGATGCGGCGCGCGCGGCCACCGAGCGTGCGGGCCGCTTCGTACAGCGTCACCTGCGCGCCGCCGCGCACCAGCTGGACGGCCGCCGCGCAGCCGGCCCAGCCGCCGCCGACGACGGCTATGCGTAAGCCCACGATGCACCTCCAGAGTGGGCAGGGCAAGGCGCGACGCCGCAGAAAGTACGCGCGGTACGGCAAGGCGCCGCAACGCCGCCATGGCCGCTCTGGAGGCGCATCTCAGCCACGGACCCAGGTTTTCCAGGCGAGCCACAGCTTGCGGATCGGCGTCAGCGAGATGCGCTGGTTCAGCACGTGGAAGCCGTCCCGTTCGATTTCATCGAGCAGGGTGCGGTAGATCGCCGCCATGATCAGGCCGGGGCGCTGGGCGCGGCGGTCTTCGCGCGGCAGCAGCGCGAACGCCTCGTCGTAGGCACGTTGCGCGCGCGCCGTCTGGAAGGCCATCAGCTTCGTGAAGTTGTCCGTGTGGCGGGCGTTCAGCAGGTCCGCCGCCGTCACGCCGAACTGCTGCAGCTCGTTGATCGGCAGGTAGATGCGGCCCTTGCGCGCATCCTCGCCCACGTCGCGGATGATGTTCGTCAGCTGGAACGCGTGGCCCAGCTTCTCGGCATACACCAGCGTCTCCGGACGGGTGGCGCCGAAGATGCTGGCCGACAGGATGCCGACGACACCCGCCACGTGCCAGCAATACTTCGACATGCCCGCGTAATCGAGGTAGCGGGTCTGGTTCAGATCCATCTCCATGCCGTCGATGATGGCCTGCATGTGCTCCTGGCGCAGCGTGTACGGCGCCACGTGGGGCGCCAGCGCCTGCGTTACCGGGTGCGTCGGCTTGCCGTCGTACATGGCCGCGACCTCGGTGCGCCACCAGGCCAGCTTGATGCGGGCCAGCGATTCGTCGGTGCATTCGTCGACCGTGTCGTCCACTTCTCGGCAGAACGCATACAGCGCCGTGATCGCCCGCCGCCGCTCCGGCGGCAGGAACAGGAAGCTGTAATAAAAACTCGAGCCGCTTTGTGCGGCCTTCTGCTGGCAGTAGTCGTCGGGTGACATGTTATTTTTACAATATTACGCGGTCAAAGCCGCTATTCTATAGGCAAGCGCGGCATTTTATAGGGAAGCGTCGCGCATCCATAGGGCCCGCCAGAAAACTTTCAGCCAGTCGCCCCTCGCCAGCGTGGGGCGGCGGCGGAACACGTCGTAGTCCACTTCCTCGATCGCTTCCAGGATGCGCAGCCCGCCTTGCACGATCATCCGCAGTTCCAGGCCGATGCGGCCCGGCAGGCGCAGCGCCAGCGGTGCACCGGACAGCATCAGCGCGCGCGTCCGTTCGATCTCGAAGCGCATCAGCGCGCGCCACTTGCCGTGCGCGCCCGGGTCGTGCAGGTGCGCGGGCGAGATCACGAAGCGCGCCAGATCTTCCATCGGTATGTAGATACGCTCTTTTTCCTGGTCGATCGCGACGTCTTGCCAGAAGTTGATGAGTTGCAGGGCGGTGCAGATCGCATCCGAGTCGCGCACGTTCTCGGCCGTGGCGGCGCCGTACAGGTGCAGCATCAGCACGCCGACCGGGTTGGCCGAGCGGCGGCAATAATCGAGCAGCTCGGCGTAGCTCTGGTAGCGGTGTACCGTCACGTCCTGGC
This sequence comes from Pseudoduganella flava, assembly GCF_007830495.1. GTDB lineage: Bacteria > Pseudomonadota > Gammaproteobacteria > Burkholderiales > Burkholderiaceae_D > Rugamonas > Rugamonas flava. Next base: position 256,246 of record NZ_VLKW01000005.1, on the reverse strand, counting down.
GAAACGCGGACAGCAGGTCGTGGAGCGGCCGGAACGGCAGGTCGTGCGCGGCGATCGTCGCGGCCAGGCGCTGGAACAGCGGATCGCCGGGCGGCTTGCCCAGTTCGACATGCACGAGCGCCGCCTCGTACTCCTTCAGCGCGGCCAGCCGCTGCTCGGGTGTCGCATGGCCTTCGTCGGCGATGTCGTCGGCGCTGCGGGCGAACGCATAGATGGCCTGGACGGCCGGCACAAGCCGGCGCGGCAGCAGCAGCGACGCGACGGGAAAGTTTTCGTAATGATCGACTGCCATAGGGGGATCGCTCTAACTGACGCGAAAGTCATTTGCAAACGGCTAGTTGCCGTCTATAATTTTTGAGTTAATTAACGGAAAGTCATTTAATTTCAGCCCGCAATCATAGTGGCTCCGCGACGCCGCTGCAATTGCAGCCGAACCAAGAGTGAAGGAAAACACCGTGCAAGTCCCGAAGTTTCCCCTGCGGTTCCCCATCGGCGTCGCCGGCGCCGCGCTGTCGGCCGCGCTGTTGGCCACCCTTCTGGCCGCCTGTTCCAAACCCGCCGAGAAGACGGAAGACATCCGTCCCGTGCGCGCCATCGTGCTGCAGGCGTCCGACGTCGACGTCAACGCCGAGTTCTCCGGCGAGGTGCGGCCGCGCTATGAATCGCAGCTGGGCTTTCGCGTGCCAGGCAAGATCGTCACCCGCAAGGTGGACGTGGGCGCCGTCGTCAGGAAGGGCCAGGTGCTGATGCAGCTCGACCCGCAGGACCTGAAGCTGGGCCAGGCACAGGCGCTCGCGACGCTGCGCGCGGCCGAGACGAGCCGCGACCTGGCGCTGGCGGATCTGAAACGCTACCGCGAGCTGCGCGCCCAGAACTTTGTTGCGCAGGCCGTGCTCGATGCGCGCGAGTCGGCCTACAAATCGGCGCAAGCCAATGTCGACGCGGCCGCCGCGGCCTACCGCGAGCAGACCAACCAGACAGGGTATGCGAGCCTGGTGGCGGACGTCGATGGCGTCGTCACGGCCGTGGCCGCGGAGGCGGGGCAGGTGGTGCAGGCGGGCACGCCGGTCGTGAAAGTGGCGCGCACCGACGAGAAGGAAGTGGTGTTCGGCGTGCCCGAAGACAGCGTCGAGGCGCTGCGCACGGTGCGTGACGTGAAGGTGCGGCTGTGGGCCGCGCCGGAGCAGGCCGTGCCCGCCACGATCCGCGAAGTGGCGCCGGTGGCCGATCCCGCCACCCGTACGTACACGTTCAAGGCCACGTTGCCGGCCGCGCTGACGCAGGCCAAGCTGGGCATGACGGCCGTCGTGCAGTTCGTGTCGACGTCCGCGCAGCCGAAGCTGAAGGTGCCGCTGACGGCCCTGTTCCATGAGCGGAACGCGACGTCCGTGTGGGTCGTCGAGCGCGGCACCGTCAAGCTGGTGCCCGTCACGGTGACGGGCGCGGACGGCAACGACCTGGTGATCGGCAGCGGCGTGCAGCCGGGCCAGACGGTCGTCACGGCCGGCGTCCACCTGTTGAAACCGGGCCAGAAGGTGCGCATCCTCGGCGACGAGCTGCAGAAGACGGTGCCCAAGTCGGCACCTGCCGCCGCCAAGGGGGCATGATGAAGGACTTCAATCTGTCGCGCTGGGCGCTGGAGCACATCCCGCTGACGCGCTACCTGATCGCCGTGCTGCTGATCGGCGGCATGCTCAGTTATAAGAACCTGGGGCAGGACGAAGACCCGCCGTTCACGTTCCGCGTGATGGTGGTGCAGGCGTTCTGGCCGGGCGCGACGGCGTTGCAGATGGCCGACCAGGTCACGGACAAGCTGGAGAAGAAGCTGCAGGAGACGCCGTACATCGACGAGATCAGCAGCTATTCGAAGCCGGGCCAGACCTTGATCATGCTGTCGCTGCGCGAATCGACGCCGCCGAAGGAAACGTCCAACTCGTGGTACCAGGTCAGGAAGAAGGTCGGCGACATCGCCGCCACGCTGCCGCAGGGCGTCGTCGGCCCCACGTTCAACGATGAATTCGGCGACACCTACGGCTCGATCTTCGCGCTGTCCGGCGACGGCTTCACGTATGTCGAGATGAAGGATTACGCGGACTTCGTGCGCCAGCAGCTGCTGCGGGTCGGCAAGGTGTCGAAGGTCGAGCTGTTCGGCGTGCAGGACGAGAAGATCAACATCGAATTCTCGCACCAGAAGTTCGCCCAGCTGGGCATTCCGTTCGACCAGATCGTCAACCAGATCCAGACCCAGAACGCGATCGCCTCGACCGGCACGCTGGTCACGCCGACGGACAATCTGCAGGTGCGTGTGACGGGGGCGCTGACCACCGTGAAGGACCTGGAGAACCTGCAGCTGCGCGCCGACGGCACCACGTTCCGGCTGGGCGACTTCGCGACGATCAAGCGCGAATACCAGGACCCGCCGCGCGACAAGATGCGCTTCAACGGCAAGGAAGTGATCGGCCTGGGCGTATCGATGGAAAAGGGCGGCAATATCATCGTGATGGGCAAGGAGCTCGAGCAGACAGTCACGGAACTGAAGAAGAAGCTGCCGGTCGGTATCGAACTCGAACGCGTGTCCGACCAGCCGCAGGCCGTCACGGCGTCCGTCGGCGAGTTCGTGCACACGTTGATCGAAGCCGTGCTGATCGTGCTGGCCGTCAGCTTCGTGGCGCTCGGCCTGCACACCAAACCGAAGCTGCGCCTGGACGTGCGGCCCGGCCTCGTCGTCGCGCTGACAATCCCGCTGGTGCTCGCCGTGACGTTCCTGTTCATGCGCATGCTCGACATCGACCTGCACAAGATCTCGCTGGGCGCGCTGATCATCGCACTGGGCCTCTTGGTCGACGACGCGATCATCGCCGTCGAGATGATGGTGCGGAAGATGGAGGAGGGCCTGTCGCGCTTCGAGGCCGCCACGTTCGCCTACACGTCGACGGCATTCCCGATGCTGACGGGTACGCTGATCACGGTGGCCGGCTTCCTGCCGATCGGCCTGGCGAAATCGGCCGCCGGCGAGTACACGTTCTCGCTGTTCTCGGTGAATGCGATCGCGCTGATCACGTCGTGGGTCGCGGCCGTGACGTTCACGCCCTACATCGGCTACGTGCTGTTGAAGGTGCAGCCGCACGCGCCGGGCGAGCATGGCCACGACGTCTTCGATACGCCGGGCTACCGCAAGTTCCGCCGCGTCGTGAACTGGTGCGTCACGTGGCGCAAGACGACGATCGCGGCGACGCTGCTGGTCTTCGCGCTGGGTGTGTACGGCTTCAACTTCATAGAGAAGCAGTTCTTCCCCGATTCGTCGCGGCCCGAGCTGATGGTGGAGATGTGGTCGCCGGAAGGCACGGCCTTCTCGTACAACGAGGCGCAGGTGAAGAAATTCGAGGCGTTCATCCGCAAGCAGCCGGGCGTCGTGTCGGTGACGAGCTACGTCGGTACCGGCAGCCCGCGCTTCTACCTGCCGCTGGACCAGATCTTCCCGCAATCGAACGTGTCGCAGATCGTCGTGCTGCCGCGGGACCTGCATGCCCGCGAGGCGCTGCGCCAGAAGATCACGCGGGCGTTCAAGGAAGACTTCCCGGAAGTGCGCGGCCGCGTGAAGCTGCTGCCGAACGGGCCGCCGGTGCCGTATCCGGTGCAGTTCCGCGTCACCGGCACGGAAGTGGACAAGGTGCGTACGATCGCGGACCAGGTCAAGGACGTGATGCGCGCCAATGCCAGCACGGTGGGTGTCAACGACAACTGGAACGAGTCCGTCAAAGTGCTGCGGCTGGACCTGGACCAGGACAAGATGCGCGCGCTGGGCGTGACGACGCAGACGGTGATGCGGGTGGCGAACACGATCCTGTCCGGCACCACGGTCGGCCAGTTCCGCGAAGGCATCCGCCTCATCGACATCCAGGTGCGCCAGCCGCTGGCCGAGCGCGAAACGATGGAAGCGCTGAACAACACCAACGTGCCGACCGCGAGCGGCAAGTCGGTGCCGATCTCGCAGCTGGCCAGAGTGCACTTCGTGTGGGAGCCGGGCGTCGTCTGGCGCCTCGGGCGCGAATGGGCGATCACGGTGCAGGCCGACGTCGTCGAAGGCATCCAGGGGCCGACGGTGTCGGGCCAGATCAATCCTAAGCTGGACGAATTGCGCGCGCACCTGCCGGCCGGCTACAAGATCGAGGAGAAGGGCGCCGCGTCCGATTCCGGCGAGGCGGAGCAGTCGATCTCGGTGAACCTGCCGCTGGCGCTGTTCCTGATCTTCACGTTGCTGATGCTGCAGCTGCACAGCTTCTCGCGCGCCTTGCTGGTGTTCCTGACGGGGCCCCTGGGCGTGGCCGGGGCCGCGTTCGCGCTGCTGCTGTTGCACCGGCCGCTGGGCTTCGTCGCGAACCTGGGCATCATCGCGCTGTTCGGCATGATCATCCGGAACTCGGTGATCCTCGTCGACCAGATCGAGCAGGACATCAAGGCGGGCAGCACGCCGTGGGATGCGATCGTCGAATCGGCCGTGCGGCGCTGCCGCCCGATCCTGCTGACGGCCGCCGCCGCGGCGCTGGCGATGATCCCGTTATCGCGTTCCGTGTTCTGGGGCCCGATGGCGGTGGCGATCATGGGCGGCCTGGTGCTGGCGACGGCGCTGACCTTGCTGTTCCTGCCGGCGTTGTATGCGGCGTGGTTCCGGGTGAAAAAGCCAGTATAGGGTCGGACCCGTTGGGTCCGACCCAAGACTCTGCTTTTTGGGTTTGAATTTGGCCTTCACCCCAATAATCAACGGCTTGGGTCAGACCCGGCGGGTCTGACCCTATGATGAGTTGGTGAAACGTCAAATTTCATCCCCATTCTCTGGAAAAACCAGTAAAATACCGTGTTGAAGTTGAAAGCCCCTGTGTAGCGCAGGGTAGGGCGACCCGTTTTCACTTAATGGTCGCCCTTTGCTTTTGTGCCGGGGACCCCGAAAGATGCCGCGCGGTATGCATTTATATGCGTACAACCTTGCGCGGTTTTTTTCGAGGTCCCCTCCAGCGCGAGGATGGCGAAATTGGTAGACGCACCAGGTTTAGGTCCTGACGCCAGCAATGGTGTGGGGGTTCGAGTCCCCCTCCTCGCACCAACAGTATTTACATTTTTTGGACGATTTTTACATGGCAACTGCTGTCGAAAACCTGGGCAAACTCGAACGCCGTCTCACGATTTCCTTCCCGCTGGCGGATGTCCGCTCCGAAGTGGAAAAGCGCCTGAAGGTGCAGGCCAAGTCCGCTCGTGCTCCCGGCTTCCGCCCGGGTAAGGTGCCGATGAAGATGGTCGCGGCCCAGTACGGCTACCAGATCGAGACCGAAGTGCTGAACGACAAAGTCGGCCGCGCTTTCAACGACGCCGCCAACGAGAACAACCTGCGCGTGGCAGGTTTCCCGAAGATCGAGCCGAAGGAAGGCTCGCCGGAAGGCCAGCTGACGTTCGATGCGACGTTCGAGGTGTATCCGGAAGTCGAGATCGGCGACCTGTCCCAGGCCGAGATCGAGACCGTGACGTCGACCGTGACCGACGTCGAGATCGACAAGACGATCGACATCCTGCGCAAGCAGCGCGTGCACTTCCACACCAAGGGTGAGGCAGGCGAGCATGGCGACGGCGGCGAAGCCGTGGCCGCCAACGGCGACCGCGTGACCGTGGACTTCGTCGGCAAGATCGACGGCGAGGAATTCGCCGGCGGCAAGGCCGAAGACTACACGTTCGTGCTGGGCGAAGGCCGCATGCTGCCGGAATTCGAGGCAGCCACCGTGGGCCTGAAAGTGGGCGAATCGAAGACGTTCCCGCTGGCCTTCCCGGAGGACTACCATGGCAAGGACGTGGCCGGCAAAACCGCCGAATTCACGATCACGCTGAAGAAGCTGGAATGGGCGCACCTGCCGGAAGTCGACGCGGAATTCGCGAAGTCGCTGGGCGTGGCCGATGGCGACCTGGCCAAGATGCGCGAGGACATCAAGGTCAACCTGGAACGTGAAGTCAACGGCCGCGTCAAGGCGCGCAACAAGGAAGCCGTGATGGACGCGCTGGTCAAGACCGCCACGCTGGACGTGCCGCAAGCGCTGATCGCCCAGGACACCGAGCGCCTGGCCGAGATGACCCGCCAGGACATGGCTGCCCGCGGCATGAACGTAAAAGATGTACCATTCCCTCCAGAGCTGTTCAAGGACAAGGCCGAGCGCCGCGTGCGCCTGGGCCTGATCCTGTCCAAGCTGGTCGGCGACAACAACCTGCAGGCGACGCCTGAGCAGGTGAAGGCGCAGATCGAGGACTTCGCCCAGAGCTACGAAGATCCGCGCGAAGTGCTGAAGTACTACTACAGCGACCGTCGCCGCCTCGCTGAAGTGGAAGCCCTTGTATTGGAAGAAAACGTCGTTACTTACGTCCTGGGCCTGTCGAAGACGTCGGCGAAGGAAGTCCCGTTCGACGAACTGATGGGAAGCGCAGCACAGGGCTGAAGTCGTAGTTAGGTCACCCCCCTGCAAACATCCGGCACCGGCCGGCTGGCCGTTCCGCGCCGCGGACGCCAGCCGGCCGGTGCGCTTCACAAGGAAAAGGAATGATCGGAATGAACCGCAATCCGGCACTGGACACGGAAATGCTCGGCCTGGTGCCGATGGTCATCGAACAGAGCGGTCGTGGCGAACGCTCGTATGACATCTACTCGCGCCTCCTGAAGGAGCGCGTGGTATTCATGGTAGGCCCGGTCAACGACCAGATGGCCAACCTGATCGTGGCGCAGCTGTTGTTCCTGGAAAGCGAAAATCCCGACAAGGATATTTCGCTGTACATCAACTCGCCCGGCGGTTCCGTTTCCGCCGGCCTGGCGATCTTCGACACGATGCAGTTCATCAAACCGGATGTGTCGACGCTGTGCACGGGCATGGCCGCCTCGATGGGCGCCTTCCTGCTGGCCGCCGGCGCGAAGGGCAAGCGCTTCTCGCTGCCGAACTCCCGCATCATGATCCACCAGCCGTCAGGCGGCTCGCAAGGCCAGGCGTCCGACATCGAGATCCAGGCCAAGGAAATCCTGTACCTGCGCCATCGCCTGAACAGCATCCTGGCCGAACGCACGGGCCAGACGATCGACCAGATCGCCAAGGACACGGACCGCGACCGGTTCATGTCTGGCGACGAGGCGGCCGAGTATGGCCTGATCGACAAGGTGTTGACGACCCGCGCTTGACGCAGCTCAAGCGCCACCCCAAGCGATAGCATAGCGCGTCACGCGAAAAGCGAAAAAAACGCCCGGACGCTACACCGTTCCGGGCGTTTTATTTTTATTTCGGGTAGCATGTGGTTGTGTGCAGGACTTCTTGCCTGATCACATGCGCCAGTGCGTGCGGGGGTTCGATTTCCGTGCGCGCGCCGGTGCTTTTCATTCTTGGTCTGCACCATTCTTGTAACTAAAGAAAACGTCCCATGTCCGACAAAAAATCTTCCAGCGGCGAAAAACTCCTGTACTGCTCGTTCTGCGGCAAGAGCCAGCACGAGGTCAAGAAGCTGATCGCCGGGCCCTCCGTCTTCATCTGCGACGAGTGCATTGATTTGTGCAATGACATCATCCGCGACGAGACGTCCAGCATCGAATCCGTCACGGGCGCGAAGTCGGACCTGCCGACCCCGCACGAGATCGCCGAACTGCTGGACCAGTACGTGATCGGCCAGCTGACGGCCAAGCGCATCCTGTCCGTGGCCGTGTACAACCACTACAAGCGCCTGAAACACCTGGGCAAGAAGGATGATGTCGAGCTGGCCAAGAGCAACATCCTGCTCGTCGGCCCGACCGGTTCCGGCAAGACGCTGCTCGCGCAGACGCTGGCCCGCATGCTGAACGTGCCGTTCGTGATCGCCGACGCGACCACGCTGACGGAAGCGGGCTACGTGGGCGAGGACGTCGAGAACATCATCCAGAAGCTGTTGCAGAGCTGCAACTACGACGTTGAGAAAGCGCAACGCGGCATCGTCTACATCGACGAGATCGACAAGATCTCGCGCAAGTCGGACAACCCGTCGATCACGCGCGACGTGTCCGGCGAAGGCGTGCAGCAGGCGCTGCTGAAGCTGATCGAAGGCACGATGGCCTCCGTGCCGCCGCAGGGCGGCCGCAAGCACCCGAACCAGGACTTCGTGCAGATCGACACGACGAACATCATGTTCATCTGCGGCGGCGCGTTCGACGGCCTGGCGAAGATCATCTCGAACCGTTCCGAGAAGAGCGGGATCGGCTTCTCGGCGACCGTGAAGAGCAAGGAGCAGCGCACCGCGTCCGACATCATGCTGGAAGCGGAACCGGAAGACCTGATCAAGTTCGGCCTGATTCCCGAGCTGGTGGGCCGCCTGCCGGTCGTCGCCACGCTGTCGGAACTGACGGAAGAGGCGCTGATCCAGATCCTGATCGAGCCGAAGAACGCGCTGGTCAAGCAATACAGCAAGCTGCTGGAAATGGAAGGCGCCGAACTGGAAATCCGTCCGGCCGCACTGCATGCGATCGCGAAGAAGGCGCTGGCCCGCAAGACCGGCGCACGCGGCCTGCGCTCGATTCTCGAGCACGCGCTGCTGGACGTGATGTATGACCTGCCGAATCAGCAGAATGTCACCAAGGTGGTGATCGATGAAAACACGATTACCCAAGGTGCAAAGCCCTTGTTGATTTATCAGGAATCGCCGAAAGCGTCTGGCGAGAACTGAAACGATTGAATGGCCAAGAAACTAAGGACTGCACACTGCTCGTAAAAAGCGTTTTGCATCCGTAGGGCAACGCAGTACAATCGAAACCAATAAGAGAAGCAGGCTTCACTCGGAAAGCCACTCGCGGCGCCTGTCGCGCGTGGCTTTTTTATTTGCCTCTTCTTTTAGAGCAACGCTGGCTAGATTTTCAGCAATTATGTATTGTCGGAAATTATTCTGGCCGCGGGTCTTGTGATTCGGCTGCGAGTGCCTACATCATAAACATGCTTTTACATAAGGTACGCCATGACAACTTCCAAATTAACTGAGCAGACCCAACTGCCGTTGTTGCCTTTACGGGATGTCGTCGTTTTCCCGCATATGGTGATACCCCTGTTCGTGGGGCGTCCAAAATCGATCAAGGCGCTGGAAGCGGCAATGGAGCAGGGCAAGAGCATCATGCTTGCCGCACAGAAGGCAGCCGCCAAGGACGAGCCGTCCCCTGCCGACATTTACGAGATCGGCTGCGTCGCCAACATCCTGCAAATGCTGAAACTGCCCGATGGCACCGTCAAGGTGCTCGTCGAAGGCGCGCAGCGTGCACGCATCCGCAAGATTACCGATACGCCGACGCACTTTGTGGCTGAGCTGCAACCGCTGGACTCCGAGATCGGCGACGATTCCGAGATCGAGGCGATGCGCCGCGCGATCGTCCAGCAGTTCGACCAGTACGTCAAACTGAACAAAAAGATTCCGCCCGAGATCCTCGCATCCCTGTCGGGCATCGACGACGCCGGCCGCCTGGCCGACACCGTTGCCGCGCACCTGCCGCTCAAGCTCGAGCAGAAGCAGGTCATCCTGGAGATCTTCAACGTTGCGAAACGCCTGGAGCATCTGCTGGGCCAGCTGGAAGGCGAGCTGGACATCCTGCAGGTCGAGAAGCGCATCCGTGGCCGCGTCAAGCGCCAGATGGAAAAGTCGCAGCGCGAGTACTACCTGAACGAACAGGTCAAGGCCATCCAGAAGGAACTGGGCGAAGGCGAAGAGGGCGCCGATTTTGACGAACTCGAGAAGAAGGTGCAAGCCGCCAAGATGCCGAAAGAGGCACTGGACAAGGCCAATGCCGAACTGAAGAAACTGAAGCTGATGTCGCCGATGTCCGCCGAGGCGACCGTCGTGCGCAACTACATCGACACCCTGGTGTCGCTGCCGTGGAAGAAGAAGTCGAAGGTCAACAGCGACCTGTCCAACGCCGAGAAGGTGCTGGAGACGGATCACTACGGCCTCGAGAAGGTCAAGGAACGCATCCTGGAATACCTCGCGGTGCAGCAACGCGTCGACAAGCTGAAGGCGCCGATCCTGTGCTTCGTCGGTCCTCCGGGCGTCGGCAAGACGTCGCTGGGCCAGTCGATCGCCCGTGCCACCAACCGCAAGTACGTGCGGATGGCATTGGGTGGCGTGCGCGACGAAGCCGAGATCCGCGGTCACCGCCGTACCTACATCGGCTCGATGCCGGGCAAGGTGCTGCAGTCGCTGTCGAAAGTCGGCGTACGCAACCCGCTGTTCCTGCTGGACGAGATCGACAAAATGGGCGCGGACTTCCGCGGCGATCCGTCGGCCGCGCTGCTCGAGGTGCTGGACCCGGAACAGAACCACACGTTCTCGGACCACTACATCGAGGTGGACTTCGACCTGTCCGACGTGATGTTCGTGGCGACGTCGAACTCGTACAACATCCCGCCGGCACTGCTGGACCGGATGGAAGTGATCCGCCTGTCCGGTTACACGGAAGACGAGAAGACCAGCATCGCGCTGCGCTACCTGCTGCCGAAGCAGATCAAGAACAACGGCCTGAAGGAAGGCGAGATCACGGTGTCCGAAGCGGCCATCCGCGACGTGATCCGCTACTACACCCGCGAAGCCGGCGTGCGTTCGCTGGAACGCGAGGTGTCGAAGATCTGCCGCAAGGTCGTCAAGCTGCTGTTGCTGAAGAAGACCGAGAAGAAGGTGGCCGTCACGCCGAAGAACCTGGACAAGTTCCTGGGCGTGCGCCGCTACGACTTCGGCGTGGCCGAGAAGGACAACCAGGTAGGCCAGGTGGTCGGCCTCGCCTACACGGAAGTGGGCGGCGAGCTGCTGACGATCGAGTCGGTGACGATGCCGGGCAAGGGCAACGTGATCCGCACGGGTACCTTGGGCGACGTGATGAAGGAATCGATCGAAGCCGCCCGCACCGTGGTACGGAGCCGTGCGCAGCGCCTGGGCATCAAGCCTGAAGCGTTCGAGAAGCAGGACATCCACATCCACGTGCCGGAAGGCGCGACGCCGAAGGACGGTCCGTCCGCCGGCATCGCGATGACGACGGCGATGGTGTCGGTGTTCACCGGCATCCCCGTGCGTGCCGACGTGGCGATGACGGGCGAGATCACGCTGCGCGGCGAGGTGTTGCCGATCGGCGGCCTGAAGGAGAAGCTGCTGGCGGCGCATCGCGGCGGCATCAAGACGGTGCTGATCCCCGAGCAGAACGTGAAGGACCTGGCCGAGATCCCGGACAACGTCAAGAACAAGCTCGAGATCGTGCCCGTGCGCTGGATCGACAAGGTGCTTGAAGTGGCGCTGGAACGCCAGCCGGAGCCGCTCGCGGACGTGCCCGCGGTCGAGGCGGTGCCTGCCGCGGCGCAGAAGCCGGACGGCCAGACGGAAGTGGTGAAACACTAAGTACCGTTAGCAAGCTGATCATAAGCTGAGCGGAAAAGGGCGCCGGAAGGGAACTTCCGGCGCTCTTTTTTTTATTTTCTCCAGTCATTTTTTACATCTTGCAGCCTTGACACAGAGTGAAGCGCCCCTGTCTAATACGGCCTGAGATTTTTCTCTGCCTTAACAAGTACCGTCTGCGGCGTCGTCGCAAACGGTATAAACGATTTAAACCTTTGTGACGGGGAACATGCTGTGAACAAGACTGAACTGATCGACCATATCGCGACTTCCGCTGACATCTCCAAGGCGGCCGCGGCGCGCGCCCTGGACGCGATGATCGATGGCGTAACCACCACTCTGGCCAAGAACGACAGCGTCACCCTGGTCGGCTTCGGCACCTTCATGGTGAGCGAGCGCGCTGCCCGTACCGGCCGCAACCCGCGCACCAAGGAAGAGATCACGATCGATGCAGCGAAAGTACCGAAATTTAAGGCTGGTAAAGCGCTGAAAGATGCTGTAAACTAATGGACTTCGGTGCGCACGCCGCACCGAATCGGGCGTTGAACTCGAGCTTTAAGTTCTAGCTTGTTGCGATCACGTTCGTTGGGCGCTTAGCTCAGTTGGTAGAGCGGATCCCTTACAAGGATTAGGTCGGGAGTTCGACCCTCTCAGCGCCCACCAGTCCGGACACGGCCGGGCAGCGGTAAAAACCGTGTAAATCGTTTTTGCAGGAGCGGTAGTTCAGTTGGTTAGAATACCGGCCTGTCACGCCGGGGGTCGCGGGTTCGAGCCCCGTCCGCTCCGCCAGCAAAAACGAACAGCATTTCGCTTCGAGAAGAAGCACTACCTGGAGCGGTAGTTCAGTTGGTTAGAATACCGGCCTGTCACGCCGGGGGTCGCGGGTTCGAGCCCCGTCCGCTCCGCCAGAATAAGCAAAAAAAGCCCGGCTTGCCGGGCTTTTTTGCATTCTGGCGCAGCGGAGGGCTCCCCCTGCGGGGAGCCCGGCGGGCCTCGAAGGGTTTCGCCTGCAGGCGAAACCGCGGCCGGCAGGATGTCGGCGAGTCCCGTCCGCTTTGAACACTCGAAAGCCCGGCGCACCGGGCTTTCTCACTTCAGGCCTTTACGCTCCGCTCCAACGTACTCTCGCTTCGCTAACCCCTCGCTCCGCTACCCCTCGCTCCGCTACCCCTCGCTCCGCTACCCCTCGCTCCGCTACCCCTCGCT
>NZ_VLKW01000005.1:0-243480 GCF_007830495.1 Pseudoduganella flava | reverse complement strand
CGCTACCCCTCGCTCCGCTACCCCTCGCTTCGCTACCCTTCGCTCCGCTACCGTTCGCTCCGCATTCCCGCTCCGCGCACCCCAAAAACCAACCTCCAGGGTCAGACCCAGCGGGTCCGACCCGCCCCGCCTTGCTACATTGGAACGTGCGCCCTATAATCCGACGATCAGCGCTAAGGCGAACGCTATTGTTCGCCTTTTTTTGTACCGCATAACCCTTCATTAAAAGCCTACACAACCGGCCATGTTTGAATTCATACGTACGCATCAAAAACTGATGCAGATATTGTTGGCGATCGTGATCGTTCCTTCGTTCGTGTTCGTCGGCGTCAGCGGTTACAAGAGCATGGGCGATTCCGCCAATACGCTCGCGAAGGTCGACGGCAAGCCGGTGACCCAGCAGGAGTACGAGAACGCGCTGCGGCGCCAGCTCGACCAGTACCGCCAGCGCTTCGGTGCGCAGTTCGACCAGAAGATGTTCGACACGCCCGAGTTCAAGCAGAGCGTGCTGGACAACCTGATCGCGCAGCGTGCCGTCACGGCTGAAGTCGTGCGTGGCCACCTGACCGTCAGCGACGCGGCACTGCAGAAGGCGATCCTGGAAAGCATCCAGGACATTCCCGGCATGATCACGCCGGAAGGCAAGATCGATATCGAGCGTTACCGCGCCACCCTGGCCAACGCCAACGGCCTGACACCGGAAGGCTACGAGCAGTCGGTGCGCCGCGACATGGCCGTACAGCAGCTCGTCAGCGGCATCCAGGGCACGGCATTCGCGCCGCGCGCCGTCGCCAAGCTGGTCTCGGACTTCACCGAGCAGGAGCGCGAGGTGCAGGAGATGGTGCTGCCCGTGTCGGACTTCCTGCCGAACGTGAAGGTCACTGAGGACATGGTCAAGGCCTACTACGACAAGCACGGCAAGCAGTACGAGATCCCCGAGCAGGCGCGCATCGAATACGTCGTGCTGGACGCCAAGGCGATCGAGTCGCAGGTCGCCGTCACCGACGACGAAGTCGCCGCATACTACAAGGCCAACCAGGCCCGCTACACGGCGCCGGAAGAGCGTCGCGCCAGCCACATCCTGGTGGCCGTGAACAAGGATGCGAAAGCGGCCGACAAGGCTGCCGCGAAGGCGAAGGCCGAAGCGATCCTGGCCGACGTGAAGAAGGCCCCGGCCGACTTCGCCAAGATCGCCAAGGAGAAATCGGAAGACCCGGGCTCCGCTGCGCAGGGCGGCGACCTGGGCGTGATCGAGAAGGGCACGCTGGTGCCGTCCGTCGAGCAGTCCATCTTCGCACTGAAGCAGGGCGAGGTCAGCAACCTGGTGGAATCCGAGTTCGGCTACCACATCATCACGGTGACGAGCCTGAAGAGCGCCACCGTGAAGCCGCTGGACGAGGTGAAGACGGCGATCGCCGACGACCTGAAAAAGCAGAAGGCCGCGAAGAAGTATTCGGAAGTCGTCGAGACGTTCACGAACACCGTGTACGAACAGGCGGACAGCCTGAAGCCGGCCGCCGACAAGCTGGGCCTGAAGATCGAAACGGCAGCGGGCGTGACGCGCACGCCGGCACCGGCCGCCGCCGCCGCCCCGTACAACAACGCCAAGTTCCTGACCGCGCTGTTCTCCGACGATGCGATCAAGAACAAGCGCAACACGGAAGCGATCGAAGTCGCGCCGAGCACGATGATCTCGGGCCGCATCGTCGAGTTCAAGCCGGCGTCGAAGAAGCCGCTGGCCGACGTCGCCGCCGAGATTCGTCAGCGCGTCACCGTCGAGGAAGCACTGAAGGCCGCCAAGGCCGCCGGCGAAGCCAAGCTGGCCGCGCTGAAGAAGGCCGACGACACGGCCGGCTTCGCACCGGCGAAGACGATCTCGCGTGTCAAGGCCGACGGCATCAACCCGATCGCGGCACGTGCCGTGCTGAAGGCCGATGCATCGAAGCTGCCGGCATTCGTCGGTGTCGAGGTGCCGGGCATGGGTTACGGCGTCTACCGCATCGGCAAGGTGCACCAGCCGGCCGCGCCGGACGAGGCACGCCGCAAGTCCGACCAGGAACAGATCGGCCAGATCCTCGCCCAGCAGGACATGCTGAATTACGTCGAAGTGCTGAAGCAAAAGGCGAAGGTGAAGATCGTGCACCCGGTCGCCGACGTGAAGAGCGAAGAACCGCAATAAGCGTTTCAGTTCGACCAATAACAAAGCCACCCTCGGGTGGCTTTGCCGTTGGCGCTGTTCGCGTAAGGTTGGGGAACTTCCAGACGTCAACGCTGTCTTACCTTCTGTTGAGATACCTCATCGATAACAGGAGGCAAGGATGGGCACGAGCAGCTTTCAGCATCTGTTTCGTGCGCTGGCGCAGCTGCCGCTGTCGGCTGACGAGATCGCCTGTCTGCGCGACTGGCTTGCCTCGCTGGCGACGCCCGGGGGCTGCCTGGCCCTGATCGAACAAGCGAAGGGGCGATGTTCCTGTCCGCATTGCGGCAATGCGCGCTGTCATCGCAGCGGCCACGCCAACGGCTTGCAGCGGTATCGCTGCATCGCCTGCCGGCACAGCTTCAATGCGCTTACCGGCACGCCGTTGGCGCGCCTGCGGCATCGCGACAAATGGCTCGCCTATTTTCAGTGCCTGCTCGACTCGCGCACCGTGCGCGCGGCCGCCGAACGCGTCGCGGTCGCGAAGTCGACCAGCTTTCGCTGGCGCCACCGCTTCGTCGCCGCCGTGCGCCGCGAGGAACCGCCGACACTGAAGGGCATCGTGGAAGCCGACGAAACGTATGTGCTCGAATCGCAGAAGGG
Source organism: Pseudoduganella flava (assembly GCF_007830495.1). GTDB lineage: Bacteria > Pseudomonadota > Gammaproteobacteria > Burkholderiales > Burkholderiaceae_D > Rugamonas > Rugamonas flava. The sequence continues at coordinate 240,680 of NZ_VLKW01000005.1, read as the reverse complement.
CTCGCGCCATCTCGACAGGCCGCCGCGCAAGCGCGGGGGCAAGGCCACCTGCCGCGGCATCAGCAAGCAGCATGAGTGCGTGCTCGTCGCGCGCGATCGCGGCAAGGCCACGCACGCTTTTCATGCCGGCCAGGGCGAGCCGGACGCCGAGCGCCTGCTGCGCTACTTGAAACCGGTGCTGGCGTGCGACGCCTTGCTGGTCAGTGACGGCGCTGCCGCTTATCCAGCCTTTGCGAAGCTGGCCGGGATCAGCCATCGGTCGATCAACGTGCGCGCCGGCGAGTACGCGCGCGGCGCCATCCACGTCAACGGTGTCAACGGCTGGCATGGCCGCTTCAAGACCTGGCTGCGCTGCTTTTGCGGTGTCGCGAGCCGCTACCTGGCCAATTACGCCGGTTGGCAAATGATCCTCGATGCGGCGGCGCTGACCATTCCCGAGCATTGGCTGCGGGCGGCAGTTGCACCCCGGCAGCAAGAGCGACCGTCATATCCGCGATAAGTTCCGTTCCGGGGTGAAAGCTCAGCTAACGCGAACAGCGCGTTGTCGTTTGGTGGCCGCGGCGAAGAATCAGCCTTCGTGCAACGCGCGCGCGGCGGCAAGGAACGAGGCCGGCGAGATGTCCGGCATGTCCAGCGTGCGTGCCTTGTCATACTGGACGAAGTTGCGGTGGATCGAGCGCATGTAAGCCGGGTCGTAGTGATCGACGAGCAGCTCGTCGACCAGCTGCGCCATTTCTCCGTTGGTTGCCATTTGCTGCCAGTGCGCGATCTTTTCCTTGCCGTGCAGGTCCGTCAGGTACGAGAGCTGCGTGTTCAATGCGGGCGCGTTGCATGCGAAGTGCTGGTAATCCTCGATCAGCAGCTGCACGCGGTGCGGCCGTGTCACCTGCAGCGCGACGCATGGCGATGCGCGCATCCGGTCCATCAGCGCGCCCGGTACGCGCAACGCGCCGACCTTCTTGCTTTCCGATTCCACGAACACGGGCTGCTGCGGGTCGAAGCGGCGCAGCCGGTCCCAGATCGACGTTTCAAACGCCTTCTGCGTGGGCTGCGGCTGGCACGGCAGGTTGCCAAGGACGGAGCCGCGGTGGGCGGCCAGCTGTTCCAGGTCGAGCACTTGCGCGCCGATCGATTCCAGCGTGTCGAGCAGGCGCGTCTTCCCGCTGCCCGTCGTACCGCAGATCACGCGGAAGTCAAGTTCCGGCGTTTGTTCGAGGTCGGCGTTCACTTGGTTGCGAAACGCCTTGTAGCCGCCTTCCAGCTGCACGACGGGCCAGCCGATCTTGGCGAGGATGTGCGCCATCGAGCCGCTGCGATTGCCGCCGCGCCAGCAGTAGACGAGCGGCTTCCAGTCCTTCGGCTTATCGTGCCACAGCGTGTCGATGTGGTGCGCGATGTTGTGGGCAACCATCGGCGCGCCGATCTTCTTGGCCTCGAAAGCGCCTTCCTGCTTGTACAGCGTGCCGACGACGATACGCTGTTCGTCGTCGAGCACCGGGCAGTTGATGGCGTTCGGCAGGTGGTCGAGCGCGAATTCGCTGGGCGTGCGGGCGTCGATGATCGTGTCGAATTCGTCGAGCCGCGCCAGGGCGTCGGCGATGGGCAGGATTTCGGGATACTTCATTTGGCTTTCGGTGAGTTGGCCTTCAACAGCGGGAGCAGGTGGGGCCAGATATTATCAAGGATGCGCGGGTGGGCGCTGGCCAGCGGATGGATGCGGTCGGCCTGGAACAGGTCGAGCTTCTCGGCCAGGCCATCGAGCATGAACGGCGCCAGCGCGACCTTTTCGTCGCGGCTGACCGTGCCATACATCGCAAAGAATTTTTCGGAGTAGTCACGGCCATAGTTCGGCGGGATGCGCATGCCGACCAGCAGCACCTGGGCACCCGCGCCGCGCACGGCCTTCACCATCGCGCGCAGGTTGCTTTCGGCGGCCGCCACCGGCAGGCCGCGCAAGCCGTCGTTTGGCCCCAGTTCGATGATGACGATGTCCGGCTTGTGTTTGGCCAGCAGGCCCGGCATCCGGGTGCGCCCGCCACTCGTCGTCTCGCCACTGACGCTGGCGTTAACGATGCGCGCATCGATCTTCGCGGCCTGCAGCTTGCGCTCGAGCAGGGCGACCCAGCCGGCGCCGCGGGGCAGGCCATATTCGGCAGACAGGCTGTCGCCCACCACGAGCAGCGTTTTTGGGGCAGAATAGGCGCTCGCCGGGCTGCCCAGGACGAGCAGGGAGACGCCAAGCGCGCCAAGCAGCAACCAGAACTGACCAATCAAGCGACGCAGACCTTCAACCATGCCAGATATTCCTCACGCGACTTCCAGTTTAACTTCCGATACCCCAACCACCCGGCCCGCGGCCCACGGCGCCGCGGCCGCGATCGCGGTGGCGGGCCTGACGAAGCGCGTGGCCGATGCCAGCGGCGAACTGACCATTTTGCACAGCGTGGATTTTACCGTGCAAAAGGGGCAGACGCTGGCGATCGTGGGTGCGTCAGGCTCCGGCAAGTCGACCTTGCTCGGCCTGCTGGCCGGCCTCGACACGCCGACCGACGGCAAGGTGCTGATCGACGGTACCGACATCTTCGCGCTGGACGAGGATGGCCGCGCCGCGCTGCGCAAGGCGAAGCTGGGCTTCGTGTTCCAGTCGTTCCAGCTGCTGCCGCACCTGACGGCCGTCGAAAACGTGATGCTGCCGCTGGAACTGGCGGGCGACGACGGCGCCCGCGCGAAGGCCGAAGCGATGCTGGGCCGCGTGGGCCTGTCCAGCCGGCTGAAGCATTATCCGAAATACCTGTCCGGCGGCGAACAGCAACGCGTCGCGCTGGCGCGCGCGTTCGTCACGGAACCGCCGCTGTTGCTGGCCGATGAGCCGACGGGCAGCCTCGATGCCGCGACGGGCGAGGCGGTGATCCAGCTGATGTTCGAATTGAACCGTGAACGCAACTCGACGCTCGTGCTGGTCACGCACGACCCGCACATCGCCGCGCGCTGCGGCCGTACGATCACGATCGCCGCCGGCCGGCTGGTCGCCTGACTCAGCGGGCCAGCGCGTTCAGCTGCGCGCGGATCTCCGTCACCAGTTCCCCGGCCGTCAGCCCGATCGGCCCCGTGCCGGCGGCCACCAGTGCATCCGCCGCCGTGCCATGCAGCCAGACCGCACCCAGCGCTGCTTCCCACGCGGGCCACCCTTGCGCCAGCAGTGCGCCTGCCAGGCCGGCCAGTACGTCGCCGGTGCCCGCCGTCGCCAGGCCCGGATTGCCGGTCGTATTGATCACCAGGCGGCCATCCGGTGCGCCGATCACCGTACCTGAACCTTTCAGCACGACGTAGGCGCCGAGGCGCTGGGCCAATGTGCGTGCGGCCTCCAGCCGGTTGGCCTGCACGGCGCCTATCGTCGTTTCCAGCAGCCGGGCCGCCTCGAGCGGGTGGGGCGTCGCGAGCGCCGGCGCCGTGCGGTGGGCGAGGGCGTCACGCAGCGGCGCGTGCAGCGCCAGCAGATTCAATGCATCGGCATCGAGCACCAGCGGGCGCGGTGCCGCCAGAACCTGGATGAGCATGCGCACGGCGTCGTCGCTGCTGCCGAGGCCCGGCCCGGCCACGGTGACGGCCGACGCGAAGTCGAAGCCGTCGGCGGCGCGGCACATCAGCTCCGGCTGGCCGGGATCGAGCGGCAGCGGCGCGCCGGCAAAGCACAGGTACGCGCGGCCGCCACCCGCATGCAGTGCCGCGCGGCCGGCCAGCACGGGTGCGCCGGCCATGCCCGTCGCGCCGCCGAGCACCGCCACGTTGCCGTAGCTGCCTTTGTGCGTGTTGTGCCGGCGTGGCTGCGCGTACTGTGCGAAGAGGTCCGTGCCGTTCAGGTGCACCGCCGTTGTTGGGTACAGGGCAGGATCGATGTCGAGTCCCGCAACGGTCACGCTGCCTGCGTGATCGCGGCCGTCGGCTGTGTGCAGGCCCGGTTTGTCGCCGATGAACGTGATCGTGTGGGAGGCGCGCACGGCACGGCCGTCCGGGCCGACGACCGTGCCCGTGTCGGCATCGAGGCCGCTCGGTACGTCCAGCGCCAGGATCGGGCACGCCAGCGCATTCACGGCATCGACCAGTGCTCCGGCCGTGCCGGCCAGTGGACGTTGCAGGCCGATGCCGAACAGGCCGTCGACGACGAGCTGCCAGGGCTTGCCGGCGATGTCCTGCGCTGCCGGCGGCACGAAGCGCGCCGCACTGGCCTGGGCCTTTTGCAGTGCGCGATCGCGCTCGGGCGCCGTGGCGCCGCTGCCGGCGAGGTGCATGATGGTCACGTCGGCCCCGGCATGCGCCAGGTGCGCCGCGACCTCGAACGCGTCGCCGCCGTTGTTGCCCGGGCCAGCGAGCACCAGCACAGGAGCTCCGTAGTGCGCGGCCGCGAGCAACGCCAGCGCCGCGTCGGCGGCCGCCTGGCCGGCGCGCTCCATCAGCGCCCCTTCCGGCAAGCGCCCCGCGGCGACGTGTTCGATGGTGCGGATCAGGGCAACGCTGTACAGTGGGTGCATGGCGGCTCGCTGGATGTGGAGGCGCCGATTCTAGCACCGCGCGCGCGGGCGAACCCACTACAATGACGTCTTTTGACGGCAGGGGGCGGACATGGACTGGCAGTTCTGGATCGATCGCGGCGGCACCTTCACGGACATCGTTGCGCGCCGCCCCGACGGCACGCTGGTCACGCACAAGCTGCTGTCCGAGAATCCGGAACAGTACCGCGACGCGGCCATTGCCGGCATCCGCCACTTGCTTGGGCTCGCTGCCGATGCGCCGATCCCGGCGGGCGTTGTCGATGCCGTCAAGATGGGCACGACGGTCGCCACCAACGCACTGCTCGAGAGGAAGGGCGAGCCGACGGTCCTGGCGATCACGCGCGGCTTCCGCGACGCGCTGCGCATCGCCTACCAGAACCGGCCACGCCTGTTCGACCGCCACATCGTGCTGCCCGAGCTGCTGTACGGCGATGTGGTCGAGATCGACGAACGGATCGGCGCGCACGGCGACATCGTGCAGCCGCTCGACGAGGAAGCCACGCGTGCGGGGTTGCAGCACGCGTATGAGCGCGGGCTGCGCTCGATCGCGATCGTGCTGATGCACGGCTACCGCTACACGGCGCACGAAGAAGCCGTCGCCCGCATCGCTCGCGAGATCGGCTTTGCCCAGGTCTCCGTGTCGCATGCCGTCAGCCCGATGATGAAGCTCGTCGCGCGGGGCGACACGACCGTCGTCGATGCCTACCTGTCGCCGATCCTGCGCCGCTACGTCGACCAGGTGGCGCGCGAGCTGCCCGGCGTGAACCTGCAGTTCATGCAGTCCAGCGGCGGCTTGACGGACGCGCGTGCGTTCCAGGGCAAGGACAGCATCCTGTCCGGCCCCGCCGGCGGCATCGTCGGCATGGTCCGCGCCAGCATGCTTGCCGGCTTCGACAAGGTGATCGGCTTCGACATGGGCGGCACGTCGACGGATGTCTCGCATTATTCCGGCGAGTTCGAACGCGTGTTCGAGACGCAGGTCGCCGGCGTGCGGATGCGCGCGCCGATGATGAGCATCCATACGGTGGCCGCCGGCGGCGGCTCCGTGCTGCACTTCGACGGCAGCCGGTTGCGCGTGGGGCCGGACAGCGCCGGCGCCAATCCAGGCCCGGCGAGCTACCGTCGCGGCGGGCCGCTGGCCGTCACCGACTGCAACGTCATGCTGGGCAAGATACAGCCGGACGAATTCCCGCGCCTGTTCGGGCCGGGCGGCGACCAGCCGCTCGATGCGGCCACGGTGCGCGAGCGCTTCGCGGCCATGGCCGCCGAGATCGCAGCTGCCAGCGGCAAGCTCGCGTCGGCCGAACAGGTGGCGGCAGGGTTCATCGAGATCGCCGTCGGCAATATGGCCAACGCGATCAAGCAGATCTCCGTGCAGCGCGGCCATGACGTCACGGAATATGCGCTGACGAGCTTTGGCGGCGCCGGCGGCCAGCATGCATGCCTGGTCGCCGATGCGCTGGGCATGAAGACAGTGTTCATCCACAGCCTGGCCGGCGTGCTGTCCGCGTACGGCATGGGCATGGCGGACCAGACGGCGATGCGCGAGCAGGCTGTCGAACTGCGGCTGACGGACGAGCAACTGCCGGCGCTCGCGGAGCGGCTCGCGACGCTGGCCGATGCCGCGACGGCGGACCTGGCGCGGCAGGGCGTGGCGGCAGCGCGCATTGCCGTAGTGCGGCGCGTGCACCTGCGCTACGAAGGCACCGATTCGGCGCTGATCGTGTCGTTCGATACGGCCGACGGTATGCGCGCGCAGTTCGAGCAGGCCTACAAGAAGCGCTTCTCGTTCCTGATGCCGGGCAAGGCGCTGATCGTCGAGGCGGTGTCGGTCGAAGCGATCGGCCGCTCCGACGCGCCGACGGAAGTGCCGCCGCGACGTCCACCTCGCGATGGTGCGGCCGGGCCCGACCGCGTGGTGCCGATGTACAGCGCCGGCCAGTGGCGCGACACGGGCCTGTACCGGCGCGCCGGCCTGCGCCCGGGCGACGTGCTGCGCGGCCCGGCCATCATTGCCGAAGCCAACGCGACGACGGTCGTCGAATGCGGCTGGCAGGCCGAGGTGACGCCGCTGGATCACCTGGTGCTGACCCGCGTCGAGGCGCTGCCGGAACGCCGTGCGATCGGCACCACGGCCGATCCCGTGATGCTGGAGATCTTCAACAACCTGTTCATGTCGATCGCCGAGCAGATGGGCTTGCGCCTGCAGAACACGGCGTATTCCGTCAACATCAAGGAGCGGCTGGACTTCTCGTGCGCGATCTTCGACGGCGCCGGCAACCTGATCGCCAATGCACCGCACATGCCCGTGCACCTGGGCTCGATGGGCGAGAGCATCAAGCGCGTGATGACGGCGAACGCGGGCAGCATGCGGCCCGGCGACGTGTACATGCTGAACGATCCGTACAACGGCGGCACGCACCTGCCGGACGTCACCGTCATCACGCCGGTGTTCGACGCGACCGGCAAAGAGATCCTGTTCTACGTCGGCTCGCGTGGGCATCACGCGGACATCGGCGGCACCACGCCCGGCTCGATGCCGCCGGATTCGCGCACGATCGTCGACGAGGGCGTCCTGATCGATAACTTCAAGCTGGTCGATGCGGGCGTGCTGCGCGAAGCGGAAACGCGCGCGCTGCTGCTGGGGGCGCAATACCCAGCCCGCAATCCGGACCAGAACCTGGCTGACCTGCGCGCGCAGATCGCCGCGAACCAGAAGGGTGTCGAGGAACTGCACCGGATGGTCGAGCATTTTGGCCTCGACGTCGTGCGCGCCTACATGGGCCACGTGCAGGACAATGCCGAGGAAGCGGTGCGGCGCGTGATCAGCGCGCTGAAGGACGGCAGCTACACGGTGGAGCTGGACAACGGCGCCCGCATCCGCGTGAGCGTGACCGTGGACCAGGCGGCGCGCAGCGCCACGATCGATTTCACCGGTACCTCAAGCCAGCTGGACAACAACTTCAACGCACCGTCGGCCGTTTGCATGGCCGCCGTGCTGTACGTGTTCCGCACGCTGGTCGACGACGAGATCCCGCTGAACGCCGGTTGCCTGAAGCCGCTGCACGTCGTGATTCCACCCGGTTCGATGCTCAATCCGCGCTATCCGGCATCCGTCGTGTCGGGCAATGTGGAGACGTCGACGTGCATCACGAATGCGCTGTACGGCGCGCTGGGGGTAATGGCCGCATCGCAGGGCACGATGAACAACTTCACGTTCGGCAGCAGCAAATACCAGTATTACGAGACGATCAGCGGCGGCTCCGGTGCCGGCAATGGCTTCGACGGCACGGACGTCGTGCAGACCAATATGACGAACTCGCGCCTGACGGACCCGGAAATCCTCGAGTTCCGTTTCCCTGTGCGGCTGGAGAGCTATGCGATCCGCCACGGTTCGGGTGGAGTCGGGCGCTGGCACGGCGGCAATGGCGGCGTGCGCCGGATCCGCTTCCTGGAACCGATGACGGCCGCGATCCTGTCGAACAACCGGCTGTACGCACCGTTCGGCATGGCCGGCGGTGCGCCCGCCGCCAAAGGCCGCAACTACGTCGAACGCGCCGACGGCCGCATCGAGGAACTGGGGCACATCGCCCGTACGCAGATGGCGCCGGGCGACGTGTTCGTCATCGAGACGCCGGGCGGCGGCGGCTACGGCCCGGCCCAGCCGTAAAGCGGCTCAGCGTTCGTCGTCTTCGTCGCGCACCGCCGTGATCTTGATGCCGCGCCGCGCCAGTGCCTCGCGCAGCAGGAACTCGATCTCCGCGTTCACGCTGCGCAGGTCCTGCGCGGCCAGCCGCTGCAACTGGTCCCACAACGCGGGATCGATGCGCAGCGGATAGGCTTTTTTTCCGGGACTTGCCATGACGCCGCAGGCTCAGTTGTACAGCGTGCCCGCGTTGATGATCGGTTGCGCATCGCGGTCGGAGCACAGCACCACCAACAGGTTGCTGACCATCGACGCCTTGCGCTCCGGGTCCAGCTCGACGATGTCGCGCTCGGCCAGCGCCTGCAACGCCGACTCGACCATCGACACGGCGCCGTGCACGATCTTGGCGCGGGCGCTGATGATCGCATCGGCTTGCTGGCGCCGCAGCATCACTTGTGCGATCTCGGCGGCGTAAGCGAGGTGGGTCAGCTTCGCGTCCAGCGTCTCGACGCCAGCCGCCTCGAAGCGGGCCTGCAGCTCGGTGCGCAGCGCCTGCGCCACTTCGGCCGTGCCGCCGCGCAGCGTCATTTCTCCGGCCGCCAGGTCCTCGCCTTCGTCGTACGCGTATTGCGCGGCCAGGTGGCGCAGCGCCGCCTCGGCCTGGATCGTCACGTAGCGCTCGAAGTCATCGACTTCGAACAGCGCCTGCGCCGTGTCGCGCACGCGCCAGACAACGGCTGCGCTGATCTCCACCGGGTTGCCGCGCTTGTCGTTGACCTTCAACGTCGGTGCATTAAGGTTGCGCGCCCGGACCGACAGCTTGCGCTTGCGGTAGAACGGGAATGCCCAACGCAGGCCTTCGCTGCGGTCGGTGCCGACATACTGGCCGAATAGCGTCAGGATCGCCGCCTCGTTCGGCTGCAGCATGTACAGGCCGCCCGCGAGCAATACGCCGGCACCGATCAGCAACCCGCCGGCGATGGGCATGGACTGCAATGCCGCGACTCCGGCGACGATGCCCAACACGGCGCCGGCGCCGGCCAGGTAACCATTGATCGAGTCAAACCGCTTTTCCTGCCGCGCGGGTACGGACATGATGTTCCCTTTCAGAGTGAATTCATAGGTATATGAAGGTGATATCACTCTAAGATCGGATTAAGCCTTTGTCAACCTGAAAAATCGACTTTCAGCCGTGCGCGGCGATGCCGTATTTACGTTGGGTGGCGACGTATTGCGCCGTCAGGTGGTCGAGGGCGCCGTTGGCGGGGTCGAGGGTGCGCAGCCGCGCCAGCAGGTTCGCGGCCTGTTCGCCGAGCGGCGCTTCCCAGCCCAGGTCGTCCAGCTGGCGCAACACCGTGCGGGCCGCGGCGATCAGCACCGGCACGTTGCCCGGCGTGCGGCGCACCGCGGCGGTGATCGTGGCGACGGCGCCGCGGTGGTCGCCCCGGTCCAGCTGCTCGGCCGCGTCGCTGACGAGTGCATCGACCTGCTGCGTGACCATCTTGCGCACGGCGACGGCGAGGTCGTGCCGGCCAGCCTTCTCGAACACGTCGGTGGCCTCGTCCGCGGTCAGTGCGTCGGCACCGTCGTTCATCATGTGCAGCACGACGGTGGCGGCTTCGCCATCGAGGCGGTGGCGCAGGCAGCCCTGCACGATGTCGCGCTTCAGACGGCCGGACAGGCCTTGCGCGGCCTGCACGGCGCCGACAGCTCGCGTCAGTTCGCTGGCGGCGCCCACGTCGTTGCCGCCCAGCTCCTGCACGAGCGACGCGGCATACGCGCGACATGCCTCAGTGTTCGGGCCGCTGCGCAGCGATCGCTCCAGGTCGCGGATCACGCCGGCCGCCTGGGTCGCGTCGCCGCGCCGCACCAGCGTGCGCACCAGGTTGACGTGGTCCTGCGGGTCGCGAAATTCCGAGTACTTCGCCTTCGCGACGACCTGCCGGAACGCGCGCTCGGCGGCAACGATGTCGTCCGACTCGAGCGCCAGCTCGCCCAGCTGGCGCAGCCGGCGCACGACGTGCGGCGAGATCGCGACAGCGTCTTCCAGTACGCGCTTGGCCTGCGTGGCCTGGCCCATCGCCGCGTAGTCGGCGGCCAGCAGGTCATAGGCCGCCATGAAGCGGGGATTCTCGGCGATCAGCTGCTCGAGCGTCTGGCGCGCGTCGTCCGGCCGGCCCTGTTCGAGCTGGCAGCGGGCCAGGCCGAGCTGTGCCCAGCCGGTTGCGCGGCTCGCCAGGATCTCCTGGTAGATGCTTTCCGCGTCGGACCATTCGCCCAGTTGCGCATGCAGCTCGGCGCGCAGGCGGATGAAATCGCCGGCGTAGCGAGGTTGCTTGACGGCGCCGCCGGCGCACGCGGCAATCGCGTCGCGCAGGTTGCCGGCTTGCGCGTGGCGGTACACCGGCAGCAGCGCGTTGCGCCGGTCCACCGCGCGTGCGATGCGTTGCAGCAGCCCTTCGACGGTAAAGGGCTTGAGCACATAATCGGTCGGCGCCAGCTCGGCGGCGCCCATCACCTTGCTGTGCACGCCCTCGGACGTCAGCATGATGAAGATCGTCGACGGGTCGATCAGCCGGTGGTGGCGCAGGTCCTCGAGCAGCTGCTGGCCGTCCTGGCCGTTCTCGCTACCGACGTCCAGGTCGTATTCGCACAGGATCAGGTCGAACGACTTCTTGCCGAGCTGGCGAATGGCGGTGCCGGCGCTGACGGCGTAATCGATCTTCGTGATCGAGGCCTGGCTCAGCATATTGTGCAGATTGCCGCGCATCCCAGGGTTGGGATCGACGATCAGCACGGACAGGTCGGACAGAGAGGACATCGGCATGTAATCGGTGTGGATAAGCGAAGAATATGACAAAACCCCGCTGAGAACGGCCGATTTCCGCTGCAATTTGCCGAATTCGGCAAGATTTGTTGCTTGAGAAGCAGAATGTGCAGAGCGGGGAGGGCGCTGGCGCCCTGTGAAGGACGGGTTGAAACAGGTATAATGCCGGCACATGCGATCGGCCCATTCAGCGCCGGCGCAATTTGCGTGATTCCGAACCGCCGTTGAGCCTCAGTTCTGTGCCTATTTCAGTGCCCATTTCTTTAATCCGCAGCCTCGCTGCATCAACTCGCTCCCAACCATGTTGATACTCCCGGGCTCCAATGCCCTGTCCGCGTTTCGTAGCCAGCGTCTTCTCACCCAACTGCAGGCCGTGCTTCCCGCCGTGACCGCGGTCCAGGCCCGGTACGTGCACTTCGTCGATACCCAGGCGGCGCTGTCCGAGCAGGACCTCGCACGCCTCGACGGCCTGCTGACCTATGGCGAACCGGCCCAGCCCGACGTCGACGATGGCGTGGTGGAGGAGTTCTTCGTGATTCCGCGCTTCGGCACGATCTCGCCATGGGCATCGAAGGCTACGGACATCGTGCACAACTGCGGCATGACGCACATCCACCGCGTCGAGCGGGGCGTGGCCTACCGGGTGATCCTGAAGGGCGGCATCCTGGGCAGCAGTATCGGCGCGGCGAAAGCCTTGAGCCCGGAGCAGGCACAGGCTGTCGCGGCGCTGCTGCACGACCGCATGACGGAGTCGGTGCTGCGCGACGCAAGCCAGGCGCAGGACCTGTTCCGCAGCCTGGAAGGCAAGGCGCTTGAATCGATCGACGTGATCGGCGCCGGCCGCGACGCGCTGGTGCGCGCCAACACGGACCTGGGCCTGGCCATGTCGATCGATGAAATCGACTACCTGTACGAAGCGTTCACGGCGGCCAAGCGCAACCCGACGGACGTGGAACTGATGATGTTCGCGCAGGCGAACTCGGAGCACTGCCGCCACAAGATCTTCAACGCCGACTGGACCATCGACGGCCAAGCGCAGGACAAGTCGCTGTTCAAGATGATCAAGAACACGCACGAGAAGCAGCCGAAGGGCACGATCGTCGCGTATTCGGACAACTCGTCGATCATGCAGGGCGCCGAAGTGACGCGCTTCCATCCGCGCGGCGAAGGCCATGAATACGGCGCGTCGACGGAACTGATCCACACCTTGATGAAGGTCGAGACGCACAACCACCCGACGGCGATTTCGCCGTTCCCGGGCGCCTCCACGGGCGCCGGCGGCGAGATCCGCGACGAGGGCGCGACGGGCCGCGGCGCCAAGCCGAAGGCCGGCCTGACGGGCTTCACGGTATCGAACCTGATGCTGCCGGATGCCGTGCGGCCATGGGAAAACGCGCAGGATGTGACGAATTCGGTCACGGCCAGGGACGCGCGTACCGAAGCAGCCTACGGCAAGCCGGAACGCATCGCGTCGCCGCTGCAGATCATGATCGACGGCCCGCTGGGCGGCGCCGCGTTCTCGAACGAATTCGGCCGCCCGGTGCTGGGCGGTTACTTCCGTACCTACGAACAGAACGCGGGCGACGCCGTGTACGGCTACCACAAGCCGATCATGATCGCGGGCGGCATCGGCAATATCTCGGCGCAGCACACGCACAAGAACGACATCCCCGTCGGCAGCCTGCTGATCCAGCTGGGCGGCCCCGGCATGCGCATCGGCATGGGCGGCTCGGCCGCATCGTCGATGGCGACCGGCACCAATACGGCCGACCTGGACTTCGACTCGGTCCAGCGCGGCAACCCGGAGATGGAGCGCCGCGCCCAGGAAGTCATCAACGGCTGCTGGCAGCTGGGTGACAAGAACCCGATCCTGTCGATCCACGACGTGGGTGCGGGCGGGCTGTCGAACGCCTTCCCGGAAATCACGAACGACGCCAAGCGCGGCGCGATCTTCGACCTGCGCAAGATCCCGCTGGAAGAATCGGGCATGGCGCCGAAGGAGATCTGGTCGAACGAATCGCAGGAGCGCTACGTGCTCGCGATCGCACCGGAAAGCCTCGACACGTTCCGCGCGCTGTGCGAACGCGAGCGCTGCCCGTTCGCCGTCGTCGGTACGGCGACGGAAGAGCGCCAGCTGCAGCTGTACGATCCGGAGCAGGACAATTCGCCGGTGGACATGCCGATGGAAGTCTTGCTCGGCAAACCGCCGAAGATGCACCGCGATGTGCAGCACGTGCAGCGCGACTACCCGGCCGTGGACCTGACCGGCGTCGCGCTGGAAGAGGCGGCCGAACGCGTGCTGCTGAACCCGACCGTGGCGGATAAAAGCTTCCTCATCACGATCGGCGACCGCACCGTGGGCGGCACGTCGGTGCGCGACCAGATGGTGGGCCCGTGGCAGGTGCCGGTGGCCGATTGCGCCGTCACGTCGCTGTCGTACGAAGGCTACCTGGGCGAGGCGATGGCGATGGGCGAGCGCACGCCGCTGGCCGTCATCGACGCACCGGCATCGGGCCGCATGGCCGTCGGCGAGACGATCACGAACCTGGCCGCGGCACCGATCGAGAGCATCGAGACGATCAAGCTCTCGGCCAACTGGATGGCCGCGTGCGGCCAGCCGGGCCAGGACGCGGCGCTGTTCGACACCGTCAAGGCCGTCGGCATGGAGCTGTGCCCGGCACTCGGGATCTCGATCCCCGTCGGCAAGGATTCGCTGTCGATGCGTACCACGTGGAACGATGACGGCGAGCAGAAAGCCGTGGTGTCGCCGGTGTCGCTGATCGTGTCCGGCTTCGCGCCCGTGTACGACACGCGCAAGTCGCTGACGCCGCAGCTCCGCACGGACCTGGGCGAGACGTCGATCATTGTGATCGACCTGGGCCGCGGCAAGCACCGCGTGGGCGCCTCGATCCTGGCGCAGGTGCTGGGCCAGCTGGGCAACGATGCGCCGGACGTCGACAATCCGGACGACCTGAAGGCGTTCTTCGCGGCGATCCAGCAACTGAACCGCGAAGGCAAGCTGCTGGCTTACCACGACCGTTCCGACGGCGGCCTGTACGCGACGCTCGTCGAGATGGCGTTTGCCGGCCGCGCCGGCCTGTCGATCAACCTCGACATGCTGACGCACGAAGGCGACAACGCCGACTGGGGTGATGCGAAGAACTGGGCTGGCCAGGTGGCCGAGCGCCGCAACGAGCTGACGTTGCGCGCGCTGTTCGCCGAGGAACTGGGCGCCGTGATCCAGGTACGCGCCGACGAGAAGTCGGCCGTGATGGACGTGCTGCGTTCGTACGGCCTGGGCGCCTGCAGCCACATCATCGGCAAGCCGAACGACCGCGGCGTCATTGAATTCACGCGCGACGCGAAGATCATCTACAGCCAGGCGCGCGCCGCGCTGCATCGGCTGTGGAGCGACACGAGCTGGCGCATCTCGCGCATGCGCGAGAACCCGGCCACGGCGGACCAGGAATACGAACGCCTGCTGGACGAAGCGGATCCGGGCATGACGCCGAAGCTGACGTTCGACCCGGCCGAGAACGTGGCCGCGCCGTTCCTGGCGACGGGAGTGCGCCCGCGTGTGGCGATCCTGCGCGAGCAGGGCGTCAACTCGCACATCGAGACGGCGTGGGTGATGCACCAGGCAGGCTTCGCGGCGATCGACGTGCACATGAGCGACCTGATCGCGGGCCGCGTCAAGCTGGACGACTTCCAGGGCATCATCGCCGTCGGCGGCTTCTCGTACGGCGACGTGCTGGGCGCCGGGGAAGGCTGGGCCAAGTCGATCCTGTTCAATCCGGCGCTGTCGGAACAGTTCGCGCGCTTCTTCCAGCGCAAGGACAGCTTTGGCCTGGGTGTCTGTAACGGCTGCCAGATGATGAGCAACCTGAAGTCGATCATCCCGGGTGCGCACGCGTGGCCAAAGTTCACGACCAACAAGTCGGAGAAATTCGAGGCGCGCTTCTCGATGGTCGAGGTGCTCGATTCGCCGTCGATCTTCTTCAACGGCATGGCCGGCACGCAGACGCCGATCGCCATCGCCCACGGCGAGGGTTACGCGGACTTCACCCAGACGGGCAATATCGCCGAGGCGATCGGCGCGCTGCGCTTCGTCGACAACCGCGGCAACACGACGGAAGTCTACCCGTTCAACCCGAACGGTTCGCCGCAGGGCCTGACCGCCGTGACGACGCCGGACGGCCGGTTCACGGTGATGATGCCGCACGCCGAACGCGTGTTCCGCACCGTACAGCACTCGTGGGCGCCGGACGGCTGGGGCGAGGATTCGCCGTGGATGCGGATGTTCCGCAACGCGCGCAAGTTCGTCGGCTGATCGCTGGAGACGCCAAAAAAGAAGCCGGGCTTGCCCGGCTTTTTTCATGCTGCGCCGTATTGCTGCCGCGTGCTACCATTGAAAAGTTTTCTTTTTTATCACAGGAGCACACGATGCCAATTTCGATCCGCCAGACCCTCGCACTCGCCGTGTTCGCGGCCGCCGCCCATGCGCAAGCCGCTGACCTGACGGTGCAGATGCATGCCGTCGACACGACGACGGGCAAGGGCAAGGCACTGGGGTCCATCACGATCGCCGAATCCGCCGGCGGGCTGACGTTTACGCCGTCGCTGACTGGCCTGCCGCCGGGGCCGCACGGCTTCCACGTGCACATGAACGGCAGATGCGAGCCGAACGAGCAGGATGGTAAGAAGGTACCGGCCGGCGCGGCGGGTGGGCATCTCGACCCGCATGGCACCAAGGCGCACCAGGGCCCTGGCAAGGCAGGCCACACGGGCGACCTGCCGGCGTTGCAGGTGGCGGAAGACGGCAGCGCGAAACAGCCGGTGCAGGCACCGCAGCTGAAAACCCTGGCCGACGTGAAGGGGCGCGCGCTGATGATCCATGCCGGTGGCGACAACTACGCCGACCAGCCGGCCCCGCTGGGCGGTGGCGGCGCGCGGATCGCGTGCGGCGTGATCGGCGGCTGAGTACCGTCCACCCAACCAAGCCGGGCGCCGCCCGGCTTTTTTTAAGGGCGCTGTCACCCGGTGACTGCGCCTTTTTATTGCGCGCTCAGCGCAGCCAGACGAGGTTCGCGAAGATCCGCTTCAAAGTACTGGAGTAGCTGGGCACCGGCTGCGGCGCACTCTGGCTCGGTGCCTCGGCGGGGCGGCACGGCACGGCGTTCTGGCAGCCTGGGGCGGCGCTCTGGGGGATGGGCTTGTACATGTCGCGCTCCTTTTGCGGATTCTTGCTGTAATCGAAGGCGGCTACCGCTGATAGCCGCCGGGTGAGGTATATTCTCCGCTGGTGCCACGATGTGAACAAACGAGTAATTTTGTGGGGAAGGCCAAGTTATCCTTATGCTAGATGGCGGTTCGAGAACCCTGCGCAGCCTGTCAGGCCTGATCGATTTCGATTGCGCGGCGCGCTGGGGCAGCTTTACCCTGGCGGCCCAGGAGCTGCACAAGACGCCGGCCGCCATCAGCCTGCAGGTCAAGCAGCTGGAGGAGGTGATGGGGTTCGCGCTGTTCGTGCGCCACCCGCGCCACATCACGCTGACGGAGAAGGGACAGGAGCTGGCGATCACGGTGGCGCGGCTGCTGAAGGAACTGCGCACCAAGGTCGACGCGCTGCGCGGCGGCGACGAGGAACACGTGCTGCGCATCTCGACGACCCATTCGTTCGCGCTGAAGTGGCTGGCACCGCGCCTTGGGCAATTCACGCAGCTGTATCCGGAGATCGACCTCCAGCTCGATTCGAGCGAGCGGCTGGTGGACGTCGAGCATGGCGACGTCGACGTGGCGATCCGCCATGGCGTCGTGGCCGAGCACCCGGGCATGCTGTTTCACGAACGGATGGTCGTCGTGTACAGCCCGGCGTTGCTGGCTGACGGCCAGGAAGAGCTGACGCTGCCGGACCTCGGCCGGCATCCGCTGCTGTATGACGACTCGACGCAATTCTGGGCGCAGCTGCTGCGCGCCTACGGCGTGCTGGAGGGCGAGTTCGAGTTCTCGCGGGGCTTCACGAACATGGCCGTGGCCACGCAGGCGGCCGTGGCGGGGCAGGGGATCGCATTGGTCACGTATTCGATCGCGCGCGACGACCTCCACCGCAGCGCGCTTCGGCTGATGCGTGGACTCAGCATCCCTTATCCGCGCAGCTACTTTCTTGTCATTTCCAGCCGCAAGGCGCAGCGCGAGAAGGTGGTGCGCTTCCGCGGCTGGATCGAAGAACAGATGGCGGCCATGCAGCGCGAGTTGGATGAGCTGACGGCCACCACCCCTTGATGCCAAGGCGGCTCACGATGTGCTGCCGCTAGCCGCGCGACCTAGCTACGACGTCGCGCCGCGATGCCTACCGCCACCAGGTCGGCGCCCAGTAGCCAGGCCGCGGCTGGTTCCGGGACCGGTGGGGGAGAAATTTCAAAACGGGTCTGGTCGGTCCACAGCCACGTCACGCTGGTGCTGCCCCAGGGCGAGTAGCCACCGAAGCTCACTCTATCGCCGGCCACCATGGTGTAGGAGCTGTATGAGATCTCGTCCTCGTACACGATGTTCGCCCTGAAGGAGAGCTGGCCGCGGTGCAGGTCATAGCTAAAGCCCGTCAACGTGCAAAAGCGATTGGGGTTGCAAGCACGCGGATCCATCAGGTCGGGGAACTCGTCGACGGAGAAGCTCATCAGCTCGGACTGTTGCAGGACGCCATTTGCATCGATGTCTTCGCCGACGAAAGTGCCGCGGTAGTTCCAGTCGGCGACAAACTGCCCGGTCTCCGCATTCTCGAAGCCGGTGTAGCGGAACGTCCACCTGGTTTCCAGGGCGCTTGCGGCTCCCGCAGCGATGCACAGACCCACGGCGCATAAAGTCGTTTTGAGCATGTGTCACTCCTGATCGAAAAGTTACGTTGATCAAAAATTAACTTGAGCGCCAATTGTAGTGGACTGGCAGGTAGAAATGGGATTTCGGTCGAACGATTTTTGCCCGAAGCCTGGCGCAATCGGTAACGGGGATGGCGTCTTCGCCAGCGCTGGCGGCCGGCAGCCCATCAGATCTTTGTTGATGACGCGCCGCGGGCGGCGAACCAGGCGGTCATCGCAGCCGCGAGTGGCAGCGCAAGGAGGGTGCTTTCGCAAGGAGGCAGATGACCGGGAACTGGATGAGTTGGCCGTGTCGCCCGTGACACCGCGGCACCGCCGGCACGAAACGCCCGGTGCCGGCGATGCTGCCGGGTAGTGCTCAGCGGCGGCGTCGCGCCGCCACGCCTACCGCCGCCAGGCCTATGCCCAATAGCCAGGCGGTCGCAGGTTCCGGCACCGGTGCCGGCGTGATCTCGAAGCGGGTCTGATCGGTCCACAGCCACGTCACGCTGCCGCTACCCGTGGGGGTGTAGCCGTCGGCACTCACGTAACTCCCCGCCACGATCTCGTAATGGCTCGCGGCTGCCTCGTCCCGGTACACGGTGCTCGCCGTGAAGGTCAGCTCCCCGCTGCGCAGGTCATAGCTAAAGCCGGTCAATTCACACGAGTTGTAGATGGCTTTGCACTCGTCGGGACCTATCAAGTCTCGGCTAGAGTCTACCCAGAACCTGCTCAGCTCGGACTGTTGGAGGACGCCATCCCCGTCGACGTCTTTCCCGGAGAAGGCACCAAGGTGATGCTCTGTGGCGACAAATTGCCCGGTCTCGGCTCTCTGGAATCCCGTATAGCCGAACTGCCACACGGTATCAGCTGCGCTTGCCGTTCCAGTGGCGACGCACAGCGCGACAGTGCCCAGCAGTTTTTTAAGCATGAGTAACTCCACTTTGAGAAGTTTATGTTAAAAAAAAGTAAATGCGCCCGTATTGTAGCGTGCCGATGCGTAGAGGTGACGTTACCAAATGCGTAGAGAATGGTGGCGCCGTGCAGCATTCCGGCCGACGCGCATAAAAAAAGCGCTCCACACGGGAGCGCTTTCTTGTGCCGGGCGAGACGGCTTACTGCACCTTGGCCTTCTTCACCAGCTCGTCGCGGTAAGCGGCGATCTTGCGCTGGGTCAGGCCTTGCTCGATCTGGCCTTTGACTTCTTCCAGCGTCGGGAACTTCGCGGCGCGCGAGCCTTCCAGCTTGATCACGTGGTAGCCGAACTGCGATTGCACGGGCTTCTCGGTGATCTGGCCATCCTTCAGTGCCACCATCGCGTCGGAGAACGGCTTGACGAAGTTGGACGGGCTGGCCCAATCCAGGTCGCCGCCGTTGGCTGCCGAACCCGGGTCCTTCGACTGCTTGGCCAGGTCCTCGAACTTGGCGCCGCCTTTCAGCTTGGCGATGATGTCCTGCGCTTCCTTCTCGGTCGCAACCAGGATGTGGCGGGCGTGGTATTCCTTGTCGCCGTTGGCTGCCTTCGCCTTGTCGTACTCGGCCTTGATTTCGGCATCCTTGACCGGGTTCTTCTTCACGTAGTCGGCCAGCATCGCATTGATGACGATGCTCTGGCGGGTGTTTTCGAGCGCCTGCTTGACGTCCGGCTTGTTGCTGTAGCCTTGCTTGTCCGCTTCCTGCACCAGCACTTCGCGGGCGATCAGGTCTTTCTTGATCGCGTCGCGCAGTTGCGGGCTGTCCGGCTGCTTGCTTTGCGCGGTCACGGTCTTGACGGCGGCTTCCAGGCGCGATGCCGGGATCGCTTTGCCGTTAACGGTGGCCATGTTCTGAGCGAACGCCGGCGCGGCGGCGATGGCGATCAGTGCGGTCAACAGGCGGGCTGGCTTCAAAATCATTATCACGTCCTATAAAAAAACTTCAGATCGCCCCTCGGGGCGGAGAATCCGACCAGAGCCGGCGCCGGGCGCCGGCATCCGGGCAATTTACTGGATCTTTGCCTTCTTGACCAGCTCTTCCTGGTAAGCCTGCAGCTTGCGCTGCGCGAGCGCTTCCTCGATCTGCGGCTTGACTTCTTCCAGCGTCGGCAGCTTCGCCGCGCGCACGTCGTCCACCTTGATCACGTGGAAGCCGTTCTGCGTCTGCACCGGCTTCTCGGTGACCTGGCCCTTTTGCAGGCCGACGAACGCCTTCGAGAACACTTCCGGGAATGCGGACGGGGTTGCCCAGTCCAGGTCGCCGCCGTTATTGGCCGAGCCGGTGTCTTTCGACTGCTTGGCAAGGTCCTCGAACTTGGCGCCGCCTTTCAGCTTGGCGATGATGTCGTTGGCTTGCGCTTCCGTCTCCACGAGGATGTGGCGCACGTGGTATTCCTTGTCGCCCGTCTCCTTGACGAAGCGGTCGTACTCGGCCTTCACGTCGGCGTCTTTGACGGGATTCTTCTTCATGTAGTCGCCGATCATCGCCTGCACCACGATGCTCTGGCGCGCATTCTCCATCTGCTGCTTCACCTCGGCGCTTTTCGCGTAACCCTGCTTTTCCGCCTCCTGCATCAGCACTTCGCGGCTGATCAGTTCCTTCTTGATCGCGTCGCGCAGTTCCGGGCTATCCTTTTGCTGGCCCTGAGCGACCACCTGCTTGACGATCGCGTCCACGCGCGTGGTAGGGATGCCCTTGCCATTGACGACGGCGATGTTCTGTGCAAATGCGGGGGCGGCCGCGACGGCGAGCGACGCAACCAGAATACGGGCAGCAAGGGCAGAACGGGCTGGCTTGAGAGTCATTATTATTTCCTACGGGAAAAGTTCTTGTAAATCGCGGGAAGAGAAGGGACTTAAGACGCGGAGTGGCCTCTGCAATTCATTCGTACCAAAACATCACGCACATCATTCAAGTGAATCAGATTTCCGATGGAGCCACTGCGGTGATGGCCAATGCATGAATTTCTTTATGCATCATATCGTGCACGGCATCATACACCAGACGATGGCGCGTGACGAGGTTCAGGCCCGCGAATTTCGCTGAGGAGATCCTTAAGCGGTAATGGCCCCCGCCGGAGGCGGCGCCGGCATGGCCGGCGTGCAGTGCCGACTCGTCCTCGAGGACGATGTCGGCCGGACCGAACGCGGCCAGCAGGCGCTCGCGGATTTTATCGAGGCGCGGATCGCTCATGCTTCATCCTTGATATGTTTGGCCAGATAAAAACCCTGGGCGACAAAGAAAGCCAGCATCAGGCCGGTAACGCCGAATGCCTTGAAACTCACCCACGCATTCGTGTCCGCCTTGAACAGCACGAATGCCACGAACAGGTTCAGCAGGCCGAGCGCTATCCAGAACATGATCCAGGCCGTGTTCAGCCGGTGCCAGATCTCGTCCGGCAGGCCGATCTGCTTTTCCATCGCGGCACGAATCAGGTTCTTGCCGAAGAAGCGCTGTGCGACGATCATCGCGATCGCGAAGCTCCAGTAAATGATCGTCGGTTTCCACTTGATGAAGTCGTCGTCGTGGAAGTAGATCGTCAGGCCGCCGAAGAACAGGAACACGACCATCGACACCCACAGCGCGCCGTCCACCTTGCGCCGGCGCAGCAGCAAATAGCCGATCTGCAGGGCGGTGGCGACAATACCGGTGATCGTGGCCACGATGATCGGCGCCTGGCTGGCCGTGATCGCGCCGCCGGAAATGATGCCGGACAGGTGGCCGTTGACCAGCGCCTGCGCCATCTCCTCGTTGCTGCCGGCCCATTTATAGCTGCCGAAGAAAACCAGCAACGGGAATATATCGAACAGGAATTTCATCATGGTTATTCAGCTTCCGGAGTAAAACGCAGCGACGCCGAATTGATGCAGTAACGCAGACCCGTCGGCGGCGGGCCGTCCGGAAATACATGCCCCAGGTGGGCATCGCAGACGGCGCAAATGATTTCGGTGCGCAGCATACCATGGGAGCGGTCGATTTTCTCGATCACATTGGCGGGATCGAGCGCTTCAAAATAACTAGGCCAGCCGCAGCCGGAATCGAATTTCGCGTCCGAGCGGAACAGCGGGGTATTGCAGCACACGCAGGTGTAAATGCCGCGCTCGTGATGGTCCCAGTATTTGCCGGTGAACGCGCGTTCCGTCGCGGCGTGGCGGGTGACCTGGTATTGCATCGGATCGAGTTCGGCGCGCCATTCGGCGTCCGATTTCACTACTTTCTTCGTTGGATTGCTCATGGCTCGCTTCGTTCGTTATGCTTGGTTCGTTCGTTGTGCTTGGTTAGTGCGTTGCGCTTCGTTGGTCAGGAGGAGCAGCTCACTTCCACTTCGGTCGCCCAGTCCGGCGGCAGCGCGGCATACTGCTCGTGCTCCGGTTGCTCGTCGAACGGCCGCTGCAGCACCTTCAGCAAGCGCTCCACCTCGGAGAAATCCTTGTGCTGTGCCTTTTCGATCGCCACCTGGGCAAGATAGTTGCGTAAAACGTACTTGGGATTGACGCCGTTCATGGCAACGCGGCGTTCCGCGTCGACGCTGCCTTCCGCGCGCAGCCGTTGCCGGTACTTGCCCGCCCATGCGTCGAAGGCCGGCCGGTCGATGAACAGGTCGCGCAGCGGCTCGTCGCCCGCATCCGAGGCGGCGTGGACGCCGGAGAGGCGGCGGAAGAACAGCGTGAAGTCGGTGTGGTTCGCTTGCAGGATGCCGAACAGCTCGTCCAGCAGCGCGCGGTCCTCCTCCCGTTGCTCCTTCATCCCGAGCTTCGCGTGCAGCAGCTCGTCGACCTTGGTGCCGAACGCGCCCTGGTAGACGTCCAGCGCCTGCTGGGTGGCTTCGACGCTGCCGATCAGCGGCACCAGCGCCTGCGCCAGCGCATAACAGTTCCAGTGGCCGATCTGCGGCTGCATCGCGTACGAATAGCGGCCCTGCTGGTCGGTGTGGTTGCAGATGTGCTGCGCGTTGAACGCTTCCATGAAGCCGAACGGGCCGTAGTCCAGCGTCTGGCCGAGGATCGACATATTGTCGGTGTTCATCACGCCATGCATGAAGCCGACTGCCTGCCAGTGTGCGATCAGGGTGGCGGTGCGGCGCGTGACTTCTTCCAGCATTGCCGCGTAGGGATTGTCCTCGTCGCGCAACTCCGGGTAGAAGCGGTCGATGACGTAGTCGGCCAAGACGCGCAGGCGCGCTTCGTCGTTCCGATAGAACCAGTGTTCGAACGAGCCGAAGCGCACGAACGTGGGCGCCATCCTGACCACGACGGCGGCCGTCTCGATCGTCTCGCGCACGACGCCGTGGTCGCTGCCGATGACCGACAGCGCGCGGGTCGTCGGAATGCCCAGCGCATGCATCGCCTCGGAACACAGGAACTCGCGGATCGACGAGCGCAGCACGGCGCGGCCGTCACCCATCCGCGAATACGGCGTCAGGCCGGCGCCTTTCAGCTGCAGCTCCACGGGGCCCGCTTCGGTCGCCACATCGCCCAGCAGGATCGCGCGGCCGTCGCCCAGCTGCCCGGCCCAGACGCCGAACTGGTGGCCCGAATACACGGCAGCCAGCGGGCTGGCGCGGTCCGGCACGCGGTTGCCGGCCAGGACGTCGATCGCGTCCGCGTCCAGCTGCGCCGGGTCGAGCCCGATCAGCCGGGCCGCATCCTCGCTGACGCCGACCAGGTAGGGAGCGGGCAGCGGCGTGGGCATCAGCCTGGTGAAGAACTCGGGCGGCAGGGCCGCGAACGAATTTTCAAAGGGGAGGGTGAGGGCAGCGATGGCGGTTCCTGACGATGAAAGAAGGTTATCAGAAGCGGATTTTACCGCAGGCGGCCGGAACACAGCGGACGGTGGCGCGCGAAATAGCACGGTCGAACTATTGCAGCGTATTGTGCGGTATAGTGGATGGATTCCCTGACAACTTACAAGAGGAAACGAGACATGAGTGCGGATTACGTAGTCCACGGCGACGTCGCCGTCATCACGCTGAACAACCCGCCCGTCAATGGGCTGGGCCTTGCGACGCGCACCGCGGCCGTCGACGGCCTGCGCCGCGCGCAAATGGATGCCAACGTGAAGGCCATCGTCATCACGGGGGCCGGCAAGGCATTTTCCGGCGGCGCCGACATCCGTGAATTCAATTCGCCGAAGGCGCTGACGGAACCCACGCTGCACACCCTGATCCGCACCGCCGAGGAAGCGGTAAAACCCGTGGTCGCCGCGATCCACAGCGTCTGCATGGGCGGCGGCCTGGAACTGGCGCTCGGCTGCCACTACCGCGTGGCGCTGCCCGGCGCCCAGATCGCGCTGCCGGAAGTGAAGCTTGGCCTGCTGCCCGGCGCTGGCGGCACGCAACGCCTGCCGCGCGCGCTGGGCCTGGAGCCTGCGCTGAAGATGATCGTGACGGGTAATCCGGTACCGTCCGAGAAGCTGCCGGCGTTGTTCGACGAAGTGTATGCCGCCGGCACCGACCTGGTTGCCGCGGCGGTTGCCTTCGCCGAGCGCATCGCCGACGTCCGCCCGTTGCCGAAGGTACGCGAGCGCAAGGTGGACCACCCCGACCTGGAGGCGTTCCTGCGCAAGACGCGTGAAGAAGTGCTGGCCACCTCCGCCCGCTTCCCGGCGCCGGCCGAATGCGTCGACACGGTCGCCGCGTCCGCGACGATGCCGTTCGAGGACGGCCTGAAGTTCGAACGCGAGCGCTTCATGCACCTGATGGGCACGACGGAATCGAAGGCGCTGCGCCATGCGTTCTTCGCCGAGCGCGAAGCGGCCAAGGTGCCGGACGTCCCGGCCGATACGCCGCAACGCCGCATCGCCCAGGCCGCCGTGATCGGCGCCGGCACGATGGGCGGCGGCATCGCGATGAATTTCGCGAACGCAGGGATTCCCGTGACGGTGCTGGAGACGAAACAGGAAGCGCTGGACGCCGGCATTGCGAAGATCCGCGCCGTCTACGAGGCGTCGGTCGCGAAGGGCAAGCTGACTTCCGAGCAGCTGGCGCAGCGCATCGCGCTGATCACGCCCACGCTGCGCTACGAGGACGTGGCGCAGGCCGACATCGTCGTCGAGGCGGTGTTCGAGGAGATGGCCGTCAAGGAAGCCGTGTTCCGCAAGCTGGACGACGTGATGAAGCCGGGCGCGATCCTGGCAACCAACACGTCGACGCTGGACGTCGACCGCATCGCAGCGTTCACGCGCCGGCCGCAGGACGTGATCGGCACGCATTTCTTCAGCCCGGCCCACGTGATGAAGCTGCTGGAGATCGTGCGCGGCAAGGCCACCGGCAAGGACGTGCTGGCGACCACCCTGGCGCTGGCGAAGAAATTGAAGAAGACGGGCGTCGTCAGCGGCGTTTGCGATGGCTTCATCGGCAACCGGATGATCGAGCAGTACGTGCGCCAGGCGGGCTTCCTGCTGGACGAAGGCTGCCTCCCCGAGCAGGTGGACCGGGCGATCGAAGCGTTTGGCTTTGCGATGGGGCCGTTCCGGATGGGCGACCTGGCCGGCAACGACATCGGCTGGGCGATCCGCAAGCGCCGCCAGGTCGAGCAGCCCGGAATGCGCTATTCGAAGACGGCCGACCTGCTGTGCGAAATGGGGCGCTTCGGCCAGAAGACGGGCGCCGGCTGGTACGACTACCCGGCCGGCCAGCGCACGCCGCAGCCGAACGCACAGGTCAACGACATGATCGTCGCGCACTCGCAGGCGCTGGGCATCGCGCGGCGCGATATCGGCGACGACGAGATCGTCGAACGCCTCGTCTACGCGCTGGTCAACGAAGGCGCGCGCATCCTCGAGGAAGGCATCGCGCTGCGGGCGTCCGACATCGACATGGTCTACCTGACGGGCTACGGCTTCCCGCTGTTCCGCGGCGGGCCGATGTTTTATGCCGATACGGTCGGCCTGCCCAACGTGCTGGCCGCGATCGAGCGCTTTGCGGCCGGGCGCAATGGCGAAGCGTGGCAGCCGGCGCCCCTGCTGGCGCGACTGGCCGCGGCGGGCAAAGGCTTCAACAGCAAATGAGCACGCGCTGACACCGGTCGGCGGATGCGTCAGGCGATCGCCTTGCGCATCCGCGCCAGCGGCACCTTGACGCTGCCGGGCAGGTCGATCTCGAACTCCTCGACGCTCTGGTAGCCGACCGAGCGATACAATGGCACGCCCGGCATCGTCGCCGCCATCTCCAGTGCCGTGAAGCCGGCCTGCGCCGCTTCCGCCTCGCAATGGCCGATCAGCATCGTGCCCAGGCCCTGGCGGGGCACGGACGGATCAACGAAGAACGCGCGGATGCGGCCCGGCTGCGTGGCCGGATCGAGCAGCGGATCGGCATCGGCCTTCATGCGGTCGGCGCCGAACAGCGTGGCGCGCTTGCTCCAGCCGCCGCAGGCCAGCAGCGTGCCATCGCGTTCGATGACGAAATACGTGCCATCCTTGAGCAGCTGAGTATCGACGCCGAACACGTGCCGGGTCACCGCCGCGGCCTGTTCGTCCGTATAAAAGCCTTTGCTGAGGGCGATGCCGGAACGCGCGATCAGCGCCTCCATCGCCGGCAGGTCGTCGAACGTGGCGGTGCGCACCTGCACCGTTGGCCCGAACACGAAGCTGGCGTTGGCGATGCGGCCATCCTTCACTTCATACAACCCCATCAGCTCGACGCGGGTCGTACCGCTGAACACGTATTCATGGTCGATCACCGTGTCGCCCAGCACGGTGCGGCGCAGCAGCCGCGCCCGCGGTTGCGATTGCGCGAACCGGTTGGCGAAGCGCTCGCGGATCGCGGCCGTACCGCGTGCCAGCAAGGTGGCCGGGTGCTGGTACTGGCAGGCGTCGTCGGCATAGATGCGGCACAGCGCGTCGACGTCGTGTGCGTTGAATGCGTCCAGCTGCGCCTGGACGACTTGTTCGGGGCTCTGGTTCATCGGCGGTTCGGCGTCAGGATCGTCGGCAGCGCCTTCGGCAGCGTGCCAGGATAGTCGCGCGAGTAGTGCAGGCCGCGGCTTTCGCGCCGCTGCAGCGCGCTGTTGACGATCAGCGCGGCCACGTCCACCAGATTGCGCAGTTCCAGCAGGTCGGCGGTGATGCGGAAGTTGCGGTAGTACTCGTCGATCTCTTCCTTGAGCAGCGCGATGCGGTGCTGCGCGCGTTCCAGGCGCTTCGTCGTGCGCACGATGCCGACGTAGTTCCACATGAAGCGGCGCAGCTCGTCCCAGTTGTGGGCGATGACCACTTCCTCGTCCGCATCCGTGACGCGGCTTTCGTCCCAGTCAGGCAGGTACGGCGTGCCGTTCTTGTCCTGGGCCAGGATGTCCTGGGCACAGGCACGGCCGATGACGACGCATTCGAGCAGCGAGTTGCTGGCCAGCCGATTGGCGCCGTGCAGGCCCGTGCACGCCGTCTCGCCGACCGCGTACAGGCCGGGCAGGTCGGTGCGGCCCAGCATGTCGGTGACGACGCCGCCGCACGTGTAGTGCGCCGCCGGCACGACGGGAATCGGTTCCTTCGTGATGTCGATGCCCAGTTCCAGGCAGCGCGCGTAGATGGTGGGGAAGTGCTCGATCAGGAATTCGGCCGGCTTGTGGCTGATGTCCAGGTGCACGTAGTCCAGGCCGCGCTTCTTGATCTCGAAGTCGATCGCCCGCGCGACGACGTCGCGTGGCGCCAGCTCGGCGCGCGGATCGTGCGCCAGCATGAAGCGCTGGCCGGCGGCGGCGCCCGCCTCGGGCGGCAGCTTCAGCAGGCCGCCTTCGCCGCGCATCGCCTCGGTGATCAGGAACGATTTCGCATACGGGTGGTACAGGCAGGTCGGGTGGAACTGGATGAATTCCATGTTGGCGACGCGGCAGCCGGCGCGCCACGCCATCGCGATGCCGTCGCCGCTCGCGGTGTCCGGGTTCGTCGTGTACAGGTACACCTTGCCGGCGCCGCCCGTGCACATCACCGTGTGTTCGGCGGCGACCGTGTGTACTTCGCCGGTGCGCACGTCCTGCACGTACAGGCCGTGGCACTTCGGCTGCGCGTTGCCGTGCACGGGGCGGGGCCCAAGCTTGTCCGACGTGATCAGGTCGATCGCGCAATGGTGCTCGAACAGGCTGATGTTCGGATGCGCGCGCACCTTCGATTCCAAGGTCACCTGGACGGCGTGGCCCGTCGCATCGGCCGCATGGATGATGCGGCGCTGGCTGTGGCCACCTTCACGGGTCAGGTGGAAGCCCAGTTCGGCGCTGGTGTCGCGGGTGAACGGCACGCCTTGCTCGATCAGCCACTCGATCGCCTCGCGGCCATGTTCAACGATGTAGCGGGTGGCGCCTTCGTCGCACAGGCCCGCGCCGGCGACGAGCGTGTCGGCGATGTGCTCGGCATGGCTGTCGCCCGAATCGAGCACGGCGGCGATGCCGCCCTGCGCCCAGTTGCTGGCTCCATCCAGCAATTCGCGTTTGGAGATGATGGCAACCCGGCGCGTTTGCGCAAGGTGCAATGCTACCGACAGGCCGGCCAACCCGCTGCCGACGATGGCGACGTCAAATTTCATGATGAGTCAGATTCATTCACGGTAAAGAAGCAAGACTATAGACCATTTGCAAACATGCGTCATGCCCGGGGCCGTTTTGCGACCGCTCAAGGCTGAGGCGGCAGCAGTCCGGCATCATGGCTGAGCCATCGGCAGCACGATGGCGGGACGCCCACCGGACGGGCGAAGGAGCCTGACCGTGATCCGGATCTTCAATCATTACGTCTCGCGCACTGGTTTCATCCTGTTGCTGTTCGAGATGCTGATCCTGCATGCCGCCGCCAGCGCGACGGTGCTGTTGTGGGGCATCGCGCCGCGCAATCCCACCAACGTCTACTTGTCCGGCCTCGTGTTCGCCCTCGTGAACGTGTTTGCGATGAGTGCGCTGGGCATGTACCAGCAGCAGTTGCGCGAGGACCTGCGCTCGATGGCGGCGCGCATTGCGCCGGCGTTCGTGCTGGGCTTCCTGTTGATGGCGGTGCTGGCGCAAGTCCTGCCGGCGGCCCGCTTCGCCGGCGCGGGTGGGGTCGGCTTCGTGCTGGGCGGCGCCTGTGTGCTGCTGACGCGCGTGCTGCTGTTTACATCTTCCCAGTCGAACATCCTCGTCGAGCGCCTGATCCTCGTCGGCGACGGCGCACTGGCGCGCGAATGCCTGGAGCTGGCCGCGAGCCGGGGCGGACCGCGGCGCTTCGACGTGGTCGGCTGCGTGCCGATGCCCGGCGAGGTGCGCTGCGTGCCGGCGGCCAAGGTCCTGCCGCCCGGCGAGTCGCTGCTGTCGCTGGCGCGGCGGCACGGCGCCAGCGAACTGGTGGTGTCCGTCAGCGAGCGGCGCAGCGGCGCGTATCCGGTACGCGAACTGCTCGATTGCGCGCTGGGCGGCGTACGCGTCACGGATGCGGCTGCGTTCTTCGAGCGGGAGGCAAGCCAGATCCGCGTCGATTCGCTGCAACCGAGTTACCTGATCTACGGCGGCGGCTTCGACCAGAGCTTTTTCCGCGCCTTCGTCAAACGCTCGTTCGATCTGGTGGCCAGTGCGGCCATCTGCGCGCTGACGCTGCCGGTGATGTTCGTCGCCGCGCTGTGCATCGTGCTGGAAGATGGCGGCCCGGTGATCTTCCGCCAGGAGCGGGTCGGCAAGGATGGAAGGCTGTTCCAGGTGCTGAAGTTCCGCAGCATGGGCACGGACGCGGAGCGCGACGGCCAACCGCGCTGGGCGAGCGCCGGTGATCCCCGCGTCACGCGTGTCGGGCACTGGCTGCGCAAGTTGCGCATCGACGAACTGCCGCAGATGATCAACGTGTTCCGTGGCGAGATGAGCTTTGTCGGTCCGCGGCCGGAGCGCGCGTACTTCGTCGAGAAGCTGGGGCGGGACATCGCCTATTACGACGTGCGCCACAGCATCAAGCCGGGCATCACGGGGCTGGCGCAGGTGCGCTACCAGTATGGTGCGTCGGTGGACGACGCCGTGCGCAAGCTGCAGTACGACTTGTATTATGTGAAGAACAACAGCCTGTTCCTGGACCTGCTGATCCTGATCGACACCGTGCAGGTCGTCCTGTCGGGCAAGGGCGCCAGGTAATGGAAGCGACCGCGCTGGTGGCCGGCGTCAGCCACGGCATCGGGGCCGGCGCCTTTGCCGCATTCGCATTGCTGCTGGTTCTTGGCCGGCGCACGCGCGGCCAGCACCGCGTGCTGCTGCTCGCATGCCTGCTGACAGCGGCGTGGGCGGCCAGCGTCGCGTTCCACGGCTGGCAGGTGTCGGGGCTGGACATGGCGCAGTTGTCGCGCGTGCTGGAAACGCCGCGCACGGTCGGCTGGCTCGTGTTTCTGCTGCTGTTGCTGGTGCCGGCCGGCTTGCCGGTAAGGCCGTTGTTCGGCGTCGTCGCCGTGCTGGCGACGGTGCAGTTGGCGACGGGCGAGCTCGTCACCGGTACGGCGCTGCTGCCAAACGCACTGCAACCGGCCGACGCGGAGCCGGCCGCGCTCGCGGCGATCGCCAGCCGTCTGCTGCTTGCCGTGCTGGGCATCCTGCTCGTCGAACAGCTGTACCGCAGCACGCCGGTGCGCGAGCGCTGGGGCATCAAATATGGCTGCCTGGGCCTTGGCACGCTGTTCGTCTACGACTTCTACCTGTACAGCGATGCGCTGCTGTTCCGCCGCATCCAGCCCGATATCTGGGCAGCGCGGGGCCTTGTCGACGCCCTGTGCGTGCCGCTGCTGGCGATTGCCGCGGCGCGCAATCCCGGCTGGAAGCTGGGCCTCGCGCTGTCGCGCAAGATGATGCTGCGTTCCGCTGCGCTGATCGGCTGCGCGCTGTATCTGTTTGCGATGGCGGCCGGCGGCTGGTACCTGCGGCGCGTTGGCGGCGCGTGGGGCCCGGTGATGCAGCTGGCCTGCCTGTCCGGTGCCGCGCTGCTGCTGGTCGGCGTGCTGTTCTCCGGCACGGCACGGGCGCGCCTGCGCGTCTTCGTCAGCAAGCATTTTTACCAGACCCATTTCGACTACCGCGACGAGTGGCGCCGTTTTACGCATGCGCTGTCGGCCGGTGGCGAGACGCCCGGCGAGCGGGCGATCCAGGCGGTCGCCGCGCTGGTGGAAAGCCCGGCCGGCGCGCTGTGGATCTGCCGCGATGGCGAATTCCGCCCGGCCGCCCAATGGAACGTCCCGCCGCAGTCGGGCTGGGAGCCGGAGGGCAGTCCGTTCTGCCGGCTGCTCGAGGAACGCCAATGGATCGTCCAGCCCGGCGACGGCGATGCCGTCCCGCCGCCGCCCTGGCTGCACGGCATTCCCGGCTTGTGGCTGGTGGTACCGCTGACGCTGCAGGGGCGGCTGTTCGGCTTTGTCGCGCTGACGACACCCCGCACCGACGTCGCGCTGAACTGGGAAGTGTTCGACCTGCTGCGGCTGGCCGGCAGCCAGGCCGCCAGCTGCCTCGCCCATGGGGAGCTGGCCGATCGGCTGGCCGTGGCGCGGCAATTCGAGTCGTTCAACCGCATGTCGACGTTTGTCGTGCACGACCTGAAGAACCTGCTGTCGCAGCATTCGCTGCTGCTGGCGAACGCGGAGCGCCACAAGGCCAATCCCGCCTTCCAGCAGGACATGCTGGAGACGCTCGCGCACTCGGTCAGGAAGATGACGGCGCTACTGCAGCGGCTGTCGCGCGCCGAGCACAAGGATATCATGGTGCCGGTACCGCTGGCCGACGTCGTGCGCAACGCGGCGCGCGGCTATGCCACTGCGCAGCCCCGCCCATCCGTCGTGATCGACGACGCCGAAGCTTGCGCGCTGGCCGATCCGCAGCGACTCGAGCGCACCTTGGCGCACCTGGTCCAGAACGCCGTGGATGCGACGCCGGCCGATGGCGAGATCGCACTGATCCTGCGGCGCCAAGGCGCCAGCGCGGTGATCGAAGTACGCGACAGCGGCGTCGGCATGACGGAGGCGTTCGTCCGCGAGCGGCTGTTCCGCCCGTTCGAGACGACCAAGACGGCGGGCATGGGCATCGGTGTGTATGAAAGCCGCGAATACATCCGCGAGCTGGGCGGGCGGCTGGACGTGGAAAGCCGGCCGGGGCACGGCAGCACGTTCCGGATCGTGCTGCCGCAGTGGCAAGGGACGGCGCGCGGCGCCGCATTGGAACGAACGGAGGCGAACGATGCCGAAGCGTAAATTGTTGGTCGTGGAAGACGATGTTGGCCTGCAGAAGCAGCTGCGCTGGAGCCTGGACGCGTACGACGTCCTGGTCGCCGGCGACCGCGAGAGCGCGCTGACCTTGCTGCGGCGGCACCAGCCGAGCGTCGTCACGATGGATCTCGGCCTGCCGCCGGACGCCGACGGTGCGTCCGAAGGGCTTGCGCTGCTGCAGCAGGTGCTGGCGATCGCGCCGGATACGAAGATCATCGTCCTGTCCGGAAACAAGGACCGTGCCAATGTGTTGAAGGCGATCGGCATGGGGGCTTACGACTTCCACCAGAAGCCGTTCGATGCGGACCTGCTGGGTCTGGTGATCGAGCGCGCGTTTTTCCTGTATGGGGTCCAGCAGGACAACCGGCGAATGCTGCAGACCGCGGCCGATTCGCCGCTGGCCGGCATCATCAGCCGCGATCCGGGCATGCTGAAGGTGTGCCGCAGCGTGGAGAAGGTGGCGCCGTCGTCGGCGACCGTGCTGCTGCTCGGCGCTTCCGGCTGCGGCAAGGAGCTGATCGCGCGGGGCCTGCACCGGCTCTCGGCGCGCCACGACAAGCGGTTCGTCGCGATCAACTGCGCGGCGATTCCCGAGCACCTGCTGGAAAGCGAGTTGTTCGGCTACGAGAAGGGCGCGTTTACAGGCGCCGTGCGGCAGACGCCGGGCAAGATCGAGCTGGCCCAGGGCGGCACGTTCTTTCTTGACGAGATCGGCGACATGGCGATGGCGCTGCAGGCCAAGCTGCTGCGTTTCCTGCAGGAGCGGGTGATCGAGCGTGTCGGCGGGCGCAGCGAAATCCCGGTTGACGTACGCATCGTCTGCGCGACGCACCGCAACCTGAAGGCGCTGGTCGACGAGGGAACCTTCCGCGAAGACCTGTTCTACCGCCTCAGCGAGATCGTGCTGATGATCCCGCCGCTGCGCGACCGTGTCGGCGACACCGTGCTGCTGGCGCAGCACTTCAAGAACCGCTTCTGTGCCAGCGAAGGCCGTTCGACGATGCACTTTTCCGCGGATGCGATGAAGGCGATCGAGGCCTATACCTGGCCTGGCAACGTGCGGGAAATGGAAAACTGCATCAAGCGCGCGGTGATCATGGCGGATGGCACGCAGATCACAGCAGCCGATCTCGGCCTGCCTGAAGGGGCGCCGACCGAGGAGAGCATCGACCTGCGCACGGCGCGCGACGCGGCCGAGTATTGCGTGATGGTCAAGGCGCTGGCACGGTCAGGCGGCAACATCGCCCGCGCGGCCGAGCTGCTCGGCATCAGCCGCCCGACGCTGTACGACCTGATGGCACACCACGGGATCAAGTAGCGTCGGGCGCGCTCATCCGGCACCCGGCAGTTCAGTTCTGCCACTGGCCGGCGGCGACCAGCTTGTTCTTCAGGCCAGGCAGCGGGAAGCCCAGCTCGTAGGCAAGCTTGGCGGCCTCGCGGGCTTTGGGATAGTCCTGCTTGAGGACATACACGAGGCCAAGGTTGTACTGGTTCGTCGCGTTGCGCGGTTCCAGCCGTGCCGCCTCTTCCAGTTGCGCCAGTGCCGCATCCTGCTGGCCAAGGGCGAGCAGGTAGCTGCCGAAGATCGCGCGCACCCGCGCATCGTCGGGGCGGTAGCGGATCGCGCGGTCGAAGTAGCACTCGATCGTGTATTTCGATCCCTTGGGCCGGGAGGACTTCTCGCGCAGGGCCAGCCGCGACAGCGACGTCAGCGCCCGGTGATGGTTGGGGAAGTGCTCCAGCGTATAGCCGATGTCGCCGCCGATATAGCCGGACTGGCCACGCTCGAGCCGTTCTACCTGCGGCGTGAAATGGAAACGCTCGACGACGTCGAGACGCGAGCGGTGCTCGGGATTCGTGTAGTCGCCGCCCGTGATGGTGTTGTTGAACGGCGGGCAATCGTCCGCGGCAAGCGCCAGGCCGGGCAGCAGCAGGGCGAGCATCAGGATTTTCCGGTGTGGCATACGACCTCCGTAACGGGTGAACGTTCCAGCACGTCGGTGTCGAAACGCAGCTGTGGACAGGTGCCAGGGCCCAGCGAGACATGCAGGTACGGCGCGAGCGTGGCGACCATGCACTGATAGCGGCCGATCGTCACGAACGTGGCGCTGCCCATGCGTACGGTACCGAGCCGGGCGTGCGCACGCAGCGAATGGGCGTTGAATGCGGAAATGCGGCTGCAGGTCCAGCGCACACCGCGCGCATGCAGGCGGAAGTGGGCTTCCTCCCACAGCCGGCAAAAAGTCGGGCCGAGGCGCAGGTGGGGCTGCACGAACACGTCGTAGTCCCACGCCGAATACGGCGACGTGAGGCAGTAGCGGACCCGTACTTCGTCCTCCCGGTAGGCGCCGAACTGGTACCACAGGAAGCCCGCGAGTTCGTCGCCGCGCCACGCTGCCAGACTGTGGCCGCCCTGGCGGAAGCGCTCGGCGAGCACGTCGCGCGGCCGCGGATAGCCCCACGGGATATCGGCAAGCATCGCCAGCGGCCGGACCTGGATCGCCTTGCCCCAGCCGCTGCGCTGCGGCGTGGCCGCCACCCGCTGGGCGACGAAGTAATAGCGGTGCAGCCGGATGCCGCAGTGCGCTGCGAGCCGTGCGAAGCAGTAGAGAAGGGCGTTGAACCAGCCCAGTTCCACGGTGGTTTGAAGGAAGCGATTGTTCATCGCTTCATTAAACCTCCGGCCTGCGGCGCGGTATTTGTCCCGACTCAACCGTAGCGGCGCGCGTGGCGGCCGGGTGCCGGATTTGCGACAGGCGGGTGGTCCGGACACCGGGGTGGGCCTGGACCGCGGCGCGGGTGGCCATGATGGCCGCCATCAGGTAATACGGCACGTCCCAGTACAACAGGCTCAGAAACGCACCGCCGACCGCGAAGCCGATCAGGCTCGCCTGGATCATCGCGGCCAATGAGCCTGCCCATTGCAGGTCAGCGTGACCGCGGCTGTGGCGGACGATCCACGCGGCCGAGCGCCACGTGAAAAACCCCAGCAGCAGGTAGAGGCCGAGCCCGATGAAGCCATGTTCTCCCATCGCCTGGAAGTAGATGCTGTGCGCGGCATGTACGTCCGCGGGATTCGGCGCGTACATCGCGAACGTCATCGGCTCGTACATCGCGTAGCCGCCGCCGAAGAACCGGTCCTTCGCGAGGTTGTAGGCCATCTCCCAGGCATTGAGCCGGCCCATCGCGGACTGGTCGGCGTGGTATTCCGTGATCGTGTCCATCCGCGCGCTCCATTGCTGGGGCATGAACAGCAGGGCGAGCGGCACGAGTAACGTCAGCAGCGCGGCGCCCGCCAGCTTGTGCCGGCTCTTCTTCCACATGAACGCCAGCATCGCGACGATCGCCAGGACCCCGCCGCGCGAGTAACTGCCCAGCGCCGCCAGCGCGCACAGCGCCATTGAAGCAAGCATCAGCTGACGCATCCAGCGCTTCGGCAAATCCTGCATCAGGTAGTACATCAGCGGGATCGTCATGATCAGCGCGAGCGCAAGCGCATTGTTGTCGCCGATGAACGTGCCGAGCGGGCCCCACACGCGGTCGTTTCCGCCGCTGCGGATCGTGAAGATGCCGCCCTTGACGCCGTAGTAGCCGAGCGAGATCACCAGTACCCAGATGAGCTTGCGGACGTCGTCGCGTTTGCGCACCACCATCATGACGACGAACGTCATCAGCATGATCTTCATGACCTTGCTCCACTGGTCGAAGGCCGCATGAGGAAACAGCGCAAATGGTGTCGTGATGTTCATCCACAGCACGAAGAACATCAACGTGACGCTGATCGGTGTCATCGCCAGCGTGTTTTTCTCCCGCGACTTCAGCACGCTCAGCAACGTGGTCGCGGCGATCAGCTGGGCAAACGGAAAGGTGGTGGCGAATCCCCAGCCTTGCGTGTGGGGATTCATGACGCTGATCCAAACCCACATCAGGCCACCGACGACGGGGCGCTGCAGCGCGAACGGCAGGCCGGCAAACACGAGCAGGGTGACGAGGATATCGCGCATGGCTGGCTTGTTGACGGGCCTCAACGAAAGGGAAAGGGCCGCCGGTACACTGGTTCAGCCTGGCAGTCCATCTTAAGTCACGGGAGAAACGCCCTTGTTGACCGTTCTCATGGCGACCTACAACGGCGCCGCCACCTTGCCCAAGGTGCTTGATGCGTACTGCCGGCTGATCGCGCCGCGCAGCGGCTGGCGCGTCGTCGTCGCGGACAACGGCAGCACGGACGGTACCCGTGCGCTCCTTGCCACCTATGCCGACCGCTTGCCGCTGTGTGTCGTGAGCGAGCCACGGCGCGGCAAGAATGTCGCGTTGAACGCTGCGTTGCTGTGCGCGCTGTCGGGCGACGATCAGGCGGGGTTGTTCGTCTTCACGGACGACGATGCGACACCCGATCGCGACTGGCTGCTGCGGCTCGAGGAAGCCGCCTGGACCCAGCCGGACTACGACATCTTCGGCGGCGCGATCGCACCCGACTGGGCGACCGAACCGCCGGCATGGCTCGTCCGCCTGGTACCGCTTGGGCTCACGTTCGGCATCACACCGCCCGACACGCCGGAAGGTCCTGTGTTCGCAGGACTTGTCTGGGGCGCGAACATGGCGATCCGCCGCGCGCTGTTCGCGCAGGGATTGCGCTTCGACGAGGCGATCGGTCCGACGGCCGGCGCCTATGCGATGGGCAGCGAGACCCAGCTGACGCGTCACCTCGCCGATATCGGGCATCGCGCGTGGTTTTGCCCCGGCGCCCGGGTGGCGCATCATATCCGCGCGGCGCAGATGACGCGTGAATGGGTGCTCGAACGGGCGTTCCGTTTTGGTCGCGGCAAGTTCCGCCAGGAGTGTCCGGGACGGTTTCCCGAATGGTTCGGCGTGCCGCGCTGGATGTACGCCCGCTACGCCCGCGAAGCGCTGGGCCTTGCCGGTGCCTGGCTGCACCGGGACGCCGACGGACGATTCCAGCGGCGCTGGGAGCTGGCCTACCTGCGCGGCCATTTCCACGAGGCGTGGCGCGGCACGAAGGCGGTCGGCAAGCGCCGCGTGCTGATCACCAGCTATTCAGGTGAGCTGGGTGGCATGGAGCTGCGGATGGCGCAGGAAGCACGGTTCCTGCGCGCGGGCGGGTACGACAGCATGCTTGGCATCCGTGCATTTCCGCGCAGCGAGGAGTGGGCGGAAGAGTTGCGCGCCCGCCGGGTGCCCGTCACCCGCTTCGATCCACCGCCGGTGCTCGAGGACTGGCAATGGCGACGCGTGAACAAATGGCGCGCGCTGTTGTGGGGCCGCCCGGCGCTGCGCCGGCACCGGGCCGACCTGGTGCACGTGGCATTCTGCTGGAACACCTATGGCGCGACCGCATTGTGGCTGGCCGGACGCTGCGGGCTGCCGGCCGTCGTCAGCGTGCACAACACGTTCCCGCCGTGCGAATTCGGCGCCTGGCACCACCGGCTGCTGCGCGAAGCCTTCGCCACGGTACGCGGCATCTATGGCGCCACCGAGTCCGCATTACAGCACTTCCTGGTGCTGTACAAGCCTTACCTGCGTGCCGATGTACGGCTGGCCGTGATCCCGAACTGCGTCGATACGGCGCGCTTCCAACCCTCGCCCGCCATGCGCAGTGCAGCCCGCGAGCGCTGGGGAGTGCCGTCGGACGCGCTGGTCATCGGTTCCGTCGCGCGGCTGTCGCCGCAAAAGCGCCCCGAGGCGCTGGTCACGCTGTTGCACGCATTGCGCCCGCGGTTCCCCAACCTGTTCCTCGTGCTGGCCGGCGCCGGGCCGCTGGAGGCGGCGGTACGCCGGCACGCGGCGGCACTGGGCGTCGAGCGGTACGTCATCTTCGCCGGCTACCAGCAGCGCGTCGAGGAGCTGATCCCGGCGTTCGACCTCCATTTGCTGCTGAGCCGCCGCGAGGGTTTCGGCATCGCGACGATCGAAGCGCTGGCGTGTGGCGTGCCGGCGGTCGCTTCCGACGTGCCCGGCAACGCCGACGTGCTGGCCGGCTGCGCCGGTGGTGAGCTCGTCCCGCTGGACGACGAGGCTGCCGTCGCCGGTACGGTCGCCGCGCTGCTGGCCGATCCGGTGCGGCGCGAACGGATGGGGAAGGAGGGCAGGGAGGATGTCGTCCGCCGGTTCGCGGCGACCCACGTCCAGGCGCTCGTGCACGAGTTTTATCGGGGCCTGGTCTGATGAGCGCCGCGCGCCGGTCGCTGCTGGTGTCGTTCGGCGAACGGTACACGGCGCTGCTGATCGGCACGGCGGGGACGATGATCATCGCGCGGCTGCTGCCGCCCGCGGAAATCGGGGTGTTCTCGATCGGTGCGGTACTGGTCGGCCTGGCGCAGGCACTGCGCGACTTTGGGGTGGGGCAGTACGTCGTCTCGGCGCCCGCGCTGGAGCGGGCACAGCTGCGGGCGGCGCTGGGCGTCTCGTTACTGGCCGCGTGGTCGCTGGCGGCGCTGGTCGCGGTGCTGGCCGCGCCGATGGCAGTCTTCTACGGTGAGCCGCGGCTGCAGGACGTGATGCGCCTGCTAGCGATCAATTTCGTGCTGGTGCCATTCACGTCGCTGACGCTGTCCTGCCTGCGGCGCCAACTGCGCATGTCGGCCATCTACCTGATCAATACGTCGCACAGCCTGACCCAGCTGACCTGTACGGTATGGCTGGCCACGCGCGGTTTCGGCTGCCTCAGCCTCGCATGGGGTACGGTGGCGGCCGCTATGGTGGCGATCGTCGTCAGCCTGCCGTTGCGGCCGGCAGGCCTGCCGTGGCTGCCGTCCTGGCGTGGCGCGCGCGCAGTGCTTGAATTCGGCATGTATGCAACGGGCGGCAACCTGATCGACGAAGCCGGCGTCGCCGCGCCCGACCTGGTCATCGGCAAGCTGCTGGGCCCGGAATCGGTGGCGATGTTTGGCAAGGCGCAGGCCTTGCTCAACCTGTTCAACCAGGCTGTCACCAGCGCGATCTCGCCCGTCCTGCTCCCGTTGTTCGCGGCGGACGCCCGTGCGGGGCGCGATCCGCGCCATGGATATCTCACGACGGTAGCGTGCGTGACCGCGGTGGCGTGGCCATTTTTTACATTGCTGGGCTTGCTGGCGTTGCCCGTCCTCCGGCTCGTGTACGGCGAGCAATGGGACTCCGCTGCGCCGTTGATACGCATCATGTGTTGCTCCGCAGCGCTGTATAGCATGTTCAGCATGGCTCGCTATTTGTTCATCGCAACAGGACACGTACGCGACCAGGCCCGGCTGGATACCTGGGCCGTGGCGGTCCGCGTCGGCGTGCTCGTACCCGCCGCCGGGCTGGGGTTGCGGTGGGTGGCCGGGGCGGTCGTCGTTGGTGCCGTGTTCCGCTGCTGGTTGACGGCGCGCTACCTGGCCCGGTTGGCCTGCGTCGACGTGACGGCGCTGGCCAGGGCCGTCGCGCGCAGTGGGGGATTGACGGCATTGACGGCACTGGCGCCCGCCGCGGCGCTGATGTCGATGCGCCCGGGGACCGCACAGGTATTGGCGGCGGTCGCCGGAGCAATACCGCTGTGGTTTGCCGGTGTCGTGCTGTTCCGGCATCCGCTGGCGGAGGAACTGGAGCTTGCATGGCGCAAGGTCCGTCGTCGCGATGCAGTTTGAGAGGGAGGTTCGCCATGCGTGTAGGCATATTGTCATATCCGATGCTGTTCCAGCGCGAAGGGGGCCTGCAAGTGCAGGTCCGCGAGACGATCGCCGCGCTGAACCGGCTGGGCGCCGACGAGGCCCATCCCCTGCAGGCGCAGCTCGTGGACCCGAACCGCCAGCGGCTCGACGACTTCGACCTGATCCACGTCTTCTCGGCGATTAACGGCAACTACCGCCTGGTCGAAGCCGCCAGCGAAATGGGCGTACCCGTTGTGCTGTCGCCACTGCTGTCACCCGGCTGGGATCGTTCGTCGGGCTTCCGTGCACGCGTGGCGGACCGGCTTGCCGGACGGTTGACGGCTTGGAACGTCCAGACGAGCTATGCGCAGACAAAACGGGCGCTGCAACTTGCCCGGCTGGTCATCGCGCTGGGTGAGGCCGAGCGGGACGCGATCATTTCCGGCTTTCTCACCGATCCCGCGAAGATCCGGGTGTTCCCGAACGGGATCAGCCGCCACTTCTTCACCTCCAAGCCTGAATTGTTCCGGCATCGCACGGGGATCACGGGTCCTTTCGTGCTGATGGCCGGCGCCATCAATCCTTACAAGAACCAGCTCGGCCTGGTGCAGGCGCTGGCCGGTCTGGACTTGCCGATCGTGCTGATCGGCCGGGTGGCGCGGCAGGACCAGGTGTACCTGGAAACGGTAATGCGGTCGCCATGGGTCAGGTGGCTGGGCGAACTGCGTCACGACGACCCGTTGCTGGCCAGCGCATTTTGTGCCGCTTCCGTTGTCGCGTTGCCCAGCCATGGCGAAGTGTTCCCGCTGGCCGTCCTGGAGGCGCTGGCCGCTGGCACCCCGGTCGTCATGACGGACGAGAACGCGCTGGACTTGCGCGAAAGCGCTTTTGCCTTGCGCAAGGTGCCGTGGCACGACGCCGCAGCACAGCGCGAAGCGATCCAGGCCTTTGTTGCGGAGCCACCGGAGCGCGAAGCGGTTCGTTCGCTGGTAGAGGAATACACGTGGCAGCGCGTCGCGTCGGAGATCGCCAACTGCTACTTTGAACTCGACGCGCAACTGCGCAGTGAGCGCAGCCAGGCGCAGACGCTCGCCGTCCCTGCCGCCAAGGCCGCCGATGCCGAGGCACTTGACGCCACGGTCGTGACGGCGGCGCCGGAGCCCGAGCGGACGCTGTCCTGAGTGTAGTGTTGTGCGGCGTCGCGATGCGGGCACGACGTCCGTGTTGCGACGTGCCGGGCGACGGGCCAGGCCTCTGCCGATCGTCGTTGTTTTTGCTCTGCCAGCGTTTCCTCCGCCAGCGTTTCCCGCCGCTTTCCCCCTGCGCTCGACCCAATAGTTCCTGCGCGCATCCGCTCCGGATTCGGCTGGGCTTTCTGCGAGCTCCGCGCTCCCATTTTTCCATGCTCAGCCGGCGTCCGCCGTGCTGTAGGTTTGCCTTACCGACATCAAGCCCGCGGCCGCGTTGTTCGCGGTGAACGCGCACGGTCAATGTGGAGCGATTCCTGCCGGCGCTGCGCTACGGGCCGCGGTACCGAGCCTTCAGTCAGGTCGCGAGCTGCCCGTTCGAGGACCTTGGGATCCATGCGCAACGAGGGGCAGCGAAAGGATTGAGCGGAACGGATGGCCTGGCCAAGGCCTGAGAAGTGTGGCCGGGCGCAGGCGTGGGGGATCAGCAGGCGTAGTGAGGAGCAGGCGTGGCTGGGGTAGCAGGCGCGGGAGCCGGATCCAGCCCTGGGGTCATGCACAGCGCGATAAGCGTCGCGTGGCGCGCCGGAGGTTGCTGCGCGGTCAGGCCCGTGGGCGGTAGCGCAGGACGGCAGCGCCTTTTTCACAGGCGAGCGGGCGCTGTTCGATCTCGGGGTACTCGTCGGCCCAGCGGCGCAGGATCTGCTGCTCGTCGGGACGCCGCGCATCGTCGAGGAAGATCGCCGCGCCAGGGGCCAGGCGGCCGAACAACGCCGGGCCGGCCGGGTAACGGGCCAAGGCGCGTGTCGCTTGCGGCGGCCCATCGATGACGAGCATGTCGATTTCGCCGGCGGCCGGCAAGCCGGTAGTGGAATACCACGGCCACGTGGCGCCGCCGAAATCCTGTGCCGTCAGCGGCGCATCCAGCACGACCGCCCAGTCGGACAGCCCGTGGCGCGCCAGTTGCTGGCGCGTCTGGCGGGCGAAGATCGGATCGTGTTCCAGGCTGTACACCTTGCCGGCGCCGTTGATCTGCATGCAGCGCGCCAGGACCAGCGTCGACGTGCCGCTGCTGCATTCGACGACGAACCGCGGTCGCTCGGCCTGCGCATGGCGCGTCAGCTCCAGCAGGAAATCCGGCGACGCGGCCCAGCCGCGCGTGTCGGGCAGGCTGTGCGTGAGGCCGAGGTCCGTGTACAGACCTTGCAGCGCTTCCAGCTGGCGGAACAGCCCCGCGTTATCGCGATGGGTCTGGTCGCGGACGTCGTGCAGCATCAGGTGAATCAGCCGGACCTTGTGCAGCGTGTAGGCGCACAACAGCAGGACCGCGCCGATGAACAGGAAGGACGTGAGTGGAAACATGGCATGCCTAGTCGTAGTAATCGTAGTGGTCGTTGCCCGTGAACGACTGGATCTTGTTGTAGATCAGGTTGACATGCCGGCACGATTCGATCTGGCGCAGGGCCTCGCGCACCGCGCTGTGCGTCGTGCGCTCCGCCTCGACGACCATGACGACCTGCCCCATTTGCGCCGCGAGCACGGACGCCTCGGACGTGATCAGCAACGGTGGCGAATCAAAGATGACGATCCGGTCGGGATAGCGGGTGGCGATGTCGTCCAGCAGCCGCGACATGCCACGGCTGGCCAGCAATTCCGTCGCGTGCTTGTTGCGCCGGCCGGCCGGCAGCAGGCTCAATGCCGGAACGTTCGTCTTCAGGATGACGTCGGAAAGATCGAGGTCGTCGTCGAGCAGCACGTCCATCAGGCCGGCCCGCGCCTCGAGCCCCAGCACGTTGAGCAGCGATGGCCGGGCGACATCCGCGTCGACCAGCAACACGGTGGTGTCGCGCTCCATCGCCATGCTCATCGCCAGGTTGATCGCGCAAAAGGTTTTGCCCTCGCCCGGCAAGGCACTCGTCACGACGATCAGGTTGCCATGCCGGATCGGCGGGCCATCGGCGCCCCGTGCGCTGCGCAGCAGGGGACGCTTGATGATGCGGAAATCCTCGGCGACGCCCGTGCGTCCACCGTCGTGGGTGACCATGCCCAGCTGTTGCAGGCGGGTCAGGTTGATGTCGGCGTACCGGCCCTCAGGGCCGGCCAGTTGCGGCTCCAGGCGGGGGCCGTCCGTGAATGGGATCATCGCGGGCTCCCGCTACGAGTAAATGAAGGTCAGGGCCATCACCCCGCCGTACGATGCGAACAGGCAGGCGACGCCTGCGCCGAACCCGATTTGCGCGCGGCGCCGTTTCTTGCGCTGCGGCTCCGTCCACGTCATCGCCACCGCACCCAGCACGCGCAGCCCCGTCGCGTCGCGTAGTTCCGCCGGACTCAGATAGGTCGGGCGTACCTGGCTGACCAGCAGCGCCGTGGCCGCACCGGCGACCAGGGCAACGCCCAGTACGATGCTGTACAACATCAGCCGGTTCGGGCCGATCGGGCGCAGCGGCATCGTCGGCGGGTCGATGATCTTGAAGCTCATCATGTCGCTGGTGGTGGTGAGGTCGCCCGACAGTTTTGCCGCCTCGCGCCGGCCGATCAGCTTCTCGTAGTTTTCCTTGTTGATCTGGTAGTCGCGCGTCAACTGGGCGAGCTGCGACTCGACTTCCGGCACAGCCTTGCTTTGTTCGAGCAGCCCGTCGTGCCGCTGCTGCATCTCGGCAACGCGTGCCTTGATCGATGCGACGCGCGCATCCGCCTCCGCCAGCGCCACCTTGAGCTGCTGCAGCATCGGGCTGTAGTTCTTGCCGGGATCGGCCGGCGCGACGTGATTCTTCGCATCCTGCACCTTGCGCTCTTCGAGCAAGGCGATCAGGCGCCGGGTCGAGATGATGTCGGGGTGTGCCTCGGTATATTGCAGCAGCAGTGCGTCGAGCGACTTGTTCAGCGCGGCGATGCGCCCGTCGATCTCGGGATTGTCGATCGACGCGGGATTCGGTTCGCCATCGAGTACCGGCACGTCGCCCTGGATCTGGGCGTTGATCGCGTTACGTGCCTGCTCGGCCTCGACCAGCTCCAGCTTCGCATTGTTCAGCGCATCGGAGGACATCAGCAACTGCGCGCCGTAGTCGATGCCCTGGCGCGGCAGCAGGAAATTGTGCTTCAGCTTGAACTCCTTGACGGAATTCTCGGCCGCCAGCAGCTTGTCCTCGTAGGCGCGAATCTGGTCGTCGATGAATTGCACGGCCTTCTCGGACTCGCCCCTCTTGCCCTTGAAACTGCCTTCGACGAAGATCGTCAGCAGCGATTGCACGACGTCGCGCACCTGGCGGGGATTGCTGTTGTTGTAGCTGATCGTGTAGATGTCGTAGGTGCTGGTGCCGCCGATGCGGATCTTCTGCATCAGCTCATCGACCTGCT
This sequence comes from Pseudoduganella flava, assembly GCF_007830495.1. Lineage (GTDB taxonomy): Bacteria > Pseudomonadota > Gammaproteobacteria > Burkholderiales > Burkholderiaceae_D > Rugamonas > Rugamonas flava. Next base: position 196,485 of record NZ_VLKW01000005.1, on the reverse strand, counting down.
TCTCGTGGTCGCGCGGCGTTTTCGCGCTGATGTCCATGTCCACCATGCGGATCACGCGCTCGACGTTGGGGCGGGACAGGAGCGTGCGGCTCATGATCGCGACCTGCTGTTCCACGTTCGGCACGGACGTCATGCCCGACAACAGCGGCTTCAGGATGCTCTGCGTGTCGACGAACACCCGGGCCGTCGTCTGGTAGTCGTCCGGCAGCATGAAGACCCTTGCCCAGCCGGCCGTCGCCACGAGCCACGTGACGATGACCGCGCACCAGCGGTATTTCCAGATGCCCTTCAACCCGGATTGCAGCTGGGCGATGATTTCTTCCATAACCAGTCTCTCCGAGTGAAACCTAGTCCGTCCGATTATATGGCTGGGGTCGCGCGCCTCGCGGCGTACCTGCCCGGTCATTGAGTCGCATCAAAAACGGCGTACCGTCAAGACTTCCGACGGTACGCCCGTAAGTGACGAGGGGGATGCGGCGTATCAGGTACGGCGCCGGCGGCTGACGAACGACATGCCCAGGAGGCCACCGGCGATGATCGCCAGCGTTGCCGGTTCCGGCACTTCCTGCTGCAGCGCGTTGGCAAGCGTGTTGTGCTGGATCGTGATCTGGTACGTCGTGCCGGCGGTCAGCAGCGGGGTCGTGGCCAGGAACGAATATACGGTGCCAGCGGCGTTGTACTCCAGCAGGCCGGTGTCGCCGTTGGTGCGGCTGACGGCCGACAACGCATTCAGCTCGTCAGGCGCGAAGGTAAACACCGAGGTGCCGGTGGTCAGGTTGACGATGTTGATGCTCCACGACAGCCGCGCATTCGCGTTCGACGTTTCGCCGGCTCCCGGCGATACGAAGGCCGCGGAGTAGGGGGTCGCATCGAACGACACCGTCATCGAGTCGGCTGCGCCCAATGTGAACTCGAACGTCGTCGACGTGCCGACATCGGAGTTGCCCGAGGCGACCTGGATATTCTGCGAGGTCGACGCATCGGCGCGGGTCTGCGCGTGCGCGCCGGCGGGGCCGCCGTTGATGGAGATCGACGAGCCGACGAGGCGCTGGTCGGCGTAGCCGAAGTTACCCGGCACCGGCGGCGGCGCGCCGAAGCGCGTGAAGTTGTTTTCGCCGACCGGCGGGCACGGTGCGCCCACGCATTGCTGCGGCACGTCGGGCTGGATGCCCGACAGGATCGGACGGGAGTCGGCGGCGGCCGCGAAGACACCGTTCAGCGACGCCGTGGCGTGGGCATCGTTGGTGCCGGTCAGCGTCGCGAAGTCGGCGGTCGAGTACACGGCGCCACTTGCATGCAGCAGGCGGAAGTTGTTGATGTCCAGGATCGCCGACGCAAAGGTGTCAGCGCGGGCGCTGCTCATCGCTCCGATACCGAGAGTCGCGGCGGCTGCCGTGACCAGAAGACCCTTTCTGATGATGTTCATGGCGTGCTACTCCTTGATAAGTGGTTACGGCCGCAGGGGTGTGCCGACGAACACTACTCAGCAGCATTCGTGCCACTTTCGATGGGTACGCAGAATCAATCACTTAGGGTGCGGAACTGGCGCGGATGGACAAACTTGAAAAAAAGTCCGACGGTGTGCGGAACTCCAGGCTCCGACAGCGGTCTGAAGAGCATCCACTCTTTCATCACCACCGGGAGCAGACGTGCAACACGACGACACCATCATATCCTTCGAAGCCGCGGCCAAACTGCGCGACCTGGTCATCCGCGAGCAGGACGCCAGTGCGACCCATACCCATCCCATCGACATGCAGGTGTTTCATATCCGGATGGCCAGCACCGCCGGCCGCAGGGAAGCGGCAAGCCTGCTGTTGCGCAAAATGTACGGCTGGCGGGGGTATGACGTCGAAGCGGGCACCGAGCACGCCCCGAACCGTATCACGCTGTACGCGGAGACCCAGGGGGCGACCGTCGGTACCATGTCGTTGTGCCTGGACGATCCGGAACTGGGCCTGCCGGCCGACGATAACTTCCGCGACAAGCTCGACGTGCTGCGCGCGGAGGGCCGGCGGCTGTGCGAACCGTCGCGCCTCGCGATCGACAAGGACGTGACGAAACGCGTGTTCGCGGCGCTGATTCACATCTCGTACATTTACGCGCACAACATCCACGGCTTTTCCGACTACGTGATCGAGGTCAATCCACGCCACGTGATGTTCTACAAGCGGATGCTGGGGTTCCGCGACTTCGGGGGCGAGCGCCCGTGCACGCGGGTCGGCGCGCCGGCCGTGCTGCTGCGGCTCGAGCTGGATTACATGGGTGAACAGATCCGCAAGTTCGGCGGCCAGATGGAGCACGCGCCGGGCGAGCGTTCGTTCTATCCATACTTCTTCCCGCTGCGCGACGAGCCGGGTATCACCACGCGTCTGATCCAGGGGCGCGACTGAAATGGCCGGCGCGACCGAGGCGCTGGCGTTGTGGCGCGCGCTGCTGGGGCCCGAGCGCGTACTGACGGACGACGCGACGCTGGCGCGCTATGCGGCCAGCACGTCGTCGTGGAGCACGCGGCCATGCGCCATCCTGCGTCCGCGCAGCACTGCTGAAGTGGCGCAGGTGGCGCGGCTCGCCACCGCGCACCGGGTGCCGCTGTATCCGATCAGCGCGGGCCGCAACTGGGGGTATGGCGATGCCTGCGCGCTGACGGACGGCCATGCGATCGTCGACCTGTCCGGGATGAACCGCATCCTCGAAGTGGATGCGACGCTGGCGTACGTGGTCATCGAACCCGGCGTCACGCAGCGGCAGTTGTCGCGTCATCTGATCGAGCACGACCTGCCGCTGTGGATGGATTGCACGGGCGCGGGGCCGGACACGAGCCTGATGGGGAACATCCTCGAACGGGGCTTCGGCCATTCGCCTTACGGCAACCGCTTCCAGAACGTGGCCAGCATGGAGCTGGTGCTGGCGGACGGAGAGGTGGTGCACACGGGCTTCGGCCACTACGCGTCGTCGGTGAACCGGCGCGTGTATCCGTATGGCGTCGGGCCGTATGTCGACGGATTGTTCACGCAGTCGAACATGGGCATCGTCACGAGCCTCGGCCTGTGGCTGATGCCGAAGACGGAGGCGTTGAATCACTTCCTGTGCATGGTCGACGAGCATGCGCGGATCGCTCCCGTGATCGACGCATTGCGCCCGCTGCGGCTGGACGGCACGTTGCGCAGCATTCTCCACATCGGCAACGACCTGCGCATCATTTCGGGCGGTACGACATACCCGCGCGAACTCGCCGGCGGCAAGGTACCGCTGCCGGACGCGGTACGCGCACAGCTGCGCGCGGCCGCCGGCGTGGGCGCATGGGCGGTGTCGGGGGCCCTGTACGGCAGCAACGCGCAGGTGGCCGCTGCGCGCCGCGCGCTGCGCAAGGCGCTGGCGCCGACGGCGGCGCGAGTACAGTTTCTCGATGAGCGCAAGCTCGATCTGGCGGAGCGGATGGCGCGCATGCTTGGTGCCACGGGGCCCGGCCGGCGCCTCGCGGCGAAAGTGGCGCTGGGCCGCTCGCTGTTCGAGATGAACCGCGGCATTCCGAATGGCCGCTTCCTCGCCGGAGCCTATTGGCGCCGGCGCGGCGGCCTGCCGCCGGGGTTTCCGGCCGACGCCAACCCGGCGCTGGACAACTGCGGCATGCTGTGGGTGTCGCCTGTGCTGCCGATGCGCGGCGCGGACCTGCTGCGCGTGCATGCGCTGGCCGAACCGATCTTCCGTACGCACGGCTTCGACCTGTTCGTCACGTTCAGCATGATCAACGAGCGCGCGCTGGGCGGTGTGCTGACGATCGCCTACGACAAGGAAGACCCGGCGGAAACGGAGCGTGCACGTTTGTGCTACCGCCAGGTCTTCGAGACGATGATGGGAGCGGGCTATATTCCGTACCGGGTGGGATTGCAGTCGATGGCCGACCTGGACGACGGCAACGACTCCTATTGGCGCATGGTCGGGCGGATCAAACGGGCCCTGGACCCGGCCAACGTGATCGCGCCCGGACGGTACTCACAGCGTGCGCCGGAGTGATGGGCACGCGCCGCTGTACGGCCGGTCCGCCTGGACGCCATGAGCATACCGGCGGTTCGCCGGCAGCCATGGCGTCGCCCGTCCTGCAGCGCAACCAATGGGGGAGGGCACGGTGCGGGCCAGTGATCGTGGCTGGGCGCAGCGCAGCCCATCGTGGGCCGGGTGGGCGCCGGGAGCGCGCCGGGAGGGCCGTCGCACCCGCCCGCCGCGCCGTTTGCGGTAGCGGGCGCGGCGCCGCATGTCACATCTGCGCCATCAGTGCGCGCACCTCGGCCTGCCCTTTGAAGTCGGGCATCGCCAGGAGTTGCTCGCACTGACCCCGTGCGCCCTTGCGGTCGCCCGCCTTGAGCAGCGCCTGCGCCAGGTGCAGCCGGATGTCGCCGGCGGACGGGGCCTGTTCGACGGCCTTCTTCAGCAAGGGCACGGCGCGCGCCGTATTGCCTTTGTCGAGCAGGATCGCCGCCAGCGTGTCGGCGACCGCCGGATTCTTCGGCGCCAGCTGGTACGCCTTCTCGGCGAAACCGAGCGCACGGCCATCCTTCAGCTGCAGCAGCGACCACGCGAGGTCGTTCAGCGCGATCACATTGTCCGGCGCGCGCTGGACGATCAGCTCGTATTGCGCGCTGGCGCTCCTGAAATCGCCGCCCGCCAGCAGCGCGCTGGCGTAGTAGATGCGGGTCGGCTGGTCCGCCGGATACTTGTCGAGCCATTGCCGGATCGCGGCGGCGGCTTCGTTTTGCTGGCCCGCTGCCAGCAGGGCGCGGTGCCGCGCGATCACGAGCGGGCCGGACGGTGCCAGTTCGAACGCGCGCTCATAACGCTGCAGCGCCTCGCGATGCTTCTGCTGGGCCATCAGCACATCGCCCTCGAGCTTGAAGCCGACCGGCGAGTCCGGCTGCCGGCTCTGCACACCTTGCGCCAGGGTGGCCGCTTCGAACAGCGCTTTTTTCTCGATCAGCAAGCTGTTTTGCAGCAGCAGCGCGTCGACGTTTGCCGGTTCGGCCGTCACGGCCCGGCGCGCCGCGTGCAACGCGTCGTCGAGCCGGTTTGCCTGCAGATACAGGCCGGCGACCCGCAGCTGTGCGGCTGCCGACTTCGGTTGCAGGCCCGCCAGGCGCTCGTAGCTTTCGATTGCCGCGTCGTTCTGGCCGTTGTCCGCCTGCGCCTGGGCGAGCAGCGCAAGCGCTTCCGGATTTTCCGTGTCCGTCGCCTGCAGCTTCTGCGCGAGCGTCAGCGCCTTCTGCTTGTCGCCGGCCCGCAGGTAATACGCGGCCAGCAACTGGGCTGGCGCCGTCGCGTTGGGGTTCTCCCTGGTTGCCTGTTCCAGCCACTGGGCGGCTTGCGCGGTACGGCCCAGGCGTGTTTCCAGGCGGGCGAGGGCGGTCATCACCGCGACGTTCTTCTTGTCGCGGGCCAGCGCCTGTTCATAGCGCTTGCGCGCCTCCTCCGGCTTTTTCTCGACGATGTCGAGCTGCGCCAGGTTGTCCAGCGCCGGCAGGTACAGCGGATCGAGTTCGAGCGCCTTCAGGAAGCCGGCCCGGGCGCCGTCGACGTCGCTGCGCGCCAGCAGTACGCCGCCGCGCAGGTTCTGCAGCATCGGATTGTCGCCGCTGCGGATCATCGCGTCGACCGCTTCGAGCGCCTTGTCGAACTGCTTGCCGCGCAGTTGCGTCAGTACGAGCAGCACGCCGGCCCGGCCGCCGGCGGGGCCGCCCTGGCTCGCATGCTCGAGTTCCGCGATCGCCCGCGGATTCTCGCCCAGCCCCAGCCGGCTGATGCCGTGCGCGAGGCGCAGTTCCGACGCTTCCGGCTTCAGTTCGCTGGCCTTTTCGAAATACGCCGCGGCCTTGTCGAAGTGCCGCGCGCGCATCTCCGTTTCACCGGCCAGCGCCAGCAATTCGACGTCGTCGGGCGTCTCCTTCATCAGTGGGCGGACCAGTTTCAATGCCTCTTCCGGCTGACCATTGCGCAGCGCGACGGTGGCCAGCAGCTTGGTGGCGTAGGCGTTGCCGGGATTAGCCTGCAGGAACCGCGTCAGGTTTTGTTCCGCCTCCGTGTAGGAGCCCATCGCCAACTGGACGGCGCCCGTCAGCAGCACGCTTGGCATATGGTCCGGCACGGCACGCAAGACCTGCTGCAATTGCTCCAGTGACGTCTTGAAATTCCCTTCGCGGAAGTCGAGCAAGGCTTGCGAATACAAGATCAGCAAGCTGTTCGGTTGGGACTTACGGGCCAGCTTGATCTGCTCCCGTGCATCCTTGAACTGGCCTGCTTCGATGTCGAGGTTGGCCAGGTCGACGCGCGCCTGTACGTTGTCCGGCTTCATGCTGAGGATGCGTTCGTACGTGGTGCGCGCCGCCGTGCGATCGTTGCGAGCCCGCTGCAGATCGCCCTTCAGGCGCAGCGCATCCACGCTGTCCGGGTTTTGCGCGGCCGCCTGCTCGACGAGCTGGTTGGCCTGGTCCGTGTGATTGGCCGCCAGCGCCACCTTGGCCAGGCCGAGTGTGGCCTCGGCCAGCCCGGGCTTGCGCTGCAGTGCCTGCTGGAACTGCGCCTTCGCCTCGTCGCGCCGGTCCAGGCCCAGCAGTGCCTGGCCGCGCAATGCCATCGTCACCGCATTGGCCGGATCGTCCGGAATCTCGTTCAGCAAGCGTTCGTACTGTCCCTGCAGCAGCAAGGCCTTGCCCAGTGCGGGCAGCACATCCCCGGCCGGCGTGCCCAGGTCACGGGCGCGCCGCAGCTCCTTTTCCGCGGACAGCATGTCGCCGCTCTCGATGTACAGCTGGCCTAGCATCAAGCGGGCCGGCGCATGGTCCGGCTGCTGCTGGACGACGTTCTTCAGCTGGATGATCGCGGCCTTCGCATCCCCTTGGGCGCGGTAGCGGCGCGCGTCGGCGATCAGGTCGTCGGTGGCCTGGGGCCGGTGGCAGGCACCCAGCGCCAACAGCAGTGGCAGGGCGGACAGGGCGGTAAGTAGGCGTTTCGACATGGCGGTCTCCAGTGCGGGCTGAACTGCCAGCGTAGGAAATCGCAGGGCGGGCTCGTTGATCGCCCTCAACAATGACCATTGTCGAGCTGGGGAAGTGCGCTTGCCGTCGGACCGCGCTCAGTCGCGCACTTCCCCGGGGAATGGCAAACCTTACTGTAACGTCGGGGCCTTTTGCTGGCGTTCGGCGCGCAGCGCGGGCCCGCCGATCAACCCGCGCTGGGCGGCGACGACGACGGCGTGGGTACGGGCCGTCGCGTCGAGCTTGCTCATCAAGCCTTTCACATGGGTCTTCACCGTGCCGACGCCAATGCCAAGCTCGCGGGCGATCGACTTGTTGCAGCAGCCTTTCGCCAGCAACTGCAGCACGTCCGTCTCGCGCCCCGTCAGCGTCTCGCGGCTCAGGCTGTCCGCGACGCAGCGCGTCACGGCCTCGGCCAGGTAGCGCATGCCCTGGCTCAGCTGTTGCACGGCCTTGTGCAATTCGTCCGCGCTGCAGCCCTGCAGCAAATAGCCGTGGACGCCGCTGTCCATTGCCGTGCGCACCTGCCATTCCTTGTCCAGTTGCGTGACGATCAGGATGCGTGGGCCGGGGCCGTGGCGGTCCTGGGCCAGCTGGCGTGCCAGCGCGATGCCGGCATCGTAGTCGGCCACGATGACCCGGGCGTGTGCCTGGCCCTGGGGTTGGCGTTCCCGCGTCGTCAGATAAAAACCGCCGCGCTCGGCGAGCAGGGCATGCAGCCCGGCCGTCATGACGGCATCGGCATGCATGATGTGGACGGAAGGCTGGTTCGCTTGCATGTCGTTCTCCTGTTCCGCAACAGCGCCATGCTGTTGCTTCTCATGCATTCATGATGGAACTGCAAGAGCACAATGGCAAGTTAAGTGATGTTAAAAGCGTTAACGTGAGCGGAACGCGGCCAACCTTGAAGCTAAGCGGACGACAAAAACGGCAGCGGCGGCACCGGGCCGCCGCGCAGGGTCAATGACGAAGGGAGAATTACTTCAGCTGGCTGCTGGCCGCAAGCCAGCGGGCGGCTTCTTCGCTGCCGTCCTTGGCCAGCGCGGCAAGCCGCAGCGCCGCCTTCGGATGCTGGTGACCGGCGGCCTGGGCGTACAGCGGCCAGGCCTTGTCGGGCTCGCCCTTGTCCGTCGCGTGGTACATCTCGGCAAGCTGGAACGCCGACTCGGCGTCGCCGGCACGGGCTGCCTCCTCGAACAGGCGCATGGCTTCCTGCCGCATCGGAGCCTTGTTCTGGTACAGCATGCCCAATTCCCGTTTCGCGACAACGGAACCCTGTTCGGCCCACTCGCGCAAGCGGCGCTCGGCGGCGACGCCGCCGTGTTCGTTGAGGCGTTGGGCGACCGCTTCGATGACGGGCGCCGGAGGCACCACGTCCTCCTTGGCCTGGCAGGCTATCAAGGCGCCTACCATGACGAGAACCGACGACAACAGGACGCCGGACTTATTGAATAATTCCATGTTCTTCTTCTTGCCTTATTCAAGCCTGCACAGCTCGGATGAAAGGGTGGCAATGATACCAGTTCGTGCACAATTTCCCTAAAGAAAATGGTGCGCCGCAATGCATCCGGTGTCGGCGTGCGGTTCAAACGCGCCAGATCGTTATCGATCTTAACATGTTGACTTTGCGGAAAGGCAGGAGAAGTTCAGCGGTGCGGGTAACAATTGTAACGATTCGTTAGTACGGTTCAGGCGCGATCGCTCGCGCGGCCGGCATGCTGGTCGAGCCAGGCGCCGGCATGTTCCATCACGAGGCGCAGCTCGCTCTCGGCCGCCGTGAACAGCAGCGGGATCTCGATGACCTTGCCCTCGGTGAGCGCCAGTTCAAGCGCAAGGCAGGCACCGACGAAGCGGCTGGCGCCCAGTTCGCTGACTTCGTTGCGCAGATTGTGCAGGATGCGGCGCGCCTCCATGAAGCGTGCTTGCTGGACGGCTTCGCCGGCCATGTTCAACGGGTCGATGCCGTTGCCGATCACTTCGCGTACGCGCCGTATCACTTTCGCGACCGCACGGGCGTCGTTGCCCATCTCCTCGACTAGCTCGTCGACACAGAAAATTGTTTCATCCGAGGCACTTGCATAGGCCGTCATGTGGCTCTCCTACTCGTTGAAGGTCCAGTAGCGTCCGCCGGGACCGTCCACGGCATGCAGGCCGGGGCGCTGTCCGGCCCGCAACTGCTGGCTGATCAGGTAATGCATGTCCGCCAGCGTCGAACGGCCCTGCGCGTAGTACGAATGGCCGATGAAACTGGTATCGACCTTGCTCGCATCGATCGTCTCCACTCCGGGCACCACGACGAGCCCCGCGCCGCTGTCGCCGGCCCGGGCATGGCCATGCATCCGCTGCGACACCTGCAGCGCGCTGTCTTCGGACGATGCGTACAGCGTCACCGGATTGCCCGCCGTGGACAGGGCCGGCGCGATATCGTGCCGGAACACGTCGGCATCGATGTCCGGCGCTGTCAGGATGATCTCGCGCAGCCTCCCGGCAAGGTCGGGCCGGTCGGCAATGATCGCGGCGGCAGCCCGGACCAGTGCCCGGTTGCCCATGCCGTGGCCCAGCAGGTAGACATGCTCGGCCTGCGTCTGCTCCAGGAAGTCCGTCAGGAACTCCGTCAGTTGGGACTGTGCCCACTCGATATTGGTTTCATCGATCATGTAGCCGGATAGCCGGCCCTGCGACGGCCAGCTGTAGAACACGGGTACGCCAGTGAACTGCAGGTCGTAGGCGATCTGCCCGGTACGCCGCGCGGCATCCTCGAAGCTGACGCGGTAGCCATGCACGAACAGCAGTGCCGCCTGTGTGGCACCGCGGCCGACGCGGTCGGCAACCGTGGGAAAGAACTGCTCGCGGGTTGCCGTCTCGATGCGCAGCAGCACGACGTGGCGGTCCGGGTCGGGCCGGAACTGCAGGCGCAACACGGAAGGGGATTCCAGCGCACCGACCCGGTGGTCGCGCGGGATGCCGACTTCGCAGCTGCCGTAGCTGAGCGGGCCGCGGGCGGCGCCGAACAGCCGGGCCGGGTGGCGGTCGCCCGTCTGCTGGCGATCGGTGGCAAAGAACACCTGCATGACGACGTGGTTCGGTTCGCCCGCTTGCGCCTGCGCCGGGTGCAGCGGCCGGCGCCGTTCGGTCTCTTCGATCAGGTTGCGGGCGGCGGCGCGCAGGTAGCGGTCGCCGGCGAGGCCCGCCGCCGCCAGCGCATCCGACACCGCGAACTGGCGCGACAGCGAGCCCGGGTCTTCCTCGAGGTCGGCGATGGCTTCATCGACACGCGGCGACCTGCCCGCCAGGCGGGCCTTCAGCATCTGGTAGGCGGCGTTGGTGCCGCCGTCGGCGATCGCCGCGGTCAATGCGGTGGTGATGACGTCCATGCGGGCTTGCTCCGGGCTGCGGTAGGACGTATCTCACCACAGCCCGCAATGCAAGTCCAGTCAGAAGTCAAGCGTGCCGGACAATGCGAACGTGCGCGGCGCGCCTTGCACCAGGTAGCCGGCACCGGATGCGCCGCCGGCCGATGCCCAGTAGCTGCGGTCGAATACATTGTCGATGCGGGCGCGCAGCGTCACGGAGTGTTCGCCCAGACGGGTGATGTAGCGCACGCCCGCGTCCGTGCGGGTCCACGACGGCACCTGCTGCAGGTTCGCGCCATCCAGGTATTGCTTGGAGGTGTAGGTGACGCGGCCATTCAACGCGAGGCCGGCCACGCCCGGCACGTCCCAGTCGGCGTTCAGGTTCAGCTGGGTGTCAGGGACGCCCAGCGCGTCGTTGCCGTCGAAGGTACCGCCCGCGGTGCGGCGCTGCTTCGCGTCGAGGAAGGTCACGCCGCCCAGCAGGCGCAGGCCGCGCAGCGGCTGGCCGAACACGTTCAGTTCGACGCCGCGGTTGCGCGATTCGCCGTTCAGGCCGTAGACCTGATTCACCACGTAGGCCTGCGGCACCGCCGTCGAGAACAGCGCGGCCGTGATGCCCACCTTGCCGGCGTCGTACTTGGCGCCGATCTCGCGCTGGCGCGACACCGTCGGCGGGAACATCGCGCCCTGGTTCAGCACGCCGGTACCCGACGCGACCTTACCCTGCTGCAGCGCCTCGATATAGTTCGCGTACAGCGACAGCTCGCGCAGCGGCTTGAACACGATCGCGGCGACCGGCGTATTGCGGCTCTTGTCGTAGGCCGCGTTCTGGATGCCCGTGTCGTAGTTGTAGTTGAACGTCTTGATGCGCTGGTGGCGCAAGCCCACGGTGGCGAGCACGGTGTCGTCCGCGAACGACAGCGTATCGGCGATCGCATAGCTGGACAGGATCGCCTTCGTCGTCGTCAGCGGCGCATCGAGACGGCCGCCGATGACCACCGTGGCGGCCGGTGCCGGCGCATCGACCGGCGTGTAAATGTTCGTCGCCAACGCGCCGGACAGGCTCGTCGCATAGGCGTTGCGCGAATCGCTGTGGAAGCCCGTCGCGCTGGCGCTGATGCTGTGGCCGACGGCACCGGTGCGCAGCTTGGTGCGGACACCGATCTCGCCGGTACGCACGGTGTCCTTGCGCTCGTTATCGAAGCGGTAGGTCGTGGCGGCGCCGTCGGCCGATATCACCGTCGGCGTGCCCAGCGTGTTCGATTCGCGACCGGAACGGGCACCGAAGGCGGCCCAGGCTACCGTGTCCTTCGCCAGGTCGAGTTCGCCGCGCAACGTGCCGAACGTGTCGCGTTCGTTCGAATGCGTCCATGGCTGTGCGTAGTTGCTGTCGCTGTCCGGCGCCGCGGGGACGGCAACGCCGGCCTTCACGTTGACGCTCGGGCGGGCGGCGGTCAGTTTGTGGTCCTGGTAGCCGGCGTCGGCCGACAGGCGATAATTGCCGCCGTTCCAGTCGAACCCTACCGAGGCCAGCGACAGCTCGCGCTGTTCGCGGTCGATGACCGTGTCGCCGTCGCGCCGCACCGCGTTGACGCGGATGCCGGCGCGGTTGTCAGGGCCGAAGCGGCGGCCGATGTCCGCCGCCGCGTATTTCTGGCCGCCCGATTCGAAGCCGGCCGTGAACGACGTCAGCGGATCGTTGCCCGCGCGTTTCGGCAGCAGGTTGATCGACCCGCCGATGCCGCCACCGCCCGGCGCCGCGCCGTTCAGGAACGCGCTGGCGCCGCGGAACACCTCGACCCGCTCAAGCAGTTCGGTGGCCACGTACTGGCGCGGCAGGATGCCGTACAGGCCGTTGTACGCGAGATCGTCCGAATTGGCGGCGAAGCCGCGGATCATGTACATCTCCTGGTAGTTGCCGAAGCCGCGCGTCACCCGCACGCCGGCATCGTTCTGCAGTACGTCGGCGACGCTGTGCGTCTGCTGGTCCTGCAACAGCTGCTGGGTGTAAGCCGTGCCGTTGAACGGCGTATCCATCATGTCGACGTTGCCCAGCAGGCCGATGCGGCCGCCGCGCGCCACCTGGCCGCCGGAGTAGGCTTTCGTCAAGCCCTGCGCGGAAGCGTCGGCGGACGCGGTGACGACAACGGTCTGCATCGTCTGCTCGGTGGCGGCGGTTTCCTGGGCGTGGGCGGCGCCGGCGGCGAACAGTGCGGCGGCGCAGGCGAGGGGAGTGAGGGTAAAGACGGGTTTGGACATGGCAGTGTTGTAATGATGTTCAGTAATGAATGAGTTTTATTATTGTAGCCGTTCATCGCTCTATGGTAAATGAGAATGGTTTGCATTATCATCCTCATATCGCCAATCCGACCGATCAATACAATGACTCCTGTCGCCATCCGCCGTTGGGCCTGGATCCATAAATGGAGCAGCCTCGTCTGCACCGTCTTCATGCTGCTGCTGTGCGTTACCGGCCTGCCGCTGATCTACCACCACGAGATCGGCCATCTGCTGGGCAACGAGGTGGAAGCGAAAGCGCTGCCGGCCGATACGCCGAAGGCCAACCTCGACAAGATCGTGGCCGCCGGCATGGCCGCCTATCCCGGCAAGAAGATGATGTACATGTCGCAGGAGGCGGACGAACCGAACATCTGGAACCTGACGCTGGGCGACCACGGCACTGACGAGAACTACAAGGCGATCGCCGTCGACGCCCGCACCGCCGAGGTGCTGCCGACCCCGCAATTCGAAGGCAGCTTCATGTCCGTGATGTTCCACCTGCACGTGGACCTGTATGCCGGCCTGTGGGGCAAGCTGTTCCTTGGCCTGATGGGCTTGCTGCTGCTGGTTGCGATCGTCTCCGGCGTCGTGCTGTACGCGCCATTCATGCGCAAGCTCGACTTCGGCACGGTGCGCCGCGAGCGCACCAAGCGCACCAAGTGGCTTGACCTGCACAACCTGCTGGGCATCGTGACGTTGACGTGGGCCTTCGTCGTCGGCGCGACGGGCATGATCAACACATGGGCAGACCTGATGCTGAAGTACTGGCAATCGACGGAGCTGGCCGAGATGCTGGCGCCGTACCGCAACGCGCCGCCGATCGCGACATTCGGCTCGATGGAAGAGGCCGTGCGCCAGGCCCGCGCCGCCGAGCCGGGCATGAAGATCGGCTTCATCGCCTTCCCCGGCACGCCGTATTCCAGCGAACACCACTATGGCGTGTTCATGAACGGCAACCAGCCGTTCACGTCGCGCCTGTACAAGCCGGTGCTGATCGACGCGCAGACGGCCAGGGTGACCGATAGTCGCGAGCTGCCGTGGTATCTGACGGCACTGCTGGTGTCGCAACCGCTGCACTTCGGCGACTACGGCGGTCCCGTCATGCAGTTCCTGTGGGCGGCGCTGGACGTGATCACGATCTTCGTGCTCGGCAGCGGCCTGTACCTGTGGCTCAAGCGCGGCGTGACGGTGCCGGCGCGTGCCGCCAGCGAGCAGGAAGCCGTTGCGGAAGTGGCCGGCATGCCCGCGCTGGCGCAGGGAGAACCGCGATGAGCCCGGCCTTCCTGCGGCTGTGGGGCGTGCCGATCCTGCTCGGCATCCTGACGACGATCGGCCTGCTCGCCGCGCTGCTGGGCGACGGCGTATGGGACGCCGTTTCCGGCGTCACGCTGGCGATCCCCGTGCTGCTGGCGATCTGGCACAGCCTGCGCAAGCAGGGCCGCTGACGGCGGCACCCGACAGTTCCTGGGACTGTTGGGTAAACGCCATTTACAGATCTATTTCCTGCGTGCATCATAGCGGGGCTGACCCAATCAATGTCCGGCAACCAGTCTTGCGGCGCCGTCGCCGCCTTTGCTTTCATTGCCATTGGGTCCCCATGCCGAATTCCCTAGTCCTCACGCCGCCTGCCGGCACCGCACCGAACCTCGCCGCTGCCGACGTCACCCACGTGTGGGCGGGCGCGCTCGCGGTCGGCAGCGGCAATATGGTGTTGACGGCGCTGCTGGGCTCCTGTGTCGGCATCGGCATCCTGTGGCGCCGCAAGAAGCGCTGCGCGCTGGCGCACTGCCTGCTGGCGGAAGCACCGCCGGACGACACGGGCCTCGACCTGCGCTACGTCAGCAACGCGCTGCCTGCGCTGCTGCGCGGGCTCGGCGCCCGCGAGGAAGACTACGCCGAGCTCGAAGTGATCGCGGCCGGCGGCGCCAGCCTGTTCGAACGGGTGCAGTTCCCGCTGCGCGTCGGCGAGCGCAACATCGCCGCGCTGGAGCGCGCCGTGCAGGCGCTTGGCCTGCGGGTCGTCCATCAATTCCTCGGCGGCAGCCACGGCTCCCGCATCACGCTGCACTGCGCCACGCAGACCTACGACACGCGCCGTATCGGCCCCGACGCGGCACGGTAAAATTCCCGCTTTTGCGCGGGAGGACACATGAAAGCCATCGTCACCGGACACAGCCGTGGCCTCGGCGCCGGCATCGCACGTGCGTTGTTGGCCGGCGGCGCCGAAGTGATGGGCCTCGCGCGCCACGCCGGCGACGCGCAGCCGGGCTTGCGTCAGGTCGCGTTGGACCTGGCCGACGCGACCGCGCTGCAGGCGTGGCTGGATGGTGGCGAGCTGGCCGCGTTCCTGGGCGGCGCTCAGCAGGCGCTGCTCATCAACAACGCCGGGGTTGTGCAGCCGGTCGGTGCACCCGGGAGGCTGGGTGGCGCGCAGCTGGCGCAGGCGGTGGCCGTCAACGTATCCGCGGTGCTCGTGCTGACCGACGCCTTTGTCGCCGCGACGGGCACGTGCCCCGATCGCCGCGTGCTGCACGTCTCGAGCGGCGCCGCTCGCGCCCCCTATGCCGGCTGGAGCACGTATTGCGCGACTAAGGCGGCGCTGGACATGCACGCGCGCGCCACCGTGCTCGATGGTGTGCCGGGGCTGGCGATCGCCAGCGTCGCGCCGGGCGTCATCGACACGGGCATGCAGGCGCAGATCCGGGCGATGTCGGCGCGGGACTTCCCGTCGATCGAGCGGTTCGTCGCGTTGCAGCGCGACGGCGCGCTGGACGACCCGTTCGCCGCGGGCGCGCGGCTGGTTGCTTATGCGCTGTCCGGCGCGTTCGGCCGAGAACCGGTGACGGACTTGCGCCAGCTGCGCTGAACGCCCGCTTGCCTCATTTGCGTTCCGCCGTCGTCTTCAAGCCCAGGTAGGTGCCGGCGCTGATGCCCATCAGCCCGAGCAGGGTCACGTCGAAGTCCGGCATCGCCAGGTTGCCGTAGACCTGCTGGATGAACACGATCGACAGCACCAGTGTCCACGCCGCCATCTGGAAGCGGTGGAAGCTGACGCCATAGCTGTCGCTGAGAATGTCCAGCAGCCAGCCGCGGCTCGGCGGCGGAATCGCCGCGGCGCCGGCCGGCGGCTGGTCGATCAGCGACGAGCCGACGACGGTGCCGGCGCTGATGCCCATCAGCCCCAGCACGGTGTTCGTGATCGTCGTCGCATAGTCGCCCGTGACCATGCCGATGAACACGTACGACGCGAGGATCAGGAAGAACCACGTGGCCGCCTGCGTGCGCGCCAGGCTGTAGGGCTTGCGCACGCCGGGCGCCGGCGCCGGGCCGGGGTCGCGCAGCACGTCGCTGCGCCGGGCCAGCACGATGAAGCTGACGCCGAGGACCGCCAGCAGCGTGCTCCACAGGGCAAACCAGCCCATCGGAATCACGCGCAGCCGCAGCGCGACGTCCGACGCCACCGCGGCGCCGTCCTCGAGCCCGACGCTGACGGGCACATCGCGCGGCGCGAAGGTGGGCTTGCCGAGCAGGTGGGTCCAGACGTCGCGCGACGTTTCGGTGCGGTTCAACACGAAATGCAACGTCTGCTGTTGGCCATTGCTGGGCGGGTAGGGGACGATGTCGGGCAGCGGCCGGCCGTCGAGGAACAGCACCACCTTGTGGCGCTGCGCCGTGCAGGCCGCTTGCCGCAGCAGCACCGGCAAGCCTTCGACGGTCACCGTGATGCCGTCGCGCAGCGACGCCTCGGGCAGCGGGCGGCCCGGATGGCGCGGATTGAAGGCGCTGACGGCCGTCACGCGCAGCGCGTCCAGTTCCTGCTCCGTGGGGCATTCGGCAGCGGCGTTCGCACCGCAGACGAATGCGGCGGCGAGCATGGCCGCCCGGAGCATCAGGACGCTCCCGCGATCAGTGCCAGGTCGGGGCCACCGAACGACGGCCACGCGAAGCGGGCCCGGTCCAGCACGGCGCCGTCGAAATCGCCGCGCCGGCAGATGCTGCGGCCGAAGTCGGCACCATGCGCGCTGGCCTGCTGCAGGCGCGCGCCGATCAGGCTGCAGAACGGGAAATGGGCACTGTCCAGCTTCGCGCCTGACAAGTCGCACGTGCCGAAATCCGTGCGCAGGAAGCGCCCGCCCGTCAGCTCCGCACCCGCCATGCGGGCGCCATGGAAGTCGCAGTCCGTTGCGCGCGTGCCGCGCAGCACGGCATCGCGCCAGTCGGTGCCTGCCGCGCCCTGCGTCTCCTGTAATTCCGCGTAATGCCAGCTACTGGCGGACAGGTCGGCGCCGTTGAACGCGCAGCCCTGCATCCGCGTCTGCCGGAAATCGGCCCGGGCCAGGCGGGCCCGCAGTGCCAGCACCCGGTCCCAGCGCGCGCCGCGCCAGCGGCTGGCTTCCGCACGCGCATCGAGCAGCACCATCGCGCGGGCATGCGAGCGGTCCAGCACGGCGCGGGACAGGTCGATGCCGGCAGCCATGAATTCGTCCAGGCAGGCATCGCTGAGATCGGCGCCGGGCCAGCTGGCATCGTTTGCGCGCACACCCCGCAGCGAGGCGCCGCAGAAGCGCGCATGCTCGGCGCGGCTGCCGTCCAGGCAGGCACCGTCGAAGCGCACCTGGGAGCAATCTGCCTCGTCGAGCAGGGCACCGGCCAGCAGCGCCTGCCGCAGCGACGCACCGCGCAGCCTGGCGCCGCGCAGGTCCGCCCCTTCCAGCACGATGCCGGTGAGATCGGCGCCGTCAAGAACGATGCCCGACAGGTCGGCGCCGGATAGATCGCGCCCCGCCAGCGATTCGCCCTGTTGCAGCCAGTCGGCCAGCTGCGTGGCGGCGGTGCGTGGCCGGCCCCGCGTGGCGGCTGGTGCCGGCCGTTCGGAACGGAGGGAAGGGCTGCGCAACCTGCCCAATAACGCGGAGGGAACGATTTTCATGACGGTCCTCGTCGGTTCGGGCGCGGCGACGGAGCGTGTCTGCACCCATGAGGCCGATTATGGACCTGTCGACGCGTTTAATTAAGCGGTTCGCAGTTCCAGTCGCATAACTTTTGATAAAGCGCAAACAACTCATCCATACGGCTGAGCGGTCAGAATTGGCGGGTGTAGCTGGCGGAGAACGTGCGGCCGCGCCCCGCGAAGTACGACAGCGGATCCTTGAAATTGACCGATTGCGGGTAGTAGCCGATGTAGTGCCGGTCCGCCACGTTCTCGATACCGAAACCAAAGCGGCCCCAGCGGCTGTCGACCGTTCCCGCCACGTCGGCCAGCGTGTAGCCGCGGAAGTGTTCTTCCAGGTTCACCGGGCCGGACGTGCGCCCGATGTTGATGTCCCGGTCCGCCAGGCGGGTGGCCTGTACGCGCAGCTGCGTCTTCGGCAGCGGCGTCCAGTTCGCAGCCAGCACAAGCTTGTCCGGCGCCTGCGAGCGGGCGCCCAGCGCCACATCCATCGGCCGGCCGGCGGCAAGCGCCGTCCTGCCCATCGTCTTCGCGTAGGCAGCCGACGCGGCCAGTGTGCGCGTCACGCGCACCTCGCCGGAGACTTCCCAGCCGCGCACCGTCGTCGGCACCCGATCGAGCACGCCCAGGCCTTCCGCGTTGATCCGCATGACGGTGCCCAGCTTCGAGCGCGAGTCGTAGAACGAGGCGCCGGCGCTGCCGCGCGCGCCGCGCCAGTTGACGCCGATCTCCTGGTTGCGCGTGATGACGGGCTGCAGGTCGAACAGCTGGTCCACCGACTGGTTCGGCCGGTTCACGCCGCGCAGCACGATGCCCACGTCCGGCAGGCCGAAGCCTTCCGACGACGACAAGAACGCCGACCACTTGGGCGCGAACCGCCACACCGCGCCGATGTTCTTCACGGCCTTGTCGAACGAGCGCTCGCCACCCTGCACCGTGAAGCCGCCGTACGCCCACAAGGTCGTGTACGTATCCACCTTCAGGTGGGCCGATTCGCGCCGCACACCGCCGCGGATCGTCACCGGACCTGCCTCGTATTCCAGCTGCACGAACGGCGCGGTGGACGTGAAGTCCAGGGTCGGCACCCAGGTGCGGTTGGTGGCGGCCATGCGCTGGCCGCTGCGATCGCGCAGGTGGTCGATGCCCAGCGTCCACTCGAGGCCAGGCACCAGCAGGTCCGGGCGGACCCACGTCACCTTCGCGCCGTATTTGTCGGCATGGATTTCCGACTGGTCGTACAGCTGGCCCAGCGGCGCCAGGCGCACGTCCTGGAACGTGCTCGTGTTGCTGCCGCCAAACAGTGCCGTGAAGTCCTGGCTGAACAGCTGGGCAGTGAAACTGCCGCTGAACAGCGCGGCGTGACGGTAATCCAGTGTGGCCGTCCGCACATCGTTGCGGGGCGGATTGCCGGGCGGCGCACCCGGCGCCGACGTCGTCGGCGTGCCGCGCAGGAAGTCGGCCGGCACGGTGCGGTAATCGCTGCGCCCCCGGAAGTAGAACCGGTTGACGGTCAGCTGCACGCGCTGGTCGCCGAAATCGCGGCCCAGCTTGACGAACAGGTCCTGGCCGCCCGCGTCCAGCGTGTCGCCCTGCA
Source organism: Pseudoduganella flava (assembly GCF_007830495.1). Lineage (GTDB taxonomy): Bacteria > Pseudomonadota > Gammaproteobacteria > Burkholderiales > Burkholderiaceae_D > Rugamonas > Rugamonas flava. Next base: position 177,282 of record NZ_VLKW01000005.1, on the reverse strand, counting down.
GCGCGTCGATGCCCACCAGCCGGCCTGTGCCGTCATACGCCATGCCGCGGCGCTGCACGCTCGCATACGCGAAGACGTCGAAGTCGCCCGCCTTGTGCGCCACCGACACGCCCGTCTTCCAGTCCAGGCTGTCGTGGCGGAACTGGTTCGATACCCGGGCGTTCACCGTATATTCGGTACCGGCCGTGCGTGGGCGCTTCGTGATGTAGTTGATGATGCCGCCCGTCGCGCCCATCCCCTGGATCGCGGACGCGCCGTTGATCACCTCGATGCGCTCGATGATCGCCGTGTCGGCGAAATACCCTTCGCGGCTGCCGGAGCGGAGCGGGTTCGACTGCGGCACGCCATCGAGCAGGATCAGCGGGGTGCGGCCGCGCAGCGATTCGCCCGTCGACGAGATCTTCTGCCGGCTGGGTGCGTAGCCGGGAACGTAGGTGGCCAGCGCGGCCGACGGGTCGTCCGCCAGCAGGTATTGCGTTTCCAGCTCGCGCGGCGTGATGACGCTGACGGCACCGGGAATCTTGTCGACGGATTTGGCATTGCGCGTCGCCGTCACGACGACCTCGGCGAGGGGCTCGTCCGGCGCTTCCTGTCCCCAGGCGGGCACGTGCGCGAGGCACGCAAGCGCCACGGCGCGGGCGAGGGGGCGGGGACGCAGCATGCGGCTCTCTCCTGTAAGGTTTCGATCTGAAAGTCGCAAATGATAACCGTTATCATTTACCGCGGCAATGCGCTACAATCGGCCATTCTGTCACTGTCAAATATCAATGATCATCGGTACTTCGCGCAAATTGTTGCGCACGTTACACCTGTACCTGGCGCTGGCGTTCGGCCTGCCGTTCGTGCTGGCCGGCATCACCGGCGTGGCGCTGGCGTGGATGCCGGAACTGGATGGTACGTTGAATCCCGGGCTGATGCGGGTGCCGGGCCGGACCGCGCCACTGCCCGCGCCCGGCCCGCTGGCCGAGCGTGCCGCGCTGATGCTGGCGCAAGACGCACGCTACGGCAAGCCGACCGGCCTGCAGTTGCCGGAAGAGCCGGATGGCGTCATCGTCGCGTCGTATCGCACCGCCAAGCCTGCTTCCAGCACGGCACTGGCCGTGACACGCCAGGTGATGGTCGACCCCGTTACGTTGACGGTGTTGGGCGAACGCAACTGGGGAGAGTTCGGGTTGTCCCGCCCGCTGTTGACGTCGACGCTGTTCCACCTGCACCGCTACCTGTTCGCGGGCGAGGCGGGCAAGACGGTGATGGGCGTCGCCGGCCTGGCGCTGGCGCTGGTCGCAGCGGTGGGCATCGCGCTGTGGTGGCCGCGGGCGACGTGGAATGCGTTCGTCAAATCGTTCGCGATCGCCGGCCACTGGCGCACGCTGCGCTTTCACTACAGCTTCCACCGCAGCGCCGGCATGATCGCCGCACCCGTGCTGCTGGTGCTGGGCTTTTCGGGACTGTATTTCAACCTGCCGGACTGGGTCCGGCCGGCCGTCGCGGCCGTTGCGACGGTGACGCCGCCGGCCAAGCCGAAGAACGCCGGCAAGACCGGCACCGACATCGGCGCCGCGCAAGCCGTCGCGGCGGCGCAAGCGTACAACCCGGCCGGCCGGGTGTCGCGTATCGGCCTGCCTGCCGGGCCCCGTGCGCCGTACGAGATCCGCATGCGCCAGCCAGGAGAAGTGCGCAAGGGCGACGGCAACACGCGCCTCTTCATCGATGCATACACGGGCAGGCTCGTTGGCGTACGCGACCCGCTGCGCGCACCGGCCGGCGACACGTTCCTGAACTGGCAGTACCCGCTGCACACCGGCGAAGCGTTCGGCACCCCGGGGCGGCTGCTGATCAGCGTGGCCGGCATCACGCCGCTCGCTTTCATGGTCACGGGTCTCGTGCTGTGGTTGAGCCGCCGGCGCCGGCGTGCCGCGGTCGCCCAACCGGCTCCGGCGAGCTCACCTCTGGAAACACTACATAAAGCGTAGTATTATCTTCAGGGTTGATGAGGAGTATCATTTGGAAACCGCCCTGACCGCCGAAACCCAGCTGTTGAACGATGTCGAAGCGCTGCGCGCGCAGCACCCGAACACGCAGGACCTGTACCGCGAAGTCTGTACCGTGATGTTTTTCCGCTACGGCATGACGCCGACGGCGAACCGGCTGTACCAGCTGGTGCGCAAGGGCAGCATGTCGGCGCCGGCGGAAGCGTTGAACAAGTTCTGGAACCAGCTGCGCGAACGCAGCCGCGTGCAGATCGAGGGTGCCGACTTGCCGGAAGCGCTGAAGACGGGCGCCGGCGAACTGTTGTCGGCGCTGTGGAAGCAGGCGCAGCAAGAAGCGGCTGGCGCGCTGGCGGCACTGCGCGAGGAGGCCGATGCGAAAGTCGCCGCCGCCCAGGCAGCGCAGGCGGAAGCGGACGTCCGCGCCGCGCAGCTGGAGTCCGCCCTGGCCGCCAGCCGCACCGAACTGGCGGCCGCACGCGCCGAAACCACCGACCTGCGCCGCCAACTGGCGGCCGCCGAAGCGCTGCAAGGGAAGCTGCGCGAACGGGTCGACGACGCCCGCAAGGAATTGAACGAACAGCACGCCTGGTTCAAGACCGTCGAGCGCGACCATGCCGCCGCGCTCGACAAGCTGCGCGACCAGCTGAAGGCCGAGCAGCAAGCCGCCGAGACGGCCCGTGCGCATCTCGTCACCGAACTGGACCGCGAGCGGGCCGATGCGGGCCGGCTGCAAAAGGCCGTCGACGCCGAACGGGAAGCCGCCGCGGCGGCGACGGAACGGCATCGCGCCGAGCTGCGCGACATGCTGGCGCAACTGGCTGGACTGCACCAGCGCATCGGCGCCCTGGAAGGCAGCGCCGCGGCGGCCGGTACCACCCGCGACCACGCGTTGGAACAGCTGGCGGCCGCGCACCGCGAACTGGCCGCTGCCCAGGCCCGCGCGGCGGCAGCGGAAGGGCGCGCGGCCGCGCTGGAGACGGCGCTGCGGCACGGTACCGATGCCGAGCCCGCGCCGAAGCAAGCCAAAGCAAGGAAAGCGTAACCCAGGGCACCCGCCTGCAGCGGCACCGTCATCCCGCCGTGAACAAATTCGCCTATGCATCGGGCAACTGAGCCCATCCATCAGCTCGTGTGACAGCGCCTTCGCTACGCGCGTGCCTGACCTGCGCCGCGCGCCAGCAGCGCATCGGCATGGGCCATCACTTCGCGGGCCCGTTCGCCGCCGGGGTCCCACAGGCAGCGGTGCAGGTCCGTGTCTTCCGGCGCCCAGCGCGTGATGTCGGCCTTGTTGAAGAGGACGACGCTGGGCAGCTTCAGGCCCGCGGCGAGGTGCGACACGCCCGTGTCGTTACAGACCAGCAGCCGTGCCCCCGCCATCAGCGCGGCCATCGCGCCAATCGAGATCGGCCCGGCGGCGATCCGCGCCGGCGCCTGCATCCGCTCTGCGACGGCATGCGCCAGGCCGGCCTCGTTGGCCGCGCCGGTAAGCACGGGTGTCAGCGCCCACGCCTGCGCGATGTGGTCGGCCACCTCGGCAAAGCGCTCGATCGGCCAGCACTTGTCGCGGCTGCGCGCCCCGGGATGGATGCAGAAGTACTGTCCCGGTTCGAGGTCGTCGGCCAGGCCTGATGCGTGCAGTTCCGCGTCGTCCGCCGGGTACAGGGGAAATTCCAGGTGCGTGCCGTGCGCCGGTGCGCCCAGGTGTTCCATCAGCGGCAGCAGCCGGTGCGGCTCCAGCCCCGTTGCGGGCCATGGCACGCCATCCCAGCCCGGCAGCGGGCTTTCGCCGGCCGGATGGAAGCCGGCGTTGGCCCGCGCGCCGAATCCCGCCACGATGGCGTTGGTGCGCGAACCGTCGCCATGCAGCTGGATCGCGAGATCGGGATGGCGCCGTGCCAGCGCCATATGGAAGGCGGGCAGCTCCTCGTGCCGCAACGCCTGCTCCGGCAGCGTGTGATGGCCGGGGAAGGCGATGAAGTCATCGAGATAATGCGGGTAGCGGAGGCGCAGCTGCGCGGCCCACGGCAGGCCGACCAGCGTGATGCGGGCGGTTGGTGCGGCGGCCCGCAACGCGCGCAATGCCGGCACGGCGCACAGCATGTCGCCCAGTTGCAGCGCGCGGAACACGAGGATGCGCTGCGGCCTCAGGGTGTCCAGCAGGCCAGTCACCAGCCAGTCTCCAGCACATGCGTGTCGACAGTACGGGTGTTGCGCGCGACGCGCTCGTCCAACGCCGTCGGTACAGCCGTCATGGTCACCTCCGTGGCAGAAACGGCCCAGTGTAGCGCTCGTCACCGGGCTGCAGGCGCGGAAATGACGGCCGCACGCGGCTTTTTTGACCAGCCGCTGTTGCGATTTCGATACAGCACCGGGCTGCGACCAGCTTCGCTCACCCATTTGATCGGAACGCCGCGGTTGCGCTCACATTTTGCTTGTCAGCACGGTCGTTCGAAACCTAAGTCTCTGTTCCGTAAAGGATTCCCGGTGTGGCAACAACCTGCGAGAACGAAACCCCGTGTTGCCCGGAATGTGGGAGCGAACCTGGCCAATGATATTCATATCGATATCGAAAAACGCGAAAAAATCATTGGATCGGTAAGGGTGCGGTCACTAATATTGGCTCCCGGAACGAAAGTAACAGTATTGCCACACCCTTTTTACAAAAACTATAACTGACAGGAGACCTTCATGGCACCGTCCTCCATCGGGCATTCCGCGCCGTCCCGAAACCTGCAACTCAAGCTGTCCGTCGCCGTGCTGGCCGGCGCGGGCATTCTCTCCAGCGCGTCCGTGCGGGCCCAGGATGCCCAGGCCGCCGCCGACAAGGCGCAGGCCGACGCGCAGATCAGCTCCGTGGTCGTCACCGGCGTGCGCCGTGCGGCGCAAAGCGCGCAGACGATCAAGCGCAACTCCGACGAAGTGATCGACTCGATCGTCGCGGAAGATGCCGGCAAGTTCCCCGACAAGAACGTGGCCGAGGTGCTGGGCCGCGTGACCGGCGTGCAGGTGCTGCGCGCCGGCGGCGAGGCCAGCACGGTCATCATCCGCGGCCTGCCGGGCCTGACCACCTTGCTGAACGGCCGCGAGGTGTACACGTCGAGCGGCCGCAGCCTGTACCTGTCGGACATCCCGACGACGATGCTGCAGCGTGTCGACGTCTACAAGACGCAGGGCGCCGAGATGGTCGAAGGCGGTACCGCCGGCGTGATCGACGTACGCACGTCGCGCCCGTTCGACTTCAAGGGCTTCTCGGCGAGCCTGAACGGCCGCGTGGAGAACCGCGACAAGTCGAACAAGAACGACCCACAAGTGGCGGGCATGGTCTCGAACCGCTGGAAGACGGACATCGGCGAATTCGGCGCGCTGGTCGGCCTGTCGTACCAGAAGGGCCACTACCAGGACGAGGTGACGTGGAACTCGCCGCCGGACAACACCGTGACGAGCGACCCGACGATCACCGGCCCGCGCGACCTCGGCCACAGCGGCACGACGGGCAAGCGCGATCGCTGGTCCGGCAACTGGGCATTCCAGTACAAGCCGTCCAACAACCTCGAGGTGTATGCCGAAGGCTGGTCGACCCGTATCGAACACGACCGCGAGACCCAGTTCTTCATCGGTAACCTGGGCTGGAACGCCGGCACCACGTACACGCTGTTCCCGGGCACGAAGCAGATCGACACTGTGACGTCGACCGGCGACCTGTACGCGCTGAGCTCGAACCAGGCGCCGCAGGACGATTCCGAGAGCCACCAGGGCGCGATCGGCGCCAAGTGGAAGGTGACCCCCGACCTGCGCGTGAGCACCGAATTCGCCCGCACCACCAGCCACTGGCAGCAATCGTTCCCGATCATGGAGATGTTCGCGCATCCGACCAAGATCGTCGGCCAGACCTATGTCGACGGCGGCGCGCGCTTCGATTATCCGGGCACCAATATGCTGGACCCGGCCAACTACACGCTGGGCGCGTTCATCGACAACTGGGCAGAATCGCGCGGCCAGTCGAACGACTGGCGTGCCGATGTCACGTGGAACAACGGTGAAGAGCACTTCTTCCGCGAGTTCTCCGGCGGCGTGCGTCTCGCCCAACGCAAGGCGGCCTACCAGCACGAGAGCGCGAACTTCCTGGCCGCGCCAGCCGGCCTGCCGGCGGTCGGCTCGCTGCCGGGCCTGACCTGCCCGTCGATGCCGATGGCCGGTAGCTACGGCATGAGCCAGTGGCTGGTGATCTGCGGCGACTACCAGCACGCCAACCTGGATGCCTGGCGCAAGATGTACGGCCGCAACGGCCAGACGGCGCCGGACCCGTACTCGCTGTACAGCAACAAGGAAGACACCACGGCCTTCTACGGCAAGACGCGCTTCGGCTTCGATGCCGGCCCGATCCCGGTCGAAGGCACGTTCGGCGTGCGCGTCGTGAAGACGGAGCTCGACGTGAACGGCTTCAGCCAGGTGAATGGCCTGCCGGTCGCCGTGAACCGCAAGACGTCCGACACCGACGTGCTGCCGAACCTGACGATGAAGGCCACGCTGACGGACACGCTGATCGCCCGCTTCAACGCCGGCAAGGCGATCCAGCGACCGGAGTTCAACCTGTTCAATCCGGGCCAGTCGTTGGGCACCACCGAAACGTCGCCGGGCTCGGGCCTGTACGACGGCGCCGGCGGCAATCCGGACCTGAAACCGGTGACGGGCAAGAACGCCGACGTGGCGCTGGAATGGTACTTCGCGCCGACCGGCAGCCTGACCGCGACCGTGTTCAAGCACAAGTTCCAGGACTACATCCTGACATCGCTGGCCCGCGAAACGATCGACGGCAAGGAGTACCGGATGTCGCGGCCGCGTAACGTCAACGACGGCACGCTGGAAGGCGTCGAGCTCGGCTACCGCCAGTTCTACGACTTCCTGCCGGGCTGGCTGGGCGGCTTCGGTCTCGAGGCGAACTACACGTACATGAAGGGCCACCTGAACGACCAGGGCAAGGTGACGCCGTTCCCGGGCATGTCGAAGAACGCCTACAACATCAACGTGCTGTACGAGCGCGGTCCATGGTCCGGCCGGGTCGCCTACAACTACCGCAGCAAGTTCGTCGACACGTTCAACTACCGGGCGATCCTGCCGCCGGTCGGCCCGATCGACCTGATCGTCGATCCGATCGAGACGATCGACGCGTCGCTGTCGTACAAGATCAACGACCACCTCGGCATCACGCTGGACGTCGAGAACCTGGGCGATCGTACCTACAACGACTATCACAACGTGCCGAGCAACCCGCGCGACATCCGCCGCTACGACCGCGTGATCGGCCTGTCGCTGCGCTGGAAGCTGTAAGCGGCAAGCCGCACCGCTTCACCTGACCCTCTCGATGCGCGCCGCCGGCGATACCGGCGGCGCGCATTTTTTTTTCGCGCTGTCCGCGCAAAATTGGGGAACTGCCTGGCGTCAACGCTGTCTTACCTTCTGTTGAGATAACTCATCGATAACAGGAGGCAAGCATGAGCACGAATGGCTTTCAGCACCTGTTCCGCGCGCTGGCGCAGCTGCCGCTGTCGGCTGACGAGATCGATTGCTTGCGTGATTGGCTCGCCGCGCTGGAGGCGCCGGGGCGCTGCCTGGCCCTGATCGAACAAGCGAAGGGGCGATGTGCGTGCCCACATTGCGGCAATGCGCGCTGTCACCGCAGCGGCCACGCCAATGGCTTGCAGCGGTATCGCTGCATCGCCTGCCACCACAGCTTCAATGCGCTGACCGGGACGCCGCTGGCGCGCCTGCGGCATCGCGACAAATGGCTCGCCTATTTCCAGTGCTTGCTCGACTCGCGCACGGTGCGCGCGGCTGCCGAACGCGTCGCGGTCGCGAAATCGACCAGCTTTCGCTGGCGCCACCGGTTCGTCGCGGCCGTGCGCCGCGAGGAGCCGCCAACATTGAAGGGCATCGTGGAAGCCGACGAAACGTATGTGCTCGAATCGCAGAAGGGCTCGCGCCACCTCGACCGGCCGCCGCGCAAACGCGGTGGCAAGGCCACGTGCCGCGGCATCAGTCAGCAGCACGAGTGTGTGCTGGTCGCGCGCGATCGCGGCAAGACCACGCACGCTTTCCATGCGGGGCGCGGCGAGCCCGACGCCGAGCGCCTGCTGCGCTACCTGAAACCGGTGCTCGCGCTGGATGCCTTGCTGGTCAGCGACGGCGCGGTCGCGTATCCGCGATTTGCGAAGCTGGCCGGGATCAGCCATCGGGCAATCAACGTGCGCGCCGGCGAGTACGCGCGCGGCGCTATCCATGTCAACGGCGTCAACGGCTGGCATGGCCGCTTCAAGATGTGGTTGCGCCGTTTTTGCGGTGTCGCGAGCCGCTACCTGGCCAATTACGCCGGCTGGCAAATGGTTCTCGACGCTGCAGCACTCATCATCCCCGAGCACTGGCTGCGGGCGGCGGTTGCACCCCGGCAGCAGGAGCGACCGTAATGTCTGCGAGAAGTTTCGTTCCGGGGTGAAAGCTCAGCTAATGCGAACTGCGCGTTTTTTTCATCTTCCTCGGCCCATACATCTTTTGACATCGCACGCCCGCAAAATTTGATTGGATGCTGCATCGCAGGCTCACTAAGATTGGTTGCGTTGCATACGAAAAAATCGCGCCGCCACGGCGCGAACAAAATCAAAACCATGGAGACGAAGATGAATACACCCGCCAACGGGACGGTACCCGCACGCCCATTCAACTTGAAGATGACGGTTGCCGCATTGGCCGCGGCCGGCATCGTGACGCCCGCATCCGTGTGGGCGCAGGACGCGCAGGGGGCCGCCGAGCGAGAGCAGGCATCGGCAGGGCCGACGGTGGTCGTGACGGGCGTGCGCCGCGCCGCCCAGAGCGCCCAGGCCATCAAGAAGAATTCGGATGAAGTGATCGATTCGATCGTCGCCGAGGAAGCGGGCAAGTTCCCGGACAAGAACGTGGCCGAGATCCTCGGCCGCGTGTCCGGCGTGCAGATCCGCCGCGAGTATGGCGAGGCCGCCAACGTCGTGATCCGCGGCCTGACAGGCTTCGTCACGCTGCTGAACGGCCGCGAAGTGTACACGTCGCGCGACCGCAGCCTGTACCTGGCGGACATCCCGACGACGATGCTGCAGCGCGTGGACGTGTACAAGACGCAGGGCGCCGAGATGGTCGAAGGCGGCACCGCGGGCGTGATCGACGTGCGCACCGCGCGGCCGTTCGACTTCGCCGGCTTCAACGCCAGCATGGCCGGGCGCGTGGAGAACCGCGACAAATCGAAGACCAACGACCCGCAGGTGTCGGGCACGATCAGCAACCGCTGGAAGGGCGACTTCGGCGAGTTCGGCGCGCTGCTCGGCCTGTCGTACCAGAAGGGCCATTACCACGACGAGGTCACGTGGAACTCGCCGCCGACCGCGGTGCTGGGCGCGGCCTCGCCGGTGACGGGCCCGAACGACCTGGGTCACGTGCTGTACGAGGGCAAGCGCGATCGTACGGCCGCGAACTGGGCGTTCCAGTGGCGACCCAGCAAGGCGTTCGAGATGTTCGCCGAAGGCTGGTCCACCCGCGTCGACCACGATGCGCAGCGCCAGTTCTTCGTCGCCAACCAGGGCTGGGGCCCGAATTCCCAGTACACGCTGATGCCGGGCACGAACCAGGTGGCGGCGGTGACGAGCACGAACGCGAACCCGTTCACGCTGTCGTCGACGCAGGCGCCGAACGACGATTCGGAAACCCACCAGGGCGCGATCGGCGCGCGCTGGAAAGTCAACGATGACTGGACCGTCACGACCGAGCTGGCGCGCACGAACAGCAAGTGGAAGCAGGACTTCCCGATCCTCGACCTGCTCGCGTCGCCGCCGACGGTCAGCGGCGAGACTTACCGCAACGGCGGGGGCTACTTCACGTATCCGAACTACGACATGATGAATCCGGCGAACTACCGGATGCATACGTTCTTCGACCAGTGGAGCAATGCGCACGGCGCGTCGAACGACTGGCGTGCCGACGCGACGTGGAACCCCGGCTCGGATGGCCTGATCCGCGAGATCGGCTTCGGTGTGCGGCTCGCCGAACGCAACGCCTCGTACCAGCATGAGAGCAACGGCCAGATCGCGCCGCCTGCGGGACTGCCAGCGGTGGGCTCGCTGTCCGGCTTCGCGTGCACGTCGTTCCCGATGGCGAACGACTATGGCCTGGCCAGCTGGGTTACGCCGTGCGCCGGCTACCTGCATGCGAACATGGACAAGCTGCGCCAGCTGTACGGCCGCGCGGCGGGCCGGCAGGCGGCCGACCCGTACTCGCTGTACACGAACCAGGAAGACACCAGCGCCATCTACGGCAAGACGCGCTTCGGCTTCACCGTCGGCGCCGTTCCCGTCGAAGGCACGGCCGGCGTGCGCGTGGTGCGCACGAAGCTGGACGTGAACGGCTTCTCCGGCGAGTTCGTGAACGGCGTGCAGGTGCCGGTGCCGGTGAACCAGAAGACATCGTCCACCGACGCGATGCCGAACCTGACGTTGAAGGCGATGATCACGCCACAAGTCATTGGGCGCTTCAATGCCGGCAAGGCGATCCAGCGCCCGGCGTTCGCCGACTTCAACCCGGGCACCACGTACAACAACGGTGGCGGCGGCACGGTGGACCCGACGGCGAACGGCGGCAACCCGAACCTGAAACCCGTCGAAGGCACGAACTACGACGTGGCAGGCGAGTGGTACTTCGCACCGACCGGCAGCCTGACGGCCACGCTGTTCAAGCACGACTTCAAGAACTACGTCATCCGCCGCAACACGTTCGAGACCGTCAACGGCATCCGCTACCTGACGGAGCGCCCGCGCAACGTCGAAGGCGGGGAGCTGAAGGGCATCGAGCTCGCGTACCGCCAGTTCTACGACTGGCTGCCGGGCTGGCTGGGCGGGTTCGGGCTGGAAGCGAACTACACGTACATGGAAGGCCACCTGATGGACAACGGCGTCAAAAACCCGTTCGTCAACATGTCGAGGAACGCGTTCAACATCGTCGCCCTGTACGAGCGGGGGCCGTGGTCCGGCCGGCTCGCGTACAACTACCGCTCGAGCTACGTCGACACGTACAACTACCGTGGCCTGGGCTTCGACCTGATCGTCGATCCGATCAAGACGGCCGATGCGTCGATCACCTACAAGATCAACGACAAGCTGGGCATCACGCTGGACGTCGAGAACCTGAACGACCGCACCTACCACGACTACCACGGCATCGCCAGCAATCCGCGCGATATCCGGCGGTATGACAGGGTGGTCGGGCTGTCGATGCGCTGGAAAATGTAGCCGCCGCCGCTGCGCCGCGTGGCCGGGAGCCGGCGGCGTGGCGCGGCAAGTGTCATTCCCCTTCCGATGAATCGAAGGACGCTACCGGTCCGGCCCCGCCGGGCGCCCCAAGGTCGCGCACGATACGTCCATGCATGATTCTCTGCGGCAGTGAAGTGCTAGGATGCGACTAGGTTGCCCGGCATTTTAGACCTCGTCAAATATGATTTCCAGGTATCGCAGAAATCCTGTCATTGTTCTGTTGCTGGTCTTTTTCCTGTCCGTCCGGATGCAGCGAGTACAGGCGCAGGGAATCGGCTACACCTACTATTCCGTAGGGGACCCGACAATCCCCGTCGCGGTTCCACCGGATCAGGCGCGCTCCGGCATGGTGCTGATGGGAGGCGGCCCGGATGTCGACAAGGCCTTTCGCTGGATGATCCGCAGAGCCGGGATCCGCCCTGGTACAGGGGGGCGCTTCGTCGTGCTGCGGGCGAGTGGGGCGGGCGCCTACAATCCGTACATCTACTACAGCGGGCCGGGAGAACGCACAGATGAACCAGCAGAACGCGATTGGGTTGGCGGGGCGGCACTTGGGCTGAGTTCGGTCGAGACCCTCGTCATTCCAAGCAGGGCCGCAGCGAATAATCCGTTCGTGAACGAGATCGTCAGCCGTGCGCACGCGGTGTTCATCGCCGGCGGCGACCAGAGCCGCTACATCCGCTTTTGGAAGGATACCGCGCTGGATCGAACGCTGATGGAGTTATTGAACAAAAACGTTCCGATCGGCGGCACGAGTGCGGGCCTTGCGATCCTTGGCCAGTACAGCTTCTCGGCACTACAAGGCGGCATCGATTCGACCGCGGCGCTTGCCAACCCGTTCGATCCGCGCATCACCATCGATCCGGACCCGCGTGACAAGTCGAAGAGCTTTCTCGCGCCAGCACCTCTGGTCGGTGTACTCACCGACTCGCACTTCGACCGGCGAAAGCGGATGGGCCGCTTGATCGCTTTCCTGGCAAGGCTCGGTGGCGCGACGGGAGCTGCCGGATGTCTTGGTGGCGTGCCCGCGGCCGCGGGTATCGAGGGGGAAACGTCCATCCGCGGTATCGGCGTCAGCGAGCAGACCGCATTACTGGTTGAGAGCACTCCTGACGGAAAGGATTTCATCGCCCGCAGGGTCAGGAACACATGGAGCGACAATGAAGGCGCGGTTTACTTCGTGCGTCCGCTGGCCCCGCCGCGTGAGTGCGATGCAGGGGTGCCGCTGTCGATCCAGCAGATCGAGATACGCAAGCTCTCCGATTCCGATTCCGTGTTCAACCTGTCCGACTGGTCGGGTATCGACGCATACATTGTCAACGTTGAGGAGGGACGATTCGATCGCTCTCCGTATTAGCGGCGTCGCTTGCGGCGTTCACCGGCGGATGCACATGGCCGACGTGGCTCCGCTTGCCGGCGCGGTCGCGCATGGCGAATGTTGCGCCGATCTTTCAACAGTACCTGATGCTGCGAGGGGCTTGCCGATGTCAGAGGAAATCGCGATCGCTTACCAGCGCCTGCATGCGCTGGGCGCCGCCGCAGTGCGGATGTTGCCGAACCTGGTCATTGCCGCGCTTGTATTGCTGATGTTCCTGCTCGTGGCACGGCACGCGCGCAGCCTTGTCCAGAAAATCAGCGCGCGCAAGTATCACAACAATCTCGTCACCGTGCTCGGCCGTATGACGCAATGGGGACTCATCCTGCTCGGGGTGATGTTGGCGGTGACCGTGGCCTTCCCATCGTTCACGCCGGGGAATCTGATCAGTGCGCTGGGCATTACCGGCATTGCGATCGGGTTCGCGTTCAGGGATATCTTTGAAAATTTCCTCGCGGGCATCCTGATCCTTGTCACGGAACCATACAAGATCGGCGATCAGATCGTTTTTGGGAATTTTGAAGGGACCATTGAGCAGATTGAAACCCGTGCGACAACCATGCGAACGTATGACGGGCGAATGGTGATCATTCCCAACGCGGATTTGTACAAGGGGACGGTCATCGTCAACACCGCGTACCCGGCCCGGCGATTGCAATATGATGTCGTGATCGGGAATAGCGATGATGTGGCGATGGCGAAACGATTGATGCTCGACGCGATGCGCGGCATTCCCGAAGTCGAGGCCACGCCAGAGCCGGATGTGTTACTTCTCGCGTATGCGGATGCCGGGGTGACCTTGCGGATCCGCTGGTGGATCAAGCCGCCCCGGCGCGCCGATGCCCTGGCATTGCAGGATCAGGTATTGGAGAAAATAAAGGTCGTGCTGACCGAGAATGGCATCGATCTGCCGTACCCGACCCACCAGATACTGTTTCATGATCAGACCGAGATGACCGACGGAGATCGGCGGCGTCAGCGTGAAGGTTGGCCGGCAGGGAAGGGTGATGTGCCGCGGCCGGTACGCTTTGGCGGAGCGGACGCCGCTGACAGGGACGACGTGGTCCGGCGGTGAATGCCGCGCCGTGTGGCCGGTTGCGCGGCAGCGGTTCCGCGAACGCTCTCAACATGATTCGTTAACCGTAGAGGTGCCATGTTCTTTGCCGACTGGAGCAATATCTATCGCGTCGCCGTGGTTGGCGCGCTTGCGTACTCTGCACTGGTGGTCCTTCTGCGCCTGAGCGGTAACCGTACGCTGTCCAAAATGAATGCCTTTGACCTCGTCGTGACGGTCGCGTTCGGGTCCACCCTGGCGACGATCCTGGTCAACAGGAACGTCAGCCTGGCTGTCGGATTGGCGGCGCTGGCATTGCTCGTGGCGATGCAGTTTGTCGTCACATGGTCCTGCGTAAGAAGTTCCCTGCTGAACCGGATCGTGAAGACGGCGCCGACCGTGCTGGTGCTGCGGGGCGAACTGTGCCCGGATGCGTTAAAGCGGGTCCGGGTCACCAGCGATGAGGTGCTCGGCGCGGTACGTCAACACGGCTATGGAGGGCTCGACCTGATCGAGGCGGTGGTGCTGGAAACCGATGGCAGTCTTTCGGTCATATCCCGCGGCCAGGCCGGCGACGGCTCAGCGCTATCGGGCCTGGATGCTTGAAGGGACTGTGCGCTGCCACGGCACGTGCCCTTGCCACCGCGCTTGCGCGCCGGCCTGTCGAGGTGGCGCGAGCATTTCGCACGTTCACTCCGACCCGCTCAACCATGCACGCCTCCACGCTTGCCACGCTGCTCGTCCGGCGGAGGGCAGGACACGACTTTTCGCACCAGTTTCTCGACGGTCAGCCCTTGGACCAGTACCGAGAACACCACCACGATATAGGTCATCGTGACGATCGCGTCCCGTTCGGCGCCGGGCGGCAGTGCCAGCGCGAGGGCTACCGAAATCCCCCCGCGCAAGCCGCCCCAGGTAAGCACCTGCCACGCGCCCTTCGGTAATCCGGACCGGCTGCCGAGCACCGCGACAGGCAGGCCGGCCGTGAGCAGGCGCGCAAACAGCGTGATGCACACGGCCATGAGGCCTGCGCCCAATAGGGTGCCGGAAAATGGCAGCACCAGCGCTTCGAAGCCGATCAGCACGAACAGCACGGCGTTAAGCATCGAATCGAGCAGTTCCCAAAACTGGTCAAGCTGCTCCCGGGTGAGATCGGACATCGCTTTACGACGCCCGCGATTACCGATCAGGATACCCGCCGCGACCATCGCAAGCGGACCTGAGACCTCCAGTACGTGCGCCAGGCTATATCCGCCCAGGACGGCGGCGACCGACAGCAGTACCTCTTCCTGGTAACTGTCGATACTCTTGAGCATCTGGTATGTCACCGCGCCCAGTGCCAGCCCGTACGCGATGCCGCCACCGGCCTCACGCATCAACAGCATGGCTGTCTGGGACCCGCCCGGAGCGTGGTGCTCGGCTGCGAATGTAGTCATTATCGTGAACACGACAATCCCCACGCCGTCATTGAACAGTGATTCCCCCGAGATGACCGTTTCCAGGTTGGCCGGCGCCCCGACCTTGCGCAACAAGGCCGTCACCGAAATGGGATCGGTCGGAGCAATCAATGCGCCGAACACCAAACAGGAGGAGAAGGGAAGATGAAGGCCGGCCAGCGGTAGAAGATAGAACAATCCCGCGCCGACCAGAAGCGCCGCCGCGACGGTGCCGAATACGGCCAACGTGCCGACTTGCCATCGATAGGCCGCCAAGTGCCTTAAATCGACCTGCAACGCGCCAGCGAACAGCAAGATGCTCAGCATTCCCTCCATGAGCACGTCGGAGAAGTCGATACTACTGAACAGGTCGGCAGCGTAATCCCGTGGCAGTCCGTATCCGATGTGGTCCAGCAGCAGCGTCAGCGCGGACAACATCAATGCGGCAGCCATGACGCCGATCGTCGAGGGTAACTTCAGGTAGCGTGCATTCAGCCATGCGATGACGGCGGTGATAACCAGGAACACGGGAACCACTTCAGGCATCTATCCTCCTGCAAAGGGACATTCATTTGCCGTTCCGTACCGGCGGTCTCGACGTGCGCCCTGTGCACGGCGGGGCACGCATCCCGCCGGGGTAACGATGGCGACCGTACGAAGGTCCACCTCGACGCTGCCGGGTCCCCGGCGGAGCCGGGTCCGCAACGTGATCAAGGCAGGAACCGTGGATCGCTACGAAGGCGCGCTCGACGGCACGTGCCGACGCCAACCCCGCCGGCGGCGGAGCCGTGGCGCCAACAGCACCCTGAACTCATCATACGGGAGTCGCTTCGCCCACGGCGTACAGGAGCTTACGCGGAAACCGCGCCCGCGGATGGCCGCCATGCTTCCGCCGATCGCACAATTGACTTGACGACTCATAACCCGCCAGCTATGATTAATCCATAACCAGCCGGTGATGAATCAAAGGATGAATCAAAGGATGAATCAAATGAGCAGCGCCCACGACATCCTCTTCCGCACGCTCGCCGACCCGACGCGGCGGGCCATCTTCGAGCAGCTCTGCAGGGAAGGGGAGCAGACCGTCGGCGCGTTGACGGCGCATGCGCTGGTGTCGCAGCCGGCCGTGTCGAAGCACCTGGGTGTCCTGAAGCAGGCCGGCCTGGTGCGCGACCGGCAGGCCGGACGCCAGACGCATTACAGCGCGCAGCTGGCGGCCCTGGCGCCGCTGGTCGACTGGACGAAGGAGATGGCCGGCTTCTGGGAAGCGAAATTCGACGACCTGGAAGACCTGTTGAAACGGATGGACCAATAACCCCAACGAAAGGAAGAAGCGATGAACGATACCGCCCTGCAAACCCGCTCCGTCGTCGTCGAACGCGAGTTTTCCCATCCACCGGAAAAGCTGTGGCGCGCGCTGACGCAGCCGCACCTGATCGAAGCGTGGCTGATGAAGAACGATTTCGTGCCGGACGTCGGCCGCCACTTCACGCTGCGCGGGGACTGGGGCTCGGTCGACTGCGAAGTGCGCACCGTGGAACCGAACCGTACGCTCAGCTACACGTGGGCGGCAATGGGCCTGGACAGCGTCGTCACGTGGACGCTGACGCCGACCGGCACGGGCACGCACGTGCGCATGGAGCAGATGGGCTTCCAGCCTGGCCAGGATCAGGCTTACACTGGCGCGCAGTACGGCTGGCAGAAGTTCTTCGGCTCGCTCGAGCAGGTGCTGGCACAGCCGGATTGATCGAAACGCCCACAGGAGGAGACATGAGGCAAGCGGAAAGTGCCGGCACGCAGCCGGCAACGGCTGTGATCGACGAGAAGATCGCGTCGCTAGGCGACTGGCGCGGCGCCACGCTGGCGCGGATGCGCCGGCTGATTCACGAAGCCGTGCCGGACGTCGTCGAGGAAGTGAAGTGGATGGGCACGCCGGTGTGGTCGCACGGCGGCATCCTGTGCACCGGCGAGTCGTACAAGGCGGTGGTCAAGCTGACGTTCCTGAAAGGCGCCGCGCTGCCCGATCCCGCTGGCCTCTTCAACTCCAGCCTGGACGGCAATGCGCGCCGCGCGATCGACATCCGGCAGGGCGAGGAAGTCGACGCGGCAGCCTTCAAGCAGCTGATGCGCGAGGCGGCGACGCTGAACGGTTCCAAGGCGAAGCCGAAGCGCGGCAAGGCCGCGGCGGCATAGCGTTCGGCAACGGCTCTGACGCCGGTCAGCCGCCTTGGCCGCGCGGCTGGCGGTTGCGGCCATGGTGCATATGCTCCGGGTGTGGGGCGAGCATGGGCAGTTGCGCATGCGCGCCCCGGTTCACTACACAAAGGAGCTGGCCATGAACACACGAAATCATGTACGAGCAATGACATCCACGGCGCTGCGACGGGCCGCGGGCGCGCTGGCGGGCGCCCTTGCGGGCCTTGTGGCGCTCGCCGGCGTAGCGGCCGCGCAGGAGGGGGTAACGCGGCAGTGTCTGATCGTACCCGCCGACGTCGAATGGATGGGCACGGGCATCACGGTGACCCCGCGGGAATTTGTCTGCGTGAAGGGCGACGGCCTGTGGTCGCACGGCGGCCAGGGCGTCGAGCAGCTGTACCCGTATTACGGCCCCGAAGGCTACGGCAGGGACGCGTATCCGGCGGATCCGGAAGAGCCGGATCCGGTCCTGCACATCGGGGCGCTGGTGGGCAAGATCGGCCCGGAGAGCTATCGCTTCCTGATCCGCCATCAGACATGCTTCGTTCCAAAGATCACGGCCGAGCTGCTGCTGGCCATGGACGATGCGCCGGGAACCTATGGCAACAACGACGGCTATCTGCGTGTGCAGGTCGTCAAACAGCCCGCCACCTGGCCGCTGCCGAATCGCGTGAAGATGAATCCGGAAATGTGCGCGCCGCCGAAATAGCCGGCTGTTCGCAGTGCCGGCGGCCGCGGCGGCGTTGGCGTCCCGGTGGCCGCCGGCGGCGATGCAGGGCGTTCGGTCAGAACATGAACCATGCCAGCAGGTAGGCGGTGTCATTATCCGATGCACGGCGGCCGAAGCCATCGTAATTGCGTGAGGCGCCGTTGAACTTGTTGTAGTGGGTCAGCTGGAGCGTCAGCCGGATGTCGCGCCGCGGCAGGTAGTTCAACTCGGTGATCCAGCCTGAGCTGTCGGGTCTGCCGTTACCGCTGCCCGTGAACGCCTCGCCAGTGTCGTACAGCGCGCTGTCGGCGCTGCCGTGCAGGCTGAAACGGGCGGCGTTGAAGCCATACTTTTTATCGTAGTAATAGGTGGCTTTCGCCCGGAACACGTGGAGCCGGTCCGTGCCGTTGCTGGCTTGTGCGGCGGCGCTCCATGTCTGCGTCTCGCGCAGGTAATTGAGTTGCGCCGTGACGCGGTGGCGATCCGTGACGTACTGGTATTGCGCATCGACGCCGATGTCGCGGTAACGGTCCGTGGGCCCGGCCGCGACCCGATTGTCCGGGAACACGTCCGCGACCAGGCCATAGGTCCCGATCATTGCCGATTGCGTGCCGTCCGCCCAGTCGTGCTGCAGCGCCAGCCGCCAATAGGGGTTGTAGCCGTCCAGGGAGGCCGCTTCGGCGCGGTTCACGCCCAGCCGCAGTGGGTTGAACAGGTGATTGCTGGTGCGATAGGCCGTCACTTCCGCATACACGGTGTCGTGCCACAGCACGTACGCGCCGAGGCCGGCCACTTGCTGGCCCAGGTCCTCGATCAGCGGCGCCGCGGCGGGCACGTTCGCAGCGGGCGACGAGGAGAACGGGAATCCCCACGTGCTGGTCGTGTTCCACACGTCCTGGACCTGGGGGTTGTTATGCAGCATGAAGCCGTACAGCACATCCGTCCCCGCGAGGGCGACGTGGTTCGCGTATCGTACGTCGACGTTGTCGATGCTGGTGTGGTGCTCGACGCCATCGTAGCTGAACTGCGAAAAGATGCCAGCATGGTCGGCCAGCTTGCCGCTGTAGAACAGGCTTGCTTGTTGCAGGACCACCTCCCGATCCTTCGGAAAGCTGGCGGCGAAGTCCGTGCCCCGCTTGTCGGTCGCGCAATACGACAACTGGAGCATACCGGCGAGCGGAAGGGCGGGGCGGGGCCCCAGCGTATAGCCGTTCAGCTTGAACTGGCGGCCCGTCGGCGTCAGTTCCGGCCAGCTGACGTGGCAGGCGAAGCAATCCATCCGCGTCTGGCGGGCGAAGCTGGGAACGGCCTGGACCGGCTGTACGCAGCCGGCCAGCATGATGGCGACAGCCAAGCCGCGCCACGGAAAACTGCATGGGAATTTTCTCATGAGGCCCTCGATCAATGGACGGGTGCACCCCGCACGATCATTGGAACCGAAGAGGTGCGGGTTGGTTCCCCACTGTCCGTCCAGCCGTCGCGGTGAAAATAGGTAACGCGCCACCGCATATGCTCCCGATGGGCGATGCGCACCACATGGACCATCACGTGGTTGAGTTATAAATACAACGTAAAACGTTGTATTACCTATCGCTTTAGTCCAGTTCGAAAACAGGATGCCCGGCGGGGCGAACCGGCTTGCGCGCATGTAGCGACACTGCCTGTCAAGCTTCGTGGCTGGCTCCAAATACAACGTTCGATGGGCGCGCCGATCGGTAGAATTTCCTTCACCCGCCGGACCGCGCAGGGCGCAGCCCAACGGTTTCATCAACGCTGATTGGAGAGCCACCATGCGCACCCCGAACGAGACGCCACCCGCCTGTTTCAGCCAGCCCGACCAGACCGCCGAGCGCATCACCGAGCTGTTTGTCAACGTTGCCCAGGCCGGGCATATCCGCAACGACCCGGCGCCCGCCAGGCGTGCCGTGTTCCGCAAATTGCACGGCGTGGCCCACGGCCGCTTCGAGATGGCGGCGGCGATTCCCGATGCGCTGCGGGTCGGCGTGTTCCGGCACGAGCGGCTGGACGCGTGGGTGCGCTTTTCCAGCGATGCCGCGCCGACCGACCCGGACGTGGGCGCGACGGTGGGGATCGGCATCAAGCTGTTCGGCGTGCCCGGCCCGAAGGCACTGGGCGACGACGGCGACACGGCCGACTTCATCCTGCAGAACTTCCCCGTGTTCTTCGCCGATAACGCCACGGAGATGCTCGACGTCACCTATGCATCGCTGATCGCCGGGGACGACAAGCGCTATCTGGCCGACCACCCACGCATGGCGCGGATCCTCGACCAGATGGCCAACGTCGTCGAGGCGAGCGTGCTGACGGCGCGCTACTGGGCGATCCTGCCGTTTCACTGCGGCGCACAGCAATACGTGAAGTACCGGCTGGAGCCCGAAACGGCGGGCGACGCGATCGCCGGCTACGGCGACAACTACCTGGGCATCGACATGGCGCGGCGGCTCGCCAGCCGCGAGTACCGCTTCCGTTTCATGGTGCAGCTGCGCACGAACGACGCCTCGATGCCGCTGGATGAGGCCTCCGTCGAATGGCCGGAGCAGGAAAGCCCGTTCGTCCACGTCGCCACGTTGATCCTGCCGCGGCAGGACACCGGCACGCGCGGCCAGGCCGCGTACGGCGAGGCCCTGGGGTTCAACATCTGGCGCGTGCCGCCCGAACACGCACCGGTAGGCTCGATCGCCGAGGCCCGCAAGCTCGCTTACGCGGCCAGCGCGCAGGCGCGCCATGAAGCCAACGGCCAGCCGCTGCAGGATCCCCCTGAACCGCGCCCGGCCTGTCCGTTCGGGCACGGCCGGCCGGCGCAGGACGACGACACGTGCATCGTCACGGCCGCGATCTATCCGCCGATCGGCATCGCCCGCGTCGGCTCGGCCGACAAGGACTGGTTCCTGGGCCCCGAAGTGCCCGAGCCGAAGGCGCATCCGCCCGGCTTTTACCGCGACAGCGAGAACAAGCTGAAACGGCAGGCCGTGCGCTATCGCGTCTATGGTCTCAACGCGAAGGGCAACATCGTTGCCGAGCTGACGTCCGCCAACGCGCACATCGCGTGGCAGGTGCAACTGGCGAACACGAAGTCCGCCTGGTACGGCTTCCAGCTTGCGCTCGACATCCCGGAGGCGGCCTGGGCGCCGCCGACCACGCTGCGCAACGCCGCCGTGACGGACCGCGCCAGCCTGGCGATCACGCCCGGTGCCCGCATGGTATCCGGCCCGAATGCGGCACCGCAGGCGTTCGATGACGGCACGTTCATGGGTAAGCCCGTGTACCTGGGCGAGATCTTCACCGATGACGAAGGCCACCTGATCGTGCTGGGCGGGCATGGCGCCGCCGCATCGTACGACGGCAGCCGGGCGATCACGTTCGCCAACAACGAAGGCTGGCACGACGACGTGTCCGACGGCCCCGTCAACGCCACCGTGCATTACCAGGGCCAGGAGCTGAACGTGCTGCCGGCCTGGGTGGTGGTCGCGCCCCCGAACTACGGACCGCAGCGCAAGTCGGTGCGCACGATGTGGGACCTGATGCGCGACGTGGCGATCCAGGGCGGCAAGCTGCCCAAGCCGACCCGGCCCAGCTTCACGGACGACATCCTGCCGCTGTTCGAACGGATGGCCGGCCTGCAGTGGGTCAACGCGGGCTTCGCGTCCGGCTTCGGCTGGAAGGGCGCGAACGACCTGACCAGCCCGGAGGCGTTGCGCCGGCTGTCCGATGCGGGCGGCGCGAGCGGCGAGCTGCGCCGCCTCGTCGCCAACCAGTTCCGCAACGACGCCGTCGACAGCTACTCGCCCAAGCCGTGGCCCTGGCTGTACGGCGATGCGATGAACGTGCCACCGGCCGCGACGCCGCGCCAGAACGCCACGCTGACGGCCACGCAGATGGGCATGCTGGCGCAATGGGCGGCCGGCGATTTCGTCGAGGATTACGACCCCGAACGGGGGCCGCCGGCATGCCTGGAGGATGTGCCGCTGGCCGAGCGGGGCGACGTGTTGACGCGCGCCGCGCTTGAATTCGCGCTGGCCGATGCGTTCCATCCCGGCTGCGAAATGACGTGGGTCACGCGCCTGCCGGGCATGTACATGGCGCCGTTCCGGTTCCGGCACGCGCCCGACGGCTGGATCGCGCCGCAGCCGGCGCAGGTGCTGACGGCCGATGCGCTGGGCACGCCGAACGGTCCGTTCGCCGGGCAGCTGCCGGGCGGGATCACGCGCTGGATGGCGGTGCCGTGGCATACCGACACGGCCAGCTGCCGCTCGGGCTACGTGCCGGAGTACGACCCGTACGTGCCGACGTTCTGGCCGGCGCGCGTGCCGAACGAGGTGCTCACCAGGGAGAACTACGCCGTCGTCATGGACGAGGGCAGGCCGCTGGGCGAGCGCCTCGCCGCCTTCGCCAACCGGGCCGGCTGGCTGACGCCGCTCGGCACCGCGGACTACACGGAAACGATCAACAACATGGTCGCTCACTTCGGCGAGCTGGGCGTCGTCGAACAGCGCGACGGCCCGTCCGACCGCGCGCATTTCCCTGCCTTCATCGAAGTGGAAGACCAGCACCCGACGATCCCGCCCGAGCCGGAGTCCGCGGAGAAGGCGCGCGACACCCGCCAGCGCACGCTGCGCATCGGCGCCCGTGTGAGCACCCGGTCACGTTCGTTCGACCTGAGCCACATCGACAAGGTGAAGCGCTTCCCGCGCGGTTTCCCCGGCTGATGAATACCGCCATCGATGCCGACGTGGCCGTCATCGGCGCCGGCCCGGCCGGTTGCGCGCTGGCGCTGAACCTGGCGCCGTTCCACCGCGTGATCGTGGTCGATAAGGGCAGTGCCGCGCGCCGCCGCGTCGGCGAATCGCTGCCCGCCGCCGGCGGTCGCCTGCTGCGCGACATGGGCCTGGCGGACGAGTTCCTGGCCCAGGGCCACACGCCATGCCACGTGATGCGCTCGAGCTGGGGAGAAGGGGAGGTCGTCGAACAGGACGCGCTGCGCAACCTCGACGGCCACGGCTGGCACCTGGACCGGGCTCGTTTCGATGCGTGGCTGGTGGAGGTGGCCGCGCGGCGCGGCGCCGCGACGCTGCGCGACACGCGTCTGCTGGGAGTACGGGGCGCACCCGGGCACTGGAAGCTCGACCTGGCGCGCGCGGGCAGGCCGGTGCGGGTGCGGGCGCGCGCGCTCGTCGATGCCAGCGGCCGCGATGGCGTGCTGGCGCGCCATGTCGGCGGCCGGCGCGCGCCAGCCGGCAAACTCATCTGCGGCTGGGTGTTCGGCCATGACGACGGGCGTGCGGCCGGCATCGCCGAGCTGCACGCGGAGGCCGAAGGCTGGTGGTACAGTGCCGCGCTGCCCGCTCGCCGCCGGCTGCTGGCGTTCTACAGCGATGCCGACCTGCCGGCCGCCCGCGCGGCCCATTCGGCCAGCGGGCTGCTGATGCGCATGGCGAACGTGCCGCAACTGCGGGCGCTGCTCGTCGACCACCGGTTCGCGGCCGACGGCGATCACGGCTTTTGCGCAGCCCATGGCGCGGCGCTCGAACAGCCGGCAGGCGACGGCTGGCTGGCGGTCGGCGATGCCGCGCTGGCGTTCGATCCGCTGTCGTCGCAAGGCTTGTTCAACGCGCTGTACACGGGGCTGGCCGGCGCCGAGGCGCTGCACCGGCACCTGCAAGGCGACCTCGCGGCGCTCCCGCAGTACGCCGACGAATTGGCCCGCGTGCAGCGCACCTATGCCGCACGGCTGGATGCCTGCTACGCGCACGAGCGGCGTTGGCCGGACAGCGCGTTCTGGCGGCGGCGCCAGGCCCCCGAACCGCGCTGATACACCTCGAACCTGCGCTGACACTGCTGTTCCGCGGCGAGCGGCAACGCGGCTAGCCGCTGTCGCTGACGATCGTCCGGTATGCGGCTTCCGTTTCCGCCGACGGCCGTATGCCGAGCAAGACCGACAGCATGTGGCGGCAGCGACGGTAAGCCTCCAGCGCGGCGGCGGCGCGGCCGCGCCGGTATTCGCATTGCATCAGGCGCCGATAGAGTTCCTCGGCGAGGTTGTCCACTTCGATGCCATGCTGGTAGGCTTCCGCGGCGCGGCTCCAGTCTCCCGCGTCTTCCCACGCGCAGCCGAACTTCAGCACCTGGCGCAGGTACTTGCTGCGCAGCCGCTCCCGCATCGGCACCACCCATGGCGTGTCCGTGTCCTGCGGCAGGAAGTTGCCCACGTAGAGACGGAGGAATCTCGTCGCGTCGTCCAGCCGGGGTTCCTCGGCCCGCTGCAGGCGATTGCCGAGGCGCTCGAACAGCCACGCGTCGACCCACACCTTGGCGGGATTGAGCGACAGCTTGGCTTGCTGGACGGTGATCGCATCGTCCTGCCGCAACAGCTTGCGCAGCCGATACAGCGTCGTGTTCAGCGTGCTCTGCGCCGCATCGCCTTCCATGTCCGGCCACAGCTGCGCCGCCAGCGTGGCGGCGGCCACCTCCCGGCCGCCATTCGCGACCAGCGCCTTCAATAGCTCAAGGGGCTTGGCCTGCGCCTTGCCCGTCGTCTTCAGCGGACTGCCGTCGATGACGACGGAAAAGCGGCCCAGCAGGTACAGCTTGACGGGCCACGGCCATTGCTCGATCTCCGGCGTGTCGGGGTACAGGCCGCGCACGCGGATCAGTTGCCGGACGTAGTCGACCTCGATGCCTTCCTGTAGCGCATGGCTCAGCAGCCACACCATCATCTTCGGATACCAGCGCAGGGAGCCCACGTAGTTCTGCTCGCGGCCCACGGCCAGCCCCGCTTTCAGCAGCGGCAGCCCGGCCGCCGGGTCGCCGGACTGGAACGCGGCATACGCTTCGGTCAGCAGCGCGTCGAACTCCAGCAGGCGGCTGGAGCCGTCGGCACGCAGCCGTAACGTGCGTACGCTGGCCTGCGCGGCCGCCGCGTCGCCCAGTTCCAGCATCAGTTGCGCACGGCCCAGCAGGCAATAGGTCTGGATGGAGACCGCGCCGGCCGCGAACGCTCCCTCGACGGCGGCCTGGCCGTGCTTGACGGCAGCCGTCAGTTCGCCGCTCTGCAGCTCGTACCACGATTGGGCGGAATGGTACAGCGCCAGGTCCATCCGCCGCGTGGAATCGATCGCGCACTTCAAGCGGGGCAGCAGCGCGCCGGCGCAACCGAGATCGCCGAACGACAGCGCAAGGAACGCGCGCTGCGTCAGCACCGTGGGCCGGATGAAGTTCAGTCCGTGCTCGCAAGCGATCGCCTCGGCCCGGTCCAGCGCGTCGGCGCCGGCGTCGTGCTCCGCGCGCAGCATGTGATAGTAGGCGACGGCGATCAGCCACCACACCCGGTTCAATGGCGTCAGTTCACGGTCCGCCAGGTCGGGGCGCAGCAAACCGATCACCCGCTCGGCACAATCGAAGTCGCCCCGGAAGCAGTAACAGTTCAGCAGGATGATGCCGGCGGTGAGGCGCGCGGCAACCGGCACGTCCGCCTCCAGCAGGGCCAGGGCACGGCCGGACTCCGGGCGCAACAGCCAGTTCTGCGGCTGGCGGTACAGCAGCGCCGCCACCAGCGCCGAGCGGGCCCGCAATTCGATGGCGGGGGAGGGGAACGGCACGCCTTCTTCGAACAGTTTGCTCTGCAGGTCGATCCAGCGGTCGAGCGGCGCGAAGGTGGTCCATTCGAAGTAATAGGTTTCCATCATCAGCGCCGCGGCCATGACCTGGCCCAGCAGGTCGTGGTTGGCTACCAGCCCCGCATGGGCTTTTTCCAGCGCGGCGCGGGCATGCGCCGGCGCGGTCACCACGTCGCACGCGCCATCCCAGAACGGCAGCCAAGGGTCGGCCTCCAGCAAGGCCGGCGGCAGCATGCCGATCCACCGCTTGGCCGTTTGCCAGCGGCCCTGGCGGATCAGCTCCGGCGCCTGCTGGCGGACCATCCGGCCGGCGGCTTCCCAGTCCTCGGAGGCGACATACAGGAAGAATGCCTGCTCCGTATGGTTGCCGATCTCCAGCAGGCGGGCGGAGCGCCGTTGCAACAGCAGGTACTCGGGCGGCTGCAGGTACTCGCGCGCCCGCGCATTCAGGAACTCCCGGAACAGCGCGTGGTACTGGTACGTGGTTTCGGGCTCATCGCGGCGATCGATGAAATAGCGCAGGCGATATAGCTCGCCGAGCCGCTGTCCCGCTTCGAGGTCGCCGCTGATCGCCTCCGCCATCGGCACCGTGAACATCGGCAGGAAGGCCGTGCGCAGCAGCAGGTGACGCACGTCCGGCGACGCGGCACCGAAGATCTCGACCGCGAAATAGTCGAACAGCAGGTCGCGGGAAGGCGGCACCGCACCCCAGCCTTGCCGGGCGATCGCGCTGTGATGCTCGAGCATCAGCACGAAGCCGACGGCCCAGCCGCCGGAACTCTCCCAGACGGTGCGGATCTCGTCCTCGTCCAGCCGGGCCGACCGCTCCTCCAGCCGGGCGATCCGGCACGCTTCGTCGAAGCTGATGCGCAGGTCGTCCGCGTCCAGGCACACAATGGCGTGGGTCAGCCGCAGGCGGCTCAATGCGGGCGGCGGCTCGGTGCGGCTGGTGATGATGACGCAGATGCCTTCGGGGACGTCCTGCAGCGCATCCTGCACGATCGTGTGCAACACGGAGGCGGGCGGCACCATGTGGTAGTTGTCGAGCACCAGCACGCTGCCCTTGTGCAGCCGTGCATACAGCTGGCGGAAGAAGCGGCGCGTGAATCCGGGCAGGTCGGGCAGGTATTCCGGATTCAGCAGGGGCAGCGGCTCGCCGGCGGCGAGCGCCTGGCAGGCCATCGACAGGTAAAAGAAGAAACTGGCCGGGTCCGAATCGCCGCTGTCCATGTGGTACCACAGCGCGGGCACCTGGCGGTGTTCGAGGTAGCTCGACGCCAGCGTCGTCTTGCCGGCACCCGGCGGCCCGGTGATCCAGATCCCCTTGCGCTCGCCCAGCTCGTCCAGGCGGTGGAACAGGTGGTCGCGAGGCACTGTGCGATAGAGCCTCGGACGGGTAACTTTGGCCATGCCGGCAGCGAATTCCATGACATCCCCCGCTTCCTCGTGCATGCCGAGAAGCTCGTCAGATCGGAACACCGCCATCGTCAGCCCCAACCGCGCACTTGACGAGACCGAGCGCTCGCGGGACAGGCATCGCGGCGTGACGTGAATTCTCTCACGTGTGGGCGCCGTGTGGCCCGACAGCAGCGAATATGTAAGCAATTTGAAAGCCACTCAGGCCGCCAGCCCGGCGGCTGTGGTTGATCGCTTGTGTTGCGGGCAGTCGTTGCCGATGGCCTGCACGGCGGCCCGCCGATCGTTACAGCGAAGGCGAGGGCGCCAACTGCCGCGCCCGCAGCGCATACGTGGTGCGCGCGAGCGCGGCGGACAGCGGCGTGCTGGCGATGCCGAACGTCCGTTGCGTCAGCGCGGACGAGAACGCCCATGGCGTCTCATACAAGTGCAGCATGTCGTGCAACTCGTCCAGCGCCGGGTTGAACAGCGCGAGGCAGCGCATCGCAAGGGGGCCCAGCGCACGCAAGCGGACGTCCTGGTCGGCCGGCTGCGCCGCCTCCCGCAGGAAGTCGAGATGCGAGCGACCGTTGTGCGACGGCGTATGCCAGCAGTGGCCGAACGCCGCGTCGCGGCAGCCGAGTTCGATCATCGTGCCGGCAAAGTCGGGCACGTAGGTGAAGGCATGGGCCATGCCGGGATCGCCTGGCACGTGGACGATCCTGCCTGCCAGCGCACCGGCCAGCGCGGCCTGGCTGACGCTCGACTTGGTCACGCCCGGCCCAAAGAACGTGGCAGCGCGCACGACGGTGGCCCGCACGCCATACCGCCCGTGCAGCGACAGCACGCGCTCGGCCATATACATGCGCGCCCGGCCTTTGCTGTTGCACGGCCGGGCCGGATCGCCTTCGACAAACGAGCCTTTGCAGTGGCCGTAGGCGCAGACGCTGTCGGCCAGCACGATATCGACATTGCGCCCCGGGACTGCGCCGGCGATGCCTTCGGCCAGGCGGGGGAACTCCAGGTCCCAGCGCGACACGGGCGGCGCGGCGCAGACGTACAGCGTGGCCGGAGCGTCGAGCAGCGCCGCCAGCGCGGCCGGATCGCCGGCATCGCAGGCCAGCACGGACCAGCCGCCGACCCGCCTGCCGCTGCGGCTCGCAAGCACCGGCCTGACGCCGTGTGCCGCGAGCATGCGGGCGACAGTCAACCCCAGAACCCCGGTGCCGAGGACGATGTGTTTGCGTGAGTTCATGGCGGATCCTTTACGGTAGGGCTGGACAAGCTGCGCGTTGCGCACATGTCGTGCGCGCCGGGCCGCGCTTCATGTCGGAATGGATATGGGGCGCCAGCGTAGAGGAGGGTGGCTTACGGATAGCTCACAGATCGTGCAGCCCAGCGGGCCCGGACAGATCGTGGGGGCGGGAGCCATGCCCACGAGCGGGGCGGGCAGCGCGGGCAAACGGCCGGCGGCTGCTTGCGCGGCGCGGCTTACGCGTGCTTGCCGCCTGGAGGGAAGGCTCTCCGCGCGCAGCACCTATCGAACCAGGCGTGCAAGCGGACGGTAAACCGTCTTATTTGCTCAGGCCCGGGTCGTGGGCCTTGCTGTCCTGGTTGAGTACTTCATCGGGCAGCGTGCCCTTCGCATCGGAGTCCATGTAGTAGATGCGGTAGCCCGCCAGCGGGCGGTCGGGGTCGTAGGCTTCGGCAAGGCCGAAGTCGCGCATTTCCTTCAGCGCGCCGGCCTTGTCGGTGGCCGCCAGTTTTATGGTCGCCTTGTTGGAGAGGGCGTGGAAATCCCTGCCTTCCTGGAGCAACGCCAGCGCGTGCGGTGCGCGGTCGGGATCGGTCGGGGTGACCGCCATGTAACCGACCGGGGTATAACCGCTGGCGACCAGCAGCCGCACGCCGTAGGTGGCCAGCACGTCGCAATCGACCTTGAGCTGGGACTTTTGCGGACCGGCGGCGCTCAGCTTGGTGATGCGCCCGCTCTTGTCCGGTTTGACATCTTCCTTGGTGTCGGGCGGGACGTGCCAGGTAAAGGCGTCGACGATCTGCGTGTACATCGCTTTCGCCGCTTCCGGATTGCCCGGATTCTGCTTGTGGACCGCCTGGCCGATTTTTTCCGTATTCAGTTCCAGCCAGGCCTTCAGGGTAGCGATGTCGCGGGCGGCGGGCGGCTTCAGAGGGGTACCGGCGGCGGCGCAGACGGCGATCACGTCCTCGACCGTGATCCGCTGCTTGTTGCCAATGGCCCAGCCCAGCGTGGCGGCATCCGGGTGTTGCGTGGCCGTCCCTACCGAGACATTGGCGCCTTCGACGAAGTAGGCCTGCTCGGAGACTTGCTTGAGCAAGGCGCCGCGCTTGTCGGCCAACATCCACTCCGTGAAGGCGACGCGGCCGCCGGGGTGGAAGAACATCAGTCCGGCCAGTTTTTCGGGCAGGTCGGGATCGTTCGCATAGGCCTTGACGATGACTTTCAACGCCGCATTGACCTTTGCGCTGCCCAGCGCCTTCGCGTAGACGCCCTGGTCGCTGGTCAGCCGGGCAAGCAGCGCGTGGTCGGCCATGGACTTGGCGTTGCTCGCCTGGTCCTGGGCAATCGTCGCGATCTGCGCTTCGGTGACCTTGGCGGGCTGGTCGAGCACGGCTTTATGGACGAATTTGCGCAGGTCCAGGTCCGTGATCTTGGGCGCCAGGGCCATCGCTTCGTTCAGGAAGCCGGCGGTGGCGAGGTCGACGGCCAACATCTCGGCGCGGGCTTCCTTCTGCTCCACATCGGGGCCGCTCTTGTCGAGGATGCGGTTGGCCAGCTTGTCGATTTTCTGGAACCGGCGTTTCCACGCTTCCTTGGCTTTCGGGTCCTTCGGTTCCGGCAGCAAGTCCGTAGCGTTACCGGACATGTCGTGCGTGATGTCGTAACCGTAACCCTGCAAGCTGCGGGCGTATTCGCGGTGCGTCGGATCCAAAGACTTCTGATCCTGGATCTTGCTCTTCAACTCCTCGTCGAGCTCTTCGTCCAGCGTCTTGTGGTCCACTCTAGCGATGCGGTCTCCAGCCTGTTGGGTAACGTGGGCCAGTTCATGTGCGAGCAGCGCACGGCCGTTCAGCGTCTCCGGCGCCCACTGGCCGTGGGCGAATGCGATGCGTGGGCCGCACGTGATGGCCCGGCTGCCCGCCAAGTGCACGGCATCCGCTGTCGGGCCCGTCGTGAAGATGCGGACCCGCGAGAAGTCATGCTTGAAACCCTGTTCGAACGGCGCCCGCAAACTGCCGGCGAGTTCCTGGCCACCGCTATCGGGCAGCGGATTGTGCTGTCCAGGCCAGTCCGGCAGAGCGCGCAGGGACGCGCCAGCCATCCCGGCCGGCCGGCCGCCGTCGAGGGCATCGATGGCCCGCCGATCGGCATCGCGCTCGCGGCCGTGCCGGTCGGTCGCCCGGCCGGCCGGCGCTGCGGCAAGGGAAGGCTGGGCAGGTCTGAACTGTCGCATGTCCGGCCACCGCCTTTCTCGTGAGGTTTCAAGCCGTCGTCAAGCCGTCGATCGGGCCCCCGGACGCGGGACCGGGCGAGACGACGAGCCAGCGCCGGGCGGACACGCCGGCGAGACGTTCTGGACAGCTTAATGCATTTGTCGCCGCCCGTTGCAGTGACGTGATACGGTGTGTGGCGGTTTGGCGATAGCCATCCAGGCTGGCTGATTCAAGCTGGAGCGCTCCAAGCGAATGCGGCGGCGAAGCGCATAGGGCATGCGCGTGGCTTGCGGAACGTCGCCGCATTCCAGGCCACGCGAGCGCTGCGGCGTCGTTACCGGTGGAACGTGTGGCCAGACTCTGGTGACTTGGCGAAGCGAGGGGCGAGCATTGGTTACTGAAGCGGTGTTGGGTGGCGGGCTGGTGGAGTTCAAACGGAGCGACGTGCGGCAATGGTCGTCGCTACAGACCCCATTTGACATAATATAGATTATGCGAAGCAATTCGCAACTTTCTGAAGTAGCCCCGGACGATGCACAATACCTTGCAACACACTATGCCGGCACGCACAGACGGCTTTTCTTCAGCCAGAGACCATTCATCTCTGGCTGTTTTTTCATGGGAGGCACTGTGCGTTACCCGAACCTGAGATACGGCAATCCCACGGAACTGGCTTACTACGCCATGGGCGTCCCGCTCCGCGACCTTGCGCGCCGCTTGCGCCGCGACGAGCGCACGGTGCGGGACTGGCTCTCCGGTAGACAGCGCGTGCCTTGGTGGGTTCCCGAAATTCTCAGGCTCAAACGCCTGGAAGCCGAATTACGGCACCAGCAGATGGGCTTCGGATCGCTGGCGCCGCACCTGGGGATCGTCGGGGCCGATGTCGTCGAGCTGGCCGACGTGCGCAAAAAGACCGTGACGGCCAGCACGCCGCCACGGCAAGCCCATGCACTCGACCCATCCTATCCGCCGCTGGCCGATACCGCTTGAGCCGTAACAAAAAGCCCGCACGCGGCGGGCATCGTTCACTTCTTACGGCGCTTGAAACGGCCGTTGGCGCCGCGCGGCGGCAGGCGTTTTTTCTTCGTCATGGCTTGACCCCTGTCTTAACTTCGATCGTCAGCAAGCGGCGTTCGACCGCCAGCCCCCATTTCAGCAGCCCGAGGCCGCCCGCCAGCACGCCGGTACTCGTGACCAGCTGGATCGCCTCGAGCGCCGTCATTACTGCGCGGCCTTCGTGCGTTCCGGCAGCGCGCCAGCCAGGGCGGCGGCGGCGGCCGTCAGCGCGTCCGCGTACATGTGGTTGTGCGCCGGCAGGAAGGACTTCAACACCTGGAACACAGCGGCGATGCCCGCCCAGGTCGAAGGTTCGGTGAAACGGTTCATGGTTGTTACTCCTTTCGTGGTTACATGGATGGCGACCAAACCGGCTCGCCTTTGTAGTAGTACGTGCCGTCCGGGCTGATCGCGGTGCCGTCGGTGAAGTACTGCCAGCCGTTCGGCACTGCAACCGGGATCGCCTGCGGCGGAATCCATGGCTGGCTGCTGGTGCCGGTGCCGGAGGCCTTTTTGCTCAACATGAGCACTGCGGCCGCGCCGGCCAGCAGGTAAAGAATGTCGTTGTTCATGGTTTTCACTTCATCAGGTATTTGAGCCACGTTCCGGCCGGGCACGCGAACGACGCGTCCCACGTCCGCCCTTCGCGCATCGCCTTCTCGCACTCGGTTTCGTCCGTGCGCGGGATGCCGATCACTTCACCGATGCCGATCACGACACCGGACATCGCATCACCGATCACCCCCACAGCTCCCGCAGCCGCATCCACAACTCCGAAGTTTTTTTTTACGATGATCAGGCCCAGCACAGCGCCGGCCGCCAGCAGCACGAGCTTCGTGTTATCGATGGTCATGCGATCACGTCCCACCAGTCGCCGTCGGTGCTGTTGTCGCCGCCGATCGGCAACGACCAGTCGGACGACGATCCGCTTTCGATATCGCTGACGTACGGCCCGCCGTTCGCACCGGAACCGGTCGGAGCCGCGGTGCTGCCGGACTTGAACCACGAGCCGATCAGGTTGCCCAGCGCGCCGCCGAGCGCCTGCCCTACCCCCGTGCCGATGTTCCCCGGCAGGGACGACAGGTTGTTGTTCTGCGGCCGACCGACAACCGGCTGAACCATCGCGGTGCGCCGCGTGTACATGTAGGCTGCACCCAGCAGCAGCACTGCAAGCAGTGCGTCGTTGTTGTTACTGCTCATGCGTAAATCCCCCCTGCCTTGCGCAGAATGGTTGTGTAGTAGTCGACCGTTTCAGCGGGGGCGCTATCGATGCCCTTGCGCTGTACGTTGCCGATGCCCCAGTTGTACGCGGCCAGCGCGCCGGTCCAGCTGCCCGTGCCGCGATACAGCTTCGCGAGGTATCGCGCGGCGCCAGGGATCGCCTGCGCCGGATCGAGTGCGGCCGCAGTGCTGCCCAGCTCTTGCGCGGCCGTGGCCGGCATGAACTGCGCGATGCCCATGGCGCCCACGGCGGAACGGCGCGTGCCGTCGATGATCGCGGCGCTGTAGCGCGATTCCTTCCACAGCAGCCACGCCAGAATCAGCGGGGGCACACCAGCGGCCAGGGCGCTGTCCTGGATGATGTTCTGGTAGGGGCCGGAGCCGATCGGCCAGCCGTTCGTTAAAGCGCTCAATTCGTCTATCCCGTCAAAAAAAATGTTCGATTCGTCGTCGCCGGCCGTGCCGGCTGTCTGCCGCGTCGCGTCGTACAGCATCAGCAGGCCTGCGGCGGCGACGGCCAGCGTCGTGCGGTCCATCACAGCACGGTGAGCAATGCCGAGACGATGCCTGAGTAGGAGCCACTGCCCACGACATAAATTCCCTTGCCCGCCGCTACCTTGATACGCGTTCTGTCGATCGGTCGAGCTGACGAATCCAAGAAGTTGATGACGTCGCCCGCTGTATCGCTGGTAGTCGTCGGCTTGACGGCTTTCGCCCACATGTATGCTGTGAAGTTCGTCCCGGCGGCATACGTCTGCTCAACGACAGCGCCATTGAGGTTGTCCGTGGGTGCCAAGAGTTCAACGACGTCGGTAGATGCGGTCCCTACGGTGAGCTTGTTTTTGGCAGTCGTGTAAGTCATGATCGGCGCGGAATTCTGAAGGAGCTGGTTCGGATCGAGGGACACCGGCACGCGGTGCGCGCTGTCGTTCATCACAGTGACGTTGTTCGCGAAGGACGCGTCCAGCGTCACCCGGTTAAGCGTGTTGGCGTCATCGAAATCACCTTCGCCGATGATGAAGGTCCCCGCGAGTGGGTCGGTGCCCACCATGCGCACTTGCCACTGCATAGCTGGCTTGGCCGGGCGGAAGCGCTGCCCCGGCTTCAGGATGATTTCGCCGCCGGAGTCGGGCTTGACGCTCACGCGCACGTCGCCCGTCGTGGTCGCGGACTCGTAGACGAACAGGTTGCCCACCGTTTGCAGCGTGGTCGCTTGGCCGTTACCCGGCGTGAGGTTGAATGTGTAGCTCTGCATATCAGTCCTTCAGCGCGATAGCCAAACCGATAGCCGCCACGCTGGCAACGGCAGCGATCTGCAGCGTCTTGTTGGTGCCGCCGTCCTTCGCTTCCGCGAAGGCGTCGCCGGCCTTCGTAATCGTGTCTTTCGCGAAGCCGATGACGTCGGTGTATTTCTGCGCGTCGGCCGCACTGGACGACTTCGCGAAGTCGAACGCGGCGCTCAGCACAGCAAGGTTGTCTTTCGACTGTTCGGCCAAGCCCTTGATGCCGTCCTTGACCATCTGCCCGGACAGCGTCAGCGCGGCGTCGGAAACCTTGCCCATGCCGTCGAGCGCCTTTGTTACGGAACCGAAGTCCGTGCTCGTGTACGTCGTGTTGTTCGTCGTCGAGGTGCTGCGGTTCGACGAGTCCAGGAAGTTCGTACTGCGGTTGCTGTTGTCGGTGAACGCGGTGTTGTTCACAACCGACTTGTCCACGATGTTGCTGTTGCCGTTCAGGCCGACGGCGTTATCACCGCCCATCATGGACTGGTCGAGCATGTTGGTGCTCGTCGTCGTCGTCGTCGCCGTGGACGTGTTCGCCTGGCTGCTGCCGCCTCCGCCGCCGAGGTTGTACACCCGGCCGTGGCAGCGCGCCTTGCGTTTGTAGAGGTCGATGTTCACAGTGTTTTTCTCACGATGTAGGCCGCCACTCGGTAGCCATGTTTTTCCGCTTTCTTTACGAGGCCGCGCCGGGCGGTCTGGAAGCCGATGGCGCGGAAGCGGCCGTCGGCGTGGTCGCGCAGGTGGTCGGCCATCAGGTCCACGAGGTCGGTTTGCGCGCGCCCCACCGCCACGGACACCCAAAGCTCGTCTCCGCATGCTTCGGTGACGAGGGCGCCCGTAATCACGCCCTCCTCTACGATCTTCCAGCACTGGCCGGCGTCAATCAGCGCGTCTACGCTGTGCCGGCCGTCCGGGTCCGTTTTGGGCGACGCCGCGGTGCGCAGCAACGCGCGCACCTCGTCCGCTAACGCTTGCGCAACAGCAGCCATGCTGCGGCCCCGATGAGGATCCACTTCATATCGATACCGCCGACGCTGCCGAAGCCGGTAGCGCCCGCCGTCGGGTTTGCGGACGCGTTTGCGCTCTGCGTGCTGCCCTGCGGCTTGTTCTGGTAGTTCTTGATCTGGTTCCACGGCAGCGTGACGTTGATGGGCGTACCCACCTGCGAATTCGCATCCACGGGCCCGGCGGCGCCGCCAGCGCCGCCGGTAAAGCTCATGTTTGGAATCGCCATTTAGGAGCCCTTCCCATTCAGCAGGAAGAACAGCACCGCACCAATGATCAGCAGTTTTGTGCCGCTGGAAGCCGGCGTCGCGTACTGCACAGGCGCCTGGAGCTGGCCGCTTGCGTAGGCGCCACCGATGGCCGAGTAGATCGCGTTCGCGGCCGCGTTCTTGATGCCGTTCGCCAGCAGGTAGCCAAAGTCGTTTTCATCGGCAGCACCGGCGTTGAGCATCGTGGCGGGGATGGCACTGTAGTTGTTCTCAGTGCCGAATACCCCGCTGTACGCGTCCATGTTCACAGGAACAGGGGAACTCATGTCATGCCCCTGTTACAGGTTCTCGGCAGCGTCCAGCACTTCCGCGATGATGGTCAGGCTCGCGCCGGCAGCGTCCGTGATGAATGCGTTGAACTCGAACGCGTCGTACACGTAGGCGCCGCCATTCATCACGCGGGCGCTCGTTACCTGCGCGTCGTGGTTGTTGTCCACGATGAAGTCGCAGACGTACAGGCCGGCCTGCGGCACCTTCTTGAAGTGCGACTGCGTGAAGCGGTTGTCCAGGTCGTATTCGTCGTGGAACACCATGGAGTTCTTCTTGCACTCCATCCGCGACACGTTGCCGTTGGTCGTGCCCGTCCAGGCCGTACCGGTGTAGAACACGTACAGGCGTTTCAGGACTGCGCCTTTCAGCTGGACCGGCAGCGTGAATTTGCCGGAGGAGTTGAAAGCGGCAGTGAACGGCACGTACTTCAGGACGATCGGGTTGCCCTGCGCCTGTTCGTAGTAGCCGACCACGTCGATTTTCGGCGCGACGGCCGCGCTGTTGATCTTCAGCTCAACCGTAACAACACCGGTCTTCAGCAGGGCATACAGGTCCAGGCCGCCGACTTCCTTCACGGGAAACACGGCTTGGTCGCGCTCGACGAAGTCCAGGAACAGATACTTGGCGTTGTCGGCCGAGTTCTTGTAAGCGTTGATCGCCTGCACCTGGGCATACGTCAAGTCCCACAGCACGCGGGAGCCGACCTTCAGCTTGACGCTGTCGATCTTCGTTTTGTCGAACGTGGTGCCGGACAGGATCAGTTTGAGGCCGATCAGGGTGAGGTTCTCGGTGGGGACGGTCAGAATCGCGGTCTGGCCAGGGGCGATGTTCAGCGGTTGCGGGAGCGGTTTATTGATCATGTGTTTTATTCTCCGGAGAGTGCGGAATACACCAGCCGGCGGGTCGCCGCAAACTGGTTCAGGACGAAGATCACGGCCAGCACGGTAGCCGTCGTCTTCAGTGCGTCTTTCAGGTCGCCCATGGGCTTACTTGGGCAGGTAGGCGCCGACGACCGGGATGGTGACGCTGTTGTTGATCAGTTTCGCGACCGCGTACACAGCCAGGATGAACGCGGCGTCTTTCAGCATGCCTTTCATGGTTTTGCTCTTTCGTAGTGGGGTTAAAGTTCGTAGTCCTTGACCAGCCGTTTGAGTGCCGGCACCTTCGCTACCACGTAGGCAACGAGGATCACCGCGCAGGCGGTTGCCAACACTTCTTGGCTGATCTTGTCGAGGCTGGGCAGGTATTTCATGGGTTCCCAGCGTATCGAGCGAAGGCCCGGAAATACAGGGTTCGGGCCGTGCCTACGTTTACGCCTACGCCTAGGCAGCGCTATGCCGCCCTTCCCCTACCTTTTCGTGGCTGTAGTGCTACGGGTGCGCCCGTCCGATCGATGGGCGCGGACTTGATGCGGCCCGTCCACGTGATGGTGCCCCGCGAGATTTGCCGGGTCTCCCGCTCCCACTCCAAGAAGTTCAGGTCCGGCAGATCGCGGATTAGGTCCGGGTGAACGTCCATGCGCGACGCCACGGCCTTGCGGTGCGCCTCTTCGCCGAGGAAGCCCACATGTATCAACGTAGCGTTCGACAAAAACGCCTTGTCGATCTGCGCCGGGTATTGGCTGACCCCGATCACGTGCACGCCCTCGTGCCGGCCGCTGTTACACATGCGCTTCCACAGAGGCGGCGCCCAGCTCGGCGTGGTGAAGTTGGACAGCTCCTCCGGCAGGAACACGCAGTTGCGGGCCAAATAGGCGAGCTGGCAGGACAGGTCAAACACCTGCCTGAAGTGGTCTTGAGTGGCGGACTTCGGGAACACGTAGCGCACGCGGAAATCGCCGGCCGGCCCGGCCTTCGTGACCATGCGCGCGAGGTCGCCCGCGCTGGCGAACGGGCTGGCGAAGTCGCCGTATTCGTCCTGGGGGTCCAGGATCAGGATTCGGCGCGGTTTGAGCAGCTTCAGTTGCCGCTTGACCCACAGACCCTTGCCGGTACCCGATTGGCCCATGACGGCCCAAATGCGGGCCTTGTTATCGGTCGCCATCGGTCCCGCCGTTGATCACTGGTTTGCCGTTCAGCGTTGCCCCGCCCTGCCCTTCAGCCTCCGCCGCCGCGATCTGGCGGGCCTTGTACGCCATGAAAGCGGGCATGGCGAACGCCACGGACGCCAGCCCAAGGGAGATTTCCGGCGAACTGCTCATGCCGTTCCAGCCGCGCTTTTCCGCCACGGCGGCAATCTTCGTGGCGAGCATGTGCTGCGCTTCCGGCGTGTAGGCCGGCGCGGCCTCCGGCAACGCGATCGTGACGACCATCGTCACCAGCTCCGGCACGAACATCCATTCGGCGGCGGGATCGACGGCGGGGCCGGCGACGACGGCGCCGGCAGGCGCCACGGCATCAGCCAGTTCGGCGGCGGCGCCGGCATCGATCGCGGCCCCCTGGTTCACCAGCAGTTGAGCTTCTTCGGGCGTCATGCTGCACCCCGGAAGGCAAATCGACGGCGCGGGGCCGGCGCGGGGGGAGCCGGCGTAGGCTCGACGGGCGTAGGCGCGGCCGGCGGGGCGTCAGCCGCGCGCGTAGGCGTAGGCGTAGGCGCGGGTTCCGGCGGCGTGTCCAGCGCTTCGGGGCGCGTGCGCTTCAGCAGGTAGCCCGCCTGTTCGTCGTTCTTCGTGTGGAGCTGAGCGCCGCAGTTGCGGCAATGGATGTACGGGAAGGCAGCGGATGCTTTGTCCGTCTTGATCTTGACGTGCGCCGCCGTGTGGCCGCACTGAATTGGGCACTCGATGCGCCCGAGGGTTTTGCTTGCCATGGTGAGAATCCTGTTCACGGCGCCCCGGTAAGGGCGCCGCTATCGGTGGCTCGGCGCGGCTTGTGGCCCCGCTCTGCCGGGTTGATTGTTACGCGGTGGCGGCCGCCGGCTCGGTGGCCGGGACGACGGACGCAAGGATGTCGGCGCGGGTCTGTGCGAGCGCATCCATCACGGCATGGTCGGAGCGCTCGATTTCCGCAATGACCTTGTCGGCAACGTCGGCGCTTGCGGCGGCGGCCGTCATCCGCGTTACCGCATGCTCGACCTGTTCGGGGGTCATCGCGGCCAGGACGACGGGCGGCGGGGGCGTGTCGGCGTCTGGGTCTTCCGGCAGGTTCAGCGCGGCGGCTACCTGCTGTTGGAGGTCGCGGTAATTCGCGTCCTGGCTGTTCAACGTGCCGTACACGTCTGCCGTCCGTTGGAGGGTATTGGCGACGACGCCCAGCGCCGCCGCCATTGCGGTGTATTTGATGCCTTTGCTCATGTTGTTACGTTTCCTTTTGGGACCGCAGTTCGTCGACTTCGGCACGGAGGCGGTCTATCTCCTCGCCGTAGGCCAGCAGCACCGCCCGGAGATCGTCCGGGAAATACGCCTTCACCATCACACTCAGGCGCGCCAGCGCGGCGCGCATCTTTTCCATCATTGTTACCACCCTCCTTTGTAGTGAGCCCTGCATTCGTCGGTGTCGAAGTACGAGAAGTCGAAGTTCGCGTACCACTCCGCGTCGCTATGCGGCGCCACCGGCACCGGGTCGGGGGCGAACGCTTCCCATCCCGCGACGTGTTCGGGGTCCGGCCCCGTACAGTTATTGACACCAGTCCAAGGCCGGCCGATGGCCGGCGCGACTGCGGCCCGCTTCCACTCGTAACGGGTCGAGGCGTAGACCGCCTCCGGCGTGTCCTTGCTGTAGACGCCGAGGTAGACGGGGCGCGGCGCGAGGCCGTAGCGGCCTTCCTTCAGCTCGACACGCTCCGCGACGCCGATGCGGTACAGGCGCCCCATGTTGACGCCACCTTGCGCCCGGATGTATTCGCCGAAGCTGGCGGCCTGCAGCGTGGTCACCTCGCCCGTTTCCGGGTCGGTCTCCGTCACGCGCTGGCACGCGGCCCACGCCTGCCGCACGTGCTCCGGCGCGTCGGCGACGTGCTCGGCGCCAACGCGGCGCAGTTCACGCCACACGGTGACGGGCGGCTGGCCGACGGCCTGGAACTGGCGGATTCCCCATGCGGCTGCCCAGGCCTCGACGCGCTGGCTTGGCGCGATGACGGCATCGCCTACGAGGTCGGCGCCGATCACGTTGCCGTCGGCGTCGAGGTGCTGGCCGACGTGCTCGCCGTCGATGTTCTTGCCGACGTACTTGGCGATGTAGCCGGCCGCCGTGCCCTTCTCCGCCTCGATCCGCACGATCTTGATGCGGTTCTTGCGGGCGCCGGCCTCGTCACCATCTTCCGCCAGCGCGTACGCGCGCATGTTGGCGCAGAGCTGGGCCACCTGATCCGGCGCGATGAACAGCAGCAGGTGCCAGTGCGGGCAACCGTCATGATGCGGCTCGGCGATGCGGAAGCCGTACGGGTGCAGGCCGTCGCGGTGGTTCTTGGCGCGTATGCACTTCCATACGTCGGTGAGGTAGCCTTGGGCCTCGCGCGGCGTGGCGCCGTTGTAGTTCGGGTTGATCGTGCCGGACTTCGCGAGCACGGCGTGGTACTTCGATGGGCACGTGAGCGTGACGAACACGCCCACGTCGCCGCGCTCCGTCGCCACGTCTTCGCAGCCGGCCATGCGCAGCATTAGTTCGCCGCGCCGGATGGCCTTGTTGCCCACACCCTTGGCGGCCAGCTCTGCGAGCGTGAACTCGTGCCCGTGCTCGTTCTGCATGGTGACGGCGCGCAGCATCTTCGCGTTGCGCTGCACCTGCGCCATGCGGCGCTGCACCGTCTCGTTGCTGGCGTAGGCGCCGGCACGGATGGACACGAACCCCAGCCGGATCGCGGCATGCTCGAACGTGCGGCCGTGCACGCGCCGCAGGTTGCGGCGCCACCACGCGGCGTCCAGGCAGCGCAGCATGAACTGCCGGTCGTCCGTGATCTGCGGCGGGGAGATACCGCGATTCGTCACCATCCATGCCAGCCGGGCGCGCAAAGCCTTCGGGTCGTGGATGATGGTCGCCATGCTTGCGCACTCGTTCGCGCTCCGCTCGGCCAGCACGCAAAGCTGCGCGTCCGTGGCATCGATGGGCAGCGGCGCCGCCGTCACCTCGTCGAGCAGGGCGGCCAGTTGCGTGTAAGCCGGCGGCATTTCGCCGATGCTTACCCCGGCGCGGGCTCGCGACAGTTCGCTATACGCACGAACGCCCCACCGGGGCGGTAGCCCTTTGATGGAGCGGCGGCCGTTCTCTTGCTGGATGGTCGGCATCAGTGAACCGCCGGCCCCGTGTTGGCGAACATAGCGATCGCGTGTGCGTCCCACTCCAACATGCTCGCCGCACGCCGAATGGCCGCGCGCTCCGCATTCGAAAAGGTGTCGAGGGTGTCCCCAGCGCGATCACGCGACAGGCCGGCCATCAGCAGGACTGCGGCACGCACTGCGCGCGACGTCAATGACCATCCCGCGATGCGCTTCAATTCGACCTGTTCCGGGTTGTGCCGCGATGCCGGCGCGGCTTTGATCGATGCGCCCATTGTTACCGCTTCCTCAGAAGTTGGGTTTCGATCAGGCGTGCGATGATGGCCGACTTCTCTTTCGTCTTGCCCTTGGCGACGAGATATTCATTCAGGCGGCGTGCAAGATCGGCGTCCAGCTGGATCGGCACGACTACGAGGTTGTTGCGTTCGCGGTAGGCGGCCTGCTTCGCGGCGCGGTCGGCGTGCTGCTTGTCCTTGCGGTGCGGCTTCACGCCGGGGATGGTGAGCTGTTCGGGCATCCTGTTACACTCCCAATTTTTTCTTGGGGGAACCGTGACCAGTGAGCTTGACGAGGTCTTGCAGGACGTTGACGCCGTGGCCCACGCGGTTGCGACGATCGTTGGCGCGAAGCTGACGAGCGATGAACGGGACGAGGTCTGCGGGAAGCTGGCCGCATACGTCCAAAGCCTTCAGCGCATAGGCGGCACCCAGATTGAATGCATGATCGTCATTGGCGCGCTTCGCGCTATGGGCTACGACTTCAGCAAGTTGAAATGACATATCAGCCCCCGATGACGCCGAGTGCGTTCAGGATCGGACCTAAGGCCATCAGGCCGGCCGCGATCGCACAGCCGGTAACGAACTTGCCTACTTTGTAAACTTGTGTAACCAACATGGGGCCTCCTCAGGCGCGTTTTCTCACTCAGGCGGGTATGTCGGACGGCCCGGAAGGCCCGGAATTGCCTGAGGAGAGACGTGAATTACCGCCCGACAAGTGGAATGTACACTAAGGCCATTGTGTAGTTCAAGCACTTTGTGCATCAAGGCCATGATGGTTGTATGATTCAAGGCCTTGAAGTACTCTTTCCCTTGATGTAACTATCGTTACTGCCTGAGGAGGCAAATATGAGAACAGTGAACTACTTGGACGCGATCAAAACGCGTCTCAACCTGCCGTCGGACTACGCGCTGGCGAAGCGCTTAGGGATCACGCAGCAGGCCATATCCAACTACCGCGCAGGTCGGAGCAAGATGGACGACGACGTTGCGTTGACGATTGCGGAACTGCTGGGTGTGAACCCGCTTGCAGTGATTGCGGCGGCGAACGCCGAGCGGGCGAAAACGGACGAACAGCGGGAGCGCTGGACCGGCATCATGGAAAAATTTTCCGCGTCTTTCCGTAACCTCCTATCCCCTTGGGACGGGCGCGAACGCAGGGCTTTCGCGCGCGGATAGGCAGTAACCGTCCGGGCCTACCTTCTATAGATTATACGAAGAAAGAAGCAACAATCGATGCCGCGCTCCAATCCCTGATGCACAATACGCCGAACCGACATTTTCCCAGTTTTGCACACCGACGCCCAGTCCACCACATCGCGCCCAACCACCATGACCCTCACCACCATCTGGTTCTTCATCATCCCATTCGTGATCGCCGCCGCCTTGCCCGGCCCGGCCCAAGGGACGATGATCGCCACCGTCATGGCGCGTGGCCGTGCGTCCGCGGTTTCGTTCGTCACCGGCATGGTCATCGGCAATTCGATCTGGCTGATCGCGACGATCTTCGGGCTGGCGTCCATCGCGTTGCGCTACGAGGCGCTGTTTGTCGCCGTCAAATGGTGCGGCGTCGCCTATCTGCTGTTCATCGCGTGGAAACTGTGGACGGCGCCTGTCGATGCGGCCGATGGCACCGCGCAAAAGCCCAAAGGCTTTGCAGCCGGCATGCTGCTGACCCTCGGGAACCCGAAGGCCGTCGTGTTCTTCGGCGCGATCCTGCCGCAGGCCTTCGACCTGAGCGCGCTGTCGTTTGGCGATGCGCTGCTGATCGTCGCGCTCGGCGCGGCGTTGGACACGGCCGTGCAAAGTGCCTATTTGCTGGGCGTGCTGAAAGCGCGCCGCGTATTCGGCAAGCCGGTGCACATGCGCCGGGTGAACCGTGTTGCGGCGTCGCT
Source organism: Pseudoduganella flava (assembly GCF_007830495.1). Lineage (GTDB taxonomy): Bacteria > Pseudomonadota > Gammaproteobacteria > Burkholderiales > Burkholderiaceae_D > Rugamonas > Rugamonas flava. Next base: position 134,212 of record NZ_VLKW01000005.1, on the reverse strand, counting down.
GATCGGCGGCTGCGCGCTACTGGTGGCGCGCCGGTAGCACGGCCGGTTGGGCCGGCGCGGCTGCCAATTCCGCGCGCGCCCGCCCGACGATCTCCCGCGCCGCCGCCAACCCCAGCACGCCCATCACGCTGGCCACGACGATGTCGGGCCACGCCGCGCCGGTGCCGAAGACGCCGGCCGCGGCCAGCAGGACCGCCAGGTTGCCGATCATGTCGTTGCGGGTGCACAGCCACACGGAGCGCATGTTCGCGTCGCCGTTGCGGAACGCGTACAGCATCAGCGCCACGAGGCCGTTGGCAGCGAACGCGGTGATGCTGATCACACCCATCGTGACCGCGCCCGGCACGTGGCCACCCATGCCGATCCACAGCGCGCGCAGCAGGACAAGGACGGCGAAGCCGCCCATCACCAACCCCTTACCGTAGGCGGCACGCGCGCGCCAGATCGCGCCCATGCCGAGCACGAACAGCGATACGGCGTAGTTGCCGGCGTCGCCCAGGAAATCGACGGAATCGGCCAGCAGGGACACGGAATCGGCGCGCACGCTGCCGGCCAGTTCGACGAAGAACATGATCGCGTTGATCAGCAGCGCCGCCCACAACACCTTGCGGTAGCGCCCATCGGCGGCGGGCGGCTGGCTGCAGCCGCCGGAACAGCAATCGGACATGACGTCTCCTTAATAAGCGTCGGTTAGAATTCGCATTACAAACCCTGTAGCGGGTACAAGGTCAAGAGGCAATGATGGACATGAAAATCGGCCAGCTGGCCGCCCTGACGGGCAGCCAGGCGGAGACGATCCGCTTCTACGAGCAGCGCGGCCTGTTGCCGCCGCCGCTGCGGGCGGATAACAACTACCGGCTGTATGGTCCCGCGCATGCGGAGCGGCTGCATTTCATCCGGCGCTGCCGTGCGCTCGGCATGTCGCTCGACGAAGTCCAGGCGCTGCTGGGCTTTCACGACCGGCCGGACGAGCCGTGCGGCGGCGTCAACGACCTCGTCGACGGGCACATCGGTGCGATCGACCGGCAGATAGCCGAGCTGAACGCGCTGCGCGACGAGCTGTCACGCTTGCGGGCCCGTTGCGTCTCGCCCCGCCAGGCCGGCCAGTGCGAGATCCTGAAAGGACTCGGCGTGCCCTCTTCCCCTGCCTGACGCGCCGCTTGAGCCATCAACACTTCGATAATATTTGAAATGTCGCACGATCTGTTCTAAGATGGGGCCTTCACCCATTGAAGAGTCATCATGGACACCAAATCCGTACTCGCCGCGCTGGCCGCGCTGGCCCAGGAAAGCCGGCTGGCCGTGTTCCGGCTGCTCGTGCAGGCCGGGCCACCCGGGCTGGCGGCCAGCAAGATCGCCGAACACCTCGATATCGCGCCGTCGTCGCTGTCGTTCCACCTGAAGGAGCTGACGCATGCGCGGCTCGTCACGTCGCGGCAGGACGGCCGCTTCGTCATCTATTCGGCGGACACCGCCACGATGAACGGCTTGCTCGGCTTCCTCACCGAAAACTGCTGCGGCGGCGTACCCTGCGGCCCCGACACCACCTGCTCGCCGACCCGATGAACATCCTCTTTCTTTGCACCGGCAATTCGTGCCGTTCCGTCCTCAGCGAGGGCACGTTCAACCATCTGGCCCCGGCCGGCCTGCGGGCGATCAGCGCCGGCAGCCAGCCGACGGGCTGGTTGCATCCGCGCGCCGTGGCGCTGTTGCAGCGCAAAGGCATCTCCACCGACGGTTACTACAGCAAGTCGTGGGACGATCTGCCGGTCACGCCGGACATCGTCGTCACCGTCTGTTCCAGCGCCGCCGGCGAAACCTGCCCCGCCTATCTCGGGCCCGTGCTGCGCACGCACTGGGGCCTCGACGATCCCAGCCACGTCACCGGCACGGACGACGAGATCGAAGCGGCCTTCGAGCGTACCTACGCGATCATCCGCGCCCGCACCGAAGCCTTCCTGGCCTTGCCGCTCGCCGAACTGCGGCACGACCAGGCGAAGCTGAAGGCGGAACTGGACCGCATCGGTACCCTGCTGCCCTGATTTGCCCGCGTCCCCTCTCCCACCGCTTGCCGGCGGCGGGGAGCGTGCGCCCCACTGAAAGAGCATCGTGCTGATCGCCTTCCTGATTTTCCTCGTCACCCTCGTCCTCGTCATCTGGCAACCGCGCGGCCTGGGCATCGGCTGGAGCGCGGCCGCGGGCGCGCTGGTCGCGCTGCTGGCAGGCGTGATCCACGTGGCCGACATTCCGGCCGTCTGGCACATCGTGTGGAATGCCACGGGCACGTTTGTCGCGGTGATCGTCATCAGCCTGCTGCTGGACAAGGCCGGCTTCTTCGAATGGGCCGCGCTGCACGTCGCGCGCTGGGGCAATGGCGACGGCCGGCGGCTGTTCGTGTTGCTCGTGCTGCTGGGCGCCGCGGTGGCCGCGCTGTTCGCGAACGACGGCGCGGCGTTGATCCTTACGCCGATCGTGATCGCGATGCTGCGCGCACTGAACTTCTCGCCGCGCGCCACGCTGGCTTACGTGATGGCGGCCGGCTTCATCGCCGATACGGCCAGTCTGCCGCTCGTCGTGTCGAACCTCGTCAACATCGTCTCGGCGGACTATTTCGACATCGGCTTCGCCCGCTACGCCGCCGTGATGGTGCCGGTGAACCTGGTGGCCGTCGCGGCGACCCTGGGCGCGCTGATGTGGTTCTTCCGCCGCGACATCCCGGCCGGCTACGACGTCGCCCAACTCAAAACACCCGCCGAAGCGATCCACGATCGCGCCACGTTCGTCACCGGCTGGTGGGTGCTCGGCCTGCTGCTGGCCGGCTTCTTCTGGCTCGAGCGTCTCGGCGTGCCGATCAGCGCCGTCGCCGCGGCCGGCGCCGTGCTGCTGCTGGCGGTCGCTGCGCGCGGCCACCGCATTTCGACGCGGGCGGTCCTGCGCAGCGCCCCTTGGCAGGTCGTGATTTTCTCGCTCGGCATGTACCTCGTCGTGTACGGCTTGCGCAATGCCGGCCTGACGGACTTCCTCACCGCCGTGCTGAACGCGTGCGCCCGCCACGGCGTGTGGGGCGCGGCGCTCGGCACTGGCTTCCTGACGGCGTTCCTCTCGTCGATCATGAACAATATGCCGACGGTGCTGGTCGGCGCGCTGTCGATCGACGCCACCACCACCGAGGGCGTGGTGCGCGAAGCGATGGTGTATGCGAACGTGATCGGCAGCGACCTGGGGCCGAAGATCACGCCGATCGGCAGCCTCGCCACCTTGCTGTGGCTGCACGTGCTGGACAACAAGGGCATCCACGTCGGCTGGGGCGCTTACTTCCGCACCGGTATCGTGCTGACCCTGCCGATCCTGTTCGTCACGCTGGCGGCACTGGCGCTAAGGCTGAGCTAACCTCCGCGGATCGATCAATCTGGCGATTGGTCCGTCCAGTAGCCTCAAGTGGTCTTGCCACCTCCTTTGTTTGGACCTACCATCGACGCAGCCGCGCAGCTGTCAACCTGCAGGCCGCGGCGCACACAGACCAACAATGGAGACACGCAATGACTGATCACACCACGGGCCCGATCGACCGGCGCACGGTTCTGAAAGCGGCCGGCGCGGCCGGAGTGATGATGGCGACGAGCGCCTTTGCCGCCGTGCCGCGCAAGCGCTATGCCGTCGTCGGCGTCGGTTCGCGCTCGCGCATGTACACGGGCGCGATCACCGGCAAGTACCGGGACGACAACGAGGTGGTCGCCATCTGCGACAGCAATCCGGGGCGCACGGCGCTCGCGGTGCGCACGATCGCGGCAACCGGTGCCAGCCAGCCGCGCGGCTACAAGGCGTCCGAGTTCGACCAGATGATCCGCGAGACGAAGCCGCAATACGTGATCGTCACCACGCCGGATGCGCTGCATGACGAATATATCGTCCGCGCGCTGGAGGCTGGCTGCGACGTGATCACGGAAAAGCCGATGACGACGACGCCGGAAAAGGCGCAGCGCATCCTCGATGCCGTGCGCCGCACGGGCCGCCACATCCGCGTCACGTTCAACTACCGCTACACGCCGCCCCGCACGCAGGTGAAGGACATCCTGATGAGCGGCGAGATCGGCGACGTGCTGTCCGTCGACTTCACGTGGCTGCTGAACACCGTCCACGGCGCCGATTACTTCCGCCGCTGGCACAGCAACAAGGCGATGTCCGGCGGGCTGATGGTGCACAAGGCCACCCACCACTTCGACCTGGTGAACTGGTGGCTGGGCGCGCAGCCGGAGCTGGTGCATGCATTCGGCTCGCGCCAGTTCTACACGCCGGCCACCGCCAAGCGCATGGGCCTGTCGGGCGCGCACGAGCGCTGCCTCACCTGCCCCGAAAAACAGAAGTGCACGTTCTACTTCGACCTGGCCGCCGATCCGGGCCTGAAGGCGCTGTACCTCGACAACGAGAAGTACGACGGCTACTACCGCGACCAGTGCGTGTGGCGCCCGGAGATCAGCATCGAGGACACGATGAACGTGATGGTGCGCTACGACACGGGCACGCAGCTCAATTACGCGCTGTCCGCGTACGACGCGTGGGAGGGATACTACGTGGCCTTCAACGGCACCAAGGGCCGGCTCGAGCACCGCATCGTCGAGAAGGTGGGCGCCGCAGGCGCCGGCGAGGTGCAGAGCAAGAGCAATCTCGTTGAAACGCGCGTGATCCCGCTGCGCGGCGCGCCGCGCGACATCACGCCATGGACGGGCACCGGCGGCCATGGCGGCGGCGACAACGTGATGCTCGACGAGATCTTCGGCACCGCGCCGGACGACAAGTACAAGCGCTTCTCGGACGAACGGGGCGGCGCGTATTCGATCCTGATCGGCGCTGCCGCGAACCGCTGTTTCGAGACGGGCCAACCGGTGCGGATCGCCGACCTCGTCAACGGCCTGACGCCGCCGGAGCGGGCGCCGATGCCGGGTCGGGACGTGCCCGTGCCGATGCCGCTGCGCGTGAAAATTCCCTGATCACCCCGCCGTCCGGGCGCCGCATCGGCGCCCCTCTCCTTTCCGTACGCTCGTTCTTCTTTCTCCAGAAGGTTGACTTTCCGTCAGCAAACCGATACTTTGTCGCTCGACTTGCCGAGTGGAAATATCAACACGACAATTTCTGCGGCTCACATGAACCCGTGACACCGGCAAGCCACACATAACAGAGCGGCGCGGACTACCCGTTCAGCGCCGTCCGGCCATCGGGAGGCTGTAAGCGCATGGTCCGCGCCACCGCACGGACCATTCCACGAACCATGGGCAAGGAGAATCCATGCAATACCCCATGCAACACCACCACACAGGCCGGCCGCCGCGCGGGCGCGGCGTGCTGTTGGCCACGCTGCTGACGGCCCTGGCCGCGTCCTTGGCCGGCTGCGGCGGCGGCAGCGACAGCGCCACCCCGCAGGCGAATCGCCAGGGCGGCGCCCTGAAACTGCTGGCCGCCTCCGGCACGTCGGCCGAAACGGCGCTGACGCCCGTCGCGGCCAGCGCCAGTTCGTCGGAACGGGGCGACCTGTCGGCCGCCGCCGCGATCGACCACAACGACAAGACCCGCTGGGGCAGCGCGTTCACGGACAACGAACAACTGACCCTGGACTTCGGCAAGCAGCAGCTGATCACGCGCGTGCGCATCGACTGGGAAAACGCCCACGCCACGCAGTACCTGCTGCAGGTCTCCGACGACAATGCGACGTGGACGACGATCAAGTCCGTCGACGACAGCGCCGGCGGCACCGAGGACCTGACGGGCTTCGCCGCGCGCGGCCGCTACCTGCGCGTGCAGGGCGTGCACCGCTCCACGCAGTACGGCTATTCGATCATCGAGATCCAGGCCTATTCCGGCACACCCGTCATCACCGAGCCGGAAGTGCCGCCGACGCCGATCCCCACCGACCCGACCCAGCCGGGCGTTGCGATCAAGCCCGTGGCGGCGTCGTCGTCGGCCGTCGAAAACGCCGGCCTGTCCGCTGCGATGGCGATCGACGGCAAGCCGGCCACGCGCTGGGCCAGCAAGGCCGAGGATGGCGCTTACATCCAGTTCGACTTCGGCGCGCGCACGCCGGTCGGCTACATGAAGCTCGTGTGGGAAAACGCATACGGCAAGGAATACGCGATCAAGGCGTCGGACGACGGCCAGAACTGGACGCAGCTGCGCTACGTGAACAATGGCCGCGGCGGCACCGAGGAATTCCTGAACCTGGGCGCGAACGCCCGCTACCTCCGCATCCAGGGCGTGGCCCGCGCCACGCAATACGGCTATTCGCTGTTCGAAGTGGAATTCAAGTCGCCGGGCAGCGACAACACGCTGCCGGTGACCACGACGTCGCCGCTGAAATTCCCGATCGACGGCACGGGCCTGGTGCCGCTGCCAACCAGCGCGGAACCGCTCGAGACGCTGCAATTCACGCTGGCGGACGGCACGTTGGTCACCCGCTTCGGCGCACGTGGCCTGGCCCGCCATGGCCGCGAACGGGGCGAGGACTGGAACGAGATCGGCTACGGCCCGAATGAAACGGTCGATGCGCTGGGCAACCCCGTCGACAAGGGCCCCGGCAATTACCTGACGTTCGTGCCGCAGTACTTCAAGAACCGTACGTGGGGCGTCGAGATCATCGACAACAGCCGCGTGCCGGGCGTGACGAAGCCGACGCTGATCGTCAACCAGTACCCGCTGGTGGACTTCCTGCCGGGCGGCGTCGCGTTCTTCCGCGCGTTCGACCGCCCCGGCGTCACCGGCTACGGCTGGATGAATCCGGGCGAGCTGGTGGACAACACGGTCGGCATCTGCAAACCGGTGCCCTACCCCGCCAACGGCAAGCTGGCCAGCAGCAACGGCATCAACGGCGCCTGCACGCTGCTCGTGAAAGGCTATCCGGGCCACGGCGGCCTGGATGCGAACGGCTTCCCGAACGGCACCACGGTACCGGGCCGCGCGCTGGTCGCCGGCGACGTGATCGAGGTCTCGCCATCGTTCTTCTCGACCAGCGCGGCGATGACGGCCATCGGCGACACGGGCGGCATCCGCTACTACTCGCAGGAGTGGATCTACGTCGTCGGCACCGGCCTGCGGCCGTGGTACGGCGTGCAGCCGCGCTTGAACTCCGTGCCGCTGCCCGACAGCACGCTGTCCGGCGGCCTGGGTTCCGTATCGTACAACTACACGGACAACGCGCTGTTCATGTTCCAGCAGCCGCACAACAACGTGGGCATGCAGAACATGCAGCGCTTCGTCGAAGGCCGCCGCCTCGTGCACACGAACTTCACGACGGGCGACCACAACGAGCCGGGCAACGACCGCTACACGGCGGCCGTCGGCCTGCAGGGCCCGCGCTTCAACCAGTCCGCCTGTATCGGCTGCCACGTCAACAACGGCCGCAGCCCGGCGCTGGCCGCGATCAACCAGCGGCTGGACACGATGTCGGTGCGCGTCGCCGCCGTCGACGCGGCCGGCCAGCAGGTGCCGCATCCGCAATACGGCATGGTGATCCAGATGAACGCGCAGGCCGGCGGCACCACGCAGAACTGGGGTACCGGCGTGCGCGTCGCAGGGTTCACGGCCCGCACCGTGAAACTGACCGACGGCACCAGCGTGGAACTGCGCAAGCCGAACCTGGCGTTCGACGGCCCCGTGCCGGCCGTGTACTCGGCCCGCGCGGCGCAGCCGATGATCGGCATGGGCTTGCTGGAGGCGGTACCGGAAGCGGACATCCTGGCGCGGGCCCGCGTCACGCCCGATGCGGACGGCGTGCGCGGCGTGCCGAACTACGTGTTCGATCCGGAGACGGGCGCCGTGCGCCTGGGCCGCTTCGGCTGGAAGGCCGCCAAGTCCACGTTGCGGCACCAGTCGGCCGAAGCGCTGCTGCTCGACATGTCGGTGACGTCGACGATGTACCCGAACCGTGCCTGCGCGGCCGGCCCGGCGGCATGCGCCGGCGGCGGCAAGCAGGCCGGCATCTCGGCGGCCGACCTGGAATCGATCTCGCGCTACCTTGCGCTGGTGGCGGTGCCGGCCCAGCGCAGCCTGCCGAGCGGCTTCCCGAAAGGCGTGGCGCCGCTGGACGAACTCCGCGTCGATCCCGCCAGCGTCACGGCCGGCTCGAAACTGTTCCAGTCGATGCGCTGCAGCGCCTGCCACACGGTCGAGATGAAGACGGGCAGCGGCCACCTGTTCGCCGAACTGCGCAACCAGACGATCCGGCCGCATACGGACCTGCTGCTGCACGACATGGGCGCCGATCTGGCCGATGGGCTGAAGGAAGGCCAGGCCAGCGGCACCATGTGGCGCACGGCGCCGCTGTGGGGCATCGGCTACACGGAAAAGGTGCTGGGCAAGGGGCTGCAGGCGGGATATCTGCATGACGGCCGCGCGCGCAACCTGACCGAGGCGATCATGTGGCACGGCGGCGAAGCCCAGCGTTCCCGCGAGCGCTTCGCCAACCTGTCGAAGGCCGAGCGCGATGCGCTGCTCGCCTACCTCGGGTCGCTGTAATCCTCCGCTGTAACCCTTCGCTGTAACCCTTGCACCGGGCGCCAAACTGGGCCCGGTGCACCCCTCCCTCTCCGTCAGAAGGCCGTGCGCAGCGACATCGTGTAGCTGCGGCCCGGCTTGTACTCGTCGAAGATCGCGTTCGAGAACTGCGTGTAGGTGCGGCTGATCGCATCGTTCACGTTCCATACCGACAGCGTCAGGTCCGTGTTGTACGCGAAGTTGAACAGCCGCTGCAGGTTCACGCCGACCGACACGTCCACCTGCGTGCGTTCGCTGGTGTACGCGTACGCGCCGCCCGGCACGTTCAAGCCCGTGCTCGTGTTGACGACGTGCGAAGCCGTGTACTGCCGCGACACGCGCGCATTGATGCCGTTGCGCTCGTAGTACAGCGTGAAGTTGTTGGTACGCGGCGGCACGCCGCCGACGGGCGGCGCGTTCGGCGCCTCGTCGGTCTGCTTCGTGTACGTGAAGTTGCCGGTAAAGCCGAAACCCTTCACGGGCAGCATGTCCAGCGGCTGCTGCCACGTCAGCTCCACGCCGCGCACCTTCAGCTTGCTGTCGATGTTGTACGGCGCCGTGACCTCGACGAGGTGCTTGTCGCGGCCGCCGCTGGCATTGACGGCCTGCTGCTGCGCGTCCGTCAGTCCCACCGTGCCGAACATCTGGTCCAGCTGCGCCAGCGTGTAGCTGAGGATGTGCTGGCCGGGCCGGCTCGTGATGTCCTTCGCGAACGCACTGCCCGCGATGTACGCCTCGCGCGTGAAGTAGTACTCGAGCCCGACGTCCAGGTTGTTCGCCGCGAACGGCTTCAGGTTCGGGTTCGTCAGGTTGCCCTGCCGCGCGCCCTGGTCGCCGATCGTCAGCCGGGTCTGGCGCAAATCGGCGGGATTGGCGCGGGTCAGCGACTTCGAACCCGACACCCGGGCGATCAGCGCCGGCGTCAGGTTGTAGGCCACCGTCGCGGACGGCAGCGTATTGCTGTAGCGCGTCGTCTCGTACGCCCACTCGGCCACGTTCGGGTACAAGCCGCCGTTCTGCAAGCTCGCATTGCGCGGGTCGGCGGCCGACGTCAGGTCGCCGATCGTCTGCCTGGTGCGGGCGTGGCGCACGCCGGCGTTGTAGCGCAACGTGCGGCCGAACAGCTGCGTGCGGCCGTTCACCTCCGCGTACAGCGCCGCAACCGCCTCGCGGATATAGCCGCCGCTGCCGCTGTTGAAGCCCTTGTAGATGTTATCGCGGAAGTACTGGTAATCCGTGTCGCGCGCAAACTTGTCCCAGTCCACCGTGATGAAGCCGTGGTTGCTGGCATGCGCGTAGTTCGGCACCGCGGCGTTCGGCACCACCGAGCCCAGGTAGGCCAGCGGCCCCTGGCCCGCCGAATATCCGGTGCCGTAGCCGGGATAGGCGGTGGCCGCATCCGTCACCGGCCCCGGCGCGTTGCGCCCGTCGCAGGTGCGCAACTGCGTGTTCGGCCCGAACAGCCGGGTATTGATGTGGTTGCCGCAGGCGACGTTCATCCACGCGTCCGCCACGCTGTAGCCGCGGTAGCGCCGCTCGATGTCGTCGTAGGCGCCGCCCACCTTCAGCGCGAAGTCGCTGTCGCCCCAGTTGACGTTCAGGCGCGTACCCTTCGTCGTGTTGGTGCGTTCGTACAGGTCCATGCGCAGGCCCGAGAGACCCTGGCCGCCCTGGTACCAGCCGAAGTTGGCGGGGTTGTTGATGTCGAGGTTGCCCGTGTACGTGGGCGTGCGGCCCGGCGCCGTGTTGTCGTAGCTGATCACGGAGTTGGCCGACGGCGTGGCCAGCAGCACCGTCGGCATGTCGCGATAGAACGTGCTTTTCGTGTAATTCACGTGGCCGTCGATGGTCCAGTTGTCGGCCGGGCGCCATTCGAAGCCGGGATTGAAGCTGCGAAAGCGCGTCTTTTCCTTCATCGGCCGGAATTCCAGTGCCCAGAACGTGTTGGCGAACACGCCTTTCGTGATCACGCATCCGATCGTACAGTCGCTGCGGTCGAATTCCAGGCCGATCGGGATCGGCGTGTTGGCCCGCGTGCCCACGTTCATCCCTTCGGACAGCATCTCGTTCTGCTTCTGCGCGAACAGCGTATCGAAGTACAGGTCCCACTGGTCGTTCGGCTGCCACTGGATGCTGATCACTTCGCCCGCCCGCTTGCGCTCGCCCTCGTAGACGATGTGGCGGCCCAGTCGCCCCATCAGGCCGTTGTCGATCTGCTGGATCGTCGCGCCCGGATTCAGTGCCAGCAGCAGCGCCCGGTCGATCGGCGCACCCGGCACGAGGAGCGGCCTGGCGTAGTCCGGCAACTGGGCCAGGGGCAGGCCGGTGGGCACCGTGTCCGGCGTCGATTGCGACCCGCCGCCGGTGCTGTTCGGCCGGTCGGACGCGTTGGCCTGGTTCGGCTTCAGCTGGAAGTTGCGCATGTCCACCGTCTGGAACGCATCCGTCTTGTATTTCGTGTCGCCGAACGCGATGCCGGCCAGGATGCCGAACTTGCCGAAGCGGCTGCTGGTCCACGTGTTGCTGATCAGGCCCGAACCCGTCGCGCCCCACTTGCCGTCCTGGTCCCGGTAGTTGCCCGACAGCGTGAACGCGGAGCGCAGGCCGCGCTTGTCGAATGGCCGGACGCTGCGCATATTGACGGTGCCGGCGATGCCGCCTTCGATCACGCTGGCCTGCTGGCTCTTGTACACGGTGGCGCTACGGAACAGCTCCGAAGGCAGGAAATCCATGTCCACTTCACGGTTCGCACTGATGTTGCCGCCCCAGCTGCCGGCGGAGGCGGACGCCATCGGCGCACCGTTCAGCAGCACCCGCGTGAACGCGGGGCCCATGCCGCGGATCGAGATGTTCATCCCTTCACCATCGATCGAGGCGCGCGTGACCTGCACGCCGGGCACGCGCGACAGCGCGTCGGCGATGTTCGGGTCGGGGAATTTGCCCATGTCCTCGGAGAACACTGTGTCCGTCAGGCCAATGTTGTCGCGCTTCTCGGCGGCGGCCAGGCCCAGCGAGCTGCGGTACCCGCTGACGGTGACGGTGGGGATGACTTTGTCGCCAATAGCGGCGGGAGTTCCGGTGGCGGGAGCTTGTTGGGCCCACGCGGACGTGGACAGCAATGCGATCTGCGCGACCGCGGCGGCGATGACCTTGTGATGCAATGTCTCCATGATGTCTCCTCCATATGTATCGTTGTTATGTCGATGTGGATGGATCTGCAATGTGACTGCGCATTGGTACCGGTACCAAATCAGTATGTGGGTGACCTCCTGTGGTGGCGACGAATGAAAGGGAACCGGACGGCGGGCGGGCGCCGCCCAGCGAACAAAGTGCGTTCGGCTGAATCTAAAGGACGAGTTATGCGAACGCTAATGACTTTTTGACGCGGGCCGATACGGATTCCGGTATCGGCCCGGCAGGGATGTACGCTACCTGCAGGGTGCGCACGATGGTAGAAGTAGCCTCGTCTATATCATGGCGTTATACGCTACCACTGATGACTGGCGCGGAGGTTGTGGTGTTATTGCATCAGGAAGTCCAGCCGCTGGTCGACGCGCGACGGCGCGATGCCGACGATTTCCGCCGTCACGACGCGTTCGGCTACGAACGGGTCGGCGTCCACGCGCGCCTGCAGGTCGGCCAGCGACGTGTTGTGGGCCAGCACCGCCCCGCCCGTACCTTCGCCGAGGCTGCCGGCGACGAGGAACACGCCATCGTCGAACCCGCGTTTCAGCCACGCCTTGTGGCCATCCATGTGTTGCGGCGCCTGGCCGCGGTTATCGGCGAACTTCAACATGACGACGTACATGCACTCCTCCTTGGTGGGAACATCAATGGTGATCGGATTGGGCGCCACGGCCCAGGCACCCCGCCAGCCACTCCTCGGCCAGCCGCACTTCGTGCCGGAGCGTCCGCTCGTCGCGCAGCGCGCTGGCCAGCGTCGCGATGCCCTGGCTGAGTACGAGCGCGTGCAGCGCGTGCCGGTCGGCCTCCGCGGCGGCGAATCCGGCATCGACGAATTGGCCGTGCAGCCAGGTGCGGAACAGCGTGAACAGCGCCGCCGCCGCGCCGTGCGACGGGTGGTCCAGCTTGGCGAGCTCGTTGCACAGCGTGCCCACGGGGCAGCCGTGCATCGCAATGGCGGCGCGGTTGGCGACCAGCATGTGGAAGAAGCTGCGGATGCGTGCCGCCGGGTCGGCGCCCTGCGCTTGCCAGTCGTCGAGCATCTGCCGGGTGCGCGCCAGGCGCAGGTCGATGACGGCCGCCAGGATCTCGTCCTTGGCACGGAAGTGGTAGTAGAAATTGCCGCGCGAGATGCCGACCGCGTCGGCGATATGGGCAAACGACGTGTGGTCGAACCCCTGCTCATAGAACAGCCGGTCGGCCGCCGCGACGATTTGCTCCCTTGTGGTGTCTTGCCGTGCCATGTGTGCGTGGTGTTTCATGCAATACACGGCAGAATAGGACAATCGTCCTACGCCGTCAATGGCCCGTGGCGCGATGACAGCGCGGGTGGGCGGCGCTATAATCTTCGCCTTCGTCTTTCAGGATCCGCCATGTCCCTTCTCGACCATCAGCTCGAACTGCTGTCCCCCGCCAAGACCGCCGAGATCGGCCGGGAAGCCATCCTGCATGGAGCGGATGCCGTCTACATCGGCGGGCCCGCGTTCGGCGCCCGCCACAACGCCAGCAATCCGCTGGAAGACATCGCCGCGCTCGTCGAATTCGCCCACAGCTACCGGGCGCGCATCTTCGTGACGATGAACACGATCATGCATGACGCGGAGCTGGACCTGGCCCGCAAGCAGATCTGGCAGCTGTACGAAGCGGGCGTCGATGCGTTGATCATCCAGGACATGGGCCTGCTGGAACTGGACCTGCCGCCGATCCAGCTGCACGCCAGCACACAGTGCGACATCCGCACGGTGGAGAAGGCGAAGTTCCTCGGCGACGTCGGCTTCTCGCAACTGGTGCTGGCGCGCGAGCTGACGATCGAGCAGATCAAGAAGATCCGCGCGGAAGTCGACACGCCGTTGGAATACTTCATCCACGGCGCGCTGTGCGTGGCGTTTTCCGGCCAGTGCTACATCTCGCATGCCGACACGGGCCGCAGCGCGAACCGGGGCGACTGCTCGCAGGCGTGCCGCCTGCCGTACACGCTGACGGATGGCCAGGGCCGCGTGGTGGCCTACGACAAGCACCTGCTGTCGATGAAGGACAACGACCAGAGCCGCAACCTGGAAGCGCTCGTCGACGCGGGCATCCGCTCGTTCAAGATCGAGGGCCGCTACAAGGACATGGGCTATGTGAAGAACATCACGGCCCACTACCGCCTGCTGCTCGACGAGATCCTGGAGCGCCGCCCCGAATTCGCGCGCGCATCGAGCGGCCGCACGAAAGTGCTGTTCACGCCGGACGTCGACAAGAACTTCAACCGCGGCCACACGGATTACTTCGCCGGCGGCCGCCAGGACGACATCGGCGCGTTCGATTCGCCGAAATACCTGGGCGTGAAACTCGGCACGGTCACGCGCCTGGCCACCGACCATTTCGACCTGCTCACCGATGCGCCGATGGCCAACGGCGACGGCCTCAATTACATGAACAAGCGCGCGAGCGCCGGCATCCAGGCCAACAAGGTCGAGAAGCTGGGCGAGGACAATCAAGGCCAGCGCTGGCGCGTGTTCCCGAACGAACCGATGGCCAGCCTCGTCGCGCTGAAGGTCGGCACGGAGATCCACCGCAACCGCGACCACCATTGGGAAGCGGCGCTGACGAAGAAATCGTCGGAACGCAAGGTGGCGCTGGACATCACGCTGACGGACGACGCCGAGGGCCTGACCCTGTCGCTGATCGACGAGGACGGCATCGTCAGCAGCACGCACGCCGCCCTGCCCCTGCAGCCCGCCCAGCAAGCGGCGCAGGCCGAAGCGGCGCTGCGCACCAGCCTGGCGAAACTGGGCAACACGATGTTCGAGGCGCGCGACGTCACGCTGGCGCTGACACAGCCGTGGTTCGTGCCGGCCGGTGCGATCAACGCGCTGCGCCGCGACGCGATCGCCGCCCACGAGGCGACCCGCCTGGCCGCGTGGCTGCGTCCGGAGCGCAAGGCCCCGGCTGAACCGCCGGCCGTCTACCCCGACACGCAGCTGTCCTACCTCGCCAACGTCTACAACGACAAGGCGCGCGCGTTCTACCACAAGCACGGCGTGCAGATGATCGACGCCGCGTACGAGGCGCACGAGGAACCGGGCGAAGTGTCGCTGATGATCACCAAGCACTGCCTGCGCTTCTCGTTCAACCTGTGCCCGAAACAGGCCAAGGGCGTGCAAGGGGTGCAGGGCCAGGTGAAGGCCGAGCCGATGACGCTCGTCTCCGGCAACGAGCGCTACACGCTGCGCTTCGATTGCAAGCCGTGCGAGATGCACGTGGTAGGCGCGATGAAGCCGGGCATCCTGAACTCGCTGCCGCCATCCAACGTGCCTTACAGCCCGCTGGTGTTCCACAAGCAGCGTCCGCGCGCCTGATCGCGGCCGGCCATGGCGCGGCCGTCAGCCTGGGCGCTGTTCGGCGAACAGCGTCTTAGCCGATGACGACAACATCCTCCACCGTGCGCGCGTAATCGAGCGCATACGCCAGCTCGCCCGGCGTCTCCGCGTGCACCAGCAATACCGGTTCGCCCCGTTCGACGGCGCTGCCCAGCGGCGCGCGCAGCAATACGCCGGCCGCGCGGCTTTCCGGCGCGCCGGCCAGCTTGGCCAGGCGCGCCAGCTTGCGATTGTCGATGCCGATCACGCGCCCGGCGCGGCGCGCCAGCAGCGGTTCGACGTAGGCGGCAACTGGCGGCTCGCGCATACCGCCTTGCGCGGCGCAGATCCGCTGGAACTTGTCCCATGCGTGGCCGCGGGCGAGCGTCGCCAGCGCGAGTTCGGTACCGGTGCCCGGCGCGGCGGCACCGCCCAGCTCCAGCACGGCGCCGGCCACCAGCGCGGCACGTGCGCGCAGGTCGGGCGGCGCGTCCGGTTCGTTGCGCAACACCGCCAGCACGTCGCGCGCTTCCAGCGCCGGCCCGATACCGCGCCCGACCGGCTGGGTGCCGTCGGTCAGCAGGCAGCGCACCGCGAGGCCGAAGTGCGCCCCGGTGTCCTGCAGCCGCTGCGCCAGCTGCCGTGCGTCGGCGTCGCTGCGCACTTTCGCGGTCGGGCCGACGGGAATGTCGATCACGACGTGGGTCGCACCCGCGGCGATCTTCTTCGACAGCACCGATGCGATCAGCTGGCCTTCCGTGTCGATATCGAGCTCGCGCTCGATGCGCACGAAGATCTCGTCGGCGGGGCTCAGGTGCATCGCCCCGCCCCACGCCACGCAGCCTCCTTCGGCATCGACGACGCGGCGCAAGGTGTCCATGTCCAGTTCGACGGGAGCGAGCGTCTCCATCGTGTCCGCCGTGCCGGCCGGCGACGTGATCGCGCGTGACGACGTCTTCGGCATCACGAGACCGTTGGCGGCGGCGATGGCCACGACGAGCGGCGTGGTGCGATTGCCCGGCAGGCCGCCGACGCAATGCTTGTCGACGACGACCGGCGCGCGCCAGCGCAGCCGCTCGCCCACGTCGACCATCGCGCCCGTCAGGTGGATCGTCTCCGCGGCGTCCAGCGGCAGCGCGGCCGTGGCGGTCAGGAAGGCGGCCAGGTGCACGTCCGTGTAGCGGCCCTTGGCCACGTCGCGCACGATCGCCGCCATGTCGGCCTGCGCCAGCCGCTGCCCATACATGCGCCGGCGCACGCCGGACAGCGATTCGAGCACGGGGGTGTGGCGCACCAGCACGGGGTCGCCGTCGGCAATCCCCAGTTCATCCCACGCCGCCTCGGACAATGCCACCTGCCCCGGTGCCAGCAGCTCGCTCTCGATCTGGTACAGCAGCGCCTGGACCTGGCGATCGCCGGCGATCACGAGCACCTGCGAGCGCGGCGACAGTCCTTCCGAACGGCACACGTGGCAGTCGGTGCGCATCAGCGCGATCGGCTGGTGCTGCGCGTGCAGGCGCATGCGCACCGCCCGCAGCGTGGGCGCCTCGACCTTCATGGCCGGGCTCACAGCGCGTACCTTTCGCCTTGCAGCACGACGCTGGCTTGCCAGCCCAGCTCGCGCTGGACCCGCTCGCGCAGCGCCTCCGACGCTTCCGGTTCGCCGTGCACGATGAACAGGCGGCGCGGCGGCTTGTCGAAGCCGCCCAGCCAGCGCAGCAGTTCATCGCTGTCCGCGTGGGCCGACAGCATCGGCAGTTCCGCCACCTCGGCATGCACGGGCACCCAGCTGCCATGGATCTTCACGTCGCGCGCTCCCTCGAGCAGCTTGCGGCCGCGCGTGCCCATCGCCTGGTAGCCGGAGAACAGCAGGGTGTTGCGATGGTCCGACGCGAACGCCGCGATATGGTGCAGCACCCGTCCGCCGGTGGCCATGCCGCTTGCCGAGATGATCACCTTCGGATAACGGTTGGCGGACAACGCCTTCGACTCCTCGACGTCGCGCACGTACGTGACGGCCGAGAATGCGGCCTCGAATGCCGCGCTGGGCAGCTTGTGCTCGTCGTGATACTTCTGCAGCAGCTCGGTCGCGCTGGTGGCCATCGGGCTGTCCAGGAAGACCGGCACATTGGCCAGGCCGCCGCGCTGGCGCAGCAGCCACAGGTCGTGGATCAGCGACTGCGCACGGCCCACGGCGAATGCCGGCACGACGACGGTGCCGCCGCGCCGCACCGTGCGGGTGATGATCTCGCCCAGCGCCGCAACGGGATCGGAGCGGTCGTGGCGGCGGTTGCCGTAGGTCGATTCGATCACCACGTAGTCGGCCGCGGGCACGCTCTCCGGATCGTGCAGCACCGGGTCGTCGTAGCGCCCCAGGTCGCCGGAGAAGACGATGCGCTGGCCGCCGACGTCGATCTGCGCCGTGGCCGCGCCGAGAATGTGGCCGGCCCGGCGGAACCGCAGTTGCGCGCCGCCCGGCAAGGCGATCGGCTGGTGCAGCGCCACCGGCTGGAACTGCTTCATCACGCGCTCCGCGTCCTCGACCGTGTACAGCGGCAGCGCCGGATGGTGCTTCGAGTACCCCTTGCGGTTGGCGAATTCCGCATCCTTCTCCTGCAGCCAGGCGCTATCGAGCAGTAGCAGCTCGGCCACGTCGCGCGTCGCACGGGTGGCGACGATGCTGCCCGCGAAGCCGTCCAGCGCGAGACGCGGCAGGTAGCCGCTGTGGTCGAGGTGCGCGTGGGTCAGCACCACGCCGTCGATCGTGCGCGGGTCGGTGGAGAGGCGCTGCCAGTTCAGTTCGCGCAGGTTCTTCAGGCCCTGGAACAGGCCGCAGTCGACCAGCAGATTCGTGTCGCCATAGGTGAGCAGGTGTTTCGAGCCGGTGACCGTACCGGCACCGCCCAGGCTAGTCAGTGTAAGCATATGCAATCCATTCTTCGTTGTTCGTATGAAGCCAGGTGTTCCCCGTCACGGCCGCGGCAGCTCGGCGTCCTGCCAGCCGCTGACCCGGGCGGCGGCGTGCACCGCATGGGCCCACGTGCAGCGGTTCGCCAGCAGCATCCCAGGCACGTCGAGCGTGCCGCCCCGGCCGATGTAGCCCAGCGCCTCGGTGCTGGCCGGGCCGCCGTCCAGCCGCCGCAGCACGCCCAGCATCGGTTCAGGGCGCGTGTGGCACAACAGCACGCGCGGCAAGCCGGGCGGGAACAGCGCGTGCAGCGCCGCATCGGACAGCGTGAACGCGGCCTCAATGGCGTCGCGCCCGCGCCGCAGCCGGCCCGGTTCGATGACGACCGTCACGCACGCGGCCACGCCGTGCCGCGCGAGCCACGCGTGCGCCTTCAGCGCTTCGTCCAGCTGGTAGGCGCCGAGCGCCACGAGCTGCACCGCCGCGCCGGCCGGCTGCCCCGCGACGTGGGCCGCGCCATCGCGCATCAACGCCTCGGCCGCGGCGCCGTCGAAGCGGGTCGGCATGTCCCGCTTGGAGACGACCATGCAGGCCAGTTGCCCGCGCCCGCCGTACAACGCGCGCAGGGCCGCCACGGCGGTATTGCCGTCGACGGGGAACAGCACGCGCATCGTGTCGGACATTTCGCCCAGCAGCGCTTCGCCGACCGTCGTGTCCTGGTGCGACTGTTCGTTCTTCGCGTTTTCCCACGTATGCGACGTGACGACGAGCGGCACCGGCAGCCAGCCGGCCGGTTGGCCCAGTTCCTGTTGGCGCCGCGCGAAGATCGCTTCCTGGCGCAGCACGCCGAGCATCTTCACGGCGAACGCCTCGTAGCTGACGATCAGGTTCAGGCCGCCCTTGTTGCCCAGCGCGGCCGCCGCCACCGCCTCCTCGTTCAGCGCCGTGATCACGGCGCCCAGCCGGTCTTCCGGCACGCCCGCTTCCGGTTCGTTGACGCGGTGCTTGAGCAGCGCCAGCGTGCCGACCATCTTGTTGCTGGCCAGTTCATCGGGATTGCCGACCCGTACCCGCAGGCCCGGATTGGCACGCACCAGCGCCACGAACCAGCGGTCCAGCGCCGCCATCGCGCTGCCCGTGCTGTCCACCGTGTCCCAGGCCGGCGTTGGCAGCGCGGGAGCCGGCGGGTGGCGCCGCGCCATTGGATGGCGACTCTCCCGTTCCCGGCCCTGCGCCGCGTGCGTATCCAGCGTGCGCAGCGCGGCGCGCAATTCGTCCGGCGCGACGAACAGCGCGGCCGCGCCGGCATTGAACAAGTCGCGCGCGACGGGATCGTCATGGGGATTGGCCACCAGCGGCAGGTTGTGCGCGGCATTGGTGCCGGCGCCGGGAAAACCGTAACCCTTCTCCGTTTCCGCTATTACATAGGGCAGCGGTGCCGGATAACGGCGCTCAGGGTCCGCCGCGAAGCGCTGCAACGCCCGTTCCGCCGCGACGATCGCGACCGCGATGGCGGCCGGGTCGCGGCCGTCCACGCGCAGCGGTGCGAAGCCCTGGTGGGCGCGGTCCTCGGCCAGCCAGCGTGCCCCGCCGGACTGCGTGATCTGGGTGCGCTGCTCGATGCGCCGGCCGTTCAGGATCATGACCGGGACGACCAGGCCGCTGTCCTCGGCACGCCACCAGCGCGGCGCCCAGTCCGAGCCGCGCTGCTCCTCGAACGCGCCGTCGCTGAGGAACGCCACCAGCCGTTCGCCCGGCAGCGGCATGTGCACGTACTGCAGCCCCGCGAAGCCTAGGTAGCCGCCTTCCGACACGGCGCCGGCCGTGTGCGGCCCGGCATGACTGCCCACCGGCACGGCCGGACGGCCCTCGGCATCCATCGCATACGAATAGAAGTCGGCGATCAGCCGCGACAAGCCGGCGGCGCTCGCGTCGTAGCGCCCGCGCTGGGTCGCGGACACGTCGCCGGTCAGCGCATTGACCGCCTCGATCGCGGCCACGCAATGGCCCTGCCCCATCAGCCAGCCCCGCGTCGTCGCCGTCAGCGCATTGGCCAGCAGGTAGCCGACGAACGCCGGCACCATGTTCAGCGCGCCACCCGTGTGGCCTTCCGGATGGGGCTTGAAGTCCGCGGCGGCCAGCGGCCCGCCTTCCATGTCGATGCGGCGCGCGTAGGTCATGTGCGCCACGACGTTCATCGCCGCACAGGCCAGCCGGTCGCCCGCCGCCAGCAGCGCGTAGGCGCGCCCGGCCTCCTGTCCATCGGCGGTCAATTGCGCGATCACGTCGTTCACCAGGGCGACCGTGTCCGGGACGTGCCGGATCGGTCCGTGGCCATCCAGCCAGCGCTGGCGTTGGGTATTGCCTGTCATGCTGTTCTCCCTGCCGCTGTACGTTGCATCGGCCTCAGTCCCACGCACGGTGGACGATCGCATCGGCGACCAGGCCCGCCACGCTGATGCCATTGCTCGGGTGCGGCACCGTATCCGTCGAGACGAGCCGCGCGAACAGCGGGCGCAGCGTGTTCCAGGTATCGGCCCCGAACAGCGCATGCACCACCGCGCATTCGGGCTGGCGCAGGCCCTGCCCCGCCAGCTGCTGTGCCGCCACCGCCAGTGTGCGGCCGGACGACGCGATGTCGTCGACCAGCACTGGGGTGCGGTCGCGCCATGCGGACAGGTCGGGCACGGCGATCTCGACGTGGCGGTCGCCATGGCGCGTCTTCGTGAGCACCGCGTACGGCGCGTCGATGCGGCGGGCGATCGCCCCGGCCCACTGCGCGCTTTCCTCGTCGGGGCCGACGATCAGCGGTGCCGCGACGTGGCCGCCGATCCAGTCGGCCAGCAGCGGCGCGGCCTGCAGCGTGATCGTGGGGATCGTGTACACGGCGGCCAGCGCCGGATAGCGGTGCAGGTGCGGGTCGACGGTGACGAGGCTGTCGAACGTGCTCGAGACGAGGCGGGCGAACGTGCGCGACGTTACCGCTTCGCCGTCCTGGAAGCGCTTGTCCTGCCGCATATAGGCCAGGTAGGGTGCCACCAGGTTGACCTCGCTCGCGCCCAGTTCGCGGGCCGCATCGGCGGTGAATGCCAGCGGCAGGAACTGCGTGTCCGGTCGCTCGAGCGTACAGACGATGTCCACCGGCCGCCCCTGCGGCGCGCCGTGCAGCCGCACATAGCTTTCGCCATCGGGGAAGGCTCGCGTTTCGATGCGGCCCAGTTCCCCGTCGCAGTGCCTCGCCAGGGCGCCGGCGAAGGCTTCATTGCCGGGCAGCGCAAAAATCAGTCGTTGCATGGCGCCCCCTTACCCGGCTTGCTGTGCCGGCGTCGTGCCGGCGGCATGGCTTTGCCGCACCAGCAGTACCGGTACAGGCGCCAGCCGCGCGACCTGCTCGGCGTCGCTGCCGATCAGCACGCGGCCGAGGCCACGCCGGCCGTGGGTGCCCATCACAACGATGTCGCACCGGGTGGCGGCGGCCTGCTCGACGATGCGCGCCGCCACGCTCTGGCCCTTGCATTCGATCAGCACCGTCTCGACGGCAAGGCCGCCCAGCCGCAACCCGTCCGCGGCCTGGTCGAGCAACGCCTGCCCGGCGGCGAGGAAGGCCGGTTCCACGTCCCGCACGTAGACGGTGGCCGGCTCGAAGCCGGAGCAGTGATCCAGCTCCTCGACGACATGCAGCAGCACGAGGGGGGCGCCCGTCAGCCGCGCCAGGGCGGCGGCGTGATCGAGCGCGTGGCGGGCGGTGGCGCTGCCGTCGAGCGGTACCAGGATACGTGTGTACATGGCGGTCCTCCAAAGGTTGATTCCCCATTGTAACGACGCGTTGGAAGTGGCGTACGTGAAACGGCGTACGTCAACGGCAAGGCGAGCCGCACGGCACCGGCATGGCTTATACGCATAAGCTCTTGCACAGGCAGAATGTTCAAAATTTAACATTCTTGGGCACTTTGTCCCATTTATAGCCCCTGTGTTGCGGCAGCGCCGCACTCGGGATCGCTTCCGATTTAACAGTGTTGACTTATATTTAAGCTCCATGTGACGATGATTTTCCACCGGTGCCACCGGTGTTCCATTCAACTTTCACTACAGGAGTCGGCAATGAGGAAATACATCGTCTGGTTGGGCGGTTCTGTCATGACGGCGGCGTTCAGCATGTCCGCCTATGCGGCTTCGGGTATCACGGCAACGGTCAGCACGGACAAGCAAAGCCTCGGGCCGGGCGAGGACCTGGTCGTGCGCGTTACGCTGACCAACACGACTTCCGCGCCGCAGCGCCTGCTGAAATGGCACACGCCGTTCGGGGCGATCGAGGAATCGCTGTTCGACGTCAGCCGCGATGGTGTGCCGGTGGCCTATGAAGGCAAGCACGTGAAGCGCCCCGCCCCGACCGCGGCAGACTACGTCACGCTGCAACCGGGTAAATCGTATTCGGCGAAGGTCGAACTGTCGGCGATCTACGACCTGTCGATGACGGGCGATTACGCGATCCGCTTCCGTACCCATGCGCCGGACGTGCTGACGAAGACCGGCGTGCGGCCGGACAAGGTGGCGAAAACCGAAGCGGAAGACGCGGCCAAGGGCGTGCAGGTGGATGAGGATGACCTGCTGCAATCCGCGCCGGTGCAGGTGTGGATCGAGGGCACCAACCAGAAGCGCTCGGTGCCGATTCCGACCGGTGAAGCGAGCCTGGCGTTCAGCCAGTGCAGCGCATCGCAGCAGTCGACGATCACGTCCGCGATCAGCGCCGCGAAAACCATGGCGAACGGCGCGGTCTCGTACCTGAACGCGGGCACCGCGGGGCAGCGCTACACGAAGTGGTTCGGCACCTACAACTCGACGCGCTCCGCCACCGTGAAGTCGCACTTCGCGAACATCAAGGATGCGCTGGACAACAAGCCGATCGTCGTCGATTGCAGCTGCCAGGAGAGCTACTACGCCTACGTGTATCCGACGCAGCCGTACAAGATCTACGTCTGCAACGCGTTCTGGAGCGCCCCGCTGTCCGGCACCGACTCGAAGGGCGGCACGCTGGTGCACGAGACGAGCCACTTCAACGTCGTGGCAGCCACGGATGACTGGGCCTATGGCCAGTCCGCCGCGGCCTCGCTGGCGATCAGCAACCCGTCGCGTGCGATCGACAACGCCGACTCGCACGA
This sequence comes from Pseudoduganella flava, assembly GCF_007830495.1. GTDB lineage: Bacteria > Pseudomonadota > Gammaproteobacteria > Burkholderiales > Burkholderiaceae_D > Rugamonas > Rugamonas flava. The sequence continues at coordinate 111,098 of NZ_VLKW01000005.1, read as the reverse complement.
ATACTTCGGCGAGAATACACCGGCGCTGCCGTAAGTCCTGCCGCGGCCAGCCGCCGTCAGCGCGTGTACGTGAACGTGAACGGCGGTGCCGTCAGCGGAATGCCCGGCGCTCCGGTGCCGGCCAGCGCCTTCGCATCGGTCAGGTAGTGCCCGGCATAGGACACCGAATAGGTGTGCGTGCCGGGCCTGAAGCCGTAGGCCGGGCCGATGTCGATCACGTGCTGGTGGCGCTGGCCTGGCTGCAGCGCGAGATAGTCGGCGGCCGTCAGCGGGCCGCGCTTGACCATCGGGCCCTCGTATTGCACCGTCTCGCCCGTCACCGCGTCCTTGACGATGAAGACGTTACCCAAGAGCCGGTCCATCGCGGCGATCGCGCGCGGCACCAGGACCGGCGTCTTGCCGCGGTTTGTCAGCTCGATGCGCAGGCGCACGTGGCCGTCGGCCGGCGGCGCATCCAGCGCAAGCAGCATCTGTACCTGGTCCAACGCTTCTCCCCTTGCCGTACCACCTCCCAGCGCGGCGGCCGCCAGCAGCGGCGCCAGCATCGCTTTTCCGTTCATCGCAGCGCTCCTTTGTCCGATCGCCCATCTTACCCCGCCGTTGACGGGTGGCGCGCGAGCCTTTATTGTCCTCCTGTCCCTACCAACCGAGGAGCCAGCTTGATCCGCGACGCCAACCCCGCCGATGCCGCAGCCATCGCCGCCATCTACAACCCCTACATCGCAGACAGCACGATCAGCTTCGAAGAGGAAGCCGTGAGCGTCGAGGAAATGCGTACGCGCGTCCAGGGCGTGCAGGACGGCGGCCTGCCGTGGCTTGTGCTGGAACACGACGACGGGTCGATCGCCGGCTATGCGTACGCGACGAAATGGCGCGTGCGCCACGCTTACCGGTTCTCGGTGGAGACGACGGTGTACCTGGCGCCGGCGCACGGCCGCAAGGGCCACGGCACCGCGCTGTACGTCGCGCTGCTGGAACGCCTGCGCGCGGCCGGCTGCCACCTGGCGATCGCCGGCATCGCCCAGCCGAACGAGGCCAGCGTCGCGCTGCATGAAAAGATGGGGTACCGCAAGGTGGCCCACTTCTCGGAAGTGGGCTTCAAGTTCGGGCGCTGGGTCGATGTCGGCTACTGGGAACTGAAGCTCGCGCCCTGAGCTTATTTACCCTTCGCCGCCTTGGCGGGCTTGTTCGCGCTGGCCGCCTGGTACAGCGGCATCACCTTCGGCAGCATCGCCGTCAGCTCGGCGATGCGGGTCTGGTGCGACGGGTGGGTCGACGCGAATTCCGGCGGCTCGCTGCCGGTGGCCTGACTGCCTGGCGTGCGCTTGCCGTGGCCCAGCGCCGCCATCTTGCGCCACACGGCGGGCGCCGCGTCGGGCTTGTAGCCGGCGCGGGCCGCCAGTTCCAGGCCCATCGCATCGGCCTCCGATTCGTTCTGCCGCGAGTTCGGCAACATGAACAGGTAATGCGCGACGGCGCCCGCGGCCTGCACCTGCGCTTCCGTGCTCGGCGCCGCCGTCAGCGCGGCCGTCGTCAACGTGTTCTGCGCCACGGCGCGCGACACCCGTTCGCGCCCGTGTTCGCGCAGCGCATGGGCGATTTCATGGCCCATCACCATCGCCACCTCGTCGTCGTTCAACTTGAGTTGGCGCAGCAATCCCGTGTAGAACGTGATCTTGCCGCCCGGCGCGCAAGTGGCGTTGATCACCGGCGCATCGATCAGCGCCAGCTGCCAGTTCCATTTCGCCGCATCGTCGCGGAACGTCGTCACCTGGCCCTGCAGCCGCGCCGCGATCCGCTTCAGCCGTTCGTATTCCGGGCCTTTCGTCACGAGCCGGCCCGCCAGCTGGGCATCGCGGTTCTGCTGCGTGTAGTTGACCAGCGCCATCCGCTCGACGGTTTCCGCCGAAACGAGCATCAACTGCTGCCGCTGCACGCCGACGGCGCCCGGTTTCGTCGTGGATGCGCAAGCGGCAAGGACCAGCGCCGCGGCACAGGTGACGACACGGGTGACCAGCATCTGTCGTTTCATTGCAACCTCCGATGGGGATGACGGGATGCCACTGTCCGGGATTGCCAAAACCGAGTCAAATGCAACGGCGCAATATCCAAACCCGCATCAAACGGCCGCGGGCGGCCCGCGCAATGCTTGAGCTATGGCTATAATTGCCGCGCCATCAACGATCGAAAGGATGTAGCGGGATGAAACACGCATTGCTGGGCGCCGCGCTGGCGTCGCTGGGGCTGGCCGCCGGTCACGCCGCCGCAAACCCGTTCGGGCTCATCGAGAACCAGCCGCGCAGCGAGCTGTGGGTCAATCCGGGCTTTTACTCGTATCACTTCGACCGCAACGACGGCCTGGACGACACCAACCCCGGCATCGGCGCCGAATACCGCTTCTCGACCGTTGCGGCGGCCACGGTGGGACGGTTCCACAATAGCGACCGGGCGATCTCGAATTATGCGGGCATCTACTACCAGCCGATCTCGCTCGGACCATTGCGCATCGGCGCAGTCGTCGGCGGTTTCGACGGCTATCCGAAGATGCGCAACGGCGGCTGGTTCCTGGCCGCGATCCCCGTCGTCAGCGTGGAGTACGAACGGGTCGGGGTGAACTTTGCTATCGTACCGTCCTATAAGGACCGCCTGCACGGTGCGCTTGCCATCCAGCTCAAGTTCAAGCTGATGGACTGACGCCAACGGCGGCACACGGCTGCGAACTCCCACCCCATGAACAATATCGCTCCACGAGAACAACATCAGCTGGCCCAGGAGTCCGAGCCGGACCTGTACCCCGCCGAACTGCTGCGGCTGGCCGGCTACCTGTGCGGCAAGACCGTGCCGCCGGAGGCGCTGGCCGACGAGCAGGCGCTGCTCGGCTACGCACCGCCGGCGATGAGCGCCGAGCAGCGGCAGGCCCTGTCCGACGTCGCCGCGCTGGCTGCCAGCCAACGCGCGCTGAAGCGGCAGCTGGCGCGGGCCGAGAGCTTCCTGTCCGGCTTTGCCGAGCACTCCCCTTCTCCGCTGTGGATCAAGGGCCGCAGCGGCAGCTATGTGATGGGCAATGCGGCGCTGTCCGGCTTCTTCGGCGTTCCCACGGTCGTCGGCATGGACGATAGGCACTTCTGGCCGGAAGACGTGCGCCAGAGCCTGGAGGAACAGGATCGCGCGGTGCTCGAGCACGGCGAAACGATCAAAACGATGGAAACGTCGCACGACGGCACCCGCCACTGGCTCGTGCACAAGTTCCCGATCGACGTCGACGGCGAGCCGTTCCTCGGCGGTACGGCCATCGACATGACGACCGAGGTCGAGAAGGAACGGGCGCTGATCCGGCACGATAATTTCTACGTGCTGCTGTCGCGCCTCTCGGCGATCATTTCGCGCGCGAAGACGCTGGAAGCGCTGTGCCTCGACACGTGCCGCGTGGCTGCCCACCAGCCGGGCATGGACATCGTCGACATCAGCCGCGTCGACGACGCGGGCGGTACGTTGAAGCTGTTCACCTCCGCGGCGCGCGACGGCACCGAGCATCAATGGCGGCTCGATGACGACACGTCGGAAGCGGACTGGTTTCTGCCGGACCTGGCCGGCACGGCCGCCGCCACGGGCCGCCTGCAATTCTCGAACGATCTGCATGGCGGCTGCGAGCGCCGCCACATCGCCTCGTGCATGGCGATTCCGCTGTTCGTCAACAGCAAATGCTGGGGCGTGATCTCGTTCTATTCGCACCGGCCGGAGTTGTTCGACCACTTCTACCGCGACCGTGCGGGCGAGCTGGGCAATGAGCTGAGTTTCGGCCTGGAGCGGCTGATCAATGCCCAGGAGCTGTTCCGGCTGGCGCGGACGAACGCGCTGTCCGGCCTGCCGAGCCGGCTGCATTTCGACGAGGCGATCGCCGGCCTGGCCGCCGTGAATGCCAGCGGCACGGTGCTGCTGGTGAACATCAACCGTTTTGACGAGATCAGCTCCGCCTACGGCAACACGGCCGCGATCGGGCTGATGCGGCAGGTGGCGCAGCGCTTGAAGACGGAGGTGGCCGAGCGGATGGCGCTGTCGCACGTCGGCATCGGCCGTTTCGCGCTGTTCTACCCCGTCGACGAGGACCGGTCGCCGCGCCGCTACGCCCGCGACACGATCATCCCGCTGCTGGAGGGCTCATACCAGGTGGACCAGCAGAAGATCTGGTGCACGGTGAACGTGGGCGCGGCGATGTTGCCGGAGGATGGCACCAGTGCCGACGAGCTGCTGGTGAAGGCGTGGGACGCGCTGGCCGGCGCCCGCGCCCAGGACGAGCAGATCGGCTTCTACGACCGCGATGCCGACCACGCGCTGGCGCGCCAGGTCAGCATGGAAGCGGAGCTGCGCGAGGCGGTCGAGCGCGGCGAATTCGTCAACTACTACCAGCCGAAGATCGACCTGAAGACGGGCAAGCTGGCCGGCGCCGAGGCGCTGGTGCGCTGGCGTCACCCGATCCGCGGGCTGATCCAGCCGACCGAATTCGTGCCGGTGCTGGAGCGCAGCGGCCTCGTCACCGAGGTGGGGCGGCGCGTGATGCAGCGGGCGATGGAAGATTGGCGTGCGTGGTACGACGAAGGCCTGATGCCGCCGCAGATCGCCGTCAACGTGGCGCCCGCGCAGTTTCGCTGCGACACGCTGTTCGACGACATCGAGCGCGCGTTGAACACGGCCGAAGCACATATGACGCCGTTGTCGATCGAAGTGACGGAGAGCAGCCTGGTGTCGGACCACCGCCGCGTGATCGACACGCTGACGCGCGTGCGCAACCTGGACGTGCCGGTGGCGATCGACGACTTCGGCACCGGCTACTCGTCGCTGGCCTACCTCGTCACGCTGCCGGTGGACGTGCTGAAGATCGACCGCTCGTTCGTGATGAAGATGGCGCAGGATGCGGGCTACATGGGGCTGGTGTCGACGATCGTCTCGCTGGCGCACAACCTCGACCTGAAGGTGGTGGCCGAGGGCATCGAGACGGAAGAGGAATCGAAGCTGCTGAAACTGCTGCGCTGCGAACAGGGCCAGGGCTATCTGTACGGCCGGCCCGTGCCGGCCGAGGAATTCGCCAAGCTGCTGCGGCGCTGACGGTTGCGGCGCCAGCGGCAGCCTGGGGTGGTAACCGCGAAAACGTGGTTCAGTGCGTCAGGTGCGGCTTGCCCTGGTCGGCGATCGTGCCGCGCCAGGCGCCCGTCTCCTTGCCGCGCGCCTCGATCATTTCCTTGAAGCGGCGCAGGTTGCCACGCGCCTCGGTGCGCACGGCACCCATCGCGTCGCCGATGGTTTCCAGCGGGCCTTCCGGCGTGTAGGTCAATTCCAGCACGACGCGGGTGCGGTTGCCCCGTTGTTCGAACGTGACGACGCCGCTGTTCGGCTTGCCCGTCGTGCTGCGCCAGGCGATGCGCTGGTCCGGGATCTGCTCGGTGATCTCCGCATCCCATTCGACGGGCTTGCCGAACACGTCGGCCTTCCAGTGCAGGCGCTTGTCGTCCAGCTGGCGGATTTCATGCACGCTGTCCATGAACTGCGGGAACTCCTCGAACTGCGTCCACTGGTCGTACGCGGTGCGCACCGGCACGTCGACCATGATCTCGGCCCGCACGGTCGAATCGGCCTTGCGATTGGTATTGTTCTTCAGGTACTTCGCGAGATACGCGCCCCCGACGGCGAGGGCGGCAAGCGTGAGCAATCGTTTCATCCTGTTCTCCTCTGACGATACGTCCTGGAATCGCCCAGCCGCGGCGCAACAGACCACCGCGGCGGACGCCGAACGAGGATGCTAGCCCGCCACCAAGCCGCGGCCTATAGGCATGCGGCCGATGTGGATGTAGTCCGGCTCCGGCACTGCGTGCATTATTTCCGGAGGTGCGGATGAGTCTGTGTCCCCTCGTGCCAGGCACTAAGGGACATGCAGACATGCGGATGAGCTCGTGTCCCCTGGTGCCAGGCGCCAGGGGACACAGGCCCAGCCGTGAGAGGCGGGCTCAGCCCCGCACGCGGGTCGTCGCAATCTGGTCGAGGATGTGCTTCGGCACGGCGGCGTAGTGCTTGAACTCCATCGTGTACGTCGCCCTGCCCTGCGTCAGCGAACGCAACGTCGTCGAGTAGCCGAACATCTCCGCCAGCGGCACGAGGGCGCGGATCAGCTTGCCGCCGCCGCCCGGAATCTCGTCCATGCCCTGCACCATGCCGCGCCGCGTCGTCAGGTCGCCCATCACGTTGCCCATGAATTCCTCGGGCGTCTCGACTTCCACGTCCATCATGGGCTCCAGCAGCTGCGGGTCGGCGCGGCGCATGCCGTCCTTGAACGCCATCGAGCCCGCCATCCGGAACGCGTTCTCGTTCGAGTCCACGTCGTGGTACGAGCCGAACGTCAAGGTCGCCCGCACGTCGACGACCGGGTAGCCGGCCAGCACGCCGGAGCGCAGCGTCTCCTGGATGCCCTTGTCGACGGCGGGGATGAATTCGCGCGGCACCACGCCGCCCTTGATCGCGTCGACGAATTCAAAGCCCTTGCCGGCTTCGAGCGGTTCCAGCTTCAGCACCACGTGACCGTACTGGCCCTTGCCGCCGGACTGCTTGATGAACTTGCCCTCGACGTCGGACACTGCCTTCTGGATCGTCTCGCGATACGCCACCTGCGGCTTGCCGACGGATGCCTCGACGCCGAACTCCCGCTTCATCCGGTCCACCAGGATCTCCAGGTGCAGCTCGCCCATGCCGGACATGATCGTCTGGCCGGATTCCTCGTCCGTATGCACGCGGAACGACGGGTCTTCCTGGGCCAGGCGCGACAGCGCGATGCCCATCTTTTCCTGGTCCGCCTTCGTCTTCGGCTCGACCGCCTGCGAGATCACGGGTTCCGGGAACACCATCTTTTCCAGCACGATCACGTGATCCGGCGCCGACAGCGTGTCGCCCGTCGTCACGGCCTTCAGGCCGACGGCCGCCGCGATGTCGCCGGCGAACACCTCCTTGATCTCCTTGCGCTCGTTCGCGTGCATCTGCAGGATGCGGCCGAGCCGCTCCTTCTGGCCCTTGGTCGGGTTGTACACCGTGTCGCCGGAATTCACCACGCCCGAATAGACGCGGAAGAACGCCAGCTGGCCCACGAACGGGTCGGTCATGATCTTGAACGCCAGCGCGGCGAACGGATCGCTGTCGGTCGGATGGCGCTCGATCTCGTTGTCGTGCTCGTCGTGGCCGGCGATCGCCGGCACGTCCACCGGCGACGGCAGGTATTCGATCACGGCATCGAGCATCGCCTGCACGCCCTTGTTCTTGAACGCGCTGCCGGCCAGCATCGGCACGATCTCGCCGCGGATCGTGCGCAGGCGCAGCGCGGCCTTGATCTCGTCTTCCGTCAGCGTTTCGCCGTTCAGGTATTTTTCCGTCAGCTCCGGCGTCGCCTCGGCGGCCGCTTCCACCATGTGCTCGTGCCACGTCCGCGCCAGCTCCTGCAGGTCGGCCGGGATGTCCTCGTACGCGAACTTCACGCCCTGGCTGGCATCGTCCCAGATGATCGCCTGCATCTTGACGAGGTCGATCACGCCCTGGTAGTGGTCCTCGGCGCCGACCGGAATCTGGATCGGCACGGCGTTGCCCTTCAGCCGGTCGCGGATCTGCTGCTGCACGCGGAAGAAGTCCGCACCGACGCGGTCCATCTTGTTGACGAACGCGATGCGCGGCACCTTGTACTTGTTGGCCTGGCGCCAGACGGTTTCCGATTGCGGCTGCACGCCGCCGACGGCGTCGTACACCATCACGGCGCCGTCCAGCACGCGCATCGACCGCTCGACCTCGATCGTGAAGTCGACGTGGCCGGGCGTATCGATGATGTTGATGCGGTGCTCGGGGAAGTTGCCGGCCATGCCGCGCCAGAACGCGGTCGTCGCGGCCGACGTGATCGTGATGCCGCGCTCCTGTTCCTGCTCCATCCAGTCCATCGTCGCCGCGCCGTTGTGCACCTCGCCGATCTTGTGGTTGACGCCGGTGTAGAACAGGATACGTTCGGTCGTGGTGGTTTTGCCGGCATCGATGTGGGCGCTGATGCCGATATTCCGGTAACGCTCGATGGGGGTCTTGCGGCTCATGACATTCTCCTTGAATGGCGGGACGCGCAGGTCTCGCTGTCGATTTTACTGCATCGGGTCATGCAAGATCGGGGGGACTTTCCGAATCTCAAGCCCTGGGGCAACCCTATCCGTCACTCCTGTTGTGCGACTAACAAGCACAGCCGTGCGTATACTGTCCCGATGCCAAAATACAAGATCATGACAATGAAACCACGACTTGCCCCCTGCCTTACGGCCATGCTGGCCCTCCCCCTTTATGCGTCGGCCCAGGCTCCCCAGCCTTCCGTCGAACAAAGCCTGGGACGCTGTGCGCTGCTGGGCGACCCGACGCAGCGGCTCGGTTGCTACGACGCGCTGGCGAACCGCCCAGCCGCCGATCCCGCCACGCCGGAGACGGCCCAGCAGCAAGGCGCCTTCCCCGGCGGCCCGAATGCCAAGGTCGTCGAACCGGGCACGGCGGCTGCGGACCCGGCCGCCGACCCCGTCGTATCGCGCCAGGTGCCCGTGTGGGAGCTGGATGCGGCCTCGAAACGGGGCGTGTTCAACTTCCGGCCGTATCGCGATACATACCTGCTGCTGGCGAACTACAGCAACAGCACGAACGACGGGCCGTTCCAGGACGTCACGCCGGCCGGCATCAAGGCCAAGCACGTGGAACTGGCTTACCAGCTGTCGTTCAAGATGAAGCTGATCGAAACGATCGCAGGTTCCCCTGTCGACCTGTGGTTCGGCTACACGCAGCGCAGCTTCTGGCAGGCGTACAACCGCAGCGCGTCGAGCCCCTTCCGCGAAACCAATTACGAACCGGAGATCATGGCCGTGACGCCGATCGGCAAGCGCATCGGCGGCTTCGATTTCCGCTATGCGGGCCTCGGGCTGGTGCACCAGTCGAACGGGCAGGCGTCGACGCTGTCGCGCAGCTGGAACCGGCTGTACGGCGAAGTGGGCGGCGAATACGGCAAGCTGGCGGTGACGGCGCGCGTGTGGAAGCGGCTCGACAATGCGAAGTCGGACAACGACAACCTCGACATCACGGACTACATGGGGCATGGCGACGTGCGCGTGTCGTACCGCACGGACGGCAACGAGTACTCGCTGCTGGCGCGCCGCAATTTCCATACGGACCACGGCGCGCTGCAGCTGGGCTGGGCCTTCCCGCTGCGCTCGAACCTGAAGGGCTACCTGCAGTTCTTCTCGGGCTATGGCCAGAGCCTGATCGACTACAACTACTCGCAGATGTCGCTGGGCGGGGGCTTCCTGATCGATTTCTGAGGCCGCCGCCGGCTTACGACCGGCGCGGGCCGCCCAATACCCGGGCGGGCAGCAGGACGATGGCGCGCAACGTCTCGAAGACGGCATCGACGCCGATGCCGATCAGCCGGAACGGCAGCAGCACGAGCCAGACGAGCGGATAGAGCACGAGCGCCAGCAGGGCCAGCGGCCAGCAGAAGAACAGCAGCACCAACCACAGGATGAAGCTCAGCATGACGACCTCGCGTGACGGATTGAACGAAGCGTCACTGTAGGCGGCATCCCGGCGGCGCGCACCGGCGCTGCGACGGGCGGGCGAAAAGGCGGGATGAACGGCGCCCTGGACGGGTCAGGCGTAAGCGACGACCTGCGGCTGCAGCGCGGCGTGATACAGCACGCTGGCGGACAGGCGTGCCTGCAGCGACGGAATCGAGCCGCCGGCGCGGTAGGCGAAGCGCACCTGCAGCACGTCGCCCTGCTTGACCGGCACCGGCTTGTCCAGCGGCAGCGACATGAAGTGGTTCAGCCAGTCGATCGTCGTCGCCCGTTCCTGGACGACGGACAGGATGTTCTTCGTCACGAAGCGGATCGCGTTGACGGTGCCGTCGCGGTCGATGACGAACTTGCCTTCCCAGCTGTAGCTCGTCTCGTTCGGTTGCGTGAAGTCGATCACCGAATAGACGGCCGGCTGGGACATCTCGACGGTGCCGGGATGCAGCATGCCCGGCTGCTGGAACTGCACGATCGGCGCGTAAAAGCCCTCGAAATCGTACTCCTGCTGCAGCGGCTGGGCGGCCATCAGCACGGCCTCGGGCAGGAACACGGGCAGCGGCCCGCCGAAGCGCTGCAGGTAGCGGCGCTTGAACTGTTCGATCACCTCGACCTGCTTCTCGCGCAGCATCGCCACGTGGATCATCTCGCAGATGACGACGTCCACCGGTTCCGGCGGCAGGTACTCGAACGCGTCGGCGTGGATCACTTCGACCTTGTCGCCGCCCGGGTTCATCGCGAGGAAGCGGCGCGCTTCCTGGACCATGTCCGGATTGAAGTCGACGCAGTAGACCTTGTCCGCCCGCTGCGCCGCGAACCACGACAGCACGCCGGTCCCGCCGCCCAGCTCCAGCACCTTCATGCCCGGCTGGACGACGTGGGCGATGGCCGCGCGGAAGCTGTGCATCCGGTTGGTATCCATCAGCATGTTGTGGTGATAGTGCACCGGGATGAACTGGCCCAGGTAGCAGCTTTCGAGTTCGCGTTCGGACAGCATCGTGTTTCCTCTCGTGGCGATAGCGACATTATCGGCAACACGATGCCTGCGCAAAACGCGGAGGTCGGCGGGAAAAATGGTCCAGTTCGGGAAAATGCGGGGCGGGACTGATGAGACCGTGTCCCCTCGTGCCTGGCACCAGGGGACACAAGCTCAGCAGCAGTCGGAGCTGACAGCGAGTGGCTTTGTCAACGGTGCCTGGCACCAGTGACACGGGCTCAGCAGGACGCGGAGTTTTCAGGGGGCAGTCCAGTTCGGGAAAGTGCGGTGATGGTGCGGCTGAGGCTGTGTCACCGGTGCCTGGCACCAGTGACACAAGCTCAGCAGGAGTGAGAGCTGTCAGCGGGCGGTTTTGCGCGCCGCCAGGTGCGCGCGGATCGTCTTCGCGATCCACGGCTTGTCGGCCCGTTCGGCGAATTCGGCGGCGTCGATGTGGAAGCCGCTGTCGCGCAGCGTGGCGTCGGCGCCTTCTTCCAGCAGCAGCTTGACGGCGTCTTCCTGGCCTTCACGGGCGGCCAGCATCAGCGGCGTTACCTTGGTCGGCGATTCCGCGTCGATGTACGCGTGGTGTTCCAGCAGGATGCGCATGATGTCCGTTGCGCCGGCCGCCGCCGCGTAGTGCAGCGCCGTCCAGCCGGGCCGGTTCACTTGCGCGCCCTTGGCCAGCAGCGCGAGCACGGCCGGCTGGTTGTTCTTGAACGCGGCCATCATCAGTGCCGTGTTGCCGTTCTCCGCCTGCGTTTCGAGCTGGATCTTCGGGTGCGCCAGCAGCAGCTTGAACACTTCCATCGCGTCGTAGCGCAGCGCCACGATCATGCCCGTCTCGCCCCGCTCCGGCTCGCGCACGTTCGGGTCCAGGCCGCGCGCCAGCAACGGCTTGATGCGGCCGACGTCGTCCAGCTGGGCGGCACGGAAGAAGGAAACGGCGTCGGCATCCTGTGTCTGCGCCGCCGCCGGCGCGCCGAATACGGAGGCAGCGGCCATCGCGGCGGCGGCCGTGCGCAGCGTGAAGCGGGCACGGATGCGGCGGCGCAGCTGGCGCGCCCGGTTGACTAAGCCTCGCAATGACAAGCGCATCAGGCCCTCGCCGCGGCGAACAGGTTGAAGAAGTTCGCCGTCGTCGCCGCGGCGACCTGCTCGACAGGCACTCCCTTCAGCTTGGCGATGAACTCGGCCACGTGGGCCACATAGCCCGGTTCGTTCATCTTGCCCCGGTACGGCACCGGCGCCAGGTATGGCGAATCCGTCTCGATCAGCATCCGCTCCAGCGGCACTTCCAGCGCCACGGCCTGCAGCTCCTTCGCGCTCTTGAACGTGACGATGCCGGAAAACGAGATGTAGAAGCCCATTTCCATCGATGCCCGGGCCACGTCCAGCGACTCGGTGAAGCAGTGCATGACGCCGGCGACGCCGCCCTTGTCGGTGCCGGCGCCCTCCTCGCCCATGATGCGGATCGTGTCCTCGCTGGCCGAGCGGGTGTGGATGATCAGCGGCTTGCCGCAGGCGCGCGACGCGCGGATGTGCGTGCGGAAGCGCTCACGCTGCCATTCGAGGTCGCCCTCGAGCCGGTAGTAATCCAAGCCCGTCTCGCCGACCGCGACGACCTTCGGGTGGCGCGCCAGCTCGACGAGCTGCTCGGCCGTGGGCTCGGGCGTGTCCTCGTAGTCGGGGTGCACGCCGACCGAGGCGTAGATGTTCGGATATTCCTCGGCCAGCGCGAGCACGCGGGGGAAGTCCGGTAGGTCGACGGAGACGCACAGCGCGTGCGTCACCTGGTTGTCCGCCATCTTCGCGCGGATTTCAGGCATCCGGGCTGCCAGTTCCGGGAAGTCGATATGGCAATGTGAATCGATGAACATGCCCCGATTGTAGCCGACCCCGGAAATCCGCGCAGACCGCGCACCCGCCAGCAATATTTCCTGAAATCGGGGTCAGACCCCGTTTTTGGGAAATATTGCCGGGATCAGGCCACCCGCTTGCCCAGGATGATCAGGTCGCGTTCGATGCCGTCCAGGTTCGCAACGCGGGGGAAATGCGCCCATTCGTCGAAGCCGAACTTGCGGAACAGGGCCAGGCTCGGTGCGTTGTGGCCGAAGATGAAGCCGAGCACCGTGTGCACCGCGATGCGCGGCGCGTAGGCGATCGCCTCCGTCAATGCATAGCGGCCGATGCCCTTGCCGCGCCAGCTTTCCGCGATGTAGATCGACACCTCGGCCGTGCCGGAATATGCCGGCCGGCCGTAGAAGTTCGAGTAAGAGATCCAGCCAAGGATTTCCGGCTGGGCCGACGTATCGTCCGCCCGCTCGATCACCCACAGCGGGCGCCGTTCCGGCTGGTGTTCGTGGAACCAGTTCAGCCGCGACTCGACGGAGACGGGCTCGGTATCGGCGGTGACTTCGCGCGAGGCGATCGTGCTGTTGTAGATGGCGACGATCGTCGGCAGGTCGTCGAGGGTGGCGATGCGATGGCGGAAGGACATGAATCGGTCAGAGTGTGTGGGTGGCGCGGGAGGAACGCAGGGCCGCGCCGAGGATCTCCTCGATGCGCGCGCGGGTGCGCTGGCCCGCTTCGTCGTCCGGGAAGTGGACGCCGATGCCCTGCGCCTTGTTGTTGTGCGCCCCGGCCGGCGTGATCCAGACGACCTTGCCAGCGATGGGGTATTTGTTCGTATCGTCCATCAGCGACAGGATCAGGTAGATCTCGTCGCCGATCCTGTACGGCTTTTGCGTCGGGACGAAGATGCCGCCGTTCTTCAGGAACGGCATGTAGGCGGCGTACAAGGCGGCCTTCTCCCTGATCGCCAGCGACAGCACGGCGGGCCGCGTCGCGGGCGCCGGGCTGGCGCCGGATGCGGTGCCGGGATCAGGGGGAGAAGCGCTCATGGCAGTCCTTCATCGACGTCTCATGCACAGCAGGTCGTGTAATCCAACAGCATGTCTTCCAGGAACAGCTTGGGCGACAGCGGGTGGTCGGACGTCGCCCGCCGCTCGGCCGTGCCCTTGATCGCCGCCAGCATGCCGGGGACAGTGACGCGGTCCGCCAGGCCCTTCAGCTCCCGCTGGTAACGGGGATAATACCGGATTCTGCCCGTGAGCTTGATCGAAAAGAGGTCGTACAGCCAGCGCTGCTGCCACGCCACCACGGCGGTCAGCGGTACCTTCTGCATCTTGTCCGCCGTGCGCAGCGCCAGCTCGACGGATGGGTGGGCCAGGCACTGCAGCAGCGTATCCATCTCTTCGCGGTTGCCCGTTTCCGCCTGGGCCAGAGCGGCCAGTGGCGCGCCGCCCTGCTCGCGTAGCCAGCCGTCCGCGTCCTGCACGCCCTGCTCGGCCAGCCAGGCCAGCGCTTCCTCGTGCGCCGGCAGTGCCAGCGCAAACTTGCGGCAGCGCGACAGGATCGTCGGCAGCAGCCGGTCCAGGCTGTTCGACGACAGCAGGAACACGGTGCCCGGCGGCGGCTCTTCCAGCGTCTTCAGCAGCGCGTTCGACGCGGGCATGTTCAGCGCCTCGGCCGGATACAGCACGACGACGCGCAAGCCCTGCCGGTGCGTCGAGATGTTCATGAAGTCCGCCAGCTGGCGCACCTGCTCGATCTTGATTTCCTTCGACGGCGCCTTCGACTTCTTCGTCTCTCCGCCCTCGTCGTCGCCGGCCGCTTCCTCTTCGAACGCTTCCGGCCGGATGCGGCGGAAGTCGGGATGGCTCTGCTGGGCGAACCAGCCGCATGACGCGCAGGCGTTGCACGGGTGGCCATCGGCGCGCACGTCCTCGCACAGCAGCGCTTGCGCGAAGTGCTCGATGAACGCGGCCTTGCCGATGCCGGCCGGGCCGTGGAACAGCACCGCGTGCGGCAGGCGATGGCGCACTTGCTGCAGCTGCGTCCAGGCGTCCTGCTGCCACGGGAAGATCATCTGGCTCATTGCAGCGCTCCGACGATGCCGGCCAGCTCCACGCGGATCGCCTCGATCGTTTGCGTCGAATCGATCACGCGGAAACGCTTGGGGTCCTGGGCCGCGCGGCGCAGGTATTCGTTGCGCGCGGCGCTGAAAAAGTCGGCCTTTTCCTGCTCGAACTTGTCGAGCTGGCGGGTGGCGTCGAGCCGGGCGCGCGCCACCTCCAGCGGCACGTCGAACAGGATCGTCAGGTCCGGCCACAACTCGGGGTGCACCCAGTTCGCCAGCGTGTCGATCTTGATCAGGTCCAGGCCGCGGCCGCCGCCCTGGTAGGCGAAGCTGGCGTCCGTGAAACGGTCCGAGATGACCCACGCACCGCGCGCCAGCGCCGGTTCGATCACCTGGGCGATGTGCTCGCGGCGGCTGGCGAACACCAGCAGCGCTTCCGTCTCCAGGTGCATCGGCTCATGCAGCACGAGCTCGCGCAGCTTCTCGCCCAGCGGCGTGCCGCCCGGTTCGCGCGAGCTGACGAGTTCGATGCCGCGGGCACGGATCAGGTCCGCCACATACTGGATGTGCGTGGACTTGCCGGCACCGTCGATGCCTTCGAAGGTGATGAACCTGCCGCGGGTGGAAGATTGTGCTTGTGCTGCCATCATTGCGAGCGGGTCTGCCGCTGGTACTGGTTGACCGCCCGGTTATGGTCGGTCAGGTTGTCGGAAAACTGGCTCGTGCCATTGCCACGGGAGACAAAATACAACGCGCCCGATTTTGCCGGCGCCAGCGCGGCGCTCAGCGATTGCTGGCCGGGCAGCGCGATCGGTGTCGGCGGCAGGCCGGCCCGCGTATAGGTATTGTACGGGGTGTCCGTTTCCAGGTCCTTCTTGCGGATATTGCCGTCGAACCTGTCGCCCAGCCCGTAGATGACGGTCGGGTCGGTCTGCAGCATCATGCCCAGCTTCAGCCGGTTGACGAACACGGCGGCGATCATCGCCCGCTCGGACTTCTGTCCCGTTTCCTTTTCGACAATCGACGCCATCGTCAGCGCCTGGTACGCGTCCTTGTACGGGAGGTCCGCCGCGCGTTTTTCCCATGCCGCGCTCAGGTGCTGCAGCAGCGCCGCGTGGGCCTGCTTGTAGATCTGCAGTTCCGAAGCGCCCTTCGCGAACAGGTACGTGTCCGGGAAGAACAGGCCTTCCGGTTCCTTGTAGTCGGAGCCGATGCGGGCCATCAGCTCGCGGTCCGACAGGCTGACGGTATCGTGCTTCAGGCCCTGGTGGGCGGCGATCGCCTGGCGCATCTGGCGGAACGTCCAGCCTTCGATGATCGTCAGCGATTCCTGGGCGAATTCGCCGCGCACCAGCTGGTCGATCAGCCGCAGCGGCGTGGTGCCGGGCTTCAGCTCGTACGAACCGGCCTTCAGCTTCGCGCTCTTGCCGGTGAAGCGCGCCAGCACGTTGAACAGCAGCGGCTGGATCGGCACGCCGGCCTCGGCGATCTGCTGGCCGGCCGCGTGGGCGCCGCTGCCCTTGCTGATCGTAAACGGGATCGTGTCGCCCTCGGCCACGATGGGTTGCTCGGACCACCAGGAGAAGCCGGCGCTGGCGGCCGCCGCGACCAGCACGCCCAGTACGATCGTTTTTGTTATGAATGACATGTTTTTTCCTGCCCGCGGCGCCGTACGGCCCTGCCGTTTTTGCGGCGCCCGGCGCGTTTTGTACGGGATCTTTATAATGAGCCCGTAATGATAATGCTTTCGTGGCCAAAGTATCCAAATTTATGAACACGTGGAATCAAATCCTCGCACCTCGCGCTGACACACCGGCAACCCCGGCGGCGCTCGCCGTCGGCTTCGTTGCTCCCGTCACCGACCTGGGCCTGATCGCCTTCACGGGCGACGACACGGCAACCTTCCTGCATTCGCAGCTGACCAACGACATCGAGCACCTGGCTCAGCAGGAAGTGCGGCTGGCCGGCTACTGCTCGCCGAAGGGCCGCCTGCTGGCCAGCTTCCTGATGTGGCGCGACGCGCAATCGGTCTACCTGCAACTGGCGCGCGACATCCAGCCGGCCGTGCAGAAGCGGCTGCAGATGTTCGTGCTGCGCGCGAAGACCAAGGCGGCGGACGTCACCGACCAGCATGTCGTGCTGGGCCTGGGCGGCGGCCTGGCGGAAGCCGTGCTGCAGACGTGGTTCGACGCGCTCCCGAGCGCACCCTACACGAAAATCGACCATCCGCTGGGCACGCTGCTGCGCGTGGCGGACGCCTTCGGCTCGCCCCGTTACCTGTGGCTGACGACACAAGAGACGGCGACGACGGCCGCCCCGCTGCTGGCCGACCGCCTCGTCGTCGGCGGCAACGAGGCCTGGCGCCTGGCCGAGATCCACGCCGGCGTGCCGCTGGTAACGGCCGCCACGCAGGAACAGTTCGTGCCGCAGATGATCAACCTGGAGCTGCTGGGCGGCGTCAATTTCAAGAAAGGCTGCTATCCGGGCCAGGAAATCGTCGCGCGCAGCCAGTACCTGGGCAAGTTGAAGCGCCGCACCGCGCTCGTGTCCATCGACGATGCGGGCATCACCGCCGGCACCGAGGTGTTCGCGGCGGCCGACCCGGACCAGCCTTGCGGCATGGTCGTCAACGCCGCGCCGAACGGTGCCGGCGGCGTCGACGCGCTCGTCGAGATGAAGCTCGATGCGCTCGAAACGGGTGCCGTCAACGCCCGCGCGGCGGGTGGCCCGGCGCTGCGCTTCCTGACGATGCCGTACGTGCTCGACAAGCTGGACGTGTGATGGACCTGTACGTGTACTACCGCGTCCGCGACGAGGATGCGGAACGCCTGCTGCCGCGCGTACGGGCATTGCAGGCGGCGCTGGCGGCCGCGCATGGCGTGGCGCCGCAACTGAAGCGCCGTCCCGGCAGCACGGACGGCATGCAGACGTGGATGGAAGTCTACCCCGCCACCGCGGCCGGGTTCACGGACGCGCTGGCGCAAGCCGTATCGACGCCCGATCTCGCGGCCGATCTGGGGGCGCTCATCGCCGGCCCCCGCCATACTGAAGTGTTCACGGATATCCCCTCATGTGCCTGATCGTTTTTGCCTGGCGCGTCGTGCCGGGGGTGCCGCTGATCGCCGCGGCGAACCGCGACGAATACTATGACCGCGCCAGCCTGCCGGCCGGCCCGTGGGAAGAGAACCCGCAGATCATCGCGGGGCGCGACCTGAAGGCGGGCGGCAGCTGGATGGGCGTCACCCGCCCGGAAGGCCCGGATTGCCAATGGCCCGCGGAAGCGCTGGCGCGGTTGTCGCCACTACGGGCCTGCTGCCAGGACGGCGACCTGGCCGCCACCGAGAACACGGGCAAGGCGCCGTCGCGCTTTGCCGCGATCACCAACATCCGTGCACCGCAGGACTACAACCCGCAGGCGCCGTCACGCGGCATGCTGGTGTCGAACTTCCTTGCCGCGACGATGAGTGCGCGCGACTACGTCGAGCAGATCCGCCCCGGCGCCCACGCCTACAACGGCTTCAACCTGGTGCTGTGCGATGGCGAGGAACTGGTGTGGTTCTCGAACCGGGGCGAAGCGGACCCGCGCAACGGCCAGCCGCTTGCACCGGGCATCTACGGACTGTCGAACGCGCTGCTCGATGCGCCATGGCCGAAAGTCGTCAGGACGAAGGCGCAGTTCGCGAGCCTGCTGTGCCTGGGGGCCCCGGAAGACGCGTACTTTGAAATGCTGGCCGACACGACGCGCGCGCCGGACCAGCGCCTGCCGGAAACGGGCGTACCGCTGGAGCGCGAGCGGCAGCTGTCGGCGGTGAAGATCGAGTCGCCGGACTATGGCACCCGCACGTCGACGGTGGTGAAACTGTATGCGGAAGCACCGGCCGTGTTGCACGAGCAGGTGATCCGCTGACTTGCTGCCAGGGTCGGACCCGTCGGGGCTTTCAGGGGTTTCGGGGAGCAGCGCTCCCCGCCTGCAAAGCGGTGCTGGCATGCATGCCAGCACTCCCTCCTGACCCCAGCCTTTGCCGTTGGGGTGACAGCATGCGACATTGATGCGCTGCTGTTTGCAGCAATCAAATATCCGTGAACACCTGCTCGGCCGGCAGGCGCGACTTCGGCAGCTTGGCGTTGAAGTCCTCGCTGCCGCTGTAGCCCAGCGACACGAGCACGGTGGCCGAGAAGCCCTTTTCGCGCAGGCCCAGTTCCTTGTCCAGCGCTTCCGCGTCGAAGCCTTCCATCGGCGTCGCACCGATGCCCAGCAGTGCGGCGCCCTGCAGCAGCGTGCCCAGTGCCAGGTAGGTCTGTTTCTCGTACCAGAACGGCACGTCCTTCTGCGTGAAGCGGTGCATGTTCGTGTACGACATGCGGCCGGCATGCTGCGACGTCTTCGCCGCGTCGTTGACGAAGCGGCCGTCCTTTTCCTCCTGTGCCAGCACGGCGGCGTTGTGCTCGTCGCTTGGCGCGACGCGGGTGGCCAGCACGATCACGTGCGACGCGTCGCGGATCTTCGCGGCGTTGTACTGGAAGTCAGGCTCGGTGGCCTTGGCGATGCGGTCCTTGCCTTCGGCCGTCGAAGCGACGACGAAATGCCACGGCTGCGAATTGACGGACGACGGCGCAAGGCGCAGCAGTTCGCGCAGCTGGGCGATGACGTCGTCCGGCACCTTGCGTGCGCGGTCGAACGACTTGACGGTGTAGCGCTGGCGCGCCTTGGTAACGGGATCCATGGTGTTTCCTTTCACATCATTTAACGGGACTTAGTTGGTGGGTGCCGGCTGCGCGTTCACCTTCACGCGCAGCAGCTCATAGGGTTTGCGGCGCAGGTCGCGGCCGTCGTTGAAGCCGGCCTGCCGATGCAGCTGGTTGGCGATCACGTACAGGTAGCCGTCCGGTCCGACGGACAGCGTGTCCGGCCACGACAGGTTCTCGCCTCGCGCGATCGTCCGCCACGTCGTGCTGCCGCGCGCGAGCTTGCGGATCGCGTTGTGCTCGTAGTCGCCGGCATACACGGCGCCCGCCGCATCCGACTCCAGGCCGTCCGAGGCACCCTTCACGCCGAGGTCGCGCACGGCACGGGCGAGTTCGGCCTCGGTGACGTTCGGGTCGCGCAACAGCCGCGTGGGCACGGAGTATAAACGCCGGCTCGACAACGCGCAGAAGTACAGCGTGTCCCCGTCCGGCGACAGCGCGATGCCGTCCGACGCGACCTTGAACGTGGCCGGCAGCGGCTTGCCGTCGATGGCCGCCGCGAAGCCCGGTTCCGGCATCGTCGCCGGGTGGCCGTTCAGCCGCCGCACGGCCTTGCCCGTCGCGAGATCGAGCACGATGATGGCGCCGGGGCCGGACAGCGACGAATCCGTCACATAGGCCACGCCTTCCGCGCCGGCCCGAAAATCGAAGCGCATGTCGTTCACATAGGTGGACGGCAGCACCACTTCCGCCGGGAACACGACGGTCTTGACGATGCGGTTGCTCGCCAAGTCGACGGCGACGAGCTTGGCGCCGCCCCGCCGCGGCGCCTTGAACTCCGGCGCCGCCGTGTCGAGGATCCACACGCGCCCGCGGCCGTCGGCAACGACGCTTTGCACGCTGATGAAGCCCTTGGCCGGGTCGGCGGGATCAGCCACGTTCACGGCCGCATCCGGGTACGGTACGGCTTTGCCATCGCGCAGTTCGGCCACCGTGTACGGCACGTCGTCGCCCCAGCGGGGGAAGTTCACGAAGATGCGGCCCGTTTCGGTGACGGTCACGCCGGTCGGCATCGCGCCGTCGAATGTGGCGACCCGTTCCAGCTTGCCGATGGATACCGGCTTGTCGGCCGCCGGGGCCAATGGCGCATGCATGGCCGCTGCGGCGGCAACCGCGGCGGCAATCAACGTCAGTCGTTTCATCATGCCCCCGTCAGAAGCCGGCCAGCACGAGCTTTCCGCGCGCCTGGTTGCTCTCGACGATCGCATGCGCCCTGCGCAGGTTGGCGGCGCTGATCGTGCCGATCCGCTCGCCCACCGTCGTGCGCAGCGCACCGATGTCGATCAGCGCGGCGATCCGTTCCAGGATTTCGCGCTGGCGCACCATGTCGACAGTCTCGTACATCGAACGCGTGAACATCAGTTCCCAGTGCAGCGAGATGCTCTTGCGCTTCAGCGGCATCGCGTCCAACCTGGCCGGATCGTCGATCAACGCGAACTGGCCTTGCGGCGCCAGCATGTCGACGATGTCGGCAAAGTGCTGGTCAGTGTGGGTCAGGCTGACGACAATGTCCGCATACTCATACCCCAGGGCCGCCAGCTGCGGCTTCATCGGGCGGCTGTGGTCGATGACATGGTGCGCGCCCAGCGCGAGGGTCCACTCGCGCGTGTCGGGCCGCGATGCGGTGCCGATCACGGTCAGGCCGGTCAGCTTGCTGGCCAGCTGCGTCAGGATCGAACCGACGCCGCCGGCAGCACCGATGATCAGCAGCGTGCGGCCGCGCGCGCCCTGCTCCGGCACCTTCAAACGGTCGAACAGCAGTTCCCACGCCGTCAGGGACGTCAGCGGCAGCGCGGCCGCATCGGCGAAGTCCAGCGACTTCGGCTTGTGGCCGGCGATGCGCTCGTCCACCAGGTGCAGCTCGCTGTACGAACCGGGGCGCGTCAGCGAACCCGCATAAAACACTGCGTCGCCCGGCTTGAACGCCGTGACGTCGGTGCCCACCGCCGCGACGATGCCGGCGGCATCCCAGCCCAGCACGCGCGGCGCGGTAACGGCCGCACCACGGCGCACCTTCGTGTCCACCGGGTTCACGGACACGGCCTGCACGCGCACCAGCAGGTCGCGCGGGCCCGGCACCGGGTCGGCCAGCTCCATCTCGACCAGCGCGTCCGGCTGCTCGATCGGCAGGCCATGCTGGGTGTACACGATTGCTTTCATCTGCTTCTCCGCATTGTTAAGTTGGAGCAATCATATGGCGGGAGTGGCAACCGAAAAACCCATATAATCGGATAGCACTTTCTCTTTTGGAGTGAAAATGGTTCGTTTTGAGGATCTCGCGCTGTTCGTCCGCACGGCCGCCTGCGGCAGCTTCACGAAGGCGGCGCGGGAGGCCAACCTGCTGCCGGGCCAGGTCAGCGCCGCGATCATGCGGCTCGAGCGGGACCTGGAAATCCGCCTGTTCGCCCGTTCCACCCGCAGCCTGCGGCTGACGGACGAGGGCGAACGGTATTTGCCGTTTGCGCGCGACGCGCTGGCGCTGCTGCACAGCGGCCGGGACGAGCTGCGGCGCAGCGACGACACGCTGTCCGGCACGTTGCAGCTGGCCGCGCCGTCGGACCTGGGCCGCAACGTGCTGCTGCCCTGGCTGACGGCATTCCGGCGCCAGCATCCGAAGCTGGAATTACGCGTGCAGTTTTCCGACCAGGTGACGGACGTGTTCCGCGACCCCGTCGACATCGCGATCCGCTATGGCCAGGTGGACGATGCCAGTTACGTGGCGCTGCCGATCGCACCGGACAACCGGCGCGTGCTGGTCGCTTCGCCCGGCTACCTGGAACAGTGCGGCGCCCCGCAAGCGCTGGACGAGCTGCCGCGCCACTCCTGCCTGCTGTGGCATATGCAGGGCCGGCTGTACGACAAATGGGGCTTCCCGGCCGGGAAAAGCCGGCGCACCGTGCAGGTGAAGGGGCCGCTGGCCAGCGACGATGCGGACATCGTGCGGCGCTGGGCGATCGACGGCGAAGGCATCGCCTATAAATCCTGGCTGGACGTCAGCAACGACGTGCGCGCCGGCCGCCTCGTCGTGGTGCTGCCCGAGCAGCCGGGCGAGCCGGCGCCGCTGCAGCTGATCTGCCCGCACCGCAAGCAGTTCTCGCCGGCCGTGCGGCAGTTGCATGCGCTGTTGCAGGAGAAGTGTGCGGGGCTGGGGACGCCGGCCGCGGCACCCGATGCGGCGTGACGGGTCAGTAGCTCCATTGCACGTGGAACCAGCGCTCCAGCGTGTGCGCAAAGGCGAACCACGTGACCGGGAAGCTCGCCCCGCCGAGCAGACAAGCGGCGGCAAACACGCCGTGGCGTGCTTCGCGCGTTGCCGCGAAACGTTCGTGCAGCAGCGCGCCGGCGGCGACAGCGACAGTGCTGACGGCGAGGATCGTCAGGAAACAGAAACCGAAGGCGGAAACGCGCTGCGTCGCGACGACGGCGAACGGCACGACGATCGCCGCACCGCTGGCCAGCGCCGTCAGTGCCACCAGCTGGCCCAGCGCTTGCAACGCATCCGGTGCCGCGTGCAATGCGCGAACTGCCGTCGCGATGCCGGTGGTTGCGAAGCCGACGAACATCGCCACCAGTAGCGGTAACAGGAAGATGCCCACTCAATGATTCCGGCTCGGCTGGTTCACCGCCCCGCCACCCCAACCTTGTCCAGCGCCTCGGCCATCCTGACCAGCCGCACGAACTCCGCCCGGTAGCCGTCGCGGTCCGGTCCGCGGGCGCCGTCGGCCAGCCTGGCGATATCGTCGTAGCCCATGTCCGCCACCGGACTCTCGCCGCGCAGCCGCTGCGCGAACGCGGCCACGGCGACGGCGAAGCGCGGGTCTTCCGGTGCGCTGTCCAGCCGCTGATGCACCGACGATGCCGTCACGGGATGCTCGATCAGCCGGCTCGTATTCTCCCCGGGGCGCTTGTAGCGCAGCCGCACGAAACACAGCTCGTCGCCGGCGCGCTTGGCCGGCTGCGTCTTGCGGTTGCCCTGGTAGCGCAGCGGTTCGACCAGCTTGTCCGCCGCGTCGGCCGGCGTGATCTCGTAGATCGCCGTCACCGTGTGGCCGGCGCCGATGTCGCCCGCGTCGACCTTGTCGTCCTTGAAGTCCTGCCGTTCCAGCATGCGCGTCTCGTAGCCGATCAGCCGGTACGCGGCCACCTTGGCGGGATTGAACTCGACTTGCACCTTCAGGTCGTTCGCGATCGGGAACATCGTCGACGCCAGCTCTTCGGACAGCGCCTTGCGCGCTTCCAGCAAGGTATCGATGTAGGCCGCGTTGCCGTTGCCCGTCTGCGCGAGGCGCTGCATCAGCGCGTCGTTCAGGTTGCCCTGGCCCACACCGAGGATCGACAGGTAGACGCCTGTCTTGCGCTTGTCGGCGACGAATTTCTCCAGCTGGCGCGGATCGGTGATGCCCAGGTTGAAGTCGCCGTCGGTGGCGAGGATCACGCGGTTGACCGCGTGCTTGTCGAAGTTGCGCTCGGCCAGCTCGTAGGCCCGTTGCAGGCCGTCGCCGCCCGCGGTGCCGCCACCGCTGGAGAGCGCGTCGAGCGCGTCGACGATGCGGTTGCGGTCCTTGCCCGGCGTCGGCTCCAGCGCCACGCGCGTGCCGCTGGCATAGGTAACGATCGATACCGTGTCGTCGTCGCGCAGCTGGCTGGCGAACAGCCGGAACCCCTGTTTCAGCAGCGGCAGCCGGTCCGGCGGCCCCATCGAGCCCGAGACGTCGACCAGCAGCACGACGTTGGCACGCGGCCGTTCGGCCGCCTTGATGTCGTAGCCACGGATCGCGATGTGCACCAGCTGGTTGCCCGCCTTCCATGGGCTGGGCATCACGGTCGTCCCTACCGCGAACGGCCGGGCCGGATCGGCCGGGGCCGTATACCGGTACGGGAAATAATTGACCATCTCCTCAACCCGCACGGCGGCGGGCGGCGGCACGTGGCCGGCCGTCAGCATGCGGCGCACGAATGCATACGACGCCGTATCGACGTCCGCGCTGAACGTGGACACGGGCTGCTCGGACACGAGTACCGGCTTGTTCGCTTCCTTGTCCGTGAATTTGTCCGACCCGCTCGGCAGCACGAAGACGTGCGGCCGGCCGATCAACGGCGATGCCTGCTTGGCGCGGTAGCCCTGCACGGCGACCGGGCTGGCGCCGGCCGCAGCGGGCACCGGCGGCGGGGCCGCCGGCGCGGGAACCGCCGTGATGGGCGAAACGCTGCGCTGGTCGGGTGCCGGTTGCTGGAGGGGCACCGGCTGGCTGCACGCGGCCAGCAGCGCTACCGCCGCGGCCGTGAGGATGAAATGGGTCGGCTTCTGGTTCATCGGTCGTCAAGGGCTCCGTCGAGTGGAAGATTGCACAGCATAAGGAAGGCCGGCGCTGCGCTGCAAGTATTTCTACTTCATGCAAGTTACCCGGCCAGCGCGCCGCCATGTACGCGAATTTGTATCCGAACGTATCTGGCCGGGTTGTGCATACATGGGCTTGCACCGGGCCCGTTTCCCGACATCCGCCGGATACGTGCGGGCGGTCCAATGACTCCATCGACGCAGCACATACCTTCAACCCAACCAACGGAGATCGCGATGAACCAGCCCTTCAACCAGCAACGCCGCACCTTCTTCAACGCCGCCGCCCTCGGCATCGCCGCCACCCAGCTGGGGCTGGCCAGCGGCATCGCCAACGCGGCCGGCATGGGCACTTCGGCAAATGCCGCCGGCATCTCGGCCGGGACCAATACGTTCACGGATATCCGCCAGATCCGCTCCGGCCTGTTGAACGTGGGGTATGTGGACATGGGCCCCGCCAACGGCTACCCGATCGTGCTGTTCCACGGCTGGCCGTACGATATCCACGCGTTCATCGACGTGGCACCGATCCTCGCAAGCGCGGGCTACCGCGTCATCATCCCGCACCTGCGCGGCTACGGCACCACCACATTCCTGTCCGCCGATACGCCGCGCAACGGCCAGCAGGCCAGCTTCACTGCCGATGCGGTGGACTTCCTCGATGCCTTGAAGATCGACAAGGCCGTCGTCGCGGGGTTCGACTGGGGCGCGCGGATCGCCACGACGTTGGCGGCACTGTGGCCGCAGCGCTTCACCGGCCTCGTGTCCGTCAGCGGTTACCTGATCGGCAGCCAGGAAGTGAATCGCAAGCCGCTGTCGCCGAAGGCGGAACTGCAGTGGTGGTACCAGTATTATTTCGCCACGCCGCGCGGTGAACTGGGCTACCGCGAGAACACCCATGCGTTTGCCCGCCTGATCTGGGAACTGGCTTCTCCGCAGTGGAAGTTCGACGATGCGACGTTCGCCCGCTCGGCCAGGTCGCTGGACAATCCGGACCACGTGGCGATCTCGATCACCAACTACCGCTGGCGCCTGGGCCTCGCGCCCAGCGAGCCCCGCTACGAAAGCCTGGAACGCCGGCTGGCGCAGTTCCCGACGGTGAGCGTGCCGACGATTACGATGGAAGGCGATGCGAACGGCGCGCCGCACCCGGACCCAAGCGCGTACGCGAAGAAGTTCACCGGCAGGTACGAGCACCGCAACCTGGACGGCGGCATCGGCCACAACCTGCCGCAGGAAGCGCCGCGCGCCTTTGCCCAGGCCGTGCTGGACGTCGCCAGGCAGGTCTGACGCCGGTACCTAGAACGCGTGGCGCATGTCGACGTGGGGAATGCCGGCTTCGTGGAACTCGTCGCCGGCCACGACGAAGCCGTGCGCCAGGTAGAACGGCGCGGCATGCGTCTGCGCGGACAGCACGACCTCGGCATGGCCTCGGGCGCGCGCCTGGTCCATCAGCCCGCGCAGCAGCGCGCTGCCGATGCCGGTGCCGCGCACGCGCTTGAGCACGGCCATGCGGCCGATGTGCCCATCGGGCAGCAGCCGGCCGGTACCGACAGGGATACCGGCCGCGTCGTACGCGACGGCATGCAGGCAGGCGGCGTCGTTATCGTCCATCTCCAGTTCGGCGGGCACGCCCTGCTCCTGCACGAAGACCTCGAGACGGACAGCTTGTGCGTCGGCACGCAGCGTGCTCCAGTCGCCGTAACGAATCTGCTGGATCGCCATGCTCACACCAGTTTCACGAGTTGCTTGCCGAAGTTGCGGCCCTGGAGCAGGCCGATGAACGCTTCCGGCGCCGCGGCCAGGCCTTGCGCCACCGTCTCGCGGTATTTCAGCTGGCCCGTCGCCACCAGCTTGCCCAGTTCCGCCAGTCCCTCCGGCCAGCAATCGAGGTGCTCGGTGACGATGAAGCCCGTCAGCGAGATCCGGTTCGTCAACAGCACACGTACATTGCGCAGCGGGATCTCTTCGCCGCTGTAGCCGGCGATCATGCCGCACAGCGCGACGCGGGCAAACGCATTGGTGCGCGCCAGCGCGGCATCGAACACTTCGCCGCCGACGTTTTCAAAGATGCCGTCGATGCCGTCCGGCGCCGCGGCCTTCAGGTCTTCCTTCAGGTTGCCCGCCTTGTAGTCGATGCACGCGTCGAAGCCCAGTTCGCGCACGACGTAATCGCATTTCTCCTGGCCGCCGGCGATGCCGATGGCCCGGCAGCCGCGCAGCTTGGCCAGCTGGCCGACCGCGCAGCCCACCGCGCCGCTGGCCGCGGACACGCACACCGTCTGCCCAGGTTCGAGGCGCAGGATGCGGTTCAAACCGTACCAGGCCGTCATGCCCGGCATGCCGACGGCGCCGAGATACGCGGACAGCGGGATCGCCGCCGTATCGAGCTTGCGCAGGCCGCTGCCGTCCGACACGGCCATCTCGGACCAGCCGCCCATCGCGGCGACGAAGTCGCCCTGCGCATACTTCGGATGGCGCGACGCCACCACCTCGCCGACGGTCCCGCCGATCATCGTCTCGTCCAGCGGCTGCGACGCGGCATAGCTCTTCGCTTCGCTCATCCGCCCCCGCATGTACGGGTCCAGCGACAGGTAGTGGTTGCGGATCAGCAGCTGGCCTTCCGCCAGTTCCGGCACGTCGGCCGTCTCGATCCTGAAATTGTCCGGCACGACCTGGCCGCGCGGACGCGATGCCAGCACGATGCGCTGGTAGTGACTCTTCGATTCCGTACTCATCGATTCTCCTTCCGCTTTCTTACACCGCCGATACGCCGCCGTCGACGGCCAGGATCTGGCCCGTGATGTGGCGTCCCGCCTCCGACGCGAACAGCACGCACGCGCCTTTCAAATCCTCGTCGCCGCCGAGCCGGCCCAGCGGCGCCGCGGCGGCCAGCGTGTCGCCCATCTGGCCCAGCACGCCGTGCGTCATCTTCGACGGGAAGAAGCCCGGCGCGATCGCATTGACGTTGATGCCGTATTCGCCCCACTCGCCCGCCAGCGCGCGCGTGAAGTTGACGATCGCGCCCTTCGACGTGTTGTAGACGAGCGTCTTCATCGTTCCCGGCGGATTGCCGGCCAGGCCGGCGATCGATGCGATATTGATGATCCTCCCGGCGCGGCGCGGAATCATCGACAGCCGTCCCACCGCCTGCGACAGCAGGAACACGCCGCGCACGTTCAGATTCATCACCTTTTCCCACGCTTCCAGCGGCAAATCCTCGGCCGGCGCGGCCCAGCTGGCGCCCGCATTGTTCACCAGGATGTCGATGTGCCCCAGCTTGTCGATCGCGCCTGCGGCCAGCGCTTCCACCGCGGCCGGATCGGCCATGTCGGCGGCCAGCGCGTAGGCCGTGATGCCACGCGCGGCCAGGTGGGCCACGGCTTCGTCGAGTTCGTGCTGCTTGCGCGCGCTGACCACGACGGTGGCGCCCTGCTCGCCCAGCGCCGTCGCCATCTGCAGGCCGAGGCCGCGCGAGCCGCCCGTCACGAGGGCCGTCTTGCCCCGCAGGCTGAAGAGATCCTGGACGGTCGCCACGTCACACCTCGTAGTCCATGCACTGGCGCTCGTCGCGCACGGCGGCAAAGAACGGTTTCAGCGCCTGGTGCTGCGGATGCTCGAGATAGCCGTCCAGCGCGGCCTTGTCGGCGAACTCGGAATACAGCACGACGTCGTACGTCGCTTCCAGGCCCGGCTGCGCCAGCGCCACTTCGAACTTGCCCATGCCCGGCACGATGCCGTTGCAGGCGTCCAGCAGTTCCTTCATCTTGCGGGCGTTCGTCGCACGGTCGGCGCCTTCGGCCGCATCCTTCAGCTTCCACATCACGATGTGCTTGATCACATTGCTTCCTTTACCAGATTGCCAAGCGCCGCAGGATAGCACACGGGCAGGCGCCGGCGCACCCGGTGCCGGGTGCTCATCTGTAAGCTTCGCGTAAGTTTCAAGCAAGAATGATGTAAGGTTCGGCGCGCAGAGTGGGTCGGGCCTACACAATAACCGGGATACACCGGCACGGCACAACCAATAATTGGAGACAACATCATGGCTATCACATCTGGCACCGCGGACCCGCGGAACCTGGGGGGCAAGGGGAAGTCGACGCCGATGACGGCCGAGGAGAAGAAAGTCATCTTCGCCTCGTCGCTCGGCACCGTGTTCGAATGGTACGACTTCTACCTGTACGGCTCGCTCGCATCGATCATCGCCAAGCAGTTCTTCATCGGCGACCCCACCACCACCTTCATCTTCGCGCTGCTGGCGTTCGCGGCCGGCTTCATCGTCCGTCCGTTCGGCGCCGTCGTGTTCGGCCGCCTGGGCGACATGATCGGCCGGAAGTACACGTTCCTCGTGACGATCCTGATCATGGGCATGTCGACGTTCATCGTCGGCCTGCTGCCCGGCCACACGTCGATCGGCATCGCGGCACCGATCATCCTCGTCACCCTGCGCATCCTGCAGGGCCTGGCGCTGGGCGGCGAGTACGGCGGTGCCGCCACCTACGTGGCCGAGCACGCGCCGGACGGCAAGCGTGGCATGTTCACGTCGTGGATCCAGACGACGGCCACGATGGGCCTGTTCCTGTCGCTGCTGGTGATCCTGGCGACCCGCGTCGCCGTCGGCGAGGACGAGTTCCAGGCCTGGGGCTGGCGCATTCCGTTCCTCGTCTCCGTGCTGCTGCTGGGCGTCTCCGTGTGGATCCGCCTGTCGATGAACGAGTCGCCCGCGTTCGCGAAGATGAAGGCCGAGGGCAAGACGTCGAAGGCGCCGCTGTCCGAGGCGTTCGGCCAGTGGAGCAACCTGAAGATCGTCATCCTGGCGCTGGTCGGCCTGACGATGGGCCAGGCCGTCGTGTGGTACACGGGCCAGTTCTACGCGCTGTTCTTCATGGAGAAGACGCTGAAGATCGAGTCGGCCACCGCCAACATCCTGATCGCCGTCGCCCTGCTGCTGGCCACGCCGTTCTTCATCTTCTTCGGCGCGCTGTCGGACAAGATCGGCCGCAAATGGATCATCCTGGGCGGCTGCCTGCTGGCCGCGCTGACGTACTTCCCGCTGTTCAAGGCGCTGACCCACTACGGCAACCCGCAGCTGGAAACGGCGCTGCAGAACTCCCCGGTCGTCGTCGTCGCCGACCCGGCCTCGTGCCACTTCCAGTTCAACCCGACGGGCCAGAAGAAATTCCCGTCGTCGTGCGACATCGCGACGGGCGCGCTCACCGCGTCGTCCGTGAACTACACGCGCCAGGACGCACCGGCGGGTACCGTCGCAAAGATCAAGGTGGGCGACAAGGAAATCGCGTCGTTCAATGCCACGATGACGGCCGATAACCTGAACTTCGACGCGGCCAGCAAGGAGAAGGAAGCCGCGTTCAAGAAGCAGGTCGGCGGCGCGATCAAGGAAGCGGGCTATCCGGCCAAGGCCGATCCGGAGCAGATCAACAAGCCGATGGTCGTGCTGATCCTGTTCGTGCTGGTGCTGTACGTGACGATGGTGTACGGCCCGATCGCCGCGATGCTGGTCGAGATGTTCCCGACGAAGATCCGCTACACGTCGATGTCCCTGCCCTACCACATCGGCAACGGCTGGTTCGGCGGCCTGCTGCCGACCACCGTGTTCGCACTGGTGGCATTCAAGGGCGACATCTACTACGGCCTGTGGTACCCGATCGTGGTCGCGCTGGCCACGCTCGTCATCGGGGCACTGTTCATCCGCGAGACGAAGGACCGCGATATCTACGCTGCCGACTGATCGTTCGCCGCACACTTCGGAGGCCACCTGCGGGTGGCTTTTTTTTTGCTGCTGAGGCTGTGTCACTGGTGCCAGGCACCGTTGACACAAACTCAGCAGCACTATGCAAGCTCATCAGTAGCGTTTTCGCGCCCCGTTGCGTATCCTGTAGCAATGGATACGATCACGATCCGGCCCTTCGCGGCCGATGAATGGCGCACCTGGCGCGCGCTGCGCCTGGCCGCCCTCGCCGACACCCCGGATGCCTTCGCCGTCACGCTCGCGCAGGCGCAGGCACGTTCCGACGACACGTGGGCCAGCCTGCTCGCGCAAGCCTGCTCGGCGCCGGCTGACCTGCCGCTCGTCGCGCTCGTCGACGGCGAACCGTGCGGCCTCACGTGGGCCAATCACGAAAGCGGCACCGTGTGGCTGTATCAGGTGTGGGTGGCACCGGAGCGGCGCGGGCGCGGTGTCGCGCAGGCGCTGTTGCGGTATGCGATCGGCTGGGCGCGCGAGCGCGGCGCGGCCGAAGTGCGACTGGACGTCACGGCCAGCCTTGCGCCGGCCTATGGGCTCTACAAAGGAATGGGATTCGAGGAGGACGGCGCTCCCGTTCCGATGGAGAACAGGAGCGGGCTGCGGGAACAGCCGATGCGTTTACCGCTCGGCTGACATCAGCCCAGCGCGCCCTCGACGATGCGCAGCGAGTAGTCGGTGGCCTTGACGTCCTTCGTCAGGGCGCCGATCGAGATGCGGTGCACGCCCGTCTCGGCGATCGATCGCACCGTATCGAAATTGACGCCGCCGGAGGCTTCCAGCAGCGCACGGCCCCGATTGACCTGCACCGCGTCGCGCATCATGGCCAGGTCGAAGTTATCGAGCAGGATCGACGTGGCGCCGGCCGCCAGCGCTTCGTCCAGCTCGGCCAAGGTCTCCACCTCGACCTGGATCGACACGTTCGCGTTGACCTTCTTCGCGGCGACCAGCGCGGCCGTGATGCCGCCTGCGGCGGCGATGTGGTTTTCCTTGATCAGGATGCCGTCGTACAGTGCCAGGCGCTGGTTCTGGCCGCCGCCGACGCGTACCGCGTACTTCTGCGCCAGACGCAAGCCGGGCAACGTCTTGCGCGTGTCGAGGATCGCGGCGCTGGTGCCGGAGATCGCGTCGACGTAGCGGCGCGTCGCCGTTGCCACGCCGGACAGCAGCTGCATGAAGTTCAGCGCCGCGCGCTCGCCCGTCAGGATCGCGCGGGCCGGGCCGACCAGCGTGCACACTGGCGTATCGGCCGCCATCACGTCGCCTTCCGCGTAGTGCCATTCGATGCCGATGGCCGGGTCGAGCGCGTGCATGATGCCTTCGAACCAGGGCGCGCCGCACAGCACCGCGTCCTCGCGCACGATCACGCGCGCGACCACACGGCCCGCTTCCGGCACCAGCTGGCCGGTGAGATCGCCGGTGCCGACGTCTTCCAGCAGCGCGGCCAGCAGGTTCGCTTCAAAGGCGCGGGTCAGCGCCTCGTCGAACGGCGCGAAACGATTCAACAGTGTGCTCATGCGGGTCCGATTCCGTTAAACAGTTGGGCTTCTTGCGCCAGGTCGGCGCCGGGCGCCACCTTGGCCTTCTTCGCGGCCGCGAAGTCGAGCATGCGGTTGATCGACACCTGCGCCTGGCGGCCCACCGCCGGGTCCACGTGGATCT
Organism: Pseudoduganella flava; assembly: GCF_007830495.1. Taxonomy (GTDB): domain Bacteria; phylum Pseudomonadota; class Gammaproteobacteria; order Burkholderiales; family Burkholderiaceae_D; genus Rugamonas; species Rugamonas flava. The sequence continues at coordinate 79,079 of NZ_VLKW01000005.1, read as the reverse complement.
CGTTGCCCAGGTTTTCCAGCACGTCCACCAGATTGCGCAAGCCGTTCATCGCCATCCACGGGCAATGCGCGCAGCTCTTGCAGGTGGCGCTGTTGCCGGCCGTCGGCGCTTCGATGAACGTCTTGCCCGGCGCCGCCATCCGCATCTTGTGCAGGATGCCGTTGTCGGTGGCGACGATGAACCGCGTGGCCGGCAGGCTGACGGCCGCCGCGATCAGCTGCGACGTCGAGCCGACGACGTCCGCCTGGGCGACGACGTTGGCGGGCGACTCCGGGTGCACCAGCACTTTCGCGTCCGGGTACTCGGCCTTCAGCAGGTCCAGCTCGATGCCCTTGAATTCGTCGTGCACGAGGCAGGAACCCTGCCACAGCAGCATGTCGGCGCCCGTCTGCTTCTGGATGTACGAACCCAGGTGCTTGTCGGGGGCCCACAGGATCTTCTTGCCCTGCTCATGCAGGTGCTTGACGATATCGAGGCCGATCGACGACGTCACCATCCAGTCGGCGCGCGCCTTCACGGCCGCGCTGGTGTTGGCGTAGACGACGACGGTGCGGTCCGGATGCTGGTCGCAGAACGCCGCGAAGTCCTCCGGCGGGCAACCCAGGTCCAGCGAACAGGTCGCGTCCAGGTCCGGCATCAGGATGGTTTTTTCCGGCGACAGGATCTTCGCCGTCTCGCCCATGAATTTCACGCCGGCGACGACGAGCGTTCTGGCGGGATGATCGCGCCCGAAGCGCGCCATCTCGAGCGAATCGGACACGCAACCGCCCGTCTCCTCGGCCAGATCCTGCAGGTCCGCATCGACATAGTAATGCGCGACCAGCACGGCCTCGCGCTCGCGCAACAACGTGCGGATGCGCTCCTTCAGCAGGATCTTTTCATCGGCCGCCACGGGCGCCGGCGTGCGCGCCCACGCGTGCGCGACACAGCTGCCGCCCTGCTGGTTATCCTCGATCAGCGGCTTTTCGTACTCGACGGTCTTGACGGGGATGGCTACGGTATTCATCGCTTGCCTTTGTCCGAATCAGTTGATGCCCTGGCTGGTCAGGTACTCTTCGTAGTTGCCGCGGAAGTCCACCACCTCGTTTTCCTTGATCTCGATGATCCGGTTCGCCAGCGACGACACGAACTCACGGTCGTGCGACACGAAGATCAACGTACCCGCGTACTTGTCCAGCGCGATGTTCAGCGACTCGATCGATTCCATGTCCATGTGGTTGGTGGGTTCGTCCAGCAGCAGCACGTTGTGACGGCCCAGCATCAGCTTACCGTACATCATGCGGCCCTTTTCACCGCCGGACAGCACGCGCACGGACTTCTTCACCTCGTCGCCGCCGAACAGCAGGCGGCCCAGGATCGAGCGCACGGCCTGGTCGTCGTCGCCTTCCTTGGTCCACTGGCCCATCCAGTCGGTCAGGTTCAGGTCCGTCGCGAAGTCTTCAGTCGGATCCTGCGGCATGTAGCCGACGTTGGCGTTCTCGGCCCACTTGACGAACCCGGTATCGGGCTGCAGCTTGGCCATGTCGCCGGCGATGCAGCGGAGCATCGTGGTTTTACCGGCGCCGTTCGCGCCGATGATCGCGATGCGTTCACCCGCCTCGACCATGATTGAGAAGTTCTTGAACAGCGTCTTGTCGAACGTCTTCGAGATCGAATCCACCTCGACGGCCAGGCGGTGCAGCTTTTTCTCGCCTTCGAAGCGCACGAACGGATAGGCACGCGAGGAAGGTTTAATATCCTCGACCTTGATCTTGTCGATCATCTTCAGGCGCGACGTCGCCTGGCGCGCCTTCGATTTATTCGCCGAGAAGCGGCGCACGAAGTCCTGCAGCTCGGCGACCTTTTCCTTCGCCTTCGCGTTGTTCGCCATCTGCTGGTTGCGCGCCTGCGTCGATGCCAGCATGTAGTCGTCGTAGGTGCCCGGGTAGATCTTCAGCGTGCCGTAGTCCATGTCGGCGATGTGCGTGCAGACCTGATTCAGGAAGTGACGATCGTGGGAGATGATGATCATCGTCGAGTTACGCTGGTTCAGCACGTCCTCGAGCCAGCGGATCGTGTGGATGTCCAGGTTGTTGGTCGGCTCGTCGAGTAGCAGGATGTCCGGATTCGAGAACAGCGCCTGGGCCAGCAGCACGCGCAGCTTCCAGCCGGGAGCGACGTTGCTCATCGGGCCCTGGTGCAGGTCGATCTCGACGCCAGCGCCCAGCAGCAGTTCGCCGGCGCGCGCCTCGGCCGTGTAGCCGTCGTACTCGGCCACTTTGCCTTCCAGTTCGGCGGCCTTCATGTAGTCGTCGTCCGTCGCTTCCGGGTTCGCGTAGATCGCGTCGCGTTCCTGCATCGCGGCCCACATTTCCGTGTGGCCCATCATCACGACGTCCAGCACGCGCATCTCCTCGTACGCGAACTGGTCCTGGCGCAGCTTGCCCAGGCGCTCGTTCACGTCGAGCGACACGTTACCGGCCGACGGTTCCAGGTCGCCGCCGAGGATCTTCATGAAGGTGGACTTGCCGCAGCCGTTCGCGCCGATCAGGCCGTAGCGGTTGCCGTCGCCAAACTTGACGGAGATGTTCTCGAACAGCGGCTTGGCGCCGAATTGCATGGTGATGTTTGCGGTGGATAGCACTGATGAGCCCTTAAATAACGCTTGTCGCAGATGGTCGCGGATCGATCCGCGACGAGATTCAATGAACCGGGTATTTTACCATTTTCATACCGTGCCGGCACGGCCCGGCAGACTACAGGTCGGGCCGCGCCAGCGTCGGGTAGTCGGTAACCGTCAGGTCGAAGCCCGTCTCGTCCGATACCAGGTGAGCCAGGCCGCCGAACGGCAACGTGCAGCGGTGCTTGACGTGGCCGAACGGGAGCCCCGTCAGCACGGGGATCGGCAGCGTCTCGCGCAGGTACGCGAGCATCGCATCGAAATCGTAGCCGTTGTCGAACGGCGCCAGCCGGTAGCCGGAGAAGTCCCCCAGCACGAGCGCGCGCTGCCCCTCGAGGGCACCGGAATACAGCAGCTGCAGCACCATCCGCTCGACGCGGTACGGGTGCTCGTTGATGTCCTCGATGAACACGATGCCGTTGGGGATGCGCGCGAAGTACGGCGTACCGGCGAGGTGCGTCAGCATTGCGAGATTGCCGCCCCACAGCCGGCCTTCGACGTCGACGCGCGGATTGCCTTCGGCCGTGCCGCGCACATGGTGCGTGGGGCCGCGCAGGCAATCCCGGAACTGGTCCAGCGTATAGTCGACCGGTTCGTCGCGGATGAAATCGTCGCAGATCATCGGGCCGGCAAAGCTCTTGCGGCCGGTCGCCGCCATCAGCCCCATGTGGAATGCCGTGACGTCGCTGTAGCCGACGAACAGCTTGCCGCTGTCGGCCATCAGGCGAAAGTCGATGCGGGGCAGGATGCGCGAGATGCCGTACTGGCCGCGCAGGGCGATGACCACCTGCACGTCCGGATCGCGGGCCGCCGCCTCCAGCTGGGCCAGACGGCCCGCATCGGTGCCGCCGAAGCGCAGGTGTTTCTGCGCCGGGTCGTAGTAATTGTGCACCGTGCAGCCCTGCTGTTCCAGCCGGGCGATGCCGCGTGCCACGGCGTCGTCGTCGAGGGCATAACCGCCGGGGGCGGCGATCGCGATTCCGATGTTCTTCAAGGTCGTGTCCGGAGAGTGAAAGGCGCGGCCATCTTAACCGTGGGCCGGCCCGCCAGCAAGGCGCGCCGCGACGATGGCTGCCTTCTCCCGTTCGTCCCGCGCCGCCTTCGCCGCCGCGCGCCGGTGCGCAAAGAACGCCTTCAGCAGGTTGCCGCACTCCTCTTCCAGCACGCCGCCCACCGCCTCGGTGTGGTGGTTCAGCTGGTCCGACGCGAACAGGTCCACGACGGAGCCACAGGCGCCCGTCTTCGGATCGCGCGCACCGTACACCACCTTCGCCAGCCGCGCATGCATCATCGCGCCGGAGCACATCACGCACGGCTCCAGGGTCACGTACAGCTCGCAGCCCGGCAGCCGGTAATTGCCGAGCGCCTGGGCGGCCGCGCGCAGCGCGACGATCTCCGCATGGGCCGTCGGGTCATGGCCGGCGATCGGCTGGTTGAAGCCGCGCGCGATGACGACACCGTCCTTGACGACGACGGCGCCGACCGGCACCTCGCCCAGGTCCCAGGCGCGCTGCGCCTCGGCCAGCGCGGCCAGCATGTGACTGTGCTGTTCGTCGGTCATCGCGCTGTCAGTTGTCGGTGATCTCGGCCCAGCAGTTCGGCGTCTCGTGCAGCACAAGCTTGTGCAGCTTCAGGCCGGTGCCGTAGCGGTCCTTGTAGGCGGCCTTCAGGATGTCGAACGCGACGGCGGCGAGGTTTTCAACGGTCGGGATGCGGTCGATGACGACGGTCTTGTGGTTCGGCAGCGACGCGAGGAACTCCTTCACGGCCGTGTCCTTCTCGTACACGAGGAACGCATGGTCCCACACGTCGACGAGGTGCTCTTTCGCGAGCGCCTTGACGTCGGAGAAGTCCATGATCATGCCGTTGTCGGAATTGCCTTCCGCGGCGATGACCTGGCCGGTCAGCGTGATCTCCAGCGTGTAGCGGTGGCCGTGCAGGTTGCGGCACTGGCTCTTGTGGTCGGGAATGCGGTGGCCGGCATCGAATTCGAGCTTGCGGGTAATCGTCAGCATACGGGTGATATCAAGGAATGTTCAGCAGTTTATGGGTTTGCAGCGACAGCTTCCATTTCGGATTGCGCTTGCACGTCTCGATCGCCAGCGTCGTATTGAACGCGGCCAGCGGCCCGTCCATCGGCTGCACGAAGAAATTCTCGAAGTCGAGGTGTTCGTAGGCCGCCAGCTCCTGGTTGGCCTGCGGGATCACGACCTTGATTTCGTTGCCGCGCTCGACGACCAGCTGGGAGCCGACCTTCGGGCTGACGCAGATCCAGTCGACGCCCGGCGGCACCGGCAGCGTACCGTTCGTTTCGATGGCGATCGTGAACCCGGCCGCGTGCATCGCATCGATCAGCGGCGCATCGAGCTGCAACAGCGGCTCGCCGCCGGTGAACACGACGTACTTGCTGGCCGGGTAGGTGGCGGGCCACAGGCTGTCGATGACGGCCACGAGTGCATCGGCCGTGGCGAATTTGCCACCCCGCTCGCCATCGGTGCCGACGAAATCCGTGTCGCAGAACTGGCAGGTCGCCGTGGCGCGGTCGCTTTCGCGGCCCGTCCACAGATTGCAGCCGGAAAAACGGCAGAACACCGCGGGCCGGCCGGCATGGGCGCCTTCGCCCTGCAGCGTATAGAAAATTTCCTTGATACTGTAAGTCACTATGAATCCTGAAGCGGCCGCTGTAGCACAAATGGCTCGCGGACAAAAGGGTAACCCTCAATTATAAGCTATTGCAACACCCGCCGCGCGCCGGCCCGCGATTGATTTGGCGCAAGGCCGCGCCGGTACTGTTCAGTTAAGGTCGTCTCGTACAGATGATCAAGGGCAACACGATGAAACGCTGGGCAAATCTCTCGCACGCGCCGGGTTGGCTGCTTGCTCTGGCGGCCCCGGGCGCCGCCGCCCTGCCCGCTCATCCCACGCTGGACTGGGCCGACGGCGACGTCGCCCTGTTTGCGAGCCTGGCGGCCCTGTTCGCCGTGCTCGGCGGCGTGCTGTGGTGGCGCCATGCGCTGCTGTTGCAACGCTGCGCCGGCCTGCGCCGCCAGCTCGTTGCCGAACAGGCGCTACGCACCACCGCCGAGCGTGCGCTGCGCGACAGCCACGGCATGCTGGCCCGCATGGCGGACCAGCAGCGCGGCGCGCGCGAGGCGGAGCGCCGCCGCATTGGAACAGGGGCTGCGCCTGGCCGTGCAGCGCCAGCTCGACGAATTCGCGCGCATCTCCGGCATCCGCTGCCACCTGGAGACGGAAGCGCCCGACGCGGCGGGTATCGCCGCGCCCGCGCCGCGCCGCCGGGCCGACCGCGACGCGTTTGCCGCGGCCGAGACGGCGCTGTTCCGCATCCTGCAGGAAGCGCTGTCGAACGTGCTGCGCCACGCCTGCGCCAGCGAGGTGCACGTGGCGCTCGGGCGCGGTGTCGACACGCTGCTGTTGACGGTGCGCGACAACGGTGTCGGCCTGCCGCCCGGCTGCGAATGCCAGGGCCACGGCCTGTCCGGCATCGCCGACCGCGTCAAGGCGGCCGGCGGCCAGCTGACGCTCGACAGCCAGCCCGGCCAGGGGACGACGATGCACGTCGCCCTGCCTGCCGGGCACCCGCGCACGGCTGAGTGCTATCAAGCTGAACTTTGTGATTGATCAAACGCGCAGTGGATCGTGCAATGCACAATTTGGATTCCGCGCAATGCAACTCGTAGTTAACAACACGCAGGCTCGTCAAATGAACAGTTCCCAGAAAGTGCAACCCTTGATGGATTTCCCCCATGCCGATGCCGCGCAAGCCTACGCGTTCAAGCTGCTGGAACTGCTCGTGATTCCCGCTTTCGTCGTCGATGCGCGCGGCCGCGTGATCCTGTGGAATCGCGCCTGCGAACGCCTGACGGGCGTGGCAGGCTACGAAGTACTGGGCACCTGCGATGCGTGGCAATGCTTTTACCAGTCGCCGCGCCCCACCTTGGCCGACCTCGTCGTGCAGCAACGTACCGACGAGCTGCCGTCGTTGTACGAAGCCCACGGCAAGCCGTGCGACGAGCCGCGGCACGTGAACGCGGAAAGCTGGTGCGACATGCCGCGCGCGGGGCGGCGCCGCTACCTGGCCGTCGACGTCAGCCCGATCTGCGATGCGCATGGCCGCCTCGTCGCCGTCGTCGAGACGCTGCGCGACATGACGGACGAGAAGCAGGCGCAAATCTCCCTGGAGCAGCTGGCCACGCGCGACGGCTTGACGGGCCTGGCGAACCGCCGCTGCTTCGACGACACGCTGCACGCCGAGTGGCAGCGCGCGCTGCGCCAGCAGCAGCCGCTGTCGCTGCTGATGGTCGACGTGGACAATTTCAAGCAGTACAACGATGCCTACGGCCACGTGGGCGGCGACGAGTGCCTGCAGCGCATCGCCGGTGCCGTGGCCAAGGAAATGCGTGCGAACGACCTGGTGGCCCGCTACGGCGGCGAGGAGTTCGCCGTGATCCTGCCGAACCAATCGCTGAAAGGGGCGGCCATCGTCGCGGAGCGGATCCGCTGCCGCGTCGAGCAGCTGCACCTGCCGAACCTGGGCACGGCGAAGCAATTCGTCACCGTCAGCATCGGCGCGGCGACGGCGCTGGCAGCGCCGGACAACGACCCGTCACAGCTGCTCGCCACTGCCGACGCGGCGCTGTACCGCGCCAAGCACATGGGCCGCAACCGCATCAGCCTGACGCGGGAGCCGCAAGAGGCGCTGTGATCAGCTCGCCGGAATGTAGTCGATGCCGTTCTGCATCACGCCGATCAGCTGCGCCTTGAGCTCGTTCGATTCCGAGAAGCCGACTACGATCTCGCCGCGGGTCATGCCACTGTCGAGCAGCGCCATCCAGTGGTTGAACCCGTCAATGTCATAGGTCCGCCCCAGCGCATTCTGGTACAGCTGCGCGATGAAGTGCCCATTGTCGAGTTGGCCATACAGCCGCGAGAACTCATCACTCGTCGTGAATTTCTGGGCCACGGAGGCCAGGCTTTCTCCCGCGTCCATCAGTTTGATCCAGGTGCCGATGCCGGGCTGGTCCGGCGCGCGATCCAACGCGGCCGCGTACAGCCGATAGATCTGGCCGGGTACGCCATACACGTCCAGTGCCACCGCCGCGTCGGCGAACTGCACGCGCTCGACATTGCGCAGATGTCCCGTCTCACCCGCGGCGCTCGTGACGACGAAACCGTCGCTGGCGGCGGTAACCGTGTAGGCGTTACGTACACCGACATACTGCACGGTGTCGAGACCGGCACCGCTGTCGATGCTGACGTTGCCCGCGGGAGCGACAACGCGGTCGGCACCATCGGTGCCGTTCAGGAACGCGCTGCTCGGCAGATCCCGCACCGCTACCAGGGTGTCACTGAACCGCAGGTACTCCACGCCGTTCAGACTGTCGATACCGTCGCCGGTCACCGTCACGGTATCGCCCGCACGGTTGATCCCGTAGCTCGCAAAGGCGTGCGTGAAAACGACAGTATCCTGGCCGCCCGCGCCCGAAATCGTATCGCTGCCGGCGCCCTCGTAGAAGATGTCGGTGCCGGCACCGCCCGTCAGCGTATTGCCGGCTGCGTTGGCATAAATCGTCGACCCGCCCGATCCGGCGATCGCGCTCTCGATCGTCACGTTGTAGGCGATGGAGATGTTGTGCAAGCCGCTGGCGGTTTCGCTGAACGTGCCGGCGTTCAGATTGATGATCGTCGCGCTCGTGCACGCGGAGAAGTCCAGCGTATCGGCTCCACCCGCATCCCAGATGCACTCGGGGGCAATGTTGTTGGTGAATGTATAGGCGTCATTGCCCGCGTGGTAGCTCATGTTGGCGCCATACAGGTACTGGATTGCCTGGATGTCGTACAGCATCGGCGTCGTCATGAACGTCCGGTTGATCGCATAGCTGGTCGGATCGTTGTACGACATCTGCGTGTAGTCGCCGTTATCCGTTGCCGCCGGCAGGTACGGACCGCCGAGCTCCGAGCCGGTCGAATCGTAGTCTCCAGGATGCTTCAAGCCCAGCATGTGGCCGATCTCGTGCACCAGCACGGTCGGACCGTAGGTGCCGGCCGTGAAGACCGTATTGCTGCTCGACGTATTGTTCAGGTACATCGTCACGCTGCGCACGCCGGTCTCGGGCAGGTAGGCGTAGGCGCTGCTGTCCGATTGCGTGTTGGTGCCGAACTGCAGATTGCCGGAGTTCGCCGATACTTCCGTGAAGGTGATGTTCGCGACGGCGGCCCATTCGGCCAGCGCGTCGCGTACGGCGGCCTGCTGGGTCGCCGTCATCGCCCGGAAGCCGCCCGCGTCGTCATCCGAAGCGTTGGACGGCACACGCGTGAGGAAGCTGTATGTCAGCGAAACAGGTATGCCCGCCGTCGCGTTCCAGCTGCTGTAGACAAGGGAGTCGATCGAATTGTTACCGGTCGTGAGGCTCATGATTGCTCGGGGAAGTCGGTTTGACGGACGATGGTAGCACGGGATGCTTGTGCGTGGCGCAACAATTGCGGCGTTGCACCATTTGCACTATGCAAACGTAAAGCAAAAAAAAAGGGCGCCGAAGCGCCCTTCCCTGCGTCGACGGTGCCGCTACTGCGCGCCGCCCTGCGCGGCCGCCCCAGCGGCGGCCGTGGCCATCGGCTGCATGCCCAGGTTCCTGGACAGGAAGCCCCAGCGGTCGGCCACTTCCTCGATCTGCTTCGACGTCGGCTTGCCGGCGCCATGGCCCGCCTTCGTGTCGATGCGGATCAGGATCGGGGCCGGGCCGGCCTGGGCGGCCTGGGCGGCCGCCGCGAACTTGAAGCTGTGCGCCGGCACGACGCGGTCGTCATGGTCGGCCGTCGTCACCATCGTGGCCGGATAGCAGGTGCCCGGCTTCAGGTTGTGCAGCGGCGAATAGCGCACCAGCGCCTTGAATTCGTCGGGATTGTCGGACGAGCCATAGTCCGACGTCCATGCCCAGCCGATCGTGAACTTGTGGAAGCGCAGCATGTCCATCACGCCCACCGCCGGCAGCGCCGCCGCGTACAGGTCCGGCCGCTGCGTCAGCGCCGCGCCGACCAGCAGGCCGCCATTGCTGCCGCCGCCGATCGCCAGCTTGGCCGGCGACGTCACCTTCTGCGCGATCAGCCATTCGGCGGCGCCGATGAAGTCGTCGAACACGTTCTGCTTGCGCAGCTTCGTGCCGGCCTGGTGCCACGCCTCGCCGTATTCGCCGCCGCCGCGCAGGTTGGCCATCACATACACGCCGCCCATCTCGACCCAGGCCAGGTTGGCCACGGAGAACGACGGCGTCAGCGATACGTTGAAACCGCCGTAGCCATACAGGTAAGTAGGATTGCTGCCGTCGCGCCGCATGCCCTTCTTCGCGACGATGAACATCGGCACGCGGGTGCCGTCCTTGCTGGTGAAGAATTCCTGGCGCGTCTCGAACGCGTCCGGGTCGAAGTCGACCTTCGGCTGGCGGTACACCGTGCTCCTGCCCGTCTTCAGGTCGTAGCGGTAGATCGTGGTCGGCGTCGTGAAGCTCGTGTACGAGTAGAACGTTTCCGTGTCGCCCCGCTTGCCGCCGAAGCCGACCGCCGAGCCGATGCCCGGCAACGTCATGTCATGCAGCGGCTTGCCCTGCAGGTCGAACATCTTGACGGCGCTGTGCGCATCCGTCAGGTATTCGGCCACCAGTTGGCCGTTGACGATGTTCGCACCGGTCAGCGTCTGCGCCGCTTCCGGCACGATCTCGCGCCACGCCTTCGTCGCCACGTCGATCGCGACGATGCGCGAGCGCGGCGCGTTCTTGTCGGTGACGAAGTAGAACACCTGGCCGACGTTGTCGATGAAGCTGTAGGATGCGTCGAACGCTTCGAGCAGGCCCGTCACGGGCGCATCCTTGCGTTTCAAGTCCTTGATGAACACGCGGTTCTTCGGATCGGTGCCCTGGGACGAGCTGATGACGAGGTAGCGCCCGTCGTCCGTCACCTCGGCGGCGAAGCCCCATTCCTTCCGGTCCGGGCGGTGGTACACCAGCACGTCCTTGTCCTGCGGCGTGCCCAGTTTGTGGAAGTACAGCTTCTGGAAGTAGTTCACGCTCGCCAGTTTCGTAGCCTCGGTCGGTTCGTCGTAGCGGCTGTAGTAGAAGCCCGAACCGTCATGCGCCCAGGCCGTTTGCGAGAACTTGACCCACTTGATGTGGTCTTGCGTGTCCTTGCCGCTGTCGATGTGGCGCACACGGATCTCGTTCCAGTCCGAGCCGGATGCGGCGGTGCTGTACGCCAGGTACTTGCCGTCCGGGCTGACGGCCGTGCCGGCCAGCGCGACGGTGCCGTCGGCGGCCAGCGTGTTCGGGTCGAGCAGCAGGCGCGGTTCGCTGTCCAGCGTCTTCAATGTGTACAGCACGGCCTGGTTCTGCAAGCCGTCGTTGCGGCTGTAGAAGTAGCGGCCGCCTTCCTTGAACGGCACCGAGTAGCGCTCGTAGTTCCACAGCTGCGTCAGGCGCTGGCGGATCGCGGCGCGCTCGGGGATCTGCGCCAGGTAGCTTTGCGTCAGGCGGTTCTGCTCGGTCACCCACGCTTGCGTTTCGGCGCTGTTGGCGTCTTCCAGCCAGCGGTACGGATCGGCGATCGTGGTGCCGTGGTAGTCGTCGCGCTGATCCACTTTCTTTGTCACGGGATACGTCGGCGGCGTGCCGGGGGCACAAGTCTGTCCGATGGCGTAGCCGCTGGTGGCGGCCAGCAGCGCGATGGCGGTTGCGAGGGTGGCGCGGTGGAAGTGCATGGGTGTCCTTGTCGTTGTAGGTGACCTGCCATGAGCAGGCCGGGCGATCATAGCTTGAAGCGCGGCAAATAAGTGTTGTTAGAGGCATCCGCCCACGGTGTTTTATTTGGTCGTTTCATCAACCTGTAATAATTTCTTTATATCATCACCGGCAGATTCAACCCGAGACCGACCGTGAAATCCGCCACCGCCCTGCTGTCCACCCTGCCCTCGAACGTCAGTTACCTGCACGCGCCGGAAGGAGCGGACGAGCTGACCGGCGCCCACCTGCTCGACATCATCGCGCGGCGCCAGCTGACGGCGCTGTTCCAGCCGATCATCCAGATGCAGACCGGCGACATCGTCGGCTACGAAGGCCTGATCCGCGGCCCTTCCGACAGCCCGCTGCATGCGCCCATCAAGCTGTTCCGGGCCGCCCGCGACAACAACCTGACCCTGGAAGTGGAGCACCTGTGCCGCCGCGTCGTGCTGGAACGTTTCGCGGAGCTGGAGCTGCCCGGCAAGCTGTTCCTGAACGTCAGCCCGGAATGCCTGCTGCCGCAGCGCGAGGGCAGCACCGGCGAAACGCTGGACTTCATCCGCCAGATCGGCATCCATCCGGACCGCGTGATCATCGAGCTGACGGAGAACCAGCCCACCTACGACTACGAGCTGATGCGCGAAGCGGTGCTGCACTACCGCGAGCGCGGTTTCCAGATCGCGATCGACGACCTGGGCGAAGGCTTTTCGAGCCTGCGGCTGTGGTCGGAGCTGCGCCCGGAGTACGTGAAGATCGACATGCACTTCATCCAGGGCATCAACAACGACCCGGTGAAGCTCCAGTTTGTCCGTTCGATCCAGGAGATCGCGGAAAAATCCAATACGCTGGTGATCGCCGAGGGCATCGAAAAGCAGGCCGAGCTGCTGGTGCTGCGCGACCTCGGCGTCGCCTTCGCGCAGGGCTATCACCTGGGCCGCCCCCATGCGAACCCGGCGCGGGCATTGCCGGCCGAGGCGGTGCAGGCGCTGTCGCGCAACGGCGTCGCCGTCTATCCGCAGCGGGCGGCGGAGAAGAATACCGTGAGCATCCTGAAACTGCTGCACCGCGTGGCGGCCGTTGCGCCGGCGATGACGAACAACGAGGTGTACGAGATCTTCCAGGCCGATCCGAAGCTGCTGATCATTCCCGTCGTGGAGGACGGCGTGCCGCTCGGCCTGATCTCCCGCTTCGAGATGATCGACCACTTCGCCCGCCCCTACGAGCGCGAGCTGTATGGGAAGAAGTCGTGCCGCCAGTTCATGGACAGCAAGCCGCTGATCGCCGACAAGGACACCAGCCTGCAGGACCTGTCGTACCGGATGGTGGAGTCGGACGCGCACCACCTGTTCAACGGCTTCATCATCACGGACCAGGGCCGCTACCTGGGCATGGGCACCGGCCACGACCTGATGCGCGAGATCACGCAGCTGCAGATCAATGCGGCCCGCTATGCGAATCCGCTGACGCAGCTGCCCGGCAACGTCCCGATCAACGAGCACATCGACCGATTGCTGCAAAGCGGTACCCGCTTCTGGGTCTGCTACTGCGACCTTGACCACTTCAAGCCTTTCAACGACGTGTACGGCTACCGCCGTGGCGACGACGTGATCCAGCTGACCGGCCACATGCTGACGCGCCACTCCGACCCGGATCGCGACTTCGTCGGCCACATCGGCGGCGACGACTTCATGATCCTGTTCCAGAGCGAGGATTGGGAAGCGCGCTGCCGCGCGATCCTGGCCGACTTCGGCGACAGCGTGCTGGAGTTCTACAGCGATGCGGACCGCGAACAAGGCGGCTACATCAGCGAGGATCGGCAAGGCAAGAAGGTGTTTTATCCGTTGATGAGCCTGTCGCTGGGCGTGATCCGCGTCGAGCCGCGCCAGTACTACTCGCACCACCAGATCGCCACCTGCGCTTCGGAAGCGAAGAAACAGGCCAAGAAAATCCACGGCAACAGCCTGTTCCTCGACCGCCGCCAGCCGGCACGCTGAGCGCGCCGGCAGCACCATTCAGGCACGGTGGGCGTCCCGCCAGCGACGCGTCAGCGCCTGCGCGGAGCCGATCTCCTCGCGGGTCAGCTTGCGTTCGATGAGCTTGCGGTTGTTGCAGGCCGTCTCGTCGCCCGCCTCGGCCGCCAGCGAAATCCACATGTACGACAGCACCGGGTCGCGCTCGACGCCGCGGCCGCTGGCATACATGCCGCCCAGGTTGTACTGGGCCAGCGGGTGGCCCTGTTCGGCCGCGCGGCGGTACCAGCGCACGGCTTCGGCATCGTCCTGCGGCACGCCCTGGCCGTTCGCGTACATCACGCCCAGGTTGTTCTGCGCGCTGGCATCGCCCTGTTCGGCCGCGTGGCGGTACCACGCGACGGCGCGCGCCTCGTCCTTCGGCACGCCGTGGCCGTTCGCATAGATGACGCCGACATTGAACTGCGCGTTCGGCGCCCCCTGGTCCGCCGCCTTGCGGTACCACACCAGCGCCTGCGCCGGGTCGCGCTGCACGCCGCGGCCGTGCGCATACATGCCGCCCAGGTTGTACTGTGCCAGCATGTGGCCCGCCGCGGCGGCGCGGTGGTACCACGCGAACGCCTGCGCCTCGTCCTTGCGGGTGCCGTAGCCGTTCGACAGCATCACGCCCATGTTGAACTGGGCATCGACGTCGCCCTGGTCGGCGGCGCGGCGCAGCCATGAGCAGGCACGCTCCAGGTCGACCTGCACGCCGCGCCCTTCCGCATAGGCGACGCCCAGGTGGCGCTGGGCGGCCGCCAGTCCCTGCGCGGCGGCCTGGCGGTACCAGGCGACGGCCTGGGTATCGCTTTGCAGCACGCCGTGGCCGCGCCGGTACATCAGGCCGAGATTGAGCTGCGCGGTCGCATCGCCCTGCAGCGCTGCCTTGCGGAACCAGGCCAGCGCCAGCGGGAAATTGCGCTTCGTGCCGAGCCCTTGCGCATAGGCCTCGCCCAGCAACGACTGCGCGCTGGCGACGCCCTGTTCGGCGGCCCGGCAGAACCACGTCAGCGCCATCTCGTCGCTTTGCGGTACGCCGCGGCCCTTGCGGTACATCAGGCCCAGGTTCTGCTGGGCCGACGCATCGCCCTGCTTCGCCGATTTGCGGAACCAATACACGGCCTCGCTATCGTCCGGCGGCGTGCCGGTGCCGTTGTAGTACATGGCGCCCAGGTGGTTCTGGGCGAAGGCGATCCCCTGCTTCGCCGCCTCCCGCATCCACACGAATGCGACCTTGTCGTCGCGCTGCACGCCCTTGCCGCGCTTGTAGAGCAACGCGAGATTGAACTGTGCATACGCGTTGCCTTGTTCCGCGGCGTCACGAAACCACGTGAATACGCCCGCGCTGTTGCTCGAGTAACGGTTGTTCATGCCAGCTCCCCCATCCCAGCACGTCGGTGTTGCATAAAGCTTAATAAACGATGGCGTGGCCCACTTGAGCGGTCTCAATCGGTGTGCCGGTTTGCCATGGACATCAAGCGGCAACGCAGGCGCATCGGCCTGCGGGGGAGGTTTTCAGTGCGCGCCCGTGTCGGCCGAGCGCTTGTGGAGGAATGCGGGGACCTTGGCGGCCGCAAGTTTATTGACCGACATCAGCAGCGCCGGGTCGACCGACGCGATGCCGTACTGGTTGGCGATGTGGCGGCCGACGTGCAGCAGCACCTCCGCCGCCACCTGCGCATCGGCCTCAGCGCGGTGGGCCGTACCCTGGAACGCGATGCCGAGCCGGTTGCCAAGCTGGCCCAGCTTGTAGCTGCCGAAATCGGGGAATACGCGCCGGCACAGCTTCAGCGAGCAGACGGTGCCGGTATGGCCGGACGCCATGCCGAGCCTGCCGCTTTCCGCGTGCAGGAATTTTTCATCGAAGCTGGCGTTGTGGGCGGCCAGCGGGTCGCCGCCGATGAATGCCAGCAGCCGCGGCACCACTTCGTGCGCGGGCGGCGCCGTATCCACCATCTTTTGCGTGATGCCCGTCAGGCTCGTGATGAACGACGGGATGCGCACGCCGCAGTTCACCAGCGACACGTAACGGTCGACGATGACGCCGTCGGCGATCCGCAGCGCCGCCACTTCGGTGATGCGGTCGCCCATCGCGGGCGACAGGCCCGTCGTTTCGAAGTCCAGCATCACGATCGGTTTTGTCAGCATGGGATCCTCACCCGAATTTACGGACGGCGTCGAGCGCCAGGCCGGCGCCGATACTGCCGAACAGGTCGCCTTCGACGCGGCGCGCGTCAGGCACGGCGGCACCGATCCGCTCGCGCAGCGCGGCGACGCCGGACGAACCGCCCGTGAAGAACACGGTGTCGACCTGCTCCGGCCGCACGCCGGCATCGGCCAGCAGCGCATCGACCGTCGCGCCGACCGAGTCGACCAGCGTGCCGATGGCCGTGACGAACTGCTTGCGCGCCACTTCCAGGGTCAGTGGCGGAGCGAGCCGTTCCAGGTCCAGCCGCACCGTGTCCTGTGCGGACAGCGCGATCTTGCCTTCCTCGACCCGCATCGCCAGCCAATGGCCGGCGCGCTCGTCGATCAGGTGTTGGAGCCGGCGCAGGCGCTCGGGTTCCCGCGCATCGCGCACCAGCTCGCCGAGCTGCGCCGCCATCTTCTTCGTGTAGGCCTGGTTGATCGTATGCCACGTGGCCAGGTTGAAGTAATAGCTGGACGGGACGGCACTGCCGTTCTTCAGCTCGCTGCCGTAACCGAGCAGCGGCATCACCGCGGCCAGGCTCAGGTATTTGTCGAAGTCGGTACCGCCGATGTGCACACCACCGGTGGCGAGGATGTCGTCGCGCCGGTCGGCCTTCGCAACCCGTTCCGGTGCCAATCGCACCAGCGAGAAGTCGGACGTGCCGCCGCCGATGTCGGCGATCAGCACCAGTTCCTCGCGCGCGATCTGCGACTCGTAGTCGAATGCGGCCGCGATCGGCTCGTACTGGAACGCGATGTCGCGGAAACCGGCGGCGCGGGCGATGTCGGCCAGCGTGTCCTCGGCCAGCCGGTCGGCGACGGGATCGTCGTCGATGAACTGCACCGGGCGGCCCAGCACGGCCGACGTGAACGGCCGGCCGGCAGCGGCCTCGCCGCGCTGCTTCAGCTCGCCGATGAACTGCGCCAGCAACGCCCGAAACGACAGCGCGCGGCCTGCCACTTCCGTCTGCCCATCCATCAGCGGCGTGCCGAGCAGGCTCTTCAGCGAGCGCATCAGCCGGCCTTCATAACCGGCCAGGTAATCGGCCAGCGCGGCGCGGCCAAACGTGACCTCGTCATCGTCGGCATTGAAGAACACGACGGAAGGCAGCGTCGCCTTGCCGTCCTCGAGCGGCAGCATCACCGGGCGGCCCGGCGCGACCCACCCGACCGTGGAATTGGATGTGCCGAAGTCGACACCGCATGCATTGGCCATCGCTACCATCCGCGAACTAAAAGGGGCGGTATTTTAGCAGAGGTTGGATTGAGCTGGATCAAAAACATGGTGGAGGAAAAAGTTACGCTAGGAAATTCAAGAACGAAGGAGACAGACATGGCAACCCTCGACAACCGATCCACACGCTTCACGCCGGCGCAGCAGCCGCACCAGCAGCAGAACCAGCAGCAGACGCGGCACCAGCGCATCCTGCAGACGATCCGCGGCGCTTCGCTCCGACGGATTACGGCCTCGGCTGCGCTGCTGGCCGCCGTCGGCCTGACGTTTGTGCTGGTAGGGTAGCGGCGGCGCGACAGTAAGTGTTTTCCGCAGGGAAATTAATTGCCAGTAGGTAAGTTGATACGTTATCCTCAACCGAAACGAGTGCCGTCGCGGTACTTTGACGAGACAATGAGAAAAACGAAGACACCACCTCCGGTAGACAACGGGGCCGACAGCAAGGCGGCCGAATACAAGGCGGCGTTGCTCCGCGAGAACCGGCGCGTCACCTCCTACGACGTCGCGATGGTGGCCGGCGTGTCGCAGTCGGCCGTCTCGCGCTGCTTCAAGCCGGGCGCCAGCGTATCGAAGTCCACGTATGCCCGCGTGATGAAGGCCGCCGCCGGCCTCGACTACATCCCGAACGCCGCCGCACGCAGCCTGATCACGCGCCGCTCGAACATCGTCGCCGTCGTCATCTCGCACACCGCGAACCTGTACTACCCGGAAGCGCTGGCGGAATTGTCCGCGCAGTTGACGCGCCGCGGCAAGCGCGTGCTGCTGTTCACGATGCAGCACGAGGCGGACGTCGAACAGATCCTCGGCGACGTCTGGCAATACCAGGTCGACGGCGCGATCGTCGCTGCCGCGCTCAGCGAGGAACAGGTGCAGGAATTCGAACGCCGCCGCCTGCCGCTCGTCGTCTTCAACCGCAACCTGCGCGGCCGCACCGTCAACAGCGTGCTGTGCGACCAGTACGAATCGGGCCGCCTGCTGGCGACGCGCCTGACGGCCGCCGGCCACCGCCAATTCGGCATCGTCGCCGGCCCTGACACGTCCACCGTCGCCACCGAGCGCCGCAACGGCGCCTGCGACAAGCTGCACGAGCTGGGACTGCCGGCCCCGGTCGTCGTCACGGGGCAGTTCGACTACGCCAGCGGCGCGCGCGGCCTGCGCGAGATCCTCGACCGGCTCGGCCGGATTCCCGATGCAGTCATCTGCGGCAACGACGTGATGGCGCTGGGCTGCCTGGACTACGCGCGCCACGAGCTGTCGATCGACGTGCCGGGCACGATGTCGGTGGCGGGATTCGATGCCGTCGAGCCGTCCAACTGGCTCAGCTATAACCTGACGACGTTGCGCCAGCCGATCCACAACATGGCATTGGCCGCGGCCGACCTGTTGACGTCGCTGATCGAGACGGATGGCCGCCTGGCCGAGAAACGCACGTTCGCGCCGCAGTTCGTCGAAGGGGCAACCGCGCGGCTGCGGCCGCTCGGGGACGATTCGCTGGCTGCATAAAAAAACCCGCCGTCTGGCGGGTTTTTCACGTGGCGATCGGCGGAATCAGCCCGCCGCCACCCGCTTGCCGATATGCGCCAGTGCTTCCTCGACCTGGTCGATCAGGATCAGGCACAGGTCGCCTTCCTTCAGCCGGTCCAGCGCCGTATCGATCGCGACGAACTCGCCGTTGATCTCGTCCACGTGGGACGTGCGCGGTGCGCCTTGCAGGCCCTGGCGCAGCAGCGCGATCACTTCGCCGTCGGCGCGGCCGCGCTGGCACTGGTCCTGGTACAGCACCACGTCGTCGAACGCCTTGCCGAGGATTTCCGTCTGCTGGCGGATGTCTTCGTCGCGACGGTCGCCCGCGCCACTGATGACGACCGAGCGGCGCTTGGCCGGCATCGATTCGACGGCCTGCACCAGCGCAAGCATCGCGTCCGGGTTGTGGCCATAGTCGGCGATCACGGTGGCGCCGCGGAAGTCGAACACGTTGAAGCGGCCGGGCGCGTTGTGGCTGTCGGTCGTGAACGTTTTCAGGCCCAGGCGGATCGACTGCCAGTCGATGCCGGCGCCCCATGCTGCGGCCACGGCGGCCATCGTGTTCTCGACCTGGAAGCCGATCGTGCCGTTGCGCGTCAGCGGCACGTCGGCCAATGCGATGCGCTGCTCGAACTTGCCTTCGACGGCGACCAGCTCGCCCTTGTCCACGTAGACGGTGCGGCGGCCCTGCGCGATGTGCGTCGCGACGACCGGGTGGTAGCGGTCGGCGCCGAAGAACGTCACCTTGCCCTTGCAGGTGGCGGCCATCGCGGCAACGATCGGATCGGTGGCGTTCAATACCGCCATGCCGTTGTCGTCGACGTTCTGCACGATCACGCGCTTCAGCACGGCCAGGTCCTCGACGGTCGTGATGTAGTTCAGGCCCAGGTGGTCGCCCGCGCCGATGTTGGTGACGACGGCCACCTTGCAGCGGTCGAACGCGAGGCCTTCGCGCAAGATGCCGCCACGTGCCGTCTCGAACACGGCGGCGTCCACGTCCGGGTGCTGCAGCACGCTGCGCGCGCTCTTCGGCCCCGAGCAGTCGCCGGAATCGATCTGGCGGCCGTTGACGTACACGCCGTCCGTGTTGGTCATGCCGACGCGCAGGCCGGACGACGCGATCAGGTGGGCGATCAGGCGCACGGTCGTCGTCTTGCCGTTCGTGCCTGTCACGGCGACGACGGGAATGCGGCCATCCTCGCCCTCGCCGAACAGCGTATTGACGATGGCTTCGCCGATCGGGCGGCCCTTGCCGTACGACGGCGACAGGTGCATCCGCAGGCCGGGCGCCGCATTGACTTCGACGACGCCGCCGTTCTGTTCCTCGATCGGGCGCAGCACGCTGTCGACGACGGCGTCGACACCGCAGATGTCGAGACCGATCATCTGCGCCGCTTCGACAGCGCGCGCCGCCACTTCCGGATGCACGTCGTCCGTCACGTCGGTGGCGCTGCCGCCCGTCGACAGATTCGCGTTGTTGCGCAGGATGACGCGCTGGCCTTGCGGCGGCACGGAATCCGCGTCGAGGCCTTGCAGCTTCAGGCGCGCCAGCGCGATGTCGTCGAAGCGGATTTTCGTCAGCGAGGTCGCGTGGCCGCTGCCGCGGCGCGGGTCGGCATTGACGATGTCAACCAGTTCGCGCACAGAGTGCACGCCGTCGCCGACGACGTGCGGCGGGTCGCGCCGCGCGGCGGCGATCAGCTTGTTGCCGATGACGAGCAGGCGGTAGTCGTGGCCCGGCAGGAAGCGCTCGACCATGATGTCGTCGCGGAACTCGCGTGCCGTGTTGAACGCGGCGATCGTCTGCTCTTGTGTCGTGATGTTGACGGTCACCCCCTTACCCTGGTTGCCGTCCTTCGGCTTGATCACCACCGGCAAGCCGATCTGCTGGGCCACCTGCCAGGCTTCCTCGGCGGTCTCGACGGTGCGGCCGATCGGCACCGGCACGCCGGCCGCATCCAGCAGCTTTTTCGTCAGTTCCTTGTCCTGCGCGATGTTCTCGGCGATCGCGCTGGTCGAATCGACCTCGGCGGCCTGGATGCGGCGCTGTTTGCTGCCCCAGCCGAAGGCCACCATCGACCCCTGCGTCATGCGGCGGTACGGGATCCTGCGGGCCACGGCAGCGTGCACGATCGCACCGGTGGACGGGCCCAGGCGGACGTCCTCGTCCAGCTCGCGCAGCTCGTGCAGCGCGGCCGCCAGGTCGAACGGCGTGTCCTGCAGTGCCGAATTGACCAGCTTCTCGGCCAGGTCCACGGCTAGCTTGCCCACTTCTTCCTCGGTATATTCCACGACCATCTGGAAGATGCCCTCCTCCACCGTCGCCGTCGTGCGGCTGAACGTGACCGGGCAGCCCGCTTCGGCCTGCAGTGCCAGCGCCGTCAGCTCCAGCACGTGGGCCAGCGGCACCGCGTCGGCGTGGCCGTGCGGCTGGAACTGGCCGATACGCGGGAAGCGCGCGCGCAGCCGGATTTCGAATCCGGGCAGCTTGTCGACCGCCAGCTCCTCCTGGGTGCAGCGGACGATGGCTTCGATGGCCGTGTGGTGGCTCCAAAGATTAGGGCCGCGCAGCGCGCGGGTACGGATCACTTCCATGTACTATTCCTGGTTGTTTTCTTGTCGGGGCACACGCTCAGCGCGCCCGCTTCTTCCATTCGAACGTGCGCAGCGCCGCGGCGATCAGGTCCGGCGTCAGGCCCATCGCCCAGCCGGTGCCGATCGCGGCCAGCACGGCCTCGCGGCATTCCTCTTCGTCGTTCGGCAGGCAGCTGGTCGGCAACGTGGCCACTTCGTCAGTGCCGATCGCCAGCACGAACGAACCGCCGCGCCCGAAGACCGCACGGCCGCCGGCTTCGCGATGGGCGGCCAGCGGTGCCGCGTCCTCGTGGGTGCTGTAGAACAGCACGCTGCCATCGCACAGCTCGGCCATCTCGGCCACCTGCTCGTCCATCGCGTTCAGCACGGCCACGCCGTCGGACAGCACGACGTCGACCTGGGTGCGCAGCACGTTGAACATCTTTTCCGGCGCGTCGATGTAGAACTCGCCGAGCTGCTCGAACCCTTGCGTGTCGGTGACGACGCCGACGGTGCAGCGGTCGTACGCGAATCCTTCGGACAACGTCATCCGGTTGCCGTTGGCGAACACGGCCGACTCGATGTTCTTGTTCAGCAGCAGGCGCTGGCCGGATTCCCATTCGGTGAGCGGGCCGCGCGCGATCTTGCGGCCGTTCAGGTAGACGCCTTCCTCGCACGCCACGCCGACATAGCGGCCAGAGACCTGCAGCTGCCACGCTGTCAGCCGCGCGATCAGCGCCGTGTGGCGCGTCCCGGACACGCCGACGATCGGGATGCGGCCGTTTTCGTCCGTGCCGAACAGCTCGTCGACGATGGCCGCACCGACCGGGCGCGGCGTGCCGCCGGGCGCCGGCTTCAGGTGGGCCAACAGGCCCGGGCTGGCGTTGACTTCGATGATCGCGCCGCCCTGCTCTTCCAGCGGCCGCGAGATGTCCTGCGTGACCAGGTCGATGCCGGCGATGTCCAGGCCGACCGCCCGGGCCGCCAGCGCCGCCATCTCGGCCACGGACGGGTGCACCAGGTCGGTGACGTCGTTGGCCACGTTGCCGTTCAACTGGATCAGCACTTTGCGGCCCGCTTCCGGCACGGAGTCCGGGGTCAAGCCCTGGCGCTTCAGTTCCAGCTGCACTTCGGGCGACTTGTCCGGCTCCACGGGGTTGAGCGGATGTTCCTCGTTGGGCCCGCGGCGCGGGTCCGAATTGATCTGCGTATCGACGAGCGCGCGCACGTCGTGCTGGCCGTCGCCCGTGATCCACACGGATTCGCCGCGCGACGCGGCCACCAGCTTGCGGCCCACCACCAGCAGGCGGTGTTCGTCGCCGACGACGAAGCGCTCGACGATGACCGACGAGCTGTCGCCCCGCTCCACCGCGATGTGATAGGCGCGGCGGACGTCCGCTTCCGTCATCAGGTTCAAGGTCACGCCGCGGCCGTGGTTGGCGTCGTACGGCTTCACGGCCACCGGCAGGCCGATGTCCTGCGCCGCTTCCCACGCTTCGTCCTCGCTTTCGACCAGCTCGCCCTCGGGCACCGGCACGCCGCACGAGGCCAGGATGCGCTTGGTCATGTCCTTGTCGCTCGCGATGCCTTCGGCGATCGCGCTCGTGTTGTCCGTCTCGGCCGTCCAGATGCGGCGCTGGCGGGCGCCATGGCCCAGTTGCACCAGGTTGCCGTCGGTTAGACGGATGTGCGGGATGCCGCGGTCCGTGGCCGCCTCGACGATGCTGTTCGTCGACGGGCCCAGGCACAGGCGCTCGACCATGTCGGTCAGCTTCGCGACTGCCGCGTCGAGATCGTATGGGCGGTCCTCGATACAGGCCATCAGCAGGTCGCGGCCGGCGGCCAGCGCGGCGCGCCCCACGTTTTCCTGCCGGGTGCGGAACGCCATCTTGTAGATGCCGCTGCCCTCGGCAGTCTGGCGAGTCTTGCCGAACCCGGTGCGCATGCCGGCCAGGTTCTGCAGCTCCAGCACGACGTGCTCGAGGATGTGGCCCGCGTACGTGCCGTCGCGCAGGCGCTCGAGGAAGCCGCCGTGCTCGCCCACGCCGCAACGGTGTTCGACGAGGCCCGGCAAGGCAGCCGTCAACCGTTCGTACAAACCAGGGAGTTTGTTGGAAGGGAAGTTTTCCAGCTCACCGATATCCAGCCATGCTTCGATGACCGGGCGGTAGGTCCAGATGTTCGGTCCACGCAGGTGCGTTACCCGGAGAAGTTCAATATCTTTCTTCTTTGTCATGTTTTTGCTCTAGTACCTCTTACGGTATACTCGGTCACCGAGTCGGCAACCCAGGCCCGCAAGACCAGGCTTCCTCTTCTCTATCGTCCCTGAAGAATACAATAAATAAAAATCGGCCCCATTCTTCCGTGCGCTAATCGTGTCAGCGCATCCCGGGCCTGAACCGTTACACAGCCCAATACTTCGATTCGCAGTGCAGGTTTGGCTTACGCAACTCACTACGTTTCTGCTATTTTCCCACTGAATTCACTTTCTTGCCACTTGGCAAAGATACCAACGGAGCATTTCCGACAATGACAAGAACCGATCTTCCTCCTGGGCCCGCCCGCATCGAACTGCCAGAACCCTGGCGTTCCGACACGCAGATGCAGCTTGCTCCTGGGGAAAACGTACAGACCGCCCTGGAGGTTGACCTCGACGCGACATTGCATTTCGCCAAAGGCATCGTGCTGCTGACGGAGCTGCGCATCCTGGCCCGCGCGCCGGGCGAAGACTGGCAGCAATGGCCGTACCGCCGCGGCATGGCGCTAAAGTTGCACGACCATGCCGGCGTGGGCCACCTGGAACTCGTCGACGAGCACGGCCGCCTGGCCGCCTGGCGTTTCACGCTGGCCCAGAACCTGATGGCGATCCGCCTGACCGAGCAATTCGGCCCGCTGCTGGAGACGGCGCTGACGGGCAAGCCGGTGGAGCGCGAGGAAGAACATGCCTGCCCCACCTGCAAGGCACCGCTGGAACCGGACCAGGACGAATGCCCGATCTGCACCAAAGTCGTGCACACGCCCCCGTCGACGTGGACCCTGCTGCGCCTGTGGCGCTTTGCCCACCCGTACCGCTGGGCGCTGCTGGGCGGCTTCACGCTGATGCTGCTGTCGACGGGCGCGCACATGATTCCGCCGTACCTGTCGATGCCGCTGATGGACAATGTGCTGATCCCGTACCAGAACGGTCAGCCCGTCGACACGCACCTGGTGATGCTGTACATGTCCGGCCTGCTGGGCGCGGCCGTCCTCGCGTGGATCCTCGGTTGGGGCAAGACGTACGTGCTGGCGCTCGTGTCCGAACGGATCGGTGCGGACCTGCGCACGACGACGTACGAGCACCTGCTGCGCCTGTCGCTGGAATACTTCGGCGGCAAGCGCACGGGCGACCTGATGTCGCGCATCGGCAGCGAGAGCGACCGCATCTGCGTGTTCCTGTCGCTGCACCTGCTGGACTTCGCGTCCGACTGCCTGATGATCATCATGACGGGCGTGATCCTGTTCACGATCGACCCGTGGCTGGCGATCGTCACGCTGGTGCCGCTGCCGTTCATCGCCTGGCTGATTCACCTGGTGCGCGACAAGCTGCGCACGGGCTTTGAAAAGATCGACCGCGTATGGGGCGAAGTGACGAACGTGCTGGCCGATACGATCCCCGGCATCCGCGTCGTCAAGGCGTTTGCCCAGGAATCGCGCGAGGCGAACCGCTTCCGCGTCGCGAACAAGCACAACCTGGCCGTCAACGACAAGCTGAACAAGGTGTGGTCGCTGTTCTCGCCGACCGTGTCGTTCCTGACCGAGGTCGGCCTGCTGGTGATCTACGTGTTCGGCATCTGGCAGGTGAGCAAGTCGCACATCACCGTCGGCGTGCTGACGGCGTTCCTGACGTATTCGTCGCGCTTCTACGGCCGCCTCGATTCGATGAGCCGGATCGTGTCGGTGACGCAGAAATCGGCCTCCGCCGCAAAGCGCATCTTCGACATCCTCGACCACGTGTCGTCGGTGCCGGAGCCCGTCAAACCGGTCAAGCTGGACAAGGTGGAAGGCAATATCACGCTGCGCGAAGTGGGCTTCCGCTACGGTAACCGGGCCGTCAACCGCGGCGTCAACCTGGAGATCAAGGCCGGCGAGATGATCGGCCTCGTCGGCCACAGCGGCTCGGGCAAGTCGACGCTGGTGAACCTGATCTGCCGCTTCTACGACGTGGCCGAAGGCGCGATCCTGCTGGACGGCGTGGACATCCGCTCGCTGGCGGTGTCCGACTACCGCCGCAATATCGGCCTCGTGCTGCAGGAGCCTTTCCTGTTCTTCGGCACGATCGCCGAGAACATCGCCTACGGCAAGCCGAACGCGACGCGCGCCGAGATCATGGCCGCCGCCCGCGCCGCCCATGCGCACGACTTCATCCTGCGCCTGCCGCAGGGTTACGATTCGATGGTGGGCGAACGCGGCCAGGGCTTGTCCGGCGGCGAGCGCCAGCGCATCTCGATCGCCCGGGCCCTGCTGATCGACCCGCGCATCCTGATCCTCGACGAAGCGACGGCGTCGGTCGACTCGGAAACGGAGAAAGAGATCCAGAAGGCGCTGGACAACCTGGTGGCCGGCCGCACGACGATCGCGATCGCCCACCGCCTGTCGACCCTGCAGCGGGCCAATCGCCTCGTCGTGATGGACCGCGGCAAGGTCGTCGAGGAAGGCCCGCACGACGAGCTGATGGCCAAGGAAGGCGCCTATTACCGCCTGTACCAGGCGCAGGCCCGCAACGTCGATACCGATCTGGATGAAAAGGCAAAGCAACGCGATGACGACAATTGATTTCACCCTGCGGCGCGACGCCTTCGGCCGCCTGAACCTCACCGCCGCCGACGGCACCGTGCACGAAGGCGTCGCACCGGTGCGTGCCTTCCCGATCCAGGCGCCGGACGAGGGTCTCGCCCTCGTCAACACGGACGGCAAGGAGGTGGTGTGGATCGACCGCGTCGACGACCTGCCGCCGGCAACGGCCGCGCTGGTGCGTGAGGAGCTGGCCGGCCGCGAGTTCATGCCGGAAATCAGCCGCATCGTCGACGTGACGAGCTTTGCGACGCCGTGCACGTGGAGCGTCGAGACAAACCGTGGCCCGACCGAATTCGTGCTGCGCGGCGAAGAGGACATCCGCCGCATCGGTACCGAATCGCTGCTGGTATCCGACACGCACGGCATTCAGTTCCTGATCCGTGACCAGTACGGCCTGGACAAGCACAGCAAGAAGATCCTGGACCGCTTCCTGTAAGCGTCCGTCAGTCCCGATACGGCATACAGGCGCTGCTCTTGCGAGCGGCGCCCGCGCAGATCGCCCGGCGGCATTCGACAGCGCCGGATTCCCCCGGCCCGGGGCAGCGGGCAAACACGGCACTGCTCTTGCTCCGCTGGGCCGGCTGACGCTGGCGCGGCGCCTCTTCCCGTGCGGCGGACTTGGCGACCTCGCGCCGCGGTTCCGTGACGGCCGCGGATTCGTCGCCGGAAGCGCCCGAGGTGGGTGGCGATGCGGGTGGCGATGCGGGCGCAGCCGGCCCGACCTGGGCCGCAACCCATTCCGGCAGGTCGCGCAGCACGGCCGGTGCCACCCGCTGGCCGGGCAGCTGCAACGGCGGCAGGCGGTCGCCGGTCGGCGCGGCGGCCGTGGCTTCGGGTGTTGGAGGCATCGATGGGGTGGCGGGTGTCGCCGGCGTCCCTGGTGTCGGTTGGGCGCCCTGCGCAGTGCGCGGCAGCACCTTCGGCAACGGCAAGCTGGCCGCGGACCGTTCGACGCCCGCGATCGCGCTCTCGGCCTGGAATGTGCGCACACCCCAGACGGCGGCGGCACCGACCAGCACGGTCGCAACGAGCGCGCCGGCCCAGGCGATCCGGTTCAAAGCACGGTTCGATGCGCGGGGCGCCGCTGCGGCAGGGTTGTCCGGTTGCGGAATGTCGGGGCTATCACTGTCGGGCTGCATCGCGGGAGGATAGCGCAAGCCCGGCATGCGGCGGCGCACAATTGGCGCGGCCGTCTGTGTGCGGCCGCGCACCGACCGGCGCTGCCGTCACCGCTACCTTGCTTGCTCGATGCGAGGAGAAGCGATGAGCGACAAGCTGAAGGTCGAGCCCCCCACCCTGCCGTCCGGCGGCTGGGGGTCGGTGCAGGAAGTGGCCACGATCCTGCTGCATGAGCGGGTGCCCATCAAGGACAGCCGGTTGCTGATGAACCAGAACAAGCCGGACGGCTTTGCCTGCGTCAGCTGCGCCTGGGCCAAGCCGGCCCACCCGCACCCGTTCGAATTCTGCGAAAGCGGCGCCAAGGCGACCGCCTGGGAAACGACGAGCAAGACGATCGGCGCCGAGTTCTTTGCGCGCCACACGGTGACGAGCCTGGAATCGTGGAGCGATTACGCGCTGGAGGACCAGGGCCGGCTAACCGTGCCGCTGCGCTGGGATGCCGCCACCGACAAGTACGTGCCGATCGACTGGGACACCGCGTTTGCCGAGATCGGCGCCGCGCTGCGCGCCGCCCAGCGCGAACAGGTGGTGTTCTACTCGTCCGGACGGGCGTCGCTGGAAACGTCCTACATGTACCAGCTGTTTGCCCGCATGTACGGCAACAACAACCTGCCGGACAGCTCGAACATGTGCCACGAGAGCACGTCGGTCGGCTTGCAGAAGTCGCTCGGGGTCGGCGTCGGCACCGTCGCGTTGAAGGACTTCGAGCACACCGACTGCATCTTCTTCTTCGGCCAGAACGTCGGCGTCAGCAGCCCGCGCATGCTGCACCAGCTGCAGGATGCGCGGCGCCGCGGCGTACCGATCATCACGTTCAATCCGCTGCGCGAAGCAGGCCTCGTCAGCTTCACGAATCCGCAATCGCCCGTCGAGATGCTGACGGGCCAGGAAACGACCATCAGCACGCAGTACCACCAGTTGAAGGCCGGCGGCGACACGGCAGCGCTGATGGGCCTGTGCAAGGCCGTGCTGGAGCGCGACGACGCGGCCCGCGCGCGCGGCGACCAGCGCGTGGTGGATGCCGCTTTCCTGCTGGAGCACACCCACGGCTTCGACGCGTTCAAAGCGGCGGTGCGGGCCTGCCCGTGGCCGGACATCGAAGCGGAATCTGGCTTGACGCGCGCGGCGCTGGAGGCGGCCGCGGAAGTGTATTGCGGTGCCGGCGCCGTGATGGCCGTGTACGGCATGGGGCTGACGCAGCACCGCCATGGCGTCGACAACGTGACGATGCTGGTGAACTTCCTGCTCTTGCGCGGCAATATCGGCAAGCCCGGCGCGGGCGTCTGCCCCGTGCGCGGCCACTCCAATGTACAGGGCCAGCGCACGGTCGGCATCACGGAAAAGCCCGAACTGGCGCCGCTCGACCGGCTCGCCGAACAATATGGCTTTGAACCGCCCAGGAAGCCAGGCATGAACACGGTGGAAGCGTGCGAAGGCATCCTGGCCGGCAAGGTGCGGGCATTCATCGGGCTGGGCGGCAATTTCATCCGCGCCGTGCCCGATACGGCACGGATGGAAGCGGCATGGCGCGCATTGCCGTTGACGGTGCAGGTATCGACGAAGCTGAATCGCAACCACGTCATCCACGGCAAGGCGTCGTACGTGCTGCCGTGCCTCGGCCGCATCGAGATCGACCGCCAGCACGGCATCCCGCAAGCCGTATCGATCGAGGACAGCACCGCGTGCATGCACGGCTCGCGCGGCATGACCGAGCCGGTCGCGCCCACGTTGCTGTCGGAGCCGGCTATCGTCGCGGGCCTGGCGAAGGCGACGCTGGACCCGAACCCGCGGGTGGATTGGGACGCCTGGGTGGCCGACTACCGCCGCATCCGCGACGCGATCGCCGTCACGTACCCGGCCATCTTCCACGACTTCAACCAGCGCATGTGGACACCAGGGGGCTTTCGCAAGCCGCTCGGCGCGGCCGAACGGGTGTGGCATACGCAAAGCGGCAAGGCCGAATTCACGGTGCCCCGCTCACTGCGGACGGACCCGGACACCGAGAGCCGCGACCCGGCCGCGCTGCGCCTGTTCACGATCCGCAGCGACGGCCAGTTCAACACGACGATCTACAGCCCCGACGACCGCTTCCGCGGCATCTACGGCAGCCGGCGTGTGCTGCTGATGGCGCGTGCCGACATGACCCGCCGCGGCCTGGCCGAAGGCGACACGGTCGATGTGACCACGGCCGTCAGCGCCGATGCGCCGCGCCGTGTCGACGGCTTGCGCGTGGTGCCGTACGACCTGCCCGAAGGGTGCGCGGCAGGCTACTTCCCCGAATGTAACCCGCTGATCCCCGTCTGGCATCACGCGCTGGAGAGCAAGGTGCCGGCCGCGAAGTCGATCGACGTGCTGGTGCGGCGCGCCGGCGCCGATCAACCTGCCGCGTAGTCGAGCAGCAGCGGCAGCAGCAGCGGGCTGACCAGGCAAAGGTGCACGCCCGCGCCCAGCAGCGTCCAACGCGGCAGCGGAGCGCCCTCGCGCCGGCGCCACAGCGCTTGCAGCAGCAGCGCGATGGCAGCGATGGCAGCGACGGCACCGCCGGCTGCAAGCGCCGCCAGCAAAGCCGTCGCCAGCACGAGGGGTGCGGGCGCAGCCAGCCCGAAGAGCAGCAGCGCCGGCGCGGGCCCGGCGAGCGTCACGCCGACCAGGCCCGCCGCGCCGAGCAGTGCCAGCGCACCGGCGCCGATGCTCAGCTGGGCCGCGCGGCGCAGCGCCGATGGGGGCACGGGTGCTGGTGGGGTGCCCTCGCGCCGGCGTCGCAGCCGTCCCACGGCCCGCACGGCGAGCCAGACCAGACCCAGTGCGTACAGCGCCGCCAGCCCGCCCAGCCAGGCCAGTGGCATGAACGAGCGCTGCACGACGACCGGTTCGATCAGCTGCCGCGGCCATGCCGCCGCGTGCAGCGGCCCGCTCCACGCGGCACCCGGAATGGCGGCCAGGCAGCCGGCGGCCGGTGCCAGCGCGCCGCCGGCGAAGAAGCGCGCCACCGCGGGCAGCATGCACGGGTCGGCCAGCGTCGGTGTATGGCCGGCGCCGGCGAACTCGTGATAGCTGACGTGGGTGCCGGCCGCTTCGAGGCGCTGGCCATACGCGGGCGCCGTGATCGGATCGAAGCGGCCCGCCACGACGGCGACCGGGCCGGCCAGTGGTGTGCCGCGGTGCGGCGGCGCGGGCGGGGCCAGCGCCGTCAGCGCGGCGAGGTCCTGCCGGAAGAACAGCAGATCATCGTCGGCGCCGGCGGACGGCGGCACGCGCCCGGCCTCGTCGTTCAACAGCGCGAGGTAGTAGGCGCCGAAGTCGAGGCTGCGCACGCGCATGCCGACGGCCACTTCGTACAGCAGCCGCACCGCCCCGCTGTCGCCGCGCCGCAGCGCCTCGAACAGCGGCGGCAGCACGGGCAGGAACTCCTTCCCGTACATCAGCTGCTGCACGAGCAGCGCAAAGTCGTGCCGGTCCAGGTGGATGCCGCCGGCCAGCCGCAGCGGCGCCGTGTCCAGCGCGGCGCGCACCGCGGCGTAATCCGCCCGCAACGCCGGATATCGCGCGTGGCAGGCGGCGTCGCGCGCGCAACTGGCGAACAGGCGCTCGAGCGCCGCCTCGTAATTGCGCCCGATCTCATCGTAGTACGGCCCTTCCGGCACGACGGAGTCCAGCAGCATGCGGTCCACCGCCTGCGGATGGCGTTGCGCATACGCTTGCGCCACCCGGGTGCCGTACGATACCGCGTACAGGTTCAGGCGCGCATGGCCGAACATCCGGCCGACGGCAGCGATGTCGTCGGCCAGCGCGGCGGCGCCGAAGTCGGCGCGCCGCTCCGGCGCCACGCCGGCCACACAGGCCTGCACGAGGCGGCGCCGATCGGCCAGCGCGGCGCCCGCGTCGACGTCGCGGGCCAGCGCGGCAAGCAGCGCATCGCCCAGCCCAGGACAGGGCCGCGGCGTGGCGGCACCGGTGCCACGCGGGTCGAACAGGATGATGTCGTGGCGCTGCCGCAGCGGGTGGCCGAGCCAGTCGGCCACTTCGGTGACGCCGCGACCGCCCGGCCCGCCGTTGACGAAGACCACCGGCGGCGCCGTGCTGGCCGGGTCCGCCCGCCGCAGCCGCAGTGCCGGCAGGCGGTAGGTGGCCGCGCCGGCCCCTTCCTGCGCCACCAGCGTGGCGCACTCCATCCGCTGCGGGTCGAACCATGACTTGCCCGCGTACGGACACGCCGCGCGGTCGACCGTGTACGTGGCCGCCGCGGCGGGCAGTGCCGCCGCCAGCAGCAGCGCCGCCAGCATTCCCGAGACGCAGCGCATCGCCGTCATGCCTGCGCGGGCGGTTCGGTGGTCACGCCGGCCGGACGGCGGAACAGGCACTTCAGGCGGTAGCCGAGCAGCGCGCCCAGGCTGGCCAGGCCCCACAGCGGCATCACGAGCATGCCGAGGTTCGGCTTGGCGTAGGCCTCGCGCCACAGTTCGCGCACGGGCGGGTAGCTCAGGTCCGAGATCTTGTGCAGCGGCGAACGCCAGCAGAAGGCCAGCGTGGCGCCAACGCCTTCGTCGATCGGCTGCACGCCATGCCACCAGCTGGGCGGAATGTACAGCGCGTCGCCCTGCTCGACGTCGGCCACGAACGGGCGCAGCTTGGCCGGCAGTTCGTCGAACACGTTCGGGTCGTCGAGATAGCGTTCGCTGAAGAAGATGCGCTTCAATGCCGCGTAGCTGGCGTCCTTCGCCGGCAACAGGCCCACGCGCTTGGCGCCGCCGATCTGGCACATCAGCGTTTCGTCGATCGTGTGCGTGTGCCAGCCGGAACCGGCGCCGCGGTACATGAACGTGCGGGCACGGGGGTAGAACAACGGCTTCTTCGGCTTGGCCAGGAAGCGCACACCGCCGATGTCGTCCTTCAGGCTCGTGAACTTGCTGTTCGGCGCATCGACGCGGAACGGCAGGAAGATCACCGCGTCCTCGTCGCTGTGCAGCACGTCCAACGCCTGCGCCATCGTGCCGGGGATCGCGCTGCGCTTCATCGTCGCATCGTTCGAGAAGTTCAGGTGGCGGTACAGGTTCACCTTGTTCTCGCCGACCTTGCCGGCCAGGTAGCGCTTGTCCGTCCAGCGGCCGCACGCGGGCCAGTGGCGGATCGCGCCCTTGATCAACAGCGGCAGGTTGCGGTCGACATAGTCGCGCCGGAAGCGCTCCTCGGTCAGGTCGGCCGCATCGATGCTGGGCACGCGGCGGGCCGCCGCCATGCCCGGGATATGTTGGAGTATGCGTTCGTCGATCATCGCTTGGTATCCATTCTGATTAAAAAAATACAAACAAACCGCGCTGTCAGGCCCAGAAGCGGAACGGCAGCAGGCCCCAGGCAGCCAGCACGGCGCACCATTGCAGCAGCAGTGCCAGGGCCAGCACGTCGGCGCGGCGGTGCCGCAGCCCGCCGCGGTACAGCCGCAGCAGGCCATACAGCGCGGCCAGCGGCAGCGCCGCCGTCAGTGCCGCCAGCGCCACCGTTGCCGCGCCCACGTCACCCATCGTCTGCCACGCCAGGCCCACCGCCACCCCGGCCACCGGGATCAGCAGCAACACCGCCCAGGCAGGGGCCAGCGCATCGGCCAGGAAGCCGCGGCGGGTCCGCCACAGCCGCACCGTGCCCACCACCAGCAGCCACGCCAGCGCGCCAAGGCCCGCCGCAAGGCTGGCCCACATCCACAGCAGCCGGCCGAACGACACGGGGCGCCACGTGCCGAAGCCGTCCGAGTACGCCGTGCCGCCCGCATCGGCCAGCAACGCATGCGTGGCGGTGATGCGGTCCGGCGCCCGGTACAGCCGCGGCCCGGCCGGCGCCAGCACGGTGGCCGCGCCCAGCAACGGCCGCAGTTCCACCGCGCCGGCCGCCGCCGGCGCCAGCGCCACGGGGTTGAACAGCAAGTCCAGGTAGACGAAAGCGGGCACCTTCGCGGGCAGCCGCACGTACCAGCCCTGCCACGCCTGCGCATCCCCGGCGGGCGTGGCCCGCGGCGCCACGGCGCGCGGCAGTGCCAGCGCATCGAGCATCAGCGCCGTAAAGGCTTCGTAGTCGGCCGCCTCGCTGTCCATGTTCAGCGCCACCAGGAACGCGGCGCGCTGGGCCGGCGCCAGGCAGAACATCGCCCGGAAGCCGACCGTGTTGCCGCCGTGGCACAGCACGACCCGGCCATGGCGGTCGCGCCGGCCCAGCCCCAGCGCGTAGCCGGCCGGCAGGCCCGCACGCGCCGCAGCGGTGCCTTGCGCGCGGCCCATCTGGCGCAACAGGTCGGCGCGGATGAACGGCGCGCCATCGATCCGGCCATCGCCCATCAGGAACGCTGCAAAGCGGGCCATGTCGGCCGGCGTCGTCACGAACTGCCCGGCGGGCCGCAGGAAGTTCGCCAGGTAGGCCTGGGGCCGGGCCCGATCGACGTGCCCCATCGCCAGCGGCGGCGTGGCGCCGTGCTGGTCGACGTGGCCGAACGTGCTGGCCGTCATGCCCAGCGGCCGCAGCAACTGTTCGTCCAGGTAGCGCTCGTAGCGCTGGCCCGTCACCCGCTCGATCGCCAGCGCGGCCAGCACATAGCCCAGGTTCGAGTACGAGAACTCGCTGCCCGGCCGCGTGCGCACCGGCAGCGGCGCCGCAAGCGCCGCGGCGAGCGGCGTATCCGGCCCGGCCGCGGCGCTGAACAGATGGCGGAACGTGGCATCCGGCAGGCCGGCCGTATGGTCGAGCAGGTGCCGCAGGCGCACCGGGTCCGTCGCATGCCAGGGATTGGCCGGCGCAAGCTCCGGCAGCAGCGTGGCGATCGGCGTATCGAGCGTCACCCTGCCCTGCGACACGAGCCGCAGCACGCCCGCCGCCAGCACCGTCTTGGCGATCGAGCCGACGTGCATCCGGTCTTCCGCCCGCAGCGGCACGCCGGCGGCACGCTGGCCGGCGGCGCCCGTTTCGACAGTGCCGTCGCCGTGCAGCAGCATCCACGAAGCGCCGACGAGGCCCCGCTCGGCCAGCAGCGCCTCGACGCGCGGCGCCAAGTCCGCCGCCGCACCGATCGGCGCGCAGCCCAGCCACCACAGCAGGAGCAGCCATCGCATCATGCGCGGGCCGCGACAAGGTGCGCTTCGCTCATCTGCGCGCGCAGCGCGCGGAACGGTGCGCTGCGCACGGCCGCCAGTGCCAGCACGACCATGCCGGCACCCGTCAGCGTGAACACGGCCCGCATCGGCGCGCTGGCGCCGGCGTCGAGCCAGTGCGCGAACGGCGCCAGCACGTGGCCGCTGGCCATCCACGGCGCGAAGCCGTATTCGGCCAGCACGGGCGCGATCGAGACGGCGGCGATCAATGCCAGCCCGCTGAAGAACGCGCGGGTCGAGAACACCCGGCCCTGGATCTCGGTCGGCGTGATCATCTGCATCAGCGTCTGACCCGACACGAGGATGAACGGTGCCGAGAACGAGAACAGGAAGGCCAGCACGGCCAGCGTCGGGAAGTTGGTGCACAGGCCGCACAGCGCCATGCTGGTGCCGGAGATCATCGATGCGCACAGCAAGGTGCGCACGCGGTCGGCGCGGGCCGAGAACGTGGACGCGGCGATCGCGCCGGCCAGCCCGCCGAACCCGGCGATCGTGGCCAGCCAGCCCAGCACGGCGTCCGATGCGGAGCCGAGGATCATCGGCCGGAACAGCACCAGCACGACGCCGTTCAGCACACTGACGGCGCACAGGAACAGCACGAGCACCATCAGGCCGCGTTGCGCGCGGATGTAGCGCAGTCCGAACGACAGCTGTTCAAGCAGGCCGGCCAGCGAGAACGGCTTGCGCGGTTTGGCCGCCACCTCCGGCTTCGGCATGAAGCGGGCGAACGCCAGGCTGACGGCCGCCATCACATAGGTCGCGGCATTGAGCAGGATGACCATGCCCAGCCCCAGTTCCTCCAGCGCGTGCACGGAAATCAGCGGCACGATCGCCGCGCTGCCGTTGATCCCCATCTGGACGTAGCCGTTGGCCCGCGCATAGGCCGCGCGCGGCACCAGGAGGCCGATCGACGACGCATAGGCGATCTGGTGGATCGACCCGAACAGCGCGATCACGGGGGAAAACAGCAACATGTTCGTCGGCGTCAGCCAGCCCGCGCGCAGCAGCGCCCACAACGCCAGCGCCGCGACGGTCAGCCCCACTTCCGTTGCCAGCATCACGTACTTGCGGTGATAGCGGTCGACCAGCAGGCCGGTCAACGGCGCGAACAGGATCGACGGCACCAGCTGCGCCGCGATCACGGCGCCGAACTGCAGCACGGAGCCGGTCTCGCGATAGATCCAGATGCTGATCGCGAACGCGGCCATCTGCGAACCGAATACGGAGATCGTCTGGCCGCGCCACACGGTCATGAAATCGGGATAGGCGCCGAGCCGGACGGCCCCACCGGGGGATGATTGTGTCATGTGAACCTCATGGACGAGCGGCGCCGGCCAGGGCCGGGATGCCGCGTTGTTGTTGCAAGGGAGCCAGGTGGGACAGGTGGGTACGCATGGCGCCCGCCAGTTGCGCCACCCACGGCGCCTGGACCAGGCTGAAATGGTCGGTGTCGAACCAGCACGCATCGGCCACGTCGCGCCCGAGTGCCAGCAGGCGCGTGGCGGCATCGGCGCCCGTGTGCCGGGCGGTGGCGGCGGCGCCGTAGTAGTGCAGCGCGCGCACCGGTTGGACAGAACGGCACAGCCGGCCGGCCACGAGCCCGGCCAGCGTGATCGAGCGCAGGCGCTCGCGCACGGGGCCACCGGCCGCCAGCACGTCGAGCCCGTAGGCGCGGTCGAATCCGGCGGCGAGACCCGGATCGGCGTCGAACAGCGCGCGCCATTCCTCCAGGTCCATCACATCCGCCACCCTGGCCTGCAGCGCACCCCAGGGTTCGGGCGCATGTTCCAGCACCGAATCCACCAGGCCCAGGTACGCCACCGTGGCGCCTTCCCGTTCCAGCCGGTGCGCGACGGCCAGCGCGATGACGCCGCCCAGCGACCAGCCAGCCAGGCGGTACGGGCCGTCCGGCTGGACTTGCCGCAGGCGCGCGCAATACGCGTCGGCCAGCTGGTCGACGGTATGTACGGCGATCGCACCGGTGCCGGAAAAGCCCGCGTGTTCGATGCCGTACACGGGGCCGTCGTAGGCCAGCTCGCGCACCAGGGCGCGGTAGCACAGCAAGTCGCCGCCGACCGGGTGGATCAGGAACAGCGGCGCGCCGCTACCTGCCTGCAACGTGACGGCCGGCTGTTCCCCGCCGCCGCCCGCATCGATCAGCGCTGCCTGCGCGCGCACGTCCGGCGCCGTGTACAGGCTGCCCAGCGGCAGGCGCACGCCAAAGCGCCGCCGCACCGCCTCGACCAGCATCACGGCCAGCAGCGAATGGCCGCCCAGGCTGAAGAAGCCCGCCGTCGTGTCGATCGTCTCGGCGTCGATGCCCAGCAGGTCGGCCCACACGTCCCGCAGCGCATGCTCGGTCGGCGTGGCGGGCGGCGCGGCCGGTGGCGCGGCCGGTGCCACGATGGGCGGCAGCGCGCGCCGATCCAGCTTGCCGTTGGCCGACAGCGGCAGGCGCTCGACGCACAGGTAGGCGGCCGGCACCAGGTAGTCCGGCAGCGCGCCGTGCAACGCGGCGCGTACCCGGCCCACCAGCGCTTCCGCATCCGCGCCCGTCGCATGGTCCGTTTCCAGGTAGGCCGCCAGGTGCCGCCGCTCGCTCTCGCCGGCCGCCACGACGACCGCCTTGCGCACCCCGGCCACGCGGGCGATGTGCGCCTCGATCTCGGCCGGTTCGATGCGAAAGCCGCGCAGCTTGATCTGCTCGTCGATCCGGCCCAGATGCACCAGGCGGCCGGCGCGGTCCATGCGTACCAGGTCGCCGCTGCGATACAGCCGCGGCGCCCAGTCGGGGCCGAATGGATTGGCCACGAACTGGCGCGCCGTCAGGTCCGGCCGGTTCAGGTAGCCGTTGCTGACGCCGGCGCCGCCGATGTACAACTCGCCGGGCGCGCCGCGGGGCGTCGGCCGCATCGCCTCGTTCAGCACGTACAGGCAGGTATTCGGCAGCGGCGTGCCGATCGGCAGTTCCGTCGCGCCGTCCAGCTCCTGCTCGCCGATCAGCTGCATGCAGCAGCCGACCACCGTTTCGCTGGGCCCGTAATGGTTGTAGATCGCGCTGGCCGGGAAGCGCTGCCGCAACTGCCGCGCCAGCGCCGCCGGGAAGCGCTCGCCGCCGATGACGAACGCGTGGCGCGCCGGCGAAGGCGCGCCGTCGCCCAGCAACGCCAGCAAGCCCTGCACGTGCATCGGCGTCATCCGCAGCAGATAGTCCGGGCAGTCTGGCGCGGCCAACACGGCGGCGGCGCGCGGCAGCACGTCGCCCCGCGGCAGCAGCGTCACGCAGCCGCCATGCAGCAGCGGCAGCAGCAGCGCCGGCACCGTGATGTCGAAGCCGTGCGACGTGACGACCAGGGAACCCGCCAGGTGCGGGCCGTAATAGCGCCGCCCCGCATACGCGCAGTAATCGGCCAGGCCGCCATGGTGCACGTCGACGCCCTTCGGCACGCCGGTGGTGCCGGACGTGTAGACGACGTAGGCACTGGCCGCGAGACCCACGTCCGGCTGCGGCACGGCGGCGCTGTCGTCCCAGCCCGCATCCCACCCGGATCCCAGGCAACCGTCGACGGCGATGTGCGGGCACGCCGCGACATCGGGTAGCGCGTCGGCCAAGCCGGCGCCCAGCAGCACGGCGGCCGCGCCGGCATCGGCCAGGATCGCGTCCATCCGCGCCGGCCCGTTGCGCAGTTCCAGCGGCAGGTAGGCGGCGCCGCGGCGCAGCACGCCCAGCAGCGCCGCCAGCAGTTCGGCGGACGGCTCGATGCACAACGCGACGCGGTCGCCCGGTCCCACGCCATGCGCGGCGAGCCGCCGTGCGATCGCGTCCGCCGCGGCGTCCAACGCTTGATAGCTCACATCGCCCGCCGCATCGCGCACGGCCGGCGCGTCCGGCACGCGGCGCGCCGTCTCCGCGATCGTTTCGTGCACGCAGCGCAGCGCGATGCTGGTGTCGCGCGTGTCGTTCCATGCGCGCAGCGCGGCGAGATCGGCGGCGGGTGCCAGCGGCAGTGCCAACAACGGGCGGTCGGGCGCATCCAGCGCCGCGCCCAGGAATACTTGCAGACTGTCGGCCAGCCGCGCCACCGTGGCGCCGTCGAACAGGCTGGTCGCATAGGTCCAGTGCAGCACCAGTTCGTCGCCGCTTTCGCGCACGGACAGGCTCAGGTCGAACTTCGCCTGCGCCGCGCCCAGCGGCACGCCGGCGACGTCCACGCCGGGCAGCTCCAGCGCGACGGCCTCGTTGTTCTGCAGCGCGAACGACACCTGGAACAACGGTGCGTGCGCCAGGCTGCGGGCGGGTTTCAGCGTCTCGACCAGCAGTTCGAACGGCACGTCCTGGTGCGCGAACGCGTCCAGGGCCAGCTGCCGCGTCGCGTCGACCTGCTGGCGGAACGTGGCGTTGTCGGCCAGC
This sequence comes from Pseudoduganella flava, assembly GCF_007830495.1. Lineage (GTDB taxonomy): Bacteria > Pseudomonadota > Gammaproteobacteria > Burkholderiales > Burkholderiaceae_D > Rugamonas > Rugamonas flava. The sequence goes on along the minus strand of NZ_VLKW01000005.1, from coordinate 40,550 downwards.
GCATGGCGCAGCACCAGCGTGTTGACGAACAGGCCGATCGACTGGTCCAGGCCCGCATGGCCGCGCCCCGCGACGGGCGTACCGAGCGCGAATTCCGCGGCATGGCTCCAGCGCATCAGCACGACCGCGAACGCGGCCTGCAGCGCCATGAACAGCGTGGCGCCGCCGGCGTCGGCCAGCGCGCGGATGCGCGCCGTCAGTGCGGCGTCCAGCCGCTGGGTGTGCAGCGCGCCGGCGTAATCGGCGCGAGTTGGGCGCGGCCGGTCCAGCGGCAGGCCGTGCACGGGCGGCAGCCCGGCCAGCTGGTCGCGCCAGTAGGCCAGCTGGCGGTCGAGCTGGGCCCGTTGCTCGGGGTCCCGCTGCCACGTCGCGAAATCGGCGTACTGCAACGGCAAAGCGGGCAATGGCGTCCCCGCATACAGCGCTGCCAGCTCGCGCGTCAGCACGCCCAGCGACCAGCCGTCGCCGGCGATGTGGTGCAGCGTGACCAGCAGCACGTGCGTATCGGGTGCAAGCGCGAACAGCTGGGCGCGCAGCACGCCGTCGCGCGCCAGGTCGAACGGCGCGGCGGCCGCGGTACGCAGCCTTTCGACCAGCGCCGGATCGTCCGGGCCGGATGCCCACGTGGCGTCAACCACCGCGAACGGCATCGCCCGCACGGGCAGCACGCGCTGCACCGGCTGGCCGTCGTCGTTCGCGTACACGGTGCGCAGCACGTCGTGGCGCGCCACGATCGTGTCGAACGCCACCCGCAACGCCGCCACGTCGAGCGTGCCCCTCAGGCACAGCGCGACGGGCAGGTGGTATTGCGCGCTGCCGCCTTCCAGCTGGTCGATGTACCACAGCCGCTGCTGGGCATGGGACAGCGGATGGGGCCCCGGGCCCGCGCCGCCGGCCATTGCCCGTGCCGCGGCGCGCGGCAACGCGGCCAGCTCCGTGCACAGCGCGCGCAGCGTGGGCCGGGCGAACACCGTGCGCACGCCGGCGCGGATGCCGCACTCCTGCTCGATGCGATTGATGAGCCGCATCGCCAGCAGCGAATGGCCGCCCAGCTCGAAGAAGCGGGCATGCGCGCCGATCTCGTCGACACGCTTCTTCAGCAACTCGGCCCACAGCCGCGCGACCTGCCGTTCCAGCCCCGCCGCCGGCGCCTCGTAAGGGGCGCTCGCAGCGCGTCGTGGTGCCGGCAGCCGCGCCACGTCGACCTTGCCGTTGGCATTCAGCGGGAAGCGTTCCAGCACCTCGAACACGGGCGGCACCATGTATTCCGGCACCGCCGCGGCCAGGCCGGCGCCGATGTCGTCCAGCGCGGCGGCAGCGGCGCCGTCGCACAGCACCAGGTAGGCGACCAGCGTGCGCTCGGCCCCCTCGCCCGTCGCCAGCACGACGGCATCGGCGACGCGCCGGTCGGCCAGCAGGCAATGCTCGATCTCGTCAAGCTCGATGCGGAACCCGTGCAGCTTGATCTGCCTGCCGATGCGGCCCAGGTATTCCAATGCGCCGTCCGGGCGGTGGCGCACCAGGTCGCCGCTGCGGTACAGGCGCTGCCCGTCCAGCACGACGAATTTCGCCGCAGTCATATCGGGCTCGTTCAGGTAGCCGCGCGCCAGGCACGCGCCGCCGATGAACAACTCGCCGGCCACGCCGCGCGGCACCGCATTGCCCCGCTCGTCCAACAGCCGCAGCGTGCAATGGTCGACCGGCCAGCCGATCGGCGGCACCACGGGCCAGAGATCGGGGTCGCCCGCCAGCGCCACGTCCGTGACGACGTGCGTCTCGGACGGGCCGTACAGGTTCAGCAACGTGCAGTGCGGCGTGGCGCGGAAGAACGCGCGCACGTCGGCATTGATCGTCAGCGCTTCGCCGGCCACCTGGATCATGCGCAGGTCCGGCAACGCTAGCCCCTGCTGCACGGCGTGCCGGCAGAATTCCGGCAGCAGCGCCGTCGGCAGGTAGGCCCGGCCGACGCGCTCGGCGCGCAGCAGCTCGCCCAGCCGCGCCAGCGACGTGCGCGCGTCGTCCGGCGGCAGCACCAGCGTGCCGCCGTTGCACAGCGCCGTCATGATCTCGTAGATCGACATGTCGAAGTTCAGCGTGGCGTACTGCAGCGCCGGCAGCGGCTGCGCCAGTACCGGGTGGCGCCGGTACTGGTCGTGCAGCAGGTTGGCCAGCACCCGGTGCGGCAGCACGATGCCTTTCGGCTTGCCGGTCGAGCCGGACGTGTAGATCGCATACGCCAGCTGTTCCGGGTCGATGGGCAGGCCCGGATCCGTGTCCGGCAGGCCGGCGGGCAGCGCGCCCACGTCCAGCGCCAGGCCCCGTTCGTGCGGCGTGCGCCAGGCCGCGCCGGCATCCGTCAGCACGAGCGGCACGGCGCTGTCGTCCAGCATCCGCTCCAGCCGCGCCGGCGGATAGTCGGGGTCGAACGCCACATAGGCGGCACCCGCCTTCAGCACGGCCAGCACGGCCGCCACCATCGCCGGGCCCCGCGGCAGGCTGATGCCGACGAGCTGGTCGCGCCCCACGCCGCGGCCGATCAGCGCGGCGGCCAGCCGGTTGGCCTGGGCATTCAACTGCGCGAACGTGAGCCGCGTATCGCCGTGCACCAGGGCGACGGCGCCGCCGGACCGGGCGGCGTGCCGCTCGAACAGCTGGTGGATCGGCACGGCGCGTTCCGCAACGGTGGCGCCGGCCTGCCAGCGCGCCAGCCGCGCGCGATCGTCGGCCGTCAGCAGCGCCAGGTCGCCCACCGGGCAGGCGGGATCGGCGCAGAGCGCCGCAAGCAGCACGGCGAAGCTGTCGGCCAGCGCGGCGATCGTGGCGGCATCGAACAGTGCGCTGGCATACACCCAGTTCAACGTCAGGCCGCCATCGCGTTCACCGGCCAGCAGCTCCAGGTCGAAGCGGCCCGTGTCCTGGCCGGTGCCGAAGGCGCGCACGCCGGCGCCCGGCAGCTCCAGGCCGCCGTAGTCGTTGTTCTGCAGCGCGAACAGGATCTGGAACAGCGGCGCATGGCTCAGGTTGCGCTCCGGCTGCAGGCGCTCGACCAGCATTTCGAACGGCACGTCCTGGTTCGCGTACGCGGCCAGCGCGTCGGCGCGGGTGCGCGCCAGCAATGCCGTGAACGATTGGCCCGGCTCGACGTCCGTGCGCAATACGAGCATGTTGACGAAAAAGCCGATCAGCGGTTCCAGCTCGTGCCGCTGGCGCCCGGCGACGGGCGAACCGATGACCACGGAGCGCTCCTGGCCATGGCGCGCCAGCAGCACGGCGAACGCCGCGTGCAGCACCATGAACAGCGTGGCATCGTGGTCCAGCCCCACGCGTTTCAGCCGGGCCAGCAGCGCGCCGTCCAGCTGCTGCAAATGCGCGCCGGCGGCAATCTGCTGCTGCGGCGGGCGCGGGCGATCCAGCCGCAGGCCATGCAGCGGCGGCGCGCCGGCCAGCCGTTCTTCCCAATACGCCAGCTGGCCCGTCATCCGTTGCGTGACGGCCGGCGTGGCCTGCCAGCGCGCATAATCGGCGTACTGCACCGGCAGCGGCGCCAGTGCGGCCGGCGTCCCCGCCATGCGCGCGCCGTACAGCGCGGCGAATTCGCGCGTCAGCACGCCTTTCGACCAGCCGTCGCAGGCGATGTGGTGCAGCGTGACGACGAGCACGTGCCGGTCCTCGGCCACCGTGAACACATGGGCGCGCAGCATCAGGTCCGCCGCCAGGTCGAACGGCTGCGCGGCTTCGGCGGCGCAGGCGCATTGCAACGCCTCCTCGCGGCCTGGCTCGGGCACGCCGCGCAGGTCGGTGCGGCCCAGCCGCAGCGTGGCCGTGCGCACTTGTTGGTACGGTTCCCCGTCGCCGGCCGCGTAGGTGGTGCGCAGTACCGCATGGCGCTGCACGATCGCGTCCAGCGCCCATTCGATGGCGTCCAGGTCCACGCGGCCTGTCAGCTCCAGCGCCGTCGGCATGTTGTACTGGCCGCCGCCGCCCTGCAATTGCTCGATAAACCACAGCCGCCGCTGCGCGTACGACAGCGGTGCCGGCGTGCCCGCGCCGGCTGCCGGCACGATCGGCGGCGCCGCCGTGCCGGCATCGCCGCCGAGGAACGCGATCAGCGCATCCTTGTGCGCGCGGATCTTGTCGGCCAGGGCCGGCGCCACGCTGCCGCCGGCGCGCGAGCGCGTCTTCAGCCGCCCTTCGTGCAGGAACGGGTAGACGCCCTGCTCGTTCAATTCACGTACCAATGCTTGCACGCCCATAAGTCACCAATCCATGTCGTTCGTGTCGTCCAGCCCGGCCAGTGCCGCGCGGTTCTGCTCGATGACGCGCTGCGCCTCGATGTGCGCGGCGAGCGCGCGCAGCTGCGGCGTGCCGAACACCGTTGTCAGCGGCAGCGTGACGCCGAACTGCGCCGCGATGGCGCTGACCATCCGCGTCGCCTTCAGCGAATGGCCGCCCAGCTCGAAGAAGCTGTCCGTCGCGCCCACCGCCGGCACGCCGAGCAGGTCGCGCCAGATGTCGCCCAGCCGCAGCTCGATCTCCCCTTCCAGCGGCTGCGCGGCGGCCCGCGCGGCCCGTGCCGGTGCCGGCAACGCGCGCCGGTCGATCTTGCCGTTGGCCGACAGCGGCAGCGCGGCCAGCCGCACGAACGCGGCCGGCACCATGTATTCGGGCAGGCGGCGCCGCAGTGCCGCGCCTACCACCGCCGCGTCGTCGTCCGCCGCCGGCGCGCCGGCCGGGTCGACGACCAGGTAGGCCGCCAGCATCACGTCCGCGCCTGTGCCGTGCACCGCCACGACGGCGTCGCGCACCCACGCCAGTTGGCGCAGCGCCGCCTCGATCTCGCCCGGTTCCACGCGGTAGCCGCGCAGCTTCACCTGGTCGTCGGCGCGGCCGAGGAACAGCAGATTCCCGGCACTGTCGTACCGCACGCGGTCGCCGGTGCGGTACATGCGCGCCAGCGCGCCCGTGCCATGCGGGTTGGCGACGAAGGCTTGCGCCGTCAGCTCCGGCTGGCCCAGGTAGCCGTCCGCCAGCCCGGCGCCGGCCACGTACAGCGTGCCCGGCACGCCCAGCGGGCAAGGCCGCAGGCGGTCGTCCAGCACGTACAGCGCGCGGTTGTTCATCGCCTGGCCGATCGGCACGGTGTCGCCGAGCGTGTCGATGTGCGGCGTCACGTGGTACATCGCACAGCCGACCACGGACTCGGACGGTCCGTAGTGGTTGTAGATGTCCGCCTGCGGGAAGCGCCGCTGCAGCCGGCGCGCCAGCTCCGGCGTGAACCGGTCGCCGCCGATGACGAAGGCATGCCGGGCCGCGACGACACCTTCGGCTGGCAGCAGGTCCAGCATCGCCTGCACGTGCATCGGCGTGGCGCGCACGAGACGGGCCCCTGCGGCCGGGTCGGCGATGCGGTGCGCCAGTGCGCCCAGCGTATCGGCCGGGTCCAGCAGCTCGACACAGCCGCCCGTCAGCAACGGCAGGAACAGCGCCGGCTTGGTCAGGTCGAACGCATACGACGTCGCCACCAGCGATCCGGTCAAATGCCCGCCGTGATAGCTGGACAGCGCATGGCCGAGGTACATCGCCAGCGCCCGGTGGCTGACGACGACACCCTTCGGCTGCCCGGTCGAGCCGGATGTGTAGATCACATAGGCGGCATCCTCGGGCGCGACCGCAGCCGGCACGGTGCTGCCGGCTGCGAGCCAGTCGTCGGCACCGCCGTCGGCCACCAGCACGTCGGCCGGCACACTGGCGAGATGCGGGGCCAGGTTTGCGCTCAGGTGCTGCTGCGTCAGCACGGTGCCAAGGCCCGCGGCGGCGGCGATCCGCGCCAGCCGCTCCGGCGGATGCACCGGGTCGAGTGGCACGTAGGCCGCGCCGCACTTCAGGATCGCCAGCATGCCGGCCAGCAGGTGGACCGAGTTGTGCATGCACAGGCCGATCCGGCTTCCCGCGCCGCGTGCCGCCAGGGCCGCGGCCAGGTGGTTGGCGCGCGCTTCCAGCGCCGCATAGGTCAGCATCGTGTCGCCACAGCGCACGGCCGGCGCGTCGGGCGTGCGGCGCGCCTGGCTTGCAAACGCCTCGTGTACGGGCACCTCCGGGTAAGGCGCCGCCACGCACGCCGCGCGGCGCGCCAGTTCGGCCTGTTCGGCAGCGCCCAGCACGAGCGCATGCGCGACCGGCTGGGCACCGTCGGCCGTCATTGCCGCTGCCAGCGCCGGCACGTAGCCGCCGATGCGGGCCAGGAAGTCGGCATCGAACACGGCGGCATCGACGTCGATCGCCACGTCGAAGCGCACCGCGCCATCGTCCGGGACTTTCGAGAACGACAGGCTGATCGTGTAGTTCTTCTCGTCCGCGCCCTGGGCACCGACGACGCCCAGCGCGCTGTCGAGCCCCTGGTAGACGTGAAAGTTCACGTAGTTGAACAGCGAACCGGAGAAATCGAGCCCGCTGTCGGCCTGGATCTCGACCAGCGGCAGCCGGCGCGCGCCGTACGATGCCGTCACCTCGGCCTCGATGCGGCGCACCAGCTGCTCCCAGTCCATGTCGTCCAGCGCGACGCGGAACGGCAGCGAATTGAGGAACAGGCCCAGCGTGGCCTCGCCGCCCTCGCGTTCCGGGCGGCCGTTGCTGACGACGGAGGTCAGCACGTCGCTGCCGCCGTCCAGCAATGCCATCAACGCCGCGTGCAGGGCGAGCAGCACGCTGCGCTCCTGCACGTCCAGCCGCCGGGCCAGCGCGCTGAGGCGGCCGGACAACGCCTCGTCCAGCCGCTGCGCGGCGCGCAACGTGCTGCGTTTCGGCTTGCCGGCCCACCATGGCAGCACGGCGCCGGCGAGGTGCGCGCACCAGTAGGCACGCACGGCCGGATCGGCCAGCGCCTGCTGCTCCAGCTGCACGTAGTGTGCGTACGGCAGCGGCGGCGCGTCGGCCGGCGCGTTGCCCAGGTAGGCGTTGAACAGCTCCGTGTTCAGGCTCGCCACGCTCCAGCCGTCCATCAGCGCGTGGTGGAAGCTCAGCGTGTACTGGAATTCCCCCGGCCCGCGCAACTGCACGTGGACCTGCCATGGCGGCACGCCGGGTTCGAACGGCGTGTTGCGTTCCCGCTCGATCAATTCGGCCACCGCGTCCGCCGCCTGCGCGGCGGGCAGCGCCGCCAGGTCGGTCACGTGCAGTACCGGCACATGGTGCGCCAGCACCAGTTGCAGCGGCGTGCCGCCGGCCAGGCTGAAGACGGTGCGCAGGATCGGGTGCCGCGCCACCATCCGCGCCAGGGCCGCCGCGAAGCGCGCCTCGTCCCAGCCGGCGCGCACGTGGAAGCTCATCACGTCGTGGTACGTCGACACGGCCAGCAGGTTGTGGAACACCATGCCCTGCTGCAGCGCCGTCATCGGATACGCATCGGCCAGCCGCTCATCGGCCGGTGCAAAACCGTGTTTGGCCAGCACGGCCGCATCCACCAGCGCGAACGGCGCCAGCTCGACGGCCGGCAGCGCCGGCGCGCACGCATCGGCGCGCCGCGCCAGCGCCGCCACGGTGGGGGCTTCGAACAAGTCCTTGACCGTCAGGCCGAAGCCGGCGCGCTGCAGCCGCGCCACCAGCGGAATCGCACGGATCGAATCGCCGCCCACGGCAAAGAAATTGCCGTCCGCGCCGACGCGGCCCAGTGCCAAAGCTTCCTGCCAGATCGCGGCGATACGCTGCTCGGTCGGCGTGGCCGGGGCCCGCCCGCCGCCCGCGGCCGCGCCGGCGTCCGGCGCCGGCAGCGCCGCCCGGTCGATCTTGCCGTTGACGTTCAGCGGCATCGCCGCCAGCGGCACGATCACGGCGGGCACCATGTAGTCCGGCAGCGCCGCGGCCAACGCCGCACGCACGTCGTCGATGCCGGCGCCGGCAGACTGGTCCAGCACCACATACGCCACCAGGCGGCGCGCCGCACCATCGCCGTCGGCCAGCACCAGGGCCTGGCGCACGGCGTCCTGGCGCATCAGCTGCGCCTCGATCTCGCCCAGCTCGATGCGGAAGCCGCGGATCTTGACCTGGTTGTCGATGCGGCCCAGGTATTCCAGGTCGCCATCCTCATGCCGGCGCACCAGGTCGCCGGTACGGTAGCGGCGTGCGCCGGCCGGGTCGACGAGGAAGCGCTGCGCCGTCAGCTCGGGCCGATGCAGGTAACCGCGGCAGACGCCAGCGCCCGTCACATACAGCTCGCCGGCCACGCCGACGGGAACGGGGCGGCCTGCCGCGTCCAGCACCAGCGTGCCCAGGTCGGCCAGCGGCCGGCCGATCAGGCTGCCCCCGCCGCGCAGCGCATCGGCGCGGGTCACCTCGCGCACCGTCACGTGCACCGTGGTTTCCGTGATGCCGTACATATTGATCATCCGCGGCGTTTCCGGGTGCAGTGCGAACCACGGCCGCAGCGCGGCGAATTCCAGCGCGGCGCCGCCGAAGATCACGTAGCGCAGCGCGAGCGGCGTGCGCCGGCGCGCATCCTCCTCGCGGAAATGCTCGAACGCGGCCGGCGTCTGGTTCAGCACCGTCACGCCTTCCTCCACCACCAGCGCGTGGAAGCGTTCCGGCGTGCGCGCCACCAGCTTCGGCACGACCACGAGGCGGCCGCCATGGCACAGCGCGCCCCACATCTCCCACACGGAGAAGTCGAACGCGTACGAGTGGAACAGCGTCCACACGTCGGCCGGCCCGAACGCGAAATCGGCTTGCGTCACGCGCATCAGCCGGTCGACCTGGCGGTGCTCGACGACGGCGCCCTTCGGCTGGCCGGTGGAGCCTGACGTGTAGATCACGTACGCCGCGTTGGCCGTGTCGACCACCGCGCCGCACGGCGTGGCGGGGTATGGCGCCAGCAGCGCGTCGTCCAGGGCGAGTACGCGGGACGGCCGGTCGGCCAGCGTGGGCAGCAGGGCCGGTTCGGCCAGCAGCAGCGCGGCATCGCTGTCGCGCAGCAGGTAGTCCAGCCGGGCCGGCGGCAGCGCCGGGTCGAGCGGCACGTAGGCCGCGCCAGCCTTCAACGTGCCGAGGATCGCGACGACCATGTCCAGGCCCCGCTCGAAGAACAGGCCGACGCGGGTTTCGGCTGCCGCGCCGTGCGCGCGCAGCGCATGCGCCAGCCGGTTGGCGCGCGCATCGAGCTCGCCATACGTCAGCGTGGCGCCGTCGCACACCAGCGCAACGGCATCCGGCGTGCGCGCCACCTGTTCCTCGAAGCGGTGATGGATGCAGCCGGTGGCCGGCGCGGGCGCCGGCGTGGCCCAGCGTGCGATCGCCTGCTGCTCGGCGGCCGACAGCCATGCGATGCGGGCCGGATCGTCGTGCAGCGGCAGCTGCACCAGGATCGCTTCCAGGTGCGCCAGCAGCCGGACGACGGCGCCGTCGGCCACCACGTCGCTGCGGTAGCTGCAGCGGATGCCCAAGCGGTCCGACAATGTCGCATTGATCGTCAGCTTGTAGTTGGTTTCCTCGTAACCCTCGGCGCCGCACAGGCGCAGGCCGGCGGCGCCGTCCGCCGCGGCGGCCGGATCGATCGGGTAGTTCTCCAGCACCATCACGCTGTCGAACAGCGGCGCGCCCGCCTCCAGCGCGCTCTGGCGCCGGATCTCCGCCAGCGGCAAATAGCCGAATTCGGCGGACTGCTGGAAGGCCTGGTGCAGCTTGCCCAGCGCGGCGGCGATGCCCACGCCCGGTTCGGCCGTGAACGTGACGGGCAGCGTGTTCAGGAACAGCCCCACCATCCGTTCGACGCCGGCCAGTTGCGGCGGCCGGCCGGCCAGGATCGCGCCGAACACCACGGTGGCTTCGCCGCTGTAGTGGTGCAGCAGCCACCCCCACGCGTATTGCAGCACCGTGTACAGCGTCGTGTGCGTGCGGCGCGCCAGCTGCTGCAGGCTGGCCGTCGCTTCCGGCGACAGCGCGAATTCCCGGTAGCGGTGGCTGCCTTCGGCCGCCGCCGGCAGCCGGTCGATCGACAGCGGCGTCGGCGCCTCGATGCCGGCCAGGCGGCCGCGCCAGTACGCGCGTGCACCGCTCACGTCCTGCTCGCGCAGCCACGCCACGTAGTCCTGGTAAGGCCGCACCGCCGGCAGGCGCGGCGCCTGTCCCTGCGCCAGCGCGCCGTACAACGCCATCACGTCCGCATACACGAGCGGCAGCGACCAGCCGTCGAGCAGCACGTGATGGTGCGTCCACACCAGCCGATAACGTTCGTCGCCCAGGCGCAGCAACAGCATCCGCATCAGCGGCGGCGCCGTCAGGTCGAACGGCTCGGCGCGCTGCGCGAGGCGCGCGCGCGTACCCGCCGCCTCCTGTTCGGTAGCGGGCAGGCCGCGCAGATCGCATTCCTCCCACGGCAGCCGCACCGCATCGACGACGAGCTGGCAAGCCTCGTCGCCGACGTCGACGATCGCGGTGCGGAACACGTCGTGGCGCGCACACACGGCTTCCCACGCCTGGCGCAGCACCGCCGGTTGCAGCGGCCCTGCGAGCTCCAGCTGGATCTGACTCGTGTACGCGCCGCCGTCCACCAGCGTATGGAACAGCAATCCCCGCTGCATCGCCGTGGCCGGATACAGCCGCTCGATCCGGTAGCGCTGCGCCAGCGCGTCCAACGCCGGCTGGCCGATGCGCGCCAGTGGGAAGTCGGACGGGGTCGGCATGGCCGGCGCCGCCAGGCAGTGGGCGATCACGTCGCCCAGCGCCGTTTCATACGCGGCGGCGAACCGCTCCACCGTGGCGGCATCGAATTCGTCGGCGCTGTAGTCGATCGTGAAGCGCAGGCAGCCGCCGCTGACGACGCCATTGATGCCCAGCGCCGCGTCGCGCGGCTGCTCCGGCGCGGCCGGCGTGCCGATCGGCTCGGCGGCAAAGCCGATGCCGTCGCCTTCCAGCGCCGCGTCGAACTGGCCCAGGTAGTTGAACAGGATCTGCGGTGCCGGCGCCGCGGCCAGCGCCGCATCGCGCGCCAGGTAGCGCAGCACGCCGTAACCCAGCCCGCCGCGCGGCACTTGCCGGTATTGTTCCTTGGTGGCGCGGATGACCGCGCCGACGTCGTCGCCCTGCCCGGCCGCCCCCTCCAGCCGCAGCGGGTACAGCGCCGTGAACCAGCCGACGGTGCGGCCAAGATCCGGCGCATCGGCCAGGCCGTCGCGGCCGTGCCCTTCCAGTGCCACGTGCAGCGAGTCCGCACCCGTCAGGGACCGCACGGCGAGGCGCAGTGCCGCCAGCAGCAATTCATTGATGCCTGTGCGGTACGGGCGCTGGCATTGCTGCAGCAGCTGGCGGGTGGCCTCCCGCGGCAGCGTGAAGCCGGTCGCGCGGGTGCTGGCGCGCAGCGGCGCGGTGGCCGGCACACGGTCGGGCACGAGCGCCGGCACGGCGTCTTGGGCCTGGGCGCGCCAGAACGGCAGTTCGGTCTGCGCCACCGGGCCGGCGGCGTCGGCGGCCAGCGCCAATGCCCATTGCTGGTAAGAGGCCGGCACGTCCGGCAGCGCGACAGGCTCCCCCGCGCGCAACTGGCGCACGGCCAGCTGCAGGTCCTGCAGCAGGATGCGCCACGACACGCCGTCGACGACGAGGTGGTGCGCCAGCAGCAGCAGGCGCGCGGTATCGTGCCCCGCCAGCCAGACCATCCGCAGCAGCGGGCCGCGTGCCAGGTCGAATGCGCGCTGGTGGCGTTCCGCGGCCGTCGCAACGAAGTCCTCGAACGTGCCGGCGCCGGTCATCGTCTCGTACGCCACCAGCGCGGCGGTATCGATGGCCTCCGGCGCCACGTGGACGGCCACGCCGCCGCCGGGGAACACGAGGCGCAGCGCATCGTGCCGGCGCACCAGCGCGGCCGCCAGCGCGGGCAGCTGCTCCGGCGCCAGGCCGGCCGGCGGATGCAGCAGCACGCCCTGGTTGAAATGGTGCGGCGACGGCATGGCCTCGTCCAGGAAGCGGCGCTGGATCGGCAGCGGCGGCAGCGTGCCGCTGGCGGCGCTGTGCCGCGGCGTCGCCGCGGGGCCGGCCTGCGCTGCGATCGCCTCGATCGTGCCCAGCTCGACGAACTGGCGCGCCGTGACGGCGAAACCGGCCTGGTTGGCCCGCGCCACGGCTTGGATGCTGAGGATCGAATCGCCGCCGGCCGCAAAGAAGTTCTCGCGCACGCCCACCGTTTCCCGCTGCAGCAGCTCGCACCAGATCGCGGCGAGCGCCTGTTCGGCCGGCGTGCGCGGCGCGTCCTCCGTGTCCGCGCCCAACGCAAGCAGCGCCGCGTGATCGATCTTGCCGTTGCGGGTCAGCGGAAACGCCGGCAGCACGAGCAGGCTGGCCGGCACCATGTAGGCGGGCAGCAGCTGCGCCGCGCGCTCCAGCAGCGCCTGCGCCAGCGCGCCGCGCTGCGCCGCATCGGCCAGCGCGGGCGCCGTCACGAACGCGGCCAGGCTGGCGCCACGTGCCCCAGTGCGCAGCAGCACGACTGCCTGGGCCACCTGCTCCGCGCCGGCCAGCACGCTTTCGATCTCGCCCGGCTCGATGCGGTAGCCGCGCAGCTGCAGCTGGTTGCCCAGCCGGCCCAGGTAGTCGAGCCGTCCATCCGGGCGGCGGCGCACCAGGTCGCCGCTGCGGTACAGCCGTTCCGGCTGGCCAGCCATCAGTGCGACGTTCACGAACGCCTGGGCGGTCAAGTCGGGAGCGCCCAGGTAACCGTGCGCCAGTCCGACACCGCCGATCAAGAGCTCGCCGGCGGCGCCCACCGGCATTGGCCGCAGGTCGCTGTCGACGACATACAGCCGCACGTTGTCGCACGGCGCACCGATCGTCACCGGTTCGTCAGGCGCCAGCCGCGCCCAACTGGCGCACATCGTCGCCTCCGTCGGCCCATAGCCGTTGTACAGCGGCACGCGGCCGGCCCAGCGGCGCGGCAACGCGTCCGGACAGCGCTCGCCGCCGACCATCAGCATGCGCAGCGCATACGGCCGCTCCGGGTCCATGTGCGCCAGCAGCGCCGGCGCCAGGAACGCATGCGTGATGCCGTGTTCGACAAGGTAGTCGGCAAGCGCGTCGGGCGCCGTGCGCAGCGCGTCCGGGCACAGGTACAGCGTGGCGCCGTTCAACAGCGCCATCATCCACTCCCACACGGAGGCGTCGAAGCCGATCGACGCGAATTGCAGCACGCGGCTGTCGCGCTCCAGGCCGAATTCGCGGACCTGGAACGTGGCCAGGCTGATGATGCCCCGATGCGGCACCGCCACGCCCTTCGGCTTGCCGGTCGAGCCGGACGTGTAGATCACGTACGCCGTGTCGGACGGCGTGCCCGCCACCGCCACGTCGTCCGCGGCCTGCGGCACCAGCGCATCGGCGCACAGCAACACTGCGTCAATGCCCTCCAGCGACGGCGCCAGCGCCTGCGTCGTCAGCAGCACGCGGGCGCCGCTGTCGGCCACCATGTAGGCGATCCGCTCGCGCGGATTGGCCGGGTCGATCGGCACGTAGGCGGCACCCGCCAGCAGCGTGCCCAGCACGGCCGCGAACAGCGCCGGCTCGCGCGCCGCGCAGACGGCCACCGTGGCACCCGGGCCGATGCCGCGCTCGCGCAACGCGGCTGCCACGGCGCGGGCCTGCGCATGCAGTTCGCCGTAGCTGACGCGCACGTCGCCATGCACCAGCGCCGTCGCGGCGGGCGCCGCGGTGGCTTGCGCGACGAACAGGTGCTGCATGCACACCGTCTCGTCGAATGGCCGGGAGGTCGCATTCGCCCGGTCGATCACCGCCAGGTCCTCGGCCGGCACGATGTCCAGCTGCCCTGGCGCCAATTCCGGCGCCGCCAGCACGGCTTGCAGCAGGCGGGCCAGCCCGCGCGTCAATGCCGCCGGCAGCGCAGCGTCGAACACGGCCGCATCGAAGCACCAGGCAAGTGCCAGCGCGCCGTCGTCCCCCGTGTGCAGCAGCGCGGCCAGGTCGTAGCGGGCCGGCAGACCCGCCTCGAACGCGCTGGCCGCTTCACCGCCGCGCTCGAGCAGCAGGACCTGCAACAGCGGCGGATGCAGGCTGTCGCGGTCGACTTTCAACAGGTCGGCCATCAACAGCAGCGGCAGGTCGGCCATCGCGTGCGCCGCCGTGGCGGCAGCCTGCGCCTGGCGCGCCAGCAGGGGCAGCGATGCGGCACTGCCGGGTGCGAGGCGCAGCGGCACGACGGGATCGAACACGCCGGCGCGAGCCTGGCCCGCCGGTTGCAGGCGCGCCGGCAAGCGGCTGCCGAGCACGATCTCGTCCATGCCGCTCCAGCGGCACAGCAGCGTGGCGAATGCGGCCTGCAGCAGGTGCAGCGCATCGCAGCCCTGCCCGGCGGCCAGCTTGCGCAGCGCGGCGGCGCCGGCGGCGTCCAGCAGCGGCGCGGCGGCCATATCGCCCGGCTGGAACGGCGCACCGCGCGTGCCGACAGTAGGCAGCGCGTGCGCCGGCGGCGCATCGGCCAGCACGTCGCACCAGAATTTTTCCTGCGCCTGCAATGCCGCGCTGTCGACCCAGGCCGGCTGGATGTCCGCCAGCGTGGCCAGCAGGCGCTCCTTGCCCGCCTTGATGTCGTCCTTCAGCGCCGGCGTCATCGCCTGGCCCATCGCGCGCGCCTTCAGCGCACCGCCCTCGGCGTACACCAGCACCCCCAGGCGCCGCGCCGCTACCAACAAATCCATCGCCATGCTTGCTCCTTCAGTTATCCTTTGGATCGCCGTGCCACCGCTCAGAATTCGAACTCGGCCGCGCCGGCCGGCGCCGCATCGATCGCGCCACGCCGGGCGAGCCGCGCGGCCCGCTCGGCCAGATCGGCATCGCCCAACCAGTTGTCCAGGTCCGGCGCCGCTTCCGGCGCCGCCGCGGCGGCTTCCAGCATCCTTTCGTAGGAATCGGCCACCAGCGCGACCGCCTCCCCGTCATAACAATCGTCCCGCGTGTAGAACACCACCTCGAGCTGCTCGCCCGGCACGACCATCACGGACAGCGGCAGGTCGGAGCGGTCGACGTGGTGCACCCACAGCACGTCAAGTTCGCCGGCGGCCGCCGGCGGCGCCGTCAGCGGGAAGTTCTCGAACACGAACAATGTGCCGGAGGCGCCGCGCAGGCCGTCGCGGCCCAGCGCCGCGCAACTGCGCGCCAGCGGCAGGAAGCCGTGTTCGGCGCGCTCGACCTGCAGCCGCTGCAGCGCCTGGGCGGCGCCGGCCACGCTGACGACGCCATCCAGGTCGACCCGCACGGGCACGGTGGCGAGCAGCGGACCGACGATGCGCTCGACGCCATCCAGCGCGTGGGGACGGCCCGCATGCACCGTCAGGAACGTGACGTCGTGCCGGCCCGTGTGGGCGGCCATCGTCCAGCACCAAGCAGCCTGCGCCAGCGCGGCCAGCGTCACCCGGCGCGTGCGCGCGGCCTCCGCCAACCGGCCGCTCAGCGCGGCGCTCAAGCGCAGCGCATGGCGGTGCTGCACGGCCGCGCCCCCCTTGTCCGCCCGCGCCGGAGCCTGGCACGCGAACGGCGGCAGCGGCGCGGCGCCGGCCAGCAGGCCGTCCCAATAGGCCTGCGCGCGCGGCGCATCGAAGCCACGCAGCCAATCCGCGTAGCGGCCGAACGGCACCGCCGGCGCCAGCACCCCGGCACCGCGGTACAGTGCCGCCACGTCGGCCAGCACGATGCCGCGCGACCAGCCGTCGGACACGCAATGGTGTTCGGCAACCAGCATGCGGTACCGCGCCGGCGCCATCCGGATCAAGTGGATGCGCAGCAGCGGCGCGCGGTCCGGCGCGAAGCCGGCGCGCGCATCGTCGTCCAGCAGCCGCGCAAAGCGCGCTTCCTGCTCGTCCGCCGGCAGCGCCGACCAATCCAGTTCGACCCACGGCAGCGTGGCGCGGCGCAGCACTACCTGCAGCCAGCCGCCATCGCGGCCCGGCACGAACGCGGTGCGGTAGACGGCATGGCGGGCAACGACGCCCTGCCATGCGGCGCGCAGCGCGGCGGTATCGAGCGCGCCGCCCAGCTCGTTGACGAGGTGCGACACGAAGGTGCCGGCCACGCCGCTGACCTGCGATTCGTAGATCATCCCGGCCTGCATCGGCGTGGCCGGCGCCACGCTGTCGACGTCCGCGGCGGCGATGCCGCGTGCGGCTAGCTGCGCCGCCAGGTCCGGGTGCTCGGCCGTCCAGCGGCGCGCCGCCGGCGCCTCGGCCAGCGCGCGCAGCGCGGCGGCGAAACGCTCCGCCAGTGCCGCGACGGCCGTGCGCGGATAACGCTCGGCGCCATGGATGAACGACATGCGCAGCGCGCCATCGACCACGGCGCCGACGACGTCCAGTTCATGGATGCGCTGCTGCCCGGGGGCGATCTGCGCGCCCGGCGCCTCGCTGGCGAAGCGCAGCAGCCGGTCGTCCTCGACGTCGAAACGGCCCAGGTAGTTGAAGCTGACGGCAGGCGCATGGCCCGCCGCCAGCACTGCGCGGGCCGCCGCGTCGTCGCCATGGCGCAACGCCAGGTACGGCCGGCCGGCGCCGGGCACCACCGCCAGTTGCGCATGCAGCGCCGCCGGCAGCGCGGCCAGCGGCACGCCCGGCGCATCGATCGCCACCGGATACATCGCCGTGAACCAGCCGACGGTGCGCGACAGGTCGATGCCGTCCGCCGTGCCGCCCCGGCCATGGCCCTCCAGCGTCAGCAGCAAGCGTCCGCCGGCCCAGTCGCGCCAGGCGTCGTAGAAGGCCGCCAGCAGCACGTCGTCCGGCCCCATGCCGGCGGCGGTGGGCAGCGCATGCAGCACGGCCTCCGTCAGCGCCGCATCGAAACGCAGTTCGACGGCCTGTTCGGTACCGCGCAGGTTCGCGCCGGCGGCCGGTGCCGGCAGCGCGCCGGGCAGCGCCGTGGCGTCCCGCCAGTAAGCCAGCGCCGCGTCGCGGCTTGCCGCCGCCTGCGCGGCCTGCGCCGCGACCCAGTCCCGATACGACGTGGACTTGCGCCCCAGCCGCGGCATACGCCCTTGCTCCAGCTCGGCGATGCAGTGTTCCAGGTCGTCGACGAGGATGCGCCACGACACGCCGTCGACGACCAGGTGGTGCGCGACGATCAGCAGGCGATCGTCGGCTGCCGTGGCGCCTTGCAGGTAGCCGGCGCGCAGCAGCGGGCCGCGCGCCAGGTCAAGGCCCGCCTGCAGCGCGTCGCACGCCTGCGCCAGCGCTGCCTCGCCCGGTGCGACAGCGATCACGTCGAGCGGCACCGCGACGTCGCCGGCCAGGTGCTGGACCACGGCGCCATCGGCTTCGACGAACCGGGCGCGCAGCATGTCGTGTTGCCGAACCAGCGCCTGCAAGGCCTGGCGCAGCACGTCCGGCGCGATGCGGCGCTGCAGCCGCAGCAGCACGGACTGGTTCATGTGATGGCGTGCCGCGAAGTCCTGCGCGAAGAACCAGCGCTGGATCGGCGCCAGTGGCACCGGGCCCGTCAACGGCGCGGCGTCGTCCTCGGCACCGTCGTCGACGGCGGCCGCGCGGGCCAGCTCGGCCAGCGTCTGGCACTCAAAGATCGCGCGCGGGGCCAGGCCGATGCCGGCCTTGGCAGCCCGCGCGACCAGCTGGATCGCCATGATCGAATCGCCGCCCAGCTCGAAGAAATTGGCGGCGGCATCGTCGACCGGCACGCGCAGCACGTCGCGCCACACGGCGGCCAGCCGCTGTTCCATCGGCGTCAGCGGCTGCGCGGCGGCCGCGATGCCGCCCTCCTGCACCACGGCCAGCGGCGTGCCGAAGTCGTCGCAGGCCGTTGCCGGTGCCGGCGCGCGCAGCGTCCACGCTGCGGCCAGCGGCGCGTCGACGTGGCGCGCGATGTTCGGGCTGGCCGCATCGAGGCCGACCAGCACGACGGGAGCGTCGGACGACGAGGCCAGCCACAGGCTGTCCAGGCCCTGCGCCGGCGCCAGCGGCAGATAGCCGCGCGCCGCGCTCTGGGCCTTCAGGGCATAGCCGCGGCTCATGCCCACTTCGTCCCACATGCTCCAGTGCAGGCAGCGCGCGCGGCCGCCGGCGGCGCGGCGCCGTGCCACCAGCGCATCGAGGGCGGCGTTGGCGGCCGCGTAGGCTGCCACGCCCGCGCCACCGAAATACCCGTTGGCGGAACCGAAATGCACGATCTCGACGCCCGGCCGGTCGGCCAGCACGTCGTGCAGCACGGCCGCCCCGCGTGCCTTGGCGTGCAGCGCATGCAGCAATGCGGCATCGTCCAGCGCCGCCACGGGTGCTTCGACCAGCGCGCCGGCCAGGTGGAACACGTGCGTCAGCGGCACCTGCCAGCGCTGCTGGTAGTGCGCCAGCTGCGCGGCCACGCCGGCGCCGTCGCACACGTCCTGCGCCACGCGGGCGTAGCGTGGATCGCCGGCGTCGCCTTGCGGCACGGAGCGGCCCAGCACCAGCACATTGAGCGCGGTGTGCTCCAGCAGCCATGCGGCAAGCGCCGCGCCGATGCCGCCGGCACCGCCCGTGATCACGCACCAGCCGGGGTCGGATAGTGCGGCGGGCGGCTGCTCCGGAGCACAGTACCGCAATGCCTGGACATAGCGGCCCGCCGGGCGCAGGGCCACCACGTCATGCGCCGCCACGCCGCCGATCTCGGTCGCCAGCGCGGCCAGGCTGCCCGGGTCCGCGGCGCCGACGTCGATCTGGCGGCAGCGCACGGCGGGCAGTTCCAATGCCAGCGAGCGCACGAAGCCCTGCAGCGCGGCGTGTTCCGGCAGCGCGTCCGCATCGCCCGGCAGCGCGAACGCGGCGCCGGTGACGACGTCCAGCATGTCGACCTGGCCCGGCTGCGCCGTTGTGATCGCGCGTGCCAGCGCGGCCACGCTGCGCAGCGCCGCATACTCCGGCTGCCACGCGATCGTGGCATGGACGATGTGCCAGCCCTGCCCCGTTTCTTCGTGCAGCGTCGCCAGCAGCCCGCTCCACTGCTCGGTGTCGAGCGGGTCGAGCGTGAACTGGTCAATGCCGAGCCGGGCATAGCGTTCGCCCGGCAGCACACGCACCAGCCGGGTCGCGTGGTGCCGCAGCAGGTCGGCCGGCAGCTCGGTACCGGCCAGCAGCACCGGCATCGGCCGGGCCGGCCGAGGTGCGGGCGCCGGCAGCCAGGCGGGCGCGTGGAACCATGCCGGCAGCGTCGCCGGCGCCCCCGCGTCGAGCCGCGCGTCGAACTCGCCCGCGTTGAAGCGCTGCGCCAGTTGCAGGCGCTGGATCTTGCCGATCGATGTGCGGGGGAATTCCGCCGGCGCCAGGGACACGACGAACGTGGGCGCGATACCGCCGCGGCTCAGCAAAGCCTGCCGCAGCGCGCGGCGCACCCGTTCCAGCGCGCCGGCGGCGCGCTCGTGCACGCTGAAGAACAGCGCCAGACGGTCTGTATCGTGGCCTGGACCACGCACCGCGCAAGCCGCAACGTGCGCCTCCAGCACGTCCGGCACCTCTTCGGCGATCTGTTCCAGTTCGTGGCCGTGGTAGTTCAGGCCATTGACGATGATGACGTCCTTTTCCCGCCCCGTGATCGTCAGGCTGCCGCCGCGCAAGGTCGCCAGGTCGCCCGTCACGTACCAGCCGTCGGCCGTGAACGCCGCGGCGTTGGCCGCGTCGTTGTTGAAGTAGCCCGCCGTTACGGGCGCGCCGCGGATCTGCAGGCGGCCTTCGGCACCCTCCGGCAGCACCCGGTCGGCGCCATCGACGATCCGCAGCGCCACGCCGGGCACCGGCGCGCCGACGGCCACGAAGGCGTCGTCGTCGCTGCCCGCCGCCAGCGTGAAGGCGGGATTGAACGTGACGCCCGAGCAGGTCTCGGACATGCCCCAGGCCGGCTTCATCGCGTCGCTGCGCAGGCCGTACGGCGCCAGCCGGCGCAGGAACGTGCGGGCCGTGCGCGGCACGATCGATTCGCCCCCGTTCAGGATGAAGTCCAGCGGCGCCAGGTCCCATGGACCGGCTTCAGTGGCTTCCAGCGCCTCGTTGACGAGCGCATAGGCGAAGTTCGGCGCCCACGTGTTCGTGACGCGGTGCGCGCTGAGGCAATCGAGCCAGCGCAGCGGCTGCGTCAGGATGGCGCCGGTCGGGCACTGGATCTGGTCGGCGCCCAGGTAGACGTCGAGCAGGTGGAACATCACGAGCCCGCCCACGTGGTCGAGCGGCATCCAGTTGAACGAGACGACGGCGCTGTCGAAGCCGAACAGCTGCGCGGTCGCCTGCGAGCGGCTGATCAGCGCGCGGTGCGACTGCCGCACGGCCTTCGGGGCGCCGGTGCTGCCCGACGTGAGCAGCAGCAGTGCGGTGTCGTCCGGTGCGCCCGCGTGCCAGTCCGCGCTGGTCGGATACGCGCACAGCGCGGCGATGTCGGCCTGCGGCAACGCGACAAGGTCCAGCCGCCGCGCGAGCGGCGCTGTGTCCGCGCCCTCCTGGGTGATCACCAGCGCCGGCGCCAGCACGGGCCAGGCGTTGACGATCTTTTCCATGTGCTTGTCGCCATTCTCGCAGCGCGCCGGTACGGCGGCCGGCACGGGCAGCGCACCGGCCAGCACGCAACCCCAGAAGGCGGTCAGCATGTCGCGCCGGTCGTCCAGTTGCAGTACGACGCGGTCGCCCGGCCGTACGCCGTGCGCGCGCAAGCCTGTCAGCACGGCGCTGGCGGCCGTCCACAGCGCCGCGTAGCTCTGCCGCTGCGCCGGCGCGGCCGTGTCGTCCAGATAGGTGATGCCGTGCGCACCATGCCGCGTGGCCGCAGCGTGCAGCATGGCCGCCAGCGACCACGCGCAAGTGGGCGGCTGCAGCGGCGCGCCCTCGGCCAGCGCCGGCTGTGCGTCCGCCGGCACCACCGGCTGGGTCGCCGGCCGCGCTGGCCGCGGCACGGCGGCTGGGCGTTCATAGGTCAACGGGGCCGGCACGGCCGGCGCCTGCCAGACGGTGGCCACGGCCTGCGCCGGCATCCCGGCCGCGGCCGCGAACCGAGCGCATGCCGCCGCGTTCAGCACCGGCAGCCGCGCCAGCGCCGCGCAGTCGAGGGTGCCGTCACGCAGGTACGGCAGCCGGTTCACGGCCACGTAACCCGCCGGCAGCCATGCGGCAGGCAGGCGCGCGGCCAGCAGCGCAGCCAGCGCATGCGGCTCGATCTTCTGGTTCAACACCACGTAGGCGACGCCGCGCCAGACGCCGTCGCGGTCCTGCCGCGCCAGCACGGCGGCCGCCGTGACGGCGGGAATGCGCACCAGCGCGTCCTCGACGCGGGCCAGGTCGACACGGTGCCCGTCCAGCCACGCGTGGCCGGCTGCGAACCCGTCGAGCCGCGCGGCGCCGCGCACCACCCGGCCCGCCAGCCCGGTCGCTATGCCGGCAGCCGCGGCATCCGGCTGCCAGTGCCATTCGCCCGGCGCATCATGTGGCAGCGGCTGGCCAAGCGCGTTCACGCTGCGCAGCACGCCCCGGTGGTGCACGGTGCCGCCGGGGGCACGCAACACGCAGGGGCCCGAGGCTGGATCGCTCCAGCACTGCCAGGCCCCTACTGCCGCGCCGGCCCCCGGCTCGGCGCCATGCAGCAGCACGAGGCGCCGCCCGGCCAGTTGGTCAGCGCCCAGCGCTGCCAGCTCGCCCGGCCCCAGCACCAGCACAGTGGCCTGTGACTGATCCGCCAGCACGGGCGTGCCCGCGCTGCCGCACCACGCGCGCGCGGCGTTGGCCATGTCGTCCGCCACGGCGGTGCCGAGGTAGGCGCTGTCGCCGGGGTGCAGTGGGCAATGGGCGGCCAGCAGACCGGCGCCATCGATCTGGTCGCCGTGCAGCGCGGGCGCCGCCTGGGCGTCCAGCAGCCCGTCGACCGGCGTATCGGGCGCCGCCAGCGCCTGCGCCAGCAGCGCGATGAACGTGTCGCGCAGGCGCTCCACCGTGGCCACCGCCAGCAATTGGCGGCGATAGGTCAGCACGCCGTGGCCTGGGCCGGCGCCGAGGAACAGCTCGAAGATCAGGTCGAATTCGCTGGCGCGCCGCGGCAGCTGCACCGCCTCGATCTCCAGGCCCGGCAGGCGCAGCACGCTGGCCTCGGTCGACTGCAGCGCGAACAGCACCTGGAACAGCGGCGGATACGCGGCCGAGCGGTCCGGCCGCAGCGTATCGACGACCTGTTCGAACGGCACGTCCTGGTGCGAAAACGCGTCCAGCGCAACCTGGCGCACCTGCCGCAAGTAAGCGCGGAACGTGCCCTCCCCGATCCGGCTGCGCAGCACCACCGTGTTCGAGCACATGCCGATCATGCCGTCGAAGCGGCGTTCGCGCCGGTTTGCGACCGGCGTGCCGATGCTGATGTCGCCCGTGCCGGCAAAGCGGCCCAGTACCAGCTTGAATGCGGCGGCAAGCACCATGAACGTGCTGCCGTTTTCCGCCTCGGCCAACCGCCGCGCGGCTTCGCACAGCGCAGCGGGCAGCTCGAACAGCAGCGACGCCGCCTCCAGGCCGGCGCCGTCGCGCGGCCGTTCGCACGGCAACGGCCAGCACGCGGGGGCGCCGGCCAGCTGCCGCTGCCAGTAGGCCAGCTGGCGCGGCGCGGCGCTGTCGAGCCATTCACGCTGGCGCCGCACGTACTCGCCGTATTGCGGCGCCGGCGGCAGTGCCGCATCGGTGCCTTGCAGCGCGGCCGCGTAGGCGGCACTCAGCTCCGTCTCGATCAGCCGCAGCGACCAGCCGTCCGCGACGATGTGGTGCAGCACGGCCACCAGCACCGTGTCGCCGGCACCGGCCGTCAGCGCGGTCACCCGCAGCAGCGGCCCCTCGTCCAGGCGGAACGGCGCGGCCAGCAGGCGCGCGATCGCTTCGTCGACGGCGCCCGGCTGCACCGTCGCCCGCCCCAGCGTCAGCGGCTGGTCGGCCAGCACTTCGCGGCGCGGCGTGCCTTCACTGTCGACGAAGCGGGTGCGCAGGATTTCGTGGCGCCGCACCAGCGCGTTCAGCGCCCGTTCCAGCGCCTGCGCGTCGAACCGGCCGCGCAGCCGCAGCACGGAAGCGATGTTGTAGGCCGCGCTGTCGCCCTGCATGCTGTCGAACAGCCACATGCGCTGCTGGGCGGGGGCCAGCGCGCCGTCGTCCGGCTCGCCGCGGGGGGCGGCGGAAGACGGCGCGGCCGCCGGTGCGGCCTGGGCGGCGAGCTTGCCGAGCAGCGCGTTGCGTTGTTGCGGCGTCAGCGCGGCCAGCCGTTGTTGCAGGGTACTCATGCCAGCGCTCCTTCCGCTGCCGGCGCGGCGCCCGCCTCCAGTTCGGCCAGCAGCCGTTCCAGCATCTCGGGATCGGCGGCCGCGGCCTGCTGCGCGAGCAGCGCCTGCGTCAGGCCGGCGATCGTCGGCGTCTCGTAGATCGCCTGCACGGGGAGCTCGATGCCCGTGACCTCGTGCAGCCGGCTGATGATGCGCGTGGCCAGCAGCGATTGCCCGCCCAGCGCGAAGAAGCTCTCGTCCGGCCCGATGTGGGCGCTGCCCAGCAGCTCGCACCACACGGCCGCCACCTGGGCCTGCAGCGCATCGGCCGGCTCCGCAGATGCGACGGCGACGCTGGCGGCGACAGGCGCCACGGCCGCCGGCGCCGGCAGAGTGGCCGTTGCGCCCGGCGCATCCACCCAGCAGCGGCGCCGCTCGAATGGATAGCCCGGCAGCGGCACCCGGCGGCAAGTGCGCTCCGCATACACGCTGGTCCAATCCACCGTGGCGCCGCGCACCCACGCGGCGCCGAGGGCCTGCAATACGGCGGTCATGGCGTCGCCCCCCTGCGTGGGAGCGGCCGCCAGCACGGCTGCGTGGCCCGGCGCCGGCAGCGCGCCCTGCACCAGTGCGGCGGCGGTGGCGCCGGGGCCCATGTCGATGAACACGTCCGCCAGCGGCGCGGCCGCGGCCACGGCGGCGCCGAAGCGTACCGTGCCACGGGTCTGTTCCAGCCAGTAGCCGGGGTCGAGCCAGCGCTCCGGCACTTCCACGCGACCGGTCAGGCACGACACCAGCGGCATGCGGGCCGGCGCACCGCGCACGCCGCGCAGCACCTGGCCATATGCATCCAGCATCCCGTCGAGCCGGCGCGAATGGAACGCATGCGACGTGCGCAGCGGCTGGCCGTCGCCGCCCGCGGCGCGCACCGCGGCCAGGCATTGCGCCACGCCGGCATGGCTGCCCGCGACGGCCACGGCACGCGGGCCGTTCTCGGCCGCCAGGTCGCATTCCCATTCCGGGTGGGCCGCCAGCAGCGCGGCCGCCTCGGCGCCGGACAGGCGCAGCGCCGCCATCGCGCCCTCGGGCTGTGCCTGCATCAGCCCCGCGCGCGCCGCCACCAGGCGGATCGCATCGCCTGCCGCGAACACGCCGGCGACGCAGGCGGCCACGTACTCGCCCAGGCTGTGGCCGAGCAGCACGGCCGGCTGCACGCCCCAGCTTTGCCACAGCCGCGCCATCGCATACGACGTGGCGAAGATCGCCGGCTGGGCCCATTCGGTGCGCTGCAGCGTCGCGTCGTCGCCTTCCTGGAGCAGCAGCGGCAGCAGTGCCGCGCCTTCCGCGCCGAGCGCCGCGCAGCATGCGTCGATCGCGGCCCGGTAGACGGGCTGGCTCCGGTACAGCGGCCCCGCCATGCCGGCGCGCTGCACGCCCTGGCCGGGAAACACGAAGGCCACACGCGGCGCTGCCGCCGCTGCCGTTGCCATGGCCGGCGCGGCCAGCGCAGCGGCGATCTCGGGCCAGCTGCCGCCCACGGCAAAGCGCCGGTGCGCGAAATGTTCACGGCCGCATGCCAGCGTGTACGCGGCATCGGCAGTGCCGCCATCAGCGGCCGCCGCGTGCGCAGCCAGGCGGGTGGACAGCCGCTCCAGCGCGGCCGGCGTGCGGGCCGACCATACCAGCAGCTCGGGGCCGCCAGGTGCCGCCGGCGGCGCGGCCGGGGCCTCTTCGACGACCACGTGGGCATTGGTGCCGCCCAGTCCGAACGAGCTGACGCCGGCCCGGCGCGGCGTGGCGCCGGCCGGCCACGGGCGCAGCGCCGTGTTCACGCAGAATGGGCTGGTGACGAAGTCGATCGCCGGATTCGGCGTCGCGTAGTTCAGGCTGGGCGGCAGTTGGCCGTGGCGCAGCGCCTGCGCCACCTTGATCAGTCCCGCCACGCCGGCGGCCGATTCCAGGTGGCCGATATTCGGCTTGACGGAGCCCAGCGCCACGCTGCCCGGCGCCACGCCGGCGAACGCCTCGCCCAGCGCGGCCAGCTCGATCGGGTCGCCCAGCCGCGTGCCGGTGCCGTGCGCCTCGACGTACGACACGGACGATGCCGGCACCTCGGCGAACGACAGCGCCTGCCGGATCACGTCGCGCTGGCGCGTCACGCTCGGTGCCGTGAAGCCCACCTTGGCGGCGCCGTCGTTGTTGACGGCCGCGCCGCGGATCACGGCGTGAATGGTGTCGCGGTCGCGCAGCGCGTCTTCCAGGCGCTTCAGCACGACGATGCCGGCGCCGCTGCCGAACACGGTGCCGCCGGCGGCGGCGTCGAAGGTGCGGCAATGGCCGTCCGGCGAATTGATGCTGCCCGGCTCATACGGATAGCCGGCATCGGCCGCGTTGACCTTCGCGCCGCCCGCCAGCGCCAGGTCGCACTCGAACGAGATAAGCGCGCGGTAGGCCAGCGTGACGGCGACGAGGCTGGACGAGCACGCGGTATCGACGCCGATGCACGGGCCGTCCAGGTTCAGCTTGTAGGCGATGCGCGACGCGGCATAGCACTTGTCGTTCCCCAGCAGCAGCTGATGCATGCCGAGGGAGCGCAGCAAGTCCTGGCGCGGCATGAGGTTGTGCAGCAGGTAGCTGTTCAGCCCCACGCCCGCGTAGACGCCGACGGCGCCCGGGTACGTGGCCGGCACGTAGCCGGCATGCTGCATTGCCGCGTACGCGCATTCGAGCAGCACGCGGTGTTGCGGATCCGTGATCTCGGCCTCGCGCGGCGTCATGTCGAAGAACTCCGCATCGAAGTCCTCGGCCTCGGCCAGCCGCGCCGCCGCCGGCACATAGGCCGGGTGCGCGCGCAGCTCGGCCGGCACGCCCAGCGCATCCAGTTCGGCATCGTCCAGCCGGCGCACCGATTCGACGCCAGCGGCCAGGTTGGCCCAGAACGCGTCGATGTCGGCGGCGCCGGGGAAACGCCCGGCCATGCCGATGATGGCCACACTCTGGAACAGGGTCTCGTCGTTGCTCATCATTTCGCTCCGCTCATTGCCAGTTCGCGCTGCCGCAGCAGCGCCGCCTTGCGCCGGTCCGTCTGGGCCGCCGCCGCGGTGTCATCCTGCTCCGGCGCCGCCGTCTCGCCCAGGTAGGCGGCCAGCGCGGCGATGCGGGGGTACTTGAACAGGTCCACCACCGACAGCCGGTCGCCGAATGCGCTCTTCAACTGCTTGTGCATGCCGACGATCAGCACGGAATCGCCGCCCAGTTCGAAGAAGTTGTCCTCGACGCCGATGCGGTCGACCCGCAACGCTTCCTGCCAGATGGCCAGCAGCCGCTGCTCGATGTCGTTACGCGGCG
Organism: Pseudoduganella flava; assembly: GCF_007830495.1. Lineage (GTDB taxonomy): Bacteria > Pseudomonadota > Gammaproteobacteria > Burkholderiales > Burkholderiaceae_D > Rugamonas > Rugamonas flava. The sequence goes on along the minus strand of NZ_VLKW01000005.1, from coordinate 13,978 downwards.
CGACGATCGTGCGCGCCGGCTGTTCCGCCACGTCGCCCCGTGCCAGCCGCGCGCGGTCCACCTTGCCGTTCGGCGTCAGCGGCAACTGCTCAAGCTCGATGAACGCGGCGGGGATCATGTATTCAGGCAGGTGTGCGCGCAGCTGCTCACGCAGGTGTTCGCTCAGTTGCTCACTCGGTTGCCCGACGCTGGCGTGCGCCGGTGCCACCGCCGCCGGCCGGCCGCCATCCCACGCGTCGACCTGCGCGGCACTGACGCTGCCGCCGACCATGCTGTGCACGATCAGCTGGCTCTGGCCCAGGCCCAGCAGGCCGGGCAGTGCCGGATCGAGGTAGCCGATCGGGCACAGGCCGATCAGCTGGGCCGGTGCCTGCTCCATCAGCAGCTGGCCCATGTAGCCCGCCTCCACGTGCAGGAACTGTTCGGCCACCGCGTCGCCGTACACGGGCGCGATCGCATTGCGCTCTCCCACCAGGTACAGCGCGAACGCGGCTGCCTCGAACACGTGCGGGTTCTCGCCGCGGCCGTAGTGGCCCGCATCGGGCTCGCCCGCTCCGGCCACACGGATCAGCGTGTGCTGTTCCGGGTGGTAGTAGTAGATGCCGGCATCCAGGCCGTCGATGCGCCCGTGCTTGACGTGCAGGTAGGCCTGCACCGCATGCAGGCTGCCGGCGGACGCGTAGCGGTACTTCGGCAATGCCAGCGCATCGTCCTGCAGCGCGGCCAGGTGCGACAGCCACGTGCCGAGGCGCTCCAGCGTCAGCGGCGCGCCGTGGTAGGCGCGGTAGCTCTTGCGCCGGCGGTACGCCGCCGTATCGGCGGGCGCCTTCGGCAGCGCCAGTGCCGTGTCGCCCGCGCGGGCCGGCCGCAGGCCCGGCTTGGTCAGCTTGAACTCGACCAGCCGTGCGTGCGCCGGATCGTCGTCCCCGGCCGGCTGGGCGGCGGCGCCGACCAGGTAGGCCACCAGGCGGCTGCGGTTCTTGCGCCCCGCATCGTCGGCCGCCACCACCACCGCATCGCGGCCCGTGTATTGCCGCAGCACGGCTTCGACTTCGCCCAGTTCGACCCGGTAGCCATTCACCTTGACCTGGAAGTCGTTCCGGCCCAGGAACTCGATGTCGCCGCACGGCAGCCAGCGTCCCAGGTCGCCGGACTTGTACAGCCGCTGGCCGGTGACGGGATGGTGCACGAACAGCGCCGCCGTGCGTTCGGGATCGGCGAGATAGCCGAGCGCCAGCCCGTCGCCGGCAACATACAGTTCGCCCGGCACCCACAACGGGCAAGGTTGCAGCTGACTGTCGAGGATGTGGATCTGCTGGTTGACCATCGGCCGGCCGTACGGGATGCTGTCCTTGTCCCAGTCGGCCGGCACCACCGGATGGCACGCCGACCAGATCGAGCATTCCGTCGGCCCGCCCGCGCCCAGCACCGCCGTGTGCGGCCACAGCGCGGCCATCCGGGCCGGCAGCGCCGGCGGAATCCAGTCGCCGCTCAGCAGCGCAATGCGCAGCGGCATCGGCGCCGGCCCACCTTCGGCCGCGGCATGCGTGACGAGGATCTGCATCAGCGCCGGAACGGAGTTCCACACGGTGACGCGGTGCTCGCGAATCAACGCGCTCCAGTGGGTCGGGTCGCGCAATGCCGCCGCGGCAGGCATCACCAGCGCGGCGCCGCACGACAACGTGCCGAACAGGTCGTACACGGACAGGTCGAAGTTCAGCGCGGACAGCGCGAACACGCGGTCTTCCGGCGTCAGGCCGATGCGGCGATTGATGTCGGCGGCCGTGTTGGCGGCGCCGCGGTGCGGCACCATCACGCCCTTCGGCCGGCCCGTCGAGCCGGACGTGTAGATCACGTAGGCCAGGTCGTCCAGCTGCTGGCGCGGCGTCAGCAGCGGCGTGCCGGGCGCCACGGGCGCCACGTCTTCCAGCACCACCGCCGCGCAGCGGGCCCGCGTGGCCAGCTGGTCCGCCAGCGCGGCGCTGACGACGACCTGGCGCAGGCCGCTGTTCTCCAGCAGGTAGGCCAGGCGCTCGTCCGGCAGCGCCGGGTCGATCGGCAGGTAAGCGCCGCCGGCCGCCAGGATGCCCATCACGGCGACGACCTGCTGCCAGCCCTTCTCCATGTAGATGCCGACCGGCTCGGCCGGCGCCACGCCGCGCTCGCGCAGCAGCGCGCCGAGGCCCTGCGCATGGGTGAGCAGTGCGCCGTAGGTCAGCACCCGGTCCGGCGCGATGACGGCGGCACGTTCCGGCGCCGCCAGCGCCTGCGCTTCGAAGCCGCGGTGCAGCAGCGGCAGCTCCTGGGTGAACGTCGTGTCGTTGGCGGCGGCCAGCAGCGCGCGCTGCTCAGGCGGCAGCAGGTCCGGCGCGGCCGTGTCGTGCCATGCGGCCGCATCGTCGACCAGCTGCTCGATGTAGCGGCAGTAGGTGTCGAACATCGCATCGACCATCCCGGCCGGGAACAGCACATCGACGGCATCCCAGTTGAAGCGCAATTGGCCCTTCCATTCCATCACCTGGTGGTCGAGCCACACCTGCGAAGTCTGGCTAACGCCGAACACTTCCTCGCCCAGTTCGTCCGTCGCATCCGTTTCGTGTTCCAGCGCGCGCACGCCCAGCGTGCTGGTGAACACCACCGGCATCGCCACGCGCGAGCCGTTCCGGCGCGTCATTTCGCGCAGCACGTGGATCGCGCTGACGTAGCGGTGATCCAGGTCGGCCCACAGCTGCTTCTGCACGCCTTCCGCATGCGCCAGGAAGGCGCCCGGATGGCGCAGGTCCACTTCGAGCAAGGTCAGCGACGTGAAATCGCCGACGATCTGTTCGACCTGCTCGTGGAACGGATGGCGGCTGTACATCGTCAGGTTGATCGTGAAGTGCGGCTGCGCGCTCCAGCGGGCCAGCACCCGCGAGAACGCCGCCATCAGCACGCCCGACGGCGTGAGGCCGGCACTGACGGCCTTCTGCTTCAGGGCCGACCAGCGCTCGCGCGGCATCTGGTAGCTGCGCCGGCTGAACTGCGGATTGCGCAGCGCCGATGGCGCCTGCGCCAGCGGCAGGTCCGGTGCCGGCGGCAGGCTGCCGATGCGGTCGAACCAGTAACGCTCGGAGTCGCGGTACGCGGGGCTGTCCTGCAGCGCGCGCTCGGCCAGCACGTAGTCGCGGAACGAGAAGTCGATCGGCGCCAGCGCCAGGGCCGGCTCGCGGTACAGCTGCAGCCACTGCTCGATCAGCATGTTCATGCTCCATGCGTCGACCAGCAGGATGTCGATGCTGATGCACAGGCGGAAGCGCCGCGGCGCGGCGCGCAGCGCCTTGATGTCGAACAGCGGCCAGCGGTCCGCGGGCAGCACCTGGTGCGACATCCGCTCGCGCAGCGCCAGGCGGCGCCGCTCGGCCTCGTCCTCGTCCAGGTCCGCCAGTTCGATCACCTCGAACGCATACGGCGGCACCTCGGCCAGGATCTGCTGCTCGCCGCTGGGCAGGAAGATCGCGCGCAGCATGTCGTGCCGGCGGATCAGCACGTTCCAGGCGGCGACGAAGCGATCGAGTTCGCCCTGCCGGATATCCACCTCCAGGTAGATGTGGGTAGCCACGTCGCCCAGCTCCATCGTGCCGCTGCGGCCGACCCAGTAGGCTTGCTGGATGTCGGTCAGCGGGAACGGCTCGTGGCGGTGCGCGTGATCGGGCGCGACGCGGGTCAGCGGCGCGGCCGCCGCGGCGCCCTGCTCCGTGCCGGCGCGCCCTTCCAGGCACGCGGCCAGGTCGCCGAAGCGCGGATGGTCGAACAGCTCGGCGAGCTTCAGCTGCACGCCCAGCTGGTCGCGCACGACGGCCGTCAGCTGCGTCGCCAGCAGCGAATCGCCGCCCAGTTCGAAGAAGCTGTCGTCGGCATTGACCGCGGCCACGCCGAACGCCTGGCGCCAGATCGCGGCCAGCCGTTCCGTCAGCGTATCGGCACGCGGCGCTTGCTGCGCGGGAGCCGCAACTGCGGCGGCTGCGGCCACGGTGGTATGCGCTGCCGCAGCCGCTGCCGGTACCGGGGCGGCGCCGGCGTCGGCCGGATCGATCCAGTAGCGCTTGCGGTCAAACGCATAGCCGGGCAGCGGCAGACGCAGCCGCCGTTCGCCCGCGTACACGCCGTCCCACTCGACACGGCAGCCGCGCACCCACAGGCCGCCGAGCGCCTGCAGGTACACCTCGTGGTCGTCGCGCGGGTCGTGCGCATGGCGCGCCGACGGCAGCACCGCGTCGGCCACGCCGAAGCTGCGCCGCGCCAGCGTCGTCAACGCCTGTCCGGGGCCGGCCTCCAGCAGCACGTAGCCGCCGTCGTCCAGCACGCGCCGCAGCGCGTCGCCGAAGCGCACGGTGCCGCGCAGGTGCGCCACCCAGTAGGCCGGATCGGTGGCCTGCGCGGCAGTGACCCAGTCACCGCTGACGTTCGACAGGTAGGGTCGCGCCGGTGCGCGCAGCGTCACGGCGGCCACGCGGGCGGCGAATTGGTCCAGGATCGGCTCGACCATCGCCGAATGGAACGCATGCGACGTGTGCAGCCGGCGCGTTTCCGTGCCGGCCGCCGTCAGTTCCGCCTCGGCCGCATCGATGGCCGCCGCCGGGCCGGACAGCACGCAGATGGCCGGGCCGTTGACGGCCGCCACGTCGCAGCCGCGCGCCAGGTACGGCGCCAGGTCCGCCTCCGGCAACGCCACCATCAGCATCGCGCCAGCCGGCAGCGACTGCATCAGGCGGCCCCGCTCGGCCACCAGCGCGGCCGCGTCTTCCAGCGTCAGCACGCCGGCCAGCGTGGCGGCCACATATTCGCCGATGCTGTGGCCGATCATCGCGTCCGGCACGATGCCGACGCTTTCCCACTGCCGCGCATACGCATAGCCGAGCGCGAACAGCGCCGGCTGCGCGAGATCGGTGCGCGCCAGGCGGTCCGCATCGGCGCCGCCGTCGAACAGCAGCGCGGCCAGGTCGACGCCGAGCGCGCGGGCGAAGTGCGCCGCGCAGTCGTCGAAGGCGGCCCGGAACGCCGGTTCGGCAGCGTACAGGCCGCGCGCCATGCCGACGTGCTGGGCACCCTGGCCGGGGAACATCAGGCAGACCTTCGGCGCATGGCGTACCGCGCCGGCGCCCTGGATCCGGCGGCTGTCGGGCGTCAGCGCAGCGGCGGCATCGGCAGTGCCGCGCACCGCCAGCGCGGCGCGGTATTCGTATTCGCGGCGCCCCACCTGCAGCGTGTAGGCGGCGTCGGCCAGGTCGATGTCCGGATGATCGCGCAGGTGCGCGCCGATGCGGCCGATCTGGCGCTCCAGCGCGGCCGGGGTCTTCGCCGACAGCACGATCAGGTGGGCTGGCCGGACCGACGCCACGCCGTGGCGAGCCGGCGCCTGCTCCAGGATCGCATGGGCATTGGTACCGCCGATGCCAAACGAGCTGACGCCGGCGCGGCGCGGTGCGCCATTGTCCGGCCAGTCACGCAACGTGTCGTTCACGTGGAACGGCGTGGCGGCGAAGTCGATGTTCGAGTTCGGCGCGCTGTAGTTGATGCTGGGCGGGATCACGCCGCGCTTGACCACCTCGGCCGCCTTGATCAGGCCCGCCACGCCGGCCGCGATGTCGAGGTGTCCGATGTTCGATTTCAGTGATGCGAGCGCGCAGCTGCGCGGCGGCAGCCCGGGCCCGAACGCCTGCGCCAGCGCGGCCACCTCGATCGGGTCGCCCAGCACCGTGCCGGTGCCGTGCGCCTCGACATAGCCGATCGTGGCTGGGTCGACGGCGGCGCGCGCCAGCGCATCGGCCACCACGTCGACCTGGCCGGCCACGCTCGATGCCGTGTAGCCGAGCTTCATCGCGCCATCGTTGTTGACGGCGCTGCCGAGGATCACGGCGTGGATGTAGTCGCCATCCTCGATCGCCTCCGCAAGCCGCTTCAATACGACGATGCCGGCGCCGTTGCCCTTCACGGTGCCGCGCGCGTCCGCGTCGAACGGCCGGCAGTGGCCATCCGGCGACACGATGCTGCCTTCGCGGTACAGCATTCCGGCGTGCTGCGGCGTATCGAGACTGACACCGCCGGACAGCGCGATATCGCATTCATACGACAACAGACTCTGGCAGGCCTGGTGGATCGCCACCAGCGACGTCGAACAGGCCGTGTCGACGTTGACGCTGGGGCCGCGCAGGTTCAGCTTGTAGGAGACGATCGTGCTGGCGAAGCTCTTCTCGTTGCCGATCGAGACCCGCAGCGGGCCCACGGCCTCCAGCAGTTCCGGATGCGTGCGCAGGTTGCGCACGTAGTACGACATCGAGCCGATGCCGGCATATACGCCGATCTGGCCCGCATACCGTTCGCTCGCATAACCCGCCTCGTCGAGCGCCTCGTAGCAGCACTCGAGCAGCATGCGCTGCTGCGGATCGGTGATCTCGGCCTCGCGCGGCGTGAACTGGAACAGCTCCGCGTCGAAGTCCGCCACGCCGTCCACCACGTAGGCCACCTTGACGAAGTCGGGGTTGTTCAGCAGCCGCTCCGGCACGCCGGCCGCACGCAACGTGGCGTCGTCCAGCCGCGTCGAGCTTTCCTTGCCGGCGACCAGGTTGGCCCAGAAGCGCTCCACGTCGGCGGCGCCGGGAAAGCGGCCTGCCATGCCGATGATCGCGATGGCGTTTGCATTGTCGATCGAATCATTCATGTCGTTTTCTCTGTTTCATCCGTTGACGCATTTGCTGAACCGCTTCCTGGCCGGCGCGCTGGCGCCCCGGCCGGGTAACGAGGGAAGGTGCGGCCTGGTCGCGCTGCGCCAGCAGCACGACGAGGCTGTCGATCGTGGGGAACTTGAACAGTTCGATGATGCTCACTTCACAGCCGAAGCGGGCCGCCAGCTGCCGCTGCAGCTTCGGCAGCAGCAGCGAATGCCCGCCCAGTTCGAAGAAGTTTTCGTTGACGCCGACGCTGTCGAGCTGCAGCAGCTCGCACCACAGCGCCGCCAGCGCCCGTTCCAGGTCGCTGCGCGGCAGCGCCCGCGGCGCACCGGCCGACGATCCCCGCTGGCTGCCCGGCGCCGGCAGCGCCTTGCGGTCCACCTTGCCGTTCGGCGTCAGCGGCAGCGCCGCCAGCGGCACGATCGCGGCCGGCAGCATGTGCGCCGGCAGGTGCCCGGCCGCATGGCGCAGCAGTTCGCCGGGATCGGCCGCGGCGCTCGGCGCGCTGGTCACGTAGGCAACGATCGCCGCCTCGTGCTCGTCCGCGCCGCGCACCACGGCCACCGCCTCGGCGACGGCCGGATGGCTGCGCAGCGTCGTCTCGATCTCGCCCAGCTCGACGCGGTAGCCGCGCACCTTGACCTGCTGGTCGAGGCGGCCGAGAAATTCAATGGTGCCGTCGGCCAGCCGCCGCACCTGGTCGCCGGTGCGGTACATGCGCGCGCCCGGCCAAGGGGCATACGGGTCGGGCAGGAAGCGCTCGGCCGTCAGGTCGGGCCGGCGCCAGTAGCCGCGCGCCACGCCTGCGCCGCCGATGTACAACTCGCCGGCGACGCCGATCGGCACGCGCCGCATGTCGCCGTCCAGCACGTACAGCGCGGTGTTTGCCAGCGGCGCGCCGATCGCCGTCTCGCCGTCCTCGATGTGCCGCACGGCCGACCACACCGTGGTTTCCGTCGGCCCGTACATATTGAAGACGGCGCCACCGGTAGCCGCCTGCAGGTCGCGCGCCAGCGCCGGCGACAGCGCTTCGCCGCCGACAAGGAAGCCGCGCAGGCCCGCCAGCGCGGCCGCGCCGTTCTGCTCCAGCAGCAGCTTGGCGAACGACGGCGTGCACTGCAGGTGCGTCGCATCCGGCCGGATCGCCACCTGGCCGGCTGGCGCGCGCGGCGCCTGCGCGAGACGGCGCAGCGCATCCAGGTGCGTCAGGCTCGCCGTCACCTTGCCCGCGTCGACGCCGAAGTCGATCAGGCAGGCGATTTCGTCGACGCCCAGCGCGTGCACGTCCCGCAGCAACGGCTGGCACGATTCCGGGGTGCCGAACAGCGCCCCGGTGGCGAAATAGCGGTTGAAGCCCGCGTCCACCACCAGTTCCAGGTCGTTGCCCGCATCCAGACCTTGGCTCTCGGCGACGGGTTTCAGCAGGTTGATCGCGCTGCGCAGGTAGGCCTTGAACGGTTCGCGCACCGTCTCGCGCGCAGCCTCGACGTCGCCGTCGACATAGGTGTGCAGCATCAGCGTGACCCGGCCGGCGTCCGGATCGAAACCGTGCTCCGCGCGCGCCTGCCGGTACAGCGCGATCTTCTCGCGCAGTTCGGTGAGGCTCTGGCCCAGCAGGTGCGTCAGCACGTTGGCGCCGATCTCGCCGGCGTAGCGGAACGTGTCGGGGCTGGCGGCCGCCGTCACCCACATCGGCAGTTCCGGCTGCACGGGGCGCGGGCGCACGCCCACCTGCACCGTGTTGCCCAGGCCGTCCGTGCGCGCGACGGTCTCGCCGGCCCACAGCTTGCGCACCGTGTCGATGCCCTCGCGCAGCACGCGGTGACGCTCGGCGTAGCGGTCCGGTGCCAGCACGAAGTCGTTGAAGTGCCAGCCCGACGCGAACGCGACGGCGGCGCGCCCGCCGGACAGGTTGTCGACCATCGCCCACTCCTCGGCGACGCGCAGCGGATCGTGCAGCGGCAGCACCACGCTGCCGGCGCGCACCTGCACGTTGGTGGTGATGGCGGCCAGCGCGGCGGCGGCCACCGACGGGTTCGGGAACTGGCCGCCGAAGCGGTGGAAGTGGCGCTCCGGCACCCAGACGGCATTGAAACCGTGGCTGTCGGCGAAGCGCGCGCCATCGAGCAGCAGCCGATATTTGTCGGCCTGCGCATCCTCGTCGGCCGCGAAGTAGAACAGGCTGAAGTCCAGCGTGCCGGCACGCGCCGGCGCAACGGCGCGGCGCCGCGCCGGTTCCGCTTGCGGCGCCGCCTGGGTCAGGGATGCGAGGTGATCGACCTGCAGCAGCACATGGTGGCCGCGTGCCAGGGTCCACAGCAGTTCCAGCACGGAGATGTCGAAGCTGATGCTGGTCAGCGCCGTCCAGACGGGCCTCCCGCCGCGCTCCGGCAGCGACGGCGCGAGGCTGCGATCGAGCCCGGCGAACAGGTTGACGACGTTGCGGTGCGTGACGACGACGCCCTTCGGCCGCCCCGTCGAACCTGACGTGTAGATCACATAGGCCGCATTGGCGCCATCGACGGCGGCCGGCTCCACCGCGGCCGGCGGGCAATCGTGCAGCGCCACCACCGGCACGTCACCGGCCGGGACACGCTCGACGGCGGCGCCGGCAACGACGATCGCGGCCAGTTCCGCGTCGCCGGCGATGTAGCCAATCCGCTCGGCCGGGTATTGGGGGTCAAGCGGCACGTAGGCGGCGCCGGCCAGCAGGATGCCCAGCATGCCGATGACCAGCTCCGGCGAACGGTCGCCGAACACGCCGACGCGTGCCTCGGTACCGATGCCGCGGGCCCGCAGTGCCTGCGCCAGCCCGCCGGCGCGCAGCAGCAGCTCGCGGTAGCTCACATCCGTGGCGCCGAAGCTGAGCGCGATCGCGTCAGGCTGGGCGGCCGCCGTGGCGGCGATCAGGCGGTGGATGCTGGCGCCCGCGTCGAGCGGCACGGCGCTGTCGTTCCAGCGCGCCAGCTGGGCCGCTTCCACCGGCGTGACGAGTTCCAGCTCGGCGAGCGGTGCCGCCGGGCGCGCCGCGATCTGGCGCAGCAGGTGCACGTAATGCCCCGCCATCCGCTCGATCGTGGCGGGCTGGAACAGCGCCGTGTTGTATTCGAACGCGCCGGCGACCTGGCCGCCGGCACGCGTGATCGTCAACGTCAGGTCGAACTTGGCGATGCCGTTGTGCGTGGGCAGCCGCGTCAACGCGAGGCCGGCGGGTGCCGGCGGCGCCTGTTCGTCGGTGAGCATGAACATCACCTGGAACAGCGGCGCGTGCGCCAGGCTGCGTTGCGGCTGCACGTGCTCGACGACCTGCTCGAACGGGAATTCCTGGTGCTCGAACGCTTCCAGCGCCGTATCGCGCACGTGCGCCAGCAGGTCGTCGAAAGTGCCTTCCGCGCCGCCGCGCAGCCGCAACACGACGACGTTCGAGAAGAACCCCAGCACGTCTTCCCATTCGCGCAGGCGGCGGTTGGCGATCGGTGTGCCGATGGCCAGGTCGTGCTGGCCCGTGATGCGCGCCAGCTGCAGTCCAAACACGGCAAGAAGCGCCATGTAGGCGCTGGCGCCGCGGGCTTGCGCATGAGCCGCCAGCCGCGCCACGTCCGCCTCCGGCAGTGCGAAATGGTGCACGGCGCCGTCGTAGCGCTGCACCGGCGGGCGCGCGTGATCGAGCGGCAGTTCGATCAGCTCCGGCAAACCGGCCAGCTGTTCGCCCCAGTAGCGCTGCTGCCGCTGCCACTCGGCGCCACCGGCCCACTGCTTCTGCCACGCCACGTAATCCTGGTAACCGGGCCGCGCCGGTGCCTGCGCCGTTGGCGCGCCATACAGCTGCCACAGGTCGCGCGCCAGCAGGTCCATCGACCAGCCGTCCGACACCACGTGGTGCATCGTCAGCAGCAGCACGTGTTCTTCCGCGTCCAGCGCGACCAGCGTGGCGCGCAGTAGCGGCGGCGTGGCCAGGTCGAACAGCCGGCGCGCCTCGTCGCGCATCATGTCGTCCAGCGCCGCGGCGCGCGCCAGCGGCGCATGGCCGACCAGCGACACGTGGGCCAGGTCGAGCGCGGCCGGGCCGGCACGCCGCACATAACCTTCCACACCACCCTCGAAGGCGCTGCGCAGCACGTCGTGCCGGGCCGGCAGCGCGGCGCACGCCCGCTCCAGCGCCGCCACGTCGAGCGGACCGCGCAGGTGCCACGCGGCCGGCACGTTGTAGGCACAGGACGTGCTGTCGATCTGGTGCAGGAACAGCAGCCGCTGCTGGGCGAACGACAAGGCGGCGGGATCCGCTGGCGCGGCCGGTGCGCTGGCCAAGGGCGGCGCGGCGGCGGGCTTCGCGCCGGCCTGCTCGATCGCCCAGATCAGCTCCGCCTTGTTATCCGCCATGCGGCGCTTCAGGTCCGGGCTCAGCGCCTTGTCGGGCGCGGCGAAGTGCAGGCGCCCTTCCTCGACCCACAGGCGCACGTTCAGGCGCCGCAGTTCACTCATCAATTCATGCATCACAGCACTCCCACGTCAAGGTCGTCGGCGGATGCCTGCTCGCCGCCGGTGCGCTCCGCGGCAGCCGCGGCCCAGCACAGGTTGTCGATCCGCTCGGCCTGGTCGGCCAGGCGCGGATACAGGAAAATGTCGCGCACGGCCGTCGCGACCCCGAACGCGGCCGGCATGCGCGCATTCAACGCGGTGGCCAGCAGCGAATGCCCGCCGGCGCTGAAGAAGTCGTCGTGCCGCCCCACCCGTTTCAGGCCCAGCACCTCGCACCACAGGTGGGCCAGGCGCTGCTCCGTTTCGCTGACGGGCGGATCGAAGTCGGGCACGTCCGCCGCCAGCGGCAGCAGGGACAGGGCCTTGCGGTCGATCTTGCCGTTCTGCGTCAGCGGCAGTGCCGTCTCCGTCACGATGCGGGTCGGCACCATGTACTCGGGCAGCTGGCCGGCCAGCGCGCGCCGCAGCCCGGCGCTGGTGACGGGGGCCGTGCCGTCCGGTTCGACAAAGGCGACCAGCGCATCGACGCCATCGCCCAGCGGCCGCACGACGGCAACGGCGGTGCGCACGCCTCCCGCGGCCACCAGGACGCTTTCGATCTCGCCCAGCTCGATGCGGAAGCCGCGCAGCTTCACCTGGTGGTCGGCCCGGCCCAGGTAGGCCAGCCGGCCGTCGTGGAGGTGCCGCACCAGGTCGCCCGTGCGGTACAGCCGTTCGCCGGGCGCCGTCGCATGTGGGTTCGGCACGTAGCGCTCGGCCGTCAGGGCCGGCTGCCCCAGGTAGCCGCGCGATACGCCGCACCCCGCCAGGTACAACTCGCCCGGCGCGCCCGGCGGCACGGGGCGAAGCGCCGCATCCAGCACGTAGGCACGGGTGTTGTGCAGCGGCCGGCCGATCGTCGGCGGCTGCGCGCCGCCCCGCTCCACCGGGCCGCCGGTCGAGTAAGTCGTGTCCTCGGACGGGCCGTACAGGTTGTAGACGGCCCGCACGTGGTCGCGGGCATGCAGCTTGTCGACCAGGCTGCGCGCCAGCGCCTCGCCGGCCAGGTTCACTACGCGCACGCTGGCCGGCAGCGCATCGGCCGCCAGCAGCGCCTCCATCGCCGACGGCACCGTGTTGACCAGCGTGACGGGCCGCGCCGGCGGCCGTTCGGCCAGGACCAGCGCATCGCGCACCAGCAGCACGGTGTGGCCGGTGACCAGCGGCAGGAACAGCTCGAACACGGACAGGTCGAAGCAGATCGACGTCGACGCCAGCACGCAGCGCAGCGCCTCCGCATCGAACTCCTGGCGCGCCCACGCCAGCATCGCCACCGCGTTCGCGTGGGTGATCGCGACGCCCTTCGGCCGGCCGGTCGAGCCGGACGTGTAGATCACGTACGCCAGCTGGCCCGGCAATGTGGCCGGCAGCGGCGCCGGCGCCACGGGATCGTGCGCGGCGTCCACCAGCGCGACGCGCGTGCCGGCCGGGACGAGCGCCGTGAGCCGCTGCGCACCCTCGCCGTCCACCAGCACCACGGCGGGCCGCGCGCTGTCGGCGATATGCGCCAGCCGGCCGTCCGGGTAATGGGGATCGAGCGGCACGTAGGCGCCGCCCGCCTTCAGCACGGCCAGCAGCGCGACGACCAGGTCGGCCGTACGCGGCAGGCAGACGCCGACGGTGTCTTCAGGCCGCACGCCCAGCGCGCGCAGTTGCTGGGCCAGCGCATTGGCGCGGCCGTTCAACGCCGCGTAGCTGACCTCCGCGTCGTCGCACACCAGCGCGATCGCATCGGGCGTGCGCGCGGCCTGCGCTTCGAACAGCGTGTGCAGGCAAGTGTCCGGATACGGTGCCGCGGTGGCGTTCCACGCGGCCAGTTCGGCGCGCTCGGCGGCGCCCAGCAAGTCCATTGCCTGCAGCGGCGTGTCCGGCGCGGCCAGCACGTGCTCCAGCACGGCCACGTAATGACGCCACAGCCGCGCTACGCTGGCCGCGTCGAACAGGTCGACGTCGTATTCCAGCGTGCCGGCCAGGCTGCCGCCACGCTCCTGCAACGTCAACGTCAGGTCGAACTTGGCGACGTGCTGGGTGGCCGGCAGCACTTCGCTCTTCACCTGCGGCAGCGCGATCGTCTCGGCAGCGCCATGCAGCAGGTTGAACATCACCTGGAACAGCGGGCTGTAGCTGAGGCTCCGCGCCGGCTGCAGCGCTTCGACCAGCTGTTCGAACGGCAGGTCCTGGTGTTCGTGCGCGGCCAGCGTGGTTTCGCGCACGGCCGCCAGCAACGTGCGGAAACTGGCCGCGCTGTCTACGCGGGTGCGCAGCACCAGCGTATTGGCGAAGAAACCGATCAAGCCGTCCAGTTCCGCACGCGGCCGGTTCGCGACGGGGCTGCCGACCGCGATGTCGTCCTGGCCGCTGTAGCGGGCCAGCACCAGCTGGAAGACGGCCAGCAACGTCATGAACAGGCTGGCCTGGCCGTCGTGGCCCAGCGCCCGCAGCGCCGGCAGCAGTTCGGCCGGCACGGCCACGGGCAGGCTGGCGCCGGCATGGCGCCGCGCCGCCGGGCGGGCCCGGTCGGTCGGCAGCTCCAGCAGCGGCGGCAGGCCGTCCAGCTGGCGGCGCCAGTAGTCCAGCTGCCGCGCGCCCCGCTCGCCGGCCAGCCATTCACGCTGCCAGCACGCGTAGTCGATGTATTGCAGGGCCGGCGCGGCCGGCGGCGCGGTACCCGCCAGCGCGGCGGCATAGCCCTGTTCCAGCTCGCGCCACAGCAGTTCGATCGACCAGCCGTCGCCGGCGATATGGTGCAGGCA
>NZ_VLKW01000004.1 GCF_007830495.1 Pseudoduganella flava | reverse complement strand
TGCATCTCAAGCTCGCCGTCAGCAGTGACGGGGGAAGAGTGCGGCTGCCGGGATCGATCAAGCAGCCCGAGCTCTCCGCCGGCACGATAACGCTCCAGCCACTTGTAGGCAGTTTTCCGGCTAACACCGAATCGACGGCAAAGCTCGGCAATGTTAGCTGAAGGCCTGAGTGCAAGCAGAACGAATTCCTGTCGAGATGACATAGCGGTGGACTCCTTCCAAGGCATTGCACGCTCCTGTAAGTGGCTGTGCAATGATCATAAAAGGTGTTACCTATGTCTCCCGACAGGTGTTACCTATGTGTCCCGACAAAACACCCGGCGGGTCTGACCCTAGGGGTCGCTTCTGGGGTGAATGCAAGCGCGGGCTCGCAACTTTCTACAGCAGCGAGTCGCGCACGACGCCGCGCGCCGCCATCGCCCGTTTCAGCTTTACCAGCGCTTCCTGCTGGATCTGCCGCACGCGTTCGCGCGTGACGCCCATTTCCTCGGCCAGCGTTTCCAAGGTGGCGGGGTCGTCGTTGTCGAGGCCGAAGCGGCGCATGATGACGATGCGCTGCTTGTCCGGCAGGCGCGACAGCCAGTCGCGCACCAGTTGGGTCATTTCCTGGTGCTCGGCACGCGCGTCGGGGCTGTCGTCGGCGTCGCCGGGCAGCATGTCCATCAGCGACGATTGCGGGTCGTTGTCCAGCGGCGCATCCAGCGACGTGGCGTGCTCGGACAGCGCGAGGATGTCCTGCACTTCCTCCACCGGGCGGCCGACGAGGTCGGCGATGTCTTCCGCCGTCGCGTCCTTGCCGTTGTGGTGCTGGGCCTCGAGGTGGTATTTGCCGCGCAGGATTTGGTTCAGCTCGCGCACCATGTGCACCGGCAGCCGCACCGTACGAGCCTGGTTCATGATGGCCCGCTCGATGCTCTGGCGGATCCACCACGTGGCGTAGGTGGAGAAGCGGAAGCCGCGCTCGGGCTCAAACTTGTCGATCGCGCGCATCAGGCCGATGTTGCCTTCCTCGATCAGGTCGAGCAGCACGACGCCGCGGTTGATGTAGTGCTTGGCGATCGAGACGACGAGCCGCAGATTGTGCTCGATCATCTTCTGGCGGGCAGCGAAATCGCCCTGCTTGGCCAGCGTTGCGAAATGCACCTCCTGCGGCGCCGTCAGCAGCGGCCGGGTGCCGATCTGGTTCAGGTAGTGCTGCGTGGTGTCCGTCGACAGCTCGGCGGCCAGCACCTTCTTCAGCTCGTCGACAGTCTCCAGTACCGTGGCGCGGCCGTCGATGGCATCGGCACCATCGGCGCGCTCGTCCGCGATCGACTCGTCGCCGCCGCGGTCGCCGGCCAGTTGCTCCTCCGCCAGATTCTCGTCCGCCAGACTCTCTTCTGAATAATCGTCAGGCAGCGGGTCTTCTTCCAGATGATCATGCGGCGAGCTCGTCATGGCGTACCTACTGTCCGGAGTTAAGAATTCGTTGAATAAATCAGACGAGAATCACCCTGATGCCGCGTTGAAAATGGACGGCAAGGCCCCGGCCTTACCGTACACTTCCGCCTTGCCTGAGGACGATTTCGTCAGATTTATTTTTGCAACGAATTTCCGACTCAGGACACTAGCGGTTCGGCAGGAATTTCGACGGATCCACCGGTTTGCCCTGCTGCCTGATCTCGAAATGCAGCTTGACGGAATCCGAGTCGGAATCCCCCATCTCAGCGATGGTCTGCCCCTTGTTCACCGTCTGGCCTTCCTTCACGAGGATCGACCGGTTGTGTGCGTATGCGGACAGCAGGCCGTTACTGTGCTTCACAATGACGAGATTACCATATCCGCGTATGCCGCTACCGGCATACATCACCTTTCCTGCACCTGCCGCAAGGACCTGTTGACCCGGCCGTCCGGCGATGTCGATACCCTTGTTCTTGCCCTCGTCGAACTGGCCGACGACCTTGCCGTCGGCGGGCCAGATCCAGCTCACTTCGCGGTCTTCCGCCGACAGCGAAGGGGCCGCCGCCCCGGCCGGCACGGATGGGCGTGCGCTCGCCACCTGCACCGGCTTCTCGGCCCGTGCCGGCGTATCCGGCTTGCCGTCGCCATCCTTGTCGTTCTTCGCCAGGTCGCTCATCGCGCCTTCCGTGTACGGCTTCTTGTCGCCCTTCGGCTCCGTCTTCTTCGGCGGCGGCGGCGTCTTCACCGTCTCCGGCGGCATCACGACGGCGGCCGTGCGTACGCCCGGCGCATCTTCCGGCGGCGCCACGCGCAGCACCTGGTCCACCTTGATGTCGTTCGGGTTGGCCAGGTTGTTCCAGGCCACCAGGTCGCGGTAGTTCTGGCCGTGGTCGAGGGCGATGCGGATCAGCGTGTCGCCCTTCTTCACCGTGTAATAGCCGTCACGGTCCTTGTTTTCCTGCACGGGCGCCGGCGCCGGGGCCGGCTGGGGCGTATGCCGCGTGATCGGGCGCTCGATGACGGGCGCCTGGTTCGGGGTGGAAGTACACGCGGTCAGCACCGCGAGCGGCAACAGCAGTGCCAGGTAACGTTTTTTCGTCATGCTCATCTGGTTTTTATCTCTTCTCTACACCTGCCAGGGGCATGCCGGCGCGCGGGCTGCAAAGCAGTCCAGGAAATCGCGGCGGCCGGCCCAGACAGGCCAAATCCATCACACAGTACCGGGCCGCAGCGGTACGAAGTGGCAGTCCTCGAGCGTCTGGCGGATCCATTCGCTCTTTGCCACGCGCGTGACCAGCTCCAGGTGCTGGGTGCGCTCGCCGACCGGCGCGACCAGACGTCCGCCGATGGTCAATTGTTCCAGCAGCGCCTGCGGTACTTCCAGACCCGCGGCCGCGAGGATGATGCCGTCGAACGGCGCTGCCTGAGGCAGCCCAAGCATACCATCTCCGTAGTGCAACCGCAGGTTCGGTACCCGCAGTGGCCGCAAGTTGGCTTTCGCCAGCTCATGTAACGGTTTAATACGCTCAATGGAATACACCTCTTGCGCAACACACGCAAGAACGGCTGCCTGGTAGCCGCAACCCGTGCCGATTTCCAGCACGCGCTTCAGTTCCGCGCCCTGCCGCATCACCTCGATCATGCGCGCCACGATGTACGGCTGCGAGATCGTCTGGTGGTGGCCGATCGGCAGCGACGCGTCGATGTACGCCTGCGCGGCCAGTCCTTCGTCCATGAACATATGGCGCGGCACGGTTTCCAGCGCGGCCAGCACGACGGCATCCTGCACGCCCTGCTTGGCGACGCGCGCCACCATCGCCCGCCGCACCGCGTCCGACACGAGCGCATACTGCCGCGGCACCGGGGCCGGGGGCCGCTCGGCGGGTGCGCCTGGCGGGCGCACGGGCGCGGCCAGCGGCTGCGGATGGCGCGTCACGTTGCCCAGCGCCGCGTTGATGGCGGCGTTGCGCGTCGCCGTCTGCGGCGTGGCGACGGGCGCGAACACGGGCTGCTTTTTCTGCACCTTGTCCGTCACCGACGACAGGGGCAGCGGGAATGTGCGGGGCTTGTCGGTCATCCGAGCGCCTTTGCCAGCAGCGCCAGCTGGGTCTTGTGGGTCAGGTCGATCTGCAGCGGCGTCATCGAGATGCGTCCCTGCTGCACGGCATGGAAATCCGTGCCCTCGCCCGCATCCTTGCAGGCGCCGGGAGGGCCGATCCAGAAGATTTCGCGGCCGCGTGGATCGTGCGACTTGATCACCGGCTCGGCCTGGTGCCGGCGGCCCAGGCGCGTCGCCAGCGGCTGCCCCAGTTCCTCGTACGGCCGGTTCGGGATGTTCACGTTCAGCAGATAGGGCTTGTCCAGCGCGTCCGCATAGCGCTGCACGATGTCGCGCGCGGCGCGCGCCGCGTCGTCGATGTGCGCCCAGCCCCACTCGCCCTGCGAGAACGCGATGGCCGGGATGCCGAACAGGTAGCCTTCAGTGGCAGCCGCAACGGTGCCGGAATACAGCGTGTCGTCGCCCATGTTCGGACCGTTGTTGATGCCGGAAACCACCAGGTCCGGCTTGTCGATCAACATGCCCGTCAACGCGATGTGCACGCAATCCGTTGGCGTGCCGTTGACAAAATAGAAACCATTCGCAGCCTGCTGCACGGACAGCGGCCGGTCCAGCGACAGCGAATTCGACGCGCCGGAGCGGTTGCTGTCGGGCGCGACCACGACAATCTCCGCGATCGCCGCCAGCGCATCGGCCAGTGCGTTGATGCCGGGTGCCAGGTAACCGTCGTCGTTACTGATAAGGATTCTCATACGAGAATTTTACCTGAAGCAACGGCTCGGCAGCGCATGCGGGTGGTGCCCGATGCTGAAAAATGTGGCGCTTCAGCGCATACCGATGCGCGGCGTGGACAGTTCGTTTTCGACCGCCAGTTCGCCGCTGGCGCCGTGCCGCGGGCTGGCTGCCGCCGGGTAACCGGTGCGCGGTTGTTCGACGCTGACGATGCGGTGCTCGCGCTGGTGCGTATCGTGCACCGCATGCGGCTCCTGCTTCATGCGGCTTTTCGCCTGCGCCAGCACCTTGCGCGTGCGCACGGTGTCCGCATGTTCGGTGCCGAGCAGGCGTGCGCGCAGCGCCAGCACCTGCTCCAGCAAGTCGGCCGCCTGGTCGATGTGCCCGCCATGGCACAGGATGTCGGCGCGCATCGCCAGGCTTTCCACGGTGACGAGGTGCTCGTTGCCCAGGTAGCGGCGGTGCGCATCGATGACGGCGTCCTGCAACGCCAGCGCCTCGGGTACCTGCCCCAGCTGGGCCAGCGTGGCCGCCAGCGCGCTCGACGCGTTCAGCGTGCCGGTCGCGGCGGCGCCGAACATCCGTTCGCGCGCTTCCAGCACCGACTCCTGCAGGAAATGCGCTTCCTCGTACTTCTCCTGCTCGAACAGCAGGTCGGCCAGCGCGGCCTTGCTGTCCAGCGTGTCCGCATGGTCGTCGCCCAGGATCAGCACGTGCAGCGACAGGCTCTCGTCGAGGCAGGCCGCGGCCTGGTCGAAGCGCCCTTCCCGCCGGTACAGCTCGCCGAGCAGCGCCAGGTCGCGTGCCAGCGGCAGCGAGACGCCCCGCCCGCCGCCCCGCTCCATCGCCGCGCGCCCCTGCGCCACCGCGTTCAGGAGCGGAATCTCCTCGCGCGATTGCCATGGCCGGTAGCCGCCGAGGAACCAGCCGAGGAATGCCTGGAAGGTGCGGGTGATCGAGAAGCGGTCGTCTTCCTCGTCCGCGTTCACGGGCAGCTGCTCGCCGCAGCCCAGGCTGCGCACCTGCTGCAGCTGCACCTCGTCGAAATAGCTCTCCAGCGAAATGCGGCCCAGGCCGTATGCCTCGGCCAGCGCCCGCTCGAACACAGGCTGGTAGCCGGGGATGCCGCGCTCCGGATCGCCGCGGCGCCACAGCGCGCGCTGCGCCGAGTCGTCCATCTCGATGCGCGAAGGCAGCGGGTAGATCAGTAGCGGGCGCTGTTCGTCCTCATGGCTGCGGCGCCACGTTGTCGCGCGCTGCACCAGCCCCTCCAGGCCATCGAGGTGCTGGCGGTTTGGCGTGAACACGAGCACGAGCTTCGTCGGCAGCAGGGTCGTGCAGATGCCGGCCGTTTCCGTGCGGCCCGCGCGCGAGTCGACGAGCACGTGGCGGAACCGGCGCGCGAGGTTGTCCGCGAACACGCGAAACAGCGCGGGACACGCGTCGAACAATCCTTCCCAATCGAGCCGCGCCAGGCGCTCCGCATAACTGGCATCCTGCCGCCCCGCGCGCATCAGGAACAACGGCCGGCTCTGGTCGGCACGCACGATGAACTGCTCCCAGCCGACCGCGTCCAGCACCGCCTGCGCCAGCTGCTCGTCGTCGCGCTCGCCGACGAGGCGCGAGCGGCGCAACAGCTGGTCGCGGCATGCCTCGAACAGCTCGAGCACGCCCGCCCCTTCCTGGTTCGCCCGGAAGTAGTGATGCAGCCCGGGCGCTTCCATGTCCCAGTCGATCATCAGGGTCGGCACGGTCGCGTTGTTGCGCCGGGCGAGCATGACGGCGAGGTTGGCAAGGGCCATCGTGCGGCCCGCGCCCCCTTTGTGGGAATAGAAGGTGACGACTTCACCGGGTTCATCCAGTGGCGGAAGAGACAGTCGATGCGGTTCCATGGCGGGCCTTCTCTAAATGAGCGTAGTCGATGAGGGTAGGTTCGGGCATCGCGGCGCCGCGGCGCTAGCGGGGAAAGTGCGGCGGCGGCGCCGGCCGCCATTCCGGCGGAATGGGCGGCAGCACGAAGCGGTTGCAATCGTGCTCCGGCGGGATGCTGTATTTCAGGAAGTGGTAGTGCGCGACGATGCGCTGCACGATCTTGTCGATGTCAGGCAGGAAGTCCGGATTTGTTTTCAGGTCGCCGGTGGCCAGCGTGTAACGCGAAAAGTCGACGTAGAACCCCGGCTCGCTGATCTGCGGCGGCAGGCTGAGCGGGTGCCGCGTCATGATGACGGGGATGATCAGGTGGCTCGGCAGCGGATACCAGTTGCGCCGTTCGGCCTCCAGTTGCTGCATGGCGGCGAATTCACGCCGGGTGTACGCGTGCGCCTCATACTTCGGCGTGTAAATCACGATCATGCATACGCTTTCACACATCGCATGCGCGATCTTCTGATCCAGGTCGTCTCCGCCACCGAGCTGTTCACTGTCGACGAACAGCTCTTTTTCCGTGTCCAGGTGCGGTTCGAGGTAGCAGCGCAGCGCGTCGACCAAGTCGTTCTTGAACTTGCTCATATAGGCGTGCTGGCCATGGGCGTAGCTGAAGAAACAGCCGTAGCGGATCGTCATTTCATCCTCTCCTGTTTCTCCCCTGATATATGCTTTTTTATAAAGAATGCGACTCCACTGTAACAAGCTGGGCAACACCGACTTTGC
The DNA here is from genome assembly GCF_007830495.1 of Pseudoduganella flava. Classification (GTDB taxonomy): domain Bacteria; phylum Pseudomonadota; class Gammaproteobacteria; order Burkholderiales; family Burkholderiaceae_D; genus Rugamonas; species Rugamonas flava. The sequence continues at coordinate 552,558 of NZ_VLKW01000004.1, read as the reverse complement.
GCTGGCGCAAACGCGTACTGCGCAGTCAGGCGACTGCGCAGTAGCGCCGGAAAATCAACGGGGTTGGAGAGGTCAGGCCGGCGGCGGCTGGAAGAAGGCGATCACTTCCGCCTGCTCGCGTGTGCGCTTGAATGGGGGCAGGCTTTGCCAGATGCGGCGGCCGTACGGCTTCGAGATGACGCGGGGGTCGCACAGCATCAGCACGCCGCGATCGCCTTCGTCGCGGATCAGGCGGCCGGCGCCCTGCTTCAGGTTGATGATGGCTTCCGGCAGCGTGTGGTGGACGAAGCCGTTCATGCCCTTCTTTTCCATCACTTCGATGCGCGCGGCCAACACGGGATCGTCCGGCGGGGCGAACGGCAGCTTGTCGATGATGACGAGCGACAGCGCTTCGCCGCGCACGTCGACGCCTTCCCAGAAGCTCTGGCTGCCGATCAGCACGCCGTTGCCGGCCTTGCGGAACTGGTCCAGCAGCTCGGTGCGGCCGCGGTCGCCCTGGACGAACAGCGGGAAGTTCAGGCCGCGCCGTTCGAACTCGTCGCGCAGCCGTTCGGCCGCCCGCTTCACCGCGCGCAGCGTGGTACAGAGCAGGAAGGTGCGTCCGCCGGCCGCCTCGATGACGGGCAGCGCGCAATCGAGCACGGCATCCGTGTAGCCCATCGAATTCGGGTCCGGCAAGCCTTGCGGCACGTACAGGATGCCCTGCTCGGCGTAGTTGAACGGGCTGGGCCACGACTTGGCCGGCTCGTCGTACAGCCCCAGCTGGTGGGCGAAGTGCTTGAAGTCGTTCTTCACGGCCAACGTCGCGGACGTGAAGATCCAGCTGCGCGGCGTGCCTTCGCGCTGGTTGTTGAATATCTGCGCGATCGACAGCGGCGTCTTGTGCAGCTGCAGCGAGCTGGCGAACGCCTCGACCCAGTAGACGGCCTCCTGCCCCGGCGGCACCTTCGCCTTCGGGTCCACCTGCCAGTCCTTGTACTTCTGCGCCAGTTCCAGGCCCCGCTGGCGGCAGTGCTCGATCGTCTCGGCCCGTTCGGCCTGGCCTTCCAACACGTCGATCATGCCGTCCAGCTCGTCCTTGAGCTTTTGCAGCGCGGGGAAGAAGTCGGACGACGGCGCGATCTGCGGCAGCGACAGCCGCACCACGTCCTGCGGGAACGTCAGGCGCAGGTCGCGCGCCGCCTTCTCGACGACCGACACGACGCTGGCCCAGTTGGCGCCATCGCGCGCATGGGCAAGACCCTCGGCCAGCACGTCGCGGCACAGCTCCAGCACCTGGCTCGTCGACACCGTCTCGCCGAAGAACAGCGTGGCCGTGTCGGGCAGCTGGTGCGCCTCGTCGAAGATGATCGTGTTCGCGGACGGCAGCAGTTCTGCCACGCCGGTATCCTTCAGCGCCACGTCGGCAAAGAACAGGTGGTGGTTGACGACGACCACGTCCGCCTGCTGCGCCTCGCGGCGCGCCTTCATCACGAAGCAGTCCTGGTAGTACTGGCACTCCTGGCCCATGCAGTTCTCGCGCGTCGACGTGACGAGGTTCCACACGGACGCGTTTTCCGGCACGCGGGCCAGTTCGGCCTTGTCGCCCGTCTGCGTCATCTTCAGGAAACGGGCGATGTCGCGCAGGTAGCCGACGTCCTCGCGCGACGTCATGCGGCCGTTGGCCAGCGTGCGCTCGAGGTGGTAGTGGCACAGGTAGTTGGCGCGGCCCTTCAGCAGCGCGACCGAGACGGGCGCCGACAGCGCCTTGCGCACCGTCGGGATGTCGCGCGAAAACAGCTGGTCCTGCAGGTTCTTGGTACCGGTGGACACGATCGTCTTGCCGCCCCACAGCAGCGCGGGAACCAGGTACGCGAACGTCTTGCCCGTGCCCGTGCCGGCCTCGGCGATCAAGGTCTGCTGCTCGGAGATCGCGTGGGCGATCGCCTTGGCCATCTCCGTCTGCGATTTGCGGGGACGAAATCCGCCAACGGCCGGGCCCAGCGGGCCGCCGATGCCGAACAGCCGCTCCACTTCGGCATCGTATTTGCCGGGAACGGCCGCGGAAGCGGAATCGTCGCCACTGCCGTCTGGGACGGCTGGCGTCAGGGATGGATCGGTCACTTGGGTTCGCAGGAGAATGGCGGATCAGGCCGGTACGTCGGGCACCAGCTGCATCTTCAGCAGCGTGATGTAGTCTTTCAGTTGCAGTTTGCGCTTCTTCAAACGACGCAGCTGGAGCTGGTCGTGGTGGCCGTCACGCGTCAGCATTTCGATCACGGCGTCGAGGTCGCGATGCTCCACGTCCAGTTCGATGATGCGGCGCCGGATCTCTTCTTCGTTCTTCATGGGAATTCGCTACTGAGTGTGAACCGTTTGCCAACTAATGCATGACCAAAACAATCCGTGCGGCAACTTTTTTGCTTGCCACCAAACTGCCAACCGGTGCATAGTTTAACTCAGGTGCGCAATAGAAAGAAGCGGCAGGCATTTTACACAACCATGAGCGGATACAAGATCGAGGCAGGGACGGCGCAACACATCGGCGACCGCCCCCGCCAGAACGACCGCGCCGCGCTGTTCACCGCGCCGAAGGCGCCCGGCTACGTGCTGGCCGTGGCGGCGGACGGCGGCCCCGCCAATGCGCTCGGCGCCGAGCAGTTGCTGCACACGAGCAAGCAGCTGTTTGACGAGTACAAGGTCGGCGATACGCCCAGCGTCGAACGGCTGGGCCAGCTGCTGCGCGAAATCGCCCAGGAAACACACGACGTGTTGCGGATGAACCCGCTATCGGCCGACCGCGGCGCGCAATCGACAATGGCCTTGCTGGTGCTGACACCGGCGCGCCAGGCCGTCTGGGCCACCGTCGGCGACACCCGCCTGTATCGCTTTACCAACGGTGCGTGCACCGGCAAGACGGGCGACGCGGAATACATCGACCACTTGATCACGGTCGACAAACTGCCGCCGGATGCGGCCCGCAAGCACCGCTCGTCGCGCCTCTTGAACAATGTGCTGGGCAATCCACTGAAGCCGCCGTTCGTCGCCGTCGGCGCCCAGCAAGACCTGCGGGCCGGCGACGGCTTCCTGCTGTGCACGGACGGGCTGTGGCCCTGGCTGGCAGACAACGAACTGGCGGCCGTCGTCGCCCGCAGGACGCCGCGCGAAGCGGCCGACCTGTTGATCGGCAAGGCGCGCGAGCGGGCGCAGCAACGCGGCGACGCCGGCTGGGATAACTGCACGCTGGCGATGCTGCGGCTGGTGGCGCCGGCCGCCTGAACGCATCGCTGGACGAAGTCGCTTACGCCGCCGCGGCCTGCGCCCCATCGGCCGGCAACCGCAGCACGGCCGCCAGGCCGCCGCCTTCCCGGTTCGCGAGGCTGACCCGACCGCCCAGCCGCGTCGCCAGCTGCCGCACGATCGCCAGCCCCAGGCCGGTGCCACCGGTATCCCGGTTGCGCGACGTTTCAAGCCGCACGAACGGCTCGAACACGGCTTCCAGTTCGTCGTCCGGGATGCCGGGCCCGCGATCCAGCACGGCGATCCGCACACCGTCGTCCGTCACGCCAACTTCCACTTCCGCAGCGCCGCCGAACTTGACGGCATTGTCGATCAGGTTCCCCAGCACGCGCCGCAGCGCGTTCGGCCGCGTCACCAGCGCCGAGCCGATCGTCCCGCGCAGCGTGACGTCCTGGCCCGCGTCGAGGTAGTCGCACACCATGCTGTCGATCAGCGCGTCCGCGTCGATCCGGCATGCGTCTTCCTGCACGCCGTGCATCGTCTTCGCGTACGCCACACCTTCCTTCACGAGCGTTTCCAGCTCGCGCAGGTCCTGCCGCAAGCGGTCCTGGTCGCGGTGCGCATCCATCATGTCCACGCGCATGCGCATGCGGGTTATCGGCGTCTGCAGGTCGTGCGAGATCGCCGCCAGGATGCGGATGCGCTCGGCGACGTACAGCGCGATCCGGTCCTGCATCGCGTTGAACGCGCGCGCCGCACGCGCCACTTCCGACGGCCCCGATTCGGCCAGCCGCGCTGCCTTCATGTCCGGCCCCAGGCCGTCGGCGGCCTGCGCCAGCTGGTGCAATGGCCGCGTCGCCAGCCGCACGGCGATCCAGCAGCAGGCACCCAGCACGACCAGCTGCGCCACGAGCACCCACGGCAGCCAGCCGGACAGCGGGGCGCCGTACATCGGGTGCATGTCGATCGTCAGCGGCATGCCGTCGGACAGCCGCAGGTGCACCTGGAACCGTTCCGTGTCGCCCGGCACCGCGTTCACCGTCAGCGGATAGCTGGTACCGATGCCGTCCGTGATCGCCTGCGCGAAGCGCTGCGACAGCTCGGCATCGGGCGGCAAGCCCGCCAGGCCAGGCCCCAGCACGAAGCGGTAGCTGCGCCGCGCCAGGCGCGGCAGCCACCGTTCGCGCTGCGCCGCCGGCAGATGGTCCAGGAGCGCGACGGAGCTGACGACTTCGCGCTCGACATAGCCCGTCATGATGTTCACGGTAGCCTTGTCGCGCTCCATCATCGTCAGCCAGAACGACAGGCCCTGGCCGATGGCGAGGCCCACGCACAGGATCAGCGCGATGCGGGCGAACAGGCTGCGCGGCAGGAAGGTCACGATTCGTCCGCCAGCAACGTGACGGCGGACGAGAACACGTAGCCCTCGTTGCGCAGCGTCTTGATGTAGCGCGGCTCGCGCGGATCGTCACGCAGGCGCTGGCGCACGCGGCTCACCAACAGGTCGATCGAGCGGTCGAACGGGTCGGCATTGCGGCCTTGCGTCAGGTTCAGCAGCTGGTCGCGCGTCAGCACCCGCTGCGGATGGTCGAGGAACACGCGCAGCAGCCGGTACTCGGCGCCGGACAGCGCCACCATCGTGCCGCCGGCATCGAGCAGGTGGCGGTGCGTCGTGTCGAGCTTCCAGTCGCCAAAGCCCAGCAGCTGGGCGCTCTCCGTCACCTGGATGTTCGGCGGCAGCATGCGGGTGCGCCGCAGCACCGAGCGGATGCGTGCCAGCAGTTCGCGTACGCCGAACGGTTTCGGCATGTAGTCGTCCGCGCCCATTTCCAGGCCGATGATGCGGTCCACCTCGTCGCCGCGTGCCGTCAGCATCAGCACGGGAATCGTGCGGTGCCGGCCGGAGCGCAGCTCGCGGCACAGCGCCAGGCCGTCCTCGCCGGGCAGCATCAGGTCCAGCACGATCAGGTCGGGGGTGATCTGTTCCAGGGCGGCGCGCATCTGGCGCCCGTTGGCGGCGGCCGTCGTGCGCATGCCTTCCTTTTCCAGGTAGGTGGCGAGCAGCTCGCGGATGCCGTGGTCGTCGTCGACGATGAGGATGTGGTCAGTGGTGTCCATGACCGCATGTTACCGCAGGGAGCAGGGGCGTTTGTATCCCAGTGTATCCGCTTGAGACCCGGACAAGCGGCATTACACATTGCCCCTCCCGCGGACACAAGCCCGATACGCGGCAGCGGTCCAATAGCGTCATTCCATTCACGAAAGCCGATCATGAACCACCTGCTCGAATCACCCCTGGCCTTCGGCGCGGGCCTCTTCACCGTCGCGTCGCCCTGCATCCTGCCGGTGCTGCCGATCCTCCTCGGTGCCGGCTCCGCCAGCCGCGAGGACGTGCGGCCGCTGCGCACGATCGCCGGTTTCGTCATCACGTTCACGTTCGTCGGCATGCTGCTGGGCGCCGCATCGAGCGCTGTCCACGTGGCCCAGGAAACGCTGCGTAACGCGTCGCTGCTGCTACTCGGTGTCTTCGGCCTGCTGCGCATCTGGAGCCGGCCGTACGACTGGCTCGTGGCGAAGCTGCCGTCCGTGCCCGTCCCGGCCCAGGGCGGCTTCCTGCTGGGCGCCTCGCTGGGCGCCGTGTGGACGCCGTGCGCCGGCCCCGTGCTCGCGTCGATCCTCGTGCTGGTGGCCGGCGCGCAGGACGTGGCCCGCTCCGCCTGGCTGCTGTTCCTGTATGCGCTGGGCGCCGCGCTGCCGATGCTGGCGATCCTCGCTGGCGGCCAGGCCGTCACCGGACGCGTGCGGCTGCTGGCGCGCCACAGCCAGCGGCTGCAGCAGGTGTTCGGCGTACTGATCGTCGCCACCGCCATCGCGATGTACCTGCAATACGACGTCCTCGTGTATGCGAAGGCCGCCTCCCTGTTCCCCAACCTGCCCCAACTGAAAGGACTCTGATATGCATACCCTGATCTCCCTCGTCGCCGCCGCCTTCGTCGCAAGCATTAGCACCAGCAGCGCGCAAGCGGCCGCCGCCCCCGAATTCACCGGCATCGAGCAATGGCACAACAGTGCGCCGCTGACGATGCAGCAGCTGCGCGGCAAGGTCGTGCTGGTGGACTTCTGGACCTACACCTGCATCAACTGCATCAACACGCTGCCGTACGTGCGTTCCTGGCACCAGAAGTACAAGGACCAGGGCCTGGTCGTCGTGGGCGTGCACACGCCGGAGTTCCCGTTCGAGCGCAGCGCCGATAACGTGAAGAAGGCGATCAAGCGCTTCGACATCGGCTATCCCGTCGCACAGGACAACCGCTACGCCACGTGGAACGCCTACAGCAACCGCTTCTGGCCCGCGTTCTACCTGATCGACAAGAAGGGCCAGGTGGTCTACAGCCACTTCGGCGAAGGCGATTATGCCGAGACGGAAAACACGATCCGCGCGCTGCTGGCGCAGAAGGACTGAGCCGCTTGCCGCGGCCAACGTATCCATGTCGCGGGCCTGGGCGCAAGCCGGCCGCCCACCCGCGTGCTCACAGCCGGCAAGGAAAACCATCATGAACCAGATCGACAACGTCCTCTACACGGGCCGCACCACCACGACCGGCGGCCGCCTCGGCACCGCACGCAGCGACGACGGCCGCCTCGACATCGCGCTGACGCCGCCGGGCGCCGCCGGCGCAGGCACCAATCCGGAACAGCTGTTCGCCGCCGGCTGGTCGGCGTGCTTCATCGGCGCCATCGGCCTGGCCGCCAAGGAGCTGCAGGTGGCCGTGCCGCGCGACGTGGCGGTGGATGCCGAAGTGGACCTCGGCACCGGCTCCGGCGGCTACTTCCTGCGCGCTCGCCTGAACGTGCGCCTGCCCGGCGTGCCGCACGACACCGCGCAGGCGTTGGTGGAAGCGGCGCACCGCAATTGCCCGTACTCGAAGGCGACGCGGGGCAATATCGACGTCACGCTCAGCGTGGTGTAAAAAAAGCCGGCAAACGCCGGCCTTTTCGTCAAGCGCGCGGTCAGTCGACCGTACGCGGCTTGCCTTCCGCCTTTTCCTTCGCGCGTGCCGCGGCGGCAGCCTTCTTCGCCGCCTCGTCCGCTTCACGCTTGAGGCGCCGGGCTTCGCGCTCGGCCTTCTTGTCGGCCACGCGCTGCTGGCGTTCCGCGGATTCGGCCTGCTTGCGCTGGTAGTCCGCGACGTTCTGTGCGCGCTCGCTGGCCTTCTTCGCGTCGGCCGCCTGGCGCTGCTTCTGGCGCTCGGCATACTCGGCCTGGCGTTCGGCGGGCGTCTTCACCAGCGGTACGGGCCGCGGCTTGTCGTCCGGGTTCACGCGCTGTGCCGGCGGTTTCGCGGCGCGCGACGCTTGCTCGGCCGCGTCGCGCTGGGCGCGCTCTTCCAGCTCGCGGTCGCGCACCTCGACGGAGTTCTTGCGCTTGAAGTAGTTCGCGTCGATCTCGAGCTTGCGCAGCTCGGCCAGCCGGGCGCGCCGGGTTTCCTTCGCCTTGTCGAGGCAGTTATTGACGAAGAACTTCGCGTAACACACCTGCTCCGCGGCGGCGTAGTCGGCTTCGGCCGCGTCGCGCTCGCGCTTCACGTCGGCCAGCTTGGCGTCGGCCTGTTCGACCGTGGTGATCGCCGGGTTCGGTACCCGGGCAGGGAGTTCCTGCGCCGCGGCCGCGCCGGCCAGGCCGCAGATCAGGGCGCCAACCGCCATCGTTGCTTTCAAATGCAATGCCATCTTTCTCAATCCCTCATCAGGTCAGGCCGGCGGCCGCGCCGCGCTGGGCCTTTTCCATGTATTCGCGCGACTGCATCTCGACGATGCGCGACACGGTGCGGTGGAATTCGTTGGCCAGCATGCCGGTCGTGTACAGCTCTTCCGGTTCGACCTCGGCGGACATGATCAGCTTCACGCCCTGGTCGTAGAACACGTCGATCAGCCACGTGAAGCGGCGCGCTTCGGACGACTGGCCGGCCGACATCATCGGCACACCGGACAATATCACGGTATGAAAACGGCTGGCGATTTCCAGGTAGTCGTTCTGCGAGCGGGGGCCGCCGCACAGCGTCTGGAAGTCGAACCAGATCACCGTGCCGGCGCGGCGCAGCGCGCGCAGCTCGCGGCCTTCGATGGTGATGTGCGGGTCTTCCTCCCGCGTGTCGGCCAGCTTCGTGAACGCTTCGCGCAGCTTCGCATCGGTGGCCGCGTTCAGCGGCATGTAGTAGGCCTGCACCTGCTCGAGCGCGCGGCCGCGGTAGTCGACGCCGGCATCCACGTTCAGCACGTCCATCTTCTCCTTCAGGAGGGCGATGGTGGGCAGGATGCGGTCGCGGTGCAGCCCGTCCGGGTACAAGGTCGACGGCTCGTAGTTCGACGTCATGATGAACGACACGCCGTTGTCGTACAGTGCCTTCATCAGGTTATACAGGATCATCGCATCGGCCACGTCGGACACGTGGAATTCGTCGAAGCAGATCAGCCGGTATTTTTTCGCGATCCGTTTCGCCACCTCGTCGAGCGGGTCGGCGATGCCCATCAGCTCGTCGAGCTGGATGTGCACGGCGCGCATGAATTCGTGGAAGTGCAGCCGGGTCTTGCGGACCACGGGCACGACCGAATAGAACGAGTCCATCAGGAACGATTTGCCCCGGCCGACGCCACCCCACATGTACACGCCGCGCGGCGGCTCGGGGCGGTTGATCAGGCGCTTGAAGCTGTTCGAGCGCTGGGCCTTGTAGCCCACCCACTCGTCGTAGCACTGCTGCAGCCGTTCGACGGCGCGGCGCTGCGCTTCATCCGGCTTGAAGTTGCGCTGTTCCAGCGCGTGCTGGTAAAACTCGAGGACGTTCATGAAATGAGTCGTTCATACAAAAACACCGGGCCGGCAAGGCCGGCCCGGCGGGACGTCAACGCATCAACTTAGAAGTTGAGGGTGCGCTTGTCGATGGCCAGTGCCGCTTCCTTGGTCGCTTCGGACAGCGACGGGTGGGCGTGGCAGATGCGGGCGATGTCTTCGGCCGATGCCTTGAACTCCATCGCCACGACGGCTTCGGAGATCAGTTCGGACGCCATCGGGCCGATGATGTGCACGCCCAGGATCTCGTCGGTCGTCGCGTCGGCCAGGAACTTCACCATGCCGGACGTATCGCCCAGCGCGCGGGCGCGGCCGTTTGCCAGGAACGGGAACGTGCCGGCCTTGTACGCCACGCCGGCAGCTTTCAGTTGCTGCTCGGTCTTGCCGACCCAGGCGATTTCCGGCGACGTGTAGATGACCCAGGGGATCGTGTCGAAGTTGGTGTGACCGTGCTGGCCGGCGATACGCTCGGCCACGGCAACGCCCTCTTCTTCCGCCTTGTGCGCCAGCATCGGGCCGCGCACGACGTCGCCGATCGCCCACACGTTCGGCAGGTTCGTCTTGCAGTCGTCGTCGACGGCGATGAAGCCGCGTTCGTCCAGCGCCAGGCCGGCCTTGTCGGCACCCAGGCCGTTCGTGTTCGGCACGCGGCCGATCGACACGATCAGCTTGTCGAACACCGCTTCCTGTGCGGCGCCCTGCGCATCGGCGTACTTGACGGTGACGTTGTTCGCGCCCGGCGTCACGCTCTCGACCTTCACGCCCAGGCTGATCTTCAGGCCCTGCTTCGTGAACATCTTGTGCGCTTCCTTGGCGATCTGCTCGTCGACGGCGCCGAGGAACGTCGGCAGGCCTTCCAGCACGGTCACGTCGGCACCCAGGCGGCGCCACACGGAACCCATCTCCAGGCCGATCACGCCGGCACCGATCACGCCCAGTTTCGCGGGCACGGCGTCGATCGCCAGCGCGCCCGTGTTGGACAGCACCAGCTTCTCGTCGAACGGTGCGTTCGGCAGCGCGCGCGGGTTCGAACCCGTCGCCACGATCACCTGCTTCGCGTTGATCGTTTCCGTGGTCGGGCCCGTGATCGCGATCGGGTAGCCTTCCGCTCCTTGCGCGCCGGCGAAGGCGCCGCGGCCGTGGAAGAACGTGACCTTGTTCTTCTTGAACAGGAACAGGATGCCGTCGTTGTTCTGCTTGACGACGGTGTTCTTACGCTTGAGCATCTGGCCCAGGTTCAGGGCCAGGCCCGACACTTCAATGCCGTGATCCTTGAATGCGTGGCCGGCGTGCTCGAAGTGTTCCGACGATTGCAGCAGCGCTTTCGACGGGATGCAGCCGACGTTGGTGCAGGTGCCGCCCGGTGCCGGGCCGCCCTTGTCGTTGGCCCACTCGTCGATGCAGGCCACGGAAAAGCCCAGCTGGGCCGCGCGGATTGCCGCGATATAGCCGCCGGGGCCGGCGCCGATCACCACTACGTCGAATTGTTTGTTGCTCATGTGTTTTTCCCAGTCAGATCGTCCTCTTCAGGGACGAATATCCACAACAGAATGTAAATCACCAGCCCGAACCCGAACGAGATCGTGAACAGCACGAACACGAGACGCCAGATCCACGAATCGACACCGGACGCCCTGGCGATGCCGCCGCAGACGCCGCCGAGCCAGCGGTCGATGCGCGAACGGCGCAGGCTCGAGAACTCGCTGGCCAGGTCGCCGTTGCCCCGCGGGGCGCCGGCGCCCGCGATCAGGCGTTCCTTGGCGCGAGTGAATTCCTCGTCCGTCAAGGCGCCTGCCTGGTGCAGCTCGTGCAGGCGTTTGATTTCGTCGGAGATGCTCATGGGGTACCTCTCGCAAAAGGGCCACGGCCGGTTTTCAACCCCAAGGCAGAAGCCGGGGTCAGACCCGGCGGGTCTGACCCCAGGGTTTGCCTTCGGGGTGAAAGCGTGATTTACCTACTCTTCAAGACCGATTACAGATCCAGCAGCAGGCGTGCCGGATCTTCCAGCGCTTCCTTCATCGCCACCAGGCCCAGCACGGCTTCGCGGCCGTCGATGATGCGGTGGTCGTAGGACATCGCCAGGTAGTTCATCGGGCGGATCACGATCTGGCCGTCTTCGACGACAGCGCGGTCCTTGGTCGCGTGCACGCCCAGGATCGCCGACTGCGGCGGGTTGATGATCGGGGTCGACAGCATCGAGCCGAACGTACCGCCGTTCGAGATCGAGAACGTACCGCCGGTCAGGTCTTCCAGGGTCAGCTTGCCTTCCTTGGCTTTCGCGCCGAATTCGCCGATCTTCTTCTCGATCTCGGCGATCGTCATCTGGTCGGCGTTGCGCAGGATCGGCACCACCAGGCCGCGCGGCGAACCAACGGCGATACCGATGTCGAAGTAGCCGTGGTAGACGATGTCGTTACCGTCGACCGAAGCGTTCAGGATCGGGTACTTCTTCAGCGCGGCAACGGCGGCCTTGACGAAGAACGACATGAAGCCCAGCTTGACGCCGTGCTCTTTCTCGAACTTGTCCTTGTACTTGTTGCGCAGGTCCATCACCGGCTTCATGTTCACCTCGTTGAAGGTGGTCAGGATGGCGTTGGTGGACTGGGATTCGACGAGGCGCTCGGCGATACGGGCGCGCAGGCGGCTCATCGGCACACGCTCTTCCGGACGGTCGCCCAGGTTCGCGCTCGATGCCGGCGCGGCGACTTTCTGCAGTGCGGGCTTGGCGGCCGGCTGGGCCAGCGGTGCAGGTGCGGCAGGCTTCGGTGCTGCGGCCAGGGCGTCGCCCTTGGTCACGCGGCCATCCTTGCCGGAGCCGGCGACGTCGGTCGCGGACAGGCCCTTCTCGGACAGGATCTTGGCGGCGGCCGGCATGGCCACGTCGCCTTTCGAACCGCCCGTGCTTGCAGCCGAACCTGCGGCAGGTGCCGCCGCCGGTGCCGGTGCCGCCTCGACAGGCGCTGCCGTCACGGCGATCGGCGAAACCTGTGCGGAGGCTTCGGTATCGATGATGGCGATCACTTCGTCGGCAACGACGGTGGCGCCGTCGGCCTTGATGATCTGCACGATCACACCGGCGGACGGCGCGGGAAGTTCCAGGACCACTTTGTCGGTTTCGATGTCGATCAGGTTCTCGTCGCGCGCGACGCTGTCGCCGACCTTCTTGTGCCAGGACAGCAGGGTCGCCTCGGCGACGGATTCCGACAGTTGTGGAACTTTGACTTCGATTTGTGCCATGTATTACTCCGTGTATTCAATAGATGCGTAAGCGCCGTCCGCCCTCTCGCGGGTGCGGACGGCGCTGCCGTGATTTACTTGGTCAGGATGAAGCCCTTCAGCTTCGAGAACGCCGTTTCCAGCAGTTCCTTCTGCTGGGCGTAGTGCTTGTCGTAGTAACCCACGGCAGGCGACGCGGAAGCCGGGCGGCCGGCATAGGCCAGGCGCTGGCCTGCTTCCATCGACTCGAAGATGTTGTGCTGGATCTGGAACCATGGACCCTGGTTCTGCGGCTCGTCCTGCGCCCACACCACTTCGGTGGCGGCCGGGAACTTCTTCAGTTCGGCGGCGAACGCCTTGTGCGGGAACGGGTACAGCTGTTCGACACGGATGATGGCCGTGTCGAGCTGGCCGCGGGTCTTGCGGGCGTTGGCCAGGTCGTAGTACACCTTGCCGGAGCACGCGATCACGCGCTTGACCTTCTTCGCATCGATCTTGTCGTCCACTTCGCCGATCACGGTCTGGAACGCACCTTTCGCCAGGTCGGCCAGCGGCGAGCCGGCATCCTTGTTACGCAGCAGCGACTTCGGCGTCATCACGACGAGCGGCTTGCGGAACTGGCGCACCATCTGACGGCGCAGCAGGTGGAAGATCTGCGCGGCCGTCGTCGGCTGCACCACCTGCATGTTGTTGTCGGCGCACAGCTGCAGGAAACGCTCAGGACGGGCGGACGAGTGTTCCGGGCCTTGGCCTTCGTAACCGTGCGGCAGAAGCATCACGAGACCGGAAGCGCGGCCCCACTTCACTTCGCCGGAGGAGATGAACTGGTCGATGACGACCTGCGCACCGTTGACGAAGTCGCCGAACTGGGCTTCCCAGATCGTCAGCGTGTTCGGCTCGGCGGTCGAGTAACCGTATTCGAAGCCCAGCACCGCTTCTTCCGACAGCACGGAGTCGATGACGGTGAACGGTGCCTGGCCTTCGGAAATGTTCTGCAGCGGCACGTAGGTGCCCGCATCCCAGCGCTCGCGGTTCTGGTCGTGCAGCACGGCGTGGCGGTGCGTGAACGTGCCGCGGCCGGCGTCCTGGCCGGTCAGGCGGACCGGATAGCCGGACGATACCAGCGATGCATACGCCAGGTGTTCGCCCATGCCCCAGTCCAGGTTGATCTCGCCGCGGCCCATCGCTGCGCGGTCGGCCAGCACTTTTTCAACCAGCGAGTGCACCTTGAAGCCTTCCGGCACGGTGGTGACGCGGGTGGCCAGGCGCTTCAGTTCCGTCAGCGGCACGGCGGTATCGGCCGCGTCGGTCCACTTGCGGTTCAGGAACGGCAGCCAGTCGACGGCGAACTTGTTCTTGAAGTTCGAGATGACCGGATCGACGGTGTGCTTGCCGGCGTCCATCGCGGCGCGGTACTCGGCCACCATCTTGTCGCCGCCGTCGGCCGGGATCACGCCCTGTGCCGCCAGCTTGTCGGCGTACAGGCGGCGGGTGCCCGGGTGTTGTGCGATCTTCTTGTACATCAGCGGCTGCGTCAGCGCCGGGGTGTCCTGCTCGTTGTGACCCAGCTTGCGGTAGCAGATGATGTCGACGACGATGTCCTTCTGGAACTGCGCGCGGTAGTCCAGCGCGATCTGCGAGGCCAGCACGACGGCTTCCGGATCGTCCGCGTTCACGTGCAGCACCGGTGCCTCGATCATCTTGACGACGTCGGAGCAGTAGATCGTCGAGCGCGCGTCGCGCGGGTCGGACGTGGTGAAGCCGATCTGGTTGTTGATCACGATGTGCACCGTGCCGCCCGTGCCGTAGCCGCGGGTCTGCGCCAGGTTCAGCGTTTCCATCACGACGCCCTGGCCGGCGAATGCGGCGTCGCCGTGCACGAGGATCGGCAGCACTTGCTTGCCTTCCTTGTCGCCGCGGCGGTCCATGCGGGCCTTGACGGAACCTTCGACGACCGGGTTGACGATCTCGAGGTGCGACGGGTTGAATGCCAGCGACAGGTGGACCGGGCCGCCCGCGGTGGAGATGTCGGACGAGAAGCCCTGGTGGTATTTCACGTCGCCGGCCGGCAGGTCGTCGCCATGCTTGCCTTCGAATTCTTCAAACAGGTCCTTCGGTGCCTTGCCCAGCGTGTTGACCAGGACGTTCAGGCGGCCGCGGTGGGCCATGCCGATGACGATTTCCTGGACACCCTTCTCACCGGCGCGCTGGATGATCTCGTCCATCGATGCGATGAACGTCTCGCCGCCTTCCAGCGAGAAGCGTTTCTGGCCCACGTACTTGGTGTGCAGGTAGCGCTCCAGGCCTTCGGCCGCGGTCAGGCGCTCGAGGATGTGCTTTTTCTTCTCGGCGGTGAAGTTCGGCGTGGAGCGGATCGACTCCAGGCGTTCCTGCAGCCAGCGCTTTTCCGCCGGGTCGGAGATGTACATGAACTCCGCGCCGATCGACCGGGTGTAGGTCTCGCGCAGGAAGTTCAGCAGGTCGCGCAGCGAGGCGGTCTCCGGGCCGAAGTAGGTGTTGCTGATGTTGAACACGGTGTCCATGTCCGCATCGGAGAAGCCGTACGATGCAGGCTCCAGTTCCGGGATCGACGGACGCTCCTGGCGCTGCAGCGGGTCCAGGTTGGCCCAGCGCGAACCCAGGTAGCGGTAAGCGGCGATCAGCTGCGTGGCGGCCACGCGCTTGCGGCCCATCTCGGCGTCGCCGGAAGCGGTCACGGTGCGGATCGGGCCGGCTTTGGCACGCTCGGCGAACGAGGCGATGACGGAGGAGTGGACGACGTCCGGTTTGTTCGAGCCGTCGACGGCAGGCACGTGCTGCATGGCGTCGAAGTAGGCGCGCCAGTTATCGGGTACGGAACCCGGGTTTTCCAGGTACGCTTCGTAGAGTTCCTCTACGTACGGCGCATTCCCACCGAACAGGTAGGAGTTGGACGTGAGTTGTTGCATCATTCTTGCTCACCTTTCTTCGCGCTTCGCGAGTATGGGGCGGGTTAATCTAACCTTCCGCGACACGGCCTGACCGGTTAGCGGATCGCACATCAAGTTGTGGGGGAAGGACCTTAGGGTTGCCCGAAAGACAAGTTCATTCCGGACGCCCCAGAAACAGCCGCCAAGCATAGCATGGCGTCTTGAGGCACAACAACCTCCAATCCGATAAATAGGGATGTTCCAGCCATTTGGTAGGGATGCGCCCCGCCTTGGCCTTGCTAGACAAGTCGTTCTAGATCATCTATTCTACTTCCATCCCTCAGGAAAGCGCATGAACACGTCATCTCGCCCATCGCCTCCGGCCGTCAAGCCGACCCCGTCCGAACTCGAAATGCTGCGCCTGCTCTACAAGCTGGGGCCCGCCACGGCCCGCCAGGTGCACGAGGCGGCCCGCGAAGCGCGGCCCGACTTGACCTATGCAAACGTGCTACGGCTACTGCAGGTGATGCACGGCAAAGGCTTGCTGACGCGCGACGAAAGCGCCCGCGCCCACGTCTACGCGCCGGCCCAGGCGCAGGATTCGATCCAGACCAGCCTGTTGAAAGACCTGATCCAGAAGGCGTTTTCCGGTTCCGGCAAGGCCCTCGTGCTGGCGGCGCTGCGCGGCGGCCACGTGACGGCGCACGAGCGTGCCGAGATCGCCGCCCTGCTGGACGAGGACCGGCTTTCCGACTGATATCCACGCTCAGCAGTGGCGCTCAAGCGCGCGTCATGTTTTTGTGATTTCATCCACACTCGTTCTACACGACGGCATTGCCAGCCGGCGGCAAGCCGTCTCGACCCGCGCCGGCACCCGAACAAAAACAATTTGGGGAGTGACATGGTGGATAGCGGGCTGGAGGCGGCCGGCATCGTCGGCGGCTTGCCGTTGCGGGATGTGATCGACTTGTTGGCGGGGGCATTCTATGTCCTGGACGAGTCGGGTTACTTCGTACTGTGGAACCGCCAGCTGGAGGAGGCCACCGGCCTGCCCTTCGAGCGGCTGGCCAAGGTCCACATGCTGGAACTGTTCGAGCCCGAGGACCGGGCCCGCGTGGCGCGCGCTTTCTGCGCCGTGTTCCAGCAGGACGAACAGGTGCAGCTGGAAATCCCGATCCGCAATGGCGCCGGCGCCACCACCCCCTACCTGTTCTGCAGCTCGCGGCTGATGATCGCCGGCGACGGCCGCTACCTGTTCGGCATGGGTGTCGACCTGACGCCGCATTACCGCCAGCGCGACAAGCTGGAACTGTTCGAGCGCGCCCTCCTCGCCGCCAGCAACGGCATCGTCATCGCCCGCCACGAAGGCCGCGACAACCCGATCGAATACGTCAATCCCGCGTTCGAGCGGATCAGCGGCTATACGGCGGCCGAGGCACTGGGCCACGATTCCCGCTTCATGGCCGCGCCGAACCTGGATGGCGACCAGCGCGAACAGCTGTCGCTGGCGATCGCGGCGCACCGCCCCGCCACCGTGGTCTTTCGCAACCAGCGCAAGAACGGCGAATTGTTCTGGAACCACCTGACGGTGACGCCGGTGCGCGACCGCTCCAGCCGCGTCACCCACTTCATCGGCATCATCGAGGACATCACGGCGATGAAGCAGCGCACCACGCAGCTGGAACACCTCGTCACGCACGACCCGCTGACGGGGCTGGCCAACCGCCTGCTGCTGCGCGACCGGCTCGAACACGCGCTGCAGGCGGCCCAGCGGGCCGACGAGAAAGTGGCGGTCGTGCTGATGGACCTGAACAAGTTCAAGGAGATCAACGACACGATGGGTCACTCGGCCGGCGACCAGGTGCTCAAGCAGGTGGCCCTGCGCCTGCAGTCGGCGCTGCGCGAGACGGACACGGTGGCGCGCCTGGGCGGCGACGAATTCGTGCTCGTGCTGGCGGGCCAGCCGAGCCTGCGCTACACGCTGAAGATGATCGACCGGGTGCGCCGCGCGATGGCGCCGGAGATGGAGGTGGACGGCCGCCTGCTGTCGGTGGGCGCCAGCATGGGCGTGGCCGTCTGGCCGGACGACGGCCGCACGGCCGGCGAGCTGCTGCACGCGGCCGACACCGCCATGTACGAGGGCAAGCACGGCGGCCCGGACGCGGTGCACTTCTATTCGCAAGGCATGGCGCAGAGCACGGCCGTCAAGCAGCGCATGGAACAGGCGCTGCGCGAAGCGCTGGAACGCGACGACCTGTACCTGCTGTTCCAGCCGCTCGTCTCCGTCGAGACGGGCAAGATCCTCGGCCTGGAAGCACTGCTGCGCTGGCGCCACCCGGAACGAGGGGAACTGCTGCCCGCCGACTTCCTGCCCGAAGCGGAGGAAAACGGCCTGATCGTGCCGCTGGGCCGGCGCGTGCTGGAAGACGTGTGCGCCACCTTGCGCCGGCTGTCCGACCTGGGCTACCCGGACCTGCCGATCTCGATCAACGCGTCCAGCCGCGAATTCAGCCAGCGCGACTACCTGCCCCACCTGGCCAGGCGGGTTGCCCACCATGGCGTGAAGCCGTCCAGCCTGACCCTGGAGATGCGCGAGGAACAGCTGATGACGGACCCGGAGCAAGCCACCCGGCTCGCCAACGGCTTGCAGGAACTGGGCATCCGCCTGTCCGTCGACGAATTCGGCGCGGGGCTGAACAACCTGTCCTGCCTGCGCAAGCTGCCGGTGAGCCAGCTGAAGATGACGCGGGCGCGCGTGCGGGAAATCGAAGGCGACGGCGCGCTGACGAAGACGATGCTCGACATCGGCCACAACCTGAACATCCGCGTCGTGGCGACCGGCGTCGAAACGCGCCACCAGCACGACTTCCTCGCCGCGCACGGCTGCAGCAGCGTGCAAGGCAATTACATCAGCCAGCCGTTGACGGGATTGGCACTGGAGCAGTGGCTGGTGGCGCACTGAGGCGCCACCGCACCGTTGCGCTTACCGGACCAGCCGTTCGTCCATGAACGCGCGGAAATCAAGGTAGAGATTGGTATGGCGGCGACGGCAGTAATCGCCGTCCCTATCGTATTCGCTGACCTTGCAGCTGGGCGTCAGGACGAGCATTTCAGACGCCCCTTTCCCCGGTACTTTCATGACCGACATGCCAACCTTGCCGACGTCGGTCGGGTTATAGGTTTCGATCACGGTATCCGTTGCAACCTGAATTTTCTGATCCGCATTCTGCGCGACAAATACCTGGGCCAGCGCAAAAGCCTTCGCACACATGGCCTTGTCCTGGCAATAAATGATCGCACGCTGGCGCGCGGCGACCTCGGCAGCAATCGCCGCGGCCCGGGCCTCGGCATTCTTCGCGTCCCGCTCCGCTTTCGCTTTCGCATCCGCTTCCGCCTTCGCCTTGCGCTGCTCATCGACGCGCTGGCGCGCCGCCTCGCTGAAGATGCCTTCCGGCGGCACATTGACGATGACGCCATCCTTGAGCTCATAGCGGATCGACCCGTGAATCGTGCCATCGTACTTCTGCGCATTGCCGCGGCGCCATTCCACGAAGTCCGGGCCGGTGATGCTCGGCGGGATGCCAAGAATTTCAACGGCCTGCGCGACCGTCATCCCGTTCTGGACCCGATTCGCACTGAGCCGGGCATTCTTGTAGCTGGTGGCCGCGCAGCCGACGAGCAGGCACGCCGCGATCAGTGCCAAGAGCAGTCGTTTCATATGAATTCATTAGAAAATAGAGATTCCCAAAGTATATATTTATTACCAATTTAAAACTATCGATCTGATTCCTCAGCAGCGCTCGCTTGCTCTCCCGTATCATCTGCTGATCGGATTGCCCAGAGACTCTTTTTTGGAGGTGTGATGAAGGTTTGCATTCCACTGCGCGCGGCAGCGCTCGCGCTGGCCGCCACGACCGTCCACGCGGCGCCGGCCGCGCCCCCCGTCGACGTCTTCATCGGCACGGCCGGCGACGGCCACACCTTCCCCGGCGCGGCGCGGCCGTTCGGCATGGTGCAGCTCTCGCCCGACACGCAGGTGCGCCACTTCCGCCAAAGCTATCCGTGGGCTTCCGGCTACCGCCACGACGACCAGTCGATCCTCGGCTTCTCGCACACCCACTTTTCCGGCAGTGGCCACTCGGACCTGGGCGACGTGCTGCTGATGCCATACAGCGGCGAGACGAAGCTGGAACCGGGCTACCCGGAGCGGCCGTTCTCCGGCTACCGCTCGCGCTTTACGCATGCGGACGAGAAGGCCGAGCCGGGGTACTACGCCGTGCGCTTGCAGGATCACCGCATCGACGTGGAGCTGACTGCCAGCGAGCGCGTCGGCCTGCACCGCTACCGCTACGCGGCCGGTGAACCGGCGAAGGTGTTGCTCGACCTGCGGCAAAGCATCTACGACTACGCCAGCAAGAATCTGTGGGCACGCCTGCGCATGCGCGACGCGCAAACGGTGACGGGCATGCGCGAGACGCGCGGCTGGGCGCCCGGCCGGCAGCTGTACTTCGCGGTGCGCTTCTCGCAGCCGATCGCAGCGCGCCAGCTGCTCAACCGCGAGGAAGGCGTCGAGTACAAGGGCTTCGCCCCGCCGGGCAAGACGCCGGCCGACAAGGTGCTTGTCGAAGGCAAGGCCCTTGTCGGCACGTTCGAGTTCGCGCCGCCGCCCGGCAACGCGCTGCTCGTGAAGGTGGCGCTGTCGCCCGTCAGCGAGGACAACGCGATCGCCAACCTGGACGAGATGCCCGGCTGGGACTTCGACGCCGAACGTGGCCGCGCGCGCGATGCGTGGAACACGGCGCTGTCGGTCGTCGACATCGACGCGCCGGAACCGATGCGCAAGATGGTCTACACGGGGCTGTACCACGCGCTGCTGGCACCCACGCTGTTCATGGACCGCGACGGCAGCTACCGCAGGCCCGACAACGCCGTCCACAAGGCGGATGGCTTCCGCTTCCATTCGACGTTCTCGCTGTGGGATACCTACCGCGCGCTGCACCCGCTGCTGACGCTTCTCGCGCCCGAGCAGCGCAACGCCGACTTCGTGCGCTCGCTGATCGCGTCGCGCCGGCACAGCCCCTACGGCATCCTGCCCGTGTGGCAGTTCCATGGGCTGGAGACATGGTGCATGATCGGCTACCACGCCGTGCCGGTGATCGCCGACGCCTACATGAAGGGCATCCCGTTCGACGCGGACGAGGCGCTGGCCGCGATGACGGCAAGCGCCGAATACGGCCCGTACGGCGGCCTGGAACACTACATGAAGCTCGGTTACGTGCCGATCGACCTGGAGCCGGAAGCGGCATCGAAGACCGTCGAATACGCGTTCGACGACTGGACCATCGCCCGCGTGGCCGAGAAGATGGGCAAGCGCGACGTGGCCGCACGCTACTTCAAGCGCGCGCAGAACTGGCGCAATGTGTTCGACCCGAAGACGGGCTTCGTGCGCGCCCGCAAATCGACGGGCGAATTCCGCACCCCGTTCAATCCCGTGCAATCGAACTTCGGCAGCGACTACACGGAAGGCAGCGCGTGGCAGTACAGCTGGTATATGCCGCACGATAACGCGGGGCTGATTCACATGCTGGGCGGCGACGCGGGACTGGTCGCGAAGATCGACCAGGTGTTCGACGCCAAGGTCGACGAAGCCGTGTACGCGCACATGGAAGACATCTCGGGCCTGATCGGCCACTACGCGCACGGCAACGAGCCGTCGCACCACGTGGCCTACCTGTACAACTACGCCGGCGCGCCGTGGAAGACGCAGGCGCGGCTCGCGCAGATCGTCGCATCGCAATACTCGGACAAGCCGGATGGCCTGTCCGGCAACGACGACCTGGGCCAGATGTCCGCCTGGCTCGTGTTCACGGCACTGGGCTTTTATCCGGTGGCGCCGGGCAGCAACGAATACGTGATCGGCCGGCCGTTCGTCGAACGGGCGACGTTGAACCTGCCGAACGGGAAACGCTTCACTATCCGGGCGGAGAACTTGTCGCCAGCGAACGGCTACATCGGCAAGGTCACGTTGAACGGCCAACCGCTGGCGCGCAGCTTCCTGCGCCACGACGAGATCGTCGCCGGCGGCGAACTGGTGTTCATGATGCAGGCGGCGCCAAACAAGGACTGGGGCAAGGACCGTTCGGCACGGCCCTACACGCAGACGCCCTACCGCTGAGCCCTGCCCGCCCCGTCAGGCGGGCTTGAACACGAGCTGCGCGGCGGCGCGCAGCTTCGGATACACGAGCGGCACGGTGAGCATCGTGCTGCCGACCGCCATCAGCAACAGCGCGGTAAACGTCTCGTTGGAGATGATCTGTTTGTCCAGCAGGATATTGGCGAAGATGATCATCACGAGGCCCTTGGTCTGCAGCAGCCAGCCCATCACGGACGACTCGGTGCGGCTCCATCCCAGCAGGCGCCCGGCCGCGTGCGTGCCGATCAATTTGCCGGCCGTCGAGGCCAGCAGCAGCACGGCGGCCGCGACGAACACGGCATAGCCGCCCACGGCCCAGTTGGTACGCAGGCCCGTGCTGAGAAAGTACACGGGCATCAACGTCAGCAGCAGCACCTGGCGCATCTTGTCGAGCTTTTCCTCGCCGAACCACTCGGCATCCATCACGGCGCCCGCAAGGTACGCGCCGACCATGAAGTGCAGGCCGGCCCAGTCGGCCGCGAACGAGCATACGCACAGCCAGATCAGCGCGACAAACCAGCGATCGCGTTCCTCCAGGCGTTCCATCAGGCGGCGGAACAGCATCGTCACGGGCACGAACAGCACGATGAACCCGATCTGCCGCCCTACCCGCTCCCATTCGAGCAGGATCAGCGCCAGCACGCCCCAGATCAGCAGGTCGTCGAGGCTCGCATACCGCAGCACGCGCTGGCCGAGCGGCTGGCGCAGGATCTGCAGTTTTTCCATCAGCATGATCAGCACGGGCAACGCGGTGACGGCACAAGCCATCCCGACGCCGGTCACGAATTGCCAGCTGGCCGCCTGCGCACCAGCCCAGCCGTCGAACGCCAGCATGCCGGCCGCCGCCAAAGAGCCCAGCAGCAGCGGCGTGCCCAGCGCAAGGCCGGCCGTGATCGTGCTTTCGCGGCGGTGCTGCCAGGCCTTCTTCAAATCCAGCTCGATCCCGGCCAGCATCACGAACAGCATCACGGCCCACCACGCAAGGCCGTTGAGGCAGTTGATGACGGCCGGCGTGAAGACGAACGTGTAGTACTCGGGGAACGCCTTGCCCATGATGCCGGGGCCGAGGATGATGCCGGTGACGGTCTGCACGACCACCAGCGGCGCCCAGTAGTCCGTATCGCCGAGCCGCCACACCAGATAGGGAATGCCGACGATGGCCGTCATCGCGATCAGGAACAGTTCGGTGGTACCCATGTGCATCGTGCTCTCCTATTACCCGTCGCCGCCTCCCGACTTCCGGTGGCCTGGCTGGCGTGACGAAAAATTGCGGTCGAACGATACCAGATGGGCAAGCGCGTGAATACTGCCGGGACAAAATGAGACAGTTTCGCGAGGCGCGTGGCTAGCGGCTCATCTGCAGCGTGATCGCCACGTTGAACGGGCCGTCTTCCGGGTAAGCGCTGAACACCCACTTGGCGTACGGCTTGCCGTCCAGCTTGAGGCGGTACGCAACCCGCAGCAGTTCGGGATTGCCGGGCACGTCCTCCTGTTCGAACGTGAAGCGCGTGGTTGGCGGCGGCAGCATCTTCGCCAGCGCCGCGCGCGTGGCTTGCGGGTCGTCGCTGCGGGCGAACAACGTGCACATCGGCCTGCCACGCTCGACGACGAGTGCCGCTTCGCGCGCGGCATACGCGTCGCCATCGGCACCGTTACGCAGCAGCTTGGCCTTGTGCTCGGGCAGCGCAACGACGAAGCCGCGGCCCTCGGCGGCGATACGCACGGCCTCCAGGTTCGCCTGGGCACTCATGCACGTACTCAGGAACGTCGTCACCGGCAGCTCCGGCGCCATCGCGGCGGCATCGGCCGCCAGCCCCAGGGCCGCCACGCAGCCGGTCCACAGATATCGCATCGTTCCTCCTGTTGTTGAAATTCGTCGCGACACTATACGCGACGGCAGGGTGAGGCCCGCCTGAACGGTGCTCGCCATCGCGAGCCGGCGGTGTACGATGCCACATCGACTACTTCACCTTATCGCCATGCTCGCCGAAACCATCGCCGTCCTGCGCCACGTCGTGCTGTTCGCTTTCAAGGAAGACGCCTCCGCCGAGACCGTGGAAGCCGTCGTCGCGGGCTTCGCCGCGCTGCCCGACGCCATTTCCGAAATCAACGGCTACGAATGGGGCACCAACGTCAGTCCGGAAGGCCTGAACGACGGCTTCACGCACTGCTTTACCTTGACGTTCGCCAGCGCCGAAAGCCGCGACGCCTACCTGAACCATCCCGCCCACGTGGCATTCGTGAAGTCGCTGGGCCAATGCCTCGAGCGCTCGCTGGTGCTCGATTACTGGGCCAGGCTGCCGGCCGGGCCGGTGGAGGAGCAGGCTGTGATCAACGCGACGGTATCGTAAAGGATTGGGGAGCTTCCCTTGGGCCAGTGAGGAACGCGGTCAGCGAGCCGATTGGCATGCTCTTCACCCAACGGCGTAGATCGGGGGTCAGACCCGCCGGGTCTGACCCCATCATTTGACTGTGGTTTTGCCCTTCGCTCAACGGCATCAATGGCAGCAGCCGATCAGGCGGAAGATATCAACACGACAATCGGCATCCGCCAAAAAAAAGCGGGCCGAAGCCCGCTTTTCGCCATGCCGTAACAGCCGAGAATTACTTGCGATCCTTCAGCGGCGGCACGTCGCGTACCGGCGAGCCGACGAACAGCTGGCGCGGGCGGCCGATCTTCTGTTCCGGGTCGGCGATCATCTCGTTCCACTGGGCGATCCAGCCGATCGTGCGGGCCATCGCGAAGATACCGGTGAACAGCGAGACCGGGATGCCCAGCGCGGATTGCACGATGCCCGAGTAGAAGTCGACGTTCGGGTACAGCTTGCGCGACACGAAGTACTCGTCGTTCAGCGCGATCTTTTCCAGTTCCATCGCCAGCTTGAACAGCGGGTCGTCCTGCAGGCCCAGTTCGTTCAGCACTTCGTGGCAGGTTTCGCGCATCAGCTTTGCACGCGGGTCGAAGTTCTTGTACACGCGGTGACCGAAGCCCATCAGCTTCACGCCGGAGTTCTTGTCCTTGACCTTCTCGATGAAGGCCGGGATGTTGTCGACCGAGCCGATTTCCTTCAGCATCGTCAGTGCCGCTTCGTTCGCGCCACCGTGCGCCGGGCCCCACAGGCAGGCGATACCGGCAGCGATACAGGCGAACGGGTTGGCGCCCGACGAACCGGCCAGGCGGACGGTCGACGTCGACGCGTTTTGCTCGTGGTCGGCGTGCAGGATCAGGATGCGGTCCAGCGCGCGCACCAGCACGTCGTTGACCTTGTACTCTTCGCACGGGTTACCGAACATCATGCGCATGAAGTTCGCGCTGTACGACAGGTCGTTGCGCGGGTACATGAACGGCTGGCCGATCGAGTACTTGTATGCCATCGCGACCAGCGTCGGCATCTTCGCGATCAGGCGGATCGCGGAGATCTCGCGCTGCTTGGCGTCGTTGATGTCCAGCGAGTCGTGGTAGAACGACGCCAGCGCGCCGACGGTACCGACCAGCACCGACATCGGGTGCGCGTCGCGGCGGAAGCCACGGAAGAAGAACTGCATCTGCTCGTGCACCATCGTGTGCTTCGTCACAGTGTCGACGAATTCGGCCTTCTGCTTCTCGTTCGGCAGTTCGCCGTTCAGCAGCAGGTAGCAGGTTTCCATGAAGTCGGCCTTCACGGCCAGCTGTTCGATCGGATAGCCGCGGTATTGCAGTTCACCCTTGTCGCCATCGATGTAGGTGATCGACGAGTTGCACGCCGCGGTGGACATGAAGCCCGGGTCGTACGTGAACTTGCCGGTGGCGCCGTACAGCTTGCGGATGTCGATGACGTCCGGGCCGACCGTACCCTTGTAGATCGGGAATTCGATCGGAGCGCTGCCGTCCGAGAACGACAGGGTGGCTTTGTTTTCAGAAGTGTTCATGGCTCTTCCTTTTGGATGAGGTGCGGCTATTAAAAAAAATCAGGCGCGGCGCAGACGACCAAGCAGTGCATGCACGTGTGGCAGGTCGAGCTCACCTTGCGGCTCGCTGCGCGCCAGCACCAGATCCATCAGCGCATTGTCCGACAAGTCGAGGAGCCGCGTGAGTGCGTCCACTTCCTCGTCGGTCAATTCCGTTTCGTGCGCATCGAGAAAACGGGTCAGTATCAGATCGTTTTCCAACAGACCCCGGCGGGCGCGCCAGCGCAGGCGGGCGCGGTTCGCGGGGTCGGCTTGATGCGTACGCGAAGTCTCGTTCGGCGTATTCTCGCTCATCGCTTAAATCGCGCGGCGGACCATCAGTTCCTTGATCTTGCCGATAGCCTTGTTCGGGTTCAGGCCCTTCGGACAGACGTCCACGCAGTTCATGATCGAGTGGCAGCGGAACAGGCGGTACGGGTCTTCCAGGTTGTCCAGGCGCGCACCGGTGGCTTCGTCGCGCGAGTCGGCGATGAAGCGGTAGGCTTGCAGCAGGCCGGCCGGGCCGACGAACTTGTCCGGGTTCCACCAGAACGACGGGCACGACGTCGAGCAGCACGCGCACAGGATGCACTCGTACAGGCCGTCGAGCTCTTCGCGCTCGGCCGGCGACTGCAGGCGTTCCTTCTCCGGCGGGATCGAATCGTTGATCAGGAACGGCTTGATCGATTCGTACTGCTTGAAGAACTGCGTCATGTCGACGATCAGGTCGCGGATCACCGGCAGGCCAGGAAGCGGGCGCAGCACGATCGGTTCCGTCAGTTCGTTCAGGTTGGTCGTGCAAGCCAGGCGGTTCTTGCCGTTGACGTTCATCGCGTCGGAACCGCACACGCCTTCGCGGCAGGAGCGGCGCAACGCCAGCGAATCGTCCACGTCGGACTTGATGCGCTGGATCGCGTCCAGCAGCATCTTGTCGGTGTCCTTCAGCTCGACCGTCAGGTCCTGCATGTACGGCTTGGCGTCCTTGTCCGGGTCGTAGCGGTAAATCTTGAATTTGAGAGTGCGTGCCATGTTCTTGAGGCCCTTGCTTAGAAAGTACGTGCTTTTGGCTTGAAGGTTTCCACCGTCAGCGGCTTGGTGATGACAGGCTTGTACTCCAGGCGATTGCCTTGGGAGAACCACAGCGTGTGCTTCATCCAGTTTTCATCGTCGCGGTTCGGGAAGTCGCTGTGCGCGTGCGCGCCGCGCGATTCCTTGCGTGCGACGGCGGACGTGATCGTGGCCTTCGCCGTCTCGATCAGGTTGTCCAGTTCGAGGGCTTCAACGCGGGCCGTGTTGAACACCTTCGACTTGTCCTTGAACGACACGTGCTTGCGGCGCTCGTCCAGCTTCATGATTTCGTCGAAGCCCGACTGCAGCAGCTCGTCGGTACGGAACACGCCGCAGTACTTCTGCATCGTGGCGCGGATGTCGTTCGCCACGCCCTGCACGCGCTCGCCGCCGGTGGAGGTTTCCAGGCGGTTCAGGCGGTCCAGTGCGAAGTCGGCTGCGTCTTTCGGCAGGTCCTTGAATTCCTTCGTGTCCAGCTTCTGCGCGACGACGTGGTTGCCGGCCGCGCGGCCGAACACCACCAGGTCCAGCAGCGAGTTCGTGCCCAGGCGGTTCGCACCGTGCACGGACACGCAGGCGCATTCGCCGATCGCGTACAGGCCGTTGACGACCTTCTGCGAGCCGTCGCCGGCCGGCGTGACGACCTGGCCGTGGATGTTGGTCGGGATACCGCCCATCTGGTAGTGGATGGTCGGCACGACGGGGATCGGTTCCTTCGTCGCATCGACGTTGGCGAACTTGTGGCCGATCTCCAGGATCGACGGCAGGCGCTTCTCGATGGTTTCCTTGCCGATGTGGCGCAGGTCCAGCAGCACGTGATCCTTGTTCGGGCCCACGCCGCGGCCTTCCTTGATCTCCTGGTCCATCGAGCGGGACACGAAGTCGCGCGGTGCCAGGTCTTTCAGGGTCGGTGCGTAGCGTTCCATGAAGCGCTCGCCCTGCGAGTTGATCAGGATGCCGCCTTCGCCGCGCACGCCTTCGGTGATCAGCACGCCCGCGCCGGCCACGCCGGTCGGGTGGAACTGCCAGAACTCCATGTCCTGCAGCGGCAGGCCGGCGCGTGCCGCCATGCCCATGCCGTCGCCGGTGTTGATGAACGCGTTCGTCGACGCGGCGAAGATACGGCCGGCACCGCCGGTGGCGAAGATCGTCGTCTTCGCGTGCAGCATCATCACTTCGCCCGTTTCCATTTCCAGCGCGACCACGCCCAGCACGTCGCCGTCGGCGTCGCGGATCAGGTCCAGCGCCATCCATTCGACGAAGAAGTGGGTGCGTGCGCGGACATTACGCTGGTACAGCGTGTGCAGCAGCGCGTGGCCGGTACGGTCGGCCGCGGCGCAGGCGCGCTGCACGGCCTTCTCGCCGAAGTTCGCGGTATGGCCGCCGAACGGGCGCTGGTAGATCGTGCCGTCCGGGTTGCGGTCGAACGGCATGCCGAAGTGTTCGAGCTCGTACACGACCTTCGGTGCTTCGCGGCACATGAATTCGATGGCGTCCTGGTCGCCGAGGTAGTCGCCACCCTTGACGGTGTCGAACATGTGCCAGAACCAGTTGTCTTCGGCCATATTGCCCAGCGAAGCGCCGATGCCGCCCTGCGCCGCCACGGTGTGCGAACGGGTCGGGAAGACTTTCGACAGCACGGCCACGTTCAGGCCCGCTTCAGCCAGTTGCAGGGAGGCGCGCATGCCGGAACCGCCGGCGCCGACGATCACCGCGTCGAAGCGGCGGGTAGGGATTGCAGATTTGATAGCTGCCACGATTTAAACACTCCAGAGGATCTGCACCGACCACACGGCGCAAGCCACCAGCCAGATGGCGGAGGCGGTATGCAGGATGAAACGAACGGCGATATTCTTGATGTAGTCCTGGTAGATGCTGACCACGCCGATCCAGGCGTGGTAGAACAGGCCGATCAGCGTGGCAAGCGTGAACAGCTTGAACCACGTCTGGGCGAACAGGCCGGCCCAGCCTTCGTACGAGAAGTTATTGCCGGTCAGGAAAGCGACCAGCAGCACGACGGTGTACACGGCCATCACGACGGCGGTCGCGCGCTGCGCCAGGAACTCACCCAGGCCATAGCCGGCGCCCACGACGAGGCGCTTCGATCCGATATTGTTTTTCATTTCTTAAAATACTCCGAACAGTTTCAGTGCGACGAGCAGCGTCACTGCCAGGCTGATGACCAGTACGGTGACGGAAGTCTTGCGGGCGGAATCCTTGTCCAGGCCGATGTGGGTATCCATGACGAGGTGGCGGATGCCGGCGCAGAAGTGGTGCATGTAGCCCCAGACCAGCGCCAGGATCACCAGCTTGGAAAATGGGTGCGATGCGATGCCCTGGAAGTGGGCGAAGGAGATTTCGGAGCGGATGCTCTCCTGCAGCAGGTACAGGATGAACGGCAGCAGGATGAACATCAGGAAGCCGCTGATGCGGTGCAAGATCGACACGATGGCCGAAAACGGCATGCGGTAATTGGATAACTCCGTGACGTGAATGTTACGGAATTCCCGTCGCTGCTTGCGCGGAGCTTCCCTGACGGCTTCAGACATGACAAACCTCCCTTTTTCTATTGCTATTTAATGAACCGCGTTGCCGAATTCGCAGTCGTGAGACTCCGATTTTCGCTTATTTCCGGGCTATGACCAATATCTATTCTTACATATAACCAAATTTATGTTGCGCCGCTCCATAGCAGCGTGACAGTGTCGGGTCGTCAGTTCAGATCGTTCTGGTAGTGGTGGCGCGTGGTCAGGTACAGGCCGCGGCGCAGCTCGACCGGCTTGTCGCCGTACGTAAACGACACGCGCTCGGCCGACAGCAGCGGCGTGCCGGGCGCGACATGGAGCAGTGCAGCATCCTCCTCGCCGGCGAGGACGGCGCGCACCTTTTCGTCGGCGCGGATCATCCGCGTGCCGAACTCGGATTCGAACAGGCCGTACATCGGCCCCTTGTATTCGGACAGCCGCTCGGCCGTCAGCCCCTTGAACAGCAGGCCCGGCAGCCACAGCTCCTCGACGATCGTCGGCACGCCGTCGAACGACTGCACCCGCTTGATGTAGACGGTGGCGTCGCCGGACTTCAGGTCCAGCAGGCGCGCCACGTCGGCCGGCGCGCGCAGGCGCTTCACTTCGAGGAAGCGGCTTTCCGGGTAATGGGGCTGGCCTTCGTCGGGCCGCAGGCGCAGGAAGCGGATGTGGGCGCGCGCCTCGTGGTGGGTCGACACGAACGTGCCCTTCCCTTGCCGGCGCATCACCAGGTTCTCGGCCGCCAGCTCGTCGATGGCCTTGCGTACGGTGCCCTGGCTGACCTTGTAGCGGTTCGCCAGTTCCACTTCGCTGGGGATCATCTCGCCCGGCTTCCATTCGCCGGACTGCAGGCTTTGCGTGATCAGTGCCTTGATCTGCTGGTACAGCGGGGAGAACGTCGGCGCCACATTCGGTTGCACCGCGCTCTGGGGCGGCTGGGCGGCCGGGGCATTGCCCGCCGCCGGATTACCCGCCGCCGAATTACCTGCCGGGGATGTCACGCCCGATGCGGGTGCAGCCGGCGCGCTGGATGTGCTGCCTGGACTGGTCTGGTTGGGCGTGACGGGATTCATAGACCGCGATTTCACCACAAAAGCCCCTGTCCGTCCAGTAATAACCGACTGAGTTATATGTCTTATATAAGACATAAGATATGATTGACAGAAGGCTATATGCAGCCTACACTCGCCGTCGATGTTAGTCCCGGCGGGGCCCGCGCGGCGCACCGGAGGGGACGGCAGACAGACGGCGATACCGAAGAGTTACCGTGACAATCCAGTAAAAATCCCTCGATAGGCTGGGCCTTCACAGGGGACGAATTTGGTATCATTGCAGTTTTATCAGGGAGCCGTGGGGCATCCACGCGGCGCTCTGGAACGAGCCCGGCAGCAATCGGGGTTCGTGACGCAAGCTTCTTTATTCCACTTTGGAGATTCATCATGGCTAAAACCCCAATGCGTGTTGCCGTCACCGGCGCCGCCGGCCAGATCGGCTATTCCCTGCTGTTCCGCATCGCCAACGGCGACATGCTGGGCAAAGATCAGCCGATCATCCTGCAACTGCTTGAGATCCCGGACGAGAAGGCACAGAAGGCGCTGAAGGGCGTCATGATGGAAATCGACGATTGCGCGTTCCCGCTGCTGGCCGGCATGACCGCCCACTCCGACCCGATGACCGCGTTCAAGGATGCCGACGTGGCCCTGCTGGTCGGCGCGCGTCCGCGTGGCCCGGGCATGGAACGCAAGGACCTGCTGGAAGCGAACGCGCAGATCTTCACGGTGCAGGGCAAGGCGCTGGACGCCGTCGCTTCGCGCAATGTGAAGGTGCTGGTGGTCGGCAACCCGGCCAACACGAACGCCTACATCGCGATGAAATCGGCACCGTCGCTGCCGGCCAAGAACTTCACGGCGATGCTGCGCCTGGACCACAACCGCGCGCTGTCGCAAGTGGCCGCCAAGACCGGCACGCAAGTGAAGGACATCGAGAAGCTGACCGTGTGGGGCAACCACTCGCCGACGATGTACGCCGACTACCGCTTCGCCACCGTGAACGGCAAGTCCGTCAAGGAACTGATCAACGACCAGGAATGGAACGCCAACACGTTCCTGCCGACCGTCGGCAAGCGCGGCGCCGCGATCATCGAAGCGCGCGGCCTGTCCTCGGCTGCCTCGGCTGCGAACGCGGCGATCGACCACGTGCGTGACTGGGTGCTGGGCACCAACGGCAAGTGGACGACGATGGGCGTGCCGTCCGACGGCTCCTACGGCATCCCCGAAGGCATCATGTTCGGCTTCCCGGTCACGACCGAGAACGGCGAATACAAGATCGTGCAAGGCCTGGAGATCGATGCATTCTCCCAGGAGCGCATCAACCTGACGCTGAAAGAGCTGACGGAAGAGCGTGAAGGCGTGAAGCACCTGCTGCCGTAATTCGCATCCCCCGTGGAACCGGTAGATCAACAAAAACCGATCCGCACAGTCCGCCGCGCCGCTGCCAGCCGCGCGGCGGCATCTTCATCCACGACTTCCAAACCGATGCACCCATCCGAGGTCTTATTCCAGGGCGAACGCCAGCCGCTGCTCTTGCCAGCCTGCGATCATTACGCGGGTTCGGAAAAGCTGATGCGCAAATCGATGGCCCTGCAACAAGAGCTTGGGCCCGTCTTCGACATCACGTTCGATTGCGAGGACGGCGCCGCCGCCGGCGACGAGGAAGCGCATGCGCGCCTCGTCGCCAGCCTGATCAACTCCGAAGACAACAAGCACAACCGCATTGGCGCACGCGTGCACGACGTCGGCAGCCCGCACTTCGCGAAGGATGTCGAGATCATCGTCGGCACCGCCAGTGCGAAGCTGGCCTACATCGTCCTGCCGAAGCCCGACAGCGTGCAGGACGTGATGAAGGCCATCGACGTCATCAACCAGTATGCGCACAAGGCCGGCCGCGCCAACCTGCCCGTGCACGTGCTGATCGAAACGCACGGCGCGCTGCGCGGCGTGTTCGCCATTGCCGCCCTGCCCCAGGTCGAGTGCCTGTCGTTCGGCATCATGGACTTCGTCTCCAGCCATTACGGCGCGATTCCGGCCAACGCGATGCGCACGCCGGGCCAGTTCGTGCACCCGCTCGTCGTGCGCGCGAAGCTGGAGATCGCGGCCGCCTGCCATGCGTACGGCAAGGTGCCGTCGCATAACGTGACGACCGAGATCAAGGACTCGGCCGTCGTCGCCACGGATGCCCAGCGTGCCGCGGCCGAATTCGGCTACACGCGCATGTGGAGCATCCATCCCAGCCAGATCAAGCCGATCGTCAAGGCGTTCACGCCGCGGCTGTCGGAAGTGAACGAGGCGGCAGCGATCCTGCACGAGGCCGAGAAGGCCGCGTGGGGTCCGATCAACCAGCACGGCCGTTTGCACGACCGTGCGAGCTATCGATATTATTGGACGGTGCTGCAGCGCGCGCGGCTGGCCGGCCTGCCGCTGCCTGAATCGGCCGCGGCGCTGCTGGCGCCGTCCACCACCGCAACGGAAAACACGTAATGTCCATCTTCAAATTCATCGCCGCCTGCAGCGCTGCGTTCGCGCTCGCCTGCGCACCGGCTGCCCAGGCAGCCCAGGAACAGGCCAAGCCGAAAGCCGCCGCCAAGAAACCGGCCAAGGCCGCGAAATCGAAGGCCAAGCCGGCCGCCGCGCCCGCCGCCCCCGATCCCGAAGCGGACGAGCCGGACGTCACGGCTTCCGCCGTCACCGACTATGACTGCGAACTGGGCAACAAGATCACGATCTACCAGAACGCGGGCGACGACGGTCATATCGCACTGCGCTGGAAGAAGCGCCTGCACCGCCTGACGCGGGTGGCGACGACGACGGGCGCGCAGCGCTTCGAGAACAAGTTCCATGGCCTGATCTGGATCGGCATCCCCGCCAAGGGCATGCTGCTGGATGCGAAGCAGAACCGGCAGCTGGCGAACGAATGCCGCAACGCCGAACAGATGAAGCCCATGGAAATGCCCCCGGTGCAGACGTCGGCCGCACCGGCGGCACCGCAGCCGCAGCTGTGAACGCGGATTCAGTCAACAAGCAACACCCTCGATCAATAACACAGACGCCCACCTGAAGGAGAGGTCATGTCAAGTAACACGTTCAACACGCTCAAGGAATTCCCGATTTCCGGCAAAACCAAGGGTAAGCTGTACTCGCTGCCCGCGCTGGAACAAGCCCTGGGCGCCAACATCTCCCGCCTGCCGGTGTCGATCCGCGTGGTGCTCGAGTCCGTGCTGCGTAACTGCGACGGCAAGAAGGTCACCGAGGAGCACGTGAAGCAGGTGGCGAACTGGGCACCGACGGCCGACCGCGTCGACGAGATCCCGTTCGTCGTGGCCCGCGTCGTGCTGCAGGACTTCACCGGCGTGCCGCTCTTGGCCGACCTGGCCGCGATGCGCAACGTCGCCTACAAGCAGGGCGCGAACCCGAAGAAGATCGAGCCGCTGGTGCCGGTGGACCTCGTCGTCGACCACTCCGTGACGATCGACCACTTCCGCGAGCCGAAGGCGCTGGACCTGAACATGAAGCTGGAATTCTCGCGCAATAACGAGCGCTACCAGTTCATGAAGTGGGGCATGCAGGCGTTCGACACGTTCGGCGTCGTGCCGCCGGGCTTCGGCATCGTCCACCAGGTCAACCTGGAATACCTGGCTCGCGGCGTGCACAACGCCAACGGCGTGTACTACCCTGACTCGCTGGTCGGTACCGACTCGCACACGACGATGATCAACGGTATCGGCGTGGTCGGCTGGGGCGTGGGCGGCATCGAGGCGGAAGCCGGCATGCTGGGCCAGCCCGTGTACTTCCTGACCCCGGACGTGATCGGCGTGAACCTGACGGGCCAGCTGCGCGAAGGCTGCACGGCGACCGACCTGGTGCTGACCATCACCGAGATGCTGCGCAAGGAGAAGGTCGTCGGCAAGTTCGTCGAGTTCTTCGGCGAAGGCACCGAGTCGCTGTCCGTGACGGACCGCGCCACGATCGCCAACATGGCACCGGAATACGGCGCGACGATGGGCTTCTTCCCCGTCGACGACAAGACGATCGACTACTTCGAAGGCACGGGCCGCACGAAGGAAGAGATCGCCGCATTCCAGTCCTACTTCAAGGCGCAGAAGATGTACGGCGTGCCGAAGGCCGGCGAGATCGACTACACCCGCGAACTGCACCTGGACCTGGCAACGGTGACGCCGTCGCTGGCCGGCCCGAAGCGCCCGCAGGACCGTATCGAAATCGGCAACGTGAAGTCCACCTTCACCGACCTGTTCGCCAAGCCCACGTCGCAGAACGGCTTCAACAAGGATCCGGCCGACCTGACCAACACCTACGAGACCACCAACGGCGTGCAGGTGAAGAACGGCGACATCCTGATCGCCGCGATCACGTCGTGCACGAACACGTCCAACCCGAGCGTGCTGCTGGCCGCCGGCCTGCTGGCCAAGAAGGCCGTCGAAGCGGGCCTGACGGTTGCGCCGCACATCAAGACGTCGCTGGCCCCGGGCTCGCGCGTCGTCACCGAGTACCTGACGGCCGCCGGCCTGCTGCCGTACCTGGAAAAGCTGGGCTTCGGCGTGACGGCTTACGGCTGCACCACTTGCATCGGTAACGCGGGCGACCTGACGCCGGAACTGAACGCGGCGATCCAGACCAACGACATCGTGGCTGCCGCCGTGCTGTCCGGTAACCGTAACTTCGAAGCGCGTATCCACCCGAACATCCGCGCCAATTTCCTGGCCTCGCCGCCGCTGGTCGTCGCCTACGCGATCGCCGGCAACGTGACGCGCGACCTGATGACCGAACCCGTGGGTAAAGGCACGAACGGCCGCGACGTCTACCTGGGCGACATCTGGCCGACCTCCGACGAGATCGCCAAGCTGATGAAGTTCGCGATGAACTCGAAGGTCTTCAAGGAAAACTACGCTCAAGTGAAGGGCAACCCGGGCGCGCTGTGGGAAGCCGTGTCGTCGACCGAAGGCCAGGTCTACAACTGGCCGGAATCGACGTACATCGCCGAGCCGCCGTTCTTCGAAGGCTTCGAGATGACGCCGAAGGCCGCCGGCGGCAACATCACCGGTGCCCGCGCACTGGGCGTGTTTGGCGACTCGATCACCACCGACCACATCTCCCCGGCCGGCTCGATCAAGGAAGACGGCCCGGCCGGTAAATGGCTGAAGGAAAACGGCGTGATGAAGGCCGACTTCAACTCGTACGGCTCGCGTCGCGGCAACCACGAGATCATGATGCGCGGCACGTTCGCCAACGTGCGGATCAAGAACAAGATGATCCCGCCGAAGGCCGACGGTTCCGCAGTCGAAGGCGGCATCACGATCCACCAGCCGTCCGGCGAACAGCTGTCGATCTACGACGCGGCGATGAAATATGTCGCGGCAGGCACGCCGACGATGATCTTCGGCGGCGAAGAGTACGGCACCGGCTCGTCGCGCGACTGGGCAGCCAAGGGCACCCAGCTCTTGGGCGTGAAGGCAGTGATCACCCGTTCGTTCGAACGTATCCACCGTTCCAACCTGGTGGGCATGGGCGTGCTGCCGCTGCAGTTCATCGGCAACGACAGCGTGGAATCGCTGGGCATCACCGGCAAGGAAACGTACGACCTGCTGGGCCTGGACGGCGAGATCAAGCCGCAACAGCTGGCCACGCTGGTGATCACCCGCGAAGACGGCTCGAAGCAGGAAGTCAAGGTCCTGCTGCGCATCGACACGCCGATCGAAGTGGACTACTACAAGCATGGCGGCATCCTGCCGTTCGTGCTGCGCCAGTTGCTGGCCGCGTAAGCTGTTCGCGGGCCGATAGCGCCCGCTTTCACCCAAGACCCAACCCCTGGGGTCAGACCCGTCGGGGCGCAGCAGGGATTTCGGAGTGCACAGCACTCCGCCTGCGCAGCAGCGCTGGCCTGCAGGCCAGCGCTCCTCCCTGACCCCGGCCTCTGCCGTTGGGTCTGCTCTCAGACGCCGGCATCCCCGGCGTTTTCCATTTCCGCCGATCCTTGCCGAATCAACTACAATACGCTTGATAAGCTTTTTACTACTACCGAGATTGTTAGCGCTATGCGTCGCCCATCCAAAGATTCATCCCACAAATTGTCTGCCGACAGCCAGCGCCTCTCCATTCTTGCCCAGGCCGTCGGCCAGGCTGCAAGCCGCCTCGAAGAGCGCAGCTGGGAGCGCACGCTGGATGCGCAGCTCGTCAAGCTGTTGAAGACGGGCCACCAGGACACCGTCGATGCCGCGTTGAACAGCCTGTTCGCGGTCGACCTGAACGCTTACGACGTGCTGATGGACAGCGTGGAAGCCGTCAGCGAATCGGCCACCATCGCTGTCGAGACGGACGGCGCGCCGGCCCAGTACGACGTGCTGCTCGTGGCCGCGCCGATCCTCGCGTGGACCCGCTTCTCGATCGCTTCCGGCACCATTCCCGCGGATATCCTGAACACGCTGTCGGCCCACTTCTCCGCCCACCTGCTGGCGGACGGCACGAAGATGGCGATGGCATCGAACCTGTTCTCGATCGACCAGCTGCCGCGCACGCACGCGGAAACCTTCGCGAAGATGCACAAGCTGGCCCAGGCCGCCGTGAAAGGCGTGGCCGTGAAGACGGACGTGAAGCCGCCGGAGACGGCGCCATTCCTGGCCGATACCCGCTACCTGATCGCGGCCATCGTTGCGCCGGCCGGCGGCCCGATGTTCCGCTGGCAGATGCCGGCCGCGCACCAGCACCAGGCGGACGAGCGCCGCAACGCGCTGGAAGCATGGCGCACCCAGGCGACGCCGACGGTGGCGCGCCTGCTGCCCGGCTGCGGCATCGAGCTGCTGCTGCCGGAAGCGTATTACATGGCATGCCGCGAAGCGGACAAGCTGATCCGCCCCGTGTCGATCCGCGCCGCCGTGCACTACCTGACGCACTCGCTGGCCTGCGAACCATCGGACCTGCGCGCTGTCATCGCCGCGTTCGGCGACGAAGCGACGGACGGCCAGGTCGACGAATACCGCGTGGCGTTCACGCGCCGCGCCGACAGCGACGTGATGTACGGCGTCGTCTGGCCGCTGTACGGCCAGGAGGACGAGGAAGGCACTCCGCCGGAAGGTCCGATCGCCGGCGGCCTGGCGAACCTGCTGCAGCCGCGCACGCCCGTCGAGGAGATCGTCGAGCAACTGAACGCGGCCGGCGTTTCCGTCATCAAGAAGTTGGCCGAGCGCTACGTGGCCGAGTACTGCGACGATTGCGGCGCCCCGCTGTTTGCGGACCCGGCCGGCGAGCTTGTGCATGCCGAGATGCCGGAGGATGCACCGGCCGGCACCGAGCACTTCCACTGACCGGTCGTCCGTCCCAACAAAAAACCTCGCCGCGGCGAGGTTTTTTATGGCTGCTGGCGAGCCAGTTAGATAGGAGAACCCCAAAAGCAACCCCCGGGGTCAGACCCGGCGGGTCTGACCCCAGCCTCTGCCGTTGGGGGTTAACCCGGCGAGCGGCGCGCTAACATTACCGCGTCATATTGCTGTCGCCGGACGTTTCCTTGCCATTGCTGGACTTGCGGCTGTCTGTGCCGGCCGTGCCGTGGCCGGACGTGTCGGCCGCATTGCTCTTGTCGCGCCCTGCCCGGTTCGCCGTGCTGCCCAGCGGCGCGGGATCGACGCCGGGCGTCGGCCGCACCTTCCTGCTGGTCTTCGGCGCAGTGCCGGTCGACTCGCGCCGGCCGTCCTTGCTGTCGGCGGAGCTGCTGTTGGCCTGCGTGTCCTGCAGCCCCACGCTGCCGGGCTTGTTCTTCAGCGCGTCGCCGGAGGTCGACTGCGCGTGGGCGCCGCCGGCCAGCGCCGTCAGTGCCGTCAGTGCCGCTGCGATCAATGATGTACGCATGCTGCCTCCTTGTCTGTGGTCAGCGTCTTGCGCTGGTGCCGGTGGTGTTGCCGCGCGTGTCGCCCGTGCCGCTGTTGGCGCCGTTGCTGGTGCCGCTTTGCATGCGCGAGTCGTCGTCGCCCTCGCCGGACGTCTTGCCCGCTTCGGAACGGCCGGACGTCATCGTGCCGGTGGGCGAACCGCGCTTGTGGAATGGCGCGCCGACGCGCTTCCTGCCGCGCTCCTTGCTGTCGACGTTATTGCCGGTGGAGCGGTTCTCGACGGCTTCCGGCTGGCGTTGCGGGTCGGTGGAAACGGGCGGGCTGGTCTGCGCCGAGGCGGCGCCGGCCGCCACGGCAAGCAGCGCCGCGATGATGGTTGTACGCATGGGATCCTCCCGAATGAGCTGATCCCAGCTTACCGGCCGCGCCGCGCGCACGGCATCGGCGGGCAGAGCCCGTGCGGGTCGGACAGCTCCTACCGATCGCTACCAGGCCGAGTACGGATGCGCGATCAGGTTCGAGTTCAGGTAGCGTGCATCGTGCGTGACTTCGTCGCCCACCCAGCCCGGCTTGTCGAACGACGCGTCCTCGGACGGTAGCTCGATCTCGGCCACGATGAGGCCCGCGTTCGCGCCGAGGAACTCGTCCACTTCCCACACGAAGCCGGCATACGGGATGCGGCGGCGGTATTTCTCGATGATCGGCTGCTCGCACAGCCGGTCGAGGAACTCGGCCGCATCGACCATCGGCAGCGGGTATTCCCACTCGCCGCGCGACACGCCGACAGCCTTGCTCTTGATCGTCATGACGGCATGGTCGCCCTCGATGCGCACGCGCACCACGCGCTCGGGATGCGACGACAGGTATCCCTGCCGCAGGAGGACGGGCTGGCCTTCGTTGCGCCAGCCGTCCCCGTTGACGAGGAACTTGCGTTCGATCTCGACGCCCATCAGTCGTCCAGCGACAGCAGGATCGGCTGCAGGATCGCGGCGCCCAGCGCGGCGCTGCGCGCGCCGTTCCAGCCGACGGACGGCACGGGCAGGTCGGCGTTGTCCTTGAACGGCATCTCGAGCGTCAGCGCGAGGCAGCCGAAGTGGTGGCCGATGTACTTCGACGCCAGGGTCAGCATGTCTTCCTTGTACTTGCTGATGGGGTAGCCGACCTTGTCCTGGAAGTCCGGGCTGGCGGCCTTGTAGCGCTCGATGAAGTTCTTCTGCGCGGCGGCCTGCTCGGGCGTGAACTTCTCCAGCATCTCGTTGCCCGCCACGAAGTTGTACGGCAGCGCTTCATCGCCATGGATGTCGAAGAACATGTCGACGCCCGTTTCGTGGATCTTGTTCTTCACGCACAGCACCTCGGGCGAGCGCTCGAGCGTAGGCGTCATCCATTCGCGGTTCAGGTTGGCGCCGGCCGCGTTGGTGCGCAGGTTGCCGCGCACGGAGCCGTCCGGATTCATGTTCGGCACGATGTGGAACACGCAGCGCTGCAGCAGCTTGCGGGCGATCGGGTTGGCGTCGTCGAGCAGCGCGTCGATCAGGCCTTCGATGAACCACTCGGCCATCGACTCGCCCGGGTGCTGGCGGGCGATGAACCAGATCTTCTTCTCGGCCTCCGGATTGCCGATCGTGACGAGGTTCATGTCGCGGCCGTCGACGGTGGAACCCAGGTCCAGCACGCGAGCGATCGGGTTCTCGGCCACCTCGCCCAACAGGCGCAGGTGGCGCTCCCACGAGTACGGCTCGAAGTAGGCGTAGTAGACGCTGTCGAGGTCCGGCGTGTGCTTGATCGTCATCACGTCGCCATCGAACGACGTCGGCACGCGGAACCAGTTCTCGCCATCGTAGCTGGCCACCGCGTTGTAGTCCTCGAAGCCCTTCGCGTAGGTGGCCTGCCCCGCGTTCAGGAAACGCAGCGCCAGCGCCTGCCCGCGCGCACCCTGCACGCGGAAGTGGAACCACTGGTGGATGTCCGCATGCGAATCGCTGCGCAGCTTCAGCTCGATATTGGCGGAATTCTCCGCGCTCACGACGTCGATCGCGCCGGAGTCGAAGTTCTGACTGATTTTAATGGTCATTGTTGTCCTGGAATCCGATGG
Organism: Pseudoduganella flava; assembly: GCF_007830495.1. Lineage (GTDB taxonomy): Bacteria > Pseudomonadota > Gammaproteobacteria > Burkholderiales > Burkholderiaceae_D > Rugamonas > Rugamonas flava. Next base: position 512,665 of record NZ_VLKW01000004.1, on the reverse strand, counting down.
GTTTGGATGGGCGTATTGTCCCCGGTTTGAGTCCTGAATGCAAAAAAGCAGACCAGTGGCCCGCTTTTTTGACATTACTTACTGTTCAGCCCGTGTCACTGGTGCCAGGCACCAGTGACACGGACTCAGCAGCCGCTCTGGGTGAATTTGTCCCCTGGTGCCAGGCACCAAGGGACATTTTACGGCTGAGTCCGTGTCTCCTGGTGCCAGGCACCAAGGGACATTTTACGGCTGAGTCCGTGTCTCCTGGTGCCAGGCACCAAGGGACATTTTACGGCTGAGCTCGTGTCAACGGTGCCTGGCAGTGGGACCATGGTCCCGCGGACACAAGCTCAGCCAGTGCGGCCTCAGGCGACGTTGCGGCCGCGTTGCTTCAGCGCGGCGCGCACGCCGGCGCCGTAGGCTGGGTCGGCCTTGTCGAAGTGGGCCAGCTGGCGCAGGACGATGTCGTCCGGCACTTGCGACAGCGGGCCGGCCAGGTTGGCGAACAGCGCCTGCTGCTCGTCCGCCGGCAGCAGGCGGAACAGGTTGCCGGCTTGCGTGTAGTCGTCGTCCGTGCCGCGTGGGTCGTAGATGCCCGCCGGGCCGTTCAATGCCAGCGCCGGTTCGCCGTGGCCCAGGCCTTGCACGCCCGTACCGCCCGCTTGCACCGTCGCGTAGTTTTGCTCGGCACCGCCGTTCGCGAAGGCCATCGCGCCGTCACGCTGCTGGTTGTGCACCGGGCAGCGCGGTGCGTTCACCGGCAGGTACTGGTGGTTCGTGCCGACGCGGTACAGCTGGGCGTCGTGGTAGGCGAACAGGCGTGCCTGCAGCATCTTGTCCGGCGAATAGCCCATGCCCGGGACGACGTTCGCCGGCGACAGCGCGGCCTGCTCCACCTCGGCATGGTAGTTCACCGGGTTGCGGTTCAGTTCCAGCACGCCAACTTGCTGCAGCGGGAAGTCCGCGTGCGGCCAGACCTTCGTCAGGTCGAACGGGTTCCAGCCGGTGCGCTGCTCCCATGCGGCCAGTTCGGCTTCCGTCGCCGCCTGGATCGACACGGTCCAGCGCGGGAACTCGCCGCGGGCGATCGCGTTGAACAGGTCGCGCTGCGCGTAGTCCGGGTCTTCGCCGGCGATGCGCACAGCGTCCGCGGCGGTCAGGTTCTTGATGCCCTGCTGCGTCAGGAAGTGCCACTTCACGTAGACGCGTTCTCCGGCATCATTGATCAGGCTGAAGGTGTGGCTGCCGAAGCCGTGCATGTGGCGGTAGCCGTCCGGCGTGCCGCGGCTGGAGAACAAGGTCGTCACCTGGTGCAGCGATTCCGGGGCCTTGCTCCAGAAGTCGAACATCATCGTCGCCGACTTCAGGTTCGTTTGCGGGTCGCGCTTTTGCGTGTGGATGAAGTCGGGGAACTTGATGCCGTCCTTCAGGAAGAACACGGGCGTGTTGTTGCCGACCAGGTCCCAGTTGCCTTCTTCCGTGTAGAAGCGCACCGCGAAGCCGCGCGGATCGCGCTCGGTGTCGGCGCTGCCCTTTTCGCCGCCCACCGTGGAAAAGCGCAGGAACGTTTCGGTCTGCTTGCCGATCGCCGAGAACAGCTTGGCCTTCGTGTACTTGCGGATGTCGTGCGTGACGGTGAACGTGCCATAGGCGCCCGAGCCTTTCGCGTGCACCACGCGCTCAGGAATGCGCTCGCGGTTGAAGTGCTGCAGCTTCTCGAGCAGGTGGAAGTCCTGCAGCAGCAACGGGCCGCGCGGCCCTGCGCTGGCCGAGTTCTGGTTGTCCGCGACGGGAATGCCGGATGCGGTGGTGATTGGCGGCTGGCTCATGTTTTGGCTCCTGTGTGGTGTGAACGTGAAGAAATTCTACGTTGCCATCGCACATTGGAAAAGCTAATTGATTCTATCGAAAGGATAGGTATCACCAATGGTAGAGCCGCCGCTCACTCGAACCTACTGGCCGGGTGTTGCAAATTGTGCAGCGACCACCGCGTCCTGCCCGATCCACGTGCCGATCAGCTCGGCGCGGGTGTGGTCATGCAGATAGTTCACCCACGCTGCCGTGCCGCCGGCCGCCCCCGCCGCCAGGCCCGAGTTCGCGTACAGCGCCTGCACGAACGCGCTGTCGGACAGCTGGCCATAACGCGCCTGGAACTCGGCGGATGCCGCAAAGCCGTTCGCCAGTTGCTGCGCCGACGCGTGCTGCGCGGTCCACCCCGCGATGCCGGCCAGGTCGGCGGCGCGCCCGAGCACCGCCTGGTACAGCAGGCCCACCGTCTCGACATCCGCGCTCTGGCTGAACGACAGGTCGCGGGTGCCGTCCGCGAACTCGGCGCGCTCGATGCCCGTCAGCGTATCGGTCTCGCCGCCGGCCGTCGTCAGCGCGATGCGGCCGTCGCCCAGCACGCGCACCAGCCAGTCGGCCTGCTTGCCGGCGAAAACGGCCGTGTCGATGCCGTCGCCGCCCACCAGCACGTCGTTGCCGCTGCCGCCCTCGAGCCGGTCGTCGCCGCTGCCCGCCAGCCAGCCCTGCTCCACCGCCACGTTTGGCGCGGCGACGGCGATGCCGTCCGCATAGTCGCTGCGATGCTCGCCGCTGGTGGCAAAGGCGAGCAGCACGTCGGCGCGCGACAGCGCCGGGCTGCCGGTGCCGGCCAGCTTGCCGAGCCAGAACGCGACGCCGGCCGCCTCGCCGTCGCGCCCCAGCACCTGCCGGTACAGTGCCTCGACGAAGGCGCTGTCCGTACCCGTGTCCAGCGCGGAGCCCGCCCATTCGGCCGACTGGGTGAGCGCCTGCGCGATCGCGGCCAGCGGCGCCCCGCCCTGCGCGTACAGGTTGAGCCCTGCCAAGTCGGGCGTGCGGCCGAACGCGGCCTGGTACAGCAGGGCCAGGTCAGTCAGCGTGGCGGCCGGCGCGGCAAGGAAGCCCAGCGCGCCCGCGTCACCAATCAGCTGTGCCGGCGCGACGATGGCGCCGTCGTGCGTGACGTTCAGCACCCCGTCGACCAGATTGAACGCCCACGCGCCGCGGTCGCTGCTGCCGCCCAGCAGCACGTCGTTGCCGGCCCCGCCGGCCAGCACGTCATTGCCGCCACCGCCCGCGAGGACGTCGTTGCCTTCGCCGCCGGACAGCGTGTCGCTGCCCTGGCTGCCGCGCAGGTCGACGTCCTCGGGCTGGTCGGGTTGCGCCGGCACGGGCGGTGCGATCGTATTGATGGCATAGGCGCCGGACTGCACGCTGCCGCTGCCGGCGATGTGCGCCGCATCCTGCACGCCCGTGAGATCGAGCGTGATGTGATTGACGGCCGCGGCGAGGTTCGCCGCCGGCGTGAACGCCGCCGTCCATGTTTTGCCGCCGTCGGTCGTCGCGAGCGCGCCGAGCGTGCCGCCCTCCACCGTCAGGTCGTCCAGCGCGAAGCCCGAGACGGGCTCGGAGAACGTCACCGTCAGCGTCGCCTTCTCGCCGAATGCCAGGCTGCTGTCCGACAGCGCCAGCGTGGCCGCCGGTGCAGTACCGCTGACGGTGACGACCGTGTTCGAGTCGAACGCCGTCTGGAACCAGCCGTCGCCCACCGTCACCGCCAGCGCCGTCGACACGGAGTCGCCGGGGCCTGCCTGGTTCGCGGCCGGCGTGAACACGAGCGCGCGCAGTGCCGCCTGCAGCGCGGCCGGCGTGCCGCTCATCGTGTAGATGCCCGCGCCGCCGGACAGGCCCGCGCCGGACAGCGTGCCGTGGCTGCCGTCGTACGAGATCGTCAGCTGCAGCGTGTCGTTGTCCGGGTCGGCGATCGTGATGCCGGCGAACGGCGTGGCCTGCTGGGTATCCGTGATCGCGATGTTGGTGGCCGGCGCGACCAGCGACGGGTCGCCATTGAACAGCACGTTGAACGTCTGCACGAGCGGCGTCATCGTGTTGCCGACGGTGTCGCGCACGCCGCTGACGGTCACCGTGTACGTGCCTTCGTCGGCGCTGTCCCACGTGCCGCCTGGCGCGGAGAACACGTACTGGCCCTCATAGGTACCGATGTTCATCGTCGACCCCGCCCCGACGAGATTGCCGTTCGGCCCCGTCACGGTCACGCCGGCGAACACGGCGCTGTTCTGTTCGATGCCGCTGCCCGCATCGGCAAAGTCGATGCCGAACGACAGGCCGGCGCCACTCGGGTTGAAGAGGTTATCGAGGTGCGCCGTCGCCGTCGGTCCCGCCGTATCCAGCTGGTAGGACAACGACGTGGCGCTGCCGCGGCCATCCTGGTCGACGGCCTTCAGCTGCAGGCCGCCGCCGGCAACGAGGGTGGCGTTCGTCCACGTCAGCGTCGTGCCGCTCACCTTCGACGTGATGTCGGTCCACGTCGCGCCATTGTCCAGCGAACCCTGCACGGTCTGACCGACGGCCAGCGCGCCGCTCAATGTCGCGGTGATCGTCTGCACCGCGACATTGGTGATGCGGTCGCCCGCCGTGCCCGTATCGTCCGAGAAGCCGATCGCCGAGAACGTCACCGCCGGGGCGCTGCTGACGAACGTGATGGACCTGGCGGCGGACAGCGCGCTCGTCACGAAGCCGTCGCCCGACGTCGTGAACGCGTAGGCGTTGTAGGTGCCGGTCAATGCCGCGGCGGACAGCCCGTTGACGGTCCAGCCGTTGGAATGCACCGTCGCCGACGCGGCCGCCTCGCCAACATCGTAGGCGGCGTTGCCGTTCTGGTCGATGAACACGGTGACCTTGCTGGTCGTGTCGTTGCGTGCGCTGGTGCCGCTGAAGGTCAGCGACGTTGCCGACGTGATGTCGTCGGATGCACTGGCGCCGTTGTCGCTGGCGCTTGCCAGATCGGGCTTGCCCGGGGTTTCCGGCGCGACCCGGATCGTGATCTCGCGCGTGACGGTATCGACACCGTCCGACACGGCCATCGTGAACTTGTCGAGGCCGGCATAGCCATCGGTGGCCATGTAGATCAACAGGCCGCCCGGCGTGATGCTGGTGCCGCCGGAGGCCGCCGTCATCTGGTACATCGTCAACGTGCCATGGGCGGGACCGATAACCTGCGTCCACGTCAGCGTCTGGCCGCTGTCGGGATCGCTGACGGCGGCAAGTTCGTTGAAACGCTGGGATCCGACATTCTGGATGTGGAGCAGCGGATTGTTGTTCAGGAAAACGGGAGCGGTATTGGGCACGGTGAGGATCGCGGGCGGAAAAACCCGCGATCTTACCTGCAAAACGATGCTATTAGTACATATTTATTGTTTCAACGAACACTGAACCGCTCAGTAGCCGGGGTCCGTGAACTGCGCATCGGCCACCGCCTGCTGGGTAACCCATGTGCCGATCAGCTCCGCCCGGGTGTGGCTGCCCAGATAGGACACCCAGCTCTGCGCCCCGCCCGCCGCGGCGGCGTCCAGGCCGGAATTGGCGTAAAGCGCCTGGACGAACGCCGTGTCGGACATGCCGTCGTAGCGACCGTGGAACTCGGCCGATGCCGCGAACCCGGCGGCCAGCTGCGCCGTCGTCAGATGCTGGTTCGCCCACGAGGCGATGCCCGGCAGGTCGGCCGCACGGTCCAGCACGGCCTGGTACAGCAGGCCCAGCGTCTCGATCTGGTCCCCCTGCGTGAACGACAGGTCGAGCGTGCCGTCGGCGAATTCGCCCCGCTCGATGCCGGACAGCACATCCGGGCCGCCCGCCGCGACGCTGGCCAGCACGACCCGATCGGGTCCGGTCACGAGCAGTCCGTAATCGGCTTGCTTGCCGGCGAAGACGGCCGTGTCGGTACCGTCGCCGCCGACCAGCACGTCATCGCCCGTGCCGCCCTCGAGCCGGTCGTCGCCGCTGCCTGTGATCCAGCCCCGCTCCGCCGTCACATCCGCCGCCGCGACGACGATGCCGTTCGCATAATGGCCGCGGTGCTCCGCGCTGGTGGCGAACGCCAGCAGCACGTCGGCACGAGACAGTGCCGGCCCATCGGTGCCGGCCAGCTTGCCGAGCCAGAACGCGACGCCCGCCGCCTCGCCCGCACGCCCCAGCACCTGCTGGTACAGCGCCTGCACATAGGCACTGTCGGTAGCGGCGTTCAGCGCCGAAGCCTTCCATTCGGCCGAGTTCACGAAGCCCTGGGCGATCGCCGCCATCGACGCGCCGCGCTCGAGGTAGAAGTTCAGCCCCGTCAGATCGGCCGCCCGGTCGAACGCGCCGTGGTACAGCAGCGCGATGTCGCGCAGCGATGCGGCGCCGGCCGAGATGAATGCCAACGCATCGGCACTCGCATCGAGCTCCGTGCGCGCCAGCGTTTCGCTCAGCAGCGGCGCGAACATTTGCGTCTGGTGCCCCGCGCTCAGCGTGCCGTCCGCCGCCAGCGTGAAGTCCCAATGCCCGCGGTCGCTGCGCCCGCCCTGCAGGATGTCGTTGCCGGCCCCGCCGCCTACGCTGTCGTTGCCGATCCCGCCGGCCGCCGCGTCGTTGCCGTCGCCGCCCGACAGGGTGTCGTTGCCGCCCGCGCTGCCGATCACGTCGTCGCCCCCGCCACCCAGCAGCTGGTCGTCCTCGGGCCCCAGGAAGATGCTCTGGCTTGCATCGTCGCCGATGACGATGTTGTTGCCCGCCCCGCCGCGCAGCGTGGCCGCGCCGACGACCGCGGCAAACGCCACATTGTCGAGCTGCAGCGTGACGTTCGGTCCCACCTGGTGCGCATCGAGCACGATGCCGTGCACGGCGGCGCCGGCCGGCGTACCCGTCGTGGTGGCGCCCGAAATCAGGATCGAGCCGGCCGCGCCCGCGGTGGCCGTCGGCGTCACCGTGGCCGTCTGCAGCAGCGTGCTCGCCAGCAGATTGTCGAGGAACGTCGTGCCCTCGCCCGTCATCTGCTGCTGCACGTCCGATCCGCTCGCGGTCTTCTGTTCGATGCGGCGGATCAGGTCCAGCAACGCTTCCTGGTTCGTCAGCAGTGTGGCCGGGCCGCTGACGTCCAGGCCCGTGCCGACAGGCAGGCTGACCGTGAGCGCCGCGCCGGTCCCGCCTTTGGTCGCGGCCAGCGGAATATCGGCCAGGCCCGGGTGCGGCGTGTTCGGGTCGTCGGTGCGCGTCGTGGTCACGACCGGCACGGTGACGGTGTTGTTGACGAGGCCCGTACCCGGGTCGGTCTGCTGCGTGCTGGTGACGGGCACGCCGTCGACCGTGCCGGTGGGCTGCTCCGGCCCGGGCGCGGTACCCGTCTGCACCGCATACGTATTCGACGTGGCCGTGCCCGTGCCCGCCGTGCCGTCCCCGCTGTGCACCTGCGTCAGGTTCAGCGCGATGGTGTTCGACGTGACCCACGCACTGGCGGCGGGCGTCAGCGTCGCCGTCCACGTCAGGCCGCCGTCCGCCGTCGCCAGCTGCGTCAGCGTGCCGTTCGGTGCCGTCAGGTCGCCGATGTCCAGGTCCTGCACGGCCTGCGTGAACGTGATCGTGACCGTCGTCGTCTCGCCTGCCGTCAGCGTGGTGTCGCCAACGGCGATCGTCGCCGTTGGCCGGAAGCCGACGTGGAACGTGTGCGCGGCGGCATCCGCGACGACGGCGTTGCCGGCCATGTCCATCACGCCGCCGGACAGGCCGATCGTGTAGTCGCCCGCCTCGCTCGCGTCCCAGCTGCCGCCCGGCGCTTCCACCGTGTAGGTGACGGTATTGCCGCTTGCCTGCGCGGCGCTCACCGTCAGCGTGCCACCCGGCCCGGTGACGGACACGTTGTCCGTGCTGATCGACGCCTTGTTCAACCCCGAGCCGCCGGTATCGCTGTAGGCGACGGTGAACGTGAAGGTGGCCGTGCTCGGATCGATCAGGTTCGTGCGCACCGGCGTGGCCGCTACCGGTGCTGCCGTATCGATCAGGTAGGCCTGCGGCAGCGCCGTGCCGTGGTTGCCAGCCGTGTCGCTGACGCGCGCCTGCAGCGTGCCGCTGCCCGTCAGCGTCTGGTTCTGCAGCGACCACACGCCCGAACCGATCGACCCCATGGCCGTGGTCCAGTGCACGCCGTTGTCGAGCGAGACCTCGACGAATTCGCCGGCGGCCAGCGGCCCGCTCAGCGTGCCGCCGATGTTCTGCGCCGCCACATTGGTGATGAAGTCGGTGCCGCTGTCGCCGTTGTCCGCCGACAGCGCCGCATCGGCAACGGTGAGCGTCGGCGCGGTGGTATCGAGCTCGTAGGCATGGCTGGCCGCGATCCCATCCTGCGCATTGCTGTCGGTGGCCTTGATGGCGATCGTGTCGGTGCCGGACAGTGTGACACCGACCCACTTCACGCTGGTGCCGCTGACCTGGTTCGTGATGTCGACCCACTTGCCGCCATTGTCCAGCGAGCCCCATACCTTGTCGCCCACGTCCAGCGCCTTGCTGAGCGTGGCCGTGACCGTCTGGGATGCCACGTTCGTGATGAAGTCCGTGTTGCTTATGCCCGTGTCGCTGGACAGCGCCAGCCCCGATACCGCGGGCGCGGTACTGAAGGCCACGTTGAACGTGTCCGCCGACGCATCGGCGGCGACGGCATTGCCGGCCCGGTCGCGCACGGACGAAGCATTGAGCGCGACCGTGTAGGTGCCGACGTCGCCGGTGTCCCAGCTGCCGCCGGGCGCCTGCACCGTGTAGGTCACTTCATTGCCGCTGGCGGCAATGCCGGTGACGGCCAGCTTGTTGCCGTTCGGGTCAAACACGCCGACATTGCCCGTGCCGAACGTGCTCGTGTCGAGCGTGGAACCGCCCGTGTCGGCATATGTCACCTTGAAGGTGAACGCGCTGCCCGACGGAGCGATCTGATCCACCGCCACCACGGCTGCGGTAGGCGCCGTCGTATCGACCACGTAGGCTTGCGACGATGCGCTGCCGTGGTTGCCCGCCGTATCGGTGACCCGCACTTGCAGCGTGCCGCTGGCCGCCAATGTCTGCCCGGCCAGCGACCACGTGTTCGTGCCGGTCGTATTGGAGGCGGTGGTCCACGTCGAACCGTTGTTCAGCGAGACCTCGACGAAGTCTCCTGCGGCGGTGGGCGCGGACAGCGTGCCGGAAATCGTCTGCGCCGCCGTGTTCGTGACGAAGTCGCCGGCACTGGCACCGCTGTCCGCCGACAGCGCCTGGGAGGCGACCGTTTGCGTCGGCGCCGAGGTATCGAGCGTGTAGGCCTGCGTGGCGACCGATCCCTGGTTGCCGTGTTCGTCGTCGACGCGCAGGCGGATGCCGCCGCCGGCAACGAGCGTGGCACCCGTCCACGTCAGCGTCGTGCCGCTGACCTTGCTCGTGATGTCCACCCAGCTGCCGCCGTTGTCGACCGAGCCGTAAACCACATCGCCCGCACCGGGCGCGCCGGACAACGTGGCCGTGATCGTCTGCGCGGCGGTGGCCGTGTTGAAGTCGGCGTTGCTGGTGCCCGTATCGGCGGAAATGTCGATGCCGCTGAACGTGAGCGTTGGTGCAGTGTGGTCCACCGTGATCGCCAGCGGCGCGCTGGTGCTGCTCGTCAGGCTGCCGGTGGCGGACGTCACGAGCGAGTAGACGTTGTAGTTGCCCGAGGTGAGCGCGGCCGTATTGATGCCGCTGACCGTCCAGCTGCCGTTGTTGACGGTGGCCGTGCCGGTCGCTTCGCCGGCGTTGTAGGCGCCGTTGTTGTTGGTATCGATGAACACCCGCACCGTGCTGGCGACATCGCCCGCCGCGCTGGTGCCGGAGAACGTCATCACGTTCGCGGCGGTGATGTTGTCGGTGCTGCTGGCGCCCGTGTCGCTGGCGGCCGCCAGGTCCGGCGCGCCCGGCTGCGCGGGGTTGACGTTGACGGTGATCGTGCGCGTGGCGGTGACCGAGCCGTCCGATACCTGTACCGTGAAGGTGTCCGTGCCTGCGTAGCCCGCCGTCGGCGTATAGGTCAGCGTGCCGCCGGGGGTGATGTTCGAGCTGCCCGTTGCGGCGGTCGCGCCGGAGAGCGTCAGCGTGCCGTGCGTCGGCATCGTCTTTTGCGTCCACGTCAACGTCTCGCCGCTGTCGGTATCGCTCACGTGCAGCAGCGCGGACATGTCGACGGCGCCGGCGTTCTGCGCCGCGGTGAGCGTCGTCGTGCTGCCGACGAACGTGGGCGGCACGCTGATGTTGGACAGGACGATGTCGTCGAACTCCAGGGCGATCGGGTTGCCGTCGGCGTCCGTGAACTCGGCATAGCTCGCGTTCTGCAGCGCCGCCGCCGACGAGGTGTACACGTGGCCGTCCGGATCGAACGGCAACGTGAAGTCCACGAACCCCTTGTCGGTGGTGACACGCAGCGTCGACAGGCCGGAGGTGTTGATCAGCGAGAACGACGTCAGCGTGAACACCTTGCCGCTGTCCAGCTGCATCCTGACCTTCAGCGGCAGCTGGATCGACGAATCGGACCAGTCGACCGCCAGCACGTTGCCGTTCATGACCGCATCGGACGAGTTGCCGGTGAACGTACCCTCGGGCACGACGACCAGCGCGCTGCTGGGGGCGGTGACGGTGAGCGTATGCGCGCCGACAGTCTGCGTCGCGGTGGCCGTACCCGGCGCGCCGATGTTCTGGTCGGCGTTGAAGTTGCTCTCGAAACCGAACGTGACGGGCGTGGCCAGCGTGCCGGCAAACGTGTCGAATGCACCATCGCTGCCCAGCGCCGCCGTCTCGATCGTGCCGCTGCTGCGCTCGAGCACCCAGTCGCCGCCGGCCGCCGCCGCCCCGGTCAGCCCGGTAGATGCCGCCACGTCGGCGCCGGTCAGCCGCGCCAGCGTGTCGACCAGGGCCGCGCCGGCGCTGCCTGCCCCCGCGTCGCAGCCGTACAGCAGCAGGTCGGCATCGGCGCTCAGTGCGGCGCGGATCGCCGCCACGTCGGCACTGCGCTCCTCCAGCACCTGCGCCGTCAACGCCAGGGCGCCCAGCTGCAGCGTCCCCGCAGTGCCGTGCGACAGCACGTGCACGGCGTCGATGCCGCTGCGGCCGGCCAGCGTGGCGGCGATCTGCGCCAGGCCATCGCGACTATCGATCAGGTGGACTTCGGCTGAAGGATCGAGGCTTGCAAGCAGCGCCTGGTAGTTGGCGATGCCGGGGTCGATGAAAACGATGTGGGTTCGCGTTGCCTGGTCGGCAGTGTCCTGCATGACGTACATGGTGCTCAATCCTTCATGAACGATTGATTCGATGACGCGGCTTCGTGGGTGCGCGGCTCAGGGCCGCGACGGATAGAGCCCGTTGACGCAGATGATGAAGTTCATCGTCACGAAGGGCGGCAACGTCGCCATGTTGGCGCTGCCGGTCAGCGTCAGCGGCAGCGCGGTGCCGTCGCCCGTGTTCGTGGTCGCGACGCTGCCGCTGGCGGCGGGCAGGGTCACGTCGAACGGCTTGAGGGTATCGGTCTGGGCGCCGGTACTGTAGGCCTTCACGGCCACCGTGCCGCTGACGGGTTTGCCGAGGACCATCGTGGTAGTCGGCACACTGTCGGTCGCGTTCGAGTCGCTGTCGACCGGGATGGCGATGCTCACGGAACCCGACGTACCGCCGGTGAACGTGGCGCCATGGCTATGGGCGGGCAGGTTGGTGAGCCCGATCGTGACGCTGCCGGTGGAGGTGACGGTCGCGGTCGCGCTGGCCGCGCCGCCCGTCTGGCCGATCTGGCCCGGATTCGGTGCCCCCATCGGGAATTTCCCACACAGGTTGGGCAGGCCGAAGGTGGTCTTCCCGTCGCCGCCATACACCGTGCCGATCAGCGAGTACAACGCCATGTACTGTTGCATCGGCAGCAATTGGCCGTTGCACATGGCCCAGTCGGCCGGAGCCCAGTTCATCGGCCACGGTATGATCATTCCGAGCATCGCATCCATATCCACGTCTCCTCTTGTTGGATAAACGGCTTATGCGAGGTGATCATGCCATAGGCTGCTGCCAGGATGATTGGAGCGAATGTAAATAACAGGGGGTGGCGCGACAATTCGTGCGCCGGGAAGTGAGAATTGGAGAGATTTTCGCGGAACCCGCGTGCATTAAGCCGGCCGCGCCGGGCGCGCGGCCGCTGTGCCGCTCAAGTCACTTGCATCGTGCCAGTGCGCCGATACCGCTCATGCCACGCCAGCGCCTCTTCCAGCAGGTGCGGCGTCTGGCCGCCGCGCAGCAGGGCGCGCTCGTAATAATCGCGTAACTGCGCCCGGTATGCGGGGTGGGCGCAGTGCTCGATGATCACAGGTGCGCGTTCGCGCGGCGCCAGCCCGCGCAGGTCCGCCAGGCCCCACTCCGTCACCAGTACGTCCACGTCGTGCTCCGTGTGGTCGACGTGCGACACCATCGGCACGACGCTGGAGATCGCGCCATCCTTCGCCTCCGACTTGCTGACGAAGATCGCCAGCTCGCCGTTGCGGGCGAAGTCGCCCGAGCCGCCGATGCCGTTCATCATATGGGTGCCGCCCACGTGGGTGGAATTGACATTCCCGTAGATGTCGAATTCCAGTGCCGTGTTCAGGCCGATGATGCCGAGCCGGCGCACGATTTCCGGATGGTTGCTGACCTCCTGCGGGCGCAGCACGATGCGGTCGCGGTACTTGTCCAGGTTGGCGATGAAGCGCTCGTGCGTCGCGGCCGACAGCGTGATCGACGATGCTGACGCCAGCGCCAGCTGGCCGGCGTCGAGGAGTTCGATGGCGCTGTCCTGCAGCACTTCCGAATACATCGTCAGGCCGCGGAACGACGATTGCGTCAGGCCGTGCAGCACGGCGTTGGCGATCGTGCCGATGCCCGCCTGCAGCGGCAGCAGTTGCGGCGTCATGCGGCCGGCGCTGACCTCGCCTTCCAGGAACGCGATCACGTGGCGCGCGATGGCGTCCGTTTCAGTATCGGGCGGCAGCACGGAAGACGGGCTGTCCGGGCTGTTGGTGACGACGATCGCGGCGATGCGCGCCGGGTCCACGGCGATGGCGGTAGCGCCGATGCGCTGGCCCGGATGCGTCAGCGGAATGGGCTCGCGTCCGGGGCGCGGGCGCGGCACGTAGATGTCGTGCAGGCCTTCCAGCGCCACCGGCGCGGCCAGGTTCAATTCGATGATGACCTGCTTTGCCTGCTGCACGAAGCTGGCGCTGTTCCCGACTGCCATCGTCGGCACGATCGACCCATCTTCGCGGATCGCGCAGGCCTCGATGACGGCGATGTCGATGGCGGGCAGCACGCCGCTGCGCAGCTGCTCGGCCGTCTCCGACAGGTGCTGGTCGATGAACATCACCTCGCCTGTGTTGATCTTGCGGCGCAGCGAAGCATCGGCCTGGAACGGCAGGCGGCGCGCGATGACGCCGGCGTTGGCCATCAGGCCGTCGCTGTCGTTGCCGAGCGATGCGCCCGTGATCAGGGTCAGGTCCAGCGGTTCGCCGCGGGCGCGCTCGACGAGCGCGCGCGGCAGCGCCTTGGCATCGCCCGCCTTCGTGAATCCGCTCATGCCGACCGTCATGCCGGGCCGGAACAGCCGGGCGGCGTCCTGCGCCTCCATGAAGCGTGCCGCCAGTTCCGGGCGGCGCACGCGTGCTTGCGCCAGTGCTTCCATCATGTTCTCCACTTTCATTGCCTCAGGAACACAGTATAGGAGTGCACTTCATGCGCAATATGACTTATATTCTCTTGTTCCATTCCTAAAATTCATGGAGACCGATGGATATCCGATCGCTGCGCTACTTTGTCGAGACGGCCCGCCTGTCCAGTTTCACGCAAGCGGCCGAGCAGTTGCACGTGACGCAGTCGACGATCAGCAAGATGGTGCACCAGCTGGAGCAGGAGCTGGGCACGCCGCTGTTCGTGCGCGACGGCCGGCGCCTGGGGCTGACGGACACGGGCCGCGTCGTCTACCAGCGCGGCCAGGAACTGCTGGCGACGATGCGTACCCTCACGGCCGAAGTGCAGGACATCCAGGCGGTGCGCCACGGCACGCTGAACATCGGCATCCCGCCGATGATCAACATGCTGTTCACGCCCGTGCTGAAGGCGTTCCGCGAACGCTACCCGGAGATCCGGCTGCTGCTGCGCGAGGAGACGGGGCCGGAAGTGGAGCGCCTTGTCGCGACCGGGGAACTGGAGATCGGCATGACGATGCTGCCGGGCGACCCGATGCTGCCCGTCGAACGGCTGCCGGTGGCCAGCTACCCGATCTGGGCGCTGGCGGCGAAAGGCACGTTCCAGCACCAACGCCGCACGCTGAAGCTGGAGGCGCTGAAGGACTTGCCGATCGTGCTGCTGACGGACGACTTCGCGCTGACGCGCAGCCTGCGCATGGCATTCGCGCAGGCCGGCTTCGAGCCGCTGGTGACGGCGCAAAGCGGCCAGTGGGACTGGCTGGTGGAGATGGCGTCGGCCGGCATCGGCGTGGCGCTGCTGCCGGAACCGTTCATCGACCGGCTGGCCGACGACACGCTGCACGCGGTGCGCATCGTCGAACCGGAGCTGCCGTGGCAGGTGGCGCACGTGTGGAGCGGGCGTTACCTCTCGCACGCTGCGCGGGCCTGGCTGGACGTTGCCGCCGACGTGCTAGGGTAGCGCGGCACTTCGCCCTCCCCGTATGTGCCGTCAGAAGCGCAGCGACAGCCCCAGCTACAGCGCCAGGTCCGGCGTGCGGCTGTTGACGCCGCGCGCCAGCAGCGCATCGACCTGCCAGTCGCGCGCGATCACCCACGAGCCGCCCACGTCGAACGTGGCTTGCGTGCCGCCGTCGCGCCCACGCGCGATGCGGGGCGCGGCCAGCTCGACGAAGGTGCGCACCCGGTCCGTCAACGCCTTGCCCAGCACGATGCCGAAGATGCCGTTGACGGCATGGCCGCCGTCCGGCGAGCGCTCGCGGATCAGGCCCGGCATCACGCCCAGGTCGAAGCCATGCGGCAGCTCCCATTCGGCGGACACGCGCAGCGACGGGCGCACGCCCTCGCCGCGGAACGCGGCCGAGCCGGAGTCGATGTCCGCATGCAGCAGCACACCCAGCGACGGCCAGCCCTGCCCTGCGTCGCGCACGTGCCATTTGACGCCCAGCGCATCGTCGGCCCAGCCGTGCGCGCGTTCGTGGCCGTCGATACTGTCGGCGCGATAGCGTTCGCGCCCGTCCGTTTCCAGGCGCAGCTCCACCGTGTCGCTGACGCCCACCCGCAGCAAGGTTGGCGTGGTGGTGGTGCGCTCCTTCAAGCCCGCATCGCGGTTGCGTTCCAGCGCGAAGCCCGTTTCGATCTGCACGCGGCCCTTGCCGACGACGTTGCTCGATTCGACGAAGTCCGGCCGGTCCGTGGCGATGTCTTCGTCCTTCTGCTGGGCGGTGGCGGTCAACGGCAGCAGCGCGGCGCAGCACAGCAGCGCGCCGGCGAGGTATTCTTTGGTGGTCATGTGGGCTCTTCGGTAACTGGCACGGTGCCAGTGTAGCCGGGATGCCGCCAGCCTGGCGCGGCCCGTGCCGGGCCTGCCCAACCATGGAGGATGCGATGCGCCTGAACCACCTCGATCTGCCCGTCCCGGATGTGGCCGCGGCCACCGATTACTTCGTGCGCGGCTTCGGTTTCGAACCCGTACACGGCGGACCCCGCATGGCTGTACTGCTGGGCGCGGACGGTTTCGCGCTCGTGCTGAGCCACGGCGAGCCGCGCTATCCGGACGGCTTTCACATCGGCTTCCTGCAGCCCTCCGACGAGGCCGTGCATACGGCGCACAGCCGGCTCGCGGCTGCGGGCATCGCCGCGCCCGCGCCGCAGCGGCACGACGGTGTACTGCAGTTCTGGTGCACCGCGCCCGGTGGCGTGACGATCGAAATCAGCCACCGGGGTTGACGCCTACGGCATGCGCCCCGTGCGCAACGCATGGGCCCAGTCGGGTCGGCCGTTGCGCTCGGCCAGTTCCGCCGCCAGCTCCCAGTCGTACGGCACGGCCACGTGCTCGACGAGCCAGCCGGCCGCCGTCCGTTCGACGATCGCGTAGCGTGCATGGGGCGTGCCGTTTTCCACCTTGTGCGGATGCGGCTGGTCGTCGTCGTAGGCCTGCAGGCCGACGCTGCCGGGATTGACGACGAGCCGGCCGTCGTCCAGCCGCACGCTGCGCGGCACGTGCGTGTGGCCGCACAGGATCAGCGACGCGGCCGCATCCCCTGCCCGTTCCAGCACCTCGGCATGCGTGGCCGGCCGCATGCCCGTTGGCGTGACGGTCTCCATCCAGTACACGAGGTCCGACGACGGTGTGCCGTGCACCAGCAGCACGTCGTTCGTCAGCTTCAGCGTGCCCGGCAGCGAGTGGATCCACGCGCGTTCGACCTGCGTGATCTGCTCGTGCGCGTAACGGTCCGAGGCGCCCATCTTTTCCGGCACGTGCATCAGCACCTGCCGTTCGTGGTTGCCGGCGATCGTCGGCATGCCGAGGGCGATGAGCCGCTCGGCCGTGTCGCGCGGCTGCAATGGGCCGGACAGGATGTCGCCCAGGTTCACCGTCACGGTCACATTGCGCCGTTCGATATCGGCCAGCACCGCTTCCAGTGCGCCGAGGTTGCCGTGGATATCCGAGATGGCCGCGATCTTCATGGTGAACTCCGAGGGGACGTTAGCGGCAGTATAAGGGCTTCAGGTATAGGCGAGCAGCCGCCCGCAGGCGACGATCGCCGTCCACAGCAGCAGCGACAGCAGTGCCTGCGCCCGCGCCAGCACAGGCGCCGCCACGCCGGCATCCCAATGCGCAACGCCCCGGTACACGCCCACATGGAACAGCGCCGCGTTGACGCCGGCCGCCGCCAGCAGCGCCAGCTTCAGCCGGAACGTGGGGTTGGCAATGAAGTCCTGCGGCGCGCTGGCGAACATCAGCAAGCCGGCCGGCACGATCAGCAGCAGGCTGGCCGCCGCCCACGGGAGCACGTGTGCGCCGAGCGCCCGCACGGGCAACCGGCGTGCAAAGCCGAGCACGCGCAGATCGAACATCGCCACAGCGCCCACCAGCACGGCAAAGCCGATGATGTGCACGGTCTCCACTGCCGGATACAGCCACACCCCATCGCGCATCGCCCGCGCCACCGGCGTGCCGGCCAGCCACGCCGTCCACGCCTGCATCGTCAGCGCAACTCGGTCGTCTTGTCTTTGACGGTGATCCGTTCGGCCCGCAGCTCGCCCGCCTTCGTGCGGTGCGGGTAGCCATACACGGTGGCCTGCCCACCTGCCGCCAGCGCCTCCTTCGGCAAGCCGCGGCTCTCCATCCGCGACGGCGGCGCAAGCACGACGTGCCACGTCCTGTCGGCCGTCTTCAGCTCGACGTGGCCGTGTGGCTGGGTGTAGCCGCTGGCGGCGATGGTGCCGGTCAGGGTCAGCGGTTTGTCGGCATCGTATTCGCTCCAGCCGTGGTGGGCGAGGGCGGTGGCGGCAACGACAGCGAGGCCCGCAGACATTCCGATGAAGCGCAGATGAGGGACGATAGGCATGCGTGTTCTCCAAAAACGAGATTTTCCCACTTTAGGCGATCACCGCAAAAGCGCAAGGCTGCCTTACCAGCTCAGCTAGAGATCATTCTCCGATGTAGGCTGCTCGGCGAGGGCTTTCTTAATCATAAGTGCGCTGCTGCGAGGGAAGTTCTGCGCTGCCGAGAATGCACCGACGAACATCATTGCAAAAACAAGGAAAAGTGTACCCACTGCGGCGCTTCCCGTTAGTCCAGGATAAAAAAAGATCGCGACGAATAACAGCGCCGCCACTGCGAAACTCACGAACATAATAACCGTATTGAAAGCGAACTCCACTCGTTCAATCCAGTTGAATGATCTGACACGCATTTCATGCCGCGCGTTAAACTCAAGAAAGGGATGCGCTCTCCTTATGATGCGCCAGTTGGCAACGTGAGACACACGCTCATGTAAGGAGACTAATGCATCACGCCTTCGCTTCTCTGCATAGATACCTGTAGCGGTACGAAACATGTGGGTGTCCCTCATCTCCTGCACCACCCGAACACACGTAATATCGGCCTTCTCAGGACAATCCAAATACTTTTCCATTGACGCTACTCGTTCCGACCTACGTTGCGAGAAATGCTGAATGAGAGGTATCGATTTGACTTTCAAGAGTAACCAGATGGATACTGCGATGACCGCAAAGAGACCGGACGGCGTACTGAACAACACCGAGATGGCTCCAATAAGCGCGGGCAGCCCTTCTACAGCCGCTCTGGCGTCTTCGACTCTTGCTGTGAGAGTTCCATTTATCACATTTCTCTCCTTTGTACTTACTGAGGGTTGCTCACATCCTACGAGGCACGACGGATACATTCACGGTCCCGTCCCCCTACGGGTACATGAGAGGCACGGTCTACTCCGCCGGCGCAACCTTTCCGCACCGCGAAGCGATGACCGATCTCGTGTATCCCAACCACGACGGCGTATTCACAGGAGCCGATCGCTTCACAGCTAACAATGATATGGTACAGTTCAATCATCATCTCGAACTGGATTTTTGAAAATATAACTCAGGGCCATACAATGCGAATGCAAAGCAACCAAGAAACCGTATTAGAAGAATTCATGCAAAGATCTTTTGGTGCGCAGTTCCTCTACATCCCTCAGAAATTCTATAAAGGGACCGCCCCGAAAGAACCAGCAGATCTTGCGTGGGTGTCAAACGAAACAGTCGCGCTCTTCTATTTACAGTCCTCGCGAGACAGCCTTGCTGAGCAGACAGAACACAATCGAAATCAAGCGGCTGGCTACCATCGCCTTTGGGCTACTAAGGAGACTCGGTACGCTCTTCGAGGGAAGAACAGATTTGGTGACGAATGCTTCGTGCCATACGCTAGGGTGCGGTCATACCTAACAATATTAGTTGTATCAAATGAGTGCGGAGTTCATTTTGCGCCTCCGATTACCGATAAGATACCTCATGCTGTGTTAGTCATTCCTGATAAGCTATTACACTGGATAGCGGATTTTGGTGGAACAATTGTCGACTTATTCACTCTCCTCAATATTTGTCTAACTGCGAATTCGAGCAACCCCTCTAGCGATCCAGAGGAGCAGTTTGAAGATCTCGCTGCCACTGTGTTGGCATACGTAACGCACTCGTTCGCGAATGCAGATCCGGAGCGGCGCTATCTCAGCGGCACGCCAGCCTTTGACTTCCACATCCTGCATGAACATTTATCGAGAATGCGCATGGCCGCAAATAACGCAGCTCTTGATAAGGATGCTAGACAGCAAATGGCAGACGTGTTCGGAGATCTGATGCTCAACGAATATGCAAGCTTAACAGCAACTGTCGAGAGGGCAATTTCTGCATCTTCCCCACCGGAGTTCAAAAACTGGGTAGTTATGAAGATGGAGGGAAAACACTACTCGTTTGTGGTGGGAACTGTAAATCTTCAATCAACAAACGTGGCCCAAGTTACACAAGCGGTGATCGAAACAAGCAAGAATGAAAAAGGGGGGCGAGAATGCATATCGATTTTGTATGGCAATATCGCGAATGCCAACGATTTCCGCGTTCCTATTACGATCGCCTTACCTAAAACACTTCCACGCAAGCACTACGAAATCCTATCAGAGAGAATTATTGAGTTAAGTCGGGCATATTGAGTCGACGTATGAAGTCCGCGAAACAGCGCCAGAGCGGGCGCGATCCAAAGCCTGATTTTGTTGCCATCACAAATAAAAGGCCCAGCAAGGCCACGCTTTCGCACAATATACGCACGAGTAAACAATGCGCGAAGCCGAGCACGCGCAGATCGAACATCGCCACCGCGCCCACCAGCACGGCAAAGCCGATGATGTGCACGGTCTCCACTGCCGGATACAGCCACACCCCATCGCGCATCGCCCGAGCGACCGGCGTGCCGGCCAGCCACGCCGTCCACGCCTGCATCGTCAGCGCAACTCGGTCGTCTGGTCTTTGACGGTGATCCGTTCGGCCCGCAGCTCGCCCGCCTTCGTGCGGTGCGGGTAGCCATAGACGGTGGCCTGCCCACCGGCCGCCAGCGCATCTTTCGGCAAGCCGCGGCTCTCCATCCGCGACGGCGGCGCGAGCACGACGTTCCACGTCCTGTCGGCCGTCTTCAGCTCGACGTGGCCGTGTGGCTGGGTGTAGCCGCTGGCGGCGATTGTGCCGGTCAGGGTCAGCGGTTTGTCGGCATCGTATTCGCTCCAGCCGTGGTGGGCGAAGGCGGTGGCGGCAACACTGGCGGCCAGTAAGGGTGCGACCAGCAGCGTGATGACTCGGGTGGCGGCTTGCATGGGCTTCCACCTGCAGTCGGGCGACGGGAACCGTTACCATGTCTGAAAACACCGGCAATAACAAGATAGCAAAACGCCCTTGGCGGCGCCGTCACTTGCCGCGTGTTAATTGCATTTTTTCAAGTATCTCTGCAATTCCCGCTACCAGTGCGGCGCTTTGCCGACCTACTTGGGTAACCAACGACGATTTCGGCTGGTTCCCACAAGGCAGTCCGTTCCAGCTGAGCTGGACGGCCGTGTATGACACGGATTTCCCGGTACACGCGCTGGCGCCATCCGAGGGCCAGCGTGCAACCGCGCTGTCCGGCACGATGGCCGTCAACATCAACCGTGTGGCGGTACAGTCCGACACCTTGCCTAACAGCGCAAACTATTTCGGCGTGTACCGCGGTGCTTACCAGAACGGAGCCGTCGCTGCCCCTGCAGAGCCCGATCTATGCCAACGGTCATCTGTACAACTTCTTCCTGAAATTGTTCCCGTCCAGACTATTTTTTCCACTGCAAGCCGCTGATCAGTTCCACCTCACGAATTATCGCCAACCGGAGGAACTTTTCGGCCAAAGCGAGGACCCTTCTATTGTCCTCACTGAGGCGGGCGCGCTTCCCGTGGACGAGCTTGTTTCGAACATCCATAATTTCACCGAACTGTGTAATAAATCCAGCACGACCGCTGGGCTTGCCTGATAGTAGAAAAGCAATCCTGTCTGCCAACCTTGCATTTCCTATGATCTCTGTAGGATCACCCAGCAGTGCTTCCAAACCGATGCAATATTGTATGAACCTTACCGACTCATTTTGTGCAACGTGCGCATCTTCATACCAATCGACTGCCGCAGCCAGGTTTTCCTGTCCTTTCTCCTCAAGTACAGAAAGTGCCTTTCCAACGTCGGCAAATATCGTCCGCAACAGATCGACGAACGGATCGTAAAGCAAAAAACTCTGATATTCAGGTAATGCGGGTCGGTAGCACCGCAACCGCAGGCCTGCGATTCTACCTTCTAACAAAGGCGGGACTTTCAGTGAAAAAGAGGCGCCTTCCTCCGTGTGATCCCAGAAAATACCAGCGAATGAATGCTGGTCATCGTAGTAGCCGCCGCACGTCACCATCATGCAAAACATTACTCGATTCGCTCTGCTGAACGCCTCCTGTTGCGCCATTGTTTCTACGCCCGGCTCAGAATAGCCTTGAACAGCTATATATAATACGCCCTCACGTCCAGTGAGAGCGAGATTGACACCATCGGCTATATCAATATCGCAGTCAGGAAGGTCGACGCCCAAGTCAGGAAAGTGAAGCACCAGGCGGTAATCTTTAGGGAACTGCGCGAAGTAGTCGACTAAGCGGTCTTCCACAAGCTGCCGCCCGACCTCGGGCTCAACAGTGTATGTACCGTCGCTGCGCTCAAATTCGCGTTCAAATTCATTAAAGACATTCAAGACCGATCTAACCACATCCATTCTGGACATAAAGCCAGAGTAAACTCGATGAATCGAAGCGATCATCTCATCCCATGGATGGTCATAGCGGAATATAGGAGTGCGCTCCATTTCAACCGTTCGCAGATACTCGGTAATAATTTCCCTGTATTTTCCCTTCAAAACCCGCTTGTTGCCCATCTTCAGCTCCTAAGTTGGAGCTATCTTATCAGCTAAGCGACCACCGGGGGACCTACCGAGCTCTCGGTGCACAAGTCACCGAGCTTATGTTCGATGGATTCTGGGCTAGGAAGTCGAGTTCCTTCAGGGCCTTGTGGATGCGCGCCCTCTGATCATAAGCTGTCGCTTTCGCAACGCTCAGCGCTGCTGCCGCAGCCGAAATAGTCATCCCACGCACGAAGAACGACCGATCAATCGTTGCCCGCATATCCCACACACTAATTCCAAGTGCAACAGCCGGCGATCCCGGTCTTCA
Organism: Pseudoduganella flava; assembly: GCF_007830495.1. GTDB lineage: Bacteria > Pseudomonadota > Gammaproteobacteria > Burkholderiales > Burkholderiaceae_D > Rugamonas > Rugamonas flava. The sequence goes on along the minus strand of NZ_VLKW01000004.1, from coordinate 490,571 downwards.
TAACTAGGCCATCGGCGACAGCGCGTACTGCTGCGTGGAATGGTTGAAGGCGAATGTCAGTGCGTCGTGGGTGTCACGGAAAGCTGGTCTTGCATGGTGGTCCTCCATCGGTGGTTGCTGCGGTCTTGTGCTGCTGGCGGGCTTCGGTTTCGGGGTCGCGCTTCTAAAAACCCGATGACTGTTGATAATCGTGACGTCCTGTACCATAAGGGTCCGTTTCGAGCACCTCGCCACTTTCGCGCCTCTCAAACCCATTTTTTCGGCGATTCTAGCCGCGCAGCGTGCGGCCGTGTCCAGGTCTTTTTGAGGTAGGCATGGTTGTCAGCGGCGACTTGTGGCGCATCACCTTCTGGATCGTCTGGATGGGCACGCCCTCCTCCGAGAACAGCGTCGCGAACGTGCCGCGCAGGCGGTGGGGCGTGACGCCGTTGGTCTTGCACAGGGCGTTCGCCAGCATCATTGGGCGGCGGGAGAAGCCGGCCTGCAGCTCGGTGCCATCGGCACGCGGCGCGATCAATCCCTCGTCGCGGCTGAGCAGGCGCAGATGGTCGATCATCCAGCGCGGCACGGGCACGGGCTCAGCTCCACGCCGCTTCGTACGGCCAAGCGTGTATGTGCTGCGCTGCCAGTCGATCCACTCCTGCCGCGCGCCGGCGGCCTCGCGCTCGCGGAGGCCCAGGCCAATCAGCAGGCGCACAACGGTCGCGCCTTCGGGGCGCGCCAGTACAGGTGCAACAGCCGCACGACCGAGACGCTGCGCAGGTGGTCTGCGCTTGCGGTTTGCGCGTGCATGGCTAGCTGGCGGTTGAACAGCTCTGCGAGCGTCGGCACCGGCTCGCCGCGGCTGGCGCGTATGACGGCATCAGAGTATACGCGGCCAGCGAACTCTTCGGCTTCGCCGCGTTTGGTCAGCCGCGTGCTGCCCTGCACGCGCTCGCCGATCACCACGGACCGGTAGTGCCAGATATTCCCCTTGCGTGGTCGAAAAACGGTCACGTCCATCGGTCGCGCCTTATCACTGTCGTGTCGGACATCTTGAACTCCTTCGCAAGATTTTCGAGCGACCAGCGCAGCGTGGCCTCCGCCTCTCTCGCCTGCCTCCCCCAACCGTCACGGACTTGTCGCCGTTCGCTATGCACTCGGCGATGCGGCGCGCCTAGCGCCGGTGATCGAACGCGTCATCCGCGCTCTGCCTGATGCCGGCGGCGGCCATGTCGCGAAGAATCGAGACGGCGGCCTCCTTCGACCTCCTTGTCTTGCTCGACGCGCGCCGGAATGTCCGGTCATTCTTTTCGCTCGAGCTGCATGCCCAAGGCCCGCTCCCATGCCAGTCGCACTTGGGAGAAGGTCTGGCGCCGCAAATCGGTTCTGAGGCCGATAGCGGGCCAGAAAACAGCCGGGTGTGACACACCCCAAGCGCCCTCAGTTCGGCGCGGGATGCTGATAACCCGCCAGCAGTTACGCGCGATCCGAGCTGGAGTCATTCAGAGAGCACCGCGGCACCGGTGCCGTGCTCGCCACCGTCAGCGGACCGATGTTTGTCGCGATCATCGATATCACGTACCTCCTTCAGGCCCGGGCCATCGACATGCAGACGATGCGCCATGGGAAGTTCGAGAGCGGCGTAATCCATCTCAAGCCGCGCAAGACCGCTAAAAGCAGCGCGGCGGCTAACATCGTGATAACGCCAACAATCAGGGGGTACGATCGCGGGCGGGCCATCAAGCGATCGCGCGGCATCATCAGCCCTCACCTGTTCGCGACGACGAAGGGTGGCGCCTATTCGAAGACCGGGCTCATATCGATGTGGCGCTGAGCGAAGGAGCGCGCGGGCATTACAGCTGACGTCACGTTCAAGGATATCCGCGCGCTTGGCGCTACAGACGCCGCCAAGCTGAAGATACACTGGGAAGAGTTACAAAAGCGCTTGGTCCATACCAGCGGCCGTACGACGGACATTTACATTAAATCGGCGGTGCCTGACCTGTTCTACCTTGCGATCGAGCTTCCTTGGCTGTCCCGTTGACGATCTAGCGTCGTCGCACTAGCGCTAATAGTTTTGGTGCCAATGCAGTCCATTTATAAAAAGTTACGTCAAAAGACGGCGCGAGCGTTTGCAGTAGGCCCAAGCGAATAAGGCCGCTGACATTAAGCGCTTCGATACTGCCGATTAACGCGGAGTAAGTGTGCTCTGGGGTCTGAAAATTCTCATCCTCGATTATGCACACAGCGCTGTATTGGAACAGCTCATCTAATAGTCGAATCTCCGCAGCAGACATATCACGGACAAGCCGCCCGAGCGCTTCTGGTACCCCGGCGCAGGCCTGCTCATCAATTAGCGAATTTCGAAAAGCTATGCGAAGGTAATCTAACTTGGCTTGATCGATTGTTGCATACACAGCGGCGCCACAGTCACTTGCCACCTTATATTGCTCTTCGGTTATGCGATCGAGATCGATTCGCATCGCCTCTACATCACGCCGCATTGCGTCTAACGCATCTCTCGTCCGTTGCACGTACCGCTCAGCAATCGCGCTTTGAGCCAGACCGGGGACGATCCCGAGAAGTGCGATTGCAAAGGGATCTGGTGGAAGTCCCGCGCCTATGAGCGCGGGCCCGGTCACGGCCGCCCCAGCGCTGAGCAGAGCGGCTGCCAAAGGATTTCCTAGGAACTTTTCGGTACTGCTCGGCTCCATCTTGCCTCTCGGATAGTGGAGAAAACAAAAACCCACCGAACCGATATTAGACATCTGCCTGATATACAGTGGTGGGTTTATGTACAGCTTGCGCTGCAAGTCATTGAATCCAATGGTCGGGACGGCGGGATTCGAACTCGCGACCCCCTGCACCCCATGCAGGTGCGCTACCAGGCTGCGCTACGCCCCGACGAGTGGCGCATTATAACAGAGCCATTTGAGTTTTTGCTATGGTCTTTTGCATCCAGGCAGGGTCACGGCTATGGCCGCCGGGCCGCGCTAGAATGCCCGCATGGATGCCCTCTCCTCCTCCCTGCTCGATCGCGCGGCGGCGCTGATACGCGATGCGGATGCCCTTGTCGTCGCGGCCGGGGCCGGCATCGGCGTCGATTCGGGCTTGCCGGATTTTCGCGGCAACGAAGGCTTCTGGCGCGCCTATCCGGCCCTCGGCAAGGCGCGTATCGACTTCGCCAGCGCCGCGTCGCCGGCCACGTTCCGCAGCGACCCTCGCCTCGCCTGGGGCTTTTATGGCCACCGCCTGGCGCTGTATCGCGCCACCGTGCCCCATGCCGGCTTCGCGCTGCTGAAACGCTGGGGTGAAGCGATGCCGAACGGGGTTCACGTCTTCACCAGCAACGTCGATGGGCAGTTCCAGAAGGCGGGGTTCGATCCCGCGCGCGTCCATGAATGCCACGGCTCGATCCATCACCTGCAATGCCTGGCGCCGTGCGGCGATGCGATCTGGGAGGCGGAGGACTTCGTGCCGGAGGTGGATGCCGATGCGTGCCGGCTGTCGAACGAGCCGCCGCGCTGCCCACATTGCGGCGGGCTGGCGCGGCCGAACATCCTGATGTTCGGCGACTGGGACTGGATCGAGCGCCGCAGCGCGCAGCAGGCGGCGCGGCTGGAGCAGTGGCTGCGCGCTGCCGAGCGCCCCGTCGTCATCGAGCTGGGTGCCGGCACCGCGATCCCGTCCGTGCGGCAGTTCAGCCACCAGGTGATCCGCGCCGGCGGGCGGCTCGTGCGCATCAACCCGCGCGAGCCGGAGGTGCCGACGAAACTCGATGTCGGCCTTCCCGCCGGCGCGCTCGAAGGCTTGAGCGCGCTGGCCGCGCGGCTGTAGCGCTTACACGTAGCGGACGGCGATGTCCGTCAGGCCGTCCACGTGGGCGGTAAGCAGTTGTCCGCGCTGCACGGCGCCGACGCCTTCCGGCGTGCCCGTGAAAATCAGGTCGCCCGGCTGCAGCGTGAACAGCGTCGACAGGTTGGCGATCGTCTCGGCGATCGACCAGATCATGTCCGCCACGTGGCCGGACTGCTTCACGGCGCCATCGACCTGCAGCGCGATCGCCGCATTGCCGATGCCCGGCACGCTTGCTGCCGGATGCACGGAGCCGACGGGGGCCGAGAAATCGAACGCCTTGCCGATCTCCCACGGGCGGCCGGCGGCCTTCATCTGGCCTTGCAGGTCGCGGCGTGTCATGTCCAGGCCCACGGCGTAGCCGAAGATGTGCGACGGCGCGTCGGCCGCCGGGATGTTCGCGCCGCCCTTGCCGATCGCCACCACCAGCTCGCATTCATGGTGGAAGTCTTCCGTCCGCGGCGGGAACGGCAGTTCCACCGTGGCGCCGGCGGGCACCGCGACGACGGCGTCCGCATCGCCCGGTTTGCAGAAGAAGAACGGCGGCTCGCGGTTCGGGTCCGAGCCCATTTCGCGGGCATGGCCCGCATAGTTGCGCCCGACGCAGTAGACGCGGCGGACGGGGAACAGCGCGGCGCTGCCGGCGACGGGCAGCGCTGCCGCCTGGTGCGGGGCGAAGACGTAGGATGTGCTCATAAGCTCCAATCGTGGTGGTCAGCTGAACAGCAGCGGCTTCAACGCGAGGTGGAACGACGCGATCAGCTGCTCCGGGTCGAGATCCGGGTTGTGCAGGGCACGCACGGGCAGGCCCTGGAACATCGTGATGATAGCGTCCATCCGGCCATTGAGCACGGCGTCGTCAACGCTGATGCCGTGCAGCGCGCGGCCGCGCTTCAGGATCGCGCGGAACTGGTCGCGCGTGCGCCGGTCCGCATCGCGCACGACGGCGGCGATCTTCGGGTTGCGCGATGCTTCCGCCGTGATCTCCATCGGCATGAACCACGTCTGCGGGTTCAGGTCGTCGCGCACGCCTTGCGGGATGCGGTCCAGCAGCGCCTGCAACGGGTCTTCCTGTTGCTCGAGTTCGCGCAGGTCGGCGGCGATGCGCTCGACGTTCTCCTCGACGAAGGCGGCGATGATCGCATCCTTGCTGTCGAAGTAGTTGTAGATATGGCCGGCGCTCATGCCGGCCGCTTTCGAGATCTCCGCCATGCTCGCGCCATGAAAGCCGCTGCGGCCGAAACAGGCCGCGGCCGCGTCCAGTACCTGGCGGCGCCGGTGGCGCGCCTTTTCCGGGTCGTGATGGCGTTTTTCGATATGATTCATGCTGTCTTTCTGGGGTTGCCGGCCCTCTTTCCCCACTGCCGGCACCGGTTTGTCAAACGGATCGCCCGTGCACGCGCACGGATGCTATCATTTTCTCCGACCGCTACTTGCGCAAGGACGACCATGTCAACCAGGACTTCCCGCACGATCGAAATGCGGCCGGCGGAAGCCGCCGACCAGGCCTTCATGGAGCAGCTCTATGCGAGCACGCGTACGGCAGAGCAGCGCATGGGTGCATGCGATGCCCGCACCGAGGCGCTGCTGATGGCCTTGCAGTTCCGCGCGCGGCAGACGCAGCTGCATGCGCTGTACCCTTACGGCGACGTTGCCGTCATCGTCGAACGCGAGCGGCCGATCGGCGCCCTGTACGTCAACTACGGCGCCGACGAAATCCGCATCCTGGACATCAGCCTGCTGCCCGAATGCCGCAACCGCGGCATCGGCCTCGGCCTGTTGCGCAGCCTGCAGGCACAAGGCGTGCGCATGCGCGTGCCCGTGCGGCTGGACGTGCTGCCCGGCAGCCGTGCCCAGCGCCTGTTCCAGCGCTGCGGGTTTACGCTCAACGGGGCGAACGGCCTGTTCCTTTGTATGGAGTGGACGCCGCCGTTGTTGACTTGAACGTTATTTGTCGAAGCGCAGGTTCGCCCGCCGGCACCCCAGACCCAAACCTAGGGTCAGACCCGGCGGGGCTTTGCCGGGGTTTCGGAGAGCATGCTCTCCGCCGGCAAAGCGGTGCGGGCTTGCACGCCCGCACTCCTCCCTGACCCCTGCCTTTGCCGTTGGGTTTAACTTTTACCACGGCCCCTTGGCCCTTACTGCCAGCCGCCGCCCAGGACTTTATACAGCGTCACCTGATTCGACGCCTTCGCCAACCGCGCCGTAATCAAGCTCTGCTGCGCCGCATACAACGTCCGCTGCGACACCAGCGCGTTCAGGTACGACTCCGCCCCCTTCTGGTAACGCTGCTCGTGGATCCGGTAGCTCTTGCCGGACGCTTCCACCAGTGCCGTCTGCGACGCCACCCGCTCATCGATCGTGCCGCGCTGGGCCAGTGCATCGGCCACTTCGCGGAATGCCGACTGGATCGCCTTTTCGTACTGCGCGACGGCGATGTCGCGGTTGGTCTTCGCGATGTCCAGGTTGGCCTGGTTTGCACCGCCCGCGAAGATCGGCAAGGTCAGCTGCGGGATGAACGTCCATGCGCCGGAACCCGCCTTGAACAGGCCCGACAAGGCGCCGCTCGCGCTGCCGGCTGATGCCGTCAGCGAGATGCTGGGGAAGAACGCGGCACGGGCGACGCCGATGTCCGCGTTGGCCGCCTGCAGCGTGCGTTCGGCGGACAGCACGTCCGGCCGGCGTTGCAGCACCGTCGACGGCACGCCTTCCGGCAGGTCCGCCACCTGCGTCACGGGGCCCAGCGGGCCTTGCGGCAGCAGCTCGGCCGGCACCGCTGCGCCGGCCAGCAGCGCCAGCGCGTTCTGGTCGGCCGCCACCTGCGCCGTGTACACGGCCACGTCGTTGCGGGCCGATTCCACGCTCGTCTGCGCCTCGTACATGTCGAGGCCGGACGTGGCACCCGCCTCGAAGCGACGCTTGCTGAGCTCATACGTGATCTGCTGGCTCTTCAGCGTGTCCTGCGCCAGGCGCAGGCGCTCCTGGTCCGCGGCCAGCGTCAGCCACGCATTGGTCACTTCGGCCACCAGGCTGATCTGCTGCGAGCGGCGCGCTTCCGCCGTGCCCAGGTACTGCTGCAACGCGGCCTCGGACAGGTTCTTCACGCGGCCGAAGAAGTCCAGCTCGAACGCGGGAATGCCCAGGCCCGCGCTGTACTGGCGGGTGATGTAGCCATCGCCGGTGGGCGACGAATTGTCCGGCACGCGATTGGCCGTCTGGCTGACGGTGGCGTTCACGTGCGGCACCTGCCCGGCACGCTGCACGCCATACTGGGCGCGCGCCTTCTCGATGTTCAGGATCGACACGCGCAGGTCGCGGTTGTTGGCCAGCGCCAGCTCGACCAGCTGCTTCAACTGCTCGTCGGCGATGAAGTCGCGCCAGGCGATGTCATACGCTTCCTTCGTCGCGGTCGGCTGCGCGGCCGGCTTGTAGGCATCGCCTTGCGGCCACGTCTGCGCGGCCGACGGGATCGGGGCGGCCGGGCGTTCGTACGTCGGCGCCAGGCTGCAGCCGGCCAGCAGCGCGGTCACCGCCAGGGTGATCAAAGACTTGTTCATTGAGCTTCCTTTACAACAGTGGTACCCGGGGCGGCGGCTTGCTTGCTGGCGAACCAGCTGCGTACCAGCACGAAGAACACGGGCACGAAGAAGATGCCGAGGAACGTCGCCGTCAGCATCCCGCCCAGCACGCCCACGCCGATCGCGTTCTGGCTGCCGGAGCCGGCGCCGCTCGCCACGGCCAGCGGCAGCACGCCCAGGCCGAATGCGATCGACGTCATCAGGATCGGCCGCAGGCGCAGCTTCACCGCTTCCAGCGTCGCTTCGCGCAGGTCGCGGCCCGCTTCCTGCAGTTCTTTCGCGAATTCCACGATCAGGATCGCGTTCTTCGCGGACAGGCCGACCACCGTCAACAGGCCCACCTGGAAGTACACGTCGTTCGCCAGGTGGAAGCCCCACGTCGCGATCACGGTACCGATGATGCCCAGCGGGACGACCAGCAGCACCGAGAACGGCACCGACCAGCTTTCATACAGCGCGGCCAGGCACAGGAACACGATCAGGATCGAGATCGAGTACAGCGCCGGCGTCTGCGAGCCGGACTGGCGCTCTTCGACGGACAGGCCGGTCCATTCGAAGCCGATACCCGGCGGCAGTTGCGCCACCAGCTTCTCGACTTCGGCCATCGCGGCACCGGACGACACGCCCGGCGCCGGGCTGCCCTGGATGTTCACCGAGGACAGGCCGTTGTAGCGCTCCAGGCGCGGCGATGCGTAGATCCACTCGCCCGTGGCGAACGCGGAGAACGGCACCATGGCGCCCGCCGTATTGCGGACGAACCACTTCGACAGGTCTTCCGGCACCATGCGCGAATCCGGCTGGCCCTGCATGTACACCTTCTTCACGCGGCCACGGTCGATGAAGTCGTTGACGTACGACGAACCCCAGCCCACCGACAGCACCTTGTTCACTTCCGCCACGGACAGGCCGAGCGCGGTCGCCTTCTGCTGGTCGATAATGACCTTGTACTGCGGCGTATCTTCCTGGCCGTTCGGACGCACGCCGACCAGCAGCTTGCTTTGCGACGCCATGCCCAGCAGCTGGTTGCGCGCGGCCATCAGCTTGTCGTGGCCAACGCCGGCCACGTCCTGCAGCTGCAGGTCGAAGCCCGAGGCGTTACCCAGTTCCAGCACGGCCGGCGGCGCGAACGCGAACACCATCGAATCGCGCAGCTGCATCAGCGCGCCCATCGCCCGGCCGGCGATCGCGCTGACGCGGTTTTCCTTGCCCGGACGTTCCTTCCAGTCCTTCATCCGCACGAACGCGATACCCGTGTTCTGGCCGTTGCCGCCGAACGAGAAGCCGGCCACCGCGAACACGGAAGCGACGTTCGCCTTTTCCTTGTTCAGGAAGTAGTCCTCGACCTTCTCGATCGTCTTCAACGTACGTTCCTGTGTGGCGCCCGTCGGCAGCTGGATCTGCGAGAACAGCACGCCCTGGTCTTCTTCCGGCAGGAAAGAAGTCGGCAGGCGCATGAACACGAGCGCCAGCACGCCCAGCAGCACGACGTACAGGATCATCGACGCACCGCGGCGGCGGATCATGCCGCCCACCATGCCCTGGTACTTGTTGGTGCTGCGTTCGAACGTGCGGTTGAACCAGCCGAAGAAGCCGCGGTCGGACAGGTGATGGCCCTTCTCGACGGGCTTGAGGATCGTGGCGCACAGCGCCGGCGTGAAGATCATTGCGACCAGCACGGACAGCACCATCGCCGACACGATCGTGATCGAGAACTGGCGGTAGATGACGCCCGTGGAGCCGCCGAAGAACGCCATCGGCACGAACACGGCGGACAGCACCATCGCGATGCCGACCAGCGCGCCGGAAATCTGGCCCATCGATTTCTTCGTCGCCTCTTTCGGCGACAGGCCCTCTTCCGTCATCACGCGCTCGACGTTTTCCACGACGACGATCGCATCGTCGACCAGCAGGCCGATCGCCAGCACCATCGCGAACATCGTCAGCGTGTTGATCGAGTAGCCGAACGCGGACAGGATCGCGAAGGTACCCAGCAGCACCACCGGCACGGCCATCGTCGGGATCAGCGTGGCGCGGAAGTTCTGCAGGAACAGGTACATCACGAGGAACACCAGCACGATCGCCTCGCCCAGCGTCTTCACGACTTCCTCGATCGACAGCTCGACGAACGGCGTCGTGTCAAACGCCACGACGGCCTTCATCCCTTGCGGGAACAGCTTGCCCATCTCTTCGATCTTCGCCTTCACCAGCTTAGCGGTATCGAGGGCGTTGGCGCCGGTGGCCAGCTTCAGTGCGATACCGGTAGCGGGCTTGCCGTTGAAGCGGGCGACCGTGTTGTAGTTCTCGCGGCCCAGTTCCATCTTCGCCACGTCGCGCAGGTGCACGGTGGCGCCGCTTCCCATCGTCTTCAGCAGGATCGCGCCGAACTGCTCGGCCGTCTGCAGGCGGCTCTGCGCCGACACGGTGGCGTTCAGCTGCTGGCCCGGCACGGCGGGCGCGCCACCCAGTTCACCGGCGGAGACTTCCGCGTTCTGCGCCTGCACGGCCGTGATCACGTCCGACGGCGTCAGCTGGTAGCTTTGCAGCTTCGAGGGATCGAGCCAGATGCGCATCGCGTACTGGGAACCGAACAAGGTCACGTCGCCCACGCCTTCGACGCGGGAGATCGGATCGAGCACGTTGGCCGCCACGTAGTCGCCCAGGTCGGCGTTGTTCATGCTGCCGTCCTCGGACACGAAGCCCAGCACCAGCAGGAAGTTCTTGGTGGCTTTCGACACCACCAGGCCCTGTTGCGTGACGGCGGCCGGCAGCAGCGGCGTCGCCAGCTGCAGCTTGTTCTGCACCTGCACCTGGGCGATGTCCGGGTTCGTGCCGTTCTTGAACGTCAGCGTGATGCCGATGCCGCCGGCCGAGTCGGACGAGGAGCTCATGTAGCGCAGCCCGTCGATGCCCTTCATCTTCTGTTCGATGACCTGCGTGACTGCGTCTTCCACGGTCTTCGCGGAAGCGCCCGGGTACGAACCGGAGATCGAGATCGACGGCGGCGCGATGCTCGGGTACTGCGCGATCGGCAGCGCCCGGATCGCGAGCACGCCCGCGAGCATGATGACGATCGCTATGACCCACGCGAAGATGGGGCGATCGATGAAAAATCTAGCCATGGATAAAACTCCTTACTGTGCGGCGGCGGGTTTGCCGGCGGCGGCGGTGGCTGCCGGTCGGGTTGCCTCGCCCTGCGCCACGACGGCCGGTGCACCCGGCTTCACCTTCTGCAGGCCTTCGATGATCACGCGGTCGCCGGCATTCAGGCCACCGGCCACGAGCCACTTGTCGCCCTGCGTGCCGGCAGTCTTGATGACGCGCTGCTCGACGATGCCCTGCTGGTTCAGCACCAGCGCCGTCGCTTCGCCCTTCTGGTTGCGCGTCACGCCCTGTTGCGGCACGGCGATCGCCTGCTCGTTGACGCCGTTCTCGACGACGGCACGCACGAACATCCCCGGCAGCAGGTCATGCTTCGGGTTCGGGAAGATCGCGCGCAGCGTGACGTTGCCGGTGCCCGGATCGACGCTCGCGTCGGCGAACTGCAGCTTGCCCGGCTGCGCATAGGTGGTGCCGTCGGCCAGCTTCAGCGTGACCTTGGCCTGGCCGGCTTGCTTCACGCCGCCCGCCTCGATGTTCTTCTTCAGGCGCAGCAGGTCTTCGCTGGACTGCGTCACGTCGACATAGATCGGGTCGAGCTGCTGCACGGTGGTCATCGCCGTTTCCTGGCCAGCGGTAACCAGCGCACCCGGCGTCACGTTCGAGCGGCTGATGCGGCCGGAGATCGGCGCATGCACCTTCGTGTACTCCACGTTGATGCGCGCCGTTTCCAGCGATGCCTTGGCCGATTCGACGTCGGCGCGGGCCTGCGCTTCGGCGGCGATCGCGTCGTCGTAATCCTGGCGCGACACGCCTTCGATCTCGACCAGCTCCTTGTAGCGCTTCACTTTCGGGCCGGCCGTCAGCAGGTTGGCCTGAGCGCGGGTCAGCGCGGCCTTGGCCGAGTTGTAGGTGGCCTGGTAGGTGGCCGGATCGATCTGGTACAGCTGGGTGCCGGCCTTCACGTCGGCGCCTTCCGTAAACAGGCGCTTCTGGATGATGCCGGACACCTGCGGACGCACTTCGGCGATCTGGTAGGCGGACGTGCGGCCGGGCAGTTCAGCCGTCACCGGCAGCGCCTGCGGCTGCACCGTGTAGACGGCCACTTGCGGCGGCGGCATCTTGCCGCCCGGCGCACCGGCGCCTTCCTTCTGATGGGACTCGCAGCCGGCGGTCAGCGCCGCCGCGCATGCGAGGAAAACGAGGCCGGCCGTGCGGAGAGGCGGGCGGGAGAGCGAGTGTTCCATACGTTGTCTTTCTGATCTGTGAGGTATCGCGCGATAGAATGAACGATCATTCTAATACAGATCAGAAACTTGTGCGTTTGCTGACTGGGAAGTCAGCAAAAATAATCAGATTGACTCGAACCGGTTCCTGTGAGCAATAGATGCGGATTTCTTGGCGTGCAACCGCCCTTTAGAGCCGCCAGCGTTCCAAGGGACGTCCGCTTCACTCCGGCGAGCAGCATTGTTGCGCAAACTAAACAGCAACAACGCCACCAATTGATCAAGATCAATGCTGCGGCTGAGACGAACTCATTGGCGGCGAGACGGTTGACTATTATGCAAGAACCAAGCTTGTCACGGCCTCCAGTAGCCCCTCCCAGGCGCGAGACACGCTGCACATCGGCGTTGGTGCCTGAGGCGCCGCCGGCGACGGAGCGCCCCGCAGCGCGCCGTAATTCAGAAAACCCTTGAACAGATGGAGGCCGTCATGTTTCCTCGTCATTGTTGTGCGTGGTTATTGCTCGTGCTTGTTACCGCCGTTACTGCGACAGCCGCCCAGGCGGCGAACGGTGGCGAATCGTTTTCCGCCGGGTTTTCCAACGTGCGCGTACAAGTGTTCGACCTGACGCCGGACGATGGCCAGCCGGCCGCCTACCAGCTCGGCACGACGATCACCGAGATGCGGGCGGATATCGCGTCGAGTTCCGGGTTGCCCACGCAGGGTATCCAGCACACGGTCTCGGACAACCTGCCCTATACGCTGCAACTGAATGCGTATGGCCTGGAAACGACCGTGTACACGGGGGCCGGCCTCAGCGACGCCGGCTTTACTTATGTGATGCCGTCACGCCCCGTCGAAGCCAGCGCCTTCCGGCTCGAGATGTTGCAGGTGACACCCGTGATCCTCGCACCGCATTCGCTGCTCGTCGTGGACGGCATGGCCAACCGCACCACCTCGGACTTGCATCCCTACGACTTCATCTATTTGCGGCTGAACGGCGAACTGGCGGGGCTGAGCACAACGGATTTCTGGATCTGCTGCGAAGCGCCGCCCGGCACGCTGGCCCGGCCCTTCCAGTTTGCGTATGCGAACACCGGCAGCACGCCGATGACGCTGTCGATGATGTTGAACACGATGACGGAAGTGACGCTGGCCGTACCGGAGCCGTCCGGATGGGCAATGCTGCTGGCTGGCCTGGTCCTGCTGGCCGTCGCCGGCGGGCGCGGCACCAAACGGGCGCTCGGCCGCATCGGCAAGGCCGCCGGAATCGTCGCGCTGTGCGGCAACGCCGGCATCGCGGCAGCGCAATCGGCCGCCGATCCGTTCGTCATCGGCAGGCTCAGCAACGTTGCGTTGACGGTGGTGGACATCGCGCCGGACGACGGCATCACCGCCGCATACCATATCAACGAAGAGAGCGTGGGACTGTCGAATGCCGTGTGGTGGCTGCAAGGCGAGGTACGCAAGGACGTGACGCCGCCCGTCGGTACGCCCGCACAAAGCCAGCTCGACTTCATGGCCTGGCAGACGTCGATCGCGACCAATGGCGCGCGGGGCGATGCGGTGTCCAGCATCGTCTGGGACGCGGAAACGCCGCTGGAATCGTCGTTCTACTACTCGATCAGCAACAGCTACGACTACGCCGCCAACATCACGCTGCGGCCCGGCACCGCACTGGTCCTCAGCGGCACGCTGTTCCAGCAGTACGTGCCGCGCGGGATGCACCCTTACGATCTCGTGCAGTCGTTCTTCACGGCCGAGATGAACAACGAGTACGGGGCCTCCCACTTCAGCTCGACGCCGGCCAAGTACGGCCCGGACACGATCCAGGAGTGGAACCAGACGTTCGACTTCACGCTGGCCATCACCAATCCCGATCCCATCGACGCGGCCATCGGCCTGCGCCTGCACCTCTACTCGGGCATGATTCCGCGCCTGCCGCTGTTGCCGGTGCCCGAGCCTGCGTCGTACGCGATGCTGCTGGCTGGCCTTGGAGTGCTGTGCCGCTACCGGCCGAAGCGCGCGGGCGCCACGGCCGGCTGATCGTCCGACCGGGGCACCGGTCGGACAACTGGCATGGAGCTGCCGATCAAGTCGTCGTCGTCACCGGCACAAACTGGATCGTCAGATTCTGCAGATAGACGGCGCTGTTCGCCTCGAAGCCGGAATCGATCCCGAACAGCACCCACAGCTTGCCTTCGCCATCCGTCTTCACTTTCACGCCCGTCGTATTGCGCAGCAGCTTCGATGCGTACTTGCGGGTGCCGTCGCATGGCAGGCCGTTGGCGACGTTGCCCAGCACGAGCGACGTGGCGCCTGCCGTGCCCTGGTTGCCGTGGTCGATGTTCAGGCGCACGTCGCCGTTCGTGTTGACGGCCTTCGGTTCGGTGGCCGATGCCGCCGCGATCACGTACACGGATTCGCCCGGCGCGCCGCCGACGCCGGAGCAGCCGCTCGGTGCGTCCGTCAGCAGGTTCAGCGTGTACACATAGAACGTGTATTCGGTATTGGCGACGAAGCCGGTGAACTGCTTCTTCACGTACAGCAGCAGGTCGTCGCTGCGGTTCGTGCCGCCCACGTAGTAGGCCTTCGTGCCCTTGTAGCCGGTGCCGAGGGCCTCGGTGCTGCGCAATTCGATCGCGACTTCCGTCGGTGCCGTGGCGGTCGTGTAGTCGCTTGCTTCGCCGGACCAGCCGTCGGCGCCCTGGTTGAAGTCCTGCGACAGCACGACGGACGTCGCCGTCGGCGTGGAGCCGGTGCTCGTGCCGGCGGGATCGTCATCGCCGCCGCCGCAGGCGGACAGCAAGGCAAGGGTAGCTACCGACAGTGCGGCTTTCCAGGTACGGATCATCGTTGATTATCTCTTGTTGTGTGCGTGGGTAGATGGCGCGCGCCGCATGTGGGCACATGCGCGCGCCGCGTCATTGTAAAAAGGAACAGCCCGTTCGTGTGATCTTATTGTAACGAGTTGTATGCCAGAGCAACCATTAAGCCGCCGCGGCCTTATTTCCAGTCGCCGCGCAGCGCCAGCACCTCGCGCTGCAGCAGCTCGGGAGTAGCGTCCGACGGCGGCACCGGCTGGCCCACCGCCAGCGCGAGACGCGAACGCAGTCCCTTGCGGAACGCCCGTTCGAACACGTTGTCGTCGCTGCGCGAAAGCAGGTGGCCCCACAGGCCGCGCAGCGCCATCGGAATCACCGGCACCTGCGAGCGTTCGACGATCTTCGCGATGCCGCCCTTGAATTCGTTGATCTCGCCCGTCGTCGTCAGCCGTCCTTCCGGGAAGATGCATACCAGCTCCCCGTCGTGCAGCGCATGGGCGATGTCCACGTAGGCCTTCTCCAGCAGCCACGGGTCTTCCTTCGCCGGCGCGATCGGGATCGCCTTCGCCGTGCGGAAAATGAAGCCCAGGAGCGGCGTCTTGAAGATGCGGTGGTCCATCACGAAGCGAATCGGCCGCGGGCTCGCCGCCATGATGACGATCGCATCGACGTAGCTGACGTGGTTGCAGACGAGGACCGCGGCGCCCTCCTCCGGAATGCGGCCGGCCTCGATCACCTTCACCTTGTGCACCGTGTGGATCAGCAGCCAGGCCAGGAAGCGCATCAGGAATTCCGGCACCAGCGAGAAGATGTAGGCGGCGACGAGCGCATTCATGATCGCGGTGGCCAGGAACAGTTCCGGAATCGTCAGGCCCTGCCCCAGCAGCAGGATCGCAACGCCGGCCGCCGCCACCATGAACAGCGCGTTCAGGATGTTCATGCCGGCGATCGTGCGCGACAGGTGGCGCGGATCGCAGCGCAGCTGGATCAGCGCGAACAGCGGCACGATGAAGAAGCCGCCGAACACGCCGATCAGCACGACGTCCAACACGATGCGCCACGCGCCCGGCTGCGCCAGCATGCCGAACGCGTCGACGGGCGACATGAGGGTGGACCCGAGCGCGCTACCGCCGTAACCGAGGCTGGCGAAATACAGGTCGACGCCGAACAGCGACAGGCCGATGGACCCGAACGGCACCAGGCCGATCTCCACCTTGCGGCCGGAGAGCTTCTCGCACAGCAGCGAGCCGGCGCCGATCCCCAGCGAGAACACCGTCAACAGCAGCACGAACACGCTGTGATCGCCATGCAGGTAGTTCATCGCATACACGGGGAACTGGGCCAGCACCATAGCGCCGTAGAACCAGAACCACGAATTGCCCAGCATCGACAGGAACACGCTGCGATTGCCGGCCGAGTGCCGCAGGTTGCGCACCGTTTCCGCCAGCGGGTTCCAGGCGATCCGCAAGTCGGGCGCTGGCGCGGGCGTCAGCGGGATGCGGTAGCTGGCCAGCAAACCCAGCACCGCGAAGCCGACGGTGGCCCCGGCCACCACCGAAATGCCCAGCGCGCCGTGCATCACGATCACGTCGCCAAACACCTGGCCCAGCAGGATGCCGACGAACGTGCCCATCTCCACCATGCCGTTGCCGCCCGTGAGTTCCTCGGGCCGCAGCTGCTGCGGCATGTACGAGTATTTGACGGGGCCGAACAGCGTGGAGTGCGTGCCCATCGCGAACACGGCCAGGATCAGGAGCCACAGCGTGTGCGTCAGCCAGCCCGCCGCCGCGATGCCCATGATCGCGATCTCGGCCCACTTGATGAAGCGCACCAGCGCGGCCTTCTCGAACTTCTCGGCCACCTGCCCCGCCGTTGCGGAGAACAGCACGTACGGCAGGATGAACAGCCCCGGGATCAGGTTCGTCACCATCGACGGCGACAGCGCCGTCCAGCTGGCCGCGTCGAACGTCAGCACGACGATCAGCGCCGTCTTGAACAGGTTGTCGTTGAACGCGCCCAGGAACTGCGTCCAGAAGAACGGCGCGAAACGGCGCTGCGTCAGCAGCGTGAATTGACTGGCATGGCTCATGTGCGGTGCTCATGAAAAACGGAACCGACAACATACCCCACTTCCGCCGGCCGGACAACGTGCGACCTCACGCGAGCGGCAGGCGGATCGCGATGCGCGTGCCGCCACCGTCGCTATCGATCGTGAAGCTGCCACTTGCCGCATGCACGCGTTCGCGCATGCCGGCGATGCCCACGCCATCCGTGCTCGTGGCGGCGTAGCCGATGCCGTCGTCGCGCACGTCGATCGTCACCGCACCGTCGCGGCGCGCCAGCAGCACGGCAGCATGGCGCGCGCGGGCATGCTTGACGACGTTCGACAGCGCCTCCTGCACGATGCGATAGATCGAGATCGCCAGTTCCGGTTCGAGACCCGCGAACTCGCCTTCGACGCGGCAGGTGAAGCGGCAGTCGGCATGGCTGGCATCCATCTGCCGCACCATCTCCTCGATCGCGCCCTGCAGGCCGAGCATGTCCAGCACCTCGGGGCGCAGGCGCCGCACCAGCGCCCGGCCGCTGTTGTACAGCCCAAGCGTCGTCTGCGTGATCGAGCGCGCGCGGGCCGCGATGTCCTCTGCCACGTCGGCAGGCTCCACGGTGGCGGCCAAGGTGGCGATGCGCTGCGACTCCAGCCGCGCGGCGATCAGCGCGGCGTTCAATTCGTCGTGGATCTCCAGCGCGATGCTCTGGCGCTCCTCTTCCACGGCCGTGTTCAGGCGGCGCAGCAGCCGGCGCTTTTCCGCGTCCGCCTCGCGCAGCGCGGCGATCGACGCCTGCAACGACGTGTCGAACCCTTCGGACAGCCGCCAGGCCAGCGCGCCGCACAGCAGCAGCCCTGCCGTGACGGCCAGCAGTTCAAGCCGGAAGCGCGCCGCCTGGCGCGCCAGCAGGGCATCGGCGGACATCCGCACGCGGAGATAGCCCACCGTTTCAAACGCGGGCGGCGGCGCGCCATTCGCCGCGCCGAACACGACGCGGCCGTCCTGCGCGCGCATGTTCAGCCACACGAGGCGCTTGACGACCGGCGCCTCATAGTAGCGGCGCTCCGGCTGGCCGCGCGCCTGGCCCGCCAGGCGCAGCAGCTCGCGCCGTTGCGCGTCCAGCAGCGCCACTTCGACGATGGCCGGATCGGCCTGCAGCACGCCGCGCACCGAGCGGCGCAACTCGTCGTATTGGCCGGACACCACGGCGTATTCGCTGCTGTCGGCCAGCACGCGCGCCAGCAGCGTGCCCCGTTCGGCCAGCTCGGCACGCACCTCGTCCTGGCGCGACAGGTAGCTGAGCCACACAAGGGCCAGGCACAGCACCACCAGCGGTGCCAGGGTGATCGCCAGCAGCCGCGTGCGGGTGCTCCAATGGCGCCAGGACAGCGGCGTCATCTCAGGGCTGCAGCAAGCCGTAGCGCACCGCCAGCCGCGTGATGTCGGCGGCGCGCTGCACGCCCAGCTTGTCCTTGATGGCCTGGCTGGCATTGCTGATCGTTTTCGACGACACATCGAGCCGCTCGGCGATCTCGGCGTTCGTCAAGCCTTCCGCCATCAGCGTGAAGATCTCCAGCGAGCGCTCGTCGAGCAGCGCTTGCGGCGACGCGTCGCCCTGCACGGACAGGCTGGCGAGGCGCTCGGCGATGCGCGGCATGAAATACAGCTCGCCCGCGTGGGCGCGGCGCACGGCCGCAGCCAACTCCTCCGGGTCGCAATCCTTCGTGATGAACGCGCGCGCGCCGATCCGGTAGCACTCCTTGATCAGGCTGTCCTGGTCGAACTGCGTCAGGAACACGATGCGCGCGGCGCCGTCGCGGGCCAGGATGTCGCGCGCCACGTCGAGGCCCGTCAACTGCTCGCCGAAGCGGATGTCCAGCACCAGCACGTCCGGCTGCAATGCGGCGAACTGCTCGAGCGCCTCGGCCGGGCTCCTTGCCTGCGCCACCACCTCGATGTCCGGCCGCTCCAGCGACAGCGCGAACCCCGTCATCACGATCGGGTGGTCGTCCGCCAGCATCACGCGGATCCGTTCTTCCTTCGCCTTCCTCATCTACCAGCCCTCCGCAAACTTCATTACCAATGAGTGGAAGCATACCACTCCACATAATTACTCGTTAACCCCTTCCATTTTTACCATTACATGGAATAGTATACTTCCACGACATAGCAATCCAGATTTCCAACCAAGGTAAAGGAGTGCGCCATGAACTTCCTCGACAACCAGCGCGCCGGACGGCGCAACCCCACCGGCATCGCCGTCGTCGTGCTGCTGCACGTCGCCGCGGCCTTCGTTGCGCTGCACAGCTCGAAGATCCTGATCCACCGTGCGCCGGAGAGCATCGTCGACGTGATCCCCATTCCGGACACCCCGCCGCCGCCGCCCCCGCCGCCGGTGCCGCTGCCGGACATCCTGCCGCCGCCGACCACGTCGGTCGTCGTGCCGGACATCACGCCGGACGTGCCGCCGGTGGAGCCGGTGGACATCACGACCCGCCGCATCGACGAACCGCCGCCGCCCGCCGACACGCGGGGCGGCACGGTGCGCCAGCAGCCGCCCGTGGAACAAACCAGGCGCGAGCCGGTGAAGGTGGCGCCGGTGGTGGATGCGAAGGCATGCACGCGGCCTGAATATCCGCGCAATGCGCAGCGCAACGGCGACACCGGCACGGTCACGCTGGCCTTCCTGATCGGCACGGACGGCAAGGTGATGGAATCGAAGGTGGAGAAGTCGAGCGGCTCGCGCGAACTCGATCGCGCGGCGCAGGCGGGGTTGTCGCTGTGCCGCTTCCAGCCGGGCACCGTGGACGGCGTGCCCTACCAGTCGTGGACGCGGATGCAGTACGTGTGGAACCTGGACGAGTAGGCCGGCAAGCCGAAAGGCCTGCCGGCCTCCCGCTCAGGGCTTGCGGGCGACCAGGTTGATCAGCGTTTCCTCGCGCACCGCCGGCGGCTTGATGCGCAGCACGCGCTCCATCAGGCCCAGGTCTTCTCGGCTCCACCACAGGAACGGATAGGAGACGGCGCTGTCCGGCACGTCGAAACCGGCGGCGCGCACCATCGCCAGGTATTCCGGCGCCGTCTTCTGCACGTCCATCGGGTGGCGGAACAGCAGCCGGATCATCCACGAGTGGATGTAGCGCCGGGTCGACTCGGCGAACAGCAGCACGCCGCCCGGTTTGAGCACGCGGAAGAATTCGCGGATCGCGTTTTCCTGGTCGATCAGGTGGTGGAACGTCTGGTGGCAGAACAGCAGGTCCACCGATGCATCGGGCAAGGCGATGTTCGAGCTGGAACAGCAAATGAACTCGGCGGCGATGCCATGCGCCGTCACTTCCCGGCTCGACGCTTCCAGCATCTCGGGATCGATGTCCATGCCGATCAGCCGGCGCGGCGCGAAGCGGCGGTGCAGCTTCGGCAGCGAGCGGCCGTAGCCGCAGCCCACGTCCGCCACCACCTCATAGCTGGTGCGATCCGCCGGCATCAGCCGCGCCAGGTCGGTCAGCGCCCGTTCCAGCACGTGCACCGTCCACGTCTCGGTGCGCAGGAACCATTTACCGAATTCCGTTTCCGGCACGTGCGGTTCGGCGGCCGGCTGTGTCCATTGTGGCTGTGCATTCATACAATTTCCCTTAATTTCAATCCGGACGCCGCTTTATAATGCGTGCCCGTCCAACATCCAATGCTCTCGTGTCGATCCGTGTTCCGCTACTGCTGCTCGCGCTGTCCATCCTGCCGCAGGCCCGTGCCGACACGGCGGAGCCGGCGCACGTCGCGCCGATACGCTTCCTGCTGACCTTCGACGACGGCCCCAGCGCGGCGGCCGACGACAGCAATTCCACCGTCCGCGTGCTCGGCACGCTGGCGCACAACGGCGTGCAGGACGGCATTAAGGCCGTCTTCTTCACGCAGACGCGCCACTGGCGCGGCGGCGGTACGGCCACGGGCCGCGCGCTGATCCGCCGCGAGTACGATGCGGGCCACGTCGTCGCCCTGCATTCGGCCACCGCCACGCACGCGAATCACCGCTTCATGGGCGCCGCCGAGCTGGACGAAACCCTGCAGCGCGGCGTCGACGACCTGCGCTCCCTGACCGGCACGCCTCCCGTACTGGTGCGCCCGCCGTTCTGGGCCTACGATGCGGCCACGCTGGAGAGCTATCACCGCCACGGCCTGGCAATGCTGCTGACGGACCTGAACGCCAACGACGGCAAGATCTGGGGCGTCAACTTCAGCTGGCACAAGCGCGCCAACCTGCTCGCCATGCTGGCCGAAACGAAGAAGCGCTGGTCCGCCGGCGCGATGCACAGCGTCGACGGGGTCACGCCTGTCGTCGTCACCTTCCACGACGTGAACAGCTATACGGCCAGCCACCTCGACGAATACCTGGCGATCCTGCTCGACGTGGCGCACGAACTCGATATCCCCGTCGCCACGAAACCCTTCTACGACGAGCACGACGCGCTCGAACGGGCGGCGCTGGCCAGCACCGTCAAGAGTGCCGCGGAACATCCGCGGCTGCCGGGCTTGTGGAACTGGCTCTGGCAGTAACCCGCACTACAGCGCGGCAACGTGCACCACCGGCGCCGCCAGCGGCTGCGCCGCGCACAGCGCGATCGCCAGTACGTCATGCGCCACTGCGACGCACGCCGCTGCCTCCAAATTCACCGCATCCATTCCTAGCTTGATGCGCGCTTCCTGCGCGCTCCATGCCGCATAAAACTCGTGCAACCGCTCCCCTGGTGCCAGCGCCGCGAGGCGCGCACACGTCGCCGCATCGAACGCATGCTCGGCCAACGCATCGACGTCCCGGCCCGCTTCCTTCACTTCGATGTCGAGGCCCAGCGCCGTCTCCGTGCTGAGCGCACAGGCGACCCAGTCGCCGCTGTGCGATACCGACAGGCCGGGCAGTGCAACCGCCGGCGATACCAGCCACGGCGCCCTTCCCGCCTGCCCGCCGAATACGACTGCCGCGGGCGGCAGGCCAAGCAAGTCGCCGGCCGCGATGCGCAGCAGCGCGCGCGCGGCGATGAACTGGCGCCGCCGCTGCGGCCGTGCGAACTCGCGCGCGCGCTCGCTGTCGGACAGCCACTGCCAGTACAGATCGAGCCGCGCCTCGTCCAGCGCGCCGATGTCGGCAAGCCAGACGTGCGCGGCCGCCTGCGTCATTACTGCGCGATCTTCACGAACTCGCCTTTCAGCGCAACGCCGCTGACGATGTTACCGTCGTGGCATTCGAACTCCGTCTGGCTCGACATCTCGTTGTTCTTGTAGTTGCTGACGATGTTGACGACGGCGTTCGCGCCCACTTCCTCGGCCTTCTTCTTCAATGCCAGCATCGCCGACAGGAACGCCCAGTTGCAGGCCGTTTCCGGCGTCTTGCCGAAGCTGTTGGTCTTCTGGCTGGTGCGGTCGCTCGTGATCTTCTGCGTGACCTTCGGCGTCGGCTGGTCGCCGAAGTAGAACTTCACGTTGTCGCCCAGGCGGCCCTGCGCATCGTTCGACGCCATCGCGCCGGCGATCGGCAGCATCAGCTTGCGGTCGGCTGCGCTGGCCGGCAGGGTGGCTGCGCAGGCGGTTGCCGCCAGGACCATCGTCAACATCGCTTTTTTCATTTTTCTTCCTTTGCTGTGGTTAATTTGCTCGTTTGAAGATCAGGGAGGTGTTGATGCCGCCGAATGCGAAATTATTCGACATCACGTACTCGCATTGCAGCTCGCGGCCCTGGCCCGCGATGAAATCGAGGGGTGCGCACGCCGGGTCCACCTGGTCGAGGTTGATCGTCGGCGCGAACCAGCCGGCCCGCATCATCTCGATGCTGATCCAGGCTTCCAGCGCGCCGCAGGCGCCCAGCGTGTGGCCCATGTAGCTCTTCAGGGAGCTGATCGGCACGCCGCTGCCGAACACCTGTTGCGTCGCCAGCGATTCGGCCACGTCGCCTTGCGCCGTGCCCGTGCCGTGCGCGTTCACATAGCCGATGTCGGCAGCCTGCAGGCCAGCGTCGGCCAGCGCCAGCTCCATCGCCGTCTTCATCGTCGCGGCGTTCGGTTGCGTCACGTGCACGCCGTCGCTGTTGGTGCCGAAGCCCACCAGTTCCGCATGGATCGTGGCGCCGCGCGCCAGCGCGTGTTCGCGTTCCTCCAGCACCAGCGCGCCGGCGCCTTCGCCGATCACCAGGCCGTCGCGCTGCGCGTCGAACGGGCGCGGCGACGTATGCGGCGCGTCATTGCGCGTGCTGGTCGCGAACAGCGTGTCGAACACGGCGGCCTCGGTGGCATCCAGTTCCTCGGCGCCGCCGGCCAGCATGGCCGTCTGCTTGCCGCTCTTGATCGCTTCGTACGCATAGCCGATGCCCTGGCTACCCGACGTGCAGGCGGACGACGTCGTGTACACGCGGCCCGTGATGCCGAAGAACACGCCGATGTTGACGGGCGCCGTGTGCGACATCATCTTGATGTAGGTCGTCGCATTGATGCCGCGCGTGGTGCGCTCGTCCATCATGCGGCCGAAGTCGCCGATGGCGCTCGGCGTGCCGGCGGACGAGCCGAACGACACGCCCATCGCGCCGGATGTCAGCAGCGGGTGGCCGAGCAGCCCGGCCTCCTGCAGCGCCAGTTCGCAGGCGCGGGTGGCCATCAGCGCCACGCGGCCCATGCTGCGCGTGCTCTTGCGGTTGAAGCGCTCGGACAGATCGAACGGCGCGGCCGGCGCGCCCAGGTTCGTGTTCAAGCCCTCGTAGTGAGACCACTCTTCCATCCGCACGACGGCGTTGCGCCCTTCGCGCAGGCGCGCGTGGATCGCCGGCCAGTCGTTGCCGATCGGGCTGATGCCGGCCATGCCGGTGACGACGACACGGCGGCTCATGCGAGGCCCCCGTTGACGGAGATCACCTGGCGCGTGATGTAGCCGGCATCCTCGCTCATCAGGAAGCTGACGGCGGCCGCCACCTCTTCCGGCTTGCCGATGCGGCGCGCCGGGATCATCTTCAATGCCTCGTCCATCGGCACGTCGCTCGTCATGTCCGTCTCGATCAGGCCGGGCGCCACGCAGTTCACCGTGATCGCGCGCTTGGCCAGTTCCAGCGCCAGCGCCTTCGTCGCGCCGATGATGCCGGCCTTGGCGGCGCTGTAGTTCACCTGGCCGCGATTGCCGATCAGGCCGGACACGGAAGCCAGTGTGACGATGCGGCCCGGCTTGCGGCGCTGGACCAGCGGCATCACGAGGGGGTTCAGCACGTTGTAGAAGCCATCCAGGTTGGTACGCAGCACCAGGTCCCAGTCCTCGCCGGACATGGCCGGGAAGGCATTGTCGCGGGCGATGCCGGCGCTGCACACGACGCCGTAGTAGCAGCCGTGCTGCGCGATGTCCGCTTCCAGCGCGGCGGCCGTGCCGGCGCGATCGCTGACGTCGAATTGCAGCACCCTCGCGGCGCGGCCCATCTCGGCGATATGCGCGGCCACCGCGTCAGCCTCGGCGCGCTGGCTGCGGCAATGCAGCACCACGTCGTAGCCTTCGCGTGCCAGGCGCAGCGCGACGGCCTTGCCGATGCCGCGCGACGACCCTGTCACCAGCACGCTCATGGATGTAGTTTGATTCATACTGCTGTTCCACCTTGTAGAAACTCGTTCACATTATCGGGCTGGTAGACCGTCACCGTCGCCGTGGCCACGGTCCTGCCCTCTACTTCGATCCTGCACTCGAACGCGCCCAGGCCGTTGTCGCCCTGCAGCGCGCGGTGCGCATGCACGTGCAGCACGGCGCCCACTGCGAACGCCGGCACGGCCGCTTCGTATTTGCGCGATCCCAGCAGGAATCCTACCTTGACGGCGTCGCCGCGCCGGCGCGCCAGCCAGCCCGCGTGGGCGGCGATGGCCTGCGCCATGTATTCGATGCCGACCCAGCTGCCGACGGCCGCGCCATCGCAAAACATGCTGTCCGGCCGGATCGCCACCTGCGCGCACAGGTCGTCGTCGCCGGCACTGACCACGCTGTCGAGCAGCACCATCTTCCCCGAATGCGGCAGCAGTTCCGCGATCGGCGGCAGCGGTGCGTGCCCCAGTACCAGCGCCGCGTTCGAGCCGCCGAACGCGAACGACGTGCTGGCCACATGGCGCAGCGGCCGCCCCAGCGTGGCACCCGGCGGCACCAGGTTCAGTGCCGGCAGCGCGGGGTCGGGCTGACCGTCCCACAGGTGCGGCGGCAGGTGCCCGCGGCTGTTTTCCGGCTGCAGCGCAAGCCAGCACAGCGCCGCTTCGATGGCCGCCGCGGCGCCCAGCGTGTGGCCGGTAAGCGGCTTGGTCGAGCTGACCGGCACTTCGCAGCCGAACAACTCGGCGATCACGCGCGACTCCATCGCATCGTTCTGCGGCGTGGCAGTGCCGTGCATATTGATGTAGTCGATGTCGGCGGGCGCCAGGCCGGCGCGGCGCAGCGCATCCGTCAGCGCCAGGCGCGCGCCGGCGCCGGTGGGATCGGGTGCCGACATGTGGTGGCCGTCCGACGATTCGCCCCAGCCCAGCAGCGCCACGGCGGCCGGCTCGCGCGTCATCAGGAACAACGCCGCACCTTCGCCGATATTGATGCCGTGCCGGTTCGCGCTCATCGGGTTGCAGCGCTCGGCGCTGACCGACTCCAGTGCCGAGAAGCCGGCCACGGTGAATGCGCACAGCGAGTCGGCGCCGCCCGTCAGCACGGCATCGCACAGGCCCATGCGGATCAGCCGCGCCGCGCTGGCCATCGCCTTCGCGCTGGACGAGCAGGCGCTGGAATGCACGTAGGCGGGCCCGCTGATGCCCAGCTGTTCCGCCAGCATCGCCGCGGGCGAGCCCATCTCCTGCTGGCCGTAATGGAAGGCCTCGTCCAGCGTGCCGTGCGCCGCCTTGTGCAGCACCGCCTTCTCCGTCTCGGCGATGCCGGACGTGCTGGTGCCGAGGATGACGCCGACCCGGTGCGCACCGTAGCGCGCCACGGCCGCGTCGACGGCCGGACGGATCTGCGCCAGCGCGGCCAGCGCGAGCGCGTTGTTGCGGCTGCGCTGAGCGGCCGGCAGGTGGTCCACCGACGACAGCGCGGCGCGCACCTGGCCCAGCGGCAGCGCGCGGCCCGGCGAGCAATCGGTGCTGGGCTGCACGCCGGCGCGGCCGGCGAACAGGTTGTCGCGCACCTCGTCCCGGCTCGCGCCCAGCGCGCACACGATGCCGCACTCGTTCAGGTAGACATACATTGCATTCATCGCTTCATTCGTTCGGGGCAAACTGAATCGTCAGCCGGTATTTATACCGCAGGTTGTCCAGCACCACCGTGCCGCTCCAGCGCGGCGTGCCGCTGTAGGCGATCTCCATGATCGGCTCGTCGTGCAGGTACAGCGTGCGGTGCAGCCCCTGCTCGGCGATGCGCCAGCCTTCCGGCAGCGCCTGCGCGACCGCTTCGGCGGGCCACAACGTCAGCTGCATGTCTTCCAGCACGTCTTCCGCGCGCACCTGGCGCGGCAGCATCACGTGCCGCCATTCCTTCACATCCTTGCCGTCGTAGTGCAGCGACAGCACGCGCTGGCCGAACGCGAGGCCGACCACGTCGACCGCATCCGGCTCGACTTGCAGCGCGACGTCCAGGTCGTCCGTGCGGCCGGCGCGCTCCACCTTCAGGTGCTGCTGCACGCTGATCGACTGGCCCAGCGCGGCCGGGGCCAGCTTCAGGCCGAGGCGGGCCGGCGGTGGCGGCGCGCTGGCGCAGCCAGCCAGCAGCGCCGCCAGCACCGCTGCCGTTGCCAGTCCAGCCTTCAGGTGAGCGCGCACGCCGCCTCCAGTGCCGCCAGCCGCCGTGTCGTCTCCTTCACGTACGGATTGCTCTGGTCCCAGGCGTAGCCGGCCAGGATCGACGCGATCATGCGGCGGATCTCCGGCTGCTGCCGCTCATGGAAGATGATGCGCTGGAAGCCGCCCGCGTACCACGATTCGACGAAGGCGCGGAACGTGTCGACGCCCTTGCGCAGCGGCGCGCCGTATTCCGCCTGCCAGTCGACCGCTTCGCCGGCGAACTGGCGCGCCAGCACGCCGGCCGCCAGGCTGGCCGAGCGCACGGCGATCGTCACGCCGGACGAGAACACGGGGTCGAGGAACTCGCCCGCGTTGCCCAGCAGCGCATAGCCCTCGCCCCACAGTTTTTCCACGTTGGCCGAGTAGCCGACGATCTGCCGCGCCGGCGTATCCCACGTGGCGTTCTTCAGCAGGTCCGCCAGCGATGGGTCTTCGGCCACGATGGTCTGCAGCCGCTCGGTCGGCGAGCCCTGGTACTGCTCCAGGAAGGCCGTCTCGGCAACCACGCCCAGCGAGCAGCGGCCGCCGGCGAATGGAATCGTCCAGAACCACACGTCGTTGTGGCGCGGGTGCACGGTGACGCGGATCTTGTTGCGGTCGAAGCCTTCGGCGATGCCGTCGGCCACGTGCGTGAAGATCGCGCCCCGCACGGGGAAGTTCGACGGCGTCTCCAGCTTCAACAGCCGCGGCAGGATGCGCCCGAAGCCGCTGGCATCGAGGATGAAGCCCGCTTCGACCTGATACTGGCGGCCGTCCGGGTCCTTGACGGTGACGAGCGAGCGGCCACCAGGGCGGCCCAGTTCGATGTCCAGCACTTCATGGCGGAAACGGATCTCGGCGCCCTGCTTCTGCGCTTCTTTCGCCAGCAGGTGGTCGAAGTCGGCGCGCTGCACCTGGTACGTCGTGCCCCAGCCTTCCGAATGCTTGTCGCGGAAATCGAAGGCCGTGTAGACGCCGTCCTTCATGAACGCCGCGCCGTTCTTGAACTGGAAGCCCGCCTCGACGACGGCGCGCAGCATGCCCGCTTCCTCCAGATACTGCATGCTCTGCGGCAGCAGGCTCTCGCCGATCGAGAACCGGGGGAACTGTTCGCGCTCGATCACGAGCACCTGGCGGCCCTGTTTCCTCAACAGGGCGGCGGCGACGGAACCGGCGGGGCCCGCGCCGACGATCAGGATTTCAGCGGATTCCAATTGCATCTGCATCTACTTTCTTTTTGATTGAGGGGTTACCGAAACAGGGCACGGCCAGCCACACGATCAGCGTGCCCAGCAACATCGTCAAGCCGAACGAGTGCAGCGCCGGCGTGTTCGACAGCGCCAGCAGGCCGAAGCCGAGGATCGTGTTCGCGGCGGACAGGCCGACGGCCAGCCATGCCGTGGCATCGCGGCGATCCGGGCTCTCCTGCATGAAGATGCCGTAGTCGACGCCGATCCCCAGCAGCAGCATCAGCGCCAGCACGTGGAACAGCTGCAGGTCCTGCCCCGCGTAGCCCAGGATCGCCAGCGTGGCGATGCTGGCGGCCGCCGTCGGGGCGATCACGCGCCACGCGCGGCCGCGGTAGCGCGGCAGCAGCAACAGGAACACGACGCCATAGGCGGCCAGCACGACGAAGCCCATCGTCACGCGGTAGGCGCCCAGCACGGACGAGATCTCCGCGACCTTGTCGACCCACTGCACGCCGGCGACGTCGCGCGCCAGGCGTGACAGCATCACCGCGTCGGCGAAATTCAGGCCGCGCAGCGCGACGATGCTGGCGTACTCGCCATGTTCCTTGCCCAGCCACAGGTGGCGCCACGGCTCGCTGCTGGGCGCTTGCAGGAAGGCGTCCAGCGTCAGCGGCGTGCCGGCTGCGCGCAGCCGCGCCGCGGTCGCGTCGACCCATGCGCCATCCTCCCCGGTCTGCTGGGCCAGCGCGGCCAGCGGCCCGCCATGTCCCAGCAGCTTCAAGTCCAGCAGCGCGCGCCGCTCCTGCTGCGTGCGCGCCGACGGCACCCAGTTCGACAGCGCCTGGTAGCCCGTCAGCTTGCCCCGCTGGACCAGCGGATCGAGCCTGCGCTTCAGTTCTTCTTCGCGTTGCAGCACCTGTTCCTGCGACGTGCCGCGCACGAGGAAGAACTGCACGGGCGTCGGCGCATCGAGCAGCTTGCCCAGCGCGAGCTGGTCGTCAACGAGGTGCTTCGGCGGATTCTGCAGCTGGCGGATGTCGTCGTTCGCCTTCATGCGCGCGATGCCGAACAGCGCGGCGGCGCCGAACAGCACGGCGGCGATCCACGTGGTCCGCTGCGCGCGCAGCACGGGCCAGCGCGCCAGCAACGCGCCGTAGCGCTGCGCCAGCGCGCCGCCCCGCAACGTCTGGGGGCCGATCAGCTGGGGGAACCAGCACACGACCGTCAGCCATGCGAAGATCAGCCCGAGCGCGGAAAACACGGCCATCTGGCGCAGTCCCGGGAACGGCGTCAACGCCAGGCCCGTGTAGCCGATCACAGCGGCCAGCAACGTCAGCGCAAGGCTGGGCAGCAGCTTTTTCAGCAGCGTCTGCGAATCCAGCGTGGCCGGTGCCGACAGCCGGTTGCACAGGTAGTACGCGCCGTAATCCTGGGCGACGCCGATCAGGCTTGCGCCGAACACGAGGGTCATCAGGTGGATCTGGCCGAACAGCAGCCAGCACACGGACAGCGCACCCAGGCAGCCGATGCCCAGCGACAGCAGGATCAGCCCGATGGGTTTCAGCGAACGGAAAGTGCACCACACGAGCAGCACGATGCCGGCCAGCGAACCGAGGCCGATCGTATGCATCTCGCGGCTGGCCTGCGCGCTGGCGGCCGCGGCGTGCAGGATCACGCCCGCTTCGATGACGCGGCCCTGCTGCGCACCCAGCTGCGCGCCCTGCAGCGCGGCGGTCTTTGCGGCCTGCAGCAGCGGCAGCACCTGGTCCTGCGCCGTCATCGACAGCGCCGGTACCTTCAGCGTGAGCGGCAGCAGCACATACTGCATCGCGTCGTCCGCGACGAACAGGTGCCCGTCGCGCGGGCGCACGGGGGTTTCCTGCGCGCGCTCCTGCGCCCAGCCCGCGAACAGGCCAAACGGATCGTCCTGCCACGCGCCCAGCTTCGGGCCGCCGAACGGCGCATATAGTTTCGCCAGCGCCTGCTGCGTCCAGAACGCGGCGCCTTCCTTTTCCAACTGCGCCTGCTGCGCCGCCGTCATCAGCACGAGGCGGTGCTTCTGAAACAATGCCAGGTAATCCGACTGCAGTTGCTCGTTCGCCTGGGTTGCCGCGAACAGGTCCGGCCGTTTCGCCAGCACGGCGGCATACGCATCGGCCGCCCGCTTCGCATCCTCCCACTCGCGCGCGCCGACCAGCACGATCACGCGCTGCTGCGCCGCGTCGACCATGTGGGCGAACGAGCGTTGCAGCACGGGGTCGCGGTCCTGCACCGGGAGCAGCGCCATGATGTCGGTGTCCGGCACGATGCGCTGGACGAACCACAGATAGGCGTTATGCCCCAGCAGCAGGCACACGGCGGCCAGCCACAGGATCGCGAACGTGCGGGCGCGTGCCATCATTTGAACAGCGCCGCCTCTTCCGGCAACAGGGCCGCGTCACCGCTCTTGATCTCGGAGAACACGATGCTGGTGCGGTCGCCCGACGCTTCGCTGATGACGATGTTCTTCACGTAGGCGCCGCCATCTAGTTTGATCGTGCCGATCGCCTTCGCCAGCGCCGGCTCGCGCGCTTCCAGCGTCACGTTCCAGCTGTCGCTGCCCACCGTGCCGTCCACCTTGAACAGCTGCTCGAGCTGGGCGAGGTCGCCCGCCAGCAGCGCGAACAGCACCTGGTTGATCATGCGCACCGTCGGTTCCGTCTTCGCATCGAGGCGCATCGCCACGCGATCGCCCTGGTAGTGGACGATCTCGCCTTTCGTCAGCCGCAGCGTGTTCGGGAACGGTGCCAGGGTGCGCCACAGCACGCCCTTCTCCTGCAGCACGCAGAAGCGGCCGTTCGCCGCCAGCGGCTTCTTCATGCCGGCCAGCGTCTTCTGCTGGTCGAAGCGGCCGCACATCGCTTTGGGTTGCGCCAGCATCGCCTGGATCTTCGCGACCGGCACAGGCGCGGCCTGCGTCGTGGCGCATGCGCCGGCCGACATCGCAACGGCCAGCATCATCAGGATTTTCTTCATGCGATCCCCAGTTTCTTCATCAGTACGGGCGGCGACACGTAGCACATCTCCTTCGTGTCGATGTGCACGGCCACCATCGTCGTCGTCGCGCGGTTCAGGCGCTTGCCCGATGCCGCATCCGTGATCAGGTAGTCGATCTTCAGGCAGTTTTCCCACTCGACGATGTCGGCGCGCAGGCGGATCTTCTGCCCGAACGTGGCCGGCGCCACGTAGCGCAGGCGCATGTCGACGATCGGCCACGCATAGCCGGATTCCTTCATCTGCGGGTAGTTGTAGCCGATCTTGTCGAGCAGCGCGCAGCGCACCACCTCGAGGTATTTCACGTAGTTGCCGTGCCAGACGATCTCCATCGGGTCCAGGTCGAAGAACTGGACTTCCATGTCGACTTCCGCATACCAGCGGCTCTCCTTAGCCTTGCGCATACAGCTCCCATGCCTTGCCGCGGATCTTGCCGACCAGAGCGCGGATCTCGCCATCGAGGCGGCGGTCTTCCTCGATCGGCGCGATGCCCAGCGCCTCGACCATCTGCACCAGGTGCGGCTGCAGTGCCAGCTCGGGGGTGACGCGCGCGCGCAGCCAGGCGCCCTGGCGCACCGTGACGAGCAGCGCGGCCACGACCTGTTCCGTCAGTTCCAGCACGCGCAGGCAGTCGCGCGCGGCGATCGTGCCCATGCTGACCTTGTCCTGGTTGTGGCATTCGGTGGAGCGCGAGAACACGGAGGCCGGCATCGTCAGCTTCAGCGCCTCGGCCGTCCACGCGGACGCGCTGATCTGCAAGGCTTTGAGGCCATGGTTGATCGCCGCGCGCGGCCCCGTGCTGCCGGACAGGTTGGCCGGCAGGCCGTTGTTGTAGCGGGCGTCGACGAGCAGCGCCATCTGACGGTCCAGCAGGTCGGCGATATTGGCCACGGCGTTCTTCATGCCGTCCATCGCGAACGCGATGTGGCCGCCGTAGAAATGGCCGCCATGCAGCACGCGCTCGTTGTCGCCGTCGATCAGCGGGTTGTCGTTCGCGCTGTTCAGTTCATTCTCGATATTGGCGCGGAAGAACGGCAGCGCATCGGCCAGCACGCCGATCACGTGCGGCGCGCAGCGGATCGAGTAGCGGTCCTGCAGGCGCTTGCCGTTGCGTTCCCACACGGTGGTCGGCAGGTCCGTGCGCAGCATCGCCGCCACGCCCTGCATGCCGGCGTGCGGCTTCACGGAGAACAGCACTTCGTCGAAGTGATGGGCGTTGCCGTCCAGCGCGTACGACGCCAGCGCCGTGATCCGCGTGGCGAGGCGCACCAGGTATTCGGCGCGGTCGTAGGCGAGGCACGCGAGCGCCGTCATCACGGCCGTGCCGTTCATGATCGCCAGGCCCTCCTTCGGGCGCAGTTTCAATGGCGTGATGCCCGCTTCGCGCAGCGCGATGGCGGCGTCGACGATCTGGCCATTGCGCCAGACTTCACGCTCGCCGCACAGCACGGCGGCCAGGTACGACAGCGGCGTCAGGTCGCCGGACGCGCCGACGGAACCCTCGGCCGGGATCAGCGGCAGCAAGCCCGCGTCCAGCAGGCGCGTGATCTGCAGCAGCAGTTCGACGGAGACGCCGCTGTAGCCCTTGGCCAGCGATGCGAGGCGTGCGGCCAGGATCGCGCGCGTCTCGGCCGGATCGAAGTAGCGGCCGGCGCCGCAGCCGTGGTACGTGTACAGGTGGTGCGGCAGCTCGGCCACCAGGTCCGGCGGGATCGTCACGGTGCACGAGTCGCCATAGCCCGTCGTCACGCCATACACATTGCCGTCCTCGCGCAGCAGGCGGTCGAGGAAGTCGGCGCCGCGGGCGATCGCCGCGCGAAAGTCCGGATCGGGGGACAGCTCGGCGCTGGCCTGCCCTTGCGCGATGGCGACGATGTCTTCGATCGTGAGCCGGTTGCGGTCGAAACGCACGGCGCGCCGGGCGGATTGGATGTCAGCGAGATGCATCGTCGGTGTCCTGAGAGTTGTGTTGCACCGGCAGGTGCCAGAAATCGTAGAAATTGAACCATTGCAGCGGTGCGCGCACCGCGTAGTGCTCGAGCCGGCGCGCATACGCGGCAGCCAGGCTCGCCAGCGCCTCGGTGCGGCCCTTGCGGGGCAGCCGGACGCCGTCCTGGAAGTGCTCGATGTGCACTTCCGTCACGCCGTTCACGCGCACGGTGAACAGCAGGTAGACGGGGCATTGCAGGATACCGGCCAACAGGTACGGCCCCACCGGGAACGGTGCCGGCTCGCCGAGGAACGGCACGGTGGCCACGTGCTCGTTGCCCGACACGGGCACGCGGTCGCCGGCGATGACGACGAACTCGCCGCGCGACACGCGCTCGGACAGCAGCATCGCCGTGGCAGGCGTCATCTCCGTCACCTGCAGCAGGTTGCTCTGGCTGGCGGGATTCAGTTTGCCCATCAGCCGGTTGAACGCCTGCGCGTGCTTGGTATGCACCAGCACCGTCGTCGTCACGGCACTGCGCTGGCGCGACAGCACGCGCGTCAGCTCCACATTGCCCAGGTGCGCGCAGATCATCACGCCGCCGGTGCGGCGCGCGACGGCGTTCTCGATCAATTCGCCGCCGTACAGCCGCACGCCATCGAGCGGATACAGGCCGCCCCACAGCAGCAGCTTGTCCAGCAGGTTTTCGCCGAAGCTGGCGAAGTGCGCCAGCACGCCCGGCACCCGCTTGCCGGCGTCCGGGCCCACGAACGCCCGCATGCGCCGCAGGTAGTCGCGCGACGCGCGCCGCGCCCTGCCCTGCGTGGCCAGGTACCAGGCCAGCACCGGATAGACGGCCACGCGGAACGGCCAGCGGCCGAAGCGGCGGCACACCCAGAACAGGAAGCGCATGCCGGCCACGAAACTCACCTCGTCGATCGAGGCCCAGTGGCGCCGCCTTTCACTCATCCCTGCCTCGCCCACTTGCGCGTCGCTCACCTGCGCCTCCACTTGCGGGCCAGCAGCAGCGGCATGCGCGGCAGCATGCCGAGGAACAGCGCCGTGTGCATGCCGGTGATCAGCACGTTGTCGCGCCACACGAGGAAGTGCGACACGCCGTCTTCCGGGTAGCGCACGCGCGTGGGCACGTTGACGATGGCGACGCCGCGCCAGTGCAGCCGCACCAGCACGTCCGTATCGAAGTTCATCCGCTTGCCCAGCCGCGTGCGGGCCGCCAGCGCGTGGATCGCCGCCAGCGGATAGACGCGGAAGCCGCACATCGAATCGCGGATGTCGAACGACAGCGTGTTGATCCACACCCAGATGTGCGTCGCGTAGCGGCCGTACAGCCGGGCCTTCGGCACCGACTCGTCGTACACGGGATGGCCACAGATCACCGCGTCCGGCCGCGCCGCGCCTTGCGCGAGGAAGCGCGGCACGTCGTCCGTGTCGTGCTGGCCGTCCGCGTCGATCTGCAACGCGTGGCTGTAGCCCAGCTCGCGCGCCTTCGTCAGGCCGGCCATCACGGCCGCACCCTTGCCGGAGTTGACGGCCAGGCGTACCAGCGTCACGCGGCCGCTTTCGGCTGCGGCGATGTCGTCCAGCACGCGCGCGCAGGCGGCCGTGCTGCCGTCGTCGACGAGCACGCAATGCAGGCCGTGCGCCAGCAGGCGCGCGGTGACGCCGCCGATGGCGCCTTCGTGGTTGTACACGGGGATCACGGCGCAAGGCTTAAACATCGGCGGCCTCCCCGAACAGCACGCGGCCGCTGGCATGCTGGCCGGCGGATGAGCGGTAGGCGAACGTCAGCTGGCCCTTGGCGGGATCGTGCAGCAACTCCAGCTGCACCGGCATGCCGGGCTGGATCACGTGCTGGAATTTCAGGGCCTGCATCGTGCGGAACGCGGGCGGCAGCGCGAAGTGCTCGCGGCCGTAACGGATCGCCCACTCCACCTGCGCCACGCCCGGCAGGATCGGCGCTTGGTCGAAATGGCCGTCGAAGTACAGCAGGTTGACGGGGGCCGTCACCTCGATCAGCACGCGGCGCTCGTCGCGCTCGAGCACCTGCACGTGCGGCTGCCGCACAGGATCCGACAGCAGCGCCAGCAGCGCCGCAACGGTCGTCTTGCCTTGCGCGTTGACGGGCAGCTGGTCCAGGTAGCGCCAGCGGCGCGGCAGCGCGACGGCGTCGACGACGCCCGCCAGCGCGGCGCGCAGCCGGCCGTTCAATGCCAGCTTGCCGTCGGCGGCCAGCAGCGCGCGGCCGGCCGGCGTCGGCACGACAAACGCGGCCAGCATCTGGCGCTGGCCAGGTTCCGGATCGCACAGCACGACGCGCGCTTCGGCCGCCAGATCGGTTGCCAGCAGCGCCGCTTCCAGCGCGTCCAGGGAGATGCGTTTTTCCTCGATCTTGGCGATGCGGTCGCCCCGCCCCATCAGCTGGAACCGGCCGCCGGCCAGCTCCTGCGCGCGGTCGGCGAGGCGCAGCCACGCATCGTCCGGCAAGTGCGGCGAGCGTACTTCCAGCAAGCCGTCGACGAGGCGCCACGTCACGGTGGGGAACGGCGTCCAGCCTTCGTCGCCCACCTGCGGCAGCTGCGCGCGGCGGCGCCATGCGATGCCGCCCGTTTCCGAGCTGCCGAACACTTCGAACGGCACCGCGCCGAGCAGCGTGCCGCACGCTTGCGCGGTGTCGGCCGGCAGCGGGCCGCCGGACGAGAACACGGCGCGCAGCTGCGTGCGCGCACCGCTCCAGTCCAGGTGGGCCGGCAGGCGCTTCAGGTGCGCGGGGCTGGCGACCAGCACGGCCGGTTGCGCGGCCAGTGCGGCGGCCAGCGTTTCCGGGTAGGCGATGCTGTGCGCATGGATCGTCCGCCCCGTGTACAGCGGCCACAGCACCTTGAACAGCAGGCCGTAGATGTGCTGGTGCGAGACGGTGGCGATCACGTGCGCGTCGCCGGCGGCCGCGCCGAACAGCATCTCCAGTGTGGCGACTTCGCTGGCCAGCTGGCACAGCTTCTTCGGGATCGCCTGGGCCGCGCCGGTACTGCCGGACGTGAACACGACCAGCGCATCGGCCTCGTCGTCCAACGCTTCGAACGGCGCATCGTCGCCGGGACAAAACTGTGGCAGCGGGTCGGGCGCCAGCGGCGCGCGCGCGGCCGGGAAGTCGCCCAGGAAGCCGTCGACCTCGCGCGCCAGGTGGGCGCAGGTGGCATCGAGCGTGTCGGCACTGAGCCAGACGGTCTTGCCGGCGTGCCAGGCGCCCAGCAGCGCGGCCGCGAACTCGATGCTGTCCTCGAGGTACAGCGCCCAGCGCGTGCCCGCCTGCTCGCGCAGCAGCGCGCGCCACGCACGCACGCGGGCCAGGAAGGCGGCCGTGTCGACGGCGGCGCCGTCGCGTACGCCGACAGGCATGGCGGTTGGCCGCGCGGCCAGCCGCACGACGAGAAGGGACAACGAATCAGACATGATGCAACCGCTTGAAACGCAGGCGGACCAGGTATTCGCCGCCGAACAGTAAGCCCATCAGCACGTACGAGATCACGCCCGTGTACAGCGACCATGCCGCATCGCTGGCCCACAGCGCCGTGCCCAGCGCGATCGCACCGTTACAGACAAAGAACACGCACCACACCTGCGTGACGGTGCGCATGTAGGCGCCGGCGACGGCCGGGAAGTCCTGGCCGGACAGCCGCGCCATCCGCTCGATCGCCGAGACGGGCGTCAGCAGGCTGGCGCCGAACACGCCCAGCATCGCGGCGCTGACGAGCACCGGATACAGCTTCAGCGGCAGCAAGCCGTTGCTCCACACGGCGCAGGCGACCAGCACCAGCGCACCGGCCACGGACCAGCGCGCGCCGCGCGAGATGCGCAGCGCCGGCAGCCGCGCGAGCGCGGCCAGCAGCAACAGGCCAGCCAGCCAGCGCGGCTCGAAGCGGCCGTGGCCCAGCCAGATCGCCAGCGGATACAGCACCGTGACAGCCACGGCGACGACGTTCAACAACATGCGGTCAGACCGCCGGCTCCGTCAGGCCGGCCAGCGCGTCGACGACGTCGCCGATCGTGCGGATCGTCTTGAACACTTCCGGCTGCAGGCGCTTGCCGGTCAGCTGCTTCAGTTTCACGGCCAGGTCGACGGCGTCGATGCTGTCGATGTCCAGGTCTTCGTACAGGTTCGAGTCGGCCGTCAGCGTGGCCTTGTCCAGTTCGAACATGTCGGCCAGCAGGTCGATCACCCAGGACTGCAGCTCGGCGCTGCTCATTGCGGTCAAATCAATCATCGTGTGCTCCTTATTGCTTGCGATGGGTCTCGATCATCGCCGCCAGCGCCCGCACGGAGGCGAAATGGCGGCGCGTATCCTCGGAGTCGGCCGACAGCGAGATGCCGTATTTCTTCTGCAGCGCCACGCCCAGCTCGAGCGCGTCGATCGAGTCCAGCCCCAGCCCTTCGACGAACAGCGGCGCATCCGTGTCGATGTCCTTCGGGCTGATGTCTTCCAGCTGGAGCACGTCGATGATCAGTTCCTTCACTTCTTGTTCAAGCATGGCCTTGGTACTTCCCCGTAAAATAGTTCTGCAAAAATTCCGTCAGGCGGCGCGCCGCGATCACTTCGCTCGCGCCGTCGGTGAACGGTGCCACCGGCACGTCGTCCTGCACTTCCAGCGAGAAGCGCACGCGGCGCGGCGGCACGCGCCACCATTTCTCGCCCTTGCCCAGCGTGGGCGGATCGCAGCGGATCACGACGGGCGTGATGTCGCGCGCGCCGCGCACCGCGACATTGGCGGCGCCCCGCTTCAGGCAGATGGCGCCGCCGGCCGGCGTGCGCGTCCCTTCCGGAAACACGATCAGGTTGCCGCCCCGTTCCAGCGACGCGATGCAGTCGCGCACCAGGTCGCCGCCGTCGCCGCCGCTGCCGGCGTTACTGATATAGCCTGCGGCCCGCACCGGTCCGCGCGTGAACGGGTTGTTCCACAGCGCAGCCTTGACAATGCAGTCCGCGTTGCGCACGAAGGCCATCAGGAACACCGTGTCGATCAGGGTCGGATGGTTTGCCAGGATCAGCAAGCCGCGCCGCTCCAGCTTTTCCAGCCCGCGCACGTCGTAGCGCAGCACGCCGAGCAGCCGCATCACGTCCACATACGCGCGAAACGCCAGCCGGATGATCGTGCGCGCCGCCGCCACCCGCCGCGCGCGCCGCCACACGGCAACGTACAGCAGCGGGAACACGACTAGCCGCAGCAGCAGCCCGCCGATCCCGAACAACGCAAACGACAGCCCGGTGGCCGCGACGCGCCATGAACGCCCAAGCGGCCCCAGCCGGGCAATCCACTCAGGCGCCATGCGCACCGCGGCTCCAGCGCCAGCGGCGCCGTCCTGCCACCCGTTCCAGTTGCGCCGCGCCGCCCGCAAAAAAGCGCAGCACTTCGAGCGTGCCCGGCATGCCGCCGTGCGGTTCGTCCGCGTCGGCCGCCGTCCAGTCCAGCGCGAGCCGCTCGCCGCCGTCGCGTGCCATCAGCCACGCGAACGCATGCGGCTCCTC
Organism: Pseudoduganella flava; assembly: GCF_007830495.1. Classification (GTDB taxonomy): domain Bacteria; phylum Pseudomonadota; class Gammaproteobacteria; order Burkholderiales; family Burkholderiaceae_D; genus Rugamonas; species Rugamonas flava. Next base: position 452,473 of record NZ_VLKW01000004.1, on the reverse strand, counting down.
GGCCCGGTCGGCAAACGGCGCGAACATGTCGGGCAGCGGGCATTCGCACGCCACCAGCAGTACCATCGGTTCGCCGTCCGCCAGCAGGCCGCAGGCCTCGATCACCGCATGCTCGAGCGTGCCGCTGCCGGCCGCGAGCGCGATATGATTGGCGCGGTCGCCGCGCGCAATCGAGAACATGCCCGCGTTGGCGTTATGGACCGACATGCCGAACGCGGTGGGCGATAGCGGCACCCCGTGGGCCAGATCGTCCAGCAGCGCGATCGCGCGCGCGGTCTCGCCATGGCGGGAGCAAAACACGGTGGGAACGCCGGCATGTTCGCCGAGCGCCTGGTAGGCGACGTCGAGCGCCATCTTGCCCAGTTGGCCGAGGCGGCGGCGTTGCATCGCGGGCATCGCACGCACGCCCGGTTCGCCTTCGGCCGGGATCGGCCACGGCGCGGCGGCCCATGCGGACCACTCGTCTGGCGTACCCAGGCCGGGCGCCCATGCGGCATGCCCGACAATGGAAAAACTGATGCCTGCCCTGTGCATTTGATTAAATCCTCGTCGCGGTGGTTACTGCAAAACGTGCGCCACTGCGAATGGGGTTTGTGGCAGGTACTGGTCCGGATTATAAGCGAGCCCTGCCTTGAAATTCAAAAAAATATCCCCAAGGAACTATCAAGCGTTGCATTTTGGCGCACGGCAACGGGACAGAAGTCTAGCCGTCAATGTTCGGTGAAAGGTCGCCGAATTGTCACAATCCGTCGCAGAATTTGTAACTCTGCCGATAACCAACCCGGCCATCCCATCAAATCTCACCAAATGTCACGTTAATATCGCGGGTTTCCTCGGATGGGATTGCAGTCGACAAATTAACTAATCCACTCCGAAACAAGTATTTCCATAGGTGAATGCCATCCGTTGCCCGGCAGTTGAATGGGTCAACAACATGGTCCCGAATTCAACTATTATTCGTTAGTCAACATTAACATCGCATTACGCAACCCGCATCCTCATGCCGATCAAGCTATCGTTCCGCCAGCTGTCGCTGGTTGCCTTCCTGCTCATTGCCGCGCTGCTCAGTGCGACGTCGGTGCACGCGCTGCTGACGCTGGACCGGCTCGCGCAGCACAGCCGCGAAGCCGGCAACGACGCGATCGCGCTGACGGCCAACGCGCAGCGCCTGGCCGAACGCAGCGTGGCGATGGAACGCAGCGCACGCCAGTTCCTCGTGCTGAACGATCCCGCCTTCCTGGAGCGCTTCGGCGAAGCATGGCGCGATGCGCTAGCGGCGCTGGACGCGATCGCGGCCGCCCTGCCCGGCGCGGAACCGGCGTCGTTCGCGGACTGGCGCCGCAACGGCGAGGCGGCCCGGCAGGCGCTCGACATGCCCCGCGCGCGCAACAACGCGCGCCAGTTGCGGCTCGATGCGGCGCTGGCGCAACTGCCGGCCATCAACGACGAGCTGGCCCACCAGGTGCAGGAAGAGGTGGACCGGCGCAACGCGGCCATCGTCGACGAGCTGGAAGAGCGCCGCAACATCCTGCGCGGACAGGTCGCGCTGTCGATCGCGCTGGCTGCCGTGCTGGCGATCGCGTTCGGCGTATGGCTGGCGCGGCCGCTGCGGCAGATCGAGAGCGCGATCGGCCAGCTGGGCGGCAACCGCTACGACCTGCCGATCGACATCACGGGGCCGGGCGACCTGCGCCGCCTGGGCCGCCACCTGGACTGGCTGCGCCAGCGCCTCGCCGACCTGGAAGCGGACAAGGCGCGCTTCCTGCGCCACATCTCGCACGAGCTGAAGACGCCGCTCGCCGCGCTGGTCGAAGGCGTCGCGCTGCTGGAGGACGAGGTGGCCGGCCCGCTGGTGCCGAAACAGCGCGAGATCGCCGCGATCCTGCGCCAGAACACGGCATCGCTGCAGAACCAGATCGAAGACCTGCTGCGTTACAATGCCGCCAGTTTCGACGCCCAGCACCTGCAGCGCGAAAGCGTCGACGTGGGCGCGCTGCTGCGCCAGGTCGTCGACAGCCAACTGCTGCAATGGCAGGCGAAGAGCCTCGTCGTGATGGTCGAAGGCGCCGCGGCGCCGCTGTGGGCCGATTCCGCGAAGCTGTCGATCGTGGCCAGCAACCTGTTGTCGAACGCCGTCCGCTTCTCGCCCGAGGGCGGCACGGTGCGCTTCCTGCTCGGAGAGGCCAACGGCATGCTGCGGATCGATTGCGTCGACCAGGGCCCCGGTGTGGCGCCAGGCGACGCACAGCGCGTCTTCGAGCCCTTCTACCAGGGCGAACGCCAGCCGCCGGGTGCCCGGCGCGGCAACGGCATCGGCCTGTCGATCGTCCGCGAATATGTGATTGCACACGGCGGCACGCTGCAACTTCTGCCCTCATCGCCAGGGGCCCACTTCCGTATCGAACTGCCCTATGAAAACTGAACCAACCCGTTACCACGCCATGCTGATTGCGCTGTTGCCGGCGCTGCTGCTGGCGGCCTGCGCCCAGCAGCGTCCCGTGCTGGCGCATTACCCGGCGGCGCCGCCGGTGCAGCCGCTGCCGATCCGGGTCGCCCCCGTGGCGCCGCCGGACGAGGTGGCGCCGCTGCTGGCCTACCACCAGTCGCTGCGCAAGATGACGCAGGGCGAGCTGCTGAAGGAGCTTTCGGGCCTGCTGCAGCAGCAGCGCACCGCGAAGATCACACTGCAGATGGGCATGATCCTGATGCTGACGCGCGGCAGCGGCGACCTGGCACGGGCGCAATCGCTGTTCGACAGCGTGACCAGCTCCACCGACCCGGAAGCGGAAGGCGTGCGCGCGTTTGCGCAGCTGCTGTCCAGCCATTGCGCGGAGGCGCGCCGGCTGTCCGACGTGGCCGACCGGCTCGCGTCGCAATTGAAGGAGACCCAGCGCAAGACCGACCAGCTCAATGAAACGCTCGAAGCCCTGAAGGCCATCGAGCGGGGACTGCCGGTGCGGCCGACGAGCGGCGGGTCCGCGGGAGCACGCTGATGGCAGCCGACAAACCCCACCTGCTGCTCGTCGACGACGACGATGACTTGCTGCGCCTGCTGTCGATGCGGCTGACCGCGAACGGCTACCGCGTGACGGCCGTCGGCAGCGCCGATGCCGCGCTGGCGCGGCTGTCGATCGAGCTGCCGGCGCTCGTGATCAGCGACGTGCGGCTGCCGGACCGCGACGGCATGGTGCTGTTCCAGCAGATCCGCAGCCAGTACCCGGCCCTGCCGGTGATCCTGCTGACGGCGCACGGCACGATTCCGGACGCCGTCGAGGCCACCACGCTGGGTGCCTATGCCTACCTGACCAAGCCGTTCGATGCGAAGGTGCTACTGGAGCGGATCGGCCAGGCATTGGCGCTGACGGCGCCGGCCACGGCGCGCAGCGACGGCGACGACGACTGGCGCGCCGAGATCATCAGCCGCAGCCAGGCGATGGCCGAACTGCTGGCGGAAGCGCGCCTGGTGGCGGCATCGGACGCCAGTGTGCTGATCCGCGGCGAAAGCGGCACCGGCAAGGAATTGCTGGCACGGGCGATCCACCGCGCCAGCCGCCGCGCCAGCCGCCCGTTCATCGCCGTCAACTGCGGCGCGATTCCCGAGAACCTGCTGGAGTCGGAACTGTTCGGCCACGTGAAGGGCGCGTACACGGGCGCCGTGACGAGCCGCGAAGGCCTCGTGCAGGCGGCGGACGGCGGCACGCTGTTCCTCGACGAGATCGGCGACATGCCGCTGCTGCTGCAGGTGAAGCTGCTGCGCGTGCTGCAGGAACGCGTGGTGCGCCAGCTCGGCTCGGACGCCGGCCGGCCCGTCGACGTGCGCGTGCTGTCCGCCACCCACCGGGACCTGGACGCCGCGATGCTCGAAGGGCAGTTCCGTGAAGACCTGTATTACCGCCTGAACGTGATCACGCTGACGTTGCCGCCGCTGGCGCAGCGGCGCGAGGACATTGGCCTGCTGGCGACGCGCTTCCTGCAGATGCTGGCCGCGAAATACCAGAAGACCGTCAACGGCTTCGCGCCGGACGCGCTGGAGGCGCTGACGCGCTCCGCCTGGCCCGGCAACGTGCGCCAGCTGTACAACGTGGTCGAACACGTGTGCGCGCTGGCGACGGCGCCGCTGGTGCCCCTGTCGCTGGTGCAGCGCGCGCTGCGCGTGCCGACGCTCGAGGTGCTGAGCTACACGGAAGCGAAGCAGCGCTTCGAGCGCAACTACCTCGTGCAGCTGCTGAAACTCACGGATGGCAACGTCTCCGACGCGGCGCGCCTGGCCGAACGGAACCGCACGGAGTTCTATCGCCTGCTGTCGAAATACGATCTCACGGCATCGCAGTTCCGCGGCGACGGCGGCGCTGTCGCCGACGAGCGACAAGATTAACACCAAGTAAATCAAGCACTTGCGCCAGCCGGGCCGGTACCTGTCGCCACACAGCGACAAAACCGGCCCAATCCTCCCCGCTTTCTGATTCTTGCCGGCAATTTAATCTTGCCGGAAATTCCAAACTGTTGATTTCACACGGCTTTTTAGAGCTGGCACGGCGTTTGCTCATAGGAGGACAACGTCACACGGCGTTCCTTTAACTACGATGGAGATTCAACGATGACGAACACCAAACTGATCGCTTCCCTGCTGGCTGCCGCTGCTCTGACGATGGGCGCTACCGCTTACGCCGAGCCGCAACAGGATGCCGCCATGGCAGGCGCCGCCGCCGCTTCGGGCGACACCGCACTGACCTCGAAGGTCAAGGCTGTCCTGGCCGACCAGAAGCAGATCGGTGTGAGCGCCAACCAGGGCGTCGTGACGCTGACCGGCACGGTGGCGAGCACGGACGAAGGCACCAAGGCGATCCAGGCCGCTTCGGCTGTCGAAGGTGTCAAGGAAGTCAAGAGCGAACTGACCGTCGCATCCAAGTAATCCTGAGCAGGAGTAACCGATTCGGCCCGGATCACCCCGTTCGGGCCACCCCGATTCGGCCCCTGCTGCCGGGGGCCGTACCTTAGTAGTACCGGCAGTAAGTAGCATCTGAGAGTAGCAGAAGTACCTCCCCTTCCCACGGGCGCACGCGAGTGTCGCCCGTCTTTTTTTGTCCGGCGCTTTCCGTACAGGTCGCTCAATACAGGTCGTGCTTCACGGCGTGCGCGTAATGCGCATCCATCTGCGCGACATCCATGCCGCCTACGTCCGCCAGCGCGGAGATCACCTTGCCGACGCTCGGCACCTGCCCCGCTTCGATGCGGCTGCCCGGCTCCCACAACTTCGCGCGATTGGCCGCTTTCCCGCAATGGAACAGCACTTCGTTGACGGTGACGACCGTCGCGGTCTTCGGCGTACGGCCGTTCTCGGCAAGGCTCGCCAGCAGGTTCGGATCGATGCTGATGTCCGCATGGCCGTTGATGCGCATGAACGCGTCGAAGCCGGGAAACAGGAACAGCATGCCCACCCGCGCATCGCCCTGCAGATTGCGCAGCGACGCGATGCGGTTGTTGCCGGGCCAGTCGGCGAAGGCGATCGTCTGCCGGTCCAGCACGTGCACGAAGCCGGGCGGCCCGCCGCGCGGCGACACGTCCAGGTTCACCTCCTTCGCCGTCGCCAGGCAAAAGAACGTGGCGACCTTCAGGTAGGCTTCATGCACGTCGACGAGGTGATCGCGCACGGCCTCGCGGATCATCGGCGCGGCCGGCGCATACAGCGCGTCCAGGTCGGGCGAGCTGGCAGGCGCGTTCACAGCCGCGCTCCAACGAATGCACGCAGTTCCGGGTCGCGCAGTTCGAACACGTCGAACAAACGCAATGCCGCCAGCGCCGGCAACGCATCTTCGATGTCGCGCAGCGCCGCGGCACGCTGGCCCAGCGGCGTGGCCGGATCGCGCAGCGCCAGCGCGTTGGCGAGAAAGGCGCCGACGGTGCCCTTGCGCACCGTGACGCCGTGCAGGTCGACCGTGTCGGTATGGCCGGGGAGGATGTCTTCCGCTCGCATGATGCTCTCCTTGTGATGTGGACGAAGTCACTGTAGCATCCCGATCGATGGCGGCTATAAAGCACAGCTGCCAAGGAATAGCACTTTCATGCCAACTTCTCTCGACGATTTCATCCGCCAGCACGGCTTCGTGGACTGGCCCGACGGTCCGCTGGTGGTCGCGGCGACGGCTCGCGACAACCGCGAACGCGCCTCGCCGCCGCACCGCCATGCACGTGGCCAGTTGTTCGGGTCGACCAGCGGCTTGCTGACCGTCGGCGTCGAGGATGCCGTATGGGTGGTGCCGTCGATCCATGCCGTGTGGCTGCCGCCGCACCAGCAGCATTGGGCGCGCTCGCACGGCACGTTCGAAGGGTGGAGCGTGTATGTCGCCGAGGACGCCTGTAGGGCGTTGCCGCCGTCCGCCTGCACGGTGCGCGTGTCCGGCCTGCTACGCGAGGCGGTGCGGCGGGCGGCCGGGTGGCCGGTGCGGCGCGCCGCCCTGCCGCCGCCGCAGGCACGAATCGCCCAGGTGATCGTCGACGAGATCGCCGGGCTGCAAGCCGAGCCGCTCGGCCTGCCGCTGCCGCGCGACGCGCGCCTGCAGAAGATCGCCGGCGCGCTGGCGGACGATCCCGCCGATCCGCGCGGCATCGACGCATGGGCCGCATGGGCCGGCACCAGCGCCCGCACGCTGAGCCGGCGTTTCGTGACCGAGACGGGGTTTACGTTTTCGGCCTGGCGCCAGCGCGCCCGGCTGCTGAGGGGCCTGGAGATGCTGGCGGCCGGCCTGCCCGTCAACGCGATCGCGCTCGACCTGGGCTACGCGACGGCCAGCGCGTTCATCGGCGTGTTCCGGCAGGCGTTCGGCGTGACGCCGGCGGTGTACCGGCAGCGGCTGGCAGGGAGCGAAGGCGGATGAGCCGGCGCTTGCCCCGGCAGCAGGCGTTGTGCAGCATTGCGTCATCACCAATCCACACCGCCAGGAATACGAGCGCCGGCCGCCGGCCTCCTCAGAAGAACTCGTCCAGCAGCCGGTAGAAGCGGCACCGGTCCGGGTCCAGTGCGATGCCATAGTCGGCCAGGAACACGTCGACCCACTCGTCGCCCAGCTCCTCGGCGATGTCGCGCGTGGCCAGCGCCAGATCCTGCCAGCGGTCGGCCACGCCGAGCCGGCCGCAGTCGATGATGCCGGCCAGCGCGCCGCCCTGCACGATGACGTTCGGCAGGCACGCATCGCCGTGCGTGACGACCAGATCCTCGCGCGCCGGGCGGCGTTCCTCCAGCAGCGCGAACAGCGAGGCCGGGTCCATGCCGGCATGTTCGTCGTCCAGGTCGTCCTCGTCGACGAGCCCCGCCTCCATGCGTGCGCGGGCCCGCGCGATGCGCTGCGCGGCGCCGTGGTCGAACGGACAGCCGGCCGGGTCCAGCGCATGCAGCACACGCAGCGCCTCGGCCAGCACGCGCACCTTGGCGCGCGGCGGCAGGTCCGCCGCCAGCAGGTCGTGGCCCGGCACTTCGCCCAGCAGCAGCCAGTGATGCCCGTCCGCGGTGGCCTCGTCCAGCACGGCGGCACACGCGATGCCGGCGCCGGCCAGCCAGCGCAGCCGCGCCGCCTCGTCTCGCAGTTCGGACAGCGCACTCGCTTCTTCCGTCTTCACGAATAGCGTGGGCCGGCCCGGCGCCTGGAGCCGGTACACGGACGCTTCCGAGCAGCCCGTATCGACGGCCGCGCAGGCATAGCCGGCCAGCCGTTCGCGCCACGCCGCGGGCAACGCAACATCCATCATGCAATCCTCCATTACAAATGAAAAAGGACGGCAGCGCCGTCCTTCGGTGTCGCGAAAAGCGCTGCTTACGCCAGGTTTTCGAGACGGATCTTCGTCACGCTGCCCAGTACCGTCGGCAAGCCTTCCATCCGCGCGATCGCGGCCAGCACGTTCTTCTCCTGTGCCTGATGCGTCAGCATGATGATGTCGGCCTGCGTCTCGCCTTCGGCCGGCTCCTTCTGCAGCATCGCATCGATCGAGATGTCCGCATCGGCGAGGATGCGGGTCAGGTCCGCCAGCACGCCCGGCTGGTCGGCCACGCGCATGCGCAGGTAGTAGCTGGTCGTGATCTCGGCCATCGGCAGGATCTCGATGTCGGCCAGTTCGTCCGGCTGGAACGCCAGGTGCGGCACGCGGTGTTCCGGATCGGCCGTGGCCAGGCGCGTGATGTCGACGAGGTCGGCGATGACGGCCGACGCGGTCGGCTCGGCGCCGGCGCCCTTGCCGTAGTAGAGGGTGGCGCCGATCGCGTCGCCCTGCACCAGCACGGCATTCATCGCGCCTTCCACGTTGGCGATCAGGCGCTTGGCCGGGATCAGCGTCGGGTGCACGCGCAGCTCGATGCCTTCCACGCCGTTCACCCTGGCGCGCTTGGCGATGCCCAGCAGCTTGATGCGATAGCCCAGCTGCTCGGCGTACTTGATGTCGATGGCGGCCAGCTTCGTGATGCCTTCCACGTGCGCCTTGGCGAACTGCACGGGGATGCCGAATGCGATGGCGGACAGGATCGTGGCCTTGTGCGCCGCGTCCACGCCTTCGATATCGAAGGTGGGATCCGCTTCCGCGTAGCCCAGCGCCTGCGCTTCCTTCAGCACCGTGTCGAAGTCCAGGCCCTTGTCGCGCATCTCGGACAGGATGAAGTTCGTGGTGCCGTTGATGATCCCCGCCAGCCACTGCACGCGGTTGGCCGTCAGGCCTTCGCGCAGCGCCTTGATGATCGGGATGCCGCCGGCGACGGCGGCTTCGAACGCCACCATCACGCCCTTGTCCTGGGCGGCCTTGAAGATCTCGTTGCCGTGCACCGCGAGCAGTGCCTTGTTGGCGGTGACGACGTGCTTGCCGTTCGCGATCGCCTGCATCACCAGTTCGCGTGCCGTGTCGTAACCGCCGATCAGTTCGACGACGATGTCGATCGCCGGATCGTTGACGATCTCGAACGGGTCGGCCACGACGCGCACTTCGCCGTTGGTGCGCTGTTTCGCGCGCTCGAGGTTGCGGGCCGACACGGCCACCACCTCGATGCCGCGGCCGGCGCGGCGGCGGATCTCTTCCTGGTTGCGTTTCAGGACGTCGAAGGTACCGCCTCCGACATTGCCCACTCCGAGCAATCCTACTTTTATCGATTTCATGTTTCAGCGTCAGTAACGGGCGCGCGGCGTTGCCGCACACCGGGTTGATCGGTCAGCCGTGTCCTCAGTTGTGTCCATGGCGGCGGCGGTAGCTTTCGAAGAAGCGCGCGATGCGCCCGAAAGCTTCCGTCATGTCGTCCGTGTTGGGCAGGAACACGACACGGAAGTGGTCCGGCGCGATCCAGTTGAAGCCCGTTCCCTGGACGATCAGGACCTTCGTTTCGGCCAGCAGGTCGTAGGCGAACTGCTGGTCGTCCGCGATCGGATAGATCTTCGGGTCGAGGCGGGGGAACATGTACAGTGCCGCCTTCGGTTTCACCACGCTGACACCGGGGATCTCGGTGAGCAGCTGGTACGCGAGGTCGCGCTGCTTCAGCAGCCGCCCGCCGGGGCCGACCAGATCCTGTATGCTCTGGTAGCCGCCGAGCGCAGTCTGGATGGCAAACTGGCCCGGTGCATTGGCGCAAAGGCGCATCGACGCGAGCATGTTCAGCCCCTCGATGTAGTCCTTCGCATGTCGTTTTTCGCCCGAGACGACCATCCAGCCGGCCCGGTAGCCGCATGCGCGGTAGTTCTTCGACAGGCCGTTGAACGTCACGCACAGCACGTCGTCGCACAGCGAGGCGAGCGACGTGTGCTGCGCGCCGTCGTACAGCACCTTGTCGTAGATTTCGTCGGCGTAGATGATCAGCTGATGCTGGCGCGCCAGCTCGATGATCGAGAGCAGCACCTCGTCCGGATACAGCGCGCCGGTGGGGTTGTTCGGGTTGATGACGACGATCGCGCGCGTGTTCGGCGTGATCTTCTTCTTCATGTCCTCGATGTCCGGGTACCAGTCCTGGCGCTCGTCGCAGATGTAGTGCACGGGGCGCCCGCCGGACAGGCTGACGGCCGCCGTCCACAGCGGATAATCCGGGGCCGGCACCAGCACTTCGTCGCCGTTGTTGAGCAGCGCGTTCATCGCCATCACGATCAGCTCGGAGGCGCCGTTGCCCAGGTAGATATCGTCGATCGTCACGCCGGCGATGTTCTTTTCCTGCGTGTAGTGCATCACCGCCTTGCGCGGCGCGAACATGCCTTTCGAATCCGTGTAGCCTGCCGCGTTCGGCAACTGCACCTTCATGTCCTGCACGATCTCGTCGGGCGGATCGAAGCCGAACAGGGCCAGGTTGCCAATGTTCAGCTTGGTAATCTTGTGGCCCTCTTCCTCCATCTGCCGGGCCTTTTCCGGCACGGGACCACGGATTTCATAACAGACTTCTGCCAGCTTGTTCGATTTCTGAATCGGTCGCAAAATCAATCCCCGGACGTATTTACTGCGCGCATTTGCTGCATTGCGAAAATAACCCATTCTGCCGAATAAAGATCGTTTAGGCAACCGATGGCGGGCGCGTTGGCCTGCCTTCTGCTCAAAACGGTACAATAGGACCTGTTCGCGACCAGATACGAGCGATATCCATGAAGCTCCACTCCAGCAATACCCAGCAATACCAGACCGTGACCGGTTACTTCGACGGCGGCATCGAGATCAATGCGCAGCCCTACGACTACAGCCTGGTGGTGCTGCCCGAGCAGCCGCCGCAGCCGTGGCCCGTGGCGTCGTTCGAGAGCCTGACCGTCGAGCACTTCGAAACGCTGCTGGCGGAAACGCCGGACGTCGTCATCCTCGGCACCGGCGAGCGCCAGCGCTTCGTGCACCCGCGCCTGTCCGCGCCGCTGACGGCGCGCCGCATCGGCGTCGAGTGCATGGACACGAACGCGGCCTGCCGCACCTACAACATCCTGATGGGCGAAGGGCGCAAGGCGCTGCTCGCGCTCATCGTGGAAAAATAATCACTTGTTTCAGCTCATCCTGACCCCATATCGGATGGGCATCTTGCCCGCTTCGTACCCAGTCGATCAAGGCAATCACCAACGCTTCCAGGAGTATCCAGAGTGTCCGACACCCCGAACACCGCCCCGCTGCCCGATTTTTCCGCGCCGATGACGAGCGGCCACACGTTCACGCTGTCCGGCCGTCCGGCCAGGTCGACGGTGCTGTTCTTCTACCCGAAGGACAACACGCCCGGCTGCACGACGGAAAACATGGCATTCCGCGACCTGCACGACCAGTTCAAGGCGGCCGGCGCGGAAGTGTATGGCGTGAGCCGCGATTCGCTGCGCTCGCACGAAGGATTCAAGGCCAAGCTGGGCTTGCCGTTCGAGCTGATCTCCGACCCGGACGAGGCGGTGTGCCAGGCGTTCGGCGTGATGAAGATGAAGAAGATGTATGGCAAGGAAGTCCGCGGTGTCGAGCGCAGCACGTTTGTGATTGACGCTGACGGCCGGTTGGTGAAAGAATGGCGTGGCGTGAAGGTACCCGGTCACGTCGATGAAGTGCTGGAATTTGTAGCGCGCCGGGGCTAGGCACTGTGCCCGGCGCGTCGCCGATTCCGGTTTATAAAACTTACCGCGCAACATACCGCGCAACATACCGCGATTGCGACAGCGTAGATTTTGAGTCAACAGCGTTCTCCTCTCCTCACTGCTCACCCGCTATCCGGGCAGGTTCCTGCCCTCTTGGCATCCGCCGCATTTACCACTGCGTTTCCATTGTCACCATGGCCCGTGCCGGCCATGGCGTACCTTTTTAAGACGAGATCCTGATGCCACTGCCAAAACTGCCTACCAAGCCGGCCACGCTGCTGCTGGCGAAAGATTATCCGAAGGCCAGCGGCGCCAATCCGGTGCCGTTCCCGGAACATGACACGGCACCTTCGAAGAAAACCGCACGCGCAGCCAAATCGGTGGCCGTGCTCGAACCGGTCGCCCCGCCCGTGATGGCCGAGCCGCTGCCGCCCGTGCCGAAGAAGGCCGCCGCGAAGAAGGGTGCCGCGAAGACCGCCGCGCCCGTCGAGATGCCGGTCGCCGCAGCCGCCCCCGTCGAGGCGAAAGCGCCGCGCGCGAAGGTCACGCCGATCAAGGCCGAGGCTCCCCATCCGGCCAAGCACAAGCCGGTCGAAGTCAACATCAAGTCGTCGACGAGCCGCCATGCGGACCAGATCGGCGGCACGAAGCTGTTCGTGCTCGACACGAACGTGCTGATGCACGACCCGACGTCGCTGTTCCGCTTCGAGGAACACGATGTGTACCTGCCGATGATGACCCTGGAAGAGCTGGACAACCACAAGAAGGGCATGTCCGAAGTGGCGCGCAATGCGCGGCAGGTATCGCGCACGCTCGACGCGCTGGTCGCCAACACGGACGACGACGCGATCGAACAAGGCATCCCGCTCGCGAAGCTGGGCAACAAGGATGCAAAGGGCCGCCTGTACTTCCAGACGCGCCTGCAGATCGCCGATCTGCCGGAAGGCCTGCCGCAAGGGAAGGCGGACAACCAGATCCTGGCCGTCGTCCGTTCGCTGGAAGCGGAGCAGCCGGGCCGCGCCGTCGTGCTGGTGTCGAAGGACATCAATATGCGCATCAAGGCGCGCGCGCTGGGCCTGCCCGCCGAGGACTACTTCAACGACCACGTGCTGGAAGACACGGACCTGCTGTACTCCGGCATCGTGCAGCTGCCGGACGACTTCTGGACCAAGCACGGCAAGGACATGGAGAGCTGGTCCGAGAGCAAGAACGGCTACAGCACCACGTACTACCGCGTGACGGGGCCGTTCGTGCCGTCGCTGCTGGTGAACCAGTTCGTGTACCTGGAACCGAACAACGGCGAGGCGTCGTTCTACGGCCAGGTCAAGCAGATCAACGGCAAGACGGCCGTGATCCGCGTGCTGCGCGACTACAGCCACAGCAAGAACAACGTGTGGGGCGTGACCGCCCGCAACCGCGAGCAGAACTTCGCGCTCAACCTGCTGATGGATCCGGAATGCGACTTCGTCACGTTGCTGGGCCAGGCCGGTACCGGCAAGACCCTGCTGGCACTGGCTTCCGGCCTGGCGCAGGTGCTGGAGACGAAGCTGTACAACGAGATCATCGTCACGCGCGTGACGGTGCCGGTCGGCGAGGACATCGGCTTCCTGCCGGGTACCGAGGAAGAGAAGATGGGCCCGTGGATGGGCGCGTTCGACGACAACCTCGAAGTGCTGAACAAGTCCGACAACGACGCCGGCGAATGGGGCCGCGCCGCGACGCAGGACCTGATCCGCTCGCGCATTAAGATCAAGTCGCTGAACTTCATGCGCGGCCGCACGTTCGTCAACAAGTTCCTGATCATCGACGAGGCGCAGAACCTGACGCCGAAGCAGATGAAGACGCTGGTGACGCGCGCCGGCCCCGGTACGAAGATCCTCTGCCTCGGCAACATCGCGCAGATCGACACGCCGTACCTGACGGAAGGCTCGAGCGGCCTGACGTACGTCGTCGACCGATTCAAGGGCTGGTCCCACAGCGGTCACGTGACCCTGGCCCGCGGCGAACGCTCCCGCCTCGCCGACCACGCCAGCGACGTGCTGTAAGCCCCACCGCTCCCCGCTAAACCCCGCCCGCGCAAGCCGGCGGGGTTTTTTATTGCCGCCCGAAGGTGGCATATCCACCACAAACCCGGATGGGGACTGTCCCTCGTTTTTGGCAACGAACTGAATGACCGTCGGCCGCCTCGCTTGCTTGAAAGGGTTTTTATGGCGCCTCTTTCGGACAGCCGAATTTTCCGGGGTTTGTTTCCAAAAACGAGGGACAGTCCCCGAATTTTGGAAACTATTTCCCTGACTTCAACCAGGCGCGCAGGCCGTGCGTCAGCACGAGCGGGAACACGCTTGCGTGGTCTTCGTCGGCGAAGACTTTCACGCGCGTCGTGAGGCCGGGGTAGCGGTGCGACGCGAGCGCCTGGTCGAATTCGCGCAGGTCGGCGACCATGTCGGCTTCCTCCTCCGCGCGGGAGCGCTTGCGGCCCCGGGCCAGCGTCTCGCGTGCGCCGATGCCGAAGAAGACGGACGCCGGCAAGTCCTTGTGCGCGGCCGCGTAGTCACGTTCGCGGTCGAACATCACGCCGCGGTCGAACCACAGCGACGGGCTGCCGAGGATGTAGTGCTGGAAAGCGTCCGGCCGCGTGAACAGGATCTCCAGGCCGAGCAAGCCGCCATACGAATGGCCGACGAAGATCTTGCGGCGCATGTCGGCACGGTAGTTCGCGGCGACCAGCGCAAACACGTCGCCCGTCACGAACCGGGCATAGGCGGCGGCTTCTCCGGAGACCAATGCCCGGCCCAAAGGATCCTGCTTGCGAGCGCTGCCGCGCGGCACAGTCGGCGTGTAGTCGCGCGTGCGGCTGTAGACGGGCGAGTCGCCGCGCGAGTACGACAGGGCCACGACAATGACTTCCTCCATGCGTGCATGCTTGTGCAGCCGCTGCGCGATATTGCGCGTGACGGCGAAGCCATAGTCGGCATCGACCACGAACACGACCGGGTAGCGTCGCGTCGAGTCGCGGTAAGAGTCCGGCAGCGCGACGAATACCTGGTAATCGCGCTTCAGCGCGGCGGCGTGGATGTCGCGCACCTCGGTATTCGTCAGTTCGTAGGTGGGCGGTGCCGCGTTCGCGTTGGTGGCGAGGCAGCACAGCAGCAGCAAGGTTCGCAGCGCATTCAATCGTCAATCTCCTGTCAATGGTGAAGCGCCCGATTCTGCCGCCTGCCACACCGTTTGCGGACCCGCGTGTGACCAAATCCCGCCGCCGCGGGACGGCCCCGCCCGGGATCAACGGCGCCCGCTGCTATACTTTTCGCCGATGAATGCCGACCACGCCCTGCCCGCCGCCACTTCCGCTTCCGTCATCCGGCCGGCCTGGCGCACGATCGCGCTGGGCACGCTCGTGTGGGCGGCCATCAGCGCGCTCGGCGCCCTGCAGACGTACAGCGACAACCTGCGCACCGGCGTCGAGAGCCACTACGGCACCTTGCTGGCCACGTGGTTCGTCGAGTACGCGATCCCGCTGATGGTGCTGTCCTTCGTGCTCTCGACCGTGCTGGCGCGCTGGCCGGGCCTTGTGGCGCGGCCGCGCAACGTGGTGCCGCTGTTCGTCGGCCTCGTACTGTTGTTCCAGCCCGCCCAATGGCTGTACATCGCGTGGCTGCGCGGCTACCTCGTGATCGGCAGCCTGGAAGACGTGAGACGGCTGATGCTGAAGATGCTGCTGGTCGGCTGGTTCACGACCACGGCCACCTTCGCCGCCATCCTCGCGATGCATTACTGGCGCCAGGCCAAGGAACGCGAGCTGGCCTGGCAGCGCACCCAGAACGACATGCTGAACCTGCGCCTCGCGCTGGAGGAGCAGCGCATGCTCGCCTTGCGCGCCCAGCTCGAGCCGCACTTCCTGTTCAATGCGCTGAACGCGATCAGCGCCCTGGTGCGCGCCGGCGACGGCAAGGTGGCGCTGGGTGGCATCGCCCGCCTGTCCGCGCTGCTGCGCTATGCGCTGACGGCCAGCGTGCACAATACGGCCAGCCTGGCCGACGAGCTGCGCTTCGTGCGCGACTACCTCGACCTGCAGCGGCTGCGCTATGGCGAGCGGCTACGCGTGCACATCGACGGCGACGACGAGACGCTGCACCAGGTCGACTGCCCACCGCTGCTGCTGCAGCCGCTGATCGAGAACGCGCTGCGCCATGACCTCGACTGCCACGACGGCCCCGGCGACCTGCGCGTCGCGTTCGCCCGCGAACCGGGCGCGCTGCGCGTGCTGGTCTCGAACCCGCTGGGCGCCGCGTGCTCGCCGAACCCCGGCGCGGGCCTGGGCCTGGCCAACACGCGCGACCGGCTGCGGCTGATGCATCCCGCCGCGACGCTGACGGCCGGCCCGCATGACGGCCGCTTCGTCGCCGAAGTGCGCCTGCCGTTGACGGACTGACGCGATGCCGGTGCGCTACCTGATCGTCGACGACGAGGAACCGGGCCGGGCCAACCTGCGCCTCGCGCTGGCCGGCCAGCCCGGCTGGACCCTGGCGGCCGAGTGCGACAGCGCCGCCGCCGCGCGTGCCGCGCTGGCAGCTGGCGACGTCGACCTGCTGTTCCTCGACATCCAGATGCCGTCCGAATCCGGCCTTGTATTGGCGCGTGAAATCAGCCGGCTGCGCGAACCGCCGCTGATCGTCTTCGTCACGGCATACAGCAGCCACGCCGTCGACGCGTTCGAGGTGCATGCGCTCGACTACCTGTTGAAGCCGCTGGACGACGCGCGCCTCGCGCACACCATCGAGCGCACCGAAGCGATGCTGCGGCACCGCCAGCGCGAGGCTTATGGCGCCGCGCTGCGCCATTACGTGGAGTCGGCCGACGGCGGCTACGTGGACCGTGTCAACGTGCGCTCCGTCGGCCGCATCGAGCAGGTGCTCGTCGCCGACATCCTGTGGATCGGCGCGGCCGGCAATTACGCGGAATTACACCTGGCCGCGCGCACGGTGCTGCACCGGATCACGTTGAATCGCCTGGAGGGATTGCTCGACCCGGCGCGCTTCCTGCGCGTGCACCGCGGCGCGATCGTGCGGCGCGACCAGATCGCCGCGCTGGAGACGGTGGGCGACGGCAGCTGGCGCCTCACGTTGCGCTGCGGCGCGCAGGTGAGCGTCAGCGAGCGTTACATCAACCAGCTGAAGGCGGCGCTGTGAACCGCCGCGCGATCGGGTGGTCGGCATTCATCTGCAGCAGGTCCCACAGGTTGCCGTACAGGTCCGCGAACACGGCGACGAGGCCGTAGTCCTCCTGCTTCGGCTCGCGCACGAAGCGCACGCCATGCTCGCGCAGCCGGGCGACATCGCGCCAGAAGTCATCCGTGTTCAGGAACAGGAACACGCGCCCGCCCGCCTGGTTGCCGACGAACGGCTCCTGCTCGGGCTTGGAGGCCTTGACCAGCAGGATCGTCGTGCCCACCCCGCCGGGTGGCGCGACGACGACCCAGCGCTTGTCCTGCGCCGGCTGGTAGGTATCGTCGAGCAGCTCGAACCCCAGCTTGTTGACGTAGAAGTCGATCGCCTCGTCGTAATCCCGCACGACGAGGGCGATGTGCACGATGGCCTGTTTCATCGATTCCTTTCAGGGCGCGCTTGACCTTCCCCCGGCAGGTAGGATTACAGTACGCGCATCGACAACGAAAGGAGTATCGCATGTACGAACTGCAAGTTGAAAACATGAGCTGCGGCCACTGCGTGGCCAGCGTGACGAAGGCCGTCAAGGCGCTCGACAACGGCGCCCAGGTCGCCGTGGACCTGGCCGGCAAGCAGGTGAAGGTGCAGTCCGGCGCACCGCTGGACGCCGTCAAGGCGGCCATTGTGGACGCCGGCTATCCCGTCACCAGCGCGCGCTGATCAGCGTACCGCCTGCCACCCGGCCGGGGTCCAGCGCAGCACCTGGTCGGACAACGGCTTCGGTGCGCGGCGCGCGAGGTTCGCGCCGTAGGTGCGCAGCGCATCGATGCCGGCCGGCGTATCGCCGGCGCTGTACAGGAGCAGGTCCGGCGCCGGTGCCATCACCAGCAGCGCGCCGTGCTGCGCCTGCGCCAGCGCTTCCCACTGCGGCGCGAACGCAAGGCGCGACGCCGTGTAGTAGCCCAGCGTCAGCTGCTGGATCTGGCCGGCCTCCACGGGTGCCGCCTTGCCGGCAAGCGGCGGCACTTCGCGGTCCGTGTTGGCCCGCGCCAGCGCCAGGACGGCGGCCGCATCGAGTCCGGTGCGCGCCAGGTCGTCGCTCGTCACGGGCCGTGTCGCCTGTGGGGTATCTAGCACGGCGATGACAACGAGATCGGCCGCGAGTGGCGCCGTCACCAGCTTCACGCCCTGCGCTCCCAGCATCCGGCCCACCTGCGTGGCGTACTCCGCCGGCCGCACGGCTAGCCGCACACCCTGCTCCAGCGCTGCCTTGTCGGGCAGTTTGCCTTCGCGCGCGAGCGCTTCCTTGACGGCGCCAACCAGCGCCTGCAACTCTTCGTCGCAGCTCGCCTCGGCGGTGGTGCAGGTGCGCCATGGAGTGTCCAGTCCGACCCGCAGCGAGCCGACCCGCAGGCGCAGCGGCTGGAGGATCTCCACCTGCTGGCCGGGCAGCGCTGCACGCATGCGCTGGGCGACGTCGGCGGTAAAGGCCGCCGGCTCGGGTGCGGCCGCATGGGCCGCGTTGAACAGGCAATGCGCCGCCAGCGCGGCAAGGGTGACCGAACGTTTCAATTCTTCTCCAGTTCCGGGTAGCGCCGGAAGATCCCATCCTCGTTGAACGGAATCCTCCGCTTCGAGCGTAGATACGCCGCGATGTTCGGCCGTTCGCGCACCATGTCGCACAGCGCGGTCAGCCGGGGCCACTGCGGCGCCAGCTGCATCATCGTCTTCGGGAACGCATAACGCAAGCCCTCGACCAGCTGGAACAGCGACAGGTCGACGTAGGTGAGCTTCGCGCCCACGGCGAAATTGCCCCGTGCCGGATTGGCCTGCAACACGTTCTCGAAGTAGCCCAGGAATTTCGGGATGCGCTCGGCGCGAAAGTAGCGTGAGCGTGCCCGCGCTTCCTTCTTCTGCTCCTCGTAGTAGCTGTTCACCGAGATCGGATGGTGCGAGTCGTGCGCCTCGGCGACGATGTCCGCGATCGTCAGCTGCAGCTGGTTGCACCACAGCCGCCCTTTCTCGCTGCGCGGCGCCAGGCCGTGGCGCGCGCCCAGGAACAGCAGGATGTTCGTCGTCTGCCCGATCAGCAGTTCGCCCGCGCGCAGCACCGGCGGCGCGAACGCGGCCTGCGGTTCGCCGGCGAAATCGAGCGCGGCCTCGAGCTGCGCCATGCCTTGCTTGGTGCCGCGCGCCACGTCGCGGTACGGCACGCCCGCCTCCTCCAAAGCCAGCCGCACGAATTCGCCGCGGCCCTGGATCGTCGGCCAGTAGTACAGGATGTAGGGTTCCATTGCACCTCCATGAAGTGGGTCCGCGCATTCTAGCCCGGCAGCCACGAAGGCGGCGCTATAATCGGCCTCCCCCGCCCACGAACCGAGACACCCATGGCCGTTCCTCCGCTCGACCTTCCCGCCATCCTGCTGCTTGCTTGCGCCGGGCTGCTTGCCGGCACGCAGAATGCGCTGGCCGGCGGCGGATCGTTCATCACGTTTCCGGCGCTGCTGCTGGCCGGCCTGAACCCGCTGGCGGCGAACATGACGTCGACGATCGCGATGTTTCCCAGCCAGGCCACGTCGGCGATCGCGGGCCGCAAGCTGGTGGACGACGTCGGCCCGCTGACGTTCCGCCAGATGTTCGCCATCAGCGTCGTCGGCGGCATCGCCGGCGCCTTCCTGCTGCGCATCACGCCGCCCACGTTCTTCGCACAGCTGGTGCCGTGGCTCGTGCTGTTCGCCACGGCGATGTTCGCGTGGGGCGCGTTCCGCAAGCAGCCGCTGCACGCGGCCAGCCGCATGCCCGCATGGGGCCTGGCCCTGACACAGGCGGCGATTGCCGTCTACGGCGGCTACTTCGGCGGCGGTATCGGCTTCCTGATGCTGGCCGCGCTGACGATCGCCGGCCAGCAGATTCGCGCCGCCACCGCCACGAAGAACATGCTGGCGATGGCCATGAATGCATCGGCCACATTGATCTTCGCGTTCTCGAACCTGATCAGCTGGCCCGCCGCGGTCGCGCTGTGCGCCGGCGGCATCGGCGGCGGCCTGCTCGGCTCCTGGCTGATCTACCGGCTGCCGCAGCGCGTGATGCGCATCTTCGTCGTGTGCGTCGGCGCCGCACTGACCGTCTGGATGTTCCTGCGCCAGTAGGGCTACACCGAGCGCTTCACTGCGGCAGCGCCGCGTCCGTGCCCAGGCTTTGCAGGATCGGGCAGTCGGGCCGGTCGTCGCCGTGGCAGCAGCTGGCCAGCGTGGCGATCGTGTCGCGCATCTCCGTCAACTCCCGAATCCGTTCGTCCAGCTCGGCCACGTGGTCGAGCGCGATGCGCTTCACGTCAGCGCTGGCGCGATTCCCGTCCTGCCACAGCGACAGCAGCTCGGCGATGCGCTCCAGAGAAAACCCCAGCTTGCGGGCGCGCCGGATGAAGCGCAGCGTGTGCAGCTCGCGCTGGCCGTACACGCGGTAGCCGCTGTCGGTGCGGTGCGCGGCCGGCACCAGGCCGATGCTCTCGTAGTAGCGGATCATCTTCGCGGTCACACCGGAGGCGGTGGCGGCTTGTCCGATGTTCATGCTCGTTCTCCTCGCGGGTGCCAGCGGCGCAGCAGCAGCGCATTGGTGATCACGCTGACGGAGGACAGCGCCATCGCCGCGCCCGCGACGACGGGATTGAGCATGCCCAGCGCCGCCAGCGGAATGCCGGCCAGGTTGTAGATGAAGGCCCAGAACAGGTTCTGGCGGATCTTCGCGAACGTGCGGCGCGAGATGTCGATCGCGTCCGCGACGAGGGCGGGATCGCCGCGCATCAGCGTGATGCCGGCCGCCTGCATCGCCACGTCGGTACCGGTGGACATCGCGATGCCGACGTCGGCCGCGGCCAGCGCCGGCGCATCGTTGATGCCGTCGCCGACCATCGCCACGCGCGCCCCGGCCGCCTTCAGCTTGCCGATGTGGGCCGTCTTGTCGGCCGGCAGCAGGTTCGCCACCGCCGTGCCGATGCCCAGCCGGCCCGCCACCGCCTGCGCGCTGCCGGCGTTATCGCCCGTCAGCATCACCGTCGCGATGCCTTGCGCATGCAGCCGGGCGACGGCCGCCTGTGCGGTGGCTTTCGGCGGGTCGGCAAACGCCACCAGGCCAAGCAGCTGCCGCGCGCCCGCGTCGGCGAGCCACGACACCGTGTGCCCCGTCTCTTCGAGCCGCGCGGCGTCGGCGGCCAGCGGATCGAGCGCGATGCCCCGCTCCGTCATCAGCCGCGTGCTGCCCAGGATCAGGTCGCGCCCAGCCACGGCCGCCGCCAGTCCGCGGCCCGGCAATGCAGTCACCGCTTGCGCGGCCGGCACCGCCAGCGCCCGCTCATTTGCCGCATCCAGCACGGCTCTGGCCAGCGCGTGCTCGCTGCCCCGCTGCACGGCAGCGGTCAGCGCCAGCAGCTCCGTATCGGGCAGGCCGTGCGGATGCAGCGCCGCCAGCACGGGCCGGCCCTGCGTCAACGTGCCCGTCTTGTCGAACACCACGGTCTTGATGCCGTGCGCCGTTTCCAGCGCTTCGGCGTCCTTGATCAGGATGCCGTACCGCGCGGCGACGCCGGTGCCGGCCATGATCGCGGCCGGCGTGGCAAGGCCCAGCGCGCACGGGCACGCGATGACAAGCACCGCGACGGCGTTGATCGTGGCATGTTCCAGGTCGCCGGTGGCGAACCACCAGCCGAGCAAGGTCAGTGCCGCAAGGCCCAGCACGACGGGCACGAACACGGCGCTGATCCGGTCCACCAGGTGCTGCACGGGGGCCTTGGCGGCCTGCGCATCCTCGACGAGGCGGATGATGCGCTCGAGCGTCGTCTCGGCCCCCGTTGCCGTCGTGCGCACCAGCAGCGCGCCCTCGCCGTTGATCGCGCCGCCCGTCACGCGGTCGCCCGGCTGGCGTGCGACGGGCAGGCTTTCGCCCGTGATCAGCGCCTCGTCGACGTGGCTGGCGCCTTCGATCACTTCGCCGTCCACAGCGATGCGTTCACCGGGCCGCACGACGACGAAGTCGCCCGGGCGCACGGCGGCCACCGGCACGTCGACATCGCCGGTGCCGCGGCGCACGCGTGCCGACTCGGGCCGCAGCGTCTGCAGTGCGCGGATCGCCGACGTGGTCTGGCGCTTCGCGCGCGCCTCGAGCCACTTGCCCAGCAGGACCAGCGCGATGACGACGGACGACGCTTCGAAATACAGGTGCATCTGCCGCCCGGCCAGCAGCAGGTAGACGGACAGGCCGTAAGCGGCACTGGTGCCCAGCGCGACCAGCAAGTCCATATTGCCCGCCTTGGCCCGCACGGCCTTCCAGCCGGCCCGGTAGAAGCGCGCGCCGAACAGGAATTGCACGGGCGTGGCGAGCAGCCATTGCAGCCACGCGGGCACCATCAGGTGCGCGCCGAACTGCTCGATGATCATCGGTACGACGAGCGGCAGCGCCAGCAGGCCGGCCAGCAGCACGGGCAGGCCGTCGTTACTGCCGTGCAGCCAGCCGCGTACCCTGGACTGCGGTGTTGCGGGGGTGGCGGTCGGTGTGGTGGCCGATGTGGTGGCCATTGGTGCCAGCGCTTCGGCTTCATAGCCGGCCTTGGCGACGGCGTCGTGCAGCAGCGCGAACGGCAGCGGCTCAGCCGATTCGACGCGGGCCGTCTCTGTGGCGAGGTTCACGCTGGCGCTTTGCACGCCCGGCACGGCCGCCAGCGCCTTCTCGACCCGGCCGACGCATGATGCACAACTCATGCCGCCGACGCGCAGGTCGAGCGTGTGGGTCGTCGCGGGCGCCGGCGCTTCGGCTTCGTAGCCGGCCTTCTCGACGGCGGCACGCAGCGCGTCGAACGGCAGCGTGTCGTCCGACTCGACCCGCGCCGTCTCGGTGGCGAGATTGACGCTGGCGCGCCGCACGCCAGGCACGGCGGCCAATGCCTTTTCGACACGGCCGACGCACGACGCGCAGCTCATGCCTTTGACGCGAACGTCTTGCGTATGGAGGGTGGTGCTCATCGGGATACTCCTGTGCCATGGTTTGATGGCAGCTTCAAGTATCCCATGATGGGAAGGTCAAGGGTTATTTTCAAGGCGCTTTCAGCGCACCTCGCAATCGACCGCCCCCGTCTTGCCCGCCGTCCCCGGCATGCCCGGTGTCCCCGGCGCCGTCGAGCTGTTGAACACGGGCGGCGGCACGAACTGCATGCCCGGATCGGCCGGCAGCACGACCGGCGGCTGCGTATTGCCGGGCACAAAACCGAACTGCCCGGCGCTGAAATGCTCCGCGCCGCCCGGATTGGCCACGTGGATCATGCCGTCCAATACCTGCACGTACAGCCCCGGCGCCCGCGCGCCCGCCGGCATCTGCTGGGCGGCCTGCGGCACATATTCGACGACGAACGTCGTGCCGCGGATGCCGATCGTCGCCGTCGGCGTCTTCAGCTCGAACTTCTCCTTGCTGCGCTTGCCCAGCAGGCCCGTCACGGAACGCAGACCGCCCTTGACGAGGTTGAAGCGGGCCTGGTCGCCATCCGGCCGCTCGGCCGCGAAGCTGAAGTTCTCGATCGTCATCGTCGAGCCAGGGCGCAGCGTGATCTCGCTGTTGTCGATGAACTTCACCATCGCATAGGTGTTCTTTTCCGTCACCAGCGTGTCGCCGTTCTCCACTTCCGACTTCAGCGACAGGATCTTGACGCCGCCGCCGGCCTTCTTTGCCAGCAGGGGCCCGGACAGCTGGACGACAATGCCCGCGACCGGCGCCGCCCACGCGGGACCGGCACACAGCAAGGCGCACATCAGGGCGCACAGAGACCACCCGCGCAGCCAATCAATTGCAGTAGTTTTTGATCGGTGGTTTTTCATCTGCTGTTCCCTTGGTTGCGGGGGCGTTGCCGCCATCGCGTTGCTTCTTGTCCTTCTCCCCTTGCGCGGGACCGCCCGGCGGTGCCGGCTCGCGATCACGCCGCACGGCCGTGATGATCTCGTTCGCCGCGCGCTGCACGGGCTTGACCGGTTCGTCGACGGATGGCGGCGCGATCACCTGGCACATCGCCAGCGCCGGGGAGATCATGCACACGTCGACGCTGACGGGTGGCTGCGGTGCCGGCGGCTCAGGCGTCGGCGGCTGGACGGGTGGCGTCGGCGGTTCCGGCGGTGTCGGCGGAACAGGCGGCACCGGTGGTGTCGGTGGTACCGGCGGCGTTGGTGGCACCGGCGGCGTTGGAGGCACCGGTGGCACCGGCGGCTCCGGTACTGGCGGCGGCGGTGGTGGCGGTGGTGGCGGTGGCGGCGGTGGTGGTGGCGGTGGCGGTGGTGGCGGAGACACCACGTCAGTCGGCCGCGTGACGATGCCCAGCGGTGCCTCGATGCGCGCGCCCTGGGCGATCGTCAGCACGGAAGCCGAGCGTGCGGCAAGGAAGATGTTGCCTCGTTCGGCACGGACCAGCGCCGAGTTGCCGATCGTGAGCAGGTCGTCGCCCGGGCTGACGTACATGGGCCGCAGCAGGATATCGCCCCGCTCCGACGTGACGGTGCCGTAGACGGACAGCTGCTCGTAGGCCGTCAGGGCGATGCCGCCGCGATCCGTGGCGACAACGCCCGCCGGATCGATCGTCGTCGCGCCGAAATTGTTCAGTGTGACCGAGCCGCCGTTGCCCAGGTTGAGCTTGAGCCGGTGCACGGTCAGCGCGCCCGGCCGGGTGGCGTTATTCTTGATGGCGATGGGCGCATCGCCGCTGGTGGCGCCGCTCTCGATGTCCAGCAAGCCCACCTCGGTCAGCAGCGCCTGCTCGTAGGAGCCGACGGCGCCGCCCGTGCGCACGGTCAGCGTCGTGCCGGCGATCGTTCCCCCGGACGTCGCCAGCGCGCCGCCGATGTCGAGGTTGATGTCCTTGCCGGCGATGCCGGCGATGGCGCCGTCGACGCCGGCCAGGCGGGCCACGGCCACATCGCCCTCGCCGGCGAAGCGCACCGCGCCGCCAGCCCGCACGGCCAGCGAGCGCACGTCGCTGACCGCCGTGTCCAGGATCACGTCGCCGGTCGCCTGCACGGCCAGCCCGGCGGCCGCGATGTAGCCGTTGTCGTCCTGGTCGATGCTGTCCGCCGCCAACGCCACGTTGCGACCGGCCTGCACGCCATCGATGCCGCCGCCCCCCGTCAGGCGCAGCGCGCCGCGCGTGCGGAACGCGATGTCGCCCGTCGCGTCCGTCGCGCTGGCGGCCAGGTTGCGGACGTCGTTGCCCGCGTCGGTCAGCGTCACGCTGGCACCGGAGGCGATCAGCGTATCGGCGCTGAGCGCGGCCGTCTGCGTCACCGCGCCGGTGGCGCGCAAGGTCAGCCCATCGTGCGCCTTCAGCGCGGCGTTGACCGCGACCGAGCCGCCCTGCAGCGTCACCATGCCGGCCATGTCGCCGACCTGCGCGCCGGCCGTTGCCAGGTCCAACGCGCCGGCCACCGTCACGGTGCCGGCATAGCCGTCGCGCGTGCCGATCGCCAGCCGCGGTGCATGCACGGCCGCCAGTTCCGCGGCGCTCAGGTAGCCGCCGCTGGTGCCCAGCGCGATGGCCGCGTCGTCCGAGTAGGTGTCGAACGCGGCATAGGTGGCGCCGATGCTGCCGGCAATGTCCACGTTGTTCGAGCGCACCTGCACGCGGTTCGCCTCGATGACGCCCCCGGCCGACACCGTGACGGTGCCGCTCGCTGCCAGGTTACCCACGTAGATCGTGCCGTTCGACGCCGACGCGCGCAGTCCCGCGCCGATGGCGATATTGCCTTGCGACTCGAGGAACAGCGCGGACGCCGTGTCCAGGTTGACGTCGCCGACGACGGCGATGCCGCCCTGGTGCGCGCTGGTGCCCACGTTGATCTCGAAGGCCTCGACACGATTCAATTCGGCCTGGCCCAGGCTCAGCTTCGAAGAATCGTCGCCGCCCAGCAGGATGCCGCGTGCCGCGTCCGTCGTCGTGAACGACACGAAGCCGCCCTGCCCCGATCCGGCTTCGACGCGGCCGTCGAGCTTCACGTCGTCGGCCACGAACGACACCTGCTGCGCGAACGCATCGTCGCCGCTCGCGCGCACGGTGGCGCCCGAGCCGATCTCGATGCGCCCGCCGGCCACGTTCGACTGCAGCAGCACGTTCGCCTTGCCGGCATCGACGTCGTCGCTCACGACGACGCGCGCACCGGCCAGCGTGACGTCGCCGCCATTGGTGGCAAGCGGTGCGGCGATCGTCACGCGGCCGCTGCCGGAGGCGGCACCCGCTGCGGCATCGTTGGCCGACAGGTCGACCGCGCCGCCGTGCGTCGTGATGCTGGCGGCCACGTCGATGTCGTTGCCGGCCTGCGCCGTCAGGCCGACGCCGGCGGCTGCGATGTTCACCGCGTCGCTGATCTTGATGTCGTGCCGGGCCTGAAGCTTGACGTTGGCCGTGGCGTTGTTCAGCAGTGCCGTCGCGACCTGCGTGACGCCGCTCTCGGATCCCGCATTGAAATCGGCCACGTCGGACAAGGCGGCGCCGCCGGCGACGACCGCCTTCACTTCGATGTCGTATGGATCGAGCAGCCAGCTGCCGTTGCCGCCTGCGCCGGAGGCATCCACGCGCACGCCGTTGACGTCAAGGTAGTGGCCCGACGTTTCGACGAAGCCGCCCTTGCCGGTGCCCGCGCCGCGCACCGACACCGTGCCGTGCACGCGTGCCGTGTCGTCGCCCCACGCGACGATCTTGCCGCCGTTGCCGGACACCAGCGCATCGGCGGCCAACGTCGCATCGGCGCCGACGTACACCTGGCGCGCGTTCGCTCCCGCCGCCGTGGCGGCGCCCTGCTTGTCACCACCCAGCAGCACGGTGCCGCCGCCGTGCGCGCCGCCTGCATCGATGCGCGCATCCCCCGTCACGCCCACCTGCGGGCCCAGCACGACGATGTCGCCGCCCTTGTCCGCGCCGCGTGCGCTGGTGCGGCTGCCGCCTTCGATGAGCGCCGTGCGGCTGGCCTTCAGCACGATCTTGCCGTTCGCGCCCACCGTGGCGCTGTCCGCGTTGATCGTGCCGCGCTGGTTCAGCAGCGCGCCGTAGATGCCGACACGGCCGCCGGCGGCAACGATCGCGCCCAGGTTCAGCGCGCGGTCTTCCGGCGCCGACACCACCACGTGCACGGCCGGATCGGCCGAATCAACGAGCTGCACGCTGCGGCCAGCGGCCAGCAGCACTTCGCCGTTCGGCGCATTGATGATGCCCGTATTCGCGACGTCCGGCGCGATCAGGAACACCTGGCCGCCCTGCGGCGTCGTGATCGTTCCCTGGTTGGCGACTGCCGCGCCGGCACCGTCGAACAGGTTCTTCCCGGCCAGGAAGTTCGCATCGGTGATGTTCAGTGACGACGCCACGAGGCCGTTGACGTCGATGCGCGCATCCTTGCCGAACAGGATGCCGTTCGGGTTGATCAGGTACACCTTGCCGTTCGATTGCAGCGCGCCGAGGATGCTGCTGGGGTCCTGCCCCGTGATGCGGTTCAGCACCCGGCTGTCCGCGTTCTGCTGCAGGAAGCGGGTGATCTCGCCCCTGTCGATCGAGAAGCTGTGCCAGTTGATGATCGTGTTCGGCGCGTTCGTGATCGTGAACACGTTGCCGTTCTGGCTGAACGCGGCCTGGCCGGCCACGACTTGCGGCAGGGTGGGATTGGCGAGCGCCGTGCCTGCGAAGCACGCCGCGATCGTCGCGGCCAGCAGCTTGGTGCGGAACTGGGGCAAAGGGTGTTGGTTCATCGTGTTGCCTCAATAGGAAAGGCCGAGCCGCACGTGCAGCCGGTTCGCGTCATTGCGTTGCGTGGCACCGGCACGCACCACGTGGCCGTAGTCGAGCTGCAGGTTGACTTGACTGGCGAGCAGCACGCGCATGCCCAGGCCGGCGGCGGCGATCGCGGTGCTGGTCAGCTCGCCGGGCAGCGCATGCTTGCGGCGCACGCCGGCCACGTCGTAGAACGCCAGCGCGCGGCATTGCCAGCGCCCGTTGCCGCACAGGTTCGGCGTGTACAGCTCCAGGTTGCCGCCGGCGCCCGCGTCGTTGGCGATCTCGCGCTCGGAAAAGCCCCGTACCGATGCAGCGCCGCCCGCGCCGAACTGCTCGCCGGGGATCAGCGCGTCGCCCGTCAGCTGGGCGTTGGCGATCGCCCGCAATTGCCAGTCGGCCGGCAGCACCTGGCTCCAGCTGGCGGACAGGCGCAACAGCGTGTAGTCGTCCGGCGCATGCGTGCGCGCCAACGTGAAGTCCTGCTGGCTGCCGCGCGCGCCGCCGGGGATGTTGCGCACCAGCGTGGCGGAACCGGCCAGTTCGCTGTCCGGCGTTGTCCACGTGCCCTGCCATGCCGCGCTGGCGGGATGCACGGTGACGTTGTTGCCCACGTCCTGCCCCAGCAGCACGATGCTGTTGCGGAACGCCTTGTGGTCGATGCCGTACACGAGTTTCGACTCGAGGCCGCCGCGCTTGACGAGGTTGTGCGTATAGCGCGCGCCGAACACGGCGCCCGCGCCGCTGACGGCCAGGTCGAACACACCGGCCGTCACGGTGCCCGAATCGATGTTCGAGTAGTTGGCGAACAAGTCGATGGCATCGCCCAGCGCGTACAGCGGCACGTGGTAGCCGATGCCGTACACCTTGACGCGGCCCGGCTTCTCGACCGTGGTCGTGTACTGCAGCGACAGCACGTGGTCGCGGTTCCACAGGTTCGCGTGCTGCAGCACGAAGCCCACGTGGGTGCGGCCCGTTTGCGCGGTGCCCGTGTTGTCGACGTTCGCCATCGCCTTCCACGGTGCTTCGTCCGTCACGTCGAGCGTCGCGTCCACCTCGTCGTCGCGCTCGCCCTGGCGCAAACTCAGTTTGGTCTTCTTGGCCGGGTTCTCGTTCGCGAGCTTCAGGCTTTGCGAGATCGCGGCCACGTTCGGCGTCGTGCCGCCCACCAGGCCGGGCACGCTGCGGCGGATGTTCGCCTCGTCGAACTGCGTGTTGTTCCTCACCAGCACGGTGCCGATCTTCGTCTGCACGACGCGCAATTGCACGACGCCCCGGTCCAGCTCCTGCTCCGGCAGCTCCACCGTCACGATACTGTAGCCCGCCTGCTGGTAAGCCGCTTCGAGCGCCTCGAGCGCGCGCTGCACGTCGCCGAAATCGCGGTCCTTGCCGGCAAACGGCGCCACCGTCCGCGCAACGACGTCCGGTGCCAGCAGCGTATTGCCGTCGACCTGGAAGCGGCTGATATCGAAGCGGATCGTGGCCGGCGCGGCATCGGTCTGCGCCCAGGCGGCGCTGATGGGCACGGCGGCGGCAAGGATCGAGCCTGCGATCAGGCGCGCAAAGCGGTATGTCATGGTGATTGAGGAATTCTTCTGGTTCTGGTCGGCTTGCGCTGTTTCCGCGCAGCACGAATTATCCTGCAGAAACATCGACGGGAATGTGATATTGCCACAAAACAACACCATTTGTGTGCCGGATGCGATGTACTCAAGTCGTCAGAGTACACATATGCAACAAATAATTCTTATTTGAAATATTGTTGATTTGTCGCAGAATTGTCGCCGCGGGGCGCTTCCGTCCGTTCCTACTTGGTCGCGAACGTCGTCACGCCATCCCAATCGGCGCCCGGTGGATGGGCGCGGTAGTGGGCGATGCGTTCGGCGTACAGTGCGTACAGCGCGCGGTCGGGCGCTGCCGCCCGCAGGCCTTCGATACTGGCGGCGGCTTCGCTCCAGCGCTGCGCGCGCACCAGCGCCAGCGCCGCGTGCCACGCATCCAGCTCCGCGCGGGTCGCCGCATCGACATGCTGTTCCAGCGCCACCGGCTCGAAGATCGCCACCGGCTCGTGCTTGCCCTTCACCCGCACCAGGTCCAGTTCGCGGTAGGCGAACTGCGGCGCGGCCGCGCGCGTGGCGGCGCCGACGCAGATGCCGACGCTGTACACCTTCGTGATGCCTTCCAGCCGCGCGCCCAGGTTGACGGCATCGCCCATCACCGTGTACGCGCGGCGGATCGACGAGCCCATGTCGCCCACGTGCATCAAGCCGCTGTTCAAGCCGATGCCGATCGCCAGCGCGGGCCAGCCGCGCCGCACGAATTCGTCGTTCAGGCGCGCTGCCGTGGCCTGCATCAGCAGCGCCGTCGCCACGCCGCGGTAAGCGTGGTCGGCAAACGGCACGGGCGCGCCCCAGAACGCCATCACGGCGTCGCCGATGTACTTGTCGAGCGTGCCCCGGTGGCTGTCGCGGATATCCTCGGACATCGCCGTCAGGTAGCGGTTGATGTATTCGCGCAGCTCCTTCGGCGGCAGCCCTTCCGAGATCGTCGTGAAGCCGCGCACGTCGACGAACATCACGGTCAGCTCGCGGCTTTCGCCATCCATGCTGTAGCGCTCCGGGTTTTCCGCCATCTCGGCCACCAGCTCGGGCGCCACGTACTCGCCGAAGCGCGACACCAGCGCGCGGCCGCGCCGCACCTCGAAGAAGTAGCCCCACGCGACGTTGAGCACGAACAGCGCGACGATCAGCAGCAGCGGCATCGCCACGTTCAGCACGGCGTCGTGCGCGCTGTACAGCCAGTAATTGAGCCAGGCGACGGCCAGCGCCGTGGCGACGGCCAGCAGCATCGACCATGCCGGCGCCAGCACGGCCAGCGCCACGGCAAGCAGCACGCCGACGGCCAGCACCTGCAGCAACTCGGCGGCCGCCGCGAAGTCCGGACGCGCCTTGAAGCTGCCGTCCAGGATCGACTTGATCAGGTTCGCATGCACCTCGACACCGGGGTAGACCGCGGAGACGGGCGTCGCCCGCAAGTCGTTCAACCCCGCGGCCGTCGTGCCGACCAGCACGATGACGCCGGCCAGCGCGTCGCGCGGCACGGCGCCATGCAGCACGTCCACGGCCGATACGTAACGGAACGCGCCGCCGCTTGGGCCGCCGGGTCCGCGGAACTGCACCGTCGTCGTCAGGCCCTCCCCCACCGGGATGCGGATCGCACCATCGGGATGGAACAGCGCGATCGCATCGACGCCGCCGCTGGCGCGCTGCGCGGCGGACAGCGTGTCCACCGTGCCTTCCCACAGCGGAGCGATGGCCCGCGCGTTGAGCGCCGCGGCCACGGTGGCCAGCGACAGGGTCGGGTAGTAGCCGTCGCCGATCCGTTGCAGCAGCGGCGTCGAGCGCACCACGCCATCGCGGTCCGGCAGCACGGAGAAAATGCCGGCGCCGCGCGCGGCCTGCTGCAGCCGGGCGATGTTCGCCTCGTAGCCGGGCGTCGTGTACGCGTCGAGCGTGCGGCCGTTCAGCGACGCGACCGTGAACGCGGCCGGCGGCAGCACGCCCTTTGCGCCGCTGCCGGACGTGGCATAGCCCAGCACCACCGGTTGCCCGGCCAGCGCCTGGGCCAGCAGGCCGTCGTAATCCATCCGCGGCTGCAGCCGCGCCAGTTGGCGCTCCAGCCCCGGCACGTCCTTCAGCTCGCCCTCGGCCAGGCCTTGCAGCACGCCGTAGCCGGAGCTGTTGTCGGGTTCGGGGAACGAGACGTCGAAGCCCACCGCGGCCACGCCATACTCGTGCGTCAGTTGCGTGACGAGCCTTGCCATCACGTCGCGGCTCCACGGGAAGCGGCCAACCTGCGCGAGGCTGCGGTCGTCGATGTCGACGATGACGACACGGGGATCCAGCTCGGCGGGTTCGACGCGCATGCGCAGGCCGGCGATGAACGTGTCGAGCCGCTCGACGGTGTCGACGTGCAGCCAGCCGGCCGCCTGCAGCGCGGCGCCCGCCGTCAGCAGCAGGCCGAGGGCCCAGCGTGCGGCATGGCGGCGCGCGCTCTTGCGCACCCGGGCGAGCAGCGCCGGCATGGTCAGGGCACGTAGCCGGGGATCTTCGCTTCGTCGACGGCGTCGATCTGCGCGGGATCCAGGTATTTGCCGGCGAAGCGCATGTACACCTTCTTGCGCACGAAGATGTCGAACAGGTCCGGGTCGATGTGGCCGTTCAGGCAGAACTTGCCGAGGATTTCGAGCGATTCGGACAGCGTCTTCGCCTTCTTGTACGGCCGGTCGTGCGCCGTCAGCGCCTCGAAGATGTCGGCGATCGCCATCACCCGCGCCGGCACCGACATCTCGTCGCGCGTCAAGCCTTTCGGGTAGCCCTTGCCGTCCATGCGCTCGTGGTGGCCGCCGGCGAATTCCGGCACGCGGCGCAGGTGCTTCGGCCACGGCAGCGATTCAAGCATCCGCACCGTCATCACGATGTGGTTGTTGATGATCTTGCGTTCGTCGTCGTTCAACGTGCCGAAGCGGATCGTCAGGTTGCGCACTTCGTCGTCGGACAGGAACGGCGCGTCGCTGCCGGCCGGGTTGGTCCAGCGCCGCCCCGCGATGCGGTGCACGCGCTCCTGGTCATCAGGCCGCATGCCCTCGCCGCCCACGTTCACGCGACGCAGGAAGGCGCGGTCGTCGGCCAGTGCGGCCTGTTCCTGCGCGAGCTCCGCACCAATCGCCTCCGCATCGCCGCCGGCCAGCTGCTGCCTGAGCGCGCGAATCTCGGCATCGCGCAGCAGCACCTCGAAGCGCGTGTCGATCAGGTCGATGCGGTCGTAGATGGTTTCCAGCTTGGTGGCCTTGTCGACGACGTGCACCGGCGTCGTGATCTTGCCGCAGTCGTGCAGCAGGCCCGCGAACCACAGCTCCTTGCGGTCCGCATCCGTCATCGTGAAGTCGGCCATCGGCCCGTCGTCCGTCTCGTGCACGGCCTCGGCCAGCATCATCGTCAGCTCCGGCACGAACTGGCAGTGCCGGCCCGTGTACGGCGACTTCGCGTCGATGCCGATGTTGATCAGGTTGACGAGGGACTCCAGCAGCTTTTCCAGCTGTACGATCAGCTGGCGGTTCGTCAGTGCCAGCGCGGCCTGCGCCGCCAGCGCCTCGATGAAGCGCTGGTCGGTCGGCGAGAACGTGCCGATGACGCCCGTGTCGCGGTCCTTCGCGTTGATCAGCTGGAGCACGCCCAGCAGCTCGCCTTCGTGGTCGCGCATCGGCACCGTCAGGAACGATTGCGAGCGGTAGTTGAACTGGCGGTCGAACGCGCGCATGCCGGAGAAGTTGAACACGTCGGCCTGGTATACGTCGGCGATGTTCACGGACACGCCGAAATTCGCGGCATACGCGGCGACGGAGGCCAGGTTCTTGCCGCCGTTGTCGTCGACGAGGGGGACCGGCGGGATGTCGACGGCCGTGCCGCCGCTGCCGCCGTGGTGCAGGCCCAGCGTGTCGTTGACGGACAGCTGGAAGCACAGGCTGCGCCGGTCCGCGCTGGGGCGGTACACCGTGCCGCCATCGGCGTTCGTGATGCTCTTGGCAACCATCAGTATCCGTTCCAGCAGCAGCTCCATGTCGTGGCTGGACGCCAGCGCGACCGACAGCTCGGTCAGCTGGTCCAGCCGCTGCGCGATTTGGGCGGGATACAGTTCTTGCATGCGCGGAAGTGTAGCCGGACGGCAAGCTGATGTACACGAGAAATACAATCGAGTGCAACTTTTGCCGGCGAGAAAGCGACAGATGGCCCGAAAACGGCTGCCGATGGCCAGAAAAGATGAAAAAACGGCTATCATCCGGGGGACTCCGGCACACGCGACCGGACAGGAACAAGAGCAACCAGGGGTAAGAATGAGATTCAAATTCTGGGGGGTGCGCGGCTCGATCCCCTCACCGGGCCCGCGTACCGTACGGTATGGCGGCAACACCACGTGCATTGAAATCCGCAGCGACGACGACACGCTGATCGTCATCGACGGCGGCACGGGCCTGTTCTGCCTCGCGCAATCCCTGGTGGCCTCCAGCCGGCGGCCGATCCACGCCAACATCTTCATCACGCACAGCCACTGGGACCACATCCACGGCCTGCCGTTCTTCACGCCGCTGTTCATCAAGGGCAGCCGCGTGCGCCTGCACGGCGCGACGGACCCGGATACCGGAAACGGCATCGAGCACGTGATGGGCGTGCAGCTGCAGAACAGCTACTTCCCCGTCAGCGAGACGCAGATGGATGCGACGATCGAGTACCGCACCTTGCAGGTCGGCGAAGCGCTGCCGGTCGGCGACGCCGTCGTGCGCAACGTCGTGATGAGCCACCCGGTCACGGACCTGGGCTACCGGGTTGACTGCAACGGCAAGTCGGTGTTCTTCACGGGCGACCATGAACCGCTGTTCAACCTGCACCCCGCCGATCATCCGGAGCACGCGGCCTGCCAGGCGCACGTGGCGCAGCGCACGGCCGCTATCGACGACCTGGTGCGCGGTGTCGATGCGCTGATCGTCGACTGCTCGTACACGCGCGAGGAATATCCTGCCAAGATCGGCTGGGGCCACGGCACGTTCGACAGCGCGCTGGAGATGGCGCTGCGCACCGGCGCGAAGCAGCTCTATTGCACCCACCACGAACCGACCCGCAGCGACGACGAGCTGGAAGCCGTGTTCGCCGAAGTGATGGCGCGCTATGCGCCGCGGCTGGGCGCGCTGCGCGTGTTCCTCGCCTACGAAGGCATGGAAGTGACGCTGTGATGGAGAAGCTGACAGGCACCGTGACCGACCTGCGGCACGGTAAAACGGTATCGTACAACCCAAAGACAGGCACCAGCGTCGTGCACGCGGCCGTGTTCCGGCTCGACGGCCAGCTGGTGAAGATCGTCTCGACCCAGGAGCCGCTGGTGATCGCCGAAGGCCAGCAGCTGCTCGTCGCGGGCCGCCGCCGCGGCAAGCTGTTCGTCGCCTATGCGCACCGCAACCTGACGACGGGCGCGGAGGGACATGAAGGGTGGGCCACGCGGCTGGTGGTGACGATCCTCGTCGTCACCGCGGCGCTGTGGCTGGCGGCCCAGCTGGGCGGCGACTACATGGCCGTGTTCGCGATCGTGTTCGTCGCCGCCGGCGGCGCGATGGCGTGGCGCTCGTTCGAAGTGGTGCAGGCGATCGTCGCGCTGCGGCGCTGACCGACAAGGAGATCGAATGGAAACGTTGAAGGGGATCGCAAGCAACGTCCACCATGGCACCGCCGTCACCGGCAACACGGCTGGCGATGGCACCAACGTGACGACGGTGCATACGACGTTGCTGCGCATCGCCGGCGTGCAGGTGCGGCTGACGGGGGCGGAACTGGCCGCGATCAGCGACGGCGACCGCATCGCGGTGGCGGGCCTGCGCAGCGACAGCGGCCTGTTCATGGGCCTCGCCTACCGCAACGAAACGACGGGCGTCTCCGGCAGCGAAGGCTGGACGGGCCGCCTCGCCGTGTGCGCCGTCCTGCTGGCCATGGGCGTGTGGATGGCCTCGCAGGCACGGCAATCGGCCGGCCTCGTTGCGCTGGCCATCCTTGCCGTATGGTGCACGGGCATCGGTTGGCACGCCTTGCGTTCGCTGCGCGTGCGCCAGGCCGAACGCACGCTGCGGGAGGCGTGACGATGCTGTCGCACATCTTCATCGGGGTTACCGACTTCGGCCGCGCATTCGATTTCTACGCGGCGTTGATGGACACGCTCGGCCAGCCGCTGCGCTTTCGCGACGACAGCCGGCCGTGGGCAGGCTGGATGCCGCACGATGCGCCGCGCCCACTGCTGCTGATCGGCGCCCCGTTCGACGGCATGCCGGCCACCGTGGGCAATGGCGCGATGACGGCGCTGCTGGCACCGGACCGCGCCACCGTCGACCGCGCCCATGCCGCCGCACTGGCGCATGGCGGCACGTGCGACGGGCCGCCCGGCCTGCGGCCCGAGTACCACGCGAACTATTACGGTGCCTACTTCCGCGATCCGGATGGGAACAAGCTGTGCGTGGCGTGCCACGCGGTCGAGTGAATCGCCGGCCCGATCAAAGCCGCTTGCCGAAGCACACCGCCGCGTCGTTCCCCACATACTTGCCGAAGTTCGGAATGCGCAGATAGCCCTGCGCGTCGTAGAAGCGCACGGCCCGTTCGTTGACCTTGCGCGTCTCCAGCCACAGGCCGCGATAGCCCAGCGCCGCGGCACGCGCCTCCAGGTGCGCCAGCACGGCACCGCCCGCGCCGCTGCCCGGGCGGGCATACATGCGCTTCACTTCGGCCACGTCGCCATCGAGCGGCAGCAAGGCACCGCAGCCGACCGCCCTGCCCGCGTCGTCGCGGGCGATCGCGAAGGCGCCGGCGCGGGCCACGTCGAACGCGGCAGCGCCCGAGTCACCCGTGATCGCTGCGAGTACCTGCGACAGCTCGGCCATCAGCGCGCGTGCGTCGTCCGAGTCCGGATCCTCATCCCGAACGGCGATGGACGGCCCGAGCACCTTGTACATCACGCGCGTCGCCCCGAGCGCATCGCCATCCAGGATCGCATAGCGGGGGATGTCGCCGCAGGTGCGATATCCCAGCCCGGCGTACAGGTGCTGTGCGCCGCTGCCGGACCATGTGTCGAGCACAAGCAGCGTGCGGCCCAGCTCACGTGCGCGGGCCTCGGCGGCCTGCAGCAGCAGCCGGCCGATGCCGCGCCGGCGCCAGCCCGTATGCACCAGCATCTTGTTCACCTCGGCGCGGTGGGCGCCGTTGGCCGGCATCGCCAGCGCGAGCTGCACGGTGCCGCACAGGGTGCCGTGTTCGTCGCGCGCGGCGAACAGCGTGCGCGCGCCGGCATCGACCTGCTGCGCCACCGCCAGCCAGAAGCGGCGCGCATCGGCCACCGTGAATGGCGGCAGGAAGCCGACGCTTGCGCCATGCAGCACGCAGTCGTGCAGCACGTCGGCCAGTTCATTGGCGGCGGCGCGTACGCTGTCCGCATGCAGTTCCTCGATCGTGATCATGGCTCGCAGATGGCGATCAGGTAGTGGGCGCCCATGGGGCCGGGGCACGCGAAGCGCGTGGCGCCGTACAGGCGAAAACGCAGGCAGTCGCCGGTCTGCAATGTGTGGACGGTGCCGTCCAGCGTGTACTCAAGCAGGCCGTCGAGCATCCAGATGTGCTGCTCCAGGCCGGACACGGGCGGCGCTTCGTAATCGATGACGGCGCCGGCGGGCAGCCGCCCTTCGATCAGTTCCGCGCGCATGCCCTGCGCCGGCGGCGACACCATCCGGCGCGTGAAGCCGCTGGCCGGATCGGTCCATACGGCCTGCTCGGCAGCCTTGATCAGCTGCGCGCCCTGCTCCTCGACGGCGGCGATCAGGCGCGACATCGGCAAGCCGTACGCGGCGCACAGCTTGCCCAGCAGCGCCGCCGTGGGACTGGTTTCGCCGCGCTCCAGGCGCGACAGCGTGGCGCGGCTGATGCCGCTTCGCTTGGCCAGCTCGTCCAGCGACCAGCCGCGCTGTTCGCGCAGCGCCGCCAGCCGGGCCACCAGCTTCGTCTCGAATTCGTCATGATTTCCCATAATTGAGATAATATCTCAAATTCGGGATGAGATGCAAGATGGGCTACAATCGGCCGATGTACACACTGACTTTCAAGGCGCTGCAGGAGTGGGCTGCGCGTTCGGATGCCGTGACCGCGCCCTGCATGTGCCCCGGCGACGCCGCGGCAGGCTGGATCAGCTACCCCGTCACACTGGACCCGGCGCAATGCACGCCGGTCGGCACGCTGGTGGAAGACCCGTATGCGGAAGCGACGTTCGCCGAATACCATCCGGACGGCACGCGCTATGACAGCGTGCAGGCGCCGATCGCGCCGCGCTGGTATCCGTACAACCGCTGCCAGGTGACGCGCTGCCGCGACTGCGGCCGCGCTTACCTGCAGTACACCGAGGCGGGCGGCTACTTCGTCGACCGGCGCATCCGCGCGCTGCGCGCCGCGCTGCTGGTGGATGCGCCCGGCGCTTAACCGGAACGCTGCGCGAACCGCTGCGCCAGCACGGCGCATACCATCAACTGGATCTGGTGGAACAACATCAGGGGCAGGATGATCATTCCCAGCGACGACGTGGCGAACAGCACCTTCGCCATCGGCACGCCGGAAGCGAGGCTTTTCTTCGAGCCGCAGAACACGATCGTCACCTCGTCCTCGCGCGAGAAGCCCAGCTTGCGGCTGACGTAGTACGACAACGCCAGCACGAGCGCCAGCAGCACGCCGCAGACGACGCCCAGCGTGACCAGCAGTTGCGGCGACAGCTTGTGCCAGATACCTTCGCTGACCGCTTCCGAGAACGCCGTGTAGACGACCAGCAGGATCGAGCCCTGGTCCACGTATTTCAGCAGCGGCTTGTGCTTGTCCACCCACGCGCCGATCAGCGGGCGCGCCAGCTGGCCGGCGATGAACGGCACCAGCAACTGCAGCACGATGGCGAGGACGGCGTCGTTCGTCGAACGCGCCGCGTGGCCCTGTACGACGAATGCGGACACCAGCAGTGGCGTGATGAAGATGCCGAGGAAGTTCGATGCGGAGGCGCTGCAGATCGCGGCCGGCACGTTACCGCGGCCCATTGCGGTCAACGCGATCGACGACTGCACCGTGGACGGCAGCATGCACAGGAACAGCAGGCCCAGATACAGCTCCGGCGTCAGCACGTGCAGCGCGAGCGGCTTGAACAGCAGGCCAAGCAGCGGGAACAGCACGAAGGTACAGCACAGCACCAGCACGTGCAGGCGCCAGTGCGTGACGCCTTCCACGATGGCCGTGCGCGACAGCTTGGCGCCGTGCAGGAAGAACAACAAACCGATCGCGAACGTGGTGACGTCGCCGAACACCGCGGCCGCCTGGCCCGTGCACGGCAGCACGGAGGCGACGGCGACGGTGGTCAGGAGGGCAAGCGTGAAGTTGTCGGGCTTGAGGCGCAGCAGGGACTGCGAGAGGGAAGCAATTGCGGAAACCATGCGGTCATTCTAGCGTAGATAAAAAAAGGAGGCCGGAGCCTCCTTTTTTCTTGTCATGTGGTTCATCACATGATGTGGGTGCCGATCCACCAGCCGATCGCCGCGACGAACGCGGAGGCGGGAATCGTGAAGATCCACGCCCACACGATATTGCCGGCCACGCCCCAGCGCACGGCCGACAGGCGCTGCGCCGAGCCGACGCCGACGATGGCGCCCGTGATCGTGTGCGTCGTCGATACGGGCACGCCCCAGAACGATGCCATCAGGAGCGTGATCGCGCCGCCCGTCTCGGCGCAGAAGCCGCCGACAGGTTTCAGTTTCGTGATCTTCTGGCCCATGGTTTTCACGATGCGCCAGCCGCCAAACAGCGTGCCGAACGAGATCGCCGCATAGCACGCGACGATGACCCAGGTCGGCGGCGTCGTATCGGTCGCGGCCACGTGGCCGGACGCGATCAGCAGCATCCAGATGATGCCCATGGTTTTCTGCGCGTCGTTGCCGCCGTGGCCCAAGCTGTAGCTGGCCGCCGAGAACAGCTGCAGGCGGCGGAACCAGCCGTCGATCTTGCGGGGCGTCGATTTGACGAACACCCACGACACGATGAGCATGATGACGGAGCCGAGGATGAAGCCCAGCAGCGGCGCGACGACGATGAACACGACCGTCTTGATCAAGCCGCCGGCGACCAGTGCGCCGGTGCCGGACTTGGCGACGGCGGCGCCCACCAGGCCGCCGATCAGCGCGTGCGACGACGACGACGGAATGCCGTAGTACCAGGTGATCACGTTCCACACGATGGCGCCAACGAGGGCGCCGAAGATCACATAATGGTCGACCACGTGCGGGTCGATGGTGCCCTTGCCGATCGTCGTCGCCACTTTCAGGCCGACGATGAAGATCGCGATGAAGTTGAAGAAGGCGGCCATCGCCACGGCCGTTTGCGGCTTCAGCACGCCCGTCGACACGACCGTCGCGATCGCGTTCGCGGCGTCGTGGAAGCCGTTCATGAAATCGAAGATCAGTGCCAGGAAGATCAGTACCGCGAGCGCGTAGATGCTGATTTGTAGGGTCTGCATATTGTTGTTCTGCTCGTGGCGCGCGTTACGCGTTCTCGACGATGATGCCTTCGATGATGTTGGCCACGTCCTCGCAGCGGTCCGTCACGGTTTCCAGGATCTCGTAGATCGCTTTCATCTTGATCAGGTTGCGCACGTCCGGCTCGTCGCGGAACAGCTTCGACATCGCGGCGCGCATCACGTGGTCGGCGTCCGATTCCAGGCGGTCGATCTCTTCGCAGATGCCGACGATCTCGCGGGCATTGTCCATGTTCGCCAGCAGGGCGACAGCGGCCTGCACCTTCTCGCAGCAGGCCAGCACCAGTTCGGCCAGGCGCTTCGCTTCCGGCGTCACGGCGTGCAGGTCGTACAGCGACACGGTCTGGCCGGCGTCTTCCATCATGTCGAGGATGTCGTCCATCTTCGTGATCAGCTTGTGGATGTCGTCGCGGTCCAGCGGCGTGATGAACGTCTTGTGCAGCAGGTCGACAGCCGTGTAGGTGATCTTGTCCGCCTGTTTCTCGATGCTTTCGATCGCGTGGACGCGGTTTTCGAGGTCGTCGAAGTTCGTCATCAGGCCCAGCATTTCTTTCGCGCCCTTGACGCACAGTTCCGCATGCTGGTTGAACAGGTCAAAGAATTTGCCCTCGGTGGGCATCAGGCGTCCAAACATTTTATTCTCCGTTGGGTTGATTCGTGGGTGCTGCCGGGGCCGTGCTCTAGCGGCCCCTCTGGTTCATCAGTCGCCCTGGTAGATCGACAGATTACCGGTGTAGTTGCCGAACTTGGTGTACATGCCCATCCAGGTCAGGCGGATCGCGCCGATCGGGCCGTTACGCTGCTTGCCGATGATGATCTCGGCGGTGC
This sequence comes from Pseudoduganella flava, assembly GCF_007830495.1. Taxonomy (GTDB): domain Bacteria; phylum Pseudomonadota; class Gammaproteobacteria; order Burkholderiales; family Burkholderiaceae_D; genus Rugamonas; species Rugamonas flava. The sequence continues at coordinate 412,025 of NZ_VLKW01000004.1, read as the reverse complement.
CCTTGTCCGGCGAATCGGGGTTGTACACCTCGTCGCGGTACAGGAAGATGATCACGTCCGCATCCTGTTCGATAGCGCCGGATTCGCGCAAGTCGGACATCACGGGACGTTTGTTCGGACGCTGTTCCAGCGAGCGGTTCAGCTGCGACAGCGCGATCACGGGGCAATGCAATTCCTTCGCCAGGCCCTTCAGCGAACGGGAGATCTCGGAGATCTCGGCCGCGCGGTTGTCGCCCGGCTGCGAACCCTGCATCAGCTGCAGGTAGTCGACGATGATCAGGCCCAGCTTGCCGCACTGGCGCGCCAGGCGTCGCGCGCGGGCGCGCATCTCGATCGGGTTCAGTGCCGGCGTCTCGTCGATGTACAGCTGCGCCTCGTTCATCTTCTGGATCGCGTGCGTCAGCCGCGGCCAGTCTTCGTCGTTCAGCTTGCCCGTACGCAGGCGATGCTGGTCCAGCTGGCCGACCGAGCCCAGCATACGCATCGCCAGCTGCGCGCCGCCCATCTCCATCGAGAACACGGCGACGGGCAGGCCCGCCTCGATCGCGACGTTCTCGCCGATGTTGACGGAGAACGCCGTCTTGCCCATCGATGGACGTCCCGCCACGATGACGAGGTCGCCCGGCTGCAGGCCGGACGTCATCTTGTCCAGGTCCGTGAAACCGGTCGGCACGCCGGTGATCTCGCTGCCGCTGTCGCGGCTGTACAGCTCGTCGATCCGCTCGACGACCTGCGTCAGCAGCGGCTGCACGGCGAGCCAACCCTGCGCACCGCGCGCGCCCTGCTCGGCGATCGCGAAGATCTTCGACTCCGCCTCGTCGAGCATCTGCTTGACTTCCTTGCCTTGCGGGGAAAACGCGTTGCCGGAGATTTCGTCGGCCACCGTGATCAGCTTGCGCAGCACGCCGCGGTCGCGGACGATTTCCGCATAGCGGCGGATGTTCGCGGCGGACGGCGTGTTCTGCGCCATCGCGTTCAGGTACTGCAGGCCACCGCACTCCTCGGCCTTGCCCAGCATCGTCAGGGCTTCGTAGACGGTGATCACGTCGGCGGGCTTGCCGGCGTTGATCAGGCGGATCATCTGCTCGAAGATGATCCGGTGGTCGTAGCGATAGAAGTCCTCCGCATGCATGAAATCGGCGATGCGGTCCCACGCGGCGTTATCGCGCAGCAGGCCGCCGATGACCGATTGCTCGGCTTCGATCGAGTGCGGCGGGATGCGGAGGGAATCGACTTGCGGGTCGGATGGGGCATTCATGGCGCGCATTATACCTGCAACCGCAGGGCAAAGTTCATAATCAGAAGCAATGTCGCATGCAACCATCAGGCGCATGCGCGCTGGGCTGCAGCAATAAAAAAGCCGGGCGAACCCGGCTTTTTCAATGTATACGACAGTCCTGACGCGGAAAAGATTCCGTGTGCAGGATTACGCAGCGTCGCCCACGACGGCCACGGTCACTTCGACCACGACGTCGGTGTGCAGTGCCACGGAAACCGGGTGCTCGCCCACGGTTTTCAGCGGGCCGGTCGGCATGCGCACGGCAGCTTTTTCCACAGCGAAGCCAGCTTTCGTCAGCGCTTCAGCGATGTCGTAGTTGGTCACGGAACCGAACAGACGGCCGTCGACGCCGGCCTTCTGCGACACGGTCACGGTCATGCCGCTCAGCTTGTCGCCCTGGGCTTGTGCAGCGGCCAGCTTTTCAGCGGCAGCTTTTTCCAGTTCGGCGCGCTTGGCTTCGAACTCGGCCACAGCTGCGGTCGTGGCACGGCGTGCCAGCTTTTGCGGGATCAGGAAGTTACGTGCGTAACCGTCCTTGACCTTCACCACGTCGCCCAGGTTGCCGACGTTGATAACTTTTTCCAGCAGAATGATTTGCATAATGTTCTCCAGGTTCTATCTGTACTGCTGCCGATTAGGCGTGGTGCAGATCGGTGTACGGCAGCAGGGCCAGGTAGCGTGCGCGCTTGATCGCGGTGTCCACTTGACGCTGGTAGTGCGCCTTCGTGCCGGTCAGGCGTGCCGGCATGATCTTGCCGTTTTCCTGGATGAAGTCCTTCAGCGTGTCGACGTCTTTGTAATCGACTTGTTCAACGCCAGCGGCGGTGAAGCGGCAGAACTTCTTACGCTTGAACAGCGGATTCTGCTGTTTGCGCTTTTCTTTCAGCTTAGCTTTGTTTTTATCGAACTTTTTACCGAATGCCATTTTAGGCTCCTGTATCTAAATATTGTGTCGTCTGGACGGCACGAAAATCAATGATGTGAAATACCAGGCTCTTGCTGTTGCGGCTTTTTCTGGCGAGGAAGCCCGAGAATTCATAAGCTCCTCCCAGCGGCGCCTGGCTGAAGCGGCCCGAAATCTCCCCCGCGGCAACCGCGGCGATCTCGAACTCGGTCAGTCGGGCGATGCCTGCCTCGACCTGCTGCGAACTGTGCTGCAATACTGCATTCACGATCGGCAGCCCGGCGGGCGTGTAGCGGATGACTTCCCGCTCGGCGATCAGGCCGGTGAAACTCAGCTCGTTCAGCAAGAATCCTGTGTCTTAGGCTGCGGCTGCCGGAGCGGCCGCGGCTTCAGCGCGGTGGCTCTTGGCGGCGTCTTCACGCTGGACCGACTTCATCATCGGCGAAGGAGCGGTTTCCGCTTTCTTCATCTTGACGGTCAGGTGGCGCAGCACGGCATCATTGAACTTGAACGCGGTTTCCAGTTCGACCAGAGTGTCGTTGTCGCACTCGATGTTCATGCAGATGTAGTGAGCCTTGGCCAGCTTCTGGATCGAGTACGCCATTTGACGGCGGCCCCAATCTTCCACGCGGTGCACGTTACCGCCGCGCGAGGTCACGCTGGTCTTGTAACGTTCGATCATCGCGGGCACTTGCTCGCTTTGGTCCGGATGGACGATAAATACGATTTCGTAGTGACGCATGCAAACTCCCTTAAGGACTGTTGATAGCCCACCCTGGCGTCAAGACAGGTGTGGGAAGAGGTAAGCCCGCAAGCATAGCAGGATTTTTGGCCAATTGCTAGCTAGCCACCAGCCTGGAATCGGTGCGCGCCGGGTGAAAAATGGTGTCAGACACCATTTTCCAGGAAATATTTCGCTCTTTTCATCATTTCCCCTTGCATTCCCTCTGACACTGTACAAAAATACAGACTGTCTATATCCACAGCACTTTGCTTCGCACCATGATCAAGCTCACCGCACGGCAGGAACAAATTCTCAACCTGATCAGGGATGCCATCGACAATACCGGCTTCCCGCCCACCCGCGCGGAGATCGCCGCCGAGCTGGGCTTCAAATCGGCCAACGCGGCCGAGGAACACCTGAAGGCGCTGGCGCGCAAAGGGGCCATCGAGATCACGGCGGGCACGTCGCGTGGCATCCGCCTGCTGGGCGAGCGGCCCGCCACGTCGTCGGCCGGCGTGGCCGACCTGGAGCCGCTGCCGCGCGTACCGGCCCCGCTGCTGATGCAACTGCCGCTGATCGGCCGCGTGGCCGCCGGCTCGCCGATGCTGGCGCAGGAAAACCTGGAGACGACGTACAGCGTCGACCCCGCGCTGTTCTCCGCCAAGCCCGACTACCTGTTGAAGGTGCGCGGCGAGTCGATGCGCGACGTGGGCATCATGGACGGCGACCTGCTGGCCGTGAAGAAAGTGGACAGCGCGAAGAACGGCCAGATCGTCGTTGCGCGGATCGGCAGCGAAGTCACCGTGAAGCGCTACCGCCGTACCGGCTCGACGATCGAACTGCTGCCGGAGAATCCGGACTTCAAGGTGATCACCGTGCGCCCGGAAGAAGACGAGTTCGCGCTGGAAGGCCTGGCTGTGGGGCTCGTGCGCGCCTGGCACTGAGCGTTATTTAGCCGCCGGCCTGGCGGGCTTCAGCGCCACGGTGCGGTTGGCCAGGTCCATATACACCCCGTAGGCCTGGAAGAAGTCGGCGCCGAGGATGCCGTCGGCCGCGAAGCGGTCCGGCAACGGCATCAGGTAAGCCTTCAGCGGGACACCGCCTTCCAGCGCCACGCCGACGTACTCGCATGGCCGGGCCGGGCCGAACAGGTCGCACTTGGCCGTCTGGTCGCCCTGCGCCTGCACCGACTGCGGTTTGACGAGCGACAGGTTGGCGGCCGTGTCGAACACCATCCGGTATTTCCCGCGCGGGTTCGACAGCGTCATCACGATACCCTCATGCGCCCGTTCGTGGGACATCGGGTGCCACTCCTTCCCCAACGCCAGCGGTGTCCCAAAGCGCAGCTCCAGCCGGCTCTGGTCGTACACGAACGGCTGCTTTTCGAACAATGCCAGGCCGATGACCGAATGCGGCGGCGGCCCCGCGCCTTCGCCGATGGTCAGGCCCCACGGCTCATGGGACACACCCGTCACCTCGCCGAACGACACGCCGTTGATGACGAGATCGGGAATCACGAACTCCTCCTCGTCGCGCACCTTGCCCGTCAGGTCGGAGCTTTGCACCTTGCGTCCCGTGAGCTTCAAGCCGGGAATGGCCGCCATCACCTCGCGCGTCAGGTGCACGGTGCGCCCGGAGCCGATGTCGAACGTGAACGGATAGGTCGCACCGGCGATCGTCAGCTGGGCGACGGGGATGCCCTTCTCCAGCGCGACGGGCACGGATACCTCGGCCCGCGCGGTCGTCACGCCGAACAACGCGGCGACGACGAACGCGCGGCCGATCATGCGTCCAGCGCGCTCTTGAAGTCGTCGACGAGGTCCGCCGTATCCTCGATGCCGACGGAGACGCGGATCAGCGACTCGGCGATCCCCATCGATGCGCGGCGCTCCGCCCCCATCTCGTAGAAGATCGTGTGCGCGACGGGGATCACGAGCGTGCGAGTGTCGCCCAGGTTCGACGCGGGGATGGCGATCTTCAGCCGGTTCAGGTAATCGAAGCAATCGATGCCGTCCTTCAGCTCGAAGCTGAACAGCGAGCCGTACGACTTGAACAGCTCGCCCGCGATCCGGTGCTGCGGGTGCGACGGCAGGCCCGGATAGTGGACGGCGGCGACGCGCGGATCAGCTTCCAGCATCTCAGCGAGGGCCTTGGCATTGGCGCAGGTGCGCTCCATGCGCAGCGCCAGCGTCTCGGCACCGACGGCGATGTGATGCGCGGCCTCCGGGCCCAGCGACGCGCCGAAGTCGCGCAAGCCTTTCGCGCGGATCTGCGTGATGCCCCACATGCTTGGGGCCGCCTTCTTGTAGTTCTCGAAGATGTTCGGGTAGCGGCTCCAGTCGTAGGCGCCGGTATCGGTCAGGCTGCCGCCCAGCGCGATGCCGTGGCCGGCGATCGACTTCGTCAGCGCATTGACGACAAGGCCCGCGCCGACCGCCTTCGGGCGGAACAGGTAGGGCGTCGTCATCGTGTTGTCGACGATGTACAGGATGCCCTTCTCGGCACACAGTTCGCCGATGCGCCGCAGGTCGGCGATCTGCGTGCGCGGGTTGGCGATCGTCTCGACGAACACGATGCGCGTGTTGTCCTTCAGCGCCGCGGCGACGTTCGCGATATCGGTCGCATCGACGAAATCGACGCCGACGCCCTGCCCGGCCACCGTCTGCCACAGCGAATTCGTGTTCCCGAACAGGAACGACGACGACACGACGTGGTCGCCGGCACGCAGCAGCGCCTGGAACACGGCGCCGATCGCGCCCATGCCGGTGGCGAAACACAGAGTGGCGACGCCGCCCTCCATCTTGTTGACCTTCTCCTCCAGCGCCGACACCGTCGGATTGCCCTGCCGCCCATACCGGAAGCCCGGCTCGCGGCCCTGGAACACCGACGCCAGCTGCCGCGCATCCGTATAGCCGAACGCGACGGAAGTATGGACGGGCTTGTGCAGCGACCCGTGCTCGATGGTCTTCTGCCGATCGCCATGCAGGATCGTCGTCGTGAATCCGTAGTTCTTTTTCTCGCTCATAAACTTTTCGGTCGTTTTACAACGAGGGACTGTCCCTCAATTTTGGAAATATTTCCTGAATCGGGGGACAGTCCCTCGATTTTGGAAACATCGATCAGCCAGAGGGAGCGGGAAGGTTTAACCGTCGGAATCCGTGCCGCGCCCCAACTTTTTCGGTTGTTTTACAACAGGGGACTGTCCCTCGTTTCTGGCAATGTTTCCTGAATCGAGGGACAGTCCCCGGATTTTGGTCCCCGGATTTTGGAAATGTTTCTCGAAATCGGGGTCTACCCCGTTTTAGGAAAGAAAAGGGCTCCGTCAGGAGCCCGTTAGTTATGCCTCGGTCGTCGCAGCGTTCAGGTTCAGCTGCGTGCGCGCCGCGTCCTCGGCCCCCTTTGCCTTCGGGTTGTGGCGGGCGTGCTCGATGCGGTCCAGGTATTCGGGCGAGACGTCGCCCGTGATGTACTTGCCGTCGAAGCACGATGCCTCGAAGCTCGTCAGCGCCGGGTTCACGTCGGAGATCGATTTCTTCAGGTCTTCCAGGTCCTGGTAGACCAGTGCGTCCGCCGTGATTTCCTTGCACACTTCCTCGACGGTGCGGCCGTGGGCGATCAGCTCGTCGCGGGTCGGCATGTCGATGCCGTACACGTTCGGGTACAGCACCGGCGGCGCGGCGGAGGCGAAGATCACTTTCTTCGCGCCCGAGTCGCGTGCCATCTGCACGATCTCACGGCTGGTCGTGCCGCGCACGATCGAGTCGTCGACCAGCAGCACGTTCTTGCCCTTGAACTCGTCGCCGATCGCGTTCAGCTTCTGGCGCACGGATTTCTTGCGCAGCGCCTGGCCCGGCATGATGAAGGTGCGGCCGATGTAGCGGTTCTTGATGAAGCCTTCGCGGTATTCCTTGCCGAGGCGCAGTGCCAGCTGGATCGCGGCGGGGCGCGACGAATCGGGGATCGGCATCACGACGTCGATGTCGTCGGCCAGGCCTTCGCGCTTGATCTTCTCGGCCAGGTACTCGCCCATCTTCAGGCGCGTGCTGTAGACGGATGCGCCGTCGATGACGGAGTCCGGCCGCGCCAGGTACACGTACTCGAACACGCACGGGTTCAGCGACGGATTGTCCGCGCACATCTGGCTGTGCAGGTGGTTCTCCGCGTCGATGAACACGGCCTCGCCCGGCTTCACGTCGCGCACGAAGCGGAAGCCCGCGCCTTCCAGCGCAACGGACTCGGACGCCAGCATGTACTCCGTGCCCTGCTCCGTTTCATTGATGCCGTAGCACAGCGGGCGGATGCCGTACGGATCGCGGAAGCCCAGCAGGCCCACGTCGGCGATCTGGGCAACGGCCGCGTAGCCGCCGCGCACGCGGCGGTTCAGCACCGTCACGGCTTCGAACAGCGTCGACGGCTCCAGCGAATAGCCCGTCGTGGCCTTCATGATCTCGTGCGCGAGCACGTTCAGCAGCACTTCCGAATCGGAGTCCGTGTTGATGTGCCGGCGGTCGTTCTTGAACATCTCCTGCTTCAGCTGTTCCCAGTTCGTCAGGTTGCCGTTGTGGGCCAGCGTGATGCCGAACGGTGCGTTGACGTAGAACGGCTGCGCTTCCTCTTCCGACGACGAGCCGGCCGTCGGATAACGGCAGTGGCCGATGCCGGAGTTGCCCATCAGCGAACGCATGTTACGGGTGCGGAACACGTCACGCACGAGGCCGTTTGCCTTGTGCATCGAGAACATACTGCTGTGGTTGGTGGCGATGCCTGCCGCATCCTGGCCACGGTGTTGCAACAGCAGCAGCGCGTCATACAGCAGCTGGTTGACAGGTTGATGGGAAACGACGCCGACGATGCCACACATAATGCGCTCCTGAACAGGGTGCTACGGATTTAACGAATTCTAAAATTGCACGTGCTGCGCCAGGGCAGCGGGCAGAAAAGGTTTCACGGTGCGGGCGCCGCTCTCGGCCATCGGGCTGAGCATCGCGTGGCGCCAGAAGTCCTGCTGCGGGATCGACGTCATCCCGCACAATATGACACCCGCCAGCACGATTACAAGTCCGCGCGCCAGGCCGAACAGGCCGCCCAGGCCGCGGTCGGCCACCGACAGGCCGCCCGCTTCGATCAGCGCCGACACGGCCATCGCCAGCAATCCCATCAGGATGCGCACGCCGATGAACAGCGCCAGGAACGCCACGATCAGGCGGATCACCTCGCCCGGCACGATGGCCGGCAGCATCTGCGCCAGCGCCGCGCCATAGGCATTCGCGACAACGAAGGCAACGATCCAGCCCAGCAGCGACAGGACTTCCTTAATCAGCCCCCGCATCGTACTGATGACCACGGAGGCGACCAGCACGAACAACACGATGTAATCGAAAATCGTCACAGCGCCCGGATCGTCACAGCGTCAGACACCATCAGGCCGGGATCAGGCTGCCCGACAGCCCGATCTTCTGCAGCTTCGCCTTGGCCTTTTCCGCCTCTTCGCGGCTGCCGAACGGGCCCACCTTCACGCGGGTCAGGTCGCCAGTGGGCGACTTCTGCGTGAACGACTTGATGCCGGCATCGCGCAGCTTGCCCTGCAGCTCATCCACCTTGTCCTTGGCGGACAGCGCGGCCACCTGGATCACGTAGCGGCCCCCATCGGCGGGGGCCGCGGCGGGCTTGCCTTCCAGGATCGCCAACGCACGGGAAGCATCGTCCGGCTTTGCTTCGTGCTTCGGCTCCGGCTTGCTTTCCTTCGCTTCCGGCTTGACCTCGGGCTTCTTCGGCTCGGGTTTCGCTTCCGCGACCTTCTTCGGTTCCGGCTCCTTCTTCGGCTCCGGTTTCACCTCATGCTTCGGCTCCGGCTTCGGTTCGGGCTTGAACTCGGCCTTCGGTTCCGGTTTGTGCTCGGCAAGCTTTGGCTCCGCCGCAATGGCCGGTTTGACCTCGCGCGCGGCAACCTTCACGGGCTCCTTCGGCTCATCGGCCGGCTCGACGATTTCCTCGCTCTGGTCGAGCGCATCGGCCTGGCGCGGCTTCGTCTCGGCGGCGGCGGGCGCGGCCTCGGCTGGCGCGTCGGACGGTTTGTCCTTCGACGGGATCTGGATCGCGATATCGTTCGCGAGCGGCTTCGGCTCCGAATCGAGCACCATCGGCAGGCCGATCGCGACAGCCAGCGCCAGCGCGATCGCGCCGACGAGGCGGCGGCGTGCCCGCTTCTTTTCGGGCAGCACAGGGTCGGGCGCATCCTTGCGGGAACGGCGGGCGGCGCCGGGCACCGCGCCCGCCTCGCTGGACGCGCGCTTCGACCTCGCCCGCTCCGTCAGGGCGCGGTCGTCGGCGGCGCGGTAGTAGCCGCTGTCTTCAGTGGACTGCTGCTTGTTTTTTCCGAATTTCGAGAACAAGCCCATGCGTGTGTTCGTCAGTGTAGAGAGGATTTTCGGGCGGCCATCACGCCGGCGACCGTGAGGAACGATCCAAAGACCACAATTCTATCATTCTCGCCGGCTCGGCTCGTTGCATTCGCAAAAGCTTGTGCGGGGGTATCGAAGACGTTGACTGTCTTTTCATGCGGGTCCGGCACAATTGCCTGCACCTTCGCGGCCAGTTCCGATGCGCTGGCCGCGCGCGGGGACGGCAGGTTCGTCAGGCACCAGTGATCGATCGAGCCGCCGATGGCTTTCAGCACGCCATCGATGTCCTTGTCGTGCATCGAGCCGAACACGGCGAACGTGTACGGATGGAAGCCCATATTGCCCAGGTTCTGGTTCAGCGCGGATGCCGCGTGGGGATTGTGAGCCACGTCCAGGATCACGGTCGGACGGCCCGGCAGCACCTGGAAGCGGCCCGGCAGCTCGACGGTGACGAGGCCATGCCGCACTTCCTGCGCGCCGACCGGCAATTCGTTCTTCAGCACTTCCAGCGCGGCCAGCGCGGCCGATGCGTTCAGCAGCTGGTTGGCGCCGCGCAGGCTCGGGTAAGCCAGCGAATTGCGGCGCATCGAGCGGCCGCCGTAGTTCCACTGCTGCTTGTCGCCGGCGTAGTTGAAGTCGCGGCCCATCAGCCACAGGTCCGCGCCGATCGCGCTGGCATGGTCGATCAGCGACTGCGGCGGCACCGGGTCGCTGCAGATCGCCGCCTTGCCAGGGCGGAAAATGCCGGCCTTCTCGAAGCCGATCTGTTCGCGCGTGCCGCCCAGGTAGTCGACGTGATCGATGTCGACGCTGGTGACGATCGATACGTCCGCATCGGCGACGTTGACGGCGTCCAGGCGGCCACCCAGGCCCACCTCGAGGATCGCCACGTCCAGCTTCGACTTGCTCATCAGGTGCATGATCGCCAACGTCGTGAACTCGAAGTACGTCAGCGGGGTATCGCCGCGCACCGCCTCGACGGCATCGAACGCGGCCACCAGCACGTCATCGGTGGCGAGGTCGCCGTTGATGCGGGCGCGCTCGTTGAAGTCGAGGAAGTGCGGCTTGATGTACAGGCCGACGCGGTAGCCGGCGCGCAGCAGGATCGATTCGAGCATCGCGCACGTGGAGCCCTTGCCGTTGGTGCCCGCGACCATGATGACGGGGCACGTGAACCGCAGCTGCATGCGCTCCTTCACGGCGTGCACACGGTCGAGGCCCATGTTGATGACGGTTTCGGCGTGGCGCGACTCGAGCAGCGCGAGCCATGCGGGCAAGGTGGTCGGGGTGGACATACGGCTTCTCGGCAAAAATCGGCGAAGGCGGCATTGTAGCGCGCCGGAATGAAACGCGGGGCCGGCCCCTTGCAGAGCCGGCCCCGTCGGGCTTGCGGTGGTTGGCGGCGCCGTGCGCTTACGCCAGGACTTCCGCGGCCTGGTTCTGCAGCAGCGCCAGCAGGCGGGCGATTTCCTCGCGCATCTTGCGGCGGTCGACGATCATGTCGATCGCGCCCTTGGTCAGCAGGAACTCGCTGCGCTGGAAGCCTTCCGGCAGCTTCTCGCGCACGGTGTTCTCGATGACGCGCGGGCCGGCGAAGCCGATCAGCGCTTTCGGCTCGGCCATCACGACGTCGCCCATGAACGCGAACGACGCGGACACGCCGCCCATCGTCGGGTCGGTCAGCACGCTGATGAACGGCAGCTTCTTCTCGGACAGCTTGGTCAGCATCGACGTCGTCTTCGCCATCTGCATCAGCGACAGCAGGCCTTCCTGCATCCGCGCACCGCCGGTGGCGGTGATGCAGATGAACGGCACCTTCTGCTCGAGCGCCACCTGGGCCGCGCGAGCGAAGCGTTCGCCGACGACGGAACCCATCGAGCCGCCCATGAATTCGAATTCGAAGCACGCGACGACAACGGGCAGGCTCATGATCGAACCACCCATGCAGATCATCGCATCGGTCTCGCCGGTGGCTTCCATCGCCTGCTTCAGGCGGTCGGGGTATTTCTTGCTGTCCTTGAACTTCAGCGAATCGACCGGCAGCGTTTCCTGGCCGATTTCATAGCGGCCGCCGGCGTCGAGCAGCGCATCGAGGCGCTCGCGGGCGCGGATGCGCATGTGGTGGTCGCACTTGGGGCAGACATGCAGGTTCGACTCGAGATCGGTACGGTACAGAACGGCCTCGCAGGACGGGCACTTGACCCACAGCCCTTCCGGCATCGTCTTGCGGGCGGCGGCTTCCGAGCGCTGGATACGCGGGGGAAGCAGTTTTTCCAACCAGCTCATAAATTCTCCTGTTGCTCTGACTTAGGGGCGCAGTGTAGCCGTTTATGCCAGCCGTGTCGAACATTCAGGAATGACAACTTTCCGCACGCACGTGAGATTTCATGCGGCTTCCAGCTATGGCTGAGTTCGTGTCCTGCTGGGGTCAGACCCCGACAGGACACAGGCTCGGCTGTCATACGGATCAGCTCGTGTCTCGTGTCCGGGTCTGACCCCAGGGTGGACACGAACTCATCCGTTAGCGCTTACTCGTCCAGCGCGCTGCGGATGCTTGCGACGAAGCGCTGCACGGCGGCGGGGGCTTCGGCCGGGTCGCTTGCTTCGATTTCCTGGATGATCCGGCTGCCGATGACGACGGCGTCGGCCACGCTGGCCACCGCCTTCGCCGTCGCGCCGTCGCGGATGCCGAAGCCGACGCCGATCGGCAGGCTGACGTGCTGGCGGATCGCGGCGATGCGAGCGGCCACTTCGGTCGTGTCGATGTGGCCCGCCCCCGTCACGCCTTTCAGCGACACGTAGTACGAGAAGCCGCTGCCGACGCGCGCGACCTGCTGCACGCGCTGCTCGGTGGACGTCGGTGCCAGCAGGAAGATCAGGTCGAGGCCCGCCGCACGCATCTTGACGGCGAATTCCTCGCACTCCTCGGGCGGGTAGTCGACGATGATGGCGCCGTCGGCGCCAGCGGCGCGCGACTGTTCGATGAAGGCATCCGCGCCGATCCGCTCGATCGGATTGGCGTAGCCCATCAGCACGACGGGCGTATGCTGGTTGGTCTCGCGGAACTCGCGCACGTACTCGAACACCTGATGGATGCCGACGCCGTTGGCCAGTGCGCGCTCACATGCGCGCTGGATCACGGGCCCTTCGGCCATCGGGTCGGAGAACGGCACGCCGAGCTCCAGCACGTCGGCGCCGCCCGCCACGAGGGCGTGCAGCAGCGGCACCGTCAGTGTGGGCGACGGATCGCCGGCGGTAATGAAGGTCACGAGACCGGTTTTGTTGTGCGCTTTCAGCGCGTCGAAAGTTTGGGCGATACGGGACATTTTGTTCTCTGCTTGAAGAACCCCAACGGCAGAGGCAGGGGTCAGACCCGGCGGGTCTGACCCCAGGTTTTGCATTGGGGTCAGGATTGACGACAACTGCGTTAAGAAAGCGGGCCTCAGCCGAACTTCAGCCCCATCCGCTCCGCAACCGTATGCATGTCCTTGTCGCCCCGCCCGGACAGGTTCGCCAGCACGATCTTGTCCTTCGGCAGCGTGGCCGCCAGCTTTGCGGCGTAGGCCAGCGCGTGCGACGATTCCAGTGCCGGAATGATGCCTTCGATGTGGCAGCAGTCGTGGAAGGCGCGCAGCGCTTCCTCGTCCGTGATCGACACGTACTGCGCGCGGCCGGAATCCTTCAGCCACGCGTGCTCCGGGCCCACGCCCGGGTAGTCCAGGCCGGCGGACACCGAGTGCGTCTCGATAATCTGGCCGTCGTCGCTTTGCAGCAGGTAGGTGCGGTTGCCGTGCAGGACGCCCGGGTAGCCCTTCGTCAGCGATGCCGCGTGCTTGCCCGTGTCGAGGCCCTCGCCGGCCGCCTCGACGCCGATCAGCTGCGTCTCCTTCTGATCGATGTACGGGTAGAAGATGCCCATCGCGTTCGAGCCGCCGCCGATGCAGGCCAGCACGTAGTCCGGCTGGCGCCCCGCCATCTCCGGCATCTGCACGAGACACTCCTCGCCGATCACGGACTGGAAGTCGCGCACCAGCATCGGGTAAGGGTGCGGGCCGGCCACCGTGCCGATGATGTAGAACGTGTTCTCGATGTTCGTGACCCAGTCGCGCATCGCTTCGTTCAGCGCGTCCTTCAACGTCTTCGAGCCGGATTCGACGGGCACGACGGTCGCGCCCAGCAGCTTCATCCGGTAGACGTTCTGCGCCTGGCGCTTGACGTCCTCGGAGCCCATGTAGACGACGCATTCGAGCCCGAAGCGGGCGCAGATCGTCGCCGTGGCGACGCCGTGCTGGCCGGCGCCCGTCTCGGCGATGATGCGCGGCTTGCCCATGCGCTTGGCCAGCAACGCCTGGCCGATCACGTTGTTGATCTTGTGCGCGCCCGTGTGGTTCAGGTCTTCGCGCTTGAAGTAGATCTGCGCGCCGCCGGCGATCTCGGACCAGCGCTTGGCGTGGTAGATCGGCGACGGGCGGCCGACGAAGTGCTTCAGCTCGTAGCGAAACTCTTCGAGGAATTCGGGGTCCTTGCTGTAGCGGGCATAGGCCTCGTTCAGCTCGGCCAATGCGTGCGTCAGCGTCTCGGCAACGAACGAGCCGCCGTATGGCCCGAAATGGCCCGTGCTGTCGGGGAGTTGGTAATCCTGGGCGTGAAACAGCGGAGTGTGGTGAGGCAAATTCTGGGTCATGATGGCGTTCCTTCGATACGGGAACGCCGCAGCGTGATATTACGCGTCGTTCCCGGAAATGGCGTCGCCGGCCCTGACCGCGGCGATGAATTGCGCGATCAGGCTGGCGTCCTTGATCCCTTTCGCGGCCTCGACGCCACTGCTGACGTCAACCGCGTAAGGGCGTACCTGCGCCACCGCGCCAGTCGCATTTTGCACGCTCAAGCCACCACTTAAAACGGCCCGAGGCGCGAGATCTTTTGGAATGAGAGACCAATCGAACACCTTTCCTGCACCGCCATAGGCATCGACAAACGTGTCGAGCAAGAGTCCCGCAAACAGGTGCGAGGACGCGCGGCATTGTGCCTCGTATTCTAGCAGCTCGCTGCCCGCCGTGTCCCCTTTTACCCGGAACACCCGCATGAACGGCCGGTTCGCCGCCGCGGCCGCGCCAGCGCACTGCGCGGCCGTCTCGTCGCCGTGGAACTGCAGCAGCGCGACAGGGGCGACGCGCGCCGTCTCGGCCACCTCGTCGGCCGACGCATTGACGAACAGCCCGACCGGCATCACGAACGGCGGCAGCGTGGCGATCAGTTCGGCCGCGCGCGCCGGCGTCACGTAGCGCGGGCTCTTCGGGTAGAACACGAAGCCGACGGCATCGGCGCCGTCGGCGACAGCGGCCGCGACATCCTCTTCGCGGGTCAGGCCGCAGATCTTGATGCGGGTACGGTGCATGATGATTCCTTCAGAACGCGGGCAGGATGCGCGGCGTTTCCACCGGCAGCGCCCACTTGGCGTCGTATTCGATCTGCGCCAGGTACAGGCCGTCCGGCATGAAGGTGGGCGCGGCGCGGGTGCGGTCGCGGCCATCGAGCAGCTCGCCCAGCCATTGCGTGCCCTCGCGGCCCTGACCCACGTAGATCAGCGCACCGACGATGTTGCGCACCATGTGGTGCAGGAACGCGCTGGCGCGCAGCGTGAACAGGATCATGTCGCCATGCCGTTCGATGTTGATCGCGTACATGTCCTTCACGGGCGTCTTCGCCTGGCAGCCGGCGGCGCGGAACGCGGAGAAATCGTGCTTGCCCAGCAGCGGCTGGACGGCCTTGCGCATCCGCTCGACGTCGAGCGGCCGATGCGTGAAGCCGGCGCGGCCCGCCAGCAGCGGCGCGCGCACGGCGTGGTTGTACAGCAGGTAGTGGTAAGTGCGCGAGCGTGCCGAGAAGCGGGCGTGAAAATCGTGGTCCGCATCGAACCGCGGCTCTCCGTATGGCACCACGTCGTGCAGCTCCTTGGCCCAGCGCACGCCGATCGAATCGGGCAGGAATGCGTTGATGCCACGGACCCACGCATGCATTTCGCGCTGCACATCGGTGTCGAAGTGGACGACCTGGCCCAGCGCATGCACGCCCGCGTCGGTGCGCCCGGCACACGTGGTGCCGATGTGCACGCACGCGAACTGCGCGATCGCCTGCTCCAGCTTGTCCTGCACGGTCAGGCCGTGCGGCTGCACCTGGTATCCCTGCCAGTCGGCGCCGTTGTACTGGACGCCCAATGCGATGCGTTTCAATTCCTGCCCGAGTGTGATTTTGCAAAGCGACGGATTATACGCGCAGCGGCCGTACCGGGCCGGTGCGCGGCCCGCCGCCTCAGCCCAGCAGCGCCAGCAGCGCCAGCATCTGGTTCGCGCGTGCGACCTGGTCGTCGCTGCCGCCGCGGATCACCTCGTCGAGCAGCTCGCGCGCACCTTCCTTGTCGCCGATTTCCTGGTAGGCGATCGCCAGGTCCAGCTTCGTGTCCATCTCCATCTGCTGCGGCGTCAACGCTGCCGGGGCAGCCGGTGTGGCAGCAGATGTGGCGGCAGTTTCGGCCGCAGCCGGTTCAGCCGCAGCAGCTTGCGAGGCTGTCGTTTCGTCCAGGTCCAGGTCGATGCCGGACAGGTCGAATTCCGGCGGCGGCGGTGCGGCCGCCGGCGGTTCGGAAGGCGGCAGGTCCGGCAGCGCGAAGTCCTGCTCGTCCACGGCCAGCGCCGGTTCGGCCGTGGGCTGCGCCGCCGTGCCGCCCGGCGGCACCGAGGCCGGCAGGTCGAAGTCCATCAGGTCCAGCTCGGCCAGCGGGTCGGCCGACGTTTCCTGGGCCGTCGTGCCGGCCTTGTCCACACTGGGCAGGTCGAGGTCGAAGTCCATCGCCGTGTCGGCGCCGGACGTGCTTTGCGCCTTCGTCGGTTCCGGCAGGTCGAAGTCCATGTCGTTCGCCGTGCCGGCCGGCGTGGCCGGCGGCGGCGGTGCGGACGGCTCGAAGCTGAGGCCACCCAGGTCGAAATCGAGGAAGTGATCCGCGTCGCCCGCATCGGCGACCTTAGGCGCGGCGGGCTGCGCCGGCGCTTGCGCTGCCGGCTCCGCAGCCGATTCCGCCACGGGATGCGCCGTCGCTTCCGATGTTTCGTCGCTGAAGTCGAAGTCCGCCAGCGCATCCGCGGGAGCCGGTGCGTGCGGCACGGCCGTCGTATCGCCGAAATCGAAGTCCACCGCGTTGACGGCGGCCGGTGCCGCCGCTTCGCGGTCCAGGTCCAGGTCGAGCCCGTCGTCCTGCGCGCGGGCACGCGACGCATCGTCCAGCGCGGCCGAGAAATCGGTCACGCGGGTCGCTTCTTCGGCGGCATAGGCCGCGGCGCCGGTCGCGGCAGCGGCGGCGGCAAACGTGCCGGCCCCGCCCTGCTCCGCATACAACGGGTTGTTCGGATCGATCGAGCGGCCCAGCGCGGCGGCCTGCGCCCATTCATCACCGTGCCCGCGCGATTGCGCGAACAGCTCGTTCGCCTGCCCTTCGAATGCGCGCAGGTCCTTGCGGTTCGCATAGATCTCGAGCAGCTTCAGGCGCACCGCATGGCGCTCCGGATGCGCGCGCAGCGCTTCCTTCAGGATCTCCTCGGCCTGGGCATCGCGGCCATAGGCGATGTAGACGTCCGCTTCGGCGATCGGGTCGACCTCGTTCGTGTCCAGCTGGCTTGCCGACGGCGCGAAGTTCGAATTGAAGACGCTGTTGCTGGTGTCGACGCTCTGGCCGCCCGCCTCCGCATACAGCGCCTGCGCGCCCGGCTCGGCCGCCGGTACGGTGTCCTCGCGCACGACCAGCGCTTCCTTCGCCTTGCGGCGGCGTGCCAGGATCAGCGCGGCACCGCCCAGCAGCGCGGCCAGCGCGACGCCGACGGCCTGGATGTTCTCCATCAGGAAGTCGCCAATGCCCGGCTCCGGCCGTGCCGGCGCCGCCGGTACTGCCGCGGGCTTGGCCGGCGTCGTAGTGGCGGCGGGTGCGGCGGGCTTCGGCTGCTCGGCCATCGGCTGCGGCGCGGCCGGCTGGCCCTTCGCGTCGAGCTCCGGCACGCGGCTCTGCGCCTCGGCGCCGGCCTGGCTCTTCACTGCCATCAGCTTTTCCAGGTCGCTGACGTTCTTCTCCAGCTCCTTCACGCGCTGGGCCGCATCGGCCACCTGCTGGTCCTTCGCGATCTTGTCCTCGGTGCCGCCCTGCCCCGCCTTGCCGGACGCTTCGCCGGCCTTCGACAGCTTCAGCTGGTCTTTCGCTTCGTTGACGGCGTTCGGGCGTTCCTCGACCTTCGCGGTGATCTTGCCGGCCGCGCTTTGCTGCGGCTCGGTGGCCTTGGCCGGCGTCGACGACTCGACCTGGCCGGCCAGCTTGGCGCGGTAGGCGTTGAAGTCGGCCGCATGGGCGACGACGATGCCGCGCGCCTCGGCGCGGTCGGTGGCGCGCACGGCGTCCGCAGCGGGCACCGACAGGATCCGGCCGGACTTCAGCCGGTTCATGTTCTTGCCGCTGAACGCTTCCGGATTGGCGCGGTACAGCGCGACCAGCATCATGTCCAGCGACACGTCGGCGGGCTTGATGTCGCTGGCGATGCCGGACAACGTATCGCCCCGTTTCACGCGCACCTTGCGGTCGCCCTCGTCGGCGGCCGGGGCCCCGGCGCGGCGCGGCGCTTCGGTCGCGGCCGGGCGCTGCGGCGCCGCGGCCGCCGGCGCTGCGGCACGGCCCACGTCGGCGGGCGCCGCCACCTGCGGTGCCTGCGTGCCGCGCATCTCGGCGGGATCGAGCAGGAAGGTGTACTCGCGCACCAGACGGCCGTTGGCCCAGGTGAGCTCGAGCAGCATGTCGACGAACGGCTCGTTGACAGGCTGTGTGGACGTGACGCGGATGAACTGGCGGCCCGCACGGTTCTCGACGTCGAAGCGCAGGTTCAACAGCGCCGGGTTGAATTCGATGTTCGCGGCGCGGAACGCTTCGGGCGGCGCCAGCTTGGCCGCCAGGTCCGCCGCTTCCTCGGGCGCCACGGCTGTCAGCTCGATCTCGGCGCGCAGCGGCTGCCCCAGGGCGGACAGCACGGTGAGCTTGCCGAGGCCGGCGGCATGGGCCGCCGGGAGAACAGCCGCGCCGATGACGGCGCTGGCCAATGCAGACAACGCGATTGATGCGACCCTGGAGCGTTTTTGTACGGGCATATTCTGTGGTGTTAAGTTGGCAACGGGAGCCCTGGTGGCACTCCCAGACGTCTCAACATAACATCATGCCCGTGAGCATGCAAGCTTTGCCCCGGAGCGGGGCGCCCCTCTATGGAAAGGCTCAGTTTGCCTGTTGCGCGCGGCGGCGGCGTGCCAGCGTGCCGGTCAGCGCGAGGCCGGCGCCCAGCATCAGCCACGTCGACGGTTCCGGCACGGCCGATACGAGGCCTTCGGCATGCGCCGACAGCGTCATGCGGGCGAGCAGCGCGTTGGCGGATGCGTTCGTGAACGTCAGCGTGAAGTCGTCGTTCGCGCCCACCGGCCCGGCCGTATAGGACGTCACTTCGTTCGAATACGTCTCCATCAGGCTGATGCCGCCACCGTCCTGGTCGTCGACAATCTCGATGTAGACCGAGGCACTGCCCACGTTGTTCGGGTTGCCCGCTGCGAAGTCGGTACCGAGGGAAGCGTGACCGGTCAGCACCAGCTGCGTGTTCGCGCCCAGCGTGAAGTTACTGTACAGCCAGCTCTGCGAGATGAAGTCACCGTAGTTGCCGACGCTGCCCATCGCCTGTACCTGGCCCTCGTACAGCGCGGCGACGGAGGCCGTGCCGCCGATGGCGTTATGCGCCGTCACATTGCCGGATCGGAGGAAGTCGGTGACGGTATCCATTCCGCCCGCCGTGCCGACGCCTGCCGAAACGAGGCCACCCGTGGACATGAACGTCAGCGACGGGGCCACGCCATCGTCGGGCGTCAGGTCGATGATGGCGACGTGCAGGCCGGACAGCGTTGCGACGGACGTCGCGGCATGGGCGGCGGGGCTGGCGAAAGCGGCGGTCAGCGCGGCGCCGAGGACGGCAATGGTGGCAAGGCGTTTCATGGGCATCCTTATAATTATCAGTAAGAAAACAGAGATGCCACAATAACATTAAAATTACCATTTTGAAAGCAAAGAAAATGCCGGGCAAACCCGGCATATCGAAGTCTTGTGCTTCAGCGACCCGTCCTCAAGCTGCCGCGGCTCCCCGGGATGCGCGGCGGCGGGCCAGCGTCCTCGTCAGCGCGAGGCCGGCGCCCAGCATCAGCCAGGTGGCCGGTTCCGGGACAGCCGTGACGCTGCCCTCGGTCTCGACCCACACGCTCAAGTGCGAGCTCAGCGCGAGGTCGGAGTCATTGACGAGCTCTACCATCAGCATCTCTTCGAAGCGGGTCGGATCGAGCGTCGAGACTGTGCGGGAATAGAACGGCAGCGCAGGTCCGACGTCCGGATTGGCGAACTGGACTGCCACGGTGGCCGCCGCGAAATAGTCGCCTGCCGGCGGGTTGGAGGCGTTCAACCACGCTTGCGCTTGCCCGGTAAAGACCAGCTTCGTGTTGGCGCTGAGCGTATAGTCCGCCTCCCACAGCCCCTTTGCCCTGACGTAGCCCGAGTTACCGACAAAGGTATCGGAATTCATGTAGTCCGGATGGGAAATCGAGCCCCCATTGGAGTCGCCCGCCCCGCCCGCTATCCCGACGCCTAGTCCGGGCTCGCCGAAATGTACGTACTCGACCGGTTCGGCCCCCAGATAGGGGGCGACCGCCAGCTCCACGCCCAGCCGCTCGTTGCCGAGGGTGATCGACGGCGTGATACCGTCGTTCGGATCGAGGTCGACCAGTTCGTACCGGTAAAAGGTCAGCATGGCGCTGGCGACAGTGTCGGCGCGAACGGGACTGTACAGCACGGCCATTGCCAGGCCTGCGGCGGCGATGAATTTCATGTTTTCCCCTATGTTATCAATAAGAAAACAAAGCCTATCATTCTTCGGCGACAGCACGGGAGCGGGGGCGCCAGGTGGGGCGCCCTGTCTCGTCGCCACGACAGTTGCATTCTGCACGCTGCCCTGTTATCAGCCGAGGTTTCGACGTTTCATATGTCATGAAAACGCGCTGTCACCCAAGCTCGACTGACAGCGCCAATAAAAAGGCGCTGTTCGCGTAAGGTTGGGGAACTTCCAAGCGTCAACGCTGTCTTACCTTCTGTTGAGATAACTCATCGATAACAGGAGGCAAGCATGGGGACCACCGGCTTTCAGCACCTGTTCCGTGCGCTGGCGCAGCTGCCGCTGTCGGCTGACGAGATCGCTTGCCTGCGTGATTGGTTGACCGCGCTGGAGGCGCCCGGGCGCTGCTTGGCACTGATCGAACAGGCGAAGGGGCGGTGTTCCTGCCCGCATTGCGGCAACGCGCGCTGCCACCGCAGCGGCCACGCGAACGGCTTGCAGCGGTATCGCTGCATCGCCTGCCGGCACAGCTTCAATGCGCTGACCGGCACGCCGCTGGCGCACCTACGGCATCGCGACAAATGGCTCCCGTATTTCCAGTGCTTGATCGAGTCGCGCACGGTACGCGCAGCTGCCGAACGCGTCGCGGTCGCGAAGTCGACGAGCTTTCGCTGGCGCCACCGGTTCGTCGCCGCGGTGCGGCGCGAGGAGCCGCCTACATTGAAGGGCATCGTCGAAGCCGACGAAACGTATGTGCTCGAATCGCAGAAGGGCTCGCGTCACCTCGACCGGCCGCCGCGCAAACGCGGTGGCAGGGCGACGTGCCGCGGCATAAGCAAGCAGCACGAGTGCGTGCTTGTCGCGCGCGATCGCGGCAAGACCACGCACGCTTTTCATGCCGGCCAAGGCGAGCCGGACGCCGAGCGCCTGCTGCGCTACTTGAAACCGGTGCTGGCGTGCGACGCCTTGCTGGTCAGCGACGGCGCTGCCGCTTATCCGCGATTTGCGAAGCTGGCCGGGATCAGCCATCGGGCAATCAACGTGCGCGGCGGCGAGCATGCACGCGGCGCCATCCACGTCAACGGCGTCAACGGCTGGCATAGCCGGTTCAAGACGTGGCTGCGCTGTTTTTGCGGTGTCGCGAGCCGCTACCTGGCCAATTACGCCGGCTGGCGAATGGTGCTCGACGCGGCGGCACTGACCATTCCCGAGGAATGGCTGCGGGCGGCGGTTGCACCCCGGCAGCAGGAGCGACCGTCATATCTGCGATAAGTTCCGTTCCGGGGTGAAAGCTCAGCTAACGCGAACAGCGCGAATAAAAAGGCGCTGTTCGCGTAAGGTAGGGGAACTTCCAGGCGCCAACGCTGTCTCACCTTCTGTTGAGATACCTCATCGATAACAGAAGGCATGCATGGGCACGAATGGCTTTCAGCACCTGTTCCGTGCGCTGGCGCAGTTGCCGCTGTCGGCTGACGAGATCGCTTGCTTGCGTGATTGGCTCGCCGCGCTGGCGGCGCCCGGGCGCTGCCTGGCCCTGATCGAACAACGCGAACAGCGCCAATAAAAAAAGCCGGGCACTCGGCCCGGCTTCGCTGCGGCGGTAACGACGCGGCTTACTTGTCCAGCACGATGCGCAGCATGCGGCGCAGCGGCTCGGCGGCGCCCCACAGCAGCTGGTCGCCGACCGTGAACGCGGAGATGTAGTCCGGGCCCATCGACAGCTTGCGCACGCGGCCGACCGGGATCGTCAGGCTGCCCGTGACGGCGGCCGGGGTCAGGTCGCGCACCGATGCTTCACGCGTGTTCGGCACGAACTTCACCCACTGGTTGTCGTTCGCGATGATGTCGTTGATCTCGTCCAGCGGCACGTCCTTCTTCAGCTTGATCGTCAGCGCCTGCGAGTGGCAGCGCATTGCGCCGATGCGCACGCACAGGCCGTCGACCGGAATGGCCTGCGAGCCGAACGCTTCGCCGCGGCCCAGGATCTTGTTGGTCTCGGCGCCGCCCTTCCACTCTTCCTTCGACTGGCCGTTGTTCAGGTCCTTGTCGATCCACGGGATCAGGTTGCCGGCCAGCGGCACGCCGAATTGCTTGGTCTCTTCCGCCGACAGGCCGTGCTGGGTCGCCAGCACCTGACGGTCGATCTCGAGGATCGCCGAGGCCGGGTTGTCCAGCAGCGACTTCACGGACGCGTTGATGGTGCCGAACTGCGTCAGCAGCTCGCGCATGTGCTGCGCGCCGCCGCCCGATGCGGCCTGGTACGTCATCGACGTCATCCACTCGACGAGGTCCTGCTTGAACAGGCCGCCCAGGCCCATCAGCATGCACGACACGGTGCAGTTACCGCCGATGAAGTTCTTGACGCCCTTGACCATCGCGTCCTTGATGACGTTCAGGTTGACGGGGTCCAGCACGATGACGGCATCCTTGTCCATGCGCAGCGTGGAAGCCGCGTCGATCCAGTAGCCGTTCCAGCCGGCCGCGCGCAGCTTCGGGAACACTTCGCTGGTGTAGTCGCCGCCCTGGCACGAGATGATGATCTCGCAGCGTTTCAGTTCGTCGATGTTGGTCGCGTCCTTCAGCGTGGTTTCGTTCTTCGCCATCGCCGGGGCCTTGCCGCCCGTGTTCGACGTCGAGAAGAACACCGGTTCGATGTGGTCGAAGTCGCCCTCTTCCTGCATGCGCTGCATCAGCACGGAGCCGACCATGCCGCGCCAACCTACCAGACCTACGAGTTTCATGTTGATTTACCCTTGAATTTTATGAATGTGTTGTCGTCTAACGCGCGTCTTGCGCATTCGGTGCACAGCCGTTATTTCGCCAGCGCCTTCACGACCGCGTCGCCCATCTGCTCGGTGCCTACCTTCGTGGTGCCCGCCTCGTGGATGTCGCCCGTGCGCAGACCCTGCGCCAGCACGGCCTTGACGGCGTTCTCGATGCGGTCGGCCTGTTCCGGCTTGCCCAGTGAGAAGCGCAGCATCATCGCGGCGGAAAGGATCGTCGCCAGCGGGTTGGCGATGCCCTTGCCGGCGATGTCAGGCGCCGAGCCGTGCGACGGTTCGTACAGGCCCTTGTTGTTGGCGTCCAGCGAAGCGGAAGGCAGCATGCCGATCGAACCGGTCAGCATCGCGGCCGCGTCGGACAGGATGTCGCCGAACATATTGCCGGTCACGATCACGTCGAATTTTTTCGGCGCGCGGACCAGCTGCATCGCGGCGTTGTCGACGTACATGTGATCGAGCGCGACGTCCGGATACTCCTTGTGCACATCGGTGACGATGTCCTTCCAGAACTGGAACGTCTCGAGCACATTGGCCTTGTCGACGGACGTCAGGCGCTTGTCGCGCTTTTGCGCCGCCTGGAACGCCACGTGGGCGATGCGGCGGATCTCGCCTTCCGCATAGCGCATCGTGTCGAAGCCTTCGCGCTGGCCCTTGAACGGACCGTCCGGGCATTCGCGCACGCCGCGCGGCTGGCCGAAATAAATGTCGCCGGTCAGTTCGCGGATGATCAGGATGTCCAGGCCCGACACGACTTCCGGTTTCAGCGTGGAGGCGCCGGCCAGTTCCGGATACAGGATCGCGGGACGCAGGTTGGCGAACAGGCCCAGGTTCTTGCGCAGGCCGAGGATCGCCTGTTCCGGGCGCAGCGGACGATCGAGGGTGTCGTACTTCCAGTCGCCGACGGCGCCGAACAGCACAGCGTCGGCCGCTTTCGCCAGCGCCAGCGTGGCTTCCGGCAGCGGGTGGCCCGACGCTTCGTAGCCGGCGCCGCCGACCGGCGCGGTTTCCAGCTCAAATTTTTCGTCCAGTGCGTTCAGCACCTTGACGGCCTGGGTGACGATTTCGGGGCCGATGCCGTCGCCCGGCAGGATTGCGATTTTCATAGTCTTGTTATCAGATCGAGTTGGCCAACCACGGCTGGCTTGCCAGATGACGCTCTTCGAACGCGCGGATCGTGTCGGCGTGGCGCAGGGTCAGGCCAATGTCGTCGAGGCCGTTCATCAGGCAGTATTTGCGGAAGGCGTCGACCTGGAAGGGGTAGGAGATCTTGCCGTCCTTGGACAGGATGCGCTGCTGTTCAAGGTCCACCACCAGGCGGTAGCCGGGGAAGGCCTTGATTTCGTCGAACAGATGATCGATCTGCGCTTCGGATAACACGACCGGCAGCAGGCCGTTCTTGAAGCAGTTGTTGAAGAAGATGTCGGCGAAGCTCGGCGCCAGGATCGCCCGGAAGCCGTACTGCTCCAGCGCCCACGGCGCATGCTCGCGCGACGAGCCGCAGCCGAAGTTCTTGCGCGTCAGGAGGATCGACGCGCCCTGGTAGCGCGGCTGGTTCAGCACGAAGTCCGGGTTCAGCGGACGACGCTCGTTGTCCATGCCGGGCTCGCCGTGGTCCAGGTAGCGCCATTCGTCGAACAGGTTCGGGCCGAAGCCCGTGCGGCGGATCGACTTCAGGAACTGCTTCGGAATGATGGCGTCGGTGTCGACGTTCGGGCGGTCGAGCGGAGCGACCAGGCCCTCGTAGATCGTAAATTTTTCCATGCTGCTCTCTTGGTGGAGCACGGCGGCGTGGCCATGCTCGGTGTTATTTCTTGCCGGCGCCTTCGACGACCTGGCCAACCTTCTGCACGTCCTTGCCGAAACCGGCGACGGTGTTGCAGCCCGTGAGGACGAGGGTGGCGATGGCGATAGCGAACAGGGTTTTCATGATTCGGACTTCTCTTGAAAGCTTCTTTTGAAAGCGTTGGGAACTCAAGCTTTTACCCCAAGTGCAAACCCTGGGGTCAGACCCGCCGGGTCTGACCCCGGCCTTTGCCGTTGGGGTCAAACACGTCAGCGGCGCGCGATCAGCGCAGCACGCGAACGTCGACAAAATGACCGGCGATACCGGCCGCGGCGGCCATTGCGGGCGAGACGAGGTGGGTACGCCCCCCCTGCCCCTGGCGGCCTTCGAAATTACGGTTCGACGTCGACGCGCAGCGCTCGCCCGGGTCCAGCCGGTCGGCGTTCATCGCCAGGCACATCGAGCAGCCCGGCTCGCGCCATTCGAAGCCGGCGGCCTTGAAGATCGTGTCGAGGCCTTCGCGCTCGGCCTGTTCCTTCACGAGGCCGGAACCCGGCACGACCATCGCCAGCTTCACGTTGGAGGCGCGCTGCTTGCCGCGCACGATGGCGGCGGCGGCGCGCAAGTCCTCGATGCGCGAGTTGGTGCACGAGCCGATGAAGACCTTGTCGATGCGGATGTCCTCGATCGCCGTGTTGGGTTTCAGGCCCATGTAGACGAGCGCCTTTTCCATCGCGTCGCGCTTGACGGCATCCTTTTCCTGGTCGGGATCGGGCACGCGGCCATCGACCGGCACGACCATCTCCGGCGACGTGCCCCAAGTGACCTGCGGGCGGATATCCTGCGCGTTGAGCGTGACGACCATGTCGAACTTCGCGCCCGGGTCGCTATGCAGCGTGCGCCAGTACTCGACGGCGCGGTCCCAGTGCGGACCCACCGGTGCGAACGGGCGGCCCTTGACGTAGTCGATCGTGGTGTCGTCGACGGCCACCATGCCGGCGCGCGCGCCCGCTTCGATCGCCATGTTACAGACCGTCATGCGGCCTTCCATCGACAGCGAACGGATCGTCGAACCGGCGAACTCGATCGCATAGCCGGTACCGCCCGCGGTACCGATCTTGCCGATCACGGCGAGCACGATGTCCTTGGCGGTGACGCCGGCCGGCAGTTCGCCGTCGACCTGCACCAGCATCGCTTTCGATTTCTTGGCCAGCAGCGTCTGCGTGGCCAGCACGTGCTCGACCTCGGACGTGCCGATGCCGTGCGCCAGCGCGCCGAACGCGCCGTGCGTGGACGTGTGCGAGTCGCCGCAGACGACCGTCATGCCCGGCAGGGTCGCGCCCTGCTCAGGGCCGATCACGTGGACGATGCCCTGACGCTTGTCGTTCATGCCGAAGTACGTGACGCCGTACTCCTTGGTGTTGTTGTCGAGCGTTTCGACCTGCAGGCGCGAGACCGGGTCGGCAATGCCGTGCGAGCGGTCGGTGGTGGGCACGTTGTGGTCCGCCACGGCCAGGTTGGCCGACAGGCGCCACGGCTTGCGGCCGGCGGCGCGCAGGCCGTCGAATGCCTGCGGGCTGGTGACTTCGTGGACGAGGTGGCGGTCGATGTACAGGATGGCGGTGCCGTCTTCCTCGGTACGCACCACATGGGATTCCCAGAGTTTGTCGTAAAGCGTCTTCATGATTGCTGCTTACTGCCTGTGTGAGAGGATTCCATTTTGATTATGCCACAGTTTGTGCGCTGCAAAACAAGCCGACTTTCCGCCTTGTGGGCCGCTGTCCCTTGCGTTTTACTGCTGCGCGCCTAGGGCGCCGATGCTGCAAAAATGTTCCCCAAAAACGGGGGCAGACCCCGAATTTGAGCAATATTTCCTGAAAACGGGGTCAGACCCCGAATTTGGGAAATAAAAAAAGCCTGCGATTTGCGTCGCAGGCTTTTGGGGTGACTTGCTTGGCAAACTACTTATGCTGCCATGCGCACGCTGCTCCTGCAACCATCCATCAGGAACGATAGGCCCACGACGAGCACCAGCTCGCCTTCGGCCGAGCGTGCGGTACCGGTCACGCCTTCCACGGTCAGCGCGGTCATCGGCTTGATCACCAGGTCGGCGGTGCCGTCGACGGCGCCCACGGCCAGGATGTACGGCTGCGGCGCGTTGATGACGATGCCGACGCGTTCCGTCGACAGCTCGTAGCCGAGCGCATTGGCCAGCGAACGGACCGGCAGCGGACGGCCCTGGTCCTTCATTACGGGCGCACCGCCCACTTCGTTGAAGGTTTCCGGCAGTTCCACGACGCGCTCGACGACGGCCATCGGCAGCGCCAGCAGCGCGCCCGACGTCGACACCAGCATCGTCGGCACGATCGACAGCTCGATCGGCAGGCGGATGGCGAACTTGGTGCCCTTGCCCAGCGCGGAATCGATGTGGATCGCGCCGCGGTTCTTCTCGACGGCCGTCTTCACCACGTCCATGCCCACGCCGCGGCCGGACACCGACGACGCCACTTCCTTCGTCGAGAAGCCCGGCAGGAACACCAGCTGGTACGATTCCTCGTCCGTCATGTTCGCGGTCGGCGAGATCAGGCCCTTTTCGCCCGCCTTGCGGCGCAGCGCGACCGGGTCCATGCCCTTGCCGTCGTCCTGCAGCACGATCATGACGCTGTTCGCTTCCTGCCATGCTTTCAACAGGATCGTCGCCTTCGGATTCTTGCCCGCGGCAACGCGCGCATCCGGGCCTTCGACGCCGTGGTCCAGCGCGTTGCGCAGCATGTGCACGAGCGGGTCGTACAGGCTGTCGACGACGACGCGGTCCACTTCCGTTTCCGCGCCCTCGATGACCAGTTCGACTTCCTTGCCCAGGTCCTTCGCCAGTTCGCGCACGAGGCGCGGGAACTTCTGGAACAGGCGGCCGACCGGCTGCATGCGGGTCGCCAGCGTGGCACGCTGCAGTTCCGTCGAGTAGCGCGACGCGCGTTCCAGCGTCTCGGTCAAGGCCGACATCAGCGTGGCGGCCTGGCCCTCGAACTTGAACTGCTGCAGGCGTTCCAGCAGCACGGCTGCCTGGTTGGCGGCCTGCACGGACTCGCCGGCCACTTCCAGCAGCGCGTCCAGCTTGACCGCGTCGATACGGATGCTTTCTTCCTTGGCCGGTGCGGCGTGCGCCTTGTTGTCCTCGCGACGCTCGACACCGTCCCACTTCTTGCCTGGCGCAGCTTCGGCTGCGGCAGGCGCGGCGGCGGCGGCGGCGGCAACGGGTGCGGCAGCGGCGACCGGGGCCGGGGCAGCCACGGCGGCGGGAGCGCCGGCCGGGCGGGTGTACGTGCCCGGCGGGACCACCGCTTCATACATCGATTCCCAGTCGAGGCCACCGGCGGACGGTGCGCTTGCAACCGGCGCGGCAGCGGCGGGCGCCGGTGCGGCGGCCACTGGTGCCGCTGCCGGTGCCGGAGCGGCCTTGGCGGCCGGCTTGCCCGACGTTTCCTTGCCGTTGATCGCATCCGTCAGGATCTGCTCGAGGTCGGCCGGCAGCGTCGGCAGGCTTTCCGGCGCAGCGCCGTTGCTCAGCTCGGCGAGCTGGTCGGCCACGAAGCCGGATGCCTGCAGCGCCGCCTCGATCGACAGCGGCGTCACCGGCGCGGCGCCCGTGCGCAGCGCGTCGAACAGGTTTTCCGTCAGGTGGCAGGCGGACACCAGCGCGCCCAGGTTCATAAAGCCCGCACCACCCTTGATGGTGTGGAACGAGCGGAACACGGCGTTCAGCGTTTCCTTGTTGGTCGGGTCACGTTCGAGCTGGAGCAGGTGCTCCTCGACGTTGACCGCCAGGTCCATCGCCTCAACGACGAACTCTTTCAGCATATCGTCCATCAGAACCCCAAGTCCGCAAGCAGATCATCGACACTGTCCTGGCTCAGCGCCACGGACGGAGCCGACGGGCCGGTCATCAGCGACACCTCTTTCTGCGCGATCTTCTCGCGCACCCCGGCCGGCGCGTTGTCCTTCAACAGCTGCGCCAGTTCCTGCTCGACCGTCTTCGTGATCGCCACGACCTTCTTGATCAGCTGGCCGGTGATGTCCTGGAAGTCCTGTGCCATCATGATTTCCAGCAGGCGGGCCTTCTCGGCCTCGGTCGCTTCGGACACTGCCTGCGCGAACGCGCGCGAATCACCCGCGAGCGCCTTGAATTCCTCGATGCTGAGCTTGCCTTCGAACAGCGCGGCCCAGCGATCTTCCATTTCCTTCGACTTTTTCGACAGCACGTCCTGCGCGGGCATGCCGTCGTCCAGCGTGTTCAGCACCTTGTTGGCAGCCTGCTCGGTCAGCGATGCCACGTATTCCAGGCGGTCCTGCGCATCGACGATGGCGCTCGACGCTTCCGTCAGCGCCTTGTCGTAACCCAGTTCGCGCAGCGAGTCGTGCAGCAGGCGAACGATGCCGCCCAGGCGCTCGAACATGCTGCCGTCATTCTGGCCTTCCTCGGCCGCGGGCGCGGCGGCCGGGGCTGCAGGCGCTGCGGGAGCGGGTGCAGCCGCGGCGGGCGCGGGCTCCGTACGCGAGGAGGAGATCTCGTCGAACAGACTTTCCAGGTCGTCTTCCGCGGCGGCGGCCGGCGCGGGAGCCGGTGCCGGAGCGGGGGCCGCAGCCCCGCGCTGAGCGGACACTTCCTCGAATAATGCGTCGAAATCATCAGCGGCGTCGGTCATATCCCTGCTTCTCCATAATCAATAAATTGCTTCCCGTCAACTGCCTGAAGCACTGTCGTGATGACGCTCGGCAATATTAACGCACTTCCGCGAGTGTAGCAGGGCGCCGCCCGTAAGTTCAATGTCGGTCCGTTTAAACTTTGGACCCCGGCTGGAAAAGGCGCTCTTTCTGTTGTATTTGGGTTGCGGTGCAGCGAAGGGTATTTGTCTTGTACAAACATGGCGTTGCCGGCAAGTTTTCCAGCAAGCTCATCCCTCCTTGAGGAAGATCAAGTCTTTACATCCAGACAAGAACTGCAATCGGGACTACAATGTGATCTGGAGCGCGTGCTGCATGGCAGAGCTCATGCCGCCGCTGTGGGCTATGGCTGGCTATGGCGCGCTTGCCGCGGTGCGCCGCGGTGGCGTCCTGCCGATGCTTCGTGCAATACCTCCTCCGAGGAGACCGCATGTACCGGAAAATTCTGATTACCACCGACGGATCGGCCGTCTCGCGGATGACCGCCTGCGCGGGCGTGCAATTCGCCCAGCAACTGGGCGCCGAGGTGCTCGCGCTGTTCGTCGCGCCGGAATATCAATATCCGATCTATGTCGAGATCATCCCGCCCAGTTATCCCAGCGAAGAAGAGTATCGGAGCGCGATGCAGCGTGCCGGCCGCGACCACGTTCAATCGATCGTCGATTCCTGTGCACGCAAGGGCGTGCAGTGCGAAAGCATGACGGCGTTTTCCGAAAGCGCCGCGCTGAAGATCGTCGAGATCGCCACGCAAAAAGGATGTGACCTGATCTTCATGGGATCGCATGGACGCAGCGGCTGGGGCCAGTTATTGCTTGGCAGCGTCACCAATAAAGTGCTGTCCCATTCCAAAATTCCGGTGCTGGTGCACCGCCTGCTGAAGGAACCCCTGCCGGAATAAGCTTGCCGCACCACGGCATGGCGCCGCGCAGTCCGCGTCGATCCGCGGCCACGGCACGCCGCGGTGAATACCGGAGACCTCACCGAACCCACCCATGATCAGAATAGTCATCGCAGACGACCACACCATCATGCGCGAAGGCCTGAAGCGCATCCTCGACGGCGCGCCGGACATCGACATCGTCGGCGAAGCCGTCGACGGCTTCGAAGTCCTGCGGCACGTGCGCCAGGGCGGTTTCGACCTGCTGCTGCTCGACCTGTCGATGCCCGGCCGCAGCGGCGTCGACCTGATACGCCAGATCCGCAGCGAGGCGCCGAAATTGAACGTGCTGATCCTGACCATGCACGAGGAGGAGCAATATGCGGTGCGGGCGATCCGCGCCGGCGCGCAGGGGTATCTGACGAAGGAAAGCGCCGGCACCCAGCTGGTCGGCGCGATCCGCAAGGTGGCATCGGGCCGGCCTTATATCAGCACCGAGGTGGCCGAGCAGCTCGCCCTGAATATCATGGCACCGAATGAAAGTCTGTTGCATAAACAGCTGTCGGATCGCGAATTCGAAGTATTCTCGCTGCTCGTATCGGGAAAATCGATCACAGAGATTGCAAATAGCCTGCACCTGTCGGTAAAAACCGTCAGTACCCACAAGACGCGGATCATGCAGAAAATGGGGATGAGTTCACTCTCCGAAATGGTTCAATACGCCGTCGCACACAAGCTTCTGTCCCCCTTCAAGACCTGACGCGCCGCAGCACGCGGCGCCCCCTTCCTCTCACTCTGATATCGACCCGTAGCCGGGCATTTGCCAGTAGGAGTATTCCTACACCCCTGAGGCAGCTCCTACGGGCATATTCAGCGCATGCCGATATCCTTCCTACCCCCTGGTTGGCATACTGAAACCATTCCAATCAAGTTGCCGCGAATCTACGCAGTATCCACCTGGATTCCTCCAAGAATCGACGACAACGACTTAATAACCGGTAGTCGCAAAACCCAATAAAAACGCTTTTAAATCCGAAGTCCCGAATCCAAATGACCTGAAACCAGGAGATAAGCATGCTCCCTACGCAAATGTCCGAAGCCCGAGCCGCAGCGCCGGCAGCCCAATCGCCCGCACTGGAGGCAGGCCGCCAGCGCCAGGGTCGCCTCTGGTCGAACCTGAAGGAAGTCTGCGACCTCCTGCACATCCCGGCCGCGTTCTCGATGAACGCCGACGAACTGCTGTTCCAGCACGTGCAGTTCAAGACGGGCCAGCGGGTCCACACGATCGGCCAGCCGTTCGACACGCTGTACATCGTCAACTCGGGCTTCCTGAAAACCGTGCTGATCGACGAATTCGGCAACGAGCAGGTGCTCTCCTTCCCCATGAAGGGCGACATGCTGGGCGTGGACGGCATCCACAGCCGCCACTACTCGTCGGAAGCGGTGGCGCTGTCGGACTGCGACCTGATCCTGCTGCCGTTCAAGAAGCTGACGGCGCTGGGCCGCGTGCACGTGGAGCTGGAGCACATGATGTACGGCGTGATGAGCCGCGAACTGGTGCGCGAACAGGCGATGATCGGCATGCTGGGCGCGCTGAGCGCCGAAGCCCGCGTGGCGCGCTTCCTCGTGTCGCTGGCCGACCGCTTCGCGCAGATGGGTTATTCGAGCAAGCTGTTCAACCTGCGCATGACGCGTCACGAGATCGGCAGCTACCTGGGGCTGACGCTCGAGACCGTGAGCCGCACGCTGTCCGCCTTCAACGAGATCGGCCTGATCACGGTGGATCAGCGCACGATCGGCATCAAGGACGCCGAAGCACTGAAGACGCTGCGCCGCCTGCCGCCGTCGCGCTCGCGCAGCAAGTCGCCCGCCAGCCGCAAGGCCGCGGCCGAGGCGCCCGCCGCCGCACCGCCGGTGCAACTGGTGGCCGCCGTCTGAACCCCGCAACGATTTACCTCACCCAGCTTTGGCCCGCCTCGGCGGGCCTTTTTTTGTGTCTTTTTTCCGCACTCTTTTTGCGTCCTCTTGCGCCGCTGCCCGCTCGCCTTCCCTCGCGCCGCGTCTCGTTTGCCGGCCTGCTGCCGCGCTCGCTCTTGCTGTCCTGCTTGCCGCGTCACCCTGCGCGCCCAATGCGTGTGCCTCGTCCGAAAAAACGCTTGCATTTCCGGCAGCACTGCCCAATAATGCAAATGCGAATCATTCTTATTTGAGGCCCAATGACCATGCAGACTCCAGCCAACCAAATCGCCAAGCCGGCTGCCGCCGCCCGCCAGCCACAGCCCACCGCCGTGCGTCGCCTGACGACCGCGGGCCTGATGCAGGATCAGCGTGAAGTCGAGATCGAGCACGCGGGCCGCATCTATCGCCTGCGCATCACGCAGCTGAACAAATTGATCCTCACCGCCTGATCCGTCCCATAGCCAGCCGTCGCCAGCTAATCAAGTTTTCCGAGGAGAGCCCGATGGCTATCGACCACACCGATCCGATCTACCTGGCGCCCGCGCAAGGCGGGCAGCAGCCCGAGCTGATGCTGTCCGCCGTGCTGCACCTGATGTCCCACTATACGGCCGACGGCAAGGGCTGCGTGAAGCTGGCTTCCGTCATCGAACGGCACCTGAAGGCGCTGGCCGCGCTGCCCGGCCTGTCGCCCGTGCTGACGGCCACGTGCCAGCAATTGTCCGAGCAATGGGCCGGCGTCGTGGAGCGCTCGCTGCCGCCGGTGAAGAAGGACGACGGCTTCCTGGCGCGCCTGATGGCGCGCGGCCGTCCCGCGGCGCAGGTGGCGTGAGATGTGCGACAAGCACGCGGCCGCCGTGCCGCAGGAAGCGCAAGCGTCGCGCCGGCGCCGCATCTGGGAACTGGGCCACACCTGTCACTGCCCGCTGGTCGGCGTCGCGCTGCCGCTGCCGGTGCTGCGCAAGCTCGTTGGCAAGATCACCGGCGGCAAGGTGATCGCCGACGATTACGAGATCCACGTGGGCGCCGTCAGCGAATGCGGCGCCCGCAACCGGCTCTCCGAAGCGCTGCAGAAAGAGCTGGAGCGCCGCTACGCAACGGTGGTGCAGCGCTTTCGTGGCGCCCGTACCACTGAACAGGTCGGCGAATTGTGGCGCGCGGCCGTTGCCAGCGGCGACGTCGCCGGCGCGTTCTGGGCCGGCCTGACCCATCCGCGCTGCGAGCCGGAGCTGGAGGAAAGGATGTGCCGCGACCTGCACATGATCCAGCACCAGGCCGGCGCCTGTGCCCGCGCCGACATCAACCGCTTCAACGCCGTCGTCGACGAAAACGCCCAGCTGACGCGGGAAGTGGCGAAGCTGCAACAGCGCAGCGCGGCGATGCAACTGGAGCGCACCGCCGAACAGGATCGCCACGCCAGTGCGCTGATGCAATTGCGCGCGCAGATGGTGGGGCGCGACAGCATGATCGATTCGCTGCGGCAGGAACTGGAGCAGTTGCGCAACACGATCCCCGGCTTGCCGTCACGCGAACGGCTGCTGCAGCGGCTGCACCAGACGGACGAGCGCGAACGTGCGTTGCGCGACCAGATTGCCGAGCTGCGCCGCCAACTGACGCAAACCCAGGCGCAGGCCCAGGCGCAGCTGGCGCCGCCACCCGCTCCCGAGCCGCCCGCGGTGGTGGAGCACGTGATCCGGATGCCGGTCCGGCTGTCGGAGCGCAGCATCCTGTGCGTCGGCGGCCGCAGCGGCAACGTGGCCACGTATCGCGCGCTGATCGAGCGGGCCGGCGGCCAGTTCGCCCACCACGACGGCGGGCTGGAAGACAATGCCGGCAAGCTGGAAGCAAGCCTCGCGGCGGCCGACCTCGTCATCTGCCAGACGGGCTGCATCAGCCACAGCGCCTACTGGCGCGTGAAGGACTTCTGCAAGCGCACCGGCAAGCGGTGCGTCTTCATCGACAACCCCAGCATCTCGAGCCTGCAACGGGGCCTCGAGGAACTGGCGCCCTGAGAACCTCTCTTTCCGCGTCACGCGGAAAACCTCCTTGCCCCGCCCCGTGCGGGGCTTTTTTTGTTTCCAAAAACGAGGGACTGTCCCTCGAAACAGGAAATATTTCCAGAATCGAGGGACAGTCCCTTGTGGTGAGAACGCATCGGTTTGAGCAGAAAAGGGGGGCGTGGACGTCACGGAGGCGCCTTCGTAATCCCCGTGGCCTCACGCCGTCCTGGGAGGCACCCACACCTCCGACGCTGTTCTTCCACGAGCCAACATTTCCGAAATCGAGGGACTGTCCCTCGAAACAGGAAATGTTTCCAGAAACGAGGGACAGTCCCCTGTGGTGAAAAAGCCTCGCGGTTGAGCGGTGCGGAGGTCAGTAGACGTCGCGGCGGTAGCGGCCGGCGGTGGCCAGTGCGGTGACGGTGGCGTCGCCCAGCGCTTGGCGCAGCGCGGTGTCGACGCCGGCGGCCATGCCTTCCAGGCTGCCGCAGACGTAGATGGCGGCGCCGTCGTCGATCCAGGCGCGCAGCGTGGCGGCGGCGCCGGGCAGCAGGTCCTGCACGTAGACGCGGCCGCCCGCGTCGCGCGAGAACGCCAGGTCGAGGCGTTCCAGCATGCCCTGCCGCTGCCATGCTTCGAGCTCGGCGCCGTAGTGCAGGTCGTGGGCGCGCTGGCGTTCGCCGAACAGCAGCCAGTTGCGCCCTACGCCGGCGGCGCTGCGCTCGCGCAGGTGGCCGCGCAGGCCGGCGATGCCCGTGCCGTTGCCGATCAGGATCAGCGGGCGCGTGGCGTTGTCTTCGAGACGGAAGCGGCGGTGCTGGCGCAGCCGCAGCGGCACCAGCGCGCCGATAGGCGCCTGTTCGCACAGCCAGCCGGAGGCGATGCCGCTGTTGCCGTCCGCATGGCGGTGCAGGCGCACCAGCAGGTGCACGCGGCCGTCGGCGGGAATCGACGCGATCGAGTATTCGCGCGGGCTGTCCGGCTGCGCGGGCGGCGCCACCTGCACCAGGTCGCCCGACCGCCATGCCGGCAATGCGCCGTCGACGGGCTCCAGTTCGAGATGCAGCACCGGCGCGCCGGCACTGCCGGGGTTCATCAGGCGCCGCTCGGCCAGGCGCCACGGCGCGAACGCGGGGGCTTCCCAATCCGGTGCGTCGCTGGTGCCGGCCAGGTGGGACAGGTGCTGGCGCCACGGCGCGATGTCTTTCGTGGCGCCACGGTCCACTTCGACGCGGGGGAACAGCGGTTGCGCGCCCTGGGCGCTCAGCCAGCCGTCCAACGCGCGGCCGAAGCCGCAGAAGTGCGCATAGCTGCTGTCGCCCAGCGCCAGCACGCCGTAGTGCAGCTGCGACAGCGGCAGCGCGCGCGTCATCAGCCGGCCGGCGAACGATGCGCCGCCATCCGGCGCGTCGCCTTCGCCATACGTGCTGGCGATGAACAGCGCGCGCCCGGCGCCTTGCAGCGCGGCCGCGTCGAGGTCGGACAGCTCGCACACCCTGACGCCGATGCCGGCCAGGCGCAATGTGGCGGCGGTCTGCTGCGCCAGTTCCTCGCCGTTGCCGGTCTGGCTCGCGTAGGCGACGATCCAGCCGCCCGCGTCAAGGGCACGGGTGGCGGCGCGCCGCTTGCCGCGCCAGCGTAGCCACGGCAGCAGGCAGGTGACGCCATATGCGGCGAAGCAGGCCGCGGTCAGCGCGAGCCGGGTCGTATCGTTCGTCAGGATCATGCGTGGTCGAGCATCGCCCGCATGTGGGAGCTCAGGTGTTCAGTGAGGCCGCCGGCCCGGCGCACCACGAAGCGCGCCGCGATGCCGCGCTGTTCCGCCAGCGCCATGCCGGCATCGACGCCCAGCACGGTCAGCGCGGTGGACCATGCGTCGCACGCCATGCAGCTTGCGTCGATCACGGTCACCGACGCGAGGCCGTTCTCGATCGGCGCGCCGGTGCGCGGATCGATCGTGTGCGGACGGCGCCGGCCGTCGTTGAAAAAATAGCGGCGGTAGTCGCCTGACGTGGCGACCGCCAGGCCGTGCAGCGCGAGGACGATGCTGTCGATGCTGTCGCCCTCCTCCGCTTCGGTCACCTGCTCCAGCGCCACCCACCACGGTTGGCCATCCGGCTTCACGCCGGCGCCGCGCAACTCGCCGCCCACCTCGACGAGGTAGTCGCGGATGCCCTGCTGTTCCAGCCAGCGCGCCAGGCAGTCCACGCTGTAGCCCTTGGCCACCGCGGACAGGTCCAGCTGCACGCCGCCCGGCTGCAGCGCCGTGCGGCTGACGGGATCGAGCCGCACGCGCGCGGCCGGCAGCGCGGCGCGGGCCTGCTCCGGCGTCGGTGCGATGAAGCCCGGTTCGTCGTAACGGTTGACGGGGCCGAAGCCCCACAGGTTCACGAGCGCGCCGGCGCACGGGTCGCACGCGCCGCCGGACTCGCGGCACACGTCCAGCGCATACGCCAGCACCTGGAAGAACGCCGGCGGCAGTACCAGCCACGTGCCGGCCGGCGCGCGGTTGAAGCGGCCCAGGTCCGAGTCCGCCTCCCAGTGGCTCATCTGGGCGACGACGTCGTCCAGATGGCGCTGCAGGCCCGCCAGCAGGTCCGCGGTGTCGTGCTGTACGACGCGTGCCGACCAGCTCGTGCCCATGGTGGTGCCGCCGTAGCCGCGCACGGGGGCATCGGCCGGCGGCGGCTCGGCCGAGATATGGTGCGGCAGCAGGACACGACGCATATCGGGCGGCTTACTCCGGCAGCACTTCGACGGTCGCCGAGTACATCACGCGGCGTGCCGGCATCTCCGGCTGCTTGCCCGGTTCCGGCTTCGCCTGCGCGGGCCAGCTGGCCGTTGCCATGTACATGCCGGCGGCGGGAATCGTGAACGTGATCTCGCCCTTCGCGTCGGTGACGTGGCGGATCTCGTTCAACGTGCCGCGATAGCGCACGCCGCCCGGGATCAGGCTGAACGGCAGGTTGGCCGCCGGCTTGCCGTCCAACAGGAAGCGCCACGTGGCCTTCTCGCCGGCGCGCAGCTCCGTCGGATTCGTCACCGGTACCAGTTCGAGGCCGCTGCCGGTTGGCTTCAATACGCCGTCGCTCGGCGTGTTCGCCGTCACGAACGTCTCGATGCGCGTGTTGGTGCGCGTCACCTTTACGTCCTCGGCATTGGCCGGCACTTCCTTCGCCAGCGCCGCCTCGCTGCCCCGCCAGCGCTTCATCTCGCCGTTCACCTTCCAGCTGGCGAACACGTTCTGGTTCACGAGGGCGATCTTGTACGTGCCGTTCTTCGCCATCTTCACGTCGAACGCGTTGCGCAGCTTGCCGTTCATGACGTTCTCCGGTTGCAGCGTGGCGCCATCCGGGCCGGTGATCGTCAGGCCGTCCAGTTTCAGCGGCACGAAGTCGATGTCGAACAGGCCTTCGGAGATGGCCGCGTCGACGGTTACCCAAGCTTCCTTGTCGTTCTCGACGAACGTCGACGACGGCAGGATCCACTGCTTGTGCGCTTGCGCGCCGAACGCGGCGCAGATTAGCGCCAGCGCGATCAGGGTTTTCTGGATACGCATGCGGTGCTCCTTAAGGTTTGACCTGAACGACGACATTGCCCAACTCTTCCTTGCCCTTCGCGGCGAAGTCCTTCGCGGCCTTCGGCGGCCAGGCGACGGGCACCTTGACGAGCTCACGGCCGCCCGCTTCGCGCGCCGCTTCGACCACCAGCGTGTACTGGCCGGCCGGCAGCTTGTTCAACGCGTCCTTCGCGACCGGGAAGGTCAGCGTGTGCTCGCCCGGCGCGCGGGTGGCGCCGCTGACGCCGTCCAGCGGCATCTCGACGTCGCGGCCCGCCTTGCGCCACCACTGGCGCATGTCCTTCAGCCACTTGGTGCCGGCATTGTCCTTCTTCTTCATGTCGTACAGCACCGCGAGGTT
Organism: Pseudoduganella flava; assembly: GCF_007830495.1. Classification (GTDB taxonomy): domain Bacteria; phylum Pseudomonadota; class Gammaproteobacteria; order Burkholderiales; family Burkholderiaceae_D; genus Rugamonas; species Rugamonas flava. The sequence goes on along the minus strand of NZ_VLKW01000004.1, from coordinate 373,733 downwards.
CGTCACCACCTTCTGGTCGGCGTTTTCCAGCCACGCGGCGATATACGGCTTGTGGTACTCGGCCACGTTCAGTTGCGGGATCTCGAGCTTCAGGGCCAGGTCGGCCGCCATCGCCTGCGCACTGACAAGCGGAATGCCGAGCGCGATGGAGTAGCGTAATTTCATGGTGTGCCTTTTTTTAGTGGATGAACAACAGAGCAATGACGATCGGGACCAGCATGCCCAGGCCGACCATCGGCCACGTGAAGGGCCGGTTGGCCGCGTGGAATTTCAGGATCAAGAGGCCCGTGATGCAGAACACGAGACAGGCGGCGGCAAACACGTCGATGAACCAGTTCCAGGCCGTGCCCGTGTTACGGCCCTTGTGCACGTCGTTGAGCCAGGAAATCCAGCCGCGGTCGGTGTTCTCGTATTCGGCCGCGCCGTCTTCCAGGCCGATGCGCACCCACGCGTCGCCGCCCGCCTTCGGCAGCGGCAGGTAGACTTCGTCGGCAGCCCATTCGGCGACCCGGCCGCCGGCCTTGATGGACCAAGTGTCTTCCAGCCAGCGCTCGGCCGCATCGGGCAGCGGCGCCTTGTCGCCATCGTGCTCGCCCGCGAAGGCGCGCAACTGAGCCAGCAACGGCGCCGGCGCGGTGGCTTCCTTGCGCACGACGGTGGGCTTCGCCTCGATCTGCGACGCGTGGTTCAAGGTGATGCCGGTAATGCTGAACAGGAACATGCCAAGCAGGCACAGCGCGGAACTGATCCAGTGCCACTGATGCAGTTGCTTCAGCCACATGGCCCGGCCCGCGTTCTTCGCCGTCGCATCGATGTTCTTGTCGTTCAATTTCGCCTTCTTGCGTGCCTTCAATAATCAACAGATGATAATGATTATCATTTGCGCCGTCAATTGACGCTTCCTCTGCTGTTACAAACGAAACAAATCTCCCCGCACCGGCGCGTGCTGTTCGCTGGCGTACAGAAGGCATACCGTTGCCGGGCTATCCTGAGCGCTTGTTCAGGACAAAGCAAAAGGAGCGATCATGACTATCTTCACCACCGACGAACTGGATGACCTGCGCGGCAAGATCAAGGATGTGAAATTCGGTATGTTCACGACGCAGGACGCGTCGAATATGCTGAGCAGCCGGCCGCTGACGAGCCAGCAGGTCGATGCCGACGGCAATATGTGGTTCTTCGTGTCGGACCAGGAAGCGTTCACGCGCGAGCTGCTGGACAACCCTTCCGTCAACGTGTCGTTCGCCGACGTCGACGATCACCTGTACGTGTCCGTGTCGGGCCGTGCCGAGCTGCTGCGCGACCGCGCCAAGGCGGAAGAACTGTGGAATCCGATGGTCAAGGCGTGGTTCCCGCAAGGGCTGGACGACCCGCACCTGGCGCTGCTGCGGGTGCATATCCAGGCCGCGGAATACTGGGATACGGCCAACAGCAAGATGGTGTCGCTGTTCGCGATGGCGAAGGCCGCGATCACGGGCAAGCCGCCGACCAATGTGGGCGAGCATCGCCAGCTGGGGCATTGATGCCCTCAAGGAGGAATGTCAGGTCGGACCGCGCGGCCCCTCCAACCGCCGCGCCCGCCTGACACAAAAACCCCGGCGTGTGCCGGGGTTTCGTTCACACACCCGAGCTGGCTTCAGGCCCTGGGGCACCGCCTTCGGTGCCCGGTGGTTCGCCACCCTGGCGGGAAGCGTGATCCCCGCTTTGGCGTGAACCCTGGTCCGCGCTCTGGCGGCTGCCGGGTATGGGCTTGTCCAGGCGGCGCACTTCCGTCTCCGGCAGATCAACGTTGCCGATGCCGGGATGTTCGGTGTCCACCAGGACGAAGGTGTCTTCGCTGTTGTTCTTGCGGGACTTGTCAGGTGGAGTCATGCCATCTCTCCTGTGCCTGTTCCTGCACTGAAATCAGCCCTGGCGATTGTCGTTGCGGCTGTTGTCCTGGCCGCCCTGGTTGCCCTGGTCGGCATCGTTGTTCGAGCGAGAGGCGCTCTGGCGGTTGCCGTTCTTGTGGCTCATGGCCCCGGCACGGCGTGCCTCTTCCGACGTGAACTCGTGCGCGGTGCCCTTCGCATGGGCGGCGCGGCCCCCTTCGGATGCGATCTCGCGCTGGCGCTGCGGATCCATCGATGCAAAGCCGCGATTGCGCGTGGTGCTTTGCTTGTTGCCTTGTGCCTCGCCTTGTCGATTACCTCGATTGTTACCCTGATTTGATGCAGCCATGGTGTTTTCTCCTGAAGTGACGCATGGGGATGGGGATGTGGGTGCAGTGAGGAGGGACTCCCGCGGCCCGATCGACTTACCGACCAGCGACGATCATTGTAATAACGATCGGGCAACAGGAGACCTCATGGTAGTGGAACGACTGAACAGCAAATATAGGACGCCTACATGTGTGCCTGTAGGAGTTCACCTACCAGTTTTGCACTGCGAAAACAGAATCCTCGACGGCCAGATACAGGCGTTCGTCCGGCGCCGGCATGACGGGGTGCCCGCCCGTGAAGGAGCCGAACGACGGCAGGATCGCGCGCCGCGCGCCGACGACGAAACAGGGAAGCCGCAGCGACTCGTGGCGCCCCGCCAGCCGGTACACGGGATGCACGTGCCCGGCCAGCACATAACCGTCCGCCGCCAGGTCGGGATGGTGGCAGAACGCGAACGGGCCGGCCGCATGGGGCTCGTCGACGACGTCGATGTCCAGCAGCGCGGACGGATCGCCGGCCCGCTCGTCGTGGTTGCCACGTACCAGCGTCAGCCGCAGTGCCGGCCGGCGCCGGCGCCACGCCAGCATCGTCTGCACCGTGGCGCTCGCATGCGCCGCCTTGGCATGCAGGAAGTCGCCGAGGAACACGATGCGCGCCACGTCGTGCGCGGCCAGCAGTCCATCGAGCGCGGCCAGGTTCTCGCTGGTGGTGCCACGCGGGACGGGCACGCCCAGCGCGCGGAACGACGCGGCCTTGCCGAAGTGGATGTCGGCGACGATCAGCGTTCGCTCGCGCGGCCAGTACAGCGCCTTCTGCGGCAGCAGCAGCACGCGCTCGCCGGCCAGGTCGATCGCCAGCCCTTCCCCGATGCTCATGGTCCGGCCGCCTTCTCCAGTTCGCGCAGCACGCGGGCCACGCGGTCCGACAGCTTTTCGGTGCTGAGCTTTTCGCGGAACCGTTCCACCATCAGCGCGAAGCCGAACGGCGTGGCGCGCCGCACTTCGTGGAAGCTGACCGCTCGTGCCTGCAACTCCTCCAGCGTGGCGCGCAGGCGCTTCAGTTCCAGCTCCTGTTCCAGCACTTCGCGCTGCGCCTGTGTCAGCAGCAGGTTGCCGGCATCGTGCTTGCGGAACACCTCGAAGAACAACGACGACGACGCCTGCAGTTGCCGGTTGCTTTTCGGCTGGCCCGGATAGCCCTGGAAGATCAGCCCGGCGATCCGGGCGATCTCGCGAAAGCGCCGCTGCGACAGCTCCGTGGCGTTCAGGCTCGCCAGCACGTCCTCCAGCAGCCGCTCCGTGGAAAACAACGCGACGTCGCGGCCGTGGCTCGGGGCGAACACGTCCAGCCACGGCACCGCCTCGGGCGCGAGCAGTTCAAAGCCGTAGTCGTTGACGGCGATCGAGAACGTAGCGGGCTGCATGCGGCCCACGCGCCACGACAGCAACGATGCGAGCCCGATGTGCACGGAGCGGCCGGCAAACGGGTACATGAACAGGTGGTACCCTTCGCGGCTGTGCAGGCTTTCGATGACGGTACGCTGCGGCGTCGGCAACGCCGACCAGCGCTCCTGGATCTCCAGCAGCGGGCGCACGGCCGCCATCTCGGGCCCGCGATATATGCCCTCGGTGGCCAGGCGCATCTGCTCCAGCGCGGCATGCGCCAATTCCGACGACAGCGGCATCTTGCCGCCCTGCCAGCGCGGCACGGCCCCCTTCGCGCCGGTGGCGCGGCGCACATAGGCCGTCATCTCGTGCACGCGGATGAATTCGAGGATGCGCCCGCCGAACAGGAAGTGATCGCCCTTGTTCAGCCGCGCGATGAAGCCCTCCTCGACGGTGCCGATGCGGCCGCCGCTCTGGTACTTCACCTGGATCATCGCTTCCGACACGATCGTGCCGATCCCCATCCGGTGGCGCCGCCCGATCGCCGCATCCGGCACGCGGTACACGCCCTCCTCGTCCGGCAGCACGCGCCGGTATTCGGGATACACGGTCAGGCTCTGGCCGCCGCGCGCGACAAAGTCCAGCGCCCACTGCCACTCGTCAGGCGTCAGGTCGCGATACGACCACGCGGTGCGCACTTCGTCGTACAGCGCCTCCGAGCGGAAGCCGCCACCCAGCGCCACCGTCACGAGGTGCTGCACAAGCACGTCGAGCGGCTTGTCCGGCACGGGGCGCGACTCGATGTCGCGGTCGTTCACGGCCTGGATCGCGGCGGCCGCTTCCAGCAGTTCCAGGCTTTGCGTGGGCACCAGGGTCACGCGCGACACGCGCCCCGGCGCGTGGCCGGAGCGCCCCGCCCGTTGCAGCAGCCTGGCGATGCCTTTCGCGCTGCCGATCTGCAGCACCCGTTCCACGGGCAGGAAGTCGACGCCGAGATCGAGGCTGGACGTGCAGACGACCGCCTTCAGCTGCCCCTTCTTCAGCCCCAGCTCCACCCAGTCGCGCACCTCCTTGTCCAGCGAGCCGTGGTGCAGCGCGATCAGGCCCGCCCAGTCGGGCCGCGCATCGAGCATGTTCTGGTACCACAGCTCCGCCTGCGAGCGCGTGTTGCAGAACACGAGCGTCGTCGCATGCCGGTCGATCTCGGCGATCACGGGTTGCAGCATCTGGATGCCCAGGTGGCCGGCCCACGGAAAGCGCGACGGATTTTCCGGGATCAGCGTGTCGACGACGAGCTCCTTGGCGAGCCGCCCCTCGACGATGGTGCCCGAGGGTGTGTCACCTTCGCCTGGCCCCAGCAGCACGTCGCGCGCCCGCTGCAGGTTGCCCAGCGTGGCCGACAGTCCCCACACGACGAGCTTGCCATTCCAGTGCCGCAGCCGGGCCAGCGCCAGCTGCGTCTGCACGCCGCGCTTGTTCCCCATCAGCTCGTGCCATTCGTCGACGATCACCATGTCCAGCTGGGCGAACTGCTCGTGCGCATCGGCCTTCGACAGCATCAGCGACAGCGATTCCGGCGTCGTCACGAGCGTCTCGGGCAGCCGTTTCGCCTGGCGTGCCCGCGCGCTGGACGACGTGTCGCCGGTGCGCGCATCGATGGTCCACTGCGGCAGCAGGTCGGCACCGGATTCCTGCAACGCCCGCAGCGTGTCCGCCGCCAATGCCCGCATCGGCGTGATCCACAGCACCGCGAGGCCGGCCTTGCGCTTCTTCGGCGCCGCCAGCGCGCGCTGCACGGCGGCGAACCACACGGCCAGGGTCTTGCCCGACCCCGTCGTCGCGTGCAGCAGGCCGGATTCACCGGCGCGTGCCGCATTCCACACGGCGCGCTGGAACGGGAAGACGCTCCAGCCGCGCCCTGCGAACCAGCGCTCGACCGCCTCATCGACGTCCACGCTCATGCGCGCGCGGCCTGCGCCAGCAAGCCTTTCAGGGTATCGAGCGTATCGGCTTCCTCCACCGTCTTGTCGTCGCGCCGGCGCAGGATGCGCGGGAAGCGCACGGCGATGCCGGACTTGTGGCGGGGCGATGCGGCGATGCCCTCGAAGCCGATCTCGAACACCATCGTCGGCCGTACGCTGCGCACCGGGCCGAAGCGCTCGATCGTTGTCTTGCGCACGGTGTTGTCGACCTGCGCGATCTCGGCATCCGTCAGCCCCGAATACGCCTTCGCGAACGGCACCAGGTGGCGCCCGCCATCGCCGTCGCTGTCCCACACGGCGAACGTGTAGTCGGTGTACAGCGACGCGCGCCGGCCATGGCCCGCCTGCGCATACACCAGCACCGCGTCGACGCTGTACGGATCGATCTTCCACTTCCACCACGTGCCGACGTCCTTGGTGCGGCCGACGCCATACTGCGCATCCTGCGCCTTCAGCATCATGCCCTCGACGCCGCGCAGGCGCGACTCTTCGCGGATGCGGGCCAGCTCATCCCAGCTGTCCGCGTGCACGACGGGCGAGATGCGCAGCTGCGGCGCGTTCACCTCGTGCACCAGCTGTTCGAGCAGCGTGCGGCGCTCGCATTGCGGCAGCTTGCGCAGGTCGACGCCGTCGCGTTCGAGCAGGTCGTACGCGACCAGCACGGCCGGGTACTCGGCCAGGAACTTCGGCGACAGCGACTTGCGGCCGATGCGCTTCTGCAGGTCGGCGAACGGCGCCGGCGCATTACCCTCCCGCCAGACCAGGATCTCGCCATCGACCACGGTTCCCTCGGGCAGGCGGAGCGCGGCCAGTTCCGGGAAGCGTTCCGTGATCAGGTCCTCGCCGCGCGACCACACGAAACTGCCGCCGCGGTTGACGATCTGCGCACGCATGCCGTCGTACTTCCATTCGACCTGCCAGTCATGCGGCTCGCCCAGCGTGGCGGGTTCGGCGTTCAGCTGATGCGCCAGGAAGAATGGATACGGCTGGCCGCCGCGCTGCGCGTGCTCCTCGTCCGACTGCTGGGCGATCAGTTGCAGGAAGCCTTTCGCGGTGGGCCGCACGCTGCCGTCCGTCCACCCCATCAGCCGCTGCGCGATCAGCTTCGAATCGACGGCGGCGATGCCGGACAGGGCCCGCGTCACCAGCAGCTTCGAGACGCCGACACGAAAGCCGCCGCCGATCAGCTTGATCAGCAGGAAGCGCTCGCGCGTCTCCAGCTCGTCCCAGTAATCGAACAGCGCGGCGCGGATGGTCTCCGGGTCGGCGCCGCGCAATGGCGCGATGCGCTCTTCGATCCACGTGGAGAGGCCAACGTCGCTGCGCCGCTTCGGTTCCGGCAGGATGTGGGCGATGGTCTCGGCCAGGTCGCCGACGGCGTTGTAGCACTCGTCGAACAGCCACTCGTCCAGGCCCGCGTATTCGGTCGCATACTGCCGCAGCAGCTTCACGGGCACGGCTTGGCGCGGCTTGCCGCCGGCGAGGAAGTAGACGGCCCATGCGGCGTTTTCCGGCGCCGCGCTGGCGAAGTACGATTTCAGCGCATCGAGCTTGCGGTTCGTCGCCGTCGTCTCGTCCAGCTCCGCGTACAGCTGCGCGAACTCACGCATCGCGATCCTCCTCCGGCTCCTCCTGCTCCGGCTCCTGGCGCTGGCGGTCCGCGGTGCCGGCGGCCCGCGCGGCCTCGGCGTCTTCCCGCACGGCCCAGCGCTGCGCCACCGGATCCGGCTCGGGCGGCGCGACGCCTTCGGCCGCCGCCCCCGCAGCGGCGGCATCTTCCGCCTCGTCGTCGCCATATTCGGTATCGAAGCCCTTCGCGTCATAGCCGTTCTGGCACAGCCAGCGCACCATGACGGGAATCGAGCCGTGCGTGACGACGACGCGCTCGGCGCCCGTGGCGCGGATCGCCGACATCAGGCCGGGCCAGTCCGCGTGGTCGGACAGCACGAAGCCCCGGTCGACGCCTCGCCGCCGGCGTGCACCGCGCAGCAGCATCCAGCCGCTGGCGAACGCGTCGGAGAAATCGCCGAAGCGCCGCGCCCAAGGCGAGCCGCCAGCCGACGGCGGTGCGATGACGATCGCCCGCTTCAGGTCCGCCTTGTCCACTTCGCTGACCATCCGCGTCGGCGGCAGCGGCACGCCGGCCGTGCGGTAGACGCGATTCAGCGGCTCGACGGCGCCATGGCAGACGATCGGCCCGATCGACGGGTCGAGGCCGGACAGAATGCGTTGCGCCTTGCCGAACGCATAGCACAGCATCAGGCTGGCGCGGCCCTGCTCCGCATTGCGGCGCCACCAGGCATTGATGTCGTCGAAGGTTTGCTGTTGCGGCTCCCACCGGTAGATCGGCAGGCCGAACGTGGATTCGGTGATGAACGTATGGCAGCGCACCGGCTCGAACGGCGCGCACGTGGCGTCGCCCTCCACCTTGTAGTCGCCGGACGCGACCCACACTTCGCCGCCGCATTCGAGCCGCACCTGGCTGGACCCGAGCACGTGCCCGGCCGGATGGAGCGAGATGCGCACGCCGTTGTGCTCGGTCGTCTCCCCGTAGGCAAGACCTTGCACGGAAATGTCGCCCAGGCGCTGGCGCAGGATGCCGATGCCCGGCTCGGCCGCCAGGTAATGGCCGTGGCCGACCCGGGCATGGTCGCCATGCCCGTGCGTGATGACGGCCCGCTCGACGGGCCGCCAGGGATCGATGTAGAACCCGCCGGGCACGCAGTACAGGCCTTCCCTGCGCACCACGACCATGTCGCCGGACATAGATGCTCCTTCACTGTTTGGCCCATTGTAGCCAAACGGGTTGGAGCGCTCTGTGCGGTGGCGGACACTGGGGCGGAGCGGGGAATTCAAGGAGCATCGCTCCTTGCCTGCGCAGCGGTGCTGGCCTGCAGGCCAGCACTCCTTCCAGACCCTCCATATCTACACCGGCTGAACGAACTCCGCCATGAACGTCTTCGTCGTGTTTTCCGGGAATTCGATCGTGATCTGGTCGCCGGCCACGGACAGCACCGTGCCGATGTCGAATTTCGGCACCTTGACCTGGCTGCCGACGGCGATGACGGGGCCGTGCGGTGCTGACGGTTCGGGCGGCGGTTCAAACACCGGCTCCTCGTCGTCGATCGGCTGCACGGCGGGCGGCGAGATGCAGTTGTCGCAGCAGCCGCATTGCCAGCTGGCGCCCGTGCCCCGGGCGCTGGCGCGCTCGGCCGCGCTGTCCACGGAATCGTCGCCGAAATAATCGAGCAGCAGCTTCCAGCGGCAGTAGCCGCTCTGCGCGTATGCCACCATCTGCTCCAGTGCCTGGTGGTCACGCTCCTGCTTCTGCTCGTAGATCGCGGCCAGCTGTTCGAAGTGGACTTGCTGGGCGTCGCGGTTCGTCAGCAGCCAGTCGAGCTTGCGGTTCTGGCGCAGCAGCTTGCCATCCTTCAGCAGCTTCAGGCAAACCTTCAGCTGGGTGTCCGGCATGTCCGGCACCGCGGTGCGGATCACGTCGGACTGGCATGGCACCAGCGCGGCCGCCGCCTCGTACACGGCGCGCAAATCCTGCGCGGACGGGTAGTGCTTGACGAGGAAGAACTGCTGCACCCGCTTGTCGTCCTGGAAGTACAGCAGCGTGCATTCGGCATCCTTGCCGTCGCGGCCGGCGCGGCCCGATTCCTGGTAATACGCTTCCAGGTTGGCCGGCACCTGCAGGTGGATCACGAAGCGCGTGTCGCTCTTGTCGATGCCCATGCCGAACGCGTTGGTGGCCACCATCACGCGCCGCTCGCCGTTCATGAACAGTTCCTGGTTGCGCTGGCGCTCCTTCGCGGGCAGGCGGCCGTGGTACAGCGCCACGCTTTCCCCGTCTTCTTCGAGCCGCTCGTACAGTTCGGTGGCCGCCTTCACGGTGGCCGCGTAGACGATGCCGACGCCTGCCGTCTCGCGCACCAGGCGCAGCGCCTGCGTCAGCTTTTCGGCGGGGTTGGTGACCTGGATCACGCGGTAGTGCAGGTTGGGCCGGTAGACGCCCGTGTTGATGACGTTCATGCGCCGCGCGCCCAGCTGGTGGGCGATGTCCTCGATCACTTCTTCCGTCGCCGTGGCCGTCAGCGCCAGCACGGGCGGCTGGCCCAGCGCGCGCAGCGCCGCGCCGATTTCCAGGTAGGCGGGACGGAAGTCATGGCCCCATTGCGAGATGCAGTGCGCCTCGTCGACGACGAGCAGCGTGATTTCCGTTTCCTTCAGCACCTCCAGGAAGTCCGGCGTGACCAGCCGCTCGGGCGTGCAGAAGATGATGTTGGACAGGTTGTTGCGAATGCTCGCCAGCGCTTCCAGTTCCTCCTCGCGCGACAGGCTGCTGTTCAGCTGGGCGGCACCGATGCCGATTTCCTCCAGCTTTTCCAGCTGGTCCTTCATCAGGGAGATCAGCGGCGATACGACCACCGTCTTGCCCTTGAAGATCGAGGCGGGAATCTGGTAACACAGCGACTTGCCGCTGCCGGTGGGCATGATGGCCAGGGTGTCGCGCCCTTCCAGGACGCTGTCGATGACTTTTTGCTGCCCGGTACGCAGCTTGTCGACGCCGAAGACGTTGTGCAGCAGGCTGCGGATGCGCCGGGTACGCGCCGTGCCGGCCCGCTGCGCGCCACGCAGTTCGCCGGCGCTCATGTTTCTGGTTACCATGGAGTTGGACTCGTGGACTATCGTAGCAACCAAGATAGGCGCCGCGCCCGGCTGGCGCCATAGGACGCAGCCTACTCTACACGTAGGAGTGTGGACAGAGGCGTCTCAGGAATTGCTGAGCAGCGTGCCCGGCACTGGCGGCAGCCCCGCCGACGCCGGCCTGCGCGGCGTCAGGCGCCGGCGCGGTCGGTGCTGCGCACGCTGTCCAGCGCCGCCTGCAGGTCGTCCAGGTCGTACGGTTTGCGCAGGCACGTGGCGGCGAATTCCAGGTGCTCCAGCGCTTCCTTGCCGTAGCCGGTCGAGAAGATCACGCGCACGCTTTTCTCGGCCAGCACGCGGCGAGCCAGCTCGATGCCGGACATACCGGGCAGGCTGACGTCCGTGAACAGCACGTCGAACTCCTGCGCGCGCATCAGCTGCCATGCCTGTTCGCCATCGCCGATGCCGGATACCGTGTGCCCCAGCATGCCCACCAGCTCGCACACCATCTGCAGCGAATCCTGGTTATCCTCCACGACCAGCACGCGCAGCGACGCGTGCTGCGCGATCGGCGGCGGCGGTTCGGCCAGCGTGTGCTGCGCGGCGCGCAAACGCGCGGCCACCTGCTGGCTGCGGTTGTTCAGCACGTGACGCAGCTTGCGCGCCAGCTCCTCGCGCCGGTACGGCTTGGACAGCAGTTCCAGCCCGGCGTCGAGCCGGCCGCCGTGCACGATCGCATCCTGCGGATAGCCGGACGTGAACAGCACGGCGAGATCCGGCAGCACCTGCTGCGCGATGCGCGCCAGTTCCGGGCTGCGCAGCGGACCGGGCATCACGACGTCCGTGAACAGCAGGTCCACGTGTTCGCCCGATTCGACGATGCGCAGCGCCTGCTCGCCGTTCTCCGCGGCCAGCACCCGGTAGCCCAGCGCCGCCAGCATGTCCAGCACGACGGCGCGCACGCCTTCGTCGTCCTCGACGACGAGGATGGTCTCGGTGCCACCCGTGACGGGGCCCTTGCCGGTGCCCGCGTCGATGCTCTCGGCCAGCATCGTGCGCGGCAGATAGATCTTCACGCTGGTGCCCTGCCCCGGTTCGCTGTGGATCTTGATGTGGCCGCGGCTCTGCTTGACGAAGCCATACGCCATCGACAATCCCAGGCCCGTGCCCTCGCCTTCCCGCTTGGTCGTGAAGAACGGCTCGAACGCGCGCTGCAGCACCTCCGGCGTCATGCCGCAACCCGTATCGGTCACGGACAGCATCACATACTGGCCGGCCGGCACGTCGATCAGGTTGTTGACGTAGTACTCGTCCAGGATCGCGTTGCCCAATTCGATCGTCAGCCGCCCCTCGCCCTGCATCGCGTCGCGCGCGTTGATGGCCAGGTTCAGGATCACGTTCTCGATCTGGCCCGGGTCGACCAGCGTGTTCCACAGGCCGCTGCCGACGACGACGACCAGCTCCACCGCCTCGCCCAGCGCGCGGCGCAGCAGCTCGTCCATCTCGGAGACGAGGCGCCCCAGGTCCGTCACGGCGGGCTGCAGCGGCTGGCGCCGCGCGAATGCCAGCAGTTGCGACGACAGCTTCGCGCCCCGTTCGACGGCGGCGATCGCCATATCGAGGCGGCGGCGCGCCGCGTCGTCGCCGGAGAGATGCTGGGCCAGCAGGTGCAGGTTGCCGGAGATGATCTGCAAGACGTTGTTGAAGTCGTGCGCGACACCGCCCGTCAACTGGCCCACCGCCTCCATCTTCTGCGCCTGGCGCAGCGCTTCTTCGGCCTTGTCGCGCTCGGCGATCTCGCGCGACACGCGCTGCTCCAGCGTGTCGTTCAGGTCGCGCAGCGCCACCTCGATGCGGCGCCGCTCCGTGATGTCCGTCTTCACGGCGATCAGCGCCACCGGCTGGCCGCTCTCGTCGTCCAGCCGGCTCATGCTGCTGGAGATCCACACCCATTCGCCGTCCGGCCGGTGATAGCGCTTCTCCAGCGTGAACGGCTGGCCCGTCGCCCGCAGCCGCGCGACCTGGACGCGGTTCTCGGCCATGTCCTCGGGATGGATCAGGTCTTCCACGTGCAGGCCGAGCAGCTGCTCCTCGCTGCGCCCCAGCATCTTGCACAGCGCGCCGTTGACGCGGGTGTAGCGCCCGTCCAGCGACAGCTCGGACAGGCCGACGGACGCCTGGCCGAAGATCGCCGCCAACCGGTCCTGGCTGGTGCGCAGCTCCTGCTCGATCTGCTTGCGCTGCGTGACGTCGAACGCGACGCCGACATAGCGGCGCTGCGCCGGCGTGGGGCCGGCGATCACTTCACCCTGGCGTGCCAGCCAGCGCACCTCGCCCGTATCGGGCCGGCGCACCCGGTACTCGGAATAGGACAGCGGATTGGCGTCGTGCAGCCGCTCGGTGCCGACCCGGTCGCGGTCGCGCGGATCGACCAGCGATACCAGCAGGTCCTGCGTGACCTCGACGTCGTCCGGCAGCCCCCACACGCGGCGGAACTGCTGCGACACGGCGAGCTTGCCGGTGCCGGGGAACCACTCGAAGCTGCCGACGCCGCCGGCCTGCTGCGCCATCCGCAGCCGTTCCTCGGTCAGGATGTGCTCCGTCACGTCGACGCCCTCGACGAACACGCCGGTGACGCCGCCGCCGGCGCCGCGCAGCGGCTGGTACACGAAGTCCAGGTAGCGCGGTTCCAGCGTGCCGGCATCGGTCAGCAGGTCCACCTTCAGCTGCCTGCCCACATACGGCTTGCCGGTGGCGTACACCTGGTCCAGCAGCTCGATGATGCCCTGGTCGCGCACCTCGGGCAGCGCGTCGGCGACGGGGCGGCCGATCACGTCGCGCCCGCCCACCAGGCGCAGGTAAGGATTGTTGGCCAGCTCGAACACGTGGTGCGGCCCGCGCAGCACGGCCATGAAGCTGGGCGCCTGCGCGAACAGTTCGCGCAGCAGCGCGGTTTCCTCGCGCAGGCGGCGGTTCTGGCGGTCCAGCGCCGCGCGATCGCGTTCCGCACGCTGCTCTTCGCGCATCCGCGCCGTCACTTCCGTCACCGTACACAGCACGCCGCCGACGGCGCCGCAGCTGTCGTACACGGGCGTATAGAACAGGTCGAACCACACGTCCTCCGGCACGCCGTTGCGCAGCACCGTGAAGCCGGTACCCAGGTGCTGCCGCGTTTCGCCGGCGAAGCCTGCCTCGAGGATCGCGCGGTTCCAGTCCCAGATCTCCGGCCACGTGTCCGGCACCGTGCCGCCCAGCGCCATCGGGTGGCGCGCACCGGCGATTTCCGCATACGCGTCGTTGTAGATCATCACGTGGTCGGGGCCCCACATCAGCACCATCGCGATCGGCGAATTGAGCACGATGTCGACGGTGGTGCGCAGCGCTGGCGTCCATGTGGCGGGCGCGCCCAGCTCCGTTGCCGACCAGTCGAACGCGCGCACCAGCTCGCCACAGGCGCCGCCGCCGCGCGGGCGGTAGCCCTCTCCCATCATGCCGCCGGCATTCATGCTGCGGCCCGGCCCGCGGCGCCGCGGCGCGGCAGTGTCACGGTGAAGACGGTCGTGCCCAGCGCCTCGTCGGAGCCGACGTCGATGTCGCCGCCGTGGGCGCGCACGAAGGTGTTCGCCGTGTACAGGCCGAGGCCGAGGCCCTGGCCGGACTTGCGCGCCTCGCTGCGGTGCTGGAACGGTTCGAAGATGCCGGCCAGCTGCGCGGCCGGGATCACGCCGCGGTTGCTGACGGCGATCAGCAGCCGGCCCGGATCACGCCCGTCGACGTGCACCATCACCGCGTGGTCCGGCGCGCCATGCTGCAGCGCGTTGCCCACCAGGTTCGAGATCACCTGCGCGAAGATGCCGGAATCGACCAGCGCGACCGGGTCGCCGCTCGCCTCGACCAGCACGCGCGACGGCTTGTCCGGCGCCTGGAATTCGTCGGCGATCGCGCGGCACAACTCGGCCACGTCGCGGGTTGCCGTCGCCAGCTGCATCTCGCCGGAGCGGATGCGCGCCAGGTCCAGCAACTGGTCCACCATCTGCGTCATCCGCTTCGCGCTGCTGCCGATGCGCTGCGCCGTGACGGCCACCTTCGGATGGTCCGTCATCATCGGCAGCAGCATCGCGCCGTTCATCACGACCGACAGCGGGGTACGCAGGTCGTGCCCCAGCACCGCCATGAACATCTCGTTCATGTGCAGCGCGCGGCGCAGTTCCTCGAGTTGCTGCGACAACTGTTTCTTCTGCTGGTACAGCTCGACGAACACGTTGACCTTGCTGACCAGGACCTGCGGGTCGAGCGGCTTGTACAGGAAGTCGACGGCGCCCGCTTCATAGCCGCGGAAGCTGTAGCTCGTCTCGCGCGCCGCGGCCGTCAGGAAGATCAGCGGGATCGCGCGGGTGCGCTCGCTGCCGCGCATCAGTTCCGCCAGCTCGAAGCCGTCCATCTCCGGCATCTGCACGTCGACCAGCGCCAGTGCCACCTCGTGCACCAGCAGCAGCTCGAGGGCCTGCGCGCCGGACGACGCCTTCAACAATGCAAGCCCGGGCCGCGCCAGCAATGCTTCGATGGCGGTCAGGTTCTGCGGTATGTCGTCGACGACGAGGATGTTGATCGGTGCACTCACGGGTTTCAAGCTCGATGGATACGGCAAACGGGTTAAACCAGGACGCAAAAAACCGGCGGCCGGTCCAGGCAACGGACAGGACGACGGTTTTCATTGCGGCGCCATGGTACAACGTTTGACAAAATGACAGCGCATCGTTGAAACCGGAAGGTACCCGCGTTCGGGGCATGTCGGGTGGGTATTGGGCGCCGATCAGGCCCGCAGCCCCTGCATGCCGGCCTGCGTATAGCGTTCCCCGGCCGCCAGCCCGGGCGGCAGCGCGGCGCCGATCGCGTCCAATTCGTCCTCTTTGAATACCACGTCCAGCGCGCCCAGGTTGTCCCGTAGGTTGCGGATGCGGCGCGTGCCGGGGATCGGCACCACGCGCTCGTCCTGCCGCAACAGCCACGCCAGCGCCAGCTGGGCCGGCGTGCAGCCCTTGTCCGCCGCCAGCGCCTTCACCGTGTCGGCGATGCGCTGGTTGGCCGCCAGGTTGTCGCCCGTGAAGCGGGGATTGAAGCCGCGGAAGTCGCCGGGGGCCAGGGCACGCGGGTCGAACGCGCCCGTCAGGAAGCCCCGCCCCAGCGGGCTGTAGGCGCAAAAGCCGGCGCCCGTGTCGCGACAGGCTTGCAACACGCCATCCTCCGGGTCGCGCGTCCACAGCGAATATTCGCTCTGCACGGCGGCCACCGGATGCAGCGCGGCGGCGCGGCGCAGCGTTTCAGGCGCCACCTCGCACAGGCCGATCGCGCGGATCTTTCCCGCCTCGACGAGCCGCGCCAATGCTCCGATCGTGTCGTCCAGGCTGGCCGACGCATCGATCCGGTGCACGTAATACAGGTCGATCGTGTCCACGCCCAGGCGCCGCAGCGATGCTTCGCAGGCTGCCCGGATGTAGGCCGGCGAGTTGTCGATGCGGCGCTCGTACTTGCCCGGTTCGCGCACGATGCCGACTTTAGTGGCGATCGTCACGCGCTCGCGCCGGCCGCGCAGGAAGCGGCCCAGCAGCTCCTCGTTGTGACCGGCGCCATAAGCGTCGGCCGTGTCGTACAACGTGATGCCGGCATCGAATGCCGCCGCCAGCGTCTCGATCGACTCGGCATCGTTTGCCGGCCCATAGAACTCGGACATGCCCATGCAGCCCAGGCCCAGCGCGGAGACTTCCAGCATACCCAGTGTGCGCGTTTTCATCGTGTGCTCCTTTGCTTGAATGAGCCCCCAGTGTGCGGCGCGCCGGCCGGCACGGGAATGACCGCTTTCGTGATACCTTTCGGGTATGAGGAAGCTCGATACCCGCGCGCTGGAACTGTTCGCCGCCGTCGCCACCTGCCTGAACTTTCGCCAGGCGGCGGAACAGCTGCACATGACGCAGCCGCCGCTGTCGCGGGCGATCCGGCTGCTGGAGGAGCGGCTCGGCACGCGGCTCTTCGAGCGGGATACGCAAGGCGTGGCGCTAACCGCGGCCGGTGCCCGGCTGCTGCCCCATGCGCAGCGCATCCTGGCGCAGCTGGACGCGGCCGAGGACGCGCTGGCCGGTCACACGAGCGGTGCCCCGGTGCGGCTCGGCCTGACGAACGCCGTCGAACCGGGCTCGCTGCGGCCGTTCACGGATGCGCTGGCGGCCGCCCTGCCGCAGGCGCCCACGCTGCACGTGGACGCTTCGCCACGGCTGGTGGCGGCCCTGCGCGCCGGGCGCCTGGATGCCGCCGTGATCGCGCTGCCCACCAACACCTATGAACTGGCCGTGCTGCCGCTGGGTTCCCAGCCGCTGCTGGCCGCGCTGCCGTCGTCGCACCCGCTGGCACGGCGCCGGCGCGTGCGCCTGGCGGACCTGCAGGGCGAGCCGCTGTTCTGGTTCGAGCGGGCCCGCCAGAACGCCTACTTCGACCACTGCCACGCCGTGTTCCGCCGCCACGGCTTCGCGCCGCGCTTCCTGCGCGAGCCGCGCGATCATCACGTGCTGCTCGGCGACATCGCGGCCGGCATCGGCATCGCGCTGCTGCCCGCGTCGTTCGCGGCGCTGCGCCGCCAGGGCGTGCGCTACCTGCCGCTGGCCGAGGGCGCGGAACTGGCGGTGGGCCTGGGATTGGCGACGGCGGGCGAGCATCTGGCGCTGAAGGCGCTGCGTGAAGTGGCACGGGCGCGGCTCGCCGAACAGCGGTAAAATGCGCATCCTTTGCATACCGGACCGCACCATGACTTTCCACCTTGCCGACACGGCCTACCGCTACGACACCCCTGAAGCCAAAGAAACGATGTATGCCGACCTGCGCTCGCAGCTCGAGGGCCTGGTCCATGGCGAAACGGACTGGATCGCCAACACGGCGAATTTCAGCTCGCTCGTCTTCAACACGATGCCGGACCTGAACTGGGCGGGCTTCTACTTCCTGCACACCCCGGAAGAGCTGGTACTGGGACCATTCCAGGGCAAGCCCGCGTGCATCCGCATCAAGCGCGGCCGCGGCGTGTGCGGCAGCACGGTGGACAAGGGTGAAGCGATCGTCGTGCCGGACGTGCACGCGTTCCCCGGCCACATCGCCTGCGACGTCAACTCGCGTTCGGAACTGGTGGTGCCGGTATTCGTGAACGGTGCGATCGCCGGCGTGTTCGACCTGGACAGCCCTCTGCCGAACCGCTTCGACGATGTCGACGCGCGCGGCATCGAATCGCTGGTGCGGATCCTGGAACGGACCCGCGCCTAAGCGTCGAACTTACACCAGCAGCGCGGCACTCATCGACTTGGCCTGCTCGAAGGCCTCGTCCAGCACCAGCGCCACATCGGGGTGCCGCTCCAGGTAGCCCGCCAGCGCGGCCGTGCGCGACAGCGCATGGTCGTGATCCTGCGGCAGCGGCGACTCGACCGGGCACAGGTAGCGCGCGACCAGCAACGTGTCGCGCAAGCCTTCCGGCGGAATGCCGACGGCGGCGCCGCGCAGCGACACGATCGCCAGCGCGACCGGCTCGGGCACCTGCAGCTTCTTCATGATTTCGCGCGCGATGATTTCCTGCGCCGCACCCATCCACTCTTCCGGATCGTCCAGCAGGCCAGGGATCGCATCGGCGCGGCCCAGCAGATAGAAGCCGCCCACCTCGTGCATGATGCCGGCGAACAGCGCCGTATCGGGCTCCACGTGCGTGATGCGGTCAGCGATCACATAGGACAACGCCGCGACATGGGCCGTGTACTTCCACAGCTGCTCGGCCTGCAGGCGCAGCTGCGGGTCGCGGATCTTCGCGCCGAACTGGCGCACGACCATCGCCGCGGCCAGCGTGTACAGGTTGCGGTAACCCAGGCGCATCACCGCGGTGCGCACGCTGGTCGCCAGCGCCGCGCCATTCGACCGGAACACGGCCGAATTGGCCAGCGCCACGGCGCGCGCGGCAAGGATCGGCTCGGCCAGCAGCTTGCGGATGACGTCTTCGTCATGGCAATCCGGATCGGCCAACGTCAGCTGCAACGTCAGCGCGGCATTGACGCTGGTGGGGAACACCAGCTCGCCCCGCTGGGCTTCCGTGACGATCTGGGCGAAGTCTTTGAGTTTCTCCATGGCTGAACTATACCCGTTCCGGCCTTGACAGGCGAGTTTCGCCGGCGCGGCGCGCTAAGGCTCACTCCGTGTCCACCCTAGGGTCAACCCTGCTTCCTGACGCGGGCTCAGCTATGAGCACGTTGAGCCCGTGTCGGATTTCGGCGTTGACTTCAAATTTGGACACGAGCTCGAGTACAGTTACCCGGCAGCGCCGTCGCGTGCCATGACCGCAATCCCACCCGCCTAACCGGGTAAAATGCACTCCCATGCATCCCGACTCTCAGCCATACACATGACCGAAATCAATGCCGCTGCCGTGATTAACGGCTCCGCCGAAAAAGTCAGGTACATGATGCAGCACGTTCGTGCGTTTTTTCCTGCGCTGCTTAGCCCGGCGGCGCGTGTTGAAGAGCTTAATTTTTTCTTTCAGTGCTCTTTAATCGCTACTGGTTTTGAGCCGCGGTTCAAAGGAATCACATGAACGCAATGCAGCAACATACCGAGCTAGTGCAAGCCTCGCTGCTGCGGTTGGATGGTGATCGGCAAACTATGCTCTCCTCTTGGAAGGCCGTGATCGGTGGCAACGGTGCGCCGATGTTTCCACTAGATTTGCTTGCTAGCGGGGCAGTCAAACGCGCCCTTAGCGCGTCTGCCGCAATGAAGCTTCTCATCGAATCTTGGAATATGGTCAGTGCGCGATCCTTGCTGCGGACGCACCTTGACACGTCGCTACGATTTTCGGCCGCGTGGCTCGTGAAGAATCCTCACGAGTTCGCGACGCTTGCCATCTCGGGCAAACCGATCAACAAGCTTAAAGATCGCGAAGGAGAGCGATTGACGGATGCGCGCTTGGTGCAGATTCGATCGAAGGATTACACTTGGCTACCCGCTGTCTACGACAACCTATGCGGCTACGTCCACTTCTCCTCCTCGCACCTTTACGATGCCGTGGAGTCGCTCTACGAAGACGGGACCATAAATCTATTGATATCCGAAACGGACCTAAACTTCCCCGAATCCAGTTGGCTTGAAGTGATCGAATGTTTTCGAGAGGGCAGCGCAATGCTAGTGAAGTTTTTGAACGGCTACGCCATCACCAAACGGCTGACACGCGAGCAACTTGAGGAAGGTCGTCGACACATTTAATGCAGACCGCCGCCTTAAGCACGGTGCCGTAACCGCGCCTTGGAATGATTTGTAGACATAACGGCCCCGTCATCTAACTTTATATCACGCCATCGCAACCGCTAAGGATGGCAGCAACGCTTGCTCTTCTTTCCGCTCCCGCACGGGCATGGCGCGTTGCGCCCCACTTTGGCGACATCGCGTGGCCTCGTGAATTGACGCAACTGAGCGCTGGACACATTCGAGCGTCGTGACATGTGCGCGGTCGCGATGTCGAGCTGTGCATCGCGCTCCCATGGAGAGGCCAGCATCACGCCGCATCGCATTTGTCCAGTGGTGGGATGAAGCAACACACCAAACCAGCGGGATGCCTGCTGCACGTATTTTCGGCGCACACAATGATCCATAAGACCGTCTCGCGCCCGCTGCTCAGGCAAGGCCGAGCTGTGGAATGTCAAGCCGACGCCATCTTTGAGCTGGACTGTGAAGTCATGGCGGCCATTATCAATTTGAGACAAACGCATGATTGCTGACAGCGCCGCGTTGGCTTGATTGAGTGCGTTTTCGCTCATCGCCAAAATTGCGAAGCCCAGCTCCACCATACCAGGCTCCGGCCTATATTCAATCTGCCTCAACAGCGCTCCCAGCGTCGTGCCATCAAGGATCGTTAGAATTCCCCTGGGTGTTCGTGGCGCTTCGAGCCCCTCCCTACGCGCTAACATCGCCAGTTCCAAGTCGATTCCGAAGTCGTCGCCCAGATGAAACAGGGACGCGTCTTCCTGCATGTGGAGATTTTGGACGAGATGAAATCCTAAGATGTTCAGCTCGTGGTTCGACATCACCTGGTCGGCGTATCCGCTGCGACGTTCCAGATAGTTCAGAAAGTGCAGTGGCGTGTCGAGCATCTCAGCCAAAGCGTCAAGCAGGAAAACGTCCATCACTAACGGCGAGGCCACACGATCGACAGTATCGAATCGCAGAAATTGTCGGGCCTGCGCGGCCAACGCTGGATAGTGGTCAGCGACTAGGCAAACGACAAAAACCCTCTCCACTGCCGCAGGGGCGACCGCACTGCCATGCGAGTCGACCCATTTGATCGCGGGATCGAAAAGCATCTTCGCGCAGTCCATGCCTTGATCGCAGGCAGACTGAACCGCGCCCGCGAAGTCCTTTTGTATTTGCTTCTCATCGCCTTGGCGCGCCACAGCCGTCAACTGCTTGGACTTCGCCTGTACGATAATTGCAAACTTCGAAAAGGTAACGAGGACATCAACTTCTCCAGCGACGTCCTTCGAGCGCATCAGCCCCACGTTTGCGAGCGTCTTGTCCACCCCGAATACCGAGGCCAAACGCTGTCGCGCAAACTCCTCGGTGAATTGGCCCCGATGGGCCGCCGCGAGCTTGTAAGACTTGTCCTGCAACATCCAGAAATATGGTGCTGGTAGAGGGACTCGTAGAGGTCCACAACATTAAACACGACGTAGCGCTCATCGCGACGCACTACCGGGAGGATGGCGGCCATGTTGCGGGCGTCGACTTTCGTGAACTGGGCGTTTTTCTCCCCCGCAGGGTAGGCGAAAGCCGCAAGCACTCGTTCACAAGTTTCCTCAGGCAAGCGGGCCGCAACGCTGATGTCTCGCACCGAAAAAGTGTATAGGTCCAAGGGGTCCTCGATTTTTGCGAGATTCCCGCGCGAACGCGAGAGCACTTGACCGGCGCGCACGTCGAGCGTTTTAGACACCGCGCGAGCCACCGCGGAAGCTTCCTTTATCGAAAAGCCCTTGCGCGCTCGAATCCATGGCTCGTCAGCCGCATATCTCACCGGCGCAAAATCACGATACTGGAAGGCAAAGGCGCTCTCTCCCCCGTAGAAAATGGCTTCCCGCATCGCAGCGCCACTCGCTGTCGGATTCGAGCTTGCCTGCGCTTTGCCCTCAAACAGGGCTCGCATCGCGACCATAGTCGGCTCGTTCATTGCCCAGTGAATTTCCTCACATAGGCGCTTAGTTCGCGCGATGAGTTGGTCTTCATTGCACGGATCCAGAGACGTGAAGTCTCGAGCGCCCTTCGCCCACAAACCAATGCACACGTTCATTTCATTGCGAGCCAATCGAGCGGGGTCGTAGAGTCTTAACATGTCGCGTGCAGTCGCCTCGCCGACGTAGCTAATCATGTTGTCGAGCAGGCACATGCGTGCGATCACACGCGCGTAGCCTGGCGACTGGCATAACATCTCCAATTCGGCGAAGACTTCCGCTTCGTTGCGCACTGGGAGAACCCCAACCGTGCTGCTTTTTGCTCCATAAGGCGCTCGCGCGCTGCGAGATTTCATACCCATTGCTTTCTCTCTCATAAATACCGGATCAACACTGAATCGCCCTAGTTTCGAGGTGACCTAACTGCGCAGTGGCGCCTAGCAGTTTGCCTCAGCTTTGGCTGGCGGTATATAGCCAAGCGGGTCCAACAAGCGGCGGTGGTTGAACCAAGATGCCAGTCCAGCGAGGTTCGAGATATGGATGAAATCACTGCCCCACTGGTGGTTCGTCCGCTGGGCTTTAAATTGGCGATGGCCCTGATCGGGTGGGCATCGTGCCTTGGCATCAACAACCTTTGTACGTACAGCCTTGGCCTGTGTGACGTCCCGACGGCCAAGGTCAGTCCGATCCACCAAGATGGGACCGGTCGATGGACTCGCCCTTAATGCCGTCGATGTAAGGATAGACGTCGATGTACCAGATGCTTCTTCAGCTGCACACCAAAGGCGGCTGACCTATTCTCGCCCCGCCCCAAGCTTGCATAGTTGCCGACGGTCGTGGAAGCAATATCGAGAGCACGCCTTCCTGCATCAGCGCCGTGCCCCGCATGAGCCTGACCGCGTGCCAAAACCGCAATCCCACCCGCCAAACCGGGTAAAATGCACGCCCGACGCATCTCGACTCTCAGCCGTACACATGAACGTTCCCGCCGAAATCAATGCCGCCGCCGTGAAGAACGGCCCCGCCGAAAAAGTCACGCCGATGATGCAGCAATATCTGCGCATCAAGGCCGAGCATCCGACGATGCTGGTGTTCTACCGGATGGGCGATTTCTATGAGCTGTTCTACGACGACGCCGAGAAGGCATCGCGCATCCTCGGCATCACGCTGACGGCGCGCGGTCATGCCAATGGCGTGCCGATCAAGATGGCCGGCGTGCCGTTCCATTCGCTGGACGGCTACCTGGCCAAGCTCGTCAAGCTGGGCGAGTCGTGCGCGATCTGCGAGCAGATCGGCGATCCGGCCACCAGCAAGGGCCCCGTCGAGCGCAAGGTCGTGCGCATCGTCACGCCCGGCACGCTGACCGATTCGGACCTGCTGCCCGAGAAGTCGGAGCGCCCGCTGCTCGCCCTGGCGATGCTGAACCAGCGCAAGCAGGTCACGTGCGGGCTGGCGTGGCTGTCGCTCGCGTCGGGCAACCTGCGGCTGATGGAGTTCTCGGGCGACCAGCGCGCCGTCAACGCGCGCCTGCAGCAGGAGCTCGAGCGCATCGTGCCCGCCGAGATCCTGCGGGCCGACGGCGGCGACCTGTTCGACGAGATCACGCTGTGCCACGTGAACCAGGTGCCGGAATGGCACTTCGACGTGGTGCACGGCCACAAGGCGCTGCTGGACCAGCTGGGCGTCGCCACCTTGACGGGCTTCGGCGCCGATGGCATGGGCCCGGCCTTCGGCGCGGCCGGCGCGCTGCTGCGCTACGCCCAGTCGACGCAAGGGCGCGGCCTGCAGCACGTGAAGAACCTGGCCTGCGAGACGGAGTCCGAATTCATCGGCCTCGATGCCGCCACGCGTCGCAACCTGGAACTGACGGAGACGATCCGCGGCCAGGAATCGCCCACGCTGTTCTCGCTGCTGGACCACTGCCGCACGGCGATGGGCTCGCGCCTGTTGCGCCACTGGCTGCACCATGCGCGCCGCGACCAGGGCGTCGCCCGTGCACGGCACGATGCGATCGCCGCGCTGATGCAGGACGATGCCACCGGCTCGCTGGGCTTCCACCTGCAGCATGTGCCGGACATCGAACGCATCACCACGCGCGTCGCGCTGCTGACGGCCCGCCCGCGCGACCTGGCCGCGCTGCGCGACGGCCTGCAGCAGCTGCCGAAGCTGCAGCATTCGCTGCAGCGCGTGCTGGAGCTGGACAACGCCGACAGCCTGCTGCGCCGCATCCACGACCAGCTGCAAACGCCCGACGCGTGCGTGGACTTGCTGGTGCGCGCCGTGATGCCGGAACCGGCCACGATGGTGCGCGACGGCGGCGTCATCGCCCGCGGCTTCGATGCCGAACTCGATGAGCTGCGCGGCCTGTCCGAGAATGCCGGCCAGTTCCTCGTCGACCTGGAAGTGCGCGAGCGCGCCCGTACCGGCATCGCCAACCTGCGCGTCGAGTACAACAAGGTGCACGGCTTCTACATCGAGGTGACGAACGGCCAGGCCGACAAGGTGCCGGACGACTACCGCCGCCGGCAGACGCTGAAGAACTGCGAACGCTACATCACGCCGGAACTGAAGGCGTTCGAGGACAAGGCGCTGTCCGCACAGGACCGCGCGCTGGCCCGCGAGAAGGTGCTGTACGACCAGCTGCTGGCCGACCTGGCGCCGCACATCGCCACCTTGCAGACGATCGCGCAAGGCATCGCGCAGCTCGATACGCTGACGTCGCTGACGGAGCACGCGCTGCGCAACAACTGGTGCGCGCCGAAGCTCGTCGCCGAGGCGTGCATCGACATCCGCGAAGGCCGCCACCCGGTCGTCGAGAACCAGATCGAGCGCTTCATCGCCAACGACTGCCGCCTGCTGGCGGACCGCCGCCTGCTGCTGATCACGGGCCCGAACATGGGCGGCAAATCGACGTTCATGCGCCAGGTCGCACTCATCACGCTGCTGGCCTACATCGGCAGCTACGTGCCGGCCGCCAGCGCGACGATCGGCCCGATCGACCGCGTCTTCACGCGCATCGGCGCGACCGACGACCTGGCCGGCGGCCGCTCGACGTTCATGGTGGAGATGACGGAAGCGGCAACGATCCTGAATGGCGCCACGGAGCACTCGCTGGTGCTGATGGACGAGATCGGCCGCGGCACGTCGACGTTCGACGGCCTCGCGCTGGCCTGGGCCATCGCGCGCCACCTGATCGACACGAGCCGCAGCTTCACGCTGTTCGCCACCCACTATTTCGAGCTGACGCGGCTGCCCGACAGCCATCCGACGGCGGCCAACGTGCACCTCTCCGCCGTCGAGCACAAGGACAGCATCGTGTTCCTGCACGCGGTACAGGAAGGCCCCGCGTCGCAAAGCTACGGCTTGCAGGTGGCGCAGCTGGCCGGCGTGCCGCAACCCGTCATCAAGGCGGCGCGCAAGCACCTGGCCCGGCTGGAAGCGCAGGCGCTCGACGCGACGCCGCAGCTGGACCTGTTCGCCGCGCCCAGCGCCGATGCGAACGACGAGCCGGCAGCCGCGCCTTCCAGCGCCGCCGCGGCGCCGGCCCAGGACCCGCGCCTGGCGGAACTGCTCGAAGCGCTGGACGAACTCGATCCGGACGCGCTGTCGCCCCGCGAGGCCCTGGACCGGCTGTACCAGATCAAGCGCCTGCTGCCCGCATGAAGCGCGCCGCCGGCCTGGCCTGCCTGCTGCTGTGCGCCGTTGCCGGCGCCGTGGCGGCGGCCGCGCCGGCGCAGGCCAGGAGCGGCAACGACAGGAAGCCCGGCGAGAAGGACTTCACGTTCGCCGTCATCGCCCACACGTTTCCCGGCGAGTCGGGCGACGAGGACCTGAAGCGCACGATCGAACGGGCCGACAAGGAAAAGCCCGCGTTCGTCGTCGCTGCCGGCATCAAGTCGGCCGGCGAGCCGTGCAGCGACAAGCTGTACCTGCAACGGCGCGCGCTGCTGAACAAATCCGATCAGCCGCTGATCCTCGTGCTGACGGGCGCCGACTGGACGCAGTGCCGCAACTCGGCCGGCCGCTCGAACGCGATCGAGCGCCTGAACCGCATCCGCGAGATCTACTTCGACGGTCACGACACGCTGGGTGCGCGCAAGTTCGACCTGAACCGGCAATCGGCGATCCCGAAGTTCCGCAGCTATGCGGAGAACGGCTACTGGGAAATGAAGGGCGTGCTGTTCGCCACGGTGAACCTCCCCGCCCGCAACAACCACTACCTGATCGAGGCGGGCCGCAACAGCGAGTACGAAGACCGGCTCGTGGCGAACCGCGCCTGGCTGCAACGGCTGTTCAGCCTTGCCAAGCGGCGCAAGCTGGCGGGCCTGGTGCTGTTCTCCGATGGTGACGTGCGGGCGCACGTCGAACAGGGCTTCTCGTTGCTGGAAGGGTTCTCGACGAAGCATGACGGCTTTGCTGAGCCGCGCCGGCTGATCCGTACGCTGGCGGAAAAATACCCGGGCAAGGTGCTGCTGGTCGATGCGAACCGCGAGCCTGCCGCGAAGGGCGAGGCACCTGCGGGCACGGTGACGTGGCGCGGCAATGTCGGCCATGTGACGTTGGCCGGCGAATGGAACGAGATACGGGTGATGCCGGACGGCGAACCGCTGTTCACCTTGAATGCCGACGAGAAGGAAGCGCACGGGCAGCCCAGGCCACCCGTGGAAAACGGGAGGACGAAGCCTCCCGCCGTGCAGGGCAAGTAGCGGTCAGTGCACCGCTCAGTGCACTGCTCAGTGCACCGGATGGCTGCGGAACTCGTCGCCCGCCTCGCCTTCGTCGTCTTCGTCGTGGTGGTGGCCGTGGGCGCCATGCACGTGCTCGTGGGCGATCTCTTCCTCGGTGGCGGCACGCACGTCCAGCACCTTCAGTTCAAAGCGCAGCGCCATGCCGGCCAGCGGATGGTTACCGTCCAGCACGACCTTGTCTTCGGCGATGTCGGTCACCGTGAAGATCATCGCTTCGCCGTCGTCGGCGCCATCGGGCATGCCTTCGAACTGCATGCCCACTTCCAGCGGCTCCGGCAGGCGCGAGCGCGGCTCGACCTTCACCAGTTCCGGGTCGTAATCGCCGAACGCGTCATCCGGCTCGATCTGGATCGTGTTCGCGTAGCCGACGTCCTTGCCGTCGAGCTCTTCCTCGATCTTCGGCAGCGTGTTCTCGTACCCGCCATGCAGGTACACCATCGGCTCGCGGCCATCCTCGATCAGATTGTTCTGAGCGTCGGACAGTTTGTATTGCACGGTCACGACGGTGTTCTTGGCGATCTTCATTTGACTTCCTTTCAGGTTCAGTGGCGCGATTATACCCCCACCATGCGAGGCCCACCGCCGTGGTGCGCTCACCACGAAACGGGGCCGGAATCGGATGGACAAACCGGTCGGGATACGTGACAATTTATTAGCAAATAAACATTTCATAACGCTATCCACTCGCTGGGGGACACCATGAAGAAAACCGTGCTTTCGTTTGCAGCAGCAGCCCTTCTTGCCGCCGGCAGTGCCCGGGCGGACATCGTGACGGTCGACTATTCGCTGTGGGTCACCGGCATCGCCGAGGAATACCTGGACCCTTACACGTACCAGGACGTGGACCACACGTTCGCTCCCGGCTTCGAGACGTACATCGGCGACCCGATCACCGGCCGCTTCACCTATGACGACGCCGCCACGCCGCAGGTCGGCGGCGCCGCACTGCTGTCGCACACGCTGACGTTCTCCCTGAGCGGCACGACGATCAACTTCGGCTCGTCGCTGGCCACATACCGCAACGCGTCGGCGGACGGGCTCACGGTGTCCGGCGGCGGCTTCATGGACAACACGACCGATCCGTACTTCGTCGTCGATTTCGGCTTCGTTGCGCCGGCGGGCACGCACGGGCCCACCACGCTGCCGGCGGCGGCCGAGTGGCAAGCCTACACGTCCGACCCGGCCAACCGGCTGCGGATGTCGATCCATGCGAACGGCTTCAATGTCTACCTGACGGGCAGCGACATGTCAGTGCAGGTGTCGGCCGTGCCGGAGCCCGCCACGTACGGCATGCTGGCCGCGGGCCTGGGGCTGCTCGGCATCGCCGCACGGCGCGCGAAGTCCCGCAGCGCCTGATACCGGCTCCGGCTCCCACGGCGGCGCCTTTCGCGGCGCCGCCATGACCTTATCCACTATAATCCGGGGCATGAAAAAACCCGCCCCGCTCCGCCTCCTCGGCGACATCACGCCGGCGCAATTTTTGCGCGACTACTGGCACAAGAAACCCCTGCTGATCCGGCAGGCCATCCCGAACTTCAAGCCGCTGCTGCCGTTCGCGCAGCTGGCCGAGCTGGCGACGAAGGACTACGTCGAGTCGCGCCTCGTGGTCGCGACGGACGGGCAATGGGACATGCAGCACGGCCCGCTGCACGAGCTGCCGCCGCGCAGCCAGCGCGAGTGGACGATGCTGGTGCAGGGCATCAACCTGCATGACGACGCCGGCGACGAGCTGCTGCGCCAGTTCCGCTTCGTGCCGGACGCGCGCCTGGACGACCTGATGGTCAGCTTCGCCACCGACGGCGGCGGCGTCGGACCGCACTTCGATTCGTACGACGTGTTCCTGCTGCAGGCCGAGGGGCAGCGCCGCTGGCGCATCGGCCCGCAGAAGGACCTGTCGCTGATCGAGGGCCTCCCGCTGAAAATCCTGGCGAACTTCAAGCCGGACGAGGAGTTCGTGCTGGAGCCGGGCGACATGCTGTACCTTCCGCCGCACTACGCGCACGACGGCATCGCGATCGGCGACTGCCAGACGTATTCGATCGGCTTCCGTGCACCGTCCTACCAGGAATTGGGCGAGGCGTTCCTGCAGTTCATGGCCGACTCGATCGACCTGCCCGGCCGCTATGCGGACCCGGAACTGGAACTGACGAACAAGCCGGCCGAGATCCCGAAAAGCATGGTGGGCCGCATCGCCGATGAGCTGAACAAGATGCAGTTCACGGAAGACGACTTCGCGATCTTCCTGGGCGAATACCTGTCCGAGCCGAAGCACAACGTGTTCTTCACGGGCCCGGAAAAGCCGCTGCCGGCCGGCCGCTTCGCGCAGACGGCAGGAAAAAAAGGCGTCAAGCTGTCGCGCAAGACGCAGATGCTGTACCGCGGCAAGCACCTGTTCATCAACGGCGAATCGTTCGCGATCGGCCGGGCGGACAAGGCGGCGCTGGAAGCACTGGCCAACCACCGCGTGCTCGAAGGCGCTGAAGTGGCTTCCGCTTCCGAAGACGTGATGGAAGCGCTGTACGCGTGGTACACGGACGGCTGGCTCGAGCTGCGCACATAAGATAAAGGGGGCAGGATGGACAGGCAGACGTTCGATACCCGCGCCGGGTTCCAGGCCCAGCTGGATGAGTGCCTGTCCCGCGCGACGCTGACCCTGGCGATGTTCGATCCGGACTATGGCTGGTGGGAGCTGGGCGGTGTGCACAGCGATGCGCTGCTGCGCACGTTCCTGCGCCAGGGCGGTCGCCTGCAACTGGCGGCGCACAGCAATGCGAAACTGGAACGCGACGCGCCCCGCTTCCTGCGCCTGCTGCGGGACTACAGCCACCTGATCGAATGCCGGCTGACGAACCGGACGTTGCACCAGCTGACGGATTCATTCTGCGTGGCCGACGAACGGCACGTCGTGCGGCGCTTCCACAGCGACCACTTCCGCGGCGAAGCGATTTTTGATGATCCTTCGTCAACCCAAACGCCGCTGGAACGTTTTCAGGGTATCTGGACCGAGACCCAGCCTGGTTTACATGCAAATGTGACTGGATTGTAAGCTGGAAATCGGTACAATTTTGCCTGCCGTACAAAAGGTGCGACAGGTAAGCCGGTAAGCAGGCACAATGAGGTAAGTCTGTACAGCGCGGAAATATTGCGATTGTGCAAAATACTTATGAAACTATCTTGTGTTGCTATTGCGACTCATCAAGAATCGCTATAATATTCGGGCAGGAAGTTTCCGTTGTGTCTAGGGCACCGTATGGTCCGCAAGACCCCGGAACGCCCTCATGAGCGATAATTACCGGTAATTATTCATCGCAACATTGTCATTAATTTGTGAATTAATTAAGGAAAACAAATGAAAAAGTCCCTGCTGATCGCCTCCCTGCTGGCCGTTGCCCTGGCTGCTTGCTCGAAGAAAGAAGAAGCACCTGCTGCTCCGGCTGCTGAAGCAACCGCACCGGCAGCTGACGCTGCTGCACCGGCTGCCGCTCCGGCCGCTGACGCTGCTGCTCCTGCTGCCGCTCCGGCTGCTGACGCTGCTGCTTCCGCAGCTGCTGACGCTGCTACCGCCGCTTCCGCTGCTGCTTCCGCAGCTTCCGAAGCTGCTTCGGCTGCTGCCGCTGCTCCGGCCAAGTAATATCGGCTGGCCGTCTTCGGACGGCGCAGACAAAAAAACCGCCCTTCCGGGCGGTTTTTGTTTTTGTGGCCGTGTTTTGCGGCCGCGGCTTCAATACGCCACCGTGAAGCGGCTGCGCGGGTGTGCGGGGCGCTCGGCCTCGTCCAGCATCGCCACCGCGTAATCCTCGACCGAGATGCGGCTGTTGCCTTCGGCATCGGCCAGCAGCTGATCGGTCCCCAGGCGGAACTTGCCGGTGCGGCTGCCCGGCTCCAGGTGGGCCGCGGGGCTCAGCATTGTCCAGTTCAGTTCGGGCTCGGCACGCAGCCGGCGCAGCGCTTCGCGCGCGCCTTCGGCCGTGGCCTTCCACTGTTCCGGGAACTGCGGCGTATCGACCAGCTGCACGCCGGGCGCCACCTCCAGGCTGCCGGCGCCGCCGACCACCAGCAGGCGCGGCACGCGCGCCGCTTTCGCCGCGGCGACGATCGCGTCGAAGCCCTGCAGGTAGTAGGCGTACACGTCCTGCTGCGCATGGCCGCTGAACGCGCTGATGACGACGTCCGCGCCGGCCAGCTGGGCGGCAAGCGCCTGGGCGTCCAACGCGTTCGCTTGGACCGCCTGCACACCGGCGAGCGCCGGTACCTTCTCCGGCCGCGACACCAGTGCCTTCACCTGGTGGCCGCGTGCGGCCG
Source organism: Pseudoduganella flava (assembly GCF_007830495.1). Taxonomy (GTDB): domain Bacteria; phylum Pseudomonadota; class Gammaproteobacteria; order Burkholderiales; family Burkholderiaceae_D; genus Rugamonas; species Rugamonas flava. Next base: position 343,234 of record NZ_VLKW01000004.1, on the reverse strand, counting down.
CTTCTTCCAGCAGCTTCGCGCCCACGTAGCCGGTGGCGCCGATCAATGCGATGTTCATGTTCTTCCTTTCTTTCGGGTTGAGTATCCCAGCATGATGCGCCAGCCGGTTGATTGAATAAACGGATCAATCGATAATTCATTCATCGTCAATTCTTAATAATGTGATGGCACTTCCCGGGCAGATCGATTTGAACGACCTTGTCGTGTTTGCCGCCGTCGTCGAGGCGGGCGGCTTCGCGAAGGCGGCGGCGCGGCTGGGCGTTGCGCCGGCCAAGGTGAGCGTGGAGGTGGCGCGGCTGGAGACGCGGCTGGGTGCCACGCTGTTCACGCGCACGACGCGGCGCGTGGTGCCCACCGAAGCGGGCCAGGCGCTGCACGACGCCTGCGCCCCGCTGCTGCTGCAGCTGCGCGCGGCCGTCGACAACGTGCATGCGTCCACTGCCGTGCTGACGGGCAGCCTGCGCATCACGGCGCCGGCGGACTTCGCCGCGCAATCGCTCGCGCCCGCGCTGGCCCGCTTCGCCGCACTGCATCCGGCGCTGGCGCTCGACTTGCGGGCGGGCGACGCGATCGCCGATCTTGTCGCGGAAGGGATCGACGTCGCCATCCGCATGGGCTGGCTGCGCGACTCGTCGCTGCGCGCCGTGAAGCTGGGGAGTTTCGACCAATACCTGGTCGCCGCGCCGGCTTACCTGGAACGGGTCGCGCCGCCACACGCACCGGAAGACCTCCCAGCGCTGGACTGGCTCGCGCTGACGCGGCTGCCGACACCGCTGAAGTGGACGCTGACCTCAACCAGCGGCGCAACCCGCACCGTGCACCTGCGTTCGCGCATCCGCACCGACTCGGCCGGCGCGCTGCGCGCGCTGGTGCGCGAAGGCGTCGGCATCACGGTGCTCGACCAGTACAGCGCCGAACCGGACCTGCGCGCCGGCACGCTGGTCCGGCTGCTGCCCGACTGGTCGCTGCCTGCCGGCGGCACATACGCCGTGTTCCCGCCGGGCCGGCACGTCTCCCGCAAGGCCCACGCATTCGTCGCGTTCTATCAAACCTGGCTGCACCGTTAAGGCAAACCCGAGACCCGAAACCCCGGGGTCAGACCCGACGGGTCTGACCCCAGCCTTTGCCGTTGGGGTGCAAGCAAGCGTCTTCAGCGCACGCAGCTTGCTAACTTAACGGCATCATGGACAGTCCCCGAATTTGGGAAATTGTTGGCGAAAAAAAACCGGCCAGCGGCCGGTTTTTCGTGAGGCGGGGAGCGCTTACTTCAGCTCGTCCTGCAGCAAGGTCAGGATCTTCGTGCCGGTCGGGGACGTGTCGGCTTCGCCCTTGTTGTTCTGGACGGTGACCTGGCTCGTGTTGCCGGTCGGGGCGGCCTTGACGACGATGCGGTAGCGCTGTGCTTCCTTGTCGGCGTCGGACGAGCCCCAGCTGAACAGGCGGCTCAAGAAGCCCTTCTTCTCGACCTGGTCGGCCACGTAGCGCACGAAGTAGATGCCCTGCACGCGGTCGCGGTCTTCGACGGTGAAGCCGGCGCGGTCCAGCGCCAGGCCGACGCGGCGCCACGAGCGGTCGAAGCCTTCGTCCGTCTCGACGTAGCGGTTGGTGCCCTCGCCCTTCAGGAACGCATGCAGCGGCTGCACGATCGCGTTGTCGACGGCCGTGCGGGCCGCCGTTTCCTCGGTGCCGCCCAGTTTGGTCAGCAGCTTGGCCAGGAAGACGGCTTCCAGGTTCGGGTCCGAAGGACGCGGCGTCCACTGGACGATTTCCTTCTCCGGGCCCTGGGCGATTTCCTCGGCGCCGCGGTGGCTGATGAAGATCTCCGTGGTGCCGTCCGCATTGCGCTCGAGGCGCGTGCGGAACTTGTCACGCTCGCCCGTCGAATAGGCGGAATCGAATACCTTGCCGATCGTGCGGCGGATGAAGTCTTCCGGAATCTTCGCGCGGTTCTCGTTCCACTCCGTTTCCATCACGCCCGCGGTCGCGTTGTCCAGCGCCAGCGTGAAGCCCGACTCTTCCCAGAACGACTTCAGCTGCGGCCACAGCACGTCCGGCGACTGCTTGACGACGAGCCAGCGCTGGTTGCCCGCGCGCTCGACGCGTACCTTGTCGTTGCCCGTCGTGGCGACATCGTTGCCTACCGCGGCACCGGCTGGCGCGGCGGCGCCACCGGCACCGGCCATGCCGGCACGCTGCGCCGCATAACCGGACGCGGTCGCGATGCCGCTGCCGCCCGAGTCGGGCAGCGCGTAGCGGTTGTCTTTCTGCAGCTGGGTCAGGTCAGGCGGCACGTCCAGCGTGCTTGCCTTCTTGGCCGATTTGTAGTCCACCGTGGTTTTGCCGACCACCGATTCGACCATGCCGCAGCCCGAGAGGCTGAGCAGCAAAACACCGAGCGCGATGCCGTTGAGGGGAAGGAGGGAAGCTTTCTTGATCATGTGGTTACAGAGGTAAAAGCTGAGAATACCAGCTGGGTGATCGTCGCGGCGGCACGAGGCCGCCGCGGCTTGTGGCCTTACGCCAGCACGCCGGCGTCGGCCAGCGCGGCCCGTACTGCGTCGTGGAATTCCGCGGCAAGCGGCACCAGCGGCAGGCGGATCCCGGCCGGCATCTTGCCCATCTCCGCCAGCGCCCACTTGACGGGGACCGGGTTCGGTTCGACGAACAGTTTCTGATGCAGCGGGAAAATGCGGTTATTGATGTCGATGGCGCGGGCGATGTCGCCGCCCATCGCCGCCGTGCACATGTCGGCCATCGCGCGCGGCGCGACGTTCGCCGTCACCGAGATATTGCCCTTGCCGCCGGCCAGCATCAGCGCCATCGCGGTCGGGTCGTCGCCCGAGAACACGGCGAAATCGCTCGGTGCCAGGCGCAGCAGGTCCAGGCCGCGGCCGATATTGCCGGTCGCATCCTTGATGCCGATGATGTTCTTGATCTTCGCGAGGCGCAGCACCGTCTCGTTCGACATGTCCGCCACCGTCCGGCCGGGCACGTTGTACAGGATCACCGGCAGGTCGACCGCTTCGGCGATCGCCTTGAAGTGCTGGTACATGCCTTCCTGGGTCGGGCGGTTGTAGTAAGGGACTACTTGCAACGTGGCGTCGGCACCGGCTTCCTTCGCGTAGCGGGTCAGCACGATCGCTTCGGCCGTCGAGTTGCCGCCGCTGCCCGCGATCACGGGGATACGGCCAGCCACGCGGTCCACGCAAGCCTTGATCAGTGCGCAATGCTCTTCCACCGTGACGGTGGCCGATTCGCCCGTCGTACCGACGATCACGATGCCGTTCGTGCCCTCGGCAATGTGCCAGTCGATCAAGCGGTTCAGGCTGTCGTAGTCCAGACTGCCGTCCGCATGCATCGGGGTCACGATTGCAACAATGCTGCCCTTAATCATAAATTGAACCAATTGCAAATAGATTGAAAACGTCGATTGTAGACGATAGGCCGAGCCAGTGGGGTATTTCGCACTGGAATCAGTTCTCGACTCCTCCCAGCAGCGCGGCCTCCCTCGGGAACTCCGGTTGCACGGCGCAGATCCGCTGCACCATGGCCTGCCGACTGCCCGATTGCTCGCCCGCTTGCTCAGCCTTATTAACGATTCCCTCCTCGAATGCGATGACACGCAAGCCCTGCGCCCGTGCCAGTTCCAGCAGTTCGCCCGCCTTCAGCAGGAAATCCGGATTGCTGGGCTTGCCGAACGCCGCATTGCCGTCGGCGAAGGTCTCATAGATCAGCACGCCGTTGGGCGCCAGGCTGCCCACCAGCGCCGCCAGCAGCGGCCGGTGCAGGTAATTCGTCACGACGATGCCGGCAAAGCGCTGCGGGCCGAACGGCCAGGCGGCGCCATCCGCCTCCAGGTCGATGTCGCTGGTGACGATGCCGGGGCCGGCCGCGGCGGCCAGCGCTTCGGGGTCGCGGTCGACGGCAACGACGGCATGGCCGAGCGACGTCATGTGGCGGGAATGGCGGCCACTGCCGCAAGCAAGGTCCAGCACCTCACCGTTCGGGATCAATGGTGCAAAACGCTGCACCCACGGGGAAACCATATCGCTCATCTGCTTCTCTTTACGGTATTACTCACATATTCAGGTATAGCTCAGCCCCATCGCCTCGCGCACATCGCGCATCGTTTCCTGGGCGAGCTTGCGGGCCGTCTCGTTGCCGTCCGCAACGATCGCCCGCACCAGCGAAGGATCGTCCAGGTAAGGCTGGGCGCGCTCGTGCATCGGCTCCTGCTCGGCGACGATCGCGTCGATCACGGGCTGCTTGCACTCGATGCAGCCGATGCCCGCCGAGCGGCAGCCCTTCTGCACCCACTCCTGCGTGGGCGCATCGGAATACACCTGGTGGAACTGCCACACGGGGCAACGAGCCGGCTCGCCCGCATCCGTGCGGCGCACGCGCGCGGGATCGGTCGGCATCTTGCGGATTTTCGTCGTTACGGACTCCTTCGGCTCGCGCAGCGCGATCGCGTTGCCGTAACTCTTGGACATCTTGCGTCCGTCCAGGCCCGGCAGGCGCGACGCGGCCGTCAGCTTCGCCTCCGGCTCCACCAGGATCAGCTTGCGGCTGCCCTCGAGGTAGCCGAACAGCCGCTCGCGGTCGATCATCGACAGGCTGCCCGCCTCTTCCAGCATGGCGCGGGCCTGGTCCAGCGCATCGTCGTCGCCGTCCTGCTGGTAGGCGGTACGCAGCTCGTTGTACAGCTTGGCGCGCTTGCTGCCCAGCTTTTTCACGGCTTCCTGCGCCTTCTGCTCGAAGCCCGGCTCCTTGCCGTACAGGTGATTGAAGCGCCGCGCGATCTCGCGCATCATTTCGATGTGCGGCACCTGGTCCTCGCCCACCGGCACCTCGCTGGCGCGGTAGATCAGCACGTCGGCCGCCTGCAGCAGCGGGTAGCCGAGGAAGCCGTACGTCGCCAGGTCGCGGTTGGCCAGGTTCTCGATCTGGTCCTTGTAGGTCGGCACGCGTTCCAGCCAGCCCAGCGGCGTGGCCATCGACAGCAGCAAGTGCAGCTCCGCGTGTTCCGGCACGCGCGACTGGATGAACAGCGTGGCCTGGGTGGGATCGATGCCGGCCGCCAGCCAGTCCACCAGCATGTCCCACGTGGCTTTCTCGATGATCGATGGATCGTCGTAATGCGTCGTCAGCGCGTGCCAGTCCGCGACAAAGAACAGGCAAGGCTGCTCGGCCTGCATCGTGATCCAGTTCTTCAGGGCCCCGTGGTAGTGGCCCAAGTGCATGCTGCCCGTCGGGCGCATGCCGGAGACGACGCGGTCGGGATACATATCAACTGTTGAGTAGTATGTTAAGGGGCAGCACCAGCAGGCCGACAAGCTGGATGAAACCGCTGACCATGCTCGACAGCAGCGGGCTCAGCACACCGGTGTACATCAGCACGATCAGCGCGATGAAGATCCACGGCGTGTACAGCTCGATGCGGGCATAGCGCCGCGCCAGTTCGTTCGGCAGCAGCGACGTGACGATGCGCCCGCCGTCCAGCGGCGGCACCGGCAGCAGGTTGAACACGCACATCACGGCATTGACGTTGATGCCGGCGACGGCCATCTGGACGAGGAACGGCTCGGACACGCCCATGCCGCGCATCAGCACGAGCCACACGGCCCACGCGAGGCCCATCGCGAAATTGGCCAGCGGCCCGGCGGCAGCCACGAAACCCATCTGCTTCTTCGGGTTGCGCAGGCGGCTGTAGTCGACCGGCACCGGCTTGGCGTAGCCGAACGGCATGTGGATCGTCAGGTACAGGATCAGCGGCAGCACGATGGTGCCGAACGGGTCGATGTGGCGGGTCGGGTTCATCGACAGGCGGCCCAGCTGGTGCGCCGTCGGGTCGCCGAAATACCGGGCCACATAGCCATGGGCCGCCTCGTGCAGCGAGATCGCGAACAGGACGGGAATCGCGTACACGGCGACGGTCTGGATGGCTTGGCTAAGTTCACTCATGGGCAAAATTTTACCAGACCGTCAATGCCGGCCTGGCTGGCAAAAGGGGGAGGAAGGTAAAGATCGGTAAAGGCGTGATGTGGGTGGCGGCGTGCCGTCACAGGCCCACCACCGCCGGATCGCCGCGGCCCAGGCGGATCAGTTCAGGCTCCGCGCCGGTCAGGTCGACGACGGTCGTCATCTCCATGCTGCAGGCGCCGCCGTCGATGATCAGGTCGAGCTGCTTGCCGAAGCGTGCGTTGATCTCTTCCGGGTCGTTCAGCGGCTCGGTCTCGTCCGGCGGGATGAACGTGGACGAGATCAGCGGCTGGCCCAGTTCGGCCATCAGCGCCTCGACGACCGGCGTTTCCGGCACGCGCAGGCCGAGCGTCTTGCGCGACGGGTGCGACAGCCGGCGCGGCACTTCGCGCGTCGCTTCCAGGATGAACGTGAACGGGCCCGGCGTGGCGGCCTTCAGCAGACGGAACTGCTTGTTGTCGACCCGCGCGTAGACGGCGATCTCCGACAGGTCGCGGCACAGCAGCGCCAGGTGGTGCTTCTCGTCGATGCCGCGGATGCGGCGCAGGCGCTCGACGGCGGCCTTGTCGTCGATCTGGCAGACGAGCGCGTAGCAGGAATCGGTGGGCACCGCGACGACGCCGCCGCCGCGGATGATCTGGGCCGCCTGCTTGATCAGGCGGCCTTGCGGATTGGCCGGATGGATCTCGAAGTATTGACTCATCCTGCTCCTTACCTCAGCGCCTGCAGCGCCGCGATACGTTCCTCGAACGGCGGGTGGGTGGAGAACAGCGACGACCAGCCGCCGCCGCCCGAAATGCCGGAAGCGGCCATGTTCTGCGGCAGCGCGCCCGGCTCCATGCCGCCCAGGCGGGCCAGCGCATGCTGCATCGGCACGGTGCTGCCCAACAGGCGCGCCGAGCCGGCGTCGGCACGGAATTCACGCTGGCGCGAGAACCACGCGACGATGATCGACGCGAGCAGGCCGAACACGATCTCGCAGACGAACACGGTGATCATGTAGCCGGGGCCGCGGCGTTCCTCGTTCTTCAGCACGACCTTGTCGACGAAGAAGCCGACGATGCGGGCGAAGAACACGACGAACGTGTTGACGACGCCCTGGATCAGGGTCAGCGTGACCATGTCGCCGTTGGCGATGTGCGCCACCTCGTGGCCCAGCACCGCTTCGACTTCGTCGCGGTTCATCGACTGCAGCAGACCCGTGGACACGGCGACGAGCGCGGAATTCTTGAAGGCGCCGGTGGCGAACGCGTTCGGCTCGCCGTCATACACGGCCAATTCGGGCATGCCGATGCCCGCGCGCTGCGCCAGGTTCTGCACCGTGGACAGCAGCCACTGCTCGGTGGAGTTCTGCGGCGCATCGATCACGCGCGCGCCGGTGCTCCATTTCGCCATCGGCTTGGAAATGAGCAGCGAAATGATCGAGCCGGTGAAGCCGACGACGAGCGAAAACGCCAGCAGGCTGCCCATCTGCAGCTGCCCGCCCGCGCCCGGCCGGCCGATGCCGAGCAGCGACAGCACGATGGACAGCACCAACATCACGGCGAGGTTGGTGGCGATAAACAGGATGATGCGTTTCATGTAAATTATTCTCCGGACAATGTGCCGAGCTGATAGATAAGGTTAATGGATCGGAATTACAAGGGCGTGTCCACCCAGCCCACAGTGTACGGGTACTGGACTTAAGCGCGCCTGAGCACTGGACCTGGGCGCGGGCGGCGCCGTCAGAACCAGTCGTGCCACACGGGGGTGACGCTGGCCGGCAGCGGCGGCAGCGCGGCGAAATCCACCCGCGCCTCGCCGGGCGCGTGGAAGTCCGTGCCGCGCGAGGCCAGGAAGCCGTAGGCGTTCGCCAGCTTCGCATACACCGGGTACTGGTCCGGCGTGTGGCTGCCCGTGACGACCTCGATCGCCGCACCGCCCAGGTCCTTGAATTCGTCGAACAGCACGCCCTGCTGCAGCTGCGTGAAGCGGTAGCGGCCCGGGTGCGCGATGACAGCGACGCCGCCCGCGCCATGGATCCAGTTGACGGCGTCCTGCAGGCTGGCCCAGCGGTGCGGCACATAGCCCGGCTTGCCCTCGGACAGGTATTTCTTGAAGACTTCGGCCGTGTTTGCGCAATAGCCTTCCTGCACCAGGTAACGGGCGAAGTGCGTGCGCGACATCAGCGCCGGGTTCTCGACGAAGCCGAGCGCTCCTTCGTAGGCGCCCGGAATGCCGGCCTTCTCCAGCTGCACACCGATCTCGCGGCCGCGCGCATCGCGCCCTTCGCGGGTGGCGGCCAGGCCGGCGACCAAGGCGGGATTGTTCTCGTCGATCCGCAGGCCGACGATGTGCACCGTCTCGCCGCCCCACGTGATCGAGATCTCGACGCCGGGCACGAAGCGCATGCCCTGCTCCGCCGCGGCGACGCGCGCGGCGGCGATGCCGCCCACTTCATCGTGGTCGGTCAGCGCCCATACGTCCACCCCGGCCTGGCGGGCGTGCCGCGCCACGGCCGCGGGGGTCAGGACGCCGTCGGAAACATTGGAATGGCAGTGCAGGTCGACTTTGAGCATGGGACTGGCAAAACGATGACGAACTTCCATTGTACGCTGCCTGTCAGTCATGCGCCGACCTGCATGCCGGCGACCTCACCCAAGGAATGCTTCGATCATTTCCGCCAGCAGCGCGGGCTGGTCGTGGTGCAGCATGTGGCCAGCGTCCGGCAGCTTCTTCGGCGTGACGTCGGCGATGTTCGCCATGCGGCGGTCCACCTCGCGCCGCCCTTCTTCCGGGCCGCCCAGCCACAGCCACATATTGGTGTCCTCGGCCTCGACCCACAGCACGGGGGCGCTGATGCGGCGCCAGCAGGCCATGATGTCCTCGGCGTGGTAAGGCAGCGGGCTGGCCTGCTTGTGCACCGGATCGCCCAGGATCTCCCACTCGCCCTGCGCGTTCCGGGCGGACCAGTGCTCGGCAAGGAAGGCGGCGCGTTCGTCCGTCAGGCGCGGATTCGTCTTTTGCAGCCGCGCGGCGACGTCCTGCCGGGTCGGATACGCCTTCATCGTCGGCGGCTCCAGCAGTTCGTCGAGCCACTTCGCGTAGCGTTTCGGCGCATCGTCCGGCACCGCGCCTTTCAGGCCGAAGCCTTCCAGGTTGACGAAGCGGCGGATGCGCTCCGGCCGCACGCCCGCGTAGATACCGGCGATATTGCCGCCCATGCTGTGGCCCAGCAGGTTCACCTGGCCTTCAGGCTGGTAGTGGCGCAGCAGCGCATCCAGGTCGGCCAGGTAGTCGGGGAACCAGTAGGTGTCCGTGCCGGGGCGCTCCGTGAGGCCGAAGCCGCGCCAGTCCGGCGCGATCACGTGCCAGTCGCCGCGCAGGTGGTCGACGACGAACTGGAACGACGCGCCCACGTCCATCCAGCCGTGCAACATGAAGATTTTCGGAGCGCCGGCGCGGCCCCAGTGGCGCACGTGGGTGCGCAGGCCGCGCACGGTGAGGAATTCGGAACGGGAGGGGGTCATGGGTTCTGCCTTGAAATGCCGCGCCGCGGCGCAATATGCGGGCCTTCCCGCTGGAAATGCCGCTTTAAAGCCGAAATATTAGCACGAGCGTTCTAATTCGGCATGCAATCGTGAAGGCAGCGGCCGTCCAGGCGGGAGCGCGTAAAATATCGCCAATATTCCCCATAGGACAGCCAATGACGATTTACCAGCTGGGCGACGACGCGCCCGACATCGATGCCACCGCCTACGTTGCCGACAGCGCGACGGTGCTCGGCAAGGTGACGTTGCAGGCAAACAGCTCAGTATGGTTCGGCGCGACACTGCGTGGCGACAACGAGCGCATCACGATCGGCGAGAACAGCAACGTGCAGGAAAACGCCGTGATGCACACCGACATGGGCTACCCGCTGACGCTCGGCCGCGACGTGACGATCGGCCACCAGGCGATGCTGCATGGCTGCACGGTGGGCGACGGCACGCTGGTCGGCATCGGCGCGGTGATCCTGAACGGTGCGCGGATCGGCAAGGGGTGCCTCGTCGGGGCCGGGGCCCTCGTCACGGAAGGCAAGGAGTTCCCCGACAACGTGCTGATACTCGGCGCGCCGGCCAAGGCGGTGCGGGAGCTGACGGCAAGCGATGCGGCGAACCTGCAAGCCGCCGCCGACAGCTATGTGACACGCGCGCGGCTGTACAAGACAAATTTAAAAAAGATTGGATAAGGCATGACCCAGGATACGCTGCAAAAATTCATTTTCGAGAATGCCGCCGTGCGGGGCGAACTCGTCGACATCTCGGCCACGTGGCGCGAGATCCAGTCCCGCCATAATTACCCGCCGGCCGTCAAGCGGCTGCTGGGCCAGATGGTGTCGGCCGCCGCGCTACTGTCGGCCAACCTGAAGTTCAACGGCTCGATCGTGATGCAGATCCATGGCGACGGCCCGGTGCGCCTGCTCGTCGTCGAATGCGATTCCGAACTGCGCATGCGCGCCACGGCCAAGCTGGGCCAGGACGACATCGCCGACGACGCCAGCCTGACCGCGCTGCTGAACCAGCACGGCAAGGGCCGCTTCGTGATCACGCTGGACCCGCACGAGAAGGTGCCGGGCCAGCAACCCTACCAGGGCGTGGTGCCGCTGGATGGCGAGGACATCGCCACCGTCATCGAGCACTACATGCTGCGCTCGGAACAGCTCGACACCCAGCTGTGGCTGGCTGCCAGCGACGATGTCGCGCGCGGCCTGCTGCTGCAAAAGCTGCCGCTGCATGGCGGCAAGGCCGAAGCGAACCCCGTCACGCAAGAGGAAGCACTGGAGACGTGGAACCGCGCGATCACGCTGGCCGCCACGCTGAAGGAAGAAGAGATGCTGACGACGACGATCGACGTGCTGCAAAAGCGCCTGTTCTGGGAAGAGACGATCCGCGTGTTCGACCCGGTGCACCCAAGCTTCCACTGCAGCTGCACGCGCGACAAGGTCGGCAACATGCTGAAGATGCTGGGCCAGCAGGAAGTCGAGGAAGCGCTGGCCGAACAGGGCAAGCTGGGCATCAACTGCGACTTCTGCGGCAAGCACTACGAATACGACGCGGTCGACTGCGCCCAGCTGTTCGCCAGCAACGCGCCGGCCGAAGCGCTGATCCACGCGACCGGCGCCAAGCACTGAGCCGCCCCGCTCCTCACAAAGCCCGCTTCGGCGGGCTTTTTCTTTGCCTCGCTATCGGTGAACTGGTCGCTAAACCACACCGGGGACAGTCCCCAGCTTGCTGAGCTGGTCGCTAAACAACACCAGGGACAGTCCCTGGTTGGGAAAAACAACAGGGGGCCAAGGGAACATTGTTTCGTGAGCGTCATCACGCTGTCACATCCCGTCGATACATTGCGCGTCGTTGCATTTTTTACTAACGCATTGACTAACTGAGCGACGAGCAAATATGAAGAAGCAGATCAAGGCCGCCATGCTGGCGAGCCTGGCCCTGACGCCGCTGGCGATGGCACAACAGGTCGCGAGCGCCGTGGCGGCGATGGAAAGCGGCGCGGTCGCGGTGGCAGCGCCGGCGGATGCAAGTGGCGACGCGGCGGCCGCCGGCGCGATGGCCACGGTGGAAATCGCCACGCGCCGCACGCGCTCGTCGGTGGCATTGAAGCAGGATGAGATCCAGAAGATCCTCCCCGGCACGAATCCGCTGAAGGCATTGCAGACGCTGCCCGGCGTCAGCTTCCAGACGGCCGATCCGTGGGGTAACAACGAGCAGAACCTGTCGCTGTTCGTGCACGGCTTCTCCGGCCAGCAGCTGGGCTACACGATGGACGGCGTGCCGCTCGGCGACCAGCAATACGGCAACTACAACGGCCTGTCGCCGCAGCGCGCGGTGATCTCGGAGAACGTGCGCGGCGTCGTGCTTTCGTCCGGCGCGGGCGACCTGGCCACCGCGTCGACCAGCAACCTGGGCGGCACGATCGAGACCTTCTCGGCCGACCCGCTGGCCGAGCGCAACCTGGCCGTGCAGCAGACCGTCGGCAGCCACAACACGTCGCGCACGTTCGTCCGTTACGACACGGGCAAGATGAGCGGGCAATTCGGCGACAGCAGCCTGTACGTCTCGGCGCTGCACCATGAGGCGCACGCTTGGGACTTCGAAGGCCGCCAGGGCGGCAACCAGGTCAACGCCAAGTTCGTCAACGACAACGCGACGGGCCGCCTGACCGTCTACTTCAACTACAGCGACAAGATCGAGCCGAACGAGGACAGCACCGTCCACTCGGCCACCGAGAAGTACCAGCCGTACACGCGGCCTTTCCTGTTCCCCGATTTCCAGTCCGCCCTCGCCTACCTGTCGCCGACCGGTGCAACGCCGGCCGCCGAAGGCAACAACTACCGCAACTACTACAGCGACGCGCAGCGCGAGGACTACCTGGGCTATGTGAAGTACGACTGGAACCTCTCAGACTCCACGACGTGGTCGAACCAGCTGTACTACCACTACGACGACGGCGTCGGTGTCGTCGCTGGCCCGATCGGCGTGGCCGGCCTGCCGGGCCTGTTCGCCGTCTACTACCCGAACCAGAACCTGAAGCAGGTGTTCGGCAATTCCGGCTACGCGACGCGCACGACGGAATACCGCATCAACCGCAAGGGCGCTCTGTCGACATTGCGCACCGAGATCGGCAACCACACGCTGCAGGGCGGCCTGTGGTTCGAGCATAACGAGTCGTCGGCGTATCGCCGCTGGTACGCGCTGGACGTCAACAACCCCAGCGCGCCGTACGACCGCCCGGAAAACCCGCTGATCACGCAGTACGGCAGCGCGATCGACAACAAGGTCGTGCAGCTGCATCTGCAGGACGAGTGGCGCGTGCGCCCGGACCTCGTTGTACAGGGCGGCTTCAAATCGAGCCTGCAGTTCGCGCACGGCGACTTCCCCGTGCAGCCGAAGCTGGGCGCGATCGCCGGCGGCTCGACCGCGCTGCCGGTCGGCGACATCGACACGAAAAAGTGGTTCCTGCCGCAGCTGGGTGCGCGCTGGGACATCACGCGCGAAGACCAGGCATTCGTCAACGTGCAGAAGAACATGCGCCACTTCGTCACGTATGGCGGCGGGGGCGCTTCGCCGTGGAGCCTCGCGAGCCAGTCCGCGTTCGACCTGTTCAAGTCCACCGCCAGGCCGGAAACGTCCGTCACGTTCGAAGCGGGCCTGCGCACCAGCCGCACCCTGAACGCCGGCGCGCTGACGGGCTTCGACGGCCAGGTCAACGTCTATCACGTGAACTTCAAGGACCGCCTGCTGCAGATCAGCCCCACCCCGGTAATCTCGGCGATCATCGGCGGCAACCCGGTGCTGGCCAACGTGGGCAATGTGAAGACGGACGGCGTCGACATGTCCGGCACGTTGCACTTCGGCCGCACGTTCTCGTTCTACGACGCGATCTCGTACAACCGCTCGAAGTACGACGACAACTACCTGAACGGCGCGACGACGGTGCAGACGGCCGGCAAGAAGGTGCCGGGCAGCCCGGAATGGATGAACAAGTTCGTCGCGACGTTGAACCTCGCGGGCACGGAGTTCCAGCTGATGGGCGACTACGTGGGCAAGCGCTATGCGACGTACACGAACGACCTGTCCGTGAAGAGCTACTTCCTGCTGGGCCTGGGCGTCTCCGGCAAGCTGCCGTTCCTCGACGGCGGCTTCGTCAAGAACGCGCGCTACCGCGTCAACGTGACGAACCTGGCCGACCGGCGCGGCGACCTGAACGTCGTCGTCGGTGCCGCCGACAAGACGTACAATACGTTCCCGATCGCCCCGCGCCAGGGCTTCCTCACGTTGATGGCGGACTTCAAATGAACGCAAACATGATGGGCCGGCGCCACCTGTCCCGCCGCCGCTTCGTGGCCACCGGCGCCGCGCTTGCCGGCGCCCTGCTGCTGCCGACTGCGCGCGCCGCTTCCACACGCCCGCTCGTGTTCGCGCACCGCGGCGCATCGGCCCTGCGGCCCGAGCACACGCTGGCCGCGTATGCGCAGGCGATCGCGGACGGCGCGGACTACGTCGAACCGGATCTGGTGTCGACGAAGGATGGTGTTCTCGTCGCGCGCCATGAAGCGTTCCTGTCGGAGACGACGGACGTGGGCAAGCACCCCGAGTTCGCCAGCCGCCGCACGAAGAAGACGATCGACGGCGAAACGCACGAAGGCTGGTTCGTCGACGACTTCACGCTCGCCGAACTGAAGACGCTGCGCGCCGTCGAGCGCATCCCGCAGTCACGCCCCGGCAGCGCACAGTACGACGGCATGTTCCAGGTGCTGACGTTCGAGGAAGTGATCGACTTCGTCGCCGCGCAGTCCGCAACGACGGGCCGCGTGATCGGCATCGTGCCCGAGCTGAAACACTCGACGTACTTCGCGCGCGCCGGCCTGCCGCTGGAAGAGCGCTTCATCGCCACGCTGGCGGCGCACGAGTACACGCGCCGCGCGCCGGTCGAGATCCAGTCGTTCGAAGTGGCGAACCTGCGCCTGCTGCGCGAGAAGCTGGGCAAGCGCGCCAACCTGCGCCTGATGCAGCTGGTGGGCGTGGGCCCCGTGAAACCGAGCGACGTGGCAGCAAGCGGCGGCACGCTGACGTACGAGCAGATGGCAACAAAGGCCGGCCTGCGTACCATCGCCCAGTACGCCGACACGTTCGCGCCGCCGACCCGTGCGCTGATCCCGTTGCAGAAGGACGCCAAGCTCGCCGCCCCGACGTCGCTCGCGGCCGACGTGCACGCGGCCGGCCTGCGCCTCGAACCTTGGACGTTCCGCCCCGAGAACCGCTTCCTTGCCGCCGACTTCCGCGACGGCGCCGGCGAGCACGCCCGCAACGAAGCCGGCTCGATCGCCGAGATGCGGCGCTACCTGCAACTGGGGCTGGATGGGTTCTTTACGGATGATCCGGCGCTGGGAGTGAAGGCCATCGCCGGGATGTAGTCAACGGATCAGCCGGTGTCACAGCTCAACCACGTGACGACTCCTGTTCAGCCCGTGTCACCGGTGCCTGGCACCAGTGACACAAGCTCAGCCACGTGACGGCTCCAGTTCAGTTCGTGTCACCGGTGCCTGGCACCAGTGACACGAGCTCAGCTCTTCGGCAACGCCGCCGCCAGGTCCAGCCACGGCTGCGGTTGCGGCTTGCCCCGTTCGCGCACGCCGAAGAACGTGACGACCAGGTCGCCGTTGGTGTCGTAGAACTCCACCGACGTCACGCCCGCCCGCTGCAACACGTAGCCTGCCTTGAAGTTCCTGTCGCGCAGGTGCAGGTTGAAGTCCGGGTCCAGCACGTTGAAGTAGCCGGCGCTTTCCTGCACCTTGTTGATCCTGCCGCTGTAGATCTGCGTGACGCCGCCGTTGCCGACGAACGCCATGATCGGCACCTGTTTCGCCGCTGCCTGCTCCAGCAGCTGGCGCACAGCCTGCGGCGTTACCTTCTGCACGGTGCCGGCCGGGGCCAGGCGCAGCGCCTGTTCGCGCGACAGCTTGAACTCGGCCACGATGCGGTTGAACTGGTGGACGTCCGACATCTCCTTCCACGCCTGCTGGAACTCCTTCACGTCCACTGCGCTGTCGGGCTTGTCGGCAGGCTTCGGTACCGTCGGCGTGATGGCCAGCTTGGCGTCCTGCTGGGGATGGCGGAAGTCGGCGACGATCCGGTCGAATACCGGGACCTTCGCCTCGTCCTTCACGTACACCTTGTGCACCGCATTGCCATGCTCGTCGAAGAACTGCAGGCTGCGCGTCACCGCGCCATCCTTGCCCGGCTGGACGACGGCGAACGCATGCTTCCACTTGACGAAGTGGAAGCGCAGGTCGATCGGGCCGCCCAGGTAGCCGCCGGCGATGTTCAGTTCGCGGGCTTCCTTCTCGGCGTCCTGCGCTCCCGCATTTTTCTCTTCCTCGCCTTGCTTGGCGATGCGTGTCGCGACGCCCGTCACTTCGATGACGCCGTTCTCATTGCGTGTCAGCGCCATCACCTTGCCCAGGTCCAGCGCGCGGCGCATGATCTCGCGCGGCGCGTGGTTTGTGTCGGCCAGCCGCGTGACCGTGGTACCGATGCCGGTGGCCAGCAGCTCCGCCTCGGAGACGTTCAACTGCCGCGCGGCGTCGCGGATGCCCAGCTTCGGTTGTTCGGCGCGCAGCGCGTTCCAGCGTTCGGCCAGCGTGGCGGCGTGGGCATGGCCCAGGACCAGTGCGCCGGACAGCGCCAGCAGGCTCAGATAACGACGGTGGGTGTTCATGCTTGTTCTCCTCAGTAGATGACTTTGAACGTGACGGCGCCGTAGCGGCCCGGGCGGGCCTGGCGTTCGATGTCGGCCAGCGCCGTTGCCGTGGTGCCGGCGGCGAGACTGCGCGACGATGCGTAGTCCCAGTATTGTTTGTCGGTCAGGTTGTAGATGCCGGCCGTGACGCTGGCGTGCTTGCCGATGTTCCAGTACGCCGTCAGGTCCGCCACCGTCGCACCGGGCACGGCGAAGCGCGCCGTCGTCGTACCCGCGATCACGTCCGCCTTGGCCTCCTTGCCGTGCACACTGAACACGGACAGCGCGGCGCCGCCCCGCTTGGCCGGGTCGTCCCACGCGAACGTCGCGCTGATCTTGCGCGGCAGGGTCGACGCGAGTTCGCCTTCCACACCGGTCTCCTCGTTGCGCGCCTTGCTGTGCTGGACGCCGGCCGCCACCGTCACGCTGGCACCGTTCAGCGCCGCGGACCACTGCTTCAACGCGAACTGCGCGGAGACCTCGGCGCCCCACGTCTTCGCCGAGCCGACGTTCTCCGGCCGGTACAGGAACTGCGTGATGGTCGGGTAGTTGACGAGATCGAGCGGCTGCTCGGCATACTCGATGAAGTTCCTGTACTTCGTGTGAAAGGCGGCGGCCTGGATCGATACGCCGGGCACCGCCTCGCCGCGCACCCCCAGTTCGAACGCGTTGCTGGTTTCCTTCTTCAAGTCCGCATTGCCCAGCACCGCGTAGCCGGTGCCGGCGCCCGTGTAGCTGAACGAGTCGTAGGTGCCGGTCATCTCGGCGGCCGTCGGCAGACGCGTGCCGCGGCTGTACTTCGCGTAGGCCGTCAGGTCGGGGCGCAGCTTGTACGCCAGCTCCAGGCTCGGCGTGAAGTAGTCGTCCTTCCGTGTGCGCAGCTCCTTCTGGGCGGCCGGCACGGCGACCACGTAGTCCTGCACGTTCTTCGGTTCCAGTTCGCGCCAGTCGTAGCGCAGGCCCGGCGTCAACGTCAGGCTATCCGTC
Organism: Pseudoduganella flava; assembly: GCF_007830495.1. Taxonomy (GTDB): domain Bacteria; phylum Pseudomonadota; class Gammaproteobacteria; order Burkholderiales; family Burkholderiaceae_D; genus Rugamonas; species Rugamonas flava. The sequence continues at coordinate 325,993 of NZ_VLKW01000004.1, read as the reverse complement.
AGCGCGAGTTCGGCGCGCGCGAACGCCCAGAGCTTCGTCGTGTCCGTGTCCACCATGCGGTTCTTGTTCGTGATCTGGTGGGTGCCGGTGGCCAGCACCGTGCGGTCCTCGCGCCACGGGCGGCGCGTCTCGACGTCTTCCGCAGCGATGCCGTACGACAGGCGGTGCGCGCCGAACTCCTTGACGGCATTGCTGGCGATGCCGCGGCTCCTGTTGAAGTAGCCCGTATCGATCGCGCGCTGGTAGCGCTGGCCGCCCGAAACGTAGTACGCATCGGTGCGGTCGTCCACTTCCGCGTTCTGTGCGTAGATGCGCGAATCGAGCCGGTCGAACAGCGCCGTCTTGCCGGTGAATTCGTGGTCGAGCGAGAAGCGGCTGCGCCGCGTGTCCGATTGCTGGTCCACGCCCTGCGGATACAGCGCGCTGACCTTGTTGAGGTAATCGCGCACGTGGCTGGCCTGGTAGGCGTCGATGGTGGCCGTTACCTTGTGGCCCGCCAGCGGATACCACGACAGCTTGGCAAGCAGCGCGTCGGAATCCCAGTCGTCCGGGTTCTGCACGGTGTTGCCGGCCGATTCGTACTCCTTGCCGTCCCGGTGCACGAACAGCGCGAGCAGCTGCATCCCGCCCATGTCGGCGGCGCCCGTCAGCGCATGCATGCGCATGTGGTTCGAGCCGTCGTAGCCGAACTTGTAGTCCGCGTGGACGGGGTGCTCCTTGCTCACATAGTCTTCCGGCGCTTTCGTGACGAGCGCCACGGCGCCGCCCAGGCCGGGGGTTCCCGGGCCGGTCGCCGTGGTGCCGGACGTGATGCTCACTTCGCGGAACGTCTCCGGGTCGAAGTAATCGCGGCCGATGCCGAAGGTGTTCAGCGACGTGCCGTCCGGCTTCGGTGCCGCGTCGGGCAGCGCGATGCCGTCCACGTCCATGCTGACGCGGTTGCCGTCGATGCCGCGGATGTTGAAGCCAGTGTTGCCGGTGCTGTCCCACACGCTGCCCGATCCGCTGGCCGCGTTCGGCACGCTGATCAGCGGCGCGTAGCGGGCGATGTTGCGCATGTCCTGCGCGCCCTGGCGGGCCAGCTCGGCGGCGCTGAGGACGGTCTTCGTACCCGCCGGCGCTTCGTCGCGCCGCGCGGTGACGAGGATTTCGCCGAGGGCGGTGGTGGTGGTCGAGGTGGTGGTTTGTGCGTGGCCGAGCGGCGCCAGCGCGGACATCAGCAGCGCCGGCAGCAGGCGCCGGCGGGCAAGGTGTGCATCCATGGTGTTCCAGTGCGAGAGGTCAGTCGAAAGCTGGCCCCTGATCCGGAACAGGGTGGCTGGCGCAAGAATGCCATCTTAATGCGAATGATTCTTATTTTCAAGCATTACCGATGAGCCTGTGTCACTGGTGCCTGGCACCAGTGACACAGGCTCATCCGGCGATCGTCTCGCGCTCCGGCGTGGCGCTGATCTTGTGGATCGACAGGTCGGCGCCGTCGAATTCCTGCTCCGGGTCGAGGCGCAAGCCGACGGTGGCCTTCAGCACGCCGTACACGAGCGCACCTCCCACACCAGCGATGACGATGCCCAGGACCGTACCGAGCAGCTGCGAAACGAACGAAACGCCGCCCAGCCCGCCCAGCGCATGGCTGCCGAAGATGCCGGCCGCGATGCCGCCCCACGCGCCGCACAGGCCGTGCAGCGGCCACACGCCCAGCACGTCGTCGATCTTCCATTTGTTCTGCGCGAGCGTGAACATCACGACGAAGATCGCGCCGGCAACGCCGCCCGTGACGAGCGCACCCAGCGGGTGCATCAGGTCGGAGCCGGCGCAGACGGCCACCAGGCCCGCCAGCGGACCGTTGTAGGCGAAGCCGGGGTCGTTGCGGCCGAGGACCAGCGCCGTCAACGTGCCGCCGACGAGCGCCATCAGCGAGTTGACGGCGACGAGGCCGTTCATCTTGTCCAACGTCTGCGCGCTCATCACGTTGAAGCCGAACCAGCCGACCGCGAGAATCCACGCGCCCAGCGCGAGGAACGGGATGTTCGACGGCGGGTGCGCGGCGATGCGGCCATCCTTCGTGTAGCGGCCGCGGCGCGCGCCCAGCAGCAGCACGGCCGGCAATGCGGCCCAGCCGCCGACGGCGTGGACGACGACGGAGCCGGCGAAGTCATGGAACGGCGCGCCGAACGTCCCCTGCAGCCACGGCTGGATACCGAACAGGTTGTTCCACGCGATGCCTTCGAAGAACGGGTAGACGAGGCCGACCAGCAAGGCCGTGGCGGCCATCTGCGGATAGAACTTGGCACGCTCGGCGATGCCGCCCGAGATGATCGCGGGGATCGCGGCGGCAAACGTCAGCAGGAAGAAGAACTTGACGAGCTCGTAGCCGTTCTTCGCGACGAGCGTGTCGGTGGCACCAAAGAAGTGCACGCCATAGGCGATGCCATAGCCGACACAGAAATAGGCGATCGCCGAGACGGCGAAATCGACGAGGATCTTGACCAGTGCGTTGACCTGGTTCTTCTTGCGCACGGTACCGAGTTCCAGGAACGCGAACCCGGCGTGCATTGCCAGCACCATGATGCCGCCCAGCAGGACGAACAACGCATCGGCACCGTTCTTATACGCCTCCATTGACCACCACTCCCTATAAATGTGCAAAAGCACCAGGAGTGAGCAAGAACTGTGCCGTTTTGGTGAGGAATGCCGCACAACGGTGCGCGGCATTTCGGTGCTGCATTTCGGCGCTCATCAGCACCTTGCTGGTGCGGCTGCGCGCCAAAATGGGGCTCAGCCATGGCGCGACCAACGCTTCATCGGCGCACGCCCGGCTTCAGCCTGATCGCACTACAGCGCGATATCCGGCACTTTTTTCAGTTGCCCAGGTCCGTCGACCGGCACCGCGCCGCCGACGAAACCCTCCAGACCTGGCGACGCGATCGCCAACTGCAGTGTTTCGGCGGTAGCAGCCCAGGTCGTCGCCAGCAGCTGCGCGTTCTCGTTCAGCTTTTTGCCGTAGGACGGCACGATCTCGCGAATCTTTTCCTGCCACGCGGCCGTCTTCATCCGATCCGGGAATACCTTCTCCAGCAGCGACAGCATGATCGCCGGCGACGTGGAGCCGCCTGGCGACGCGCCCAGCAACGCCGACACCGAGCGGTCCGCCGACACGACGACTTCCGTACCGAGCTTCAGTGCGCCGCCCTTGCCGGGAATGTCCTTGATGATCTGCACGCGCTGGCCCGCTTGCCACAGGCGCCAGTCCGCGTCCTTCGCCTCGGGCATGTAGCGGCGCAGCGCCGCCATCTTGTCGTCCCAGGACTGCTCCAGTTGCTGCGCCAGGTATTTCACGAGTGCGAATTCGTGGACGCCGACCTGCAACTGCGGCAGGACATTGGACGCCGTGGTGGCCTTGCCGATATCGAAGTACGAACCGTTCTTGAGGAACTTGGTGGACCAGGTGGCGAATGGCCCGAACAGCAGCACGGTTTTACCGTCCAGCACGCGGGTATCGAGGTGCGGCACCGACATCGGTGGCGAACCCGTATCCGCCAGGCCGTACACCTTGGCCAGGTGGCGCGCGGTAATGGCTGGATTATCCGTGACGAGGAACTCGCCGCCGACGGGGAAGCCGGCATATTGCTTCGCTTCCGGAATGCCCGTCCGCTGCAGCAACGGCAGCGCGGCGCCGCCCGCGCCGATGAAGATGTGCCGCGCATCGACCGTCTGGACCTTCGAACTGTCGTTGACGTCGAAGGCCGACACGCGCCAGGAGCCATCGTCGTTGCGCGTGATGGAGCGCACCTCGTATCCGGTCGTGACGCGGTTGCCCAGCGTCTCGCCGAGATGCTTGTAGAACTGGCGCGTGATCGCGCCCAGGTTGACGTCGGTGCCGAGCGGCGAACGGGTGGCGGTGACGATCTCGTCCGGCTTGCGGCCTTCCATCATGATCGGCACCCATTTGGCGATCTGCGCCGGATCGGTGGTCATTTCCATGCCGGCGAACCGCGGCGACGCCTTCAGCGCGGCGACGCGCTTCTGGATGAACTCCCGGTTCTCCTTGCCGAACACCAGGTTCATGTGGGGCGTCGAATTGATGAACTCGCGCGGATTGCCCAGCACGCCCTTGCGCACCTGATGCGACCAGAACTGCCGCGAGATCTGGAAGTTCTCGTTGATCTCGATCGCCTTGGTGATGTGCACCTGCCCCTTGTCGTCCATCGGCGTGTAATTCAGTTCGCACAGCGCCGAGTGACCGGTCCCCGCGTTGTTCCAGCCGTTGGAGCTTTCTTCCGCGACCTTGTCCAACCGTTCGAACACTTCGAAGGTCCACTTCGGCTCCAGCTCGGCCAGGTAGACACCGAGCGTCGCGCTCATGATGCCTCCGCCGATCAGCAGCACGTCGACCGTGCGATCCGCCTTGTCGGCACGGTATTGGCGACCGAAGACAGCGGAGGCGCCGCCCAGTACGGCTGCGGTGCCGGCGGCCACGCCGAGAAACTTGCGGCGGGAGACGCGCTTGCCCTTGGCAGGCGCGGCGGAAGTATTGCGATGGTCTTCAGACATGGTGGGTCCTTCCAGGAATCATAGAAAGCGGCAGCCGACCGTCCAGGGACGGTGCGCGCGCGATGATGTGTTCGGGATTTACTGATCGATCGACGGCATGGGGGAACATGCCGGGGTTCGGCGTATCGTGCCGCGTTCGGCGAGGTGGCTGGCGGCCGTCCGCCGGCATTGCAGGTCTGGCTGACCAGGTAGCCAACACTGGCCACGTTTTAAGACTTCAAATGCTTACATGGGCTTGCGCAGGGGCGAGCAACGCTGAAGGCCTAATTATATTTATCTAGGCAAATAGGATACATGAGGGTTTCTGCTTACGCATAGGCACGCAGTTACGCGTTCCCGTCCCGCAGCAATGCGGGCGCGAAGGACGGCGGCGCGAAGGCGCGCCGGGAGGCGGGTGTCAGCGGCGGGCTGGTTTGGCGGGCTCGTCGGCCGCCGGCGGCGCAGGCGTGGCGCCGTCGCCAGGGATCTGGCCCTTGTGCAGGATCTGCACGTAGATTTCGTTCTGCTTGATCATCGACAGCTCGTAGCGCGCGCGTTCCTCGACGGCGCCAGTGCCGTCCTTCAGGTCGCGCACTTCCGAATCGAGCTTCCCGTTGCGGCGCTTCAGTTCGTCGTTTTTCGCATGGGCGTCGTCGACCTGCTGTTCCAGGTCCTTCACGCGGAGCCATCCGCCCTTCCCCAACCATAACGGATACTGGATCAGCAGCAGCAGCGCTGCCAGGGCAAGGGTTATCAAACGCATAGAAAATAAAGAACCGGCCGGGAGTCCCGGCCGGCAATGAGAGTTGCTGTTACTTCAGATTATAGAACGCTTCGCGGCCCGGGTAGCTGGCGATGTCGCCCAGATCCTCTTCGATGCGCAGCAACTGGTTGTATTTCGCCATGCGATCCGAGCGGGACATCGAACCCGTCTTGATCTGCAGCGCGTTCAGGCCGACGGCGATATCGGCGATCGTCGAGTCTTCCGTCTCGCCCGAACGGTGCGAGATCACGGCCGTGTAGCCGGCGCGCTTGGCCATCTCGATGGCGGCGAACGTTTCCGTCAGCGTGCCGATCTGGTTGATCTTGATGAGGATCGAGTTGGCGATGCCCTTCTGGATGCCTTCCTTCAGGATCTTCGTGTTGGTGACGAACAGGTCGTCGCCGACCAGCTGCACCTTCTGGCCCAGCGCTTGCGTCAGCGTCGCCCAGCCTTCCCAGTCGCCTTCGGCCATCGCATCCTCGATCGAGATGATCGGGTACTTGTCGCACCACGTCGCCAGCAGGTTCGTGAATTCCTGCGCGGTCAGCGACAGGCCTTCGCCTTCCAGCTCGTACTTGCCGTTCTTGTGGAATTCGGATGCGGCGCAGTCCAGGCCCAGCGCGATCTGCGTGCCCGGCTCGTAACCCGCTTCCTCGATCGCCTGGATGATCAGCTTGATCGCTTCCTCATGGTTCGCGACGGACGGTGCGAAGCCGCCTTCATCGCCCACGGCCGTCGTCAGGCCCTTCTTGTGCAGGATCTTCTTCAGCGTGTGGAACACTTCGGCGCCGTAGCGCATCGCTTCCTTGAAGGTCGGTGCGCCGACCGGGATGATCATGAATTCCTGGATGTCCAGGTTGTTGTCGGCGTGCGCGCCGCCGTTGATGACGTTCATCATCGGCACCGGCATCTGCATCGAGCCCGAGCCGCCGAAGTAGCGGTACAGCGGCAGGCCCGCTTCTTCCGCGGCGGCCTTGGCGACGGCCATCGACACGGCCAGCATCGCGTTCGCGCCCAGGCGCGACTTGTTCTCGGTGCCGTCCAGGTCGATCAGCGTGCGGTCCAGGAAGGCCTGCTCGTTGGCGTCCAGGCCCATGATCGCTTCCGAGATCTCGGTGTTGATGTTCTCGCAGGCTTGCAGCACGCCCTTGCCGAAGTAGCGCTTCGGATCGCCGTCACGCAGTTCGATCGCTTCGCGCGAACCGGTCGATGCGCCCGACGGTACAGCGGCGCGGCCCATCACGCCCGATTCCAGCAGCACGTCGCATTCGACGGTCGGATTGCCGCGCGAGTCGATGATCTCGCGGCCGATGATATCTACGATAGCACTCATGAAAAGTCTCCAAAGTTGGGGGAAACGGGTGGGTGCGCGCCGCTGGTGATGTTGACATGCTTGATGCGCGCGCAAAATTGCAGCAAGGGTAACAGAGGATGGCTTTGTAGGGAAGCGCGCGTCCTTACTACAAAACGCTTGAGCGCCGCTGACCTAATAAAAACCAACGGCGCAAAACCGGGGTCAGACCCGGCGGGTCTGACCCCAGCTTCACGTCGTTGGTTCTAACGGGGCTTGCGGCTCGCGAGCGGTAGAAAAACGGGTCAGGAGGGAGTGCTGGCATGCATGCCAGCACCGCTTTGCAGGCGGAGAGCGGTGCTCTCCGAATCCCCTGCAAAGCCCCGGCGGGTCTGACCCCAGCTTCACGTCGTTGGTTCTAACGGGGCTTGCGGCTCGCGAGCGGTAGAAAAACGGGTCAGGAGGGAGTGCTGGCATGCATGCCAGCACCGCTTTGCAGGCGGAGAGCGGTGCTCTCCGCCTGCAAAGCCCCGGCGGGTCTGACCCTGGCTTCACGCCGTTGGGTTTCATCGGAGCCTGTGGCTCGCGAACGTTTTTACTCGAAGCTGTTCTCGAGGAACCCGGCCTTCTTCGTGATGCGATCGAGTTCGATCAACGTGGACAGCAATTCCTTCATGCGGCCCAGCGGTACGGCGTTCGGGCCGTCCGACAGTGCCGTGGCCGGCGTCGGGTGGGTTTCCATGAACAGGCCGGCGACACCGACGGCGACGGCCGCGCGCGACAGCACGGGCACCATCTCGCGCATGCCGCCCGACGACGTGCCGTTACCGCCCGGCAGCTGCACCGAGTGCGTGGCGTCGAACACCACCGGCGCGCCCGTCTCGCGCATGATCGCCAGCGAGCGCATGTCGGACACCAGGTTGTTGTAGCCGAACGAGGCGCCCCGTTCGCAGGCCATGAAGTTGTCTTCCTCCAGGCCCTTGGCGCGTGCGGCGGCGCGTGCCTTGTCGATCACGTTCTTCATGTCGTGCGGCGCGAGGAACTGGCCCTTCTTGATGTTCACCGGCTTGCCCGACTGCGCGCATGCATTGATGAAGTCCGTCTGGCGGCACAGGAACGCCGGCGTCTGCAGCACGTCGACGACGGACGAGACGATCTCTACTTCCTCGATCGAGTGCACGTCCGTCAGCACCGGCACGCCCAGCTCGCGCTTCACGTCGGCGAGGATCTCCAGGCCCTTCTCCATGCCCGGGCCGCGGTACGACGTGCCCGAGGAACGGTTGGCCTTGTCGAACGACGACTTGTAGATGTAGGGGATGCCCAGTTCGGTCGTCATCTCCTTCATCGCGCCGGCCACGTCGAACGCCATCTGGCGCGACTCGATCACGCAGGTGCCGGCGATCAGGAAGAACGGCTTGTCGAGGCCGATGTCGAATCCACACAGTTTCATGCTGCATCTCCTTGCAATTCGGCCGCGCTGTTGGCGGCCTGGCCTTTGCCGGCCGCCTTGTGGGCCAGCGCGGCGCGGATGTACGACGTGAACAGCGGGTGGCCGTCGCGCGGCGTCGACTTGAATTCGGGGTGGTACTGCACGCCCATGTACCACGGGTGCACGTCGCGCGGCAGTTCCATGATTTCGCACAGGTCTTCCGTCGGCGTACGGGCCGCCACGACAAGGCCCGCCTCTTCCACGCGCGACAGGTAGTGGTTGTTCGCCTCGTAGCGGTGGCGGTGACGCTCGGTCACGACGCCGCCGTAGATCTCGTGCGCCAGCGTACCCGGCTTGACCGCGCAGGCTTGCGCGCCCAGACGCATCGTGCCGCCCAGGTCGGAATTCGCATCGCGCTTCTCGACCTTGCCATCGTGGTTCTGCCATTCGTCGATCAGCGCGACGACCGGTTGATCCGTGTTAGGTTCGAACTCGGTGGAGTTCGCGTTGGCGAGGCCGGCCTTGTGGCGCGCGTATTCGATCAGCGCCACCTGCATGCCCAGGCAGATGCCCAGGTAAGGCACACCGTTCTCGCGGGCGAACTGCGCCGCGCGGATCTTGCCTTCCACGCCGCGCTTGCCGAAACCGCCCGGCACCAGGATCGCGTCGTACTTGGCCAGGTCGGCCGTGCCCTTCGCTTCGATCTCTTCGGAGTCGATGTACTCGATGTTGACGCGGCTCTCGGTGTGGATGCCGGCGTGGCGCAGCGCTTCCGTCAGCGACTTGTACGACTCGGTCAGCTCGACGTACTTGCCGACCATGCCGATCGACACTTCCTCTTTCGGATGCTCGAGCGTGTAAATCAGCTTGCTCCACACGGACAGGTCGGCCGGTTTCGGATCGATGTCCAGCGCCTCGCAGATGATCGAGTCCAGGCCCTGGTCGTGCAGCATCTGCGGCACCTTGTAGATCGTGTCCACGTCCCACACGGAGATCACGCCCTGTTCCTCGATGTTCGAGAACAGCGAGATCTTCGCGCGCTCGTCTTCCGGGATCTTGCGGTCCGCGCGGCACAGCAGCGCGTTCGGCGAGATGCCGATCTCGCGCAGCTTCTGCACCGAGTGCTGGGTGGGCTTCGTCTTCAGTTCGCCGGCCGACGCGATGTACGGCACCAGGGTCAGGTGCACGAACGCGCAGTTCTTGCGGCCCACGCGCAGGCTCAGCTGACGCGCCGCTTCCAGGAACGGCAGCGATTCGATGTCGCCCACGGTGCCGCCGATCTCGCACAGCGCCACGTCGTAGCCTTCCGCGCCGCGGCGGATATAGTCCTGGATCTCGTTCGTGATGTGCGGGATCACCTGGACCGTCTTGCCCAGGTATTCGCCGCGGCGCTCCTTGCGGATCACCGATTCATAGATCTGGCCGGTGGTGAAGTTGTTCACCTTGCGCATGCGGGTGCTGATGAAGCGCTCGTAGTGGCCCAGGTCGAGGTCGGTCTCGGCGCCGTCGTCGGTGACGAACACTTCGCCGTGCTGCATGGGGCTCATCGTGCCCGGATCCACGTTGATGTACGGGTCGAGCTTGAGCATGGTGACTTTGAGGCCGCGCGATTCGAGGATCGCGGCGAGGGAGGCGGCGGCAATCCCTTTACCAAGGGACGACACAACGCCACCAGTGACGAAGACAAATTTGGTCATTGCAAGATGGGGTGCCGATGGGCACACAGCGGGAAATTGAAATTATAGCTTAATCCGGCAGCTTTATCATCTTCGCCGCCCCGGCGGCGGGGCCGTCCACTGTGCGGGAGCGTACAGACCGGACCACTGTCCCGCGCGGAAAATGCCTTTATTTCAACAGGAGGCGACCATGAACGAACGCGATGCATATGGCAATTACGTCGACCAGGGACACCAGGGTCCGGGCCCGCGCCTGATGGGTGCCGACACGCTGATCGGCGACCACATCCACAACCTGAAGGACGAGCACCTGGGCACCGTCAAGGAGATCATGCTCGACATGCAGACGGGCCAGGTCGCCTATGTGGTGATGGCTTCCGGCGGCGTGCTGACGATCGGCGAGAAACTGTTCGCCATTCCTTGGGAAGCACTGACCCTGGACACGGCCAACCACCAGCTGCGCCTGAACATCGACAAGGACCGCATCGAGAACGCACCCGGCTTCGACAAGGACCACTGGCCCGACATGGCCAACCAGTCCTGGGCAACGGAAGTCCACAATTACTACGGAATCAGCAGCAGCTCGCCGCTCGGACACTCGTCCGGCCGCGTGCTCTGATGGCATGGCGGCCCGGTAGACGCCGGGACCGCCATCTCCCTTGCCGGTTGCGTCCTGCGCGGGCCGCCGGCTTCGGCCGGGCGACGACGCGCCGCGGCAGTCGCGCGCCCTTCTTCGGGAGGGCGCGTTTTTTTGTATGTGCTCTCTTGCCCCCGCCACTCTTATCAAAGCTATAATTTCGCCCTGACACTTCTTTGAAGGAACAGGAACTTGGCTATCACCGCTACGTCGGCCACCGCTTCCGCCTCGGTGACCGCGCGCCGGCCCGCATGGGCCGACATGAAGCAGCACTATCCCGACAGTACCGTCCCGACCGCAACGCTGTACGACAGCAAGATCGGCGGCAAGTTCGTCAAGCTGTACGAACACCCGGCCTACCAGAACACGTGCGCCGTGCGGATGTCGTACGGCCTCAATCGCAGCGGCCTGAAGCTGGGCAAGGCGCCCAGCGCGGGCGGCTCGATGCAGGGCGGCGACGGCTACACGTACTGGATCCGCGTCAGCGACCTGAAGGCGGAACTGGCGAACCGCTTCAAGGGCGCGGACGAGGAACTGGCGCTGCCCGTGATCCCCGCCTCGATGTTCGGCGACAACGCCGCGATGGGCGCCCAGTTCAAGCAGCGCGTGGCGCTGGCCCAGGACTTCCTGGACAAGAAGCTGGCCGGCCGCAACGGCATCGTCGTCTTCGAGGTGGCCGGCTGGGGCGACGCGTCGGGCCACTTCACGCTGTGGGACGGCGGCGCGAAACAGCTCGCCTACGCGACGGACCACGACGACGCGTCGAAAAACACTTACTACTTCTGGCTGACGATGCTCGCGGGCGACAAGGTCATCCAGACCACCAAGGTCAAATTCTGGGAGCTGAAATGATGCGCGCGCTGATGCTTGGGGTGTTGTTCGTGCTGCACGGGGCGGCGGCAGCCCATGGCGCCGAGCCCTGCCCGCGCGCAGCCGGCGGCGCCGAGTGGAGCGCGCAGTGCTTCACGGGCCAAGGCGGCGAGCGGCGGGTCAAGCCGAAGTACCTCGGCCGGCTCGCATGGAACGAGCACGGCATGGCCACGGTGCTGATCGCCGAGCCGCGCGAACTGCTGGCCGTCGACCGCACCGGCCGCGTCGTCGTGCCGAACATCCGCCACACCGGCGACTTCGACTTCCCGCAGGCGGCACATGGCATCGGCCGGTTCGACGTGCGGCAAGCCGGCACCACGAAGTGCGGCTATTTCGTCGCCGGGCGCTTCACCGTGCTCGTGCCGCCGCAATACGACCAATGTCAGGCGTTCCGCGACGACAAAGCCGTGGCGTGTGAGGACTGCGTGCGCTATTGCACGGACCAGGAGTGCCACGACAGCGTGCTGGTGGGCGGCACCGGCATCGCGTTCGACACGGCGGGGAAAGTGAAGCGCCGCTACCCGCTGCCGACGCTGGAGCAGGCCTGCCCCAACGGCAAGGCAAGCGTGGAAAACGGCGGGCCGGTACCGGTGCTGCGCTGCGCCGCGAACGCCGATTCCCCTTTCAAGCTCTGAGGAGATCACGTGGCTGGAGAAATCATCCGCAAGGGCGACCGCACGGACCATGACGGCACGGTGCTGGAAGGGTCGCCGAACGACATCTGTCACGGCAAGCCGATCGCGTTCATCGGGCACAAGGTGTACTGCCCGAAGTGCAAGGGCAATTTCCCGATCGTCGAAGGCGTCGTCACGACGACGATCTACGGCAAGGGTGTCGCCGTGGCGGGCATGAAGACGTCATGCGGCGCGAAGCTGATCCCGACGCAGTTCACCGATGTCGTCGAAGCGGCGGGCGGTGGCGGTGGCGGCGCTCAGGGTGCGTCCGCAAGCGCAGCGCGTGCGGCGCCCGCCGCCGCGGCTGCAGTGGCGGCGGCCGCGGCGACACAGCCGGCTGCCGATGCGGCGGCAAGCGAACCGGCTGCGGAGAAAGCCGTCAAGCGCATCTACTGGAGCTATGGGCCGGACCGCACACCGGTCGAGTCGGTGTCACGGCACTACGTGGACCTGAACCTGCACGTCGAGACGGAGCACTATGCGCCAGGCGAAACCGTCGAGATCGTGGTGCGCAACGACGACGGCTCCGAGCTGGTCGACGGCGTGCCGCAACTGACGGTGCAGGCGAAGGTCGGCAGCGACAACACGGCCTGCGTCGAAGACGTCTTCAAGGGCAAGACCGTCCAGATCGGGACGATTGGCTAAACGGCAGACGCCGCCCTTCAGCCGGCCTGCCAGCGCATCGGCAGGTAGGCGATGCCGTCATGCTCGGCGCGCGGCGCGGCCGGCACGAAGCCCAGCCGGCGATACATGGCCACCGCATGGTCGGAAGCATTCACCGTGAAGGTGCCCGGATTGCCCAGCGCGATCGCCTCGTCGCGCGCGAACTCCCACAGCTGCCGGCCGAGGCCCCTGCCGTGCAGGTCGCGGCGCACGAACAGGTGGAACAGGTGGCCGTTGTCGCGCATCGCGACGACGCCCGCCGGCATGGCGCTGCCGCCGTCAGCGGCGACGTGATAGCGGAAGTTCGGCTGCGCCAGGTAGCGCCGCTGGGCTGGCGCGCCGACGCTGGCGATGAAGCCTGCGGCGCCGCGGCCGTCCGGGTGCAACGTCAGGAACGGCAGCAAATCGGCGATCAGCGCACCGATCGCATCGGCGTCGTCGATGCCGGCCCGGCGGATCGCCAGGCCTTCCATCACAGCACCCGGCCGAGGAACAGCACGCCCTCCAGCGGATTGTGCACGTACGGCCCGATCGGCCGGAAGCCGAGCTGCTCGTACAGCCCGACGGCGGCCTGCATCGTCGCCAGCGTGTCGAGGCAGATCTCCCGATAACCGGCGGCGCGTGCCTCGTCGCAGATGCGCTCGGCCAGCGCGCGCCCCAGCTTGCGGGCACGGTAGGCGGGCCGCACATACAGCCGCTTCATCTCGCCACGCTCCGCGTCGACGGGGCGCAGCGCGACGCAGCCGGCCGCGCTGTCGCCATCCCAGGCGATCAGGATGCGGCCACGGGGTGCGGCATATTTGCCCGGCAGCGTCGCCAGCTCCTCTTCGAAGTTCTGGAAGCACAGGTCCACGCCCAGCTCGGCCGCGTATTCGCGGAACAGTTCGCGCACGATGGGCAGGTCGCGCGGCAGCTCGGCGTGGCGGATCGCCAGCGGAGCGCGGGATGAAGTCGCAGGGAATGCAGTCGCGGGGAACGAAGCAGTGTCTGGCATGGCGCATGAAGGGAGTGGGCGAGCGCCCAGTGTAACCTGGCGCGCGGGGCGGTGACAGGTACAGTGGCCGCCCGATGGACCGATACAGTACCGGTCCACCGGTGGGCGTGACCGTCAGCCTGCCACGGTCCAGTCGAACGAGCCTTCTTCGACGCCCTGCAGCTGGCCGAAGCCGTCGACGAGGCGGCCCAGCGATGCGTCGCTGACCTGGGCGGTCAGGGTCACGGTGTTGTAGCCCGCGGCGCCGGCGTAGGCGAACGTGCAGCGCAGACCGAACCGGCCGGCCGTGTAGCCGGTGAATTCGAACGCCACGCGGTCGCTGTCGCCACGGCCGAATGCGAAGCCGCTTTCCGCCGTCGAAGAGTGCGCCGCCACGGCGGCGAACGCGTCATGCGCCTGCGTCATCGTCGTATCAGATACCTGCACGGTCAGCGGCGCCACGGCGCCCGTGTCGCTGGTGGCCGTGAACTGGACCATGCGCTGGTCGTAGCTGTACGGCGTGACCTCGATGCGCAGCGCAACGAGCGCATGCTGGGTCTGGGTTTGCCCGGTCATGGTGTTCTCCTCGAAATCGTAGCAAAACGACATGCTACCGCATTTGCAGGCCCCCCTGCGAACGGCTCTCCCCTCAACAGAAATCGCGGCTCGACGTCGGCAGCCGTCCCAGCAGGTGCGACAGGTCCACCAGCCGCTTCGCGACGAGGTGCCGCACGATGCCTTCCTGCTGCCACACGCCGTACACGCCCAGCAGCGACGCGCCCAGCACCTCGCGCCGGAACTTGTCGACAAGGTCCGGCCAGACGATCACGTTGACGTTGCCCGTCTCGTCCTCGATCGTGATGAACAGCACGCCCTTCGCCGTGCCGGGGCGCTGGCGCACGGTGACGATGCCGGCGCCGCGCGCCAGCTGGCCGTCCGCGAACGTGTTCAGCACGTCGGCCGGCAGGAAGCGCTTGGCCAGCAATGCGGGGCGCAGCAGCGCCACCGGATGCCGGCCCAGGGTCAGGCCCGCCGAACGGTAGTCGCCGATGATGTCGTCGCCTTCGCTCGGCGCGACGAGGCGCGGCGCTTCCTCCACCGGTTGGGTGGGGCGCAGCAAGTCCTTGTCCGGCACCGCGCCGACGGCTTCCCACAGCGCCTGGCGGCGGTTGCCCGCCAGGCTTGCCAGCGCGTTCGCGCCGGCCAGCACCTGCAGGTCGTGCCGGTCCAGCTGCGCGCGGCGCGCCATGTCGGCCACGTCGGCGAACGGCCGCATCGCACGCACCATCTCGATCCGTTCGGCCGCCTCGGCGCGCATGCCGCGCAGCAGCGACAGGCCCAGGCGCACCGCCGGCTGGCCGGCGCCCTGCTCTTCCAGGCTCGAATCCCAGCCGCTGACGGTGACGTCGATCGGCCGCACCTCGACGCCGTGGCGCTTCGCATCCTGCACCAGCTGCGACGGCCCATAAAAGCCCATCGGCTGGCTGTTCAGCAGCGCGCACAGGAACGCGGCCGGCTCGTGGCACTTGATCCACGAGCTCACGTACGTCAGCAGCGCGAAGCTGGCCGCGTGCGATTCCGGGAAGCCGTATTCGCCGAAGCCCTGGATCTGTTCGCAGATGCGTTCGGCGAACTCCACGTCGTAGCCGCGCTCCGTCATGCCGTCGATGATGCGGCCGCGGTACTTGTCCATGCCGCCCTTGCGCTTCCACGCGGCCATCGCGCGGCGCAGCTGGTCCGCCTCGCCCGCCGAGAAGCCGGCCGCGATCATCGCCACCTGCATCACCTGTTCCTGGAAGATCGGCACGCCCAGCGTGCGCTCCAGCGCCGCCTCCAGGCCTTCAGGGTAATCGACCAGCGTGGGGTCGAGCCGGCGCTGCAGGTAAGGGTGCACCATGCCGCCCTGGATCGGGCCGGGCCGCACCAGCGCCACCTCGATGACGAGGTCGTAGAAGCGGCGCGGCCGCAGCCGCGGCAGCATCGTCATCTGCGCGCGCGACTCGATCTGGAACACGCCCACCGTATCGGCCGCGCACATCATGTCGTAGGTGGCCGTGTCGTCGCGCGGGATGTCCTGCATGCGGAATTCCTCGCCGCGGCGCTGGCCGATCAGGTCGAGCGCGCGGCGCAATGCCGACAGCATGCCCAGCGCCAGCACGTCGACCTTCAGGAGTCCGAGTTCCTCCAGGTCGTCCTTGTCCCACTGGATCACGCTGCGGTCCTTCATCGTCGCGTTCTCGATCGGCACGAGGCGCGACAGCTTGTCCTGCGCGATGACGAAGCCGCCCACGTGCTGCGACAGGTGGCGCGGGAAGCCCAGCATCTTCTGCGCCAGGCTGGCCCACTGGTGCGCCAGCGACGTATCCGGATCGAGCCCGCATTCGGCGAAGCGGTTCAGGAGTTCGTGCTTGCTGTCGAACCAGTGGTGCGATTTCGCCACCTTCTCGACGATGGCGAGATCGACGCCGAGCGCCTTGCCGGCGTCGCGCAGCGCGCTTTTCGGGCGGTAGCAGATCACCGTGGCGGCCAGTGCGGCGCGGTGCCTGCCGTACTTCGTGTAGATGTACTGGATCACCTCCTCGCGCCGCTGGTGCTCGAAGTCGACGTCGATGTCCGGCGGCTCGTCGCGCTCGCGCGAGATGAAGCGGCCCATCAACAGCGTGCTCTCGACCGGGTTCACCTCGGTGATGCCGAGGCAGTAGCACACGGCGCTGTTGGCGGCCGAGCCGCGCCCCTGGCACAGGATCTCCTGCGAGCGGGCAAAGCGCACGATGTCGTACACGGTCAGGAAGAAGTACTCGTATTTCAGCTCGGCGATCAGCGCCAGCTCGTCCTCGACCTGCGCCTGCACCGAGGCGGGAATGCCGCTCGGGTAGCGCACGTGGGCGCCGTGATACGTTTCCTGCCGCAGGTACGACGATGGCGTATGCCCTGCCGGTATCAGCTCGCTTGGGTATTCGTAGCGCAGCTCGTCCAGCGAGAACGTGCAGCGGCGCGCGATGCGCACGGTTTCCGCCAGCGCCGCATGGGGATAGACGTTCGCCAGCCGCAGGCGCGAGCGCAGGTGCTGCTCGGCGTTCTGCGCCAATGCATAGCCGCATTCGGCCACCGGCTTGCCGAGGCGGATGGCCGATAGCGTGTCGTGCAGCGGTTTGCGCGAGCGCACATGCATGCACACATGCCCCACCGCGACGACGGGCAGCCCATGCTGGCCCGCCACCTCCTCGACGCTTTGCCGGTGCCCTTCGTCGAATGCGCGCTGCAGCAGGTTCAGGCCGAGCCACGCGCGGTCGCCGAACGTAGTGGCCATCCACGTCGCCTGCGCGTGCAGCCGGTCGATGTCCACCGCTTCCCACACGGGATAGGCCGGCAGCAGGATCAGGAGGCAATCGGGCAGCCCGGCCAGGTGCGCGCGCTCTGGCGGCGGTGCCGCGACATCCTCCGGATGCAGCAGGTAGCTGCCCTTCTCCGCCCGCGTGCGGCCCAGCGTGATCATCTCGGACAGGTTGCCGTAGCCGTTGCGGTTCGTCGCCAGCGCCAGCAGCGACAGGGCTTCATTGCCATCCTTGCCCGTCAGCCGGAACCAACTGCCGATCAGCAGATTGCTGTTCCAGCCGGCCTGTTTCGCCTCGCCGTGCGCGCGCACGACGCCGGCCAGCGAGCACTCGTCCGTGATCGCCAGCGCCGTGTAGTCGAGGGCGATGGCGCGCGCCACCAGCTCCTCGGCATGCGAGGCGCCTTGCAGGAACGAGAAGTTCGTCATGCAGAACAGCTCCGCATACGGGGGCAGCCTGAACGACGGCGGGACGGGTGGCATGGCTGATGTTGAAACCGATATTGATACTGTATAAACGTACAGTATTATAACCCCACTCCAGTCCGCCTCCACGTTCCGGTAGACTGCGCGCATGACCACCACCTCACCTTCCATTTCCCCCATCCACGAACTGAAATGCTTCGGCATCCGCCCGGGCGAAGGCAATGCGGCCCTGGTGCTGCTGGACGATCAACGCGACGCCGCGGCGCGCCAGGCTTACGCGGCGGCCAGCGGCAGGAGCGCCTGCGTGTTTGTCGACCGGAGCGATGGCCTCGTGCTCGACTACTACTACCCGCACATGCGCAGCCCGTTATGCCTGCATGCGACGCTGGCCGCGGCCCGCGTGCTGCTGGGCGATGCGCCGGGACCGCTGCAAGTGCGCACCGCACTGCGCGGCCAGGCGCTGACGTTGTTGCGCCGCGGCGCCGACGTGTACGTGGCGCTGGCGCTGCAGGATGCCCCGCAACCGCCGCTGCCGGGCGATCTGGTGGAGCGCCTCGTGCCGGGCATCGCGCTCGTGTCGCCGCCGCGTATCGCGTCGGTGGGCAGCCCGAAGCTGCTGCTCGAAGTGGCCGGGCCGGAGGCGCTGCACGCGTTGCGGCCGGACCTGGCGGCCATTCACGCGTGGGGCAAGGAGCAAGGAATCAGCGGCTGCTATGCGTGGTGCCGGCGGCCGGACGGCGCGCTGGAGGGGCGCAACTTCAACCACCTGGAGCCGGGCATGGAAGACAGCGCGACAGGCGTCGCGGCGGGCGCGCTGGCAGTGCTGCTGGGTGGCCCCGTGCTGCTGTACCAGGGCACCAACGTGGACAGCCCATGCCTGCTGCGCGCGCAGCCGGACGGCGCGGCCATCCTCGTCGGCGGCGCGGCCGAAGCGGTGTGAGGTTGGCGCAGCGCAGCCGGTTTTTATACCAGAATTTTGCCCGCATGCGATACGAAAGAACTTCGTTTTGCAAAATAGTCACACTACGGAATTTCCTGATAGGTGAGCAACAGACAGACCGATAAAATTGCCGATTTACTCATCGGAGAACGCCCTTGTCCACACTACGCCTTGCCGTCCTGTCCGCCCTGTACGGTTCTTCCGCCCTTGCCTTCGGCCCGGCGCTGGCGCAGACCCTGGACCAGCCCACCCAGGTGACCACGCCGCAGCAGATGCAGTCGGTGAGCATCGTCGGCTCGCGCCGCGTCACCAGCTCGGCCACGGACACCGTGGTGCCGGTGGACGTGATCCCGCTGACGCAGACGGCTGAAAAAGGCGGCCAGTTCGACCTGTCGCAGACGCTGACCAATATCTCGCCGTCGTTCAACTCGACGCGCCAGACAGGTGCCGACGGCGCCGACCTGGTCGACTCGGCCGCGCTGCGCGGCCTCGGTTCGGACCAGACGCTGGTGCTCGTGAACGGCAAGCGCCGCCACACGTCGTCGCTCGTCAACCTATTCGGTGCGCGCAACCGCGGCAACACGGGCACGGACCTGAACGCGATCCCGCTGATGGCGATCAAGGACGTGCAGGTGCTGCGCGACGGCGCGGCCGCCCAATACGGCTCGGACGCGATCGCCGGCGTGATGGACATCGGCCTGAAGAAAAACCTCGGCTGCGAAGCGACGGCCGGCTACGGCCAGTACTCGGCGGGCGACGGCAAAAACTACCTGGCATCGGCCTATTGCGGCTTCGCGCTGGCGGGCGGCGTCGTCGGCATCACGGGCGAATACCTGGACCGCGGCCGCTCCGACCGCTCCGAGCCGGACAACCCGCGCATCATCGGCGACTCGAAGACGAAGAACAAGACGCTGTACGTGAACGGCGAGATCCCGACCGGTGTGAGCACCTCCGGCAAGTTCTACTTCACGGGCGGCGTGCAGACGCGCGACGCATCGTCGGCCGCCTTCGGCCGTGGCGGCGTGGGCACGGACGACATCCCCAGCCGCAACTCGGCGGCAATGTATCCGGAAGGCTTCGTCCCGTTCATCAACGGCGACCTGGACGACCGCTACGCAATCCTCGGCCACCGCGCCCAGCTGGGCGAGTGGAATGCGGACATCTCGCAGACCTACGGCTACAACCGCCTGCGCTACGACATCAGCCACACGCTGAACGCGTCGATCGCCAATGCCGACCTGGTGGCGGGTGGCCGCGGCATCAGCCCCGACCACTTCGACGCGGGCGGTTTCTCGTTCGAGCAGTGGACCACCAACGTCGACCTCGCGCGCTACTTCCAGGGCGTGATGGGCAATGGCCTGAACGTGGCGTTCGGCGGCGAATACCGCGTCGAGAAGTACAAGATCTTTGCCGGCGAGCCGGGTTCGTACATCGACGCGGACGGCGTGGGCACGGGCGGCAACGCGGGCAGCCAGGGCTTCCCGGGCTTCCAGCCGGGCGACGTGACGAACGCGCGCCGCCACAGCACGGCGGCCTACCTCGACATGGAAGCCGACGTGACCGACGCGGCCAAGCTGCAGGCCGCCGTGCGCTGGGAAAAATACAGCGACTTCGGTTCCACCGTCACGGGCAAGCTGGCCGGCAGCTATCGCGTCACGCCGCAAATGCTGCTGCGCGGCTCGGCCAGCACGGGCTTCCGCGCGCCGTCGCTGCAACAGGCTTACTTCTCGTCGACGTTCACGGACTTCATCGGCGGCGTGCCGACCGACGTCGTGCTGGCGCCGAACGGTGGCGCCGTCGCCACGCTGGCCGGCATCCCGAAACTGAAGGAAGAAAAGTCGACCAGCTTCACGTTGGGCACGACGTGGACGCCGACGGAAAGCATCTCCGTCACGGCCGACCTGTACCACATCAAGATCAAGGACCGCATCGTGCTGTCCGGCCGCTTCGATGCGGACAACTACCCGGAACTGGCCGCCCGCCTTGCCACGCTGGGCGTGGGCCAGGCGCAGTTCTTCGTCAACTCGGTGGACACGAAGACGCAAGGGCTCGACCTGACGGCATCGCACCGCGGCACGCTGTTCGGCAACAAGCTGACGACGTTCCTGGCCGCGAACTTCTCGAAGACGACGGTGGAAGACATCCACGCGCCGGCATCGCTGAAGGGCTACGAGGACGTGCTGCTGTCCGAGCGCGAGCGCCTGTTCATCGAACAGGGCGGCCCGCGCCGCAAGGCCACGTTGGGCTTCGACTACGTGACGGGCCCCGTCGAGACCGACTTCAAGATCATCCACTTCGGCCCGCAGACGCTGGGCACCTTCAGCGGCACGGCAGCGGGCGTGCCGAACCTGTACTACGAAGCGAAGACGTCGGCCGACCTGTCGTTCACGTACACGGTCAGCAAGAACGCCAAGATCACCGTCGGCGGCAACAACATCTTCAACGTGAAGCCGACTTCGCAGAACGCGGACGAGACGGACAACGGCTTCAAGTACGACAGCGTGCAGTTCGGCCTGAACGGCGCCTCGTACTTCGCCCGGCTGTACGTGAAGTTCTAAGCGCGGCAAGCTCCGGTGTCAGGCACCGGTGTCGGACCCTGGTGTCCGACACCGGTTTTTTTTGTCATCGACGCGTCACATCGCGCCGCTACAGTCGCGTTTTATTTTTTCGCCATGGGGACAAGATGAAGACGAACAAGGTGCTGCTGGCCGCGTTGATCGCCGCCGGTGTCGTGGGTTGCGGCGGCGATGACGATCCACCGGCGGCGGTAACGCCCGAGACGCCGGCCGCCGGCAAGATCGCCGAAGGCACCACCGTCACGTTCGCGCTGATGGAGACGACGGACCTGCACTCGAATGTCCTCAGCTACAACTACTACGCGCTGGCCGAGGACACGAGCCTCGGCATGGAGCGCACCGCCACGCTGATCGCCGGCGCGCGCGCGGAAAATCCGAACAACGTGCTGCTCGACGACGGCGACGTGATCCAGGGCACCTTGCTGGCCGACCTGCAGGCGGTGACGAAGCCGATCCCCTGCACCGACACGCTGGCGGTGCACAAGGCGATGAACGCGCTGAAGTACGACGGCGGCGGCTTCGGCAACCATGAATTCAACTACGGCCTGCCGTTCCTGTCGCAGGTGACGAACACGGACCTGAACATCCCCGGCGTGACGAAGCCGGCCGGCACCTGCGGCGCACCAAGCTTCCCGCTCGTGCTGACGAACGTGACGGGTGTGGCCAGCGGCAAGCCGATCTTCCAGCCGTACGCCGTGCTGCCGCGCGACTTCAGCGCCACCGCGCCGGACGGCAGCAAGGTCAACGTGAAACTCAACATCGGCATCATGAGCTTCGTGCCGCCCCAGATCCTCGAATGGGACCAGAAGAACCTGGCCGGCAAGGTGGCCGTGTCGGGCGCGAAGGAAGCGGCGCAGCAGTACCTGCCGGAGCTGCGCAGCAAGGGCGCGGACGTGGTCGTCGCGCTGTCGCACGGCGGCATCGACCCGAGCCCGTACAGCCCGAAGATGGAGAACCAGAGCTATCACCTGGCCGGCACCGGCATCGATGCGCTGCTGGTCGGCCACTCGCACCTGATCTTCCCGAAGGGGAAAGAGACGGGTGCCGCGGCGCTCGATCCGTCGCTGGCCGCACTTCCCGCCAGCGCCAACGTCGATGCGATCAACGGCTTCGTGAACGGCGTGCCCACCGTGATGGCGCAGAGCTGGGGCCGGCGCCTCGGCATCATCAAGATGACGATGGTGTACCAGGGCGGCAAATGGGTGACGCAGCCGGCCAAGACCACCGTCGAGTCGCGCGGCTTCAAGTACACGGACGGCACGACGCTCGTCAAGGCCGATCCGGCGATCGCCTCGCTGGTCGCCACCGAGCATGCCGCGACGATCGCGTATGCGAAGGAGCCGCTGGGCGTGACGACGGACTTCGAGATGTCGTCGTACTTCTCGCTGGCCGGCGACGTCACCGCGATCGAGCTGGTGAACCAGGCGCAGATCGACTACGTGAAGAACTTCATCGCGACGACGACCGACACGACCCTGGCCGGCTTCAAGAACATTCCCGTGATCTCGTGCAGCGCGCCGTTCAAGGCGGGCCGCAACGGGCCATCGGACTTCACCGACGTGGCGCCGGGCGCCAGCGCCGCCGCACCGGTGGGCCTGCAGATCCGCAACCCGGGCGACCTTTACCTGTACAGCAACAACAACCTGCAGGCCGTGAAGATCAAGGGTTCCGACCTGAAGGCGTGGCTGGAAGCGTCGGCCAAGCAGTTCGGCCAGATCGACCCGGCCAAGACGACGGAACAGGACCTGGTGCCAAGCTACGGCACGATCTACAACTACGACGTGTTCTATGCCGAGAACAATGCGCTGACGTACCAGATCGACGTGACGAAGCCGGCCGGCAGCCGCATCGTCAACCTGACGTACCAGGGCAAGCCGGTGGCCGATGGCGACGACTTCATCGTCGCGACGAACGACTACCGCGCGGGTGGCGGCGGCAACGTGCCGGGCATCGACGGCAGCAAGACGATCATCAAGTCGCCCGATGCGAACCAGACGGTCGTGTCGAACTACCTGCAGAAGATCGGCAAGAGCGGCGGCGGCAAGGTGACGCTGGCGGCCAACGGCGCAGCGCGCAGCTGGTCGTTCGCGAAGGTGAAGACGGCCGGCCCCGTGATCCTGCGCTCCGCGCCGGGCCACCTGGCGATCGCGCAGGTGAACGGCATCGCCGTCGTGACGGCCGAAGGCGGCCTGGATGCGAGCGGCTTCGCCAAGTACGCCATCGACCTGTCGAAATGAGGCACCTGCTCGCCGCCGCGGTGTTGACGGCGCTGTGCGCCGGCTGCACCCGCGCGCCCGACCTGCCGCCGGCCGAGATCGAAGCGCTGGCGATGACAGCCGCCCAGCGCGGCTCGGCCGACGCCGAGCGGCAGCTGCGCGCGCTGGCCGACGCGGGCAATACGGTGGCGCGGCGCGAGCTGGGCATCCTGTACCGGCAGCGCCCTGCCCTGCGGCCGGAGGCGATGGAACTGCTGCGCCGCGCCGCCCTGGCCGGCGACGCCCAGGCGGCCTATCACCTGGGCGAGCTGTATCGCGGCGCGCAGGCCGACAATCCGTCCGGCGCCGCGGCAGCATGGCCGTGGTACCGGCGCGCCGCCGACGGCGGCCATGCCAGGGCGGCGCTGGTGCTGGGGCAGATGGCGAAGAACGGCGACGGCATGCCGCGCGACATGATGGCTGCCGCCCACTGGCTGCAACGGGCCAGCGACCTGGGGAACGCGCATGCGATGTTCCTGCTGTCGTACCTGTACCGGGACGGCGACGGCGTGCCGCGCGATCCGGCGCGCGCCCGCACGCTGCTGGAGGAAGCGGCGGAGCACGAGTACCCGCCCGCGTTGCAGGAACTGGCGCTGACGGTGGAGGACCCGCAGCGCGCCGGCCACCTGATGAAGGAAGCCGTCGAGCACCGGCGCAATAACTGGAATCGGTTTTAGCGATCGCGAGCCGTCAGCGTTGAAAGCCACCCCGAGGCAAACCCTGGGGTCAGACCCCATACCTGCGGCGGCAAGCGCGAGAGTTGCAGGAATGGGGTCTGACCCCGGCACCTGCCGTTGGGTGGAATGCCGCCGTGGCCCGCTGGCCCCCATCACCCCAATGCCGCCAGCTCCCGCGTCAGGTTGACGATCGCCGGTTCGCTGTACTGCTCGGCGAACCACGGGTCGGCGTACAACGTGCCGCCATAGGCCTTGCCGCGCAGGTGCTCCAGCACGCGGGTGCGCTGCGCGTTGTAGCGCTCGTCGGGCACGTGGCCGTACTCGGCGCGGATGCCGCGCGCGTAGTGCTCGTAGACTTCCTCGTCCTGGCCCAGGATCGCCAGGTCCACGCCCAGCAGGACCTCCTTCATTGCATGCACGACGTGGCCGCCCTGCAGGTGGTCGGTGGCGCGGATCAGCGTGGCCACTTCGTCCGCCCTGCCCGCATCCGGTTCCAGGCCGCTGGCCAGCCACAGGCGCGCACTGGCTTCTTCGTTCGACACGGCGGCATCGGCCTCGTGGCCGTAGTGCGCGTCGTGGAACCAGAATGCCGCGCGCACGAGGTCCGCATCGCGCTGCGCAGGCTGGGTGTTCGCGGCCCACGCGCGGATCTCCGCCAGGCCGTGCACGAGGTGGTCGAGGTTGTGGTAGTGGCGTGTGGCGCCGCCGTACGCGTCAGCCCCGGTGAGCCGGTTGAACCAGTCCTCGGCCGCGCTGCCGAACAGCGCCTGCCACTCCTTGTGCAGCCAGCTGATGATCCAGGCGCGGTACGCCGGGCCGGGCACGAATTTCTTCGTCGTCCAGTTCCAGCCGACCGGGCCTTCCAGCGCCTTGACGAAGCTGGAGCTGACGGACCCCAGGTCGCGCGGCGGCATCACGAACAGCGTCTTCGCGCCGCCGATCACTTCCACATTGGTTTGCTGGATCAGGTTCTCGTAATCGAAGTCGGCGGTTGTGCGAATGCCGCGGATCAGGTATTCGACGCCGTGCTTCCGCGCCACGCGCGCCGTGTAGTCGCTCTTGACGATGACGACCTGCACATTGTCCCATTGCCGTTCGGCGCAGCTCTCCAGCACGATCGCGCGCCGTTCCTCGGCCGAGAAACGGGGCTGCTTGGTGGAGTTCTGCGACAGGAAGACGATCACCTCGTCCGCGATCGAGCGGGCCTCGCCGATCACCCACATATGGCCGTTGGTGATCGGGTCGAGCGTACCGGAGAAGCCGATTTTTTTCATGCGCTGCCTGGTTGCGAAAATGTCATGGCGGACATTCTAGCCCACTGCGCGGCTCTGCCGTCAGGCGGCGCTCTTGGCCAGGGTGACTTTCGGCGCGGCCGGCGCGGTGGCGGGGAACGTCACCTGCACCAAGAGCCCCCCGAGGCGCTCGGATTTGTCCAGCGCCAGCGTGGCGCCATGCCGCTCGGCGATCGCCTTGATGATCGCCAGCCCCAGGCCGCTGCCGGTCGCCGTACTGCCCGGCACCCGGTAGAAGCGGCTGAACACGCGCTCGCGTTCTTCCGGCGAGATGCCCGGGCCGCTGTCCTCGACGACCAGCACGGCACCGCTGTCGGTGCTGCGCACGGAAACGTCGACGGTGCCGCCGGACGGCGTGTACTTGATCGCGTTGTCGATCAGGTTGCGCAGCAGGACCAGGAGCGCATCCGACTGGCCCTGCACGGTGGCGTCTTCCACGTCGTGCAGCCCGAGGTCGATGGCGCGCGCCTGCGCCGGCCCGACCATGTCGGCCAGCGTGCGCTTGGCCAGGTCCGTCAGGCTGACGGGTTCCAGCTTCGCCTCGGCCGCTTCCTGGCGGGCCAGCACGAGCAGCTGCTCGACGAGCCGGGTGGCGCGCTCGATGCCCGCCGTCAGCCGGCCGATGGCGACCTTGCGGCTTGCATCGTCCTCCGCGCGATCGAGGCTCAGCACCTGCAGCTTCAGTGCCGCCAGCGGCGAACGCAGCTCGTGCGCGGCGTCCGCCACGAAGTGCTGCTGCGCGTCGAATGCCGTGCGCACGCGGCCGAACAGCAGGTTCAGTTCCTGCACCAGCGGCTTCACCTCGTCCGGCAAGTCCGCTTCGGAGACGGGCGACAGGTCGTCCGCCTGGCGCGACGCGACCTGGCGACGCACCCGCGCCACCGGCGCCAGCGAGCCGCTGACGACCCACCAGACGACCAGCATCAGCATCGGCGCCATCAGCGCGATCGGCCCGACGGTGCGCAGCGCCAGCGCGCCGGCCATGCGCTTGCGCACGGCCATGTCCTGGGCGATCTGCACGGTCTGGTTGCTGGTCTGGACGGAGAACACCCGGTACGTGGTGCCCTTCGCCTTCACGTTCGAGAAGCCCAGCACGGCGCGCTGCGGCAGCTCGGCGCGCGAGATCGAGCGGAACACCTGGATGCCGTCCGGCGTCCACACCTGCACCACCATCTCGTCGTTGCCGGGATCGGCGCTGGGGCCGGCGATGCTGTTGGCCAGCGGTGCGCCGGAACGCAGCGCCAGCGCCATCTGCTGCATGTGGTAGTCGAAGATCTGGTCGGCATCGTTCAAGGCGCTGCGGTAGGCGATCATCGCCTGGGCCAGCGCGGCCATCGTGATCGCCGCCAGCAGGAACCACAGCAGGCGGCCGCGCAGCGAGTGCGTGTCGACCTTCATGCGCCTCATGCCTTCGGCACCATGTAGCCGAGGCCGCGCACGTTCTGGATCAGCTCCGCGCCCAGCTTCTTGCGCAGGCCGTGGATGTACACCTCGACGGCATTGCTGTTCACCTCATCCTTCCAGCTGTACAGCTTTTCCTCCAGCTGGGCGCGCGACAGCACGATGCCGGGCCGGGCGATCAACGCCTCCAGCACCGCCCACTCGCGCGCGGACAGGTTCACCTGCTGGCCACCGGCGATCACCTCCCGCGTCTGCGGGTTGATCGACACGCCCTTGTGCTCGAACACGGGTTCGGCACGGCCGGCCGAGCGGCGCAACAGCGCGCGGATGCGCGCCAGCAGCTCATCGAGGTCGTACGGTTTCAGCACATAGTCGTCGGCACCGGCATCGAGGCCGGCGATGCGCTGCTCGACGGCGTCGCGCGCCGTGGCCACCAGCACGGGCGTCAGCTCCTTGCGGGCCCGCATCGAGCGCAACACCTCCAGGCCGTCCTTGCGCGGCAGGCCCAGGTCGAGCAGCACCAGGTCGTAGGTCTGCGTCTGCAGCGCCGTATCGGCCATCGCGCCATCCTTGACCCAGTCGACGGCATAGTGCTCGGCCCTCAGCAGGTCGAGCACTACTTCGCCGATCATCACATCATCTTCCACCAGCAGCAGCCGCATTGTTCTTGTCCTTTCATCGTGGCGCGGCCCGCCGCCGGCGGGCCGTTCTTCCAAGCGGCGCAGTTTATCCCAATCGGACGGGAATAAAAATGCGCTCCTCGCCGCGCTGGATCAACAGCGCCACGGACTTGGTGGATTTCGACACCACGTCGCGCACCTGCTCGATCGAATTGACGGGCCGGCCGTTCACGGACAGCAGCACGTCCCCCGGCTGCACGCCAGCGCTGGCGGCGGCGCCGCCGGCCCGTTCGATGACGAGGCCGGAGGCCAGGCCCACCTGGCGTTTTTCCAGCGGGTCCAGGGGCCGCAGCGCAAGGCCGAGGCGCAGCTTCGCGGCCGGCTCGTCCGCGTCCGCGCTGGCCAGCGCGCGCTCGGTCGCGTTACCGAGCTTGCCGTTCAGGGTCAGCGCCTTGCCTTCGCGCCAGACGTCCAGCGTCACCTTGTCGCCCGGCTTGGCCAGCGCCGTGTAGGCCGACAGGTCGCCCGAAGCGACGATCTTCTGCCCGTTGACGGAGCGGATCACGTCGCCCGGCTTCAGGCCGGCCTGGTCGGCCGCGCTGCCCTTCTCGACGTTGGCGACCAGCGCGCCTTCCGGCGAGGCCAGGTTGAACGAGTCGGCGAAGCTCTGGTCGACTTCCTGCACCGTCACGCCCAGCTTCGCGTGCACGACCTTGCCGGTGGCGACGATCTGCTCCTTGATGCGCTGCGCCACGTCGATCGGGATCGCGAACGACAGGCCCTGGTAGCCGCCCGTCTGGCTGTAGATCTGCGAGTTGATGCCGACGACTTCACCCTTCGTGTTGAACAGCGGGCCGCCCGAATTGCCGGGGTTGACGGCGACGTCGGTCTGGATGAACGGCACGCTGCCGTCGTCCAGCGAACGGCCTTTCGCACTGACGACGCCGGCCGTCACCGTGTTTTCCAGGCCGAACGGCGAGCCGATCGCCAGCACCCACTCGCCCACCTTCACGTCGGTCGAGCGCCCCAGCGGGACGACGGGCAGGTTCTTCGCGTCGATCTTGATCACCGCGACGTCCGTCTTCGGATCGGAGCCCAGCACCTTGGCGCGGAATTCGCGGCGGTCGGTGAGTTTGACCGTCACTTCGCGCGCATCGCGCACGACGTGGGCGTTGGTCAGGATCAGGCCATCGGCGCTGACGATGAAGCCCGAGCCGATGCCGTGGCTCGGCACGTCGCGGCCACCGCGCTGCGGCGGCCCCTGGAAGCGGCGGAAGAATTCAAAGAACGGATCGTCGGCGAACGGCTCGTCGCCGCGGTCGTAGGCCGCCTTCACGCTGCCGGTCGTGCTGATGTTGACGACCGCCGGGCCATTGCGCGATGCGATCACGGAGAAGTCCGGCAACGCGATCATCGGCGCCGGCGTGGGTGCCGGCGCACCGGCAGCCGCGTTGACGGGCGGCGCGGCCGGCGCGGGGGCGGCCATGGCCTGCTGGCTGGCGGTGTGGTTCTGTACGGCGATGGCGGCGCCGGCGCCGAGTACGCCGACGGCGCACAGCGCCACTACCAGGCGTTTCATCGTCATCGAGACCAGAACGGTGTCCTTGCTCATATCTGTACTCCAGTTGGATCAGTGTCGATGGTAGCAATATGAAGATTCAACCTTAGATGCCACTTAATAACACTGCGCGGCCCCGGCGGCTGGACGCAAAAAGGCCGGGTCGCCCCGGCCTGTCGCTTGCTGCTACGGTACCGCCAACGGGCCGGGGCCCGC
This sequence comes from Pseudoduganella flava, assembly GCF_007830495.1. Classification (GTDB taxonomy): domain Bacteria; phylum Pseudomonadota; class Gammaproteobacteria; order Burkholderiales; family Burkholderiaceae_D; genus Rugamonas; species Rugamonas flava. Next base: position 297,192 of record NZ_VLKW01000004.1, on the reverse strand, counting down.
GCACATTACGCGGCTGCGCGATTCTGTTCCAGCGCCGTCACGTTGTTCGTGACGCCGTCGATGGCGATCTTGCGGGGCCGCAGTGCATCGGGCACTTCGCGCACCAGGTCGATCGTCAGCATGCCGTTGTCGAACGCCGCCCCGGTGACCTTCACGTGGTCGGCCAGCTGGAAGCGCTGCTCGAAGTCGCGGGCGGCGATGCCGCGGTGCAGGAAGGTACGCTCGACGGCATCCTTCTGCTTGCGGCCGACGATGACGAGCGAGTCGCGCTCGGTCGTGATGTCGAGCTCGCTGCGGTCGAAGCCGGCCAGCGCCATCACGATGCGGTATTTATCCTCCGCCACCAACTCGATGTTGTACGGCGGGTAGGTCGGGGTGTCGGCGCTGTTCAGCAGGTTGGCCAGGCGGTCGAAGCCGATGGCGGTACGGTACAGCGGAGTCAGGTCAAAAGTACGCATGATCTATCCTTTCAATAAGCGATATCGGTGCGGTCCCCAGGCGGGCAACCGCGGGTACAAAAAACTCGATGACGTTGTCGATGGCGGCGGGCGCCAGGCTCGCCGCGGCCCGCCGGGAGGGCGGGCACGCTGTCACATCCGGAGCGCGATCAGGCCGCGGCGCGCGCTTGCTCGATCGCCGGCGCGCTGTCGGTGCTGCCGCCGATCTCGATCTTGCGGGGCTTGAACGCCTCCGGCACTTCACGCACCAGGTCGATCGTCAGCATGCCGTTCGTGAACGATGCACCGGTGACTTTCACATGGTTCGCGAGCTGGAAGCGCTGCTCGAAGTCGCGCGCGGCGATACCGCGGTGCAGGTAGGTGCGTTCGACGCCATCCTTGTTCTTGCGGCCCACGATGAACAGCGTGTCGCGTTCGCTGGTGATGTCGATTTCCGAACGGTCGAAGCCGGCCAGTGCCATCACGATGCGGTACTGGTCCTCAGAGACGAGTTCGATGTTATACGGGGGATAGCTGGGCTGCGATTCAGCGTTGTTCAGCATCTGGGCCAGGCGATCGAAGCCGATGGCGGTGCGGTACAGCGGAGTCAGGTCAAAAGTACGCATGATGGATATCCTTTCAAAGTCAAGCGATATCGAGCCTTGCGGCTCTTCTGGGAAACGGTCCCCTGCTGGGCAACCGCTGCATCCGATATACGGTCGGCCAGAATGGTTTCAAGGGGGATTTTTTGAAAAATCCTCGTCGTTACAATCCGAAACATTGGCAGTTTCTTACGTGCTACACTCGATAGCTTGTCTCAACCATATCAAAGCCGATGACCCTGCCTTCGACCCTGCGCGCAGCGATCCTGCCAGCGCTTTTCGCGACCACCTTCGCCTCCGCCGTGTTCGTCAACTCCGCCAGCGCCAACCCGCTGCCGCCTGCGCTGGACCAGCCCTATCCCGGCACGATCCAGATGCGCATCGATGCTTCCGACACGGCCCACAGCATCTTCCGCATCCGCCAGTCGATTCCCGCCCGGCCGGGCAAGATGACGCTGCTGTACCCGCAATGGGTCACCGCCCAGCATGGCCCGACCGGCGCGCTGCACCAGCTGGCCGGCCTGAAGGTGACGGCGGGCGGCAAGCCGGTGGCATGGAAGCGCGACCCGCTGAACGTGTTCGCATTCCAGATCGACGTGCCGAAAGGCGTGACGGCGGTGGACGTGGAATACCAGCACCTGTCGCCGACCGAAGGCAACCAGGGCCGCATCGCGGTGACGCCGGACATCCTCGGCATCCAGTGGCAGTCGATGACGATGTACCCGGCCGGCTACCACACGCGCCGCATCCCGATCCAGACGACGCTGACGTTGCCGGCCGGCTGGCAATACGGCACGGCGCTGGAAACGGCGGAGCGCAAGGGCGACGAGGTGCGCTTCAAGACGACGGACCTGGAAACGTTCATCGACTCGCCGCTGTTTGCCGGCCGCTACTTCAAACAGATCGACCTCGATCCGGGTGCGAAAGTTCCCGTACGCCTGAACATCGTGGCCGACACGCCGGAAGCGCTCGAGGCGAAGCCGGAACAGATCGCGCCGCACCGCGAGCTGATCAAGCAGGCGTACAAGCTGTTCGACTCGCAGCACTATGCGCACTACGATTTCCTGTTCGCGCTGTCCGATGAATTCGGCGGCGTCGGCCGCGAGCACCACCAATCCAGCGAGAACGGCGTGAAGGCCAATTACTTCACCGAGTGGAACAAGACGGAAGCCGTGCGCACGCTGTTGCCGCATGAATTCACGCACTCGTGGAACGGCAAGTTCCGCCGCCCGAAAGGCCAGGACGTACCGAACTTCAACACGCCGCTGGAAAACGGCCTGCTGTGGGTCTACGAAGGTCAGACGCAGTACTGGGGCCAGGTGCTGGCATCGCGCTCCGGCCTCGTCAAGCTGGACAGCGTGCGCGACATGATCGCCAACTCGGCGGCCACCTATTCGAACGTGCAGGGCCGCAACTGGCGCCCGGTGCTCGACACAACAAACGACCCGATTATCAGCCAGCGCCGGCCGCAGGTCTGGCCGAACTGGCAGCGCAGCGAGGATTACTATGTGGAAGGTTCGCTGATCTGGCTGGACGTGGATACGAAGATCCGCGAGCTGTCCGGCGACAAGCGCTCGCTGGACGACTTCGCCCGCCTGTTCTTCGGCGTCGACAACGGCGTGGTCAATGCCAAGCACTACACGTTCGACGACGTCGTCAAGGCGCTGAACTCCGTGCAGGCGTTCGACTGGGCCCCGTTCCTGAAGACGCGCGTCGAGGACATCGGCCCGGCGCCGCTGGACGGCCTGGCACGCGCCGGCTGGAAGCTCGTCTACACGGACAAGCCGACGGAGTTCCTGAAAGGCGTCGAAGACCAGAGCAAGACGGCGAACTTCCAGTATTCGCTGGGCTTCTCGATCGGCAGCGACGGCAAGGTCACGGGCATCGTCTGGGAGGGCCTCGGCTTCAAGGCCGGCCTGTCCGGCAACACGACGGTGCTGGCCGTGAACGGCCGCGCCTACAAGCCTGAACTGCTGCGCTCGGCAATCACGGCGGCAACGAAGGACAGCAAGCCGATCGAGCTGCTCGTCAAGCACGGCAACGACTACCGCACCGTATCGTTCGACTATCACGGCGGCCTGAAGTATCCGCGCCTGGAGCGCATCGAAGGCACGCCGGACCGCCTGCAGGCCATACTGCAGCCGCGCCAATAAGGCACGAAGAACCGCGTCGTTCACGACTGCGGGTCACGGCCGCAACGGGCGCACGTTCGCAGGGACGTGCGCCCGTTTTCCATCGGCCGCGCTAGAGTGCCTCCTCCAAGGAGGACACGATGATCACGCTGCACACCTGGACCACGCCGAACGGCCGCAAGCCCGTCATCATGATGGAGGAGCTCGGCGAGCCGTACCGCATTGCGCCCGTCGACATCACGAAGGGCGAGCAATTCCAGCCCGCGTTCCTGCAACTGTCACCGAACAACAAGATCCCCGCCCTCGTCGACGACACAGCCGACGGCGGCCCGCTGACGCTGTTCGAAAGCGGCGCCATCCTCACCTACCTGGCGGACAAGCACGGCAAGTTGCTGGCGAGCGCCGGCCCGGCGCGCTGGCAGGCGTTGCAATGGCTGCACTGGCAGATCGGCGGCCTGGGGCCGATGCTGGGGCAACTGGGCTTCTTCTCGAAGCAGGACGACGCGCTGGGCAAGCAGCACTTCAGGGAGGAAGCGGTGCGGCTGCTGGCCGTGCTGGACAAGCAGCTCGCAGCCTCCCCTTACCTGGCCGGCGGCGAGTACACGATCGCCGACATCGCCGCGTACACGTGGACCGTCGCCGCGCATGAAAAGCTGCGGGCCGTGCTGGGCGAAGAGCTGGACAGCAAGTCCCACGTGCAGGCATGGCTGGAGCGGGTCGGTGCCCGCCCGGCCGTGCGCAAGGGGATGGCGTGGCAGGTGGCGGGTGCCTGAGTCCTGCCCGCGCTGAACGAAGCGGGCGGCGCCGGTGCCGGATGCGCGGCACGCCGGCTTGATCGAGCACGGGCATGTGTCGGCACAGACGGTAGGACGGCTGCGAACAGCATGGCCCGGCCCTGCCGGCGCATCCGCCGCCGGCCAGCTCAGGTGTGCAGGTAGCGTTCGCTCCACGCGGCGATCATCCGCGCCGCATACACCGCATCCTCGCGCTTCGTCAGCAGGTGGTCGGCCGTATCGAGCGATACATAGCTCTTCGGATGTTTCGCCGCCGTGAAGATGTGCATCGCGTTCTCGATGCCCACGGTGGTGTCGCCCGGTGCGTGCATCACCAGCAGCGCTTTTCTCATCGCGCCGATCTTTTCCTTCAGGCGGTGCTCGGCCACGTCGTCGAGGAATTGCTTGCGGATGCGGAACGGCCGGCCCGCCAGCTGCACCTCGGCTTCGCCCTCGGCGGCGATCGTGTCCATGTGGTCGCGGAACAGGTGCGTCACGTGCTGCGGGTCGCTGGGCGCGCCGATCGTCACGACGGCGCGCGCCTCCGGGATCGCATCGGCCACCGCCAGGGTGGCGGCACCGCCCAGGCTATGGCCGATCAGCAGCTGCGGCGCCTGCAGGTGCGTGCGCAGGTAATCGGCCGCAGCCAGCAGGTCCTGCACGTTCGACGAGAAATTCGTGTTCGCGAATTCGCCCTCGCTCGCCCCCAGTCCCGTGAAATCGAAACGCAGCACGGCGATGCCGTGTTCCGTCAGCGCCTGCGCGATGCGGCTGGCCGCGAACACGTCCTTACCGCAAGTAAAGCAGTGGGCGAACAGCGCGTACGCGCGCGCCGGTTCGTCCGGCGCGTCGAGGCGCGCCGCCAGTTTGGTGCCGTACGCGCCCATGAAGTCGAGTCTTTGTGCCTGCATGCATCCTCCTGTCGATGACGCTACTGTGCACGGGATGGCGGTGGATGACAAGCACCGGCGAGCTCACCCATAGGATGGAGGGCAGGCACAGGTGGAGTGCAAGCACAGCGTGGAGAGCAAGCACCAGCGTTGATGGCAAGCCCAGCGACCTCAGCCAAACAGCCCATGCAGATACCAGCGCTGTTCCGTCTCCTCGTCCGCACCGGGCAAGCGCTCGCGGTAGACCCAGTAATAGGCATTGTCCTCGCCTTGCGCGATGAAATAATCGCGCGTCTGCGTATCGCTCCACCAGCCGGCCTCGATGCGCTCGGCGGACGACACCATCCGCAGCGGCGAGCCATAGAACGGCCGGTGGTCGCGCACCAGCAGCGCGATCGGCTTGGGCAGCAGCCACGCGGGCCGGGGCAGCCCGCCCGGCGGCAGCTGCGCGACGACCCGCGCCGGCGGCAGCTTTTCCTGCACAGGCAGCCACGCGTTCGCATGCTCGGGCCGGTAGTCGGCCTGCGGTGCCGCCTGCAGCACGTTGTCCGCGCCCAGCCGCGCCGCCAGCAGTTCGAACAGGCGCTGCCGGTCTTCCTGGCTGCCGCCCGGCTCGGGAAACAGCGAGTCGGACAGCGGCGCCATCGGCTTGACCTGCGGCGCTTCCAGCACCAGGCCGATCACGGGGGCGTCCAGCACCAGCTTCGCCAGCCGTTCCTTCAGCAGGCGCACCAGGTGCTCGTCGTGCCACACGGCTTCGGCCAGCACGATCTCGACGGCCGTCGGCGGCCGCGCCACCCTGCCCCGCTCGTGTTCCAGCAGCAGCGTGACACGCTCGACGGCCAGCTGGCGCACGTTCAGCCAGCCCGTCAACTGCTGCAGCAGCCGGCGCGCGCCGGCCAGCAGCAGGTCCGTGTTCTCGACGCGGTCGAACAGTTCCAGCTTCGCGCCGAACGTGGCCGGCGCCTCGATCCAGCAAAACATCTCGGCCGCCTGGCCGTGGGCCGCGTCCAGCATGTCCAGCAGCTCGCGGCCGCAACGCCGTTGCAAGCCGGGCCGGGGCAGGTTCGCCACGTCGCCCACCGACAGGCAGCCGATCCCCTCCAGCCACGCCTGGTAAGGCCGGGCCGGCGGCAACAGCGTGGCCGGCAAGCCGTGCAGCCGGCGCACCATGCGCTCGATTGTTAAAGAACGGCCGCCACCGCCGCGCGCCAGCAGCCACGCACCGCGCGCCGTCGGCGCCACCGCCAGCACGCCGGTGAACCCCAGCGTGGCAAGGCTCGCCCGCACCAGCGCGCACAGCCGGCGGATGCCGCCGAACAGGCGCAGGCTGGCGCCCACGTCCAGCAGCAGCGTTGCTTCCTCGCCCTCGGCCACCTGCGGCGTAAATTGCAGCATGGCCATCGCCACCGCGTGCAGGGCTTGTGCCTCCTGCTCGGGCGCGCGTTCGTGCAACTGCACCTGCGGCGCCATCATCAGCGCGCCACCCCGGCGCATGCCCGGCGTCACGCCGGCCTGGCGCGCCAGGGCCGATGCCGCCAGCACCACCTCCTGCTCCAGCACCGCCGTACCGGCGTCAGCCGACCAGCTCGGGGAGAACACTTCGAGCGGGAGCCGGGGCAGGTGCAGGCCGATCCAGAGGCGCATGACGTTGCAATAAAGAAGGTGCCAGAGGCAGGAACAGCGGCGCGTCGCGTTGCGGCCCCCGGCGTTTCACAAAACCGATCTCGATGCCGCCGGCGGCCGGCCGCAGCGACAAGCGTAACGATGCCGGCGAGGCATCCCGTGCCGCCGCCAGCGGCCGCATCAGGCAGAACAGCGTTTCACTGCTTTGCGCTGCCAGATGCAGCCGGCGCAATGCCTCGCCCCGCACGTGTTGCTGCCACAGCAGCAACGCGCCGCAGCAGCCGCTGCGCAATACCTGTTCGGCCGCCCACAGCGCGTCCGCACTCCTGCCCGTGCCGGGAATCCAGATCAGCCGGGTGGGCGGTATGCCCAGCGCATCGAGCGCCAGCGCCTGCGGCGCATACGGCGGCTGCACCAGCACGATCGGCCCCTGCTGCGCCGCCAAGGCCGGCCGCAGCAGACGCATCTCGCCGATACCCGGCTGTTGCAGCAACAATTCCACCAGCACCCCGGTGGGCCAGCCGCCGCCGGGCAGTTGGCCCGACAGCACGGGATAGCCGGTATCGACACAGCGGTCGTTCGATTGCGCCAGTTGCGATGCAAGCCAAAGTGAGGGATGCACAGCTTCCGGCGCTGTAAGCGGATCAGTGCAAGCCATGGTAACGGGAAGGTCGAATACTGTATATACGTACAGTACTCGCTGGCGGCGGTTTTGGCAAGGGTGCGTTGTCCAAACGTCCAGCCAGCGTATGGCTGATGAAGATCAAGGCGTTGAAAACTTATCGGAGCATGATATGCTTTATGAAGCTATTTACTTTTATACGGCACGGCGAGCCTGACACGGGTCTCGACTATCTGCTGGATCTGGACGGCAACGTCGAGGTCCAGAACGGCCAGGGCTACTGGATCAAGATGGATGCCTGCCGCGTCGAGGTCACACCGGATCGCCCGCACGGGATCCGCTACTGCCTCACGCTGCACGCGCCGGATGGACGGCGGCTGGTCGGCTACGACAATGCCCACGCGGTCAAGCCGCCCGGCTCGCGCTTCAAGCATGCGGCCCGGCGCTACCCGTTCGACCACCGCCATCCGTATGGCACAGATGTGGAGGTATTGTATGAATTCGATACCGCCTATCAGCTGCTCAGCGATTTCTACGCTGAAGTCGACAAGGTGTTGAAACAATTGATGGAGTCGCCATGAAACCTATGAAATTCGGAATTGCCACGGTTGCCGAGCAACGGGCTCGGTCGCTGGCGATCGCGGCCGGCGCGCGCCAGCGCATGCCGGGCGAACCCGATGTCTGGTTCCCGTCGATCAGCGCGCTGGCCAGCGTGCTGTCCGATGAAAACATGGCCTTGCTGCGCTGCATCCGCGAAGCGAAGCCGGAATCGATGAAGGAACTGGCGCGGCTGGCAGGCAAGCAGGAATCGAACGTGTCCCGCTCGCTGCACACGATGCAGGAGTATGGCCTGGTGCGCCTCGTGAAAACCGGGCGCACCGTGAAGCCGGAAGTGGCCGTCAGCGAAGTGACGCTGAGCCTGCCCTGCTGAGCGCCGCTCAGCGCCGGTGCTTGCTGAAAAACTCGAGCATCATGCGGCTCGCGTCCGGCCCCTTGGCGTGGAACGCGATCTTCGGGTCGCCGCCGCTCCACGCGTGTGCAAGCGCATCGACCCGCACGACCCGCAGCACGACCTGGCGGCCAACGAGGTAATCGCGGATTTCGTGGCCGCTGCGGGTGCCGCGCCGCGTCACCTTCACCGGCGCGTCGGACGGCACGCCGTTCAGCAACAAGCTCTGCCGCACGAGCTGCTGCTGGTTGATCGCGCTGACGACCGTATCGGCCTCGCCCTGGATCAGGATCGTCGGCAGCGGCGGAAAGGCCGCGCGCCGCGCCAGCACTTCACGGATCGCCGTCTCGGTGCGCGCCCCGCCGCCATGCCGCATCACGCCCAGCGCGCCGACGGCGCCGTGGCCCGCACCGTACACGGGTCCCGAATGCAGCCCGACCGCCGCGAACAGGTCGGGGAAGTTCAGCGCCATGATGTTCGCCATGCCGGCACCGGCCGAGATGCCGCACACGTAGATGCGGCGCCGGTCGATCGGATACTGGCCCAGCACCGTGGCAAGGACCGCGGACACGGGTTGCACGTCGCCACCGCCCAGCTGCGTGGCCCGGTCGAACCAGCGCCAGCACCGCTGCGCATGCACGGCGACGCTCTGCTGCGGGTACAGCACCGCGTAGCCCTTCTTCTCCGCCATCGCATTCATCCGCGTTCCCTGCGCGAACTGCGTGGCCGTCTGCTGGCAGCCGTGCAGCATCAGCACCAGCGGCAGGCCATCCGGCGCATCCGCGGGCACCGCATGCGGCAGGTACAGCCAGTAACTCATCGGCCCATGCTGGCCGGCCAGCCAGCGCCCCGGCGCGACGGGTGCGGCGGCCGGCGTGCGCACGCGCGGCGCCGCTGCCTGCCGAGCGGCGCGCCGCGGCTTCGGTGCGGCCAGCATGCCCGTCACCATCTTCGTCGCTGCGCGCTGCTGAGCCGCACCCGCTTTCATCAACGATCGCAGCAACCTGAGATTGGCACTTCGCTTGACCATGCTTTCTCCATCGTGCGGCGCGGGCCCACACTGTTGAATTGAAGTAAGGACGCGAAAAATCCGCTTGCGCTATTCTGGCATGCACGCCGCCGGGCTACGCACGGTGGCTTTTCCACGAATCTGGAATCACAGGAGACCAACATGAGCTATCTCGATCGAGACCCGTTTGGCATTTACCGTGACCGCGACAACGCCGGCCCTGGCCCGCGCCTGATGGGCGCCGACACCCTGATGGGCGAGGACGTGTACAACCGCCAGGAAGAAGACCTGGGCGACATCAAGGAAATCATGATCGACATGCAGAGCGGCCAGATCGCCTATGCGGTGCTGTCGTTCGGCGGCATCCTGGGCATGGGCGACAAGCTGTTCGCCGTGCCGTGGCAAGCCCTGCAACTGGATACGGTCAACAAGCGCTTCATCCTGGACGTGCAGAAGGAACGCCTGGAAAACGCCCCCGGCTTCGACAAGGACCGCTGGCCCGACATGGCCAGCGCCGAATTCGGCCAGCAGATCCACGGCTTCTACGGCACCCAGCAGGCGCAGCCCGGCCAGATGACGTCGACCGGCAGCGTGATGGGCAGCGGCACCAGCACGATGCAAAGCGGCAGCAGCTACGGCCAGAGCCAGTCCGGCCTGTCCGGCAGCTCCAGCACCGGCAGCAGCATGGGCGGCAGCAGCGGCCTGTCCAGCCAGAGCGGCAGCCTCGGCAGCAGCTCCGGCCTCGGCAGCAGCAGCCTGGACCTGGACCGCGGCGACTCCGACCTGACCGACAAGAACATCAACCAGGCGGGCGGGCTGTCGAACCAGAGCAGCAGCATCGATCCGAACAAGAAGTACTGATCGCGTTTAGTCAGACGCGGTATTAGAACCAACAGCAAATGCTGGGGTCAGACCCGCCGGGTCTGACCCCAGGTTCTGCATTGGGGGTGCAAGCCAGAGATCCGGCCCACGTACCCCTATCTCTGCATCGATTCCCATACTTTGAAGAGGCGCTTGACCGACACCGGCATCGGCGTGCGCAGCTCTTGCGCGAACAGCGACACGCGCAACTCCTCCAGCAGCCAGCGGTATTCCACCAGCTTCGGGTCGGTGTTCTTGCCCGCCGATTTGTCGCGCATCACGCGCAGGTAAGGCTGCGCGGCCTGGTGCCAGTCGGCCATCGACTTGGCGTCGCGTGCCGGGTCGGCACGCAGCTTCTCCAGCCGCACGTTCATCGCCTTCAGGTAGCGCGGGAAATGCGCCAGCTGGGCGAACTCCGTATCGAGCAGGAAGCGCTTGTGCACGAGGCCCTTCAACTGTTCCTGCATGTCGGCCGCGGCCTGCGGGTTGATGCCCTGCAGCCGCTTCGGCAAACCGTGGAATTCCGTCAGCACCTGCGACACGAGCCGCGCGATCTCGTTCACCAGCAGCACCAGGCGCGACTTGCCTTCGTCCTTGCGCTTGTTGAACGCCGCCGCATCGAGCGGCAGCGGGTCCTGCAGGCAGGCGATGTCGATCGCCTTGGCGATGATCTGGTCGCGCAACTCCTCCTGCGTGCCCATGCTCATGAACTGCATGCCCATCTGCTGCAAATTCGGGATGCTCTTCTCGACGAACTTGATCTGGTCCTTCATCTGCAGCGCGAACAACCGGCGCAGGCCGATGCGGTGCGTGCGCGCCGCCACGTTCGGATCGTCGAACACTTCCAGGTCGCAGTGCGTGCCCTTGTCGACCAGCGCGGGGAAGCCGATCAAGGTCAGCTTGCCCTGCACGATCTCGAGCAGCTCCGGCAGCTCGCCGAAACTCCATTCGCGGATGTTCGTGTGGGCCGACTGCGGCGCCGGGGCGACGGGCGACGGCGGCGGTGCCGTCCCCGGCTTGCCGCCCGCCTTCACCTCGGCCGCGATGCCGCCATGGATCGCACCGTGCGTCGCGCCCTGCCTCGGCTTGGCACCGCCCAATTGCGCGAGCGATGCGGCGGACGCCGGCGGCGCATTCTCCGCCATCTTCTGGAAGCTCTGCCGCGCCTGCGCGCCATACTCCGCCTGCAACGTGGCGAGATTGCGGCCCATGTCCAGCTGGCGCCCGTGCTCGTCGATCACCTTGAAGTTCATGAAGTGGTGGGCCGGCAGCTGCTCGGGCTTGAAGTCGGTCGTCAATACCGTGATCGTCACCTGCTCGCGAATGTCCGCGATGATCGCGTCGATCAGGTCGCCGCGGCCGAACGCCTGCTTCGCGTTGATGCGGTCGCAGAACTTCTGCGCATATTCCGGCAGCGGCACCATGTGGCGGCGCAGCTTCTGCGGCAGGGATTTCAGCAGCAGGTGCACCTTCTCCTTCAGCATGCCCGGCACCAGCCATTCGCAGCGCTCGCGCGCGAGCTGGTTCAGCGCGAACAACGGCACGTGCAACGTCACGCCGTCGCGCACGCTGCCTGGCTCGAAGTGATACGTCAGCGCCATCTCCACGCCGGCCGCCAGCATCTTCTTCGGGAACAGCTCCGTCGTCACGCCTGCGGCCTCGTGCCGCATCAGGTCTTCCTTGACGAGGTACAGCAGCTTCGGTTCCGCCTGCGTGGCCTTCTTGTGCCACGCCTCGAAGCCGGCGCCGTTGACGACGTCGTGGGGAATCAGCTTGTCGTAGAACGCCTCGATCAGCTGGTCGTCCACCAGCACGTCCTGCCGGCGCGCCTTGTGCTCGAGGTTCTCGATCTCCTTCACGAGGCGGTGGTTGTGCGCGAAGAACGGCGCACGCGTATCGTAGTCGCCGCCCACCAGCGCATCGCGGATGAAGATCTCGCGTGCCTCTTGCGGGTTGTGCTGGGCGTAGTTGATGCGGCGCTGGCTGTACACGGTCAGCCCGTACAGCGTGGCCTTCTCGGCCGCCGTCACCTGCGCCTGGCGTTTTTCCCAGCGCGGCTCGCCCCACGATTTCCTCAACAGGTGCGCGCCGATCTTCTCGATCCACTCCGGCTCGATCTTCGCGATCGTGCGCGCATACAGCCGCGTCGTTTCGACCAGCTCGGCCGCCATGATCCACTTGCCCGCCTTCTTGCCCAGCGACGAGCCGGGCCAGATGTGGAACTTGATGCCGCGCGCGCCCAGGTAGCCGGGATCGTCTTCCATCTTGAAGCCGATATTGCCGAGGAGGCCCGTCAGCAGCGCCATATGCAACTGCTCGTACGTGGCCGGCGTCTCGTTCATGCGCCAGCCCTGCTCCTTCACCAGCGTGAGGAGCTGCGAGTGCACGTCGCGCCACTCGCGCAGGCGCAGCTGCGACAGGAAGTTCGCGCGGCAGTTGTCCTGCAATTGCCGGTTGGTTTTCTTGTGCTCGATGGCTTCGCTGAACCAGCGCCAGATCCTGATATACGAGAGGAATTCGGACTTCTCGTCGGCGAACTTCTGATGCGCCTGGTCGGCCGCCTGCTGGTGCTCGATGGGCCGGTCGCGCGGGTCCTGCACGGACAGCGCCGCCGCCACGATCAGCACCTCGGTCAGGCAGGTGTGCTCCTGCGCGGCCAGGATCATCCGGCCCACGCGCGGATCGAGCGGCAGCTTGGCCAGCTTGCGGCCCAGGTTCGTCAACTTGTTGTCGTCGTCGACGGCGCCCAGCTCCTGCAGCAGCTGGTAGCCGTCCGCGATCGCGCGCGCCAGCGGCGGCTCGATGAACGGGAACGACTCCACGTCCGTCAGGTGCAGGGACTTCATGCGCAGGATGACGGAAGCAAGCGACGAGCGCAGGATCTCCGGATCCGTGAACTTGGGGCGCTTGTTGAAGTCGTCCTCGTCGTAAAGGCGGATGCAGACGCCGTCCGCCACCCGGCCGCAACGGCCGGCGCGCTGGTTCGCTGCCGATTGCGCCACCGGCTCGATCTGCAGCTGCTCGACCTTGTTGCGGTAGCTGTAGCGCTTCACGCGCGCCAGGCCCGCATCCACCACGTAGCGAATGCCGGGCACCGTCAGCGACGTCTCGGCCACGTTCGTCGCCAGCACGATGCGGCGCGCGTTCGTCGTGCGGAACACGCGGTCCTGCTCCTCGACGGACAGGCGGGCGAACAGCGGCAGGATCTCCACGTGCGGTGGATGGTGCTTGCGCAGCGCCTCGGCCGCGTCGCGGATTTCGCGCTCGCCGGGCAGGAACACCAGCACGTCGCCGGAACCCAGGCGGCACACCTCGTCGACGCCGTCGACGATCGCATCCATCAGGTCGCGCTTCTCGCGCTGCGCCGCCGCCGTCCGCAACTGCGGCTTGGCGGCGTTCGCGCCCTCCGGCAGCGTGATCGGCTCGCGTTCGACCGGGCGATAGCGCACCTCCACCGCATACAGGCGGCCGGACACCTCGATCACCGGCACCGGCGGCTTGCCGTCCTGCGTGAAGTGGCGCGCGAAGCGCTCCGCATCGATCGTCGCGGACGTGATGATCACCTTCAGGTCCGGCCGGCGCGGCAGGATCTGTTTCAGGTAGCCCAGCAGGAAGTCGATGTTCAGGCTGCGCTCGTGCGCCTCGTCGATGATGATCGTGTCGTAGCCCTTGAGCAGCGGGTCCGTCTGCGTCTCGGCCAGCAGGATACCGTCCGTCATCAGCTTGACGGACGCGCCCTTGTGCAGCGTGTCGTTGAAGCGCACCTTGTAGCCCACGTGCTCACCCAGCGGCGACCCCAGTTCCTGGGCGATCCGCTTGGCGGTGGACGACGCGGCGATCCGGCGCGGCTGCGTATGGCCGATCAAGCCCTTCTGGCCGCGGCCCAGCTCCAGGCAGATCTTCGGCAGCTGGGTCGTCTTGCCCGATCCCGTTTCGCCGGACACGATGACGACCTGGTGCTTCGACAATGCCTCGGCGATCTCGCGCCGCCGGCCTGAGACGGGCAGCTCTTCCGGGAACGTGATGGGCGGCAGCGGGTTGCGGAACAGGCGTTCGGCATCGCGCGCGGCGATCTGTTCCGGCGTGAGGCGTTCGCGCCGTTCTGGTGAACGTTGCGGCGCACGTTGCGGGGTTTTCGAGGGAGTTGGCGACTGCTTGATGGCTTCAGACATTGTTTTTTACATCCTTTTGCGGCGAACACCGCGCAGCGAATTATAATGCGGCGCATGGAAAACCCTGTCGAATTCGTCCACTGGCTGCGCTCCGTCGCGCCCTATATCCACGCCTTCCGCGGCAAGACCTTCGTGATCGCGTTCCCCGGTGAACTGGTGGCCGCCGGTGCCCTGCCGGTGCTGGCGCACGACCTGTCGCTGCTGCACGCGCTCGGGATCAAGATCGTCGTCGTGTACGGCTCGCGCCCGCAGGTCGCCGAACAGCTCGCGCTGCGTAACGTCGCTGGCCGCTTCCACAACGGCATCCGGATCACGGACCCCGCGGCGATGGAATGCGCCAAGGAGGCCGCCGGCGAACTGCGCCTGGACATCGAGGCCGCGTTCAGCCAGGGCTTGCCCAACACGCCGATGTCGAATGCCGCGATCCGCATCATCTCCGGCAACTTCGTCACCGCGCGGCCGCTGGGCGTCATCGACGGCGTCGACCTGGAACTGACCGGCATCACCCGGAAGGTCGATGCCGAGACGATCCATTCGATCCTCGGCGCTGGCGGCTTGATCCTGCTGTCGCCGCTGGGCTTCTCGCCCACCGGCGAAGCGTTCAACCTGACGATGGAAGACGTGGCCGTGTCGGCCGCGATCGCGCTGCATGCCGACAAGCTGATCTTCATCACCGAGACGGAGATGATGCACGACCAGGGCGGCGCCGAGATCCGCGAACTGTCGTCGCACCAGGCAGAAGCCGTGCTGCAGGCGAACTTCCTGTCGCAGGAAGCGGCGTTCTACCTGCGGCACTGCGTCAAGGCCTGCAACAGCGGCGTGGAGCGCTCGCACATCGTGCCGTTCGCGATGGACGGCTCGGCGATGCTGGAACTGTTCACGCACGATGGCGTGGGCACGATGATCAGCCACGAGAACCTGGAAAGCCTGCGTCCCGCCACAATTGAGGACGTCGGCGGGATTATCAAGCTCATTGAACCGCTGGAAGCGGACGGCACGCTCGTCAAGCGGGGCCGCGAGCTGATCGAACGGGAAATCAATTATTTCTCCGTCATCGAGCACGACGGCGTGATCTTCGGCTGCGCCGCGCTGTACCCGTTCCCGGAAGAGAAAATGGCCGAAATGGCATGCCTGACCGTCAACCCGGAAGTGCAGGCACAGGGCGACGGCGAGCGGATCCTGAAGCACATGGAAAACCGCGCCCGCGCGTCCGGCATCACGAAGCTGTTCGTGCTGACGACCCGCACGGCACACTGGTTCATCAAGCGCGGCTTCGTGCCGGCCACCGTCGATGCGCTGCCGAAGGACCGCCAGCGCATGTACAACTGGCAGCGCAAGTCGCAGGTGCTGGTGAAGACCCTGTAACCGGACCTGTTTTTCGCGGCGCCTATATAATCGCTGTTTTGACGCATTCGCATACTGAGGAGCACCCACGATGGCCCGTACCGTCCATTGCATCAAACTGAACAAGGAAGCCGAAGGCCTGGACTTCCCGCCCTATCCGGGTGAACTGGGCAAGAAGATCTACGAATCCGTATCGAAGGAAGCGTGGAACCAGTGGCTCAAGCACCAGACGATGCTCGTCAACGAAAACCGCCTGAACCTGGCGGACGTGCGCGCCCGTAAGTACCTCGCGGCGCAGATGGAGAAGCACTTCTTCGGCGAAGGCGCCGACCAGGCCGCGGGCTACGTGCCGCCACCGGCATAGGGTCGGACCCGCTGGGTCTGACCCCAGCAGTTGCTTTTTGGGTCTAACAAAAAAAATGGCGCCGCGGCGCCATTTTTTTCACCCCAAGATACAGAGTCTTGGGTCAGACCCGGCGGGTCTGACCCATCAGTACGTCAGCGTCTTCACGCCTTCGGCGGTGCCCAGCAGGCACACGTCGGCACCGCGCGCGGCGAACAGGCCGACGGAAATCACGCCGACGATCTGGTTGATCCGCGCTTCCAGCGCCACCGGATCGGTGATCGACAGGCCTGCCACGTCGAGCAGGTGGCCGCCGTTGTCGGTGACGAAAGGCTCGTCTGTACCCGGCTTGACGCGCACCTTCGGCTGGCCGCCCAGCGCGACCAGCGCGCGGAACACGGCATTGCGGGCCATCGGGATCACTTCGACCGGCAGCGGGAACTTGCCGAGCGTCTCGACGAGCTTCGAACCGTCGGCGATGCAGACGAACCGTTGCGACACGGAGGCCACGATCTTCTCGCGCGTCAGCGCCGCGCCGCCGCCCTTGATCATCGCGCCGCGGCCGTCGATCTCGTCGGCGCCGTCGATGTACACGGCGATCGACTCGACGTCGTTCAGGTCGAGCACGGGGATGCCATGGCCGCGCAGGCGGGCCGCGGTCGCTTCGGACGACGCCACGGTGCCTTTGATGCGGTCCTTGATCCTGGCGAGTTCGTCGATGAAGAAGTTGGCGGTCGAGCCGGTGCCGACGCCGATGATTTCGCCGTCGACCACGTAGCCGATGGCGGCGCGCGCCACTGCCTGTTTCAGTTCGTCTTGAGTCATGATGTGAGGAGGTTGGAAGGAATATGGCTGAGGGGCGCTATTTTAACAGCGCGCCGGGCAGCGATTGTGGGAAAATAGCCAATCCGAATAGTCAGCAGGACAGCAACATGACGCCGACCACCGCCTCTCCTTCCCCCTCTTCCGCCGCCTCGACCGTTCCGACGGTAATGATCGTCGACGACAGCCGGGTGTCCCGCCTCGTCGCCCGGCAGTACATCCTCGGGCTGCACGCCGACTGGACCGTCGTGGAAGCGGCCAACGGCGAGGAAGCGCTGGCCAAGGCCCCCGAGGCGCGGCCGCAGCTGGTGCTGATGGACGTGAACATGCCCGGCATGGGCGGCCTCGCCTGCGCCGAGCAGCTGCGCAAGCTGCTGCCGGATGCCCACATCTCGCTGCTGACCGCCAATGTCCAGGACGCGACCCGCGCGCGCGCCGGCGAGATCGGCGTGGGCTTCATGGAAAAGCCGATCACCGAAGAGCGCATCGCCCGGCTGGTGGCGCCGCTGGCGGGCTGACATGGTGGCGCTGAGCGAACTGGAACACGACGCGCTCGTCGAGATCTTCAATATCGGTGTCGGCCAGGCCGCCGCCGCGATGAGCGGCATCGTCGGCGAGGAAGTCACGATGTCCGTGCCGTCGATCACCTTCCTGTCCCGCAGCGAAGCGGCGTCGCTGCTCGAGGATGCGCACCGCAAGAACCAGCACGGCAGCGGCGGCGAGCGGATCTGCGGCGTCAGCCAGCATTACGAGGGCGCCTTCCAGACCGAGGCGCTGCTGATGTTCCCCGAGGATAAAAGCCTCGAGATCGTGCGCCTGATGGTGGGCGAATCCGTGCCGCTGGCCGAGCTGTCCGAGATGGAACAGGAAGCGATGAGCGAGATCGGCAACATCATCCTGAATTCCTGCGTCGGCACGCTGGCCAACATCTTCCAGCAGGAGCTGCACGGCTCCCTGCCCGTCTACCACGTGGGCAGCAGCGACGAGATCCTGAACGCCACCGGCAACCGCGGGGATACCGTCGTGATGATGCTGCACATCGACTTCATCCTCGAGAAGCACCAGATCCACGGCTACGTCGCCTTCATCCTCGACATCACCGCATTGCACGACCTGAAGGAGCAGATCGACAGCTACCTGCGGCGCACGACGGGCATCGAGGGGGGACAGCTGTAAGCGATGTCGTCCCCGTCCCGCCTGCCCCTGCTGGAAAGCGTACTCGAAGCCGTGAGCCTCGGCGTGATCGTCATCGACGATGCGCGCCGCGTCGTGCTGTGGAATAAATGGATGAGCCGCCACTCGGGCTGCGACGCCCACAAGGCGTTGGGCGCCGACCTGTTCGAGCTGCTGCCCGAGCTGCGCGGCGGCCGCGTCGAGATGGCCGTCACCCAGGCCCTCACCAATCACTTCTCGTCGCTGCTGTCGCCCACGCTGAACCGCGCGCCGTTCCCGCTGTATTCGGACCCGGCGGCGCTGGGCCGCGGCGAACGGATGCAGCAGGCCGTGGCGATCACGCCGCTGGCGGTCGGCGACGATGCGCGCTACTGCCTGATCCAGCTGAACGACGTCAGCATGGCGGCCAGCCGCGAGAAGCTGCTGCGCGAACAGACCGAGAAGCTGCGCATGCAGACGTTCTCGGACGGCCTGACCGGTGTCGCCAACCGCCGCGCCTTCGACGTGGCGATCGACCGCGAAGTGCGCCGCGCCAAGCGCAACGGCACCGTCGTGTCGCTGCTGATGATCGACATCGATTACTTCAAGCCGTACAACGACCACTACGGCCACCAGCAGGGCGACCAGTGCCTGATCCAGGTGTCGTCCGCGCTGCAGGCGCTGCTGCAGCGCTCCGTGGACATGCTGGCCCGCTACGGCGGCGAGGAATTCGCCGTGATCCTGCCGGACAACGACAAGCACCAGGCCTTGCACATGGCGCAGGCGCTGCATGCGCGCGTGCTGGACCTGGCGATCCCCCACGAGCACACGGGTGGACCGGTGAAGCAGATCACGGTGAGCATCGGCGTGGCCACGCTGCTGCCCGGCCAGCCGGCCGATCCGGCTGCGCTGATCGGCGCCGCCGACCAGGCGCTGTACGCGGCCAAGCGGCAGGGCCGCAATCGCATCGTCGCGGCCCCCGCCGAGTACTGAGGGCGCGATGCGGCCCGACAGCGCGAAGGTGCGGGCCGTCATCGCGCGCAACTTCGCGGAACTGGACAACGCGCACATGAAGCTCACGGCGTGCGCCGCGCTGGGCGACCATCCCCCGACGACCTTCCTCGCACTGGCCCGGCAGGCGCTGTACAACGACGCGCTGTCCGGCGCGATCCGCGTCTACGACGACCACAAGGACGCCCACTCGCTGTGGTACGTGCTGCGCTGCCACCGCAAGGAAGCGGAAGGCGCGCTGGCCGCGTGCGGGACGACGTGGGTAGTACTGGAACAAACGTCGGACCGCCTGCGCCGCATCCGCAACCGCACCCAGTTCCACATCGACCGGCAATCGATCGGCGACCCGCCGGAGACATGGCACAAGCCCGACATCGACGCGGCCGAGCTGGCGGCCGGCGTGCGGCTGGCGGCCGGCCTGCTGGCCGCGCTGGCGCGCATGCTCGATGCGGCAGCGGCGCCATTGCGGCTGTCCGACTACGACGGTGCCGATGCGCAGGTCAGCCCACTCAGCGTATCGTCAGTTGAGCCAGGATCTCCCGATCGATCCCCTTGAGCGGCACGCTTTTCTCGACGCCGCCCCGCTTCACGGCTTCCTTCGGCATGCCGTAGACGACGCAGCTTTCCTCGTCCTGCGCCACGGTGCGCGCACCGGCCTTGCGCATTTCAAGAAGACCGGCGGCACCGTCGTCACCCATGCCCGTCATGATGATGCCCAGCGCATTCGCGCCCGCATGCTTGGCGACGGAGCGGAACAGCACGTCCACGGACGGCCGGTGCCGGTTCACCAGCGGGCCGTCGATCACGTCCACACAGTATTGCGCGCCGTCGCGCCGCAGCAGCATGTGCTTGCCGCCCGGTGCGATCAGCGCGCGGCCCGGCAGCACGCGGTCGTTGTGGCGCGCCTCGCGTACCTCGACCTGGCACAACTTGTTGAGCCGGTCGGCGAACGCCGCCGTGAACTTCTCCGGCATGTGCTGCACGATGACGATGCCGGGCGTGACGCGCGGCAGCGCCGTCAGCACTTCCTCAAGGGCGAGGGTGCCGCCCGTCGACGTGCCGATCGCGACGACCCGCTCGGTCGTCTGCGGCAGCGCGCGCGTCTCGCTCGCGGGCGGCAGGATCGCATCGGCCGTGAGCTTCGCCACCGGCTGCAAGGGAAGCTGAGACGCCGGCCGCACCGTCAGCCGGCGCGTGTTGACCTGGGCGGCGGCCCGCACGGCCGCGACCAGTTCCTGTGCGCTCTCGCTGAGAAATTCCTTCAGGCCCAGCTTCGGCTTCGTGATCACCGCGACGGCGCCGGCGGCCATCGCCGCCATCGTTGTCTCGGCGCCCTTCTCCGTCAGGGTCGAGCAGATGACGACGGGCGTCGGCCGCTCGGCCATGATCTTTTTCAGGAACGTGATGCCGTCCATGCGCGGCATCTCGACGTCGAGCACGATCACATCCGGCCACTGGCGCTTCATCCGCTCCAGCGCCAGCAGCGGGTCGGCCACCGCGTGCAGCAGCTGGATGCCCGGCGCGGCGGCCAGCATTTCGCCGACGACCTTGCGCACGACCGCCGAATCGTCGACGACCATCACATTGATTGGATTCATAGTCATGAGCGCTACGATAGCGCATACCCTAGCCCGGCTTGCGATACACGGACGGCGCGATGGCGCGCAGCGTGTCGCTGATGTCGTGCAGGCTTTCCGAATGGCCGATCAGGAAGTGGCCGTCCGGCTTCAGGCGCGAGGCGACACGGGCGACGACCTGGCGCTTCGTGTCGCCGTTAAAGTAGATCATCACGTTGCGCAGGAAGACCATGTCGTACGTGCCCAGGTCGCCCGGCAGGTCGGCATTCAGGTTCACTTGCCGGAACTGCACGCGCTGGCGCACCGCCCGATCCACCAGCAGCGTGCCCTGCTGCTCGGCGATGCCCTTCAGGCAGAAGCGGCGCAGGTAATCCGGCGGCACGTGGCTGGCCCGTTCCATCGGGTAGTGGCCGATGCGGGCCCGCTGCAGCACGCGCGTGCTGATGTCGGACGCCACCACTTCCCACGGCGCGTTGCCCAGCACATCGGCCAGCACCATCGCGATGCTGTACGGTTCCTCGCCGGACGAGCAGGCCGCGCTCCACACGCGGAACGGCGCCCCGGCCCGCAACGACGGCCGCGCCGCCGCCGCTTCCTGCCGCAGCAGGTCGAAGTGGCGCGCTTCGCGGAAGAAGTAGGTTTCGTTCGTCGTCAGCAGGTCGACCGCCAGCTGCACCTCGTCCGCATGGCGGCCGTCGGTGAGCAGCCGGAAGTACTCGTCGTAGCTGTCCAGGCCATGGTGCTGCAGGCGCTTCGCCAGGCGGCCGCTGACCAGCGCCTTCTTCGAATCGGACATCGTGATGCCCGCGATATCGAAGATGAAGCGCCGGAAGTTCGCGAATTCGCCGGCGTTGATCGCAATGGCATCCATCAAGCGTCCATCACGCCGGCAGCTGGTCGGCGGCCAGTTCGGCCACGTGGGACAGGTCCAGCGCCAGCACCTGGTGCACGTTCAGCAGGATGACGAACTTGCCGTTCAACTTGCCCATGCCGGCGATGAAGTCGCCGCGGATGCGCGTGCCGAACGACGGTGCCGGTTCGATCTCGGATGCGGCGATGTCGAGCACCGCGCTGACCGCGTCGACGACGACACCCGTCACCTGCCGTTCGCCTTCGGCTTCCAGCTCGACGATGACGATGCAGGTGCGCTTGCCCGGCACCGCCATCGGCCGGCCGAAGCGCGCCGCCAGGTCCATCACCGGCACGACGGCGCCGCGCAGGTTGATCACGCCGCGGATCGATTCGGGCATCATCGGCACTTCCGTGATGCCGCTAAATTCGATGATTTCCTTCACCGACATGATGCCGATGCCGAACGATTCGCCGCCCAGCATGAAGGTCAGGTATTGCGCCGACTCGGCGGTCGCAGTCTCTTGTTTGCTTGCTTGCTTCATCTCACGCTCGCATCAGAAATTCGTGAAGTTCGCTTCGTCCAGCTCGCCCTGAGGGGCGAAGTTGTCCGCCAGGCGCAGGTTGCCGCGCTTCGGTGCGCGTTGCGCGCCGCGCGCGACGGCCATCGAACGGCCGCGCACTGCGCTGGTGCCGGCCAGCTTGAAGAAGCCCATCGCCTGCTGTAGTTGCTCGGCCTGGCTGCTCATCTCTTCGGCCGTCGCCGCCAGCTCTTCGGAGCTGGATGCGTTCTGCTGCGTGCCCTGACTCATCTGACCCACCGCCGCGTTGATCTGGCCGACACCAGCCGACTGCTCTTCGGAAGCCGCCGTGATTTCCTGCACCAGGTCGGACGTCTTGCGGATGTTCGGCACCATCTGGTCCAGCAGGCCGCCGGCGCGTTCGGCCAGTTCCACGCTGTTGGTCGCTACTTCGCCGATCTCCTGCGCCGCCACCTGGCTGCGCTCGGCCAGCTTGCGCACCTCGGCCGCCACGACAGCGAAGCCCTTGCCGTGTTCACCGGCGCGCGCCGCCTCGATCGCCGCGTTCAGCGCCAGCAGATTGGTTTGATAGGCGATGTCGTCGATGATGCCGATCTGCTTGGCGATCTGCTTCATCGCCGTCACGGTGGCCTTCACCGCTTCGCCGCCTTCGGCCGCTTCCCGCGCGGCCTGCGTCGCCATGCCGTCGGTGACGCGCGCGTTCTCGGTGTTCTGCGAGATCGATGCCGTCATCTGTTCCAGCGATGCCGAGGTTTCCTCGACGCTGGAAGCCTGCTCGGAGGCCGCCTGCGACAGCGCCTGCGCCGTCGCGCTGACTTCTTCCGATGCCGACGCCAGCGATTGCGCGCTGCCGTTGACGTCGCCGACGACCTGCGCCAGCTTGTCCATCGTGCTGTTCGAGTAATCCTTCAGCTGGGCGAACGCGCCCTGGTAATCCTTGTCGATGCGCTTGGTCAGGTCGCCGTCGGCCAGCGCGGACATCACACGCACCACGTCGTCGATGCTGGCGCCGGTCGTCGTCATCAGCTGGTTCAGGCCATCGCCCAGGTCCTTCTGGAAGCCCTGCATGCCGGTGGTATCCACCCGCACGTCGAACTTGCCCTGGTTGGCCGCTTCGACAGCGGCGCGCTGGCCCGCCACCACGAGGCGCAGCTTGGCCACCATCTGGCCAACCGCATGCAGCATGCTGGACTGGTCGCCCTTGCGCGTCACCACGTCGCCGGACAGGTCGCCATCGGCGATGCGCTTCAGCAGGTCGGCCGCGTAGGCCGGCTCGCCGCCCAGCGTGCGGGTGATCGACATCGTAATCCACAACGCCATTGCGATACCGATCGCGATGGCGATGCTGCCCAACAGGATCAGCTGGCTGCGCGCGGCCACGTATTCATTGACCGCTTCCTTGCCGGAATCGGCCATCGAATCATCCTGGTGCTCGATCATCTTCTGGATCGTGCGGATGTATTCCATCTGGCTCTGCTCGAGTTGGTTGACGAGCAGCTGGCGCGCTTCCTCGCGCTTGCCCTGCGCCACCAACTGGATGAAGCGCTCCTGGATCACGCGGTAACGTTCGCGGGTCTCGATGACGACGCGCAGCGACTCCTTGCCGCCGGGCGAACGCACCGTTTGCTTGAGCTTCTCCAGGTCGCCGCGCAACGCCGCGCGCGCTTCCTCGATCGCCGCCAGTTCGCGGCGCGCCAACTCCGGATCGTCGAAGATGACGATGTTACGCATCGCGATCGCGATCGTGCTGACACGGCTGATCAAGTCGTTGCTGATCACGACCTTCGGATATTTGTCGGTCACCAGCTCATCGACGTTGTCGCTGATGCTGGCGATGCCGCGAATGCCCATCATCACGGCAATCGCCAGCAGCAGGCTGACGACGCCGAAGCCCATCGCGAGACGGACGCTTACTTTCAAGTTACGGAACACGGTATTCTCCTTGCGGCCGCGGGCCGCGCGTTGATGTGAAAATCAGTTGAAACGGGTGAAGCTGGCTTCGTCCAGGTTGTCCTCGGCCGCGAAGGCCGGATGTTGCAGCGCGATGCCATGCCGCTGCGGCGCGGCCGAAGCACGGCCGGACGGCTTTCGCCCGGCCGGCTTGCGCATGGCCTGCGCGCCGTCGAGGCGGAAGAACGCCATCGCCTGCTGCAGTTGCTCGGCCTGGCTGCTCATCTCTTCGGCCGTCGCCGCCAGCTCTTCGGAGCTGGACGCGTTCTGCTGCGTGCCCTGGCTCATCTGGCCCACGGCCGCGTTGATCTGTCCCACGCCGGCCGACTGCTCTTCGGAAGCCGCCGTGATTTCCTGCACCAGGTCGGACGTCTTGCGGATGTTCGGTACCATCTGGTCCAGCAAGCCGCCGGCACGTTCGGCCAGCTCCACGCTGTTGGTCGCCACTTCGCCGATCTCCTGCGCCGCCACCTGGCTGCGCTCGGCCAGCTTGCGCACCTCGGCCGCCACGACGGCGAAGCCCTTGCCGTGTTCACCGGCGCGTGCCGCCTCGATCGCCGCGTTCAGCGCCAGCAGATTGGTTTGATACGCGATATCGTCGATGATGCCGATCTGCTTGGCGATCTGCTTCATCGCCGTCACGGTGGCCTTCACCGCTTCGCCGCCTTCGGCCGCTTCCCGCGCGGCCTGGGTAGCCATGCCGTCGGTGACGCGGGCGTTCTCCGTGTTCTGCGAGATCGATGCCGTCATCTGTTCCAGCGACGCCGAGGTTTCCTCGACGCTCGCCGCCTGTTCGGATGCGGCCTGCGACAGCGACTGCGCCGTCGCGCTGACTTCTTCCGATGCCGACGCCAGCGACTGCGCACCGGCATTGACGTCGCTGACCACCTGCGCCAACCTGCCGATCATGTTCTTCATTGCCGCCAGCAACTGGCCGGCCTCGTCGCGCGAGGTGGCGCCGATGTGCACGGCCAGGTCGCCGGCCGCCAGGCGGTCGGCCGCCAGGACGGCCTCGTGCAACGGACGGGTGATGGACAGCGTGACGGCCACGGCCACCAGTAGCGCCAACAACAGTGCTGCCGCGGTCATCATGATCACGAGACGCCGGGTTTCTTCATAGATGTGGCCAGCGTCGGCCGCCAAAGCCTCCATTTTCTCTGCCTGATGCTTGGCGAGGGCGTCGACCGCCACCGTCAGCGCGCGGTTGGCCGGCACCATTTCCTTGCTGACGAACGCGGCAGCCTGCTGGCGATCCGTGCCCACCAGCGCATAGAACCTCTCGTACAGCGGCTCCAGTGCCGCATGCCGCTCCGTGATGTCCTTCAACAGCTTCTTGCCGCTCTCGCTGGCGACCAGCTTGCCCAGCTCATCGATACGGCGGCGCGCTTCGGCGCGCACACTTTCCACCTGCCGGCGGTAGCGCACGACCTCGCTCTCGGATTCGGCAAGCAGCATGCCGCGCATCTGGCGCGGGATATCCACCGCATCGCGTATCAGGTCCTTGGCCAGTGCGGCTTTCGGGTAGGCGTCATCCGTGATGGTTCCCGTGACGTGATCCATCGCCGCCATGCGGGTGATGGCCAGCATGGCGATCGCCAGTAACAGCAACAGCACCGTGCCGAAGCCGAGGCCCAGCCGAACGCCGATTTTTAAATTCTTAAGCACAATCGCTCCTGGTAAATGAGTTGAAGCAAGCCGGCAGTTACGCCGCCGCCTGGCCGTCGGCCTCGACGCCATTCAGCAGCGCCGCCATGTCGAGAATCAGTGCCACGTCGCCGTTGCCGAGGATCGACGATCCGGACAGGAAGCGCGCGCCGGAAAACACCTTGCCGAGCGGTTTGATCACGGTCTGGAATTCGCCCAGCAGCGTGTCGACGACGAGGCCGGCCTTGCGGCTGCCGTAGCGGACGACGACGATGCTTTGCCGCCGTGCCGCCGCGCCGTGCAGCGCGAAGCGTTCGCGCAGCCGCACGAACGGCAGCGGCTGGCCGCGCAGGTCGACATAGTCCGCGTGCGCATGATCGGCTTCGCGGAACTCGATGCATTCCTCGACCATGTCCATCGGGATCACGAACACGGACTTGCCGACGCCGACCTGGAAGCCGTTGATGATCGCCAGGGTCAGCGGCAGGCGCACCGTGACGGTCGTGCCGACGCCTTCCGTGCTGGCGATTTCCACGCTGCCGCGCAGCGCGACGATATTGCGCTTGACGACATCCATGCCCACGCCGCGGCCGGACAGGTTCGTCACCTGTTCCGCCGTCGAGAAGCCCGGCTCGAAGATGAGGCCGAAGATTTCCTTGTCCGTCAGTGTGCGGCCAGGTTCGACCAGGCCCCGTTCCACGGCCTTGGCCAGGATGCGTTCCCGTTTCAGGCCGCCGCCGTCGTCGGACACTTCGATGACGATGCTGCCCGAGTCGTGGTAGGCGTTCAGCGCCACCGTGCCCTGGGCCGGCTTGCCGCGCGCGGCGCGCACGTCCACCGGCTCGATGCCGTGGTCCATCGCGTTGCGCACCAGGTGCGTCAGCGGGTCGCCGATCTTCTCGACGACCGTCTTGTCCAGCTCCGCATCCTCGCCGGAGACCTGCAGGCGGATGTCCTTGCCCAGCTCGCGCGACACGTCGTGCACCACGCGGCCGAAGCGGTTGAACGTGGCGCCGATCTTCACCATGCGCAGCTGCAGCGCGCTGTCGCGCACCTCTTCGACCAGGTCGGACAGCGTCGACGTGCATTCAAGCAGTTCGGGAATCTGCGTGCGCCGCGCCACCAGGTTCGCGCCGGCGCCGGCGATGATCAATTCGCCGACGAGATTGATCAGGCGATCGAGCTTGTCCGCATCCACGCGCACCGAGCGGTTTTCCTGCTGGGGCTTGGCTTCCGGTGCCTGGCGCTGCTTGACGAGGGCCGCCTCGACGACCGGCGCGCGCACGGCGCCCTGGTCGACGAGGATCGTCCCGATCGGCACGACCTCGCCACCCGCCGCACCGGCGGCCGACTGCGCCGCCAGCGCCTGCTCCAGTTCGTGCGCAGTGATGCTGCCGCAGCGCACCAGCATCTCGCCCAGGCGCTCACGCTGCTCAGGCAGCTCGTCGAGCCAGGCGATGTATTCAGTGATCTTGCTGTGCGGCGCCAGGATGCGGATCTGGCAATCGTCGCGCACGAAGTCGAACACGCTGTCGATGGCCGCCTTGTCGGCGCTGCTGTGGAAGCCGATCTCGAAGCCGAGATAGCACGACTCGGGGTCGAACTCGTCGGCCCCGGGCAAACCATCGGTCAACGTGGCGATGCCGGTGATGCGGCCCATCTGGCCCAGGTAGCGGATGAACGACAGCGGGTCCATGCCGTTCCTCAGCACGTCCGCGCCGAAGCGCAGCGAGATGTGCCACTGCTCCGCTTCCGACACCGCATGGGCGGGCATCGGCACCGCGGCCTTGGCGGCAACGGAGACGCCCCCTTCCAGATAGCCTTGCAGCGCGGCGACCAGCGGCGCACCGGCCGCCGGCAGCACGGTATCGCCTTCCAGCGTGCCCGCCTCGACCGCGTCGACGAGGGCGCCGATGTGGTCGGCGCAGGACAGCAGCAAGGTCACCAGCTCGTCGCTGACGGGCACCGCGCCATCGCGCACCTTGTCCAGCACACTCTCGGCCACGTGCGTGAACTCGACGACGGCGTCCAGCCCGAACATGCCGGCCGAACCCTTGATCGTGTGGGCCGCGCGGAAGATCGCGTTGACGGCCTCGGGGCCATCGTGGGCGACGGCCAGCAGCGCGTTCTCCATCTGCTCGAGCAGCTCGCGGCTCTCGGCGATGAAGGTGATCATCACCTGGTCGATATTCATTCGTGCACTCCTTCGAACGGCATGCCGAGCAGCGCGAACACGTCGCGCACGGCGGCGCTGGCAGCTGCCACCTGCAGTCGCTTGCCCAGCCGCGCCGCTTCCTGCCGCGCGACCAGCAGCAACTGCAGGCCGGCGCTGTCGAATTCCGTGACGGCCGACAGGTCCAGCGTGGGGGCGCCGTGCAGGCGCACCGCGTCCAGCAGCAGCGGTTTGAGCTCGGCGGCGCGGTAGATCGTCAGCTCGCCTTCGATCGCCACGGCTGCAACGGGCCCTTGGCCCGGATGGCCAATGCCATCGCCAATCATCATGAGGTTCTCCGTGAATGCCGGCGACAAGCCGGCGTCGGGGTCAGGTCCGGTGGTTAAGGCATGACCAGTTTCTGGACGGCCGCCAGCAGCGTCTCGGGCTTGAACGGCTTGACCATCCACGCCCGCGCGCCGGCCGCCTGGCCTTGCGCCTTCTTTTCTTCCTGCGACTCGGTGGTCAGCATCAGCACCGGCGTGAACTTGTAGGCCGGACGGGTCTTCAGCTCGCGCACGAACGAGATACCGTCCATGTTCGGCATGTTGACGTCGCTGATGATCAGGTTGACTTTCTGGCCCGTCAGCTTAGCCAGCGCGTCCTTGCCGTCGCAGCCTTCGATGACGTCATAGCCGGCCTGCTTCAATGCGATGCCGACGACCTGGCGGATCGACAGCGAGTCGTCCACGACCATGATGGTTTTTGCCATGGGTGCTCCTAGAAAAAGGTGATTTCTTCGGCCTGCTGGGGAGCAGGCTTGGCGGCGCTCTTGTGGAGCGTGCGCTCTTCGGCCATTGCGTACGTGCTTTCCAGTTCGGCCAGCAGCGCGCGCGCGTCGATCGGTTGTGGTTCCGCGCTGGACGCCTGGGCGTTCTCGCTCAGGTAGGCCGGCATGCGGGCGATGTTCTGCTGGACGTGCGACAGGATCTGGCTGACGCGGTCCTGGAACTGCAGCTGCACCAGCGCCTCGGCCACTTCGCCCTGGATGCCGGCGCTCTCGCGCTGCAGCAGGTCGGACGAACTGACGAGGGCATCGGTCACGCCGCGGAACGACGCCAGCACGTTGCCGATCATCTGCTCGGACGTCTCGACGGACGACGCTTCCGCGCGCATCGATTCGCCGGCGGCCTGGCAGGTCGCGTTGATCGCGGCGCTGATCTGGCCGACCTGCTGGGCGATGTGCTTGCCGGCGTCCGCCGAGCGGTTCGACAGCATGCGCACTTCGTTGGCGACGACGGCAAAGCCGCGCCCCGCCTCGCCGGCACGTGCCGCTTCGATCGCCGCGTTCAGCGCCAGCAGGTTGGTCTGCCACGCGATGCTGGCAACGTCGGCCGCCATCTTCTGCAGTTGGGTCGTGATGTGCTGCAGGCCTTCGATCTTGGCCAGCATCTGCTGCTTGCTCGATGCGGCGCTGGCCAGCATGTCGAGCAGCGAGCGCAATTCCTTCTCGCTGGCGGCGAACACTTCGACGATGCTGCCGCCTTCGCTGTTGCGCGCCGCACCCGATGCGGCCAGCGCCTGTTCCAGCTTGGCGACGATGCCGGAGAAGCGCTCGACCAGCGACACGACGGCCGCTTCCATCTGGGTACGCGACGCATCGATGTGCGACGCCCACACGCCGGACACTTCGTCGCCGAAGCGCTGGCGGCTGGCCAGGTAGGCTTCCAGCGCGGACCCGTCGGCACGCTGCGTCAGCGCGTGGAAGGCAGCCCAGCCGCCTGCAGCGAGCAGCGCGGCGGCGATCAGCCAGCCATGCCACTGCCACCCGGCCAGCGGCACAATCGCCAGTGCCGCGGCAATGGCGACGGCAAGCGGGGAATAAGAATGCAGGGGACGTTTGCGCATCACGCGTTCGTTCTGAAAATATGACAAGCGGTTGCGAATAAAACATTGCCGGGCAAAATAAACCCGGCAATGATGTTTTGCGCTAAATCAGGAAGACCGCGCATACATCAAATCATTGCAGACTTAGTTGCCGAGGCGCAAGCGTGTGCGTAACAATTCGTCGCGCCTGGTCGCATAAAACCCACACCGCTTATTTCCAAGCTAACGTATTGTTGTGGCAGAACTTTTTTAACAGCAAGTAGGTGCAAAAACGTCCTCTATGAACCTGCATTTTTAACATTTTAAAAGTGCAAAACCCCGGCAAACAAAATACCAATTCCCTAAAGAAAAGTTTCCCAAATTCGGGGACTGTCCCTCATTTTTGGAAATTATGTGGATTCAAAGTTAAGTCAACTGACAATCGCGATGAAATTCACTGCGGTTCCGTGCAGTTCGGCGCCAATTGTAGGAAGGGCTGGTCGGGTGGGTTGAAAAGTTTCCAGAATCGAGGGACAGTCCCCTGTTGTTTTCAGAGGCGAGGGACTGTCCCCGCTGTTGTTTTGCGACCAGCTCAGCAAGGACGAAAAAAAGCCGGCGCGTGGCCGGCTTTGGGGAAGCGAAAAGATGCTTAAGCGCGACGGCGGCGGCGGGCCAGGCCGAGCACGGCCAGGCCGGTTGCCAGCATGCCGTAGGTGGCCGGTTCCGGGACGGGTGACACTTCCGCCGTCAGCGCCGTTTGCGTCACCGAGCTGGTGCCCGTGCCGTCGAACCACAGGCCCGTGGCGAAGGCGATCGGGCTGTCCGGGTTAATGCCGGCCGTCGTCTCGATGCCGGTGATGCGGAAGCGGTCGACGGACTGGCCGAACTCGATGTGCTCGCCGCCCGCGGCGCCGGCCTGGTACAGCTGCCATTGGCCGTCGTGCCACAGCCAGATGTCGTAGCGGCCGTCGCCGACGCCCGGCATCAGCGTGACGCCGTTGATCAGCTGGCCGCTGGTCACCGCGTAGTCGTAGCCGGTGGCGACGACCGGGTCGATCCACACCGGCGTGCCCGTGCCGACAGGGATGTTCTCGAATACCCAGCCGGCCGAGCCGTCGTCCACATTGCCCGGCAGGACCGGGTTGTATGGCGCGCTGCCCGGCAGCTCTTCGGAGCGCACGTGGAAGCGCCATACGCCATCGGTACCGACGTTGGTGTCGTTGACGAGACCCACCACATTGCCCGTGCCGGAACCGATCAGCGAGTACGAGTTCGTCGCCGCACCCGCGTTCCAGCCGGCAACCGCAGGCTGGCCGCCGAAGCCGCCGGAGCCGCCGCTGGCGTCGCCCGTCGTCCATTGCAGCTGGCCGTAACGGAATTCCATGTCGAAGTCGCCCGCGTGACCGGTGGCCGTCGACTGGTCCTTCAGCACGAGCTGGAACGTATTCAGCTTGTCGTTGTGCTGGTTGTAGTAGCCCACCGTGTCCCACGTGACGATCAGCGTCTTGCTGTCCGGATTGGCCAGGTAAACGTTGTTGGTGAACGGCGCGGGCAGGTTCGACGTCTGGTTGCGGGTGTCGACGTCGGCCCAGAACGGCGCGATCATCGGCGCCTGCGAGATCGGGAACAGCGACGGCGTGAACGAGCTCAACGGCCCGTTGAACGAAATATTGCCGTTATTGTTGATCCAGTAATCGCTGTAGGCGTTACCGAAAAAATTGATCTGGAACGGCAGTGCCAGGCGCTCGGAGGAGCCGTCGTCGTTCGGGTCCATCACGCGGCTGCCGAAGCCGCGGTCCCCGCCGAAGCCGGACAGCAAGGTATCGGCAAATGCCGTATTGCCAGCAAAGGCGGCCAGCACCGCCAGTGCGATCAGTGGTTTCTTCATTCTATTCCCTGGTTATCGTGGTTATCAGGCGCGGGCGGGCATGCGGCAGGCCCGTTTCCGCGCGGCCGATTATCATATATGCAACTAACCAGAGTTATCAAATAATTATGTGAAAAATGTAACGGACGCGCGACAATCCAGCGCTAGCGCGCCGCCCGGGCCGAATGAAGCCCGGGCGGTGGTTCATCGCATCATCGACGCGTGCGCCGCGCCGCACGCTGGGCCAGGGCGCCCAGGCCCAACAGCAGCATCTGCCAGCTGGACGGTTCCGGCACCGACGACACCAGCGCATACTGGAAGCCGAAGCCGCCGGCCCCGTTCAGCAGGAAGTCGGCGGCAACGAGCACGTCGTGGCTGCCGGCCCCCAGCATGCCGAGCGTGACCGTGTTATCGGCGAAGAACAGCTGGGCGTCGGCGAGATTGGCGAACGTCTGCGAGAACAGCGTCGCGCCGTCCGCGCTGACCGTCAGCGCCAGGCCCGCCAGGCCGGTGCCCTGCGTCAGCGCGCTCAGGAGGCCCAGCGTCAGCACGCTCTGGCCCGTCGTGTCGAACTGGAAGTTGGCGGCGGTCTGCAGGCTGTAGGAGCCAGCCGCCAACCCGTTGGCGCCGTAGGCCCCCATCGTGCCGACGCCGAGTGCCAGCCCGTCCGGGGTGCCGGCGGGTGCGTCGGCCGGCAAGGCGCTGGCCTGCGAGATCGCGTAGGAGCTCTGCCGTTGCCCGTACTCCAGCGCGAAGACGCCGCCGCCGATGTTGCTGCCGGCCGTCACGGATGTGCGCCCGGCCAGCTCGGCCGCGCTGGCACGCGTGTCGACCTGTACGCCGTGCGCGCCGGTCGACGTGCTTTCGGCCAGCGCGCTGCCGCGTTGCCCGTCAGCTTCAGCGTTCGCTTGGCTCAGGGCCGCGCCAACGCCCCATGCATGGGCGGACGCGTGCCCTTCGGCCCCGCCCAATGCCCCGGCGCCCGCCTCGCTGCGCCCCGCGGTCGCCACCGACTCGGCGCGGGCCCGACTGATCGCCCCACTCGTCGCGCCGGTGCGCGCAGCGACGTACGCGGTGGCGCTGGTCGCCGCTTCCGCCCGGCCGAACGCATCGGCATTGCCGATCTTCGCCGAGCCGCCGGCTGTCGCCGCGCCGCCATCGGCCGTTACCCAGTGGTACACACTGCCGGCGGCGCGCACGGTACCGCGCGCGACCGCCGCGCCACCCACGCCGAGGCGCCCATTCGGGCCGGCACCGGCCGCCCCCCCCGTCGCGGCGACCTCAGTCCGCACGTCAGCGCCGGCCGCGGTGGAGGTCAGGTCCAGGAAGGACTCCGCAGCACCTCCCGTTCCGCCGGCGCCGTACGTGCCGTCGCCGCCATTGCCACCGAATGCGCTGACGTTGACCGCCAGGTCGCGCGTCGCCGCATCGGTCAACGTGAGCCTGGAAATGCCGGCGCCGCCCTTGCCGCCGGCTGCGGTGCCGGAGCCGACGCCGCCGCCGCCGCCGGTCGCCGTCTGCACCAGCTGCAGCGTGCCGGTCGTGCCGCCGGCCACCGCGTCGATCGCACGGCCGATGCCGCCGTTGCCGCCCGCGGCGCCGTAGTAGCCCTTCCCGCCGGTCCCGCCCAGCGCCACCGCCTCCACGCGCACGGGACCCGAAACGGCATACCCCGCCGCCTGCACGTCGGCATTGCCACCATCGCCGCCACGCCCGACGAACTCCGCCGACCCGCCATTGCCGCCTCTGGCATATGCGTTGCTGTTGGCATAACCATCGCCGATGACGCGCACGAGGCCGCTGCTGGCGGCGTCGCCACCGTTGCCGCCGTTGCCGCGGGCGTGCGTGCCGCCATAGCCCCCATCGGCCCGCGCCGTCGCATTCGTCGGCGCCTGCGCGGTCACCACCAGATAGCCGCGCGCGCGGCCCCCTTCGCCGGCAGTGCCGTTCGCCTGCTCGCTTCCGATTCCGCCGATCACCCTGCCACCATTGCCACCGGACGCCGTCACATCGGCTTGCATATAGGTTGCCCGGCGGTCATCGAGTACCAGGCCCACGTCCGCGTTGCCGGCCCGTCCGGCCACGGCATCGGTGGAGTCGCCGCCGCTGCCGGCAGAACCGCGCAGCGCCAGCGCCAGCGAGCCCGTCGTCGTTGCCGAGATAGGATTGGCGACCGTCAGGTCCGCGCCGTTGCCGCCGTTGGCGCCGTTGCGGCCGCCGCCGCCGCTGCCGGCGCTGATGTTCAGCACGCCGGTCGCGCCGCCGTCGCCGGCAACGATCGCCATGCTGCCGCTGACGGCGGCGTTGCCGTGAACCCCGGTATTGCCGGCCCCGGCCGCGCCGCCGCTGTAGCCGGCCCCCACCGAGCCGTCGAGCCACACGCTGTTGCCGCTGCCTGTCATCGTCAGGTTGGCCGCGCCTCCGATCGAACCGATGCCGTTCCGGGACACGCTCGAACCGCTGGCGCCCGCCGCGATCGCGCTGCCATACACATAGCCGTTGGGGCCTTCCGCACGCAGGCTCAACGTCGATTGCGCCGCACCGCCGGCCGTCTGCGCGATGCCCGATTCGCCCTGCCCGCCGTAGCCACCGTGGGCTTCGCTGCTGCCCTGCACGCGGTCCGTGCCGACCAGGTGCAGGGAGGCCGTCGCCGCGCCTCCCTCGCCCCCGGTCGCTCCGGTACCGGACGGGGTTCCGGCACCGGCGTAGCCGGAATTACCTCCAGCTCCGCCTTGCGCATAGGCGTCACGCCGCAGTCCGTTCGTCGCGGTCGCGTCGATGATCGCGCTGGCCGCACCGCCATTGCCGCCAGCGCCACCCGCCCCGCCAGCCTGCCCTGGCGCGCCGGCGGCGCCATCACCACCATTGCCGCCCGCACCGCCGACAGCGCTCAGGTTCCCGCTGGCTTGGCCGATCGCCGCCCCGCCATGCCCCCCGGCCGTACCTGCCGCCCCCGGCGCAGCGCCATTACTGCCGGCCGTGCCGGCCGTGCCGTTGATGACGGCGGCAGATACCTGGCCGCCCGCCAGCGCCAGCACGAGCGGAACAAGCCGCAGCCCGCCGAAGCGGGCTGCGCGAAATCGGTCCAAATGCATACAAGTCCTTTCCAGTAGACGCCCGCCGAAATGGGCGACCGGAAAGGTGGGCGCCGGCCGGCCTGCGGGTAACGGCCGATCCGGGAAGGATTATCTTAACAAAAACTTATTTACACAATGACAATTAAACTATCGAACAGCAAGTTACTTGGGAGACTGCTTGTCCTGTTCGATCAATTTCGCAAGCTGCGACGCGCCGCCCACCTGTTCGATCGTGACCACCCGGTCGAGCGGCACCGTCAACGTGGTCGGTCCATGCCAGTCATTCTTCTGGCGGCTGACGACGCGGTTGCCCTGCCGGCCGTCCGGCGTGGTGAACGGCTGCACGTAGTAGACGTCCTCCAGCTGCAGGTGGTGCGGGCCCATTTCGCGCAGCAGGCCGTAGAACATCTGGCCGTTCTGCAACTGCACGGCATAGCGCACGCCGAGCGGGCCGGGGGAGAATCCCGGGTTGGTCTGCTGGCGCCACAGGAACAGCACCAGCACGACGAGCGCGGCCGCGGCGACGGCCGCCAGCACGAGCGCCGCGCTGGCGCGCCAGCCAGGAGCGGGAATGCCGCGGGGAGTGAAGGCGGGGTTGGGCAAGTCGTGTGGATCGCTCACGGTCAGGTATCGTTCAGTAAGAAAATGCCGATTCTAGCGCCGATCCCACACTCATTGCAATTTTGGCATGCACCGGACCGCGCTAGATCGCCTCAAACCCGGAAGCTGCCGCGCAGGCGTACGCGTACCAGCACCAGCCCGACCGCCAGCAGCAGCCACATGCCGGGTTCGGGCACAGCCGCCAGCACATAGTCGAACCCCACCCAGCCCGGATTCCCGAACAGGAAGTCGGCGGCGATCAGTATGTCGTACGGTCCCTCGTCCAACAGGCCGAGCTCGAGCATGCCGCCACTGAAGAATGCCTGCGCATCGACGAGCCGGTAAAACGTCTGGCGAAACACCTCGGCCCCCTGCACGGCAACACTGAATTCCATCGTCGCGAATGCGTCCCTATGCCTGAAGTTCAGCAGGTCCAGCCGCAACATGCCCTCCGAAGCCGCGTCGAACACGAAGTGCGCGCTGGTGCCGTAGCGCGTCGGCAGGGTGGCGCCGAAATCGCCGCCCCCGACCATGCGGCCGGCGGCGAACACGTCTGCCCCCGCGTAACGGCCGGCCACGGCTGGGTCGTGGGGATACAGGATGGCGAGATCCGGCCGCAGGTAGCCGAACGACGTGGTGTCGAAGCTTTCGAGCAGCTCGCCGCTGCCGACCTGCGCGCGGCTCCAGACCCTGGCACCGGTCCACCTGGACGCACCGCCGAACGTCAGGCGCGCGTCCGTTTCGACGAGGCCGGTGCCGTGCTGCGCCACGCTGGCGGAATGCAGTCCGCCACGGGTGACATCGCCTATGGCCCTGGCCTCGCTGAGATTCGTCCCCGTCGTGTGCGTGTAGCTGCTGGCGGTGCCTTCATGGCCCAGCGTCGAAGCGACGGCAAAAGCGCGGCCGGTGGAGATCACTTCGCTGCGCGCGTGCGCGACGCCACCCTCCTGCCGGGCAGCGGTCGCGTATGCGCTCGCGCTGGCATCCGTGACCGTGGATTCGGCGCGCGCAAACGCATCGGCACGGGCAGGCGCCTCCCTGCGGCTGTCGACGTTCCAGCCGGTTCCATCGGCCTTCGCCAGTGCCGAGGCGTTCCCCGCGGCGCGCACGACACTGCGCGCCGATGCGTTGCCGCCCAGCCCCGGCTGGCCATAGCCCCCGCCGCCGCCCACCGCCTCGGCGACGCCGGACAGGCCGACGGTTGTCCCGGCGCGCGTGACGTCGACACTGGCTGTCGCATCCCCGCCATCCCCGCCGATGGTGCCGACGCCACCGGTGCCCCCGCGCGCTTCCGCACGCAGCGAAATGGTGTGGTTTCCTTCGATCGTGCGCGTCAGCGTCGACACCGCGGACCCGCCCTTGCCCCCCTTGCCGATGTCGTGGAAGCCGCCCATGCCGCCGACAGCCTTCTGTTCCAGATACAGTTCGACGCCGTCGCTGCCCACGCTGCCGTCCACATTGTTGTTTGCATAGGCCGCGCCGCCGTTGCCGGCAAGTGCCTGGCCCTTGCCCGTACCGCCCCGGCCGCCGGTCACGGTGGCCCTGAGCTGGGCATCAGCGATGCCGGTGCCGTGGATGGTGCCGGCGATATGCCCCGTGCCGCCATCCCCGGCACGCTTGCCAGGTGCGGATGCCGCGCCGCCCACGCCGCCCGTCGCCTCGATGTACAGCTCGTTGGGGCTCCCGGCGTAGCTGGCGTGGCCACTGCCGGCCGCCACGGCGATCGCGTCGCCCCCGCGCCCGCCGTGGCCGTCGATGCCGTCACCGCCCGCCCCGCCGGTCGCGCTCACGTGCAACTGAAGCCGGCCCTGCGTCACGACGTTTGCCGTCAGCTTGCCCTGCCCGCCTTGCATCGCCGTGCCGGTAATGCCGGCGCCATGGCCGCCACGGCCGCCTGTCGACCTGACCTCGCCGCCGACCGTTCCCAAACCGCCGGCGGCGATGACGAGATTGACGTCGCTGTCGCCTGCCAGCCCGTGACCGTCGCCGCCATCGCCGCCAGCGACGTATGTCCACAGGTCGATACTGCCCGTGGTGGCGGTCGTGATCTGCGTGCTGAGGCGGGCGTTGCCGCCGGCGCCGCCGGTACCGCCCGTCGAGTTGCCGCCGGAGCCGCCCTGCACGCGCCATTGGCCGGAAAAGTAGCCGCTGCCCACGCTGGCGTGGATGTCGCCTTCCGCATCGCCGCCGCGGCCGCCTGCCCCGCCGCCGCTTGCCGCGCTGCCCGTGCCGCCGTACACGGTGCTGGACAGAGCCACGATGTCGCCCGTGGCGGTGACCGCCCCGCGCGCGGCGCCGCCTGCCACCGGGCCGGCGCCGCCTCCCGTCATGCCGGCATTGCCCCCGTATGCGTGCACGTTGCCGCTGACGAAGGAGCTGCTGCCGCCGAGGAGCGTCGCCGTCGCCTCGGCCGTACCTGCGTGGCGGGCATAGTCGCCCGCCAGCACACCCGCCGCGGCGCCGCCGTCCGCCTGTGCGTTGCCCTGGATAATGCGGGTACCCGTCGCGGACACGCTCGCGGCGGCATCGCCGCCATTGCCCCCGGCGCCCTGTGCGCCGGCGCTGCCGCCGTTGCCGGCCTCGCCGGGAACGCCCGCGGCGCCGCCATTTCCGCCGGTCGCCTGGGCACTCACATTGATGTTGGAAGCAGCGCTGCCGACGATGTGCTGCGCGGTGGCCGCGCCGCCCGCGCCACCGTTACCGGCTGCGCCGCCATCCTGGCCTGGCGCGCCACCGGCACCGTTGCCGCCCCGGCCGCCGTTGCCTCCCGTGGCGACCGCGCCGGTGTGGGCAATACCTGCGGCCGCGGTCGCCGGGCCGCCCGCCGAACCGGCAGCGCCGGCAGCGCCTGGTTGAGTGCCGCTGCTGCCGTCCTGGCCGGGCGCGCCGGTGACCGTGATGGTTTGCGCGGCCGCTGCGCCGGAAAGCGCCAATGCCAGGGCCAGTGGCGCCAGCCGCGGCAGGCGAGCGTACAGGGAGGGGGTGGGATTGGAATGCATGGCCGACTCCTGCGATGGAAGCTGGCCCGCGGATGTGCCAAGGCTGTCGCCGGCGCGGGTAACACGGCGACGTGGGAAATTATAGGTTGGCCTGCCGCTTCTTTATCAGAATCGCAACTTGCGAACGGCAAGCTGTGGCGTATGCACCACCGTGGTGCTCGCCACCTGGACAGCCAAACGGCGCCCGCAGGCGCCGTCCAATGCAGAGCTGCCAGCAATCAACCGCGCAACGCGCTCGCCGCCTTGGCCAGCGCCGTGATGTGCCCCCAGTCGCCCGCCTTCATCGCATCCTTTGGCGTCAGCCACGAGCCGCCCACGCAGGCCACGTTCTTCAGCGCCAGGAAGGCCGGCGCGGTCTCTTGCGAGATGCCGCCCGTCGGGCAGAACGTCACGTCGGACAAGGGCCCCGCGATCGCGTTCAGCATGCCCACGCCGCCCGCCGGCACGGCCGGGAACAGCTTCAATTGCTTGAAGCCCTGCTCGCGCGCCTTCATCACTTCGGAAGGCGTCATCACGCCCGGCAGCAGCGGCAGGCCGGACGATTTCGCCGCGCCGATCAGCGCATCGGTGAGGCCCGGCGACACGCCGAACACGGCACCCGCATCGCGCGCGGCGGCGAATTCCTCCGGCTGCGTCAACGTGCCGACGCCGACGATCGCGCCTTCCACCTGGCTCATCGCGCGGATCGCGCCAAGGCCGTGCTGCGTGCGCAGCGTGACTTCCAGCACGCGGATGCCACCGGCCACCAGCGCTTTCGCGAGGGGCACGGCGTGATCGGGGTCGTCGATCGCGATCACGGGGATCACGGCCGAGGTACGCATAATGTCGAGCAGATTCATGGTCATTTACGCTTTCTTGGCAAGGAAATCTTCGTCGGAACCGGGCACCGTATTGCCCACGTTGTCACCGCCATGCAGTTCGACGGTCGTATCGATCGGCGACGGCAGCGGGAACGTCGCCGCGCCCTCCTCGGCCGCCGACACGCTGTTGCGGAACATCGCGAACAGTTCGCGGCCCATGCCCACGTGGCTCGGCGTCAGGTCGGCCTGCGCCAGTGCGCGCGCATGCCACACGGATGATTCGACCAGCGCTTCCAGCGTGCCGCTGCCGGCATCGACGCGGATGATGTCGCCGTCGCGCACGAGGCCAAGCGGGCCGCCGGCCAGCACTTCGGGCGAGACGTGGATCGCCGCCGGTACCTTGCCCGATGCGCCGGACATGCGGCCATCCGTCACCAGCGCCACCTTGCGGCCCGCATCCTGCAGGTTCGCCAGCGCCGGCGTCAGCGCATGCAGTTCCGGCATGCCGTTGGCGCGCGGGCCCTGGAAGCGGAGCACGGCCACGAAGTCGCGATCGAGCTTGCCGGCCTTGTAGTCGGCCATGAAGTCTTCCTGCGAATTGAACACGATGGCCGGCGCCTCGACCGTGCGGTGCTCCGGCTTCACGGCGGACACCTTCATGATCGCGCGGCCCAGGTTGCCCTGCACGAGCACCATGCCGCCATCCTTCGAGAACGGCTCCGCGGCGGTGCGCACGACCTTGTCGTCGCCCGTCACGGCCGGGGAATCCTTGAACACGACGCCCTTGCCGCCTTCGCCCAGGAACGGCTCCTTGCAGTGGTTGCGCAGGCCCTTGCCGAGCACCGTCGTCACGTCTTCATGCAAGAGGCCCGCATCGAGCAGCTCGCGGATGATGAAACCGGTGCCGCCGGCCGCGTGGAAGTGGTTCACGTCCGCGTCGCCGTTCGGGTAGATCCGTGCCAGCAGCGGCACCACGCCGGACAGGTCGTTGAAGTCGTCCCAGTCGATCAGGATGCCGGCCGCACGGGCGATCGCCGGCAGGTGCAGCGTGTGGTTCGTCGAGCCGCCGGTGGCCAGCAGCGCGACGATCGCGTTGACGATGGACTTCTCGTCGACGATGTGGCCGACGGGGATGTACTCGTTGCCCAGCTCCGTGATCTGCGCCGCGCGCTGTGCGGCGGCCACCGTCAGCTGGTCGCGCAGTTCCGTATACGGCGTGATGAATGCGGCGCCCGGCAGGTGCAGGCCCATCACCTCCATCAGCATCTGGTTGCTGTTCGCGGTGCCGTAGAACGTGCAGGTGCCGGCGCCGTGGTACGACTGCGCCTCGCCTTCCAGCAGTTCCTCGCGGGTGGCCTTGCCCTGCGCGTAGCGCTGGCGAATGGCCGCCTTTTCCTTGTTCGACAGGCCGGACGTCATCGGCCCGCCCGGCACGAACACGGCCGGGATGTGGCCGAAGTGCAGCGCGCCGATCAGCAGGCCCGGCACGATCTTGTCGCAGATGCCCAGGTACAGCGCCGCGTCGAACATATTGTGCGACATCGCCACCGCCGTGCTCATCGCGATCGTGTCGCGCGAGAACAGCGACAGTTCCATGCCCGGCTGGCCTTGCGTGACGCCGTCGCACATCGCCGGCACGCCGCCGGCGAATTGCGCCACCGCGCCCACGTCGCGCACGGCGTCCTTGATCACCTTCGGGAAGTGCTCGAACGGCTGGTGCGCCGACAGCATGTCGTTGTAGGCAGACACGATCGCGACGGAGGGTTTTTTCACTTCCTTCAGCAGCAGCTTGTCGTGCTGCGGGAACGCGGCGAAGCCGTGCGCGAGATTGGTGCAGGACAGGGAACCGCGCTGCGGACGACCCTTGATGCGGGCCGCTTCGAGATGCGCCAGGTAGGCGCCACGCGAAGGACGGCTGCGCTTGATGATCCGTGCCGTGACTTGTTCGAGGACTGGGTGCAAGGCCATTATGCTTCCTTATCGATGAATTCCCGAAATTTTACTACAGAAGGCGAAAGGCGTGCTGCCTGCTCGTTCTGCGAGCGAATCCGCCGATGCGAACCATCGCGGCGACAGCGGCGGCAGTGAGATTTTTACGGCTTTTTCGTCGAAGTCGTAGTGAATTTACCGTCTTTTCCTGTATAGTTCTTCAATATCCATTTACTCATATTTTCAACACGACACGTCTCATGCGCCAACCTCTGTTGACCACCACCGCCCGCTACCAAGCCCTGCAATCCCATGCCGCCGACGCGAAAGACTGGCAGCTGCGCCAGCTGTTCGCCACCGACCCACAGCGCTTCCCGCGCATGACGGTCGATGCCGCCGGCCTGTTCCTCGACTATTCAAAGAACCGGATCACGGACCGCACGGTGGAGTTGCTGGTGGACCTGGCCCGGGCCCGCGGCGTGGAAACGCAGCGCGACGCGATGTTGGCTGGTGAGAAAATAAATCTTACCGAACATCGCAGCGTGCTGCACACCGCCCTGCGTATGCCGCGCGGCAAGCAGCTCGTCGTCGACGGCCAGGATGTCGGCGCCGACGTGCACGCGGTGCTCGACCGCGTCAAGACGTTCACCGACAAGGTGCGCGGCGGCTCGTGGCTCGGCTACAGCGGCAAGCGCATCACGGACATCGTCAACATCGGCATCGGCGGTTCCGACCTGGGCCCCAAGATGGCCGTGCTGGCCCTGCGTTCGTACGCCCATCCGGGCCTGACGATGCACTTCGTGTCGAACGTGGACGGCCATGACATGGATGCCGTGCTGGCCAAGGTGAACCAGGAAACGACGCTGTTCATCGTTGCATCGAAAACGTTCACGACGGCCGAGACGATGCTGAACGCGCAGACGGCGCGCCGCTGGTTCCTGTGCGAAGGCCGCGAGGAAGACCTGGCGCGCCACTTCGTTGCCGTGTCCACCAACACGGAAGCGGTGACGGCCTTCGGCATCGATCCGGACAACATGTTCCCGTTCTGGGATTGGGTCGGCGGCCGCTATTCGGTATGGTCGGCGATCGGCCTGTCGGTCGCGCTGGCCGTCGGCTTCGGCTACTTCCAGACGTTCCTGGAAGGCGCGCATGCGATGGACGAGCACTTCCGCACCGCGCCGCTGGACCAGAACATGCCGGTGCTGCTGGCGTTGATCGGCTTCTGGAACCGCGAGTTCCTCGGCTGCTCGTCGCTGTCGATCGCGCCGTACCACCAGGACCTGAACCGCTTCCCCGCCTACCTGCAGCAGCTGGACATGGAAAGCAACGGCAAGCGCGTGACGAAAGGCGGCCAGCAGGTCGACACGGGCACGTGCCCCGTCGTGTGGGGCGAGTGCGGCACCAACGCGCAGCACGCCTACTTCCAGCTGCTGCACCAGGGCACCGACATCGTGCCGATCGACTTCATCGCCGCGCTGCGCCCGACGCACGACCTGGCCGGCCACCATGACGCGCTGCTGGCCAACTGCTTCGCGCAATCGGAAGCATTCATGAAGGGCAAGACGGCCGACGAAGTGCGCGCCGAGCTGACCGCGCAAGGCCTGCCGCCCGCGAAGATCGACGAGCTGGTGCCGCACCGCACGTTCCCCGGCAATCGCCCGTCGAATACGATCCTGATGGACCAGCTGACCCCTGCCACCCTGGGCGCGCTGATCGCGCTGTACGAACACAAGACGTTCGTGCAAGGCGTGATCTGGGACATCGCCAGCTTCGACCAGTGGGGCGTGGAACTGGGCAAGGTGCTCGCGAAGAAGATCCAGGCCGAACTGGAAGGCGCCGTCGACCCGGCCGCGCACGACGCTTCGACCAATGGCCTGATCGTGATGGCGAAGGGAGCGAAGGTCCAATGAGCGGCTACGACGTGAAGGTCGCGTTCGACGCGCCGATGCAGGTGGGCGAAGGCCCGCTGTGGCATCCGGCCGAAGGCGCGCTGTACTGGGTCGACATCGACGGCCTCGCGGTGCACCGCCTCGTCGAAGGCACTGACGACAGCACAGTTCGGCACGACTCGTGGATCATGACGAGCGAGCCGTCCGCGCTGGCGCGCCATGCGGACGGCGGCCTGGTGGTCGCCACCCGCAACGGCTTCGTCCACCTGAACACCGATACCGGTGCGGTGACCGACATCGCCCCGGCCCCGTTCGACTGCAGCAAGGCGCGCTTCAACGACGGCAAGCCCGATGCGGCCGGCCGCTTCTGGGTCGGCACGATCTACGAACCGCGCGACCAGCCCGCGGCCGAGATGTTCGTGCTGGAGAAGGGCGAAGTGCGCCGTGCCTGGGCCGGCGGCATGACGAATTCGAACGGCCTGGCGTTCAGCCCGGACAACCGCACGATGTACCACGCCGACACCACCGCGCACCGCATCACGCGCTACGACTTCGACGTGGCGACAGGCGCCGTGGCGAACCAGCGCGAGGTGCGCCAGTTCAGCATGGACAAGAGCGCCGGCTACGGCGGCCGCCCGGATGGCGCGGCCATCGACAGCGAAGGCAATTACTGGGTCGCGATGTTCGAGGGCGGCCGCATCGTCAAGCTGTCGTCGTCCGGCGAGGAGCTCGACGAGATCGCCCTGCCCGTGCGCTGCCCGACGATGGTGGCCTTTGGCGGCGCGGACCTGCGCACGCTGTACATCACAACGGCCGGCAAGCGTCCGCAGGCCGAACTGGAACAGTATCCGCTGTCGGGCCGCGTGCTGTCCGTGCGGCTGCCGGTGGCAGGCCTGGAGTCGCCGCAGTACCGGCCTTGATGCTCCCTGTTGCGCCTGGCACGG
The DNA here is from genome assembly GCF_007830495.1 of Pseudoduganella flava. Taxonomy (GTDB): domain Bacteria; phylum Pseudomonadota; class Gammaproteobacteria; order Burkholderiales; family Burkholderiaceae_D; genus Rugamonas; species Rugamonas flava. The sequence continues at coordinate 253,762 of NZ_VLKW01000004.1, read as the reverse complement.
CCGGCACGATTGATGAATTTGTAGTATATTTTCGTCAAACAAACATTTTTAGGTAGTAAGTTTTCAGCACCTCCAACCACAGACGACACCCATCATGGCACTTTCCGATTTTGACCTGGTTCTGTTCGGCGGCAGCGGCGACCTTGCGATGCGCAAGCTGTTGCCCGCGATGTTCTCGCGCGACGTGTGCGGCGACCTGCCGCCTTCCGCCCGCATCATCTGCATCGGCCGGCACGACAACACCACGGAAGAATTCATCGCGACGGTCAACAGCACGTCGCGCCCGCACATCAAGACGCCGAAGGTGACGCCGGAGAACTGGGAACGGTTCACGCGCCGCATCGTCTACGTGGCCGTCAACGCGACCGAGTCGGCCAGCTACCAGGGGCTCGCGGAAGCGCTGCGCCCCGACCCGAGCCTGAACCGCGTGTACTACCTGGCCACGCCGCCGGCACTGTTCGCGCAGATCTGCGACAACCTGAAGGAAAACGGCCTCGTCACGCCGAACTCGCGCGTGGTGCTGGAAAAGCCGCTGGGCCGCGACCTGGCGTCCGCGAAGCAGATCAACCGCGAAGTGGGCGAAGTGTTCGAGGAATCGCAGATCTACCGGATCGACCACTACCTGGGCAAGGAAACGGTGCAGAACCTGCTGGCGCTGCGCTTCGGGAACATCCTGTTCGAACCGCTGTGGCGCCGCGAATGGATCTCGGACGTGCAGATCACGATCGCCGAGAAGCTGGGCGTGGGCAACCGCATCGGCTACTACGACACGTCCGGCGCGCTGCGCGACATGCTGCAGAACCACCTGCTGCAGCTGCTCTGCATCGTCGCGATGGAGCCGCCTGCATCGACGTCGCCGGACGCCGTGCGCGACGCCAAGCTGCAGGTGCTGCGCGCACTGAAGCGCTTCACGCCGACGACCCTGGCGCAGAACATCGTGCGCGGCCAGTACCGCGCCGGCCATGTGGACGGCCAGCCGGTGCCGAGCTACCGCGACGAACCGGATGCGCCGCAAGGCTCGCGCACCGAGACCTTCGTGGCGATGAAGGCGGAGATCGACACGTGGCGCTGGGCCGGCGTGCCGTTCTACCTGCGCACCGGCAAGCGGATGGCCGACTCGCTGGCCGAGATCGTCGTGCGCTTCAAGCAGATCCCGCACTCGATCTTCCAGCAGCCTACGTCCAGCTTCCAGCCGAACTCCCTCGTGATCCGCCTGCAGCCGGACGAAGGCCTGCGCATGAACCTGATGGCGAAGACGCCGGGCGAAGGCATGCGCCTGAAACCGGCCGAGCTGGAACTGGACTTCCGCGAAACGTTCAAGATGCCGCGCATGGATGCCTACGAGCGCTTGCTGCTCGACGTGCTGCGCGGCCAGCTGACGCTGTTCATGCGCGGCGACGAACTGGAAGCGGCGTGGGAATGGGTCGAGCCGATCCTGAACAACTGGGAGCAGGACGACACGGCGCCGCTGCCGTATGCGGCCGGCACGTGGGGCCCCGCCGCATCGTCCGCGCTGATCGGGCGCGACGGGCTGCAGTGGCGCGAAGAAGCGCTCCCCGAGGATTGAGCGGAGCACCTGGACGATATGCTGCTGGATTCCATCCGCACTCAATTGGACTCGTTGTCGAAGTCCGAGCGCAAGGTCGCCCTCGCGGTGCTCGACAATCCGTCGCGCACCGTAAACTCGAACATCACGGCGCTGGCGAAAAGCGCCCAGGTATCCGAACCGACCGTCGTGCGCTTTTGCCGCACGCTGGGCTACGACGGCTGGCACGAGTTCAAGCTGAAGCTCGCGCAAGGCCTGGCTGTCGCCCTGCCCGGCCTGAACGAAGCGCCGTCGCAGGACGACCTGGCGGCTGACCTGATCAACAAGATCTGCAGCCGCTCGATCAACACGCTCCTAGACCTGCGCAACAACCTGCACCACGAACCGGTGCAGCGCGCGCTCGACATCCTGGCGCTGGCCAACAAGATCGAGTTCTACGGCCAGGGCACGTCCGGCATCGTGGCGGCGGACGCGCAGCACAAGTTCTTCCGCTCCGGCGTACCGACCGTCGCCTACTCGGACCCGGCGATCCACGCGATCGCCGCGGCACTGCTGCGCAAGGGCGACGCGCTGGTGGCGATCTCCCAGCGCGGCAACAGCCCGGCCCTCGTGCGCTCCGCGCAACTGGCGCGCGACGGCGGCGCGGACGTCATCGTGCTCGCCCCATCGGGCACGCCGCTGGCCGACATGGCCAACGTGCTGATCCCGATCGACCTGATCTTCAACACGGACCCGTACACGCCGATCTCGGCACGCCTGGCCTACCTCGTCGTCATCGACGTGCTGGCCGTCGGCCTGGCGCTGCGCCGCGGCCCGGAATTCCGCCGCAAGATGCAGAACGCGCAGAAGGCATTGCAGGAGTTCGAGGTGCAGTTCGATTCGTTTATCGGCTGAGTCCGTTTCCGCTTCATGCGGGCCGGTAGCTTACACATAAGCCCGACGGCAAACCCTAGGGTCAGACCCGCCGGGTCTGACCCTGGCCTCTGCCTCTGGGTAAGCAGCCGCCGGTAGCCCGCTCCGTTTTAAAACACCCACAGCTTCTCAGCCGGCATCTGCAGCCAGTACATGCCGTCCCCTAGCCGCATGCGCGAATACGCCCGCACACTGATATCGCCCTGCTTGAACAGGCACTCCCACCGATCGCCCAGGTACATGCACGTCGACAGCGGCAACGCCAGCGCGTTGTCGGCCTGCGTGGCGCTGATGCGCACCTCTTCGACCCGCACCAGCGGCGCGATCTCCGCGCCCGGATTGCCACCGGGGTTGCCTCGTCCCGTGCCGCGCAGCTGCGTGCCCGCCACGTCGATGACGACATCGGCCCCGTCGCGTTGCACCAGCTTGCCCGGCAGCCGGTTGTTACTGCCCATGAACTCGGCCGTGAACAGCGTTTCCGGCGTTTCGTACATGCTCTGCGGCGTGCCCTGCTGCTCGATGCGGCCGTTATTGAGCAGCAGGATGCGGTCCGAGATCGCCATCGCCTCGGCCTGGTCGTGCGTGACCATCAGCGCGGACAGGCCCAGTCGCACGATCAGCTCGCGCAGGAACGCGCGGGCTTCCTCGCGCAGCTTCGCGTCGAGGTTCGACAGCGGCTCGTCCAGCAGGATCACTGGCGGGTTGTAGACGAGCGCGCGGGCGATCGCCACGCGCTGCTGCTGGCCGCCGGACAGCTGGTGCGGATAGCGCTCGCCGAGGTGCCCGAGGCCCAGCTGCGCCAGTACCTCGGCCACGCGCGTCTTGATCTCGCCGCCCGCCATGCGGCGCAGCTGCAGGCCGTAGGCGACGTTGTCGAAGACGGTCTTGTGCGGCCACAGCGCATACGACTGGAACACCAGGCCCAGGTTGCGTTCCTCGGCCGGCAGTTCCTGTTTCTTCGCGCCGTCGAACACGCGGCGTGCGCCGATGTCGATGCTGCCCAGGCGCGGGCTTTCCAGGCCCGCGACGGCGCGCAGCAGCGTGGTCTTGCCGCTGCCCGATGGGCCCAAGAGCGCCACCACTTCGCCTTTTTGCAGGTGCATCGACACGCCCTTCAGGATCGGGTTCGCGTGCGCACCGGTGCCGTAATCGAGGTGCAGGTCGTCGACGGTCAGTTCGTTCATGTTCAGGTCTCGTTTCATGTGCTTTCCCGTTAATCGTGCAGCTTCACGCCGAAGCGCAGCGCGATGCCGAGGCCGATGGCCACCAGCGTGATGTTAATGAACGACAGCGCGGCCACCAGGTCGGTCGAGCCACCCGCCCACAGCGACACGAGCATCGCGCCGATCACTTCGGTGCCCGGCGACAGCAGGTACACGCCCGTCGAATACTCCCGCTCGAAGATCAGGAAGATCATCAGCCAGCTGCCCAACAGGCCATAGCGCACCAGCGGCAGCGTGACGTCACGCACCACCCGGCCGCGGCGTGCCCCGACCGCGCGGGCTGCCTCTTCCAGCTCCGGCCCCACCTGCAGCAGCGCGCTGGAGATCAGCCGCATGCCATACGCCATCCACACGACGGAATACGCGAGCCAGACCGCGAAGATCGTCGAACGCAGCGACCGCAATGCCGGGATCAGGTTCGCCGACAGCCAGGCGGCCACCGCGTTGTCCATGCCCTTGAAGATCCCATCGAGCCACGTCGGCACGAACAGGAACACCCACAGGAACGCCAGGCCCGCCAGCAGGCCCGGCACGGCGCGCGGCACCAGCACGCTGTAGTCGAGGAACCGCGAGATACCGTCCTGGCGGCGATGCATCGCCAGCGCGACGAAGGTGTAGCAGACGATCGCCAGGCCGCCGCCGATCACGCCGATCAGCACTGTGTTCAGGATCGCGCGGGTCAGCGCCGGCTGGTCGAAGATGTCGCGGAAGTGCTGCAGCGTCAGCACGTCCGCCAGCTTGACGCCCTCGCCCCAGTACTGCACGAACGAGCGCAGCGCAATCCCGGACAGCGGCATCACGATCGTCACCAGCAGCCACACGCCCAGCAGCGCGAACGCCAGCCACTTCCAGCGGCCCAGCGGCATCGCCTTGCTGCGCGCACCCTTGCCCTTGATCGACACGTACTTGTTGGCGGATTTGAGCAGCCAGCGCTGCAGCATCACCAGCGGCATCGTCACCAGCACGAGGCACACGGCCACCGCCGCCATCAGGTGGTACGACGGCGTGCCCAGTTTGTTGGTCAGCTTGTACAGGTAGGTCGGCAGCACCAGGTGGCCTTCCGGATCGCCCAGCACCAGCACGAGGCCGAACACTTCGAAGCCGAGGAAGAACACCAGCACGCCAGCATAGGCAAGCGCCGGCATGATCATCGGCAGCGACACGTTGAACATGACGCGCAGCGGCGAAGCGCCGGCCACGCGGGCCGCTTCCTCTACATCCGAGCCCAGGCTGCGCAGCGCGGACGATGCGTACAGGTACACGTGCGGCACGTGCGTCAGGCCGGCGATGACGACGATGCTGGTGAACGAATACACGTTCCACGGCACGAAGCCCACCAGCTCCTTCGCCCACGTCGAGTAGAAGCCCACGGGCCCCATCGACACGACGTAGCCGAAGCCCATCACCATCGGCGACACGAAGATCGGCACCAGCAGCAGCGGCGCGATCCAGCCGCGCCCCGGCAAGTCCGTGCGCACCATCAGGAACGCGAGCATGCCGCCCAGTGGCACGGCGATCAGCGCGAGGCCCGTCGCCAGCAGCAGGCCGTTCTGGAACGCTTGCGCGAAGTCCGGGTCGTCGAAGATGAAGCGGTACGAATCCAGGCCGAGCACCTTGTCCGGCACGAAGAACGGCGCGGACAGGAAGCTCTGGTAAAAGATCAGCGCGAGCGGCACGAAGATCGCCAGCGCCGTCAGGGTGGCGACGAGGCCGCGCGGCCAGTTCATGCGCGGGCCGCGGGCGGGCGGCAGCGCCGGCACGGCCTGGTGCGCGATCGGTTGATGGAGGACGGTCTGCATGATCAGCTCACTTCTTGCCGGCCGTGTCTTTCCACTGCTTCAGGAACGCCATGCGCTTGGCCGGCACCAGGTCCTGCAGCACGCTGGGGTGCACGGGAATCGGCTTCAGCTTGTCCTGGCCCACCTGCTTGACGAGGTCCGCGCTGGTCGTCTCGCCCGTCAAGTCGGCGCGGATCGCATACAGCTTCGACTCGTTGGCGATCACCGTCTGGCCGCGCTTCGACAGCATGTAGTCCAGCCACAGCTTGGCGGCGTTGACGTTCTTTGCCGACTTGTTAATGAACACGACGCGCGACATGATCAGCGTGTAGTCCTTCGGCAGCACGACGCCGATCGACGGATCCGTCTTCGCGCGCACCAGCGCATAGGAACCCAGCACGTTGTAGCCCAACAGGTTCTCGCCGGACGAGATCCGCTCCATCATCGTGCCGGTCGACGACTGCACGCGCACCTTCGCCACGCCGAACGCGTTGCGCAGCTCGGCGAACTTCGGATACGTCTGTGCGTCGCGCGTCATGAACATGAAGCCCACGCCCGATTTCTCGATGTCGTAGGTGGTGATCTTGTCGCGGAACTTCGGCTGCTGCAACAGCCTAACTAAATCGTCGTGCGTCTGCGGCACTTCCTTGGCGTCGACGAGGCGCTTGTTGTAGACGATCGCCGCCGGCTCGAACGTCGTGCCATAGGCCTTCGCATCCCACACGGCCCAGCCGGGGATGTTCGGCGTCTCGACGGATTTGTATTGCAGCGCATAGCCTTCCGAAGCGAGCTTCATCTGCAGGTCCATCGACGACGACCACATCACGTCGGCCGTGTTGCCGCCGGCGGCCATCTCGGAAATGAAGCGGTTGTACACCTCGGTGGAATTCATGTCGTTGTACTCGACGGTGATGCCGGGGTACAGCGCGTTGAAGTCGCGGATCAGCGGTTGCGTGGCCTTGCTGTCCGTGGCGCCGTACACCACCAGCTTGCCATCCTTCTTCGCGGCGTCGATCAGCTTCTGGTAGTCGGCGGGATAGCCGGCCGGCGCCTGTGCCAGCGCGGCAGCGCACAAGGTCATGCCAGCGATCGTGGCGGTCATCTTAATCATGGTTTGTCTCCTGTTATAAGTTCAGCGCAACAGCCCGAACTGGGCGGCGCGCACGCGGTAATCGTCGACGGCTTGTTGTACGTGGTCGGTCAATGCCTGGCCGGTCAGGCTCAATGGATACATGCCCGCCGCGGCGCGCAGGCGGTCGAATTCGGGCGTGGCCATCATCCGGTCGAACGTGGCGACCCAGCGTCGGTAGTCCGCTTCCGACGACTGGGGGCTCATCCACACGCCGCGGATCGTCGGCCACACCACGTCGTAGCCTTGTTCGCGCGCCGTCGGCACGGCGGCCAGCGCGCCGGGCAGGCGGCGCTCGGCCAGTACCGCGAGCACGCGCACCTTGCCCTGCGCGGCCATCAGCTGCGCTTCGGACGTGTCGCCAGAGACCACGTGCACGAAGTTGGCCTGCATCGCGGTGAACGCTTCGCCGCCGCCTTCGAGCGCGACGAAGCGCAACACTTTCGGATCGATGCCGCCAGCCTTCACCAGCATCGCCATCTTCAGCCAGTCCTGGCTGCCGATCGTGCCCGAGACGCCGATCAGCACCTTGCCCGGGTCGCGGCGCAGCGCATCGACGAGGTCCGGCAACGTCTTGTACGGCGAATCCGGCCGCACGGCGATCATGCCGTAGTCGGTGCCCAGCGCCGCAACCCAGCGCACGTCCTTCGGCGTGGCCTTGCCGAACTTGCCCTGCGCGAGGTTGAGCAGCGAGCCGCCGGAAAACGCGACGAGCGTATCGGGGTCGGCCCGGCGCGACGAGATCAGCGAATGCCACGCGACGGCGCCGATGCCGCCCGGCTGGTAGCGCAGGCGCAGCGGGCGCTGCGCCTGGTCCGGCAACTGGCGCAGGCCGTCGCGCACCAGCTTGCACGTGAGGTCCATCGCGCCGCCCGGTTTCGACGGCACGATGCATTCGACTTCGCCGGGCGTCGCCGCTGCGGCCGTGCCGGCAAAGAGCAATGCGACGATCAGCGTGGCCAGGTTGCGCATGTCAGAACCTGTGCTGGATGCCGACCATCGCGCCGCGCTGGGTATCGCCGAAGCCCGCATCGTCGCGCGACAGGCCGACGAGCTGGTCGTGCTTGGCCTTTGCGTAGGCGAGCGTCGCATACAGGTCGGTGCGCTTCGAGAGCGCGTAGCGGTAGCGCGCGACGTACATCAGCGGATCCGCATCGACGGCCACGTTCTTCACGTTCACGTAGTACACGGCGCCCGTCAGCGTCACGTTCGGCACCGGCTTGTAGGCGATGCCGGTCCACACCGTGTTGGCCTTCACGTCAGGCGCCACCTTGCCCGGTTCCTGCGTGTAGCCGCGGGTGGACAGGTAGAACTTCACCCGGCCCGTTTCGTAATAGCCGCCCAGGTGATAGACGCGGGTGCGGTCGCGCCGGCCCGTGTCCACCAGCGTGTTGCCGTTGATCTGCTCCCACGTCGCCATCAGGCCCAGGCCTTCGCTCTCGTAGCTGACGGCGCTGGCGAACTTCGCGCTGTCGCGGGTGCCGCTGGTCTGTTCACCGAAGCCGTACGACGCGCCGTACTTGAAGTTGCCCGTGCTGCCGGAATACTTGACGAGGTTGTCGAAGCCCGTCGTCATGCCGTATTTGCTGGAGCCCGTCGCATTGCCCGTCGTCGCCCACGAATAGAACGGCGCAAAGCCCATCGGGTCGAAGCGGATCACGGTGTCGTACACGCTGGTGAACGAACGGCCAAGCACCACGCGGCCGTAGCGCCCTTCGAGCCCCACATTGGCCTGGCGCTTGAACAGGTTGCCGTCCGCGGCGCCCGTGTCCATCAGGATGCCGCCCTCCAGCTGGTAGACGGCTTTCAGGCCGCCGCCGAGGTCTTCGCTGCCGCGCACGCCCCAGCGCGACGTGTTCATGCCGCCGGAACTGACGCGAGTGAGCGAATGTCCGTTGGCGTTCGCATTCGACGAATAGTCGATGCCGAGGTCGAGCAAACCGTAGAGGGTAACGGACGATTGGGCGTGTGCTGCCCCGGCGGCCAGCAGGGCCGCCATGGCGATGGAAGTTCTTTTCACAGACTGTCTCCTGGGTTTATAGTCGTACTGCCATGCCCTCGTTGCGGGGCATGAACGTACTATAGAATCGCCAACCTTTCAAAATGCTTTCACGCTTCCAATCGAATCCACGATGCGCATCCTCCTCGTAGAAGACCACACCGAACTGCAGCACTGGCTCGCGAAGGCCTTGCGCGACGCGCACCTGACGGTGGAGTGCGCGAACAACGGCGCCGATGCGGACGCGCTGCTGCACACGCAGGATTACGCGCTGGTGATCCTCGACCTCACGCTGCCGAAGATGGATGGACTGGATGTGTTGAAGCGCCTGCGTTCCCGCGGCGGCGCACGCGGCAAGACGCCGGTGCTGATCCTCACGGCGCGCGGTGGCCTGGAAGACCGCGTGCAGGGCCTGAACCTGGGCGCCGACGATTACCTGGCCAAGCCGTTCGAGCTCGTCGAACTGGAAGCGCGCGTGAAGGCGCTGCTGCGGCGCGGCCTGGGCAACGAGGCGCTGGTGTACCGCTGCGGCGAGCTGGCGTTCGACACGGTGGCGCGCCAGTTCACGTATTACGGCAACGCGCTGGCGCTGACGCCGCGCGAGCACGCCGTACTGGAAGCGCTGATCACCCGCAGCGGCCGCGCGGTAGCGAAGGAAAAGCTGTTCGACGAAGTGTTCGCGCTGGCGGACGACGCGAACCTCGATGCGATCGAGCTGTACATCCACCGCGTGCGCAAGAAGCTCGACAGCGCGCAGCCCGGCGCCGCCGTCATCAGTACCTTGCGCGGCATCGGCTACCTGCTGCAATCGCGCGACGCCGGCTGACATGCGGCTCGCAGGACGACTGGCAGGCGGGCTGGCGAAACGCCTGCCCGATACCGCGGCCGGCAGCCTGCGCGGCCAGCTGCTGCGCTGGCTGCTGCTGCCGCTGATCGTGCTCGAGGTGCTGAACACGGTGTCGGCCTACCACAACGCCGTCGATGCGGCCGATGCGGCCTATGACCGCTCGCTGCTGGCGTCCACCCGCGCACTCGCCGAACGCGTGTCGATCGTCGGCGGGAAGGTCGTCGCGGACGTGCCGTACGTTGCGCTGGACAGCTTCGAGACCGATACGCTCGGGCGCATCTACTACAAGGTGACGGGGCTGCGCGGCGAGACGGTGTCCGGCTACGACGACCTGCCGCCCGTGCCGCCCGGCGTGCCGCGTTCGGAAAGCTATCCCGCGCTGGTGCGCTTCTACCACGCGCAGTACAACGGCCAGCCGATCCGCATCGCGGCGTTGCTGCAGCCCGTGTACGACGACACGATGCGCGGCATCGCGCTGATCCAGGTGGGCGAAACGCTCGATGCGCGGCGAGGCCTGACGACGAAGATCCTGCTCGACACGGTGCTGTGGCAGGCCGGCCTCGTGCTGGCCGCGGCGCTGCTGATCTGGTTCGCCGTGCGGCTCGTGTTGCGGCCGCTGATGCGGCTGAAGGCGGAGGTCGAGTCGCGCAGCGTGTCCGACCTGTCCGACCTCGATCCCGCCCTCGTGCACAAGGAAGTGCGTCCGCTGGTGGCGGCGATGAACGCATCGATGTCGCGTATCCAGGGCCTGATCAGCAGCCAGCGGCGCTTCATCGCCGACGCTTCGCACCAGCTACGCACCCCGCTCGCCGTGCTGCGCACGCAAACGGAACTGGCTCAGCGCGAGGTCGACCGGCACGGTGCACCGCCGGCGCTGGCCGGCCTGCTCGACAGCATCGCCGCGACCACCGACTCCACCGTGCACCTGGCCAATCGCCTGCTGACCTTGGCGCGGATTGAACACAGCAAAGGCAACCTGGCCGCGCCGGTGCCGCTGCGCGGGCTGGTGCAGCAGGTGGCGCTGGAACTGGCGCCGAACGCCGTACGTGCTTCGATCGACCTGGCGCTGGAAGCGGACCAGGAGATCGAGGTCGCGGGGCAGGAACTGCTGCTGCACGAGCTGGTGGCGAACCTGGTCGACAATGCGCTGCGCTACACGCCGGCGGGCGGCACCGTCGTGCTGCGCGTGCGTGCGACAGCCGACGGCCCTGTGCTGGAAGTGGAAGACAGCGGCCCCGGCATCGCCGAGGCGGAACGGGAGCGGGTGTTCGCGCCGTTCTACCGCGCGTCTTCCTCGCTGCAGAGCAATCCGGGGGGCGCGGGGCTGGGGCTGGCGATCGTCGCCGATATCGCGGCGCTGCATGGCGCCGCGCTGGCGTTGGACGATGCGCCGGGCGGCGGCTTGCTGGTGCGGGTGATGTTCCCGGCGGCCTAGCCGGCGTCTAGCCCACGGCGGCGGCGCCGCGCTCCGGCACGGCGGCGGGCACGATCTGCCGCGCCACGTCGACCGCGGTGGCCGCCGCCAATGTCCAGCCCAAATGCCCATGCCCCGTGTTGTAGAACACCCGCGGGCTCTTCCCTCTTCCGACGCGCGGCAGCAAGTCCGGCATCATCGGCCGCAAACCCGCCCACGGGATGACGGACTCCGTGCGCACGCCGGGGAACTCGTTGCGCACCCACTCGACGAGCGGCCGGATGCGGTCCGCGCGGATGTCGCGGTCGAAGCCGGCCAGCTCCGCGGTGCCGGCGACACGGAAGCGGTCCGCACCGAAGCGGCTGGCGACCAGCTTGCCGGCGTCGTCGACCAGGCTCACTGTCGGCGCGGCCGCGCGGCTGGCGGCATCGTCCAGCTGCACGGTGATCGAATAGCCTTTGACGGGATACACGTCGATGCGATCGCCCACCATGCGCGCCAATGCGCGGCTGGCGGTGCCGGCGCAGATGACGGCCGCGTCGAAACGCTGGGTGGCGCGCTCGCCCCCGTGCGCGACGTCGACGTCGATGCCGTCCTCGCGTGGCACCAGCGCCAGCACGTCGCGCTCGCACAGCAACCGCACGCCGCGCCGCGCGCATGCATCGGCCAGGCCGGCCGTGAACTTGTGGATGTCGCCGCTGCTGTCGCTGTCCGTGTGGAAGCCGCCGTAATAGGTGCCGGTCAGCGCGGGCTCGATCGCGCGCATCTCGGCCGGCGTCACGGCCCGCCGCGCCAGCCCCGCCCGGGCCAGCAGCCTGCTCACGTCCTGCCCATGGTCGAAGCCGGCCTTGTCGCGGTACAGGTGCAGGATGCCTTCGCGGCGCAGGTCGAAGTCGATCCCCTCCTCGCCCGCCCACGCGAAGAGGTGCCCGCGCGCGGCGATCGCCATGCGCGCCAGCGCCACCGTGTTGTCGCGATAGCGGGGGATCGCCGCGACGAAGCGCGCCAGCCACGCCACCTTGTGCCACGTGGGCGCCGGATGCAGCAGCAGCGGCGCATCCTTCGTCAGCATCCAGCCGAGGCCCTTCTTCACCGTGGCCCAGTGATTCCACACCTCCGCATGGGACGCGGACAGCTGGCCGCCGTTGGCATACGACGTTTCCATGGCCGGATAGCGGTGGCGCTCGAACAGCGTGACGGCGACGCCACACCTGGCCAGCGCGTAGGCGGTCGTCACGCCGGTGACGCCACCACCGATGACTGCGATGTGTTTCATGGAGAGCAAGGATACCCCAGCCGGGAGCTTGCAGTTCCGAAAATATTTCCAAAATCGAGGGACAGTCCCCGAATTTTGGAAACTTTTTGGGCTGCGCATTTCGGTACAATAGCGTCTTTGCCCCGATTTTCTCCAGCCGGCCCAGTCATGAATCAACTCGAACAGCTCAAGCAATACACCACCGTCGTCGCCGATACGGGCGACTTCCAATCGATCAAGGCGTACGCGCCGCGCGACGCCACCACCAATCCTTCGCTGATCCTGAAGGCGGTGCAGAAGGACGAATACAAGCCGCTGCTGGAAAAGGCCGTGCGCGACAATCCGAACGCGTCCACCGGCGAGATCATCGACCGCCTGTTGATTTCGTTCGGCGGCGAGATCCTGAAGATCGTGTCGGGCCGCGTCTCGACCGAGATCGATGCGCGCCTGTCGTTCGACGTCGAGGCCAATGTGCAGAAGGGCCGCGAGCTGATCGACCTGTACGAGCGCGCCGGCTTCGACCGCGAGCGCGTGCTGATCAAGATCGCCTCCACGTGGGAAGGCATCAAGGCCGCCGAGATCCTCGAGAAGGAAATGATCCACTGTAACCTGACGTTGCTGTTCTCGCTGCCGCAGGCGATCGCCTGCGCCGAGGCGGGCGTGCAGCTGATCTCGCCGTTCGTCGGCCGCATCTACGACTGGTACAAGAAGCAGACTGGCCTCGACTACCAGGGCGCGGAAGATCCGGGCGTGCAGTCCGTGAAGCGCATCTACAACTACTTCCGCAAGTTCGGCTACGACACCGAAGTGATGGGCGCGAGCTTCCGCAACACGAGCCAGATCCTGGAACTGGCCGGCTGCGACCTGCTGACGATCAGCCCGGACCTGCTGCAGAAACTGGCCGATTCGAACGAGCCGGTCGAGCGCAAGCTGACGGCCGATGCCGCCGGCACGCAAGGCAAGATGACGGTCGACGAAAAGACGTTCCGCTTCATGCTGAACGAGGACGCGATGGCCACCGAGAAGCTGGCCGAAGGCATCCGCGCGTTCTGCGCCGACTCGAACAAGCTGAAACAGATCGTTTCCGCGATGCGCTGATTCGCCGCGCGACGGGAAAAAGGGAGCTTCGGCTCCCTTTTTTATTTTCTTCGCATGTACAAAACGTTACTTTTATACGTGATATACAATGTTTCACTTCCCTTCCACACCCCGCGCATAAGGGAAAGCACGACCATCTTATTTTTTCGCGAGACATCCATCCATGAGATCTGTTCCTCGTTGCACACCCGTCGCCCTCGTCGTCCTGTCGCTGCTCGCGGCATGCGGTAAAAAAGACACCGCGCCTCCCGCCCCGCCCCCACCCACCGTTTCCGTCATCACCGTCGCTCCCGCCGCCGTCGCCGTCACGAACGAGCTGCCCGGCCGCGTGGAAGCCTATCGCGTGGCGCAGGTGCGGGCGCGGACCGCCGGCATCGTGTTGAAACGGGTGTTCGAGGAAGGCTCGGACGTGAAGGCCGGCCAGGTGCTGTTCCGGATCGATCCCGCGCAGTTCCAGGCGACTTACGCGAGCGCCCAGGCGGCCGTCGAAAAGGCCGAGGCGAACCTGGCCCAGGCCGACCTGAAGGTGAAGCGCTACAAGCCGCTGCTGGCGGCGCAGGCCGTCAGCCAGCAGGAATACGACGACGCGATCACCGCGCAGAAGCAGGCCGCCGCCGATCTCGCCAACGCGAAGGCGTCCAGGCAGACGGCCGGCCTGACCCTCGGTTACGCGACCGTGACGGCGCCGATCTCGGGCCGCGTCGGCCGCGCGCTCGTCACCGAAGGCGCGCTGGTGGGCCAGGGAGAGGCCACGCCGATGGCGCTGGTGCAGCAGCTCGACCCGATCTACGTGACGATCACGCAGTCCTCCACCGAACTGCAGCAGCTGCGCCAGGCGCTGGCCAGCGGCCGCCTGAAAAGCGTGGGCAAGGACCAGGCGCGCGTGACGCTCGTGACGGAAAACGGCGAGGCCTACCCGAACGCGGGCAAGCTGCTGTTCTCGGACGCCTCGGTGGACGAAAGCACCGGCACCGTGTCGCTGCGCGCCGAATTCCCGAACCCGAAGCGCGCGCTGTTGCCGGGCATGTATGTGCGCGCCCGCCTCGAACAGGGTATCAACGAGGCGGCGATCACGGTGCCGCAGCAGGCCATCGTGCGCAGCGCGGAAGGCGCATCGGTGATGATCGTCGGCGCCGACAACAAGGTGATCGCCCAGCCGGTGCAGGCTTCCGAATCGCTGGAGAACAAGTGGATCGTCAACTCCGGCCTGAAAGGCGGCGAGCGCATCATCGTGGAAGGCTTCCAGAAGGCCAAGCCGGGCGCGCAGGTGAACCCGCAACCGTGGCAGCCGGCCCAGAACGGCGCGGCGCCCGGTGGTGCACCAAGCGGTGCACCCGGCAGCGCGCCGGCGGCCGCAGCCACGGCCGCGAAGGGGGCGTAAATGCCACGCTTCTTCATCGACCGCCCCGTGTTCGCATGGGTGATCGCGCTGTTCATCCTGCTGGGTGGCGTGCTGGCGATCACGGTGCTGCCCGTGGCCCAATACCCGACCATCGCGCCGCCGTCGATCGTCGTCACGGCGAACTACCCGGGCGCCACGGCGCAGGTGCTGGACGACGCCGTGACCAGCGTCATCGAGCAGGAGATGAACGGCGCCGAAGGCCTGCAATACGTGGAGTCCGAGAGCAATGCGGCCGGTGGCGTGACGATCACCGTCACGTTCGTGCCGGGCACGAACCCGGACATCGCCGCGGTGGACGTGCAGAACCGCATCAAGCGGGTCGAATCGCGGCTGCCGCAGGCTGTCACGCAACAGGGCGTGCAGGTCAACAAGGCCCGTTCCAACATCCTGATGTTCGTCGGCGTGTATTCGACCGACGGGCGGATGGACCCGACCGCGATCGGCGATTACGCGGCGCGTAACATCGTCAACGAGATCAAGCGCATCCCCGGCGTCGGTCAGGCGCAGTTGTTCGGTACCGAGCGCGCGCTGCGCGTGTGGGTCGATCCGAACAAGCTCACCGGCTACAAGCTGAACATGAGCGACGTGACGGCGGCGATCCGCGCGCAGAACGCGCAGGTCACGTCCGGCACGATCGGCGACCTGCCCAACCCGGCCTCGCAGGCGTACCAGGCGCCGGTTGTCGTGACGGGCCAGCTGACGTCCGTCGACCAGTTCAAGAAGGTCGTGCTGCGCGCCAATCCGGACGGCTCGACCGTCAAGCTGGGCGACGTCGCGCGCCTGGAGATGGGCGGCTCGAACTACAACATCAGCGCGCGCCTGAACGGCCAGCCGTTCGTGGCGATCGCCGTGCAGCAGTCGCTGACGGGTAATGCGCTGGCGACGGCGAACCTGGTCAAGGCGAAGATGGACGAGCTGCAGAAATTCTTCCCGCCGGGCCTGAAGTACACGGTGCCGTACGATACCTCCACGTTCGTGAAGATCTCGATCGAGGAAGTGGTCAAGACGCTGCTCGAGGCGGTGGTGCTGGTGTTCCTCGTGATGTATCTGTTCCTGCAGAACTTCCGCTACACGATCATCCCGACGATCGTCGTGCCCGTCGCGCTGCTGGGTACCTTCGCGGTGATGCAGCTGGCCGGCTTCTCGATCAACGTGCTGACGATGTTCGGCATGGTGCTGGCCATCGGCATCCTGGTCGACGACGCCATCGTCGTCGTCGAGAACGTCGAGCGCATCATGAGCGAGGAAGGCCTGTCGCCGCGCGATGCGACGCGCAAGGCGATGTCGCAGATCACCGGCGCGATCATCGGCATCACGCTGGTGCTGATCGCCGTGTTCGTGCCGATGGCGTTCTTCGGCGGCGCCGTGGGCGCGATCTACCGGCAGTTCTCGCTGTCGATGGTGTCGGCGATGGCGTTCTCCGCGCTGATGGCGCTGACGTTGACGCCGGCACTGTGCGCGACGATCCTGAAACCCGTCGAAGCGGGCCACCACGTCGAGAAGCGCGGCTTCTTCGGCTGGTTCAACCGCAAGTTCGCCACCACGGCGAGCGGCTACCAAGGCCTGATCGCACGCATCCTCACGCGCACCGGCCGCTTCATGCTGATCTTCGTCGCGCTGCTGGCGATCGTCGCCTGGCTGTACGTGAAGCTGCCGTCGTCGTTCCTGCCGAACGAGGACCAGGGCTACATCATCACCAACGTGCAGCTGCCGCCGGGCGCCACGCGGCCCCGCGCGGAAGCCGTGCTGGCCAAGGTCGACGCGTACTTCCGCGCGCAGCCGGAAGTGGCGCGCACGATCGCGGTGGCAGGCTTCTCGTTCTCCGGCAACGGCCAGAACGCGGGCCTCGTGTTCGTGCCGCTGAAGGACTGGAAGGAGCGCGGCAAGGGCCAGTCCGCGACGGACCTGGCGGGCCGCGCATTCGGCGCGCTGTCCGGCATTCCGGATGCGATCGTGTTCCCGCTGTCGCCGCCGCCGATCCGCGAACTGGGCAACGCCACCGGTATCACGGCGCGCCTGCAGGACCGCAGCTCGCTGGGTCACGAAGCGCTGATCAATGCGCGCAACCAGCTGCTGGGCATGGCCGCGAAGAGCACCGTGCTGAAAGGGCTGCGGCCCGAAGGGCTGGAAGATGCGCCGCAGCTGATGCTGGACATCGACCGCGACAAGGCACAGGCGCTGGGCGTGTCGTTCGCCGACATCAACACGACGCTGTCGGCGGGCCTCGGCTCGTCGTATGTGAACGACTTCAACAGCAGCAACCGCCAGCAGCGCGTGATCGTGCAGGCCGACGCGAGCCGGCGCATGCAGCCGGAGGACATCCTGCGGCTGAACGTGAAGAGCGGCACTTCCGGCAATATGGTGCCGTTCGCCGCGTTCGCGACGACGCGCTGGATCAACGGCCCCGTGCAGCTGATCCGCTACAACGGCTACCCGGCGATCAAGCTGACGGGCGATGCGGCACCAGGCTACAGCACCGGCGACGCGATGGCCGAACTGGAACGCCTGGCAGCCCAGCTGCCGCCGGGCTTCGGCATCGACTGGACCGGCCAGTCGCTGGAAGAGCGCACCTCCGGCTCGCAGGCGCCGATGCTGTTCGCGCTGTCGCTGCTGGCCGCGTTCCTCGTGCTGGCGGCGCTGTATGAAAGCGAATCGATCCCGATCGCCGTGCTGCTCGTCGTGCCGCTGGGCGTGCTGGGCGCGCTGCTCGGTGCGCACCTGCGCGACCTGCCGAACGACGTGTACTTCAAGGTCGGCCTGATCGCCATCATCGGCCTGTCGGCGAAGAACGCGATCCTGATCATCGAGTTCGCCAAGGACCTGCAGGCGCAGGGCATGGGCCTGATCGAGGCGACGCTGGAAGCGGTGCACCTGCGCTTCCGCCCGATCATCATGACGTCGCTCGCGTTCATCCTCGGTGTGCTGCCGCTCGTCGTGGCCAGTGGCGCCGGCTCGGCCAGCCAGCGCGCGATCGGCACCGGTGTGATGGGCGGCATGATCACGGCGACCGTGCTGGCCGTCTTCCTCGTGCCCGTCTTCTTCGTCGTGATCCGCCGCATCTTCAAAGGCAGCGAGCGGCAGCGCCGCCTCGCCGCGCATGAACTGGACCTGCCGGAGACCAAGCAATGAACAACAATATCCTGAAACTGACGGGCGCCCTGCTCGCCGCCGGCCTGCTGTCGGCCTGCTCGTTGGCGCCCACCTTCGAACGCCCGTCCGCCCCGGTGGCCAGCGCCTTCCCCGCCAATCCCCCGGCGGCCGACAGCAAGGGCGGGCCGGGGGCGGGCGCGAAAGACGCCGTCGATACGGGCTGGCGCGAATTCTTCGCGGACCAGCGGCTGCAACAGCTGATCGCCACGGCCCTGGACAACAACCGCGACCTGCGCACTGCCGCGCTGCGCATCGAGGAAGCCCGCGCGGCGTACAACATCACCCGCGCCGACCGGCTGCCGAACCTGAATGCCGGGTTGTCCGGCACGCTGGCGCGCACGCCGGGGTTCCAGAACCCGGCCACTGGACAGCCGACGATCGGCGAGCAGTTCAATGCCGGCCTGTCGATCCCCGCGTTCGAGCTGGACTTCTTTGGCCGCGTGCGCAGCCTGTCCGAAGCGGCATTGGCCACATACCTGTCCACCGACGAAGCGCGCCAGGCGGCGCAGATCAGCCTCGTCGCGGAAGTGGCGAAGGCCTACTTCACGGAGCGCGCCTATGCCGAGCAGCTGGCCCTGGCGCAGCGCACGTATGAAGCGCGGCGGCGCACCTATGAACTGACGCGCCAGCGCGTCGACGTGGGCGCCTCGTCGCTCTTGGACCTGCGCTCGAACGAGACGCTGATGGAAACAGCACGCGCATCCGCGCTGGCCCTGGCCCGCCAGCGGGCGCAGGCCGAGAACGCGTTGACGTTGCTGGTCGGCGCGCCGCCCGCGCAAGCGGCATCGGGCAATATGGCCGACGATGCGCAGATCGATGCGATGAGCAGCGTGCCGGAAGGCTTGCCGTCCGACCTGATCGCGCGCCGGCCTGATATCCGCGCGGCCGAGCAGCGGCTGCGCGCCGCCAACGCGAACATCGGCGCGGCGCGCGCGGCCTTCTTCCCGCGCATCTCGCTGACGGCGGCGATCGGCAGCGCCAGCCCGGCGTTCTCGCAGCTGTTCGACAGCGGCAACGACACGTGGTCGTTCACGCCGCAGCTGACGTTGCCGATCTTCGACGCGGGCCGCAACCGCGCCAACCTGAACCTGGCCGAAGTGCGCAAGAATATCGCGGTGGTCGACTACGAACGGACGATCCAGACGGCGTTCCGCGAAGTGGCCGATGCGCTGGCCGCGCGCAGCTATCTCGCCGACCAGGTGGCGGCGCAGCGGGCGATCCAGGACGCGCAGGCCGAGCGCCTGCGGCTGTTGACCTTGCGCTTCGAGAACGGCGTCGCCAGCACGCTGGACGTGCTGGACGCCCAGCGCGAGCTGTTCTCGGCCGAGCAGCAGCTGGTGCAGGCGCGCCTGCTGCGCACGACGAGCGCCATCGACCTGTACCGCGCCCTCGGCGGCGGCTTGAAGCAATGAAGTAACGGGGCGGAGCGCCTGCTCCGCCCTCCTCCCCCGCTCTATTCCCGACTTCCCATGGATTCTCCCATCACGATACGCCTGGGTTCCCGGGCGCGGCGGCGCATTGCCGCCGACGGCCTGCGGGCTGCGGACATCGCCATCATCCCTGCCGCCGCCGGGGGGCCGAAAGGGCTGATCCTGAACGGCATCGACCAGTGGCTGTTCGGCGACTGGTTGCCGAGTGCGCCGCGCGAACGCCGCCTGATCGGCGCATCGATCGGCGCGTGGCGGATGGCCGTGTCGGCACTGGCCGATCCCGTCGCCGGCCACAAACGCTTGGCGCACCATTACGCACACCAGACTTACCCAGCAAAGGTCGATGCGGCCTACGTCACGCGCACCGTGCGCGGTCTGCTGGACGAGGTGCTGGACGGTCACGCCGGCGAGATGCTGGCGCACCCGCACTACCGCGTGACGGCGATCACGGCGCGGGGTACGGGGCCGCTAGCCGCCGCCGGCGGCGTGCGCTGGCGCGAGATGACCGGCTTCCTGCTGGCCGCGGCGGGCAATGCCGTCTCGCGTGAGCGGCTGGCCGGCGCGATGGAGCGGGTGCTGTTCCACGACGCGCGCGATCCGTCGGCCTGGCTGCGCGAGCGCTTCGATGCGTTCCCGCCGCGCTTTGCCACGCTGACGGAAGCGAACCTGCGCGACGCGCTGCTGGCCTCCGGCTCAATCCCATTCGTGCTGCAGGCGGTGCACGACATCGCCGGCGCACCGCCGGGCGCGTACTGGGACGGCGGCCTGATCGACTACCACCTGCACCTGCCGTACCAGCGCGACCCGGACCTGGTGCTGTACCCGCACTTCACCGACCACATCGTCCCCGGCTGGCTCGACAAATCGCTGCCGTGGCGGCGTGCACGCGAATCCGCATCCGATCCGGCTCTGGAAAACGTGATGCTCGTGTCGCCGTCGCCATCGTTCATCGCCCGGCTGCCGAACCGCAAACTGCCGGACCGCAGCGACTTCAAGCACTACGGCCAGGACCACGCCGCCCGCATCCGCGACTGGACGTATGCGATCGGCGAAAGCGAACGAATGGCGGAAGCGCTGGCGCGTTGGGTGGAGCAGCCGGATGTGAAGGTGGCAGGCGAGTTCTAACCCTACGGTTCAGCTTGTGTCCCTCTGGGGTCAGACCCCAGAGGGACACGGACCCAACTGATCGCAACTGCCGAGTCCGTGTCCAGCCGTCAACCCAGGAATATCTGCTGCAGGTCGTTGAGGAACCGGTGCCCCAGCTCGGTTGGCCGGATCACCATGTGGTCGCGATAGATGAGGCCCTTGCCTTCCGCCTCGTTCAGCTGTTTTTCGATGACGTTCAGCGCCAGCCCCGTGCGCTCGGTGAACAGGTTCGGCGCGAAGCCGTCCTGCAGGCGCAGCGCGTTCAGCATGAACTCGAAGCCCATGTCGGCGCGGCCGATCTCGTGCTCTTCCTGCACCGGCGTGCCGTTCGCCACCTGCTCCATGTACGACTTCGGTTGCTTGTAGCGCGCCTGTCGCAGCACGCGGTGCGGGAACGACAGCTTCGAGTGCGCGCCGGCGCCGATGCCGAGGTAGTCGCCGAACTGCCAGTAGTTCAGGTTGTGCTTGGCCTGACGGCCTGGTTGCGCATAGGCCGACACCTCGTAGTGGCGGTAGCCCGCGGCACCGGTCATCTCGGCGATCAGGTCCTGCATGTCGGCGCTGGTGTCGTCGTCCGGCAGGTTCGGCGGGTACTTCGCGAACACCGTGTTCGGTTCCATCGTCAGGTGGTACAGCGACAGGTGCGGCGGCTGGTACGACATCGCCGTTGCCAGGTCCGTGCGCGCTTCTTCCAGCGTCTGCTCCGGCAGCGCGTACATCAGGTCGAGGTTGAAGTTGTCGAAGTTCGCCAGCGCGATCTCGACGGCACGACGCGCCTCGCCCTCGTCGTGGATGCGGCCCAGCGCCTGCAGGTGCCGGCCGTTGAAGCTCTGGATGCCGATCGACAGCCGGTTGATGCCGCTCGCCCGGTAGCTCCTGAACTTCTCCGCCTCGAACGTGCCGGGGTTCGCTTCCATGGTGATCTCGGCCTCGGCGTCCAGCGGCAGCAACGTGCGCAGGTCCGACAGCAGCCGGTCCAGTCCCGCCGCCGACATCAGGCTCGGCGTGCCGCCGCCGATGAACACCGTATGGATCTTGCGGCCCCAGATCAGCGGCAGCGCCATCTCCAGGTCCGCGCGCAGCGCGTCGAGGTACTCCTTCTCGGGCACCTCGCCCTTCGCTTCGTGCGAGTTGAAGTCGCAATACGGACATTTGCGCACGCACCACGGCCAGTGCACGTACAGCGCCAGCGGCGGCAGCGCCGTCAGGTTCAGCGCACCGGGCTGCAGGTATTGGGCGGCGACGCCGGCCGCCGCATCGATCGTGCGCGTGGGGCCGACCGGCACCCCGACGGGTTTGATGGGGATCATTTCAGTTTCTCGACCAACGCACGCAAGGCCTGGCCGCGGTGCGACAGGCGGTTCTTCACTTCCGGCGCCAGCTCGGCCGTCGTCTTGCCCAGTTCCGGGATGTAGAAGTGCGGGTCGTAGCCGAAGCCGCCTTCGCCGCGCGCCTCCGCCTGGATCACGCCGCGCCACATGCCATCGGCAATCACCGGTTGCGGGTCGTCCGCATGGCGCACGAACACCAGCACGCAGTAGTAGTACGCGGACTTGTCGTCATGCTGCGCGAGGTCGGCGACCAGCTTCGCGCTGTTGCGCGCGTCCGACTTCGGCTCGCCCGCATAGCGCGCCGAGTACACGCCGGGCGCGCCGCCCAGCGCGTTGACGCAGACGCCCGAGTCGTCGGCCAGTGCCGGCAGGCCGGTCAGCCGCGCGGCGTGGCGCGCCTTGGCCAGCGCGTTCTCGACGAACGTGTGGAACGGCTCCTCCGCCTCCGGCACGCCGAACTCGCCCTGGGCGTGGACGTCGAAGCCGACAGTGGACAACAGCGCGTTGAATTCCTTGAGTTTGCCTGCGTTGTTCGAGGCGAGAACGAGTTTTTGAGTCATGGGTGCAGCAGGTGCCAGACACCGGTGTCAGGCACCGGTGTCCGACACCTGTTCATAAAAACCGCGATTTTACTCCGCCAGCTCCAGCGCCTGCTTTTGCAGCTTGACGAGGTCGCGGATGCCGCCTTCGGCCAGGTCCAGCAGCCGGTTCATCGTGGCGCGGTCGAACGCGGCGCCTTCGGCCGTGCCCTGCACTTCGACGAAGTGGCCGGCGTCCGTCATGATCACGTTCATGTCCGTGTCGCAGTCGGAGTCTTCGACGTAGTCCAGGTCCAGCACCGGCGTGCCCTTATACACGCCGACGGAGATGGCCGCCACGAAGTGCTTCAGCGGGATCGCCGGAATCAAGCCTTTCGCGACCAGCTGCGCGAACGCGTCGTGGGCGGCGACCATCGCGCCCGTGATCGACGCCGTGCGCGTGCCGCCGTCGGCCTGGATCACGTCGCAGTCGAGGTGCAGCGTGCGTTCGCCGAACGCGGCGAGGTCGAACGCGGCGCGCAGCGAGCGGCCGATCAGGCGCTGGATCTCCTGCGTGCGGCCGCTTTGCTTGCCCTTCGCCGCTTCGCGGTCCATCCGCGAGTGCGTGGAGCGCGGCAGCATGCCGTATTCCGCCGTCAGCCAGCCCTGCCCTTTACCCTTCAGGAAGCCCGGTACCTTTTCCTCGATGCTGGCGGTGCAGATCACTTTCGTGTCGCCGCATTCGATCAGCACGGAGCCTTCCGCATGCCTGGTGTAACGGCGGGTCAGGCGCACGGCGCGCAACTGGTCGCATGCGCGGCCGCTGGGACGGGTTTCTACAGTCATTGGCATTCCTATTTGAGTAACTGGGATGATCTTTCGATGGCGCCACGGATCTCCGCGATCGCCTTGTCGATTTCGGCTTCGTCGAACGGGTCGGCCGGCGCGATCGTCGTGCTGTGCAGGTCGCCCGGCAGGGTCTCGGTGGAGATCAGCGTCGAGCCGGCGGCCGCCGGCAGGTCGTCGCCTGCGGACGTGCCCTGCCACGTGATCGCCAGGCCGGTGACGTTGTCGCTCATGCTGCCGGAGCAGCGCAAGGCCGTCTGCAGCAGCTCGGGCACGGCGCGCACCACGGGTTCCCGCGCCAGCGTGGCGACCAGGTCTTCCTCGGGCACGGCGGCCCACAAGCCGTCCGAGCATAATAGCATCACGTCGCCGGGCCGCAGGCTGGCCGGCGCCGACAGCTCCACCTTCGGCGCGCCGTTGGCACCCAGGCAGTTGTACAGCTTGTTGCGATCGGGATGGGTGTAGCGCGCCTCCGGCGGTACCTTGCCCTTGTCGATCAGGTTCTCCACGTGCGAATGGTCGCGCGTGCGCGCCACGATGCGGTCCCCGCGCAGCCAGTACAGCCGCGAGTCGCCGCAATGGGCCCACGTGGCCGTGTTGTGCTGCACGACGCAGGCGACGATCGTCGTGCGCGGCGTTTCCGGCAGGCCGTGGGCCGCCGTGTAGCGGTGGATTTCGCGGTGCGCGGCCAGGAACGCGTCCTCGAGGAAGCGCTCGGGGCCCTTCACGTACGGGTTGGCCTGCTGCTGGAACAGCGTGGAGATGGTCTGCAAGGCGATCGTCGCGGCCACCTCGCCGCGCAGGTGGCCGCCCATGCCGTCGGCCAGCACCAGCAGCAGCGCATCGCGCGTGAAGCTGTAGCCCATGCGGTCCTGGTTGACCTTGCGGCCGCCGATATGGCTTTCCTGGTAGACGGAGAACTGCATGTGGGCCTCCTAGCCCTGCAATGTGTCGGACGGTTCGTCGGGACTGCCGCGCAGCCGCCGCGCCAGCGCGCGCAGGCGGCCGAACGGGCCCGCCGCACCCGGCTCCTGTGCGACCGCCGGGCGCGCGGCCGGCACGGCCTGCAGCGCCTTCTGCAGCTCGAACAGGCTTTGCGGACGGGCCAGCGGATCGATCGCCAGCGCCCATCGTACCAGCCGCACCAGCTCCGGCGAATAGCGCTGTTCCAGGCGGGCGTAGTGCTCTTCCATCCGGTCGTCCTGGCGGCGCTGTTCGGCCGGCTGAGGCGGCGAGCCGGCCATGCAGGCGAACATCGCCGCGCCGATGCCATACACGTCGGTCCACGGCCCCAGCGGATGCGTCTTCACCGTCAGCTCCGGCGCGGCGAAGCCGGGCGTGTACATCGGCGTCAACGTCAGTGCCTCGGAGCCCAGCGTCTGGCGGGCCGCGCCGAAATCGAGCAGCATCGGCGTGCCGTCGGTGCGCAGGTAGATGTTGGCGGGCTTCAGGTCCAGGTGCAGCAGCTGGTTCGCGTGCACTTCGCGCAAGCCTTTCAGCACCTGCGTGAATACCTGGCGGATAAATGCCTCGCCGATTTTTCCGCCTTTTGCGCGCTGCCGGCCGATATGATCCTGCAGCGTATGACCGGATTCATACGCCATCACCATGTACACGGTGTCGTTCGCACGAAAGAAATTAAGCACTCTTACAACATTCGGATGGGCGATTTTCGCCAGCGCGCGGCCCTCCTCGAAAAAGCATTTCAGCCCTATTCTGAAGACCGGGAGGTTGTTTTTTGACACAGATGGCGCTAATTCGCCCTCTTGACGCAATGCCAGCGCGCTTGGTAAATACTCCTTGATGGCCACCGCATTGCCCTGCGCGTCATAGGCGAGGTAGACGATACTGAACCCGCCGGACGCAATTTTCTTTACAATGCGGTATCCAGCTAAGTCCAGCCCATCCGGTAATGGGGCGTTGTTTTGTGCAGCCATGCGTTTCCTCGCCTCAACAAGCGCAACTTACCGGATTGTGTGGACAAAACCATGTATTGTAAAGACAAAATCGGGGATATCCATTGAGCATTTCCAGCATGACGGGCTACGCGGTTGCCACCAGCGAAAGCGCGGCGGGAACTCTGACGATTGAAATCAAGAGTGTCAATTCCCGTTTTCTCGACCTTCAGTTCCGCATCAACGACGACCTGCGCGCCCTCGAGCCGGATCTGCGTTCCGCCATCATGGCCGCGATCACGCGCGGCAAGGTTGAAATCCGCTTGAGTTTCGGCCGCAAGGCCGCCGGCGCCGGCACGCAGGCACTGAATATCCCCCTGTTGAACGAATTGACTCGCCTGCAAAACGAGGTGGGCAAGTATTTCGCAAACGCCCAGGCGATGTCCGTGGCGGAATTGCTGCGCTGGCCCGGCGTCATCGAGGAAGCCCAGATCGGCCAGGAAACGCTGCAGGCCGACGTCGCGGTGCTGATGGCGCGCACGGTCGAGGCGTTTGTCACGAGCCGCCAGCGCGAAGGTGCGGCACTGGAAGCGATGCTGATCTCCCGCATCGAGGCGATGGAAGGCATCGTCAAGCGCATCACGCCGCTGATCCCGCAAGTGGTGGCGGCATTCCAGCAAAAGGCGATCGAACGGATGCAGGAAGCGCTGGGCCTGGCGTCGCAAGGCTCGAACGCGGCGCTGTCGCGCCAGGATGCGATGGAGCGGATCCGCCAGGAAGTGATCCTGTACGGCATCCGCATCGACGTGGCCGAGGAGCTGGGGCGCCTGTCCGCGCACCTGAACGAAACCCGCCACATCCTCAAGAAGGGCGGCCAGGTCGGCAAGCGGCTGGACTTCATGATGCAGGAGTTGAACCGCGAGGCCAACACGCTGGGCGCGAAGGCGTCCGTCAAGGAGCTCGCCGACGCATCGATGGAACTGAAGCTGCTCATCGAGCAGATGCGCGAGCAGGTCCAGAACCTCGAGTAAGCCCTAGCGTGCGACGAGCCCGTCGCACCATTCCAGCGCCGCGGCCCACAGGGGCTGCGCGTGCGGCCGAAAATACCCCATGTGTCCCAGCTTGCCGAACCCGCGCCGCGGGTCGACGTCGACGCCCTGCCATTGGGCGTTGCGGTAGCCCGCCATGAACGCATCGCGCGACGCGGGCGGTGCCCACGGATCGTCCGTCGCGTTGACGGCCACGATCGGCGCGCGCACTTCGGCATAGGCCGGCACCACCTTGTCGCGCATCGCCGGGTCGTCGAAGAAGTAATGTGGGAAGCGGCACCAGCGGCGCCACTGGCGGTACACGCCCAGCGGCAGGTCCTCGCCCATGCCCAGCCGGCTCCAGGCCAGGTAGCCGTGCCGGCGCGTCAGGATGGGGCCCGCCACGTGCCACATGAACAGCACCTTCAAGCGCTCGAACAGCGGCATCCAGCCGTGCCAGCCGGCACCGGTGCCGAACACGTACATGCCGTCGATCTTCGCGTGGTTCGGCAGCAGGCCGAACGCATGGCCGCCATACGAATGCCCGACCAGCAGCAGCGGCACGCCGCCGCCCGCCGTGGCATCCGAGGTGGCGTCCACCACGGCGGCCAAGTCCAGCCTGGCCCAGTCGAGGAAGTCGCCATCGAACCCGGCCAGCGACTCGGGCGCGGACAGGCCGACGCCGCGGTAGTCGAACGTCGTCACGGCATAGCCGCGGCCGGCCGCGAATTCGGCGAAGCGGCGGTAGAAGCCTTGCGGCACGCCGGTGGCGCCGGCGACGACGAGACGGGCGCGTTCCGGTCCGTCCGGCAGGTAGCGCGTCGCGGCCAGCGGGTAGCCGTCGGCGGCGCGGATCGTGATGTTGGGCATTGTCTCCCCTTGTCGTTATGGTCTGCGGCCATTCTAGGAAAGGCGCCGCGGGGGCGCCAAGCGGACGATTAGACGACATGCTCGACGGATCTATGCTGCACGATGTGTGCTGCACGTATGGCCAACAGATGCAAAACCGGTTGCTCTTGGTAAAATACGCCTTTGGGCCACGGCCCTGCGAATCGAGATTGCAAATGAGCCAACACTTCTCCGGCAGCCTGTTCATGGTTGCGGCGCCGTCGGGCGCGGGCAAGTCCACCCTCGTCAATGCGCTGCTGGCGCAGGAACCGACGATCAAGCTGTCCATTTCGACGACCACGCGCCAGCCGCGTCCGGGCGAACAACACGGCCGCGAGTACTTCTTCACGACCGCGGAGGACTTCGTGGCGCGCGCCAATGCGGGCGAGTTCCTGGAGTGGGCTGAAGTGCACGGCAATTACTACGGCACGTCGCGCCTGTTCGTCGAAGAGCAGATGCGCGCCGGCACCGACATCCTGCTGGAGATCGACTGGCAGGGCGCCCGCCAGGTGAAGAAGCAGTTCCCGCAGGCGGCCGGCATCTTCATCCTGCCGCCATCGATCGCGGCGCTGGAGGAGCGGCTGCACAAGCGCGGCCAGGACGAGCCGCACGTGATCACGCGGCGCCTGCTGGCCGCGGGAGGCGAAATCGCGCACGCGCCCGAGTTCGAGTATGTTATTATCAATGAAGAGTTTCCGGTCGCCTTGCTTGAACTGAGCGCGATCGTCCGATCGGCCCGTTGCCGGTTTGCGCAACAGGCGGCCCGCAATGCATCGCTGTTTGCCCAGCTGGGCATCCACGCCGAGCAGCACGAATAAGTTCCAACATAGTTTCAAGCACCGTTTCCAGTACCGCTTTCAGCTATCCATTTTTTCCAGTTTCCAGGAGTGACACCATGGCCCGTATTACGATCGAAGATTGCCTGCAGAATGTGCCGAACCGTTTCCAGCTGACCCTGGCCGCGACCTATCGCGCTCGCCAGCTGCTGCAGGGCCACACCCCGAAAGTGGAAGCCAAGGACAAGCCGACCGTGCTGGCACTGCGCGAGATCGCGGCCGGCAAGGTGGGCCTGGAAATGCTGAAAAAGGTCCCAATGTAATTTCGGAACCTGCGTTCCAGAGCACCATTACAGGTTCTACAGTTGAATCACACTGAGAAGACCATGAACCTGAACTCGGCCGAACCCGGCATCACAGAGCGCCCCGCCCCGCGGGGCCGCCGTTCGGCCAAGCCGGACGGGGATGCCGGCCAGGCCCCCGTCATCTCCACCTCTCCCCTCGCCGCCCCGCTGACGCCAGCCGGTGTCGCCACGATCTCCCACCTGACGGAAAAACTCGCCGAATACATGACCGAGGCCGACCTGAAAAAGGTCAAGGAAGCCTACCGGTTCTCGGACGAGATGCACCTGGGCCAGGTGCGCAAGTCGGGCGAACCCTACATCTCGCACCCGATCGCCGTCGCCGAAATCTGCGCCGACTGGAAGCTCGATGCGCAGGCGATCATGGCCGCGCTGCTGCACGACGTGATGGAGGACCAGGACGTCAAGAAGGACGAGCTGATCGAGCGCTTCGGCGCGCCCGTCGCGCACCTCGTCGACGGCCTGTCGAAGCTGGAGAAGATCGAATTCCAGAGCCAGATCGAGGCGCAGGCGGAGAACTTCCGCAAGATGCTGCTGGCGATGGCGTCGGACGTGCGGGTCATCCTGATCAAGCTGGCCGACCGGCTGCACAATATGCGCACGCTGGACGTGATGGCGCCGGCCAAGAAGCAGCGCATCGCCAAGGAGACGATGGAAGTCTACGTGCCGATCGCGCACCGCCTTGGCCTGAACAACATCTACCGCGAGCTGCAGGACCTGTCGTTCTCGCACCTGTACCCGCTGCGTTACCACGTGCTGGCGAAAGCCGTGAAGGCGGCAC
Source organism: Pseudoduganella flava (assembly GCF_007830495.1). GTDB lineage: Bacteria > Pseudomonadota > Gammaproteobacteria > Burkholderiales > Burkholderiaceae_D > Rugamonas > Rugamonas flava. The sequence goes on along the minus strand of NZ_VLKW01000004.1, from coordinate 225,008 downwards.
GCGGCAACCGGCGCGAGGTGGTCGGCAAGATCCTCGACTCCGTCAAGAACACGCTGGGGATGGCCGGCATCCACGCGGAAGTGTATGGCCGCGAGAAGACGCTGTACGGCATCTACAAGAAGATGCGCTCGAAACACCTGACGTTCTCGCAGGTGCTGGACGTGTACGGCTTCCGCGTCGTCGTCGACAGCTTCCCGAACTGCTACGTGGCGCTGGGCACGCTGCACTCGCTGTACAAGCCGATGCCGGGCAAGTTCAAGGACTACATCGCGATCCGCAAGCTGAACGGCTACCAGTCGCTGCACACGACGTTGATCGGCCCGTACGGCACGCCCGTCGAATTCCAGATTCGCACGCAGGAAATGCACCGCACGGCCGAATCGGGCGTGGCGGCGCACTGGCTGTACAAGAACAGCGACGCGAACATGTCGGACATGCAGCAGCGCACCCACGCGTGGCTGCAGTCGCTGCTGGACATCCAGCAGCAGACGGGCGACTCGGCCGAGTTCCTGGAACACGTGAAGGTCGACCTGTTCCCCGACTCCGTCTACGTGTTCACGCCGAAATCGAAGATCATCGCGATGCCGCGCGGCGCCACGCCGATCGATTTCGCGTACGCGATCCACACGGGCATCGGCGACCACACGGTGTCGGTGACGATCAATGGCGAACCGGCTCCGCTGCGCAGCGAGCTGCGCAATGGCGACATCGTCGAAGTGGTGACGGACCCGAACTCGCGGCCGTCGCCCAGCTGGCTGTCGTTCGTCCGCACGGGCAAGGCCCGCTCGGCGATCCGGCACCACCTGCGCACGATCAATCTGCCCGAGTCGATCAACCTGGGCCGCCAATTGCTGCAGCAGGCGCTGGCCGGCATCAGCATCGATCCGAACCTGCCGGAGCCGCTGGTGGAGCGGCTGCTGAACGAATCGTCGGCCAAGTCGATGGACGAGCTGTACGCCGACATCGGCATCGGCAAGCGGATGGCGGCGCTCGTCGCGCGGCACATTTTCGGCCTGCTGGGCGGCGAATCGGCCTCCGTGCCGATCGACCACAACAGCGCGGCGGACCTGGACCCGGTGACGATCTACGGCAGCGAAGGCGTCTCCGTGCAGCTGGCGCCGTGCTGCCTGCCGATCCCGGGCGACCAGATCATCGGCCAGCTGCGGCGCGACCAGGGCCTGCAGGTGCACACGTCCGACTGCAGCGTGGCGCGGCGCCAGCGCCAGAAGGAACCGGACCGCTGGATCGCGGTGAAATGGGGCACCGAGCTGAACCGCCGCTTCGACAGCCGCATCCGCCTGTTGATCAACAACGAAAAAGGCATCCTCGCCCGCGTGGCCGCCGAGATCGGCGAATCCGACGGCAACATCACGTTCGTCGGCATGGACGAGGACAACGACCACGTCCTGCACCAGCTGCGCTTCACCATTCAGGTGAAGGATCGGGTGCACCTGGCCGGCCTGCTGCGCAATGTGCGGAAGGTGGCCGGCGTGAATCGGGTGAGCCGGGAGCGGGGGTAGGCCCGCTTGCACGCTTGTACGCCGCCGGCGTCATGAAAACCAACGGCAGAAGCCGGGGTCAGACCCGGCGGGTCTGACCCCAGGGTTTGCTGTTGGTTTCCATTTCAGCGCGCTGGCCCGCATGCACCATCGCGCAAGCCTGCGATCCGCTTGAGAAATGCCTGGCCGCCTACCGCAAACTCCGCATTCGTCGCAGCGCGGATGAATGCCACATCCTTTGTCGACAGCGGCTGCGCGAACAAATCGCGATAGTGCCCGCAACGTGCTGCGCCATCCACGCCAAGCGACCGATAAAGTTCGTGCTGCGTGACAAGCGGATCCGGTCGGCCATCCGCATTCCTCCGGTAACTCGACCAGCGGTACTGCCCGGGAAACTCCACCATTTTGGCCCGCAGCGGATTCAGCTCAATGTACCGTTGGCAAATCAGCAAATAGGTTTCGCTTTCGATGTGTGCCGCTTTATAGCGGCCTTCCCACAAGCCACCGGTACGCCGATAGCGCCAGTTGATGTACTGCGCGTGGCATTGTGCAATGCTCTTCATCATCGCGGGTACGCCGTCGGGAACCTCCGGCGTCACCAACAAGTGCACATGATTGGTCATCAGTACATAGGCGTGCACGGCGCATCGCTTTTCTGCCGCAGCCGTTCGTAGATGGTCGAGGTAGTGCACGCGGTCGCGGTCGTCGAAGAAACAACGCTGGCGCGCGTTTCCCCTGTCGACGATATGCAGCGGAACGCCTGGCAGGAAGACGCGCTTTGGGCGTGCCATGGGCCTCTCCAGATGGAAGTGAGCCCCATCATCGTGCAGTCAGCGTTGCCGGCTGCTGAGCGGGCTCAATCCTCCCCCTCCGGATACCTCACCTCCAGAATCTCCAACTCCTCCACCCCGGTCGGCGTATGCAACGTCACCATATCCCCCTCGCGCGCCTTCGTCATCGTGCGGGCGATTGGGGAGATCCAGCTCACCTTGCCCTTCAGCGGGTCGAATTCGTCGATGCCGACGATCGTGATCGTGTTCTCGACGCCGTCCTGATTGCTGTAGGTGACGGTGGCGCCGAAGAACACCTGGTCGCTGCCGTGGTGGACGCTCGGGTCCACCACTTCGGCCAGGTCGAGGCGCTTCGTCAGGAAGCGGATGCGGCGGTCGATTTCGCGCAGCCGGCGCTTGCCGTAGATGTAGTCGCCGTTCTCGGAGCGGTCGCCGTTCGACGCGGCCCAGTGCACCACCTTCACGACTTCCGGCCGCTCGACGTCGATCAGCTGCAGCAGCTCGTCCTTGATGCGCCGGTAGCCGCTTGGGGTGATGTAGTTCTTCGCGCCCGGCGGAATGGGCGGAGCTTGGGCGATGTCGTCGTCATCGTCCTGATCGGTTTCTTTCACGAATGCTTTGTTCATGGAGCGGGTGTTTCACGTATCATCCTGCCAATGCGGAACGATTGTACACATTTATGAGCACTGCCCCGTCCTGCCACGCGCCGCTGTGGCATGAGATCGCCTGGCAAGCCAGCCGTTCGGAGCTGTTCCTGATCGATCCGCGCACGCTGCGCCTCCTCGACGCCAACCCGGCCGCATGCCGCAATGCCCACTGCGAACCGGGGCTGGACTTCGCCGCGCTGGCCCCTCACCTGCCCCGCGAGCAGTTCGATGCCGCCCTCGCCAGCGGCGCCATCGTCAGCACGAGCCTGGCCCGGGCGGACGGCTCGCGCTACCGCGTGTCGCTGCGCCTGGCTGCCGTCACGCACGCCGGGCAGGACTGCGTGCTGGCCGTGGCCGAGGACGAGACGCCGCACGAGGCGCTGCGCCACGTGCAGGCGCGCTTCGACGCGATCGTGTCGCACACGCCCGGCCTCGTCTACCAGTTCCGCCGCGATCCCGACGGGCGCGTGTCGTTCCCCTACCTGTCCGAAGGCTGCCAGGCGCTGCTGGGCTTGGCAGCTTCCGAGCTGGCAGCGCAGCCGGACCGCTTCGCCCAGCTGGTACTGCAGGAAGACCGCCAGTCCTACCTGGACTCGATGGCCTCGTCCGCCGGCACGCTGTGGAGCTGGAACTGGGAAGGCCGTATCTGGATCGAGGCGTGGAAGGACGTCAAGTGGATCAACCTGCGCGCCACGCCGCACGCGCTGCCGGGCGGCGCGGTGCAGTGGGAAGGCATCATGACCAACATCACCGAGAGCAAGCTCGAGCAGCTCGAGGTGCGCGCCAGCCGGGCCCGCCTGGCCGAGCTGACGGCCCACATCGAAAAAGTGAAGGAACAGGAACGCACGCGCATCGCGCGCGAAATCCACGACGACCTGGGCGGCAACCTCACGGCCATCAAGATGGCGCTGGCCATGCTGGCCGCGCGCCTTCCGGAAGGCGACGCCGCGCTGGCCGAGAAAGCCGCCTACGTGGACCAGCTGGCCGACCGCACGATCGATGCCGTGCACCGCATCACGCTGGACCTGCGCCCGTCGATCCTCGACTTCGGCCTGGTCGCCGCGCTGGAATGGCAGGTGAAGGAATTCGCCGCGCAGGCCGGGCTCGCATGCAGCTTCCAGTCCAACGAGAAGGACGTGGCCCTCGACCCGGACCAGGCCAGCGCTCTGTTCCGCATCGTGCAGGAAGCGCTGACGAACATCGCCAAGCACGCGCACGCCAGCCGCGTGACGGTGCGCCTGCACTGCACGCGCCAGTACGTGACGGTGAAGATCACGGACAACGGTGCTGGCATCCGCCCCGCCGACCGCTCCAAGCCGGGCTCGTTCGGCCTGCGCGGCATGGCCGAGCGGGCCCGGGCGCTGGGCGGCACGCTGAACCTGTCGGATGCGCCCGGCGGCGGCACCATCGTCGCGATCCGCATCCCGCGTGCATTACCGGACGCCGGCGGAACGAAGGGATTACAATCCGGCTTGCAACAACGAAATAGGATTCACGCCGCATGAGTGACAAAGCCGCCATCAAGGTCTTCATCGCCGACGATCACGCGATCGTGCGCGAAGGCCTGAAGCAGATCCTGGCCGATACGCGCGACATCGTCGTGTCCGGCGAGGCGGAAAACGGCAGCGACGCACTACGCCTGTTCCGCAAGTCGGGCTGCCACGTCGTCCTGCTCGACATCTCGATGCCCGACCGCAGCGGCATCGAGGTGCTGAAACAGATCAAGAAGGAAAAGCCGGAGCTCGCCGTGCTGATGCTGTCGATGCACCGCGAGGACCAGTACGCGATCCGCTCGCTGAAGGCCGGCGCCGCGGGTTACCTGACCAAGCAGAGCGCACCAAAAGAGCTCGTCACGGCGATCCGTCAGGTGGCCGGCGGTTTAAAATACATCAGCCCGGCCCTGGCGCAGGAGCTGGCGAACCACGTGGGCGAAGACCACGAGGCCGCGCTGCACGAAACGCTGTCCGACCGCGAATACCAGACGCTGACGATGATCGCCTCCGGCAAGACCGTGGGCGCCATCGCCAAGGAGCTGTCGCTATCCGTGAAGACGGTCAGCGAGTACCGCGCCCGGCTGCTCGTCAAGATGAAGCTGAAGAACAGCGCCGAGCTGACGCACTACGCGATCAAGAACGGCCTGATTGACTGACGCTTAAAACGAAGACAACTGTTGGTTCCAGAAGTAAAGGAATTTCCTCCTCTTCCTCCGCGTATGGGCAAACTCATCAGTACCTTATGATGCAGGCTATCGGTAATCTTTTGTAAAGGCTGCAAGCCAGATGTCGAGTAAACCACCCAGTTCCGCAGGCGCCGACCAGAATCCGGCCGATATCGCGCGCGAGGCGTTCCGCCGCCTCGCGATCCGCCGCATCGCGCCAACGCCGGAAGCTTACCGCGACATTTACAACGAGATCGCGGGCATCCCGGCCGCGCCGCCCATCGCCGTCGCCACGCCCGACCCCGGTCCGGAAAACGTGCTGACCCGCTTTGCCGCGCGCATGACGGAGCAGCCGGGCGACCTGGCCGAGTTCGGCCGCCGCTTCAACCGCGCCGTCAAGGCACGCGACTGGGATGCCTACGCGACCGCGTTGTCGCAACTGGCCGAACGTCCAATCAAGAAAGCCGGCGGCATCGAACTGGCGCCGATGCCGGAAGGCGAACAGACACGCCTGCTGCGCGACCTGCTGAGCCGCACGCTGACGTTCGCCGTCGCGTCGCTGCTGACGGGCACGCCGGCCCTGGTGGCCGAAGCGGAAGCGCTGGGCGTGGCGACGAAGGAAGCGCATACGGAAGCGGACCTGTCGGAAATCGCCGTGCGCCTGAAGCAGCTGTGCTACCAGATCGAACTGAAGCACGGCGACGCGGCCGAGCAACAGGAACTGCTGCTGCGCTTGTTCCGCCTGCTGCTGGAAAACGTCAGCGAGCTGCTGGACGACGACTCGTGGCTGCGCGGTCAGGTCGATGCCGTGCAGGCGCTGATCGAAGGCCCGCTGGATGCCCGCGCGCTGGAAGCGGCCACGCGCAGCCTGAAGGACGTCATCTACAAGCAAAGCCAGCTGAAGCACAGCATGGCCGACGTGAAGCTGACGGTGAAGAACATGATGATGACCTTCATCGACCGCCTCGGCCAGGTGGCCGCGTCGACGGGCGACTTCCACGAAAAGATCGGCGGCTATTCGGAGAAGATCAGCCACGCGCAGGATATCGCGGAACTGAACGAGATCCTCGACGAGGTGCTGCGCGAAACTCGCATCGTGCAGGGCGAAGCGCTGAAGGCGCGCGACAACATGGTGACGGCGCGCCAGGAAGTGGAAGACGCGGAAGCGCGCATCAAGTCGCTGGAAAACCAGCTGCAGCACATGAGCGAACTGGTGCGCGAAGACCAGCTGACCGGCAGCCTGAACCGCCGCGGCCTGGACGACGTGTTCGAACGCGAAACGGCCCGTGCCGACCGCCGCGGCACGCCGCTGTGCATCGCCGTGCTCGACCTGGACGACTTCAAGAAACTCAACGACACCTACGGCCACATCGCCGGCGACGGCGCGCTGAAGCACCTCGTCAAGGTCGTCAAGGAAACGCTGCGCTCGATGGACGTGATCGCCCGCTTCGGCGGTGAGGAATTCCTGATCCTGCTGCCGGAAACCAGCGTCGAGGCGGCCGTCGCGACGATGACGCGGCTGCAACGCGAGCTGACCCGCCACTTCTTCATGCACGAGAACGAAAAGGTGCTGATCACGTTCTCGGCCGGCGTGGCGCTGCGCAAGCGTGGCGAGGAACAGTTGGAGCTCGTCAAGCGTGCGGACCAGGCGATGTATACCGCGAAAAAGACCGGGAAAAATCGGGTGGTGGTCGCGGATTAATATTTTTGTATTACTTCGTTATTGCAAGTAAGGGCCTGCGTAAAATGCAGGCCCTTTTTTTTCTATCCTGGCCCAGTGATCGCCTTAACCTCGCCTTAACACACGGCAATACTTCCTATAAAATGTATTGAAACTCAGCAAATAGCTGATGCTATTTACTTTTTATTAATCAGATTAAGGAATTCACATGGCCGTTATCCGCGCGGGCAGCACCTCGGCATCTTCCGGCATTTCCACCTTGGCCGCAGCGGTCGTTCCCACCGAGGGCAGCGATACGCTCCTCATCAGTGGCGACGTGACCGTCGACGGCCTCGGCGGCAACGACAGTATGCTCGGCGGCAGCGGCAATCAGGTACTGATCGGCAGCAACGGTAACGACACGCTCGAGAGCACCGCCGGCAACGACACGCTGATCGGCGGCGCGGACGACGACCTGTATGTGATGGGCGATTACGCGGACCACAACGTCATCATCAACATCGATGCGAATCCCAACAAGAACGACGTGCTGTATCTGAAGGAAGTCAACGAAACCGAACTGACCGGCTTTCAACGCATCGGCAACGACATCATCATCCGCTGGGGTACCAACAGCCAGGTCACGCTGAAAGACGTTTATCTGGGCGAAGATCACCAGATCACGACGTTGAGGCTGCAGAAATTCCTGTCCACGTACGAGGAGGTGTCCTATACGATGCGCGAAGTGTTCGAACGCTATACGTATCTGCTGACGGATGGCGACGACGTGCTGGGTCCGTCGGACCTGAACGAACACGTGCGCGGCGGTAACGGCAACGACAAGATCGACATGGGCGCCGGCAACGACTACCTGTCCGGCGACGCGGGCGACGACACGCTCGACGGCGGGACCGGCAACGATACGATGTATGGCGGCTTGGGCAACGACGTGTTCGTACTGCGCAAAGGCTCGGGGATCGATTCGATCACGTCAGCGGACAACACGGCCGGGCGCGTCGATATGATCCGTTTCGAAGACATTCCGTCGACGGACCTGACCGCGGTGGTCCGGTCGGGATGGAGCCTCGTGCTGAAGTATGGCGATGCCGACGAGGTCACGATCGTCAACTACTTCTCGACCACAAACAACGTCATCACGCATGTTTCGTTCTCGGACGGCCAGATATGGGACATGGCGCAACTGTTTGCCGCTTATCCGATCCAGTTGGGCGCCGGGGACGACGAAGCGACGAGCTTCCCGCAAAACCTGAACGAAACGATCAAGGCGGGCGCGGGCAACGACACGATCGGTGCCAGTGGCGGCAACGATGCGGTATATGGCGAGGACGGCAACGACTCGCTGGCCGGCGATGCGGGCACCGACACGATCTACGGCGGCGACGGCACGGACAACATTAACGGCGGCATCGACAACGACACGCTCTACGGCGACGCGGGCAACGACACGATCGATGGCGGCACCGGCGACGACGTCGCTTACGGCGGCACGGGCAACGATACGCTGAACGGCTCTGCCGGCAACGATACACTGGACGGCGGAACCGGCAACGACAGCATGATCGGAGGCGGCGGCAACGACGTGTTCATCCTGCGCGTCGGTTCGGGCATCGACCAGATCTCGCTGGCCGACACGGGCGCCAACAAGGTCGACGTGATCCGCTTCGAGGACGTGGCCTCGACCGCGCTGACGGGCGTGTCGCGCAGCTTCGCCAACCTGACGCTCACGTACGGCAACGGCGACAGCGTCACGCTCACGTCCTACTACACGGACGCGACCACGAAGTTCTCGACGATCCAGTTCTCCGACGGCGTCAGCTTCCGCGCCGACCAGCTGTTCGCCAACTATGCGATCCAGCTGGGCGACACGGGCGACAACCTGACCTTCACGGACGACGTCGAAACGATCCGCGGCGGCGCCGGCAATGACACGATCACGGCCGCCGGCGGCAACGACCTGATCGACGGCCAGGCCGACAACGACAACCTCAACGGCGGCCTCGGCAACGATACGGTCTTCGGCGGCGCGGGCAACGACACGATGTACGGCCTGGACGGCGACGACGTGATGGACGGCGGCGTCGGCGACGACTCGATCAACACCGGTGTCGGCAACGACACGGTGCTGCTTCGCATCGGGTCCGGCCAGGACAGCGTCAACTTCGCGGGCGGCTCGGTCGACCGCGTCAAGACGCTGGTCTTCGAAGACGTGGCATTCAACGCGCTGACCGGCGCGGCGCGCAGCGGCTGGGACCTGATCCTGACCTATGGCACGAGCGACAAGGTGACGCTGGTGAACTACTTCAGCGGCACGAGCTACGAAGTCCAGAAGGTGGTGTTCACCGACGGCACGCACACGGTACAGGACATCCTGGCCGGCTACGCGCTGAAGCTGACGACGGGCGACGACGACGTCGCGTTCACGCGCAACTGGGCGGAAACGATTTACGCAGACGGCGGCAACGACAAGGTGGACGCGGCGGGCGGTGACGACATCGTCAATGGCGGTGCGGGCAACGACTCGATCCTCGGCGGCCTCGGCAACGACACGCTGGCCGGCGACGAAGGCCGCGACACGCTGGACGGCGGTGCGGGCGACGACCGCCTGTCCGGCGGCCTGGACAATGACAGCCTGCCGGGCGGCATCGGCAACGACACGCTGGACGGCGGCGCCGGCAACGACACGATGACGGGCGGCACGGGCAACGACGTGTACCTGCTGCGTGTCGGTTCCGGTATCGACACGATCAACCTCGACGACACGTCCACCGTCAAAACCAAGATTATCCGTTTCGAAGACGTGGCATCCGACGATCTCACGGCAGTCAAGCGCGTTGGCGCCAACCTGGTGATGGAGTACGGCAACGGCGACAGCGTCAACGTCACGAGCTACTTCGGCGCCAACAAGTTCAACGCGCTGGAGTTCTCGGACGGCGTCAGCTTCACGCCGGCGCAACTGTTTGCGAAGTACGAGATCCAGCTGACGACGGGCGCGGACAGCGGCACCTACAGCGACGATGCGGAAACGATCCACGGCGGCGCAGGCAACGACTCGATGCTGGCGCTTGGTGGCAACGACGCGCTGTATGGCGAGGCCGACAACGACACGCTCAACGGCGGCCTGGGCAACGATTCGCTGTACGGCGGCGACGGCACCGACATCCTGATCGGCGACGCGGGCGACGATCGCTTCGACGGCGGCGCGGGCGCCGACAACATGACGTCGGGCGCCGGCAACGACACGTTCGTCTTCCGCCGCGGCTCCGGCGCCGACACGGTCAGTGTGCAGGACTCCACCGCGGGCCGCATCAAGACGTTCATCTTCGAGGACGTCGCGTCGACCGATATCACGGGCATGCAGCGCAGCGCGTCGAACCTGATCATCACCTACGGCAACGGCGACCAGATCACGGTGCAGAACCATTTCTCCGGCATCACCAACGAAGTCAATTCCCTCGTGTTCACGGACAAGACGGTGACCGTGCAGGACCTGCTGGCCGTCAACGTGCTGAAGCTTACGTCCGGCGTCGACAACCTGACGTTCCCGCGCAATATGGACGAGACGATCTACGCCGATGCGGGCGCGGACGTCGTTGACGCGGGTGGCGGCAACGACGCCGTGTACGGCGAAGCGGGCGCGGATTCGCTGACGGGCGGCGCGGGCAACGATACGCTTTCCGGCGGCACCGAGAACGACACGCTGCTGGGCGGTAACGACAACGACGTGCTGTCCGGCGACGTGGGACGCGATTCGCTGTCGGGCGACGCCGGCGACGATTACCTGTCCGGAGGGCTGGACATCGATACGCTCCTGGGCGGCGCGGGCAACGACACGCTCGATGGCGGCGCAGGCAACGACTCGCTGAAAGGTGGGACGGGGAACGACCTGTACCTGCTGCGCATTGGCTCGGGCATCGACACGATCGACCTGGAAGATACTTCGACCTTGAAGAACAAGGTGATCCGCTTCGAGGACGTGGCTTCCGACCAGCTGCTCGCCGTCAAGCGCGTGGGTACGAACCTCGTCATCGACTACGGCACCGGCGACAGCGTCACGGTGAGCAGCTTCTACGGCGCGAACAAATTCAATGCGATCGAGTTCTCGGACGGCTCGTTCACCCAGGACCAGCTGTTCGCGAAGTATGAAGTGAAGATGGCCGACACCGCCGAGAACGCCACGTTCACGGACAGCGGCGAGACGATCCATGGCGGCGCCGGCAACGACACGATCACCGCGGCCGGCGGCGACGACGTCGTGTATGGCGAAGCCGACAACGACAACGTCTACGGCGGCAACGGCAACGACACGCTGTTCGGCGGCGCGGGCAACGACAACCTGAACGGCGACGCCGGCGACGACTGGGTCGCGGGCGGCATCGGCAACGACACGATCACGGCAAACAGCGGCAACGACACCATCGTGTTCCACTCGGGTGACGGAATCGACCTGCTCAACATCAGCGACGCCACCGTGGGCCGGTTGAAGACCGTCGTATTCGAGGACATCGGCGCGCTGAACATGACGTCGCTGCAGCGGGTCGGCGGCAACCTCGTCGTGACGTACACGGCCGGCGATCAGGTCACCATCAGCAATTACCTCGGCGCGCCGGCGGCCATCAACACGCTGAAGTTCGCCGACGGCGACTGGACGATGCAGGACCTGTTCGACCACTACAACATCAACCTGTCGACGGCGGCCGACACGCTGGTGTTCAGCGCCTGGAACGAATCGGTCCTGGCCGGTGCCGGCAACGACTCGCTGGACGGCGCGGCCGGCAACGACCGCCTGTTCGGCGAACTGGGCAACGACACGCTGACCGGCGGCGCGGGCAACGACACGCTGTCCGGCGGCGTCGGCACCGATTCGCTGACCGGCGGCGCCGGCGACGACGTGTACGTATTCCAGCTCGGTTCGGGCATCGACACGGTGAACGCCTACGACGCGACGGCGGGCCGCTTCGAGTCACTGGTGTTCGAGGATGTCGCCCTCAGCCAGGTGCGCTCGGTCGCGAAGGTGTCGAACAACTTGGTGATCGCGTATGGCACGTCGGACCAGGTCACGGTCACCGGTCAGTTCGCTTCCGCGCTGTATGCGGTCAACGCAGTGCAGTTCAGCGATGGGGCGAACCATACGGTGGCTGAGTTGATCGGGATGTTCTCGGGGACGTAACGCCCTCATCGCCAGTCTGGCCGGCGTGCGTGGCACTCCGGCCAGACTGGCGCCCTCCTTTATCCGAGGTGCTCACCTCGGCTCTGCAAGCAGTACCGACCGCGCCGGATAGCGCGACAACGCTTCTTCAGTTAATGAAAGAAAGGACCTTGCATGGCTAACGCACGTACTACCCTCGCCGCGTCTTCGCAATTTGCCGCCCTTGCTACGGGGGTGCCGACCGAGGGGAATGATGTACTCAGTACGTCGGATACTATCGACGGGCTTGGCGGTAATGATTACCTCACCGGGACCACGGGTGCACAGCTGCTGATTGGCGGCAGCGGTAACGACACCTTAGAGGGTCTGCTTGGACCGGACACATTGGTGGGAGGCAATGGCGACGACCTATACCTACTCGGCCCTAACTCGGGGAAAGATATCATTGATAACTTCGATACGGATCCGAATAAGAACGATATCGTCTATCTGAAGGGCGTGGACGCTTCGAAGTTGACCCTTTTCCAGCGCCTCGGAAACGACCTGATCGTCAAATGGGGAACGGATCAATCGTTCACCTTGAAAGACGCATACCTCGGCGCGGAACACCAGATCACCGCGCTCAGGATGTACAAATTCCTTTCGACATCGGAAGAAGTCTACATTCCGATGCAGGCCCTCTTCGAGAACTACGGTATATCACTGACAGATGCGGACGATGTCCTTGGCCCGTCCGATCTGTCGGAACACATCTCCGCCGGTGCGGGCAATGACCTGATCGACATGGGGAGCGGAAATGATGCTCTCAGCGGAGGAACTGGCAACGATACGCTGACTGGAGGAACGGGCAATGACATTCTTTCCGGCGACGCCGGGAATGACGTTTTAGTCTTCCGCAAGGGTGATGGCAGCGACACCATCTCCGCAACAGACACGACGGCCGGCCACGTCGACATGATCAGATTCGAAGACGTTGCGTCGGATGGCTTGACTGCGGTGACATATCGAGGTGGAGATCTGATCTTGCGTTATGGCGATGCCGACGAGATCACGATCAAGCAGCAGTTCGGTTACGCAAATAGCGTCATTACACACCTACAATTCAGCGACGGCCAAACCCTGTCGATGGCCGATCTGTACACCCGCTATCCGATCCACTTATCCGATGCAGATGACAAAGCTAGTTTCACATACAATATGGCCGAAACCGTACTCAGCGGCGCGGGTAACGACACAGTGCTGACATTCGGTGGTGACGATGCGGTCTATGGCGAAGCCGGTAACGACGGCCTCACCGGCGGGGCCGGCAACGACAGCCTGTACGGCGGAATCGGCAACGACACGCTGATGGGCGAAAACGGCGATGACTGGCTGGACGGCGGCGCGGGCGATGACAGCATTGTGGCGGGCCTGGGCAACGATACTGTGGTGTTCCGCTCCGGCGATGGACAGGACATCCTGAACTGTGCGGACAACACGGCCGGGCGAGTAAAAACGCTCGTTTTTGAAGACATCGCCGCATCGTCCCTGTCATCGCTGCAACGAGTTGGTTCTAACCTGATCGTGAATTACACTGCCGCCGACAAGGTGACGATCTCCGGATTCTTTGGCGTCAACGGAGTATTCGATACCGTGCATTTCGCCGATGCGACTTGGAGCACGCAAGATATCCTCCACAACTACGTCATTGCGCTGACCACTGCCAACGACAACATGACATTCTCCGCATTCGACGAAATTGCCATGGGCGGCGCAGGCAACGATAGCCTCAGCGGCAATGGCGGCGCCGATCGACTGTACGGCGAAATCGGCAATGACACCCTGAATGGCGGTGCGGGTGCAGACGAATTGATTGGCGGCGTCGGGCTGGACTCGCTGCTGGGCGGCGCTGGCGACGATCAGCTGTCAGGCGAAAGCGACAGCGATTATCTTTTCGGCGAGGCTGGCAACGACTTGCTGCTGGGCGGCGATGGCAACGACTCGGTCAATGGCGGTGCCGACAACGATACGATGTACGGCGGCGCGGGCAACGACACGCTTGCCGGTACCGCCGGCGACGACGTCTACGTACTGCAGTTGGGTTCGGGCGTCGATACGATCAATGCAATCGACCCGACGGCGGGGCGTTTCGAGTCGCTGGTGTTCGAAGACATCCAGTTCAATCAGGTAAGGTCGATGACGAAAGTAGCGAATAACCTGGTGATCGCGTACGGCACCTCCGATCAAGTAACGGTCATGAGTCACTTTGCCGGGCCGAGCTACGCAATCAATGCTATCCAGTTCAGCGACGGCATCAACCATACCGTGGACGAATTGATGGCGGCGTTCTCGGGTGCCCGCATCGCGGCATCGGCTACCGAAGTCGTCGTGGTCGGAAGCCAGCTGGACTTTGCGATGTGACGATGATCTACTGAGCATTAGTCGACCAATGGGCGCTTCGGCGCCCTTTTTTTCATCAGAGGTGAGCGAAACATCGTCGCCCCACCCTCACGGCTGAGCAAAAGTGCCCCTGTCAAAGCCCCGAAATAAGGGCAAAAATCCCCTCTATTCTCCCTAAAGAACCGAAAAACCCTGCCGACAGAGCGCCCGCTGCACCCTCCACTTTAGGGCCGTAAGGCAAAATTTACCGCAAAAAAATCCCTAAAGGTTCCCGTACGGACACCGTTACCCAAAACAACAGCGGCTTGAGCGTCACAGGACAGCGTGGCGGGCCAAAGTGGACAGAGCAAATCGCCGAAATAGCAGTACCCGTTTTGGAGAATTACCATGGCTTCCGTCATCAACACCAACATCGCTTCCCTGAACTCGCAACGTAACCTGGCCGGTTCCCAGGGCGCCCTGTCCACCTCCCTGCAACGCCTGTCTTCCGGTCTGCGCATCAACAGCGCGAAGGACGACGCCGCAGGCCTGGCGATTTCGGATCGCATGAATTCTCAAATCCGTGGTATGACCCAAGCTGGCCGTAACGCGAACGACGGTGTCTCGCTGGCGCAAACGGCTGAAGGCGCCCTGGCTTCCTCCGGCGACATCCTGCAGCGTATCCGCGAACTGGCTGTGCAGTCGTCGAACAGCACCAACTCGGCTTCTGACCGTCAGGCACTGCAGACCGAGGTGAGCCAACTGTCGTCGGAACTGAACCGTATCGCCCAGACCACCACCTTCAACGGCCAGGCACTGCTGGACGGCACGATGGGTACCGCGAACTTCCAGGTCGGTGCCGATGCAAACCAGCTGATCTCGGCTTCGGGTGCGAACTTCCTGACGAACACGTACGGCGACAACCGGGTCGAAAACAGCCAGGTCGCTATCAAGGCCGACGGCACGTCCAGCGTCGTCGGCGGCCAGACGGTCGTCGTTTCCGGTGTGCGCGGTTCGTACACCTACACGACGGAAGCCAGCACCCCGAGCAAGGACACCGCGAAATCGATCGCTGCGGCGGTCAACAAGCAGACCGGCAACACCGGCGTGACGGCGGAAGCGCGTACCGACGTCAACCTGAAACTGCAGGGCGGCTCCTTCGAGTTCAAACTGACGGGCGACAACACGGCGGCGGGCGCCGACGTGAAGGTGTCGTTCTCGGTCGCTAACGACGGTTCCAGCGCGAGCGACTACTCGTCCGCGATCAACGCGATCAATGCGCAATCGGCAAAGACGGGCATCACCGCTCAGTACGACTCGGAAAACGGCGGCATGAAATTGACGCACGCCAGCGGTGCGGACATCTCCATCGAGAACACTGCGGCTTCCGCTGCCGGTGCGATGATGATGAACACCTATAACGAAACCGGCGGCCTAACAGACGACGATAACAACTCGGCAACGGCCTATCCGGGTGTCGATGTGGGCGCCGCACAGAAGTGGACGGCTAACGGCCGCGTCACGTTCGACTCGGAGAGCAGCTTCTCGGTCACGGATGCCGGTAGCGGCCTGGGCCTGGGCGCACGCGACGCCACCACGGGCGCGCCTGACGTCGCCGTGGGCGCATCCAAGCTGAAGTCGGTGTCCGACGTGGATGTCACCACGTTTGCAGGTTCGCAGTTGGCGATCAAGATTGCGGATGCCGCGCTGGCCGCCGTGAACACACAGCGCGCCGCTTTCGGTGCCCTGCAGTCCCGCTTCGCCTCGACGATCTCGAACCTGTCGACGACGACGGAAAACCTGTCGGCATCGAAGAGCCGTATCGTCGACACCGACTTTGCAGCTGAGACCGCCAGCATGACTCGCGGCCAGATCCTGCAGCAAGCCGGCACCGCGATGCTGGCCCAGGCGAACTCGCTGCCGAACGGCGTGATGAGCCTGCTGCGTTAAGCCTCGCTGCCTTAAAAGTATCAACTCCCCTGCCGGGCAATCGGCAGGGGAGTTTTTTTATGGGCGCGTCGTTTTCTAACAATATTTGGCATTTATTAATCAAACGCCCTGAAATTCAGAAATTTTTTACTTTTCCCACCCTAAAGTTTGCTGCTGAGTTGTCGTCTTATCGTCAAGCAACATGGAAACTGTAGGCTCGAACACGAAAATTTCCTAACAAAAATACCCTCAAGGTTCCTCTGTGGAAACCGTAACCCAAATCAACAGCGGCTTGATCGTCACGGAACAGCGTGACGGGCCAACGTGAAGAGCAAATCGCCAAACCAGCAGTACCAAGCATTGGAGTATTACCATGGCTTCCGTAATCAATACCAACGTCGCATCCCTGAACTCGCAGCGCAACCTGTCCTCGTCGCAATCCGCACTGTCCACATCCCTGCAACGCCTGTCCTCGGGTCTGCGTATCAACAGCGCCAAGGACGACGCGGCAGGCCTGGCTATTTCGGATCGGATGAATGCCCAGATCCGCGGCATGAACCAGGCGACCCGCAACGCGAACGATGGCGTGTCGCTGTCGCAAACCGCTGAAGGCGCACTGTCTTCGTCGGGCGACATCCTGCAGCGTATTCGCGAACTGGCGGTCCAGTCCTCGAACAGCACCAACTCCTCTTCGGACCGTCAGGCTCTGCAGACCGAGGTGACCCAGCTGTCGTCGGAACTGAATCGCATCGCCCAGACCACCACCTTCAACGGCCAGGCGCTGCTGGACGGCACGATGGGTACGGCGAATTTCCAGGTTGGCGCCGACGCCAACCAGCTGATCTCGGCATCGGGCGCGAACTTCCTGACCAACACCTACGGCAACAACCGCGTGGAAAACAGCCAAGTCACGATCAAGGCTGACGGCACGTCCAGCGTTGTCGGCGGCACCGCAGTGACGGTTTCCGGCGTGCGCGGTTCGTACACGTACACGACCCAGGGCACCGCTGGCGGCACGAGCACGGATACCGCTAAGTCGATCGCCGCAGCTGTCAACAAGCAGACCGGCAACACCGGCGTCACCGCAGAAGCACGTACCGACGTCAACCTGAAACTGCAAGGTGGTTCGTATGAGTTCAAGCTGACCGGCGACAACACCGCCGCAGGCAGCGACGTGAAAGTGTCGTTCTCGGTGGCCAACGACGGCAGCAACGCCAGCGACTACTCCGCCGGCATCAACGCGATCAACGCGCAATCGGCAAAGACGGGTATCACCGCCCAGTACGACTCGGAAAACGGCGGCATCAAGCTGACCCACGCCAGCGGTGCGGACATCGCCATCGAAAACACGTCGGCTGCGACCGCTGGCGCGATGATGATGAACACGTACAACGCGACCGGCGGCCTGACCGACGACGATAACAACTCGGCAACGGCGTACACGGGTGTCGACGTTGGCGCCGCGCAGAAGTGGACGGCCAACGGCCGCGTCACGTTCGACTCGGAATCCAGCTTCTCGATCACCGACGCCGGCTCTGGCTTGGGTCTCGGCGCCCGTGACGCGACGTCCGGTGCTCCGGCCACGACCATCGGCGCATCGAAGCTGAAATCCGTCTCGGAACTGGACGTGACCACGTTCGAAGGCTCCCAGCTGGCCATCAAGATCGCCGACGCAGCACTGGCGACCGTGAATACCCAGCGCGCCGCCTACGGTGCACTGCAGTCCCGCTTCTCGTCCGCGATCTCAAACCTGTCGGCAACGACGGAAAACCTGTCCGCGTCGAAGAGCCGTATCGTCGACACCGACTTCGCCGCAGAAACCGCAAGCATGACCCGCGGCCAAATCCTGCAGCAGGCCGGTACCGCGATGCTGGCCCAGGCGAACTCGCTGCCGAACGGCGTGCTGAGCCTGCTGCGTTAATCGCAGTAGTCCTTCGCTAAAAGCGATTCCCCGCCTGGATTTCCAGTCGGGGAATTTTTTGCATTTCAGGAGCCCATCATGACTATCGATACCCTGGGGTCGCTGGCCGGACCGCGGCCGAGCCTCGGCGCCACCGACAGCGCGCCGGCGCCGCAGCCGGCGAGCCGCGCTCCCGCGACGCCGACCGAGACCACCGCAGCGGTCACGGCAAAGGCCGAGACCGGGTCGATGGACGAGCTGAAGGATGCGATCGGCAAACTGAACGAATCGATGCAGGCGCAGTCGCAAAGCCTGGAATTTTCCATCGACGAGGACAGCAAGCGTACCGTCGTCAAGGTCGTCGACCTGGCCACCAAGGAAGTGGTGCGCCAGATCCCCACCGAGGAGGCATTGCAGATCGCCAAATCGCTGGACAAGTTCACCGGCCTGCTCATCCGTCAGCAAGCCTGACGCGTTGTCCCACTGCGCCGCCGCCCGGTCCCGGGCGGCGGCGCCTACCGCTTTGCGCTACCATCCCTTGCACCATCGACCGAACTGGTCGTTCTTTCCCCCTCTCAAGTCCCGTTTGATTCTGCCGATAATGACCTACATTATCGCTTTCTCAGGAGCAAAGCCGTGGCAACCATCACTACGAGTGGCAGCGTACTGGACGTCAACACGATCGTTTCACAGCTCATGGCTGTGGAGCAGGCGCCGCTCGCCAAGTTTGATCAGAAAACCGCTTCCTACCAGGCGACGCTGTCCGCGTACGGATCGCTCAGCGGGTCCGTAGGCGTGTTCCAGAGCGCTCTGGGCGGGTTGACCAATGCCAGCACATTCAAGGCGCTGACGGCCACCGCTGGCAATTCGGACATGCTCTCCGCGACGGCAAACAGCAAGGCGGCCTCCGGGAACTATCAGGTCAACGTTACTCAACTGGCGCAGGCGCAGACACTGACGACGAACGGGATCGCGAGCAGCAAAACGGCGATCGGGACCGGCAGCAAGACCACGCTCTTTTTCCAGTTTGGTAACACCGCCGGCAGTTATGGCATGAACGGCACTAGCCTCGACAGCACGGCGCTTGCCGGTGGCGTCAGCAATGGATCGCTGACGATCAACGGCAAGGCTATCGCCACCGGCAGCGCTACCAACAGCGCACGCGCGCTGGCTGAGGCGATCAATGCACAAAGCACCAGTACGGGCGTGACGGCCACCGCCACGGCTGCGGAAAGCTCAGCCACGTTGTTTGCCGGGTTCGGCCCGGTCAGCGTGACCGGCACTGGCACATACAAGCTTTCCGTTGGCGGAGTCGAGATCGCCGCCCAGGACGCGAACACGGCGCCGGGCGAAGAGATCACCGCGACATCGCTGGACGTGGCGCTCGGCGTCAACTCGCCCGTTCGCACGGCACTCTCCAATGCGGGTATTACGGTCACGGGCACTGCGGAAGCTGGGGACCTGAAGTTCACGCGCGCGGACGGCTCCAACCTCAACATCGATGAGGTCGTAACTGGCGACGTTGGCGAGGTGCAGGGCGGCATTGGCAAGGCGGCTGGGGAAGCGAACGGTGGATCCAGCCTGAAGATCGCGAGCAGCATCACGCTTACATCGAGCAATGGTTCGCCGATCACGGTGGGCGGCAGCAACCCCGCCGCCGCCGGCCTGACGGCTGGCACCGGCGGCAGCTACCTGTCGGGGGGGTTCACTCAGGATGCAACGATCGCCTCCGGCTCGGTCGTAATCGATTCGACCAACAACTCGCTCGAAGGCATCCGCGACGCGATCAACAAGGCTGGCATCGGCGTTTCCGCCAGTATCGTCAACGACGGCAGCGGCACGCCGTACCACCTCGTGCTGACGTCCGCCACGTCGGGCAACAAGGGCTCGATGAAGATCTCGCTGAGCGGCAGCGAAGGCGGCGATGCGGAAACGGCGTTGGCGGACCTGCTGGGCTACGACCCGGCAGGCGCGCAGAACATGAAGCAGACGTCCGCGGCCCAGGACACCAAGCTGACCGTAAACGGCATCGCTATCAGCAGCTCGTCGAGCAGCGTCAGCGAGGCGATCCAGGGCGTGACGATGAACGTCAAGCAGCTTGGCACGACGACGCTGTCCGTGAACCGGGATACCAACGCGCTGAAGACCAGCGTAACCTCGTTCGTCAAGGCGTACAACGACCTGAACTCGTCCCTGAAAAAACTGACGGGTTACGATGCGGAAACCAAGGTCGCCGGCCCACTGCAGGGCGACGCCGCTGCGCGTTCGGTCCAGTCGCAAGTGCGGCGCATGCTTGGCGCCTCGGTGAACGGCCTGTCCGGCAATCTCACCACGCTGGGCCAGATCGGCATCACGTTCGACAAGGACGGGACGTTGAAGCTGGACGACGCGAAGCTGGCCGGCGCCATCCAGAACAACTTCGACGATATCGCTGGGCTGTTCGCGGCAATCGGTACCAGTACCGACAATCAGGTCAGCTTCGTCAGTTCCACGGCAGCCACCAAGCCTGGCAAATACGACCTGAATATTACCCAGATGGCGACCCAAGGCAGCCTGAGCAGTGCAGCGGCCCTGGCCGGTCCGATCACGATCGCCGCCGACACCACCTGGGGCCTGACGCTAAATGACAGCAAGCCGCCGGTGGCGACCAATACGGCGACGGTAACGATCCCGGCGGGCACGTACAAAACGCCGGAGGAGTTCGCCAAGGTCTTGCAATCGTCCATCAACGGCACGGCCGCGTTCTCGAAACGTTCGGCCAGCGTCGCCGTGACGATCGACAGCGACGGCAAGCTGGTACTGTCGTCCACCAAATATGGTTCCGCATCGAACGTCGGCCTGACGAAACTGACGGGCACCGACATTGCGGACATCTTCGGCGGCACCACTCCCGTTGAAGGCCTGGACGTGGCCGGCACGCTTGGCGGCCACGCCGTTGTCGGCTCGGGCCAGACGCTGACCGGCAAGGGCGGCACCGACGTCGAAGGCCTGAAGATCGAAATCACCGGCGGCACCGTCGGCGACCGCGGCCAGGTCAGCTTCTCGCAGGGCTACGCCTATCAGCTGAACAACCTGGCGACGACGTTCCTCAGCAAGACCGGCCCGATCACCAGCCGCACCGACGGCATCAACAGCTCGATCAAGTCGATCGCCAAGCAGCGCGAGGCATTCGCCGACAAGCTGACCTCGATCGAAGCCCGCTATCGGGCACAGTATGCGAAATTGGACGCGACGCTCGCCACCATGCAGTCCACGTCCAGCTACCTGACCCAGCAACTGGCAGCCCTGGCCGCCAACAGCTAAAGCAACACAAGGAGAACCACCATGTTCGGAAGCCCCCAACGCGGCGTCAACGCCTACGCCAAGGTCGGCCTGGAAACGGGCATCGCGGCGGCGTCGCCGCACAAGCTGATCGTGATGCTGTACGACGGCGCGATCGTCGCGCTGATCAATGCGGCGAACCACATGAAGGCCGGCAATATCGAAGGCAAAGGCAAGGCCATCTCGCATGCGATCCAGATCATCGACAACGGCCTGCGCGCCAGCCTGGACAAGGAAGTCGGCGGCGAGATCGCGAAAAACCTCGATGCGCTGTACGAGTACATGAGCGCGCGGCTGCTGACTGCCAACCTGCAAAACCAGGTCGACATCCTGGACGAGGTGCGCGGCCTGTTGACCGACCTGCGCGATACGTGGAAACAGATCGGCGACGACGCGCAGCCCGCGGGCGGCGGTGCTCCGCTGGCGAACCAGAAACAATCCCCCGTCCTGGCGAGTGTATAAAAGATGACGATGACGAATCATGACGTGCTGTCCGTGTATGCGACGATGGGCGAGCTGACCAGCAAGATGGTCGCGGCCGCCAATGCTTCCGACTGGGAGCAGTTGCAGGCGCTGGAACTGGAAGTGACGGCGCACGTGGCCGTGCTGAAGGCCACCGAAGGCACGGTGCGGCTCGAGGGCGAGCAGCGCGCGCGCAAGGCATCGCTGATCAAGCAGATGCTGGACGACGACCGCAAGGTGCGCGACCTGATCACACCGTGGATGGCGCAACTGGCCAAGCTGATCAACAGCACCGGCACCGAGCGCCGCCTCGTCAACGCCTACGGCGGCGTGTGAGCCGGTAAGCCGTGCAGATGCGGCTCGATACGCCCGGGCTGCGGCCGCTGGGGCCGGGTGCCGGGCAAGCGGCCGCCGACCCGCGCCAGGCCGCGTTCCAGCGCGCATTGCAGCCGCTGGTGGGCCAGTCCGTACAGGGCGAGGTGCTGGCCAAGATGTCCGATGGCAGCTTCCTCGTCCGCGTGGCGGATACCAATGCACGCATGATGCTGCCCGAAGGCGCGGCGGTCGGCACGACGGTGCCGATGAACGTCGTCGCTGCGCAGCCGCGGCCCCTGCTGCAGGTCGGCACCGAACAGGCCCAGCCCGCGGTCGTCTACACGGCGCCCGGCGAGGCCGGCGCGGCGGCCAGCCAGGGCACCCAGGCCCGGCCGATGAGTGCCGCGGCCGTGCTGCTGAACAAGGCGCCGCTGGTCCCCGCCGACCAACTCCCCACCCTCGATAACAAGTCCGCCCAGGCCACGCTGAGCCCGGCCGCGCGGGCGATCGCTAGCGCGCTGACGCAGGCGTACTCCGCGCCCGGCGCGCCCGTGATCATCCAAGGCAAGAGCCCGCTCCTGGCGGCCGGCGCGCCGGAACCGGAACGGCTCGGCCAGGCACTGAAGAACGTGCTGGGCGAATCGGGCCTGTTCTACGAATCGCACGTGGCCGAATGGGCCGAAGGCAAGCGCAGCCTGCAGGACCTGGCGCGCGAGCCGCAGATGCAGCGCATGCCGGCAACCCAGGGCCAGTCCGATCCGCTCGGCCGGCTGCTGGGCGGGCCTGACCTGTCGGCCGCGCAGATGGTCAACCTGCAGCTGCACACGCAGGAACAGGGCAAGGTGCAGTGGCATGGCGAGGCATGGCCCGGCCAGAAGATGCAATGGGACGTCGAGCGCGAGGAGAACGAAGGCCGCTCCCGTGGCGGCCGCGACGAGGGCGAGGACAAGCCCGTCTGGCGCAGCGGCGTGCGCTTCGCGTTTCCGCTGCTGGGCAAGGTGGCGGCCAGCGTCACGCTGGTCGGCGACCAGGTGCACGTGACGATGCAGTCTGACACGGACGAGACGGCCGAGACGCTGCGGGCCTGGTCCGGCGCGCTGCAACAGGCGCTGGACGCGGCGGGCGCGCCGCTGTCGTCGCTGTCGATCGCGGCCCAGGTACCGCCGGCGGCCGAGGGTGGCGATGCAGCGTGACGACTTGCCGAAGCGGCCGCCGCAAAGCGCCGTCGCCCTCGCCTACAAGAACGGCTCAGGGGCGCCGAAGGTCGTCGCCAAGGGGCGCGGCCTGGTGGCCGAGCAGATCATCGCCGTCGCGGCCGAGGCAGGCGTCTACGTGCACGAGTCGAAGGAGCTGGTGTCGCTGCTGATGGACATCGACCTGGACCGGCAGATCCCGCCCACACTCTACCGTGTCATTGCCGAACTGTTGGCCTGGCTTTATCATATTGAATCGGCGAAAAAGTCGGGAGAGGCGCCTCCGCCGCCGCCCGACACCGCCAACCTCATCACCACCTCTACCACCTCAAGCGACGAACCCTGATGCAACCCTTCATCTCCAACGCGGACGCGGAAAACTGGCACGATTACGAGGTGGGATCGCGCCGTGAAGTCCTTGCGCTGCTGCGCAATATCTCCGACCAGAAACAGCTCGTCCGCATGGCCGTGCAAGACGGCGCCGCCGTAGCGGTCACGGCTATCCTCGATGTCGACGGCGACACCGACACGGTTCTGCTGGACCGCCCTGTGGATCAGGAACAGGTGCAGCGGCTGCTGGCCGGCGCTACGCTGTCGTTTGAAACGTCGCTGGACAAGATCCGCATCTTCTTCTCCGCGGACCGGGTGCAGCCGGCGCTGCACCAGGGTCAGCCGGCGCTGAAAATGCGCGTGCCCGCCAGCGTGATCCGCCTGCAGCGGCGCGAGTTCTACAGGATGCAGACGCCGCTGACGAACCCCGTGCGTGTGACGATCCCGCTGCCGCCCGAACTGGGCGACGGCGTCGCGGTGTTCCCGCTGGCCGACATCAGCGTCGGCGGCATCGCGATCATCGACAACCACTTCGTGCTGGGCGACACGATCGGCAGGAACTACCCGGAATGCCGGATCGAGCTGCCCGACCTGGGCAACGTGACGACGGGCCTGCAAATCCGCAACTCGCACGACCTGACCATGTTGAACGACAAGACCAACCGCCGGCTGGGCTGCCAGTTCATCGACATGGGCCGCGGCTCGGCCGCCGCCGTGCAGCGCTACATCACGAAGCTGGAGCGGGAGCGGAATGCGCGGATTGCGGGATTAGGGTGAGGTAGGGGTTTCGCGGAGCACTGCTCCGCGCCTGCCGAACGACGCGGCCATGCAGGGCCGCGGCTGGGACAGGCGAGCCCCTTACACCTGCATATTCATGATGTCCGAATAAGCCTGCACCAGCTTGTTCCGCACCTGCACGGTGGCCTGGAAGTTGATGCTGGCTTTCTGCATCGAGATCATCACGTCCGAAAGGTTCACCGAGTCGTCGCCCATCTGGAAGCGCTTGGACAGCGCTTCGGCCTTGTTCTGGCTTTCCGCCACCGAATCGAGCGCGCCCTTCAGCGCGTTCGAGAAATCGACCTTCGCGGCCGGCTGCTCCGTCTGGATCGCCGGCACCGCCGCTTCCGGGCGCGTCGCCGCCGCCCGCAGCTGGGCGATCATCGCCTGGATCTGGCTGCTGTCGATACCGCCTGTTCGCATCGTTTACTCCATTCTGTTGCTGTAGCGGAACAGATCTGAAGGGAACATGCCCTTGCCGCGCTACAATAGTCATCTGGAGCCGGTCGTGGTGCCGGTTCCTTTTGTCACCCTTGCAGAATACCAGTGCGGGCGCCAGCGGCAGCTTCGAGCAGGCCCGGAAAGGCGCTTCTATTCAAGGGATCGAATGACGCGCCGCAACTCGATAATGTGACGGACGACATTAACGTTCCCGGAAAATCACCCATGGCAGCTGCCGCCGAACAACTCGAGATCGACGCCCCCGCCGGGGCGGAGGAAAAAGTTCCGTTTTATAAGACGCCGATGGGCAAGAACATCGTGCGTGGCGCCGCCGTGGCCGGCATCCTGGCGCTGATCTTGATCGTCTGGCTGTGGCAGAAGCAGCCGTCGTACAAGGTGCTGTTCTCGAACTTTTCGGACCGCGACGGCGGCGCCATCACGGCCGCGCTGGACCAGATGCAGGTGCCGTACAAGTTTTCCGAAGGCGGCAATGCGATCCTGATTCCGGAAGAGCAAGTCCATACCGTGCGGCTGCGTCTCGCATCGCAGGGGCTGCCGAAAGGCGGCAACGTCGGCTTCGAGCTGATGGAAAACCAGAAGCTGGGCATTTCCCAGTTCCTCGAACAGGTCAATTACCAGCGCGCGCTGGAAGGCGAACTGGCCAAGTCGATCGAGTCGCTCGGCAGCGTGCAGAGCGCGCGCGTGCACCTGGCGATGCCGAAGCCTTCCGTGTTCGTGCGCGAGCAGCAGAAGCCGACGGCGTCCGTCGTGCTGACCCTGCACCCGAACCGCGCGATCGATCCGGGCCAGGTCAGCGCGATCGTGCACCTGGTGGCATCGTCCGTGCCGGAGCTGATGCCGGCCAACGTCACCGTCGTCGACCAGCAAGGCAACCTGCTGTCGGACCAGAACAAGGACAGCAAGACGGCGATCAAGAGCCTCGATGCGACCCAGCTGAAGTATGTGCAGGAGTTGCAGAACCAGGTCATCAAGCAGGTCGAGAACATCGTCAAGCCGATCGTCGGCGAAGGCAATGTGCGCGCCGAAGCGGTGGCCGACGTCGACTTCTCCGCCGTCGAACAGGCCGCCGAATCGTACAAGCCGAACTCGTCCCCTGCCCCGTCGGCGATCCGCAGCCAGCAAAGCAGCGAGACGGTCGGCAATGCTAACGGCAATCCGAATGGCGTGCCGGGCGCCCTGTCGAACCAGCCGCCCGGCACGGCCACCGCACCGCTGGCGACGACGCCACCGGGCGAAGCGCCGCCGCCGGGCACCGTGCCCGCCGGCACGGGCACGGCCGGCCAGCCGGGCCACAAGGAATCGACGACCAACTACGAAGTCGACAAGACCGTGCGCTACGAGCAGAAGGCCATCGCCGGCCTGAAGCGCATGACGGTCGGCGTTGTGGTCAACTACCGGCGCATCGTCGATGCGAACGGCAAGGTCACCGTGAAGCCGCTGACGACGGAGGAAATGGCCAAGATCAACAGCCTGGTGCGCGAAGCGATGGGCTACAACCAGGACCGCGGCGACTCCGTCAGCGTGGCGAACGCGCCGTTCGACGGCATCGACAAGCCGGCCGAGCCGGCGCTCGACTGGTGGCGCGATCCGGCCAACCTGCCGATGGCGAAGGAACTGGCGAAGTTCCTGATCGTGGCGCTGATCCTGTTGTACATCGTGCTGCGCGTGGTGCGTCCGATGATGCGGCCCGTGTTCAAGAAAATCGACGAGATCAATGCGCCGGAACCTGAACCCGAAGAGGAAATCGTCGAGGAGCCGGCCGGCCCGACGGAAGAGGAACTGCTCGCGCAGCAGATGGCCGAACTGGACGAGAAAACGGCGCGGACGTACCGCGACAACCTCGCGTTGGCGAAGAAACTGGCTGCGGAGGATCCGCGGATCGTCGCCAACGTGATCAAAGCATGGATAGGCAACAATGACTGAGAATACCGGACTGCAGAAAGCGGCGATCCTGATGCTGGCGCTGGGCGAGGCCGAGGCGGCCGAGGTGATGAAGTTCCTCGGCCCCCGCGAGGTGCTGAAGCTGGGCGCGGCAATGGCCACGATGAAGGGCATCCCGCACGAGCAGGTCGTCTCCGTGCTGGACGACTTCCGCGACGAAACAGCGGCCGCCTCCACCGTGGGCCTGGATTCGGACGAGTACATCCGCCAGGTGCTGACCAAGGCGCTGGGCGACGACAAGGCGTCCGTGCTGCTGTCGCGCATCCTGGGCGGCAAGGACGCGTCCGGCATCGAAAGCCTGAAGTGGATGGACTCGCCGTCCGTCGCCGAGCTGATCCGAAACGAACACCCGCAGATCATCGCGACGATCCTCGTGCACCTGGAGCGCGACCAGGCTTGCGAGATTCTGGGATACTTCACAGACCGCCTGCGCAACGACGTGGTGCTGCGGATCGCAACGCTGGACGGCGTGCAGCCGGCCGCGCTGCGCGAGCTGAACGACGTGCTGACCAAACTGCTCTCGGGTAACGAGAACATCAAGAAGTCCACCCTGGGCGGCGTGCGTGCCGCGGCCGAGATCCTGAACTTCATGAGCGGCGAGCAGGAAAATTCCGTCATGGAGAACATCAAGAACTACGACAACGACATGGCGCAGCAGATCATGGACGAGATGTTCGTGTTCGACAACCTGATCGACATCGACGACCGCGGCATCCAGCTGCTGCTGCGGGAAGTGCAGTCGGAGATGCTGATCATCGCGCTGAAGGGCGCGTCGCAGGAGCTGCGCGAGAAGATCTTCAAGAACATGTCCGCCCGCGCCAGCGAGATGATGCGCGAGGACCTGGAGTCGAAAGGGCCGGTGCGGTTGTCCGAGGTGGAGACGCAGCAGAAGCAGATCCTGCAGATCGTGCGCCGCCTCGCCGACGAAGGCCAGATCGTCCTGGGTGGCAAGGGCGAAGACTCGTTCGTGTAACAATCATCCAAAAGCAGGAAGGACTACCCAAGGTTGCAAAACAACCAAAACGCCACGCCGGGACAGTCTCCTGTTGTTTTTTTCAACCGGGGACTGTCCCTGGTGTTGTTTTGAGACCAGCTCAGGCATAGGTAGAGAGGTAAGGACTTGGCGAATTTTCCGAAAGATGCGCAACCGGCGTTCCAGCGCTGGGAGCTGAAATCGTTTGGTGACATGCGGCCCAGCACCCTGGCGGCGCGCGAGCGGGCCGAAGCCGAGGAGCGCGCACGGGCCGAAGCGGCGGCCGCTGCCGAGGCGGCGGCGCGCCAGGCCGAGTACGAAGCAATGATGAACACCCCTCCCCCGCCGGAATATCCGACCGAGGAGGAACTCGCGGCGATCCGCGAGGAAGCCCGCCAGCAGGGTTACCAGGAAGGCTACGAGCAGGGCCACCGGGCCGGCGAGGACGAAGCCATCCGCGAAGGCGAGGAAGCGACGAAGGCCGCGCTGGCGCCGCTGGCCAACCTGGCCGGCCACTTCGCCGAGGCGCTGCGTGGCGCGGACCAGCTCGTTGCGAACGACGTGCTCGACCTCGCGCTGCACCTGGCCCGCAACATGCTCAAGCAAGCGCTGCCGGCGCGCCCGGAACTGATCATCCCGATCGTGCAGGATGCGATCGCCTACCTGCCGTCGATGCAGAAGCCGGCGATGCTGATGCTCAATCCGGAGGATGCCGCGATCGTGCGCAACGCCATCGGCGAAGAGCTCGACAAGGGCGGCTGGTCCGTCATCGACGATGCGTCGATCGAACGGGGCGGCTGCAAGATCGATACGCCGAGCAACCAGATCGATGCGCAGGTGCAGGCGCGCTGGGCGCGGCTGGCGCATGCCGTCGGCAAGAACCTCGACTGGCTGGAGTAAGCCCGAATGGATACCCAGGTACAGGGACCGGAGCAGCATGCGCAACGCTGGCGCTCGTATCTGAACGATTGCGCCACGTTGCTCGATTTCGTGGAGCCGATGCAGGTGTCCGGCCGCGTCACGCGCGTGGCCGGCCTCGTGATGGAAGCGGTCGGCCTGCGCCTGGCCGTCGGGGCCGCCTGCACGGTGCCGCTGCCGGCGGGCGGCAAGGTCGAGGCCGAAGTGGTCGGCTTCGAGGGCGACCGCCTGTTTCTGATGCCGCAGAGCGACGTCGAAGGCATCGTGCCGGGCACGCGCGTGTTCCCCATCGAACCATCGATCCCGAAGCCGGGCTCCGTCACGCACCCGCGCCGCCGCACCAGCGACCGCGCGCGCCAGCTGCCGGTCGGCATCGAGCTGCTGGGCCGCGTCGTCGATGCGGCCGGCCGGCCGCTGGACGGGCTCGGCCCCATCCACACGAGCGATTCCGCACCGATCAACGTGCGCCCCGCCAACCCGCTGGGCCGGGCGCCGATCGTCGAAACGCTGGACGTGGGTGTACGCTGCATCAATGCGATGCTGACGGTGGGCCGCGGCCAGCGGATGGGCCTGTTCGCGGGTTCCGGCGTCGGCAAGTCCGTGTTGCTCGGCATGATGGCGCGCTACACGGAGGCGGACGTCATCGTCGTCGGGCTGATCGGCGAACGGGGCCGCGAAGTCAAGGAGTTCATCGAACACATCCTCGGCGAGGAAGGCCTGGCGCGCTCCGTTGTCGTCGCCGCGCCGGCCGACACGCCGCCGCTGATGCGGATGCAGGGCGCCGCCTATTCGACGGCCATTGCCGAGCACTTCCGCGACAAGGGCCAGAACGTGCTCTTGATCATGGACTCGCTGACGCGCTACGCGATGGCACAGCGCGAGATCGCGCTGGCCATCGGCGAACCGCCCGCCACCAAAGGCTATCCGCCGTCCGTGTTCGCCAAGCTGCCGGTGCTGGTGGAACGCTCGGGCAACGGCGAGGAAGGCGGCGGCTCGATCACGGCGTTCTACACGGTGCTGACGGAAGGCGACGACCAGCAGGACCCGATCGCCGATTCCGCGCGCGCGATCCTGGACGGCCACATCGTGCTGAACCGGCGCCTGGCCGAGGCCGGCCACTACCCCGCCATCGACATCGAGCAGTCGATCAGCCGGGTGATGCACTCGATCACGTCGCACGAACACCAGAACCAGGCCCGCCGCCTGAAGCAATTGTTCTCGCGCTACGAGCGCAGCCGCGACCTGATCGCCGTCGGCGCCTACACGCCGGGCACCGACCCGACGCTGGACCAGGCCATCAAGCTGCACGAGCGCATCGAGCACTTCCTGCAGCAACGGATCACGGAACGGGTCGACATGCCCGAGAGCTTGGGGCAATTGGCCACGCTGTTCGACTGATTGAACTGCCGGGCACTCCGTATAATTTTGCATCATGGCCTCGACATCCCAACTTGACACCCTGATCGACCTGGCGCGCCGCGAAACGGACGACGCAGCCAAGCGCCTGGGCGCGGCCCTGAAAGCCGTCAGCGACGCGGAGGAAAAGCTGAACATGCTGATCGGTTACCGGGACGAGTACAGCCGCAAGTTCCAGGCATCGCAACAGGCCGGCATCACGCCGATGGCTTACCGCAATTTCCAGGCCTTCATGGAAAAGCTCGACAGCGCGATCCATGGCCAGGAAGAAGTGCTGCGTCACACGCAAAAGCGCGGTGACCAGGAAAAAGCCACGTGGCAGGCCGCCGAACGCAAGCGCATGTCGTACTCGACCTTGCGTGACCGCGAGGCGGCGAAACAGCAGAAGCTGGAAGCCAAGCGCGACCAGAAGGCGATGGACGAGCACGCGTCGCGCCAGGCCTTCTTCCGGCGCTGAACGCGCCTCAACCCACGATCTCACAGGCCGTCATGCAGACCCAGTCCATCCAGCTCAATCAACTGAACAACAGCCAGCCGGCGCCGAAGAACGCCGCGCCCGCCAACGACGAGTTCAAGCAGGCGCTGTCGCGCGAAATGGACCGTGCGCCCGTGTGCTCGGCGCCGGAACCCGCGCCGGCGCCTGCCGCGAAGAACCCGCAGCCGTCGAAACAGGTCGCCAAGCCGGCCCAGCAGGCCAAGCCCGCCCAGGGCCAGCAAGCTCAGCAGGCTGACGATGCCGCCGCACCGGCGGATGCCCAGGCGCAGGCCACCGACACAGCCACCCCGGCCGACGCCACGGCTGCTACCGCCAAGCCGGCCGACGCGGACACGGAAGCAGCGCAGGATGAAGCCACCGCGGCAGCCGCAGCCGATCCGATGGCCAGCATGCTGGCGATGCTGGCCGCGTACAACCACCTGAACACGGAGAAAGCGGCGCCGGCCGAGGCACGCCCGGCCGCGGCCACCGATGCGGCCGCGCTGGCCGCGCTGCAGACGGATGCGGCCGGCAAAGGCGCCGCCGTCGATCCGGCCGCCACCGACCTGGCTGCCGACGCGCATGCCGCCAAGGGCAAGCCGGACGGCACGACCACGCTGCAACAGGCGCTGACCGAGAAAACGGACGCCGAACGGCTCGGCAAGCTGGCCGACAGCAAGGAAGGCATCAAGCTCACCTCGAACCAGAAGGCCGAGGCCTTCGCCGCCAAGCTTGCCTCCGCGGCGCCGGCGCCGCAACCGGTGCTGCCGCAGTCCGCCCAGGCGCTGGCCGCCACGGTGCAGGCCGCGGACATGGTCGCCACCAACCAGCTGCAGGCCAGGGTCGGTTCGAATGCGTGGGAACAGCAGCTGGGCCAGAAAGTCGTGTGGATGGTGGCAGGCGGCGACCAGAGCGCGTCGCTGACGTTGAACCCGCCGGACCTGGGGCCCATGCAGGTCGTGCTGAACGTGTCGAACGATTCGGCCAGCGCCACCTTCACGGCGCACCAGCCGGAAACCCGCCAGGCCATCGAGAACGCGCTGCCGAAGCTGCGTGAAATGATGAGCGAAGCGGGCATCCAGCTGGGCAATGCCACCGTGTCGGCCGGCACGCAGGACCAGCAGCACGCGTTTGCCGAACAGGCCCGCCGCGCCAGTGGCGGCGGCCGCGGCCTCGGCAATGGCGCCGACGCCGGCCAGCAGGACACCCCGCAGCCCGTGATCCGGCGCTCCGTGCTGGGCGCGGTCGACACCTTCGCCTGATTCCGTACCGTCGAACGGATGAGCTGGCGGACCTTCCGCCCGCTGTTCCGTGTATGCTGACGCGCGGCCTGTGCCGATAATGACATAATGGCGGCTCGTATCGAGCAGCAAGGTAGAGTTGAAAGCGAATCCAAAGATGAAAGCTGACGCGAAGGCAGAAGCGGCGCCCGCCGGTGGCGGCAAGAAAAAACTGGTCATCATCCTCGTGGCCGTGCTGATCCTCGTGCTGGGCGGGGGCGGCGCTGCCGCGTTCTTCCTGATGAAGGGGCATGCGTCGGACAGCGACCACGAGGAAGAAGTAGTGAAAACGAAGAAAAAGAAGAAAAAGCACGACGAAGGCCCGCCCGTCTACGTGCCGGTCGAACCGTTTACCGTGAACCTGCAGCCGGAAGAAGGCGAACAATACCTGCAGCTTGCATTCACACTGCAGGTGCCGGATGCCGAGCAGAGCGAGGTCATCAAGAACAATATGCCAAAGGTGCGCAGCCGCATCCTGTTGCTGCTATCCTCCAAGAAAGCATCGGAAATCAACACGCCGGAAGGCAAGCAGCACCTGGCCAAGGAGATCCTGGAGCAAGTGAACGAGCCGTTCCAGGATCGGGGTGACGAACAGGAAGTCACGGAAGTATTGTTTACGTCGTTTATCATCCAATAAGCATTCAGTCGAGTCATGGCGGATAACTTTCTCTCCCAGGAAGAAGTCGATGCCCTTCTGAAGGGCGTCAACGGCGACCAGGACGACGTCGCCGCGCCCGAGGAAGTCGCGGGAGTCAGAACCTACAACCTGGCAACCCAGGAGCGCATCGTGCGCGGCCGGATGCCGACGTTGGAGATCATCAACGAGCGCTTCGCGCGCCTGTTGCGGGTCGGCCTGTTCAACTTCCTGCGCCGCAGCGCGGAGGTGTCGGTCGGTTCGGTGCGCGTATCGAAGTACAGCGAGTTCATCCGTAACCTGGTCGTGCCGACGAACCTGAACCTGGTGCACATGAAGCCTCTGCGCGGCACGGCGCTGATGGTGTTCGATCCGGGCCTCGTGTTCCTGCTGGTCGATAACCTGTTCGGCGGCGACGGGCGCTTCCACACCCGCGTCGAAGGCCGCGATTTCACGGCGACGGAGCAGCGCATCATCCTGCGCATCCTCGATATCGTGTTCGAGGCGTACACGAAGTCATGGGAACCCGTGTTCCCGGTCGAGTTCGAATACATCCGCTCGGAGATGAACACGCAGTTCGCCAACATCGCCACGCCGAACGAAGTGGTGGTGGCGTCGACGTTCACGGTGGAACTGGGCTCGGTGTCGGGCCAGATCCACTTCTGCATGCCGTATTCGATGATCGAGCCGATCCGCGATGCGCTGACGTCGTCGCTGCAGGGTGAGGCGCTGGAAGTGGACAAGCGCTGGATCCGCCTGATGACGCAGCAGATCCAGATCGCCGAAGTGGAACTGGTGGCGACACTGGGCACGGCGAAGGTGAACTTCGACGATATCCTGAACATGAAGGTGGGCGACATCATCCCTTTGAGCATTCCGGAAACCGTGGAAGCCACCGTGGACGGCGTGCCGGTGCTCGATTGCACGTACGGCGTCCTGAACGGACAATACGCGCTGAAGGTCGAGCGGCTGCTCGCCAACAGCGACAATCTCAGTAAGTAACTCGGCAAGTAACTCAGCAAGCAAGCAGGAGCACATCATGGCGGACAATCAAGACGACCAAAGCCTCGACGACGATTGGGGCGCGGCGATCGCCGAACAGGCGAAGGCCGAGGCCGAGGCGCTGCAGAAGGAAGCCGCCACGGCCGCCGTGTTCAAGGATTTCTCGAAGACGGCGACCAAGACGGAAACCCATAACGACATCGACTTCATCCTCGACATCCCCGTCCAGCTGACGGTGGAACTGGGTCGCACGAAGATCGCCATCAAGAACCTGCTGCAACTGGCGCAGGGCTCGGTGGTCGAGCTCGACGGCCTGGCCGGCGAGCCGATGGACGTGCTCGTGAACGGCTGCCTGATCGCCCAAGGCGAGGTGGTGGTCGTCAACGACAAGTTCGGTATCCGCCTCACCGACATCATCACGCCGTCGGAACGCATCCGCAAACTGAATAAATGATTTACATGAAGCGTGCTTCCGTTTCCGCCGTGCTTGCCGCGCAGCTCTTCGGCGCTGCGCTGGCCGGTCTCCTTGCGCTGCCTGCGCAGGCCCAGCAATCCGCACAATCCCCGACCACTCCCGTCGTCACCAACCCCACCAACCGCACCGTGGCGCCCGTGAAAGCGGGCGAGCCCGCGACGACGGTACCGGCCGATGCGCCGGCGCCGGACGCGGTCGAGCCGGCCACGGCCACGCCGCCTGCGGCGACACCGGAACAACAGGCCGCGCTGGCCGGCGCCCGTTCGAATGCGCCCGCGCAGCTGGCGAATGCGCCGACCGCCGCGGGCAGCCTCGTGCAGACGGTCGTCGCGCTCGTGTTCGTGCTGGCGATCCTCGTCGGCCTCGCGTGGATGCTCAAGCGCTTCGGACCGCGGACCATCACCGGCGGCACCGCCGTCAAGCTCGTCGGCGCCCTGTCGGTCGGGGCGCGCGAACGCATTCTCGTCGTCGAGGTCGGCGACCAGTGGATCGTTGTCGGCGCATCGCCGGGCCGGATGAACGCGCTGGCCACGCTGCCGCGCCAGCAGGCCGATCCCGCCGACCTGGCCGGGCAGCAGCCGCTGCCGGCCACCAATTTCTCGGAATGGTTCAAACAAACCATCGAAAAACGTAATGGCAAGTAAATCGACGCGCGCGCTGGCCGCGTGCGGCTTGCTGCTGCCTTTGCTGGCCGCCGCCGAGCCGACCATTCCCGCCTTCACCAGCGCCCCCGCCCCCGGCGGCGGCACCCAGTACGGGCTGACGCTGCAGACGCTGATCCTGATGACGGCGCTGACGTTCCTGCCCGCCGTGCTGCTGATGATGACGGGCTTTACCAGGATCGTGATCGTGCTGTCGCTCCTGCGCCAGGCGATGGGCACGCAGACGGCGCCGCCGAACCAGGTGATGGTGGGCCTCGCGCTGTTCCTGACGTTCTTCGTGATGGGCCCCACGTTCGACCGCATCTACACGGAAGCGTGGCAGCCGCTGCAGACGAACCAGATCACGATGCTGCAGGCGATCGACAAGGGTTCGGCGCCATTGAAGAGCTTTATGCTCAAGCAGACGCGGCAGGCTGACCTGGCGCTGTTCGTCAAGATTTCGCGCAGCCCCGCGCTGCAGGGCCCGGAAGACGTGCCGATGCGCATCCTCGTGCCGGCCTTCATCACGAGCGAACTGAAGACGGCGTTCCAGATCGGCTTTGCGATCTTCATTCCGTTCCTGATCATCGACATGGTGGTGGCCTCCGTGCTGATGTCGATGGGCATGATGATGATGTCGCCGGCCGTGATCTCGCTGCCGTTCAAACTGATGCTGTTCGTGCTCGTCGACGGCTGGCAACTGCTGCTGGGCTCGCTGTCCCAGAGTTTCTACTAGGAAGACCATGACGCCGGAAACCGTGATGACGATGGGCCGCCACGCGATGGAGGTAACCTTGATGGTGGCCGCGCCGCTGCTGCTGGTGGCGCTCGTGATCGGCCTCGTCGTGTCGATCTTCCAGGCCGCCACGCAGATCAACGAATCGACGCTGTCGTTCATCCCGAAACTCGTCGGCGTGTTCGTCGCGCTTGTCGTGGCCGGGCCGTGGATGATCTCCGTGATGACCGACTACATGCGCGAGATCTTCGGCGGCATCCCGAACCTCGTCGGCTGACACGCGCCGGTACCCGCACCAATGCTGTACCTGACCGCGGCCGAGATCAACACGTGGATCGCCGGCTTCATCTGGCCGTTGACCCGCGTGCTCGGGCTGATCGCCGCCTCCCCTGTGTTCGGCAATGCGCGCATTCCCCGCACCGCGCGGCTGGGCTTCGGCGTCGTCGTCGCCATCGCGATCGCGCCGCTGGTGCCGGCCGTGCCGGCCACCGATCCGGCATCGTGGGAAGGCATCCTGATCCTCGCGAAGGAATTGATCACCGGCGTGGCGATGGGCTTTGCGATGCGGCTCGTGTTTGCCGCCGTCGAGATGGCCGGCGAGATCAGCAGCCTGACGATGGGCCTGGGCTTCGCCAGCTTCTTCGACCCGATGTCACAGGGCCGCTCGTCGGCCATCTCGCAATTTCTGGCGTGGATCGCGACGCTGACCTTCCTCGTCGCCAACGTGCACCTGCTGCTGCTCGAGGCGCTGGCCGAAAGCTTCGTCACGCTGCCAATTTCCAGCCGGCTGTTCCACGGCGGCGGCTTTTGGGACCTGGCGCTGTGGGGCGCGAAGATTTTCTCGGCGGGGCTGCAGCTGTCGCTGCCGGTCGTGGCCGCGCTGTTGATCGCCAACGTGGCGCTGGGCATCCTGACGCGCGCGGCGCCGCAGCTGAACCTGTTCGGCATCGGATTCCCGATCACGCTGGGCGCGGGCTTCCTCGTGCTGATGATCTCCCTGCCCTACCTGGCGGCGCCGATCGTCAACCTGCTGGGCCAGGGCGCCGAGAAGGCGCAACTGGTTCCGCGGGCATTGCAGGGACAAGGAAACGTACCGCCGCGGCCACAGCCGCCGGCGGCGCGCTGAGCGGATCGGTGGCGCCGGGTCAGATGTAGTTGAAGAGGGACAGACTGGTGGCCGTCTTGAACGTCTGCTGGGCCGCCTGCAGGTTCGTCGTCTGCTGGGCGAAGCGGGAAGCCGCTTCGATCGGGTCCACTTCGACGAGGTCGGAAATCTGCGCCTTGTACTGGATGTCGAATTCGGAACCCGAGCTGTCCAGGTAATCGAGCTCCTTGCCGCGCGCGCCCACGGTGGCCAGCACGGACAGCACGTTGTCCGCCGCGTTGCGCATGTTCTGGTTCGCCTCGTTCAGCGCATTGGTCAGCTTGGAATTCGCGATGGGACCGGTGCCCGCCGTGCGCAGCGCCGTGATCGCGTTGTGCACCGTCTCGAACACGGACTGGTTCTTGCTCGGCTCGACGGTGAACTTGTCCAGGTCTTCCGGCGCGCCCGTCACGTTGAACGAAATGCCATCGAACGTGATCGGCTCGCCCGACTTGAAGTCGACCGGCCCGACGACGGGCGTGCTCGTCGTATCGTTGTTGACCGAGTATTGCACGAGACCCGTGGTGGCATCCTTCGTGAAACTGATCGAATAGGTGTCGGCAGTGTGCTGCTGGCGCGCGACCGCATCCACGACCGTGCCGGGCGAGATGATGCCGTTACCCTTGTTGGCGGGATCCGGCTTCGTCAGGAAGTTACCGTTGCCCGTGATGTTTTGTTCGAACACCTCGCTGCCCGATGCGCTGATCGGCAGCGTGCGCGTGGCGCCTACGCGCAGCTCGCGCTGGCCCTGGTCGCCGTAGTACGTGGCGCCGCTGGCCGTCAGCGCGAACGGCAGCGTCGTCGACTTGTAGCCCGAGAACAGGTAGTTGCCGGTACCGTCGGCCGTGTTGGCCAGGCCCAGCAAGTCCTTCATGCTGGCCTCGAGGTCGACGGCCAGCGCCTCGCGGTCGGCCGGCGACAGCGCCGGGTTACCCGCTTGCAGCAGCGTGTCCTGGATGTCCGTGTAGACGTCGCCAACCGATTGCAGCACCGTGTCCACCTGGTCCAGCGACGAGCGGGCCGTCTGCCGGTTCAGCGAGAATTGCTCGTTCATCTGCTGCGACTGCGTCACCTCCAGCGAGCGCGCCGAGGCCACCGGATCGTCCGCCGGCGTCAGCACACGGCGGCCCGTCGACAGCTGCAGCTGCGTGCGCAACAGGTTCGATTGCAGCGTCGACAATTGCGTCACGCCGCGGTCGTAGATCATGTTGGTGCTGATACGGGCGACCATCTTCTTCCTCGTCTTTATTGTGCGATCTGCAGCAGCGTGTCGAACAACTGCCCCGCCACCTGCATCACCTTGCCGGCGGCCTGGTAAGCCTGCTGGTAGCGCAGCAGGTCGGCCGCTTCCTCGTCCAGGTTCACACCGGACACGCTTTGCTGGTTCGCGAGCGCCTGGGTGACGGCCGTCTCGCTGGCCGCGCTGCCCACCTGCTTCTCGCGCGTCTTGTTGCCCACGTAGTTGACCGTGGCCGCGTAGGCGCCCTGGTACGTGGCCGTGCCGTTGTTCAGGATGTTCTTCGTCTGCAGCCCTGCCAGCAGCACGCCGTTGCGGTTGTCGCCGACGCCGCCCGTGTTCGGGCCGATGAAGAACGTGTCGCCCGCCGCGGGTTCTCCCGAGATCGTAAAGCTGGCGCCAAACAATTTCGGCGGTGTCGTGGCCTCCGGCTCGCCAATGCCGATTGTCGTCCCCGCCCGGTAAGGAATCTCGGTGGTCCCGACAGGATAGGTATCGAGCAGCTTGCCCTGCGCATCGCGCACGGTGATTTCCTTGTCCGCCGGCAGGCCTTGCAGTACGTCGATCGTCTTCGTCGGATCGGCCGGATCGGGCACCTTGTTGAACGTGAGCGTCACGTTCGATGCGAGCTGGTGGCCCAGGTATTCCTCGTCGACGGTGCCGACGCTGATCGAACCGCGCCCCGTGTTGGCCGTCCCCGGGCCCGTCGCGATCGGCGCGGCCAGCGCGATCTTGCGGTAGTCCGTGATCGCCACGTCGAAGTTGGCGGCCGCCGTGTACGTCGGGCGCAGTTGGATGTGGTCGCCTTCGGCCGGCGCACCGGCCAGCGTCATCGTGACGCCGTCGAACGTGATCGGCTGAGGTACCGTGGCGGGATCGAACGATGCCGTGTCCGGCTCAGGGAACGGGGTGCCATTGCCGTCCGTCAGAACCACCTTGCCGCCGTCCGAACGCGTGACCGTGTACCGGCCGTTCGCGAACGTCAGGTCGTAGTCCTTGCCCGTCAGCGCCTTCGCGTCGCTGATCGTCACGTCGATCGTGCCGGTGCTGTTCGGCGAGTTGCGCGTGTCGTAGCCCACATAGCCCTTGACCGGCTTGAAGAAGTCCAGGCCCGGGTCGCCGTTCAGGTCCTGCCCCAGCCGGTGCTGGTCGTTGAACGAATCGGCCATGCCGGCCGCGACAAGGCCGATCTCGTTCTGCACGCGGTCCAGCGTTTCGCGGCGGAAGTCGAGGAAGCCGCCCAGTGCGCCGCCGGCAAATGCCTGGTCCGAGATGATCGTGCTGCGGCCGGACGCGGGATACGCGACGACCATGCGGCCCGGATCGGTCGGCGATTGCACCGCGGCCATTTCCAGCGCCTGGGTGCCGACGACGAGGGGCTGGCCGGAACCGAACGTCACGGTCAGCATGTTGTTGTCCGACGGGATCACGTTGACCTTGACCTGGATGTTCAGCTCGCGGATCAGCTGATCGCGCTGGTCCAGCAGGTCGTTCGGCGGGTTCAGCGGGTCCATCGTCGCCGTCGCGATCTTGCGGTTCAGGTCAGCGATCGTGCGCGCGTATTCGTTGATGCCGTTGACGGTGTTCGTGACGGACGTGTTGACGCCGTCCTGCAATTCCTGCAAGCGGCCGGATACCTCGTGGAAGCGCGCCGCCAGCGTCTCGCCGGACGACAGCATCGATTCGCGCGACGATTGCAGCGCCGGCGTCGAGTTGGCCGTCTGCACGCCGCGGAAGAAGTCCTGCAGCGCCGGCGACAGGCCGATCGTCGAGTCCGACAGCATATTGTCGATCTGCGAAATCTGGCTCAGGTACGCATCGGTCGAGCCCTGCGTGGCCTGCGCGTTCATCAACTGCTTGTTCAGGAAATCGTCGTAATAACGTTTGATCTGGGCAACCTGGGTGCCGCTGCCGATGTAACCGACACCCTGGTTCAGCGGCGGCAACGTCGATTGCACGACACCCTGCCGCGTATAGCCGGCCACGCTCGCATTCGTGATGTTGTGACCCGTCGTGGCAAGACCCGTCTGGGCTGCCAGCAGGCCGGTACGTCCGATGCTGAGGAGGTTGCTCATGCTGTCATTTTCCTGTTCTCTTCCGGTTTACGGCAATGATGCCGGAAACTTGACATGGGGGCCCGTCCGCCTCACGCCAATGTCTTCTTGATAATGGTCGCCAGTTTCGTCGCGTAGTTCGGATCGGTCGCGTAGCCGGCCTTCTGCAAGCCCCGCGCAAACGCCGTTGCGTCGCCCGCACTGGCCAGCACTTTTTCGTAGCGGGGGTTGTCGGTGATCAGTTTCGCGTAATCCTTGAAGCTGTCCGCATAGCTGTCGTAGGCGCGGAAGCGCTCGACCTTGCGCTGGGGGCGGCCGTTCACGTATTCGGTGGTGGTCACGTCCACCGTCTTGCCCTTCCAGTCGCTGCCGGCCTTGATGCCGAACAGGTTGTAGCTGTTGGTGCCGTCCGCACCCTTGATCTCGCGGCGGCCCCAGCCGCTCTCCAGCGCCGCCTGGCCCAGCATGAACTTGGCGGGGATGCCGGTGGCGCGCGACGCTTCCTCGGCGTGGCTGGACAGCTTGTCCTGGAAGGCTCGCACGTGGGCATGGCGCGACGTACTCGGCGTGGAGGTCGTGGCCGCGTCCGCGGCGCCGCTGCCGCCGGCCGCGTCGATCGAACGCTGCAGCTTGGCCGCGTCCAGCATCGCGCGGGTGAAGCCGCCGTCGGGCACTTCCGTGTCGTTCGGCTGGATGCCGGTCGTCTTCGACAATTGCCGCACCAGCACGTCGGCCAGGCCCATGCCCTTCTTCGCGATGTTCTGGCTCGTCTGCTGGTCCAGCATCGTCGTGAACATCTTCGTCTGCGAGTTGTCCAGCAAGCCATCCTGCGGCGTCGCGTCGCGCATGCTCTTCAACATCATGCCGACAAACATGGCCTCGAACTGCGTGGACGCCGTCTTCAACGCCTCCGGCGAGCCGGCCTTCGCGCCCTGGCGCAACTCGGCCAGGCCCTTGCTGTCCAGCGCGAGGTTGGCGGAAAGATCGGTGGGGGTGCTGGTCTGGCGGATCATGGCTGGCCCTTAGATGATTTCAAGTTCGGCGCGCAGCGCGCCCGAGGCCTTCATCGCCTGCAGGATCGCCAGCAGGTCCTGCGGCGACGCGCCGATCGCATTCAGCGCCTTGACGACGTCGGCCAGTTGCGCGCCGCCCTGCACCATCAGCACCTTGCCGGGTGCCTGCTGGATGTCGACGTTGCCGCGCTGCGTCACCGTCGTCTGGCCACCCGACAGCGGGTTCGGCTGGCTGACCTGTGCATCGGCCGAGACCGACACCTGAAGGTTGCCGTGCGAGACTGCGCAGGTCTGCAATGTGACGGCCTGGTTCATCACGACGGAACCCGTGCGGGCGTTCATGATCACCTTCGCGGCCAGCGCGGCCGGGCGTACGTCCAGCTCTTCCAGCTGGCCGATGAACGTGACGCGCTGGTCCGATGCGGACGGTGCCGTCACGCGGATCACGCGGCCGTCCAGCGCGTAGGCGACGCCGGCACCGTAGCGCTCGTTGATGGCCGTGACGACCCGGCTCGTCGTCGCGAAGTCCGCATTCTTCAGTTCCAGGCGGATCTGGCCGCCGTCGCCCAGCGCCGTCGGCACCGCGCGCTCGACGGTGGCGCCGTTGCTGATGCGGCCGACAGACAGGTGGTTGACGACGGTCGATGCGCCGCCGCCCGGCGCCTGGCCACCGACACCGCCGACGACGAGATTGCCCTGCGCCATGCCGTACACCTGGCCGTCGGCGCCTTTCAGCGGCGTCATCAGGAGCGTGCCGCCGCGCAGGCTGCGCGCATTGCCGAGCGACGAGACGGTAACGTCCAGCTGCTGGCCCGGCTGCGCGAACGGCGGCAGCGACGTCGTGACCATCACGGCGGCGACGTTCTTCAGTTGCAGGCTGGTGCCCGACGGCAGCGTGACGCCCAGCTGCTGCAGCATCGACGCGACGCTTTGCACGGTGAACGGGGTTTGCGTGGTCTGGTCGCCGCTGCCGTCCAGGCCGACGACGAGGCCATACCCCAGCAGCTGGTTTTCCCGCACGCCGGCGATCGACACGAGGTCCTTCAGGCGTTCGGCATGGGCGACCTGGGCCAGTGGGGCCAGCAGGCCGAGTCCCAGGGCAAGCGAGGCAAGGAGCTTATTCATGATCAGAACGGCAGGAGGCTCATGAAGAACCGCGACGCCATCGACGTCAGTTCGGAGCGGTCCAGGTGCGTATTGGTGCGGTATTCGACCCGGGCATCGGCGATCGCCGTCGACGGCACCGAGTTGCCGGCGCCGATCGTGTCCGGATTGACGACGCCGGAGATGCGGATGAACTCGGTGCCCTTGTCCATCGCGACCTGCTTCTCGCCGGCGATCACCAGGTTCCCGTTCGGCAGCACTTCGACCACCGTCACGCCCAGCGTGCCGGAAAACGCGTTGCTGGCCGATTGCGCGGCCGCATCCGAGTAATTGTTGTTCGTCTCCGTCGCGATGTTGGCGCCGAAGCGGCCTTGCAGCGGGCCCGGCACGCCGAAGCCGACGCCACCCTTCTTGCTGGCCGAGCTGGTGCCGTTCTTGTTCGCCGTGGTGCGCTCGGTGATGACGACGTTGATGATGTCGCCCACCATGCGGCCGCGGCGGTCTTCGAACACGGGGCGGAACGACTGCGCCTGGTAGATCGAGCCGTTGGCCGGCGCCGCGGTCGCGGGCACGGGGATCGGGCGCGCCGTGGTCGGGCCGGCAACGATCGTCGACGGTTCGCTGGCGCAGCCGGCCAGTGCGAGCGCGGCGGCGGCGAGGAGGAAGGATGCGTGTCTCATGGTGCGCTCTTACAGCTGCGTCAGGCGTTGCAGCATCTGGTCGGACGTGGTGATGGCCTTGCTGTTGATCTCGTAGGCGCGCTGCGTCTGGATCATGTTGACCATCTCTTCGACGACGTTGACGTTGGACGTCTCGACATAGCCTTGCAGGATCACGCCGGTGCCGTTGGTGCCCGGCTGGTTGACCTGCGCCGCTCCGGAAGCGCCCGTTTCGACGTACAGGTTCTCGCCGATCGACTGCAGGCCGGTCGGGTTGATGAACGTGGCCAGTTGCAGCGAGCCGATTTGCTGTGCCGCGGCCTGGCCGGGCAGCTGGACGGACACGGTGCCGTCCTTGCCGACGTTGATCTGGTCGGCATTGATCGGAATGGTGATCGGCGGCTGCAGCACGTAGCCGCTGGAAGTGACCATCTGGCCGTTGTTATCGCGCTGGAACGAGCCGTCGCGCGTGTACCCGGTGGTCCCGTCCGGCAGCAGCACGGTGAAGAAGCCGTTGCCGTTGACCATCAGGTCCTTGTCGTTGCCGGACGCCTGGGGATTGCCCTGGGTATGGATGCGCTCGATCGTGACGGGGCGCACGCCCGTGCCGATCTGCATGCCGGAGGGCAGCTGCGTTTGCTGCGACGAGTTGGCGCCGGGCTGGCGCACGTTCTGGTACAGCAGGTCTTCAAAGACCGCGCGCGATTTCTTGAAACCGTTGGTGCTGACGTTGGCCAGGTTGTTCGCAACAGTATCCATCTGGGTCTGTTGCGCTTCCATGCCGGTCTTGGCAATCCACAGCGAACGTATCATCTGCTTTCTCCCTGCCCTGTCGGGCTTTCATCCACGAAAGCATTATGCGGCGCGGGGGATCAATTCAAAGCGAGGATCTGGCTGGCTTTCGCGGCGTTATTCT
Organism: Pseudoduganella flava; assembly: GCF_007830495.1. Classification (GTDB taxonomy): domain Bacteria; phylum Pseudomonadota; class Gammaproteobacteria; order Burkholderiales; family Burkholderiaceae_D; genus Rugamonas; species Rugamonas flava. The sequence goes on along the minus strand of NZ_VLKW01000004.1, from coordinate 181,421 downwards.
CGGCGTTCTTCAGCAGGCTCATCTGCGTTTCGAACGACCTTGCCAGGGAGATCATGTTGACCATCGCATCGACCGGATTGACGTTGCTGCCCTCCAGGCAACCGTCGGCGACGCGGACGGCCGGATCGGCTTGCGCGACCTGGCCGGACTGCTGGCGGAACAGGCCGTCGTCGCCGCGCACCAGCTGGGCGACGGGCGGATTGACGAGCTTCAGGCGGCCCAGCACATTGGCCGGCCCCGGCTGCAACTGGTTCGTGTCGATGCCACTGACGGTGCCGTCCGCTGAGATCGCCACGTCCGTGTTCGGCGGGATCGCGATCGGCCCGTTCTCGCCTTGCAGGGTCAGGCCGTTACTGGTCTGCAGCAGGCCGTTCTCGCTGACCTTGAAGCTGCCGTTGCGAGTATAGGCTTCGGAGCCGTCCGCCGACTGCACGGCGAACCAGCCTTCGCCGCGGACCGCCACGTCCATCGCCCGGCCCGTCGTTTCGATCGGCCCGGCGCGGAAGTCCGCGCCGATCGTGTTGTCGACAACGAAGGTGCGCGTGGGCAGCCCTTCCGAGACCACGGGCACGGCACGGAACGTGTCGAGCTGGGCGCGAAAGCCCGTCGTGGTCGCGTTGGCAAGGTTGTTCGACGTGGTGGCTTGCTGGTCCAGGATGTGCCTGGCGCCGGTCATCGCCGTGTAGATCAGGCGGTCCATGGCTGACTCCTCTTGAAAAGATGCGGCAACACGGCCGCGTTTCACCGCGGCCGTGATCAACTGCCCGATTAGCGCAGGTTGACGAGCGTTTGCAGGATCGAATCCTCGGTCTTGATCGTCTGCGCATTGGCCTGGTAGACGCGCTGCGCCGTGATCATGTCGACGAGCTGCTCGGTCAGGTCGACGTTCGACGATTCGACGGACGCCGCGCGCAGTTGGCCGAAGCCGCCCTCGCCCGCCGTGCCGATGCGCGGCACGCCGGAACCGGAGCTCTCGGACCACATGTTGTTACCGAGCGGGATCAGGTTGTCGACGCTGGCGAAGTCCGCCAGCACGACCTGCCCCAGCGCGCGCGATGCGCCTTCGCTGTACTGGCCCTGAATCACGCCGTTCGCATCCGTGGCGAAGCGCACCAGGCTTTGCGCGGCGTAGCCGTTCTGGGTCGAGTTCTTTTCGCTCGTCGCCGAGCCGTATTGCGTGGTGCCGTTGAACGTCGTGGCGATATGCATCGTCAGTTCGGCACCGTTGTCGGGGAAAATCGGCAGGTTGATTGTCACCGGCAACGTCATGCTGTTGGTGGTGTCCAGCTGGCCGCTCGTCGAGAACGCAAGCGAACCGATCTTCTGAGCCGGTACATTGACGGCCGCCTGGAACGCCGCATCGATCGTTTCCGGCGTGGCGCTTCCGTTGGCCAGCTGTGCGGTGGTTACATTGGCAACCGCGTCCAGCACACGTTGTGGGACATTGCCGAGAGCAGTCAACTGCCCAGTGATATTGGCACTCAGCGCGTTGACGTAGGCCGCGCGGGCGTTGGTAATCTCACCGTTATCGTTGACACCCGCCGCGATTGCCTTCAGATAATCGCCTCGTGCCGTCGTGATCGTCGCATCCGCGGCGGCCGCCGTCATCACCGCTTTCGAATCGACTTGCACGCCGTCGTTAGCAGCATATACGTCCCAGTCACCCGAACCGCGGCTGACGTAGTAGATGCCCATCGTGTGCTGGTTGCCCAGCGAGTCGTACACCGGAATGACCGTCTGCTTCGTGTAGGTTTCCGGATCGGATGCGTCGAACGGGCTCTTCTTCGGCAGCGTCGACGTGGAGCTCAGGTTGATCTGGAAGTTCGCTTCCGTCGTTTCGACGGGCGGCAGATCCGACATGTCGATCTTCAGCGGCACAGGCGCACCCTGCAGGATCACGCCATCCTTGTTGGTCAGGTAGCCCGTCAGCGCCGCGCCCTGCGCATTGATGATCGTGCCCGTCTTGTCGAGCAGGAACTGGCCGTTGCGGGTGTACTGGATCGCGCCGTCGACGCTCATGCGGAAGAAGCCGTCGCCGTTGATCGAGATGTCCAGCGGGTTATTGGTCGTTTCGATATTGCCCTGCGTGAACTGCTGGGCCAGGCGCGCCACCGTCACGCCGATGCCGGCTCGCGTGCCGGCAACGCCGTTCAGGGAGTTGGCGTACAGGTCGGCGAACTGCGCCTCCGTGCTCTTGAAGCCCACGGTGCTGGCATTGGCGACGTTGTTGCCGATGACGTCGAGCGACTTGGAAGCGGCGTTCAGACCGGAAAGACCTTGCTGGAACATGGTGTCCTCTGTGAAAAATGTGGGCTACAAGTGGTGTTACAGGACTTGCTTGATATCGTCCATCGTCAACTGGCCGATGGATGGAACGTTCAGTTTCGCGCCGGTCGGGCCCGTCGACACGCTGGCGACGGTGCCGAACGTCAGCGGTTTCGCGTCGGTCAGCGTCTTGCCCGCGGCAGTCGCGGTGACGACGAGCGAGTACTTGCCGTCCGCGGTGGTCTTGCCGTCGGACAGCTTGCCATCCCACGCCAGCGGCAGCACGCCCGCGTCGACCTTGTTCATCGTGATCGAGTGCACCACTTTCCCGGCACTGTCCTTCACGTCGATCTGCAGGCTGTCCGCATACGAGCCCAGCTCGACGCCGAAGATCGCCTTGCCTTCCGAGACCGTCATGCCGTTGCCGGCGGCGAGCACGCCATGGTCGATCAGGTTGACGGCCTGTGCCGACGTCGATGCCGCGTAATCGGCCTTCAGCGACTCGAGCGTTTCGTTCAGCTTGTTCACGCCCGTAACCGTGTTCAGTTGCGCCAGCTGGCTCGTCACCTGCGCGTTGTCGAGCGGGTTCAGCGGGTCCTGGTTCTTCAGCTGCGTGATCAGCAGCGTCATGAACTTGTCAGCGTCGGCGGAAGTCGCGCTGGCCTTGGTCGACTTCGTGTTCATCGAATCGAGCAGCGCCTGCGATGCGCCGGTGCTGTTGGTGGTGGTGCTGGTGGAGGCGACGGCCATGATGGTTTATTCCTGTTATTGACCGATGGTCAGGGTTTTCAGCAGCAGGCTTTTTGCCGCGTTCATCGTTTCGACATTGTTCTGGTACGAGCGCGACGCCGACAGCATGTTGACCATCTCGTCGACCGCGTTCACGTTCGGCATCGTTACATAGCCCTTCTCGTCGGCCAGCGGGTTCTTCGGGTCGTACACCTGCTTCATCGGCGACGGGTCCTCGATCACCTGCTGCACCTTGACGCCGGTCGCGGTGTTGTCTGCGGTGGGGGTCGCCTCGAACACGACCTGTTTGGCGCGGTACGCTTCGCCGCTGGCGCTGGTGGCGCTGTCCGCGTTGGCGAGATTGCTGGCGACGACGTTCAGGCGCTGGGCCTGCGCGCTCATCGCCGAGCCCGACACGTTAAAGATGGAAAACAGTGACATGGGCGTTTCCTTTACTGTCCTTGGATCGCGGTCAGCAGACCCTTGATCTGGCTGTTGATGAAGGTGACGCCCGCCTCATAGCGCAGCGCGTTGTCGGCGAACTGGTTGCGTTCGACGTCCATGTCGACGGTGTTGCCGTCGACGGCGCCCTGCACCACGCCGCGGTACAACAGCGGCGTGCCGTCGGGCAGCGTGCTGCCGTCTTGCGGAGGGGTCGGAAAATGCTTCGCGGCCGTCGTCTTCAGCGTGCCCGTCTGCGCCGTATTGCTCAGCGCGGCCTGCAGCGCCGACGTGAAGTCGATGTCGCGCGCCTTGTAGTTCGGCGTATCCGCGTTGGCGATGTTCGACGCCAGCACGCTCTGGCGCGTCGAGCGCAGGCTCAGCGCCAGCTCGTTGAAGCGCAGGTGATTGTCGAGTTTCCCTAACATGACGGCATCCTTCCATCGGTGACAGGATCGATCATACGGATGCCGCACGGCAAATGATCGGGTAATAAGCATGGGCTTTCCCGCCCTATTCCCCGCTTTCGCGGCGCCTCGCACGCGTAAGATGGCGAGCATTCACAGCCTGTTCTTGCCTGAACCTCACCATGAAACCAGCGCTCTTCGCTCTCGCCGTCCTGCTTGCACCGGTTGCCGCGGTTGCCCAATCGGCCGCCATGGAGCCGGCCGTGCTGCGCCAGACCGTCGACCAGTTCCTGCAGGTGCAGACGGCCGGCTTGCCCGGCAAGGTGACGGTCGCCGTCGGCAATATCGATCAACGCATGAAGCTGGCCGCGTGCCCGGCGCCGGAAGCGTTCCTGATGCCCGGCAGTAAAGCGTGGGGCAAGACGACCGTGGGCGTGCGGTGCACCGCGCCGTCGCCATGGACGGTGTATATTCAGGCGACGGTTTCCGTCCTGGGCAACTACATCGCCGCCAGCACGCCGCTGTCGCAAGGCCAGCCGATCCTGGAAACGCAGCTGGTGACGATGCAGGGCGACCTGGCGACGCTGCCGGCGTCCATTGCCACCGACAAGGCGCAGGTGATTGGCCGAACGAGCAATGTTTCCATCTCGGCAGGCACGCCGCTGCGGCTCGATACGCTGCGCAGCAAGCCCGTGGTGCAGATGGGACAGCAGGTGAAGCTCGTGTCGTCGGGCGCGGGGTTCCGCGTGTCGGCGGAAGGCAAGGCGGTCGGCAACGCGGCCGACGGCCAGGTGGTGCAGGTGCGCACGCCGGGCGGCCAGAACGTCAGCGGCATCGCGCGCGCCGGCGGCCTGGTCGAAGTCGCCTTCTGACGTGCGCGTGATGAAAATAAATTCATCGGGCATCGCTAAAGTTTGCGTTGCCGCAGCCGTAAAGGACTCGTAGACCGGAGTAAACCACTCCTACCAGACGAGGAAGATGCTGTGAAAATCAACGATTCAGTGAAGAACACGGGCTTGCCGGCGACGTCGACGTCGACGACCAACAACGCCCGTACCGCCGAGAAAGCGGCGGCGACGACTTCCGCGCAGACGAACTCGGAAAGCGTGAAGCTGTCGGCCCAGGGCCAGGCCATGGCGGCCAACAGCAGCGGCGCCGTGTTCGATACGAAGAAAGTCGAGCGCATCAAGCTGGCGATCGCCGATGGCCAGTTCCAGGTGAACTCGGAAAAAGTGGCGGATGGCCTGCTGGACACCGTCAAGGACCTGCTGCACGCGCGCAAGCGCTGATGCGGCAATAACGCGGCAACCACGCTGCACTAGCGAAAGCCCACCATGCATAACGGCGCCCCCATCCTGCTGCTGCGCGAAGAGCAGCGCCTGATCACCGTCCTCCTGGACGTATTGAAGGAAGAGCAGCAGTACCTGGTGGCGGCCGACATCGACCAGCTGGCACAGGTCACCCCGCGCAAGGCGGAGCTGATCAACCAGATGGCCGTGCTGGCCACGGAGCGCCACAAGGCGCTGGGCAGCGCGGGCTTCGAGGCGCGCGAGGCGGGCATGGAAGTCTGGCTGGCGGCGCACGGCACGGACGACGACAAGGCGCTGTGGAACACGGTGCTGGAACAGACCCGCGAAGCGAAGGAAGTGAACCGCCTGAACGGCATGCTGATCAACAAACAGCTGTCGCACACGCAGGGCGCGCTGCAGGCGCTGCGGCCGCCGTCGCAAGCCGGTGCCGTATATGGGCCGAGCGGACGGACGACGACCACGACGACGTCGCGCGGATTCCTCGCCGGCTGACCAGCGCACCGCGCCAATGACAAAACCGGGCAATGCCCGGTTTTTTGTTAACTATAGCTCACGTCTTTTTATCCCATAGCTCTACAATCGCGCACAACTTCCTCACCCGATTCGTTCGGCGCACTAAGTATGCGTTTAACTCTCGTTAACGCCTTTCTCACTGGCAGCCAGATCACCCCGTCCCCTCGAGAGTATTCTACAGCGAGCTCGTGCCTCTTTAGCATCCTAAGCACATCGCCTACCATCCTACGCTCGTCGACATCTAGTCCGCGATAAAGCGCACTTTCAGCTCGCCCGGAAAGACTCTGGACAAACAATTTCCGCAATGTGATCAGAAGTACTTTCTCGCCCACGCTCATCCTAACGGCACGGATCGCAGCACCTGTGGCAGCGGAATCAAAACCACCTATATCGCATGAGTGCATTATTCTATCTCGCGGAAGGTCGTCACTTGAGACACGGCCGCTAATCTGCTCAATGAGGCAGCTATCAAAATACGGCAAGCTATTCGACCCAACCTCAGGATTTAAAACAACCCCATCAAATAAGCAATGCGAAAACTGCATATTTGACAGGGGAAGCATATGCGGATGAAACTCAACAAGCCGCGCGCCAAAATTCACCTCGCTTACGATGAACGCAATATCTAGATGTAGCTCACCCGTAAGCAAGATTACAGCAACATCGCCTCTAGCACATGCCAAATCACTACGACTATTTAAAAACGCAACAGCTTGACGAATAACTCCTCGTGCATCGTGTGATATTTCAAGACGTCGTAAGACGAAGTTTATCGCGACTTCATTGATTGGTCGGTCACACGCATTCATTGCTCCGACCCATCCAGGATTTTTTACCATATCGAAGGGCGCCTCGAGAAATTGCACTACCTCTCTGCCCTTGCACACGTCCGCCAGCTCAGCATCTACGAAACACCTGCTTTCATCTTCCGCACGATATATTCCGAGACCTGGAAGGCGTTGAATAGCAAGGACCCCTTGCTCGTCTGGCTCGTAACCGCAGACTTCAGTGAAGGCTGAGAAGAGCTCACTACGGGTAATGGGGCCTAAACCATCCTCAGTTGTACGTGCGAGTGAAGCAGCCCGCTCAAGAATTCGCCGGAGCGTCTGCCCATCCAGATTTGTCTCGATCCGTCCTTCCCGCTCGTAAATCTGGTCCAACAAATAGTCCCAACCGTCCACAGCATCAGGCATCCCTGAATTTTCTCCAAGCTCAGAAAGGAGTCCCCGCGAGGCAAGATAGCCAAGCAAGAGTGGTCTAGTGGGCAGCCACTGTGGAAACGCTCCTTCGTGCTCAACGCCTGGAAACCTTGACAGGAAGCTCCGCATTTGGGTCTCTGTGAACTCATCGAGAGACAACACTAGTCCTTCATGCAACCCTAGCGCATTACACAACTCTCTGTCATCTTCGAAGTAGTGACTTCTTCCTCCTACAACGATACCAGTCCCGATGCTCTCGCGATGTAGTTTGCGGACTCCTTCCAGAGACCGCATTCTTAAATCTTTCAACTTCTTCCAACTGCCTTGCACGCCTAGGGACGTAATCTCATCAAATCCATCCGCTAAGAGTACAACAAAGCCTGCACGCCACGCTCGGATGAGCGAACTGGGCGATTCGAAACCAATGCTGCGCGCATGCCGCTCCAAAAGCTCCACCGGATCACGTTGACCAGAGTGTTCACGCAAATTTATATAGACAGGGAACTTAGAGGTTGCACCACGAATATAGCGCGCCTCGAGGCGGAAAAAGAGCTCCCTAAGGGTCATGCTCTTACCTGCACCGTATTGACCCGTTATCGCAAAATGGTTTCCCTCAAGAGCGCCCTCAAGTATGTCATTTACTAAGTAGTTCTCATCTAAGGCCTTACTTGTCAGGCCGATTTCCACAAAAGAGATAGAAGGATTTTTACCTCCAGATGCGAAATCCTGCACACTGCCGAAGCCATGAAGCTTCCTTGCCGAGAGGTACGCCCGCACATCAATAAGGCTTTGCTGGAACTGGGAGTACGACACCGCCCTCACTTGCCCTTTGCCCTGCTCGTGCACTTCTTTTCTCTGCTCTGCTGTAGGCTCTGCCTTTGTCACAAACCATCCCACCGCATTCTTCATACCCTGCAGTTTGTTGTGATCCACAATCGATCGGAACAGTTTTCGAGTATCTTCCTTCGCCTTGCTTGCACTGGCGGATACAGTTGCCTCAATGAAATGTACGGACTCTTCCGTCTCGAAGATGCCATCGCGCTCTCGACCGTCTAGCATTGCTGCACCACCAAACTGGGCAGCGGGCCACTTCGCTCTAGCGATACGCCTCACCTCATTTTCGAAGTCCAAGTTCGCAGCGTGCTCGTTCTTACTCGACAAGTCTAATCCCCCCTTATTTTCTATTTTTCAATTAAAATTATATAACGGAAATCACTTGCAATTTATTTTTTTCAAAGACAGCTTTAGGCGATACCTGGCAATGCCGCGCGGCAGACTACCGTGACGTATGTTCCGGGATCTAGCCCGGCATGGAAGTCTGGCTGGCGGCGCACGGCACGGACGACGACAAGGCGCTGTGGAACACGGTGCTGGAACAGACCCGCGAAGCGAAGGAAGTGAATCGCCTGAACGGCATGCTGATCAACAAGCAGCTGTCGCACACGCAAGGCGCGCTGCAGGCGCTGCGGCCGCCGTCGCAAGCCGGTGCCGTATATGGGCCGAGCGGGCGGACGACGACCACGACGACGTCGCGCGGGTTCCTCGCCGGCTGACCAGCGCACCGCGCCAATGACAAAACCGGGCAATGCCCGGTTTTTTGTTGCCTGAAAAATGGTGACAGACCCCATTTTTCAGGCAATCTCTCCCGGAAAATGGGCTTGTCCCCATTTTCCGGGCTCCGGCGTTACAGCATCAGGCTGGCCGCCGTCAGCGACGTCACGCCGGTCAACGTGATCACGTATTCCGACGTCGCGGGCGTGTCGTCCATGTTGATCAGCAGGTTACCGCCCGAGAACCTGACCTGGCCCGCCCCCGTGAACGTGGTGACGAAGGTCAGCGCCTGGCGGCCGTCCAGGTTCGGGTTGGCGTCGAACGCCGTCAGGTCGATCTTGTCGCTCTCGGCCACCTTGAAGTCGGTGACCGTGTCGCGCAGGATGACGCCCTGCCACGCTTCCGGCAGCACGCGGAACACGTCGGCGCCGGTGCTGCCCGACAGCGTGTCGTTGCCCGCGCCACCCACCAGCGTATCGTTGCCGGTGCTGCCGTTCATCACGTCGATGCCGTCGCCGCCGATCAGGTAGTCGTTACCGAGGCCGCCGTTGACGGTATCGTTGCCGGCGCCGGCATCGATGACGTTGTTGCCGATCCCGCCCGTGATCGTGTTGTTGATTTCGTTGCCGTAGCCGTCCACCGCGCCGGTGGCGGTGATCGTCAGATTTTCCAGGCCGCTGCCCAACGTGTACGTGATCGACGTATTGACCGTGTCGAAGCCCGTGGCCGCGCCTTCGATGATGACGTCGCCCACGTTGTCGATGTAATAGGTGTCGTTGCCGGCACCGCCGTCGAGCGTGTCGGCACCTGCCGCACCGGACAGCGTGTCGTTGCCGATGCCGCCGACCAGCACGTTGTCGGCGCTGTTGCCCACCAGCGTATTGGCCAGCGCGTTGCCGGTGCCGTTGATCGCGGTGCCCGTCAGCGTCAGCTGTTCGATCGTGCTGCCCAGCGTGTAGTCGACCGACGATTGCACGGTGTCGAGCTCGGTGGCGAGCGTGCCCGTATCGATGACGACGTCGCCGGCATTGTCGACGATGTACGTGTCAGCGCCAGCGCCGCCGCTCAGCGTATCCGCGCCGAGGCCGCCGTCCAGCACGTTCGCGCCGCTGTTGCCCGTCAGGACGTTATTCGACGCGTTGCCCGTGCCGTTCAACGCGGCGACGCCCGTCAGGGTCAGCTTTTCCAGGTTGGCGGCCAGCACATACGAGATGCTGGAATTGACCAGTTCGATCTCGTCCGGGTTGTCGGTATCGACGATCACGTCGCCCACGTTGTCGACCGTGTAGACGTCGTTGCCGGCGCCGCCGATCAGCGTGTCGGCACCCGTGGCGCCGTTCAGCGTATCGTCGCCGATTCCGCCGTCGAGCACGTTCGCGGCCGTATTGCCGAGCAGCGAGTTGTTCAGCGCATTACCGGTACCGTACACCGTGGTCGTTCCCTGCAGCACGAGCGCTTCGACGTTCGCGCCCAGCGTGTAGTTAAACCCGACAAACACGGTGTCGACGCCGCCGCCCTCCGCCTCGTCGACAACGTCGGCACTGCTGTCCACATAGTAGGTGTCGTTGCCGGCCCCGCCCTGCATCGTGTCGGCACCGGCCGAACCGTTCAGCACGTTATTGCCGTCGTTCCCGATCAGCACGTTGTTCAGGCCGTTGCCGGTGGCGCTGATGTGGGCGGAGCCCGTCAGCGTCAGGTTCTCGATATTGCTGGTCAGCGTGAACGTGACGGACGACAGCACGGTGTCGATCTCGGTCGCCAGCGTGCTGCTTTCCGTGACGACGTCGGCCGTATTGTTGACGACGTAGGTGTCGTTACCCAGGCCGCCAATCAGCGTGTCGACGCCGGCACTGCTCGTCAGCACGTTGTTGCCGGCGTTACCTGTGCCCGTCGTCGCGGCGCTCAGCAAGGTCAGGTTCTCGACATCGGCGGCGAGCGTGTAGCTGATCTTCGAGCGCACCGTGTCCACGTCGGTCGCGCCGGTGCCGTCGTCGACGACTTTGTCGCCGGCGTTGTCGACGTAGTAGGTGTCGCTGCCCTCGCCGCCCGCCATCGTGTCGATGCCGAGGCCGCCGTCCAGCGTGTCGTCGCCAGCCAGGCCGACGAGGTTGTTGGCGAGGGAGCTGCCGGTGATGACGTTGGCGCCGCTGTTGCCGGTGGCGTTGACCGCACCGCTGAACAGGGCCACGTCGTCCATGCCTTCGGCCAGCGTGTAGTCGATCGCGGAGCGTACCAGGTCCCGGCCGGCACCATCGTCGACGACCACGTCGCCGGCGTCGCGCACGACGTAGATGTCGTCGCCATTGCCGCCGATCAGCGTGTCGTCGCCGGCGCCGCCATCCAGGATGTCGTTGCCGTCGCGGCCATCGAGCACGTTGTTCGCGGCGTTGCCCGTCAACTGGTTGTGCGTGGCGTTGCCGATCCCGTCGATCGCGTCGGTCCCCGTCAGCAGCAGGTTCTGCTCGTTGGCCGCCAGCGTATGGCTGTGGTCGTAGTCGACCGTGTTGTAGAACGTTTCGTCGATGGAGAAATCGGCGTTCAGGCGTACCACCGACGCGCTCCATTGCGATGCGCCGGCGATCGGCTGCAGCGTGTAGCCGGCGATCAGGATCTTGCCGTCGTCCTGCACCGTGATGCTCTTGGCGAAGCCGGTACCGGCATCCAGCGCCTTGTAGCCCAGCGGCGTGCCGGCGTGATCGAACACGAAGACGGACAACTGCGAATTCACCGTGGCGGCGACGACGATACCGCCGTCCGGCAGTTCCGCGGCGCTCTGGAAGTCCGGCTGGAAGCCGTCGACCTTGCCGATCGTTACCGCCCCGGTACCGCCCCACGTCTTGTCCACCGTACCGTCGTTGTTGTAGCGCAGAACGACGGCGGTCGTGACGCCGGCGGCCGTGTTGTTGCCGGCGATGACGATCTTGCCGTCGCTGGTGGCCACGATATCGCGGCCGGCACCGTTGTCGGTGGTGCCGATCGTCGTCACGACCCCGCCCCGGTCGCCGAACGTCATGTCCGGGAAGCCGTCGGCATCGAGGCGCACCATCGCGATCTTCTGGGTGCCGCCGTTGACCAGCTCCTTGCCGACGATAAGGATCTTGCCGTCCGGCTGGAGATCCATGCCGTACACCACTTCGCGCGAGCCGTCGGCGACGCCGGGCGTGAAGTCGAAGCGCTGCACCTCGCCCAGGTAGAAGCCGCGGTCGTAGCTGCCGTCCTCGTTCAGTCGGCCGATCATGAAATCGAAGCTGCCGCGTTGGCCGATGCCATAGCCGGCCACGACGATCTTGCCGTCGGGCTGCTGCATCAGGTCCGCCAGCGCATACCCGCCGGTCGGCTGTTCCAGTTCGACCTTGCCGGCCACGCCATAACTCGTGTCCACGGAGCCGTCCGGCAGGTAGCGCGACAGGATGACGCCGCTGCTGCCGTCGGCCAGCAGACCGTAGGCGGCCAGCACGATCTTGCCGTCCGCTTGCAGCAAGCCCTTCGGCGTCGCCGCCTCCGACAGGCCGCCGACGGCCTGCGCCGTGAACAGGGTGCTGGCCGTGGCGTCGTACAGGATGCCGTCGTCGCTGAACGACGTGTCCAGCGAGCCGTTGCTCAGGTAGCGCGCGGCCGCCGCGTAGGTACGGGCGACGCCATCCGAGGTGAGGGTCACATACCCCGTGACGAGAATGGTGCCGTCGGCGGCGGCATCGACTTTCTGGCCATAGAAACTGCCGCCCGGTACGGCTGCCCACACCTTGCCTGCATTCTGGAACATGTCATCTCCCTTTGTAATGGTTGAGCGACCATTATCGGAGACTAACGGTTTCCTGTCAGAATTATTTTCTTAAATGCAATAATTGGTGAGATTCATCCAGCAAGTCACTGGGCGGGCGCGGGCTCGGCCGGAGCCGTCGGGATCTCCGTCTCCGGATCGGGCACTGAGGAAAGGATCGTCACCGCCACGCGCCGGTTGCGCGCACGGCCGATCGGGTCGTCGTTCGACGCCACCGGGTGGTTCGATGCATGGCCGACGGCCGTCAGCCGTTCCGGTGCAACACCCGCTTCGATGAACAGCCGCACGACGGTGGCCGCGCGCATCGACGACAGTTCCCAGTTCGACGGGTAGATGTTGCGCACCGGCTGATTGTCCGTGTGGCCTTCGACCTGCACGGCGTGCGTGTCGTTCTTCAGCAGCATCGCCACGGCCGTCAGCGCCTCGCGCGATTCGTCCGTCAGCTTGGCCTCGGCCGGATCGAACAGCACGCTGGCATTGATCTCGACGGAGACGCCGCGGCTGTTCTGCGTGACGCGCACCTTGCCTTCCTTGACGAGCGGCGCCATCGTCGATTGCAGGTCCTGCGCCAGCTTCGTCAGGTTGGCGCGCTCCTGCTTCATCATTTCCGTGCGTTTTTTCAGGTTCGGGTTCGGCAGCGGCTGGTTCAGCACTTCCGTGTTCGGCTTGACGTTGGCGCCCTGCCCGCCCAGCGCCTCGCCCAGCGCGTCCGAGAAGACACGGTACTTGCCGATGTTGACGGACGAGATCGCATACATCACGACGAAGAACGCGAACAGCAAGGTGATGAAGTCCGAGTACGAGATCAGCCAGCGCTCGTGGTTCTCCGGCTCGTCGTCGTACGGCCGGCGCGCGCGGCGGTACTGGAAGCTCATCTCAATGGTCCTTCAGCAAGGTGGCGATGCGCTCGTCCATGATGCGCGAGAAATCGCCCATTGAAATATCGTGGAACACGGCCGCCGCGATCTCCTGCTGGTGCACCTGCGCCGTGACGATGTTCTTCAGCTTGTTCGCGATCGGATAGAAGAACAGGTTCGCCAGGCCCACGCCGTAGATCGTCGAGACGAACGCGACGGCGATGCCGGGGCCCAGCCGGGCCGGGTCGGACAGGTTTTCCATCACGTGGATCAGGCCCAGCACGGCGCCCAGGATGCCGATCGTCGGCGAGTAGCCGGCCGCCGATTCCCAGATCCGCACGGCCTGGCGCTCGGCCGTCTCGTACGCGGTGATCTCGGTATCGAGCAGCTGGCGCAGCTTGTCGGGCTGGATGCCGTCGACGATCATCCGCAGGCCCTTCATCAGGAACGCATCGCGGGCATTGTTCATGTGGCGCTCCAGCGCCAGCGGGCCTTCGCGGCGCACGGTCTGGTTCCACGCCTGGATGTCGCGCGCCAGCACCTGCCGGGTATCGGCGGGCGGGCGGAAGATCCACGTGATCATCATGATGCCGCGGCGCAGGGTCGCGGGGCGGGTCTGCAGCAGCACGGCGCCGAACGTGCCGATGACGACAATGGCGAACGCCGCCGGCTGGACCAGCGATGAAACCTTGCCGCCTTCGAGTGCCTGCCCGACGATGAGGCCGGCCAGCGCCAGCAGGAGACCCGCTACGCTGGACCAGTCCATGCCTGCTCCCGCAACGTGGCGCGCAGCCGCGACACGGCCTGGGTATGCAGCTGCGACACGCGTGATTCGGAGACGCCCATGACGGCGCCGATCTCTTTCAGATTCAATTCTTCTTCGTAGTACAAGCCCATCAGCAGTTTCTCGCGTGGCGGCAATGCATCGATCGCATCGATGACTGCCTGCCGGAAGTTGGTGTCCATCAGCGCGCGCAGCGGGTCGGCATCCTCGTCGTGCGCATAGCGGTCGAGGAAGCTGTCGTTGCCGTCTTCGTCGTGGAAGTCCTCGTAGTACACGAGCTGGTGGCCGCCGCCCTCGGACAGCATCTCCTGGTAATCCTCGAGCGACAGCTTGAGCGACTTGGCGACCTCGGACTCCGATGGCGGGCGCCCCAGCTTCTGCTGCAGCACCGCCATCGCGTTTTCGATCTTGCGCATGTCCTGCCGCATCGTGCGCGGCATCCAGTCGCTGCTGCGCAGCTCGTCGAGCATCGCGCCGCGGATCCGCATCACCGCATAGGTTTCGAACTGGGCGCCGTGCGTTTCTTCGTAGCGGTTGATCGCGTCCAGCAGGCCGATCATGCCCGCCTGTACCAGGTCATCCACTTCCACGCTGGGCGGCAACTTCGCCTTCATGTGGTGAGCAAGGCGCTTTACGAGGGGCATGTGCTCCGTCAGCAGCGAATCCTTGTTCACCTTCCCTTTGACCGTGTACATAAATTTCTATTCTTCTAATGCGCTACAGTTGGTGGCCGCTCCCCGCAAGATCAGAGGGCGAGGCCAGCGCAAACCGCCCCGCCAGTTGACGAAACGCGACCGAGGCACCTGCCAGCGGGAACGCGTCGACCACGGCGCGGCCGAGGCGCGCGGCGCGGTGCAGGTATTCATCGGCCGGCACGGACCCCATCGAAACAAGGTTCACTGCCAGGTAACGGCTTGCCGCCTGTGCCATATTATCGTAAACCACCCGGGCCTCCTTCTCGGATGCACCCGTCACGACGATGCCGAACGGCCGCCGGCCCAGTTCGTGGTTCAGACGCTTGATCATCATGTAGGCGTTCTTGATCGACGTGGCGCTGTTCGATACCTGTACAACGATCTCGGAACTGGCCATCACGGGCACGGGGAAGGCTTCGCCGTCGAACTCGCCGTCGACCAGCACGATGCCGGCCTGCGCAGCCAGCACGTCGAAGGCCTTGGCCAGGCGGCGCGCTTCCTGCGGGTTGCGCGCTTCGCCGCGCGTCATCGACACGACGTTGAAGCCCTGCGGCACTTCGTGGATCACTTCGTTCAGCGCGCATTCCTGGCGCGCCACGTTGAGCAGGCTGGCGCCGTTGTCGATACCGAGGCGCGACGCGACGCCGTGCGCGCTGGCGCAGGCGTCGACCAGCAGCACGTCGTTGCCGGCCCGGGCCAGCGAGGCACCCAGGTTGACGAGCATCGCGCCCTTGTCGTCCTGCGGCGTGGCGGACAGGAACGTGACGATGCGGGGGCGCGGCGGCCCCGCCAGCATCCGGCGCAGTCCCTCCGCCTGGTCGAAATTGAAGTTAGCCAAGGTGCACCTCGCGCATCGCCAGATTGTCGGCATTGCCGGCGGCGGCCATCAGCATCGGCAGGTCGCCGTCGGCGAATTGAGAAACGTCCTTCTTCAGCCGGAACGCGCGCTCGACGAGCTCGGCCGGCTGGGCCAGGTGCAGGTCTTCCGGCACCCGCTGGCCGTTGGACACGTAGAACAGGTTCAGCTTCTGGCGGATCACGACGTCGAGCACATTGCCCAGCGACGCAGCCTCGTCCAGCTTGGTCATGATGCAGCCGGCGAAGCCCGTGCCCTGGTAGGCGCGCACGACTTCGGTCAGCGTTTCCTGCGTCGACGTCGAATTCAGGCACAGCAAGCGCTTCACTTCCACGTCGGTGCCTTGCAACATCGCCACCTGCTCGGTGACCATCTGGTCGCGCTGGCTGACGCCGACGGTGTCGATCAACACCGTGTGCTTGCTGCGAAGTTCTTTCAGGGCGATGCGCAGATCGGCCTCGTCCTTGACGGAATGTACCATCACGCCGAGGATCTTGCCGTAAATGCGCAACTGTTCGTGCGCGCCGATACGGTAGGCATCGGTGGTGATCAGCGCCAGCTTTTCCGGACCGTGGCGCATCACGCAACGGGCGGCCAGCTTGGCCGTGGACGTCGTCTTGCCGACGCCGGTCGGGCCGACCAGCGCGAACACGCCGCCGCGCTCGATCAGCGCATCCTCGTTGGCAATCGCGCTGATGTTGCGGGCCAGGACGGTGCGGATCCAGCGCATGCATTCGTCGGCGCTGCGTCCTTGCGGCAGCTTGTCGATCAGGCGGCGAGCCAGGGTGGCGGAGAACCCGGCGGCCAGCAGTTCGCGCAGCACGGCGGCCTTGTGCGGCTCGCGCTGCTGGGTGGAACCCCATGACATCTCGGCCAGCTGGGTTTCCATCATGCCGCGCATCGCGCGCAGCTCGCTCATCATCGTGTTCATTTCAGCGGCCGCATTTGCCTTCGCCGAATTGACGGCTTCCGCGACCAGTGCGGTGATGCCGGCCATGTCGACGGCGGCAGCCATCGGCGGCACCGCGGCTTGCGGCGGCGGCGCGAAGGCGGCACGGGGCGGCGCGGCCGGACGGACCGGCAGCGGTTCAGGCGCCATCGGCCGGCTCATCTGCGGCGCCGGACGGGACACCGGGGCAGCGGACGGCATGCGGGGCGCAGGCTGGGCCATCACCGGCGCGGCCGCGAAGCCGTCGTCCAGGTCCAGCTGCGGCGCACCGAACGGCGCATCGTCGGCCGGGCTGGCGAGCGAAGCGGCATCGTCATTGGCAAGCGCCAGGATCTCCACCACGCCGTCGATCGGGCGGTTGGAGAGGATCACCGCGTCGGGCCCAAGGGCTTCG
Source organism: Pseudoduganella flava (assembly GCF_007830495.1). GTDB lineage: Bacteria > Pseudomonadota > Gammaproteobacteria > Burkholderiales > Burkholderiaceae_D > Rugamonas > Rugamonas flava. Next base: position 164,690 of record NZ_VLKW01000004.1, on the reverse strand, counting down.
CGTACCTTGCGCAGCGCCTCACGCGACGTGGGCGCGGTAAATTTTTTGACGTTCATTGCTGCTACTCCTGTTCGCAGTGCTCAGAGTTCTGGTCGATGTTGGGATTATTGACGATGCTCTGAAGAAAGCATCTGGGGAACAGGTGGGGAAAAGGGGTGCATTTCGCACGGCTGCCGTGGAGACGACTACGGCCGAGCTTGTGTCCACCCTGGGGTCAACCCCGAAATCGGACACGAACTCAACACTTTCGGGGGGGGGGGGGGGGAATGACAGATGAGCTCGTGTCCAGAAACAGGGTTGACCCCAAGGTGGACACGGGCTCGGCAGTGTGGCTGCTGGCGGCTTTATTGGTTGCCGACCAGAGCGGTGACGCGGATCGTCTTCGTTTCCGGGATCTCGGCGTGGGATAGCACTTTCAGTTGCGGCAGCGCGCGGCGCAGGAAGCGCGACAGCAGCGGGCGCAGCGGGCCCGGCACCAGCAGCACCGGCGTCACGCCGAGCGCTTCCTGCTGTTGGGTCGCCAGCGCCGCCTGCTGGGCGATCGTATCCGCGAGGCCCGGCTCGATGCCGGCGCCGTCCGCACCGCCCGTTGCCAGGGCTTGCATCAGCAGGCGTTCCAGGCGGTTGTCGAGCGTCATCACGGACAGCTCGGCGTTCCCCGGGAACAGCTGCTGGACGATCGCCCGGCCCAGCGCGATCCGCACCAGCGCCGTCAGTTCGTTCGGATCCTGCGTGTGCGCAGTGTGCTCGGCCAGCGCTTCGATGATCGAGCGCATGTCGCGGATGTGCACGCCTTCGGACAGCAGGTTCTGCAGCACTTTCTGCAATGCCGACAGCGACAGCATCTTCGGCACCAGGTCCTCGATCAGCTTCGGCGACTCCTTGCCCAGGTGGTCCAGCAGCGACTGCACTTCGCCGCGGCCCAGCAGTTCCGACGCATGCGTCGTGATCAGGTGGTTCAGGTGCGTCGCGACGACCGTGCCGGCATCGACCACCGTGAAGCCCATGCCCTGCGCCTGGTCGCGCAGGCTGGCGTCGATCCACGTGGCCGGCAGGCCGAACGCGGGGTCCGTCGTTGCCAGGCCCGGCAAGGTGCCCGTCGCCATGCCGGGATTGATCGCCAGGTACTGGCCGTTGTACGCCTCGCCGGTACCGACCTCGACACCTTTCAGCGTGATGCGGTAGGCGGACGGCTTCAGCTCGAGGTTGTCGCGGATGTGCACCGGCGGCGCCAGGAAGCCCACTTCCTGCGCGAACTTCTTGCGGATGCCCTTGATGCGCTTGAGCAGCTCGCCGCTCTGCGCCTTGTCGACCAGCGGAATCAGCCGGTAGCCCACTTCGAGGCCCAGCGTGTCGACGGCCATCACGTCGTTCCACGTCGCCTCCTCGCTCTCGGCCGCCGTACCGCCGGCGCCGCCACCCGCGGCCGGCGCACCCGCGGCGCCGCCGCCACCCGTGCCAGCGGGTCCGCCCGCCGTGCCCGTCTCGGCCGCTTCCTTGGCCTTCTTGCCCAGCATGTAGCCGGCGCCGGCCAGGCCGCCGCCCAGCAGCAGGAACACGAGGTTCGGCATGCCGGGGATCAGGCCCAAGCCGCCGATGATGCCGGCCGTGATGTACATGACCTGCGGCTTGGCGAACAGCTGGCCGATCACCTGCGTGCCGACGTCCGAATCGGACGCCACCCGCGAGACGATCATACCGGCCGCGATCGAGATGATCAGCGACGGAATCTGGGCGACGAGGCCGTCGCCGATCGCCAGCAGCGTGTAGTTCTTGACGGCGTCGGCAAACGGCATGTCGTGCGCGATGATGCCGACCAGCAGGCCGCCGATGATGTTGATGACGGTGACCATGATGCCGGCCACGGCGTCGCCCCGCACGTACTTCGACGCACCGTCCATCGCGCCGTAGAATTCCGCTTCCTGCGACACCTCGCTGCGGCGCTTGCGGGCGTCCGCCTCGCCGATCAGCCCGGCGTTCAGGTCCGCGTCGATCGCCATCTGCTTGCCGGGCATCGCGTCCAGCGCGAAGCGGGCGCCCACCTCAGCGATACGGCCCGCGCCCTTCGTCACGACGACGAAGTTAATGATCGTCAGGATCACGAACACGACGATACCGACCGTGTAGTTGCCGCCGATGAGGAAGTGGCCGAACGCTTCGATCACCTTGCCGGCCGCATCCGCACCGGTATGGCCTTCCGTCAGCACGACGCGGGTCGACGCGACGTTCAGCGCCAGGCGCAGCATCGTCGTCACCAGCAGCACGGCGGGGAATGCCATGAAGTCCAGCGGCTTGACCGTGTACAGGCTGGTCAGCAGCACGATGATCGACAGCGCGATGTTAAAGCTGAAGAACAGGTCGAGGATGAACGCCGGCAGCGGCAGGATCATCATCGCCAGCAGCATGATGATCAGGATCGGCGCGGCCAGGCTGCGCGAGTTCGCGCTGGAAATGCCGCTCATCCATCCGGGCAGTTTGATCGCTTGCATCGTCGTGATTCCTCGTTATGCTCTCGTTATGCGCTTGTCAGGCTTTTGGTGCGGCGTTCTGCGGGTCCATGTCGGACGGCACGTCCAGCTTCGTCGGGCGATCCGGATACCGCAGGCCCGGCTTGTAGGCGCGCAGCTGGTACACGTAGGCCAGCACCTCCGCGACGGCCGCGTACAGCCGCTGCGGGATTTCGTCGCCGATCTCGGTATGCTTGTGCAGCGCACGGGCCAGCGCCGGCGCTTCCAGGATCGCCACCTTGTGTTCCGTAGCCAGTTCGCGGATCTTCGCGGCCACCGCGTCGGTGCCCTTGGCCACGACTTTCGGCGCCCCCTTCGAGCCGTCCGCGTATTTCAGCGCGACGGCGTAATGCGTCGGGTTGGTGACGACCACGTCGGCCGTCGGCACGTCGGCCATCATGCGGCGCTTCGCCATCTCGCGCTGCAGCTGGCGGATCTTGCCCTTGATCTGCGGGTTACCGTCCGATTCCTTCGATTCCTGGATCATTTCCTGGCGCGTCATCTTCAGCTTGTCCGCGTAATGCCAGATCTGGTACGGCGCGTCGATCGCGGCGATGAAGCCCAGCGCGCCGACGAGGAACAGGAAGCTCATCGCCAGCATGTCCAGCATGTGCGCGAAGCCCTCGTGCGCGGGCTCGGCCGGCAGCGCGAAGATCGCGTCCTTGTAGCGCATCACGACCATGTAGGCCACGGCGCCGACGACGATCGTCTTCAACAGCGCCTTCACCAGTTCGACCAGCGCGTTCTTCGACACCATGTTCGTGATGCCGCGGACGGGATTGAGCTTGCCGAAGTTCGGCATGAACGCCTTCGACGAGAACAGCCAGCCGCCCACCAGCAGCGGCGACGCGATCGCCACGATCATCACGGCCACGCCGACGGGCAGGAACGTGACGAGCACGTCGACGAGGTCGGTCAGGATGCGGCGGATCAGCACGTCAGGGTCGTACACCTGCTCGCGGCTCAACGTCAGGCCGGACGACAGCATCTTCGCCAGCTTGCCGGCCATCGTGGAACCCATCACGTACAGTGCCGCACCGGCCGCCATCAGCACGGTGAAGGTCGCCAGTTCGCGCGACCGGGGGACGTCGCCTTCTTCACGCGCCTGTTGCAGGCGCCGCTCTGACGCTGGTTCTGTCTTCTCGGCTTCGCTGTCTTCCGCCATCTGCTGCTCCAGTTCTTCGAGCAGACATTATCGCGGCGGCACAAACCCCGTCATCGGATGAACAGACGGGGAATCGGGGGCTTATTTCGATTTCTCTCCAGCAACCTCTACTGCGCCCAGCTGCCGTACGACCTGGTCGATCGCGCCGAAAATGGACTTGCCGTCGCCGTCGTGCATTTCGATGCGGATCGTGTCGCCGAACGCCATGAACGGCGTGGCGGGCTTGCCGTCGGCGATCGTCTCCAGGCAGCGCTGCTCCGCGATGCAGGAATAGCCTTTTTTGGGATCCTGGTTCGACACAGTGCCCGAGCCGATGATCGTGCCGGCGCGCAGGTTGCGCGTTTTCGCCGCGTGGGCGATCAGCTGGGCGAAGTTGAACACCATGTCCGTGCCGGCGTGCGGCTGGCCGACGAGCTTGCCGTTCCACGTCGAGCGCAGCGGCAGGTGCACCTTGGCGTCGCGCCAGGCGTCGCCAAGCTCGTCCGGCGTCACGGCCACCGGGGCAAACGCGGTGGCCGGCTTGCTCTGGAAGAAGCCGAAGCCTTTGGCCAGCTCGTCCGGAATCAGGTTGCGCAGCGAGACATCGTTTACCAGCGCCAGCAGGCGGATCTGCTGGAACGCGTCACTGGGGGTGGCGCCCATCGGCACGTCGTCCGTGATCACGGCCACTTCCGCCTCGAAATCGATGCCCCACTCTTCGCGGGCCAGCACGATCGGATCGCACGGGCCCAGGAAATCGTCGCTGCCGCCCTGGTACATCAACGGGTCTTCCCAGAACGACGCCGGCATCTCGGCCTTGCGCGCCTTGCGCACCAGCTCCACGTGGTTCACGTAGGCCGAGCCGTCGGCCCACTGGTAGGCACGCGGCAGCGGCGCCATCGCGCGCTGCGGGTCGAAGTCGAACACGCGGCGCGCCTTGCCGTCGTTGAGCTGGCGATACAGCGTGTCCAGCTGGGGCGCGATGAACGACCAGTCGTCCAGCGCGCGTTGCAGGGTACCGGCGATGCCGTCGGCCAGCACGGCCGTCTTCAGGTCACGCGACACGACGGCCAGCTGGCCGTCGCGGGTGCCGTCCTTCAAGGTGGCGAGTTTCATGATTGAACGATTGATAATGTCAGGTGGCGGACAGGCCCGCACTGTAGCAGATCGCGTGGGCTGCGCGCAGCGTTGGACGGATGTGTTATGTTGCGGCCTGGAAGACGCCGTGAAAGCCATACCGTGAAAGTCAGGCAGTGAAATACAGCCAAGCAGCCCAACGCAAGACCGTCGACACGTTCTGGAGCGATACCCCCGCGTGCGAGCACAGCGTGCAGCTGTACGCCTGCGAGACCAGTTTCATCGATGCGCTGGAAGGCTATGCGGCGGCCGGCATCCGTGGCGGCGACGCGATCATTGTGATCGCCACGCCCGAACACCGGGAGGCGCTGGAACAGCGGCTGGCCGAAGGCGGCTTCGACGTGCAGACAGCCGCCCGGCGGGGCCAGTACATCGCGCTCGACGCCCGCGCGACGCTAGACCGCTTCGTCGTCGACGGCTGGCCGGACGAAGTCCGTTTCCGCGCACTGATCGGCGACCTGGTCGCCACGGCGCGCGAACACTACCCGTGCGTACGGGCGTTTGGCGAGATGGTGGGGCTGCTGTGGGCGGAAGGCCGGCACGCGGCCACGCTGGAACTGGAGCGGCTGTGGACGCGGCTGTGCCAGGAAGAGCGCTTCCCGCTGTTCTGCGCGTATTCGCAGGCGCTCTTCGCCGACCCGGCCGCGGCCGAGCTGATCCGGGCCGCACACGCGCGCGTGTGCCCGTTCTGACCTACGCGCGCGTGTGCCCGTTCTGACCTACGCCCGCGTGTGCCCGTTCTGACCTACGCGCGCGTGTGCCGGTTCTGACCTACGCCTGATTACTCAGGCAGCGGCCAGCAGCGCGAGCTGTTCTTCTTCCAGGTAGCACCACTCCCCTTCGGCAAGGCCGAGCGCTTCGAGTTGCAGTGCGCCGATCGCCGAGCGGTGCAGCGCGCTGCAATGGTTGCCTGCCGCCGCCAGCATCCGCTTGACCTGGTGGTACTTGCCCTGCTCGAGCACGATCTCCAGCTGGTGCTCGCCCTTCTTCTCGCAGACCAGTGCCGCAAGTGGGGCCGGCTCGTCATGCAATTGCACACCAGACAACATCTGCGCGACCAGCGCATCCGTCACCGGTTCCGCCGTCGTGGCCTGGTACACCTTCGGCACGTGCCGCTTCGGCGACGACTGCGCGTGGATGAACGGACCGTCGTCGGACATCAGCAGCAGGCCCGTCGTGTCGTGGTCGAGCCGGCCGACGGGTTGCACGTCCCGCCACGTAAACTGCTCCGGCAGCAGGGTCAGCACGCCGGGATGGTGGCTGGGCTTGCGCGAGCATTCGTAGTTGGCCGGCTTGTACAGCGCGATGTAGACGCGCTCGCGGTAGCGCCACTCCTCGTCGAACACCGTCAGAACCAGGTTGTCCGTATCGACGATGGCCTTGTAGCTGTCTTCGACGACACCGTTGACGGCCACCTCGCCGTCCTCGATCAGGGCGCGGCAGTATTTGCGGGTTCCGAAACCCTGGGATTGAAGGATGCGATCCAGCGATAGTTTGCTCATGGGCGGGCATTGTACCGGATCGCTGGCGCTACTTGAGGAATGTCAAGTCGGCATCTTTGGCACTTGTTAGACTGAAAGAACTGTAGGAATTTACTGAACAGCTTGAATCGCCTTCCTACATAGCGTCCCGCAAGTATCCCCACCACCGAAGGAGCACTTCATGACCGACATCCGCCACGCCGTCGCCGAGCAAGCCGCAGCCGGGCTTGCCACGGCATTGCTGATCGAGCGCTGCCGCAGCGGTGCGGAACAAGGCATGCTGCCGCAAGGCCGCTGGCTGACCGCCGTTGCCGACGGTTTGCTGAACTGGCTGCACGATGGCGGCTTCACCGGTGCCGAAAATGTGGAAGCCGCAATGCAAACAGCGGCCCAGGGCCGCCGTTCACGTGAGACTGGAAACATGGCGAGGAACGGAAATTCTCTCGGTACCGCAACGCGGCAGGCAGGTTCATCAGCGCGCAACCATCGCGCTATCGGGTGTTGATCGATATAGATCAACTGATGACAGCTTTGGAGTTGACTTCGTGTTGGATAGCGCCTCCCTTTAACGAACTACACGGGTACTATAGTCCATCCGTGCGCAGAATCAAGCCACCTTTCACTTGAACGCGGGGACGCCCACCTGCACGGCCGCCTTCATCGCGCCGCTGCCCACGGCCGCGCCGAATTTCTTCAGCACGCGCTCCGGCAAGCCTTCATGTTGCGTGTAGTCGATGATGTCCTCGGCCTTGACGATGTCGCGCGCCACGCTGTCCACGCTACCCAGGCCGTCGGCCAGGCCCATGTCGATCGCCTTCGCGCCCGTCCAGAACGATCCGGAGAACGTTTCCGGCGTCTCGTGCAGCCGCTTGCCGCGGCCCGTGCGCACGACCTCGATGAATTGCTGGTGGATTTCGTTCAGCATTTCCTGCGCATGCTGGCGCTGCTTGTCCGACTGCGGGCTGAACGGGTCCAGGAAACCCTTGTTCGCGCCGGCCGTCAGCAGGCGCCGCTCGACGCCCAGCTTTTCCATCGTGCCGGTAAAGCCGAAGCCATCCATCAGCACGCCGATCGAGCCGACGATGCTGGCCTTGTTCACATAGATGCGGTCCGCCGCGGCCGCGATGTAGTAACCGCCGGACGCGCAGATCTCGTCGACAACGACGTACAGCGGCTTGTCCGGATACCCCTGGCGCAGCCGGCGGATCTCGTCGACGATCATGCCGGCCTGCACGGGGCTGCCGCCCGGGCTGTTGATGTGCAGCACAACTGCGACCGAGCCGCTGTCGGAAAACGCCTTGTTCAGCGCGGGAATGACGACCGACGCCGCCCCGCTGCCCTCGGCCTCGATATTGCCTTCGATCTCGATCAGTGCCGTGTGGCGGCCCACCTCGCCCTCGCCGCCAAACAGATTGACGTCGAAATAGCTGGCGATCGCAAAGAACACGAGCACCAGCAGCACGACCTTGTAGAAGATGCTCCAGCGGCGGTTCGCGCGCTGTTCCTTGATCGTCGCGAACACGAGTTTTTCCAGCACCTCGCGCTCCCACTTGATCGGCGGGACGTCGTGGCGGGCGGGTTCGACGGGCGGCACGCCCGGGGTGGTATTGATGTCGTCGCTCATAACTTTGCTTCAATGTCGGCGGGCCGCACGTAATCGTCCGGGCGCCAGTAAAGATGGCCGTCGCGCTCGACGACGGCGACAGGGCGCAGCCGGCCGCCGCGGCACGGGCCGCCGGCGCATTCGCCGCTGCTGGGGATGTAGACGGCGCCGTGCGTCGAGCACATCAGGTACAGCTTGCTCGACTCGAAGAACTCGCCTTCGGCCCAGTCCAGCTCGATCGGCACGTGCGCGCACCGGTTCAGGTAGGCGTACGGCTTGCCGCCGTAACGGATCACGAACGCGGTGGCCGGCTGGCCGGCGGCCAGCACGGGGAAGCGCACGCCCTTGCCGCCATCCGGCACCGCATCGGCCGCGCAGATCAGGATCTCGGTCGTCATCACGCGTTCGCGTTCAACCACGCATGCAGCTCCGGTACGTTCTTGGCGGAAAACAGCGGGCTGCACGCATGCAGCTGGCCGACCGGATGCGCGCCGTACTCGACCGCGATGCCCGCAGCGCCGGCGTTCTGCGCCATCATCAGGTCGTGCGTCGTGTCGCCGACCATCACGGTGCGGCGCAGGTCCTGGCCCAGTTCACGCGTCAGTTCCTGCAGCATCGCCGGGTGCGGCTTCGAGAACGTCTCGTCCGCGCAGCGGGTGGCATGGAACGTCGTCAGCAGCCGCGCGGCATCCAATGCACGGTTCAGGCCGACCCGGCTCTTGCCGGTGGCCACCGCCAGGAAATACCCCTGCTGCGCCAGCTCGTCCAGCATTTCCGGCACGCCATCGAAGAGGGTCAGTTCGTGATCCTTCGTCAGGTAGTGGTAGCGATAGCGTTCCACCATGCGCGGGTAGTACTTCGGGTCGACGTCCGGTCCCAGCACCTTCTGCATGGCTTCCGCCAGGCCCAGGCCGATCACGTGGGCAGCCGCTTCCCGCGATGGGATCGGCAGGCCCAGGTCCCGTGCCGCCGACTGGATGCTTTTGACGATCGTGGCCGTGCTGTCCATCAGCGTGCCGTCCCAATCGAAGACGATCAGGTCAAATTGCTTTCTTGCCATGTGCTCCGGCGTGGCCGGCTCCGTGTGTGGATGCCCGCTCATTGCAGAGCGGGATTCTGAGGTTGGCCCAAGCTTACCAAGAATTTTTCGCATTCGGGGGCAAGCGGGGCGTTCAAGGTCAGGATTTTGCCCGTTTCCGGATGCTGGAACGTGATCTGGTGCGCGTGCAGGAACATCCGCTTCAGCGCGATGCGGCCGCCTTCCGGCTTCTGCAGTGCCTTGTTCAGCGCGTAATCGCCGTATTTGTCGTCGCCGGCGATCGGGAAGCCCGTCGATTGCAGGTGCACCCGGATCTGGTGCGTGCGGCCCGTTTTCAACTCCGCTTCCAGCAGCGCGAAGCCCTGGTATTTCTTCAGCAGCGTGAACACGGTGTGCGACGGCATGCCGTCCGCCTGCACGGCCACGCGGCGCTCGCCATCCGGCAGCGTGTATTTATGCAGTGGCAGCTTGACGTGCTGGCGCTTGTTCTTCCAGTCGCCGACGGCCAGCGCCAGGTAGCGCTTGTCCGTCACGCCGTCGCGCATCTGCTCGTGCAGGTTCGTCAGCGCCGAGCGCTTCTTCGCCAGCAGCAGCAGGCCGGACGTTTCGCGGTCCAGCCGGTGCACCAGTTCCAGGAACTTGGCATCCGGCCGCGAAGCGCGCAGCTGCTCGATCACGCCGAACGACACGCCCGAGCCGCCATGCACGGCCACGCCGGCCGGCTTGTCGATGACGAGCAGGTGCGCATCTTCGAAAATGACGGGAAACTCCGCCGCGGGCACTACATTGTCGGGCTTCTCCGCGATCCGGACCGGCGGAATGCGCACCACGTCGCCCGCCACGAGGCGGTACAACTGGTCGATCCGGCCCTTGTTCACCCGCACCTCGCCGGATCGCAGGATCCGGTAGACATGGCTTTTCGGCACGCCTTTGCAAATACGCAACAGGTAGTTATCGATGCGTTGACCGGCCTCTTCTTCGCCGATCGTGACGAATTGTGCTTGTGGCAGGACTGTTGCGGGGGAAGCGTCGGCGGCCGTTTGACGGGCCTTTTGGGTTGTCTTCCCAGAAAATCTCTCTAAGTCCTTCATTTTGAATATATAATCAATTCGCCGTTGCGATGCAGTGCTCGAAGCAGTGCTTGCACGCTGCTGCAGTGTAAGAAGAAAACCACGATTTTACACAGGGGCGCATCCGCTGGCCTCGCCTAATAGCAAATTCAGCGGAAATAAATGTATACGCACATGCGGGCACGGATCAGGGTGGCGACCACTGTCGTCATCGGGTCGGGTGGACGGATGTTGGAATTAGATTGGCTGGATCGTTAGGATAAGAAAGCAAGCACAAACAGGGCACCCTGGAAACCGTTGCGAGCGGTTTCGGCCAAGAAGCGCCACCAATACCGAGGTAAGGTGAGCATCGCAGGCCGAACGTGCATCGCGCAGCAGGCTTTCCAGGCGCCCGACAGTCGTGCTTGCCGTTGATGAAGCTGATAACGCTTGCCGTTTCGCCAGGCACCACACAAGATGCCCTGGCTGACGCTCTGCGCACGCCCGCATTCTCCGCGGCCCGACAACGTTCGGGACGGACAGGATGAGTTGCAGGTGGTGCGAACTCGGCAGGACGATCGGCCTCATGCGCCCACTGCGGCTGCCGCGCCTTCGCGCTGACGCACGACGAGGCATTTCCCCGCGGCCTCCTTAATTCGACGCGTATATCCTTGTACGGTTGCCGCTCCGGCTCACGGGCTGGCGCGGCTTTACATGGCCGAAGGGTCGCGGAGTCTAACAAAAAATGAAACGCATGTTGTTCAACGCTACGCAGCAGGAAGAGCTGCGCGTAGCCATTGTCGACGGTCAGAAACTGATCGACATCGACATCGAAACCGCCGGACGCGAACAGCGCAAGTCCAATATCTACAAAGGCGTCATCACCCGCATCGAACCGTCGCTGGAAGCGTGCTTCGTCAGCTATGGCGAAGACCGCCACGGCTTCCTGCCGTTCAAGGAAGTGGCCCGCAGCTACTTCCGCGAAGGCATCGACGTCCGTAACGCGACGATCAAGGACGCGCTGCGCGAAGGCCAGGAAATCGTCGTCCAGGTGGAAAAGGAAGAGCGCGGCAACAAGGGCGCCGCCCTGACCTCGTTCATCTCGCTGGCCGGCCGCTACCTCGTGCTGATGCCGAACAACCCGCGCGGCGGCGGCGTGTCGCGCCGTGTCGAAGGCGAGGAACGCCAGGAACTGCGCGAAACGATGGACAAGCTGGACTTGCCGCAAGGCATGTCCGTGATCGCCCGCACCGCAGGCATCGGCCGCACGGTCGAAGAGCTGCAGTGGGACTTGAATTACCTGATGCAACTGTGGCGCGCGATCGAAGGCGCGTCGAAAGCCGCTTCCGGCGCCTTCCTGATCTACCAGGAAAGCTCGCTCGTGATCCGCGCGATCCGTGATTACTTCCAGCCCGATATCGGCGAGATCCTGATCGATACGGACGAGATCTACGAACAAGCGCACCAGTTCATGAGCCACGTGATGCCCGACATGGTGCACCGCGTGAAGCGCTACAGCGACGACGTGCCGCTGTTCTCCCGCTTCCAGATCGAACACCAGATCGAGACGGCATACTCGCGTACCGTGCCGCTGCCATCCGGCGGCGCCATCGTCATCGACCACACCGAAGCCCTTGTTTCCGTCGACGTCAACTCGGCGCGCGCCACGCGCGGCTCCGACATCGAGACGACCGCCTTCCACACGAACTGCGAAGCGGCCGAGGAAGTGGCGCGCCAGCTGCGCCTGCGCGACCTGGGCGGCCTGATCGTCATCGACTTCATCGACATGGAAGTGTCGAAGAACCAGCGCGAAGTGGAACAGCGCCTGAAGGACGCGCTGCACCACGACCGTGCGCGCGTCCAGATGGGCAAGATTTCCCGCTTCGGCCTGATGGAACTGTCGCGCCAGCGCCTGCGCCCTTCGCTGTCCGAAGGTTCGCACGTGACGTGCCCGCGCTGCTCCGGCACCGGACACATCCGCGATACGGAATCGTCCGCCCTGCAGGTGCTGCGCATCATCCAGGAAGAGGCGATGAAGGAAAACAGCGCCGCGATCCACGTGCAGGTGCCGGTCGACGTGGCCGCGTTCCTGCTGAACGAAAAGCGCGGCGAAGTGCTGAAGATCGAGAACCGCCACCGCATCACCGTGATCCTTGTGCCGAACAAGCACCTGGACACGCCGCATTACAAGCTCGAGCGCATCAAGCACGACGATCCGCGCCTGGAAGACGTGGCCGCCAGCTACACGATGGCCGAGCAGGCCGAGACGGACATGAGCTTCGCGAAGCGCCAGAAGGAAGAGCAGAAGCCGCGCCAGGAAGCCGTCGTCAAGACGATCACGCCGAGCCAGCCTGCCCCGATGGTCGACCGCACGCCTGCGCCGGAACCGGTCAAGGCCGCCGCGCCCGCCGCTGCCGCGCCCGCCCCGGCCGCCGCGCCGAAAGGCTTCTTCGCCAAGCTGATGTCGCTGTTGACCGGCAGGACCGAGGAACCGGCACCGCCGGCCGCCCCGGCGATCGTGACGAAGCCGGCCGCCGCGCCTGCCGAGCGCGCCGACAAGAACGGCCGTGCCGCGCGCGGCCGTGGCCGTGGCCCGAAGGGTGCCCGCGAGGAAGGCCGCGAGGACGCGGTGAAGCCGGCAGCGGAAGCCCGCCCGGCCCGTCCGCCGCGCCCGCCGCGTGAACCGCGCGAGAAGCTGGAAAAAGGCGACAAGGCCGAGAAGCTGGACACGAAGCTGGATGCGAAGCTGGAAGCCGCCGACGGCGCACCGGCACCGCGTGCTGAACGAGCCGAACGCGCCGAGCGTCCGGAACGTGCCGAACGTGCGCCGCGCGAACAACGCGAACCGCGTGAGCCGCGCCCGCCGCGTGAACCGCGCGAGCCGCGTGAACCGAAAGCCCAGCCGGCCGAAGCAAAGGCCGAGGAACTGGCGCTGGCCGCGGCCGGCGTCGGCCCGGTCGGCACCGCCACCGAAGCGCCTGGCCTGGTGAAATCCGCCGGCGCCCCGGGTGTCGAAGGCGAGGAACTGGAAGCGGGCGAAGGCGGCGACGAGCCGCGCCGCCGCCGCCGTCGTGGCGGTCGCAACCGTAACCGCCGTGACCGCGACGGTGTCGAGGGCATGGAAAACGCCGACGGTGAAATGACCGCGGCCGAAGGCGACGGCATCATCGCCGCCACGGAGGCCGTCGTGACGCAGGAAGCCGACGTGGCCGCCCGTGAGGATGCCGCCGAGGCAAGCAAGCCGCAAGCCGCACCGGTGGCCACGCAAGTCGAACCGGTGGCCGCGGCCGCCGAGGCGATCGAGGCTGTCGCACAGGCACCTGAGACGCCGGAGCCGGTCCAGCACCAAGCTGCCGCGCCGGTCGCCGAGCCGGTCGCCGAGGCTGCTCCGGTGATTGCGCCGGTTGCCGCACCGGTTGCCCAGCCCGCACCGGTTGCCGAACCTGCACCGGTTGCCGTCGAACCGGCCGAAGCGGAAATCGTGCAAGCCCCGGCTGCCGAGCCGCTGCCTGTGGCTGCTGCTCCGGCCCCCGCTCCGGCAGCTGCAGAGCAGGCCGAGACCGCGGTCGTGACCGAACCGGCCGCCGCCGAAGTGGCAACGGCCGAGGCAGTCGCCGAGGAAGCCGTGGCGGTGACGCCGCAACCGGTGGCAGCACCTGCCGAGGCCGCACCTGCCGAGCCAGTGGTCCAAGCCGCTGCGCCGGCACCTGCCCCGGCGCCAGTTTCGGCACCGGCACCAGCCGCCCCGCCGGCCAACCTGGACGCGATCCTCGCGGCCGCCGGCCTGCAGATGGCGGCAACGGATCCGGCCAAGCTGCGCGCTGCCCAGGAAGCGGCTGCGCAGGAAGCGCAACCGGCGCGTCCGCGCCGTGTGCGCAAGCCGGCGCCGCCTGTCGCCGACGAACCGCTGGTCCAGGTCGATACCCGACGCTGATAACGGCGAACAAAAAGGGAAGCGCGAGCTTCCCTTTTTTTATCCATGGCACCCGACACCGTCCCCTTCCTCACCGCGCTGCGCTACTGGCTGAAGCTGGGTTTCATCAGTTTCGGCGGCCCAGCCGGCCAGATCGCGCTGATGCATGCCGAGCTTGTCGAGCGGCGCCGCTGGATCTCCGAGCAGCGCTTCCTGCATGCGCTGAACTATTGCATGCTGCTGCCGGGCCCGGAAGCGACCCAGCTGGCCGTCTACATCGGCTGGCTGCTGCATCGCGCCTGGGGCGGTATCGTTGCCGGGGTGCTGTTCGTGCTGCCGTCGCTGCTGATCCTGATCGGGCTGTCGTGGGTCTACCTGGCGTATGGTCACGTGCCGGCGATCGCCGCTGTGCTGTACGGAATCAAGCCGGCCGTCGTCGCGCTCGTGCTGGCCGCCGCCTGGCGGCTCGGCAAGCGCACCTTGCGCAACGGCCCGCTGATCGCCCTCGCCTGCGCGTCGTTTGCCGCCATCGTGCTGGACGTGCCGTTCCCCGCCATCGTGCTGGGTGCCGCCGCGCTCGGCTGGCTGGGTGGCCGTCTCCGGCCGCAGGCCTTCGCGCCCGGCGGCGCGGGCCATGGCGGTGCGGCCGCCGGCTACGGCCCGGCCCTGATCGACGACGACACGCCGACGCCGGCCCACGCCCGCTTCGGCTGGCGCAGGCTGTTCGTCACGTCCTCGGCGGGCGCGGGCGTCCTGGCCGGCAGCTGGCTAGCGTTGGCCTGGGCCACCGGCATGCAACGGCCGCTGGCGCAGATGGGCTGGTTCTTCACGAAGGCGGCGCTGCTGACGTTCGGCGGCGCCTACGCGGTGCTGCCGTATGTCGTGCAAGGCGGCGTCGAGACGTATCACTGGCTGACGCCGGCGCAGATGATCGACGGCCTGGCGCTCGGCGAAACGACGCCCGGGCCGCTGATCATGGTGAACGCTTTTGTCGGCTTCGTCGGCGGCTGGACCCATGCGCCGCTGGGCAGCCTGGCCGTGTCGGGCATCGCCGGCGCCGTCGTGGCCACGTGGTTCACGTTCGTGCCGTCGTTCATCTTCATCCTGGCCGGCGGGCCGCTGGTCGAGGCGAGCCGCGGCGACATCCGGATGACGGCTCCCCTGACGGCGATCTCGGCCGCCGTGGTCGGCGTCATCGCCAGCCTTGCCGTGTTTTTCGGCCGGCATGTGTTTCATCCGGGCGCCAGCTGGGACTGGCCCGCCGTCGCGATCGCTGCCGTGGCGGCACTGGCGTTGCTGCGCTGGCAAATCGGCACCGTGAAGCTGCTCATCGGCTGTGCGATTGCTGGCCTCGTGCTATCGTAATGCCTGTGGAATCAACGCTTTAATGCAGTTTACGTAATGACCGAGAAGATCATCATCCTGTCCGACGGCCGCAGCAAGCCGCTGACGATCCCTGCCGACCTCGCCCCGCCGACGGGCGAGGTACGCGATCGCCTGGCGCGGCCGCTGCGCGACTTGCGCATCTCGATCACGGACCGCTGCAACTTCCGCTGCGTGTACTGCATGCCGAAGGAAGTGTTCGACAAGGATTACCAGTACCTGCCCCACTCGTCGCTGCTGACGTTCGAGGAGATCGCCCGCGTGGCGCGCCAGTTCGTCGCGCACGGCGTCGAGAAGATCCGCCTGACGGGCGGCGAGCCGCTGCTGCGCAAGAACATCGAGCGCCTGATCGAGATGCTGGCGCAACTGACGACCGTCGACGGCAAGCCGCTCGACCTGACGTTGACGACCAACGGTTCGCTGCTCGCGCGCAAGGCCAAGGCGCTGAAGGAAGCGGGCCTGCAACGCGTGACGGTGTCGCTCGATGCGCTGGACGATGCGACGTTCCGGGCGATGAACGACGTCGACTTCGCCGTTGCCGATGTGCTCGAAGGCATCGAGGCTGCGTACGATGCGGGGCTGGGGCCGATCAAGGTCAACATGGTCGTTAAGGCGGGCATGAACGAGCAGGAAATCCTGCCGATGGCGCGGCACTTCAGGAACACCCCGCACATCCTGCGCTTCATCGAGTTCATGGACGTGGGCGCGTCGAACGGCTGGAACATGAAGGACGTGATCCCGTCCGCCGAGATCGTGCGCCGCATCGGCGCCGAGATGCCGCTGGCCGCCATCGACCCGAACTATACGGGCGAGACGGCGGCGCGCTGGCGCTACACGGACGGCGGCGGCGAAATCGGTGTAATCTCCAGCGTCACGCAGGCGTTCTGCCGCGACTGCACGCGGGCGCGCCTGTCGACCGAAGGCAAACTGTACACCTGCCTGTTCGCGACGCAGGGCCACGACCTGCGGGCGCTGCTGCGCGAAGGGCACAGCGATGCCGAGCTGTCCGCCGCGATCGGCGAGTTGTGGCGCGTGCGCGGCGACCGTTATTCGGAGCTGCGCACGATTAACACGGACGGCCTGGCGCGCACGGCCGCGCGCAAGGTCGAGATGTCATACATTGGAGGGTGATTTGAGCAAGCACGACGCCACCGGCGCGATCCATGGACTGATCCTGGCCGGTGGCCGCGGCACGCGCATGGGCCGCGTCGACAAGGGCCTGCAGCCGTTCCGCGGCGCCACCTTGGCCGCGCACGTGCTGCGCCGCTTCGCCCCGCAGGTCACCGACGTGACGATCAATGCGAACCGCAATGCCGACGGCTATGCCGCCCTCGGCGCACCGGTGCTGGCCGACGAACTGACGGGCTTCGAAGGCCCGCTGGCCGGCCTGCAGACGGGCTTGCGGCACACGTCCGCGCCGCTGCTGGCAACGGCGCCATGCGACTGCCCGTTCCTGCCGGAAGACCTGGTGCAGCGGCTGCACGAAGCGCTCGTTGCGCAAGATGCCGACCTGGCGCTGGCCGTGACGATGGAAGCGGACGAAGCGGGCGCCGCGCACAAGCAGCCGCACCCCGTGTTCTCGCTGATGAAGACGAGCGTGCTGCCGCGCCTGGATGCCTACCTGGCGGGCGGCGGGCGCCGCATGGACGGCTGGCATGGCGGCCTGCGCGTCGCCGAAGTGCTGTTCACCGATGCGGCCGCGTTCCGTGACATCGATACGCTGGAAGACCTGCAGCGAGAGGAAGCCGGCGTCTCCGCTCCCCGCCTGGCCGACGTGACGGGCGCCCTGCCCGGCTACGACCCGCATGCCGTGCCGGTGCGCCAGGCGCAGCGGATCATCGGCGACTTCGTACGGCCCGTGCGCGGCGTCGAGAAGGTCGCGCTGCGCGCCGCGCTGGGCCGCGTGCTGGCCGCCGACATCGTGTCGCCGATCAGCGTGCCCGCCCACGACAATTCGGCGATGGACGGCTTTGCCTTTGCCGGCGATCAGCTGGACGACGTCCATCCCACCACGCTGGAAGTGATCGGCACCGTGTTCGCCGGCCGCAACGCCGGCCTGAAGCCGGAACGAGGCCAGTGCGTGCGGATCATGACCGGGGCCGTGATGCCGGAAGGCTGCGACACCGTGCTGCCGCAGGAACACGCCGCCGGCATCACGGAAGGCAGCGTGACGATCGCGCCGCAGAGCGTGCGCCCCGGCGACAACCGCCGCCACAAGGGCGAGGACCTGATGGAAGGCCGCGCCGCCCTCACGGCGGGCAAGCTGCTGCGTCCCGCCGACCTGGGCTTGATCGCGTCGCTCGGCATTGCCGAAGTGGCCGTGCGGCGCCGGCTGCGCGTGGCGTTCTTCTCGACCGGCGACGAACTGCGCTCGGTCGGCGAACCGCTGGCGCAAGGCTGCGTCTACGACAGCAACCGCTATACCCTGTACGGCATGCTGACGCGCCTCGGCTGCGAGGTGGTGGACATGGGCATCGTCAAGGACGACCCGGATGCATTGGAAGCGGCGCTCGTCGATGCGTGCGCCAGCGCGGACGCGATCGTCACGTCCGGCGGCGTGTCGGCCGGCGCGGCCGACTACACGCGCGACATCATGGCGCGGCTCGGCGAAGTGGCGTTCTGGACGATCGGCATGCGCCCCGGGCGGCCGATGGCGTTCGGCCGCGTGGGAGCGCATGGGCGCGACGCCTTCCTGTTCGGTCTGCCCGGCAATCCCGTGGCCGTGATGGTGTCGTTCTATTTCTTCGCCCGCCCCGCGCTGCTGCGGATGATGGGTGCCGACGCGCCGGCCGACTTGCGCGTGCAGGCCCGCTCGCTCGAGGCCATCCGCAAGAAGCCGGGCCGCACGGAATTCCAGCGCGGCATCCTCACCGTGGAGCCGGACGGCACGCGCAGCGTGCGCATCACGGGCTCGCAAGGCTCGGGCATCCTGCGCTCGATGACGGAAGCGAACTGCATCGTCGTGCTGCCGGACGAGCGCGGCAACGTCGCGGCCGGCGAGCCGGTCGACGTGCTGCTGTTCGAAGGGCTGGTCTGAAAAAGCTTATTTGGGCCGGTGGATCGCGCACAGCTTGTTGCCGTCCGGATCGCGCACATAGGCCAGATACATCGGCCCGAGGCTGCCGTCGCGCAGCCCCGGCGGCTGTTCGATCGACGTGCCGCCCTGCGCCACGGCCGTGTCGTGGAACAGCTTCACCTGCTCCGGCGATGCGCACTTGAAGCCGATCGTGCCGCCGTTCGCCGGGCACGCCGCTTCGCCGTTGATCGGCTCCGAGATGCAGAAGCTGCTGCCGTCGTGCCGGTAGAAATACCGCACGTGACCCGAGTCCGCCACGTTGCGCAGCGGCTGGCCCGCGCCCAGCGTGCCCAGCACCGCATCGTAAAACCGTTTCGACCGTTCGATGTCGGTCGCGCCGACCATTACGTGATTGAGCATTCCCGTCTCCTCTAGGTATTGTTGACTGAATCGTATTTTGCCATCGGTTGCGGCGCAAACAAACGCGCGTCCATCGTCTTCAGCCCGGCCGCGATGCGGGGCTGGAAATCCATCCGCGCGAGGATGTCGCGTTCGACATCGATGCCGGGTGCCACTTCGATCAGTTCCAGTGCCGGCTGGCCTTCCTCGCTGACGAGCCGGAACACGCAGCGCTCCGTGACGAACAGCGCCTGCTGGCCGCGCTCCAGCGCGACGACGCCACTGTAGGTGCGCTGCTCGACCTCGCGCACGAATTTGTGCGCCGCCCCTTCGCGCCGGATCGCCAGCCGTCCGCCGTCGAAGCCCACTTCCAGGTCGCCGGCCGTGAACGTGCCGACGAACACCACCTTGCGGGCGCTCTGGCTGATGTTGATGAAGCCGCCCGCGCCTGCCAGCTTGCTGCCGAAGCGGCTGACGTTCAGGTTGCCCTTGCCGTCCGCCTGCGCCAGGCCCAGCACGGCCACGTCAAGCCCGCCGCCGTCGTAGAAATCGAACTGGTAGGGCTGGTCGATGACGGCATCGGGATTGACGGTCACGCCGAAGTTCAGGCCACCGGCCGGCATGCCGCCGATGACGCCCGCTTCCGCCGTCAATGTGAAACGCTCGAGCGAGCCTTCCTCGGCGGCGACGGCCGCCACGCCTTCCGGCATGCCGATGCCAAGGTTGACGACGTCGCCGTCGGCCAGCTCCATCAGCGCGCGCCGGGCGATCACCTTGCGGGCCGACAGCGGCATTGGCGTCACGCCGTCCAGCGGCACGCGCAGCTCGCCCGCATAGGCCGGGTCGTACTGCGTGGCGAACGTCTGCATATGGTATTCCGGCCGCTCGGCCTGCACGACGTAGTCGACGAGGATGCCGGGAATGCGCACCTGCCGCGGCGGCAGCGTGCCGCGCGCGGCGATGCGCTCGACCTGCGCGATGACGATGCCGCCGCTGTTGTGCGCGGCCATCGCCAGCGCCAGCGCTTCGAGCGTCAGTGCCTCGCGCTCCATCGTCACGTTGCCGGCGCTGTCGGCCGTGGTGCCGCGGATCAGCGCCACGTGGACGGGGATCGCCTTGTAGAACAGCCACTCGCGCCCGCCCAGCGTCACGAGCTCGACGAGCTCCTCGGTGGTGCGCGCATTCACCTTGCCGCCGCCGTGGCGCGGATCCACGAAGGTGCCCAGGCCCACGTGCGTTAAGAGGCCCGGCTTGCCGGCCGCGGTATCGCGAAACAGCTGGCTGATGACGCCTTGCGGCAGGTTGTACGCTTCGATGCGGTTCTCGATCGCCAGCCGCTGCAACTGCGGCACCAGGCCCCAGTGGCCGCCGATCACGCGCCGCACGAGCCCGTCGTGACCGAAGTGGTTCAAGCCGCGCTCGCGGCCATCGCCCTGCCCCGCCGCGTACAGCAAGGTCAGGTGGCGCGGCGCGCCGGATGAGGTAAAGCGGTGCTCCAGCGCGACGGCGAGGTTTTCCGGGAAGCCCACGCCGACAAAGCCGCCGGTGGCGACCGTGACGCCATCGCCTATCTTGCCCACCGCCTCGGCACTGCTGACGACCTTGTTGCGATGGCACGGCATGGCAGCCTCCTCGTTGATTTTATTGGTCCCCGATATCCTCTTCGGCCGCGCCCAGCAGCATCTGCGCCGCCTCGGCGGGCAGCGCCTCGACGGATTTCAGCTTGCGCGCCATCTGCCGGCTGCGCACCTCGGCCGACTCGATGTTCTTCGCGGCCCGCTCCAGCGTCGTCTTGGTGGCCGCCAGTACGTCGCCGAACTTGGCGAATTCCGTCTTCACGGCACCCAGCACCTGCCACACTTCCGACGAGCGCTTTTCCAGCGCCAGCGTGCGGAAGCCCATCTGCAGGCTGTTCAGCAGCGCCGACAGCGTCGACGGCCCGGCGATGCTGATCCGGTTTACGCGCTGCAGCTCGTCCGCCAGCCCTGGGCGGCGCATCACTTCCGCGTACAGCCCTTCCGTCGGCAGGAACAGGATCGCGAAATCCGTCGTCTGCGGCGGGCACAGGTATTTGTCGGCGATCGTCTTCGCCTCGCCGCGCACGGCACGTTCCAGCTCGCGCCCGGCCAATGCGACACCCTCGGCATCGGCCCGCTCGGCCGCTTCCAGCAATCGCTCGTACTGCTCCTTCGGGAACTTCGCGTCGATCGGCATCCACACGGGCGCCGCGCCTTCCTTCTGGCCCGGCAGCTTCAGCGCGAATTCCACCCGGGCATTCGTGCCCGCCACCGTCTCGACGTTCTTCGCGTACTGGTCAGGCGTGAGCACTTGCTCCAGCAACATCTCCAGCTGCACCTCGCCCCACGTGCCGCGCGTCTTCACGTTCGTCAGTACCCGCTTCAGGTCGCCCACGCCCAGCGCCAGCTGCTGCATTTCGCCCAGGCCCTGGTGCACCCGTTCGAGCCGTTCCGACACCTGCCGGAACGATTCCGTCAACCGCGATTCCAGCGTGGCGTGCAGCTTCTCGTCGACCGTCTGGCGCATTTCCTCCAGCCGCGTCGAGTTATCCGTCTGCAAATCGCGGATGCGCGTTTCCAGCGTCATCCGCACTTCGGCCATGCGCCGCGCATTCGACTCCGTCAAGCCTTCGATCTGGCGGCGCATGCCGTCCAGCTGCTGCACGGTGGCCGCATGCGCCTGCGCCAGCGTGTGGCTCATTTCCTGGCGCTGCGCCTGGGCCGTGGCCTGCAGCTGCATCCGCACTTCCCGTTCGACACGTTCCAGGCGCTCGCCCAGGTCGGCGCCATGGCTGGCGCCGCTACCACGTAACAAAATGACAATCTGGACCGCGAGGATCGCCACGGCCAGCACCAGCAAGATATAGAATTCCATCCGACCTCAGTGAGCGCTGTTCAGTTCGCGCCGATCAATCCGCTTTATTGCGCATCCAGTCGGCCGTCTGGTAGAACGACTGCATCAGCCGCAGGCGCAGGTCCTCGTCGATGCCGACGTCTTCCATCGCCCACGCCATCGCCCGCAGCCACTGGTCGCGTTCGCTCGAGCCGACGGCGAACGGCAGGTGCCGCGCGCGCAGCCGCGGGTGGCCGAACTGTTCCTGGTACAGGTCGGGCCCGCCCATCCAGCCCGTCAGGAACCAGTACAGCTTGTCGCGCGAGCCGTCCGTGGACGGCGGATGCATCGCCCGGATGCCGGCAAATTCCGGCTCCAGTTCCATCAGGTCGTAAAACCGGTCCACCATGGCGCGCAGCTTGTCGGCGCCGCCGATGATGTCATACAGAGTGCGTGTTTCAGTCATAGTTGCCATCATAGCGCACCCCGCACATCCCGATTGATCCATATCAAGCCCGCTGACGATACCGCTCAACATGGCTGGGTTTGGTAGGAAGATGGTTGCTTGTTTCGAGTCAATTTCAACAGCCATGCGTCACGAAGTCTACGAACGCGCGGCCGGCGGCCTCATCGGCCGGCTGGTGCGGAGCCATCGCGGCGGCGAACGCGCTGCCGTCCAGGCCTTCGTCCTGGGCTGGCTCAGCGTGATCTTCCATCCGCTTTATTTCGTCCTGTTCACATGGGTGTTCCCGCAATCCTATGAGAGCCCGGCGGCGCGCGCGATCGGCACGCTGGTCGGCGCCGCCGGCATCGCCGCCGAACGGTTCGGCACCCGCTGGTGCGAGCTGTACGTGCCTGCCGCGCTGACGTTCCTGCTGCCGTTTTTCGGCACCTTCATGTTCCTGATGAATAACGGCACACCCGCCTGGGCGCAATGCCTGATCGTGATGATCGTCGCGCTGTTCCACTTCCCCACCGGCCAGGCGCTGCGCGCCTATTTCACCGGCACCCTGCTGGCATGCATCGCGGTCGTGCTCGAAGGCAAGGGCAGCGCGCTGCTGACCCAGGCCGTGCTGCAGCAGCTGCCGGTGCATTTCCTGATCATCGTGCTGCTGTGGGTGGCGCGCTTTTCCCGCAGCGCGCTGGAACAGGAAAAGCTGGCGGGCCTGGGCGAAGGGCTGGGCGCCGTCGCCCACGAGATGCGCACGCCGCTGGCCAGCATGGAGGCGAACGTGCGGGGGCTGACGCGGATGCTGCAGGCGCTGCCCACCGGCACGCCGGACGAAATCCGCCAGGCGATGACGCGGGTGCACTACGAGGTGCGCCACATGAACCACCTGATCGACCTGTTCCTGATGTCGGCCAGCGCCGTGCGGCGCCGCCTCGATCCATTCGAGACCGTGTCGATGGCCGATGCGGTGGAAGCGGTGATGCGGCGCTATCCGTTCACCAGTCCGGCGCAGAGCGAAGCGGTGACGGTGGAAGTGAAGCGCAACTTCCGCTTCGAAGGGCAGCACGAGCTGACCGTCGTCATCCTGCTGAACCTGCTGCGCAATGCATTGAAGGCGATCCACCGGGCCGGCAAGGGGCGCGTGCGGATCGTCGTCGATGGCAGTCGCCGCACCCCGCGGCTGCTGTTCATCGACACGGCCTGCGGCATCGCCGCGCGCCGCCTGCCGCTGATCTTCCAGCGCTTCTACGCCTACCCGGCGCACAACGGCACCGGCATCGGCCTCGCGCTGTGCCGCCAGATCATGCGCGCGTGGAAAGCCGACATCCGCTGCGTGTCGCGCGAGCACGCGTATGCGATCTTCGTGCTTGAATTTCCCGTCCAGCGTAGCACCCCGCCTGCAGGTGACACATGAGACTCCCCCTGATTTCCCATCCCACGACCGTGGTGCTGGTCGACGACAGCGATTCGTTCCTGAAAAGCCTGTCATTCCAGCTCGACCCGCTGCTGCCGAACAAGACGTTCCACGACACGGCCGTCGCGCTCGACTGGTTCGAACGGAGCACCCGCCGCGACGAGCTGCCGCTGCACGTCAACCACGACAGCCTGAACCAGACGCCCGACCAGCCGAACGTGGCCGTCGACGTGCGGCGCATCCACCGCATCGCCGAGCAGCCGCAGCGCTTCACGATTCCTTCCGTGCTGGTGGTCGATTATTCGATGCCGCAGATGAACGGCATCGAGTTCTGCGAGGCGCTGGCGCACCTGCCCACCAAGAAGATCCTGTTTACCGGGGCGGCGGACGAGAAGATCGCCGTCGACGCGTTCAACCGCGGCCTGATCGACCGCTACATCAAGAAGAGCGACGACGACGCGCTCGACCGCCTGGAACTGGAGATCAACGCGATGCAGCGCGCATTCTTCCTCGACCACGCGCAGACGCTGGCCGACCTGCTCGCGCTGCACGACTACAGCTTCCTGCGCTGCCAGGCGATGGCCGGTGTGGTGCAGGAGCTGTACCGGCGCCACGGCTTCGTCGAGCATTACCTGTATCCGAGCCCGGCCGGCATCCTGCTCTTCGACCGGTACGGCCGCGCGAAGCTGATGGTGATCGAAACGGAACAGGGCATGTGCGCCCAATACGAGGTGGCGCGCGACAACGACGCGCCCCACTCGCTGCTGCTGGCATTGTCCGAGCGGCGCGTGCTGCCGTTCTTCCCGCAGACGGCGGGCGACGGCATGTATTCCACGGAAGCGGGCGAGGAATGGCACCGCCACTGCCGCCCGCCGCAGATCTGCATGGGGCGCGAGAAGTACTACTGGGCGCTGTTCGACTTCCCCGGCCACTACCTGGAAGGCCCGCCCGCCCCGTTCGAGCAATACCTGAACGCCCGGCAGGCCGGCAGCATCAGCGCCGCGGGCGGCCTGCTGGCGTTTACCGTCTAGGCATTGCCTCCGCCAGACAGCAGCGGTGATGTTGGCGCATCATCCTGCGTCACGCAGCGTTTGCAACGGCGGGTGGCGCAGCACGTTGCGCAACCCCAGCCAGCCGCCGATCGCCGCGCACGCCGCACCGACCACCACGCCGGCCATCCATGCCGCCGGGCTGAACACCCAGTCGAACTTGAACTGGTACGTGGCCAGCCCCCAGCCCATCGCGGCCGCCCCCGTTGCGGCCAGCAGGCCGGACAGCGAGCCCACCAGCAGGAACTCGATCGTCTGCGCCTGCGACAGCTGGCGCCGCGTCGCGCCCAGCGCACGCAGCAGGCCTGCCTCGCGGGTACGCTCGTCCTGCGAGCCCATCAGTGCGGCATACAGCACCAGCACCCCGGAAGCCAGCGTGAAGCCGAACAGGAACTCGACGGCCTGGATCACCTGGTCGAGCACGGACTGGATCTGGCGCAGCACGCCGCCCACGTCGACCACGGTCAGGTTCGGATAATCGCGCGACAGTTGCGTGGCCAGCGCGGCGGCCTGCTTCGGCAGGTGGAACGCGGTGATCCACGTCTGCGGCGTGTCCGCCATCGCGCCCGGGTTGATGATGACGAAGAAGTTCACCCGCATCGAGCCCCACTCCAGCTTGCGCAGGCTCGTGATCTTCGCCTCGACGGGCGAGCCGGCGATGTCGAAGCGCATCGTGTCGCCCAGCTTCAGCCGCAGCGTCTTCGCCAGCCCTTCCTCGACGGACGCTTCCGCCGTGCCCGGCGCGTCCGTGTACCAGCGGCCCGCCGTGATGCGGTTCTGCGCCGGCGGCGCATCCATCGTCGACAGGTTGAACTCGCGCTCGGCCAGGCCGCGCGCCCGCTCGTCGGTATAGGTCGTGGCCGTGACCGGCGCGCCGTTGACGGCAGTCAGGCGGCCCCGGATCATCGGGAACAACGGCGCTTCCTTCACGCCGGCCGCCCGCAACGCGGCGCCGATCGGCTCTTTCTGGTCCGGCTGGATGTTGATGATGAAGTGGTTCGGCGCATCCGGCGGCGTGGCGCTGCGCCACGACGTCATCAGGTCCTCGCGGACGATCGTCAGCACCAGCAGCGCCATCAGGCCCAGCGCCAGCGACACCACCTGCACGACGGTGGCGCCGGGGCGCCGCTGCAGCGACGTGATCGCGAAGCGCCAGGCCGGATGCCTGACCGACGTGCGCAGCGTGCGCAAGCCCGCCAGCCCGGCCCACCCCGCCAGCGCGAACACGGCAAACGCGCCGACGAAGCCGAGCGCCGTGTACAGCGCCAGCTTCAGGTCGCCCGCCTGCCACAGCAGCAGCACGATGAAGGCCGCCAGGCCGAGGCCGTAGGTGGCCAATGCCATCGGCTGCGGCGGCGCCTGTTCGCGGCGGATCACGCGGTTGTGTGGGACGTTCCGCAGTTGCAGCACCGGCGGCAGCGCGAAGCCGGCCAGCAGCAGCATGCCTGTCGCCAGGCCCTGCAGCGCCGGCAGCCACGTGAACGGCGGCAGTTCCGTGCTGACGAGGCGGCCCAGCAGTTCCAGCAGCACGAAGTGGCTGGCGAAGCCCACCAGCACGCCCAGCAGGCTGCCGGCCAGGCCGACCAGCAGGAACTCGATCAGGTAGATGGCCGTCACCTGGTTCTGTGTCAGGCCGAGGCAGCGCAGCATCGCGCAGGCGTCCAGGTGGCGCAGCATGAAGCGGCGCGCGGCCATCGCGATGGCCACCGCCGCCAGCATCGCCGACAGCAGCCCCACCAGCGACAGGAAACGGTCGGCGCGCTCGAGCGTCGCGCGCATCTCCGGGCGGCCGTCCTCCAGCGTATCGATGCGGATATTGCGGGCCCGGCCCGCCTTGATCTCGGCACGCAGCCAGCCGGTGTAGGCATCGACCGCCGCGCGGCCATCCGGCCCCTGCCCGGCGGCCAGCAGGCGGTAGGTAACGCGCGAGCCCGTCTGCACGAGATTCGTGCGGTCCAGCTCGTCGCCACGCAGCATCACGCGCGGCGCGAAATTCATGAAGCCCGTGCCGCGGTCCGGCTCGGTGGCGATCAGCTGGGCGATGCGGAACGTGGCGTCGCCCAGCCGCACGTCGCCGCCGATCCGGACATTCAGCGCGCGCAGCACGGCCGCGTCGACCCACACGGTGCCGGGCGCGGGAATGTCGGCGGCGGGCGTGCCGACGCTGTCGGCCGCCTGGTCCGGATCCGTCGTGATCTTCACGCGGCCGCGCAGCGGGTAGCCGGCGCCGACGGCCTTCAGCGACGCGAGCACGGATTGTGCGGCCTCCCCTTCGCCCGCCTGCGCCATGCTGGGGAACACGGCCGTATCGGCCAGCACGAGGCCGCGGCGCAGCGCCTCCGCCCGCCACTGCTCCGGCAACGGCCGGTCGCCGGCAACGACGAGGTCGGCACCGAGCAGCTGGTGCGCGTCACGGTTCAGGCCCGCACGCAGCCGGTCGATGAAGAAGCCGGCCGCCGACAGCGCGGCCACGGCAACGATCAGCGCCAGCAGCAGGAAACGCAGCTGGCCCGCGCGCCAGTCGCGCGCGGTCATCCGGAGGGCTTGCCGGAACATCGTCAGACGACGTCGAACGCCGCGAAGTAGGCGTCCACCTCGGCCAGGTATTTGTCCTTCTCCGCCTGCGGCAGGAACGAGGCGGCAAAGCTGTTCTTCGCCAGCTGGTGCGCGTGCTGCAGGCCGAGCGGCAGCGATTCGAACGCGGCCACGTAGTTGGCGTTGACGTAACCGCGGAAGTACGCCGGGTCGTCCGAGTTGACGGTGGCGACCAGGCCCGCGTCCAGCAGCTGCAGCAGATTGTGCTCGCGCATGTGGTCGAACACGCGCAGCTTGATGTTCGACAGCGGGCACACGGTCAGCGCCATCTTCTCGGATGCGATGCGGCGCGTCAGGTCGACATCCTCCAGGCAGCGCACGCCGTGGTCGATGCGCTCGACGTGCAGCAGGTCGAGCGCGGCGCGGATATAGGCCGGCGGCCCCTCCTCGCCCGCGTGCGCGACGAGATGCAGGCCCAGCTCGCGGCAGCGGGCAAACACGCGCTCGAACTTCTCCGGCGGGTGGCCCACTTCGGACGAATCGAGGCCCACGCCGATGAACTTGTCGCGGTAAGGCAGTGCCGCATCCAGCGTGGCAAATGCGTCTTCCTCGGACAGGTGGCGCAGGAAGCACAGGATCAGCGTGGCGGAGACGTCGCTGTCCGCGCAGGCGCGGTGGATGCCGTTGATCACGTCGCCGATCGGCACGCCGCGCGCCGTATGCGTCTGCGGGTCGAAGAAGATTTCCGTGTGACGCACGTGATCGGCTTTTGCCTTGGCCAGGTAAGCCGCTGTCATGTCATAGAAATCCTGCTCCTTCAACAGTACGCTGGCGCCGGCATAGTAAATATCGAGGAACGATTGCAGGTCGTGGAAGTCGTATGCGGCACGCAGCGCGTCGACGGAGGGATACGACAGCGGCACGCCGTTGCGCTGGGCCAGCGCGAAGATCAGTTCCGGTTCGAGCGAACCTTCGATGTGGATGTGCAGTTCGGCCTTCGGCATGTTCTGCACGATGTGGAGTAGTTGAGTGTTCATTCAGGTTCCCAGGTTGGCGGAGGTTTGCCGCATCTTAGCGCAAGATCAACCGTTTTTTCAGAGTCCCTTGGAGCGCACGGTTTGCGGCGCGCCCAGCACGGCTTTGGCAACCATGCTACTGTGACGTAAAGCATGAAGAAATTGGCAACAATGTGCGGAGGGGCGCTATGAGAAGTGTCAAACGTGCGCGCGTTTTTCCTTGTGAATCAGGGCGTTAAAGATGAAATTGACGATGCCGGATAATCTTTTGACTTCCTGCACCATTAGCGCAATAATCAATTTCAACAGCGTAAGATGCGTTACGACGTACACACACGCAAGCCGGCACCCACCCGCAGCACGGCCAATAAAAAACTCGGCTCACCGGCACGCGCAACGCGTGCCAAAGTCAGAAGCCGAAGACAAAAATAACAAATCAAAAAGGAGTTTGCACCCAGGATCAGGCCGACAGCCTTTCAGCGACGACTGCCGACCACAGTAAGGGTGCCGGGAATACCGCCGCACGCTGGCTGGTTCGCAGTGCGGCGCCCCGGCACCCGTGACGAGTAGGTTTACATCAGAGGACATGCATATGACCATCTTTGACAACTACGCAGCACGGTACGAGCGCACCCGGGAAGAGGAAATGTCCCTTTCCGAATATCTTCAGCTTTGCAAGAAGGATCGGCTTACCTATGCGACGGCGGCGGAACGGATGCTGGCCGCGATCGGCGAGCCCACGCTGGTCGATACGCGCAACGATACCCGGCTGTCGCGCATCTTTGCCAACAAGGTCATCAAGATCTACCCTGCGTTCCGCGAGTTCTACGGCATGGAGGAAGTGATCGAACAGGTGGTGTCCTACTTCCGGCACGCCGCGCAGGGCCTGGAGGAACGCAAGCAGATCCTCTACCTGCTGGGTCCGGTCGGTGGCGGCAAGTCGTCGATCGCCGAGAAACTGAAGTCGCTGATGGAACAGGTGCCGTTCTACTGCCTGAAGGGTTCGCCCGTCAACGAGTCGCCGCTTGGCCTGTTCAACGAGCAGGAGGATGGCGTGATCCTCGAAGAGGACTACGGCATCCCGCGGCGCTACCTGCGCAGCATTCCCAGCCCGTGGGCCGTCAAGCGCCTGCACGAGTTCAACGGCGACATCAACCAGTTCCGCGTCGTCAAGCGCTACCCGTCGATCCTGAAGCAGATCGCGATCTCGAAGACGGAGCCGGGCGACGAGAACAACCAGGACATCTCTTCCCTCGTCGGCAAGGTCGACATCCGCAAGCTGGAGGATTACGCGCAGGACGATCCGGACGCGTACAGCTACTCCGGCGGCCTGTGCCTGGCGAACCAGGGCCTGATGGAATTCGTCGAGATGTTCAAGGCGCCGATCAAGGTGCTGCACCCGCTGCTGACCGCCACGCAGGAAGGCAACTACAAGGGCACCGAAGGCTTCGGCGCGATCCCGTTCGACGGCGTCGTGCTGGCGCACTCGAACGAGTCCGAGTGGAAGAGCTTCCGCAACAACCGCAACAACGAGGCATTCCTCGACCGGATCTACATCGTCAAGGTGCCGTACTGCCTGCGCGTGTCGGACGAGGTGAAGATCTACGAGAAGCTCTTGCGCAACTCGTCGCTGGCCGAGGCGCCGTGCGCGCCGGGCACGCTGCGGATGATGTCGCAGTTCGCCGTGCTGTCGCGCCTGAAGGAGCCGGAAAACTCGTCGATCTTCTCGAAGATGCTCGTCTACGATGGCGAGAACCTGAAGGATACCGATCCCAAGGCGAAGTCGATCCACGAGTACGTCGACTACGCCGGCGTGGACGAAGGCATGAACGGCCTGTCGACCCGCTTCGCGTTCAAGATCCTGTCGAAGGTGTTCAACTTCGACTCGACCGAAGTGGCCGCGAACCCGGTGCACCTGCTGTACGTGCTCGAGCAACAGGTCGAGCGCGAGCAGTTCCCGCCCGAGACGGAACAGAAATACTTCTCCTACATCAAGGAGCACCTGGCACAGCGCTACGTGGACTTCATCGGCAAGGAAATCCAGACGGCCTACCTGGAGAGCTATTCCGAATACGGCCAGAACATCTTCGACCGTTACGTGACGTTCGCCGACTTCTGGATCCAGGACCAGGAATACCGCGACCCGGACACGGGCGAGAGCTTCGACCGCGAGGCGCTGAACGCCGAGCTGGAGAAGATCGAGAAGCCGGCCGGCATCAGCAATCCGAAGGACTTCCGCAACGAGATCGTCAACTTCGGCCTGCGCGCCCGCGCCAACAACGGCGGCAAGAACCCGGCATGGACGTCCTACGAGAAGTTCCGCACGGTGATCGAGAAGAAGATGTTCTCGAATACGGAAGAACTGTTGCCGGTCATATCGTTCAACGCGAAAGCTTCCGCCGAGGACGCCAACAAGCACGCCGACTTCGTCGCCCGGATGGTGGAAAAAGGCTACACCGCCAAGCAGGTTCGGCTCTTGTGCGAGTGGTATCTGCGCGTGCGGAAGTCGTCGTAAGCCCGCCGGTGCCATAATAGGCACCGACAGGGAATTCGGTTCACAGCAGTGGTTCGCGCCGCCCGCCTGCGGCGCGGCGCGAACCCACCGCAGGAGGTACTTCTTTGGCTTATCTCATTGACCGTCGTTTGCAAGGCAAGAACAAGTCCGCGGTCAACCGCGAGCGGTTCCTGCGGCGCTACAAGGCCCAGATCAAGGACGCGGTCGGGCGCGCCATCAAGGGCCGTTCCATCACCGACATTGAAAATGGCGAGAAGGTATCGATTCCCGTCAAGGACGTGAACGAGCCTTCGTTCGGGCACGCCCATGGCGGCGTGTGGGAAGTCGTCAATCCCGGCAACCAGGAATACCAGAAGGGCGACCAGATCGCCCGGCCCAAGGGCGGCGGCGGTTCCGGCCGCGGCAAGGCGGGCAACAGCGACCAGACCACCGAGGACGATTTCATCTTCGAGCTGTCGCGCGAAGAATTCATGAATTACTTCTTCGAGGACCTGGAACTGCCGAACCTCGTCAAGACGCAGCTGACCGCCACCACCGATTTCAAGACGCAGCGCGCCGGCTACACCGTCTCCGGCACGCCCAGCAACATCCACGTGCTGCGCTCGTTGCGCGGCGCCCTCGGGCGGCGCATCGCCGTCGGCGGCCCGTCGCGCAAGGCGCTGGCGGAAGCCGAGATGGAACTGGAAAACCTGCTGGAGAACGAGGTGCCGCTGGACGACTTCCGCGTCGTCGAGCTGAAGAAGAAGATCCACCACCTGCACACGCGGCTGCTGGCAATTCCGTTCATCGACCCGTTCGACCTGCGCTACAGCAACCGCGTCAAGGTGCCGAAACCGATGACGCAGGCGGTGATGTTCTGCATCATGGACGTGTCCGGCTCGATGGACGAGCAGCGCAAGGACACCGCGAAGCGCTTCTTCATCCTGCTGTACCTGTTCCTGAAGCGGGTGTACGACAAGATCGACGTCGTCTTCATCCGCCACCACACGGCGGCGGCCGAGGTCGACGAGCATGAGTTCTTCCACTCGCGCGAGTCCGGCGGCACGGTCGTGTCGTCGGCACTGAACCTGCTGAACAAGATCATCGACGAGCGCTACGGCGCCGGCCAATGGAACAGCTACGTGGCCCAGGCCTCGGACGGCGACAACTGGGACAACGACTCGGTGCTGTGCCGCCAGCTGCTGGTCAACACGATCATGCCGAAGGTGCAGTACTACACGTATGTCGAGATCACCGACGGTCCGCCGCAGAACCTGTGGGAGCAATATGCGCAGGTGCCGGACCACCACCGGCACTTCGCCATGCAGAAGATAGTCACGCCGGC
Organism: Pseudoduganella flava; assembly: GCF_007830495.1. Classification (GTDB taxonomy): domain Bacteria; phylum Pseudomonadota; class Gammaproteobacteria; order Burkholderiales; family Burkholderiaceae_D; genus Rugamonas; species Rugamonas flava. Next base: position 132,865 of record NZ_VLKW01000004.1, on the reverse strand, counting down.
CGATATCTACCCGGTGTTCCGCGAACTGTTCAAGAAGCAGCCCAAATAATGAACCAGATGATGAAGCGACCGCCCCACCCGCGCGCGCTGCCGGAGCAGTCGGAATGGACGTTCGAGCTGATCGAACAGGCGCACGAGGAAATCAAGCGGGTGGCCGAGAACTTCGGTCTCGACACCTATCCGAACCAGCTGGAGATCATCACGGCCGAGCAGATGATGGATGCCTACACGTCCGTCGGCATGCCCGTGTCGTACAACCACTGGTCGTTCGGCAAGCACTTTCTCGCCACCGAGAAAGGATACAAGCGCGGCCAGATGGGCCTGGCGTACGAGATCGTCATCAACAGCAATCCCTGCATCGCCTACCTGATGGAGGAAAACAGCCTGACGATGCAGGCGCTCGTGATCGCGCACGCGGCCTATGGCCACAACTCCTTCTTCAAGGGCAATTACCTGTTCCGCACGTGGACGGACGCGGATGCGATCGTCGACTACATGGTGTTCGCGAAGAACTACATCGCCGAGTGCGAGCAGCGCCACGGCATCGACGCCGTCGAACTGCTGCTCGACTCGTGCCATGCGATCCAGAATTATGGCGTCGACCGTTACAAGCGGCCGGCCAAGCTGTCGCTAGCCGAGGAACAGCGGCGCCAGAAGGAGCGCGAGGCCTACCTGCAGTCCCAGCTCAACGAGCTGTGGCGCACGGTGCCGAAGAGGATGGAGGAGGAAACGATCGCCCAGGCCCCCAGCCGCTTCCCGCCGGAGCCCGAGGAGAACCTGCTGTACTTCATCGAGAAGTACGCGCCGCTGCTGGAACCGTGGCAGCGCGAACTGGTGCGCATCGTCCGCAAGATCTCGCAGTACTTCTATCCGCAACGCCAGACCCAGGTGATGAACGAGGGCTGGGCCACGTTCTGGCACTACACGATCCTGAACCAGTTGTACGACGAGGGCATCATCGGCGATGGCTTCATGATGGAATTCCTGAAGAGCCATACGAACGTCGTCTACCAGCCGCCGGTGCACAGCCCGTACTACAACGGCATCAATCCGTATGCGCTCGGGTTCGCGATGATGACCGACATTCGGCGCATTTGCGAGAACCCGACCGATGAAGACCGCGAATGGTTCCCGGATATCGCCGGCAGCGACTGGCGCAAGACGCTGGACTTCGCGATGCGCAACTTCAAGGATGAAAGCTTCATCGCGCAATACCTGTCGCCCCGGCTGATCCGCGACTTCCACTTCTTCGCCGTGCTCGACGACGACCGCAACGAGAAGCTGTCGGTCTCCGCCATCCACGACGAGATGGGCTACCGCTACGTGCGCCAGCAGCTGGCCGACCAGTACAACCTGGGCAATCGCGAGCCGAACATCCAGGTCTGGTCCGTCAATACCCGGGACGACCGGGCGCTGACGCTACGCCATACGCAGTTCAACCGCCGCCCGCTGAACCAGCAGGCGCACGAAGTACTCAAGCACGTGGCCCGCCTGTGGGGCTTCGACGTGCACCTCGATACCGTCTCTCCTGAGGGCAAGCTGATCAGCACCCTCGAATGCAAGCGCGAGAAGCGCGGGCGCCTGGTCTGACCACCTACGGAGCTGGCCGGACCAGCTCCGCTCTTCCTTCTCCCCGTTCTGTAGTGAAGTTTCAAGCTTGCTTTTTTTGCACGGCGGTGCGCCGCTGGGCCCGCAAATTGCATATACTGAGCAGGAACGGTAACGCTCCCATTGTTATCAAAAGGGAACTTTTGGTACCAAATTTTTCATTGGCTCTGGGGCGAGATGGACTGAGAAAATTCTGTTTTTTTGGTAATGAGAAAACATCAGGACACTCGTCCGGACGCCCGCACAAGGGTGGCCCGGAACGCCCCACGACGTGCGCCAAAATGGTGCGCAGCAGCACGTAAGAGCATGAAATTTAACCGGTTTTTTGGGGTCAAAATTCTATGTAAAATGAAGAATTCGTATGTATAATTCGCCGACGTCCCGGATGCGGCTGTAGCTTTGTGTCGCCATTTTGGGGTTCAAGTAGAGTAGGTATTGGAGAAAGCAGGCATGAATTTTAGTGATAACGGGAAGGTCAAGAAGAACTATACCGGCATCGTGGTAGTGGTGGCCTTGCACTTGTTGGCTGCTTACGGGATCGTGTCAGGCTTGGGCAAGCGGATGATCAACAAGATGATCGAGCCGGTTGAAACCAAGATCATCGAGGAGGTCGCTCCGCCACCGCCGAAGGAGCTGCCACCGCCGCCTCCACCGCCGGAAATGAAAGCGCCTCCGCCGCCGTTCATTCCGCCGGTTGAAGTGAACGTACAGCAACCGCCGCCGCCGCAGAACGTGATCGCCAACGCGACCAACGTCAAGCCGGCAACGAACGAACTGGCTAAACCGGCACCGCCGGCACCACCTGCACCGCCCGCGCCTCCGGCCCAGTCCGTCCGTATCCCCGCAGTGGCTGACTTCAGCACCTGCGCGAAGCCGGAATGGCCGAAGTCGTCGCTGCGTAACGAGGAGACGGGTACTGTTACCCTGTCCTTCCTGATTGGAGTCGACGGCCGCGTCGTCGAGTCCAAGATCGTGAAATCCAGTGGCTTTAGGGATTTGGATAAGGCCGCGGTGGTTGGTATCGGCAAGTGCAAGTTCAAGCCGACCATGGTTGACGGCAAGCCGGAACAAGCGTGGATGCAAATGCAATACGTCTGGACGCTGGAATAACCCGAGACAGCTCTACCGTCTCATTTAGTAATTTTCGTTGTCGTTACGTTCAGCGAACTGATCTTTTATCAATTTGGAGGAAGCATGTTTAAGAATACCCGTTTGTCCGCTGTACTGGCCGCTGTGCTGTTCTCGGTGACCGCAGCAACCGCCCTGGTGAGCGCGCCGGCCATGGCCGACGCTCCTGCCTCGGCAGCCGCTGAAGCGCCAGCAGCCGCTCCGGCAGCGGATGCGGCCGCAGCACCTGCAGCAGCACCTGCCGCCGACGCAGCCGCTCCGGCAGCCGCTGCCCCGGCAGGCAAGGAAGAAGTGGAAAACCCGTTCGGTATCAAGGCAGTCTGGGAATCGGGCTGGGTGCCGCGCGGTACGATCATCATCATGTCGATCATGTCGATCGGCTCCTGGTACATCATCATCACCAAGCTGCTGGACCAGATGAAGATCATGCGTCAAGCTAAAGAAACGTCGGCCAAGTTCTGGAAAGCTTCGTCGGTTGCCGCTGGCACCGCCACGCTGTCGGAAGGCTCGCCGTTCCGCTTCATCGCTGAAACCGGCACGAAGGCATCCGCTCACCACGACGGCGCCCTGCTGGAACAGATCGACCTGTCCACCTGGGTGACGATGTCCATCCAGCGCGCTGTCGACAAGGTCCAGTCCCGCCTGCAAGACGGCCTGTCCTTCCTGGCAACCGTTGGTTCGACGGCACCGTTCATCGGTCTGTTCGGTACGGTGTGGGGTATCTACGGTGCACTGACCAACATCGGTATGACCGGTAACGCGTCGATCGACAAGGTTGCAGGTCCGGTCGGTGAAGCACTGATCATGACGGCATTCGGTCTGGCAGTCGCAGTTCCGGCCGTTCTGGGCTACAACTGGCTGGTTCGTCGTAACAAGTCCGCAATGGAAGAAGTGCGTTCGTTCTCCGCTGACGTGCACTCCGTGCTGATCTCGGGCGCGATGTCCACGGCTGACTCCGCTGCTCGCTCCGCGAAAAAAGTAGGCTAATACCATGTCGATGTCCGTAGGCTCCGATACCGGAGGCGATGATGCAGTGATGTCGGAGATCAACACGACGCCCCTCGTGGACATCATGTTGGTTCTGCTGATCATCTTCCTGATCACCAGCCCGGTCGTTCTCAAACTGCAGAAGATTCAGCTGCCGGAAGAGATCAACCAGGCGATCCAGACGAAGCCGGAGAATGTCAACATCGTCGTGAACAAAGATGGTGACATCTACTGGAATCAGAAGAAAATGCGGGACACGAATGAGTTGTTCGATTTTCTGAAGGTCGAGGCAGTGAAGGTACCGCAACCCGAAGTGCACGTACGCGGCGACAAGGACGCCAAGTACGAGTCGATCGGCCGCGTGATCTTCACCACCCAGCGTGCTGGCATCCAGAAGGTCGGTTTCATCACCGAACCGCCTGACAAGATGTAAGGCCCCTGCCCGGCCGATTGAGCAGTCATCTGCCGGCCGGGCAGTCTTTCAAAAGGAACACACCCATGAGTATGAATGTCGGTTCGGGAGCCAGCCCAGCTGCGGATCCGGAACCAATGATGGAAATGAACATGACACCGCTCATCGACGTGATGCTGGTGCTGATCATTATGTTGATTATTACGATTCCGAAGGCGAACCACTCGGTGAACCTGAACATGCCGGTCGGCACGCCACCGCCGCCGACGAAGGAACCGGTAGTCGTGACGATCGACGTGGACTTCGACGGTACGATCCTGTGGGATGGCCAGACCGTTCCCGATCGTGCGTCCCTGGAGCAGAAGCTGATGAACGTGGCGGCACAGGCTGATCAGCCGGAAGTGCACCTGCGTCCCAACAAGCTGGTCGCGTACAGCGCCGTGGCAGGTGTGATGGCTTCGGCCCAGCGCCTGGGCGTGACGAAGATCGGCCTGGTCGGCAACGAGCAGTTCCAGTAAGAGGATCTTCCTCTCGTGACGGACTTCCCGCCACACAAGATCGCGGTACTTCGGTACCGCGATTTTCTTAAGGGGAGCCCGGAACGCGCGGCCCGAAACTCAAGAGTACGGCTCTTTATTTTCCACGATAGGCAGGTTATCCTGCCTATTCTTGTTTTTTGATGAAAGATACCTCACTTATGTCCAAGTTCCGTCTCGCTCATCTCGGCCTGGTGATGGCCGCCATCGGTTTTACCGCAGCAGCTCCCCTGGCCGGCCTGGCGCCCGCTGCGTATGCTGCCGACACGGTACGTGCCGAAGTGGGCAAACCGCTGCAGGATGCCCAGAAGCTGCTCAGCGGCGGCAAGGCCAAGGATGCACTCAACAAGCTGAAGGAAGCCGACGCGGTCGGCAACAAGACCGAATTCGAGAAATACCAGATCGAACGCGTGCGCGCGGCCGCTGCCGCTACCGCGGGCGACAATGCCACCGCGATCAAGGCATTTGAGACGCTGATCGCGTCCGGCCGCCTGTCCGCCGCCGAGAAGCCGAAGTTCACGGAAGGCCTGGCCGGCATGTACCTGCGCGCCAAGGACTATTCGAAGGCGATCTCGACGATGCAGCAGGTGCTGAAGGACAACCCGAACAACACGCAGATGCAGCAGCTGCTGACGCAGACGTACTTCCAGTCCGGTAAGTACGCCGAAGCGGCCGCGGCCATCAAGTCGGGCAAGCAGACGGAAGAAAGCCTGCAGATGCTGGCCAATATCCAGCTGAAGCAGAACGACAAGGCCGGCTACGTGCAGACGCTGGAAAAACTGGCCGGCAGCTACCCGAAAGCCAGCTACTGGGCCGACTTGCTGAACCGCGTGCAGGGCAAGCCTGACTTCTCGCGTACGCTGGGCCTGGACGTGATGCGCCTGAAGCTGGCGCTGGGCCAGCTGACCAAGCCGTCAGAGTACATGGAAATGGCTCAGCTGGCGCTGCAAGCCGGCAACGCGCCTGAGGCGATCAAGATCATCGACCAGGGTTACAAGAAAGGCGCACTGGGCACCGGCACCGACGCGGCCCGTCATCAGCGCCTGAAGGACCTGGCGAACAAGACCCTGGCCGATAGCACGGCGAACCAGGCGACCCAGGAAGCGGAGATGATCAAGGAAAAAGACGCGGACGGCCTGTTCAACATGGGTTACGCCCTCGTCGCCGCCGGCAAGGCCGACAAAGGCATCCCGCTGATGGACCAGGCAATGAAGTTCGGCACGGCGCGTCGTCCGGAAGAGATGAAGCTGCACTACGGCATCGCCCTGTTCAACGCGGGCAAGAAGCAGCAGGCGATCAGCGCGCTGAAGGCCGTCAACGGCAAGTCCGGCGAAGCCGACCTGGCCCGCTACTGGACGCTGTACATCAACAACCCGAACATCTCCTGATAAATGGTCGCCAAACCTGCTGCGCCTTGCCAGCTTCGGCCTGCGATGCTCGTCGTACTCAAGTACGACTGCGCCTCTCAGCCGAATCTGACAACGCTCGCTACGGTTTTGCGACGATTTATGCGCTGATGGCTCGCTCCGGAAAAAGCGCCGTCCTGCCCAGCAGGCGGCGTTTTTTCTTTTTTGGAGAGAACCATTCTGATGCACTGCGGTATTTCCTCATGTGAAACCGTGAAACAGTCCGTATAATCCCTGGTTCAGGCAAAAGATCTCGATCTCTCATGAAGGTATTTCGCGGACTTCCCAACGCAGCGGCGCGCGCGCCCTGCGCCCTCACGATCGGCAATTTCGACGGCGTCCATCGCGGCCACCAGGCCTTGCTGGCCCGCGTGCGTGCCGCCGCATCGGCCATGGGACTGGAAGCCGCCGTGATGACGTTCGAACCGCATCCGCGCGAATTTTTCGCCCACAAGATGCAGGACATGTCGAAGGCGCCGCCCCGCATCGCCAACCTGCGCGACAAGCTGGCATCGCTGGAAGCGAACGGCGTCGACCGCGTGATCGTCGAACATTTCTCCGACAGCTTCGCCGCCCTCACCCCGCAGGAATTCACCGAGCGCGTGCTGGTCGACGGCCTGCACGTGAAGTGGCTGATGGTCGGCGACGACTTCTGCTACGGCGCCAAACGCGCCGGCAATGTGGCGATGCTGCAGGAGGCCGGGCGCCGCCACGGCTTCCAGGTCGAGACGTTGCCGACCGTGATGAGCGACGACACCCGCATTTCCAGTTCCGCCGTGCGTGCCGCGCTGGCGGACGGTAACTTCGGCCGCGCCCAGCGCCTGCTGGGCCACCCGTATTCGATCTCCGGCCACGTGATCCACGGCCAGAAGCTGGGCCGCACGCTGGGCTACCCGACGTTGAACCTGCGCGTGCCGCACCGCCCGGCGCTGGCCGGCATCTTCATCGTGCAGGTGCACGGGCTGGCCGACGCGCCGCTGCCGGCGGTGGCAAGCCTGGGCGTGCGCCCGACCGTCGAGGATGCGGGCCGCGTGCTGCTGGAGGTTCACGTGTTCGACTTCGCCGGCCACTGCTACGGCCGGCGCGTGAAGATCGAATTCCTGAAGAAGATCCGCGACGAGGCCAAGTTCATCGACCTGCCTACGTTGACCGCCGCGATCGACCGCGACGCCGAGGAAGCGCGCGCATACTTCCGCGAGCGCAGCGGCGCAGTCACCGCGACCGACCGAATTTGAGTGCCGGCTCTCCCCCCGACACCGACCGATTTACTCAATCAAGAATTACCATGTCCGACAACAAGCCGAAAAAGACCGAGAGCAAATACCCGGTCAACATGACTGAAACGCCGTTCCCGATGCGGGGCGACCTGGCCAAGCGGGAACCGAGCTGGGTGAAACAGTGGCAAGACAAGAAGATCTACCAGCGCATCCGCAAGGCGGCCGCGGGACGGCCGAGGTTCGTGCTGCACGACGGCCCACCGTACGCCAACGGCGACATCCACCTGGGCCACGCCGTCAACAAGATCCTGAAGGACATCGTCGTCAAGTCGCGCACGCTGGCCGGCTTCGACGCGCCGTACGTGCCGGGCTGGGACTGCCACGGCATGCCGATCGAGATCCAGATCGAAAAACAGTACGGCAAGAACCTGCCGACGGCCGAAGTGCTGACGAAGGCGCGCGCCTATGCGCTCGAGCAGATCGACCGCCAGCGCGCCGGCTTCATCCGCCTGGGCGTGCTGGGTGAGTGGGACAATCCGTACATGACGATGGCCTATCGTAACGAGGCCGACGAACTGCGCGCGCTGGGCAAGCTGCTGGAAAAAGGCTACGTCTACCGTGGCCTGAAGCCGGTGAACTGGTGCTTCGACTGCGGCTCCGCACTGGCCGAGGCGGAAGTGGAATACCAGGACAAGCGCGATCCGGCGATCGACGTCGGCTTCCCGTTCGCCGAACACGATAAACTGGCCGCCGCCTTCGGCCTGCCGGCGCTGCCCACGCAAACGGGCTTCATCAACATCTGGACGACGACGCCGTGGACGATCCCGTCGAACCAGGCGCTGAACGTGCACCCGGAAGTGACGTACGCGCTGGTCGAGACGAGCCGCGACGTGAATGGTGAAAATTCGCCGCTGCTGCTGATCCTCGCGCAGGACCTCGTCGAGGCGGCGCTGCAGCGCTACAAGCTCGAAGGCAAGGTCATCGCGACCACCAAGGGCGCGCAGCTGGAGAACATCCGCTTCAAGCACCCGCTGCATGCGCGCGACGCTTTCTACGACCGCTACTCGCCCGTCTACCTGGCCGACTACGTGACGACGGACAGCGGCACCGGTGTCGTGCACTCGGCGCCGGCGTACGGCCTGGACGACTTCATCTCGTGCCGCCAGCACGGCATGAAGGACGACGAGATCCTGACCCCGGTGATGGGTGACGGCAAATACGTGTCGTCGCTGCCGCTGTTCGGCGGCATGACGATCTGGGAAGCGTCGAAGCCGATCTGCGACGCGCTGCGCGAAGCGGGTGCGCTGTTCGAACTGAAGATGTTCGACCACAGCTACATGCACTGCTGGCGCCACAAGACGCCGATCGTCTACCGCGCCACGTCGCAGTGGTTTGCCGGCATGGACGTGCAGCCGATCGACGGCGGCTCGACCCTGCGCGAAACGGCGCTGGAAGGCATCGAGGCGACGCAGTTCTTCCCCGACTGGGGCAAGGCGCGCCTGCACGGCATGATCGCCAACCGTCCGGACTGGACGCTGTCGCGTCAGCGCCAGTGGGGTGTGCCGATGGCGTTCTTCGTGCACAAGGAAACGGGCGAGCTGCATCCCCGTACCGCCGAGCTGCTGGAACAGGTGGCGCAGCGCATCGAGAAGAACGGCATCGACGCATGGCTGACGCTCGATCCGCAGGAACTGCTGGGTGACGACGCCGCGCACTACGTGAAGAACAAGGACACGCTGGACGTGTGGTTCGACTCGGGCACGACGCACCAGACGGTGCTGCGCGGCTCGCACGCCGAACAGTCGCACTTCCCGGCCGACCTGTACCTGGAAGGCTCGGACCAGCACCGCGGCTGGTTCCACTCGTCGCTGCTGACGTCGTCGATGCTGAACGGCCGCCCGCCGTACAAGGCCCTCCTGACGCACGGCTTCACCGTCGATGGCGAAGGCAAGAAGATGTCGAAGTCGCTCGGCAATACGCTGGCACCGGACAAGATCTCGTCGACGCTGGGCGCCGACATCCTGCGCCTGTGGGTCGCCTCGACCGATTACACGGGCGAGCTGTCGATCTCGGACGAGATCCTGAAGCGCGTGACGGAGTCGTACCGCCGCCTGCGCAACACGCTGCGCTTCCTGCTCGCGAACACGTCGGACTTCGATCCGAAAACCAATGCGGTGGCGATCGACGAGCTGCTGGAAACGGACCGCTACGCGCTGGCCAACCTGGCCGCGCTGCAGGCCGTCGTGCAGAAGCACTACGACCAGTACGAGTTCCACCCGGTGGTGTCGAAGCTGCAGAACTACTGCTCGGAAGACCTGGGCGGCTTCTACCTCGACATCCTGAAGGACCGCCTGTACACGACGGCCGTCGATTCGAAGGCGCGCCGCTCGGCGCAGACGGCGCTGTGGCACATCACGCAAAGCCTGCTGCGCATGCTGGCCCCGATCCTGTCGTTCACGGTCGAGGAAGCATGGGCCGTGTTCGCAGCCGGCGACCAGTTCGCCGCCAGCGAAGAAACGATCTACACGCAGACGTGGTGGCAGCTGCCGGCCGTCGCCGATGCCGAGGCGCTGCTGGCGAAGTACGCAACCATCCTGGCCGTACGGGCCGACGTGACGAAGCAGCTGGAAGACCTGCGTGCTTCCGGGGCGATCGGCTCGTCGCTGCAGGCCGAGCTGGAAATCCGCGCCGCCGGCGACAAGTACCGCGCGCTGGCCAGCCTGGAGGACGACCTGAAGTTCGTCTTCATCACGTCGCTGGCCAAGGCCATCGAAGTGGCCGGCGCCGACGACGAGGCGGTCGCCGTGGCCGCGTCGAACGAGGCGAAGTGCGAGCGCTGCTGGCACTACCGCGCCGACGTGGGCGCGCATGCGGACCACCCGACCTTGTGCGGCCGCTGCCACAGCAACCTGTTCGGCCCGGGCGAGGTACGCAAGTACGCATAATGGTGCCGTCCCGGCGCTGACAGCATGACCCGCCGCCGCGCCCACCGGCGTGGCGGCGGCCCGGCAACCGAACACTATCCGCAATGGCAAAGAACAAGAAAACCTTCTCCACGTCGTCCTCGGGCAGCCTGACGCCCTGGCTCGGCATCGCCGCCGTCATCATCCTGCTCGACCAGCTGACGAAGATCACGATCTCGAAACTGTTCACGTACGGCGAAGAGCTGTACGTCACGAGCTTCTTCAATCTCGTCCTTGCGCACAACCGCGGCGCGGCATTCAGCTTCCTGCAGAACGAGAGCGGCTGGCAACGCTACTTCTTCACGGCGATCGGCATTGGCGCCGCGCTGTACATCGTCTACCTGCTGAAGAAGCATGCCGGCCAGCGCATGTTCTGCTGGGCCCTCGCGCTGATCCTCGGCGGCGCCGTCGGCAACGTGATCGACCGCCTGATCCACGGCCACGTGATCGACTTCCTCGATTTCCACTGGCGCAGCCTGGGCCACTTCCCGGCCTTTAACGTCGCCGACACGGCGATCTGCATCGGCGCGGCGCTGTTCATCCTCGATGAGCTGCGCCGGGTGAACCGCTAGACCCTCCCGGAGCCTGCATATGGAACTGACCGGCAAGAAGATCGTCCTCGGCCTGTCCGGCGGCGTGGCGTGCTACAAGGCGGCCGAACTGTGCCGCGGCCTGACGAAGGAAGGCGCGTCAGTGCAGGTCGTGATGACCGACGCGGCCACCCACTTCATCACGCCGGTGACGATGCAGGCGCTGTCCGGCAAGAGCGTGTTCACGGACCAGTGGGACCCGCGCGTGCCGAACAATATGGCCCACATCGACGTCACGCGCGATGCCGATGCGATCGTCATTGCGCCCTGCTCGGCCGATTTCATCCGCAAGCTGGCGCACGGCGCCTGCGATGACCTGCTGTCGACGCTGTGCGTGGCGCGGCCCCGTCATGTGCCGCTGCTGGCGGCGCCGGCGATGAACGTCGAGATGTGGACCAACCCGGCCACCCAGCGCAACGTGCAGCAGCTGCGCGAGGACGGCATCCACATCCTCGGCCCGGCCGCCGGCGCGCAAGCCTGCGGCGAAGTGGGCATGGGCCGCATGCTGGAACCGGCCGATATGCTGGAGGAAATCGTCGCCGCGTTCCAGCCGAAGGTCATGGCGGGCAAGCGCATCCTGATCACGGCCGGCCCCACGTTCGAGCCGATCGACCCGGTGCGCGGCATCACCAACCTGTCGTCCGGGAAGATGGGCTACGCGGTGGCGCGTGCCGCGCGCGAGGCCGGTGCCGAGGTCACGCTGATCTCGGGCCCGACCGCGCTGGCCACGCCGCATGGCGTGCATCGCGTGGACGTGCAGACGGCGCAGCAGATGATGGATGCGGTGAACCAGGCGATCACCGGGCAGCACGTGTTCATCGCGGTGGCCGCGGTGGCCGACTGGCGCGTCGCCAACCCCAGCACGCAGAAAGTCAAGAAGACCGAGGGCGGCACGCCGCACATCGCGTTCGAACAGAACCCTGACATCCTGGCCACGATCGCCGCGCGCACGACCCTGGCCGGCCATCCGTACTGCGTGGGCTTTGCCGCCGAATCGGAAAACCTGCTCGAATACGGCGCCGCCAAGCGCGAACGCAAGGGCATTCCCCTCCTCGTCGGGAACATCGGCCACCACACGTTCGGCCAGGACGACAACACGATCGTGCTGTTCGACGAGCAGGGCCACACGATCCTGCCGCGCGCCGACAAGCTCACGCTGGCGCGCCAGCTGATCTCCGAAATCTCCAAACGTATCAACAAACACTCGCTGTTCCAATGAAATCCATCGACGTCAAGATTCTCGACCCGCGCATGAAGGACCAGATGCCGGCCTATGCAACGCCCGGCAGCGCCGGCCTGGACCTGCGTGCCTGCATCGACGCGCCGCTCACGATCGAAGCCGGCCAGACCGTGCTGGTGCCCACCGGCCTCGCAATCCACATCGCCGATCCCGGCTACGCCGCGATGATCCTGCCGCGCAGCGGCATGGGCCACAAGAACGGCATTGTTCTGGGGAATCTGGTAGGCTTGATCGACTCCGACTACCAGGGCCAGCTGATGGTCTCGACGTGGAACCGGGGCCAGAACGCCTTCACGCTGCAGCCGATGGAGCGGCTGGCCCAGTTGATCGTCGTGCCCGTCCTGCAGGTGGCCTTTAACGTCGTGGAGGAATTCGGTGCGAGCGAACGGGGCGAAGGTGGCTTCGGCAGCACCGGCAAGCACTGAACCAGCATACCGGGAAGGATCTATGGCAGGAACCGCTGTACGAAGCACCTCATCACACCACGGCGCGAACCACGGCGCGAACCACGGCGCAAACCACGGCGCCATCGCTCGCAGCGCGCCGTCGGCCCTGGCCGCACTGGCGGTCGCCGCACTGCTGTCGGCCTGCGCCACCACCGCTCCCCCTCCCGCTCCGCCCGTTGCAGTCCAGCCGCCGCCGCCCGAAGCGCCGCTGGTCACGCCGCGCATGCTGGCTGCCCGCGAAACGCTGCAGACGATGGCGGCCCTGCAGGACCGGCTGTACCGCGTCGCCGCGCCGCTGCTGATCAATAACGTGGAGCTGTGCCGCACGCAGGCGCGCGGCCTGCTGGGCTTCACGGCCAAGAACAAATGGTCCTACCCGGGCGAGTACGCGGATGCCGCGGCGGCCGTGCTGGGATACGACGATACGCTGCAGGTGTCCGGCGTGCTGGCCGGCAGCGGCGCCGCGCGGGCCGGCCTGCGCAAGGGCGACGACCTGATCGCCGCCGACGGCCGGCAGCTGCCGACCGGCCGTGGTGCCGAGACGCAGGCGGCGGCCGTATTCGGGCCGCTCGTCTCGAGCCGCTCGCAGCTGTCGATGACCATCTCCCGCAACGGCACTACGCAGGTGCTGAAAGTGCCCGTCACGCGCGCCTGCGCGATCCGCGTCGACCTGGGCAACGCGGACAATATCAATTCCTACGCCGACGGCGGCCGCGTCGCCGTCACGCGCGGCATGATCAACTTCGCCCGCAGCGACGAGGCCATCGCCTACGTGCTGGCGAAGGATATCGCGCACACGGTGCTGGGCCACCCGGTCTCGCTGCGCAATACGGGATCGATCGCATCGATCATCGACAACGTGTCGCGCGTGCAGCCTGACCAGTCGCTGCTGATCGGCAGTGGCGGCGTCAAGCCCGTGCCGGGCGAGATGGAAGTGGCGGCGGACACGCTGGCGCTGTACATGCTGGCCCGTGCCGGCTACGGCATCGAGCGCTACAAGAGCTTCTGGCAGCGCCTCGCCGCGCAGTATCCGTCGACGGTGCTGAACGGCTATATGGCCGTGCACCCGAACCTGGCACCGCGGCTGGCGGCGATCGATCGCACAGTGGCTGAGGTAAAGGCCAAGCAGGCGAAGAACAAGGCGCTGGTGCCATGATCCGCGTTGCCGCCCTGTTCCTGTGCGCGCTGCCGCTGGCCGCGCATGCCGCATGGACCAAGGCCGGCACCACGCGCGACAGCGCCGTGTACATCGACAAGGCGTCGATCAGGAAGGCCGACAACGGCAAGCGGGCCATCACGCTGGAATCGTTCCGCAAGCCGCAGACGGCGCCGGACGGCAAGCAATACCTGTCGGTGAAGGCGCAGCACCTGTACGACTGTACTGAGCGCAGCGTGACGCTGCTGTCGCAGACGTTCTACCCGGAAGCGATGGGCAAGGGCGAGGCCGTCGGTACCTACAAGTTCGAAGCGTTCGACGCCGAGGTGGTGGACACCGGCAGCCGCTATGCGCGCGCAATGGCAGCGGTCTGCGGCAAGGCGCCGGCGGCGAAACCGGCGCCGTAGTATAGTCCGGCCATGGACAGCATCGATCTCGAAGTTCTGAAGACGTCCGCCGCGTGGATCGCGACTGGACACCGCTGCGAACTCGTCACCGTCGTCAAGACGTGGGGTTCGAGCCCGCGGCCCGTCGGTGCGCTGCTGGCGGTCTGCGACGACGGCCGCGTCGTCGGTTCCGTCTCGGGCGGCTGCATCGAGGACGACCTGATCGACCGGGTACGCCAGCACGGCATCACGCGCACGTTGCCCGAGGTGGTCAGCTACGGCATCACGGCGGACGAGGCGCACCGCTTCGGCCTGCCCTGCGGCGGCACGATCGAGCTGGCGATCGAACCGCTGGGCCCCCACAGCGGCATCGACGAATTGCTGCGCCGGCTGGAACAGCACCAGCTGGTCGAGCGCCGTGTCGACCTGAAGACGGGCGCCATCACCCTGGACAAGGCGGTGGCCGGCAGCGTGCTGACGTTGACCGACGAGCACTTCATCACGCAGCACGGGCCGCGCTGGCGCCTGTTGATCATCGGCGCCGGCCAGCTGTCGCGCTTCGTCGCGCAGATCGCCACGGCGATGGACTACCACGTGACCGTCTGCGATCCGCGCGAGGAATACCGCGCCGGCTGGACGCTGCCCGACGTGCAGCTGGTGCACGCGATGCCGGACGACCTGGTGATCGAAATGAAGCTGGACCGCCGCAGCGCCGTGGTCGCGCTGACGCACGACCCGAAGCTGGACGACCTGGCGCTGATGGAAGCGCTGAAGTCGGACGCGTTCTACGTCGGTGCGATCGGCTCGCGCGCCAACAACGCCAAGCGGCGCGAGCGGCTGCTGCAGTTCGACGTGACGGAAGAACAGCTGGCGCGGCTGCACGGCCCCGTCGGCCTGTACATCGGCAGCAAGACGCCGGCCGAAATCGCGATCTCGATCCTGGCCGAAATGACGGCAGTGAAAAACGGCGTGCCCCAGTCGCTGCAGGTCAACCACGCCGCCGCGCTGGAAGCCCCCGGCACGGCCAGCTGCGCCGTCTGAATTCAACCGCAAGAACCGGCAAGCAAGGACGCGCGCAATGCGCGACAATGTCCAGCCCGTGTCCATTTCCGCAACTTAGCGGGTCAAAATAGGACACGGGCTCAGCCATAAGAAGAAACTTGCCATGTCCACTGCCAACCTGTTCCGCCTGATCCTGCTGGCCGCCATCTGGGGTGGTTCGTTCCTGTTCATGCGCATTGCCGCGCCCGTGCTGGGGCCGGGGGTGCTGATCGAGTATCGCGTGCTGTTTGCCGCGCTGTTCCTCGCCGCGATTGCGCTGCTGTTGAAGAAGCCGCTGGGCTGGCGGGAGCATTGGAAACACTACCTCGTGTTGGGCATCTTTAACGCGGCGCTGCCTTTCCTGCTGTTCGCCTGGGCGGCGCGGACCCTGTCGGCTTCCGTGCTGTCCGTGCTCAATGCCACGGCGCCCATGTGGGGGGCGCTGATCGGTGCCGTGTGGCAGCGCCAGATGATCAGTGGCCGCGTGCTGGCAGGCCTCGTGCTGGGCACCGCCGGCGTCGCGCTGCTGGTCGGCTTCGACCACGTCAGTTCGCGTGACGGCGCCGGGCTGGCGATCGCGGCGGCGCTGTTCGCCGCCTTTAACTACGGCATCGCCAGCACGTATGCGAAGGCCGCGCCCAGCGTCGAGCCGTTCGCGAATGCGCACGGCAGCATGTGGGCCGCGACACTGCTGACGCTGCCGTCGCTGCTGGTGTTTCCCGCGCCTGCCCCCGCCACGCCCGGCGCGCTGGCCGCGGCGCTCGCCCTGGGCGTGCTCTGCAGTGGCGTCGCCTACCTGCTGTACTACGGCCTGATCCGCGACGTCGGAGCGACGTCGGCACTGACCGTCACCTTCCTCAACCCGCTGTTCGGCATCCTGTGGGGCGCGCTGTTCCTGCACGAGGTCGTGGGCTGGTACACCATTGCCGGTGCCGCCATCGTCATCGCCGGCACCGCGCTCGTCACCGGCTACCGGCCGCCGTTCAGCCTGCGCAAGGCGAAAGCGGCATGAAGCTCGGGTTCACGCTGCCCCTGCCGCCGGGCTACCGCGTCCAGGACGTGTTGAAGTTTCATCGGCGCGACGCGGAAAGCATCGCCGAGGAAGTGGGTGCGGATATGCTGCGCAAGGGCGTGATGCTGGATGGCGTACCCGTCGTGCTCGCGGTGCACCTGAGCCCGGACGCGGCCGACTGCACGGCCGACATCGACCGCGATACCGCCCTGCCCGCCTGCCTGGAAGAGCACGCCATGCACGCGACGCGCAGCATCCTGGGCCTGCATCTGGACCCGGCGCCGTTCTGCGCGGCGGTGGCGGACGACCCGCTGCTCGGCCCCGTCGTGCGCCGCCAGGGCTTGCTGCGCATCGTGCAATCGGCCACCGTGTTCGAGGCGTTGACATGGGCGATCATCGGCCAGCAGATCAACCTGCCGTTCGCCATCGCGCTGCGCCGCACGTTCATCCTGCAGGCAGGACACCGCCACAGCAGCGGCCTGTGGTGCTACCCGGAAGCGGCGGACGCGGCCCGGCTCGCCGTTGACGACCTGACCAGCCGCAAGTTCTCGCGCGCGAAGGCCGAGACCTTGCTCCGCTTCGCCGGCCTCGTCGCCGGCGGCACGCTGGACCTGGAACCTGGCCCCGGCAATACCATCGACGACATCGGCCGGCGTCTGCTGGCCGTCAAGGGCATCGGCCCGTGGACCGTCAACTACGGCTTGCTGCGCGGCTATGGCCACGCCGATTGCTCGCTGCATGGCGACGTCGCCGTGCGCGCCGCGCTGCAAAAACTGCTGGGCGAGGACAGCAAGCCGGACATCCCCCGCACCGAACAGATCTTGCAACAGTACCAACCGCACCGTACGATGGCCGCCGCGCACCTGTGGGCGAGCCTCGCTCCCCCCGATTGATACCGCTTGACCCTCACGCAACGTCAGGCTGCACAGTGTCTTTACCGAACGAGGAGCTTGACGATGCTGAAGATAGGACAACTGGCGAAACACGCGGGCCTCACGGTCCGCACGCTGCACCACTACGACGACATCGGCCTGCTCCGGCCTTCGGTCCGTACCGATGCCGGCTACCGGCTCTACGGCCGGGACGACGTGGCACGCCTGCACCAGATCCAGGCCCTGCGCCAGCTCGGCATGCCGCTGGCCGACATCGGTTCCTTCCTGGCCCATTCCGGCACCCCCGCCCTCGCCATCGTCGAGCGTCAACTGGCCGCACTCGACCGCCAGATCGACGAGGCGGCGCGCATGCGCACGCAATTGCAGCACCTGCATGCGCGCCTGTCACGGGGCGAGCAGCCGGAGTTGGCCGAATGGCTGACCACACTGGAGCAGATGAAAATGTACGACAAATATTTTTCGAAAGAAGAGCTGAACGAGCTCGCGTTTTATCACGACGAGAAAGCCCGCGCCGAATGGCAGGAACTGGTGGCCCACGTGGCGCATCTGATGGAACGCGGCATACAGCCGGCCAGCGCCGAAGCGAAAGAAGCCGGCAAGCGCTGGCTGGACATGCTGAAACGGGATACGGCCGGCAATTCGAATCTGATCGTCAAACTCGACTTGATGCATGAGCAGGAACCGGCGCTGCGTCAGACTTCCGGAATCACGCCTGAATTAAAGACTTTTATCGGCGAGGTGATCGGCGAAATCAAATATGACGCTTACGCGGCGCACTTGCTGCCGGCCGAAATGGAGAAAATGCGGCAGCACCACCGCACCCGCGGCAAGGAATGGTTCCCGTTATTTGCGGCGATCGCGAAGCAAATGCGCGACGATCCTGACGGTATTGCCGAGGAATCGCGCCGGCTCGCGAAACTGAAACAGGAGCTGTTCGAGGACATGGTCGGCAACCACCCCGATACGGTGGCGCGCTTTCGTGCCGCGCTGGCGAATGAACCCGTGTTGTACGTCGGCCAGGAGATGGTCGAATGGCTGCGCCGGGTGGCCGGCCAGCGCTGACGCGACGCACTGCGGTTCCGCGCGCCCGATTCATGCCGATTACTGGCGTGTTCGCGCCAGCAATCGGCACGGCGGGCGCATTTCCGTTGCCGGACCGATCAGAAGACGGGCTGCCTTCCCGATATCAGTAAGGGACGGGGCAATTGCCCGCCCGCGGCTGCGACCCTTGCGCACGGCCGTCGATCTGGCGTGGATCAGGATAAAACAGGCAATAGGTACCGAATGCCGTCGTGATCTGGTAAATCTTCTTGGGGTCGTTCGGCGCGCTGAACAGCTCGATCCGCGCGGCCTCATACCATTTCGGCGGCACCGCCAGTTTCGCTTCCGTAAATGCCCGGTTCAATATCGCCTGCATTGAACCGGTGACGGGGCCATATTGCTGGTTTTCCCCTGCCGGGCGCGCCGCCTTATCGGCCTGCCCCGCCTGTTTCACGAGGGCGCCGACGTCGAATTTCTGCGGAGTATTGAATGGGTCTTCGGCAGGCGCCGCGATCACCGGTTCCGCAACGCGCGGTTGCGGTAATGCAGGCGACGCCGGTGGCGCGGGGCGCACAGCGGTTTTCCCGGCGGACACCGCTGTTGGACGCTCGGCGGGAACAGGTTTTATCTTGGGCGCTGGCGGTTGAATGAAAACCAGCTCGCCGACACGGGGCGCCACCAGCGGCAGCACGACTGTCTGACGTAGCAGCGCCGCCAACAATATCGCGTGGATCAGCAGTGCGGCAATCACGCCGATGGCTCGGCCACGCGAAGCGACTCTCATCATGCGAGTAACTTGCCAAAAAGAAAATGCAAGTATATCCGCGCTGCGAATGACTCAGGCAATAAAATACATAGGCAATAACAGAGAGCCAATAAAAAAACCGCCGGGGCAATGCCGCCGGCGGTTTTCTGGAATTCTGGTTGCGGGGACAGGATTTGAACCTGTGACCTTCGGGTTATGAGCCCGACGAGCTGCCAGACTGCTCCACCCCGCGTCTGATGAAATGAATTATACGCCCCCTGTCACAATTAGGCAATATTTATCCTCGTTTTCCGCACGATAGGGCCGATAAATGCGTCAGCAGCAACGTGGCGCCAGTTCCGCGCGCCCCGTCAAACGGTGTAAAGTAGTCGCACGATCACGACTTTGACACTGTATGAAATTCTGTTCCGAATGCGCCCACCCGGTCGAGCTGATGGTCCCCGCCGGGGACAACCGTCCCCGCTACGTGTGCGTCCATTGCGAAACCATCCACTACCAGAACCCGAAGATGGTGATCGGGTCGATTCCCGTGTGGGAGTGCGACGGCGAGCTGCAGGTACTGCTGTGCAAGCGGGCGATCGAACCACGCTACGGCTACTGGACGCTGCCGGCAGGTTTCATGGAAAACAATGAGACGACGGCTGATGCGGCCCGGCGCGAGACGGAAGAGGAAGCCGGCGCCAACATCGAGCTGGGCGACCTGTTCGCGCTGCTCAACGTGGCGCACGTCCACCAGGTGCACATGTTTTACCTGGCCACGCTGCGCGACCTGGACTTTGCCCCGGGCGAGGAGAGCCTGGACGTGCAAATGTTCCGCGAAAGGGAGATTCCCTGGGACGAGCTTGCCTTCCCGACGATCCGCACGACCCTCGAATTCTTTTTTGCCGACCGCGCCCGCATGCGCGCTGGCGGCGGTTACGGCTTCCATACGCAGGACATCACCCGGCCGATGCGCGTCGACTCATGATTCCCTGGCTCGGCGTGCACACGCCCTTCCCTGACGTTTCCGAAGCGCTCACGACCGAAGCCCCCGGCTTGCTGGCGGCGGGCGGCGACCTGTCCCCCGAGCGCTTGCTGGCCGCTTACCAGCGCGGCATCTTTCCGTGGTTTTCCGAGGGACAGCCGATCCTGTGGTGGAGCACCGACCCGCGCATGGTGCTGCATACGGACGAGTTCAAGATTTCCGCCAGCCTGAAAAAGACGTTGAAGAAGGTCGAGAAAAGCGCCCGCACGGACGGACACTGGCAGGTGCGCTTCGACAGCGCCTTCGAGCGGGTGATGCGCGCCTGCGCCGCGCCGCGCCGCGACGGCCCCGGCACGTGGATCTCGGAAGACATCATCCGCGGCTACACGGGCCTGTTCAAGCTGGGATTCGCGCATTCGTCGGAAGTGTGGCTCGATGGCGAGCTGGTGGGCGGCGCATACGGCGTCTCGATCGGCCAGATGTTTTACGGGGAATCGATGTTTGCCCGCGTGCCGGACGCATCCAAGGTGGCACTGGCGTATCTCGTGCATTTCCTGAAACTGCACGGCGTGCAGATGATCGACTGCCAACAGGAGACGGGCCATCTGGCGTCGCTGGGCGCCCGTCCGATTCCCCGCGGCGCCTTTCTCGAGCACCTGAAACGGGCCATCGCGAAACCCCGCATCCGCGAGTGGCAGCCGATACCGCCCGTGGTTGCAGGCAGCTGACGTTTTTCTTTAGTGGCGCCACGCACACATGGCGGGTGGCGAACGCGCTATGATGTCAGCAACCACCGTGCAACCGCTAACCGATGACAGGTTTTGCATGACGCAGCTGAACGACCTTCCCTTTGCCGCCCTCCAGTTCTACACGACTGCGCCCTACCCCTGCAGTTACCTGGATACGCGCCAGGCCCGCTCACAGGTCGCGACGCCGTCGCACCTGATCAACGCGGATGTGTATTCCGAACTGGTGCGCAACGGCTTCCGCCGCAGCGGCATCTTCACGTACCGGCCGTATTGCGACGGTTGCCAGGCATGCATCCCGGTGCGCGTTGTCGCGGATGCGTTCGCCCCCACGCGGGGCCAGCGCCGCGCCTGGGCCCGCCATGAAAACTTGCGCACGGGCGTCGCGACGCTGTCCTTCTCCGACGAGCACTACGCGCTGTACCTGCGCTACCAGAGCACCCGGCACGCCGGCGGCGGCATGGACCAGGACAGCCGCGACCAGTATGCGCAGTTCCTGCTGCAAAGCCGCGTCAACACGCGCCTCGTCGAGTTCCGCGAGCCGGACGGCACGCTGCGCATGGTGTCGATCATCGACGTGTTGTCCGACGGCCTGTCGTCCGTCTACACGTTCTTCGACCCGGACGTGCCGGGCGCCTCGTTCGGCACCTACAACGTGATGTGGCAGATCGCCCAGGCCCGCGAGCTGGGCCTGCCCTACGTCTACCTGGGCTACTGGATCGAGGAAAGCCCGAAGATGAGCTACAAGATCAAGTTCCAGCCGCTGGAAGCCCGGCGCAAGGGCGTCTGGGCCGTAATGGCTCGAATGGATTGACCGGCAAGGTAGAATAGCGGCGAATTCACCCGCCGTTTCTTCTCATGTCCGACAAATTCCTGTATTCCCTCGCGCGTCCGGCGCTGTTCTCGATGGACGCGGAAACCGCGCACCATTTCACCCTCGACAACCTGAAACGCCTCTCGAAGCTGGGCCTGCTGCGGGCGATCGTACGCGCGCCGAAGCCCGATCCGCGCACCGTGATGGGCCTGCTGTTCAAGAATCCTGTCGGCCTGGCCGCGGGGCTGGACAAGGACGGCGCCTACATCGACGCGCTGGCGGACCTGGGCTTCGGCTCCATCGAAGTGGGCACCGTGACGCCGCGCGCCCAGCCGGGCAACCCGAAGCCGCGCATGTTCCGTCTGCCGGCGGCGCACGGCATCATCAACCGGATGGGCTTCAACAACGGCGGCGTTGACGCGTTTGTCGCGAACGTGCAGTCGTCGCGCTTCTACCAGAAGAAGGAAGGTGTGCTGGGCCTGAACATCGGCAAGAACGCGGATACGCCGATCGAACGCGCGGCCGACGACTACCTGCACTGCCTGCAGAAGGTCTATCCGTACGCGAGCTACGTGACGGTGAATATCTCGTCGCCGAACACGAAGAACTTGCGCCAGCTGCAGGGCGGCTCGGAACTGGACGGCTTGCTGGCGCAGCTGAAGGATGCGCAGCAGCGCCTGGCGGACCAGCACAAGCGCTACGTGCCGCTGGCCCTGAAGATCGCGCCGGACATGGATGAAGACCAGGTCAAGAACATCGCCGACGCGCTGGTGCGCCACCGCATCGATGCCGTGATCGCCACCAACACGACGCTGTCGCGCACCGCCGTCGAAGGCATGCAGCACGGCGCCGAGGCGGGCGGCCTGTCCGGTGCTCCCGTGTTCGAACCGTCGAACCGCGTGATCCGCCTGCTGAAGGCGGAGCTGGGCGATGCGCTGCCGATCATCGGCGTCGGCGGCATCATGCGCGGCCCGGACGCGAAGGCGAAGATCGACGCCGGCGCGCAGCTGGTGCAGCTGTACAGCGGCTTGATCTACGCGGGCCCGGCACTGGTGCGCGACTGCGCGGACGCGCTGCGCGGCTGAAGGAGCGGCCATGGACAAGATCAAACTGGGCCGCACCGACGTCGACGTCACGCGCATCTGCCTGGGCACGATGACGTGGGGCCGGCAGAACAGCGAAAGCGATGCGCACAGCCAGCTCGATTACGCGCTGGAGCGGGGCATCAACTTCATCGACACGGCCGAGATGTATCCGGTCATGCCGAGCCCGGAGACGCAGGGCTCCACCGAACGCTACATCGGCACGTGGCTGAAGAAGACGGGCCGGCGCGCCGACGTCGTGCTGGCGACGAAGGCTGCCGGGCCGAACCCGAACATCCACTGGATCCGCGGCGGTGCGCAGGACTTCGACGAGAAGAACCTGCGCGCGGCAGTCGAGACGAGCCTCGCGCGGCTGCAGACGGACTACATCGACCTGTACCAGCTGCACTGGCCAAGCCGCAACGTGCCGATCTTCGGCGCGCAGGCGTTCGACCCGGCCAAGGAGCGGGCATCGGTGGCGATCGAGGACACGCTGGCCGCGCTGGGCAAGCTGGTCGACGAAGGCAAGATCCGCCACATCGGCGTGTCCAACGAATCGTCGTGGGGCGTCTGCGAATTCGTCAAGCAGGCCGAGATGAAGGGGTTGCCGCGCATCGCGACGATCCAGAACCTGTACAACCTGACGGCGCGCCATTACGAGACGAGCTTCCTGGACGAGACGTGCATGCGCGAAGACGTCAGCCTGCTCGCCTACAGCCCCCTCGCCTTCGGCCAGCTGACGGCGAAGTACCTGGACGATCCGCAGGCGCATGGCCGCCTGACGATCTACCCGCCGACGTGGAGCCCGCGCTACCTGCGCCCCGGCGTGCTGGCCGCCGTCGCCCGGTATGCCAAGCTGGCGCGCGACAACGGCATGACGCCCGCGCAGATGGCGCTGGCCTGGTGCTACTCGCGCTGGTTCGTCGCCTCGACGATCATCGGCGCGACGACGCTGGCACAGCTGCGGGAAAACATCGACGCGTACACGGTGAAGCTGCCGCGGCACGTGCTCGAAGAGATCGACGCGATTCATGCGAGCTTGCCGAATCCGGGGCAGTGATGGCTCCGTTAGCGGGCCGCAGACGCTGTTAACCCCAACGGCAAAGGCCGGGGTCAGGGAGGAGTGCCTGCCTGCAGGCAGGCACCGCTACGCAGGCGTGGAGCATGCTCCACGAAACCCCTGCTCCGCCCCGCCGGGTCTGACCCTGGGGTTTGCATTGGGGTTTGATTGCCCCGTCCGCGGCAGGAGACAAAAGCATATGCTTTGAAAGCATAAGCAAAGCGCTTATCAATCGTTCGTCTCATGAGGACGAACGATTAACATTGCGGGCTCTATCACCTTGCAAGAACACCGATGAGCACACGCTACACGCATTCCCACAAGTCCTTCCTCGTCCTTTCCCTGCTTGCCGCGGCAGCCGCCCCGGCAGGCGCGCAGCAGCAAGTTCCCACTGAAGAACTGCAGCAGGTCGTCGTGACCGGCACATACGCGAAGAACCGCCGCACGGCCGATTCCGAATCGCCGATCGACATCATCGGCGCGAAAGAGCTGCAGGCCACCGGGTCGACCGAGCTGGCCACCGTGCTGGCGCGCCTGCTGCCGTCGATGAACTTCCCGCGCCCTTCCGGGGCCGACGCATCCGACGCCGTACGCCCCGCGCAGCTGCGCGGCCTGGCGCCGGACCAGACGCTCGTGCTGGTGAACGGCAAACGCCGCCATGCATCGGCAGTCGTCAACGTCAACGGCACGGCGGGCCGCGGTTCGGCGCCCGTCGACCTGAACGCGATCCCGCTGGCGGCGATCGATCACATCGAAGTGCTGCGCGACGGCGCGTCGGCCCAATACGGCTCCGATGCGATCGCCGGCGTCGTCAACATCATCCTGAAGAAGGGCCCGAACGGCGGCGACGTGGAAGTGGGCTACGGCCAGTACCACGAAGGCGATGGCGAGCAGGTCACGGTCAAGGCGTCCGGCGGCTTCGCGCTGGGCGACAAGGGCTGGCTGCGCCTGGCGGCGGAAGCGGCCGACCGCAACCCGACGAACCGGGCCGGCGCCGATGCGCGCAACCCGGCCGAGCCGCTGTACGGCCAGGTCACGCAGCGCTACGGCGACTCGGATACGCAGCCCCGCAACGTGCTGTTCAATGCGCAGTACCAGATCGGCGAGAACACCGACGTCTACGCGTTCGGCCAGTACGGTGTGCGCGACACGGAAGCCGCGGCGACGTGGCGTACGGCGCTGAACGGCGGCGTGCAGCGCACTCCACTGTTCCCGAACGGCTTCCTGCCGCTGCAGAACAGCACGTCCACCGATTCGTCGATCGTGGCCGGCGTGCGCGGCGACATTGGCGGCTGGCGCTGGGACGCAAGCCTCGACTGGGGCCGCAACAGCTTCTGGCTCGACATCGACAACACCGTCAACCAGACGCTCGGCGCGCAAAGCCCCACCCACTTCCATCTCGGGAAGCTGACCAATACGCAGTCGGTGGCGAACTTCGACCTGGCACGCGAGATTCCGGTGGCCGCATTCGCCGGCCCGCTGACGGTGGCCACCGGCGTCGAAGTGGGCCACGAGGCCTACGAGATCGAGGCCGGTGACGAAGCCTCGTACAGCGGCAGCGGCGCCCAGGGCTTCTCCGGCTTCCGTCCGGCCAACGCCGGCAAGAACAGCCGCAGCAACCAGTCCGCCTACGTGAACCTGGAAGCGCAGGTGACGCCAAAGCTGTCCGGCGCGCTCGCCGCACGCTACGAGCACTACACCGACTTCGGCAGCACGACGTCGGCCAAGGCTTCCGCACGCTATGCGTTCAACGACAAGGTGTCGCTGCGCGGCACCGCGTCGTCCGGCTTCCGCGCGCCGTCGCTGGCGCAGCAGTTCTACACGATCACGACGACGAACTTCGCCGTCGTCAACGGCGTCAACACGCCGATCGAGACGGGCACGTTCGCCGTCGGCAGCACCGCGGCGCAGGCGCTGGGCGCGACGCCGCTGAAGGCGGAGAAGGCGCGCAACTTCAGCATCGGCCTGCAGCTGGCACCGAGCCGCAACTTCAACACGACGGTGGACGTGTACCGCATCTTCGTCGACGACCGCATCGCGCTGTCGGCCAACATGACCCTGCCGCAGAACCTGCGTAACACGCTGGCCACGCAAGGCATCCAGGTCGGCGCGGGCCGCTACTTCACGAACGCGATCGACACGAAGACGACGGGCGTGGATGTCGTCAGCACGTATCGCTGGAACCTGGCGAACCGCGATCGCGTGGACTTCACGGCCGCGTTCAACCACAACAAGACGAACGTCGAGAACGTGGCCGCGAACCCGGCGATCCTGACCGCCAACAACCTGCTGCTGATCGACCGCCAGACGGTGCTGCGCAACACGGTCGGTTCGCCGAAGGACAAGCTCAGCTTCGGTGTCGACTACACGGCCAGCGTGTGGAGCGCCCGTGCACTGGCGACGCAGTACGGCAAGTTCACCGTCCCGCAGAACAACGCGGCGCTGGACCAGGAATACGGCCGCCAGTGGGTACTGGACGTATCGGGCACGGTGCGCTTCGCGAAGAACTGGCGCGCCACGGTCGGCATCGACAACCTGACGGACAGCTACCCGGACAAGACGACGTCGAACGGCAACCTGAACACGAACGGCATCTACCCGTACTCGAACTTCTCGCCGGCAGGCTTCAATGGACGGTATTACTACGCGAAGGTGGGCTACAGCTGGTAAGACTCGCCGCTGCCATCGCGCGAAATCCCGCTGCCCGCAGCGGGATTTTTTTTGCGAGATGTCGCAAACGGCGGTCGCGCTACTGGGGTCTGTCCCCGGTAAGTGCCAGCCGGGAGCTCCGTCGCCGGCGGCGCGAGGGGACTGACCCCGGTTTTCAGCCCGTGTTCAAACGCGCACTACTCCACAGGACCACGCAGCCAAGGCGCGCCCACCCGCTCGCGTTCTGCCTGTTCGCCCTCGGCCAGGTCCTCCACTTCGCGCAGCGTTGCATCGCGCTCGATCAGGTGGCCGATGCCGACCAGCCGACCATCCGAATGATCCGTGCCGCCGCACAGGAATTGCCAGTCGCCGCCCTCATGCACCACCAGCAGGATCGGGCGCTCGGCGTGGAACACGTGCGGGCAGACGAACGCGCCGCGGTGGGGATTGTCGAACTCGGACATGTGGACTCCTCGGAAAGATCGCGATTGTACGCCGGCCCCATTCGCTCGGCGTGGCAGGCAAAAAAAATCCCGGCCGCAGCCGGGATCAACCCTGTACCAGGAATCTTACGCCGCCTCGCTCCCGAGCAGCGCCTGTTCGATATCGCCACGCTTCAACTCCGGCGCGAACTGCGCGATGAATTCATACGCATACTGCCGCAGGTAGGCGCCGCGCCGCACCGCCAGCCGCGTCGTGTTCGCGGCGAACAGGTGCGAAGCTTCGATCGCCCGCAAGCCCCTGTCGCGGCCATGGTCGAACGCCATCGAGGCGACGAGGCCGACGCCCAGGCCCAACGTCACGTACTGCTTGATCACGTCCGAGTCCATCGCGGTCAGCACGATGTCCGGCCGCACGCCCGCCTTGTCGAACGCGTCGTCGATATGGCCGCGGCCCGTGAAGCCCACGTCGTAGGTAATCAGCGGGAATTCGGCCAGGTCTTCCAGCCGCACCGGCGTGCGCGCCAGCAGCGGGTGGCCGTCCGGTACGACGATCAGGTGGCTCCAGCGATAGCACGGGAACGACACGAGGTCCGGGAATTGCGACAGGCCTTCGGTGGCGATGCCGATGTCGGCCTTGCCGGACAGGACCCACTCGGCGATGTGGTCCGGCGCGCTTTGCTGCAGGGCGATCCGCACGTCCGGGAACGCAGCGCGGAACGTCTGCACCGCGCGCGGCAGCGCGTAGCGCGCTTGCGTGTGCGTCGCCGCGATCGTCAGCGTGCCGCTGCTCTGGCCCTTGTATTCCATGCTGGCGTGCTGCAGGTTCTCAGCCTCGATCAACAGGCGGTCGATGATCTTCAGGATGCCCTTGCCGGGTTCCGTCAGGCCCGTCAGCCGCTTGCCGTTGCGCTCGAAGATGACGACGCCCAGTTCGTCCTCGAGTTCGCGGATCTGCCGGCTCACACCCGGCTGCGACGTGAACAACGCATTGGCCACTTCCGTCAGGTTGTAGTTGCGGCGGGCGGCCTCGCGGATGGAACGCAGCTGCTGGAAATTCATATGGAAGCTCCTTCGTCGACGAATACGCGCAGGCGCTGCGGGCGCACCACCAGCGTCTCGCCTTCCTTCAGGGCCAGGTTGCGGAAGCGCTCATTGGAGATCGTGGCCTCGATCAGCTGGGCGTTGTCGGTGCGCTCCAGGTCCAGCTGGGCCAGCGGGCCGATCGCATGCGCGCGGCGCAGCTTGACGACGATGCCGTCCGCGCCCGGCGCGTAGCGGTCCACGTCCATCTCGTGCGGGCGCACGTACGCCGTGCCTTTGCCGTCGCGCACGCGGGTGTGGTCCGGCACGTCCAGCTGCACGCCTTCGCTGGCCAGCACGCCTTCGTGCACGCGGCCGTGGAACACGTTCACGTTGCCGAGGAAGCCGTAGACGAACGGCGAGGCGGGATGGTTGTACACCTCGTCCGGCGCGCCGATCTGCTCCACGGTGCCCTTGTTCATCAACACGACCTGGTCGGCCACTTCCAGCGCCTCTTCCTGGTCGTGCGTGACGAAGATCGACGAAACGTGCAGGTCGTCGTGCAGGCGGCGCAGCCAGCGGCGCAGTTCCTTGCGCACCTTCGCGTCCAGCGCGCCGAACGGCTCGTCCAGCAGCAGCACGCGCGGTTCGACGGCCAGTGCGCGGGCCAGGGCGATACGCTGGCGCTGGCCGCCGGACAGTTGCGGCGGATAGCGGTCGGCCAGCCAGTCCAGCTGCACCAGCTCGAGAAGCTCTTTCACTTTCCTGCGGATCTGGTCTTCCGACGGGCGCTCGGCGCGCGGCTTCACGCGCAGGCCGAAGGCGACGTTCTCGAACACCGTCATGTGCTTGAACAGCGCGTAGTGCTGGAACACGAAGCCGACCTGGCGCTCGCGCACGTGGCGATCGGACGCGTCCTGGCCGTCGAGCAGCACCTGGCCGGAGTCCGGGTGTTCCAGGCCGGCGATGCAGCGCAGCAGCGTCGTCTTGCCGCAGCCGGATGGACCCAGCAGCGCCGTCAGCTCACCGGCCGGGAAGTCCAGCGACACGTTGTTCAGCGCGACGAAGTCGCCGAAGCGCTTGTTGATGTTCTTGACTGCGATCGTCATGTTTGCTCCGGTTTCAGTTGTCGTTGCCTTCGGCCGCACGCGATTCGTGCAGGCGCCATTCGATGAAGCTCTTCAGCGCCAGCGTGACCAGCGCCAGCAGCGCCAGCAGCGAGGCGACGGCGAAGGCCGCGACGAAGTTGTATTCGTTGTAGAGGATCTCGACCTGCAGCGGCATCGTGTTGGTCTCCCCGCGGATGTGGCCCGACACGACGGACACCGCGCCGAACTCGCCCATCGCGCGGGCGTTACACAGGATCACGCCGTACAGCAGGCCCCACTTGATGTTGGGGAGCGTCACGCGGAAGAACGTCTGCCAGCCCGACGCGCCCAGCACCACGGCCGCCTCTTCCTCTTCGCTGCCCTGCGCCTGCATCAGCGGAATCAGTTCGCGCGCGACGAACGGGAACGTGATGAAGATCGTCGCCAGCACGATGCCGGGGACGGCGAACAGGATCTTGATGTCGTGCTCGGCCAGCCATTCGCCGAACCAGCCCTGCGCGCCGAACAGCAGCACGTAGATCAGGCCCGAGATCACGGGCGACACCGAGAACGGCAGGTCGATCAGCGTCAGCAGCAGGCTCTTGCCGCGAAACTCGAACTTCGCGATGGCCCACGACGCGGCCACGCCGAACACGAGATTCAGCGGCACGGCGACGCCGGCGGTGATCAGCGTGAGCTTGACGGCGGCGATCGCATCGTCTTCGCGGATCGACTCCAGGTACACCTCGGCGCCCTTGCGGAACGCCTCGGCGAACACGGCGAACAGCGGCACGAACAGGAACAGCGTCAGGAACGTCAGCGCGACCGTGATCAGGGCCCAGCGCACCCAGCGCGGCTCCAGCACGTCGGACACGGTCGGCAGTTCGCCGCGGTGGGAAGAATTCGCAGCACTCATGTCACTTCCTCGATTTGCCGCGGGCCCAGGCCTGCAACAGGTTGATCGCCAACAGCATGATGAACGACACGACCAGCATCACGACGGCGATCGCCGTGGCACCCGTGTAGTCGTACTGCTCCAGCTTCGTGATGATGAACAGCGGCGTGATCTCGGACACCATCGGCATGTTCCCGGCGATGAAGATCACCGAGCCGTATTCGCCGGTGGCGCGGGCGAACGCCAGCGCGAAGCCCGTCAGCAGCGACGGCAGGATGGTGGGGAAGACGACGCGGGAAAACGTCTGCCACGACGACGCGCCGAGCGACGCGGCGGCTTCCTCGAGCTCGCGTTCGGCGTCTTCCAGCACCGGCTGCACGGTCCGGACAACGAACGGCAGGCCGATGAACGTCAGCGCCAGCACGACGCCGAGCGGCGTGAACGCGACCTTGATGCCCAGCTTGCCCTCGACGAACTGGCCGATCCAGCCGTTCGACGAATACAGCGCGGTGAGCGTGATGCCGGCCACGGCGGTGGGCAGCGCGAACGGCAGGTCGACCAGCGCGTCGATGAGGCGCTTGCCGGGGAAGCGGTAGCGCACCAGCACCCACGCGACGATGCCGCCGAAGACGACGTTGATGGCGGCACCGATCAGCGACGCGCCAAAGGTCAGGCGGTACGACGCCATCACGCGCTCGGACGTGACAGCGCTCCAGAACGCTTCCCACGTCATCGTGAACGTCTTCAGGAACAGCGCGGACAGCGGAATCAGGACGATCAGCGTCAGGTAGAAGATCGTGAAGCCCAGCGACAGCTTAAAGCCCGGCATGACCCGATACGGCGCCCGCTTCCTCGCTTCAAACGATACCGGCTGCGTGACCGGCAGTACTGCAGACATGGTGGCCCCTCTTATTACATTTTCGGATATTGAGGCCGAAGTCTCGCATCTAGGCGTTATAAACCAAACTAACCTTTTGTCATTTGCTTAGATGCCTCTGCGGATATGGCATAGCCACACGCAACATTTCTCAAATTAGGGGACTGTCCCTCGGTTTTGGAAATTTTGTTACCTCATGAGGTGGATATTTCACGGATATGCTCGCGGTGGCGCGAGAAGAACGACGTTGGGCGACAAAGCGCAAGGACGATAACCGTCTGCATTTTTTGTTGCCAAAATCGAGGGACAGTCCCCTGTTGTTTAGCGACCAGCTCAGCAGTTGGGGCAATAAAAAACCCGGGCGGGCCCGGGTTTGGTGAGGGTGCAGGCGCTTACTTGTTCGGCTGCGGGGTCAGGCGCAGGTAGGGTTTCGGGGCCGTATAGCCCTTCGGGTATTTTTGCTTGATCACTTCCGGATCCTGGATCGTCAGCGGGATGATCACGTCGTCGCCGTCTTTCCAGTTGCCCGGCGTGGCGACGGTGTGCTTGTCGGTCAGCTGCAGGGCGTCGATCACGCGCAGGATCTCGTCGAAGTTGCGGCCCGTGCTCATCGGGTAGGTGATCTGCAGGCGGATCTTTTTCGCCGGGTCGATGACGAACAGCGAGCGCACCGTCGCGGTGGCCGATTGTTCCGGGTGGATCATGTCGTACAGCGTGGCCACTTTCTTGTCGGCGTCGGCGATGATGGGGAAGCCGACGACCGTCTTCTGGGTTTCCTCGATGTCCTTGATCCACTCCTTGTGCGCGTCGGCCGGGTCGACGGACAGCGCGATCGCCTTCACGTTGCGCTTGTCGAACTCGGGCTTCAGCTTGGCCGTCAGGCCCAGCTCCGTCGTACAGACGGGGGTGAAGTCGGCGGGGTGGGAGAACAGCACCACCCAGGAATCGCCCGCCCACTCGTGGAACTTGATGCGGCCGATCGAGGAATCCTGCTCGAAATCAGGGGCGGTATCGCCGAGGCGTAGCGTCATGGAAGTCTCCAGTGATAGTCAAAGATCAATATTGCAACGGTTTCGCATTGTGCGCCCGTTCCGCCAGGATTTGCAACTGCTGCTGCCCGAACAACCAGTCCTTCAGGCCGGACTCCGCATTGATGTGCCCGAGCGCGCCCACGTCGACGAACGTGCTGCCCCAGCGCCCGGCCCATTCGCGCGCCCGGTCCTGCGGCATCCATGGGTCGTTCGTGCTGGCGATGACGATCGACGGGCACGGCAGCGCCGCCTGCGGCACCAGCGTGGCGACGTCGAACTTGTCAGGATCGGCGGGCGCAACGAGCAGCAGGCCGGCCACGTGATCCGGATCGCGCGCCACGCTGCGCACCGATGCCAGGCAACCGAAGCTGTGGGCAACGATCAACGTCGGGCGGGCATCGCGCCGGCGCACCTCGTCCACCCGCGCGCTCCAGGCCAGCAAGTCGGGGGTACTCCAGTCGTCCTGCTGCACCCGCTCGAACGACGGGTACAGGCGCTGCCAGCGGCTCTGCCAATGATCCGGGCTGCTGTCGTAAAGGCCGGGCGCGATCAGTACGCGGAATGGAAGACTGGCTGGCATGCACTCTCCTGTCGGTTATTTCTGGTAGATCTGGTCGAACACGCCGCCATCGGCGAAGTGGGTCTTCTGCGCCTTCGTCCAGTCGCCCGCCACGTCGGCGATCGTGAACAGTTTAATGGCTGGGAACTGCGCCGCGTATTTCTTCGCTTCCTTTTCCACCGTCGGACGATAGTAATTCTTCGCGATCAGGTCCTGCGCCGCGTCCGTGTACAGGAAGTTCAGGTAGGCTTCGGCGACCTTGCGCGTGCCGCGCTTGTCGACGACCTTGTCGACGACCGCCACCGGCGGCTCGGCCAGGATCGACACGGACGGCGCCACGATCTGGAACTTGTCCGGGCCCAGCTCCTTGATCGCCAGCAGCGCCTCGTTTTCCCACGCGATCAGCACGTCGCCGATGCCCCGCTCGACGAATGTCGTCGTCGCGCCGCGCGCGCCCGAATCGAGCACGGGCACGTTCTTGTACAGCTTCTTCAGGTAGTCGCGCGCGGTGGCATCGCTGCCGCCCGGCTGGCGCAGCGCGTAGCCATAGGCGGCCAGGTGGTTCCAGCGCGCGCCGCCGGACGTCTTTGGATTCGGCGTGATCACCTGCACACCCGGCTTGACGAGGTCGGCCCAATCCTTGATGCCTTTCGGGTTGCCCTTGCGGACCAGGAACACGATCGTCGAGCTGTACGGCGTCGCATTGTGGCCCAGGCGCTTTTGCCAATCCTTGGCCACGAGGCCCCGCTCGGCGATGGCGTCGATGTCGTACGCCAGCGCCAGCGTGACGACGTCGGCCTGCAGCCCGTCGATCACGGCGCGGGCCTGCTTGCCGGAGCCGCCGTGCGATTGCTTGATCTTCACGGTGTCGCCCGTCTTCGCCTTCCACTCCTTGGCGAAGGCCTCGTTGACGTCCTGGTACAGCTCGCGCGTCGGGTCATACGACACGTTCAGCAGGCTGATGTCGGCCGCCTGCGCGGTCAGCGCGACGGCGAACGTGGTGACGACGGCGGCGGCAAGCGTGGAAAGTTTTTTGGACAGCATCGGTACCCCCTATTGTTTGGAGGTTGCACTGTAGCTTTACCACTTATAGAAGAGAACTAAGTTTTTGATGCTTTCTTATACCGGATTCTTATATAGGGTTACCAGAACCGGTTGAACAGCACCACCGCCCACGTAGCCGCAGCCAGCACGCAGGCCAGCAGCACGGCGGCGCTGCCGAAGTCTTTCGCGTTCTTCGACAGTGGATGCCGCTCCAGCGACACGCGGTCGACGACGGCCTCGATCGCCGAATTGATCAGCTCGACGATCAGCACCAGCAGCAGCACGGCGATCAGCGCCAGCTTCTGGAAGCTGGAGATCGGCAGTACCAACGCAAGCACGAAGCCGACGGCGCACACGGCCAGCTCCTGCCGGAAAGCGTGCTCGTGCCGCCACGCCGTCCGCAAGCCCTGCAGCGAATAGCCGAAGGCGGACACGATCCGTTTCAAACCGCTTTTACTCTTGAACTCGCTGACAGGTTCGGTCATACGCCGGTACTTTTGGGAAATAAATAAGTGGGCCATTATAACGGCGTGTTCCACTAGAGGATTCCTGCAATTCCCATTTTTTTCACATCATGGTATAAAGGACCGCACTGATACTGCACCGCACCAACCACATCATGAAAATGGAAAACGTTCCGGAACAAAAAACGACGATCCAGGTCATCGAACGCATGGTGGGCCTGCTGGATGCGCTGGCCAAGTACCCGGACCCCGTCAGCCTGAAGGAATTGTCGAAGGTCTCGGGGCTGCACCCGTCCACCGCCCACCGCATCTTGAACGACCTGGTGCTCACGCGTTTCGTCGACCGCATCGAACCGGGCACCTACCGGCTCGGCATGCGCCTGCTGGAGCTGGGCAATGTCGTCAAGAGCCGCCTGTCCGTGCGGGAAGCGGCGCTGGACTTCATGCGCGCACTGCACAAGAAGACGCAGCAGACGATCAACCTGTCCGTGCGCCAGGGCGACGAGATCGTCTACATCGATCGCGCGTTCTCCGAGCGCTCCGGCATGCAGGTGGTGCGCGCCATTGGCGGCCGCGGGCCGCTGCACCTGACGTCGACGGGTAAACTGTTCCTGTCGGTGGACGAACCGAAGGCGATCCGCGCGTACGCGACCCGCACGGGCCTGGCGGGCCACAACAAGAATTCGATCACGGACCTGGCGCGCCTGGAGCGCGAGCTGTCGCTGGTGCGTTCGCGCGGCTATGCGCGCGACAACGAGGAACTGGAACTGGGTGTGCGCTGCATGGCGGCGGGGATTCGCGACGACAGCGGCAAGCTGGTGGCGGGCCTGTCGATCTC
The DNA here is from genome assembly GCF_007830495.1 of Pseudoduganella flava. Taxonomy (GTDB): domain Bacteria; phylum Pseudomonadota; class Gammaproteobacteria; order Burkholderiales; family Burkholderiaceae_D; genus Rugamonas; species Rugamonas flava. The sequence goes on along the minus strand of NZ_VLKW01000004.1, from coordinate 98,463 downwards.
GGCGCCGGCCGACCGCCTGCAGGAGGAATGGCTGGAAGACCTGGTCAATACCGCCAACCAGATCTCCGCCACATTGGGTTACATGCCGGCTGCGGACTGAGTCATCGCGCCGGCGCCGGCCGCGCCGGCCGTGTCGGAGAACGACGCCGGCTTCAGTGCCGCCAGCCATTTCTTCATCCGCACCGCATCCGCCACGCGCGCGGCGGTGCCCTTCGCATCGAGCAGCACCATGATCACGGCACGGCCTTCGACGACGGCCTGCATCATCATGCAGCGCCCGGCCTCGTTGATGAAGCCCGTCTTTTGCAAGCCGATCTGCCAGCCGGACGTCGGCATCACCAGGCCATTCGTCGTGCCGAACTGCACCGGACGGCCGTTACGTTCCACGATCGCCTTCGGATCGGTGGAGAACTCGCGCAGCATCGGGTGTTCATAGGCCGCCATCGCCAGCTTGGCGAGGTCGCGCGCACTGGCCACGTTCCGCGTCGACAGGCCGGTGGAATCGGCGTAGTGCGTCTCCGTCATGCCCAGTGCCTGCGCCTTCGCGTTCATCGCTTCGACAAACGCCGGCAGGCCGCCCGGATAATTGCGGCCCAGCGCGGACGCGGCCCGGTTCTCCGAACTCATCAGCGCGATATGCAGCATGTTGCGGCGGGTCAGCTGGTCGCCCACGTTCAGGCGCGAGCTGGAGAACTTGGCGCGGTCGACGTCGTCCTCGGTGACGGTCAGCACCTCGTCCAGGTCCTGGTTCGCCTCGACGACGACAAGCGCCGTCATCATCTTCGTGATCGATGCGATCGGCAGCGCCACGTTGGCGTTCTTCTCGAACAGCACTTCCGCGTTGTTCTGGTCGACGACCAGCGCCACGTTCGATTTCAGGTCGAGCGGGTCGCGCGTCAGGTTCAGGCCGGCCAGGTCGCCCATCGTCGGACGGGGCGCGAAGCCGACGTTCGTCATGCGCTGGTACACGACCTTCTTCTTGCCGCGCACAGTGACAACGCGGCGCACGATCTTGTCGCGCGGCTCGGCAGCGGCCAGGCGGCGCACGCCGGCCTTCTTGACCACGCTTTTCTTCGCGGTCTTCTTGACGCCCTCGGCCGCCTGCACGGCAGTGACCGGCACCGATACGCACAGCGCGGAAAGCAGCGCGGCTACGATTACTTTGTACATACGATATCCCCGTGTCAGCAGCAGAACGATCCGTTGCAGTGTAGCAAAATGCAGAGCGGGCGCAACATCATTTCACATTGTCGAGCACTGGTCTTGACAAAAGAATTGCGCCGCTGATGCGAGGCCGCAACGAAAACTTAGTCTTCCATAAATGTAGCAAAACTGGTAACCGGTTCCCGTTCCGTTACAAGTGTGTTCTCGATCCGGGCCGGATCGGCATGGCCGAGCGCCATCCCGCACACCACCATTTCATTGTCGGGCAATGCCAGCCGTTCCGCAATGATGCGATGGAATTGTGTGAAGGCTGCTTGCGGACAAGTGTCGAGCCCGCGGGCGCGCGCCGCCACCATCACGTTCTGCAGGAACATCCCGTAGTCGAGCCAGGAGCCCTGCTCCATGATGCGGTCGATCGTGAAGATCAGGCCGACGGGCGCGTCGAAGAAATGAAAGTTGCGCGCATGTTGGGCCGCCATGCCTTCCTTGTTGTCGCGCGTCAGGCCCAGCAGCGCATACAGGTCCCAGCCCACCTTGCGGCGCCGGTCGATGTACGGCGACTTCCATTCGCGCGGATAGTATGCGTACTCTTCCTGGTGTTGCCGGTTCTGCTCGGGATCGCGATACGCCTCGTCGATCCGCGCGCACAGCGCCGCGCGGGCGGCGCCCGTCAGCACGTACACTTTCCACGGCTGCGTATTCGTGCCCGACGGTGCCCGGCTCGCCACCTCGAGGATCGCGGCGACGTCCTCGCGCGCCACCGGCGTCGGCAGGTAAGCGCGGATCGAGCGGCGCGACGTGATGGCGGCGTCGACCGCCTGCTGCTGGGGACTCGAAATCATCATTGCTCCTTATTTACGAACCACGAACACGACGCCCAGCACAGCCAGCGCCATGCCGGCCACGCCAAGGATGCTGAACGCTTCGCCGAACATCAGCCAGGCCATCAGCGCCGTTGTCGGCGGCGTCAGGTACAGCAAGCTCGTCACCTGGGTCGCGTCGCTGCGCCGGATCAGCGCGAACAGCAGGAAGATCGCGCCAATCGACAGGCCCAGCACGGACCACGCCAATGCGCCCGCAAAGCGCGGCGTCCAGTCGACGGCGTCCAGTGCCGGGCTGAAGCCTTCCAGCGCGACCGCGAACGGCAGCGTGGCGGCAAAGCAGGCGCTGAACTGGATCGCCGTGCCCGTACGCAGGTCGAAGGCCGGGCACCAGCGCTTCTGGTACAGCGTGCCGGCCGTGATCGACAGCAGCGCGCCCAGGCACAGCGCGATCGCCTGCCACGACAGCCCCGTCAACGTGATCTTCGCGTACACGACGAGCACCACGCCACCGATGCCGAACAGCAAGCCCAGCCATTGGCGCGGCGTCACGCGCTCGCCGATCAGCGGCGCGGCAAACGCCGTCAGGATCGGTTGCATGCCGACGATCAGCGCCGACAGCCCGGCCGGCATGCCCAGCTTGATGGCCGACCACACGCCCGCCAGATAGCCGCCGTGCAGCAGCAGGCCGGCAAGCGCGATATGGCCCGCCTTGCCGTGCGGCCACGGTGCCTTGACGAGCCACACCAGCGGCGCCAGGACGGCGACGACGCAGGCGTAACGCAACAGCAGGAACGTCAGCGGTGGCGCATACGGCAGGCCGAACTTGGCCACGATGAATCCCGTGCTCCACAGGAAAACAAAAAACAACGGGACGGGCGCGATCAACGTGGGCGCGCGCTGGCCCCGGGCAGGGGACGACGAAGACATCTTGCCAGTCTAACACGGGCTTAACCTTAGGGCCGGGCGACCTCGACGATGCTCTTGTGCAACGCACAAATTTCGCTTGACTTAAAACGCAGCGACCGTAAAATTGGGCATGTTGCGTTGCACAATGGCTGTAGCGACCTACAGCCAGCTTTCATCAACGTTTAAATCATTATTGGAGAACTACATGTTTTCGATTCCTGAGCAATTTTCCAATGCGACCAAGGCCAACTTCGAAAGCCAATTCGCGATCTTCTCCGCTCTGACGAACAAGACGTTCGAAGGCGTCGAAAAGCTCGTCGACCTGAACCTGACGGCAGCCAAGGCCTCGCTGGAAGATACCTCGGCCACCGCCAAGCAGCTGCTGACTGCTAAGGATCCGCAAGAGTTCTTCTCGCTGAGCGCAGCCCAGGCCCAGCCGACCGCAGAAAAGGCCATCGCTTACGGCCGTCACCTGACGTCGATCGCCTCCGGCACCGCCGCCGAGTTCTCGAAAGCCGCCGAATCGCAGATCCTGGAAACGAACCGCAAGGTGATTTCCCTGGTGGACGAAGTGAGCAAGAACGCGCCGGCCGGCACCGAAAGCGCCGTCGCCCTGTTCAAGTCCGCACTGGGCAGCGCGAACGCCGGTTACGAGCAGTTCACCCGCACCGCCAAGCAGGCTGCCGAAGCCATCGAAGCGAACGTGAACGCCGCAGTCAACCAGTTCACCGCCGCCGTCAAGGCCGCGCCGACCGCTGCCACGGCCGCCGCCAAGTAATCCGCGCACGCCGGCACAGGCCGGCACTGAAAGCATCGCTGTACCAGGTCTCCTCGGCATCCGTGGGTCCTCTCAGCGGATGTCCTTCGCATGCCCCGGCCACGGTTCGGGGCATTTTTTCGTCCCGGCAGTATACATTTTTTCCAGTTTCAGATAATCTGTACAAATGCAACCGACCGAACACGACCACCTGCTCGACCAGCTGCGCCACGTCGCGGCCGGGCTGGGCCAGACCCTGGCGCCCTTCTGCGAAGTGGTGCTGCACGACCTGCTCGATCCCGAGCACGCCGTGCTGGCGATCCACAACAACCAGTCTGGCCGCGCCGTCGGCGATCCCGCCACGGAACTGGGCCTGGCCCGCATCGCCAATGCCGGCTACGCGCAAGTCGTGGCGAACTACCCGAACCGCTTCCCGGACGGCAGGCCGGCAAAAAGCACGTCGATCGGCATCCGCGACAGCGGCGGGCGCTACATCGCGGCGCTGTGCCTGAACGTGGACGTGAGCCTGTTCCGCAGCCTGGAGGCGCTGCTCGGCCAGTTCGGCCGCACGGAAGGCGCCCAGGTGCTGGAAACGCTGGAGCCATCCGGCACCGAGGCGCTGCGCCGTTACATCGACCAGTTCGCCGCCCGGCACAACACGACGCCGCGCGCGCTGAAGGCTGCCGAACGCCGCCTGCTGCTGCAGGAACTCAAGGACGCCGGCATGACGGACGTGCGCCGCGCGATGGAAACCGTGGCCGCCTGCCTCGGCGTCTCGCGCGCCACCGTGTACAACGATGCCCGCTGATTTCAATGAAAGGAAACCGATGACCGATACGACACTTCCAACGTATGACGACGTGGTGGCTGCGGCAGGCCGCATCGCCGGCCACGCGCACCGTACGCCAGTGCTGACGTCGCGCACCGCCAACGAGCTGCTGGGCGCGCAACTGTTCTTCAAGGCCGAGAACCTGCAGCGGATGGGCGCGTTCAAGTTCCGCGGCGCCTACAACGCGCTGGCGCGGTTCGACGCGGCGCAGCGCCGGGCCGGCGTCGTCGCCTTCTCATCGGGTAACCATGCGCAAGCCATCGCGCTGTCGGCGCAACTGCTGGGCATTCCGGCCACGATCGTGATGCCGCACGATGCGCCCGCGGCGAAGGTGGCGGCCACGAAGGGCTATGGCGCGACCGTCGTGATCTACGACCGCTACAAGGAAGACCGCGAACAGATCGGCCGCGACCTGGCGGCGCGCCACGGCCTGACGTTGATTCCGCCATACGACCACGCCGACGTGATCGCCGGCCAGGGCACGGCGGCCAAGGAACTGTTCGAGGAAGTGGGCGAACTCGATTACCTGTTCACGCCGCTGGGCGGCGGCGGCCTGCTGTCCGGCTCGGCGCTGACGGCACGCGCGCTGTCGCCGCGCACCAAGGTGTTCGGCGTGGAGCCGGAAGCGGGCAACGACGGCCAGCGCTCGCTGCGCAGCGGCAGCATCGTCCACATCGACACGCCCCAGACGATCGCCGACGGCGCGCAAACCCAGCACCTGGGCAACCTGACGTTCCCGATCATCCAGCGCGAGGTGGAGGACATCCTGACGGCATCGGACGCCGAACTGGTCGACGCGATGCGCTTCTTCGCCGAACGGATGAAACTGGTCGTCGAACCGACCGGCTGCCTGGGCTTCGCGGCGGCCCGTGCGATGAAGGACCGGTTGCACGGCAAGAAGGTCGGCTTCGTCATCAGCGGCGGGAATATCGACCTGGCCAGGTTTGCGCAGTTGGTGGGGTGACGGTTGCGGGCCGTGGGCATTGTTAAACCCAAAGGCAGAAGCCGGGGTCAGACCGGCGGGGCTTTGCCGGGGTTTCAAGGCGCACCGCGCCTTGCCGGCAAAGCGGTGCGGGCTTGCAAGCCCGCACTCCTTCCTGACCCCGGCTTCTGCCGTTGAGTGCAAGTGGGCCAGCGGCCCCCTTTGCTTTTCCTACTCGCCCAGGTAAGCGGCTTTCACGCGCGGGTCGTGCAGCATGTCGTCGGCGTTGCCCGTCATTGTGATGATGCCGGAGTCCATCACGTAGCCGCGGTGGGCCGCTTCCAGCGCCAGCTTGGCGTTCTGCTCGACGAGCAGGATCGTGATGCCCTGCTTCGACACGTCGCGGATCACCTCGAAGATCTTGTCGACCATGATCGGCGACAGGCCCATCGACGGCTCGTCCAGCAGCAGCAGGTGCGGGTGGCACATCAGTGCGCGCGCCATCGCCAGCATCTGCTGCTCGCCGCCCGACAGCGTGCCGGCCAGCTGGTTGGCGCGTTCCTTCAGGCGCGGGAACGTGTCGAACCATTTCGCGATGTCGGCCTCGATGCCTGCCTTGTCGTCGCGGGTGTACGCGCCCATCATCAGGTTTTCGTGGATCGTCATGCGGGTGAACACGCCCCGCCCTTCCGGCACCATCGCCAGCTTCTTCTCGACCAGGTGGAAGCTCTGCAGCCCCTTCATCGGCTCGCCCAGGTAGGTGATCGTGCCGTCGACCTTGCAGGCCGGCAGCGTGCCCGTGATGGCCTTCAAGGTCGTCGTCTTGCCGGCGCCGTTCGCGCCGATCAAGGTGACCAGTTCGCCCTCGTTCACTTCCAGGTCGATGCCCTTGACGGCCTTGATGCCGCCGTACGCGACCTGCAGGCCGGCGATCTTCAGGACGTTCGCGGTCCCCGTCGTTGCACCCATCAGTGCGATCCTCCCAGATAGGCGTCAATGACGGCCTGATTGCTTTGAATTTCGTGCGGCAGGCCTTCGGCGATCAGCTTGCCGTATTCAAGAACGCTGATGCGGTCGCACAGGCCCATCATCAGCTTCACGTCGTGCTCGATCAAGAGCACCGTCTTGCCTTCGGCCTTGATCTTCACGAGCAGCTCGCGCAGTGCCAGCTTCTCGGTCGCGTTCATGCCGGCGGCCGGTTCGTCCAGCGCCAGCAACTGCGGGTCTGTCGCCAGCGCGCGGGCGATCTCGAGGCGGCGCTGGTCGCCGTAGGACAGGTATTTCGACGTACGGCTGGCGAACTGGCCGATGCCGACGAAGTCCAGCAGCTCCTGCGCGCGCCGGCGGATCGCCGCCTCTTCGTCGCGCGCCGCCTTGTGGCGGAAGACCGCACCGAACACGCCCTGGTGCGTGCGCACGTGACGGCCCACCATCACGTTCTCCAGCGCCGTCATCTCGCCGAACAGGCGGATGTTCTGGAACGTGCGGGCGATGCCAGCCTTCGCCACCGCGTGCGGCGCCGATGGCGAATAGGGTTTGCCGGCCAGTTCGAACGTGCCGGTGTCGGGTTGATACAGGCCCGTGATCACGTTGAAGAACGTGGTCTTGCCGGCGCCGTTCGGGCCGATCAGGCCATAGATCTGGCCGCGCTTGATGTGGATGCCGACGTCGGTAAGCGCCTGCAGGCCGCCGAAGCGCTTGTTGACGCCCTTGATGTCCAGAATGACTTCTTCGTTCATATGCTTTCCTTACGCCGCCACCACGCCGGACGCTTGTCCCTTCGTGTCCGAATCGCCGTCCGGCCGATCCTCGTGCTTCGGCGACGGCCACAGGCCGGCCGGGTTGACGAGCATGATCAGTACCAGCGCCAGGCCGTACAGCAGCTGGCGCAGCACCTCGGCCTCGATCAGCACCTTGCCGAACAGCTGCTGCTGCAGCGGCTCGACGACGTGGCGCAGCACTTCCGGCAACGCCGCCAGCAGCGCGCCGCCCAGCACGACGCCGGGAATGTGGCCGATCCCGCCCAGCACGACCATCGCCAGCACGGCGATCGATTCGGTCAGCGAGAACGATTCGGGCGACACGAAGCCCTGGAACGCGCCGAACATCGCGCCGGCGACGCCGCCGAACGTAGCGCCCATCGAGAACGCCAGCAGCTTGACGTTGCGGGTGTTGATGCCCATGGCCTTGGCTGCGATCTCGTCTTCGCGGATCGCCACCCAGGCACGGCCCAGGCGCGAGTGCTGCAGGCGCGACGTGATGAAGATCGTCGCGATCGTCAGCAGCAGGAACAGGAAGTAGTACGCGTTGACGGATGGGATCTGCACGGAGCCCAGCGACACCATCGCACCCGAGCCCTGCTCGCCCGCCAGGTCCACGCCGAACACCTTGATCGAGTCGATCAGGTTGATGCCCTGCGGGCCGTTGGTGAAGTTGATCGGGTCGTTCAGGTTGTTCATGAAGATGCGGATGATCTCGCCGAAGCCTAGCGTCACGATGGCAAGGTAGTCGCCGCGCAGCTTCAGTGTGGGCGCGCCCAGCAGCGCGCCGAACAGGCCGGCCAGCGCTGCCGCGATCGGCACGATGAACCACACGGACAGGTGGATGCCGTTGGCGCGGATGTCCTCGCCAAGGATCGCGACGAGCGTCTCGCCGAACGACGGGTGCAGCGCGATGATCGATTCAAGCAAGGTCGCGAACTGCGGCGATGCCAACAGGCCCGTCATGTAGGCGCCCACGGCGTAGAACGCGATGTAGCCCAGGTCCAGCAGGCCGGCAAAGCCGACGACGATGTTCAGGCCCAGCGCCAGCATGATGTACAGCAGCGCCAGGTCGGCGATGCGCACCCACGAGTTACCGAAATTCTGGGCGATGAACGGGAAGGCCAGCATCACGACCAGCAGCAGTGCCATGCTGGTGTAAGCCTGCTTGGGCTTGCGGGACGTATCGAAATTTAAGAGTGCCATGATGGTTCCTTATGCGCGGTCGGCCACGCGCTCGCCCATGATGCCGGACGGCCGCACGGTCAGCACGAGGATCAGCACGATGAACGCGAAGATATCCTGGTAGTGGCTGCCAAAGAAGCCGCCGGTCAGGTCGCCGATGTAGCCGGCGCCCAGGCTTTCGATGATGCCGAGGACGATCCCGCCGATCATCGCGCCGTAGATGTTGCCGATCCCGCCCAGCACGGCGGCGCAGAACGCCTTCAGGCCGGGGATCGTGCCCATCGCGAACTGGATCGACGCATAGTTCGCGCCCCACATCACGCCGGCCACGCCGGCCAGCGCCGCGCCGATCGCGAACGTGTAGACGATCACCCGGTTCGAATCGACGCCCATCAGGCCCGCCACGCGGGGATTCTCGGCCACGGCGCGCATCGCCCGGCCCATCTTGGTTTTCTCGACGAGGAACACCAGTGCGCACATCGACAGCGCGGCCAGTGCCAGCAGCAGCACCTGCGTCACGCTGATCACGGCGCCGCCGACGGCGATCGGATCGCTCGGCAGCAGTTGCGGGAACGGCAGCGGGTTGCGGCCCCAGATCATCATCGCGAACGTCTGCAGCAGGATCGACATGCCGATCGCCGTGATCAGCGGGGCGAGGCGCGGCGCATTGCGCAGGCGGCGGTAGGCGATCCGTTCGATCAGCACGTTGACGATCATGCAGCCGGGAATGGCGCCGAGGATGGCGATGCCCAGCTGCAGCCAGCCGTTCATCTCGGGGAAATGGGCGCCCAGGAGGTTGAGGATCGTGAGGCCGATCATCGCGCCGACCATCAGCACGTCGCCGTGGGCGAAGTTAATCAGGTTCAGCACCCCGTACACCATCGTGTAGCCGAGTGCGACGAGGGCGTACATGCTGCCCAGCACGAGGCCGTTGATAATTTGTTGGATAAAGGTATCCATTGCTCCCCTTCTTTGCGCGAGCGGTGTACCGCCCGCGTAACAAAAACGGCACCCGGGGATAGCCCTGGAGTGCCGCCGCGTGACCTTGTAGCGTCGAACCCGTCCTTGTGAACGGGCCTGCATCGTACTACGTCCTGCCTAGCTCTGGCAGCCGATCAAAACATAGTCCGATCGGCAATTTAATACACAAGCTCGCCATCATAGCCATTCCGCGCAAAAACTAAACGCGGAAAAAACGCAGCAATTCTAAACAAAATTCAGCGCGGGGAAAGCTTTCTCCTTCATCAACAGTGCGGAAGTGTTGTGTCGGCGATCAGACCAGGCCCTTCGGCAGCGGGAACGTGACGTTTTCCTCGACACCCTCCAGCGGGCGCACGCTCTTCGCGCCCAGCGCCTTCAGCCGGTCGATGACGGCCTGCACCAGCACTTCCGGCGCGGACGCCCCGGCCGTGACGCCGATGCGCTGGTGGCCTTCCAGCCAGGCGGGGTCGATCTGGTCCGCGCGGTCCACCATATAGGCCGGCGTGCCCATCTTGCGGGCCACTTCGCGCAGCCGATTCGAGTTCGAGCTGTTCGGGCTGCCGACGACGATGACGACCTCGACCTGCGGCGCCATGAACTTCACGGCTTCCTGGCGGTTCGTCGTCGCGTAGCAGATGTCGCCCTTCTTCGGCTCCTGGATGGCCGGGAACTTCGCCTTCAGCGCGGCGATGATGTCGGCCGTGTCGTCGACCGACAGCGTGGTCTGCGACACATAGGCCAACTGCTCCGGGTTCTTCACCTGCAGCGTGGCCACGTCGTCGAGCGTTTCGACGAGGTACATGCCTTCCTCGGCCTGGCCCATCGTGCCTTCGACTTCCGGGTGGCCGTCGTGGCCGATCATGATGATCTCGCAGCCGGCCTTGCGCATCTTCGCCACTTCCACGTGCACTTTCGTGACCAGCGGGCAGGTGGCGTCGAAGATCGACAGGCCGCGCGCCTCCGCTTCGGCGCGCACGGCTTTCGACACGCCGTGGGCCGAGAACACGAGGGTATTGCCGGCCGGGACATCGTCGAGTTCCTCGATGAAGATCGCGCCCTTGGCGCGCAGGTCTTCGACGACGTAGGCGTTGTGCACGATTTCATGGCGCACGTAGATCGGCGCGCCGAACTGGTTCAGCGCGCGCTCGACGATCTCGATGGCGCGGTCCACGCCTGCGCAAAAGCCGCGCGGCTGGGCCAGGAGGATTTCTTTGTCCATGTGCATAGATTACAGAACGGAGATCAGGTTCACTTCGAAGCGCACCGGCTGGCCGGCCAGCGGGTGGTTGAAATCGAACAGGGCGGCATCGTCGCGCAATTCGCGCAGGATGCCGGAGAAGCGGCCGCCGCCCGGCGCCGCAAAGTCGACCAGGTCGCCCACGCGGTATTCCGCACCGGGCACGGAATTCTCGTCCAGCGTGGCGCGCGACACGGGGCGGATCAGTTCGGGATTGCGCGGGCCGAAGGCGACGCCCGGCTCCAGCTCGAACGTCTTGTGCGTGCCTTCCGGCAGCCCGAGCAGCAGCTCTTCCAGCACGGGCGCCAGCTGGCCCTGCCCCAGCATCAAGGTGGCGGGCGTGCTGCCGAAGGTGGACACGATGTCCGTGCCGTCCAGCGAAGCCAGGCGGTAATGCAGGGTCAGATAGGCGGAAGGAGTGACGACGTTCGACATGATGTTCTTCGGAAGCTGGGCAAACCGGTATTGTAAGCCAGCTTGGGCGGCGCGGTACGGCTGGCGGCGGGCTGAGCAGGTTCCCATCGCGACTCTTAGCCACATCAGCACGCCGCGCCGCGGCGTTGGGATAATGAGTTCCCACCCTGCCCTGGAGGCCCCATGAGCATCTCGAACTGGCCGGAACACAAGCGCCCCCGCGAACGGCTGATCCGCGAGGGCGCGCAGGCGCTGTCGGATGCGGAATTGCTCGCCGTGTTCCTGCGCGTGGGCGTACGGGGCAAGAACGCCGTGGAACTGGCCGGCGACCTGGTGCGGCACTTCGGCTCGCTGCAGGCGCTGCTGGGCGCGAACCTGAAGGAGTTTTCCAGCGTGCCCGGCCTGGGCCCGGCCAAGTATGCCCAACTGAATGCCGTCATCGAGCTGGCGCGGCGGGCGATCCGCGACGACATGCTGTCCCGCCAGGTGATCTGCTCGCCGCAGGCCGCCAAGGATTACCTGCGCCTCGCCATGGCGGGCCGGCCCTATGAATCGTTCCACGTGCTGTTCCTGGACGTGCGGAACCGCCTGATCGCCGTCCGCGAACTGTTTCGCGGCACGCTGACGCAGCCTCGTGCGCTCTAACTGCGGAATTGCTTTCAGGCACCCAAGTATACACAGCTGTGAAAACGCTGGCAATTTTTAGGACTATTTTTTAACGGCTAGCCAGCCTTGGTTCGAGCCAGTTGCCGGCAAGGCGGCAACCAGGTCAGTTACAGGGCTCTTACATTACTTGTGCGCAGCCCCCGCGCACTGCCAAGAGTTTACGGTAACTAGCGCCCGGTAGCAGTATCGAATCGTTTCGTGTAGCGATATGCCGGCCGCCCAGAGGCAGAATCGGTGATGCTCTCACGTTCTACTGCCAGAACGACTTCGGCAACCCGCTGAGACGAAACGTTTTCAACATCAACAACTGACTCGACATACACAGCCTTCGCACCAGCACGCCCTATTTGGACAATTATGTCCTTAATTGCATCTTTTACAATTTTCCTTGCCAGACCTTGGTTGCGCATACCTTCAGGCACGGCATAGCCTAGAGCGATGCATGGGTGACCATCAACGTAGCCATTCATCACGCACGAGACAAACGCCCTTACCGTCCTACGGTCTTCGCCGAGTCGCACATACGTCATCCGTTTTACACCAGGGGCCGGAACATCAACATAAGAGTACAAATTCGAGTGACTCAACACCGGATACACTTGTAGGACTCCAGCTCGTAGAGCTTGCTGAAACGAAACCATACCCTGATACGGGTTTGCCATCTGTGTACTCACGTCGTTCTCCTGAAATCTATGTTGATGAAAGTAACATCGCAACGACCGATGTCGAGTGAATGGTAGGCGTAGCCACTACCCATATTACACAGCATGCAGTAGCCTGCCCCGATGGCTTCCATCCCTACCGCATACGAACTAGACGTGCTGTACAAACCCGGTGACGTCCAGCTAAATGACACCTCTCTTTGCCGTGCAATACCCAGCTAATGCGACAGCACATCGATGCGGCACGTTTCCGAGAGATAGCCGGCAAAGGACTGATGCCTCGCTTCGTTAAGCTCGCTGGCCTCTCCGACACATATGCCTGACAAATCGATGCCGTCATCAAACCGTATCTGGTGCACATCTCAATATTCGACACTGACCCGTTGATGAAAGCTTGTACGTTCGACGCTGCACTTGACCTGCTCGACACCTTGCGAGACGACCTCGCGGCCGCCCCAAAAACGCGCTCAGCTGTAATGAGGGAAGTAGTCAACGCGGTGCGTGACCTAAGCAATGAGCAGCGAGCCGAATTGGTCGCTTGCGGCCACGCTGCGGACATGTATGGCACCGCTCCAAGCAAAAGATGACCGTGCGGATTAGCTATACGATTACAACAGGCCAGTTCAACATCATGACTTCGCTTCTTGGGCTCTCACTCCTCCGGTCGCGCGGCCGCAGGCTCGCCTCCTCCGATGCAATCGGCATTCGCAATGCTTGCAACTTGCGAATCTGTGTCACATCGAGGAAGTTACGTCGTAAGAGGACTGCAATAGCGCGGCTCTGCCGCTAGCAAGACCCGGGTCGGCAACGGAACCACCCGGGTTTTTGTTCGTATTCACTCTCACTGGCTCGGCCCGAGGCTAACTCATCTGGTCGGCGCTCTGGCCTCACTGTTAGGCCGTGCTAAAGTGCCCGAAGCTTGAGATGAGCTTTGCACCATCGACGCATCATCTAGTGACAGTTTGTTAGCAATAGTATCCACCAGGCAATCTCACGTGCAGTGCTCAGCCGCAGCTATTTGTTCTATGCCAGCCGTGAGTCTTCATGATGAGTTACCGTCAAATGCATCTGTAGGTTATGATTCGCGCGAGCGCGTGCGCGCGTAGCTTGCAAACGATGCAATGCCTCTTACAGCTCAGCTTGGCTGGACCATACGATGGACTTAGCGTCTAAGCTTGCCTTGCGAACAACTTCGATGAACTACTGATGACAACCGAATTACTTGCGCATAACGTCGCAGCAAAACTTGACGCTCTTCTTGACCTTTCAACGCTTGTGTCCGTAGCGAGTAGGCTCGTCACCAGCACCGTTCTGTCGCCAACCGAACAGGACGTAGTTGCCCAGCATGCCAAGGTAGTTAGCGACGAGTTAGTAGAGCTTACTCGCGCTTCCATTGTGGAAGGAACCGACCCGCTGGGCGCGGCCTATTGTGCTATCCGTTCGCCAGAGCAACGACGCGGGGCCGGGCAAACGTTCACTCCTGTAGAGGCTGTTCTCGGCATGTTTGCATGGGCAGCCGCTCAAGGTAACTTTGCTCGCATTGTTGACCCAGGTGCGGGGACGGGACGTTATGTCCTGCACGGCCTGCGGCAAAACTTGCAAGCAACTGGTGTCGCCTCCGAAATGGACCCGCTGGTAGCCCTGCTACTCCGCGCGAACGCAACAGCACTTGGCTTGGCTGACCGTTTAGACATACGCATCGGTGACTTCCGCGCGTTACAACTTGAACCTATTGAAGGCCGAACGCTGTTTATCGGTAATCCGCCGTATGTTCGACATCACGACATTGCGCCAGAGTGGAAGGAGTGGTATAGCGATAGCCTAAAGCGCCTTGGTCACGCTTCAAGTAAGTTGGCAGGGCTTCACCTCCATTTTTTCGTCAAAACGCTAGCACTGTCTCGTCCCGGGGACTTGGGTTGCTTTATCACTGCTGCGGAGTGGCTCGACGTCAACTACGGCCAATCGATGCGTGATTTGATGACCAACGGACTAGGCGGCAGGGCAGTTTTTGTTGTTGCTCCAGAGGTGCCAGTATTTGGCGATGCAATGGTTTCAGCATGTATCACGTGTTTCGAGCCAGGGTCGGCAGATACTGATATTGAATTCAAAAAGATTGACAGACTTGAGCAGCTTCTGGACCTTACTGGGGGCCATTTCGCCAACAAGGTCGCTGCTAAAGCAGAGCGTAGTTGGTCTATCTTGCTCAGGAACCAAGAAATCGTAAGAAACGAAGAGTTCATCAACCTCAGCGACCTTTTCAAAGTCAGTCGGGGTCAGGTCACAGGTAAGAACAGCGTATGGGTGACGAAAGACAACCGATTTGGTCTGCCTGAAGAGTACCTCGTCCCTACGATTACCGATGCGGCTGACATCATTCATGCAGGTGGCCGAATTGATGACGTAGAAGCGCTTCGTCGCGTTATCGCTCTCCCTGCTGCCCTTGACGAGCTTGAACGTGAAAAATTTCTGGCTATTCAAGAATTCCTTGACTGGGCAAAGGCGGAGAATGCAGATAAAGGATGGATTGCTGAGCATCGCAAACCTTGGTGGCGTGTCGATATGACGAAGCCAGCGCCGCAAATTGTTGTGACGTATATGGGGCGTCGGCCACCGGTGTTCGCGGTCAATACTGCCGGCGCTCGAATCATCAACGTTGCTCACGGACTTTACCCGAAGGTTCAGCTACCTGATGAATCAGTAGAGCAGTTGGTCGCTTGGTTAAACACCAACATCAGCCAAAACTCCGGACGAGTCTACGCAGGTGGCCTTACCAAATTCGAGCCGAGCGAGGTCGGCCGACTTCAAATTCCGAGCGCAGAATTACTTGCTAGGGGTGTGTTTTAATGGCTGCGCGGGGAGGCATTAACCGGGGCAAAGTTTTTACAGACGCAGAGATAAAGGAAGATTGCCGAGAATCGACAAGGCTGTTTCGTCTTAGGCGCATGAAGGAGCCATTGGGGGACTATTTGGCAGAGTTTACGGGCGCTCAGACAGCAGCGGAATACGTCATCGATAGACTGCCGACGCTACTGGCCACACCAACTGACCGCTTTGAATTAGCGACAATTGTTCGCAACTCTGCCTTCAATACTGCCCTACGGTATTTGATGGCGCCGCCCATTTCAGAAGATGACCTTGATACTGTCATGTGCCGCAGCGTCAATGGTACGGCTATCCGTAAAGACCAACAATTTGCTGAGGAACTCGTTGAACTGATTCGTCAGACTATCGACCCTAAGCGATTCCCATGGATAGCCGCTGGTACGGTTCCAACAGCAGAAGAACTGGACTTTGCCAAGAGAGCGACTACAGTAATTGCTACGTGCCAGCGCGTGCTGACGAAGCGACGAGGTGACGAACGGGGGGAACTTGAGGGGGCCATCGTACGATTGCTGGACGCGCTAGGTTTTACACGTGTGCCAACCCCACGCACGCCAATTATGCACGCTGAAGACCTTCCAAAAGCGGGCGAGTACATGGTAGCCGCGACTCTCGGTCATGACAACGGCGATTGCATCATCGGTCTCTATGACCGGCGGCGTTTAGCGCTTGAGTGTAAGAGTTCGAACTCCGAGATTAACAGCCGCAAACGTCTGAACAAAGAAGTCATAAAAGATGCTGAAAACTGGAATTTGCAGTTTGGCGCCCAAGTGTTGACTGCCGCTGCTTTGCGGGGCGTTTACAAGCCAGAATACGTTCAAGATGCTCAAAGAACTCCTATAATGATAATTTGGGAACACCGTTTGGAAGACCTTAAAGATTTTATCAATTCGACTAAGTCATAACGGTAACCAAACTTACCCATCAGCAAAAAACATGTGAGATAGAAGTTACAATATTTAGCGCACTTCAAAGAGCGATGACGGATACTCGATAGGCTTGTCACTCGTTTTCAGCGGGAGGTAGCATGCCAGTCGAACAGCCAGGGCGTCCAAACACGGCTTTAGCCGCAAGTATGGAAGAAGTGCTTCAAAAAGTTGGGCTGTGCGCTCGACAGCAGACAGCGCGTTTGATGAGTGCACGTGGAGCGCCATTCTCTGTGATAGTACGTGTACTCGCAGAACCAAATATAAGAAGACGCTCTTGTACGTCATCAGAAACACTGAAATTCTAGGTGTTTAAAGTTCGGATAGCGGATAGGTAAGAATTAGATTTTTATGTTATAGAAATTTACACCACTCATACTGCGACGTTTTTTCTATAGAAAATTTAGACGGCGAAAGTTGGCAGCAAAGGGAATGCGCCATTGCTTTTCGTGCCATACTGCCACATAACTTATAATTACACAAATGACTGTGGACAAAAAGCTTACGTTAAGAAAGTCGATATCCGAAGGGCTCTCATCGTGGCTGACGTTTGAACATCAATGCCGCCGAGATGATTTGTTCAGCGAAAGGTATCTTGCACTACCAATCGCTCAAATCCTTGCGGCTAATACGCCAGGGAAAGTTTTGGCCGAACATAATCATCCTGTTCTTGCTCTGCCTGGGGCTGACGGTAGACCGCTTCAGCTGGATTTTGTAGTTGAAGAAAGTGGCCAAATCACTCTCGTCGTCGAAACTAAATGGGCAGGTGCAAAAGGTGTTTCGGTAGCATCCGTAGTTTGGGATTGTGTCCGCTTAGAGTTGGCCGCACATTATTATGGCTGTGACGCGCTATTTATTTTGGCTGGTACACGTGCAACCGTGGACAAAATGCTCTCATCTGCACCACTGAATCCAAAAACAAGTAGAGGCAAGCCATCACCGGTTTTAGGACTTAATGGGAATGGTCGAACATCTGTGAATGTCCAGTCTCCAAAACGAGATTTCGGTCCAGCACTTCACAAAAAGATGAGTGCTTATCCGCACGTTAAGTATCCACGCTCGTTTGTTTGTGGAACAGGAACCCAGATTCCTAAAGACCCTACGGCAAGTGCATATACTGCGGCCGTGTGGCACATCCAACCTGAAGCCGCTAACAAACATTTTACCTTTAAGATTCCTGCGTAATGCGGTTATAAGCTAATTAACTGGATTTATAGGGGTGAAGAAGTCTGCAAGACTTCTTTGCTAGTTGCTTTAAAAAGACCGGGTGACGAGCATGACGCCCGGTCTTTAGTTGAATAATTTCTGCTGATATTGCCTATTTCGCTGTCTGACCGGCCAAGGTCAGAGGTCAACCTTCCCGCCGCCAAGCGGGAAGGTCGGCACATCACTACAACGGACCGCCAAGTCCATTCACACGCTTTCGCAAACGCTCCAACCTTTCGGAACACGGTGCCAACCGTGATGCCACTTTCATGGCTTCTCATACGCTTCGGTCGTATCGCGCAATGAGTCAAACCCTAGTCAGTCAGTCTCCCCCTCTTCCTGTCTTCCCGTAGGATGCCAGTTCATACGGTCGAGAAAGAGGCTCCCCATTTAGATTGAAGCTACTACGCAACGCAGCGCCACTGTCTCAGCAAAACGGCTAGCCATTCCGGCTTTCACGTAGATTTCAACGAGGCGATGTTCCAGAGCCCTTCGTTTACTCACCGCTTGCATCATCGACTACGAACCACAGCTCAGTGCTTATGGCCCTACGTTGCTCCGCAACGCACCCTTTCTGGGCGCGGTTACAGGTTTGAGCTATCCATCAGCCCTGGCTTTCTCCAGGTGCTAGCTGCGCCAGGCTTCCCCTTGCAGCCCTGCCGTGTCACCACGGCCTCAGAAGCCATCCTGTGCGGCATGCGTTACGCTCTCTCGATACGTCCCACAGGTCGGGCTTTCACCGACTTTCGCACTCAACCAGGACACCGGGACATTTCCTTCCCGGCGCCGTTTCATGGTCGCCCAACCTCTGCCGGCGAGTCGCCAGCTGGATTGGGTCGAAAGAGGGAGTTGCACCCTCCAGCGCCCATCGCAGCCGCGCCAGCTCCATTAAGAGCACGCGGCTACAGCGTTTGCTTGGTCCCAGGATGGCGGCCTGGAACCTGTCGGGGTGGCGCCCCGACGTGCCCTTTCGGGCGTGTGTGTTTGCAGTTGGCGGTCCGCTCGGTGAACCCTCTTCGAAGGCTCACCGAGCGGACGGCCGTACACGCGAGTCATGCCGGCTTTCGCCGGGCTCATTCCCTTGCAGATATTTGTTTCCACATCCCTGTATAGCGTGATTGCCGTGCTCGCGCACGGAACATCATTACGTCTCATCCCCGCCAACCCCAATGACATCCTATTCGCGCGGATTTTCGCTATACCGGGTATCACCTTGACAAGGACTCCCATGCTTCCATCGACCCCAATCGCACCCAGCAAAACAGCTGCGCTCAGCCGCGTGCTGGACAGCGTCCCGAAGGGCTACCGCCACTACATCCTCGGAACCGTCAGCGCGGCCAAGGCCGAGACTTTGGCGAACAAATTCCACGCGCTGTACGGGATTGGATGCTCGCCGGCGCAGCGTCTAGTCCGGAAGTCGAAAGGCATCGCGAACGCCGTCCTGGTAATGTACTGGCCAGCGGACGCGGTCGAGGTTCGCTGGCTGCTGCTGGCGACGAATGGGGCCGGGTTTGAATCGGAAAGGCTTCGGCTTGTCGATGAGAAGCCCCGGCTGAGCTGGCTGGGATATGAACTCGTTCGTCACTCTTTACAGGGACGTGCGTCGTGGACTTGGCGGCGGCCCAAAGAGGCGATGACGGAATTGCACGTACTTCTGGCCTCCCAATCTAACCGGCGCCACTACTCGGCATTGGCTGCGACGCTTGAGCGAATCGCTAAACAGCCAGGCTTCCACGGGGTACGTGCCCAGTCTTGGTCGCTGTTTCAAGAAGCTCGGCGACGCGGCTACTCTGAGCCACTACCTCAACTTTTCTACCTGCAAAAAGTCAGCCATGGCGACCGTTTAACGCTCGGATAGGAAGGCGTGACGACGTATTAAAATAGCCGCGTTCACGCTGCATCCCCGCAGCCGCCCTGAGCGCTTCACTGCGATTTGGGCGATAAGAGCATAGCTCCGCGGGGCGTCCAGATATACGGGGACTTATGAACTTCCGCAGTTTCCGTATCCACCCAGCCGCCGCCTGGACAACGGCAGACACGATGCCCGGCTGGCAGCAATGCCAAAAGCCAGCGCGGCAAGGCTGCACGTGACACTGCCATTCTTCCGCCGTCATCCAGCCCGCCGTAACCGTACAGGCGCGCAGATTTCGGCAGCTTAGTGATGCTGACAAACTTGGCCATGTAGCGCCCCCAGGCCTTGACGCTGCGGCAGCTCTCTACCCAAGTGCTGCCCCAAGGCCACCATCTCGACAATTTGGACTGGTCGAGCTTGTAGCCACGCGGTATCCATACGATAAGGTGGTAGTGCAGATGGCTGGCGCATTCTAATACCCAAGCATATGGCAGGAGGAAACCCATGCGTTTGAGCGTTCGGCGCACGCGATTGAGAAACGCGCTGATGTGCTTTGGCGAGAAGTCCGCTACGTCGCCATAGGTCAGCGTCAACGCTACGGCACGGAGGTCGGCAACTTTTGCAAACCGACTTTGTTCTTTGATGACACAACTCAGCTTCTTTCGCGCTGCATTTTTCCGTTTCCGGGATGATGCTGTCGCACTTGTTGCGGTCTTTTTGACAAGTTCAGCGAACCGGACAACGGAGGTCGCGGTGATGGTCCCCGGAGCGGGAACCGACGATGAATCGAAAAACATGGGCACACCTCATGTGTGTGCCGCGTCAGCTAACTAGCTGTTTCCTTGTACTACAAGCAATTTCTGTCCTCCGCATGCTGAGCGGCGGGATGGGTCTTTCCGCGCCTATACTCTGTGTAAGTAAGTACAGCCGCGTCATTGGCGCACCCGCCCTGGTTCCAGCCGGGGCGTCTTATTTGGTGCGTAAGGCCAAGGATGACTCAGGAGTCAGGCTGTCGCTTTGCAGCCAGCCAGCCTTTCACGTCGTCAGCGCGGAAGCGCAGCAGACGGCCCAGCTTGAACGCTTTGGGGAGGTCGCCGCCGCCGGAATGGCGGTTATAGATGGTTTGCTCGGCCAGCCCAAGATAGGCAGCGAGTGTTTTCGGTGAGAAGAGGAGCTCTTGCATGGTCACGGTACTGAGTTCGCAGTCACATGACTGCAAACAGTATAGTGGCGACTTCCTTGCATCTACCGTGATGAAAATTGTTCCGCCTGTCGGACGACTGGAGACGCGACACGTACGGACGTTGCCGCGGCGGCGTTAAGAAGTTTCATCGGTTTGAAACTTCTCAGATTCGTGGGCGCTGTACAAACGATGCAGGACACTACAGCCCAATGTGGTTATCGCTCAAGTCTCTGTATGATGCCGTCGGCTACGCAAAACCTACCCGGCATCGCCCCTGAATTGCTTAGACAGTTGCCTTTTTTCAGTAACTATGTTATTTACCCAAGGAAAGCGTACAATCGTCTATAGTTCTAAATCGAGCAAAGCATATTTCGACAAGACTAGGGTCCATAATGAATATCAATGATTTTATTTCCAATTATCGCAATCACCCTGTCCTCTTTGTAGGAACTGGAATTAGCTTGAGGTATTTAAAAAATTCTCACACTTGGGACGGCTTGCTTAGAAAGATTGCATTCGATTTTAAGGGAAATGATGAGTATTACCTGGACTTGAAAGCGAGATATGAGTCCAACGGAAAATATGACTACCCGAAAATTGCATCTGCATTAGAGTCGGAATTTACCCAGGCATTATTGCAAGAAAGAAACGGGAAATTTAAAGAAGTCAATGATATTTTCTATGCCGAGATGAATAAAGGCAATAAGCTCAGCAGGCTTAAAATATACATTACGCAAATTCTCTCCTCGCTCGAATTAAAAGAAGAGATGCAAGAGGAAATTGGTGAATTCAAAAATATTAGAAAAAATATTGGCTCGATTATCACCACCAATTACGACGGCTTAATTGAAAGTATTTTTGAATTTTCGCCACTGATTGGCAATGACATTTTACTGAGCAATCCTTACGGCTCCGTATATAAAATACATGGATGCGTCAGTGACCCTCTCAGAGTTATAATTACCTCCGAGGACTATGACAACTTCTCAAACAAGTACGAATTGATTCGGGCCCAGCTGCTTTCTATATTTATCCACAATCCAATTATATTCTTCGGCTATAACATTGGTGATAACAATATTAAAGAATTGTTGAAAACAATATTTACTTATATAGAGCCAAATTCAGAAACAGCAAAGCAAATCCGTAATAACTTCCTTCTTGTTGAGTACGAAGAAGGGTCGCAATCCCAAGAAATTGGCGAGCACGATATCGACCTGGAAGGATTTGCGACAACTATCAGAATCAACAAGATAAAGACCGACGATTTTTCTTCGATATATAAGGCGCTGGGGAATTTGTTGCTTCCTATTTCCGCCATGGATATTAGAAAAGTTCAGAGCATTGTCAAGGAGATATACGCTGGCGGAAATATTAAAGTCAAGATTACCCAAGATTTAGATTCGCTAGATAATTCCGATAGAATATTGGCGATAGGGTCATCCAGAACTATTAAATATCAGTATTTGACCTCTAACGAGACCATGGCTAACTACTTTGTCGTTATCGCCGAAAAAAACGCGGAAATAGTTGAACTTATTGACAAATACACGATAGCCAGTAGTCAGTTCTTCCCCATCTTTGGCTTTGATAAAATCAAAAAAGATTTGCATTGCGCGCCAAAACTTAAAGCTCAGCAGTTAGCCAAATTGGACAAAACTATCGCAAGCATTCCACCAGTTTGCCAAACAGAGCACCACACTATTGCCGGAATTTTGGACGATAAAGCAATATCACCTGGTTATAAAACTAATGCAATCTTCTGGGCTGTCTGGCATGGGACAGTTGAATTAGAAGATTGTGAAAAATACCTTAGAGGCTTCGAAAAGAAAAGCGGAACAGATTATCGTAAACTGCTGTGCGTATATGACTACAAAAAATATAAAGATTGACGTTATCAATCTCAGCGCGCAGCAAAGCTTAGTCGCATAACTTGCATCGCCTGCGATACTGCTGGGCAGCAATTGTAGTAGCGCAGTTGCGGGTGACGCCGCCAGCACTCAGGAAGTGCTGCCGCTCGCTGGCAGTACACCTTTTTCCATCAGCAGCACACGCAGTCTTCTGGTCAGTCTTACGCGGACTGGACAGCGTCGCGCAGCCCCGTTAGGGAATCCTTTAACCTCCAGCAGTCCGGAAAACGATGGATTCCTGGACATCCGCTAAATCATCCTTGGTCAGCCGCGTTATACCCTTTCAGATGTCCAACATCTACTCCAGTATTCAACATCCACAAAAGGGTACGCAATGACAGTGATTGGATATGCTCGTGTGAGTACAAACGAGCAGACGCTCGACCTGCAACAAGATGCGCTGGCGGTGGCGGGGGCGGTCACCATGTACGCCGACAAGGCAAGCGGGAAGACGGCTGACCGGCCAGAACTCGTTAATTGCCTCAAAGCCTTGCGCGACGGCGACACGCTCGTTGTCTGGCGGCTTGACCGCTTGGGCAGGAATCTGCAAGACCTTATTCGCATCGTCAACGATTTGGAAGCACGCGGAGTCAAGTTTAAATCGCTGAAGGAGTCAGTCGACACCGGCGGACCGGCTGGGAAGCTCGTCTTTCACATGTTCGCAGCCTTGGCTGAGTTTGAGCGCGAGCTCGTCAGAGAACGCACTCTGGCCGGCCTCGAGGCAGCCAGGGCGCGCGGTCGGAAAGGCGGTCGTCCAAAACTACTC
Source organism: Pseudoduganella flava (assembly GCF_007830495.1). GTDB lineage: Bacteria > Pseudomonadota > Gammaproteobacteria > Burkholderiales > Burkholderiaceae_D > Rugamonas > Rugamonas flava. The sequence goes on along the minus strand of NZ_VLKW01000004.1, from coordinate 75,433 downwards.
GACTCCAAGCAGCGGAAAGCGGCCCTAGCGATGATGCGAGACAGGGAAATGTCCATCTTCGAAATTGCCCGTCAGTTTGGGGTATCTCGTTCGACGCTGTACGGCCTGCAAGCTGCAAGCAAGCAGCCTGCCGAGTAACGCGACCTGCCCGCGGACCGGGCAGGTCGCGCCAGCGCTCACCCAACGGTGGACGTACTAAGCTATCGTTTCATCTGTTCGATGACATTCGTGGCGTTCGCTTCCACCGCCTCGTTCGAAGCGCGCATCTTTGTATCACGCGCTACAAGGTCTTTGACTGTGTCAGCTGGCACGCGGCTTATAGTAGCAGTCTCGTCCTTCGTCGTAACCTCGACCAGCTCTTGGGGGTGCACGTAATTCAGGTATCCCCCTTTCGTGCGGGTCAACAGCCACCCACCATCCAGCAAAGCCTGATTCAGCTGACCAATGCTGTTCTTGTTCGTGATGCACAAAGCCGGCCGGCTATAGCTGCCGACTTTCTCCTGATGTTTGTCTATGCACTTCTCGTCATAGTCGGACCGGGCAAACGTAAGCTTAATATTTCCATACGCCAGTCCGTCCGCTGGGATTTTCCGCACGTCGCCAGAGTGCTTTTCAGGGGTGAAGTAGGCATCTGCGAAGTGGTCCTTGCCGTCCAAGGTTAGTTCTGCAGTTTGAGCTGTAAGCCCCAACAGTTGCGTCGGAACCGTTCGCCGACACTTGTAGCCGTAATAATCCGCGGCACATTCAGTGAATCCAGTCGCTTTCGCCTCGGCCATACGGCCAGGCAGTGTCATCCCATTGAAGCTGACCAGCTGGAGCCGGCCCTGTTCAGGCGTAGCTGCACTACGTCCGTCATTAGTCTCTTCCGAATCAGGTGTTCCTTTGTCGGCCGGCACCAAAGCCATCAACGCGATGAACCCGACAATCGCCGGGATGCCATAAAACTTCATGACCCGCTCTCGGGTCGCTGTAGGGCCAAGAAATACCTTTGTCGGGAACAGTACGCCGACTGCAAATAGTATTAGTAAGGCTAAAGTGGCGAAAACCAGGAGTACGGGCATGGCATTAATTGTCGATGGAAAACCGAACAATTATACATAGCGAGCACTTGTATACTAGGTCGAAATATGGTCTACTGGCCGGGCGTACAGTGTTTCTCTCCCTACGGATGTTCAACTATGGACGAATGCAGCTGCCCCGACAACGGGTGCTACGGGTACGCACAACCTTTCGACACCTTCTCGATTCCCGACCACTACGCGGAATCTTATAACTACACGACGACAGACCCGATAGCTATCATGCTTCGCCAGCAGCGCGAAGACGATGAGCGGCGCATCTTCGACGCAGCACAGCTCATGTTCGACACCGAGCGAGCCCCGGATGAGCGCCTCATCTTTAACGCAGCACCGGCCCTGTTCCAGGCCGAGCCAACCCCGGTACGGTTACATGAAGCTTCGTACCGCTCGGAATACATCACCTCGCCGAACTGCGAGTCCATGAGCGGCCAAGCGTTTTGCAAGGCAGCAGCTGCATATGCCCTGCTATGCGCAGACGATGAGGACGCGCCCCATGAGGCCTTGGCCGCCGCCGCCGCAGGCCATAAGTATTATTATTTACCCGGAGAGCCTATCAGCTGGCGCCGTCCCCTTCGTTCGCCTGGCGGGGAGTACGACGCGCAGTGGTGGAAGATGTTTCACCACGCCGATGAGCGCTCTATGGTGCTGGCAGAACTGCTGGGGTACACCGGAAAGCGCGACACTGACGGTTGGATTCGACCCACTTGGCTGGAGCTACTTAAGATGGGGTTTTGGACGGCGCACCGCTATGCCTTCTACTATGCTGAGTTTGCTGAAGAGTTCGGCCGGAAAGTTCCGCGCTGGATTGCACTGCTGCCCTCACGGCAAACTTACACTCCTAGCGCGGTGATGTTCGGCTAATGCGCTCCGCACGCCCGCATATAGGCGACTACTTCTTTGTAATCGTCTCGCATATGCTCTAGGATTCGTGCGACTTCGAACGGTCGTCCGTACTTGATGTGACGTCGCATTGGGTCGGCGCCGCCGTCGAGCAAGTCAAAGATGCAGTCGGGGTCGCTATTCAACTTCAGAGCCGCATCGAGTTCGGAGATAGTATCCGCCATTACGGTTACGGTTTCAGTGTGCCCCCGAAGCATCCCGGTCGGCAGGGACAGGAACCGATACCCGTAGTTCGCCAAGTCGCCAGTTAGCTTCGCTAGCGTGCTGTGCGGCTTCATGGACAGAATTGAGGCGATGCCTTCGCACAGCGCCGCCTCTCGCTCGAAGCTGAACGGCGAAGTAATCCGGCTGACCAGGTTGCTGTCTTGGCGTATGCTCACAACGAATTTGTCGTTGACCACATCGCAGGCCACCTCTAATACGAACGCGAACGGCAGCGACCCGTTATAGGGACTAGGCCCTGTGAATGTGGCTGACAACTTGTCCGCCAAACTGCCGACTACCTCGAACACCAGCTCATCAATCGGCTCAAGCATCTACGTACCTCCTCTCTTCTGCCTCTTCCTCGTACTCAAGCAAGAGTGTTTTGAGTTTCTTTTTGCGGAATGAACTCGCCCTTCGCGCTTCCGGCAGCAGTAGTTCACCGGCCATGGCGGCACGCCAGTACGGCTTCTCAGGCACAGGGCGGGGTTTCGGCGGCTTGTGGTACTTCGCGTTCGGGTTGACGCGCGAAGGCAGCTGCTTATGTTGCAGCATGACTGGCTGCATCGCTCCGTCTTTGTACTGGATGTAGGCTAGGTCGTAACTGAACAACCATATAGTTTCGACCACGCGAGCAATTTTAAGGTGCAGCTCAGCCCGTTTTTCCTTTGCGGCCTCGTCCTCGGGTATATATAGGTATGCCATGGCTTCGGTCAGGAATGCGTCGTCGAAAACCGTGTTAGCCGGCAGGAGTGCCTGTTGTTCGCGCATTTCAGCCAACTGCATTTTGAGGGCCTCAACCTCGTCTTCCAAGCTGATGGACTTCTTGATAAACGATTGAACTCTACCGCCCGTCTTAGCCACTGCGTCAGCAATACGGTCGCACTCTTCCAGCTTCTCAGTAATCGCCACCTCAAGCGCTTCAACGTCCGCCGATACAGCAGCCGCACTACTACTGCCCAGTGCGCCTATGGAATACTCGTAGATAGCTCGCAGAATGTCTGGGTCTGCGCGGTTCGCTGCCATCGTCTTACACTCTGTCTTTCCTGCCAGTTTGTCACTACATTGAAGCTGCGCGTGGCTGTGTCCCGTCCGCTCGCTCTTCCTATGAATCGGTGCACCGCAGAGACCGCAATACATGAGTCCAGAAAACACGTTGTAATAGTGCACATCCCGACGCTTTGCGACGGCACGCGTCCGAATCGACGCCCGGGCACGATTCCACAGTTCATCACTGATAATGCGGGGGTAGTAGTCCTTGATAGGTTCCCCTACCGTAAACCCTGCCCAGCTTTGAGCATGCGCTTCATGCGTACGGATTCGGTGCTGGTGTTCGCCTAGTACTGCACGGTTCCGCAGAATCTGGCCTGCCATCTGGGCATGCCACCCCTCCGATTCCTCACGAAGCCGCGTTGGCGGCGGCCAGCCTTCATCTTTAGCTCGCTTGGCAATTAACTTTGAGCCATACCCAGCAGCGGAAAGTTCAAAAACTTTGCGAACTATTTCGGCCTTTGGCTCGTCAACCTTCCAAGGCGAATGCTTGTCCTCCCTAGTTAGCCAGCCGGGTGCGCTACCGAAACCCTGCTGCAGCCCTTCGTCCCGGTGCTTTTTAAACGCCTTCCTTACACGGTCCGACTTTTGTTCAGACTCCTGGTGCCCCCGATACAGCGTTAGTACGCTCGTCATAAAGGCGCCCAAATCCTCCATTGTCTCAGTGTCCCATTTCCTGCCATCAGACAATGTGACAACGGTTAAGCCACTGTTAGCGAGGCCCATGAGTAGATTGACAGCCTTGGGCAAGGCTTCACGCGTGATACGGTCTAGTGCCTCAACGATGAGAATGGTGCCCGGCTCAATCTCCCCACTCTGCAACTTACTTTGCAGCGTGAACAGGTCGCCTTTCTTGGCATTTTTACCAGAGTACGCTGAGACGCCCAGGTCTTCGTACCTGTCACGCTCATCTAATGTGTAGCCATTCTTCTCGCACCATTCTTTTGCTGCCTCTACCTGGCGGCTATAGCTGGCGCCCCCTGCTTGCTTACTGGATGAGTATCGGGTGTAGGATATGATACGTGGCATATCAGCTGGCCTGGTTTAGCAAAGCTTCGGTTGGATTTATTGACAGGCCTTCATCACGTTCCTCAAGCACGGCCATGCGAAAGTCGCGGTTACACACTTGGTTAGTGCTCACAACATACCTCTAAGGTAAATCGGCAAAAGGTTGCCGCGTGGAACTATTCTACCATGAAAGTTATTTCGCACTTGGAGCGCATGATTCCACACCAGCGTGTATCCCCGCGAAGTGGTGCGCGAAGCGCTGGCCAGCAACGCGGCCAGCGTGATGCTGGCGCATAACCACCCATCCGGCGTGCCCGCCCCCAGCGAGGCCGACTTGCTGCTGACGCGCGCGCTCGTGCAGGCGCTGGCACTTGTCGACGTGCGCATCCTCGACCACTTTGTTGTTGCCGGGCACGAGGTGCATTCGTTTGCCGAGAACGGCCAGATGTGACATTCGCCGCGCCGGCAGGCTGGACCGGGCTGGACGTTTACCGTTAGATATCAAGGACTTCCGCGTGCGGCGGCGGCCGACAGGACAACTTTCGCGGCAAATGTTAAATTTGACTACCAATTCAAGACACAATTGTTTTTCCCAAGTGATTGAAATTCCTAAGAATTTTGGATACACTCCTGTTTTTCCAATTTTGGAAGTTATCTAAGGAGTGCAACATGGCACGTGTTTGCCAAGTCACTGGGAAGAAGCCGATGGTCGGCAACAACGTCTCCCATGCAAACAACAAGACGAAGCGCCGTTTCCTGCCGAACCTGCAGAACCGTCGTATCTTCGTTGAATCTGAAAACCGCTGGGTCTCCCTGCGTCTGTCCAACGCCGGTCTGCGCGTGATCGACAAGGTCGGCATCGACGCCGTCCTGGCCGACATGCGCGCTCGTGGCGAAAAAGTCTAATAGGGAGCTATCATGGCAAAAACTGGCCGCGACAAAATCAAGCTGGAATCGACTGCTGGTACGGGTCACTTCTACACCACGACCAAGAACAAGCGCACGATGCCCGGCAAAATGGAGATCATGAAGTTCGATCCCAAAGCACGCAAGCACGTGACGTACAAGGAAACCAAGATCAAGTAATTGGTCTCGTTCCTGTGAAAAAACCGCTCCGAGGAGCGGTTTTTTTATGGCCGCGCAGATCTCAAGCGTGGCCGCTGAAATACATCCCCTGCTCCAGGTCCGCCAGCAACCCCGCCTGCGCCGCGGCCCAGCCCAGTTCGGTGCGCGTGCGCGCGCTCGACGCGGCCATCTCGCCGGCCACGAAATGGGCCATCCAGCCGAAGTGCGCGGCCGCTTCCTCGTTGGACAGAGAGCGCACGGGCACGCCAAGCCCCTTGCCGATCGCGCCGGCAATGGCGGCAAACGGAATCGCCTCCTCCGCCACCGCATGCCATGGCCCGCTGCCGCCCCGCTCCAGCGCCAGCCGGAACGCGTGTGCCACGTCGAGCCGATGCGTGGCCGCCCATGGATTGCCGCCGTCGCCAACGTAGGCCGAGACGCCCGTACGGCGCGCCAGCGCAATCAACATCGGCACGAAGCCATGGTCGCCGGCGCCGTGCACGGACGGCGGCAGCCGCATCGCGGCAGCGCGCACGCCTTGCGCCCGCAGCGCCGCCGCGGCCGCTTCCGACTGGCGCGGGAAGCCGGCCGGCGGCACGTCATGCTCGGTGGCGAGACGGCCCGCCGCCAGCTGCGCCAGGCCCGACGTGACGATCAGCCGGCGCTCCGAGCCCATCAGTCCCTTGCCCAGCGCCGCGATCGCGCGGCGGTCTTTTTCGCAATTGTCGGCAAACCGGGAAAAATCATGGTCGAACGCCGTGTGGATCACGGCATCCGCGCCGGCCGCCCCGGCCACCAGGCTGTCCGGCTCGTCCAGGTTACCCCGGTAGACCTGCGCCCCCGCCTGCTCGAGCGCGGCGGCGCCCGTATCGGACCGGGTCAGCCCGACAACCTGGTGGCCGGCGCCCAGCAGTTCCTGCACGATGGCGGAGCCGACGAACCCCGTCGCTCCGGTAACGAAAACACGCATGGATACTCCTCCTTTGACTTGAGGAAGGCAGTGTCGCGCGGGCCGTTATGGGGGTAAAGCAGTGATATTATCCTGGTATAACCACTACCCTGCCCGCGCATGTCCGATCCCGAAAGCCGCCTTGGCGCCTACCTGAAGAACTGCCGCACCCGCCTCGATCCGGCTGCGCTGGGGCTGACGGCCACGCGGCGCCGCACGCCCGGCCTGCGCCGCGAGGAAGTGGCGCAGCGCGCCAACATCAGCGCGACCTGGTACACGTGGCTGGAGCAGGGCCGCGGCGGCGCGCCGTCGGCCGTCGTGCTGGACCGCATCGCCGACGCGCTGATGCTGACCGACGTCGAGCGCGAGCACGTGTTCCTGCTGGGGCTGGGCCGGCCGCCCGAAGTGCGCTACCGGGACGGCGACGCGGTGTCGCCGCGGCTGCAGCGCGTGCTCGACGCATTCGAGTACGGCCCGGCGCTGGTGCACACGCCGCTGTGGGACGTGGTGGCATGGAACCGCGCCGCCGCGCTGCTGCTGACGGATTACGGTGAGCTGCCGCCCGGCGAGCGCAACATCATCAAGCTGGTCTTCCTGAACGCCCGCACGCGGGCCCGGCAGGTGGACTGGGAGGCAGTGGCCCGCTCGGTCGTCGCCATTTTCCGGGCGGACGCGGCGCGCGCCGGCTCGCCGCCGCAGGTGGAAGCGTTCGTGGCCGAAATGCGCGCGCTGAGCCCGGAATTCGACACGTTCTGGCGCGATCATTCCGTGGGCAGTTGGGGCGAAGGCGCCAAGCAGCTGCGCCATGAGGGGCAGGTGCTGTCGTTCGATTATTCGGCGTTCACGGTGGACGGGCGCCCCGACCTGGGCATGATCGTCTACACGCCGTCCACGCCGCGGGACCTGGACCGCGTGAAGGCGCTGCTGGCCGCCTGACGCGCCCGGCAAGGCACTGTTACATGCGCCGTTACAGGCACCCTTCCACGTACTGCACCTGCTCCCAGGCGCCCGCGTAGAACCCGGAGATCGTGCCCTGCTGCGTCTCGAAGCGGATCGCGTACTGCCCGCCGCCGCCCGGCACCGTGAGGTAGCGCTCGTTCGCGTTGTAGGCGTTCGGGGCGCTGCGCATTGCTTCGCCGTACACCTCGCGCACCTTCTCGGCCGGATCGCCGACACCGATGCCCCGCTCGGAGCGTACGCCCACTTCGGAGACGTCGACGCGCTTGAGCACATCCTTCACGAACATCAGGCCGATGCGCGGCTCCGCCGACGGCGACACGTAGAAGCAGTCGCGGCTGCCGCGCAGCTCCTGCGGCGTGCGCTCGAGGTGATCGCCCAGCACCCGGTTGACGGTATCGAAATCCATGCCCACCTTCAGCGGGCCCGCGCCATCGACGCGCACGGTCCAGTCCTGTCCGCTCGCTGCGCCGGCCAGGGTGACAAAAGCGGCCAGCGCGCAGGCGATGATCTTGTTTTTCATTGTGTCTCCCGAAATGAAAACGGCCCGCGAGGGGCCGTTTCCAGTGTATTACGCGATGCGATGGCGATCAGGCATAGCTGCGCAGGCGCAGCGAAAAGTCCTGCAATGCCTTGATGCCGGACGCTTCCGCGCGCTGGCACCAGTCCTGCAGCTTGTGCACCAGTTCCTCGCGGGAGAAGTGCGAACGCTCCCAGATCACGCCCAGCTCGACGCGCATATTGTGCATCGTCTCCAGCGCCTTGCTGTGCTGGAACAGCTCGACCAGGTGCTGCTGTTGCGACGCCTCCAGCTTCGCCGGCTCGCGCTGCATCAGCTTGCGGGCACGCTTCAGGAAGCCCGATTCCAGCTGCGCCTTGTGCTTCAGGTGCTCGACTTCCTCGTTCCACGCGTGCTTGACGGACTTGGCGTACTTCGCCATCACATCGTAGCGGTTGGCGATCACGGCGTGCAAGGTTTCCAGGTCGGCGTGCAGCTTGCCGGCAGCGAACTTCGGCTTCGGCGGGAGCTTCTTGACTTTCGCCAGGCCGACGATTTCCATCGCGCGGATATAGCCCCAGCCGATGTCGAACTCATACCACTTCGACGACAGCTTGGCCGACGTCGCATATGTGTGGTGGTTGTTGTGCAGTTCCTCGCCGCCGATGATGATGCCCCACGGGATGATGTTCGTGGCCGCATCGCTGCAGTCGTAGTTGCGGTAGCCCCAGTAGTGGCCGATGCCGTTGATGATGCCGGCCGCCGTCACGGGAATCCACAGCATCTGCACGGCCCACACGGTGATGCCCTTGGCGCCGAACAGCATGACGTTCAGCACCAGCAGCGCCGCGACGCCCTGCCAGCTGTATTTCGAATACAGGTTGCGCTCGATCCAATCGTCCGGCGTGCCGTGGCCGTACTTGTCCAGCGTTTCCTTGTTCTTCGCTTCGGCGCGGTACAGCTCGGCACCCTGCCAGAACACCTTCTTGATGCCCTTCGTTACCGGGCTGTGCGGATCTTCCTCGGTATCGCACTTCGCATGGTGCTTGCGGTGGATCGCCGCCCATTCCTTCGTCACCTGGCCGGTGGTGAACCACAGCCAGAAGCGGAAGAAGTGGCTCGGGATCGCGTGCAGCTCCAGCGCACGGTGCGCCTGGTGGCGGTGCAGGTAGATCGTGACGCCGGCGATCGTGATGTGCGTGACGATCAGCGTGTAGATGACGGTTTGCCAGGCGGACAGGCCGGTCAGACCGGTGTTCAGGAAGTCCAAAACAGCGTTCAAGCTAATTCCATTCTTTCAAGTGATTCCCAAGCGCGCGGAAATCTTGCGCAACGTCCAGGACGGTCCCAGCATTGTACGCGCAATCGTTCGTGATTTGCGGCACGTTTGCCTTCCGTCATTACGTATTCTGTGGTATTTCCGCGCACTGAGGCGAGCTCTGCGGGGCGAACGGCACGGCCGGCGCCGGCCCCACGATGCGCATCTCCCGCTGCGGGAACGGCACCGATATCTCATTGTCTTTCAAGGCTTTCCAGATCGCCCGGTTGACGTCGGACGTGACGCCACCGCGGCCGTTTTCCGGGTCGCCGATCCAGAAGCCCACCTGCAGGTCGAGGCCGTCCGCGCCGAAGTTGATCAGCGTGGCGGCCGGCGGACGCTCGCGCAGCACGCGCGGCACCGATGCGGCGGCCTCTTCCAGCAGCTTCAACGCGAAATCGAGGTCCGTATCGTAGGCCACCGACACCCGTGTCGACAGCCACACTTCCTTGTTCGACAGCGTCGTGTTCTGCACGGGGGTCGAGACGAACATCTCGTTCGGCACGATCGACTCGACGCCATCGAGGCCCTGCAGCACCGTGTAGCGCGTGTTGATGCGCGTGACGCGGCCGCTGAACTTGTCGACGGTGATCATGTCGCCGATCGCCACGCTGCGGTCCAGCAGGATGATGAAGCCGGACACGTAGTTACTGGCGATCTTCTGCAAGCCGAGACCAAGACCGACACCGAGCGCGCCGCCGAACACGGACAGCACCGTGAGGTCGATCCCCACCATGTTCAGGCTGAACAGCACCGCGAACACGATCAGCAGCGCGCGGCCGATCCGCGCCAGCACGACGCGCACGTTCGTGTTCAGCGTTTCCACGCCCATCAACCGCTCTTCCAGCGCGGCGCCCGCCCACATCGCCAGCACCAGCGTCACGACGACCGAGATCGCACCCTGCCCGATCTCGGCGGCGGATACCTTGTTCTTGCCGAGATGGAGCGTGATATTGTCGAGATAACGGTAGATGTCGTCCCAATACCCGGTGATGTACAGCGCGAACGCGATCCACACGACGATCTGGAAGATCTTCTCGAACGTCAGCATCGCCTTGCCGATCTCGCCATGCCGGGCGAACACGCGCCGCAGCAGGTAGAACGTGAAGCGGATCACCGCCAGCGAACCCCAGATCGGCAGCGCCACCTTCAGCAGGTTCACATGGTACCAGCGCTGCAACACGATCTGCCCCAGCCACAGCAGCAGCACGATCGCCAGCGGCCCGATCACGCGGGCAAAGCTCTCCGCACCGAAGCGCGCCATCCCCGTGCGGTCGGCGCGCCGCCCGAGCCGGGCCCGCAGCAGCTTCGACAGCGACCACCCCAGCACGACCGCGGCAACCAGCGCGCCCAGCTGCCACAGCAAGCCCGGATCACGCAGGTCGCCCAGCAGATCGCTCCACAGTGCGGACAGCGGGATCTGCTTCATCAGTCGTCGGCCTCTTCGGCAGGCGCGGCCTTGTCCATCTGCTTACGCTGGAACACGGCGGCAAAGAAACCGTCCGTGTGATGCTTGTGCGGCAGCAGCTTCAGGTAGTCGCCCATCTCCAAGTCGATCTTCTGTTCGGCCAGCACCTGGTGCATCGGCACCAGTTCGAAATCCGGATGGGTGGCGACGAACTGCTGCGCCACCGCGTCGTTTTCCTCGTTCAGCAGGCTGCACGTCGCGTAGACGAGGCGGCCGCCGGCCTTCACGAGGCGGGCCGCGCCGTCCAGGATCGCCACCTGCTTGGCGTGCATCTCGCCGATCGCGTCCGCCGGCTGGCGCCATTTGACGTCCGGATTGCGGCGCAGCGTGCCCATGCCCGAGCAAGGCGCGTCGACCAGCACGCGGTCGATCTTGCCGGCCAGGCGCTTGATCTTCGCATCCTTTTCATGGGCGATCGCGACCGGGTGCACGTTCGACAGGCCGGAGCGCGCCAGGCGCGGCTTCAGCTTGGCGAGGCGCTTTTCCGACACGTCGAACGCGTACAGGCGGCCCGTATTGCGCATCTGCGCGCCCAGCGCCAGCGTCTTGCCGCCGGCACCGGCGCAGAAGTCCACGACCATCTCGCCGCGGCGCGCGCCGAGGATCTGGGCCAGCACCTGGCTGCCCTCGTCCTGCACTTCGATCGCGCCTTCCTTGAACAGCGGCAGGTTCTGCAGCGCCGGCTTCTTCAGCACGCGCAGGCCCAGCGGCGCGAACGGCGTCGGCTGCGCGGCGATCGGTGCCTCGGCCAGCTGGGCGATGACCTTGTCACGGTCCGCCTTCAGCGCGTTGACGCGCAGGTCCAGCGGCGCCGGCGTGTTCAGCGCATCGGCCAGCTGCAGCGCCTCGTCCTCGCCGTATTGCTCGACGAGCTTTTCCCACAGCCATTTCGGCATATTGGTACGCAGCGACTTGTGCAGCAGCGAGCGGTCGATCGCCTGCATGCGCTGCAGCCACTCGGTTTCCTCGGGCGAGAGGCCGGGCAGCGCGTCGACGCCGACGGCGTCCGCCAAGCCCAGCAGCGCCAGGCGCCGCATCGTCGCGCCACCGTTCGGCTCGGAAAACTCGGTGAAGAAATTCTTGTTACGCAGCACGGCGTACACGCACTCGGCGATGGCGCCGCGCTCGCGGCCGCCGAGGCGGGGATGGTCTTTGAAGTAGCGGGACAACGTGGTGTCCGCGGGCGCCATAAAGCGCAAGATCTCGCGCAGCACCTCTTCGGCGCTGGCGAGCACTGCTGGGGGCAATCTCATGGGAATCCTGGTGATGAATTAAGTGGCCGGGCGGGCGCGATGGGGTCCGTAGACCTGGCCGTCCTCGACGGTGAGTTTATCTTCGATGAACCAGCGCACGGCGCGCGGGTACAGCACGTGTTCCTGCTCCAGCACGCGGGCGGCCAGCGTCTGCGGCGTGTCGCCCGGCAGCACCGGCACGGCGGCCTGGTCGACGACGGGGCCGTGATCCAGCTCGGCGGTGACGAAGTGCACCGTCGCGCCATGTTCCGCATGCCCGGCGGCCAGCGCCGCCTCGTGCGTGTGCAGGCCGGGGAAATGCGGCAGCAGCGACGGGTGGATGTTCAGCATCCGGCCCGCGTAGTGTTCGACGAACGCGGGCGTCAGGATGCGCATGAAGCCGGCCAGCACGACGAGGTCCGGCGCGTAGCCGTCGATGACGGCCTGCAGGGCCGCGTCAAACGCTTCGCGGGTCGCATACTCCTTGTTCGGCACGACGGCGGTCGGGATGCCGCGGGCGGCCGCGAATTCAAGCCCTTTCGCGTCGGCGCGGTTGCTGATGACGGCGGCGATCCGCGCCGGCCACTGCTCCGCTGCGGCGGCACGCACGACCGCTTCCATATTGCTGCCGCGGCCGGAAATGAGGATGACGATGTTTTTCATGGCCGACATTGTACCCGCTACCGCAGAGCGGACCAACCGGGCCGGCCGGCTGCAGGCTGCAGCGGCAGCGCTATTCGAAGGAATAGAAGACGCGGAACGGCACTTTTTTCTCGGCCCAGTAGTCGGCCGCGTCGCGGAACACGTCGAGCAGCGTTTCGCGTGCCTCGCGGTCGAATTTCTGGGTGTTCGGCAGTTGTTCCAGCACGATCACGAAGCCCGGCTGCTCACCCGCCTGGGACATCGTTTCCGTCAAGGTCGTGCGCAGCGCATCGAAGTTCTTGCCACACGGCTTGGGAAACTTGAACGATTCAGCGATGATGCCCAGCACTTGTTGCTTCGTCAGGCCAGCATGGCAATGCGCATACAAAAAATGCTGACCCAGGCGGCCGGCCTCCTCTTGCAGTTCAGTGACCCTGAATGCCCTGATGGACTGAACGAGGTTGGGCGGCACGGTTAAGAACAAACTCATTTTTCCCTCAAATCGACCTGTTGTACGGTATGTGTTTTAGATTGAAGGCACCTCTACAATGGCACTGCGAATGACACTGCGGCGGGCCACTGCGCCGGCAGCGCTAGTCGCGTTTCTCTCCGTCAATTCGATCCCTAGGGTATAAGGGTAACGTGTTGTACAGCATGAATCAACTCGAATGTGGCGTTGGGCGCAAGATTTGTTAAAAACAGATCATTTTCAGGCCCTTTTAAGGCGCAATGCCGAAAATCGCCGGCCTCGTCGCGTGGCGTTCCCATGGGTTACATTTTGTTGCCTTGTACGCGCACCCGAATCCAGCGACCGCGTTACTATTGATCACGCGGGTTGCGCCGCCATATACGAGGCAACCCACTCTTTGTCCCAGTGAATAAAAAGACATCCTTATTAGAGGTAATCAAAATGAAGCTGCAAGCGAAACTGATGTTCTCGGCCATGCTGCTCGGTACGCTGTCTGCCGCCCAGGCCGCCGATTTCGAGGACTACGGCCGCGTCGTACGCGTCACGCCGCAAGTCGAACGCATCAACCGCCCCCACCAGGAATGCCGGACCGAATACGTGCAGGTCCAGCAACAGCCGCAGCGCGGCGTGGGCGGTTCGGTCATCGGCGGCATCGCCGGTGCGCTGCTGGGCAGCCAGGTGGGTGGCGGTAACGGCCGCACCGCCGCCGCCGCCGCGGGTGCCATCGCCGGCGCGGTCGTCGGCGACCGCGTCGAAAACCAGAACGCCGGTCCCGGCGGCGTGCAGGAACAGGCGGTGAAGCAGTGCCGCACGGTGGATTCGTATGAATCGCGTACAACCGGCTACGAAGTCGTCTACGACTACCGCGGCCGCAATTACACGAGCTATATGTCGTACGACCCGGGCGAGCGCGTGCGCCTGCGCGTGTCCGTGGAACCGGCACAATAAGCGGCACAATACGCGGCACAATCAGCAACACAATACGCATTTCATTCCCGACAACTGCCGGCTCGCGCCGGCAGTTTTCATTTGTGCGCTTGCTACACGGCAAAGCGAGGCGGGATAATAGGCAGGTCTACCGGATCCCACCATGCTGATCAAACGTAAATCCATCGAAAAAGAAGAATCGTCGCGCCCCGCCTCGAAAAGCGCAGCGGCGAAGAAGAGTGCGCCCTATAAGCCAAAGTTCGCGCCTGTCACGCTGTCCGAGCAGGATGGCGTGCGTTACCTGCACTTCGGCACCGAGTGGGTGCAGGGCGCGATGCGCATCCGCAAGCCGGACTGGCCGGAACTGGAGTACGCCCAGCAGATGATGGCGTTCATGCTATGGATCGAGCAGCCGCGCGCCGTCGCCCAGCTGGGCCTGGGCACGGCGGCGCTGACGAAGTTCTGCCGCAAGACGTGGCCGGAAGCGCAGGTGACGACGGTGGAACTGAACCCGCACGTGATCGCGATCTGCCGCTCGATGTTCAAGCTGCCGGAAAACGACGCGCACCTGCACGTGCTGGAGATGGATGCGCTGGACTTCGTCAACGATCCGGCAAACCACGGCACGCTCGACGCGCTGCAGGTGGACCTGTACGACGCCACCGCGCGCGGCCCCGTGCTCGACTCGGCCGAATTCTACGCGGCCTGCGCCGCCTGCCTGAACGGCGACGGCATCATGACAGTGAACCTGTTCGGCGACCACCCAAGCTACGCGAAGAACCTGAAGGCGATGAAATACGCGTTCCCGCAAGTGATCAGCCTTCCGGAAGTGCATGATGGGAACGTCGTCGCGCTGGCGTTCAAGCGCGCCCGCCCGCTCGACCTGCCCGCGCTGGAAGAACGTGCGCGGGACATCGCCCTGCAGACAAAACTGCCGGCGAAGTCCTGGGTCAAGGGCCTCGCCACGACGCTCCGCTAACGCCACCGCCACCATAGCCACCACCGACCATGGCCAAGACGCTCGACCTGCAACAGATCTTCACGTGGCTGCTGGCCGACGGCATGGTGGCAAAACCCGATGTAAAACGCCTGTACACGCAGGCGCAAGGCATCCTGCGCAACACCGCGGGGTCGATGCATCCGCTGTGCGCGGTGGCCCATTGCAAGATCGTGTCGGCGCAGCCGCCCCACAAGCAGCTGACCCTGGACCTGCTGACGGAATGGCTGGCGCGCCGCGCCCACCTGCCCCTCTACCGCATCGATCCGCTGAAGGTGGACTTCACGCGCGTGGCCGACGTGATGTCGGCCAGCTATGCGACGCGCTTCAACATCCTGCCCGTCGAAATCACGGCCGACACGCTGACGGTGGCCACCGCCGATCCGTTCGCGCTCGAATGGGAGGCGGAGATCGCGAAGATCTCGCGCCGGCAGGTCCGCCGCGTGATCGCCAACCCGCTCGACATCGCGCAGTACACGTCGCAGTTCTTCTCGCTGGCCAAGTCGATCAAGGATGCGAACAAGGCGACGGGCCAGGACCTCGCGCTGCGCAACAACTTCGAGCAGCTCGTCGAGATGGGCAAGAGCAACCGGCAGGTCGACGCCAACGACCAGCACGTGATCAACATCGTCGACTGGCTGTGGCAGTACGCGTTCGAGCAGCGCGCCTCGGACATCCACCTGGAACCGAAGCGCGACATCGGCACGATCCGCTTCCGCATCGACGGCGTGCTGCACCAGGTGTACCAGGTGCCGGCCGTCGTGATGATCGCGATGACGGCGCGCATCAAGCTGCTGGGTCGCATGGACGTGATCGAGAAGCGCCGCCCGCAGGACGGCCGCATCAAGACGCGCACGGCCGGCGGCCAGGAGATCGAGCTGCGCCTGTCGACGCTGCCCACCGCGTTCGGCGAAAAGCTCGTGATGCGGATCTTCGACCCGGACGTCGTCGTGAAGACGCTGCCGGAACTGGGCTTCCCGGAAGACGACGCGGCGCGCTGGGACGCGCTCACGAAACGCCCGCACGGCATCATCCTCGTCACGGGCCCCACCGGCTCGGGCAAGACGACGACGCTGTACACGACCCTGAAGGCGCTCGCCACCTCCGAGGTGAACGTGTGCACGGTGGAAGACCCGATCGAGATGGTGGAGCCGTCGTTCAACCAGATGCAGGTACAGCCGGGCATCGACCTGTCGTTCGCGGACGGCGTGCGGGCGCTGATGCGGCAGGACCCGGACATCATCATGGTCGGCGAAATCCGCGACCTGGCGACGGCGGAGATGGCGATCCAGGCGGCGCTGACGGGCCACCTGGTGCTGTCGACGCTGCACACGAACGACGCGCCGTCCGCCGTGATGCGGCTGCTGGAACTGGGCGTGCCGTACTACCTGCTGGAAGCGACGATCATCGGCATCATGGCGCAGCGCCTGGTGCGCACGCTGTGCCCCGAGTGCAAGGCGCCGGACGGCGAGCTGCCGGACGACATCTGGCAAGGCATCGGCGGCGCCTGGGACCTGCCGAAGCCGGAGCAGGTCTACCGCCCCGTCGGCTGCCCGGAATGCCGCCAGACGGGCTACCGCGGCCGCACCGGCATCTACGAACTGCTGACGGTGACGCCGGCGTTCAGCGCGCTGGTGCAGGAGGAAACGGACATCTCGGCGCTGCGCCGGCAAGCCGTCGCGGACGGCATGAAGCCGCTGCGCATCGCGGGCGCCTACAAGATGCTCGAGGGCGCCACGTCGGTCGACGAAGTGCTGCGCGCGACGGCATCGCTGTCGTGACCTCGCGCGCGGGGCTTGGCAAAGCGCCAAAAGCTCGTCACGGGGCTTGGCAAAGCGCCAAAAGCTCGTATATAATGCGGCCTCTTTCGGGTCGTTAGCTCAGTTGGTAGAGCAGCGGACTTTTAATCCGTTGGTCGCAGGTTCGAGCCCCGCACGGCCTACCAGAATGAAACAGGAAAGCCAACCGTTCGCGGTTGGCTTTTTTGTTTTGGCGGCGCCACCCGGACACGGGCGGCGCTCTGCCATTCACGCTTTCACGTAGATCGGACGGGCCGCCGCGCCCCGCCCCACACCACCCCGGCCATTGAACGCCCGCCCCAGCGGCACCTCCACCCAGCGGAAGAACGCGGCACCGGCCGCCAGGCTCGCGCCCCATGCGCACAGCATGCCCAGCCCCTGCCATGCCGGCTCCAGCGGCACGAAGCGGGTGAAGGCTGCGTTGACGACGAGGCACACGGGGAAGTGCACGAGGAATACCGCGTACGAGATCCGGCCCATCCGGTTGACAAACGACCAGGCCGCGCCCGTGCGGATGCGGCCGCACAGGAACAGCACGCAGGCCACGGCCAGCGCCAGCGCGATGCGGCTGCGAAATTCCAGCACGAGCGCCGCCAGCACCGGCACCACGGCCAGCACCGCCAGCAGCACCACGGCGCCGGGCTTGCGGGCGCGGTCGCCCGCCCACCATGCCATCACACCGAGCCCGTAGCTGCCGAAGAAGTACGGCGCCCAGACGTCCCAGTCGCCGTCGAGGTTGAAGTACAGCAGCGAGAACGTGATGCCGCCCGCGACGAGCGCCGGCATCAGCCACGGCAGCGGATGCGAATGCGGATGCGGGCCGGCGATGCGGCCGCCCAGCCACAGCAGCAGCGCCAGCGCGCCGTACAGCTGGAAGTCGATCGCGACGTACCACGCGCCGGCCGACAGCGATTCGTAACCCAGCACCCCATGCAGCAGCACGGCGTGGGCGCACAGCTGCGCCAGCGTGGCCGGCGCGGAGATCGAGTCGTGCGTCATCCATTCGGCAGCCAGGGCCGAAGCGACGGCCGCCAGCAGCGTCGCCGCGATGAACGGCGGTGCCAGCTTCACGTAGCGGCGCCAGATCGCGCCGCGCGGGTTGGCCAGGCCAGGGCGGCCCGTGGGGGACAGTGACTTCGCTGCCAGGAAGCCGCCGATGACGAGGAACACCTGCACGGCGATCCGGGCGGGGTCGCCCAGCCAGTCGATCAGGTCCGGCAGCACGAGCCGCACGTGGTCCGCCATCGGCCCGTAGAACGCCAGGTGGTGCAACACGATCAGCTGCGCCGCCCCGGCCTTCAATAAATTAATCAATCCAAATTCCGGCTTCACCCCATCCGTTGGCACTGTCATCCGCTTCCTTTGCACTGCTCATCAGGACCGTTCAGCCCGTGATAATTTTGTAAAGGACGCAAGGATAGCCGAGTTAGCCGGACAGCGGCGCATGCATAGCTGTCATCTTTCTGGCGAGAAAAACAAAAGGCATCCGTCGGCATTGACCGCGATCAGCCGGGCCGTCGTACTCGACGGCGTTCGTGTTGGCTCTTCGTACAGATAGCGGCCCCAGCGCAACGCGCCAGTTACAGTGAAACTTTCACGACAAATCACCTTATAAAAGGCTTAAAAATAAGATAACCATTTCGACTAGCATAGTGTTCTCTTCTAACACTGTGGAGCCTCCAGATGAAACTGACCGCATTCGCCGCCGCCGTCGCGCTGGCGCTGCCGTTGACCGCCTTCGCCGACGTCACCGCCACCTCGCACATTGGCAATTTCCATTTTGAAGTGATCGATCTCGACCTGAATGACGGCGTCACCGCGTCGCTGATGCTCGACGACGGCGGCAAGGTACTGATGGCCGGCTACTATCCGGATATCAACACGATGCCCGACCCGCTGAACTACCTCGACGACGACGGCACGGTGACGGCCTCGGTGGCGGCCGGCAGCGCCACCGCCACGCTGCACAACGGCAGCGCCGACGCATCGGCCACGTTCGGCGGCAACAAGGGCGAGGTGTTCGGCACCATCGGCGTCGGCTACTCGTTCACGCTGACGGCGAACACGAAAGTGATCCTGTATGCGGACGGCACCGCGACCGGCGGCATCGATATGGACCGCACGGGCACGAGCCACGCCGCCGTCTTCGCCACCTACTACGACGGTTCGGAAGAACCGCTGCAGATCGAGGACTTCGTCATCAGCGCCACCGGCAATACCGCCTCGCGCGGCCTGTCGGTGACGTTCTCAAGCGGTGCGGATGGGCTGGACGGTGAACTCGGCTATTCCACCGGTGTCTATGCGGGCGTCAGTGCCGTGCCGGAACCGTCGCAGGTGGCACTGATGACGCTGGGCCTGGCCGGCCTGGGCTGGCGGCTGCGCCGCAGTAAGCACAAGTAAGCG
Organism: Pseudoduganella flava; assembly: GCF_007830495.1. Lineage (GTDB taxonomy): Bacteria > Pseudomonadota > Gammaproteobacteria > Burkholderiales > Burkholderiaceae_D > Rugamonas > Rugamonas flava. The sequence goes on along the minus strand of NZ_VLKW01000004.1, from coordinate 56,470 downwards.
CAAGTAAGCACAAGTAAGCCGGCAGCGCACAATTGTGCCAGCAAGCCAGCCGCCAGGCTGGCTTTATCGTCCACCGCCAGCCGGGCCGCTTGCAAATGAAAATGATTCTCATTTATAGTGTTGCCTTTTGTCTCGAAAGGCACCATGTCCTCCCGCAAGTCCCCCTCCCCTGCCGCGCTCGCCACGCTGTACCTGTTTTCCGCCACCGCGACGGCCGCGGAGACGACGCCTGACGCCGCGGCGGCGATGCCGCAAGTGACCGTCGTGTCCGAACGCGCCACCGAAGCCTACAATCCGCAGCAGGCGCGGGGCGCGACCCGCACGGATACGCCGATCCTCGAAGTGCCGCAATCGGTGCGCGTGATCACGCAGCAGCAGCTCGACGACCTGGGCGCGACGCGGATGGCCGATACCGTCGATTTCGTCAGCGGCATCGCCCGCCTGAACGACTTCGGCGGCACCTGGGACAACTACGCGATCCGGGGCTTCTCCAGCACGGACATGGGTTTCCTCGTCAACGGCTTCCCCGGCGCGCGCGGCTACAACCCGACGCGCGGCACGGCCACCGTCGAGCGCTTCGAGTTCCTGAAGGGACCGGCCGGCGCCGTGTACGGCAGCAGCGAGCCGGGCGGCACGATCAACATCGTCACGAAGAAGCCGAAGTTCGCCCGGCACGACGTGGTGGAAGTCAGCGCCGGCAGCAGCGGGCTGCGCCGCGCCACACTGGACAGCACCGGCGCCCTCGCGCGCAACGTCGCGTACCGGCTGAACGTGATGGCGGAGGAAGGCAACCGCCGCGCCGCGCCGCTGGACAACCACCGCGAGCTCGTCGCGCCGGCCCTCACCTGGGTCATCGACGAGCGCACGGTGCTGAACTGGGAATCGGAATTCCTGCGCGTGAAGACGCCGCTGGACCGCGGCCTCGTCAACGTGCGCGGCGCATTGGACCTGCTGCCGCGCGACCGGGTATTGAACGAACCGGCCGACGGCAAGATGAGCCTGGACAGCGACACCCATCAGCTCACGCTCGAACATACGTTGACGGACACGTGGCGCGCCCGCGCCGGCGCCAGCTACAAGCAAAGCACGTTCGACGGCAACTACACGGAGGCGACGTCGCTGGCGGCGGACAACCGCACGCTGAACCGCCAGGCCACTTGGCGCCAGCTGCCGTCGCGCGACGTGGCGCTGCAGGGCGAGCTGGAAGGCAAGTTCACGGCGGGCGGCGTGGCGCACACGGTGCTGCTGGGCGCGGAAGCATCGCGCCTGTGGATGAATATGGAAATCCTGCGCTCGGCAAACTACCCGATTGACATCTACACGCCCGTGTACGGCAAGCCGGCGCCGGCACTGACCACCCTCACCACCAGCTCGGACGAGCGACAGCGCGTGAAGGCCGTGTTCGCGCAGGACCAGCTCAGCCTGAACGACCAGTGGAAGGTGCTGGCCGGCCTGCGCTGGGACGAATACAGCCAGACGATGGACAACCGCGTGGCGAAGACCTATACGACGCGCAAGCAAAGCGCCGTGTCGCCGCGCGCCGGCCTCACGTACCTGCCGAACGCATGGAGTTCGCTGTACGTCTCGGCCGGCAAATCCTTCCGCGGCAATAATGGCACTGACATCGCCGGCAATGCATTCGATCCGCAGCGCTCCACCTCCTACGAGGCAGGCTGGAAGCTGCAGACGCGCGACCAGCGCCTGGGCGCCACGCTCGCGATCTACGACATCACGAAGACCAATGTGCTGACGGCCAGCGACGTGCCGGGCTACTCGGTCGCCGCGGGCGAGATCCGCAGCACGGGCTTCGAGGCGGACGTCAACGGCCAGGTCGACCGGCACTGGCGCCTGACCGGCAATGTCGCGTGGATGGATGCGCGCGTGACGAAGGACAGGACGCTGGCAGCCGGCACGCGCGTGGCGAATGTGCCGAAGGTCAGCGCCGGGGTGTTCGCGCTGCGCGAGGACGAGCTGCCGAACGGCACCCGCTACGGCATCGGCGGCGGCGTCAACTACGCGGGCGACCGCTCGGGCAACACGGCCGACACGTACACGCTGCCGGCCTACACCACGGTGAAGCTGGTCAGCTGGTGGCAGGTCAGCAAGCGCGCCCGCCTGTCCGTCGACGTGCACAACCTCACGAACCGGATGTACTACACGGCGTCGTGGGGCAATCTGTACGTGATTCCCGGCCCCGAACGCAGCGTCGTCGCGCGCCTGAAGATCGACCTGTGATCAGCGCTTCGGCTGCAGCCGCCACAGCGACGTCGGCAGCGCGATCGGCGCATCGCGCTTGAAGAACGCGGAGTCCTGGATGCGCGACGTCGTCACGTACACGACGCCATCCGGGCCCTGGCTGAACGTATCGGGCCAGCGCAGCCGCGGGTCGCGCAGCACGACGCGCGGCTCGCTGCCTGGCAGCGCGAGATTGCGCACCTTGACGGAATCGTCTTCCGGCGATGTCACGTACATGTACTTGCCGGCCCGGTCGATCAACAGGCCGTCGGCCACGCCGTTGCGGCCCACCGTCTCGACCTTGCCGCCGATGTCGTCGCCGCGCCAGCCCTCTTCGATCAGCACGCTGGTGGCGATGCGGTACAGCGTGTCGCCCTTGATCGCCTGCCAGTACAGGTACTGGCCGTCGGGGCTCAGCGCGATACCGTCGGCGGCGAACTCGATGCCCTTGCCGTCCGGCCGGCGCAGCGGCTTGCCGTCCGCCGTCACGACGAGGCCCTTCTTCGGCTGCGTGGACGGATCGCCGTCGAGCAGCCGCTTCGCCTCGCCCGTGCCCAGGTCGACGAGCACGATCGCACCGCGCACGCCCGAATCGGTGATGTAGGCCCATTTGCCGTCCGGCGAGAAGCGCACGTCGTTCAGGTAGGAGCCCTGCAGCGCCACGCTTTCATCGAAGCGGATGTTCTGCAGCACCGCGTTCGACGCAAGGCTGACGCGCACCAGCTTCGGGCCGCCGGGCACGATGGTCGCCTGGGCCGGCGCGGCCGGATCGAGCACCCACACATTGCCCTGCTTGTCCGCGACGACGCTCTGCACGCAGACCCAGTGCTCGCCGGGCGACAGCTCATCCTTGCGGGCGTTGCGCCACGCGTTCCACTCCTCGTTCGGGAACGGCACCACGGCACCGTCCTTCACTTCCGCCACGGAGATGGGCGAGTCCTCCGTCCAGCGGGGGAAGTTGACGAACACGCGGCCGTCGCCGGCCACGGTGACGCCGGTGACCTGGTGGCCGAAGTCGGCCACCTTCTCCAAGGTGAAGCCGCGCTCCACGGGCGCGACCTGCGCACCGGCATGGCCGGCCAGGGCGGCCATCAGGGCGAACGATGTGGCATGACGTGCAAACGGCAGGCGGGATGGCATCGGGATTTCCTTTCTTCGCAACGCGTTAGGGAACGAGGACGGGACAGTTGTGCCGGGCGATGATGCCATACGAGGGCCGTATTGCTGCAAAGTAGCGAATCGCGCGCCGGTGCCTGCACGCCGCAAGTTGCGCATCTTGTTACCCCGTCAAAATGAGTACAAAATTGCACCAACAACAATTCCCTTCTTGCCTCGTGCCCGCACTGGCCGGCAGCCAGCAGGAGCCCCGCATGGCCAACCGCGCTTACCTGGTAGGACTGAACGAAAACTTCTTCGAGGATGACGACGTGAACCTGCACCCGCTGATCGACCGCAGCTACGCGCTGCCGCTGCTGTGGTTCAGCCTATTCGAGCCGGACGACCTGCGCATGTACAGCCACGTGCCGATCATGCTCACGTCGCGCGACAAGGCACTGGCGAACATCGACCGGCGCGCCGCCGCGCTGAAGGCATTCCTTGGTCCGCAGGCGGCGCCAATCGTCGATCACTGGCGCACGTTCATCGACGAGAACGCGTATGCGAACTACCTGATGAATCCGATGGAGCTGGTGCAGATGCAGGACGAGGAAGGCGAGTTCCTGCGCGACCTGCGACAATGGATAGCGGAATTCGAAAGCATCGCCGACGGCAGCGCCACCACCCGCACGCTCGGCATCCTGCACCAGGCGCACGACGGCCTGATGGAATATCCCTACACGGGCGATCCGCTGCACCTGTGCGGCCACAGCTTCGAGCGGCCATTGCCGTGGGAGCGCAAGCGCGCCTGATCGGGCGGCCGATCCGACGGTCGCCGTCGAGTCCCCGCGGTCGCTGCAGGCAGGGCGTGCCATCTGTTACAGTGCGCGCCTCGATAAAGGAGCAGTAATGAATTGGTTATTCCTGGCGATCGCCATCGTGGCCGAAGTGATCGCAACGACCGCGCTGAAAGCGTCCGAGGGCTTCACGCGCCCGCTGCCGTCCGCACTCGTGGTGGCCGGCTACGGCGTGGCGTTCTACATGCTGGCGCAGACGCTGCGCACGATCCCGATGGGCGTCGTGTACGCGATCTGGTCCGGCGCCGGCATCGTGCTGATCACGCTGGCCGGCTGGTTCCTGTACCGCCAGCGGCTGGACGCGCCGGCGCTGATCGGCATCGGCCTGATCGTTGCCGGCGTCCTCGTCATGCAGCTGTTCTCGAAGACGACCGGGCATTGAGCCGGCGGCCCGCCAGGCCGAACGCCAGCACCGCACCCAGCACGCAGGCGGCACCGGCGACCTGGCTGGCCGTGACGGGTTCGCCCAGCACCAGCGCAGCCAATGCCAGCGCCGCGACCGGCGCCACGGCCGTCATCAGCGACGCTTCGGAAGCGGGCACCCGTTGCGCGCCCGCATACCACAGCAGGTAACCGGCCACCGTGGGCACCAGCGCGTAGTACGCCACGGCCTGCATGGCCCGGCGCTCGTAGGCCAGCTGCCATGGCGCCTCGAACAGCGCGGCCACCGCCGACAACGCAAAGCCGATGACCGTCATCAGCACGGACAGCGCCAATGGCGACACGGGCGTCGTCATCTTCCGGTTCAGCAGGATGAACAGGCTTTCGCAGACGACGGCGCCCAGCACCAGCGCATTGCCGAGCCACGAGCCGGCATCGGCGCCGCCTTCCACCGTGGCCAGCGCCACACCGGCCGCCGCGGCGGTCAGCGCGAGCCACAGCTTCGCCCCGGGCCGTTCGCCCAGCGCCAGCACGGCGAACAGCGCCGCCACGAGCGGCAGCATGCCGACGATGATTGCCGCATCGCCGGCCGACGCGAGGCGCAAGCCCGCCATCAGCAGCGCCGTATAGCCGATCGCCCCGGCGCCAGCCTGCAGGACAAGCAACAGCCAGTCGCGCCGCGGCAGCGCCGGCCAGGACACGCCGCGCCAGCGCATCAGCAGCAGGAAGCACGGCAGTGCCAGCGCATAGCGCAGCGCGGTGGCGGTGAATGGCGGCAGCGAAGCCGCGACGATCTTGCTGGCGACGACGGCGCTGCCGACGGTGATCATCGACAGGGCGAGGTACAGGTAGCCGAGTGTTGTGCGTGACATGTGGGTTCCTTGCGAGTGACGACGAGGAGGCAGTGTGATGCGCCGGTCCCGCTAGGTCTTGAATGAAATTGCGCGCCCGGCAACCGCTTGCCGGTACTGACCGGGCGTGATGCCGTACCTGGCCGTGAAGACGCGGGTCATGTGACTCTGGTCGGCAAAGCCGCTCGCCAGCGCGGCGTCGGCCAGCGGCATTCCACGTCCCAGCAACGCGCACGCCATGTCCACGCGCCGCTGCATCAGGTAGGCGTGCGGCGTCAATCCCGTCGCGCGCGCAAAGGCGCGCACGAGCTGGAACCGGTCGATGCCGCAGGCTGCCGCCAGGTCGGCCAGCGACCACGCACCGGCGGGGTCGTCGTCCAGCATCTGCCGCGCGCGCTGTACGCCAGGCGTCACTCGGCCCTGGGCCGGCGACAGACCGTCCGACACTTGCGACAACAGCGCCAGCAGGGCCTCCTCCCAGGCCAACAACGCGGTGCGGTCGCACAGCGCCGCCCGGTGCAGGCGTTTGAACAGGACGGCCGCGCGGTCGTCGCGCACGACAGGGGCCAGCTCGCCACGCGCAGTGCCGCCCAGGTCCGCGACCGCTTGCGCGATCACCGCGGCGGGAAGATAGAGCATCGACCAGGCCCGGTCCTGCGTGCCCAGCGGCGCGCCGTCGTGCACTTCGCCGGGGTTGACCATGATGACGTCTCCGGCGCAGGCATCGACGTTGCCGCGCGCACTGGCCGAACGCTGCGCGCCGCGCAGGATCACGCCGATACCGTATTCGGCATGGCTGTGACGGGGAAAGGCCTTGTCCGAGCAGGCGTCGACGGCGGTCACGCCCGCCCAGCTGGCCGCGCGGATCGTGAAGCCGGCGCCGCGCACGGCACGGGTCATCCGGCGCCTGGCGCGATCAGCCGGGCCGTGCCCGACACCCGCACGGGGCTGCCCTGCCCCGGCAGCGCCTGCGCGTGCAGATGGCAAGGTATACCCATGTCCTCGCCCTGCACGATGTCGATGGCATCAAACGGCCGGTCGCGCATGTAGCCGATATCCCGCAGGTAGCCCGCCAGCGCCGCGGCGGCGGCACCGGTGGCCGGGTCTTCGTACACGCCACCGGAGGCAAAAGGATTACGGGCATGGAAGCGCTGCGGCGATTCGGCATGCACCAGCGCGATCGTTGCCCAGCCTTCGCGCCGCATCAGCGTGCGGCCGGCGTCCAGGTCGTAGCGCATCGCGGCCAGCGCCTGGCGGGAGTTCAGGGCCAGGATCAGATGGCCGGCGCCGCCGTTGGCCAGCGCGGGCGGGATGCGTTGATCGAGGTCGGCGCGGGTGTAGCCGAACAGCGCCAGCGCCTCGTCGACGAGTGCCGGCGGTGCCGCCGTGCCCGATGCGGGCGGGGAGACGAGGCTGGCGGCAAGGCGGCCGGCTTCAACGGTGCCGGTTACCGTCACCTGGGCGTGGTTGGTTTGCAGGGCATAGGTGGCAGGACCTCGTTCAAGCGCCAGCACGGCGCCCAGCGCGATCGTCGCGTGGCCGCAGAACGGCACCTCGGACTCGGGCGAGAAGTAGCGCACGCGCCAGCCGGTGCCGCTTGGTGCGGCGAAGACCGTCTCCGAATAGCCTACGTCGGCGGCCATGGCCTGCATCACCGCTTCGGCCGGCAGGGCCGCACCGATCCACACGCCGGCGGGATTGCCGCCGGCCGCTTCGGCGGCGCAGAATGCCGCCACCCGCTTCACCTCATTCAACACGTCGTCGCTCATCGCATCCTCCTTTGCCGCGTCAGTATAGAACGCGGCTGGGATCGATGCAGCGGCCGTCAGTTGAAGCTGAGTGCCGCGCTGTTCGCGTTCGTGACCTTCTTGCCCTTCAGGTCGATCGTGAAGTGCTCGGAAGGCTTCGCGGAGCCGAGGCCCTTGAAGATCGCGAACACCTGCTTGAACTGGTTCTGGAACGCCACGTGCACGGGGTTCTGGTCGGACAGCTGGGTGCCGGACAGCGCGATCGCCGCGGGCGATACGGGGAAGGCACCCATCAACACCTTGTACTGGCTGACGCGCTCCGCGCCCATGTCGCGCAACGCCAGCTCGCCCGCATACACGGTGCGGTGGAAGTCACCATAGAACTCGTACGGCGTGATCTTCGCGAACGACGCCAGGCTCAGGCCGGCGGCACTGGCGAGCTTCTCGGCCTTTGCGGTGGCTTCCTGCCAGTCGGCAGCCAGCTGCGTGGCGGCGACGGTGTCCGTGCCCGCCGTGCCCTTCGCCGCGCAGGTCGCGGTGAGCGGCAGCACGTCCGGCACGTCCTTCAGCTGGGCCAGCGTGACCTTCGTCTGCAGCTGCGACAGGATCAGCATCTGGCGCGCATCCAGGTTCATCGCCGCTTCCTTCATCTCGCACGGCCAGTACTCGTCCATGAAGCGCAGGCGCGACAGCTCGCCGAAGTAGTAGCGCGTGAACTCGCCATACGACTTCGTATCGAGCACGGCGCGGTTCCAGCGCTTGGCGACGTCCGCGCTGGCGGTGCTGCCTTGCAGGTAGTCGTACTCCGTCTGGTAGTAAGGGAACAGTTCGTTATAGCGCGGTACGCTGTTCAGTGCGACGGTCTGCACGTCGATCGTGTCCTTGTCCTTGTACGTGACGATCTTGTACGACGCGCCGTACACCGCGAGCGACGGCGACTGCACGTTGACGAGGAAATTGCCGGCGGCGTCCGTGTAATCGTTGGTGCCGTTGAAGTGCATGTGGCCGCCCACGTGGATCGGCAGTCCGGTTGCCGCGACGGCAGCCGTCGTTGCCGTTTCCGGCACGCGTGCGGTCTGGAACGCGCCCGGCTTGAACACGGCCTTCATCGCGTTGGTCTGGTTCGCGTAGAAGTCCATCGTCGGGTAGTGCGAGAACGCGATCAGCTGCTTGCCCTGCGCCTTGGCGCGTTCGTTGACGGACTTGATCCAGTCGATCACGTGCTTCTTGTGCGTCAGTACCTTGTTCCAGCCCGCGTTGCCCGCGCCGTCGAAGCCCTTGAAGTTCTTCGGATTGGCCGCGTCGAAGTTCGCGTTCGGCACGAACACATTGGCGTCGATCGCCAGCAGCCACAGGCCTTTCACGGGTTCGACGAGGTAGCTCGAATCGATCACCGACGTGCACTTCGTGTACGCCTTGCCCAGCTTCGCTTCGCCGGCCGCCTTGTACGCGCCGCCCTCGCCTTCCGCGCAGATCTCGTACTGGCGGTTCGCCAGAGCCGCTTGCTTGGTGGCGTCATCGACGTTGTACTGGCCGGCGTATTTGCTGAACGGGGTCTCCCAGTACACGTCGGCCTTGTTCGGCATGAAGCCGTGGTCGGCCAGCTTGGTCAGCAGCTTCTCGTAGCCCTGCTCCATCAGTTCGTCGGTGCAGACGACGCTGGCGTCCTTGTTCTTGCAGGCCGCGTTGCCCGTCGCGTAGACCTTCTGTTCCTTGCCGTCCTTCGTCAGGAAGTCGTTCTTGCCCGCTTCCAGGTCGTCGTACGGCTCGTTCGGATCGTGGTTACCCGGCGCCATGAAGAAGCGCATGCCCTTGGCCTGGTACTCCTGCAGGATCGCGGCGATGCCGTTGACGTTGATCGGCTGCGCGTCGTCCGAGTAATCGCCCGGCAGCGCCACGTAGCGGATGCCCTTCGCGTAGGCGTCGTCGAGCGCGGCGCGGAACGCGAAGTAGTTCTCGTTGAAGAGGCGCGTCGACGTGAGCTGCGCGTACATCGTGCGGATCGTCGCGTTCTTGCCGTCCTTGGTCGGAATGCCGGCGAACTGGCTGCTCTTGAAGTCGCCGTAGACGTTCTCGAAGTGGACGTCCGTCATGAACGCCACGGCAGGCATCGCCGCAGGTGTTTCCGGCACGGTCTGCGGCGGCAGCGGGTCGTCGTTATCGCTGCCGCAGGCAGCCAGCAAGGCCAGCGCCAGCAAGGCGCCGTACGGTCGAAATTGCATGCAACACTCCAGCTCGAAAGAAAGGCGGCATGTTCACACGGCAATTTGACGGGATGATGACATCGTCTACAGCACATTTCCCAGATTCGGGGTCAGACCCCGATTTTGGGAAACATTTCCAAAATTTGGGGACTGTCCCTCGATCCAGGAAATATTTCCAAAATCGAGGGACAGTCCCCTGTTGTAAAACAACCGAAAACGACCGGCCGAGCCAGGCTCTACACGTGCTTGCGATCGTCGGATACACGCTCGTAGCCCTTGGCACGGGCGGTATCGCGGATGTTTCCAAAATTGAGGGACTGTCCCTCGATTCAGGAAATGTTTCCAAAATCGAGGGACAGTCCCCTGTTGTAAAGCGACCAAAAAAAACCCGCACGAGGCGGGTTTGGTGCCGTGGCGGGCGGACGTTACTTGCTCTTCACCTGGATCGAGCTTTTCACGTCGGTCACGCCTTGCACGCCTTTCGCCAATTCGACGGCGCGGTCGGCTTCCGCTTTCGACGGCACGAAGCCGCTCAGCATCACGACGCCTTGCTGCGTCTCGACGTGCACGTCGGTGGCTTTCACGGTCTTGTCGGCGGCCATGTCAGCCTTGACCTTCGCCGTGATCATCGTGTCGGACATCGCGACCTTGGCGCTGCCGGTGGCGTCGGAGGTCTTTTCCTTCGCCGACTGTGCCATGTCGGATGCCTTGTCGCGTGCGTTCGCGGTGGCGGCGGCGGTCTTGTCGCCGAGGCGGTCGGCCGCGGCGGCAGTGCGGTCACCGGCGCGGTCGGCGGCGGCTGCCGTGCGGTCGCGCATGTCGGCGGCGCCGGCGGCAACGGTGCCGCGGTTGGCGTTATCGACCAGCACGCCGGTGCGGCCGTCGGCCGTCGTCGATGCCATCGCGTTGGCCTTCATCGAGCGGGCCTGGGCCTGGCAGGAATCCTTCGCGTCGCCCGACAGGTCGTCGCACTTCTCCTTGGCCAGGTCGTACTTCGCGTCGGCCAGCTTGCGCTCGGCACGGTTCAGTTCGTTACCGGTATTCTTGTACTGCGCCACCGCATCGCGGTCCGCCTGTGCGCGGGCGACTTTGGCCTCCTCCTGGCATACATCCTTGGCATTGCCCTTCATGGAGTCGCATTGCTTCTTGGCGGCCTTGTAGTTCGCTTCCGCCTTCTCGTGCGCTGCCTTGTACGCGTTGTTGTCGGTACTCTGTGCTGCTGCGAATGCGCTGACCAAGGCCAGCGTGAGGAATGCTGTTTTTTTCATGGTAAGTCCCCTTAAGGATGGTTGGCACCACCGATTAAACGCTGCCGGGCGCGGATGTTCTGTGCGCGACCGTACACAGTCGGGGACTTCGTTGTTTAAACGTTACTCATGCACGAGCAGGCCCGCGCTCCACAATGTGGCGGCCTGGTCGAACGGCGAAGCGGCGCGGCCGAACACGTCGCCCCGCGTGGCCAGGTTCAGCCAGGTGCGCGTGTCGTGCGAGCCATGGCTGACAGGCTGGTCGTCGCGCACCTTGCGCAGCCAGCCGTACACGTGGCCGTACTGGTCGGGATGGTAGTGCTGCGTCCACGCCAGCGCGACGAGGTCCGAATACCCTTCCTCGCGGCGCGTCTCGCGCATCTGCTTCGACAGTGCCAGCAATTCCGGATTGTCCGAAAACTCCTCGCCCACTTCCGTGAAGCCGGCCGGCAGCGCATGCCAGTTGCCCTGCGCATAGCGCCAGCAATGCCCCACTTCGTGCGCTGTCATTGCCTCGATCAGCACGTCGCGCCGTTCGTCCGGCACGTCCGCCAGGATCGTCTCCGCATTCGCGTTGCCGCGCATCGACAGCACCAGCTTGCAGCGGCCGTCGGCGAAGCCCATCGCGAACGGCACGTCGTTCGGGCCGGCCTGCGGCTGCACGATGATGTCGATCGGCAGGCTCAGCGTTTTCGCGTAGTTCAGCACGGGCGTGGCCGCGTTCAGCCAGCGCGTTTCGGTCGGCGTGAGCTGGGCGGCGGAAGCGTTCATCGCGGCTGCGCAGGTTGCAAAAGACATCAACAGGGTGGGGAAAAACTTCGGCATGAGGAGCTCCTTGGCGGAAGAATCACTATACATGCCGTTCGGCAATTTGTTACAGGCGCAGGTCGGCTGTTACAAAATTTTTCCTTGCTGAAAGTTGCAACTTTTCCTTTAGGTAAAGGCGAAACGTCAAAACTCTTCCCACGCATCGTCCGGCTGGATGCGCGCGTTGACGGTCTTGCGCGCCGCCCGGCGGGAAGGTTCCGCAGGCGCCGCGGCAGCGCGTTCGGGTACCGGCGACCTGGCCGGCTTCGCCGGTCGCGCCGCCTTGGCCGCCGCGATCGGCACTAGGGTTGCCACCTTCGCCGGCTGCACCGGGGTGCCCAATGGCTCGGCCAGCTTGAACACGGCCACCACATCCGCCAGGTGTGCCGCTTCGTCCTGCAGCGACGACGCTGCGGCCGCGGCCTGCTCGACCAGCGCGGCATTGCGCTGCACCACCTCGTCCATCTCGGCGATGGCGGAATTGACCTGCTCGATGCCGGTCGTCTGTTCCATGCTGGCCGTCGAGATTTCGCCCATGATGTCGGTGACGCGCCGCACGCTGTCGACGATCTCAGCCATCGTCGCGCCAGCCTGGTCGACGAGGCGCGCACCGACGTCGACCCGCTCGACGGAATCGTCGATCAGCACCTTGATCTCGCGCGCCGCGGCGGCCGAGCGCTGTGCCAGGCTGCGCACCTCGGTGGCGACGACGGCGAAGCCGCGCCCCTGCTCGCCCGCGCGCGCCGCTTCGACCGCCGCGTTCAGCGCGAGGATATTGGTCTGGAAGGCGATGCTGTCGATGACGCCGATGATGTCGACGATCTTCTTCGACGACGCGTCGATCGACGCCATCGTCTTGACGACTTCGGCCACCACCGTGCCGCCTTTCGTCGCGACCTCGGAGGCCGACAGCGCCAGCTGGTTGGCCTGCCGCGCATGGTCGGAGTTCTGCTTGACGGTGCCCGTCAGCTCTTCCATCGACGATGCCGTCTGTTCGATATTGCCGGCCTGGAGTTCGGTGCGCTGCGACAGGTCCTGGTTGCCCGCGGCGATCTCGCGCGAGTTCGTCGCAATCGTGTCGGTACCCTGCCGCACCTGGCTGACGATGGTCACGAGGCTGTCGCGCATCCGGCGCAGGCCGTGCAGCAGGCTGCTGTCGTCGCCCGGCTTCGTGTCGATGTCGACGGCAAGGTTGCCGGCCGCGATCGCAGCAACGATCGTCGACGCGTAATGCGGCTCGCCACCCAGCTGCTTTTGCAAGCCGCGGTGGATCAGCCAGGCCGCGCAGATGCCGAGCGCGATCGCGCTGCCGCACAGGATGTCCATCAGCAGGCTGAAGCCGCGCGCCATCTCCTCGGCGGCCTGCGCCTGCGCCTTGCTGGCCGTTTCCTGCAGGTCGATCATCTTGCTGATCGTCTTCAGCCACGCGTCCAGCGCGGGCACAGCCTGCTGCTGCAGCAGCGCCGTCGCCTCCGGCATCGCATTTGCCCGCCGCAGCGCGACCACCTTGGCGATCAGCGGCAGCGCCTTCCCTTCCGCATCCTTGATCGCGACGACGGCCTGGCGCTCGACGGCCGTCGTGTCGGCGCGGGAAGCCAGCAGCTCGTCCAGCGGGTTGGCCGACTTGCCGTAGTCGTTCGCCAGCGCGTCGAGCTGGCCGCCGATGGGCCCTTGTTCCGCAGCCAGCACGACGTCGCGCAGCACGATCGCCCGGTCATGCACGTTGCCACGCAAGTTGATCGCATAGCGCTGCTTCACGTTATGGCCGGTGGAGACCTGCATCAGGATCGCGTCGATCTGGTTGACGCGGTAGACGCCGCTGGCCGTCACGGCGATCAGCAGCAGGAAGACAAGGCCAAAGCCCAGCGCCAGCCGGGTCCCGATGTTGGTGATGTTCATGCACACTCCCCGAAAGAAAAACACGTGAATTGAAACGTGGAAACGGGAAGACGTTATCACCGGGAAATTCCCGCGATGACGCTGCATCGCGGGAGCTTGCGGCAGGACAAATGCCGTGTGGGCTGGCGCCAACAGCCCTTGCGGTGGAGGGAAAAAGCGCGGTTATTTCGCCAGCAGCGCGGCGGCGGTCGGGAACGACGGGCGGATGTCGTTCGGCACCGTCTTCATCTTGTCGAGCGCCTTCTGCACTTCCGGGCGGATGACGACGTACTTGTCCATCATCGCCTTGGCGCGCGCGTAGTCGCCGGTCGCCTCGATCGTCAGGAACTCGCGGTCCAGGTCCGTGACGGCCTGGCGGATCTTGCCGAAGTCGACGCCGAAGGTGCCGTCGCCGTGCGCCACGAAGCCGCCCTTGTCGAGCAGGTAGTTGACCTGGATGGCCATGCCGCGCGCATGCGAATCCGTCAGGCCGAAGTGCAGCGTGCGAAACGCCGACGCGAGGAAGGTCGTGTGCAGCTTGCGTTCCGCCGCGTCGCCCTGGCCCAGCGTGTCCTTCAGCTGGCCTTTCTCCATCATCGTCATCAGCGCGTACAGGCCGGTGACGTCCGCCTTGGCTTCCTCGATCGTCGCATAGGCCTCCTTCAGGTCCTGGCGCGGCGTCGACTTGCCCTGCTGCGTGCTGTGCGGGCCCAGGCCGTGCGTGATCTCGTGCGCGAGAATGTGCGTGAAGAAGGAATTGAAGTCGACGTCCTGCTGGTCGGACGGGCGCAGCACCAGCTTCGCGATCGGCGTCAACGTGGCCTTGAACTTCGCCTCCTGCACGTTCTTCAGCATCACGCGCTTCGAGCCCCGTTCGCGGATGATGCGCTCGTCGTTCGGCAGGTTGTAGGCGGCCGTCTGCACGCCCATATTGCCGTCGCCGGCACCGTACACCTGGTTGACGACGACCATCGGCGCCACCGCGCCCACCTTCGGGTTGCGGTACTGCGCGTCGAGCGGCAGGCTGTCCTCGATCTCCTGCATGTGCTTCGCGAAGAAGTCCAGCTTCGCCGTCTCCTTGCGGTCGCGGATGTTTACATACGCTTCGAAGGCGGCCTTGTAGCCGAACAGTTCGTCGTTATACGTTTCGTACGGGCCGATCGTCACGTCGACCAGCGAATCGAGGTCCATCCACGCGAAGTCGGATTGCAGGTAGTCGTTCGACAGGAACGCGTCCGCACGCAGGGTCAGGAATTTTTTCAGCGACGCGTTGTCGGTCGCGGCGGCCGCTTCGCGCAGCAGCGCGGCCAGTTGGGTCAGCTCGGTCTTGTACTCGTCCGAATACTTGACGATCTTGAACTTGCCGTCGCTGCCTGGTCGGATCGTCGTGAAGAACCATTGCGCCTGCTGCTTGTCCTGCGGCGGCAGGCCGTCCATCCAGCGCTCCAGCGCCTCCTTGGTGGCACCCTCGGGATAGAAGTTCGCGGCGGCCGGCTTCGTCGGCGGCACCGCGATGCCGCTCACCTGCGCGGGCAGGAACGACTCGTTGCCGTCGATGATCGACCACGGGCCCTTGTTGAGCCAGAAGTAATCGGCGCGCGCCTTGCCGAGTGCCGACTTGTCCTTGCGCAGCGCCGCCCAGAGCGCCTCGTTGCCGGCCCAGCGCTGGCGCAGCTGCAGCGTGTCGACGATCTTCGCCGCTTCGATCAGCTTGGCGATCGCCTTGCGGTCGCCGGCCGACAGCATCGACGTATCGGCCTTCAGTTCGACGGGCGCGAACCGCTGCGCCATCCTGTTCAAGTCGGCGACACCGGCCGGCGCCGCCATCGCCGTCGCGGCCGACACGGCCAGCACCAGCGGGAGAAGTACGTTTTTCATGGGACCTTTGCTTCGGGTGGAAAGGAAGCGGTCATTGTAATCCCCGGCGATGCTACTGATGAGCTTGTGTCCTGCTGGGGGCGTAGCAGGGATTTCGTGGAGCGCAGCTCCGCGCCTGCGCAGCGGGCGATGGCATGCAGGCCACCGCCCTCCCCAGCCCCATCTTCCCGTCAATACACGCGGTACACCTTGCCCGTCTCCGGCCCGTCGACGCTGCGCTGGTAGGCCATCGCGACGCGCTTGGCGTCGGCCGGTTCGAAGCCGGGGAACAGGTGGCCGTACAGCGGCACGGATTCCGTCAGCACGGTCGGCGCGACAACGTTGATGCGCAGGCCGCGCTGCAGGTCCAGCGCCGCGCCGGCCACGAAGCCTTCCAGGCCCAGGTTCACGGTCATCGCATTGGCGCCGTGGCGGATCGCGTGGTAGGCGTCGATGCCGGACGTCAGCGTGATCGAGCCGCCGTCGTTCAGTGCGTGCTGCGCGGCCAGCGCCACGTGCACCTGCCCCAGCAGCTTGCTGTGCAGGCCGACCTGGAACTGCTCCGGCGTCATCTCGGAAAACGGCCCGATGTGCAGCCCGCCCGCCGCGACGACGACGCCGTCCACCGGCCCCGTGCGCGCGAACAGCGCCTGCACGCTGGCGTAGTCCTCGATCGCGACCTGCTCCTCGCCGCTGCCGCGGCCCGCGCCGATGATGTCGTGGTGCCGGCCCAGGCGTTCGACGACCGCGCGGCCGATGGTGCCCGCGGCACCGATGACGATGATCTTCATATCCGCTCCTGATGTGTGAAAGAGGCGTCAGTATCGGCGTCAACGGAGCAGGAATAAATGCGCTAGCATGACGGACATTCGAAACTGCCGATTAGGAATCGATGGACAAGCTGCGCAGCATGGAAGTCTTTGTCGCCGCCGTGGAGGCCGGCAGTTTCGCCGCGGCCGCGGAACGCTGCGGCATGTCGGCAGTGATGGTGGGGAAGCACATCCGCGCGCTCGAGCAGATGCTGGGCGCGGCACTGCTGACGCGCACGACGCGCCGCCAGGCCCTCACCGAGATCGGCCGCCGCTACGCGGACCAGTGCCGCGCGATCCGCGCCCAGATCGACGAGGCGCAGTCGCTGGCCGAATCGATGCGCACGGCACCGCGCGGCCTGCTGAAGGTGACGGCGCCGGTATCGTTCGGCGCGCGGTGGCTGGCGCCGGCCGTCACGGATTACCTGCGCCTGCATCCGGACGTGACGGTGGACCTGAACCTGAACGACCGCACCGTGGACCTCGTCGAAGAAGGCTTCGACGTCGCCGTGCGCATTGGCCCGCTGCCCGATTCGACGCTGGTGGCGCGGCCGCTGCGGCCGTACGGGATGGCGATCTGCGCGTCGCCCGCCTACCTGAAAAAGCACGGCAGGCCACGCACGCCGGCCGACCTGGCGCAGCACGAATGCCTGGAATTCACGGGCTGGCTGCCGCAGGCGAGATGGAAGCTGAAAGGGGAACGGGATGGCCGTCTGGTGCGGCCGGGGCGCTTTTGTGCGAACAGCACGGCGGCGTTGCGGATGGCCGCGTTGAACGGCTTCGGCATCGTCATGCAGGCGGAAGTGATCCTGGCCGACGACATCGCCGCCGGCCGCCTCGTCCCGCTGCTGCGCAACTACCTGCCGTCGCCGCGGCCGATGCACCTCGTCTACTCGCGCGACCGGCGCGCCACGCCGAAGCTGACGACGTTCGTGGATTTCCTGCTGGAGCGGTTCGGGCAGTGAGTGGTGAATGCAGCTGAGGCCGTGTCCCTCTGGGGTCTGACCCCAGAGGGACACGAGCTCGGCTGTTACGCCACCTCGGTGACGAACTCCGCGCGTGGGCGGCGCACCTTCGGCAGCTTGACCAGCCAGTCGCCCTCTTCCTGGCGATAGCCGAGCGGCAGCAGTGCCACGCTCTTCAGGCCGCGCTCGCGCAAGCCCAGGATCGCGTCGACGGCGGCCGGGTCAAAGCCTTCCATCGGCACGCTGTCCACTTCCTCGAACGCGGCGGCGATCAGCGCGGCGCCCAGGCCCAGGAACGCCTGGCGCGCCGTGTGGCTGAAGTTCACCGCCTCGTCGCGCTGCGGGTAGGTCGACAGCAGCATCTGGCGGTAGTCTTCCCAGCCCTGGTTGCGGAAACCCCGCACTTCGTTGGTCAGGTCGAACATGTGGTTGATGCGCTCGGCCGTGTAGTTGTCCCATGCCGCGAACACCAGCAGGTGCGAACCGTCGACGACCTGCTGCTGGTTCCACGCCACTTCCGCGATGCGCCGCTTCACGTCCGGGTTCGTCACCAGCAGGATCTCGTAAGGCTGCAGGCCGGAAGACGTCGGCGCCAGGCGCGCCGCTTCGATGATGCGTTCCACCTTCTCGGCCGGCACGGCGCGGGTCGGGTCCATTTTTTTCGTGGCATAGCGCCACTGCAGTTTGTCCAGCAGTTGCATGCGTCATTTCCTTTGTGTTGACGGGTTGAGTCGATTGTATTTTTCGCCAGGATGAAGATAAACTAGCTTTCCAACAAATAATTTGTGCTTGAGAGGATAAAATGGCCCGCCGTTTCGATCACCTGGCCGATGTCGAGGCCCTGCTCACCGTCGTCGAGCATGGGTCGCTGACCGCCGCCGCCGTCGTGCTGGCCACCACCCCTTCGGTGCTGAGCCGCGCCATCGCCCGCCTGGAAGCGCGGCTCGGCACGCAGCTGCTGCGGCGCACGACGCGCAGCCAGAGCCTCACCGATGCGGGCCGGCTGTACGTGGACGAGACGCGCCAGGCCTTCGCCCAGGTCGAGAAGGCCGAGCAGGCGATCCAGCGCTGCGCCGAGCCGGAAGAGCTCCTGTACGGGCGCGTGCGCATCAGCGCGCCGACCAGCTATGGCCACCAGCGCCTGCCGCCGATGCTGGCCGAATTCGCGCGCCGGCACCCGCAGGTGCAGGTGGAACTGAACATCACGAACCGCAACGTGGACCTGGCGGCCGAAGGCTACGACGTGGCGATCCGCTCCGGCCCGCTGCCCGACAGCAGCATGGTCGCGCGCACGCTGGAGATGGCGGACATGATCCTCGTCGCCACGCCCGATTTCGTGCGCGCTGCCGGCCCGCTGGACACGTTCGACGACCTGCAGCGCCAGCGCTGCATCGGCTTCGTGCGGCCCAGCACCGGGCGGCTGATTCCATGGATGCTGCGCGTCGACGGCCGCGACGTGGACTGGACGCCGCCGCCCGGCATCACCGTGTCGGACGACGTGATGGGCGTCGTCACGCTGGCCGCACAGGGCCTCGGCATCACGGCGTGTGCGCGCTACATGGCGGCGGAAAGGATCGCGGCGGGCCAACTGGTAGAGGTGCTGCCGCAACTGGGCGGGCGCACCCGTGCGTTCTCGCTGGTGTACGCGCCGCACCGCGGCCTGTCGGCGCCGGCACGCGCGTTGATCGACCTGCTCGTCGCACGCGCCGCCCAGGCCTGAACATCCGATTCGGAGCGCCCCGGGCCGGCGGCCACGCGGCCACCGGCCTCGCCAGCGCAACCTTTAACGGACGGCGTTCTGCGTCAACTGCGCGAGCTGGCCTTGCGGCTGCCAGCCGGCACCCAGCGCGCGCGCCACCGCCACGGCGGCGAGCAGCCGCTGCGTGTCGATCTGCGCGGTGGCGCGGTCGGCCGCCAGCGCGCTGCGCTGCGCATCGGTCACGTCCAGGTAGGTCGACAGGCCGCGCTCGTAGCGCGCCCGCGCCACCATGTAGGCGCGGGCTGCCGCTTCGCGCGACTCGGCCTGCGCCTTGCCCTGCTGCTGCCGCTGCTGCACGTCGGACAATGCATCCTCCACTTCACGCAGTGCCGTCAGCAGCTTGCCCTGGTGGTTCGCCAGCGCCTCGTTGTAGCGCGACTGCGCGGCCTGCAGGTTGGCCTTGTTGCGGCCGCCGTCGAGGATCGGCAGCGACAGCGCCAGCGGGCCGACGCTGAACTGGCGGGAACCGCTCTTGATCAGTTCCGACAGGCTCTCGGATGCGAAGCCGAAATTGCCGGTCAGGCTCAGCGACGGGTAGAACGCCCCTTCGGCCACGCCGATGTTCGCATTGGCCGCCTTCAGGGTCGCGACGCTGGCCGCCAGGTCCGGCCGCTGCGCCAGCAGGCTGGCCGGCAGGCCGACGGGAATCGCCGGCGGCTGCGGCAGCGCGGCGGCCTGCGCGGCCGGCAGCACGGCGGCCGATGGCGAAGCGCCCAGCAGCACGGCCAGGCCGTGTTCCAGCTGGTTGCGCTGGCGCTGCACTTCTTCCAGGTCGGCCTGCGCGTTGGCGCGTTCGATACGGGCACGGGCCGTATCCAGTTCATTGGTCAGGCCCGCGTTGTAGCGGGCGTTGACGAGGTCCTCCGTTTCGCGGCGCGTATCGAGCGCGGCACGCAGGATCGCGATCTCGGAGTCCAGGCCGCGCAGTTGCCAGTAGGTCGTGGCAACCTGCGACGTCAGCACCAGCATCACGCCGTCGCGGTCCGCCTGCGCGGCCAGCGCCTGCGCATCGGCCGCCTCGACGGCGCGCCGCACGCGGCCCAGCAGGTCCAGCTCATACGAGAACGATGCGCCGACCGAGTAGTTGTTGCCGGAGATCGCGCGGTGGCCCAGCGCGATGCCCTGCGACGTGTTGGCCGACGTGCGCGAGTTCGACACGCCCGTGCTGACGTCCAGGTGCGGCCGCTCGCTGGCGCGCACGACGCCCAGCTGGGCCTCGGCCTGCACCAGGCGCTCGGCCGCTGCCTTGACGGTGGGGCTGTCGGCCAGCGCCTGCTGTTCCAGGCGGTTCAGCGTGTCGTCGCCGAACACGCTCCACCATTGCTGCGGCAGATGGGCCGTATTGTCGGCGCCTTGCGGCGCGTGGCGGAAGCTGGTGTCGGCCACGTTTTGCGGCGCCTTGAAATCCGACCCCACGGTGGCGCAGCCGGACAGCATCAGCGCGGCGGAGGCCACGGCCAGGGTCATGTATTTTTGGATGAACATAGTTACCTCTTGTTGTATGTGCCGAGCCTAGTGACCGCCACCGCCGGCGCCGGAAGGCGACTTCACCTTGTCCGACAGCCACAGGATCAGGATGCACGAGAGCAGGATGCCGCCGACGATGAAGAAGCCGTCGTTGTAGGCCATCACGAACGCTTCGCGCCGTACGATGCCGTCGATCGCCTTCAGCGCCTTGTCCGCCGCGTTGACCGGGTCGAAGCCCTGGCCGATGAACGATTGCGTCATCTGGTCCAGGCGCTGCTGCGTCGCCAGCGAGAAGCCGGTGATCGATTCGCCCAGGCGCTGCGAGTGGAAGTGCTCGCGCTGCGTCAGCGCGGTGGCCAGCAGCGCGATACCGATCGAGCCGCCCAGGTTACGCGTCATGTTGAACAGGCTCGAGGCGGACGCCATGTCCTTCGGAGCGATGCCGTTCATCGCGAAGTTCGACAGCGTCAGCATGACGAACGGCTGGCCCAGCGCGCGCACGATCTGCGACAGCATCAGCTGGTCGTAGCCGGTGCTCGCATCCATGTACGCGTTCATCAGGCACGACCCGCCGAACAGCAGCAGGCCGAACGTGCACAGGATGCGGTTGTCGACCTTCGACGACAGCTTCGCCACGAACGGCATGATGAACAGCTGCGGCAGGCCGACCCACATGATCACTTCGCCGATCTGCATCGGCGAGTAGCCGGCGATCTGGCCGAGGAACAGCGGCAGCAGGAACGACGAGCCGTACAGGCCCATGCCCATCACGGCCGACAATGCGGTGGCGACGAGGAAGTTGCGCTGGCCGTACAGCCCCAGGTTGACGAACGGCTGCGCGCGCATCGCGCTCGTCACGACCCAGCCCAGCAGGCCGACGATCGCCAGGCCGGCGAACGTGATGATGAACGCGGAGTCGAACCAGTCCTTGCTGTTGCCCTCTTCCAGGAACACGGTCAGGCAGCCCAGGCCCAGCGCCATCAGGCCGATGCCCAGCCAGTCGGCGTTCCACAGCTGGTCGAGGTTCCACTTGTCCTTGTCCAGGCCATAGGCGATACCGGCCATCAGCAGCACGCCCGGCACCCAGTTGATGTAGAAGATCGACGGCCAGCCATACAGCTCGGACAGGTAGCCGCCCAAGGTCGGGCCCATCGCCGGCGCCAGCGTCGCGGTCAGGCCGAACAGCGCCATGCCGGTCGCGCGCTTCGACGGCGGCAGCTTCGTCATCACGAGCGTCATCGCCATCGGGATCAGCGCACCGCCCGTGAAGCCCTGCGCCATCCGGAACGCGATCATGCTTTCCAGGTTCCAGGCGAAACCGCACAGCGTGGAGAACACGAGGAACAGCGCCGTGGTGCCCATCATGTAGCCGCGCAGCGTGAACACGCGGGTCAGCAAGGCGGTCAGCGGGATGACGATGATCTCGGCCACCAGGTAGGCGGTGGAGATCCACGAGCCCTCTTCCTGCGTGGCCGACAGCGAGCCGAGGATGTCCTTCAGCGACGAGTTGGTGATCTGGATGTCCAGCACCGCCATGAAGGCGCCCAGCATGCCGGCGGCAACGGCCACCCAGGTGCGGCCGGACACCGCACCGCTCGCCTGGCCGTAGCCGTGCGCCGCGGGCGGATTGCCTGCCATGGTTTGCGAACTCATTGCGAGCTCCGAATTCAGTGGGAAGCGCCGATCGCGACTTCCGCGATCACGGACATGCCCGGCACCAGGCGGCCGGCCAGCGCCTTCTGGTCAGCTTGCGACAGCGTGATCTTGACGGGCACGCGCTGCACGATCTTCGTGAAGTTGCCGGTGGCGTTATCGGCCGGCAGCAGCGCGAACTGGTTGCCGGAGGCCGGCGAGAAGCTGTCCACGCGGCCCGTCACTTCCTTGCCCGGCAGCGCGTCGACCGTGATGTGCACCGGCTGGCCCACGTGCATGTCGGCCAGCTGGGTTTCCTTGAAGTTCGCCGTGATCCACACGTTGTCCTGCACCAGTGCCGTCAGCTGCTGGCCCGGCTGCACGCGCTGGCCCACCTCGACGGTGCGCTTGCCGACGCGGCCGCTGATCGGCGCCACGATCTTGTTGTACGCGAGCTGCTGCTCGGCGTCCTTCAACTGCACCTTCAGCACGTCGATCTGCGTCTTCAGCACGTCGCGCGCGGAAGCGGCGGCGGCGATCTGCGCCTTCGCGGCGGCGGCGCTGTCCTTGCGCGCGGCCAGGTCGGCGACGGCGCTGGCGCGGGAGGCGTTGGCGGCATCCAGCTCGGCCTTCGACACGGCCTTCATCTGGCTCGTGTACAGCTGGCCGTAGCGCTCGGCGTCCTGGTTGGCGCGGACCAGCAGCGCCTCGGATTGCTTGACCTGGGCCGCGGCGGCGCTGGCTTGCGCATTGACCTGGGCCACTTGCGCGTCGGCCTGCAGCACCTGGGTTTCGGCGGCGGCGATCTGGGCACGGATCTGGTCGACCTTGATGCGCTGGTCGAACGGATCGAGTTCGGCGATCACGTCGCCTTCCTTGACGTACTGGTTATCGTCGATCAGCACCTTGGTGACGGTGCCGGCGATGCGGGACGAGACCGGGTGAACGTGGCCGGCAACGTAGGCGTTCTCCGTTTCCACGAAATGCGTGCTGCGGTACCACATGCGGCCGCCCGCCACGATCGCGGCCACGGCGATCAGGCCGGCGACGACGATCACGCGGCGGTTCGGCTTCTTGGCCGCTGCCGCCGGCGCCGCGGGGGCAGCCGGTGCGCCTGCTGGCACAGCGCTGAGCACTTTTTGTTCTGCCTGGTTGTTGGACATGGTGGCGCTCCCAGAAATGAAATGGTGTCTGCGCATTATTCGACAAAGATTGGGCGAAGTCAAGAAATGAAACGGTTGCATTTCATTTCTAAGTGGCATACAGTGATGCCATCTGATAGCCTTCCACGTTATTTGCAGCGTTCCCTACCGATGTCCAACGATATATCTGACGAGCAAGACAGCGAAGTGCAGTGCCCCATCGCCAACCGCGGCGCGGGCCGGCCGCGCGCGTGCGACGCCGAGGCCCGCATGCAGGATCTGATGACGACCGCGGCCGAGCTCTTCCTTGAAAAGGGGTACGCGAAGGTCAGCCTGGAAATGATCGCCCGCAAGGCGCGCGTGGCAGTGCGCACGATCTACGTGAAGTTCGGCGGCAAGAGCGGCCTGTTCCGGGAGATCCTGCGGTCGGGCCGCGAGGTCTATTTCGGCACGATGGAAGACCTGGAAACGAACCAGCGCCCGCTGCGCGAGGTGCTGATCGACTTTGGTACACGGGTGCACGAGCTGCTGTCCTCGTCCGTCGTCATCAAGCTGCACCGGATGGTGATCGCCGAGGCGCACCACGACCAGGAGCTGGCCGAGGCGTTTTTCGACGCCGGCCCGCAGCAGACCCGCGTGGCGCTGTGCCGCTATTTTTCCCGTCCCGAGGTCCGCGCGCAGCTGCGCGACCTGCCTGCCGAGCAGCTGGCCGTGCACTTCATGAACTGCCTGATGGGCGACCACGTGAAACGCTACCTGTTCGGCCCGGCGCCGACGGGGGCGCGCGATACCGAGCTGCAGGTCGAGCAGCGCGTCGACCTGTTCCTGAACGGCACCCGGGCCTGAGGGCGCAGCTCATCCTTAAGGGCGCGTTCTGTGCGCTGCCGCACGGAGTAGCGCCCCCGCGTGGAGCGATACTGATTTCCTTAAGAACATAAAGTACAGGGAGGCTGTATGAGCAAGATCGACAGGCTGCAATGGACCCAGAAAGTGGCGGCGTTGAACGAACGTATCCGCGGCTTCCAGGCCAACCCCAGCCAGGAACAGCTCGAACTGGCGATTCGCGAGCTGCGCGCGTATGCGGACGCGGCCAACGAGGGCATGGAAATCCCTCCGCGCTTCATCGCCAACTGACCACCGACCGGGCCCTGCCCGGTTTTTTTACACCCCTACCCCGACTCCCCATGAACAACCAGGACTATGACCAGGAATTCTGGCAACTGATCGACCAGTTCATCCAGTTCGCCAACGAAAAAGGCCAGGCCAGCGGCGCGCCGCCGCACGTGGCCGGCGCCGCATTGATGTTCGCGGCTTCCCGCTTCAATGCGTTCCTGCTGGCCCGCAATGCCGGCACCGTCGAGAAATTCGCGGCCAACCGCGACGAAGCGCTTGCCTACTTCCGCCAGCAGTTCGACAAGATGATGGCCGAGAACGTCAACGACTACGAACAGAACTTCGACAAGTACATCGGTCAGTGAGCGCGCGCTGAGCAGTAATGAAGCAGCGACTGAGCGGAATTTGAGCGACCGCTGAGCAGTTGTTGAGCGCTCGCCGAGCGATGGCGACAGGCCCCAAATCGTTTCCCTGAGGATTTTCGTTGTCGCCGTTGACATGGCCGGCGCCATGCGGTCTAATGCCTGAAGCTGCATGAAATCGTTTTCAAACCCTCAGGCTAGATAAGATAATGACCGATAAATTGCAATTTCCGCCTTCGTTCACGTGGGGAGTCGCCACCAGCGCGTTCCAGATCGAGGGTGCCGCCAACGCCGACGGCAAGGGCCCGTCGATCTGGGATACGTTCAGCCACACGCCGGGTAAAGTGATCGACGGCAGCAACGGCGACGTGGCCTGCGACCACTACCACCGTTACGCGGAAGACGTCGGCATCATGGCGGACCTGCACGTGGACGCCTACCGCTTCTCGATGGCGTGGGCGCGCGTGCAGCCGGCCGGCAAAGGCGCATGGAACGAGGCGGGCTTTGCGTTTTACGGGCGCCTGCTGGACGAGCTGGACAAGAAGAACATCGCCGCCCACATCACACTGTATCACTGGGACCTGCCGCAGGGCCTGCAGGACGACGGCGGCTGGCTGAACCGCGACACGGCATATCACTTCGCCGAGTATGCAGCGGAAGTCGCGCGGCGTTTCGGCAACCGCGTGAAAACGATTGCAACGCACAACGAGCCGTGGTGCACGGCCAACCTGGGTTACGGCAACGCGCAATTCGCGCCGGGCGTCGCCGATGCCAAGCAGTCCGTGCAGGTGTCGCACCACCTGCTGCTGTCGCACGGCCTCGCGATGAAAGCGATGCGCGCCGTCGGCAGCCAGGCCCAGCTCGGCATCGTGCTGAACCAGTGGACCGCCGATCCCGCCACCGACAGCGCTGCCGACCGCGCCCTCGCCCAGTGGGAATATGCCCGCTCCGTGCAATGGTTCATGGACCCGATCTTCAAGGGCCGCTACCCCGAGTACGCGCTGCAAGGCCACGGCGCCAACGCGCCGGACGTGAAGGACGGCGACTTCGACATCATCCGCCAGCCGATCGACTTCCTGGGCGTGAACTACTACTTCCGCTCCTGGTGCAGCGCGGCCAATCCGCCGGTGCCGGCACCGGCGGCCTTGGGCACGACGGACATGGGCTGGGAAATCTACCCGCAGGGCCTGACCGAGCTGCTGGTGAAGCTGAAGGGCGAATACGACCTGCCGCCGATCTACATCACGGAGAACGGCATGGCCAATCCGGACGAGGTGGTGGACGGCCACGTGCCCGACACGCAGCGGATCGACTACGTGCAGCGCCACCTGGCCGCATTGAAGGATGCGATGGATGCGGGCGTCGACGTGCGCGGCTACTTCCTGTGGAGCCTCCTGGACAACTTCGAATGGAACTCCGGCTACGCGAAACGCTTCGGCATCGTGCACGTCGATTACGCGACGCAGCAGCGCACGCCGAAGGACAGCGCGCTGTGGTATCGCGAATTCATCGACACGCAGCGCGGCTGACGGCTAACATGACGTACGCAACAGCGGCAGCATAGCCGCAGCGGATATGACGACACAGACAGGAGACGACATGAACACGAAAGCAGCCAGCGCGACGGCCGAGGACCTGCCCGCGACAGGCCACGCCACCGCCGCCCCGCGCCGCAGTCCGCTGCTGTGGGTCCCCACCGGTTACTTCACGATGGCGCTGGCCTACGTGATGCTGACCAGCGTGACGGCGATCATGTTCAAGAACCTGGGCATGGACAACGGCAAGGCCGCCGAGTACGCGAGCTACCTGATCCTCGCGTACACGATCAAGCCGCTGTTCGCACCGCTCGTCGAGATGTACCGCACGAAGAAGTTCTTCGTGCTGGTCGCACAGGTGATCGTCGGCGTCGGCTTCGGCTGCGTCGCGCTGGCGATGGCGCTGCCGGGCTACATGGCGATCATGGTCGCGCTGTTCATCCTGCTGTCGTTCGTCGGCGCCACGCAGGACATCGCCTCCGACGGCGTCTACGTCACCGCGCTCGACTCGCGCGCGCAATCGCTGTACTGCGGTATCCAGAGCCTGTCGTGGAACATCGGCCCGATCGTCGCCTCGGGCGGCATGGTGTACCTGTCAGGCTGGCTGCACACGCGCGTCTTCCACCACGATCCAAAAGTGTTCGGCCCCGAGTGGATCGAAAGCTGGCGCATCATCTTCTTCATCGTCGCCGGCCTGACGCTCGTGATGGCGGCATGGCACCTGCGCACGATGCCGGACGGCGCGAAGGCGGAAAACGCGCCGTCGTCGCTGAGCGAAGCGTGGTTCATCCTGAAGGACTCCTTCATCACGTTCTTCCAGAAGCGCGACGTGTGGCTGATGGTCGGCTTCGCGTTCCTGTTCCGCCTGTCGATCGGCCTCTTGGAAAAGATCGGCCCGTTCTTCATGGTGGACCCCGTGGCCAAGGGCGGCCTGGGCATGTCGAACGAGCAGCTGGGCCTCGTCTACGGCACGTACGGGCTGGCTGCCGTGCTGCTGGGCTCCCTGCTGGGCGGCTTCTTCGTCGCCAGGCGCGGCCTGAAGCCGACGTTGTTCCTGCTGTGCTGCGCCGTCAACATCCCGAACGTGACGTTCCTGCTGATGGCGCTGTACCAGCCGACCAGCGAGCTCGTTGTGACGGCGGGCGTCGCGGTCGAGAAATTCTTCTACGGCTTCGGCTCCGTCGGCTTCATGATCTACCTGATGCAACAGCTCGCGCCGGGCAAGTACTCGACGACGCACTACGCGTTCGGCACGGGCCTGATGGGGCTGTGCATGATGGTGACGGGGATGGTGTCCGGGCACCTGCAGGAGGCGCTGGGGTATGTGCACTATTTCTGGTTCGTGATGGCGGCGACGGTGCCGTCGTTCCTGGTCACCTGGTTCGCGCCGTTCCATCACAAAGAGGCGTGAAGGAGCAGACGATGTCCTTTCCCGCCATTCACCGCGTCGTGACGGGTCACGATGCCGACGGCAAGGCCATCGTGGCGAGCGATGGCCCGTTGCCCACGGTGTTCGAGCTGCAGGCACTGCCCGGCATGTTCTTCCATGAGGTGTGGGAGACGGCAGGCACGCCCGCCCCCGTCGACAACGGCGCCGACCCGACCACCGGCCCGACGATGCACGGTCCACCGAAGCACGGCACGCGCATCCGCTTCGTCGACTTCCCGCCCGACGAGGCCTACCTGGCCGATGCGGAGCAGCGGATGAAGGCGGCGTTCGGGGAGGTCAACAACAGCGCGGCCCTGACGACGAAGGACGACTCGCCGCACCCGATGATGCATCGCACCGAGGCTGTCGACTACGGCATCGTCATCGCGGGCGAGCTGACGCTCGTGCTCGACGATTCCGATGTGCCGTTGAGACCCGGCAGCGTCGTCATCCAGCGTGGCACCAATCACGCGTGGGCGAACCGCTCCGGCAAGCCGTGCCGCATGCTGTTCATCCAGGTCGATGGGCAGTATGACCCGGCGATCGCGGCGGCACTCGCGGCGCGCTAGTCACTTGCCTGCGCGCTAACCTGCGCACCGACCAGCGCAGCCGCGGCGGCCAGATCGCGGGTCGCGAACCCTTCCGTGAACTCGTCCAGCGCGGCGCGCACGATGCCGAGTGCCGCGGCGCCTTCCTCGCCGTCGCCCGACAGCGTGGCCAGGTCGATGGCAACCCTCAGGCGCCACGCCAGCGCACCGGTCTCGGTGGCAACCTCCAGCGCATTGACGAGCAACCCCGCCGCTTCCGTCTTCCGGCCCTGCAGCGCCGCGATCGCGGCCTGGATGCGCAACACCTCGGGCAGGCACCACAGCTCGTGTTGAGCGGCGGCGATGTCCAGCGCCGTACGGATCGTGCTTTCCGCTTCGGCGAACCGGCCGCGATCGGCCAGCGCGTTCGCCAGCACGCTCAGGTAGTACGGCATGCGCGCCAGGTGATTGATGTTGCGGAACTCCCCGATCGCACGTTGCAGCGCGAAGATGACGTCCGGCGATGAGCCGTGCCGCGCATAGGCGACGGCGGCGGCATAGAAGCTGGCCACGGGCCGCCGCGACACGAGGCCATGCCGCGCGACGTGGTCTTCCAGCATCGCCACGTAGCGTTCGCACTCGTCGTAGGCGCCGCTCCAGTAGAACACCGGGCATGCATACGACAGGATGTTGTTCATCGACAGGTGGTGCTTCGTCTGGCGTGCTTCATCGACGGCCACCGCGGCCGTGCGCATCGCCGCGTCGGCGGAGCCGGTCAACCACTGGACATGCGTCAGCACGGCACGCACGAGGACGATCGGATCGGACAGGTAGCGCACGGCATACGAACCGAAATAGCGCAAGTCGCGCCGCGCCAGGCGTTCCAGGCGTTCCCGGGAGCGGGGCAGCCGGCCGAGGAACAGTTCCGCGATGCCCATGTGGACGTCGCCCTCCGGCAGGACGGAAGGATCTTCCGCGCCGGCCACCGCTTCGAATTCCTCCAGCGTGCGCATGCCCGCCTCGTGCTCGCCCGTGAAGAGTTCGTAGATGCCGATCATCACCAGGCAACGCAGCCGATAGTCGGTATCGCCGATGCCTTCCGCGATCGCCAGCGCGCGGCGCAGCGCCGCCATGGCCTGGTGCCGGAATTCCCGGGTCAGCATCGTCGAGCAGCCCAGCCACAGTTTCAGCTTCATCTCGAACGCGGTTCCCGCCAACCCCGCGGCGTCGAGTTCCTCGACAGCATGCGAGACATGCCGCAGGCATTCCTCCGTCAGCGAGAACTGGTTCCACAGCAGCAGGCCTGCCACGGTCAGCCGGATCGCCAGCGGTCCATCCGGCGCCTCCTTGACGGTCCACGCGAGCGCCGCGCGCAGGTCGCCCAGCACGCGCCGGTATGCGCTTTCCCACTCGTCCGCGGGGCGTTGTGCCCACTCGCTGCCGGCCCGCTCCAGCGTGACGTACGTGTGCTCGGCATGCCGCTGCCGCGCCACCGGTTCGTGCCCGCCGGCGCGCAGCTTGTCCTGGCAGTACGAGTTCGTGGTTTCCTGCAGACGGTAGGCGATGCCGTCGGCATCGAGGTCGGCCACGAGCAGCGATTTCGCCGACAGCTGGGCCAGCATATCGGCCGCTTCGGCCGGGTCCATGGCCGCGACGACCGCGGCGCCCTCGATATCGAACACCCCGGCGAACACGGAAACGGAGCGCAGCAGCGCGGCCTCGCGTTCCGCGAGCAGGCTGTAGCTCCAGTCGAGCGTGGCCGCCAGCGTGCGATGGCGTTCCGGCCCGGAGCGGCGCCCGACCAGCAGCCGGAAGCGGTTGTCGAGCTGCTTGTGCAGGCCGCCCACCCCGAACGCATCGATGCGGGTCGCGGCCAGTTCGATGGCGAGCGCGATGCCGTCGAGCCGCCGGCAGATCTCCGCCACGGCCGTGGCATCGGCGTCGCGCAGCTTGAACGTTTCCATCCGGTCCGTGGCGCGGTCGACGAACAGCTGCACAGCCGGGAACATCAGCGCTTCCTGCGCCGTCAGGTGTTCCGACGACGGCGGCAACCCCAGGCCCGGCAACCGGCGCACGCGCTCCCCGCTCAGTTGCAGCGGCTCGCGGCTGGTGACGAGGATCTTCACGCCTGCCGCCTCGGCCAGGATCCGGCTGGCGCACGCGGCACACGCTTCGATGACCTGCTCGCAACTGTCGAGCACGAGCAGGATCTGCCGGTCGCGCAGCGATTTGCACAACGTGGCCAGTATGCCGGCCGCGTTGCCGGCGATGCCGAGCGCCGCCGCGACGGCGCTGGGGACCTGGTGCGGATCCTTCGTCAACGCCAGGTCGACCAGCCAGGCGCCGTCGCGGAACGCGCCGATCGCGTGTTCGGCCACGGCCAGCGCGACGGTGGTCTTGCCGATGCCGCCGGGGCCGACGATCGACACGAGGCGGGCGACGTCGAAATCGCGGCGGATCCCATCGATCGCATCGGCCCTGCCGATCACCCGCGTCGTTCCGGTCGGCAGATTGTGGCGGCGCGTGGTGCCCGCCGCCGGGGCCCAGGCGAGGTTCGGCGACACCCCGGTGGTGACGGGGACGATCAGCTTGTAGCCGCGCCCCGTGACGGTGGCGATATAGCGCGCGTCGTCCGGGCCGCCGTCGCCCAGTGCGCGCCGCAACGCGGCCATGTTGACCTTCAGGTTGCTCTCGTCGACCACGGTGGACGGCCACACGCGGGCGATCAGTTCGCGCTTGCTGACGAGTTCACCGGGACGTTCGGCGAGCGCGGTGAGGATGTCCAGTGCCCGGCTGCCGATCCGCACCGGCAGCTCGCCTTGCAGCAGCAGCTGGCGTTGCGGAATGAGTACGAACGAGCCGAAGGCAAACGACCGGCCGCCCGGATCGTCCGTCATGCGCTCTCCCTTGTACGGTTCATTCATCGTTGCTACTCATGGTTAAAAAATAGTATACAAGCGGCCCATCGGACGGGCCAGGTTTTTATCGGCGCATTCCCATGCGCCGCACCGTCAATTCGACTTCTCCTCCGACAACCTCGGGTTCGCCAATGCACCGGATATTGCACTCGATATTCGCCGCGATACGCGGGCCGTGGTGCACGCGCGCCGGCGGTGAATCGGCTTCCCACCTTTTAACCGGGATTAACTGAAGCCTTCCCGCGGCAGCGGGATAGAGTACCTCCGAAGCGCCAGACCAGGGCCCATCCGGCCCTCTACCTTATGGAGGAACCCATGAAACCAATGCAAACCGCCGTGCAGATCGAACAGCCAATCCCCGTCGTCCATTACAGGACGGTGAATATCGACAGCGTCGACGTGTTCTATCGCGAAGCGGGGCCCGCCGGTAAGCCGACGCTGTTACTGCTGCACGGCTTTCCGACGTCGTCGCACATGTTCCGCAACCTGATCCCGCTGCTGGCCGATCGTTATCACGTGATCGCGCCGGACTATCCCGGCTTCGGCCAGAGCGCGGCACCCGATCACAAGGCATTCGCCTACACGTTTGCGCACCTGGCGGACATCGTCGACAAGCTCACCGACGCGCTGGGCATCACCCGCTACAGCATGTACGTGATGGATTACGGCGCACCGATCGGTTACCGCATGGCGCTGAAGCACCCGGAGCGCCTGCAGACGCTGATTGTGCAGAACGGGAACGCCTACACCGAAGGGCTTGAAACATTCTGGGATCCGATCAAGGCTTACTGGGCCGAGGACACGCCGCAGCGGCGCGAAGCGATCGCCAACCTCGTCACGCTGGAGATCACGAAATTCCAGTACACCGACGGCATGAGCGACGTCGCCAGGATCAGTCCGGACAACTGGATCGTCGACCAGGCCCTGCTCGACCGCCCCGGCAACCGCGAGATCCAGCTCGACCTGTTCCGCGACTACGGCTCGAACGTGCCGCTGTACCCCGACTTCCAGGCGTTCTTCCGCCAGTACCAGCCGCCGACGCTGATCGTGTGGGGCAAGAACGACTACATCTTCCCCGAACCCGGCGCGCATCCCTACCTGCGCGACCTGCCCAAGGCGGAACTGCACCTGCTCGATACGGGCCACTTCGCGCTCGAAGACAAGCTCGATGAGATGGTGCCGCTGATCCGCGATTTCCTCGGCCGGAATCTGTGACTTGCCGCCGCCGGCGCCGCACGCGAGGCGCCGGCGGCTTCCTTCCACGCGTCATTCATCTGGAGCCGCCATGAGCGCGATCCCAACGACCCGGCACCGCTCGACGAGCATCGCCGGCCTCGATATCTTCCACCGCGAAGCGGGCCCGCAGGACGCGCCCGCCGTGGTCCTGCTGCACGGCTTTCCCAGCTCGTCGCACATGTACCGCAACCTGATCCCGGCGCTGGCCGACCGCTACCGCGTCCTCGCGCCGGACCTGCCGGGATTCGGCCTGTCGTCGATGCCGCCGCGCGGCAGCTTCCCTTATGGCTTCGCGGCGTTCACGGACGTCGTCGACGCCTGGCTCGCGCGCCTGGAAGTGAGCAGCTACGCGCTGTACGTGATGGACTACGGCGCGCCCGTCGGCCTGCGCCTCGCGCTGAAGCACCCGGAGCGCGTGACGGCGCTGGTGGTCCAGAACGGCAATGCCTACGAGGCGGGAATGGGCGACTTCTGGGCCTCGACTCGCGCGCTGTGGGCCGACGACAGCCAGGCGAACCGCGATGCGATGCGCCCATTCCTGACGCTGGAAGGCACGCGGTTCCAGTACGTCACGGGCGTGCAGGACGCCAGCCGCGTCGATCCGGCGGCGTGGATCCACGACCAGTTCTTCCTGGACCGTGCCGGCAACGTGGACATCCAGCTCGACATCATCCGCGACTACCGCACCAACGTCGCGCTGTACCCCGAGTTCCACCGCTACTTCCGCGATCATCAGCCGCCCACGCTGATCCTGTGGGGCGACAACGATCCGATCTTCCTGTCGGCGGGAGCGCAGGCCTACCTGGACGATCTGCCGGACGCGGAGCTGCACCGCTTCGACACCGGCCACTTCGCGCTGGAAGACAAGGCGGACGAGATGATCGCGCCAATGCGCCGCTTCCTCGAGCGCACGCTGCACGCGCACCCTGCCTCGTAATGCCTTCAACAAGGAGAACCAACATGACGAATTCCATGCCATCGAAAGCCTCCGTCACACCTTCCGGCGGCGGCGCCATGCTGCTCGACCCGGCCGACACGGTCGTCCTGCTGCTCGACCATCAGTCGGGTCTGTTCCAGACCGTCAAGGACATACCGGTCGCCGACCTGCGGCGCAACGTCGAGACGATCGCCAGGCTGTGCACGCTGCTGCACATCCCCGTGATCACGACGGCCTCGGAGCCGGCCGGCACCAACGGTCCGCTGATGCCCGAGATCCACGACCTTGCGCCGCATGCGGTCTACGTGCCGCGCAAGGGCGAAGTCAACGCGTGGGACAACGACGACTTCGTCGGCACGGTGCGCGCCACCGGCCGCAGGACGCTCGTGATGGCGGGCGTATGGACCAGTGTCTGCGTGATGTTCCCCGCGCTCGACGCCCGGGCGGCGGGCTATCAGGTCTATGCCGTGATCGACGCGTCGGGCGACCCCAGCGAGATGGCATCGCGCGTCTCGCTGGCCCGCTTCGTCCAGGGCGGTGTCACGCCCACGACGACGAACGCGCTGCTGTCGGAACTGCACCGCACGTGGGCCCGCCCGGAAGCGGCCGACCTGGCGAGGCTTTATGGGATGGTCGCGCCGAACTATGCGGCCGTGGCCGAGAGTTATGCGCGGGCGCAGCAGGCGGCGCGGGAGGCGGGATAGATCGAAAGACGGGGCGCGGCCCCGTCCGCGTCATGCTCCATGTGAAGCGGTTGGTGGCTCCGTGATGGGGCGATGCCGATGATGCAGCAGGAATGTGTACTGTTCCGGCACGTCATGAAAGCAACGGCGCCATCGTCCCTGATGAATGGACTGCGCACATTCTTCAGGCACGCATGCCGCATGACCAGTGAGAGCGAGCCTCCAGGCCGGCTGGCCCGGTTATCCAAGGTAAAGCCGCGGAATACACCCAGCCGAATTACGCAAGCTCAACGCCAGCGGCAACCGCGATCCGCGCCGGCATCAGGAGGGGCAAGCGGTCATGGTTCTCGATGCCGGATACCGGCTTCGCGCTCCATCGTCTGCAGAAGCACCTGGTGCCGGCGCTCGTTCGCTTCCTGCAGTTCGAGGAGCGCGGCATAGCGCTTCTGCAACCCGGCCGCGACCTCCATCTGCCGCGACGCTTCGCCCGTCTGCCGTGCAGTTTCCTTCAGCTGCGCGTTGTACTTCGCGATCATCTCGTCGGTCGCACTCGCCTGTGTTTTCGCGCCGCCGCTGCTCGCCGGTTGCAGCAACAGGAACCAGAACATCCAGAAGATGACGTTGAATGTCAGGGCTTTCACAAAAAACAGGACGATGGACTTCATCAACGTTGACTGGTGTGGCGTGGACATGATCTCTCCCTGGTGATGGGGAACAATAGCGCAGGCGGGCACCGAAAAGTCTCACGAAAACCCACCACGCGGATTTCCTTGAGCTCACGCGGCGTGAACGCGACGATCGAGCCCAAGGCCGCTCCCGCTCCTGGCGCCCCGTTCGCTACAAGTTCAACCCCACCGGCAACCGCACCAGAATGAACTCCGCATTATCCGGCCGCGTCGTACTCCGCCCACCAGTCCCGCCGGGATAATTGCTGTCGTTGACGATCATGATCGTATGCCGGTCGACGATGCGCACGGCTTCCACGCTCTCCATCGGGAACGTGAACACGCCGTTGATCGTCGCGGCGCCGCCCAGGCCTTTCGGGTCGGCGAGGTTCATCAGGTCCGCCACTTCTTCCTTCACCAGGTAGCCGTCGCTGTCCACCTTGTTCAGGTCGATCTTGTACACCTTCTTCACGCGCGCGGCGACGCGGTCCGCGCCGCTGGCCTTGTAGTTGCCGGTGCGCGCGTCCCCTGCTCCGCGGTCCTTCTCGATGACGAGGAATTCGTGGTCGTTAATCGCCGTCATGTCGTTGACCGTGAAGACCTCCTTCATCGTCGCGCCGGCGGCGTTCACGTACGTACCCGTGCCGACCTTGTATGCGTAGGCGTTCGGCAGATACGTGTTGGCCACGATGTCGAACACGTTCAGGATACGGCGTTGCGGGTCCGTGTCCGTCGTCATCGCCTGCTCCAGCATCGTGTAGATGCGCGTGCCGGCCGGGTTGATCGTCATGCTCTCGAAGCCGCCGGAGTTCGGCAGGTTCGCCGCCGCCGTGCCGAGCGTCGGATTGCTCGGGCTTTGCACCAGCGGGTTCGTGCCCAGCTTGAACGTGTTCGGCAGCGGCACTTCCTTTTGCAGTACCTTGCCGGTGCGGTCCGTCTTCACGAGGAACGGGCCGAATTCGTCGCCGAACCACAGATTGCCGCTCGCGTCGATGACGAACGACTCGACATCCAGGTCGCCGCCCGTCAGCAGCTTGCCGGACTTGATCAGCGGGTCGACGGGGATCGTCCGCCCGGCCGGCGAGACGCTGGTGCCCGGGTAATTCACGCCGTCCGCGACGATCGCGTAACTCAGCTTGCGGTCCGGGTCGCGCAGGCGGATGTAGCTGTCGGCGTTGAAGCCGGCCAGCGTGTCGCACGTGGTGAAGTTCGCCGCCTGCACCTTGCCGCTGGCCCAGTCGGGCTTTACGGCGTACACGTGCAGCAGCGCATCCGGCGACGTGGCTTTCGCGCCGAAGCCGTTGTCCTGCATGACGTACCAGCAGCTGCCGGCAAACGCGGTGGCGAACGCCGAGAAGCCCTGCATCGGCTGCTTGTTCACGAACGGCAGCGTGTAGCCGTAGTTCGCCGTTGCGTTGGTCAGGTCGCCGCCCGTGATGAACTGGCCGGACGTGGGGCCATCCACGTAAGTGTCGGCCGGCAGGCTGGCGAAGCCGGCCAGCGTCGGTACGGCGGGAACCTGTTCGTCGTTATCGCCGCCGCATGCGGCAACGGAGAGCGCCAGCAGGGTCGCGCCGGCGAGGTGCAAGGTGTGCTTGTTCATGCCATCGATAGGAAGTTCGGGAGGCATGCAGTCTAGTGAGCGCCGATGACGCCCTGATGACGAAGAGATAAAAAAACCCGGCTCGAAAGCCGGGTTGTGAGGGACGTCGTGAAACCTTAGAACGTGTAGCCCGCGTTGAAGCCGATCGTGCGCGGCGGCAGGTACTGCGCCTGCCACACGCCTTGCGGGTTCTGCGCGCTGGTCTTGATGTTCTTGTCGCCGGCGTTACGCACGAACAGGTCGACGTAGTACTTCTTGTCGGCGTCGTAGCGCAAGCCCAGGTCCACCTTCGCGTACGAACTCTGGCGGTCCGGCTCGCCCAGGTTGAACACGGACAGCCAGCTTGCCGATTCCCAGTGCGCGGACAGGCGCGGCGTCAGCGTGCCGGTAGGCAGCTGGAAGACGTGCTGGTACATGATCTGCGTGCTCCACTTCGGCGAGTGCGGCATCGTGTTGCCCGTCACGTCCAGGCAGTTCGAGATGCCCGGGATCGAGCACACCGGCAGCGTGTAGTCGTTCGAGCCGCCGATCAGCTGGCCCAGTTCCGCATGCGTGTACGTGCCGGTGAACTGCACACGGTCCGCTGGCGTGATCTTCGCCGCGATCTCCGTCTCGAAGCCGTACACTTTCGCGCCTTCCGCGTTGTACGTGGACAGACTGTGGCTGCCGTCCGGGTTCGTCACGGGTGCGCTGAACTGGAAGCCCTTGAACTTTTCGTAGTACAGCGCGTTGTTCATGCGGACCTTGCCGTTCATGAACGTGCTCTTGCTGCCCACTTCATAGTTCGTCAGCGTCTCCTGGCCATATGGCACGCCGCCATCCTGCAGGCCGCCGGACTTGTAGCCGGTCGAGACGCTCGCATACAGCATCGACGTCGGCGTGATGTCGTAGCTGATACGGCCCAGCCACGTGGCCTTGCTGCCGCTGAACGAGCCGCTGTTGTTGGAGCTGAGCGCGAAGCCGGAACCGGCGGTCGCCGGATTCGTGCTCGGGCTGATCGGCAGTTGCGGCACGTCGGCCTTGTCGTTCCAGCCCCAGCCGATGCCGCCGATGTTCTCGCGCTTGTCGTCCGTGTAGCGGGCGCCGCCCGTCAGGTGCAGCTGGTCGTTGATGTTCCACGTGGCCTGCCCGAACACGGCCTTCGATTCGACCGTTTCCTTCGGCTGGATGAACGAACCCTGCCAGTTCACGGTGCCCTGCTGGGTGCCGTTCATGATGGGAATGTCGAAGCGCATCGCGTTGTTTTCATGGCCGTAGTAC
Organism: Pseudoduganella flava; assembly: GCF_007830495.1. Lineage (GTDB taxonomy): Bacteria > Pseudomonadota > Gammaproteobacteria > Burkholderiales > Burkholderiaceae_D > Rugamonas > Rugamonas flava. The sequence continues at coordinate 19,268 of NZ_VLKW01000004.1, read as the reverse complement.
AGGCCCAGCAGCCAGTCGACCTGCTTCTTGCCCGTCGACTGCAGCTCCACTTCATGGCTGTAGCTCTTGTACTTCGACAGCAGCGTGTTGTTGGCCTGCGATTTGCCGCCCGTCGTGAAGCTGGTCGGGATGTACGAGCCGCCATCCTGGTCATACGTCGACGAGCCGCGGAACGACGACCAGCCGGCGATATAGGCCAGGCTCATGTCCGGGTTGATCGCCCAGTCCACCCGGCTGCGCACGGAATTCGAGTCGCGCTTCAGCGACGGCGCCGTATCGATCAGCGCGGACCACAGGTCCTGGCCGGCCCGCGGCGTCTGCATCAGGTTCATGCTCGGCGTGCCGCGGTCCTGGTAACGCTCGTACGACACGTTCCAGTGCAGGTTCGGCATGATTTCCCACAGCAGCGACAGGCGCAGGGCAGTCTGGTCCTGGGCATTGTATTTCGGCCCGCCCTGGACGAACTGGGCGTTGCTGAGCGGCTGGAACGCGATCGGGTTGTTCGGGTACTTGGCGTTCGCCGCGGCGATGACGGCGGCGGCAGCGGCGCGCTGCTGGTCCAGCGGTACGTTCGGCGGCGTCTGGTAATCGACGTAGCCGTCGTGCTGCTCGTGCACGAACGCGACGCGCATCGCGGCCGTGTCGGACAGCGGGATGTTGAACGCGCCGCGGCCGCCGACGCGGGCGTAGTCGCCCATGCCCGCCTCGATGTAGCCGGACGTGCTGCCCAGCGTCGGCTTGGCAGTCTGCATGTTGACGGCGCCGACGGTGGAGTTACGGCCCCACAGCGTGCCCTGCGGGCCGCGCAGCACTTCGATGCCGTCCAGGTCGAACAGCAGCGTGGTTGCGCCTTCCGGACGCGGCGAGTAGATGCCGTCGACGAATACGGCCACTTCGGGGTCGGCGTATTCCGTCTTCGCGCTGTCGTTGCCGATGCCGCGCATCGTCATCGTGATCACGCCGTGGTCGCCCTGGCTGGTGGCGGAGAAGCCCGGCACCAGGTTGACGACGTCCTGGATCGTCTGCACGTGGTTGTCGTCCAGCGTCGCGGCGCTGATCGCCGTCACGGCGACCGGGGTGCGCTGCAGCGACGTGCTGCGCTTGGTGGCCGTCACATACACTTCGGGGATGACCGTCGAATTGGCCTCGGCGGCTTTCTGTGCTTGCTGCTGCTCTTTCGGCGCCTCGGGGGTGGCGTTGACGCCGGCGGTCTGCGCGTAGGCGCCGTTGATGCCGGCCAGCAGCGTCAGGACCGCGAGTTGGATGGGCGAGCCGAGGCGGCGCGCACGTGGCGTACGGGTGTTCATAAGTCTCCTTTGTTGCCGCACTGCTGCGCGGCAGTCGCGTTGTTATGAAAACGATTTCTTGAAACTGAAATCGTTTTCAAATAAACTGAAAACGATTGCTCGATCTCTGAAACCGTTTTCATGGTAGCGAAATGGAAATGCGGGTGTCAAACTAAAAATAACTGTTCAGCACCAAATAAAGTGCAATCGTGTAGGAATTTGGCAACACCCGCGCGGTTCGTCGGATGAACGGAAATGCGGGTATCAAACTAAAAATAACTGTTCAGCACCAAATAAACTCTGAACGTGTAGGAAAACGGCAACACCGCGCGGTCGGCGGACAACAACAACACGGAGACAACGATGGCCCCCATCCGCAACATCCTGATCGTCGGCGGCGGCACCGCCGGCTGGCTTGCCGCGTGCTTCCTGGCCAAGATGCTCGGCGCGAAAGCCGACGGCGCCGTCCAGATCACGCTCGTCGAATCGCCGGAGATCGGCATCATCGGCGTCGGCGAAGGCACCTTCCCGTCCATCCGCGGCACGCTGTCGCTGATCGGCATCGACGAGGCGCGCTTCATCCGCGAGTGCAACGCCACGTTCAAGCAGGGCGTGCGCTTCAACCACTGGGTGCGCCCGGCCGGCGCGCCGGGGCCCGACCACTACTTCCATCCGTTCAGTCAGCCGAGCCAGCGCCCGGGCGGACCGGAACTGCTGCCCTACTGGCTGATGGGCGCGGCCGGCAACGTGCCATTCGCCGCGGCGGCCACGCTGCAGAAGCACGTGGCGGACATGAGCCACGGCCCGAAGCGCGTCACGGACGGCGACTTCCTCGGCCCGCTGAACTATGCCTACCACTTCGATGCCGGCCGCTTTGCCGCCCTGCTCTGCACGCACGCGCAGACGCTGGGCGTGCGGCGCGTCGAGGCCACCGTCGAAGACGTGACGCTCGACGGTGAAGGCGCCATCGACTCCGTCGTCACGCGTGAAGCCGGCGTGCTGCGGGGCGACCTGTACATCGATTGCACGGGCTTCCGCGCGCGGCTGATCGGCGAAGCATTGGGCTCGCCGTTCCGCAACATCAGCGACACGCTGTTCGTCGACCGCGCGCTGGCGATGCAGGTGCCGTACGAGCGCCCCGACGCGCCGATTCCGTCGTACACGATCTCCACGGCACACGAAGCGGGATGGACGTGGGACATCGGCCTGCACGAACGGCGCGGCATCGGCTACGTGTATTCGAGCCGCCACACGAGCGACGAGCGTGCCGACGAAGTACTGCGCGGCTATATCGGCAAGGCCAGCGAAGGCCGCACGCCGCGCCTGCTGAAGCTGAACGTGGGCTACCGCGAAACGCAGTGGGTGAAGAACTGCGTTGCGATCGGCCTGTCAAGCGGCTTCCTGGAACCGCTCGAATCGTCGGGCATCGGGCTGATCGAAGCGGCCACGTACCTCGTCGGCTTCCTGTTCCCGCACGACGGCAACCTGGCTCCCGTGGCGAAGACGTTCAACGCGCAGATGAAGGCGCGCTACGAACGGATCGTCGATTTCATCAAGCTGCACTACTGCCTCACGCAGCGCCGCGACAACGCGTTCTGGATCGAGAACGCCGATCCCGCCACGATCCCGGAATCGCTGCGCGACCAGCTGGCGATGTGGCGCGCGCGGCCGCCGCACCGGCTCGACTTCGTGACGGACCTGGAGATGTATCCGCCGTCGAGCTGGCAGTACGTGCTGTACGGGATGGAGTTCGCCACCACGCTGCATGCGAACCGCGCCGCGCTGCCGGAGCTGGATGCGGCCAAGCGTGAGTTCCAGACGATCGCGCAGCTGTGCCACCATGCAGTCAAGGACCTGCCGCCGCACCGCGCGCTGGTCGACCACTACCTGCGCCGCGGCGAAGGGCTGCGCCGCGCATGAAGGAACGCGACCATCCCGCCACCCTCGTCGATGTCGCGCGTGCCGCCGGCGTCTCGCCATCGACCGTCTCGCGCATCATGAACGGCACGGCGCGCGTGGCCGACGCCAAGCGCCAGGCCGTGCTCGCGGCGATCGAGCGGATGCACTTCGCGCCGAACCAGATGGCGCGCAGCCTGAAGAAAGGCTGCACGATGACCGTCGGGATCGTCGTGCAGGACATCTCGTCGCCGTTCTTCGACGAGACGCTGCGCGGCGTCGACGATGCGCTGCTGGGCACCGGCTACACGAGCGTCGTGGTCAGCGGGCATTGGAACGCGGACGAGGAAGCGGACCGCATCCGCCTGCTGCTGGCGCGCAAGGTGGACGGCATCATCCTGCTGACGGGGCGGATGTCGGATGACACCGTGCTGCAGTTCGCACGCGAGCGGCCCATCGTGGCGACGGGCCGCCAGCTGCGCTCACCCGGCGCGGTCGGCTTCAAGGTCGACAACGAGCACGGCGCCTTCATCGCGACGCGCCACCTGATCGATGCGGGCCATCGCCGCATCGCCTTCATCACGGGGCCGGCGGCCAGCAGCGATGCGAACGAACGGCTGGCGGGCTACCGCCGCGCGCTGCGCTCGGCCGGCATCGATGCCGACCATGAACTGATCGTCGAAGGCGACTTCCACGAGCACAGCGGCCAGCGCGCCATCGAGCACCTGCTGGCGCACGGGATAGCGTTCAGCGCCGTGTTCGCGGCGAACGACCTGTCGGCATATGGCGCCCGCCTCGCGCTGTATCGCCACGGCGTGCGCGTGCCGGAAGACGTGTCGCTGGTGGGCTTCGACGACCTGCCGGGATCGATGTACACGGCGCCGCCGCTGACGACCGTGCGCCAGCCGCTGTACGACCTGGGACGCGCGGCAACGAAGGCGCTGCTGTCGCTGCTGGGCCGCGCCCGGCCGGACGACGTGGTGCCGCCGGTGGAGCTGGTGGTGCGCGAGACGACGCGCTGCGTCAACTGACCTTCAGCGTTCCTGGGGCGGCACGTTCCGGAGCCGTGCCACGAGGCCGGCGTGCGCGGCCAGGTCGACGGGGCGGTACTTCGGCTCCGTGCGCGCCGGATCGTTGCCGAGGTAGTTCCCATTCTTCCAGTCGCGCGCAGGACGGATCGGACGCGGCACGAAGCCGCCGCCGCAGTTCGGGCACACGTCCTGCAGCAATTGCTCGGCGCAGGCGGCGCAGAACGTGCATTCGTATGAGCAGATGCGGGCATCCGCAGCGTGCGGCGGCAGCGGCTTGGCACAGTGTTCGCAACTGGGGCGCAGTTCCAGCATGGCGTTCCTTTCCGGTGAAAGCTGCATTGTGCCCCGTCCTCGTTTGACAGGAATGACGTCGATGGATGAATATCTGCCATCATGCGTGCCACCTCTCCTGTTCCCCGCCAGCCCCCCGTCGACGTCTGGCTGCTCGTCTTTCCCGACTTCCTGCTGCTGGACGCTACCGGCCCGATCCAGGTGTTCGCCAGCGCGAACGACGAAGCGCGCGACGCGGGCCTGCCGCCGCCCTACCGCATCCACGTGATCGCGGCGGGCGGTGGCGCGGTGGCGTCGTCGGCCGGCGTGGCCCTCGTTGCGGAGCCGTTGCCCCGGCGCCGCATCGGCACCGGCACGCTGATCGTGGCCGGCGGCAGCGGCGCAGGCTTGCCGTCCGCATCCACGCCGGCAGGCAACGCATTGCTGCGCTGGGTGGCGCGCGTGGGCGCCGCCGCCACGCGCTGCTGCTCCGTGTGCACCGGCGCCTTCGTGCTGGCGCGCGCGGGCCTGCTGGACGGCCGCCGCGCCGTCACGCACTGGCAGGACGTGGCGGCGCTGCGGGCCGAGCATCCCGCCGTGCGCGTGCAGGACGACGCGCTGCACGTGAAGGATGGGAAGTTCCACACGTCGGCCGGCATCAGCGCCGGCATGGACCTCGCGCTCAGCCTCGTCGAGGAAGACCTGGGTCGCGCGTGCGCGCTGGCGGTCGCGAAGCGGATGGTGCTGTTCCTGAAGCGCCCCGGCGGCCAGCGGCAGTTCAGTTCCGAACTGCTGGCACAAGCGCAGGCGGAAGGCGTCTACGGCCAGCTGGTCGCGTGGCTGCGCCCGCGGCTGGCGCAGCGCATCGACGTGGAACAGATGGCGGCGGCGTGCGCGCTGTCTGTCCGCACACTGCACCGGCGCCTGCGCGACGAAGCCGCCGTCACGCCCGCACAACTGCTGGCGCAGCTGCGGCTGGAACTGGCCTGCGACCTGCTCGAACGCCCCAACACAAGCGTCAAGCAGGCGGCCCGCAAATGCGGCTACGGCAGCGAATACAACTTGCGCCGCGCATTCGTCGCGCGGCTGGGCGTGCTGCCGAGCGAGTACCGGGCACGCTTCGGCTGAGAGTTTGCTGAATTCGAGTCTGCCCCGATTCCTCGAAATATTTCCCAAATCCGGGGACTGTCCCTCGAAACAGGAAATATTTCCAATTACGAGGGACAGTCCCTCCCGCGTAAGCAACACAATCTGTGGCGAGCGCGCGACGAAATGGTGCTCGCGGGGCAAGCTGGCACCTGCTGCCAGGCAACGGTCCTCGGTGTCTCCTGGGACGATGACGAGGATTCAGGCGAAGCGGAAATATTTCCAAAAATGAGGGACAGTCCCCCGAATTTGGAAATGTTTCCTGAATCGAGGGACAGTCCCCAGCGGGAGAGCAACACAATCCATCGTAAAAACGCCACCCGAAGGTGGCGTTTGGGGGACAGCGCGTGGGGGACGATCAGCGCTTGCGCATCGGCGGCAAGTCAGTGCAGACGCCTTCGTACACCTCGGCGGCCATGCCGATCGACTCGCCCAGGGTCGGGTGCGGGTGGATCGTCTGGCCGATGTCGGTGCCGTCGGCGCCCATCTCGATCGCCAGGGCGATCTCGCCGATCATGTCGCCGGCGTGCGTGCCGACGATCGTGCCGCCGACGATGCGGTGCGTCTCGGCGTCGAACAGCACTTTCGTGAAGCCTTCGTCGCGGCCGTTGGCGACGGCGCGGCCGGAGGCGGCCCACGGGAAGTGGCCCTTCTCGACCTTGATGCCCTTCGCTTTGGCCTCGTCTTCCGTCAGGCCGACCCATGCTACTTCCGGATCGGTGTACGCGACGGACGGGATCACCGTCGCATCGAAGTGCGATTTCTGGCCCGCTGCCGCTTCGGCTGCCACGTGGCCTTCATGCACGGCCTTGTGCGCCAGCATCGGCTGGCCCACCAGGTCGCCGATCGCGAAGATGTGCGGCACGTTCGTGCGCATCTGGCTGTCGACGTTGATGAAGCCGCGATCCGTCACCTGCACGCCCGCCTTGTCGGCGGCGATCTTCTTGCCGTTCGGGCTGCGGCCGACGGCGACGAGCACCATGTCGTAGACCTGCGGCGCAGGTGCCGTGGCACCCGCTTCCGCGGCTTCGAACGTGACCTTGATCCCTTCCGGCAGCGCTTCGACGCCGACGGTCTTCGTCTTCGTCATCACGTTGTCGAAGCGGTGCGCGTTGTACTTCTGCCAGATCTTCACGGCGTCGCGGTCCGCGCCCTGCATCAGGCCATCCATCATCTCGACGACGTCGATGCGGGCACCGAACGTCGAGTACACGGTGGCCATCTCCAGGCCGATGATGCCGCCGCCGATCACCAGCATGCGCTTCGGCACGAAGCGCAGTTCCAGCGCGCCCGTCGAATCGACGATGCGCGGATCTTCCGGGATGAACGGCAGCTTCACCACCGACGAACCGGCCGCGATGATCGCCTGCTTGAACTGCACGACCTTCTTCGTGCCGTCGGCAGCCGTGACCTCGATGTGGTGCGGGCTGACGAACTGGCCGACGCCCTGCACGACCTGCGTCTTGCGTGCCTTGGCCATGCCGGCCAGGCCGCCGGTCATCTTGCCGATCACGCCTTCCTTGTACTTGCGGACTTCGTCGATGTCGATTTCCGGCTTGGCGAATTTCACGCCGTGCTTGCCCAGGTGGGCCGTCTCGTCGATCACGGAAGCCAGGTGCAGCAAGGCTTTCGACGGGATGCAGCCGACGTTCAGGCACACGCCGCCCAGTGTTGCGTAACGCTCGACGATCACGGTGTTCATGCCCAGGTCCGCGGCACGGAACGCGGCCGAGTAGCCGCCCGGGCCGCCGCCCAGCACCATCATGTCGCAGTCGATGTCGACGTTACCGCTGTACGAGCCGGCCGCCGGCGCGGGGCCGGACGAAGGAGCAGCCGCGGCAGGTGCCGCGACGGCAGGGCCGCCGTACACGGGCGCCGCCTGGCCCGGCGCCGCGCCTTTTTCAGCCGGCTGGGCCACCGGCGCCGCCGGCGCGCCGGCCGGTGCGGACGATGCGGCACCTGCCGCTTCCTCGACCAGCAGCAGCAACGAGCCTTCCGACACCTTGTCGCCCACCTTGATCTTCAGTTCCTTGACGACGCCGGAGTGCGTGGACGGGATCTCCATCGACGCCTTGTCCGATTCGACGGTGGCCAGCGACTGGTCGACCTTGATCGTGTCGCCGGCCTTCACCATCACCTCGATCACTTCGACTTCCTTGAAGTCGCCGATGTTCGGTACTTTTACCTCTACGATGCTCATCGGGTCGTCTCCTTACAGCAGGATCTTGCGCATGTCGCCCAGCACTTCGGCCAGGTAGACAGCGAACCGTGCGCCGGACGCGCCGTCGATCACGCGGTGGTCGTAGGACAGCGACAGCGTCATCATCAGGCGCGGCGCGAATTCCTTGCCGTTCCAGACGGGCTTCATCGACGCTTTCGACAGGCCGAGGATCGCCACCTCCGGTGCGTTGACGATCGGCGTGAAGTGCGAACCGCCGATGCCGCCCAGCGACGAGATCGTGAACGTGGCGCCCTGCATGTCGGTCGGCTTCAGCTTGCCTTCGCGAGCGGCCAGCGACAGTTCCGTCATCTCCTTCGCGATCTGCGTCACGCTCTTCTGGTCCGCGTTCTTCACGACGGGAACCACGAGACCGTTCGGCGTATCGGCCGCGAAGCCGATGTTGTAGAACTTCTTCAGGATCAGGTTCTCGCCCTTCTCGTCCAGCGACGAGTTGAAGGCCGGGTACTTCTTCAGCGCGGCCACCGATGCCTTGATGACGAAGGCCAGCATCGTCAGCTTCGCGGCATCCTTGTTCTTCGCGTTGGCGTTGTTGGTCTCGACACGGAACGCTTCCAGTTCCGTGATGTCGGCATCCTCGAACTGCGTCACGTGCGGGATCATCACCCAGTTGCGGTGCAGGTTCGGGCCGGAGATCTTCTTGATACGTGGCAGCGGCTGCAGTTCCGTCTCGCCGAACTTCGAGAAGTCCAGCGACGGCCATGGCAGCAGGTTCAGGCCCGCGCCACCGCCCGCAGGAGCAGCGCTGCCTGCCGGCGCGGCCGTGGTACCGGCCATCACGCCCTTGACGTAGTTCTGCACGTCCTGCTGCGTGATGCGGCCTTTCTGGCCGGTGCCCGGCACCTTCGACACGTCCACGCCCAGTTCGCGGGCGAACTTGCGGACGGATGGCGATGCGTGGGCCAGCTTGCCGGTAACGCCCGTGGTTGCAGGCGCTGCGGCAGGTGCTGGTGCGGCTGCCGGAGCCGGCGCAGGGGCCGGAGCGGACGCGGCGGCAGGTGCCGGCGCAGCGGCGGGGGCGGCCGGCGCTGGCGCAGCAGCGCCACCCGAGCTTTCCGCGATCAGCACGATCGATCCCTCGGCAACCTTGTCGCCGACCTTCACTTTCAGTTCCTTCACGACGCCGTCCACGGACGACGGAATCTCCATCGATGCCTTGTCCGATTCGACGGTGATCAGGGACTGGTCCTTCCTGATGGTGTCGCCAGGTTTAACCATCAGCTCGATGACTTCCACTTCCTTGAAGTCGCCGATGTCCGGTACCTTGACTTCGACCGGGCCACCCGATGCGGCCGGTGCTGCAGCCGGTGCCGGAGCCGGCGCGGCCGGGGCAGGAGCCGGTGCCGCGGCAGGCGCGGCGGCGGCCGGTGCAGCAGCAGGTGCGGCGGCGGCGCCATCGGCTTCCACCATCAACAGCAGCGAACCCTCGGCAACCTTGTCGCCGACCTTCACTTTGATTTCCTTGACGACGCCGGCGGCGGACGATGGAATCTCCATCGATGCCTTGTCCGATTCCACGGTGATCAGGGACTGGTCGACCTTGATCGTGTCGCCCACCTTCACCATCAGCTCGATGACTTCAACCTCCTTGAAATCGCCGATAGCCGGGACTTTGACTTCCACAATGCTCATAGCGTTTGCTCCGTATTCTCGTTATTGGGTCACCGGATTGGGTTTGTTCGGGTTCAGGCCGTACTTCGCCACCGCCTGCTCGACGACCGCCAGGTCGATCTTGCCTTCGTCGGCCAGCGAGCGCAGGGCCGCCACCGTGATGTAATAACGGTTCACCTCGAAGAACTCGCGCAGCTTGGCGCGGCTGTCCGAGCGGCCGAAGCCATCGGTGCCCAGCACGCGGTAGTGGCGGCCTTCCGGGATGTACGGGCGAATCTGTTCGGCGAACATGCGCATGTAGTCGGTCGTCGCGATGATCGGGCCCTGCGTGTCCTTCAGCAGCTGCGTCACGTACGGCACGCGCTGTTCCTTGGTCGGGTTCACGAGGTTCCAGCGCTCGGCATCCTGGCCGTCGCGCGCCACCAGGGTCAGCGACGGAGCGGACCAGATGTCGGCGGCGACGCCCCAGTCTTTTTCCAGCAGTTCGGCAGCGAAGATGGACTCGCGCAGGATCGTGCCGGAGCCGACCAGCTGCACGCGCTGGCCCGCATTCGCGGTGCCCTGCTGCAGCAGGTACATGCCCTTCAGGATGCCCTCTTCCTGGCCCGCTTTCAGGCCCGGATGCGCGTAGTTCTCGTTCATGATGGTGATGTAGTAGAACACGTCTTCCTGTTCCGTCACCATGCGGCGCAGGCCGTCATGAATGATCACCGCCAGCTCGTGACCAAAGGTCGGGTCGTACGGCAGGCAGTTCGGGATCGCGGCGGCGAACAGGTGGCTGTGGCCGTCCTCGTGCTGCAGGCCTTCGCCGTTCAAGGTCGTGCGGCCGGCGGTGCCGCCCATCAGGAAGCCGCGCGCCCGCATGTCGCCGGCGGCCCACGCCAGGTCGCCCACGCGCTGCATGCCGAACATCGAGTAGTACGTGAAGAACGGCAGCATCACGCGGTTGTTCGTCGAGTACGACGTCGCCGCGGCGATCCACGAGCTCATGCCGCCCGCTTCGTTGATGCCTTCCTGAAGGATCTGGCCGGCCTTGTCTTCGCGGTAGTACATCACCTGGTCCTTGTCGACCGGCTCGTACAACTGGCCCTGCTGGTTGAAGATGCCGATCTGGCGGAACAGGCCTTCCATGCCGAACGTACGCGATTCGTCGACGAGGATCGGCACCACGCGCTGGCCCAGGCTCTGGTCGCGCAGCAGCGCCGTGATGATGCGCACGTAGGCTTGCGTGGTGGAGATCTCGCGGCCTTCGGGGGTCGGCTCCAGCACGGCCTTGAACGCTTCCAGCGGCGGCACGACGAGCGTTTCGTCGGCCTTCTGGCGGCGGTGCGGCAGGTAGCCGCCCAGGGCCTTGCGGCGCTCGTGCAGGTACTTGATTTCCGGCGCGTCGTCGGACGGCTTGAAGAACGGGATCTCGGCCAGCTTGTCGTCCGGGATCGGGATGTTGAAGCGGTCGCGCATTTCACGGATCGCCTCGTCGTCCAGCTTCTTGGTCTGGTGCGCCGTGTTGCGCGCCTCGCCGGACTTGCCCATGCCGAAGCCCTTGACGGTCTTCACCAGCAGCACGGTCGGGCGGCCCTTCGCTTCCTGCGCGACCTTGAAGGCGGCGTAGATCTTGTGCGGGTCATGGCCACCGCGGGTCAGGCGCCAGATGTCGTCGTCGCTCATGTTGGCGACCATTTCCAAGAGCTTCGGATGCTTGCCGAAGAAGTGCTTGCGCACGTAGGCGCCGTCTTTGGCCTTGTAGTTCTGGTACTCGCCGTCGACGGTTTCCATCATCACGCGCTGCAGGATGCCTTCCTTGTCCTTGGCCAGCAGCTCGTCCCAGCCCGGGCCCCAGATGACTTTCACGACGTTCCAGCCGGCGCCGCGGAATTCGCCTTCCAGTTCCTGGATGATCTTGCCGTTGCCGCGCACCGGGCCGTCCAGGCGCTGCAGGTTGCAGTTCACCACGATGACGAGGTTGTCCAGCATCTCGCGGGCGGCCATGCCGATCGCGCCCATCGATTCCGGTTCGTCCATCTCGCCGTCGCCGCAGAACGCCCAGACCTTGCGGCCGTCCGTGTTGGCGATGCCGCGCGCGTGCAGGTACTTCAGGAAGCGCGCCTGGTAGATCGCCATCAGCGGGCCCAGGCCCATCGACACGGTCGGGAACTGCCAGAAGTCCGGCATCAGTTTCGGGTGCGGGTACGACGACAGGCCCTTGCCGTCCACTTCGCGGCGGAAGTTCAGCAGGTGCTCTTCTGTCAGGCGGCCTTCCAGGAAGGCGCGCGCGTAAATGCCGGGCGACGAGTGGCCCTGGATGTACAGCAGGTCGCCGCCATGCTCTTCGGACGGGGCGCGCCAGAAGTGGTTGAAGCCAATGCCCAGCATGTTCGCCAGCGACGCGAACGAGGACAGGTGGCCTCCCAGGTCGCCGTCGGCGCGGTTGGCCTTGACGACCATCGCCATCGCGTTCCAGCGCATCCACGAGCGCAGGCGCTCTTCGTATTCCAGGTTGCCCGGGCAGTGTGCGCCGACGTGGGCGGGAATCGTGTTGACGTAGGCGGTGGTGGCGGAGAACGGGATCTGCGCGCCGCGGCGGCGCGCCAGGTCGACCAGGCGCTCCATCAGGTAGTGTGCACGTTCCGGGCCTTCGTTTTCCAGAACCGCTTCAAGCGCCTCCAGCCATTCCTTGGTTTCCTGTGCGTCCGGATCATTGGCGGTTTGGGCCGTGACCTGGTCAATATTGGCTGACATGTACTGAGTCTCCTAAGTGAAATGAGCCCGAACCGAGTGACGAATGGTGGCGGACGCGAGGGGGTGATTATTTATCAAGACTTTTACGAAGTGTGAGGATTCTAACAGTGAATTTCGGCTTTTTCAAAATACGAAAGAGGATTTTATAATGTGAAATTTCCCCATGACGGAATGGTGCAGCGCCGCATAAATACTGGGTTTGCGGGCCGCTTGCTGCTTTTTTAACCCCGACTGCACACCCTGGGGTCAGACCCGCCGGGTCTGACCCCAGCCCTTCGCCGTTGGGGTGGACTTTCGAGGTGGCGACGCGCATACGCCGCATCGCAGCATCGAGCACCATTTATAATGTCGGTCTTTCATCCCACCACCCACTAAACACCATGTCTGCACAACTGATCGACGGAATCGCCCTCTCCCAGAAACTGCGCGCCGAAATCGCCACGCGCGCCGCCGCACTGACCGCCGCCGGCAAACAGCCCGGCCTGGCGGTGATCCTCGTGGGCGAAGACCCGGCGAGCCAGGTCTATGTGCGCAACAAGGTGAAGGCATGCGGCGACGTGGGCATCCGCTCCGTGATGGAGAAGTACGACGCGGACCTGACGGAACAGGCACTGCTCGACCGTATCGCCGCGCTGAACGACGATCCCACGATCCATGGCATCCTCGTCCAGATGCCGCTGCCCAAGCACATCAATCCGCACAAGGTCATCGAGGCGATCTCCACGTCGAAGGACGTCGACGGTTACTCGGTGCTGTCCGCCGGCGAGCTGATGACGGGCCTGGAAGGCTTCCGTCCCTGCACGCCGTACGGCTGCATGAAGCTGATCGAATCGACGGGCTTCGACCTGCGCGGCAAGCACGCCGTCGTGATCGGCCGCAGCAACACGGTCGGCAAGCCGATGGCCCTGCTGCTCTTGCAGGCCAATGCCACCGTCACCATCTGCCACAGCGCGACCCCGGACCTCGCCGTGTACACGAAGCAGGCCGACGTGATCGTGGCGGCAGTGGGCCGCCGCAACACGCTGACCGCCGACATGGTGAAGCCGGGTGCAATCGTGATCGATGTGGGCATGAATCGCGACGATAATGGCAAGCTCTGTGGAGACGTGGATTTTGCCGCCATCAAGGATGTCGCCGCGCACATTACGCCGGTGCCGGGTGGCGTCGGTCCCATGACGATCACGATGCTCTTGATGAATACCATCGAATCCGCCGAGAGGGGCTGATTCGACAACCAAAGGAAGAACGATGACGACGACTGACAATCCCCTGCTGGACTTCACCGGCCTGCCGCGTTTCGACGCGATCCGGCCGGAACACGTGACGCCCGCCATCGATGAACTGCTGGCGAAGAACCGCGCCGTGGTCGCGCAGCTGGAGGCGCCCGTCGACCAGGTCACGTGGCGGAACTTCGTGACGCCGCTGGAAAACGCGACGGAGCTGCTGGGCCGTGCATGGGGCATCGTCAGTCACCTGAACAACGTGGCGGATACGCCGGAACTGCGCGCCGTCTACAACGAGAACCTGCCGAAGGTGACGGAGTTCTGGACCGAGCTGGCACAGAACGAGGCGCTGTTCGCCAAGTACAAGGCGCTGCGGGCCTCAAGCGAATTCGCGACGCTGTCGCCGGCGAAGCAGCGCATCGCCGAGAACGCGATCCGCGACTTCCGCATGGGCGGCGCGGAACTGCCGCCGGCGCAGAAGGAACGCTTCGCCGCGATCCAGGAAGAGCACGCGGCCGTGTCCACGCGCTTCTCCGAGAACGTGCTGGACGCCACCAACGACTGGAAGCTGCTGGTCGAGAGCGAAGCCGAGCTGGCCGGCCTGCCGGACGACGTGCAGGCCGCGGCCAAGGCCGCGGCAGAGCGGGACGGCAAGCAAGGCTGGCTGTTCACGCTGCACTTCCCTTCCTACTACCCGATCCTGCAGTTCGCCGACAACCGCGCGCTGCGTGAGAAGGTCTATCGTGCCAACGCGACGAAGGCATCCGAACTGGGCGACGTGTTCAGTGAGCGCGACAAGTGGGACAACGGCGCCAACATCGTCACGCTGCTGAAGCTGCGCGCGGAAGAGGCGCAGCTCTTGGGCTACAAGAACTTCGCCGAAGTGTCGCTGGTGCCGAAGATGGCGCAGAGCCCCGAGCAGGTGATCGGCTTCCTGGAAGACCTGGCCAAGCGCGCCCGCCCGTATGCGGAAAAGGACCTCGAAGAGCTGAAGTCGTTCGCGGCCGAGCACCTGGGCCTGACGGACCTGCAGGCGTGGGACCTGCCGTATGCTTCCGAAAAGCTGCAACAGCACCGCTACGCGTTCTCGGCGCAGGAAGTGAAGCAGTACTTCCCCGAGCACAAGGTGGTCGACGGCCTGTTCAAGCTCGTGCAGGACCTGTTCGGCGTGCGGATCGTGGCGGACGAAGCGCCGGTCTGGCACAAGGACGTGCGCTTCTTCCGCATCGAACGCGACGGCGCGCTGGTGGGCCAGTTCTACCTGGACCTGTACGCACGCGCCGGCAAGAACAGCGGCGCATGGATGGACGACGCGCGCAGCCGCCGCGTCGAAGGCGGCCAGCTGCAGACGCCTGTCGCCTACCTGACCTGCAACTTCACGGAGCCGGCCGTCATCGACGGCAAGGTACAGCCTTCGCTGTTCACGCACGATGAAGTGATCACGCTGTTCCACGAGTTCGGCCACGGCCTGCACCACATGCTGACGACGGTCGAGGAACTGGGCGTCTCCGGCATCGCCGGCGTCGAATGGGATGCGGTGGAACTGCCGTCGCAGTTCATGGAAAACTTCTGCTGGGAGTGGGACGTGCTGTCGCACATGACCGCGCACGTGCAGACGGGCGAACCGCTGCCGCGCGCGCTGTACGACAAGATGCTGGCCGCGAAGAACTTCCAGTCCGGCCTGCAGACCTTGCGCCAGGTGGAGTTCGCGCTGCTGGACATGCACCTGCATTACGACTACGACCCAGGTAGCGAGCAAAACGCGGGCAAGTCCGTGCAGGACGTGATCGACGACGTGCGCCGCAAGTTCGCGGTGATCGTGCCGCCGTCGTTCAACCGCTTCCAGAACTCGTTCGGCCACATCTTCGCCGGCGGCTACGCGGCCGGCTACTACAGCTACAAGTGGGCCGAGGTGCTGTCCGCCGACGCCTATGCGGCGTTCGAGGAAGCGGCCGAGCTGGAGCTGCCGGACCAGAAGGTCGTCGAGACGGGCCGCAAGTTCCTGCAGGAGATACTGTCGGTGGGCGGTTCGCGGCCGGCGCTGGAGTCGTTCACGGCGTTCCGGGGACGGGAGCCGCAGATCGATGCGCTATTGCGACATAGCGGCATGGCTGCGTAAGGAAAAATCGATGCCTTGAGCGTAAGAGCCGATAGCGCAAGACCAAACCCCGGATGCAAACCCAGGGGTCAGACCCGGCGGGTCTGACCCCAGCTTTGCGTTGCGGGTTTTGTTTTTGCAGGAACGACTCGCTTTAGTCGCCGCCTAAACGACCTCCTTTCCCGTAACTCCGCCGCGTTACAATACCCCGCATGACCCGCATCGACTTTCACACCAACGTTCCCGACAAGATCGCCTACGCCTGCCGCCTCGTGCGCAAGGCCTATAACGCGTCCGGCGGCAAGCATCGCATCGTCGTGATGACGGACGATGCCGGGCAGCTGGCGCGGCTCGATGCGGCGCTGTGGAGCTTTTCCGCGCCCGACTTCCTGCCGCACGTGCACGTCAACGACCCGCTCGCGCCGGACACGCCGATCGTGCTGGCCGACAGCGACGACGTCGAGCTGCCGCAGGCCGACCTGCTGGTGAACCTGGCACGCCGCGCGCCCGCGCAATTCGAAAGCTTCCCCCGCCTGATCGAAGTAGTGTCGACGGACGAGGAGGATGCGGCCGCCGGGCGCGTGCGCTTCGTCGCCTACAAGCGGCAGGAGTTCCAGCCGGCCCACCTATCCATCGGCAAGCCATGACGCAGGAAGCTCCGTTCGATCCCGGCATTCCCGTGCTGACCGAGGTGCTGGCCGACAGCCTGCCGGCCGCCGCGCCCGTGCACATTCCGCCGGCCGTGCCGACCTATGCGCCGGCCCAGGCACCGATCGCCTCGGCCCCGGCCGTGTGGCGCACCGGCCGCGCCGCCGCCCCGCCCGTGCCGGTGGCGGCGCCCGCAGCCATGTCGCTTCCGGAACCACTGCCGGAACCGGTAGCGGAAACGGCCGCGGATACGGCACCCACCGCCATGCCGGACGCAAGCCTGGCCGGTCTCGAACAGCGCCTGAACGAGCGCATCCTGGCGCAGCTGCTGCCCGTTGTCGACCAGCGCCTCGCGGCGGCGATGGCGGACCTGCTGCAGGGCCTCAAGGTCGACTTGCGCAACGACTTGCGGCAAGCGATCGAAGCGGCCGTGCGCCATGAACTCGACGGCATGCAGGCACGCGAACGGTGAAAATCCCGGCCGCCGCGGTGCACGCCCGCCCCGGTTGGGTGCATCCGGCGCGAATTGTGCGCGGCAGCTTTGCCAATCGTAGGAATTGTTGTACCTTCTCGCACTGACACGACGCTCACGAGGCGCCCACTCACAACATTTGGAGAGACGAGTATGCAGACGAAGTTCATCGCAGGTGCCATCGCCATTGCCTTTGCCGCCGTCGGCCCATCCGTGGCCAGCGCCCAGGAAGTCATCAAGATCGGCCACGTGGGCCCGATCTCCGGCCCCCAGGCCCACCTCGGCAAGGACGAAGAGAACGGCGCCAACATGGCCGTCGCCGACTTGAACGCGAAGGGCATCAAGATCGGCGGCAAGCCTGTCAAGTTCGAGCTCGTACTGGAGGATGACGGCGCCGACCCGAAACAGGGCACCACGGTGGCGCAGAAGCTCGTCGATGCGAAGGTGAATGGCGTCGTCGGTCACCTGAACTCGGGCACCACGGTGCCGGCATCGCGAATCTATTACAATGCCGGGATCCCGCAGGTGTCGCCCGCGTCGACGAACCCGGTCTACACGAAGCAGAAGTTCAACACGACCTTCCGCGTCGTCGCGAACGACTCGAAGCTGGGCGGCACGCTCGGCAAGTACGCCGTCGAGAAGCTGGGCGCGAAGAAGATCGCCGTGATCGACGACCGTACCGCGTACGGCATGGGCGTGGCGACGGAGTTCGTCAAGGGCGCGAAAGGCGCGCAGATCGTCGACAAGCAGTTCACCAACGACAAGGCCACCGACTTCAACGCGATCCTCACGAGCATCAAGGCGAAGAATCCGGACCTCGTCTTCTTCGGCGGCATGGATGCCGTCGGCGGCCCGCTGCTGCGCCAGATGAAGGCACTGGGCATCAAGGCCAAGTTCATGGGCGGCGACGGCGTCTGCACGGACGCGCTGCCGCGCCTGGCCGGCACCGCGGCCGCGGACGGCGTGGTGTACTGCGCCGAAGCGGGTGGCGTGCCGCCCGAGCTGCAGAAGAACATGGACGACTTCCGTGCCCGCTACAAGAAGCAGTACAACCAGGAAGTGCAGCTGTACGCACCGTACGTGTACGATTCCGTGATGACCCTGGCGCAGGCGATGCAGGACGCGAATTCGGCCGATCCGAAGAAGTACCTGCCGTTCCTGAAGAAGGTGAAGTACCAGGGCGTGACGGGCCTGATCACGTTCGACGAATTCGGCGACATCAACAACGGCTCGCTGACCCTGTTCACGTACAAGGGCGGCAAGAAGACGAAGATGGAAGTCCTGAAGTAAGGATAACAACGGGAGACAACCCGAGCCGGCCGTCCTGATGGGCGGCCGTTTGTTTTTTCAGCGGCGCTTATGCAAAGGCCGCATACCGATTGGAGTAAAACGCATATGCAACTGAAGCTGATTCCCCTTGCCGCGCTTCTTGCCGCGGGTGCCGGCGGCGCGCTGGCGCAGGAAGTGGTCAAGATCGGCTACGTCGGACCGCTGTCCGGCCAGTCCGCCCACCTGGGCACCGACACGTCGAACGGCGCCCGCCTGGCTGTCGAGGACCTGAACGCGAAGGGCTTCAAGATCGACGGCAAACCCGTCAAGTTCGTGCTGATGGCCGAGGACGACGCCGCTGAACCGAAGCAGGCCACCACCGCCGCGCAGAAGCTGGCGGACCAGAAGGTGAACGGCGTGATCGGGCACCAGACGTCCGGCACGTCGATCCCCGCCTCGCGCATCTACTACAACGCCGGCATTCCGCAGATCTCGGCGTCGGCCACGAGCCCCGTCTACACGCACCAGAAGTTCAACACGACGTTCCGCGTGGTCGCCAACGACAACAAGCTGGGCGCCAGCCTGGGCGACTACGCCGTCAAGAAGCTGGGCGCGAAGAAGGTTGCCGTGATCGACGACCGCACCGCGTACGGCCAGGGCTTGGCGGACGAATTCGCCAAAAGCGCCCGCAAGGCCGGCGTGCAGATCGTCGCGCGCGAGTTCACCAACGACAAGGCCACGGACTTCAACGCGATCCTGACGAGCATCCGCGCGAAGAACCCCGACCTCGTGTTCTTCGGCGGCATGGACTCGGTGGGCGGCCCGCTGGCGCGCCAGATGAAGGCGCTGGGCATCAAGACGAAGCTGATGGGCGGCGACGGCATCTGCACGGAAGCGATGCCGCGCCTGGCCGGCACCACGGTGGCCGACGAAACGATCGTCTGTGCGGAAGCGGGCGGCGTGACGCCTGCGCAGCAGAAGACGATGGCGGAATTCGCCGCCCGCTACAAGAAGCGCTACGGCCAGGAACTGCAGATCTACGCGCCGTACTCGTACGATGCGACGATGGCGATGGCTGCCGCGATGGCGAACGCGAAGTCGGCCGATCCGAAGAAGTACCTGCCGTACCTGGCGAAGGTCAGCTACCCCGGCATCACGGGCACGATCGCCTTCGATCCGCTGGGCGACATCAAGGACGGCGCGCTGACGCTGTTCACGTTCAAGGGCGGCAAGAAGACCCTGATCGAGGTGGTGAAGTAAAAAAAACCGGGCGGTTTGAACTGACCCCATAAAGCTGGACGGTTAAGTTAGCTAGGCGGCCAAGGGCTGGGTCCTGTAGT
>NZ_VLKW01000003.1 GCF_007830495.1 Pseudoduganella flava | reverse complement strand
TAAGGGTATTCAAGATGCAACGCCAGTACTTGCATCTCAAGCTCGCCGTCAGCAGTGACGGGGGAAGAGTGCGGCTGCCGGGATCGATCAAGCAGCCCGAGCTCTCCGCCGGCACGATAACGCTCCAGCCACTTGTAGGCAGTTTTCCGGCTAACACCGAATCGACGGCAAAGCTCGGCAATGTTAGCTGAAGGCCTGAGTGCAAGCAGAACGAATTCCTGTCGAGATGACATAGCGGTGGACTCCTTCCAAGGCATTGCACGCTCCTGTAAGTGGCTGTGCAATGATCATAAAAGGTGTTACCTATGTCTCCCGACAGGTGTTACCTATGTGTCCCGACAAAACACCCGTCGGGTCTGACCCCGGGGTTTGCGTTGGGGGTAACGTTCGATGCCGCTGACCCGCCTGAAAATCAACCCTCCCGCGGGCCGGCGATGATGCCGCCGCCCAGGCACACGTCGCCGTCGTACAGCACGGCCGACTGGCCCGGCGTCACGGCCCACTGCGGGTCGGTGAAGTCCAGTGCGAAGTCGGTGGGGCCCAGCGGCGCGACGGTGCAGGCCACGTCGGCTTGCCGGTAGCGCGTCTTGGCCGACAGCGGCCCCGCTTCCGGGGGAACGCCGGCGATCCAGCTGGCCTGGTCGGCCTGCAGGTTCGGCGACAGCAGCCACGGATGGTCATGCCCTTGCACGACCCACAGCGTGTTCGTCGCCACGTCCTTGCGCGCGACGTACCACGCGTCGCTGCTGCCGTCCGCGTTCTGGTAGCTCTTCACGCCGCCGATGCCGATGCCCTTGCGCTGGCCCAGCGTGTAGAACGACAGTCCCACGTGCTCGCCGACCACTTTACCGTCCGGCGTCTTCATCGGGCCCGGCTTGTACGACAGGTAGCGGTTCAGGAATTCGCGGAACGGGCGCTCGCCGATGAAGCAGATGCCTGTCGAATCCTTCTTCGCCGCGTTCGGCAGCTTCAGCTTCTCGGCGATCTGGCGCACTTCCGTCTTCGGGATCTCGCCCAGCGGGAACAGGGTCTTCGACAACTGCGCCTGGTTCAGCCGGTGCAGGAAGTAGCTCTGGTCCTTCGTGTGATCGAGCGCCTTGAGCAGCTCGTGCCGGCCGGTGGCGGTGTTGTGGCGCACGCGCGCATAGTGGCCCGTCGCGATCAGGTCCGCGCCCAGCAGCATCGCGTGATCGAGGAACGCCTTGAACTTGATCTCCGCGTTACAGAGCACGTCCGGGTTCGGCGTGCGGCCGGCCTGGTACTCGCGCAGGAATTCGGCGAATACGCGGTCCTTGTATTCGGCGGCGAAGTTGACGGCTTCGATGTCCACGCCGACGACGTCGGCCACGCTGGCCGCGTCGATCCAGTCCTGCCGGGTGGAGCAGTATTCGGAATCGTCGTCGTCTTCCCAGTTCTTCATGAACAGGCCCACCACTTCGTAGCCCTGTTCCTTCAGCAGCCATGCCGACACCGAGGAGTCCACGCCGCCGGACATGCCGATCACGACTTTTTTCTTGCTCATTTCAGTACTTCCAAACTTAAACTTCCTCGTACACCGAGGAATGGGTGTGCAGCAGCTCCAGCGGTGCGCGCTTGCCGGCCAGGTATTCGTCGACGCATGTGAGCAGCAGCGGGCTGCGGTGCCGCTCGCGGCACGCGGCGATCTCGTCGCGCGTCAGCCACATCGTGCGCAGGATGCCGTCGTCCAGCGGACGGTCCGGGTAGTACTGGCCCACTTCGCCGCAGAACGCAAAGCGCAGGTAGGTCACCAGCTCGCCCGTGCGCGCGGAGCGGTAGCGCGACATGTACATGCCCACCAGCGCCGTCGGCGTGAAGTCGTACGCCGTTTCTTCCAGCGTCTCGCGCACCACCGCCTGCTCGAGCGACTCGAGCGGGTCCAGGTGCCCGGCCGGCTGGTTCAGCCGGATGCCGTCACTGGTCTCTTCTTCGATCAGCAGGAACTTGCCGTCACGCTCGATGACGGCGGCAACGGTCACATTGGGTTTCCAGGTACGCGGCATGTAGTCATCCTTGAAAGAGCCGGTATTTTAGCCTGTTCCGCTTCTGCGCATGTGACGGCCGCGTGACGGCCGATGTTGTTTTGTCATCCGGAAAAGGTATTCCGGCAAGATTTCCGTGGTAGATTTTGGTAAGTTTATCAACAACTTCGGAGGCGGTTTATGAGGATAGGGATACCGGCCGAAACGCGGCCGGGGGAGACGAGGGTTGCCGCGACACCTGAAACAGTGAAAAAACTGGCGGGCAAGCACCAATTGATCGTGCAGGCCGGTGCGGGGATGGCCGCCTCCATCCCCGACGATGCATACGTCGCTGCCGGCGCCACCGTCGGCAGCGCGGCCGATGCGTACGGCGCGGAGATCGTGCTGAAGGTGCGCGCGCCCGATCAGGGCGAGCGGGCGTTGATGAAGCCCGGCGCGGTCCTGATCGGCATGCTCAATCCGTTCGACGCACAGAACATCGCAGTGATGGCGTCGGCCGGCCTGTCCGCCTTCGCGCTGGAGGCCGTGCCCCGCATCACGCGGGCGCAGTCGATGGACGTGCTGTCGTCGCAGGCCAACATCGCCGGCTACAAGGCGGTGATGGTGGCGGCCAACACGTACCAGCGCTTCATGCCGATGCTGATGACGGCCGCCGGTACCGTGAAGGCCGCGCGCGTGCTGATCATGGGTGTCGGCGTGGCCGGCCTACAGGCGATCGCCACGGCCAAGCGGCTGGGGGCCGTGATCGAGGCCTCGGACGTGCGCCCGCCCGTCAAGGAGCAGGTCGAATCGCTCGGCGCGAAGTTCATCGACGTGCCGTTCCTCACCGACGAGGAGAAGGAAATCGCCCAGGGTGTCGGGGGCTATGCGCGGCCGATGCCGGCGGACTGGATGCGGCGCCAGGCGGAGCTCGTGCACGAGCGCGCGAAGCTCGCGGACATCGTCATCACGACGGCGCTGATCCCCGGCCGCAAGGCTCCCGTGCTGATCGCCGAGGAGACCGTGCAGGCGATGAAGCCGGGCTCCGTGATCGTCGATCTCGCCGTGGAGCAGGGCGGCAACTGCCCGCTGTCGGAGCTGGGCAAGACGGTGGTCAAGCACGGCGTGCACATCGTCGGCGAGCCGAACCTGGCCTGCCACGTGGCGGCCGACGCGTCCGCGCTGTACGCCCGCAACGTGCTCGACTTCCTGAAGCTGATCATCGACAAGGAAGACAAGCTCACGATCGACCAGGGCGACGAGATCATCAAGGCCACGCTCGTGGCGCACGGCGGAGACATACTCAGAAAATAAGGAGAGCGTCATGGAAGTCAGCCACACCATCATCAACCTGATCATCTTCGTGCTGGCCATCTATGTCGGCTACCACGTCGTCTGGACCGTGACACCGGCGCTGCACACGCCGCTGATGGCCGTCACGAATGCCGTCTCCGCCATCATCATCGTCGGCGCCATGCTGGCGGCCGGCCTCACGGACGGCATCGTCGGCCAGGTGGCCGGCACCGTCGCCGTCGCGCTGGCGGCCGTCAACGTGTTCGGCGGCTTCCTCGTCACGCAGCGGATGCTCGAGATGTTCAAGAAGAAGGAAAAGAAAGAGGGAGGCCAGCAATGACCTTCATCTCGATGAACCTGGTGACGATGCTGTACCTCGTCGCCTCCGTGTGCTTCATCCAGGCGCTCAAGGGCCTGTCTTCACCGGCCACCGCACGGCGCGGCAACGCGTTCGGCATGGCCGGCATGGCCATCGCGTTCGTCACGACCCTGGCGCTGATCGCCAAGCTCAATGCCGATGGCGGCGGCATGGGATTCGGTCTGGTGGCGCTGGGCGTCATCGTCGGCGGCGCGATCGGCACGTATCTGGCAAAGACCGTCGAGATGACGAAGATGCCGGAGCTGGTGGCGGCGATGCACTCGCTGATCGGTCTCGCCGCCGTCTGCATCGCGGTGGCCGCAGTGTCCGAGCCGCAGGCATTCGGCATCGCGGCGCCGGGCGAGGCGCTGCCGCTGGGGAACCGCATCGAGCTGTTCATCGGCACGTTCGTCGGCGCGATCACGTTCTCCGGTTCCGTCATCGCGTTCGGCAAGCTCGCCGGCAAGTACAAGTTCCGGCTGTTCCAGGGCGCGCCCGTCGTATTCTCCGGCCAGCACATTCTGAACCTCGTGCTGGCGCTGGTGATGATCGGGCTGGGCCTCGCGTTCGTGTTCGCCGGGGGCGTGGCACCCGCGTGGGGGCCGTTCCTCGCGATGACGGCGCTGGCGTTCGTGCTGGGCGTATTGATCATCATCCCGATCGGCGGGGCGGACATGCCCGTCGTCGTGTCGATGTTGAACAGCTACTCCGGCTGGGCGGCGGCAGGCATCGGCTTCTCGCTGAATAACTCGATGCTGATCATCGCCGGCTCGCTGGTCGGCTCGTCCGGCGCGATCCTGTCGTACATCATGTGCAAGGCGATGAACCGCTCGTTCTTCAACGTGATCTTGGGCGGCTTCGGCGGCGACGCGGCGGCGGCCAGCACCGGTGGCGCCGGGCAGGTGCAGCGCCCGGTGAAATCCGGCTCCGCCGACGACGCCGCATTCGTGATGAGCAATGCCGAGACGGTCATCATCGTGCCCGGCTACGGCCTGGCCGTCGCCCGTGCCCAGCACGCGCTGAAGGAACTGGTGGAGAAGCTGACGGAGCACGGCGTCACCGTCAAGTACGCGATCCACCCGGTGGCGGGGCGGATGCCGGGGCACATGAACGTGCTGCTGGCCGAAGCGGAGGTGCCGTACGACCAGGTGTTCGAGATGGAGGACGTGAACGGCGAATTCGGCCAGGCCGACGTGGCGCTGATCCTGGGCGCCAACGACGTCGTCAACCCCGCCGCGAAAGACCCGAAATCGCCAATCGCCGGCATGCCGATCCTCGAGGCGTACAAGGCCAAGACGATCATCGTCAACAAACGCTCGATGGCCTCCGGCTACGCAGGCCTCGACAACGAGCTGTTCTACATGGACAAGACGATGATGGTGTTCGGCGACGCGAAGAAGGTCATCGAGGAGATGGTCAAGGCGGTGGACTAGCACGGCTGTCACGTAAGGCCGAGCTCGTGTCCACTTTTTCAGTTCTGGGGTCAGACCCGGACACTGGACACGGCCTCAGCCAAGCAGCTTATATGGCTGAGTTCGTGTCCGATGTCGGGGTCTGACCCCAGGTGGACACGAGCACAGCCATTACGCCCCCAATCCCGCAAAAAAATGTCGTGACACCAACGGTTTTCCTGTATGATTCCGCCAAAATGGTAACGTTTCCACAAGCGGGAGGGGCAGGAGGCATACATGGCGGGATCGACTTCGCGGCGCTGGTTGGCGGCGCCGTTGCTGGCGTTGTGCGCGGCCGGCGCGCTGGCGCAGACGGTGCAGGCCTGGATCACGACGGGTGACCAGGCACAGTTGCTGGCGCGCGGTGCCGATGCGCGCTTTGTGCCGCAGGCCGCGCGGCCAAGCGACGTGCCCGTCATCGACGTGGATCCGTCCCGCCGCTACCAGCGGATCACCGGCTTCGGCGCGGCGATCACCGATGCGTCGGCCTACCTGATCCAGCAGAGGATGAGGCCGCCGCAGCGCGAGGCGTTGTTGAACGACTTGTTCGGCGCGCCGCCCAAGGGCATCGGCCTGTCGTTCACCCGCCTGACGATCGGCGCCTCCGACTTTTCGCGTACCCACTACAGCTTCGACGACATGCCGCCCGGGCAGTCCGATCCCGAGCTCGCGCATTTCTCGATCGCGCCGAACCGGGCCGACGTGCTGCCCGTGACGAAGGCCGCGCTGGCCGTCAATCCGCAGCTGAAGGTGATGGCGTCGCCATGGAGCGCGCCGGGCTGGATGAAGAGCACGGACAGCCTGATTCAAGGCACCCTGAAGCCCGAAGCATATGGCGCGTTTGCCGCTTACCTGTCGAAGTACGTGTCCGCCTACGCGGCCGAGGGCGTGCCGATCTTCGCGCTGACGTTGCAGAACGAGCCGCACTTCGAGCCGAAGGACTATCCCGGCATGCGTGTCGATCCCGCCCGGCGCGCCGCCTTCATCAAGGACCACCTCGGGCCGCTGCTGGCGAAGGAGCATCCGCAAGTGCGCCTCCTCGACTGGGACCACAACTGGAACGAACCCGATTCGCCCGCCGCCGTGCTGCGCGATTCCGCCGCCAGCAAGTACGTGGCCGGCGTCGCCTGGCATTGCTATGGCGGCGACGTGCGCGTGCAGGCGGCGCTGCACGACACGTGGCCGGACAAGGAGACCTGGTTCACTGAGTGTTCCGGTGGCGAGTGGGCGCCCAACTGGTCGGACAACCTTCAGTACTTCGTGCGCACGCTGATCGTCGGCACCACGCGCGGTTGGGCGCAAGGTGTGCTGTTGTGGAACCTGGCGCTGGACGAGCGGCACGGCCCCCACTTGGGCGGCTGCGCCAACTGCCGCGGCGTCGTCACGATCGAATCATCCACCGGAGCGGTCACGCGCAACGTCGAATACTATGCGCTGGCCCATGCGAGCCGCTTCGTGCGGCCGGGCGCGCAGCGGATCTGGTCCAGCAGCGGCTATGCGGACCTGGACACGGTCGCGTTCCGCAACGCCGACGGCACGCTGGCGCTGCTGGTCGCGAACGGTGCAGCGGAGTCGCGGCGCTTCGCCGTCCGCACAGGCATGAGCAAAAGCGCGCGTACCTTCGGCTACACGCTGCCGGCCAAAAGCGTGGCGACGTTCGCATGGCGCAAATGAAGAACGGCGGCGCACGATGCAGTATGCTTGCGGGTTTCATCGGACGATAGGACAACGAGAGTGGCAACCATCAAGGACGTAGCCCGGCTTGCGGGCGTGGGGTTGGGCACCGCGTCGCGCGTCGTGAGCGGCAAGGGTGCCGTGTCGCCCGCGACGCAGGCAAAGGTGCGCAAGGCGATCGAGGAGCTGGGCTTCCGTCCGTCGCACGCGGCGCGCTCCCTGCTGTCCGGCTTTACGAAGATGATCGGCGTGTACATCCCCATCCTGAAGGGCACGTTCTATACGCCGATCCTGCAGATGATCGACACGGAGCTGCGCGCCAACGGCCTGCACATGGTCGTCGCGTTCGGCGTCGGGCAGAGCGATGCGCGCGGCCAGGCCGTCGAAGGCATCGAGTTCCTGATGGAGCGCGGCTGCGACGGTATCATCTCGATGAGTAACAACCTGGAGGACGAAGACTTCGCGATGCTGGCCGCGCGCGGTGCGAAGATCGTCGTCGTCAACAGCGCCGTCAGCGGCCTCGATGAACTGGCCTTCCAGGTCGATCACCGCAAGGCCGGCGCGCTGGCCGCCCAGGCGCTTGTCGACCAGGGCCACAGCAGGATCGCCGTCATCGCCGGCCCGGCCACGGCCCCGGACAACGCCCAGCGGATCGAAGGCTTCATGAAGGAACTGAAGAAGCGCGGTGTCGACACGCGGGACATGTGGATCGCCGAGAGCGACTTCTCGCCGGAAGGCGGCTTTGCGTGCGCGAAGGAGCTGCTCGAGTCCGGCTATCCGTTCACGGCGCTGTTCTGCGCCAACGACGAGATGGCCGTCGGCGCGCTGTCGCACTTCCAGGAAGCGGGCGTGCGCGTGCCGCAGGACGTGTCAGTGCTGGGCTACGACGATACGCCGAGCGCGGAATTTTCCGCGCCACGGCTGACGTCCGTGCACATCCCGTGGCGCGACGTCGTCAAGTCCGGCCTGAACGCGCTGCTGAACCGCTGCTATGGCGGCGATCGGCCCGTGTCGCGGCGCTATCCGATCAGCGTCACGCAGCGTGCCTCGGTGGGGCCCGCGCCGCAGCCGAAGACCAGGAAGCGCAAGTAAGTGCAAGTAAGTGCGGGCGCCGTACGCGCCTGTTTTTTCAAGTGGATTTGGAAAGCTTTCCATAAACGCACGTACAACGCAGGAGGAGACATGAAACGACTGATGGCGGCGCTGATCGTCACGGCGTGCGGCACGGCGACGGCACAGGCGCCGCTGCCGATGCTGCGCACGGCCGGCACCCAGTGGCAGAGTGTGGATGGCAAGCAGGTGGTCCTGCGCGGCACCAACCTGGGCAACTGGCTGATCAACGAATTCTGGATGATGGAGCTCGACAAGACGGGGCCCGTCGACGACCAGTGCAAGCTGGAAGCGACACTGGATGAACGCTTCGGCTACGCGGAGCGCGAACGGCTGATGCGCGTGTTCCGCGACAACTGGATCACGACGCGCGACTGGGACCTGATGCGCCAACATGGCCTGAACGCCGTGCGCCTGCCGTTCATCCACACGGTGATCGAGGACGAGAAGCAGCCGCGTACCTTGCGTGCCGACGCCTGGCGCTACCTGGACGACGCGATCGACCAGGCCGAGCGGCGCGGCATGTACGTGATCCTCGATTTGCACGGTGCGGCCGGCAGCCAGGGTATCGAGCACCACAGCGGCTGCGCGAACCGCAACCAGTACTGGACTGTGCCGGAGAACCAGGCGCGAACCGAGTGGCTGTGGCAGCAGATCGCCCGCCGCTACAAGGACCGCGGCGCGGTGGCCGGCTACAGCGTGCTGAACGAACCGTGGGGCACGGACCCGGACACGATGGCCGCCAACGTGCGCAAGCTGTACGCGGCGATCCGCGCCGTCGACACGAACCACGTGATCATCCTGCCGGGCCACAGCAAGAACGGCATCGACGCCTACGGCAAGCCGCGCGACCATGGCATGACGAACGTCGCCTTCGAGATGCATCCGTATCCCGGCCACTTCGGCTGGGGCAAGCCGGGCCTGCGGGTGCACCGCGACTGGCTCACCTGCGCGCCCGGCCCCGGCGATACCGTCTGCAAATGGGACGAACGCCTGCACCGGCTTGATACCGCGTTCTTCATTGGCGAAATGCAGCCGTGGGCGATGATGGGCCTGGAGCTGGGCGGCCAGGTCGCGCGCGCCTCGTTCGACACGTATGCGAAGTATGGCTGGGCGGCCACGGCGTGGTCGTGGAAGGTCGTCACGCAGCAGGGCGGGCAGGGCGACGGCAAGTGGGGCTTCGTGACGAACGCCCCATCCGCGAAGGTGCCCGCGCTCGACTTCACGAAGGCACCGAAGGCCGACATCGAGGCGCTGTTCCGCTCGTTCGGCACGCAATCTTACGAACTCCATCAACCGCTGCTGCGCTGGCTCACCACCGCCAAGCCGCTGCGCATCCAGGATATCCATGACCAACACTGATACTTTCATCGCCCTGGCGCGCACCGATTTCCCGCCCGGCTTCGTGTGGGGCACGTCCACGTCGGCCTACCAGATCGAAGGCGCGCGCCGCGAGGACGGCCGGGTCGATTCGATCTGGGACCGCTTCTGCGAACAGCCGGGCCGCATCCGCGACGGCTCGTCCGGCAGCGTCGCCTGCGACCATTACCACCGCTGGCCCGAGGATCTCGACCTGGCGCGTGCGCTCGGCACCAACGGCTACCGCTTCTCGATCGCGTGGCCGCGCATCATCGGCGATGGCCACCAGCCGAACCAGCGGGGCCTCGACTTCTACGACCGGCTGGTGGACGGCATGCTGGAACGAGGCCTGCAGCCGTGGCCCACGCTGTACCACTGGGACCTGCCGCAACTGCTGCAGGACCGCGGCGGCTGGATGGCGCGCGGCACCGTGCATGCGTTCGTCGATTACGTGGATGCCGTCACGCGCCGGCTGGGCGACCGCGTGGCGCAATGGATCACGCACAACGAGCCGTGGTGCACGGCGATGCACGGTCACATGGACGGCATGCACGCGCCTGGCATCCGCGACGTCGCCTCGGCGCTGCAGGCCAGCCACCACGTGCTGCTGTCGCACGGCCTGGCGGTGCCGGTGATCCGCGCCAACGTGCCCGGCGCGCGGGTCGGCATCGCCCTGAGCCTGCACCCGATCCACCCCGCGTCCGGCAGCGCCGACGATGCCGCTGCCGCGCACCGTCACGACGGCTTGCGCAACCGCTGGTTCCTCGACCCGCTGTTCGGCAAGGGCTATCCGCAAGACGTGCTGGAAGCGCTGCGCGACGCGGCACCCCGCATCGAGCCGGGCGACGTCGAAGCGATCGCCGTGCCGACCGACTTCACGGGCTTGAACTACTACTTCCCGGAAGCGATCGCCGCGGCGCCCGGCACAGGGCCACTGCATGCGCGCGTGGTGCACCGCGAGGGCGTGGAGCGCACCGCGTTCGGCTGGGAAGTGGCACCCTCCGGCATGCTCGGCCTGCTGCGCCGCATTCACGACGAATACGGGCCGCGGGAGTTGTACGTGACGGAGAACGGCTCGTGCTACGACGACGAGGTGACGGACGGCCAGGTGCACGATGCAGCGCGGACGTCGTTCCTCGTGCGCCACCTGGCCGCGCTGCGGGAAGCCATTGCCGCCGGCGTGCCGGTGGCCGGCTATTTCGCCTGGAGCCTGCTGGACAACTTCGAATGGGCCGAAGGCTACACGCGCCGCTTCGGCCTGACCTACGTCGACTCCGCCACGCAACAGCGCATCCTCAAGGACAGCGGCAAGTGGTACCGCGACTTCCTGCACGGCGCGGCGCCCGTCGCCAATTTTCCACAAACCCCGTAGTCTCGTTGACAAGAAAAACAGCCGGCGGCAATAATTGCAGCGCAAATTGGTAACGTTTCCAATCCGGCTTGGCGCCGCGATTGGGAACCTTTCCAATCGCAAATACATCCAGGCCATGAGCGCTGCACGGATGAGCTTGTGTCCCTCTGGGGTCTGACCCCAGAGGGACACGGAGTCAGCCGTTCTAGCCGGCACATAACAACAGGAGACGATACGATGCGCCACTTCCCACCCCGGCAGGGCTTGCCCCGCCTGACCCCGCTCGCTGCCGCGCTGCTCGGCTGCTGCCCGCTGCTGTTCGCAAGCGCCGCGCACGCGCAGCAAGCCGATACGCCGGCCGCGGACAGCGCCATCCAGTCCGTCGTCGTGACCGGCATGCGGCGCAGTATCGAGAACTCGATCGCGATCAAGCGCGATGCCGATTCGATCGTCGAAGCGGTGACGGCGGAAGACATCGGCAAGCTGCCGGACATGTCGATCGCCGAGTCGATCGCCCGGCTGGCCGGCCTGACGGCGCAACGCGTCGAAGGGCGGGCGCAGGTGATCTCGATCCGCGGCCTCGCGCCCGATTTCTCCGGGACGCTGCTGAACGGCCGCGAGCAGGTCTCGACCAGCAACAACCGCGGCGCCGAATACGACCAGTACCCGTCGGAGCTGATCAACGGCGTAACCGTGTACAAGACGCCCGACGTGTCGCTGATGGGGCAGGGCCTGTCCGGCACCGTCGACCTGCAGACGGTGCGCCCGCTTGATATGCCGGGGCGCACCATTGCGCTGAACGCGCGTGCGGAAAAGAACTCGAACGGCAAACTGAATACGGGCGTCTCGGACCGGGGCGGGCGCTTTTCCGTGTCGTACGTCGACCAGTTCATGGACCGCAAGCTGGGCGTGGCCGTCGGCTTCGCGCACCTCGATGCGCCGGGCCAGCAGAAGGAATACAAGTCGTGGTGGTGGGGTGCCGACAACAACCTGGGCCCGGGCAATGCGGACGTGGTGGCGCTGAAGGGGGCCGAGGTGACGGCGACGTCGCGCGAGATGGTGCGCGACGGCCTGATGGCCGTGCTGGAGTACCGGCCGGACAAGAACTACCGCACGGCGCTGGACCTGTACTACTCGGAGTTCGACCAGAAGACGACGATGCGCGGTGCGATGTGGAACTCGCACCAGTGGAGCAATATCGCCTACCGCGACCCCGTCATCGACACGATCGGCGGCACGCGGCTGCTGACGGGCGGCGTGCTCGTGAACCTGGAACCGATCATCCGCAACGACTACAACACCCGCAAGGACAAGCTGGCGGCCTTCGGCTGGAACAACAAGTACAAGCTCGATCGCTGGTCGTTCGAAGGCGACCTGTCGTATTCGAGCGCGAAGCGGCGCGAGCAGGTGCTCGAGACCTATGCCGGCCTCGGTCCCGCGAAGTCCGGCCTCACGGACAACAACTTCAGGTTCCGCATTCCCGTCGGCGCCGGCCTGCCCGTGTTCACTCCGTCCGTCGACTTCACGGACGCGGGCTTGATGCGGCTGGCCGACGTTGCCGACTGGGGCAAGGACGCCGACATGCACCGCCCCGTCGTCGAGGACAAGCTGGGCGCGCTGAAGCTTGGTGCCAAGCGCGAGCTCGATGGTTTGTGGCGCAGCGTCGAGGGCGGCCTGTATCTGTCGAAGCGCGAGAAGGAACACGCGGACACCAATAACTACTGGTTCCTGAAGAACGGCCGCGCGCCGGCGCAGGTATCGAGCGACCTGCTGCGGCCATCGACGTCGCTGGCGTTTTCCGGCATCCCCGCCGTGATGGCGTACGACGTGATGGGTGTGCTGGCGAAGTACTACGACCAGCAGCCGGCGCGGCCCGATGACCAGGCGTTGCAGGATTGGGGCGTGACGGAGAAAACGGCGACCGGTTACGCGAAGCTGTCGATCGATACGGAACTGGGGCCGGTGCCGCTGCGCGGCAACGTCGGCATGCAGGTGGTGCACGTGAATCAGGAGTCGCGCGGCGTTGCCGTTGTCGGCGGCCAGCTGAAGGACATCAACGGCGGCGCCAGCTATACGGACTACCTGCCCAGCACGAACCTGATCTTCGACCTGGGGCGCTGGAGCGACGCGTGGACGCTGCGCTTCGGCGCGGCGAAGACGCTGGCGCGCCCGCAGATGTCCGACATGCGTGCCGGGGTATCGGGCGGCGTGTCCGGCACGACGTTCGAATGGAGCGGCAGCGGCGGCAATCCGCGGCTGGAACCGTGGCGCGCGAATTCGTACGACCTGTCGATGGAAAAATACTTCGGCAAGCGCAGCTACATCGCCGGCGCCTACTTCTACAAGAAGCTGAAGACGTACATCTACAACCAGCAGACGGCGCACGACTTCACGGGCTTCCCGAACCCGTCCACCGTCGAGCCGATCTCCAACATCGGCACGCTGAACCGGCCGGCGAACGGCAATGGCGGCATGGTGCGCGGTGTCGAGCTGTCCGGTTCCCTCGAAGGCGGCATGCTGTGGGATCCGCTCGACGGCTTCGGGCTGATCGCCAGCGTGTCCGGCACCGAAAGCTCGATCCACCCGAACGGCCCGGGCACGAAGGAAAAGCTGCCCGGCCTGTCGGGCGTGGTGCGCAACATCACGCTGTACTACGAAAAGTACGGCTTCTCGACGCGCGTCAGCCAGCGCTACCGCTCGGCGTATCGCGGCGAGGTGACGGGCCTGTTCGCGCAGCGCTCGTTCTCGGAAATCCTGGCCGAGAAGCAGATCGACTTCCAGGTCGGCTATGCGATCGAGTCGGGGCCGTACAAGGGCCTGTCGATCCTGCTGCAGGTGAATAACCTGAACAACGAGCCGTACCAGACCCGCCAGGGCGATCCGTTCGCCAGCGGCGCGTATGCACCGGAGCGCTACACGACCTATGGCCGGCAGATGCTGCTCGGCCTGAACTACAAGCTTTGACGACAAGATTTGAAACGAGGAGATGACATGAAGCGACGTTTGACCTTACTGGCCGCGGCGGCCCAGCTGTTGGCGTGCCATGCCCATGCGGCCCCGGTGACGGACTGGCCGCAGGTGAAGAGCGCGGTGGCGCCGGATGCACGACTGGAAGCCCGCATCCGCGAGATCGTGGCCAGCATGACGCTGGAGCAGAAGGTCGGCCAGATGACGCAGTCGGAAATCAAGACGACGCAGCCGGACGACGTGCGCAAGTACTACCTGGGCTCCGTGCTCAATGGCGGCGGCAGCTGGCCGAACGGGAACAAGTACGCGACGCCGGCCGATTGGGTGAAGCTGGCGGACGCGTATTACGACGCGTCGATGGCGACCGACATGCGCCACAAGATCCCCGTCATCTGGGGCATCGATGCGATGCACGGCAACAGCAACGTGATCGGCGCAACGCTGTTCCCGCATAACATCGGACTCGGTGCGGCGCGCGATCCGAAGCGGGTCGGTGAGATGGCGCAGGCCGTCGCGCAGGCCGTGCGCGCCACCGGCATCAACTGGGTGTTCGCGCCCACGCTGGCCGTCGTGCGCGACGACCGCTGGGGCCGCACCTATGAAAGCTTCTCGGAAGACCCGGGCATCGTCGCCGAGTATGCAAGCGTGTACGTGAAGGGCTTGCAGGGCGGCTTGACGGGCGATGCGAACGTCGTCGCCACCGCCAAGCACTACATGGGCGACGGCGGCACGGACCAGGGCAAGGACCGCGGCGTGAACAAGTCCACGAAAGCCGAGATGATCGGTGTCCACGCGGCCGGCTACTATCCTGCGCTGGCGGCCGGTGCGCAGACGGTGATGGCGTCGTATAACAGCTGGAACGACGTCGCCGCCGGCAAGGACTACGGCAAGATGCACGGCAACCGCGAACTGTTGACGGAGGTGCTGAAGCAGAAGCTGGGCTTCGATGGCTTCGTCGTCACGGACTGGAACGGCATCGCGGAAGTGCCGGGCTGCCGCAACGACAGCTGCCCGCAGGCGATCAATGCCGGCATCGACATGGTGATGGTGCCGGACGACTGGAAGCGCTTCATCGCCAACACGGTGCAGCAGGTGAAGGATGGCGTGATCCCGATGGCGCGCATCGACGACGCGGTAACGCGCATCCTGCGCGTGAAGCTGCGCGCTAATCTGCAGAAGCCCTCGGCCTCCGCCCATGCCGGCAAGATGGAGTCGATGCAGGCGCGCGCGCTGGCGCGCAAGCTGGTGCAGGAGTCGCTGGTGCTGCTGAAGAACGACGGCAACGTGCTGCCGCTGGCACGCGACAGGAAGATCCTCGTCGTCGGCAAGAGCGCCGACAATATGGCGAACCAGACGGGCGGCTGGACGTTGACGTGGCAGGGCACGGACAACAAGAACAGCGACTTCCCGAACGGCGACACGATCCTGGCGGGCCTGAAGGAAATGGCGCCGCACGTCACGTACAGTGCCGACGGCGCGGGCGTCAACGTGGCGGATTACGACGTGGTCGTTGCCGTGATCGGCGAAGGGCCGTATGCGGAGGGCGACGGCGACATCGGCCCGGCCGCGAACCTGCGTCACAGCAGCCGCTATCCGGAAGACCTGGCCGTGCTGAAGACCGTCGCCGGCAAGGGCAAGCCGGTGGTCACCTTGTTCGTCGCGGGGCGGCCGCTGTATGCGAACGACCTGATCAACCTGTCGGACAGCTTCGTGGCCGCCTGGCTGCCGGGCTCCGAAGGCAAGGGCGTGGCGGACGTGCTGGTGCGCGGCGCCGACGGCAAGGTGAACGTGCCGTTCAGCGGCAAGCTGTCGTTCTCGTGGCCGAAGACCGTGTGCCAGGCGCCGCTCAACATCGGCGACAAGGGCTATGCGCCGCAGTTCGCGTACGGTTACGGCCTCGCGTATGGCGCCGCGAAGAAGGTGGGTAAGCTGCGCGAGGACGGCAGCACGGCCGGCTGCGGCAAGACCAATGCCTTCCCCGTGTTCAACCAGTCGGACCGCGCCACGTACCCGCTGTACGTGGAAGGCGGCGGCGAGCGCCGCGCGCTGGGCGCGGACCTGAACGTGACGCATACGCTGCCCACGTTGAAGGTGGAAATCGCGCAGATCAACACGCAGCAGGATGCGAAGAAGGTCACGTGGACGGGCCCCGGCTTCATCGAGGCGCGTGCGGCGGCACCGCGTGCGATTCCCGCGTGGGCAAGGCAGGGCGGAGCGCTGACGTTCGACACGATCGTCACCGCCGCACCGCAAGGCCCGGTGCAGGTGTCGCTTGGCGGCGCATCGGTCGACCTGGCGGGCGAATTCGCGCGGCTGGCGGGCCAGGGCAAGAAGACCGTCAAGGTACCGCTGGCGTGCTTCCGCGGCGCGAACCTGGACAAGGTCGATACGCCGTTCCGCGTGGCGGCACAGGGCGCACTGGTGGCCGCGTTCACGAACATCCAGGTCGTCGGCGGCGCCGCGAACGACCAGGATGCGGTCAACTGCGTACAATAACCGGTCCCGCTACACTGGAGTCACCATGGAACGCTATACGCAGGCAGCCGCGCTGCCGCCCGAGGCCGGCGCGGCCGCACGCAACAACACCGGCCCGCTCGTCATCATCACGCTGCTGTTCTTCATGTGGGGTCTGCTGACGTCGCTCAACGACGTGCTGATCCCCCACCTGAAGGCGGTGTACACGCTGACCTACGTGCAGGCGATGCTCGTGCAGTTCTGCTTCTTCGGCGCCTACCTGATCGTGTCGATCCCGGCCGGCATGCTGATCCGCCGGCTGGGTTACCAGCGCGGCGCCGTCACGGGCCTCGTCATCGCGGCGCTGGGCTGCGCGCTGTTCTACCCGGCCGCCACGTCCGGCTACGGCGTGTTCCTGTGCGCGTTCTTCGTGCTGGCCGGCGGGATCACGATCCTGCAGGTGGCCGCCAATCCCTACGTGACGGTGCTGGGCGATCCGCGTACGGCATCGAGCCGGCTGACGCTGACGCAGGCGTTCAACTCGCTGGGCACGACGGTGGCGCCGGCGCTGGGCGGCATGCTGATCCTGTCGAAAGGCGTGCACAGCGCGGACGAACTGGCACGCTGGCCCGCAGCCGAGCAATTGGCGTACCGCGCGATGGAGGCCGCCAGCGTGCAAGGGCCCTACCTGGTGCTGGCCGGTACGTTGATGCTGCTCGCGGTGCTGTTCGCACTGGCGCGGCTGCCGAAGATCGTCGACGCGTCCGGCGACGACGAGCAGGGCAAATTCAGCGAACTGTTCGCCCACAAGCACCTGGTACTGGGCACGATCGGCATCTTCGTCTACGTGGGTGGCGAAGTCTCGATCGGCAGCTTCCTGATCAACTTCCTGGAGAACCCGAAGATCGGCAGCATGACGGCCGCGCAAGCGGCGAGCTACGTGAGCCTGTACTGGGGCGGCGCGATGATCGGCCGCTTCATCGGCTTCGCCGTGATGCGCAGGATCAGTCCCGGCAAGGCGCTGGCGTTCAACGCGGCCGCCAGCATCGCGCTGATCGCCACCGCGGCGCTCGGCGGCGGCAAGCTGGCGATGTTCGCGATCCTCGCGGTCGGCCTGTGCAACTCGATCATGTTCCCGACGATCTTCTCGATGGCGCTGCACAAGCTGGGCAAGCAGACGGGCCAGGCATCGGGCCTGCTGTGCATGGCGATCGTCGGCGGCGCGCTGGTGCCGTTCGCGCAAGGCGCGCTGGCCGACACGATCGGCGTGCAGCTGTCGTTCGTGGTACCCGCCGCGTGCTATGCGTTCATCCTGTACTTCGGGTTGAAGTACGCGAACCTGCACAAGACGTAATAGCAGCGGGTTACGATCGTCGTTAAACCCAACGGCAGATGCCGGGGTCAGGAAGGAGTTCGGGCTTGCAAGCCCGAACCGTTCGGCAGGCGCGAAGCAGTGCTTCGCGAAACCCCTGCCTCACCCCGACGGGTCTGACCCCGGCATCGGCCGTGGGGTCAGAAAACGACCGCGGCTCTTTAACGCTTAAGGCAAAAACTTCAGCGCCGGCCGTACATCATCAGCTCGGCGAGCACCGAGCGGGCCGGCGAGAACAGGTCGATCGCGGCGAGGGTCAGGCCCAGCGCCGGTTGCAGCGGCGACGTGTTGGCGAAGATGCGCGCCATCGTGTCCGTCAGCGTGACCGTCACGTCGCGATCCTGCCGGCGCAGCGTCGCGAATTCCGCCAGGTGTTCCGGCGTCGCGCCGCGCGCCAGCACGCGAGCCAGGACGGCCGCGTCGCGCAGGCCCAGGTTCAGGCCCTGGCCCGCCACCGGATGCAGCGTCTGCGCCGCGTTGCCGATGGCGACGGTACGCGCGGTCCCCGTCATGCCCGCGTTCAGGCCGAGCGGGAAGGCGAGGCGGCGCGTCGCGTCCGTGAAGCGGCCCAGACGCTCGCCGAACATCGCGCCCAGCCGCGCCAGGAACGCGGCATCGTCCAGCGCCAGCAGTTCCTGCGCCGTTTCCGGGCGAACGCACCACACCATCGAATAGCCGTCGTCCTCGGGCAGCAGCGCCAGCGGGCCTTCGTCCGTGAAGCGCTCGTACGCACGGTGCGCGATCGGCTGCGCGGCACGTACGTGCGCGATGATCGCCGTCTGGCCGTAATCGCGCGTCTTCAGCTTGTCGGGCTGGCTGCCGAACAGGCCGCCCTCGGCCTGCACGACGATCCCCGCCTGCACTTCGCGCCCATCTTCTAGCGTCAGCTGCACCGCGTCCGTGCCTTCGTCGATGTTCGTGACCCGGGCCGGGCGCAGCGCGGGGATGCCGGCCCGCTGCACGACATCGGCCAGCACGCCGACCACGTCCCCATAGCGCGTCACGTAGCCAAGCGCGTGGACCTGGTGTTCGTCGCGCGTGATCATGCTGCGGCCGAAGCGGCCCTTACGGGACACGTGGATTTCGTGGATCGGCGTCGCCGGCACGGGCCAGGCGCCGACCTGCTCCAGGATCTGCCGGCTGCCCCACGACAGCGCCAGCGAACGCGGGTCGTCGCGCGCCACGTCCAGCGGCTTGGCGTCGATCAGCGTGATGCGCTCGGGTGCCACGTGCCGGCGCACCAGCAGTGCCGCCAGCGCCATGCCGGCGGGGCCGGCGCCGCAGATCGCCACGTCGTAGCGCACGCTCATGACCATGCTTATGCTCCTTGCAATATCAGGCGTTCGATGTCGGCGACGGCTTTCGGCACGTCGTCCGTCAGCACGCGCGGTCCGTGCGCCGTGACGACGACGTCGTCCTCGATGCGGATGCCGATGTGCCAGTAGCGCTCCGGCACGCCCGGACCGGGGCGCACGTAGATGCCCGGCTCCACCGTCAGCACCACGCCTTCGACGAGTGGGCGCGACGGCTTGTCCGGCAGCGACGCGTCGCGGTAAGCGCCGGTATCGTGCACGTCCATGCCCAGCCAGTGGCTGGTGCCGTGCATGTAGAACGCAGTGTAGGCCTTGTTGGCGATGACGTCGTCCAGCGTGCCGGCCGTGTTCTTGTCCAGCAGGCCCGTGTCGAGCATGCCCTGGGCCAGCACCTTCACGGCCGCGTCGTGCGCGCCATGGAACGTGCGGCCGGGCAGGATCGCGTCGAACGCCGCCTGTTGTGCCGCCAGCACCAGTTCGTACAGCTCGCGCTGCGGCGCGGAGAAGCGGCCGTTGACGGGCCACGTGCGCGTGATGTCCGATGCATAGCCATCGAGCTCGCAACCGGCGTCGATCAGCACCAGGTCGCCGTCCTGCATGCGGCGGTTGTTGCTGTTGTAATGCAGGATGCAGCTGTTGGCGCCCGATGCGACGATCGGCGTATAGGCCGGGAACTGCGCGCCGTTCTTGCGGAATTCGTACAGCAGCTCCGCCTCCAGCTCGTATTCGAACATGCCGGGGCGCGTGGCCGCCATCGCGCGGCGGTGCGCCGCGGCGGAGATCTGGCCGGCGCGCAGCATCACCGCCTGCTCCCCTTCATCCTTCACGACGCGCATCTCGTCGACGAGCGGCACCAGGTCGCGCAGCTGCGGCGGCGCGACGATGCCGCTGCGCGATTTCGCACGGACACCGTCGAACCAGCGGCGCAGCTGCCCGTCGAGCCGCTCGTCGCGGGCCAGGCGGCAGTACAGTGCCGGCGCGTCGGCCAGCAGTTCGACCAGCTTGTCGTCCAGCGCCGCGACGGGAAACGCCTCGACGCCGAATTCGGCCTGCGCGGCGGCCGGGCCGTAACGCAGGCCGTCCCAGATCTCGCGCTCGGGGTTCTTCTCGCGGCAGAACAGGATGGCACGCGCCGGCTGGTCGCCACGCGCGGCCACCAGCACCAGCGCGCTCTCCGGTTCCGTGAAGCCCGTCAAGTAAAAGAACGCGCTGTCGTGCCGGTACGGGTATTCGCTGTCGCCGTTGCGCACCGCTTCCGGCGCGGTGGCCAGGAAGGCGACAGCGCCCGGCTCCATCCGCGCGACGAGGGCCGCGCGGCGTGCGGCGTACGCGCTCATGCCTTGCCGGCGCCGAAGGGCGCGTTCAGCTGTTCGAGCTGCTGCACGGTGCCGACGTTTTCCCACTCGCCTTCATAGACTTCGCCGCCCACGCGGCCCTGGTCCGCGAACTCGCGCAGCAGCTTGCCCAGGCCATAGTGCTGGCCCGGCGCGATGGCATCGAACATCTCGGGGCGGAACACGCCGATGTTCCCGTAGGTCCATTTGGGTTCGCCCGTATTGGTCACCGTGTACAGGTTCAGGCCGAAGTCGCCCTTCGGGCTGAACCAGCGGTTCGACACGAGCCAGATCCAGGCGATGTCGCGCTGTTCGGCGGTATAGGCATGGCCCCACATGTCCTTATCGTGCAGCACGTCCTTCACTTCCGCGAAATCGAACTGGGGGCAGTAGATGTCGCCGGAGATCGCCACGAACGGCTCCTCGCCCAGCAGGTGGCGCGCATACGCGATGCCGCCGGCCGTCTCCAGCGCTTCCTTTTCCGCGGAATAGCGGATGGTGGCGCCGAAGCGGCTGCCGTCGCCCAGGTACTCCTCGATCATGTGGCCCAGGTGGGCGTGGTTGATGACGATCTCGGTGATCCCGGCGCGCACCAGGTTCAGCACGTGCCACTCGATCAGCGGCCGGCCGCGCACCTTCAGGAGCGGTTTCGGGCAAGTGTCCGTCAGGGGGCGCATCCGCTCGCCGCGGCCGGCGGCGAAGATCATGGCTTTCATGACGGCCTCAGAACGTGTAGCGCACGTCGGGCTGGTGCGCTTCCAGGCTGTCGAGCAGCTTGATCAGCGGGCGCAGCTCGCGGTAGCGGTTTGCCGTCGCGCGCACGTAGGCCAGCACCGTCGGCAGGTCGCCCAGGTACATGCTCTTGCCGTCGCGGTGGTTCAGGCGCGTGAAGATGCCGAGGATCTTCAGGTGCCGTTGCAGCGCCATGTATTCGAAATCCTTGTAGAACGCATCGAAGTCCTTGCGCACCGGCAGGCCGGCCGCCTTCGCGTGCTGCCAGTAGCGGATCACCCAGTCCAGCACCAGTTCCTCGTCCCACGACACGTAGGCATCGCGCAGCAGCGAGGCCGCGTCGTACGTGATCGGGCCGTACACGGCGTCCTGGAAGTCGAGGATGCCGGGGTTGTCCTCGTCCATCCACATCAGGTTGCGCGAATGGTAGTCGCGGTGCATGTAGACCTGCGGCTGCGCGAGGCAGTTCGCGATGATGTGGTCGAAGACCTTCTGCAGTTCGGCGCTCTGCGCGTCCGTCAGCGTGGTGTCCAGGTGTTTGCCGATGTACCACTCGGGGAACAGGTTCAGTTCGCGCAGCATGAATGCGCGGTCGAATTCGGGCAGCACGCCGCCCTGGCTGCGCAGCTGGATCTTCACCAGCGCGGCCAGCGCTTCAGCGTACAGCGTGGCCGCGTTGTCGTGGTTCAGCGCCTGCAGGTAAGTGGTGGTGCCCAGGTCGGACAGTAGCAGGAAGCCTTGTTGCAGGTCCTCGGCGTGGATCGTCGGGACCGCGACGCCGGCTTCCTTCAGCAGTGCGTCGACCTTCACGAAGGCCGCGGTATTCTCCCGTTCCGGCGGCGCGTCCATCGCGACGAGCGTGGTGCCGTACTGGCCTTGCAGGGCAGGCAGCACGTCGACGCGGAAGTAGCGGCGGAAGCTTGCATCGGACGACGCCGGCCGCGCCGATGCGGGATCGACGATGCCCAGGCCTTGCAGCCAGGTTTTCAGTGCAGCGAGGCGCTGTTCGGGCGTCGCGGATGGTAAATTATGCAACGAGGAAGCAGGTGATGGAGTAGGATGGGACATGAGACTTGAGTACATGAGGCCTGGCCAAACCGGTCGGTCACAGGATAATCCCATATAATAAGGGATTCAATTCAAAAAATCGCCTTTCATGGTGCTTCGCGTATCGTTCCTTTCATGAGCCTGGCCCCACCCTTCAAGAAACGTTGGGCGTTCGCCATCTCCGCCCTGATCGCCGCGTCGTCGGCACCCGTCCATGCCCAGGCGCAGCAGCCCCCGGGCAAGGGCACGCCGCGTGTGGAGGATCCGGATGCGCCGGTGACGATCCGCGCGGAGGAAATCAACGGCCGGCCGGAACGGGAGCTGGTGCTGACCCGCGACGTCGAGGTGGTGCGCGACAAGATGCGCGTGACGGCCGAATCGGCCTGCTACCGCCAGGTCGAATCCGAACTGGAGGCGAAGGACAACGTGCGGATCTGGCGTTTCGGCGACTACTACACGGCCGACGAATTCAAGATCAACACGGAGACGGGTGTCGGCTTCATGCTGCAGCCGACCTACAAGCTTGAAATGAACAACGCGCAGGGCAAGGCGCGCCGCATCGACTTCCTCAGCGAAGACCAGGCCACTGTCATCGACGGCACCTACAGCACGTGCGAAGGCCCGAACCCGGACTGGTACGTCAAATCGAGCACGCTGACCCTGGACCAGGGGCGCGACGTGGGCGTGGCCAGCGGCACCGTCGTCTATTTCAAGGACGTGCCGCTGATCGGCACACCGGCGCTGTCGTTCTCGCTGTCGGGGGCGCGCCGTTCCGGCCTGCTGCCGGCGGTGCCGGGCTTCTCGTCGCGCGGCGGCGCCGAACTGACGCTGCCTTACTACTTCAACATCGCGCCGAACCGCGACCTGACCGTGTCGCCGCACTACATCTCGCGGCGCGGCCTGCAGATCGGCGCCGTGGGCCGCTACATCGGCGAGACCGATGCCGGCACGTACGAGGGCCGCACCGCGGTCGAGTACCTGCACAACGACAAGGAACGCGGCATCGACCGCTGGCAGATCACGTCCACGCACTCGCAGGCGCTGGCGAAGGACTGGTCGTTCGGCTGGAACGTGCGCGCCGCGTCGGACGAGGATTATCCGACCGACTTCTCGAAGAACGTGGCCGGCAGTGCCGAGCGCCAGCTGCTCAAGGAGCTGCGCACCGACTACCGCGGCGAATACTGGGGCCTGACGGCGCGCGTGCAGAAGTACCAGGTGCTGCAGGACCCGGATACGACGACGTTGACGCCGCGTCCGTACGACCGGCTGCCGGCCGTGAACTTCCACGCCGCCCGCTACGATGTGGGCGGATTCGACTGGCAGGTGAACGCGGAAGTGACGCGCTTCCATTATTCGGACGAGACGATCTGCGCTGGCAAGAACATCGCCGGCCAGACGGTTTGCTCGTTCGATTCGAAGATCAACGGTGACCGCGTCGTCGTGCAGCCGCAGGTCAGTTTCCCGATCATCAGCCCCAGCTACTTCATCACGCCGAAGCTGATGCTGAGCGCCACCGCCTATCAGCTCGACGCGTTCGGCAAAGAGGAAAGCCGCTCGGTATCGAAGGCGGTCCCCACGTTCTCGCTCGACTCCGGCCTGGAATTCGAACGGTCGACCAAGCTGTTCGGCCGCGCCGTGACGCAGACGCTGGAGCCGCGCCTGTTCTATGTGTACACGCCGTACCGCGACCAGACCGACGTGCCCGTGTTCGACACGGCCGATGCGACGTTCAACTTCACGCAGCTGTTCGCGGAAAACCGCTTCGTCGGCTCGGACCGGATCGGCGACGCGAACCAGATGACGGCGGCCATCGTCTCGCGCTTCCTCGAGGAGAGTGGAGCGGAGCGCCTGCGCCTCGCGTTCGGCCAGCGCTTCTACTTCAAGGACCAGCGCGTGCAGCTGACTGATACGGCCACTGCCGTCACGTCGCGCCGCTCCGACCTGCTGCTGGCCGCCACCGGCCGCATCTCCGAAACCTGGGGCGTGGACAGCGCCGTGCAGTACAACCAGGGCGATCACCGCGTCGAGACGTCGAACTTCAACGTGCAGTGGCAGCCGGGGCCGAAGAAGGTCTTCAATGCGGGCTACCGCTTCCAGCGCGATAACTTCAAGAACATCGACTTCTCGACCCAGTGGCCGATCTCGCAGAAGTGGTTCGGCGTGGGCCGCATGAGCTACTCGATGAAGGATCACCGCATCCTGGAGAGCCTGGTGGGACTGGAATACAACTGCGACTGCTGGGTGTTCCGCATGGGCGCGCAGCGCTTCGTGACGACGACGAACAAGACGTCCTCGCAGATATTCTTCCAGCTCGAGCTGAATGGCCTGTCGAAGTTCGGCATCGGCAATCCGCTGGAAGTGCTGAAGAACAGCATCCCCGGCTACCAGCGCCTGAACGAAGGCTATCGCCGCTGACCTCTTGTTACATTTGGACGGCGCGGACCTGATATCCTTCCCGATTTACCACCTGACCTGAAAAGCGTTTGCAATATGTTCAGTAAGCACCCGATCTCCCTCGCAGCATTGCTGTGCGCCCTGGCTGCCGCCGGCGCGGCCTCGGCGCAGGACGCCAAACCGGCGGCCCAGGACAAGCCGGCCGCGGCGGCAAGCGCGCCGGCCGAACAGCCGAAGGGCTTCGTCCCGCCGGGGCAGTCGAAGAATCCGGAGATCGACTCGATCGCCGTGATCGTCAACGACGACGTCATCACGCGCCGCGAGCTGGCCGAGCGGGTGACCGTGATCACGCAGCGCATGAAGGGCCAGAACGTGCAGCTGCCCGATCCGGCCGCGCTGCAGCGCCAGATCCTGGAACGGATGATCGTCGAACGCGCCCAGCTGCAGATGGCCAAGGAGATGGGCGTGCGTGTCGACGACACGATGCTCGACCGCGCCATCGCCCGCATCGCCGAACAGCAGAAGATGACGGTGCAGCAGCTGCGCGACCAGATCGAGAAGGAAGGCACGTCGTTCGCCACGTTCCGCGAAGA
Organism: Pseudoduganella flava; assembly: GCF_007830495.1. Taxonomy (GTDB): domain Bacteria; phylum Pseudomonadota; class Gammaproteobacteria; order Burkholderiales; family Burkholderiaceae_D; genus Rugamonas; species Rugamonas flava. The sequence continues at coordinate 757,424 of NZ_VLKW01000003.1, read as the reverse complement.
GATCCGCGACGAGATCATCTCGACGCGCCTGCGCGAGCACGAGGTGGATGCGAAGATCCAGATCTCGGAAGCGGAAGTGGACAGCTTCCTGGCCGCGCAGGAAGCGGCGGCCGCCGAACAGCATGAGCTGAACATCGCGCAGATCCTCGTGCGCATTCCCGAGAACGCCACGCCGGACGTGATCGCCCAGCGCCAGAAGCGCGCCGAGGAAGTGATGCGCCAGCTGCGCACCGGCGGCGACTTCGCCAAGGTGGCGGCCACGTATTCGGACGCGTCGGACGCGCTGCAGGGCGGCGCCGTCGGCTGGCGCCAGAGCGACCGCATTCCGCCGGTCTTCGCCGAAGCGCTCGACAAGCTGCAGCCGGGCCAGGTCACGCAGATTATCAAGAGCGTTACGGGCTTCCACATCCTGAAGCTGGTCGACAAGCGTTCGCTGGCGCAGGCACAGGCCGAAGCGGCTGTCGAACAGACCCATGCCCGCCACATCCTGCTGAAGGTGACGCCGACGACGAGCGCCGCCGACGCAAAGCGCAAGCTGGCCGAGATGAAGGAAAAACTGGACAGCAAGGCGGCGTCGTTCGAGGAACTGGCGCGCCTGTATTCGAACGACGAATCGTCGAAGAAGGGTGGCGACCTGGGGTGGCTGTACCCGGGCGACACGCTGCCGGAATTCGAGAAGGCGATGAACGCGCTGAAGCCGGGTGAGGTTTCCGGCCCGGTCGAGACGGCATTCGGCTACCACCTGATCCAGGTCGTCGAGCGCAAGTCCGAAGACATGTCGAAGGAGAAGAAGCGCAACGAGGCACGCATGGCGCTGCGCGAGCGCAAGATGGTCGAGGCGGCGGAAGACTTCCAGCGCGAGGTGCGTGACCGCGCCTACGTGGAATACCGCGGCGACGACCTGAAGTAAGGCGTCCATCCATGAGCACCAGGCGCCGCGCGATCGCCATCACCACCGGCGAGCCGGCCGGCATCGGCCCGGAGATTTCGATCCGCGCCGCGTGGGCGCTGCGCGAGCGCGTCAACTGCGTGCTGCTGGGCGATGCGGCCTTCCTGGCGCTGACGGCCGAGGCGATCGACCCGGCCATCCGCGTCAGTGCGCTGTCGCTGCAGGCTGTCCGCAATGGCGGCGTGCCGCACTTCGGGCCTGAGCGGTTGTGCGTGATCGACGTGCCACTGGCCGCCCACGTGGTGCCGGGCACGCTCGAGCCCGAGAACGGCCGCGCCGTGCTCGCCACGCTGGACGCCGCGATCGAAGGCACGCAAGCCGGCTGGTTCGAGGCGGTCGTCACGGCGCCGCTGCAAAAGAGCACGATCAACGATGCCGGCGTGCCGTTCTCCGGCCACACCGAGTATTTCGCCGAGCGCACCGGCACGCCGCAGGTCGTCATGATGTTGGCGGGCGCGCCGCAGGGTGTACCGGACGTCGCGCAATTGCGTGTTGCATTGGCCACGACGCACTTGCCGCTGAAGGACGTGCCGGCCGCGCTGACGATCGACGGCATCGGCCGCACGCTGGACATCATCGCGCACGACCTGCGCACCAAGTTCGGCATCGCGGCGCCGCGCATCCTCGTCACCGGTCTGAACCCGCATGCGGGCGAGAACGGCTACCTGGGCCGCGAAGAGATCGACGTGATCCATCCGGCGCTGGAAGCGGCCCGTGCGCGCGGCATCGACGCGCGCGGCCCATTCCCGGCCGATACGCTGTTCCAGCCGAAGTACCTGGCAGACGCCGACTGCGTGCTCGCGATGTACCACGACCAGGGCCTGCCGGTGCTGAAGTTCGCCACGTTCGGCCGCGGCGTCAACATCACGCTGGGCCTGCCGCTGATCCGCACGTCGGTCGATCACGGCACCGCGCTGGACCTGGCCGCCCGCGGCCTCGGCCACGCCGACTGCGGCAGTATGGAGCAAGCGATCGCCACCGCACTGGCGATGGCCGAAGCCAGCCGCCCGGCCCGCTAAAAAATTTCCAAAAAATGGGGACTGTCCCTCGTTTCAGGAAACACTCTGCACAAACGGCGCGCCAGGCGTGACTTCGGCAGCGTATCTTCGGCAGTTAATCGCTAACCCAGAAATTTTCCACAGTTTGTTTCCAAAAACGAGGGACAGTCCCCGGTTTTTGGAGGTGTGGGAAAAACAACATCGCCCAACCGGGGACAGTCCCTGGTTGGAAAAAACAACACTTTTTGAACGACATGAAACACATTGCACGCAAGCGCTTCGGCCAGAATTTTTTGCAGGATGACCGCGTCCTTGGCGACATCATCGACGCCATCGCGCCGGCCGATGGCGATACGATGGTCGAGATCGGGCCGGGCCTCGCAGCGATGACGGATCTGCTGCTCAAGTCGCTGCCGCACATGCACGTCGTCGAGCTGGACCGCGATCTCGTCACCCGCCTCGAGAAGCGTTACCCGCCGGAGCGCCTGACGGTGCATGCGGGCGATGCGCTCAAGTTCGACTTCGGTGCGATTCCCGTGCCGGCAGGCCGCAAGCTGCGCGTCGTCGGCAACCTGCCGTACAACATCTCCAGCCCACTGCTGTTCCACCTGGCCGAGTACGCGCCACTGGTGCAGGACCAGCACTTCATGCTGCAGAAGGAAGTCGTCGAGCGGATGGTCGCGGAGCCGGGCACCAAGGCCTATGGACGGCTGTCCGTGATGCTGCAATGGCGCTACCGGATGGCGCTGATGTTCGTCGTGCCGCCCGAAGCGTTCGACCCGCCGCCGAAGGTCGATTCGGCCATCGTGCGGATGATCCCGATCGCCGAGCCGCTGCGGTGCGATGCCGCGACCCTGGAAGCCGTCGTCGCCAAGGCGTTCTCGCAGCGCCGCAAGGTGATCCGCAACTGCCTGGCCGGCATGTTCACGGAGCAGCAGATCGTCGACGCCGGCATCGACCCGGGCGCCCGCCCGGAAACGGTGGCGATGGAAGCCTACGTAGCGTTGGCCAACGCGCACAAGCCTGCCTGAACGAACCGATCACCCGTTGATCGTTACGCGCGCACAACGGTAGCGCGCGTGCACCTACTGCCGCCGGTGTCCTGCCGGCGGCGACAAATTCCCATCGATTCAACCACTTAGCTGGGTGCTTCCGGACAGCTATATCGATTCAGCATAGCAAAAAGCACAAATTTCAATTCCGTAGCTACCCGGCCGGCTCATAGAATTTTTGACAGGAAATTGATCGATTGCCATCGATTCCCGTCACAACAATAACCATCCGGAGACCTATGAAGCCAACCGCCCTCAGCGTGCTGATCCGCACGCTGTTCCTGATTCCCGCCGTCCCCGCCTTTGCCCAGGCCCAGCAAGGCACCGCCCCGGCGAGCGGCGACACCGCCGTCCAGCAGGTGACGGTCACCGGCATCCGCGCGTCCGTGCGCAGCGCGCTGTCGGTCAAGGAGAATTCCAACAGCATCGTCGAAGTGGTGTCGTCGGAAGACATCGGCAAGCTGCCCGACACGACGATCGCCGAATCGCTGGCGCGCCTGCCGGGCCTGGCCGCGGGCCTGGATCGCGGCAACGCCAGCCAGATCGTCGCGCGCGGCATGGGCGAGCGCTTCATCGGTGCCACGCTGAACGGCCGCGAACTGGCGTCGTCGGAGCCGAACCGCGCGGTGCGCTTCGAGCAGTTCCCGTCCGAGTCGCTGTCCGGCGCGGTCGTCTACAAGACGCAGAACGCCGACCTCGTCGAAGGCGGCGTTGCCACGACGATCGACCTGCAGACGGTGCAGCCGCTGAAGTACAAGGGGCGCCAGGCGTCGCTGAAGGCGGATGCGCTGTACTACCCGCTGGCGAACGACGTCGATGCGAAGACGGTGCGCCCGCGCCTGGGCGGCATCTACATCGACCAGCTGGCCGGCGGCACCGTCGGCGTCGCGGCCGCGTTCAGCTACCAGAAGCAGCCGTCGATCGAGAAGCGCAAGAACCACTGGGGCTTCAACGAAGACCACTCGGTGGACCTGAACGGCGACGGCAAGGTCGACAAGACGCCGTGGGGCTTCGAGGACGAAATCAAGCGCGGCACCAACGAACGCGCCAGCGTGCTGGGCAAACTCGAATGGAAGGCCAGCCCGGATGCGCTGATCACGGCGGACCTGTACTACGCGAAGAACAAGATCCACGAGCCGAGCGTGCAGCATTGGGTCGATGGCCTGGGCAACTGGGACGGCGGCATCAGCGGCAACTACAGCAATGCCGACATCCGCGACGGCTACGTGGTCGGCGGCACGGTGCGCGACATCAGCGTGTCCACGCACAGCACGCGCTGGTTCCAGAACATGAGCAACTTCGCCGGCGGCTTGAACGGCAAGTTCAATGCGGGCGAGTGGAAGCTCGACGCGGACGTCGCCACGTCGCGCGCCGATCGCGACAGCCAGTGGGCCGATGTGCGCCAGAGCAGCGTGCCGGGCACCGTTTCCTGGGCCTTCACCGGCAACGAGTACCAGTCGTACTCGTTCAGCCAGGACACCGGCAATCTCTCGAACTATGCCGGCACGCCGCAGCTCTTCGTCGACACGGATGGCCACGTCGACGACCGCCTGAATTCAGCCCAGCTGTCCGCCACGCGGCCGCTGGACTTCGGCCCCGTCAACCGCATCAAGTTCGGTGCGCGCTTCGCCGACCGCGAGAAGTCGTACCGGCAGACGACGTGGAACATCGGAACCACCGGCACGCTGCCCGCATCGGCGTTTGAAACGATCCGCGTGGACGGCTACTTCCCCGCGCTGATGCTGGGCGACTTCGAGGGCGCCGTGGCGGCGCTGGCCGGGCCGGGAGCACTGTCGGCGGATGGCCGCGCGCCGACGACGGCCGACCAGCTGGCCGGCTGGAAGGTCAAGGAGCGCAGCAGCGCCGTGTATGCGCAGGCGGACGTGGAAGGCGTGATGTTCGGCCTGAAGTACCGCGGCAACGCCGGCGTGCGCGTGGTGCACACGAAGCAGACGGGCAGCGGCATGGAGTCGCGTGGCGACGCGGCGCCAACGGCGGTCGAAGGCGGCGCGTCGTACACGAAGGTGCTGCCGAGCGCGAACCTGATCTTCAACCTGGACGAAGCCCAGCAGCACCAGCTGCGCCTCTCCGTGGCGCGGGCGATGTCGCGCGCGCCGCTGGACGAGATGCGCGCGTCGCGCCAGCTGTCGGTCCAGCAGGGCTCCCAGCCGCTGACGGGCAGCGCCGGCAATCCGGGCCTGCTGCCGATGATGGCGAACCAGGCGGACATGTCCTACCAGTGGTACTTCGACAAGGGCTCGCTGCTGTCGGCCGGGCTGTTCTACAAGAAGATCGCCAGCTACATCGGCATCACGACCGATACGACGACGATCGACGGCGTCCCGGCCGCGCTGACCCGCTCGGTCAACGGCGACGGCGGCTATGTGCGCGGCGTCGAACTGGCGTACCAGCAAGCGTTCACGATGCTGCCGGCACCGTTCGACGGCCTGGGCATTGCGGCGAACTACTCGTACAACGACAGCAGCATCCGCGAGTACACGAACCACTTCCCGATGGTGGGGCTGATGCGGCGCAACGGCGGCGTCACCTTGTGGTACGAGAAGAACGGCTTCGAAGCGCGGCTGCAGGCGAACTATCACAGCCCGTTCACGCGCATGCCGCGCTGGACGGCCGGCTACCTGGTCGAGAACGCGGAAGAGACGTACGTCAGCGCCAACATCTCGAAATACGTGACGCCGCAACTGCAGCTGCACGTGGGCCTGGACAACATCACGAACCAGAAAGTCATTCACACGCAGGCGGGCAACCCGTACATCCAGAACGTGATGGAATATGGGCGGCGTTATAACGTCGGCCTCACCTATAAATTCTGACCGCCCCGCCAACGCCATCCAAGCCGCCTCCGGGCGGCTTTTTTATTTCCCGTCGAGGTATATTTAAAACAACAAACCACGAGAGGGACTGTCCCTCGAATTTGGAAATATTTCCTCAAATGAGGGACAGTCCCTCCTGCCTTGGTAACACCGATGTCTTATGGCGCACCGATACGCAGAGGCCACATATCCAGGTGAGGGTGTGCTTTGTACAACAAGCGAGGAGGGGGACTGTCCCTCGATTTTGGCAATATTTCCACAAACGAGGGACAGTCCCTCATTTTGGGAAATATTGTGGGCAAAAAAAAGCCGGCTCTAGGAGCCGGCTAAATCCAATTCTTAGAAAGAAGTGGAGGAGACGGGATTGATTATGATGCGTTGCCGCATATTGATCTACTTTATTTTTCGAATGCCCATCATTCCACTTGTGAATATCACGTGTTTTTGACGCACGTGACGACCGTGTCGGCGCGGTCCGCATCGCCCATGTAGCCGGCGCCGTTGCCAACCGTGCAGGTCTGGCCGGTCGGTTGCTGGTAGACCGTAATGCCATATGCCGTGCCGACCGGGATTCCCCCGAACGAGGTACTCGGGGTGGCCACGGTAACCGCCTGCAGGCCGCTCGAGCCGTTGATCAGCTGCAGGCCTTCGGCCGTCAGCCCCGTCACCGTCACGTACACCGTATGGGTGTTCTGCGTGCACGTGATCGCCAGCTGGATCGATTCCGTGCGGCCCGCCGTGCCGGTCTGGCTCAGAGGCGTGCAATTCATGTACTGAGGCTGCGTCTTGACGACCACCGTGTACGAGTCACCGTAATCCACTTGTTTCGGGAAGCTGAACGACGTGGCGTCGACCGGCACCGAGATGACGTCATCGCCATTGGCCAGTTGCAGGCCCGGGTTCTTCAGGCCGCTGACCGTGCCCGTGATCGTGAACGACGATTTGCCGCCGCAGCCGGCAAGCGCCAGCGCCAGCAGCGCCGTGCCGAAATATTTTGCTTTCATGAGTTTCTCCAGTTGGACGGGGGCGCCGGTCAGGTCTTCGGCACGCAGCTGACGGCCAGGTTCATCACGTCGCCGGACGGCATCGTGCCGACGCCGTTCTGCACCGTGCACGTCAGGCCTTCCGGCTGCGCCAGCACGGTCACGCCATAGTTCAGGCCATCATAGACGGTGCCGGGGAAGACGAACGAAGAGCCCGTCTCAGGGCGGATCGTCACATTGTTGCCGCCGTTCGTCAGCACGAGCTGGTCCCGCGTCAGGCCCGTCACGCTGCCGCCCAGCTTGTAGCTGGCCGTGGCGCAGTTGACCACCACCTGCAGCGCCGAGTAGTAGTTCGCCTTGACGTTCGTCGCGGTGGCCGGGTCGGGCGTACACGTCGTCGCGATCGGGTTCGTCTTGACCTTGATGTCGATCGTCGAGTCCTGGGCGATCAGGTTGGGGAAGTAGACTTCCTGCACCGACGTCGCCGCCGGGCTGGAGCCGGCCGGCACGGTGACCGTCTGGTCGCCGTTCTGCAGCACGAGCCCCGGCTTGAACAGGCCGTACACGTACACGCGCAGCGTCAGGCTGCCGTTATCGCTGCCGCCGCAGCTGGCCAGCAGCGCGGCGCAAAGCGCGCCTGCGGTGATGCGCGCATACTTACTCTTCATAACAATCACACTCTCTAAAAGGGTCGGACGGAAGCCGCGGCTCAGCCGCAGGCGGCGCTTATTTTAGTGCATTTGGCAAGGGGTGGCTTCAGAAATCCTTGTAACGACATGTGTCGCGCCGTGTCGCCCGCCCCGTCACTCCACCCGCGCCAGCACGCATGAAGACTGACGCCCTTGCAGGCTGCAGCGGTTGCGGACGACGCCGTGGCGGTCATGCACGGCGATCGCCCACGTGTCGGCCGCGGTACGCTCCATCGTCATGAAGCCGAAGCCGCCCTGCCAGGCGCTGAACTGATGGATCACGGCACCGGGTGCCGGCTGCACGGCGGAGACGTCGTCCGGCAGCGGCACCACGTCTTCCAGCGTGCCGGAAAATCCCGTCACGAACTGGCTCGGGTGATCCGTCTTGAAGCTCACCTGTTCCCACAGGTGGACGTGGCCCGACAGCAGTGCCTGCACGCGGGGCGGCAGCAGCATCGGGTTCGCCGCGCCGAACGCCTGCTGCAGGCCGAGGTCGCCCAGCTGCAGGTAGCTCTGGCTGGCCTTGTCCAGCCCGGCGCCGAAGCCGAGGATCGGCTGGTGGTTGGTCAGCAGGTTCCACGCTGCGCGCTGGCTCAGCGCATCCGTCTTCGCATACGCGTCGCGGTAGCGCGCGTAGCCCGTGTCGCCCGGTTTCAACCCGCGCCAGGACGTGGCAGCCGTGTCCAGTACCAGCAACTGGGCGTCGCCGCCGAGGGGCACCGCGTAGGGATCGCTGTAGTCGCCGGTGGCGTCGTCGGCCGGCGCATTGCAATCGCGGCCCTGCAGTAGCGGGCGCGGATCGAGGAAGCGCCACCAGCCCTGGCCGGCGCGCACGCATGTTTCGTGATTGCCGCGCACGACCACCCATGGCGCGGCACGCAGCAGCGGTTCGGCCGGGCGGAAGAAGTCTTCGCGCCACGCGTCCCAGCCGTAGCCCCACGGGCTGCCCGCGCAGCCGGCGTTACCGTCGGGGCAGGGGTTCTCGCGGTAGTGGTAGTCGCCCACGTGCACGACGAGGTCGGGCTGCCAGCGCGCGGCGGCGGCCGACACGTCGGCGAACGGCGCCTGCTCCGGATCGTTACACGGCTGCCATGCATGGTCGGCCTTTTTCAGGCGGCATCCCGTATCGCCGATGACGACGATGCGGCGCGCTTCCATCCTGGGCGCCGGCAGCGCCACACCCGCCACGGTGGCGCTGCGCGTGCCAGCCGGCAGGGGCGCCTCGCACGTCAGCACGGGAAACGCGGAAGGCTTCGAGTCTTCCGGCGCGGACGCCGTCGGCCGCAGCGGAATCGTCGCCGGCGCCGCGCGCACCTGCATCGGCAGCGCTCGCCCGTCCGCCTCCAGCGTGGGGCAGGCCGGGGCATCGGTGATCACGCGCGCCGTCGGCACTCCTTGTTCGCCCAATACGACGTAGGTCGACAGGATGTGCGGCGGCAGCGGTGGTGTGCTGGTGGCGCAGCCTGCCAACAGGGCGGCTGCAAGCGAGGTGAGCAATAAGCGCATGATGGTTCCGCGGTGAGCAATTCGTTAATTTAGCATTATTTGCAAACCCGACATAGGCAGCGAGCCCGGCAACGCCGGACGCGCCGGCAGCTCAGGCGCGTGCGCGTGCCCCGTCCATGCGACAATGGCAGCATGAAAGAGATTGCACGACCCCAGGCCATCCTGTTCGATCTGGACGATACGCTGTGGCCCATCGCCCCCGTGATCGCCGAGGCCGAACTGACGCTGCATGCGTGGCTGGCCGCGCATGCGCCGAAGGTGGCGCACGCGTTCACGATCGAGGAGTTGCGCGCCCGGCGGCTGGCATTGCTCGCCGAGCAGCCGCACTACCACCTGGACCTGCATCAGCTGCGCCGGGCGGCGCTGGAAGCGGCGTTCGCCCACGTGGAGGAGGATGCGCGCCATCTCGACGGCGCGATGCGTCACTTCACCGCCGCGCGCAACGCCGTGCAGCTGTACGACGACGTGATGCCGGGGCTGATGCGGCTGGCGGAACAGGTGACGCTGGGCGTCGTCACGAACGGTATGGCCGACCTTGAAGTCATCGGCATCGCCCACCATTTCAAGGTATCGTTGGCGGCAAGCCGGTTTGGCAAGGCGAAGCCCGATCCGGCCATTTTCCTGGCCGCCTGCGATGCGCTGGACGTGGCGCCGCAGCACGCCGTCTACGTGGGCGACGACCTGCGCCTCGACGTGGAAGGCGCGCAAAAGGCGGGCTTGCGGGCCGTGTGGATGAACCGCACCGGCAGCACGGCCCACCTGGAAGCAAACATCCGTCCCGATGCGATTTGCACCGATTTCCATGAGTTGATTGCGTGGCTGGAACAACAGTTAGCCGATTGAACTCCCCTCCCGGGCCCCAGCCGTGCATAATATTGCGTAACCGCTGAACCGAACCATGCAACTCGATACTCGTGCCCAAACCCTGCTCAAAGCCCTCGTAGAGCGCTACATTGCCGACGGCCAGCCCGTCGGCTCGCGCGCGCTGTCGAAGATTTCCGGCCTTGACCTGTCGCCGGCCACGATCCGCAACATCATGGCCGACCTGGAAGAGCTCGGCTATGTCGCCAGCCCCCACACGTCCGCCGGCCGCATCCCCACGCCGCGCGGCTACCGCATCTTCGTCGACACGCTGCTGACGGTGCAGCCGATCGACGAGAGTGCCGTCGAATCGCGCCTGCGGCCGCAAGCGCAGCCGCCGCAAAAGCTGATCGCGAACGCGGCGCAGATGCTGTCGTCGCTGTCGCAGTTCGCCGGCGTCGTGATGACGCCGCGGCGCGAATCCGTGTTCCAGCAGATCGAATTCCTGCGCCTGGGCGAGAAGCGCATCCTGCTCGTCATCGTCGCGCCCGGCGGCGACGTGCAGAACCGCCTGCTGCTGACCGACGTCGACTACACGCCGGCTGAGCTGCAGCAATCGGCCAACTTCATCAACCAGCACTACAGCGGCGTGGCGTTCGACGAAGTGCGCTCGCGCATGCAGGGCGAACTGCGCCAGCTGCGCGACGACATGGGCCGGCTGATGCAGGCCGCCGTCGAAGCGGGCAGCGAGGCGATGTCCGAAAGCGAAGACATGGTGATCTCGGGCGAGCGCAACCTGCTGTCGGTCAGCGACCTGTCCTCGAACATGAGTTCGCTGCGCCAGATGTTCGACATGTTCGAGCAGAAGACGGGGCTGATGCAGCTGCTGGACGTGTCGTCGAAAGCCTCCGGCGTGCAGATCTTCATCGGCGGCGAGTCGAACCTCGTGCCGCTGGACGACATGAGCGTCGTCACCGCGCCGTACGAAGCGAACGGCCGCATCGTCGGCACGCTGGGCGTGATCGGCCCGACGCGGATGGCCTACGAGCGCGTGATCCCGATCGTCGACATCACGTCGCGGCTGCTGTCGAATGCGTTGAGCCAGCATTGAATGGCCCGGCACCGAGTAAAAAAAACGGCCCGTGCGGGCCGTTTTTTATTGCTGCGCCGGCATCAGGTCCGGTGCGGGCAATGTTCCTTCGTGCAGTTGCCGTAGATCGCCAGCGCGTGCTCGGCGATCTTGAAGCCGCGCTCGAGCGCAATACGCTGCTGGCGCGCTTCGATTTCCTCGTCGACGAATTCCTCGACGCGGCCGCAGTCGAGGCACACGAGGTGGTCGTGGTGCGAACCCTGGTTCAGTTCGAAAATCGCCTTGCCGCTTTCAAAGTGATTGCGGTTCAACAGGCCCGCTTGCTCGAATTGCGTGAGCACGCGGTACACGGTGGCGAGACCGACGTCCATATTGTCGGCCAGGAGGATCTTGTAGACGTCTTCGGCCGTCAGGTGACGCACGGCGCTGTTCTGGAAGATGTCGAGAATCTTCAGGCGCGGCAGGGTGGCCTTCAGGCCGCTGGCCTTCAGGTCGGTAGGGCTGTTACTCATGTCTGGTAGTCGGTTTAGGCTGGAGTGCTTTATGATATAGCGTTTTGGCACTTCTGCTCAATCTGAATTGAGGTCACTTATGCGCGTCACCCGGGCAACCCAGCAAGCAAACCCGCCATCCATCTTGCACTCTTTGAAACAGCGTCTGCCGCTTGCCGTGGCGGCCGGCTGCGTGGCGCTTGCACTCGGCGGTTGCGCCGGCAGGACCGTGCTGGGACCGAAGGAAGGCGCCACCGCCACCCAGCAGCAGAACCCCGTCGTCGAGCCGGCACAGGGCGTGCGCACCACGCAAGTGACGCAGGCGCAGAAGTTCATGTGGTTCTTCTCGCCGTACCGCCCGGATATCCAGCAGGGTAACTTCGTGTCGAAGGAAATGCTGGCGCAGCTGAAGCCCGGCATGACGCGCGACCAGGTGCGCTTCGTGATGGGCTCGCCGCTGTTGAACGACATCTTCCACGCCGACCGCTGGGACTACCCGTTCCGCTACGCGCGCGGCAACGGCGAACTGACGACGAGCACCGTCGTCGTGTACTTCGACAAGGACGGCAAGGTCGAGCGCTTCGAAGGCGGCGAGCTCCCGTCGGAACAGGACTTCGTCGCCCGCATCGCCGGCCCGATCAAGCAATTCCAGAAGGAAGAGAAGCGCAACAGCGAGAACCAGCCGGCCGCCACGCGCGCGCCGCTGCCGGGCGGCCAGGATTCGGGCAACCGCAATCCGGTGGAGATCAACGCCAAGAGCGGTCAATAAGCGGTCAATCAGCACAAGAACAGAGAACACCATGACTCAACTGAACATCGCCATCGCCGGCGCCGGCGGCCGCATGGGCCGCATGCTGGTGGAAGCCGTGCTGAATGCGGACGACATGCGCCTGTCCGGCGCGCTCGGGATTGCCGGTAGCGACGGCCTCGGCCAGGACGCCGCCGCGTTCCTCGGCAAGAGCTCCGGCGCGCTCGTTACCGCCGACCTGGCCGAAGGCCTGAAGGGCGCGGACGTGCTGATCGACTTCACCCGCCCGGAAGGCACGTTGAAGCACGCGGAGTATTGCGCCGCGCACGGCATCAAGCTCGTCGTCGGCACCACCGGCTTCGACGACGCGGGCAAGGCCGCGCTGCAGGCGGCCGCCGCGAAGACGGCGATCGTGTTCGCGCCGAACATGAGCGTCGGTGTCAACGTCACGCTGAAGCTGCTGGAACTGGCGGCAAAGAGCCTGTCCACCGGCTACGACATCGAGATCATCGAAGCGCATCACCGCCACAAGGTCGATGCGCCGTCCGGCACCGCGCTGAAGATGGGTGAAGTCATCGCCGACGCGCTGGGCCGCGACCTGAAGGAATGCGCCGTGTATGGCCGCGAAGGCGTCACCGGCGAGCGCGATCCGTCGACGATCGGCTTCGCGACGATCCGCGGCGGCGACATCATCGGCGATCACACCGTGCTGTTCGCCGGCACGGGCGAGCGCATCGAAATCAGCCACAAGTCCAGCAGCCGCGCCGGTTACGCGCAAGGCTCGCTGCGGGCAGCGCGCTTCCTGGCCGACAAGCCGACCGGCCTGTTCGACATGTACGACGTGCTGGGCCTGAACCAGTAAGCGCCCATGGACCACTTCACGTTCGCGGGTTACTGGGAACGGGGCGACGCGCTGAGCCACGCAATTGCATGGCTGCTGCTGGCGATGTCGTTGACGAGCTGGTTCTTCATCTTCGCCAAGGGCGTGATGGCCTGGCGCGTGCGCAACAGCGCGCGCGTCGTGCAGCGCTTCTGGGATGCGCCGACGCTGCAGGATGGCGTGGCCGTCGTTGCCGCCGGCGATCCGGAACGCATCTACCTGGCGCTGGCCGAGCAGGGCATTGCGCCGGCGGTGCAGGGCGGGTCGCAGTTGTCCGCTACCTCATTGGGCACGTCCGTCAGCCGCTCGGAACAGATGACGCGGCTGCTGCGCGATGCGATCCACCGGTCCACGATCCGGCTCGAGTCCGGCCTGACCTTGCTGGCGTCGATCGCGTCCACCGCGCCGTTCGTCGGCTTGCTGGGCACCGTGTGGGGCATCTACCATGCGCTGGCCGCCGTGTCGTCGTCGGGCACCGTGGAGATCGACAAGGTCGCCGGCCCCGTCGGCGAAGCGCTGATCATGACGGGTGTCGGCCTGATGGTCGCGATCCCCGCCGTGCTGGCGTATAACGGCTACAACCGCGTGAACCGCCTGACCTTGTCCGAGCTGGACGCGTTCGCGCACGACCTGCATGCTTATTTAACGCGGCACTGACGAAGCACTGACAGCGATGGCATTCGGCGCATTCAACCACCACCGGCAGAAGGAATCGATGGCCGACATCAACGTCACGCCGATGGTGGACGTGATGCTGGTGCTGCTCGTGATCTTCATCCTGGCCGCACCGATGTTCACGCATGCGGTGAAGCTGGACCTGCCGAAGGCGGGCGGTGCGCGTGCGCCGCAACCTGCCGACACCGTGCGCATCGCGATCGATGCACAGGGCACCGTGTACTGGAACGACGAAGCGGTGCCGGCCGCCGAACTGCAACCGCGCCTGGCCGGCGCCGCGAAGCGCGATCCGCAACCCGAGCTGCAATTGCGCGCCGACCGCGCCACCCGCTACGAAGCCGTGGCCACCGTGATGGCGTCCGCGCAGCAAGAAGGATTGACGAAGCTCGTCTTCGTCACCGATCCAAAGGAAAAAAAATAAATGGCCAGTGTGACCCTGGACGGCGCGGCGATCCGCGACGAAGCAAGCTTCCACGCCGCGAGCCGCACGGCGTTCGGTTTCAACGACCACGTGGCGCCGACGATGGATTCGTGGATCGACGCGCTCTCCTACCTGCGCGACGACGAAGGCATGACGAAGTTCCGCCTGAAGGCGAACGAGGTGCTGGAGATCGTCGTCACGAATGCGGCCGCGCTGCGCGCCGCCGCGCCCGACCTGCTGGATGAAATCACCTACTGCATCGGTGGCATCAACGAGCGCTACGAGGATTACGGCGAGAAGCCGGCCCTGAAGCTCGTGCTGAAGTAAGGAGCCGCGATGAGCGTGCCCGCATGGATCGAGGAAGGCCTGGCGGCACGCCCCGATCTCGTGATCGCGGCGCAGCGTGCCTACAGCCTGCGTGCCGTCGACATCGACCAGCCGGCTCTCATCATTCCGCTGCACGGCAGGAAGACGCTGGACACGGGCGCCGCGGCCGTCGAGCTGGGCTCGGGCCGCTACCTGATGCTGCATCGGCCGCTGCGCTGCACGGTGCAGAACATTCCCGAGCATGGCGACTACCGCGCCTGGTGCATCGGGTTCCCGTGGCGCGTGATCGAACTGGCGCGCACGCTGCTGGACGCCCACGCGCCGCCGCCTTTGCCCGCGGCCACGCACAGCACCGGCGCACTCGGCATGCTGGATGCGGAACTGCGCCACGTGCTGGCGCTGCTGTGTGCCGGCACGCCGGACCAGTGCGCGCTCGACCATGCGCTGCTGGGCGTGCTGCTGGCGCTGCACCGTCACGGCGACGACCAGTTCCGGCTGGCGCATGACCTGTCGGTGGCCGCGCGCATCCGGTTGATCGTGTCGGCCGAGCCGGGGCGTGACTGGTGTTCCGCCGACTTCGAAGAACGGCTGCACATGAGCGGCGCCACGTTGCGGCGCCGGCTGGCGGATGAAGAGACTTCGTTGCGCATCGTGCTGCGCGATGCCCGCCTGCACCACGGCCTGGCGCTGCTGCAGACGACGCGCCGGCCGCTGCACGCGGTCGCCGCGGCCTGCGGCTACCGTTCCGTGCCCAGTTTCGCGCGGCAGTTCGCGGCGCGTTTCGGCACGCCGCCACAGTCCATCTCCACGCTCGCGCCCGAACCGGTGCGACGCCGCCCCGCGGCATCGGTGAGCGTTTCGCGACACTGATTGAGCGCACCGCGGCGGCCTGCCGCGGCATCCTGATGTTCCCGATCCTTCCCGATCTGCATAGGAGAACATCATGAAAACCACCATCGTCCTCGTCGTGTCGCTGCTGTGTGCCGGCGCCCACGCGCTCGACCTGCACAGCAAGGACTTCCGCGACGGCGGCACGCTGCCGGCACGCCAGGTCTACCAGGGCTTCGGCTGTACCGGCGGCAACGTGTCGCCGCAACTGGCGTGGAGCGACCCGCCGGCGGGCACGAAGAGCTACGCCGTGACGGCCTACGACCCGGATGCACCGACCGGCAGCGGCTGGTGGCACTGGGTCGTGTACGACGTGCCGGCCAGTGTGCATGCGCTGGACAGCGGCGCCGGCCGCGCCGACGGCTTGCCCGCCGGTGCGCGGCACGGCCGCAACGATTACGGCACGCAGGACTTCGGCGGCGCCTGCCCGCCGCCGGGCGACAAGCCGCACCGCTACGTGTTCACGGTGCACGCGCTGAAGGTGGAGAAGCTGGACGTGCCCGCCGATGCGTCGGCCGCGCTGATCGGCTACATGATCAACGCGAACCGGCTGGGCAGTGCGAAGGTGACGGCGGTGTACGGCCGATAAAAAGGCGCTGTTCGCGTTCACTGAGCTTTCATCCCGGAACGGAACTTATCGCAGAGATTACGGTCGCTCCTGCTGCCGGGGTGCAACCGCCGCCCGCAGCCAATGCTCGGGAATGGTCAGTGACGCCGCATCGAGCACCATTTGCCAGCCGGCGTAATTGGCCAGGTAGCGGCTCGCGACACCGCAGAAAACGCGCAGCCACGTCTTGAAGCGGCTATGCCAGCCGTTGACGCCGTTAACGTGGATGGCGCCGCGCGCATGCTCGCCGGCGCGCACGTTGATTGCCCGATGGCTGATCCGTGCCAGCTTCGCAAACGCTGGGTAAGCGGCAGCGCCGTAACTGACCAGCAAGGCGTCGCACGCCAGCACCGGTTTCAAGTAGCGCAGCAGGCGCTCGGCATCCGGCTCGCCCTGGCCGGCATGAAAAGCGTGCGTGGTCTTGCCGCGATCGCGCGCGACCAGCACGCACTCATGCTGACTGATGCCGCGGCACGTGGCCCTGCCACCGCGCTTGCGCGCCGGCCTGTCGAGATGGCGCGAGCCCTTCTGCGATTCGAGGACGTAGGTTTCGTCGGCTTCGACGATGCCCTTCAGCGTTGGCGGCTCCTCGCACCGCACGGCGGCGACGAACCGGTGGCGCCAGCGAAAGCTGGTCGACTTCGCAACCGCGACGCGTTCGGCGGCTGCGCGCACCGTGCGCGAGTCAATCAAGCACTGGAAATAGGCGAGCCATTTGTCGCGATGCCGCAGGCGCGCCAGCGGCGTGCCGGTCAGCGCATTGAAGCTATGGTGGCAGGCGATGCAGCGATACCGCTGCAAGCCATTGGCGTGCCCGCTGCGGTGACAGCGCGCATTGCCGCAATGAGGACAGGCACATCGCCCCTTCGCTTGCTCGATCAGGGCCAGGCAGCGCCCGGGCGCCTCCAGCGTGGCAAGCCAGTCGCGCAGGCAAGCGATCTCGTCGGCCGACAGCGGCAGCTGCGCCAGCGCACGGAATAGGTGCTGAAAGCCGCTCGTTCTCATCCTTGCCTCCTGTTATCGATGAGTTATCTCAACAGAAGGTAAGACAGCGTTGACGCCTGGAAGTTCCCCAACCTTACGCGAACAGCGCGGTAAAAAACCGGTGTCAGACACCGGTGTCAGACACCAGTTCCGGGTCGGTGGCCGCTCAGGCAGCCTTCTCGCCCGGTGCGAGTGTGAGTACGTCGAAGCCGGTCGCCGTCACGGCCACCATGTGCTCCCACTGCGCCGACAGCGAACGGTCGGCCGTCACGACGGTCCAGCCGTCTGGCAGCGAGCGGGTCTGGTGCTTGCCGGCGTTGATCATCGGCTCGATCGTGAACACCATGCCGGGTTCCAGCTTCAGGCCCATGCCCGGGCGGCCATAGTGCAGCACCTGCGGGTCTTCGTGGTACACCATGCCGATGCCGTGGCCGCAGTAGTCGCGCACGACGGAGAAGCCGGCGTTCTCGGCAAGCACCTGGATCGCATGGCCCACGTCGCCCAGGGTCGCGCCGGGCTTCACGGCGCGGATGCCGGCCCACATCGCGTCATACGTCACTTCGCACAGCCGGCGTGCCGCCTTGCTCGGATTGCCCACGTAGTACATGCGGCTCGTGTCGCCGAACCAGCCGTCCTTGATGACGGCCACGTCGATGTTGATGATGTCGCCATCCTTCAGGATCTTCTTCGGCGTCGGGATGCCGTGGCAGACCACCTCGTTGACGGACGTGCACACGGTCTTCGTGAAGCCGGCATAGCCCACGTTCGCCGGGATCACCTTCAGCACGTCGACGATGTACTCGTTGCACAGCTTGTCCAGGTATTCGGTGCTGACGCCGGGTTTGACGTGCGGGCCGATCATCGTCAGCACGTCCGCGGCCAGCTGGCCTGCGATGCGCGAGAGTTCGACCTGTTCCGGCGTCTTGATCAGGATGGCGTTGCTGTTCTTCTTACGCATCGTGCAGCGCCTCTCGCGTTACCGGTGTCAAGCGCAGCGGGCCCTGGCCCGTGTCGCCGCGCAGCAGCAGCTGGCACAGTTCGCTGTAGTTCAGGTCGGGATTGGTTTCGGCCAGCAGGCCGATGCGCAGCCAGTGCTCGGCCTGCGCATTGATCGAGCGGCTCAGTGCGCCGCTGGCGATGCGCAGGTTCTCATGCATCTGGTCGGAGATCTTGACGATGCCCATGGTGGTGCCTTTATATGGTCTATATACGAACCATATATTAGCACGTGCGACGCCGTCATGCTGCCGTTTCCCCTGGCGCCAGGGTCAGCACGTCGAAGCCGGAAGGCGTCACCGCCACCATGTGCTCCCACTGCGCGGACAGCGAGCGGTCCACGGTGACGACGGTCCAGCCGTCGGCCAGCGTGCGCGTGGCGTGCTTGCCGGCATTGATCATCGGTTCGATCGTGAAGACCATGCCGGGCACCAGGGTCACGCCCGTGCCGGGGCGGCCGAAGTGCAGCACGTGCAGGTCTTCATGGTAGACGGTGCCGATGCCGTGCCCGCCATAGCTGCGCACGACGGAGTATCCGGCGCCCTCGGCCACCTGCTGGATGGCATGCCCCACGTCGCCCAGCCGTGCGCCGGGGCGCACGGTGCGGATGCCGGCCCACATCGCGTCGTACGTGACTTCGCACAGCCGGCGTGCGGCCTTGCCGGGCTTGCCCACGTAGTACATCCGGCTGGTGTCGCCGAACCAGCCGTCCTTGATGACGGCCACGTCGATGTTGACGATGTCGCCATCCTTCAGCACCTGGTCCGGGCGCGGAATGCCGTGGCAGACGACGTCGTTGACGGACGTGAGGATCGTCTTCGGATAGCCGTGGTAGCCCACGTTGGCCGGCACGACCTTCAGCACGTCGACGATGTACGCGTGGCACAGCCGGTCCAGGTGCTCGGTAGTAACGCCCGGCTTGACGTGCGGGCCGATCATCGTCAGCACGTCCGCCGCAAGCTGCGCCGCGGCGCGCGAGCATTCGATCTGGTCCGGCGTCTTCAGGATGACGTCGCTGGTTCGGGTAAGCATGGGCGCCTCGGCATGAGTGAATATACGGTTTATATATGAAACGTATACTATCACACCCCGCGCCGCCCGCGTTATCGTGGATGTTTCCCAAAATCGGGGTCAGACCCCGTTTTTTGGAAACATTGGTGTGGCGCAGCGATCAGCGCACGGCGGCGACGTCGAAATGCGGGTTCTGGATCAGCCCCAGCACATTGCCGAACGGGTCCGCGAGCTCGACGACGCGGATGCCGTCGCCCACGTCCTGGATCGCCGAGTGGATGGTCGCGCCCAGTTCGATCACGCGCGCGGTCTCGGCGTCGATGTCGTCGACGCCCCAGTACACCTTGGTGCCCGCGGTACCGGGCTGGCCGTCCGGCACGATGCCCAGTTCGAAGCCGGCGATCGCGAAGCCCACGTAGAACGGCTGGTCGAAGTAAGGTTCGGTGCCGAACACCCTTGCGTACCACGCCTTTGCGGCGGGCAGGTCGTTGGCGGGATAGATGGCGGTGCGCAGTCCTTTGATCATGGTGCTCTCCTGGTTGACGATCCGGCCATCATGCCATGCCGCCCCGTGGGCGGATTGGAAAAATGGAAGGTCGTCAGCCCAGGCCGCCGCTTATGGCAAAGAGCGTGCGAGCAGCGGCGCGAGCCGGTCCACGGCGAAGTCGATGAAGGCGCGGATGCGCGGCGGCATGTGGCGCTGGTTCAGGAAGATCAGGTTGATCTCTTCCAGGTCGCCTGCATTGAAGGCGGGCAGCAGCTCGACGAGGTCGCCGCGCTGGATATCGTCGTACACGTGGAACAGGCCGACGCGGCTGATGCCCAGGCCCTGCAGCGTCAGCTGCCGCATCGTTTCGCCGTTATTCGTCAGCATGCCGCCGCCGACGGCCAGGTGCGTCAGGCGGCCGTCGACGAGGAACGGCCACTCGCCCGTCGCGCGGCGAAAGTTGAAGCCCAGGCAGCGATGGCCGGCCAGGTCCGACGGCACCTGCGGCGTGCCATGCTGCTCCAGGTAGGAGGGCGCGGCCACCACCGCCATCCGGCTGCGCCCCAGGTTGCGGGCGCGGTACGACACGTCGTGCAATGGGCCCATGCGCACGGCGACGTCCACCTCGTCGCGCTGCAGTTCGATCTTGGCATCGGTGAGCGAGATGTCGACGGTGATGTCCGGGTACAGCCGGCTGAATTCCGCCAGCGCGGGCACCAGGTAGTGCTGGCCGAACGGCAGCGACACGTTGACCCGCAACATGCCGCGAATTTGCGCGGAGCGCTGCGACGCGCGCTGTTCCGCTTCCTCGATGTCCTGCAGGATGCGCACGCAGCTGTCGTGGTATTCGCGGCCTTCGGCGGTCAGCGCCAGGTGCCGCGTGGAGCGCTTGAACAGCTGCACGCCCAGCCTTTCCTCGATGCGCGACACCACCTTGCTGACGGCGGAAGGGGAGAGGTTCAACAGGGGCGCGGTCGCGGAAAAGCTGCCCGTTTCCACGACCTTCACGAAGACCTGCATTTCGCCGCTGCGGTTATCCAACTCTGCCCCTTTCGCTGTACTGCCGGCGAGTATACCTGCGCTCAGGCGATCGTCTGTACCGTGCCGCCCTCGGCACGGATCGCCGCGCCGTTGATCACCGCGGCGCGCGGGCTGGCCAGGAAGGCGACGACGTCCGCCACCTCGGCCGGCTTGGCCAGGCGGTAGATCAGCGACGACGGGCGGTTCTCGTCCATGAACTTGCGTTCCGCCTGCGCGTACGGCAAGCCCGGGTTGACGGATTCGATGAACGACTTCAGGCTGTCCGTCTCGGTCGGCCCAGGGAGAACAGCGTTGACGGTGACGGCCGTGCCCTTCGTCAGCTCCGCCAGGCTGCGCGAGATCGACAGCTGCGTGGCCTTGCTGGCGCTGTAGTGCGCCATCGCGGCCATCGGCGTCAGCGCCACTTCGCTGGAGATGAACACGACGCGGCCCGCGCCGCGCTCCAGCATGCCCTTCATGTAGGTGCGGGCCAGCCGCACGCCGCTCCACACGTTCGTTTCGAACATGCGCTGCCAGTCCTCGTCCGTCGTGCTGAAGAAGTCCGACAGCGCATACGTCCCCATGTTGTTGATCAGGATGTCGACGTGCGGATAGCGCTCCGCGGCCGCCCGTTCCGATCCAGGCACGGACAGGTCGGCCGCCAGCGGCAGCACGCGCTCGAAGCCATGCTTGTCGCGCAGCGCGGCCACCGCCTTGGCCACGGTCGCTTCACTGCGGCCGTTGACGATCACGGTGGCGCCTTCGGCCAGCAGGCGGTCGGCGATCGCGTAGCCGATGCCGGAAGTGGATGCGCTCACGAGCGCGGTCTTGTCGTTCAGGTCCAGTTGCATAAGTCCTCCCAAAGATGAGCGGCAAGCATAGGTCCCGCGCGGCGCCCGATAAATGGGCGCTGGAGAACAAGACTTGTGAACCCGGTTCACGGACAGAAGTTACCGTTCGGCGGCCGGCGCGCTGGCGGCGAAGTCGTGGAAATCGCGGATCAGGTGGGATTGGTCGAAATAGCCGCAGTCGGCGGCCAGCGCGGCCAGGTCGCCGTCGGCAGCCGTGTCACGCAGCCGGTCCAGCGCGTGCCGGAACCGGCAGATGCGTGCGAACAGCTTCGGCGTCAGGCCCACCTGCTGCCGAAATTGCAATGTGAGGTGCTGGCGCGAGACGCCGAGATCGTCCGCCAGCGCGTCGACCCGCAGTGCGCCGCCCGCCGCCTCGATCGCGGCTACCGCGTGCAGCGCCAGCGTCGGTGCGCTTGGTGCGGGCGCCAGCCGGGCCAGCAACGCCTGTTCGATCAGCCGGAGACGGGCGGTATCGGTCAGGTCGCGGCTCCACAGCGCGTCGTCGAGCCGGTCCGCCGCGGCGCGGCCCCACAGCGCGGGCAGGTCGGCCCGGCTGTCGGTCATCACATGCAGCGGTACGCCGAGGAAGCGCCCGGCCGCGCCGGGCTTGAACCGTACCGCCACGGTGCGCACGGGCGTCGTCGCCGGCACGACGATGGCCGTGCTCATCATGCCGACGGCGAACGGGGCGGCGCCGCCGTCCTGCCACAAGATGTCCACGCAGTTATCGGGCAGCACCCGGTGGGCGTGCGGGGCGGCGGCGGAGACCGGGGCGGCCACCCGGGCCGTCCACAGGCACGCGACATGCGGGCGCAGTGCCGGGCAAGGGGGATATTCGCGATATGTCATCATGGCCGAACCAGTATAATGTCCGGTTCATATCCATATTTCACCGTTTTCCACTTTCTGCATCCATCATGCAAGACAAATATAGTCCCGCCGACGTCGAAAAAGCCGCCCAATCGCACTGGAAGGCGATCGACGCCTACAAAGCCGTCGAAAACGACCCGCGTTTCCCGAAAGGCAAGTACTACGCCTGCTCGATGCTGCCTTACCCGTCCGGCAAGCTGCACATGGGTCACGTGCGCAACTATACGATCAATGATGTGATGTACCGCTACCTGCGGATGAACGGCTACAACGTGCTGATGCCGATGGGCTGGGATGCGTTCGGCATGCCCGCCGAGAACGCGGCCATGGCGAACAACGTGCCGCCGGCGCAGTGGACCTACTCGAACATCGCCCACATGCGCTCGCAGATGGAGATGATGGGCCTGGCCATCGACTGGTCGCGCGAAATGACGGCCTGCAAGCCCGAGTACTACAAGTGGAACCAGTGGATGTTCCTGAAGATGCTCGAGAAGGGCATCATCTACAAGAAGACCGGTACCGTGAACTGGGACCCGGTGGACCAGACCGTGCTGGCCAACGAACAGGTCGTCGACGGCCGCGGCTGGCGTTCCGGCGCGCTGATCGAGAAGCGCGAGATCCCGATGTACTACGCCCGCATCACCGATTATGCGGAAGAGCTGCTGGACTTCGTCGACAACAAGCTGCCCGGCTGGCCCGAGCGCGTGCGCATCATGCAGTCGAACTGGATCGGCAAGTCGACCGGCGTGCGCTTCGCGTTCCCGCACCAGATCAAGGGCGACGATGGCGCGCTGATCGGCGACGGCAAGATGTTCGTGTTCACGACGCGTCCCGACACGATCATGGGCGTCACGTTCTGCGCGGTGGCGGCCGAGCACCCGATCGCCACGCACGCGGCGAAGAACAACGCGGAACTGCAGGCCTTCATCGCCGAGTGCAAGATGGGTTCCGTGATCGAGGCCGACATGGCCACGATGGAAAAGAAGGGCATGCCCACGGGCCTGTTCGTCACGCACCCGCTGACGAACGAGCAGGTGGAAGTCTGGGTCGGTAACTATGTGCTGATCACGTATGGCGACGGCGCCGTGATGGGCGTGCCGGCGCACGACGAGCGCGATTTCGCGTTCGCGAAAAAATACAACCTGCCGATCAAGCAGGTGATCACCACCGCCGACAACAAGGAATACTCGCTGGACGCATGGCAGGAATGGTATGGCGACAAGGAAGCGTCGATCGTCACGAACTCCGGCAAGTACGACGGCCTGCGTTACGCGGAAGCCGTCGATGC
The DNA here is from genome assembly GCF_007830495.1 of Pseudoduganella flava. Taxonomy (GTDB): domain Bacteria; phylum Pseudomonadota; class Gammaproteobacteria; order Burkholderiales; family Burkholderiaceae_D; genus Rugamonas; species Rugamonas flava. The sequence goes on along the minus strand of NZ_VLKW01000003.1, from coordinate 733,978 downwards.
GGTGGCTGCCGACATGGCCGCGCTGGGCCTTGGCGAGAAGAAGGTCACGTTCCGCCTGCGCGACTGGGGCATCTCGCGCCAGCGCTACTGGGGCACGCCGATCCCGATGATCAACTGCGCCGACTGCGGCTCGGTGCCGGTGCCGTACGAAGACCTGCCCGTCGTGCTGCCGGAAGACTGCGTGCCGGACGGCACGGGCAACCCGCTGAACAAGCACGAGGCCTTCCTGAAGTGCGACTGCCCGAAATGCGGCAAGCCGGCGCGCCGCGAAACGGACACGATGGACACGTTCGTCGATTCGTCGTGGTACTACATGCGCTATACGTCGCCAGGCTCGAACGATGCGATGGTCGATACCCGCAACGATTACTGGATGCCGATGGAGCAGTACATCGGCGGCATCGAACACGCCGTGCTGCACCTGCTGTACGCGCGCTTCTGGACGAAAGTGATGCGCGACTTCGGCCTCGTGAAATTCGACGAGCCGTTCGTCAACCTGCTCACGCAAGGCATGGTGTTGAACGAGACCTACTACCGTGAAGACGCAGCGGGCAAGAAGACGTGGTACAACCCGGCCGACGTGGAACTGACCACCGACGACAAGGGCCGCCCGGTATCGGCGCTGCTGAAGGAAGACGGCCAGCCCGTATCGATCGGCGGCACGGAAAAAATGTCGAAGTCGAAGAACAACGGCATCGACCCGCAGGCGCAGATCGAGCAGTACGGCGCCGATACGGCCCGCCTGTTCACGATGTTCGCGTCGCCGCCGGAACAGACGCTGGAATGGTCGGGCAGCGGCGTCGAAGGCGCCAACCGCTTCCTGCGCCGCGTGTGGGCGTATGCATACGCGCAGAAGGACCGCATCGCCGCCGCCGGTGCCACCGTCACGGCGAATGCAAGCACGGACGCGGGCAAGACGCTGCGCCGCGAACTGCACAAGGTGCTGCAGCAGGCCGACTACGACTTGAAGCGCATCCAGTACAACACGGTGGTATCGGCCTGCATGAAGATGCTGAACACGCTGGAGTCGGCCAAGCTGGACGACAGCGCCGAATCGTCGGCGGTGATCTCGGAAGGCCTGTCGATCTTCCTGCGCCTGCTGAACCCCGTCGCGCCACACATCACGCACGTGCTGTGGGCGGAGCTGGGTTACGCGGCCGCCAACAAGGACATCCTCGATACGGCCTGGCCGCAGGTCGATCCGGCCGCGCTGGAACAGTCCGAGATCGAGATGATGATCCAGGTGAACGGCAAGCTGCGCGGCTCCGTGAAAGTGCCGAAGGCCGCCGACAAGGCGGCGATCGAGGCGGCCGCGCTGGCCGAGGAGAGCGTGCGGAAGTTCATCGAAGGGACGCCGAAGAAGGTCATCGTCGTGCCGGGCAAGCTGGTCAACATCGTGGTGTAAGGCTATGGCGACGACTCTGAAAGGCATTACCCGCAACGTGGTGCTGCTGGCCGCGCTGGCCGGCAGCGCAACCGCGCTTTCCGGCTGCGGCTTCCACCTGCGCGGCTCGGGCGGCAACTACACGCTGCCGTTCTCGTCGATGTACATCAGCCTGCCGGATTCGTCGCCGCTGGCGATCGACTTGAAGCGCAACATCCGCGTCAACGGCGGTACGACGATCGTCACCGATCCGAAGCGGGCCGATGGTGTCGTCGAGGTCATCACCGATCCGGAAAAAACGCGCAGCAAGTCGATCCTGTCGCTGAACAGCGCCGGCCGCGTCAGCGAATACCTGCTGACGTATAACATCGTCTTCCGCGTTACGAATGGCACGGGCACCCAGCTGCTGGGCCCCACGCAGATCACGCTGACGCGCCCGATCACGTTCAGCGAAACGCAGCTGCTGGCGAAGGAACAGGAAGAGGCGCAGCTGTACCGCGACATGCAGAAGGACCTGGTGCAGCAGATGATGCGGCGCATGGCGGCGATCAAGCCGTCCCGTCCCGATGCGGCGCCGACCAGCACGGTCAGCCCGCTGTCCGTGCCGGGCATCGTCGCGCCGGGTTCGGTCGCGCAGCCGGGAACGACGGCCACGCCGGTGCCGCAGGGACCTGCGGAGCCCAAGGAACGCCAGGAGTAGCATGATACTCCGCGCTGAAGCGCTGGACGGCCACCTGGCCAAGTCCCTGGCACCGCTGTACGTGATCACCAGCGACGAGCACCTGCTCGCGCTGGAAGCGGCGGACAAGATCCGCCGTGCCGCCCGCGCGCAAGGCTATTCCGAGCGCGACGTGCTGACGGTGGAGCGCAGCTTCAAATGGGGCGAGCTGCTGGCCGCCAACCAGGCGCTCTCGCTGTTCGGCGACAAGAAGCTGATCGAGTTGCGCATCCCCACGGGCAAGCCGGGCAAGGATGGCGCCGCGGCGCTGCAGGCCTATGTGAAGGACCTGTCGCCGGATAATCTCACGCTGATCACGCTGCCGAAGCTGGACTGGCAGACGGCCAAGGCGGCCTGGGTGGCGGCCCTGCAGCAGGCGGCCGTGTACGTCGAGATCCCGAACATCGAACGGGGGCAGCTGCCGAACTGGATTTCGATGCGGCTGTCGATGCAGGGCCAGAGCACGGACCGGCAAAGCCTCGACTTCATCGCCGACCGCGTCGAGGGCAACCTGCTGGCGGCGCACCAGGAAATCCAGAAACTGGGCCTGCTGCACGCGGCGGGCAAGCTGTCGTACGAGCAGGTGCACGACGCCGTGCTGAACGTGGCGCGCTACGACGTGTTCAAGCTGTCCGAAGCGATGCTGGCGGGCGACGCCGCGCGCCTCGTGCGCATGCTGGAAGGCTTGAAGGGCGAGGGCGAGGCGCTGCCGCTGGTGCTGTGGGCCGTGTCCGAGGAAATCCGCACGCTGCTAAAATTGAAGGCAGGGATGGCGCAGGGCCGGCCGCTGCCGGCGCTGCTGAAGGAATACCGCATCTGGGGCCCGCGCGAGCGGCTGATGGACCCGGCACTGCGGCGCGTGACGCTGCCGGTGCTGGAGGACGCGCTGCGCCAGGCCGCCCAGGTCGACAAGATGGTCAAGGGCTTGCGCGCCAAGGCGTACGCGGGCGACCAGTGGGACGCCATGCTGCAGCTGGCGTTGAGAATAGCTCGAGGACAATGATGAACGACGCAGTTCGACACGATGTCAGGCAGTACATGGAGGAGCTGGGCAAGCGCGCCCGCACCGCATCGCGCGCGATGGCCCGCGCCGACAGCGCGACGCGCAACCGCGCGCTGATGCTGATCGCCGATGCGATCGAGCGCGATGCGGCCGCGCTGCGCGCCGCCAACCAGCAGGACCTGGAAGCGGCCCGCGCGAACGGCCTGGCGCCGGCGATGGTCGACCGGCTGACGTTGTCGGAGAAGGCGATCGCCACGATGGTCGAAGGCCTGCGCCAGATCGTCGCGCTGCCAGACCCGGTGGGCGAAATCTCGAACATGAAGGTGCGCCCGACCGGCATCCAGGTCGGCCAGATGCGCGTGCCGCTGGGCGTCATCGGCATCATCTACGAAGCGCGGCCGAACGTGACGGTCGATGCGGCGGGCCTGTGCATCAAGAGCGGCAACGCGACGATCTTGCGCGGCGGCTCGGAGGCGATCCACTGCAACCGCGCGCTGGCGAAGATCGTCAAGCAGGGCTTGATCGACGCGGGCCTGCCGGAAGACGGCGTGCAGGTGGTCGACACGACCGACCGCGCCGCCGTCGGTGCGCTGATCACGATGCCGCAATACGTGGACGTGATCGTGCCGCGCGGCGGCAAGGGCCTGATCGCCCGCCTGATGGAAGAAGCCACCGTGCCGATGATCAAGCACCTGGACGGCATCTGCCACGTGTACATCGATGCGAAGGCCGACCTGAAGAAGGCGCTGGACATCGGCTTCAACGCGAAATGCCACCGCTACGGCACCTGCAACACGATGGAGACGTTGCTGGTCGAGCGCAGCATCGCGCCGGCCGTTCTGCCGGAGCTGGCCAAGCTGTACGTGGCCGAGCAGGTCGAGCTGCGCTGCGACGACGAGGCGTACGCGATCCTGTCGACGCCCCGTTACCCGCACCTCGCGCACGCGACGGAAGAAGACTGGGCCACCGAATACCTGGCGCCGATCCTGGCGGTGCGCGTCGTCGACGGCATCGACGCGGCGATGGACCACATCAACACGTGGTCGTCGAAGCATACCGAGGCGATCGTCACCGAGGACTACAGCGCGGCGATGCGCTTCCTGCGCGAAGTCGATTCGGCATCCGTGATGGTGAACGCGTCGACGCGCTTTGCCGACGGGTTCGAATACGGCTTGGGCGCCGAGATCGGCATTTCCAACGACAAGCTGCATGCCCGCGGCCCGGTGGGACTGGAAGGATTGACGTCGCTGAAGTACGTGGTGTTCGGCCACGGCGAAACGCGCAAATAACAAGGAATCGAGCCCCTATGCTGTGGATTAAAGCGCTGCACATCGTCTTCATCGTGTCCTGGTTCGCCGGCCTGTTCTACCTGCCGCGCATCTTCGTCAACCTGGCGATGGAACAGCCGGGGGCGACGACGGAGCGCCTGCTGCTGATGGCCCGCAAGCTGTACCGCTTCATGACGATGCTCGCGGTGCCGGCCGTCGTGTTCGGCCTGCTGCTGACGTGGATGCAGTACCGCACGCCGCAGGGCATGACGATGCCGGGCTGGCTGCATGCGAAGCTGCTGTTCGTCGTGCTCGTGCTGGGCTACCACCACGCTTGCGGTTCGCTGCTGAAGAAGTTCGAGCGCGGCGTGAACAAGCGCGGCGACAAGTTCTACCGCTGGTTCAACGAGGTGCCGGTGCTGCTGCTGCTGGCGATCGTGATCCTCGTCGTCGTCAAGCCATTCTGATTTGCTCGGAGGACGCATGAAGACCTGCCTGTACTACTTTGCCCCGCATTCGCCGTGGGCCTACCTGGGCCACGAACGCTTCGTGGCGCTGTGCCGCAAGCATGGCGTGCAGATCGACCTGCGGCCGCTGGACCTGGGCAAGGTGTTCAACGCGTCCGGCGGCCTGCCGCTGGCCAAACGCCCGCCGCAGCGGCAGGCTTACCGCCTCGTCGAACTGGCGCGCTGGTCGGCGTTCCTCGGCATGCCGCTGAACGTGCAGCCGAAGTTCTTTCCCGTGTCGCCCGACGCCGCCGCGAAATTGATCATCGCCGCCCGGCTGTCGCACGGCCTGGACGTGGCGCTGAACTTGGCGCAAGCGATCATGCGCGGCCTGTGGGCGGAAGAAAAGAACATCGCCGACGAAGCGACCCTGATCGGCTGCGCGAACGACCTGGAGCTGGACGGCGCGCAGCTGCTGAAATCCGCGCCGACGGCCAGCGTGCAGGCCGAATACGACCGCAACACGGAAGCCGGCACCGCCGCCAACGTGTTCGGCTCGCCGTGGTACATCCTGGACGGCGAAAGCTTCTGGGGCCAGGACCGGCTCGATTTTCTGGAACGGGCGATGCGTGCCGGTTGAGTTTTAAGAACCAACGGCGTAAAGCTGGGGTCAGACCCATCGGGTCTGACCCCGGGGTTTGCTTCTGGGTTTCGACTTGAGCCTGTGGCTCCTCGGTGACCCGTATTTTTGCATTTCACAACGGACAAAAGGTATCCCGATGACCTCCTATTTCTGCCCCTGCCCGCGCGGCATGGAAGCGGCGCTCGCTGAAGAGCTGGCCGAGATCGCGCAAACCACCCACAGCGCCACGCTGAAAGTGCACAACCAGGTGCCCGGCGGCGTGCATTGCTCCGGCGACCTGTACGACGCCTACCGCATCAACCTGCATTCACGCATCGCGTCGCGCGTGCTGATGCGCATGGGCGTGTGCCATTACCAGAACGAAAACGACATCTACGACCTCGTGCTCGCGCAGCCGTGGGAAGAGTGGTTCGGCGTGGACCACACGATCCGTGTCGACGTCACGGCCATCAAGTCGCCGTTGAAGAGCATCGAGTTCACGACCTTGAAGATCAAGGATGCCGTCTGCGACCGCTTCCGCGACATGTACGGCAAGCGCCCGTCCGTCGACACGCGCGAGCCGGACATGCGCATCGCAGGTTTCCTCGACCAGCGCCAGTTCATCGTCTATCTCGATACGTCCGGCGAGGCGCTGTTCAAGCGCGGCTGGCGCAGCGAGACGGGCGACGCGCCGCTGCGCGAGAACCTGGCCGCCGGCCTGTTGCGGGTATCCGGCTGGAAGCCTGGCATGCCGCTGTTCGACCCGATGTGTGGCTCCGGCACGATCCTGTGCGAGGCCGCGCAGATGGTGCAGGGCGTGCCGCCCGGCGCGCGCCGCCGCTTCGCGTTCGAGAAATTCCATGACTTTGATCCGGCCCCGTGGCTGGAGATGAAGGCATCGTTCAAACCGAACCCGCTGCCGTCCGAACCGACGATCTTCGGCTCCGACATCTCCGGCGACATGGTCGCAATGACGCGCCACAATCTCAGGAATGCCGGTATCCTGTTCGACGTTCCGTTGAAGCAGATCGAGGCGCAGCAGGTGCAGCCGCCGACCGCCACGCCGGGCATCCTGCTGACGAATCCTCCATACGGCGAGCGGATCGGCGTGCGGGGTGACAGCACGTTGCCGGAAGACGAGCTGGCGAAATCGTTCTACGCCGACCTCTCGAAGACGTTGAAGCAGCGCTTCGCGGGGTGGACGGCCTACCTGTTCACGGCCGACCTGAACCTGCCGAAGATGCTGCGGCTGAAGGAGTCGCGCAAGACGCCGTTCTTCAACGGCGCGCTGGAATGCCGCCTGTTCCGCTTCGACATGGTGGCCGGTTTCAACCGGCGCGAAGAAGCGAAACCGAAAAGCGAAGAGTGATACTGACCGGCTGGAGTGCCGGTACGGTCGAATGTAACCCCAAGGCGAAACCTGGGGTCGGACCCGCCGGGGCTTAGCCGGGGTTTTGGAGAGCTTGCTCTCCGCCGGCAAAGCGGTGATGGCTTGCAAGCCATCACTCCTTCCCGACCCCTGTCTCTGCTTCTGGGTTAACTTTGGATAAGCGAAGAAGCACGATGCTCCCCGACACCCCAGCCGACATCCCTCCCGATCCCGTCCCGCCCGCGCCGCCGCGCAAGAAGCCGCATACCCGCCCGCTGAGCCGGGGCGCGCTGGCCGTCGTGCTGGCCGCGCTGTCGATGCTCGGGCCGTTCTCGATCGACGCCTACCTGCCCGCGTTCCCCGAGATCGGCCGCTCGCTGGCCGCCACGCCGCTCGAAGTGCAGCAAAGCCTCACCGCCTACATGCTGTCGTTCGCGGCGATGGTGCTGTGGCATGGCGCGCTGTCCGATGCATTTGGCCGGCGCAACGTGATCCTCGTGTCGCTGATCCTGTTCGCGATCGGCACCATCGGCTGCGCCGCCGCGCACACGGTGCATTACCTGTGGTTCTTCCGCATGCTGCAGGGCGTGTCGGCCGGTGCCGGCGTCGTCGTCGGGCGGGCGATCATCCGCGACCTGTACCACGATGCCGAGGCGGCCCGGCTGCTGTCGCTGGTGACGATGATCTTCTCGATCGCGCCGGCCGTGGCGCCGATCATGGGTGGCGTGATCGTCAAGTACCTGGACTGGCGTGCGATTTTCCTGACCCTGTTCGCGTTCGCGATCGGCCTGTTCGTCGTCTGCTGGCGGCGGCTGCCCGAGACGCTGCCGCTGCACAGGCGCCAGCCGTTCAATCCCCGTTTCCTCGTCGGCAGCTATCGCGAGATCCTCGGCTCGCCGCTGTTCCACCTGAAGTCCCTGATCGTCGCGCTGAATTTCTCCGGCCTGTTCGTCTACATCACGGCCGCACCGCGCATGCTGCCGGAGCAGCTGCACCTGGGGCCCGACCAGTTCGGGTGGCTGTTCATCCCGGCGGTCTCCGGCATCTTCACGGGCGCGCTGTTCGCCAACCGGCTGGCCGGCAAGATCACGTTCGAACGGCAGATCGCCGTCGGCTTCTGCTTCCTGCTGGGGGCTGCCGGCATCAACGTCGCGTGGCACCTGTTCGTGCCGCCCGCCGTGCCGTGGACGTTGCTGCCGCTGTTCTTCTACACGTTCGGCATGTCCGTCGTCGCGCCGGCCGCCACGTTGATGGCGCTGGACCTGTTCCCGCACATCCGCGGCACGGTGGCCTCGTGCCAGTCGTTCGAGACGACGCTGGCCGGTGCCATCGTGGCCGGCGTCATCGCGCCGGCGCTGGCCGGCTCGGTGTTGTGGCTGGCCATCGGACAGCTCGTGTTTACATCGCTGGCGCTCGGCTTGTGGTTGACGGCGCGCGTGTACCGGCGCATGCTAACGCCCCAAACCGCAGAGCAACATTAATTTGCAGAAATTTTAGAACGAGTTCACTAGGAAATTTATGTTTCCTACAAGTTAATGTATATTTATGCTAGGATGAATCTTAAGTTGCGTTAAGAAAACAACAACAGCGCATCGGAACCATCCGACCCAACAGCGGAGTACAGATCAGGTGGCATGCCGGACGCGGCAGGGGCCGCCTTTATTCGGAAGACGTCCACGGCGGCAGTGATACGATGCACCAACCAGACCACGACATTCGCAACCGCTTGACCGTTGCCAGGCTGCCGGCGATGCCGCAGATCCTGATCAAGCTGATCGAGATGTTGCAGGCCGACGAAGCCGGCATGCCGGAGCTGGCCGCGCTGATCGCCCAGGATGCGGGCATGACGGGCAAGATCCTGTCCGTTGCCTACAGCTCGGCCTACCGCGTCAATCGAACGGCCGGCCTGGAGCAGGCTCTCGTCTCGCTCGGCACGGACATGATCAAGACGCTGGTCATCAGCGAATCCGTGTTCCAGACCTTCAACAACTTCCCCCATTCCGGCAGCGCCGACCTGCGCGCGTTCTGGAAGCATTCGCTGGGCGCGGCCGTCGTCGCGCGCGACGTGGCGCGGATGATGGAGTACCCGCACGTCGAGGAAGCGTACCTGGCGGGCCTGCTGCACAACGTCGGCCGCCTGGCCCTGCTGGCCACGGCGCCGCGCGAATACGCCAACAACTTCATGGCGCGCGACGATGAGGAGCTGTGCGCCGTCGAGCAGCGCACGTTGCAGATCACGCACACGGAGGCGGGCGCGTGGCTCGTCGAGCGCTGGAACCTGGATTCGTTCCTGGCCGACAGCGTGCTGTATCACCACGAGCCCGTGGCGCGCCTGGCCGCGGCGCATCCGCTGATCCGCATCGTGCGCCTGGCCCACCTGCTGGTGTACCACCCGGACCTGGGCGCGGCGATCGACACGGCCGCCGAGTTCTGTGGCGTCGCGCCGCGCGACCTGGATGCCGTGCTGAAGGCCGCCGCGCGCCAGGTGCAGAAATCGGCCGAGTACCTGGGCATCGATCTCGCCGGCGCGGACGACATCGTCGCGCTGCCCGCGCAGATGCCCGCGCCGCCGGTCGACCCCGTGCAGGCGCGCCTGCAGGAAGAGGTGCGCAATATGGTGCTCGTGACGGAGATGGGGCAGACGTTCGCCCGCCAGCAGGGCGAGACGGCGATGCTGGAAGCGGTGACGCGCTCGGCGCGCATCCTGTTCGACCTGGGCACCACGGTGATCCTGCTGGAAGACCCGACGGGCCAGGCGCTCGTCGGCGCCGCGGCCGGCGAACACCAGCAGCGGCTGGCCGAGTTCTCGATTCCGCTGGGCCGGCATGGCGCAGCGGGCAGCGCGATCGCCGGTGCTGCCGCCAACCGCAAGCTGACGCTGCTGACGCGCGGCACGCAGCCGCTCGGCATCGCCGAGGAGCAGCTGTTCCGCATCCTCGGCACCGAAGCGATGGCATGCCTGCCGCTGGTGGCGGGCCAGCGCTGCTTCGGCGTGCTGGTGGGCGGCGTCGCCGCGTGGCAGCTGCCGGCCATCGGCAAGCGCGAGGGCTTCATGCAGGCGTTCGGCAAGGAAGCTGCGGCGGCGCTGGAGACGGCGATCGCGGAACGGAGCCGGGCGCGCCGCCAGATCACCCACGTGGCGGAGGAATACCGCGAGGCGTCGCGCCGTGTCGTGCATGAAGTGAACAACCCGCTGTCGATCATCAAGAACTACCTGTCGGTGCTCGATGCGAAGCTGGCGCGGCGCGAGCCGGTGGTGGCGGAGATGTCGATCCTGAACGAGGAGATCGACCGCGTGGGCCAGCTGATCAACGGCCTGGCCGACCTGCAGCCGACCGACACGACGCGCGTGACGAACATCGCCCGCGTCGTCGACGACGTGCTGCGGCTGTTCCGCGCCACCGATTTCATTCCCGCCTCGGTGCAGGTGCTGGTGCGCATGCAGGACGATCCGAACGAGATCGATGGCGATGCCGACCTGCTCAAGCAGATCCTCGTCAACCTCGTGAAGAACTCGATCGAGGCATTGGAAGGGGGCGGGCGCATCGAGATCGCCAACCGCGGCCACGTGAACCGCGACCGCAAGCTGTACGTGGAGCTGGTCGTGGCCGATACGGGGCCGGGCCTGGCGCCGGAGGTGCTGGCGAACCTGTTCGCGCAGGTGCCCAGCAAGAAGGAAGGCAAGCACCATGGCCTGGGACTGTCGATCGTCCACGACCTGGTCAAGAAACTGAATGGGCTGATCACCTGCCGCAGCGGCAAGGACGGCACCAGCTTTGAAATTCTGCTGCCCGCCCGCGGCAGCAACAGCCAGCTCGCGGCAGTGCCCGCGCGCGTGATGGAAGCGTAAGGATGAACGTGAATACCGACCTCTCACCGGCCGGCCCTGCCGACTTCTTCCCCCGCCTGCTGCTGGTGGACGACGAACCGCGTCTGCTGTCGTCGCTGTACGAACTGCTGCGCGACCGCGACTACCACCTCGTCACCGCCACCTGCGGCAGCGAGGCGCTGGCGCACCTGCACCGGATGCAGTTCGACCTCGTGCTGCTGGACCTGCGCCTGCCCGACATGAGCGGCCACGAGATCATGGACGTGATCAACGAAGAGGAGTTCGATTGCGACGTGATCGTGATGAGCGGCGACGTCGGCATCGAAGCGGCGATCGGCGCGTTGAAGCGGGGCGCCTACGATTACCTGCGCAAGCCATACAGCCGCGAGGAGCTGCTGAAGACGGTGGAGAACGCGCTGCAGAAGCGCCGCCTGGCCGTCGACAACCAGTGCATCGCCCAGCGGCTGGAAAACTCCGAGAAGATGTACCGCTACCTGGTGGACAGCTCGCCGGACATCATCTACACGCTGAACCACGAGGGCAACTTCACGTTCATCAACGACCGCGCCTACCAGCTGCTGGGCTTCACGCGCGATGAGCTGATCGGCAAGCACTACTCGATCCTCGTGCACGACGAGGACCTGGAACGGGCCCGCTACGTGTTCAACGAGCGCCGCGTCGACGAGCGCGCGTCGCGCAACGTCGAGCTGCGCCTGAAGTGCAAGAGCGCGACGGGCGGCGCCGACCGCACGTTCAACAATACCCTGATGACGATCTCGCTGAACGCGATCGGCATGCACGTGCCGGACGGCCCGGAGAGCAAGCAGAACAAGCGCGAATTCTTCGGCACCTACGGCGTGGCGCGCGACATCACGGACCGCAAGCGCGCCGAGGAGATGATCTCCTACCAGGCCTACCACGACATCCTGACGGACCTGCCGAACCGCATGCTGTTCAAGGATCGCCTGGGCCTCGCGGTGATCCAGGCCAAGCGCAAGCTGACGGAGCTGGCCGTGATGTTCATCGACCTGGATCGCTTCAAGCTCGTCAACGACACGCTCGGTCACGTGAAGGGCGACGAGCTGCTGCAGCAAGCGGCCGCGCGGCTGAAGGAATGCCTGCGCAAGGGCGACACGCTGGCGCGCCAGGGCGGCGACGAATTCACGATCGTGCTGCCGGAACTGCGCGACCGCAACGATGCCAAGGTGATCGCCGAAAAATTCCTCGAGGCGCTGCAAAAGCCGTTCGACCTGGATGGCCACGTCGTGCACATCTCCGCGTCGATTGGCATCGCCGTGTATCCGACCGACGGCGAATCGATCGACGAGCTGCTGCGCCACGCGGACATCGCGATGTACCAGGTGAAGGCGCTGGGCAAGAACGGCCACAGCTTCTATCACAACTCGATGCTGGACATGTCGCACCAGAAGATCGCGCTGGAGCAGGCGCTGCGCCGCGCGCTGGAGAACAACGAGCTGGAGATGTACTACCAGCCGCAGGTGGACGTGGCCACGGGCCGCATCATCGGCGCGGAAGGGCTGATGCGCTGGAACCATCCGCAGCGCGGCCTGCTGTCGGCCGGCGAGTTCCTGCCGTTCGCGGAAGAGAACGGGCTGATGCTGCCGCTGTCGGACTGGATGCTGGGCGCGCTGTGCCGCGACCTGCTGCTGTGGAACCAGGCCGGTGGCGACAACATCCGGCTGTCGCTGAACTTGTCGCCGCAATACCTGGACCGCGGTGACTTCTTCGAGAAGATGCGCGGCGCGCTGACGCGCTACGGCATCTCGCCGGCGCAGATCGAAGTGGAGATCACGGAGAACATCTGCATCCGCAATCCGCAGTACGCGATCGAGCAGTTGAATAAACTGTGCCAGCTGGGCGTGTCGGTGGCGATCGACGATTTCGGCACCGGCTATTCGTCGCTGGCCTACCTGCACCGCTTCCCGATCCACACGATCAAGATCGACCAGAGCTTCGTCAAGGAGATCCACGACGAGAACGGCCACTACCCGGTGATCCTGGCGATCATCTCGATCGCCCGCGGCCTGGGCCTGCACCTGATCGCCGAAGGCGTCGAGACCGAGGTGCAAGCGCGCTACCTGCAGGCGAACGGCTGCACGACGATGCAGGGCTACCTGTACCACCGGCCGATCGCGCTGACGTCGTTCGTCGGCGTGCTGCAGGCGCAGAATCAGGCGCAGAATCAGGGGCAGAACGTGCCGCCGGCGCCGCCGATGATCGCCGTGCAGGCGTAAGGCGCGATGGGGGATAACGCAGTGCAGGCCGTCGATACGGCCGGGGGTTCCGATGAATTCCAGCGCATCAAGGCGCTGGCCGAGCGCGGTGTCGCCAACGCCCAGCACAGCCTGGGCTTCATGTACTTCAACGGCGACGGCGTGCCGCAAAGTTACGAGCTGGCGATGGCGTGGTACCGGCAGGCCGCCAACGCGGGCCTGGAGCATGCCCAGTACAACCTGGGGGTGATGTACCAGAAGGGGCAGGGCGTCGACGCCGACCTGGACGAGGCGGCGCGCTGGTACCAGCTGGCGGCCGAACAGGGTTACGCGGCCGCGCAGTACAACCTGGGCTGGCTGTACGCGAAAGGCCAGGGCCTGCCGCAGGATGCCGAGCGGGCCCGCCACTGGTTCAGCAAGGCGGCCGAGCAGGGCGACGCGGGTGCGCAGAACAACCTGGGCATGATGTACGACACGGGCAAGGGCGTGCCGCAGGACTTCGCGCAGGCGATCATGTGGTACCGCAAGGCCGCCGAGCAAGGCTATGCGCGCGCCCAGTACAACCTGGCGCTGCGCTACGACAGCGGGCAAGGCGTCGCCAAGGATGCGCAACAGGCCGCCGCCTGGTACCGCAAGGCGGCCGAGCAGGGCCACGCGCCGGCCCAGTTCAGCCTCGCGCTGCGCTACGAGCGGGGCGACGGCGTGGCACAGGACAGCGCGAAGGCCGTGCACTGGTACCGCGCGGCGGCGGAGCAGGACCACGTCAGCGCGCAGTTCAACCTCGCCCTCATCCACGACAACGGCCAGGGCGTGCCGCGCGACGAGCAGCAGGCCATCGAGTGGTACCGCCGCGCGGCCGAACAGGGCCACGCCGCCGCGCAGCACAACCTGGGCCAGCGCCATGAGCTGGGGCAGGGCGTGCCCCGCGACCTGGCCGCGGCGGCGCAGTGGTACCGCAAGGCGGCCGACCAGGGCTTCCCGTCCGCCCAATACCATCTTGGCCTGCTGTACGACAGCGGCACCGGCGTGCCGCGCGACGCGGCCCAGGCGCTGGCCTGGTTCCGCCAGGCCGCCAGCCAGGGCCACCTGCGCGCCCAGTTCGACCTCGGGCTGCGCCACGAAACGGGGCAGGGCGTGCCGCTGGACCTGCGCGAAGCGATGCACTGGTACCAGCGCGCCGCGGAGCAGGACTACGCGGCGGCGCAGTACAACCTGGGCCTGCTGCACGACCGCGACGACGGCCCCGCACCCAGCGTCGTGCAGGCGAACGGCTGGTACCGCAAGGCGGCCGAGCAAGGCCACACGCTGGCCCAGTTCACGCTGGCGCTGCGCTACGACAACGGCCAGGGCGTACCGCGCGACTTCGCTCAAGCGCTGGCCTGGTACCTGAAAGCCGCGCTGCAAGGCCACGCCCGCGCCCAGCTGAACGTGGGCCTCATGTACTTCGCGGGCCAGGGCGCCACGGCCGACATGACCCAGGCGCTGCAATGGTTCCAGCTCGCCGAGCGCAACGGCGAGCAAGCGGCAACGAAATACGTCCGCGAAGCCGAACTGCGGCTTGCCGCCGCCACGCCACCCAACACCCATCTCGATCTGATCATCACCTCCACCAGCAACGGTTGAGCTCGTGTCCCCTGGTGCCAGGCACCAGGGGACACGAGCTCAACTTTAACAAATGTCCCTTGGTGCCTGGCACGAGGGGACACGAACTCATCAATAATTTGATTCTTAGTGACAATTGGTGATGAAGTTTGGCAATTCCGCGCCGTTACTGCTGAGTAGGGGAAAGCCTTCTCCCCATCAGATAAGGGTGCCGCGATGGCAATGACTTTGAACACGAACGTCAGCTCGCTGTTCGCGCAGCGCGCGCTCACGCGTTCGGGCATGGATGTGACGACGTCCCTGCAACGCCTCTCCAGCGGCTTGCGGATCAATTCGGCGAAGGACGACGCGGCCGGGCTGGCGATCTCGGAGCGGATGACGTCGCGCCTGCGCGGCCTGGCGCAGGCCGGCCGCAACATCAATGACGGCATCTCGCTGACGCAGACTGCGGAAAGCGCGCTCGGCCAGATCGGCGACAACTTCCAGCGCATCCGCGAGCTGGCCGTGCAGGCCGCGAACGACACCAACAATGCGAGCGACCGCCGGGCGATCCAGCTGGAGGCCGACGAGCTGGTGAAGGAGAACCAGCGCCTCGTCGTCGACACCCGCTTCAACGGCATGGCGCTCTTGGACGGTTCGTTCTCCGGCGCGATCCAAGCCAGCGAGCGCGCCGGCGACCTGCTGATGTTCCAGATCGCTGCCGTCTTCACGCACGAGGACGAGGACATCGACATGAGCGATCACGCCGGCGCCACGCTGGCGCTGCAGTACATCGACAGCAAGATCGACTTCATCGACATCGAGCGCGCGCGGCTCGGCGCGATGCAGAACCGCCTCACCTACGCCTACAACAACGTGTCGATGACGTCGGAGAACCTGGCCGCGTCGCGCTCGCGCATCCTCGATACGGACTTCGCCGCCGAGGCGGCCAACCTGACGCGTGCGCAGATCCTGCAGCAGGCCGGCTCCGCGATGCTGGCGCAGGCGAACTCGATGCCGAACCAGATCCTGCAGCTGCTGCGCTAGCGATTCAGCACACTAGCGCGCGGTAGCGGCGCGCCCGAACTGGCGGTCCAGCCAGTCGTACGCCTGCTCCTGCGCCTCGACGGGGAAGGCGTGGCCGCCGGGCCGCACGTGGGCCTCGAACTTGTCGGCCGCACCCCACGCGCGCCACACCCGCGCCATCTTCGCGTAGGCGACGCGCACGGAGTCGACGGGGAACAGCTTGTCCTCCGCGCCGGCAAAGAACAGCGCCGGCTTCGGCGCGGCCAGGCTCGCGACGTCCGGATGATCGAGCCAGCGCAGCAGGCCCGGATGCATCATCTGGAATGCCGAGGATCCCTTCAACTGGTTACTGCCGGGGACCATCAGGCCGTCCGTCGTCGCCATCCAGTTCGAGGCGATGACGGCCTTCACGTCGTCCGACAGCGCCGCCACCTGCCACGCGCGGAACGCGCCCATCGAGAAGCCGAGCGCTGCGACGCGCGTCTTGTCCACGTCGGGCAGCGCGGCAAGGAAGGCGGCGGCGCGCACGTCTTCCAGCGCCATGTTGCCGGCCATCGAGCTGCCCAGGTTGAAGAAGTTCGACGCGAGCGCCTGCTGCGCCTCGCCCGTCAGCGGGCCGCGATCGCCCCAGCCGACGGCGTCCGCGCACAGCACCACGTAGCCGCGCGCGGCCAGCGCGTCGCCCGGCCAGCGGCCCGAGAAGTGCTTGTCAGCCCATGCCTTCGCGGACGCATGCTTCGCCGCGTCGGCCGCGCCGAACGGCTCGATCATCTTTTCCTTGCCGATGTCGAACTTGCCGCCATGGTCGTGCAGCATCAGCATCGCCGGATGCGGGCCCGCGCCCTTCGGCACCAGCAGCAGCGCGCGCACGCGGCTCATGCCCGTGAGGTTGAACACCACCTGCTTCGCCACGTAGCTGCCGCGGTCCTGCTCCGCGATCACCTGCGGCTGGAACGGCGTGTCGTCGGGCTGCTGGAGCGTGGCTTCCCACACCTTCGCACGGGCCTTGGCACGCCATGCCGCCAGGTCCTTCACGTCCGGCGAGTACGCCAGCGGAAACGTCATCTTCGCCTTCAATGCCGGCGCGAAGGCGGGCATATTGTGTTCGACGCCGGGCGCCTGGTAGTCCTGGGCGTGCGCGCCCGTCATCCATGCCGCGATGGCGCAGGCGCCGAGAAGCCGCAGCGCGGCAGTCAGACCGGCACTGGTTCCGTGATCGTACGTTGGCGTGTCGGCATGCTCGGCATTGCTCATTCGGCGTCTCCTGTTGTTCGCGGCAGGCCCACATCTTGCCACAACGCTTAGGATTGCCTTCATGTTGCGGCGCTATGCTATGTTCGGGCGCGCCCCACGATAAAACCAACAAGGAGTCCACGATGTCCAAGCCTGTCATTGCCGCGTTGTGCCTGTCCCTCTTCGCCCATGCGGCCCTGGCGCAAAGCGAACCGCCGACAGCGGAGGCGCCGCCGGAACAGATCCTCGTCGTCGGCCAGAAGCCCGGTCCCGGCCTGTGGAAGGTCACGAAGGACGATCATGTGATGTGGGTGTTCGGCACCTACGCGCCGCTGCCGAAGAAGATGGAATGGCGTTCGCAGCAGGTCGAAAACATCATCGCCCAATCGCAGGAGATGCTGACGGCGCCTTATGCGGAGCTGGGCGTGGGGTTCCTGCGCAGCCTGACCCTGCTGCCGTTCATGATCGGCATGGACAAGAACCCCGACGGCAAGACGTTGCACGACCTGCTGCCGGCCGACACCTACGAACGCTGGCTCGTGCTGCGCAAGAAGTACCTGAAGGACGACGCCGACTATGACCGCAAGCGCCCGTTCTTCGTGGCGGGCGAGCTGACGGAAAAGGCCGCGGGCGCGGCCGGCCTGTCGCTGGGCAAGGACGTGCGCGACAAGCTGCTCAAGCTCGCCAAGCAGAACAACGTGAAGATCACGCCCGTCAAGCTGGAGCTGCCGGTGGACAGCCCCGTCAAGGCGGTGCGCGACTTCAAGAAGTCGACGCTGGACGACGTCGCCTGCCTGGCCCGGACGATCGACCTGCTGGAAACGGACGTCAGCGCCTACCAGGCGCGCGCCAATGCGTGGGCGAAAGGCGACATCGCGGGCATCCGCGCGCTTGACTTCTCCGAGCAGGATTCGGCGTGCTCCCACGCGGTGGAGGAGAGCACGGTCATGAAGGAGCGCGGCCTGACGGACATCGACGCGCGCGTGCGCAAGTACTGGCTGGAGACGGCCGGCAAGGCGCTGGCCGCGAACAGGAGCACGTTCGCCGTGCTGCCGATCGAGCGCATCGTCGGCAAGGACAGCTACCTCGCCGCGCTCGAAGCGCAGGGCTACAAGGTCGAGCAGCCGGAGTAGGCGCGCTTCACCTGAGCTGAACGACCACCTTGCCCTTGGCGCGCCCTTGCGCCAGGTACTCCAGCGCTTCCTTCGCCTCGGCGAACGGAAACACCTTGTCGATCACCGGGCGGATGCGCTCCTGCTCCAGTAGTTGGCCGATCGTGGCCAGCTGGCCGCCGTCGGGACGCACGAAGAGAAACCCATAGCTGACGTCCCGTGCGGCGGCGCGGCGCTTGATCTTCCGGCTCATCAGGCCGAACACGAAGGTCAGCAGGAAGTTGAGCCCGCGCGCACGGGCGAACGCGGCATCGAGCGGGCCGACGAGCGAGACGATGCTGCCGCCCGGCTTCAGGATGCCGATCGATTTCTCGATCGTGTCGCCCCTGAGTGTGCCGAGCACGACGTCATAGCCCTGCAGCACCTGCTCGAATTCCTGCTTGCGGTAGTCGACGATCTCGTCCGCGCCCAGGCCGGCCACCAGTTCGACGTTGCCGGTGCTGGTGGTCGTTCCCACGATGGCGCCGAAGTGCTTCGCCAGCTGGATCGCGAAGGTGCCGATGCCGCCCGACCCGGCGGGCACGAACACCTTCTGGCCGGGCCGCAGGCCGGCGCGCTCGCGCAACGCCTGCCAGGTCGTCAGCGCGACCATCGGCACGGCGGCCGCCTGCACGAAATCCAGGTTGGCCGGCTTCAATGCGGCGGCGCTTTCCGGCACGGCGACGAATTCGGCCAGCGTACCCCTGCCCAGGTCGAACACGCTGGCAAAGATCGCATCGCCCGGCTTGAACCGTGTCACGTCGCGGCCGGTCTCGATCACGATGCCGGCGACATCGCTGCCCAGCGTGGCCGGCAGCGCGAATTTCAGCACGGGCTTGAACATCCCTGTCGGGATCATGTTGTCGATCGGGTTCACCCCGGCGGCGTGCACCTGGACGAGCAGCTCGTCAGGCCGTAGTGCCGGGAGGGTAACCTCGGTGATGCCGATGTCGGGTGACTTGCCGTAGCGTTGGAATGTCAGTGCTTGCATGGCGGTTCACTGCCCGATCGGTTGCCGGTAACGTTCGGCCGCGTTAGCCTGGCGGATGTCCGAGATCAGGCCCTGGCGTGCGCCGTCGAGCGCATCCCAGCGGTCGGCCACGTGCAGCGGCGGGATCGTGACCGCCTCGCGCCGATCGAAGCCCACCAGTGCCGCGTCAACCAGTTCGCCGACCTCCATCACTTCCGGCAGCTGGTTGATATCCATGCCGGCCCGCTCCCAGATCTCGGTGCGCGTCGCGGCCGGCAGCACCGCCTGTACGTAGACGCCCCGCGGCGACAGCTCCAGGCTCATGCCCTGCGACAGGAACAGCACGAAGGCCTTGGTCGCTCCATACAGGGTCATGCCCAGTTCGGGGGCGAGCCCCACGACAGAACCGATGTTCACGATGGCGCCCGTCCCCGCCTGCGCCAGGCGGGGCGCAACAGCGGCCGCCAACCGGGTCAGCGCCGTCGTGTTCAGCGCGATGACGCGTTCGATGGCCTCCGCGCCCTGCTGGACGAAAGCGCCCGTCTGCGCCATCCCGGCATTGTTGATCAACACGCCAATGCGGGCGTCGTCACGCAGCCGCTGTTCGACCGCCGCGAGGTCGGCCGCCTGGGTCAGGTCGGCCTGCAGCACTTCGACGGCGACGCCGCTGTCCGCGCGCAGGCGCTCCGCCAGC
Source organism: Pseudoduganella flava (assembly GCF_007830495.1). Classification (GTDB taxonomy): domain Bacteria; phylum Pseudomonadota; class Gammaproteobacteria; order Burkholderiales; family Burkholderiaceae_D; genus Rugamonas; species Rugamonas flava. Next base: position 714,450 of record NZ_VLKW01000003.1, on the reverse strand, counting down.
GCGTCGAGACGTTCCTTGTCGCGTGCGACCAGCACGAGGTCGTGCCCGCGGCGCGCGAAGCGCTCGGCGTAGGTGGCACCGATGCCGCTGGAAGCGCCCGTGATCAGGATGGTGGTGGATGGATTCATGAGGCTCTTTCGCAAAGGTGAGTGTGGACGGCGGCGCGCATCCGACCCGCCGGAAATGGTGGGATGGCTTAATGATGACGGTCATAATCTATCGTGTCAAGGGTTTGATTACGATCGACATCAATGTATAGTGGGGGCTTGCGGATAACGAGGTGGGATATGAAGGTGACGAAGGCGCAGGCGCAAGCCAACCGGGAACGGGTCGTCGAGACGGCGTCCGCGCTGTTTCGCGAGCGCGGCTACGATGGAGTCGGCGTTGCCGACCTGATGGCGGCCGCCGGCTTCACGCACGGCGGCTTCTACAAGCATTTCCGCTCGAAGGCGGACCTGATGGCGGAATCGGCGGCATGCGGCATCGCGCAGACGGCGGCGCTGTCGGACGGCGCGGACGAGGCGGCGTTCGTGCGCCATTACCTGTCGCGCCAGCATCGCGACGCGCGCGCCACGGGCTGCACGATGGCGGCGCTGGGCGGCGATGCCGCGCGCCAGCCGGAAGCCGTGCGCGCCACGTTCGCCGCGGGCATCGAGAGCCTGCTGGCTGCGCTGGGGTGCGGCGCCGGGGAGGAGGGGGCGGATGGAGTGGACCAGGCCGCGCGGCGCGCCGGCTGCCTCGACATGCTGGCGCACGTGGTCGGGGCGCTGGTCATGTCGCGCGCCTGTCCGGACGACTCGCCCCTTGCCGATGAAATCCTGGTGGTCTGCCGCGACAAGGTGCTTGCGTCGTTGGACGCCGCCGCGGGGGACTCCTCGGCTGAGGACGGCACGCACTGATCCGTACGCACGCCAGGGCCGGCCTCGGCAGACTGCCATATTGTCAATGCGGGGAAAAGCCGCGTAGAATGCGGGCAACGCGGGTGTAGCTCAATGGTAGAGCAGGAGCTTCCCAAGCTTAAGACGAGGGTTCGATCCCCTTCACCCGCTCCAGTGTTTATAAAGCCTTTCCTCTTCCTGAGGCTTTGCTCATCGCGAAGCTGATCCCGCAAGCCTGGCCAGCCAGGTTCGTAGCTGGCGCCTCGGTGCCTGTTGATTCGTGCGTCTTCCAGGCGAGACCCAAGTTCAATCATTGCGCAGGCAGCACGGCCGTGCGGTATCCCAGCTGCTTGCAGAACGAGTTCGGCAGACCAGCGGACATCCGGCCGAGGTATCGCTGGTCCGCCACCCCTGGGGCACCGTTTCGAGGGCCGCAGGGCAATGCTTGAGATTGAATTGCCGTGTCTAAGAAGCTGATTCGCGAAGCAATTGCACCGTGTCGTAACTCCGATCCAGATGCTCGCCCCACATCTCCTTACCTTGCTCCGACAGATAGAGCAACCAATCCAGAAGTAACGCGTACTCCGCCGATTTCCAACCACACAGGCGAGATGTGAAAAATTCGTCCCAAAGACTCTTGTCAGGCGTTCGATCAAGAGCCTGTAGTAAAGAATCGATTGGATACGACCATTCGACTGGTGCTTCCAGGGCGCACATCAGAATGGACGGAAAATAATATCTGAACGCTTCCGGTGTGAACGCCGAAAAAGCGCCTGGATGCCTGTTCCAATCATCCCTGCGGATTTCCTTCCACAGTTTGCCGGAAAACCACATCGCGTCCTGCCCATCCGGGTCAGACAAAGGCCGGCTGGTCAGCGCAAGCGGCTTAGTCGTGGCGGAGTAATAATCTATGATTTGCTGAGTTAACATCGGTTGCAAGGGTTCTTGAAGCGCCTGCATTTTGTGGGAGATAACTAGCTTAAAATCTTTTACATAGTCGCGTAAATAGAATTCCGATTCAAGAAGGCAAGAATTATGCAGTCGGTGCGCCGCATAAAGGAAGCTGTGCTTCCGTGCGGTGCATGAAGACGGAGCAGCCGGAAGCAGCCGGTGCGCCGAAATCATCGTATAATCCCCGCGCAACCGGCCCCCGCGGTGGAGCCGGCAACCACAGGTACCGATACGCGCCGCATGTCCTCACGCATCCTCGTTCAACTGCTGCTCTCGCTGCTGTTGCTGGTCTCCCAGCAGCTGGCGCTGGGGCACGGCTATGCGCACTTGCAGCGCATCGGCACGGAGCAGGTGGCGAGCGACGACGACGACGACGGCCAACCGCGGCCCCTGTCGGCCGACCACCTGTGCGGCCAGTGCCTTACCGCCCACCAGCTCGTGTTCGGGCTGGGTGGCTTGCCCACCTATTCGTTCAAGGCCGTAGCGCCCAGCTACCCGACCTTTGTTTCCGCCGCCACGTCGCCGGCCTGCCTGCAGGTCGTGTGCGTGTTCCAGCCGCGCGCGCCGCCTCGCGCCTGACCAGCACCAAGTCATCCGTTATCGCTTGAGCCGCCGCGCATCGCTTGCGCGGCGGCGGCTCGTCATTCTTTTCGAGGTTGAATATTCAATGAACACGCAACGCACGCTGCTGGCCAGCGCCATCCTGGCCGCCCTGTCTTCCTTCCACACCGCCGCTTTCGCCGATGCGGCCCCCGATGCCGCACCGGCGGCCGACGACGTCGTCCCGAAGGTCGTCGTCACCGCCAACCCGTTCCGCAGCGCCGAGGGCGAGCAGATCCTGACGCCGGCCAAGGTGCTGCAAGGCGACGAGCTGCGCGACAAGGCCGGCAGCTCGCTGGGCGAGACGCTGTCGCAGGAACTGGGCGTGTCCGCTTCCGCGTTCGGCGCCGGTGCCTCGCGCCCGATCATCCGCGGCATGGAAGGTCCGCGCGTGAAGATGCTGGAGAACGGCATGGCCGTCTCCGACGTGTCCGGGCTGTCGAACGACCACGCGGTGGCGGCCGAAGGCGCCGTCGCGCACCAGATCGAAATCCTGCGCGGCCCGGCCGCGCTGCTGTACGGCTCTGGCGCGATCGGCGGCCTGGTCAACGTCGTCAACGAGCGCATTCCCACCGCGCTCGAACCAAAGCTGACGGGCCAGGCCGAGGCGCGCTACAGCACCGTCGACCAGGGCAAGAACGCCTCCGGCACGCTCGATGGCGCGATCGGCAAGTTCGCGCTGCACGCGGACGGCAACTGGCGCAACGCCGACGACTACAAGATCCCCGGCACGCGCGTGATCGGCGATCCGGAGTCGGGCTCCGGCCGCCTCGCCAACTCGTTTACGCGCGAGCGCAACGCGGGCCTGGGCAGCTCGTACGTGGACGAGTGGGGCTACGTCGGCGCCTCCGTGTCGCACCTGACGAACCTGTACGGCATCCCCAGCGCGGAAGGTTCGAAGATCGACCAGAAGCAGACGCGCTACGACGTCGAAGGCCTCGTCAAGGCGCCGTTCGCCGGCTTCGAGAACCTGAAGTTCAAAGCTGGCCACACGGACTACGAGCACGCCGAACTGGGCGAGGACGATGCACCGGAAGTGATCTTCAAGAACCGTTCGACGGAAACCCGCCTGGAGCTGTCGCACCTGCCGGTGGCGGGCTGGCGCGGCACGTTCGGCATCCAGACGGAGAACACGCACTTCTCCGCGCTGTCCGCCGAGGGCGGCCCGGATACGGTGCCGACTACCCGGTCGACGTCGCAGGCCGGCTTCCTCGTCGAGGAAAAGGACCTGGGGCCGGTGCGGCTGTCGGCCGGCGGCCGCCTGGAGCACGTCAAGCGCGAACCTGTCACGGGGCTGGACCGCTCGTTCGACCTGAAGTCCGGTTCCGTCGGCGCCCTGTGGCCGTTCATGCAGGGCTACAGCGCGGGCCTTACGTTTTCGTACGCGCAGCGCGCTCCCGCCACCGAAGAGCTGTATTCGCACGGTCCGCACGACGCGACCGCCACCTTCGACATCGGCAATGCCGATTTCAAGAAGGAGGCGTCGCGCAACGTCGAGCTGTCGCTGCAGAAGACCAGTGGCCTGGTGCGGTGGAAGGCGAACGTCTATCGCAACAAGGTCAACGACTACATCTACGGCAACGTCACGGGCAATCTGCTGGACGAGGAAGGTAATCCGGGCGATGAGCTGCGCGAGCGCATCTTCGAGCAGGCCAATGCGACGATCCGCGGCGCCGAGGCCGAGCTGACGTACAACGAATACGGCGCCGGCTGGTCCGGCCGCGTGTTCGCCGACACGTCGCGCGGCAAGCTCGATGCCGGCGGCAGCCTGCCGTTGCAGCCGGCCGACCGCGTCGGCGCTTCCGTCGGCTACCGGATGGATGCGCTGCGCGCTGGCCTGTCGCTCGTGCATGCGCGCGGCCAGGACCGCCTCGCATCGTTCGAGACGACGCCGACGGACAGCTACAACCAGCTGAACGCGAACGTGTCGTACACGCAGAAGGTGGGCGACTACGACCTGACCTACTTCGTGCTGGCGAAGAACCTGCTGAACGACGAGATCCGCGTGTCGACGTCGGTGCTGAAGGACATCGCGCCGCTGGCCGGCCGCAGCTTCGTGTTCGGCGTGCGCGCGAAGTTCTGACCGAGTTTTCTTCCCCACCGGCCGGCGGAACCCGAGTATCGGTTACCGCCGGCGCCCTGGCCTTCGCCACAGCGCGAACGTGCGCGCTGCCCGGCCCGTTTCGCCCACACGTACGCGACCTGGACCACCCCCCGCCGACGCAGCGGATGGAACTTGCCTTAGGGTGCGGCATCTAACCGACGAGCAATGGGTCATGCGCGATCCTTTGCTTTACGACGTGTGTCGTGCTTGAAGGAGAAGATCATGTCAGATAATCTGCAACAACGAGGGCCGCAGGACCGCTCGCGGATCAACGTCAATGAGCCGTGGGAACTGCGCTACTGGACGAAGGAGCTGGGGCTGTCGGAAGACGAACTGCGCCAGGCCGTGAAGGAAGCCGGGCCGAGCGTCGAGGCCGTGCGCCAGCATGTGGGCAAGCTGCATTGAGGCGCAGTGGGAAGCCGTAAGGACAAGCCGTACTGAGAATCTGTACTGAGAAGCTGTACCGAGAAGCTGTAAAGCGGCGGCCGGGCATGGCGGTTCGGCCAGCCGATTTGTCCTGTCAGGTCAGCGGCAAGCGTGCGCGCGGCCGAGGCTGCGCGTGCTAGCATGCCCGCTTCCTCTCGCAGTTACACAGGCATTCACACTTTGTAGAAGTAGCATGACCGAAGACATCTGGGTAAAAGGTTACGTCTACAGCGTCGAGGTGACCGAAGAATCGGCCGGGCGCTATCGCGGGCAGATTCTGATCAAATCGCACCGCTACACGGGCCGCACGTTCGAGCCGCCCATCCTCATCGAAACCCCGGCGCTGTTCAAGCGCGAGCACGCGGCCGAGATCGAGGCGCGCGCGCTGGCGCGCGAACTGATCGACGGCGGGCACGTCGAAGACCGCATCCGCGTGGTCCAGCAAGGCGCGGCCTGACGCTGCCCGTCAGTCCTTCAGCGACACGTCGAGCGACACGGTGTAGGCCAGGCGCTTGCCTTCCCACTCGCCGCCCCCGCGCACCGCCGCATCCGTCGACGTGAGCTGGCCGGCGATCTCATGCCGCGCCAGCATCTCGCGAAACGCCAGCGCGTCTTTCGGCGCCAGGTAGCCGACCATCTCGCCGGCCAGGAACACGGCCACCGCCTTGTCTTCGTAGGGATTGGCGTCGTCCGGCAGCAGCAGTGCCGGGTGGCGTGCATCGGCCTTGTCGGCGCCATGTGCGCCGGCCAGCCGTGCGATCGTGTCGCGGTAGCGCGATTCGCCGACCACTTCCAGTTCGAAGCGGCCGCCGTCGGACCAGTGGCGCACGGGCGCGCCCTCGGGCACCGGCGTGTACGAGCCGCCGCTCGGATGGCCTTGCCATGGCGCGGGCTTAGGCCGTCCCTTCAGCAGGAAATACAGCGCGATGAGCGCGACGACGATGATTGCGATGTTGAGGGCGAGGGCCATGTGCTGCGCTTCGTGACGACAAAAAGAGCGCCATTATCGCAGGCCGCGGGCGCTTCTGGCGGGTTTGGGCGAATGCTATAATCGCCCTTTTTTTCAGCAGAGTTCCATGTCTTCCGAAACCCCACCGAAGGGCCCCGCGCGGTCCATGCTGTACGACCCGACCGAGCGCCGCATCAAGAGCTTCGTCACGCGCGCCGGCCGCCTGTCCACCGCGCAGGAGCGCGCGCTGAGCGAACTGGGGCCGAAGTACATGATCGAGTACGCGAAGGCGCCGCTGGACATGCAGCAGGCGTTCGGTCGCCAGGCCCCCGTCATCCTGGAGATCGGCTTCGGCATGGGCCAGACGACGGCGCACATCGCCAGGCAGATGCCGGAGAAGGACTTCATCGGCGTCGAAGTGCACACGCCCGGCGTGGGCAGCCTGCTCAAGCTGATCGGCGAGGAGGGCCTGACGAACCTGCGCGTGATCCAGCACGACGCCGTCGAGGTGCTGAACAACATGATCCAGCCGGGCACGCTGGCCGGCGTGCACGTGTTCTTCCCGGACCCGTGGCACAAGGCCCGCCACAACAAGCGCCGGCTGATCCAGGCGCCGTTCGTCAAGCTGCTGGTGGACCGCCTGCAGCAGGGCGGCTACCTGCACCTGGCCACCGACTGGGAAGATTACGCGGTGCAGATGCTGGAAGTGCTGTCGGCCGAGGAAGGCTTGCAGAACACGGCGGACGGCTATGCGCCGCAGCCGGCATACCGGCCGCTGACCAAGTTCGAGAACCGCGGCCTGAAGCTGGGGCACGGCGTGTGGGACCTGGTCTTCACGAAGAAGTAACGCAGAGAAGTGTCTCAGCGGGCGGGCGCCAGCGCGCCCGCCGCCGGCTTTTGCGGGCGTGGCAGGAACACCAGCAGATTGCCGGCGATGACGAGCGCCAGCCCGGCGAACGAGGCGGCGCTCCAGCGGTAATCCTCGTAGATCGACGACACCGTCAACGCAACGACGGGGAACAGCACCGTGCAGTACGCGGCGCGGTCCGGCCCCATCCTTCCCACCAGCAGCAGATACGCCGTGAAGCCGATCACCGAGCCAGGGATCGCCAGGTACAGCAGCGACCCGACGTACTGCGTGGTCGGCTCGAACGTGAACGGCATGCCGAGTGCCAGCGCACCCACCGTCAGGATGGCGGCGCCGATGTACATCGCCCACGTATTGGTCAGCCACGGCGTCAACCCGAGCGCCTGCATCTTCGACGACAGCAGATTCCCCGCCGAGAAGCACAAGGTACCGAGCAGCGCGAGCGCCAGCCCCGCCAGCATGCCGCCATCGCCCCAGTGGCCCTGCATCTGCGGCAGGAACAGCACGCCGATGCCGGCCAGCCCCAGCGCCGCCCCGCCCATCACCGCGGCACGGATCGGCCGGCCGAGGAACAGGCGGCCATTGATCGCGTTCCACACGGGCGCCGTCGAAAACACGACGGCCACGAGCCCGCTGGGCACGTGCGCGCTCGCATAGTAAAAGCACAGGAAATTACAGCAGAACAGCGCGGCCCCCTGGGCCAGCAGATAGCGCCACGCCTGCCGCGGCGGCCACAAAGGCTTGCGCGTCGCGACGAGGATCGCCAGCAGCACGGTGGCCGCCAACCAGAAGCGGCACGCAATCGACACCGGCGCCGGCACACTGCCCAGCTGCAATTTAATCGCAATCCACGTCGTGCCCCAGATCAGCACGGTGGTGAGGTAAAGCAGAGCATTCATATCAACCCTTGTCGTAAAAGCGGCACAGGGGACTGTCCCTCGTTTCGGGAAATATTGCCCAAATTCGGGGACTGTCCCTCGATTCTGGAAATATTGACCGCAGGATCGCTTTGTCGCTTGTCTGCCCTTGCGGACTTGCCGCCGTTCGCACGGGCAATGCCGTCCGGCTATTTCTGACCGCGCAGTGTGGCGATCGCGCGACGGAATCGTTGCAAACGACGAGAGGGACTGTCCCTCGATTTTGGAAATATTTCCTGTTTCGAGGGACAGTCCCTCGAATCTGGAAACATCGCGATTGTGCGATCTTGCGGTTTTCGGGGCGGTAGCCGGTGGTGGAGCGGTGGCGGTGCTAGACTTCCCGGTATGAACCCGGACTCGCTGCTTGCCACGCTCTCGGAAGACCGCCTGACGCCCGCCGCGCGCATCGCCCTCGCCGCGGCGCCGCGCGATGCGATGGGCCATGCGGTGTTTCGTACGATGTGCGGCACCGATGCGAAGCTGGAGCGCTTTGCGTGGTTCGGTGATGGCCTCGCGGCTGCCGTGTGGGAGCGCCATACCGACGAGCAGCTCACCGTCTACAGCGAGCCGGGCCACCATACGCTGTCGTGCTACCTGGGCGGCGGCTACCGCGTCGAGCGGAATGGGGCGCCGGGGCGGTTCGGGGCGCCGCACCGGCTTTGTTCGCTGCCGGACTGGCACGAGTCGCGCTGGATGGTGCGCGACGAACTGCGCCTGATGCACATCTACTTCATGCCCGAGCACTTCACGCGCCGCGCCGTCGTCGAACTCGATCGCGAGCCGCGCGAGCTGATGCTGCAGGACCGCACCTACTTCGACAATCCCCAGCTGGCCGCCCTGTGCGAATCGCTGCTCGACGCGCCGTGGCTCGGCAGCGACCAGCTGCTGCGCGCGAACGAGATCACGCACGACGCGCTGTCCCTGCTGCTGCACGACCAGGCGGCCGTGCGGCCGCACCTGCGCTTGAAGGGTGGATTGGCGCCTTACCTGCGCCGGCGCCTGGCCGAGTGGATCGACGCGCACCTGCACGAGAACATCACGCTGGGCCGCCTGGCCGAACTGGCCTGCCTGTCGGAGTTCCACCTGGCGCGGATGTTCCGCGTGTCGTTCGGGCTGCCGCCAGCGGGGTGGGTCGCGCTGCGCCGGATCGACCGGGCGAAGACGTTGTTGAAGACGGGGACGCTGCCGTTGCAGCAAGTGGCCGATGCGTGCGGCTATGCGGACCTGTCGCATTTCTCGCACCGCTTCCGTGCCGCGATGGGCGTGCCGCCGGGGCGCTACCGGCAGATCGTCAACGGGTGATCAGGTCATGTCCGTGATCAGGCGGACGATCTCGTCGCCGTAGGACGCGAGCTTCTTCTCGCCGACGCCCGAGACGCCGCGCAGGTGGTCGAGCGACGTCGGCTTGGCCTTGGCGATTTCACGCAAGGTCGCGTCGACGAAGATCACATACGCCGGCACGTTGTGTTCGCGCGCCGCGCCCATGCGCCACGCGCGCAGGCGCTCGAAGATCGCCTGTTCTTCCCCGTCGAGATCCATTTCGACGTAGCCTTTCGGCGCCGCGCTGCGCTTCACCTTCACGGGCTTCTGGTACTGGCGCAGCTGGACCTTCTGGCCGCCTTTCAGCACGGGGCGGGCGGCATCCGTCAGCTTCAATGAGCTGTACTGGTCGTGATCGACAGTGACGAGCCCCAGCGCGATCACCTGGCGCAGGATCGCGCGCCATTCCTGCTCGCTGCGGTCGGCGCCGATGCCGAACACGGACAGGCTGTCGTGATGCCACGTCTTGATGCGCTCCGTCTCGACACCGCGCAGCACCTCGATCACGTGGGTGGCGGCGAAGCGTTGGTCGACGCGGTAGATCGCCGACAGCAGCTTCTGCACGGGCACCGTGCCGTCGAACGACACGGGCGGGACCAGGCACGTGTCGCAGTTGCCGCACGGCGTGGACGGCTCGCCGAAGTAGTCGAGCAGCCGCACGCGCCGGCACGACAGCGTCTCGCACAGGCCCAGCATCGCATCGAGCTTGGCGCCCAGCACGCGCTTGAAGTCCTCGTCGGCCTCGGATTCGTCGATCATCCGGCGCTGCAGCACCACGTCCTGCAGGCCGTAGGCCATCCAGGCGCTGGCGGGCATGCCGTCGCGGCCGGCGCGGCCTGTCTCCTGGTAGTAGCCCTCGATGCTTTTCGGGAGGTCGAGGTGGGCGACGAAGCGCACATCCGGCTTGTCGATGCCCATGCCGAACGCGATCGTCGCCACCATCACGAGGTTCTCTTCGCGCAGGAAGCGGGCCTGGTTGGCGGCGCGCTTGGCGTGCTCCATGCCGGCGTGGTACGGCAGCGCGCGGATGCCGTTCTCGTTCAGGAAGTCGGCCGTTTCCTCGACCTTCTTGCGCGACAGGCAGTAGACGATGCCCGAATCGCCCGTATGCTCGCCGCTGATGAAGTCCAGCAGCTGCTTGCGGCCGTTGGTCTTCTCGACGATCGAGTAGCGGATGTTCGGGCGGTCGAACGACGACACGAATTGCGCTGCCGTCGTCAGGTCCAGCCGGTGCGCGATCTCGGCGCGGGTCTGCTGGTCGGCGGTGGCGGTCAGCGCGATGCGCGGCACGCCGGGGAACTGCTCGTGCAGTACCGACAGCTTGATGTACTCGGGGCGGAAGTCGTGGCCCCATTGCGACACGCAGTGCGCCTCGTCGATCGCGAACAGTGCGATCTTCGAATCCTGCAGCAGGTCGAAGCAGCGCTGCGTCATCAGGCGCTCCGGTGCCACGTAGACGAGGTCCAGCTGGCCCGTGCGCACCATGCGTTCGATGCGCGCCGTTTCTTCCCACGTCTGCGTCGAGTTCAGGAAGGCAGCCCGCACGCCGACTTCGGCGAGGGCATCCACCTGGTCCTGCATCAGGGCGATCAACGGCGAGATGACGACGCCGACGCCGTCGCGCAGCAGCGCCGGGATCTGGTAGCACAGCGATTTGCCGCCGCCGGTGGGCATCAGCACGAGCGCGTCGCCGCCATTGGCGACGTGTTCGACGATCTGCCCCTGTTGTCCGCGAAAGGCCGAGTAGCCGAAGACGGATTCGAGCAGGTGCAGGGCGCGTTGACTGATGTCCAGTTGATCCATTGAAGCTTGCGGGGTTACTCCGCCCAGGTGACGGCGCCCGTGTAGGCGGTGATGATGACGACGAATCCAAACACTATACGGTACCAGGCGAAGATGGTGAAGTCATGCGAGCTGATGTAGCGCAGCAGCCACCGGACGCACAGGAACGCGGAAACGAATGCGGACAGCGAGCCGATGCCGAACAGCGGCAGGTCGGCGGCCGACAGCAGCGCGCGCTCCTTGTACAGCGAATAGAACGTGGCGCCGAGCAGCGTCGGGATCGCCAGGAAGAACGAGAATTCCGTCGCGGCCTTGCGCGACAGACCCAGCATCATGCCGCCGATGATTGTCGCACCGGAGCGGCTGGTGCCGGGAATCAGCGCGAACGCCTGTGCGCAGCCGACCTTCAGCGCGTCGAGCACGCTCATGTCGTCGACCGACTGCACGCGTACCGCCACCGGGTTGTTGCGCGCACGGCGCTCGACCCACAGGATGATGAGGCCGCCGATGATGAACGCCATCGCCACCGGCACCGGCGCGAACAGCTGCTCCTTGATCTGCTTGTTGAACATGAAACCGAGGATCGCCGCGGGCAGGAAACCAACGATGACGTTCAGCGCAAAGCGACGCGCCTTCGGATCGCTGCCGAGACCGGCCAGCACGTTGGCGATCTTCACACGATACTCCCAGATCACCGCCAGCATCGCACCGCCCTGGATGGCGATCTCGAACACCTTGATCTTCTCCCCCGTGAAATTCAGCAGGCTGCCGGCAAGAATCAGGTGGCCGGTCGACGAGATGGGCAGGAATTCGGTAAAGCCTTCTACCAGCCCCATGATCAGGGCTTTCAGTGCGAGAACGATGTCCATGTGTACGAGAGGTGGGTGATGGGGATGCGCGCAGGAAAGCGCGGCCCGAAGCTTACCACGCGAGCAGCCCAGCAGCACGCCGCACTCGGCCATTTGCCCGCCAAACAGGCAGATTTCGATGCCATTAAGGCATTGTTAAGCAAACATCACGGCGAATGTTGCAGCAGCGAAAAATTTCCCAAAACCGGCGTCTGACCCCGAATCTGGGAAATATTTCCAAAAATCGGGGACAGTCCCCAAATTTTGGAAACTTTTTCGGTGCATATATCGGCTGCGGGCGAAATGCGCTGCGAACCGCAGGTAAGTGCGGGGAAACGCAGCGCGGTTGTGAAGCCGCGCCGGGTGGGGGTAACAAAATTGCCAAGAATCGGGGACAGTCCCCTGTTGTTTAGCGACCAGCTCAGCTGTCAGAACGTCAGGTCGACGCGGGCGCCGACGTAGCGGTGGTAGTCGCGCGGAGGCAGCCATTCCGTCGTGTTGACGGCCAGTGGGGTGTTCGGGGCGCGGGGGCTCCATGTGCCGTTGGCGATGCTGTTGTTCAGGCCGGCGGCGTAGCGCTTGTCGAACAGGTTGTTGATGAAGAAGCTCGCCTTCCAGCGGCCGCCCTTGTCCGTGGCGCCGAACGACAGGTTCGTGATGCTGTAGGCGCCCTGGATCGTCATCGGGTCCTGGTTCAGCGAGAATTGCGTACGGCTCTGGTAGCGCGTCGTGCCGGCGATGAAGGCGTTGAACGGCAGCGTTGCCAGCGGCAGGTCGTATTGGCCGCCCAGGTTCACTTTGACCTTCGGCGCGTTCGGCAGCGTTTTGCCGGCCAGGTCCTGCACGTTCGTGTTGTTGAATTCGGGGCTCTGGTAGCAGCCTGGCCCCGGCGCCGAACCCGTGCCGGCCGCGTTGACGACGTTGTAGCACGGGCCGTTACGGAACTCCGTGATCGTCGCTTCCGTGTACGCGAGGCTGCCGTTCAGTTGCAGCCGCGGCGTCACGCGCACCGAGCCTTCCACTTCCAGGCCCTGCGTGCGCAGCCCGCCCAGGCTGTTCAGCGCGGTGCGGAAGATGCCGTCGTAATCGAAGAAGCCGGCCGACTGCTGGAAGTTGCGGAAGTTCGTGCGGAACAGCGCCACCGAGAACATCGCCCGGTTGTCCCACAGGCTCTGCTTCCATCCCAGCTCGTAGCTGCGCGCCGTCTCCGGCGGCACGGCGGGCTTTGCCGCCAGCGCGGCCGTGAAGCCGGACGTCAGGTCGTACGCCACGCCCTTATGGCCCGTCGATACCGTGCCATACACCATCGCGTCGCGATTCAGCCGGTGCTCCAGGCCCAGCTTCCACGTCTTGCTGTGGTTGCTGTCGTCGTTCGTATAGAACTCCGTCTGCACGACGGCTTGCGGCGGCACCGAATAGCGCCGGAAGCGGTAGCCCGTGTCTTCCAGGTTCCAACGCGCGCCGACGATCAGACTCGTGTCGGGCCGGAAGTCCCAGCTGCCCTGGCCATACGCGGCCTTGTTGACGTTCCACGCGTCCGCGCCGTAGTTGGTGCCGTAATTGAAGATCAGCGGCACCTTCGCGAGCTCGCGATTCAGGTCGTTCTTGCCGTACCACAGGCCGGCCACGTAGCGCAGCGCGCCCTTGTCGGGGGACGTCAGCCGCAGCTCCTGCGTCGTCGACTTCACGTTGAACACGCCGTATTGATACAGCCCGCCATGCATGTTCGTCGGGGCGCCGTTCGGCAAGGTCAGGTACTGCAGGATGTCGATGTCGGTCGCGTCATTGTCCTGGTAATCGTCCATGTGGTACTTGCTGTACGACGTGATGGAGGAAAGCGTGTAGCCGCCGTCGAAGCCATAGTCGATCTTCAGTCCAGTACCCCAGTCGTGGAACTTGCCGCCCGTCGGGTAATCGTTGCGCACGTCGCGGTTGCCCGGCGCGATGCGGATGTCGCGCAGCACGACGGCCTGCGGCAGCTGCGGCGCGTTGCGGTAGATGCCGCCCGGCGTCATCGACGTGAACGCCGTCGTGCAGCAGAACTTCTCGGTGCGGTTGTAGTGCGGCGACAGCGTGAACTTCAGGTTCTCCAGCGGCTGCCATTCGAACTTCGCGTTGACGTTGTCGCCCTTGCTGCCATTGAGCTTGCCGCCCGTCGTCAGGTTGTTCAACGTGCCGTCGTAATCCGTCTTGCTGGCGGCGATGCGCATGCGGAACGTGTCCGACACCGCACCCGACACGCCCACCGCCACGCGCCATTCGTCGTCGTTCGTCGCCAGCATGCTGGCCGTGGTCTTCACGGGGCCGCCGATCGGTTTCGTCGTGATGTTCAGCGCCCCCGCGATCGCGCTCTTGCCGAACAGCGTGCTTTGCGGTCCCTTCAGCACCTCGATGCGGTGCACGTCCGCCAGGTCCTTGAACGCGTTGGCCTGCATGCCGAGCGGGATGTCGTCCACGATGACCGCCACGTCGGCCTCGACGCCGATCCCCAGCGAGAACGTGCCGACGCCGCGCATATTGATGCTGAAGTTGCCTGGCTGGGTGCCGTAGGACAGCGTCAGCGCGGGCGACAGCGCCGGCAGGTCGTCCAGCTCGCGCACGTTGGAGCGCTGCAGCACCGCGTCGCCCAGCACCGTGATCGATTGCGGCACGTCCTGCAGATTCTGGGCCCGCTTGTTCGCCGTGACGACGACCGATTCCAGCTTGCCGGTGTCGGTCTGTTGCGCGGCTTGTTGCGCGGTTTGCTGTGCATGCGCGCCGGCGGCAAGCAGCGCGGCGGCCAGCGCGAACGGGGTGCGTGTTCCAGTGATACGCATGATGTCTCCTTTTGTCGGCATGAAGGGAGCCGGGCCCCGGTCGCGTGGACAGGCCTGGCAGGGCGGGCGGGGCCCGCGGGGGTAAGGCGAAATCAGTTCATCGGTGTGCGAGGCGGAACACTTCGCTGCCGGCCAGCAGGAACGCGCCGACGCCATACACTTCGGTGGCCTGCGCATCGAACACCTTCGGCGCCAGGCCGATCGGCTGCACGTGCGTCAGCCTGCCGTCCGGATCGACGTTGGCCGCCAGCGCCGTCCAGGCCTTGCGCACGGCCGGTTCGAACGCGGCGCGGTCGAGCAGCGCGTTGTTGACGCCCCACGCCAGCGCATACGTGTACAGCGCCGAGCCGGACGACTCCTTCATCGGGTAGCTGGCCGGATCGAGCAGGCTCGATCGCCACAACCCGTCCGGCTGCTGCAGCGCCAGGATGCGAGTGGCCATCTCGCGGTACTGCTGTTCGAAGCGGGGCCGGGCCGGATGCGCGGCCGGCAGGTACTGCAGCACGCGCACCAGGCCGCCTATCACCCAGCCGTTGCCGCGGCCCCAGAACACCTTGCGGCCGTTCGCCTCGCGCTGGTCGAACGCATTGCTGTCGCGGTAGTACAGGTGCTCCTGCCTGTCGTACAAGTAGTCGGATGTCACCCACCATTCGCGCAGCGCGAACTCGGCATAGCGTTCGTCGCCGGTGGCCGCCGTCAGGCGCAGCCACGCGGGCGGCGCCATGAACAGCGCGTCGCACCACGACCAGCGGTCCTGGTTGCCCTTGACCTTGAAGTCCAGCGTGCCGGTGCGGGGATTGGCGAGAATGCTGTCGAAGTGGGCGCGCATCGGCGCGATCATCCGCGGCTCGCGCAGCTGCATCGCCAGCTCGGCATAGGTCTGGCCGACGATGTGATCGTCTGCGTGATAGAAGTTCGGTCCCAGCTTCCAGCCATTGCTCTCGCCCATGCGCACCATGGCGGCGCGGTAGGCCGGATTGCGCGACACGCCTGCCAGCGCCATGAAACCCGTATAGCCGACGGCCTGCGTCCAGTCGTCCGGGCGGTGCCGGCTGGGGTTGGCCAGCTGCCAATCGGCTACCCGCTCCAGCGTCGCCAGCACGGCGGCCGGCGCGAGCACATCCTGCGACCAGGCCAAGCGGGTGGGCAGCAGGGCGGTGGCCGCGGTCGACGCGAGCGCCAGTGTCCACACGCGGCGCTGCGCGGAAAAGTGTTGCGTCATGGTGCAGTCTCCTTTTTTCTTGGAAAGCTTTCCAATTTTTCAGCTAGAATAAATGAAACCGCTACCAACCTCAACGGGATTTGCGCGTGCTGTTGCGAAAAAGGGAAAACGTTTAATCTCGTGTCTCGCACCCGGCCCCGCAGGACCCGACCCATCCCCCGTCGGCGCGATTCTTTCGCACTGGCGCGCCTCCTTTCGCGCAGCAATTCCTCGTGTTGCATTTTCCCGCCACCGGCAGCTTGCTTGCAACAAGGTTTTCTTCTACGATGAGGTTAAACGTTTTCCATAGAGAAGACGAAACGAAGTGAACAAAGGAGACCAGGATGCACAAGCAAGCAAGGAAGGCGCCGCTGGCGCTGGCGGTAGCGATCGCGCTGCCCGCGTTGGCGCAGGCCCAGGAGCAGGGGCTGGAGCAGGTGGTGGTGACGGCCAACAAGCGCGTCGAGAAGCTGGAGCACGTGCCGATGGCGATTTCGGTGCTGACCGATACCGTTATCCAGAACAACAACGTGCGCGACATCGAGGACGTGATCGCGCTGTCGCCCGCGCTGACGATCACCTACGGCACCACGCCGCAGAACAACGGCATCAATATGCGCGGCGTGGGCACGACGTCGATCGGCATCGGCGTCGAGGCCGACGTGTCGGTGATCCTCGACGACATCCCGATGGGCATGCAGGTCAAGGCGTTCCAGGACCTGGCGGACCTGCAGCGCGTCGAGATCCTGAAGGGGCCGCAAAGCACGCTGTTCGGCAAGGCCGCGATCGCGGGCGCCGTCAACATCACGACCAAGCCGATTTCCGGGCCGCTGCGGGCGAACACCAGCGCGCTGTACACGAACGACGGCGAGTGGCGCCTGCGCGCATCGTACGGCGGCATGCTGACCGAGCGCTTCGGCCTGCGCATCAGCGGCAGCACGGCGCGCTTCGGCGGCCTGCTGCACAACATCACGAACGACACGGACGCCAACGGCTCGTCCGACAAGAGCCTGATGGCGAAGTTCATCTGGCATGCGACGGACGATGTCGACGTCGAGTTCTCGCCCCGCATCAACCGCTCGGTGCGCAACTGCTGCGCGATCGCGCTGACGGGCATCACGCCGGCGACGGGCGGCCTGCTGTCGAACATCCCGCAACTGCCCGCCACCGAGCTGCTGGCCGGTATTCCGATCGGCCCGGACAACACGACGATCCGCAACAACGACCGCACCGGCCAGGATTCCGTCGACCGCGGCGCGGGCCTGAAGGTCAGCTGGGCGATGCCGAACGGCGCCACGCTGTCGTCGATCTCCGCCGTGTCCCACTACACGGCGGACGATTCGCGCGACCAGGACTTCGTCGACGCGAACACGCTGCTGTATTACCCGTATGCGAACGGCCAGCCGGCCGGCGTGGCGGCGGGCTACGTCCAGTACGGCACCACGGTGGTCGATTCGCGCTCGCAGGAGCTGCGCCTGGTGTCGCCGGACAGCGGCGCGCTGCGCTACGTGGCCGGCCTGTGGTACGCGAAGAACGCGATCGCGCGGCACTTCGTGCGCGGCTTTAACGGCATCGCGCTGACGACGCCGGTGCAGTACGACACGGCCACGTACAACCGCACCTACGCGGCGTTCGGCCAGGCGACTTGGGACTTCGCGCCGACGTGGAGCGTGCTGGCCGGCCTGCGCTACAACCATGAGACGTCCGGCTACCGCTACGCGAAAGGCGCACCGCCGCCGGGTGAATTCGTCGTCACCGAAGCGTATTCGAGCCTGGGCAACAGCGAGGGTGCCGTTACCGGCAAGCTCAGTTTGCAGAAGCAGTTCACGCCCGGCGTGATGGGCTACGTGATGGCGGCCACGGGCTACAAGGGCATGGCCTACGATCTCACCAGCAGCCTGAATGCGGCCACCGCCGCCCAGCAGCCGGTGAAGTCGGAGACGGCGCGCACGTTCGAGGCGGGCATGAAGGGCAACTTCCTGAACAACCGGCTGACCGTCAGCCTGGCCGCGTTCCACACGAAGTTCGACGACTACCAGCAGAACTCCGGCAGCTACCTGCCCGGCACCACGACCTACGTCACGCGCCTGAACAGCGTGGGCGGCGTGGAGACGAAGGGTATCGAGCTCGATACGTCGGCGCTGCTGCACCGCGACTTCGTCGTCAACGCGAGCCTGGCGTACACGCGCGCCAGCATCACGGACTTCCGCAACGCGCCGTGCTACACGGTGGCGGGCAGCCCGAACGGCGGCTACAACGCCGCTTGCATTCTGAAGAACCCCGAGTTCGGTGGCCAGAACACGCAGGATGTTTCCGGCGGCACGATGCCGAATGCGCCGAAGATCAAGGTCAACGTGGGCGGCCAGTACGACCTGCGCCTGGCCCCAGTGAGCTTCGACGGCTTCTTCACGTTCAATACCCGCTACACGTCCGAAGTGCTGACGAACCTGAACCAGGACCCGGGCTCGCGTGTGCCGGGCTATGCGATCACCAATATCGGCTTCGGTGTGCGCGACAAACAGGACCGGTACAAGCTGTCCTTCTTCGTCAACAACCTGTTCGACCACCGCTATGCCAACTCCGGCCTCGGTGGCGGCGGCAGCTGGAGTTCCCGTGCGCCGAATCCCGTCGTCGTCGTCAACACCACCAGCTGGAACCCCGCCCGCGATGCGTTCCGCTACTACGGCGCGCGCCTCGACATGAAGTTCTGATTGCCTTTGCCGCGGCCGGGGTGTCCGCCCGGTCGCGGTTTTTTTTTGCCGGCTTGAAGGTAACGGTTACCATTTTTGCAGCTAAAATTGATAGCGGTACCAAGTATTCGGCGACAACCACAATAATGGAGACACGATGCTGAACCGATTGTATGCCGCCGCCCTGTTCGCGGTGAGCGCCGCCGCATGGCATGCGGCCGCCAGTGCCGCCCCGGCGCTGCAGAACGTGCAAGGCCGCAGCCACCAGAACCTGGACGGCCGCTGGCACTACATCGTCGACCCGTACGAAACGGGTTACTACGATTACCGCCGCAAGCCGTACGACCAGTCCGACTCCGGCAGCGGCGGCTTCTACGACGACCGCCAGCCGAAGGACAAGAGCGAGTTCGTCGAATACAGCTTCGACGGCTCGCCAACGATGGCCATTCCCGGCGACTGGAATTCGCAGGATGCCAAGCTCGAACTCTACGAAGGCACCGTGTGGCTGCGCCAGCGCTTCGACGCGGCGCCGAAGCCCGGCAAGCGCTACTTCCTGTACTTCGGTGCCGTCAACTACGAAGCACACGTCTACCTGAACGGCAAGAAGCTCGGCATGCACAAGGGCGGCTTCACGCCGTTCCAGTTCGAAGTTACGGGCAAGTTGAATGAGGGCCGCAACACGGTGATCGTCAAGGCCGACAATACCCGCCACGCCGACGAGATTCCCACCGTCTCGACGGACTGGTGGAACTACGGCGGCATCACGCGCGACGTGCTGCTGGCCGAAGTGCCGGACACGTATATCGCCGACTACAAGATCCAGCTGGCCAAGGGCGACCGGCGCCGCATCGAGGGCTATGTGCAGCTGGACGGCAGCCGCAAGGAGCAGGAGATCACCGTCGCGATCCCCGAGGCGAACGTCAGCGCGAAGGTGCGCACGGATGCGAACGGCCGCGCCACGGTGCGCATTCCTGTCGGTACGTTGCGCTACTGGTCGCCGGAAGACCCGAAGCTGTACGGCGTGACGATCGCATCGAACACGGACAAGGTCGCCGACCGCATCGGCTTTCGCACGATCGAGACGCGCGGGCGCGACATCCTGTTGAACGGCAAATCCGTGTTCCTGCGCGGCGTATCCGTGCACGAAGAGAACCCGCTGATTCCCGGCCGGCTGCGTGGCGCTGGCGACATGCGCATGATCCTGCAATGGGCCAAGGACATGAACTGCAACTACGTGCGCCTGGCCCACTACCCGCACAGCGAGGAGATGATCCGCCTGGCCGACGAGATGGGCCTGATGGTGTGGGCCGAGGTGCCCGTCTACTGGACGATCGCGTGGGAGAACCCGGCCACGCTGGAGAACGCGCAGCGGCAGCTGACGGAGCTCGTCGTGCGCGACAAGAACCGCGCCAGCGTGACCGTGTGGTCGATCGGGAACGAGACGCCCGTCAGCGCGCCGCGCAACGCGTTCATGGGCAAGCTGGCCGATACGGTGCGGGCGCTGGACGACACGCGGCTCGTCGGCGCCGCGCTGGAAGTGCACCGCAAGGGAGCCGAGATCACCGTCGAGGACCCGCTGGCGGACAAGCTCGACCTGGCCAGCTTCAACGAATACGCGGGCTGGTACTGGGCCAGCAACAAGGACATGTTGAACTTCCACTTCAACATCCCGTACGACAAGCCGGTCGTCATCACCGAATTCGGCGCCGATGCGCTGGCGGGCTACCATGGCGACGCGGACACGCGCTGGAGCGAGGAATACCAGGACCAGCTGTACAAGAACCAGTTCACGATGCTGGAAGCGATCCCCGGGCTGCGCGGCATGACGCCATGGGTGCTCGTCGACTTCCGCTCGCCGCGCCGGCCGCACCCGTACTACCAGGACTTCTGGAACCGCAAGGGCCTGATCTCGCAAAGCGGCAAGCCGAAGCAGGCGTTCCACACGCTGAAGGCCTACTACGACCGCAAGGCACAACAATACAAGAGCAAATAAGGAGACATGATGACGTTGAAACCGATGGTGGTGTCCGTGGCGCTGCTGTGCGCATTGCCCGCATTGGCGCGCGACCAGATCGATAAGAGCGTCGATGTAAAGGTCGATGCATTGCTGGCGAAGATGACGCTGCAGGAAAAGATCGGCCAGCTGCACCAGCTGTCCGGCCGCGAGGCGACGGGGCCTGAGAGCGCGAAGCGCGCCAGCCAGCTGGCCGAGATCGAGACCGGCAACGTGGGCTCTATGCTGAACGTGAAGGGCGCGCAGGACACCCGCGCAATGCAGGCGCTGGCATTGAAGTCGCGGCTGAAGATCCCGCTGCTGTTCGGCCTGGACGTCATCCACGGCTACAAGACGGTGTTCCCCGTGCCGCTCGGCGAAGCGGCATCGTGGGACCTGGAGGCGATCGAACGGTCCGCCCAGGTGGCAGCGCGCGAGGCGTCGGCGGCCGGCCTGCACTGGACCTTCGCGCCGATGGTGGACATCGGCCGCGACCCGCGCTGGGGCCGCGTGATGGAAGGCGCCGGCGAAGATACGTACCTGGGCGCGCAGATCGCCAGGGCACGCGTCAAAGGATTCCAGGGAGCGCGGCTGGGCAGCACGGACCGCATCATGGCCACCGCCAAGCACTTCGCCGCCTATGGCGCCGCCATTGCGGGCCGCGACTACAACGCGGTGGACATGAGCCTGCAGCAGCTGTATGAAGTCTACCTGCCGCCGTTCAAGGCGGCGGCTGATGCCGGCGTGGCCACGTTCATGAACTCGTTCAACTCGCTGAACGGCGTGCCCGCCACCGGCAGCGCGCTGCTGCAGCGGGACATCCTGAAGGGCGCCTGGAAGTACCCGGGCTTCGTCGTGTCGGACTGGGCGTCGATCAAGGAGATGGTCCCGCACGGCTATGCGGCCGACGAGGCCGATGCGGCCGTGAAGGCGCTCAATGCCGGCAGCGACATGGACATGGAGGGCGAGGTGTACATCGCCCACCTGGCGCAAGCCGTCAAGGCGGGCAAGGTACCGCAGAAGAACGTCGACGACGCGGTGCGGCGCATCCTGCGCAAGAAGTTCGAGATGGGGTTGTTCGACGATCCTTACCGCTTCTCCGATCCGAAGCGCGAGCAGGTGGTGCTGGCCGACCCGCAGCACCGCGCGGCCGCGCGCGACGTGGCACGCAAGTCGCTGGTGCTGCTGAAGAACGAGCGCAACGTGCTGCCGCTGGCGAAGAGCGGCCGGCGCATCGCCGTCATCGGCCCGCTGGCCGATTCGAAGCGCGACCTGGAAGGGGGCTGGGTCGTGTCCGACGTGCGGGGCGACGTCGTCACGCTGTTGCAGGGCATCCGCGGCCAGGCGCCGGGCGCGCAGGTGAGCTACGCGGCCGCGTGCGCGCCGGGGTGCGCGAACGCGGACGGTTTCGCGGCCGCTGTCGATGCCGCCGCGAAGGCCGACGTGATCGTGCTGGCCGTCGGCGAAACGTGGGACATGAGCGGCGAAGCGAAGTCGCGCACGGATATCGGCCTGCCGGGCCGGCAGACCGAGTTGTTCCAGCGCCTGAAGGCCACCGGCAAGCCGGTCGTCGCCGTGCTGTTCGCGGGCCGGCCGATGATCTTCAACGAGATCGCCGACCAGGCCGATGCGATCCTGTACGCATGGTTCCCCGGTTCCGAAGGCGGCAACGCGGTGGCGGACGTGCTGTTCGGCGACTACAACCCGTCGGGCAAACTGCCCGCCACGTTCCCGCGCAACCTGGGCCAGATCCCGATCACGTATGCGCAGACGATGACTGGCCGCCCCGTCGTCGACGAGAAGAACATCGTCTACCGCTCGGCCTACATCGACTCGCCGAACACGCCGCGCTATGCCTTCGGCCACGGCAAGAGCTACACGGAGTTCGGCTATTCCGGCCTGCGGCTGGACAAGGCCACGCTGCGGCAGGGCGAATCGGCCACGCTGTCGTTCGAGCTGGAGAACAAGGGCAAGGTCGCCGGTACCGAGATCGCCCAGTTGTACGTGCGCGATATGGTCGCGTCGATCGTGCGGCCCGTGAAGGAGCTGAAGGGCTTCGCGAAAGTCCAACTGCAGCCGGGCGAGCGGCGCCGCGTGACGTTCACGATCGACCCGGACACGCTGTCGTTCTTCAACGGCCAGCTGAAGTGGGGCGCGGAACCGGGCGCCTTCAAGCTGATGGTCGGCAGCGCGTCCGACGACATCCGCCTCGACACCACGTTGCAGCTGCAATGACGGACGATTCCAGCAACGAGCAAGGCAAGCGCCGCCGCCGCAAGGGCCTGGGCCTGACGCTGCGCGACGTCGCGCGCCTGGCCGGCGTGGCGCCGATCACCGCGTCGCGGGCATTGAACACGCCGGATGCGGTGTCCGACGAGATCCTGCAGCGCGTGAAGGATGCCGTCGAACGCACCGGCTACGTGCCGAACCTGCTGGCCGGCGGGCTGGCGTCGCGCCGTTCGCGCCTCGTCGCCGCCGTCGTGCCGACGATCAGCGGCTCCGTGTTCCTCGAGACGGTGCAGGCGTTGACGGAAACGCTGGCCGCATCCGGCTACCAGATGATGCTCGGCCAGTCCGGCTACCACGGCTCGCGCGAGGATGCGCTGCTGGAGACGATCATCGGCCGCCGCCCGGACGGCGTGATCCTGACCGGCATCATGCACTCGACCCTGGCGCGGCGGCGCCTCGTCGCCAGCGGCATTCCCGTTGTCGAGACGTGGGACCTGACGCCGACACCGGTCGACATGCTGGTCGGCTTCTCGCACGAGAAGGTGGGCACGGAAGTGGCGCAGTACCTCTACGGGCGCGGTCGCCGGCACATGGCCGCGATCAGCGCGGACGACGAGCGGGCGATCCGCCGCAACCGCGCGTTCGCGAACGCGGCGCAGGCACTCGGCGCCGCGACGTTATCCAATGCGGTACCGACACACGTCGTGCCGGCTCCCAGCTCGGTGGCCAGCGGGCGGGAGGGCCTCCGCGTGCTGCGCGCGAAGGATCCGTTGATCGACGCGATCTTCTGCAGCTCGGACATGGTGGCGCTCGGCGTGCTGACGGAGGCGCAGGCGCAGGGCATCAAGGTGCCGGAACAGCTGGCGATCATCGGCCTGGGCGACCTGGCGATGTCGCGCGAACTGCACCCGGCGCTGACGACGGTGCGAGTGGACGGCACCCTGATCGGGCGCACCGCGGCGCGCTATATCATGCAGCGTGCCGAGGGCGGAACGGTGGCCGAACCGGTATGCGACGTGGGTTTTACCATCGTCGAACGGGCGACTACCTAGCGGCTTTTTCCGTCAGCGGCTTCACGTACTGCAGCAGGCTGACGAGCGTCTTGCCCGGTTCTTCCCACGGCACCATGTGGGCCGAGCGCTCGAACCACACGGCCTGCTTGTACGGCGCCTTCACGGCGTTCAGCCATGCCTCGGTCGGCGCGTTCGGCGTCGTGTAGTCGTGGCGGCCCATGAACATCAGCACGGGAATCGGGAATGCCTTCACACGGCTGTAGTCGACCGTCACGAATTCCGGCAGCAGGCGGCCCAGCGTAAACAGGCTGCCTGCATCGATCGCCTTTACGTCGTCGATCGTGTACTCGGGCGACAGCAGCGGGCCGAGGAAGAAGTAGTTCGATTCGCTGCGCCAGGCGGACATGCCGCCGTAATACTGCGGCCACTTGCGAGCGAGGACGATGCGCTCGCGGGTGATTGGCTGGTCGCCGGGGTAGGGCGCGATCGACTGCAAGTCCTTCAGCGCTTCCTGGTTGCCCAGGCGCTTCGCTTCGGCCAGCGCGTACTCGTAACTAATGCGTTCATTCTCGCGCACGCTGATCACCTGGCCGATGCCGACGTAGGCGTAGAACAAGTCAGGTCGCTTCAGCGCCGCGCCCATGCCGACGATCGTGCCCCAGCTGTGCCCCATCAACACGACTTTCTCCTTGCCGTACTTTGCGCGCAGGTGCTCGGCCACTTCGATCGCATCGTCGACGTATTGCGCGACGTTGACGGTCGAACCGATCGTCTCGCCGTCGGTCGGGCGATAGCTCTTGCCGGCGCCCCGCTGGTCGTAATGCGCGACCGTGAAATACTCTTCGATGGGCCGCTGGAATTCCCACGTCGTCGGCGTCATGGGCGAGGCCGGACCGCCATGGATGAACAGGATGATCGGGTTGGCCTTGTCCTGCCCCCGCACGCTGATGTACTGCTCGACGCCGCCGATCTTCCGCTTGTAGCTGTCCTGGATGCCGTTCGGCGCCACGATCTTCGTCAGGTCGGCCACGGCCGTGCGGGCGCGCTGATAGTACTTGGCGTCCTGCGCGTCGTCGGCGCGGGCGGTGGCCGTGGCGAGGATGAACAATGCGGCGAGCCATGCTTTTTTCATCGTGCTGTCCTTTCTTGTGCTGGAGAGCAGGATGATAGCGAGGACCGGCCTCAACGCGCGCGATGTGCGACGGACTGCGCAAATCGGGCAATGAGTTGTGTGCAGGCCACGAAATGCGATGCTGGAAATGCCGGCTCGACGTGACGCGACAGGCCGGCGATCACTCTGCAGTAGGCCGATCAACGCGGCCGCTTCGCCGCCTGATGCCAAATAAATTTTTTGCAATTCCCGGCTGCAGGCTCGTACACTAAAGCTAATATCTTCGGTATGGAATGGGTTCGCAAATGATAGCGAACGCCTCTGAGCTGGCCATCCTCAGCTCCGTGCCGTCAGGGCGCTCGCCTGGCCAGGTTCAACCAGCCTCACCCGCTTCACCGCCGTGCATTACGCATCGCCGTTGTTTGCAGCCGAGTTGTTTTCGTCTTTTCAGTACTTTGTTTCGACGCGTTCAAGACTTGGGGGGAATATGAAAACCTGTGTAGTGGATTCGAAGCACCGCATGCAAGGCAAGGTCTTCCTGAAAAACGGGGTGGATATCTATCGATGCGGCGACTGCGGCTGCATCATGGCGGATATCGATTTCAATCACGAGCAGTACGAATCCAACGAATACTACACAATGTCCTACCGGACGCTGGAGAGCATCGACAAGGTGTGGGGGTTCCGCTGGCGCTATGTGCTGGACAAGATCGTCAAGAGCGGCAACGTTGCGTCGCTGCTGGACGTCGGCGCGGGCAACGGCTATTTCGTTTCGCTGGCCGCGAAGGAGTTCGGGTTGCGCGCGACCGGCCTGGAAATCTCCACCGAGGAAATCCGCTTCGCCGAAGAACACGTGGGCGTGAAGCTAGTCAACGAGGACGTCTGCCGGCACAAGGAAATGTACGACGTCGTCACGTCGTTCAACGTGCTCGAGCACGTGGCCGATCCGCACGGCTTCCTGTCGGCGGTGCTGGAGCGGGTCAAGCCGGGCGGGCTGATCGTCGTAACGACGCCGAACCCCGGCTGCATCCACGCGAAAGTGAAGGGCCTGGAGCGCTGGAACATGGTCTGCCCGCCCCACCACATCAATCTGTTCTCGAAGCAGTCGCTGCTGGAAATGCTGGAGCAGCGGGGGGCGGAGCCGCTGTCGTACGAAACGCTCAGCACCTACATCAGCTTCGTACGCGATTTCGACAGCAGCAACCTGGTATTGCGGCGCACGTTCTTCAACCTGCTGCGCATGGCCGGCCTGGGCGCCGACCACTGCGTGATTGCCAGGAAAGCGCCAGCCGCCGCGGCACGGCACTGAACCGGCCCGGGCATTGCCGTCACGCGGGAGCGGTTGCCCGCTCCAGATCCGCCAGCCACCGCAGGGCGTGCTGGCGGTCCACGCCGCACATCTCCGCCGACGGCTGCAGGCCGCCGCAAAACGCGGGCCGCTCCGGCTTGCCGAAGATCCTGCAACGCTGGTCGTCGTCCAGCTGCACGCAGCGTACGCCGGCCGGCTTGCCGTTCGGCATACCGGGAATCGGGCTGGTGATCGAAGGGGCGGTGCAACAGGCACCGCAATGGTCGCGGCAGTTCATTGGGCAGTAAGTCAGGCGGGCAGAATGTCAGGCGGGCAGAAAGTCGGGCGGGGAGTGCTGGCAAGCGGGCTAGCCCGTCATTGTAACGCGCTCAGTGCCCGCCAAGCAGCAGCGACAGCGAATACAACAGCACGCCGACGACGCCGCCCACCAGCGTGCCGTTGATGCGGATGAATTGCAGGTCGCTGCCCACGTGCAGCTCGACCTTCTGGGCGATCGTGTCGGCGTCCCACTTGTCGATCACGCGGCGCACGACGGCGACGATCAGGCTGCGCCGTTCGACGATCGCGTCGACGGCGAACGATTTCAGCCAGTCGTTCAGCTTGGCGCGCACCGCCTCGTTCTGCCCCAGCGCGGTGGCGAACACGCGCAGCGCATCCTGCGCGCGCAGCAGCAGGCGCGAGTCGGGCGACGCGCTCGACGCCAGCAGCCGCGCGCGCACGTCGCGCCAAACGTCGGCGACATAGGCCCGGAACACCGGGTGGCCCAGGCCGCGCGTGAGCAGCGCGCGCAGCCGCTCCTCGTATTCGGGCGACTGCTCCAGGTTGTGAATCAATTCGTCGATCGCGTCGTGGAAGCGGGCGCGCCAGTCGCCTTCCTCGTCCGCCATGTCGTCGAGGATGCTCTGGATGCCGTCCATCAGGCGCTCGAAGAATTTCTCGTCGATCATCCGCGGCATCCATTTCGGGCTGTGCTCGTGCACCTTCTGGCGGATGTAGCTGCGATTCTCGTCGAGCGCATTGCCGACGAGGCCCAGCACCTTCTGCAGCAGCCGCACGTGCTGGCCGCCGGCGACGAGCACCGACAGCACCTGGGCCAGCACCGGCGCGAGGCGCACGTCCTTCAGGCTCGATGCCAGCGTGCCGCCGACGAATTCGGCCGCATCGCGGTCCTCGATCATGTTCAGCACGGCGGGGATCGTGCCGACGAGCCGCTCGGCCACGGCGCGGCTGTTCGCATCGTCGGCGAGCCAGCGCGCGGAGACGCCGGCAAAGTCGACGTCCTTCAACTCGTCGCGCACGACTTCCGGCGTGATGAAATTATGTTCGAGGAATTCGGCGATGTTGGCGCCGATCCGGTCCTTGTTGCGGGGGATGATCGCCGTGTGCGGGATCGGCAGTCCGAGCGGGTGGCGGAACAGCGCCGTCACCGCGAACCAGTCGGCCAGACCGCCGACCATCGCCGCTTCGGCGAACGCGCCGGCAAAGCCCAGCCATGGGTAGCGCGGCTGCAACAGGCGGGCGGCCACGAACAGTCCGGCCATCGCGGCCAGCAGGCAGGTGGCGTTGCGGCGGATGTGCTGCAAGCGTTGGCGCGGATCCCTGTGCGGCAAAACATACTCCCGAACTGAGCTTGGACGGATGATAACGCCGCTTGCGCAGGCCGACGGTGCGCTTGGCAACGGTGTGCAGGGGCGGGCCCGGCATTCATTATCATGGACACAAGGAGGTGGCCATGGATCGCGAACGACCGAAGGACGGCGACGTGGTGCGGCCGATCGGCTGGCACCAGAAGATGATCGTGGTGGGCACGCGGGGCGACGACATCCGCTGCCGGTGGAATGACGACGACGGCGAACACGAGCAGGTGTTTCCGGCCGCACAACTGGAAACGGTGCGCCCGGGGTTCGATTTTCCTGCCCATCCGCAGCGCAGCAGGATCACGCATCGACCGTGAGACCGTGAAAGGGGCCCCCGAGCCCCGTTTCGGCTGAGGCTTGCTTGACGTTGCCATGTAGCAGGTCTATATTTACTGACTTATAAGTAAGTTAGCCGTTTCACGTTATGCACGCAGACACGAAGCCGCGCTGGGAGCGCCGCAAAGACGCCCGGCCGCAGGAACTGCTGGCCGCCGCGCTCGATTTGTTCGTGGACCGCGGCTATGCCGCCACGCGCCTGGAAGACGTGGCGCGCCGCGCCGGGGTGTCCAAGGGTACCCTGTACCTGTATTTTGAAAACAAGCAGGAGCTGTTCAAGGCCGTCGTGCGCGAGAACGTCGTGCAGGTGATCGGCCAGGCCGAGAGCGACATGGCGGCCGCCGAAGACGCCAGCTGTACCGAATTGCTGCGCACGATGCTGCGGCGCTGGTGGACCGAGCTGGCGTCCACGCGAGCTTCCGGCCTGGCCAAGCTGATCATCATGGAGGCCGGTAATTTTCCTGAAATCGCGCAGTTCTACAATGACGAGGTCATCTCGCGGGGCCAGGCGCTGATCGCCTCGATCCTGCGGCGCGGCATGGAACGGGGCGAATTCGTCACGGTGGACGCCCAGCTGATGACGCACGTGCTGATCGCGCCCGTCATCATGCTGATGTTATGGACGCATTCCCACGACCCGTGTGGCGCCGGCGTCGATCCGGAAGGCTACATCGAGACCTTCCTCGGTCTCGCGCAGCGCGGGCTTGCCCGCGGCACGCCATGAAACGGCGTATTTTCGGTGCTTCAACCCCGCCAAACTGCAGACTGTCGCAATTTCCCGCTACCCGCCGTCGTTATCGTTAATATCCCGTCCAGACCAGTTCAACGATAAAATGACGGATTCTTATTCCTTCACTAAAGTCTAAAAGATGAATATCGAACAAGCCCGATTCAACATGATCGAACAGCAGATTCGTCCCTGGGACGTGCTGGATACCGATGTACTCGATCTGTTGATGGTCGTGAAACGCGAAAATTTTGTTCCGGAAGCCTACAGGAACCTGGCTTTCGTCGACACGATGATCCCGCTGCCGGGCGGCGCGTCGATGCTGACGCCGAAGCTCGAGGCGCGCATCGTCCAGGAAGTCCACGTGAAGAAGCATGAGAACGTGCTGCTGGTCGGCGCCGGTTCCGGCTACCTGGCTGCGCTGCTGGGGCACCGCGCCCGTCACGTGACGGCCGTGGAAATCGATCCGGCGCTGAAGGAGCTGGCTCAGAAGAACCTGGCGGCGGACGGCGTGACCAACGTGACCGTCGAACTGGGCAACGGCGCCCAGGGCTGGACGAACGGCGCACCGTTCGACGTCATCGTGTTTGCCGGCGCGCTGCCGGTACTGCCGGAAACCGTGCTGGAGCAGGTAAAGCCGGGCGGCCGCATCCTGGCCATCGTCGGCGAATCGCCGGTGATGTCTGCGAACCTGATTACCCGTACCGACAGCGGCTACGAGACGAAGAAGGCGTTCGAGACGGACGTGAAGCCGCTGCATGCTGCCGTCACGCCATCCCACTTCACGTTCTGAGCAACCGGCACGCACGACGATGCAGCACATTACCGCTCCGGAGCTGGCCGCATGGCTGGCCGATGATACCCGCCCGCGCCCCGTCCTGCTGGACGTGCGCGAGAATTGGGAATACGACACCTGCCACCTGGAAGGTGCGACCTTGATCCCGATGCAGACCATTCCGGCCCGCATCGACGATCTGGACGAGGATGCGGAAATCGTGTGCATCTGCCACCACGGCGCGCGCAGCCTGTCCGTGGCGGCGTTCCTGGAGCGGCATGGCTTCCCGAAGGTGACGAACCTGACGGGTGGCATCCACGCGTGGGCGTTGCAGGTGGACCCGTCGATGCCGAAGTACTGAGGAGGTACAGGCGAAGTACGGAGGAATTCCGTACTCAGCCGGCGGGGAATAGTTTTCAGAAATAAGAAGCCGTTTTAAGCGGCTTTTCAGCGATATTCAGCACCAGAAAACCGAAAAACTCTTAACGACTCCAACGGAGATAGCAATGCAGAGACCCCTTATCGCCGCACTGCTCGCCAGCGCATTCACGCTCAACGCACAGGCGGCCGATCTTATCCAAGTCTACCAGCAAGCGCTGGCGAACGACGCCACGTACGCCAGTGCGCGCAATTCGCTGACGGCTGGACAGGAGCGGATCACCCAGGGGCGTTCTCTGCTGCTGCCGCAGGTCGCGCTGCAAGGCACGCATTCGCGCTTCTACGGCGACCAGGAGCGCGCCGGCCTCGGCAAGGTGAGTGCGGACTCGCACCAGAATCACTACGTGCTGGCGCTGTCCCAGCCGCTGTTCAACTTCGCGTCGTGGCAGCAGTACGAGCAGAGCAAGCTGTCGCAGGCGCAGGCCGAAGTGCAGTTCGCCCAGGCGCAGCAAGACCTGATCGTGCGCGTCGCCCAGGCCTATTTCGACGTGCTGACGGCGCAGGACAACCTGGCGTCGATCCAGGCGCAGAAGTCCGCCACGACCGAGCAGCTGGCGTCGGCGAAGCGCAACTTCGAAGTGGGCACGCAGACGATCACCGACACGCACGAGGCGCAAGCCGCGTACGACCTCGTCGTCGCCCAGGAATTCGCCGCGATCAACGCGCTGGAAGTGGCCCGTACGGCGCTGCAGCAGATCATCGGCACGGCACCGTCCACGTTGGCCACGCTGCGTGCCGGCGTGACGATCGCACCGCCGCAGCCCGCCACTATCGAGCCGTGGATTTCGGCGGCCGAGTCGGACAACTTCGCCGTGGCGCTGCAGCGCCTGAACGTGGAGATCGCAAAGCGCGAGATCGCCCGCAACCGTGCCGGCCACCTGCCGACCGTCGACCTGACGGCATCGTCGACGCGCGACAGCCCGCCGACCAACGGCATCCAGCGCGGCAACTCGATCGGCATCTCGTGGAACGTACCGATCTTCAACGGCTTCGCCGTCACCAGCAAGGTACGCGAGACGATCGCGCTGGAGGAAAAGTCGCGCAACGACCTCGAAGCGAACAAGCGCACCGCGGCGCAGAACGCCCGGCAGGCATTCCTGTCCGTGAACAGCGGCCTGGCGCAGGTGAAGGCGCTGGAAGCGGCGGAGGTGTCGAGCAAGTCCGCGCTGGAGTCGAACAAGCTGGGCTACCAGGTGGGCGTGCGGATCAACATCGACGTGCTGAACGCGCAGCGCCAGCTGTATTCGACGCAGCGCGACCTGGCGAAAGCCCGCTACGACACGATCATGAACGGCCTGCGCCTGAAGGCCGCCGCCGGCACGCTGAAGGAAGACGACCTCGCGCCGGTCAACGCGCTGCTGACGAACTGACCGCTGTTGTTTTTCTAGACCGGGGACTGTCCCCGGTGTTGTTTAGCGACCAGCTCAGCAATAAAAAAACGCCGGCGGAAGCCGGCGTTTTGCATGGGGCGCGGGATCAGCGCAGGCCGCCGCCTTCGCCCTGGAACGAGCGCTCGATCAGCTCGATCTTGTAGCCGTCCGGGTCGGTGACGAAGGCGATCACCGTCGTGCCGCCCTTGACGGGGCCCGGCTCGCGCGTCACGTTGCCGCCGTTCGCCTTGACGGCGTTGCAGGCCTCGACGATGTTTTCCGTCGAGATCGCGATGTGGCCGTAGGCGTTGCCGAGGTCGTACTTGTCGACGCCGTAGTTGTACGTCAGTTCCAGTTCCGCGTGATCCGGGTTGTTGCCGTAGCCGACGAACGCCAGCGTGTACTGGTATTCGGGGTTGTCGCTGGTGCGCAGCAGTTTCATGCCGAGCACCTTGGTGTAGAAGTCGATGGAACGCTGCAGGTCACCGACCCGCAGCATCGTGTGCAGGATGCGCATGCTGTTCTTTCGTCAAAGCGTAAAGCCGCGATTGTAGGGGTTTTTCGGCGGCCGCGCTCAGGGCCAGCCCGGTACCGGTTCAGTGCCCGCTCGGTGCCACCCGCCAGATCGTATTGCCGACATCGTCCGCGACCAGCAGCGCGCCATCCTTCGCGACGGCGACGCCGACCGGACGGCCCTTGGCCTTCTCGTCCTTCGACAGGAAGCCCGTCAGGATGTCCACCGGCGGGCCGGCGGGCTTGCCGTCCGCGAACGGCACGAACACCACCTTGTAGCCGGAGAACGGCTTGCGGTTCCACGAGCCGTGCTGGCCGATGAACGCGCCGCCTTGGTAGCTGGCGGGGAACAGCTTGCCGTCGTAGAACGCCAGGCCGAGCGAGGCCGTGTGGGCGCCCACCGCGTAGTCCGGCACGATCGCCTTGGCGACGAGGTCCGGACGCTGGTCCTTGACGCGCTGGTCCACATGCTGGCCATACCAGCTGTACGGCCAGCCGTAGAAGCCGCCGTCCTTTACCGACGTCAGGTAATCGGGCACGAGGTCATTGCCCAGTTCATCGCGTTCGTTGACGACGGTCCACAGCGTTTTCGTCTTCGGTTCCCACGCCATGCCGTTCGGATTGCGCAAGCCGGTCGCGAACAGGCGCGACTTGCCGGTGGCGCGTTCCAGTTGCCAGATGGCGGCGCGGCCTTCTTCCTTGTCGATGCCGTTCTCGGCCACGTTGGAGTTCGAGCCGACCGTCATGTACAGGTACTTGCCATCCGGGCTCGCGGTGATGTTCTTCGTCCAGTGATGGTTGATCGGGCCTGCCGGCAGGCTCATCACCTTGACGCCGGCGGCCGTGATCGCCGTCTTGCCTTCCTCGTAGGGGAAGCGCACCACGGCATCGGAGTTCGCCACATAAAAGTCCTTATCGACCAGCACCATGCCGAACGGCGAGCTCAGGTTTTTCAGGAACACGGTGCGCGTCTTCGCCATGCCGTTCGCATCCACGTCACGCAGCAGCGTGATGCGGTTGGCCGACTCCGTGACGGCGCCCGCCTTCTTCTGCATGTGCTTCATGATGGCGCCCTTGACGCCCTTGCTGTCTTCGGGCTTGGGCGGGGCGTTGGTCTCGGCCACCAGCACGTCGCCGTTCGGCAGCACGTACAGCCAGCGCGGATGGTCGAGATTGCGGGCATAGGCTGTCACCGTGAAGCCGGGCGCGGCGACGGGTTTTTCGTCGCCTTTCCACACGTCGGTGGCCGCCACGTTCACGGTCGGAATCAGCGATTTCTGCGGTTCGGGCAGCTGGGGATTCGGGCCCCAGCCGGCCGGGTATTGCTGGGCAAGCACGGCGCCGCCCGAGGCGAGCAGGGCGCCGATCGCGAAGAAGGATTTCATGGCGTGTTCTTGTTCTTCCGGTGGATGGTCGGTTGCGTGATCAGTCGCGCTTGATCACGGGCAGCGGGTCGGCTTCCGGCGTCCCGTTGCCCGGTGGCGCCTTCTGGATGCCGCGCGTTTCGCGCAGGTCGGTATCGACGAGGCCTTGCTCGATGTCGCGCGCGGCCTGCTCGATGCGGGTGCGTTCCTTGTGATGCTGGGTGCCCTCGGGCGACTCGTCGCGTTCATGCGGCAGGCGCTTGCCGGCCGTGTCGTCGATGTGGACGTCGGTATTGACCTGGCGGTCCTTCGAATTCGGTTCGCTCATCGCGTATTCCTCCAATTCTTATCTGAATCGCATCATATCGGCTTCGTCCGCCGCCGGTCGCCCGCTTGGAGTGTTGCATTTGGGCCATTCGATGGTGCGTTTTTTGCATGGACTGGTTAGCATGACGCACCGACCCCGATGAAAGGCCCCGCTTGAAACCCGCAATCCGCCACACCGCCGACGCGCACGACGATGCTCCCGCCCACTGCCGCAATTGCGGTACCGCCACGGCGGGCAACTACTGCTCCCATTGCGGTCAGGAGACGCGCCTGCACATGCCGAGCTTCATGGAATTCGCCCACGAGTTCGTCGGCCATTACGTGGCGCTGGAAGGAAGGCTGTGGGGCACGTTCGCGCGGCTGCTGTTCCGCCCGGGAGCGCTGACCAACGAATACCTGGCCGGGCGGCGCCGGCGCTACGTGGAGCCGCTGCGGTTGTACCTGACGCTGTCGATCCTGTTCTTCGCGCTGATCCGCTTTTCCGGCATGAGCATCGTCGACTTCGGCAAGCCCGCGGCGGAGCGGCCTGCCGCCACGGCACCGGCGGCGGAAGGCAGCGAACACCATACCGATCTGCCGACGCTTGTCGAGAGCGGGGCACCGGGGCTGCGGCACGTGGTCGACCGCTTCGACAAGCTGTCCGCCGAGCAGAAGGGCAAAGCGATCTCCGACAGCTTCTTTCATTACGCGCCGTATGCGATGTTCTGCCTGATGCCGCTGTTCGCGCTGTACCTGAAAGGCCTGTACCTGGGCACGGGACGGCGCTACGGCGAGCACCTGCTGTTCGCGCTGCATGCCAACGCATTCGCGTTCGTGCTGTTGGCCGCGTTCGTGCTGGTGCCGGACGGCTTCTTCAAGTTCGTGCTGTTCTGCTGGCTGCTGGGCTACCTGCCGTGGGCGATGCAGCGCGTGTACCGCAAGGGCAAGTGGGGCACGGCGTGGCGCTGGTTCCTGCTGATCGTGCTGCACATGCTGTCGCTGCTGGCGGCCGTCATCGTCGCGATGTTCCTCGGCGTCGCGCTGGCGCATTGACCTTCTTGCACAACCGTCCGCGGCACTTTATACTGGTTATATATACAGTAATCGTGAGCGTTCTTCGGGGAGGACAGGCTTGGGTTGGCAATGCCGGTATGGGCACGTACTAGGACATGGCACTACGGCATCGCACTACGGCATCGCACTACAATGGCGATATTGCACGGAGTGGGGTACCCTTCGCCGTGCCGCCGCGCCGGAACCGGCGGGCCACCTGTAACCGAAGAGCTCCCTATGACCGCCACTCCTGCCATGTACAACACGATCGCGCTGGTCGTCCGGCCCAATACGGCCGGCATCGAAGATTCCGTGCGCGATGTCCTCGCGTTCCTGCGAGAGGGCGGCTTCAGCGTCGTGTTCGAGACGGACACGGCGGCGCACCTGAACATGCCCGAGATCCCCGCGATGAGCGCGCAGGGAATCGGCGAGCACGTCGACTGCGCGATCGTGATGGGCGGCGACGGCACGATGCTGGGCATCGCCCGCCAGCTGGCACCGTACGACGTGCCGCTGATCGGCATTAACCAGGGCCGCCTGGGCTTCATGACGGACATCCCGCTCGAAGGCATGCTGCCGGTGCTGGGCCGCATTCTTGCCGGCACCCACAAGGCGGAGCGGCGCACCTTGCTCGAAGGCGTTGTCGTCCGCGACGGCAAGCCGATCCACGTGGGCCTCGCCGTGAACGACGTCGTCGTCGCGCGCGGTGCCGGGTCCGGCATGGTGGAACTGCGCGTGGAGGTGGGCGACCAGTTCATGTACAACCAGCGCTCGGACGGCCTGATCGTCTCCACGCCCACTGGGTCGACGGCGTATGCGCTGTCGGCGGGCGGGCCGTTGCTGCATCCGACCCTGGGCGGCATGGTGCTCGTGCCGATCGCCCCGCACGCGCTGTCGAACCGGCCGATCGTGCTGCCCGACTCCAGCGATATCACGATCGAGGTCAAGCGCGGGCGCGACATCACGCTGAACTTCGACATGCAAACGTTTGCCAGCCTGGTGCCGCAAGACCGCATCCACATCCGCCGCTCGCCGCACGCGATCACGTTCCTGCATCCGGAAGGGTGGAGCTACTACCACACGCTGCGCGAGAAACTGCACTGGAACGAGTATCCGTCCGGCGACGGGAAAATCTAACTACGAGAACTATGCTGCGTACACTGTCCATCCGCGACTTCGTCATCGTCGATTCGATCGAACTGGAATTCTCCGCCGGCTTCACCGTCTTCACCGGCGAAACGGGCGCAGGCAAATCGATCCTGATCGATGCGCTTACCCTGGCGCTGGGCGGCCGGGGCGATGCCAGCGTGGTGCGGGAAGGGGCAGCCAAGGCGGACATCACGGCCGATTTCGCCGTCAGTGCGCAGGCGCGCGCATGGCTCGACGAACATGAATTCACGTCCGACGATGGCGGTGCCCTGCTGCGCCGCGTGATCGACAACGCGGGCCGCTCGAAGGCGTACATCAACGGCATCGCGGCGACGGCCGCGCAGCTGCGCGAGCTGGGCGACCTGCTGGTGGACATCCACGGCCAGCACGCCCACCAGTCGCTGCTGAAGACGGAGGCGCAGCGCGAGCTGCTGGACAACCAGGCCGGCGCGCATACGAAGGAAGTGGCGGCGGCGTACAAGGCCTGGCGCGCGCTGGCGAAACAGCTCGAAGAGTTCGAGAAGAACCAGGCCAACGTGCTGCTCGAACGCGAGCGGCTGGAATGGCAGGTGGGCGAGCTGGACAAGCTGGCACCGAAACCGGGCGAGTGGACCGAGATCGGCAACGAGCACAGCCGCCTGTCGCACGCGGCCAGCCTGCTGGAAGGAGCGCAGGAAGCGCTGGCCGTCATCTCCGAAGCGGACGAACAGCCGATCGTGTCGCAGCTGGCGTCGCTGAACACGAAGCTGGCCAAGCTGGTGTCCGTCGATGCGGAGCTGCAGCCGGTGGTGGACCTGATCGAGTCGGCCCGCATCCAGCTGCAGGAATCGGCGTACGCGTTGAACACGTACCTGGATCGCGTCGAGCTGGATCCGGGACGCCTGCGCGAAGTCGATGCGCGGATGGAGGCGCTGCATTCGGCGGCGCGCAAGTTCCGCGTCGATGCGGACGACCTGCCGGCCGAACACGCCCGCCTCGCGGCGCAACTGAACCAGCTGGCCGATGCGACGGACATCGAAGGCTTGCGCAAGCAGGAAGCAAAGCTGAAGGACGACTACCTGGTGGTGGCGCAGAAGTTGTCCGCGACGCGGGCCGTTGCCGCGCGGGCGCTCAGCGACGCCGTCACGAAAGCGATGCAGGACCTGAACATGACGGGCGGCCGCTTCGAAGTGGCGCTGAATCCTTGCGAGCCTTCCGCGAAGGGCCTGGAGCAGGTGGAATTCCTCGTTGCCGGCCACGCCGGCGTCGCACCGCGGCCGCTGGCCAAGGTGGCATCGGGCGGCGAACTGGCGCGCATCTCGCTGGCGATCTCCGTGATCACGTCGAACGCGACGACGGTGCCGACCCTGATCTTCGACGAGGTCGACAGCGGCATCGGCGGCGGCGTCGCCGAAGTGGTGGGCCGCCTGCTGAAGCGCCTGGGCCAGGAGCGCCAGGTGCTGTGCGTGACGCACCTGCCGCAAGTGGCCAGCCAGGGCAACAGCCACTTCCAGGTGGCGAAGAGCACGCTCGCGAACGGCAAGACGGCGTCGCGCATCGAAGTGCTGGACCCGAAAGCCCGCGTCGAAGAAGTCGCCCGCATGCTGGGCGGCCTCGAAATCACCGCCACCACGCGCAAGCACGCTCGCGAGCTGCTGGCGTCCTGAATCCCGTACGGCTGCATGCGCTAACGGCCTCGGCCGTTGGAACTGTTGTCATGCGGGCATGCGAGAGCGCCGGGGCAGTGCGCCGCATATAATCGTAGCCTCTCAGATGATCAGAACAATTCCATGGCCTTCGCGAAAGAACCTCCTCACCGGCACGGCACCGCCAGCGGCAGCGCCGTCGTGCTGGTCAACCTCGGCACGCCCGACGAGCCTACCCGTGGCGCCGTGCGCCGCTATCTGAAGCAATTCCTGTCCGACCAGCGCGTGGTTGAAATTCCGCGGGCTGTCTGGTGGTTTATCCTGCACGGCGTCATCCTGCCGTTCCGCTCCGGCCAGTCGGCAAAAAAATATGCGTCGATCTGGACGGCCGACGGCTCGCCGCTGCGCATCCACACGCAGAACCAGGCGATGCTGCTGCACGAGGCGCTGCAGGCGCGCGGCCACCAGGATGTGACGGTGGCGATGGCGATGCGCTATGGCACGCCGTCGCTGCCGGACGTGCTGGACCGCCTGAAGGCCGACGGCTGCGAACGCATCGCCATCGTGCCCGCCTATCCGCAGTATTCCGGCACGACGACCGCGTCGATCTGGGACGCGGTGTTCAATCACTTCGGCAAGGTGCGCAACATCCCCGAGCTGCGCCTGGTGCGCAACTACCACGACCACGAGGCCTACATCGAGGCGCTGCGCCAGAACGTGCTGGCGCACTGGGAGCAGCATGGCCGCGGTGAGAAGCTCGTGATGAGCTTCCACGGCGTGCCGAAGCGTACCTTGCTGCTGGGCGACCCGTACCACTGCGAGTGCCACAAGACGGCCCGCCTGCTGGCCGCCAAGCTGAAGCTGCGCGACAGCGACTACCTCGTCACGTTCCAGTCCCGCTTCGGCCGCGCCGAATGGCTGCAGCCTTACACGGCGCCCACCGTGCAGCAGCTGGGCAGGGACGGCGTGCGCCGCATCGACGTGATCTGCCCCGGCTTCACGAGCGACTGCCTCGAGACGCTGGAGGAGATCGCGATGGAAGTGCGCCACGACTTCCTGACGGCCGGCGGCAAGGACTTCCACTACATCCCCTGCCTCAATGAAAGCCCGGCCTGGATCGCCGCGCTGGCCGAAATCGCCGAGCAGCACATGATCGGCTGGCCGACGATGGCCGGCTCCGCCGAGCGCACGCTGCGCCAGCAGGACGCCGCCATCGGCCGCGAGCGCGCGCTGGCGCTGGGCGCCGCCGACTGACACTCCTGCAACAATTGTCATAAAAACAGGCTGTTAGCACTTGCCGACGGTGAGTGCCAGCCTGTTAAAATAGCCAGTCTGCCGAGCTTGCGCCGGGCCCTCACGCCTGGCGCGGCACCGATTCGTCGGCAAATTGTTAGCTGCAGCACCGACTTATTCCGAGAAATATCCTTGAAAACGTTAGGGGTATCCCCAGATTCGACGGGTGCAGCAAGAGCAATGTCAAACAAACACGATTTGTAGGAGTCACACGATGCAAGACCAGGAAAACCAGGCCAGCCCGAATCCCGAGGAAGCGCAGCAGCCGGCGCAGGCAGCGTCCCAGCAGCAGGCTCCCGCGGATGGCGCGGCGACCCCGAGCCTGGAAGAGCAGCTGTCCGCGACCGAAGCCAAGCTGGCCGAGATGCATGAAGCCTTCCTGCGTGCCAAGGCCGAAGGCGACAACATCCGCCGCCGCGCCCAGGAAGACGTGGCCAAAGCCCACAAATTCGCCGTCGAGAGCTTCGCCGAAGCCCTGCTGCCCGTGCGGGACAGCCTGGAGATGGCACTGAAGGTCGAAGCGCCCACGCTGGAATCGCTGAAGGAAGGCGTCGAGATGACGCTGAAACAGCTGACCTCCGCGTTCGAGCGCAATCGCCTCCTCGAAGTGGTTCCGAACGTCGGCGACAAGCTGGACCCGAACCGGCACCAGGCCGTCGCGATGGTGCCCGCCGAGCAGGAAGCCAATACCGTTGTCGCCGTACTGCAGAAGGGGTACACGATTGCCGACCGTCTGCTGCGGCCCGCGATCGTCACGGCTGCCCAGCCGAAGTGATCTCCAAGCACTTGAAATGTAAGAAGCTTTTCCGCATATAAGAAACATTCAGAAACTAATCAGTTCAAAGGAAGAACAAACCATGGGCAAAATGATCGGTATCGACCTGGGCACGACCAACTCTTGCGTCGCCATCATGGAGAATGGCCAGCCGAAGGTCATCGAGAACGCAGAAGGCGCCCGTACCACGCCTTCCATCATCGCGTACCAGGACGACGGCGAGATCCTCGTCGGCGCGCCGGCCAAGCGCCAGGCCGTCACCAATCCGAAAAACACCCTGTTCGCCGTCAAGCGTCTGATCGGCCGCAAGTACGAGGAGAAGGAAGTCCAGAAGGACATCTCCCTGATGCCGTACCAGATCATGAAAGCCGATAACGGCGACGCGTGGATCGGTGTGCGCGACAAGAAGCTGGCGCCGCCGCAGATCTCCGCGGAAGTGCTGCGCAAGATGAAGAAGACCGCCGAGGATTACCTGGGCGAGGAAGTCACCGAAGCCGTCATCACGGTGCCGGCGTACTTCAACGACTCGCAGCGTCAGGCGACCAAGGATGCCGGCCGTATCGCCGGCCTGGACGTGAAGCGCATCATCAACGAACCGACGGCCGCTGCGCTGGCGTTCGGCCTGGACAAGACCGACAAGGGCGACCGCAAGATCGCCGTGTATGACCTGGGTGGCGGCACGTTCGACGTGTCGATCATCGAGATCGCCGACGTGGATGGCGAGAAGCAGTTCGAAGTGCTGTCGACGAACGGTGACACGTTCCTGGGCGGCGAGGACTTCGACCAGCGCGTGATCGACTACATCATCGAAGAGTTCAAGAAGATCAACGGCCTGGACCTGAAGAAGGACCCGATCGCGCTGCAGCGTATCAAGGCTTCGGCCGAGCGCGCGAAGATCGAGCTGTCGTCGTCGCAGCAGACCGAGATCAACGAGCCGTACATCGCGATGGCGAACGGCGCGCCGGTCCACCTGAACCTGAAGATCACCCGCGCCAAGCTGGAGTCGCTGGTCGAGGAACTGATCGCCAAGACGATCGAACCGTGCCGCACCGCGATCAAGGATGCCGGCGTGAAGGTTTCCGACATCGACGACATCATCCTGGTCGGCGGCATGACCCGTATGCCGAAGGTGCAGGAAAAAGTGAAGGAGTTCTTCGGCAAGGATCCGCGCAAGGACGTGAACCCTGACGAAGCCGTGGCCGTCGGTGCCGCGATCCAGGGCGCCGTGCTGTCGGGCGACCGCAAGGACCTGCTGCTGCTGGACGTGACCCCGCTGTCGCTGGGTATCGAAACGCTGGGCGGCGTGATGACGAAGATGATTCACAAGAACACGACGATCCCGACCAAGTTCTCGCAAGTGTTCTCGACGGCCGATGACAACCAGCCCGCGGTGACCATCAAGGTCTACCAGGGCGAGCGTGAAATCGCGGCCGGCAACAAGGCACTGGGTGAGTTCAACCTGGAAGGCATCCCGCCGGCGGCACGCGGCACGCCGCAGATCGAAGTGACCTTCGACATCGACGCCAACGGCATCCTGCACGTGGGCGCGAAGGACAAGGCCACCGGCAAGGAAAACAAGATCACCATCAAGGCGAACTCCGGCTTGTCCGAAGAGGAAATCCAGAAGATGGTGAAAGACGCCGAGCTGAACGCCGAAGAAGACAAGAAGGTGAAGGAACTGGCCGAGTCGCGCAACCAGGCCGACGCGCTGGTGCACTCGACGAAGAAATCGCTGACCGAATACGGCGACAAGCTGGAAGCGGGCGAGAAGGAAAAGATCGAGTCCGCGATCAGCGCACTGGAAGGCGAGATCAAGTCCGGCGACAAGGCATCGATCGACGCCAAGATCGCCACGCTGACGGAAGCCGCGCAGAAGCTGGGCGAGAAGATGTACGCCGACATGCAGGCGCAGCAAGCCGCAGCGGGTGGCGGTGCCGAAGCGGGCGCGCAG
Organism: Pseudoduganella flava; assembly: GCF_007830495.1. Lineage (GTDB taxonomy): Bacteria > Pseudomonadota > Gammaproteobacteria > Burkholderiales > Burkholderiaceae_D > Rugamonas > Rugamonas flava. The sequence goes on along the minus strand of NZ_VLKW01000003.1, from coordinate 673,133 downwards.
CAGCAGCAGCAGGCTGGCGGTTCCGACAACCGTGCGCAGCAGGACGACGTGGTGGACGCCGACTTCAAGGAAGTCAAGGACAACAAATAAGTCCTGCCAGCGCGAACCCAGTCTACTTCGGCCGTGGAACCTGAGGTTCCCGCAAGTCTGACCCCGCCGAGCGGAGCGGCCGTAGCACGGTGCCCGCTCGGCGTTTTTGCATAATCGGCAGGGTTTTTGAGGTTGTTTCACAACGCCACCGTCGCACTGGTCAGTGGACGGCGGCGGCAGGTGGCGGCAACGGCGTCGTCCTGCTACAGTCTCCCTTCTATTCAGTTCAGTTAGGTGCCTGCACATGGCAAAGCGTGATTATTACGAGACTCTCGGTCTGGCGAAAAACGCCTCGGAAGACGAGATCAAGAAGGCTTATCGCAAGCTCGCGATGAAGTATCACCCGGACCGCAACCCGGACAACAAAGAGGCGGAAGAGAAGTTCAAGGAAGTCAAGGAAGCCTACGAGATGCTGACCAATCCGGAAAAGCGCGAGGCTTACGACCGTTATGGTCACGCGGGCGTGGATCCGAACATGGGCGGCGGCGGCTTCGGCGCCGGCGGCTTCGGCGATGCGTTCGGCGACATCTTCGGCGACATCTTCGGTGGCGGCCGCCGCAGCGCGGGCCCGCAGGTGTACCGCGGCGCCGACCTGCGCTACAACCTCGAGATCACGCTGGAGCAGGCCGCGCATGGCTTCGACACGACGATCCGCGTGCCGGCCTGGGACAAGTGCGATACCTGCCACGGCTCCGGCGCGAAGCCCGGCACGTCGCCGGTCACCTGCTCGACGTGCGGCGGCCACGGCCAGGTACGCATGCAGCAGGGCTTCTTCAGCATCCAGCAAACGTGCCCGAAGTGCCACGGCACCGGCAAGATCATTCCGGAACCGTGCCCCGCGTGCTCGGGCGCCGGCCGCATCAAGCGCAACAAGACGCTGGAAGTGAAGATCCCGGCGGGTATCGACAACGGCATGCGCATCCGCTCGTCCGGCAACGGCGAGCCAGGCACCAACGGCGGGCCGCCGGGCGACCTGTACGTGGAAATCCACATCAAGCCGCACCAGGTGTTCCAGCGCGAAGGCGACGACCTGCATTGCGAGATGCCGATCTCGTTCGCGAAGGCGGCATTGGGCGGCGAGATCGAAGTGCCGACCTTGTCCGGCAAGGTGTCGTTCACGGTGCCTGAAGGCACCCAGTCCGGCAAGACGTTCCGCCTGAAGGGCAAGGGCGTCAAGGGCGTGCGTTCCGGCTACCCGGGCGACCTGTTCTGCCACGTCGTCGTCGAGACGCCGGTGAAGCTGACGGAGAAGCAGAAGGAGCTGCTGCGTGAGCTGGAGCGGTCGACGACCGAGGGTGGGGCGAAGCACTCGCCGCAGTCGAAGACGTGGATGGATAAGGTCAAGGACTTCTTTGAATAACTGCATGTGGGCCGGCGGCGTTTGCTAAAACCAACGGCAAGAGCCGGGGTCAGACCCGTCGGGTCTGACCCCAGGGTTACGCTTCTGGTTTGAACAGCTCCGCCCACCCGCAAACAAAAGCACGTTCGGTCAACAGCCTCGGAATCAGTTAAACTATCGGCCAGCAATTCACGGCCGCCGCTTTGCCACCCCGGCGAACGGCGGCTTTGTTACGTCTGAAAGGAATATCATGAGCGACACCAAGCCTTCCGACCTGCGGGATCTCCTGAACAACAACCGCCGCTGGGCCGACTCGATGGTCGAGCGCGACCCGGAATTCTTCAAGCGCCTGGCTGCCCAAGCCTCGCCCGAATACCTGTGGATCGGCTGCTCCGACAGCCGCGTGCCGGCGAACGAACTGCTTGGCCTGCTGCCGGGCGACGTGTTCGTGCACCGTAACATCGCCAACGTCGTCGTCCACTCCGACCTGAACTGCCTCTCCGTGCTGCAGTTCGCGATCGACGTGCTGAAGGTGAAGCACGTGATCATCGTCGGCCACTACGGCTGCAAGGGTGTGCACGCCGCGCTGACGGGCGCCCGCGTGGGCCTCGTCGACAACTGGCTGCGCCACGTGCACGACGTCAGCGCCAAGCACGAGCGCTACCTGGGCACCGTGCTGGACGAGCGCGTGCGCAGCGAGAAGCTGGTCGAACTGAACGTGGTCGAGCAAGTCATCAACGTGTGCTCGACAACGATCGTGCAGGACGCCTGGGACCGCGGCCAGCAAGTCTCGGTGCACGGCTGGGTGTACGGCCTGAAGGACGGCCACCTGCACGACCTGGAGATGACGGTCAGCCAGCTGTCCGACCTGCCACCGAAACTGCAGGCGCGCCTGAACCACTACAGCGCCTGACAGAAAGACGTACAGAGAACCGGGCTTGACCCGGTTTTTTGTTGGCGCGTGCACGCTGTCCTGAACAATAGTTCGCTTATACTGTATGCCCATACAGCAGGGCGGCGCCATGGAGTTGATCGACAAACTGGAAATCCTCGCCGACGCGGCGAAATATGACGCGTCGTGCGCCAGCAGCGGTGCGCCGAAGCGCTCGTCCGAGGGCAAGGACGGGCTCGGCGCGACGAACGGGATGGGTATCTGCCACAGCTACACGCCGGACGGCCGCTGCGTGTCGCTGCTGAAGATCCTGCTGACGAATTTCTGCATCTACGATTGCCAGTACTGCGTGAATCGCCGCACGTCGAACGTGCCGCGCGCCCGCTTCACCGTGCAGGAAGTGGTCAAGCTCACCGTCGATTTTTATCTGCGTAATTACATCGACGGCCTGTTCCTCAGCTCCGGCATCATCCAGTCCGCCGACTACACAATGGAGCAGTTGGTTGCCGTCGCCCGCGAGCTGCGCGAGGTGCATCAGTTCCGCGGCTACATCCACCTCAAGACGATTCCCGATGCCGATCCCGCGCTGATCGAAGCAGCGGGGCGGTATGCGGATCGGCTGTCCGTCAACATCGAACTGCCGACGCAGGACAGCGTGCAAAAGCTCGCGCCCGAAAAGAGCGTCCACACGATCAAGCTGGCGATGGGCAGCATCCGGTTGAAGCTCGACGAGAAGGAAGCCGAGCCGAAGGCGCCGAAGTTCGCGCCGGCCGGGCAGAGCACGCAGATGATCGTCGGCGCCGATGCCAGCGACGATGCGCGCATCCTCACCACGGCCGAGACGCTGTATGGCAGCTACAAGCTGAAACGTGTCTACTACTCGGCGTTCAGTCCGATCCCCGAAAGCCCGTCGAGCGTGCCGGCCGCGCCGCCGCCGCTGCTGCGCGAACACCGCCTGTACCAGGCCGACTTCCTGCTGCGCGGCTATGGTTTCCAGGTGAAGGAACTGCTGCCCGCCTCCGGCAACCTGCCGCTCGACATCGACCCGAAACTGGCCTGGGCGTTGACGCACCGCGAGCACTTCCCGATGGACCTCAATCGCGCCGAGCCGCAGATGATCGCCCGCATCCCCGGCATCGGTCTGAAGAACGCGCAGCGCATCGTCGAGCTGCGCCGCATGCGGCAGGTGCGCTGGGCCGACCTGGCGCGGCTGAAGTGCAGCATGAAGAAGGTGGCACCGTTCATCGTCACGGCCGACTACCGCCCGGCGCAGGATACCGCGCCGTCCGATGCGCTGCGCCGTGCGATGGCCGACGTGCCCGAGCAGATGGCGCTGTTCCCGGAACTGCAGGCGGCATGAGCGTACCGGCGCTCGACCCTGTTGCGCTGGCGCTGTCCGGGCAGCCGGTTCCGGCCGGCAGTTTTGACGCATGGCGCGCGGCCGCACGGGCTCTGATCGTGCGCCACGTGCCGCCCGAATCCGTACAATGGTCAGGGCAGGATGGCGGCGGTGACCTGCTGAGCGGAATGCCTCCCGTAGCAGTGGAAGTCGAAGTTGAAGTGGAAGTGAACGCGGAGGTGACGGTAAACGCTCAAACCCCCGAATGTCCCTCGGACCCGCCGCCCCTCATCGCCACAACGCCGCCGGTCGTCTCCCGGCGGTTGATGGAGATGCTGCGGAGCGCCTCCTGCTATCGCGCGCCCGACCGCTGGGCGTTCCTCTACCGCGTGCTGTGGCGCTGGCACCGCGGCGAACACGAGGTGATCTCGATGGCCGATGTCGACGGCGCCCGGCTGCACCACATGGTGAAGGCCGTGCGGCACGAAGAACACGATATGCATGCCTACCTGCGCTTTCGCGAGCGGCCGCTGGATGCCGGCGAGCCCCGCTTCGTCGCGTGGTTCGAACCGGCGCACGACGTGCTGCCTCAAGTGGCCGAGCACTTCGCGAAACGGATGGGCAAGACCAGCTGGATGATCGCCACACCCGAGGCCACCGTGCTGTGGGACGGCGCCACCTTGCACACGGGGGACGCGCTGGCAAAGACGGCGGCGGACTTCGCCGATGCCGGCGAGGCGCTGTGGCTCACCTACTACCGCAGCATCTTCAACCCCGCCCGCCTGAACGCCGACATCATGCACGGTCACATCCGCCAGCGCTTCTGGAAGAACCTGCCCGAGGCGGCCGTCGTGCCGCACATGGTCACGCAGGCCGCGGCCGGCGCGCGCAAGGTGGGGCAGCTCGACACCGTCGGCAAGCGCGGCGGCACGGCGATTCCGATCAGCGCCGAGAAGGCCGCGCCGGAACGCCAGCAACCGAGCTCGCTGGACGAATGCCGCCGCTGCGACCTGTGGCAGAACGCCACGCAGGCGGTGGCCGGGCAGGGCGCCCGGCGCGCCAGGATCATGCTCGTCGGCGAGCAGCCGGGCGACCAGGAGGACCTGGCCGGCAAGCCGTTCGTCGGCCCCGCCGGCGAGCTGCTGGACAAGGCGATGGACGAAGCGGGCATGGACCGCCGCAAGGTCTACGTGACGAACGCCGTCAAGCACTTCAAGTGGGAGCCGCGCGGCAAGCGCCGGCTGCACAAGACGCCCGCGCAGAAGGAAGTGATGGCCTGCCACTACTGGCTGGAGACGGAGCTGGAGACGATCGCGCCCGATGTCCTCGTCGCGCTGGGCAGCACCGCATTGAAGTCGATCCTGCAAAGCGGCAGCGTGACGATGAAGGACTACATGGACCAGCCGTTCCAGCACGACGGCCGCTGGGTCGTCGTCACGTACCACCCGTCGTATGCGCTGCGCGTGCCGGACCGCGAGTCCCGCCACGCGGCGTTTGCCGCGATCGTCGCGGCGCTGAAGACGGCGCAGCGGCTGGCCGAAGGCGGCAGCGCCGACCCGAGCACCGACCCTAGCGCCGGCTGAGTTGCAGCGCCGCCAGCGCGCGGTCGTGCCAGCGCGACAGCAGCAGCGCGCACGCGCCGCCGATCATCGCCATGAACATGTCCGATTGCGTGTCCCACTGGTCGCCCTGCGTACCGAGGAATTCGTCCGCCCCTTGGCCGAGCGCGACGGCCGCCGCCCATTCGACCAGCTCATACCACGCGCTGATCGCCATCACGATGCACAGGCAGAAGAAGGCCAGCATCCGCCTCCCCGTCACGTGGCCGCCGCGCAGCAGGATCTCGCGCGCCACCAGCGCCGGCACGAAGCCCTGCATGAAGTGGCCGATCCGGTCGTACGGATTGCGCTGCAGGTGCAGCCAGTGCTGCAGCTCGAAGCCGAACGGCACGCGCGCATACGTGTAGGCGCCGCCTACCATCAGCACGATCGCGTGCAGCACGATCAGCACGTACAGCATGTCCGTCAGCGGAAAGCGCCGGTACGACAGCGCCAGCACGGGCACTGCGATCAGCACGGGCAGCACTTCGAGCCACCACGTGACGCGGTCATATGGCGCGAAGCCGGACCACGCCAGCACGGCAACGAGGATGAGGCACAGCGAGAGGTGCAGCGGACGCATGGAATCCCTTGGTCAAAATGCGCATATTAATATCAAAAAGGATTCGTTTTCATCATGAGTGGCCAGGCATAGACTGGATTCACTCGTCAGGCACCGCGGCACGTGGAAAACGTGGGGCCCGGCGAGCTTCCGACCCCGTCAGCTGGAGCGCAACACATGTCTGCTGTTTTGAGTGCTGTCCATGATGCCAGATCAGTCCCCCTGAACGTTTCGCTGGACATCCGCCCGTTCGAAGGTCCCCTTGGCGCTGAAGTGATTGGCCTCGACCTGGCGCGGCCCCTCTCACGCAGAGCTCTGTTGCGGTTGCATGCCGCCCACCTTGAGCACCACGTACTGGTGTTCCGGGACCAGCGCATCACGCCGCAACAGCAGGTCGCCTTCTCCCGCCTGTTTGGTCCTTTGCAGATCCATGTGCTGAGGAATTTCCAGCTGGCGGGGGTTCCGGAAGTCCTTGTCGTCTCGAATATCATCGAGGACGGCAAACCGATCGGCCTGGGCGACGCAGGCCATTTCTGGCATTCCGACCTGTCGTACAAGGAAAAGCCCAGCCTCGGCTCGCTGTTGCACGCGCAGGAGCTGCCGGCAGAAGGCGGCGATACGCTGTTCGCCAACGTGCACCTGGCCTACGACACGCTGCCCGAAGCGCTGAAGAACGCGATCCGCCATGCGCGCGCGGAGCACAGCTACCTGAAGCAGTACGCCGAGCTGCAACGCCGCAGCCCATGGCGGCCGCACCTGACGCAGGCGCAGATCGACGAGGTCAAACCCGTCGTGCATCCCGTCGTGCGCACGCACCCGGAAACGGGGCGGCAGGCGCTGTTCGTCAGCGAGCATTTCACCACACGCATCATCGGCCTGCCGCGGGACGAAAGCGATGCGCTCCTGAAGGAACTGTTCGCTCACAGCGTGAAGCCGCAGCACATCTACCGCCACCGCTGGCAACCGCACGACATGGTGTTCTGGGATAACCGCTCGCTGATGCACCTGGCGGCAGGCTGCCCGCCGGACCAGCGCCGCAAGCTGTATCGCACCACCATCGAAGGCGACGTCCCATACTGACACGAAGAACATGAAACCACTGAAGCTCTCGACCGCCATCGCCGCCCTGGTGCTGGCCACCGCCGCCCATGCGGAAGGCCGCATCCGCATCGCCGAACAGTTCGGCGTCACGTACCTGCTGCTCAATATCGCGCAGGAACAGAAGCTCATTGAAAAATACGGTAAGCGCAACGGCGTGGACATCGCCGTCGAGTGGACCAAGCTGTCCGGCGGCGCGGCCATCAACGATGCGCTGCTGTCCGGCAGTATCGACATCGCCGGTGCGGGCGTCGGCCCGCTGATCACGCTGTGGGACCGCACGAAGGACCGGCACAACGTGAAGGGCGTCGCGGCGCTGGGCAGCTTCCCGTACTACCTCGTGTCGAACAACCCGAAGGTGAAGTCGATCGCCGACTTCACGGACAAGGACCGGATCGCGCTGCCGGCCGTTACGGTGTCGGTGCAATCGCGCATCCTGCAGATGGCCGCCGCGAAGCAGTGGGGCGACAAGGAGTTCGCCCGCCTCGACAAGCTGACGCAATCGCTGCCCCATCCCGATGCCGCGAGCGCGATCATCGCCGGCGGCACGGAGATCAGCGGCCACTTCGGCACGCCGCCGTTCCAGGAACAGGAACTGGCGCAGAACCGCAACGCGCGCATCGTGCTCAATTCGTACGATGTGCTGGGCGGGCCGTCGTCGTCGACGCTGCTGTACGCCACCGAGAAGTACCGCAAGGAGAACCCGAAGACGTACCGCTCGTTCGTGCAGGCGCTCGCCGAAGCGGCCGACTATGCGGCGAGGAACCCGGAAGGCGCGGCGGACATCTACCTGAAGGTCAACCAGAGCAAGGTCGATCGCAACCTGCTGTTGAAGGTCTTCAGGAGCCCGGAGGTGCAGTTCCGCATCGCGCCGCAAAACACGCTGCCGATCGCGCAATTCATGCACCGCGTGGGCGCCGTGAAGAACAAGCCGGCCAGCTGGCGCGATTACTTCTTCGACGACCCGCTGGTCGACCAGGGGAGCTGACATGGCGCCATTGCAGGTCGTGCGTCCCCACGCGCAAGCGGAGCCGCTGCTGCGCGCCCGCGGCGTTACCTTGGAATACCGCAGCGGCGACCACGCCGTGCGCGCCACGCAGGACGTGGACTTCGACGTGTTCGGCGGCGACCGCTTCGTACTGCTGGGGCCTTCGGGCTGCGGCAAGTCGTCGCTGCTGAAGGCCGTCGGCGGTTTCCTGCAGCCGGCGGCCGGCACGGTCAGTTTGAATGGCCACGTCGTCACGCGGCCGGGCCCGGACCGCATCGCCGTGTTCCAGGAATTCGACCAGCTGCCGCCGTGGAAGACGGTGCTGCAGAACGTGATGTTCCCGCTACTGGCGTCGAAGAGTGCCGGCCGCGCCGAGGCCCGTGAGCGCGCCCGGCACTGGATTGCCCGCGTGGGCCTGGAGCGCTTCGAGCATGCGTATCCGCACACGCTGTCCGGCGGCATGAAGCAGCGCGTGGCGATCGCGCGGGCGCTGGCGATGCAGCCCGCCGTGCTGCTGATGGACGAGCCGTTCGCCGCGCTCGATGCGCTGACGCGCCGCACGATGCAGGAAGAGCTGATCCGGCTGTGGGCGGAGGCGCCGTTCACGCTGCTGTTCGTCACGCACTCGATCGAGGAAGCGCTCGTCGTCGGCAACCGCATCCTGCTGCTGTCGCCCCATCCGGGCCGCGTGCGTGCGGAGCTCAATAGCCACCAGTTTGGGCTGCACAGCGCCGGGGGCGCCGAGTTCCAGCAAGCCGTGGAGCGCACCCACGATCTGCTGTTCGGCGTGCCACCGGAGTCGCATGTAGAGACGGCGGAAAGGATCGCATTATGAGCGCCCTCGAACCGCCGATCCGGCAGGAGTTCCTGTACGAGCTGGCGCCGGCCGAACCGGCGTCGCTGCAACGGCGCCTGCCAGTTGCACAGCGGCTGTGGCGGCAGGGCTGGCTGCGCAAGAGCGTGCTGCTGACCGTACTGGCGCTGGTGTGGGAGCTGGCGGCCCGCTGGCAGGACAACGACCTGCTGCTGCCCACGTTCCTGCAGACGGCGCGGGCGTTCGCCGCGGGGATCGCCAGCGGCGAGCTGCTGCGGAAGGTGGAAGTGTCGCTGGCCGTGCTCGTGCAGGGCTATGCGGCCGGCATCGCGCTGGCGTTCGTGCTGACGGCGCTGGCCGCGTCGACCCGGCTGGGCCGCGACCTGCTGGAGATGCTGGTCGCGATGTTCAACCCGCTGCCGGCAATCGCGCTGCTGCCGCTGGCGATGCTGTGGCTGGGCCTCGGCAATGCGAGCCTCGTGTTCGTCATCGTCCACGCCGTGCTGTGGCCGCTGGCGCTGGGCACCTATGCCGGCTTCCAGTCCGTCCCAACCACGTTGCGGATGGCGGGCCGCAACTACGGCCTGGCGGGCCTGCCGTTCGTCGTCCAGATCCTCGTGCCGGCCGCGCTGCCGGCGATCGTGTCCGGCCTGAAGATCGGCTGGGCATTCGCGTGGCGCACGCTGATCGCGGCGGAACTGGTGTTCTGCGCATCGTCCGGAAAGGGCGGCCTGGGCTGGTACATCTTCCAGAACCGCAACGAGCTGTACACCGACAAGGTCTTCGCCGGCCTGGCCGCCGTGATCCTGATCGGCCTGGCCATCGAACACCTGCTGTTCGCCACGCTGGAGCGCGCCACCGTGCAGCGCTGGGGTATGCGCGGCGCATAACGGCCGAGTTCGTGTCCCCTGGTGCCAGGCAGCCGGACCACAGGTCCGGCGGGACATAACGGCCGAGTTCGTGTCACCGGTGCCTGGCACCAGTGACACGAGCTCGGCAATAAGCTGGCGCGATTCTTGCTCTGCAATGAGGCATGAGCCGCAATCTCCGCATCGTCCTCGTTCACCCACCCCAGGAAAGGGAAGCGTCGCAGCGTGCCGCCGCGCTGCATGCCGGCCTGACCGAGGCGGGCTATGAGCTCGTCGCGTCGCTGCCTGCCGATTTCCACCTGCCGGAGCGGGTCGCCCGGCTGCAGCCCGATATGATCATCGTCGACGCCGAATCCGATGCGCGCGACGTGCTGGAGCACATCGTCGTGGCGACGCGCGACGAGCGCCGTCCCATCGTCATGTTTACCGAGGACGACAACCAGTCCTCGATGGAAGCCGCGCTGGAGGCGGGCGTCTCGGCGTACATCGTTGCCGGCCTGCAGCCGGAGCGCATCAAGCCCGTGCTGAACGTGGCGCTGGCGCGCTTTCGCAAGGAGCAGAAGCTGCTGGACGAGCTGGAAGACACCAAGCTGAAGCTCGCCGAGCGCAAGGTCGTCGACCGCGCCAAGGGCCTCCTGATGACTCGTCACGGCATGACGGAGGACCAGGCCTACCAGCGCCTGCGGACGATGGCGATGAACAAGAACCTGAAGCTGGCGGAAATCGCCCAGCGCATCCTGGACGTGGAGGACTTGCTGGGCTGATGCACAAAGCTGGTGCGCCCCGGCGGGACAGACATGCAGATCGAAAAAACCACCGTTAACATCGGATTCAACCCGCTGACCGACTGCGCGTCGGTCGTGATGGCGTCCGTGCTGGGCTTCGACGAGAAGCACGGCATCCGCATCGCGCTGTCCCGCGAAATCTCGTGGGCCGGCGTGCGCGACAAGTTGATGACCGGCGAACTCGATGCCGCCCAGGCCCTGTACGGCCTCGTGTACGGCACCCAGTTGGGCATCGGGGCGCAGCGGCGCGACATGGCCGTGCTGATGAACCTGAACCGCAACGGGCAAGCCATCACGCTGTCGCGCCGCCTGGCCGAGGAGGGCGCCACCGACGGCGCCAGCCTGGCCGCGCTGATGCGCCAGGACGGGCGCCAGTACGTCTTTGCCCAGACCTTCCCGACCGGCACCCACGCGATGTGGCTGTATTACTGGTTGGCCGCCTTCGACATCCACCCGATGAAGGAAGCGCGCGCCATCACGCTGCCGCCGTCGCAGATGGTCTACAACCTCTCCGAAGGTCATATGGACGGCTTTTGCGCGGGCGAGCCGTGGGGCCACCGCGCCGTGATGGACGGCGTCGGCATCACGGCGGCGACGAGCCAGCAGATCTGGCCCGACCATCCCGAGAAGGTGCTGGGGGCGTCGCTGGACTTCGTGCGCGCCCACCCGAACACGTGCCGCGCGCTGATCGCCGCCGTGCTGGAAGCGAGCCGCTGGATTGATGCCAGCGACGCGAACCGCCGCGCCACCGCCGAAATCATCGCCGGCGTCACCTACGTCAACACGGACAAGGCCGTGATCCTGCCGCGCATCCTCGGTCATTACGAGAATGGCATGGGCCGCGCGTGGCAGGACGAGCACCCGCTGCGCTTCCACCAGGACGGGCAGGCGAACTACCCATGGCTGTCCGACGGCATGTGGTTCATGACGCAGTTCCGCCGCTGGGGCCTGCTGCGCGCCGACCCGGATTACCTGGAAGTCGCGCAGGCCGTCACCCAGTTGCGGCTGTACCGCGAGGCGGCCGAACTGGCCGGCGTGGCCGTGCCGCACGAGACGCTGCGCAGCTCGACATTGATCGATGGCCGCGTGTGGAACGGCCGGGATCCGGCCCGTTACGCGGCCTCGTTTCCCCTCCACCAGCGCTGAACGCTGCATTGCACCAAAGCCGGGCGGCGCTGCACCGCAAACTTGCACGCCGCTCCCTTTCTCCCCCTGTTATTGAAAAGCTCTCCCTCTGAATGCGGCCCCGCCGGGGCTGGCACGGCTCTTGCAAAGTAGAGGGCAAGAGGTCAATGGCGATCTCCTGACATTGCACAGCCGGCCCAACGACGGGGCGGCATCAGGACAACGGCGTCCGAGCGGTACCTGCGCACCAACACGTGTGGCGCGGGACCGCCCGGACGCCTTTTTTTTTGTTTCTCAAGACAGGGATAAAAAATGACGACCAACGCTGTGAGCACGTCAGCCCGCAAGGCCGACAGCATCAAGCTGTTCTCGCTCGCCACGCCACAGATGCGCGCCTTCCACCTCGCCTGGCTGGCGTTCTTCGCCTGCTTCTTCGCCTGGTTCGCGTGCGCCCCGCTGATGCCAGTCATCAAAGGCGAATTCGGCCTGACCCCGGCGCAGATCGCCAACATCAACATCGCCGCCGTCGCCATCACGATCCTCGTGCGGATGGTGATCGGCCCGATGTGCGACCGCTTCGGCCCCCGCAAGGCACACACCGCGCTGCTGATCTTCGGTGCGATTCCCGTGTTCGGCGTCGCCGCCGCGCAGTCGTACGAAGGCTTCCTGTTCTTCCGCACGCTGATCGGTGCGATCGGCGCCAGCTTCGTCGTCACGCAGTACCACACGTCCGTGATGTTCGGCCCGCGCGTCGTCGGCACCGCCAACGCGGCAACGGCCGGCTGGGGAAATGCGGGCGGCGGCGTCACGCAAGCCACGATGCCGTTGATCCTGGCCGCGATCCTGATGCTGGGCGTGTCCGAAACGATGGGCTGGCGCCTCGCGCTGATCGTGCCGGGCGTGCTGATGATCGTCGTCGGCGTCCTGTACTGGAACTTCACGCAGGACTGCCCGCAGGGTAACTACGCCGAGCTGCGCGCCGCGGGCATCGAGATCGAAGGCGGCAAGAAAGGTGGCTGGGACAGCTTCAAGCTGGCCGCCGCGAACTACCGCGTCTGGCTGCTGTTCGTCACCTACGCCGCGTGCTTCGGCGTCGAGCTGTTCATCCACAACGTGGCCGCCACCTACTACGTCGACAAGTTCGGCCTGTCGCTGAAACAGGCCGGCCTGGCTGCCGGCAGCTTTGGCCTGCTGGCGCTGTTCGCCCGCGCACTGGGTGGCTTCGTGTCCGACAAGATGGCCCTGCGCAGCAGCCTGAATGGCCGAGTCACCTTGCTGTTCGTGCTGATGCTGGGCGAAGGCGCTGGCCTGATCTGGTTCGCCCACTCGGAAAGCGTGGCGATGGCGATCGTTGCGATGCTGTCGTTCGGCCTGTGCGTGCACATGGCGTGCGGCGCCACCTACGCGCTGACGCCATTCGTCGACAAGCGCGCGCTGGGCGGCGTCACGGGAATCATCGGCGCGGGCGGCAACGTCGGCGCCGTCGCTGCCGGCTTCCTGATGAAGGGCGTCGGCGATACGCAGCACACGCTGTCGATCCTCGGCTTCTTCGTCGTGCTGTCGGCCGTGTGCGCGATCGCCGCGCGGTTCTCCGCCGCGACGAATGCGGAACACGCGCTGGCACCGGCCACCGCTTGATTACTGATTGCTACTGATTGCTGGAGTTGGATATGAAAATCGTCGTCATCGGCCATGGCATGGTCGGCCACAAGTTCCTCGAAAGCCTGGCGGACAACCCCGTCGCCGGCATGCAGGTCACGGTGCTGTGCGAGGAGCCGCGTCCCGCTTACGACCGCGTGCACCTGTCCGAATTCTTCAGCGGCAAAAGCGCTGACGACCTGTCGCTCGTGAAGCCCGGCTTCTTCGAGCGCGACGACATGGTGCTGCGCCTGAACGCGCGCGCCGAGGCGATCGACTTGAAAGCCAAAACCGTCACGGCCAGCACGGGCGATGTGCTCCCGTACGACAAGCTGGTGTTCGCCACCGGTTCCTACCCCTTCGTGCCGCCGGTCGAAGGCCGCGACCGCAAGGACTGCTTTGTCTACCGCACGATCGAAGACCTGGAAGCGATGACGGAAGCAGGCAAGCGCCTGAACACCGGCGTCGTGATCGGCGGCGGCCTGCTGGGCCTCGAATGCGCCAAGGCACTGCGCGACATGGGCCTGATCACCCACGTCGTCGAATTCGCGCCGCGCCTGATGGCGGTGCAGGTCGACGACGGCGGCGGCCGCATCCTGCGCAACAAGATCGCCGAACTGGGCGTGACGGTCCACACGGGCAAGAACACGACGGCCATCGTCGACGGCGAGGAAGGCCAGCACCGCATGCAGTTCGCCGACGGTTCGCACCTGGACGTGGACATGATCGTATTCTCCGCCGGCATCCGCCCGCGCGACCAGCTGGCGAAGGAAGCCGGCCTGGCGATCGGCCCGCGCGGCGGCATCGTCATCGACAACTCCTGCATGACGTCCGACCCGGACGTGTACGCGATCGGCGAATGCGCGCTGCACAACGGCATGGTGTACGGCCTGGTGGCGCCGGGCTACGACATGGCGCGCGTCGTCGCGAAGCAGCTGGCCGGCCAGGCCGCCGAATTCACGGGCGCGGACATGAGCACGAAGCTCAAGCTGATGGGCGTGGACGTGGCATCGATCGGCGACCCGCACGGCAAGGAAGAGGGCAGCCGCAGCTACCAGTTCACCGACGAGCGCCGGCAGATCTACAAGAAGATCGTCGTCTCCAACTGCGGCAAGTACCTGCTGGGCGGCGTGATGGTCGGCGACGCGGGCGAATACGGCACGCTGCTGCAGATGATGCTGAACCGGATCGAGCTGCCGGAATCGCCTGAATTCCTGATCCTGCCGCAGTCGGATGGCAAGGCCAAGCCGGGCCTCGGCGTCGATGCGCTGCCGGACTCCGCGCAGATCTGCTCCTGCAACAACGTCACGAAGGGTGCGATCTGCGGCGCGGTGGCCGACGGCGCCACGTCGATTGGCGCGCTGAAGAGCTGCACGAACGCCGGCACGTCGTGCGGCGGCTGCGTGCCGCTCGTCACGCAGGTGATGAAGGCAGAGATGAAGAAGCAGGGCATGGACGTCAACAACCATGTCTGCGAACACTTCCCGCACTCGCGCCAGGAACTGTTCCACCTGATCCGCGTGGGCGGCATCAAGACGTTCGACGACCTGCTGCACAAGCACGGCAAGGGCCTCGGTTGCGACGTGTGCAAACCGCTGGCGGCGTCGATCTTCGCCACCTGCTGGAACGACTTCGTGCTGAAGAAGGAGCATGCCGGCCTGCAGGATACGAACGACTACTACCTCGGCAACATCCAGAAGGACGGCACGTATTCCGTCGTGCCGCGCATGCCGGGCGGCGAAGTGACGCCGGACGGCCTGATCGCCGTTGGCCAGGTCGCCAAGAAGTACGGGCTGTACACGAAGATCACGGGCGGCCAGCGCGTCGACCTGTTCGGCGCCCGCGTCGACCAGCTGCCGTCGATCTGGGAAGAGCTGATCGCGGCCGGCTTCGAGACCGGTCACGCGTACGGCAAGTCGCTGCGCACCGTGAAGTCGTGCGTGGGCTCGACGTGGTGCCGCTACGGCGTGGACGACAGCGTGGGCCTGGCGATCGAGCTGGAGAACCGCTACAAGGGCTTGCGCACGCCGCACAAGATCAAGTTCGGCGTGTCCGGCTGCACCCGCGAGTGCGCCGAAGCGCAGGGCAAGGACGTGGGCATCATCGCCACCGAGAAGGGCTGGAACCTGTACGTGTGCGGCAACGGCGGCATGAAGCCCCGTCACGCCGAGCTGTTCGCGTCCGACCTCGACAAGGCAACCCTGATCAAGTACGTCGACCGCTTCCTGATGTTCTACAGCCGCACGGCGGACCGCCTGCAGCGCACCAGCACGTGGCGCGAAAACCTCGAGGGCGGCCTGGACTACCTGAAGGAAGTGATCATCGACGACAAGCTGGGCGTCAGTGCCGAGCTGGAAGCCGACATGCAGCGCGTGGTCGACACCTACGCTTGCGAGTGGAAGGAAGCCGTCACCAACCCGGAAACGCGCCAGCGCTTCCGTCATTTCGTCAACAGCGACGCGAAGGACGACAACGTCGTCTTCATCGAGGAGCGCGGCCAGATCCGGCCCGCCACCGCGGAAGAAAAGAAGCAGCGCGTCATCCCCATCAAGGCAGCATAAGGAGATATCACCATGAAACGTGAGAACCAAGCCGCGAACTGGACCGCCGTGTGCGGCGTCGACGACATCGTGCCGAACACCGGCGTGTGCGCGCTCTTGAACGGCGAACAGGTGGCCGTGTTCCGCCTGAACGACGGCCTTGATACCCGCGTGTTCGCGATCGGGAACTACGATCCGAACGCGCATGCTTCCGTGCTGTCGCGCGGGCTGGTGGGCAACCTGGGGGAACGCATCGTCGTCGCCTCGCCGCTGTACAAGCACCACTTCGACCTGCAGACGGGCGAGTGCCTGGAGGCGCCGGAACACTCGGTGCCGACGTGGCCCGCGCGGATCGATGCAGGAAAGGTGTGGGTCGGGGCATGAGGTTCGGCTTATGAAGCCCGCCCTGGTCGTCGTCGGCAACGGCATGGCCGGCATGCGCACGGTCGAGGAATTGCTAGCGCTGGCGCCTGGCCTGTACGACATCACAGTGTTCGGCGCCGAGCCGCACGGTAACTACAACCGCATCCTGCTGTCGCCCGTGCTGGCCGGCGAGAAGTCGGTCGACGACATCATGCTCAACACGCGCGACTGGTACGACGCCAACGGCATCACGCTGCACGCGGGCGATCCGGTCGTCGCGATCGATCGCCGCCGTCGCATCGTGCGCGCCGCGTCCGGCCTGGAAGTGCGCTACGACCGCCTGCTGATCGCCACCGGCTCGAAACCGTTCATCATTCCCGTGCCGGGCCATCAACTGCCGGGCGTGCTGGCGTTTCGCGACATCGCCGACGTCGAGAGCATGCTCGACGCCGCGCGCAACCACAAGCACGCCGTCGTCATCGGCGGTGGCCTGCTGGGCCTGGAGGCCGCGAACGGCTTGCTGAAGCAAGGCATGATTGTGACGGTGGTGCACGTCACGGACGCGCTGATGAACCAGCAGCTCGACAAGCCGGCCGCCCAGCTGCTGCAGCGGGCGCTGGAAGCGCGCGGCCTGAAGTTCATGCTCGAAGCGAACACCGCGGAAATCGTCGGCCCGGACCGCGTCACCGCCGTGCGCTTCAAGGACGGCACCGAGGTCGCCGCGGACCTCGTCGTGATGACGGCCGGCGTGCGCCCGAATATCGACCTGGCGAAAACGGCCGGGCTGCACTGCGAGCGTGCCATCGTGGTCGACGACACGTTGCAGACGTACGACCCGCGCGTGTATGCCGTCGGCGAATGCGTGCAGCACCGCCGCGCCACGTTCGGCCTCGTTGCGCCGATCTGGGAGCAGGCCAAGGTGTGCGCGTCGCACCTGGCCGGCTCGGGCCACCGCCGCTACATCCAGCAGGCGTCGCCGACGCGCCTGAAGGTTACGGGCATCGAGCTGTATTCCGTCGGCGACTTCATCGGCGGCGAAGGCAGCGAGGACCTCGTGCTGCGCGACGCGCGGCGCGGCGTCTACAAGCGCCTGGTGCTGGACGGCCCGCGCCTGACGGGCGCCGTGCTGTATGGCGACGTGCAGGATGGGCCGTGGTACTTCGACCTGATCCAGCGCGGTGCCGACATTTCGGCGCTGCGTCACACGCTGCTGTTCGGGCCAGCGCTGGCCGCATAACAAGGAATCATCGTGAATCTGTCCCAGGAACACCTGTCCGTCGCCACCACCTGTCCTTACTGCGGCGTCGGCTGCGGCGTGAAGGCCGTGCCGCAAGGCCCGCAAAACGCCACGATCAGCGGCGACGCGGCGCACCCGTCCAACTTCGGCCGGCTGTGCGTGAAGGGCTCGGCCCTCGGCGAGACGCTGGGCCTGGACGGCCGCCTGCTGCACCCGCAGGTGCGCGAGGGCGGCCAGTTGCGGCAAGTGTCGTGGGACGACGCGCTGGACCGCGCGGCCAGCCAATGGCGCCGCATCGTCGACGAACACGGGCCGGACGCGGTGGCGCTGTACGTATCGGGCCAGTTGCTGACGGAGGATTACTACGTCGCCAACAAGCTGATGAAGGGCTATGTCGGCAGCGCGAACATCGACACGAATTCGCGGCTGTGCATGTCGTCCGCCGTGGCCGGGCACAAGCGCGCGTTCGGCGAAGACCTGGTGCCGGTCGATTACGCCGACCTGGACATCGCCGACATGGTCGTGCTGGTCGGCTCGAACACTGCGTGGTGCCACCCTATCCTGTACCAGCGCATCGTGCGCGCGAAGGAAGCGCGGCCGGACGTGAAGCTCGTCGTCATCGACCCGCGCCGCACGGCCACGTGCGAGCTGGCCGACCTGCACCTGCCCGTCAAGCCGGGCACGGACGTGTGGCTGTTCAACGGCCTCTTGGCATACCTGGCGCGGATCGGCGCTGTCGACCCCGCGTTCATCGCGAACCACACGCAAGGCTTGCCCGACGCGCTGGAAGCGGCCGACATCACGCCCGAGGAAGTGGCCCAGGCGTGCCGGTTGAAACTGGAAGACGTGCTGGCGTTCTATGAGGCGTTTGCCGCCACGACGAAGGTCATCACGGGCTTTTCGATGGGCGTGAACCAGTCGTCGGCCGGCACGGACAAGGTCAACGCGATCATCAACTGCCACCTGCTCGGCGGCCGGATCGGCAAGCCGGGCATGGGCCCGTTCTCGATCACGGGCCAGCCGAACGCGATGGGCGGGCGTGAAGTAGGGGGCCTGGCCAATATGCTGGCCGCCCACCTGGACCTGGACAAGCCGGACCATCGCGCCGCCGTGCAGGAATTCTGGAACTCGCCGCGCATCGCGGACAAGCCGGGCCTGAAGGCCGTCGACCTGTTCCACGCGATCGAGTCGGGCAAGGTGAAGGCCGTGTGGGTGATCGCCACGAACCCGATCGTCAGCCTGCCGGATGCGGACCAGGTCAAGCGCGCGCTGGCGAAGGCGGAGCTGGTGATCGCCAGCGACGTCGTCACCGATACCGACACGAACGCGTTTGCGCACGTGCTGCTGCCGGCGCTGGCGTGGGCCGAGAAGGATGGCACGGTGACGAACTCCGAGCGGCGCATCTCGCGCCAGCGCGCGTTCCTGCCGGCGCCGGGCGAAGCGCGGGCGGACTGGAAGATCCTGGCCGACTTCGCGCAGCGGCTCGGCTACACGGGCTTCGACTACGCGCACCAGAGCGAGATCTTCGCCGAGCACGCGGCGCTGTCGGCCTGGAAGAACACCCTGGATGCACTGCCGCGCGCATTCCACATCGGCGCCCTGGCGAGCCTGGATCGCAGCGGTTACGATGCGCTGCAGCCGGTGCAATGGCCGCTGGGCCGCCGCGTGTTTGCCGACGGGCGCTTCTCGTTCCCGGATGGCCGTGCGCGCTTCGTGCCGACGGTGCCGCGCCTGCCCGTCAACACGGCCGGCGGCGAATATCCGCTGGTGCTGAACACGGGCCGGATGCGCGACCACTGGCACACGATGACGAGAACCGGCCGTGCACCAAAGCTGGCCGAACATACGCCGGAATCGTTCGTCGACCTGCACCCGCAGGATGCGCTGCTGTGCGGCGTGCGCGAAGGCGAGCTGGCACGCGTGTCGTCCGCCTGGGGCAGCATGGTCGCGCGCGTAAAACATGGCGGCGGCATCGCGCGCGGCAGCGTGTTCGTGCCGATCCACTGGAACGGCCAGACGGCATCCGATGCGCGCGTCGGCGCGGTCGTGAACCCGGTGGTCGATCCCATCTCCGGCGAACCGGAATTCAAGCACACGCCGGTAATCGTCGACCGCTTCCCCGTGCAGTGGCATGGCTTCGTGCTGTCGCGCACACCGCTCGATCTCGACATGGTTGCATACTGGACGCGTGCGCAGGGTACTGGCTTCCAGCGCTACGAACTGGCGGGCCGCAACCGCATCGCCGACTTCGGCACGTGGGCACGCCAGCTGCTGGGCGTCGATGACGACGATGCGGACTGGCTCGAATACGCCGACCGCAGCGCCGGCGTATACCGCGCCGTGCACGTCGTCGACGACCGTATCGCGCAATGCATTTTCGTGTCGCCGCGGCCGGACCTGCCGGAGCGGGCGTGGCTGGCCGGCCTGTTTGCAAGCGAAGCGTTGACGGACGTGGAACGGGCCGGCGTGCTGGCCGGGCGGCCGTTGAAGCAGGGGCTCGACGCGGGGCCGACCGTGTGCTCGTGCTTCGGCGTGGGCCGCAACACGATCTGCAACGCGATCCGCGACAAGGACTTGAAGACGGCCGCCGAAGTGACCGCCTGCGTGAAGGCGGGCGGCAACTGCGGCTCGTGCGTGCCGGAGATCCGGCAGTTGATCACCGTGGTGCGCGAAGAGCGCGTCGCCGCGGCGGGCTGATCGGCGTCTGGCGCAGCGTCGGCTGCGGAGCGCGCGCCCCGCTCGCGCATACGCCGCTAGAATCGAAGGCGACCGCACTGCTTCGAAGGATACGCAATGATCGACCTCTGCCCCGAATGCGGCGCCGCCGACCTCGTGTACGACCGCCACGGCGTGTCGTACACGTACAAGGACCGGCATACGACGATCCCGTCCGTCGCCGCCTACCACTGCGCCCAATGCGGCGGCGTCACGCTCGACCCCGCCGCCGTGCACCGCTACGACGAACTGGTGGCGCAATTCCACCGCCGCATCGATGCCGAAGCGGCCGACCCCGCCTACATCCGCACCGTGCGCAGCAAGCTGCGGCTCGATCCGGTCGAAGCCGATCACGTGTTCGGCACCGATGGTTTCGTCCACCTGGAAACGGGCAGGGTGCAGCCGCATCCGTCCACGCTCAAACTGCTCAAGCTGCTGGAGCGGCACCCCGAGCTGGTGGACGAATTGCGCGAGTAAGCGACGCAATAGTTGCACGACCGCGGCAGCTAGCCAACCGCGCCGGAAACGGCTGAGTTGCCGCGTTGTGATCGCTAGCGTACAGAGCGTATTTTCCGCTTTGTGTTAGATTAAAGTCATCAGCATCAACGTTTGCGGAGCTGTGTATGCGCCGTCCTATCGTCCTCGTGCCTGCGTGCACACGGCAGATCGGGCATTTCCCGAATCATGCCGCCCAGAACAAATATGTGAACGCCGTCGTCCTTGGCGCGCGTTGCATGCCGCTGATTTTGCCTGCACTGGCGGAGCTGACGGACATGGAGGCGGTGCTGCACGTCGCGGACGGGATCATGCTGACGGGCTCGGCGTCGAACGTGCAGGCGGACCTGTACGGCCAGCCGATCCGCAATCCGGCGCTGCCGCTGGACATCGCTCGCGATGCGACCACGTTGCCGCTGATCCGCGCCGCGGTGAAGCGGGGAATTCCGCTGCTGGGCATCTGCCGAGGCTTCCAGGAAATCAACGTGGCGCTGGGCGGCACCTTGCACCAGGCGGTGCAGGAACTGCCGGGGATGATGGACCACCGCGACCGCGAAGACGATTCGCTGGACGTGCAGTACGGCCCGGCCCACCCGATCCGCATCGCCGCGGGTGGCAAGTTTGCGGAAATGCTGGGCCATCCGGAGGAAATCATGGTCAATTCGCTGCATGGGCAGGGAATCGACCAGCTGGCCCCCGGCCTCACCGTGGAAGCGGTGGCGCACGACGGGCTGGTGGAAGCTTATACCGTGAGTTCGGCGCATGGTTTCACGCTGGCGGTGCAATGGCACCCCGAGTGGCGCATCACGGAAAACCCCGACTCCATGAAGATGTTCCTGGCATTCGGCAACGCATGCCGCGAATATCAGGCCAAGCGCCAGGAGCGGGCATGATCACTTACGAAGCCTGGGCCGGCGGAATCCCGTAGCTGTTGTTACCAACTGAGTGCGAGGGACGCGGCCCGAGAGGCGCCGCGCGCATTAACTTTTGGGAGCAAACAATGGCAATTCGCGAAAACTTCACCTATACCGACATGGACGAGTGGCTCAATGCGAAACGGGTCACCGAAATCGAATGCCTCGTGCCGGACCTGACCGGCGTCGCCCGTGGAAAGATCCTGCCGCGCGTGAAATTCACCGAGGAGCGCGGCATGCGCATCCCCGAAGCCGTACTGGGCATGACCGTCACGGGCAATTCGCCGGTCGACGATCCCGCCTATGACCGGGCGATCTCGAAGACGGACCGGGACATGATCCTGAAGGCCGATCCCACGACGATCACGATGGTGCCGTGGGCCACCGACCCGACCGCGCAGGTCATCCACGACTGCTATTTCGCTGACGGCCGCCTCGTCGATTTCGCGCCCCGCTCGGTGCTGCGCAAGGTGCTGAAGCTGTACGAGGACAAGGGCTGGAAGCCGGTCGTCGCGCCGGAGCTGGAGTTTTATTTGACCGACAAGATTTCCGATCCGGACCTGCCGCTGAAGGCGCCCGTCGGGCGCAGCGGCCGCGCCGAGACGTCGCGCCAGGTGTACAGCATCGACGCCGTCAACGAATTCGACCCGCTGTTCGAGGACATCTACGATTACTGCGACGAGATGGGCCTGGACGTGGACACGCTGATCCACGAAATCGGCGCCGGCCAGATGGAGATCAACTTCCTGCACGGCGAGCCGCTGGGCCTTGCCGACAAGGTGTTCTTCTTCAAGCGCACCTTGCGCGAGGCGGCCCTGAAGCACGAGATGTATGCCACGTTCATGGCCAAGCCGATGGCCGGCGAGCCCGGCTCGGCGATGCACATCCACCAGAGCGTCGTCGACGCGAAGACGGGCTGGAACATCTTCTCGAACGAGGATGGTTCGCCGTCCGCGCTGTTCAAGCACTACATCGGCGGCCTGCAGCGCTTCATGCCGTCGGCATTGGCCATCGTCGCGCCGTACGTGAATTCGTACCGTCGGCTGGTGCGCCACACGGCCGCGCCGATCAACATCCAGTGGGGTGTGGACAACCGCACCGTGGGCTTCCGGGTGCCGGAATCGGGCATCCAGGACCGCCGCGTGGAAAACCGCATCATCGGCTCGGATGCCAATCCCTACCTCGCGCTGGCGGTCACGCTGGCGTGCGGCTACCTGGGCATGACGGAGCAGCTCGAGCCCACACCGATCACCCAGGGCAGTGCGTATGAGATGGAATACGAGCTGCCGCAGGGGTTGCCGGAAGCGCTGGCACTGTTGCGTAAGGAAGAAAAGCTGCGCGGGGTGCTGGGCGAGCGCTTCATCGACGTGTATGCTGCCATCAAGGACCTGGAACACCAGGAATTCATGACCGTCATCAGCCCGTGGGAGCGGGAGCACCTGCTGCTGCACGTGTAACCGGCGCATCGCGCCACACTCTCACGGACCGACGCTCGGCCGCCGCGCGGCGGTGGTTCACGACACCCGCTGCGCCTCACCCGGGAGGCAATCATGACCACCACGCCCACCGTGCCGGAACTGCCCGACACCAAAGGCCTGCAGCGGCTCGACGCCGCGCATTACCTGCATCCGTTCACCGACCACGCGGCGCTCGCCGAGAAGGGCGCGCGCGTGATGGTGCGCGGCGACGGCATCTGGCTGTGGGATTCGGACGGGCACAAGGTGCTCGATGCGATGTCCGGCCTGTGGTGCGTCAACGTGGGGTATGGCCGGCGCAGCATCACGGAAGCGGTGGCGCGGCAGATGGACACGCTGCCTTTCTATAACAGCTTCTTCAACACGACGACGATTCCCGCCGTCCAGCTGGCGGCCAAGCTGGCGAAGATCGCCCCCGCGGGCTTCAACCACGTGTTCTTCACGGGCTCCGGCTCCGAGGCGAACGACACCAATGTACGCATGGTGCGCCGCTTCTGGGACCTGGCCGGCCAGCCGGAGCGCACGGTGATCATCAGCCGCCACAACGCGTACCACGGCAGCACGATGGCCGGCGCGTCGCTGGGCGGCATGACCGGCATGCACGTGCAGGGCGGGCTGCCGATTCCCGGCATCGTCCACATCGGCCAGCCATCCTACGCCGACCATGGCACCGGCATGACGTTCGAGGAGTTCGGCGTGTATGCCGCGTCGTGGCTGGAAGAGCGCATCAAGGAGCTGGGGCCGGACAAGGTGGCCGCCTTCATCGGCGAACCGATCCAGGGCGCCGGCGGCGTGATCATCCCGCCGCCCACGTACTGGCCGGAGATCCGCCGCATCTGCGACAAATACGACGTGCTGCTGATCGCGGACGAAGTGATCACTGGCTTCGGCCGCCTCGGCAAATGGTTCGCGGCCGACGTGTACGGCATGCGGCCGGACCTGATCACGTTCGCGAAAGGCGTCACGTCGGGCTACGTGCCGCTGGGCGGCGTGCTGGTGGGCGACCGCGTCGCGGACGCGCTCGTGCGCGGCGGCGACTTCAATCACGGCTTCACGTATTCGGGCCACCCGGTGGCCTGCGCGGCAGCGCTGGAGAACATCCGCATCCTCGAGGAGGAACGTCTGCTCGATCAGGTGGCGCACGACACGGGGCCTTACCTGAAGCAGCGCTTCGCCAGCCTGGCGGCGCACCCGCTGGTGGGCAGCGCGGAGAGCTTCGGCTTCGTGGCCGGGCTGTCGCTGGTGCGGCGCAAGGCCGCCCACGTGCACCATCAGCTGCGCTTCGACCCGGGGCTCGGCGTGGGGATGCTGTGCCGCGCCCACATGTTCGAGCAGGGCGTGATCATGCGCGCCGTGGGGGACAGGATGATCATCGCGCCGCCGCTGATCATGACGCGCGAGCAGATCGACGAGATGATCCAGAAGATCCGCTACTGCCTGGACCTGACGCTGACGGACCTGACGGCGCGGCGCTGGCTCGACTGAGCCGGGCCGCACCGCGGGGAGGGCGGGAAGGTCAGGCCTTCATGCCGGCCATGTGGGCCGGCTCTTCCTGGCGGTTCTTCAGGAGCTGCGGCGCCAGCGAACCGGCGAACATGCCTGCGAACGCGGCCAGCAGGCCAGCCAGCTGGCCCGGGAAGTGCGCGCCCAGCTCGGACACCTGCGGGAAATACAGCACCCATACGCCGATGCCGGCGGCGATCGACAGGATCGCGCCCTGCGTCGTGGCGCGCTTCCAGTACAGGCCCGCCAGCAAGGGCACGAACGCACCGACCAGGGTGACCTGGTAGGCGGACGACACCAGTTCATAGATCGACGTGCCCTGCATCGCGATCGCGTAGGCCAGCACCAGCGCGGCGAAGATGACGATCGTGGCACGCATCGCGAACAGCTGCTGGCGGTCCGTCATGTCCGGGCGCAGGTTCTTCAGGATGTTCTCGACGAAGCTCGTCGACGGCGCCAGCAACGTGGCGGACGACGTGCTCTTGATCGCGGAGAGCAGCGCGCCGAAGAACAGGATCTGCATAATCAGCGGCATCTTCGTCATCACGAACGTGGGCAGCAGGCGCTGGTAGTCGTTCTTCGCGATGTCCATCGCATGGTCGCCCATCACGACGACGGCCGCCGCCACGATGAACATCGGCACGAAGCCGAACAGGATGTAGCTGGCACCGCCGATCACGGCGCCATTGCGCGCGGTCGGCGCATTCTTGGCCGACATCACGCGCTGGAACACGTCCTGCTGCGGAATCGAGCCGAACATCATCGTGATGGCCGCACCGATGAAGAAGATCACGTCGTTGAACGACGGTTCCGGCAGCAGGCGCCACAGGTCCGCATGCTGGGCCATCGCCAGCACCTTGTCGGCGCCGCCGGCCAGGTCGGCCGCGAAGAACGCGATGATCGTCATGCCGACGACCAGCACGATCATCTGGATGAAGTCGGTAATCGCGACGGCGAGGAAGCCGCCGACGACGACGTAGATCAGCACCGCCAGCGTGCCGATCACCATGCCGGTGGACGGCGCCATCGCGCCATTGGTCAGCACGGCGAACACGAGGCCCAGCGCCGTGATCTGCGCGGCGACCCAGCCCAGGTAGGACAGGATGATCGCGACGGAGCAGAACACCTCGATGCCCTTGCCGTAACGCTGGCGGTAGTAGTCGCCGATCGTCAGCAGGTTCAAACGATACAGTTTCGACGCGAAGAACAGGCCGACGAGAATCAGGCAGGTGCCGGCGCCGAACGGGTCTTCGATGACGGCGTTCAGGCCGCCCTGCACGAATTTCGCCGGCACGCCCATCACGGTTTCGGCGCCGAACCACGTGGCGAACGTGGTCGTGATCACCATGACCAGCGGCAGGCTGCGGCCGGCGACGGCGAAGTCCGCCGTGTTCTTGATCCGCCGCCCCGCCCACATGCCGAGAGCCAGCGTACCCAGGAGGTAGAGCACGACGAAAATGATCAGGGTGGTGTTCATGCGAATGGCGGCTTTCGGCGAAGGAAATTAGCGGGCGGAAAATCCGCGATTATAAAGGCAGAACCTGACGGTTGGATCAACTTTGTCATCGCCTGTTGCGTGCCGGACAAGCCCCACCGGGCCTTCAGGCATGCGCCTTGCCGGCCCGCGCGGCGGCGATGAAATCGGCCAGCGTGACGCGGTCGAACTCCGCCATCAGCGCGGCCTGCGCGACGCCCAGCGCGCGGTCCAGCGTGCCCGTGACGGCCCGCTCGACGGGGCAGTGCGGGTGATCGCTGGTGCTGCCCAGCGCGAAGACGGCCGGCTCGCCCAGGGCGCGGTAGACGTCGCCCACGGTCAGATCCTGCGGATCGGCCAGCAATGCCCAGCCTCCGCCGCGGCCTTGCGAAGAGCCCACGTAGCCGGCGTCGCGCAGGCCCGCCATCATGCGGCGCACCTGCACGGGGTTGGTATCCAGCATCGCGCCGATCTGCTCCGAGCTGGCGGTGCCTTCTTTGCCGTAGATGTGAACCAGCACGTGCAGCATGCGCGACAGCCGGAAGTCGTTTCTCATCGTTCCTCCAAAACCCGCAGTTTACCGTAACTCGGCGAGTTGCAGTAACGCCGGTGACGTGATACCGTAACGTCTAGAGTTTCAGTTTTCGTGCAAGAGGAGGAGACATGCTTCAGTACAGGAACATCGACGCCAACGGCCTGCGCTTCGCCGTGGCCGAGCAGGGAACGGGGCCGCTGGTGCTGCTGTGCCACGGCTTTCCCGAAACGTCGTATGCGTGGCGCCACCAGATCGGCGCGCTGGCCGCCGCCGGCTATCGTGCCGTGGCGCCGGACCTGCGCGGCTACGGCGGAACGGACCGCCCGGCCGATCCGCAGCAGTACACGGTGTGGCACCTGGTCGGCGACCTGGTAGGCATCCTCGATGCGCTGGGCGAAACGCAAGCGGTGGTGGTGGGGAACGACTGGGGTGCCACCGTCGCGTGGCATGCGGCACTGCTGCGGCCGGACCGTTTTCGGGCCGTCGTCGGCATCGGCGTGCCGATGATGGGCCGCGCGCCGCGTGCCCCCAGCCTGCTGTTCCCCCGCACGGAGGAGGCGCTGTTCTACACGCTGTACTTCCAGCAGAGCGGCGTGGCGGAGCGCGAGCTGGAAGCGGACGTGCCGGCCACGCTGCGCAAGATCCTGTTCGCGGGGACGGGGGAGGGCGGCCTCAATCCGTTCGGCATGGTCGATCGCGCCGCGGGCATGCTGGCGCCGCTGCCGGACGCATTGCCGGCCTGGCTCACGCAGCACGACCTCGACACCTTTGCGCAGTCCTTCGCGGCCAGCGGCTTTCGCGGCCCGTTGAACTACTACCGGAACCTGGACCGGAACTGGGAACTGCAGGGGGCGTTGGAGGGACTGCGGGTCACGGTGCCGGCGCTGTACCTGGCCGGCGAGCGCGACCCGGGGCTGGCGATGCCCGGCATGCGTGCCATCGTCGACGCGATGCCGGCGCTGGTGCCGGACCTGCGCGGCAGCGTGATGCTGCCTTGCGGGCACTGGGTGCCGCAGGAAGCGCCGGCGCTCGTCAACGAGGCGCTGCTCGGCTTCCTGCGGGAGCTGGACTGATTTATTCGCTGAGCGCGGCGGCCAGTCCGGCCACCTTCGTGCCATCGGCGCCGACGGCCTTCACGAGGCGCTTGCCGCTAAACGATAGGTTTTACTGTTGGATGCTCTGGCCGATGACCTTGATGGCCGTTTCCATCTCCTCGATCGAGCGCATCCGCCGGCCCGCTGCCGTGCGGACGTACTCGCCGACGACGATGTCGACGTCGCCCCGTGCAGCCTCGCGCCGTCGCGTGGCGGCGCTCAGCGCGTCCGTGGCAGCGATGGCGTTCTTGCGGGCCAGCGCGGCGGCGGCCGTATCCGTCTCGACGCGGGCGCGGGCTTGCTGGTAATTCGCTTTCGCGCCAGGCAGCAGGGCGGTATTGCCTTGCTCGGCCGCCGTCTCGGCCACGCGCAGCGTGCCTTCGGCCACGGTCAGCTGTTTCAGGCTGGCGTCGAGCACCTGCTCCGCGTTCGACCGGTCGCGTTCCGCTTGCGTGGCGGCGGCCGTTTCCGTGGCGACCAGCACGTCCGCGGCGAGCAGCTGCGTGTCGATGGCGTCGCGGTAGCGGCCCAGCGCTTCCAGGGCATTGACCAGCGCATCGCCGCCGGCCTGCCCGGTGGCCGGCACCACCGCGTTCTGCACGGCGGCGAAGGCGCTCGTCACCTGCGTGTGTGTCAGCGTGCCGTCCACTGCATTGCGTTGGGCATCGCTGGGGGCGTCCTTCATCGTGGCGGCCCAGCGCGCGCGCAGCTGCTGCGCGAACGCGTTCGACTGGACGTGCCCCGCCACCTCCTTCAACTGGCTGTCGCCCTGCTGGCGGTAGTGCTCGTCGAACAGCGTCCACGTCTGGCCATGCGCGGCGACGGCGGGACCGGTCTGCCCCCGTGTCAGCGAGGTCAGTTCGGCCGAGGCGCGGTTGCGCTCCGTGTCGGACAGATTGGTATCGTCCTTGCGGTTGCGCAGCTCGGCGACGCGCAGCAGGTTCGTGTCGAACTTGCCGCCCATGTTGTACAGCGCGAGGTTCTTCGCCGCGTTGACCATCGCCGCCGGATCGGAACCCATCGACTTCACATACCAGTTGCCGACATCGTCCTTGGCGACGACGAAGTTGGAACTGCCGGCCGCGCTCACGCGCACCGTGTTGATGTTCTGCCAGAAGGCTTTGTCGAGGCCGGCGCGGAGCTGCCGGACGTCTTTCGGGTCTTGGCCGATGTGGAACATGTCGAGGATCTGGTCGTTGAGCATGTTCTGCCAGCCCAGGCCCGGGTCCTGTTGCGTGTACGTGGCAGCGAACACGGAGCGCAGATAGGCGCTGCTGGGGCGCAGGTAGATCATCAGCGAGCGCTGGTTCCGCGCTTCCGTCAAGGCCTGCGCGATGCGCTTGCTTTCGGGGCCATCCTTGCCGTACAACCTGATCGCCTTGATGTGCTCGTACCGGAGCTGGGTAATCTCGGCGTCGATGACATCGATGGCGGGCTGGACCTTTTGGGTCTGGTTGGCCAGCGACCTGGATTTGTTGCGTTCCGATTCTTCGGTGGTGCCGGCAACCTGCACATCCTTGTCGAACTTGCGGCGGTTCTGCAGGTCGTCGATGTGCAGCAGGATGGAATTGGCCACCGCTTCGAACAGGGCGCGGTAGCGGGGCGAGTCTTCGTCGTCGTCCTCGATCAGCCATTGGTTCGTCGACAGGAACAACATTCGCGCGGCCAGGTCGGTTAGTGCGCTTTCCAGCGTCACCCGTGCGTCGGACGGGGCGGGCGAAGGGCCGCTGGAGCGGCTTTTCTGGGCAACCGCCTCGGTGCTCACCGCGTTCGCGAGTTCATCGATACCTTTTTCAAAGCGCCCGGCCGTGAAGCCGGCATTGTTGTCCAGTTTGACTTCTTCGCACGTGAGCGGTGCCACCGCCAACGTGGCGTCGCGATTCAGGTAAAAGCTCAGCAGGTCGTTGACCTGCATTGCCAGCCGCTTGCGCTTTTCCAGGGCGGTGTCCTGCAGCGTGATGCCGGCCAGGTAGCTGCGCTTGATCTGCTTGCCGAAGCAGGTGCGCAGCTCGGTCAGGTGGGCATCATCCTTGAACGCTTTCTCCAGCAAGCTGTTCCGGGCCGACATCATCAGCGGTTTCGCCGACAGCGCCATCGAGATCACCTGCTGGCTCTGGATGTCTTCGTTGTTGACGAGCGGGCCCTTGTAAACGTCGACGTCGATCTGCAGCGACGCGCAACCGCTCAGCACACACAGGAACGACACGGCGGCAACCAGCCGCAAGGTGGTGGACAGGTAGGACATGGCAGCTCCTCAAGGTTGCCTGGTCAATACGCGCAGCCGTTCCTTGTCGCTGTGCAGTACCGTCAGCCTGGCGAACATCGTGCGATCGAGTTCGGCGCCCGTGTCGCCGTACCGCACCTGTGCGACGGTGCCCAGCGCGCTGGAGAATGCCTGCTCCACCGTCTCCGGGCTCGAACCCATGATGATCACGAGCCGGTGGCCGCGCGGCGCCTCGCGAAAGCCTTCCGGACCGAAGACCACGAGGCCGCGGCCGGCATCCTTCAGGTCGGACGCATCGCCACCGCTGCCATAGCCGACATCGCTGGTCTTGCCGGTGAAGCTGATATTGCGATTGAGCGAATCGACCACCTCGGCCGGCACCCAGCTCGACGCGAACTTGGTGGCATTGAGCACGCTGGACTGGCCGCGCACGCGGATGCGGTACACGGCGGGCGGCAACTGCTCCTGCGGATCGAAGCTGCCGAGATAGTAGGTCTGCTCTACCTCGGCGCTGGGCGAGACGGCCAGCGCGGCCGTGCCGATGCCGACGCCAGCCCGCTGCGCCACCGACAGGTCGGCACAGCCGCCGAGCAGCGCGGGGATCGGACCGAGAATCGTGAAGACGAGTGCTGCCGCACGGCCGTAACGGCCGCGTAACCGAAAGAGTGCCATGTCCATCCCCGTTGTGGTTTATTGTAAATATCTTTTTGCTAATTGACTGTAATACTGATCAGCACCCCGCATTGTCACCAATTGTCACGCGTAGCGACTTTGCAACAGTTGGGAACGGGGGAGAAGTGACGGCCGGTAGCTGCGCGCTTGCGGCGTGGCGAACTACAATCGGCATCATCACAAGGAGACAGCCATGACCGACACCACCTGGCACGACCGTGCCCGCAACCTGAACATCGACGGGCGCGCCTTCATCGACGGCCAGCGCACCTGGTCGCGCAGCGGGCAGCAGTTCGACAACCTGTCGCCGATCGACGGCCGCAACCTTGGCCCCGTCGCGCGCTGCGGCGCTGACGACGTGGAGCTCGCTGTCGCCAATGCCCGTGCCGCATTCGAGGACGGCCGCTGGGCCAACCTGGCGCCGGCCAAGCGCAAGCGCGTGCTCGTCAAGTTCGCCGACCTGATGCAGCGCCACCGCGACGAGCTGGCGCTGCTGGAGACGCTCGACATGGGCAAGCCGATCAAGTACAGCCTGTCCGTCGATCTCGGTGGCGCGGCCAACTGCATCCGCTGGTATGGCGAAGCGATCGACAAGGTGTATGGCGAGATCGCGCCCGCGCCCAGCGACAGCCTGGCGTTGATCACGCGCGAGCCGGTAGGTGTCGTGGCCGCGATCGTGCCGTGGAATTACCCGATGCTGATGGCGTCGTGGAAGATCGCGCCGGCGCTCGCGGCCGGCAACAGCGTCGTGCTGAAGCCTTCCGAGAAGTCGCCGTTGACGGCGCTGCGCCTCGCCGAGCTGGCGCTGGAGGCAGGCATACCGCCCGGCGTGTTCAATGTGCTGCCGGGCTTCGGCAACGAGGCGGGCAGCGCGCTGGCGCTGCACATGGACGTCGACTGCATCGCGTTCACTGGTTCCACCCGCGTGGGCAAGCAGATCCTGCAGATGGCGGGGCAGTCGAACCTGAAGCGGGCGTGGACGGAACTGGGCGGCAAGTCCGCCAACATCGTCTGCGCCGACTGCCCGGACCTCGATGCGGCGGTGGCCGCGTCGATCGGCTCGATCTTCTTCAACCAGGGCGAGAGCTGCAATGCGCCGTCACGACTGTTCGTCGAGGAGTCGATCCGTGAGCGCTTCATCGAGAAGGCGCTGGCGCTGGTGCCCGACTTCACGCCGGGCGATCCGCTCGACGAGAACACGGTGATGGGCGCGATCGTCGACGACATCCAGCTCGGCACGATCATGAAGTACATCGGCGAAGGCAAGGCTGCCGGCGCCCGCTTGCTGGCAGGCGGCGAACGGATGCGGCTCGAATCGGGCGGCTACTACGTCGCCCCGACGATCTTCGACAATGTCCACGCGGACATGTCGATCGCCCGCGAAGAGATTTTCGGCCCCGTGCTGTCCGTGCTCGGCTTCACGTCGCTGGACGACGCTGTGAAGCAGGCCAACGCCACGCAGTACGGCCTGCACGCAGCGGTATGGACGTCCGACCTGTCGAAAGCGATCCGCACGTCGCGCGCGCTGCGCGCCGGCACCGTACACGTGAACCAGTACGACAACGACGACATCACGGTGCCGTTCGGCGGCTACAAACAATCCGGCAACGGCCGCGACAAATCGCTGCACGCGTTCGACAAGTACACGGAGTTGAAGACGACGTGGATACAGGTGGCACGCGCCTGACGAAGCGGCGGTGTCACCTTCGCCGACGGCGCGTCCACGTCAGCAGCCCCAGCCCGGCGCCAAGCATCGCCCATTGCGACGGCTCGGGCACTGGCGGCGCGCCGGCGCCGTTGTAGCTGCCAGCGTACTGGCTGATGACGAGCTGGTACTGATCGGCATCGTTCAGAAGCGCCGATGTAATGTCGTACGACGCCGCGGCAGGGTCCAGCACGACGAAATCGTTGTACACCCGGTTGCGGAAGTTGATGTCCCCGGGCGCGAACGAGAACACCGTTTCCCCGGTCGTCGCGTTCGTTAACGTTGCCGTGAACCGCACTTCGGACGTGAGGTCAGTGTGCGCGCCGTTGTGCCACACCTTCGTGTAGGGATCCGCGTCGAACGACAGTCGCAGGCGATCCGGATGGGCAAGCCGGAAGGTGAGTGTCATGTCGGCCGTGCTTTCGCTGCCATATTTTCCGCCTGGAGCCTCATGCTCGATACCCACGTCTCCTCGCGTGTCGATGGCGAGCGAGGAGGGTGTATCAGCCAGCAGCTGTCCGCGCAACTGCTGGTCCGAATTGTCGTAGTCGGCGTAATGGAACGTGTAGGCAGCGTCCGAAAACGGCGCGAAATAGTTCTGCAGCACAGGGTTGCAGGACTGCCCGCCATGCCCGAAGCCGCAGATCGCGGGCAGGTCGGCATTGCCGAGGCTGCTCGAGTATTGCCACATGCCGCCGTGCTCGGGTGGCCCGATATACCCCGAGTTCCCGAACACACTCGACACTTGCAGCGAAGCGAAGCTGCCCAGTGTAAACGGCGTTCCCTGCCCATTGTCGAGCGCGAGCCTGTCGACCCGGAGAATCGCTTCCCCTTGTCCCAAGGCATACGCATTTGTCGCTGCAACCAGCATGGCCATCAGCGTCACGCGTTGTCTGTTCCCCATCTGCGTCTCCCCCGTGCAAGCCTGTGCAATTCAGCATAGGCGGCGACTCACCAAAGCGCCAGGAAAGTCGTCGCGAAAATCGTCACGGCACTACATGTTCACACTGCCGGACATCCTCCTCACAGCATGCGCTCCAGCAGCTCCTGCAGCTGCTGGCGGTCCGCCGCGTCCAGGCGCTCCGTCAACGGTGCGAGGGCTTGGCGCAATTGCTGCAGCAGGCGCTCGACGAGCGCCACGCCTTCTTCCGTCAAGAACACGTCGGTGGCGCGGCCGTCCGCCAGGTTCTGGGCGCGCGCGACCAGCC
The DNA here is from genome assembly GCF_007830495.1 of Pseudoduganella flava. Classification (GTDB taxonomy): domain Bacteria; phylum Pseudomonadota; class Gammaproteobacteria; order Burkholderiales; family Burkholderiaceae_D; genus Rugamonas; species Rugamonas flava. The sequence continues at coordinate 639,842 of NZ_VLKW01000003.1, read as the reverse complement.
CACGCTTTTCCGCGCGCGCGATCAGGCCGGACATCGTCTGCTTCTCCAGCCCCAGGTGTTCGGCCAGTTCGGCCATCCGCGGGCGGCGGTCGCGCAGGATGCCCAGCACGCGCAGCAACGTCAGCGACAGGTCGTTCTCGGCGCCGATCTTGTTCAGCACGGCCATCGTCGCAAAGGCGACAGGAACCAGCGCATCAGCCAGGGCCGCGCCATCGACGGCAGTGGATTTCGTTTTGTTTTTCATCGTGACGCCATCTTGACATAGTTCGTAATGCGCATCAATAATAGATCGTAATACGAACCTTTATTTGTCTCGCTCTTCCCACTCTGCCCAGGAGGCTCCCATGAAAGCTGCCGTCGTCACCTCGTTCGACCACCCGCCCCGCTACAGCGACATCGCCGACCCCGTGCCCGATGGGCCCGATGAAATCCTCGTCGACGTGCTTGCCGCGGGCCTGCATCACGTCACGCGCGGCCGCGCCTCGGGCGCCCACTACTCGAGCGGCACTGCGCTGCCGCTCATCCCCGGCATCGACGGCGTCGGCCGCGGTCCGGACGGCACCTTGCGCTACTTCGTGCAGGGCCCCGGCATGGCCGGCTCGATGGCGCAGAAGACGGTGATCGACCGCGCCCGCAGCATCGCACTGCCGGGCGACTGCGACCCGGTGGCGCTCGCCGCCGCGATGAACCCCGGCATGGCGGCGTGGCTCGCATTGCGCTGCCGCGTGCCGTTCCAGGCCGGCCAAAAGGTGCTGATCCTGGGCGCGACGGGCAGCTCAGGCAGCATGGCCGTGCAGATCGCCCGGCACCTAGGCGCGGCACAGGTGATCGCGGCGGGCCGCGACGAACACAAGCTGGCGGCACTGCCGGCGCTGGGCGCGACCGATACCGTACCGCTGGGCGATCCGCGGCTTGGCACGCTGGCGCGCGACGTGGACGTGGTGCTGGACTTCGTGTGGGGCGACGTGGCGATGCGCTGCATGGAAGCGGTGCTGAAGCAGCGCACGGACCGCGGCCTGCCGCTGGCGTGGATCCACGTCGGTTCAATGGCGGGGGAGACGGCGGCGCTGCCGGGTATGTTCCTGCGCGCGGCAAACGTGCAGATTGTCGGCAGCGGCCTGGGTTCCGTGTCGGACCGGGCGATCCTGGCGGAGCTGCCCGCGCTGGCGCTGGAGATCGCGCGCGGCACGTTCCAGCTGGACGTGCAGGCAGTGCCGCTTGCGGAAGTGGAGAAGGCGTGGTCCGATCCGGCCCGCGGTGGCGGGCGGATCGTGTTCACGCCGTGAGGCAGCTCAGAAGCAGTGTTCGAGCGCGGGGAAGCTGCCGTCCTTCACGGCGGCCACATACGCGGCGAACGCGTCGCCGATGCTCGGCTGGCCTTCCATGAAGTTGCGCACGAAGCGCGCCTTGCGCCCCGGGAAGACGCCCAGCAGGTCGTGCATCACGAGCACCTGGCCGGAGCAGTCCGGACCCGCACCGATGCCGATCGTCGGGATCGACAATGCATCGGTCACTTCCTTGCCGACGGCGGCCGGCACTGCCTCGAGCAGCACGATCGAGGCGCCGGCTTCCTGCAGCTTCAGTGCATCGGCTTTCAGCGCCTCGGCGCCTTCCACCGTCTTGCCCTGCACCTTGTAGCCGCCCAGCTGGTGGACGAATTGCGGCGTCAGGCCGATGTGGGCGCACACGGGCACGCCGCGCTGGACGAGGAAACGCACCGTGTCGGCCAGCCAGCCGGCACCTTCGATCTTGACGATGTGCGCGCCCGCCTGCATCAGCTGCACGCAGCTGGCCAGCGCCTGTTCCGGCGTGCCGTAACTGCCGAACGGCAGGTCGGCCATGATCATCGCGGACTTCGCGCCGCGTGCCACGGCGGCCGTGTGGTACGCCACTTCCTGCACGGTGACGGGCAACGTCGACGTGTGGCCGTTGCACACCATGCCCAGCGAGTCGCCGATCAACAGCACCTCGACACCGCTCTTGTCCATCAAGGTCGCGAAGCTGGCGTCGTAGCACGTCAGCATCGTGATCTTCTCGCCGGCGGCGCGCAGCGCGGCCAGCGAGGGGAGCGTGACGGCCTTTTGCGCTACGGCCTTGGCCGGCGCCGGAACGCCGTTCGCAGCGGCGGCGGGAGCCGACAGATCTTTACCCTGCAGATAACCAGACATGGAAGTCCTCTAATAAAATCGTTACGGCGCGTATTCTAAACCCGCCCGTACGACCGTGCTGAATCTTCAACTGCAAGGAAGCGTTTTCGCTCCGGCAGATAGGTCGTTCGCACCGGTCAGTTCTGTAGTACATGTCCCCACCTCAAACGGCTGGCGTTCGTACAGCGGTCAGGCATAGCAACGTGGGCCTGTCGCTGCTTGGCATCCCAGCATCCGAAGCTAATCGGCGACGCTGAGCGCTAGTAGGCGAGTTAGAATCCGCTCAGTCAAACTGTCGTCTCGGAACATCAATGAACGCTCCTGCTCGTCGCTATGAACCCGGCCTGCCTGCCGTCATCGACGCATCTCATAACTACATGATCATCATTGATCTTCTGGGCGAGGGGGACCTGAAGACCTCTTGGACGACAGCCAGATGTGCGGCAGATCAGGCGGCGGGGATCGGAGCAACTACTTACTCAAGATACGTCAAAATCTTCAACAGACCGATGCTTGACGCGTTGTTAGCCGACATCGCAGAACGGGCTAGCGAAAGCAATGTTCCGCTGATCGCCTTCGATGCGCATGGGTCTCCTGATCGCGGTCTGTTGATTGCTCCAACAGACACCTATGCGCCATGGACGGAAGTTAAGGCGGCACTGCAACGTATTAATGAGCGTACTCGTAATGGAACCGGCGTAATTATGTCCAGCTGTTACGGAATGGCCGTGTGTTCTGGCATTGACATAACACAACCTGCCCCCTTTCAATTCTGCATCGCCCCGAAAAATGAGATAACGGCCGAGTGCGTCGAGACGAAAATGCGCCTGTTCGTCTCGACAATGTTCGAGACGCAGTCGATGGACCGAGCGGTGCAGCATTTGCAGCCCGACTACGACTATTGGCATTCTAACGAATACTTCTACAGCCAATTCATCGGGTTCTTGCAAAAGAATACGCGAGGACGAGGAAAGCAGAGATTTGTAGAGGAGCTGACATCGAAGCTACTCCTCGCGCAAGCCGGAGATAGGAACGCCGTGAAAATGGCGCGCCAGATGGCGAAGAACGGGACTAAAGACTTTGAAAAGCACTTCGTTCGCCTTTCCAACGTCTTTCTACACGGTAGAAACCACCTATCGTTCAAGCAGATCGACGAATACGCGGAGAAATGGCCTGTGTACTGATCGACCTTTCCGTTCTCGGAATTGCCGCAATTGTCGCTCGCACATTGGGCAGCTTTCGCCGGTGCTTACCGGCCCACAAACAAGAACCCCACCGCGGCCATGATGCACGCAAACGCGGCGAAATGCCGCCAGTGGAGGGGCTCGCCGAGCACGGTGACCATGAAGACGCCGAACACCACCAGCGCGATGGCTTCCTGCACCACCTTCAACTGGCCCGCGCTCCATCCCTGCGCGAAGCCGATCCGGTTTGCCGGCACGGCAAGGCAGTACTCGACGAAGGCGATGCCCCAGCTGATCAGGATGACGGAGAACAGGGGCTTGTTCATCCCTCCCTTGAGATGCCAGTACCACGCGATCGTCATGAAGATATTGGAGGCGGCGAGGAGCAGGAAAGTTTGCATGGGGTGCGCTGGAACGTGGATGAGATGACGCAAGTATACCGGCGCAGGCGCATCGCCAGCGCTGCCCTACGGATGCCCGTCACGCCACCTTGTCGATCCGCTGGTCGGCCACGCGCGCGCAGAAAGTCGCCGCCTTGCCCAAGCCCGGCACGACGACCTCCGGATCGATCTCCAGCAGCGGCACCAGCACGAAGGCCCGCTCGGTCATGCGCGGGTGCGGGACGGTCAATGTGGGGGTGGCGATGATGTCGTCGCCATACAGCAGCAGGTCCAGGTCCAGCGTGCGGGGGGCATTGCGGTAGGGGCGCTCGCGGCCATGCGCCTGTTCGATGTCGAACAGCGCGTCGAGCAGCGCCTGCGGTGCCAGCGTCGTGGCGACGCGGGCCACCGCGTTGATGTAGTCGTCGCCCGAGGAATCGATCGGCGCCGTACGGTACAGGCTCGAGACGGCCGTCACCGTTATGCCGGGGGCGCAGCGCAGGCGCGCGATCGCATCCTCTGCGTTGGCGCGGGCGTCGCCCAGGTTGGCGCCGATGCCGATCCAGGCTTGCATCGATTCAGCGCGGATCAGTCGACGGTCGGCACGTCGGCCGGGGCTGCCGCACCACCTTCGCCGTTGCGCTTGCGGCGCGGGCCGCGGCGGCGCTTGCGCGGTGCCGGGCTGCTTTCCGCGTCGGCGTGCACTTCCTCGCCTTCGTAGTCGGCGCCTTCGTCGCCCTGCTCGGTGGAGGCTTCCGCTTCCTCGCCATGGCGGGTGCCGCGGCGCGGTGGGCGCTTGCGCTTGCTGCCGGTGCCGGTGCCGGTGCCGGAAACGGCGGACACCATTTCGGCGCGCACCGTTTCGTCGGCTTCATAGAACGCGCTCCACCAGTTGCCCAGCTCCGGGTCGATCTCGCCGGAGGCGCAGCGCAGCAGCAGGAAGTCGAAGCCGGCGCGGAAGCGCAGGTGTTCCAGCAGCTTGTACGGGTTCTTGCCGTTGCGGCGCTCGAAGCGGGGCTGCATCGCCCAGATGTCGCGCATGTCCGAACCGATCTTGCGTTGCAGCGCCAGCTTCTCCGTCTGCGATTCGAGGACTTCGTCCGCGGCCAGGTGCAGCGCGGGGATCGGGAATTCGCCGGCGGCCTGGTAGGCGTTCCACTTCTCCAGCACCTGGTGCCACAGCAGCGACGCGAACAGGAAGCCCGGCGACACGGTCTTGCCGGCGGCGATGCGCTTGTCGGTGGCCTCCAGCGCCAGCGTGACGAACTTGAAGCCCAGCGGCTGTTCCAGCACGACGTCCAGCAGCGGCAGCAGGCCGTGGTGCAGGCCGGCCTTGCGCAGCTGCTGCAGGCAGGCCAGCGCACTGCCGCTCATCAGCAGTTTCAGCATCTCGTCGAACACACGCGCGGCAGGCACGTTGTTGATCAACGGCGCCATCACGGAGATCGGCGCGGCCGTCGTCGGTTCGATGTCGAATTTCAGCTTCGCGGCGAAGCGCACCACGCGCAGCATGCGCACCGGGTCTTCGCGGTAGCGGGCCTCGGGCTGGCCGATGATGCGCAGCGTTTTCGCGCGGATGTCGCGCATGCCGCCGTGGTAGTCCAGCACCTGCTGCGTGGCCGGGTTGTAGTACATCGCGTTGATCGTGAAGTCGCGGCGTTCCGCGTCTTCGGCCTGCGAGCCGAACGTGTTGTCGCGCAGGACGCGGCCGTGTTCATCCTTCGGCGCGTTGTCGGTGGTGGTGCCGCGGAACGTCGTCACTTCCAGCAGGTCCTGGCCGAACATCACGTGCACGATCTGGAAGCGGCGGCCGATGATGAAGGCGCGGCGGAACAGGCGTTTCACCTGTTCCGGCGTGGCGTTGGTGGCGATGTCGAAATCCTTCGGCTTCACGCCGAGCAGCAGGTCGCGCACGGCGCCGCCGACGACGAAGGCCTCGAACCCCGCCTCCTGCAACGTGGAGGTGACGCGGACGGCGTTGGACGACACCATCTTCGGGTCGATGCCATGTTGTTCCGGCCCCAGTACCTCGGGTTCGTCGGTGTTGCGGGGGGCTTTCACGCCCAGGATCTTGCGGATGAATTTCTTAATCATTGAATAGATGGAGTAAAGGCCAGCCCTGCTCGTTGGCGTGGCGCGTCAGGACGGCATTCGGGTTGGTCGCAACGGGATGCGTGACGATCGACAGCAGCGGCAGGTCGTTGTGCGAGTCGCTGTAGAAGTACACGTGCTCGAAATGCTCGAGCGTCTTGCCCATTTGTTCCAGCCATGCCTTGGTGTGCACGATCTTGCCCTCGCCCTGCGTCGGCGTGCCGTGCAGGCGGCCGGTGATGCGGCCGTCGACGACTTCCGGCAGCGCGGCGATCAGGTGCTCCACGCCGAACGCCTGCGCGATCGGGGCGGTGACGAAGTGGTTCGTCGCCGTCACGATCGCCACCAGGTCGCCCGCGTCCAGGTGGCGCTGCAGCAGCGCGCGCGCGGCGGGGCGGATGTTCGGTTCGACGACTTCGGTCATGAACTGCTGCTGCAGCGCCGCCAGCCGCTGCGGGTCGATCGTGGCCAGCGTGCCGAGCGCGAATTCGAGGTATTCGACGGCGTCCAGCGTGCCGGCTTCGTACTGGCCGTAGAAGTCCTTGTTGCGGCGCTCGAAGGCGGCGGCATCGACGGCGCCGACGCGGCACAGGAATTGCCCCCACTCGAAATCGGAGTCGATGGGCAGCAGCGTGTGGTCGAGGTCGAACAGGGCCAGGTTCATGGGAGCTTTCATTCCTTCTCGGCCTGCAGCCACTCGCGCAGCAGCGGCAGGGTGATCGGGCGTTGGGTTTCTAGGGAATATTGGTCGAGCGAGTCCAGCATCGAGGACAGCGAGCGCATGTCGCGCCTGAAATGGGACAGCAAATAGGGTAACACGCCGGGCGACAGCGTCAAGCCGCGGCTGGCCGCCGCCTGCGACAGCGCGGCCACCTTCTCGTCGTCCGTCAGCCCGTGCAGCTGGTAGATCAGGCCCCAGCCCATGCGCGTGCGCAGGTCCTCGCGCACCGGCAGAACGGCCGGCGGCACGGCGCCGCTGCACACCATGTAGGCACCGTTGGCGCGGATTTCGTTGAACATCGCGAACGCGTCGATCTGGGCGACGGGCGACAGCTTTTCGCAATCGTCGAGCAGGTACAGGTCGACCTCGGGCGAGTAGACGAATTCCGACTCGATCGAGAACGGCGAGATGTAGCGCGCCCGCTCGGTCGACGCGAGGGCTTTCAACAGGTGCGTCTTGCCCGCGCCCACCTCGCCCCACAGGTAGGCGAAATGTTCACGCGAGCCGCGGCCGGCGAACTGGCGCATCAGCGCCGCCACCTCGGCATTGCGGCCCACCTCGAACGACTCGAGCGTGTGGACCGGCTCCGCGCCCAGGTCCAGCACCAGCTGTTTCATGGCACTGGCCTCGGCTTCCTGGTCATTTGCATAACTCGCATTTCTTCACTATCGGCTTGGGCACATCATGCATTATAAAAGGCGGACGCCAGGTAGTGGCGGCGCAAGTGGCGCAGGGCGACGGCCAGCACGGCCGACGCGGGCAGCGCCAGCAGCACGCCGACGAAGCCGAACAGCTGGCCGAACGCCAGCAGCGCGAAGATCACGGTCAGCGGGCCCAGGCCGATCCGCTCGCCGACGAGGCGCGGCGTCAGCACGAAGCCTTCGATCACCTGGCCCAGGCCATAGATGACGGCGACGGCCACCACGCCGCTCCAGTCGGCAAACTGCAGCACGGCGGCCATCAGCGCCAGCACGAGGCCGATGCCGAAGCCGAGATACGGAATGAATACGAGCAGGCCGGTCAGGATGCCGACCGGCAGCGCCACGTCGAAGCCGGCGATCGCCAGCGCCGCCGAGTAGTACGCGGCCAGCACCAGCATCACGGTCAATTGGCCGCGCAGGTACTGGGCCAGCAGCGCATCGGCCTCCATCGCCATGTGCGCGGCCGGGTTGACCCAGCGGCGCGGCACTGCCTTGGCGATGCGCGACAGCAGCGCGGGCCAGTCCAGCAGCAGGTAGAACAGCACGACGGGAACGAGCGTCAGCGTGGCCAGCCACCCCAACACGGCGGTGCCGCCGATGCGGGCCGAGTTCAGCAGGGCGGACCAGATCTGGTCGCCGCTGGCGGCCAACTGCTCCGTCACGATCTGCTTGACGCCGGCCGGGTCGAAGCGCACCTGCACGCCCAGTTCCTGCAGCCGTGGCGCGAGCGCCGCGTTCAGTTTCGCCATGAAGGCGGGAATGGCGGCCTGCAGCAGCGGGATTTCCTTGCGCAGCACGGGAACGACGATCAGCACCAGCGCGCACAGCGCGGCGGCGAACAGCGTGATCACGACGGTGACGGCGGCCGTGCGCGGCAACGGCCAGCGGCCCAGCCGCACGCGGCACAGCCGGTCCACGGCCGGGTTCAGCGCATAGGCGATGATCGCCGCGGCCAGGAACGGCGTCAGCACGGGGCCCAGCAGCACGAGCAGGCAAACGAAGGCGGTCCACACGCCAACCCAGAATACCGTTTGTTTTTGTTCTGCGGTCAGGGAAAGGGGCATGGACGGGGGATCGGCGAAAAGAGAAGAATCGGTGGAGACGTTTTGTTAAAATAGCGGACTTGCCGGATTTGGCACCGTTTTTGATAAAAAAATGGCCAAAATCACCGCATCCGCCTTCTATTTTACCGCCTTCGCTGCGAAAAACACCATGAGCCAACCTTCCAACGTATCCCTGTCCTACCGTGACGCTGGCGTCGACATCGACGCGGGCGATGCCTTAGTCGAAGCGATCAAGCCATTTGCCAAGCGCACCCTGCGCGAAGGCGTGATGGGCGGCATCGGCGGTTTCGGCGCACTGTTCGAGATCAGCAAGAAGTACAAGGAGCCGGTGCTGGTGTCCGGCACGGACGGCGTGGGCACGAAGCTGAAGCTGGCCTTTGAACTGAACCGCCACGACACGGTGGGCATCGACCTGGTGGCGATGAGCGTCAACGACATCCTCGTGCAGGGTGCCGAGCCGCTGTTCTTCCTCGACTACTTCGCCTGCGGCAAACTGGACGTGCCGATCGCGACCGACGTCATCAAGGGCATCGCGAAAGGCTGCGAGCAGGCCGGCTGCGCGCTGATCGGCGGCGAAACGGCCGAGATGCCGAGCATGTACCCGGCCGGCGAATACGACCTGGCCGGCTTCGCCGTCGGCGCGGTGGAAAAATCGAAGCTGATCGACGGCTCGAAGATCGCCCCGGGCGACGTCGTGCTGGGCCTCGCATCGTCGGGCGCGCACTCGAACGGTTACTCGCTGGTGCGCAAGATCATCGAAGTGGCCAAGCCCGACCTGGAAGCGGACTTCCACGGCCGCAAGCTGGCCGACGTGCTGATGGAACCGACCCGCATCTACGTCAAGCCGCTGCTGGCGCTGATGGAATCGATGGAAGTGAAGGGCCTCGTGCACATCACGGGCGGCGGCCTGGTGGAAAACATCCCGCGCGTGCTGGCCGACAACCTGACCGCTGAACTCGACGGCAAGTCGTGGACGATGCCGCCGCTGTTCCAGTGGCTGCAGCAGCACGGCGGCGTCGCCGACGCCGAGATGCACCGCGTGTTCAACTGCGGCATCGGCATGACGGTGATCGTGTCGGCCGCGAACGCCGACGCGGCGATCGCCCAGCTGACGGCGGCCGGCGAGACCGTGTCGCGTATCGGTACGATCCGCGCCCGCAAAGAGGGCGAGCACCAGACGATCGTGGTGTAACCACAATGGACAACCGCCTGCCCGATGCGCGCATCGTCGCCTTCCTGCAGGCGGCGCTGCCGGATCTGTTGGGCGTGTGGCTGTTCGGCAGCGAGGCCACGGGGCATGCCACCGCCGACAGCGACGTCGACTTGGCCGTCCTCGTTGCCGGCAAGGTCGACGCTGTGCAGCTGTGGGACCTCGGCCAGCAACTGGCGATCCTGCTCGACCGCGATATCGACCTGCTGGACCTGCGCGTCGCCACCACGGTGATGCAATACCAGGTGATCACGACGGGACGCCGGCTGTGGCAGAAGGATGCCCAGGGCGCCCTCTACGAGTGCGCTATCCTCAGCGACAAGACGGAACTCGACAGTGCCCGCGCGGCGCTGCTGGCGGACATCCGGGAAGACGGGAGGGTGTATGGCAAGTCCGGTACCTGATGAAGTCATTCTGAACAAGGCCGCGACCATCGAGCGCTGCGTGAGCCGGGCGCGCGAAGAGTATGCGAAGGATCCGACGACGTTCCAGACCGACTACACGCGACAGGATGCGGCCATTCTCAATATCCAGCGCGCTTGCGAGGCAGCGCTGGACTGTGGCCAGCACATCATCCGGCGCGAACGGCTTGGCGTGCCACAGAGCTCGCGCGACGTGTTCCGTCTGCTGGCGGAGGCCGGGTGGATCGACCCCGCGCTGGCCGGCGCGATGCAGAAGATGGTCGGCTTTCGCAACATCGCGGTACACGACTACCAGACCTTGCAACTGCCGATCACCGTCGCCGTCATCCGCGATCACCTCGACGACTTCCTTGCATTCACGCAGCGCATGCTGACGCACGGCTCGGCCACCTGACGGCCTACCTCCGCAATACCTTCTCCACCCGCGCACAGCGCAACCGGAACGCATCCGGCATCCCCGACCCCAACAAAGGCCGCAGGTACAGCCGGAATGCATCCGTCACGTCCGTGCCGGAAGATGCGATGAACTCATCCTCCATCGTGCGCGTCTTGCCTGCGACGGCGTTCAACGGCAGCAGCTCGTAATCGGCAGAATAGAAGCCCGTGCGGCGGATCGCCACCGAGCCGTCGCGGTCGCCCCAGAACGCGTACTGCACGGCCTTTTCGCCCACTTCCCGCGCCTCGCGCTGGTCCACGTCCGATACGCAACCGATGAACGAGCGTTGCAGGTAGCCGAATGTGTCGCCGCGCACGCGCTTGATGCCCAGCTTCGCGCGGATCTCGTCGCACAGCAGGTCCGCCAGCGCGCCCGTGCCCGAGAGCTGCACGTTGCCGTGCGCATCGTGCTCCAGTTCCTTCGCCAGCAGGGTGGCGATCGGCGCGCCGCTGGCATCGTGGACGCCTTCCGAGACGGCGATCACGCAGCGGCCATGCCGCTCGTACGTGGCCTTCACGTCGGCCAGGAAGCGTTCGATGTCGAAGGTCCGCTCGGGCACGTAGATCAGGTGGGGGCCGTCGTCCGGGAACTTCTTGCCCAGCGCGGCAGCAGCGGTCAGGAAGCCCGCATGCCGGCCCATCACGACGCCGACGTACACGCCGGGCAGCGATGCGTTGTCCAGGTTCGCGCCGGCGAACGCCTGCGCGACGAAGCGGGCGGCGGACGGGAATCCGGGCGTGTGATCGTTGCCCACCAGGTCGTTGTCGATCGTCTTCGGGATGTGGATCGCGCGCAGCGGATAGCCGGCCGCGCGGGCCTGCTCGCTGACGATGCGCACCGTGTCCGACGAGTCGTTGCCGCCGATGTAGAAGAAGTGTTCGATCTGGTGCGCGCGCAGCACGTTGAAGATCTCGGCGCAGTATTTCTCGTCCGGCTTGTCCCGCGTCGAGCCCAGCGCCGACGACGGCGTTGCGGCCACCAGTTCCAGGTTGTGGCTTGTTTCCTGTGTCAGGTCGACGAAGTCCTCGTCGACGATGCCGCGCACGCCGTGCAGCGCGCCGTACACCCGGGTCACGTCGCGAAAGCGCCGCGCTTCGAGCGCCACGCCCACCAGCGACTGGTTGATGACGGCGGTGGGGCCGCCTCCCTGTGCCACCAGAATCTTGCCGGAACCCATAGCAACCTCCTGTCGGATGAGAGCCCACAGCTTACCCCTTTTTTGCCCTTCATCGTGGCTTCATGTGGCGCTCAGCCGGCCTTCATGTGGCGCCGTCAGCATCGGCCGCATCGCTATTGACCGGAGACTGTATGACTTGCACATCGAATGCGGCGGCGGCCTGCCTGCTGGCCGCCCTGCTGACCGCTTGCGGCGGGAACGGCATCAATCCCCCGTCCGGCTCCCGCTACCAGGCCACGATCGCCCGCACCGCCTACGGCATCCCGCACATCGAGGCGGCCGACGAGGCCGGGCTGGGCTTCGGCATCGGCTATGCCTACGCCCAGGACAACTTCTGCCTGCTGGCGGCGGAGATCCTTACCGTCAGCGGCGAGCGGTCGCGCTGGTTCGGCGCGGACGGCGCCACGTCGGAGAATCTGGAACTGGCCGTTAACAACCTCGACTCCGACTTCTTCTTCCGCCAGATGAACGACGATGCCGCCGTGCTGCGCGCCTGGAACGCGCAGCCGGCCGAAGTGCAGGCGCTGATGCGGGGCTATGCGGCCGGCGTGAACCGCTACGTGGCCGACAAGGGCATCGGCACGCTGCCGGAAGCCTGCCGCAACGCCCGTGGGTGCGCCCCGTGACGACCATGGATCTGGTGCGACTGACGCGCCGCATCGCGCTGACGGCCATGAGCTGGATCGGTCCGATCGGCAGCGCACCGCAGCCGGGTACCGCGACATTGTCCCGCACCAGCGGCAGGCGCGCCTCCCGCGCGCCGCGTGTCAGCGCCAGCAATGCGATCGCCATCGGCGCCGACGCCAGCGCGGACGGCCGCGGCATGCTGCTGGGCCAGCCCCACCTGCCGTGGGGCGACGCGCTGCGCTTCTACCAGCTGCACCTGACGATCCCCGGCAAACTGGATGTGATGGGTGCCACGCTGCCGGGCCTGCCCGTCGTCGGCATCGGCTTCACGAAGGAGTTCGCGTGGACGCACACCACCGACACGTCGGCCCACTTCACGGCGTATGCACTGCAGCTGGACCCGAGCGATCCCACGCACTACCTCGTCGATGGCCAGCCGCGCGCACTGGTGCGCCGCACGCTCGCCGTGCCGGTGAAGAATGCCGACGGCAGCACCGGCACGCGCACCCGCACGCTGTTCAGCACGGAGTATGGCCCGCTGGTCGCCGTGCCCGGCTTGCTGGAGTGGACGCCGACGACCGTGTATGCGCTGCGCGATGCGAACATGGACAACGACCGCGTCGTGACGCAGTGGTACGAGATGAACAAGGCCCGTTCGCTGGCGGAGCTGAAGGAGGCGAACCTGCGCGTGGCCGGCAACCCGTGGAACAACACGATCGCGGCGGACCGCGCCGGCAATACGCTGCTGATGAACGTGTCGCCGATCGCCAACCTGCCGGACGACGCCCTGGCCGGCTGCCTGCTGCCTCAGTACGCGCCGCTCGCACCGGAAGGGCTGCACGTGCTGGACGGCAGCCGCTCGGCCTGTGCGTGGCGCGATGAAGCGGGGGCGCCGCAGCCCGGCACGGTGCCGGCAAACCGGCTGCCCGTGCTGGAGCGGCGCGACTTCGTGCAGAACGCGAACGACAGCGCGTGGCTGTCCAACCCGGCCGCGCCGCTGACGGGCTTCCCGGCGCTTGTGTCGCGCGATGGCGTGCCCCAGGGCGCGCGCACGCGGCAGGTGCTGGCCGAACTGCCGGAGCGCCTGCGCCAGCACCGCCTCACGCTGGACGACCTGCGCGACCTGGCACTGAACGACAAGGTCTATCTCGCGCCGCTGCTGTTGCCCGACCTGCGCGCCTGGTGCGCCAGCGGCCCGGCACAAGCGGAAGTCACGGCCGGCTGCGCCGCGCTGTCCGCGTGGAGCGGCGACGCCGGCTTCGACGCCAATCTCGGCCTGCCTTATTTCGCCGGCATCATGACCGCCGAGCTGCCGGAGAACACGTGGGGCGTGCCGTTCGACCCGCGCGACCCGGTGCACACGCCGCGCGGCCTGAACTGGCGCGACGATGCGGTCGCCGCAGCGCTGGCCAAGGCACTGGCCAGCACCGTGCAGCGCTACGACGCGGCGGGGGTGCCGCGCAGCGCGAAGTTGGGCGACTTCCAGGTCAGCCGGCGCGGCGGCGCTGCGATACCAATCCACGGCGGCCTGGGTGAGCTGGGCATCCTGAACGCGATCGATGTGGACCCCAACGGGCAGGGCGGGCAGTTCGAAGTGAGCGGCGGCACCAGCTACCTGCAGGTGGTGGGTTTCGACGATGCCGGTCCGCGCGCGCTGGCATTGCTGACGTACTCGCAGTCGGCCGACCCGAGCTCGCCGCACCACAGCGACCAGACCCGCCGTTTCTCGAAGCGCGAATGGATCGCGCTGCCGTTCACGGCGGCCGAGATCGCGGCCGATCCGCAATTGCGCAAGGAGGTGATTGTCGAGAAGTGAGGTGACCCGCACGGCGCCGCGCGCGGGATCTGCGGCACGGTGCCCCGCGTGTCGCTGGGCACCTGGCTGCGGCGGCCGTTACTTCTGCGCCGCGGCGCCGATGTTCCGGTCCAGGAAGCGTTCCACGCGGTTCCAGAAGTCGTATTTGTTCTGCGGCAGCGACCAGCCATGCCCTTCGTCTGGATACTGCACCCACTCGACGTCGCGATTGGTCTTCGTTACGGCGGAGCGGAACTTCAGGCCGTGATCGAGCGGCACGCGCTGGTCCACGCCGCCGTAAGCCAGCAGCAGCGGGCGGCTGATGCGGTCGGCCAGGTACAGCGGCGACGTGGCCTGCAGCTGCGCGGCATCCTTCTCGCGGTCGCCGACCAGTTGCGGCAGGCCGTAGCGCTTCCAGTCGTCGCTGGCATCGGAGGCGAAATTCCAGCCGGCCGAATACAGCAGGTTCAGGTCCGTCACGCCCACCCAGTCGATCGCGCACTTGAACAGGTCCGGCTCGCGCGCCACGCCCATCAGCGCCGCGTAGCCGCCATAGCTGGCGCCGGCGATGCACACGCGGTTCGCATCGACGGTGCCGCGACCGATCAGCCAGCGCGCGCCGTCCGTCACGTCGTCCTGCATCGCCAGGCCCCACTGGCGGAAGCCGGCCTTGAAGTGCTTCACGCCGAAGCCCATGCTGCCGCGGAATTCCGGCTCCAGTACCGCGTAGCCGCGCGTGGCCAGGAACTGGCTTTGCGGGTTCCACTCCCAGCTGTTACCGCGTACGTACGGCCCGCCGTGCACCAGCACGACCAGCGGCAGCTTCTGTGCGGGGCGGCCCGGCGGCAGCGTCAGCAGGGCCGGGATCGTCATGCCGTCGCGTGCCTTGTACTGCACCCATTGCTGCGTGCCCATCTGCTTCGGCTCGATGCCAGGTTGCGTGTCGCCCAGCTTCACGGCCTGTTTCGTCGCCATGTCGTACACGTAGTAGGCCTTCGGGAAGCGGTCCGAGTAGGCGGTGACGAGCACGTTCTGCGTCGTCGCGCGGGCCGGCACCGTGATCACGTTGACGGTGGCCGGCAACAGCTTGTCGATGTCCGCCTGCACGGCCTTCATGCCTGCGTCGATCCACTCGACGCCCAGCGCATCGGTGCGCAGTTCGATGCCGAGCAGCTTGCCCCGGCCGAACACCAGCTTGCCGTCGAAGTCGAAGCCGGGCGTGTTGACGATCGGCTCGGCCGCCAGCTTGCCCGTCTTGACGTCGAGCGCGAACACGGCGCTGGTGTCACCGCGGTTGGCCTTGACGTACAGCGTGCCGTCGGGGCCGAATGCCAGCGGCGTGAAGGCGCCGGGCGATACGCCGTAGCTGGGAAACGCCGCCAGCTTGCGCCAGTTGCCCGTGTCCGCGTCGAGGATGTGGATCTCCGTCATGCCGTCTTCGAAGCGCACGGCCAGGCGCGGCTGGCCCGCGTAGTCGAGCATCCATTTCATCGCGTGGCCCGGTCCTGGCACCTGCGTGGACGATGCCGATTTCGTGTCGACCTTCACCAGCGACATCGCGCTCCAGGCCCGGCGCGAGCTGTCGAGCTCTCCGCGCAGCATGTAGGCGGCGTTGGAATCCTGCGGCCCGCGCTCCTCGAGGATGAAGTGGTTCCAGTCCAGCATCGTCGGGCGCACGCGGCTGCCGGTGACCGGCACGGCGCCATGCACGTCGGCCAGCTGGCGTGGGTTCGCGCCGTCGGCGTCGACGGCGAACAGGCCCGCAGCGAGCGTGCGGTCACCCTGGCCGACGGAGCGGTCGACCGTGTTGAACAACAGCCGTTGTTCGTTCACCCACTGCACGACGTTGATGTCCAGGTCGGGGAAATGGGCCACGATGGCGGGCGGCCGGTTCGCACCGGGTTCGAACACGACGAGCTTGGCGCGGGCGCCGTTCATGGCGACCTTCATCGCGACGTAGCGGCCGCCGGGGGACAGCACGGGATCGGCCAGCTTCGGCTCGGCAAAGAACTGCTCGACAGGCGGTGCGGCATGCACTACCGCCGCGGCAAAACTCAGGGACAGCAACAGGAAACGCAGGTATTTCGTCATCGGTCAATCAGGTAGGGCAGGGCCCGCTCTCTCGTTAAAATTATTGTTGCGGCAGTTTGCCGGGGCCCAGGTTGCGCTCCAGGAAGCGCTCCACCCGGGTCCAGAAATCGAAGCGGTTTTCAGGCAGCGACCAGCCGTGGCCTTCCTGCGCGTATTCCACCCATTCGACGTTCTTGTTGGTGGCCTGCACCGCGTCGCGGAAGCGCACGCCGTGTGCGCGCGGCACGCGTCGGTCGGCGCCGCCGTGGGCCAGCAGCAGCGGCTGGCGCAGCCGCGCGGCCTGTTCGACGGGCGACGTGGCAGTCAGCTGGGCCGCGTCCTTCTCCAGGTCGCCGATCAGCTGCGGCATGCCGTAGCGGAGGTATTCGGCCGGCATGTCGGACGCGTGGAACCAGCTCGTGCCGTACATCAGCTTGATGTCGGCCACGCCGGCCCACGCGATCCCGCAGCGGAACAGGTCCGGGTCGCGGATCAGGCCCATCAGCGTGGCATAGCCGCCATAGCTGGCGCCGGCGATGCAGATCCGCTGCGGATCGGCGATGCCCTCGGCGATCGCCCAGCGCGCGCCGTCGGCCACGTCGTCCTGCATCGCCAGGCCCCACTGTTTCAGGCCGGCCGCGAAGTGCTTGTTGCCGTAGCCGGTGCTGCCGCGGAAGTCGGGCTCCAGCACGGCGTAGCCGCGCGACGCAAGGAACTGCCGGTCGGCCGACCAGCCCCACACGGCGCCGCGCACCCACGGGCCGCCATGCACCAGCACCACCATCGGCAGCTTGTCATGGCGCGTGGCGCCCGGCGGCAGCGTCAGCAGCGCAGGGATCGGCAGGCCGTCGCGCGCCGTGTACTGCACGTTGTCCTGCGTGCCCATCTTCTTCGGATCGATGCGCGGATGCGTGTTGCCCACCTTGGTCAGCGCGCCCGTGTCACGGTTGTAGACGAAGTAGACGGCCGGCTGGCGATCCGAGTAGGTGCGCACCAGCACGAACGGCGTCTCCGGCCGGCGCGGCAGGTCGATCAGGTTGACCATGCCGGGCAGCTTCCGGTCGACGGCTTCCTGCAGCGCCTTGGTCTCCGGCGTCAGCCAGGCCGTGTCCTCGGCGTCGCCGATGTAGCGGATGCCGGCGAGCTTGCCGCCGCTGAAGATCAGGTGGCCGGAAAAATCGTGCCGGTCCATCGTCAGCAGCGGCTTCGGATACGGCTTGCCGGCGGCGATGTCGAACATGTACAGGGCCGCCTTGTCGCGCCCTTCGTTGGCGGACACGTACAGCTGCCCGTCCGGGCCGAAGTCCAGCGGCGCGAAGCCGGCGGCGTGGTCGATCCAGGCGTTGGTCGTGTTCAGCGCGCGCCATTTGTCGCCTTCCAGCAGCCACACGGTGCTCTTGCCCTGGTCCAGCGTCATCGCCATGCGGGGCTGGCCTTGCGCGTCCAGCAGCCAGCGTTGTACGTAGCCTGGTTCGGAGACTTCCATGCTGCGGCCGTTGCGCGTGTCCAGCCGCAGCAGCTGGATCGACCGCACGCTGCCGCCGGTGGCGAAGTCCACGCTCTGCACATAGACGGTGTCGGAATTCTGCGCGCCGTGCTGCGGCAGCATGTAGGTGTGCCACGGCAGCAGGTCGCGGCCGCCGCCGGCGCGGATGAAGTGGCCGTTGCGCTCGGCCAGCTCGCGGGCATGCTGGCCGTCGCGGTCCACCGCGTACAGGCCGGGAGCGGAACGCACCTGGCCTGGCGCCAGGTCCTTGTCGGTGCTGTCGAACAGCAGGCGCTGGTCGCTGATCCACTGGAAGTGGCCGATGTCGCCATCCGAGAAGCTGGCGACGATCTTCGATTCGAACGTGGCAAGGTCGACGACGCCGAGCCGGTCGTGACCGCCGGCGGCGCTGACCTTCGCGGCCAGGTAGCGGCCGTTCGGGGACAGCTGGGCGCCGCCGAATTCGGCGTTGTCGAAAAAGGCTTGCACGGGTGGCGGCGCGCTGGCGGCGTTGCCGGAGCAGGACACGAGGATGCCGGCGGCAAGCAGCGCCGCGGACAGCAGGGCTGGAAGGGACATGGCGATTGGTGAAAAAGGGGAGCGCCGAACTTAACACATTGCAACGTCCAGCTTTCTCACCAAATGTCACAACGTCAAGAATCTTTACCGGACGGTATCTCCGACGAGCGGATGTGTCGTATCAATGCCGCACGCCGGGCGTCCGGCGGCGGCGTCAGCAGGCTGACGAGCACCAGCGCGGCGATCCCGGCCGGCACGCCGAACACGCCGGCCGAGATCGGCGCGATGTTGAACCATTGCGCCGCGGCCGTGCCGCCCAGCACCGGGTTCGTGTGCAGCATGTAGAACTGGCAGACGGCAAAGCCCGTCGCCATGCCCGCCAGCGCGCCGTAGTGGTTGGCGCGGCGCCAGAACACGCCGGCCACCAGCACCGGAAACAACGTCGATCCCGCCAGCGAGAACGCGGCGCCGACCAGCGACAGGATGTCGCCCGGCTTCGTCGATGCCGAGTACGCGGCGATGAACGCGACGCCCAGCAGGATCAGCTTCGAGATCGTCACGCGCTTCTGCGTCGACGCCTTCGGGTCGACGATCTTGTAGTACACGTCGTGCGACAGCGCGTTCGAGATCGCCAGCAGCAGGCCGTCCGCCGTCGACAGCGCGGCAGCGAGGCCGCCCGCCGCCACCAGGCCGGAGATCACGTAGGGCAGGCCGGCGATCTCCGGAGTGGCCAGCACGAGCACGTCGCCGTCGATCGCGATCTCGGCCAGCTGCACGATGCCGTCGCCGTTCACGTCCGTGATGCTGATCAGCGGGTTGGCCTTGTCCACGCTGGCCCAGTACGACACCCACGTGGGCAGGTCGCTGAACGCGCTGCCCACCAGCGCCGTGTAGACGTCGTACTTGACCAGCACCGCCAGCGCGGGGATCGTCAGGTAGATCAGCAGGATGAAGAACAGGGTCCAGAACACGGACATGCGGGTCTCGTCGACGGACGGCGTCGTGTACGACCGCATCAGGATGTGCGGCAGCGCCGCCGTGCCCAGCATCAGGCAGAACGCCAGCGCGAGGAAGTTGCGGCGCTTGATGTCCGACTGCTCGCGGGTCGCGCCGGGGAACGGCGTCGCGTGCGGCGTGATGGGGCGGGCGCGCTTCAGGTTCTCGTCGCGCTCGGCGCTCCAGATCGTCACGGCTTCGTCGGCATTCTTCGGGTAGGCGATCAGCGCCCATTCGGCGGCGCGGATCTCCAGCAGCGACGCGTTGCGCAGCCGTACGTTGTCAAGGTAGTGCTGCAATTCCGCGCGGCCCGCTTCCCACGAATCGGGCAGGCCGTTCAGGCGCCGCTGCACCTGCTCGGCGCGCTGGCGGAACACGTCGCGCACGGCGCTTTCCTTGTCGTCGACGGCCAGCGCCGCTTCGCGGGCGGACAGTTGCGGCAGCAGCTTGCCGTAGGCGACCTGCGGGATCGGATTGCCGCTGTGCTTGGCCGACAGCCACATCGCCGGAATCAGGAACGCGACGAGGATGATGATGTACTGCGACACCTGCGTCCACGTGATCGCGCGCATGCCGCCCAGGAACGAGCAGACGAGGATGCTGGCCAGCCCGAGGAAGATGCCGACCGAGAAATCGACCCCCGTAAAGCGCGATGCGATCAGCCCCACCGCATAGATCTGCGCGACGACGTAGGTGAACGACACGAGGATCGTCGCCGCGACGGCGCACAGGCGCACGGCGCGGCCGTCGCCCGGGCCGCCGTAGCGGGCCGCGAGGAAGTCGGGGATCGTGTACTGCCCGAGCCGGCGTAGATATGGCGCGATCAACAGCGCCACGAGGCAGTAGCCGCCCGTCCAGCCCATCACGAACGCCAGGCCGTCGAAGCCGTTCAGGTACAGGCTGCCGGCGAGGCTGATGAAACTCGCGGCCGAGATCCAGTCGGCCGCCGTCGCCATGCCGTTGTACAGCGCCGGCACGCGCCGTCCCGCCACATAGTATTCGGACACGCTGGACGTGCGCGCCAGCACGCCGATCGTGGCATACAGCACGATCGTCGCGAACAGGAACATGTAGCCGATCCACACCCGCGGCATGCCTTCGTTTTCCAGGATCGCCAGCGCGAGCAGGAAGCCGGCGAAGCAGGCCGCGAAGATCGCGTAGTAGCGCGTCAGGCGCTGGAAGAACGGGCGGCCGGTCTTCAAGCGCGCTCCCGCCGTTCCAGCCGGCGCATGCGCCACGCGTAGATGCCGATGATGGCCAGGTAGGCCAGCGACGCGCCCTGCGCCGCCAGGTAGAACGACAGCGGCCAGCCGAAGATCGTCAGCCCGGCCAGCTCGCGCGCGAAGTACACGGCGCAAAAGCCGGTGGCGATCCACGCCACCAGCAGCACGGCCGTCAGGCGGCGCGTGGCGCGCCAGTAGCCGCCAGGTTGCGGGTCGTCGGGTTGGTCAGCCATAGTGCGGTGGCTCCTCTTCTGCCGCGGCGGGCTGCGGCGGGAACGTCAGCCGGAACAGGCTGCCGGGGTATTTCGGGTTGGTGGCGCGCGGGTTGGACAGGATCTCGATGTCAGCGCCATGCTGCTGGGCGATCTCGCGCACGATCGCCAGCCCCAGGCCGCTGCCTTCGGCGCTGCTGCCGAGGATGCGGTAGAAGCGCTCGAACACGTGCACGCGCTCGGCCGGCGGAATGCCGGGGCCCGTGTCCTCGATTTCCAGCACGGCGCAGTCGCCGTCGGCCACCGCGGCACTGCGCACGCGCACCGTCACGCTGCCGCCGTGGGGCGTGTAGCGCAGCGCGTTGTCGATCAGGTTCGACAGCAGCTCGCGCAGCATCAATGGATTGCCTTCGATGAGCACGGGCGCTTCCGGCGCCTCGTAACCCAGGTCGATGCGGTAGTTGAACGAGGCCGGCACCCAGTCGCGTACGGCGTTGCGGGCCAGCTCGGCGAGGTCCAGCGCTTCGAACGCGCTGCCGGCCTGCGGCTGGTTTTCCGCGCGGGCCAGCGCCAGCAGCTGGTTGACGAGGCGCGTCGCCGCCTCCGAGCTTTTCGCCAGCTGTTCCAGCGAGCGGTGGATCTCCTGCTGGTCGGTCTGGCGCAGCGCCAGCTCGGACTGCATGCGCATGCCCGCCAGCGGCGTCTTCATCTGGTGCGCCGCGTCGGCGATGAAGCGCTTCTGCATGTCGATCGATTGCGACAGCCGCGCCAGCATCTCGTTGAGCGAACGGACCAGCGGCGTGATCTCCTCGGGCACCTGATTCGGCGCGATCGGCGACAGGTCGTCCGAAGGCCGCGCGCGGATGCGCTCCTGCAGCTCGGCCAGCGGCAGCAGGCCGCGCGACAGCGCGAACCACACGAGGCCCAGCACGATCGGCAGGATGATGAACTGCGGCAGGATCACGCCCTTGATGATCTCGTTGGCGAGCTTGGCGCGCTTTTCCAGCGTTTCGGCCACCTGCACCAGCGCGAGCCGGGCAGGGCGCTGGCTGTTCTCTTCCAGGTTCACGTACGCATACGCGATGCGGATCGGCGTGCCGTGCAGGTTATCGCTGCGAAAGCGCACGGCGCCGGGGCGGGTGGTGTCGTCTTCAGGCTCGGGCTCCGGGCGGGGCAGGTCGCGGTCGCCGTCGATGTAGCCGCCTTGCGGGCCTAGGATCTGGAAGTAGATGCTGTCGACGTCGTCCGCGCGCAGGATGTCGCGCGCAGGGCCGGGCAGGCGCACGGCCTGGCCGTCGACCTCGCGCACCTGCTGCGCCAGCACGGTGACGGAGTCTTCCAGTGCGTGGTCGAACGGCTGGTTGGCGATCGACTTGGCGACCAGATAGGTGATCGCGATGCTCATCGGCCAGAGCAGCAGCAGCGGCGCCAGCATCCAGTCGAGGATCTCGCCGAACAGCGAGTGCTGGATCTCGCCCTCGCCGTCTTCTTCCAGCGTGGGCTGCCACGGCGCGGCTTCGGACTGCGCGGCGTCGGGCTGTGCGCCGTTCACTTCGCTTCGGCCGCGGCGGCGCTGGAATATTTTTCGAGGCAGTAGCCGAGGCCGCGCACGGTGGCGATGCGCACGCCGCCCACCTCGATCTTCTTGCGCAGCCGGTGCACGTAGACCTCGATCGCGTTGTTGGAGACTTCCTCGCCCCATTCGCACAGGTGGTCGACCAGCTGTTCCTTCGACACGAGCCTGCCCGTGCGAGCCAGCAGCACTTCGAGCAGTCCCAGCTCGCGGGCCGACAGGTCCAGCATCTGGTCGTTGATGTAGGCGCTGCGGCCCACCTGGTCGTAAGTGAGCGGGCCGTGCTTGATCAGCGTGGAGCCGCCCCCCTGGCCGCGCCGCGTCAACGCGCGCACGCGCGCCTCCAGTTCGGACAGCGCGAACGGCTTGGCCATGTAATCGTCGGCGCCCAGATCGAGGCCGGTGACGCGCTGCTCGACCGAATCGGCCGCCGTCAGGATCAGCACGGGCAGCAGCGAGCCGCGCGCCCGCAGCCGGCGCAGCACTTCGAGCCCGGGCATCTTCGGCAGGCCGAGATCCAGGATCAGCAGGTCGAACTCCTGCGTGGAGAGGGCCGTGTCGGCCTCCTGCCCATTCTTCACGCAGTCGATGGCGTAGCCGGACTGGCGCAGGGAGCGCGTCAGTCCGTCCGCCAGGACGCTGTCATCTTCGGCTAGTAAAATACGCATCTTGACAATCCGGCATAGGGTAGCGATTTCATTGTACTCAAAACTGTGAGGCAGACTGAAAGCCTCTGCCCGGATTGATACAGCGCTTGCAAAAAGCACTGGATACATATACAGTATCGGCTATCGAACAATTGTGCGTGTCACCTGAGGCGAAAGATCATGATCGACGACAAGAAAGCGGCAGTACCTGCATCCGAAAAAGCCAAAGCGCTCGCCGCTGCGCTGGCTCAGATTGAAAAGCAGTTCGGCAAGGGCACCGTGATGCGCATGGACGCTTCCGCCCCTGTCGAAGAAGTACAGACCGTGTCCACCGGCTCGCTGGGCCTGGACATCGCACTGGGCGTCGGCGGCCTGCCACGCGGCCGCGTCGTCGAGATCTACGGCCCGGAATCGTCGGGTAAGACGACGCTGACCTTGCAGACGATCGCCGAAATGCAGAAGCTCGGCGGCACCTGCGCGTTCATCGACGCGGAACACGCGCTGGACGTCACGTATGCGCAAAAGCTGGGCGTGAACCTGCACGAGCTGCTGATCTCGCAGCCGGACACGGGTGAACAGGCCCTGGAGATCTGCGACGCGCTGGTGCGCTCCGGTTCCGTGGACATGATCGTCGTCGACTCCGTGGCGGCACTGACGCCCCGCGCCGAGATCGAGGGCGACATGGGCGATTCGCTGCCGGGCCTGCAAGCCCGCCTGATGTCCCAGGCGCTGCGCAAGCTGACGGGCACGATCAACCGCACCAACACGCTGGTCATCTTCATCAACCAGATCCGTATGAAGATCGGCGTGATGTTCGGCAGCCCGGAAACGACGACGGGCGGTAACGCGCTGAAGTTCTACGCCTCCGTGCGCCTGGACATCCGCCGCACCGGCTCGATCAAGTCCGGCGACGAGGTGATCGGTAACGAAACGAAGGTCAAGGTCGTCAAGAACAAGATCGCGCCGCCGTTCAAGGAAGCGCACTTCGACATCCTGTATGGCGAAGGCACGTCGCGCGAAGGCGAGATCATCGACCTGGGCGTGGAAGCGAAGATTGTCGAGAAGTCCGGCTCGTGGTACAGCTATAACGGCGACCGCATCGGCCAGGGCAAGGACAATGCCCGCACGTTCCTGCGGGAGCGTCCGGCACTGGCCCGCGAGATCGAGAACAAGGTGCGTGCTTCGCTGGGCGTGCGCGAACTGCCGCCGGCAACGGAAGACGGCGAAGCGCCGGCACCGAAGCTGAAAGCGGTCGACTGATCTCCCTGCCGCAGGGCCCGGCTGGCGGCTGATGCCGCCCGGGGCCGGCCCCGGCAGCCATACCGAATCCGGCTTGTCGCCACCGACCGCTTTGCGGCGGTGGCGATTCTTTTTTCACCCCCATGTTTTTCGATAGGTCACGATGCCCTTGCCACCTCCCAGCCTGAAAGCCCGCGCACTGCGCCTGTTGTCCGCCCGCGAACACAGCCGGCTGGAGCTGGGCCGCAAGCTGGCGCGCTATGCGGAAGAGGGCGACGACGTCGAAGCGCTGCTGAACTGGCTGGAGCAGAACAAGTGGCTGTCGGAAGAGCGCTTTTCCGAATCGCTGATCCACCGCCGCGCGGCCCGTTACGGCAACAGCCGCATCGTCGCCGAACTGCAAAGCCACGGCATCGGCGGCGAGCAATTGCAGGAACTGAAGGCGGGCCTGGCCGAGGACGAGGTGGCGCGCTGCTGCGAGGTATGGCGCCGCAAGTTCAACGGCAAGGTGGCGGCAGATGCCGAAGAGCGCAGCAAGCAGATGCGCTTCCTGATCGCTCGCGGGTTTTCGCAGAAGGCAGTGAGGGCGGCGATGAAGGGTGTGGATCTGGAAGACGAGTTCGGCGGGGTCTGATCCGCCCGGTTCTGTCTGCCGGAGTCTGGCGTTCTCTGCCTTTGGAAATATCAGATATTCACGGCGCAAAGTGCGGCACTCCTTGATCCCGCACAAAACAAAGTATGATCGACCCGACGGTCGTACGACGACTTTGCTATCCACTGCCTGTCCTGTGTGCTACACTTTTGCAGTTTTATGCAGCACCGCGGGTGCGGTGGTTGTCCGTAGAAGCTGCGGCAACGTACGATCAGTACATGGCTGCTTACTAATTTGGCCGCATACGCGGCATCGGTGTTATGTCCCTGTCAATTCCAGTCTGCCGACGTGCGCTCGCGCGCACCCTAGACATCCGAGCGTTCGCACGCATGGATGGTCAGCGGAGCGTTGACGGCCTCGACACCGACATCAAAGTCAACGACACCCTGCTGGCTTCCGGCTTGCGCGAAGGCGGACAGCCCCTGCAAGTTCTCCGGCTGCAGAGCAGCGCCACCCAGAGTAACCGCTCCACTCCATACAGCACGACGCCAACGGCGGCGCCCGTGTTGCGTGGCCATGACCCACGCTGGGCGGCCCATGCCGCCACGACAGCCCAGGTGCCGCACGACTGAAGTAGCAGCAACATTAACCCATTTCATATTCAGCATCAGAAGGGAAGCCAGCATGAAGATCCATGAGTATCAAGGCAAAGAAATCCTCCGGAAGTTCGGAGTGACGGTACCGCGCGGCATTCCGTGCATGTCCGCGGACGAGGCAGTGAAAGCTGCCGAAACGCTGGGCGGCTCGGTCTGGGTGGTCAAGGCACAGATCCACGCCGGCGGCCGCGGCAAAGGCGGCGGCGTCAAGGTCGCCAAGTCGCTCGAACAGGTGCAGGAATATGCCAACCAGATCATGGGCATGCAGCTGGTCACGCACCAGACCGGTCCGGAAGGCCAGAAAGTCCGCCGCCTGCTGATCGAAGAAGGCGCCGACATCAAGAAGGAACTGTACGTTTCGCTGGTGACCGACCGCGTTTCGCAGCGCGTCGTGCTGATGGCATCCTCCGAAGGCGGCATGGACATCGAGGAAGTCGCCGAGTCCCATCCTGAGAAAATCCACAACGTGATCATCGATCCGGCCACCGGCCTGACCGACGCGGATGCCGACGACGTCGCCCGCAAGATCGGCGTACCGGAAGGCTCGATCGCCGCTGCGCGCGCGAACCTGCAAGGCCTGTACAAAGCGTACTGGGAAACGGATGCATCGCTGGCCGAAATCAACCCGCTGATCCTGACCGGCGACGGTAAAGTGATCGCGCTGGACGCCAAGTTCAACTTCGACTCGAACGCCCTGTTCCGTCATCCGGAAATCGTCGCGTACCGCGACCTGGACGAAGAAGATCCGGCCGAAGTGGAAGCGTCCAAGTTCGACCTGGCTTACATCTCCCTCGACGGCAACATCGGCTGCCTGGTGAACGGCGCCGGCCTGGCAATGGCCACGATGGACACGATCAAGCTGTTCGGCGGCGAGCCGGCCAACTTCCTGGACGTGGGCGGTGGCGCAACGGCCGAGAAAGTGACCGAAGCCTTCAAGATCATGCTGAAGAACCCGGGCCTGAAGGCGATCCTGGTGAACATCTTCGGCGGCATCATGCGCTGCGACGTGATCGCCGAAGGCGTGATCACCGCATCGAAGGCCGTTTCCCTGAAAGTGCCGCTGGTCGTGCGCATGAAGGGCACGAACGAAGACCTGGGCAAGAAGATGCTGGCCGATTCCGGTCTGCCGATCATCTCCGCCGACACGATGGAAGACGCAGCGAAGCAGGTTGTTGCCGCTGCAGCCGGTCAAGCTTAATTAAGGAACCAACATGTCTATTCTGATCAACAAAGACACCAAAGTCATCACCCAGGGCATCACCGGCAAGACCGGCCAGTTCCACACCCGCATGTGCCGCGACTACGCGAACGGCAAGAACGCCTTCGTTGCAGGCGTGAACCCGAAGAAGGCCGGCGAAGACTTCGAAGGCATTCCTATTTTCGGTTCCGTGAAGGAAGCCGCATCGGAAACCGGTGCAACCGTTTCCGTGATCTACGTGCCGCCGGCAGGCGCCGCCGCCGCGATCTGGGAAGCCGTTGAAGCCGAGCTGGAACTGGCGATCTGCATCACCGAAGGCATCCCTGTCCGCGACATGATGGAAGTGAAGGACCGCATGGCCAAGGCCGGTTCGAAGACCCTGCTGCTGGGCCCGAACTGCCCAGGCCTGATCACGCCTGACGAAATCAAGATCGGCATCATGCCGGGCCACATCCACAAGAAAGGCCGCATCGGCGTCGTGTCCCGTTCGGGCACGCTGACGTATGAAGCCGTCGGCCAGCTGACCGCACTGGGCCTCGGCCAGTCGTCCGCTGTCGGTATCGGTGGTGACCCGATCAACGGCCTGAAGCACATCGACGTGATGCGCATGTTCAACGACGATCCGGACACGGACGCCGTCATCATGATCGGCGAAATCGGCGGTCCTGACGAAGCCAACGCCGCACGTTGGATCAAGGACAACATGAAGAAGCCGGTCGTCGGCTTCATCGCTGGCGTCACCGCGCCTCCGGGCAAGCGCATGGGCCACGCCGGCGCGCTGATCTCCGGCGGTGCCGACACCGCGGAAGCCAAGCTGGAAATCATGGAAGCCTGCGGCATCAAAGTAACGAAGAACCCGTCGGAAATGGCACGCCTGCTGAAGGCAATGCTGTAATCGGCAACTTTGTTCGATAATAACGGGGGCTTTTCGAAGCCCCCGTTTTTCATTTGGAGACGACGTTGAGGAGAGGCGTTTGGCGAAGATCCTGATTTCCCGTGACGGCGTACTGGAACGCACCGTGCAGCTCACGAAAGAGCGCATGACGATCGGCCGCCACCGCCACAACGACATCGTGCTGGAACACCCCACCGTCAGCGGCGAACACGCCGCGATCACGACGATCCTCGACGACTCGTTCCTCGAAGACCTGTATTCGACCAACGGCACGTTCGTCAACGGCCACCGCGTCGGCAAACATTTCCTGCAGCACGGCGACCAGGTCAAGCTGGCCAAGTACCGCATCGAATTCGTCGCCGACGGCATCCGCCCGATCAGCGGCGCACCGGCCGTGCCGATGACGCCGCCGGCGGCCCACATCGAAGTCCTCAACGGCAGCAACGCGGGCCGCAAGCTGGAACTGAACAAGCCGCAGACGAGCCTGGGCCGCACCGGCGTGCAGGTCATCGTCATCAACCGCACGGACGCGGGCTACGCCGCCGCCCACACGGACGGCGAGCGCGTCCCGCTGCTGAACGGCGCCCCGCTGGGCAAGCTGCCACAGCCGCTGGCGGACGGCGACGAGCTGGACCTGTCCGGCACGCGGATGGCATTCCGGCTGGGCTGACAAAAAACGTCAGCTGACCGTTTTTGCAGGCCGATGTGACAATTTGTGAGAGTTCATGTGACAAAAAACGTCAGCGCAAGCGCGCTGAACAGCGGTTTTCTGGGCTTTTCAGGGCCTAACAGCGCGTAAACCGGGCTGGCACGGCGATTGCAATACCTGATGCATCCCAACCCGTTTCGTTTTTTACTGAAGGAGCAACACCATGAAATCCATGAACCAGAAGGCCCAAGGCGGTTTCACCCTGATCGAACTGATGATCGTTGTGGCGATTATCGGTATTCTGGCGGCTGTGGCGATTCCGGCGTACCAGAACTATGTGAAGCGCGCTGCGTACGCTGAAGTCGTAAGCCAGATTAGCCCGTATAAGCTGGCCGTTGAAGAAGCATTCCAGAACGGCGTTGCACTGGCGGACATGGATGCTGCGACGAATGCTGGCGCCGCGACCAACATCCCGGCCACTCCGACGACGTCCACGACCGGCGTGTTCAACAGCCTGGCAGTTGCCGATGGCGTGATCACCGCTACGCCGAACGCCGTGAAAGGCATCGCAACGACCGACACGTGCGTCCTGACCCCGACCGCTACCGGCGGTGCAGCAGGCTCGGGCACCGAGCGCCTGGGCTGGGCATATTCCGGCGCCTGCGTAGACAAAGGTTACGTGAAGAACTGATCCCCGACCTGATCGGAGTGACGAAGCCCGGCCGAGTGCCGGGCTTTTTCTTATACGATCTTCTGGCGATCGGCGATCAACGCCTGATAGGTCAGGTTCTGCAGCATCATGTAATGCGCTGGATCGAGATCGATGAACTGCAAGCCGTAGGCGAACTTCCCCTCCGCGCCATTGACGTTGCGGATCGCCGCTTGGGTGCTGATCATCACCTGCCGCTTGTCCGGCTCCGTCAGCAGCGTGAACTGCACCGTCACCTGTTGCGCCTCTTCCGGCAGCTGCCGTTTCGATTCCAGCAGCGCCCCCGAGACGCTGAGGTTGACGAGGAACCCGGACAGCTCGAACTCCTCGCCCTTCACATGCGCCGGAATATCGACTTTCACCCGCATCGCCGTGCGCAGGTTCGTGCCCTGAATCTCGACGGGGAACGTCACGTGGGCATAGAGCAGGGGACGCCCGAAAACCCGCTCGACGACCGCCGCGAACGAGCACACGTTCACGCCGGAGAACACGCGCAACGTGATCTTGTCGCCCTCGCGCAGCGCGATTGGCGCGCCCTGGTCCATTGGGATCTTGACGATCAGGTACTCGTCCTTGATCCAGCCGATGACGGTGGAAAAGTGCTGGATGGGGCGCAGGGTACGATGCGTGATGAACTGCAAGCGAGTGCCCACTTGCAGATTCATCTGTTCGAAAGTGTAGAGCTGGGGAGCGGGCTCGCGTGGCAAAGCGCCAGTCATCAGTTGCCTGTATTAGATGTTGACCTATTACTATTATAGAGGGCTACTCATCTGTAAGCCGCATAAGTTGCATTCGATTCAATTAATCCTAATGAGTGCAGAACCCGTAAGGCCACTGGATGGACCGACAATATATTATTGACAAGTGTCACGTCTGGACGGTAGATTGTCAGCAGCTTCCCCTGCTTTCTGAGCGCGAGGACGATCATGTCGAAACAGGTTTTGGTAACGGCCGCTTTTCTCGGAGCGCCCCTTGTAGTGCAGGCTGGCGTAGCAGACGTTTGGGTGACGTACACCGGTTTTTATGATGCCATTTCGGGGATCTATCTGCCCGACAGGCAATTGGTAGCACATGCGGTGGTGGACGACCTCGATAACAATGGCAGGTACAGTCTGAGCGAAGTAAGGGATTTCAGTTTCGCTGGTTACGGAATGGATTTTTCTATGCCGTGCGAGTGGCAATACCGTAGCCGCGCCTGCCTCACCAATTTTGCCTACACGCCTAACGGCGAATTCACTTTCGCGGGTTACACATCAACCGACCCTCGGGACAACATTAGCTACTACTCATACCGCTTCGCAAGCGGAGAATCCTTCACTGGCGGCCGTAATTATTGGGACACGTGGGTGCCGACCGATTTACGCTGGACTGAGCATACGCAGATTTCGATCTCGGCTGTGCCCGAACCTGCCGCATATGCGATGTTGGGCATCGGTGCGTTCACATTATTAGCTTTCCGACGGAGCTTTCGAGTGTTGGCGAGAAAGCTCCGATGTGTTTAAGCATAAGGGGAGCGCTTTCCGAGCAAGAGAGTTAGCCGTGCTTCGTTAAGCCGACCAATCCCCACTCTTCCCCCCATGCTTCTCGGTAACCCGGATCTCGGACATCACCATCCCCCGATCGACAGCCTTGCACATGTCATAGACAGTCAGCAGCCCCACCTGCACAGCAGTCAGCGCCTCCATCTCCACCCCAGTCTTCCCATAAGTCTCGACCTGAGCCCGGCAATGCACGGACGAAGCAGCCTCATCCGTCTCAAAATCGACTGTCACGCGGGTCAGCGCCAGCGGGTGGCAGAGCGGAATCAAATCGCTGGTCCGCTTCGCCCCCATGATCGCGGCAATGCGGGCGATGCCCAGCACGTCACCCTTCTTCGCGGTTCCCGATAGAATGATGGCCAGCGTTTCGGGCTTCATCCGGATGCTGCCGGTGGCAACGGCGATGCGGTGGGTTTCGGCCTTGGCGCCGACGTCGACCATATGGGCCTGGCCGGCGGTATCGAAGTGGGTGAGTTCGGACATGCGGGTGAATACGATCTACTGAATGAATGAACAGGTATCATAGCACCGTGAACGCACCTCGAACTCTCAAGCGCCAGCTGCTGCCGGCCCTCGTCGCGCTGTCGATCGGCACCGCGCCGCCCGCGGTCCTGGCCCAATCGCCAGCGACGTACAGCGGCACCGTGAGTGGCACCCCCGGCGGCTCCGTCAGCGGCACCGCTCTCGCCAGCGTGCCCTCGATCACGCCCAGCCTGCCGAACCTCGGCGACACGTCGCGCGAGGCGCTGTCGCCGATCACCGAGCGCAAGCTGGGCGAGGAGATCATGCAGAGCATCCGCTTCAACCAGGATTACCTCGACGATCCCCCGATCGTCGAGTACCTGAACAACCTCGGCAACAACCTCGTCGCGGCGCGGCCCGGGGCGCGGGGCGATGCGAACTACGATTACTTCTTCTTCTGTGTGCGCGATCCGCAGCTGAATGCGTTCGCGCTGCCGGGCGGCTTCATCGGCGTGCACTCGGCGCTGTTGCTCGCGGCGCAGACGGAGTCCGAGCTGGCCTCCGTGCTGTCGCACGAGATCGGCCACGTCGCGCAGCGCCACATCGCGCGCCAGCTGGGCGAGCAGAAGACGGATGCGCTGATTCCGCTGGCCGCGATGATCCTTGCCGCGCTGGCCGCGAAATCGAGCCCCGATGCGGCGATGGGCGTGATGATGGGCGGGCAGGGCCTCGCCATCCAGCGGCAACTGAATTTCGGCCGCGAGGCCGAGCGCGAGGCGGACCGCGTCGGCTTCCAGATCCTGACGGCCGCCGGCTATGAAACGAGCGGCATGGTCGCGTTCTTCCAGCGCCTGCAGAACGCGACGCGGATGTACGACACGTCGATGCCGTGGCTGATGAGCCACCCGCTGACGACCGAGCGCATCGCCGATATCCAGGCGCGCGTGCGCGAGCATCCGACCAGGCAGCGCGTCGATCCGCTGGACTTCTTCCTCGCGCGGGCCCGCGCCCGTGTGCTGCAGGACCCGACGACGAAGGGCTACGCGGAATCCGAGGAATTCTTCCGCAACCTGATGGCGCAGCAGAGCCGGCACCAGATCGCCGCCGGCCAGTACGGCATGGCGTTCCTGGCGCTCAAGCGCGGCGATCATGCCGGCGCGCAGACGTGGCTCGACAAGAGCCGCGCGACCGTCCACCAGCCGCCGGCGCCCGGCGCATTCAGTTCGCCGCTGCCGAAAGGGCTGGCCGAGAGCATGTTTGCGTACACGTCGCTGGAGATCAAGGTCGACCAGGAGAACAAGCCGGACGTTCTCGCGCAGGCGATCAAGGAAGGGCTTGACGCGCATGCGAAGTTCCCGCTGTCGCGCGGCATCGTCTGGCAGTATGCGGATGCGCTGATCAAGGGCGGCAAGCCGCAGGAGGCCGAACGCTTCCTGCGCGACCAGATCCAGCAGTACCGCGCGGAGCCGGAGCTGCAGGACTTGCTGGCGCAGGCCTATTCGAAGATGGGCATGCTCGCGTTGCAGCACATCGCGCTGGCCGAATCGTATGCGCTGCTGGGCGGCACGCAGGCCGCGCTGGACCAGCTCCAGCTGGCGCGCAAGTCGCCCGATGCGTCGTTCTACGAGCAGGCCGTGATCGATGCGCGCGAGCGCGACTGGCAGGCCAAGCGCCGCGAAGCGATGGGCGACAAGAAGAAGGACAAGGATTATTCCGGCGCGTCGTTCTCCGTGAAGGCGGGCACGACGGAGTCGACGGACCCATTCGGCCGCAAGACGGAGCGCGACTGCGACACGGCGAAGGCGGCGCCAGCCGATCCCTTCCGGCGTGTCGATCCACTCCTGCGTCGCGATCCGCTGGACGCCGCCTGCCGCTGAGGCTGCGATGCAGGCGGATCTCTTCGGCCACGCGGACGACGAAGCGATCCCCGGCCTGCGTTACGAGCCGGACTTCCTGAGTGCGGCCGAAGAGCGCGAACTGCTGGCCATCATCGCGACGCTTCCTTTGCAGCCGGCGCAGTACAAGGAGTACGAGTCGCGCTGCCGCATCATCAGCTACGGCGGGCTGTACGACTTCAACACGAACACCGTGCAGCCGACTTCGGCGATCGATCCCCGCTTCCTCCCGCTGCGCGAACGCGTGGCGCAGTGGCTCGGCATCCCCGCGGGGGAGCTGGAACATCTGCTGATCACGGAATATTCTCCCGGCACGCAACTGGGCTGGCATCGCGACGTGCCGCAGTACGAGACAGTGGTCGGCATCTCGCTGGGCAGCGCCGCCACGATGGGCTTCCGGCGCTTTCCGCCCAGCCCTGTCACGAACCGCCAATCGGTGAAGCTGGAACTTGCGCCCCGCTCGATCTACAGGATGGAAGGCGCGGCCCGGTGGGAGTGGCAGCACTGGGTGCCGCCAGTGAAGGAACCGCGCTGGTCGATCACGCTGCGCACGAAGCGCTAGGGCGCGACGGGCGCGCGCACGAACCCGAAGCGTGCCGGCACTTCGTCACGTGCGATGCGTTGCAGTGCGATGTTGCGGCCAGCCAGCGGCAGGGCAGGGGCCGTGCCGGCGCCTCCTTCGATCCACGCCAGCAACGCCTCATCCGCCACCGGCTTGCCGCCGGCCTCCAAGGAAGCCAGCACCTGCGCCGCATCGCGGTCGTCCAGCTGCGCGACGATGTCACCGGCCTGCAGGATCAACTCGCCCGCTTCCGTGATGAACGCCGCCTCGACATCCTCCAGCGGCGCGCCGGTATGCAGCACGAAGCCGTGGGCCGGATCGGTTCGGGCGACGAACGGCGTCGTCTCCAGATTCAGGTAGACGCGCTGCGGGCCGTTCTGGAAGTACCAGCAACCGCGCTCGTCATGCTGGTAGTTGCGGGCGATGAAGCCGACGAGGGCTGCGTTGGTCAGCTTGTCGCCGGGCCGGTTCAGGTGCTGCGCGCGCTCGTCGCGCATGCGCCAGTTGCCGCGCGCGTCCAGTGCCAGCCAGCCGTAGCAGTACGGCACGTTCGGCCATTTGGCCATTGCTTGTTTGACGATATCGTCCATGGCTCAAGCTTGGCACAGCGTCGCCGTCTGCGGCGCGCCGATGCTCCTGCCTCCCTCCAGAAAATGCATCATCCGGCGCGGCAGCCATTGCAAGGTGCCGGGCAGCCGGCCCGTCGCGAAGCCCACGTGGCCGCCCTGTGCAGGGTAATCGAGCACCACGTGTGACGACGCCTTGCGGGGCAGGTGGACGCCGGGCAGGAACGGGTCGTTCAGCGCGTTCAGCACGAGGGTCGGCACCGTGATGTCCTCCAGCACGTGCTTGGCGCTGGCGCGGTCCCAGTAATCCTCGACGTTGCGGTAGCCGTGCACGGGCGCCGTGACGATATTGTCGAACGTGTACAGGTCCGGTGCGGCGAGCATCGCGTCCACGTCGAACAGGCCCGGGTAGCGCTTGTGCTTGGCCGCGCATTTCGGCTTCAACGTTTGCAGGAACATGCGCTGGTACAGGCGGTTGAAGCCGCGCGACAGCGCTTCGCCGCCGCGCGCCAGGTCCAGCGGGGCGGAGACGGCCACGGCGGCGTCGACGAATTCAGCCTGGTGCTGCGATTCGCCCAGCCAGCGCAGCAGCACGTTGCCGCCCAGCGAAACGCCGCACGCGTAGAACTTGCCGGTGGCGCGGGGATGCAGCCGGCGCAGCACCCAATCCGCCTCGCCCGAGTCGCCCGAGTGGTAGAAGCGCGGTGCCAGGTTTGCCTCCCCCGAGCAGCCACGGAAATGGGGGAAGGCACCGGACCAGCCCAGCTCCGTCAGCTCCTTGCCCAGCGAGCGGCAGTAATGGCTGGCGGACGAGCCTTCCAGCCCGTGGAACAGCACGACGAACGGCTTGCCGGGCTCGCCGTCGATGAAGTCGATGTCGATGAAGTCGCCGTCCGGCGTATCCCACCGCTCGCGGCGAAAGCGTACGTCCGGCCGCGGCAGGCAGGTGGCCGGGTAGATCGTCTGGAAGTGGCCGTTGGGCAGCCAAATGGGGGCGGAGTAGTTCATGGTCAGTCTCTAACCAAACCCCAGAAGCGACCCCCGGGGTCAGACCCGGCGGGTCTGACCCCAGCATTTGCCTCGGGGTGAAAGCACGATGTCGTGTTGCCAGCTTTTGACCCAAGAAACGAAGGGCTGGGGTCAGACCCAAAAGGGTCCGACCCCTTAATGCAACACCTGCCCCCGCCCATCCTGCGGCACCGGGCCCGGCGCCACCGATACATGGTGGACGGCGATGCGCCAGCCCTTCGGCGTCTTCAGGTAGACGTTCGTGGCGATCAGGTGGGCCGGTTCGCCCGTCGCGGAGGTGGTGCCCTCGACCACAGTATGCACGGAAGCCATCAGGTTGTGCATCTCATGCAGCCGCGAAGGCAGGATGTGCAGGCCGCCCGGTTCCAGGATCAGCTGCCACGATTCGCGGATGGCGCGGTGGCCGAGCAGGCGTGGGCCGTTCGGGTGGACGCAGACGATTTCCTCGTCGTCCGCCCACAACGCCATCAGCGCGTCGATGTCGGCGCGGTTCAGGGCGTCGTAGAAGGCGGCTTCGACCTCCGCGGGGCTGCCGATGTGCTGCTTTTTCGTCATCGTGCCTCCGCGCTGACGGGAGCGATCAGTGATGACCGACGACGGTGCCCGGCTTGACGCGATAGGTGGTGCCGCAGTAAGGGCACTTGGCTTCGCCGTTCTTGCCGAAATCCAGGAACACGCGAGGGTGCGAGGACCACAGCGGCATGGCCGGGTTCGGGCAGTATGCCGGCAGATCCTTACCTTCGAGTTCGACTGGCGTGGTGGCTTGGGTCATCTTCTGGTGCTCCGCAGTTCAAAAAGCACGATTTTAACGGATTCGGGCAGCATGCAATAATCGCCAGTACAATGTCGCGCTTCACGTACGATGTTATCGACGAAGGCATCGACGAAGTAATCGACCCCCAGGCCGCCAGCGAAGTTTTCAATGTGTGGCAACGACACCACACGAAACCCATGAGCGACCCGCAAGACTTTGCTGCCCACGATGAAGCCGCCTGGCGCGACGGCGTCAAGACGGGCTTGCCGACGCTGTTCGGCATCGGCGCGTGGGGCGTCGTCGTCGGTGTCGCGATGATCAAGTCCGGCCTGACGCTGCCGCAAGCCCTCGGCATGACGTTGCTGGTGTTCGCCGGCACCGCGCAGCTGGCCTCGCTGCCGCTGATCGCCGCGAACGCACCCGTGTGGGTCGTGTTCGCCACGGCGCTCGTCGTCAACCTGCGCTTCGTGATCTTTTCCGCGCTGCTCGCACCCCATTTCGGCTCGCTGCCCTGGTACAAACGGCTGGGCCTCGGTTTTGTGTCCGGCGACATTTCCGTTGCGCTGTACCTGCAGCGCTATCCCGACCCGGCCCCGGCGCCGGGCAAGCTGTCCTACCTGAAGGGCTTGCTGTACCCGAACTGGGCCGCGTGGGAAATCGGCTCGCTGATCGGCGTCTTCCTCGGCAACGTCGTGCCCACCGAGTGGGGCCTGGGCTTTGCCGGCACCCTGGCCATCATCTGCGTGCTGGTGCCGATGGTGAACAGCCGGCCGGCGCTGTGGGGCGTGCTGGTTGCCGGCGTCGTGTCCGTGCTGGCCGCGGACCTGCCGTACAAGCTGGGGCTGCTGGCCGGCGTCGTCGTCGGCATGCTGACGGCGATGGCGATCGAGGAAACGGGCGACAAGCTGGCCGAGAAGCGCAAGCTGAAAGAGAATAAAGGAAAGGCGGGTCATGTCTGACCTCGAGATCTGGCTCGTCATCATCGCGCTGGCCGTCGCCACGGCGATTACGCGCAGCGGCTTCTGGCTCGTCGGCCACAAGGTCGTCATTCCGCGCCGGGTGCAGGAAATGCTGCGCTACGCACCGTCGTGCGCGCTGGCCGCGATCATCGGCCCTGACCTGCTGCTCGATGGCGGCCACGTCCACCTGGACCTGGGCAATGCCAAGCTGCTGGCCGGCATCGCGTCGTTTGCGTGGTTCGCGTGGCGCCGCCGGATGCTGGAGACGATCGTGTTCGGCATGCTGTTCTTCACGGCCTTGCGACTGTTGCATTTATTCTAATCTTCGCGATGGCACCCCCGGGCATGCGGTAAAATAATGCACTTTCTACCACTGACCCCTTTGGAAGCCATGCACTTCATTCGTCTCCAGGATCTGATCGCGCAAAACGCGCTGCAAGGCAAGCGGGTATTCATCCGCGCCGACCTCAACGTGCCGCAAGATGATGCCGGCAACATCACCGAAGATACGCGCATCCGCGCTTCCGTCCCGGCGATCCGCGACGCGCTGAAAGCCGGCGCCAAGGTCATGGTCACGTCCCACCTGGGCCGCCCGACCGAAGGCGAGTTCAAGCAGGAAGACAGCCTGGCGCCCGTCGCCGCGCGCCTGTCGGAACTGCTGGGCCAGCCGGTCGAACTGAAGCAGAACTGGGTCGACGGTGCCGGTCTCGAGAACCTGCAGGACGGCCAGGTCGTGCTGCTGGAGAACGTGCGCGTCAACAAGGGCGAAAAGAAAAACGCCGACGAGCTGGCGCAGAAGATGGCCAAGCTGTGCGACGTGTACGTCAACGATGCGTTCGGCACCGCCCACCGCGCGGAAGCTTCCACGCACGGCATTGCCAAGTTCGCGCCGATCGCCGCGGCCGGCCCGCTGCTGGCCGCCGAACTGGATGCGCTGGGCAAGGCGCTCGGTGCGCCGGCCCGCCCGCTGCTGGCGATCGTCGCCGGCTCGAAGGTGTCCACCAAGCTGTCCATCCTGAAGTCGCTGGCCGACAAGGTCGACAACCTGATCGTCGGCGGCGGTATCGCCAACACGTTCATGCTGGCCGCCGGCCTGAAGATCGGCAAGTCGCTGGCCGAACCGGATCTGGTCGAGGAAGCCAAGGCCATCATCGACCTGATGGCCAAGCGCGGCGCGCAGGTGCCGATCCCCGTCGACGTCGTCTGCGCGAAAGAGTTCTCGCCGACGGCTGCCGCGACGATCAAGGACGTGGCCGACGTGGCGGACGACGACATGATCCTCGACATCGGCCCGCAGACGGCCAAGCAGCTGGCGGACCAGATCGCCGCGGCCGGCACGATCGTGTGGAACGGCCCGGTCGGCGTGTTCGAGTTCGACCAGTTCGGCAACGGCACGAAGACGCTCGCGATGGCGATCGCCGGCTCGAAGGCGTTCTCGATCGCAGGTGGCGGCGATACGCTGGCGGCGATTGCAAAATACGCCATTACCGATAAAATTGGTTATATCTCCACCGGCGGCGGCGCCTTCCTCGAATTCCTGGAAGGCAAGACCTTGCCGGCGGTGGAAGTGCTGGTCTCTCGCGCCTCCCAGGGCGGGAAGCAGTAAATCGAAGAAGCGCAGCGCACCGTCGCTGCGCTTTTCTCTTTGAACGTCACTTTGCAAGGAATGCTCAATGTCCCGTGGCACTAAAATCGTCGCAACCATCGGCCCCGCATCCACCGACCTCAACGTCCTGATCCGGATGATCCGGGCGGGCGTGGACGTGATCCGGCTGAACTTCTCGCATGGCAAGGCACAGGATCACATCGACCGCGCCAACCTCGTGCGGCAGGCGGCGGCGGAGTGCGGGCGGGAAGTGGCAATCATGGCCGACATGCAGGGTCCGAAGATCCGCGTCGGCAAGTTCGAAGGCGGCAAGATCGACCTGGCCAACGGCGACAAATTCATCCTCGATGCGAAGTGGGGCGAGAACGGCGAGCTGGGCAACCAGGAGCGCGTGGGCCTCGACTACAAGAACCTGCCGAACGACCTGCGTGCCGGCGACCTGCTGCTGCTGAACGATGGCCTGATCGTGCTGACCGTGGACCGCATCGTCCAGCATGAAATCTTCACGACCGTGAAGATCGGCGGCGAGCTGTCGAACAACAAGGGCATCAACCGCCAGGGCGGCGGCCTGACGGCGCCGGCGCTGACGGCGAAGGACATGGAAGACATCAAGACGGCGATGAGCTTCCAGGCCGACTACCTGGCCATCTCGTTCCCGAAAAGCGCCACCGACATGGAAATGGCGCGCCAGCTGGCGAACATCGCCGGCGAGCCGTACGGCCACAAGCCGCAGATGATCGCGAAGATCGAGCGCGCCGAAGCGATTCCGGCGCTGCAGGAAATCCTGAACGCCTCCGACGGCATCATGGTCGCCCGCGGCGACCTGGCCGTGGAAGTGGGCAACGCCGCCGTGCCGGCGCTGCAGAAGCGCATGATCCGCATGGCGCGCGAATCGAACAAGATCGCCATCACGGCCACGCAGATGATGGAATCGATGATCTTCAATGCCGTGCCGACGCGCGCTG
The DNA here is from genome assembly GCF_007830495.1 of Pseudoduganella flava. Classification (GTDB taxonomy): domain Bacteria; phylum Pseudomonadota; class Gammaproteobacteria; order Burkholderiales; family Burkholderiaceae_D; genus Rugamonas; species Rugamonas flava. The sequence goes on along the minus strand of NZ_VLKW01000003.1, from coordinate 600,887 downwards.
AAGTGTCGGACGTCGCCAACGCCGTGCTGGACGGCACCGATGCCGTGATGACGTCCGCCGAAACGGCGTCGGGCCGCTACCCGGTCGAGACCGTCGAGATGATGGCCGCCGTCTGCGTCGAGGCCGAGCAATCCGAATACAACAAGCGCGATGCGGACTTCCTGAACGTGCGCTTCACGCGCATCGACCAGTCGATCGCCTACGGCGCGCTGTTCACCGCGCACCACCTGCCGGTGAAGGCGATCGTGGCGCTGACCGAGTCCGGCTCCACGCCGCTGTGGATGAGCCGCCACAACATCGACACGCCGATTTTCGCGCTGACCCCCAGCATCACCACGCAGCGCAAGGCTTCGCTGTACCGCAACGTGCGCGCCCACTACCTCGTCCAGCAGGGCAACAGCACGCAGGTGCTGAAGCAGGTCGAGGACCTGCTGCTCCAGCAAGGCATCGTGAAGAAGGGCGACACGATCGTCGTCACGTGGGGCGAGCCGATGGGCAAGGTCGGCGGCACCAATGCGCTGAAGATCGTCAAGGTGGGGCAGCTGAGCTAAGGTTTTCAGGCGCGCAGCCCGCCACAAGCGGGCTGCGCGCCGCACAGGTTTTTATTTGATTGGAGTACTACCATGTCCCTCGTATCCATGCGTCAACTGCTGGACCATGCCGCCGAACACGGCTATGGCCTGCCGGCATTCAACGTCAACAACCTGGAACAGGTGCAGGCCATCATGGCCGCCGCCGACGCCGTCAACAGCCCGGTGATCATGCAGGCTTCGGCCGGCGCCCGTAAGTATGCGGGCGAGGCGTTCCTGCGCCACCTGATCGACGCCGCTGTCGAAGCCTACCCGCACATCCCCGTCGTGATGCACCAGGACCACGGCCAGTCGCCGGCCGTCTGCATGGCCGCGATCCGTTCCGGCTTCACGTCCGTGATGATGGACGGCTCGCTGGAAGCGGACGGCAAATCCGTCGCCAGCTACGAGTACAACGTGCAGGTGTCGCGTGAAGTCGTCAAGTTCGCGCACTCGATCGGCGTGACCGTCGAAGCGGAACTGGGCGTGCTGGGTTCGCTGGAAACGATGAAGGGCGACAAGGAAGACGGCCACGGCGCGGACGGCACGATGACCCGCGAGCAGCTGCTGACCGACGTGAACCAGGCCGCCGACTTCGTCGCGCAAACCCAGTGCGACGCACTGGCGATCGCGATCGGCACGTCGCACGGCGCCTACAAGTTCACCCGCAAGCCCACCGGCGACATCCTGGCGATCGACCGCATCAAGGAAATCCACGCGCGCATTCCGAACACGCACCTGGTGATGCACGGTTCGTCGTCGGTGCCGCAGGACCTGCTGGCGATCATCCGCGAATTCGGCGGCGACATGAAGGAAACGTACGGTGTGCCCGTCGAGGAAATCCAGGAAGGCATCCGCCACGGCGTTCGCAAGATCAACATCGACACGGACATCCGCCTGGCGATGACGGCCGCGATCCGCAAATACCTGTTCCAGAACCCGTCCAAGTTCGACCCGCGCGACTACCTGAAGCCGGCGCGCGAGGCGGCGGTGGAGATCTGCAAGGCCCGTTACCTGTCGTTCGGCTGCGAAGGCATGGCGTCGAAGATCAAGCCGATTCCGCTGGAAAAGATGGCGGAACGCTACAAGGCCGGTGAACTGGCTCAAATTGTGAAGTAAAATCTCGTATTTCCGAGCTTTGGCTCGGCCTACTCGGCCGGCGGGCGGGAAGATTTCCCCCCGCCGGCTTTTGCTTTATCAAGACTCGTCCCTCTATGAAAAGCCTTTACCAGTCCACTATTTCCTCCCTGCCACTGCTCGGCCGCGGCAAGGTTCGCGACAACTACGCCGTCGGCGACGACAAGATCCTGATCGTCACGACCGACCGCCTGTCCGCCTTCGACGTCGTGATGAACGAGCCGATCCCGGGCAAGGGCATGGTGCTGAACCAGATGACCGACTTCTGGTTCGAGAAGCTCGGCCACATCGTGCCGAACCACCTGACCGGCGTCTCGCCCGAGTCCGTCGTGGCACCCGAGGAAGTGGAGCAGGTGAAGGGCCGCGCCGTCGTGGCCAAGCGCCTGAAGCCGATCCTCGTGGAAGCCGTCGTGCGCGGCTACATCATCGGTTCGGGCTGGAAGGATTACCAGGCCACGGGCAGCGTCTGCGGCATCCAGTTGCCGGCCGGCCTGCGCCAGGCGGACAAGCTGCCGGAACCGCTGTTCACGCCGGCCGCGAAAGCCGACCTGGGCGAGCACGACGAGAACATCAGCTTTGCCGACATGGAGCAGCGCATCGGCTCCGAGCTGGCCAACAAGATCCGCGACATCAGCATCCAGCTTTACAAGACGGCTGCCGACTACGCGGCCACGCGCGGCATCATCATCGCCGACACGAAGTTCGAATTCGGCCTGGACGACAACGGCGTGCTGCACCTGATGGACGAAGTGCTGACGGCCGATTCGTCGCGCTTCTGGCCGGCCGATTCGTATGCGCCGGACATGTCGCCGCCGTCGTTCGACAAGCAGTTCGTGCGCGACTACCTGGAAACGCTGAAGGACTGGCAGAAGACGCCGCCGGCGCCACCGCTGCCGGCTGACGTCATCGAGAAAACGCAGGCGAAATACTTCGAAGCGATCGAGCGCCTGACGGGCGAGAAGCTGAAGGTCTGAAGCATGAGTGAACAGAACAAGCCGCTCGTCGGCGTGATCATGGGCTCGTCGTCGGACTGGGACGTGATGCAGCATGCCGTGTCGATGTTGAAGCAGTTCGGTGTGCCGTTCGAGGCGCAGGTGATTTCCGCGCACCGCATGCCGGACGAGATGTTCAAGTACGCCGAAACGGCCCGCGCGCGCGGCCTGCGCGCGATCATCGCCGGCGCCGGCGGTGCCGCGCACCTGCCCGGCATGGTGGCCGCGAAAACCATCGTGCCCGTGCTGGGCGTGCCCGTGCCGTCGAAGTACCTGCGTGGCGAGGATTCGCTGCTGTCGATCGTGCAGATGCCGAAAGGCGTGCCCGTGTCGACGTTCGCCATCGGCGAAGCGGGTGCCGCGAATGCCGCGCTGACTGCGATCGCCATTATCGCCACCACCGACGACGCGCTGGCGTCGCAACTGGATGCATTCCGCGCGCAGCAGACCGCTGCCGCGCAAGCCATGACCCTGCCTGTCAATGAGTGATACGAAGTCGCATTTAATCCCTGCCTTGCCATCGGCCGACCCGCAGACGTGGCTCGGCGTGATGGGTGGCGGCCAGCTGGGCCGCATGTTTGCGCAAGCCGCCCAGAGCATGGGCTACCACGTAGCCGTGCTGGAGCCGGCCGACGATTGCCCCGCCGGCCAGGTGGCGCAACGCCTGGTGAACGCCGGCTATGAAGACACGGCCGGCCTCGATGCGCTGGCCGCGCAGTGCGTGGCCGTCACCACCGAATTCGAGAACGTGCCGGCGGACAGCCTGTCGCGCCTCGCGCAGTACGTGTTCGTCGCACCTAACGCCCATGGCGTGTCGGTCGCGCAGGACCGTATCGCCGAGAAGTCGTTCTTCGTGGCGTGCGCTGGCAAGTCCGGCGTGATGCCGGCGCCGCACAAGGTCATTGCATCGCATGCGGACGTCGACGCGATCGCCGACGACCTGCTGCCGGGCATCCTGAAGACCGTGCGCATGGGTTACGACGGTAAGGGCCAGGTACGCGTGAAGACGCGTGACGAGGTTCGCGCCGCGTTCGACGCGATGGGGCAGGTCACGTGCCTGCTCGAGAAGATGCTGCCGCTGGCATACGAGGTGTCCGTGCTGACGGCACGCGGGGCCGATGGCGAATCCGTCGTCTACCCGATCGCCGAGAACGTCCACCGCGACGGCATCCTGTTCACGACCACCGTGCCGGGCCCGAACGTGTCCGCCGCTACGGCGACCAAGGCACAGGATGCGGCACGCGCGATCGTCGCGGAGCTGGGCTATGTCGGTGTGCTGTGCATCGAGTTCTTCGTGCTGACCGATGGCACGCTGGTCGTCAACGAAATGGCACCGCGGCCGCACAACAGCGGCCACTACACGATCGACGCGTGCGTGACGAGCCAGTTCGCGCAGCAGGTGCGCGCGATGGCGCGGCTGCCGCTGGGCGATGTGCGCCAGCATTCGCCGGCCGTGATGCTGAACATCCTGGGCGACATCTGGTTCGATGGCGAGAGCGTCACCGAGCCGGCGTGGGACCAGGTCGTCGCGCTGCCCGGTGCGTGCCTGCACCTGTACGGCAAGGACGATCCGCGCCGTGGCCGCAAGATGGGCCACGTGACGTTCGTCGCGCCCACGCTTGAAGAAGCGCAGGCGCAGTTGCAGGCCGCCTGCCGTATCCTGGGAATTCCGCAGTGAGTCTTACCACAGCATCGCAAGCGATCCTCGACGCCGCCGCGCAGCTGGAAGCGGGCGAGCTCGTGGCATTCCCCACCGAGACCGTCTACGGCCTCGGTGCGGATGCGGAGAACCCGGCCGCGGTGGCGAAGATCTACGCCGCCAAGGGCCGGCCGCAGGACCACCCGGTGATCGTGCACGTGGCGCCCGGCGCCGACCTCGATTACTGGGCCGCGGACGTGCCGGACGAAGCGCGCCAGCTGGCGCAGGCGTTCTGGCCCGGCCCGCTGACGATGATCGTCAAGCGTAACGCCCACATCCCCGATGCCGTGTCCGGCGGGCAGGACACGGTGGGCATCCGCTGCCCGTCGCATCCGGTCGCGCAGGCGCTGCTGTCCGCGTTCAAGGGCGGCAAGGGCGGCGTCGCCGCGCCGTCCGCCAACAAGTTCGGCAACGTCAGCCCGACGACGGCGCAGCACGTGCTGGACGAATTCGGGCCGGATGCGATGACCGTGCTGGAAGGCGGGTCCAGCGACGTGGGCATCGAATCGACGATCGTCGACCTGTCCCGCCTGGCCACGCATGGCCCCGTGCTGCTGCGCCCCGGCCACATCACGGCCGCGCAGATCGCCGCCGTGATCGGCGCGCTGCCCGCCGCACCGGACCAAGCGGCGCCGCGTGCATCGGGCACGCTGGAATCGCATTACGCGCCGAAGGCACCGGTGGCGCTGGCCGATACGGCCCGCCTGGCGGGCCTGGTGACGACGCTGGCAGCGCGCGGCCGCCGCGTCGCGCTGATCCACTACTCGCCGCTGCTGACGCAAGCCGCGGCCCACCATCCCTTGCCCGCCGACCCGGCCGGCTATGCCTACGGCCTGTACGCCGCGCTGCGCGCGATGGACCGTGCCGACGTCGAGTTGATCCTCGTCGAAACCCCGCCGCAGGACGACAGCTGGCTGGGCATCAACGACCGCCTGCGCCGCGCCGCGTTCGGCTCTGCTGGCGTGATCGACCGCTTCCTGCAATCCTGACTGCAGAGCTGGTGTCCCCTGGTGCCGGGCAGCCGGGGCACTGCCCCGGCGGACACAGGCTCATCCACGTGTCCAGCTCAGCTCGTGTCTCTGGTGCCTGGCAGTGGGACCGTGGTCCCACGGGGCACAGGCTCATCCATATCTCCAGCTCAGCTCGTGTCTCTGGTGCCTGGCACTAAAGAGACACAGGCTCATCCACGAGTCCAGTTCAGCTCGTGTCTCTGGTGCCTGGCACTAAAGAGACACAGGCTCATCCATATCTCCAGCTCAGCTCGTGCTGCGCCGCAGCGTGTTGTTTTTGCCAAATTTCCCTTGTGCTCACAGGAATAACGCTGGCATATTAGTCGCACGGCAATAAGCACGTCCGTTCGGAACGAACGAGAACATTACACAGGAGACGCAATGCACTACACCAAACTCGCGCTGGCCGTGATGGCCGGCGCCGTCCTTGCCGCGTGCGGCGGCGGCAGCGGCAGCCCGCAGGGCGGGGCCCAGGTCAACAAGGTCCAGTTCGCTTCGCAGGTCAGCTTCGGCGACAGCCTCTCCGACGTCGGCAGCTACAACGTCGGCACGGTCAAGGCGCTTGGCGGCGGCAAGTTCACGATCAACGGCGACAACACGGCGACGAATGCGGCGCTCACCGGCAAGAACTGGACGGAGCTGATGGCCGCGCAGTTCAACCTGCCGGCACCATGCCCCGCGCAGACGGGGCTGGAAGGCGACGCGTCGAAAGGCTTCTCGGTCCCCGTCACCAACTTCCCGAACTGCTATGGCTATGCCCAGGGCGGCGCACGCGTGACGAATCCTGTCGGCGCCGGCCACCGCCTGACGGGCAGTGCGCTGGGCGCGCTGACGGTGCCCGTCGTCACGCAGGTGAAGAACCACCTGGCGAAGACGGGCGGCAAGTTCAAGGGCGACGAGATCGTGTTCGTGATGGCCGGCGGTAACGACGTGCTCGTCAACCTCGCGCAATTGCAGGCCGGTGCGACGGCAGCCGGCACGACGGCGGGCAAGACGGCATTCGCCACCAGCCTCGCCACGCAGCTGGCGGGCGGCGCGACCAATCCCGCCACGGCGGCGCAGGCGATCGGCCTGGCCATCGCCACCGAGAGCGCACGCAGCGGCAGCACGGATGCATCGATCGTTCAGGCAGCCGTCACCGCGGCAGTCCAGGCCGGCAACGTCGCCGCCGCGTCGGCGGCCGTGTACGGCCCGATGGTGACGACGGCGCAAACGGCCGCCACCACCGCGGGCCAGAAAGCGGGTGCGGACTACGCCGCGGCGCAAGCGCCGGCGATGGTGGCCGCGCTGACGACTGCCGGCGCCGAACTGGCCGCCCTCGTGAAGACGCAAATCCTCGGCAACGGTGCCAACTACGTCGTCGTCAACAACCTGCCGGACGTGGCGAACACGCCGGCCGGCCTGTCGAAGGATGCCAATACGCGCGCGCTGATCGACAAGATGGTGCAGGGCTTCAATGCGCAGCTGACGTCCAGCCTGTCCTCGGAAAGCAAGGTGGTGATCGTCGACGTGTACGCCGTCAGCCACGACCAGGCGACCAATCCCGGCCCATATGGCCTGACGAACGTGACCGAGCCGGCGTGTGACCTGACGTCGCCGAAGAACCCGCTGGGCAGTGCGCTCGGCTGCACGGCCGCGAGCCTGAAGTCCGGCGACGTCAGCCACTACTCGTACGCGGACGACGTCCATCCGTCGCCGTTCAACAACCTGCTGCTGGCACGCTATGTGTCGAAGGCGCTGGTGACCAAGGGCTGGCTGTAAGCGCACACGGACAAGGAGAACACATGAAGAACAACGTCAATATGGCGGGCAAGCTGGCGCTGGCCGCCGCGCTGGGCATCGGACTCGGTGCGGCAACGACTGCCGCGGCGCAGGGCAAGGGCGACTGGACCGTGAAGGTCGGCGTCAACAAGATCACGCCGAAGGTGGAGAGCGGCGATGTCTCGGCGCCGGCGCTGCCGGGAACCAAGGCGGACGTCGGTCCTGACACGAAGCCGATCCTGAACGTGGCCTACTTCGTCACCGACAATATCGTGGCCGACCTGGCGCTGGGCACGCCGTACCGGCACAAGCTCTTCGGCGCCGGCTCGATCCAGGGCACGGGCGAACTGGGCACGGCGGACGTGCTGCCGCCCACGCTGTTCGCGCAGTACCGCTTCTTCCGCCCCGAGGCCGTGTTCCGGCCCTACGTGGGCCTGGGCGTCACATATGCGTACTTCCGCCGCGAGCGCGGCTCGGCGCAGCTCACTTCCGTGCTGAACACGGGCGGTCCCGCATCGACGTTCTCGCTGGAGGCGAAATGGGCGGCGAGCGTGCAGCTGGGCGCGAACTTCAAGCTGAACGAGCGCTGGTCGATCGACGGCGGCGTCGTCAAGACGAAGCTGAAGACGACGGCCACCTACTCCACCGGCCAGACCCAGCCCATCCGGCTCGACCCGGTGGCGATCAACGTGGGCGTCGCATTCAAGTTCTAGTCTCGCCGCACCATGCGAAAGCCGGCCGCGTGCCGGCTTTTTTGTTTTGGACAGCGGCGCCATGCGCGGGCCGCCTTCGTTATACTCTGCGGCTACCGTGGCAACCTGGAGGTGGCATCGCATGCCCCGCAAACCGTTAGCGTTCCTGACCGAGGATGGCATCGTCGGCGCGATGATGTGCGCCCATGATTGGTCGGATTCGCCGCTGGGCGCGCCCGAGACATGGCCGGCGCCGCTGCGCACCGCCGTCGGCCTGATGCTCAGCTCGAAGTTTCCGATGTTCGTCGCGTGGGGGCCGGAGCTGACGTTCCTGTACAACGACTCCTATGCGGAGATCCTCGGCCAGAAGCACCCGCGCGCGCTGGGGCGGCCGTTCCGCGACGTGTGGGCCGAGATCTGGCCGGACATCTGGCCGATCATCGAGCAGGCGATGGCTGGCCGCGCCACCTATCACGAGAACCTGCCGCTGACGATGCAGCGCAAGGGCTACGAGGAGCAGACCTGGTTCACGTTCTCGTATTCGCCGGTGCGCGACGAGGACGGCCACGTGGCCGGCATGTTCTGCGCCGTGACGGAGACGACGGAACAAGTGCTGGCGACGCGCCACCGCGCCGAGGAGATCGAACGGATGCGCGGCCTGTTCCAGCAGGCTCCCGGCATCCTCGCCGTGCTGCGCGGCCCGCAGCACGTGTTCGAGATCGCCAACGATGCCTACCTGCGGCTGATCGGCCGCGAGGACGTCGTTGGCCGCGCCGTCGCCGAGGTGCTGCCGGAAGTGCGCGACCAGGGCTTTCTCGCACTGCTGGACGAGGCCTACCGCGGCGGCGAACCGCACGTGGGCTACGAGATGCCGGTGCTGCTGCGGCGCGGCGGCGACGCATCGCTGGAACAGCGCTTCGTCAGCTTCATCTTCCAGCCCACGCGCGACCACCGCGGCGCCGTCTCCGGCATCTTCGTCGAGGGCAGCGACGTTACCGATGCGGTATTGGCCGCGCGGGCAATGCGCGAAAGCGAGGAGGGCATGCGCCAGCTGGCCAACACGATGCCCCAGCTGGCGTGGATGGCCGACCCGGATGGCGTGATCTTCTGGGTCAACGACCGCTGGTTCCAGTTCACCGGCGCCACGCCCGGCGAGGAGCTCGATGGCGGCTGGACCAGCTTCCTGCACCCCGAGGACCTGCTGCAGCTGCTGGCGACGTGGTACGACGCGGTGCAGACGGGCCAGCCGTACGAGGCCCGCGCGCGCATGCGTTCGGCCACCGGCGAGTACCGCAACTTCCTGCTGGTGGCGGCACCGCTGCGCGACGCCCTGGGACGCATCGTGCGCTGGTTCGGCACCAATACGGACGTGACGCCGATCGAGCGCGCGCAGCAGGAGCTGCAGGAAGCCAATACGCGCAAGGACGAATTCCTGGCGATGCTGGCGCACGAGCTGCGCAACCCGCTGGCGCCGATCGCCACCGCCGCCGACCTGCTGCGCGTGGCCGGTGCGGACCCCGAGCGCGTGAAGAAGACGAGCGCCGTCATCACGCGCCAGGTCGAGCACATGACGAAGCTCGTCGACGACCTGCTGGACGTGTCGCGCGTGACGCGCGGTCTCGTCACACTGCGGCGCGAAACGCTCGACTTCAATGCGATCGTCGCCGAAGCCGTCGAGCAGGCCGCGACGCTGATGCAGGCCAAGCACCACCGCGTGACGGTCGAGCTGCTCGAGCCCCCCGCATGGGTCGACGGCGACCGCACGCGGCTGATCCAGGTGGTGTCGAACCTGCTGAACAATGCGGCGCGCTACACGCCGGAAGGCGGCATCGTCGCGGTGCGGGTGACCGCGGATGCGGACACGGTGTACGCCAGCGTCGAGGACAACGGCATCGGCATCTCCGCCGCGCTGCTGCCGCACGTGTTCGACCTGTTCACGCAGGCCGAGCGCTCGCCGGACCGCTCGCAGGGCGGGCTGGGACTAGGCCTCGCGCTGGCGAAAAGCCTCGTCGAGCTGCAAGGGGGCGGCATCAGCGCGGAAAGCGCCGGGGTGGGGCAGGGGAGCCGCTTCACGGTCCGGCTGCCGCGCATCGAGCGACCGGCCAGCGTCGCGACCAGCCACGCGTTGCCCGAGCCGGCGGGCGGCGCCCTGCGGCGTCATCTGATGATCGTCGACGACAATGCGGATGCGGCGCAGATGCTGGCGCTGCTGCTGGAATCGGCCGGTCACTCGGTGGCGGTATGCAGCGACGCGCAGGCAGCGCTGGACGGCGTGGTGGCCAGCCCGCCGGCGCTGCTGTTCGTCGACATCGGTTTGCCGGGCATGGACGGCTATGAACTGGTGCGGCGCCTGCGCAAGCTGCCTGAAACGGCGCGCGCCTGCATCGTCGCGGTGACGGGATACGGCACGCCGCAGGACCGGGCGCGTGCACTGGAGGCGGGCTTCGACGAGCACCTCGTCAAGCCGGTGCAGGCCAGGGCGCTGCAGGGGATTCTGGCGCGGTTGACGGGGTAGGGCTGGGCAGGGCCCGGCCCTGCATGGCCGGGCCGCTCGGCAGGCGCGGAGCAGTGCTCCGCGAAACCCCTGCCTCGCTATTGGAATGCCTGGATCCCCGTTTGGGCGCGGCCCAGGATCAGCGCATGGATGTCGTGCGTGCCTTCGTAGGTGTTGACGACTTCCAGGTTCACCATGTGGCGGATGACGCCGAATTCGTCGGAGATGCCGTTCCCACCCAGCATGTCGCGGGCGACGCGGGCGATGTCGAGCGCCTTGCCGCACGAGTTCCGCTTCATCATCGATGTGATCTCGACGGCGGCCGTGCCGTCGTCCTTCATGCGACCCAGCCGCAGGCAGCCCTGCAGGCCCAGCGTGATGTCCGTCTGCATGTCCGCCAGCTTCTTCTGCACCAGCTGGTTCGCCGCCAGCGGCTTGCCGAACTGCTTGCGGTCCAACACGTACTGGCGCGCCGTGTGCCAGCAGCTCTCGGCCGCGCCCAGCGCGCCCCAGGCGATGCCGTAGCGGGCCGAGTTCAGGCACGTGAACGGGCCCTTCAGGCCGCGTACGTCCGGGAACGCGTTCTCCTCGGGGCAGAACACGTTGTCCATCACGATCTCGCCGGTGACGGAGGCGCGCAGGCCGAACTTGCCGTGGATGGCCGGGGCGGACAGGCCCGTCATGCCCTTCTCGAGGATGAAGCCGCGGATCGCGCCTTCGTCGTCCTTGGCCCAGACGACGAACACGTCGGCCACGGGCGAATTGGTGATCCACATTTTCGAGCCCGTCAGCGCGTAGCCGCCGGCGACCTTCTTGGCGCGCGTGATCATCGAGGCCGGGTCGGAACCATGGTTCGGTTCCGTCAGGCCGAAGCAGCCGATCCATTCGCCGGTGGCCAGCTTCGGCAGGTATTTCTGGCGCTGCGCTTCGGTGCCGAATTCGTAGATGGGCACCATCACGAGCGACGACTGCACGCTCATCATCGAGCGGTAGCCGGAATCGATGCGCTCGACTTCGCGGGCGATCAGGCCGTACGACACGTAGTTCAGGCCGGGGCCGCCGTATTGTTCCGGGATCGTCGGGCCCAGCAGGCCCAGTTCGCCCATCTCGCGGAAGATCGACGTGTCCATCCGCTCGTGGCGGAACGCCTCCAGGATGCGGGGTGCCAGCTTGTCCTGGCAGTACGCGGCGGCGGCGTCGCGCACCATGCGCTCGTCGTCGGTCAGCTGCGCGTTCAGCAGCAGCGGATCATCCCAGTGGAATTGGGCGCGGGTCTGGCTCATCGATGTCTCTCTGGTTGTTGTGTACCGAAGCGATTCTAAAGCCGCCCGCCTGGCGCGGCTTTTCAAATGGCGACACCGATTTGCGCTTTTTACACGACCGGCGCGTGCAGCCCGCCCAGCCGGCCGCCATGGAACACGAGCGGCTCGCGCGGGTTGAATTCGCAGTGCTCGACCTCGCCGACGAAGATCACGTGATCGCCTTCCGGATAGCGGCTGCGGTTATGGCACTCGAACCACGCCGTGCAGCCCTTCAGCACGGGAAGGCCGGTGCGCGACAGCTCGAACTCGACCTGGCCGAACGGATCCTCCGTGCGCGTCGAGAACAGCTTTGCGAGGTGGGCCTGGTCCGCCGCCAGGATATTGATGACGTAGTGCGAGTTGCCGGAAAAGATAGGCATCGACGACGCCTGCGACTTCAGGCTCCACAGCACCAGCGGCGGGTCCAGCGACACGGAATTGAACGAGCTGGCCGTGAGGCCGCGATAGGTGCCGTCCGCCAGCCGGGTGGTGATGACGGTGACGCCGGTGGCGAATTGCGACAGCGCCTGCCGGAAATGCACGCTGTCGAAGGCGGGCGAGGCGGCGCGGGGGAAGCTGGTATTCATGGAGGCATTATGCCAAAGATTTGTGGCGCCGCTCCCATCGGCAAATTGTTGTGTGAATAATCCGTGGCTGTATAGTACTGGGACCTCAACCATGCCAAGCGACACACGATGAATCTGTCCCGCACCTTCACCCGCTTCTTCGAGTCCGAAAAATCCGGCGGCATCGTGCTGATCGTATGCACGATCGTGTCGCTGCTGCTGGCCAATTCCGCGTTCGGCCCGGCATGGCTGGGCTTCTGGCAGCGCGAGGTGGCGGGGCTGACGGTGGAGCTGTGGGTCAACGACCTGCTGATGGCGATCTTCTTCCTGTTCGTCGGCCTGGAACTGGAGCGGGAGCTGTACAGCGGCGAGCTGTCGGACTGGCGCAATGCGCTGCTGCCGATCTGCGCGGCCGCCGGCGGCATCGTCGTGCCGGCGGCGATCCACGCAGCGTTCAACTACGGCACGCCGACGCAGGGCGGGGCGGGCATTCCGATGGCGACCGACATCGCGTTCGCGCTTGGCGTGCTGGCGCTGCTGGGCAGCCGCGTGCCGGCCAGCCTGAAGATCTTCCTCACGGCGCTGGCCGTGATGGACGACCTGGGGGCGATCATCGTCATCGCCGTCTTCTACACGGCCCACGTGTCGCTGCCTTACCTGCTGGGCGCACTGGCGGTGTTCGCGCTGCTCGTGCTGTGCAACCGGAAGCTGCGCATCATGGCGCTGTGGCCTTACCTGCTGGGCGGGGCGCTGATGTGGTTCCTGATGCTCAAATCGGGCGTGCACGCGACGATCGCCGGCGTGCTGCTCGCGTTCGCGATTCCGTACTCGGCGCGCGACGAGGACACCGCGTCGCCATCGCACCGGCTCGAGCACATGCTGCATTACCCGGTCGCGTTCGCGATCCTGCCGATTTTCGCGCTGGCCAATACGGGTGTCGTCATCGCCACCGGCTGGCAGCAGAACCTGCTGGCGCCGAACAGCGTGGGCATCATCGCCGGCCTCGTGCTGGGCAAGCCCGTCGGCATCGTGCTGCTGTCGTTCGCCGCCGTCGCGCTGGGGCTGTGCCGGCTGCCGCAAGACCTGGGCTGGCGCCACGTGCTGGGCGCCGGCATGCTGGGCGGGATCGGCTTCACGATGTCGATCTTCATCACGAACCTGGCATTCCCCGGCCAGGCCGCCGCGATCGACGCATCGAAGATCGCGATCCTCGCCGCCTCGGTGCTCGCCGGCCTGGCCGGCTTCCTGTGGCTCCGCGCGGTACCACGCGCACCACACTAACGGCAGGGACTGTCCCTCGATCTTGGAAATATTTCCTGAATCGAGGGACAGTCCCCTGTGCGGCGCACGCCACACTTTCTCCCGTTTCGCCGGCTGGAGCGCCTGCTGGCCACGAAAACGCGGGTTTTTCGCAACAAAAGTGTTGCTTGAAATTTGGGGACTGTCCCTCGTTTTCGGAAATATTTCCAAAAATGAGGGACAGTCCCTCGAATTTGGAAACATTGCCGGTGGACGACGGCGTTTTGCCGTTTGCGTTACAGTAGGCATCAGACAATGACAGCGAGGATCAAATGGCGCAGACCGAGATCGCCGTGCTGGGCGGCGGGTGTTTCTGGTGCACGGAGGCTGTGTACCTCGAAGTGAAGGGTGTGACGAAGGTGGAGTCGGGCTATACGGGCGGCCAGCAGCCGGACCCGACGTACGAGCAGGTGTGCGCCGGCACGACCGGGCACGCGGAAGTGGTGCGGCTCGAGTTCGATCCCGACGTGATCAGCTACCGCGACATCCTCGAGATCTTCTTCACGATCCACGACCCGACGACGCTGAACCGGCAGGGCAACGACGTCGGCACGCAGTACCGCTCCGTCATCTATTACCAGTCGCCGGAGCAGGAGGCGACGGCGCGCCAGGTAATGGCCGAGATGGCGCACGTGTGGGATGCGCCGATCGTCACCGAGATCGCGCCGGCGCAGCCGTACTACAAGGCCGAGGACTACCACCAGAACTACTTCGCGCAGCACCCGCTGCAGGGGTACTGCGCGTTCGTCGTCGGCCCGAAGGTGGCGAAGTTCCGCAAGATGCATGCGCAGCGGCTGAAGTGAAGCGCGGCAGGGTCAGGAAGGAGTACCGACCTGCATGCCGGTACCGCTGAGCCGGCAGGGAGCGTTGCTCCCTGAAATCCCTGCTCAGCCCCGGCGGGTCTGACCCAAGGTTTTTTGGGGTTGGCATGAGCCGTGGCAGACCAGGACAAACCCAAGATACAAAGTCTAGGGTCAGACCCGGCGGGTCTGACCCTCGTACATATAGTCCCGCGACCACGGCAGCCCGCGCGGGTGCCGCCCCGCCTTCCCGCACACGATCTGGTACAGGCTGATCCAGTCCTGGTCGAACGCATACGAGCAGCCGGCCAGGTACACGTGCCAGATCCGGAAGCGCTTCTCGCCGGCCAGCTCCTTGGCCTTGTCCGCCTTCGACTCGATGTTGTCCGTCCAGATCGCCGTCGTGCGGGCATAGTGGCGGCGCAGGTTTTCCACGTCGTAAGCTTCCAGGCCGCCTTGCTGCATCGCCTTCAGCACCGCGCCGATGTGCGCCAGCTCGCCGTGCGGGAACACGTATTTCTCGATGAATTCGCCGCCGCCGTACGGGGTCTCGCCGTTGTCCGGGTCCGTCGACGTGATCCCGTGGTTCATCGCCACGCCGTCTTCGGCCAGCAGCCGGTTGATGATGCCGAAGTACTCCGGCAGGTGCTTCAGGCCCACGTGCTCGAACATGCCGACGCTGGTGATGCGGTCGAATGTGCCGCGCACGTCGCGGTAGTCCTGCAGCCGGATCTCGATGCGGTCGGCCAGCCCTGCCGCCTTGACGCGCTCGGTCGCCAGCGCGTGCTGGTTTTCCGACAGCGTGATGCCGACGACGCGGGCGCCATACTTGCTCGCCGCGCGGATCGCCAGCGCACCCCAGCCGCAACCGATGTCGAGCAAGGTCTGGCCCGGCTGCACGCGGATCTTCGTGAGGATGTGGTCGATCTTCTTCAGCTGGGCCGTTTCCAGGTCCTCGTCGCCGCGCTCGAAATAGGCGCAGGAGTACACCATGTTCGGGTCGAGGAACTGCTGGTAGAACTCGTTGGAGACGTCGTAGTGGTAGCGGATCGCCTCCGCGTCCTTCTTGCGGTCGTGCGTGAACGTGCGCACGATGCGGGCCAGCCTGCCGTCCGCCTTCAGCGTGCTTTTCGCCAGCGCATTGACGATGTTGATCATGTCGTGCGCGGCGCCCTTCACTTCGATGTCGCCCTCGACGTACGCGGTGCCGAGGTTCGACAGGGAGGGCGTCAGCAGATAACGCGCGGCCGACGCCTGGGGAAGGCGGATCGTCACGCGCGGCGCGTCATTGGAAAAGTCGATCTTCTGCCCGTTCCACAATTCCAACCGCAGTGGCAGCTTGATCTGGCTGGTGACGCCTTCCACCCAGGCGGTGAGTCGATTTTGTACAAACAAGATAGCCTCCGGTCAGTACTACACGAAATAAAAGCTACTTCGAGTCGACTGCTGCCCGGCGGCTCTCCCCCTATGGCTGGATTCTCAGCTTCGCCCAGCTCCCATCCGCCTGCAGCGCATACACGATCCGGTCATGGAAGCGCGAAGCGCGTCCCTGCCAGAACTCCACACGCTCGGGCACGAGGCGATAGCCGCCCCAGTGCGCCGGCCGTTGCGGCTTGGCGCCACTGGACGCTTCCACCGCAGCATAGTTCGCTTCCATGTCGGCCCGGCTGCCGATCGGCGCGCTCTGTGACGAGGCGATCGCCGCCAGCTGGCTCTTCACGGGGCGACTGTAGAAGTACGTGTCGCTTTCCGCGGCCGATGTTTGTTCCACTCGTCCCTCGATGCGTACCTGGCGCTCCAGCTCCGGCCAGAAGAACAGCAGGGCGGCATGCGGGTTTTCGGCGAGTTGGTGGCCTTTCTGGCTCTGGTAATTGGTGTACCACGTGAAGCCGCGCTGATCGAACTGCTTGATCAGCACGATGCGCGACGATGGCCGGCCGTCCTGGCCGACGGTGGCAACGCTCATCGCGTTCGGCTCGTTCACCTGCGCCTTCATCGCCTCGTCGAACCACTTGGCGAACTGGGCGACGGGACTGTCCAGCGTGTCTTCCTCCGACAGGCTGGCGCGGCCGTAATCCATGCGCAGGTCGGCCAGCGCAATGCCGCCCGCGACGGCGGGGGGCGCAGCGCCATCCAGCGCCGAACTTGCCGGGGCGATGCCGCGGCGGCGCTGCATCGCTTCGCCCAGCACCTGCATCTGGGTCGGGCTGAACAGCCGCTTGGCCATCGGCGCAATGTGGCCTTCCTCGATCTCCATGTGCGCGCTGTACATCTGTACGAAGCGCGCCACGTCGTCCGGCGACAGTGCGCTGTCGCTGCGGTTGGCAATCTTGTTCAGCTGCGAATTGATTATATGCCAAGCGCTATCCATCTGCTGGTGCTGGGCCAGAATCTCCGGCCGCAGCCGGCGCACCGTCTCGAGATCGGCGCCGACGGCAGTCGATTCGAGCATCGGCAGCAGGTCCACCTCCTCGTCCGCATGGTGCAGGTGGGCGGCCGTGTTGAAGTATTTTTGCACCGCCTGGGCCGCCTGCTGAGCTGCCGCGTCGGCGCCATGCTCGGGCAGGTGCTGCAGCAGTTTCTGCAGCGTGGACAGCTGTTTACGGATCTTGTCGTGGCAGTGTTTCAGCACGGCGATCGGCTGGTCGAAGCCGGGCGCGGAGGACAGCAGGGAGTCGGTCATGGCAGCATCCTTGGTTCAGATCGGCCGATTGTAGAATAATCCTTCGGGCCGCGTCCGTTAAAATGGGCGGATGAACGACATCGCAGAACACGACATTGATTTCGACCGCCGCTTCGGCGGCATCGCCCGGCTGTACGGCGACCTGGCACTGGCCCGCTTCCGCGCCGCGCACGTCTGCGTGATCGGCGTCGGCGGCGTCGGCTCGTGGGTCGTCGAGGCGCTGGCGCGCAGCGCGATCGGCCGGCTGACGCTGATCGACCTCGACAACGTGGCCGAATCGAACATCAACCGCCAGATCCAGGCGCTGACCGATACGGTCGGCATGGCGAAGGTTACGGCGCTGACGCAGCGCATCGCCCAGATCAACCCGTATTGCAAGGTGACGGAGATCGAGGATTTCGTCACGCCGGACAATCTCGACGAGATGATCGGCGCCCACGACTACGATTACGTGATCGACGCGATCGACAGCGCGAAGGCGAAGACGGCACTGGTGCATTACTGCCGCAGCCGCGGCCTGCGCCTGATCACGATCGGCAGCGCGGGCGGCCAGACCGACCCGACAAAGATCGAGGTGCGCGACCTGGCGAAGACGGAGCAGGAGCCGCTGTTGAAGAAGGTGCGCCGGCGCCTGCGCAGCCAGTACAACTACCCGCCGAACGGCAAGAACAAGTTGAACGTGGACGCCGTGTTCTCGATGGAGCCGCTGAAGTTCCCCGACACGGGCGACGTGTGCGAAGTCGATGCCGACGACGCGCCGCCGGCCAAGCCCGGGCTCACGGGCATCAACTGCGCCGGCTTCGGCTCGGCGATGGTGGTGACGGCCACGTTCGGCCTGATCGCGGCGGGGCATGTGCTGAAGAAGCTGGCGGAAGAGGTTAATCCACAAGGGGCCGATGACGGCGTTTGAACCCAACGGCAGACCCTGGGGTCAGACCCGGCGGGGTGGAGCGGGGGTTTCGGCGAGCACCGCTCGCCGCCAGCGTAACGGCGATGGCTTGCAAGCCATCGCTCCTTCCTGACCTTCGCATCTGCCTTTGGTTTTTACAAGCGCTGTCATACGCTGGCTAGAAAGGCACATACCTCCCGTCCGGCAGCGATTCGACCAGCACCGCTTCGCGCACGTTCCACACGACGGGCGCTGGCGGCGCATCGGGCGGTGCTTCCTTCGCCTCGCGCGCCAAGGTCACGTGCGGCTTGAACGAGCCATGCGTGGCGGCCGAAAAGCCGGCCGCGCCGAGCCGGCGCACCAGGTCGTCGTGCAGCGCCACCAGCTCGGCCGGCACCTGCGTCATGCCGGCCCACGCGATGCGCGGCCGGGCGAAATAACCGTAGCAATCGAAGACGAGCCGCACAGGCGGCACGGCCAGCGCGGCACGGATGTCCAGCAGCGCCGGCACGCCGGCGGCCGGCAGGTGCCCCAGGAAGGCGAGCGTCAGGTGCAGTTTCGCCGGCGGCGTCAGGCGGCCTTTCACATCGGCCTGCAGCGCGGCCAGCGCCGCGCGCTCGGCATCGCCAGGCCACAATGCAAAGAACAGCTTGCGGGTCGCAGTGCCTGTCACCGCGCTTTCGGGCGTCCGGTCCGGTTGATTTGCTATCATGATGCCGCCTCAAAAACACCAGTACAGAAAGAATACATGATGACCCGATTCCCGTTTGTCCTGTCCGCCCTGCTGTGCGCGGCCACGTTCGCGCACGCCCAGACCTCGACCGAAGCCCCGGCGCAGAACGCCGCGCAGGCGCCTGCCCCGGAAGCGCCGCCGGTGCCCGGTTCCGCCACGATCGGCCCGGCCGCGGACAAGCTGATCGTCACCGACAACAAGGTCGGCACCGGTACGGAAGCGATCACGGGCAGCACCGTGGTCGTGCACTACACGGGTTGGCTGTACCGCCCGCTGGCGAAGGGCCACAAGGGCCGCAAGTTCGACTCGTCGCGCGATCGCGGCGAGCCGCTCGACTTCCAGCTGGGCGCCGGCCGCGTCATCAAGGGCTGGGAGCAGGGCGTCGTCGGCATGAAGGTGGGCGGCAAGCGCACGTTGATCATCCCGTCCGACCTGGCCTACGGCGCGCGCGCGATGCCCGGCATTCCGGCCAACTCGGCGCTGATCTTCGACGTGGAACTGCTCGACGTGAAATAAGCGGCGGCGTTACACTGGTCTCCCATCCTTCCCCGGGAGACCTGCGATGAACGTTGCGAACGATGTCACTGCGCTGATCGGCAATACCCCGCTGGTCCGCATCAATCGGTTACATACAAGCGGCCTGGCCCAGGGCGCGCCCGCGCAGCTCCTGGCCAAGCTCGAGTTCTACAACCCGGCCCACAGCGTCAAGGACCGGATCGGCCTGTCGATGATCGCCGCTGCGGAAAGCGCGGGGCAGATCCGGCCCGACACGATCATCCTCGAACCCACCAGCGGCAACACCGGCATCGCGCTGGCGATGGTGTGCGCCGCGCGCGGCTACCGTTGCACGCTGGTGATGCCCGAATCGATGAGCCGCGAGCGGCGCATGCTGCTGCGCGCGTATGGCGCCGAGCTGGTGCTGACGCCGGCATCCGAAGGCATGCTCGGCGCGATCCGCCGCGCCGAGGAGATGGCGCAGTCCGATCCGCGCTACCTGATGCCGCAGCAGTTCAACAACCCCGCCAACCCGGAGGTCCACCGGCGCACGACGGCCGAGGAGATCTGGCGCGACACGGACGGCAAGGTGGACATCCTGGTGGCCGGCGTCGGCACCGGCGGCACGATCACGGGCGTGGGCGAAGTGATCAAGGAGCGCAAGCCGTCGTTCCAGTGCATCGCCGTGGAACCGGAAGCGTCGCCGATGCTGTCGAAAGGGACGAAAGGGCCGCACCCGATCCAAGGCATCGGCGCCGGCTTCGTGCCCGCCGTGCTGAACACCCATATCTACGACGAGGTGATCGCCGTGACGGGCGACGCGGCGTTCGACTACGCGCGCCGCGCCGCGCGCGAGGAGGGGCTGCTGGTCGGCATCTCGGCCGGCGCCGCGCTGTGGGCCGCCGTGCAGGTGGCACGGCGGCCGGAGAACGAAGGGAAGGTCATCGTGACGATCATCCCGTCGTTCGGCGAACGCTATCTGTCGACACCGCTGTTCGCCGGCCTGGCCGATCAGTGAGGGTGGGCATGGCCGTGGTCGTGGCCATGGTCATGGTCATGGCTGTGATCGTGATCGTGGCCATGATCCTGCTCCTGGGTGGACTCCTGCGTGGACTCCTTCAGGCAGCACGCATGGGCCGTCGTGCCCTGTTCAGTCTGCAGCGTGCTGTGCTGGATCGCGAATTCCTCGCGCAGGCCGCGCGCGATGTCGTCCATCGCCACGTCGCCCGGATACCCGCCGGGCATCACCAAGTGCGCCGTCAGCGCCGTTTCCGTCGTGCTCATCGACCAGATGTGCATGTCGTGCACGTCCGTCACGCCGGGGCGGCCGCGCAGAAACTGCTCCACCTTGCGTGAATCCACATTGCCCGGCACGGCGGCCAGCATCATCCGCAGCGATTCCTTCAGCAGCGACCACGTGCCCGCCACGATCATCACGACGATCGCCAGGCTGACGACGGGGTCGAGCCAGCTCCAGCCCGTGGCCATCACGACGAGGCCGGACACCAGCACGCCCAGCGAGATCGCCGCGTCCGCGGCCAGGTGCAGGTAGGCGCCGCGGATGTTCAGGTCGTCCTTGCTGCCGGCCATGAACAGCAAGGCCGACACGCCGTTGACGACGATGCCGATACCGGCCACCACCGAGACTGTCGTGCCGTGCACGGCGACGGGGTGCATCAGCTGCAGCGCCGCTTCCCACGCGATCGCGCCGCACGCGCCCATCAGCAGCATGCCGTTGAACAGCGCGGCCAGCATCGAGCTGCTGCGCAAGCCATACGTGTAGCGGCGCGACGGTTGGCGCTTGGCCAGGATCGCCGCGGCCCATGCCAGCATCAGGCCCAGCACGTCGGACAGGTTGTGGCCCGCGTCCGCCATCAGCGCCGTTGAATTGGCCAGGAAGCCGTAGACGAATTCCACGGCGACGAACACCGCGTTCAGCGTGATCGCGATCGCGAAGGCGCGCCCGTGGTTGACGGGATCGCCGTGGTGGTGATGGTGGTGGCCGGCGTGATCGTGGCCGTGCCCGTGGTGGTGATGGCCGCTCATACGTCGCCTCCGGTCGATGGTTCGGCGATGTGCTCGAGCATATCGCGCAGGACACCGCTGATGTGCGCATCGGCGGTCGAATAAAACACCTGCTTGCCCTGCCGCTCGGCCTTGACGATGCGGGCGGCGCGCAGCAGGCGCAGGTGGTGGCTCACCAGCGAACTGGACAGATCGAGCGTGGCGGCGATCTCGCTGACGGCGATGGGCGCGGCCACGCAGGCGAGCACGATGCGCAAGCGGGTCGGATCGCCCAGCAGGTGGAACAGGTCGGCAAGCTGGGCAACCGACTCTTCGTGGATCGACGGAGGCATCGTTGTCCTTGTGAGCAACGTTTGAATAGATATTCATATGTTAGTCGTATCGGAACAACGGCGCAACTCGTCTTTTCCATTTCCGCACGGCATGAATGTTATGATCCGTAATCGGAAAATTTCTTCTTGGAAACATGATCCAGCCCAGCGGTAACAACTCGATCGATGCGCTTGCCTACGCCAGCTGGAACAGCAAGCTGGGTACGGCGACGACGCTGACGTATTCGTTCCTGACGACGTCCCCGGCCAACGCCACCTCGGAGGACAAGTACGGCTTCACGCCGATGACGGCGACGCAGCAGGATGCCGTACGCACGGCGCTGGCCACGTGGTCCGCGGTGGCCAACGTGACCTTCACGCAGGTGGGGAGCGGCGGCCAGATCCAGCTGGGCGTGAATAACCAGGGCACGACGAGCGGGGCGTACGCGTATTACCCGAACCCGGGCAGCTCTTCCGCGCTGTACCTGAACAACACGAACTACAACGCCGTGTTCACGCCGGGCACCTACGGCCCGAACGTGCTGATCCATGAACTGGGGCATTCGCTGGGCTTGAAGCACCCGGGCGACTACAACGCGGGCGGCGGCGGCACGCCGGGCCCTTACCTGCCGGCGGCCACCGATAACCGCGACTACAGCATCATGTCGTATCACGACGGCGCCAGCTGGTCCATCAACGGCAAGTACTCCGTGACGCCGATGGTGTACGACATCATGGCGATGCAGTACCTGTACGGCGCGAACAAGAGCTACCACGTGGGCAACGACGTGTATGCGTTCGCCAGCGCCGCGGCGCCGCAGTGCGTGTGGGACGCGGGCGGCATCAACACCTTCGACTTCTCCGGCTGCGTGGGCCGCACGCTCATCAACCTGAACCAGGGGCAGTTCAGCGAAACGGCCAAGGGCCTGCACAACGTATCGATCGCGTACGGCGTCAGCGTGCAGCAGGCGATTGCCGGCGCGGGCGGCTCGACGATCGTCGGCAACGACCTGGGCGACACGCTCACCGGCGGCGGCGGCGTCGACGACGTCTACGGCGGCACCGGCAACGACAATATCGCCGGCGGCGCCGGTAACGATACGCTGCGCGGCGGCGCCGGCAACGACCGGCTCGACGGCGGCACCGGTACCGACTCGCTGGCCGGTGGCGCAGGCAACGACGAATACGTCGTCGACAACCTGGGCGACGTGATCGACGAGACCGTGGCCGGCAGCGGCGGCACCGATACCGTCGTCACGACGCTGGGCAGCTACACGCTGGGCGTGGCGCTCGAAGCGCTGCGCTTCACCGGCAGCGGCGCGTTCACGGGCACCGGCAATGCGCTGGCCAACGCCATCACTGGCGGTACCGGCGCCGACCTGCTCGCCGGCGGCGCGGGCGACGACACGCTGACGGGTGGCGGCGGCGCCGATACGCTCGATGGCGGCGACGGCAACGACACCGCCGTGCTCGCGCTGGACCTTGCGAGCGTCACGCGGACGCGCGTGGGCATGACCGAACTGCAGCTGACCAACACATCGACAGGCGTCACGATCGTGCTGCGCAATATCGAGACGGTCGTGCTCAACGGCGTGTCGAAGAGCTTTGCCGAAGCAACCGGTTCGCTCGGCACCGCCGGCGCTGACCTGTTGAACGGCACGGACGCCGCCGACACGCTCGAAGGCGTCGGCGGCAACGACACGCTCGTCGGCGCGGCCGGCGACGACCGCCTCGACGGCGGTGCCGGCAACGACCGCGTGGAAGGCGGCGCGGGCAACGACACGATGCTCACCGCCAGCGGCACCGACACGCTGATCGGCGGCGATGGCGACGACGTCTACGTGATCACCGCGGGCAGCGCCGTGATCACCGAGCTGGCCGATGGCGGCCATGACCGCGTCGAGACGGCGCTGGCGCGCATCACGCTGGCCGCCGAGGTGGAGGACTTGCAGTACACCGGCACGGCCGCCTTTGCCGGCACGGGCAACGCCGCGGCCAACGCGATCAGGGGGCAGGGCGGCAGCGATACGTTGTCCGGCCTGGCCGGCGACGACGTGCTGCACGGTGGCCTCGGCAACGACAGCCTGCTGGGCGGCGACGGTGCCGACAGCCTGTACGGCGACGGCGGCCGCGACACGCTCGACGGCGGCGCGGGCACCGACGTCGCCTACGTGGCGGGCACGCTGGATGCCTACCGCGTCACGCGCCCGAACGCAACGGACATCGTGCTGACGGAGAAGACGACCAGCGTCGCCATCACGTTGCGCGGCGTGGAATCGGTGGACTTCAACGGCGCCGTCGTGGCGTGGGCGGACCTCGTCAAGGGCATCGTCAGCAGCGGCAACGACGTGCTGCCCGGCACCAGCGGCAACGACACGCTGGACGGCCAGGCGGGCGACGACACGATGACGGGCCTGGCCGGTGACGATACGTATGTCGTGGCCTCGGCTGGCGACGTGGTCGTCGAAGCGGCCGATGGCGGCACGGATACCGTGCGCTTCGCAGTGGTCAACGGCACCTACACGCTGGGCGAGAACGTCGAGAACGGCATCGTCACAGGTGGCGGCGCGGCCCGGCTGACGGGCAATGCGGCCGCCAACCAGCTGACCGGCAACAGCGCCGCGAACACGCTCGACGGCCTGGACGGCAACGACAGCCTGGACGGCGGCGCCGGCAGCGACAAGCTCGATGGCGGCGCCGGTAACGACACCCTCATCGGCGGGGCAGGCGCGGACACGCTGACAGGCGGCGCTGGCGACGACACCTATGTAGTCGATGTGGCGGGCGACGTCGTCATCGAAAACGATGGCGGCGGCCACGATCGCGTACTCACGACAGCTGCCACCTACACGCTGGCGCAATACGTGGAAGACCTGGCCGGCAGCACGGCGGGCCGCGCCTACCGGCTCACGGGTAACGCCGGCGACAACGCGATCGACGGCAACAACGGCAACGACACCTTGACGGGCGGCGCCGGCAACGACACGCTGGGTGGCTTCGCCGGCAAGGACAGCCTGCTGGGCGGCGACGGCGACGACCGCCTCGAAGGCGGCAGCGGGTCCGACACGCTCGACGGCGGCGCCGGCAACGACACGGCCGTGTTCACCGCCGCGCTGGCCGACTACGTGCGCTCGCGCCCGACCGCGGACGACCTGAAGCTGGTGCACAAGACGACGGGCGACGTCGTCATCGTGCGCAATACGGAAACGCTCGTGTTCGACGGCGTGTCGTACTCGCTGGCCGAGCTGCGCAAGGGCCTCGTCAGCGTCGGCGACGACGACCTGACGGGCACCATGGGTGCCGACACGATCGATGGCCTGGCCGGCGCCGACACGATGGTGGGGCTTGCCGGTGACGATACGTACGTGATCGGCGCCGTGCAGGACGTGATCGTCGAGGCGGCTGGCGCGGGCACGGACACGGCCAGCATCACGATCGCGACGGCCCTGTACAGCTACACGCTGGCGGCCAACGTCGAGAACGCGGTGGTCAAGTCCAGCACCGCCGGCACGGTAATCGGCAATGCGCTGGCCAATGTGCTGACGGGCGGCGCGGGTGCGAACACGCTCGACGGCGCGGACGGCAACGACAGCCTCGATGGCGGCAGCGGCAACGACAGCCTGCTGGGCGGCACGGGGAACGATACGCTGGTCGGGGGCACCGGCGGCGACACGCTGGCCGGTGGCGCGGGCAACGACGTGTATGTGGTCGACAGCACGCTCGACAAGGTGATCGAAAGCGTGGACGGCGGCATCGACGTGGTGCGCACCGCCCTGTCGGCATGGACCTTGGCGGCCGACGTCGAACACCTCGACTACACGGGCAACTCGGCGTTCACTGGCACGGGCAATGACCTGGCCAACCGCATCACAGGCGGCATCGGCGCGGACCGGCTGACGGGCGGCGCAGGTGCCGACACGCTCGTGGGCGGCCTGGGCAACGACACGTTGACGGGCGGTGCGGACGCCGACACGTTCGTGCTGCGCGCCGATGCGGGCAGCGACACGGTGACGGATTTCGCGACGGGCATCGACCACCTGCTGGTCGACGTGTCGGTGCGCGCGATCGGCAACGGCGACGCGGTGCTGGACCATGCGGCGACGATCGCCGGGCCGGGCGGCTTCGGCACGGATGCGGAACTGGTGATCGTGACGACGGATGCCACCACGCTGACGACGGCCAAGGCGGCCGCGCTGATCGGCGCGGCCGACACGGCGTACACGGTGGGGCAGACGGCGCTGTTCGCGATCGATAACGGCACGACGACGGCGCTGTACCGCTTCGTCGCCGCCAATGCGGATGCGGTGGTGGCCAGCACGGAACTGGTGCAGATCGCCCAGCTGACGGGTGTGACGGCCGCCAGCGACTACGCGTTCACGGTGTAAGAACCGGCGTTACGGCTTCTGCATCTCGGCCAGCACGGCGGCGCGGGTCTTCGCGTCCAGCCGCGGCAGCGCGCGGGTCAGGCGTTCGCCGGTGGCGATCGCGTCGATCTGGCTGGCCGTCAGCGGTGCCGGCACCGGCACGGTGACCGGCGGCGCGGGACGGAACCACAGCGCCTGCCCCAGCAGCACCAGCGCAGTACTCAGCACTGCACCCAGCACGGCCGCGCCGCCGGCGATGGCGAGCGTGCGGCGGTCCGCGGGCAGTGCCGGGGGCGCCAGCGCGGCATCGGCCTGCGCGGCGGCCGGCAAGCCGCCGGCATGCCGGGCCCGCTCGGCCAGGTCGCGCGAGGCGACATCGATGCGGTCGACGTGGCGCTGGACGGCGTCGGCCAGCACCGCCTCGTTGAGCGCCACCAGCGCGAAGATCGGATCGTCGACGTCGAGCTTGATGCCGGTTTTTTCAAACACGAGATTGCGCAGCTGCTGGCGGTCCATGGCGATCCTTACCAGTTGACGCGGTCGAGCTGTTCGAACAGGTCGCGGAACACGACCTTGATGCGCTGCTTTTCCATCACGTTGAACTTGTCGCTGGCCTTCACTTCATCGATCGTCATCCGCGCCGTGTTCATTTTCTTGATGTCGGCACCGAACGTGTCGGCATTGCGCTGCGCCAGCACGACGCGGCCGCGCACCCGGCCGGCATGCTCGGCATAGGTCTGCGATTCGACGAAGGCCTTGCCGGACGCCGATTGCAGCAGGCCGAAGTGCTCGTTCTCCCACAGTACGAGGGGAACGTCGGTGGACTTGGCCGTCGACACGAAGCCCATCGCCGTATCGTGCAGCGTATCGCCGCCGCCGACGATCGTGTGGATGTACACCTTGCGGCCGGAATCGGCCAGCAGGTCGAAGCAGTGGTTCTCCAGCAGGTAGGCCAGCAAGGGGCTGAACGTGTTGGCGCCGTTGTCGATCACGCAGTTGCCGTCCTCCTCGAGGATGTCGATCATCAGCGCGTCGAAGCGCTTCGGGTCGATCGTGCGCGCCTCCGTCATCACGGGGATGTGCTGCACGTCCAGCGCCTTGTAGCGCGAGAAGGTCGTGTTTTCCTGGTCCGTGTCGTAGCAGCGCAGCGGGGCGTCGCCTTTCGCCTGCAGCCATTGCGCGAGAATGGTCGAGACGAGCGTCTTGCCGATGCCGCCCTTGCCCTGCAGGATGAAGTGAACCGTGTTTTGCATCTGTTTGCTCCCGAAATATCTTATTGTGTCGGCGGCCCCGTCAGTGGCCGCTCAGTGGACCCTTAATGGCCCCTTAGTGGCACTGCGCGCTGCCGCTGTCGCGCGGCGGTGGCACGGCGAACTCCGACCAGCCGAGCTCGACTGGCAGGAATGCCCAGTCGTAGCCGTCCTCGCGCAAGGTCAGCCGCAGCACGCCGTGGTGCGTGGCCTGGCGCGACTCGCCCGGCGGCGCCCATGGCCGGAACGGCGTCAGGATCGCCCCGCCCGTGCCGACGACGAATTGCCGCATCCCGCGCGGGTCCACGCGGCCATCGGCATCCATCGGTGCGAACCGTTCGTAGTCGTGATCGTGCCCGGCCAGCGCCAGTTCCGCGCCGGCCTCCACCAGCACCTGCCACACGTCGCGCATCTTCGTGTTGCGTGGGTGCCCGCCGGAACTATACATGGGAGCATGCCACCAGGCGAGGGTGCAGCGGGCCGGGTGACGCGCCAGGTCGTCCCGCAGCCAGGCGAGCTGCTCGGCGTGAAGGCCGCGGTCCAGGTGGCTGTTCAGCGCCACGAAGTGCCAGCCGCCGGCATCGAAGCTGTACCAGCCCCGGCCGCGCGGGCCGGCCTGCGCGCCGAAATAATCGTAATAGCCGCCGGCGCTGCCGTCGTGGTATTCGTGGTTGCCGGGCACAGGGCGGGTGCGGTCGCGGAACGCGCCCCACGTCGGCGCATAGCAATGGGTGAATTCCTCGGCGCGGCCATACGGGTAGGTGTGGTCGCCCAGGGTCAGCACCAGCGCGTCCGGCGCAGTGGCCAGCCGGGACTGGATCAACGCGGCGGTGGCCGCGGCATCGGAGTAGCGGGGGCGGCTGTAGCGGCAGTCGGCGATGTCGCCGGCCGCGAAGACCGTCAGTGGCACTGCCGGCGCTGCCGGGGCCAATGCCGGCAGCAATGACAGCAGGGTCAGTGGTAACAGCCGCGGCAGCGGAAGGCGCAAGTTCAGTTGACGAAGCGCAGCAGGCCTTGCAGCGCGTGGATGACGGTTTGTTCGCGCACCGCGTGGCGGTCGCCGGAGAAGACGAGGCGTTCGGTATGCACGGTGTCGCCATTGGCCCAGCCGAAGCAGACGGTGCCGACCGGCTTGCCCGGCACGGCGCCCGTCGGGCCGGCGATGCCCGTCGTCGACACGGCCAGGTGGGCATTGCTGTTGGCAAGTGCCCCTTGCGCCATCGCGGCGGCGACTTCCTCGCTGACGCTGCCGAACTGCGCGATCAGCGCCGCCGGCACCTCCAGCAGTTCCGTCTTCGACGCATTGGAATACGTGACGAAGCCGCAGTCGAACCAGCCGGTCGAGCCGGCGATCTCCGTGATCGCCTGCGACACGCCGCCGCCGGTGCACGATTCCGCAGTGGCCAGAAGCAATCCCTTGTCCTGCAAGGCACGGCCCACCTGGGCGGCCAGTTCGTTGATGTCCGTACTCACGTGTCGCTCCTCGAGGCAAACAATCCGGTTCCATTCTAGCGCGCGCCGCCGGCGGCTGGCCACGCACGCGGCAAAAAATTGTCGGGCTTGCCCGCTTGGGGGAGCAAGGGGCGCACCGGGAGACCAAACAAGCGCTGCGCCCGTCAACTCGACGATAGAATAGGCTGACGGATCAACCAATACGCCCGGCAGAACGTGACACATCGAGAGCTTTCCCGCAGGCAGTGGCTCGCGCAGTGGCTGACGCGGTGGCTTGGTATTGCGCTCGCCGCCGCGACGCTGCCGGCGCGGGCGGGCGACGAGCTGGAACGGCAGATCAAGGCCGCGTTCCTGTACCGCTTCGGCGGCTTCGTCGAATGGCCGGAAGGAGCGTTTGCCCGGGCCGACAGCCCGCTGGTGATCGGCGTGTTCGGCGCCGACGCGCTGGCCGAACAGCTGGAGCGCCTGGTGGCCGGGCGTACCGTCAACGGCCGTATCGTCCAGGTGCAGCGGCTGAACGCGGCGCCGGGCGCCGGCCGGGCCGCCCATATCGCGTTCATCGGCGGCGCCGGCGGCGCGGCAGCCCAGGGCCTGCTTGACGGCTGCCGTGCGCAGCCCATATTGACGGTATCGGACAACGGTCAGGTCCATGGCATGGGCAGCGTGATCAACTTCCTCGTCGTCGATGAACGGCTGCGTTTCGAGGTGTCGCTGAAGGCGGCCGCCGCGGCGCGGCTGCGCATCAGCGCGCGTTTGCTGGCGGCTGCGTACCGCGTCCAGCCGGGAGCGGCATGATGGTCAGGCTCCGTTCCCTGCGCAACAAGCTGCTCGGCGTGATCGCGCTGGTGATGCTGCCGGCCGTGCTGGTATCGATCGCCACGATCATTGTCTACGACCTGCACGTCTACGAGCAGACGATCACGGACGACATGACGACCCAGGCCGAGCTGCTCGGCCACATGAGCGCGCCGGCATTGTCGTTCGACGACGCGCGGCTGGCGCACGAGAACCTGGCGCTGCTGCGGCTGCGGCCGAAGGTCAATGCGGGCGCCATCTACGATGCGCACGGCCGGCTGTTCGCCCGCTACGCGGCGCAGCGCGACACGGCCGGCGTGCCGGCACAGCCGGGCCAGGAGGGCTTCCGCATCGAGGCCGGCAAGCTGCAGCTGTTCAAAAGGATCACCGACAACGGCGAGCTGCTGGGCACCGTCTACCTGCGCGCCGAGTACGAGGTACTCGAACGGCTGCTCGACTACATCCTGATCGGCATCGTCGCCGGCATCCTGGCGCTGATCTGCGCGTGGCTCGTCAGCCGGCGCCTGAACAGCGTGATCACGCGGCCGATCCTGTCGATCGCCGACGTCGCGCGCGACGTGATCGCCACCGGCGACGTGTCGCGCCGCGCGCCGCGGCTGGGGCAGGACGAGGTGGCCGAGCTGGCCGATTCGTTCAACAAGATGCTGGCCGAGATCGAGATCAGGAAGCGCGAGCTGGAAACGTCGAATCGCGAGATCGCCCGCGAATCGGAGCAGCGCCGCGAGGCCCAGCAGGAAGTGATGCGGCTGAACCAGGAACTGGAGCAGCGCGTGCACGAGCGCACCTTGCAGCTCGAGATGGCCAACCGCGAGCTGGCGATGGCGATGGAAGAGGCCAAGAGCGCGAACCAGGCCAAGTCGGCGTTCCTGTCGTCGATGAGTCACGAGCTGCGCACGCCGCTGAACGCGATCCTCGGCTTCGCGCAGATCCTCACGTCCGACAAGCTGCCGTCGACGCTGGCGCAGAAGAAGGAATTCGCCAACCACATCCTGAAGTCGGGCCGCCACCTGCTCACGTTGATCAACGAGATCCTCGACCTGGCCAAGATCGAATCGGGCGCCGTGGCGCTGTCGATGGAACCGGTGGGCCTGCCGGACATCCTGCAGGAATGCGAGGCGATGATGGCGCCGCTGGCGGCCCAGCGCGGCATCCGGCTGCTGTTCCCGGACCGCTGCACGATCAACGTGACGGCCGACCGCACGCGCCTGAAGCAGGTGCTGCTGAACCTCCTGTCGAACGCGATCAAGTACAACCGCGAGGGCGGCGCCGTGGTTGCCGACTGCACCCAGTCCGCCCCCGGCCTGCTGCGCATCTCCGTGCAGGACACGGGCATGGGCCTGAAGGCCGAGCAGGTGCGCATGCTGTTCCAGCCGTTCAACCGGCTGGGCCAGGAAGCGGGCGTGGAGGAGGGCACGGGCATCGGCCTCGTCGTCACCAAGCGCCTGGTGGAACTGATGGGCGGCACGATCGGCGTCTCCAGCAGCCCCGGCGTGGGCAGCATGTTCTGGGTCGAGCTGAAGACCACCGAGCCGGTGCCGCTGCCGGTGCCCGGCCCGGCCTCGCCGGCGCTGGCGGGCCTGCCGGTGCCGGAACGGGACAGCGTCACCTTGCTGTATGTCGAGGACAATCCGGCCAACCTGAAGCTGGTGCAGGAGATCATCCGCTTCCGCCCCGAGCTGCGGCTGCTGTCGGCGCCGGACGGCCAGCTGGGCCTGGAACTGGCGCGTGCGCACCGGCCCGACCTGGTCCTGCTCGATATCAACCTGCCCGGCATGAGCGGTTTCGACATGCTGCGCCAGATGCGCGCCGACCCGCGCACGGCCGCGATTCCGGCGATCGCGCTGACGGCGAACGCGATGCCGCGCGACGTGGAACGGGGAATTGCGGCAGGATTCTCCCGTTATCTGATCAAGCCGATCAATATCGACGAGTTCACGGAAGCCATCAACGCTACACTGAGCACTACAATGAGCGGTACCACCGAGCGGCAGGCCCACCCGCAGCCGGAACGCAAGCAATAGAGCGCAAGCAATAGAGCGCGAGCAATAGCCTGAAGGAGAAGTCATGATCAGCCGGGCCGACATCCTGAACGCCAGCATCCTGATCGTCGACGACCAACCCGTCAACGTGCAGCTGCTGGAGTACCTGCTGCAATCGACGGGCTACACCCACGTCAGCTCCACCACTGATCCGCGCGTCGTCGCGGCGTGGCACGAGCAATACAACTACGACATCATCATCCTCGACCTGCAGATGCCCGGCATGGACGGCTTCGCGGTGATGCAGGCGCTGCGCCCGCTCGAGCCGGAGGGCTACTTGCCGGTGCTGGTCGTGACGGCGGAGCCGGACAAGAAGCAGGCCGCGCTGGACGCCGGCGCGCGCGACTTCGTCAGCAAGCCGTTCGACCCGATCGAGGTGCTGACCCGCATCCGCAACCTGATCGAAGTGCGGCTGATGCAGCGTGAAGCGAAGTTCCACAACCTCGTTCTCGAGCGCACGGTGCGCGAACGCACGGCCGACCTGCAGCGCTTTCGCAGCGCGATGGATGCGACGGCCGATGCGATCTTCCTGATCGATCCGCGCGTGATGCAGATCGTCGACGTCAACGAAGGCGCCTGCCGCATGCTGGGCCACCCGCGCACCCAGTTGCTGGCGATGGAACCGTCCCGTATCGGCCTGGGCAGCCGCGAGCAGTTGCAGCAGCACGTCGACGCGGCACTGGCGGCCGGGTCGGACATGCGCGCCCCCGTGCTGCTGGAAGCGGAACTGCTGCGTCACGACCATGCCACCGTGCCGGTCGAGGTGTACTGGCAGCTGCAGCACCAGCCGGCCGAGCCGCGCCACCGCGATGAGCTGGATACCCCGCGCGACCCGCATCTCGACGGCCAGCGCACGCTGATCTGCGTGGCGCGCGACATCTCCGAGCGCCGCCAGGCCGAGGAACGCCTGACGCACATGGCGCACTACGACAGCCTGACGGGCCTGCCCAACCGCACGCTGTTCTACCGCACGCTGGCCGAAGCGATCGATCTGGCGCGCGACAAGGAGTGGCGCATCGTCGTGCTGTTCATCGGCCTCGATCGCTTCAAGACCGTCAACGATTCGTTGGGCGCGGCGATGGGCGACGAACTGCTGCGCGAGTTCTCGAACCGGCTGGTGCAGTGCGTGCGCATCCGCGACACGGTGGGGCGGCTGGGCGGCGATGAATTCGGCCTGATCCTGACGATGACGCGCGACCAGCAGGATGCCGTGCTGGTCGCCAACGAGGTGCGCGAGGCGCTGCGCGCGCCGTTCCAGCTGGGCGAGCAGCAGGCCCTGATGACGGCATCGATCGGCATCGCCGTCTACCCGGACGATGCGGCCGATCCAGAGACGCTCGTCAAGTACGCCAACACGGCGATGGGGCAGGCGAAGGAGGCGGGCAGCGATGCCTACCGCTTCTTCACGGCCGGCATGAACGTGCAGGTGCTGGCGCGGCTCGACCTGGAGATGGCGCTGCGCCGCGCGCTGGACCACGACGAACTGGAGCTGAACTACCAGCCGAAGGTGAACCTGCACACGGGCAGGGTCAGTGGCGCGGAGGCGCTGCTGCGCTGGAACCGGCCGGGCCACGGCACCGTGTACCCGGCCGAATTCGTCCACGTGCTGGAGGATACGGGCCTGATCGTCCGCACCGGCAACTGGATCATCGATGCCGCGTGCCGGCAGATCGCCGAATGGATGGCGTCGTCCGTGGGGCCCGTCAACGTGGCCGTCAACGTCGCGTCGCGCCAGTTCGCCGAGGGCGACCTGGAACAGGAGGTGCGTCATGCGCTGGAGCGCCACAACGTGCCGGCGGACCTGCTGGAGCTGGAGCTGACGGAGACGGCGTTGATGTCCAACGCGGAGCGCACGATCGAGGTGCTGTCGAAACTGCGCGCGCTCGGCGTGAAGGTGGCGATCGACGACTTCGGCACCGGCTATTCGTCGCTGGCCTACCTGCAGCGCTTCCCGATCGACAAGCTGAAGATCGACATCGCGTTCGTGCGCAACATCGTCACGAACCCGAACGACGCGGCGATCGCGCTGGCGATCATCAGCATGGCGCACAGCCTGAAACTGCGCGTGGTCGCGGAAGGTGTCGAGACGCGCCCGCAGCTGGAATTCCTGCGCCGCAACCGCTGCGACGAGGTGCAGGGTTTCTTCTTCTCGCGGCCGTTGTCGGCGGGCGACCTGGGCCAGCTGGTCGTCGGCGGCAAGGCGCTGCCGCCGGACCCGAACCAGGCCCCCGAACCGCCGCAGACCCTGCTGATCGTCGACGACGACGTCAACGTGCTGTCGTCGCTGCACCGGCTGTTCCGGCGCGACGGCTACCGCATCCTGACGGCCGCGTCGCCGGCCGAAGGCTTCGACCTGCTGGCATTGCACCCGGTGCAGGTGATCGTGTGCGACCAGCGCATGCCGGTGATGAGCGGCACCGAGTTCCTGTCGAAGGTGAAGGACATGTACCCGGACACGATCCGCATCATCCTGTCCGGCTATACGGGGCTGGAAGCGATGCTCGATTCGATCAACCGGGGCGCGATCTACCGCTTCTACACGAAGCCATGGGACGACATCCAGCTGCGCGACAACATCCGCCTGGCATTCCACCACTACTGGCTGATGCACGGCAGCGGCAGGCAGGCCGGCAAGCCGGGGGAGGATCACACGGCGCTGCCGGCAAGGTGACATAGGGTCAGACCCGGTGGGGCGAAGCAGGGGTTTCACGGAGCATGCTCCGCGCCTGCGCAGCGGCGCTGGCTTGCAAGCCAGCGCTCCTTCCTGACCCCAGGGTTTGCACTTGGGTTTGTTCTCGACCGTTAGCGGCCCTTCGCAGTCACACCACGAAGTGATCGAACCCCCCCAGCCGCAAGTCCAGCGGCGCACCGGCCGCGTCCACGAACCGCAAGCCCCGCTCCGCCTCGATTCGCCCCACCCGCGCCACCGGCGTGCCGCACGCGACACCCGCCGCGAGGATCGCTTCGCGCTGCGCGGCCGGCGCCGTGAAGCACAGCTCGTAATCGTCGCCGCCGGCAGCCGTGTACGCGCGGCGCAGCGCGATGTCCTGCGTCGCCAGCACTGGGCCGGCAGGCAGCGCATCGGCGTCCAGTGTGGCGCCCGCGCCAGAGCGTTCCAGGATGTGGCCCAGGTCGCCCGCGAGGCCGTCCGAGATGTCGATCGCCGCGTGGGCCAGCCCTTGCCCGGCCAGTGCCAGGCCGAGTGCGACGCGGGGCGTGGGCAGGTGCATGCGCTGCGCGGCCTGCGCCAGCGCATCCGCCGCGAGCGGGGTTTCGCCGCGCAGGCCGGCCAGTGCCAGCCGCGCATCGCCCAGCGTGCCGGAGACCCAGATGTCGTCGCCGGCGCGGGCGGCATCGCGCCGCAGCGCGCGGCTTGACGCCACCTCGCCGAAGATCGTGATGCAGATGTTCAGCGGACCCTTCGTCGTGTCGCCGCCGATCAGTTCGCAGCCATGGGCATCCGCCAGCGCGAACAGGCCGCCGGAGAATGCGCGCAGCCAGTCGGCATCGGCCACCGGCAACGCCAGCGCCAACGTGAACGCGACGGGCCGGGCGCCCATCGCGGCAAGGTCGGACAGGTTGACGGCCAGGCTCTTGTGGCCGAGCCGGCGCGGATCCTCGCCCGCAAAGAAGTGGCGGTCCTCGACGAGCATGTCGGACGAGATCGCCATGGTCATGCCCGGCGTGGGGCGCAACAGCGCGCAGTCGTCGCCGATGCCGAGCTCGGCACGGCCGGCGCCCGGGCGCACGAAGAATTGTTTGATCAGGTCGAATTCGGAAAGCATGCTGCCATTGTAGCGGCAGCTTCCGGTCCGAGCCGCCAGCCCGCGCCGTTAGTCGGAGCCGTCCCCGCCACCGCAGTCACTGCTGGCGCCGCCATATGCCGGCGTGCCGGCCGTCCGACTTCGCAGCGCCTGCCGGATGCCGAGGAACGCGAACGTGGCGACGGCAAGCGCGCCGAACACGGCCCACGCCGGGCCATAGCTCCAGGCGAACGCGACGACGATGACGGAAACGACGAGCACGGCAGGAATGCGCATGAGGACCTCCGTTGGTCTGACGGCACCAATGTAGCGTACTTCCGGCGGCGCGTCAGCAACTCGTCGTGATGCGCTGCGGCGTACCTGTGGCTTATTCGTCCAGATGGCGCGCCAGCGCGGCCCGGTAGCCGCTGGCGTGGCGTTCCTCGACATTGGCGAGCGCGCCGAAGCGCTTCGCGGCCGTCTCCAGCATGCGCCGGAACGCCGCCGCGTGTTCCGCCGACTCACCGATCTGCTCGTCGAATTCGCCGGCGGCCAGCCGTTCGCCTTCGGCCAGCGCCGCGGCGCGGAACTCCGGGTACATCTCCTCGTATTCGTGCTGCTCGCTCTCCAGTGCCAGCGCGAGGGCGCGTGCCGGCGTCGTGCGATCGCGCGGATACAACAGGTCCAGGTGGCCGAACGCATGCAGCACCTCCTGTTCGGCCGTTTCCTCGAACAGCCGGGCGATCTCGGGAGCGCCGGCCGCCCGCGCCAGCTTCGCGAAATAGCGGTACTTCAGGTGCGCCATCGCCTCGGCGGCAAATGCCGTCTGCAGGTTTTTCAGCGTGATCGAATCGGGCGTATCGGC
Organism: Pseudoduganella flava; assembly: GCF_007830495.1. Classification (GTDB taxonomy): domain Bacteria; phylum Pseudomonadota; class Gammaproteobacteria; order Burkholderiales; family Burkholderiaceae_D; genus Rugamonas; species Rugamonas flava. The sequence goes on along the minus strand of NZ_VLKW01000003.1, from coordinate 564,902 downwards.
CATCGGGTTCTCCTCGTGCAAACGATGCGGGATGATAGCGAAAATTGACTGATAGCAAAAACTGATAGAAACGCTGCTTGCGATAGAAAAACTCGGAAAGGCACGAGCGTTCGTGGAAATACCTACTTCAGCGCCGTTTACCGTCTGCTAGAATCGGATAATTTTCAGACAGCACAGGAAGGCAGTACAGCAATGGATTCGTCATCTGACAAGAAAGAGGAACTGCGGCAACAACTGCGCCTGGCCGCGCTTGAATATCACGAGTGCCCCCGGCCCGGCAAGATCAGCGTGACCCCGACCAAGCAGCTGATGAACCAGCGCGACCTGGCCCTGGCATATTCGCCGGGCGTCGCCGCCCCCTGTGAGGAAATCGTCGTCGATCCCGCCGCCGCCTACAAGTATACGGCGCGCGGCAACCTGGTGGCCGTCATTTCGAACGGCACCGCGGTCCTCGGCCTCGGCAATATCGGCGCTCTCGCCTCGAAGCCCGTCATGGAAGGCAAGGGCGTGCTGTTCAAGAAGTTCGCCGGCATCGACGTGTTCGACATCGAGATCAACGAGCAGGACCCGGACAAGCTGATCGACGTGATCGCCGCGCTGGAACCGACGTTCGGCGGTGTGAACCTGGAAGACATCAAGGCGCCGGAGTGCTTCTACATCGAGCGCAAGCTGCGCGAGCGGATGAAGATTCCCGTCTTCCACGACGACCAGCACGGCACCGCGATCATCGTCGGCGCGGCCATCCTGAACGGCATCTCGCTGGTCGGCAAGAACATCAAGGAATGCAAGCTGGTCGTCTCCGGCGCCGGCGCGGCCGCGCTGGCCTGCCTGGACCTGATCGTCGACCTGGGCTTCCCGATCGAGAACATCTACGTGACCGACCTGGCCGGCGTCGTCTACAAGGGCCGCACCGAGCTGATGGACCCGGACAAGGAACGCTTCGCCCGTGAAACGTCCGCGCGCACGCTCGCCGAAGTGATCGACGATGCCGACATCTTCCTGGGCCTCTCCGCTGGCGGCGTGCTGAAGCAGGACATGGTCAAGCGCATGGCCGTCAAGCCGATCATCCTGGCGCTGGCGAACCCGAACCCGGAAATCCTGCCGGAAGACGTGAAGGCCGTGCGCGACGACGCCGTCATCTGCACGGGCCGTTCGGACTACCCGAACCAGGTCAACAACGTGCTCTGCTTCCCGTACATCTTCCGCGGCGCGCTCGATTGCGGCGCCACGACGATCACGCGCGAAATGGAAATCGCCGTCGTGCACGCGATCGCCGAACTGGCGCATGCCGAGCAGTCGGACGTCGTCGCCACCACCTACGGCTTCACCAGCCTGTCGTTCGGGCCCGAGTACCTGATCCCGATGCCGTTCGACCCGCGCCTGTTGATCAAGATCGCGCCGGCCGTGGCCAGGGCCGCCGAGGAGTCGGGCGTGGCGACGCGGCCGATCAAGAACCTGGAAGCGTACGCCGACAGCCTGCAGGAATTCGTCTACCGCAGCGGCACGTTCATGAAGCCGCTGTTCTCGGTGGCGAAGAAGACGCATCCGGATCTGAAGCGCATCGTCTACGCGGAAGGCGAGGAAGAGCGCGTGCTGCGCGCCGTGCAGGTCGTCGTCGACGAGCGGCTGGCGCGCCCGATCCTCGTTGGCCGCCCCACTGTGCTGGAATCGCGCATCCAGAAGTTCGGCCTGCGCCTGAAGCTGGGCGTGGACTTCGACGTGATCAACCCCGACTACGACGACCGCTACCGCGACTACTGGACGGCGTACTACGAACTCACGAACCGCAAGGGCGTGACGGAGGAATACGCGAAGCTGGAAATGCGCCGCCGCCACAGCCTGATCGGCGCGATGATGATCAAGAAGGGCGATGCGGACGGCATGATCTGCGGTACCTTCGGCACCACCCAGCTGCACCTGCACTACATCGACCAGGTGCTGGGCAAGCGCGCGGGCACCAACGTGTACGCGGCGATGAACGTGCTGGTGCTGCCGGAGCGCCAGATCGTGATGGTGGACACCCACGTCAACGAAAACCCGAGCGCCGAGCAGCTGGCCGAGATCACGATCATGGCCGCGGAAGAGATGCGCCGCTTCGGCCTGTCGCCTTCGGTGGCGCTGCTGTCGCACTCGAACTTCGGCTCGTCCAACAGCGAGTCGGCGCAGAAGATGCGCGCCACGCTGCAGCTGGTGCGGGAACGCGCACCGGACCTGGAGATCGATGGCGAGATGCACGGCGACACGGCGCTCGATTCGAAGTTGCGCAAGAAGTTGATGCCGAATTCGACGCTGGAGCGCGACGCGAACCTGCTGGTGGCGCCGAACATCGAATCCGCCAACATCGCCTACAATCTGGTGAAGACGGCGGCCGGCAACGGCATCGCGATCGGCCCGATCCTGCTGGGCTGCGCGGCACCGGTACACATCCTGACCCCGTCCGCCACGGTGCGCCGCATCGTCAACATGACGGCGCTGTGCGTCGTCGACGTGGTGGCCCAGCGCAAGGGCTGATTTTTTCGGATCGACTCCGAAGGGGCCGCCGCGAGGCGGCCTTTTTTTGTGCGCGGCTTTCGCGACCGGCGGCAATATTTCCTGTGCGGATTTGATCCCGGTTATGCCGCCGGCGAAGCGTTTTGACAATGCGCAAAGAGAAGGCTACATTGTCGTCACCATGACCGACCTCATCCTTGCCATCGTCCACCACCTGATCGTCTTCGGCATCGCCGCCGTGCTTGCGGCGGAACTGGCGCTGATGCGGCCGGCCGCGATGTCGCCGCACACCGTGCGCCTGCTGGGCCGGTTCGACGCGGCCTACGGCGTGCTGGCGCTGGCGATTCTCGTCGTCGGCTTCGGCCGGGTGTTCCATGGCGCCAAGGGCGCCGACTTCTACCTGCACAACCCCGCATTCTGGATCAAGGTCGGGGCGTTCCTCGTCGTCGGCCTGCTGTCCATCAAGCCCACGCTGCGCATCCTGGCCTGGCAGAAAGCGCTGAAGGCGGATGCGGGGTTCACGCCGCCGCTCGACGAGGTCAATGCGTTGCGCCGGCGTATGCTGGGCGAGATCCACGTGTTCGCGGTGATCCCGATCGCCGCTGCGGCGATGGCGCGCGGCTTTGGGTATTCCTGAGCGCGGCTTACAGCCGAGCCCGTCTTTGCGAACGGCAACGCGGTAAGGACTTGACTGCCCGGTCCTATCGCATCCTGCGTGGTTTTGCCGTTTTTTCTGCGTGCCGTACTCCGGCGCACCGTTCCCTGTTCGGTGATGCGTTTGTAACAATGAGCTTCCGGTATCTCCGGCCTCATTGCCACATGCTTTCAAACATCGAACGTAGGAGCGATCATGATCAAACGCCTGCTCTTTGCCGCCGCAGCCGCGGCAACCGTCTGTGCCACGGCCCGGGCGGAAACCTGGAGTTTCACCTATCAAGGCTTTACCGATGCCACAACCGGCATCTTCGCGCCGGACATGCGCCTGACCGGACGGTTCGGCGGGCAAGACAAGAACGGCGATGGCGTCATCACTTTGAAGGAGCTGACTTACATGTATGCCGCCGGCCAGGAGTACCTCGGCTCGTGGCGCGACGGCTGTGTCGATTCGACCAGCCAGTACCTCAAATGCAGTATCGTCAGTTTTTCCTTCAAGTTGACCGGCCAGCTCGCGTTCGACATCGGCTACGAAGGCAACGACGAGTTCTCCAGCGGCTGGTATGGCGGCATCATCACGGGCGACCGGATCTACAACGGCGCGTATGGACCGGTGGGCGAGTGGGAGCGCCGCTACCTGTGGTCCGACCGCACCACGTTGACGCTCGACCCGGCCCCGGTGCCGGAACCGTCGATCGCATTGCTGCTGCCCCTCGGCATGGCGGTGCTGGCGGCGCGGCGGCGCGGCTGGGTGACGCGCTCCACCAAGAAGTGATCGCATGGTCCGGGCGGCGCTGGAGCACTACCCGGACAGATGCTCCTGTCGCGTGACCAGCTCACGGGCGGCTCTGCACGGCATTCGGCAGGCCGGTCGGCTTGCGGATTGCACCCCGGTCTTTTTTTCGTATTTCCTCAACCTCTTCCGTTCCAAAGCCGTCTCCTGTTCGGTAATTTTTTGGCAATAATGACCAGACCGGATCCGACAGCCGAGCCAACCCTGTCGTCGGCCGGGCATGGCGGGCACGGTCCGTCACGCGGGATAAGTCGAGCTGTTCCATCGAACTGCACAGGAGATATCAATGAAAAAACACCTGTTGTGTATTGCATTGCTTGCTGCCGGACTCGTCGGCGCGAAGGCTGAAGCGGCGACGTGGGAATTCACGTACCAGGGTTTCCTGGATGTCCAGACCGGCACCTTCAGGCCGGACATGACATTGACCGGCCGCTTTGACGGGACGGACGTCAACCGGGACGGCATTATTGCGCTGGACGAGTTGACCTACTTCAAGGCCGACCACTACACCCTGATCGAGTGGGTTGTCGATTGGCCCGGTGGTCCGAGCCGGCCCGGTGGCTGCGCCAACGAATGGACGCCCTGGCTGCGCTGCCTGATTCCGCAATTCTCGTATGACCTGAAAGGGAATCTCGACTTTCACGTCGAACACTGGGGCAACGACGAGTACGTCAGCGGCTGGGGCGGAACGATGCGCACCGGTCAATTCATCTACACTTACCGGTACGGGGGTATGTACGAGAGTGAATACCAATATGACTGGACCAGCGAGACGACCTTCACGATCTCGCCGGCGCCCGTGCCCGAGCCGGGCGCGGCGATGCTCTGGTTGAGCGGGGCCGGTCTCGTCGCCGCAGCGCTGCGCCGCCGCGGCAAGTAGTCCAGGCAGGCCGTCGCCGGCCGCGGTCGTCAAGCCGCCGCGGCCAGCGGCGGATAATCGATGAGCCCATGCGCGCCACCCCCGAACAGCGTCTCGCGATCGTGCTGTGCCAGCGGGGCGCCGGCGCGCAGGCGCTCCGGCAGGTCCGGGTTGGCGACGAACGGCCGGCCGAATCCGATCATGTCCGCCCAGCCGCCCGCCAGCGCGGCGCGGGCGCGGGCGGCGTCGTACTTGCCCGCGTAGATCAGCATGCCGTCGAATGCCGCGCGCAGACGCTGCCTGAACGCGAGGGGCATGTGCGGCGCGTCGTCCCAGTCCGCCTCGGCGATATGCAGGTAGCCGACGCCCAGTTCGCCCAGCAGGCTGGCGGCCGCCACGTAGGTCGTTTCCGGGTCGGCATCGACGCAGCCGTTGAGGGTCGTCAACGGGGCCAGGCGGATGCCGACGCGGCGTGCGTCGCCCGTGCCTTCCACCAGCGCCTGCGCCACCTTGCCGAGAAAGCGCAGCCGGTTGTCCAGCGTACCGCCATACTCGTCCGTGCGCAGATTGGCACCCGAATCGATGAACTGGTTCACCAGGTAGCCGTTCGCGGCGTGCAGTTCGACGCCGTCGAAGCCGGCCGCCATCGCCCGGCCGGCGGCGGCGCGGTAGTCGTCGACGATCGCGTGGATCTCGGCGATCGTCAGCGCGCGCGGCGTGGACGCCTGCACGGCGCCCGGTCTGCCGTCCGCCTCGGCGATGAAGACGTTGACGCCGGTGGCCGGCAGCGCCGACGACGACACGGGCGCCTGGCCGCCCAGCAGGCTGGTATGGCTGAGGCGGCCTACGTGCCAGAGCTGGGCGAAGATCCTGCCGCCGGCGGCGTGCACGGCGTCGGTCACCTGGCGCCAGCCGGCGACCTGTTCCGGCGTGTGGATACCGGGCGTCCACGCGTAGCCTTTGCCGAGGGGCGAGATCCACGTACCTTCGCTGACGATCAATCCGGCGTCGGCCCGCTGCGCGTAATACTCGGCCATCAGCGCGGTCGGCACGTCGCCGGGCTGGGCGGCGCGGGCGCGCGTCATCGGCGGCATCACGATGCGGTTCGGCAGGGTGAGGGGGCCAAGCGTGGCGGGCTGGAACAGCGGGTCGTTCGGGACAGTCATGGGGCGCTCCGGAAAATAGGTCAGAGCGCAGTGTGCCTTCCCGGTCCAGCGCCAATAAAGCCCCGTACGGATGAATTTCCTTTGCGACGAAGTCAATAATTGCTGCGCTCGCATGCGAAAGTTGCGCTGTAACAAGATGTAATTGTTGTAATCCGGCGCATCCCCGCGGGCGGACGGGAGAGGTGCCTCTGTTACAATATCGGGTTTCTTGGTCACCTCTCCCGGACACCCGATCACATTATGCAAAACACGAAACGCGCCCTGGTAACGGGCATCTCCGGCCAGGATGGCGCCTACCTGGCCCAGCTGCTCCTCGAGAAGGGTTACGAAGTCACCGGCACGTTCCGCCGCACCAGCTCCGTCAATTTCTGGCGGATCGAGGAACTGGGCATCCAGAACCATCCGAACCTGAAGCTGGTCGAGCATGACCTGACCGACCTGTCGTCGTCGATCCGCCTGTTGCAAAACGGCCGTTTCCACGAGATCTACAACCTGGCGGCGCAAAGCTTCGTCGGCGTGTCGTTCGAACAGCCGGTGACGACGGCCGAGATCACCGGCATCGGCGCCGTGAACCTGCTCGAAGCGATCCGCATCGTCGATCCGAAGATCCGCTTCTACCAGGCGTCCACGTCCGAGATGTTCGGCAAGGTGCAGGCGATCCCGCAGAAGGAAGACACGCCGTTCTACCCGCGCAGCCCGTATGGCGTGGCCAAGCTGTACGCGCACTGGATGACGGTGAACTACCGCGAGTCGTACGGCATCTTCGGCTCGTCCGGCATCCTGTTCAACCATGAGTCGCCGCTGCGCGGCCGCGAGTTCGTCACCCGCAAGATCACCGACTCCGTCGCCAAGATCAAGCTGGGCAAGCTCGAGGTGCTGGAGCTGGGCAACCTGGACGCGAAGCGCGACTGGGGCTTCGCCAAGGAATACGTGGAAGGCATGTGGCGCATCCTGCAGGCCGACAAGCCGGACACCTACGTGCTGGCGACGAACCGCACCGAGACCGTGCGCGATTTCGTGACGATGGCCTTCAAGGCCGCCGGCATCGCCATCGAATGGCAGGGCAGCGCCGAGAACGAGACGGGCCATGACGCGCAATCGGGCAAGGTGCTGGTGCGCGTGAGCCCGAAGTTCTACCGCCCCGCGGAAGTCGACCTGCTGATTGGCGACCCGGCCAAGGCGAAGAAGGAACTGGGCTGGGAGCCGAAGACCACGCTGGAAGAGCTGTGCCAGATGATGGTCGAGGCCGACCTGCGCCGCAATACCGCCGGCTTCTCGTTCTGACATGACGGCCGCGCTGCAGTTGCTGTCGCCGGCGCGTGAAGGCGCCGGCAAGCGCGCGCTCGTCACCGGCATCGCCGGCTTCACCGGCCGCTATGTGGCCGAGGAGCTGCGCCAGGCCGGCTACGAAGTGTTCGGCCTGGCCAGCCCCGGCTACGAACACGACGCCGCGACGGTGGCCGTCGACCTGACGGATCGCGCCGCCGTGGCGGCCGCCGTGCAGTCGCTGCAGCCCGACGTGATCGTGCACCTGGCGGCGATCGCGTTTGTCGCGCACAGCGACGTCGAACAGATCTACCGCGTTAACGTGGTCGGCACGCGCAACCTGCTCGAAGCTGCCGCCGCGCTGCCGAAGAAGCCGCAGGCCGTGCTGCTGGCGTCGTCCGCGAACATCTACGGCAATGCCGACGTGGAAGTGATCCACGAGGACGTGCCGGCCGCCCCGGCCAACGACTACGCCGTCAGCAAGCTGGCGATGGAATACATGGCGCGGCTGTGGATGGACAAGCTGCCGATCATCATGGTCCGTCCGTTCAACTACACGGGCGTGGGCCAGGCCGAGAACTTCCTGCTGCCGAAGATCGTGGCGCACTTCAAGCGCCGCGAGCCGCGCATCGAGCTGGGCAACCTGCAGGTGTGGCGCGACTTCTCCGACGTGCGCGTGGTGGCCGCGAGCTACCGCCACCTGCTGGCCGCGCCGGGCGCTGCCGGGCAGGTGTTCAACGTCAGCTCCGGCAAGGCATACTCGCTGGGCGAGGCGCTGGAGATGATGGCGGCGATCGCCGGCTACCGCATCGACGTGCACGTGAACCCCGCGTTCGTGCGTGCCAACGAGGTCGTGCGGCTGACGGGCGACAACCGCCGGCTGCAGGCGGTTGTCGGCACGATCGCGCCGCCGCCGTTGCAAGACACCCTGCGCTGGATGTACGAGGCGTGACCCTTTCGATCGGCCTTTCCACCACGACGACTGAACCGGGCCTGACTGGCGGCCACCTCGACGGAATCGGTGTCTACAGCCGCGCGCTGCTGCATGAACTCCCGCAGGCCGGCGTGGCGGTGGCGCCTTACTCGTTCGGCCCGGCCGCCCGCCTGTCGGTAGGCCAGCCGATGCGTCACCCGTTCCCGCTGGCGACCTTGCGCGACCTGGCGCTGCCCGGCGCGCGCGAGCACATGGACGTGGACCTGTACCACGCCACCGACTACCGCATCATCCGCATGGACCGCCCGATCGTCGCCACGCTGCACGATGCGCTGCCGATCGCCCATCCGGAGTGGTGCAACCCGAAGCTGCGCAAGCTGAAGAACTGGCTGCAGGTAAAGGCCGCGCGCAAGGCGGACCACGTGATCGCCCATACGCATTTCACGATCGCGGAGCTGGTGCAGTGCTTCGGCGTCGACGAGCGCCGCATCAGCGTGGTGCCGTGCGGCGTCGACGAGGCATGGCTGGAAGCGCCCGATGCGGCCGAGGTGGACGCCACGCTGGCGCGCCACGGCCTGCGGCCCGGTTACTTCCTCACCGTCGGCACGATCCAGCCGCGCAAGAACACGGCCCGCGTGCTGCAGGCCTACCTGGGACTGCCGGCGAGCGTACGCGCGCAGCGCCAGCTCGTCATCGTCGGCGCGCCGGGCTGGCGCTGCGAGGAACTCGTGGCGCAGATCCGCGCGGCGCAGCAGAACGGCGAGAACGTCGTCTGGCTCAGCAAGCTGACGAGCAGCGCCGAACTGCGCCACGTGTACGCGGGCGCCGGCGTGTTCGTGTTCCCGTCGCTGTATGAAGGCTTCGGCATTCCGATCGTCGAGGCGTTCGGCTCGGGCGTGCCGGTGATCGCGTCGAACACGACGTCGGTGCCGGAAGTGACGGCGGGGGCGGCGATCGACGTCGACCCGCTGTCGGTCGGTGCGATCGGCGCGGCGATGCTGGAGCTGGCGCGCGACGAGGCATTGCGCCGCCGTTACATCGCGCGCGGCAAGGTGCGTGCCGTGGAGCTGACGTGGCGCGAGACGGCGCGCAAGACGGTCGCCGTGTACGAGTCCGTGCTCAAGGGACGGTGATGCGCGTTCTGCATTTCTACAAGACTTACTACCCCGACTCGTGGGGCGGCGTCGAGCAGGCGATCCGCCAGATCTGCGTCGGCACCGGCCGGCTCGGCATCACGAACGAAGTGCTGACCCTGACGCGCAACCAGGGCGGGCGGATGGAGATCGACGGCCACGTGGTGCACCGCGTGCGGCAGGACGTGGAGATCGCGTCAAATGCGATGTCGTTCGCATCGATCGGCGCCCTGGCCCGGCTGGCGCGCACGGCGGACGTGGTGCATTACCACTTCCCGTGGCCGTTCGGCGACCTGGCGCATTTCCTCGCCCGCGTGAAGAAGCCGTCGGTCGTCACCTACCACTCCGACATCGTGCGGCAGAAAACGCTGCTGAAGGTGTATTCGCCGCTGATGCGGCGCTTCCTGGCCGACGTGGACGCGATCGTCGCGACGTCGCCGAACTACTTCGCGTCGTCCGACGTGCTGCGCCGGCACGGCGACAAGGTGCGCGCGATCCCGTTCGGCCTGGACCGCACCACGTACCCGTCGCCGTCGCCCGAACTGCTGGCGCGCTGGCGCGAACGGGTGGGCGAGCGCTTCTTCCTGTTCGTCGGGGTGCTGCGCTACTACAAGGGCCTGCACATCCTGCTGGACGCGCTGGCGCGGCAGGAGTACCCGGTGGTCATCGTCGGCGCCGGCCCGATCGAAAACGAATTGAAGGAACACGCCCGCCGGCTGGGCTTGACGCAGGTGCGCTTCGTCGGCGCCGTCGACGAGCACGACAAGGCGGCGCTGCTGACGCTGTCGTATGCGATGGCATTCCCATCGCACCTGCGCTCGGAGGCGTTCGGCATCTCGCTGCTCGAAGGCGCAATGTACGGCAAGCCGATGATCTCCAGCGAAATCGGCACAGGCACCAGCTACATCAACGTGGGCGGCGAGACGGGCATCGTGGTGCCCCCCAGCGATCCGCAGGCTTTCGCTGCCGCGATGCACACGTTGTGGCACGACCCGGCACTGGCGGCGGCGATGGGCCAGCGGGCATCCCAGCGCTTCGACACGTTGTTCACGGCCGAAAAAATGGCCGCTGATTACGCGGCCGTGTATCGAGAAGTTGCAAAAAGTTCCACTAGAGTCGGCACCGTTTGAGCTAAATCAAGGTTCCATATTGATACGCCGCTAACATTAGTCGGACTTCCCGCCCCCGCCACGGTCTGCTTTTTCATCGAACGTGCAGCGCAACAACGTGGCGGACGGCGGGAGTTCACCTGATAACGGCTGAGCCCGTGTCACTGGTGCCAGGCACCAGTGACACGGGCTCAGCAGGATGTCTCCGGGTGCCTGGCACTAGGGAACACGAGCTCAACAGGATGTCTCCTGGTGCCTGGCACTAGGAGACACAAGCTGAGCCGGACATCTCGCCGACCTTGCCCTCACGCGGCCCGGGCCACGTGCTCCTCGGCCCACTTTTCCTTGATCGCCAATACCGCGGGCAGCTGTTCGATGAACAGGTCCACCAGCGCCGGGTCGAAGTGCGCGCCGCGCTGTTTTTTCAGGAAGTCGATCGCGTCCTGCAGCGGCCACGCGGCCTTGTAGGGGCGTTCGGACGTCAGCGCGTCGAACACGTCGGCAATCGCGCAGATGCGGCCTTCCAGTGGGATCTGTTCGCCCGCCAGGCCGTTCGGGTAGCCGCTTCCGTCCCATTTTTCGTGGTGCGACAGCGCGATGTTGCGCGCCAGCTTCAACATGCCGTGCGGGTGTTCGCCGATGATATCGGCCCCGATCGTCGCGTGCGACTGCATGATCGCCCATTCGTCCTTGTCGAGCGGCCCGGGTTTTTGCAGGATGCGGTCGGGGATGCCGATCTTGCCCACGTCGTGCATCGGCGCCGCGTGCAGCAGGTCGTCCGCCTGCGCCTCGCTCATACCGGCCGCGATGCCCAGGAGGCGCGAGTAATGGCTCATGCGGATCACGTGCATGCCCGTCTCGTTGTCCTTGTATTCCGCCGCCAGGCCCAGGCGCTGCACGATCTGCAGCCGGGTTTCCTTCAGCTCGTCCATCCGCACCAGCGACAGGTGCGTGCGCACGCGCGCCCGCACGATCGGCGCGCTGACGGGCTTCGTGATGTAGTCGACGGCGCCGGCGTCGAAGCCGCGCACTTCGTCTTCCGTGTCGGACAGCGCCGTCACAAAGATCACGGGAATGCCGGCCGTGGCCGGGTCGGCCTTCAGCGCGCGGCACGCTTCATGGCCCGTCATCCCGGGCATCATCACGTCCAGCAGGATCAGGCTGGGCTGCTCCTGGCGCGCCAGCTCCAGCGCTCGGGCGCCGTCTTTCGCGAACAGCAGCCGGTAATGCTCCTGCAGGATCTGGCGCAGCAGCTGCAGGTTGCTGGCCTCGTCGTCGACGGCGAGGATCAGGGGCAGGGTGGAGGTCATGATTGCGTTTCCGTTTGCATGCCGGGAACCGCCGCCAGGATGTCGGCCAGGCGGCTCTCGGCCAGGGTGAAGTCGAAGTCGTCGATCGCCATGCGCAGCGGCGCCAGCGCGGCAGGGGGCACGTGGCCGTGCAGCGCCTGCGCCAGCGCGGCCAGCGCCGGCTCGTCCAGTGCACCGCGGGCCAGCGACCGGGCCAGCGCCTCGCCAGCAACCTGCAGGGCCTGCGCGTCGAACGGCGCCGCCGGCAGTGCGCCCGCCGCGGCGGCCTTTTCAGGACACGCGCGCGACCGCACCGCGGCCAGCGCCTGTTCCAGTTCCGTGCCGACGCGCGCCAGCAGCGGCGCCAGCGCGGCGCGCGCACCGGCGGCGGCATCGCGTTCGATGTCGGCCAGCGTCGCGGTGAGCTGTTCGAAGCCCAGGTTCGCGGCGACGCCGCGCACGCGGTGCGCCTGCGCCTGCAGCTGCGTGTGGTCGCCGGCGTCGTACAGCGCCGCCAGGCGATCCGCGCTTGCCGCGTGATCGGCCTCGAAGCGGCACAGGGCCAGCTGATGTTCCTCTTCGCTGCCGCCCCAGCGCAACGCGCCGGCCACGCGATCGAGCACTTGCGGGCCGGCAGGCCGCGCCGCGGCGGCAGCCTGCCCCACGACTTCCTGCAGCCCCAGCACCCGCGCGATCTCATGCGACAGCGCGTACCAGTCCACCGGCTTCGATGCGAAGCCGTCCATGCCCGCCGCCTTACTCGCCTTGCGGTGCGCCTCGAGCACGCTGGCCGTCATCGCGATCACGGGTACCCGCTTGCGGCCGGTGCGTTCGGCCTCCGCGCGGATCATCCGCGTGGCAGCCAGCCCGTCCACGTTCGGCATCTGCACGTCCATCAGGATCACGTCGAAGTCCTGGCGTGCCGCCAGCTCGGCGGCGCTGGCGCCATCCTGCGCCGTCGCCACCGTGTGGCCGCGCTTGCCCATCAGGAGCGTCAGCAGTTCCAGGTTCTGCGCCACGTCGTCCGCCGCCAGCACGGCCAGCGGCGGCAGCGCATACGCCTCGCGCTGGCGCTGGCGCGGCAGGTCGGCATGGTGCGGCGCGAGCGCCGGTGCCAGCGGCAGCACCACGTGGAACGTCGTGCCTTCCCCCGGCGTGCTCTCGGCCCGGATGCCGCCGCCCATCAGCTCCACCAGCTGCTTGCTGATCGTCGTGCCCAGGCCCGTGCCGCCGAAGCGGCGCGTCATCGATGCATCGGCCTGCGTGAACGGATCGAAGATCGCGGCCAGCCGGTCCGGCGCGATGCCGATACCCGTGTCGCGCACGGCGATGCGCAGTTCCCGCGCCGCATAGCCGACGGACAGCGTGACGCCGCCCTGGGCCGTGAACTTGATCGCGTTGTCCAGCAGGTTCGTCAGCACCTGGCGCATGCGCAGCTCGTCGCCGTGCAGCCATGGCGACAGGTCCGGCGCGAACGCGATGTTCAGCTCCAGGCCCTTGGCCCGCGCGGTCGCGTTGAACGTCGACGACAGTTCGTCGATCAGCGCCAGCAGGTTGTAGTCGGCCAGCTCCAGTTCGACGGCGCCTTTCTCCAGCTTGGCCGTGTCGAGGATCTCGTTCAACAGGCGCAGCAGCGCGCGGCCCGCATTGCGCACGGTGTCGAGGTGGGCGCGCTGGTCGTGGCGCAGGTCGCTGTCCAGCAGCACGTCCGTGAATCCGAGGATGGAATTCATCGGCGTGCGGATCTCGTGGCTCATGTTGGCGACGAACGTCGCGCGCGCCGCCGCCGCCTGCTCCGCATTCTCCTTCGCCAGGCGCAGGTCTTCCTCCATCTGGCGGCGCGCCGTCGTGTCGAGAATGACCCCGTCGAACCAGCGCGGCGTGCCGTCGTCATTGCGCACCATCGTGCCGTGTTCCCACACCCAGCGCCAGCTGCCGTCGGCGTGGCGGATGCGGTATTCCACCGTGTACGGCAAGCCGTTCTGCGCGCACAGCTTGCACACGGCCAGCACGCGCGGCAGGTCCGCCGGCGAAATCAGGTCGGTCAGGGTGCGGCAGCGCGCCGGCCCGACGAAATCGGCCAGCGGATAGCCCGTCACCCATTCGACGCCCTCGCTGATGAATTCGAGCGGATAGTCGGCTTCGGCGCGGCAGCGGAACGCGATGCCGGGGATGCTGCCGATCAGCGAGCGGAATTGCTGTTCGCTGTCGCGCAGCGCCTGCATGATCGCGCGCCGCTCGCTGATGTCCGTGATGAACAGCACGTACATCTGGCGGTCGATCAGCTTGGCGTGGCCGAGTGCCTTGCGGATCGGCACCAGCGAGCCGTCCTTGCGGCGGCCCAGCACTTCCTCGCCCGCCGTCGCCAGGTGCGTGACCCCGGCACGGATCGAGCGCAGCAAGCCGCCGCGCTCGGAGGCTTCCGGGTCCGCCATCAGGAGCCGTACCGGCTGGCCGACGATCTCGCGCCGCTGCCAGCCGAAGATACGCTCGGCCGACGCATTGAATTCGCGGATGATGCCTTCCTGGTCGATCGTGACGACGCCATCGACGGTCGTCGTCAGCAGCGCGCGCATCCAGTTCTCGCTTTGCAGCAGGTTGCGGTACATCTCGCGGTAGCGCAGCAGGCCGTGCACGGCCATCACGGCCAGCGTGAACACCACCGTGATGCCGGATACGGCCAGCGCCAGCATGTCCGTGTCACTGCCGGTGCTGGTGGCGGGCGGCTTGCCGAAGAAGCGCGCCGCGGCCATGCCGGTGTAGTGCATGCCGGCGATCGCGCAGCCCATCACCACGGCGCTGATCGCCAGCCGCTGGCTGCTCCGCAGGCGTACCGGCAGGCCGCGCAGGCCGAAGCGCACGCCCAGTGCCACGGTGGCCAGCACGACGGCGACGACGATCGACAGGCCGAACATCCACGGGTCGTAATGCAGTTTCAACGATGTGCGCATCGCCGCCATGCCGGCGTAGTGCATCGTGCCGATGCCGGCGCCGACCAGCACGCCGCCGGTGGCCAGCGTGCCGCGCGTCAGGCGTTCGCGCCGCGTGATCGACAGCGCGACGGCCGATGCGGCGAGGCCGGGCAGCAGCGACAGCCCCGTCAGCAGCGGCTCGTAGTGCGTATCGGTGCAGACGTCGAACGCCAGCATGCCGATGAAGTGCATGGCCCAGATGCCGGCGCCCAGCGCGAGGCTGCCCGCCAGCAGGGCGGCGGCGCGCAGGCCGCGGGTGGCGGTGGCGCGCTGCCGGCCGGCCATGTACAGGCCCATCCAGGATGCGAACACGGCGACCAGCACCGACAGCGCGACGAGCCGCGCATCGTAGACGCCATACTGCAGCAGCGACGGGTCCGCCGGAGAAAACAGGTTGTTCAGATCCATGGGGAGAAACGGAGGAAAGGTGGAGGGACAGTACCACACTTTCTCCTTAGAAATTAATGACTTGGCGGTTTTGATAACGCCTTCCGGGTGGCTTTCCCCGTGCATGCCGTTGCCGCGCCGCGACAGCTTGTTTTGCGGTTATCGTGGGTGCTGCATTATTGTCATGGCGCTGTGTCATGGCGCTGTGCCCCGACCTTGTTGGAACGGCCTGAACTTTTCCCCTGTCGCGTTGTCTCAGCAGTATCGACAGCACCGACACGGAGGCGGCGATGGACAAGCCGATGGACCCGGACAAGTTCGAGCGGTTCCTGGGGCGCTTGCGGCGACAGCTGGAAAAGCTCACGCGCCAGCAGGTCGGCCGTACGCAGGATGCTGTGGCGGCTCATGCGGCACGCTGGCAGTGCCTGGACATCATCGAGGCGTTCGGGCGGCTGCGCAAAAAGTGCCCGCACTGTGGCCACGGGCGCTTTCACCGGCACGGCTACACCTCCGGCCTGCAACGCTATCGCTGCCTCGGCTGCACGCACACGTTCTCGGCACTGACCAACACGCCGCTGCTCCACTTGCGCCGGCGCGACCGCTGGCTGCCCTACCTGCAATGCATGCTTGATACGCGCACGGTACGGTCGTCGGCAACCACGGTCGGCATCCATCGCAACACGAGTTTCCGCTGGCGCCACCGCTTCCTGATCCGCGTCGTGCATGACCGGCCGATTCCGTTGAAGGGCATCGTCGAGGCCGATGAGACGTACCTGCTCGAATCGCAGAAGGGCTCGCGCTGCCTGAACCGGCCGGCCAGAAGACGTGGCGGCGTGGCGCACAGCCGCGGCATCAGCAAGGAGCACGACTGCATCCTCGTCTTGCGCGATCGCGGCGGGCAGACACGCGACTGGTGGACGGGGCGTGGCCCCGTCACCAGCAAGCAGCTGTCGTGGGCTCTGCCGGCGGCGCTGGATGAGGACGTCGTGCTGGTAACCGATGGCGCGAAGGCCTATCGCACCTTCATCGCCGCGTATCCGTTTGCCCACGTGCCACTGAACCTCGCGGCCGGTATCCGGTCACGCGGCCCGTACCACCTGCAGAACGTGAACAACTACCACAGCCGCTTCAAGACATGGCTGCGTACCTTCCTCGGCGTGGCCAGTCGCTACCTGCCGAACTACCTGGGCTGGCGCCATGCGCTGGACGGCGGCCGGATCGCTACGCCGGAAGGGCTGCTGAAGTCGGCGCTGGGCCTGCGCACCGGCGCGGCAGCAAGTCATTGAACGCCGGTGCGAGCAAGGGCGATCGAAACAGGCTGAGAGCCAAAGCCGGAGCCGGAGCTGCCCAGTAAATTCGGCGACCAACACGGTCGGGTGACAGCGCCATTGTCATCGGCCCGTGACAAGGGTATAACGGCAAGCACGACCACAGGCCAGGGAGCCCCATGAACCGTTCACCCACCACCCGGCGCAGCGCGTTGCGCGCGCTGGCCGCCATGCCGGCACTCGCGCTGCTGACCGCCGGCCTTCCCGCGCTGGCCGCGGCGCCGCTCCGTGCCGTGTTCCAGGCCACCGAGGCGGACCCGAAGAAATGGCAAATGGTTTTCAACAACCTGCGCAACGCCCGCGCCGAACTGCCGGACGCCGTGCTGGAACTGGTCGTGTTCGGCCCCGCCATCGAGATGCTGCGCACGCAGTCGGACATGGCGCCGCGGCTGCGTGAAGCGATCGCGGCGGGCGTGCGGGTGCAAGCGTGCCGCAACAGCATGCAGGGGTTCGGCGTCGCGGAGGCCGACCTGGTACCGGGCACCACGATCGTGCCGTCCGGCGTCGCCCACGTGATCCGGCGCCAAGCCGAAGGCTACGCTTACGTCCGCCCATAGCGTTCCCGAAGTCGTCATACAACTGCGCAGCGATGTGAGCGAATGAGCATCGGTTGTGCTTGCTTAACGCTGGGTTAGGTTGTACGATGACATACAACTAAGGCGCCGCCTGGTTCCACAGCTGATCTCGCTGGAGACCGAGAGATCGAACCATAACCAACATATGTGATCCTATGAAGCTGAACGAGCCCGTAAGCCAGCAGGGTGCTGGCCAGCGCGTGGCCGCTTCCGCCGGCAAGTACCGGTGGACGATCTGCGCACTGCTGTTCTTCGCCACCACCGTCAACTATCTCGACCGCCAGGTGCTTTCGCTGCTGGCGCCCCAGCTCTCGAAGGAGTTCAACTGGTCCAATTCGGACTACGCCAACATCACGGCCGCGTTCCAGTTCGTGTACGCGGTGTCGATGGTGTTCGCCGGCCCGATCGTCGACCGGCTCGGCACGAAGAAGGCCTACATGTGGGCGATCGCGATCTGGTCCGGCGGCGCCGTGCTGCATGCGTATTCGGTGCCGATGGGCGCCGCGTTCGGCTCCTTGATGGGGGCGCTGGGCATGGTCGCCGCGCCGGCATCGATCGTCGGCTTCATGCTGTCGCGTGCCGTGCTGGCCGTGGGCGAGGCGGGCAACTTCCCCGCCGCGATCAAGGCCACCGCCGAGTTCTTCCCGAAGAAGGAGCGCGCATTCGCCACCGGCATCTTCAACTCGGGCGCCAACGTGGGCGCGATCCTGGCGCCGCTGACGGTGCCGCCGATCGCGCTGATGTGGGGCTGGCAGGCAGCGTTCATCGCGATCGGCGTGATCGGCTTCATCTGGATGGTGCTTTGGCAGACGATGTTCGACGCGCCGGAGAAGAAGCTGTCGCCCGCCGAGCTGGCGTACGTGCGCAGCGACACGAGCGCCGCCGCGCCGGCGCCGGTGCAGGGGGGCGCGAAAGTATCGTGGCTGCGCCTGCTCTCGTACCGCCAGACGCAGGCCTTCGCGGCCGGTAAATTCCTCACCGACGGCGTGTGGTGGTTCTTCCTGTTCTGGCTGCCGAAATACCTGTCGGCCGAATACCAGATGGGCGCCGCGGACATCGTCGTGCCGCTCGCGGTCCTGTACAGCATGACGATGTTCGGCAGTATCGGCGGCGGCTACTTCCCCGCCTACTTCATGAACCGCGGCGACACGCCGTATGACGGCCGCATGAAGGCGATGCTGCTGATCGCGCTGTTCCCGCTCGTCGTGCTGTTCGCCCAGCCGCTCGGCTCCATCAGCTACTGGGTGCCCGTGCTGTTGATCGGCATCGGCGCATCGGCCCACCAGGCGTGGTCGGCGAACCTGTTCACGACCGTGTCCGACATGTTCCCGCAAAAGACGGTGGCTTCCGTCGTCGGCATCGGCGGCATGGCCGGCGGCATCGGCGGCGTGCTGATGTCGAAGCTGGGCGGCTGGCTGTTCGACTACTACGGCGCGCTGGGCAAGCTGTCCACCGGCTACATGATCATGTTCACGATCTGCGCGCTGGCCTACCTGGTCGCGTGGGCGCTGATGAAGGCGCTGGTGCCGCGCTACAAGGAAATCACGGACCTGTGATCCGGCCCGCCCTCCTGGCGCTGGCACTGGCCGGCGCCGCCTCCGTGGCCCACGGCGCCGATACCCGGATCGCTACGCGGCCCTACGGCACGACCGCGGCGGGCCAGGCCGTCGAGCAGGTCACGCTGACGAACGCGCGCGGCATGACCCTGTCCTACATCGACTACGGCGCGACGATCACCGGCGCGACCGTGGCGGACCGGCAGGGCCGCCGCGCCAACGTGGTGCTGGACCTGCCCGATCTCGCCGCCTACGAACGCGGCCGCGCCAAGCATGCGGCCATCATCGGCCGCTACGCCGGCCGCATCGGCAAGGCGCGCTACACGCTGGACGGCAAGACGGTCGAACTGATTCCGAACGCGCGCGGCATGACCGTGCACGGTGGCCCGGACGGCTACGAGAAGCGGGTGTGGCGGCGCCGCGACTTCGCCGACAAGGCGTCGATCGGCTCCGTCTACACGCTGGTCAGCCCGGACGGCGACCAGCGCTTTCCCGGCACCCTGACGATCGAGGTCACGTACCGCCTGCAACGCGCGCGCGACGAATTCTCGATCGAATACGCGGCCCGCACGGATGCGCCGACGGTCGTCAACCTCACCAACCACGGTTACTTCAACCTGGCCGGCGCCGGCAGCGGCGGCCTCGCCACGCACCGCTTCTGCATCGCGGCCGAACGCTACGCCGTCACCGACGACGTGCGCGTGCCGACGGGCGAGCTGGCCAGCGTGGCCGGCACGCCGCTCGACCTGCGCCGGCCCACCGACATCACGCCGCTGCTGGCCAAGCCGGAAGGCGCGCTGGCGCCGCCGCAGGGGTTCGACCACAGCTACGTGTTCGACCAGCCGGCCGGGCAGCTCGTGCGCGCCGCCGTCATCGACGACAGCGCGAGCGGCCGGCGCATGGAGATCTTCACCACCGAACCCTCCGCGCAGTTCTACACGGCGAACGGCTTCGACGGCGTGGAGCGGGGCAGCACGGGCCAGCCCTACCGCAAGCACGACGCATTCGCGTTCGAGACGCAGCACTTGCCGGACAGTCCGAACCAGAGCGCCTTCCCCAGCACCGCGCTGTACCCGGGCCAGGTGATGCGTTCGGTGACGACGTTCCGCTTCGGCGTCGCACCAGCGCGAACGGACTTCAGTCCCTGTACATCGGCCCCGCGCTGACGAACGGGCCGCCCTGGTAGATCGTCGTCGGGTCGCCGGCAGGCGGCCGCTCGGCTGTCGGCGGGAAGTTGCCGGCGAACGCCTGCGAGCTGGCGCGCGGCACGTAGCCCAGGTGCGCGGCCTTGCCGTTGTCCCACCACTGCGTCGCGTTGGCGGACGTGCCGAACGCGATCGTATGCCCCACGCGCGGCGTGAACAGCGCGCAGCGCACCAGCTCCACCAGGTCGTCGTAGGCCAGATACGTCGTCATCATGCGCGCGTTCTTCGGCTCGGGGAACGACGAGCCGATGCGCAGGCACACGGTCTCGATGCCGCAGCGGTCGTAGTAGTAGCGCGACAGCGCCTCACCGAAGCATTTCGACAGGCCGTAGAAGCCGTCCGGGCGCAGCGGCATGTCCGCATCTACCCGCTCCGTCGTCCGGTAGAAGCCCACCGTGTGGCTGGAGCTGGCGTACACCACGCGTCCCACGCCATGCTTGTGCACCGCTTCGTACAGGTGGTGCAGGCCGAGGATGTTGGCGTTCATGATCGGCACGAACTGGTCCTCGACGGAGATGCCGCCGAAGTGCAGCACGGCGTCGACGCCTTCCATCATCGCCAGCACGGCGTCCCGGTCCGCCAGGTCGCAACGCATGATTTCCTCGCCGGGGCGCGCTTCGCCCAGGTCGCCGATGTCGGCCAGCCGCACGACACGGGCCCACGGCTTGATGCGGTCGCGCAGCACGGTGCCGATGCCGCCGCCGGCGCCTGTCAGCAGCAGTCGGTTGAAGGGTTTGTCGATGGTGCTCATGAGGGCCTTTCGGGTCGATTGAGTTAAACGTTTAACTTGGTGTTGTGGCGAGTATACCGCCATCGGCTTTCCCGTCAACCGGCCCGGCGCGCATGGTAAGATCGCCGGCACCCCAGACCGGACCCGATAATGAAGAAAAACGTTCCGACCATTCGCGACGTGGCCGCCGCCGCCGGCGTCTCCACCGCCACCGTGTCCAAGTTCATGAACGGCACGCAGCGGTTCTCGCCCGCCGTCGAAGCGAAGATCACGCAGGTGATCGAACAGCTGGGGTATCGTTCCAACCCGCTCGCACAGTCGATGATCACGGGGCGCACGAAGACGGTGGGCCTGTCCGTGCTGGACGTGACGAATCCGCACTTCACCAGCATCGTGAAAGGCGCGAACCGCGTCGCGCAGGCGCACGGCTACACGGTGCTGCTGGTCGACACCGAAGAAAACCCGGGCCGCGAACGGCCCCAGCTCGAGGCGCTGGCGCGCCGCGTCGATGGGCTGATCATCTTCTCGCGGATGCAGGACAAGGAGCTGGAATGGCTGGCGGGCCTCGACAAGCCGCTGGTGTTCTTCGGCCGCCTGCCGCACCTGACCTTGCCCACGGTGGCCAGCGACGACCACCGCGGCGCCTACATGGCCACTCGCCACCTCGTCACGCTGGGCCACAAGCGCATCGCCTACCTGGGCTTCTCGAAGTCACGCCGCGACGAGGAGCGCATGGGCGGCGTGCAGGAATGCCTGTCCGCGCACGGCCTGCAGCTGCAGGTGTTCGACGCGGCGGCGCCGTCCGCGCTGGAAGGGGAGCGCATCTGCTCGTCGATCATGCTGGGCGCCGACCATCCGGATGCGCTGGTTTGCTACAACGACCTGATGGCGCTGGGCTTCATGAAGGCCGCGCAAACGCTGGGCTTTCGCATCCCGGCCGACATCTCGGTGACGGGCTTCGACAACATCCTGTACGGGAACTACACGTCGCCGCCGCTGACGACGGTGGACCTGCACAGCGAGCGGATGGGCGTAGCCGCGATGGAGAAGCTGCTGGACGCGATCGACGGCCGGCCGACGGCGCCGTTCACGCTGATCGAGCCCCAGCTGATCCTGCGCGGCTCGACCGTCGCACGCACCTGACACATTCTTTGGCTTTACCTTCGGCAGCAAATCTTCTACCATCAGGTTAAACGTTTTACAGAGCAAGACAAACGGAGACCCGATGACTCATAGGACGATTCGCACCGCCCTGCTGGCGGCGCTGCTGTGCGCCGCCCCGGCATGGGCGGAGGTGTCGTATGCCGCCTACGAACCGCCGCTGGCGCTGCAGCCGATGGACCGCACCGTGGCCGGCAACGCCTATCGCCAGCTGGACTGGTTTTTCGCCCGCCTGGCCGAACAGGGGTTGGACACGACGATCGACGGCCAGCGCGCGTTCGGCAGCGGCGACAAGTTCCTGCCGGGGAAAGTGGCCGCCGGCCTGGGCCATGTGCTGCTGCAGACGCCACGCGACGATCCGCGCCTGCCCGCGCTGCTGGCGCAGTACCGCCGCATCGCCGACCTGACGGTGGACATGGACAACCACACGTGGGGCATCTACTACTACATCGGCATGCTGTACCGGCTGCGCGAAGCCGGCTTGCTGGAGCAGGCGTTCACGCCCGCCACGCTGGCCAAGCTGCGCGCGCGGCTGGACTGGCGCACGTTCGTCAGGACGCCCGGCTATGACCTCATCAACCTGCCGACGAACTACTACGGCGTGGCCTTCTCGATCGCCCGGCTGCGCATGCTGCTGGGGTGGGAGGACGCCAGCGCCAGCCAGGTGCTGCTCGAGAAGATGCTGCAGCACTACGCGGCGTATTCGGGCAAGTTCGGCTTTTCCGACGAGACGGCGGGCGAAGGGCGTTTCGACCGCTACAGCATCCTGTTGATCGCCGAGATCTGCGAGCGCTACGTGGAGACGGGGCTGCCCGTCACGGACGACCTGAAGGCCCTGCTGCGCAAGGCGGCCACGGTGGCACTGGCGCAGATGAACACGGCCGGCACGGGCTTCGCATTCGGCCGCTCGCTGGGGCCTTACGGCGAGACGGCGCTGGTCGAAATCCTGTCGATCGCCGCCTACCTCGGCGTGCTCGGCGCCGAGGAGAAGGAGTACGCGTATGCGTTCTCCAGCCGCGTGGCGGCACGCTACATGGACTTCTGGTACGACCCCGCGCTGCATTCGCTGGACATGTGGGGCAAGGGCCGCCGCACCGACACGTATCGGGGCAAGCACCGCATCCTGGGCGAGAACTTCTCGCTGCTGCACCAGCTGATTGCAACGAACGAGCTGTGGAACGAGGCGGGCATGCGCGGCAAGGCCCCGCGCGCCGACCTGCAGGCGTGGCTGGACCGCACCCAGCCGCCGTTCGCGCTGACGTGGTTCGCGCAGGGCGAGTACGACCGCGCGCTGGCCGTGTTCCGCGATCGCCGGCACGTGTTCTCGCTGCTGATGGTGAACGGCGGGGCAGGGCAGTACGACAACAGCCCGTACTACCCGCTGCCGTTCGCGCCGGGCATCGTGTCCGGCATCGCCGACAGCGGCGCGGCGCATGCCCAGCTGCTGCCGAAGTTCACGCTGGCCGACGGCACCGAGCTCCTGGCCACGTCGTACGTCAAGGGGATCGAGGAGGGCCGCGACAGCGGCAGGTACGTCGTGCGCTACCACCAGGATGAGCTGGCGCGCCTGGGCGGCAAGGCGCCCGTCAAGGACGATCGCATCCGGCTAACGACGACCTACGCGTTCGAGCCCGGACTCGTCACGCGCACGGACGTCTACACGCCGCGCGGCGCCGTGCCGGTGCGGCGGGTGACGCTGGACTTCGCGTCGTTCTCGGCGCAGCCGCAGGTGGAGGGCAACACGATCCGCTTTGCCGACGGCGACGTGACCGAGTACCGCGTCGACGGCCTGCGGGATTGCCGCGCCGAGCCGACCAATGGTGCAGCCGCGTTCCAGGCGCCGTATGGGCCGATGAATACGCTGGTCAGTTGCGGACTGGGTCCGTTCACGATGAACGGACCGGTGACGATCCGCTGGGCGATCCGCTACAAGTAGCGGTGCGCCCGCTTCAGGCAGCGCGCTTGCGGCGCAGCGAGGCCGCCAGCACGCCGGCCAGGCCCAGGCCGAACATCGCGTACTGCGACGGTTCCGGCAAGGCCGGCACATAGGCGGAAGCAGGCATGATCTCCGTCGTGGTCTCGTCCGTCCATTTCAAATATCCCGAACCTGAGCGCGAGTACCACTCAACATGATCGCCCGCAACGATCGAGTGCCCCCAAGGGAACATGTCGTCAGCCACGCCGAAGCCGGCGCTGAATGACGGGTTGCTTCCAGGGGTATAGGAAAAGCTGCTGAGGCAGTTCCAGACCGTGGGGTCGCTGTAGCACTGACCCTCATAATGAACGCTGCCCCATTCGAATTTGACCACCTCGTCCAGCGAGTACGTGCCATCGTGATTGCGGTCGTCCACATTGAAATACGCGATTTCCAGAAACTTCGGCTTGAACTGCTTCGCATACACGTCGTAAAAGCCCCGGTAGACCACCTTCAGCTCCTGCACCTCGGCCCTGGCGATTCCGCATGCCGCCAGCGCGGCAATCACAGCCATCTTCTTCAGCATTGGTTATCTCCTGTCGTTGTCAGTACATCCAATAATGTGCGCGGAGATTATCCCATGCTTGCATTATTTTTAATTTATTGGTTGACGAGAGCGCAACAGTTTTTAAATGCAAGCCTGCCGGATTATATATTTCGCCGAGCGCCGGAAAGATAGCGGTAATAGTCGGTGCTGCGAAAAATAAAAAAGCCCGTCGACTGACGGGCTTTTATCGAAGGTGAACGGATCAGAATGCGCAGGCGGCGTCCGCCAGGCCCTGCACACCGGGCCGCAGCAGCACGACGCTGCCGCCCCATTCGGCATCGTCCGGCTTGCCGGAGACGATCGACGTGACGATCATCGTGCGCAGGTCGGCGCCGCCGAACGTGCACATCGACGGCTTCGCAAACGGCAGGTCGATCCGGCGATCCAGCTTGCCGCTGGGCGTGAAACGCAGCAGGCAGCCTGCATCGTTCGCGCACGTCCAGTAGCAGCCGTCCGCATCGACGACGGCGCCGTCCGGCCGGCCCACGTGCTCGGCGAGATTCGCGAACACGCGGCGGTTGCTTGGCGTACCGGTCGCGACATCGTAATCGAACGCCCACACGAGGCGGCTCTGCGGATGCGAGTCGGACAGGTACATCGTCTTGCCATCGGGGGACCACGACAGGCCGTTCTGCGTCAGCAGCCCCGACACGAGCGGCTGCGACAGGCCGTGACCATCGTAGCGATACAGCTTGCCGATATCCTTTGCGGCACTCATGTCCATGAACATGGTGCCGCTCCAGAAGCGGCCTTGCCGGTCGGTGCGGCCATCGTTGAAGCGCATACCGGCACCGAGATCGGCCGGCTTGCCCAGGAGCGCCGTGGCGACGGTACCGTTGTCGAACAGGTCGACGTCGTACATGCCCGTCTCCATGCCGGCAATCAGGCCGCCACGCGCGCGCGGGGCGACGCAGCCGGCCATCTCGGGCAATTCCCAGAAGCGCGTCTTGGAGGCGGCATCGAGCCGCCACACGCGCTTCGCGGGAATGTCGACCCAGTACCAGGCCTTGGCCGCGGCGTCCCACGCCGGGCTTTCGCCCGTCGTGCAACGCACGCCATCGATCCGTTCGACCGATGCAGCCGTCATTACTTCAGCACCAGCTCGCCGTTGACGACGCGCGGTACGGCCAGCGGGTTGCCGTCGGCCAGCGCGGCAGGCAGCAGCTCGGCCGGCACGTCCTGGTAGCAGACCGGGCGCAGGAAGCGGTCGATCGCGGACGCGCCCACCGACGTGGAGCGGCTGTCGGACGTGGACGGGAACGGGCCGCCGTGCACCATCGCGTGCGCCACTTCCACACCGGTGCCGAAGCCGTTGAACAGGATGCGGCCGGCCTTGCGTTCCAGCGTCGGCAGCAGCTTCTTCGCCACGGCGATGTCGGCGCCGGTCGCGTGCACGGCAGCGGTCAGCTGGCCTTCCACGTGCTCGGCCACGGCCACCAGCTCCGCTTCGTTACGGCAGCGGATCAGCAGCGACGTCGGGCCAAAGATCTCGTCTTCCAGTTCCGGACGGGCCAGGAAGTTCTCGCCGGACGTTTCGTACAGGCCGGCGACGGCGCCGCACGGCACTTCGCTCGTCTTGCCCTGGCCGATCAGCTTGACGCCTTCGACCTTCGACAGCTTCGCCACGCCCGTGTTGTAGGCGGAGTGGATGCCCGGGGTCAGCATCGTGGCCGCACCTTTCGCGGCCAGCGCTTCCTTGGCACCGGCGATGAACTTGTCCAGCGCCGGCGATTCGATCGCGATCAGCAGGCCCGGATTGGTGCAGAACTGGCCGGCGCCCAGGGTGGCCGAATCGGCGAACTGCTGTGCCAGCTTTTCGTTCGACGTCAGCGCGCCTTCCAGCAGGAACACCGGATTGATGCTGCTCATTTCCGCATACACGGGAATCGGTTCCGGACGGGCCGCGGCCGTCTTCATCAATGCCACGCCGCCGGCACGCGAACCGGTGAAGCCCACGGCCTTGATGGCTGGGTGCGCTACCAGGTTCTGGCCGATCGTCTGGCCGGCGCCGATCAGCATCGAGAATACGCCTTCCGGCATGTCGCACTCGATCGCCGCCTGCTGCACGGCTTTCGCCACCAGCTCGGACGTGCCGAGGTGGGCCGAGTGGGCCTTCACGACGACGGGGCAGCCTGCCGCCAGCGCGGACGCGGTGTCGCCACCGGCCACGGAGAACGCCAGCGGGAAATTCGATGCGCCGAACACGGCGACCGGGCCCAGGCCGATCTTGCGCAGACGCAGGTCGGGGCGGGGGGCCGGTGCACGGTCCGGCAGCGCCGAGTCCAGCGTGGCGGACAGGTAGCGGCCGTCACGGACGACTTTCGCGAACAGGCGCAGCTGATTGCAGGTGCGGCCGCGTTCGCCTTCAAGGCGGGCCTGCGGCAGGCCGGTTTCCTGCATCGCACGCTCGATCAGCGTGGTGCCCAGGTCCATGATGCGGTCTGCGATCGTTTCGAGGAACTTCGCGCGCTGTTCCGGCGTCGTCTCACGGTACGTGTCGAACGCCTGTTCGGCCAGCGTACAAGTCTTTTCCAGCTCGGCCGTGGAGGCCAGGCCGAAGGCCGGCTCGATCTGCTCGTTGCGGGACGGATCGACAGCCTTGACGGCGCCTTCCTTGCCCACGACGGCCGAACGGCCGATGATCATTTCACCTTTAATCTGCTGCATTTGCTCTCCTTTACTGCGGGCCCTGGGCACGCATCAGTTTTTCCAGCATTGCGAATTCTTCTTCGTTCAGGTCGGTCAGCGGTGCGCGCACCGGACCGGCATCGTAGCCTGCAATCTTCGCACCGGCCTTGACGATCGAGACCGCGTAGCCTGCCTTGCGGTTACGGATGGCAAGGTAAGGCAGGAAGAACTCGTCGATCAGACGGTTCTGGGTCGCGTGGTCGTCGTTGGCGACTGCATGGTAGAAGTCCATCGCCAGCTTCGGCATGAAGTTGAAGACAGCGGACGAGTATACCGGGACTCCGAGGGCTTTGTACGCGGCTGCGTAAACCTCGGCCGTCGGCAGGCCGCCCAGGTAGCTGAAGCGGTCGCCCATGCGGCGCCAGATCGAGACCATCAGTTCGATGTCGCCGATGCCGTCCTTGAACCCGATCAGGTTAGGGTTGCGGTCGGCCAGCTTTTCCAGCGAGTCCGGGGTCAGGCGGCACGCGCCGCGGTTGTACACGACGACGCCGAAGTCGACCGATTTGCAGACTTCTTCCACGTGACGCACCAGGCCGTCCTGGCTCGCTTCCGTCAGGTAGTGCGGCAGCAGCAGGATGCCTTGCGCGCCGATGCGCTCGGCTTCTTGCGCGTAGGCGATCGCAGCGCGGGTCGGGCCGCCGGCGCCGGCCAGGATCGGCACCTTGCCGCGGCAGGTGTCGACGGCGGTCTTGATGATGTCCGTGTATTCGTTCGGGGTCAGCGAGAAGAACTCACCCGTGCCGCCGGCCGCGAACAGCGCCGATGCGCCGTACGGTGCCAGCCACTCCAGGCGCTTCGCGTACGTGTCCGCACGGAAATCGCCGTTCTGGTCGAAGTCGGTGACCGGGAACGACAGCAGGCCATGGTTCAGGATTTTTTGGAGTTCGATCGGTTGCATGTGTCTCTCGCTTTAATGAGTGGAACTGAAGTTGGAACTACAGGAGGGATGGCCTCGCCATCGTTGTATGACATCGTACAACCTAATCGGACGAGGGGCAAGCGTTTTGGTGTTGCATCGATGCCGCCTCGCAAAGTTGCTCAAAAATGGGGTCAGACCCCGTTTTTGAGCAACTTTTTCCGAAAGGAAGTTAGCGGGGGGCGCTTTCGACTTGCGCCTTGCGCAGGCGTTCGCGACTGTTGGAGAGGTGGGTGCGCATCGCCGCGCGGGCGCCTTCCGGGTCGCGCCGCAGGATCGCGTGGTAGATGTCCTCGTGCTCGCGGTTCACGCGCTCCAGGTAGGCGGCCGGGTCGTCGTGTGCCAGCTGGGCCGAGTTGACGCGGGCGCGGGGAATGATCGTCGTGCCCAGGTGGGTCAGGATGTCGACGAAATAACGGTTGCCCGTCGCCTGTGCGATCAGCAGGTGGAACTGCACGTCCGCTTCGACGGAGCCGCCTTGCAGGATGCGCTGCAGCGCCTCGCCCATCTCGCGCGCCTGCTCGTCGGTGCGGCGCGACGCGGCCAGCCACGCCGCTTCCGTCTCCAGGCTGATGCGCAGTTCGAGGATCGCCAGCACGTCTTCGATCGTGCGGATCGTGTCCGGCGAAATCATCAGCGGTGCAACCGGCGGTTCCAGCACGAAGGTGCCGATGCCGTGGCGGGTCTCGACGAGGCCGGCGGCCTGCAAGTGCGAGATCGCTTCGCGCACGACGGTGCGGGACACGCCGTGCATCTCCATGATCACCGATTCGGTCGGCAGTTTCTCGCCCGGCTTCAGCACGCCGTCGCGAATGCTCGCGCTGATGCTTTCAACCACGCCCTGGGCAAGGTTGCGGTAGCGCTTCTTGGGCGCGGCGGCGGTGGGGGCGGTGATGTCGGTCATGCGCATGGGTGTCCTCGAGAAGTGCCGATTATACCAGCACGGTCTGGTTGTACGATGACTTTGCAACCCGTCTTCAATTGTCGGGAAATTGTCGGGATTTCATCAATCCTGAAGCATTGCCGGTCGTCCGATGTTACTCTCGGTTACTCGTTCCTCCACCGGAGACTTCCCATGAAATATGCTGTACTGGCTGCCGCTGTGCTGCTGTCCGCATGTGCCGCGCAAAACCCGGACTCTGAAAATCTCGCGTTCCGCGACGGCGATACCTATACGCCCACCGGCAGCAATATCCCCCGCAAGAACGTCGACAAGGACGGCAAGCGGGTCATCCTGTCGCGCGACGACGCCGGCAAGATGTTGCAGGATGTCCAGGCGATGGGCAACGCGCTGGGCAGCAAATGAGGCGCGCAGCGGTGCTCGCCGCCAGCGCCGTGCTGCTGGCCGGCTGCGCGGCGGCAGGCGTCGACGATACGGCCCAGGCCGACTTCGACGAGGGCTACACGCCCACCGGCAGCCTGATCCCCCGCAAGAATGCCGACCGCGACGGCAAGCGCGTCATCCTGTCGCGCGAGCAGGCCCAGAAGGGGATGCAGGAACTGGAGCGGCAAAACAACGCTGTGCTGGCACGATAGCAACACCGCCTTACAAAACGCTACCCTCCCGCTTGCGCCTGGTATACTGTATAAACATACAGTACTATTTCTAGCGTGCAAGCATGAGAATAAAAATGGTCAAGCTGCGCATGGGCGGCGTTTCGCTGCCCAGCCGCGTGCTGGGCGACCGCTCCGCGCCGCGGTTCGGCGACCTGCGCATCCTCGATACGGACGACCAGGGCCTGCGCCGGCCCGTCAAGCTGGCACGGCTGATGGAGCACGGCTCGCAGGTGATCCGCGAAACGCTGATCGACCCCCGCATCCTGTGGTGCGGCGACAACCGCTTCACGCTGACCGGCTTCGAACGCATCCGCAACCGCCACGGCGAAACCGTCGAATACGCGCAGTCGTGGCTGTGCGAGATCGATACCAGTCCGGGCGAGCTGCTCCCCGATACCTTACGCGCTGCCCCCTACAAGGACCGATGATGCATGTTTCTGCGTCTTTGTGCGTGAGTTTACGTGTTTTTGCGTTTTTGCTGTACGATATCGCAAAAACCAGGAGGACTCATGCAATTAGCTGACGAACGGCGCCGCCTCATCCTCGAGGCCGTCGATAACGAAGGAAAGGTGCTGGCAGCCGAACTGGCGCGCCGGTTCGATACGTCGGAGGACACGATCCGCCGCGACCTGCGTGATCTCGACCTCGCCGGCCTGCTGCGTCGCGTGCACGGCGGCGCGCTGCGGCGCGGCGCGGAAGCCACGTTCGGCCAGCGCGAAGGCGCCGACCAGCAACGCAAGGCGCTGGTGGCGCAAGCGCTGCGTCCGCTCGTGCGGCCCGGCGACACGGTGCTGATCGATGCCGGTTCCACGAATCTCGCGCTGGCCCGCCAGCTGGACGATGGCTGCGCGGCGGCGATCGTGACGAACAGCCCGCAGATCGCGCTGGCGCTGGGCGAATTCCGGCGCACCCGCGTGATCCTGCTGGGCGGCACGTACTCGGCGCAATGCGGCGCCGTGCTGGGCGCGCGCACGCTGGCGGACGTGCAGGCGTTGCGCGCCGACCTGTGCATCGTCGGCCTGTGCGCCGTGGAGCCGGACCGGCTCAGCGCCAGCGATGGCGAGGAGGCTGTTCTGAAGCGTGCGATGCTGGCAGGCAGCGCACGCCGTGCGGCGGCCGTGCTGACGGACCGGCTGACGGCAGCTGCACCGTTCGCGCTCGGCACTTTGTCCGATCTCGACCATCTGGCGCTGGAGGCGGACGTACCCGCCGACCTGCGCGAGCGGCTGCGGATCGATGGCGGCCCCGAACTGATCCTTGCCGCGAAGGGGAACGCATGAACATCGCGATCTCCCGCGCCCGGTGGGCCATCTCGACCATTTTCCTGCTGAACGGCGCCGGCATCGGCCTGTGGGCGGCGCACGTGCCCGTCGTGCAGGCACGCGCCGGCCTCGATACCGGCGTGCTCGGCATGCTGCTGCTGACGATCGCCGCCGGCGCGATGGCGGCAATGCCGGTGGCCGGGTGGCTGTCCACCCACTGGGGCTCGCGCCGCGCCACGCTGGCCTCGGCATTTGCGTTCGCCGCCATGACGGCGGTACTGATCTGCACCAGCCACCCCGTCGCCGTGTTCGTGGCCGCGTTCCTGTTCGGTGCCACGAACGGCGCGCTGGACGTATCGATGAACGCCAACGCCAGCGAAGTGGAACTGGCGCGCGGCAAGCCGACGATGTCGTCGTTCCACGCCTTCTTCAGCCTGGGCGGCCTGGTCGGCGCGGCGCTGGGCGGCCTGCTGATCGAAGGGGGCTTCGGCAACGGCACCGGCGCGCTGATGACGAGCGCGGCGACGATCGTCGCGCTGCTGATCGTGATGCCGCGCGTGCTCAGCACGCAGGCGGCGGCAGGCCACGCATCGCACTTCGCGCTGCCGCGTGGCCCGGCACTGTGGCTCGGCCTGCTGGCGCTGCTGTGCATGGCCGTCGAAGGCGCGCTGGTCGACTGGAGCGCGCTGCTGCTGACGGAGCGCACCGGCGCCACGCCAGCTTCGGCGGCAATCGGCTACTCCGCGTTTTCGATCGCGATGGCGGCCTGCCGCTTCGCCGGCGACCGGCTGACGGTGCGCTTCGGCTCGCCGC
Organism: Pseudoduganella flava; assembly: GCF_007830495.1. Lineage (GTDB taxonomy): Bacteria > Pseudomonadota > Gammaproteobacteria > Burkholderiales > Burkholderiaceae_D > Rugamonas > Rugamonas flava. The sequence continues at coordinate 533,534 of NZ_VLKW01000003.1, read as the reverse complement.
GCGTGATGGTCTTCGGCGGCATCGCCATCCTGCTGGGGCTGTTGATCGCCGTGCTGGGCACGCACTACGCCGTGGCCGCGTTCGGCTTCGCGCTGGTGGGCCTGGGCGCCGCCAACGTCGTGCCGCTGATCTTCGCGGCCGCCGCGCGGACTCCGGGCATGTCCGCCGGCGGCGGTGTCGCGACGGCCGCCACCGTCGGCTACACGGGCTTCCTGATGGGGCCGCCCGTCATTGGCTGGGTCGCGTCGCATACGAATATCGCCGTGGCGCTGGGGCTGCTGTCGCTGGCGGGCGCCGTCATCGCGTTGAATGCGCGGGTGGTGCGGCAGGCGGGAAGATAGAGCCGAGCTCGCTTGCCGATTTCGTTCCATCGATCGGCGCCGCCGTTGAGTCCCACCAGCAGCGCGCCGCATCGGCCTCCCGGCCGCGTGCGCCTTCGCTATCATGCGTTGGCAGGCAGAGCGAAAGGGGGCACACCATGACACCGGAACAGGCAGCGGACATCATCGAACAGCTGGCGCTGGGCACCGATCCCCGCGACGGCAACCCATTGGCGGACAGCGACTCCTGTACGGCGCCGGAGGTCATCCGCGCGCTGTTCCTGGCGCGCACCGCGTTGCGCGGCGCGCTGGCCGCGCCGGCGCCAGCGAAAACGCCGCGTGCACCGGTGATGCGGAACGGCGTCGTGCTGCCGAACGTCGGCAAGAAGTGGTCGGGCGACGACGTCGATACCTTGCTGCGGCAGTTCGAGGCCGGCACGCCGATCGGCGCCATCGCCGCGCAGCTGGGGCGCACGGACAGCGGCATCGTCGCGCGGCTCGTGCATGCGGGCGCGATTCCCGATCGGGAGACGGGGTATGCGCTGATGCGGGAGGGGCGGCAGAAGGGCGGGTAAGCGGCGGCGGGTGCCGTGTCAGGAGGGCGGTACAACGTGCTTGCGGCAACAAAAAACCCGCCATGCCTTGCGAACATGCGGGTTTCAAGTTTTGTGATGCTGATGGTGCCGGGAACCGGAATCGAACCGGTACGCCTTGCGGCGCGGGATTTTGAGTCCCGTGCGTCTACCTATTCCGCCATCCCGGCGACGCGCCGTGCATTATCACTGATTTGAACTGCCGGGGCAACCCTCACTACTCCGCGGAATGGTTGTCGGTGTGGCAACGGCGGCGGCGGGCGGATGGCGTATCATCTCGACCTGTTTCGTTATCAGCCGGGCAAACCGGCCATGGGCGCATGAAGAACAACAAAATCCGCGAAATCATCCTCGGCAAGGCGCTCGATCCGCTAGCCAAGGAAACCCGGCATTCGATGGCGCTGGTGGCCTTCCTGGCGTGGGTCGGACTGGGGGCGGACGGCCTGTCGTCGTCGGCATACGGCCCGGAAGAGACGTTCAAGGCGCTCGGCACGCACACCCATCTCGGCCTGTACATGGCGCTGGCCACAGCCGTCACCGTGTTCATCATCGCGCTTGCCTACAACCAGGTGATCGAGCTGTTCCCCACCGGCGGCGGCGGCTACCGCGTCGCGACGAAGCTGGTCGGCCCGTATCTCGGCCTGATCGCCGGCTGCGCGCTGATCCTCGACTACGTGCTGACGATCGCGATCTCGATCGCATCCGGCGTTGATGCGCTCGCGTCGTTCATGCCGCTGTGGTTCCAGCCCTACAAGATATGGGCGGAGGCGTTCTTCATCGCCGTGCTGATCGTGATGAACCTGCGCGGGCTGAAGGAAGCGATCCAGATCCTGCTGCCGATCTTCCTCGGCTTCGTATTCACGCACCTCGTGCTGATCGTCTACGGCCTCGCCGCGCATGCGTCGCACCTGCCGGACCTCGTGCCGAACACGCTGAACGAAACGACGTCGCTGGCCGGCACCGTCGGCTGGGCCGGCGTGGCAGGCATGCTGCTGCTCGCGTACTCGCATGGCGGCGGTACGTACACAGGCTTGGAAGCGGTGTCCAACAACATCAACCTGCTGGCCGAGCCGCGCGTGCGGACCGGCAAGGTGACGATGATCTATATGGCGCTGTCGCTGGCCGTTACCGCCAGCGGCATCATCCTGCTGTACCTGCTGTGGGATGCGTCGCCGATCGCCGGCGAGACGCTGAACGCGACGACGTTCCGCCGCATCATCGAGAACGCCATCCCGCACGGCGGCGTGACGAACCAGGTACTGCTCGCGATCGTGCTGGCGTTCGAGGCCGGCCTGCTGTTCGTCGCGGCCAATACGGGCTTCCTCGGCGGCCCGGCCGTGCTGGCGAACATGGCGGGCGACTCGTGGGTGCCGCACAAGTTCCGCTACCTGTCCACGCGGCTCGTCACGCAGAACGGCATCCTCGTGATGGGCATTGCCGCGCTGGCGATCCTGTTCTGGACGGAGGGCAGCGTGACCTTGCTCGTCGTGCTGTATTCGATTTCCGTGTTCCTGACGTTCGCGATCTCGCTGCTCGGCCTCGTGCTGTACTGGTCCCGTAACCGCAAGAAGGGCACGCACTGGCTGCGCCGGCTGCTGCTGTCGCTGCTGGGTTTCGTCATCTGTGCGGGCATCCTGATCGTGCTGCTGGTCGAACGCTTCCTCGACGGCGGCTGGACCACCGTGCTGATCATCGCCGCGATGGCGTGGATGGGCATCTGGATCCGCAACCACTACCGCGAAACGAAGCAGGCGATCCATTCCGTCGACGACGTATTCGCCACGCAGCCGTTCGGCCCGAACCGCGAACCGATCGAGCCGAAGCCGGACGACCAGACGGCCGTGTTCATCGTCGGCACGTCGCGGGGCGGCGGCCTGCACGCGCTGTTGTGGGTGCAAAGGATGTTCCCCGGTCACTTCAAGAACTTCCTGTTCGTGAACGCCCGCACGGTCGATTCGCACGTGTACGGCGGCGAAGGCGCGATGGACCACATGCGCGAAGAAGCGGCCGAGACGCTGGAATACTTCGTCGACTTCTGCCACAGCCACGGCATGGCCGCGTCGTCCTACCTGGGCTTCGGTACCGACGCCGTCGACGAAGTCACGCGGCTGTGCGAAGAGATCAGCCGCGAATTCCCCCATTCAATTTTCTTCACCAGCAAACTCATCTTCGCCCGCGGCGACAACTGGCTGATCCGCACGCTGCACAACCAGGCGGCGCTGGCGGTGCAGCGGCGGTTGCATCTGGAGGGGTTGCAGATGGTGATTTTGCCGATGAAGGTGTAAGACGTTCCCATCCCAAGAATGAAAGAGCCCGGCATTGCCGGGCTCTTTCAATGACCTGCTTACTTCACCAGGGCCTTGCGGAAATCTGGATCGTCAAACAGCTGGCTAACCAGTTTGCGGTACATCTGCTGATAATGCTGTACAGCGGCGGGTATGGCGACGGCCCCCATGAACGACGACTCCCATTCCGAGTTCACTTCCAGGGTGCGGTCATACTTCACGGTACCTGCCTGCTTCACGACGAAGCGGGCCTGCAGGTGCCCCTTGCCGATGCTCATTGCCGGATCGAGCATCGAATCCATCAGCGTCCCCTCGATCCGGGTTTGCGAGTTGGGATCGAGCAGCTGCGCTGCTTCCAGCTCGACACGCAGCGTCTCTTTCAGGTATTGCGCGAACGAGTTGTCGATCGGCGAAGCCAGGGTATTTCCGCCGCGCACACTGACCGACTGGTCCATCGCAGCGGGCTTGCCCGCATCCAGCGCAAAAGCTCCGACGGCCACTGGCGCCTTGGCGCTGCCATCACGCATCTTGACGGTATTGTCCATCGACGCGACAGGCTGGCCCATCTTGACCGAGGCGCAGCCCACCAGTTGGGTTGCTGCGAGCATCACGCCGGCCATGGCCAGCAAACGAATGAATCGATTCATCTTTGATAATCAGTTGAAGTTAGGGGAATTGGACAGGTCGCGCAGTGCGGTGCTCACCACGTCGCGTGTCATCTTGCGGACGGCGGCTTCCATGCTGGGCGACTCCTGCGCATTCGCAGGGGCGCTGGACGCGCCCATCGTCGTGTGAATCGCATGGCGTGCGGACACCTTCACCGGCTGGGCCTGGCCCGGAGGCAGATAGGAGATCGTGCACACGTAGCCGTCGGTAACCGTGCTGCCAACGGCGCCAAAGGTCAACCCGGTGACAAAGCCGGCGGCGGCAGCGTTCTGGCCTTGCAGCGGCACGTTGTTGAGGACGACTTGCAGCTGGCCGGCGCCGGGCGTGCCCGAAGCGGTGGCGAACAAGCCGCTGTTTTCCAGCTGGTCGGTAACCTGGGCTTTCAGGAACTCCGTTGCACGGCTGTTGGGCGCGCCGTTGGTCTGAAACTCGAACGACACCGTTACAGGCTTGGCCTGTGTAGGCTTCCTGTATTCAGAAGCAGCCACTTCCTTCGTCATGGTGTCGACATACGTCGTTGCGCAGCCGGTCAGCAAGGTCGTGCCGGCCAGCGCGGCAACGATGGAAAAACGCTTGAGAAGAGCGATGATTTTCATTGAGAAATGGAATCGAAAGTTGATATATTGAAATTTTATCACGCGCACTACCCGGCAAAAGTCACCGAATGTCACGATCTGTCCGTCAGAACATATGCCCATCCCAAGGCGTGCGTCAGACGCACCGGATGGCACCGGGGTTCAACTCGTCGGCGTGCCTGTGCGATCCCCGACTGCGAGCGTCCTGAGCGGAGTCGCCGAGCGGGCATGGCCGCGTTTCGCCCTTGGCTTCACCAGGAAATTGCCTCGTGACCGCGCCCGGGAGCAGCACCGAGGACTTTGAACTCGCCACAGCATTCCGTCCGGAGCCGCCTGCATTTCATCCCGCGTTTTCGGCACTTCGTCGCTTTACGCCCCCCTCCCCAAGTTGCCTTTGTTACCTTAGCACCGTTGCCGCACATTACTGAGAGGCGGCGACGACCAGGCAACCACTTTGGAGAGAAAGATGAAAAACTCGTTTATCAGCGCTTCCGCCGCCGTCAGCATCCTCGTCGCCGCCCTCGTTCCCGCCGCGGCCCACGCCCAGAACGACGCGCCCACCGTGCCCGTCAAGGCGGCCCGCACCGCGACCACCGCGACTACAGCGAGCACCTACGCGATGCAGGCGAACGAATTCGCTGACTATGCGAACACCTACAGGCTCAGCAACGGCCAGGTCGCCAAGTTCACCCAGCAGGGCAACCATTACTTCGTGCAGCTGAAGAGCTCCCTGGCGGCGCTGCAACGCGACGAGAGCAAAGGCCCGGTGGGCATCTCGACCAAGCTGCGTCCGATCGGTCCCGGCCAGTTCGTCACCGACTCCGGTACCCAGCTGCAGTTCCGTAACGATGGCGAGGAAGTCGTGATCGACAACTTCGAGCGCCTGCCCGCCGCCAAGGTCGCGGCATCGCAAGTGAACGTGCAGATGATCGCGCGCCGTTGATGCGATGAGCGTAAACGACAAAAGGCCCACAACGATGTGGGCCTTGTCGTATGCGGCAGCGAACAGCGCTTATGCGGCGAGGCGCAGCGGTGCCGGGTCGAGGCGCTCTTCCAGCAGCGCGAACACGTCGTCCTTCGTGAGCACGTAGCGTTCCATCAGCACGTCCTTCAGCGATTCCATCACGGCGCGGTAGTCGCCGATCGACTTCAGCGTGTGGCTGTACAGCTCATCCGCCTTCGCTTCCACCTGCACCAGCGTGTGCTCGCCCGACGTCTCGCTCTTGAACTGACTGTAGTCCAGCTTCGAGCGCGAATACATCGACAGGCGGTTGACCATCATGTCCAGCATCGAGGTCGCCTTCTGGATGTCGTTCTGGCTGCCCACCGAAATGCCGCGGGCGCCGTAGAACAGCTCTTCCGCCGCAACGCCGCCGTACAGCTGCATCACGTCGCGTTCCATCTCTTCCAGCGTACGCAGCGACATGTCGTCGCCAGCCGACAGCACATAGCCCAGCGCGTTCAGCTTCGACACGGATTCCGTGCTGATCTTCAGCAGGTGCGACTTTTCCTTCACATCGGCCAGCGACATGCCTTCGCGCAGGTACGGGTCGATCTGCATGAAGAAGTGGCCCAGCTCGTGCAGTGCGATGCGCTCGCGCTGGCGGGTCTTCTCGGCCGTCGTGGCGCGGTCGGTCAGGCCGATCGTCGCACGCTCGAAGGCGCGGAACATCAGCGCCGTGTTGATCACCTGCTTCTCCTGGATCGACAGCAGCGAGGCGCGGTCGACCACCGTTTCCAGCAGCGCCGGCGACAGGTTCTGCGTGATCTCGGCCACCTGGTCCAGGTCCATGTCGTTCCAGTCGACGAGGCCGTCTTCCTTGCGCTTCAGGAACGAGCCCAGCAGCTCCTTGCGCTCGGCCTTGTTCGGCAGGCGGAAGTTGATCTTCACGGAGAAGCGGCGCAGCATGGCTTCGTCCATCTGCGTGCTGTTGTCGTCGAAGTTCGAGGCCACGACCCAGATCACGCCCTTGCCTTCGTCGCTCTTGACGCCGTCCAACAGGCCCAGCAGCGTGTTCGCCGTATCGTCTTCCCACTTCTTCTCGCCGCGGCCGCGCGGCATGAACAGCGCCTGTGCCTCGTCCAGGAAGATGATGCAGTTGCCGCGCGCGGCAGCCTTGCGGTACAGCGCGTTCAGCGATTTGGAACCGCCGCCGATGTAGCCCGATTCCAGTGCGGAGCCGGAGGCCGAGATCAGCGGGTAGCCCAGGCGCTTGGCCAGGTAGCCGGCCAGCTTCGTCTTGCCGGTACCGGCGGGGCCCGTCAGCATCACGTTGAACGGCTTGTCGATGTTGTGCTGCTTGTAGACTTCGCGGTTGCGGATCATGTCTTCCAGGTGCAGCACTTCCTGCTTGATGTCTTCCATGCCGATCAGGTCGTCCATCGAGCCTTTCAGCTTGTCCGGAGTGACGATCGATGCGGACGCGCCGCCCATGCCCGGCAGGCCGAACTTCAGCATGAACAGCATCAGCGCGACGACGAAGATGTCGAACGCGTGGCGCTGCACGAATGCCGTCACGCCGGCCATCGTGCCGCCGTCGTCCAGCAGCACAGCCTTGTGCTTGGATAGGTATTCTTCCTGTGCGATCGCGTACGGCAGGGCGTTCCGCAGCAGCACTTCGCGCTCCAGGTTCACGTGCGAGGTGCTCGGCACCTTCACCACGTGCAGCTGCGGCGCATCCTTGAACTTGTAGATGTAGCGGGGGGCGTCCGACAGCGGACGGGCGATCAGCAGGTACTCCAGCCGTGCGCGCTGGCCGACCAGGGCGGTGATCTCCGAGATGTTCTGGGAACGCACCACCGGGTTATTGTCCTGCGCGACCTCGGTACGGACGACGGCGAAAACCACGGCTGCAACGGCCAGCACGACCAGGGCGAGACGCACCCAGTTGTTCTTGAGCGCAAGCTGAAGTTTGTAAAGATTGAACATGTGGCAGACTCAACAAATACAGTAGTGACACGGATGTCGTGAATTCGTGGGGCTGGATGCGCGTTGATGGGGCGCATGGCACCACTGATGGTCCGGCACGCGAAGCGAGGCACTGCCGGGAGTGTCGTTGCGGGGCAAGCGCTGCCTGGATGGCAGCTTGTATCTGATGACCTGTGGCGGCCTTTTAGTGCCGAGCGGCAACGTAGCGTATATGTGGACTATACCGGGCTCCACAAGCTTTGTCTTTAGTTTCCTCAAGAAAAAAAAGCCTCGCGCAACAGCTTTTTAAGCCTGCAATGACGCGGTGTCTACCGTTGTTTACAAGTTTTACTTTTCCGCCGTGGCGTCCTGATAACGGCGGTCGATGCGGGCGAAGGTGCCGTCGCGGCGCATCGTGTCGAACATCGCGTTCATCCGGTCCACCAGCCGGTCCGGCACGGTCGGGTTGCACGCCAGGTAGAGGCGCACGCGGTTGAACACGAGCACGGGGACGAACTGGCCGTCGCGGCCCAGTTCGCGGGCCATGTCGAGGTCCGGGCGGGCGGCCACGGCCCACAGGTCGATCCGGTTCAGCAGCAGCTTGTCGGGATTGGACGCGTCGTTCTGCACCGGGTCCACGTTGAAGCCGCGGCTTTTCAGGTATTCGTCGCGGGCGTCGCCGTTGTAGGTGCCGATGCGCAGCGTGCGGGCATCTTCCAGCGTGCGCAGGTGGAATTTGCGGTCGGCGCGGCCCATCAGCACCCAGTCGATCTCGACCATCGGGCCGACCCACTTGAACTGCTTCTCGCGTTCCGGCGTGCGGGTGGTCGAATACACGCATGTGAGCGCGTCGCGCTGCGCCATCATGTAAGCCCGTTTCCACGGCAGGATGTCGATCGAGTGGGGGACGCCGACACGGTCGAGCATCTCGTGCACCTTGTCCGTCTGGCGGCCGGCAGGCTTGCCGTCGACGAACATGCTCGTCGGCGGGGTGTTTTCCCCGGTGATCGTCAGATGCGGCCAGGCCGGCACCGGGCCGGGGCCCGCCTGCGTGGCGGCACAGGCGCCCGCCCCTGCCAGCATCGTCAGTATCGCCACCGCTTTCTGCATCGTGGTCATCCGGAAGTCACGGCTCAGCATAGCATGGCGGGCTTACGGCGCCGGGCGGCGGTACAGGCGGAAGCGTTCGGTGCGGTCGCTGGCGCGCCGGCCTTCCCACAGCAACGTCCAGTTGCCGGGCGGCTCGTGGCGCACGCCGCCGCGCACATAGTCCTGCCACAGCAGCAGCCGGCAGTTGCCCCCGTCCACCGGGCGGAACGGCAGCTTGCCGAAGTAGGCGAACGAGGCGCGCTGGGCGGGGCCCGCGTTGCTGTCGATGCAATCGGTGTCGGGCGGCAGCGCGGCGGCGGCCTGGCGCGCCACGGTCGCGTAGCTCTTGCTGTAGTTCGTGTGCGGCAGGAACAGCGTCATCCACAGGATCCAGATCAGGATCACGCCGCCGGACGACAGCACGACGGCGCGCCACAGCACGGACGGCCGGCGCGATACGCGCCAGTGCACCAGCAGGAACCAGCCCAGCGTGGCCGCGATCGCGACGATGAGGGCTACCCAGTTCACCTCCGGCACGTAGCCGGGGATCAGCCGCAGCACGTTATGGGCGGGCTTCGGCGGCCAGCCCGTCAGCTGGGCATACCAGAAGATCCACAGCACGGCCGCGCCCAGGGTCAGCACCATCACCGAGAACCAGTCGATCGCGTTGATCGCGCCGCGCTGTACCGTCAACAGGCCGAACGCGGCCATGATCGCCAGCGGCGGCACCAGCATCAGCAGCTGCGCATGTTCCGGTGCGGGATGGACAAGCAGCAGCGCGATGGCGACGATAACGAACGTCGTCGGCACCACGATGTGCAGCAGGTTGTTCTGCCGGCGCCATGCGTAGGCGGCCCACAGCGCGAACGGCCAGGCGGGCCAGAAGAACCACACGCCGTCGCGCAGCAAAGTTTGCAGCGGGCGCAGGCTCGGCAGGCCCAGTTGCGCCAGGTTCCACGCGTTCCAGGCCAGCAGCGGCGCCTGGCCGTAGGGGCGGGCGACGAAGGCTGGCACGAGCCACGGCAACGTGACGGCGAAGGCGATGGCCAGCGTGGCCAGCAGGTGCGGCAGCGCGCGGGCCACGGGAATGGCGAGGAAGCGCGTGCAGGTGAACAGCGCGACCAGCAGGAACACGGGCGGCACCCAGCCGCGCGTCAGCGTCATCAGGCCCAGCGCCAGGCCGATCAGCGCGGCGTTGCGCCAGCACGGCTTTTCCATGTAGCGCACCGAACGGTACAGGGTCAGCGCAAGCAGCGCGGTGAGCAGGGGTTCGGACGTCGTCTCGTGGCTGTGCTGGAGGAAGCCCAGGCAGCCGAGGTAGATCAGCAGCGCGGCATCGGCCAGCGTGCGGCCGAAGTCGTTCGGCTCGGGCTGGCCGCCGAACGCCAGCCGCAGCGGCTGCGCCTCGGGCCGGCGGCCCAGGTTGAAGGTGGCGTACCACAGCGCCAGCGCGCCCAGCAGGAAGACCCCGATCGTCGCGATGCGGGCCGCCAGCACGTCGCCGAGGATGCCGCCGAACAGCTTGATGCACAGCGCGCCCAGCCAGAACATCAGCGGGCCTTCCTCAGGGACGGACATGCCGGCGATGTTCGGCCACAGCCAGTCCTGCCAGGTGCCGTGCGCCATCGTCCACATGATGCCGAAGCTGGCCGCGTCGTCGTTCTTCCACGGCTCGCGCCCGATGACACCGGGCAGGATGTACAGCATCGCGAGGGCAAACAGCGCCCAGCGGGGGAGAGCGAGAACGGCGGAGGCGGGCAGGCGGACAGGCTTCATCAATGGACTGACTTACGTAAGAAACATGAGTATCGGCGATAACAATAAAAAAAGGCAGCCGTGGCTGCCTTTTTTCGTACCGGAAGGCTGATCAGCCTTGCGAGACGGCGGTCTTCGAACCGACTTTGCCGAACTTCTGGCGGAATTTTTCCACGCGGCCGGCGGTGTCGACGATCTTGTGCTGGCCCGTGAAGAACGGGTGCGATTCCGACGAAACCTCGATCTTCACCAGCGGGTAGTCCTTACCTTCGTAGGTACCGGTTTCGCGGGTCTGGATCGTGGAACGGGTGATGAACTTGAAGTCGCAGGACAGGTCGTGGAACAGGACTTCACGGTAATCCGGATGGATATCGGCTTTCATGTGCTTCTCTCTCGATGGATTGGTAGCCAAACAGCACTTCGTCGGTCCTACAGCTTCTCGACCCGATTGCCGCTCACTTGCCAGGGTTAAAAACAGCCGGTGATTATAGCTGATTTTTGTGTGGGCGGGTCGTTTGCGGTGCTAAAACCAACGGCAGAAGCCAGGGTCAGACCCGCCGGGTCTGACCCTAGTAGTTGCTTTTAGGGTTTTGCTTGGATAGCGCGAAAAGCAGAACCCCAAAAGGCAACGTCTTGGGTCAGACCCGCCGGGTCTGACCCTGGCGGCGCTTAGCCGCCTCGGCGCATCATGTCGAAGAACTCGGTATTGGTCTTCGTCGCGCGCATCTTGTCGAGGATGAACTCCATCGCTTCGATCTCGTCCATCGAGTACAAGAGCTTGCGCAGGATCCAGATCTTCTGCAGCTGGTCCGGCTTGATCAGCAGTTCCTCGCGGCGGGTGCCCGATTTGTTCAGGTTGATCGCCGGGTACACGCGCTTCTCGGCCAGGCGGCGCTCCAGGTGCACTTCCATGTTGCCGGTGCCCTTGAATTCCTCGTAGATCACGTCGTCCATCCGCGAACCCGTCTCGATCAGCGCGGTCGCGACGATCGTCAGCGAGCCGCCTTCCTCGACGTTACGCGCGGCGCCGAAGAAGCGTTTCGGGCGCTGCAGCGCGTTGGCGTCCACACCGCCGGTCAGCACCTTGCCCGATGCCGGGATCACGGTGTTGTAGGCGCGGGCCAGGCGGGTGATCGAGTCCAGCAGGATCACGACGTCCTTCTTCATCTCGACGAGGCGCTTGGCCTTTTCCATCACCATCTCGGCGACCTGCACGTGGCGGGTGGCCGGTTCGTCGAACGTCGAGGCGACGACTTCGCCGCGCACCGAGCGCTGCATCTCCGTCACTTCTTCCGGGCGTTCGTCGATCAGCAGCACGATCAGCGTCACGTCCGGGTGGTTCGCCGTGATCGCGTGCGCGATATGCTGCAGCATCACGGATTTACCGGACTTCGGCGACGCCACCAGCAGGCCGCGCTGGCCTTTGCCGATTGGGGCGATCAGGTCGATGATGCGGCCCGTGATGTTTTCCGCGCCGTTCATCTCGCGCTCCAGGCGCAGCGGTTCCTGCGGGTGCAGCGGCGTCAGGTTCTCAAACAGGATGCGGTGCTTCGAGGCTTCCGGCGATTCGCCGTTGACCTTGTCCACCTTGACCAGTGCAAAGTAGCGTTCGCCGTCCTTCGGCGTGCGCACTTCACCCTCGATCGAATCACCCGTATGCAGGTTGAAGCGCCGGATCTGCGACGGGGAGATGTAGATGTCGTCGGTGGACGCCATGTAGCTCGCGTCCGGCGAGCGCAGGAAGCCGAAGCCGTCGGGCAGTACTTCCAGGGCGCCGTCGCCGAAGATCTGCTCGCCGGCTTTGGCGCGCTTCTTCAGGATCGCGAACATCAGTTCCTGCTTGCGCAGGCGCGCAGCATTGTCGATATCCAGACTGATGGCCATTTCCAGCAACGCCGAAACGTGCAAGGCCTTTAATTCAGATAGATGCATAGGTGTTTGAGTGTCCCGTGACGGGAAAGTAAGGTAGGGGAGGGAGCTGCGTGGACTAGTTATTTTCGGAGAAGGGCTGGTGCCTCATCCCGGCCAGGCAGGCGGTGCCGCGGGCGCAGCACCGCCTATATTACTCAAATATTGCTGTCGATGAAAGAGGTCAGCTGGCCTTTCGCCATTGCGCCTACTTTCTGGGCAGCCGGTACGCCGTTCTTGAACAGGATCAGCGTCGGGATGCCGCGGATGCCGAACTTGCCCGGGATGGCCTGGTTCGAATCGACGTCCAGCTTGGCGACCGTCAGCTTGCCATCGTATTCCTTGGCGACTTCTTCCAGGATCGGTGCAATGCTCTTGCACGGACCGCACCACTCGGCCCAGAAGTCGACCAGGACCGGACGATCGGATTTGAGCACGTCGGCTTCGAACGACGCGTCCGTAATGTGTTTGATGTTTTCGCTCATGTTGTTTTCCCCTTTCGGGATTTCAGTTTAATGTCGCCTGGCGCGCTGCGTGCCGCCAGTTCCGCAGGAAACGGAGATGGTGGCTTTGCGCATGAATTCAATGTCACGCTGCAATGTCACACTGCCATCGCTCGCTGTACAACGCCGCTGTACAACGGACCTTGCATGAGGGAATCAGGCGGGGATGGCTCAAATAATAACCTATTTTCCATCAGCGTGTCCCAGAGCGGGCGGCCTGCCGGCTGGAGGCCAGCGCCAGCAGGTCGGCCAGCTGCGCGGTCGCCAGCGGCTTGCTGCAAGCGCCCAGGATCGTCAGCCCTTGCGCCATCGCCAGCGTCTCGGCCGCGCGCAGGATGCCGCTGTCCATGCCGGACAGCAGGATGACGCTGCCGCCATAGTGCTGCTCGGCCACCGTGCGCAGGAATTCGATGCCGTCCATCTCCGGCATCGACAGGTCGCAGACCAGCAGGTCCGGCTTGAATTGCGGCAGCGCCTTCAGCGCGCGGCGGGCGTCGGTTTCGCTGTGCACGTTGGCATAGCCCAGGTCGTTCACCATCTCCTGCAGCATCTCCAGCATGAAGGCGTCGTCGTCCAGCAGAAGTATGCGTAGGCCGTTGTTCATATCCGATATCAGTGTTCGCGTTCAGTGAGCGGCAAAAGTCGTGTGATGCGTGATGTGTTCCCGGATTGCTTCCAATAGCGGCCGCAGCTGTTCGACCAGTGCCGCCGCGGCCTCCCGTTCGGTGCCGGACACGGGCAGCCGTTCCAGCCGCTCGCACAGTTCGCCCATGCCCGCAGCGCCGACGGTACGGGCCGACGCTTTCAGGCGGTGACCCAGTTCGCGCAGCCGCTGCACGTCGCTTGCCGCCAGCGCCCGCTCCATCTCGGCCAGGCTGGCATCGCTCGTGTGCAGGAACTTCTGCGCGAACTTGCCGATCTTGTCGGGCTGGTAGCCCAGCACGTTGGCCAGGACCGAGAGGTCGATTATCGCAGGATCGCCGACGAGTGTCGCATGCGTTCGTCGCGGCGGGGCATCTGCGTCCCGCGCCGCCCCGTTGCCGGCCGCCCGTTCGGGCAGCCATGCGGCGATCGTGCGCACCATCACGGCGGGCTGGATCGGTTTCGCGATGAAATCGTCCATGCCCGCTTCCAGGCAGCGCGCGCGGTCGTCGCTGGTGGCGGTGGCCGTCATCGCCAGCACGCGCAGGCCGGTCATCCGGCGGTCGCGGCGGATGCGCCGGGTCGCCTCCAGGCCATCCATCACCGGCATCTGCACGTCCATCAGCACGCAGTCGAACGTGGCCTGTTCGAGCAGTGCCAGCGCCTGCTCGCCATTGTCGGCCACCGTGACGAGCGCGCCCGCTTCCTCCAGCATCTCCTGGGCGATCTGCTGGTTGAACGCATTGTCCTCGACGAGCAGGATGCGCGCGCCTTTCAGGTCGGCCGCCTCCGGGACGGCGGCCGCCGGCGCGGTACGGGCGCCTGCGCCGACGAGACCCAGGCGGGCCGTGAACCAGAACGTGCTGCCCGCGCCGGGGCGGCTGGCGACGCCGACCTCGCCGCCCATCAGGTGCGCCAGCTGCTTGCAGATCGCCAGGCCCAGGCCCGTGCCGCCATAGGCCCGCGTCGTCGACGTGTCGGCCTGCTGGAACGATTGAAACAGCTTGTCCATCTCCTCTTCGGTCAGGCCGATGCCCTCGTCGCTGACGTCGAAGCGCAGCACGCAGTGGTGCTCGTCCGCCTCGACACGGCGGACGCGCACGGCGATCGTGCCCTGCTCGCTGAACTTGATGGCGTTGTTCGCATAGTTGATCAGCACCTGGCCGAGGCGCAGCGGATCGCCGCGCAGCACGGCCGGCACGTCCGGCGCGATGTCGATCTCCAGCCGCAGCTCCTTGGCGGCGGCCTTCGGCGCCACCACCGTCGTCAGCGTCTCGATCACCTCGGCCAGCGGGAACTGCACCTGCTCGATCTCCAGCTTGCCCGCCTCGATCTTCGAGATGTCGAGGATGTCGTCGATGATGCGCAGCAGGTGCTCGCCGGCGAAGCGGATCTTTTCCAGGTAGTCGCGCTGCCGCGGGTCCAGTTCCGTCTTCAGCGCCAGGTGGGCCATGCCGATCACGCCGTTCATCGGCGTGCGGATCTCATGGCTCATATTGGCCAGGAACTGGCCCTTGGCCTGGCTGGCTTCCTCGGCGATCTGCTTGGCCTGGTCCAGCTGCTCGGTGCGTTGCACCACCCGTTCCTCCAGGTGTTCGTTCAGTTCGCGCAGCGCCTGTTCCACGCGCTTGCTGTCGGTGATGTCGATCGACATGCAGATCAGGTAAGCGGGGGCGCCGGTCTCGTCGAACACGGGCTTCTTGAACGTGCGCAGGTGACGGTGCTGGCGCAGGCGCGGGTTGAGGATCGTTTCCTCGTAGTCGATCTGGTCGCCGTGCGCGAACGCCTCGCGGTCGCGGCGCATGAATTCCTCGATCTCGGCCGCGGTGTGCAGGTGCGCGAAGCTGCCGTTGTGCAGCTCCTTCAGCGTGTAGCCGAACTGCTGTTCGGCGGCTGGGTTCATCAGGATCATGCGCCCGTCCACATCCTTCAGGAACAGGCCGATCGGCATCATGTTGATGATCTCCTGCAGGCGCTGCTCGCCGCGCCGCACCGCGTCCTCGCTGCGCTTGCGCTCCGTGATGTCGGTGAGGCTGGCCACCACCATCGTCGCGGCGCCCAGTTCATCGCGCATCGGTTCCGCATTGACGGACAGCCAGCACGTGCCGCGTTCGCCCGGCACGCCCATCACCACGTCGCGCACCGAGCGCCCGCTGGCCAGCGCCTGCTGCACCGGATGCCCGTCGACCGTGTACGGCCGGCCATCCTCGTGCATGCCCGGCCACAGCCGCGCGCCGCTGGCGGCGGCCGGCCCCAGCATGCGCGCCGCGGCCGCATTGCATTCGAGGAGCACGCCTTCGCTGTTCAGCACCACCAGGCCGTTCGTCACGGCGTTGAACACGGATGCCATGCGCTGGCTGGAATTGCGCAGGGCGACTTCGGCCAGGCGCCGGTCGGTGATATCCGTGATCATCGCCAGCGTGCCCGTGTAGACGCCGTCGTCGGCCTGGATCCGCGTCGTCGACAGCAGGCCCCACAGCGACGAGCCGTCCTTGCGGTAGAAGCGCGCGTCGCCCTGTTCCGACTGGCCCGGCCGGCGCCGCTGGTTCTGCCGTGCCAGCTGGGCGATGCTGTCGTCGTCCATGAAGTCGCTCATCGGCCGGCCCATCATTTCGTCCGCCGCGTAGCCCAGCATGCGCGTCATCGTCGGGTTGACGAACGACGTGCGGTCGTGCGCATCCGTCATCCAGATGCCTTCGGTGGCCGTCTGCACGATCAGGCGGTAACGCTCCGAGCTCGCGTGCAGCGCCTGTTCGGTGCGCTGGCGCTGCGTCATGTCGCGCACCGCCACGATCGACAGGCCCTGGCCCTCGATCCGCAGCGGCGCCAGGTGCACCATCGCCGGAAAGTGGCTGCCGTCGCCGCGCCGCGCCGTCAGCACGCGCCCCGGCAGGTTGGGCCGCGAGAACAGCTCGCGCGGCAGGCCGGGTGCGCTGCGCATCACTTCCGGCACCAGCAGCTCCATCGACAGGCCCGCCATCTCGCTGCCCTGGTAGCCGAAGCAGCTGGCGGCGGCGCGGTTCGCATGCCACACCCGGCCGCCGCGGTCGGCCACCAGGATCCCGCCCGGCATCGCTTCCAGCACGGCCGCCAGCCGTTCGCGCTCGGCCAGCGCGCGATCGCTGACCGGCCCGATCGTGCCGCTGACGAGCGCCGGCTGGCCATCCCCGTCGCGCCGCGTCACGCGGCCGCGCGCCAGCATCCACGTGTAGCCGCCGTCGCGGCAGCGCATGCGGAATTCGTGCACCAGCAAGGCGTCGTCCTGCTGCACGAGGCTGACGCGCGCCATGTCGTCCAGCAGGTGTTCGCGGTCGTCCGGGTGCACGTGCTGCAGCCAGGCGCCGCGGTCGTGCGGGGTGAACTCGCTGGCCGCGTAGCCGAGCAGGATGCCGCAGCGGGGCGACAGCGTCACCTCGTCGGTGCGCGGGTCCCAGTCCCACGTGCCCTCGTCGGCCGCCGCCAGGGCCCGCTCCGCCTGCGGTTCCGGTTCGACCGCAGCCGGCTGCACCGGCGCGGGCAGGTGGGTGCGCAGGCGCCATGCCACGCCACCGGCCAGCAAGGCGGCCATCGTCGCGGCGCCGATCCAGGGCCACGGCGTGCCGGCGCGCGGTTCGCTGTAGATGAAGCCGTCCAGCGGCACGCTGCGCGGCAGCATGCCGAGCGTGATGTAGGTGTTGGCGATGGCCTGCCAGCGCGCCGGATTGCTGTAGCCCGGTTCGACAAGCGGCTGCTCCAGCAGCTTGGCCGTCTGGCCAGCTTCGAACAACAGGTGTTCGCGGGTGTGGCCCTGCGGGTAGCGGGCGCGGATCAGGTCGACGATTTCGTCCGGGTGCGTCATCGCGTAGCGCCAGCCGCGCAGCGTGGCGGCCCGCATCGCGCGGGCGCGTTCCGGGTGCTCGCGCACTTCGCGTTCCGTCGTGAACAGGTTATCGCCATAGAAGTCGATGCCGGCCGAGCGGGGCGACAGCACGTCGTAGTGCATGCCGAGGCGATCGAGGCTGTAAGGCAGTACCGTCACGTAGCCCGAGACCGCGTCCGCGTTGCCTTCGACGAAGTCGGCGATGCGGTGGCTGTGCGGCAGCAGCTTCAGGTCCGCCAGCTTCACGCCCTGGCGCAGCAGGTAGGCGTGCAGTTCCTCGTTACCGGGCGCCAGCATCACGCGCGCGCCGGGCCATTGGAACGGCTTGCCGTCGGCAGGGCGGCGTACGAACAGCGCGGCGGCGGAGTGCTGGAAGATCGAGGCCAGCACGACGACCGGCTTGCCGGCCGCCCGGTGCAGCAGCAGGCTGCTGTTGCCGGTGCCGTACTGGGCGCGGCCGGACAGCACGGCCTGCACCGGATCGAGCCCCGGCTGCGCCTCGATCAGCGTGACTTCCAGGCCCGCGTCGCGGTAATAGCCCTTGTCCTGCGCCGCGTAATATCCCGCGAACTGGAACTGGTGCTGCCATTTCAACTGGACGGCGACTTGTTCCAGCGCGGCGGCCGGCCCGCAGGCGCACAGCAACGCGCCGCACGATACTGCATGCAGCAGCAGGCGGCGAGTTGCTAGGCGGGCGGCGATCGGCGGCAATGGCTTCCTTTCCTGAAGGCGGCCTGGACGGCACTCACCCGGTCAACTATACACTGGCTCAGGCCTGCGCACCGGTGGCGACGCTGCCGGCGAACTGGTAGCGGTGCCCCGGGTGCCACATCGTGACGATCGAGGCCACCCTGCCGCCCGAGCGGGTGTGCCGGCGCAGTACGAGGCAGGGCTGGCGGACGTCCATTGCCAGCATGTCGGCGATGTCGCGCGGCGCCGCGAGCGCTTCCAGGCTGTAGGTGGCGCCTTGCAAGGGAGCCGCGGCCATCAGGTAGGCGGACGGCGTGGTGCGCGTGAAATCCTGGGCCAGGTAGTCGGGCGCCAGCTGCGGATTGACCCAGCGGTCCTCGACCTGGATCGGCACGCCGTTCTCGTAATGGACTATGACGGAATGAAACAAAGGATGCCCGGAGGGCAGCTCGAACTGCTTGGCCAGCAATTCGTTGGCGCGGCCTTCCTCGAGGCGCTGCAGGCTGCTGCGGTGGGTGTGGCCGCGACCGCGCACCTCGTCGGCGATGCTCTTGATTTCCAACAGCGTGGCCTGGTACTTCTGCGGCGCGACATAGGTGCCGGCACCCTGGCGGCGGGTCAGCACGGCTTCGGCAGTCAGCTCGCGCACGGCCCGGTTGACGGTCATCCGCGACACGCCGAACTGCTTCACGAGCGCCTGCTCGGACGGAATGACGTCGCCTTCCTTCCAGTGGCCGGCAGCGATCTGCGCGGTCAGGAAATCCTTGATTTGCTGGAAAATCGGAATGCCCGCCTGGCCGTCGTGCTGTGCTTCCAAACCCCTGTCTCCGTCGCTGCCTGTTGTCGAGGCATTCTAGCATTCGGGCCATCGAATTCAAAAGCAAGCGCCGGGGTGCGGCCGCCGAGTGCGGCGCCTACGATGGCGGCATACAATTCGCACGTGGAGCAACCATGACCAACCCCGACTTTCATTCCGACGAAGCGCGCTGGGCCGCCGTGCAGCGGCGCGACCCGGCCGCCGACGGCCAGTTCTACTATTCCGTGCGCACGACGGGCGTGTATTGCCGGCCGTCGTGCGGCGCCCGGCCCGCGCTGCGCAGCAACGTCGCCTTCCACGCCAGCATGGCCGAGGCGGAACAGGCAGGCTTCCGGCCCTGCCTGCGCTGCAAGCCCGACCAGCCGCCGCTGGCCGAGCGCCACGCCGCGCTGGTGGCCGAGGTGTGCCGGCTGATCGACGCGGCCGACGAGGAGCCGGACCTGGCTTCGCTGGCCGAGGCCAGCGGCGTATCGCGCTTCCACCTGCACCGCATCTTCAAGGCGCAGACGGGCATCACGCCGAAGGCCTACGCGGCCGCGAAGCGCAAGGCGCGCATGCACCAGGGGCTGGCCGAGCAGCCGTCCGTGACGGACGCGATCTACGCGGCCGGCTTCAATTCGAGCGGCCGCTTCTACGCGTCGACGCGCCAGGCGCTGGGCATGACCCCCACCGCGTTCCGCCAGGGCGGCAAGGGCGCGGCGATCCGCTTCGCGATCGCCCAATGCTCGCTGGGCGCCATCCTCGTCGCCAGCACGGACGTCGGCATCTGCGCGATCCTGCTGGGCGACGATCCGGACGCCTTGGCGCGCGAGCTGCAGG
This sequence comes from Pseudoduganella flava, assembly GCF_007830495.1. Taxonomy (GTDB): domain Bacteria; phylum Pseudomonadota; class Gammaproteobacteria; order Burkholderiales; family Burkholderiaceae_D; genus Rugamonas; species Rugamonas flava. Next base: position 514,105 of record NZ_VLKW01000003.1, on the reverse strand, counting down.
ACCGCTTCCCGAACGCGGAACTGGTCGGCGCCGAGCGCGAGTACGAGCAGGTGGTCGCGCAGGTGATCGGCCTCGTCGAGGCGCCGGAACAGGGCCTGGACTTGCCGCTGGACGTGCGCGGCACCGCGTTCCAGCAACGTGTGTGGCAGGCGCTGCGCAGCATCCCGGCCGGGCGCACCGTCAGCTATACGGAGCTGGCCGGGATGGTCGGTGCGCCGAACAGTGCGCGGGCCGTGGCCGGCGCCTGCGCGGCCAATGCGTTGGCGGTGGCGATTCCTTGCCACCGCGTGGTGCGCAACGACGGCTCGATCTCCGGCTACCGCTGGGGCGTCGAACGCAAACAGGCGCTGCTCGAACGCGAGGGATCGAAATGACGTTCGACTGGGCCCGCATCGGGGATGAACTCGATGCGTTCGGCTGCGCCCGCGTGCCCGGCGTCCTCGCGCCCGCCGATTGCGCCCTGCTGGCGGGCGCCTACGACGATCCGGCCTTGTTCCGCAGCCGCGTCGTGATGGAGCGGCACGGCTTTGGCCGTGGCGAGTACCAGTATTTCCGCTATCCGCTGCCGGACCTGGTGGCCCAGCTGCGCGCGGCGATGTACGGTCCGCTGGCGGCGATCGCCAACCGGTGGCAGGAAGTTCTGCTTAAGTCGGCAATGGGCATCGACGCACGCTACCCTGCGCTGCATGCCGACTACCTGGCGCGCTGCCATGCGGCCGGCCAGACGCGGCCCACGCCGCTGCTGCTGCGCTACCGGGAAGGCGACTACAACTGCCTGCACCAGGACCTGTATGGCGAGCACGTGTTCCCGTTGCAGGCGGCGTTCCTGCTGTCGCGCCCCGGCACCGACTTCACGGGCGGCGAGTTCGTGCTGACGGAGCAGCGCCCGCGCATGCAGTCGCGCGCCGAGGTGGTGCTGCTGGAGCAGGGCGACTGCGTGATCTTCCCCGTCCACCACCGCCCGGTGAACGGCACGCGCGGCGTCTACCGCGTCAACATGCGGCACGGCGTGTCGCGCCTGCGCAGCGGCAACCGCCACACGCTGGGCATCATCTTCCACGACGCCGCCTGAGCCATCACGGCAGTTCCCTGCCCGAGTACGGGTCGATCGCGTACGGGTGGTGCTCGTCCAGGAAGCCTTCCTGCGCCCGCACGCGGGCGATCCATGCACGCACGTTCGGATAGTCCGCCAGCGGCAGGCCCGCCTCGTCGGCTCGGTGGGCGTAGGCGAACAGCGCGATATCGGCCACCGTGTATGCGTCACCGGCGATGAACGGCCGCGCAGACAGCTCGCGGTCCAGGATCGCCAGCGCCTTGCTGCCGGCGGCACGCCGCATCGCGGCCCACGCGGGCGGCCGGCGCGCCAGCTTGCCCGTCATCGTCCAGTGCCGCAGCCCGGCGATATGGCCCACGTAGTCCTGTTCGAACGACATCCATTGCAGTACCTTCGCCTGCCCGAACGGATCGGCCGGCAGGTAGCGCGTGCCCTGCGCCAGGTAGAACAGGATCGCATTCGATTCGGCCAGCACGCGGCCGTCCGGCAGGCGCAGCGCCGGCACGGCGCCGGCGGGGTTCACGGCCAGGTAGTCGTCGCGCTGGCCTTCGCCTTCGAAGATGCTGACGTATTCGGTGCGGTAGGGCGTGCCCAAGTGGCGCAGCAGCGCGCGCACCTTCCATGCGTTCTGCGACGGCAGATAGTCGTACAGCGTATACATCCGGTCTCCTTGGACAAAGACCCGATTGGACCAGCATGCCGATTTCGTTACACTCTGGATCTTGCCATCGAATCCAGAAAGGACTCCCATGCGCCTGCCCCTGTTGACCGCCTGCCTTGCCTGCACGTTGCAAGCCTCTGCCGCACCCGGTACCGTGATCGACAACGCCAACGGCTACACACTGAACGGCAGCAACCAGCTGGTGCAGTTCCGTTCCCTCGCGTTCGACGGGGACGGCCGGATCGTCGCGGTCGGCAGCGCGGGCGACGTGGCGGCACGCGCACCCGGCTACACGCACATCGACGTGCAAGGGAAGACCGTGCTGCCCGGCCTGATCGACGCGCACGGCCACGTCTTCGGGCTGGGCGAGATCGCCACCGGCGCCGAGTTGTATAGCTCCACGAGCCTGGAAGGTGCCGTCAGGTCGGTGGGCGAATTCGCGCGCGCCAATCCGCAGCGGGCGTGGGTGGTGGGCAACGGCTGGAACCAGGAAACGTGGAACCTGGGCCGCTTCCCGACCGCCCAGGAGCTGGATGCCGCCGTGCCGGACCGCCCCGCGCTGATGCACCGGGTCGACGGCCATGCCGTGTGGGTCAACAGCCGCGCGCTGGCGCTGGCCGGCATCACGAAGGAAACCCGCGACCCGGCCGGCGGCAAGATCGAGCGCGACGCGTACGGCAACTCAACCGGCATCCTCGTCGACGCGGCGATGGACCTGGTAACAAAAGTGATGCCGCGCCCCACCGAGGCGGAAGGGCGCGCGGCGCTGGACGGCGCACTGGCGATCCTGAAGAAGATGGGCCTGACCAGCGTGCACGACGCCGGCATCGGCGTGCCGGCCGACGCACTGTACCGCGACTATGCGGACAAGGGCCGGCTGACGACGCGCGTCTACGCGATGATCATGGGTACGGAGGCGGACTTCGACAAGCTGGCGGCCGCCGGCCCCCTGAAAAGCTACGGCAATGACTTCTACGCGCTGACGGCCGTCAAGCTGCTGGCCGACGGCGCGCTGGGCAGCCGCGGCGCCGCGCTGATCAAACCCTACAGCGACGCGCCGCACACGCATGGCCTGCTGTTCTACAAGGACGACGAGATGCGCGGGCGGATGGCGAAGGCGATGAAGGCCGGCTACCAGGTCAACGTGCACGCGATCGGCGACGCCGGCAACCGGCAGATCCTCGATGCCTATGCGGCGCTGCTGCCGAAATACGGCGCGGCGCCGCGCCACCGCATCGAGCATGCGCAGGTCGTCGCGCTGGGCGACATCCCCCGCTTCGCCGCGCTGGGCATCATCCCGTCGATGCAGCCGACCCATGCGACATCGGACCAGAACATGGCGGAAAAGCGCGTCGGCCCGCAGCGCATCCAGGGCGCGTACGCATGGCGCACGTTCCTGAAGCAGGGCTCGCGCATCGCCTGCGGCTCGGACTTCCCGATCGAATCGCCGAACCCGTTCCAAGGCATCCACGCGGCCGTCACGCGCCAGGACATGGAGAACATGCCGGCGGGCGGCTGGTACAAGGAACAGGCGATGACGGTGAAGGAAGCGCTGCGCTGCTTCACGCTGGATGCGGCCTACGCGGCGCGCCAGGAAGACAAACTCGGCTCGCTGGAGCCGGGCAAGTGGGCCGACTTCATCGTCGTCGACCGCGACCTGTTCACGGTGCCGCCGGCCGAGATCGGCCGGATCGGCGTGCTGGAGACGTGGGTGGGTGGTCGGCAGGTGTACAAGAAATGACAACAAACCGGTTGACTCACTTGTATAGACAACCTATGCTGTAGGGATACCCAACCCCGAGGAGACCCCCATGAGCGATCCCCGCCTTGACCCCACCCGCGACACCCGCGCCCCGCGTGGCCCCGAGAAGGTCTGCAAGACCTGGGGCGCCGAAGCGGCGTACCGGATGATCCAGAACAACCTGGACAAGGAAGTGGCCGAGAATCCGCAGGCGCTCGTCGTCTACGGCGGCATCGGCCGCGCCGCCCGCAACTGGGAGTGCTTCGACCAGATCCTCGCGTCGCTGAAAACGCTGGGCGAGGACGAGACCTTGCTGATCCAGTCCGGCAAGCCGGTCGGCGTGTTCCGCACCCACGAGGACGCGCCGCGCGTGCTGCTGGCGAACTCGAACCTCGTGCCGAAGTGGGCGAACTGGGAGCACTTCAACGAGCTCGATCGCAAGGGCCTGTTCATGTACGGCCAGATGACGGCCGGCAGCTGGATCTACATCGGCACGCAGGGCATCGTGCAGGGCACCTACGAGACGTTCGCCGAAGCGGGCCGCCAGCATTTCGGCGGCGACCTGCAAGGGCGCTGGGTGCTGACGGCCGGCCTGGGCGGCATGGGCGGCGCGCAGCCGCTGGCCGCGACGATGGCCGGCGCCGTGTCGTTGACCGTCGAGTGCCAGCAGAGCAGCATCGACTTCCGCCTGCGCACCCGCTACCTGGACAAGCAGGCGCGCGACGTCGACGAGGCGCTCGCGATGGTGCGCGAGCACAAGGCCAGGGGCGACGCGATCTCGATCGGCTTGCTCGGCAATGCGGCCGACGTGCTGCCCGAGCTGGTACGCCGGGCGAAGGAGGGCGGCATGGTGCCGGACCTCGTCACGGACCAGACTTCCGCGCACGACCTGATCAACGGCTACCTGCCGCGCGGCTGGACGGTCGAAGAGTGGCAGGAAGCGCGCCGCGATCCGGCCCGCCATGGGGAGCTGAAAGCGGCGGCCGCCGCGTCGTGTGCCGTGCACGTGCGGGCGATGCTGGACTTCCAGGCGCTGGGCGCCAAGGTGGTCGACTACGGCAACAACATCCGCCAGGTGGCGCATGACGAAGGCGTGGCCAACGCGTTCGACTTCCCCGGCTTCGTGCCGGCCTACATCCGCCCGCAGTTCTGCGAAGGGCGCGGGCCGTTCCGCTGGGTGGCGCTGTCCGGCGATCCGGAGGACATCTACAAGACGGATGCGAAGATCAAGGAACTGTTCCCGCACCACGCCAACGTGCACCGCTGGCTGGACATGGCGCGCGAGCGCATCGCCTTCCAGGGGCTGCCCGCGCGGATCTGCTGGCTGGGCCTGGGCGAGCGCCACGTGGCCGGGCTGGCGTTCAACGAGATGGTGAAGAACGGCGAACTGAAGGCGCCGATCGTGATCGGCCGCGACCACCTGGACACGGGTTCCGTCGCCAGCCCGAACCGCGAGACGGAAGCGATGAAGGACGGCAGCGACGCCGTGTCCGACTGGCCGCTGTTGAACGCGCTGTTGAACACGGCGGGCGGCGCCACCTGGGTGTCGCTGCACCACGGCGGCGGCGTCGGCATGGGCTATTCGCAGCACGCCGGCGTCGTCATCGTTGCGGACGGCACGGAAGCGGCGGCACGCCGGCTCGCGCGCGTGCTCGTCAACGACAGCGCGTCCGGCGTGATGCGCCATGCGGACGCCGGCTATGAATCGGCCATTGCGTGCGCCCGCCGCAACGGTCTCAATCTCCCGATGGTGAAGTAACGATGAATCTGACTCTGAAACCCGGCAAGCTGACCTTGGCCGAACTGCGCGCCGCGTGGACGGCACCCGGCCGCATCACCCTGGCTGCCGAAGCGTACGCCCACATCGACGCGTCGGCCCAGGCCGTGCAGGCGATCGTGCACAAGGGCGACGCGGCGTACGGCATCAACACGGGCTTCGGCCTGCTGGCCAAGACGCGCATCCCGGACGACAAGCTGGAGCAACTGCAGCGCAACCTGATCCTGTCGCATTCCGTCGGCACGGGCGACCTGATGCCCGACCACGTCGTGCGCCTGTTGCTGCTGACGAAAATCGGCAGCCTGGCCCGCGGCTATTCCGGCATCCGCGCGCTCGTCATCGACACGTTGATCGCGCTGTACAACGCGGACATCATGCCGGCCATCCCCGTGAAGGGATCGGTGGGCGCATCCGGCGACCTGGCGCCGCTGGCGCACATGACGCTGGCGATCCTCGGCGTCGGCGCAGTGCGCGTAAAGGGCGAGTTGATGCAGGCGGCCGACGCGTTGCAGGCGGCCGGCATCGCGCCCGTCACCCTGGCGCCGAAGGAAGGGCTGGCGCTGATCAACGGCACCCAGGCGTCGACGGCGCTGGCGCTGCACGGCTTGTTCATGGCCGAGCGGCTGATGGAGGCGGCAATGGTGACGGGTTCGCTGTCGCTGGACGCGGCCAAGGGCAGCGACTCGCCGTTCGACGCCCGCGTGCACGAGGTGCGCGGCCAGCCGGGCCAGATCGCCGCCGCGGCGATCTACCGCCAGCTAGTGGCCGGCAGCGCGATCCGCGCTTCCCACCTGGTCGGCGATGAGCGAGTGCAGGACCCGTACTGCCTGCGCTGCCAGCCGCAGGTGATGGGCGCGTGCATGGACCTGATCGGCAACGCCGCGCGTACCCTGCTGATCGAGTCGAATGCCGTCACCGACAACCCGCTGCTGTTCCGCGATGGCGACGACGTGGCCATCGTCTCGGGCGGGAACTTCCACGCGGAGCCGGTGGCCTTCGCGGCCGATACGCTGGCGCTGGCGATCGCGGAAATCGGCAGCATCGCCGAGCGCCGCATCGCCCTCTTGATCGACGCCACCTTGTCCGGCCTGCCGCCATTCCTCGTGCGCGAGCCGGGCGTCAACTCCGGCTTCATGATCGCGCACGTGACGGCTGCCGCGCTGGCTTCGGAAAACAAGTCGCTGGCGCATCCGGCCAGCGTGGACAGCCTGCCCACGTCCGCCAACCAGGAAGACCACGTCAGCATGGCCACGTTCGCGGCGCGCCGTCTCGACGAGATGGCGCACAATACCGCGGCCATCGTCGGCATCGAGCTGCTGGCGGCGGCGCAGGGCATCGACTTCCACCGGCCGCTGAAGACGTCGCCGCACCTGGAGCACGTGCATGCGCAGCTGCGCCAGAAGGTGCCGTTCTTCGACGCCGACCGCTACTTCGCGCCGGACATCGAAGCGGCCAAGCGGATGGTGCTGGACGGCGACTTGTCGGCAACGTGCCGCGGCCTGTTCACGGCGCTGCATCCATAAGCAAAGGAGGGCGCATGGACTATCACGGGATGGACTATCACTTCGGACCGGGCACGCTGCCGCTGCTGGTGTCGATGCCGCACGTGGGCACCGACATCCCGGACGATATCGCGGCAACGATGACGCCCGCCGCGCGGGTATTGGCCGATACCGACTGGCACCTGCGCGAGCTGTACGGCTTCCTGCGTGACCTGGGCGCTTCGACGCTGGCGGCGCGCTGGTCGCGTTACGTGATCGACCTGAACCGCCCGCCGGAGAACACCAACCTGTATCCGGGCCAGGATACGACGGGCCTGTGCCCGCTCGATACGTTTGCCCGCGAACCGCTGTACCCACCGGGTGGCGCACCGGGCGACGAGGAAGTGCGGCGCCGGCTCGCGCTGTACTGGCAGCCGTACCACGACCGGCTGCGCGCGGAACTGGACCGCCTGCTGCACGTGCACGGCAAGGTGGTGCTGTGGGAAGCCCATTCGATCGCGTCGCACGTGCCGCGCTTTTTCGAAGGTAAGCTGCCGGACCTGAACTTCGGCACGGCCGACGGCGCCAGCTGCGATGGCGCGCTGACGGACATCGTCACGGCCCTGGCGCAGGTGGACGGTCGCTACACGGTCGCCGTCAACGGCCGCTTCAAGGGCGGCCACATCACGCGGTTCTATGGCAAGCCGGAGCGGGGCGTGCATGCGCTGCAGCTGGAGATGTGCCAGAGCACGTACATGGACGAGGCGCCGCCGTTCGCCTATCGCGAAGACCTGGCCGAGCGCGTGCAGCCGCTGCTGCGGCAGATGCTGGCCGCGGCCGCCGACTGGGCAGGACAATGAACGCGCTGTTCGCCCGCCACGCGCTGCTGCCGGACGGCTGGCGGCGCGACGTGCTGCTGCGCTGGGACGATACGGGGCGCTTCACCGGAGTGACCGCGGACAGCGCGCCGCCGCAGGGCATCGAGCAGGCCAGCTACGTGCTGCCGGGGATGATCAACCTGCACTCGCACAGCTTCCAGCGCGCGTTGTCGGGCCTCACCGAGATCGCCGGCGAAGGGCCGGACAGCTTCTGGACCTGGCGCGACCTGATGTACCGCTTCGCACTCGGCATCACACCCGAGCAGATGGAGGCGATCGCCGCCCAGCTGTTCGTCGAATGCCTGCGGTACGGCTACACGTCGATCTGCGAATTCCATTATGTGCACCGCGCGCCCGATGGCGCGTTATACGCCGATGTGGCCGAGACGGCCCGCCGCGTGATCGCCGCCGCCGGCAGTGCCGGCATCGGCATCACGATGCTGCCTGTGCTCTACAGTTACGCGGGCTTCGGTGCCGTGCCGCTGTCCGACCAGCAGCGGCGTTTCCGCACGGGGCCCGACGACGTGCTGGCGATCGTGCAGGCGCTGGAACCGTTGCGCGGGCCGATGGTCGAAGTGGGCGTGGCGCCGCACTCGTTGCGCGCCGCGTCGGTGGACGGGGTCCGGGCGGTGGTGGACGCGTTGCCGAAGGAACGGCCGGTGCACATCCATATCGCCGAGCAACAGGCCGAGGTGCGGCAATGCCTCGACCAAACCGGGCGCCGCCCGGTACGGTTTCTGTTCGATAATCTGGCGGTCGATACGCGCTGGTGTTTCGTCCATGCAACGCACATGGATGAATCGGAGATCAATTCAATCGCGGCGAGCGGCGCGGTAGCGGGCCTGTGCCCGACGACGGAAGCGAACCTGGGCGACGGGCTGTTCCCGTTGCCCCCGTTCCTGGAGCGGGGCGGGCGATTCGGCATCGGCAGCGACAGCCATGTGTCGACCAGCCCCGTGGAGGAATTGCGCTGGCTCGAATACGGTCAGCGGCTGGCGACACAGCGGCGCAATGTCGCGGTGGCGCACACCGGCGATACTGGCGGCAGGGCGGAGCGCCGCGTCGGCGACTTCCTGTGGCGCGCCGCGCTCGAAGGTGGTGGTGCGGCGGCGGGGCGGCAGGTGGGTGCCTTGCGTCCGGGCTACAATGCCGACCTGTTGGTGCTGGACGACGCGCATCCGAACGTGGCGCCGCCGCCCGAGCTGCTGAATGGTTTCATCTTCAGCGGCAACGACAACCTGGTGAAGGACGTTCTGGCCGGCGGGCGCTGGGTGGTCCGCGGCCGGGAGCACGTGGCGCAACGGGCCATCGCCGCGCGCTTTCTTCAAACGCTGGCCGAACTGCGTGAGCTGCGATCATGACTACGCTGATACAGTATGCAAGCCTGAACCCAACGCCCTGGAAAAATGGCGGCGGTTGCACGACCGAGATCCTCGCGTCGCCGCCCGGCGCCACGATGGACGACTTCGACTTCCGCATCAGCCTGGCGACGATCGCCCAGAGCGGGCCGTTCTCCACGTTCCCCGGCGTCGACCGCACGCTGTCGCTCGTCGACGGCGGCAACGTCGTGCTGGACGTGGGCAACGAGCGCAAGGTGGCGCTGTCGGACAAGGAACCGGTCGTCGCGTTCCCCGGCGAAGTGCCCGTCTCCGCCACCGTCGACGGCAGCCCCACGATCGACTTCAACGTGATGACCCGGCGCGGGCGCTGCTCGCACCAGGTCGAACGACGCGTGGTGCACGACTTCTCCACGCTGGAGCGGCGCAGCACGTTGACGATCCTGTTCCTCGCCGAAGGCGAAAGCCTGACCGTCTACAGCTCGCGCGAGCGCATGTCGATGGTGCGCTACGACGCCGTCGTGCTCGACCGCGAAGAGGTGTGGACGCTGGAAGCGCCCCGTGCCACCGTGTTCGTCGTCGACATCATCCCCGACGAGGACGAGTAGCGCATGAGCGGCTGGGACCTGCTGATCACGAACGTGCACCTGGCCACGCTGGCCGAAGGTACAGGCTATGGCGAAATCCGTGACGGTGCCATCGCGGTCAGGGACGGCCGCATCGCCTGGCTCGGTCCGGCCGCGGACGCGCCGGCGCACGGCGCTGCCAACGAGGAACGCGATGGCGGCGGCGCCTGGCTGACGCCGGGGCTCGTCGACTGCCACACGCACATCGTCCACGCCGGCAACCGCAGCGACGAATTCGAAGCGCGCCTGAACGGCGCCACCTACGAGGACATCGCCCGCGCCGGCGGCGGCATCATGTCCACCGTGCGCGCCACACGCGCCGCGAGCGAGGAAGCGCTGCTGCGCCAGAGCGTGCCGCGCATCGCCGCGCTGCTGGCCGAAGGCGTCACCACGCTGGAGATCAAGTCCGGCTATGGCCTCGACCTGGCATCGGAAGCGAAGATGCTGCGCGTGGCGCGCCGCGTGGCGGACGTGCTGCCGGTGCGTGTCGCCACCACTTTCCTCGGTGCGCACGCGCTGCCGCCAGATTACGCAGGGCGGGCGGACGAGTACATCGATGCCGTCTGCGCGATGATTGCGCCGCTGGCCGAGGAAGGCCTCGTCGATGCTGTCGATGCGTTCTGCGAGCGCATTGGTTTTACGCCGGCCCAGACGGAGCGTGTGTTCGACGCGGCCCGCCAGCATGGCCTGCCGGTGAAGCTGCACGCGGAGCAGCTGTCCGACCAGCGCGGCGCCGAGCTGGTTGCGCGGTATGGCGGGCTGTCGGCCGATCACCTGGAGCACCTGTCCGATGCGGGCATCGCCGCGATGAAAGTGGCCGGCACGGTGGCCGTGCTGCTGCCGGGTGCGTACTACTTCCTGCGCGACACCACGCCGCCGCCCATCGCGAAACTGCGCGCGGCCGGCGTGCCGATGGCGGTCGCCACCGACAACAACCCCGGCACGTCGCCGCTGACGTCCTTGCTGCTGGCGCTGAACATGGCGTGCACGCTGTGGCGCCTGACGCCGCAGGAAGCGCTGCGCGGTGCGACGGTGCACGCGGCCCGTGCGCTGGGCCTGGCCGGCGAGATCGGCACGCTGGAGGTGGGCAAGCGGGCCGACTTCGCGCTGTGGCGCATCGCCCGGCCGGCGGACCTGTGCTACGCGATCGGCTTCAATCCTTGCTGCGCGGTCGTCAACGGCGGGAAGTGGCGCGCGCCGCTGGTCGCCGCGTGAGGGGGCTCGTCGCGGCGCTGCTGCCGCTGCTGCTCCTTCTGCTGATTACCGCGGCGGCCAGGGCGGATGACGGTGTACGGGATGACGGCGTACTGCGTGTCGGCTCGAAGCGTTTCACGGAATCGTACATCCTCGCCGAAGTGATCGCGCAGACGGCCGCGCCGCACGTGAAGGTCGAGCACCGCCAGGGCCTCGGCAACACGGCGATCGTGCTGGCCGCGCTGAAGAACGGCGCGATCGACGTCTATCCGGAATACGTGGGCACGATCGACCAGGAGATCCTGCGTCACACACAACCTTCAAGCCTCGAGCAGATCCGCCGCGAGCTGGCCGCGCAGGGCCTGGGTGTCGCGGTGCCGCTCGGCTTCAACAACACCTATGCGCTGGCCGTGCGCGGCGATGCGCAGCTGCGCACCTTGTCCGACCTGGCGCGCCAGCCGGAACTGCATTTCGGCCTGTCGCACGAATTCATCGGCCGCGCCGACGGCTGGCCGGGCCTGGCGCGCCGCTATGCGCTGCCGCAGCAGCCGCGCGGCCTGGATCACGGCATCGCCTACGAAGCGCTGGCGGCGCGGCAGGTGGACGTGATCGACATCTATTCGACGGACGCGAAGATCGCCCGCTACGGCCTGACGGTGCTGCGCGACGACCGCGCCTACTTTCCCCGCTACGACGCGGTGCTGCTGTACCGCCTCGACGCGCCGCAAAGATTCCCCGCAGCGTGGCGCGCGATCGCTCAGCTGGAAGGGCGGATCGGCGAGCGCGACATGATCGCGATGAACGCGGCCGCGGAACTGGACGGGCAGCCGTTCGCGCAGGTGGCGCGGCAGTGGTTGCAGAGCAAGGGACAAGGCGGGGCGCAGGCGCCCACGGCACCGCAGCGCACCACCTTGGCCGGCGCGCTGTTCGGCGCCGACTTCGCCAGGCTGACGGGCCAGCACGTGCTGCTGGTGGTGCTGTCCGTGCTGCTCGCGTGCGTGGCCGGCATCCCGCTCGGCATCGTCGCCGCGTTCAAGCCGCCGCTGCGCCAACCGGTGCTGGCGCTGACGGGCATGCTGCAGACGGTGCCGTCGCTGGCGCTGCTGGCGATCCTGATACCGCTGTTGGGGACGATCGGCACGGTGCCGGCGCTGATCGCATTGTTCGTGTATGCATTGCTGCCCGTCGTGCGCAATACGTGCACGGGCATGCTGGGCGTGCCGGCCGGCCTGCGCCAGGCCGCGCTGGCGCTCGGACTGACGCCGGGCCAGCGCCTGCGCCACGTCGACCTGCCGCTCGCGATGCCCGTGATCCTGGCCGGCGTGAAGACGGCCGCCGTGACCAGCGTGGGCACGGCGACGATCGCCGCGTTCATCGGGGCCGGCGGCTACGGCGAGCGGATCACGACGGGCCTCGCGTTGAACGACAACACGCTGCTGCTGGCGGGCGCGCTGCCCGCCGCCGCGCTGGCGCTGTTGACGCAAGGCTTGTTTGAATTGGTGGAGCGGCGCTTTACCGTCCTGCAACGCATGTAAGCAAGCGCTGACAGCAGGTAAGCATTTGTAAAAGGCAGTCGAACGGTCGAGCGGGAGGACTATATTGAATCCGTTGATTCATCTCCCCTCCCAACTAACACTGGGTTCCAGTCCACGCCGTTCGCGGCGTGGATTTTTTTCAGCCTTTGGCGAGCGCCGTCAGCGCGTCGCCGGTGACACGGCAGATGCGCCAGTCCGGCAGCACCGTCGCACCCATCTTCTCGTAGAACGCGATCGCATTGGCGTTCCAGTCCAGCACCGACCACTCGAAGCGGCCGCACTGGCGTTCGACGGCCAGGGCGGCCAGCGCCGCCAGCATCTCTTTGCCATAGCCCTTGCCGCGGCGGCTCTGCTTCACGTACAGGTCTTCCAGGTACAGGCCCTTGCGGCACAGGAAGGTGGAGAAGTTATGGAAGAACAGCGCGAACGTCACGACTTCGCCATTGTCCTCTTCGCCGACGATCGCCTCGCACGAAGGCCGCGCACCGAACAGCGCATCGTGCAGCAGCGGCGATTCGGCAACGACCATGTGTTCGAGTTTTTCAAAGACGGCCAGTTCGCGGATCATCGCGAAGATGGCGGCAACGTCGTCGGGGCGGGCAGGGCGGATCGTCAGTGCGGTCATGAGGCTTTCTTCAACAAGTCAAGTTCGGGTTCGAGCGCACGCGGCGCAGGCGCCGGCCGTGCCGGCCCTGCCAGTGCCCAGGCAACGCTGGACAGGCACAGTAGCATGCCCACGCATTCGATGACGCCTGGCCGGAAGTTTTCGAGGCGGATCGACAACAGCACGGAGATCACGGGCGTGACGACGCCGATGTAGACGGCCTTGCCCGAGCCGATCCGGTCGATCAGCGTGAAGTAGCACGCGAACGCGATGACGGAGCCGAAGAAGGCCAGGTACAGCAGGCCGGCCCAGTAGCGCGGCGCCGTCGGCAGCACGAAGCGCTGGCCCGAAACGATGGTCCACAGGGCCACGAGCAGCGCGCCCCACAGCATGCCCCACGCCATCGTCAGCAACACATTGGACGACTGCTCGCGCACCTTCACCACCATCACGTTGCCCGCCGAGCTGGCGACCGTCGCAACGAGCGCCGTGACGAGGCCGAGCAGGAAGTGCCCTTCGCCGCCGGCAAGGATCTCGCGCACGGCGTGGCCGATCGATTGCGAGAACAGCAGGATCACGCCGACGACGGCCACGCTGCCGGCCGCCCACGTGCGCCACGACAGCGGCGTGCCGAGGACCAGGCGGTTCAAGATCGGGTTCCAGAACACCATCAGCGCGAACAGCACGGCGACCAGCGCCGACACGAGGTATTGCTCGGACGTGTAAGTGCAGATGTAGCTGAGGCCGAACGTGGCGCAGCCCTGCGCGATCGTCCAGCATTGCGCGCGCCACGGCAGGCGCAGGCGGTCGCCGCGCAGTTTGCACCACGCGAACAGCACAGCCGACGCCAGCGCGAAACGGTAGACGACGGAGGCGGCGGGCGGCACGTCGCCCAACTGCAAGGTGATGGCCCAGAACGTGGAACCCCAGATCAGGCAGGCGATGACGAAGAGAACGGGAGAAGGCATCGCCGCAGTATACGTGGCTTTGCCGAGCTTGCCCTAGAGCATCTTGCTGTTGAGCACCGTTGCTGTCACGCCCGCGCAACTTGATTCGTCTCAATCGGTACGACAGTTGATCGAACTTTGCCAATTCGGCAATTAAGATGCAAAGACTTCTCTGAAAGGACAGGCGATGAACAGGACTTTGCAATGGAAGGTGGCGTCGCTGCTGGGCTACGTGGCCGTGCTGATGATGACGCTCGTGATGGGCAGCGACGGCGAGCTGCCGGTGATTCTGCGGCTCGCCGCGCCGTTGTGAGCGCCCGGCCGGTAGGCCTCAGTAGGCGAGATGGAACCGGCGGTACAGGAAACTCAGCACGAACAGCGGCCCGATCAGCAGGAAGCGCAGGTCGTCCAGGAACGACGGCTTCTTCCCCTCGATCATGTGGCCGATGAACTGGCCCGCCCAGGCCAGCACGAAGATCACGATACACAGCGGCAGCACGGCGATCGGCGGCAGCGCCGCGATAATCCCCAGCATCACCAGCGCCATCACGAGCATCCCGGCCGCGAACGGCCGCGACAGCTTCCAGTAATACGCCAGGCTGGCCACGACTACCGCCACGGCCAGCAGCGGATGCACCCACCACAGCATACCGAGCAGCGACAGCACGATGACGGGCACGCAGATGAAATGGATCAACTCGTTGGTCGGATTCCGGTGGCTTTCGCTGTATTGCGCCAGCAGGATGTCGATGGTGCGGGAGTGTGGTTCCACGTTCGCCTCCGCTATTGTGGGTTCTTGTCGAGTCGGGTGCCTGCCGATTCTACCCGCAGCCGCTACAATTTGGCGCATGGTCACACCTTCCGCAACGCTGACGGGCCTGGCTCCCGTCCTCGACACCAACACCCGCATCCTCGTCCTCGGCAGCTTTCCCGGCGCGGCATCGCTGGCCGCCCAGCAGTACTACGCCCATCCGCGCAATCATTTCTGGCGCCTCGTGTCGGCGCTGGTCGGCGAGGACCTGGCGGCGCTGCCGTATGCCGACCGGCTACCCCGGGTGCTGGCGCATGGCATCGGGTTATGGGATGTACTGGGAGCGTGCGAGCGGGAAGGGAGCCTCGACTCGGCGATCCGCAATCCCGCCGCCAATGATTTCGAACGGCTGCGGCTGCTGTGCCCGCGACTCGAGGTAGTCGGGTTCAATGGGCAGGCGTCCGGCAAGTTCGCGCCGCAGTTCGCCGAGCGTGGGTATCGGACGGTGGTGTTGCCGTCGTCGTCGCCGGCGAATGCGGGGATGACGTTCGAGGGGAAGCTGGAGACGTGGCGGCGCTTGACCGGCTGATGGGGCTCGTCAGAGCCTTGCCAGATCCAGCACAGCGCCGAAGTTACGGACCAGACCACCGATTACCATCAACAGCGCGAGGCCGGGCCAGATGCGCGACCCTTCGTATCGTGTTCCAGCGTTCCACAGCGCTTTCACCAATAAAAATTGATAACACACGAATAGCGCGCCGAGCCAGAAGGCGAGCGTAGCGGAAGAGGCATGGCGGATCGCTATCCCAACGATGCCCGTCGGTACGGCAGCGCCAAGCCAGTACGTCTTCGCAAGCCCGAATTCGCCGCGCACGAATTTTTCGAAGAATCCTCGAGTTGGCGTGTGGCTTTCCTGTTGCGCTTGAGCAAATTTGTCTTCGGCCGTGTCCATGGTCATTCGTCTCGTTTTTCTTACCGTGAAAGAAGCAGTATAGGCGGCGGGCTCCGCTTGATACGGGCTCAGGAACCAGCGCGAGCAGCTTGCCCGGCCGCCGCCGCTAACGCCTTGTCCGGGTGCTTGCGAAATTCGTCCAGGTAGCCCCAGTACACCAGTTTCCCGCCCTCGAAGGCGATCAGGTAGCGGTCCGTTTGCAGGCCGTTGTTCATCTGGTACTGGTAGAACTGGAAGGCGCGCCCATCCGCCTGTGCGTGGAGAACACCGGCGGGCGGTAGCTTGAGCAGGGCGACAACTTCCGTTGGAGTCAGCCCCTTGTCCAGGGCCGCCAGTTGGGATTGATGAATCCGAGGTGCGCCGCATGCGCAGAGGGCCGCAACGGCGGCGAGCGAGAGGATCAGCTTACGCATCGGTTATTTCGTCCGCATCTTTTGTTCCCAGGCCTTTTTCAGGTCGGGCATCACGGACGCGACCCTATCGTCCGGGCTCTTGCTCAACTCTTCGATCGTCCCCCAGCCGAGCAGTTTCAACGAAGGCTGTTCTTGCACGACCACATATTGCGACAGGACCGGAACGGTGACGAAGATCGGAATGCACGTCGGTGTACAGACCATCGTCGAGGTCTGCGTGGAGCCCGTCTGCAGCGAAAAATGACGAGCGCGGTACTGCCGGGCATGCGATTCGAAATCGTATTCGGCCGACACGGTTGCCTTGCCGAAGATGCTGTTCAGCTGATCGGGCGTCGTATCAGCGCCGATGCGGCCGATCTGGTCGCGCTGCAGGGGGACGTTGGCCGCGCAGCCCGCCAACAGGAGGGCTGCGAGAGAAACCGGAAGGAGTATCTTGAACATGGATGCGAACGCAGTGGAAACTGGCGAGAATATACACTGTTGATGTATTGAGGAAACTATCCAAATCTCACCTGCCCAGTAAAACATGTAAGGTACGTAAAATCTGTGTCCACACAGCCACGCGTCGAAAGGACGTTATAACGGATTTGTGCGCCGCACAAAGAACCTGTGCTATACTCCTTCCTGTCGATGAGATCCCAAACGATCCCACCGACCCCTCCGGGCGACGCGAACAGGCAGGTGTAAGGCCGTGACGCGATGAGATGTCCACGAGGGTTGTCATTCCAGACTTTGTCGGATTACACGTCGGCCGCACCGTGCAGATAGCGCGGGCGCCCCGAAGTTTCGCACCACGCAGATAGCATGGGCTGAAACCGCGAATGAAGCATTTGGTATCACATTGAAACGAAGCCCGCAGTAGCGGGCTTTTTTTTCACCGATTCGTCCTCACCTGCAGTACTCGCCCCGATCCGCGGGCACCTCACGAAAGGGAATATGGCTAAAGAAGAGCTGATTGAAATGAATGGTCTCGTCACGGAAATCTTGCCGGAAATGCGCTTCCGCGTCGACCTCGACAATGGTCACCAACTGGTGGCTTACACTTCCGGCAAAATGAAGAAAAACCACATCCGTATCATCGCTGGCGACCGGGTCACGCTGGAGATGTCACCTTACGACCTGAACAAGGGCCGCATCACGTTCCGCCACCTCGAGAAGCGCGGACCGGCTCCCACGAACCAGTACCAGCGCCGCCGCTGACGGCGCGCCTGCCGGCGACACCGCGCGCATCGCACCAAGACATGCGCACGGTCGCCGGTGCCAACCCCGACTGCCGGGAATCCCTGGCACGACAAGCCTGAGCGAAGCGTCAAGCTGACGGTCTCGAGCGCCGGCTTGCGCGCCGCCCGCACGCACGGCGATCGGCTATCATCGCGGGCACCATGCGCGCTGCCAACCACGCCAGACACCACGAACGCATCAGCCGCTTCCTGTCGCTGATCCTGCGCCATGCGCCGGACACGATCGGGCTGGCGCTGGACGGCAACGGCTGGGCCGACGTGGCCGAACTGCTGGAGAAGGCCGCGCGGCACGGCACGCCGCTCACCCTCGACCTGTTGCGCGACGTCGTCGCGACGAACGACAAGCAGCGCTTCGCATTCAGCGACGACGGCTTGCGCATTCGCGCGAGCCAGGGCCATTCGCTGCGCTCTGTCGACCTGGCGCTGCAGCCGCAAACGCCGCCGGACGTGCTGTACCACGGCACCGCCAGCCGCTTCGTCACGTCGATCCGCCAAGCCGGTCTGCGCCCCGGTGCGCGGCGGCACGTGCACCTGTCCACCGATATCGATACGGCCGTAAAGGTCGGCACGCGCTATGGCGTTCCGGTCGTGCTGACGATCCAGGCGGCAGCGATGCATGCGCTGGGCCACCTGTTCTACCGGGCCGACAACGGCGTGTGGCTGACGGATGCCGTGCCCGCGCGCTTCATCGCATTTCCCATTTCGCGAGCGTGAGCGACGGCCGTCCACGAGGCGGCCTCATGTACGATTTTCCTTCCATCCGGGGAGGCGGCCGATAAACTGTCAGCTGAACCGTAAGCCCCGCCAGCCATGAACATTCACGACCTGATCACGCCCGCCACGCTGCGCAACTTGGCCGGGAATGCCTCCTTCACGCGCGGCGAGGAATACGTCGCAGCCGGCGCCGTGCGCAAGCTCGATTGCGCGGGTGACCGCATCAGGGCCACCGTGCAGGGCTCCACCGATTACGACGTGTGCGTGTGGGTGCGCGACAAGGCGCTGCATTTCGCATGCAGCTGCCCGCACGCGGCGCAGCGCTCCACTTACTGCAAGCACTTTGTCGCCGTGGGGCTCGCCGCGATCGGTGCCCCGACAGCGATGCCGGCGCAGCCCGCGCCGGTGCGCAAGCGCACGAGGAAAAGTGCGGCCGACGAGGATTGGATCGAGCTCGACCGCTATCTGCGTGGCCTGGATGCCGACACGTTGGCCGACCTGCTGCTGCGGGCCGCCCGCGACGACCGGCGCCTGTACGCGGCGCTGGTCGCGCAATCCACGCCGCGCGAATTCGACGAGGCGTACGTGCGCAAACTGATCGACGAGGTGACGGACCTGCCCGAATGGGTGCCGCAGCACGAGGCCGGGGAATGCGGGCGCGCGATCGAGCGGATGCTCGGCAAGCTCGAGCAACTGCGCACGCCGGCTACCGCGCCGGCGCTCGTCGGCCTGCTCGAATACGCGTTCGAGCGTGTCGAGGACGCGTTGGAACGTGTCGACGATTCCGGCGGCGAGGTCGGCGATCTACTGCTCCAGATCGGCCGCGCGCACCGGGACGCCTGCACGCTGGCCCGTCCCGATCCGGTCGTGCTGGCCGAGCGCCTGTTCGAACTGGCGGTACGTTCGGGCATGGGCTTGTGGGACTTCAGCCCGGACAACTATGCGCAGGCGCTTGGCGAAGCGGGGCGGCAGCGCTATCGCGAAGTGGCCATGGCCGCCTGGCGCAAGTTGCCGCTGCGCGGCCGGGATGCGCGGGCGGATGCCATCGTGCACGTGATGGAAGCGCTGGCCGCCGACGACATCGACCTGAAGGTGCAGGTGCTGTCGCGCGATCTCGGCACGCTTTATCGCTACCGGGTGATCGCCAGCGCGCTGTGGGACGCAGGCCGCGGCGCCGAGGCGGTCGAGTGGGTGCGGCGCGGCATGCGCGCGTTTCCGCTCGATCGCGACTGGGGCCTGTGCGACATCCTCGTCGCCGATCACCTGGCGCACGGGCGCGGTGAGCAGGCCATCGATATCCGGCTGGAGCAACTGGAGGTCGGACCGACGCTGCACGGGTACCAGGAGGTGGTGGCCGCAGCGCAGGCGGCGGGCCAATGGCCGGCCGCACGCAAGCGGGCGTGGCAGGCGGTCGAGCGTTACGTGAAGCGACGGGAAACGGAGTCACGCACGGTGCATGTGGAAATCGCACTGTGGGAGAACGATATCGACCTGGCGTGGCAACACGCGCTTGCCGGCCACTGCGAGGCGGAGCCGTTGCAGCGGCTTGCCGAGGCACTGGAGCCCATCTGGCCGGACGATGCGTTCGCCTGCTACCGCCGCCTCATTCGCCTGGCGATGGAACAGCGTCTGGACATCATGCAGCCCGTGTACGCGAGCGCGTTCGGTTACGTGCAGCGCATCCTGGCCCTGCTGGCGTCGATGGGGCGCGCCGACGAAGGCGCGCAATACGTCCAGTTCCTGCGCAACGAATACCAGCGCAAGCGCAACTTCATCAAGCTGCTGGACTCGCTGCCTTGATCGCGCCGCCCTGGCCGCGCTGCCGAACTACGTTGTCGGATTTACGTTGCCCGATTACGTTGCTCGATAACGCCGTCTCGGCCTATGCCGCGGTCGGCGTATCGTCCGGCAGCGGCTGCGCCAAGGTGAACTGCAGCGTCAGGAATTGCGCGATCTTCTGCTGCGTGGCGGGCAGGTAAGGGATGTTCATGTGGTCCGAGGCGGGGATCGTCTCGTCCAGGTGCACGCGCGTGAGCTTCGCCACCAGCTGGTCCGTGTGGGCATGCGGCACCACGTCGTCCGTCGCGGCGCGCAGCACATACGTTGGTGCGGACAGCAGCGACGCATACTTGATCGATTCGAAGCGGTGCCGCAGCAGGTAGCTGACGGGCACGCCCTTGAAGCGGCGTTGCGCCAGCGCGAGGATCGAATCGTACGGCGTGATCAGCACCACCGACTGCGCCGGCCTTTCCTTCGCCACCTGCACGGCCACGCCGGAACCGAGGCTGCGGCCGACGACGGCCACCCGTTTCGGGTCGACGTTGCGGCGCCCGCATAGCCAGTCGAACAGCATGCAGCCATCCTCGACCATGTGCTCCTCGCCCGGCTCGCCGCGTGAGTCGCCATAGCCGCGGTAATTCATCGCCAGCACGGCCATGCCGGGGAACAAGGTGCCGGCATCGCGCACGACCCACGACACTTCCTCGGAGCGGCCGCCGAAGTAGACGACGGCCGGGTGGGGCCCCGGCATGTTCGGCGTCATCAGCCAGCCGGCCAGGCGCGTGCCGTCGTTGGCGCGCAGCACGACGGCGCGCGTGCGGTGGCCGCTGCTGCGCGGGCTTTGCACCTCGCGGATCAGGGTAGGGTTGAACAACAGCTTGCGCTGCCCGGCGGCGATCATCGACACCATGCCGGCCCACAGCAAGCCGACCGCGCCGACGGTGGCTGCGACTTTTCTCGATGTACTCATGAGGCCAGTCTACCGCCAAACCCGGCGGCGCGGCGCGCACGCTGTTGCGTTTCCGGTATAACCGTTGCTGGCCGGGCTCAATGACGCGTTGTGTGAGCCGCCGGATTGGGCTGGTAGGCACGCAGGCGGTCCAGCTTGGCGGCATACAACGCGTAGTCGTCGCGCGTCGTGCTGGCCGCCATCGCCTTCGTCATGTGCTCGTTGGCGCCGGCCATGTCGCCCAGGTAGAAATCGGCGGCGGCCAGCCAGGCGTGGAATTCATGGTAGTTCGGGTCGCGTTGCAGCTCGCGCTCGAACAGGATGCGGGCGCGGCGGTAGTCGCCCAGCTGCATGGCCGTCTTGCCCAGGTTGAAGTAGTAGAACGGCGTCACCGGTTGCAGGCGCGCCAGCTTTTCACGCACCACGCGCGATTCGTCCTTGCGGCCGGCCGCGTCCAGCAGCTGCGCCAGGTTCGACAGCGCCATCGTGCTGTCCGGCTCGCGCGCCAGCGCCCAGCGCAGCGTGCGCTCGGCCATCGCCGCATCGCCATGCCGGCGATAGACGACGGCCAGCGTGTTGTACGGGTACAGCAGGTCGGGGTCGGACTGGACGGCACGGCGGGCCCACCAGTACGCGTCGTCGAGCTTGCCGCGCGCCAGCGCCTCGGCCGCGCGGTTGTTCATGAACATCGCCACCACCGTCTCGCGGCCGATCGCCTTGCCCTCGCTGGGCTTGCCTTCGGGCGGCGGCTGGAAATCGATGATCGTGTAGTTCTCGCGGTCGTAGCCGGAAAAGCCGTCGCGCAGCGCGCGGCCCAGCTTCAGGTTCACGTGGCCGCTGTTGAAATAGATCTCGCCGCTGCGGCTCCACGTGTCCTCGGTGGGCACGCTCTGGAACACGACGGGGATGTTCATCTCGTTGGCCAGCGCCGCCGTCATGATGACGAGCGACAGGCAATTGCCCTGGCGCGCCTCGAACGCCTGCGCGGCCGTGCGGGTGACGGCGGAATCGTATTCGAGCTGCAGCTGGTCGCGCTGGTACAGCGCTTCGAACAGCGCGCGGCGGATTTCCCGGCCGCGGCGGTGGCGCATCACGTCATCCGTGTAGGCCTTCATGGCAGGCGTCAGCGCGAAGATCTGGTCGGCGCTCAACTGCTCGGCGGAGGGCTGGAACAGCGCATCGGCAAACAGCTCGGCGGGCGGGGCCTGGACCTGCGGAGCCGTGGCGCAGGCCGACAGCATGAGGACGAACGCCAGCGTGGCCAGCGTCCGTACGCGACGGGACAATGAAGAGGGCAAGGAAGAGGACAAGGAAGAATACTTCATGGCATGTCTCCTTACAGGCCAGTATCCTCCCCGCCACCTCCGTTGTCAAAGCCGATTTGCAGCCGGACGCAGCCTGATTCAGCGCGCCGGCAACACCATCAATTGCAGGCCGGACGGGGTGTCTGGCGCGTGGTAGACGCGCTGCGTCGCCTTCCTGAAATCCTCCGGCTTGGCCTTGGGAATGTCGACGAACGTCTGCGGGTTCAGGTCGATCAGCGGGAACCACGAGCTCTGCACCTGCACCATGATGCGGTGGCCGCGGCGGAACGTATGCAGCACGTCGCCCAGGTGGTAGCTGACGGATTCGATCTTGCCCGGCACGAACGCTTCAGGCCGCTCGAAGCCGTTGCGGAACTTGCCGCGCAGCGGGTTGCCGCGCACCAGTTGCTGGTAGCCGGCGAGCGTCGCCTGCGGCGGCGGCACGTCCTTGCCCCGTTCGTGCTGGCCGGCGGCCGGGTACTCGTTCGGGTACACGTCGATCAACTTCACGATCCAGTCCGCATCCGTGCCGGTCGTCGACACGAACAGCTTCGGCGTCACGGGGCCGGCGATCGTCACGTCCTCTTCCAGTGGTTCCGTCTGGTAGACGAGCACGTCCGGCCGGGTCGCGGCGAAGCGCTGGTCCGACACCATGTATTCCTTCGGCACGCCGGTCGCGGGGTAGCCGATGTACGGCACCGGCTTCTTCGGATCGCTGACGTATTCGTCGTAGCCCGTGTCCAGCGCCGGCTGCGTGCCGGGCTTTTGCCAGCCCAGGCCGCCGTTGGCGCCGAAGTACAGCACGCGCGGCTTGGCCTGCTGCGGCGGCCATGCCGTGTACTGGCGCCACACGTTCGTGCCCGTCTCGAATGCCGTCACCTCGGCGATCGGCTTGGCAGGCTTGGTGCCTTTCAGGTGCTGTTCGAAGAAGGGGAACTGGATCTCCTTGCGGAAGTACTCGCTCGTCTTCGCGTCGAACTGCACCCGGCTCAGGCTCTTGCCTTCGCCGCCGGCCCAGCCGCCATGCACCCATGGGCCCACGACGAGGCCGCTGAACGTGCGCGGGTTGTTGCGCTTGATCGCGTGATACGTGGTGAACGGGCCCTGCGCATCTTCCGCGTCGTACCAGCCGCCCACCGTCAGCACGGCCGCCTTCACGTTCTTCAGGTGCTGCGCGATGTTCCGACTCTTCCAGAACTCATCGTAGCTGGTGTGCTCGATCATCGGCTGGAACAGCACGCGCTGCTTGTCCGTCAGGCTCGACGCGATGTTCGCCAACGTCAGCCGCTGCAGGAAGTAATCGTAGCCGTCCGCCACGCCGTAGTCGAAGTCGCCCCACGTCTTCGGCAGCGGCGTCGGGTTCGGCTCCTCGGTGAACGCGGCGTAGAAGTCGAAGTTCGCCGCCAGCATGAAGGCGCCGCCGTGGTAGGCGTCGTCGCCCATGTACAGGTCCGTCACCGGCGCCTGCGGCGATGCGGCCTTGATGGCCGGGTGCGAATCGATGATGCTGGCCGACGTGTAGAAGCCCGGGTAGCTGATGCCGTAGATGCCGACCTTGCCGTTATTGTTCGGCACGTTCTTCAGCAGCCATTCGACGGTGTCGTGCATGTCCGCACTCTCGTTGCCTTCGCCGGCCGCGCGCTGCGGCTTCACGTGCGGCGTCATCTCCTGCCACTTCCCTTCGGACATGAAGCGGCCCCGCACGTCCTGCTTGACGAAGATGTAGCCGGCATCCTCGAACTCCTTCGACGGGCCGATCTGCTTCGGCATGAAGTCCACGCCGTAATGCAGCTCGCCATCCGCGTTGACGCCCGCGCTGTACGGCGTGCGCTGCATCAGGAACGGGTAGCTGCGGCTGGTGTCCTTCGGCACGTAGACGGTCGTAAACAGCCGCACGCCATCGCGCATCGGGATGCGGAACTCGTACTTGGTATAGCGCTCGCGCAGCGTGTCGGGTGCCTTCTTGGCGGGGGCGTCGTCGTCGTCGAACGCCGCTGCGTGGGCGGCCTGCGCGGCGGGGAGGGCCAGCAGGATGGCCAGCAGCGGAGCCAGGGCGGCGGGGGCGAGGGCGGAAAGTCGTCGGTGCATGGTGTCCTTCATCCGGTTGTCACTTGAGCACGCAAGTGTAGCCGAATTGCCGCCCCGATTTGCCCGATCGTCAATGCAGGCGACGTGTGTCGCGCTCCGGCTGCTCTTCCACCGCCACGTCGGTGACGCCCAGCGTGGCCAGCGCATCGCGCATGTCGTCCACTTCCTGTTCGACGTCTGCCGCCGGATCGAGCGCGCGCTCGGCATCGGCCAGCAATGCGTCGTCCGCATACAATTGCACGCGCAGGACCATCTCGCCGCCTCCGTAAGCGGGCGCGATCACGGCGCGGACCGGGCCGCCGTGTGCCGCCAGCGCGGCGCCCAGCGTCGTCATCAGCGCAAGCATCGCCTGTTCGGCCAGGCCGGCGGCACGGGCGCCGAAGAACAGGTCCTGGTACAGGAAGTTCAGGGTGATGTCGCGGCCGGCCGGCGCCAGGCAGCGCGCCACCAGCGGCGCGGCCTGTTCGGTCCACTGGCGATAGCGTTCCATGCGCTCGGCGAACCACGCATCGGCGGCCGCTTCATCGTCCGGCACCGCATAGAACGGATCGTCGGCGCGCTTGACGGAGAAGCCGACGAGGAAGCGCAGCTCCACGGCCTCGTCGTCCGGACCGAACGCGGGGCCGGTCCAGCCGGCGATACTGCGCAGCATCGCGGGGGCGTCGGCCACCTTCTTGTCCACCAGCGCGGCGGCCGCTTCGCGCGCCATCGCGTGCAGCTGGCTATACGTGATGCGGCTCGCTTCGGCCGCGTCGTAGGCATGGCGCACCAGCGCCAGTTTCGCTTTCGGGCTTTCCAGGCCGGCGCTCTTCATCGATTCGAGCAAGGCATCGTAGGCGTCGTCGTCCTGGAAGCCTTCCGCTTCGACGAGGCCGCCCGTGCTGTGCACGAAGACGGGAATCGCGAACGCATCGATGTCCAGCGCGGGCGCGTTATCGCGGCGCAGCTGCACGCTGGCGGCGGCTTCCTCGATCGCCGCGCGCAGCAGCTGCCAGGCGCCGGTGTCCTCGTGGCTGGCCAGGTCCAGCGCGCCGTACAGCACGGCGTCCTTGTCCTGGGTGAGGTAACGGCGCAGCGCGCGCTGGAAATCGCGTTCCTTGTCGCGCAGCTCGCTGCCGAGGGTGTCGTTGTCTTCCTGTTCGGCCAGTTCGAGCGCCAGCGCGGACAATGCGGCGGCTTGCGCGTCGTCCTTGTCTTCGGGGACAGCGCTGGTCTTGCGGGGAGCGGGTTTCTTGTTCTTCGGCTTCGGGGGCATAGGCATGTCGATGCCCGTGCCGGGCATCAGTGTTCGATGTGGAAAGTCTCGTGCAATTCCTCGAGCAGGTCTTCCACCTCGCCGTCATCCAGGCCCAGGTGGCGGCAGGCGGGTTCGCCGCCTTTTTCCCATTCGAGGGAATTGCGGTTGCCATGGTAGCGCGCAATGCCCCGTTCGGCCAGCACCGATGCGGCGACGAGCGAGCGGATCGCATCGTCGGTGGCCTCGTCGTCCAGCACGGCGTAGTCGTGGTGGTGCAGGATCGCCCACGAGACGTCCGGCGACAGGCCCCAGTTGCGCGCCAGCAGGCAGCCGATGGCCGCGTGGTTTGTGCTGTGGCGGGCATCCTCGATCTCGGTAAAGCCGCGCTGTGCGTCGCGGGCGGCGATCGCCAGCGTGTCGTCATAGTCGGAGAAACGGTCCATCAGCAGCGGGATGCCGATGTCGCAGAACAGGCCGAACGTGTGGGCGATGTCCGGTGGGGCGATGCGCAGCCGGCGCGCCGTCAACACGAGCGCCTGGGCGCGGCGCGCGCTCGTGTCCCAGAACTGGTTCAGCGCACCGCTGTTGCCGTCGACCGCCTGGCGCGCCAGCAGCCCCGTCAGCAGTGCCGCACACTGGTTGATGCCCAGGAAGTTGATCGCCTGTTCGACGGACTTCGCTTTGCGGGTCGCGCCGAAGAACGGCGAATTGGCCAGCTTGAGCAGCGCGCCCGACATGCCGACGTCATTGCCGATGAGGCGGGCGATGCGGCGCGGCGACGGATCTTCCTCGGCCAGCTCGCGCTGCAGGTCCACCAGCAGGCTGGGCCGCGGCGGAATGCGGATCGAACGCAGCAAGGCGTCTTCTACGGTGGATTCCTCGGCGGGAGTGGCGGCTCTGATCATGATCGTGTGCGTGGGACTGCAGAAGCGTCATTATCGCCTGTTTCGTTGCGGCAAGATCAGGATGCGACGGCAAAATCTGCCTTTTTGGTGCCCAATGTTGCCGATCCACGCCGAATCGATGTTGAAATGACAGGAAAATATTGTCAGATGTGAAACTCTGCCCAGGCCGGCGCCGGCCCGCGGCGGGGCGGCGCTACAATGCGCCGATGACGACTTTTCTCGCTGGAATCGATTTCAATGCACCGTCGCATGAGGTGGCACGCCTGCTGATCGGCGTGACGGTGCTGGTCGACGGCGTCGGCGGCCGCATCGTCGAAACGGAAGCCTACGACCGAGAAGACCCCGCCTCGCACACCTACAACGGTCCGACCGCCCGCAACGCGTCGATGTTCGGCCCGCCTGCCCATGCCTATGTGTACCGCTCGTACGGCATCCATTGGTGCTTGAACTTCGTGTGCCGCGAGGAGGGCCATGGCGCCGGCGTGCTGATCCGCGCGATCGAGCCGACCCACGGTATCGACGTCATGCGGGAGCGCCGCGGCCTCGACGATCCGCGCCTGCTGTGCTCCGGCCCGGGCCGCGTCTGCCAGGCGCTGGGCATCACGCGCGAGCACAACGGCGAAGCGCTGTGGCTGCCGCCGTTCGACCTGCTGCCGCGCGCGGCCGCGCCGGACGTGGCGATCGTGTCCGGTCCCCGCATCGGCATCTCGAAGGCGATGGAGACGCCGTGGCGCTTCGGCGTGGCGCGCTCGCCGTTTCTGAGCAAGCCTTTCCGCGCCTAGCTTCCGTCATCACGCCCGCTGCCGTCCCGCCGCTTCCCGCTCCGGCTGGCGCAGCGGCAGGCCGCGCATCGGGCTGTCCGGCGCGCGCCGTTCGCCGGGCGCGGTGCCGTCGCGCTGCGGGCGTGCCGGTGCCTCCCCGGCCTCGTCGAGCTCGAACACGGCCACCGCGCGCGACAGGTTGACGGCCTGCTCCTGCAGGCTTTCCGCCGCCGCCGCGGCCTGTTCGACGAGCGCCGCGTTCTGCTGCGTCACGTCGTCGATCTGGCCCACCGCGTGGTTCACTTCAGAGATGCCCTGCGCCTGCTCGGCGCTCGCTGCGCTGATGCGGTCGATGATGTGGTTCACCTGCTGCACCGACGAGACGATGTCGCCCATGCTGCTGCCGGCCAGGCTCACCGAGGCGGCACCGTCGTCGATCGTCGCCACCGAGGCGGCGATCAGCTCCTTGATCTCCTTCGCGGCGGCCGCCGAGCGCTGCGCCAGGGTGCGCACCTCGCTGGCGACGACGGCGAAGCCGCGCCCCTGTTCGCCCGCACGCGCCGCCTCGACGGCCGCGTTCAGCGCCAGGATATTGGTCTGGAACGAGATGCTGTCGATGACGCCGATGATCTCGACGATCTTGCGCGAACTGCCGCGGATCGATTCCATCGTCGTGACGGCTTGCGCCACCGCCGTGCCGCCTTTTTCGGCCATCGTCGTCGCGGTGGCGGCCAGGCGGCACGCTTCGCGCGCGTTGTCGGCGTTCTGCCGCACCGCCGTCGTCAGGGTCGCCATCGCGCTCGCCGTTTCCTCCAGCGAGCCGGCCTGGCGTTCCGTGCGTGTGGACAGGTCCAGGTTGCCCACGGCGATCTCGTGCGACGCCGTATCGATCGACTGCACCGCGCCGCGGATCGTGCGCAGCGTGTGGTTCAGGTTCGCGATGCTCTGGTCCAGCACGCGCGCCGTTTCGGCGATCTCGTCGCGGCCCTGGTTCGGCGCGCCGGACGTCAGCCGCCCCGCGGCGAGGCTGCGCACCACGTCGGCGATCGAACGGATGTCGCGCAGCAGCGCCGCGCGCACCAGCATCGTCACGAGCAGCGATAGCGCGACCGACAGCACGCACAGCCCCGCCATCGTGATGCCGAGCTGGCGGAACTCCGCCTTCGCTTCGTCGTACGCCGCGGCCGACAGCGATTTCTCCAGCGCGGACAGGCGCGCCAGGTCTTCCTCGAGCTGCACGAACTGCCGCTCCGCCTTCTGCATCGAGTTGGTGGCGATCGACTGGTCCATCTGCGCCATCTCGATCGTTTCCAGCACGGCCTTGCGGTACGAGACCAGCGCGGCGGCGGACGCGTCGACGAGCTTGCGTTCGCCGGCATCGGACACGCGCGCCAACGCCTTGAGCTGTTCTTCGACGGCGCGATGGCGGGCGTGGATCCGCCCGGTCAGCTCGGCGAGCCGGTTGGCGGCGAAGCTGCCGTTGACCCAGGCCAGCAGCTGGTAGGTGTTGGCGTGGGCATACTTGGCCTCGCCGGCGATGTCGGCGGCGGCCTTCAGCCGCGCCGCCCGCACCTGCACGAGGTTCTCCATCGACGCGTTCTGGCGCACCATGCCGAACCAGGCGCAGGCCGTGATCGCGACCAGCAGAATCAGCACGACGCCTGGCGCCAGCAGCAGTTTGGGACCGATACGTAGTTTGTTCAGCATGACGACTCCCGCCAGGGCGTTGATGAGTGATTAGTTCTTGTAGATGCCGGCTTCGAGCACGACGTCGCCGACGCGCAGGATGTACGTCGTCTTCGGCTCGATCTTGCCGCTGACGGGGTTCTTGTACATGTAGTCGACCCAGCCCTTGCCCTTGCTGGCGGCCAGCTGGATGATCTCGCGGCGGTACACCTTGCCGCTGGCATCCGGCACGTCCGTCAGGTTCTTGCCGACGATCGAAGGATTGATCGGGTGCGCCAGCACGATGCCCGTATTGATGTCGCGCATGTCCACGTACAGCTCGCCCTGCACGAACTCGGGGTCCTTCTCGGCCAGCTTCTTCATCATCGCTTCCTTGCCGTGCGCCTTCATGAACGCGGCGCCCTTCTCGGCCATCGCGATGGCGTCCTTCTCGGTCGGTTCCGTGACGGCGAACGCGCTCGCCATTGCCAGGCAGGCCAGGCTGCCGATCAACAGTTGTTTCATGGTGTGCTCCTGTGGTTGGTCAAATACCGGAAGCCATTCTGCGCCGCTGCTGCATTCGGGAAATTGCGCTAGCGCAAGGTGTAAAAGGAAGCGACTACTCTGGACAACACGAACCTCTCAATATCTTTCCGCATGGATATTGATTATTGGCAACGCAGGTTTCGCCCGGATCACTAGCATGGGCCTTCCTTCCCTCGGAGACTCACATGAACGCCGCCAACGTACCGCAGAAATTCAAGCCCTACACGCGACAAAGCATCCGCCAGGCCCGCCAGTGGCAATGGCTGCCGCCGGACCAGCAGGAAGCCGTGCAGGTCGTGTCGCACGTGATGCCATTCCGCACCAACGAATACGTGCTCGAACACCTGATCGACTGGAGCAACGTGCCGGACGATCCGATCTATCGCCTCGTGTTCCCGCACCGCGACATGCTGCCGATCGACGAGTACCGCCAGCTGCGCGACCTCGTGATGGTCAAGCAGGACGATGCCGCGATCGCCGCGCTGGTGCACAAGATCCGCATGCGCATGAATCCCCACCCGGCCGGGCAGATGACCCACAACGTGCCGCGCGTGAACGACCATGTGCTGAAAGGCCTGCAGCACAAGTACAAGGAAACCGTGCTGTTCTTCCCCAGCTCGGGCCAGACGTGCCACGCGTACTGCACGTTCTGCTTCCGCTGGCCCCAATTCGTCGGCATGGAAGACATGAAGTTCGATGCGAAGGAAACGGACGAACTGGTGTCGTACCTGAAGTCGCACCAGGAGGTGACGGACGTCCTGATCACCGGCGGCGATCCGATGATCATGAACACCCGCTCGCTCGCGGACTTCATCGAACCGCTGCTGGCGCCCGAGCTGGCGCACATCCAGAACATCCGCATCGGCACCAAGTCCGTCGCGTACTGGCCGCAACGCTTCGTCACGGACCGCGACTCGGACGACCTGCTGCGCCTGTTCGAGAAGGTGGTCGCCAGCGGCAAGAACATGGCGATCATGGGGCACTACAACCATGCCGTGGAACTGCGCCAGGACATCGCCCAGCAAGCCGTCAAGCGCATCGTCGGCACCGGCGCCACGCTGCGCATGCAGGGCCCCCTGATCCGCCACATCAACGAAGACCCGCACAGCTGGGCCGAATTGTGGCGCACCGGCGTGCGCCTCGGCGCGATCCCGTACTACATGTTCGTCGAACGGGACACGGGGCCGCGCGAGTACTTCCAGCTGCCGCTGGCGCGTGCGCATGAGATCTTCCAGCAGGCCTACCAGATGGTGTCCGGCCTGGCCCGCACGGTGCGCGGCCCGTCGATGAGCGCGTTCCCCGGCAAGGTCGCGATCGACGGCGTCGTCACGATCAATGGCGAGAAGCTGTTCGCGCTGCAGTTCCTGCAAGCCCGCAACCCCGACTGGGTGAGGAAGCCATTCTTCGCGAAATACGATCCGCAGGCCACCTGGCTCGACCACCTGAAGCCCGCGTTCGGCAAGGACAAATTCTTTTTTGAGACTGAGACGAGCGAAACGGAGACGAGCGCGCATGCGACGCAAGAGCGCAAGGTGATCCCGATCGCCTCGGCGCGCGACTGCGCCAACCACAGCAACGCGGCGTGATGCGATGAAGTCCCTGCCGCGTGCACACGCAGCCTGGAGCGGGCGCCAGCACGTGCCGGGCCAGCTGTCCGGCCTTGCCGTGCTGTGTCTCGTGTTCCTGCCGTACGCGCTGGGGCACTATCTGTCCTGCCTGCTGCGTACCGTGAACGCGGTGCTGGCGCCGCAGCTGGTGTCCGCCGCGGGGCTGACACCGGGCGACCTGGGACTGTTGACGAGTGCCTACTTCTTCGCGTTCGCGCTGGCCCAGCTGCCGGTCGGCATCGCGCTGGACCGCTACGGCCCGCGGCTGGTGCAGTTCCTGATGCTGTTGCTGGCAGCACTGGGCACGCTCGCATTTGCCGGCAGCGGCGACTTCGTGCAGATGCTGTGCGCCCGCACGTTGATGGGGCTGGGCCTGGCCGGCTGCTTCATGGCCGCCGTGAAGGCGATCTCCACGTGGATCTCGCCGGCCAGGCTGCCGTCGGTGCAGGGCTACCTGATCGCCGCCGGCGGGCTGGGCGCCGCGTCGTCGACCTTACCGGTGCGGCTGTTCCTGCAGCACGCCGACTGGCGCTGGCTGTTCATCCTGCTGGCCGCTGCCTGCGTGATCGTCGGCTTCCTGATCCTGCTGCTGGCGCCGACGCCGCCGGCTACGCCGCGCAAGCCGTTCAACCTCGGCGTGCTGGCGGAGGTGTATCGCCACCCCGCGTTCCGCGAGACGGCCGCGCTGGTGCTGGTGCCGCACACCGTGTTCTTCGGCATCCAGGGCCTGTGGATCGGGCGCTGGCTGACGGACGTGGGACGGCTGCCGGAACACAGCGTCGCCTGGCTGCTGTACCTCGGCATGGCGGCCGTGATCTTCGGTGCGATCGCCGTCGGCATGGTGACGGAATGGGCGGCGAAGCGGGGCGCCGATGCGATCACGGTGGCCGGCGTCGGCGTGGCGTTGTTCGTCGTCGTGCAGTGCGGTTTCGTGATGAGCTACCGGCCCAGCTTCGCGCTGCTGGCCGTGCTGTTCACGCTGGTGGGCACGATCACCGGCATCGAGTACACGATCGTCGCGCAAGCGATGCCGCCCGCGCTGACGGGGCGCGCGTCGACGTGCCTGAACCTGTTGATCTTCACGGGCGCGTTCATCGTGCAGGCGGGCTTCGGCCAGATCGTCGGCCTGTGGACGCCTGACGCCGCGCAGCACTATCCGGCCGCGGCGTACCAAGCCGCGTTCCTCGTGCTGGTGCTGGTGCAGCTGCCCGGCATCGCGTGGTTCGTCTGGCGGCGCAGGTCGCCTGCCCGGAAGCCTGTAGAATCTCTCCTTTAGCGCCGGGCAGCAGCCTGGCGCGCGTATGACAAGTGGGAGAGAAGATGAAACTGGTTCGTTACGGCCGTCCCGGCAAGGAAAAGCCCGGCCTGATCGATGAGGAAGGCAAGCTGCGCGACCTGTCCGGCGTGACGGGCGATTTCGCCGGCGCCAACCTGTCCGACAAGGCGTTGAAGAAGCTCGCGAAGATCCCGCACGACACGCTGCCGCTGGTACGCGGCAACCCGCGGATCGGCGTGCCTGTCGCGAAGGTGGGCAAGTTCATCGGCATCGGCCTCAATTACGCGGACCATGCGGCGGAATCGAACATGCCGATTCCAAAAGAACCGATCGTGTTCATGAAGGCCGTCACGAGCCTGTCCGGCCCGGACGATCCGGTGATGCTGCCGAAAGGCTCGAAGAAGACGGATTGGGAAGTGGAGCTGGGCGTCGTCATCGGCACGCGCGCCCGCTACGTCAGCGAAGCCGACGCGGAGAAGTACGTCGCCGGCTATTGCGTCGTCAACGACGTCTCCGAGCGCGAGTACCAGCTGGAGCGGGGCGGCCAGTGGGACAAGGGCAAGGGCTGCGACACGTTCGGCCCCGTCGGCCCGTGGCTCGTCACGCGCGACGAAGTGTGGGACGTGAACAACCTGGACCTGTACCTGGAACTGAACGGCAAGCGCATGCAGACCGGGAACACGAGCACGATGATCTTCAAGGTGCCGCAGATCGTCTCGTACCTGTCGCAGTTCATGACCTTGGAGCCGGGCGACATCATCGCCACCGGCACGCCGCCGGGTGTCGGCATGGCGCGCAAGCGGTTCCTGAAGAAGGGAGACTTCCTCCGGCTGGGGATCGCCGGGCTGGGCGAGCAGCAGCAGGATGTGATCGGGTTTATGGAGTTTTGAGTTTTATGAAGACGCCCGCGGCCTGGATAGAACCCAAGGCGCAACCCTGGGGTCAGACCCGTCGGGTCTGACCCCTGCTTTATGCCGTTGGGGTAAGCTCGGACCGCAGCACGCACGCCAAACACTCAGAAACTCAACCCGGAGCAATCGCCGCCAACGCCCGCGTCAACGCATCGGACAACCGCGCCACGATCTGCGCCAGGTCGGCCTCGGTGGCGATGAACGGCGGTGCCAGCAGGATGTGGTCGCCGCGCTTGCCGTCCGCCGTGCCGCCCATCGGGTACACCATCAAGCCGCATCCCAGCGCCTTTTCCTTCACCGCCGCATGCAGCTGCAGGTCCGGGTCGAACGGCCGCTTCGTGTCGCGGTCCTGCACCAGTTCCAACCCCACCAGCAGCCCGCGGCCGCGGATGTCGCCCACGTGCGGGTGCGCGCCGAACGCGTCGCGCAGCATGCGGCGCAGCGTCGTGCCGCGTACCGTCGCCGCGCCCAGCAGGCAATCGCGCTTGATGATCTTCTGCACCGCCAGCGCGGCGGCGGCCGCCACCGGATGGGCGTTGTATGTGTGGCCGTGCTGGAAGATGCCGCTGCCGTTGCGTAATCGCTCGACGACGTGGTCGCGCACGACGACGGCGCCGATCGGCTGGTAGCCGGCCGCCAGGCCCTTGCCCAGCGCGACGATGTCCGGCACCACCCCTTCCTGCTCCACCGCGTACAGCGTGCCGGTGCGGCCCATGCCGCACATGACTTCATCGGCGATGAACAGGATGCCGTACTTGTCGCACAGTGCCCGCACGCCCTTGAAATAGCCCGGTGTCGCGGGCACGGCGCCAAGCGTGGCGCCGACGACGGGTTCGGCGCAGAAGCCGATCACGTTCTGCGGGCCGGCATCGAGGATCGTGCGTTCCAGCTCGTCCAAGAGGCCGGCCGTGTAGTCCGCCGGATCCTGGCCCGCCGGGCGGTGGCGGTATTCGTAGCAGGGCGACACGCGGGCGACGGTCATCAGCAGCGGCTCGAACTGCTTGCGGCGCGCCTCGTTGCCGCCGAGCGCCAGCGCGCCCAGCGTATTGCCGTGGTAGCTCTGCTTGCGGGCGATGAACACGCGCCGCTGCGTTTCGCCGTTCTCGACGCAGTACTGGCGCGCCATCTTCATCGCCGCCTCGATCGCCTCGGACCCGCCCGACACGAGGTAGACGTTGTTCAGGTCTCCCGGCGCGTCGGTGCCCAGCCGGTGCGCCAGCTCCTCGGCGACGTCGGTCGTGAAGAAGCCCGAGTGGGCGTAGGCTGTCGTTTTCAATTGCGCCTGCATCGCCGCCAGCACGTCGGGGTGGCTGTGGCCCAGCGACGACACGGCTGCGCCGCCGCTGGCGTCCATATACGTATTGCCGTCCTTGTCGCGCATGTACATGCCAAATGCGCAGACGGCGGTGGGCGGCGTGCGGCGCAGGTTCCGGTGTATCAGCTGGGTCATGATGTCCTCGTTCGGTTGATCGACCCATTGACGTTAGCCCGCGCGATTGCGCACTGTTTTGATTTTTCCCTTGCCGTATGCGAATATTTCCAGCATGACAGATCGCCTCCCCCCACTGCCGCCGCAGCAACTGACGCCGGCGCAACAGGCTGCCGCGCAAGCGGTCATCGACGGCCCCCGCGGCGCGCTGTACGGCCCGTTCGTGCCGCTGCTGCGCAGCCCCGAGCTGATGCAGCACGCCCAGCGGATGGGCGAGTACCTGCGCTACCGCAGCGCGCTCGGCACGCGGCTCTCCGAACTGGCGATCCTCGTCACGGCGCGGCAGTGGAACCAGCAGGTGGAATGGGCGATCCACGCGCCGATCGCCGCGCAGGAGGGCATCGGCCAGGCCGTCATCGACGCGATCGCCCAGCGCCGCGCGCCGCCCGGCCTGGCGCCGGACGAGCAGGCGGTCTACGACTTCTGCAAGGAACTACACGAACACAAGCGTGTCACGGACGCCACATACGCGGCAGCGCTGGCGCTGTTCGGCGAACAAGGGGTCGTGGATTTGATGGGCCTGAACGGCTACTACACGTTCCTGGCGATGGTGATGAATGCGGCCCAGTCGGCGGTGCCGCCGTCGGAGGCGGCGCCGCTGCCGGACTAAAACGTTTCCCGAAAAATGGTGTCAGACACCATTTTTACTTCAAGACCTTGTGCAGCCACGCCGAGATGTCGTCCACCTCTTCCTGGCACAGCGAGTGCTGCATGTAGTAGTCGTGCCACTCGACGTTATAGCCCAGCGTCTGCAGCAGGTCGCGGGAGGCGGTGGCGCGGGCGATCGGGATCACCGGGTCCATGCGGCCGTGCACGAGGAAGATCGGCGTGTCCTGGTTGGCCGGGTGGCGTTCGGCGGCCACCTTGTCCGCCAGCGGCACGTAGCCCGACAGGCACAGCAGGCCCGCCAGCTTTTCCGGATGGCGCAGGCCGGCCTGCAACGTCATTGCGCAGCCCTGCGAGAAGCCGCCCAGGATGATGCGGTTGGCGGGAACGCCGCGCGCCTTTTCGCGGGCGATCAGCGCTTCCACTTGCGCCTGCGACGCGCGCAGGCCCTTCTCGTCTTCCTGGCGGCCCAGGTCCGTGTGGATGATGTCGTACCACGCGCGCATCACGTAGCCGCCGTTGATCGTCACGGGCATCGTGTTCGCGTGCGGGAAGATGAAGCGGATGCCCGGCAGGCCGGACAGGTTCAGCTCGTTCACGAACGGCACGAAGTCGTTGCCGTCCGCCCCAAGGCCGTGCATCCAGATGATGGACACCTGCGGCGCGTCGTTGGTGGCGACTTCGATATTCGGTAACACGTCGATCATCTGGGGCTCCTTACTGCAGCGGCGTCGCGGACGATTTGTTCTTGATGGCTGACTTCGGCCGGAATGCCTTGCATACCGCCGCATCCGTCTCGATGTACGGCCCGCCGATCAGGTCGATGCAGTACGGGACCGCGGCGAAGATGCCGGCGACGACCTGGTTGCCCGCATCGTCCTTCAACCCTTCCAGCGTTTCCTTGATCGACTTCGGCTGGCCCGGCAAGTTCATCACCAGCGCGGCGTGATCCGAGGTTTCGCGGATCACGGCCACCTGCCGCGACAGGATCGCGGTCGGCACGAAGCGCAGGCTGATCTGCCGCATCTGCTCGCCGAAGCCCGGCATCTCCTTCGTGCCGATGGCCAGCGTCGCTTCCGGCGTCACGTCGCGCCGCGCCGGGCCCGTGCCGCCGGTCGTCAGCACAAGGTGGCACTTGACGGTGTCGACCAGTTCGACGAGCGTCGCTTCGATCGTCGCGCGCTCGTCCGGAATCAGGCGCGTCTCGACGCGAAACGGCGTCGTGATCGCGCTCTTCAGCCAATCCTGCAGCGCCGGGATGCCCTGGTCCTGGTACACGCCGCCGCTGGCGCGGTCGGACACGGAGACCAGGCCGATCACCAGCTCAGTGGGCTCAGGCGTTGTCGTCATCGCCATCGTCATCGGAATCGTTCTCCTCGTCGTCGGCCTTGGCCTGTGCCGCCGCGCCGCGCGCCTTCGCATCCAGTTCCTTCAGGATCTGGAAGATCTCGCGGTAAGCCTTCGGCGGCTTGCTCTCGGCCTGCTCCTTGCGCGCATTGCGGATCAGCGTGCGCAGGTGCTGGGCGTCCAGGTCCGGATGCTCGGCCAGCAGGTTCGTCAGCGCCTGGTCGTCCGTCAGCAGCTTGTCGCGGCGGCGTTCCAGCGCGTGCAGCGCGGCCGTATCGGCTTTCGACGCGCCTTTCCACCCTTCGATCGTGCGCTGGATGATGGCCACTTCCTCTTCGGTCAGCGAGCGCATCTTCTTGCCGACGAATTGCAGCTGGCGGCGGCGGCCTTCGTGGTTCTTGATGTTCTGGCATTCCAGAATGGCATCCCGCACGTCCTCCGGCATCGGCACGCGCTTGACGCGGTCGCGTGGCTGGTCGACCAGTTCTTGGCCCAGCGCCTGCAGCGCATCGGACTGGCGTTTCATTTCGGTCTTGGAAGGCCGCTCGTATTTTTCCTGGAACTCGGAGGAGTCGAAGCCTACGGAGCCGCGGTTTGCATTTGGCATGATGATGAAAAACGCGCCAATCAGGCGCGCCTGTAAAAACGGTAAACGGCTGCTATGATAACTGTTTTAACGCTTAGCCCTCCAAAAACACCCTATGAGCGAATCGCATTTCACCCACAGCCAGGACCAGTTGAAGCAGCTTGCGCAGGACGTGTTGGCCTATGCGCGGGAGAAGGGCGGCACCGATGCCGCCGTCGAGATCAGCGAAGGTAGCGGCTTGTCGGTGTCGGTTCGCAAGAGCAAGATCGAAACGATCGAGCAGAACAAGGACAAGGGGCTGGGCGTCACCGTCTTCGTCGGCAAGAAGCGCGGCAACGCGTCGACGTCCGACTTCTCGGCCGCATCGCTGCGCGCCACCGTCGAGGCAGCCTACAACATCGCCCGTTTCACGGCGGACGACGAGGCGGCCGGCCTGGCGGACGAGGACATGCTCGAGCTCGCACCGCGCGACCTGCAGCTGTTCTACCCGTGGCCCATCACCACCGAGGAAGCCGTCGTGCTGGCGCAGCGCGCCGAAGCTGCCGCGTTCCAGGTCGACCCGCGCGTGACGAACAGTGAAGGCGCCGGCGTGCACATCCAGCAGTCGCACTTCGTGTCCGCGAACTCGCGCGGCTTCATGGGTGGCTATCCGTATTCGCGCCACACGATCGCGTGCACGCCGATCGCCGGCAAGGGCGCCAACATGCAG
This sequence comes from Pseudoduganella flava, assembly GCF_007830495.1. Classification (GTDB taxonomy): domain Bacteria; phylum Pseudomonadota; class Gammaproteobacteria; order Burkholderiales; family Burkholderiaceae_D; genus Rugamonas; species Rugamonas flava. Next base: position 476,434 of record NZ_VLKW01000003.1, on the reverse strand, counting down.
CGCGACGACTGGTACAGCTCGCAGCGCGATCCAAAGAAACTCGCCACGCCGGAAGCGATCGGCCGTTACGCGGCGGAGCGCGCGCTGGCCCGCCTGAACGCGCGCCAGATGACGACGCGCACCTGCCCGGTGCTGTTCGAAGCGCCGCTGGCCGCGGGCCTGCTGGGCGCGTTCGTGCAGGCCACGTCCGGCGGCGCGCTGTACCGCAAGTCGTCGTTCCTGCTCGATACGCTGGGCAAGCAGGTGTTCCCGGAACACATCCAGATCAGCGAAGACCCGCACGTGCTCGGCGCCGTGGGCTCGGCGCCGTTCGACGAGGAAGGCGTGCGCACGCAGTACCGCGACGTCGTCAAGGACGGCATCCTGCAAGGCTATTTCCTGTCCACGTACTCGGCCCGCAAGCTCGGCATGAAGACGACCGGCAACGCGGGCGGCTCGCACAACCTGGCGCTGACCTCGACGTTGACGAAGCCCGAGGACGACTTCGCCGGCATGCTGAAGAAGCTGGGCACGGGCCTGCTGGTCACCGAACTGATGGGCCAGGGCACGAACTACGTGACGGGCGATTATTCGCGCGGCGCGTCCGGCTTCTGGGTCGAGAACGGCATCATCCAGTACCCCGTCGAGGAGATCACGATCGCCGGCAACATGAAGGAAATGTTCCGCCAGATCGTCGGCATCGGCAACGACGTGCTGATTCGTGGTACGAAGCAGACGGGCTCGATCCTGATCGAGAAGATGGTCATCGCGGGCAATTAAACCTGTTGCAACGCCGACGGCGTTTCCCTACACTGTCCTGAGCAGTAACGTTTTCCGTAACGTAATAAAAATCCTCAGGAGACCGTATGGAACGTCGTCGCTTCATCGCGAAGGCTGCTGCGGGCGCGGGAGCCGGCATCATCGCCGCCCCCGCCCTGGCGCAATCGCAACCCACGATCAACTGGCGCCTCGCCTCCAGCTTCCCGAAGTCGCTGGACACCATCTTCGGTGCCGCCGACATCTTCACCAAGCGCATTTCCCAGCTCACCAACGGCAAGTTCAACATCCGTTCGTTCGCGGCCGGCGAGATCGTGCCGGGGCTGCAGGTGCTGGACGCGGTGCAGGCCGGTACCGTCGAATGCGGCCACAGCGCCTCGTACTACTATTTCGGCAAGGACGCCGCGTTCTCGTTCGACTGCGCGGTGCCGTTCGGCCTCACGTCGCGCCAGCACACGGCCTGGTACGACCAGGGCGGTGGCCGTGAACTGATGCGCGCGTTCTTCAAGGACTACAACATCATCAACTTCCTGGGCGGGAACTCGGGCACGCAGATGGGCGGCTGGTTCCGCAAGGAGATCAAGTCGACGGCGGACCTGAAGGGCACCAAGATGCGCGTGGCCGGTTTCGCCGGCAAGGTGCTGGAGCGCCTGGGCGTCGTGCCGCAGCAGCTGGCCGGCGGCGACATCTATCCGGCGCTGGAAAAGGGCACGATCGACGCGGCCGAATGGGTCGGCCCGTACGACGACGAGAAGCTGGGCTTCTTCAAGGTGGCACCGTTCTACTACGCGCCGGGCTGGTGGGAGCCGTCCGCGTCGTTCTCGTTCTACGTGAACATCAAGGAATGGGAAAAGCTGCCGAAGGATTACCAGGCCGCCGTCGAAGTGGCGACGTACGAGGCGCACGTGGGCATGCAGGCCGAGTACGACGTGAAGAACCCGGCCGCGCTGGCGCGCCTCCTGAAGAACGGCGTGAAGCTGCGCTCCTACCCGAAGGACGTGATGGACGCGTGCTTCAAGACCTCGACAGCCGTGATGGAGGAAGAGGCCGCGAAGAACGCCAAGTTCCGCAAGATCTACGACCCGTGGAAGAGGTTCCGCCAGGACCAGAACCAGTGGGCTTCCGTGGCCGAGGCGCCGATCCAGAATTACCTGATCAGCGCGGGGCGGCTCGCGAAGTGATTGGAGGCGGGGACACGGTCCCCGCTCGCCGATTGCGCCATCATTTGCACTTGTCGCTGCGCGGCACACCGCAGGCAATCAGGCTGCCCACATCCGGATTGACCAGATAGTCCTCATGGGCGCGCACCGGGTCCTGGATGAAGCCGAAATACGTGGGCGCGGTGGACACCAGCACGTTGTAGACGACGGCGCCCGCTTCCCGGTAGCGCTCCGGCGGCAGCGTGTACGTCAGCACGTCGCTCGGGTCGCTGAACGCGACGAGCGTGAGCGGCGTCGCGGCGCGGCGGCTCGCTGGCGCCGGCATGCGGCGCATCTGCAGCAGCTGTTGCAGGCTGTCCGGCGGTGCGGCCTGCGCGGCCAGCGGCGCCTGCGTTGCCAGCGGCTGGTCCGCCACCTGCAGCAGCGGGATCTGGTTGGCCGCCATGATCAGCCATGCCATCCGCCGCACTTCACGCTCGGCCACCTGCGCCGCGCGGCTCTCCGGCCCTTCCTGCGTCATGCGCAGCAAGGTGTCGAACAGGATCTTGCTGCCCAGGCTTTCCGAAATCACGACGAGCGGCGCACCGTCGTCCCTGTCGCCCATCGTCCGCAGGATCGCGTTGCGCATGCGCAGCTGGATCTGGTCGCGCGCCACGCCCTGGTAGGCTAGCGCATCGGGCAGGCAGTCGTCCAGCAGCCAGTCCTTCACCTTGCCATTGAATTTCGCCCGCGTGTAAGGGAACGGCGGCGCGCCGGTGCAGATCGGCGACTTGTGGGTCTGGTCATAGCACAGCTGCTGCTTGACGGGCGTCGTCAGCGGCGACCAGATCAGCGACTGGAAGCGCAGCGTGCCTTGCGGCGTGACGACGTCGAGCGGGACGATTTCGATGTACGGCGCGATTTCCGGCGCCGTGCCGCGCACCGAGGGCCGGGCTTGCACGTTGGCGGCCAGCTGTTTGGCCAGCGTGGCGACCGTGTCGGTGGCCCAGCGCGCGTCGTGCGTGCACATGCCGTGCACCAGCAGCACGTCCGCCTTGCGGTCCGGCGCTTGGGCGACGAAGTCGATCAGGCCGGGGAATTTCGTATCGGTCTCGATGAACTGAGGCGGGCGGTAAGGCAGCGAGCAGCCGGCCAGCAGGGCGAGAAGCAGGAGGGCAAGGAGGTAGGGAGCGGGGCGCATGGTGGTCTCCTGATTGTGGAGCTTCCATCTTTGTCCCGCTGGGCCCGGCAGGTTTGCGCCCGCTCAAAGTCGGTGCGTCACTCCACGACTTGCAGCGTAGCGGCACGGTCCTTCTGCCGGACGAACCGCACGATCGATTCGGTCGTGACGGTGTCGATCTGCCCCGCCATGCGCCGGTCGAACGGGTGGTCGTCGAATGCCACGTTGGCGCGGAACATGCGCGCGCCGAGCCGCTTCGTGGCCGGAACATCGACGGTGATGGGGCTGAAGCTGGAGGACTTCAGCCATGCCTGCGCCTCGTCGCGCGTCTCCACCTGGCCCGACGGCGCGGATGCCGCCGCATAGGTCTCGAGTACCCATTGGTTCGAATTCTGGTAACGGGTCGAGAATGCGTACGACAGCATGTTGTAGCGCGGCTCGTGCAGCCGCCGCGGCGTGCGGCCGGCCAGCAGTTGCGCCAGGCGCGCCTGGACGGCAGGGTCGGGAATCACGAGCTGGGCCTCGTACCGGAACAGGTCCGTCAGGAAGAAGTTGCCCATGCCTTCCTCGTACAGGTTCGACGACGCCGTGCCGCACTCGTTCAGCTCGTGCACGACGGTCCAGCGTCCGGCCGGATGATCGCGCACGACGATGCCCATATGCGAGTAGCGCAGCCCGTATGCGGACAGGTCCTGGCCGGCGCGCGAGACGAGGGCGACCTGGGCACCGCTGGCGTCCAGCGCCTGGACGGTGCGCAGGGCCAGGTCCAGCGAACGCGCCGCATCCGCAGCGGACAGCGGCTTGTCGTCGCAGGCCTGTCCGGCCCATGCGGGCAGGCAAAGGACCAGCCAGGCCGTCAGCAGCAGGCGCTTCATGCGCCGACCTTCGCGCTGTGCAGCAGCGCCTTGCCCGCCTCGTTCGGAATGAACGCGATCGCCTTGCCGGACATGACGAGCAGGTGCCCGCTGGCGGTAGCCGTCACGTCCAACACCGTCCCTGCCGCAACGGACAAGCCTTCGGCCGCCTTGCCGGACAGGCGCACCGTGGCGCGGCTGCCGTCCGCCGCGTTCTTCAGCACCAGCTCGATGCCGTCGGCGATCTTGTCCACACCCACGACGACGCTGCCCGCCACCAGCACGGCGACCGCGGAACCGCCGACGACGCTGCCGGTGATGTCGGACAGGGCGCGCGACGGCGCGGAGCCGTCGGCCGCGTGGGCGGCGCAGGAAAGGCTCAGCAGGGCGGCGAGGAAGAGGCGTTTCATGATCGGGTCCTTGTGTGGTTGGAGTGAGCGCATGATGCCGCGCCCGCGGTCCGCTGGGCAAGCGCTGGCTCGACAGTAGCGACAGGCGACTGCTAAAGTATAGGAATCCAATACTTTCAGATGGGAAGTGAATAATGTCGAGCAGCGCGATACTGATCGATGGGCTGAAACGCCAACTGAAGGCGCGCGGCATCACCTATGCCGAGCTGGCGCGGCGTATCGGCATGTCCGAGGCGGGCGTCAAGCGCATGTTCGCGCAGAAGAGCTTCACGCTGGCGCGGCTGGACGACGTGCTGGCGGCCGCCGGCCTCGAATTGCTGGACCTGACGCAGAGCGCGCTGGAAGCGCCCACGCTGATCGCGCAGCTCACGCACGCGCAGGAACAGGAATTGATCGGCGACCCGAAGCTGCTGCTGGTGGCCGTCGCGGCGCTGAACGGCGTACCGCTGGAGGAATTGGTGGCGACGTATGCGCTGACCGAGGCGGAGGGCGTGAAGTACCTGTTGCGGCTGGACCGCATCGGCTTTCTCGTCCTCAAACCAAACAATCGCGTGAAGCTGCTGGTGGCGCGTACGTTCGGCTGGATCCCCGATGGGCCGATCCAGACGTGGTTCCGCCGCGAGGCCGCCGGCGCTTATCTCGACGCGGATTTCCACGGCCCGCGCGAACTGCTGCGGCTCGTGAACGTGATGCTGTCGGACGCGTCGGCGCAGGCGCTGCTGGCGCGGCTGCGCCAGGTGGCGGACGACTTCTCGCAGCAGCACCAGGCCGATGCCCGGCTGCCGTACGGGGAGCGCCACGCCGTCACCGTGCTGCTGGCGGCGCGGCCCTGGCTTCCCGACGCGTTCCGGGCGTTGCGGCGGTCAGCGGGCGCCTAGCTGCCGCAACAGCGTCAGGTTGTCCTCCAGGTGCCAGTTCTCGGCGATCCTGCCGTTCTTCACGCGGTACAGGTCGAAAGCCTGGAAGTCGATCGGCTCGCCATGGCCTTGCCGGCCGTCGAACGTGCCCGTGAAATGGCCGGTGAAGTGCAGCCGCACGGCGACGCGGTCGCCCTCGGCGACGATGTCCGTCGCTTCAGCGCGCAGGTCCGGCACGGCGGCGCGGAACGTGCGCGACGCTTGCAGCGGGCCGTCAGGCCCTTGCGCGCGGCCCGGCGGCAATGTGCGGTCGATGAAGCCGGGCGCCAGCGCGGCGCGCGCCAGGGCCGGGTCGCCGGTATTCCAGAACTGCGCATAGGTGCGCGCGGCTTGCACGACCGGGTCCGGGGCGCCGCCCACATGGACGGCGGCGGTGGCGGTGGCTGTCGTGGCAAACGCGAACGCCAGGGCGGCGATCGTGCCGGCCGCGATGTGGTTAGTCGATGTCATGTGGTTCTCCTTGTCAGATGGTTTCCGGTTCGCGCACCGTCAGCGGGCTGTCCAGCGCGATGCGCGCGATCTCGTCCTTGCGCAGGAAGGCAACGCCGGGCTTGGTGGCCGCGTAGGCGAGGAACCTGTCCCACACACGCACCATCTGCGGCGTGCCGCTGATGCGGTCATGCGCGCTGATCGACATCATGCGGCGGCGCGTGACCGCTTCCTCGTACAGCTGGTCGAATTCGCTGGTGATCTGGGCGAGGAATTGCTGTGGCGAGTAGTTGCGCCCTTCGATCAGCACGATGTCGTTGTTGCGCAACGTGTAGGGCACGACGACGAAGTCCTTGCCGCCCACGCGCTCGATGAACGGTTCGTCGCGGCTGACGTCGTCGATGTGGTACAGGTAGCCCAGTTCCTGCAGCAATGCCAGCGTGTTCGGGCCGCGGCGCAGCCAGTTGCAGTTGTAGCCGACCGGCCGGGTGCCGGTGACCTGCTCGACCATCGCCCGCGCGTCCTCCAGGAAGCGCCTTTCCTCGGCACGGTCCATCGCGAATTGCGAACTCCAGCGCGGCCCGTGCGCCGCCGCTTCGTGGCCGCGGCGCACGATCTCCCTGGCCAGTTCGGGATGGCGGCGCGCGGCCTCACCGATCATGTGGGAAGTCACCTTGACGCCGTGCCTGTCCCACAAGTCCAGCATGCGCGGGATGCCCTCCCGGTAGCCGTAGGCGAACCACGTGTTGGCGGCGGGATCGCTCGGCACGTGCTCCGGCATGGCCACTGGCGGGAACGGGCTGTCGGTGCCTTTGGGCGGTTGGCCGCCCGCCTCGAACTGCATCGAGATCGAGATCACGAGGCGGGTGCCGCCCGGCCAGAATTGCCCCGGCGCGGCGATTGGCTGCGCGACGGCTTCCCGCCCCAGCAGGCCGCTGCCGGCGACGGCGGCAGCGGTGGCCGCGGCTTGCACCAGGAAGGTCCGGCGCGATGGTGTCGATTGCATGGTTGCTCCTTGTGGATGGGTCGATGGAGCGATTGTGGCCGCCGGCCGCGTGATTGATAATTGGCCCAGGTAGCGAATCATTTTCAAAAGGAACCGAAGAATGGCGTACGACAGGCTGGGCGACATGCGGTTGTTCGCATGCGCGGCGGAGCTGGGCGGCTTGTCCGCGGCGGGGCGCAAGCTGGGCTTGTCGCCGGCTGCGGCGAGCGCACGCATCCAGAAGCTGGAGCAGGCGTTGCAGGCGCGTCTGTTCGAGCGCACCACGCGGCGGCTGCGCCTGACGGACGAAGGCCGCCTGTACCTGGAGCACTGCCGCGTCGCGCTGCAGGCCGTCGACGATGCCGAGGCGGCGTTGCAGGCCCGCCGCGACACGGCGCGCGGCAAGATCCGCATCGCCGCCACGTCCGACTTCGGCCGCCACACGCTGTGCCGCTGGCTCGACGACTTCGCGCGGTTGCATCCCGACGTGTCGTTCGGGTTGACGCTGTCGGACGCGTACTCCGACTTCCTGCATGACGAGATCGACCTGGCGATCCGCTTCGGCCGGCCGCGCGACAGTTCCCTGCACGCGCGGCGGCTGGCGCCGAACCGGCGCGTGCTGTGCGCGGCGCCGGCCTATTTCGACGGTATCGCGCGGCCACGCGTGCCGGCCGACCTGGCGGCGCACCGCTTCGTCACGCTGCTGGGCGCCCCAGGCATGGCGGAGGAAATCACATTGCAGCGCGACGGCGTGCGCACCGCGTTCCGCCTGCCGGCGCAGCAGGCGTGGGAGAGCAACGACGGCGCCGTCGTGCGGGATTGGCTGCTGGCGGGGAAGGGGATCGGCTACAAGTCCCAGTGGGACGTGGCGGACGACGTGGCGGCGGGGCGCCTGGAAGTGCTGCTGCCGGAGTGGGAGACTCCGGCGGCGCACGTGCACGCGTTGTTTCACCGGCGCCTGATGCCGATGCGCGTGCGGCTGCTGCTGGAATTCCTGGCCGGCCGCTTCACGCAGCGGCTCGGCCAGGCGCGGTGAGGACCGCTTAGCGGCGCAGTGCGCGCAGCACCGGCTGCAGGATCGCGGCGCCCAGCTTCATCGAGCGCGCGCCGTTCCAGCCGTTGACCGGATCGGGATCGTTCGCGTTGTCCTTGAACGGCATTTCCAACGTCAGCGACAGGCAGCCGAACAGGTGGGTGATGTGGGGCGAACCCATCGTCAGCACTTCCGGCGTGAACGGCGCGTCCGGGTAGCCGAATTCGCTCTGGAAGTCCGGGCTGGCGATCTTGAAGTCCTCGATGAAGCGGTCCTGCTCGGCCTTCTGCCCAGCCGTGAAGTTCTGCAGCGAGTCGCTGCCGGCCACAAACACGTACGGCAGGCCTTCGTCGCCGTGGATGTCTAAGAACAGGTCGCAGCCGACTTCCTGCATCTTCCGCTTGACGAGGAAGACCTCGGGGCTGCGCTCCATCGTCGGCTCGTTCCATTCGCGATTCAGGTTCGCGCCGGCCGCGTTGGTGCGCAGGTTACCGCGCACGGAGCCGTCCGGGTTCATGTTCGGCACCACGTAGAACACGGCCTCCTTCAGGCACTGGCTCGCGAACGGATCGGCCGGGTCGAGCAGCGCTTCGAGCATGCCCTCGACGAACCACTCGGCCATCGTTTCGCCCGGGTGCTGGCGGGCGATGACCCAGACCTTCTTCGGCGCATCCGGGTCGCCGACGACCAGCATGTTCAGGTCGCGGCCGTCCACCGTCGAACCGAGGTCGACCAGCTCGGCGAGCGGCGACAGTTGCGCGCTGTCGAGCAGGGCCAGGTGGCGTTCCCACGAATACGGCTCGAAGTAGGCGTAATAGACGCTGTCGTGTTCCGGCGCGTGCTCGATCGTCATCACTTCGCCGTCGTAGCTGGTGGGGACGCGGAACCACGTGTCGCGGTCGTAGCTGGCCACGGCGTGATAATCCTTCCAGCCGTCCGGATAGGCGGCCTTGCCGGCGTTCAGGAAGCGGATCGTCAGCGGCACGGCTGCCGCGCCCTGCACGCGGAAGTAGAACCACTGGACGATATCGGCGTGGGAATCCTTGCGGATGTTGACGTCGATGTCGCCGGCGCTGGTAACGCTGACGACGTCGATGGCGCCAGCGTCGAACTGGCTGCTGATCTTGATAGACATTGTGTGCCCTTGTTGTTGGAAACGGCGCGAGTGGCGCGAGGCCGTCATGATAGCGGCTTTATCGGCGGGGCGCAGCCGTGCCGTGGCCGATCCGCCAACATTGCCGCAAGCGGATACAATCGCTCATCCATTCAAGAGGAGACTTCGATGCAGCGTCGTTCCTTTCTCACCAAGACCGCCATCGCGGCAGGCGCCGGCACCGCTACCGCCACCATCACTGCGCCGGCGCTGGCGCAAGCGCAGCCGGCCGTCAGCTGGCGGCTCGCTTCCAGCTTCCCGAAAACGCTGGACACGATCTACGGCTCGGCCGAGCAGTTCGTCAAGCGCGTATCCCAGCTCACCAACGGCAAATTCACGATCCGCCAGTTCGCCGCCGGCGAGATCGTGCCGGGACTGCAGGTGATGGACGCCGTGCAGGCAGGCACCGTCGAAATTGGCCATACGCCGGCCTACTACTACTTCGGCAAGGACCCCACGTTCGCGTTCGACTGCGCGGTGCCGTTCGGCCTGACGTCGCGCCAGCAGACGGCGTGGTTCGACCAGGGCGGCGGCCGCGAACTGCTGCGCGAGTTCTACCGCGGCTACGGCATCATCAACTTCATGGGCGGGAACACGGGCGTGCAGATGGGCGGCTGGTATCGCAAGGAGATCCGCTCGCTGGCCGACATGAAGGGCCTGAAGATGCGCGTGGCCGGTTTCGCGGGCCGCGTGATGGAGCGGATGGGCGTGGTGCCGCAGCAGATCCCGGCGGGCGACGTCTACGCCGCGCTGGAAAAGGGCACGATCGACGCGGCCGAATGGGTCGGCCCATACGACGACGAAAAGCTCGGCCTTGTGCGCGTGGCGCCGTTCTATTACTCACCGGGCTGGTGGGAAGCGGGGCCGCAGCTGTCGTTCTACGTCAACGCGAAGGAATGGGACAAGCTGCCGAAGCAGTACCAGGCCGCGCTGGAAGCGGCATCGTACGAATGCCACGTCGGCATGCAGGCGGACTACGACGCGAAGAACCCGGCCGCATTGGCGCGCCTGCTGAAGAACGGCGCCAAGCTGCGCAACTTCAGCAAGGAAGTGCTGGACGCGGCGTACAAGCAGTCCACCGCGGTGATGGAAGAGGAAGCCGCGAAGAACGCGAAGTTCAAGAAGATCTACGAGCCGTGGAAGAAGTTCCGGCATGACCAGAACCAGTGGGCATCTGTGGCGGAAGCGGCGATGCAGAACTATCTGATCACCGCGACGCGGAAGTAACTACGGCCCGGTTCGTGTCCTTCTGGGGGCAGACCCCGACAGGACACGAGCTCGACTATTTGCCTGATGAGCCCGTATCCCCCTGGAGTCTGACCCCAGAGGGACACGGGCTCAGCCGTCAGGTCAGGCCGCCGAAGCGCTGGTAAAACGCCGGCTCCGCCTCAGGCACCTCCGGGTCCTCGCGCCGCAGCGCGGCGAGGACGTGCTCCTCGGCCGCGGCATGCGTCAGCTGGTACAGGTCGCGCGCCAGGTCGTACGCAGCCGCGCCCGGCCATGGCTCGGGGAGCAGTTCCATCGGCAGTTGCGGGTCGTGCAGTTGGACGCGGCGGTAGGCGTGGATCAGCAGGGTGCGCACGATGTAGGCCTGCTCCGGCGCCAGCTCGCGCGGCAGCAGGCGCAGCAGAGGCTCGAAGCGGTCGATGAAGCGCTGGTAGGCTGCGCCGATCTCGCGCAGGTCCCAGCCTTCGCTGATCAGGTCCGCCAGCGGCTTGCCCTGCACGCCCGGCAGTTGCGCGGCCTGTACGACGTACACCTTGCCGCGCATGTTCAGGCGGCCCAGCAGCGCGTCCAGCGCTTCCGCGTCGCCCGCCGGATGCCCGGCGATACCCTGGGCGATCACGCTGTACCCCTCCCACAGCAATTCCTTGCGCAGCAGCGCCCGCTCGGCGGCCGACAGGCTGTTGGTGCCCAGCACGAACGTCCAGCTGCCGTGCCAGTGCGCGTGCGGCGCCGCGTACACCCGGCGGAACGCCCGCGCGAAGCGCTGCGCCGCCTGCTGCGTGATCATGTAGTTGCTGCGGCGCCCGTCGCGCTGCGATTCAAGCCACCCTTCCTGCGCCAGCCGGAACACGGACGTGCGCAACAGCCGGTCGTTGACGCCGAACGGCGCCAGCAGCTCGATCAGGCTGCCCATCCACACCAGCCCGCCATGCGATACCACGGAGTCGCCGAATACCGTCATCACCAGCGACTTCGAGCGGGGCGGGTCCTGCGTCAAGAACTGGTCGATCCAGTCGTTCAGCTTCATTCTCATGCTGCCATTGTACCTACGTCACCGAACAAGATACGGAATTCGAACATGACACAAAAAATCTGTTTGCAAATGAATTTGTGTATCGTAATATGAAGTCAAGGAGGAGACACCCATGTACGCACAAATGGTGGAGACGGGCCTCAAAAATGTCCGCACAGAAAGTGACATGAGCGCCGAAGAGCGTGCCTTTCAACAACGCATCGACGACGGCATCAAGATCGAGCCGAAGGACTGGATGCCGGAGGCCTACCGCAAGACGCTGATCCGGCAGATTTCGCAGCACGCGCACTCGGAGATCGTCGGCCAGCTGCCCGAGGGGAACTGGGTCACGCGCGCGCCGACCTTGAAGCGCAAATCGATTTTGCTGGCGAAGATCCAGGACGAAGCGGGCCATGGCCTGTACCTGTACAGCGCTGCCGAAACGCTGGGCGTCTCGCGCGACGAACTGCTGGCCGCGCTCCATGCCGGCAAGGCCAAGTACTCGAGCATCTTCAACTACCCGACGCTGTCGTGGGCCGACATCGGTGCCATCGGCTGGCTCGTCGACGGCTCCGCGATCATCAACCAGATCCCGCTGTGCCGCTGCTCGTACGGCCCGTATTCGCGGGCGATGATCCGCGTCTGCAAGGAAGAGTCGTTCCACGCGCGGCAGGGCTACGACATCATGATGAGCCTTGCCAAGGGCACGCCCGAACAGAAGGCGATGGCGCAGGATGCGCTGAACCGCTGGTGGTGGCCGTCGTTGATGATGTTCGGTCCATCGGATGCGGACTCCGTCAACAGCGCCCAATCGACGAAGTGGCGCATCAAGCTGTTCTCCAACGACGAGCTGCGCCAGCGCATGGTCGACCAGACCGTGCCGCAGGCCGAGTACCTGGGCCTGACGATCCCCGACCCGGACCTGAAATGGAACGAGGAACGGGGCCATTACGACTTCGGCGAGATCGACTGGGAAGAATTCCACAACGTCCTGAAGGGCAACGGCCCCTGCAACCGCGAGCGGCTGCGCACGCGCGTGCAAGCCTGGGACGACGGCGAGTGGTTCCGCGAAGCGCTCGTGGCGCACACCGAGAAAAAACAGAAAGCAGCGTGAGGAGACAAGCATGAGCAAGGAATGGCCCCTGTGGGAAGTGTTCATCCGCAGCCAGCACGGCCTGGCCCACAAGCACGTGGGCAGCCTGCACGCGCCGGATGCCGAGATGGCGATCAATAACGCCCGCGACGTGTACACGCGCCGCAACGAAGGCGTGTCGATCTGGGTCGTGCGCGCGGCGGACATCGTTGCCAGCAGCCCGTTCGACAAGGGCGCGCTGTTCGAGCCCGCCAACAGCAAGGTGTACCGCCACCCGACCTTCTTCCCGATGCCGGAAGAAGTCAAGAACCTGTAAGGCCGCGCCATGGATGCCAAGTTGCAGTATCTGCTGCGCCTGGGCGACAACGCCCTCGTGCTGAGCCAGCGCCTGTCCGAGTTGTGCGGCAAAGGGCCGGCACTGGAAGAGGACATGGCGCTGACCAACGTCGCGCTGGACCTGCTGGGGCAGGCCCGCATGTGGCTCACATATGCGGGTGAGCTGGAAGGGCGTGGTCGCGACGAGGATGCGCTGGCCTACCTGCGCGACGCGCACGACTTCCACAACGCGCTGCTGGTCGAACAGCCGAATGGCAATTACGCGCACACGATGATGCGCCAGTTCTACTTCGACACGTGGCATTACTTCCTCATCGGTGCGCTGGTGCAGTCGTCCGATGCGCGCATCGCGGAGATCGCCGAGAAGTCGCTGAAGGAAGTCACGTACCACCTGCGCCGCAGCGGCGACCTGGTGGTGCGCCTGGGCGACGGCACGGCCACGAGCCACGCCTACATGCAGACGGCGGCCGACGAGCTGTGGATGTACACGGGCGAGCTGTTCATGGAAGACGACGTCGACGCGCAGATGATCGCCGCCGGCGTCGCCCCCGCGGCGGCCGGCCTGCGCACCCAATGGCTGGCGCACGTGGCCGACATCTTTGCCGAAGCGACGCTGACGATGCCCGCGCCGGACGCGTGGATGCAGAAGGGCGGCAAGCAGGGCCGCCACAGCGAACACCTGGGCTACCTGCTGGCCGAGATGCAGTTCCTGCAGCGCGCCTATCCGGGCGCGCAGTGGTGATGCGATGAGTGACCACATGAACGCGCTCTTAGTGGACGAAGCCACCGTCTGGTCATGGCTCGCCGAGGTGCCGGACCCGGAGATCCCCGTGATCTCCGTCGTCGACCTGGGCATCGTGCGCGGCGTGGCCGTGCAGGGCGGCGACGCCGTCACCGTGACGATCACGCCCACGTATTCCGGCTGCCCGGCGATGCAGGTAATCGAGAGCGCCGTGCGCGAGGCACTGCATCGGCGTGGCGTCGAGCACGTGCACGTCGCCACCCGGCTGTCGCCCGCATGGACGACGGACTGGATGAGCGAGTCCGGCAAGGCCAAATTGACAGGCTACGGCATCGCGCCGCCGGCGCAGACGGTGCAGCTGCATGGCAGCCTGGCCGCCGCCGTAGCGCGCCGCGCGTCCCTCGCACCGACGGTCGCCTGCCCGCATTGCGGATCGACGCATACCGAAATGACGAGCCAGTTCGGCTCCACGCCGTGCAAGGCGCTGTACCGCTGCCTGGCCTGCCGCGAGCCGTTCGATTACTTCAAGTGCCACTGACATCATGAGCAAATTCCATCCGCTGACCGTCTCCCGGGTACACAACGAAACGCGCGACTGCATCGCCGTCACGTTCGCCGTGCCGCCCGAGCTGCGGGACAGCTTCCAGTATCAGCAGGGCCAGCACCTGACCTTGCGTGCGCTGATCGACGGCCAGGACGTGCGCCGCTCGTATTCGATCTGCTCGGCCGTGCAGGACGGCGCGCTGCGCGTGGCGATCAAGCGCACGCCCGGCGGCATGTTCTCCACCTGGGCCAACGAAGCGCTGCGCCCAGGCGCCGTGCTCGAAGTGATGCCGCCGATGGGCCACTTCAACGTGCCGCTGCATGGCGAGAACCGCAAGCACTACCTGGCGTTCGCCGCGGGCAGCGGCATCACGCCGATCCTGTCGATCGTCAAGACGACGCTGCTGACGGAGCCGCAGAGCCGCTTCACCCTCGTGTATGGCAACCGGGCGTCGTCGTCGGTGATCTTCAAGAACGAGCTGACGGAACTGAAGGACCTGTTCCTGGAGCGCCTGAACGTCGTCTACGTGATGAGCCGCGAGCAGCAGGACATCGACCTGTTCAACGGCCGCATCACGCAGGAAAAGACCCGGCAGCTGCTGGAGCACTGGATCGACATCGAAGACTACGACACGGCGTTCATCTGCGGCCCGGAAGACATGATGCAGGGCGTCTCGAGCGCGCTGAAGGAGGCCGGCATGCCGGCTGCGAACATCAAGTTCGAACTCTTTGCCGCATCGATCCCGAAGCACGAGCACAAGCCGCGCGCACTGGATGCGCGGGCGGCGCAGCACCTGACCGAGGTCACCGTGATCCAGGACGGCACGGCCGCCACGTTCACGATGGAGAAGGACAAGGAATCGATCCTGGACGCGGGCCTGAAGGCCGGCCTGGAGATGCGCTACTCGTGCAAAGGGGGCGTATGCTCGACGTGCCGCTGCAAGGTCGTCGAAGGCAAGGTCGATATGGACGTCAACTATGCGCTGGAAGACTACGAGATCGCGCGCGGGTTCGTGCTGAGCTGCCAGAGTTTTCCCGCGACGGATAAAGTGGTTATCGACTTTGACCAGGCTGAGTAAAAGGGCCGGTCAAGTAGATTCAAACCCAAAAGCAACCCCTGGGGTCAGACCCGTCGGGTCTGACCCCGGCCTCTGCCTTTGGGGTATTGGAGGAGACACCAATGAACAACGACAACAAGCTGTACGAAAACATCCTGTTCAACATCAGCGAAGGCATCGCTAAGCTGACACTGAACCGCCCCGACAAGCTGAACAGCTTCACCCAGGCGATGCACCTTGAAGTGCGCGACGCATTCGAAAAGATCCGCGCCGACAAATCCGTACGCGTGCTCGTGCTGACGGGCGCCGGCCGCGGTTTCTGCGCGGGCCAGGACTTGTCCGACCGCGCCGTCGCGCCGGGCGGCCAGCCGGTGGACCTGGGCGACTCCGTCGAGAAGTTCTATGCACCGCTGGTCCTGGCGATCAAGGAGCTGCCGATGCCGGTGATCTGCGCCGTCAACGGCGTGGCCGCCGGCGCCGGTGCCAACCTGGCGCTCGCGTGCGACATCGTGCTGGCCGCGAAGTCGGCGACGTTCATCGAAGCGTTCTGCAAGCTGGGCCTGATCCCGGACACGGGCGGCACGTGGCACCTGCCGCGGCTCGTCGGCCCGGCGCGCGCGATGGGGCTGGCGCTGCTCGGCGAGAAGCTGACGGCCGATCGTGCCGAGCAATGGGGCCTGATCTGGAAGGCGCTGCCGGACGATGCGCTGATGACGGAAACGCTGGCGCTGGCCGAGCACTTCGCATGCGCGCCGACGAAAGGGCTGGCCTACACGAAGCACGCGCTGCAGGTCTCGTGGGCGAATACGCTGCCGGACCAGCTGAAGCTCGAGGCGCAGATGATGCGCGAGCTGGGCAACAGCCACGATTACCGCGAAGGCGTCGATGCCTTCATCGGCAAACGCACGCCGCACTTCAAGGGGGAATGATGGCCGCTCTGGGACAAACCAGCATCGTTGCCGTCATCGGCAGTGGCGCAATGGGTGCAGGCATCGCGCAGGTCGCGGCTGCCGCGGGACACACCGTGAAACTGTACGACGCCCGGCCCGACGCCGTGGACAAGGCGCTCGACGGTATCTGTTCGGCCTGGGGCAAGCTGGCCGCCAAGGGCAAGATGAGCGCGGCCGAAGCGGAAGCCGCCGTTGGGCGCCTCGTGCGCGCCCCATCGCTGGCGCAGCTGGCCGACGCCGACCTCGTGATCGAAGCGATCGTCGAGAACCTCGATGCGAAGCGCGCGCTGTTCGCCGAGCTGGAAAGCATCGTCGCGGACGACGCGATCCTGGCCACCAATACATCGTCGCTGTCCGTCACGGCCATCGGGGCGGCGCTGCGCCGGCCGGAGCGCCTGGTCGGCATGCACTTCTTCAATCCGGTGCCGCTGATGGCGCTGGTGGAAGTGGTCAGCGGCCTCGCCACGGATGCCGCCGTCGCGCAAGCCGTGCAAGATACCGCGGCCGCGTGGGGCAAGTCCCCGGTGCACGCGAAGTCGACGCCGGGCTTCATCGTCAACCGCGTGGCACGGCCGTATTACGCGGAAGGCTGGCGGCTGCTGAGCGAACAGGCGGCGGACCCGGCGTCGATCGATGCGGTGATGCGCGAGGCGGGCGGGTTCCGGATGGGGCCCTTCGAGCTGATGGACCTGATCGGCCACGACGTCAACTACGCCGTCACGAAATCCGTGTTCGACGCCTATTACGGCGACCAGCGCTTCACGCCTTCCGTGCTGCAGCTGGAGATGGTCGATGCCGGCTTCCTCGGCCGCAAGGCCGGCCGCGGCTTCTACCGCTATGCGGAGAACGCCGTGCCGCCGCAGCCGAAGAGCGAGCCGGCCTACCCGCGTCCGGAGTACGTAGGCTACAGCCTCGAGGCGGGCGCGAACGGCGGGCTGACGGAGCCGATGCTGGCGCGGCTGGAGGCGCACGGCATCCACGTCACGCGGCGCACCTCGGCCGAAGGCCACCAGCATGCGGAAGCGCCTGCGTTCCACTGCAATGGCGCGGCGATCTACCTGACGGACGGCCGCACGGCCACCGCACGGGCCCGCACCAACCGGCATGACGACACGGTGGTGTTCGACCTCGTGCTCGATGCGGCCAAGGCGACGCGCATCGCGCTGGCCCGTGCCGACCAGTGCGGTGAAGGAGCGTGGCGGGCGGCCGTCGGCCTGTTCCAGTCGGCCGGCTTCACCGTGACGCGGCTGGACGACGTGGCTGGCCTGGCGGTGATGCGCACCGTCGCGATGCTGGCCAACGAGGCGGCCGACGCCGTGCACCAGGGCGTGTGCAGCGCGCGCGCCGTCGACACCGCCATGCAGAAGGGCGTCAACTATCCGAAAGGCCCGCTGGCGTGGGCGGACGCGATCGGCGTCGGCCATGTCGTCCGGGTGCTGGACAACCTGGCGGCCACGTATGGCGAAGACCGCTACCGTGTCTCGCCGCTGCTGCGCCGCCGTCACGCGGCGGGAAAGCGTCTCCATGCCGAATGACACGCATGTGATGGACCCGCAGGCGCTGGCCGAAGCGGCCGGCGCGGCGATGTACGAACGCGACCCGGCCAGCCGCACGTTGGGCATGCGCCTGGACGAGATCCGCCCCGGTTATGCGCGCATGTCGATGCGCGTGCGGCCGGACATGCTGAACGGCCACGCCACGTGCCACGGCGGCTTCATCTTCGCGCTGGCCGACAGCGCCTTTGCCTTTGCGTGCAACAGCCATAACCACGTGACGGTGGGCGCCGGCTGCACGATCGATTATCTGGCGCCAGGACGCCAGGACGACCTGCTCACCGCCACGGCGACAGAGCGGGCGCTTGCCGGCAAGACCGGCATCTACGACGTCGACGTCGTGAACCAGGACGGCCGCCTGATCGCCACGTTCCGGGGCAAGTCGCACCGGATCGGCGGCACGGTCGCCTGACCAGGCTTGCAGTAAACGATAGAGGAGACACCATGGTTGCCCGTATTCCAGGGGCTAGTGAGCTCGAGCCCATCGAGCGCGCCAGCCGCGACGAGCTGCAGGCGCTGCAATTGCAGCGGCTGCGCCACACGCTGAAACACGCTTACGAGAACGTGCCGCACTACCGCGCCGCGTTCGACGCGAAGGGCGTGCATCCGGACGATCTGCACACCCTTGCCGACCTGGCGAAGTTCCCGTTCACGGACAAGAAGGCGCTGCGCGATAACTACCCGTTCGGCATGTTCGCCGTGCCGCGCGAGCAGGTGGTGCGCGTGCATGCATCCAGCGGCACGACGGGCAAGCCCACCGTGGTCGGCTACACGAAGAACGACATCGACGTGTGGGCCGGCGTCGTCGCCCGCTCGATCCGCGCGGCCGGTGGCCGGGCCGGCGACATCGTCCACATCGCCTACGGCTACGGCCTGTTCACGGGCGGCCTGGGCGCCCACTACGGCGCCGAGCGGCTCGGCTGCACGGTGGTGCCGATGTCCGGCGGGCAGACGGAAAAGCAGGTGCAGCTGATCCGCGACTTCGAGCCGTCGATCATCATGGTCACGCCGTCGTACATGCTCAACATCGTCGAGGAATTCCAGCGCCAGGGCGTGGACCCGGCCACGTCGTCGCTGAAGGTGGGCATCTTCGGCGCCGAGCCGTGGACGGATGCGATGCGGCGCGAGATCGAACAGCGCGCCGGCATCGATGCCGTCGATATCTATGGGCTGTCGGAAGTGATGGGCCCAGGTGTCGCTTCCGAGTGCATCGAGAGCAAGGACGGTCCGGTGATCTGGGAAGACCATTTCTACCCCGAGATCATCGACCCGGAAACGGGCGAGGTGCTGCCGGACGGCGCCGAGGGCGAACTGGTGTTCACATCCCTGACGAAAGAGGCGATGCCGGTGATCCGCTACCGCACGCGCGACCTGACGAAGCTGCTGCCGCCGACGTCGCGCGCGATGCGCCGCATCGGTAAGATCACGGGGCGTTCGGACGACATGCTGATCATCCGCGGCGTCAACGTGTTCCCCACGCAAATCGAGGAGCTGATCTTCAAGATGCCGAAACTGGCGCCGCAGTACCAGCTCGTCGTGTCGCGCGACGGGCACCTGGACAAGCTGGACGTCGTGGCGGAGCTGCGCCAGGAAGTGGCTGCGCTGCTGTCGGACAGCGAAGTGGCCGCGCTGGGGCGCGAGCTGGAACACCACATCAAGACGTACGTCGGCGTCACCACCCGCGTCAGCGTGGTGGGACCGGACGGCATCGAACGCACGCTGACGGGCAAGGCCCGCCGCGTGATCGACAAACGACCAAGGAATTGACATGACAGATGCATTCATCATCGACGCGATCCGCACCCCGTTCGGCCGCTACGGCGGCGCGCTCGCCGCGGTGCGCACGGACGACCTGGCCGCGCTGCCAATCCGTGCGCTGATCGAGCGTCACCCATCCATCGACTGGGCGAAGGTGGACGACGTGCTGCTGGGCTGCGCCAACCAGGCGGGCGAGGACAACCGCAACGTGGGCCGCATGGCCGCGCTGCTGGCCGGCCTGCCGGCGGACGTGCCGGGCAATACGATCAACCGCTTGTGCGGCTCGAGCCTGGATGCCGTCGGTACCGCTGCGCGGGCGATCCGCGCCGGCGAGGCGCACCTGATGATCGCCGGCGGCGTCGAGAGCATGACGCGCGCGCCGTTTGTGATGGGCAAGGCGGACAGCGCATTCTCGCGCGCCGCGAAGATCGAGGATACGACGATCGGCTGGCGCTTCGTCAATCCGAAGATGAAGGAGCAGTACGGCATCGACAGCATGCCCGAGACGGCGGAAAACGTGGCCGAGGAATTCGGCGTGAACCGCGCCGACCAGGATGCGTTCGCACTGCGCAGCCAGCAGCGCTGGGCCGCCGCGCAGGCCGCCGGCCTGTTCAAGGACGAGATCGTGCCCGTCACGCTGCATTCGAAGAAGGGCGAGTCGACGGTGTTCGACACGGACGAGCATCCGCGCCCGGACACGACGATCGAGAAACTGGCGCAGCTGAAGGGTGTCGTGAAGCCGGGCGGAACTGTCACAGCCGGTAACGCATCCGGCGTCAACGACGGCGCGTGCGCGCTGCTGCTGGCTTCCCGCCAGGCCGTCGAGCAATACGGCCTGAAGCCCCGTGCGAAAGTGCTGGGCATGGCCGTGGCGGGTCTGCCGCCGCGGATCATGGGCTTCGGCCCGGCCCCGGCGTCGAAGAAGCTGCTGGCGCAGCTGGGCATGACGATCGACCAGATAGACGTGATCGAGTTGAACGAAGCATTCGCCGCGCAGGGCCTTGCCGTGCTGCGCGACCTGGGCGTGCCGGACGATGCGGCGCACGTGAACCCGAACGGCGGTGCGATCGCGCTGGGCCACCCGCTGGGCGCATCCGGCGCGCGGCTCGTCACGGCGGCCGTCAACCAGCTCGAGCGCACGGGCGGGCGCTATGCGCTGTGCACGATGTGCATTGGCGTCGGCCAGGGCATCGCGCTCGTCATCGAACGGGTGTGAGGGACGATGGTCAAAGTCTACGAGATCAACGGCATCAAGCCGGTCGTGCATCCGACCGCCTACGTGCACCCGACGGCCGTGCTGATCGGCGACGTGATCGTCGGCCCGCGTTGTTACGTGGGGCCGTGCGCGTCGCTGCGGGGCGACTTCGGCCGGCTGATCCTGGAAGAGGGCGCGAACGTGCAGGACGGCTGCGTGATGCATGGCTTCCCCGGTTCTGATACGGTCGTCGAGGTCGATGGCCACATCGGCCATGGCGCCGTGCTGCACGGCTGCCGGATCGGCCGCAATGCGCTCGTCGGCATGAATGCCGTGGTGATGGACAACGCCGTCGTCGGCTGCGAGTCGATCGTCGCGGCGATGAGCTTCGTGAAGGCGAACATGGCGATCCCGCCGCGCAGCATGGTGATGGGCACGCCCGCCCGCATCGTGCGGGACGTGACGGATGCGGAGATCGCATGGAAGAACGTCGGCACCGCGCAATACCACGAGCTGGCGGAACGCTCGCTGGCGACGATGCGCGAAGTGGAAGCACTGACGGAAGTGGAACCGGACCGGCAGCGCATGCAATGGGAAAGCTCGGTGCCGCTGCACGTGCACAAGAACGCGAACCAGAACTGATTGGAGACGAAGATGGGACACATGTCCACGCCAGCTACGTTACAGAGCTTCATCGCCGGCCGCTGGCACGGCGGCACGGCGCACCAGCCGCTGCACAGCGCGCTGAACAACAGCCTGATCTACCACACGCATGCGGAGACGATCGATTTCGCCGAAGTGCTGGACTACGGCCGCAAGACTGGCATCCGGAGCCTGATGGCGCTCGACTTCCAGCAGCGTGCCGCGCGCCTGAAAGCGCTGGCGGCCTACCTGATGGAGCGCAAGGAAGAGCTGTACGAGATCTCGCGCTACACGGGCGCGACGCGGCCGGACAGCTGGATCGATGTCGAGGGCGGCATCGGCACGCTGTACGCGTATGCCAGCATCGGCAGCCGCGAGCTGCCGTCGTCGAACGTGCTGCATGAAGGCCCCGCGATGCCGCTCGGGAAGCGCGGCGGGTTCTCCGGCACGCACATTCTCGTGCCGCGCGGCGGCGTGGCCGTGCACATCAACGCGTTCAACTTCCCGATCTGGGGCTTGCTGGAGAAATTCGCACCCAGCTTCCTGGCGGCGATGCCATGCATCGGCAAGCCGGCCACCGCGACGAGCTATGTCACCGAGGCGCTGGTGCGGATGATTCACGCTTCCGGCCTGGTGCCGGACGGCGCGCTGCAACTGGTGATCGGCAGCACGGGCGACCTGCTCGACCGCTTGAGCGGGTTCGACGCCGTCACGTTCACCGGTTCGGCCGACACGGCCGCGAAGCTGCGCGCGAACCGCAACCTGATCGCCAACTCGGTGCCGTTCACGGCGGAAGCTGATTCGCTGAACTGCGCGATCCTGGCACCCGACGTCACGCCGGATGATCCCGAGTTTGACCTGTTCGTCAAGGAAGTGGCGCGTGAGATGACGGCGAAGGCGGGCCAGAAGTGCACGGCGATCCGCCGCATCATCGTGCCGCGCACGCAGGCCGAAGCGGTGGCCGAGCGGCTGCGCGAGCGGCTGGTGAAGGTGACGGTGGGCGACCCGTCGATCGAAGGCGTGCGCATGGGCGCGCTGGCGTCAAAGGACCAGCAGCGCGACGTGGCCGCGCAGGTCGACCGCCTGCTGGCGGGGAACGAACTGATTTACGGCCGGCCGGAAGAATTGAAGCTGGTCGGCGACGGCGTGCACGACGGCGCGTTCTTCGCGCCGACGCTCGTCATGTGCCGCAACGCGATGGAGAACGACGCGGTGCACGACGTCGAAGCATTTGGCCCCGTCAGCACGCTGATGACGTATGACGGCATCGACGAAGCCTTGGCACTGGCCGCGCGCGGCAAGGGCAGCCTCGTGTCGACCCTGGTGACGAAGGATCCGCGGACGGCGGCCTATGCGGTGCCGATCGCCGCCGCGCATCACGGCCGCGTGCTGGTGCTGGAACGCGAAGCCTCGGTCGATTCGACCGGTCACGGCTCGCCGCTGCCGCAGCTGAAGCACGGCGGGCCCGGACGTGCGGGGGGCGGCGAGGAGCTGGGCGGCATCCGCGCCGTCAAGCACTTCCTGCAGCGCACCGCCGTGCAGGGCTCGCCGACGATGCTGTCCGCGATCACGGGCGAGTACGTGCGTGGCGGTGCCGTCGTCGAGTCGGAAGTGCACCCGTTCCGCAAGCACTTCGAGGACCTGCGCGTGGGCGACTCGCTGCTGACGCACCGCCGCACGGTGAGCGAGGCGGACATTGTCAACTTCGGGGGCGTGTCGGGCGACTACTTCTACATGCACTTCGACGACATCGCCGCGAAGGACACGCAGTTCGGCCAGCGCATCGCGCACGGCTACTTCGTGCTGTCGGCGGCGGCAGGGCTGTTCGTGTCGCCGGCACCGGGCCCCGTGCTGGCGAACTACGGCCTCGACAACCTGCGTTTCGTGGCCCCGGTGGCGATCGGCGACACGATCCGCGCGCGCCTCACGTGCAAACGCAAGGTCGACCGCAACCGCACCGACCACCGCGGCGTGGGCCAGGGCGTCGTCGCGTGGGACGTGCAGGTGACGAACCAGCGCGACGAGCTGGTGGCCAGTTACGACATCCTGACCCTGGTGGCGAAGCGGGCCTGATCAGGCCTGGCCGAAGGGATCTTCGATCGAGCGGGCCGGCTGGGTAAACCAGCGCGGCCCGTTTTCCGTCATGTAGAAGTGATCCTCGTGGCGGATGCCGAACTCGCCCGGCACGCAGATCATCGGCTCATTTGAGAAGCACATGCCGACGTCGAGCGGGGTCTTGTCGCCGCCGACGAGGTAGGGCCATTCGTGGATGTCAAGGCCGATGCCGTGGCCCGTGCGGTGCGGCAGGCCGGGCAGCTTGTAGCCGGGGCCGAAGCCGGCGGCCTCCAGCGAACGGCGCGCGGCCGCGTCGACTTCCTCGCATGGCACGCCCAGCTGCGCCGCATCGAACGCGGCCTGCTGCGCCGCCTTCTCCGCATTCCATACTTCACGCTGGCGCGCGGTCGGCGTGCCGAACACGTAGGTGCGGGTGATGTCCGAGATGTAGTCGTGCAGCTTGCAGCCGGTGTCGATCAGCACGACGTCGCCGTCCTTCAGCGTCCGGACGTACGACACGCCGTGCGGGAACGCCGTCGCGGCGCCGAACAGCACGATCTTGAAGTACGACCCGGCGGCGCCGACCTTGCGGTGCGCGCGGTCGATGAACTCCTCCACTTCCTTCGTCGTGATGCCGGCGCGGAGCATGCTTGCGGTGGCGACGTGGACGGCCAGCGTCATGTCCTTGGCGCGCTGCATCAGCGCGATCTCGGCCGGCGACTTGCGCGTGCGGCAGTGCGCCGTCACGCTCTTCGCGTTCTCCAGCGTGTAGCCCTGCGCGAGCTGGCGGATGCCGTCGGCCGTGAAGAACGGCGTGCTCTCGTCGATGCCGATGCGCGCACCGGCATGGATGCCGAGCCGCGCCAGCACGTCAACGAACAGCGCGCACGGGTTTTGGTGCTCGTGCCACGTGTGGACGGGGCCTTGCACGAGCATGAAGTCCTTCAGGGTGTCTTCCTCGAAGGCGGGGGCGAGATAGGCGAGTGGCCCGTCGGCCGGCAGCACGGCGCCGACCATACGCTCGCTGGGGTGCCATTTCGTGCCGGTGAAGTAGAGGAGGTTGGTGCCGGCGTTGAGCCACACGGCCGCGATGCCCTGCGCCCGCATGAAGGCCTGCGCCTTCGCGATGCGGGCAAGATGCTCATCCCGCCCGATCGGCTGCGCGCCGGCCGTCATATCGGCCAGCGCGGCCAGTGCTTCGTCGATCGTCTTCCCACCAATAGCCATGCCCGCTCCTTCCACAAAACGGGCATCTTAGCAATGTTTCCAAAATCTGGGGACTGTCCCTCGTTTTTGGAAATATTTCCCAAATCGAGGGACAGTCCCCATCGGTCGATGTTGCGGGCTTACGACGTTCTGCCTGATGCAGCACGTATCAGCCCTTGTAAATGCCGGATAAACCGTTGCTTTGCCGGGGAGGGACTGTCCCCGAATTTTGGAAATATTTCCAGAATCGAGGGACAGTCCCCAGCGGGTTTGCAACGAAAGGTGTTACTGCGTGACGACACTCACCTTGTCGACGACGAACGAGGTCTGCAGCGAGCTGTCTTCCGTCATTGCGAACGACAGCCGGACCGTCTGGCCTTTGTACGCGGTCAGGTTGAACGTGCGCACCTGGTAGCCGGAGGCGGCGTTGGCGTTCGAGTACGTTGCCAGCGTGCCCAAGGTCGTGCCGGACGTGTTCTTCACTGCCACGACGAGCTTGTCGTATGCGGTGGAGCCCGATTCGGCCGTGTCGATGTGCAGCGCGAACGTCATCGTGGCGGAGGTCGCGGTCGACGGGATCGTGATGTCCTGCGTCAGCGTTTCCGTTGCCGTGCTGCCGTTGCCGCCCAGGTAGGCGTAGCGGGTGCCTTCGTACGCGGTCTGGCCCGTGAACATGCCGATGACGCCCGTCGTGCCGGCCCAGCCGGTCGTGCCGGATTCGAAGCCGCCGTTCGTCACGCGCTCCGTGCTGCCGCCGCCCGTCGTGCTGACGGTCAGCGTCGCGTTACCCGACGTGACGGTCACCGGCGACGATGCCGAGTCGGTCACGGTGGCCTTGAACACGGCGCCGTTGTCGGTCGATTGCGCGGCGAACGAGTAGGTGGCCGACGTGGCGCCGCTGATCAGCGAGCCGTTCTTATACCACTTGTAGCTGTACGGCGAGGTACCGCCGCTTGCACCGACCGTGAACGTCGCGGTGCCGCCCGGCGCGACGGTGATGCTGGCCGGCTGCGTCGTGATCGACAGCGCCGTGCCGCCCGCGGTCTCGGGGACGTCGGTGCCGACGTTGATCGCGGCATAGGCGCGCTTGACGGCGGTTGCTTCCTTGCTGCCGACGCCATACAGTTCCTCGGCCGCGGTGACCATCTTGTTACGCGCGTCGGCGTAGTTGGTCGACGACGTGAACTTCTGCGTGTTGGCGCGGAACCAGATGCGGAACGCCTTGTCGTTGCCGATGCCCGTCATCGCCAGCGGCTGCTGGTTCAGGTACTGGCTGTAGTAGTCGCTGGAGGACGACGAGTTCGAGCCTTGCGACAGGAAGTAGAACATGCGGTTGTTCGGGCCGGAGCTGTAGTGCACGTTCAGGTTCTTCAGCGACGTGCTCCACGCGTTCGGGCTCTGGCCGTCCTTGCTCGGCTTGTACATATAGCGCAGTGGCGAACCGCTGCGGCTGATCTCGCGGCCCATCACCCAGTCGTTGCCGGTGGCCGGGATCACGCTGCCGGTGCCGCCGGCGCGCGCATACGCTTCCGTCATCTCGCCGCCGATGTCCGACGACGATTCGTTCAAGCCGCCCGATTCGCCCGAGTACGTGAGGTTGGACGTCGCATCCGTCACGCCGTGGTGCATCTCGTGGCCGATCACGTCGATCGAGCCCAGGTTGTAGAACGAAGTGCCGCCGTCGCCGATGTACATGCACTTGCAGCCCGGCTCGAAGAACGCGTTGTCGTACTGGTTGTCGACGTGGACGGCGATGTAGGTCGACGTGTTGTTGCCGTCCAGGCTTTGCCAGCCCAGCACGTTCTTCATCGCGTCGTAGGTGTTCATCAGGCCCCACAGCGCGTTGACCGCCGCCGTCTGGCCGTTCGCGTTGGTCGTGCTGCCGCCATTGATGTACTGCTGGCCATCGCCCCAGGTGTTGGTGCTGTTCGTGTAGATCGTGCCGGGGTTCGGGTTCGATTCCGGGCTGTGATTCGCGTTGGTGATCGCCATGCCGCCGTACTTGCCGCCGACGCCGCGGGTGCTGTCCAGCATCTGGTAGGTGCTGCCGACCAGCGTCGTGTTGATCGGCACGGTGCCGTTGTACTGGCTCTTGCCGGAGCCGACGACCGATTGCAGCGCATCCCATTCGGCGATCACGGCGCCCGTGTGGGCATTGACGATCGTGTCGCGGTAGATCAGCCGCTTGCCGCTCGCCATGCGCGTCTTGACGAGGTAGGCCAGCTCGTAATGGTCGACGACTTCCTCGACGTCCAGCGCGTTCAGCGCGCTCTCGGCCTTCTTCTCGGCGCCCGCCACGCGCACCGTCTTCATCACCGGGTAGATCAGCAGTTCCGCTTCCGGCTTCCAGCGATGCACGCCCACCGGTGCGACGCGCTTGACGACGCTGGCGATCGCATCTTCCTTCGCCACGGTCGGCGTCACGTCCGGTGCCGTCTTGCCCGTCGCGGCCGCGGCGCGCGACGCGTCCAGGCCATTGCGGCGCTCCGATGCGGACTCGCTGATGATCTCGCCGTTGTCGTCGGTGACGACGACGGATTCGGAGCCGAACACGCGCAGGCCTTTCCACGTGTGCTGGGCGCGCGTGATGCGGGTGCCGCGTTCGCCCGGCTGCTGCTTGCTGACGATGAAGCCGTGGTCCTCGTCCAGGCCGGCGGCGGCGCGCCGCGCGGCGAGACGGTTCTCCAGGTTCGCCTTGACGGTGGCGCTCATTTCCTGGGCGGGTGCAGCCATCAGGCTTTCAGGAAGCATGGCGCCGGTCTGGGCGCTTGCGCCGGCATACGGCAGTGCCGCGACGACGGCGGCGAGTAAGGTCATGCGAAGGTTCATCTCTTCTCCAATGGTGGAAAGTGAAGTGGCGGGTCCGCTGTTTTCGCGGGTGATCGCGACGTTATGCGTTTCACATTTCCGCTGTCAAAAATCTTCGCAAATGAGTCTGGCTGCGGCGTTTTGTTAAAAATGAGACAGCGCCCCGCGTAAACGGCCCGCGCGCATAGCGTGATCGGCGCGAAAGTGGCGCACGATTGCGCCCTCATGTCGGCTGCCGGCAACGGGCCGGGCTTTTCAGCGCACATGCAACATTTCGGCCGTGCGCAGGTTGCACCAGATGAATCTTGGGCCGTACACTACAGTGGCACCGGACGGCCACGCATGCCCGACGGGCTCATATAAAACAGCGCAGCCGGGTAGGTACAACACGCCAGAAAATCAAGCGCTGAGGCAAACTTCAGGGACGAATCATGATCAAGGAACCAGGCCTGCACGTTCGCTTTTCTCAAGCCCCGCATCACGCGCCACCCATATAGGCAGCGTCTCATCGCACGGCCTTGCCGTGTGCATCCTGACCATCCCAACAGCGCCTGCGCCCGCTGCCCGCGGTGGAGCGGCGTATGACCTATTCATGGAGTGCCCTTGCGGGCAATGAGCTATGCTGTCGATCGCTACCAAAGTGGAACGCATCGTCATGGACTCGCCCTTCCTCAGCGAAGGGCTGCGCCGTGGCCTCATCAACCTTTCCGAACTCGCGCGCCAGTTGCAGCCGCAGCTCGAGAACGACCTGTGGAAGCCGGTCGGCCAGGCCGCCGTCGTGATGGCGCTGCGGCGCGTGTCGGAGCGCCTGCCCGAGCAGGGCACACAGGAGATCGTGCTGGCGCAGAAGACGGGCCAGCTGACGGCGCGCACGGATCTCGTCGAGCTGACCTACCGCGAGTCGGAGCACACCGACGAATGCCACCGCCGCCTGCTGGCGCAGCACGGCCGGCAGCGCAATATGTTCCTCACCGTGACGCGCGGCGTCAACGAGGCAATGGTGATCTGCAGCCGCCCGCTGATCCCGCTGGTGGAAGAGGTGTTCGAAGGCGAGACGTTGTCGGCGCGGCTGGAAAACCTGAACGCGGTCACGCTGCAACTGACGCACGACTCCGTGCGCACGCCCGGCATCTACCACGCGATCCTGAAGAAGCTGGCGTGGGACAAGGTCAATCTCGTCAACCTGATCTCCACGCATTCGGAACTGACGTTGATCCTCGACCGCGACCAGACGGCGGCCGCGTTTTCGGTGCTGGCGACGCTGGTCACGCATTGACCTCCGTTCGCGCGCCGATAGCCCAAGCTAAACCCAACGGCAGATGCCGGGGTCAGACCCGCCGGGTCTGACCCCAGGGGTTGCTTCTGGGTTGAAGTTCGACACGCCTAGCCCGCACGCAGGAACCTGTCACTTTCCGTTATTTCTTCTCCGTCGGCGTCTTCTCGTCCTCGTCGGTCGAGAAGTTCAACTCCGGCGCCTCGTCCTTCGACTCCTGCGCCGGTGCGCCATAGTCGGCCGGGGCCTCGATCTTCAGCTCCACGTCTTCCTTCATGTCGGTGCGCGTCTCGACGGAGACGAGGCGGGGGAAGCCGATGATCAATGCGACCATGACGACCTGGATGCAGACGAACGGGATCGCGCCCCAGTAGATGTCCGACGTCTTCACTTCCTTCGGCGCCACCGAACGCAGGTAGAACAGCGCGAAGCCGAACGGCGGGTGCATGAACGACGTCTGCATGTTCACGCCCAGCAGCACGCCGAACCAGATCAGGTCGATGCCCAGCTTCTCGGCCACGGGGCCCACCAGCGGCACAAGGATGAACGCCAGTTCGAAGAAGTCGAGGAAGAATGCCAGCACGAAGAACAGGATGTTCACGGCGATCAGGAAGCCCGTCTCGCCGCCCGGCAGGCTGGTCAGCAGGTGCTCGACCCACAGGTCGCCGTTCACGCCGCGGAACACGAGCGCGAATACCGTCGAGCCGATCAGGATGAACAGCACGAAGCACGACAGCCGCGTCGTCGACATCAGCGCCTGCGTCAGCAGGTCGCGGTTCAGGCGGCGGTTCAGCACCGCCAGGATCACGGCCCCCAGAGCGCCCATGCCGCCGCCTTCCGTCGGCGTGGCCAGGCCGATGAAGATCGTGCCCAGCACGAGGAAGATCAGCGCCAGCGGCGGAATCAGCACGAACACGACCTTTTCCGCCATGCGCGACAGCAGGCCCAGTTTCGCATAGCGGTTGACCAGCGCGAACGCGAACGCGCCGATGATGGCCAGGCCGGCCGAGAAGATCCCTACCTCGTCCGCATGCGCATCCGGGTGGCCCGCTTCGTACCAGTGCGCGAAGGCGAACGCGGCGCCGGCCGCGGCGACCAGCAGCACGAGCAGCGAGCGCACGCCCGAGTCGCCGTTCGGCTCGCGCAGGTTGCGCGCCTCCGGCGGCAGCGCCGGCACGTGATGGGGCTTGAAGATGGAGACGGACAGCACGTAGCCCGCGTACATGGCGGTCAGCAGCAGGCCCGGGATGAACGCGGCCTTGTACATATCGCCGACGGAGCGGCCCAGCTGGTCGGCCATCACGATCAGCACGAGCGATGGCGGAATGATCTGCGCCAGCGTGCCCGATGCGGCGATGACGCCGGCCGCGAGCCGCTTGTCGTAGCCGTAGCGCAGCATCACGGGCAGCGAGATCAGGCCCATCGAGATCACCGACGCGGCCACCACACCCGTCGTCGCGGCCAGCAGCGCGCCGACGAAGATCACGGCATACGCCACACCGCCCCGAATCGGGCCGAACAGCTGGCCAATCGTGTCGAGCAGGTCCTCGGCCATGCCGGAGCGCTCCAGGATCAGGCCCATGAACGTGAAGAACGGGATGGCCAGCAACGTGTCGTTGGCCATGATACCGAAGATCCGGTTGGGCAGGGCTTGCAGCAGTTCCGGTTTCAGCAAACCCAGTTCGACGCCGACCAAGCCGAAGAACAGCCCGTTGGCGGCCAGCGCGAACGCGACGGGGAACCCGGACAGCAGGAACAGTACGAGCACGCCGAACATGATCGGCGCGATATTGGCAATGATGAAGGCTTCCATGCGTCTCCCGTCAGTCGATGCGGTTCGCCTGCTTGATCGCGGCGATTTCTTCCTGCGGCGAGGCGGCGTGCTTCGCGAAAGCGCTGGCGTCCAGGCGGCCGCGCAGGTATTCGATGCGCTTGATCGCCTCCGACAGGCCCTGCAGGATCATCAGCGCAAAGCCGACGGGCACGAGGAGCTTGGCGGGCCAGACGATCAGGCCGCCAGCGTTGCTGGACATCTCGGCGCTCCGGATCGACACGAGTGCGAACGGAATGCCGTAATACAGGATCACGCCGCAGATCGGCAGCAGGAACACGAAGTAGCCGAACAGGTCGATGATGACCTGCGTGCGGCGGGAGAAGCGGCCGGTGATCACGTCGATGCGCACGTGCTCGTCGCGCCGCAACGTGTGGGGGGAAGCGAGCAGGAACACGGCGGCAAAGAGGTACCACTGCACCTCCAGCCACGCGTTCGAGCTCATATTGAGCGAATAGCGAACGAGCGCGTTGATCGCGCAGATCAGTACCGCGGCGAGCAGGGCCCATGCCACCGTCGCCGCGATCCTGTCGTTCAGTTTGTCGATTGCCCGGGATACTGCCATGAACATCGTTGTCTCCTTACCTTGATAGGTGGCGCTGCGTTGGCGCCGGGGGATGCACGTGACGAAGGGCCCGGGCTTACATCTTCAGCTGCTCCCGTACCAGTTGGATCGCCGCGCGCACCTGGTTCGGCGCCGTGCCGCCCACGTGGTCGCGCGCCGCGACGGAACCTTCGAGTGTCAGCACCGCGAACACGTCTTCCCCAACCAGCGGCGAGAAGGCGCGCAACTGCTCCAGCGACAGGTCGGCCAGGTCGCAATTGGCGTCGACGCAGGTGCGCACCGCATGCGCGACGGCTTCGTGCGCGTCGCGGAACGGCAGGCCCTTCTTGACGAGGTAGTCGGCCAGGTCGGTGGCCGTCGCGTAACCCTGCAGCGCGGCGGCGCGCATCGCTTCCGGCTTCACGGTGATGCCGCCGGCCATGTCGGCGAAGATGCGCAGCGTGTCGACGACGGTATCGACCGTGTCGAACAGCGGTTCCTTGTCTTCCTGGTTGTCCTTGTTGTAGGCGAGCGGCTGGCCCTTCATCAGCGTGAGAAGGCCCATCAGGTGGCCGTACACGCGGCCCGTCTTGCCGCGTGCCAGTTCCGGCACGTCCGGATTTTTCTTCTGCGGCATGATCGACGAGCCCGTGCAGAACCGGTCGGCGATGTCGATGAAGCCCACGCGGGGGCTCATCCAGATCACCAGCTCTTCGGACATGCGCGACACGTGCGTCATGATCAGCGACGCGGCCGCCGTGAATTCGATCGCGAAGTCGCGGTCGGACACGGCGTCCAGCGAGTTGTGGCACACGTCGTCAAAGCCCAGCGTCTTCGCCACGCGCAGGCGGTCGATCGGGAACGTCGTGCCGGCCAGCGCGGCGGCACCCAGCGGCAAGCGGTTGACGCGCTTGCGGCAGTCGGCCATCCGCTCTGCATCGCGGCCGAACATCTCCACATAGGCCAGCATGTGATGGCCGAACGTGATCGGCTGCGCCACCTGCATGTGCGTGAAGCCGGGCAGGATGGTGTCCGCATGCTGCTCGGCCAGGTCGACCAGCGCGCTGCGCAGCTGGTGCAGCAGGCCCGTGATGTCGTCGATCGCCGAGCGCACGTACAGGCGGATGTCGGTGGCCACCTGGTCGTTGCGCGAGCGGCCCGTGTGCAAGCGCTTGCCGGCGTCGCCCACCAGCTCCGTCAGGCGCTTCTCGATATTGAGGTGCACGTCTTCCAGATCCAGCAGCCATTCGAACTTGCCGGATTCGATCTCTTGAGAGATCTGGGCCATGCCGCGGCGGATCGCGTCCAGGTCGGCCGCCGGAATGATGTTCTGCGCCGCCAGCATTTCAGCGTGCGCCAGCGAGCCTTCGATGTCGGCCTTGGCCATGCGGTTGTCGAAGAAGACGGAGGCGGTGTAGCGCTTGACGAGATCGGAGACGGGTTCGGAGAAGCGGGCCGACCAGGCCTCGCCTTTTTTGGAGAGTTGTTCAGTCATGATGAAGGGGTCCCAGTAATTTACCGATTATAAACAACGTTTGCCGCGCGGCGGCCTTTTGCTCGCCCCGTGCAAGCCACGGTGCTATCGTTGTGTTTTATTCATGGGAGGAGCGATGAGGAAGTCCTTGATGCTGTTCGCGCTGCTGGGCGCCTGGGCCGCCGTGTGTCCGAGCGCTGCGCTGGCCCAGGTGAAGCCGGCCGACGTCGCCACCGTCGACGGCGTCATCGCCGCGCTGTACGACACGATCTCCGGCCCGGCCGGCAAGCCGCGCGACTGGGAGCGGCTGCGCGGCCTGTTCCGGTCCGATGGGCGGATGATCGTGCACGGCCAGAACAAGGAAGGCGTGTTCAACACGCGCGTGCTGACGGTGGACGACTACATCGCGCGCGTGACGCCGCTGTTCGAGAAGGAAGGCTTCTTCGAATCGGAGCTGACGAGAAAGAGCGAGCAGTTCGGCCAGATCGCGCACGTGTTCTCCACTTACGAGTCGCGCCACGCACAGGCCGAAGCCAGGCCGTTCCAGCGCGGGATCAACAGCATCCAGCTGATCAAGGACGGCCAGCGCTGGTGGGTGCAATCGCTCGTGTGGCAGGCGGAGACGGACCGCAACCCGCTGCCGCAACGCTATCTGAAGGAGCAATGATGTTTGTCGTCGATACCGATAAAACGCGGCTGGACGTCGCGCGCATCCACCGTTTCCTGGCTGAGGAGTCCACCTGGGCCCTCGGCATTCCGCTGGCCACCGTCGAGCGCTCGATCGCGCATTCGCTGTGCTACGGCGGCTATGTGGACGGCGAACAGGTGGCGTTCGCCCGCGTCATCACGGACCAGGCCACGTTTGCCTACCTGCTCGACGTGTTCGTGCTGCCGGCCCACCAGGGCAAGGGTTACAGCAAGCTGCTGATGGACGTGATCATGGCCGACCAGCGGCTGCAGGGCCTGCGCCGCTTCATGCTCGCGACCAGCACGGCGGCCTGGCTGTATGAGCGCTATGGCTTCGCGGCGCCCGCGAAGCCGGAGGCGCTGATGGAACGGAACTTCCCGGACATCTACAGGAAGGGCGCGTAAGCACATTATTCAGTGAACGATGCCGTGACCGTTGTTCGATTTCGCCGCACCGCGGCGAAATCGTATCCCTGCCGCTACGGTTCTGCCCTCGTTCGATTGAGCTTTGCCGCTGACCTGCGTAGAGTTGCAGGCAGGCCAACTTGGCAATAACTATCAGAACGGGAGCAGGGATGAACAAGCGTCGTAAAATTAACCTGTCGTTGTCCGCCGCCGGCTTGCTGGCGCTCGCGGTGCACGGCGCCTACGCACAGGACACCGCGATCGCGCCGGTCGTGCCGCGCGTGACGATCACGGGTTCCGCGATCAAGCAGATCGAATCGGAAACGCCGCTGCCGGTGCAGGTGATCACGCGGGCGGAAATCGACAAGGCCGGCGTCACGACGGCGGCCGAGCTGATGACCCGCATCGCCGCCAACGTGGGCGGGCTGACCGACGGCGTGTCGATCAACGTGGGCGGTGTCGACCAGCGCGGTCTGAACAGCGCGAACCTGCGCGGCATCGGCACGTCGTCGACGCTGGTGCTGCTGAACGGCCGCCGCATGGCGAACTTCGCGTCGCCGGGCGACGACACGGGCGTCGACCTGAACAACATCCCGGCCGCCGCGATCGCCCGCGTCGAAGTGCTGCTCGATGGCGCGTCGGCGCTGTACGGCACCGACGCGATCGGCGGCGTGATCAACTTCATCACCCGCAAGGACTTCCAGGGCATCGAACTGAATGCCTATGGCGGCGGCACGGACGAAGGCGGCGCGGCCAAGCGGCAGGCCACGCTCAGCGGCGGCATCGGCGACCTGCAGAAGGACGGCTACAACGTGTTCGCCGTATTCGATGCGCAGGAGACGCAGGCGCTGCGCTCGTCGCAACGCAAGTTCATCGGCGAACTGCGCATCCCGGAGCGGCTGGGTCACCTGCTGTCCGGCTATACCAGCCCGGCCAACATCCGCCTGTCCGGCGACCAGCGCGATTACCTCAATTCGATCGGCTTCACGTTGAACGGCCGCGAGCTGACGAACCGCACGATCAACCTGTCGATCCCGCAATGTAATCCGCCGGCCAACCTGTACCTGCCGGCCGGCACGGGCGGGGTCGATGCCTGTACCTACGATTACATGCGCGACACGGAGCTGTACCCGAAGTCGAACAAGCAAAGCTTCCTGTCGCGCGGCGTGCTGGAGCTGGGCGGCGGCCACCAGCTGTACGGCGAAGTGGTGCTGAGCCGGGCGCGCACGAACTACGTGGGTTCGTCGGCCCGCGTCACCGGGGATATCGACTACAGCCTGGTGCCTGCATTGGCCGGCACGGGCCTCGAGAATTCGGAAGACGGCGACCGCATGCTGCAGCTGCGCATGCGCCTGCTGGAAGCGGGCAACCGTACCAGCGAGCTGACGAGCGTCGGCCAGCGCTACGTGGTCGGCGTGACGGGCACGTTCGGCGCGTGGGATTACGACGTGGCCTACAACCACAGCGTGAACACCGTGAAGGACAAGGACACGCATGGCTACATCCTCTACAACGAACTGTTGGAAGGCATCTCGGCCGGCTTGATCAACCCGTTCGGTCCGTCCAGCGCGGAAGGGCGCGCGCTGCTCGAGCGTATCCAGGTCAACGACGTGGTGCGCTACGCGAAGGGCGTGATGGATTCGGTCGACTTCAAGGGTTCGCGCACGTTGATGGCGCTGCCGGGTGGCGACCTGGCCGTGGCGCTGGGCGGCGAATGGCGGCGCGAGAAGACGGACTTCACGCCGTCCGAACTGCTCATGTCCGACAACATCAACGACGACTTCGCACCGGAAGGTGGCCGCGCCACGCACGACAGCCGCAAGGTGGCCGCCGTGTTCGGCGAGGTGCAGGCGCCGTTCGCCAAGGGCTGGCAGGCGCAGCTCTCGGCACGCTACGACCATTACGAAGCGGTGGGCGGGGCGTTCAGCCCGAAGGCGGGCCTGTCGTTCACGCCAGTGAAGTGGGCGATGCTGCGCGCATCGGCGGGACGCGGCTTCCGCGCGCCGTCGATGACTGACCTGTACCGCCCGACCGTGTACAGCTCGACGGCGACGTTGCCCGACCCGGTCTACTGCGCGACCGTCGACTTCAATTACGCAGACTGCGCGAACAACTGGGATACGCGCCGCTACAGCAACCCGAACCTGCGGCCCGAGCGCAGCCGCCAGTATTCGTTCGGTGCCGTGCTGGAGCCGACGCAGCACATCACGACCAGCATCGACTACTGGAAGATCAAGCGTACGAACCTGATCAGCGAGATCGGCGACGACATCATTCTCGCCAACCTGGACAAGTACGGCGACCTCGTGCACCGCAACGAAGACAACGAGATCGACTACATCGAGCTGCACAAGGAAAACCGCGGCGCCCAGGTGGCCAGCGGCATCGACCTGGTGCTCGACGTGCACGGCGTCGACACGCCGGTGGGCCGCTTCGGCGGCCGCCTGACGGGTACCTACGTGCTCGATTCGAAGATCCAGACGGCGCCCGGCGACCCGTTCGTCAGCAACCTCGGGCGCTTCGTCACGGACGGCGTCGTGCAGCGCTGGCGCCACACGATCACGTTCGACTGGGAGAAGGGCCCATTCTCGGCCAGCCTGTCGAACACGTTCTCGTCGTCGTACGAAGACCAGAATTCGGCGATCAACACCGACACCGGCACGGTGGTCGAACCGAATCACGTGTCGTCGTACGCGTTGTGGGACATGTCGGCCGCATGGCAGGCCACCCGTGCGCTGCGCGTGCGCGCCGGCATCCAGAACATGTTCGACCGCAGCCCGCCGTATTCGAACCAGGCGTACCACTTCCTGTCCGGCTACGACCCGACCTACACCGACCCGCGCGGGCGCCGCTACTACGCCAGCGTCAATTACGCATTCAAGTAAGGAGGATCCATGTTGAAGCTTGCCCCGTCCCTGGCCCTGTCGCTGGCGCTGGCCGTGCTGACCGGCGCCGTCCAGGCGCAGACGCCTGATCCGGTCCGCAGCGAGCAGGTGAAGCCGCCGGCGTCCGCGCCGAAAGGTTCGCTGGTCATCATCGGCGGCGGCCTGCGCGGCGACAATGCTGACGTATGGGGCAAGATCGTCAACCTCGCCGGCGGCAAGGGCGCGCGCATCGCCGTGTTCCCGTCCGCCTCCGGCAGCCCGGAGCGGGCCGCGCAAAGCATCATCGGCTACCTGAAGAAGTACGGCGCCGACGCATTCGCCGTGCCGGTGGCGATCCGCCTTGCCGACAGCGACTACCGCAAGGCGGCCGACGACGTGGCGCTGGCGAAGAAAATCCGCGACTCCGACGGCGTGTACTTCGCCGGCGGCGACCAGAGCCGCATCACGCAGGCGCTGGTGCGCGAGGACGGCACCCGCACCGCCGTGCTGGAAGCGGTGTGGGACGTGTACCGCCGCGGCGGTGTCGTGGCCGGGTCAAGCGCCGGCGCCGCCATCATGAGCAGCACGATGTTCTACAACCCGAAGGCGATCCTGGCGATGCTGCGCACCGGCGTCACGGACGGCCAGGAGATCGCGCCGGGCCTGGGCTTCGTCGGCGACGACGTGTTCATCGACCAGCACCTGCTGGTGCGGGGCCGCTTCGCGCGGATGATCCCGGCCATGCTGGCAAAGAACTACAAGCTGGGCCTGGGCGTGGACGAGGACAGCGCGATGGTCATCAACGGCAAGCGCGAGGTCGAAGTGATCGGCTACACGGGCGCGCTGCTGATCGACCTGTCGCACGTGGTGGTGGACAAGACGAAGCCGGACTTCAACGTGTCCAACGTGCGCCTCAGCTACCTGGACCGGGGCGACAAGTTCAACATCATCACGCAGAGCTTCACGCCGTCGCCGGACAAGGCGGGCGGCCGGCTCGACCCGCAACGCCCGGCGCTGCGCGGTCCCGTGTACACCAACGACATCCTCGGCAACAGCGCCGTCGTCAACATCATGGAACGGCTGATCGACAGCGACCAGGAGGAGGCGATCGGCATCGCCGCCGGCAATCCCCGCTCGACCGCGCCGGAAGTCGGCTTCGAGTTCCGCTTCACGAAAACGCCGGAAAGCGTGGGCTACATCTCCAGCGTGGCCGAGGCCTACTCGGTGCTCAACATCCGGCTCGACGTGCGGCCGATCGATATCCCGCGGCCGCTGTACAAGTATCGCTGATCAGTACCGCTGGACAGCACCGCTGACGTCAGAACGGCCGTACCCAGCCGCCCCGGTACAGCACGGGCCCCGCGGGGGCGGCGGGATTCGGCGAACCGCCTTTCGGTTCGAGGCTGACGGCCAGCAGCGCCACGTCGCTGCCGAACGCGCGCTCGTTCAGGGCGAACGTGGCGGTGCCCCGTTCGTCCAGCAGCGCGAGCGAGCGGGGCGTGCCTTGCTGCGTGATCGCCCACAGCTGCAACGTGAGTTCGTCGGGCACCGGGATCTGGTGCAGGCTCCGCACGGTGGCCTGGTGGTTGCCGCGGTCGGCCGTCACCAGCAGCGCGGGCCGGCCCCGCTCGTCCGCCAGCGCGGCAAACGTATCGGCGGGCGGCGTGCGCGCTTGCAGCGCCAATGCGAGAACGAGGGCCAGCACGGCCGCGGCCCCCGCCGCCGTCACCGCCAGCATCTTCCACCACTGCAGCGGGTCGCGCCGCCAGAACTGCCAGCGGCGCCCCGGCGCCTGCAGGCGCAGGCGGCTTTCGATGCCGCGCCAGACGCGCTCGCGCGGCATGCGCGCCGGCGCGAATTCGGCCAGCGGCAGCAGCCGCGCGCGCCATTGGCTGACGCAGGCGCGCAGTGCCGCGTCGCCATGCAGCCAGCCCTCGAAGCGCCGGCGGGCATGGCCGTGCAGCGTGCCGAGCACATAGGCGGCAGCGAGCTGGTCGCGCAGCTGCGGGTCGGTGCGCCGCATCATCGCTCCTGCGCGCGCCCGAGGCAGTGCTTCAGCTGGTCCAGGCCGCGGCGGATCCACGGTTTCACGCTGGCCGTGGGCAGTGCGAGCCGTGTGGCGATGGGGCCGGGCGGCAGTGCATGGAAGAACGCGTGGCCGATCGCCCGGCGCTGGCCGCCTTCCAGCTGCGCCATGCAGAAGGCCAGTTCGCGCGCCGGCGGCGAGTAGCGCGTATCGGACGATGGGATCGGGTCTTCCAGCGCATCAAGGAGGGTATTGAGCCGCGCATCGAGCGGCGCATTGAGACCCGTAGCCATGGCGGGGTCGGGCTGCGCCGGGCCGGCGCGCTGCAGGATGGCCATGGCCCGGTCGCGCACGATGCCGGCCATCCATGCGAACGGCGCGTCCGCTGCGGCCGCACGCAGGTCGGGCGCGTGCCAGATCGTCACGAAGGCATCCTCCAGCGCTTCCTCCGCGAGTGCGTGACGGCCCAGCATGCCGAGTGCGAAGCCGAACAGGCGCGGCGCGGTGGCGTCGTACAGGGCGTGGAAGGCGCGGGTATCGCGGTTGGCCGTGGCGAGCAGCCAGTCGCGCAGCTGTTCGGCATCGGGGCGGTTATCGTCGGGCACGGCGGCGTTCGTTGCAGATTTTGTAATGTACAGATTAACCCGGTTCAGGCGGTGCGGCAAGGCTGCCCTTCGCTACAATAGGCGCTCTTCGTCAGCCTGGAGCGTTCATGCGCCTGTCTTCCACTATCCTCTCCGCCGCGGCGTTGGCCTGGGCCACCGGCGTGCTGGCCGCGCAGCCCGCTACGATGCGCCTCGACTACATCCACAGCGGCAATGCGCTGTCCGAGCAGTATGCGATCGACCGCGTCGTCGTCGAACCGCTGCCGTGGCCGGGCGACATGACCCGCACCCTGGACGATACGAACCGCGGCGTCAACATGGTGGAGGTGGTCGACGCGAAGACGGGCAAGCTGTTGTATTCGCGCGGCTTCTCGACCGTGTTCGGCGAATGGAAGAGCACCGAGGAAGCGGGCAAGCTGACGCGTGCGTTCGGCGAATCCGTGCGCTTCCCGCAACCGGCCGCACCGGTGAAGGTGCGCATCCTCAAGCGCGACGAGCGCAACCAGTTTTCGGTCGTATGGAGCGTGGAGGTGGACCCGGACGCGCTGGACGTCGTGCGCAAGCAGCCGCCGGCGCCGGCGAAGCCGATCCCGCTGCGCGTCTCCGGGCCGTCGCCGCGGAAGGTGGACCTGCTGATCATCGGCGACGGCTACACGCGCGCTGAACTGGGCAAGTTCGAGAAGACGGCGAAGCGCCTGGCCGAGCATCTGTTTGCCGTGTCGCCGTTCAAGGAGCGGGCGCAGGACTTCAACGTGTGGGGCCTGGCGGTGCCAACGGAGGAATCGGGCATCAGCCGGCCGTCGACGCACACGCACCACGCGTCGCCGCTGAACACGCGCTACGACATCTTCGGCAGCGAGCGCTATGTGCTGACGACGGACAATCGCGCGCTGCGCGACATCGCCCAGTACGCGCCGTATGAATTCATCGAGATCCTCGTCAACAACGATACGTATGGCGGGGGCGGCATCTACGGCCAGTTCAGCACCGCGGCGGCCGACAACGACTGGGCCAACTACCTGTTCGTGCATGAATTCGGTCACCACTTCGCCGGGTTGGCGGACGAGTACTACACGTCGCCGGTCGCCTACCAGGCCGCCAGCGGCCGGCCCGAACCGTGGGAACCGAATGCGACGGCGGACCCCGTCCATCCGAAATGGCTGCGCCACGTCACGTCGGGCACGCCGCTGCCCACGCCATGGCCGAAGGCGGAGTACGAGGCGCATTCGCGCGAGTACCAGAAGATCCGTGCGCAGCTGCGCAAGGAAAACCGGCCGGAAGGGGAGATGAGCAAGCTGTTCAAGGAAGACCTGGCGTGGACCAGCGCGCTGTTCGCGCGCGCGCCGCACGCGCATGCGGTCGGCGCGTTCGAAGGCGCGAACTACGAGGCGACGGGCTATTACCGGCCTGCTCAGCAATGCCTGATGTTCGACCGCAGCGATGCGTTCTGCGCCGTGTGCGCGGAAGCGATCGGGCAGACGATCGACCTGTATTCCCGGACGAAGGAACAAAAGTAACGGAGGTAACGGGATGTTTCAAGGTGCGGTAGCGCACGGTGGGTGGCGTTTGGAAACTTTATTCTGGTCACGTGACAAGAACGAAACAGAAACCAAAACCACTTGAAAGGTACCCATCATGAACAAACTGCTCGCAACCCTGATCGCCGCCGCTTTCGCCACCACCGCTTACGCCCAGACCGCCACGACGGCCAACAACAACGACGTCGCGAAGGCCCAGGCCGAAGCCCAGCAGGACATCGCCAAGGCACAGCGCAAGGAAGCGAAGGAAGTCGCCAAGGCTGACGAGGACGTCGCGAAAGCCCAGGCCAAGGCCGACAAGAAGATGACGAAGGCCCACGCCAAGGCCGACAAGGAGCACGCGAAAGCCAACGAGAAAGTGGCCGACGCCGATGCCGAAGACAAGCTGAAGGCTGAAGCCAAGGCCGACAAGAAAATCGCCAAGGCCGACGCAAAAGCCGCCAAGGCCGATGCGAAAGCCAACGAGAAAGTAGCGAAGGAAATGGCGGAAGCCGACAAGGAAAAAGCGCTGGCCTCCGCGAAAACCCAGGAAGCCGTCGCCAAGGCCAATGCCGACGTGAAGAAAGAAGCCGCGAAGCACTAATCCCGCGCACGTGAAAAAGCCGCCGTCCCGGCATGCCGGGCGGCGGCTTTTATACGGCTGAAGCTAGCGAGCCAACGGCGTCAATTCAAACCAGAGGCAGAAGCCGGGGTCAGGAAGGAGTGACGGCTTGCAAGCCGTCACCGCTGCGCAGGCGGGGAGCAGCGCTCCCCGAAACCCCTGCTACGCCCCGGCGGGTCTGACCCCAGGGTTTGCATTGGGGTTAGCTTTGACGATGACGGCCCGCGAACGTCATTCAAACCCAAGTGCTTAGTTCGGCACCAACCCCGTCGGCTTGATGCGCGTTGGCATCGGCTTGCCTTTGCGGGCGCGTTTGCCGAAGTGCTCGCCTTCGGCCAGCGCGTGCGGCGTCATCCGCTCTTCCTTCGCCTTGCCGGCGTTGCCGGTGCCCAGCACGGTGACGCCTTTTTGCGTGATCGCGCACGCCGCCACCAGCTTTTCCTTCGGCTCCAGTTCCATCAGCGTCACGCCGCGGCCGCCGTTCGACAGTACCTTCATCTCGTCCATGCCGAACACCAGCAGGCGCGCCTTTTCGGAGACGACGGCGATTGCCGAAGCATCCGGCACGACGATCGTCGGTGCCAGCGGTTTCGCGTCGCCGTCCAGTGTGATGAACGACTTGCCGCTCTTCTGCCGGCTCACCATGTCCCCGGCCTTGGCGATGAAGCCGAAGCCCGCGTCGGATGCCAGCAGCAATTGCGTCGCCGCCGGCCCCGCGTAGTAGTGCAGCAGGCGCGCGCCGCCGGACAGGTCGACCAAGGTCGTGATGGGCACGCCGTCGCCGCGCGCGTTCGGCAGCGCGGCCACCGGCACCGAGTACACCCGGCCGTTGTCGCCGAAGCCCAGCAAGGTGTCGACGGTGCGGCATTCGATCGCGTCGTGCAGCGCGTCGCCGGCCTTGAACGTGAACTGGCCGCGGTCGTGGCCGATGCCGGTGCGGGCGCGCACCCAGCCCTTCTGCGAAATGATCACGGTGACCGGTTCGTCGACGATCTTCTGTTCGATGTAGGCCTTCTGCGCTTCCTCGATCACCGTGCGGCGCGCATCGCCGTATTGCTTCGCATCCGCTTCGATTTCGCGGATGATCAGGCGCTTCATCGAAGACGGGTTGTCCAGCACGTCCTGCAACGTCTGCTTTTCCTTGCGCAGCTCGGCCAGTTCCTGCTCGATCTTGATCGCTTCCAGCCGGGCCAATTGGCGCAGGCGGATCTCGAGGATGTCCTCGGCCTGGCGGTCGGACAGGTTGAAGCGGGCGATCAGCGCCTGCTTCGGCTCATCCGAATTGCGGATGATGTGAATGACTTCGTCGATGTTCAGCAGGACGGTCTGGCGGCCCTCTAGGATGTGGATGCGGTCGTCCACCTTCGCCAGCCGGTGCTGCGTGCGCCGCGTGACGGTCGCGAAGCGGAACGCGATCCACTCGGACAGCACGTCGAGCACGCCTTTCTGGCGCGGCCGGCCGTCGCCGCCGATCATCACGAGGTTCATCGGTGCCGACGTTTCCAGCGACGTATTCGCCAGCAGCATCAGCATGAACTCGTTCTGGTCCTGGTTCTTCGACTTCGGTTCGAACACGAGGCGCACCGGCGCATTGCGGCCGGATTCGTCGCGGATCGTGTCCAGCGCGCCCAGCACCATCGCCTTCAACGCCAGCTGTTCCGGCGACAGCGTCTTCTTGCCCAGCTTGACCTTCGGATTGGTCAGCTCCTCGATTTCCTCGAGCACCTTCTGCGCCGACGTACCCGGCGGCAGTTCGTAGACGACGGCCTGCCACTGGCCGCGCGCCAGTTCCTCGATCTTCCAGCGCGCCCGCACCTTCATCGAGCCGCGGCCCGATGCGTACATGTCGGCGATCTGCGCGGCCGGCGTGATCAGCTGGCCGCCGCCCGGGAAGTCCGGGCCGGGGATCAACGTCATCAGCTCGGCGTGCGTCAGCTTCGGATTGCGGATCAGCGCGACCGTCGCATCGGCCACTTCGCGCAGGTTGTGCGACGGGATCTCGGTGGCGAGACCCACGGCGATGCCCGATGCGCCGTTCAGCAGCACCATCGGCAGGCGCGCCGGCAGCAGCGCCGGTTCTTCCGTCGAACCGTCGTAGTTCGGGATGAAGTCGACGGTGCCCTGGTCGATCTCGTCCATCAGCAGCCTGGCGATCGGTGTCAGGCGCGCTTCCGTGTACCGCATCGCGGCGGCGCCGTCGCCGTCGCGCGAACCGAAGTTGCCCTGGCCGTCGATCAGCGGGTAGCGCAGCGAGAAGTCC
Source organism: Pseudoduganella flava (assembly GCF_007830495.1). Lineage (GTDB taxonomy): Bacteria > Pseudomonadota > Gammaproteobacteria > Burkholderiales > Burkholderiaceae_D > Rugamonas > Rugamonas flava. Next base: position 433,292 of record NZ_VLKW01000003.1, on the reverse strand, counting down.
TGTGCCATGCGCACCAGCGCGTCGTACACGGACTGGTCGCCGTGCGGGTGCAATTTACCCAGCACGTCGCCGACCACGGCGGCCGACTTGCGCGGCTTTGCGCTGGAGTTCAGCCCCAACTCGTTCATCGTGTACAGGATGCGGCGCTGCACCGGCTTCTGGCCGTCGCACACGTCCGGCAGCGCGCGGCCCTTCACCACGGAGATCGCGTAGTCGAGATAGGCCCGTTCCGCGAAGGTGGAGAGGGTCAGCGTTTCGCCGCCGTCGCCGCCGTTGCCGTTGCCCGAGTTGTCGGGCTGCGGTTCGTCAAAGAGGTTTGCTTGCGTCATAACGTATTCCGATTAAATGTCTGCTTCGACTTCGTTGCCGTGTTCTTCGATCCATGCGCGGCGGGCGGCGGCTTCGCCTTTCCCCATCAGCATGTTGAAGCGGGCGGCCGCCTCCGTGTGCGCGAAGTCGCCCAGCGACACCGGCAGCAGGCGCCGCGTGTCCGGGTTCATCGTCGTTTCCCACAGCTGCTCGGCATTCATCTCGCCCAGGCCCTTGAAGCGGGAGATCGACCAACTGCCTTCCTTCAGGCCATCCTTGCGCAGCTTGTCCTCGATCGCCGTCAGCTCGCCGTCGTCCAGCGCATACAGCTTCTGGATCGGCTTCTTGCCGCGTGCCGGCGCATCGACGCGGAACAAAGGCGGGCGCGCCACGCAGATATGGCCGTTCTCGATCAGTTTCGGGAAGTGGCGGAAGAACAGCGTCAGCAGCAGCACCTGGATGTGCGAGCCGTCCACGTCCGCGTCCGACAGGATGCAGATCTTGCCGTAGCGGAGATTCGACAGGTCCGGGTTGTCGCCGACGCCGTGCGGGTCGACGCCGATCGCCACGGCGATGTCGTGGATCTCGTTGTTCGCGAACAGGCGGTCGCGGTCCGTCTCCCACGAGTTCAGCACCTTGCCGCGCAGCGGCAGGATCGCCTGGAATTCCTTGTCGCGGCCCATCTTCGCCGAGCCGCCCGCCGAATCGCCCTCGACAAGGAACAGCTCCGTGCGCGATACGTCCGTCGATTCGCAATCGGTCAGCTTGCCCGGCAGGACGGCCACGCCTGACGATTTCTTCTTCTCGACCTTCTGGGCCGAGCGCAGGCGCGACTGGGCCTGCTTGATCACCAGTTCGGCGAGCTTCTTGCCCCAGTCGATGTGCTGGTTCAGCCACAGCTCCAGCGCCGGCTTGGCGAACGTGGCCACCAGGCGCACCGCGTCGCGCGAGTTCAGGCGCTCCTTGATCTGGCCCTGGAACTGCGGGTCTAGCACCTTCGCCGACAGCACGAACGAGGCGCGCGCGAACACGTCCTCCGGCAGCAGCTTGACGCCCTTCGGCAGCAGCGAGTGCAGCTCGACGAAATTCTTCATCGCGCCGAACAAGCCTTCACGCAGGCCCGATTCATGGGTACCGCCGTTCGGCGTGGGAATCAGGTTGACGTAGGACTCGCGCATGATGCCGCCTTCCTCCGTCCACGCGACGACCCACGACGCGCCTTCGCCCTCGGCGAAGCCTTCCGCGTCCGGGCCGGCGAACTGCTCACCCTCGAACAGCGGCACGACGGTCTCGCCGTTGCCGCTCTGCGCCAGCGCCTCGGTGAGGTAGCCGCGCAGGCCGTCGTTGTACTGCCACGTCTGCACGTCGCCCGTCTTCGCGTTCTTCAGCGTGACGGATACGCCCGGCAGCAGCACGGCCTTCGAGCGCAGCAGGCGTTGCAGCTCGACCTGCGAGATCAGCGGCGAGTCGAAATACTTCGGATCGGGCCACGCGGTGACGCGGGTACCGGATTTCTTGCCGTCCTTCGGTGCCGCTTCGGATGTCAGGGGCTGCACCAGGTCGCCGTTCTCGAACGCGATCGTGTGGTAGCCGTTGCCCTTGTCGTCCTTGCGCCACACATTGATTTCGAGGCGCTTCGACAGCGCATTGGTAACGGAGACGCCGACGCCGTGCAGGCCGCCCGAGAACGCATACGCGCCGCCCGAGCCCTTGTCGAATTTGCCGCCCGCGTGGAGGCGGGTGAAGACGATTTCCACCGTCGGCACGTTTTCCTCGGGGTGCAGGCCGACCGGGATGCCGCGGCCGTCGTCCTCGACGGTGATGCTGCCGTCCGCATTCTGCGTGACGACGATGTTCCGGCAATGGCCGCCCAGCGCTTCGTCCGACGCGTTGTCGATCACCTCCTGGATGATGTGCAGCGGGTTCTCGGTGCGGGTGTACATGCCCGGGCGCTGCTTGACGGGTTCCAGCCCTTTCAGGACGCGGATCGATGATTCGCTGTAGTCGGGAACAGGTTTTTTCGTGGCCATACTGTAAATATTGCTGGTGTGGGTTAGTCCGGATGCCTGCGCATTCTATCCGAGCCGACCGGCCCGAAAGCAAGCCTTCAGCGGAACATCTGTATGAATATACAGTGGAAAGGCCGTTTTTATACCTTGTTTACACCCTGCCCACAAGTCTTTACCCCGTTTTTAGGTGCCCATCGATAACCTCATCCCCGTCACAACACACTGAAAGGGAAGCGATGGATATCGTTTTTGTCGCCCTGATCGGCGCCTGCGCGGCACTGGTCTGGGGCATGGCGGCCGCATGCGGGCGGCTGGGGGAGCGGCCATGAGCATCGTCTACCTCGTGAGCGCGTTGACGGCGGCCGGCCTGCTCGTCTACCTGCTCGTCGCCCTGCTGAAAGCGGAGGACCTGTGACCGCCCAATCGCTTTTGCTGCTGGCCGCGTTCCTGCTAACCCTGCTTGCGCTGGCCTGGCCGCTCGGCATGTTCCTCGCCCGCGTCGGCGGCGATGACGCACCCCTGCCGGGCCTGTCCTGGCTGCACCGGCTCGAACAGGGCCTGTACCGCGCGGCCGGCCTGCCCGCGCAGCGCGCCCAGGGCTGGAAAGCCTATGCGTTCGCGCTGATCGCCTTCAACGCGCTCGGCACGCTGTTCGTCTACGGCGTGCAGCGCCTGCAGGCCTGGCTGCCGCTCAATCCCCAGGCACTGCCCAACGTGGGCCCCGATTCGTCGTTCAACACGGCCGTCAGCTTCGTCGCCAACACCAACTGGCAGGGCTATGCGGGCGAGCAGACGATGAGCTACCTGACCCAGATGGTGGCGCTGGCCGGCCAGAACTTCCTGTCCGCCGCCACCGGCATCGCCGTCGCGTTCGCGCTGATCCGCGCGTTCGCGGCCCGCTCCAGTGCCGCGATCGGCAATTTCTGGGTCGACGTCACGCGCGCCACGCTGTACGTGCTGCTGCCGCTGTCGCTGCTGCTGGCCGTGTTCCTGATGGGGCAGGGCGTGATCCAGAACTTCGACGGCTACCGCGAGGTCGCGCTGCGCGAACCCGTCACGTACCAGGTGCCGCGCGTGGATGCCGACGGCCAGCCGGTCAAGGATGGGCAGGGCCAGGGCGTCATGGAGACGCTGACGGCCACCACGCAGACGCTGGCGATGGGCCCGGTCGCTTCCCAGGAGGCGATCAAGATGCTGGGCACGAACGGCGGCGGCTTCTTCAACGCGAACTCCGCGCACCCGTACGAGAACCCGACGGCGCTGACGAACTTCGCGCAGATGATCGCGATCTTCCTGATTCCCGCCGCGCTGTGCTTCGCGTTCGGCCGCATCGTCGGCGACCGGCGCCAGGGCTGGGCCGTGCTGGGCGCGATGACGGTGATCTTCGTGCTGATGACGCTCGTGGTGTTCGCCGCCGAGCAGCAGGCGCATCCCGCACTGCAAGCGCTCGGCGTCGACCAGGCGGCGAGCAGCCTGCAGGCGGGCGGCAATATGGAAGGCAACGAAACGCGCTTCGGCATCGCCGCATCGAGCCTGTTCGCTGCCGTGACGACGGCCGCCTCCTGCGGCGCCGTCAACGCGATGCACGATTCGCTGATGCCGCTGGGCGGCGCCGTGCCGCTGCTGTTGATGCAGTTCGGCGAAGTGATCTTCGGCGGCGTCGGCTCCGGCCTGTACGGCATGCTGGTCTTCGCGATCCTTGCCGTGTTCATCGCCGGCCTGATGATCGGCCGTACTCCCGAATACCTGGGCAAGAAGGTCCAGGCATACGAAATGAAGATGACGTCGATCGCGATCCTCGTCACCCCCGTGCTCGTGTTGACCGGCACCGCCATCGCGGTGGTCAGCGCGGCCGGTACGGCGGGTGTCGCGAACCCCGGCGCGCACGGCTTCTCGGAGATCCTGTACGCATTCAGCTCCGCCGCGAACAACAACGGCAGCGCGTTCGCCGGCCTGTCCGCCAACACGTCGTTCTACAACACGATGCTGGCGATCGCCATGTGGTTCGGCCGTTTTGCCGTGATCGTGCCGGTGCTGGCGATCGCCGGCTCGCTGGCCGCCAAGCAGCGGCTGCCCGTGACCGGCGGCACGCTGCCCACCCACGGCCCGCTGTTCGTCGCGCTGCTGATCGGCGTCGTGCTGCTTGTCGGCGTGCTCAATTACGTCCCCGCGCTGGCACTCGGCCCCGTCATCGAACACCTGCAACTTTTCCAATAAGAGGTTCCCATGTCACGCAACAGCCTGACACTATTCGACCGCCAGCTGCTCGTTCCGGCGCTGCTGGATGCGCTGCGCAAGCTGCACCCGCGCGTGCAGCTGCGAAGCCCGGTCATGTTCGTCGTCTACGTCGGCAGCATCCTGACGACTTTGCTGGCGCTGCAGGCCGTCGGCGGCAACGGCGAGGCCGGCGCCGGCTTCATCGCCGCGATCGCCGTCTGGCTGTGGTTCACGGTGCTGTTCGCGAATTTCGCGGAAGCGCTGGCCGAGGGCCGCAGCAAGGCGCAGGCCGCGTCACTGCGCGCCCTGAAGGCGACCGTCACGGCGAAAAAGCTGGCGACGCCCCGCTACGGCACCACCTGGCTGCCCGTGCCGGCCACCGACCTGCGCAAGGGCATGACGGTGCTGGTCGAGGCGGGCGACGTGATCCCGGCGGACGGCGACGTGATCGAAGGTGTCGCGTCCGTCGACGAATCCGCGATCACCGGCGAATCGGCCCCGGTGATCCGCGAGTCGGGCGGCGACTTCTCCGCCGTGACCGGCGGCACCCGCGTGCTGTCGGACTGGCTCGTGGTGCGCGTGGCCGCCAACCCGGGCGAGGCCTTCATCGACCGCATGATCGCGATGGTGGAGGGCGCGCAGCGGCGCAAGACGCCGAACGAGATCGCGCTGACGATCCTGCTGGTGGCGCTGACGATCGTGTTCCTCGTCGTCACCGTGACCTTGCTGCCGTTCTCGCTGTTCTCCGTGCAGGCGGCCGGCAGCGGCGCGCCGGTGACGGTCACCGTGCTGATCGCGCTGCTCGTGTGCCTGATCCCGACGACGATCGGCGGCCTGCTGTCGGCGATCGGCGTGGCCGGTATGAGCCGCATGATGGGCGCGAACGTGATCGCCACGTCCGGCCGCGCCGTCGAGGCGGCCGGTGACGTCGACGTGCTGTTGCTCGACAAGACGGGCACGATCACGCACGGCAACCGGCAGGCTTCCGCCTTCCTGCCGGCACCGGGCGTGACGGAAGAACAGTTGGCCAATGCCGCCCACCTGGCATCGCGGGCCGACGAAACGCCGGAAGGCCGCAGCATCGTCGCGCTGGCGCGGCAGCGCTGCCGCATCGAGGAGGCCGTACCGGCCGGCGTGGACGAGGAGATCACCTTCGTCGAGTTCACGGCGCAGACGCGGATGAGCGGCGCGGACATCGGCGGGCGCGCCGTGCGCAAGGGCGCCGCGGACACGATCCGCCGCTACGTCGAGACGGCCGGCGGCCGCTATCCCGCCGAGGTGGCGCGGCTGGTGGACGACGTGGCGCGCCGCGGCAGCACGCCGCTCGTCGTCGTCGACGATGGCCGCGTGATGGGCGTGGTCGAGCTGAAGGACATCGTCAAGACGGGCATCCGCGAACGCTTCGCCGAGCTGCGCCGGATGGGCATCCGCACCGTGATGATCACCGGCGACAACCGCCTGACGGCGGCTGCCATCGCCGCCGAGGCAGGCGTCGACGACTTCCTCGCCGAGGCGACGCCGGAGGACAAGCTGAAGCTGATCCGCAGCCAGCAGGCCGAAGGCCGGCTGGTGGCGATGACGGGCGACGGCACCAACGACGCGCCGGCACTGGCGCAGGCCGACGTGGCGGTGGCGATGAACAGCGGCACTCAGGCGGCCAAGGAAGCCGGCAACATGGTCGACCTGGATTCGAACCCCACCAAGCTGCTCGAGATCGTGGAGATCGGCAAGCAGATGCTGATGACGCGGGGCGCGCTGACGACGTTCTCGATCGCCAACGACGTGGCCAAGTACTTCGCGATCATCCCGGCCGCGTTCGTCGGCACGTATCCGCAGCTGAAAAGCCTCGACGTGATGCAGCTGGGCAGCGCGAACTCCGCGATCATGTCGGCGGTGATCTTCAACGCGCTGATCATCGTGTTCCTGATTCCGCTGGCGCTGCAAGGGGTGCGCTACCGCGCGCTGGGCGCGGCCGTGCTGCTGCGCCGGAACCTGCTGGTCTATGGCCTCGGCGGCCTGGTGCTGCCGTTCATCGGCATCAAGCTGATCGACCTGGCGCTCGTCGCGCTCAACCTGGCATAACGGAGCAATCCCATGACCACTCTCATTCGCCCCGCCCTCGTCATCTTCGCCGCGCTGACGCTCGTCTGCGGCATCGTCTACCCGCTGGCCGTGACCGGCATCGGCAAGGCGGCCTTCCCCGCGCAGGTTGCCGGCAGCCTCGTCACCGCCGGCGGCAACGTGGTGGGCTCCCGCCTGATCGGCCAGCCGTTCGCCGCCCCGGGCCATTTCTGGGGCCGGCCATCGGCCACCGCGCCGATGCCGTACAACGGCGCCGGTTCGGGCGGCTCGAACCAGGGCCCCCTCAATCCCGCCCTCGCCGACGCAGTGAAGAGCCGCATCGAGGCGCTGCGCGCCGCCGATCCGGGCAACACGGCGCCCGTGCCGGTCGACCTGGTCACCGCCTCGGCCAGTGGCCTCGATCCGGACATCAGCCTGGCCGCCGCCCAGTACCAGGTCGCCCGCGTGGCGCGCGCGCGCGGCATCGACGCCGCCCGCGTGCGCGAACTGGTAGAGCGCCATGCCGAGCGGCCCCTGTTCGGGTTCCTGGGCGAGCCGCGCGTCAACGTGCTGGCTCTGAATATGGCTCTCGATACACTGTAATCGTCTACACTGCCGCCCATGATCCCCAACGACAGCCAACGTCCCGACCCGGATGCGCTGCTGGCGCAGATGCAGGCCAGCGCCGCGCGTGCCACGCGCGGCCGGCTGCGCATCTACTTCGGCGCGTCCGCCGGCGTCGGCAAGACGTACGCGATGCTGAATGCGGCGCGCCAGCTGCAGGGCGAAGGCGTGCGGCCGCTGGTGGGCATCGTTGAAACGCACGGCCGCGCCGAGACGGCCGCGCTGCTCGACTCGCTCGACGTGCTGCCGCCCCGGCAGATGCCGTGGCGCGGCAAGGCGCTGGCCGAATTCGACCTCGATGCGGCGCTGGCGCGGCGTCCCAACCTGATCCTGGTGGACGAGTTGGCCCACTCGAACGCGCCCGGTTCGCGCCACCCGAAGCGCTGGCAGGATGTCGAGGAACTGCTGGAAGCGGGCATCGACGTGTTCACGACCGTCAACGTGCAGCACCTGGAAAGCCTGAACGACGTCGTCGGCGGCATCACCGGCGTGCGCGTGGCCGAGACGCTGCCGGACACGGTGTTCGACCGCGCCGACGAGGTGGTGCTGGTGGACGTGCCGGCCGACGAGCTGCTGGCGCGGCTGAAGGACGGCAAGGTGTACCAGGCGGCGCAGGCCGAACGGGCGGCGCGCAACTTCTTCCGCAAGGGGAACCTGATCGCGTTGCGCGAGCTGGCGCTGCGCCGCACGGCGGACCGGGTCGGTGGCGACGTGCGCAGCTACCGCATCGAGAAGGTCATCGGCGCGCCGTGGAAGACGGGCGCCGCGCTGCTGGCATGCGTGGGCGACCGCCCCGGCGGCGTGCACGTGGTGCGCAGCGCGGCCCGGCTGGCCGGCCAGCTGAACGCCAGCTGGCATGCGGTGTACATCGAAACGCCCGCCCTGCAACGGCTGCCGGCGGCGCGGCGCGAGCGCATCCTGGAAACGCTGAAGCTGGCCCAGGACCTGGGTGCGACGACGGCGGTGCTGGCCGGCGACGACCTCGGCACTGCGGTCGCCCGCTATGCGGAGCAGCAGAACATCGGCAAGGTCGTGCTGGGCCGGGCAACGTCACGCTGGCGCTGGCACCTGCCGACGCTGCGCCGCATCGCCCGCGCGGCCCCAGCGCTGGATGTGATCGAGGTAGGCAGCGAGAACGTGCAGCGCGACCGCGACGCGAACATGCGTGCCGAGCCGGCGATGCCGTGGCGCTGGCGGCCGCACGCGCTCGGGCTGGCGGCGCCGGTGCTGGTCGCCGCGTTCGGCGCAACGCTGGCGGACCGCCTGGAGACGACCAATATCGCGATGCTGTTCCTGCTGGCCGTGCTGGTCGTCGCGTTCCGGCTGGGCCGCGGACCGGCGCTGACGGCCAGCGTGGCCGGCGTCGCGCTGTTCGACTACCTGTTCGTGCAACCGCGCTTTTCGTTCGCCGTCAGCGACATCCAGTACCTGATCACGTTCGCGGTGATGCTGGCCGTCGGCCTGATCACGAGCCACCTCGCGGCGGGCCTGCGCTTCCAGGCCCGCGTGGCCACGCACCGCGAGGGCAGGGCGCGCGCGCTGTACGAATATGCGCGCGAGCTGACCGGCGTGCTGCAGGCCGAGCAGGTGCTGGAGATCACGCGTCGCACGCTGGCCCAGGCATTCCGCGCCCAGGTGACGCTGCTGCTGCCGGACGAGCAGGGCCGGCTCGTCGAGCCGGAGGCACAGGCGGGCATGAGCGTGCTGGACATGGCGATCGCGCAATGGGCGTTCGACCGTGCCGCGCCGGCAGGGATGGGCACGGGCACGTTGCCGTCGGCGGCGCTGTTTTACCTGCCGCTGGTCGCGCCGATGCGCACCCGCGGCGTGCTGGTGCTGGAGCCGGCCGACCGGCGCTGGCTGCTGGTGCCGGAGCAGCGCCGCCAGCTCGACACGTTCGCCGCGCTGGCCGCGATCGCGCTGGAACGGGTGCACTACATCGACGTGGCGCAGAAGGCGCTGGTGCAGATGGAATCGGAACGGCTGCGCAACTCGCTGCTGGCGGCGCTGTCGCACGACCTGCGCACGCCGCTGACATCGCTCGTCGGCCTGGCCGAATCGCTGGCGCGCTCGCCCCTGTCGCCGGTGCAGAGCGAGCTGGCGGGCGCGCTGCGCGAAGAGGCCGTGCGCATGAGCACCCTGGTGGGCAACCTGCTGGACATGGCGCGCATCGAGAGCGGCGCCGTGCACCTGAACCTGCAATGGCAGGCGCTGGAAGAGACGGTGGGCAGCGCGCTGCGCGCCGCGCGCACCTTGCTCGCCGGGCACCGGGTGGCGACGCGGCTGCCGGCCGACCTGCCGCTGGTGCGCTACGATGCGGTGCTGATCGAGCGGGTGCTGGCGAACCTGCTCGAGAACGCGGCCAAGTACACGCCGGCCGGCAGCACGATCACGCTGTCGGCAAGCGCCGCCGGCGGCAAGCTGGAAGTGACCGTCGCGGACGACGGCCCGGGCCTGCCGACCGGCCAGGAGGAAGCGATCTTCGAAAAATTCACGCGCGGCGAACGCGAGTCGGCCAAGCCGGGTGTCGGCCTGGGGCTGGCGATCTGCCGCGCCATCGTGCAGGCGCATGGCGGCACGATCGCCGCGCGGCGCGCCGCCGAGGGCGGTGCCGCGCTCGTGTTCACGCTGCCGCTGGAAACGCCGCCAGCGCTGCCGGAGGAATCCATTCATGCATGACAAATTGATGCCGACCGCGTTGTTAGTCGAGGACGAACCGCAGATCCGCCGCTTCGTGCGCCTCGCGCTCGAAGAAGAAGGCTGGAACGTGCAGGAATCGGCTACATTGCAGCGCGGCCTGATCGACGCCGGCACGCGCAAGCCCGACCTGGTGATCGTCGACCTGGGCCTGCCCGATGGCGACGGCGTGGACCTGATCGCCGATCTGCGCCAGTGGTCGCCCGTGCCGGTGATCGTGCTGTCGGCCCGCGTGTCGGAAGAGGAGAAGATCCGCGCGCTGGACGCCGGCGCGGACGACTATCTCACCAAGCCGTTCGGCGTGGGCGAGCTGCTGGCCCGCGTGCGCGCGCTGCAGCGCCGCCGCCGCGCGCCCGACCAGGATGCCGGCGGCGTCGTGCGGTTCGGCGACGTCGAAGTGGACCTGCATGCCCGCATGGTCACGCGCGCCGGCCAGATGGTACACCTGACGCCGACCGAATACCGGCTGCTGGCCGTGCTCGTCAACCATGCGAACCGCGTCGTCACGAACCGGCAGCTGCTGCGCGAAGTCTGGGGCCCGGCGCACGCCGACAGCGGCCATTACCTGCGCATCTACATGGGCCACCTGCGCCAGAAGCTGGAGCGCGATCCCGCCCAGCCGGTGCACCTGCTGACGGAAACGGCGGTCGGCTACCGCCTGCTGCTGGCCGGCTAACTTCTTACCAACCCGCGGTTGACCGTTCCGCCACGCACCCGCGTGCGCGGCGTGGCACCGCACATCCCTACCACTTGAAAGCTCGATATGAAACGACTGATTTCAGGCCTTGCCCTGGCCATCGCATTTGCCGCAAGCGCCCAGGCCCAGGACGCCGTGCCCGGCAGCGAGGTGACGTTCAACGCCGCCGCCGTCTCCGACTACCGCTACCGCGGCATCTCGCAGACGCGCCTGCGCCCGGCGCTGCAGGGCGGTGTCGACTGGGTCGACCACGACGGCGGCTGGTATGCGGGCGCCTGGGCGTCGACGATCCGCTGGACGAAGGATGCGGGCGGCGACGGCAGCGTCGAGATCGACCTGTATGCCGGCAAGCGCGGCGCGCTCGGCGGCGGCGTCACCTACGACGTGGGCGTGCTGGGCTACGTCTACCCGTCCAATGGGCTGCATCCGGATGCGGACACGCTGGAACTCTACGGCCAGTTGGCATACGGGCCCGCCACGCTGAAGTACTCGGATGCGACAACGAACCTGTTCGGCTTTGCCGACAGCCGCCACAGTGGCTACCTGGATGCATCGCTCAATCATGAGATCGCCGCCGGCTGGACCGTGAACCTGCACGCCGGCCGCCAGCAGGTGCGCCATCATGCCGCAGCCGATTACACGGACTGGAAGGCGGGCGTGACGAAGGACCTGGGTGCCGCGACCGTGTCGCTCGCGTACGTGGGCACGAATGCGGACAAGGCGGCCTATGCATCGCCCGCGAACGGCAAGTTCACGGGGCGCGATGCGCTGGTGGTGACGGTGTCGAAGGTGTTCTGACTTGCCGGGCTGCGGGGTTCAGGCGCGGGCGCGCGCGGCCGTGGCGCCGGCGAGCCACTTGCGCAGCTGGCTGCGCAGCGGGATGTCGACATGGCGTTCGATGTACACGCACGCCAGCACCAGCAGCAGCGCGGCGAGGAACGCCAGCGGCCGTTCCCACCCGGGGACCAGCGCCACGCCGTTCCTGACGACGCGCGCGATCGGCACGTGCAGCAGATACAGCGGGTAGCTGGCCGCGCCGAGTGCGCACATCAGGCGCAGGCGCCAGCCGGACGGCTCGGCCGTTGCCGCGATCGCCACGGCCATCGGCAGCACGACGAAGACGGCGACCAGCTCTTCGACATGCCCGTAGCCCGGCACGTGCGGCATCGCGAGCACCGCCACGACCAGGCCGATGCCGACGGGTGCCGGCACTTGCCGCGCAAGCGCCAGCCAGCGGGCGCGCTCGCGGTACAGTAGCACGCCCAGCGCGATGCCGAACACGGCCCGCACGAAGCCCACGCCGACGGAGAACAGCGAATAGGAAAAGCCGAAACCGATCGTTCCCTCGGCCGTGCCGAGCGCCACGAGGACCAGTGCGCAGGTGCCGACGATGGCCGCCAGCACGCGGGTGCGCAACATCGGATGGAAGGCGGCGTAGCCGGCATTGACGATCAGTTCGAGCAGCAGCGACCAGTAGCAGACGTTCAGCGGGAACAGCGAAGGCGAATCGGGCAACGGCACGGGGATCAGGAACAGGCTGGCGGCACCCGCCACGAGCACGTCGGGAACGTGCCCGACGTTCCCTTTGCTGAGGGCGCCGGCCAGCCGGGACGCGACGCTGACGATGACCGACAGCGTGAAGACGGGGTAGATCCGCACCAGGCGGAGCAGCATGAACGAGTGGGGCGGCAGGCTGGCGTCGCGTAACCGCGCGTCGTAGCCGTGCGCGATCACGAAGCCGCTCAGGATGAAGAACAGGTCGACGGCCAGGTGGGAAAAATAGAAGTCCAGTCCAAGCAGCCCATGCCAGTGGCGGACGAGGATGAACATCGCCGCGATACCGCGCATTCCATCAAGGTAGGCAAAGCGCATGACAGGACTCTTGTTTAAAAGATCACATGGCGTCCATTGTAGCGCTTTACGTTGACTTTTTGTCAGTATCGGCAGCCGCTATTTCGACAGCACGCGCATCGCCCGCTCCAGCCCGTCCAGCGTGATGGGGTACATGCGCCCGTTCATCAGCTGGCGGATGACGGCGATCGATTGCCGGTACTGCCACAGGCCTTCCGGTTCCGGGTTCAGCCACGCGAACTTCGGGAACGCGTGCGTGAAGCGGGCCAGCCATTCCGCGCCGGCTTCCTCGTTGTTGTACTCGACGGAGCCGCCCGGCTGCAGCACCTCGTAGGGGCTCATCGTCGCATCGCCCACGAAGATCAGCTTCGTATCCGGCGTGTACTTGCGCAGCACGTCCCAGGTGGGGAAGCGTTCCGCGTGGCGGCGCCGGTTGTTTTTCCACAGGTAGTCGTAGACGCAGTTGTGGAAGTAGAAGAACTCCATGTTCTTGAACTCGGACTTGGCGGCCGAGAACAGCTCCTCGGTGCGCTCGATGTGGTCGTCCATCGTGCCGCCCACGTCGAACAGCATCAGCACCTTGACGTTGTTGCGGCGCTCCGGCTGCATCCGGATGTCGAGCCAGCCGGCGTTGTTGGCGGTGGCGCGGATCGTCTGGTCCAGCGCCAGCTCCTCGGCCGCGCCATCGCGCGCGAAGCGGCGCAGGCGGCGCAGCGCGATCTTGATGTTGCGCGTGCCCAGTTCGCGGTCCGAGTCGTAGTCCTTGTAGCTGCGCCGGTCCCACACCTTGACCGCGGTGCGGTTGCGGCCCTGGCCGCCGATCCGCACGCCTTCCGGATTGGTGCCGCCATGGCCGAACGGCGACGTGCCGCCCGTGCCGATCCACTTGCTGCCGCCCTCGTGGCGCTCCTTCTGTTCCTGCAGCAGTTCGCGCAGCCGGTCCATCAGCTTGTCGTAGCCGAATTTTTCCAGCGCGGCCTTCTGTTCGTCCGTCAGCTCGCGTTCCATCCGCTTCACGAGCCAGTCGAGCGGGATCGCGCCCTTGTCGTCGAAGGTCGCGGCGATGCCCTTGAAGTACTGGGCGAAGGCGCGGTCGAAGCGGTCGAAGTGGGCCTCGTCCTTCACGAGCGTCAGGCGCGCCAGCCAGTAGAAATCGTCGAGCGACTGCGTGACGACGTTCTTCTCCATCGCCTCCAGCAAGGTGAGGAATTCCTTGATGGTGACGGGGATCTTCGCGTCCTTCAGCGTGAAGAAGAAGTCGATCAGCATGGCTCGTGGCGCCGCAGCAGGTAGTCCAGGTGGGCCCTGACCTCGGGCCATTCGCCGCGCACGATGCTGTACATGACGGTGTCGCGCACGGTGCCGTCGCGCCGCAGCGCGTGGTGGCGTATGACGCCGTCCTTCTTCGCGCCCAGGCGTTCGATTGCGCGCTGCGACGCGTGGTTGAAGTTATCGGTGCGCAGCCCCACGACGGCGCAGCCCAGCGTGTCGAACGCGTGCGCCAGCAGCATGCGCTTGCAGCTCGTGTTCACGTGGCTGCGCTGGCGGCTCCGCGCATACCACGTGTAGCCGATCTCGACGCGGTCGAGCGCCGGCACGATGTCGTGGTAGCTGGTGGTGCCGATGATTTCCCCGCTGGCGGCGTCGCGCACGGCCCAGGCGCAGCGCCCCGGCGTCTCGAGCGCCGTCGTGATGTAGGCGCCCACGTTCTCCGGCTCCGGCACGGACGTCACGCGCAGCTGCCACAGCGCGCCGTCGCAGGCGGCCGCGCGCAGCCCGTCCGCATGCTCGTGGCCCAGCGGCTCGAGCCGCACGCCGTTGAACTCCAGCGCGACCGGCTGCACGGCGATCATCGGTTCGTCCTCGACATGAACACGAGGCGCTCGAACAGGTGCACGTCCTGCTCGTTTTTCAAGAGCGCGCCGTGCAGCGGCGGCACGATGGCCTTGGCGTCCTTGCTGCGCAGCGCCTCGGGCGGGATGTCCTCGGCCAGCAGCAGTTTCAGCCAGTCGAGGAATTCGGACGTCGACGGCTTCTTCTTCAGGCCTGACACGTCGCGCACCTCGTAGAACGTCTGCAGCGCCTGGGCCAGCAGCTCCTGCTTCAGGTGCGGGAAGTGGACCTTGACGATGGCTTCCATCGTGTCCTTGTCGGGGAACGCGATGTAGTGGAAGAAGCAGCGGCGCAGGAACGCGTCCGGCAGTTCCTTCTCGTTGTTGGACGTGATGATGACCAGCGGGCGGTGCTTCGCGACCACCATCTCGCGCGTCTCGTACACGTAGAACTCCATGCGGTCCAGTTCGCGCAGCAGGTCGTTCGGGAATTCGATGTCGGCCTTGTCGATCTCGTCGATCAGCAGCACGACCGGTTCCGGCGCCGTGAAGGCCTGCCACAGCACGCCCTTGACGATGTAGTTGTGGATGTCGCGCACGCGCTCGTCGCCCAGCTGCGAGTCGCGCAGGCGCGACACGGCGTCGTACTCGTACAGGCCCTGCTGGGCCTTGGTGGTCGACTTCACGTGCCATTGCAGCAGCGGGCGGTCCAGCGCGGCCGCCACTTCCTCGGCCAGCATCGTCTTGCCGGTGCCGGGCTCGCCCTTGACGAGCAGGGGGCGCTGCAACGTCAGCGCGGCGTTGACGGCGAGCTTCAGGTCGGCGGTCGCGACGTAGTGCGCGGAACCTTCGAAACGTGCGTGTTGGTGGTCGGCGTGCATCGGTGAACTTCCCGTTGGTATGGTCGAAAAACGGAGTATATGACAGTTGACGGCCCGTGTTTTCAGGCGCGCCGGCAACTTTGTGGACGACGGTAAATAGCTAGGTTAGAATCGGCGATTGGTAGTATGAAAGTCAAGTATTTGTGTAAGCTGCAAAGGGGGCCGTGGAGACGGCGGTAGCGCAGGACCCCCTCCGATTACCTTTTTTGATTTGACTAGCCACCCATGACAAAACTCCTTGCGGAACTCTCGCTCGCCTTTGCGTTCGCCGGCGTCGCGACCGCCGCTGCCGCGGCGGACATCGTCGGCAATCCCGCCAACGCCCCAGCCAAGATCGAAATGTGCATCGGCTGCCACGGCATCCCCGGTTACAAGGCGACCTTCCCCGAAGTGTTTCCCGTGCCGAAAATCGGCGGCCAGAGCGCGAAGTACATCGAAGCCGCGCTGAAGGCTTACCAGAAGGGGGACCGCAAGCACCCTTCGATGAAGGGGATCGCCGTCAGCCTGTCCGACCAGGACATCGCCGACATCGCTGCCTACTACGCCAAGCAGAAATGAGGGGAGCCACGATGAAGAACACACTGCTCGCCCTGGCGCTCTGCGCCGCCGCCACTGCCGCCGTCGCCTCGGGCAACGTCAACAACGGCAAGGCGCTGGCCGAGAAATACAACTGCGCCAGCTGCCACGGCAAGGATTTCAACTCGCCGATCGCTCCCGACTACCCGAAGCTGGCCGGCCAGCACAAGGACTACCTGGCGCACGCGCTGACGGCCTACAAGCGCGGCGACGGCCCAAACGGCCGCAACAACGCGATCATGACGGGCCAGGTGAAGCCGCTGTCGAACCAGGACATCGCCGACCTGGCAGCCTATCTGCACAGCCTGCCGGGGACGCTCGTCATCCAGCACTAAGGCGCCCGGACACGTTCTTCAAACCCAAGGCAGAAGCCGGGGTCAGACCCGCCGGGGCGAAGCAGGGGTTTCAAGGAGCATCGCTCCTTGCCTGCGCAGCGGTGCTGGCCCGCAGGCCAGCACTCCTTTCTGACCCCAGGTTTTGCATTTTGGTTGAAAGGATGCCGCCGGCCCTTCAGCTACCCACGCGGCGCCTGATCGCCTCGATGTACGCCTCGCCATCCGGCGGGGTGCCGGTGCGCTGCGACTTCCAGATCATCTCGCCCAGGCACTCCATGATTTCATGGTGCGCTTCGTGCGGCGAGTCCAGCTTTTGCGCCAGCGTTTCAAAGGCGGCGCGGATGCCGCGCGGCGAGTCGATCGAGATCTGCTCGGAAATCGACAGGTGCATCGCCAGGTGCAGGAACGGATTGGCCTGGCCTCCCTCGACGGAGTAATCGCGGGCGATCGCGGCCTCGGCGTCGGCCAGCGCGTCGTCGTATTCCGGGTGTTGGCGCACCCAGTCCAGCGCCATCGCTTCGAGCGGCGTCAGGATTTCATGCGCGCGGTCCTTGCGGAACACTTCGCAGAAGAAGCGGCGGACATCGTGGGAAGAGGGCGTGAACATGGGACGACAGCGTAACTGGCCAGGGGGCGGCCATTGTACAAAGAAATGCCCGCCGGCGCAGGACGGGCCCGCGCCGGTTGCATGAAGGACAAGCCGAGGACCTGCGCTCAGCGCTTGTCGCTGGTGGCCAGCGCGGCCCCGTCGCAGCCGACGATTTCCTTGGCCGGCGCGGCGGCGCCCTGTTGCGGCGGGCGCTGCCCCTGCTGGCCGCGGCCGTGCGGCTGGCGCAGGTAGCGCGACGAGTGACGTCGCTCGCCTTGCGGCGGCCAGGTCAGGAAGCGCGACAATTCCTGCAGCGCGCGCTGGTATACCTCGCGCTTGAATTCGATCACCACGTCCAGCGGCACCCAGTACTCGTGCCAGCGCCATGCGTCGAACTCGGGATGATCCGTCAGGCGCAGGTTCACTTCATTGTCGCGCGCACACATGCGCAGCAGGAACCAGATCTGCTTCTGGCCGCGATAGTGCCCGCGGATCTCGCGCTTGATGAAATGGTCCGGTACCTCGTAGCGCAGCCAGTCGCGGGTGCGGCCCACGATCTTCACGTGTTCCGGGCGCAGCCCGATCTCTTCCTGCAGCTCGCGATACATCGCCTGTTCAGGTGTCTCGCCGTACTTGATGCCTCCTTGCGGAAATTGCCATGAGTGCTCGCGCACCCGTTTGCCCCACCAGACCTCGTTGTGCGAGTTCAGCAGGATGATGCCGACGTTGGGGCGGAACCCTTCCCGATCGAGCATAGTGCACCTCAAAACTTTCTGCCGCCGATGCAGTCCCTCTTACATCTATCCTCTTACATTTTTGCCCACAAGTTCGCCTGACGGCCGCGCCCCCGGGATACGGGAGCGGCCGGCAAGCCCGCCGCGGCACCATCAGGCGAGCGCCGCAGTTGAACGCGCAGTCGAACACGAAGTTCAGCACATTGTATAAATGATGGATGCATCAGCCAGCTAATCCTTTAAAATTAGGTTGATTATAACCCTCTCTTTTTGAAAAGAATTCACTGATATGCGTGCGTCACGGTTTTTTATTTCCACACTCAAAGAAGCGCCTTCCGACGCTGAAATCGTCAGCCACAAGCTGATGATGCGGGCAGGCATGATCAAGCGGCTGGGTTCGGGCATCTACACCTACATGCCGATGGGCTTGAAGGTGATCCGCAAGGTCGAGGCGATCGTGCGCGAAGAGATGAACCGCGCCGGCGCGATCGAGCTCTTGATGCCGCTGGTACAGCCGGCCGAGCTGTGGCAGGAAACGGGGCGCTGGGACAAGATGGGGCCGGAACTGATGCGCGTAAAGGACCGGCATGGCCGCGAGTTCGCGATCCAGCCGACCTCCGAGGAAGTGATCACGGACGTGGTGCGCAGCGAGATCAAATCGTACCGCCAGCTGCCGTTGAATTTTTACCACATTCAGACGAAATTCCGCGACGAACGCCGCCCCCGCTTCGGCCTGATGCGCGGCCGCGAGTTCACGATGAAGGATGCGTACTCGTTCGACCGCGACCTGGAAGGCATGCAAAAGTCCTACCAGACGATGTTCGACGCGTACACGAAGATCTTCACGCGCTTCGGCCTGAAGTTCCGCGCCGTGGCCGCAGACAACGGCGCGATCGGCGGCACCGGTTCGCATGAATTCCACGTGATCGCCAGCACGGGCGAAGATGCGCTGGTGTACTGCCCCACGTCCGACTACGCCGCCAACATCGAGGCGGCCGAGGCGCTGGCGACGGGCACGCGCCCGGCACCGTCCGCCGAGCTCGTGAAAACGTCGACGCCGAAGGCCGCCAAGTGCGAGGACGTGGCCAAGCTGCTGGGCATCGACCTGGCGAAGACGGTCAAGACGATCGCGCTGACGGTCGAGAAGGAAACCGACGGCAAACTGGATAAACAGTATTTCATGTTGCTGCTGCGCGGCGACCATGAGCTGAACGAGATCAAGGCGGCGAAGGTGCCGGGCCTGACGGGCGCCTACCGCTTCTCGACCGAGGCGGAGATCGAGGAAGTCTACGGCTGCAAGCCGGGCTACCTGGGCCCGATCGGCACCAAGGCCCCCGTGACCATCGTGGCCGACCGCACGGTCGCGAACATGGCAGATTTCGTCACCGGTGCCAACGAGGTGGATTACCACTACACGGGCGCGAACTGGGGCCGCGACGTGGCCGAGCCGCACATCACGGCCGACCTGCGCAACGTCGTCGAAGGCGATCCTTCGCCGGACGGCAAGGGCGTGCTGGCGATCGAGCGCGGCATCGAAGTGGGCCACGTGTTCCAGCTGGGTACCGCGTACTCGACCGCGATGAACGCCACCTACCTCGACGAGAACGGCAAGCCGGCACCGCTGCAGATGGGCTGCTACGGCATCGGCGTCACGCGCATCCTGGGCGCGGCGATCGAGCAGAACTTCGACGACAAGGGCATCATCTGGCCGACGTCGATCGCGCCGTTCGAACTGGTGCTGTGCCCGATGGGGATGGACCGCAGCGAACTGGTGAAAGAAGAGACGGAGAAGCTGTACGCCGCGGCGCTGGCCGCCGGCATCGACGTGATCGTCGACGACCGTGGCCTGCGCCCGGGCGCGATGTTCGCCGACTGGGAGCTGATCGGTGTGCCGCACCGCGTCGTCATCGGTGAGCGTGGCCTGAAGGAAGGCAACCTGGAATACCAAGGCCGTCGCGACACCGAGGCGACCAGCGTGCCGTTGGCCGACATCCTTGCCT
The DNA here is from genome assembly GCF_007830495.1 of Pseudoduganella flava. Taxonomy (GTDB): domain Bacteria; phylum Pseudomonadota; class Gammaproteobacteria; order Burkholderiales; family Burkholderiaceae_D; genus Rugamonas; species Rugamonas flava. The sequence goes on along the minus strand of NZ_VLKW01000003.1, from coordinate 413,880 downwards.
TCATCAAGGGCAAAGTGCAGCAATAACCATGGGGCGCACACACCGCGAAGGCCGGGAACGGCGCCGTTGGTGGGCCCGCCCCTTGCGCTGGTGGCACACGGCGGCATTCGCCACCGGCGTGCTGTGCGCGCCGTTCGGCTTCGCCGGCAACCAGAAGGAAGAGGCGCTGGCGGACTCGGTCCGCCTCGCGTTGTCGAACGCGATCCTCGACGCGCGCCCGCCCAAGCCGGCGTTCACCAACCCCGCCGACCAGCAGCGCTACGACGCCTGGGTGGCGCAGATGTCCGACCGCCTGAAGCGCAAGCTGCCGGACGAACTGCACCGCCGCGAGTTTCTGGAAACCGTGTGGTACGAGTCGCGCCGCGCGGGGCTGGAGCCCTCACTGGTGCTCGGGCTGATCCAGGTGGAGTCGGCGTACCGCAAGTACGCCGTGTCGATGGTGGGCGCGCGCGGCTACATGCAGGTGATGCCGTTCTGGACCAACGTGATCGGCGACAGCGACCGCCGCAAGCTGTTCAACATGCAGACCAACCTGCGCTACGGCTGCGCGATCCTGCGCATGTACGTCGATATGGAAGGGGGCAACCTGTTCCTGGCGCTGGGCCGCTACAACGGCAGCCGCGGGCGGCCGGAGTATCCGAATGCGGTGCTGAAGGCGTGGAATAACTGGCGGTAGGGTCAGACCCGTTGGGTCTGACCCAAGACTTTGGGTTTTGGGTTCGGCCTGTTCCGTCGAGCCACGGACCACATAATCAAACCCCAATCAGATGCTTGGGTCAGACCCGCCGGGTCTGACCCTAAAAAAACGCCCCGGTCGCTTTCACGCCGGGGCTTGTGACGGCAGGTCTTGCCGGCGCGTCTTATTTGAGGTGATCGGAGATCAGTTTCGTCATCTCGAACATGGACACCTGGGCCTTGCCACCGAAGACAGCCTTCAGCTTGTCGTCCGCGTTGATCATGCGGCGGTTGGCGGCATCCTGCAGGTTGTGCTTCTTGATGTAATCCCAGACTTTCTTCGTCACTTCCGTGCGTGGCAGCGGGGAGGCACCAACTACCGGGGACAGGGCGGCGGACGGAGTCATCTCTTTCATGAATGCTGCGTTGGGCTTGCGTGCTGCGGGTGCTGCTTTTTTCGCTGCGGGCTTGGCTGCAGCTTTCGCTGGAGCCGCGGCCTTCTTTGCCGGAGCCGCTTTGGTAGCGGCTTTCTTGGCTGGTGCTGCCGTGGATTTCTTGGCTGTTGCCATATTCGAGCCTCCTTAACAAACACATGGAAAATTGCGCAATACAATCGCACGGCTAATATTGGTGGGCTTTTTACAAGGATGCAAGCGTTTTTCGCGTTTTTTGTGGGAAACGACACGTAAAGAACAGCCAACAATGCAAAAAACCGCCGTTGCGCACGCTGCGCAGGGCGGTTTTTTTATCCTTCGAAGGCCAGAAAGCCTTTAGGTGTAGGCCGTATGGGTAGGTGCAGTCAGCGCTGGCTTTTTGCTGAACCCAGTTGTTCGGGTTGCGTTCAAACGAGTCAGGGCAAGGCGTAGCGACGCAGGCAGTGCTTTAGCACGCCAAGGCGCTACAACGCAGCCATGGCTCGTTTTAACGCAATCCCGGCATCATGCCTTTCATGGAGCGCATCATTTTCATCAATCCGCCGCCCTGCAGCTTCTTCATCATCGACTGCATCTGCTCGAACTGGTTCAGCATGCGGTTCACTTCCTGCACCTGCACGCCGGCGCCTGCCGCGATGCGGCGCTTGCGCGAGGCCTTGATCAACTCCGGCTTGGCGCGTTCGAAAGGCGTCATCGAATCGATGATGCCGACCATGCGGCGCACCTGCTTGTCCGCCTGGTCCATGTTGGCATTGCCGGCCGCCTGCTGGAACTGGGCCGGCAGCTTGTCGATCAGGCTCGACATGCCGCCCATCTTCTTCATCTGGCCCAGCTGCGCCTTGAAGTCGTTCATGTCGAACTTGCCGCCGGCCTTGACCTTCGCGGCCAGGTCCGCGGCCGCCTTCGCGTCGACGCCCTTGCGCGCCTCCTCGACCAGCGCAAGGATGTCGCCCATGCCCAGGATCCGGTTCGCCATCCGCGCCGGATCGAACGCTTCCAGGCCATCGAGCTTTTCGGATACGCCGGCGAACTTGATCGGCTTGCCCGTGATGTGACGCACGGACAGCGCGGCACCGCCACGTGAATCGCCATCGAGTTTCGTCAGCACGATACCGGTCAGCGGCAGCGCGTCGTTGAACGCCTTGGCCGTGTTGATCGCATCCTGGCCCAGCATCGCGTCGACGACGAACAGCGTCTCGATCGGCTTCACGGCGCCATGCACGGCGGTGATCTCGCGCATCATCTCCTCGTCGATGCCGAGGCGGCCCGCCGTGTCGATGATCAGCACGTCGTGATAGTGCTTCCTGGCCCAGTCAAGCGCGGCCAGCGCGATGTCGACCGGCTTGTCCTGCGCGGTGGACGGGAAGAAGTCGGCGCCCACCTGGCTCGTCACCGATTGCAGCTGGGCGATCGCGGCGGGGCGGTACACGTCGGCCGACACGGTCAGCACTTTTTTCTTCTTCTCTTCGCGCAGGTACTTCGCCAGCTTGCCGACGGTGGTCGTCTTGCCGACACCCTGCAGGCCGGCCATCAGGATGATCGCGGGCGGCTGTTGGGCGAACGAGAGTTGCGCGGCTTCCGGGCCCAGATCGGCGCCCATCAGCGCGGCCAGCTCGCGCTGCACGACGCCGACCAGGGCCTGGCCCGGCGTCAGCGACGAGATCACTTCCTCGCCGAGCGCCTTTTCCTTCACCTTCGCGATGAACTCGCGCACGGCGGGCAGCGCCACGTCGGCTTCCAGCAGCGCCAGGCGCACCTCGCGCAGCATCTCGGCGGTGTTGGCTTCGGTGAGGCGGGCCTCGCCGCGCATGGTCTTGACGACCTTGGCGAGGCGTTGAGTCAGATTGTCTAGCATGATGGATCTGTACTGTGGGATAGATGCCCCGGCCAGGACGGCCGGGTGTTGCACGCATTTTACCCGAAGCAGCACGGGCGCCGCGCGAACCGCGGCGCCCGGTGGTGAGTGCTTCGTGTGCGCTCAGTGCGGAACGACGAGCCGCACGACCGTCGACCCCGACAGCAGTGCGAAGCTGAACGGCCCGGTGGCCACCAGCGCCTGCGGATGGTTCAGGTAGCCCGGCAGGCCCGCATACGTGATCGGCTTGCCCGCCACGCCGGCGATCACGCTCTGTACACCGGCCGGTGTGGTGCGGTAGACCACCGACTGTGCTACGTCGGCGGAGTACAGGTTGCCGGCCGCGTCGGCCACGTCACGCAGCCCCGGCGGCAATGCCGCGACCGTCGTCACGACGCCCTGTGGCGTGATCTTGCGCACTGGGATCGGAATACCGACACCGGTGCCGCCCGCGGTCTTGCGGTCCGTCGCGTACAGGTTGCCATCGGCATCGATGCCGACCAGCGTCGGCACGACAAAGCGCGCCGCGCTGCCCGTGCCATCCACCTGGACGTCGGCCTTGTCGCCGGAACCGGCCAGCACGGCCACGGTTCCCCGCGGCGTGATCTTGTAGATCGCGCCACCGCCGGCCGGTGGGTTCGCCGGGCCGGTCACCTGGCGGTCCGACACGTACAGGTTGCCGGTCTTGTCAGCCACGATGCCCGTCGGGACGTGCACGGCGGCGGAGGTGGCGAACGTGGTCGTCACCCCGTCCGGCGTTACCTTGCGCAGCGTGAGGCCGGGAACGTCGGTGCCGCTGCTGTCCTTCGGCTGCGAATCGACGACATACAGGTTGCCCGACGGGTCCGCCGCCATCAGGTAGATGTTCGCATTGAACCGCGCCGCCGTGCCGGTGCCGTTCACCGTGCCAGGCGTGGCGGGCTCCTTGCCGGCAAAGGCGGTGGTGGTGCCGTCGGCATTGAGCACGTCGATCTGGGCCGTTCGCGCCGCTTTCACGCTGACGCCGCCGTTGCCGACGATCTGGCGCAGCCCCGCATCGGCCACGCGGACACTGATGACGACGCCCTCGGGTGTCACCTTGCGCAGCAGCAGGTCGGTGCTGCCGCTCAGGCGGTCGAGCACGAGGACATTGCCCTGCACGTCCACCGCCAGGCTGAACGGCGCAAGGAAGCGCGCTGCGTTGCCCTGGCCATCCTGTGGCAGCGCGGAACTGCCCAGCGCGCCGGCGAGCGTCGTCACGGTGCCGTCCGGTGTCACCTTGCGGATCAGCGTGTCGTCGATCACGTACAGGTTGCCCTGGATGTCGCCGGCGATTGCGGAGATGGCGCGGAAGCGCGCCACGCCGGCCGGCCCGTCCACGGGCAGCGCATTGCTGTCGCCCGTCACCACGCCAGCCAGCGTGGCCGTGCCGCCCGCCGGTTCGAAGATCTGGACGATGCGTTCGTGTTGTGCGCCGTACAACTTGCCGGTCGGGGTGCCATACAGATGGAACGTGTCCGCCTGGGCCAGGGACAGCGTTGCCAGTGTCGGCGGCGTCACGTCGGCATTGAGCTGGCGGACCTTGACGGTGCCCAGCGCGACGTCGCGTTGGGCGTACACGGCATAACCTGCCTGCGAAGGCGCGACGCTGATGGCCCCGGCATCGGGCGTCAACGTCGTCACGGCACCATCGGATGTGACGCGACGCAGCGCTGCATCCTCGGCCACCAGCAAGCCGCCGCTCGAATCCATCGCAATCTCGCGGATGAGGCCGAAGCGCGCCGCGGTGCGGCGGCCGTCGATCAGGCCGATGCCGCCATCGTCGCCGGCGATGATCTGCAGCCGTGCCGGGCCCGGGTCCGGGTACAACGTCAGGTTGACCGATTTGCTGGCGGCGCCGGCGGTCGCAGTGACCGTCACCGGCATGGCGGCGGCGACGCCATCGGCCGGCGGCAGATAGGTGACGCTGGTTCCGGTCGCCCCGGACAAGGTGCCGGGGCTGCCGGCCGCCAGCTGCCAGCTGACGCTTGTGCCGTCCGACACGGCCGCTGTCAGCGTCACGGCGCCACCGCCGGCCAGCGCATATGGGACGCTGGCGCTGGCTGTCAATGCTGTCGAGCCGCCACCGGACGGCGGGGGTCCGCTGCTGTCGCCACCACCACCCCCGCCGCAGGCGGAGAGCGCAAGTGTGATCGCGGCGGACGCGAGCAATCTCTTGAGAGTAAGGCCGTGCATGGGTACCTCTTGTCGTGGTGAGTGATGTGACGTGCATTATTGATTACTTACCGCGCTTTAAATCTCGCGGAAACTCACACCTTGCATGATGTTACAAACTCTTACTTTTGGACGAGAAGAGGGGCTATCAAGCCGAGGCGTCCGCTGTCATGTCGTGCGACCCGCGTCATGCCGGCGCGGCTGGCGCGCCACAGCCCCTGCGGGCTGCGCCGGCAATGGGCATCGATTTGTTATTTCTCATATTCAATATTTAGCGCCTGTTGCATCGTGTGAAGTTCTGGACCTGGCTTCAGGCCGGCACGGTATGATTCCCTAGTCATCCGGGTCGTTTCTTTTTCGTGGAGGAGCTCCAATGAAGTTGAAGTCGATGGCAATGGCGGCGCTGCTGGCGCTGGGCACGGCGGCGCAGGCGCAGGACGTGGTCAGGCTCGGCAACCTGAAGTTCGCCCACTACGGCGCGGTGTCTTATATAAAAGAGATCGCGCCGAAGTGCGGCATCAAGGTCGAGGAGCACATCTTCGCGAAGGGGCTCGACGTGATGCAGGCCATCATCGCCGGCGAACTCGATGTCGGCACCACCGCATCGGAGGCGGCGATCTCGGGCCGGGCCGGCGGCGCGCCGATCTATGTCGTGGCCGGCTTCGCGAAAGGCGGCGCGCGCCTCGTCGGCCGGACGGACCTGAACCTGAAGTCGCTGAAGGACCTGAAGGGCAAGCGGGTCGGCGTGACGCGCGGCGGCATCCAGGAAGTGCTGCTGCTCGCCGAGCTGCACCAGGTCGGCATGACCGCTTCCGACCAGCCGGGCAAGGACGTGCGCCTCGTGTTCCTCGCCTACGCGGACTTGAATCAGGCGCTCCTCGGCAAGAACATCGATGCGATGATGCAGTCCGAACCGCAGTCGTCGCAAGCGATCAACAAGGGTTACGGCAACGAGATCATGAAGCCGTACAACACGCCGATCGGCGAGCCGGTCCGGACGATGGTGATGACGGAGAAGTTCTACAAGGAGCGCCGGCCGGTGGCCGAGAAATTCATGCGCTGCTTCGTCCAGGCGACCCAGTCCTTCATCGACAACCCGGCGCTGGCCGAGAAATACGTGCGCGAAGTCGTGTTCAAGGGCCAGATCACGAAGGACGATTTCGACGACGCGATCGGCAATTCACCCTACACCTACGACATCACGCCGGAACACATCCAGACGACGACGGACGTGATGTTCAAGACGGGCGTCGGCCGCATGAGCCGGCCGCCGCAGGCGAAGGACTGGGTCAAGACGGACCTCCTCAACCAGGCCAAGCAAAGCCTGGGCGTGAAGTAGGAGGGCGCGATGGCAAGGATCGCATGGCGGGAAATCGCGGTGGGCATGGTGGTGCCGGCCGCCGTCATCGTCGCGTGGCAGCTGGCGTCGAGCTATGGCCTGGTCAATCCGGCCGTGCTGCCGTCGCCGCTGGCCGTCGTTACGAAGTGGATCGAATACCTGCTGCCGCTGCAGCCGTATGACCCGGCCACGCAATCGCGGCTGGCGTGGGCGCTGTCCGGCGAGCTGATTCACGATTCGCTCGGCAGCCTGTATCGCGTGGTGGTCGGCTTCGCCATCGGCGCCGGGCTGGCGCTGCCGATCGGGCTGGCGATGGGCGCGAGCCCGCGCGTGTATGCGTGGCTCAATCCCCTGGTGCAGCTGCTGCGGCCGATCCCGCCGATCGCCTACATTCCGCTGTCGATCCTGTGGTTCGGGCTGGGCAATCCGCCTGCCGTGTTCCTGATCGCGCTGGGCGCGTTCTTCCCCGTGCTGATGAACACGATCGCCGGCGTGCGGCAGGTGGACGGCATCTACCTGCGCGCCGCGCGCAACCTGGGCGCCTCCGGCACGACGATGTTCGTGCGCGTGATCCTGCCGGCGGCCGTGCCGTACATCCTGTCCGGCGTGCGGATCGGCATCGGCACGGCGTTCATCGTCGTCATCGTGTCCGAGATGATCGCCGTGAACAACGGGCTGGGTTTCCGCATCCTCGAGGCGCGCGAGTACTTCTGGTCGGACAAGATCATCGCCGGCATGATCACGATCGGCCTGATCGGCCTGGCGATCGACGTGGGCATGAATAGCCTGAACAACCATCTGCTGCGCTGGCACCGCGGCCTGGAGAACTGAGATGAGCGAAGCGCATATCGTCGCGGCCGGCGTCAACAAGGTCTTTGCCACGGGCGGGCGGGAAGTCGTCGCCCTGAAGGAGATCAACCTGAAGGTGCCGCGCGGCCAGTTCGTCTGCCTGCTGGGGCCATCGGGCTGCGGCAAGTCGACGCTGCTGAACGCGATCGCCGGGTTCGCGCTGCCGTCGTCCGGCATCATCACGGCGGACGGCAAGCTGGTCACGGGGCCGGGGCCGGAGCGGGGCATGGTGTTCCAGGAGTATGCGCTGTTCCCGTGGATGACCGTCGAGGACAACATCGCGTTCGGCTTGCAGATCAAGGGCCAGCCGCGCGACACCGTCCGCGCCACCGTCGACAAGCTGCTGGCGATGCTGTCGCTGGCGGACTTCCGGCACCGCTACCCGAAGGACCTGTCCGGCGGCATGCGCCAGCGCGTGGCGATCGCCCGCGTGCTGGCGCTCGATTCGCCGATCATGCTGATGGACGAACCGTTCGGCGCGCTGGACGCGCTGACGCGCCGCAACCTGCAGGACGAGCTGCTGCGTCTGTGGGCCGAGCTGAAAAAGACGATCATCTTCGTGACCCACTCGATCGAGGAAGCGATCTACCTGGCCGACCGGATCGTCGTGATGACGTACCGGCCGGGCACGATCAAGCGCGACCTGATCGTCGAGCTGCCGCGCCTGCGCGACCCGGCCTCGCCCGTCTTCAACGCATTGAAGCGCGAGCTGGGCCAGCTGGTGATGGAAGAACAACAACGGCACCACAACGACGAGCTGCGGCTGGCTGCCGTCGATTAGTTGCTCCGGTTGGCTCGGCTGCCATGGTGTAAACTTAGCCGATGCAGACCATTCTCCTGATCGCAGCCGCGTTGCTGTATACCGTGTGTGCCTTCCTGCCCGCCACCCGGGCGAAACCCATTGCCCTGGTGACCGCACTGGCGTGGCTCGCGCATGGCGCCGGCCTGTGGATGGACGTCGTCGTGCCCGGCTCGCTGCGGCTCGGCTTCGCGGCGATGCTGTCGTCCGCGCTGTGGATCTCCGTGGGCGCCTACTGGATCGAAAACCGCAACTTCGCGCTGGACGGCCTGCGCCGGATGGTGATGCCGAGCGCCGTGCTTGCGTGCGCATTGCAGGCGCTGTTCCCCGGCGCGCTGATCGGGCTGGAAGGGCGCTCGCCGATGTTCGGCTGGCATATTGCCATCGCGACGCTGGCCTACAGCACGCTGACGATCGCCGCGTTCCACGCCGTGCTGATGGCGCTGCAGGAGTCGCGCCTGCACACGCGCAGCGAGCGCGCCACCTTCCTGTCCACCGCGCTGGACCAGCTGCCCGCCTTGCTGACGATGGAAAAACTGCTGTTCCGCCTGATCGGCTTCGGCTTCATGCTGCTGAGCCTTACCGTGTTGTCCGGCATCGTGTTCTCGGAACAGCTGTTCGGCCAGGCGCTGAAATGGGACCACAAGTCCGTCTTCACCTTGCTGTCCTGGCTGCTGTTCGCGGCCTTGCTGGCGGGCCGGCACTTCCGCGGCTGGCGCGGCAAGACGGCGCTGTCGTTCACGCTGGCGGGCTTCGCCACCTTGCTGCTCGCTTACGTCGGCAGCCGTTTTGTTCTCGAAGTAGTGTTACACCGGGGTTTCGCATGACACGTGTCTTATTCTGGCTGGCGCTTGCGCTGCTGATTTATTTCGCCTTCCGTTCCAAGCAAAAGCAGGCGCAGCGCCGCGCCGAGCAAGCCATGCAGCAGCAGCGCCAGCGCGCCGCGCAGCAACAGCAGCAGCAACAAGTCGCGGCTGAAGCGATGCTGTGCTGCGCCCACTGCGGCGTGTATTTCCCCGCCTCCGAAAACGTGCCGGCCGGCGGGCGCGATTACTGCAGCCCGGCGCACGCGCCGGCACACTGATCGCGGCCGGCGGCACGGTGATCCGTCTTCCCGCCCTGTCCGCGGCCGCGCGCGACACCTTCTGGCGGTCGTTGCAGACGCTGAACGGCACCCGGGTCGTCATCGCGCTCGTGCTGCTGGTGTACCTGAGCTTCGACAGCCGCGGCCTGCGTTCCACGGGCGACTTCCTGTACGCGCAAACCTGCGCGTCCTACCTGTTCCTGGCGGTCGTGTTCGCGCTGACGGCGGCATGGTGGCGCCACCGCTTCCTGCTGCAGCTGCTGTCGCAGGTCAGCTGCGACCTCGTCGTGATCTCGCTCTTGTACATGGCGGCCGGCGGCGTGAGGAGCGGCCTGGCGATCCTGTACCTGTTCCCCCTGGCGGGCTGCGCGATCCTGGCGCCGTTGGTGCTGGCATTGCTGTTTGCTTCGCTGGCATCGTTGTTCATGCTGGGCGAAAGCCTGTGGCGCGCGCTGGGCGGCGAGGGCGACATGGCCGTGCTGCAGGCCGGCCTGTATGGCGCCGCGTTCTTTGCCGCCGTGCTGGTGGTGAACCGGATGGCCGCGCGCCTGATCGGCCAGGAGGAACTGGCCGTGCAGCGCGGCATCGAGATCGGCGTGCAGCAAGCCGTCAACCGGCTGGTGATGTCGCAGGCGGGCGACGGCATCGTCGTCGTCGGCCCCGATGGCGAACTCCTGGCCGGCAACCCGGCGGCGCGCCAGATGCTCGGCCTGTCCGGCGCGCTCGGGCTGCGGCTGGGCGCGATGCCGTCGCTGCATCCGATCGCCCAGGCGTATGAGGACTGGCGCGCCGAGCCGGCCCGGCACACGGCCTTCGTCACGATCAAGCCCTATACCGACCCGCTGCTGCGCGAGATGACGGCCGCGTGGAGCGCCCGCGCCGACCTGGCGGCCCACCTGAAGGTGCGCTTCGCGGCGGCCGAGACGGCGGAGGTGGGCGTCGAGCGCAACGTGATCTTCCTGCAGGACGTGACGGCCATCGAGAACCAGGCGCAGCAACTGAAGCTGGCGTCGATGGGCCGCCTGACGGCCAGCATCGCGCACGAAGTGAGGAACCCGCTGTCGGCGATCGGCCACGCGACGTCGCTGCTGGCCGAGGACCTGCACGGCCCTGTGCACGTGCGGCTGCTGAAGATCGTGGCCGACAACGTGGCGCGCGTGAACCGCATGGTCGAGGACATCCTGCAGCTGTCGCGCAAGGCGCAGGGCCATGCCGAGCCGCTGGCGCTGGCGCACTTCGCGGCCGAGCTGAAGGCGGAGTTCGACGAAACCCAGCGGCTCGACCCGCGGGTGCTCGACATCGCCAAGGTGGCCGACGTGACGGTGCATTTCGATCCCGTGCACCTGCGTGCCGTGCTCCTGAACCTGCTCGGCAATGCGATCCGCTACGCCAGCCGCAAGGGCGCGTCGATCCGCCTGTTCGTCGTGCAGGTGGAGGGCCGGCCGCCCGAGCTGCACGTGCAGGACGACGGCCCCGGCATCACGCCCGAGGTGCGCGCCCACCTGTTCGAGCCGTTCTACACGACGTCGTCGAAGGGAACCGGATTGGGCCTGTATCTCGCGCGCGAACTGTGCTTGAATAACGACGCGATGCTGGACTACGAATACCGCTTCGACGCCGGCCCGGTCGCGGGGGCAGAGTCCAGCGGCCGTTTTGTCATCACGTTCGCCCGGCCGTATCAATAAGGTAACCATGAACGCTTCCTCCCGCGGTTCCCCCCGAGTGCTCGTGGTGGACGACGAAGACGACCTGCGCGAGCTGCTCGAGATCACGCTGCTCAAGATGGGCCTGGACGTCGACAGCGCCGCCGACCTGCGCCACGCCAGGGCGCTGCTGGCGGGCGCCGACTACGACCTGGTGCTGACGGACATGCGCCTGCCGGACGGCCTGGGGCTGGAGCTCGTGCGCGAGATCGCGAGCAGCGGCCGCAATACGCCGGTGGCCGTCGTCACCGCGTTCGGCAGCGCGGAAAACGCCGTCGTCGCGCTGAAGGCGGGCGCGTTCGACTACGTGACGAAGCCGCTGCAGCTGGACCAGTTGCGCATGATGGTGCAGTCGGCGCTGAAACTGAACACGGCGCACAGCCCGGCCGCGGCGCCCGAACCGGCCGACAGCCGGCTCAAAGGCAGCTCGACCGCCATGCAGGCGCTGCGCGCGCAGATCGCCCGTCTGGCACGGTCGATGGCGCCGATCGCCATCACCGGCGAATCCGGTTCGGGCAAGGAACTGGCCGCGCGCGAGATCCACGCGCAAAGTTCGCGGGCCGACAAGCCGTTCATCGCCGTCAACTGCGGCGCGATTCCCGAGGCGCTGATGGAGGCCGAGTTCTTCGGCTACCGCAAGGGCGCGTTCACCGGTGCGGCGGACGAGCGGGACGGCTTCTTCCAGGCCGCCAACGGCGGCACGCTGATGCTCGACGAAGTGGCCGACCTGCCGCTGCCGATGCAGGTCAAGCTGCTGCGGGCGATCCAGGAACGCCGGGTGCGCAAGATCGGCGCCACGGCCGAGGAGCCGGTGGACGTGCGCATCGTCAGCGCCACCCACCAGAACCTGGCGCGCTGCGTGGAAGAGGGCAAGTTCCGGCAAGACCTGTTCTACCGGCTGAACGTGATCGAGCTGTCGCTGCCGCCGTTGCGCGACCGGCTCGACGATCTGCCCGTGCTGATCGAAGCGATCCTCGCCCGGCTGTCCGCCGCGGGCGGCCAGAAGGCGGTATTGGGGCCCGGCGTGCTGGATGCGCTGCGCAGCTACAGCTTCCCCGGCAATGTGCGCGAGCTGGAAAACGTGCTGGAACGGGCGCTGGCGTTTTCCAACGATGGCGTGATCGACGTGAACGACCTGTCGCTGAAAGGCGCGAAGCTGGCCGATGCGCCGGCCGGGGCACCCGTCGCGCCCGCGCTGACCGAGGTGCCGGGGTTGTCCACTGCGGCGGTACCCGGTGCCATGCCCGCGCCGCCGGGCGAGCGCATGCCGCCGCTGCCGGACCTCGCGGTGCTGCCGTCGAACCTGCCGGCCTACCTGGAGCGGGTCGAGCGCGAGATCATCGTCCGGGCGCTGCAGGAGACCCAGTACAACCGCACCCAGGCCGCGCAACTGCTCGGCATCAGCTTCCGGCAGCTGCGCTACCAGATGCAGAAGCTGGGCATCCAGGAGCCGGAAGGCTGAGGGTTCCGACCCCGTGTCCAATAAGGAAATGATAAGTCGGCAAATATTTCCTGTTGTCAATTAGTTGATCCTGGCGTCAATGATTGGACAAGGTTAGCGCTCGCTTACGCCAGAACGCCCGCCCTTATCGATACCTTGAAAAGTCAACAGAAATATTGGCGTTTCTAGCAAAAAAAATCGTCCTGTCCCGCTTGTACTAGGGCATCACGCTCACTACAATTAGTGAGATAGATTGTATGGCGCACTAAATCTAGTGCTCCTGTGGGTAACTCGGTGAATAAGCGGGTGTATAAGTCAGGGATAACCGCGTTGATAACCCGTTGATAAACGGGATTGATAAGCGGGATTGATCAGCGGGATTGATAATCGGGTTGATCAGCGGGTTGCCAAGCGGCTTGCTACGTTGGCTTGATCACTTCCTCCGGCACGCTCGTTCCCCCGGCACCCACCGCAGGCACTACCGCGACCATGCAATGCCACGGGCGTCTCCGGCGGCCGGCGTCATCCTTGTCCCAAGGAGGCCGGCGCAGCCATTGCACTTATGTTTTACGGGGCGGACGAATCTTCTCCGCACCACTCAATCGGGAGCTTACATCCAATGCAATCGAACCAAGACATCACCACACTAACGGCACAGCAGCCGCACCATGCAGAGACGGCGCCCGCCACGGGCCTGACCAATGCAGCCGCCCTGGGCGACTACCGCATCATCCGCCGCAACGGTGCCGTCGTCGCGTTCGAACCGTCCAAGATCGCCGTCGCGATGACGAAGGCCTTCATCGCCGTGCAGACGGCGCAGGGCGGCCCGGCCGCCGCATCCGCCCGGATCCGCGACCTGGTCGAACAGCTGACGAATAGTGTGGTCAATGCCTTGGTGCGCCGCCAGCCTTCCGGCGGCACGTTCCATATCGAAGACGTGCAGGACCAGGTCGAACTGGCCCTGATGCGCTCGGGCGAGCACGACGTGGCCAAGGCCTACGTGCTGTACCGTGCCAAGCAGATGGAAGAGCGCCGCGCCAAGAAGGCGGCCTCCGGTTCCGCCGAAGTGGCCGAGCCCGAGCTGCACGTGCTGGACAACGGCGTGCGCCGCCCGCTGGTGGTGCAGGAAGTGCGCGAGCTGATCGACGCCGCCTGCTCCGGCCTGGAAAAGCACGTCGATGCGGACGCGATCCTGTCCGAAACCTTCCGCAACCTGTATGACGGCGTGCCCGTCGAGGAACTGTACAAGTCCGCCATCCTGGCCGCCCGTGCGCTGATGGAAAAGGACCCGGCCTACTCGCAAGTGACGGCCCGCATCCTGCTGCACACGATCCGCAAGGAAGTGTTCGGCAAGGAGACGCCGCAAGCGCGCGCCGCCGCCGAATACGTCGAGTACTTCCCGAAATACATCGCCAAGGGCATCGAAGCGGACCTGCTGGATCCGAAGCTGGCCGAGTTCGACCTGGACAAGCTGTCCAAGGCCCTCGTTGCCGACCGCGACCTGCAGTTCGGCTACATCGGCCTGCAAACCCTGTACGACCGCTACTTCCTGCACGTGCGCGACGTGCGCATCGAGATGCCGCAGGCGTTCTACATGCGCGTCGCAATGGGCCTGGCGCTGAACGAAGCCGACCGTGAAGCCCGCGCGATCGAGTTCTACCACTTGCTGTCGTCGTTCGACTTCATGTCGTCCACGCCGACCTTGTTCAACTCGGGCACGCAGCGCTCGCAGCTCTCTTCCTGCTACCTGACGACCGTGTCGGACGACCTGGAAGGCATCTACGACGCGATCAAGGAAAACGCGCTGCTGGCGAAATTCGCCGGTGGCCTGGGCAACGACTGGACGCCGGTGCGCGCGCTGGGCGCCCACATCAAGGGCACCAACGGCAAATCGCAAGGCGTGGTGCCGTTCCTGAAAGTGGTCAACGACACGGCCGTGGCCGTGAACCAGGGCGGCAAGCGCAAGGGCGCCGTCTGCGCCTACCTGGAAACCTGGCACATGGACATCGAGGAATTCCTCGACCTGCGCAAGAACACGGGCGACGACCGCCGCCGTACCCACGACATGAACACGGCGAACTGGATTCCCGACCTGTTCATGAAGCGGGTGATGGAAAAGGGCGACTGGACGCTGTTCTCGCCGTCCGACGTGCCTGACCTGCACGACAAGGTCGGCAAGGCATTCGAAGAAGCCTACCTGGGCTATGAAGCGAAGGCCGCTTCGGGCGAGCTGCGCCTGTTCAAGAAGATCGCCGCGCTGGACCTGTGGCGCAAGATGCTGTCGATGCTGTTTGAAACGGGCCACCCGTGGATCACGTTCAAGGATCCGTGCAACATCCGTTCGCCGCAGCAGCACGTGGGCGTCGTCCACAGCTCGAACCTGTGCACCGAGATCACGCTGAACACGGGCCCGGACGAGATCGCCGTCTGCAACCTGGGTTCCGTCAACCTGCCGGCCCACATGAAAGAGGGCAAGCTCGATCACGTGAAGCTGCAGAAGACGATCCGCACCGCGATGCGCATGCTGGACAACGTCATCGACATCAACTACTACGCCGTGGACAAGGCCAAGAACGCCAATATGCGTCACCGTCCGGTGGGCATGGGCATCATGGGCTTCCAGGACTGCCTGCACATGATGCGCGTGCCGTTCGCTTCCCAGGAAGCCGTGAGCTTCGCCGATACGTCGATGGAAGCCGTCTGCTACTACGCCTACTACGCGTCGACCGAGCTGGCCGAAGAGCGCGGCCACTACGAGTCGTACAAGGGTTCGCTGTGGGACCGCGGCATCCTGCCGCAGGACTCCGTCAAGCTGCTGGCGGAAGAGCGCGGCGGCTACCTGGAAGTGGACATGTCGTCGTCGATGGACTGGACCCCGCTGCGCGAACGCATCAAGAAGTTCGGCATGCGTAACTCGAACTGCGTGGCGATCGCCCCGACCGCGACGATCTCGAACATCATCGGCGTCTCGGCCTGCATCGAGCCGACGTTCCAGAACCTGTACGTGAAGTCGAACCTGTCCGGCGAATTCACCGAAATCAACTCCTACCTGGTGCGCGACCTGAAGGCACGCGACCTGTGGGACGAGGTGATGATCGCCGACCTGAAGTACTTCGACGGTTCGCTGACGAAGATCGACCGCGTGCCGCAAGACCTGCGCGACATCTACGCGACGGCCTTTGAAGTGTCGCCGAGCTGGCTGGTGGAAGCCGCCTCGCGCCGCCAGAAGTGGATCGACCAGGCGCAGTCGCTGAACATCTACATGGCCGGCGCATCGGGCAAGAAGCTGGACGAGACCTACAAGCTGGCCTGGCTGCGCGGCCTGAAGACGACGTACTACCTGCGCACGATCGCCGCTTCCCACATGGAGAAGTCGACGACGAAGACGGGCGCGCTGAACGCCGTGTCGCCCGCAGCGATGCCGAGCGCCGCCGCAGCTGCCTCCTCGTCCACCGCCGTGCCGACGCACACCGCGCCGACCACGGTCCAGGAAGTGCAGGAAGGCGCCGCATGCTACCTCCGTCCGGGCGACCCGGGCTTCGAGGAATGCGAAGCGTGTCAATAACCAATCCGGCCGACCCGGCGAAGCGTGTTCGCTTGACTGCGCACCGCCGAGTCGCCATCTAATATAAATAGATAAAAAAGGACGAGCCCCTGACGGGGCCGTTCCCATTACCGAACAAAGGAAAAACAATATGCTGAACTGGGAAGATGACGTGGCCAAGCCGGCCGTCCCGCCTACGATGAGTGCCGAACCGGAAGCCACCGCCGAGCAGATCTCGCACCGCGTCAACGCCGACGACAAGCGCATCATCAACGGCAAGACGGACGTAAACCAGCTGGTGCCGTTCAAGTACAAGTGGGCGTGGGACAAATACCTGGCCGGCTGCGCGAACCACTGGATGCCACAGGAAGTGAACATGCAGCGTGACATCGAGCTGTGGAAGAACCCGAACGGCCTGACCGAAGACGAGCGCCGCATCGTCAAGCGCAACCTGGGCTTCTTCGTCACCGCCGACTCGCTGGCAGCCAACAACATCGTGCTGGGCACCTACCGCCACATCACGGCGCCGGAATGCCGCCAGTACCTGCTGCGCCAGGCGTTCGAGGAAGCGATCCACACCCACGCCTACCAGTACATCGTCGAGTCGCTGGGCCTGGACGAGCGCGAGATCTTCAATGCCTACAACGAGATCAAGTCGATCCGCGACAAGGATGAGTTCCTGATCCCGTTCATCGAAACGCTGACCGACCCGGCCTTCACGACCGGCACGATCGAGAACGACCAGAAACTGCTGAAGTCCCTGATCGTGTTCGCCTGCCTGATGGAAGGCCTGTTCTTCTACGTGGGCTTCACGCAGATCCTGGCGCTGGGCCGCCAGAACAAGATGACGGGTGCCGCCGAGCAGTACCAGTACATCCTGCGCGACGAATCGATGCATTGCAACTTCGGCATCGACCTGATCAACACGATCAAGCTGGAAAACCCGCAGCTGTGGACGCCGGAATTCCGCGCCGAGCTGAAGGAACTGTTCATGAAGGCAGTGGAACTGGAATACGCGTATGCGGAAGACACGATGCCGCGCGGCGTGCTGGGCCTGAACGCAGCCATGTTCAAGGGCTACCTGCGCTTCATCGCGAACCGCCGCGCCACGCAGATCGGCCTGGACCAGATGTTCGACCAGGACGAGAACCCGTTCCCATGGATGAGCGAGATGATCGACCTGAAGAAGGAACGCAACTTCTTCGAAACGCGCGTGACCGAGTACCAGACCGGTGGTGCGCTGAGCTGGGATTGATCCCGCGCTCATCGAGCAGACCAGGAAGCCCCGCCAGCGCGGGGCTTTTTTTATGTGTGCAGTGCCGCGCTGCACAGCAGTTACAGTCCTTTACGTCAACTTACCTCCCTTGACCCCATCTCGCATCGCCGCACCGCACAATCGGCTTCACAAAGGAGTCATGATGAAGCGATGGATGATCGGTATTGCAATGGGCTGTTGCGCGGCAAGCATGTCGTGCCGGGCGGATGAAACGGTGAGCCTGCCGAAGGAGGAGTTCGAGCAGATGCTCGAGAGTTACCAGCTCGTGCTGCAGGATTACGTGGGGTCGGCCGACCGCAAGAAGCTGATGACGGCGGCGATCCGCGGCATGATGTCGTCGCTGGACCCGCATTCGCGCTACCTCGACAAGGACGATCTCGAGGACGTGGAGCGGATCAATACGGGCCGCTACGTCGGCATCGGCGTCGGCGTGGAGCTGATGAACGGCCAGATCCTGATCGGCGACGTCGCTGAAAACGGGCCGGCCGACAAGGCCGGCATCCGCGCCGGCGACTCGATCGTGGCGATCGACGGCGCGCCGCTGTTCGGCCTGCGCGACAGCCAGGTGGCCCACCGCATGCACGGCGAGCCGGGAACGACGGTGGAGCTGACCCTGGCCAAGCGGGGCAAGACGCCGCTGCGCACCGTCACGGTCACGCGCGCCACGTTGCAGGAGCACTCCGTCAGCGTGCAGCGCCTGGACGGCAATCTCGCGCGCATCCGCATCAGCGAATTCGCCAGCGGCACGCCGGCCGAATTGTTCGCCGCGCTGCGCCAGCTGGACGGGCCGCGCCGCGTCGACGGCATCGTGCTGGACCTGCGCAACAACCCGGGCGGGCTGGTGCCGGCGGCGGTGGCGGCGGCCGGCGCCTTCCTGCCGCAGGGCGCCGTCGTCTTCTCGGCGACGGGCCGGCTGCCGGCAAGCACCAGCAAGGTGACGGTGTCGCCGCGCTTCTTCGGCAAGGCCGGGGCGCCTGACGCCGCCGATCAGCTGCCCGCGTTTGCCCAGACCGTGCCGCTGGTCGTGCTGGTGAACGGCGCCTCGGCTTCGGCGGCCGAGCTGCTGGCCGGCGCGATCCAGGACAACGGGCGGGGCAAGGTCGTCGGCAGCCGCACGTATGGCAAGGGCTCGATCCAGGCCGTGTTCCCGCTGTCCGACGAGTCGGCGATCAAGCTGACGGTCGCCCGCTACTTCACGCCGAACGGTCGCGAGGTGCAGGAGCACGGCATCCTGCCGGACGTGCCGGTCGACCCGCCGGTGGCGCACGCGGGCGACGACAACCTGCTGTTCCGCGAAGCCGACATGGCGAACCACCTGCCGGCCAGCACGAAGGCGCCGGCGCCCGTTGCGGCGCAGCGGCCCCTCGCCGAGGACAGCAAGAGCTTTGGCTCGTCCAGCGACCGCGTGCTGCAGACGGCGCTGGCGCAACTGCACGCGGTGCCGGCGTCCGGCCAGGCGCTCGGCTCCCTATTGCGTGGCATGCGTGGCATCGCCACGATGTTCAAGGCGCCCGGCGGCTGACCCGCTCCTTCATTGCGACCAGATGAACCGGGTGCCGTCGCCGCTCTCGGTCGTCGGGCCCGCGCTGTCCGCCGCCAGCGTTCCCGCCGCCGCGTCTCGGCGCAGGAAGCGGTTGTTCGCCAGTGCCATCAGCACCAGCTCCCCGGTCGGCGTCTCGATCCACTGGAAGCTCTGGGCGGCTCCCGGCGCGCCATCTTGCAGCGTGACGGCACCATCCGGCGCGACGCTCAGGTAGCGCTTGCCGGCCTGCAGCGCGACCCGGCCCAATCCCATGTCCCGTACCGCGAACGTGGCCGGCACGCCCGCCGCCAGCGCAGCGGCGGCCGCCGGCTGGCCGAAGGGCTTGAGCCGGATCGTCCGGCCGGCCGGGATCGGCCGCAGCAGGCCCCGTGGGTGGGGCTGGTGGACGTCGATGCTGTCGAAGTCCGCCACGCCGCCTTCCCGGCCTTGCTGGTTGTAATTGAACAGCGCGTAGCGTACGCCCTGGAACGTGACGAGCTGGAACACCATCGTGAACGCGTCGCCCAGCGGCACGAAGCGCTTGCCGTCGACGGAGTAACTGAAGCGCGCCTGTTCCGTCAGGAAGTCGCAATCGGCGCGCAGCCAGACGCGTGTCGCCTTGATCGGCACGCGGCGGGTCGTGTTGCGTGCCTGGTCGAACACGGCGATCGACAGGCCCGCGCCGCTCTTCTCGACCGCCAACGTCGCATACGGCAGGTTCAGCAGGCCCAGGCCGGCCACGTCGCCATCCCGCAGGCCCGCCGCGTCCAGCACGACGGTCGGCGTCGACCGCGGCCCGATCGCGCGCTGGGTCAGCGTGTTGCGCGCCAGCCAGAACGACGGCGCCGGCAGCGCGTGCAGGCGCAGGTAGCCGGGCCGCTCGGCCAGCGACCACTTGCCGTCGACCGGCACGTGGTTCCACTGCCAGACGGGTTGCAGCGCGCTGCCCGCGAAGTCGTCGCTGCGCTGGAACGGCACTGTGACCGGTTGTGGCGCCGCCGTCTTCGGCTTGACCCACGTGCGCGGATTGCGGCCCAGGTTGCCGGGCAGGCCGAAGTACGGCCAGCCGTCCTGCCACGTCACCGGTGCAAGCGTCAGCAGCCGGCCCACCGAGTTGGCATCCATCATCGAGAAGCCCCACCATTCGCCGGCCGGCGTCAGCACGATGCCGCCCTGGTGGATCGCGGTGGCCTCGTGCCGCTTCGGATCGCCCGGCACGATGTCGTCAGGTGCGAACGGCGGCGCGTTCTTCCGCAGCCGGTTGCCCTGTGTCAGCCCGAAGCCTTCGTCGGTGCTGATCGAACGGTTCACTTCCCACGGGCCGTCGATGCGGTCGGCGCGCGCGGCCGGCATGCGGAAGCCGCCCGCGTAGTTCGCGCTGAGGATGTAGTACTTGCCGTCGATCTTGTAGAGGTGGGCCCCTTCGCCCATGCCCTGGTCCTTCGTGAACAGCACCTTCTCGCTGCCGGGCACGATATCCGTCAGGTCGTCCGTCAGGCGCGCCAGCTTCATTTCCTGGTGGTCCCATACGACGTAGACCTTGCCGTCGTCGTCGAACAGCACGGACAAGTCGTGCAGGCTGCGCTTCATCTCGCGGTGCGTCCACGGCCCCTTCGGGTCGGTGGCCGAGTAGATCTGCGTGCCGCGGCCGTTGACGTTGGTGAAGATGTAGAACGTGCCGTCGTGATAACGCAGGCTCGGTGCCCAGATGCCGCGGCCGTAGATCGACTTGCCGTCCTCGAGCCGGTAGGCGGGGCCGAAGTCCAGCTTCGGCGCCGCGTAGCTGACGAACTCCCAGTTGACGAGGTCCTGCGAGCGCAGCACCGGCAGGCCGGGCATCGCATGCATCGTCGTGCCGGTCAGGTAGAACCAGTCGCCGACGCGGATGATGTCCGGGTCCGAGAACTCATCGTGGAAGATGGGATTGGTGAAGGTGCCGTTGCCGTTGTCGGGCGTCCAGGTGGCAGTGGACAGGCCTTGCGCGGCGGCCGGTTGGAGGAGCAGGGCGGCCGCTGTGGCCAGCGCGGCCGCGAGCCGATGGGGACGAAAGGATGGATGGAAGGAGGTCTTGTGCATGGGCGGGTGATCGGTGGATGACGGACATCTAACATAACCGTCGCCGCCGCCGATATCCAATCAATTTTTATGACTCATCCATATGGAGTTCAGTATGGGGTGCCGGCGGCGGGAAGGCGATGCCGGCGCTGCGCCATCCGGGCGGCGCATCGAGCCGGTGGCCGGCCAGCAGCGCACCGCCATGCGGCGCCAGCGCGGCCGCGGCGGCGGCCTCGAACAACACCTTGCCGCGCGCAGGATCGGTGCCGATGGCGGCGAGCGCTGCCGCCAGCGTCGCGGCCAGCTCGGGTGCGCGGGCCCGCAGCCGGCGTGCCAGGTGCTTGCCGGTGCCGGTCCATGCACCGCCGGCGCGCAGCGCGAAGTGCGCCAGCGCGTCGTACAGCTTCGCGGCAATGGCCAACGTTTCGTCGGTGGCGGTGCAGTCGACGAGGTCTTCCAGCAAGGTCGTGATCTCGTAGCGCCCGCTGGCCAGCGCGGCGGCCGACAGCGGCGCCGGTCCTTGCGCGAGCAGCGTGCGCGCATGGTCGCGCAGCCACGCGGCGGCGGCGCTGTCCGGCAGCACGTTCACGCCATCGAGCACCATGCACGCCAGCGGCATGCGGCCGTTCGGCCGGTCGGATTCGCGGCAGAACCAGTCGAACGTGGCGGGGTCGTGGACGAACAGCTCGACCGTGCGCGCGGCCTGCGGTGTCGCGATGCGCAGCGTCTCGCGCCACGCGTACTCGACGTGGTCGAACAGGACCAGCAGGTCGATGTCCGAGCTCGCGGTCGCCTCGCCGCGCGCGATCGACCCGCCGATGATGGCCACCCTGGCGTGCGGCCAGCGTGGCATCAGGGTCTGGAGTACCAGCTGCCGTGCAGCGTCGATATGCATGGTTTGCCTTTCGATATGTGAAGGGCGAAGTGTAGCGTGTGCCTTCGATCAAATGGGTGATCATGCTGCCGAGCGAGCCTCGCGATGGCGACTACATGGCTGGCTGCATGAGTGGCCGCATGAGGTCGATGAGTTCGCGGCGCGGCTTCAGCGCAGGCGCGCGCGCCGATCACGGCCGCCGTCGCCTGGTGGTCGTCGACGCGTCGCGCATCGTCGCGGCACATGCATGCGTATCGCACTTTCGGGGGACTTGTGGCCATCGCAGGTGCCATGGCGATCGCTTTCGACGATGTGACGACGCATTCGTGTCACGCCGCTGTCGTTTAATGACGACGACGTGTCGGGCATGCCGAGCGATGCCGGCTCAAGCATGTGACATGGCCGGGTCGCTTCGCATACATCCCTTACCTAAAGGCTGTATGCGAAGCGACGTGTTCGCGCGATGGCACGTGGAGCATGCGTCGCGCATGCCGGATCGGTGCGAAGGGCCCGTTTCTATGTGCGCTACCTCGCTGATCGCGATAAAAAAAGAATGCGAAATTCATTCGTGCCGGTTGCGCATCAACAAGGTTTTCGTGTACTTTACGAACTTGAAAACGCGGGACTTTGCAAGCACTCTTTAATGAGTGTGTTGTTCCCGCCAAAAGCAAAGAACAACAGGACACAAAGTTCGCACAGATATGTATTACGACCGCACGGTTATCTGGTAAGCCGCCTCGCCTGAACGATGTCAGGTCGGGCGGTTTTTTCTTTGAACCGTGACGAGTGCGGCGTGGTCCAAGCCGCGGTCCTGTTGAAGTGTGATGTCGGATCTGAGCTGAACATGCGCCAGGTCCAGGAGACATGAAGAACAGATTTTTGTGGTCGCCGCCAAGCGCATGATGCGCAGCGACGACCCGAATGGCTGAAGTGCTGCAGTCGTGAGGAGCTGCAGCAGTTCAGCCGGGTGCCGAATTCATTAGCGCAAACACCTTGTGCTTGTGCCGATGAATAATTCGCCCGGTCCGCCGACGGGTTGGCCGGACGGGTTTCAACTATGTGAGTATTTTCATCCCGGATGAAGGAGAAATAAAAATGGCTACCGCCGCTAAGAAAACCGAAGTGAAGAAGCCAGCCGCCACCAAGGCCGCTGCAGCACCTGCCAAGAAGGCAGCTCCGAAGGCCGCCGCTAAGCCGGCAGCGAAGAAGACCACCGCAGCCGCCAAGCCGGCAGCGAAGAAGACCGCGGCTGCAAAGCCGGCGGCGAAGAAGACGACGGCAGCTGCGAAGCCGGCCGCGAAGAAGACGACGGCAGCCGCGAAGCCGGCAGCGAAGAAGACGACGGCAGCAGCGAAGCCGGCGGCGAAGAAGACGACGGCAGCGGCAAAGCCGGCAGCGAAGAA
The DNA here is from genome assembly GCF_007830495.1 of Pseudoduganella flava. GTDB lineage: Bacteria > Pseudomonadota > Gammaproteobacteria > Burkholderiales > Burkholderiaceae_D > Rugamonas > Rugamonas flava. The sequence goes on along the minus strand of NZ_VLKW01000003.1, from coordinate 390,834 downwards.
GACGACGGCAGCAGCAAAGCCGGCAGCGAAGAAGACGGCAGCGAAATCCGCCGCCAAGCCAGCAGCAAAGAAAGCCGCCGCCAAGCCGGCAGCCAAGTCGGCAGCTAAGCCGGCAGCGAAGAAAGTCGCTGCAAAGTCGGCAGCCAAGCCGGCCGCCAAGAAAGCCGCAGCGAAGCCTGCAGCCAAGCCTGCAGCGAAGAAGGCAGCCGCCAAGCCGGCCGCCAAGAAAGCCGCTGCTAAGCCGGCCGCCAAGCCCGCAGCAAAGAAGGCAGCCGCCAAGCCGGCAGCCAAGGCCGCCGCCAAGCCGGCCGCTAAGAAAGCTGCTGCGAAGCCGGCCGCCAAGCCTGCTGCGAAGAAAGCCGCTGCGAAGCCGGCCGCCAAGTCGGCTGCGAAGCCTGCTGCAAAGTCGGCTGCCAAGCCGGCAGCCAAGCCGGCCGCGAAGAAAGCTGCTGCTGCCAAGGCTCCTGCCAAGACCGCCGCCGCCAAGGTTCCGGCTGCCAAGAAGGCAGCCGCGAAACCGACCGGCCAAAAAAAAGTAGTCGCTAAGGCAGCGCCGGCAGCGGCGCCTGCAGCCGCACCGGCGGCAGCACCGGCAGCCAAGCCGGCGGCAAAGAAAGCCGCCGCGCCGAAGAAGGCTGCTGCCAAGAAGGAAGCGCCGAAGAAGGAAGCCGCTCCGGCAGCCGCTCCGGCTCCGGCACCGGCCGCCGCCGCCGCGCCGGCAGCGAAGACCACGCTGGCACCGGCAGCCGCATGGCCGTTCCCGACCAGCACCCGTCCTTCGTGATGTGATGCGCGCCCGGGCCCGCGCAGCCGCTGCGCAGCCTGCCGCCGGGCAGGCGGCTCCGGGGCGCGCGGATCGCGCGTATTAATGAAGGGCCCGCTGGGCGCGACCGCTGTGTGAGACAATCGCACAGCGGTTTTTTTATGGAGAATGCTCGTGCTTAGTATTGTGATGCTGATCGTCGATACCGCCGCCGTCCTGCTGGGAAGCGTGCTGCTGCTGCGCTTCTGGATGCAGGCGATCCGCGTGCGGCCGCCATCGTCGGTGGCGCAGTTTACGTTTCAGCTGTCCGACTGGCTGGTGCGTCCCATGCGCCGCATCGTGCCTGGCGTCGGCGGTTACGATTGGGCGAGCCTGCTGGGCGCGTTCCTGATCGTGGTGCTGGCCACGTCGGTGCGCTGGTTCGCCGGCTATCCGTTCGAGGCGATCATGCTGATCGCGCTGCATCGCTTCCTGCAGTGGATCCTGTATGGCTTCATGATCCTGCTCATCATCGAGGCCGTGTTCAGCTGGATCAATCCGCACGCGCCGCTGGCGCCGTTCATCCGCGCGCTCAACGAGCCGATCCTGCGCCCCGTGCGCCGTGTCGTGCCGCTGGTGGGCAATCTCGACCTGTCGCTGCTGGTGACCCTGGTGCTGCTGCAGATCGCGCAGATCGTGCTGGAGATGATCTTCCGCTGACCGCCATGCCGGCAACGGCACGGTCATGAAAAAAGGCGCCGCGAGGCGCCTTTGTTGTTTGCGGAGGCCTGCCGTCAGTAGCGGTAGCCGAACGCCTTCTCGAAGCGGTCCGCGATCTCTTCCTGCGTCACGACGTGGTTCTGCGCGCCCTTGTGGGCGATCTTGATGGCGCCCATCAGGCTGGCCAGCCGACCCGTCGTTTCCCAGCCCAGGTCGTGCGTCAGGCCGTACAGCAGGCCGGCGCGGTACGCGTCGCCGCAGCCGGTCGGGTCCAGCACGGCGTCCGCGTGCACGGCCGGGATGTCGATGCTGCTACCCTTCGTGTAGATCTCGGAACCCTTCTCGCCGCGCGTGACGATCAGCGCTTCCAGGCGATGCGCGATGTCGGCCAAGGTCAGGCCCGTGCGGTCGATCAGCAGTTCGATCTCGTAGTCGTTGCAGGTGACGTAGGTGGCCTTGTCGATAAAGCTGATCAGCTGCTCGGGCGTGAACATCGGCATCTGCTGGCCCGGGTCGAAGACGAACGGGATGCCCAGGCGCGCCAGATCATCGGCGTGCTTGAGCATGCCCAGGTGGCCGTCCGGCGAGATGATCGCGAGCCGCGCCGGGCCGGCATCCTCGATATTGTTCTCGTGCGCGAACGACATCGCGCCCGGGTGGAAGGCGTTGATCTGGTTGTTGTCCGAGTCGGCCGTGACGAAGCACTGGGCGTTGTACGCATCCTTCTTGATCAGGATGTTCTGCGTCGAAATGCCGAGCTTTTGCAGGTGCTCCAGGTAGGGCGCGCAATCCTGGCCCATCACGCCGACGATGCGGGGATCGCCGCCGAGCAGCTTCAGGTTGTAGGCGATGTTGCCGGAGCAGCCGCCGAATTCGGTGCGCATCGTCGGCACGAGGAACGACACGTTCACCTTGTGCAGCTGGTCGGCCAGCAGCGTGTCGCCGAAGCGGCCCTCGTATTGCATGATGATGTCGATGGCGAGCGAGCCGCAGATCAGGGAGGTCTGGTTCATGATGTGGTCAGGGATAGAAGATGGCGATGTGATAGCCGGAGGCCTTGATGCGGTCCAGCTCAAAGTATAGTTTGACTGCCTGCTCGCTGCGCGGCCCGAAGCCTTGCGCCGCCGCGGCCGGGTTGGCGAGGTAGTCGCGCGGCGCGAACACGCGGCGCAGCACGGGCTTGTCGGCCGCATCGTTGAGCACCAGTTCGATGTGCGGCCATGCCTGCACGGAGCGCGACTGGTTGCGCAGCACGGTGGCGAAGCTGTACGTGTTCGGCGCCAGCGTCTGCAGCTCGCCCTGTTCGATCGCCAGCGCATCGATCTGGCGCGGCAGCTCGACGGCGCAGCCCAGCGGCGCGCACAGCGCCTGCAGCGCCGGCTTCAGGTCCGGGTGGTCGGCCGCGAGCCGGTTGCGCAGCGCCACGACGCCCTGGGCCAGCAGCACGAACGACAGCAGCGGCACGCCGGCGATCATCGTCAGCCGGGCCACCTGCCCGAAGTGCTCGCGGCTGCGTGCGCGCTTGACGAAGTCTGGTTCGTCCTCACCGATCTCCGCGCTGTCCTCGCCTGCCGCTTCATCCTTGACCTCGGCCGCGGTGCCGCTGCCGGCGGCCAGCAGCGCGCTTTCCGGCGCCGCCATCAACAAATCGGCGGCGGATGCTTCGTCCGCCGCGCGATCGGCCGCCTGGCCGGCGCCGTCGTCCTCGGCTTCGGCGCGCGGTGTCGCCTGCGTGGTGGGAGCGTCGTCGAAGTGGTGCAGGTCATCCAGCGCCACCGCCACGATGTGCTCGGACGGCATGTCGAGTTCGGGTCCGCGGCGCTCGTCTTCCAGCACGGGCGCAGCGTGTTCCATGATCTGCTGCTCCGGCTCCGGCTCGGCTTCCGGCTCAGGTTCAGGTTCCGGCTCAGGTTCAGGTTCAGGTTCAGACGCGGTTTGCGGCACCGGCTCGGTGTTTGCCGCCGTGTCGATTGGCGAAGCTGGGGCGGTGGCCGGTTCGTCGAGATCGAGTTCGAGGTCGAGCGTGGGGCTGGCTTGGGTGTCCGGCACCGGCGCCGGCATCACGGCAGGGGGAAGGGGAGGTTCGACGAGGGCGGCGTTGCCATCGAAGATTTCATTGCAGGCGCCGCAGCGCACGATGCCCCCACGCAGCTTCAACTGGTCCAGGGCGACCCTGAAAACCGTGTGGCAGTGGGGGCATTTGGTGGCGAGCGCCATGCGTTAAGGTTGGAACCCTGGCGTCAGGCGCCGTGGCGGCCGTACAGGGCCACCCAGCCATCGTGTTCCGCCCAGACGGACAGCTTGATGAACGGCGCGTACGCGGCAGCCACTTCGTCGGCCTGGCGTGCCAGCACGCCGGACAGCACCAGCGCGCCGCCGTCGGCCACGCGGCCGGACAGCATCGGCGCCATCAATTTGAGCGGCGAGGACAGGATGTTCGCGACGACGATGTCGAAGCGAGCGTTCGCATGGGCCGACTTGGCGAAGTCTTCCGGCACGTAGTACTCGATGTCGGTGACCTGGTTGCGCACCGCGTTGTCGCGCGCCGATTCGATCGCCTGCGGATCGATGTCGACGCCGGCCACCTTGGCGGCGCCCAGCTTACGCGCGACCATCGCCAGAATGCCGGAGCCGCAGCCGTAGTCGAGCACGGATTTGCCGGGCGCCGGATGGGCTTCCAGCCATTCCATGCACAGCCGCGTGGTCGGGTGGCTGCCGGTGCCGAACGCCAGGCCCGGGTCCAGCTCGAGGATCAGCGCATCGGGATCGGGGGCCTCGTGCCAGCTCGGCACGACCCAGATGTTCTTGCCGATGTGGATCGGCTCGAATTGCGACTGCGTCAGGCGCACCCAGTCCTCGTCCGCGACCTTGCGGGTCGTGTACTTCGGCATCGCCTTCAGGCCGACGGCCTGCGTGGCCGCGGCGACGATGAACGCGTGGTCGACATCGTCGTCGGCCAGCGCGACGACGCGGCTGTGTTCCCAGGCCGCTTCCTTCGGCTCCATGCCCGGCTCGCCGAACAGCGGCTGTTCCTGGTCGGTGCCTTCGTCGGCGTCCTCGACGGAGACGGACAGGGCGCCCGCCTCCATCAGCGCGTCGGACAGCGCCTCGGCGTGGTCGCGGGCGACCTCGATGACGATTTCAGTCCAGCTCATGAACCAGCCTTCGGCATTTCCGCCAGTCGTTGTTCCAGGTAGTGGATGTTGGTGCCGCCTTCGATGAAGCGGGCGTCGACCATCAGCTCGCGGTGCAGCGGGATGTTGGTCTGGATACCCTCGACCACCATCTCGGACAGCGCGATCTGCATGCGGCGGATGGCCTGCTCGCGCGTGGCGCCGTAGGCGATCAGCTTGCCGATCATCGAGTCGTAGTGCGGCGGTACATAATACCCCGCATAGGAATGGGAGTCGACACGAATGCCCGGGCCGCCCGGCGTATGCCATGCGGTGATCCGGCCCGGGGACGGCGTGAACTTGAACGGGTCCTCCGCGTTGATGCGGCACTCGATCGCGTGGCCGGACAGCATCACGTCGCGCTGGCGGAAGCGCAGCTTCTCGCCGCAGGCGATGCGGATCTGTTCCTGCACGATGTCGATGCCGGTGATCATCTCGGTGACGGGGTGCTCGACCTGCACGCGGGTGTTCATTTCGATGAAGTAGAACTCGCCGTTCTCGTACAAGAACTCGAACGTGCCGGCGCCGCGGTAGCCGATCTTGCGGCAGGCTTCGGCGCAGCGGTCGCCGATCTTCTCGATCAGCTTGCGTGGAATGCCCGGTGCGGGCGCTTCCTCGATGACCTTCTGGTGGCGGCGCTGCATCGAGCAGTCGCGCTCACCGAGCCAGACGGCGTTCTTGTGCTCGTCGGCCAGGATCTGGATCTCCACGTGGCGCGGATTCTCCAGGTACTTCTCCATATACACTTCCGGATTGCCGAATGCGGCACCCGCTTCGCTCTTCGTCATCGTAACGGCGTTCAGCAGCGCCGCTTCCGTGTGCACGACGCGCATGCCGCGGCCGCCGCCACCACCGGCCGCCTTGATGATGACCGGGTAGCCGACCTTGCGGGCGATCTGCACGATGGCCTTCGGGTCGTCCGGCAGTGCGCCGTCCGAACCGGGCACGCAGGGCACGCCTGCCTTAATCATCGCCTGCTTGGCCGACACCTTGTCGCCCATCATGCGGATCGAGTCCGAACGGGGGCCGATGAACACGAAGCCGGATTTCTCGACGCGCTCGCAGAAGTCGGCGTTCTCGGACAGGAAGCCGTAGCCGGGGTGGATCGCTTCCGCGTCCGTGACTTCGGCCGCGCTGATAATCGCCGGCATGTTCAGGTAGGACAGCGTGGACGACGCCGGGCCGATGCAGACCGATTCGTCGGCCAGCTTGACGTATTTCGCGTCCTTGTCGGCCTCGGAGTGCACGACGACCGTCTTGATGCCCATCTCGCGGCAGGCGCGCTGGATACGCAGCGCGATTTCACCACGGTTGGCAATGAGGATTTTTTCAAACATGGCTAGTTCTATGTTTGCGAACACCCGGACTTGCCGGGTGTTCTTGTAGGAGAGGAGACTTGCAGGCGCGCGGCGCACGCCGGCGATCAGCGGATCGCTCAGCCGATCACGAACAGCGGCTGGCCGAATTCGACCGGTTGGCCGTTCTCGACCAGGACCTGGGTGATCGTACCGGTCTTGTCGGCATCGATTTCATTGAGCAGCTTCATCGCTTCGATGATGCACAGCGTATCGCCTTCCTTCACGGACTGGCCCACTTCGACGAACGGCGGATTGCCCGGTGCGGACGAGCGGTAGAACGTGCCGACCATCGGCGACTTGACGACGTGGCCCGTCGGCTCGGCAGCGGCCGGCACGGCCGGGGCAGCGGCGGGTGCCGGCGCGGCAGCGGCATGGCTCGGCACATACTGCGCCGGTGCGCCCTGCGGCGGCATCATCACCACCTGGTTTTGCGGCATGGCGGAGGATTTGACGATGCGCACCTTGCTCTCGCCCTCGGTCACTTCGAGTTCTGCAATATCCGATTCGGCAACCAAGTCAATCAACGTCTTGAGCTTGCGTAGATCCATCTGAGACTCCGTTTAATCTTGTTTTGTGAATGTTGCGCCGCGGCTTAGGAGCGACAACGCTGAAAATAGCGCGCAGATCGCGTAGGTTATCCGCATTTTAGCGCAAAGTCGACAGCGAAACGGTACCCCTCGGTGCCGAGTCCGCAAATCGTGCCCTTGGCGATCGCGCTGAGATAAGAGTGGTGGCGAAAGCTTTCGCGCTGATAAATATTCGATATGTGCACTTCGACGAACGGGATCGCCACGCCAGCCAGCGCATCGCGCAGCGCCACGCTCGTGTGGGTATAGCCGCCGGGATTGATGACGATGAAATCCACGCCTTCGCCGCGCGCGGCATGGATCCGGTCGATCAACGCACCTTCGTGATTGCTCTGGAACGCAGTCAGTCGTGCCCCTGCGGCGGCTGCCTGTTCTTCAGCGGCCTGTTCCACCTGCGCCAGCGTCGTGGACCCGTACACAGCGGGCTCGCGCGTGCCCAGCAGGTTCAGATTGGGGCCGTTCAGCAGCAGCAGGTGTTTTGCCATGTTCTGACCTTAGTCCGCGAAAGTTCCGCATTTTGCCGCCAAGCGCGACCATTTGGCAAGAAAAAAGAACTTGCCAAAATGGCTATAAGGATGCCAGATCCTTGTGCAGCAGGTCGAACTTCAGGCGGCCCAGATAGGTCTTTTTCACCTGGCCGTCGGCACCGATCAGCACCGTGAACGGCAGCCCGCCCTGGGCATTGCCGAACTGGCGCGACAGCTCCGTGCCACCCACGCCGTCCACGTAGACGGGGTAGGCGATCTTGAACTTTTGCGTGAATTCGGCGATGTTCGACGGCGAGTCGATGCCGATGCCGATCACCTGCAGGTTCTTGTACTGGCCGCCGGTCTGCAGCGCGGACAGCTCGGGCATCTCCTGCACGCATGGCGCGCACCAGGTGGCCCAGAAGTTGACCAGCAACGGCTTGCCCTTCCATTGCGCGAGGCTCTGCTGGGTGCCTTGTGCGTCCGCCATCGTCTTGCCCAGCAGGGCGGCGACGGCCGCGCCGGCGGCGGGGGCCTGCTCCTGGGGTATCGTGGAAGTGATCGGGGGCGCGGGCTCCTTCTTGTTCAGGCCCACCCAGGCGCCGATGGCGCCAAACAGGACGGCGATGGCGCCGTATGCGAGATATGTTTTTTTCATTCGGTTCCGTGTTCGGTGACCAGCAGCGCGCGCAGGTCGGCGATGTCGGCCCGCACGGGGCGTTCACCGCTCTTCTGTTTTTTGGCGCCACGCAGGTCGTTCGTCTCATACAGTTCCACGTGCACGCCTTCCTGGCGCCACATGAAGCTCACCGTCTCGACCGGGGCGTGGCGCGGCCCCTTGAAGTGGTCGGTTTCGGAGATCTCTATATTGAGGTTCTGGTTCAACAGGTGGATCTGCACTTCCTTCGCGCTGTCGGCGAACAGCTGCAGCCGGATGTCGTCATGCTCGCCGGCCGTGCCGTTCAGGACGGGCCCCGTCAGGTAGGGATGGTAGTCGGCCAGCCGCTCCATCACTTCCAGCGCGACGGTGCGCAGCCGGAACAGCCGGGCCGGCTGGGTATCCGCATTGAACAGCGCGTGATACTGGCGCACCTCTTCCTCGACCTGGGCATCGTCCGGCAGCAGGTCGCGGGTGGCGTTGGCCTGCGCCTCGCCGAGGACCTGCCGCGCGGCCTTGCGCTTCGCGGTGCCGTAGTCGGCGCCGTCCTGCGCGATCATCCGGGCCGCCGCCGCCGCAATCTCGGCACGCAGCAGCATCATGTCGTCATGGTGGTTCGGCATCATGGCGTGATCATACTCTGAACCGGCAAATGCGGCGCGTCGGGTAAAATCGCGTCCTCGACCACGGAGCGGAACCATGCATATTCACATACTCGGCATTTGCGGCACCTTCATGGGCGGCCTCGCGGTGCTCGCGAAAGAAGCGGGCCACAAGGTGACGGGCTGCGACGCCAACGTCTACCCGCCGATGAGCACCCAGCTGGAAAGCCAGGGCATTGAACTGATCCAGGGCTTCGACGCGGACCAGGTGAAGCTGAACCCCGACCTCTATGTGATCGGCAACGTGGTGTCACGGGGGAATCCGCTGGTCGAGGAAATCCTGAACCGCAGCCTGCCCTACGTCTCCGGCCCGCAGTGGATCGGCGAGCATATCCTGCGCAATAAATGGGTGCTGGCCGTCGCCGGCACGCACGGCAAGACGACGACGTCGTCGATGCTGGCGTGGATCCTGGAAGACGCCGGCTATGCGCCGGGCTTCCTGATCGGCGGCGTGCCGATGAACTTCGGCATTTCGGCGCGGCTGCATGGTCAAGGTACTGCGCCGGGCAACGAGTCCGACTTCTTCGTGATCGAGGCGGACGAATACGATACGGCGTTCTTCGACAAGCGCAGCAAGTTCGTGCACTACCACGCGAAGACGGCGATCCTGAACAACCTGGAATACGACCACGCCGACATCTTCCCGGACATCGCCGCCATCGAGACCCAGTTCCACCACCTGGTGCGCACGGTGCCGGGCATCGGCCGCGTGATCGTCAACGGCGACGAGGAGTCGCTGCAGCGCGTGATCCGGCGCGGCATCTGGAGCGAGAAGGAGACGTTCGGCGCCGGCGACACGGTGAACTGGGCGCTGAAGGAACATCCGGACGGCAGCTTCGACGTACTCTTCAACGGCAAGTTCGAGGCGCTGATCAACTGGAAGCTGACGGGCCGGCACAACCGCTACAACGCGCTGGCCGCGATCGCCGCGGCGCGCAACGTGGGCGTGCCGATCGCCCAGGCGGCCAGGGCGCTGGAATCGTTTGAAAGCGTCAAGCGGCGCATGGAAGTGCGCGGCGTCGTCAGCGGCGTTACCGTGTACGACGACTTCGCCCACCACCCGACGGCCATCGCGACGACCGTCGGCGGCCTGCGCCAGAAGCTGGGCGCGCATTCGCGCATCCTCGCCGTGCTGGAGCCCCGCTCGAACACGATGAAGCTGGGCGCGATGAAGGATGCGCTGCCGGCGAGCCTGAAGGACGCCGACCTCGTGTTCGGCTTCGGCAGCGAGAAGGCGCTGGGCTGGAGCCTGGCCGCCACGCTGGCGCCGATGGGCGCGCAGGCCTCCGCTTACGAGGACATCGACCTGATGGTCAAGGCCATCGTCGGCGCGGCGCGCCCGGGCGACCACGTCGTCGTGATGAGCAATGGCGGCTTCGGCGGCGTGCACGGCAAGCTGCTCGACGCGTTGAAGACGCTGCCCGCGTGATCCGGCCGTGAAGATTCTTTACCTTCACGGGTTCCGTTCGTCGCCGCTGTCGATGAAGGGGCGCCTGCTGGGCGAACGGATGGCGCAGCTGGGCCGCGCCGCCGAATACCTGGCACCGCAGCTGCCGGCGTCGCCGCGGCTGGCCATCGAACAGGCGCAGGCCTTGGTGGCGGACGTGCCGGCCAGCGAGATAGCCAATGAGCTGGCGATCGTCGGCTCGTCGCTGGGCGGTTATTACGCCACGTGGCTGGCCGAGCGGCTGGGCTGCCGCGCCGTGCTGCTGAACCCGGCCGTGACGCCGCTTGTCGACCTGGAAAAATACGTCGGCATGACGACGATGTACCACAGCGGCGAGCCGTTCGAGTTCAAGCGCGACTACATCGACGAACTGCAGGACCTGGCCGTGCCGGCGATCAGCCGGCCGGACCGCTACTTCCTCGTCGCGGCCACGGGCGACGAAGTGCTCGACTGGCGCGACATGGTCGCCCACTACCCCGGCGCGCGGCACCGCGTCATCAACGGCTCGGACCACGGCATCAGCGAATTCGCGCAGTACGTGGACGAGGTGCTGGCGTTCTGCGGGGTGCGGGCCGGATGAGGGAACAGTCGCTGCGCCGGGCCAACTGGTACCGGCACGTGCTGGCCGTGAACGCGCCGGCGGCGCTGGCGCGCTGGCTCACGTCCGGCGGCTCGCTGACGGCGCGCCTGAAAGGCCATAGCGACGCGTTCCGCGTGCAGGTGCTGCACCAGCATGCGGCGCCTTGCCTGGCGGACGAGGCGCAGGTGCTGGGCTTTGCCCGCGCCACCCGCTGCTGGGAACGGGAAGTGCTGCTGCGGTGTGATAATACGCCCGTGGTGTTCGCGCACACGGTGGTGCCGATGAGTGCGGACGCGTCGGACTGGCCGCTGTTTTCCGCGCTGGGCGAGCGCTCGCTGGGCACCACGCTGTTCGGCGACCCGATGGTGCTGCGCGGCGCGCTGGAATATGCCCGGCTGCGTGCCAGCCATCCGCTGGCGCGCCGGGCCAGGGCGGCGTGGACGGCCGAGGGCCGGGCCGTGCCTGAAGAACAATTGCTGTATGCGCGGCGCTGCCTGTACCGGCGGCGCCAGGGCACGCTGCTGGTGACCGAGGTGTTCCTGCCGACGGTCCTGAAGCTGGTGCCAAGAACCTCCAACACGAGATGAACATGAATGTCTTTTTTGAAGAATCCGGCGATTTCAAGGTCGGAACCGTGCTGTCCCAGGCTGGCGAGGCCTACCAGGTCGAGATGGCCACCGGCAAGCGCACGAAGGTGAAGGCCAAGGACGTGCTGCTGCAGTACGAGAAGCCGGCACCGGAGGCGTTGATGGAACAGGCGCGGGCCGTCGTGGCCGATGTCGATCTCGACTTCCTGTGGGAGGTGGCCGGCGAAGAGGAATTCGGCTTCGCGGAGCTGGGCGCCGAATACTTCGGCCATGCACCGCTGCCGCACGAGGCGGCGGGCCTGATCCTGGCGCTGCACTCGGCACCGATCTATTTCTACAAGAAGGGCCGCGGGCGCTACAAGGCGGCGCCGGAGCAGGCCCTGAAGGCCGCGCTGGCCGGCATCGAGAAGAAGAAGCAGCAGGCGCTGGTGCAGCAGCAGTACGTGGACGAGCTGAAGACCAACCGCCTGCCGGAGTCGATGGCGCACATCGTCCAGCAGCTGCTGTTCAAGCCGGACAAGAACACCATTGAATACAAGGCGCTGGAAGCGGCATGCAACGAGCTGCATACGACGCCGGCGCGGCTGATGCTGGCCGTCGGCGGCGTGGGCTCGGCGAAGGACCTGCACATGGCGCGCTTCCTGTTCGAGCACTTCCCGCGCGGCCAAGGCTTCCCGGACGTGCCGGTGCCGAAGGCTCCGAATAATCTGCCGGTGGCGGACGTCGAGGCGTTCTCGATCGACGACGTGACGACGACGGAGATCGACGACGCGTTCTCGATCACCCGCCTGGACGACGGCAAGGTGCGCATCGGCATCCACATCGCCGCGCCGGGCCTGGGCATCAAGCCCGAGGATTCGGTCGACAAGATCGCGCGCACGCGCCTGTCGACCGTGTATATGCCGGGCGACAAGATCACGATGCTGCCGGATTCCATCGTCGAGGCGTTCACGCTGGCCGAAGGCAAGACCTGCCCGGCGCTGTCGCTGTATGCGACGCTCGACACGGCCGACTGGAGCGTCGTGTCGACCGAGACGCGCGCCGAGATGGTGCCGATCGCGAACAACCTGCGGCACAACGACCTGGACGACGTCGTCAACGAAGAGACGCTGGCCAGCGGCGCGGGCGATTACCCCCGCAAGGCCGAGCTGACCTTGCTGTGGGCGTGGGCCCAGCACCTGGAGGCGGGGCGGATGGCCAAGCGCGAAGCGTTCGGCCTGAAGCCGGAGCAGAACAACCGCGTCGACTTCAACTTCTACGTCGATGACGATGTCGTGACGATCACGCGCCGCAAGCGCGGTGCGCCGCTGGACAAGATCGTCGCCGAACTGATGATCTTCGCGAACAGCACCTGGGGCAAGCTGATGCACGACCATGGCGTGCCGGGCATCTACCGCAGCCAGGGCCGCGGCGTGGGCGGCTGGAACGCCAAGATGCAGGTGCGCATGCTGACGCACGCGGCGCCGCACGAAGGCCTGGGCGTCGACCAGTACGCCTGGAGCACGTCGCCGCTGCGCCGCTATACGGACCTCGTCAATCAATGGCAGATCCTGGCCGTGGCCGAGAAGGGCGTGATGGCGCCGCTGGTCGCGCCGTTCAAGCACAAGGATGCGAACCTGTTCGCGATCGTCTCCGCGTTCGATGCCGCCTACGCCGCCTATGCCGACTTCCAGTCGAACATGGAGCGCTACTGGTGCCTGCGCTGGCTGGGCCAGGAAAACAAGCAGCAGGTCGACGCCGTCGTGCTGAAGGATGAAGTGCTGCGCCTGACCGAGATCCCGCTGGTGATCCGCTTGCCGGGCATGCCATCGGCACCGCGTGGCGCGGCCGTGAAGCTGGACGTGATCCGCTGGGACGAAGTGGACCTGTCGATCGAAACCCGCCTGCTGGAAATCGAAGCGGCCGCCCCGGCCGCCGAGATCGACTTCGAGGAAGAAGAGGAAGTCGTCGCCGAGACGTTGCCCGAACTGGTACCGGACCCGGACCAGCCGGCCGACGAGAAGGCCGAAGTGGCCGAGCTGGCGGACGAAGCGGCGCAGCAGCAGAACGCCGGCTAGCCGATGTTTACCCGGATGCGGGCCGGCTGCGCTTTTTAAACCCCAAGGCAGAAGCCGGGGTCAGACCCGCCGGGTCTGACCCCAGGGTTTGAATTTGGGGTGGGAATTTCTATCGCGACCCGCATGCAGTGACGGTAGAATGGCAAAATTCTGCCTAGCCTTTTCGTCGCCCGCGTGAAGTATTTACAAGAAAACAGGTTCCTCGCGATCGCCCTGGCCCTCTCGGTGCTCGCTCACGCGGTCTTGCTGGCGGTGCGCTTCGTGGTGCCCGTGGAGCCGAAGATGGCGCCCACCGATCCCGCGCTGGAAGTCATCCTCGTCAATGCCAAGCATGCCAACAAGCCGTTGAAGGCCGAGGCGCTGGCGCAGGCGAACCTGGAGGGCGGCGGCAATGCCGACAAGGGCCGCTCCAAGTCGCCGCTGCCGGACCTGCGCAAGATGGCGTCCGGCGACAGCATCGAGGCATCGCGCCGCCGCATCGCCGAGCTGGAAGAGCAGCAGAAGAAGCTCTTGACGCAGATGAAGACGACGCCGTACCGCGCCGCACCCGTCACCGAAAACAGCAAACCCGATCCGACCCCCACCGGCGCCGACCTGATCGAGAGCAGCCGCGCGATCGCGCGCATGGCGGCCGAGATCACGCAGACGATCGAAGACCAGAACAAGCGCCCGCGCCGCACCTACATCACGCCCAGCACCCAGCAGGTCGGCTATGCGATGTATTACAAGGCATTCCAGCGCAAGGTGGAGGAAGTGGGCACGTTGAACTTCCCGCAAAAGAACGGCCGCAAGCTGTACGGCGAGCTGGTGCTGTCCATTCCGATCTTCCAGGACGGCACGCTGTACATGAAGGAGGGCGGCATCACGGTGCAGAAAAGCTCCGGCAATCCCGCGCTGGACGACGCCGCGATCGCGATCGTCCGCCGCGCCGCGCCGTTCGGCAAGTTCCCGCCGAACATGCTGTCGAACGATCGCGACGACCTGTGGGTCATCATCACCCGCTTCAAATTCACGCGCGAAGAAAAACTCGAAACGAAACTGAGCGGAGGAAACTGAAATTGGATCACTACTGCGTGTTCGGCAACCCGATCGCCCACAGCAAATCGCCCGACATCCACGCCGCGTTCGCGGCCCAGACGGGGCAGCAGCTGACCTATGAAAAACGCCTCGCGCCGCTGGACGGCTTTGCCGCCGCCGTGCACGCGTTCATCGCCGAAGGGGGCAAGGGCGCCAATGTGACGGTGCCGTTCAAGCTGGAGGCCTACCGGCTGGCGAACGCGCTGACGGTGCGGGCGCAGGCCGCCGGCGCCGTCAACACGCTGCTGTTCGACGCGCACGGTATCACCGGCGACAACACGGACGGCGCCGGCCTGGTGGCGGACATCACGGCCAACGCCGGCGTCCCGATCGTCGGCAAGCGCGTGCTGCTGCTGGGGGCGGGCGGTGCCGCGCGCGGCGCCGTGCTGCCGATCCTCGAGCACCGGCCGGCCGCCCTGGTGATCGCGAACCGCACCGTGGCCGCCGCGCAGCAGCTGGTGCAGCAGTTCGCCGCGCTGGGCGGCGCCGGCATCGTGTCGGCCTGCGGCTTCGCGGAGATTACCGGCAGCTTCGATATCGTCATCAACGCCACGTCGGCCAGCCTGCAGGCGGACCTGCCGCCCGTGCCGCCGACGGTTTTCCAGCCAGGCACGCTCGCGTTGGATATGATGTATGGGAAGGAGCCGACCGTCTTCATGCGCTTCGCGCTGGAGCATGGCGCCACCGCGCGCGACGGCCTGGGCATGCTGGTGGAGCAGGCCGCCGAAGCGTTCCACGGCTGGCGCGGCGTGCGCCCGGATACGGCTCCGGTACTGGCGAACCTGCGTTGATCCGATCCTGACATGGCAAAAACTCGCAATGCGCCCGGCCGTTGGCGCTGGGTGAAATGGCTGTTCATCGTTCCCATCGTGCTGTTCCTGGCCGTGCAGGCCTATTTCCTCGTGCAGATCTGGTGGTGGCGCGACCACAACCCGGAGATGACGGCATTCATGCGCCAGCAGCTCTCGGCAATGCGCGAGACGGATCCGAACGCGAAGATCGTGCAGCAGTGGGTGCCGTACGAGCGCATCTCGGTGAAGCTGAAGCGGGCCATCATCGCCTCCGAGGACGCCAATTTCTCGGAGCACGACGGCGTCGACTGGGACGCGCTGGAACAGGCTTACGAGCGCAACGAAAAGCGCAAGAAGGTCACGCACGGCGGCTCGACGATCACGCAGCAGCTGGCCAAGAACCTGTTCCTGTCCGGCTCGCGCAGCTACCTGCGCAAGGGCCAGGAGCTGATCATCGCCTACATGCTCGAAGGGGTGCTGGACAAGCGGCGCATCTTCGAGATCTACCTGAACGTCGTCGAGTTCGGCCGCGGCATCTATGGGGCCGAGGCGGCGGCGCGCCATTATTACAAGATCCCGGCGTCGAAACTGGGGCCGGCGCAGGCGGCCAGGCTGGCCGTGATGCTGCCGAACCCCCGTTATTACGACGCGCACCGCAGCACGCGCTACCTGAACCGGCGCACCGACATCATCCTGCGCCGGATGGGCGCGTCGGACGTGCCGTAAAAATGCCGCACCGGACGATGCCTTGGATAAAAAGTGCTTGTCCGGGGTGGTCTGGCCCATGGCTTTGCCTGTACACTTGCGCTGTTTTATTTTTTGCGCCTGGGGAACCCGTCTCCCCCTTCAAAGTGTCCAGAATCCCTGTCGGCTGAGAGTGCCCATGATTAATGTCTTCGTTCTACAAAATGGCCGGCTGAACCAGGTCCCCATCGAAACGCGCGAAGACCTTGAACAAGTGGCACCCGTGTGGGTGGACCTGACCGACCCGACGGACGACGAGCGGGCGTGGGTCAAGGCCATGTATGGCGTCATCCTGCCGGGTGAGGACGAAGTCAAGGACATCGAAGCGTCGGCCCGCTACTACGAAGCGGAAAATGGCGACCTGCACCTGCGCACCGACTTCCTGCTGGAAGAAGACGACGGCCCGTCGCGCGTCGTCACGGTGGCGTTCATCCTGGCCCGCAAGATGCTGTTCTCCGTCCATACGGACGACCTGCCCGTGTTCCGCCTCGTGCGCATGCGCGCGCGCTCGCGGCCCGGCTCGATCGCCGACTACATGGATGTGCTGCTGGACCTGTACGCGACCGACGCCGAATACTCGGCTGACGCGCTGGAAGGCATCTACCAGAACCTGGAAGAAGTGTCGTTCCGCGTGCTGCAGGAGGAATTCACCGACAAGGACGCCGCCGACGCGCTGTCCGCCATCGCTCACGAGGAAGACTTGAACGGCCGGATCCGCCGCAACATGATGGATACCCGGCGCGCCGTCAGCTTCCTGATGCGCGGCCGCCTGTTGAACTCCGAGCAGTTCGAGGAGGCGCGCCAGATCCTGCGCGACATCGAATCGCTGGACGGCCACACCTCGTTCCTGTTCGACAAGATCAACTTCCTGATGGACGCCACGGTCGGCTTCATCAACATCAACCAGAACAAGATCATCAAGATCTTCTCCGTGGCCAGCGTGGCGTTCCTGCCGCCGACCCTGATCGCCAGCGTGTACGGCATGAACTTCGACTTCATGCCGGAGCTGCACTGGGCGGCCGGTTATCCGTGGGCCTGGGGCCTGATGATCACCAGCGCGATCGCGCCGTTCCTGTACTTCCGGCACCGGGGCTGGCTCAAGTGAAAAAAGCGGCATCGCCGCTTTTTTTATGCCACCCGCGCCGGATCGGCCACTTCCCCCTGGCCGCGCACGTCGCGCTCCGCACCGCCCAGGTTCAGGAACAGGTTCGCGGCAAACGCGACGATCGCCGCCGCCGCGGCCAGTTCCGACACCACCAGCGCCGGCAGCACCTTGACGTCGCCCGTCGTCAGCACATAGGCCAGCGCGCCCATCATCACGGGCAGCGCGAGGTTCATCAGCCAGAAGTGCACGCGCGCCAGCACGCTGTTGCCGGCCTGCGGGAAGATCGAGTAAATGATGCCGGCCAGCGCCAGCGTCGTCCAGCCCAGCAGGTTCACGTGCGCATGCACGGGCCGCAGCGTGAAGTCCTGGCGCATGCCCATCGCCATGCCGAGCGCGACACCGGCGGCCAGGTACAGCACGGCCAGCTTGATCCAGACGACGCCCGCCGACGAGACTGCCGGCTGAGCGGCCGGCTGAGCGGCGGATTGAACTGATTCCAAACGCATGATGACACCCCTGTTGTGATCGTTGAAGCAGGCGATTGTAAAGATCGGGTGTCATCGATTTGTGGGAACATTGTCGTCGCTGCTTCACGCGGATGCGAACATCGCCGTCACCGCGACCACCATCACGGCGACGCCGAGCCAGCCGAACAGCGCATGGCGCCGCGTCAGCGTGAACTTGCCCATCACGTTCTCGTTGCTGGCCAGGAGCATCATCACGATCATGATCGGCACGGCGATCACGCCGTTCAGCTGGGCGGACCAGATCAGCGCCTGCACCGGATCGACCGGCGCGAAGTTCAGCGCCACGCCGCCGATCGTCGCCAGCGAGATGATCGCGTAGAACTCGCGCGCTTCCAGCACGGTGCGATCCAGGCCGCTGCGCCAGCGGAAGCTCTCCGTCACCGCATAGGCGGCCGAACCGGCCAGCACGGGAATGGCCAGCATGCCGGTGCCGATGATGCCCAGCGCGAAGATGATGAAGGCCGCTTCGCCGGCGATCGGGCGCAGCGCCTCGGCCGCTTGCGCGGAACTTTGAATGTCGGTGATGCCGTGGACGGCCAGCGTGCCAGCCGCCGTCAGCATGATGAAGAACGCGACGATGTTCGAGAACGCCATGCCGATGAACGTATCGAGCTTGATGCGGCGCAGGTGCCGCGCCGCGTACGTGGGGGCGCGGCGCAGCGAGCTGGCGGAACTATCGCGCAGTTCCTCCACCTCCTGCGATGCCTGCCAGAAGAACAGGTAGGGCGAGATCGTCGTGCCGAACACGGCGACGATCAGTGCCACCGATTCGCGGTTCCACGCGAAGTGCGGCCCGATGGTGGCGCGCGCGACGTCGGCCCAGTCCAGATGGATCGCGAAGACGGTGGCGACATACGCCAGCAATGCGAGTGTGAGCCACTTCAGGAAGCGCACGTAGGTGCGGTACGGCAGGTACAGCTGCAGGGTCAGGCACAGGAAGCCGAAGCCGAGCGAATACAGGTGGGCCGAGCCGAAGCCGGCGACCAGGTGCAGCGCCTCGCCCATCGCCGCGACGTCCGCCGCGATGTTGATGATGTTCGCCACGAGCAGCAGCAGCACGATCGCATACAGCAGCACGGGCGGATAGGCGCGGCGGATGTTGGCCGCCAGGCCGCGCCCCGTGACGAGGCCGATGCGGGCGGACACGAGCTGGATGCCGACCATCAGCGGATAGGTCAGCACCAGCGTCCACAACATGTTGAAGCCGAACTGCGCGCCGGCCTGGGAGTAGGTGGCGATGCCGGATGGGTCGTCGTCGGCGGCCCCGGTGATCAGGCCGGGGCCCAGTGCCTTGACGGCATCGTTGTCGGTAACTTTGCGCAGGAATTTCATGTTCGGCTCGTACGTGTGCGCACGCCGCCGGACAAGTGCGGCGGCGTTACGGCAAGGTTGCAGGAAGGGGTTTCATAAGGGAACGGAGTGTAACCTGTTTTCCATTAAGAAAATGTTCAGTTGACGCGGCGTTAAGGGCACTCTAAGGGTCTGCGCTGCTGGCTGGCGCGCCGGCCCATGAAAAAAGGACGGTCGCCCGTCCTTTGCTTGTCGCTGCCGCCGGCTTACTTCAGCCGCTTGAACACCCGCCGCGCCGCCTCGATCGTTGCGTCGATCACCGCGTCGTCGTGGGCGGCCGAGACGAAGCCCGCCTCGAACGCGGCCGGGGCGAAGTACACGCCTTCTTCCAGCATCGCGTGGAAGAATTCGTTGAACCTGGCGCGGTCGCCAGCCATCATTTCAGCGTAGTTGCGCGGCGCTTCGGCGGCGAAGTACAGGCCGAACATGCCGCCTTCGTAGTCGGCGCAGAACGTCACGCCTTCCTGGAACGCGGCATCCGTCAGGCCTTCGGCGAGGCGCTTCGCGGTGGCCGTCAGCTTGTCGTAGAAGCCCGGTTGCTGGATCAGCTTCAAGGTCGTCATGCCGGCCGCCACGGCGATCGGGTTGCCGGACAGCGTGCCGGCCTGGTACACGGCGCCGACGGGAGACATCTTGCTCATCAGCTCCACGCTGCCGCCGAACGCGGCGACCGGCAGGCCGCCGCCGATGACCTTGCCCAGCGCCGTCAGGTCCGGCTTGATGCCGTACAGTTCCTGCGCGCCGCCCAGGCCGACGCGGAAGCCGCACATCACTTCGTCGAAGATCAAGAGGGCGCCGTGCTTCGTGCACTGGTCGCGCAGCGCGCGCAGGAACTCGGGAGCGGCCTTGATCAGGTTCATGTTGCCGGCCACGGGTTCGACGATCACGCAGGCGATCTCGCTGCCGAATTCCGCGAACGCTTCTTCCAGTTGTGGCACGTCGTTATAGTCCAGCACCAGCGTGTGCTTGACGAAGTCCTCCGGCACGCCGGCCGACGTGGGGTTGCCGAACGTGAGCAGGCCGCTGCCCGCCTTGACCAGCAGCGAATCGGCATGGCCGTGGTAGCAGCCTTCGAACTTGACGATCTTGTCGCGGCCCGTGGCGCCGCGCGCGAGGCGCAATGCGCTCATCGTGGCTTCGGTGCCGGACGACACGAGGCGCACCTGTTCGATCGAGGGCACCAGCTTGCAGATCTCCTCGGCCATCACGATCTCGGCCTCGGTGGGCGCGCCGAACGACAGGCCGCGGGTGGCAGCTTCCTGTACCGCCTGGACCACTTCCGGGTGGGCGTGGCCGACGATGGCCGGGCCCCAGGAACCGATGTAGTCGATGTAGCGCTTGCCGTCCGCGTCCCAGAAGTACGGGCCTTCGGCGCGCGTGATGAAGCGGGGCGTGCCGCCGACCGAGCGGAAGGCGCGCACCGGCGAGTTGACGCCACCGGGCGTGGTCTTCTGGGCGCGTTCGAACAGCTGGTCGTTCTTGGAAATCGTCATTGCTAATCCTTGGTCTTGCGGCGGCTCTCGGTGGCGGGAGCGGCCATCTGGTAGAAACGGTTCGGCACCAGCTTGCCCATGCCGTAGCGCTGGGCATGCAGCAGCGTGCCGTAGGTGTATTGCTGGGCGAGGTCGACGGCGCGCGGCAGGTCCTCGCCCCGCGCCATGTACGCGGTGATGGCGGCCGACAGCACGCAGCCGCCGCCGATGAACGGCCCGGCCAGGTGTTGCCAGCGGTCGTGCCGGACGATGCCGCCGTCGCCATACAGCGTGTTGGCGCGCAGGCCCGTCTCGGCGCGCGACGTGCCGGCCGGCGTACCCGTCACGAGCACGTATTCGCAGCCCAGGTCGATCAGGTGCTGGGCGTCGTCGGCCATCGTCTCGCCGTTGGCCAGGTCGCGCCACGTCTCGGCCATGCGCCCCAGCTCGACCTGCGACAGCATCAGCAGCGTGGCTTGCGGCACCAGCAGCTGGCGCAGCACCGTCAGCAGCTCTTCCGGGTCGGTCTGTTCGGACAGCGGCGGCAGCTGCGAGCCGAACGGGTCGAGGATCAGCGGGGCGTCGGGATAATCGGAGACCACTTCGGCGATCGACGACACGTGCTCCATGTGATCGACGGCGCCGATCTTGAAGGCGGCCACCTGGGCGTCTTCGAGCACGACGCGGGCCTGGTCGGACACCCAGTCAGGTTCCACGTACTGCTGGTCTTCCACGCGGGCGCTGTCGGCGATCAGGAGAGCGGTTGTGACCGACAGGGCCTGGCACCCGAGGGCGGCAAACACGCCGATGTCGGAATGCACGCCCACCGCGCCGATCGGATCGGCCACACCGAAAGTCAGGATGAGAGGAGTTGTTTGGTTTTGCACGGCCACTAGATTAAGATACCCGATTCAGCATTTTACTTGAGGGTGACGAAACGTGAGCAGCAAAGAGACTACACAGGAATTCAAGAGCTGGATGTGCCTGATTTGCGGCTGGATCTACGACGAAGCGGCCGGCTTGCCTGAAGAAGGCATCGCCCCCGGAACCCGTTGGGAAGACGTGCCGATGAACTGGACGTGCCCTGAATGCGGCGCCCGTAAAGACGACTTCGAGATGGTCGCCATCTGACGTTCGTCTTGTGAGCTGCTGCGTCCAGCCCAGCCAGGCCTGCGCTGCGCAGCGGCGTCGGAACGGCGTCCAACCGGCCGCCGTCCACCCCATCTCTCCTGTGTCTCATCGTCCGCCCCGATAGTTCCCCCTGTGATATCGTAGCGCGATGGGCAACATTGCCCGGTACAGAGCGGGGCAAGCAATTGATATGACGACAACGCCGCAAGCGACCGGCCCGACGATCATGGTGATCGACGACAGCAGCACGATACGCCGGTCGGCCGAGATCTTCCTGTCCCAGGCGGGCTACCGGGTGGTGCTGGCCGAAGACGGCTTCGACGCGCTGGCCAAGATCATCGAACATCACCCGGCGCTGATCTTCTGCGACATCCTGATGCCCCGTCTGGACGGTTACCAGACCTGCGCGCTGATCAAGAAGAGCGCCAGGTTCCACACCACGCCCGTGCTGATGCTGTCGTCCAAGGACGGCCTGTTCGACCGCGCGCGCGGCGCGATGGTCGGCTCGTCCGCTTACCTCACGAAACCCTTCAGTAAAGACAGCCTGCTGGCCGCCGTGCGCGAGCACACCGGCGCGGGCGCATAACGTCATGCCCATACGCAGAATCCTGATCGTCGACGATTCCCCCACCGAGCGCTACTATCTGTCCGACATCCTGACCCGGAACGGCTATGTCGTCTCGACCGCCGAGAACGGCGAAGAGGCGCTGGCCCGGATCCGCGCCGAGAAGCCCGAGCTGATCCTGATGGACGTCGTGATGCCGGGGGCGAACGGCTTCCAGGTCACCCGTTCGATCGCCCGCGACCCCGAGCTGCAGGACGTGCCGGTCATCATCTGCTCGTCGAAGAACCAGGAGACGGACCGCATCTGGGGCTTGCGCCAGGGCGCCAAGGAATACCTCGTGAAGCCGGTCGACGCGGCGCTGCTGCTGTCGAAGATCGAAGCGCTCGGCTGATGGCGGCCCCGGACCAGCACACGACCCAGGAAGGCGAACGCCGCAGCCGCCTGCGCCAGTACCAGGTGCAGCTGCTGGAACGGATGCAGGCGGCCCAGGGCGGCGCCGTCGAGTCCGGGCGCGAGCTGGCCGTGCTGCTGGGCGCCCGCCACTGCCTGCTGGACCTGACGCAGGTCGGCGAGATCGTGCCGCACCAGGCCATCACGCCGGTGCCGCTGACACTGCCGTGGTACCTGGGCCTGGCCAATGTGCGCGGTGGCCTGACGGGCGTCGTCGACCTGGCCGGCTACCTGGGCGACGCGCCGCCGCCGGCCGGGCCGGAAGCGCGGCTGGTGACGTTCGCACCCGGCCTCGGCCTGCCGTGCGCGCTGCTGGCGCAGCGTGTGCTGGGCCTGCGCCGGCTGGCCGAGCTGCGCGACGATGGCGTGGACCTGGCGGCGCCCCCATGGTGCGCACACCACTACGTGGACGATGCGGGGCAGCCGTGGGTACGCCTGGACCTGGCGCAACTGGCGCGCGAACCCCGTTTCCTGCACGTGGGCCGCTAGCGTCACAACGATGCGAAGGGATGCGATGCGATTCAAGTTCTTCACACGCGGCAGCCGGCAGGAGGCACCGGATTCCCAGTTCGCCTATGGCGATTCGCAGTTCGCCTATGGCAGCGAAGCACCGCTGCGCCTGCGCGATGCGCTGCGCCGGCGTGAAGGCGGACCCGGCACCGACCACGCCGCGGTGCAGGCCGAACCGATGCCGATGCGGCTGCCGCTGATCGGCCACCTGCCGCCGCAGCGCCAGCTCAGTTACCTCGTCACCGCGCTGGCTGCGAGCCTGGCGCTGGCCGCCGGCCTCGTCGCATTGAACGTGCACCACAGCGCCGCCGGCGCCGCGGCCACCCAGCTGGCCGGCGACGCGTTGATGCACTCGCAGCGCATCGGCAAGGCGGCGCCGAACGCCGTGCAGGGCAATGCCGAAGCGTTCCGCCAGCTGGACGACAGCCGGCGTGAGCTCGACAGCGACCTGACGTTGCTGGCCGGCGGCGGCAGCTACCGCGGCCGCACCGTCGGCGCCACGCCGGCCGGGCTGCAAGGCGCCGTGGACCAGGCCCGCATGCGCTGGGCGCCGACGGCGCAGGCGGCCGACACGATCCTGCGCCATCGCGCCGACCTGGCCGGCATCGACAAGGCGCTGGGCACGCTGAACGAGCTGGCGCCGCGCTTGCTGGCGCAGGCCGAGGAGATCGCGGCACTGCGCCTGCAGCGCGGTGCCGCCGCCCGCGAAATCGCCGCGCTGGGCCGGCTGACGATGCTGACGCAGCGGATGAGCGCCGGCGTCGCCGAGTTCCTCGCGCCGGGCGGCATCCGCTCCGAGACGGCGTTCCAGCTGGGCCGCGACATCACGACGTTCCGCGCCACCGTCGCGGCGCTGCAGGCGGGCGGCGACGGGATTGCCGCGGTGCGCGATCCCGACGTGCGCGAACGCCTCGATGCGTTGCAGGCCAGCTTCGAGCGTTACCAGGGCGAGGCCACCGCGATCCTCGCGCGGCTGGACCGCTTCGTGGCGGCGAAGAACGCCGAGCGGCTGATCTTCGCGCAGAACGAGGCGCTGCGCGAAAGCCTGGCGGGGCTGCAGGGCGGCTACCGCGCGGCCCAGCAGTCGCTCGACTGGACGTTCTGGCTGATGGTCGGCGGCGGCATGCTGACGTTGCTGACGGGCGCCGCGATCGGCCGCGTGCTGCTGCAGGATTCGTATGCGCGCACGCGCGGCGCCGAACGCCGCCGCCAGCAGGCCGAGGAAATGCGGCTGCTGGCGCAGAAGAAGGAAGAGGAGGCGAAGGCCGCCAACGCGCAGAACCAGGCCGCGATCCTGCGCCTGATGAACGAGCTGCAGGAAGTGGCCGATGGCGACCTGACGGTGCAGGCCACGGTGTCCGAGGACATCACCGGCGCGATCGCCGACTCCGTCAACTACACGGTCGAGGAGCTGCGCGGCCTGGTCGGGCGGGTGACGGCGACGGCCGAGCAGGTGATGGCCGCATCCACCCACGCGCAGGGTATTTCCGGCGACCTGCTGAACGCATCGCAGCAGCAGGCCCGCGAGATCCGCGAAGCCAGTGCGACGGTGCTGCGCATGGCGGCCGAGATCACCGACGTGTCGAAGTCCGCCGCCGAGTCGGCCGACGTGGCGCGCCAGTCCGTGGCGGCCGCGCGGCAGGGCACGACCGCCGTGCAGAACGCGATCACCGGCATGCACGAGATCCGCGAGCAGATCCAGGAAACCTCGAAGCGCATCAAGCGGCTGGGCGAGTCGTCGCAGGAAATCGGCGAGATCACCGAGCTCATTTCCGACATCACCGAACAGACCAATGTGCTGGCGCTGAACGCGGCGATCCAGGCCGCATCGGCCGGCGAGGCGGGGCGCGGCTTTTCCGTCGTCGCCGAGGAAGTGCAGCGGCTGGCGGAACGGTCGGCCGGCGCGGCGAAGCAGATCGGCGCGCTGGTCCGCACGATCCAGGCGGATACGCACGATACCGTGGCCGCGATGGAAAAATCCACCCAGGGCGTCGTCGAAGGCGCCCGCCTGTCCGATGCCGCCGGTGCGGCGCTCGAGGAAATCGAGCGCGTGTCGCAGCGGCTGGCCGAACTGATCGAAGGCATGTCGCGCGCGACCGGCAAGGAAGCCGCGTCGGCCGGCGGCGTGGCCCGCACGATCAGCCACATACTGCAAGTGACGGAACAGACCCGGCAAGGCACGCAGCAGACGGCGCAATCGGTGCGGCAGCTGTCCGCGCTGGCCCAGCAGCTGAAGGATTCCGTGTCGCGCTTCCGCATCGGCGCCGGCGCGGAGCACAAGTGAGCGAGAAGCGAGAGAGACCCACAGCATGATGGAAACCGATATGTCGACCTTTTCTTTCGATCCCGGCCCGCTGTCGTGGGTGATGGGCGAGATCCGCGAGGCCCTGGGCCGCTCGCGCACCGCGCTGTTCGAGGCGGGCGGGCAGGAACCCGAAGACCAGGCCACCGCGCTGCGGCTGGCCAAGTCGCACCTGCACCAGGCCCACGGCGCGCTGCAGATGGTGGACATCGAAGGCGTGGCCGCGATCACCCGTCTGGCCGAGGAAGCGCTGGACCGCTTCCAGGACGGCACCGTCAAGTGCAGCGCGGACCACGTGCAGGCGATCGGCGAGCTGTATGGCGCGCTGGTCGAATACCTGGAGGAGCTGCTGGACGGCGCGCCGCACCAGAGCGTGCGGCTGTTCCCGTACTACGCGGCGGTGCAGAAGATACTGGGCGCGCCGCGCATCCATCCGGCCGACCTGTTCTTCCCCGACCTGACCCGCACGCCGCCGCTGCCGGAGGCTCCGGCCACGGAAAACGTCGACTTCGGCGCGCTGCGGCTGCGCTTCGAGCGCGCGCTGCTGCCTTACCTGAAGTCCGGTGACCCGGCCCAGGCGCAGCCGCTGGCCGATGTGATCGCCGAGGTGGCGGCCGCCCAGGACACGCCGCGCGGCCAGGTGTTCTGGCGCGCGCTGCAGGCCGGCGCGGAACTGGTGGCGCAGGGCCGCGTGGCCGGCGGCGTCTACGTGAAGCAGTTGCTTGGCGCGGCCAACCTGCAGATGCGGCGGCTGGCGCAAGGCGCGCCGGAGTGGCCGGACGCGGTGCTGCGCGATGCGCTGTTCTGCATCGCCGCGGCCGATGCCACCGACCTGCCGCCGCTCGCGCAGGCACTGCGCACCGGCTTCGGCCTGGACGGCATGGTGCCGGCCGACTACGAGGCGAAGCGCTACGGCCAGGTCGATCCGGAGGCGCTGGCGCGCGCCAAGGAAGGCCTGGCGCAGGCCCGCACCGCGTGGCAGCGGCTGGAGCAGGGCGAGGATGGGCAGTCCGAAATCGTGCAGGCGCTGGCGCTGGTCGCGGCGGCCAGCGACAAGCTGGGCGTCACGGCGCTGGCCGTGCTGATGCGCCAGCTCGCTGTCGTGGCGAACACGGCCGCCGCGGCCGGGCGCAGCGAGGCGCTGGGCCTGGAGATGGCGACGGCGCTGCTGTTCGCGGGCCATGGCCTGGACCAGATCCGTCACCTGCCGGACGACTTCGCGGCCAGTGCCGACACGATCGCCGCGCGGCTGCAGGCGCTGGTCGCGGGCGAGGAGCCGCCGGAGCCGGCGCAGTGGCAGCAGGGCCTGGCCCAGCGGCTGCGGCAGGACGATACGGTGGTCGCGCTGGCGCAGGAAATGAAGACGGCGCTGCGCGAGGTCGAGCGCGTGCTGGACGAATTCGATGCCGACCCGAGCCAGCGCGCGCAACTGGCGCCGCTGGCCGGCGTGCTGCACCAGCTGGAAGGCGCGCTGGCGATCGCCGACCAGCCGCACGCCCAGCAGGCGGCCGCGCACGTACGCGGCCAGGTCGCTACGCTTGCCTCCGGCGACACGGGGGCTGACCGCCAGCTGCTCGAACAGATCGCCCAGAACGTGGGCGCGCTGGGCTTCTTCGTCGACATGCTGGCGCAGAACGCCGCCGGTGCGCGCGAGCGCTTCGCGTTCGACGCCGCGCAGGGGACGTTCCGTGCCGTGCCGCTGAAGAAGCTGGCCGCGGCCGAATCGATCCCCGTGCTGGAGGAGCAGGTGCCTCCGCCGGCCGAACCGGCGCCGGCCGACGTGCCGGCAGGCGTGCCGTTCGCCACCGACTCGGCGATCGAGGAAGAGCTGCTGGAGATCTTCATCGGCGAGGCGCAGGAGGTGCTGGCATTCATCGACGCCACGCTGGCCAAGCCCCGCCTCGATGCCGGCACGCCGGAAAGCCTGGCGATGCTGCGCCGCTCGTTCCACACGTTGAAGGGCAGCGGGCGGATGGTGGGGCTGAACCAGTTCGCCGACGCCGCCGGCGCGATCGAAAAGGTGATGAACGCGTGGCTGGCCGAAGCGCGGCCCGTCAGCGAAGCGCTGTTCGGCCTCCTTGAATGGGTGGCTGCGGAACTGAACGCATGGGTCGGCGAGCTGGTGGCGAAGGCCATCTCGCCGCGCGGTGCCGCGCCCGTCGTGCAGGCGGCCGCACGCGTGCAGGAGGGCGGCCCGTTCGTGCTGCCCGAGGCGCCGCGCCCGGTTGCTCCGCCGCCGGCCGAGCCGTACGTGACGGACGAGAACGCGACCGAGGAAAGCGCGGCCGCCGCGCCGGAGATGCAGGCGGAGGTGCAATCCGAGGCGCAGCCCGAGCCGCCGCAGGCACCGGCGGACGACATGCGCTTCGTCGGCAGGCTCGCCGTGCCGGCGCCGCTGTTCGACATCTACGTGAACGAAGCAACCACGCTGACGCAGGCGCTGGCACGCGACTTCGGCGCGTGGCGCGCCCAGGGCGAGCTGGCGGCCGAGACGCAGCACGCTGCCCACACGCTCACGGGCATTTCCGGCACGGTCGGCTTCAAGGCGCTGCGCGAACTGGCCTATGCGCTTGAGACGACGCTGCAGGCGGCACCGCCGGCATTGCCCGACCCGGCCCACCACGACCTGTTCGATTTCGCCGCCGCGCGGGCCGGGCAGATGGTGGCGAGCTTCGCAGCCGGCGACATGCCGCCCGAGCAGCCGGAATTGATCGGCGCACTGGAACAACTGGGCGACGAGCTGGCGCGCACGCAGGCCGGCGGCGCGGAACTGGAAGCGCGGCTCGACAGCCTGCTGGAGCCAACGCCCGCCGCCGTGCCGGCCACGCCGCCGGCGCCGGTCGACGAACTGGCTGCCAAACTGGATGCGCTGTTCACCGATACCTATCACGCGCTGATCGCCGACCCGCCGCCGGTACCGCCGCGCGGCGCACCGCTGCCGCTGCGGCCGAAGCTGGCCGACCAGGACGAGTCGATCGACGACCTGTTTGCCGCCGCGTTCGACGATGCGTTTGCCGAACCGCCGCTGACGCAAGCCGTCCCCACGGCGCTGACGCTGGTGCCGCCGCTGCCGCCGGCCGACGAGGAGCCGCTGGTGGCGGGCACGCCCGCCGAGGCGGGTGAGGAGATGGAAGAAGCCGAGCCGCCCGCGGCCGCGGAAGCCCCCGTGCAGCCGGAAGAATCGCCACCGGCCGAGCCGCCGTTGCCGGTGCTGCCGCTGCCCGAACCGGAACCGGACATCCCCGCCGTCGCGGACGAACTGGACCCGGACCTGCTGCCCGTCTTCCTGGAAGAGGGCGCGGACCTGTTGCCGCAGGTGGGCGCCGCGCTGCGCGCGTGGCAGCATGCGCCGCTGGAGGCCGAGCACGCCGCCACGGTGCAGCGCGTGCTGCATACCTTGAAGGGCAGCGCGCGGATGGCCGGCGCGATGCGGCTGGGCCAGCACGCGCACGAGATGGAAACGCACATCGAGGCGATGGACAACCCGACGCCGCAGGCGTTCGAGGAACTGCTCGCCCATTACGACCACGCGCTGCTGCTGTTCGAGCAGTTGCAGCATCCGCCCCTGCCCGTACCGGCTACCGCGCCGGCGGAAGCGCAAGTGACAGGGGAAGCGGAGCCGCCCGCCCATGCGCCGCTGGTGCGCGTGCGCGCGGACATCCTCGACCGCCTCGTCAATCAGGCCGGCGAGGTGTCGATCAGCCGCTCCCGGCTGGAGAACGAGGTGGGCACCTTGCGCACGGCGCTGGCGGACTTCCAGGAAAACCTGGGACGCTTGCGGCGCCAGTTGCGCGAAGTGGAGATGCAGGCCGAGTCGCAGATCGCGTCGCGGCTGTCGATCGCCGGCGAGCGCGAGTTCGATCCGCTGGAGTTCGACCGCTTCACGCGGCTGCAGGAACTGACGCGGATGATGGCCGAAAGCGTCGACGACGTGGGCTCGTTCCATGAAGGCCTGGTGCGCTCCGTCGACAGCGCCAGCGACGACCTGGTGCAGCAGGCACGCATGACGCGCGAGCTGCAGCGCGACCTGATGCGGGTGCGGATGGTGCCGTTCGCCAGCATCGCCGAGCGGCTGTACCGTGTGGCGCGGCAAAGCGCGAAGGAACTGGACAAGCGCGTCAACCTCGACATCCGCGGCGGCACGGTCGAGATGGACCGGGGCGTGCTGGAACGCATGGCCGGGCCGTTCGAACACCTGCTGCGCAACGCGATCGTGCACGGCATCGAGCCGCGCGACGCACGCGCCGCGGCCGGCAAGGACGAGACGGGCGAAGTGCTGGTGCAGGCCAGCCAGCAGGGCAACGAAGTGGTGCTGGAATTCGCCGACGACGGCGCCGGTCTCGATCTCGAGCGCATCCGCGCGAAGGCGCGCGCGCTGGGGCTGTTGGGTGAAGATGACGAGACCACCGACGCGGAGGTCGCCAACCTGATCTTCGAGCCGGGCTTCTCGACGGCCGACGCGGTGACGGAGCTGGCCGGCCGCGGTGTCGGCATGGACGTCGTGCGCTCCGAGGCGCAGGCACTGGGCGGGCGCATCGCCACCGACACGGCGCCCGGCCAGGGCACGCGCTTCACGATCCACCTGCCGCTGACGCTGGCGGTGACGCAGGTCGTGCTGCTGGCGGCGGGCGGCAAGACGCATGCGGTGCCGGCCGCGCTGGTCGAGCAGGTACTGCAGGTGAAGGAGGCGGCGCTGGACGGCACGTTCGACGTGGCCAGCCAGCCGCTGGCGCTGCACTACCTGCCGGCACTGCTGGGCGACGCGCAGGCCCGGCCGCTGGCGCAGCGCTCGGTGCCCGTGCTGGTGCTGCGCGCCGGCACCGACCGGCTGGCGCTGCGGGTCGACGAGGTGCTGGGCAACCGCGAGGTCGTCGTCAAGAACACGGGGCCGCAGCTGGCCCGGGTGCCCGGCATCGCCGGCGCCACGGTGCTCGGCTCCGGCGAGATCGTGCTGATCCTGAACCCCGTCGTGCTGGCCCAGCACATGGACCAGCACCCGGAACTGCGCGCGCCCGCGCCTGTGCTGCATGCGGCGGCCGGCACCATCATGGTCGTCGACGATTCGCTGACGGTGCGCAAGGTCACGCAGCGGCTGCTGGAGCGGGAAGGCTACACGGTACTGCTGGCGAAGGACGGCGTCGATGCGCTCGAACAGCTCGGCGAACGCAAGCCGGACCTGATGCTGGTCGATATCGAGATGCCGCGCATGGACGGCTTCGACCTGACGCGCCACGTGCGCGCCGATCCGGCCACGCAGGCGATCCCGATCATCATGATCACATCGCGCAGCGCCGACAAGCACCGCAACGTGGCGCTGCAACTGGGCGTGAACGCGTACTTCGGCAAGCCGTTCCAGGAAACGATCCTGCTGGGTGCGATCGCCGGCCTGCTGCCGGTGCAGGGAGGATTGGGCGAATCCGGCGAGCGGTGACGGATCACGCCTTCACGACGGCATAGCGCTCCAGCGTGCGTCCGCGGGCCTCGGCATGGTCGACGATCGGCGCCGGGTAGCCGGGAGCGCCGCCGTGCAGCCACGGCGCATGGATCGCCCGCGCGTCAAGTGCGCCCAGCGCCGGCACCCAGGCGCGGATGAAGGCCCCGTCCGGGTCGAATTTTTCCGACTGCGTCACCGGGTTGAAGATGCGGAAGAACGGCTGCGCATCGCAGCCCGTCGAAGCGGCCCATTGCCAGCCGCCGTTGTTCGATGCCAGCTCGTAATCGACCAGCTTGTCCGCGAAATACGCTTCGCCGCGGCGCCAGTCGATGCCGAGGTCCTTGCACAGGAAGCTGGCCGTCACCATCCGCAGCCGGTTGTGCATGAAGCCCGTGCCGTTCAGTTGCGCCATCGCGGCGTCGACGAGCGGGTAGCCGGTGCGGCCGGCGCACCAGGCCGCGAACAGCGCGTCCGCTTCAGCGCCCGTTTCCCACTGCACCTTGTCGAACGCCGGCTTGAATGACGCGTGCACGACGTGCGGGTTGAAGTACAGGATCATCTGGTAGAACTCGCGCCAGATCAGTTCGGACAGCCACGTGGCGCCGCCGCTGCCGGCCTGGCCGCGGGCGGCCAGCGCGGTCACCGTGCGCACCAGGTGGCGGATCGACACGGTGCCGAAGCGCAGGTGCAGCGACAGGCGCGACGTGCCGTCCTGCGCCGGGAAGTCGCGCGCGGTGTCGTAGGCGGCCATGCGGTCGACGAAGCCGTCGAACTGCGCCGCGCCGCCGCGCATGCCGGCCTCGATGCCCACGGCCGCCAGGTCGACGGATGCGAAGCCGATGTCGGCCAGCGTGGGCAGTTGCGAGCGCCCGGGTGCGAAGGCGGCCCGGTGCGGTTCGACCTGCCACGGCGCCAGCGCGGCCGGTTCCGCGTCCAGCCGGCGCAGCCAGGCCTTCTTGTAGGGCGTGAACACCGTCAGCGGCTTGCCGGCCTGCGACAGCACCTCGTCCCTGGCGAAGATGACCTGATCCTTGTACAGGTGCAGTGCGCGCCCTTCGGCCTGCAATGCCGCGGCCACGGCCCCGTCGCGGGCGATCGCGGCCGGATCGTAGTCCTCGTTCGCGTGGACGGCCGCCACTTGCAGGCGGGCAGCCAGCCGGGGGACCTCGTCGCGCGCATCGCCGTGCAGCACGAGCAGGTGGCCGCCCAGCGCCTCCAGCTCGGCAGCCAGTTCCGCCAGCGACGCATGGATGAAAGCGACGCGGCGGTCGTCGTGCGGCAGGGGCGCCAGGATCGGGGTGTCGAAGACGAATGCGCAATGGACGGGCCCGCCCGCGCGCAGCGCGTGGTGCAGCGCCGCGTGATCGAACACGCGCAGGTCGCGGCGGAACCAGACGAGCGCACCGGTGTTGCCATTGTGGGTGCCGGAATTGCTTTTGGGCATTTGTGTGTCCGAGGTCAAAAGAAAGCCCGATATTATTGCGTACCATCGGCTTGGCTGCCCCCGCCAGCCGTACAAAGCGGGCCTGCGGCCCCGTTTGGGTGGCCGTTCCGGCAATTCATAGTAAACTGTCGATGTGGCGCGTGAATTGCCTTTGGTTACGAACGTGCGCGACCACCGGAATACAACAACAGTCCAGCAAAGAGAGCAGCTTATGAAGAAGAGCAAAGTGAGCAAACCGCTACCTGTGCCCGGGCTGTTACAGGAAAGCGAACCCCCGTTGCACAAGATGGAATCGAAGGAGACCGCGGCCGCGGCCGCGCTGAATCTGGCGAACCACTTCCTGATCGCGATGCCGTCGATGCAGGATCCCGTGTTCGGCGGCACCGTCGTCTATGTGTGCGAGCACAACGAGAACGGCGTGCTGGGTGTCGTCATCAACAAGCCCACCGACATGACGATGGAAGTGCTGTTCGAGCGCATCGACCTGGAAGTGACGGCCGGCAGTGAACAGCTGACCTCCAAGCCGATCATGTTCGGCGGCCCCGTGCAGGACGACCGCGGCTTCGTGCTGCATACGCCCGGCGCGCGCTATTCGTCGTCGCTGAAGGTGACGGACGAGGTGGCGTTCACCACGTCGATCGACGTGCTGGAAGCCGTCGCCAAGGGCGCCGGCCCGCAGCGCATGCTCGTGTCGATCGGCTATTCGGGCTGGAGCCCGGGCCAGCTCGAGGACGAGATCAGCCGCAACGGCTGGCTGACCGTGCATGCCGACCCGGGCATCCTGTTCGACCTGCCGATCGAGGAACGCTACGTGGCGGCCATGAAACTGCTGGGCATCGACCCGCTGATGCTCACGTCCGAAGCAGGTCATGCTTAGTGCGGGCAAGGCGCCGGAAACCGTCTTCGGCTTCGACTTCGGCATCAAACGTATCGGCGTAGCGATGGGCAACACGATGATCGGCCAGGCAAGCCCGCTGGCCGTCATCGCCGCCGTCGACAACCAGACCCGCTTTGCCGAGATCGCCGCGCTGATCGCCAAATGGGGCCCGACCCGCTTCATCGTCGGGCTGCCACTGCATCCCGACGGTAACGAACACGAGATGACGGCGCGCTGCCGCCGCTTCGCCAACCAGCTGCACGGCCGCTTCAATATCCCCGTCGAACTGGTCGACGAACGCTATTCGTCCGCCGTGCTGTCCGCCAAGCGCGGCGAGGTCATCGACGACCGCGCCGCCTCCGTCATCCTGCAACAGTATTTCGACCAGAACCTTACTTACTGACCCATCCATGTCCCATATCGACCCTGACCGCCTGGACGCCGAAGCGCTGTACGCAGCGCTGCTGGACCAGGTGAAGGCCGGCCTGGCCGGCGCGCACGAGCCGGCGATCGTCGGCATCCATTCCGGCGGCGCCTGGATCGCCGAGCGCCTGGCGCGCGACCTCGGCATGACCGAACGCTGCGGCGTGCTCGACGTGTCGTTCTACCGCGACGATTACGCCAAGAAGGGCCTGCCCGCCGAAGTGAAGCCGACCAGCATCAACTTCAACGTCGACGGCGCCACGATCCTGCTCATCGACGACGTGCTGTACACGGGCCGCACGACGCGCGCCGCGATTAACGAGCTGTTCGACTACGGCCGCCCGGCGAAGATCCTGCTGGCCGCGCTGGTCGACCGGGGCGAGCGCCAGCTGCCCGTGGCCGCGAATTTCGTGGCCGCGCACACGGGCGTGCAGCCGGGCCAGGCGCTGCGCCTGCGCCAGAACGGGGACGGCCGCTTCAGCCTGACCATCGAACACGACAATGCTTGATCACGACAATGCTTAATCCGCAACTGAACAAACACGGCGAGCTGCAGCATTTGCTGACTACCGAAGGCCTGCCGAAAGCCATCATCAACCAGATCCTCGATACCGCCGGGTCCTTCGTCAGCGTGTCCGACCGCGAAGTGAAGAAGGTGCCGCTGATGCGCGGCAAGAGCGTGTTCAACCTGTTCTTCGAGAATTCCACGCGTACCCGCACGACGTTCGAGATCGCCAGCAAGCGCCTGTCGGCGGACGTGATCAACCTGAACATCTCGGCCTCGTCGGCCAGCAAGGGCGAGTCGCTGCTGGACACGATCGACAACCTGTCGGCGATGCATGCCGACATGTTCGTCGTGCGTCACGCGCAGTCCGGCGCGCCGTACCTGATCGCCAAGCACCTGTACGACACGAAGCAGAACCACGTCCACGTCGTGAACGCGGGCGACGGGCGCCACGCGCACCCGACCCAGGGCCTGCTGGACATGTACACGATCCGCCATTACAAGAAGGACTTCACGAACCTGACGGTGGCGATCGTCGGCGACATCCTGCACAGCCGCGTCGCGCGCTCGGACATCCACGCGCTGTCGACGCTGGGCGTGCCGGAGATCCGCGCGATCGGCCCGCACACGCTGCTGCCGGGCGGCCTGGAACAGCTGGGCGTGCGCACGTTCACGAACATGGACGAAGGCCTGAAGGACGTCGACGTCATCATCATGCTGCGCCTGCAGAACGAACGGATGAGCGGCGCGCTGCTGCCGTCCGCGCAGGAATACTTCAAGAGCTACGGCCTGACGCCGGAGCGCCTCGCGCTGGCCAAGCCGGATGCGATCGTGATGCACCCGGGGCCGATGAACCGCGGTGTCGAGATCGATTCGGCCGTCGCCGACGGCCCGCAGGCCGTGATCCTGTCGCAGGTCACGTTCGGCATCGCGGTGCGGATGGCCGTGATGAGCATTTTGGCTGGCAATCAAGGGTAATCGCAGCAATGAGCAATCTTCACATCAAGAACGGCCGCGTGATCGATCCGGCCAACGGCGTGGACGCCGTCCAGGACCTGTACATCGTCGACGGCAAGGTGGCCGCGCTGGGCACCGCCCCGGCCGGCTTCACGGCGGCGCGCACGATCGACGCCACCGGCCTCGTCGTCGCGCCCGGCCTCGTCGACCTGTCGGCCCGCCTGCGCGAGCCGGGCTACGAATACAAGGCCACGCTGGAATCGGAAATGCAGGCCGCGATGCAGGGCGGCGTGACGAGCCTTGTCTGCCCGCCGGACACGGACCCCGTGCTGGACGAGCCGGGCCTCGTGGAAATGCTGAAGCACCGCGCGCGCGGCCTGAACCAGGCGCACGTGCATCCGCTGGGTGCGCTGACCGTCGGCCTGAAAGGCGAGGCGCTGACCGAGATGGCCGAGCTGACGGAAGCGGGCTGCATCGGCTTCTCGCAGGCCGAGGTGCCGATGCAGGACACCACCGTGCTGCTGCGCGCGCTGCAGTACGCGAAGACGTTCGGCTACACCGTCTGGCTGCGCCCGCAGGATGCGTGGATCGGCAAGGGCGGCGTCGCCCACAGCGGCCCGCTGGCTTCGCGCCTGGGCCTGTCCGGCGTGCCGGTGATGGCCGAGACGATCGCGCTGCACACCATCTTCGAACTGGTGCGCGCCACCGGCGCGCGGGTGCACCTGTGCCGCCTGTCCTCAAGCGCCGGCCTGGAGCTGGTGCGCGCGGCGAAGGCGGAAGGCCTGCCCGTCACGTGCGACGTCGGCGCCCACCACGTGCACCTGACGGATGCGGACATCAATTTCTTCGACCCGAACGCGCGCCTGACGCCGCCGCTGCGCTCGCAGCGCGACCGCGAAGCGATCCGCGCCGCGCTGGCGGACGGCACGATCGACGCGATCTGCTCGGACCACACGCCGGTCGACGACGATGAAAAGACGCTGCCGTTCGGCGAAGCGTCGCCCGGCGCGACGGGGCTGGAATTGCTGCTGTCGCTGGCGCTGAAGTGGGGCGAAGAGCAGGGCCATGGCCACGACGCGCACCTGTTCAAGGCGCTGCAGCGCGTGACGTCCGACCCGGCCCGCGTGGCGGGGCTCGATGCCGGCCACCTGCGCGTGGGCGGCAAGGCCGACGTCGTGCTGTTCGACCCGGCCGCGCGCTGGCTCGTCGAAGCGCCGGCGCTGGCCAGCCAGGGCAAGCACACGCCTTTCCTCGGCTACGAGATGCTGGGGCAGGTGAAGGCGACGATCGTCGCCGGCCACGTCGCCTATGAGCGCAACGGCGGCAACGACCACACCGGCCGCTGACATGATCCTCGCGTTGCGCATCGCGCGGCTCGTCGTCCACCTGCTGTCCGGGATGCTGATCTGCGCGTTGTTCTTCCCGTGGATCGACCGTGAATCGCGCGAGATCCACATCCGGCGCTGGTCGCGCCACCTGCTGGCCATCTGCAACGTGCACGTGCAGATCACTTCCGGCAGCGCGGTGCCGCGCGCGCAGGCGCTCGTTGTGGCCAACCACGTGTCGTGGCTGGACATCTTCGTGCTGAACGCGCTGTACCCATGCCGTTTCGTCGCGAAGGCCGAGATCCGCGCCTGGCCGCTGGCCGGCTGGCTGGTCGAGCAGGCCGGCACCGTGTTCATCGCACGCGGCAGCCGGCGCGACCTGCGCCGCGCGTTCGAAGGCCTCGTCGGTGCGCTGAAGTCGGGCGAGCGCGTGGCGTTCTTCCCGGAAGGAACGACGGCGCCGCAAGGCACGCTGCTGCCGTTCCATGCGAACCTGTTCGAAGCGGCCGTCGATGCGAAATCGCGCGTGCAGCCATACGCGATCCGCTACATCGACCATCAGCGCAAGCCGCATCCGGCCGTCGACTTCGTCGGCGACATGACGTTCGTGCAGAGCGTGCTGGCGATCCTGTCCGGCAAGGCGATCCATGCGCGCGTGACGATCCTGCGTTCGATGAAGGCGGAAGGGGCGAACCGCCGCGACCTGGCCGAGCGCTCGTACCAGGCGATCCGCGAGGCGCTGGGGATTCCGGCGCCGGCCGCCGAGCCGCAGGCGGACGGCCAGCCGGAAGGGGACGAGGATCCCGACAACGCCCAGGCCCAGCAGGCCTAGCCGGCCTTGCCCTTTGCTTTCCTGAATTCCGGGCACTCGATCTGCAGCAATTGCCGGTCGTCCAGGCAGACGGCCGACAGCTGCCCGCCCCACACGCAGCCGCTGTCGAGTGCGATATAGCCTGGCGTGATGCGCAAGCCCAGCGCGGACCAGTGGCCGAACACGACGGTCACATCCGACGTCGCGCGGCCCGGCACGTCGAACCACGGCATCAGGCCGGAACCCTCCTCGGCCGACGCGCTTTCCTTCAACTTGAAATCCATCGTGCCGTCGGCGCTGCAGAAGCGCATCCGCGTCAGCGCGTTGACGATGCAGCGCAGCCTCGCACTGCCGCGCAGGTCGTCGTCCCAGCGGTCCGGCTGGTTGCCGTACATCTCGGCCAGGAAGCCTTGCCAGTCGGGCCCGCGCAGCGCGGCCGCCACCTCGCCGGCCAGCGCGACCGTCTGCGTGGCCGTCCATTGCGGCAGCACGCCGCCGTGCACCAGCAGGTGGCCTTTCGTCAGCAATGCCAGCGGACGGTGCCGCAGCCAGTGCAGCAGTGCGTCGCGGTCCGGAGCGGCCAGGATCGTGTCGAGCGTGTCGGACCCGGATTCCGGGCGGATGCCGTTCGCCACCGCCAGCAGGTGCAGGTCGTGATTGCCCAGCACCGCGTCGATGCGCCCGCCGCTGCCCTGGGCGAGCGCCTGCACGTAGCGCAGCGTCGCCAGCGAATCGGGGCCGCGATTGATCAGATCGCCGCAAAACAGGATCGCCGGCGGCTCGTTGCCGCGCTCGCGGTCGAGAATGCGCTCGACCAGTGCTATAGTTTCTGAGTGGCAACCTTGCAGGTCGCCGATCGCATAAGTCCGCATGGAATTCCTACAGGCACGATTGCAATTTTTTCATCATCGGCGGGCCGCTTTGGCATTACAATCGAGCTTATTACTAAATCAATTTGCTGGACAGGGATACTAAATGATTTTCGTAACAGGCGGGGCCGGGTTCATCGGCTCGAACTTCGTACTGGACTGGCTGGCCCAATCGGACGAGCCGGTGCTCAATTTCGACAAGCTGACCTATGCCGGCAACCTGAACAACCTGGCCACGCTGAAGGACGATGCGCGCCACCTGTTCGTGCGCGGCGACATCTGCGACGGCGAGCACGTGCTCGAACTGCTGCGCGAACACCAGCCGCGCGCGATCGTGCACTTCGCCGCGGAGAGCCACGTGGACCGCTCGATCCACGGTCCGGCGGAATTCATCAACACGAACATCAACGGCACCTTTGCACTGCTGGAAGCGGCGCGCGCGTACTGGAACGCGCTGCCGGACGGCGAGAAGGCCGCGTTCCGCTTCCTGCACGTCTCCACCGACGAGGTGTACGGCACGCTCGGCCCGAACGATCCACCGTTTTCCGAGACGACGGCCTACGCGCCCAACAGCCCGTACTCCGCGTCGAAGGCGGCATCCGACCACCTGGTGCGTTCCTACCACCACACGTACGGCCTGCCGACGCTGACGACGAACTGCTCGAACAACTACGGCCCGTACCACTTCCCGGAAAAGCTGATCCCGCTGATGATCGCCAACGCGCAGGCGGGCAAGCCGCTGCCGATCTACGGCGACGGCCAGCAGATCCGCGACTGGCTGTACGTGTCGGACCATTGCGCGGCGATCCGCCGCGTGCTCGAAGCGGGCCAGCTGGGTGAGGTGTACAACGTCGGCGGCTGGAACGAGATGGCCAACCTGGACGTCGTGCACACGCTGTGCGACATGCTCGACAGCCTGAAGCCGAAGGCGGACGGCACCAGCTACCGCACCCAAATCACGTATGTGAAGGACCGCCCCGGCCACGACCGCCGCTACGCGATCGACGCGCGCAAGCTCGAACGGGAGCTGGGCTGGAAGCCCGCCGAGACGTTCGAGACGGGCATCCGCAAGACGGTGCAGTGGTACCTCGACCATCCGGACTGGGTGGCCGACGTGCAGTCGGGCGCGTACGCGAAATGGGTGGAAACCAATTACTTCAACAGGGAAGCGCCATGACGCAACTTGACCCCATCAAGGAACGCAAGGGCATCATCCTGGCGGGCGGCTCCGGCACCCGGTTGTACCCGGTCACGACGAGCGTCTCGAAGCAGCTGCTGCCGATCTACGACAAGCCGATGATCTACCATCCGCTGACCACGCTGATGCTGGCGGGGATGCGCGAGATCCTGATCATCTCGACGCCGCAGGACACGCCGCGCTTTCGCGAGCTGCTGGGCGACGGCAGCCAGTGGGGCCTGCAACTGT
This sequence comes from Pseudoduganella flava, assembly GCF_007830495.1. Classification (GTDB taxonomy): domain Bacteria; phylum Pseudomonadota; class Gammaproteobacteria; order Burkholderiales; family Burkholderiaceae_D; genus Rugamonas; species Rugamonas flava. The sequence continues at coordinate 351,701 of NZ_VLKW01000003.1, read as the reverse complement.
CGTACGCGGTGCAGCCGTCGCCGGACGGCTTGGCGCAAGCCTTCATCATCGGCCGCGAGTTCGTCGGCGATGCGCCGTCCGCGCTGATCCTCGGCGATAACATCTATTACGGCAACGACCTGGATGCACTGCTGCGCAGCGCCGCCAGCCAGGAGCACGGCGCCACCGTGTTCGCCTACCACGTGCACGATCCGGAGCGCTATGGCGTCGTTGAATTCGATGCCGATCGGCGCGCCGTCAGCATCGAGGAAAAACCGCCGGTACCGAAGTCGAACTACGCGGTGACGGGCCTGTACTTCTACGACAACCAGGTGTGCGACATCGCGGCTGCGATCAAGCCTTCCGCCCGCGGCGAGCTGGAAATCACGGACGTCAACAAGGCCTACCTGGAGAAGGGCGAGCTGCGGGTCGAGCTGATGGGCCGCGGCATGGCCTGGCTCGACACCGGCACGCACGAATCGCTGCTCGACGCATCGCAGTTCATCGCCACCATCGAGAAGCGCCAGGGCCTGAAGGTGGCGTGCCCCGAGGAGATCGCCTACCGCAAGGGCTATATCGATGCCGAGCAGCTGCGCCGCCTCGCGGAACCGCTGAAGAAGAACAACTACGGCCAATACCTGATGCAAATCCTGCAGGACAAAGTGATCCCACGATGAAAGTGATACCGACCCCGATCGAGGGCCTGCTGGTCATCGAGCCGACCGTGTTCGGCGATGACCGCGGCTTCTTCTACGAAAGCTTCAACGCCCAGCGTTTCGCCGACCTGACGGGCGTGCGCCTGCCGTTCGTGCAGGACAACCACTCCCGTTCCGCGCGCGGCGTGCTGCGCGGGATGCATTACCAGGTGCGGCAGGCCCAGGGCAAGCTGGTGCGCGTGACGTCCGGCAGCGTGTTCGACGTGGCCATCGACCTGCGCAAGAGCTCCGCCACGTTCGGCAAATGGTATGGCCTCGAGCTGTCGGCCGAGAACAAGCGCCAGCTGTGGATTCCACCGGGTTTCGGCCATGGTTTCGCCGTGACCAGCGAGTTCGCCGAATTCCTGTACAAGACCACCGATTACTACGCGCCGGAACACGAGCGGTCGATCCTGTGGAACGACCCCGCGGTCGGCATCGAATGGCCGCTCGACGGCGCGCCGCTGCTGTCCGCGAAGGACCAGAAGGGCGTGCTGCTGGCGGACGCGGAAGTGTTCGAATGAAGATCCTGCTTACCGGCAGCTCCGGCCAGGTCGGCTATGAACTGGAGCGCAGCCTGCAGGGGCTGGGGCAGGTCGTCGCCGTCGACCGGTCGCGCATGGACCTGGCGAACCTTGACCAGGTGCGCGAGGTGATCCGCGCCGAGCGGCCGCAACTGATCGTCAACCCGGCCGCCTACACGGCCGTCGACAAGGCCGAGAGCGAGCCGGAGCTGGCGCACCGCGTCAATGCCGAGGCCCCGGCCGTGATGGCCGAGGAAGCGCTGGCGCTGGGCGCCGCGCTGGTGCACTACTCGACCGACTACGTGTTCCCCGGCCAGGACCCGGACCCGCGCGCCGAACACGACGCGACGGGCCCGCTGAACGTCTACGGCGCCAGCAAGCTGGCCGGCGAACAGGCCATTGCCGCATCCGGCGTGCCGCACCTGATCCTGCGCACCAGCTGGGTGTACGGCACGCGCGGCAAGAATTTCCTGCTGACGATGCTGCGGCTGGCGAAGGAGCGCGACGAGCTGCGCATCGTCGACGACCAGCACGGCGCACCAACGTGGAGCCGCACGATCGCCGACACGACGGCGCTGATCCTGGCCCAGGCCGGCAAGCACGGGCAGGACGGCTGGCGCGACTGGTGGCAGGAGAACGGCGGCATCTATCACCTGTCCAGCCAGGGCCGCACCACATGGTTCGGCTTCACCCAGGCCATCCTGGAGGAGGCCGGCATCGACTGCCGGCTGGTGCCGATCACGACGGATCAATACCCGCTGCCGGCGCGCCGGCCGCAGTATTCGGTGCTGTCGTCCGAGCTACTGCAGCAGCGCTTCGTCCGCCTGCCGGACTGGCGCGAGGCCCTGCGCCTGTGCCTTGCCTGACCTGGCACGATTGTTTCGAATCGTAAGCACGCCCCGGCCGCCCGGCCGGGCGCGTTAGAATCCGCCGCCCGGCGTAGTTTCTCTGCGGATAATCGTCCTGCGACCGCGGCACCGGCTTTTTCCATTTTCCTATTATTGATCCGGTACAATCGCGCATTGGCATGCGAATAATGCCCACTGCGACCGTGCGTCGCACGACCTTCTTACACATACATGTTTTCATTCCTGGTTAGCTTCGTCGCTTCAGCCCTGCTGACCCTGCTGGTCATCAAGGAGGCGCGCCTGCATGGCCCGGCGCTCGACGCCGATTTCAACGGGGTCCAGAAAGTGCACGCGCATACTGTGGCCCGGATCGGCGGCCTGTCGATCTTCCTCGCCGTCGCGCTGTCGGCATGTATCTCCGTGTGGCGCGTACCCGCGCTGACGACATGGATGCTGTCGCTGATGGCGTGCAGCGCCTGCGCATTCGTCGGCGGCATCGTCGAGGATTACACGGGCCGGGTGTCGGCCGCGCGACGCCTGCTGCTGACGATGTTTGCCGCGCTGCTCGGTTATTACCTGCTCGATGCACGCATCGATCGGATCGATTGGATCGGTGCCGTCTGGCCATTGCCCTATATCTGGCTGACATTGCCGCTGACTGTTTTATCGGTGGCGGGTATCGCCAATGCCGTCAATATCATCGATGGATTTAACGGGCTGGCCAGCGTGGTTACCATTTGCATGCTGCTGTCGCTCGGTTATGTCGCACTGCAGGTCAACGACATGTTCGTGCTGGTGGCGGCGCTGATGGTCGCGGGGGCCACGGCGGGCTTCCTGATCTGGAATTATCCGGTCGGGCTCATATTCCTTGGCGATGGCGGCGCCTACTTTATCGGTTTTATGCTGGGCGAACTGGCGCTGCTGCTGGTGATGCGCAATCCGCAAGTGTCGACCTGGTATGCCGCGTTGCTCCTGATCTACCCGGCATTTGAAACGCTATTTTCCGTATATCGTCGAATGTTTATCCGTGGCAAATCCCCGGCGATGCCGGACGGGATTCATTTGCACAGCCTGATCTTCCGCCGCGTCGTGCAATGGGCGGTGGGCCACAAGGATGCGCGCGCACTGATGCGGCGTAATTCGTTGACGTCACCATACCTGTGGATGTTTTCGTTGATGGCGGTAATTCCAGCCACCGTATTCTGGCGCTACACATGGGTTCTGATGCTATTCTGCGCCTTGTTCATAATCAGTTATGTCTGGCTATATGTCAGGATAGTCCGATTTAAAGCGCCCCGCTGGATGATCAGGCACAAAAGAAACTAGAAAAATTCTGAAGTTGGTGTATATTTCGCACAGAAACACGTACCCGTAATTTTTTTTACAAAGGAATAGACGATGGATCTGTCGAATATGTCGGCTGCGGATTTGCGCAATCTGCTGGAGCAGGCCAAGCGCGAGCTGAAAAAACGCGAGACGCAGGATCTGCAAAAGGCAAAGGAAGAGATCTTCGCCATCGCCCAGCGCGTGGGTCTGCCGCTGAAGGAATTGATCACCACAAATCCGCGCGGCAAAGGCGGCACGGTGGCGGCGCGTTACCGCAATCCGAGCGACGCCAGCCAGCAATGGACCGGCCGCGGCCGCCAGCCGAAATGGGTCAAGGATTGGCTCGACGCCGGCAAGTCGATCGACGAACTGCGGATCTGATCCGCGCGGCCGGAAGCGCCGGGGCAGGCCGCGCGCTTCCCGCTCAGCCGCAGCCCACCGGCTGCCGGGTTGACTCCTGGTTGGCGCCCGGCCGCTTCACCCGCCGCGCGCTCTCAAGCGCACTTGCCTGCCGCCTGTATCGCCACTACTATACCGTTTGTTTCCAACTAATAAAGCCGGCTGCCCACTCAGCCCGGGCTCCCGAATTCATGGTCTCGCTCTCCAAATCGATCTTCAAAGCTTACGATATCCGCGGCATCATCGGTAACACCCTCGACGCAGGCATCGCCCGTCAGATCGGCCACGCCTTCGGGGCGGCCGCATTGGCGAAGGGCGAGCGCAGCGTCGTGATCGGCCGTGACGGCCGCCTGTCCGGCCCGGAACTGGCCGCCGCCCTGGCGCAAGGCCTGCAAGCGGCCGGTGTCGACGTGATCGATCTGGGCATGGTGGCCACGCCGATGGTGTATTTCGGCACGAATGCGCTGGAAACGAAGTCCGGCATCATGGTCACGGGCAGTCACAATCCGCCCGACTACAACGGCTTCAAGATGGTGCTGGCCGGCGAAGCGATCTATGGCGACGCGATCACCGGCCTGTACGACAGCATCGCCGCGGGCACGCTCCAGTCGGCGGCGCAGCCGGGCGGCTACCGCACGCACGACATCCGCGCCGCCTACCTGGAGCGCATCATCGGCGACGTGAAGATCGCCCGCCCGATCAAGATCGCCGTCGACTGCGGCAACGGCGTGGCCGGCGCATTCGCGGGCGACCTGTACCGCGGCATGGGCTGCGAAGTGATCGAACTGTTCTGCGACGTGGACGGCACGTTCCCGAACCACCACCCGGACCCGGCGCACCCGGAAAACCTGCAGGACCTGATCCGCTGCCTGGAGGAGACGGATGCCGAGATCGGCCTGGCGTTCGACGGCGACGGCGACCGTCTCGGCATCGTCACGAAGGATGGCCAGATCATCTACCCGGACCGCCAGATGATGCTGTTCGCGGCCGACGTGCTCTCGCGTAATCCGGGCGCGCAGATCCTGTACGACGTGAAGTGCACGCGCCACCTGGCGCCGTACATCGAGAAGGCCGGCGGCACGCCGCTGATGTACAAGACCGGTCACTCGCTGGTGAAGGCGAAGCTGAAGGAAACGGGCGCGCCGCTGGGCGGCGAGATGAGCGGCCACATCTTCTTCAAGGACCGCTGGTACGGCTTCGACGACGGCCTGTACGCCGGCGCGCGCATGCTGGAGATCCTCACGAAGCAGCAGGACCCGTCCGCGCTGCTGAACGCGCTGCCGCAATCGGACAGCACGCCGGAACTGCACCTGCACCTGAAGGAAGGCGAGAACTTCGCGCTGATGGACAAGCTGCGCAGCGACGCGAAATTCCCCGGCAACGAACGCATCATCACGATCGACGGCTTGCGCGTCGAGTACGCGGACGGCTTCGGCCTTGCGCGCTCGTCGAACACGACGCCGGTGATCGTGCTGCGCTTCGAAGCGGAGACGCCGGCCGCGCTGGCGCGTATCCAGGGCCAGTTCCGCGACGTGATCCTGACCGCCAAGCCGGACGCGCAGCTGCCTTTCTGATTCCCTGTCGATGAACATCCTGCTGGTGCGCGTCTCCTCGCTGGGAGACGTGCTGCACAACATGCCCATCGTGGCGGACATCCGCCGCCACTTCCCGCAAGCGAACATCGACTGGGTCGTCGAGGAGGGGTATGTCAGCCTCGTCCAGCTGAACCAGGAAGTCCGCCACGTCATCCCGTTCGCGCTGCGGCGCTGGCGCAAGCACCTGGGCGACAAGGCCGTGCGGGCCGAGATCGGCACGTTCTTCCGCCGCCTGCGCGAAGTCGAATACGACTACGTGTTCGACACACAGGGCTTGCTGAAGACGGGCATCATCATGGGCGCGGCGCGTATCCGGCGCGGCGGCCAGAAGGTGGGCCTGGCGAACGGCAGCGAAGGCTCCGGCTACGAAGGCATCTCGCGCATCTTCCATACGAAATCGATTCCGCTCGACCCGCGCACGCACGCGGTGGCGCGTGGGCGGCTCGTGGTCGGCGCGGCGCTGGGCTACGCCGTCGACACCCCGGCCGACTTCGGCCTGCCCGAAGTGGCGCCGAACACGCCGCGCCCCGAGTGGATGCCGGCCGAACCGTATGCCGTGTTCTTCCACGGGACGGCGCGCGACGCGAAGAAGTGGGCCCCCGCCAACTGGATCGCGCTGGGCAAGGAACTGGCGCCGATGGCCGTGCTGCTGCCATGGGGTTCGCCGAAAGAGCAGGCCGAGGCCCAGGCGCTGGCGGCCGGCATGCCGAACGCGCGCGTGCTGCCGAAGCTGTCGATGGCCGACGCCGTGATGCTGGCGCGCCGCGCCGGGCTGGCCGTCGGCGTGGACACGGGCCTGACGCACATCGCCGCCGCATTCAGCCGGCCCGTCGTCGAGATCTATTGCGACTCGCCGCGCTGGAAGACGGAAGGCAACTGGTCGCCAAAGATCATCAACCTGGGCGATGCCGGCGCTCCGCCATCGGTGGCCGAGGTGGTTGCCGCCGCGAAGAGTTTGCTGTGAGGCGGCTTGCTGTGAGGCGGCTTGCCGTGAAGCGGATCGCTGTGAAGGCGTGCGCATGATACGCCGGCTGTACACGCTGCTGTGGTGGCTCGCGCTGCCGCTCGTGCTGGGGCGCCTGTGGTGGCGCGGCCGCAAGGAACCGGGCTACCGCCGCTTCTGGAACGAGCGCCTCGGCATCTATGGACGCCGCGCCGCGAACGACGAGCCGCTGACGATCTGGGTGCATGCCGTGTCCGTCGGCGAGACCCGTGCCGCCGAACCCCTCGTCGAAGCGCTGCTGAAGGAATACCCGCGTGGCCGCATCGTGCTGACGCACATGACGCCGACGGGCCGCGCGACCGGCAAGAGCCTGTTCGGCAAGCACGGCGCGCGCGTCGTGCAATCCTATCTGCCCTACGATACCCCGGGCCTGGTGGGCCGCTTCATCGCGTATTTCCAGCCGCGCGTTTGCCTGCTGATGGAAACGGAAGTGTGGCCCAACCTGATCGAGAGCTGCAACCGGCATGGCGTGCCCGTCGTGCTGGCGAATGCGCGGCTGTCCGAACGCTCGCTGCGCAAGGCGAAGCGGCTCGGCAAGCTGATCACGGACGCCGCCGCCGGCATCTCGCTGGTTGCGGCGCAGACGCAGGACGACGCTGCCCGCGTGCGCCAGCTGGGCGCCGCGAACGTGGCGGTCACCGGCAGCATCAAATTCGACGTCGTCGTGCCGCCGGCCGCGCTGGCGCTCGGTGCGCAACTGCGCACGCAGTTCGATGCCGGCACCCACCGGCCGGTGCTGCTGTGTGCCAGCACGCGCGAAGGCGAGGAGGAGCTGATCCTGGACGCGTTCCAGGCCGCCGCGCTGCCCGCCAATGCCTTGCTGCTGGTGGTGCCGCGTCACCCGCAGCGGTTCGACGCGGTCGAAGCGATGGCGCGTGAGCGGGGACTCACTGTGCAGCGGCGCAGCGGATTGGCGCAGCCGGGTGCACAGGTGGATGCGGCCACGCGCGTCGTGCTGGGCGATTCGATGGGCGAGATGTTCGCCTATTACGCCAGTTGCGACGTCGCGTTCATCGGCGGCAGCCTGCTGCCGCTGGGGGGCCAGAACCTGATCGAGGCCGCCGCACTGGGCAAGCCCGTGCTGATCGGCCAGCATACGTTCAACTTCGCGCAGGTGACCGATGACGCGGTGGCCGCCGGCGGTGCCCAGCGCATTGCGGACGCCGCCGACCTGATGGCGCAGGCGGCGCGGCTGCTGTCCGACGACATCGCGCGCGCCGCGATGGGCCAGGCCGGGCTTGCATTCGCGAACCAGCATCGGGGCGCGACGGCCCGCACGCTGGCGCTGCTGCCGCCGCTGGAAGAGGCGTGAGGTTAGCGCTTACTGTCGAGCTTGGGCCTGATCAGGCGCGCCAAGCCAGCGACAAAGCCCCTGTTTTGGAGTAGACTTTTCTGTAACAGCGCCATGCGGTGCAAGCAGAGGAGAGTCGCCATGAAACCAGGTCGGAAATGGAAAGCGGAGCGACAATCGCCGCGCTCTGCCGTCGCATCCGCTCTCAGGAGCCGGCGGCTTGGCGAGCTCGGCATTGGGGGAGCGCACCGCACGGTGACCGGATCGGACAAGGATACCGTCGTCCCGTCTGCCGGTACCTGCCAAGTGGACCGTGCAACGGAATTACTGGCTGCGCAAAGGCGGGCCGAATATACTTCCCGGTCGCTCTCGCCCCCTGGATCGCCCGCCAGGTACGATGCCGAACGCGAGCAGCGGCGGCAGGTCCTCAGGCGGGTGCGCGGCATGTGGAAGGAACGGGTCGACGCGCCGAGGGACGGCCTGCAGTATCAGCTGGAATCGCGTGCCGAATGGGATCGATGAATGAGCTTGATCCTGTTGGACAGTAACATCCTGATCGACCTGTTCAACGACCTGCCTGCCGCCGAGGATGAGATTTCCTATCACGACAACATCGCGATCAGCGCCATCACCTGGACGGAGGTCGCCGTCAAGTTCACCCCTTCCGAGATGATGCGGTTCGACAGCATCGTCCGGGACTTGCCGATCTACGTGCTGCACACGGACGATGCGATCATCCGCGAGGCGACGCACCTGCGAGCGCGCAGCCTTGTGCCGATGTACGGCCGAAGGAAGCTGAAGACGCCGGACGCGATTATCCTGGCGACAGCGAACGTCACTGGCCGGATCATCGTCACGCGCAACGGCAACGACTTCGCAGAAGCACGCTTACCCGTGCGCGTGCCGTATCAATACTCCGATGGCGTGGTCAGCAGGATCGCGCCAGCGCCGTAACCCGTCACGGGAACAACACCGGCAGCTCCTGCGAGCGTCGCCTGAGCAACTGCTTGGCTTCCTCATACTGCGGATACACGCGCTCCACGTGCGCCCAGAAGCGCGGGCTGTGGTTCATCTCGTGGATGTGCGCCAGCTCGTGCGCGACGACGTAGTCGATCAGCGGCAGCGAGAAGTACATCAGCTTCCAGTTCAGCCGGATCACGCGCTGCACCGTGCAGGAGCCCCAGCGCGAGTCGGCCGACGACAGCGAGAACGATGCGTACTGCACGCCCACGCGGGGCGCATACAGGTCCAGGCGCTGCGCGAACAGGCCCTCGGCCTGCTGCTTGTACCAGTTCTTCACGCGCTCCTTCAACAGCAGTTCCGTGGCGCCCTGCACGAGGCCCATCGCCAGTTCGTTCGTCGCGGGATTGAAGTCGGTGCGATTGCGCGGCGCATGGTACAGCCGCAGCGTGATCTCGCTGCCCAGGTAGGGCAGCTTCGCGCCATCCTTCCATTCGAGCGGCGGTTTGTCGAGACGGGCCGCGCGGCGTTCGCGCCGCTCGTCCAGTTTCGTCAGGATCCAGTTCTGCTTCGCGCGGATCGCGTTCTCGATGTCCGCCAGCGAACAGCGCTTCGGCGCCGTCACGCGCAGGCCGTTGTCGTCGACCATGAAGCCGATCGAACGGCGCGGCGAACGGCGCAACACGTATTCGAGGATGAAGCTGCCGACCAGCACCTGGCGGCGATCCTCGCCATCCTGCGGCGGGGTGACCGGGCTCGGGTCGGGGCGTTTCAGGGGTACCGTAGGGCGCAGCAGGTTGACGGTGGCAGGTGCCGGAATGGGGAAAGCGGATGCGGTGGAAGGGGAGGGAGAGGACGGCGCGGCACTCCGTTCATCAGGGGTGCGGAGAGCACCGCCCTCCGCCTGCAAAGCGGCGTGGGCTTGCAAGCCCACGCTCCTTTCGGCGAACAGGTCGAGCTGGGACTTGCCCTCGTTCGTCCTGTCGCTGGCCTGCGCGCGCTTTTCTAGCCAGCGCTGTAGGCGTGGGGCGAAATGACGCGCATTTCTGATTCTATCCACTGTTCCACCTGTTCCATCATGCTGTCGGGCGTCTGCCCTTCGGACGGTATCGGTTTGCCCACCGAGACCGTGATCTTGCCCGGATACTTGATAAAGGAATTCTTCGGCCAGCATTCGCCGGAGTTGACGGCGATCGGCACGACCGGCACACCCGTCTCGATCGCAAGGCGCGTGCCGCCGCTCTTGTACTTGCCCGCCTGGCCAACCGGAATGCGTGTCCCTTCCGGGAACATGATAATCCATTGGCCGTCTTTCAGGCGGCGTTTGCCGTGCGCGACGACCATCCTGAACGCATTCTTGCCTTGCTTGCGGTCGATGGGGATCATCCGCAACAACGCGATGCCCCAACCGAAGAAGGGAATGTACAGAATCTCCTTCTTGAACACGAAGACGAGGGGCCGCGGCAGGTATGCCAGCAGGAAGATCGTCTCCCATGCCGACTGGTGCTTCGACAGGATCACCGCCGGGCTGTCCGGGAAGTTCTCGTAGCCCTTGAATTCGTAATGGATGCCGCAGATTACCTTGGCCAGCCAGATGACGAACACGTTCCAGCGCGACGTGACCCAATAGCGCTTGTTGTACGGCAGCGGCGCCACCAGCATGCAGACGAACGACCAGATGACGGTGAAGATCGCCATGATCACCGTGAAGAGAAGGGAACGCAGGAACAATACGGCTTTACGCAACGGGGATTCTCCGGTTTTACGATTGGGGCGCGGGGTGCTTCAGGATGTGCTGCACGGTCGCCGCGAGGTCGGGGAACACCAGCGTGCCGGGCGGCAGGCCGCCCGTGACGTGGGTTTTTTCTCCCTTTCCCGTGAGGACAAGATAGGGCACGCAGCCGCTGATGAAGCCCGCCTGCAGGTCGCGCAGCGAGTCGCCCACCGTCGGCACGCCTTTCAGGCTGACCTGGTAGCGCTTCGAAATCTCGGCGAACATGCCCGGCTTGGGCTTGCGGCAGTCGCAGTTGTCGGCTGCCGCGTGCGGACAGAAGAACACGGCGTCGATGTCCGCGCCCACCTGCAGCGCGAGGCGGTGCATCTTCGCGTGGATCGCGTTCAGCGTCGTGATGTCGAAGAACTGGCGGGCGATGCCCGACTGGTTCGACGCGATCACGACCCGGTAGCCCGCCTGGTTCAGGCGCGCGATCGCCTCGAGCGAGCCGGGGATCGGCATCCACTCGTCGGGCGACTTGATGAAGTCCGGCGAGTCGTGGTTGATCACGCCGTCCCGGTCGAGGATGATCAGCTTCAATGGCGGCGTTTGCGGCATGGCTTACGCGGCCAGCTTCGAGATGTCCGCCACGCGGTTCATCATGCCGTGCAGCGACGACAGCAGCGCGAGGCGGTTGTTGCGCAGCGCGATGTCGTCGGCCATCACCATCACGTCGTTGAAGAACGCGTCGACGTCGTCGCGCAGCTGCGCCAGCGTCTTCAACGTGCCGGTGAAGTCGCCGGCGGCGAATGCCGCGTCGACGTCCGGCTGCACGCGCGTGACGGCGGCGGCCAGGTTCTTCTCCGCCGTGTCCTGCAGCAGCGCGGGGTTCACGGAACCTGCCTGCGCCAGCGCTTCCTCGTTCTTCTTCAGGATGTTCGTGATGCGCTTGTTGGCGGCGGCCAGCGAGCTCGATTCCGGCAGGGCGGCGAATGCCTGCACTGCTTCCAGGCGCTGGACGATGTCGTCCAGGCGGTCCGGGTTCTGTGCCACGACCGCCTCGATCTCGTTCGGCGTGAAGCCGCGTTCGCGCAGGATGCCGCGCAGGCGGTCCATCATGAAGGCGGTGACTTCCACGCTCGGGTCCTTGAAGTTCGGTACCGCGACGAATTGCGCGACGGCGTCCTTCAACAGGTCGGAAATGGCCAGCGGCAGGCGCTTCTCGACCAGCATGCGCAGCACGCCCAGCGCATGGCGGCGCAGCGCGAACGGATCCTTGTCGCCGGTCGGCTGCAGGCCGATGGCCCAGATGCCGATCAGCGTTTCGAGCTTGTCGGCCAGCGCGACGGCGGTGCCGGTCGGCGTGGACGGCAGCGCGTCGCCGGCAAAGCGCGGCTGGTAGTGTTCGGAGGCGGCCAGCGCCACTTCCTCGTGCTCGCCGTCGTGGCGGGCGTAGTACGTGCCCATGATGCCTTGCAGCTCGGGGAACTCGCCCACCATGTCCGTCAGCAGGTCGGCCTTCGACAGGCGCGCACCGCGCTCGGCCAGTGCCACGTCGGCACCCATGCGGCGCGCGATGGCGGCGGCCAGCGACGTGACGCGTTCGCTGCGCTCGGCCTGCGTGCCGAGCTTGTTGTGATACACGACGTTCGTCAGCAGCGGCAGGCGCGATTCCAGCGACTTCTTCTTGTCCTGCTCGAAGAAGAACTTGGCGTCGGACAGGCGCGGGCGCACGACGCGCTCGTTGCCGCCGATGATCGCGGCGGGCGTGTCGGTGGCGATGTTCGACACGATCAGGAAGCGCGAACGCAGCTTGCCGTTCGCATCCGTCAGCGCGAAGTATTTCTGGTTCGTCTGCATCGTCAGGATCAGGCATTCCTGCGGCACCGCGAGGAACTCTTCCTCGAAGCGGCATTCGTATACGACCGGCCATTCGACCAGCGACGCCACTTCCTCCAGCAGCGCCTCGGGCATCAGCACCTTGTCGTCGCCGGCCTTGGCCAGCAGCTCGCGGCGAATCTGTTCCTTGCGTGCGTCGAAGCCGGGGATGACTTTCGCCTGCTGCACCAGCGTGTCCGCATAGCTTTCCGCGTGCGGCACGGCGACGTCGCGCTGCGGTGCCAGGAAGCGGTGGCCTTCGGTCTGGTTCGATGCGGTGAGGCCCAGCAGCGACAACGGCAGCACCTTGTCGCCGTACAGCGCGATCAGGCTGTGCGCCGGGCGCACGAACTGCACCGTGTCGCCATCCGGACGCTGGTAGCTCATCACCTTCGGAATCGGCAGCTTCGCGACCGATTCTTCCAGCGCGGCCTGCAGGCCCGTTTCCAGCTGCGAGCCGGCGGCGGTGTACGTGTAGAAGAACGATTCGGCCTTGCCGTCCTGCGCGCGTTCCAGGTCCGCCACTTGCAGGTCGGGGAAGCCGAGGGCCGCAAGCTTCTTCGCCAGCGGCGCGGTCGGGTTGCCGTCCTTGTCCAGCGCCACCGTCACGGGCAGCACCTTTTCGCGGATCGATTTGTCGGGCGATACGGCACGCACTTTCGTGATGGCGACGGCGAGGCGGCGGGGCGTTGCGTACGGGGTGGCCACGCTGTCTTCCTCGAGGAAGTCGCGCGCCTTCAGGCCGGCCACGATGCCGTTCGCAAAAGCGGCGCCCAGCTTGGACAGCGCCTTCGGCGGCAGTTCTTCGGTCAGCAGTTCAATCAGGAGAGTCTGGGTCATAATCATTATCAAGCTTGGTCCAGCATCGGGAAGCCGAGGCGTTCGCGGGAGTCGTAGTAGGCCTGCGCGACCATGCGCGACAGGTTGCGCACGCGGCCGATGTAGGCGGCACGCTCCGTCACCGAGATCGCGCCGCGCGCGTCCAGCATGTTGAAGCTGTGCGAAGCCTTCATGATCTGTTCGTAGGCGGGCAGCGTCAGCTGCAGCTCGATCAGGCGCTTCGCTTCCGATTCGTGGTTCGCGAACTGCGCGAACAGCAGTTCCGTGTTGGCGTGCTCGAAGTTGTAGGTGGACTGCTCCACTTCATTCTGGTGGAACACGTCGCCGTATTTCAGCGTCTTCTTGACCCCGTTCTCTTCCCACTCGGTCCACACCAGGTCATACACGTTTTCGACGCCCTGCAGGTACATCGCCAGGCGCTCGACGCCATAGGTGATCTCGCCCAGCACGGGCTTGCAATCGAGGCCGCCCACTTGCTGGAAGTACGTGAACTGCGTCACTTCCATGCCGTTCAGCCAGACTTCCCAGCCCAGGCCCCAGGCGCCAAGGGTCGGGCTTTCCCAGTCGTCCTCGACGAAGCGCACGTCGTTCTGCTTCAGGTCCAGTCCCAGCGCCGCGAGGGAGCCGAGGTACAGGTCGAGGATGTTTTCCGGTGCCGGCTTCAGTACCACCTGGTACTGGTAGTAGTGCTGCAGGCGGTTCGGGTTCTCGCCGTAGCGGCCATCCTTCGGGCGGCGCGACGGCTGCACGTAGGCGGCACGCCACGGCTCGGGGCCGATCGCCCGCAGGAAGGTACCGGTATGGAAGGTGCCCGCGCCCACTTCCATGTCGTAGGGTTGCAGCAGGGCGCATCCCTGCTTGTCCCAGTAGGTCTGCAGGGTGAGGATGATTTGTTGGAATGTCAGCATCGTGGTCGTTCGGTGGGGCGCGCACGCGCACCTGTTATCGGTTCGCTAAAACGATTCATTTTAGCGGTTTTTGCACGGAACCAGTAGAGATCAAGCAGGGGAGCCCCGGCGGCTGGCGTGGCGGCGCGCGCCCACCCAGGCGCCGAGCAGCGCCGCCGCGGCAATCGCCAGCACCAGGCCATTGCGCAGCAGGATGTACGGCGTGTCGCCCGTCATGCCCTGCACGGTGGCTTTCAGCACGCCTTCGCGGTACCAGGGCAGGCTGGCCGTGACGTTGCCGCGCCCGTCGATGACGACGGTGGCACCCGTGTTGGTGGCCATCAGCATCGGCCGGCCCGTCTCCAGCGTGCGCATGCGCGAGATCTGCAGGTGCTGCGGGATCGCGACGGATTCGCCGTACCACGCCAGCTCGGAGACGTTCAGCAGCACCGTCGCGCGCGAGCCGTTGTCGAGCTGCGCGGCGATCTCCTCGCCGAACACGTTCTCGTAGCAGATGTTCGGCAGCACGCGCTGGTCCTTGACGGCGAACGACGGCTGCAGCGCGGCGCCGCCCGTCTGGTCGCCGAGCGGGATGTGCATCATGTCCGTGAACCAGCGGAAGCCCAGCGGAATGAATTCGCCGAACGGCACCAAGTGGTGCTTGTCGTAGCGATACGGCTTGCCCAGCGTGGGGCCGAGCCCCAGCACGCTGTTGCCGTAGCGGGTCGGGCTGTCCGCCAGCGGAATGCCCAGCACGACGGCGCTGCCGGTCTTGCGGGCGAAGCTGCCGTAGCTGTCCAGGTAGCCGGTCGGCAGCTGCTGCGGGAACAGCGGAATGCCCGTTTCGGGGATCGCGATCAGGTCCGCCGGCTCGGCCATCACGGCCTCCCGATAGCGGCGCAGCGTGTCGCCGACGTGGTTCGGATCGAATTTAAGCGCCAGCGCGACATTGCCCTGCACGAGGCGCACGGACAGCGGCTTGCCGGTCGCCGTCGTCCACGTCACGTACTGCAGTGCGAAGCCGGCCAGCCAGACCAGCGCGATCAGGGCCAGCGCATACTTGCGGGTGCGGTGCATCAGCAACAGCAGGGCGCCGGCCGTCAGCGCCACCAGCCAGCCGATGCCGTACACGCCGAGGATCGGCGCATAGCCCGCCAGCGGCGACACATTGTGCGCATAGCCTGACGAGGCCCACGGGAAGCCCGTGAACAGCCAGCCGCGGGTCCATTCGGAGACGGCCCACAATGCCGGCAGGACGAGCAGGTTGGCGGCCGGCAGCGACAGCGCCCAGCGCCGGCGCAGCCAGGCGCCGAGGCCCATCGCGGCGCCGCAGTGCAGGCCCATGTACAGCGCCAGCAGCGCGATCGCGATCCACGCGAGCGGCAGCGGCAGGCCGCCGAAGCGCGAGATCGCGATCGTCAGCCAGTGCACGCCGGCCAGGCACCAGCCGAAGCCGAAGGCCCAGCCGATGAAGAACGACGCCTTCGGGGTTTGCGCACGCAGCACCTGGTAGAACAGCAGCGCGAGCGTGACGAGCTGCAGCGGCCACCAGCCGAACGGCGCGAACGAGAAGACACTCGCGCCGCCGGCGATGGCGGCGATGATCAGGCGGCTCTGGAGGGTACGGGGCGGGGCGGGCGGTTCGCCGGGAGCGGTACGGCGAAAGCGCATCAGTCCTGCTCGTCGACGGCGGGCGGCAGTTTCTCGACCGTCAGCACGTGGATCTGGCGGGCATCGGCGCGCAGCACTTCGAAGCGCAGGTTGTCGATGTCGAACACATCGCCCTTATGGGGCATGCGCGCCAGGTGCTTGGCGACGAAGCCGCCGATCGTGTCCACCTCGTCGTCTGGCAGGTTGGTATCGAGTTCCTCGTTGAACTGGGCGATCTCGGTCAGCGCCTTGACGCGCCAGCGCGGGCCCAGCTGGCCTTCCTTGATCGACAGGATGTTGTCTTCCTCTTCGTCGAAGTCGTATTCGTCCTCGATGTCGCCGACGATCTGCTCGAGCACGTCCTCGATCGTGATCAGGCCGGCCACGCCGCTGTATTCGTCGACGACGATCGCCATGTGGTTGTGGTTCGCGCGGAAGTCGCGCAGCAGCACGTTCAGGCGCTTCGATTCGGGGATGAAGATCGCCGGACGCAGCATGTCGCGCACGTCGAACGATTCCTCGGCGTAGTAGCGCAGCAGGTCCTTCGCGAGCAGGATGCCGACGACCTTATCGCGTTCGCCCTCGATGGCCGGGAAGCGCGAGTGCGCCGTTTCCAGCACGAGCGGCATCCATTCGTCGATGGGCTTGGTGAGGTCGATGACGTCCATCTGTGAACGCGGGATCATGATGTCGCGCGCGGACAGGTCCGATACCTGGAACACGCCTTCGATCATCGACAGCGCGTCGGCATCGATCAGGTTGCGTTCGTGGGCTTCGTGCAGGACTTCGAGGAGCTCGGAGCGATTTTCCGGCTCCGGAGAGATCAGGGCGGTGAGGCGCTCGAGAAGAGTGCGGTGGGGTTTGGGGTGAGCGTCATTCCTGACGCTACTAGAGTGCTCTTGCATAGCAGGCATGAAAGCCATTTTGTTTCGAAGGGATATAGGATACACCAACGGGACATGACAGGGCGTTTTTATCAAAAAGTCATGCCATGACATCGTCCCGTCACAAACGCTTGCTAAGCTCGCCCCGGGGAGGATGAGCATGCAGGCAAATACGCTGGAATATGGATCGGATCAATGCGGGCTGGTGTGCGGCTACCTGTTCGGGCGCGGGCCACAACCGTTGCCCATTGCCGCCGACGAGGCGGCCCGGTGGCTGCGCCAGCAGGCCGCCCATCCGGACGAATTCCTGTGGCTGCACTTCAATCTTGCCAACACGGCCAGCGAGAAATGGCTGCGCGAGCACGCCCGGCTGGCCGACGAGTTCTACGATTGCCTGCACGAGGGCTCGCGCTCGACCCGCATCGAACAGGCCGACGACACGCTGGTGGCGGTCGTCAACGACGTGCTGCGCGATTTCTCGTTCGAACCGTCCGATATCTCGAGCCTGTACCTGTCCGTCGAAAGCGGGCTGGTCATCAGCGCCCGGCGCAGCCCCCTGCAGGCCGTCGAGCGCTTGCGGCAGGCGGTGCGGCGGGGCGAGCCGATCGCATCGTCCGTCGTGCTGCTGACGCACCTGCTGCGCGACCAGGCGGATGTGCTGACGCGCATCGTGCGCGTCGCGACCGGCAAGGTGGACAACATCGAGGACAACCTGCTGTCCGGCCAGCTGAAGTACAAACGGGCCGACCTGGGCGCACTGCGCCGGGTGCTGGTGCGGCTGCAGCGGCTGCTGGCGCCGGAGCCGGCCGCGATGTTCCGGCTGTTGCAGCGGCCGCCGTCGTGGGTGTCGGTGCAGGACCGGCAGGAATTGCGTGAGGCCAGCGAGGAATTCGCCGTCACGCTGAACGACATCGCGTCGCTGCAGGAACGGATCAAGCTGCTGCAGGAAGAAATCGCCGCGCTCGTCAGCGAAGCCAACAACCGCAGCCTGTACGTGCTGACGATTGTCACGGTGCTGGCGCTGCCGATCAACATCATCGCCGGCCTGCTGGGCATGAACGTGGGCGGCGTGCCGCTGGCCAACGACGCGGCCGGCTTCTGGATCATCGCCGGCATCGTCGCGGCGTTCACGTTCGTCGCGGGATGGGTGGTGCTGCGCAAGCAGCGCGAGCTGGAGTGACCGCCGCGTCACTAAGGCCGAGCCCGTGTCCTTCTGGGGTCAGACCCCGACATCGGACACGGCCTCGGCAGTTTGACCGAGTGCTTGCGGTCGAGCTCGTGTCCTGTCCGGGTCTGACCCCAGAAGTGGAAAAGTGGACACGAGCTGGGCACTAGGTGCTTATTTTTCCGCCGCGTATGGATCGGCGTAGCCGAGCCCGGCGAGGAGCTCCGTCTCGATGCCTTCCATCTCTTCGGCCTCGTCGTCCTCTTCGTGGTCGTAGCCCTGCGCGTGCAGCACGCCGTGGACGATCAGGTGGGCGGTGTGCTCCTCGACCGTTTTCTTTTGCTCGGCCGCTTCGCGCTGCAGCACGTCCGTGCACAGGATGATGTCGGCGCGGGTCGGCTCGTCTTCGGCGATCTCTTCGCCTTCGTTGTAGGCGAACGTCAGCACGTTGGTCGCGTAGTCCTTGCCACGGTAAGCGAGGTTCAGCTGCTGGCCTTCCTCGGCGTCGACGAAGCGGATCGTCAGCTCGGCCGGCGCGAACAGCGCCGCCTTGACCCATTTGCGGATCAGCGGGCGGGTGATGCTGTCCTGCAGGCGGGGATCGGCGTATTGAACGGAGAGCGTCAGTTTATTTTTTTCGGGCATTACGGATCTTGGCGGGTTGCAGCAATGGGGCGATGTCGGCGGTGCTGTGATGCGACGCGTCGTACGCATCGACGATGCGCGCCACCAGCGGATGGCGCACGACGTCCTCGCTGGCGAAGTGGGAGAACGCGATGCCGCGCACATCGCGCAGCACCTGCACGGCGTCCACCAGGCCGCTCTTCTGGTGCTTCTGCAGGTCGACCTGCGTGACGTCCCCCGTCACGACGGCCTTGCTGCCGAAGCCGATACGCGTCAGGAACATCTTCATCTGTTCGACGGTCGTGTTCTGCGCTTCGTCGAGGATCACGAACGCATGGTTCAGCGTGCGGCCGCGCATGTACGCGAGCGGCGCGATCTCGATCACCTGTTTCTCGAACATCTTCTGCGTGCGGTCGAAGCCCAGCAGGTCGTACAGCGCGTCGTACAGCGGGCGCAGGTAAGGGTCGACCTTCTGCGCCATGTCGCCCGGCAGGAAGCCGAGCCGTTCGCCCGCCTCGACGGCGGGGCGGCACAGGATGATGCGCTTGACGGCATCGCGCTCGAGCGCATCGACGGCGCAGGCGACGGCCAGGTACGTCTTGCCGGTACCAGCCGGGCCGATGCCGAAGCTGATGTCGTGCTCGAGGATGTTGCGCATGTAGCGGATCTGGTGCGGCGTGCGGCCGCGCAGGTCGCTGCGGCGCGTCTTCAGCTGCGGGCTCGCGATCTCGGGATCGTTGAACGGCGGCTCTTCGTCGTCCTCGTCGCCATCGGGTACCGCGGCACTGGTGCGCTGCTCGACGAGGCCCAGCTGCACCTCCTCGACGGGCACGGCGCGATCGGCCACGGCATAGAATTTTTGCAGGATCTGCACGGCGCGCTCGGCATTGGTGCCGCTGACGATGAATTTCTCGCCGCGCCGGAAGATCGTCACATCGAGCGCCGCCGAGATCTGGCGCAGGTTCTCATCGAGGGGACCGCACAGGTTGGCCAGCCGCGTGTTGTCCAGCGGTTCCGGCGTGAAGTAGTGCGGTTGTACGGGTGTCTTTGTTTTCAATGGCGTTCCGGGGTAGGCGCGGGAGTGGAGACCAGCTCGCCGCGCAACGAGTAAGACAGGCTTTCGGTAATGGTCACGGTGACCATCTTGCCATGAAGTGCGGCCGCCGCGGCGCCACCGTCGAACAGCACGGTGCGGGTATTGTCGGCCCGGCCCGTCAGTTCCGTGCCGCCTTTCTTCGACGGTCCTTCGACCAGCACGCGCATCGTCTTGCCCACCATCGCGGCGCTGTGCCGTTTCGTGTTCGCGTCGATCAGCGCCTGCAGGCGTTGCAGCCGTGCCAGCTTGACGTCGTGCGGCGTGTCGTCCGCCAGGTTGGCCGCCGGCGTGCCGGGGCGCTTGCTGAAGATGAAGCTGAACGAGTTGTCGAAGTCCACGCTGTCGACGAACTTCATCATTGCCTCGAAATCCTCATCCGTCTCGCCGGGGAAGCCGACGATGAAATCGGATGCCACCGTGATGTCCGGCCGCACCGCGCGCACCTTGCGGATGATCGACTTGTATTCGAGCGCCGTGTAGCCCCGCTTCATCGCGCCGAGGATGCGGTCGGCGCCGTGCTGGGCGGGCAGGTACAGGTGGTCCGCCAGCTGCGGGATGTTGGCGTAGCAGTCGATCAGCCGCTGCGTGAATTCCTTCGGGTGGCTGGTGACGAAGCGGATCCGCTCGATGCCGGGAATGGCCGCCACGTATTCGATCAGCAGCGCGAAGTCGGCCTGGCCGCCGTCGGCCATCTCGCCGCGGAACGCGTTCACGTTCTGGCCCAGCAGCATGACTTCCTTCACGCCCTGCGCCGCCAGGCCCGCCACTTCCGTCAGCACGTCCTCGAAGCGGCGCGACACTTCCTCGCCGCGCGTGTACGGTACCACGCAGTAACTGCAGTACTTGCTGCAGCCTTCCATGATCGATACATACGCAAACGCACCGTCCACGCGCGCAGGCGGCAGGTGGTCAAACTTCTCGATCTCGGGGAAGGCGATGTCGACCTGCGGCTTGCCGCTGTGGCGGCGCAGCTCCATCATCTTCGGCAGCCGGTGCAAGGTCTGCGGGCCGAACACCATGTCGACCTGCGGCGCGCGCTTGACGATCGCCTCGCCTTCCTGCGACGCGACGCAGCCGCCCACGCCGATCAGCAGGTCGGGCTTGGCCTCCTTCAGCTTGCGGAACACGCCCAGGTCGGAAAACACCTTTTCCTGCGCCTTTTCACGCACGGAACAGGTGTTCAGGAGAATCACGTCGGCATCTTCCGGCGTCTCGGTGCGCACCAGGCCGTCCGTGGCACCGAGCAGGTCCGCCATCTTGTCCGAGTCGTACTCGTTCATCTGGCAGCCGAAGGTCTTGATGAATACTTTTTTCTGCATGGCCGGCAGTTTACCGTAATTCCGGCGATGCCAGTGGGCATGCGGGGTTCCGGCTCATCAATATCGTTCTGATAACACTGTAAGTGCTGAGCAAAGTGTTGTAACAATTTCCCACAGGTTCTTTCGTGCGCCGCATGCCGTACGCGTGTGTTGAAATAGCATTGTTGTAAGTTATTTCAGCGAATGATTGATATTTATTAAATGTTCGCTTGGCATCGCTAGGCTGGAGCGTGCTTGTTTGGGACTAGAATTTGCTGAAAGTGCAAGTTTCACCCAATGGTCGCCGGCCCTTGCGCCGTTCTTTTTGGCGTACTCGTTCCGGAACTAATTTGGAAAAAACAAGTCTTTCCTTTTGTTCGGAGCAGCATCTTCTAACCAACTATATAGACGAGGATCAATCATGGCACACCACGCACTGTCATCCCAGGAAAGCTATAACCCGAACCACCTGCTCGATATTCTGTTGGGCAAAATGCAGCTGAAAAACGATGCCGCTTTGTCCCGTCTGCTGGAAGTCGCACCGCCCGTCATCAGCAAGATCCGCCACCACCGCCTGCCGGTCGGCGCCTCGCTGCTGATCCGCATGCACGAAGTGACCGGCATGAGCATCCGTGACTTGCGCGACCTGATGGGCGACCGCCGGACGAAATACCGCCTGTCCGATGCCCAGGGCCGCCCGAAGCCCGAGGAAAAGGCCGCGCAGCAGGCACAAGCTGCCCAGGCTCAGCAAGCGCAGCCAAAGCCGGAAGGCGGCAACTACGCCCACTGAACCAGCGCGCCGGCCGGGGCCATCCGCTCCGGCCGCCGCGTCTTTGCTGTCTCCCTGCCTTTTCCTTCGCTTCCTTCCCCCGTCACGGCAGCAGCACCGCCGCCATTTCCCCGTACTGCCGTTCCGTTTCGTCGAATAAGCGGGCACACGTCGCCTCGTCCAGGTGCAGCGCGTGCCACGCCACGGCCGACAGCGGCGGCACCAGCTCATCATCCACGCCGGCCAGGTCGAGCGCGTGCGCGATCGCGTCCGCCACGTGGATGACCGTGGCCAGGAAGCCCGCGCCCGGCACTTCCGGGCTATGGTGGTGGCCGATCGCCAGCCGCATCGTGTCCGAGAAATGCCAGTGCTCGGCCAGCGCCACGCCCGCGTCGACATGGTCGATGCCGAGCATGGCGCGTTCCGCATCCAGCCACACGGTGTCGTGCGCCGCACGCCAGGCGGCCACGCGGGCATAGCGGTCCGGGAAGCTCGACACGAGCACGAGGCGGCCGATATCGTGCAGCAGCCCCGCCGTGAAGGCGTAATCCTCGTTGAAGCGCAGGTGGCGCGCCAGTGCCTTCGCGCACGCGGCCGTGGCGATCGAATGGCGCCAGAACGCCTGGTGCGAGAAGCCGGGGCAGCGGCCTTCGGGGAAGCACCCCGTCAGCGCGGCGGCCGTGATCAGGTTGCGGGTGGTCTGGAAGCCGAGAAAGGTGATGGCCTGCTGGATCGTCGTCACCTTCACGCGCAGGCCGTACAGCGGCGAGTTCGCCAGCCGCAGTGTCTTCGCCGTCAGCGCCTGGTCGAGCGATACTTTCCTGGCCAGCACGGCGATGTCGACTTCTTCCGCATCGATGCTGTTCAACAGTTCCATCACGACAGCGGGCAGCGACGGCAGGTCGTCCAGGCTGTGCACGACGTCGTCGTAGCGCAACTGCGTCATCGGGCACCGCCATGCCGCCAGGCCGCCAGGTATTGCCGCAGCTCCCGCGTGGCCCAGGCATCCGCACTGTCCGGATCGAGCTTGCGGAACAGGCGGTCGAGCCGGTCGCCAACGGCATCGTGCACGGCCAGCGCGGCGATACCGTGGCGCGCCAGCGACGCCAACTGGTCATCCGTCAGCACGGTGCCGCGCGGCAGCAACACGTTGCCTTGTGCGTCCAGCACCTCGTCGGCCAGGACCATGCCCGGGCGCGCGTCGCCCGCCGGCAGGTGTCGACAGCTGTTTTCCATGACGGCCTCCTCGTTTGCGGAAACGATCTTACCATCGCCGTCCGCAAGACGGCGCTCACGCTTCTTGCCATATGGAATCTATTGGCTTACATTGCTTGCATGATCGGGAGGAAAAGATGTTCGGAATCCAGGGGCGATTGACGTGCCTGTTCGTGGTCATCGTTACCGTCGTGCTGGGCATCTCGGGCAGCTACGCGCAGTATCACCTTGCCCGCGAACTCGAAGCGACCAACGAAACGCTGCGCAACGGCGTGCTGACGCGTTTGCAGACCAGCCTGCCATCGGCGCTGTGGGACCTGGACAAGGCCAAGGTCGACAACATCGTGGCGGCCGAGATGCTGCCGCCGGAGCTGGTGGCGATCCGCGTCTACGACACCTCCATCGGCCTGTTCTCGGGCAAGCGCCGCACGCCGGACGGCCACGTCGCCGACCTCGATGCCGACAGCCCCGTGGGCGGCACGCCCGTCGTTGCCGACCTTGCCTATCGCGAGCCGCGCGCGGAAGGCGTCGCCAAGCCGGCCATCGTGGGCCGTGTCGTCGTCAATTTCAGCCGCGAGCAGATGGAGGCGCGCCTCGATGCGGAAATCCGCCGCAAGGTCAGCGAGGTGCTGCTGCTGGACCTGATCCTCGTCGTCGCGCTGGCGCTGTCCTTGCGCATCGTGTTCGACCCGCTCCGCAAGCTGCGTGACGGCCTGTTCGAACTGGCCACGCGCGACAGCGACGACGTCGTCGAACTGCCGGAAAAACGCCGCGACGAACTGGGCGACGTGATCCGCGGCTTCAACGCGATCCAGCGCCGCGTGCGCACGATCATCCACCGTACCCGCGAGGCCGAGGAGGAGGCCCGCCAGGCGCTCGTCGAACTGCGCGCGACCCAGGAATCGCTGCTGCAGGCCGAACGCCTGGCCTCGCTGGGCGGCCTGGTGGCGGGCGTGGCCCACGAGATCAACACGCCGGTCGGCATCGCGCTGACCAGTGCTTCGGTGCTGAAGGACGCCACGGACGACATCCGCGCGGCCGTCGCCACGGGCGCCGTGAAGAAGTCCGAGATCGTGAAGTACATCGACACGGCGGACGAAAGCGCGCGGCTCATCATGAACAATGCCTACCGGGCCGCGCACCTGATCCACAGCTTCAAGCAGATCGCCGTCGACCAGGTCAGCGAGGCGCGCCGCCGCTTCGAGCTGCATGAGTACATCGGCGAAGTGGTGGCGAGCCTGCAGCCGCGCCTGAAGAAGACGCGGCTGGCGCTGGCGATCGACTGCGCCCCCGGCATCATGCTCGACAGCTACCCGGGCGCGCTGGCGCAGGTGCTGACGAACCTGACGCTCAATTGCGTCGACCATGCGTTCGGGCCGGACGAGCCGGGCGAGATCGCGATCCGCGCGCGCATCGACGGCGACTGGGTCGAAATGGAAGTGGCCGACAACGGCCGCGGCATTCCCGCCACGCTGATCGACAAGGTATTCGACCCGTTCGTGACGACCCGCCGCGGCCAGGGCGGCACGGGCCTGGGCCTCAACATCGTGTACAACCTGATCGTCAAGCAGTTCGCCGGGTCGATCGCCGTCGCCAGCACGGAAGGCGCGGGCGCCTCGTTCGTGTTCCGCATGCCGCGCGTGACGCCGGGCGAGGCCGCACCCGCCGATGCATGAGCTGCGAGCCGGGCGCCCGCTTTGACGCCGCTGACGCATACTGCGGGCTCAAGGAGGATACGATGAGTACACAGCGGCAGATCGCGCTGCTTCGGGGAGTCAACGTGGGCCGCGCCAAGCGCATCGCGATGGCGGACCTGCGCAAGGTGCTGGGCGACCTGGGGTTTGCCGGCGTGCGCACCTTGCTCAACAGCGGCAATGCCGTCTTCGACTGTCCCGCGCACGATGCCGCGCTGTCGGCCGTGCGTATCGAGGAAGCGCTGGTGCTCAAGCTGGGCGTGGCTTCGCGCGTCACGGTGCTGGGTGCCGACCAGCTGGCCGACGTCGTCGCCGAGAATCCGTTGCAGGACGTGGCCGCCGACCCCGCCAAGCTAATGGTCGCGGTACTCAACAATCCCGCCGACCGGGCCCGGCTCGAGCCGCTGGTCCACCAGCCATGGCAGCCGGAAGCCTTTGCCTTGGGCCGCTGGTGCGCCTACATCTGGTGCGCGGACGGCGTGCTGGCCAGCCGCGCCGCCGCGGCGATGGGCAACCTGCTGGGCGATGCCGTCACCACGCGCAACTGGAGTACGATCACCAAATTGCATGCGCTGGCGCAGGAAGCGTAAGGAGCGGGGAATGGCGAAGGCAAGCGGCGAGTTCGACGTGAAGATGGTGCCCGAGGTCCTGGCCGCCGGCAGCGAGGGCACCGGCATCGGCCGGATGACGCTGGACAAGCGCTACCACGGCCCGCTGACGGCCACGGGGCGTGGCGAATTCCTGTCCTACCGCACGGCGGTACCGACGTCCGCCGCCTACGTGGCACGCTGGACGGGCGGCAGGGCAGCTTCGTGCTGCAGCACGCCGGCGTGATGGGCGGCGAGCACGATGGCCTGCGCATCCTCATCGTGCCCGACTCCGGCACCGGCGCGCTGCAAGGCATCGCCGGCACGCTCGCCATCCGGGTCGAGAACGGCAAGCACTACTACGATCTCGACTACCGGCTGTAGTTTCCCGCTGCACGTCACCCGCCGCACTCACTTGCGGCCAGCCGTCTCGCGCCGCCGCCGCGCCGTCACGCTCTCGCGGTCGACGCCCCAGTTGTCCGTCGCCACCTCGTCGATGATGACGAACGTCGTTGCCGGGTCCTTGTCCAGCACGCGGACCAGCAGGTCCGTCGCGCCTTCGATCAATGCCTGCTTCTGCTCGGCCGTCACGCCTTCGTCGGTGACGCGGATGTTCACATAGGGCATGGCGGCCTCCTTACCAGTTGCCGGCGGTGGCGCCGCCGTCGACGGTCAGCACGGTGCCCGTGGTGAAGCGCGCGTCCGTCAGGTAGAGCACCGCGTCGGCCACGTCCTGCGCGGTGCCGACGGTGCCGGTCGGCGACAGCGTCCTCAGGAAGTCCAGCGCCTGCTCGTCGCCGCCGTGCAGCGGCGTGTCGATGATGCCGGGGGCCACCGCGTTCACCTTCACGTTCGAGCCGGCCAGTTCCAGCGCCAGCGCGCGCGTCGCCTGGTTCAGGCCACCCTTGATCAGCACCGGCAGCAGGGCCGGCACTTTCGCCGTGGGCACCATGCCGATGCTGGCCGTGACCGTGACGATGTGGCCGCCGCCGTTGGCCGTCATGTGCCGCGCCGCCTCGCGCGCCGGGTAGAAGAAGCCCTTCAGGTTGGTCGTCACCATCGCTTCCACGTCGTCCTCCGTGTAATCGCTGATCGGCTTGGCGAGGAAGATGCCGGCGTTGTTGACGAGGATGTCCACCTTGCCGAAGCGCTCGATCGCCTGTGCGAACAGGGCGCGGGCCGTGGCCGGCTGGCCGATGTCGCCCGCCACGCCGACGAAGTTGCGCGGATTGCCGAGCCGTTCGGCGGCCGCCTGCAAGCGGCTGGCCGTGCGGGCGTTGCCGACGACGTTGTCGCCGCGCTTCAGGTAGGCCTCGGCGATTGCGAAGCCGAGGCCGGACGAGGCGCCGGTGACGATGACGGTGTTGGGTTTGCGGTTCATGCTGCACTCCTTTCAATGTCTGGTTGGGTGAATCCACTATACTTTTGCGCTGGAGACCTATAAAGCAGGCTGCGAGCAATTGACTTGATACATGGTGTAATCAATGAAGCGGCAATTCGACGACATTCAACTGGGCAGCATTGAGCTGTTCGTCTTGGCGGCGGAGCAGGAAGGCTTCACGCCAGCGGCGCAGATCGCCGGGGTGACGCCGGCCGCGGTCAGCCGTTCGGTGGCGCGGCTGGAGGAAAGGTTGGGTGTGCGCCTGTTCGTGCGCACGACGCGGCGCATCCGGCTGACGGACAGCGGACGCGCCTACTTCGAGCAGTGCCGGCAGGCGCTGGCCCAGCTGGTCGATGCGGAGCGCGAAGTGACGGGCCGGCAGGTGGCACCGGCGGGGCTCTTGCGCATCAGCGCGCCGACGCCGTATGCGCACCACCGGCTGTTGCCGGCGCTGCCGCGCTTTCATGCGCGCTATCCGGACGTGTCCGTCGAGGTCCACATCAGCAACCGCAACATCGACTTCGCCGACGAAGGCTACGACCTGGCGATCCGCGGCCGCGAGCCGGGCGACTCGAACCTCATCGCCCGCAAGCTGGAGGATGCGGAGCTGGTGCTCGTCGCCGCGCCGGACTACCTGCGCCGTGCGGGGCGCCCGCGCACGCTGGACGACCTGGCGCGCCACCCGTGCATCCAGTTCGACCTGCCCAGTACGGGCCGCAGGATTCCATGGCTGTTCCATGTTGACGGCACGCCGCTCGACGTGGCCACCAACGGCCCGTACACCTGTTCGGACGACGTGCTGGGCATCGTCACGTTGGCGCGCCATGGGGCGGGCCTCGTGCAGACGTACCGCTTCATCGTCGAGCAGGACCTGGCGCGCGGCGACCTTGTCGAACTGCTGCCCGCGCACGGCGGCAGGTCGCGGCCGTTCTACCTGCTCTATCCGCACGCGCGCCACCTGTCGCTGCGCGTGCGCACGTTCGTCGATTTCCTGATGGAGCAGGTGCGGCCGGCCGCGGCGTAAAGCCGGCCAGCCCGGACCGGTTGCGGTAGACTGGGCATTTCGCAATGCACACGAAGTCTTCATGAAACACATACCACTTGCCGCCACGCTGGCCGCCACCCTGTTCCTTGCGGGCTGCGGCTTGATCAAGAAAGACACGGCCGCCGGCCGCCTCACCGGCATGCAGGAAGCGGCCAATCCGCAGGTGCTGCTGCTGGGCGAGGTCCACGACAATGCCCAGGGCCACAAACTGCGCTACGAGGAACTGAAGAAGCGCGTCGACGCCGGCTGGCGCCCGGCGATCGCGATGGAGCAGTTCGACCACGAAGACCAGGAAATGCTCGACGCGGCGCTGAAGGGCTGCCTGGATGCCGGCTGCGTGATTCGCGCGATGAACAAGAAGGGCTGGGACTGGCAGCAGTACTACCCCGTCATCCAGCTGGCGTTGGACCGGCAACTGCCGATCGTGGCCGTCAACCTGTCGCGCGCGAACGCGTCGAAGGTTGTGCGCGACGGGATCGCGTCGAGCTTCGATCCGAAGACGGTCACCGAGTACCGGCTGAACGAACCGGTGTCGGCGGACTGGCGCAAGGCGCAGGAGCGCGAGATCCGCGCGGGCCATTGCGACATGCTGCCGGACATGATGGTGCCCGGCATGGTCAACGCCCAGCTGGCGCGCGACATCTGGATGGCCAAGCTGATCCGCGACCAGCAGCCGCGCGACGTGGTCCTGATCGCCGGCAACGGCCACGTGAGGAAGGACATCGGCGTGCCGCGCTGGCTGAACACGGTGGGCACGAAGCTGACGGTGAAGACGATCGGCTACGTCGAGGGCGGGGGCATGAAGGAGCAGTTCGACGAGGTGCGGTCGATCGCTGCCGTGAAGCGGCCGGATCCTTGCGCGAAGTTCAGGAAGTAGTGGGTCAGACCCGTCCCGGGTCTGACCCAAGCCTTTGCCTTTTGGGTTCAGCGCTCGGGGGCATGCAAGAGCAACCCCAAAACCCAACTTCTTGGGTCAGACCCGTCCAGGGTCTGACCCTGCCTTACTTGTACATCGGCCCATCAAAGATGAACTTGCCGCCGTGGTAGTTCGATGCGGCGTCGTCTTCCGGCGGGTATTCGCCCGTTTCCGGCACGTCGGCGCGGAATTGTTCGGACGAGTCCTTCGGGTGGAAGCCCAGGTGGGCCGCCTTGCGGTTGTCCCACCACTGGCGCTTGTTGTTCGATGCGCCGAACAGGATCGTGTGGCCCACACGCGGCGTCAGCAGCGATACGCGCAGCGCCTCGACCAGATCGTCATACGACAGCCACGTGCACATCATGCGGGGGTTGTTCACGGTGGGGAACGACGAGCCGATGCGCAGGCACACGGTCTCGATGCCGGCCCGGTCGAAGTAGTAGCGCGACAGCTGTTCGCCGAACACCTTCGAGATGCCGTACATGCTGTCCGGGCGCGGCGGGTCGTCCGCGTCGATCACCTGCGTTTGCGGGTAGAAGCCGATCGCGTGGTTCGACGACGCGAACACGATGCGCTTCACGCCGTGGCGATGCGCCGCCTCGTAGATGTTGTACGTGCCCTGGATGTTCGCGTGCATGATGTTCTCGAACGTGTTCTCCGTCGAGATGCCGCCGAAGTGCAGGATCGCGTCCACGCCCTCGACCATTTTCAGCACGGCAGCCTTGTCCGCCAGGTCGGCCTGGAAGATTTCCTCGCCTTCGCCGGCAGGGCCCATATCGCCGATGTCGGACAGGCGCACCACGTCCGCCCACGGCTTGATGCGTTCGCGCAGTATTTTACCGAGGCCGCCGGCGGCACCGGTCAGCAGCAGGCGCTTGAAGGGTTTTTTCGTCGTCGTCATAGTCGTCTCGCTTTTCTTGTGGATGTCACGTCACTGGGGCCGGGTTGAACAGCACGAGCGCATTATGCAGCTTCCAGTGCTCGGCCCAGGTCTTCTTGCCGCTGGCGACGTCGAGCAGCAGGTGGAACAGTTCCCAGCCCACGTCTTCGATCGTCGCCTCGCCGGTGGCGATGCGGCCCGCGTTCACGTCCATCAGGTCGTGCCAGCGGCGCGCCAGGTCGTCGCGCGTGGCGACCTTCACCACCGGGCACTCGGCCAGGCCGTACGGCGTGCCGCGGCCCGTCGTGAACACGTGCACGTTCATGCCGGCGGCCAGCTGCAAGGTGCCGCAGATGAAGTCCGAGGCCGGCGTCGCGGTGTAGTTCAAGCCTTTCGTCGTGACGCGGTCGCCCGGCGACACGACGCCGGCGATCGGTACGCTGCCCGACTTGACGATCGAGCCCATCGCCTTCTCGACGATGTTCGACAGGCCGCCCTTCTTGTTGCCCGGCGTGGTGTTCGCGCTGCGGTCCACGCCGCCCCGCTTCAGGTAGTTGTCGTACCAGTCCATCTCGCGGATCATCGCCTGCGCGACTTCCGCGTTGACGGCGCGCGACGTCAGCTGGTCGATGCCGTCACGCACCTCCGTCACTTCGGAGAACATGACGGTGGCGCCGGCGCGCACCAGCAGGTCGGTGGCAAAGCCGACGGCCGGGTTGGCGGTCACGCCGGAGAACGCATCGCTGCCGCCGCACTGCACGCCGACGACGAGGTCCGATGCCGGGCACGTCACGCGCTGGCGCTTGTTCAGTACTTCGAGCTGCTGCTCGGCCGTCTGCATGATCGATTCGATCATCGACATGAAGCCCACGTGGCCCGCATCCTGCAGGCACACCACCGGCGGCTCGGTGGCCACCGTGTCGTCCTTGCGGCGGATCTGGATCGAGTTGGCCGGGAACAGGCGGGTCGGCTGCAGCTTCTCGCAGCCGAGCGACACGACCATCGCCTGGCCGCCGAAGTTCGGGTTCTTGCTGATGTTGTGGATCGTGCGGATCGGGATGTTCGCGCCGGGTGCGTCGATCGCCACGCCGCAGCCATAGGTGTGCTCCAGGCCCACCACGTCGTCGACGTTCGGGTACTTCGGCAGCAGCTCGGCCTTGATGCGCTTGACCGCGAATTCAACGACGCCGGACACGCACTGCACCGTCGTCGTGATCGCCAGGATGTTGCGCGTGCCGACGGAACCGTCCTCGTTGCGGTAACCCTGGAACGTGTAGCCTTCCAGCGGGTCGAATGCCGGCGGTTTCACCGTCGCGATCGGCAGGTTGTCCAGCTCGCGTGCCGGCGGCATTTCCAGCAGCTGTTCGGAGACCCAGCTGCCTTTCGGAATGTCGCGCACGGCGCGGCCGATGGTGACGTTATAACGCAACACCGGTTGGCCTTGCGCGATGTCCGTCAGCGCGACCTTGTGCCCTTGCGGCACGCCTTCGACCAGCGTGAGGCCATCGGGGAATACGGTGCCCGCCGGCAGGCCGCCATCGTTGACGACGATCGCGACGTTGTCGTTGGCGTGCATGAGGATACGGCGCGGAGTGCTCGCTGTCATGTTCAATCCTGGAGGGAGCCGGCGACGTCCATGTTGTTGTTCTGCGACGCTGGGGAACGGCCGGCGAGTTGTCTGATGACTTCAGTATGACAGATGCCAAAAATTTTGGCTAGTCCACATTGCGCATTTGGTCTGACCGCTTTAGAATGGCCTGACCAGATGTAATAACGTAAAGCAATAAACAAAAAAGCACGCGAGCACGATCATGCTGAGACAACGCGCCGTCCAACCGCCCGAAAGTACCGCCGCCGAACCGCGGCTGTACCGCGTGGTGGCTGACCGGATCGCGCAGCTGATCCGCGACGAAGGCATCGCGCCCGGTGCGCGCCTGCCGTCCGAGCGCGACCTGGCCACCAAGCTGGCCGTCAGCCGCGCATCGCTGCGCGAAGCGCTGATCGCGCTGGAGCTGGGCGGCGTCATCGAAGTGCGCGGCGGTTCCGGCGTCTACGTGTGCGAACCGGACGTCGGCGCGGACTTACCGGAAGCGGGGCCCGGACCATTCGAAGTGTTGTCGGCACGCCGCCTGATCGAGGCGGAAGTCGCCGCGATCGCGGCCCGCGTGGCCAGCGACAGCGCGCTCGATGCGATCCTCACCGCCATCGAGGCGATGGAAGCGCATCACGCGAACAAGACAACCAACGAGCAGGCCGACCGCAATTTTCACCTCGCGATCGCCCGCTCCACCGGCAACGGGGCGCTCGTCGGCGTGATGGATTATCTGTGGAACCAGCGCGGCCGGCTGTGGCACAAGCTGAAGGAGCACTTCCAGACGGAAGAGCTGCGGCAGGAAACGCTGAAGGACCACCGGCGCATCTTCGAGGCGATCGCCGCGCACGACCCGGCCGGGGCACGGCGGGCGATGCGCGCGCACCTTGAACGCGTCACCCGCACGTTCTCGCGCGGCTGAAGCGGCAAGCAGTAAAGCGGTAAAGACAATACAAGAGCAGTACGAGTTAAAACAGTACGCAAGCAGCAGATATAGCAGCAGGCCCCCATGACACGGGGCCACAGGAGACAGGATGTACAAGCAAATACCCGCCACGCATGCCGGCAGAGCGCAATCTTGCGCCGCCTTGCCGCGCTCCTGATCTTAGCTGACACCGATTACGACCGCCTGCGACCTCGGCCTGACGGCCCTCGTCCGCAGCGGCACGAAGCACGCGAGGTGCTTCACCTGCGATCGTGCCCGAGGCACGGCGCAACGACCATTGGAAAACACTAGGAGACGAAGTATGAACAAGCACCCGACCGTGCAACCCCGCTTCCAGCCTAAGCTGGCCATGACGTCGATCGCTCTGGCGGTGCTGGCCGTGGCGAACGGGGCGGCCGCACAGGACGCGGCGATGCAGCGCGTGGAAGTGACGGGTTCCTCGATCAAGCGGCTGGCCAATGAAGAAGCGCTGCCCGTTACCAGTATCAAGGCGGAAGAATTCACCCAGCGCGGCATGACCACGCTGGCGGACGTGATGATGGCGCTGCCGCAATCGGCATCGCTGGCACCGTCCAATGCCGGTTCCGGCACCAACATCAACCTGCGCGGCCTGGGCGTGAACCGCACGCTGGTGCTGCTGAACGGCCGCCGCCTGGCCAACGAGGCGATCTCCGCCGGCTATGCGAATCTGGACGTGATTCCGTTCTCCGCGCTGCAGCGCGTCGAGATCCTGCGCGACGGCGCATCGTCGCTGTACGGTTCCGACGCGATCGGCGGCGTCGTCAACTTCATCACGAAGAAGGAATTCGAAGGCGTGCAGGTGACCGGCCAGTACGTCACGCCGGAAAAGAGCGGTGGCGGCGACGAGCGCCGCGCCACGCTGACGTTCGGTAAGGGCAGCCTGAATCGCGACGGCTGGTCCGCCTATGCGACCGTGGACTTCCACGACCGTTCGCGCCTGGCCGCGAAGGACCGCGCCGACCTGTCGTCCGAGGAGGTGCTCAATTCGCTGGGCCGTTCCCGCGTGGTGGGCAGCGGCGGCTACGCGATGCCGGCGAACTTCACCACCGCCACCAACAAGACCGCGCAGAACCCGTACGCAGGCAAGTGCACGCCGCCGTACTCGATGGTCGGCGCCAAGAACACCTGCATCATCGACAGCAACGAATACGGCACCGCGCTGTACGAGAACGAACAGATCAGCTTCTACGCCCGCGCCGCGAAGCAGATCAGCGAAGACCACACGTTCACCGTCGAATACACGCGCGGCCAGTCGCAAATCATCTCGGTGCGCAATCCCACGCAATCGGTGGCCGTGAACGGCGTGTCGGCCTCGTTGCCGTCGTCGTCGAAGTGGTACCCGGGTAACAGCGGCGGCGTGCCGGCGATGGCGGGCATCACCGGCCAGCCTTTGACCGTCACGTGGTCCGTGGCCGACTATGGCCTGGCCGCGCAGAAGGACAAGCAGGTCAACCAGCGCCTGGCGTTCGTCGACGAAGGCAAGTTCGGCGAGTGGGATTACCGCGGCGGCCTCGTGATCGGCCTGTCCGATCGCGAGAACTACTACCAGAACGGTTTCTTCAGGGGCCAGGGCATCCTGGACGGCCTGAAGAGCGGCGCGCTGAACCCGTTCGGGCTGCAGGACCAGGCGGGCCTCGATTACCTGAAGTCGATCTCGGTGGACGGCGAGAAAAACCGCGACTCGCGCACCACGTACAAGGGCCTGGACTTCTCGGCCAGCCGCATGCTGTTCGCGATGGCCGGAGGTGACGCCGCGATCGCCGTGGGTGCCGACATGCACCGCGAAACGACGCGCGACGACAAGCTGGCGATCCAGAACGAAGTGCAGTACCTGAACAGCACCGCATCGCACGGCGAAGGCGGCCGCAATGTGTACGCGCTGTACACGGAGCTGGACCTGCCGGTGACGAAGACGTTGAACGTCAACCTGGCGGTGCGCGACGACTACTTCAGCGACGTCGGCAACACGATCAACCCGAAGGCGAGCTTCCGCTGGCAGCCGACCAAGACCGTGATGTTCCGCGGTTCGGCCAACACCGGCTTCCGCGCGCCGACGCTGTTCGACGCGTACGGCTACCGCCTGCCGGGTGCCACCGGCAAGACGTCGTCGCGCTGGGATGACCCGCTGCAGTGCCCGAGCGCCACGCCGGCCATCGCCGGCACGGGCAAGCCGCTGCCGGGCCTCGTCGAGTCGGAAGTCTGCAACGTCCAGCTGAACAAGCAGGTTGGTTCGAATCCGAACCTGAAGCCGGAAAAATCGCGCGGCTTCACGCTGGGCGTCGTGCTGGAACCGACGAAGTCGCTGACGATGTCGTTCGACTACTGGAACATCCGCATGAAGGACATGCTGGCGAACCTGCCGGAGCAGGTCTACTTCCAGGACCCGGTCAAGTACGCCTACCTGTTCGCGCGCAATGCGGACGGCTCGCTGGCCTACATCAACAACACGACGATGAACCTGGGTGGTCAGAAGGCTGCCGGTATCGACGTATCGGCCACGTACCGCCTGCCGCGTAACGACTACGGCGACTTCAAGGTGGAACTGGACGGCACCTACCTGACGCAGTTCGACAACCAGCTGTTCCCGGGCGAGGAATGGGTCTCGAACGTGGGCCGCTTCGGCAACGCGTCGAACGGCACCACGTCGAGCTTCCCGATCATCACGTACCGCTGGAAGCACGTGCTGAAGCTGGGCTGGGCGAAGGGCGACTGGACCGCGCAGGCGACCCAGAACTACAACTCGAAGTACGAGGACCAGAACCTGGTGGCGCAGCAGTACTGGCGCGACATCAACTCGTACAAGCCATGGAACCTGACGGTGGGCTACAAGGGCTTCAAGAACACGGTGCTGACGTTCGGCGTCACCAACGTGTTCGACTCGAACCCGCCGCGCACGAACCACAGCGGCTACTCGTACGGCTACCTGTCGAGCGCGGCCAGCCCGATCGGCCGCGCGTACAACCTGCGCGCGCAGTACACGTTCTAAGCGATACCCCGGCCGCCCGCCAGCGCAGCTCCGCTGCGCGGCCGGCGGCCGTTTTTGCAGGAGTATTTCCACAAAGCGGGGCAGCCGCGGCGCCGCCCCGTTTTCTGGAAGTGTTTTCTGTCCAACGTCATCGGAGGTTCACATGAAACAGCGACTGTTTGCCGCCGCCGCCCTGCTGGCCGCCGGCATGGCCTGCGCGGCCGACAAGCCCGTGCGCTTCATCCTCGTCGGCGATTCGACGATGGCGTCGAACAGCGGCTATGGCGACGCGTTCTGCGCGCGCGTCAACCGCGCCAACACGTGCATCAACCTGGCCAAGGGCGGCCGCAGCTCGGGCAGCTTCCGGGCCGAGGGCCGCTGGGACGAAGTGCAGGGCCTGTTGAAAGGCAGCGCCGCCTACCGCGCCACGTATGTGCTGATCCAGTTCGGCCATAACGACCAGCCGGGCAAGCCTGGCCGCTCGACGGACCTGAAGACGGAATTCCCCGTCAACATGGCCCGCTACGTGGACGAGGTGAAGGCGCTTGGCGGCGTGCCCGTGCTGGTGACGCCGCTGACCCGGCGCAGCTTCAAGAACGGCGTGCTGGAAAACACGCTGGTGCCGTGGGCGGATGTGATCCGCGCCACCGCGAAGGACAAGCACGTGCCCCTGCTGGACCTGAACGCGGACAGCTATGCCGCCGTGCAGGCGATGGGCGAAGCGGAGGCCGATACGCTGGCCGTGGCGCCCAAGCCGCCGGCCGCGCCGGCGCCCGTTGCCGGCGCCGCCGTCGAGCCGCAGGGCGCCGCCAAGAGCGCGTTCGACTACACCCACGTCGGCACCAAGGGCGCGAAGTATTTCGCGACGATGGTCGAGCGCGAACTGAAGGCCGCCGTCCCGCAGGTTGCCGGCGAATTCAAGCCGGAGGGCGAATGATGCGGGCGGCGCTGGGCGCGGCATTGCTGCTGCTGATGGGTGTCGCGCACGCCCAGCGCCCCCAGCTGACGCCTGAACAGGCCAAGCGCTACACGATCGCCGAAGTGCTCGCGACCACCGGCCAGGCCGGCGCGGAAAGGCGGGAACCGTGGGACCCGCTGGCCGATCCGCTGGCACGCGGCGTGGCGTTCAAGGCCGACTACGTCGTCGATGCGGCGGGGCGCGCCGACGGCGTGAAGAGTTTCGTCAGCGTGCAGCAGGCCGTCAACCGCGCCGTCGTCGATGCGGCCGCCCAGCCGCGCGGCGGGCGCCAGTACATCCTCGTCAAGCCGGGCACTTACCGCGAGCTGGTGTACGTGCCCGCGTCGAACCGCCCGATCACGCTGTACGGCGAAGGCGCCAGCGCGGCGGACACGGTGATCTCCGCCGGGCTGGACGCCGCCGTGCCGGTAGCCGAATACCTCAAGCAGTACGGCGCCCAGTTCGCCCGTGTGGCGCCGGCGATCATGGAGATGCACGCGCAGATCGCGGCGCGTGCGCCGACGATCTCGACGAGCGGTTCGATGACGCTGTGGACCCGCAACAACGGCTTCCAGGCACGCAACCTGACGATCGAGAACGCCTACAACAAGGCCACCGGCAATGCCCGTGACGAATGTAGTGAACGCGGTGGCGAACGCGATTGCGCGAACGTGCCGAAGGTGTCGCACCAGGCCGTCGCGCTGCTCGTCGAAGGGGCCGACAAGGCGCAGTTCGAGAACGTGCGGCTGATCGGCTTCCAGGACACGCTGTACCTGAAGTCCGCCGCGACGCGGGTCACGGCGCGCAGCTTCTTCCACAAGTCGTACATCGAGGGCGACGTCGACTTCATCTTCGGCGATACGACGGCGTACTTCTACCGCAGCGAAGTGAAGTCGCTGGGCGACCGCACGATGTCGTACGTGGGCGCGCCGAACACGAACTGGCGCACGAAATACGGCTTCGTGTTCAACGACGTCGACTTCAAGCATGACGGCTCGGCCAACGCCCGCGCCGGCAAGTTCAACCTGGCGCGCCAGTGGTTCCACAACTCGCGCTGCAGCCCGTATGCGCCGGTGGCCGTGGACGGCTATGCCTGCGTGCTCGGCACCGAGAGCGTCTACCACGCGCCGAAAGGCACGATCACGCCGACGGTGCTGGAGACGGTCGGCAAGATGGTCGTGCTCAATTCGCGCATCGGCGCGCACATCGACAAGGAGCGGCCGTGGTCGGACTGGAACCGGCCCGGCACGCTGGCTTACCGGCCGGCGCAGTTCACGTCGAACGATTACCTGGACAACCTGAAGAAGGCGGGCATCGACCCCGCCCGCGACCTGGGCTACGGGAAGCGGCCCACGCCAGCGGACATCTACCTGGCGGAATTCAACAACGAACAGCAGTAGGAGACAGTATGAACGTCATGAAGGTCAACGAGAAGCGCCGCGCGCTGATGAAGGCACTGCCGGCGTCCAGCCTGGTGTTGGCCGGCGGCGCCCACGCGGCGATCGCCGAGGACCCGTGGGGCCGCGCCAAGGAAATCGCCGACCGCCTCGCGAAACCGCTGAAGTTCCGCGCCCAGGATTACCCGATCACCAAGTTCGGCGCAGCCACTTGCAAGCTGGTGCAGGTGAAGGCATGGGTGTCGCATGACGACCAGGAGATAGTCGGCACGCAGGCACCGGGCGCGCACGATTGCTATCCCGCGATCAAGGCCGCGATCGAAGCGGCGCACAAGGCCGGCGGCGGAAGGGTCGTGATCCCGGCCGGGAACTGGTACGTGGCCGGGCCGATCGTGCTGCTGTCGAATGTGCACGTCCACCTGAAGAAGGGCGCCAACGTGCTGTTCTCGAACAACCCGGCCGACTATGCGAAGTACGGCGAGTTCGATTGCGGGGCCAACGGCAAGCTGGTGATTTCGCGCTGGCAGAGCAACGACTGCCTGAACTTCGCATCGATGGTGTATGCGTACGGCGCCGACAATATCGCGCTGACGGGCGAGGACTGGACCAGCGTGCTCAATGGTCAGGGCGGTGTGCCGTTCGATGGGAAAGGCGGCGATTGCTGGTGGACGTGGAAGGGCCGGAACCGCACGATCAATCCGGCGTCGCAAGCCAACACGCCTGGCTACAAGGAAGGCAAGGTCACGCAGCGCGACCCGAACCCCGTCAACCCGAAGTCGCTCAAGGACGTGGCGCCGCAGCTGACGGAAGAAGAGCGCCTGCTGATCCAGGGCGACGGCGAACGGTGGCGCGCCGATGAACAATACTTGCCGGCGCTGTCCGAGGCCGGCGTGCCGCTGGCCAGGCGCGTGTTCGGCCTGGGCCACTACCTGCGTCCGCCGATGATCCAGCTGATCGGCTGCACCAATGTGCTGCTGGAGGGCTATCACGTGCAGCACACGCCATTCTGGCAGCACCACCCGGTCCATTGCCGCAACCTGGCGATCCGCAACGTACACTGCAACAGCAAGGGCCCGAACAGCGACGGTTTCGACCCGGAAGCGTGCGACATGGTGCTGGTCGAAGGCTGCACGTTCGATACCGGTGACGACTGCATCGCGATCAAGGCGGGCAAGGACCTCGACACGCAATACGGCCCGTCGCAGAACATCGTGATCCAGAAGTGCATCATGCAGAGCGGCCACGGCGCCGTCACGCTGGGCAGCGAGATGGCCGGCGGCATCCAGAACGTGTACGCGCAGGACCTCGTGTTCGAGAACATCCACTGGGCCACCGATCCGCTGAACACGGCGATCCGACTGAAGACGAACATGAACCGCGGCGGCTACCTGCGCAACTTCTACGTGCGCAACGTGAAGATCCCGAACGGCGTGCAGACCAGCCCCTCGTTCTATGCCTCGCTGCCCGGCTCGCCGATCGCGTCGCGCACGGTGGCCACGGCGGCCGGCGCCGTCGTCACGTTCGACTGCGACTACACGCCGACGGCCGACACGGTGCGCACCCGGCCGCCGATGGTGTCGAACGTGCAGATCTCGAACGTCACCGTCGGCGACGTCGACGTGAAGCAGGGGCCGAAGAAAGGGCAGAAGGCGTCGTGCTTCCAGGCGATCGTCATCCTGGGCCCGGTCGCTTCCGACTACAACGGCGCGCAGCCGATGCCGCCCGTGTTCCCCGTCACGGGCGTGACGATCAGCGACTGCGACTTCGGCACGCCCGTCAACAGCGAGCAGCCGTGGTACCTGTATAACGTGAAGGGACTGCAGCTGAACCGCGTGAAGATCGGCGGCAAGGAGTACAACACGACGTTGTCGGCTTAACCTTAAAGGGCCACGGTAAGTGTTTACCCAACGGCCGAACCCTAGGGTCAGACCCGTCGGGTCTGACCCTGGCATCTGGCTG
Organism: Pseudoduganella flava; assembly: GCF_007830495.1. Classification (GTDB taxonomy): domain Bacteria; phylum Pseudomonadota; class Gammaproteobacteria; order Burkholderiales; family Burkholderiaceae_D; genus Rugamonas; species Rugamonas flava. The sequence goes on along the minus strand of NZ_VLKW01000003.1, from coordinate 312,721 downwards.
GGGTTTGTGCGCACGCCGCTGGCCCGCACATGGTAATGTTCCCTCAACGAACCACACGATGGAGCGCACGATGGAACACACTTACCAGGAAGCGGCGCCGTCGCGCGCCGACATCGATGCCTTGAGCGGCCCCGCGCTGCTGGAGTTCGGCACGAACTGGTGCGGCTACTGCCGCGCCGCCCAGCCGCTGCTGGCCGAGGCGTATGCGGAGCATCCGGACATCCGGCACTTCAAGGTCGAGGACGGGCCCGGTCGCTTGCTGGGCCGGTCCTTCCGTGTCAAACTGTGGCCGACCATGATCTTCCTGCAAGACGGGAAGGAAGTGGCGCGCGTGGTGCGTCCTGCCAACGCAGGCGAGATCCGCGACGCATTCGCCAAGATCGTCGCCACACCCGGCTGACCGGCCGAGCGCCCGATAAAACCCCCATGGCGGCGTTGCATCGCCTTGCCGTACTAAAGTACTGCCTGCGACGATGCGCCTTGCCCTGAGGGTTTTCTCAGGCGCTCGTAATGATCCATTCAACGCCACTTCCGGAGTATGCATGCATGAGCCTCACCCAGGGGCCGGACGAGTCAACTCGCCCGGCACCGTGCTGTTCGCGAGCCTGATCGGTACGACGATCGAGTTCTTCGACTTCTACATCTACGCGACAGCGGCCGTCCTCGTCTTCCCCAAACTGTTCTTCCCGGCCGGCGATCCCACCGCCGCCACCTTGCAATCGCTGGCCACGTTCGCCATCGCGTTCTTCGCGCGCCCCGTCGGCTCGGCCGTGTTCGGCCACTTCGGCGACCGCATCGGCCGCAAGGCCACGCTCGTGGCGGCGCTGTTGACGATGGGCCTGTCCACCGTCTTGATCGGCCTGTTGCCCACCTATGCGTCGATCGGCGCCGTCGCGCCGCTGCTGCTGGCGCTGTGCCGCTTCGGCCAGGGCCTGGGCCTGGGCGGCGAGTGGGGCGGCGCCGTGCTGCTCGCCACCGAGAACGCACCGCCCGGCAAACGCGCCTGGTACGGCATGTTCCCGCAGCTGGGCGCGCCGATCGGCTTTTTCCTCAGCGGCGGGATCTTCCTGCTGCTGTCCGAACTGCAGACGGACGAGCAGTTCTTCCAGTGGGGCTGGCGCGTGCCGTTCCTGGCCAGCGCCGTGCTGGTGCTGGTCGGCCTGTACGTGCGCCTGAAGATCACCGAGACGCCCGACTTCCAGAAGGTGCTCGACAAGGGCGAGCGCGTCAAGGTGCCGGCGATGACGGTGCTGACCGAGCACACGCGCATGCTGGTGCTGGGCACGCTGATGGCGATGGCCACATTCGTTCTGTTCTACCTGATGACGGTGTTCGCGCTGAACTGGGGCGTTTCCGCGCTGGGCTTCTCGCGCCAGCAGATGCTCGTGCTGCAGCTGATCGCCGTCGTGTTCTTCGGCCTGACGATTCCCGTGGCGGCCGTGCTGGCGGATCGCCACGGCCGGCGCCGCACGCTGATCTGGGTCTCGGCGGCGATCGCCATGTTCGGCCTCGTGCTGGGGCCGTTCTTCGGCTCGTCCAGCGCCGTGCAGGTGACGCTGTTCCTGTGCCTGGGCCTCGCGCTGATGGGCATGACGTATGGGCCGTTGGGCACGATCCTGTCCGAGCTGTTCCCGGCCGCCGTGCGCTACACGGGCGCATCGCTGACGTTCAACCTGGCCGGCATCCTCGGCGCTTCGCTGGCGCCGTATGCGGCCACGAAGCTGGCCACGACGTATGGTTTGCAGTACGTCGGCTACTACCTGTCGGTGGCGGCGCTGCTGAGCCTTGCCGCGCTGGTGCTGGCCAAGCGCTGACCGGGTCTCCCTTTCAGCAGAGGGCATGCGCCCCGTCCTGGGGATGACGGGGCGCGGCAGGTGCGTATGATGGAACCATCCATCGCCTACCCGCCAAGACCATGCTGATCCTCATCAACGGCCGCTTTCACACGGCCGACAAATCGAACCCCGCCGCCACCGCCGTCGCGATCGCCGACGGCAAATTCCTTGCTGTCGGCGATGAAGCCCACGTGATGCGCCACCGCACGCCGGACGCCCAGGTAATCGACCTGAACGGCCGCACCGTGGTTCCCGGCCTGAACGACTCACACCTGCACCTGATCCGCGGCGGCCTCAATTACAACCTCGAGCTGCGCTGGGAAGGCGTGCCGTCGCTGGCCGATGCGCTGCGCATGCTGAAGGAGCAGGCGCTGCGCACGCCCAGCCCGCAATGGGTCCGCGTCGTCGGGGGTTGGACCGAGTTCCAGTTCGCCGAGCGGCGCATGCCGACGCTGGACGAGATCAATGCCGCCGCACCGGATACGCCCGTGTTCGTGCTGCACCTGTACGATCGCGCGCTGCTGAACCGGGCCGCGTTGCGCGCCGTCGGCTACGACAAGGACACGCCGGCGCCGCCCGGCGGCGAGATCCAGCGCGATGCGCACGGCAACCCGACCGGCATGCTGATCGCGCGGCCCAATGCGATGATCCTGTACGCGACCTTGGCGAAGGGCCCGAAGCTGCCGCTGGACCAGCAGGTCAACAGCACGCGCCACTTCATGCGCGAACTGAACCGCCTGGGCCTGACGAGCGCGATCGACGCGGGCGGCGGCTTCCAGAACTACCCGGAGGACTACCAGGTGGTGCATCGCCTGGCGGAAGAAGACCAGCTGACGATCCGCATTGCCTACAACCTGTTCACGCAGAACAAGGGCAGCGAGCTGCGCGACTTCCAGCAGTGGACGGAGATCGTCAAGCCTGGCGACGGCACCGACTGGTATCGCCACAACGGCGCCGGCGAGATGCTGGTGTTCTCGGCGGCGGACTTCGAAGATTTTCTCGAGCCGCGCCCGGACCTGCCGCCCGAGATGGAGGCACAGCTGGAACAGGTGGTGCGCCACCTGGTGCAGCACCGCTGGCCGTTCCGGCTGCATGCAACCTATGACGAATCGATCTCGCGCATGCTTGACGTGTTCGAGAAGGTCAACCGCGAGATCCCGTTCGACGGCCTGCACTGGCTGTTCGACCATGCGGAAACGATCAGCCCACGGAACATCGAGCGCGTGAAGGCGCTGGGTGGCGGCATCGCGATCCAGCACCGGATGGCGTTCCAGGGCGAGTACTTCGTCGAACGCTACGGTGCGGCCGCGGCGGCGCACACGCCGCCGATCAAGCGGATGCTGGAGAGCGGCGTGCCGGTCGGTGCCGGCACCGACGCGACCCGCGTGGCCAGCTACAACCCGTGGACGGCGCTGTACTGGCTCGTGTCCGGCCGCACCGTCGGCGGGCTGCGCCTGTATGACGCCGGCGCCAAACTGGATCGGCACACGGCGATCGAATTGTGGACGGCGGGCAGCGCATGGTTCTCGAACGAGCAGGGCAAGAAAGGCCGCATCCAGGAAGGCATGCTGGCCGACCTGGCCGTGCTGTCGGCCGACTTCTTCAGCGTGGACGAAGAGGCGATCAAGGCGATCGAATCGGTGCTGACGGTCGTCGGCGGCAAGATCGTCTTTGGCCAGGCGGAGTTCGACAAGCTCGGCCCGCCGCCATTGCCCGTGCTGCCCGAATGGTCGCCCGTGGCGAAAGTGCCGGGCCACTATCGCGCCGCGGCACCGAAAGCCGCGGCGATGCTGCCGCACCAGTGCGCCGGTGCCTGCGCGGTGCACAAGCATGCGCATGATGTGGCGCGCAAGTCCACGGTGCCCGTGTCGGACTACGCCGGCTTCTGGGGCGCGTTCGGCTGCAGCTGTTTTGCATTCTGATGAGCGTTCCGACGATGAACTGGCTGAAGATCGTTGCGGGCCTCGTGCTATCGTTCGCTGTGGGCTACGCGTGCCGCAAGTTCGGCATCCCGGCCGCATCGCCACCGGTGCTGTCCGGCGCGCTGCTGGTGTTCATGATGAGCAGCGGCTACTGGCTCGTCGACCGCTACGTGGCCCGCCGCGCGGCGCGCAACAAGCGCCATTGCGGCGGCCACGCGATCGTGCCCGACTCGAAGCAGGCCGGAGGTGGTCGATGAGCGCGCTCGTGGCGGGCGCGGTGCTGGGGCTCGTGATCGGCGCGATCTGCCGTGCCTGCGATATTCCATCGCCGGCGCCGCCAACGCCGATCGGCGCGCTGCTGGTGGTGGCGATGACTGCGGGCTACGTGCTCGCGGGATGACCGGCACTTCATTGCATATTGGAAGCAAGCAATGAATGTTTGACTACTAATTTCTGAAACAATAAGATTGCGGCTCAACAATAACGAGCCGCCATCATGCTGCATACCCTCCACTTCGAACCCTCCACCTCCACGATCAAGTCGGTCAGTACCGCTGGCACGCCGGTCAACATCGAAATCACCAACCACACGGCGGGCACGCTGAAGCTGTTCTGGATCGACAGCAGCGGCAACACCAAGGACTACGGCGACGTGGACCCAGGTGAAACGCAGCGGCAGGGAACCAATAGCGCCCATGCATGGGAACTGCGCAAGGCGGACGGCACGGTCGTCACGAAGTTCATGGCGTCGTATGCGGGGGAGATCACCGTGTCCGCCGCGAACGAACTTACGTTCGAAGACCACACGGAGCGGGTGATCAGGACGCCGGACGGCGACTGGTCCACGGCACAAGGCTACGGCATGGTCAACTACGCGGCCTCGCTGGGCATCGCCGACACGGCGCCGGCGCTGCCGATGAGCGGGCAGACGAACAACCTCGCGCTGAATCTCGTCGGGGCGCCGTCCGCGTGGGCGGCGGGGTACACGGGCAAGGGTGTCAAGATCGCCGTGATCGACAGCGGCATCGCGCAACACACCGAAATCAGTGGCCGCATCGTCGGCGGCTACGACTTCTATGACGGCGATACCGATCCGACTCCGGCGGACGGCAGGTACGAAGATCACGGGTTGTCCATCGCCGGCGCGCTGGTGGGCAGCCATGCGGCACACGGCGGACCCGACACGATGGGCGTGGCGCCGGACGCGACGCTGCTCAACATCCGCGTCGGCTCGACGGCAGGCGGCCCGACGAGCGCCATCGTCCAAGGTATTCGTTACGCGGTCGACCAAGGCGCGAAAGTCATCTCGCTCTCGATGGGGAACGACCGCGCGAAGGCCGATCCCGGGTTCGCGGAGGCGGTGCATTACGCGTTCGAGCACAACGTCGTACTCGTCAATTCGGGCGGCAACGACCTTGCGTACGGCCCGTTGGGCCACGGCCTGACGGGGGCGGCAACCGGTGAAATGCTCCTGGTCGGGAATTACGACCTGATCTCGGGCAGCCCCTTCACCTCGTCCAACCAGCCCGGCACCGCGCCGTTCCCGTGGGTGATGGCCGGGTCCAGCGGCTACCTCCCCAACAGCGATGGCGGCTACAGCAGCCATGACGACGGCGGCACGTCGTACGCGACGCCTTACGTGTCGGGCCTTGCCGCGTTGCTGTTCCAGCAGAACCCGAACGCGACGGCCACCGAGATCATCGACAAGATCATTGCCGGCGCCAGCATCGGTGCGAACGCGGCGACCGGGGCGACGGCGGCGCCGCTCACCGGTTCCGCCGCTGCCGACCGCTTCCGCTCCACGGAGGTGAACGACAGTTTCGACGGCGGCGCCGGCGTCGACAGCGTCGCGTACGCGGGCAAGCATGGCGACTACACGATCACGCGCAACGGCAACGGCTGGATCGTCACGGACGACACGGGGGCGGACGGCAGCGACTTGCTGGCGAACGTCGAGCGCCTGACGTTCGCGGACAGCCATGTCGCGCTGGACATCGACGGCACCGCGGGGCAGGTGTATCGCCTGTACCAGGCCGCCTTCAACCGCGTGCCCGACCTGCCGGGCCTGGGCGCCTGGATCGAATCGATGGATCGCGGCCTCAACCTGGAAGGAGTGGCGAACGGCTTTCTGCATTCGCCCGAGTTCGCGCAGCGCTATGGTGCGCAGCCGACCAATGCGGCGCTGGTGAACGGCATGTACCAGAACGTGCTGCACCGCGCACCGGACGCCGGCGGACAGGCGCACTGGATGAACCTTCTGGAAACCCACACGATCGACGCGGCGGGGCTCCTGATCGGTTTTTCCGAAAGTGCCGAAAACAAGGCGGCACTGATCGGCGTGATCGGCGCCGGCATCGAATACACGCCGGTCGCCTGAGCGGGATTTTCACCCGCCGGCCGCCTGCTGCGGCGGCATGAGCTGCGCGACGATCCGTTCGCGGTTGTTCCTGACGAACGTGCGGAACGCCGGTTCCTTGACGGCCAGCCGCACGAGGCCGGGCAGCAGCTCGTAACAGATGCCGGCCAGTGTGTCGATCGCCTGCTCGTTTTGCAGCGCGGCGACGGTCCACTGGCCGGCCTTGCCATCCATCTTGCGCAGGATGTCTTCACGGTGCTCGCCGATCAGGCGGCATACGGGTTGCATCAGATCGCTCATCGTTCGCTCCTCCGTTGAAAACCACAGTCTGCCGTGCCGCGGCGGCGGACTGATGAGCGCGCGCAACAGTTGCCGCAAGCCATTGCGATTGCGCAACTTGCGACAGCACGCCCGCCAATACAGTCGAACTTGCGACATCACGGAGGCGATCATGAGAGGCAAGGGAGCGTTGGTGCTGCTGTTGTTCGCGGGCGGCGCCCTGGTCTATGCGGCCGGCCACCAGCGGCGCGAGACGGCGCAGGCGCGGCACCTGGAGTCGGACAGCGGGCCGCGCCTGGTCAAGATCGCCGCGCATCGGGACGACGCGTTCGCGTGGATCGGCGCGTTGCCGGCGAGCTTTTCCGAAGAGATGCTGGCGCGCCGGCTGGACGGCGTGTTGACGCGCATGATGCGCGACGTGCCGGCGGAGCAGGACACCGACGCGTTCGTCTGCAAGCGGCCCGCGGAAGTCGGGCCGGTGCCGATGCTGGAAGCCGTTGACGCGTACCTGCGCGCGTTGCCGGATAGCCGCACCGATCCTGTACTGCTGCGTAACCTGCATCGCGCGGCGCAGCGCGGCAACTGGCTGGCGAAGGTGCAGGTCTACCTGCTGCTCAGCGAACGCCCGGCCCCCGACGATGCCAGCGCCTACCGCACGCTGAAGCTGATGGAGTGGATGCAGGAAGAGCGGATCGGCGCGCTGTACGCGGCGGTGGGCGACGTGCTGGCCGCATCCAAGTACCGCGACGAGCGGGGCGGCGGCCGCCTGAGCCGCCTCGACATCTACGCCGCGATGCATCATCACTATCCGTCGCAGTTCAAGGTTGGACGTGAACTGGTGCGCGCCGGCGATCCGCGCCAGGCCGCGATCGGGCGGCGCATGCTGGACTGCGCGGCCGGTGCGTTGCCGGCGTATCGGGCGCTGTATGGGGAGGCGGTGGCGCTGCGCCAGTAGCGGTTGTCCGGGGCGGCTATACTGCCGCATTGCCCGTTCACCACATATCGCCATGCGCCAGCTCGAAACAGACCTGATCCTGCGCTTCCACACGGCGCTGCACGCACAGTTCAGCCGGCGGCAAGGCGGCACGCTGGCCGGCACGGCGCTCGGCGGCCAGGACCGGGCCTTGGCGGACTACCTGCTCGCGGCCAACGCGCGCTTCGCGCTGATCGAGTTCAAGGCGGCCGCAGCGGCGATCGCCACCGAAGACGACAAGCCGCTGCGCCACCGGCTGTGCCGCGCGCTGGGCACATGCCGGCAAAGCGCCGCGCTGGCGCGCGACATCCACTACCTCGCATGGGGTTCGCACGCGGAGCGCAACGTGCCGGGCTTCGGCATGCAGACGGTGGAGGACATCGTCGTGACGCCGTATGCGGGCAAGGTCTGTCCACTGCTGGACGAGGCCTATCCGGCGCCGGCGCAGACCGAGGAGCCGTCCGAGCGGTTCATCCGGCGCTTCCTCGGCAGCCGCACGGCGGGCGGCAGCGCGCGGCGCTTCAAGGCTTACCTGGAGCTGCTGTACGGGATCGCGGGCGGCTGCACCGCCAGCGAACTGAAACGCTTCGAGGGCTTCGTGTACGTGTATGTGGCCGGCGCCGTGCTGCACGAGGTGCGGTTCCACGGCCTGGACCATCTGCTGGAACTGACGCTGGGGCGCAGTCCGGAGCGGGCGCCGGAACGTTTGACGGAACGCGAGCCCGAGCGGAAACAGACGCGCGAACGGGACGGGCCCGAGCTGTCGATGTAAGCGGGCTATTGCGTGGGGGCCGCGTCCTTGCGCAACCGCGCTTCTTCGCGCTGGCGCAGCGTATTGAGCATCGCCAGTTCCTTCTTCGACGCGTTCTCCATCATCCGGCCCAGCAGCACGCCCTGCGTGCGCAAGTACTGGTCCTGTTCCGTCGTGGGGTTGTGCAGCAGCCGGTACGTACCCCAAGCACCGATTGCCACGCCGCACACGGCGACGACGGCGCAGACGATGGCCCACGCCCGCGTGAACGCGGCGGCGCTGCGCAGGTCACCGATGATGCCATCGACCTCCCCGGCGGCGGTGCCGAGGCGATCCACGAGCCGGCCACTGGCTTGTTCCGCCTGCGCCGTCAGGCTCGCGGCGGCGTTGCGTCCGGCGCTGTCGGCAACGTCCTTAGCGGCGTCGAGCCGCTCGGCCAGTTCCGTGCTGCGCTGCGCGAACCGCTCCGCCAGTTCCGTCATCTGCTGGAACATGCGCGCGTTCGACCGGTTCAGCGTCTTGGCATCCTTCACGTCCGCCGCGAGGCGATCGATCTCGTCGGTCAGCCGCTCGCCATGGTCGAAGAACGATTCGTACAGTTCTTCCCAGGTTTCGGTTGCCGCTTGCGCTTGCGTCATTGCGGTCTCCTTTCGCTATTTCGTCAGCCTAGCGCAACGGCGCGCCGAGCGCCACCGGTCGTGTCCATTGACAAGAACCAATAGCTAGCGCCCATGGACCGGCAACAATGACAGACCTCGTGCCGTGCTGGCACATCTTCGACGGGAGAACTCTATGCAGAAATCGATGCTCGCAGCCGCTATTGCACTCGCCATCTTCGGCCAGGCAGCACAAGCTGTGCCGGCGGACCAGTTGTCGCCGGAAGAACTGGCCAGCCTGTCTTGGCTCGGACCGCTACCGGATGAAGTCGACCAGCGGGCGATCGAGGCATTCTTCGACGGCTTGAACGGCGAGCTTCCGGAGAATCCGGAGGAGGCGGTCGAGCAATTCCGGTGCCGGCTTCCGGCCGAGCTGGGCCCTGTACCGATGATGGACGCGGTGATTCGTTTTGCCCAAGACGCTGAAGCTGCACGAGAGGATGAAGTGCTGCGTCGCGGGGTTTTCACGGCCGCGGCTCAGGGCAATTGGATGGCCCGTAGCCTCGTCTTCGAGTTGGTGATGCGAAGCACGAAAACCGGGCCCGTAGAGCGGCGGGCTGCGCAGCTGATGGCCTACGCGCAGCGCAACAAGGTCGGCTCGGCCTACGTGTTCTGGGCAACGGCACTGGCGGCTGGTTACGGCGGCAGCGCCAGATTCGATCACCGCAAGGGACTCCCCGTATATGCCGCTCTGCATGGCAGCTACGCGGCCCAACGCGGCGTGGGCGAGTCACTCATTGCGACCCGGCAGAGCAACCTGATGCGGATCGGGGAGAACATGGTCCGCTGCGCCGAGACGGCGTTGCCCGGGTCGAAGTCCAGCACGGTCGATGCGGTCGGCCCGGATATGAAAAAAGCCGCCCATCTCGCGACGGGCGGCTTTTCCGGTACTGGTGGTGATAGGTGGACTTGAACCACCGACCCTAGCATTATGAATGCTATGCTCTAACCAACTGAGCTATATCACCGCAAACTGTGCTGGCTGATCCGTGGATCGGCCTTGAAACAAAATGACCTGATCCGTCGCCGGTCAGGCCATTGGGGAATTCTGTGGTGGTGATAGGTGGACTTGAACCACCGACCCTAGCATTATGAATGCTATGCTCTAACCAACTGAGCTATATCACCGCAACGGCAAGCATTATGCCGCCTGGCATGTGCGGTGTCAAGGACGCCGCGGTTTTTTGCCGGCTCTGGTCAATCCATCAATATACATCAAGCGGGCAGCCGGGCAAGGATTTGCGCGGTCGCGTCCGGCGCCAGGCAATCGATGACGATCCGCTCCGGCATCGCGCGCAGCCACGTCAGCTGGCGCTTGGCGAGCTGGCGCGTGGCGATGATGCCGGTCTCGCGCATCGTCTTGTAATCGATGTAGCCGTCCAGGTATTCCCACGCCTGCCGGTAACCGACGCAGCGCATCGACGCAAGCCCCGGATGCAGGTCGCCGCGCCGGCGCAGCGTTGCCACTTCGTCGATCAGCGCATCGTCTTCCAGCATGATGTCGAAGCGCCGCGCGATCCGCTCGTGCAGCACGGCGCGATCGTTGGGTTCGAGCGCGAACGACATCAGTTCGAACGGCAGCGGTTCCGGTTCCCGCTGCGCGAGCAGCGCGGACATCGGCTTGCCGGACAGCCGGATGATTTCCAGCGCGCGCTGGATACGCTGCGCGTCGTTCGGCTTCAGGCGCGCGGCCGTTTCCGGATCGAGCGTGGCCAGCCGCGCATGCAGCGCCGGCCAGCCCACTTGCGCCGCTTCGTCTTCCAGCTCCTGGCGCAGCGCGGGATCGGCGCCGGGCAGGTCGTCCAGGCCGTCCACCAGGCCTTTGAAGTACAGCATCGTGCCGCCGACCAGCAACGGCAGCTTGCCGCGCGCGACGATCTCGTCGACGAGCCGCAGCGTATCGGTACGGAACTGCGCCACCGAATACGCGTCGAGCGGGTCGAGGATGTCGATCAGGTGATGGGGCACGGCGGCACGCTCGGCGCGCGTGGGCTTGGCCGTGCCGATGTCCATGCCGCGGTAGACGAGGGCGGAATCGACGGAGATGATCTCGCTGGGGATGCGCTCGGCGATCGCCAGCGCGGCGGCTGTCTTGCCCGACGCGGTCGGGCCCATGATCGCGACCGCGAGCGGGCGCTGGGTGGTACGCTTCATCGGGATTACTGGCCTCGCAGGAAGAGCTTGTCCAGCGCGCCGATCTCGACCTGCACCCACGTCGGGCGGCCGTGGTTGCACTGGTCCGCGCGCTCCGTGCTTTCCATCTGGCGCAGCAGCGCGTTCATCTCGGGCTGCGTCAGGATGCGGTTCGCGCGCACGGCCGTGTGGCAGGCGAGGGTGCCGAGCAGTTCGTTGCGGCGCTCGATCAGCACGCGCGAGCCGCCGAATTCGCGCACGTCGCGCAGCACGTCGCGCGCCAGCGTCTGCGCGTCGGCGTTCTTCAGCAGGGCCGGCACGGCGCGCACCGCCAGCGTCGTCGGCGACAGCACGGCGATGTCGAAGCCCAGCGTGTGCAAGGTATCGCCATGCTCCTGCACGGTGCCCACTTCGACCGGGTCGGCGTAGAACGTCACGGGAATCAGCAGCGACTGCACCTGCATGTCGGTGCCGGCGATCTGCGCATCGAGCGCGTTCTTCAGCTGTTCGTACAGGATGCGCTCGTGCGCGGCGTGCATGTCCACCAGCACCAGGCCCTTGCTGTTCTGCGCCAGGATGTAGATGCCGTGCAGCTGGGCCAGCGCGAAGCCGAGCGGGAATTCCTCGTGCGCCAGCGCGGCGGGCGACGCGGTGTACGTGGTCGGCTGCGGCATCGCGAACGGCGCCGTCCCTTGGGCCGCGCTGTCGGCCGCACGGGGCTCGCCGTCCTGGAACAGGGCGCCGTAGCGCGCGGTGTCCTGCGCGACGCCGCCGCCGTCGCGTGCCCCGAACGGGGAGGGCGAGAACGTCGGCGTGTACGACGGGTTCAGGATCGAGCCGAACGACGCCTGCTGCTGCGGCCTCCAGGTCGGGCCGCCGCCCAGCGTGTCGGCGGCGGGCAGCGGCGAAGGCACGCTGCCGTGCGCGGTGGCCGATGTCTGCGCCAGCGCGCGCTGCACCGCGTGGAATACGAACTGGTGCACGGCGCGGCTGTCGCGGAAGCGTACTTCGATCTTCGACGGGTGCACGTTCACGTCCACCAGCGCCGGGTCCAGCTCCAGCGCCAGCACATAAGACGGGAAGCGGTCGCCATGCAGCACGTCCTCGTAGGCCGCGCGCACGGCGTGCACCAGCAGCTTGTCGCGCACGAAGCGGCCGTTGACGTAGAAGTACTGGCAATCGGCGCGCGCCTTCGATGCGGTCGGCAGGCCGGCATAGCCGGAGAGGCGCAGCACGCCGGACCCTTCGTCGATCGCCAGGCGCGCTTCCGCGAACGACTCGCCGAGGATCTGCGCGCTGCGCTTGGCCATGTCGCTGGCCATCCAGTGATCGACCGTGCGGCCGTTGTGCGTCAGCGTGAACGTCACGTCCGGCCGCGCCAGCGCGATGCGGCGCACGACCTCGGCGCAGTGGCCGAATTCGGTCTGCTCGGACTTCAGGAATTTGCGGCGGGCCGGCGTGTTGTAGTACAGGTCCTGCGCATTGACAGTGGTGCCCGGCGCCCCGGACGACGGCACCACCGTGCCCAGGTGCGAGCCTTCCAGTTCCCACGCATGGGCCGCGTCGGCCGTGCGCGACGTCAGCGTGACGACGGCGACCGAGGCGATCGACGCGAGTGCCTCGCCGCGAAAGCCCAGCGTGTTCACGTTCTCCAGGTCGTCCAGCGATGCGATCTTCGACGTGGCGTGGCGTGCCAGCGCCAGCGGCATCTGGTCCGGCGGGATGCCGCGGCCGTTGTCGGTGATGCAAATGCGCTTGACGCCGCCTTCCTCGAGCCGGATCGTGACCTGCGTGGCGCCCGCGTCCAGCGCGTTCTCCAGCAATTCCTTGACGACGGCCGAGGGCCGCTCGACGACCTCGCCGGCGGCGATCTGGGAGATGAGCTGATCGGGCAGAGCCCGGATCGGGCGGGGAGGATTCGGCGCGTTCATGGTGGCCGACATTATAACGGAGTGGCCAGGCCGGCCGCGGCCTGGATGGCTTTCGTCCCGCAGGTGTTCTGTGGACGAGCCGGTGTCACTGGTGCCTGGCAGCCGTGGCATGCCACGGCGGACACAGGCTCAGCTATTGGGAGGCTGCGAACCCTGCTGGCGCACGGGAATCGGTACGTTGCACAGGTCGACATGTCCGGCGGCGACCTTCGTCCACGGCCCGCCGCGGTTGCGCTGCGCCTCGGCCACCGCCTTGAAGCTGGCCGAGTCGGTGCGCATCACTTCGAGGTGCGCGCGCTGGTCTTCCGGCACGTCGGCGGCCAGCTTCACGGTGCGGATCGGCACCATCTGTTCGGGCTTGTCGTAAAAGCCCATGGCGCCGGCGCCGCGCGGCATCGTCGACAGCAGCGGCATGCCGTCCACGACGCGGCCGACGACGGTGATGTTGCGATCGAGCTGGCGCGGCGCCTGGCCGATCACGGCATACAGCGCGCCGCCATTGCCGCTGCCGGCATCGACGTCGCGCGCCACGCCGACCATGCCGTAGCAGTGCGTCAGCCAGGCGCGCCCCGTCCTGGGATCGCGCGCGGCCGGGAAGCCGTTCGAGTGGCCGACCTGCGGCGCATAGCCGTCGCGATCGGGCAGGGGCACGAAGTCCTTGTCGCTCTTCAGAGGGATCGTGAATTCGGCGGGCAACTTGGGCTTGGCCGTCTTCACGGCGCGCGGCGTCTGCTCGTCCGGGTCGCCCCACTGCACGACGAAGTTGTCCTGCGCGCGCAGGATAGCCAGGCCGTCGAAATACCCTTCGCGCACCAGCGCGCGGATGTTGGCCACGTGCGCCGGTGCGTACGCGGGCGCGAGCTCGATGACGACGCGCCCGGCCGGCAGCTCCAGGTACAGCGTGCTGGCCGGGTCCAGCGCGCGCCATTCGGCCGGCCTGGAAGCCTTGATGACGTCGGCGACCGACGGTTTCGGCGGCAGCTCCGCGGCCAGGGCAGGCAACAATGGCACGAACGGCACGAATGGCAGGAACAGGCACAGCGAAGTCCAGCGCTTCATCGGTCTCCTCGTCGGTTGGCAGAGTGGTGGAACGATTGTAAACTGCAACATGGACGAATTGGAAACTGTGTTGCCGGAATAAGTCGGCGCGGCATACGTCCTGGTGTATGATTCCCGCCGCAACCTTTTGGGACATTTATGGAATTCGTTCAACTGCTGGACATGCTGCTCCACGTCGACAAGGCGCTGGACACGCTGATCGCCCAGTACGGCACGCTGGTCTACGCGATCCTGTTCTTCATCATCTTCGCCGAGACGGGCCTCGTGGTGCTGTTCTTCTTCCCCGGCGATACCCTGCTGTTCATTGCCGGCGCCCTGTGCGCCACGGGCCAGATGCACCTGGGCCTGCTGATCTTCCTGCTCGTGACGGCGGCGGTCCTGGGCAACACGACCAATTACTGGATCGGCGAAGCGATCGGGCAGCGCGTGTTCACGCACGACTACCGCTGGATCAACAAGGACGCGCTGCGCCGCACCCACGACTTCTTCGAACGCCATGGCGGCAAGACGATCATCCTGGCCCGCTTCGTGCCGGTGGTGCGCACGTTCGCACCGTTCGTGGCCGGCGTGTCGGACATGACGTTCGGGCGCTTCCAGTTCTATAACGTCACCGGCGCGCTGGCCTGGGTCGTGTCGCTGTGCGTGGCCGGTTACTTCTTCGGCAACATCCCCATCGTGCGCGACCACCTGACGACGATCGTGCTGTTCGGCGTGGCCGTCGCCGTCGTGCCCGTCGCGCTGGGCGGGCTGTGGAAGATGAGCCGGCGCATGTTCGGCCGCTGATTCCTCACAGGAAAAAAAGCCCTCAAGTTTTTCCGTACGGCATCCGTTAATCGGGACAAGTCATCGATTTTGTCCTCTGTCTCTGTCTCGATTAACATGCGCAAGCTGATCGTCATTACCGTATGCTGGCTGGCCCTCGGCCAGGCTGGTGCGAGCGACGCCCCGTCGATCGCCGGCGTTCGTCCTTCGTCGCCCGCGCGCGAGGATGCGATGGGCATCGGCGATGCGAAGGCGAAGAGCGCCAAGCCTTCCAGGAAACTCAGTGCCCGTGAGCAGGAAGAGCAGGCCGAGGCGGAGCTGTCCGCCAAGATCGCCGCCCGCCTCGCCGAGATGAAGGCCAACCAGGCCGCCCGTATGGCCGCTGCCGCCAAGGCAAGGAAGGAAGCCCAGGCCAAGGCCGCGAAGGCCGCCTACATCGCCTCGCTGCCGCCACCGCCGGCCAACGGCACGTTCTGGACCTA
The DNA here is from genome assembly GCF_007830495.1 of Pseudoduganella flava. Taxonomy (GTDB): domain Bacteria; phylum Pseudomonadota; class Gammaproteobacteria; order Burkholderiales; family Burkholderiaceae_D; genus Rugamonas; species Rugamonas flava. Next base: position 297,582 of record NZ_VLKW01000003.1, on the reverse strand, counting down.
TGAAGGCGAGTTCGGCCCCGCCAACTGGAGCAAGATCAACGCCGCCTGGAACAAGTGCAACGGCGGCACCCGCCAGTCGCCGATCGACATCCGCGACGGCATCAAGGTCGAACTGGAGCAGATCGCGTTCGACTACCGTCCTTCCGGCTTCTCCGTCACCGACAACGGCCACACCGTGCAGGTGCAGCTGGGCGGCGGCAATTACCTGTCCGTGGCAGGCCGCACCTACGAGCTGCAGCAGCTGCACTTCCACCGCCCCGCCGAGGAGCGCGTCAACGGCAAGAGCTACGAAATGGGCATCCACCTGGTGCACAAGGACGTCGAGGGCCACACCGCGATCCTCGCGCTGATGCTGCAACGGGGCCGCCCGCAGCCGGCCGTGCAGACCGTCTGGAACAACCTGCCGCTGGAAAAGAAGGACACGTTCACGCCGTCGATCGTGTTCGACCCGAACGACCTGCTGCCGGAGCGGCGCGACTACTACACGTACATGGGCTCGCTGTCGGAACCGCCGTGCACGGAAGGCGTACTGTGGCTGGTGATGAAGGAACCGCTGCAGGCGTCGCCCGAGCAGCTGGCGCTGTTCTCGCGGCTGTACCCGCTGAACGCCCGGCCGGTACAGGCCAGCTCGGGTCGGATGATCAAGGAGTCGCAATAGTGGAGCAGGGTTGATTGGCTGAGCCCGTGTCCTGCTGGGGTCAGACCCGGACACCGGACACGGCCTCGACAGTTGCAGTGCTGAGTCCGTGTCCTGTCGGGGTCTGACCCCAGAAGGAGAAAAGTGGACACGAACTCGGCAGTAAAGGTTTCCAAGTGGGGGAAAGTTAGGGCGCAGCGATGCGCCCTTTTTTTGTGCGTCAGAACCGCACGTGGAACATGCTTTTCGCGATCAGCACGATCAGCACGACGTGACAGAACACCGACAGGTGCAGCAGGCGCGAGCGCCGCGCCGTGAAGCGGCCGCGCAGGCGCCAGTATTGCGATGTCAGGAAGTGGCCGAATACGCTCGCCGCCAGCGCGATCTTCGTCCACAACAGCAGCGCAAATGGGCTGCCGGCCGGCTGGGCCAGCGCTGCGCGATGGTAGTAGGCCAGGCCGATGCCGGCGCCGAACAGCGCGACGAGCACGAACGGCATGATGCGCTGCGCGCGCAGGCCGATCGCGCGTTCGACGGCGCGCATCGCGTCCGGCGGCACCTCCTTGTGCGCCGGATGCAGGATCAGCACTTCAAAGAAGACGGTGCCGGCGAACATCAGCGCGGCGAACAGGTGGATGGCCACGAGGACCGGGTAGCTGAGCGCTTCCATCGCTTTGCTTTCGTGATTGGTGTCAGCGCCAGCATCGCCCGGCGGGCGCCGTCGGCTCAATGACCCATATCAAGCGATTGCGACGGGGCCCGTCAGGGCGCGGCGGTGATCGTGTGCACGCCCGTCCACATGGCACCCGCGGCCAGCGGCTGCTTGTCGACGCGGGCCGGTTCGATGCACACGAAATGGGGCCACTCGTCGTCTTTCAGGTCGGTCAGCTTCGCCGCCGCCTCGGCGCCCGGATTCCATACGACGAATTCCGAGTAGCCTTGCTGGTGCAGCGCCAGCGTGCCGCTGCCGGGATGCAGCGTCAGCGCGGCCGGGGCAGGGTAGATGTTGTCCAGCGGCGGGCCGAAGTGCAGCGGCGACGCGCCGGGCAGGCCGTCGAGCACCGTGCGGCCGAAGTCGTCGACGAGGAAGTACGTGTGCAGCGCGCACGCGAAGTCGAACGCGGTGTCGCCCGTGTTGTCGACGGTGAAGCGCATCTCCAGCGCGTCCGGCCGCAGCGTGAAGCGCAAGGTCAGCGCGAACGCATGCGGCCAGGCTTGTGCCAGCGCGGGCAGCACGTCGTCCTGCGTCAGCGCGAACTCGGCCCACGCGCTGGTCGCGTCGCCGCCATGGTCGGCCAGGCGCCAGTGCGACAGCCGCGCGATGCCGTGGCGCTGGCCCGTGCCGCGCGTGGAGAACTGGGGGAAGATCACCGGCACGCCGCCGCGGATGGCGGCGCTGCCGTCGCGCGGCGACGCCTCGCTCATGAACAGCCGCTCGCGCCCGTCCGCCGTCTTCCACGATGCCAGGTGGGCGCCGTACAGCGCGATCGATGCGGTGGCGCCGTCGGGCGCGGTGATCCTCACGGCCGGCAGCTGGCCGAACGTCTCCATGTGCATGCGTTGTTTTCCTTTATGTCAGCCGGTTCTTGGCGAGCGGCGGGTTCTTGGCGAAATACGCGCGGATGCCCTTCACGATGGCGTCCGCGATCTGGTCCTGGTAGCCGTTGTCGAGCAGGCGCGCCTCCTCGTCCGGGTTCGAGATGAACGCCGTCTCGATCAGGATGGACGGGATGTCCGGTGCCTTCAGCACGGCGAAGCCGGCCCGTTCGACGGCGCCGTTGTGCAGCTTGTTGATGCCGCCGATCTGCTGCAGCACGGCCTTGCCGACCTTCAGGCTGTCGTTGATCTGCGCCGTCGTCGACAGGTCGAACAGCACGCTGGCCAGCTGCGGGTCGTGGCCCTTCGTGTTGGCGCCGCCGATCAGGTCGGCCTGGTTTTCCTTGTTCGCGAGCCAGCGCGCGGCCGACGAGCTGGCGCCTTTCTCGGACAGCACGAACACGGACGATCCCCGTGCCGTCGGCGACACGAACGCGTCGGCGTGAATCGATACGAACAGGTCCGCATCGACCTTGCGCGCCTTCTCCACGCGGATGTTCAGCGGCACGAAGTAGTCGGCATCGCGCGTCAGCATCACGCGCATGTTCGGATGCTGCTCGATCTTCGTCTTCAGGCGCTTGGCGATGGCCAGCACGATGTCCTTCTCGCGGCTGCCCTTCGAGCCGAGCGCGCCGGGGTCCTCGCCGCCATGGCCCGGATCGAGCGCGATCGTCAGCATGCGCACCAGCTTGTCGCCCTTGGGCTCGGGCGTCTTGTCTTCCCTGGCCACGGCCTTGGGTGGCTCGGGCTTGTCCGGTTTCGCGGCGATGTCCGGACGCGGCACCGCCTCGGACGGCACGCCGGGCGCGGGCAGCTTGTTGTCCGGCAGCGGCAGGCCCGGGGCAGGGTGCTGCTCGGCGACGGGCGGCTGGCCCACCGGCTTGCCGTCGCTGGACCATTCGCCCTTCTCGATCATCGCCGCGATCGGGTCCACCTCGTTGACGGGATACAAGTCGAAGATCAGCCGGTGCTTGTAGCCGCCCACGGGTTCGAGCGTGAATACCTGCGGCCGGATCTCCGCCTTCAGGTCGAACACGAGGCGCACGACGTTCGGGCGGTTCTGGCCGACGCGCACCTGCTTGATGTATGGGTCGTTGGACTGGATCTTCGCGACGAGCGTCTTCAACGTCGGATTCAGGTCGAGCCCTTCGATGTCGACAACGAGGCGTTCCGGGTCCTTGATGATGAAGTGCGACGCTTTCAGGTCGCTGTCGTTTTCCAGCGTGACGCGGGTGTAATCCTCGGCGGGCCAGACGCGCACGGCGAGGATTTGCGCGGCGCGCGCGGGAAGCGGCACAAGTGCGGGTGCGAGGACGGACAGCAGCAGCGTGCCGCCGGCCTTCAGGAACGTACGCCGGTTCTTTCCCTGGCGCGGCGCGCTCAGAGGATCGGCGGGAAATGGAGGCGTTGCAGGCATGACGTACCTAATGCGGAGAACGCCTGCAATTCTACATCACGCCCTGTGCCGGCGACCGAGAGAATCACGCGCAAATCCGGTGCCGGCAGCACGCCTGCCGCTTTTTCCGGCCATTCGACGATGCAGATGTTGTGGCCGTCGAAGTCTTCGCGAAAGCCCGCGTCGAGGAATTCCTCCGGGCTGCCCATCCGGTACAGGTCGTAGTGGATGATGTTGACGTCCTCGCCACCCAAGGACACGCGATACGGCTCGGACAGCGTGTAGGTCGGGCTCTTCACATGGCCCGCGTGGCCGGCCGCGTGCAGCAGCGCACGGGTGAGCGCCGTCTTGCCGGCGCCGAGGTCGCCGTGCAGGTGGATCGAGAGGCCCGGCTGCAGCGCGCGGGCCAGCGAGACGCCGAGAGCGGCCGTATGGCTCTCGTCGCGCAAGTGGGCTTTCATGGGTCGTATCGCATAAAATGATGGATTGCTGCCGCCATTGTACCGTCCGATGTCCCTGTCTCCCGAAGTCCTGTCCACGCTGGCCGGCGCCATCAAGGCGTGGGGCCGTGAGCTCGGCTTTGCCGAGGTGCGCATCGCCGACATCGACCTGGCCGCTGCCGAGGCGGGCCTGCAGGCCTGGCTGGACGCCGGTATGCACGGCGAGATGGACTATATGGCAAGCCACGGCATGAAGCGCGCGCGTCCCGCCGAACTGGTGCCGGGCACCGTGCGCGTGATCACGGCGCGGATGAACTATTTGCCCGTGTCGCATGACGAAGGTTGGCGCGAACGCGAGCGCGCCCGGCTGGACGATCCGCAGGCGGCCGTGATCTCCGTCTACGCGCGCGGCCGCGACTACCACAAGGTGCTGCGCGCGCGGCTGCAGCAGCTGGCCGATCGCATCCGCGCGGAGGTGGGCGAATTCGGCTACCGCGTGTTCACCGATTCGGCGCCCGTGATGGAACTGCCGCTGGCGGAAAAGTCCGGCCTCGGCTGGCGCGGCAAGCACACCTTGCTGATCAACCGCGATGCCGGCTCGCTGTTCTTCATGGGCGAGATCCTCGTCGACCTGCCGCTGCCGGTCGATGCGCCGACGACGTCCCATTGCGGCCAGTGCAGCGCCTGCATCGACGTGTGCCCGACCAGCGCGATCCTCGGCCCCGGCCGGCTCGACGCGCGCCGCTGCATCTCCTACCTTACGATCGAGCTGAAGGGCGCAATCCCGCTGGAGCTGCGGCCGCTGATCGGCAACCGCGTGTACGGCTGCGACGATTGCCAGACCGTCTGCCCATGGAACAAGTTCGCCCAGCGCGCGACGCTGCCCGACTTCGACGAGCGCCACGGCCTCGGCACGGCCGGCATGGTCGAGTTGTTCGCCTGGAGCGAGGACGACTTCAACCGCAAGATGGAAGGCAGCCCGATCCGCCGCATCGGCCATGAGCGCTGGCTGCGCAACCTGGCCGTCGGTCTGGGCAACGCCGCCGCCGCAGGCGCGCGGGGCGACAGCGCCATCGTCGCCGCCCTTCAAGCCCGCCAGGCCCACCCATCCGAACTGGTGCGCGAACACGTCGCCTGGGCGCTGGCTCAACACGGCTGAGCCCGTCCACCTTGATGGTGTGGCAGGGAATTCGCGAAGCATGCTCCGCGCCTGCGAAACGCCTCCGACAGGACCGAGGCCGTAACCGCCCGCACCTCACCCAGCCTTGAACCGCAACGCCGACCAATCGTCATCGAGCGCAATCATTGCCACGCTCGTCAAGCCGGCCGTCTCGGCATGTGCTCGCAGCGTGTCGCGGTGTAACCCCGCGTCCGTGCGCAGCTTCGACGTGCCCTTCACGTAGGCGACCCACAGCGCGCCGCCCGGCGCCAACGCCGCCTTGGCCGCCGGCAGTTGCGCTTCGAATTGCGCGAACGTGTCGGCGAACAGCAGCACCAGGTCGGCGGGGCCGGCCGCTACCCGCTTGGCGGCGGGCAACTGGTCCAGCAGGTGGGCATGGCGCGCGTCGGCGTTCAGTACGGCAAACGAAGTGGCGTTCTTCAGATGCAGTTTGTCGGCAATGGTCTTGGTCATCGGCGGGGCGGGGAGCTTGATGGATGGTCCTTGTGCCGATTATAGGCCGCCACAGTCCACGCGCAGCAGTGGCGGCGGCGCCACCGTCGGCATGCTCGGCTGCCTTCCCGCGTGACGATGGCGAGCACGCGCAAAGTGTCGGATCTGCCTCGGCTCTACCATTTTCCCAGTGGGCTGGCTCTCTGTGTTGACTGCAAGAACGGGAGGAGCGCGATGGGCATGATCGACAGGTTCAAGCATTGGTACTATCTGTACCGACAGTACATTCCGTCCGGGCTGTTGTATCACCGCCATCATTTCGCCGTGCGGCGCCTGCCGCGGGACGATGGGGCGGCCGCACGTGCCTGCCGCGAGGCCTGCCTGCGGCGCATCCTGCGCATCGCCTGCACACACGTGCCGTACTACCGGGCAACCGTGCGGTTGAAGCCGACGGAGCTCGCCAACGAACCGCCGTTCGCACTGTTGCGCGCGTTCCCCTACCTGACCAAGGCCGATGTGATGGCGCACCATCGCGACTTCCTGCACGAGCGCCTCGATCCCCGCCTGCTGAACTATGTAACGACGGGGGGCTCCACCGGCGAAGGCATCGGCCTGTGGCGCAGCAAGCGCCTGGCGGACATCGAGAAGGGCTTCCTGCTGAGCGAATGGGGGCAGTTCGGCTTCTCGTTCCACCGCAGCACCTATCTGCGCATCGGTGCCGATGCGCGGCGGCCCGCCCACGAACCGCCGTGCCGGCGCTTCGGGAATATGCTGCTGTTGTCCCCTTACCACATCGCGCTGCGGCACAGGGAAGCGATCGTCGCCGCGTTGAACCGGGTGCGGCCGCGCTTCGTGCATGCCTACCCGAGCGGCGCGGCGGCGTTGGCGGACCTGCTGGCGTCCGGCGACCTGACCTTTCCCGTGCGGGCCGTGTTCCTCGTTTCCGAACCCGCCGCGCGGCCGCAACTGGCGGCCATCGCACGGCTGTTCCATTGCCCCGTGTCGATCAGCTATGGCCAATCCGAACGCGTCAATCTCGCGTTTGCCCGCTACGAGCTGGGCGAACTGTCGCCCTACCGCTTCGATCCGATGTATGGCGAGACGGAAAACCTGGTGCAGCCGGACGGCCGCGCCGAGATCGTCGGCACCTCGCTGTGGAACGACGTGATGCCGCTGATCCGCTATCGCACCGACGATTTCGGCCACGTCGACGAGCACGGCATCTGCCATGCGATCGATGGGCGCGCGCAGGAGTTCCTGATCGACCGGCACGGCAACCGCGTTCCCGGCCTGTCCGTGATGCCGGACCCAGGTTCGTGGGCGTTCGTGCGCCTGTACCAGATCCGCCAGTCCGAGCCGGGCGCGCTCCGGCTTGCCGTCGTCGGCAAGCACGGCTCGTTGACGGCGGAGCAGAAGGCCCATCTGCTGAACGAACAGCAGCGCCGCCTGGTGGGCCTGTTCGACGTGATGCTGGAAGAGGTGCCGGACATCCCGCTGGCCCCGAACGGCAAGCGCAAGCTCATCGACACGGCCGCGCGCGAGCTGCTGACGCCCCAGTGCTGACGGCCTTGGCGTTACGCTTCGTCGTCGGCGAGCAGCGTGTCCAGCATGCGCTGCGGATCGCGCAGGAAGTCGTGCATCACCTGGTAATGCTCGGTGTCCTCGTAGTCGGTGCGGCGCAGGCCGTCCGGCAGGCAGGCGTAGATGCGGGCGTCCGGGTACGCCATCAGGATCGGCGAGTGGGTGGCGATGATGAATTGCGAGCCCGCCTGCACGAGCTCGTGGATGCGCTTCAGCGCGGCCAGCTGGCGCTGCGGCGACAGTGCCGCTTCCGGCTCGTCGAGCACGTACAGCCCGTTGCCGCCAAAGCGGTGCTTCAGCAGCGCCATGAACGATTCCCCATGCGACTGCTCGTGCGGGGTGCGGCCGCCGTAGAACTTGAAATCGTCCCCGATGTGCTCCAGCTCCGAAGCGACGTTGTAGAAACTCTCGGCGCGCAGGAAGTAACCGTCACGCGGCCTGCGGTAGCCCCGGCTGATCGTCAGATACTCGTGCAGTGGCGAGTGCGAGGCGCGCGTGTGGAAATTGAGATTGCGGCTGCCGCCTTCAGCGTTGTAGCCCAGCGCGACGGCGATCGCTTCCAGCAGCGTGGATTTGCCGCTGCCGTTTTCGCCGACGATGAACGTGACGGCCGGGTGGAACGTCAGCACGTCAAGGTGGCGCACGGCCGGCAGGGAAAAGGGATAGCTGTCGAAGTCCGGCACGGTATCGCGCCGCAGCGTCATGCTGAGCGCGAATTTCGTCGACAGCGCCACGGTTATTTCAGCAGGCCGGCCAGCTCGACGGCCGTCTTCACCTGCATCTTGTCGAAGATATGGGCGCGGTGCACTTCGACCGTGCGCATGCTGATACCCAGCTCGTCGGCGACGACCTTGTTCATCTTGCCGGCCAGGATCAGGTCCAGCACTTCGCGCTCGCGCGACGACAACGTCGCCAGCCGCGCATGCACGGCGGCGTGGGCGCTGGCCTGCTGCGATTTCGCCAGGCCTTCCTGGACGCGGTCCATCAGCTCGTTGTCGTTGAACGGCTTCTCGAAGAAGTCGAACGCGCCCCGTTTCAACGTGTCGACCGCCATCGGCACGTCGCCGTGGCCCGTCAGGAAGATCACCGGCAGCCGTTGGGTGAGGCCGCGCGCGTGCAGCTGGTCGAACACCGCCACGCCGTTCATTTCGGGCATCCGTACGTCGAGCAGCACACAGTCGCCGGCCGGGTCGAACTCGCCCGTCTCGACCCAGGCGAGAAATTTCGCTCCACAATCGTAGGTGGCGGCGGGAATGGCGCGCGACGAAGCCAGCCACGACAGCGAGTCGCGCACCACTTCTTCATCATCGACGATATGCAGCATTGTTGTGTTTCCTTTAAATCTCGAAGTGCCTGGCAAAACCGTCAGGGCAAGGCGCAGCGTCGAACACAGTACCCTTGCACGGCAAGACGGTGCAACGCAGCCATGGCGATTTTGTCACGCTACCGGCAGCGTGAACGTGAATATGGTACCGCCTTGCGGGTTGTCCTGGTGGGTCAGCGTGCCGCCGTGGAACTCGATCGCCGTGCGGCAGATGTTCAGGCCCATGCCCATGCCCTCCGCTTTCGTCGAGAAGAACGGCGAAAACAGCCGCTCGGCCACGTCGGCCGGAATGCCGTGGCCGTTGTCGATCACCGACACGACAACCTGGCCGGCCGCCTCGTCGTGCCGGGCCGCCACGCGCAGCACGCGCCGCGATAGCGCCACGTTGGCCATCGCCTCGATGCCGTTGCGCGTCAGGTTCAGCAGCACCTGCTCGATCATCATGCGGTCGGCCCGCACGGCCGGCAGGTCGGCCGGAATGTTGGCCAGGAACGACACCTGGTACTGGCGCGCCTGCATCTCGATCAGCGCGCTGATGCTGTCGACCATCGTGCCCAGCGCCACGTCCTGGCGTTCGGCTTCCCGCTTCCTCACGAATTCATGCACGCTGCGGATGATCTGCCCGGCCCGCCGCGCCTGCGCGCCGGCCTGCTCCAGCGCCGGCTTCAGTGTGTCGGCCGCCACGTTCGGGCGCGACAGCAGGTTCAGCGCCCCCGTCGTGTAACTGGAGATGGCGGCCAGCGGCTGGTTCAGCTCGTGCGCCAGCATCGACGCGATCTCGCCCATCGTGGCCAGCCGGCTCGATGCCTGCAGCTTTTCCTGGTGCTCGCGGTTCAATTCCTCGATGCGCTTGCGGTCGGAAATGTCCAGGATCGAGCCCATCCAGCCGGTGTGCCGGCCTTCGTTGTCGACCAGCGGTGCCTCGAAGATCAGCACGGGAATGCGGGTGCCGTCCGGGCGCTGGAAGATCGTCTCGAACTGCGGCGTCACGGTCCCCTGCAGCACGTTCTGCAGCCGGTGCTGGTATTCGGCCATCACTTCCGGCGCCCAGTACGGCATCGGCGGCGAACGGCCCACCAGTTCTTCCTCCGTATAGCCCACCATCTGGCAGAACGCGGGATTGACGTAGGTGATGCGGCCTTCCAGGTCGCGCGCGCGCAGGCCCGTTACCAGCGAATTTTCCATCGCCGTGCGGAACGCCATCTGCTGGCGCAGCGCTTCCTCGGCGGCGAGGCGGCGCGAGATGTGGCCCCACAGCGCAAGCAGGCTCCACAGCAGCGCCAGCGACAGCGCGATGACGGAGCCCACCAGCAGGTTCGGCAGCAGCCGCGGTTCCGTCTTGACGCTGTCCGTCATCAACGTGATCGTCGCACCGGGCAGGTCGAGTCCGCGCTTGTGCGTGTACACGCCGTGGCCCGGGCCGGCGGCGGCGCGGCGCGCCAGGATGCGGTCGTCGCGGTCCAGCAACGTCACCTGGTTGTCCTGCGCGAACCACCACGGCACCATTTCTTCGAGAATCGCCGAGAGCTGGTAACTGGCCACCAGCGTGCCCAGGTACTGGTCGCCCCGGTACAGCGGCAAGTGATAATCCATCATCATCGCGCCCGGCGTGCCGGCCGGATCCACCTGCTGCGGTTCGGGCTGGCTGTAGACGCCGTTGCGGCTGCGGCGCGCCCGCTCGGCGGCGTCGCGCGACGATGGCGTCAACGTCGCGCGCGGCAGCGGCGCCTCGTCGCTGGATGCCGCCACGCGGCCTTCCGGCGTTACCCACATCACGCGCTTCAGTTCCAGGCCAGTCTTCAGCTCGCTGGCCATGCGGTCGTGCAGCCGCTTCGTGCTGGCGCCGGCAATGATTTCATTGGCGACCGAGCGCAAGTCTTCCTCGTGGCGGCCGAGCTGGAAGCGGATCGTCTGCTCGACCCACAATGTGTCGGCGATCAGTTGTTCCTGGCGTTCGTTGCTTTCCATCTGGCGCGCCTGCCAGGGCAGCCAGATCAGGATGGCGAGGAAGAACAGCACGAGCACCACGGGCAGCAACCAGCGCGCGGAATTCGGGAACGGCAGCCGGGACGCCAGGGTGCGAGGGGAGGTCATTGTCTGAGGGTAACGAATCTGGCTTGCAGGACTATTGTGGTTTTCCACAGTTGTCCCTTGCAAAAGCCTTATACAGAATGGGATCGCAAGAATAATAAATCCGATTTTTACTTATTTGGGGACACACATGAAGCTCAAGACCATCCTGGTCGCACTCACCGCGGCCGCCTGCATCACTTCCAACGCCTTCGCACAAGCACCGATCGTCATCAAGTTCAGCCACGTGGTGGCGACGGACACGCCGAAGGGCCAGGCCGCCGAGCGCTTCAAGCAGCTTGCCGAAAAAGCCACCAACGGCCGCGTCAAGGTCGAGGTGTATCCGAACAGCCAGCTGTACAAGGACAAGGAAGAGCTCGAAGCGCTGCAGCTGGGCGCCGTGCAGATGCTGGCACCGTCGCTGGCCAAGTTCGGTCCGCTGGGCGTGAAGGAATTCGAAGTCTTCGACCTGCCGTACATCTTCCCGACCAAGCAGGCACTGTACAACGTGACCGAAGGTCCGATCGGCAAGGGCCTGCTGAAAAAGCTGGAAACCAAGGGCATCACCGGCCTGGCGTACTGGGATAACGGCTTCAAGATCATGTCGGCCAACAAGCCGCTGAACAGCCCGGCCGACTTCCGCGGCCTGAAGATGCGCATCCAGTCGTCGAAGGTGCTGGACGCGCAGATGCGCGCACTGGGCGCGAACCCGCAAGTGCTGGCGTTCTCCGAGGTGTACCAGGCGCTGCAGACTGGCGTCGTGGACGGCACCGAGAACCCGCCGTCGAACATGTACACGCAGAAGATGCACGAGGTGCAGAAGTACGGCACCCTGTCGAACCATGGCTACCTGGGCTATGCCGTCATCGTCAACAAGAAGTTCTGGGACGGCCTGCCGGCCGACATCCGCACCGCGCTGGAAGGCGCGATGCGTGAAGCGACGACCTATGAAAAGGCGATCGCCCAGCGCGACAACGACATGGCGCTGGACGCGATGAAGAAATCGGGCAAGACCCAGTTCATCACCTTGAACGCCCAGCAGCAGGCCGAGTGGAAGAAAGCGCTGCAGCCCGTGCACAAGCAGATGGAAAGCCGTATCGGCGCCGACCTGATCAACGCGATCAGCAAGGAAGGCACGAAGTAACAGCTGGTGATTTGACGCACCGGTCGCGGGGCGGCGTCCTGCCGCCCCGTGGTTCCCCCGTATCGCCGACCCGCCGTTGGTCGGAGCTCCCGAGAGATACCCCATGAAATTCCTGGACCACCTGGAAGAGTGGCTCATTGCGACCCTGATGGCCGCAGCCACCTTCATCATCTTCGTGGCGGTCGTGCACCGCTACGCGTCCGGCCTGCCCATTCCGTGGCTGCAGGACGAACTCATTCAGATCAACACGAGCTGGGCACAGGAGCTGTGCATCTACATGTTCGTGTGGATGGCCAAGTTCGGCGCCGCGTATGGCGTGCGGACGGGCATCCACGTCGGCGTGGACGTGATGATCAACCGCCTGAACACGTCGTGGCGCAACAAGTTCATCGTGTTCGGCCTGCTGGCCGGCGCGCTGTTCACCGGCACCGTCGGCACCCTGGGCGCATCGTTCGTGTGGGAAATCGCCCACACGGACCAGACGTCGGCCGACCTCGAAGTGCCGATGTGGCTCGTCTACCTGGCCGTGCCGTGCGGCAGCTACCTGATGTGCTTCCGCTTCCTGCAGGTGGCGGTGCAGTTCGTGCGCACCGGCGAGCTGCCGAAGCATGACCACGCCCACGTCGAGGGTCTTGAAGAAGAAACGCAAGGAGCCAAAGCATGAACGCACTGATTATCTTTGGCCTGCTGCTGGTGCTGATGTTGACGGGTATGCCGATCTCCATCTCGCTGGGCCTGACGGTGTTGACGTTCCTGTTCACGATGACGCAGGTGCCGATCGAATCCGTGGCGCTGAAGCTGTTCACGGGTATCGAGAAATTCGAGATCATGGCGATCCCGTTCTTCATCCTGGCCGGTAACTTCCTGACGCACGGCGGCGTGGCGCGGCGCATGATCAACTTCGCGTCGTCGATGGTCGGCCACTGGCACGGCGGCCTTGCGCTGGCCGGCGTGCTGGCCTGCGCGCTGTTCGCGGCCGTCTCGGGCTCGAGCCCGGCCACCGTGGTGGCGATCGGTTCGATCATCCTGCCGGCGATGGTGAAACAAGGCTACCCGAAGCGTTTCGGCGCGGGCGTCATCACGACGTCGGGCGCGCTGGGCATCCTGATTCCGCCGTCGATCGTGATGGTGATGTATTCCGTGACGACCAACACGTCCGTCGGTGCGCTGTTCATGGCCGGCGTCATCCCGGGCGTCATGCTGGCTTTCCTGCTGGGGCTGACGACATGGGTGCTGGCGAAGAAGCACAACTACCCGCGCATGCCGAAGGCGACGTGGGCCGAGCGCTTCGCCGCCTTCCGCAAGAGCGCATGGGGCCTGATCCTGATCGTCATCGTGATGGGCGGTATCTACTCGGGCGTGTTCACGCCGACCGAAGCGGCCGCGATGGCTGCCGTGTATGCGTTCATCATCGCCGTGTTCGTCTACAAGGACCTGAAGCTGAAGCAGGTCGGCAAGGTGCTGCTGGACTCGGCATCGATGTCGGCAATGCTGCTGTACATCATCACGAACGCCGTGCTGTTCTCGTTCCTGATGACGAGCGAAAACATTCCGCAGGAGATGGCCGCGTGGCTGACGGCGCAGGGCCTGGGCAAGATCGCGTTCCTGCTGGTCGTGAACGTGCTGCTGCTGGTCGCCGGCAACTTCATGGAACCGTCGTCAATCGTGCTGATCATGGCGCCGATCCTGTTCCCGGTCGCCGTTGCGCTGGGCATCGATCCGATCCACTTCGGCATCCTGATCGTCGTGAACATGGAAGTGGGCATGTGCCACCCGCCGGTGGGCCTGAACCTGTACGTGGCGTCCGGCATCACGAAGATGGGCATTTCCGAGCTGACCGTGGCCGTGATGCCATGGCTGCTGACGATGTTGGGCTTCCTGGCGCTGATCACCTACGTGCCGCAGATCTCGCTGTGGCTGCCGCACCTGGTGTACGGGGCCCCCGGAGGCTGATGGGCCGGGCCGGCTTACCACAAATTTGCCGGCCGTTGCCACACTTTGTTTAGCCCTAAACCAAATATTTTATTGCTACAAAAAAAGAGAAGAAATCAGGAAAGAGATCGGCTATGATCGCTCTTGTTTGGTGCAACAAATATCGATATGCACCAACGTAGCAAGGAATACGCGAGTTAGTGGGGAGTGGTATATAAGAACGGCAGCCGGAGACGGCGATAAATCGAGGAGACACGCGGTTCACAAAAATGTTGTTGGCATCACTGCCGCAGGCGGCCACAAGCCACGCCACGGCGGGACCAAACAACCGGGACCGTGCCAAAGCACTATTTAAAACGCACCAGCAGGTGCGTTTTTTTTCGCCCCTACCGCACGCGTCATCGGCCGCTCGCGCGCCAACAGAATCCAGCGGCGCCGTCCCTGCGGTGCGACACATTCGCCTGCCATCTGGCCCCGCGACCGCGCTTCGTGTAGCATGTTCGCCACAGTAGTCCGGAGTCAAATGTGACGCAAATACAACATCCCAGCGAGCTGTTCGCTGCCATCGTGCCGACGCCGTTCGGCGCCCTCGGTATCCGCACCGGCGGTGCCGTCGTGACCGAGCTGGTGTACCTGCCGGCCAGCTACGGCGAGAAGGCGCCTGTCGATCCTATCGCCGAGCAAGCCGCGTTCCAGGTCGAGCACTATTGCCGCGACCCCGACTTCGCGTTCGACCTGCCGCTGGCCCAGCTGGGCAGCCCGTTCCAGCGCAAGGTGTGGGATGCGATCAGCGCGATCCCCCGTGGCGAAGTGCGCACCTATGGCGAGGTCGCCAAGTTCGTCGGCTCGATGCCGCGCGCCGTCGGCCAGGCTTGCGGCGCGAATTACTTCCCGCTCGTCATTCCTTGCCATCGCGTCACGGGCGCGCAGGGGCTGGGCGGCTTTGCCGGCAGCGACGACCGCAACGGCTTCACCTTGGACGTGAAGCGCTGGCTGCTGGCCCATGAGGGGCACCGCGAATACGCATGGCAACAGACGACGCTGCTGTAAGCGCAGCGGCGCCCGCCGACGTGCAGCCCATCGACGCGCAGTCGATCGATGATTTCTGCGACACGCTGTGGCTCGAGGACGGCCTGTCGAAGAACACGCTCGACGCCTACCGGCGCGACCTGCGCCTGTTCGCCAACTGGCTGGCAACGAAGCGCCCCGGCATCGGCTTGCTGAAGGCTGGGCATGGCGACATCGCCGCCTACTTCGCCGCACGCCATGACGATACCAAGGCCAGCTCGGCGAACCGCCGGCTGTCCGTGTTGAAGCGTTTTTACCAGCAGGCGCTGCGCCTGCACCGCATCACCGAAGACCCGTGCCTGAAGCTGGCGTCGGCGAAGCAGCCGGCCCGCTTCGTGCACACGCTGTCGGAGGCACAGGTGGAAGCCTTGCTGGCCGCGCCCGACCTGCGCGAGCCGCTCGGCGTGCGCGACCGCACGATGCTCGAGCTGATGTATGCGAGCGGCTTGCGGGTGTCGGAACTGGTCGCCCTGCGCATCGATGAGGTGGGCATGAACGAAGGGATCGTGCGCATCACGGGCAAGGGCGCGAAGACGCGGCTGGTGCCGTTCGGCCAGGAGGCGCGGCAGTGGATCGAACGCTACCTGCGCGACGCGCGCGGCGTGATCCTGAACGGCCAGCAGGACGACGCCCTGTTCGTCACCGGGCGCGGCGGGCCGATGACGCGGCAGATGTTCTGGGTCGTCGTGAAAAAGCATGCAAGCAAGGCCGGCATCACCGCGCCGCTGTCGCCGCACACGTTGCGCCACGCGTTCGCGACGCACCTGCTGAACCATGGCGCCGACCTGCGCGTGGTGCAGCTGCTGCTCGGCCATTCGGACATCTCGACGACGCAAATCTATACGCACGTGGCGCGCGAGCGGTTGAAACATCTGCATGCGATACATCATCCGCGGGGGTAAGAAATCTGCGATGCTGGAGATGTCGCATAATGCAGGCTACGGAGGGTGTGATGGCAAAAACGAATTTCCAGTATGAGAAGCGCCAGCGGGAGCTGGAAAAGAAGCGCAAGGCCGAGGAAAAGGCCCGGCGCAAACAGGAAGCCAAGCACCGGCCGGGCGGCGAGCAGGCGGTTGACGAGGCGGGCTACGACGCCGCCGAAACCGCGACGGAACCGGACAGCGAGGGCGAATCCACGGCCTTGCGCCAGGACTGAACGGCCGCCCGCGTCGGCAGCCGGTGCGAACCGTGGCATTCCCGCCACGGCGCGCCGGCTTTTTATTGCATGTTGGTACGGCATGCCTGTATGCCTGAGGTGACGGGCAAAGCGCCCGTCACGTCGCGGCGGCGACGGTCCGTCCGGCCGTGAACCAGCGGGCGGCGCGCCGGCCCAGGTTGTCCAGGTACGTGTAGGCCACCGGCACCACCACCAGCGTCAGCAAGGTCGACGTGATCACGCCGCCGATGACGGCGCGGCCCATCGGCGCCTGCGTCTCGCCGCCGTCGCCCAGGCCGATCGCCATCGGCAGCATGCCGAACACCATGGCCAGCGTCGTCATCAGGATCGGCCGCAGGCGCACCTGGCCCGCCGCCATCAGCGCGGCGCGCTGGTCCTGGCCGGCGCGCTGGGCGTGGTTCGTGAAGTCCACCAGCAGGATCGCGTTCTTCGTCACGAGGCCCATCAGCATGATGACGCCGATGACGGAGAAGATGTTCAGCGTCGACCCGGTGACGAGCAGCGCGACCAGCACCCCGATCAGCGACAGCGGCAGCGATACCATGATCGCGACCGGTTGCAGGAAGCTGCCGAACTGCGATGCCAGCACGAGGTAGATGAACACGATCGCGATGGCGACGGCGGTCAACGCGCCCGTCATCGTTTCCTGCATTTCCTTCGCATTGCCGCCGACGTCGAAGCGCACGCCCGGCGGCAGCGCGATCGCGTCCATCGCCCGCTTCACGTCCGCATCCACGTCACCGCCCGGCCGGCCCTCGACGGCCGCGAACACGGCCACGCGCCGCATCAGCGCCTGGCGCTTCAGCACCTGCGGGCTGGACGACGGCACGAACTCCACCACCTGCCGCAGCGGCACCATCAATGGCTTGCCGTCCGGCCCCAGCCGGCTCGATGCCAGCGACAGGTCGGCCAGGTCGGCCACACGCTGGCGGCCCGCTTTCGGCAGCTGTACGTTGATCTCGTAGTTCTGGCCGTCCGGCGCCAGCCAGTGGCCCACCGTCTCGCCCGCGACGAACGGCCGCAGCGCGGCGCCGATCTGCTGCACGGTCAGACCGAGGTCGCTGGCCAGCTCGGGGCGGATGCGGATCGACGTCGACGGATTCGCGCCTTCCTGGCTGTACTCCAGGTCGGCCACGCCGCGGATCTTGCGCATGCGGTCCATCAGGTCGTGGGCGACGGCGTCCAGCTTTGCCTCGTCGGTACCGAGGATCGCGATGAAGATCGGCTTCTGGCCGACGGACGGCGTGATGCCGGGGATCGATGCGAGCCGTTCGCGGATCGCCTTCTCCACCTGTTGCTGCGAGCGGCGGTGCGTCTTCTTCGGGTCGGTCAGCTTCACGTTCAGGTAGGAGATGTGACGGCCTTCCGGCGTGCCGATGTTCGCGAACACGTTGTCGATCTCCGGGAACTCCTTCAACGCCGCCTCCACCTGCGCCACCTTGCTCGCGTTGTATTCGAGGCTGGAGCCGACGGGCACCTTGAACACGAGGTTGATCCAGCCCTGGTCCGTTTCCGGGAACATTTCGCCGCCGATCTTCGGCAGCAGCAGGAGGCTGGCCGCGAACAGCGCCACGGTGAGCGCCAGCGTGCTCTTGCGCCACCGCAGCGCCAGCGCCAGCAGCCTGCCGTAGTGGCCGTGCACGGCCTCGATGCCGTGCTCGATGCGCGCCATCAGGCGGCCCAGCATTGGTACATAGCGGAAGCGCCCCTCGACCGGGTCGGGCCAGACGGAGGACAGCATCGGGTCGAGCGTGAAGCTGACGAACAGCGACACCAGCACGGCCACCGTGACGGTGATGCCGAACTGCAGGAAGAAGCGGCCGATCAGGCCATCCATGAACGCGACCGGCACGAACACGGCGACGATCGCGAACGTGGTGGCCATCACCGCCACGCCGATTTCGTTGGTGCCGTCCTCGGCGGCTTCGCGGTGATGCTTGCCGAAGCCGAGGTGCCGCACGATGTTCTCGCGTACGACGATCGCATCGTCGATCAACAGGCCGATGCACAGCGACAGCGCCATCAACGTCAGGAAGTTCAGTGTGAAGCCGAACGCCTTCATCGCGATGAAGCTGGCCAGCACGGAGATCGGCAACGTCAGGCCCGTGATCACCGTCGAGCGCCACGAGTGCAGGAAGAAGAACACGATCACCATCGTCAATACGGCGCCCTCGACGATCGTGCGCTTGACGTTGTCGAGCTGGCTCTGCACGCGGTCCGACTGCGCATCCACGACCTTCAGCACGACGTCCGGCGGCAACACGCCGCGCAGCTCGGCGACGGCCGCCTTGACGCCTTCGCCGACCGCGACGACGTTCGCGTCCTGCACCTTCGTCACTTCCAGCGAAATGCCGCGCTGCCCGTTGACGCGGGCGATCGACGTTTCCTCGGCCTGGCCGTCCGTCACCGTCGCCACCTGTTCCAGGTACACGGGGCCGTTGGCGCGGCGCGCCACGATGATGCGGTTGAATTCGCGCGGGTCCTTCAGTTTGCCCTCGACGCGCACCAGCCGGTCCGCCGCGTCGCGCGTGATGTTCCCGGCCGGGAGATCGGCATTGGTGTCGGCGATCGCCTTCATCACTTCGTTGACGCCGACGCCTTGCGCCGTCATGTCGGCCGGGCGCAGGTTGACAAGCACCTGGCGCTGCGTGGTGCCGAACGTGCGCACCTGGCCGACGCCGGCCACGCCCTGCAGGCGCTTGATGATCAGCTGCTCCGTCAATGTCGACAGCGTGCGCAGGTCGGTGCCGGTGGAGGTCAGCGTCAGGTTCGCGACGGGCTGCGCGTTGTCGCCCTCGATGCGCAGCACCAGCGGGTCCTTGGCTTCCTTCGGAAAGCGCGGGCGCACCTGCGAGACCTTGTCGCGCACGTCCTGCATGGCCCGGTCCATGTTCGTCGCCAGCTGGAATTCCAGGTAGACGCCGGCCTTGCCTTCCCACGAGTTGGCGCGGATCGTCTTCACGCCGCTGACGGTGTTCAGCATGTCCTCCAGCGGGCGCGTGATGTCGTTCTCCACCGCTTCCGGCGCGGCGCCGGGGTAGATCACTTCGACGGCGGCGAACGGCAGCTCGACGTTCGGCATGCTTTCCACGCCCAGGCCCCGGTACGAGAACAGGCCCAGCACCATCAGGCCCACCATCACCATCGCGGCGAACACGGGCTGGCGGATGCTGATCTTTGTGATCCACATGTCAGCCTCCGACCGTGTTGCCGGCGGCGGCGGCGGTGCGCACGGCGGCGGGGAGCTTCACGCGCGCGCCGGGCTTGACGCCGTCCAGCTTCGTCACCAGCACGTTCTCGCCGGCCGCCAGGCCCGCCGTCACGGCGGCGACGCCGTCATCCTCGCTGGTCAGGCCCAGCGTGACGGGTTGCGCGACGACGCGGTCGCCGGCCACCTTGTAGACGACGTCGCGCCCGCCGTCCTTGCGCACGGCGGCGACGGGCACCAGCGGCAGCTCGGCCGTGTTTTCGGTCGTGATGCTGCCCTTGGCGAACATGCCGCCGCGCAGCGCACCGTCCCCGTTCGCCACCGTCACGTAGACGAGCATCGCGCGCGAGCCTTCCTGCGTCGTCGGGTTGATGCGCGCCACCTTGCCGGCGAACGTACGGCCCGCGTAGCCGTCGACGTGGAAGCGCACCTGCTGGCCGACGCGGATGCGCGGGATGTCGCTTGTCGGCACCTGCGCTTCGAGCGTCAGCTCGTCCAGGCTGACGATGGTGCAGACGGGCATGTCCGGCGCCAGCTTCTCGCCCGGCTGCACGTGGCGGCGGCTGACGATGCCGGCGATCGGCGCGCGGATCACGCTGTCCTCGAGCGCGATGCGGGCCAGCTCCAGCTGGGCGCCGGCCGCTTTCACGGCGGCGCGCGCCAGGTCGACGGCATTGGCGTTGGCGTCGTACGCCGTCTGCGAGATGTAGTTCTGCGCCAGCAGCGCACGGCCGTTGCGCTCGTTCTTGTCCGCCATCGCCAGGCGCGCCTGCGCTTCCTCCAGCGCGGCCTGCTGCTGCGTGACGCGGGCACGCAGGTCGGCCTGGTCGACGCGCGCCAGCACCTGGCCGGCTTGCACCTGCGTGCCTTCGCGCAGCGCCGACTCGTGCACGATGCCGGACACCTTCGACTTCACGGTGGCCTGCGCCACCGGCACCAGCGAGCCGGACAGCTGCAGCTGCACGGCCAGCGCACCGCTGCCGACCGTGGCCACGTCGGTGCCGGCCAGTTCGTAGATGGGGGCCGGCTTGGCGGCCGGCGTGGCCGGCGCCGGCGCGGCACCCGTGTGCGCATGCAGAACGGTCCAGCCACCGGCGGCGAGCAGGGCAAGGAGGGCGCCGGCCAGCAGGACGCGGCGGGCGGGAGTGAGGGCGGCAGGAAGTGTCATGGCTCGTTGTTGTAATGGGCGCGATGGTGGCACTGTAGGAAATGCCAAGGGGCGGGACCACCGTCATGCGATGAAGTGCGTTTTGGCGGCTCTGAAACGACCGGAAGGCGGGGTGGACGCCTGCCTAGTTATTTCTTTGATGCAACAAATCGTGTCACATATTCCTCATCGGCAGCCCTTTTTGAGCCAGCGCAAGCGACTGCTGAGCAGCAAGGGAAGAATGGCACGATGGACCAGACAGATACCATCCCGTCCGTCGTCAACCAGGGGCACCCGGCATTCGCGGCGCTCGACCTGATCGCACGCCTCGTCGCGGCACTGGAGCTGACGCCGCTGGTGGCCGTGTTCAGCTTCGACCGCGACGGCATCGTGCGCTTCTGCAACCACGCCTGCGCCCAGTTATGCGGCCTCGCGCCGGAACAGGTGATCGGCCAGCCGCGCAAGCAATTGTTCATGCGCGGCGAGCGGGAGGCGGAGCACGACCGCCTCGTCGACGAAGTGTGGCGCACCGGCCAGCATTCGCCGTCCGGCGACTGGCAAGTGCGCACCGCCAGCGGACGCGAACTGTGGCTGTATTCGACACTGGTGCCGATCTACCACGAGGGCGCGCTGACGCAGGTGTTCTGCATGGACGTGGACGTCACGGCCCGCAAGCGCGAAGAAGATGCGCTGGCGGCCGCCGGCACGAATTTCCGGCAGATGTTCGTCAAGTCGGGCGACGCGATCCTGCTGGTGCGCAACGGCCGCATCGAGGAGGCCAATCCGGCCGCGCTGCAGCTGTTCAAGTGCCCGGACGCGCAGGCGTTGACGGGCCGCCGGCTGGCCGACTTCTCGCCGCAGCAGCAGCCGGGCGGCGGCGTCTCGCTGGACGCTGCCCGCACGCTCGAAGAGCAGGCTTACGCGCAAGGCAATTGCCGCTTCGACTGGCGCTACGTCGACTGCCGGGGCAGCCCGTTCTGGGCCGAAGTGCTGATGACGTCGATCACCCTGGACCACGAATACCTGTTCTACGTCGTCGTGCGCGACATCTCGGCCAGGAAGAGCGCCGAGCGCACGCTGTACCTGGCCGCCCAGGTGTTCGAGAACAGCCGCGACGCGATCCTGCTGACGGACCGCGACCGCCACGTCATCTCGATCAACCGCGCGTATGCGGAGATCACCGGCTACAGCAGCGCGGACATGCTTGGCAAGCCGATCTCGGTCTACCGCTCCGGGGTAGAGGACGAAGCGTTCTTCCGCGAAGTGTGGCAGCAGATCGACGCCACCGACCACTGGCAGGGCGAGATCTGGTCGCGGCGCAAATGCGGCGAGCTGTTTCCCGCCTGGCTGGCGCTGACGGCGATCCGCGACACCCAGGACCGCATCAGCAACTACATGGCGATCCTCTCCGACATCACGGAGCGCAAGCGCAACGAGGAGCACACGCGCCACCTGGCCGAACACGACTTCCTGACGGATTTGCCGAACCGCGTGCTGCTGCTGGACCGGCTGTCGCTGGCGCTGTCGACGGCGCGGCGCAAGGGCAGCATGCTGGCGATCCTGTTCCTCGACCTGGACCGCTTCAAGCAGATCAACGACACGCTGGGCCACCAGGTCGGCGACCTGCTGCTGAAGGAAGTGGCGGTGCGGCTGCTGAAATGCGTGCGCAAGGTCGACACGGTCAGCCGCCAGGGCGGCGACGAGTTCGTCATCATCCTGGCCGACATCGGCGGCATCGACCACGCCGCCCACGTGGCCGCGACGATCCGCCACGCGATCGGCCAGCCCTACCTGATCGGCGGGCACGAGCTGCACGTGTCCACGTCGATCGGCGTGTCGATCTTCCCCAGCGACGGCGAGGACATCGACACGCTGGTGAAGAACGCCGACATCGCGATGTACCACGCGAAGCAGGGCGGGCGCGACAACTTCCAGTTCTTCTCGACCGAGATGAACGAGCGCATCGTCGAACGGGCATCGTTCGAGCACGGGCTGCGCCAGGCGCTGGCCGAGCAGCAGTTCGAACTGGCGTTCGAGCCGGAGCTGGACATCGCCAGCGGCGCGCTGGTGGGCGCCGAGGCGCTGATCCGCTGGCGCCATCCGGAGCTGGGCCTGCTGCGGCCGGATCGCTTCATCGGCGTGGCCGAAGAGGCGGGATTGATGGTGCCGATCGGCGCGTGGGTGCTGCGCGAAGCGTGCCGGCATGCGCGCGGCTGGCACGAGGCCGGCCATGCCGTCACGGTGGCCGTCAACCTGTCGCCGGCGCAGTTCCTGCAGCGCGACCTGCTCGAGCACGTGCGCGCCGCGCTGGACGATGCGGGCCTGGCGCCGCACTACCTGGAACTGGAGCTGACCGAAGCGATCATCATGAAGGGCGGCGCGGCCACGGCCGACACCTTGCGCGCGCTGCGCCGGCTGGGCGTGCGGCTGTCGCTGGACGACTTCGGCACGGGCTGGTCGCGGCTCGACCAGCTGAAGGACTACCCGATCGACAAGCTGAAGATCGCCCAGGCATTCATGCACGACGGCGGCGACACGATCGCGATCCGCACGATCATCGCGATGGCGCGCAGCATGGAGATGACGGTGATCGCCGAAGGCGTCGAGACGGCCGAGCAGCTGGAGTTCCTGCGCGGGCAGGGCTGCGACCAGTACCAGGGCCACCACGCCGACGCGGCCGTGCAGGCCAGCGGGCTGGATGGGCTGCTCAGGAACTGAAGGCGCGGCTGCTCAGTGCAGTGAACTCAGCGCGGTGAACTCAGTACAGGCGCCTCAATACAGCCGCATCCGCACCAGCACTTGCCCGTGGTCGGACGTCTCCGGCCGGTCCAGGCGCAGGTGGTCGTTGAAGTAGCTCACGTCCACCACCTCGCCGATCGCCCGCGGCGAATTGCGGTTGAATTCCTCCGACACGAGCACGTGGTCGATCGTCGAATAGTGACCTTCGTGGATGCTGGTGTAGCCGACGTGGCGCAGCACGTCCTGGCGCTGCTGGATCTGGTTGCTGTCGTACAGGCGGCCGCGGCGCTCCTCGGCGGCGAGGCCATTGGTGCCGGGGATGCCGGTGCTGCGGGTGCCGCCGTTGCCCAGTACGATCGTCGTCGTCACCGCATCGGCCGTGTCGTTGAAATCGCCGAGCACGACGCACGGCCGGCGCGACTCGCGCATCATCTTCGACAGCAGCACGCGCAGCGCCACGGCCTCGGTGCCGCGCCAGACCAGCGAGCGCAGGCTGGCCATCGCATGGTGCAGCGGGTCTTCGCCGCTGTCGCCGCTGCGGTAATCGGGGCGGCGCGATTTCAGGTGCACGACGATCACGTCCACGATGCGCTCGCCGGGCAGCACGACCTGCACGTGCAGCGGCGCGCGCGCGAAGCGGTCCGAGTCGGGGCTGCCGGTGTCGCACGGCACGTCCGCTGGGTAATTGGCATACACGCTGGGCGTGCCCGCCAGCGGCAGGCGCGACACGAGTGCGACGTTCGGGGTCAGGCGGCTCGCATGCGGATCGGGATCGAAGCCGGCGTGCACCGCATCGCGGTAGCGGCGGGTACGCGACAGCACGTCGCGCAAGGCAGATTGCGAAAAGATTTCCTGGAAGCCGATCACGTCGGCATCGAGCTGATCGAGCTGTTGCGCGATCCAGTTCGCCTTGGCCTCGTAGGCCTCGGGCGTCAGCGGCTCGAGGTTGTCGTACAATTTCGCGCCGGGCGGGGCGAGGTTGCAGACATTGAAGGTGGCAAAGCGAATTTCTTCCTGCATAATGAGAAACTCCTTTTCACAACGATCCTAACACGGCATGGCCAGGAAAGAGCACATTTCAGAGACGCCCGCCACGGCGCTGCTGAAGAAGCACAAGATCCCTTACACCGAACATCCCTACGAGTACGAGGAGCATGGCGGCACCGGCGTTTCCTCGCGCGAGCTGGGCGTCGCCGAGCACCACGTCGTCAAGACGCTGGTGATGCAGGACGAAGCCGCCAAACCATTGATTGTGCTGATGCACGGGGATTGCAAGGTCTCGACGAAAAACCTCGCACGCGGCATCGGCTGCAAGTCGGTCGAACCGTGCAAGCCTGAAGTGGCGCAGCGCCACTCCGGCTACATGATCGGCGGCACGTCGCCGTTCGGCACGAAGAAGGCGATGCCGGTGTACGTCGAGGAGTCGATCCTCGCGCTGGAAACGATTTATATCAATGGCGGCCGGCGCGGCTTCCTGGTCGGCATCAAGCCGCAAACCCTGGTCGACGTGTTGAAAGCCAAGCCGGTGCACTGCGCGCTGGCCGATTGAGCGCCGCTGAGGTATAGTCGGCGCCCGTTACACGGGGTCAGACCCGTCGGGTCTGACCCCAGCTTTTCGCCCTTTGGGTGACGCCTTGACGTTACGAAAATAGAAAATGGGGTACGTCCCCATTTTTAAAGCAATTACTTGTCATCAAAATAAAACCACGGGATTCTTGGGGAATATGATTACTGTTCTGCTGGCCATTGCGGCCTACCTGATCGGCTCGATTTCGTTTGCTGTCGTCGTCAGCAAGGCCTATGGCCTGTCCGACCCGCGTACGTATGGCTCGGGCAATCCCGGTGCGACCAACGTGCTGCGCAGCGGGAACAAGGGCGCCGCCATCTGGACGCTGATCGGCGACGCCTTCAAGGGCTGGCTCGCGGTCTGGCTGACGATTCACTTCGCCGACCGCCTCGGCGTCGGCGACGATACCATCGCGCTTGTCGCCATCGCCGTGTTCCTCGGCCACCTGTGGCCACTGTTCTTCCGCTTCCAGGGCGGCAAGGGTGTCGCGACGGCGCTGGGCGTGCTGCTGGCGCTGAACGTATGGCTCGGCCTGGCGACGCTCGCCACGTGGCTGATCGTCGCCTACGCGTTCCGCTACTCGTCGCTGGCCGCGCTGATCGCCTCGCTGTTCGCGCCGTTCTACTACGGCCTGCTGTTCGGCGTCGAGCCGCAGCTGTTTGCCGTGGCGGCGATGAGCGCCCTGCTGATCTGGCGGCACGCGAAGAACATCGGCAACCTGATGGCCGGCAAGGAAAGCCGCATCGGCAGCAAGGGCAAGGGCGCCGACGCGAAGAAAAAGTAAGCTTGCAAAAGTAAGCTTGCAATTCCTGCAGCGGCCCTCATCATGGCGGGATCATCCATTGAAAGAACGCCATGACCACACCGCTGCGTATCGATTTCGTATCCGACGTCTCCTGCCCCTGGTGCGCGATCGGACTGAACGCACTCGAGACGGCGCTGTCCCGGATTCCCGAGGCCGCCGTCGAGTTCCACTTCCAGCCCTTCGAGCTGAACCCGAACATGGGCAAGGAAGGGCAGGACATCACCGAGCACATCACCGAGAAATACGGCAGCACGCCGGAGCAGCAGGAGCAGTCGCGCGAGATGATCCGCCAGCGCGGCGCCGGCGTCGGCTTCACGTTCGCGATGGACAAGCGCGGCCGCATCTACAACACGTTCGACGCGCACCGCCTGCTGCACTGGGCCGAGGAGCAGGGCCGCCAGCGTGAGCTCAAGCACGCGCTGTTCGAGGCCTATTTCACCAACGGCGAAAACCCCAGCGACCACGCCGTGCTGCTGCGTGCCGCGGAAAAGGCCGGCCTGGACCGGGCCGGGGCCGCCGAGGTGCTGGCATCGGATCGCTACGCCGACGACGTGCGCACCTTGGAGCACTACTGGCAGCAGGCGGGCATCCGTTCGGTGCCGGCCGTCGTCGTCAACCAGCGCCACCTGATCTCCGGCGGCCAGCCGCCCGAGGTGTTCGAGCAAGCCCTCCGCCAAATTATGGAAGGTAAATAGGTCTTATCGACGTTACAACAGGGAATGATTTGCGCTACACTGCCGCGACACCGAATGGAGACAGCATGGCAGCGGCCGCAATGACCTTTCCCACATTCCCCCAGCCCGACCGCGAGCAGGACCGCCTCGCGGCGCTGCGCCGCCTGGCCGGCAACGACCTGCCTGCCGGCGACGATTTCACTTTCCTGACCTCGCTCGCGGCCACGCTGTGCGGCACGCCGTATGCCGCGCTGACCCTGGTCGATGCCGAGCGCGTCCACGTGATCGCCCGCGCCGGCCTGGACATCGCGTCGCTGCCGCGCAGCCAATGCTATTCCGCGCTGGCCGTGCTGGACGCCGGCATCACCGAGATTCCCGACCTGGCCCGCGACGCCCGCACCGCCACGATGGCGCTGACCACCGGCGCGCCGGGCATGCGCCGCTACGCCGCCGCGCCGCTGCTGACGGACGACGGCCTGGCGATCGGCACGCTGGCCGTGCTCGATACCCAGCCCGGCACGCTGAGCGCGCCGCAACGCGCGCAGCTGGCCGGCCTGGCTCGCCAGGCGATGGCGCTGCTGGCGGCCCGGGCCGATGCAGCGGCACTGCGCGCCGCCCGCCAGGAGCTCGAGCAGGTCGCGATCCGCGACGAGCTGACGGGCCTGCTCAACCGCCGAGCGCTGCTGCACCGGCTGCAGTTCGAAGCCGCACGGGCGCGCCGCTTCCGCACGCCGCTGTCCGCCGTGCTGCTGGACATCGACGGCATCGATGCCGTCGGCGCCGAATTCGGCCACCCGGCGGGAGAGCGCATCCTGGCCGCCGTGGGGAAGCTCGTCGGTGAAAATATCCGTATGATCGATCTGGCAGGCCGCTACGGCGCCGCGCAACTGTGCCTGCTGCTGCCGAACACGCCGCTGGCGGGTGCGCGGAAACTGGCTGACACACTGGCCGCCCGCATCGCCGCGCAGGAACATGCCGAAGGGGCGCGCCGACTGCACGTCCGCGCCATCTGCGGCGTGGCCGCCTTCGACCACATGGGCGTCGACGACGCCGACACGCTGCTGCAAGCGGCCGAGGCCGCGCTGGCCGCCGCTCACCGATAACAGGAGAAATGATGCCGAAAGCAATCTGGAACGGCGCCGTCATCGCCGAGGCGCCCGACAACGAAGTGGAAATCGTCGAACAGAATGTGTACTTTCCGCCCGAGCGCGTGAAGCGCGAATACCTGCAGGACAGCAGCCACACGACGCTGTGCCCGTGGAAGGGCGTGGCCAGCTACTACGACGTCGTCGTCGACGGCCAGACGAACCGCAACGCCGCGTGGTACTACCCGACGCCGAAGGATGCGGCCAAGGCGATCGCCGGCCGCATCGCGTTCTGGCACGGCGTCGAAGTCAGCCGGTGATGGCGCCCGCGACCGCGCTTGGATAATCTGACCCACACCTTCGTCGGCCTCGGCGTCGGCGAGCTGGTGCAGCGTTCGCTCGCGCCCGAGCCGGACGACGCGTGCCAGCGCACCCGCCACCGGCTGCTGCTGACCGCGTGCGCGGCCGCCAGCAACTTCCCCGACCTCGACCTGTTCCTGACGCACCTGCTGCCCGCGCCGCTGGGCTATCTGCTGCACCACCGCGGCCACACGCACACGCTGTTGTACACGTTGCCGCAGGCGCTATTGCTGCTGGCGATGCTGTGGCTGCTATGGCCGAACGCGCGGCAGCTGCTGCGCACCAGCCGCACCGCGCGGCTCGGATTGGGCCTGGCGATCGGGCTGGGCTTCCTGCTGCACCTGTCGATGGACTTCCTGAATTCGTACGGCATCCATCCGCTGTACCCGTTCGATCCGCGCTGGTTCTACGGCGACCTGGTGTTCATCGTCGAACCGGTCTTCTGGGTCGCGTTCGGCGTGCCGCTGGCGCTGGCGATCCCGCGCCGGGCGTTGCGGCTATTGGCGCTGGCCGTGCTGGGCCTGTTCCTGCTGGGGGCCACGCTGCGCAGCTACCTGGACTGGTTCTCGTTCGGCGGCTTGCTGGTGATCGGCGCTGCGATCGCGGCGCTGCGCATCACGCGCATGCAGAGCCGGCGTGCGCTGGCGCTGGCCGCGCTGGTGTGCGTCGGCTTCATTGCCGTGCAAGGGGGCACATCGTCGCTGGGACGTGCGCGGGTGGAAGCGGCGCTGCGCGGCATCGATCCGTCCGCCCGCGTACTGGACGTGGCGATGACGGGCTTCCCGGCCCAGCCGCTGTGCTGGTCGTTCGTCGCCATCGAGGAAAACGCGGTGCAGGGCACGTATCGCGTGCGGCGCGGGGAACTGAACCTGGCGCCGGGCTTGCTGCCGGCATGCCCGGCAGCGTTCAGCGAGCCGCAGGCGGCCGGCACGGCGGTACCTGGCGTCGCACTGGCCTCCAGCTGGCAGGGCAGCATTGGCACGCTGCGTACGCTGGCGCGCAGCGATTGCCATGTCAATGCGTGGCTGCGCTTTGCGCGCATGCCCGCTGTCGATGCCGACGTGGCCAGCGACCTGCGCTACTCGGCCACGCCGCGTGGCAATTTCACGGCGATGGACGTGCCGGCGCAGCGCAGCGCACCGTGCGAAGGCGTGCCGCGCTGGGGCTATCCACGCGCGGACTTGCTCGGTCCCGCAGTACAATAACAGGCCATGAACGACCGCCCCGTCAAGGCGCCGGCGCCGCCCGAGCGTTCGGCCGATCCGCAGCAGCGCTACGGCAAGCCCGATGGCGGCTGGCGCGCCAGCCTGTACGAGATCATCTTCGAATCGGATACCCGCAAGGGCCAGGTGTTCGACCTGGTGCTGATCGGCGCGATCCTGCTGTCCGTGGTCGTCGTCGTGCTGACGTCGATCGCACCGTTCGCCCGCGACCATGGCGACTGGCTGATGGCGGGCGAATGGGTGTTCACGGTCCTGTTCACGATCGAATACATCGGCCGCCTGCTGTGCGTGAAACGACCCGACCGCTATGCACGCAGCTTCTTCGGCATCATCGACCTGCTGTCCGTGCTGCCCAGCTATGTGTCGCTGTTCATCCCCGGTTCGCACGTGCTGCTGGACGTGCGCATCCTGCGGCTGCTGCGCATCTTCCGGATCTTGAAGCTGACTTTGTACATCCAGGAATACAGCATGCTCGGCGAAGCGTTGCTGGCGAGCCGCCGCAAGATCCTCGTGTTCGTGTCGTTCGTCTGCCTGGTCGTGTTCCTGCTGGGGACGGTGATGTACGTCGTCGAAGGGCCCGGCAACGGCTTCACGAGCATTCCCACGTCGGTCTATTGGGCGATCTCGGCGATGACGACGGTCGGCTTCGGCGACCTGGTGCCGAAGACGGACCTGGGCCGGGCGATCGCCTCCGTGATGATGCTGCTGGGCTGGGGCATCCTGGCTGTCCCGACCGGCATCATCAGTTCCGAGATCACCCACCAGCGCGGCCGCACGCTCACCGGCCGCGTCTGTACGCGCTGCGGCGCCACGGGCCACGAGGCCGGTGCGCGCTTCTGCAACAGCTGCGGGGAAGTGCTGCCGGCGGCGCAGGGCTGAGCCGGATGGACCGCCTGCACCTGATGACCGTGTTTGTCGCCGTGGCCGAGGAAGCGGGCTTCGCCGCGGGCGCGCGCCGGCTCGGCATGTCGCCGGCCGCCGTCACGCGGGCCGTCGCGGCACTGGAGGAACGGCTCGGCGTGCGCCTGCTCGAACGCAGCACGCGGTTGGTGCGTGCGACCGAGGCGGGCCAGCGCTATCTGGACGATGCCCGTCGCATCCTGCAACAGCTTGATGAAGCCGACGAGGCCGCCGCCGGCCTGAACGCGGCGCCGCGCGGCCGCCTGGCGGTGACGGCGCCGGTGCTGTTCGGGCGCATGTACGTGATGCCGGGGATCGTCGATTACCTGCGCCGCTATCCGGGCACCGAAGTCAATGCGATGTTCGTCGATCGGGTCGTCAACCTGCTCGAGGAAGGACAGGACGTGGCGGTGCGGATCGGCGAGCTGGCCGATTCCAGCCTGCGCGCGCTGCCAGTCGGGCGGGTGCGGCGCATCATCTGCGCCGCGCCATCCTACATCGCCGAACACGGCGCGCCGGCCCATCCTTCCCAGCTGGATGCGCACACGATCATCGCCAGTACGAGCGCCAGCATTGCCCCGGAGTGGCGTTTTCGCCACGATGATGCGGTGCATGCCTACCGGGTCCGGCCGCGCCTGGCGGTAACGACGATGGATGCCGCGATCGACGCGGCGCGCCGCGGTCTGGGCCTGGTGCGCCTGCTGTCGTACCAGGCTGCGCCCTGGCTGGCCAGCGGGGAATTGGCGGTGGTGCTGGGCGGCTACGAATTGCCGCACGTGCCGATCCACATCGTGCACCGCGACGGCCGGCACGGCTCGGCACGTATCCACGCCTTCATCGACCTGCTGGCTGAGCGCCTGCGGGGCGATCCGGCTCTTGCATAAGAAGCCACAGCCGTTTCCAACGGGGTGGTAATGGCATGACATTTGCTGGTACATTGCCTCGTATAGACAATTGGGAGGAGATGCACCATGAACGAACGAGCTACAACTCATCCACCCCAGCAGGCCGCGTCGCAGGCGCCGGCCGGCAAGAAATTGCGCAGCGAGCGGGTGGCGGACTTACAGAAGAAGCACGTCAAGGCCGGCGCGGTCGCGGCCGGCGGCTTGCTGGCGCTGGTGGGCCTGGCGGCGGTACTGCTGGGCAGTTGATCAGACGATCTTCAGTTCGTCCAGCGGCCAGCGCGGGCGGACATTGAACGCATAGTCGCGCCGGGCCGCCTGCGGATTGATGGACAACCGCATGGCGCCCGCAAACGCGATCATCGCACCGTTATCGGTGCAGAATTCCAGCTCGGGATAATAGACACGGAAGCGCTTCTTTTCCGCCGCCGCGTTCAGCGCGGCGCGCAGCTGGCTGTTCGCGCCGACACCGCCGGCGATGACGAGGCGCTTCAGCCCGGTCTGCTTCAGCGCGGCGACGCACTTGGCCACCAGCACGTCGACGATCGCATCGACGAAGCCGCGGGCGATATTGGCCTTGTCCTGCTCGCACACATTGGCGGCGCCCTGGTTCTTCACGACGGTCAGCACGGCCGTCTTCAAGCCGGAGAACGAGAAGTTCAGGTCCTTCGAATGCAGCATCGGGCGCGGCAGCTTGTACGCGGCCGGGTCGCCGAACTCGGCCAGCCGCGAAATCGCCGGCCCGCCGGGATAACCCAGGCCCAGCAGCTTGGCCGACTTGTCGAATGCTTCGCCAGCGGCATCGTCCAGCGTCTCGCCCAGCAGCTCGTACTGGCCCACGCCATCGACCCGCATCAGCTGCGTGTGCCCGCCGGAGACGAGCAGCGCGACGAACGGAAACTCGGGCGGATCGGACGCCAGCAGCGGCGACAGCAGGTGGCCTTCCAGGTGGTGCACGCCGAGCACGGGCTTGTCCAGTGCCAGGCCCAGGCTGCACGCGATCGACGACCCGACCAGCAGTGCCCCCGCCAGGCCGGGGCCCTGCGTGTAGGCGATCGCATCGATGTCGGCGGGCGCGACGTCGGCGCGCTTCAGCGTTTCCTGCAGCAGCGGAATGGCGCGGCGGATGTGGTCGCGCGACGCCAGTTCCGGCACCACGCCGCCATATTCCTCATGCATCGCCACCTGCGAATGCAGCGCATGCGCAAGCAACCCGCGCCCCGTGTCATACAGGGCCAGGCCGGTTTCGTCACAGGAAGATTCGACGCCGAGAACGATCATGGCAAGCTACTGAAAAATAAAGGGAATCCGCCATTGTATCGGAAAGCCGGGTTGCTTTCATGGCTGAGGCCGTGTCCCTTGGTGCCAGGCGCGAGGAGACACAAGAATGTCTCTTCGTGCCTGGCACGAGAGGACACGGCCTCAGCCATCACGCCGCGGTCGCGCCACAGGACGGGGCGCCGCCGCACCTCGGCAGTGCGCCCGGCAGGTCCTTGGCGCCTTCTGGCGCCGCTGGCGATGGCATCGCTCTTGCTAATTCTCCCGGGTGCGGCCGGATGCCGTCGAAGGAGGGGCAATGCCCGAACAATGGAAATTGATTTGCAAGGTGAAGGACATCCCGCCCGGCGGCGCGCGTCACGTGCCGCGCGGGCTGGCGTGGCAGGAGCTGCCCGGCGTCGCCGTGTTCCGCACGCTGGAGGACCGCATCTTCGCGCTGCTCGACAGTTGCCCGCACCAGGGCGGCCCGCTGTCGCAAGGCGCGGTGCTGGGCGAGCACGTGCAGTGCCCGCGGCACCAGTGGAACATCGCGCTCGAGACGGGTTGCGCGGTGGCGCCGGAGCAGGGGTGCACGCGGCGCTATACCGTGAAGGTCGAGGACGGCAAGGTCTACCTGGACCTGCTCGAATTGAACGCGCCGGCCAGCCGCGCCGAAGCGGCGCTGGCCGGTACGTATGGGGTGGCGCCCCTCGTCAGGGCGTATCTCTGACGAGGGTGGAGCTTATGGCCGGCGGCGCAGCTCGGCGTCGGCCTGTTTCAGCATCGTGACGGTGGTGTCCCAGTCGATGCAGGCATCGGTGACGGAGCAGCCGTACTTCAGCTCGGAGAGGTCGGCCGGGATCTTCTGGTTGCCCGCCAGGATGTTCGACTCGATCATCACGCCGACCAGCGACTGGTTGCCGTGGACGATCTGGTTGATCACGTCCGTCATCACGAGCGGCTGCAGTTCCGGCTTCTTGTAGCTGTTCGCATGCGAGCAATCGACAACGATATTGGCCGGCAGCTTCGCCTTTGCCAGCGCCTGCTCGGCGATCGTCACGGAGACGGAGTCGTAGTTCGGCCGGCCGTCGCCGCCGCGCAGCACCACGTGGCCATACGCGTTGCCGCGGGTGCGCACGATCGATACATTGCCTTCGCTGTTGATGCCCAGGAAGGCGTGCGGATTCGCGGCGGACAGGATCGCGTTGATTGCGATGCCGATGTCGCCGTCGGTGCCGTTCTTGAAGCCGACCGGCGTCGACAGGCCGGACGACATCTCGCGGTGCGTCTGCGATTCCGTCGTGCGCGCGCCGATCGCGGTCCACGCGATCAGGTCGCCCAGGTATTGCGGCGAGATCGGGTCGAGCGCTTCGGTCGCGGTCGGCAGGCCCAGCTCGCACACGTCCAGCAGGAACTGGCGCGCGCGCTCCATGCCGATATCGACGCGGAACGAATCGTCCATGAACGGATCGTTGATGTAGCCCTTCCAGCCGGTGGTGGTGCGCGGCTTCTCGAAATACACCCGCATCACGAGCAGCATCGTGTCCTTCACTTCTTCCTGCAGCGCCTTCAGGCGGCGCGCATAGTCCAGGCCGGCGACGGGGTCGTGGATCGAGCATGGGCCGACGACGACGAACAGGCGCTTGTCCTTGCGATCGAGGATGTTGCGCAGGTCTTCGCGGCCTTTGGTGACGGTGTCCGAGGCTTTCTCGGTCAGGGGCAGTTTCGCGTGCAGTTCGGCCGGGGTCGGCATGGACGCGAACGAGGTTACGTTGATGTTTTCGAGGTCGAGGGCAATCATGGCTTCACTTCTTCAGGCTCTGTCTGCTTGGTTTTTCATTTGGGTAGCCGAATAGTGTAGCCGAAATGCGGTAAGCTGTTTCCATGAGTATCGAAAACGTATCCTTCCCCGCTGCCGCCTTCATCAAGGAAATCGGCCGCGGCGTCAAAGGCGCGCGCAGCATCAGCCGCGACGATGCCTTCCGTTTGTATGAAGCCATGCTCGATGGCCGGGTGTCCGACCTCGAGGTCGGCGCCATCGTGCTGGCCATGCGCATCAAGGGCGAATCCGTCGACGAACTGGCCGGCTTCCTCGATGCCGCCGAGCGCTCGTTCACGCCGCTGCAGGCACCAGGCGGACCGTTCGCGCCGGTGCTGATCCCGACCTACAACGGCGCCCGCAAGATGGCCAACCTGACAGCCCTGCTGGCGCTGCTGCTGGCGCGCGAAGGCGTGCCGGTGCTGGTGCACGGCGTGCCGCACGACCCGGGGCGCGTCGCCACCGCCGAAGTGCTGGCCGAGCTCGGTATCACCGCCGCGGGTTCGCATGAAGAGGCGGAACGTGCGCTGGCCGCCGGCCACGTCGCGTTCATCACGATCGACACGCTGGCACCGAAGCTGGCGCACCTGCTGTCGCTGCGGCGCATCCTCGGCGTGCGCAACTCCACGCACACGCTCGTCAAGATCATGCAGCCATTCGCCGGCCCGGCGCTGCGGCTAGTGTCGTACACGCACCCGGAATACCTGGAAACGCTGGGCGAGTACTTCACGACGGCCGCCCCACGCGAGCGCGGTGACGCATTCCTGATGCGCGGCACGGAAGGCGAAACGGTCGCCAACGCGATGAAAGCACAGAAGATCGACTGGTTCCACGACGGCGAACGCACGGTGCTC
Source organism: Pseudoduganella flava (assembly GCF_007830495.1). Classification (GTDB taxonomy): domain Bacteria; phylum Pseudomonadota; class Gammaproteobacteria; order Burkholderiales; family Burkholderiaceae_D; genus Rugamonas; species Rugamonas flava. The sequence goes on along the minus strand of NZ_VLKW01000003.1, from coordinate 263,065 downwards.
GTCGAGCGCCAGATGATCGCGGAAGCCGAGCCCGTCCTCCCCGAAGACAAGAGCGCCGCCGCCACGGCCGCCTGGATCCAGTCCGTGCTGCGCGGCGACACCCCGATCCCCGACCCGATCGCCCAGCAAGTCGCCCAGTGCATCACCGTCGCCCGCGACCTGCGCAGCCGCCACGGCTGACCTACGGCCGCGTTCGTGTCCCGCTGGGGTCAGACCCCGACAGGACACGGCCTGGGCCGTATCACCGCTGAGCTTGTGTCCCGCTGGGGTCAGACCCCGACAGGACACGGACTGAACCTTGCTGCCGCTGGACCGTGCAACGCAGGTAAAATGCCGGGTTTGATCGGCAGGATGCATGATGGCGGAACAGTTTGACGTGGTGGTGATCGGCGCGGGCGCGGCCGGGATGATGTGCGCGGCGACGGCCGGGCAGCGCGGGCGTAAGGTCGTGCTCGTCGATCACGCCGAGAAGCTGGCCGAGAAGATCCGCATTTCCGGCGGCGGCCGCTGCAATTTCACCAATGTGAACGCGGGGCCGGCCAATTTCCTGTCCGACAATCCCCACTTCGCCAAGAGCGCGCTGTCGCGCTACACGCCGCAGGATTTCCTCGCGCTCGTGAAGAAGTACCGCATCGCGTACCACGAGAAGCACAAGGGCCAGCTGTTCTGCGACGATTCCGCCGAGCAGATCATCGACATGCTGCGCGCCGAGTGCGACCTCGGCAATGTGCACTGGCGCATGCCGGCGAAGGTCGACGGCATCGCGCGCGATGGCGAACAGTTCGCCGTCCACACGCATGCGGGCACGATCCACGCGCAGTCCGTCGTCGTCGCGACGGGCGGCTTGTCGATCCCGAAGATCGGCGCCACCGACCTGGGCTATCGCATCGCCAAACAGTTCGGCCTCGGCCTTGTCGAACCGCGCCCGGCCCTGGTGCCGCTGACGTTCGATGCCCAGCAGTGGCAACCGTTCGTGCCGCTGGCCGGCGTGTCGTTGGAAGTCGATGTCGAGACGGGTACCCTGAAAGGCCGCAACGCCACCGGCGCGCGCTTCCGCGAAGACCTGCTGTTCACGCACCGTGGCCTGTCCGGCCCGGCGATCCTGCAGATCTCCAGCTTCTGGCAGCCCGGCACGCCGATCACGATCAACCTGCTGCCGGAGCTGGACGTGGCCCAGCAGCTCATCGAAGGCAAGGGCACGGTCAAGAAACACCTGGGCAACGTGCTGGCGCAGTGGCTGCCGGCGCGCCTCGCCGACGGCCTGTTGCAGGCACACGCCTTCCACGCCGACGCCCGCCTGGCGGACATGCCCGACGCCCAGCTGCGCCGCCTAGGCCAGGCCATCAATGCGTGGACGATCACGCCGAACGGCTCGGAAGGCTACCGCAAGGCCGAGGTGACGCGCGGCGGCGTCGATACCCGCGAGCTGTCGCAGCAGACGCTGATGGCGAACAAGGTGCCGGGGCTGCATTTCATCGGCGAAACCGTCGACGTCACGGGGTGGCTGGGCGGCTACAACTTCCAGTGGGCGTGGGCGTCCGGCGTGGCGGCGGGGCTGGCGGTCTGATATCATTGCCGTCCCGTTCGCGCAGCAGCGGTGTTGTAAAAGAGGTTAGCGGGTCAGCACCAGCCTCTTGTCCTTGTGGACAAAAGCTGCTATTATCGCTGTCTTCCTAAAAACCCTCTAACGGTTTGAATTTTTACATGACCACTATCCGCCTTAAAGAAAACGAGCCGTTCGAAGTTGCTATGCGCCGCTTCAAGCGCACCATCGAAAAAACCGGTCTGCTGACCGAACTGCGCGCACGCGAGTTCTACGAGAAGCCGACCGCAGAGCGCAAGCGCAAGCTGGCCGCTGCCGTGAAGCGTCACTACAAGCGCATCCGCAGCCAGCAACTGCCGAAGAAGCTGTACTAATTCTCGCCTTCGCTTGACCGGGCCGTTGACGGCGCTTTCGCCTCCGGTCCGTGTGCGTTCGCGTTTCGCCCGCTCCGGCATCGTCCGCAGCGGGTTTTCAGCTTTTACGGCGCAGCTTTTGAAGCGCAGCTTTTTGCAGCGCAGCTTTTACAGCCCGTATTCCACCATTTCCCGAGGACCCCATGAGCCTGAAAGCCCAGATTTCCGATGACATGAAAAACGCGATGCGCGCCAAGGAAGCCGGCAAGCTGGCCACGATCCGCCTGCTGCTCGCCGAAATCAAGCGCCGCGAAGTCGACGAGCAGATCGAGCTGAACGACGACCAGGTCATCGCCGTCGTCGAGAAGATGATCAAGCAGCGCAAGGATTCGATCACGCAGTTCGAAGCGGGCGGCCGGGCCGACCTGGCCGACATCGAGAAGGCCGAACTGGCCGTGCTGTCGGCCTACATGCCGGCCGGCCTGTCGGATGACGAAGTGGCCGCCGAAGTGAAGGCCGCCGTGGCCGAATCCAGCGCCGCCGGCCCGCAGGACATGGGCAAGGTGATGGCCATCCTGAAGCCGAAGCTGGCCGGCCGCGCCGACATGACGGCCGTCTCCGGCCTCGTGAAGAAGGCGCTGTCCGGCGCCTGAGCTCGGCTGTTGCCGCGGTTTGACGGGGCGCAAGCTTCAGCCGACCGCGGCGGTATAGCCTGATCTGTCACAACACGCCGGGTTGCCATAGTGATTCCACAATCTTTCATTTCCGATCTGCTGAACCGCGTCGACATCGTCGACGTGGTGGGCCGCTACGTGCAACTGAAAAAGGGTGGCGCGAACTTCCAGGGCCTGTGCCCGTTCCACAACGAGAAATCCCCCAGCTTCACCGTCAGCCCCACGAAGCAGTTCTACCACTGCTTCGGCTGCGGCGCGCACGGCACCGCGATCGGTTTCCTGATCGAGTATTCCGGCATGGGCTTCGTCGATGCCGTGAAGGACCTGGCCCAGGGCGTGGGCATGGTGGTCCCGGAGCAGGACGACAAGATCCCGCCGGCCCAGCGCGCCCAGATGCAGGCCCAAAGCGTGGCGCTGTCCGATGCGATGACGTTGGCGGCCGACTATTACAAGGGCCAGTTGCGCAAGGCGCCCAGCGCGATCGCCTACCTGAAAGGCCGCGGCCTGACGGGCGAGATCGCGGCCCGCTTCGCGCTCGGCTACGCGCCCGAAGGCTGGGACAACCTGCGCGCCGTGTTTCCGAAATACGATGCGCCCGTGCTGGCCGAAGCCGGCCTCGTCATCGACAAGGTCGACGAGGAAGGCCGCCACATCAAGCGCTACGACCGCTTCCGCGAGCGCGTGATGTTCCCGATCCGCAATACCAAAGGGCAAGTGATCGCCTTTGGCGGCCGGATCATGGAACAGGGCGAGCCAAAGTACTTGAATTCCCCCGAAACGCCTTTATTTTCAAAGGGTTCGGAACTGTATGGCCTGTTCGAGGCACGCCAGGCGATCCGCGATGCGGGGTACGTGCTGGTGACCGAGGGATATATGGACGTTGTCGCGCTCGCCCAGATGGGGTTCCCGCAGGCAGTGGCTACGCTGGGCACCGCCTGTACGACGACGCACGTGCAGAAACTGTTGCGCCAGACCGACAACGTCGTCTTCAGCTTCGACGGCGACCGGGCTGGCCGCAAGGCGGCGCGCCGGGCGCTGGAAGCGTGCCTGCCGCACGTTTCCGACGACAAGACGATCAAGTTCCTGTTCCTGCCGGCCGAGCACGACCCGGACAGCTATATCCGCGAGTTCGGCGCGCCGGCCTTCGAGCAGCAGGTTCAGGAGGCGATGCCGTTGTCGCAGTTCCTGCTGCGCGAAGCGGCAGGCGAGCACGACCTGGATTCACCCGAAGGACGGGCCCGCGTGCAGTTCGACGCGAAGCCGATGCTGCAGGCGATGACGCCGACGGCGCTGCGGCTGCAGATCGTGCGCGGCCTGGCCAATATGACGCAGAGTTCGCCGGCCGAGATCGAAGCGCTGTTCGAGCTGGCGAAACCCGTGGCGGCGAACCGCAAGGCGCCGCCGAAATCGAAGCGGCAGGAGCCGGTGGGGCTGGAGTTGAAGATCATCCGCGCCATCGTCTCGCACCCGTCGCTGGCGTTGCAGCTGGACGAGTCCGCGCAGCAGGCGTTCGCCCAGTTCGGCCCGGAGCAGTGCGAGCACCTGGTGCACCTGGTGCGCCTGGCGCAGGAGCTGGGCGACAACGGCACGTTTGCCGCGCTGGCCCAGCAGTTGAAGGAACAGGGCCCGGAATACGACGCGATCATCGGCGAAATCGCCGCCGCGCCGGAGCCGGAAATCGAGACGGAGCGGATGTGGCTGACGGCCACCGTCCGGCAACTGAAGCTCGACATGCTGAAGGCCGAGTTGAACCAGCTGTTCTCGGCCGGCTTGTCGTCCGAGGAATTGGGCGTGCGCTATCGCGAAATAACGGCCAAGCAGGACATGTTAATGCGCGAAGAGCAATTGGAGCTGAGCAACCGTTAAATAACCGGGGCGCCCACCCTGCCAAGGGGGCGCGTGCCTGGCGTTCGAAATGCCGCGTGCTATAATAAAACGCTAAGTATTTCAATACCTTGGCAAGGTTTTTTCAGTTCAGAATTTGTGTTTGTTTTCAGTTAGTTGGGCTCTTGACCGGCACGTGCCGGCGACCGGGCCGAACGTGGTTGAGACGGCGCGAGTTTCTTGTCGCCGGCAGGCGTAATCAGCCTGCATTCTCACACCAATCGTGCCCCTAGCCCCCACGCGCAGTCATACAGTAGAATTTCTGCCAAACATAGTCATCGGCTAACACCGGTGGCGTTCGGCAGCTTCAGGTATGCCGGGGATAGAGCAAGGAAGTTCGTAGCAGTGCCGGATGGAGGGATCCTGCGGTATGGTTCCCGGTGATTACGGCATCATCCTAAACCGTAAAGCAAGTCGTTGTGACATCGAAAGCGCCTGTGCCAGCAAAGAAACCTGAAACCAAAGCGGCTGCAAAGCCCAGCAAAGTGACCGCCCGCGCGGCCAAGACGGCCGACAAAGCCGAAACGAGCGCGGAGACGCGCGCGCCTGCGGCACCGCCAGCAGTCAGCCAGACAACCGATGCGGCCACCCTGGCCGCCATCGATACGTCCGGTTACGTGCTCCCGAGCGTGAAAGTGCCGGGCCGGCGCGGCCGCAAGCCGAAGGAATTCCAGCCAGAGAACGACGAGGTGGCCGCGCTGAACGCGGTCGAGCGCGCGGAACTGAAGGCCGTGGACAAGGCGAAAGCCAAGGACCGCAAGGCCAAGGAAAAGGCGCTGCTGAAGGATGCGTTCTCGTCCGACACGGAAGCCACCGAGGAAGAGCTGGAGCGCCGCCGCCAGAAGCTGAAGACGCTGATCAAGTTCGGCAAGGAGCGCGGCTTCCTGACGTACGCGGAGATCAACGACCACCTGCCGGACAACATCGTCGATCCGGAAGCGATCGAAGGCATCATCGGCACGTTCAACGACATGGGCATTGCCGTGTACGAGCACGCGCCCGATGCCGAAACCTTGCTGCTGTCCGATAACGTCGCCACCGTCACCAGCGACGACGAAGCGGAAGCCGCCGCCGAGGCCGCGCTGTCCACCGTGGACTCCGATTTCGGCCGCACGACGGACCCAGTGCGCATGTACATGCGCGAAATGGGCTCGGTCGAGCTGCTGACGCGCGAAGGCGAGATCGAGATCGCCAAGCGCATCGAAGACGGCCTGAAGGACATGATCCAGGCGATCTCCGCCTGCCCGGTGACGATCGCCGAGATCATCGCCACGTCCGACCGCATCCGTCACGACGAGATCAAGATCGACGAGATCGTCGACGGCCTCGTCGACGAGAACGAGGATGGCGGCGGCCCCGCCGCGCAGACCGCGCCGTCCGAGGATGACGAAGACGACGAGGACGAGGAAGAAGAGGAAGAGGAAGAAGAGGAAGAAGCCAGCCCGTCCGGCGCGGCGGCCGGCTATTCCGCCGAACAGCTCGAGGCGATGAAGAACGCCGCGCTGGCGAAGTTCGACGAGATCGCCAACCAGTTCGACAAGATGCGCAAGGCCTACGAGAAGGAAGGCTACAACTCGAAGTCGTACGTGAAGGCGCAGGACGCGATCTCGAACGAGCTCCTGGGCATCCGCTTCACGGCGAAGGTCGTCGAAAAGCTGTGCGACACGCTGCGCGGCCAGGTCGACGAAGTGCGCCACATCGAGAAGCAGATCCTCGACGTCGCGGTGAACAAGTGCGGCATGCCGCGCGCCCACTTCATCAAGGTCTTCCCGGGCAATGAAACGAACCTGGAATGGGTCGACGGCGAAGTGGCCGCCGGCCACGCGTACAGCGCGATCCTGGGCCGCAACATCCCCACGATCAAGGAACTGCAGCAACGCCTGATCGACCTGCAGGCGCGCGTCGTGCTGCCGCTGCCGGACCTGCGCAACATCAACCGCCAGATGGCGGCCGGCGAGATGAAGGCCCGCAAGGCCAAGCGCGAGATGACGGAGGCCAACCTGCGTCTCGTGATCTCGATCGCGAAGAAGTACACGAACCGGGGCCTGCAATTCCTCGACCTGATCCAGGAAGGCAACATCGGCCTGATGAAGGCCGTGGACAAGTTCGAGTACCGCCGCGGCTACAAGTTCTCGACGTACGCGACATGGTGGATCCGCCAGGCCATCACCCGCTCGATCGCCGACCAGGCCCGCACGATCCGTATCCCGGTCCACATGATCGAGACGATCAACAAGATGAACCGGATCAGCCGCCAGATCCTGCAGGAAACGGGTGCTGAGCCCGATCCGGCGACGCTGGCGATCAAGATGGAGATGCCGGAAGATAAGATCCGCAAGATCATGAAGATCGCGAAGGAGCCGATCTCGATGGAAACGCCGATCGGCGACGACGACGATTCGCACTTGGGCGACTTCATCGAGGACAACAACACGCTGGCCCCGTCGGACGCCGCGCTGCACGCGTCGATGCGCGGCGTCGTGAAGGACGTGCTCGACTCGCTGACGCCGCGCGAAGCGAAGGTGCTGCGGATGCGCTTCGGCATCGAGATGTCGACGGACCACACGCTGGAAGAGGTGGGCAAGCAGTTCGACGTGACGCGCGAACGCATCCGCCAGATCGAAGCGAAGGCGCTGCGCAAGCTGCGCCACCCGTCGCGGTCGGACAAGCTGAAGAGCTTCCTCGAAGGGAACTGACCTGGAAGCAGTCGACTAGCCAGCTAATCGACCAGTCAGGTCTTGACGGGAGCCGGTGCAGGCCCTATTCTGCCGAGTTCGTTGTAGTTCAGGCTACGGCGAGCTGTGCGGGGAGGGGCGGTACCGGCTCCTGGTACATCCAGCATCGTTTCCGCATCACCTCAGCAGCACATCGCAGTACCTCAGGGCCTCTAGCTCATGCCTGGTTAGAGCAGCGGACTCATAATCCGTTGGTGCCCGGTTCGACTCCGGGGAGGCCTACCAATAAAATCAATAGCTTACATTGCTGTGGGCTCTTGGTCCTCTCAATGCTGAACTGCCGTGTAGGCACTATGTAGGCATTCATAACCGGTCGTTCATGGACAGCCTTGATGGGCTTGCGAGCTGGTTGCGGCAGAGATCAAAGTCCAGTAAGGTAGCGTCTGGGAGCACGCTGGGAAACCAGGGCCCTTCGGGGCGACCCTATTCAATCACGGCTTGCCGTCGGCCTTTGGCAGTCCCTGGTAACAGGGAGATTAATCCTTGCATAATTAACCGTGCTCCCACCTCTTTCTCGGTGGAACTATTTTGACAATCCCTGAACATCTGTTCAACAAAGTATGGTTCACACGCAAGGCCTGGATCAACGCCGAAGAGCGGCTGCTCCTGAATGAACACCACACGCAACTTTTAATGGTAGTCTACGCAGCCTATACCACGTGTGTGTCGGTCGTCATGCTGAAATTTCCTCCTGCGCTAAAGGCAGACGAGGACCTGGCTAACACTGCTATGGCTGTGTTGTCGATCATTCTTCTGGCACTCTCGCTTTACCTCAACAGCAAAACTTTCAAGGACCGTGCGGCACGCTTCAAACAGGGGTATCACGAGCTGCAAGAGATCGAGAACGAACTAGTCGCCTTGAAAAGCGATCCCGCAACAAATGTTGCCGGTCCAGCCTGCACGGAGTTGGCAGCGCGCTATGCAAAAGCGCTTCGTGAGGTTGAAAACCATAATACGTTAGATGACATCCGGGCTCGTATCCTTGCAGGCTCGGGCTTAACCTCGCGCCATCCTCGACGCGGTGAAGTAGTGCGGTACTACTGGTGGCGTATCTGGCGCTTTTGCACGCTGGCTCTGCTTTACGTTGCGCCGGTGGGCGCGGCCCTCTGGTTTCATCTGAAATGAGTGCAGCGAAGCATTTTGCGCAGCAGTTCACAGTCGAGAACTTGCGCAGTGTGTATGAAGACTATATCGCGCTAACGAGTGCGATCGGTGTCGATCGGCTGAGCCGGAACCTGTTCGAGCAAACCGTCCTGCGTGAAATCGAGCTCATCAACAAGAAAGCTGCGGACGGCTCCTACAAGTTCTCGCAATACAAGGAAAAGCTGATCTCCAAGGGAGCCAACAAGTATCCTCGGGTGATTTCTATTCCAACCTATCGTGATAGGATCACCCTACGCGCGCTATGTAATGTTCTCAAAAGCACGTTCAAAGAAGACCTGGACGTTAAGCTCCCGCAGCATACGGTCTCTGAGCTGCGCAAAGCGTTAGCTAGTGGCGAATACACGCACTTTATCAAGCTCGACGTCACTAACTTCTACCCGAGCATTGATCATGATGTCTTGACGAAGATACTCAAGCGTAAGATTCGCAAGGCAGAGATTCACCATCTAATTCGTGTGGCCATAGAGAGCCCGACGGTTGCCTACCCCGACCGTTCCAAGGCTAAGGAAACGAAAGGCGTGCCTCAAGGCTTGTCCATCTCGAATATTCTCGCCGAGATCTATCTATCCAAGTTCGACGCATGGGCTTCAAAAATGGAGCACGTCAAGTACTTTCGCTATGTCGACGACGTTCTCATCTTAACAAATGGCGATCCCGAGGCGCTATTCGATGCCGTCAGCACCTACCTGCTAAACGGCTATCACCTTAATGTGCACCCATTGCATACAGTAGGGAAGTCGATGGTCGGCAAGGTCACGGACCACTTCAATTTTCTTGGATACGATTTCAAGAACACGCTGGCATCGGTAAAGTTGGACTCAGTTCGCCGCTTAGAGTCTTCTCTCGCAAAAATCTTTACTACTTACAAATATAGGCGCGCGACAGCAACGGCTAACCCAGATCCTGTCGCGCGTAAGTTGTTGCTAGAGCGAGCTCGCAAAATTTTCACGTGGCGTTTGAACCTGCGCATCACTGGTTGCCTTTTCGATGAAGTGCGTCGCGGATGGGTTTTTTACTTCTCCCAAATTGACGACAAGGCAGTGTCGCAGTTGCACGGCTTAGACAAAACGATTAACGTCTTATGCAAGCGCTTTGCCTTTGAGCCCATCAAAGGCGAACTGAAATCATTTGTTCGTAGTTTTCACGAAGCCAAGCGTAGTAACCTCACGCATAAGTACATCCCTAACTTCGACACTTCGTCTATCGATGAACAGAGGGCATTGCTCGAACTATACGGAATGGACAATGTCGGGAGCTTGACCGAAGTACAGGTCAACCGAGCCTTCAAACGGCGTATCAGGCGCGAGACTTCCGAACTTGAACAAGATATCGAGGGCGGTTCACGCGGTTGAGCGCCGTAAGGGATTGAGTAGACGGCGCTTTCGAGATCGTGCTGCAGCGCAGCGCGGCGGTGCCAGCGCGTTTATTTCGATCGCCGGCCGCCGAGCCGGCGGGAGCGATCCTGCGCAAGCAGTTGACGGGGAAGCTGCCGCCGGGGCAGGCGGCCGAGAACGAGCGAGTCCTTGTCGCGATGGAGGAAGGCCGCACCGTGGAGCAGGTCAGTCAGGCACTGCACGTGCTGTACCGGCCGAGCGTGCAGCCTTACCTGATCTCCTGGATGAAGCACGTGCCGGCCAAGGTCGTTGCAGCGATGCGCATGCCGGTACTTATCGTGCAGGGCGGCACGGACATCCAGGTCGGTATGGATCAGGCGCAGGCGCTGAAAGCAGCCAAGCCCGACGCGACGTTGGCGATCATCCCGGACATGAACCACGTGCTGAAACAGGTACCCATCGATCCCGCGGTGCAGGCCAGGTCATACGGCGACCCCACGCTGCCGCTGCATCCCGCGCTGATCGGCCACATCAAGGCTTTCCTCGACAAGCGGAAGTAGCGGCGGCGTTATTTCGGCGTGCCGCTCTGGAATTCGATACGGTTGTTCTGGTACGTCCACTTGCTGTAGTGCCCAAACACCCGCAGATTTTCCTTGTCGTTCCACAGGGTTTCCTCGCGCTTCATGCGGCGCACCAGGGCCGGGTCTGTCAAAGGCTCCTGCGTCGGCGCGTAGACGTCGTGCCGCACCGAGCTTTTCGCATCCGCGCCGCGCCAGATGACCGTCAGCCGGCGCGTGGCAGGGTCGAAGTACCAGCGCTGCGAATCCGTGTTCATGTCCTGCATGTACACGCCGCCGTCGCGCTGCTGCGCAAAGTAATGTTCGCGGCATACGGCTTTCGGTTCGCGCTTCCATTCGCAGGCCAGCAGGATCAGCACATGACGCTCGTCGAGCTTACGGATCGAGACGCGACTCTTCGTGAAGCCCCAGCTGCTGGCCGGAACGGTGGTCGAGGACGCCAGCGTATATTCGCCAACGAGATCGGCGACGGAGCTTTGGGCGGAGGCAGTGGTGGCGGCGGCCATCGCGCAGGCCGCGGCCAGGAAGTGCGGAACAAATCGGGTCATCGTTGCCGGGAAAAGAGTGGGAGACGCGGCGCATTATGAAGGATGCAACGCTATCCGCAAACCCGCCGCATATTGCTTTTCATCAGCAAGTAACATTGCATCACTAAAGTATTTCTCGCAATCGCCACGGCAGTCCGTGGCGGTGCTTGTCCATTCACCGCGAGAAATCATGACCTTCAAACGACGCAAGATTGCCGGCGCCACCCTGTGCGCGCTGACCTGCCTGGCCACCGAACGTGGCGCCGCCGCTGCCGAATCCCCCAACAGTGCCGATGTCGATAGCGGCCAATCCGTCATCGTGACCGGCACCCGCGCCAGCAACCGCACCCAGTTCGATACGCTCGCTCCGGTGGACGTGTTCAGCCGCGAAGAGATCGCGGCCGTCGAGTCGTCGGACCTGAACGACGTGCTGGCGCAGCTGGTGCCGTCGTATGTCGTGCAGCGCCTGCCGATGGCCGATGGACAGGTGTTCGTGCGGCCGGCTACGCTGCGCGGGCTGTCGCCGGACCAGACGCTGGTGCTGGTCAACGGCCGGCGCTTCCACCGCAGCGCGCTGCTGGGCGCGCGTGGGGCGCAGGCCGCCGATCTCGCGCAGATTCCAACCAGCGCCATCAAGCGGATCGAGGTGCTGCGCGACGGAGCCTCGGCGCAGTATGGTTCGGACGCGATCGCGGGCGTCATCAACATCATCCTCGACGACGCCGTTGGCGCCGAGATCTCCGCCCACCATTCGCAGTACAGCGAAGCGGATGGCAAGACCAACGAGCTGCGCGCCAAGTACGGCCTCGCGTTTGGTACCGACGGCAAGCTGAATCTCTTCGCCGAGGCGATGCAGTCGGACCCCACGTCGCGCACGCGCCAGCGCGCCGATGCGATCGCGTTCCAGGCCGCCCATCCTCAGTTGACCGTGCCGAATCCCGTCCAGCGCTGGGGCCAGCCGGAGCTGGACAGCCAGCACCTGGGCTACAACGCCAGCGTGGGGCTGGGCGGCGACACGGTCGCCTACAGCTACGCGCTGTTCACGCATTCGAAGGGCACGTCGGACTTCAACTGGCGCAATCCCGATACCAGCACCAGCGTCTTCAAGACCACCACCGTGTTCCCCGGCTGGGACGTGCGCAGCATCTACCCGGTCGGCTTCAGCCCGCAGTACACGAACAAGTCGAACGACGCGCACGTCCTGGCCGGCGTGCGCGGCAACCTGAGCGACGCGCTGGCGTGGGACGTCAGCGCTTCCTATGGCCGCAACGCGATCGACTACGGCTTGCACAATTCGATCAACGCGTCGCTGGGGCCGAACAGTCCGACGTCGTTCTACCTGGGCCGCCTGACGCAGGACGAAAAGCTCGTCAACGCGAACTTCAACTATGCGTGGAACGTGCCGGCGCTGGCGCAGCCGGTCAACGTCGGCTTCGGTGCCGAGTACCGCAACGAGCGCTATGCGGTGCGCGCTGGCGATCCGGCTTCGTATGCCGTCGGCCCTGGCGCGGCGATGGGCCTGGACGCGAACGCCAACGGCGCGCCCGGCTTCAGCAACACGCAGGCCGGCCGCTGGGACCAGAACAGCTATGCCGCGTACGCGGACGTCGAAGCGCCGCTGACTTCGCGCTTCACGGTCGGTGCCGCATTGCGCTACGAAGACTATTCCGAATTCGGCGACACGTGGAACGGCAAGCTGTCCGCCCGCTTCGCTTTGAGCCCGGATGTCGGCCTGCGCGCATCGTATTCGACGGGCTTCCGCGCGCCCACGCCGGGCCAGCTGAACACCAACAGCACGAGCCAGGGGCTGGACACGCGCACCTTGCTGGTGTTCTCCAGCGGCCGCCTGTCGAACAGCGATCCGCTGGCCGTGATGCTGGGCGCGCAGCCGCTGCAGCCGGAGAAATCTAAGAACCTGTCGCTGGGGCTGACGTGGAAGAGCGCACTGGGCTTATCTGGCTCCGTGGACCTGTACGACATCAAAGTGCGCGACCGCTTCAGCACCTCCGCGTCGTTCGCTGTGCCGGCGGGCGTGGCCAATCCGCTGCGCTACACGTCGGTGAACTACTTCACCAACGACTTCGATACGAGCACGCGCGGTATCGACGTCGTCGGCAGCTGGCGCGGGCGCGTCGCCGATGGGACGATGAACCTGACGGCCGCCTACAACTACAACAAGACGGAGGTCGACGGCGGCAGCTCGGCGGTCGCCACCAACACCACGCAGCGGCTGATCTTCGAAGAGCGCCTGCCGCGCCAGAAGGCGACCTTCAGTGCAGCATATGATCGCAGAGTGTGGAGCGCCCTTGCACGCCTGCGCTATTACGGCTCCTGGACGGACAGCACGGGCAATGCCACCGGCGACATCTTCCAGCGCTTCGGCGCGATGCGCTTCCTCGACCTGGCCGCAAGCTGGCGCGTCACGCCGACGCAGACGCTGCGCTTCGGCGTCGACAACGTGCTGGACAAGTACCCGGACGAAGCGGTGTTCCAGGCCAGCCGCGGCCTGATCTACTCGCGCAACGCGCCGTACGACACCGATGGCCGCAACTTGTACGTCGATTACACGGTGAAGTTTTGAAGCCTCCTGTCTTCAGCCGCCGCGCCTTGCTGCGCACCGGCGCGCTGCTGCCGTTCGTGCCGTCGGTCGCCGGCGCGGCGGTTGCTTCGTTGGCGGATGTGCCGGCGCCGCCGGCGCTGGCGCCCGCAGCACTGGCCGCCGACAACGGCTGGTGGAGCAAGGTCGGCGCGCTGTACGACGTCACCGACGAAGTGGCGATGCTCGACAATGGCTACTGGGGCTCGATGGCGCGCCCCGTTGTCGACGCGTATGCGCGCCACGTCGAACGAGTCAACTCCGGCAACGCCTACTACGGCCGGCTGGCGTTCCCGGACGAGTACGGTGCCGCGCATCGCGCCGTTGCGGAAGCGCTGGGCGTGGGCCGCGACGAGATCGTGCTGACGCGTGGTGCGACGGAAGCGCTGCACGCGCTGATCGGCGGCTACAACCGCCTGCGGCCGGGCGACACGGTGCTGTGCGCGGACCTCGACTACGACAACGTCATCACGACGGTGCACTGGCTGCGGCAGCGCCGCGGCGTGAATGTCGTGCGCATCGACCTGCCGGAACCCGCCACCTACCAGGGCCTGATCGATGCGTACGCGCAGGCGATGGCGCAGCACCCGCGGTTGCGCATGATGATCCTCACGCACGTCAGCCACCGGAACGGCGTCGTGCTGCCCGTTGCCGAGATCGCGCGGATGGCGCGCGAACGGGGCATCGACGTCATCGTCGACACCGCGCACGGCTTCGGCCAGCTCGACATGCGCATCCCCGACCTCGGTGCCGATTTCGCCGCGATCAACCTGCACAAGTGGATCGGCGCGCCGGTCGGCGTGGGTGCCGTGTACATCCGCCGCGGGCGAGTGCGCGATATCGATCCGTACATGGGCGAGGCCGATGGCGACAACATCGCCACGCGCGTCCACACGGGCACGATCAACTTCGCCGCCTACCTGACCGTGCCGCTGGCGCTGCAGGTGCACCAGCGCATCGGCGTCGCCAACAAACAGGCCCGCCTGCACCGGCTGCGCAACCGCTGGGTCGACGCGGCGCGCGAGATCGACGGCATCGACGTGCTAGCCTCCAGCGATCCGCGCCTGACCAGCGCCATTGCCGCGTTCCGGCTGCGCGGCAAACGGTCGGTGGCGGACAACGTCGCGCTGGCCAAGCGGCTATTGCAGGAGCACGGCGTGTTCGTCGTGATGAGGGACGGCCTGGCATCGGGCGCCTGCGTGCGCGTCACGCCCGCCATTTTTACGAGCGAAGCGCAAGTGGACCGGCTCGTGACGGCGCTGCGCGGGTAGCTCGGACATCCCGCGAGGAGAGATTTCGATAGATTTCTCGCAGGAACTATCTGGCACAATCCGGCATCGACGAACTGGAGCTGGGCGAATGCCGGAACACGCAACGCAGGATGTGGACGAGGACTATGACCCGGAGCTGGACTGGGCCAGGCAGAAGGCGCGTGTGCTGTCGGGTGTGGCCATCGTGGTCGGCTGGCCGGTCAGCTTAGTGGGCGGATCTGGGGTCACGGACGACGTCGTCAGCGCGCTCGTCGATGGCGTCCCTCTCGACAAAGCTGTCGCTGCGCTCGGCAACCAGGTGCAGCTCCTGAGTTTCTACATCCCCGTCGCTGCCATTTTCCTGGCCTTCCTGGTTTGGCAGATTGCGATCCATCGGAGGCGCGCGGCCTTGCTGTTCGTGCCTGGGCTGCTCGCGGCGCTCATAATCATTGCCCATAACTCGCTCGCGCAAACCATGTTCGTACGTGAATGCGAGTGCGAACCGCCGCCCATATCGGGCTGGTATGTCATGACGATCACCCTGGCCATCATCGCGACCTGCAGCTGGATACTCGGCACGCTCGCTGCCCGCCTGGTGCCGCCACGTCCGCTGCCATGGGAGCGGGTGCGCCTTGCGGCGTTCGCGTGGACCAACGGCGGCCTGATGCTGCTCGCGTCCCAGATGGCCTTCCTGTACTGGCGCTTCGGCAGCGCGGCGTTCGCGTGACGCCGGTCAGCGCTTCTTCTTCAACACTTCCTTCCTGAACCAGTCGTCCAGCATCTCCTTCTCGTACCCGTACATCTCGTTGTTGTAGCGATTCGAGCTCATCAGGTAGTTCGGATCGGCCACCTTGCTGGTGCCGCTGCTGACGACCGTGCCGTCCTGCTCCACGCTCCAGCGCAGTTCCATGCGCGGCCAGTCGGCACGGCCCTTCAGCACGCGCACGTCCTGGATCGCCACGCGGGGGAACTGGTCGCCCGCCAGGTCGATGTCGACGAATTCCACCTTCAGTACCTGGCCGGCCGGCAGTTGCTCGGCGAGTTTTCCCATGTGCTCGCGGAAGTGCGCTTCCATCCCTTCGCGGTCGGACGCGAAGCGGGGCACGTCCGTCATCTTGTCGAGCGGGCCGTAGGTGACGGTCGCGGTGCCGGCCGATGCGAGGCCCGCCGTCAGCAGCAGGGCCGTCAAGCCTGCCGCGCGTAACATCGTTTTCATCGTATTTCCTTTCAACGTATATGCCGAATATACGTCCTTTCGAACGCGCTGCAATCGTCCGATACAAGCCGTTACGCACCAGCCCAGCACAACGCGCACCGCTTTGAAGCGGCCTGGCGGTGCGCGCGGCACGCCGGCGCCCGATACTTGCTGGCACGAAATTCGCATGAGGATCGGTGTCCACGTGATTACGGGAGGAACATGACACTGCAACAGCTGCGCGACTTCGTTGCCGTCATCGAGCAGGGCGGATTCCGGGCGGCGGCGCGGGCATTGTGCGTCTCGCAGGCGGCGCTGACGAAAAGCGTCGCCAAGCTGGAGGCGGCGCATGGCGTCGAGCTGATGCTGCGCACGCCCGCCGGGCTGCTGCTGACGGAACCGGGCCGCCAGCTGCTCACCTATGCCCGCTCGATTCTCGGCGAAGTCGACGAGGCGATGGCGATGCTGGCGGCGAAGCGGCAGGGCGAGCGCGTCACCGTTGTCGTCGGCGCCAGCATCGATCCGGCGCTGACGCTGGTGCCGCGCGTGTCCGAGGACTTCAAGCGGCGCAACATGCATGCGAACGTGCACGTGCAGCATGGCGCGCCGGGCGACCTCGTCGACCTGCTGCGCGAGGGCCGGCTGAACGTCGTCATCTCGGAAGTGCCGCCCGGCCTGAACCGGGGCAACCTCAGCGTGGAGCCGATCTACACGGAGGCGCTGTTCATCGCCAGCCGGCCCGGTGCGCCGGATGCCTTGGTCGACGGCGGTGCGCTGGCCGAAAGGCCGTGGATCGTGTTCAGCGAAGCGAACAGCGCGAAGCAGCCGCAGGACGAGCTGCGCGACGTGTTCGACAAATGGGGCTGGCGCATGCCGCAGACCGTGTATTCGTCCAGCTCGTTGATCGCCGCGATCGACCACGTGTCGAGCACCGACACGTTCTGCCTGCTGCCCGAACGGCTCTTCAGCCATCCGATCGCGGCGCGCCGCATCAAGAAGACGGCCGTCGCGGGCCGCCCCGTGGCCGAGCGCGAAGTCGCCATCATCACGAAGGGCACGCGCCACTGCAGCGGCGGCGTCGCGGAATTCGTGTCGATGACGCGCTCGCTGGCCCGGCTGCGCGACGTGGCGTTTGCCTGACGGCGGCGGCCACTTTATTCGCGCAGCTTGCGCACGTCCTCCGCGGGCATCGGCGGCCCGTCCACGTGGCCGAGGTTCGACCGCACATAGGTGACGACGGCGGCGATCTGCTCGTCGCTCATCATGCCGGCAAATGGCGGCATGCCGCGGTAGCCGCGCACGACGCGGTACGCCACGTAGTCCTGGCTTTGCACGCGCGGGTTGTCCGCCAGCTTCGGATAGAAGCCGGCGCCGCGCGCCCCTTCGCCATGCGCCATGTGGCAGCCCTGGCAGCTGGCCGCGTACAGCGCCTTGCCGTCCTGCTGGGCGAAGCGAAAGCCTTTCGACAGCTGCGGCACATCGGCCGCCGCCGTGCTGCCGCAGGCGAGTGCGAGGATGAGAGGAATGAGGAATGTTTTCATGCCTTGGCCGCCTTGATCTTCGCATGCAGCCGCGTGATGGCATCCTGCGCGGACAGCACGGCGCCTTCCTGCCAGCCGCCGATGAACGATGCGTGCTCGCCGGCCAGCACGAGGCGATTGTCGATGGCGCACAGGTTGTCGTAATGCCGATCGCGCGTCTTGTCGGTCCACGTCGCCATGCAGCCGTTGATCCATGGGACGCGGTGCCAGCCGACCGACACGCCATTGTCGAATTCGCGTTCGTACTGCGGGTGCATCTGGCCACCCTGGCGCACGACTTCGCGCAGCCGGTCGGCCGGGTCCATCGCCGAGAACTCGAACGCGTTCGGCCCGAACATGTAGGCGCCCAGCACGACGGCCGGTCCCTGGGCGTTGAAGCCCGCGTTGGGGTAGCTGATGCGGTTGATCGGCAGCTCCGTGTACGAGATGCCGCCGAAGATGCCGTCGTCCTGCTCCCAGAAGCGGCGCTTGAATTGCAGGCCGGCCTTGAACGCGGCCGCATACGGCACCGCCTCGATGGCGGCCAGCAGTTCGGGGCGCGCCTGCAAGTCGACCTGGCTCAGGATCGACAATGGAATCGTGCACACGCACCAGTCGGCCTTCGCTTGCCGGACGCCCCGGCCCGGCTGGCGCGCATCTTCATACGTCACGGTGACGCCGCGCGCATCCTGGGCGATCGCCGTCACCTTCGCATGGAACTGCACGTGCGGTTTCACCCGTTCGTACAGCGCCAGCGCGATGCGGTCCATGCCGCCCTTCGGCTGGAAGATGCTGGTCTGGAATTCATACTGGTGCGCGACCGCCAGGCTTTGCCACAGCCGCGAGCGCACCAGTTCACTGCGCGCGACCGGCGTCGAATACTGGGCGCGGGCCATCAGGCCCCCGCCGGGCGGCACGTCATAGCCGCGCCGCTCGCTCGACACGAAGCCTTTCGCGTACAGCAGGTCCTTGTCCAGTCCCCCGAACGATGCCAGCGATTCGAGCAGCTTGTCCTTTTCCTCGGCACTGATGTCGCCATCGAGCCCGCCCCGGTTGGCGGCCTTGGCCAGCAGCTCCGCCACGTGACCGTTGTAGTCGGCCTGCACGGCGCGGTAGCGCTGCGGCTTGCCGCCGAATGCGCCGGGGCTGTGCAGGTAAGCGTTGTAATTGACCTGGATGAAGGGTTCGAGCGGCACGTTGAGGCGGCGCGCGTAATCCAGCATGCCGTGATGGTGGTAGGGGATGCGCCACGGCCCCGGGTTCACGTATTCGCCCTGCGCGAAGCGGCACACTTGCGTGGCGCCGCCCAGCTCCGTGTAGCGGTCGCCGCCGCGGATCGTCCAGCTGCGGCCACCGGCGCGCCCGTTATATTCGAGCACCTGCACGTCGTAGCCCGCGTTGCGCAATTCGTACGCCGCCACCAGGCCGGCCATGCCGGCGCCCAGCACCAGCACCTTCGTGCCTTTCGGCGCGCCATCGAGCCGCGGCGGCCCCTGGAACGGCGAAGCCTGCGCAAAGCCCAGCGACGTCATCGCGTGGTACATCGCCGCGCCGCCGAACGTCTTGCCCACCAGCGCCAGCATGCGCCGGCGGCTGAGGCCCGAACTGTCGGCCGGACTGCCGGGCGAACCGAGGGGGGAACCTGTCTGCCGCATCGCGCTCCTTTCCGATCCATCATGACAGCCACATCGTCGCGGGGGACGGCGCCGGCGTCGACAGCAGCGCGGTGTTCGTGATCGCTTGCGGCGATCAGCTCGGCGCAGGTTCCGCTCGCAGCACTTTTACCACGGCCGCGAATTCCTCGCCGCCGAACCCGGCGCGGTCCGCATCGCGCAGCAACTGCGCGATCAGCGCGGGCAAGCCGGCATGCAGGCGTCGCTCCCGCATCGCTTCCTCGATGCGCCGGGTTGCATCGACGGAAATCGACAGCGGGCTTTGTGAAACCGCGTAATCCTCCGCGGCGATCGACCCGGCCTCGTGGCGCAGGAAGGCGCCGAACGATGGCGACATCGCATGCACGATGTCGCCATAGGCGCGCACGTCCAGTCCCTCGCGCCCGGCCAGTGCGGCGCCCTGGAAGAAACCTGCCGCGGCGCCGTACACGTAGGACAGCGTGGCCAGGTCCATCGTGGCGGCCGCGCCAGGGTTCTCGCCAAGGTAAACGACGTTGCCGCCGAAGGCCGCGAGCACGTCGCGGGCGCGGTCATGGTCGGCCGCCGCGCCGGACAGCAGGATCGTCGTATCCGGCTTGCCCATCTGCTCCGGCGCGACCTGGATCGCGCCGGCGAGAAAGCCGGCGCCCAGCGCATGCGCCTCCCCGGCCGCGGCACGCGCTTCCTGCGGGCTCACGGTGGTCAGCTGCAGCAGCACCTTGCCCTGCAAGGCGGCCGCGACGCCATCCATCGCCAGCACGCTGCGGGCCGCGGCGTCGTCGTGCACGCACATGACGACGACCTGCGCATCGCGCACGGCCTGCGCCGGCGTTGGCGCCACGACGGCGCCCGCCGCCGCGAGCGGCGTGCTCCTGCCCGGACTGCGGTTCCAGACGTGCACTTGCATGTCCGCCTGCAGCAGCAGGCGGGCCAGCGTGGAGCCCATCTGGCCCAAGCCGATAACGGCAACCTGTTTCATCGCGTTCTCCTGTGATGTGGGAGGCGCCAGTATCGTGATGTACCATTTGCACCGTCAAGTACGTACTTTTTCATCAGGTACTACCCAATTGGTAAGTTTTGGAGGAAGTTTTGGCGACTAAACCGTTCAACTGCGGCATCGGGCCGGCCTTCGAAGTCATCGGCGGCAAGTGGAAAGCCGTGATCCTGTACGAGCTGCACGCGCAGCCCGTGCGCACGGGCGAATTGCGCCGCCTGCTGGGCGGCATCACGGAAAAGATGCTGATCCAGCAGTTGCGCGAGATGGAGGCGGACGGCCTCGTCACGCGCACCGCGTATCCGGAAGTGCCGCCGCGCGTCGAGTACTCGCTGACGCGCGCCGGGGCTGAGCTCAACAAGGCGCTGGGGCCGGTGGCGGACTGGGGGCGCAAGTATGCCGCGGCACGCGAGTCGCGCCGGTGACCGCCTGTTGCTTGAACATTACGACTTTCCTTTAGAATACCGCGTTCCTCTACCATCCAGGCAGGCCATGGCAACGCAAGGCGAGTACGACTACTTCAAAAACATCGGCGCGGACGGCATGCGGCATGCGGTCCACAAGCCGTGGTCCGACAGCCAGTGCGGCCTGTACCTGATGGAGCTGGGCGCGATGATGGGCCTGATGCCGGAAGGTGGCCGGCTGCTCGACATGGGGTGCGGCACGGGCTGGACCAGCGTGCTGTTCGCGAAGCGGGGCTACGACGTGATCGGCCAGGACCTGGTGCCGGAAGCGATCGAGGCAGGGCGCGGACTGAAGCAGCAGAATGGCCTCGCGAACCTGGACTTCGTCAGCGGCGACTACGAGTCGCTGACCTTCAACGAGGAGTTCGACGTGGTCGTGTTCTTCGATTGCCTGCACCACGCCGTGGACGAAGTCGGCGCACTGCGCAGCGCCTACCGCGCGCTGAAGCCGGGCGGCATCTGCATCACGTCGGAACCTGGGCGCGGCCACGAGCGGCGCTCGCGCGCCGTAATGGAGGAATTCGGCGTCACCGAACGCGACATGCATCCGGCGAAGATCATCCGCGCCGCGAAGAAGGTCGGCTTCCGCTCGTTCAGCGTACATCCCCACGCATCCTACCTGTACATCTCGTTGTACCGGCAAGACCAGCGCGGCCTGCTCGGCAAGCTGTTCCGCATCCCCGGCATGCGCACGCTCGTCGGCCTGTTCACGGTGCTGCTGTCGAAGCACCAGGCAGGCATCACGGTACTGCGCAAGTGACGCAGCCGCCGGCAGCAGCGGGGATCGCGATCGTGCGTGCCAATGCGGCATCGGTCGCCGCGCTGGCGCACTGCGACTTTTCGTTCGAGATCGCCAGCGAGCTGACCGCACCGTTCGACGACGAGTGCGTGGCGCGCGCCACACCCTTGGCGGCGCCGTACCGCAAGCGCTACGACGTCGATTTCGATGAGATCGGGTCCACCCTGGACGATGCCGACTGCGCCGTATTCGTCGCGCAGGCGGCCGGCCACGCGGTGGGCTACCTGATCGTCGGCCGCTGCTGGAGCGGCTATGCGATCGTCGAGGACTTCGCCGTCGATGCAGCGCATCGCGGCCTTGGCCTGGCACGGCAGCTGATGGATGCGGCGGTCGGCTGGGCGCAGGCGCATGGCATGCCGGGCTTGCGGTTGGAGACGCAATCGAACAATGTGGCCGCATGCCGCTTTTACCGGCGCTATGGCTTCACGCTGGGCGGCCATGACCACCATCTGTACCGGGCGCTGCACCCTGGCACGCGGGAGGTGGCGCTGTACTGGTACCTGCCGTTTGCCCTGAAGGAGCGCTAGCGGCGCGCGCGCTGCGTCGGCACGAAGCGCAGCAGGAACACGGTGACGGCCACGCCGATCGCCGCG
This sequence comes from Pseudoduganella flava, assembly GCF_007830495.1. GTDB lineage: Bacteria > Pseudomonadota > Gammaproteobacteria > Burkholderiales > Burkholderiaceae_D > Rugamonas > Rugamonas flava. Next base: position 241,210 of record NZ_VLKW01000003.1, on the reverse strand, counting down.
AGCAGCAGCACCAGGGCCACGTGCGGCACGCGCGTCATCGAATAGCCCATCGATACCCACATCAGCAGCAGGATGGCCAGCTTGCCGCGCAGCGGCAGGCCGCGGCCATCCTCCCAGTCGCGCAGGTATTTGCCGAACAGGCGGTTGGTGCGCAGCCAGTTGTGCATGCGCGTCGAGCCGCGCGCGAAACAGGCCGACGCCAGCAGCAGGAACGGCGTGGTCGGCAGCAGCGGCAGGAATACGCCGAGCACGGCCAGGACCACGGCGATGGCGCCGATCAGATTGAGCAGGAATTTCATCGAGGTATGCATGGGAACAGATCGATCGTACCACCCGCAAGGCTGTGCCGGGCCGCCGTTTTTCACGGCAGGCACCCGGAGTTATTGGATGAACCGCCTGCCGAAAATGCCTAGGTCATTATGCCCACTTGCAGCATAAATTATCAAACTGTATAATTGCCTGTCAGCAATAGAAATAAGATTTCGCTTGCGACGATAAGAACGGAATTCACCACTTAAAATCAGGATATATAATGTTCAAGAAACTCGCCGCCGCCGCCGCTCTGGCCCTGATGGCTTCCTCCTCCTTCGCAGCCGCTCCGACCGGCTTCTACATCGGCGGTGACGTCGGTGGCACGAAGATCGACGATTTCGACAGCACCAAGAAAGCCATCGGCGCGTTCGCAGGCTACGGCATCAACCAGAACGTCGCAGTGGAACTGGGCTACCGCCAGCACGGCGACTTCGAATACTACGGCACGGAAGTCAAGGCCAAGCAGACCCACCTGTCGGTTATCGGCTCGTTCCCGCTGAACAACCAACTGGACGTGTACGGCCGCCTGGGCGCTTCCTACCTGAAAGTCGAAGCCGACTACCGCGGCTACAAGAGCGACGACAGCGACACCAAGGTCCTGTACGGCATCGGCCTGAACATGAGCTTCACGCCGAACATCTTCGGCCGCGTCGAAGTGCAGAAAATGAGCAGCGATTCGACGACCCTGAACGTCGGCGTCGGCTACAAGTTCTGATTCCAGCCGCATAAAATACCCGGCCGCCGGTGAGTTACTCCGGCGCCGATTAAAACCGGCATCCTCGCGTATTTGGCGCGGGGGTGCCGGTTTTTTTATGGGCGTACGGCCGAAAAATCTTTGTTTTGCGGGCCGGCGATTGATGAGCGTCGCTCATAAGCCCATGTGCGCAACCGTGTGCATCCCTTCCGCGTAATGCATTTACCATCACTGATTGGTTCTCATGGGCCCGCCAGAGGCCCTGCATGCAGCGAACCTTCCTGCCACCATCCCACCCGCAAAGGAAGTGAACAATGGAAGATATCGACACGACCCGGCGCGACCTGCTGATCGCGGGCGCGCTGACCGCCACCGCCGCCGCCGTGCCGACCGTCGCCGGTGCGCAGCCGAGCGCCGGCACCCAGGCGCCGCCACCGGCACCCGTCACGTCGCGCGTCACGTTGAAAGTGAACGGCCGCCAGCAGACGATCGCCGTCGACACCCGCACCACGTTGCTGGACCTGCTGCGCGAGCAGCTGCACCTGACCGGCACCAAGAAGGGCTGCGACCAGGGCCAGTGCGGCGCCTGCACGGTGATCGTCGACGGCCGCCGCATCAACTCCTGCCTGTCGCTGGCCGTGATGCACGAAGGTTCCGAGGTGACGACGATCGAAGGCCTCGGCACGCCGGAGAAACTGCATCCGATGCAGGCCGCGTTCGTGAAGCACGACGGCTACCAATGCGGCTACTGTACTCCCGGCCAGATCTGTTCGGCCGTCGCCGTGCTGGACGAGATCCGCCAGGGCATTCCCAGCCACGTGACGGCCGACCTGACGCAGCGCCCGCTGCTGACGGAGACGGAAATCCGCGAGCGCATGAGCGGCAACATTTGCCGCTGCGGTGCCTATTCGAACATCGTCGATGCGATTGTCGAAATATCCGGGAGGCCCGCATGAAAGTCTTCAGCTACGAGAAGGCCCGCACGCCCGCCGAAGCCGCGGCGGCGGTCGCGCGGGTGCCGGGCGCCCGCTTCATCGCCGGCGGCACGAACCTGCTGGACCTGATGAAGCTCGAGATCGAAACGCCGCCGCACCTGGTAGACGTGAACGGCCTGCAGCTCGACAAGATCGAAGCGACGCGCGACGGCGGCCTGCGCGTCGGCGCGCTGGTCCGCAACACGGACCTCGCGGCGGACGAGCGCGTGCGCCGCGATTACGGCGTGCTGTCGCGCGCCTTGCTGGCCGGGGCTTCGGCGCAGCTGCGCAACAAGGCCACCACGGCCGGCAACCTGCTGCAGCGCACGCGCTGCCCGTACTTCTACGACACGAACATGGCCTGCAACAAGCGCCAGCCGGGCAGCGGCTGCTCGGCGATCGGCGGCTTCACGCGCCACAACGCGATCGTCGGCGTCAGCGATGCCTGCATCGCCACCCACCCGAGCGACATGGCCGTGGCGATGGCCGTGCTGGATGCGACCGTCGAGACGGTGCAGCCGAACGGCGCCACGCGCACGATCCCGATCGCCGACTTCCACAAGCTGCCCGGTAACACGCCGCACATCGAGCACGCGCTGGCGCCCGGGGAACTGATCACCGCGGTCACGCTGCCGCGCCCCGCCGGCGGCACGCACATCTACCGCAAGGTGCGCGACCGCGCCTCGTATGCGTTCGCGCTCGTCTCCGTGGCGGCCATCGTGCAGCGCGACGGCACCGGCCGCGTCGCACTCGGTGGTGTCGCCCACAAGCCATGGCGCATGCCGGCCGCGGAGCAGTACCTGCCGCGCGGCGGCAAGGCCGTGGCCGATGCGCTGCTGGCCGATGCGAAGCCCACGCACGACAACGCGTTCAAGATTCCCCTCGTCCAGCGCACGCTTGACGCTGTGCTGGCCGAAGCGAAGAAAGGATGATGCGATGAAGTTCACCACTCCCGCCACCACCAATCCGATCGACCAGTTGAAAGTGGTCGGCAAACCGACGGACCGCATCGACGGCCCGTACAAGACCACCGGCACTGCGCGTTACGCCTATGAGCGCCATGACGTGGCACCGAACGCCGCCTACGGGTACGTGATCGGTGCCGCGATCGCCAAGGGCCGCATCACATCGATCGACACGGCCGAAGCACGGCGCGCACCCGGCGTGCTGGCCATCGTCACGCACGAGAATGCGGGCAAGCTGGGCAAGGGCAAGTACAACACGGCGACACTGCTGGCCGGCCCGGAAGTCGAGCACTATCACCAGGCCGTTGCGGTCGTCGTCGCCGAGACGTTCGAACAGGCGCGCGCCGCCGCATCCCTGGTGCGCGTGCGCTATGCCGAGACGAAGGGCGCATACGACCTGGCCAAGGCCAAGGGCAGCGCCAAGCTGCCGAAGAAGGAAGATGACCCGGAAACGAAGGCCGGCAACTTCCAGTCCGCGTTCGACGCGGCGCCGGTGAAGCTGGATGCCACCTACACGACGCCGGACCAGAGCCACGCGATGATGGAGCCGCACGCATCGGTCGCCGCATGGGATGGCGACAAGCTGACCGTGTGGACGTCGAACCAGATGATCGACTGGGGCAAGGGCGACATGGCGAAGACGCTCGGCATCCCGAAGGAGAACGTGCGCTACGTGTCGCCGTACATCGGCGGCGGTTTCGGCGGCAAGCTGTTCGTGCGGGCCGAGGCACTGCTGGCGGCGCTGGGCGCGAAGGCGGCGCGGCGGCCCGTGAAGGTGGCGCTGCAGCGCGCGCTGGTGATCAACAACACGACGCACCGGCCGGCCACGATCCAGCGCATCCGCTTCGGCGCCACGCGCGAGGGCCGCATCACGGCGATCGCGCACGAGAGCTGGTCGGGCGACCTCCCGGACGGCAAGCCGGAAACGGCAGTGAACCAGACCCGCCTGCTGTACGCGGGCGCGCACCGGCTGACGCGGATGCTGCTGGCCACGCTCGATCTGCCGGAAGGGAACGCGATGCGCGCGCCCGGCGAGGCACCTGGCTTGATGGCGCTGGAGATCGCGGTCGACGAGCTGGCCGAGAAGCTGAAGATGGACCCCGTCACGCTGCGCATCGTCAACGACACGACGGTCGACCCGGAAAAGCGCACCCGCAAGTTCTCGCAGCGCCGCTTCGTCGAGTGCCTGCGCACGGGCGCCGAGCGGTTCGGCTGGAACCGGCGCAACCCGTTGCCCGGCCAGGTGCGCGACGGCCGCTGGCTGGTCGGCCTGGGCGTGGCGGCGGCGTTCCGCAACAACCTCGTGCAGAAGTCCGCGGCGCGCGTGCGGCTCGGCGCCGACGGCGTCGTCACTGTCGAAACGGACATGACGGACATCGGCACCGGCAGCTACACGATCATCGCGCAGACGGCCGCGGAGATGATGGGCGTGGGGCTGGCCAAGGTCGTCGTCAAGTTGGGCGATTCTGACTTCCCCGTCTCCGCCGGCTCGGGCGGCCAGTGGGGCGGCAACAGCTCCACCGCCGGCGTGTATGCCGCGTGCGTGAAGCTGCGCGAAGCCGTCTGCAAGAAGCTCGGCCTGGCAGCGGATGCCGAGTTCACGGACGGCACCGTGCGCGCGGGCGGCAAGTCGGTGCCGCTGCGCGACGCGGCCGCAAGCGGCGAAGTGGTGGCCGAGGACAAGATGGAATACGGGGACCTGGACAAGAAGTTCCAGCAATCGACATTCGGCGCCCATTTCGTCGAAGTGGCGGTCGATGCCTACACGGGCGAGACGCGGATCCGGCGCATGCTGGCCGTGTGCGCGGCCGGCCGCATCCTGAACCCGAAGTCGGCACGCAGCCAGGTGATCGGCGCGATGACGATGGGAGCCGGCGCGGCACTGATGGAGGACCTGGTCGTCGACAAGCGCCTCGGCTTCTTCGTCAACCACGACCTGGCGTCGTACGAGGTGCCCGTGCATGCGGACATCCCGCACCAGGAGGTGATCTTCCTCGACGAGACGGACCCGATGTCGTCGCCGATGAAGGCAAAGGGGGTCGGTGAGCTGGGTATCTGCGGCGTCGCCGCGGCGATCGCGAATGCGATCCACAACGCCACCGGCGTCCGGGTGCGCGAGTACCCGATCACGCTGGACAAGCTGATCGGGAAGTTGCCGCAAGTCGCGTAAGATGACGGCAGGCGCGGGCAACGTGCCCGCGCCGTTACTCCCGAACCGGAAAGGACCGTCATGAAACTGCTTGCCGCCTTGCTGTTCTCCACCGCCTCGCTCAGCCTCGCCCCGTTCGCCCATGCCCAGGGCGTGCAGCCGCCGCAGGACCCGCAGGTGCTTGCCGCGGCCCAGCAGGCCGCGGAACAGTGGCTGGCGGTGGTCGATGAAGGCCGGTACACGGCATCGTGGGAGCAGGGCGCGCAGGTGTTGAAGAACGCCGTCAGCGTTGCGCAGTGGGAGAAGGGCATGCGTGACGCACGCATGCCGGTCGGCACCGTGCAGGGCAGGACGCTGATGTCGTCCGTCTACGCCACGACTTTGCCCGGCGCGCCGCGAGGCCATTACGTGGTGCTGCAATACGCCAGCCGGTTCACCGACCGTGCCAATGCGATCGAGACGGTGACGCCGACGCGGGAGGAAGATGGCACCTGGCGGGTGGCCGGTTATTTCATACGCTGAGCGCGGCGCGATAATCGATGCGATTCATTTAATCTGCAACAACAGCAGGCTCTTTTTTATTTGACATTATTCGGCGCCCTGCCAGATGATCGTTGGTTTTCACAACGGTTAATTCAAATGAATAACTTGCTGTTTGCATCCCTGCTGGTCGCGGCGGCGCCGGCAATGGCCGCGCCGCCCGTCGCGGCATTCTTCGACGAACCGAATATCAGCAAGGTACAGCTGTCCCCGAAAGGGAACTACGTGGCCTTCCTGCGTAATGCCCCGGACGGCAAGCAGATGGTCGTCGTGCGCGAGACGCGCGACCTGGACAAGTACACGGTGCCCGGTTCCACCGACAGCGAAAACGCCGTGATCACGTCGATCCACTGGATCAACGAGAACAGGGTCGGCTTCACCGTCAAGGATCGGCGCGTCGAATTCGAAGGCAATTACGAGGAGTTTGCGGCGGACCGGGATGGCAATAACGTCACCCACCTGATCTCGGGGAACTGGCGGCACCGCGCGGAAAGGACGGGCAGCCACCTGCAAAGCCGCATCCTGACAGCGGATTACGGCTACTGGGGCGCCACGCACGATGGTTCGGACGACATCATCGTCCAGAAATACCTGTGGAATAACGTCGACTACCAGCCCGAATCGTCGCGGCTGTACCGGCTCAATACCCGCACGCGGCAGTTGTCGGACATGTTGCCCGGCTCGATGCCCGCGCGGGTGCAGGAGTGGCTGGTGGATGCCGACTCGGCGCCCCGCATCGCGGTCTCGGTCGACAAGGGCCGCTGCATCGTGTCGTACCGCGACAAGGATGCCGCCAAGTGGAGCGAACTGGCGAACGACCCATGCCTCGGCAGCACGGGTTTCGTGCCGTCGTTCTTCGACAGCCGCAACACGCTGTACGTGACGGCCACGCACAAGGGCCACACGGCGCTGTTCGCGTATGACCTGGCGAAGCGCCAGCGCTCGGCCGAGCCGCTCGTCGCTGTGGATGGCTTCGATTACAGCGGCGAGGCGGCGCTCGACTACGTTGCCAAGAGCACGCTGGGCCTGCACCTGGAGACTGATGCGAAGACCACGGTGTGGTTCGATGCGGCCATGAAGGACGTGCAGCAGAAGGTCGATACGCTGCTGCCCGGCCTCGTCAACCGCATCCGCTGCGGCGACGATTGCCGCAACTCGGCCGCGCTGCTGGTCGAGTCCAGCTCGGACCGGCAGCCGACGCAATACCTGGTCTATACGCCATCCACGGGCAAACTCATCAGCTTGGGCAGCGAACATCCGGACATCGTGGCCGCCCAGATGGGCCGGCGCGACTTCCAGCGCTTCAAGGCGCGCGACGGCATGCAGATTCCTGTCTACGTGACGATGCCGCCGGGCCAGGCGAAAGGGCCGTTACCCACGGTGGTACTGGTGCACGGCGGGCCCTGGCTGCGCGGCGGCTCGTGGGAATTCGATGCGGAGGCCCAGTTCCTGGCGTCGCGCGGCTATCTGGTGCTGCAGCCGGAATTTCGCGGCAGTACCGGCTTCGGCTACCGCCACTTCGAAGCGGGCTGGAAGCAGTGGGGCCGGGCGATGCAGGACGATCTGGCCGACACGGCGCAATGGGCAATCGGCCAAGGTTGGGCCGACCCCGGCCGCATCGCCATCATGGGCGGCAGCTACGGTGGCTATGCATCGCTGATGGGATTGATTCGCCACCCGACCATTTTCCGCTGCGCCGTGGACCTGGCCGGGCCGTCCGACATCGGCCTGGTTTTCACGGTGGCCGAGTCGGATGCGTCGCGCGAGGCGCTGCAGTACGGCATGCGGACATTGCTGGGAGACCCCGAAACGGAAGCGGCGGCGCTGCGGGAAGTATCGCCGCTGGCCCAGGCGGCGAAGCTGACACGGCCCGTGCTGATTGCCCACGGCGCGGAAGATGTGCGGGTGCCGATGGTGCATGCGAGCCGGCTGCGCAGCGCATTGAAGCATAACCCGGGCGTGGAATACGTCGTGTATCCGGAAGAAGGGCATACGCTGCGCCGCGCGGAAGACCGGCGCGATTTCTACAAGCGGGTGGAGGCGTTCCTGGCGGCGAACCTGAAATGATGGCCGTTTCTCAAAGCTGATAAAAGATTAATTCTCACCAAATCTCACATATTATCGATACGCGGGGCCGGGATTAATTCCCGGCCCCGCTTTTTTTAAGCCCCGCCGATTCTCACCAATTCTCACTATTTTCAGCCTTCATGTTGGGATAATCCGACAAAAGCAACAATTTTCTTAATCTGAATATATAAAATCAATCATTTTAGTTTCCATGCGGAAACGATAAAGCTATACTCCATTGCTGAAGTATTTCTGTGCGTCAACATATGGTCTCCACCTTCCTCCCGTCCCGTCTCGCGCCGCCGCTGGCATTCGCCATGCTGGGCAGCGCATTGTTCTCACCCGCGTGCGCGCAGGTCGCGCCCGGTGTCGCCGATCAGCAATTGCAGCGCCAGCAGCAGCGCGAGGAAGCACGGCGCAAGCTCGAAGCCGACGCGCAGCCTGACGTGCGCCTGCAGGCGCCGCCAAGCGCACCCGGCACCTATCCCGAACGCGAGGCGCCGTGCTTCGTGATCCGCGACGTCACGCTCGATGGCGACGCGGCGGACGGCTTCCGCTGGGCGCTGGACGCGGCCCGGCCAGGCCTGGGCCGCTGCCTGGGCAGCACCGGCATCAACGTGATGGTGGGCGCGATCCAGAATGCGCTGATCGCCAAGGGCTATGTCACCACGCGCGTGCTCGCCGCCGCACAAGACCTACAGGGCGGCACCCTGCGCCTGACGCTGGTGCCGGGCCGCATCCGCGCGATCCGGTTCGCCGAGCCGGGCCAGGATGGACATTACGCCAGCGCGCTGCCGGCCCGGCCCGGCGAGCTCTTGAACCTGCGGGCGATCGAACAGGGCCTGGAGAACTTCAAGCGCGTGCCCGGAGCAGATGCCGACATCCAGGTCGTGCCCGGCGAGCAGCCCGGCGACAGCGATCTCGTGATCAAGTGGCAGGGCGGACGCGCGTGGCGGCTGTCGATGTCGCTGGACGACAGCGGCAGCCATTCCACCGGCACCTACCAGGGCGGCGCCACGCTGTCCGTCGATAACCCGACGGGCCTGCACGACCTGTTCTACGTCACGCTGAACCATCACGTGCCGGGCGACAGCCCGGGCGGCAACTACGGCACCGGCGGCAGCGCGCTGCATTACTCGGTGCCGTACGGCTGGTGGCTGCTGACGCTGCAGTTCAACGACTACCGCTATCACCAGACGGTGGCCGGCGCGAACCAGGACTACCTGTACAGCGGCACCAGCACGAACACGGAAGTAAAGCTGGCACGGCTCGTCTATCGCGATGCGGTGCGCAAGACCACGCTGTCGGTCCGCGCGTGGCAGCGCCGCAGCCGCAACTTCATCGACGACACGGAAGTGGAAGTGCAGCGCCGCCGCATGGGCGGCTTCACGTTCGGCGTCGCGCACAAGGAATTCATCGGCAGTGCCACCGTCGATGCCAGCCTGGCGTGGAAGATGGGCACGTCGGCATTCGGCACGCTACCCGCACCGGAGGAACCGTATGGCGAAGGCACGTCGCGCCCGCGCGTGCTGAGTGGGGACGTCAACGCGAACTGGCCGTTGACCCAGGCGCTGACGTACCAGCTGGCCTGGCGCGGCCAATGGAACCGCACGCCACTGGTGCCGCAGGACCGCTTCTCCATCGGCGGGCGCTACACGGTGCGCGGTTACGACGGTGAGGCCAGCCTGATCGCCGAACGGGGCTGGCTGCTGCGCAACGACCTGGTGTGGACCGTGCCGGGCACGCAGCAGCAACTGTACGCGGCACTCGACCACGGCGTCGTCGCCGGCCCCAGTGCCCCGGCACTGCTGGGCACCCGCCTCACCGGCGCGGCCGTCGGCTGGCGCGGCCAGCTGAAAGGGCTGCAGGTCGATGTCTTCGCCGGCAAACCCGTCCACAAACCCGCGGCATTCCGCACCGCCGCTGTCGCCACCGGATTCACCCTGAATTACGAATACTGATCGCCATGAACAAACTTCGCTACCGTCTCGTCTTCAACAAAGCCCGCGGCATCTGCATGGCGGTCCAGGAAACCGCGCGCAGCCAGGGCAAGGGCCCGGGCCAGAGCGGCGCATTGGATGGCGTTGCGCCATCGTCGTGGTCGCACCCGGCACTGCATCGGCTGGTGCTGCTGTTGGGGGCCGCTTTCGGCTCGCTGGCCCTGGTGCCGCTGGCGGCGGCGCAGATCATCGCCGACCCGAAGGCACCGGGCCAGCAGCGTGCCACGGTGCTGAACGCGGCGAACGGCGTGCTGCAGGTGAACGTGCAGACGCCCAGCGCTGCCGGCGTGTCGCGCAACGTGTACTCGCAGTTCGACGTGCCGAAGACTGGTGCGATCCTGAACAACTCGCGCACGAATGTGCAGACGCAGCTGGGCGGCTGGGTGCAAGCGAACCCGTGGATGACGGACGGCACGGCGCGCGTGATCCTGAACGAAGTCAACTCCAGCAATCCCAGCCGGCTGCAAGGCTATATCGAAGTGGCCGGCCAGCGCGCTGAGACGATCATCGCGAACCCGGCCGGCATCGCCGTCGACGGCGGGGGCTTCATCAACGTCAGCCGCGCCACGCTGACGACCGGCAGCCCGATCATGGTGGACGGCGCGCTGAAGGGCTATGCCGTGCAGCGCGGCCAGATAGTCGTCGACGGTGCCGGCCTCGATGCCAGCAGCACCGACTACACGGCGCTGATCGCCCGCTCGGTGCAGGTCAACGCCAGCCTGTGGGCACAGCGGCTGAACGTGATCACCGGCGTCAACGACGTCGACGAGCAGGAGACCGCGCAAGTGGCGCAAGCGCACCAGGGCGCGGCGGACGTTCCCAGCTATGCGATCGACGTCGCGCGGCTGGGCGGCATGTACGCCAACCGCATCTGGCTCGTCGGCACCGAGGCCGGTGTCGGCGTGCGCAATGCGGGCGAGATCGGCGCCGGGGCCGGCGACCTGGTCGTCACGGCGAGCGGCCGGCTGGAAAACGCCGGCAGCCTGGCGGCCAGCGGCGCATTGCAAGCGACGGCCGGCGCGTTCGACAACCACGGCAAGGCGCAGGCCGGCGGCGATCTGGCCGTGACTGCGGCAAGCCTTGTCAACACGGGCAAGCTCACGAGCGGCGGGGCCGCCGTGCTGGGTCTGCAGGGCGATGCGGATAACCGCGGCGGCACGATCGAGGCGCAACGCATCGCGCTGACGGCCGGCGGCGCCGTGCTGAACGCACAGGGCACGATCGCGCAGACGGGCGCCTCGATCCTGGCGGTCGACGCGGCGGAAGTACTGAATGCCGGCGGCACGCTGGGCCTGGCGGCACCCGCTCCCGTGCCTGCCACGTCCACCGGCTCCACCGCAACGAATGGCCCCACTGACGGCACCACCGCATCGACCGGCACTACCGGCACGGGCACCAATGCGACGCCTGTCACGGACGGCACGGCAACCACGGCGCCGACCGACCAGGCGACCACGCCGGCGCCAGTGCTGGCGGACGGCACGCTCGCCGCGCAGCGCATCGACAACGCCGCCGGCACGATCACGTCCACCGGCGGCGTCAGCCTCCATACCGGCAGCTTCGCCAACACCAGCGGCAGCGCGACGCTGCGCGCGCTGGCGATCGACGGCACGCTCGATAACCGCCAGGGCAAGCTGGACGTGCTGGGTGACGCCCAGGTGCGCGGCGCACGCCTGGCCAACGATGGCGGCAAGTTGCTGGTGGGCGGCACGCTGGCCGCTACCGTCGACGCGGTGACCAACGCGGCCGGCCTGGTGCAGGCGGGAATGCTGCACGCGGACGTGGCGCAAGGCTTCGACAACGCCGGCGGCATCGTGCGGCAGACGGGGACCGGCACCGCCAGCGTCACCGTGGGCGGCACACTGGCCCAGCAGCAGGGCACGCTCGACGTGGGTGCCGGACTGACGCTGCGCGCCGGTGCGATCGCCGGCACCGGCAGCACGGTGAACGTGACGGGCGACCTGCGCCTGGACAGCGGCGCCACCAGCGCCGTGGAAGGCAAGTGGACGATCGGCGGCAACGCGACGCTGCACACGGGCGACCTGGATAACGGCCACGGCGCGATCTCGGCCGGCGGCGCGTTGGCGCTCGACGGCGGCGCGATCCACAACGCGAGCGGGCGCATTGCCGCCGGCACGAACGCGGCGATTGCCGCGGCGGGCAACGTCGCGAACGACACGGGCGTGATCCAGGCCGGCGGCAGCCTGTCGCTGCGCACGGTCGGCACGCTGCGCAACGATGCCGGCGCCGTCGAGACGCTGGACGGTACGGGCACGCTGGACGTCACGGCAGCGGCCATCGAAAACGGCAGCGGGCGCATCGCCAATGCCGGCACGGGCGCCATGCACGTGCAGGCCGACACGATCGGCAACGCGGGCCTCGTCGGCGGCAACGGCAGCGTGGCCGTCAACGCCCGCGCGGTGGACAATGCAACGGCCGGTCGCATCGTGTCCGGTGAGGGCATGACGATGACGATCGGCGGCGCGCTGGACAACGGCGGTCGCATCGCCGCCGGCAGCACGCTGGTGGTGGATGCCGCAACGGCCGCCGTGACGAACCGTGGCACCATGCTGGCGCAGCGCGACGCGGCGATCGCTGCCAGGACGATGGACAACGCCGGCGGAACGATCGCCACGGCCGCCGGCGGCGCAGGCAACATCGCATTGGCAACCGATACGCTGGACAACAGCGGTGGCCTGATCCAGGCCGATGCCGCAGGCCGGATCACCGTGCGCGACACCGTGGACAATGCGGACGGCGCGATCCGCACGGGTGCCGACCTGAAACTGAACGCGGGCGGGCGCATCGGCAACGAGCATGGCGCGATCGCCGCCGGCACCGAGCTGGCGCTGGCTGGCCGCACGATCGTCAACGAGGCCGGCACGATCACGGCGGCCGGCATGGGCCAATCGATCGTGGCCGCGCGCGACAGTATCCTGAACAGCGGCACGATCGCCGGCAACGGCGCGCTGGCCGTGCACGCGGACGCGCTGGAGAACGCCGGCAACGGCAACATCAACGCGCTCGAGCACCTCGACCTGGGCGTGCGTACCCGGCTCACCAACGATGGCTCCATCGCCAGTGCCGGCACGCTTGCTTTCGATGAAGCCGGCGCCGCGCTGCGCAATCGCGGCACGATCGCCACGCGTGGCGACGCCGCCATCAACATCGACACGGTGGACAACGACGGCGGCCGCATCAACGTGCTGGCTGGCGGCCTGCAAATGACGGCCAACGACATGCGCAACCGCGCCGGCCAGGTAATGGCCAGCGGCGACGCGACGTTGACCGTCCATGGCAACGTGGACAACGCCGCCGGCATCGTGCAGGCCGGCGGCGCGCTGGGCTTGCGCGCCGATGGCGCGTTGAACAATACCTCCGGTGTCGTCGAAGCCATCGGCGCGGCGAGCACGCTGCGGGTCGATGCCGCGTCGATCGACAACACGGCCGGCCGCATCGCCAACACGGGCAACGGCGCGAGCTCGGTGCGTGCAACCGGCACGATCACGAACAGCGGGGTCATCGCCGGCAACGGCACGCTGGACGTGGCGGCGGCCACGCTGGCGAACAGCGGCACCGTCGCGTCGCAGGGCGCGCTGGGCCTGGCCGTACACGACACGTTGACCAACACGGGCGCGATCAGCAGTGCGAGCACGCTGCACATGAACGAGCCGGGCGCCGCCATCACGAACCGCGGGGCGATCGTGGCGGCCGGCACGCTGGAAGTGACCGCGAAGACGATCGACAACGGCGCCGGCACGATCGCGACGGCGCGCGACTCGCACGCGGACGTGCTGCTGAGCGCACAGAACATCAGCAATCAGGGCGGCGCCATCATGGCCGACCGCAATGCCGCCTTCCTCGTCAAGGATGGCGTGGACAACCGCACCGGCCTGCTGCAGGCGCGCGAAGCGCTGGCGCTGACGGCCGGCGGCACCGTGGACAACGGCGCCGGCACGGTCGAGACGCTGGCGCCAGCGAGCACGCTGGCGGTCACCGCCGGCTCGGTGTTGAACGAGGCGGGGCAGATCGTCAACGCGGGCACGGGCGATACCGCGGTGCGCGCGCACGATAGCGTCGTCAACAGCGGCCGCATCGCCGGCAACGGCGCGCTGGCACTGGAAGCGCAAACGGCCGTGAACCAGGCGGCGGGCACGATCGCCGCGGGCACCGGCCTGGCACTGCAGGTGCACGGCAGCCTGGACAACCTGGGGACGATCAGCAGCCGCGCCGCGCTGGTGATGGATGAAGCGGCCGCCGCGCTGACGAACCGCGGCACGATCGTGGCGGGCGGCGGCGCGGACGTGCGCGCCGGCGCGATCGACAACGACGGCGGCACGATCGCCGCCGCGCGCGATTCCGGCACAAGCATCGCACTGCGGGGCGACAGCCTGTCGAACCGGGGCGGCACGATCGTCGCCGAAAATGGCATGACGGTCGCCATGACGGGCGCGCTCGACAACACGCATGGCCTGATCCAGGGCGTCAACGCGTTGCGCGCCACGGCAGGCGGCACGCTGACGAATGACGGCGGCAACATCGAGGCGACCGGCAGCCAGGCAACGCTCGCGGTGCAGGCCGGTGCGCTGTCGAACGACGCGGCCGGGCGCATCGTCAACGTGGGGCAGGGGGCCGCGTCGGTGACGAGCAGCTCGTCGTTCGTCAATGGCGGCACCGTTGCCGGCAACGGCACGCTGGACGTAGCCGCGCAAGCGCTCGTCAACAAGGCCGGAGCGACCATCGCGTCTGCCGGCGCGATGACGGCGACGATCGGTGCCAGCATGGACAATGCCGGCACCGTGAACGCCGGCGGCACGCTGGCGCTTGCCGCGCAGGAAGCGCAGGTGCGCAACAACGGCCTTGTCGTCGCGGGCGGCGCGCTGACGATGCACAGCGCCGCTTTCGATAACGACGGCGGCCGGTTCGCGACCGCCCAGGGTTCGAATGCCGGCATCGCGATCGACGCCGCGTCGATCAGCAACCGCGCCGGCACGATCCTGTCCGCCCTGGATGCGCACGTGACGAGCGCCGGCCAGTTCGACAACACGCAGGGCACGTTGCAGGCAGCCGGCTCGCTGGCGCTGGACGCGGCAGGCACGATGCGCAATGACGCGGGCGTGGTCGAGGCGCTGGCCAACGCCGGCACGCTCGCCGTGCATGCGGGAGCGCTCGACAACGGCGCCGGCCGCATCGTCAACGTGGGCAGCGGTGCCACCGCCGTGAACGTCGACGGCACGTTGACGAGCCGCGGCCTCATTGCCGGCAATGGCCAGGTCGACATGGCCGCCGCCGATATCGACAACCAGGCCGGCGGCACGATCGCCGCGGGCGGTGTGCTGGCGCTGGCCGCCAGTCACTCGCTCGCGAACGCGGGCGGCATCAGCAGCCATGGCACGCTGACAGTCGATGCGGCGGCGGCTGCGGTGCGCAACAGCGGCCAGATCGTCTCTGGTGCGGATGCCACACTCGACACGGGCACGTTCGACAACAGCGGCGGCCAGCTCGTCACGGTGCAGGGCAGCGGCGGCGATGTGACCTTGCGTTCGGGCGACATCGCCAACGTGGGCGGGACCATCGTCGCGGACGGCGCGGCGACGATTGCCGCATCCGGCGCGCTGGACAGCCGTCAGGGCACGATCCGCAGCGCCGATGCGCTGGCGCTGAGCGCTGCCGGTGCCCTCGGTAACCAGAACGGTGCGATCGAGACGGCAGCGGGCCCGCTGACGGTGGCCGCGCAATCGATCGACAACACGGCCGGCCGCCTCGTCAACGCCGGTACCGGCAGCACCCGCGTGCAGGCGGCGACGAGCATCGTCAACAGCGGCACGCTGGCCGGCAACGGCATGCTCGACGTGCAGGCCGCGACGCTGCGCAACGATGCGGGCGGCACGGTGGCCGCTGGCGCGGCGATGGACCTGCGCGTGACCGACGCGTTCACGAACGCCGGCACCGTCAGCGCGGCCGGCACGCTGACGCTGGACCAGGCGGGCACGCGCATCGCCAACAGCGGCCGCATCGCCGCCGGCGACGACATCCTGCTGCGCGGTGCATCGATCGCCAATGACGGCGGCCAGATCGCGGCGCTCGGCACGGGAGACGTGACGCTGGACAGCGGGTCGACGCTCAGCAACCGCGCCGGCGCCATCGCGGCAAGCGGCGACGCGACGCTGACGGCGCACGGCGCGTTCGACAACAGCCAGGGGCAGGTGCAGACCCCCGGTCGGCTGGCGGTGAGCGCCGACGGCGCGCTGACCAATACGGGCGGCGCGCTGGAGGCGATCGGCGCCGGCAGCATGCTGGCGGTGCAGGCGCAATCGATCACGTCGTCCGGCCGCATCGTCAACGCGGGCACCGGCACCACGACGGTCACCGGCGCCACCAGTATCGTCAACAGCGGCACGCTGGCCGGCAACGGTGCCGTGGATATCACCGCCGCCACGTTGCAGAACAAGGCCGGCGGCACGCTCAGCGCCGGCGGCCCGCTCGAGCTGGCGGTGCGCCAGCAGCTGGACAACCAGGGCACGATCAGCAGCGGCGCCACGCTGCGCTTCCAGCAAGCCGGCGCCGCGTTCAACAACGCCGGCCGGATCGGTACTGGCGGTGCGATCGACATCACGGCCGCCAGCATCAACAACAACGGCGGCCAGCTGTACACGGTGACCAATTCCGCGGCTGCGATCGCCCTGGATGCCGGCAGCCTGTCGAACCAGGGTGGCACGATCGCCGCGGACGGCCGGCTGACGGCCGACATCGGCGGCGCTATCGGCAATGGCGGCGGCACGCTGCACGGCGGCCGCGACGTCGTGGTGGACGCGGGCGGCACGCTGACGAACGGCAGCGGCACGATCGAGTCGGGCGCCGGCACGCTGGATGTGACGGCGCAAGGCATCACGAGCAGCGGCCGCATCGTCAACGCCGGCACCGGCACCACGACCATCGATAGCCGCGGCGCCATCGTCAACAGCGGCACGATCGCCGGCAATGGCGACGTGACCGTGCACGCGCAGACGTTGCAGAACCAGGGGCCGGGCCAACTGGCCTCCGCGCGGGACCTGCTGCTGGACGTGAACCAGCAGCTGGCCAATACGGGCGCGATCAGCAGCGGCGGCACGCTGACGTTCGACGAGGCGGGGGCGTCGTTCACGAACGGCGGGCAGGTCGCGGCGGGCGGCAAGGCGACGTTCACGGCAGCGTCGTTCAACAACGACGGCGGCCGCATCTCGACCGTGAAGGGCTCGGGCAGCGACATCGTCGTGACGGCCCCCGGCATGAGCAACCGCGGCGGCGCGATCCTGGCGGACGGCAATGCGACCTTCACGCTGAACGGCGCAGCCGACAACCGCCAGGGCACGCTGCAGGCGGGCCGCGACCTGGCGTTGACGGCCGCCGGTGCGGTGACCAACGACGCGGGCACGATCGAGACGCTGGGCGCGCTCGCCACGTTGACGGTCGATGGCGCGACGATCGACAACGGCAGCGGGCGCATCTCGAACGCGGGAACAGGCGCCACGAAGGTCGTCAGCAAGGACGCCATCGTCAACAACGGAACGATCGCCGCGATGGGCGACCTGCTGCTGTCCGGCCGCACGTTGCAGAACGGCGCCGCCGGCACGATCGCATCGGGCCGCAACATGGACCTGGCGATCACGCAGCAGCTGACGAACCAGGGCAAGGTGAACAGCAACGGCACGCTGACGTTCAACCAGGCCGGCGCGACGTTTACGAACAGCGGCCAGATCGTCGCCGCGGGCAATGCGCTGATCACGGCGCAGCAGGTCAACAACGACGGCGGCAAGCTGGGTACCGCGGCCGGCTCCGGCGCCGACCTGGCGCTGACGAGCCAGCAGCTGAGCAACCAGGGCGGCCGCGTCGCGACGGACCGCGACCTGACCGTGAGCACGCACACGGTGGCCGGCATGGGCGAACTGTTCGGCGGGCGCGACCTGGCGCTGACGATGGACGGCGACTACGTGCAGGCCAACGGCACCCAGCAATTCCATTCGAACCGCGACCTGAGCCTGACCGTGACGGGCAATATCACGAACACGTCCACGTTCGAGGCGGCACGTAACCTGACGCTGTCCGGCCAGCAGTTTACGAACCAGGCCGGGGCGACCATCGAAGCGCAGGGCGTGACGCTGAAGGCCGCCGGCAACCTCGCCAACGCGGGCGAAATCAACGGCGCCACGCAGCTCGACATCAGCGCCGCGAACGTGACGAACACCAGCGGCATCGTCGGCGGCAACGTGACGGTGACGACGGGGAACCTGGACAACACGGGCGCACAAGCCCTCGTGGGCGCAACCGGCGCGATGACGCTGAACGTGGCCGGCACGTTGAACAACACGGGCGGCGCGACGCTGTACAGCAGCGGCGACATGGCGATCAGCGGCGGCAATGGCGCCGCCTCGGGGCTCGTGAACAACAACTCGTCGACGATCGAAGCGGGCGGCAACCTGTCGCTGGCGGCGGGCACCCTGAACAACGTGCGCGAGAACGTGCAGATCGTGAAGGTGCAGACGGTTGACGAAACCCGGCAAATGGCGCTGCCGAGCTGGTATCACCAAGGCGATAACCACAGCTACTTCGATGCCAATTCTTCCAACTACCAGCCGCACGAAGTGTATTTCGTCAATCCCAACGATATCCTCGAGGAGAAGCAGTATGTGACGCCGGACGGCTATCTGATCTACCGGGCGGTGATCCGTACGCATGCGAACGACTCCGCCTTCCTTGTTGGCGGTAGCAGCTTGTATAGCTCCTACGGCACGCGTCAACGCCTGACGACGCAGGACGGCACGAGGGTGATCTACTACCGGGATAGGGGCGAGATGGCGAATCCCGACCAGGGCGGTCCGTCCAGTAATGCGTATGCCTATACGGACCAGGTGACGAGCTGGAATTCGACGCTGACGTTTTCGAACCAGTACGGCAGCTGCAGTGCGAATTGCATACGCCTCGTGACCCAGCCAGACTACACCGATCCGACGAGCACGATCATTCGCGATTTCGTCAAGGCACTTGCGCCGGCCGCAGGGAAGCTGGAAGTCTCGCGCGTAGCGCACCACACGGTCGTCGAAGACCGCATCGCGCCTGGCTCGGGGGCCGTCGCGCAGATACTCTCCGGCGACGGCATGCACCTGACGGTGAACAACGTGATCGACAACCGCTACGGCGACATCAAGGCACGCGGCGCGTTGACGATCGACGGCGGTGCCGCGATCAGCAACACGGGTGCGACCCTGTACGCCACGCACACCTTCGACGGAACATGGAAAACGGGGGCCGGCGACGTCACGGCATATACGCACCCCAGCATCTCCGTGGAGATCGGTTCGGCGGCCGGCGTGATCGAAGGCGGCCAGGGCGTCAGCATCACGGGCCGCAGCTTCGCCAACATCAATGTAACGGCGGGCAGCGTGGGCAATATCCGTGAATCCGTGACGGTGATCGGCAGCGGCGCGTCCGGGGCATCCTCGGCAGGCGCGCACGCGTCGGCAAGCGGCAGCACGGGTGGCGCGGCCGGCGGCAGCATCTCGGGCAGTGGTTCTGCCAATCATGGCGGCCTGGCCGGCATGATCCAGGCCATGGCCGCCGGCGCCCAGTTGTCGGCAGCGGGACAGGCCGGCGCCAGCGGCATCGGCAACGGCATGCAGGCCGGCGGCACGGCGGGCGGCAGCGGCTATGGCAACGGAGCCGGCGTCGCCGGCGACGCCGCAGCCAGCGGCGTGGCGAACGGCGCGGCAGCCGGCGGCGCGGTTAGTGCCAGCGGCGCCGTCAACGCGGGCCGGATGGGGGCGCAAGTGGCCGCCGGTGCGAACGGCACGCTGCTGGGCGACGTGGGCACGAACGCCGGCCCGTCCGTGCGGCAGGCGGCATTGGGCGTGCAGGGCGCGGCGATAGGCAATGTGCGCCAGGTGTCCGCCAGCGGCCTGTTCATCCGCAATCCGAACGCGAACGGCAACTACGTGTTCGAGGCGCGCCCGCAGTTTGCCAACCAGGGCCAGTGGACCAGCAGCGACTACCTGCTGAACCAGCTGGCGCTCGATCCGGCCACGACGCAGAAGCGCCTGGGCGACGGCTTCTACGAACAGCGACTGGTACGCGAACAGCTGTCGGAACTGACGGGCCGCACGATGCAGAGCGGCGCGAGCGACGACAGCGTGTACAAGCAGTTGCTGACGAACGCCGTCAGCGCGGCGCAGGAATTCAACCTGCGCCCGGGCGTGGCGCTGTCCGCGGACCAGGTGAGCCGGCTGACCAGCGACATCGTGTGGATGGAAAGCGAAACGGTGCAGCTGCCGGACGGCACCACCGAAACGGTGCTGGTGCCGAAGGTCTACCTGGCCCACGTGGGCGACAAGGCCTTGCAGCCGTCCGGCGCGCTGGTGACGGGCGCCGGCGTGTCGATCACGACGACCGAGAGCATCGTCAACAGCGGCGGCATGATCGACGGCGGCAACGGCCGCACGGTGCTGGTGGCGGGGCAGGACATCGTCAACCGCGGCGGCACGATCGCCGGCGGCGACGTGGAACTGCACGCCACGCGCGACGTGAAGAACGAAACGCTGGCGGTGACGCAGAACTACGGATCGTCGAACACGAGCGGCAGCTATACGACCTTGTCGAACCTGGGCACCATCACGGCGACGGGCGCGCTGACGATCGGCGCGAAGGGCGACTTCACCGACCTGGCCGGCAAGATCACGGCCGGCTCGGCGACGATCGGCGCCAACGGCAACGTGAGCTTCGACGCGATCAAGTTGGGCAGCACGTACCAGTCGCAGGTGAGCGGCTACACGGAGAACGACAGCACGATCACGCACCAGCTGAGCCAATTGAGCACCGGTGGCGACTTGACGCTGACGGCGCTGGGTAACCTGAACCTGACGGGGACGCAGGTGTCGGTGGGGACGAGCGGCAAGGGCGCTGCCGTCCTGGGGGCCGGCGGCGCGGTGAACATCGCGGCGGTGACCAACGAGGTCAACACGTCGGTGATGAACGACCCGTCCAGTAAGCAGTACGACAAGCAGGTGCACAGCAACGAGACGGTGGTGGGGGCTGGCGTGGCGGCGGCGGGGGATTTGACGGTGCAGGCGGGGGTGAAGGGTAACGCGGACCTGAACGTCACCGCCAGTGTGCTGGCGGGCGGCGGTTCCGTGTTGCTGAAGGCGTCGAATGACGTCAACATCGCCAGCGCAACGGAAAGTCACCTGTCCGACACGGCGATCCATCGTGAATCGAGCAGCGCGATCAAGAAGAGCAGTTCGAGCGCCACCGATTACAGCGCGAGCACGCTGGCCGTCGGCAGCAGCATCAGCGGCAATAACGTGACGGTCAGCGCCGATAACGACATCGCGATCGGCGGTAGTTCGCTGCGTGCACAGGAGGCACTGATGCTCGGCGCCAAGCGCGACCTGATCGTGACAACCGCCACGTCGACAGGCAGCGAAAAGCACACGAGCGAAGAAAAGAAGAGCGGCTTCTCGCTGGGCTCCGATGGCGCCATCGGCTATAGCAAGGGCCAGCAGAAGCAGAACAGCAGCGGCGACACCGTCACGCAAGTGGGCAGTGTGCTGAACGGCGGCACGGTGACGACTACCAGTGGCCGCGACACGCTGATCAAGGGCAGCACCGTGGTGGCCGACGGCGACGTCGCGATCGCCGCAGGGCGCGACCTGGCTATCGTCAGCGCGGAAAACACGAGCAGCGAGGAGTCGGCAAGCAGCAGCAAGAAGTCCGGCTCGATCGGCACGTTCTTCCAACCCGCCATCGGTAGCGTGAAGACGACGCAGGACGGCACGCGCGACCAGGTAACGCAGGTGGGCAGCCAGGTCGCCAGCCTGGGTGGCAACGTGACGCTGGATGCGGGGAACAAGTACACGCAGACGTCCAGCGCGGTGAATGCCGCCGGTGACATCGGTATCGTCGCGAAGGATGTGCTGATCAACGCGGCGATGGATAGCGGGACGTCGACGGATCACAACACGTTCAGCAAGACGGCGATTGGCGGGTCGGTCAGCATTCCGGTCGTGGAGGCTGTGAAGGGAGTGAAGAGCGCCATTGATGCGGGCAAGGATGCTGGCGACAGCCGGATGAAGGCGTTGGCGGCGATGAATGCTGCCAAGGGCGCGATGGATGCAGTGAATAGCGGACAAGAGCTGATGTCGGGGGATATCACTGGCATCAAGGTCAGTGTGAGTCTGGGCAGCACGAAGAGCGAGAGCAATACCGAGCAGCGGCAGCAGTCGGCAGTGGGCTCCACAGTGACCGCCGACGGCAATGTCAGTATTGTCGCCACCGGCGGTGGTGCGGACAGCAATCTCACTGCGATCGGTGCCGAGATCAAGGCTGGCCAGGAAGTGGCGCTCGCGGCTGACAACGACGTGAACCTGCTTGCAGCGGAGAATATGTCTAGTCAGCACAGCAAGAACAGCTCGAGCGGCAAGAGCGTCGGCATCGGCCTCGCAATTGGTGGGCAGCAAGACGGCTTCACGTTGGATATCGGCGTCAGCAAGGGCCGCGGCAAGGCCGATGGCGAAGATGTGACGTACACAAACACGCACGTCAACGGTAACAGCGTGACGGTCAGCAGCGGCGCCGACACCACCCTGAAAGGCGGTGTGATCACTGCGAATACGGTGAAGGCTGACGTCGGCGGCGACCTGAACATCGAGAGCTTGCAGGACAAGAGCACGTATGACAGCAAGCAGGTCAATGCTGGCGTCAACGTCAGCCTTTGCATTCCACCGTTCTGCTATGGCGTAAGTACTGTTGGGGGCAACTTCAGCAAGGCAAAGGTCGACGGTGATTACCTGAGTGTCGTCGAGCAAAGCGGTATTAGGGCAGGGGACGGCGGGTTCCAGCTGACTGTCGGAGGCAATACGGATTTGAAGGGGGGCGTGATCAGCAGTAGTCAGACAGCCGTCGATCAAGGCATCAACAGCCTGACGACGGGCAGCCTGACGTTCAGCGATCTGGTCAACAAGGACACCTTCAATGCCAGCGGCTTTGCGATGTCCGGAACAGTAGCAGGTCTGCTTGGGGAACAGAGCCAGCCGGGCACTCAAGGATCGGAAGATGAGTCCGAACCAGATACCAGTCCCAGTGCCACGGCGGGCTTCGGGCACGCGAAAGGAAATCAACAGAGCCTGACGCAAAGTGCGATCAGCGGAGGCACGATCACGATCAAGGATCCGGCCAAGCAGAGCCAGACAGGCACCGATGTGGAAGCGGCACTCGCCGGCCTGAATCGCGCTGTCACTACGGAGAACAGCGCGGAGCAAGCTGGGGCCTTGAAACAAGCGTGGGATGGAGCGCAACTGCAGAGCGATGTTCAAAACCAGATTCAGATCACGCAGACGTTCAGTAAGGAAGCTCCAAAGGCAATCGCCAAATATGCGGACGACCGGATAAAGGAGTTGAACAAGACACTTGAGACGGAGGCGGATCCTGCCAAACAGCTGGAGCTCAAGGCGGAAATTGCGAAATGGGACGAGGGTGGGGCTTATCGCGTTGCTCTCCATACTGTCAGCGGCGGGCTGAGTGGAGGGCTTGGCGGTGCGCTTGGAGCAGGAGCCGTGGCGAGCTCTGCGGACTTGCTGGACGAGTTGCAGACGCGGACGTGGCTATCCCTCGTACAGCAGGGTGTCAGTCCTGAGACCGCGTCAATGATGTCGCAGGGAGTGGCTGAGCTGACATCTCTTGCGGTGGGCGCAGCCGCAGGGGGGTATGCAGGAGCCGGTACTGCGCTGACGACAGACACTAACAACCGGCAACTGACCTTCTCAGCGTTCAACCGTCTTCGGGCCGGATGCAAAGAAAGCAGGTCGGCAGAGTGCGCGACAATCAATCGAATGGCGGGCGTACGGTCATCTATGCCAATGTCCGACCCAGCTTTAGTGGAAGGTAAGGTTGTCCTCAACTATGATGGCGAAGGAAAAATCGTCAGCTACGTTGTGCTCGCGAAAGATAATCAGCCGTCTATGATTATGGAGCCTCTCGAGTATGCTGCTTTCCGCAACGCACCGAAGGGCATACAAGCTCTTAGCGTCTTGAGCCCGCAGTATTCGTTAGACTTTGCCTCATCCGGGCTTTACGCGGTGGCAGGGGCTGACGGTAGAGCTTGGGACCAATTTGTCGCTGGGATCACGTCGTTTGATTACGCCAGGGATCTAGCCCTGGGGGCGTTGTCTACTGCAGTGAGCCTTCCCAGAGCCGTACCGGGAACCACGGTTATGCCAGGTTCGGGGAATCCTGTTCCTATCACTGTGATTTCTCCGGAGATCGAGACAAAAATTTTGTACGGACAACAGCAGGTAAAAAATGGAAAGCCTAATTCAACACTGATCGGAGCGCACTCTGGCGAGATAGATAACGCGCATCCCGCCTACGCTGTTGAAGTATTGGCGGAATACCCTGACGGCACCAGTAGCGTTAAGATTGTCACTCAATTCGCCGACGGTACGTTGTCTAAAATAAAAACCAGCACGCTCTTTCCCGAATCTTGGAGTCCTGCAAAGATCATTGATTCCGTGCAACAAGCTGGTAGCACGAAGGCACTAGCCACTCGCGCATCAGATGGTGCTAGTCTTTACCAAGCAACAATTGGCGGTGTAAAAGTTGAGGTCATTAAGGTAGGGAATAAAGTCACCGCTGGGTATCCATGTGGGAAAGCCTGCACCGACCCAGCAAAGTTTTAAGGATTAAGTATGTTCGATGAATATGATCGTTACCTGAGTAATGAGTGGAATATTGATTATTGGTATGATATCGGTGTTATTCAGGCAGCCGATATGTTAGACGAATTTTGTGATAAAGACTGGGAAAGGTTGTTGGAGAGTCTACCTAACAAGCAGGAAGAGTGGAAGTGCCGTTGTGCTGAGACTTTAGGGGAGGTAGAGTGTTCCATTGTATTTTTGGTTTTGGAGAAATTGATCGAGACTTCCTCACGCAATCAGCTCATGGCCGTTATAGACGCGATACGCGCGCAAGCGCTGGGGGGGCGTAAAATGAAGATGACAACCGATCTTCAAGCGGTTTTGGTTATTCTTAGGCAGGGAGCGGGTAAGATCGATAACATGGTTTTAGATGATTTGAACGCAGTACTGTCCAATGATGGCGCTTGAGATATGATGCGCGGAAGACCGCGCCCTGCGAAACTTCGATCCACGGTACAGATATAAGTCTATCTTCTGTCAACTGCCTGATTCAGTGTGATGATTTCTCTTGGCACGGTTGGGCGAGTACCGGGGCTGTCAAGGCAAGAATGGGGAGGCGCATTTACAATGCGAGCTATCGTGGGTACATTGTTCAGGTTGTGAAACGTGCAGAGAGCAAGGCAAACGAAAGTGTTAAGACTTAGTCCGGACTATTTCTGTTCTCCGTTGTGGGATGATGATTACAATGACCCTAATAATAATCCAGAGATAACACCGGAGACCTTGGGTCTTAGCGACGGATTATGCGCAACCTTATGGGCTTGGGCAGAGATATTTGACAGTACACTCAATATGGATTCGCCGATTGACTCGGGTTTTAAAGTGCCTGAGGACGAAGAGAGGTTCTTTCAGAGAGGAATGGAGTTGGCGAAGTTAATTGTTTCCGAGCTAGGTTCGGGCGCTTCAGTCAGGTATCGGTATGGAAGTAGAGAAGCAATTATTCAGTAGTATTCTGCTGGTCACCCTCGTGCTACTCCCCGCGACAGCCCAGGAACCGCAGCCCGGCACCGCAACCCTGCTCTTCAAATCCACCGGCGACGCCAAGGATGTGGTCTTCCACACGAGCACGAGCACGCAGCCGTGCGACGGTCTGACGCGCGCGGCCGGCGTCTATGATGCCGAGCTGCTGAAACAAAAGCTGTTGCCGTTCGTGGCGCGGATGGTCGAGAAGACCCATGCGGCGCTCAAGTTCTATCCCCAGGTCGAAGTGCAGATGAACGCGGACGGCCCCGTTCAGGTGCTGGGGCAGTCGAACTGGCACAGCCCGACGCCGCAAGTCACCACTGCCGGCCAATGCGGCCCGTTCACCCAGCAATTCCAGCCGCAGCCCGAACACAAGTACCTCGTGCAGTTCAAGTTCGCAGGCCATCTGTGCTCGCAATCGATCCAGGACATCACCGATCCGGACGCCCCGGCGCCGGTGGACGCCCGCTCGCTCGAGTGCAAGCGGCCCGATTTCCGGTAGGCGGTCGTCTCGCCCGCAGGCCTTGTCCTGCACAAAAAGCAGCTCCCATACACGCGTGCGTCGCACCGCGAAAAATTCCGGTACAAGTCATCGGTATCGGTGTGACAAGAACGAAAACATGTTCCGCGCATTCGCCACCATCGCCTGGGTGTCCTGCCTGCTGCCGTGCGCCGCCGCGACCGGCGAGTGGACGATGGCGCCCGGCGACTACGCCAATACCCGCTTCGCGGCGCTCGCGCAGATCACGCCGGCCAACGTCAAGTCGCTGAAGCCGGCGTTCACGTTCGACGTCGGCGTGCATCGCGGCCAGGAGGCCGCGCCGCTCGTGGTCGGCGCCACGATGTACGTGCTGTCGCCTTATCCGAACTACCTGTACGCGCTGGATGTCGCCAACAACGGCCGCAAGAAATGGGTCTTCGACCCGCAGCCCGGCGTGGGGGCGGAAGGCGTCGCCTGCTGCGACCTTGTCACGCGCGGCGTCGCCTACGACAACGGCCGCATCTTCATGGTCACGCTGGACGGGCAGGCCATCGCCGTCGATGCGAACAAGGGCACGCAGTTGTGGCGCACGAAGCTGGCCGACATCGCGAAGGGCGAGACCGTGACGATGGCGCCGCTCGTCGTCAAGGGCAAGGTCCTGATCGGCAACAGCGGCGGCGAACTGGGCGTGCGCGGCTGGCTCGTCGCGCTCGATGCCGGCACCGGCAAGGAGGTGTGGCGCGCGTGGAGCACGGGGCCGGACAAGGACGTGCTGATCGGCTCCGGCTTCCAGCCGTTCTATGAGCAGGACCGCGGCCGCGATCTCGGCGTCTCCACGTGGCCGCCGGACGCCTGGAAGATCGGCGGCGGCAATGTGTGGGGCTGGATTTCGTACGATCCCGAGGCGGACCTGATCTATTACGGCACCGCGAATCCCGGCCCATGGAACCCGGAGCAGCGGCCCGGCGACAACAAGTGGACGGCCGGGATCTTTGCCCGCAAACCCGATACGGGCGAGGCTCGCTGGTTCTATCAATGGAGCCCGCACGACCTGCACGATTACGATGGCGTCAACGAGAACGTGCTGGTCGACCTTGCCATCGGCGGCAAGCCACGCAAGGTGCTCGTGCATCCCGACCGTAACGGCTATGTGTACGTGCTGGACCGGATGACGGGGCAGGTGCTGTCGGCCGATGCGTTCGTCGACGTCACGACGAGCCTGGGCGTCGACCTCGCCACCGGCAAGCTGCGTTACAACCCGGCGAAGGCGCCGCGCGTCGGGGAGGTGATCCGCAACTTGTGTCCCGTGTCGCCCGGGGCGAAGGACTGGCAGCCTTCGGCATGGTCGCCGCGCACGAAGCTCCTGTACATTCCGCACCAGAACCTGTGCCAGGACACCGAGACCTATGACGTGGCCTACATCGCCGGCACGCCGTATGTCGGCGTGGACAACAAGATGTACGCGGCACCGGGCCGTACGCGCGGGGCCTTCACCGCGTGGGACCCTGTGGCGCGCAAGGCGCGCTGGTCGATCCAGGAACGCTTTCCCGTCTGGAGCGGCGCGCTCGCCACCGCCGGCGACGTGGTCTTCTACGGCACGATGGACGGCTGGTTCAAGGCCGTCGATGCGCGCGACGGCAAGCCGCTGTGGCAGTTCAAGGTCAGCTCCGGCATCATCGGCCAGCCCGTCTCCTACCTGGGCCCGGACGGCAAGCAGTACGTGGCCGTGCTGGCCGGCGTCGGCGGCTGGGCCGGCGCGATCGTCTCCGGCGACCTCGATCCGCGCGACGGCACCGCGGCCAAGGGCTTCGTCAACGTGATGAAGGACCTGCCGCACTACACGGGCAAGGGAGGCATGCTGTATGTCTTCGCGCTGCCTTAGTCTGGTGCTGCTGACGGTTGCCTGCTGCGCGCAGGCGCGCGAGCTACGCGTGTGCGCCGATCCGGACAACCTGCCATATTCGCACCGCGACGGCAGCGGCTTCGAGAACCGCATTGCCCAGCTGGTGGCGCGCGACCTGCATGCCGAGGTGTCGTACTTCTGGCTGCCGCAGACGCGCGGCTTCGTGCGCAAGACGCTGGGTGCGGGCGAGTGCGACCTGTTCATCGGCGTGCCGGCGGGCTTCGAGCGAGTGCTGACGACGCAGCCGTATTACCGCTCGACCTATGTCGCGGTAACGCGTGCGGGTACGGAGCCGTTCGCGTTCGCCGGCGACTGGCTGCGCACGCGGCGCATCGGCGTCCAGCTGGTCGGCAACGATCTGGCTGCGACGCCGCCCGGGCATGCGCTCGCGCGCGCCGGCGCGACCGGCAACGTGGCCGGCTTCCCGCTGTACGGCAAAGGCCCGGCGGCGCAGCGCATGGTCGACGAACTGGCCGCCGGCCGGCTGGACGCGGTACTGGTCTGGGGCCCGCAGGGCGGCTATTTCGCCCGGCACGCCGCCGTGCCGCTGACCGTGGCGCCGCTGGCCGCGCCGGAAGGGGTGCCCGTGCCGTTCGCGTTCGCGATCGCAATGGGCGTGCGCAAGGGCGACGCGGCGTTGCGCGACGAACTCGATGGCGCGCTCGATCGGCATCGCGACGAGATCGATGCGATCCTTGCCGAGTATGGCGTGCCGCAGGCCGGAGGGCGACCATGAGGGCCGCGGTGGTGTGGCTGGCGCTGGCACTGGTCGCGTGCGATCGGGAGACGCGGCCGCTGGCTCCGCCGGCGCAAGCGTCGCTGTTGCCGGGCGGGGCGCTGCCAGGGCATCGCGACGTGGGGCCGCCGGGTGCCGTGCCGCCCGTCCAAGCCACCTTGCCGTCGACGCAAAACCGCTACGAGGATTTCGCGTACGCGGTCGCGCAAGGCAAGCGGCTGTACCGTGCCTACAACTGCAATGGCTGCCACGCGCAGGGCGGCGGCGACATCGGCCCGGCGCTGATGGACGACAAATGGCGTTACGGATCGGATGCCGCCAGCGTCTTCGCGACGATCGCGCATGGCCGGCCGCGCGGCATGCCGGCCTATGGCAGCCACGTGCCGGCCGAGCAGATCTGGCAGCTGACGGCGTATGTGCGTTCGATGAGCGGCCTGCTGCCCGGCGACGTGGCGCCGTCGCGGAGTGACACGCTGCAGGCGTCGGAGCCGGAAAGCCGCCGCAAGGGCGGCCTGCCGAAGCCTGATGTGCCGCTGCCGCCGGAGAAGCGCTGATGAGCACCCAAACCGCCGCCGGGCAAGCCGTGCTGCAGGACGCGCTGCAGCCGGCCGGCGTGCAGGCCGACACGATCTTCGGCCTGTGGAACTTCACGCTGGCGCTGTGCACGATCGTGTTCGCGGCGATCGTGCTCGCGTTCCTGTATGCGTTGTGGCGGGCACCGCGCGGCACGCCCGAGAGCGCGCCGGACCTGGCGCCGCTGGCCCATCCGGAGAAGCGTGTGCACCGCACGGTGCTGTGGGCTACGGTGATCGCCACCGTCGGCCTCGTGATGCTGCTGGTCGCCGACGTATGGACGGCGCGCGCGCTGGCCCGCCTGCCGCTGAAGGAAGCCGTCAACATCGAACTGATCGGGCATCAGTGGTGGTGGGAGGTGTGCTACCTGGACGAGGACCCGGCCAAGCGCTTCACGACGGCGAACGAGCTGCACCTGCCTGTGGGAAGGCCGGCGATCGTGGCGCTGAAAAGCCGGGACGTGATCCACACGCTGTGGGTGCCGGCGCTGCACGGCAAGCGCGACATGATCCCCGGCCGCAGCACGACGATTGCGCTGCGTGCCGACAAGCAGGGCGTGTACCGCGCGCAGTGCGCCGAGTTCTGCGGCCTGGAGCACGCGCTGATGGCGCTGCCCGTCACGGCCGAGCCGCCCGCGCAATACGAGCGCTGGGTGCAGGGGCAGCGCCAGTTGGCGCCGGCGCCGGACTCCGACAGCCGCAAGCGCGGGCGCGACATCTTCATGGGCACCACGTGCGTGATGTGCCACACGGTCACCGGCACGGCGGCGCGCGGCACGCTGGGGCCGGACCTGACGCACCTGGCCAGCCGCCCGACGCTGGCGGCGGGCATGCTGCCGAACGACCGCGCCAACCTGCAGGCGTGGATCGTCGACCCGCAGCGGTTCAAGCCGGGCGCCAACATGCCGGCACACCCGCTGCCGGGGCCGCAGATGCATGCGCTGCTCGATTACCTGGAGAGCCTGAAATGAGCGAAGAGCGCCCCCGCGACGCGGTGCTGCTGGAACAGGCGTGGCGCGATCCGCCCGGCCTGTGGGGCTGGCTGTGCGCCGTCAACCACAAGGCGGTCGCCGGGCGTTTCATCGTCACGACGTTCGGCTTCTTCGTGGCCGGCGGCATCCTCGCGCTGCTGATGCGGCTGCAGCTGGCGCGGCCTGACAACCGGCTGATTGGGCCGGACCTGTACAACCAGCTGTTCACGATGCACGGCACGACGATGATGTTCCTGTTCGCCGTGCCGGTCATGCAGGCGGTCGCCATCTGGCTGCTACCGCTGATGCTGGGCAACCGCAGCATCGCGTTCCCGCGCATGAACGCCTATGCGTACTGGATCTTCCTGTTCGGCGGGTTGATGCTGTATGCGGCGTTCTTCGTCGACGTCGGGCCGGATGCGGGCTGGTTCGCCTACGTGCCGCTTGCCGGGCCCGACTACTCGCCCGGCAAGCGGGTGGACTTCTGGGCGCAGATGGTCACGTTCACGGAAACGTCGGCACTGATGGAGGCGATCGTCATCATCACGACGATCTTCAAGATGCGCGCGCCGGGCATGACGCTGAACCGCATGCCCCTGTTCGCGTGGACGATGCTGGCCACGTCGTTCATGGTGCTGTTCGCGATGCCGGCGGTGATGCTGGCCAGTACGGCGCTGATCACCGATCGCCTCGTCGGCACGCATTTCTACAACCCGGGCGAGGGCGGCGACGCGCTGCTGTGGCAGCACCTGTTCTGGTTCTTCGGCCACCCCGAGGTGTACCTGATCTTCATCCCGCCGCTGGGTTTCATCTCGTCGATCGTGGCCACGTTCGCACGCCGGCCCGTCGCCGGCTACCCGGCGATGGTGCTGGCGTTGATCGCCACCGCGTTCCTGTCCTTCGGGTTGTGGGTGCACCACATGTTCGCCACCAACCTGCCGGAGCTGGGCAAGGCGTTCTTCACGGCTGCCAGCCTGATGATCGCCATCCCGACGGCGGTGCAGATCTTCTGCTGGATCGCCACGTTGTGGACCGGCCGGCTGAACGTGAAGACGCCGCTGCTGTTCGTGCTGGCGTTCTTCGTGATCCTGCTGCTGGGCGGCCTGACGGGCCTGATGCTCGCTTCCGTGTCGCTCGACACGCAGCTGCACGACACCTACTTCGTCGTCGCCCACCTGCATTACGTGCTGCTGGGCGGCGCCGTGTTCCCGCTGTTCGGCGCGTTCTACTACTGGTACCCGAAGTTCACGGGGCGGATGATGAGCGAGACGCTGGGCAAGTGGCAGTTCTGGCTGTTCTTCATCGGCTTCAATGTGACGTTCTTCCCGATGCACCTGCTGGGCCTCGAAGGCATGCCGCGGCGTATCTGGATCTACCCGGCCGGCATGGGTTGGAGCGGCATGAATTTCGCCGCGACGCTGGGCGCGCTGACGATCGCCACGAGCGTGCTGCTGTTCATCGTGAACGCATGGCGCAGCCGCCGCCACGGCGCGGTGGCAGGGCCCGACCCATGGGGCGCCGGCACGCTGGAGTGGGGGACCGCCTCGCCGCCCCCGGCCGGAAACTTCGAGACGCTGCCCGTCGTGCACGGCCGCTATCCGCTGTGGCAGCCGGCCGGGGAAGGGCAACCGGAGAGCGTCACCGGCATCGATCCCGGCTTGCGCGAAGTGCTGCTGACGAGCGTCACGGCGGCCGAACCGGATCACTGCATGCTGACGCCCGGCCCGACGCCGTGGCCGTTCCTGACGGCGCTCGCGACGACGGTGCTGTTCGTCGGCTCGATCTTCACGCCGTGGGCCGTCGTGTGGGCGGCCGTGCCCGTGGCGATCGCCGCGACGATCTGGTTCTGGCCGCGCGTGGCGGAGAGCCGCACGCGGCGCGAGCGCGAGGTGCGGCCATGAGTCACGGCCCCGAAGACGCGCGCAAGGACGGCCCGCGCACGCTCGACGTGGCGCACCTGCCCACGTTCGCGTTCGGCCACCGCAGCCCGATGTGGTGGGGCACGATGGGGCTGATCGCGATCGAGTCGACCGTGTTCGCGCTGGCGATCATGACGTATTTCTACCTGCGCAGCCATGCCCACGTGTGGCCGATGACGGAGCGGGGCGAGCCGCCGGACCTGCTGTGGGGCACGGTGAACACGTTCATCCTGTTGCTCAGCATGATCCCCAACGAGATCGCGCGGCGCGCCGCCGAAAAGCTCGACCTGTCACGCGTGCGCGTCAGCCTGTTCGCATGCCTGGGGTTCGCGCTGGCGTTCCTGGCCGTGCGTGCGTTCGAGTTCACGGCGCTGCACACGCGCTGGGACAGCGACGCCTACGGCTCGATCGTGTGGATGCTGATGGGGCTGCACACGCTGCACCTGTTGACTGACACGTGGGACTCGGCCGTGCTGGCCGTGCTGATGGTGACGGGGCCGGTGGACGGCAAGCGCTTCGCCGACGTCAGCGAGAACGCCGTGTACTGGTACTTCGTCGTCGCCAGCTGGCTGCCGATCTATGCCACCGTCTACTTCGGCGCGAGGATCTGAGATGAAGCTGCCGAACTGGCCCGCGCTGCTCGTGGCGCCTTCGCTGGCGCTGGGGCACCTGTCGCTCGTCTATGCGCTCGTCACGCCGGCGTGCACGCGGCAGACAGTCATCATGCTGCACGCGGCGGCGGCCGGCACGCTGCTGCTGTGCGTGCTGCTGACGCTGCCGGCGGTGGCGAACTGGCGGCGCGGCCACGCCTATTCCGGCGCGGACGACGCGGCGGCAAGGCAGCGCTTCACGGCGCTCGTCGCATGGTTGTCCGGTGCGCTGTCATGCCTCGTCGTGCTGGCGCAATGGCTGCCAATGTGGGTGCTGTCGCCATGTTTTGGATGACTGCGAGGATGACGGCGCCGGTCAATAAGTTGCCTGGAAAAGGGGAGGTGTCCCCATTTTTCAGGCAACGTTGCGTACTGGTGGCGGCGCTGCTGCCTGCGGCCGCCTCGGCGCACGTGGCCAGCGCCGAGGCTACGCCGCGGCTGGGCTGGGGCGCCGAGCCATGGGTGGTGGCCTGCCTTGCGCTGTCGCTGCTGCTGTACGGGGCCGGCACCGCGCGCCTGTGGCCGCGCCAGGTGCTGGGGCGACGGGCGATGCTGGGCCGCGCCGGCTGGTTCGCGGCAGGGTGGCTGGCGATGGCGGCCGCGCTGGCGTCGCCGCTCGATCCGGCCGGCGGCATGATGTTCGCCGCACACATGGTGCAGCACGAGTTGCTGATGATCGTCGCCGCGCCGCTGCTGGTGCTAGGGCAGCCGTTCGGGCCGTGGATGTGGGCATTGCCGGGGCGCGTGCGCGGCGCGCTGGGCCGGGCCGTCCACTGGCGGCCGTGGCAGGCCGTGTGGCGCACGATCACGGCGCCGCTGCCGGCATGGCTGATCCATTTCGCCGGGCTGTGGGTATGGCACGCGCCGCCGCTGTTCCAGCTGGCGCTGCGCAGCGACACCGTGCACGCATGGCAGCACGCCAGCTTCCTGTTCCCCGCGCTGCTGTTCTGGTGGGCGGTGCTGGGCGCGCGCGGGCCGCGCCTGGGCCCCGCGCTGGTCTACCTGTTCACGACGATGATGCATACGGGAGCACTGGGCGCGCTGTTCGCGATGTCGGACAATGTGTGGTACCCGGCCTATGGCGACGCGCCGCTGGCGTTCGGCCTGACGCCGCTGGAAGACCAGCAGCTGGGCGGCCTGATCATGTGGGTGCCCGGCGGCCTGGCCTACGTGATCGCCGGATTGGTGCTGTGCCTGCGCTGGCTGGGGCCCGTCAAAAATACTTGGACAGGTAGTTCACACCCGAATCCGGGAAGATCGTGACGACACGGCCGGACAGCTTCGGCAGCAGTTGCGCGATGCCGGCCGTGACACACCCGGACGACCCGCCGGCCGCGATGCCTTCTCCCGGGAGACGCACATGCGTACAATGAGAGGATTACCTAGGCTGGGTTCCTCTAGGCGGTCACCAGATGCGCTTCTCTCAGGCGAGACGCCCGCACTATTGCTGCGCCGGTTCTTCTCTGCTTTCGACACGTAGATGCGAAGGCGCTCCCGCTGCGGCCCGACGCACAGGAATTTCGTGGAGATGGTGACGTGCCGGAAAAACGGTTAATAGATGTGGGTGAAGCTAAACAGCTGGTTCTGGAGGATCTAAAATCCTTTGTTAAAGACTATCCGATAGACCAGAACTGTTTGAGGGAGGATTACCTCGAAGCCTCCCGCTGCTGGATGTTCTTCCTGACCCCGGAGGTGTTGAAGCAAGTTGCGGGGCCTCTTATTGCTGACCTTACGTTCGTCGTGAGTAAGCATGGTGAGCTAAGGTGCTTTCCTGGTCTCTCCGGCACTGCGGAATTTCTGAGCGACTACGTCAGGAAGATGTCTGATCATTTCCGTGAGCAAGGCCTGTGATTGCCCGGAAGCCCCCAGATCCAAACACTGTTTTGCAAACAAACCGAATCGAGCCAAAGAGAATTCGCCTGATGGCGGACTACTTCTGCTTCTCTCTCTGGCATGACGACAGCGAGCGCACCGGAGAATTCGGCGACATCGATCCTCGTACGCTGGCGATCACCGCGGCTTTGGCCGCTGACCTGATGGCTTGGTCGGACTGGTACGACCGTGGGCTCGATATGAACGATCCGGCCGCCTCGTGCTGGGCGGAAGGAGAGAAAGATACGTTTGTACAGCAAGGGCAGCGGATGCTCGAGCGGCTGCGGGACGAACTTGGGTCGTCCTTCGTCGTGACCGGGCGCTTCTGAGCGCGGTTGCTAAACCAACGGCGTTACGCTAGGCCGGCCCCGTCGCTCAAAAATACTTGGACAGATAATTCACACCCGAATCCGGGAAGATCGTGACGACACGGCCCGACAGCTTCGGCAACAACTGCGCGATGCCGGCCGTGACGCAGCCGGACGACCCGCCGGCCAGGATACCTTCCTCGCGGGCCAGGCGCTTGCAGTATTGCAGCGCCAATTCATCCTGTACCTGGATCACGTCGTCGACGACGCTGGCGTCGAAGGCGCCGGATGGCTTGCGTTTGCCGACGCCTTCGATCACCGTGCCGTAGTCGCCGTCTTCCTTCTGGCCCGTGACGGCTTCCCGGTAGGCCGAGTGCAGCGGCTCGATGCCGATCACCGTGATGCGCGGGTCGCGGTCTTTCAGGTAGCGGCCGATGCCGGAGATCGTGCCGCCGGAGCCGACGCCACAGACGAAGTAATCGATGCGGCCGTCCAGCTGGAACCACATTTCCGGCGCCGTGTCCGTGTAGTGGGCCTGGCGGTTCAGCTCGGAGCGGTATTGGTCCAGTTGGAAGGCGCCGTGCTCGGCGGCGATGCGCTCGGCCATGCTGTAGTAGCTGCGCTCGTGCGCTTCCGGCACGTCGGCCACGCACATGTGCACTTCGGCGCCGTACGCCTCGATGCGCTTGATCTTCTCGACGCTGGTGCGGTCGGGCAAGGTCACGTCGCAGCGCAGGCCATGCACGGCCGCGGCCATCGCCAGCGAGGCGCCGGTGTTGCCGGAGGAACTCTCGACGACGTGCTCGACGCCATCCGGGCGGTGCCGCAGCATGTAGCGCACCATGCGGTCCTTGATGCTGCCTCCCGGGTTCATGAACTCGAGCTTGGCCACGACGTCGTGCCCCCTGAACAGGCGCTGTAATTGAACGATCGGCGTGTTGCCGATGGCTTCCATCACGGAACCGCGCACCTGGGACAGATGTTGAGAGGCCGACATTGCTACTCCTATGAAAGTTTTCTTCCTAGAAAGCCTACCATGCTTGCCTTTATTGCAGCGTACGATTGTACGCCTGACGCATAAGCTTGGATGAAAACAGCATAACGGCTTTCCCGGCCGGAGCTTGAGGAGAAAAGCTGCGTTAAAATGGCCCGTTTCGAAATACCTGAGGTAATGCGCAATGAAATGGGCCCTGGTCGGTTTTTATATCTTGTCGGTTTTGCACATCCATTTCCGCGGCAAGGTCCGCCTGCCGATCGGCAGGCAACTGTTCGACCATTCGTCGTTCATGGCGCCGATCAACATCTTCATGCACTTCTTCTCGCGGGTGCCGTCGACGCCGTATCTGCCGGTGGCCGACTTCAAGGAGCTCGCGCCGCTGCAGGAAAACTGGCAGGTGATCCGGGCTGAAGCTGAAAATCTCATTCGGCTGCAGAAGATCAAGGCGTCGGAAAAGAATGACGATGCCGGCTTCAACTCGTTCTTCAAGGCCGGCTGGAAGCGCTTTTACCTGAAGTGGTACAACGCCAGCCACCCGTCCGCGGCCGAGCTGTGCCCGAAGACGTATGCGCTGCTGCAGGGCATTCCGTCGGTGAAGGCGGCGATGTTCGCCGAGCTGCCGCCGGGCGGCAAGCTGAACCCGCACCGCGATCCGTTCGCCGGCTCGCTGCGCTACCACCTGGGCCTGGCCACGCCGAACGACGACCGCTGCTTCATCGACGTCGATGGCGTGCGTCACAGCTGGCGCGACGGCGAAGGCGTGATGTTCGACGAGACCTACATCCACTGGGCGATCAACGGCAGCGAGAGCGACCGCATCATCCTGTTCTGCGACGTCGAGCGGCCGATGCGCTTCCGTTGGGCACAGGCGGTCAACCGCTTCCTGGGCCGCACGATGATGACGGCTGCCGCCTCGCCGAACGAGACGGGCGACCAGGTGGGCCTCGTGTCGAAGCTGTTCCGCGTGTCGTACTACGCCGGCATCTACCGCCGCCGCTTCAAGGCTTGGAACAAGACCGTGTACAAGATCACCAAGGTGGCACTGATTGTTGGCCTCGCGGCACTGATTTATTACATTTGATTGATCGGCCTTACCGCTTGGCTGGACCGTCGGCATAATTCCAACCCAAAAGCAAACCCTGGGGTCAGGAAGGAGTGTTGGCCTCCAGGCCAACACCGCTTCGCAGGCAGGGAGCGGTGCTCCCTGAAGCCCCTGCTACGCCCCGGCGGGTCTGACCCCTGCCTCTGCCGTTGGGTTTAATGGCACCTCCGGCACGCAGCCGTCAAGGCCCGCCGCCTAACACCTTATCCGGCGTCATCGGCGTGCTGCGCAGCCGCTTGCCCGTCGCGTGCCAGATCGCGTTGCTGACCGCGGCGGCCACGCCGACGATGCCGATTTCGCCCACGCCTTTCGCGCCCAGCCGGCTGACGATGCGGTCGTCCTCTTCCGCGAAGATCACGTCCACCGCATGGATGTCGGCATTCACCGGCACGTGGTATTCCGCGTAGTTGTGGTTCATGAAGCGGCCCAGCCGGTGGTCGGCATAGGTCTCTTCATGCAGCGCCTGGCTGATGCCCCACACGATGCCGCCCACCACCTGGCTCGTCGCCGTCTTCAGGTTCATGATGCGGCCCGCCGCCACGGCGCTCGTTACCCGCGTCACGCGCACCACGCCCGTCTGCTCGTCCACGCGCACCTCGACGAAGACCGCCGAGTGTACCAGGCGCCGGAACTTGCGCTGCTTGAGCATGTTCGGCAGCATCAGGTACTTCTCTTCGAGGCGCACCACGCCGCTGTCGTTCATGATGGCGGCCAGCGGCAGCGCCACCTGCGGGTCGCGTTTCAGCCGCAGCGCGCCGCCGGTGAATTCCACGTCCTTGAAGCGGGTGTTCGCGAACGGTGAGTGCGACAGCGCCTTGGCGTGCTTGAACAGCGTCTTCTGCAGCTTCTCGCAGACGCCGGCCACGGCCGAGCCCACGGTCGTCACGTGCGACGAGCCCCCCTCGATCGGCGCCACCGGCAACGTCGAGTCGCCCAGCTGGAACGTCACGTCTTCCAGCGGCAGGCCGAGCGCTTCGGCGGCGATCATCGCCATCACGGTGTAGGTGCCGGTGCCGATGTCGGTCGCCGCGCTGGACACCACCAGCTTGCCGTCCGCGTGCAGCACCGCGCTGGCGCGGGCGAACATCTGCATCGCATCCCACACGCCGGTGGCCATGCCCCAGCCGATCAACTCGGTGCCCTCGCGCATCGAGCGGGGATTCAGCGGCCGCTGGTCCCAGCCAAATTTTTTCGCGGCCAGCTCGTAGCAGGCGCGCAGCTCCTTGCTGGAGTAGGGCTTGTCCTCGACGGGTGAACGTTCCGCGTAGTTCTTCAGCCGCAGCGCCAGCGGGTCCATCTTCAGTTCCCACGCCAGTTCGTCCATCGCCACTTCCAGCGCATGCACGCCGTGCGCCGCGCCGGGCGCGCGCATGTCGATCGGCGTGTAGTGATCCAGCTTGACGAGCTTGTAATCGAGCTTGATGTTATCGCACTGATACAGCATGCCCGACCAGTTGACGACGACTTCCACGTAGTCCTCGATCGGCGATGTCTCGGCGATCGCCTGGTGCCAGATCGCGCGCAGCGTGCCGTCGTTGTCGGCGGCCAGCTTCACGCGCTGCACGGTCTCGGGGCGGTGGCCGAACGAGAACATCTGCTGGCGCGTCAGCACCACGCGCACGGAGCGCTTCAGGTGCAGCGCGGCCATCACCGCCAGCGTCAGCTGGTACTGCGGCCGCAGGCCGGAACCGAACGCGCCGCCCACGTACGGGTTGCGCACGGTGACCTTGTTCTTCGACAGGCCAAACACGTGCGACACGTACCAGCGGCTGTTCTGCGAGCTCTGGGTCTTGTCGTAGATCGTCAGGTGGCCGCTTGGGTCGCGGATCACGGTGGATGCGAACAGCTCCATCGGGTTGTGGTGCTCGACGCCGCTGTAGAACTCCGCGTCGATCTTCACCGGCGCCTGCGCATAGGCGGCATCCGTGTTGCCTTTCTCGTCCGGCGGCGGCTCGTAGCCGGCCTTCAGCGGCTTCGGCTTGTAGGCCCGCTCCAGGTTGGCGGAGAGCTTGGTGCCGTGCGGTTCCGTGTCGATCTCGAAGCGCACCAGCGATGCGGCGTAGCGCGCCGCCTCGAACGTTTCCGCCACCACCAGCGCGAGCGGCTGGCCGCTGTACATCACGCGGTCGTCGTACAGCGGGCGGAACGGCGAACCGGCCGGCGCCGTCATGTCCTTGTAGGCGATGTCGAACGAACGGATCTTCGGCCGGTTCAGGTGCGTCAGCACTTCGACGACGCCCGGCACCGCGAGCGCGGCCTGCGTGTCGATCGCCACGATGCGGCCCTTCGCGGCGGGGGAGCTGACGACGACGCCGTACGCCAGGTCCGGCGCCGGCAGCTCCGCCGCATATTTTGCCTGGCCCGTCACCTTGGCGCGGCCGTCCACCCGCGATACCGGCGTGCCGGTGCGTACGCTGCCGGTGCCGCGGTCGGCCACCGGCGGGTTCAATGCTTCGATCAGTTCCGTCATCGTGCTGTCTCCTTGATGCCCTGGTTCGTCACGGTGCCGCGCGTGG
Source organism: Pseudoduganella flava (assembly GCF_007830495.1). Lineage (GTDB taxonomy): Bacteria > Pseudomonadota > Gammaproteobacteria > Burkholderiales > Burkholderiaceae_D > Rugamonas > Rugamonas flava. Next base: position 201,799 of record NZ_VLKW01000003.1, on the reverse strand, counting down.
CGACGTGCAGCGCGCGCATGATCGCATTGTGCGCGAGCGGAATCTTGAAGTCGTTCGCGCCGCGGCCGACTGCGCCGTGCAGCAGCGCATCCGCGACGGGGGCGAAGGCCGCGTCGCCGGGCTGCGCGCCGACGAGCAGTTGCTCCGCTTCCGGCAGGCGCCATGGCTTGTGCGCCACGCCGCCCAGCGCGATGCGGGCGGCGGCGATGCGGCCGTCCGCGCCGATATCGAGCGCGGCGGCGACGGAGACCAGCGCGAACGCATACGACAGCCGCTCGCGCAGCTTCAGGTAGGCCGAGTGCCGCACGAAGCCCTGCGCCGGCGGCAGGGCGATGCCGGTGATCAGTTCATCGGGCGCCAGGGTGGTGTCGACGTCCGGCCGGTCGCCCGGCAGGCGGTGGAATTCATGGAACGGGATCTCCCGCTTGCCGCGCACGGACTGCACGTGCACGACGGCGTCCAGCGCGGCAAGCGCGACGCACATGTCGGATGGATGCGTGGCGATGCAATGCTCGCTGGTGCCCAGGATCGCGTGCTGGCGCGTGATGCCGCCGTTGGCCGCGCAGCCGCTGCCCGGCGTGCGTTTGTTGCAGGGCGTGGCCACGTCGTAGAAGTACCAGCAGCGGGTGCGTTGCAGCAGGTTGCCGCCGTTGCTGGCCATATTGCGCAGCTGCGGCGACGCGCCGGCCAGGATCGCGGCCGACAGCAGCGGGTAGCGCTCCTCCACCAGCGGGTGGTAGGCCGTGTCGGCATTGCGGGCGAGGGCGCCCAGCAGCAGGCCGCCATCGGGCGTCTCCTCGATCGCGTCGAGCGGCAGGCGGTTGATGTCGACGAGGTGCGGCGCGATCGTCACGCCTTCCTTCATCAGGTCGAGCAGGTTGGTGCCGCCGGCCACGCAGCGGATCTCGTGCTGGTTGGCGGTACCCTGGTGCGCCGCGTTGGCGGCGATGGCTTGCAGCGCGGCGTCCACGCTGGCGGGGCGGTCGTAGGCGAACGGGTTCATGCCGGCACCGTCCCCGAGATGACCGCGTGCTCGGCGTTCTCCGTGTCGGCCGGCACGCCGGCGACCTGGGCGACGGCGCGCAGGATCTGCGGATAGGCGCCGCAGCGGCAGATGTTCCCGCTCATCAGCTCGCGCACTTCGGCCAGGCAGTTCGCGCGGCCTTCGTTGATCAGGCCCACGCCGGAACAGATCTGCCCGGGCGTGCAGTAGCCGCACTGGAAGGCGTCGTGCTCGATGAAGGCCTGCTGCAGCGGGTGCAGCGCGTCGCCGTCGGCCAGGCCTTCGATCGTCGTCACGTCGCGGCCGTCGTTCATCACGGCGAGCGTCAGGCAGGAATTGATGCGGCGGCCGTCGACAAGCACGGTGCAGGCGCCGCATTGGCCGTGGTCGCAGCCCTTTTTCGTGCCGGTCAGGCCCAGGCGTTCGCGCAGCAGGTCGAGCAGCGTGACCCAGGCTTCCACTTCCATTGTGTGCTGTTGCCCGTTGACGGTCAGCGTCAGCGGACAGCGCGCGGGAACTTGCATGGCATGGCCCTTTCGATGTGAGTTCGGTAAAACCCCACGTTAGCGCGCACATGCCGGGCCCTGCCGTGCGTTTCCACACACAGTGCGAAGAACCAGAAAAAAACGCGCTGTCCGCGTAAGGTAGGGGAACTTCCAGGCGTCAACGCGGTCTTAACTTCTGTTGAGGTAACTCATCGATAATCGGAGGCAAGGATGGGCACGATCGGCTTTCAGCACCTGTTCCGTGCGCTGGCGCAGCTGCCACTGTCGGCTGACGAGATCGCTTGCCTGCGTGATTGGCTGGCCGCGCTGGAGGCGCCCGGGCGCTGCCTGGCCCTGATTGAACAAGCGAAAGGGCGATGTGCCTGTCCGCATTGCGGCAATGCGCGTTGCCACCGCAGCGGGCACGCCAATGGCTTGCAGCGGTACCGCTGCATCGCCTGCCGCCACAGCTTCAATGCGTTGACCGGCACACCGCTGGCGCGCCTGCGGCATCGCGACAAATGGCTCACTTATTTTCAGTGCTTGATCGAGTCGCGCACTGTGCGCGCAGCCGCCGAACGCGTCGCGGTCGCGAAGTCGACCAGCTTCCGCTGGCGCCACCGGTTCGTCGCCGCCGTGCGGTGCGAGGAGCCGCCAACATTGAAGGGCATCGTCGAGGCCGACGAAACGTATGTCCTCGAATCGCAGAAGGGCTCGCGCCACCTCGACAGGCCGGCGCGCAAGCGCGGTGGCACTGCCACGTGCCGCGGCATCAGTCAGCAGCATGAGTGCGTGCTCGTCGCGCGCGATCGCGGCAAAACCACGCACGCTTTTCATGCCGGCCAGGGCGAGCCGGATGCCGAACGCCTGCTGCACTATCTGAAACCGGTGCTGGCGCGAGATGCCTTGCTGGTCAGTGACGGCGCAGCCGCTTATCCGCGATTTGCGAAGCTGGCCGGGATCAGCCATCGAGCAATCCACGTGCGCGCCGGCGAGCACGCGCGCGGCGCCATTCACGTCAACGGTGTCAACGGCTGGCACAGCCGGTTCAAGACGTGGCTGCACGGGTTTTGCGGTGTCGCGAGCCGCTACCTGGCCAATTACGCCGGCTGGCAAATGATCCTCGACGCGGCGGCACTGACGATCCCCGAGCATTGGCTGCGGGCGGCCGTTGCGCCGCGGCAGCAAGAGCGACCGTAATGTCTGCGATAAGTTCCGTTCCGGGGTGAAAGCTCAGCTAACGCGAACAGCGCGAAAAAAAACCCGCAGCTTGCGCCGCGGGCCCTAGTTTTCGACGAGGCTTGTTATTAGTTGTTATTCTTGCGGCGCCGCGCGACGGCACCCAGCAGCACGAGGCCGGCGCCCAGCATCGGCAGCGTGGCTGGTTCCGGGACCAGCGTCGGCTGCGCGGCCGTGGTGGTCAGGTCGCGGCCGAACAGCACCAGGTTCGAGAACGACGGCACGTTGCCGCCGTTGTTCAGCCATTCGATGTCCCAGGTGCCGTTCAGCGTCTTGCCGGCGGCAACCGATTGGTTGTCGAACAGGAAGGCCGTGCTGGCGTTGCTGGCGTGGATCGCCAGCGACAGGTCCAGCGTCGCATCCTTGTCCTTGCTGACGTTGGTGATCGTCCACGTGCCGGCCTTGCCGGTGCTGTCCTTCGTGAACGTGAAATTGAACAGTGCCGACGTATCGGTCAGCGTGCCCGTGCTCGTCACGGTTTCCAGCACGCTCCAGCTGCCGGTGCCCGTCTTGCTGAACACGCTGGCGAAGCCGCTGGCATTGCCGCCGAACTGGGCGGGATTGACCTGCGAGAACGCCAGGGCGTCCGCATTGTCCTTGTTGAGCGTAACGTCGTCGACGGTCGCATTGCCGATCGACGGACCACGGGCTGCCTGGGCGCCACTACCGATGACGAGGGCTGCGCACAGCAGCGCGACTTGGGTGGCTACGGATTTATTCATCACTTGTTTGATCCTGATTCATTACCTCGCCGGGAGCGCGGGCAGGCAGATTGTCGGCGGCAGTTGTTGGGCCTGGTAGTGATCTTAATCAATACCATGTGCGATTGCAACATTGAAATGTCAATTGCTTAACGGAAACGTGAGTCCTGCGCAACATGAAGTTACGGCAAGTTTGCCAGGCGGTTAACGTCGTCGGATCAGCGTGCCGGTGCCGCCAAGCGCGCTTCCGCGGCCGTCAGGATCCACACGCGGTCGATGTCGCCATCGGCGTTTTCCGTGTAGTTGACGATGATGTTGGTGCCGCGCAGCGCGGCCGGCACCTCGGCCATGTTGTCGGCGTTGACGATGCGGGCGGCGGGCGCCAGCCGGCGCACCTTGCCGTCGATGACGATCTCGGGGAAGTAGCCGGGCGTCATGCGCCCCCGCTTCGCGTTCGCGGGGAACGGCCGAGTGCCCAGTGCCTGCTGGGCCAGGGCAGGGGCAAGGACAAGCGTCGCCAGGGCGGCGCAAAAGAGTCGGCGTTGCATGCGGACTAGCTTACACGAACGCTGTCAGCCGCGGGCGTCGGGGTGGCGCGCCAGCCACGCCGCCAGCTGCTCCTCGTAACGTTCGAGGGCATCGTTGTACAGGTCGAACACGCAGACTGCGCAGCCGCTGTGGCAGCAGTCGTCCGGCTCCGGCGGGAGCGGGGGAACGGGGCGCGGATCGGGATCGGGCATGCGGCTGCGACGGGGCTCGCCGCTCGTCACGATTGCGCCAGCAAGGCCTGGTTGCGCCCGCGCACCTTGGCGCGGTACAGCGCGTCCTCGACACGCCGCACCAGGTCGGCGGAGCTGTCGGCCGGCGTCGGCGCCAGAGCGGCCACGCCGATGCTGACGGTGAGCTTGCCGAACGGCGAGTCCTCGTGCGGCAGCCCCAGCGCCGCCACTTCCGCGCAAATCGCCTGCGCTTCCTTCAGCGCGGCGGCCGCGTCGGCTCCGGCCCACAGCAGCGCGAATTCCTCGCCGCCGTGGCGGCCCACGGCATCCGTCGGGCGCCGCGCGTGGGCCGACAGGATGCCGGCCACGGCGCGCAGCGCAGCGTCGCCCGCTACCCGACCATGGCGTTCGTTGTACGGTGCGAACCAGTCCAGGTCGACGATCGCCAGCGCCAGCGGCTGGCCGGTGCGGGTGGCGCGGCGCCATTCGGCATCCAGCTCGGCATCGAAGCCGCGGCGGTTGGCCACGCCCGTCATGCCATCCATCGTCGCGAGCGCGCCCAGCTGCTCGTTCGCTTCCGCGAGCGCGGCGGTGCGCTCCGCCACCAGTTGCTCGAGCACGTGCCTGACCCGCATGAGGCGTCGCACGCGCCAGCGGTAGATGGTCCACAGCAGTGCGGCCGTCAGCGCGGCGGCCAGCAGGCGGAACCACCACGTCAGCCAGAACGGCGGCGTGATCGTCACGTCCAGCGTCACCGGCTGTTCGTTCCATTGGCCGCGGTGGTTCGACGCCTTCACGCGGAACACGTAATGGCCGGGATCGAGGTTCGTGTAGGTGGCGGCGCGCAGCGAGGCATCCGTTTCCACCCAGTCGGCGTCGAAGCCTTCCAGCCGGTACGCGTAGCGGTTCAGCGCCGGCTCGGTGTAGTGCAGCGCCGCGAATTCGATCGAGAACGCCGACGCGCCGGAGGACAACGTCAGCGCGCGCGGCGCCGTCACGGGGCCTTCCAGCGTCACCCCGCCGTGCGGGCCGGGTTCCGTCAGCGAGCGGTTGTACACCTTGATGTCGGTGATCGCCACCTGCGGCGGCACGGAGCGGCTGCGCACCTCGCGCGGCGACACCGCCGTCAGGCCGTGCACGCCGCCGAAGTACAGGATGCCATCCGGCCCCGGTGTCGACGAGTTGACGGTGAAGCCGTCCGTCATGCCGTCCGCCGCCGTGTACAGCGTCGACTTGGCCGTGGCGGGATCGACGCGGAACAGCCCGACGATCGTGCTGACCCACAGCTGGTCGTCCAGGTCGCTGCGGATCGCCAGGATCTTGGCACCGTTGGTGGCCTCGACATACGAGCGGAACGCGATGCGCTCGCCCGACTGCACCACCTGCTGCAGGCCCTTCGCCGTGCCGATCCAGATGCGCCCCAGCGAATCCTCGTGCACCGAGGAGACGTTGTCGTCGGCCAGGCTGTCGGCCACGTTCGGCTGGTGCGTGAAGTGGCGGAACTTGCCCGTCTTCGGGTCCAGCAGGTCGAGCCCGCCGCCATTCCACTCGGAGCCCATCCAGACGCGGCCGCGCCGGTCTTCCAGCACGGACGACGTGCCGTTGACGGCGCGGCTGTCCGGGTCGGCCGGATCGTTCTGGTAGATCTTGTAATTGCCCGTGGCCGGTTCGTAGCGGATCAGGCTGTTGCCGGTGGCCAGCCACAGCACGCCGCCGCGGCCCGCTGCGATCGCGTTGATGTAGTCGCTGGCCGGGTTGCCGAAGTGGATCACGCGGAACGGCCCGTCCGGGCTGTCAAGGCGGTTCAGGCCGTTCGACGTGCCGGCCCACAGCGGCCCGTCCGGCCCCTGGTACAGGCTGTAGACGATGTTCTGCGACAGCGTGCCCGGCTTGCCGGGATCGGACGTGTGGCGCCGCACGACGGCATTGGCGGCCGTGTCGAACAGGCTGATGCCGACGTTCCCGCCCAGCCACAGCTTGCCGTCCGGCGCGCGGGCGATCGACAGCACGGCGTTGCTGGCGGCGATGCCGCCGCCGCCGCCGATATCGTAGCGCTGCGGCACGTAGCGGGCGAAGCCGCTGCTGTTCAGGTTGACGAGGCTGATGCCGTCCGTGAACGTGGCGATCCACAGCATGCCGCTGCGGTCCTGCAGCATCGCGCGGGTGCTGTCGCCCGGCAGCGAATACGGGTCGTTCGGGTCATGCCGGTACTGCGTGAAGCGGCCTTCCGGCCCGTTCCAGCGCAGCAGGCCGGCCGACAGCGTCGTGGCCCACAACGTGCCGCTGCGGTCGACGTAAAAACTCGTCACGCGGCTGTTCGGCGCCGGCACCTGGCGGCGCGTTTCCCAGCCGCTCTTGCCGTCCCAGCGCAGCACGCCGCTTTCGGTGCCGATCCACAGCGCGCCGTCGGCATCGAACTGCAGTGCGCGCACGATGTTCGTGCGCGGATCGGAGCCGCCGTCGGGGTCGACGCCGTGGTGCACGAACGACGTGGCACCGGGCGCCAGGTAATCCAGCCCGCCGGGCCAGGTGGCCGCCCACACGCCCCCTTGCGCATCGCGCGCGACGGCATTGACGTCGTTCGCGGCCAGGCTGGCCGGCTGCTTGGGATCGTGCGCGTAGACGGTGAACGTGCCGGTGGCGGGATCGAAGTGCTGCAGGCCGCCCCAGCTGGCGAGCCACATGCCGTCCTTGCCGTCGCCGATGATCGCCTTGATGATGCCGCGGTTCTTCGGCCCCTGCGGCGCGACGAACACGGTGAAGTCGTTGGTGGCCGGGTTGAAGCGCGCCAGCCCGTTTTGCGTGCCGGCCCAGATGCGGCCCTGCCGGTCCTCGAACAACGTCGACACGCGGTCGTGCGGCAGGCTCTTCGGGTTGTTCGGCATGTTCTTGTAGCGGACGGCCTGGTAACCGTTATAGCGGTACAGTCCGTTGACGTGCGTGCCGATCCACATGAAGCCCTGGCGATCCTGCAGCAGCGACAGCATCGACGGCTCGTCGTTGCCGAGCGGCCCCAGCTTCTTGAAGCGCAATGTCGGTGGCGGCCCCGACTCGGCGACGGCCGGGGGCAGGAGGGCCAGCAGCAGCAGCGCCGCCAGGACCGCGCGCAGCCAGCGCGCCGGAAGGGAATGAGTAGCTCGCATCCCCCGATTATAAGAGAACTCCCATTCCATTTATGCAATAACAAAGGGCTGCGGACGGCGATTTTGTGCGTGTCTCGCCCGAAACAGGTATTATCCGGGGTTGGCCGTTCTGGCCGCTGCAGCGTTTTTTATCGGAAAGTATGGTGGCTTCGAGCCCCGACCTCTCATTTATGTCAGACATCGAAACAACCGCCCAGCCTGCGACGCCCGCCCAGGTGCGTTTCTCCGACTTCGGCCTGTCGCCTGCGATCCTGCAGGCGCTGACGGATCAAGGCTACGAACATCCGACCCCGATCCAGGCGCAGGCCATTCCGGTGGTGTTGCAGGGACGCGACGTGATGGGCGCGGCCCAGACGGGCACGGGCAAGACGGCGGGCTTCTCGCTGCCGATCATCCAGCTGCTGCTGGCGCATGCGAACACGAGCATGAGCCCGGCGCGCCATCCGGTGCGCGCGCTGGTGTTGACGCCGACCCGCGAGCTGGCGGTGCAGGTGGCGGAAAACGTCGCCAACTACTGCAAGCACACGCCGCTGCGTTCGACCGTCGTGTACGGCGGTGTCGACATCAAGCCGCAGGCGCAGATCATGCGCGGCGGCGTCGAGATCGTCATCGCCACGCCGGGCCGCCTGCTCGACCACGTGGAGCAGAAGAGCATCTCGCTGTCGCAGGTGCAGATGCTGGTGATGGACGAAGCGGACCGCATGCTGGACATGGGCTTCCTGCCCGACCTGCAGCGCATCATCAACCTGCTGCCGAAGCAGCGCCAGAACCTGATGTTCTCGGCCACGTTCTCACCCGAGATCAAGAAGCTGGCGAACAGCTTCCTGACCAACCCGGTGACGATCGAGGTGGCGCGCAGCAACGCGACGGCCGACAAGGTCACGCAGGTGGTCTACAAGGTTTCGGAAGAGCACAAGCGCGACGCCGTCGCCTACATTCTGCGCCAGCGCGAGATGAAGCAGGTGATCGTGTTTTCGAACACGAAGATCGGCGCCTCGCGCCTGGCCCGCGGCCTGGAACAGGAAGGCATGAAGGCTTCCGCGATCCACGGCGACAAGACGCAGCAGGAGCGCATGGCCGCGCTGGAAGCGTTCAAGCGCGGCGAGATCGACGTGCTGGTGGCGACCGACGTGGCCGCGCGCGGCCTGGACATCTCTGACCTGCCGTGCGTGATCAACTACGACCTGCCGTACAACGCGGAAGACTACGTGCACCGCATCGGCCGCACGGGTCGTGCCGGCGCCTCGGGCGATGCGATCTCGATCTATTCGGACAAGGACGAGCGCCTGCTGGCCGACATCGAGAAGCTGATCAAGCAGACCATCAAGCGCGGCGCGCTGGAAGGCTTCAACCCGTCCGGCCGCGGCGGCGAGCAGCGCCACGGCGAACGGCGCGCGTCGGCACGCCCGGAGCGTGGCGAACGCAGCGAACGGAGCGAGCGCCCCGAACGTGGCGAACGCCCGGACCGCGGCGGCCGCCCGATGGCACCGCGGCGCGACAAGATCGATCCTTGGTTCCTGAAGCCGTATGAGCCGAGCCGTGGGCCCGCGGGTGCGACGGCATCCGTTGCGCCGGCGCCGTCGGCCGCGAAGCCGAAGCAGAAGGTGGCGGCGTTGCTGGGTGGGTTGCGCAAGGAGTAAGGCAGCGGATGAAAAAAAAGCGGACCGGCGGTCCGCTTTTTTTACGCCCGCATCAGCCGGGGCTCAAGGTATGCGCACTGGCCCAAGCGCCGCGGGCCACGCTGGCAGGTTCGCGAGGTTCACGTCGAACACGGCGATCTGCCAGTCCTCGAACGCCAGCACGCGCACCCGCGTACCCAGCCGGGCGGCAAGGGCGGCGGTATCCACGGCCGGATCGCCCTTGCGCAACAGCAGGAAGGTCGGGCCCTGGTAGTAGCCAGGCGTGTACCAGCGGCGCGACGACAGCCAGTGCGACGGCGTCGGCATCCCGTTCACGATCTCCACCGGGCGGATCCGCACGGCGTGGTCGCTCAGCACGGTAATCTTGCCGGCATGCCAGAACGTCGCATAGCCGTAGCGCAGGCCCTGCTGGCGCAGGAAGGCCATCACGCGCGTTTCAGCCGTCGACGCCAGCCGGGTGGTCGGCATGCCGTATGTCTGCACGTACGGGAACAGGTACGAGGTCGGTGCGCTCGTCGCCAGTACCGCCAGCGTCAGCACGCCGGCGCGGCGGCGTACGGCCCACGTATCGGCCGTGTCGACGGTAGCGACGGCAAAGATCACGAGCATCGACAGCAGTGACGGCGTCAGGTAGCGGATCGAGTCCGGATTGTTCGGGTCCGTCAGCGACGTCGTCAGCAGCGGCAGGAGGTTCAGCGCCAGCGCGGTGCCGACGAACGTGGCGCAGAACAGCCGCCCCGGCGCCGCATCGCCCAGCATGCGCAGCAGCGCGCGCGGCACCAGGTACAGCGCGGCGGCGGCGGCCAGCAGCCGCACCATCGCATACAGGCCTTCGGCCGTCGTGACGCGGCTGTCCGGTTGCGGCAGGCCGTCCAGCACCAGCAGCACGCCGCGGAACATCGACAGCAGGTTGCTGCCCATGCCCTGCAGGTCGCGCCACACCACGTGGTTGACGGCCGACGCATTGTGCGCGCCGTGCATCGTGTAGCCATACAGTGCCATGCCGGCCACGGAAGCGAGCAGGAACAGGCGCACCGTGCGACCGTGCCGGAGCGGCGGATGGGCAGCGCCGGATGCGCGGCCGGCATTGCGCAGGGCCCATGCCGCCGCCAGCAACGGCAGCAGGTAGAACACGAGGGCACGCTGCGGATTGCTCCAGCAGACGACGACGGCCATGGCGGCCACCAGCACGCCCGCGCCGTGCCGCGCACCCGGTTGCAGGTGCGCCCAGTAACCGTACAACAGCAGCACGCCGAGCCAGAACATCACCTCGTAGGCGCTCTGGCCATAGATGTGTTCCGCCATGCTGAGCGACAGCCCGGAGCTCAGCACCAGCAGCGCGACCCACGTGGCCGTGCGGGATGCCCCCAGCATGCGCGTCAGCAGCCAGCCGCTCGTCAGCACCAGCGCGGCCGACAGGGCTGTCGCCACGGCGTGCGCGCTATACCCGTTCGGCATGAACGCCAGCAGCGGCAGCACCAGCGCCTGGCCGTACAGCACCCACAGGTCCTTGTTCACATAGGTCCAGTCGGGTGGGAAGAAGCGATGAGTCTCGACGATTTCCTGCGCAAGCAGATTCTTGATCGCCGAATCGGAATGGAAGATCAGCTGGTAGTCGAACGCCAGGAAGAACAGCAGCAGGGCGACGTTGACGGCAAACAGGACCGGCAGGAGGGTGCGCAGCCAGGTCGGGTGGTGGGGATCGTGATGGCGCATTGTTCGTGTGCGTGGAGACATGGCATTATCCCCGACAGCCGGGACAATGGAAAACAGGTTGTGGGCCGCCCAAACGAAAAGCGGGCCGCGGCCCGCTTCTCCTTCGCCACCTCCGGCTCGTTACAGCGCTTCCTTCAGCGCCGTCACGACGCGCGGCAGGTGCTCTTCCAGGCCGACCCACAGCGGCAGCCGCAGCAGCCGCTCGGACAGGCCGTCGGTATGCGGCAGCTCGCCGTGCGCGCGCGCGTGGCGCAGGCCTGCCGGCGCGCTGTGCAGCGGCACATAATGGAACACGCTCGAGATGCCCTGCTGCTTCAGGCTCGCGATCACGCGGGTGCGCTGCTCCAGCGAATCGAGCAGGATGTAGTACATGTGGGCGTTGTGTACGCAGTCGGCCGGCACGCGCGGGCGGCGCAGCAGGCCGCGCTCTTCCAGCGGCGCGAGCAGCTCGTCGTACTGGTGCCACAGGGCCAGGCGGCGCGTCGTGATGCTGTCGGCTTCCTCCATCTGCGCCCACAGGAACGCGGCGATCACTTCGCCGGGCAGGTACGAGGAGCCGATGTCGACCCAGGTGTACTTGTCGACCTGGCCGCGGAAGAACTGGCTGCGGTTGGTGCCTTTCTCGCGGATGATCTCCGCCCGTTCCGCATACACCGGGTCGTTGACCAGCAACGCGCCGCCTTCGCCGGCGATGATGTTCTTCGTCTCGTGGAACGAGTACGCGCCCATGTGGCCGATCGAACCGAGCGCGCGGCCCTTGTAGGTGGACATGATGCCCTGCGCCGCATCCTCGACGACGAGCAGGTTGTGACGGCGCGCGATGTCCATGATCGTGTCCATCTCGCAGGCCACGCCGGCGTAGTGCACCGGCACGATCATCCGCGTGCGCGGCGTGATCGTGGCCTCGATCTTCGTCTCGTCGATGTTCAGCGTATCGGGCCGGATGTCGACGAACACGGGCACAGCGCCGCGCAGCGCGAACGCGTTGGCGGTCGAGACGAACGTGTACGACGGCATGATGACTTCGTCGCCTTCGCGCAGGTCGGCCAGCAGCGCCGCCATCTCCAGCGCGGCGGTGCACGAGTGCGTCAGCAGCGCGCGGCGGCTGCCGGCCTTCTGCTCCAGCCAGCCGTGGCAGCGCTTGGTGAACGCGCCGTCGCCGGACAGGTGGCCGTTGGTATGCGCCTGCGCGATGTACCACAGCTCGCGGCCCGTCATGAACGGTTTGTTGAAGGGAATGTGCGCGGTTGTCGTCATGTCGGCTCCTTTGCCTGTGGCACGATGCGGTGGTAAACGTCCTGTGGGTGGTCGAACGCGAAGCCGAGCGATGCGTACAGGTTCATGATGGCCACGTTCGCGGCCGAGATGGAACTGGTGACCTCGGCATGGCCGGCCGCGAACAATTCGCTCGCGGCCAGGTGCCACCAATGTTTGGCGAGGCCCTGGCCACGGCATTCGGCGGCGACCGCGTGCAGCACGAGGCATGCACCGCTGTGGCCGATGAAGCCGGACAGCAGCCCGTCCGCATACAGACCCCAGACATTGCCGGCTGCGAGCAGCTGGCGCAGCCAGTTGTCGTAGCGCACGTCGGCGCCCGCGCGCGGCAGCTGGTAGTCGCGGTGGAAGCGGCCGTGCGCGAACGCGCCATGGCAGATCGCCAGCGCGGCTGCGGCGTCGGCATGGCCGGCGTCGATACGCGCGATCGTCAGGCCGGCGCGCGGCGCGACGGGGCGCAGCCGCGCCGCGCCGGCGCGGGTGGCCAGCAGCGTGTCGCAGTAATGGAAGCCGTGGCGCTGCAGCAGCGCCTTGTCGGCCAGCGGCTCGACCTTGATCGTCTGCAGGCCGGGCATGCCGTCGGCCGCTGCGAGGGTGGCGGCCGTGTACTCGGCGATCTCCCAGGCCGGCATGCCGAAGGCCGCGCTGTCGTACGGTGCCGATTTAATCATCGCTTGGCCCGCCATTGGGCGTGATGCGCCGCACGATGTACAGCGGCCGCTTCTTCGCCTCGTCGAACGTCTTGCCCAGGTAGATGCCGATGATGCCGAGGATGCCGATGATCAGGCCGCCGATGAAGTACAGCGAGACGATCAGACTGCTCCAGCCCGGCACCGGCGAACCCTGCACCAGCGCGCGGCCCAGGATGAAACTGCCGAACACGAAGGAGACGCCGGCCATCGTCAGGCCCAGGCGCGCGGCCATGCGCAGCGGCTTGTCCGAATACGCGATGATCGTGTCCGCGGCCAGCTTGAACAGCTTGGCGAACGTGTAGCTCGACGTGCCTTCCAGGCGTTCGGCGTGCTGCACGCGGATGCCGGTGGTGGGGAAGCCCATCCACTGCACGTGGCCGCCGAAGAAGCGCAGCTGCTCGCGCATCTTCGTGAAGTTGTTGACGACCTTGCGCGACATGATGCGGAAGTTGCCGCTGTCGCCATCGAAGTCGATGTCGGCCAGGTAGCTGAAGATGCGGTAGAACAGCCACGAGGTGGCGCGCTTGACGAGCGGGTCGCGGCGCTCGCCGCGCAGCGCCAGCACCACGTCGTAGCCTTCCTGCGCCTTCGCGTACAGGCGCGGGATCTCTTCCGGCGCATCCTGCAGGTCGCAGTCCATCACGACGACCCAGTCGCCGCGGCAGCGGTCGAGCCCCGCGGTGATGCCGTAATGCTGGCCGAAGTTGCGCGAGAACTGCAGGCCGATCACGCGCGGGTCGGCGGCGGCGAGGCGTTCGATCACGTCCCACGAGCGGTCCGGGCCGCAGTCCTCGACCAGTACGATCTCGAAGTGGGGGGATACGGTCTCGAGGGCGTTCCTGAGGCGGCGATACAGTTCGTCGAGGATCTTTTCGGCCCGGTAGACAGGGATGACGACGGATATCAGGGGGTGCTCCATGCTTTCTCTCTCTTGGTGATGCTTTATGGTGCGCGGGCGCGTTCGAGGCGCACGTTGCTGATTGCGATGCGGCCCTTGCCGTTGGTGAAGACGCGAAATTCCACCGCGCCCAGTACCGTGGTGGTGTCGACGCGCAGCGCGATGCGGTGCGGTCCGGTTGCAGTGATTTCCTGCCGCGCGAGGGTGCGTGTGCCACCGCTTGCCGTCACATCGACGGTGCCGAAGCCGGCGGCGCCGTCGCCGCTCGTGTCGATATCGAACGTGACGACATAACTGCCGGGGACGAGTACCCGGAAGGGGCCGAAATGCAGCGCGCCCGCCGCACCGGGAGGCGCGACGAGGCGGGTACCGTCGAACGTGCCGAGCTGGTGGGGCGTATGCTCCGTGACGGCATAGTCGATCGGCTGGCGTGCGCCGCGGTCCCATTCGCTTAGCTCGGCGATGTTGCGGCGATAGACGATGACGGTCCAGTCCTCGAAGCGTAGCGTGCGCACGGGTTCGCCCAGGCGCTGCGCGAGCAACGGCAGGTCTGCCGATTGGAGTTCATTGTCCTGCAGCAGAAGGAACGTCTCGCCGTGGAAATAGTCGGGGTCGTACCAGCGATTGGAGGATAGCTTGCGCATCGGCATCGGCAATCCGTGCTCGAAATTGACCTGGCGGATCCGCACGCCATGGGCGCTCAGCACGGTCAGCTTGCCCGCGTTCCAGAACGTCGAATAGCCGTAGCGCAGGCCGTTCTGCTGCAGGAACGCGACCAGGCGCGCCGCCTGGGTCGGCAGCTTGAGCGCCGGCGGCTGGAGGAAGAACAGCCGGTACGGGAAGGTATAGGCGATGGCCGCACTGCTGGCGAGCGCGGTGACGACCGCGAGACAGGCGATGCGCTCGCGCGACGACAGGTGCAAGCCATCCACGGCCAGCGCGGCAAAGATCAGCAGCATGCATAGCAGGGACGGGACGAGGTAGCGGACCGCGCCATCCGGGCTGCCCATGTCGGCCAGCGTCGTAGTGAGCAGGAGCAGCAGCGGCAGGGCTGCTGCCGTCGCGGTGAACACCGCACAGTACAGGCGGGCGGGATGCTCCGAGCGGAGCAGTCGCCCCAGCGCCCGCGGCATCAGCCACAGCAGGGCCAGCGCTGCGAGCAGCCGCAGCAGGCGATACGCACCGAGGGGGCTCGTCACGGTCGAATCCCAGCGGGGCGTGCCGTCGAAGAGCAGCAGCAAGCCCTCGAGGACCACCTTGACACTGTGGAGCATGCCGTCGAAATCCAACCACTGCAGCGGCGGGCTCGGCAAATTCTGTACTGTCTTCAGCGTGACGATATGCAGCAGCACTCCGACGGCGCTGCCGGCGGCGAACGCGAGCGCTGCGCGCCAGTGGCGATAGGCGCGGGCAGCCGGCAGGCGTGCAACGGTGACTGCGGCGGCCAGCAGCGGCAGTGCATACATGACGGCGGCCCGCAACGGATTGGACCAGAACAGCAGCAGCGCGATCAGCAGGGTCGCGCCAGCCCACGCGAGCGGACGGCTGTCCTCATACAGCGTGCGCCAGTAACAGAACAGCAGGAAGGCGCCGGAATAGAACATCGAACCGTACGCGCCCTGGCCGTACACGTGTTCGGCCATCAGGATGGAAATGCCCGCGGTGAGGACGCACAGCGCGGCGAGGCGGGCCGTGCCGGAGACGTCCAGCAGCTTGATGAACAGGCCGCCGCCCGCCACGATCAACGCCGCCGTGATCAGGTCGGACAATATGTGCAGGCCGAAGCCGTTCGGCAGGAGCGGCAGGAACGGCAGCACGAACGTGTGAGTGAACAGTACCCACAGGTCGCCGTTGGCGTAATTCCATTCGGGCGGGAAGTAGCGGCCAGTCTCGATGATTTCCTGCGCCAGCAGGTTACGTACCGCCGTATCGGAATGGAATATCGTCTGGTAGTCAAACACCAGGAAAAAAAGCAGAAGCGCGAGATTTACTGCCAGGAGCCACGGCAAGACCCGTGTGGCCAGTCGTCGCAGGCTCGCAGCTGAGGTGTTCGACATGATAGGTATTCGATTATCCGGCTAATCTGTTCAGGGGATGAGCGCTGCGACCGGCCGGCCGCGGAGGCGTTGCGGAGATACCCGCCGCAGATGACGGGGCAGCGCAAGCGCATGTTTCCGTAAGAAAATGACTAGTATAGCATCCGATTGTGGATTTATTAATTCGAGGTGGGGCGCCAATTACCGGCGCCTACTGGCCGCGGGGCGCCGCCGGCAAGGCGCGGCGCAGTTCCACACCACGTGTGGACATGCGGCTGCGGCCGTTGGTGAAAATTCGGAACTCGACGTTGGACGCGGCTTCATCCAGCGCGAATTGCAGCGTCACGGTACGCCATCCTGCCCCGGAGACCGGTGCGCTGGCATACGTCTTCGCGCCCGCGACGACATCCACGGTGCCCAGCTCGCCGCCGACCGCATCCGAGTCGAGCTCGTAGCTGACGACGTAGGTGCCGCGGTCGAGCGTACGGAACGGCCCGAATTGCAGTGCGCCTGCGACGCCGGCCGGGGCGGTACTGGCGTGCAAGGTGGCATCGAAGGCGCCGGCGGTGCGGGGCGTCTGCGGCGAGGCGGTATACCGGGTCGACCGGCGTGCGCCGTCATCCCATTGCGGCAGCTCAGCCAGGTTGTGTTCAAAGGCGACGATCCGCCAATCCTCGAAACTCAGTGTCTGGATGTCGCCGCCGACGTGTTGCCGCAGCCGCGGCAGGTCGGCCGCCGCCTCGTCCTTGTGCAGCAGCAGGAAGGATGCGCCCCGATGGTAGGCCGGGTCGTACCAGCGGTTGGACGAAAGCCAGCGCAAAGGCATCGGCAAGCCGTCGCGGAATTCGACCGGCCGGATGCGTACGGCGTGCGCGCTTAACACCGTGAGTTTGCCGGCATGCCAGAAGGTCGCGTAGCCATAGCGCAGTTGGTGCTGTTCCAGGAACGCAAGCAGGCGCATGTCGCCCGTCGGCACCAAAGTGGTGCGGGGCAGGGAGTACCGCTGCGCGTAAGGTATCAGGTACGACGTCGGGGCACTGCTGGCGAGGAGCAGCAGGACGGCGAGCGCCACGGGACGTGCGACCGGTCCGGTGTGCAGGCGGTCTGCGCTGGCGGCTGCAAAGATGAGCAGCGCGCACAGCAAGGCCGGAACGAGATACCGCGCCGATCCTTCCGGCGCGTTGACGTCGGTCAGGGACGTCGTAATCATTAACAGCAGATTCAGCGTCAGCGCGGTGCCTGCGAACGCGGCGGCAAACAGGCGGCCCGGGTGGCCGCCGCGCAGCGCACGGATCAGCGCGTGCGGCAGCAGGTACAGCAATGCCAATGCCGCAAGCAGGCGCAGCGCCTGATAGGCGCCGTAGGGCGAGGTAACCTTGCTGTCCAGGCGCGGCAGGCCGTCGAACAGCCCGAGCACCGCGCGCAGCAGACCCTTCGTGTTGTGCAGCATGCCCGCGAAGTCGCGCCACGCCAGTTCGGTGAGGCCAGGCACGGTGCGCACGTGCTGCAAGGTCAGCTTGTTCAGCAGGAACCCCGCGATGCAGCCGCCCAGGAACACCAGCAGCGCCCGCGCGTGCGCGCGGCCTGCCGTCCCGCGGAGCGCGAACGCCAGGGCGAACGCCGCCACGATCAACGGCACTACGTAGAACACCAGCGCGCGCTGCGGATTGCTCCAGCAGACGACGACGGCCGCCGCGGCCGTCAATACCGCTCCGGACTTCGGTCGCGCGTCCTCGCCGCGCACCTGCAACCAGTAGCCGTACGCGAGGAAACAGGCGAAATAGAACATCGATCCATATGCGGCTTGGCCGTACACGTGTTCGGCCATCGACAACGACAGGCCGGCGGTGAGGACGGCGGTTGCGGCGAGCCGTGCCGCCAGGGAAGCGCCGAGCATGCCGGTGAACAGCCAGCCACCGAGGACGATCAGTGTGGCCGAGACGCAGTCGGAGAGAAAATGCGCGGCAAATCCGTTCGGCATCACGGCGAGCAGCGGAATTACAAAGACGTGGCCGTAGAAAACCCACAGGTCCTTGTTTACGTAGTTCCATTCGGTCGGGAAATACTGCCCGGTCTCGACGATTTCCTGGGCGAGAAGATTTTTTACCGCTGAATCAGAATGAAATATCAGCTGGTAATCGAACGCCAGAAAGAATACCAGCAGCGCGAGATTGGCACAGCACGCGGCGGCGAGCAGCGCAATAAGATTGCGGCGGCAAAAGTTAAATGCCATTTATTCTGGCCAAAAATATCGAGTATAACCCGGGGCGGTATTGCTTTCAATTGTCCAACGATATTCCCATGCCGATCGGCCGGCCGGCAGAGGACAACTGCGGGGCCGAAAGCATACAATGCTACTTTTTTCGGATCGTATCGTGACTGACCGCCAGCTCCCCGCCGACCGGCTCCTATTTCTCGATGGCTTGCGGGCGCTTGCCGCGCTGTGGGTCATGCTGGGCCATCTGCGCCTGTTCCCGCTCGGCTGGACGGCGTGGGAAGGCTGGGCCGCGGCGCCCCTCAACGCGCTGATGTACATGCATTACGGCGTCGATGTGTTTCTGGTGTTGTCCGGTTTCTGCCTTGCGCTACCGCTGGTACGCGGCGACGGCACATACCGCGGCGGGTTGAAAGGCTTCTTCGCCGCCCGGGCGGCGCGCATCCTGCCGCCTTACTTCGCCACGCTGGCGCTGATCCTGTTGGTGAACACGTTCGTTCCGATCGTCCGGTGGGCACGGCACGATCTCGGCCTCACCGGCGACATGCCGTGGCAGGTGCTGTGGACCAATCTGCTGCTGATGCAGGACATCTACCCGCAATACAACAACGTGAATGGTCCTTTCTGGAGCGTTGCGACCGAGTGGCACCTGTATGCCGTTTTCCCGTTGCTCATCTGGGTGTGGCGGCGGCATGGCGTGGCGGCACTGCTGGCAGCGGGTACCGTTGCCGCGGTGGCCCTGACGGCGCTGTCGGATGCGTTTCCCCGCATTCCGGTGATCGATGCCTCGGTACCACAGCCGCCGTATTATGTAGTGCTGCTGGTGCAGGGGATCGCCGCAGCTGCGCTGGCGTTCAGTCCACGGTTCGAATCCGTCCGGGCCATGCTGCGCAAAGGGGCGTGGCTCGCCGCGTTGCTGCTTGTCGTGGCCATCGGCGCCGCGTTCCATGCCTATCCGATCGTCGACGTGCCGAGCGTCCTGCGGCACAATGCGATGTTCCGCTGGTTCGATCCGCTGGCCGGCGCGCTGACGGCCGCGCTGCTGGTCGGCCTGGCCGGCGTCGCGCCGACCCAGCCGTTGCGCCGTTTGCTCGAGAGCAGCGCACTGGTGAAGGTGGGAGGGTTCTCCTACTCGCTGTACCTGATTCACATCCCGCTGTTGACGGCCCTGTACGGGGCCACGCTGCTGCTGGTCGAGGAACCGCTGACGCGCTTCCTGCTGTTGCTGGCCGCCGGCGTCCCGGTGTGCCTGATCGGCGCGTGGATGTTCTCGCGGGTCTTCGAGCGGCGCTTCGGTCCGCGCGCCCGTCCCGCTCATCCTGCCGCGCAGGTCCAGCAGGTCAGGGCAGGCGAGCCGGTGCCGTCCGGTCCCAGCAGCCGTCCAGGATGACGCGCAACAGCTGGGCGGTACTTGCGGACCAGTCCAGGTACGGCATGCCCACGGAGGGGATGGCCGCGCCGGTGCGATATGCGGCGAGCCACTGCTGCAGCGCGTCGGCCAACTGGCTGCCGTTGTCGGCGGTGAAGTAGGTCGCGTGGCTGCCGGCCACTTCCCGGAACACCGGCAAGTCGCGCGCCAGTACCGGCAAGCCATGGCGGGCCGCCTCGATCAGCGGCAAGCCGAACCCTTCGGCAGCGGAATTAGCGAGCAGGACGCTGCTGCCCTCGTACAGCCGCAGCAGCGTTTCGTCACTTGCCTGTTCCAGCCAGAACAGCCGGTGGCCGCATTCGGCGTGATTGCGCAGGCGCGCGGCGAGGCGGTCCAGCAGCCAGCCCGCCTTGCCGACAACGACGAAGTTCACGTCTTCGCCGCGGCGCCAGCATTCTTCTAGCGCGTCGAGCGCCTGCCCGTGCATCTTGCGCGGTTCCAGCGTGCCCACCATCAGCACGGTCGGCCGCGCCGCCAGTGCGGCCAGCACGCCGGCCTCGCCGGGTGTTTCGCCACTGCTGGGCTGGCTGGCTGCGACGTCCGCGCCCAAGTGGAAGCAGCCGATCCGCAACAACCCGGTGCGCCGTGGCGGCGCGGCTTCGAGCTGCGCCAGCACGTCGTCGGCCACCGCATGGGAGATGCATACGAAGCCGTCGGCGACGGACGCCGCGGCATCGAACCAGCGGCGGAATGCTTCCGGCAGGCCGGGCGGGAACAGTTCCGGCAGCAGCAGGGGCACCAGGTCGTAGACGACGAAGTGGATGCGCACGCCATGCTGGCGCAGGTCGGCCAGCACGGCCTGGTTGCGCACGATATGTTCCGGTGCCAGGTCGAGGCCGAGGAAGATATCGCCGGCGTCGACGGCGATCGGCGGGTCGTCCCCGGCCGGCGTGCCGTCGGTATGGCTGCGGCTGTACACGTAGTACCCGCCGGCGTCATGCACCGCCGCCACGCGCCAGCCCGGCGGCGGCGCCGCGTGCAACGCGGCGAACACGCTGCGCACGACGCGCTGGATGCCGGAGCGCGCGTCGTGTTGCACCAGCATCGATAGGTCGACAAGCAACTGCCGGCTGCGCATGGGCTCAGTGCGCATGCGCCCTGCCTTCCGGCGGCAGCACGGTGGCGAGCCAGCCGGCGACGTCCTGCGCGGTCAGTTGCGCGGGCAGGCTCAGCACGGTGACGCCCCGCACGAATGGCGCGGCCGGCAACGTTTCCGGCGCAGCGTCGTGCGCCAGCAACAGGGCGTCCGTGCACGACAGCAGCGCCACCGCATCGTCCAGCGGCAGTTCGGGATGCCCGATCAGCGCGAGCGCGAAGCGGCGCGCATAGCGGTACTGGTGGTCCTCGATCCGTACGGGCTCCACCCGCCAGCCGGCCGGAGGGGCGAGCAGCAGCGGCCGGATCAGCGCGGCGGCCGCGTCATCGGCACCGATGCCCGTCACGTCGACCAGCAACTGGCGGGGCCCCAGCACCGGCGTGTTGGCAGCGATGCTGGCCGCCACCTGCAGGCGGTCCTGGTCGGTCGGCGCGATGCCGGTATCGAGCAGCGCCAGCGAATCGATCAGCTCCAGGTAGCGCGACCGTTGGCCGTCCTGCGCGAATGCCTCGATGGCCTCGTGGTACAGGCGGGCAACGCGTGCCGGATGGTGTTCGGCGTACAGGTAGTCGTAGCCGGCGTCGCCGAGCCGGCGCGCGAACTCGCGGTCGCGCCGCAGCCGCAGCAGTGCCATCGTCAGCTCGGCATCGGAAAACTCGTCGGGCAGGCGTAGCGCCACCTGTTCCGGCATCTCGGCGGCGGAGCCGTGCCGGTTGATCACGGTGGGCAGGCGGTAGGCGAGGCAATCGAGGATCGTCGCCGACGTTTCGCCGCGCGTGCGTGCGCGCAGCTGTACCGCGATGTCCGCCGCGGCGAGGTAGGTCTGATAGAGTTCCTGCGACGCGAAACCGGTGATGCGGACGCGCGGATGGCCGGCCATTCGCGCGGCCAGCGCGTTGCCGAACGGGCCGACGTCGTTCTCGCCGACGAACACGAGGTGGCATCGGGCATCGTCGTTCAGCGGCGAATTGAGCCACGCCTCGAGGATCCGTTCGTTGCACTTCGTGATCGAGACGAGGCCGAACGAGCAAAACAGGATGTCGTCGTCGCCCAGCCCGAGGTGCCGGCGTGCGCCGGCGCGGTCGACCTGGCCAGGCAGGGTGCGCAGCAACGGCACGAGGCGCCAGTCGTCCGCGCTGCCCGGGCCGTACCACCGCTCCGCCAGCTCTTTCGAGTGGGCCGAATGCACCACGATGCCGGCGGCGTTTTCCAATACGTGCCGATTGCACGGATAGCGGTAATACGATTCCTCGCGGCCGCGCTCGCGTTCATGAACCAGCGCCGCGTAGCCATGAGAGGCATACAGCGCCTGGCAATAATGATCGCGGTTGCCGCTGGCGGCGGAGATGTAGTTGACCGCGCCGCTCATGTAGAAGTCGTGCAGCGCGACGACGCCGGGATGGCTGGCCAGCAGCTCGAACATGTGGGCGTGGAACGCCGAGTTCCCGAAGTGATAGAACACGCGGTCATAGCGCCATGCGTTCTGCTCGAACCATTCAACCGAACGGCGCGGATAGTTCGCGATCGCCCAGCGATCGGCGAGATCGGGCTGGGCCAGCACCAGTTCGATGTCGTAATACCTGGCCAGTTCGGGCAGCAGCTCGGCACTCTTGTCGGCGATGCCCGAGCGCTCCGGCGGCATCGGCGACACGAAGGCCAGGCGCAGGCGCCGTGGCTGCGCGCCCGCCACGCTGACGGCCGGCCGGCTCAGGCGCCGTTCGTGGGCGTGCTCGAATGCGTCCAGCGCCTTGCGCGCGCTGGCATCCCACGAGAATTCCTTCGCCTGCACGAGGCCGTGGGCGCGCAGGCTCGCGTTGAAGTCACGGTCGGTAAGCGCCTGCTCGATCTTCGCGGCGATATCGGGGACCCGGTTCGGGTCGAACAACGCGTCGGCACGGCCGATCACCTCCGGGATGCTGCTGTTGTTCGAGCCGATCGTCGCGACGCCGCAGGACATCGCTTCCAGCGCGGGCAGGCCGAAGCCTTCCTGCAGCGATGGGAAGACGAACAGGTCGGTCAGGTTGTACAGCGTGACGAGGTCCTGGTCCGGCACGAACCCGGTCAGTACGAGGTCGCCCTCGGGAATGCCGAAGCGGGTAGCCAGGTTTTGCAGTCGCAACCGTTCGGTATCGGGGACGCTGCAGACGACGGCAAGCTGGTACTTCTGGCGCAGCGCGCCCGGCAGCATCGAGTACGCCTCGATCAGCCCCTCGATGTTCTTGCGATAGTCGATGCCGCCGGTGTACATGATGTACGGGCGCGGCAGGCCATAGCGTGCGCGCAGCGCGGCCTCGTCCGCGGGAGCGACCTGCATTGGCAAGAAGATGTCGTCCACCGCCGACGAGATGTTGACGACCTGGTCTTCCGGCAGCTGCAGCGCGTCGATCGCTTCGCGGCGGGAATGGCCCGAGATGGCCAGCAGCACTTGCGCGTTCTTCAGGCTTTGCAGCTTGCGGTAGTACCAGTTCGCCACGTGCGGATCGGTGAGATACGTTTCCTTGCGCACCAGCGGAATCAGGTCGTACAGCGTGATGGCCGTGTTGAAGCGGCTGCGGCTGTGCGCGACGGACACGCAGGCGTCTTCGCCCAGTCCTTCGAACAGGCTCGAAACGTGCACGACATCCGGGTTCAGCGAGGCCAGGTAGTGTTCACGCACCTGCTCCGCCGCCCTCAGCCGCCAGCTGTTGGCTACCTGATGTTCCCAGATCGCCTCCGGCAGTTCGAAGCCGCCGATGTGCGTCTGCGGCAGCAGGCCGTCGAACGTCTTGCGCAGCCTGCGCACGCTGTCCGGGAACCGGTAATTCAGCGCGAGGCGGAATTCGTGGTTGCCGCCCTGGCGCAGCATCGCCAGCGTCAGGGCCATCGAATAGCGGCCGATGCCGCGGTGCGTGCTGGAGCCCTGGCACGCTTGCAGGTCGAGTACGATACGCATAAGGTTTCAGGTCAGGAATGGGGAGGCTGGCGCCGGGGGCGCGACAGGTCCGCGAACACGCGTCGGGCCGCATCCGGAACATGCGTCAGGTCCGTTGCCGTTGCGCCGCCGCCAGGGGCTGCGGTCGTGTGCCGGCTGCGCATCAGGATGGCGCGTGCGCGCGGCACCAGGCCCGGGAAGCGGGCGATCTGGCGCCGCAGGAAGAAGGCCAGGGCGGGGCGCGACACGACGAAGCGGATGGCGCGGCCCAGCAGGCCCTTGGCGACCCGGATAGCTCCGGTACGCGCCGCCTGTGCCGTGCGACGGCCGATGCGCACCGCCGCGCGTGCCACGTTCCTCGCGCCGCGCAGCGGCCGCGTGACCTTCCACGACAGGCTGGCATAGACCGCCGCCAGCGTCGCATCCATTTCATCGGCCTGGCGGGCGCGGTTGGTCAGGTCCGTCAGGCGCGCATTCGCTTCAGCCAGGCGCGCCGTCAGCGCCGCCAGTTCCGCTTCCGCGCGGCGCGCCTTCTGCGCGTTTTCGTTGGACAGATAGTGTTTGTCCTTCCACTCCTTGACGTGCGCCATCGCCCAGTTGCGCGCCTCGTCGGCGGCGGCTTCGGCGGCGGCCGTGCGGCGGCGCCATTCGTCCAGTGGCTGGCTGTAGGGATGGCCTTCGCACAGCACGAAATCGTCGGCCGGGTGCGGCGGCACCGCCAGCGTCGCGGCCAGGTGCGCCTGCTCGGGCGCGACGTAGTAGCAGTTCCGTGCGTCCGTGTACGCGAACCGGTAGCCCGCCGCCAGCAGGTCCTCGCGTCCCGCATCGCCTTCGACGACGACGATCCAGGGCCGCCAACGCGCCAGGTCGAAGCCCGCCAGCACCTGCGCCTCGGCCCCGCCGGTGGCAATGCGCAGGAAGTGGATGGCGCCGACCGCCTGCTCGGCGCAGATCGCGGCGAGCGTGCGGACCGGTGCTTCGCGCTGCAGCACGACGTGGCCGGCGACGCTCAGCCGCTGCGCCTGGTCGGGATCGAACGTCGAGCCCAGTCCGTCCGCTTCCTCGAAAAACGGCAGCGTCGCCGGTGCCGCGCCGGCACCGCACGGCAGGTTCACGTCGGCCGGCCGTTCGATGGCGAGGCGGCGCTGCATGCCGGGCGCCGGTTCGATGTTGATGCCACGCCAGCCGCGCTCGTAGAACGCATGGGTCGCGGAGTCCCGGCGTGGTTCGCCGGCGCCGACATCGATATAGAAGCCGTGCGGCACGTCGCGCAGGGCGCGCCACAGCAGCAGGTCTTCGAAATTGCGCGCGTACGAAGTAAATGTCATGATCGGTTGTCGCTTTTGCTCATGTCGATCCGTGGGTCCAGCCAGGCGCAGCCCTCGAAATAGCCGTGGGCGAAGTTCATCACCTCGAACACCAGGGCGAGGTCGCGCCACTCGTAGTTGTCGATCAGGTGGTTGTCGGCGCTGTGCAGCGCGGTGGCGATCGAATAGCTGCCGGGCCCCAGGTTCAGCGGGAAGTGGAAATCGAATACCAGCTCGTCGCCCGCCCGCACCGGCGGGATCGGCATGCCCTTGTGGTAGGTATTGGTACCGAAGATGTTCTGGCCCAGCCTGTCCTTGATACGGTAGCCCAGCGTCAGGTCAGGCAGGTCGGCATGAACCGCGACCTTGATGCGCAGCGTTACAGGGGTGCCGGTGCCGTGCACTTCCGCCGGCTGGCCCGCCGCGTCGAGCAGCGCAATGTCCGCGACCGTCGCCTCGCCCGTACCCGAGATCGTTTGCAGCTTGCCGTTTTCGGCCGCTTCCTGCCGCACGTTCGTTCCTTCCCGGTCGGCCAGCATCGCGTTGTAGAAATCCATGATTTCCTCGGGCGTGCCCTGCTTGCTGATGCGGCCGGCGTCGAGCAGGATCGCGCGGTCGCAGATCGACTGGATCGCGCCCTTGTCGTGCGAGACGATCAGCAGCGTGGTGCCATCCTTGCGGAACGCGCGGATGCGCTCGAAGCTCTTGTGCTGGAAATACGCGTCGCCCACGGACAGCGCCTCGTCGACGATCAGCACGTCGGGCCGGCGCGCGGTCGCGACGCTGAACGCCAGCCGCATCTGCATGCCGCTGGAGTACACGCGCACCGGCTGGTCGATATAGGCGCCGATCTCGGCGAATGCCTCGATGTCCGGCATCAGCTGCGTGAGCTCGTCCACCGACATGCCCAGCAGCTGCCCGGCCATGTACACGTTCTGGCGGCCGGAGAAATCGGGGTGGAACCCCATGCCCAGTTCCAGCATCGCGGCGACCCGGCCGCCGATGCTGACGCTGCCGGTGGTCGGCGTGGCCGTCCCCGTGATCAGCTTCAGGAGGGTGCTCTTGCCGGCGCCGTTGATGCCGATGATGCCGACGGCTTCCCCGGCGGCGACGTCGAACGAGATGTCCTGCAGCACGTGGATGACCTGGTGGCGCGGCCGGTTGCCCGGCAGTACCCATTCCAGCAGGCGGGCGCGATGGTTGGGATACCGTTTATACGATTTGCCCAGTGCGCGGACGTTGATCTGGCCGTTCACAGCTCGTCCACCATTTCTCCAGCGCGTTTGCGGAACAATTGCATGCCGACGAGGCACAGGAGCAGCGCGAGCACGGCTGCCGGTATCAGGCTGGTCCATTGAGGCAACTGGTGGCTGACGAGGATGTCCTGGTAGGCGCGGATCACCGCGGCCATCGGGTTCCATGCCAGCAGGCCGCGCACATTCTCCGGGAGCGCCGCGACGGGATAGACGACCGGCGTGAACCAGAACCAGAATTGCAGGAAGATCGCAAAGAACTGGCCGACGTCGCGGAAAAACACGTTCAGGACGCCGAGCGTGATGCCCAGCCCGATCGCCAGCAGGATCTGCAGTGCAAGCACGGGGAAGACGGCGAACCATGTCCAGCCGGGGAAATTACCGGTGATGAGAAGGAAGGCGGTAAACAGCCCGAAGATGATGGCGAAGTTCAGGCAGGCATTCAGCACGACGATGACGGGCAGGCAAATGCGCGGGAAATTGATTTTCTTGATCAGCCCGGCATTGTCGATGAATACGCTTTGCGCCTTGGTCGTGATTTCGGCGAACAGGTTCCACGTCAGCACGCCGGCGCACAGGTAGATGCTGTAGGCGAAAGCGGAGCCCGCGCCCGGCAGGCGGTTGTGCATCACCTGGGAGAAAATCACCGTGTAGACGATGATCATCGCCAGCGGATTCAGGATCGTCCAGGCGGCGCCAAGGATGGAATTCCGGTATTTCGACTGGAATTCGCGTTTCACGCTACCGGCAATGAAACCGCGGTAGTTTGCAATATTGTGCAGGCGTCCCAGCAATATCATGGACGCTCTCCGGCTCGAGCGGGGGCGGGGATCAGAATCATGGAGCGTAACGAAAGTCGCCGGCCGGCGGCCGGACAAAAACGGGCGATTATACCTTGCCAACCGGGTAACAAGAGGCCCGGCGGCTCATCCGCCTTCGACCAGCTTTTGCAGGTCGGCGGGCTTCAGGATGATCAGCCGATGCGTGTCCTTCTGCACGATGCCCTGCTGCGTCAGTGTCAGCAGCGCACGGGTCACCGTTTCCCGGCTGGTATTGATCATGTTCGCGATATCCTGGTGCGTCGGCAGGTTTTCGACGACGTCCGGCTGGCCCGGCTGCGTCTTCTTCATTTGCGCCAGATAGGTGTAGATACGGCGTGACGTGTTGTTAATGCTGAGCAGCGAGCGGAATGCCGAGTCACGCTGGATCTTCTCCGCCAGGTGCCGCAGCATCTGGTTGGCGACCGACGGCGAATGGGAGAACAGGTGCAGCGCCGCGGGCGCCGGCAGGAAGGCGACCAGCACCGGCGTCATCGCGACGACGGATGCGGTGCGTTGCGAGCCGGTGATCACGGCGATCTCGCCGAAGAAGTCGCCCGGCGACAGCATGCGCAGGCCGATCGCGCGGCCATCCTCGGTGATGTCGATCACCTGCATCTGGCCGGACAGCAGGAACAGCAGGCCGTCGCCGGCCCCGCCTTTTTGCAGCACGACTTCGCGCTTGCCGTATTGGCGGAAGCGCAATTCCGACTTGATGCTCAGGATCTCCTGGTCGGAAAGCCCGGACAGCAGCGGAATATTGCGCAGATGGACGTGCACATTCTGCGTCGTCGTGGGCTCGCCATCTTTCGGTACGGCGCTCGCGGCGGAACCGGGTTGTTCGGAAGACGTGGTCATCGGGTTATTGTACAAAAATGCGGTAGGCGTCATCGGCCCATGTTTGCCAGGCCAGCAACAGAATACACGCTGCGGCAATGCCGGCCGCGTTGGCCGCCAGATCGCGCCAGCTGAACCCGCGGCCAGGGACGAGCGTCTGCAGGCATTCGATCGCCCAGCCGCCGGCCAGCAGCGCGACAACAGACACGGCGAACGCGACGCCGCTCGCAAGCGGCCACAACATTAACGTCAGGCCGGCGAACGCCAAAAAATGCATGAGTTTGTCGTTCGGTAGCGACGGCAGCCATTCGTTCGGAACGAGACAGCCGAAGCACACCAGTGCCACCAACAGGCAGAACCCTATCATTTCCCACTGAATCACAGCAATAAACGTGCGTAAAGAATTGTAACGGTCAGCGCGGATACCAGCGCCAGCTCAGCTGGATCTGTCGGCTGTCGTATTGGAAGATCGAGATGTTTTCGCGGTTATGGATCTGCCGCCATTCGAGCTGCACGCTGTGTTCCGGCGTTACCGTATAGACCAGTGCGGCGCGGACCGAGCGGGTGGCCTGGCGACGCAAGATGTCGATCAGGCCAGGCGAATACGCGGTGTCGCCGCGCCATTGCTGACGCGCCCAGTCGACTTCCCCGCTCAGCTTCGGCCCGAGCGCCGTGCGCCCGAACAGCCGGGCAGACCAGCCGTCCCGGTCGCCGCCCGGCCGGCTCGTATTGCCTTCGTCGAAGGTGTAGCCGAGCATCGCCTGCAGCCGCGTACCGCCGGTGCCGTAGCCGAGGATCGCGCGCAAATCGGCCGTCGCAGCATCGAAATTGCTCAGCGTCTTGTAGTGCATATACGACGCCGCGCCGACGAAAGTCAGATCGAACCGCTCCGGCAGTTTCCATGGCGGCACGGCGCGTAGTTGCACTTGCAGGTGTTCCTGGTACAGCCGGCCGCCCAGCATCTGCAGCCCGCCCGCGGCGATGCTGCGGAAGCGCCAGTTGGCGCGGCGCCATGGATGCTCGACGCCGCCCAGCACGGAAAAACTGTCGTAGCGCGACTCGTGGTCGTAGCGGCGGCCATAGAATTGGGCGAAGCCGAGATTGCCATTACGGCCGAGGTCGCCCAGGTAATCGCCGACCAGCGTCGTATAGCCGTCGGCCCTCGGCAGGTACTCCGGCAGCAGCTCGAGCGGTACGCCGTTGCCGCCCTCGAACAGTGGATTGCTGGCCCCCTGGTTGACGTTGGTATCGTGCCCGCGGCCCAGCTCCAGCGCCCACAGTCGGTTCTGGCGCGGCATCGCGCAGCCGCGTTCGCGCTGCTGGGCAATCAGCTGCTGGACGCCGGGCGGCGGGTCGAAGCGCGCTTCGATGTCCTTGAACAGCGCTTCGGCCTCCTGCGCATGGCCCAGCGCACAGTGCAGCAGCGCGATGTCGAACCATTCGCCGGCATGGCGCGGCCCCTGCAGGATCATGCGGGCGAGCGTCGAGCCGGCGTCGTCGTAACGCCCCTCGTTGATCATCTGCATGGCCACCAGGTACAGGTCCTCGGACTTCTCGTCCGGCTGTGCATGCACGGGAGATGCCAGGGCCAGTAGTACGGCGAGCACCGCCGGGAACAAGGCGCGGAATGTCGATTTCAAATACTATCCTTCGTTCGCGGTCAGGGCGGTCAAGGTATAAAGCTCCGTGTGCTGTTCGCGGCCGCGCAGCTGGGTGCGCCCGATCCCCGTCAAGGCATGGCGCTGCGCGAGCGCGGCAGTGCCAGGGCCGATGATCAGGTCGTACGGCAGGTCGCGCGCCGCGGACTCGAGCCGGGAGGCGACATTGACGCTGTCGCCGACCGCAGTATAAATGCTGCGGGCCGCCGAGCCGAAGTCGCCGGCCACGGCGATGCCGCTTTCGATGCCGATCCGGACCCGCAGCGGCGCCAGGCCCGCGCCAGCGCGCCTTGCGTTGAAAGCGCGGATCGCCAGGATGATGTCGAGGGCCGCGTCGAGCGCCTGGTCGGCGTGATCGGCCACCGGCAGCGGCGCTCCCCAGAACGCCACCAGGCCGTCGCCGGTAAATTTGTCCAGCGTGCCGCGGTGGTCGAGGACCGGGCCGCTGAGGCAGTTCAGGAAGTCGCGCGTCAGCTGGGCAGCCTGCTCCACGGGGAGGGCTTCGACGTGCGTGGTGTAGCCCTGCATGTCGGCGATCAGCGTGGTGACCTCGCGCCGCACGGGCGTCAGTGGATCGGCCAGGTCGCTGCGCAACAGTTCGTCGACGACGGCGTCCGCGACGTATTGCCGCAGCGTCCCCAGCAGCCGGCGCGAATGGCGCTGGGTGCTCTGCCATGCGACAGGCACGCCCAGTGCGACGAGGGTCAGCGCGCTCAGGAGCGGGCCGATCAGCGAAAACTGCGCGTCGTGCGGCGCGATCACGTACGCGGCGCCCAGCCACAGCAAGCTTGCGCCACCCAGCAGCGCGGCATTGGCGACCGCTGGAAGCGTGGCCAGCGTGACGACTCCGACAATACTGAGCAGCACGACGAACGCGGTGCCGATCGCGCGCCCCGGCCAGGGCGCCGGCGCCAGTCCCTCACGCGCGTCGAGCTGGCCGGTGAGTGCGGCGGCATGGACAAGCAGTCCGCTCGTGTTCGGGTGCAGCGGCGTGGCGACGCGGTCGGCCAGGCCCAGCGCGGATGAGCCGATCAGTACGAGCTTGCCGCGGAACCAGTCCGCCGGCACGGTCTGCTGCAGGACGTCCGCAGCGGGCACGACGAGATAGGCTTCCCAGGCGCGGCTGTAGGGAATACGCTGCAGCCCGTCTCCGCTGGTCAGCCCTGCCGTCGGGCCGCGGATCGCGGCAGCCTTGCCGCCGCAGCATTCGAGCAGCGCGAGACTGAGCGTCGGATACCGTTTCCTCTCGAACCACGTGCGCATCGGCAGGCGCCGCAGCATGCCATCCTGGTCGGGAACGAAACCGATATTGCCGATCTGGCGTGCGCCTGCCAGCCCGGCATGGTTGGCGATGTAGCCGTTGGCGACGACAGCCCCGCCGACGGGGCCGGGCGTGCCGCCGGTGAGCTGGCCGACGCGCAACGGTACATTGCCGTCGAAGACAAACGAATGCGGCAGCACGAGCGGGCCGAAGCGGGCCAGCATCGCCAGGCGTTCGTCGCCGGTCCGGTCGGCCGGTTCGGGCAACACGATGTCGAGGGCCACGCCGCGGGCGCCATACGGGCCGACCAGGTTTTCGATCAGATGGGCTAGCCGATCGCGCGACCAGGGCCAGGCGCCCGAGCGGCGCAGGCTGCTTTCGTCGATATCGACGACGACCAGCCGCTCTTCGGGTACCGGGCTGGCCTGCAACCGGACAACGATATCGCGCAGCCATTCGTCGCCAGGGATCGACGGACCGTTGCGGTATTGGGCCCAGACGCCGATCGACACCGCAAGCAGCCCGATCAGCAAGTGCGCGAGCAGTGCGCTCTGCCGGAATGCTGAGCGGGAGCTGATGTTCATCGGGCGGCGGGCGGGGAGGTAGGCGTCGAATGCATGACCTGTCAGTATACCGTCACCGGAAGAAACTTGGTAAGGATTGCGCCAGAGGCAAGCAGCGTTGCGCGCAGGCTTCAAAAATGGTGAGATTTCGTAACAACGATGGGCACGGCGGGGCGAATTCGATACAGTGCGAAAATATGGGGCAAGCCCGTCATTGTTTTAGCCCGTTTTTGCGTTATTGCTTCAGTTTTACCCTATCTCGAGTTAACCAAGGAGTCTTCATGTCGCAGCTGCTCAATCTGTCCGCATGGCGCCGCGCACGTGGCGTCATCGCCGGCGCCGCCGTGCTTGCGCTGTGCGCCGGCAGCGCCTACGCGGGCGAGGCGGGACGGGTCGTGTTCGTCAGCGGCGATGCGAGCAACGGCCGCGCCCGTGTTTCGCTGAACGACGTGATCAGCGAAGGGGATGAGCTCGCCACCGGGACCGACGGCTATATCTACCTGAAGACGATTGACGACGGGCTGCTGATCCTGCGTCCCGCCACGCGCGCCCGCATCGTGACGTACCACGTCGATACGGTGAATCCCGCCAACACCCAGGTGAAGCTGGAGCTGCTGTCGGGCGTGGCCCGCAGCGTCTCGGGCAAGGCGGTCAAGCAGGCGCGCCAGAACTTCCGCTTCAACACGCCGGTGGCGGCCATCGGCGTGCGCGGCACCGACTTCACCGTGTACACCGACCAGGACGTATCGAACGTGGCCGTACTCTCCGGCGCCATCGTGATGAGCGGCTTCGCCGGGGCCTGCCAGCCGTCCGGCACCGGCCCTTGCGAGCACGATGCGAGCCGCGAGCTGGCGGCAGGGCAGGCGGGCCAGGTGTTGCAGGTTCGCAAAGGCCAGGCGGTGCCGCGCATGATGTCGGGGGTGAGCGTATCGCCCGATACGGCCGCGCCGCCGCGCAACGACGAGCCGGTGAAGGTGTCGGTGGAGACGAGCCTCGATCCGGTAAAATCCAGTGCTCTGTTGCAAGAAGGATTGGTCGTCCGCCCGACGGTGGTTCCACCGGCGACGATCGGCCCGTCCGATCCTGTCGTGGTGGCGCAGCCGCCGCTGCCGCCGGCCGAGCTGACGTGGGGCCGCTGGGCCGATATCGGCACGCGCGCCGCGACGATCGACACGGCCGCCGCAGCAGCCAGCGGCGCGGAGCGCATCGGCAGCAATTCGTATTACGCGCTGTACCGCAGCACCGGTGGCCAGGTGCCGATGCCGCAGGAGGGCACGGCCGGTTTCGCGCTGCGCTCCGCCGAAGCGGTGGTATACAACAGCACGGCGATGACGGAAACCTTTGCCAAGGTGGAAAACGGCCAGCTCTCCGTCGATTTCGGCAAGCGCACTTTCACGACGTCGCTCGATCTCGTACATAAGAATACGACTTACGCATTACAGGCAAACGGAACGGTTACGCCGACCGGCTTATTGAACGGCGGTCCGCAATTCATTAACAACACCAATATGGCGGTCACGGGCGCGCTGGGCGGTGAAAATAACGCCGCATATATCTTCTCCGGCCGTCTCGACAGTAAGCAGACCGTCAACGGCGTCACCCACTGGACCCGCTGAATCCCCTGGCGTGCGTGTTGCGCACGTTATTCAATCGCGCCGCATCATGCGGCGCTTTTATTTTAAAATCCGCGCTGTCGCGCTATGCGCACAAAATACTGGTCATGCCGACAACATTGGTACTGCCACCAGCGCTCTGCTATTGATTTGCGTTGCCTTTACCAACATAATGTGCTCCGGTCAATTTTTGTAAGTTAGCTTATAAGAATAGGAGTGTTTCTGGTGTTTCGTGTGACGGCTGTCACATTGTGCGCCAGGCATCTTCTGCCATTATGGCTGCCGTAGCACTGCACGCAGGTCAGCAGTTCGCTTCACCGTCGAGCAGTTTAAATTTTTTTAGTGCCTATTAGGAGTAATACATGGCTACCACCGCAGCGCAAATTCAACAGCTGTACGTTGCTTACTTCAACCGTCCGGCCGACTACTTCGGTCTGTCCCACTGGCAAGCAATCGCCGACACCCAAGGTCTGGCATACGTCGCAAACGAATTCTCCAAGCAGCCCGAGTACACCAACCTGTACGCCGGCAAGAGCCAGGCTGACGTTGTCGACACGATCTACATGAACCTGTTCGGCCGTCACGCTGAAGCCGCTGGCCTGGTGCACTGGGTAACGCTGCTGAACAACGGCACGTGGAACCTGGGCCAGATCGCTCTGGCGATCGCCCAAGGCGCACAGAACGAAGACCTGACCGCTGTCAACAACAAAGTTGACGCAGCTCGCGTGTTCACCGAAAACCTGGCCAACAGCGCCGAAGGCATCCGCGGCTACGACGGCGCGGCCGCCAACCAAGTCGCTAAAGACTGGCTGTCCACCATCACCGACAACACCAGCCACGACGCAGCGATCACCAGCGCAGCGCTGGCAACGCTGGTCGCCAACGTCGTTGACGCCCACGACGCAGGCACGAACATCGGCCAGACCTTCACGACCTCCGTGGGCCTGGACACGCTGACCGGCACGACCGCTAAAGACACGTTCAACGTCGTGTCGGTCAACCCGACGAACGGCGACAAAGCCGACACGCTGAGCAGCATCGACGTGCTGGACGGCGGCGCTGGCGTTGACACGCTGAACTTCTTCGCTACCGCTGACAACAACAAGACGATCGTCGGCACGATCAAGAACATCGAGATCGTCAACCTGTACGGCGCCGAGAACATCAGCGCTGCCAAGATCGACGCAACGAAGTTCGCTGGCTCGACCACGATCAACGTCGTTGACGCACAAGCCGCTGTCGAAGTCGACGGCCTGGCCGGCAAGACCCTGGGCGTTGGCGCCGCTGTTGCTACCGCAACCAAGATCACCGGTGACTTCGGTTCGACCGCAACGAGCGCTGCTGTTGCTCTGAACGGTGTGGTTGACGGCGCATCCGTTGAAGTCGTTGGCGCGAAAGTCGCCGCACTGAACGTGTCCGGTTCCGTGGCTGCTGCCGCTGCCGGCGGCGCAGGTACCGTCACCCTGGCGAACACCACCGCAACCAAGCTGAACCTGAACGTGTCGTCGAAGGCGATCGTTGAAGTGGCTGGCCTGACCGCGCTGACCACGATCACGCAAACGGGCGCTGGTGGCCTGGACCTGACCGATGCAGGCACGTCCGTGCAGACGATCAACACCGGCGCTGGCGCCGACAAGGTGAAGATCTCCTTCGCCACCGCGAAGGCAACCTCGACCGCTGCTGCCAAGAACGCTACCGTCGCCACCGGCGCGGGCAACGACAAGATCACTGTGGCAACGACCGGCACCGGCCTGACCACCGTTGACGCTGGCCTGGGCGACGACACGATCGACGTGACGATCACCGCCGGCAACGCCCTGAACGTCTCCGGCGGCGCCGGCAACGACACGATCAAGCTGTCCGGCGCAGCCCTGGCCGTGACCGACGTGATCGACGGCGGCGAAGGCACCGACACGATCGCTCTGGCTGGTAAGCTGACCGAGCGTAACACCGACGACTTCATCGTGCTGAACAAAGTGCTGAAGGGCTTCGAGAGCATCGAGTTCACGACCGCTGAAGGTACGGTTGGTGGCGGCGCCACGGCTGAAATCGCCCTGGACGCATCGAAACTGGCTGCTGCCTACACCACGCTGACCTTCGCAGACGGCAGCTTCGTCAAGGGCGTTGGCACGCAGAACCTGATCGCCAACGGCGACCTGACCGCGACCGCGGCTGGCTACATCGCCAAGAACGGCGGCAGCGTCACCACGACGACCTACGCCGGTACGCTGAACGTCTCCACGGAAGCCGCTGGCACGATCGAAGCCCGCGCCGACACCGTGAAGCTGGCCGTGACCGCAGCCGATACCGACGACAAAGGTTCGGCACAAAATGTGGCCGTGACGCTGGCTGGTGACACGAAGACCGCGATTGTGACGCTGGCTGCCGGTGTCGATACCGACGCTGACGGCGTCGCTGCACACGACAACGTTGCTACGCTGACCCTGGTTGCTGACAGCGGTTCCGTATCGGCGATCGGCAAGACGACCCAGTTCACCGAAAACGGTGCACTGACGTCCCTGACGCTGACCGGTGCCGGCTCCGCCGACATCAAGAACGTGGCTGGCAAGCTGACCACCATCGATACGAGCGGCCTGGCTGGTACGTACACCGTGACTGCCGACGGCCACACGAAGGGCGACGCGTTCGCTGGTCTGAAGTACGAGACCTCGAACACGGCTGTTGAAACGATCAAGCTCGGTGCTGGCATCGACGCGCTGACGTTCAACGCCGGTTCGTCGACCTACGGCTCGGTTGACACCGTTTCCGGTCTGAACCTGGTTCTGGACGCAACGGACAACACCAAGCTGGCAGCGAACTCCGACACGATCTCGCTGGGCGTCACTGGTTTCGAGAAGGCCACCAGCTCGCTGACCGACTTCGATCTGGCGCTGAAGCAGGTCATCGAAGGTCACGCTGGCAAGAACGTGGTGTTCGCGTTCGGTGGTGACACCTACATCGTTTCCGATGTTGGCTCGGTTGGCCAAGTTGACGCGGCTGACGCCATCGTCAAACTGGTTGGCACCGTCAACCTGGACACGCTGGTCATCGCTCTGGGCTAATCGCTCTTCAAGGCGCGGCTTCGGCCGCGCCTTGTGCAGCGCAAAGGGCCGGCCTCGCCGGCCCTTTTTCCTTTCCGCGCAACGCTCGTTGCGTAAAAAAGCCTCAGTCGAGGTAAAAATTTGTGACGTACGTCACACAATTCCCCTGAAGTAAGCGATAATGGCATGCTAGCCGGTGCGCGTGCGCTCTCGCTGCTGCCGGTGGTCACCACCACCTCTATCTTTGCCGCGTGCAAATTCATGAACAACAAATTCAACCTGCCCAAGAACGAGATTCAACTGGTGCTGAGCGGTTTCAAGCGCACCTTCGTTACCGTCGGAACGTTCAGCGCCATCAGCAACCTGTTGATGCTGACGCCGTCGCTGTACATGCTCCAGGTGTACGACCGCGTGCTTGCCAGCCGCAACGAAACGACGCTGCTGATGCTGACAGTGATGATGCTGGGCGCTTATCTGCTGATGGCCGGCCTCGAGCTGATCCGCAGCTTCGTGCTGGTGCGCGTCGGCGCCAAGTTCGACCTGATGCTCAACAAGCGGGTGTACACAGCGGCATTCGAACAAAACCTGAAGGGTGCGGGCGCCAATGCCGGGCAGGCATTGCACGACCTGACCAACGTGCGCCAGTTCCTGACCGGGAATGCGCTGTTTGCCTTCTTCGACGCGCCGTGGTTCCCGATCTACCTGATCGTCATTTTCCTGTTCCAGCCTTCGCTGGGCGTGTTCGCGCTGTGCGGCACCGCCGTGCTCGTCGTGCTTGCCTATGTCAACGAACGCGTGACCCGCAAGCCGCTGAGCGACGCGAATGCAATGGCGATCGCGGCGGGCAACGTCGCCACGAACAACCTGCGCAACGCCGAGGTCATCGAATCGATGGGCATGCTGCCGAACCTGCTGGGCCGGTGGTTCAAGATGCACAGCAAGTTCCTGCACCTGCAGGCCGTCGCCAGCGAGAAGGCCGGCATGATCGCTTCCGTGACCAAGTTCGTGCAGACGTCGCTGCAATCGCTGATCCTGGGCTTCGGCGCATTGCTCGTGCTGGAGAACAAGATCACGGCCGGCATGATGATTGCCGCATCGATCCTCGTGGGGCGCGCGCTGGCGCCGGTCCAGCAGGTGATCGGCGTATGGAAGTCGTTCAGCGGCACGCGCAGCGCGTATCAGCGCCTGACCACGCTGCTGGAAGCGAACCCCATCCGGCCGGCCGGCATGCCGTTGCCGGCACCGCAGGGCGCCATCACGGTGGAAGGCGTCACGGCGGCGCCTCCCGGCTCCCAGGTGGCGGTATTGCGGGGCCTGAGCTTCGCGGTCGCGCCGGGCGACGTGGTCGGCGTGATCGGCCCCAGCGGCTCCGGCAAGTCCACGCTGGCACGTCTGCTGGTCGGCGTGTGGCCGGCGGCGGTGGGCAAGGTACGTCTGGACGGCGCCGATATCTTCCAGTGGAACAAAGGCGAACTCGGCCCCTATATCGGCTACCTGCCGCAGGATATCGAGCTGTTCGCCGGCACCGTCAGCGAAAACATCGCCCGCTTTGGCGACGTCGATCCCGACAAGGTCGTGATGGCTGCCAAGCGCGCCGGTGTGCACGATATGATCCTGCACTTCCCGAAAGGCTACGATACCTTGCTGGGCGATGGTGGCGCCGGCCTGTCCGGCGGCCAGAAGCAGCGCATCGGCCTGGCCCGCGCGATGTACGGCGACCCGTCCGTGATCGTGCTCGATGAACCGAATTCGAACCTGGACGACCTGGGCGAGGCAGCACTGGTCACGGCGATCACCGACCTGCGCCAGCGCGGCAAGACCATCGTGCTGGTCACGCACCGCACCAGCATCATCAGTGCGACTTCCAAGCTCCTGCTGCTGCGCGACGGTACGGCGGCGGCGTTTGGTCCCACCAAGGACGTGCTCGCAGCACTGCACGAATCGAACCAGCGACAGCTGCAAGCACAGCAACAGCGCGCCCAGGCCGCCCAGTCGGCAGAGGCGCCACAGGGGTAACTATGACGAATTTGCAATTGAAGAAGGATGCGCCGGCCGAGGTGATCACGCACGACGTGACGCCGCTGACGGTGAACACGGATGCCAGCCGGGTCGCGCGGCTGGGCTGGCTGATCGTATTGCTCGGCTTTGGCGGCTTCCTGCTGTGGGCGTGCCTGGCTCCGCTGGACCGTGGCGTGCCGATGCCCGGCACGGTGGCAAAGGAAGGCAACCGCAAGACCGTGCAGCACCAGACCGGCGGAACGATCCGCGAAATCCTCGTGCGCGATGGCGATGTGGTGAAGGCCGGCCAGGTGCTGGTACGGATGAATAATGTGCAGGCCACGGCGAACGCCGAAACGACCCGCGCGCAGTACTTCGCCACCCGCATGCTCGAGGCGCGCCTGACCGCAGAGCGCGATGGGCTGCAGACGGTACCGTTCCCGCCGGAACTCGAGAAATATCGCGACGATCCGCGCGTCAAGGAAAACTGGTCGTTGCAGAACCAGGTCCTGGCATCCCGCCATGGCGCGTTGCAGAGCGAGTTGGGCGGCATCGACGAGAACATGGCCGGCCTGAAGATCCAGATCAAGGGCCTGCAGGAATCGCGCGACAACAAGAAGACGCAGCTCGACCTGTTGAAGGAGCAGCTGGAAGGCATGCGCGACCTGGCGAAGGAAGGCTATGTGGCGCGCAACCGCTTGCTGGATCTGGAGCGCACTTACGCCCAGCTGAGCGGCGCGATGTCCGAAGACATCGGCAACATCGGCCGCGCGCAGCGCCAGGTCATGGAACTGACGCTGCGGCGCCAGCAACGCGCGCAGGACTACCGCAAGGAAGTCGGGACGCTGCTGACCGATGCGCAGCGCGATGCCGAAGCACTGGGCAGCCGCATCGTCGGCCAGGATTACGAGCTTGCCAATACCGATGTCCGCGCGCCGGTCGACGGTATCGTCGTCAACCTGAACGTGTTCAC
This sequence comes from Pseudoduganella flava, assembly GCF_007830495.1. Taxonomy (GTDB): domain Bacteria; phylum Pseudomonadota; class Gammaproteobacteria; order Burkholderiales; family Burkholderiaceae_D; genus Rugamonas; species Rugamonas flava. The sequence goes on along the minus strand of NZ_VLKW01000003.1, from coordinate 163,279 downwards.
GGCCGGCGGCGTCGTCGGACCTGGCGCGCACCTGATGGACCTCGTGCCCACCCACGACCCGCTGGTGGTCGAGGGGCAGCTGCCCGTCAACCTGATCGACAAGGTGCACGTCGGACTGCCGGTCGAACTGATCTTCTCCGCGTTCAATACCAACCGCACGCCGCACATTCCCGGCGTCGTGACGCAGGTGTCGGCCGACCGCACGGTGGACGAAAAAACCGGCGCCGCGTTCTACAAGGTGCGCGCCAAGGTTTCCGACGAAGGCGCGGCGATGATCGCCCACAAGAAGCTCGATATCCAGCCTGGCATGCCGGTCGAACTGTTCGTGAAGACGGGCGAGCGCACGCTGATGAGCTACCTGCTCAAGCCGGTCATGGATCGTGCGAAATCTTCGCTGTCGGAGGACTAAGTGAGGAAGCGTACCCATTCCGTCCTGCCACGTCGGCTGGCCGCTGCACTGGCGCTAGCGCTGGGAGCCTGCGCGGCCGGTGGGGCTGCGGCGATGTCGCTGCGCCAGGCCTACGAGGCGGCACTGCAGAACGACCCGCAATTCAAATCCGCGCTGGCTGAAAACGCCCAGGGCCTGGAGTACGGTACGATCGGCCGCTCGGCCTTGCTGCCGACGGTCCAGGCCAGCTGGAGCCGCAGCAAGAACTGGGCGGACCTGATCGTGCACCAGCAGGGCAAGGACTTCCCGAGCGAGCCGCGCTACCTGTCCGGCAGCACGTCGGTGCAGCTGCGCCAGCCGTTGTTCAATATGGAAGCGTGGGCCCGCTACAAACAGGGCAAGGCACAAACGGATGCTTCCGCCGCGCAGTTCTCGGTGCGCACGCAAGAGCTGGTGCTGCGCGTCGTGGGTGCCTATACGGATGCGCTGTTCGCCGCCGAGCACGTGCGGCTGGCCACCGTCCAGCGCGACGTGCTGGCCGAGCAACGCAAGGTCAACGACCGCCTGTTCGAGAAGGGTGAAGGCACGCGCACCGACATGCTCGAGACGCAGGCGCGCCTCGACGTGGCCGAGGCGGCGCTGCTGGAGGCGCAGGACAACCTGGCGACGGCGCGTGCCACGCTGGCCGGCGTGGTAGGCGGCGATGTTGGCGAGCTCGATCAGCTGGCGCCGAATTTCCGTCTCGTTCCGCCCTCCGAAGGCGGCTTCGAGTCGTGGAAGGCCATTGCGCTGGCAAACAACCCCACGCTGCTGATGCGCACGTTCAGTGTCGATGTGGCGCACCAGGAGGTTACCAAAGCGCGCGCGGGCCATGCGCCCCGGCTCGACTTCGTGGCCACGTACAGCAAGGCGCAGGCGGAGACGCTGAACACCTACACGCAGGATTCCACCGCGCGGGTCGTGGGCGTGCAACTGAACATTCCGCTGTACCAAGGCGGCTATGTCAGCGCGGTCTCGCGCCAGGCGGTGGCGGGCGAGGAGAAGGCCCGTGCCGACCTCCAGGCGGAAACCGACAAGGTGCTCGTCGACTTGCGCAAGCAGTACACAGCGGTCGTCAGCGGCGCTTCACGGATCCGGGCGCTGGAAAAGGCGGCGGAATCGGGCCGCTTGCTGATGACGGCGACGGAGCAGAGCATCAAGGGCGGCGTGCGCATCAACCTCGACCTGCTGAACGCGCAACAACAGCTGTTCACCACCGAGCGCGACCTGGCTCAGGCACGCTACAACTACCTGGTGGCGCTGATGCGGCTGCGCGCGGCCGCCGGCACGCTGGGGCCGGACGACGTGCACGAGATCGCGTTGTACTTCCGCTGATGTGACAAGGCCCGCAGTTGCGGGCCTTGTGCTATTCCGCGGCCGGTTTGCTCCGTCCCGCCAGCATCGCCTTGTTCAGCAAGAACGACACGGGAATCATCACGACGCTGACGATCAGCGGCGCGATCGTATCGGCCACGTGCAGCCACTCGACGAGCACCGCCAGCAGCGGCGCGGAAATCAGGTACTGCACCAGGTAGATCGTGGGGTACGCGAAGAAGGTGCGCCAGGCCAGGCGGGTGCGGAACACGAACAGTGTGTTCAGGCAGTACGCACCGACGACGCCCGCGACGAAGGCCAGGAAGTAGGCGACCTGGTAGGGCAGCACCAGCTGCAGCGCCAGGTACAGCAGGTAGCCGCCGATGGTATTGACCGTGCCCGCCACGAGGAACCGCAGCTGTGGCGCGAAGCGGGTGGCCAGGGCGCGCATCGACGTGTTCAAGCCTGCGCTTTGCCGTGGCAATGCGGGCACGACACGCCATACACGTACTCGGGTGCGAGCTGCTGGCGCGGCGTGACGACGGCGCGGCACGCGAAGCATTGCACCGTCTCGGTCGGCTGCAGCTTCGGGTTCAGTGCCGTGCGGTAGTCGAACACGAAGCAGTCGCCCGTATAGTGATCGCCCCCGACTTCCTCGAAGTACTTCAGGATGCCGCCTTCGAGCTGGTAGACGTTGTCGTAGCCGATGTTCTGCATGTGGATCGCCGCCTTCTCGCAGCGGATGCCGCCGGTGCAGAAGGTGACGACGGTCTTGCCTGCGAAGTCGGCCTTGTGTTCCTCGATCACCTGCGGGAACTCGGTGAACTTCTTGATGCGGTAGTCGACCGTGTTCTCGAACGTGCCCACGTCCACCTCGAAGTCGTTGCGCGTGTCGACCATCACGACCGGCTTGCCGTTGTCGTCGTGGCCCTGGTCCAGCCAGCGCTTCAGCGTCTTCGCGTCCACGTTCGGCGCGCGGCCCAGTTCCGGCTTGATCAGCGGCATGCGCATCGTGATGATCTCCGCCTTGATCTTCACCAGCATGCGCTTGTGCGACTGCTCGGTGGACAGGCTTTCCTTCACTTCCAGGTCCGCCAGCCGCGCATCGCTGCGCACCCATGCCAGGTACTCGTCGATGTTCTCGCGCGTACCGGACAGGAACATGTTGATGCCTTCCGGCGTCAGCAGGATCGTGCCCTTCAGGCCCAGGCGCTGGGTGATCTCCTGGTACCGCGGGCGCAGCGCTTCCAGCTCGTCCAGCGTGATGAACTTGTAGGCCGCGATGTTGACAAATAAAGAAGGTGCCACGCCGGCCTGACTGGTGGCGTCTTGAACGCTTGCTTGCATAGGGATCTTGAAGAGGGAATTTCCGGAACAGCCGTCATTATAAGCGAACCCGCGTCGAAAATAGCCGGGATGGAACAGCCCGGCGGCGGTAAAATACACGGTCCCATCAGTACGCCAGGTTAGCAAATGAGCACCGAAACCCTTGTATCGCCCGATGAGCAGCCAGTCATCCAGCCCGACGAACCGGCGGCGCCCCCAGGCCCCGCTTTCGTCCACCTGCGGGTGCACTCGGAATACTCGATCGTCGACGGCCTGGTGCGCATCGACGACCTCGTCAAGGCCGCGGTCAAGGACAAGCAGGCGGCGCTGGCCGTCACCGACCTGTCGAACCTGTTCGGCATGGTCAAGTTCTACAAGGCCGCGCGCGGCAAGGGCGTCAAGCCGATCATCGGCACGGACGTGTGGATCACCAACGACGACAACCGCGACAAGCCGTCGCGCCTGATCCTGCTGGCGAAGAATCGCATGGGCTATCTGCAGCTGTGCGAGCTGCTGTCGCTGGCATGGCTGACGAACCAGTACAAGGGCCGCGCCGAGATCCGCACCGAATGGCTGGCGGAACTGAAGGACAAGCAGTACGACCTGATGCCCGGCGAGAGCGGCGCCGATGGCCTGATCGCGCTGTCCGGCGCGCACTTCGGCGACATCGGCCAGGCGATCGACAACGGCAACCTGGAGCTGGCGGAAAAGCAGGCGGAGAAATGGTCGGCGATCTTCCCCGGCCACTTCTACGTCGAGATCTGCCGCGCCGGCCAGCCGAACCAGGAAGCGCAGGTGCGCCACTCGGTAGCGCTGGCCGCCAAGCTGCGCCTGCCGGTCGTGGCGACGCATCCTGTGCAGTTCATGTCGCAGGAAGAATTCATCGCGCACGAGGCGCGCATCTGTATCGCCGAGGGCGAGATGATCGCGAACGCCAAGCGCGTGAAGCGTTTCAACGAGCAGATGCGCTTCCTGACGCAGGAAGAGATGCAGATCCTGTTCGAGGACCTGCCGGCCGCGCTGGAAAACACCGTCGAGATCGCGAAGCGCTGCAACGTCATCCTCACGCTGGGCAAGCCGCAGCTGCCGAACTTCCCCACGCCGGGCATGACGATCGACGAATTCCTGATCGCCGAAACGAAGAAGGGCCTGGAAGAGCGCCTGGTGCAGCTGTTCCCGGACCCGGTCTACCGCGAGAAGATGCGCCCGCGCTACGAGGAACGGCTCGCGTTCGAGAACCAGACCATCATCAAGATGAAGTTCCCTGGCTACTTCCTGATCGTTGCGGAGTTCATCCAGTGGGGCAAGAACAACGGCGTGCCGATCGGCCCGGGCCGGGGCTCGGGCGCGGGTTCGCTGGTCGCGTACTGCCTGAAGATCACGGACCTTGACCCGCTCAAGTACAACCTGCTGTTCGAACGTTTCCTGAACCCTGAACGGGTATCGATGCCCGACTTCGACATCGACTTTTGCCAGGAAAAGCGCGAACTGGTGATCCAGCACGTGAAGGACCTGTACGGCCGCGACGCCGTGTCGCAGATCGCCACGTTCGGCACGATGGCGGCGAAGGGCGCGATCCGCGACGTGGGCCGCGTGCTGGACTTCGGCTACAACTTCTGCGACGGCATCTCGAAGCTGATCCCGTTCAAGCCCGGCAAGCCCGTGACGATCGCCGAGGCGATCGAGGAAGAGCCGCTCTTGAAGGAACGCCTCGAGAACGAGGAGGAAGTGAAGCAGTTGCTGGACCTGGCGCAGCAGGTGGAAGGCATCACGCGCGGCATCGGCATGCACGCCGGCGGCGTGCTGATCGCGCCGGGCAAGCTGACCGACTTCTGCCCGCTGTACACGCAGTCGGGCGACTCGGGCGTCGTGTCGCAGTACGACAAGGATGACGTGGAAGCCGTCGGCCTCGTGAAGTTCGACTTCCTGGGCCTGACGACGCTGACGATCCTCGACCGCGCGGTGAACTACATCCGCGAACTGGACCCGGCCGACAAGGACTTCGACCTGGCCAAGGTGCCGCTGGACGATCGCGGCTCGTACGACCTGCTGACCAAGGCGAAGACCGTCGCCGTGTTCCAGCTTGAATCGCGCGGCATGCAGGGCATGCTGAAAGACGCGCGGCCCGACCGCTTCGAGGACATCATCGCGCTCGTCGCCTTGTACCGTCCGGGCCCGATGGACCTGATCCCCGACTTCTGCAAACGGAAACACGGCGAGAAGTTCGACTATCCCGATCCGCGTACCGAGGGCATCCTGTCCGAGACCTACGGCATCATGGTCTACCAGGAGCAGGTGATGCAGATGGCGCAGATCATCGGCGGCTACTCGCTGGGCGGCGCCGACATGCTGCGCCGCGCGATGGGCAAGAAGAAGGCCGAGGAGATGGCCGAGCACCGCGAGATCTTCCGCAAGGGTGCCGGCGAGCGCGGGCTGACGGTGGAAAAGGCCGACGAGATCTTCGACTTGATGGAGAAGTTCGCGGGCTACGGCTTCAACAAGTCGCACGCCGCCGCGTACGCGCTGCTGTCGTATCACACCGCCTATCTGAAGCAGCACCACACGGCCGCGTTCATGGCAGCCAACATGTCGCTGACGATGGACGACACCGAGAAGGTCAAGATCCTCGTCGAGGATGCGATCGAGGTGTGCAACCTGACGATCCTGCCGCCGGACATCAACCTGTCCGCATACCGCTTCCGCCCGGACGGCCCGCCGCCTTCCGTGACCGGCAAGAAGGTCAATGCGATCCGCTACGGCCTGGGCGGCGTGAAGGGCGCCGGCCAGAACGCGATCGAGGCGATCATCGCCGCGCGCGAGACGGGCGGACCGTTCACGAGCCTGTTCGACTTCTGCAAGCGCGTCGACAAGAAGCAGATCAACCGCCGCACGATCGAAGCGCTGATCCGCTCCGGCGCGTTCGACTCTTTCGGGGTTGATCGTTCCGTGCTGTTCGCCTCCGTCGGCTTCGCGATGGAATGCGCCGAGCAGGAAGCGCGTGCCGCCAACCAGGTCAGCCTGTTCGGCGGCGACGACAGCGACCTCGTCGCCCCGCCGGAGTACGTGCAGGCCACGCCGTGGACGGACCGCCAGAAGCTCGCCGAGGAAAAGATCGCGCTGGGCTACTACCTGTCCGGCCACATGTTCGACAGCTACGCGGCCGAGGCACGGCGCTTCGCGCGCACCAAGCTCTCCGAGCTGGAGCCGTCGCGCGAGCCGCGCATGATGTGCGGCGTGATCACGGGCATCCGCACGCAGATGACCCAGCGCGGCAAGATCCTGATCGTGTCGCTGGACGACAAGAGCGCCGTCGTCGAAGTCACCGTGTACAACGAGATCTTCGAGGCGAACAAGAAGTGCTTCAAGGAAGACGAGTTCCTGGCCGTCGTCGGCAAGGTGTCGGAAGACCGCTTCACGGGCGGCCTGCGCATCTCGGCCGAGAAGGTGTACGACATCGTGGCGGCGCGCCTGCAGTTCGGCCGCCAGCTGGGCTGGCTGCTGCCGGACGCCGTGCCGCCCGCCAAGCTGCGCGACATCCTGACGCCGCACCGCGACGACTATGGCCTGCCGGTGCAGATGCGCATCCGCCCGCAGGGCATCGACTGCACGGTGCAGCTGGGCGACGACTGGCGCATCGCGCCTTCCGACGAACTGAAACTCGCACTGGAGCAGCTGCTGGGCGCGAAGGATGTGGCGGTGGAGTACTGACGCGTGCGTGTCAGTAACGAGCGCGCCACCCCCAAAGGCAAACCCTGGGGTCAGACCCGCCGGGGCTTTGCCGGGATTTCGGAGAGCGCCGCTCTCCGCCGGCTAAGCAGTGACGGCTTGCAAGCCGTCACTCCTTACTGACCCCGGCTTCCGCCGTTGGGTTTGACAGCGTCCGCATCGATCGCCTGCACCAGGTTGCGCACGAACGCCTTCATGCAGAAGCGGCTGTCGAACGCATCCGTGGCACGGCTGGCCATCTGCGCCAGCAGCGGTGCGTCGTCCAGCAGCCTCACGATCGCTGCGCGCAGCGCCGCCGCGTCGCCCTGCGGCACCAGCAGCGCCTCGACGCCGTCGCTGACGTAATCCTCCACCGTCTTCGTGCGCGTGATCACGGTCGCCTTGTTGAACGCCATCGCTTGCAGCAGCACCATCTGGCCGGCCGAGATGTCGGCCACGCCCAGCGGCACGACGACGAAGCGGGCGTTCTTCAGCTGTTCCACGTAGTCGCCGTCATAGCAGTCGCGCAGCACCGTCACGTTCGGCGGGATGGTCAGGCCCGAAAGCGGCTGGTCGTTGTCGCAGACGACATGCAGCCGGATCGGCAGCGGTGCCACCGCCTCGAACAGGGTGCCGTAGTCGCGCCCGGAGCGGCCAGCCGTCAGGATGTACGGCGAGGCGGCCGCCTGCGTCGTCTCCTCGCGGCCGTGGATGTGCGTGCCGTGGGGGATGTAATGGACCTCCGTGCGGCCGTTCGCGAACAGTTCGCGGTAGCGCTCGCGCTCCGTTTTCGAATGGCAGATCACCTTGTCGACGAACGACATCACGAAGCGGAAGTACGCCAGCCGCAGGCGGTTGGCCAGCGCATTGCGGCGCGGCGTCAGGATGAAGCCCAGCAGCACGATCTGCGTGCGGCGCGAGAACAGCGCGCGCAGCGGCGCGAAGATCAGCACCTCGATGTCCGAACCCAGCACGACGGCCTGCGGGTGCGTGCGGCTCGTGATCAGCGAACGGATGCCGGCGCGCAGCGCGAACCAGGCCAGCTTCGGCCAGCCGACGAACAGCAGTTTTAAACGGGAGTGGTAGCGGAAGCGCACGTCATCGGCGAACAGCCGGTAGTCGACGCCGAGTTCCTTCAGTCCGAGGGCGAACGGAGAGCGGGTCCCGTCCTTCGTATAGGTGGGGAAGAAGTGAATCACCGGCGGGCCTCATGGGATGGACCAATAGGAGTTACCAATTGTACAAGCTTCACGTACAACCTTCACCCCGTGGGCCGGGCCCGCCGTTGCGCTGGCGCAGCGTTACATATCCTTCAGGCCCGTGATCGCATAGCCTTTCAAGCCGATCTGCTCAGGCAGGTGCTCGATGTGGAATTCGGGCAGCATGTCGGCGTCGTCGTCGACTTCCAGCGCTTTCGCTTCCGGTTCCCAGTCGGTATTGATCGCTTCCTGCGGGATGGGTTTCCCTTCCGGCACAGCCAGATAGGAAAAGATGCCATCGTGTTCGGGTCGTCGGTAAATGTCCAGGCGCATCGCGGTTCCTCCTTGTGGATTGCTCAAGTCGCCAGCTTGGCAGTACCCGCATGCAAGCTCAGTTCGGTACCGCACACGCCGCCGTCGCCCGTCCGATTGTACTCCCGGTGGCGGTGGGCAGCGGTTCCGGATGGGTGAGTGCCGCGGCCGGCATGCAGTCCACCAGCGCCGCGCAAGCCTGTTCCAGCAGCGCGTGGCGGCGCCGCGCCTCGGCGCGCTTGCGCGAAGGCACCTGCTCGAGGTCGGGCGCCGCCAGCGGCGTGCACGGATACTCGAAGTCACCGTCGCTGCGCGGCTCGGCGCCCAGCTCGCGCCACATCGTGTCGTAATCCGCCAGCACCTTGCCGCGCCGGCGCGAGCGCACGACGGCCCGGTTGCCGTTGCCGACCAGCCGCAGCCACTGGCAACCGCTGGCATGGCCCAGTTGGGCGATCAGCCGCACCAGCAGGTTCTTCGGGCGCAGGCCGTGCAGGTCGCGTGTCGTCTCGCGGCACAGTTCCAGGCCAGCGCCGCAGGCGGGTCCCTGGATGCAGCCGATGCCGACGACGGCACGGCCGCCGTCGGCCAGGAACGAGAACGCGGCCGAATAAACGAGGACGCCGGCGCGGCGCAGTTCCAGCACCAGCTCGCCGTCGCGCTCCATCGGCACCACGGCACGCAACGCCACGCTGTAGGGCGTGCCGGACTTGCCGTCGAATGCGCACAACGGCACCGGGCCATGGGCGGCGCGCAGCAGCAGCGGGCCCCAGCCCTGGCGCAGCGCGAAGCGGTAGTGCGATCCCAGTGCGGCAAGGCGGGCCTGATCGTCGAAGCAGGTGCTCAGCCACGGCCGGTACACCTTGTGCACGAGGCGCGGCTGGGCATGGACGAGCTGGCGCATCAGTTCGTTGGAATTGAGCAGGTGCAGCCAGTCGCGCGTCAGGCGCGGGCAGGCCAGCGCGCGCACGTGCAGTTTCACGCCGGCCCAGGCACGCGATAATGCACGCTTGCGGTCGACGCCATGGCGCAGGGTGATGAGGGACGGCATCGTATCTCCGATGATCTTTTTTGTTGTGCTGCGTGGAACTTATGCTTGAAGCGTTGAAACAGTACGTTACAATCGCCGGGATCATAGCGAGACGGCATTCCTTGCTGCAATTCGCGGACTGACGTACGGGAAGCGCGTAGATGATGTCTTTAGGAAACATCTATTCGCAAGAGGAAAGCAGTCGATCCGGCCGCCGCCGTACGGGAAACCCTTAGTGACTTTTTTGCCGATGCCCGCCGCCCGCGACCTCCGTTCCACCCTGCCGTTCGTGGCCGCCTACCTGCTGCTGGACTGGCTCACCTACGCCGACCCGCTGTGGGGACTGAACATCACCCCATGGAATCCCGAGCCGGCGCTGGGCCTGCTGTTCTGGCTGCGCCGGGGCAGGGCAGCGGCGCTGCCGTGGTTCGTTGCGCTGCTGCTGGGGGAATGGCTGATCCGCGGCCTGCCTGCCGGGCCGCTGTGGACCTTGGCCGGCTGCGCCTGGCTGACGCTCGGCTATGGCCTGGTCGGCGCCGCGCTGCGCCGTTTCGTCGGTGGCGGGCCGTTCGGCACCGGCACGGCGCTGATGCGCTGGGCCGCCGTGGTGGCGGTGGGCTGCCTGGCGAATGCCGCGGTGTACGTGGCGCTGCTGCAGGCCGCCGGCCTGGTGCCGCCCGCCGCGTGGGCACAGGCGGCGTGGCGCTTCGGCATCGGCGACAGCGTGGGCGTGCTGGTGTCGATGCCGCTGCTGTGGATGGTGGCTGACGCCGCCGGCCGCCGCCAGTTGGCCGAGACGGTCTGGCAGCGTCCCGCCGTGCGCGCGGAAACGGCCGGCTACCTGCTGCTGGCGCTGTGCATGCTGTGGGCCGTGTTCGGCATGCCGGCGGGCGACGAATTCGCCCATTTCTACTTCCTGTTCCTGCCCGCGATCTGGGCCGCGTCGCGCCAGGGCGTGCATGGCGCGGCGGTGATCGTGTTCGCGCTGCAGATGGCCATCGTCGCGCTGCGCAAATGGTATGGCCCGGCGGCGATGAGCGTGGCCGAATGGCAGATGCTCGATGCCGTGCTGGCGCTGGTGGGCTTTTTCATCGGCAGCGCGGTGGATGAGCGGCGCCGCGTGGCGGACGAGTTGAAGCAGACGCTGCGCATGGCCGCGGCCGGCGACATGGCCGCCGCGCTGGCGCACGAACTGAGTCAGCCCGTGACGGCGCTGGGAGCGTATGGCAGGGCGTGCCAGCACCTGCTGGAGCAGGACGATGCGGGGGAGCGCAACGCGCTGCTGCGCACGGCGCTGGGCCGCATGATCGATGAATCGAACCGCGCCGCCGAGGTCGTGCGCCGGCTGCGCGATTTCTTCCGCAGCGGGGCGACGCGGCTGGAACGGGTGCGCGCCGATACGCTCGTGGCGGCGCTGGTGCGGCAGTTTCGCGTGCCGTTCCATGAGCACGACGTGAGCCTGGTGCAGCAGGTGGAGCCCGATGCATGGCTGCAGGCGGACCGCGTGCAGATCGAACTGGTGCTGCGCAACCTGCTGGCCAATGCGCTCGATGCCGTGAAGGCGCAACCGGGCGGGCAGCGCAAGGTGCAGGTGCTGGCGCGGCGTACCGCGCCGCGCGAGTTCTGCGTGTCGGTGATCGACAGCGGTACCGGCATCGATGCGGCGCTGGCCGCGCGCCTGTTCGAACCGTTCGCCACCACGAAGGCGGCCGGCATGGGGCTGGGCCTGGCGCTGTCGCGCGCGATCGTCGCCGCCCATGGCGGCAGGCTGTGGGCCGAGGCAGGAGCCCAGGGCGCTTTCCACTTCACGCTGCCGGCCGACGAGCGCGAGGAGGCGCCATGACCGACCTGACCGTCTTCATTGTCGACGACGATGCCGCCGTGCGCGACGCACTGGGGCTGCTGCTGGCCGTGCGCGGCTACCGCACGGCGATCTTCGCCAGCGGCGAAGCGTTCCTGCAGGCGTGGCGGCCGGAGTGGGCCGGCTGCCTGATCACCGACCTGCGCATGACGGGCATCGACGGCCTCGCGCTGCAACGCCGGCTGCGCGAACTGGACTGCACCCTGCCCGTGATCTTCGTGACGGCGCACGGCGATGTGGAGGCGGCGCGCGAGGCCTTCCGTGCCCGCGCTATCGATTTTCTCGAGAAGCCGTTCGACGACGCCAAGCTGGTCGCGGCGATCGGCGAAGCGTTCGAGCAGGAGCGCAAATGCCGCGGCGAGCGCCACGTCCGGGCGCGCGACCGCGCGGCGCTGGCCGAACTGACGCCGCGCGAACGGCAGGTGATGGCGCTCGTCGTCGCGGGCCTGCACAACCGCGAGATCGCGCCACGCCTGGGCATCAGCGTGCGCACGGTGGAAGTGCACAAGGCGCGGCTGATGGCCAAGCTCGATGTCGACAATGTGGCGGACCTGGTCCGCGTGGCGATCAGGGAGGAGTGAGGGGGAGGGACGCTTACGCGGCGGCAGCCAGCTCGCGCAGGCCGGCGGTGGCCTGCACCGTGCCGTCCGTCTTGCGCTGTTCGACGGTCTTGCGGTTCGACGATTCCTGGTCGCGCTGGTTCTCGCGGTGCCACAGGTGATATACCTCGGTGGCGAACGCGCCGTCCTTGCGCCACACGCCCGCGTTGAACAGGCGCACCACCAGGTCGCTGTCCTCGTGGCCCCAGCCGGTGAAGCTTTCGTCGAAGCCGTTCACCATGTCCAGGTCGCTGCGCCACACGCCCATATTGCAGCTCTTGATGCGGCGCCAGTTGAAGTCGTGCCGCTCGCGGCCCACGTCCGGCAGCACGAGCGCCGTTTGCAGGAACTTGTTGAAGTCGCCCGCCAGGCGCAGGCGCAGGCGAGCGGCGACGCCGAGCGTGTTCAGGTCGATGTGCTGCTCGAGCAGCGTGCGCGTGTAGCGCTCGGACAGCAGCACGCGGCTGCCCGATACAAGGTAGCCGCGCTTGGCCAGCTTGCGGTGCTGCGACACGAAATTGCGTGCCGGGACGCAGTCGCCGTCAAGGAACACGATGTAGTCGCCGCTCGCGGCCAGCGTGCCCAGGTTGCGCACGCGCGCGGCGCGGAAGCCTTCGTCCGGCTGCCACACGTGCAGCAGCGGCACCGGCGAGCGGGCCCGCAGTGCCGCCACGCAGTCTCGCGTGTTGTTCGTCGAGCCGTCATCAGCGATAATGATTTCGAAATTGCGATCGTCCTGCGCGAAGCAGGCTTCGACCACGGCCGTCAGCGCGTCGGGCCGGTTATAGGTCGTGATGACGACGGAAATTGTTGACGCTTGTTGCATGAAGTGTTGTCTGTTGCACGAGCGCTGGCGCGAAGCGGTCGACAGGAATCGCTCGAATAATATTGATGAATAATACTTTAACCAAGAATGCCGACGTAACAACTGTCACCGTCAACTGCCTGGTTTTCCTGCTCCCCTTCCTGACCCTCATCACCAGCGTCGGCGTAGGCTTGTGCAGCTTCGGTTTCCTGCTTGCCGCGTTCTGGTGCCACAAGCAAGGTCTGCCGGAGTTCCGGCGTCATCTTAACGATATCCGCGGTGTTTTGACAGCATTTGGAGCCGCTTTTCTATTTGCCGCCATCGCGGTGTTGCTGCATCCCGACCTGCATCTGCGCCACTGGGAAAAGCCCAGCCGGATGCTGCTTGCCGCGACCGCCCTCTTGACGGTGCTGGCATGCCGGCCCAGCCGCAAGGCGTTCTGGTGGGGGCTGATCGGCGGCGCCATCGGTGGCGCTGTTGTGGCCGGTTACCAACGCTGGATCGTGGGCATCGATCGGCCGGGCGGGCAGATGAACGCGATCACGTTCGGCGACATCGTGCTGTGCCTGGGCCTGATGTCGCTGGCCGGCGTGCTGGACTTTCGTGGCCGGCAGCGGATATGGCCCGCGCTGGGCGTTGTGGCCGGCCTCGTCGGCACGGTGGCGACGGGCACGCGCGGCGGCTGGGTGGCGATCGTCTTTTCGGCGCTGCTGTTCCTGAAATACGGCCATTACCTGCGCGGCAAGTTTGCCAAGGCCGCCGCCGTCCTCGTGGCTGTGCTGATGCTGGGCGCATACTGGGTGCCGCAGACGGGCGTCAGCGAACGGCTGGGGCAGGGCGTCAGCGACGTGCGCACGTATTTCAGCGGCGGCAGCGCGTACACCAATGTCGGCGTGCGGCTCGAGCTGTGGAAGGGCGCCGCGATGCTGGCGGCGAACCACCCGTGGTCGCCGAGCGGCCCGGACCAGGTCAAGATGGAGCTGCGCGCATTGGTCGATGCCGGCGTGCTGCAGCCGTTCGTGCTGGAAGCGGAACATTTTCACAACGATGCGCTGCAGGCGCTCGTGTACGGTGGCGTCATCGGCTTGCTGTGCTGGTTCGGCACGCTGCTGCTGCCGTTCCTGTTCTTCCTGCGCATGCTGGGGACGCATGAATCGGCCCCGCCGGGCTTGATCGCCCCCGCGCTGGCCGGACTGCTGCTCGTGCTGAGCTACTTCAGCTTTGGCCTGACGGAAGTGATCTTCTGGTCCGTGCGCAGCGCGATGTTCTATGCGCTGACGTTGTTCGTACTGATGGGCCTGTGCCTGAACGCCAGGGAAGGAAAGTAGCCATGTCCCGCGATTTGTCCCCGGGTTTGCCCCCGGGTTTGCCCCCGGGTTTGTCCCGTATCCTGATTATCTCGCCCAACTGGATCGGCGATGCCGTGATGGCGCAGCCGCTGCTGCAACGGTTGCGTGCGGCGCACCCGGACGCGCCGATCGACGTGCTGGCGCCGCCGCCCGTCGCCCCGGTGTGGCGCCAGATGCGGGAAGTGGACGAGGTCATCCAGACCACGTTCCGCCACGGCGCGCTGCAGCTGCGCGAACGGTGGCGCCTGGCGCGGGTGCTGCACCGCCGCGGCTATGCGGCCGCCTACGTGCTGCCCAACACGCTGAAGTATGCTTTGATTCCATGGCTCGCGGGCATCCGCCGCCGCGTCGGCTACAAGGGCGAGAGCCGCTATGGCCTGATCAACGTGATGCACCACGACGACGTGCCGCCACGGCCGATGGTGCCGTTCTACGCGGCGCTGGCGCAGGCGCCCGGGGCGCCGCTGCAGAGCGCGCCGCGGCCGGCGCTGCAGGTGACGCCGGAGCAGGTGCAGGCCGCCTGCGCGAAGGCAGGCGTGGCGCCCGACCGTCCGCTCGTCGTGTTTGCGCCGGGCGCCGAGTTCGGCTCCGCGAAGCGCTGGCCGCCTGAACATTTCGCCGCGCTGGCCCGGCACATTGTCGCCCGGTTTCCGCTCGCCCAGGTCGCGCTGCTGGGCTCGCCGAAGGACCGCCCCGCGTGTGACGAGGTCGTGGCCGGCGTGGCCGGCAGCGCGGCCGCACCGGCCGTGCTGAACCTGGCGGGCCAGACCAGCCTTGCCGAGGCAATCGCGCTGATCGGCCACAGCGCCGCCGTCGTCAGCAACGACTCGGGGCTGCTGCACGTGGCGTCGAGCCTGGACCGGCCCGTCGTCGCGATCTACGGCCCGACGGATCCGGACCACGCGCCGCCGTTCTCGACCGTGGCGGCCGCGTTGTCGCTGCGCCTCGACTGTTCGCCGTGCCGCCAGCGCGAGTGCCCACTGGGCCACCACGACTGCATGCGCAAGCTCGATGCCGAGCTGGTGTGGCGCACGCTGCAGCCGATGCTGCCCGCGACCGTAGCGGCCTGACGCCCGGGCCCGCGCAATGCGTCGGCTGCCGATCACGTTCTGGACCACCGTCTTCGTCACCGTTGTTTGCGTGACGCTGGTGGCGCTCGACTTCGAGCGCAGCTGGCATGCGCGCCGCGTACTGCTGGAGCAGACCGAGCGCAATGCAACCAACCTGGCGCGGGCGATGAGCGAGCATGCGGACGACACGCTGCGTACCGCCGAGACGAGCCTCGCCGACCTGCAGGAGCGCATCCAGACCGACGGCACGAGCCCCACGCAGATGGCGCGGCTGCACCGGTTGATGGCCGACCACGTGCACCGGCTGCCGGAGCTCGATGCGCTGTCGGCCTATGACGAAACGGGCAGGCGGCTCGTCACCTCGCAGGCCGACCAGGACCGGGCCGTCAACAACGCCGATCGCGAGTATTTCCAGTACCACCTGCGTAATCCGGGAGCGGGTAGCCGCATCGGCCGCCCCGTCGTCAGCCGGGCCACGGGACGGTGGGTAATCCCCGTGTCGCGCCGGCTCGACAAGCCGGACGGCGCGTTCGACGGTGTCGTGCTGGCGACGATCGCCATCGATTACTTCCGCGAGTTCTACGCCAGCTTCGATATCGGCGCGGACGGCGCGGTGGCACTGCTGTCGGACGACGGCACGATGCTGGTCCGGCGCCCGTTCCGCGAGCAGAGCATCGCCGCGAACATCGGCAACACGCCGCTTTACGACGCCTACACCCGTGTCGCGCGGATCGGCACGGGCATGTTCCGCTCGACGCAGGACGGCAAGGTGCGGCTCAACAGCTACCGGCCGCTGCAGCACTATCCGTTGTTCGTGACGGCCGCGCTGTCGAAGGACGAGGTGCTGGCGCACTGGTGGCGCGATACGTTGACGCATACGGCCGGCGTGATCGTGCTGGCCGCGCTGCTGGCGCTGTTCGGGCAGCGGCTCGTGCGGCAGATGCGCCGCCGCCTGCAGGTGGAGTCGAAACTGCGCGAGGCGCGCGATTCGCTGGCGGGCCTGAACGCGGCGCTGGAAAAGCTGGCGCTGCAGGACGGCTTGACGGGCCTGGCGAACCGGCGCCAGTTCGACGTCTCGCTCGGCAACGAGTTCAGCCGGGCCACCCGGCACGGTGCGCCGCTCGCGCTGGCGATGATCGACGTCGACCACTTCAAGGCCTACAACGACCGCTACGGCCACGGTGCCGGCGACATCTGCCTGCGCGCCGCGGCCCAGGCCATCCGGCGGCAGACGCCGGGCCGCGCCGGCGACCTCGCTGCCCGCTATGGCGGCGAGGAGATGGCGGTGCTGCTGCCGAACACGGATGTGGCGGGGGCACATGCTGTGGCCGAGCGGATGCGCGAGGCGATTGCCGCGCTGGCGCTGCCGCATGCGGGCAGCCCGCACGGGATCGTCACGATCAGCGCGGGCGTTGCCGCCATGGTGCCAAGGCGCGGCGTGGATGCAGCATCGGCTCTGCTCGAGCTGGCCGATCGGGCGTTGTACGCGGCCAAGGCCGCAGGCCGCAATCGCGTTGCGGACGGTCCCGATTCTGCCGCACCTTAAGCCGCGCTTAGAACCGGCACGCCGCTACGTCTGAATCCTGCGCGTCGTGATGTCGGCGCTGTCCGACAGCGTTTGCAACACTTCTTTCACCGTTCAGCAAGTGCTTGATTTTGCTCGCTCAGCAGCGTCTGTTGGCCAGCGGGCGGACCTTGAAATTCAAATAATCAACTTGTAAGCACTTGTATCTAAAAGGTTTTTGCTGAGTTTTTTGCTGCTACCTTGACCACTCCTCAGCGGCCTAACCCCCCTTGTAGTACGTGAATGACCTCTAAGGAGCATGGAATGACCAAAACCAAGAAATTCGCAGCTTCCCTGGCGCTGGCATGCGCCGCTTTCACCACTCAGGCAGTTTACGCCGCCGACGTCAGCAATGGCCCCGCTGCCGTCGAAATCGCGGACGGTGCCGGCTTCTTCGGCCGGCTGATTCAGGACGTGACGGCCGGCGATACCTTCGCCGACCACTACACGTTCACGCTGTCGAGCGCAACGGACTTCACCGCGTCCCTGTTCTCGTACAGCTTCCAGCCGGGCACCGGCCTGGACATCACGGGTCTCGACCTGTATCGCTCGGACGGTACCCTGGTGACCAAGGGCGCCGCGCTGATCGATGACGGCATCCAGCAGTGGCAGCTGACGACCACCGGTCTGTCCGCCGCCAGCTACTACGTGCAGGTAAGCGGCAATGTGCTGTCGCAGCCTGGCATCTATTCGGGCAGCGTCGCGACGGTCAGCGCTGTTCCGGAACCGGCAACCTACGGCATGCTGCTGGGTGGCCTGGCACTGGTGGGTGCGATCGCCCGCCGCCGCAAGTCTTAAGTCCGCAGTAACGCCTGCGGCCGCGCGCGACTGCTCCGCCGCTGAGGAGCGCGCGCCGCAGGCGCTTTGTCCTACACCATCGATTGTCACCACGCCCGGCCGTTTTGGGCAACTTTCGTTCCCCATCTGCCGCAAATTACGGCACGCTTAAAGTCGCTAAACGGCGACGTGTAAGTCGTGCGCGTTTTCATGTAGGCGTGCTCCTACGCGGAAAATAATGATTGTGCATGGGTTGGCTAAGTCATTGAATACAAATCATTTTCTCGCCTTGCGATGCAGGCCGGAAAGGCGCGTTAAACCTTAACAATTTGTAAAAGCCAGGTGCGCGGCTTTTCCTGCATCCGGCTGTCCTGTTACCTTGTCGGCTCCTCGGCGGCCTCAACCGTTTGACATTAGGAGCAAGGAATGACGAAAATCAAGAACATCGCAGCTTCGCTGGCGCTGGCAAGCGCAGCGCTGGCTGGTCAGGCATATGCAGCCGACATCAGCAACCCGGTCGAAGCGATCGAGGTGGTCGATGGCGCCGGCGCGTTTGCCCGCCTGATCACCGGCAACCACCGCGACGACACGTTCACCGACAGCTACTCCTTCGACGTCGCCGTTGGCGGTTCCTTCGTCGCCAACCTGTACTCGTACAGCGGCAACCCGAAGAACGGCCTGGACATCACCAGCTTCGACCTGTTCGCAGCGGACGGCTCGCTGGTCAGCCACGGCACGCAACTGTCCACCGGCCAGACCGACCAGTGGAGCCTGAACCTGGACAACCTGTCCGCCGCCAATGGCTACTACGTCAGCGTCACCGGCAAGGTGCTGTCGCAAGCGGCCGGCACCTACAGCGGCGTCGTCGCCGTGACGGCCGTTCCGGAGCCAGCCACCTACGGCATGCTGCTGGGCGGCATGGCACTGCTGGGCGTCGTCGCACGTCGCCGCAAGCAGTAAGCCTCACGTATCACCGAAACAAAAGAAAGAAAAAAGGAAGCCAGAGTCCTGCCCGCGCGCGCCCGACCCCCACCGGGCCGCTGAGGAAAGCGCCGCGGGCGTTTTCTACATCAGGATGACGTCGTACTGCTCCTGGTGGTACGAGTTCTCCACCTGCAGCGAAATCTTCTTGCCGATGAAGTCCCCCAGCATCGCCAGGTGCTGCGATTCCTCTTCCAGGAACATGTCCACCACTTCCTGCGACGCGAGGATGCGGAATTCGCGCGGGTTGAACTGCTTCGCCTCGCGCAGCAGTTCGCGCAGGATCTCGTAGCAGATCGTGCGCGACGTCTTGACCTGGCCCTTGCCGCCGCAGGCGGGGCAGGGCTCGCACAGGATGTGCGCCAGCGATTCGCGGGTGCGCTTGCGCGTCATCTCGACGAGGCCGAGCGCGGAGAAGCCCGACACCGACACCTTGGTACGGTCGCGTGACAGCGCCTTCTTCAGCTCCGTCAGCACCGCGTTGCGGTGCTCGGTGTTTTCCATGTCGATGAAGTCGAGGATGATGATGCCGCCCAGGTTGCGCAGCCGCAGCTGGCGCGCGATCGCATGGGCCGCCTCGAGGTTCGTCTTGAAGATCGTGTCGGCGAAGTTGCGGCCGCCGACGAAGCCACCCGTATTGACGTCGATCGTCGTCATCGCCTCGGTCTGGTCGACGATCAGGTAGCCGCCCGACTTCAGGTCCACGCGGCGTCCCAACGCGCGCTGGATCTCTTCCTCGACACCATACAGGTCGAACAGCGGGCGCTCGCCCGTGTAGTGCTGCAGCCGGGACAGCACGCTCGGCGTGTACACCTTGCCGAACTCCGTCAGCGACAGGAAGTTCTCGCGCGAGTCCACCTGGATCGTCGCCGTCTCGTCGTGCACGAAGTCGCGCAGCACGCGCTGGGCCAGCGACAGGTCCTGGTGCAACAGGCTGGTGGGCGGCCGCGTGCGTGCGCCGTGCGTGATCGCGGCCCACGTCTTGCGCAGGTATTCGATGTCGGCCGACAGGTCCGCATCGCTGGCATCCTCGGCCTGCGTGCGCACGATGTAGCCGCCTTTTTCTTCCTTCGGCAACAGGCCCTGCATGCGCGTGCGCAGGGCTTCGCGCTCGGCTTCCTTCTCGATCTTCTGCGAGATGCCGATGTGCGAATCCTGCGGCAGGTAGACGAGCATCCGCCCCGCGATCGAGATCTGGGTGGACAGCCGCGCACCCTTCGTGCCGATTGGGTCCTTGATGACCTGGACCGTCAGCACCTGGCCGTCGAACAGCAGTTTCTCGATCGGCGCGGGCGTCGCATTGCTGCCGTCGTGCGGACGGGCTTCCCAGATGTCGGCCACGTGCAGGAACGCGGCGCGCTCCAGGCCGATGTCGATGAAGGCCGACTGCATGCCCGGCAGCACACGCACGACCTTGCCGGAGTAGACGTTGCCTGCCAGCCCGCGCGTCAACGTGCGTTCGATGTGCAGCTCCTGCACAGCGCCTTGCAGGATCAGGGCGACGCGGGTTTCCTGCGGCGTGATGTTGATCAGGATGTCTTCGTTCATGGCAGCTTCAGCCCGGCCTGGCGCAGCAGCTGGGCCGTCTCGAACAGCGGCAGGCCCATGATGCCGGAGTGGCTGCCTTCGATGTGTTCGATGAACACGGCCGCCAGCCCCTGGATGCCGTAGCCGCCGGCCTTGTCGTACGGCTCGGCGGTGGCGCAGTAGGCGTGGATCGCGGCGGGCGTCAGTTCGGCAAAACGCACGTTGGATACCTGCGTCATGCTGCCGGAGAAGTCGAACGTGCGCACGGCCACCGTCGTCAGCACCTGGTGCGTGCGGCCGGACAGCTGGCGCAGCATTGCCTCCGCCTCCTCCTTGCCGGTGGGCTTGCCGAGGATCGCGCCGTCGATCGCCACCGTCGTATCGGCCGACAGCACAGGGCGAGGGCGCAGGTGGCGGCGGCGGCACAGCTCGAACGCGAAGTCGGCCTTCTCGTTGGCGACGCGGCTGACGTAGATCTCGGCCGGCTCGTCCGGCAGCACGTCCTCCGTCACATCGGCGCCCCGCGGCCCGTCGCTGCGCAGCAGCAGCAATTCGAAGTCGACCCCGATCTGGCGCAGCAGTTCGCGGCGGCGGGGGCTCTTGGAGGCGAGATAGATTTTGCGTTCAACCGGTTTCATCGTTGTTGTTGTAATTGTTAGCGTGCAGGTACAGGCGTTTACCCCAACGGCGTAAAGCTAGGGTCAGACCCGGCGGGTCTGACCCTAGTCTTACGCTTGTGGGGTTTAACAACTAAACCCGATGATAAGGGTGATTTTGTGTGATTGTCCACGCGCGGTAGAGCTGCTCGGCCAGCATCACCCGCACGATCCCGTGCGGCAGCGTCATGCTGGAGATGCGGATCAGTCCTTCCGCCTTTGCCTTCAACCCTGGATCGAGGCCATCGGCGCCGCCGATCAGGAAGGCCGTGTCGCGGCCGTCCTGTTGCCACAGCTCGAGCTGCTGCGACAGGCCGACGCTCGTCAGGTCCTTGCCCCGTTCGTCCAGCGCGATGATGCGCACCGACTTCGGCAGCGCCGCCTCGATGCGCTCGCGCTCCAGCGCCATCGCTGTCGCGGCGGTCTTGCTGCCGGAACGCTCGACGGGCTTGATCTCCTTGAGCACGATGCGCAGTTCCGGCGGCATTCGCTTCACGTATTCCGCGAAGCCCGTTTCGATCCACGCGGGCATCTTGTGCCCGACCGCAGCGATGATCAGCTGCATGCGGGATTACTCTTCGGCGGCCGGTTTCTTGATCCGCTTGATGACGGTCTTGGCCGGGGCCTTCGGCTCCTTCGCCTTCGCTTCCTTGGCGGCCTTCGCCGATGCCACGGCGGTCTTCGACGCGGCGACCTTCACCTTCTTGCCTTCCGGTGCTGCGACTGCCGGCGCGACCTTCTTCGCGGCGGCCTTCTTCGCGACGGCACCCGCGGCGGCGGCGGCCTTCACCGTGCCAGGCTTCCGTGCCGGTGCCTTCTTCTCGATGACCGGCTCGGCTGCCTTGGCGGCCTTCGTTGCGGCGAGGTGGCCGGCCTTCTTCTTCGGTGCGGCTTCCTTGTCGTCGATCGCCTTGGCTTCGGCCGTGGACTTGCGCTTCGCGGCGCCCAGTTTCACGGGCTTCTCGCCCCAGATCTCTTCCAGGCGGTAGTAGGCGCGGATCGGCTGCTGCATGATGTGGACGATCATGTCGCCCAGGTCCACCAGCACCCATTCGCCGGTGTCTTCGCCTTCGATGCCGACGACGTCGCCGCCGGCTTCCTTGACCTTGTCACGCACCGATGCGGCCAGCGCGCGGGTCTGGCGGTTCGATGTGCCGGAAGCGATGCAGATGCGGTCGAACAGGCTCGTGAGACCGGTGGTGTCGAACAGGACGATGTCCTGGCCCTTCACGTCCTCCAGGGCGTCCACGACGAGGGCTTGCAGTTTTTTGATATCCATTCAGTTGTACTTCTTATAAAGTTTATGTTGTTCGATATAGTCTAGCACCGGCGCCGGAATCAGCGAGCCGGCGTCAATGCCGTTTTCCAGCGCCGTGCGGATCGCCGTGGACGACACGTCCACCGCCAGGTCCGGCGCGATGCACGTCAATCCCGCCGGCTGGCCGCACAGCCGTTGCGGTGCCGCCAGCCTGGCCGTGAACTCGGCGGCCACGGCCCGCGGTACGTCGGGTCCATCCAGCGTGAAGCCCGGCCGCGTCGCCACGCACAGATGGGCCAGCGTGAACAGGTCGCGCCACGCATGCCACGTGTCCAGCCGCTGCAGCTGGTCCGCCCCCATCAGGAAGCACAGCGGCACGGTTGCACCCAGCTGCGTGCGCAAGGCGCGCAGCGTCTCGACCGTATAGGTGGGGCGGCCCCGGTCGATTTCCTGGCGGTCGACGACGACGCGGTACGGCTCGTCCGCGAACGCCAGCGCCGCCATGTCCGCGCGCTGCTGCGCTGTCGCCACCAGCGCGCTTTTCTGCCAAGGCACGGCCGGGATCACGCGTAGCTCGGCCGCGCCGAGCAGCTGCACGAACGCGCGGCCCAACGCCAGGTGGCCGTTGTGCACGGGATCGAAGCTGCCGCCCAGCAGCAGGACGCAGGCGGTCACGCCAGCCAGTCGCGGTGCGGCAGGAAGTCCGTGTACAGCCGGCTTTCCGCCGAGCCGTCCGCGGGCCGCCAGTCGTAGCGCCATTTGACGATGGGCGGCATGGACATCAGGATCGCTTCCGTGCGCCCGCCCGACTGCAGGCCGAACAGCGTGCCGCGGTCGAACACGAGGTTGAATTCCACGTAGCGGCCGCGCCGGTAAGCCTGGAAGTCCCGTTCGCGCTCGCCGTACGGCGTGTCCTTGCGGGCCTGCAGGATCGGCAGGTAGGCGCCGATGAAGCCGTCGCCCACGCTTTGCATCATCGCGTAGCTGGCGTCGAAGCCCAGCTCGTTGAAGTCGTCGAAGAAGATGCCGCCGACGCCGCGCGCTTCCTTGCGGTGCTTCAGGTAGAAGTACTCGTCGCACCACTTCTTGAAGCGCGGATGCAGTTCGTCTCCGAACGGCGCCAGCATCGCGCGGCAGCTGCGGTGGAAGTGCCGCACGTCCTCCACGTTGCCGTAGTAGGGCGTCAGGTCCATGCCGCCGCCGAACCACCACACCGGCGTGCCGTCTTCCGTGGTCGTCGAGAAGAAGCGCACATTCATGTGCACCGTCGGCGCATACGGGTTGCGCGGATGGAGCACCAGCGAGACGCCCATCGCTTCCCACGCGCGCCCGCCGATGCCCGGGCGGTGCGCTGCCGCGGAAGGAGGCAATTGCGCGCCCGTCACGTGCGAGAAATTACAGCCGCCCCGTTCCAGCACATTGCCTTCCTCGATCAGGCGCGAGATGCCGCCGCCGCCTTCCGGGCGTTGCCACGCGTCGCGCAGGAAAGGCTTGCCGTCGGCCTCTTCGAGGGCGGAGACGATGCGTTGCTGCAGGTCGATCAGGTAGGCCTTGACGGCGGTGGGGTTGGGGGTGGTCATGGGTTTTCTGGTTGATCCGTTGGATGGCTGGCTTGACCCCAAAAGGCAACTTCTAGGGTCAGACCCGGCGGGTCTGACCCTGGCCTCTGCCTTTTGGGGTGAACGCTTGGCGAACGGTACCTTCGCGGCGGCTTAGTGTTTCAGCCCCCGCCAGCCGATGTCGCGACGGTACTGCATGCCGTCGAAGTGGATCTTCTCGACCGTCTCGTAGGCCTGCTTCTGCGCCATCTTGACCGAGTCGCCCAGGCCGACGACGCACAGCACGCGTCCGCCGGAGGTGACGAGGTTGCCGTCCACTTCGGCCGTGCCGGCGTGGAACGTGACCGATTCCGGCGTGTCGGCCGGGATGCCGTCGATGACGGCGCCCTTGGCCGGATTGTCCGGATAGCCGGCCGCGGCGAGCACGACGCCGACGGCGGTGCGGCGGTCCCACTCCAGGCCCACCGCGTCCAGCGTGCCGTTGACCGCGTGTTCCATCACGCCGACGAGATCCGTCTTCAGGCGCGCCATGATCGGCTGGGTTTCCGGGTCGCCCATGCGGCAGTTGAATTCCAGCGTCTTCGGATTGCCGGCCGCGTCGATCATCAGGCCCGCGTACAGGAAGCCGGAGAACGGGATGCCGTCCTTGGCCATGCCCTGGATCGTCGGGTTGATGATCTCGCGCATCACGCGCGCATGCATCGCCGGCGTCACGATCGGCGCGGGCGAGTAGGCGCCCATGCCGCCCGTGTTCGGGCCCTGGTCGTTGTCCAGCAGGCGCTTGTGGTCCTGGCTCGTCGCCAGCGGCAGCACGTTCTTGCCGTCGCACATGACGATGAACGATGCTTCCTCGCCGGCGAGGAATTCCTCGATGACGATGCGGGCGCCGGCGTCGCCGAAGCGGTTATCGGACAGCATGTGGTCAACAGCCTGGTGCGCCTCGTCCAAGGT
Organism: Pseudoduganella flava; assembly: GCF_007830495.1. Lineage (GTDB taxonomy): Bacteria > Pseudomonadota > Gammaproteobacteria > Burkholderiales > Burkholderiaceae_D > Rugamonas > Rugamonas flava. The sequence goes on along the minus strand of NZ_VLKW01000003.1, from coordinate 139,012 downwards.
CATCGCGACGACGACGCCTTTGCCGGCGGCAAGGCCGTCGGCCTTGATGACGATCGGCGCACCCTTCGCATCGACGTAGGCATGCGCGGCGGCCGCATCGCTGAACGTTTCGTATTCGGCCGTCGGAATGCCGTGGCGCTTCATGAACGCCTTCGCGAAGTCCTTCGACGATTCCAGCTGGGCCGCTTCCTTCGTCGGGCCGAAGACCTTCAGGCCGCGCGCGCGGAACAGGTTCACGATGCCGCCGGCGAGCGGCGTCTCGGGACCGACGACGGTCACCGCGATGTGTTCCTTCGTGGCGAAGTCGGCCAGCGCGTGCAGGTCCGTGATCGCCAGGTTCACGAGGCGCGGATCGCGTGCCGTGCCGCCGTTGCCGGGGGCGACGTAGACGACCTGCACCCGTTCCGATTGCGCCAATTTCCAAGCCAGCGCGTGCTCGCGGCCGCCGGAGCCGACTACCAGAATTTTCATAAGGATCTTCGGTTGGTGTTTTGGGGAAGCTGCTTCCGGATGCGTTTCAGGCGCATGCGGAAAAGGCCTCTGGATTACGGTGAGCCCGGTGGGCTGTCGTGGTTCGGACCAGAAACGGCGCAGCGGCCCGCGGGCCGCTGTCGGTTCGCCGGCGCTCGCGCGCCGCGATACAACTGGCCGGCGCACAGGCCGGCCTGCAGTGCTTACTCCGCAGTGCTTATTCCACAGTACTTATTCTTCGATTACCGCGTTCGTATAGACCTCCTGGGTGTCGTCCAGGTTCTCGAGCACGTCGAGGAGCTTTTGCATCTTCGCCGCGTCCTCGCCCGTGAACACCGTCTCGGTCGCCGGCTTCATGATGATCTCGGCCACCTCGGCCTTGAAGCCGGCCTTCTCCAGCGCTTCCTTGACGGCCGCGAAGTCGTTCGGTGCGCACAGCACTTCGAACCCGCCTTCCTCGTCGGCGATCACGTCTTCCGCGCCCGCTTCGAGCGCGGCGTCCATCAGCTTCGCTTCGTCGGTGCCCGGTGCGAACAGGAACTGGCCGCAGTGCTTGAACATGAACGACACGGAATTCTCGGTGCCCATGTTGCCGCCGTATTTGCTGAACGCGTGGCGCACTTCGGCCACGGTGCGTACCCGGTTGTCGGTCATGCAGTCGACGATGATCGCCGCGCCGCCGATGCCGTAGCCTTCGTAGCGGACTTCTTCGTAATTGGTGCCTTCGTCGCCGCCCGTGCCGCGGGTGATCGCGCGTTGCACGTTATCCTTCGGCATGTTGGCGTCCGCCGCCTTGTCGACCGCCAGGCGCAGGCGGGGGTTGGTCGCGATATCGCCGCCGCCCATGCGTGCGGCCACCGTGATCTCCTTGATCAGGCGCGTCCAGATCTTACCGCGTTTCGCGTCCGTTGCAGCCTTTTTGTGCTTGATATTGGCCCATTTGCTGTGTCCAGCCATGTTCAGTCTTCCTTAGACGGTATGCAATCGAGGGCGGTATTCTAGCATACCGCCCCCTGCCGATTGCCGCCAAGGCAGGCTGTTTCAGCCGACCGGATGGTATTCGATGCCGTTCTGGATGCTGCCGATGACCTGCGCCTGATTCTCGGCGCTCTCCGAGAATCCCAGCAGGATTTCTTCCCTTGACAGACCAAGCGAAATCGCCGTGAGCCACGATTGCAGGCCTGGTTGGTCAGGTTCCCGATGCAGTGCATTGCGATACAGCGCGGTCAGGAACTGGGCGTCGTCGGCATTGCCGTACATTCTATTGAACTCGTCGCTGTGCAGGAACGCGGAAGCGATGTCGCGCATCGACCAGCCACGGTCCTCACGTATGCTCAACCAGTGCCCGATGCCCGGCAAGTCGGGCTGGCGGTCGAACACGGCCTGGTACAACCGGTACACCTGGCCGGCATTGCCATCGATGTCGAACGCCAGCGCGGTGTCGGCAAATTGGATGCGTTCGACGCCTATCAGCAGGTCGGTTTCCGAACCGCCGATCGCCGTGAGACCGATCGCGCCGTTGCCCTTGGCAACCGTGTAGACGTCGCGGTTGACGCCATAGACGGCCGTGTCGAGCCCGCCGCCGCCCGACAGCGTGTCGTCGCCGGCGCCGCCGATCAGCGTGTCGTTGCCGGATCCGCCGGCCAGCATGTCGTCGCCGTTCCCGCCGTCGAGCAAGTCGCCGATGCCGTCCAGCACCGGCCCACCGGTTGTGACATATTCGCCACTGTTAAGCTTGTCGTTGCCGTCTCCACCGATGAGGCGGTCCGCGCCGCCTTGGCCCAGCAGCACGTCGTCCGCCGTGCCGCCGGTCAGTACGTCGTTGGCGGAAGTGCCGCCGAGAAGCAAGGGAGTATCTGCCATGATGTGTCCTCTCGTTATCGAATGTTTAATAACATTTTTGTAATGCGAGGCTACGCCTAAAAGGCTGAGTTGTCGATTGCGCTTTCAATCGTGCGGTAGCCCACAGTTGTGTGCGAGCAGCTCGATTTATGCCGTGGAAACGAGGGGCCATCTGCGGCCGCCGTCGTTTCCCCTTACAATGTCCGGATGGACAAAAGCATAACGAGCCCGGCAGCCGATGTGCGCGCGGGTTACCTGGGCGGCCTGATGCTCGCGATCGGCGGCGCGGTGTTGTTTTCTACCAAAGCCGTCATCGCCAAGCTGCTGTATCGGTACCACATCGACGCGGTCACGCTGATCGCGTTCCGCATGATTTTCTCGCTGCCCGTGTTCGCCGCTGTCGCGCTATGGAAGATGCGCACGGAAGCGCCGCTGTCCGCCGCCGACCGCTGGCGCCTGATCGGGCTGGGCCTGGTCGGCTATTACCTGTCCAGCTTCCTCGATTTCCTCGGCCTGCAATACATCACCGTCGGCCTCGAGCGGCTGATCCTGTTCCTGACGCCGACGTTCGTGCTGCTGATCTCGGCCACGTGGCTGCGCCAGCACATCGGCCGCCTGCAATGGCTGGCGCTGGCCGTGTCATATGCCGGCATCGTGCTCGTGTTCGTGCACGACCTGCAGGGCGGCGGGCCGAATGTGCCGCTTGGTTCGCTGCTGGTGCTGGGCTCGGCCGCGGCCTATGCCGCCTACCTGCTGCTGTCCGGCGAGATGGTCAAGCGGATCGGCTCGCTGCGCCTCGTCGCGTATGCGATGTGCGTGTCGAGCGCCGCGTGTATCGGGCAGTATTTCCTGCTGCGGCCGGTGAGCGGCCTGGTGCAGCCGCTGCCCGTGTACGGCCTGTCGCTGATGAATGGCCTGCTGTGCACGGTGGCCCCCGTGTTCATGACGATGACGGCCGTGCAGCGCGTCGGCGCCGGCGTCGCGTCGCAGGCCGGCATGATCGGCCCCGTGTCGACGCTGTTCCTCGGCGCCGTCATCCTGGCCGAGCCGGTGACGAGCTGGCAGCTGGCCGGCACGGCGCTCGTGCTGGCCGGGATCTACCTGTTGTCGAACGCTAAACCCACTGGAAAATGACATGACTGCTCCCCGCATCGCCCTGATCGCCCACGACAAGAAGAAAGACGACATGATCGCCCTGGCCGGGCAGTACGCCGATTTCCTGCGCGGCTGCAAGCTGACCGCGACGGGCACGACGGGCGGGCGGCTCGTCACCGAACTGGGGCTGACGGTGGACCGCAAGCATTCCGGCCCGCTGGGCGGCGACCTGCAGATCGGCGCACTGCTGGTCGAGGACATGATCGACGCGGTGATCTTCCTGCGCGACCCGATGACGCCGCAGCCGCACGAGCCGGACATCAACGCCCTCGTGCGCGCCTGCGACGTGCACGATGTCGCGTGTGCCACCAACGTGGCGACCGCGCACCTGGTGCTGTCGCAGCTGCAGGCGGCCGGCACCCAACCGTAAAGGGAGCAAGCGATGAGCAAGGCGATTCGGATGACCCGGACCGGCGGTCCGGAAGTGATGGAATACGTGGACGTGGACGTCGGCGCGCCGGGACCCGGCGAAGTCACCGTGCGGCACGAGGCGATCGGCGTGAACTTCATCGACGTCTATTTCCGCACCGGCCTGTACCCGCAGCCGCTGCCCAATGGGCTCGGCATGGAGGGCGCGGGCACCGTCGAGGCGGTGGGCGAGGGCGTCACGCACGTGAAGATCGGCGACCGCGTCGCCTATGCGGGCCGGCCGAACGGCGCGTATGCGCAGGTGCGCAACATGGCGGCCGACCTGCTCGTCGTGCTGCCCGACCATATCGCGTTCGACACGGCCGCGGCGATGATGCTGCAGGGGATGACGGTGCAGTACCTGCTGCACCGCACCGCGCACCTGAAGCCGGGCGACACGGTGCTGTGGCATGCGGCCGCCGGCGGCGTCGGCCTGATTGCCTGCCAGTGGGCCCGGGTGCTGGGCGTGAACGTGATCGGCACCGTCGGTTCGGAGGAAAAGGCGGCGCTGGCGATCGAACACGGTGCCACGCACGTGATCAACTACAAGCGCGAGAACTTCACCGAAAGGGTCAAGGAGCTGACGAACGGCGAGGGTGTCGCCGTCGTCTACGATTCGATCGGCAAGGACACGTTCTTCGGTTCACTGGACTGCCTGCGACCGCTGGGCCTGATGGTCAGCTTCGGCAACGCATCCGGCCCGGTGCCGGCGTTCGCGCCGAGCGAATTGCAGTCGCGCGGCTCGCTGTTCCTGACGCGGCCCACGCTGATGCACTACACCGCGAAACGGGAAGACCTGGAAGCGACGGCGCGCTCGCTGTTCGGCGTCGTCGCCAGCGGCGAAGTGAAGATCGCGATCAACCAGCGCTACCACCTGCAGGACGTGGCGCAGGCCCACGCCGACCTCGAAGCCCGCACCACGACGGGTTCCTCGATCCTGATCCCGCACTGACATGCAGCCATCTTCCAACAACAATGACGACGATGACGGCAGCCCGAAGTTCGGACGGTTGCTGATCGTGCTGCTGCTGGCTGTGGCGCTGGTCGGGGTGATCACCTACGCCAGCGAGAGGTATTTGGGGTAGGGTCGGGAAGGAGTGCTGGCCTGCAGGCCAGCACCGCTTTGCCGGGGGACAGCAGGCTCTTCACCGGCCACAGCCTTGCAAGGCTGGGGCGTTCGGCGGGCGCGAAGCGGTGCTTCGCGAAACCCCTGCCTCACCCTACTGCAGCTCCAGGTCCACCCGCTTGTGCTTGCCGCTCTCGCCCGGGAACCCCGTGAACGCGCTCTGCACCAGCAGCGGCATCACAGCCGGCGTCGACTGCTTGCGGCTCGTGTTCTGCACCGTCACGTCGTACAGCTTCTTGCCGCTCCGGTCCGCGATCGACACGTTCAGCTTGCGCTCGTAGTTATGCTGGATCACTTCGCGGTACTCGGTCGGGCCGTACATCCACGGGTCGTAATACGGCCGGAAGCCCCAGTAGCGGTAACGGTAGCGACCCGGGTAGAAGCCGCGGTACGGCCCCCAGTACGGTCCCCAGTACGGTCCCGCCGCCCAGAACGGATCGACGGCCTGGTAATAGCGGGTCGGCCGGTCGATCGTCGAGAAGGCCATGTCGACCCGCAGCTTGGCCTGCTCCGGCGCGCCGGCCTGTGCAAAGCCCAGCTTGGCCAGTTCGTTCGCCACCAGGCCCTGGTAGCTGCGGTATTCCAGCGTGTCCTCGCTCGGTGCGGGCGTGTCGAAGACATACGTCTTGTCCTGCAGTTCCGCCGGCCACTGGTGGAACACCGTGACGTCGCTGCGGATGGTCGTTGCGCACCCGCCCAGCAGCAGCGTGCCTGCCGCGACCAGGATGGCTAAGGATTTCATGATCTGCTCCCAGAAAAAAACATTTCCCACACTCCAGTGTATGTCCGGCGGTTCCGCACCGATCGAATATTACAGAATGTTACGGCCGCTGGATCAACTGAAACGAATCGCCATTCCAGAGCAGCTAAGTTGGTAAAATAACCTTTTGTCCTCATTGAAGGTAACAGCCCCATGAGAACCGACAGCCCGCAGACGATCTTCCGCAAGGATTACACCCCGCCCAGCTACCTCGTCGAAACGGTGGAGCTGGGCTTCGACCTGGACCCCGCGCGCACCATCGTGGCGAACCGCATCACGCTGCGCCACAACCCGGACAGCCCGAGTGCCGGCAAGGGCGGCGCCGACCTGGTGCTGCACGGCGAAGACATCGAGCTGGTCGCCCTGCGCATGAACGGCGTGGCGCTGAACCCCGGCCAGTACATATTGGGGACGAACACGCTGACCATCAAGAAGGCGCCGCTGAACGTGGTGCTGGAGATCGAGACGATCTGCGTGCCGGAAAATAACACGACCCTGTCCGGCCTGTACGTGTCGAACGGCAGCTTCTATACGCAGTGCGAGGCGGAAGGCTTCCGCCGCATCACGTACTTCCCGGACCGCCCGGACGTGATGGCGAAGTACACGGTGATGCTGCGCGCGGATAAGGAAAAGTATCCGGTGCTGCTGTCGAACGGTAACCTGGTCGAAGAGGGTGACCTCGATGACGGGCGCCATTACGCGAAATGGGAAGACCCGTTCAAGAAGCCTTCCTACCTGTTCGCGCTGGTCGCGGCGAAGCTGGTGTGTCAGGAAGAGAAGTTCAAGCTTGCCGACGGCCGCGACGTGCTGCTGCAGGTGTGGGTCGAAGAGGGCAATCTCGACAAGACCGATTACGCGATGCAGTCGCTGAAGAACTCGATACGCTGGGACGAGGAACGCTGGGGCCTGGAGCTGGACCTGGACCGCTTCATGATCGTCGCCGTCGGCGACTTCAACATGGGCGCGATGGAAAACAAGGGCCTGAACATCTTCAACACGAAGTTCGTGCTGGCCAATCCGGCCACCGCCACGGACGTCGACTATGCCGGCATCGAAGCCGTCGTCGGCCACGAGTACTTCCACAACTGGACGGGCAACCGCGTCACGTGCCGCGACTGGTTCCAGCTGTCGCTGAAGGAGGGCCTCACCGTATTCCGCGACCAGGAATTCTCGGCCGACATGATCGGCACCGCGAGCGGCCGCGCGGTCACCCGCATCGACCAGGTGCGCACGCTGCGCCAGGCTCAGTTCCCCGAGGACTCGGGCCCGATGGCGCACCCGGTGCGCCCCGACTCGTTCGTCGAGATCAATAACTTCTACACGGTGACCGTGTACGAGAAGGGCGCCGAAGTGGTGCGCATGTACCAGACCTTGCTGGGCCGCGAGGGCTTCCGCAAAGGGATGGACCTGTACTTCCAGCGCCATGACGGCCAGGCCGTCACGTGCGACGATTTCCGCGCCGCGATGGAATCGGCCAATGGCCGCGACCTGACGCAGTTCGAGCGCTGGTACAGCCAGGCCGGCACGCCCATCTTGACGGCCAAGGGCGAATACGATGCGGACGCGCGGCGCTACGTGCTGACGCTGGCGCAGCGCTGCCCGCCGACGCCGGGCCAGCCGGAGAAGCAGCCGTTCCACATTCCCGTCGCCGTCGGCCTGCTTGGGCCGCTCGGTGCCGACCTGCCGCTGAACCAGGCCGGCGACACGACCGTGGTGCTGGAGTTGACGGAGGCGGAGCAGACCTTCACGTTCGACGGCATCGGTGCCGTGCCGGTGCCGTCGCTGCTGCGCGACTTCTCGGCGCCGGTGATCCTGGAGTACCCTTATTCGGACGAGGACCTGCTGCACCTGTTCCGCCACGACAGCGATCCCGTCAACCGCTGGGAAGCGGGCCAGCGGCTGGCGATGAGCCGCCTGTTGAAGCTGACGGCGGCCGCGCAGCGGGGCGAGGAGCTGGAGCTGGACTACACATTCATCGCGGCGCAGCGCGCGCTGCTGCTGGACGATACGCTCGATGCCGCGTTCCGCGAGCAGGCCCTGATCCTGCCGTCCGAATCGGTGATCGCCGACCAGATGGAAGTGGTGGACCCGCATGCGATCCACACGGCGCGCCAGTTCATGCGCCGCACGATCGCCAGCGTGCTGCGCACCGAGCTGCTGAATGCCTACGCGGCGAACCAGATCACGGGCCCCTACAGCCCGGACGCCGTCTCGGCCGGCAAGCGTGGCCTGAAGAACCTGGCGCTGGCGTACCTGCTGGCCGGGAAGGATGGCCACGCCGTCAACATGGCGCGCCGCCAGTTCGAGGAAGCCACCAACATGACGGACCGCGCGGCCGCGCTGACGGCCCTGATCCACAGCGGCGCCGACGCATCCGAACAGCTGCAGGCGTTCTACGACCAGTTCAAGGGCGAGGCGCTGGTGGTCGACAAGTGGTTCGCGATGCAGGCCAGCGCACCGACGACGGACGTGGCGCATGTGCGCGAGCTGATGGGCCATCCGGCATTCACGCTGAAGACGCCGAACCGCGCGCGCAGCCTGCTGTTCTCGTTCGCCAACGCGAACCCGTCGCAGTTCCATGCCCACGACGGCAGCGGCTACGAGTTCTGGGCCGAGCACGTGATCAAGCTCGACGCGCTGAACCCGCAGGTCGCCAGCCGCTTCGCCCGCAGCATGGACCGCTGGCGCCGTTACCCGCCCGCGCTGCAGGAGCACATGCGCCGCGCGCTCGAGAAAGTGGCCGGCGCAACGAAGCTGTCGAACGACGTGATGGAAGTCGTATCGAAGGCGCTGGCCAACTGAAGGGACCTCGATAAACCTATTGCGCAACGCCAGCCGCTGGTCTGCGGTACTCGCCGTACATCGAGTACGGCTCCGTTCCTCAACCAGGTCTGACGTCGCTCATTACGGTTTCTCGAGGCCCGAGACGACCGTAAGAATTCTATTCAAAACGTAAGGGAATCCATGAAACGTATCAGCCTCACCCAACACCTCGTCGAGGAGCAGCGCCAGCACAACACGATTCCGGCCGAGCTGCGCCTCCTGATCGAGGTGGTCGCTCGCGCGTGCAAGACGATCAGCCATTCGGTCGGCAAGGGCGCCCTCGGCGACGTGCTGGGCGCGCTCGAGACGGAGAACGTGCAGGGCGAAGTCCAGAAGAAGCTCGACGTGATCAGCAACGAGATCCTGCTCGAAGCGAACGAGTGGGGCGGCCACCTGGCCGCGATGGCGTCCGAGGAGATGGAGTCGATCCACCTGATCCCGAACCGCTATCCGAAGGGCGAATACATGCTGGTGTTCGACCCGCTGGACGGCTCGTCGAACATCGACGTCAACGTCTCGATCGGCACGATCTTCTCCGTGCTGAAGGCGCCGGAAGGCATGGCCACGCCAACCGAGCAGGACTTCCTGCAGCCGGGCACGAAGCAGGTCGCCGCCGGCTACGCCGTGTACGGCCCGCAGACGATGCTGGTGCTCACCACCGGCAACGGCGTGAACTGCTTCACGCTGGACCGCGAGATGGGTTCGTGGGTGCTCACGCAGCGCAATATGCAGATCCCCGCGAAGACCAAGGAGTTCGCGATCAACATGTCGAACCAGCGCCACTGGCACCCGCCCGTGCAGCGCTACATCGATGAACTGCTGGCCGGCAGCACGGGCACGCGCGGCACCGACTTCAACATGCGCTGGATCGCGTCGATGGTGGCCGACGTGCACCGCATCCTGAACCGCGGCGGCATCTTCATGTACCCGGCCGACGTGCGCGACCCGAGCAAGCCGGGCAAGCTGCGCCTGATGTACGAGGCGAACCCGATGGCCCTCATCGTCGAACAGGCGGGCGGCATGGCCACCGACGGCAAGCAGCGCATCCTGGACATCGTCCCGACCTCGCTGCACCAGCGCGTGCCCGTGTTCCTGGGCTCGCGCGACGAAGTGGCGGTCGTCACGGGCTACCATCACGAAGGTTGAACGCGGGCCTGAAAAATTTCTTGAAAGAGACCCTAGTCAACCGTAAAAACGGTTGCTATAATGTGGCCTCTTTCGACGCAGCTGTGTTGAAGCAGTAGCGAAAAAGAGAAGGTTAAGCCAAGGTTTAGCCGCTGTAGCTCAGTCGGTAGAGCAGCGCATTCGTAATGCGAAGGTCACCAGTTCGATTCCGGTCAGCGGCACCAGTAGTAGCGAGAAGGGCCACCCAGCAGGGTGGCCCTTTTTGTTTTGGCTGATTGATTTCCCCCGCGTCGTCATTGTGCAGCCCGCACACACGGGCCGGCTCAATCTGATCGAACTGATCGTCGGTATCATCATGCTGACATCCTCGCGACCTCGGTTGCTTTGGGCGGCCGTACTGCCCGGCGTCGGCCGACCGCCGCTTTCCGCTTCTTCCCGACCCTGCTGTATTTCCGCGCTCCGCGAGGCATCGCATTCACTCCTGCCGTAAAACCCGGGCGCTTGCAACGCCTGTGCCGGCAATAATCAGCGCATTGATTGTATCGATGAGTGTGTTTTTTTACTCATCTTTTGTGGATATTATTTTATTCACTTGAATGGAGTTTTAATCATGTGCTATCGGCTGGGCCGGATTATTTTTGCCTTCTTTTTCTTCTCTTTTGAATTGCAAGCTGCGGGAGCTACGGCAAATAACTCCTGGATCGATAGCCAGACAGGCCGGCACGTTATTCGGATTTCGAATGAGGCGTTTGCGACGCTGCCTTATTTCACGGCGAATATTTTCACACCGGACGGGGGCTCGATGGTCTATGTTTCCGGCCGCGGTCTGCACCTCGCCAGCCTTGAAACCTTCAGGACGAGCCTGTTGGTGCCTGTCCGGAACGACGAGTTGCACTGCATCGAAGTGGGCCGCGTCACGGGCCGGGTCTTTTACCTGAGCAAGTCGCCGGGCGGCAGCGAGGTCGCGTTGCGATCGGTCGATCCCCGCAGCGGGGCCGTCGTCCTCCACGCCAGATTGCCCGGGCATTACCGCATAGAGAGCATCAACGCGGATGAAACGCTTGCCGCGGGCATTCGCGAGGAACCGGATCCGCAGCGTAAGCCACCATCGCCGAACGCGACCAAAGGCGAACTGCTGTACGAGCGGGTCAACGCAAAGATCCCGATGGCGCTATTCACTGTGGACCTGAAGAGCGGGGCGGTGCGAGTCATCCACGAATCCACCGACTGGCTTTCCCATCCGCAGTTCTCGCCGGCCGATCCGGAGATGCTGATGTACTCGCACGAAGGGCCGTGGCATCAGGTAGATCGGATCTGGACGATACGGGCGGATGGCAGCGGCAGGCGGCTCGTCCACCATCGAACGGCACCGATGGAGATCGCTGGTCACGAGTTCTGGAGTGCGAATGGCCGCGCCATTCATTACGACTGGCAGCGCCCGAAAGCGGAGTCGTTCTACCTCGCGTCCTTTCGGCTCGCCGAGAGCAGCCGCGATGCAGTAGTGTTGACCCGCCAGCAATGGTCGATCCACTTCAACGCTTCCACCGACCCAGCCCTGTTCGTAGGGGACGGCGCAGACAAGGATCAGGTAGCGCGTTCCGCATCCAGTGCCGGCATCTTCCTGTACCGCCTCCGGGCCGGCGATACGCAGATATTCACGGAAAAACTCGTCGACCTGAGCGCGCACGACTATCGGCTGGAGCCCAATGCCCGGCTCACACCGGATCGGCAATGGGCGGTATTTCGTTCGAACTTGTTCGGCATCCCGGCCGTTTTTGCGGTACGGGTCGACAAAAAAATTCCGGAAGGTATTGCGGTGAGGTCGACCGCGACTTTTGCCAGGGAAATGCAGGCGGAAAGGAGGAAAATTCTGATGATGGAGTGATTATCAGGGATGTTCTCATTAACTTACCGAGGGTAGAAATGATAAAAATATGGAGACACGGTTGTGCGCCAGTGCTCGGCGCCGTCCTGTTTGTGGTTGCGAATGTGGCACATGCGGGGCGAATGGACGAAAGCAGTCCTGCTCAGCCTTATGTGGCCGCTAACTATGGATTTGAAACGCTTCAGTGGGACAAGGGGCAGTACGTGAATCTCTGCGACAACCGCAGGGGGCGTTGCCAGAGCGTGAAGATGCCGAAAACGCTGGGTAAGGTCGAGCGCGTGGTCGCCGGGCCGCTGGTTTCGTCTGTACGGACGAGCTGGCTCGCGATGACGAAATTCGACACCTATGTCTGCGCTGCACTGAAGAGCCGGACGACGGTGGCGTGCGCGAAGGTCGAGCAGGCGGCAATGCCGGCCGACGAAGCCGAAGTCGCGTTCGACGTCACCCCGGAAAACCGTGCGCGTATCGCGTTGAAGTCACCGCGCTCGACGTTGAACGGCGACGTCCTCTCCAAGCAGGGCGCCGCTTTCAGCCGGGCCGTGTGGAAATCCGCGTTCGTGTTGCAGGGCGAGGTCGACCAGGCGGTGGCAGGCATGTCCACGTTCGCCAGCTCGATTGCCATCTGCGACAAAGACCCGCGCTACCCGGGCCCGCCGCCACAGCCCGACTGCGACCTGGTGGAGGAAGGCAACGAGTACATCTGGTCCTGCCCGATACCCGGTACCCCACCGCCCGTCGATCCGCCGCCAATGCCGGACCCGGTCGACCCGCCATGCATGTAACGCGCATGTGGCGAATTCACTCCACTTCCCGACATGGAACGAACATGACACGAACAATGATATGGAACGCCCTGCTGGCGGGCGCGCTTGCACTGCCCGGTGCCGGCGCCCTTGCGGCGGCGAGCGATGAGAAGCAGCAGATCGAAGTCGACGACAAGGACAGGCTGCGAGCCCAACAGGGCATGTCGCGCAAGCTGGCACTGCAAAAGCTGAAGCCAGCCGAGCTGGACGGTGTGAAGAGCTACCGCGTCGTGCGCCAGCCCGAAGGTCCAGGGCTCGACAAGCCGGAGCAGTTGCGGCAGGTCGTGGCCCATATGGCATGCGTCGCAGCCGTGTTTGGACTCGTCGAGCTGGAGGATGCGAAGTCGTTTGTTGGCAAGGACGATGTCGGCATATTCACCAAGTACCGCTTCCGCATCCTCGACGACTGGCGCGCACGGAGCCAGACGAACGGCCGCAAGGTCTTCCTGGTGATGCATGGCGGCGAGGCCGTGCACAACGGCGAACGCTACCGGGCTGAAAACCCTGCGGCGCACTACCGCAAGGGAGAGCAGTACGTGCTGATCGCCGGCACGGTGGACGACGAACAGCGCACTATCCACGACACGCCGCCATTCCTCGAAGTGAGCGAAGGGATTGTTCATCCGGGGCCGGGTTGGACACCCTTTGCCCCCGGCACTGCGCTGGCGCAGGCAAAGGCACAGGTAGCCGATGCCGTCGATCGGGAGGGCTGCAAATGAGCCGCGCCCACTTCTTCAAGGTCCGCAAGACCGTACTGGCTCTGGCCCTTGGGATCGCCACACTCAGCGCGACCGTGTCCGCGCTGACGCCCGGATGCGACGACATCAAGAGGAATATCCAGCCCCGTATCCGGCCCAATTCGACCGTCGACATCGTGTTCGATCCTTCTCGCACCGCGCCGCCGGAATTCGTTGAGGGCATGCGGGCCGCCATCGCGGAGCTGTCACAGAAGATCGACGGCATCACGCTGCGCCTCATGCCAGCCGAGGATGACGCCACGGTTTCGATCATCGTCAACGTCCAGGGCAATCATCCGAAGAACCTCGGCGATTATGCCGGCATCGGGACGACGGGCAACTGGCTGGCGACCGGCGTACTGAACATCTACAAGGACCAGAGCGCCTGTGGCGGCCTGTGCCTGGATCCGGGTAATCAGCAAGAGTACAGAGAGGCCATCAAATGGGTTTTCATGCACGAGCTGTTGCATGCGCTCGGCGCCGACCATTCCAGCAAAGCGAACATCATGTACGACTATTTTGTCGGTGTGAACAACCGCGGCAATCGCAATCCCGACCTGCCTTGTGTTTTACCGAAGGTTCAGTCGCTGCTCGGTGGCGGCTCCACTCCGGTACCTGATCCAGGTACCTGCAGTTGAATCCGTGCGGCCGGGGCCACCCGGCTGTCGTGCGCACTCGCCATCGGACACGGCACCCGAACGTATGGCCTCCCGATGGCGGCGCATCGCCTACCGTTCCGCCGGCATGGCCGCCCGATTCCGTTGAGGTGCATCGTCGCGGCGGACGAAACGTCCCCGTTCGAATCGCGAAAGGCCTCTCGTGGCCCCCTACAAACACCCGCACGCAGGGTCTTTCGATGTGGCGCCTACGAAACAACCCATCGTCCCAAGCGTCCACCTCATCGAAGAAATATGGTGGCAGGTGGAGATGATTGCGTATAATCAACTGAAATTAATAACATCCAATTAGTGCCAGGATGGGCAGATGATGTCCGGTCTTGCCGCGACGCGGTATCCAAACAATCGAGCGTATCACCCTGTCAGTCCATCTTTCGCCATGACCGCACATCTCTCCCGCATCACGCGCACCCAGTCCGGCTTCACGCTGATCGAACTGATTGTCGTCATCGTCATCCTGGGCATCCTGGCCGCGACCGCGCTGCCGCGGTTTGCCGACTTGGGCAGCGATGCGCGCAGGGCTACCGTCCGCGCGGCGAGCGGGGCGCTGGCGACGACCAGCGCGACGGCACACGGCAAGGCCCTGGTGGCCGGCTCGTTGACCGCGGACGTGGATATGGACGGCACCACCGTGGCGATGGTCAACGGCTATCCGTCATCCGCTGCCACCACCGCCACCGCGGCCGGCTTGAGTTCCGATGACTGGACCATCACCGTCAACGGCCGCGACCTGCACGTCTCGCCAAACGGGGCGCCGAACGCGGCAAACTGCAGGGCGACTTATTCCGAAGCGGTGTCCAACGCCGGCGTCCTGACGCCCGCAGCGGTGGCGGTTGTGGATACCGGCTGCTGACCGGCCCGACCTTACCGCCCCGACCTGAGCGGCCCTGGGCGCAACAGCAGGCCGGCATTTTTTCTTGACGTACTCGGTAATTCGATCGACGGCTCCAGCCGCTGTTGATCGGGACGCAGGCCGCTGGTTGCACGCGCAGCAGGCGACGGCCTGTGCCGAAGACGCCTGCCGCTCGACGCAATAAAAGCCCAGCTTTCGGACGCCATCGCCCGCACGGCTGCGACTGCCAGCCCGGGCTGAAAGCCGTCCCCCACCATGCTCGAAGATTAAGGTTGCTCAACGACAACCCTTGTGATCGGCACGACCATATTCCCGCCACCCTTACGGAAAAAACATGCCATTTCGCTACAAATAGCGACCCTTCCGTGACTTTTGGTGAGATAAATAAACAGTAGATACCATTACAATACCCGCTGTTTGCCCGGCTACCGGGCTCATCAGTCAGGAGAAGACGTGTCACCCCCCGTCAACGACGCGGCGTTCGCGATCTGCAGGTTGTCGGCGGAATTCACCGACAAGACGGTCGAGGCGCATTTCAGCCATCACATCCTGCCGCGCACCAAGGCGCAGCTGCGCACCGCATTGCTGTTCTGCGCCGCGTTCTACCTGGTGTTCTGGGTCACGGACGTGCTCGCGCTCGGCCTGGGGACGGTCGCCTGGCTGCTGTTCGCGTGCCGGCTCGCCGTCGGCGTCGTCGCGGTGGCCAGCTGCGTCACGAACCACCTGCATCCGCACTCGGTGGGGCGGGTTTATCTGACCGCCAGCCTGACGGAGATCGTCGGCCTGCTGGCGTTCGCGCCCGTCGTGCTGGCGCGGCCGGCCGAGCTGCCGTGGCATGCGATGGCGATGTCGATCATGGTGCTCGTCGTCTACCTGTACATTCCGAACCGGCTGATCTACTCGATGGCGATCGCGATCGTGTCGACGATCGTGTTCATCGTCGTTGCCGTGCTGCTGAACCGGCTCGCGGCCGAGGAGGTGCTGTCGATGATCATGCTGCTGGCGCTGGCCAATGGCTTCGGCTGCATCGCGGCGCGGCGCTACCACATGATCCGGCGCGAGGAGTTCCGGGTGCAGTCGGTGCTGAAGAACCTGTCCGAGCGCGACCCGCTGACGGGCTGCCACAACCGCCGATACCTGCAACAGGAACTGCTGAACATGGAGCTGTCGCGCGCGCGCCGCTTCCGCCTCAGCCTCGCCGTCGTCGCCTGCGACATCGATCACTTCAAGGCCGTCAACGACACGTATGGCCATGCGGCCGGCGACCAGGTGCTGGTCGCGTTCGCGTCTCTGCTGCGCGGCATGATGCGCGAGAACGTGGACAGCCTGATCCGCTTCGGCGGCGAAGAGTTCCTGATCGTGCTGCCGGAAACGGACCTGGCCGGTGCCACGCACCTGGCAGAACGCATGCGCGCGGCGCTGGCGGTGGCCACCACGCAGATCGCGACGGGCCATCCGGTGGCCGTCACCGCCAGCTTCGGCGTCACGTCCGTGAACTTCGCCCACGTCACCGCGCGCTTCCCGCAGGAGGCGCTGATCGAGCTGGCCGACCAGTTGCTGTACGCGGCGAAGAATGCCGGCCGCAACGCCGTGAAGGCGCTGGAGTTCCAGGGGCGCCCGCCCCTGCAGCTCGCTCGCAAGGCCGGCACTCACGGCTGATGGTCATTCGTACGCCGCTGTAACGCGGCATCGTGCTACCTTAGCGACCAACTATCGCAGCTTCAACAAGGGCTACATACGCCCGTGAAGGAGGTGTCCGCATTGGATCGCGCAATCGAGAACATCGGCAGCACCGCGGCGCGGCCACTGCGCGCCGCCGTCACCGCCGTGCTTGCGCTGTGCGCCGCGCAGGTGCCGCCGCTTGTCCATGCGCAGGCGCAGGCCGATCGCATCCCAGACACGATGGAAGAGCGCGTGCGTGCCTGCATCGGCTGCCATGGCGTGCAGGGCCGCGGTGTCGAGAACGTCTACTTCCCCCGCCTGGCCGGCAAGCCCGCCGGTTACCTGTACAACCAGCTCGTCGCGTTCCGTGACGGGCGGCGCAAGTACCTGCCGATGAACTACATGCTGGCCTACCTGCCCGAACCCTACCTGATGCGGATGGCCCAGTACTTCGCCCAGCAAGACCCGCCGCCATTGCAGCAACCGGCCGTCAACCGTCCGGCGCAGCAGCTGATGGATGGGCGCCGCATCGTCACCGAAGGCATCCCGGCCCGCAAGATCCCCGCCTGCGCCAGCTGCCATGGCGCGGGCCTGAACGGGCGCGAGCCTGGCATTCCGGGCCTACTGGGCCTGCGCGCCGATTATGTCAGCGCGCAGCTTGGCGCGTGGCGCTACGGCGTGCGTACGGCGGTGGCACCGGACTGCATGCAGGTGATCGCGTCGAGCCTGACGGAGCCCGAGGTCGCGGCCGTCGCCGCGTGGCTCGCATCGCTGCCCGTCGATCCAGGCGTGCGGCCTGCGAAACCGGGCGGTCCCCATCTGCCGATGGCCTGCGGCAGCCAGGAAGCGAGGAGGTGACCATGCGCCTGCGTCTGTCCCATCTCGCCTTCCTTGTGCCGCCGGCCGCGCTGTTGGCCGCGCTGCTGGCCGTGCCCAACGCGCTGCCGCAGGGTGTGCGCGCACCGGCGCCGTCGGCAGCGCTGATCGAACGCGGGAAGTATCTCGCGCAAGCGGGCGACTGCATCGCCTGCCACACGGTGCCCGGTGCGAAGATCTTCTCCGGCAACCGGCCGATGCCGACGCCGTTCGGCACGCTGTACTCGCCAAACATCACGCCGGATCCGGAAACGGGCATCGGCCGCTGGAGCGCGGACGAGTTCTACAACATGATGCACACGGGCCGCGGCCGCGACGGCAAGCTGCTGTACCCCGCGATGCCGTTTGCCAGCTACACGAAGGTCACGCGTGCCGATTGCGATGCGATCTTCGCCTACCTGCGGTCGGTGCCGCCGGTGCGCCAGCCTTCGCGCGAACACGACCTGCGCTTCCCGTACAACAACCGCGCGCTGCTGATCGGCTGGCGCACGCTGTACTTCGAGGAAGGCGAGTACCGGCCGGACCGTTCCAGATCGGTCGAGTGGAACCGTGGCGCCTACCTGGTCCAGGGGCTGGGACACTGCGCGATGTGCCATACGCCGATCAACGCGCTGGGCGGCTCGTCGGACGAGCAGGCGTTCCGCGGCGGCCTGATCCCGATGCAGAACTGGTATGCGCCATCGCTCACGTCCAATGCGGAAGCGGGCCTCGGCAACTGGGACATCAAGGACATCATGGACCTGCTGCAGACGGGCGTGTCGCACCGCGGCACCGTGTATGGACCGATGGCCGAGGTGACCTACAACAGCCTGCAGTACATGTCCGACGAAGACATCCGCGCGATGGCGGTCTACCTGAAGACGCTGCCGGGCGACCAGCCGGCGGCGCCCGCGGCCGGCAACGCGCCGCTGCGCGCGGACGCGAACCAGATGTTCGCGGAAGGCCGCCGCGTCTACGCGGACAAATGCGCCACGTGCCACGGCGAGCAGGGCCGCGGCAAGCTGCCGCACTATCCGCCGCTGGCGAACAACCAGTCGATCACGATGACGTCGGCGGTGAACCCCGTGCGGATGGTGCTGAACGGCGGCTACCCGCCCGGCACACGCAAGAACCCGATGCCGTACGGGATGCCGCCGTTCGCGCACGAGCTGTCCGATGCGCAGATCGCCGCCGTCGTCACCTACATCCGCAACGCGTGGGGCAACCGCGCCGGTGCGGTCGGCACGCGCGACGTCAACACGCTGCGTTCCGCCACCCTGGAATAGGAGAGAGCATGTTCGCCGAACCGCAAGAGACCCCGGACCAGCAGCAGCGCGTCGAGGCGATCGTCGCGCGCGGGCCCACCGGCGCGTTCGCCGTGGCCGGCACGGCGGTCGCGATCGTGCTGGCGATCTGGCTGGCGTTCTACCTGTTCGTGTTCCTCGCGCGGGGAGGGGCGTAAGCGATGGCCGCCGCGAACCAAGGGGCGCACGATGCCCACGCCACCGCCGCGCGCGCGGAAGCGCGCTGGGCGTGGATCGTCGGCGCGATCATCCTGTTCCTGACGGGGATGGTGGCGTACATGAGCATCCACTGGGCATTGATGCCGCCGACGCGGATGGAGACGATCGACCCCGCCACGCTGCACCTGTCCGGCGAGTTCGTCGAGTCGAACCTGGGTACGGCGCGCGAGGCGGACGGCTCGGTCACGGTGCGGCTGCTGGCCAGCCAGTATGCGTTCACGCCGCAATGTCTGCTGGTGCCGAAGGATACGCCGGTGCGCATCCGTGCCACCAGTTCCGATGTCGTGCACGGCTTCTCGGTCGCGCACACCAACGTCAACATGATGCTGGCGCCGGGCTACATCTCGAACTTCGCTACCCGTTTCAAGGACAGCGGCGAATTCCTGATGCCGTGCCACGAGTTCTGCGGCATCGGCCACGCGGCGATGTGGGCGCGCGTGAAGGTGGTCGAGCAGAACGAGTTCGCGCGGGCGATGGCCGCCAATGGGAGGGCAAGCTGTGTTGCGCGCTGAGAGCACGGGTGACATGGGGGCCGGCATGGGCACCGGGATGGGTACGGATACGCGCCGCCTCGTGCTGGCGCATTTCTGGATCGCGTTCGTCGCGTTCTTCGTTGCACTGCTGCTGGGCGAGTGGCAGATGTACATCCGGAGCCCGTTGCGCGACTGGATCGGCAATCCGGAGCTGTACTACCGCTCCGTCACCGCGCACGGTTCCGCGATGGGCTATGTGTTCCCGACGCTCGTGGCGATGGGCTTCGGCTATGCGATCGTCGAGCTGGCGCTGAAACAATCGCTGATCGGCAAGCGCTGGGCCTGGACGGGCTTCGGCCTGGTCGTCGTCGGCACGATCACCGCGATGATCCCCGTGTCGATGGGCCTTGCGTCGGTGCTGTACACGTTCTATCCGCCATTGATCGGCAACGCGTTCTACTACATCGGCGTGGTGCTCGTCGTGGTCGGCTCGTGGATCTGGGTTGCGCTGATGTCGGTGAACCTGCATGCGTGGCGCAAGGCTCATCCAGGGCAGACGGTGCCGCTCGCGATGTTCGCCAACACGGCCGGCGCCTATCTGTGGGCGTGGACGTCGCTGGGCGCCGCCATCGAGATCCTGTTCCTCATCATGCCGGTGGCGCTGGGTTTCAAGAGCACGATCGATGCGGGCCTCGCGCGCGTGTTCTTTTCGTGGACGCTGCATGCGATCGTCTACTTCTGGCTGATGCCGGCGTATATCGCGTTCTACACGCTGGTGCCGCGCGCGATCGGCGGGCGGTTGTACAGCGACACGATGGCGCGCCTGTCATTCATCCTGTTCCTCGTGTTCTCGATGCCGATCGGGATCCACCACCTGTTCCAGGACCCGCAGGTGGGCTCGGGCGTGAAGTTCCTGCATGCCGTGTTCACGGGGCTTGTCTCGGTACCGACCTTGCTGACGATCTTCACGATCACCGCGTCCGTCGAGATCGCGGGGCGGCTGCGCGGCGGCACGGGTGCCGTCGGCTGGGTCAAGCGGCTGCCGTGGCATAACCCGATGATGCTGGCGGTGGCGTTCTCGTTCATCCTGCTGGGCTTTGGCGGCGCCGGTGGCCTGATCAACATGAGCTACCAGCTGGACTTCGCCGTCCACAACACGCAATGGATCACGGGGCACTTCCACCTGATCTTCGGCGGCGCGATCGTGATCATGTATTTCGCCGTCGCCTATGACCTGTGGCCGCACCTGACGGGGCGCGAGTTGAAGAACGGCCGCGCGATGCGCTGGCAGCTGTGGCTGTGGTTCGTCGGCATGATCGTGCTGACGTTCCCGTGGCACGTGACGGGCATCCTCGGCATGCCGCGCCGGATGGCCTATTTCGACTACGGCCATCCGGACATCGCGCCGCAAGCGATCACCGTCATCATGACGTTCATCGGCGGCCTGCTGCTGGTGGCCTCCGGCGTGCTGTTCCTGCTGGTGCTGGCGCGCGGCCACCGCAGCACGCTCGTCACGCTGCCAGAATTCACGTTCAGCCAGACGGTGCACACCGAGCGCACGCCGGCCGCGCTGAACGGCTATGCGATCTGGCTGGCGCTGATGATCGGCCTGTCGATCGTCAACTACGGCTATCCGATCAGCCAGCTGATGGCGCTGCCGCAGACGTCCGTGCCGGCCGTGCCGATCGGGAGCCAGCCATGAGCGACGTGAAGACGTTCTCGCTGAAGAATCCGTGGTTCACGCGCAGCGTGCTGGCGCTGGTCGGCATCGCGCTGGTGGCCGCGCTGATCGGCTTCGTGTGGGTGCCGCGCTCGCACGCGCGGGATACGATGCTGTCGCTGTGGGAATCGATCTGCCGGGCCGCCGGCGTACCGGGCGCGTACTTCAGCCCCGGGCTGGGCGAAACGGGCAAGGGCCCCAGCGAAGTGATCGTGATGGCGCAGATGATGGCGCCGGCCGACAACGCATCGATCGGCCGCGGCGCCACGTTGGCGATGCGCTGCACGATGTGCCACGGCGCGCGCGGCATGAGCCCGGCCGGGACGCCGCACCTGGCGGGGCAGGTGGCCGCGGCGACCTACAAGCAGCTGCGCGACTACAAGTCGGGGCACCGGCAAAGCGCGATCATGCGTCCGCTGGTGGAAGAGCTGTCGGACCAGGACATGCGCGACCTCGCCGCGTATTACGCCTACCTGCCGCGCGAACGGCTGTCCGACCCGGTGGACCAGGCCACGCCGCGCCTGGTGCGCAACGGCGACCCGGTGCGCAACGTGGGCGCCTGCGCGTCGTGCCACACGATCGAGGTGAAAAAGCCCGCGTCGCCATGGCTGGACGGCCTGCCCGAATCCTACCTGCGCCAGCAACTGCTGGCATTCCGCGAAGGCAGCCGGCACAACGACGTCAATTCGCAGATGCGCAACGCAGTGCGCAACCTCAGCGACGAGGAAGTAGCGGCGCTGGCGCGGTATTACGCGAGCCGCTGAACCGTCGCCAATACTGCCGAGTTCGTGTCCCTTGGTGCCAGGCACCAGGGGACACAAGCTGAGGCATAAATGTCCCTTCGTGCCAGGCACCAGGGGACACAAGCTGAGCCATAGATGTCCCTTCGTGCCTGGCACCAGGGGACACGAGCCCAGCCATAAAAGGCATGCGTCACGGCTCAGCCCGTGTCCGAAAACGGGGTTGACCCCAAGGTGGACACGGGCTGAGGTGTAGTACGGGTCTCTCAGTAGCTTGTGATTGCGCTCGGCTGCCCGGCCTTGAACGTGAAGATCGTGACCGGCGACGATTTCATGTCGCCCTTCGTATCGAACGCGTAGGTGCCGGCAACGCCCTGGTACGAGCCGCTGGAAATGGCACCGCTGACCTTCGCCGGGTCGACGGAGTTCGCCTGCTGCATCGCGTTGGCGAACAGGTTGACGGCGTCGTAGTACGAGGCCGCGTAGACGTCCGGTTCGGCCAAGAAGCGCTTCTTGAATTTCGCCTTGAACGCGGGGCCGCTGGCGGCCTTGTCGAGCAGGGCGCCGCCCTGCGAGCACAGCACGTTGGCGCCGACGGCGTCGCCGCCCAGCTTGCCCATCTCGGACGTGCAGATCGTGTCGCCGCCCAGCAGCTTCGCCTTGATGCCCAGCTGGCGCATCTGCCGCGCCATCGGGCCGCCCTGCGGCGCGTAGCCGCCGAAGAAGATCGCTTCGACGTTCTTCGAACGCAGCTTGGTCAGGATGGACGTGAAGTCGACCGCCTTGTCCGTCGTGTATTCATGGCCCGCGACCGTCATGCCGGAAGCGCGCGCCTGCTTCTTGAATTCCTCGGCGAGGCCCTGGCCGAACGCGGTGCGGTCGTCGATCACGGCCACCGTCTTCACCTTCAGTTCCTTGGCCGCGTACAGCGCCATCTTCGAACCCAGCTGCGTATCGCTGGCGTTCACGCGGAACAGGTTCTTGTAGCCTTGCTGCGTGAGCTTCGGGTTCGACGCGACGCTGGCCACGACGACGCCGGCGTTCGCATACACGCGCGAGGCGGGAATCGCCACGCCAGAGTTGTACGGCCCGACGACGTAGCGGATGCCGGAATCGGCCAGCTTCTGCGCGACGTTGACGCCCGCCTTCGGATCGCCCTGGTCGTCTTCCGACACCAGTTCGAACTTCACCTTCTTGCCGCCGACCGTGATCGGCTTCGCGTTCAGCTCTTCGATCGCCAGCCGGGCGCCGTTTTCGTTGTCCTTGCCGGAGAACGCCTGGGCGCCGGACAGCGGGCCGCTGTGGCCGATCCTCACCACCGTGTCCTGGGCCAGGGGGGTGCCTGCGAGGCCCGCCAGCGCCAGGGCCAGCGCCAGGCGTGTGTACTGCATCGGCTTGTACTTCATCGTGTCTCCCGTCGTCATTGTCGAGTTGCGTGAATTATCCACGTTCTCGCGACGGGGGCAAGCAAAAGCCTCACACCTGCGGCGCGTTGCCCGTACGCGTGACCGGCCGCACCGGCGGATTGATTTCGTTGCGCACCGGCGCCGGGGCACCCGGACCGCCGCCACCGGCGATGCCGCCCGCCAGCCGCTGCGCGGCGATCGCCGCCGCAACGGACGGATCGGCCGCATTCGGCGGCGCCGCGTTGTTCGCACTGGCGGCCGCACCCGCGGGCGCGGTTCCCGGAGCGGTTCCAGGCGTCGTCCCGGCCGGCGTACCCGTCGCGGTGGCGCCCGCCGCCGTCGGCGTGCCGCCCGCCGTGATGCCGGTGGCGGGATTGGCCGGGGTGGACAGCGAAGCCTGTGCCATTGCCGCCGCATCGGCCGCTGCCTGGGCCCGCGCAGCCGCATCCACCGTGGTCGTGGCAGCCGCGCTGGCGGCGATTTGTGCATCGGCCGCCGCGCCGGCCGCCGCCTGTTCGTTCGCCATGCCGGTACGTGCTGTCGCGCCGGCCGCCGTGCCCGCCCCGGCAGCGGCTGCCGCCTGCTGGGCACGCAGCGCGATGCGTTGCTGCTGCAGGATGTCCTCGGCGCGTGCCGCGCCCTGGTCGCGCAGTGTGCGCAGCGCATCCTGCTGGCGTTCCGTTTCCGCCACCGCCGCTTGCGCGACGGCCTGGCGCGCGGCATCCACCTGCTGCTGGGCGTCGAGCCGGGCCTGGGCCAGGCGGCGGTCCAGCAGCGCATCCTCCTGCGACGCGACACTTTCCCCAGCGGCGGCCCGGCGTGCGGCCAGCAACCGGTCCTGGGCCAGGCGTTCGGCCTGCGTCAGCGTCTGCTGCTGGGCGGCCGTGCGGCGCGCATCGTCGAGCCGGTCCGCCAGCCGTTGGGCGGCCGCGTCCTCCTCGCGCGTGCTGGTCAGCTGGCGCGTCGCCGCGGCGCGCGCTTCCTGCAGGCGCTGATCCTGCGTCGCCGTCTCATCCTGCGCGGCCAGCGCCGCGTTGGCGGCCTGGCGTGTCAGGTCGAGGCGGCTGGCGGCCTGGCGTTCCTGCTGCGTCAGCGCGGCCTGATTCGCTGCGATCTGCCGCTCGGCCAGCAATTGCGCATCGATGCGGGCCTGCTCGTCGCGCTGCGCCTGCAGTAGTCGATCGGCGGCCAGCCGGTCGTCCAGCGCCGTCTGCCGGCGCCGCGCCTCGGCATTCGCGGCAACGGCCGCGCGGTCCTCGGCCAGCCGTTCCGCGGCAAGCTGCCGCGCCAGCGCGGCGGCATTCGCCTGTTCCGGCGACGCGGCCGGTGAGGGCGCCGCGGGCACCGGATTGGCCTGTGCTTCGCCGGTGGCACCGCTGACGCGTTGCGCGGTCGGCTGCACGGTGCGGTCGTCGTCGCGCGCCGGGCCCAACGCGCCGGTGGCGCTGTTGCGGGCCTGCGCTGCCGTCAGCTCGGCGGCCTGGTTGTTTAGGAACGCGGCGGGTGTGCCGGAGCCGGCGGCCAGCGGTGCTTCGGGGCGCTGGCCGGCATCGTCGCCGGTTTGGTTGGGCGGGTTTGGCTGATTCGACTGGACAGTGCTGGTGTCGCGCAATGCATTCTGCAATGCCGCATCGCTGACCGCGGGAGGCGGCAGGTTGGGCGCATTCGCCGGCGCCTGCGCGGGAATCTCCTGCTGTTGCGCGAGGGCGCTGCCTGCTTCCCCGAAGGTGCCGGCGGCGCGCGCCAGCGTGTCCAGCGTGCCCTGGCGATCGGCCTGGAACGCGGCGAGCAGGCGGCCGCTGTCGACGGCCAGCATCTCGCCGTCGTCGCCCAACAGGGATGGCGCGAGGTCGATGCCGATGCGCGCCAGGTCGGCGCGCTGGCCGTCGAAGGCCTGCGTCAGCTGGCCGGCCAGTGCCCGCGCCGGCAATGGCTCGCCGGAGGGCGGCGCCAGCGTATCGACGGCGCGGCCCACGTTAAACGCTTCGACGAGTTCCCCGGCAGCGGTGCCCAGCTCGTCGAGCTCGGCGGCGGGATCGCGCCCGCCGGCCGCGGCGGCCAGTTCGCCCAGCCGTTTCTGCGACAGCGCGAGCGTGCCCATGAACTGGCCAAGCGAGGACACGTCGACGTCGGAACTCGGCGGCGCGCTGGACCGCACCGCGGCGGCATCGGCGGCATTGCCGGTGCCGTACACCTGGGCCATGCCGGAAGCCTCGGTGACAGATGAGAGAGGAAACATGACGCACCCCCATGCGAAAGGGCCAGCATGCCACAAAGCGCCGGAAGGCGGCGTGCCGGACCGCACCGGCACCTCTGTTAGGTGACGCACTGTCACGCGGCAAGGATCGGCCTATCGTTGTCCCTGCAACCACCAACCAGAGGATACCGATCATGGACAACGACAAATCGAACATCAACGCGACCGGCAGCGTAACGCCGATCGGCAACGGTACTCGCGGCGACAGTGCCGACAAGGTGCAGGCAGCCGCCGCCAGCGCGCACGGCGCCGTCGACCGCATCGCCGACAAGGTGCCGGCCGCCACCGAGAAGGTGCAGGGCACCGTCGACAAGCTGGCCGAGCAGGTGCCGGCCGCCACCGAGAAGGTGCAGGGCACCGTCGACAAGCTGGCCGAGCAGGTGCCGGCCGCCACCGACCGCCTGGTCGGCAAGGCGCACGACACCGTGGACCGCATGTCCGGCAAGGCCACCGAAGTGACCGAGCGCCTGAGCCAGAAGGCCGCGGACCTGAACGTGGCCTACAGCCGCCTGGCCGAAACGGGCCGCAGCTATGTGCGCAACAGCCCGGGCGTTTCCGTGCTGGTGGCGATGGCCGCCGGCTTCGCCGTGTCGAAGCTGCTCAGCTCCCGCCGTCACTGATCGTTCATCGATGGCCAGCCGCCCGCCCACCCCTGGCGGGCGGCGCGCCCGGTCGCGCATCGCGGATGTGCGGCCGGGTTTGTTGCGCTGGTCCGCTGCAATGCTGTTCGCCCACCGATGCATTCCGTCCTGCCGCGCCATCCCGCTTCCGGTGGAGCCGGCACCCGCCCTGAAGCAGGGGAGCTGCGCGATCCCGCCGAATCGAACCCAACGATCGGCCTGCCCGGTGCTATGCTCGTACTGTCGCCCTAGGTCTACCATCGCATGGATGTCTACGCCCCGCAAACCTGGAAGCCCCATGAACGGCCCACGTTGCCGGGCTCGCCCTCGACCCCGCTGCATTCGACGCCGCGGCGCATCGCCTATCTCGTCGTCGGCTTCATCGTCGCGCTGACGGGGGGCCTGGGCAACGCGCTCGTCACCGTCAACCTGCTGTATGCGCAGGGATCGCTCGGCGTGTTCCAGTCCGAAATCCAATGGCTGCCGGCCGCGTACGTGATGACGAACGTGTCGGCCAACCTGCTGCTGGTGAAGTTCCGCCAGCAGTTCGGGCTGCGCCTGTTCACCGAACTGTTCCTCGTGCTGTATGCGCTGGCCACGCTGGCCCACCTGTTCGTGCACGGCCTCGCGTCGGCGATCCTCGTGCGCGCGGCCAGCGGCATCTCGGGCGCGGCGCTGACGGTGCTGGGCCTGTACTACACGCTGCAGGGATTCCCGGCCCAGCACCGGCTGAAGGGCGTCGTGCTTGGCGTCGGCTTTGCCCAGCTGGCGCTGCCGATCGCCCGGCTGTTCTCGACGGAGCTGCTGGAAATCGCCGAGTGGCGCGGCCTGTACTCGTTCGAACTGGGCATGTGCCTGCTGTCGCTGGGCTGCGTGCTGCTGTTGAAACTGCCGCCGGGCGACCGTATCCGCGCATTCGAGAAGCTGGACTTCGCCACGTTCGCGCTGTTCGCGCCCGGCGTCGCGCTGCTGTGCGCCGTGCTGGGCCTGGGCCGTACCGTGTGGTGGTTCGAGGCGCCATGGCTGGGCTGGTGCCTGGCCGGCTCGATCGTGCTCGTGACGGCCGCCGTGACGATCGAGCACAATCGCGCCAATCCGCTGTTGAACATCCGCTGGCTGACGACGGCCAACATGCTGCGTCTCGCGCTGTCCGTGCTGCTGATCCGCATCGTGCAATCCGAAGCCACCGGCACGGTCGGCTTCCTGCAGGTGCTCGGGCTGCAGAACGACCAGATGCGCGGGCTGTGGCTCGTCACGCTCGTCGCCAGCATCGCCGGCATGGTAGCCAGCGCGCTGACGATCTCGCCCAGCCGCATCCAGCCTTCGCTGATGTTCGCGCTGCTGCTGATGGCCATCGGCGCGTGGATGGATTCGCATGCGACGAACCTGACGCGGCCGGCGCAGATGTACGTCAGCCAGGCGCTGCTCGCGTTTTCCGGCGTGTTCTTCATCGGCCCCGTGTTCGTGTCCGGCTTCGGCGCGATCATCGCGCAGCCGAAAAACCTGATCAGCTTTTCGCTGATGTTCTCGATGACGCAGAACCTGGGCGGCCTGCTGGGTTCCGCGCTGGTGGGCACGGTGCAGGTGCTGCGCGAAAAATACCATTCCAGCCAGCTGGTCGAGCACCTGACCCTGGTGGACCCGCAGGTGGCCGCGCGCATCCAGGGCAGCGGGGCTGCCCTGGGCGGCACGCTCGCCGACCCCGCGCTGCGCAGCGCGCAAGGCGTCGCCTCGCTGGGCGCGGCCGCCACGCGCGAGGCGAACGTCCTCGCCTACAACGACGTGTTCCTCCTGATTAGCATCGTGGCGTGGGCCACGCTGGCGTGGATGGTGCTGCATTACCTGTGGCAGCTGTGCACCGTCTGCCGCCCGGCCGCCGCCGGCCAGAACGCGCAGACGGGCATGGCGCGCGTCTCCCTCAACAACTCCGGATCGCAATGAGCGCAAACGATACTTCCGTTCCTCCACCCGCCCCGGCCGCGCCACCCGCCGCGGCCGCACACGCGCCCGCTCCCGGCCAGCCGGACCAGCCGCACCAATGGCTGGCGATCGCCGGCTTCGCGCTGGTCGCACTGATCGGCGTGCTGGTCGTGCTGTACGCGTGGCGGCTGCCGCCGTTCACGACCCCCGTCGTGACGACCGAGAACGCGCTGGTGCGCGGCCAGGTGACGGTGATCGGCACCCAGCTGTCCGGCTATGTGACGGACGTGCACGTGCAGGACTTCCAGTTCGTGAAGAAGGGCGACCTGCTGGTCGAGATCGACCGCCGCATCTACGAGCAGCGCTACGAACAGGCCGAGGCCCAGCTGGCGGCGCAGAAGGCGGCGCTGGCGAACTGGGAGCAGTCGAAGCGGAGCGCCGCCGCGACGATCGCGCTGCAGCAGGCCGCGCTGGCCAATGCCCGCGCGCAGGCCGAGCGCGCCAACGCCGACCTGGCGCGCGTCGAGCAGCTGGTGGGCGATGGCTCGCTGTCGCAGCGCGAACGCGATGCCCAGCGTGCCGCGCGGGCGCAGGCCATGGCCGCCGTCGCGCAGGCGCAAGCGAATGTCGAGATCGCGCGGCAGCAGTCGCAGTCAGTGACGGTCAACCGCGCGTCGCTGGAAGCGGCCGTCGCGAACGCGCAAGCGGCGCTGAAGGCTGCGCGGGTGGACCTGGACAACACGCGCATCGTCGCGCCGTCCGACGGCCAGCTGGGCCAGGTCGGCGTGCGCCGCGGCGCCTTCGTCAACTCGGGCGCGCAACTGATGGGCCTCGTGCCGCAGCAGATGTGGGTCATCGCGAACCTGAAGGAAACGCAGATGAGCGGCGTGCGCGTGGGCCAGGGCGTCACGTTCAAGGTGGATGCGCTGGACGGCGCCCAGCTGACGGGCCAGGTCGAACGGATCTCGCCGGCGACGGGTTCCGAATTCTCCGTGCTGCCGGCCGATAACGCGACCGGCAACTACGTCAAGATCGCCCAGCGCATTCCCGTGCGCATCCGCATCGACCCGGGCCAGAAGCTGGCCGACCGGCTGCGGCCCGGCATGTCCGTCATCGTCAGCATCGACACGTCGGCGCACCTGAACGGCGGGGAGGCGCGGCGATGAGGCTGGGCAGCATCGTGCCCGTCTTGCTGGCGACCTTAGTGGCGACCTTGGTGGCGTCATTATTGGCCGGCTGCGCGGCCCGCGTGGCGCAGCCGCCGGCAGCGACGCTGCAGGTGCCGGCGCAGTGGCGCGCGCCGCTGCCGGAAGGCGCCGCCGCCGCGCTGCCGGTCGACACGGCATGGTGGGAGTCGTTCGGCGACCCGGCGCTGACGGCGTTGGTGACTGCCGCGCTGGCGCACAACGGCGACCTGCGCGTGGCCCGCGAACGGGTCGAGGACTTCCGCGCCCGCGTGCGTGCCGCCGCGGCGGGCCAGCGGCCCACGCTGTCGGTCGATGCGTCGCCCACGCGCGCCCGCACGCTGTCGGCCGTCACGGGCAAGCCCTACGACACCAACGTGTTCCAGGCCGAGTTCCAGGCCGCGTACGAGCTGGACGTGTGGGGGCGCCTGGCCAATACCACGGAGGCCGCGGCTGCCACATTGCGCGGCGAGCAGGCCAACCTGGACGCGGTGGCGCTGTCGATCGCCGCGAACGTGGCCACCGGCTACCTGAACCTGCGCGGCCTGGACGCCCAGCTGGAGCTGGCGCGCGCCACCTTGCAGTTGCGCGAACGCTCGCGCGACCTGGCGCGCCGGCAGTTCGAAGTGGGCTACAGCTCGCGGCTCGAATGGTTGCAGGCGCAGGCCGAGTACGACGCGGCGGCCGAACAGATCCCGCAACTGGAACGGCAGGTCTTCGAGCAGGAGAACGCGCTGGCGCTGCTGACGGGCGGCACGCCCGGCCCGATCGCGCGCGGCAAGCCGCTGGCGGAACTGGTGCCGCCGACCGTGCCGGCCGGCCTGCCGTCGGACCTGCTGCGGCGCCGGCCGGACATCGCCCGCGCCGAGCAGGCCGCCGTGGCGGCCAATGCGCAGCTCGCGGCCACCCGCGACCAGCTGCTTCCGACCTTCCGCCTGACGGCCGGCGGCGGCATCCAGTCCAGCGACTTCTCCGACTTCCTGCATTCGCCGGCACTGCTGTGGCGGATCTCCGCCGCGCTGGTGGCACCCGTGTTCGACGGCGGCCGGGTGCAGGCCGCGACCGATTCGGCCGCCGCGCAGCGCAACCAGGCGCTGATCGCGTACGAGAACACGGTGCGGCAGGCATTCGCGGAAACGGAAAACGGCCTCGATGCGATCACCCGGCTGCGCGAGCAGGCGGTGCAGAACGATGCGCGGCGGGCGACCGCGGCCGAAACGCTGCGCATCGCCCACAACCGCTACGCGAACGGTTATGCCGCTTACCTGGAGGAGCTGGACGCGCAGCGCAACCTGTACGCGGCCGACGTGGCGCGGCTGCAGTTGCGCTCACGCTTGCTGACGGCGGCCGTCGACCTGTACCGGGCGATGGGAGGAGGGTGGAGCGCATCCGCCGGCGCAAGGCGGTAATCCCTCCGTCTTGAGATCCGGTCATCGTAGTCGCCCGGGTACCGGCCTTGCAAGCTGTGCGGCCCGTGGTCCTCGTCAGCGAGCTCTGCAACGTGCGCTGCCATTTTGATAATGTCTCTACAATTGGTGCACCGATAACGACAACAAGGAGTGCACCATGCAATCCCGCTACAACAAGTTCACCGCGCTGGCCGCGCTCGCCGCCGCCGCGCTCCTCGCCGGTTGCCAGACCGCTCCCCAGCAAGGCAGCGCCGCCGACAACGAACCGCCGCCGGCCGCCAACCCCGGCTTCGGCGCCGAGATGAACCGCTTCAACGCGCAGTTCCCGAACCCGAAGGCAAGCAAGTACGAGGACGAGTCGCTGGCCTGGAACAACGCCCAGAAGCTCGATGAAAAGGGCAACTGCCACGACAAGTCGAAGTACCCGGTGACGATCGTGCTGACGCTCGATGCGAACGGCAAGGTGACCGACAGCGTGACGGACGTGCAGGGCGCGAAGGCCGAATGCTTCCGCCAGAACTATGCCGGGGCGCAGTTCCCGAAACCGCCGTTCGCGCCGTACCGCAAGCCGATCAAGCTGCGCTGACCCGGCAGGCGCGCGGCGCCGTGCGGTAATATCGGTGGATGGACTATCAGAAGACCCTGACTACCGCGCGGCTGACGCTGCGCCCGCCGCGCCCCGGCGATGAGGACGACCTGCTGGCGATCCACGCCGATCCGGAGGTGATGCGCTACTTCAGCGAAACGCCATGGTCCGATCCCGAACGGCCGGCCCGCCAGATCGCCCAGGATGCGGCGGCATTCGCCGCGCGCGAATACTTCCGCTTTGCGATCGTGCTCAATGAAACGGGCCGGCAGATCGGCAACTGCACGCTGCGCTCGCTGCACTGGCAGAACCGGCGCGCCGAAGTGGGCTACGCGCTGCGCAGGGACTACTGGGGCGGCGGCTACATGAGCGAGGCGTTGCGCGCGCTGCTGGCGTTCGCGTTCGGGGAACTCGATCTGCACCGGCTGGAAGCGGACATCGATCCCCGCAACACGGGGTCCACGCAGTGCCTGGAACGCTTGGGATTCCAGCGCGAAGGCTTGCTGCGCGAGCGGTGGATCGTCGGCGGCGAGGTGCACGACTCGGTGCTGTATGGCCTGCTGCGGCGCGAGTGGGCCGCGCTGACCCGCTCGCAGTGACGTGGCAAGGAGCCGCCAAGGACCGGCTAAGAGCGCCCCTTAGGCGGCCAGCAGCGCCCGTGCCGGCGCGGCGCCGTCCTCCAACTGGAACGTGTTGACGACGCCGGCCAGGTGATCGGCCTGGGTGCGCAGCGATTGCGCCGCCGCTGCCGCTTCCTCCACCAGCGCGGCATTCTGCAGCGTCATGTCGTCCAGCCGCGTGATGGCCTGGTCGACGGATTCGATGTCGGCGCTCTGCGTGCGCGTCACCGTCGAGATGTCCTGCATGATCGCCGACACGCGGGCGATGCCGTCGACGACGCTCTTCATCGTCGCGCCGGCCGCGCCGACGAGCTGCGTGCCGCTGCCCACCTTGCTGACCGAATCCTCGATCAGCGCCTTCACTTCCTTGGCCGCCGCGGCGGAGCGGTGCGCCAGGTTGCGCACTTCCGATGCGACGACGGCGAAACCGCGGCCCTGTTCGCCCGCGCGGGCCGCCTCCACGGCGGCGTTCAAAGCAAGGATATTGGTCTGGAACGCGATGCCGTCGATGACGGCGATGATGTCGACGATCTTCTTCGACGATTCGTTAATCAGGTTCATCGTCGTGACGATGCCGTCCACCGCTGCACCACCCTCCAGCGACACGCTGGCCGCCTGCTGCGACAGCGTGCTGGCCTCCTGAGCGTAGCCGTCGTTCGTCCGCACCGACGTGATCAGCTGCTTCATCGACGCGGCCACCTGCGCCAGCGCCGCGGCTTGCGTTTCGGTGCGGTTCGACAGATCCAGGTTGCCGGACGCGATTTCGGCAGAGGCCGATGCGATCGCATCGGTGCCGGTGCGCACCTGCGTGACGATCCCGGCCAACTCTTCGCGCATCGTGCTCATCGCGCCCAACAGGCTGCCATCGAGCGCCCGGCCCGTGTCGACCGCGCGGTGCAGCTCACCGCGTGAGATGGCGCGTGCCACGTCGGCCGCATAGGCCGGCTCGCCGCCCAGCTGGCGCAGCAGGCCGCGCACGATCAGCGTGCCGATCGTCAGGCACAGCACCGCGCTGCCGATGGCCAGCGCGCCGATCCAGTAGCGTGCATTCGACGCCTGCGCGCTGACGGCCGTTGCTGCGGCGGTGTTGCGGTCTTCCAGGCCGCGCAACAGCACGCCCATGTCGGCGACGATGCGCCGGCGCAGCGGGCTGCATTCGTCGACGAGGAACTTGCCGTAAGCGGCCATGTCGTGCGCGTCGCGATATTTGCGCGGGCGCTCCAGCTCCTTGGCCATCTGCAGCAGGCCGGTGCGCACCTTGTCGAACTGCGCGTCGCCGCCCAGCAGCGGCTCCAGCGTGGCCAGCGCATCGAGATACACGGCCTTTTCACGATCGAGAATGTCGAGCTCGCGCACCGCGGAAGCCTGGTCCTCGAAAATGTAGGCGTTGCGTGCTGCGATGCCGGTCTGCGCCAGCGCTTCGCGTGCATCGAGCAGCGGGTCGAGCTGCGTGCGGCGCAATGTGTTAGCGGCATTCAATGCCGTGTCGATCCTGCCGACTTCCACCAGCGCAAACAGCGCGAGCGCCACGGTGAAGGACAGGGCGAGAGCGAAGGCGGAGTACAGCTTCGTGGCGATCGTGGCATTGCGGAAGGTTCGCATGATGGGCTTTCATTGAATCTGATGGATTTGACGAGATAATGCAACGAAAATTTACAATAATCAACATAAATTGACGAATTCTTTGTTGTGTTGCGGAATTTCCTCAAATCCGTCATATTCGACAGCAGGCAGGATATACTGTGGCCAATGAAAGGTTTCCTATGAGTACTGTTGAAGATCCGATCCTGACCACCACCGCCGCCGCGCGCCTGCTCGGCGTGGCCACCAGCACCGTCCAGATGTGGATGGAAAGCGGCGCGATCGCGTCGTGGAAGACGCCGGGCGGGCACCGCCGCACGCGCCTGTCGCACATCCAGCGGCTGATGGAGCGCGCGCCGGCCCAGCCGAATGCAACGATCGGCCAGGCCGTCGAGGCGGCGATGTCGCCCGTGTCGCCGACCGAATTCCAGGCCCGCGCGGCACCCGACTATCCGGTCGGGAAGGATGAGGCGACGCGGCTCGTGGCGCTGGCGTCGTCCGGCTTGATCGATACCCCGCAGGAGGAGCGCTTCGACCGCATCGTCCGGCTCGCGGCGCTCGTGACGGGCTCGCCGATCGCGCTGGTGTCGCTGCTGACGTCGACGCGCCAGTGGTTCAAGGCGCGCGTGGGACTGGATGCGGAGGAGACGCCGCGCGAGTGGGCGTTCTGCTCGCACGCCGTGCTGGGCGACGAGCCGTTTGTTGTCGAGGATGCGGCGGCCGATCCGCGCTTTCGCGACAACCCGCTGGTACAGGGCGATCCGCGCATCCGCTTCTATGCCGGCGTGCCGGTGCGCGATGCCGATGGCTATGCGCTCGGCACGCTGTGCGTGATCGACCGCGAGCCGCGCCGGCTGCGCGCCACCGAACTGCAGGCGCTGCTGGATCTGGCCGCGATCGCGTCCGAGGAAGTGCAGGAACCGCCGCGGTCCTAGGTTACCGCGCCATCAGGCCGCCGGCAGCGTCAACACGGCCTGCGTTTCGCCATCTTCCTCGTCGAATCCCGTCTCGACGAAACCCAGGCTTGCATACAGCGCCTGGGCCTGCCGGTTATCCGGCTTGTAGCTGATCCAGATCTTGCGGGCGTCCGGCCGGGCGCGCAGCTCATCCAGCACGATGTCCAATGCGGCGCGGCCGTAGCCCTTGCCCTGGTGGCGCCGGTCCACCATCAGCCGCCAGATGCCGTATTCGCCCGGATCGCCGAATTCTTCCAGCGCCACGTCCATCACGAAGCCGACCAGTTCATCGCCCGCGTAGATCGCGCGGGCGCGCATGTTCGGGTAAAAGCTCGCCTGCGCGATCGAGTAGGAATTGCTAGCGACCCAGGCGCGCTGGTGGTCCAGCAGTTCCAGGTCGGTGACGGCGTCGAAGTTCTGGCGGGTGATGGGGCGCAGGGTGATGGGCATGGTCGGCAGCGTGGAAAGGAAGCGCGGGGAGAGCGCATTGTGCCGTGGCGGTTGTTGAAAAAGCAAGCGCGGCGCCCGTGGGCGCCGCGCCGGGGAACTGCATTGGGTTACCCGCGTTGGTTCAAGCGGCTTGGCGGGTGCCGATACGCGCTTGCTGTGCCAGGCGCTGGTCGATGCTGTATGCGCCGGCGCCGAACGCCACCACTTGCAGCAGGCCGCCGGCCATCGCGAAGTTCTTCAGCAGGTGGATCAGCTGGTTCTGGTCGCCGATCGCATGGTGGAAGGCGAGCGCGGTGACGATCGAGAACACGGCCAGGCCGGCGGCGACGAGGCGCGTCTTGATGCCCAGGGCAAGCATCAGGCCGCCGCCCAGTTCGATGGCGATCGCGGCGATCAGGCCGGCGGTGGCGAACGGCAGGCCGACGGACTGGATGTAGCCGATCGTTGCGCTGGGCGCCGCGATCTTGCCGAGGGCGGAGAAGACGAAGATCGTGGCGAGCAGCACGCGGCCGATGGCGGGGATCACGGAGGTGTTGGCGTTGGTGGTGTTCATGATGT
Source organism: Pseudoduganella flava (assembly GCF_007830495.1). Taxonomy (GTDB): domain Bacteria; phylum Pseudomonadota; class Gammaproteobacteria; order Burkholderiales; family Burkholderiaceae_D; genus Rugamonas; species Rugamonas flava. Next base: position 103,827 of record NZ_VLKW01000003.1, on the reverse strand, counting down.
TTCCTTTCGAGGGTTTGTTGTCCGCTGCGCTTGCTGCGGGGTTGAGTGAATCTTAGGTCCCGTCGATCCATCCAGGAAGCCTATATAATTCGATGACACCTATCGAAGGAGTAGATGAATGCTTGAAGCGTTGACGCTCGACCAGCTGCGCACGTTCATCGCCGCTGCCGAGGAAGGCAGCTTTTCCGCGGCGGGGCGGCGGCTGCGCCGCGCCCAGTCCGTGGTCAGCCACACGCTGGCGAACCTGGAAACTCAGGTGGGCTTCCCACTGTTCGACCGCTCGGCGCGCTATCCGCGGCTGACCGATGCCGGTGCGGCGCTGCTGGAGCAGGCCCGCGGCGCCGTGGCGGGCATGGATGCGTTCAAGGCCCGCGCCCGCACGCTGGCCGAGGGCCTGGAACCGGAGCTTGCCGTTGCGGTGGACGTGATGTTCCCGATCGACTCGCTGACGGCGGCCGTGCAGGCATTCCAGCAGCGCTATCCCGACACGCCGCTGCGCCTCTTCGTCGAGGCACTCGGCGCCGTCGTGCAGCCGCTGCTGGCGGGCCACTGCAGCATCGCCATCGTCGGCACGTTGCCCGAGCTGCCGCCCGATTGCGTGACGGACTACCTGCTCGACGTGCCGGCCGTCGTCGTCGCGGCACCCGCGCATCCGCTTGCGCAGTTGCAGGGCGTGGTGCCGCGCGCGCAGGCGATGCGCCACGTGCAGCTGGTGCTGACGGACCGCTCGCCGCTGACGACCGGGCGCGATTTCGGCGTGCTGTCGCCGAGCGTGTGGCGGCTCGCCGACCTGGGCGCGAAGCACGCGTTCCTGAAGGCCGGATTGGGCTGGGGCGGCATGCCGCTGCACATGGTGGAGAACGATCTGAAGGAAGGGCGCCTGGTGCGGCTGGCGCTGGAGACGAGCCCCGTGGTGGGGCCGGGTTTTGCGATGCACGCGGTGCACCGCAAGGAGCAGCCGCCGGGGCCGGCGGCGCGCTGGTTCATCGAACAGCTGAAGGGAAGCTAGCGGGCGCCGCGCGGAGGCGACGCCTGTTTCGTCAGTGCTCGCGCGGGCCCTGCACCGCGGCCTCTGCCAGCCGCGCCTCCGGGTGCGGGTGGTCGTGATGGTCGTGGTCCTTGTGGCGCAGCTTGCGCACCATGCGACCGAGCCAGTGCTCGATGTCGTCGACATACGTGAACACGGCCGGCACGACGAGCAGCGACAGCAGCGTGGACGTGATCAGGCCACCGATCACCGTCACCGCCATCGGCGAACGGAAGCTCGGGTCGGCGCCCAGGCCCAGCGCCAGCGGCGTCATGCCGGCGCCCATCGCGATCGTCGTCATCAGGATCGGGCGGCTCCGTTTGTGGCACGCATCCACCAATGCATCGAAGCGGCTCATGCCGGCCTGGCGCGCGAGGATGGCGTAGTCCACCAGCAGGATCGAGTTCTTCGTCACGATCCCCATCAGCATGATCAGGCCGATCATCGACGGCATCGACAGCGCGTTGCGTGTGACGAGCAGCAGCACGATCGCACCGCCGATCGACAGCGGCAGCGCGGCCAGGATCGTCACGGGCTGCATGAAGTCCTTGAACAGCAGCACCAGCACGCCATAGATGCACAGCACGCCGATCGCCATCGCCAGGCCGAAGCTGGCGAACAGCGACGCCATTTCCTGCGCGTCGCCCAGCTCGGCGATGTGCACGTTCGGCGGCAGGTTCTTCAACGCGGGCAGGGCGCGCGCTTCCTCATTGAGTTCGCCGAGCGAGCGGCTGCCCAGCTCCACGTCCAGCGTGACGTTGCGGCTGCGGTTCAGGCGGTCGATCTGCGCCGGGCCGCTTTCCATCGTGATCGCCGCCACGTTGGCCAGCATCACGGGGCCGTTCTTGCCCGGCACCGTCAGGCGGCCGATCGCATCGAGGTCGGCGCGCACATAGTCCGGCAGCTTGACGCGGATCGGCACCTGGCGCTCGGGCAGGTTCATCTTCGTCAGATCGAAGTCGTAGTCGCCGGCCGTGGCCACGCGCACCGTCTCGCCGATCGCGTTCGCCGTCACGCCCAGGTCGGCGGCGCGGGCGAAGTCTGGGCGCACGATGATCTCCGGGCGCACCAGCGAGGCGGACGACGTGACGTTGCCGATGCCGTGCAAGGTGCGCAGTTCGCGCTCGGCGCGCTGGGCGGCCGCCTTCAGCGCGTCCGGGTCTTCCGACTGCAGCACCAGCTGCATCTTCACGCCGCTGTCGGGCGGGCCCACGGTGAAGCGGGCGCCGGCGATGTTGGCCAGGCGGCTGCGCAGCATCGAGTCCAGGTCGGCCATCGATTCCTTGCGGTCGGTACGGTGCACGGTGGTGATCGTCAGCACGGCGCGGCGCGCTTCGGCCGCGGCGCCCGGTGCGAACGCGTCGCCGGACGAGCCGCCGCCGATCGAGCTGAATACGCCCGTGATGCCCGGCACGTCCATCGCGGCCAGGCGCGCCTGTTCCGCCACGGTCTTGGTCTGCTCCAGCGTGGAGCCGGGCGGCAGTTCCAGGTTGACCTGCGTCTGCGCGCGGTCGGCCGGCGGCACGAAGCCCGTCGGCAGCAGGCCCACCAGCATGATCGAGCAGACGAAGAACGCGGCCGAAGCAAGCGCCGTGGTGAGCCGGTGGTTCAGGCACCACTTCATTGTGCGCATATAGCGCCGCATGATCGGGCCATCCTGTTCCGGTTCGTTGCCGTGCGTGCGCTTCAAAGGCTTCAGCAGATAGGCCGCCATCATCGGCGTCAGCAGGCGGGCCACCAGCAGCGAGGCCAGCACGGCCAGCACGGCGGTCCAGCCGAACTGCTTGAAGAACTTGCCGGGAATGCCGCCCATGAATGCCGTCGGCAGGAACACGGCCACCAGCGCGAACGTCGTCGCGATCACGGCCATGCCGATTTCGTCGGCCGCTTCCAGCGCGGCCTGCATCGGCGTCTTGCCCATCTGGAGGTGGCGCTCGATGTTCTCGATCTCGACGATCGCATCGTCGACCAGCACGCCGACGACAAGCGCCAGCGACAGCAACGTCACGGTGTTCAGTGTGTAGCCGAGCCAGTAGATGCCGAGGAAAGCGGGCAGCACGGACAGCGGCAGCGCCGCCGCCGCGACAAGCGTGGCGCGCCAGTCGCGCAGGAACCAGTAGACGACGATCACGGCCAGGATCGCGCCTTCGTACAGCAGCTCCATCGAACCTTCGAAGTTCTCGTCCACGGGGAAGGCGTTGTCGATGACCTGTTTCAGTTCGATGCTGGGGTGATCCTTGCGCAGCTGGTCGACGGCGGCGCGGGTGCCTTCGGCCACCGCCGTTTCGCTGGCGCCCTTGGTGCGGAAGATCTCGAACGCGACGACCGGCTTGCCGTCCTGCGTCGCCACGGCGCGCGGTTCGGCGATCGTGTCCGTCACGGTGGCCACCTGGTCGAGGCGCACGTGGCGGCCGTCGCCCAGCGGGATGTCCATCCGCGCCAGCTCCTGCGCGGACTGCACGGTGCCGATCGTGCGCACCGATTGCTCGGCGCCGGACACGTCGCCACGCCCGCCCGGCGCTTCCTTCTGCACGAGGCGCAGCTGGCGCGACACGTCCAGTGCCGACACCTTCAGCGCGGCCATGCGGTCGTTGTCCAGCTCCACGCGCACTTCGCGGGTGACGCCGCCGACCCGCTTGACGGCGCCCACGCCGGGCACCGTCAGCAGGCGCTTGGCGACCGTGTTATCGACGAACCACGACAGGTCGGCATCGTCCATCTTGGCGCCGTGCGCGCCCTTGCTGGCCGCAACGAACGTCAGCACGACGCGGCCGGCCGTGGAGACCTTGCTCACCACCGGCTCGCGCAGTTCGGACGGCATGTCGGCGCGTACCTGCGAGACGGCGTCGCGCACCTCGTTGACGGCATCCGAGATATTCTTCTCGAGGATGAACTCGACGGTGACCGTGGCCACGCCGTCGAGCACCTTCGTGTAGATGTTCTTCACGCCTTGCAGCGTGGCGACGGAGTCCTCGATCTTGCGCGCGACCTCCGTTTCCAGCTGGGCCGGCGCGGCGCCGGGCAAGGTGGCGCTGACCGTCACGATGGGCAGCTCGATGTCCGGGAAGTCCTGCACCGGATTGGCCTTGTACGCCAGCAGGCCCGCAAGGGTCAGCAGCGCGAACAGCATGATGGCCGGAATGGGATTCCGGATCGACAGGGCGGAAAAATTCATCGCTGCTCCTTATTTCTGCGCTTGGCGCGGTGCGCCCGGCGCCGCTGCCGCCGGTGCGGCGACGGCTTTCACCAGGTCGCCGTCGTTCAGGAAGCCGGCGCCGTTCAGCACCACGGGCATGTCGCCCGTCACGCCCGAGACGATCTCGATCCGGTCGCCCAGGCGCCGGCCCGTCTGCACCTTCAGCTGCGATACGCGCGAGTCCGCGTTCAGGCGGAACACGTAAGGGAAACCATCGCGCACGACGACGGCCTGCTGCGGCAACGTCAGTGCGTTCGATGCGCCCAGGTCGAACTGGCCGCTGGCGAACATGCCGGCCTTGAACGGCGCGTTGCTGCGCAGGTCAGGCGGCAGGTCGACGTAGACGAGCGCGGAACGGGTCTGCGGATCGACGGTCGGCGCGATCGTGCGCACCTTGCCCGTCAGCTCGCTGCCGTTGGCGGCACGTACCGTCGCCTGCGAGCCGACGCGGATGCTTTTCAGTTCGGCGGCCGTGACCTCGGCGCGCCATTCCAGGCGGCCCTGGCGGATCATGCGGAACAGCTCCGTGCCCGCGCCGACGACGGCGCCGACGGTGGCGCTGCGCGCCGAGATCACGCCGGCATCCGGCGCCACGACCTGCGTGTACTTCAGCCGCAGCTGCTGGGCGGCCAGCGCCGCGCGTGCCGATTCGATGCGCGCGTTCGCGGTCTGTTCGGCCGTCAGGTATTGCGTCACCTGCTGTTCGGAGAGGGCACCGGATGCCTGCACGGCGCGGGCCCGCTTCGCATTGGCCTGCGCTTCGGCGGCATTGGCTTGCGCCTCGGCCAGCGCGGCCTTCGCCTGCGCCACGTCGGCGTTCACGGTGTCGGCCGAGAACACGGCCAGCACTTCGCCTTTCTTGACGACGTCGCCGACGTTGACGCGCACCTCGGTCAGGCGCAGGCCGTTCGACTCGCTGCCGATCGACGCTTCCTGCCAGGCCGCCACGTTGCCGTTGGCCGTCAGGCGCAGCGGCAGCGAGGCGCCTTGCGGCCGCGTCGTCGTCACCGTCAGCGCCGGGGTCGGCGCGCTTTTCTTGTCCTTGTCGTCCGCCGCCGTGGAGGGGCCGCTGTAGAGCATGATGCCGCCGGTGGACAGCGCGAACGCGGCCAGCAGGGCCAGCGCGAGGGGCCGCTGTTTCAGCTGGGCCAGGCGAGTGTTCAGTTGGGTCATGAGCTTGTTCATCGTCTTGTTCAGTTGCGGGCGGTTGTAGTCAGGTCGGCGCGGCTCCAGCCGCCGCCGGCGGCGCGGTACAGCGCGATCCAGGCGGCGCTGCGTTCGCGCTGCACGGAGACCATCGCGTTCTCGGCGGCCAGGCGGGTGCGGCGCGCGTCTTCCAGTTCGAACAGGCTGGCCATGCCGTTCTTGTAGCGGTCTTCCACGGCGGCGAACGACGCGCGGTAGCCTTCCAGCGCGGCCTGCGCCTGGGCGGTGCGCAGGTCGGTGCTTTGCAGGTTCACCAGCGCTTCCTCCACTTCGCGCACGGCCTGGCGTACGCTGCCCCGATAGCTCGTCACCGCGGCTTCATAGCGCTCGCGGGCGGCATCGACGGCGGCGGCGCGGCGGCCGGCATCGAACAGCGGCAGCGTCACCTGCACGGGACCGATCGTCCACGTATTTGCCGTGACGCTCTCGCCGGCCGCATGCACCTGGCCCCGGCCCACGGAGCCGGCCAGCGCCAGGCGCGGGAAGCGCTGCGCACGGGCGCCGGCCACTTCGAAGCTGGCGGCGGCCACTTCGCGTTCGGCCGTGAACACGTCCGGCCGCTGCGCCAGCGTCTGCGCCGGCAGCGTGTCGACGGCGATGCCTTGCGCCGGCGTCAGCTCGGCCGGGCCGGCCGCCAGGCGCGTGCGCAGCTCCGGCTCGGCAATCGCCGTCAGCGCCACCAGCGCCTTCACGTCCACGTCGCACAGCGCGCGCTGGGCGATCTCGCGGTTGGCGCCGTCGGCCGCGCTGGCGCGGGCCAGCGCCAGGTTGGCCGGGGACTGGAAGCCAGCCTGCGCGGCCAGCTCCGTCAGGCGTGCCGTGTCGGCGCGCGAGGCGGCGTCCTGGCGTGCCACGTCGAGCAGCCGTTCGCAGGCGCGCAGGTCGTAGTAGGTATTTGCCGTTTCCGCAGCCACCGACACGCGGGCGTCGTGCCAGCCCGCCTGCGCGCCTTCGTAGCGGGCTTGCGCGGCATCGCGCACGGCACGGTTGGCGCCGAACACGTCCACTTCCCAGGACGCCTGCAACAGCGCCTGCGACGTCGTGTTGGCGCCCAGGCCCGCGCTTTGCTGGCTGGCGCGGGTGGAGGTGACGGCGGCGTCCAGTGCCGGCGCCAGCGCGGCGCCGGCCGCGACGCGCTGCTCGCGTGCGGAGGCAATGCGGGTGCGTGCCGACGCGACGGTCGGGCTGACGGTTTGTGCGGCCTCCACCAGTTCCGCCAGCAGCGGGTCGCCCTGGCTGCGCCACCAGCCGGACAGCTCACCGACGGCGCCGTGGTGCGGCAGCGGTGCCTGCCAGGCGACGGGCTGCTGCGCGTCCACGGTGGGGGCGGGGCCGGATATGGCGCACGCGGACAGGGCAAGCGCCAATGCCAGCGCCATGGCGGCGGGCCTGATCGCGCGCAGTGCCACGTTCTCTGCAACTCTCATGCTGCTCCTTTCTTTCTCTTCTTTTGTTCGGCGATGACGATCGCCTCGGCGTAATCGACCAGCCGCGGTATCCAGCGCGCCAGCGCGTCCGGCGTCGAGATCAACTGCGGCGTGACGGCGGCCACGATGTCCTGCGAAATCATCAGGTGCGCGCCCAATGCCGCGACGGCGTGCACGAGGCGGTACACCTCGTCGTCCACCTGCGCGTTCAGGTGGCGCGCCAGCACCTGTGCGAACGCCTCGAACTCGGGGCGGATGCCGTTCTCGATCTCGTTCTGCCAGATGCCGGTGGGTTCCAGCACTTCGCGCAGCCACATGCGCAGCCGCTGCTCCGTCAGTTCGCCTTCCATCATCGGCGCCAGCATCTGCGTGTAGTAGCCGTGCAGCGCCTCGCGCAGCGTGAACTCCGGGTTGTCGAAGTGGGCGATGTTGACTTCCGGCGGCGGCATGAAGTCCGTCAGCGTGGCGCGGTACAGGCCCGCCTTGTCGCCGAAGTAGTAGCTGATCGCGGCGACGTTGGCACCGGCCGCCAGCGCGATCTCGCGGGTGGACGTGTTGCTGAAGCCCTGCGCGGCGAACAGGCGCATCGCCGCCTGCAGCAGGCGTTCGCGCGACTGCTCGCCGTCGGAGCGGATCTTGCGGATGTGTTTTTCGACCATTCGGCGATTAGAACACAAATTTCAAACGATTGATATAAGTAAGTCGATTGTTTGAATACGGTCCGGCAGAGGCGGGCGTTACCGGTGCAGGAAAGTGGCGTATAAAGACGGCTGTGACCGATGGAGAACAATCCCATGCGTATCCTCCTTGCCCTGTGCCTGATGCTGACGCAGCTGTCCCTGGCCGCCGCGCCGCTGGAAGGAGAGGCCGCCGCTGCGCACGTGCTGAACCGCCTGGCCTACGGGCCGCGGCCGGGCGACGTCGCCCGCGTGGCGGGAATGGGCGTGCAGCGGTACGTCGACGAGCAGCTCAATCCGCAGGCGCTGCAGCTGCCGCCCGCGCTGGACGAGCGCTTGCGCGCACTGTCCACGCAGCAGGAAGCGGCCGGGGTCACGCTGGCCCGCTTTCTCGACGCGCGCAAGGCGGGCGGCGAGATGCAGCGCAGCGTCAACGCACAGCTGGGTGCCGAGGCGGCCGAGGCGCGGGTGCTGCGCGCCGTCGACAGCCCGCGCCAGCTGGAAGAGGTGATGACGGAATTCTGGTTCAACCATTTCAACGTCTTCGCCGGCAAGGGCGAGGTGCGGGCGCTGGCGGCGAGCTTCGAGCGCGATGCGATCCGGCCGCACGTGTTCGGCCGCTTTCGCGACCTGCTGGGCGCCACGGCGCACCATCCGGCGATGCTGTTCTACCTCGATAACTGGCTGTCGAAGGCGGGTGGCCTGAACGAGAACTATGCGCGCGAGCTGATGGAGCTGCACACGCTGGGCGTGGACGGCGGCTACACGCAGCGCGACGTGACGGAGCTGGCGCGCATGGTGACCGGCTGGACGTTCCGTCCGCAAAAGCTGGCGCGCGACGGCGAGCTGTTTTACTTCGACCCGAAGCGGCACGACCAGGGCGACAAGACGTGGCTCGGCAAGCCGGTGGAAGGGCGGGGCAAGGCGGACAGCATGCGCGAAGGCGAGATCGCGCTGGACATCCTGGCGATGCATCCGTCGACCGCGCGGCACGTCAGCACGAAGCTGGCGCGCCATTTCGTGCGCGACGTGCCGCCGCCCGCGCTGGTCGAGCGGATGACGCGCACGTGGATGCTGTCGGACGGCGACATCCGCGCCGGGCTGCGCACGCTGTTCGCCAGCCCCGAGTTCCTGGATGCCGGCGTGGCGGGCGCCAAGTTCAAGACGCCGTACCAGTACGTGGTATCGGCCGCGCGCGCCGCGGCCGTGACGCCCGACGTGAAGCGGATGGCGGGCGCGCTGGCCCGGCTTGGCATGCCGGTGTACGGCTGCCAGACGCCGGACGGCTACGACGACACACAGGAAGCGTGGCTGAACCCGGATGCGCTGGGCATCCGCATCGGCATCGCGGCCACGCTGGGCAAGGAGGCCGATGCGCAGGTGCTCGAGCAGGCGCTGGGTACCTTGCTGTCGCCGCGCACCCGTGATCTCGCCGCGGCCGGGCCGCCGAAGCTGCGCGCCGCGCTGCTGCTGGGCAGCCCCGATTTCATGCAGCGTTAGGAGAAAGAGCATGCACCGCCGTACCTTGTTGAACGCACTCGCCGCCGGCCTCGCACTGCCCGTCGGCCGGCATGCCTGGGCCGTGGCCGGCGCGCAGCCGACGCGGCGCAAGCTGATCGTCGTGATGCTGCGTGGCGCGGTGGATGGGCTGAACGTCGTCGCCCCCGTCGGCGATGCGAACTATGCGGCGTTGCGGCCGACGATCGCGCTGGGCACGCCGGGTAGCGCGGGCGGGGCGCTGGACCTGGACGGCTACTTCGGCCTGCATCCCGCGCTGGCGCCGCTGCTGCCGCTGTGGGAAGAGAAGAAGCTGGCGTTCGTCCACGCGAGCGGCTCGCCGGATGCGACGCGCTCGCATTTCGATGCGCAGGACTACATGGAGTCCGCGACGCCCGGCGTGAAGTCGACGCCGGACGGCTGGATGAACCGCCTGGTGCGCGCGCTGCCCGGCACGTCGACGCCGACGCGCGCGCTCGGCATCGGCCCCGTCCTGCCGCGCATCCTGGCCGGCGCGGCGCCTGCCGTCAACCTGCCGAACGGCGCGGCCGCCGTGAAGCCGGGCGCGCTGGAGTCGCCCGCGCTGGCGGCCGCGTTCGACCGGCTGTACGAAGACCATCCCCGCTTCGGTCCCGTGTATGCGGCGGCCCGCGCGGCGCGGCGCGAAGTGCTGGACGCGGCCGCGTCGCCGCTGGCCGCGCAGATGATGGCCGCCGACAATGGGGCACCGCTGCCGAACGGCTTCCCGGACGACGCCGCCCGTCTCGCCACATTGCTGCGCAACGACCCGAACATGCAACTGGCCTTTATCGCGCTGGGCGGCTGGGACACGCATGCGGGGCAGGGCGCCGCGACCGGCCAGCTGGCCAACCGGCTCGCACCGCTGGCGCAGGGCCTGGACGTGCTGGCGCGGCGGCTGGGGCCGATGTTCGAGGACACGGTGGTGGTCGTGATGTCCGAATTCGGCCGCACGGCCCGCGAAAACGGCAACAAGGGTACAGACCACGGCCACGGCAACGTGATGTGGCTGCTGGGCGGCGGCGTCCACGGCGGCAAGGTGCACGGCGACTGGCAGGGCCTGGCCGACACCGCCCTGCACGAAGGCCGCGACCTGCCCGTCACGACCGACTTTCGCACCGTGCTGGCGCAAGTCTGCACCCACCACCTGCGCCTGTCGGACCAGCAACTGACGACGCTGTTCCCCCACCTCCCCCGCCACAGTGCCCCACCCCTGCTGCGCACCTGAAGCCCCAGCAATATTTCCCAAAATCGGGGTCTGACCCCGAATCTGAGCAATATTTCCAAATCCGAGGGACTGTCCCTCGTTTTTGGAAATATTTCCTGTTTCGAGGGACAGTCCCCCTGTGGTTTTCGCGCATCGTTGTAGCGCTTCCGCAACCGGAAACTGAATGGATGGCTTATTGCGACAAGGCAGGCGGGCGCTCAGACTTGTTGCCCAGATCGAGGGACAGTCCCCGAATTTTGGAAATATTTCCTAAAACGAGGGACAGTCCCGCTGTTGTAAAGCGACCAAAGGCAAGCGACCAAAAAAAATGCCCGCGAGCCGGGAGGCTGCGGGCGAGGTCCAATTGTTCGGAGAACGCTTGGAGGAGACAGTTCCACTATAGCGCCGTTTATGTTGCGGTGCAATACCGTAAAATTACGGTGCGCGAACCTCTACTCTTGGGAGGGTGACAGCTGTTGGGTGTGCGCTGCAACAAAATTTGGTCAGGACAAGCGCGCGCCGCAGCGAATGCGATTTGCGAGCTGAAATCCGTGGGAAATTCAGCTGAGTAGATCCGCGCGGTACGGCAGTGCCCGTTGCAAAAAGAGCTTGCCGTTGCGAAAACCCTACTCAGCGGGCGTTATTTTTTCAACTGGAGCGTGAAGACGCTGCCCTTGCCGAACTCGCTGCTGAAGAACAGCGCGCCGCCCAGCAGGTTGGCCAGGTTCTGGCACAGGTACAGCCCGAGTCCGGCGCCTTCCGCGTGGCGGGTCGACGTAGAGTCCAGCTGCGAGAACGCCTGGAACAGCTTGGCCTGGTCTTCCTGCCGGATGCCGGCGCCCGTGTCGGCCACGGAGAATTCGACGACGCTCTTGCCGTCCTCCAGCGTGCGCTGCGCCAAGGTCACGCGCACCATGCCCTTCTCGGTGAACTTGATGGCGTTGTTGGCAAGATTGATCAGGATCTGCTTCAGCGCACGGCGGTCCGTGTCCAGCGCGATCGGCTGCTCGTCGAGCACCACGTCCAGCGCCAGGCCCTTCTGGCCGGCCAGCGGGCGCAGCGTTTCCGCCACTTCCTTGACGAGGTCCTGGCATTGCACGTTCTCGACCGACATCGTGTGCTTGCCCGCCTCGATCTTCGCGACGTCGAGGATGTCGTTGATCAGCGAGAGCAGGTGCCGCGCCGAGCCGCGGATCGTGTTCAGCTGCTTTTCCTGCTCGTCCGTCAGCGGCCCGGGCAGCTTCATCAACAGCGCGCCCGTGAAGCCGATGATCGCGTTCAGCGGCGTGCGCAGCTCGTGCGACATGTTGGCGATGAACGCCGATTTCATCCTGCTGGCCTCGGCCAGTTCCAGGTTCTTCAGCGCGATTTCGCGGTTGATCGTTTCCAGCTGGCCCGCGTGGTGCGCGAGCCGCATGTTCAGCTCGATCACCTGGCGCTCGCGCGCCTGCAGCTCGCTGTTCACCTGCACGGCCTGCTCGTACGTGGAGATCAAAAGGTCGAGGATCTGCTGGCGTTCGGCGTTGATGAAGTGCTTCTGCTCGCCCAGGTACAGGGCGATGCCGACCTCCATGTTCTGGTCCTTGCGCAGCTTCTGGTTGACCAGCATGTGGCCGATGCGGTTCAGCAGGTAGTCTTCCGCATACGGCTTGCGGATGAAGTTGTCCGCACCGCACTCGATGCCGCGGATGATGTCCTTCGGGTCGTTCAGCGACGTGACAAGGATGACGGGAATGTCGCGCAATGCCGCGTCCGCCTTGATCGCACGGCACAGCTCGTAGCCGTCCATTTCCGGCATCACGATGTCCGACAGCACGAGGTGCGGCTTGCGCTCGCGGATCGCCTCCAGCGCCAGGCGGCCGTTGCCGGCCACGCGCGCCCGGTACTGCACGGACTGGATGAGCCGGCGCAACCGTTCGGCCTGGGTCGGGCTGTCCTCGACGATCAGGATCTCGATGCTGCCCGGTTCGATGTCATAGCTGGAATCCACTGCTTTTGCCCCGTTCGGTCTACGATTCGACTATAAAGGAATTGTGCACGCGGTGGCGCTCGCCGCGTCCGCATGCCGCGCTGTCATGTGCCTGCGGGTTCGCTTTCACCCTGGAAGCCACCGGTGCGGTACGTGATCACCAGCGTGTCGCGGTGGCCGTGTTCGCCCAGTGGCTGGATCGGCGTCGACTCGTGGATCACGGTGGCGTCGTCCAGCAGCAGCATCGTCCATGGCTCTGTCATCGTGAAGCGCTTGCCGTTCGGGCCTTCCGCTTCGAAGATGCGCGTCTCGCCGCCCTTGATGCTGTGCCGGCCCACGAGGATCACGGCCACGTAGTCGACGCCGTCGCGGTGCGCGCCCTCCGGCGTTGGGCGGCCGATGCCGTCCGCCGTATCGATGCGGAACTGATGCGCCTCGACGTACCAGCGCTCCTCGCCCCGCACGGCCGTGAACAGGCGGCCCAGCGCCGTCAGCAGGCCTTGCCAGCCCGGCTGCTCCACCGTTTCCGGCAGCACCGGCGCGAACATCCGGTGCATGCCGCCGTGCAGCGCGTTGTATTCCACGCTTTGCCAGTGCGCCCGGTGCGCCGTTTGCGCCAGTTCCGCGCCGCGCTGCACGAAGCAGGAATGGCGGCGGCGCCGGTAACGGCCGCCGTCCTTCAGGTAGTTGTCCAGCTCCAGCTGGTCCCAGCTGGGCGCCAGCGCATCGAGCTGCGCGAGCGGCGTGCCGGACAACGCCGCCACGTCCGCGGGCGCCAGCAGCGCCCAGCCCTGCGTGCGCAGCGCCGGCGCGACCTGGTCGAGGGGAGTGAAGTCCGGGGTCATGGCAGCCTTCTGAAAATTACGATGCCGTATTGTACGACTTCGCCCGTCAGAACGTCTGCGTGAGGGACAGCCGCAGCGAGCGCGATTCGATCGGATGGAAATGCACGTCGTCGACGGCCTGCGCCTCGCCCGCCAGGCGCGACGCGTAGTAATAGGCGATCGCCGCATCGCGCCGGTTCGTCAGGTTGAACGCCTCTAGCTCGATGCGCGTGTTGCGGCCGGCCTGCCAGGCGATGCGTCCGTTGACGGTCATCGTCGCCGCCGAGCGCACGCTGTTGTCCTCGACGAGCGGGCGCGGGCCGAACCAGCGCAGCCGCAGCGCGCCGGACCACGGCCCTTGCGGAGTCACCGTCGCAGCCAACTGCGCCACGCCTTCCACGGCACCGGGAATATGGTCGCCGGCAGGATCGGCATCGCGATAGCGTCCGCGCGCATAGGCGAGATCCGCGTCCAGTGCGAGCCACTTGAACGGCTTGTAGTAGTTCGAGAACTCGATGCCATGGCGCCGGCTCGGCCGGCCCGCTTCCGTCGTGCCCGCGTCGCCGACGAACACCAGCTCGGAATCGAAATCCAGCCGGAACAGCGACAGCGACGTCTGCAAGCCCCGGATCCATTCGCTGCGCACGCCCAGGTCCAGGCCGCGCGAGCGCGCCAGCGGCGTCACGCGGTCGGCCGGCTGGTTCGTCTTCGGATCGACGGTGATGACGGTGCCGCGCGCATCGTTGCTGTGAAAGCCCGTGCCGGCGTTGACGTAGAACTCGGTGCGTGCCCACGGCCCGAACGCGATCGACACGCTGGGCGACAGCAGGCTGTCGCTGGCCTTGCCGGAATTGACGGCGCGGTCGCTCGTCACATCGAAACGATAGCGGTCCGCGCGCAGGCCCGCCGTGGTGCGCAGCACGGGGCTCCAGCGGGTCTGGTTCTCGACGTACACCGCGCCGCTCGTTTCGACGATGTGGTCCTCGCGCGTCACGGCCGTCACCTGCCGCGCCTTGGTCGCGTACAGGCCGTTGTGGATATTGTCGTTCTGCGCCGTCACGCCCACCGTCGTCGTCGATGCCAGCGTGGTGCCGTGGTGGTGCCATGCATGGCTGGCCGCGAAGCCCGTCGTCACGCGCCGGTCCGGCTGGGCGAATTGGTCGCCGATGACGGGATCGTCCAGGTAGTAGGTGAAGTTCGAGAACAGGTCCAGCCGGTTGGCGATCGCATACGCGGACAGCTTGGTGGCCTGGTCGTCGTCGCTGCGCTGCCACGTGCCGGACAGGCTGTAGCGGTACGCGCTGCCGCCGTCGGTCGGGTCCACCGCATCGAAGCGGCCCAGCGTGCCCGCGGCCACGGCGCGCTCCGGAATCTGGTCCGTGGCATTCCACTTGGCCCGGTAGCCCATCGCCGTCACGGACCAGCCGTTGTTGACGTAGCCTTCGCTGTAGCGCAGCATGCCGTTGACCTTGCGGTAGTTGTCGCCCTGCGTGAACGGCCCGTCGTTGTGCATCGTCTCGAGCGCATACAGCAGGTTGCCGCTGCCGGCTTCGGGGGACGCGGCCAGCAGCGCGCGGCCGTAGTCGTGCTGGCCCACCGTCAGGTTGGCGATGCCGCGCGTGAGCCGGTTCGCGTAGGCGATGTCGGTGGCGCCGGCCGATGCGAAGTCGCCATACTGCGCCGAGTACGGGCCCTTGCGGTAGTCGAGCCGCGCGGCCAGTTCGGGGATCACGAAGTTCAGATCCGTCCAGCCCTGGCCATGCGCGTGGCTGCGCTGGTTGACGGGCATGCCGTCCACCGTGGTGGCCAGGTCGGTGCCGTGATCGAGGTTGAAGCCGCGCAGGTAGAACTGGTTCGCCTTGCCTTCGCCACTGTGCTGGCTGACGACGAGGCCCGGCGTGGCTTCGAGCAGTTCGCCGGGCCGGTACGCGGTGCGCGCCTCCAGCTGGCGCTGCGTGACGGTGCCTTCGGCGGCCGAATCGGCGATGCCGAGCTGGCTGATGCGGGAAGCGTCGATCGTCACGCGCGGCATGAACACGTCGTCGGCATGGGCGGCCAGCGCCAGGGTGGCAAGAGAGAAGGGGATCAGTTGTTTCATGCTGGGGCAGGGCTGTGAAAACTGGGTGCGAGCATGCGCGATCCGGCGCCGCATGGCAAGCGGCCCGGCTCGGGCACTCCCGTAAATACAGGTAAAAGCGTGTAAAAACTCAGGGCAGGCGCTGCTCGGCCTGGCCGGCGGTGAACGTCAGCGTGGCGGCGGCCCGGCCGGCGGCCGCGCCCACGTTGACGGTGTTGACCTGGCTGGCGATGAAGTCCGTCAGCACGCCGTCGAACAGCACCGTGCCGGCCGGCAGTGCCGTGTGTTCGATCTGCTGGAACACGGTGATCGTGTCGGCATCGGCCTGTACGCCCACCCACTGCAGCGGTAGGCGCTTCCCGCCGGCGGAGAGCACGAAGCGCTTGTCCAGGTAGCGGCGCAGCGCTTCCTGGCCGTCGTCGGTGCCCAGGTCGACCTGGCCGCCGTACAGGTTCGCCAGCAGCGCCTCCAGGTCGTGCGCCGTGTAGGTATGCACGATCTCCGTGTTGCCCGTGGCGGCGTTGTAGCCGATGTCCGCCATGCCCATGTGGTAGTTGTGGGCCTGTGCAGCGCCGCAGCAAAGCAGCGCCGCACAGAGGACGGCCAGCACGGCACCCTGCAGGCGGCGTGCCATTACTTCCTCGGCTCCCGCTGTTGCTGCTGCTCCGGCTGCGGTTGCGGCTTCAGTTGCTGCGTCTCCGCTTCCTGCTTCGCGGCCGCGCCGGTGGCCGGCGGCTGTGCCGCCTGCGCGGCGGGCTGCGGCTGCTCGTCGGCCTTCAGCGGCGTATGGAAGTCCTTCATCAGGTCGTTCGGCTTGTGCTCCATCTTGAACAGCTCCAGGCGCGACGGTGCCGCCTTGCGGGGCCACGCGTTGTTGCTGGTGTCGATGTCGGCCGTTTCCCAGTACGGGTCCTGCGTCAGCGCGACCATCGGCTCGTCCGTGACCAGCAGCTTGGTCACTTTCTCCGGTGAGTAGCGCCACACTTCCGCCGGCACGCGCTCGATGTATTTTTTACCGGACTTCAGCGTGATCTCCAGGATCAGCGGCATCACGAGCCCGCCCTTGTTGGTGAAATCGACCAGGTACAGGTACTTGCCTTGTTTGAGCAGGTCCTTCTGCCACGGCTCCAGCTCCGCCAGCGCTTCGCGGTACTTGTTGCGGTCCGCGTTCGTCACCGTGTAGTCGTCATGCTCGTTGTAGAAGTCCTTCAGGTCGGGCCGCACGTCGACCTTGCGCACCATGCTCGCGTTGCGCTGGTCGGTGACGGACACCGGTTCCTCGGCATGCCGCGCCTTCTGCCACGCCTTCTCGACCTCCGGGTCCTTCGTGTTGACGTTGAACTCGGTGATGTTGTCCAGGCTGATGTCGACGGCATCCGTCGTGTAGAACCAGCCGCGCCAGAACCAGTCGAGGTCCGTGCCGGACGCGTCTTCCATCGTGCGGAAGAAGTCCGCCGGCGTCGGGCGCTTGAATTTCCAGCGCCGCGCGTATTCGCGGAACGCGTAGTCGAACAGTTCGCGGCCGAGGATCGTTTCGCGCAGGATGTTCAGCGCGGTGGCCGGCTTCGCATACGCGTTATTGCCGAACTGGAGCAGCGACTCGGAATTCGTCATGATCGGCACCTGGTTCGCCGAGCGCATGTAGGTGGTGATGTCGCGCGGGTCG
This sequence comes from Pseudoduganella flava, assembly GCF_007830495.1. Lineage (GTDB taxonomy): Bacteria > Pseudomonadota > Gammaproteobacteria > Burkholderiales > Burkholderiaceae_D > Rugamonas > Rugamonas flava. The sequence goes on along the minus strand of NZ_VLKW01000003.1, from coordinate 87,036 downwards.
CCGCGGCCGATCGGGAAGTCCTTCTCCCATGCCTGCGCAGCCAGGTATTCGACGAAGGTGTTCAGGCCCTCGTCCATCCACGTCCATTGCCGCTCGTCGGAATTGACGATCATCGGGAAGTAGTTGTGGCCCACCTCGTGGATGATCACGCCGATCAGGCCATACTTGGTGCGCTTGGACCACGTGAGCTGGCCCGTCTTCTTGTCCTTCGTCGGGCGCGGGCCGTTGAACGAGATCATCGGATACTCCATGCCGCCCACCGGGCCGTTCACGGAGATCGCGGTCGGGTAGGGGTAGTCGAAGCTGTACTTGTTGTACTGCTCGATCGTGTGGATGATCGCGGCCGTCGAGTACTTCTCCCACAGCGGGTTGCCTTCCTTCGGGTAGTACGACATCGCCAGTACGTTGGTGCCGTCCTTCTTGTAGCCCTGCGCATCCCAGATGAACTTGCGCGACGACGCCCACGCGAAATCGCGCACGTTCTTCGCCTTGAAGTGCCAGGTCTTCGTTGCTTTCGACACGGACTTCTCCGCCGCCTCGGCTTCGTCCTGCGTGACGATCAGCACCGGCTTGTCCGCCGTGCGCGCCTTCGCCAGCCGATCCCGCTGCGCGGCCGTCAGCACGTCGCCCGGGTTCTGCAGCTCGCCGGTGGAAGCGACGATATGGTCGGCCGGCACGGTGATCTTCACGTCGTAGTCGCCGAATTCCAGCGTGAATTCGCCGGAGCCGAGGAACTGCTTGTTCTGCCAGCCGGCCACGTCGTAGTAGGCGGCCATGCGCGGGAACCATTGGGCGATCTCGAACAGCGCGTTCTTGTCGTCCTCGAAGTATTCGTAGCCGGAGCGCCCACCGAGCACCTTCTGCTCGTTGATCTTGTACGACCAGTCGATGCCGAACGCGATCTTCTCGCCCGGCTTGAGCGGCGACGGCAGGTCGATGCGCATCATGGTGCCGTTGACAACATACTTCAGCGGCGCGCCGCCGGCCGTGCGGATGTTGGCCAGCTTGAAGCCGCCGTCGAACTCGCGGCCCGCCAGCACGTTGCGCAAGCCTTCGAACTTGGCGCCTTCCTCGCCCTGCGGCTTCAGCCACGCCTCGCGCGACGGCGCCGTCTGCACGCGGCGCGCATCCGAGTCGGCCTTGTAGATGTTCTGGTCCAGCTGCAGCCACAGGTAAGTGAGCGTGTCCGGCGAGTTGTTGTGGTACGTGACCTGCTCGGTGCCGCTGATGCTGCGGTTCGCTTCATCGAGCGTCGCGCGGATCGTGTAGTCGGCCCGCTGCTGCCAGTACTGGTGGCCCGGCGCGCCGGACGCGGTGCGGTACTGGGTGGCGGTGGGCAGCAACTCGTCGAGCTGGCGGAACTTGTCGTCGAATCGGCGGGAGGTGGGTTCGGCCGCTGCGGCCGTCGTGGCAAGGCAGAGCGCGGTCACGGCCGCGGTGAGGATTGAGCGCTTCATTGAGACCCCAGGCAAAGATGGCCGCCGCGCCTGGCCGGGTGGGCCGGGTGGACGCCGTCGTGTTTTTTATGGAACAGCCGCGGTATTCTAAAGGGCTCTGCCGTAGTCGGCGGGGGGATGGTTTGTAACAACGCTGAAACATTGCCGCGGGCGGACGTCCGCGGCGGATGGTGGTGCGCGGCAGCGCCCGGTGTTACGGGAAGGCGAGCGGACGTCCGGGTGTCCGGGGCCGGAGGCCCATGTGGCGCCGTGGCGACTTAATTTGCGAGGAGAAGATGGAAGAACTGGAATTATGCTGCCGGCGCGTCTGGCTCACCGACGACGGCCAGGGCGGGCGGCGCGATTTCGTGCTCGAGGTGTTCGCCCCTGAGCCGGACGGAGCGGACGCGCGCTGCCAGGTCGCCGTCGACGGCGAGCGCATGCGCGTCTACGGCGTCGACTCCTGGCAAGCCGTCACGCTGGCGCTGCGCTTCCTGCGCATCCAGGTGGAAGACCTGGAACGCCGTGGCCTGAAACTGTACTGGCAGGACGGCACGCCGGCGACGGCGGCCGACCTCGACCTCTAGGCACGCAGTTGGGGCCAGCTGAGCATGGCCAACGGCGGCCGCCGTTCAGGCCTGCTCCATCAGGTTGCCGCGCAGCGCGTCGAGCTGCCGCTTCAGGTCCACCACCTGGTCCAGGTTGCACTGGGTGGCTTCCATCACGCAGGGCGGAATCTGCTTGGCCTGTTCGCGCATCGTACTGCCCTTGGCGGTCAGCGCGATGATGACCTGCCGCTCATCCTGCGCGGAGCGGTTGCGGGTGATCAGCTCGGCCTGTTCCATCCGCTTCAACAGCGGCGTCAGCGTCGCCGAATCGAGGAACAGCTTCTCGCCCAGCTCGCTCACGGTCTGCTCGTCGCGTTCCCACAGCACCATCATCACGAGGTATTGCGAGTACGTCAGGTCGAGCTGGCGCAGCAGCTTGCGGTACAGCTTGTTCATCGCCAGCGAGGTCGAGTACAGCGCAAAGCACAGTTGCTGATCCAGCACCGGCACGTGGGGAGGAAGGGTGGTTTTGCTCGTGTCCATGTGCACAGTATAGATAGTGCGCGATCTACTTGCAAGCTACTTTTGAGGGGCAGAATGTGCTTGCTACTGGCTGCCGATTTGGCTATCTTGATCAGGCCCGTCTTTCTGGATGGCGGGGCCAGGAGGCTCTCAATGAATCATGCAAGCGATCGTTCCAGCGCGCATTATTCACCGCCGGCCGACCAACGGGTCGACCCTGCGCAGTTGTTCCTGATCCAACTCGACCCGCAAGCCGTGGTCGACGGGGTGCGCTACGACGACACCTATCTCGCAGACGAAATCCGTACCTGCGGCACCATGCGTGAGACATGCCCTGTTTGTGGAGAAGGCCATTTGCAACTGGTGCTGAGGCAGAAGAACGTGCGCGTCGCGCACCTGTTCTGCCTGGAATGCACCCGCTGCTTCGGCGCCTTTCTCGAGGACGGGACGCCCGCGCTGATCGAATGATCCACTGTCGGCGCTTTGCATACGCTCGAAGCGCCGCTCTCCCTGCAACATCTTCCTGCGGCTCAGGTGGCCGATGATCTTGCCGTACGTTATCATCGGGTTGTAACAGGGAGACCACCATGAACGGCCAACACAAGGCCGTCGTCCTGATCGGCGACGGCGCGGCGGAATCGTTGATCCGCACGGGCAGCGCTTTGCAAGATCATCACGACATCCGCCTGGCCGCGGACGGCGCCGCCGTGCTGCGGCTGGCGCGCCAGCTGCCGCGGCCGGACCTGCTGGTGCTGGACGCCAGCCTGCCCGGCGTCTTCGACCTGTGCCGCGAGCTGAAGGGCGATCCCGACACGGCGCGCATCGGCGTGCTGCTGACCTATTCCCCCGACACCGCCGGCCCCGGCTTCGAGGCCGATGCGTTTGCCGCCGGCGTGGCCGATGTGCTGCCGCGGCCGTTCGCCGTCGAGACGCTGCTGGCGCGCGCGGCCCGCGAACTGCGGCTGCGCGAGGCGCAGGCGCTGCTGCGGCACCAGAGCCACCTCGTCGAGCACCTGGTGGCCGAGCGCACCCGCGAGCTGACGCGGATGACCGATGCCGTCATCTGGGCGCTGGCGACCTTGGCCGAGCGGCGCGACAGCGAAACGCCGGGCCACCTGCACCGCATGCAGCATTACGTGGCGGCGCTGGCGCGCCGGCTGCAGCAGCACCCGCGCTTCGCGCACGAGCTGCCGGACGAGCACATCGCGCTGCTGTTCCAGGCCGCGCCGCTGCACGACATTGGCAAGGCGGCGATCCCCGACGCGATCCTGCAAAAGCCCGGCAAGCTGACGGCGGAAGAATTCGACGTCGTCAAGCTGCACACCGTGTATGGCCGCGAGGCGATCGACGGCGTCTGCGCGGCGCTGGGCGGGGACAGCACGTTCCTGCGCTTCGCCCGCGAGATCACGTACAGTCACCAGGAACGCTACGACGGCTCCGGTTATCCGGAAGGGCTGTTGGGCGAGGCGATCCCCGTTTCCGCGCGCCTGCTGGCGGTGGCGGACGTGTACGATGCACTGATCTCGCGGCGCGTGTACAAGCCCGCGTTCACGCACGAGACGGCGGTGGAGCTGATCCGCCAGGGCAGCGGCGAACAGTTCGATCCGGACGTCGTCGATGCGATGCTGGCGATCGAGGAAGAGTTCCAGGCGATCGCGCAGCGTTTCGGCGACGCGCCGGTGCCGCTGCAGGCCTGACCCTGCCGGCGCCCGCAGGGCCCGTGCTATAGTGCCTTGCAAAAGATAAGCAGATGAGCAGGGGATGGCATGCGCGCACACGGTTACCTGGCTTTCATCGTCGGGATCTGCCTGACCGCGTGGGCCTGCCTGTACGTGATGGACGTGCAGGACCAGCACATCGCCGACCGCTTTGGCCGCGATACCGACAAGGTGGCGCGCGACACCGAAGCGCGCCTGAAAACCTACTTCGATACGCTGCTCGCGATCCGCGGCACGTTCACCGTGCAAGGCGTCATCGGCCGGGCCCAGTTCCATCGCTACGTCAGCGAATTGCGGCTGACCGAACGCTATCCCGGCTTCCAGGCGATCCAGTGGGTGCCGCGCGTGCGGGCGTCCGAGCTGCCGCGCCACGTGGCGGCGGTGCGGGCCGATACGGGCCTGGAGCCGGCCGGCTATCCCGCCTATCGCATCCATCCGGCGATCATCGCCGCCGAACACTATCCGGTCGCCTACACGGAGCCGATGCGCGGCAACGAGAACGCGTTCGGCCTGGACCTGGCCGCGCTGCCGGCGCACCTGCGCGCGCTGGAACTGGGGCGCGACACGGGCGACGTGGTGGCGACCGAGCGGATCACGCTGGTGCAGGACGCCAGCGGCCAGCCCGGCTTCATCGCCCGGCTGCCGGTATACCGCGACGGCGCGCCGCTGGAGACGGTGGAGCAGCGCCGTGCCGCGCTGGAAGGCTTCGTGGCGATCGTGTTCCGCGTGACGGACCTGATGCGCGAGGTGATCGACCCGCAGTTGCTGGGCGCGCTGCGCGTGACGATCCACGACACCGGCTACATGCATGACGGCGGCCAGCCCGCGCTGACGATCGATAACCTGCTGTTCGACAGCGCCGGCAAGGTGGGCGCGGCACGCGGCAGCGGCCATGCCGTCGTCCCCGGCCTGGCGGGGAAGGCGATGCTGAACGTTGGCGAGCGGCGCTGGCTGCTGCAGTTCGAAGGCTATGCGGGACCGCGCTACGGGCGCGACGTGAGCACGATCGCGCTGATCGGCGGCGGCGGCTTCCTGATCAGCGCATTGATCGGCACGCTCGTCGTCACGCTGCAGCGGCGCCGCGCGCTGGCGCAGAACCTGCGCGCCGCGCTGGCGGAACAGGCGCAGCAGAAGGCGCAGGTGGAACTGGCGCACCAGGAACTGTCGGCCGTGCTGGACCGGCTGCGCCAGGCGCAGGACAACCTGCTCACGTCGGAAAAAATGGCGTCGCTGGGAGCGCTGGTGGCCGGCGTCGCGCACGAGCTGAATACGCCGATCGGCAACAGCCTGCTGACGGCGACGGCGCTGGCCGACATGGTGGCCGACTTCGAGCGGCAGCTGGCCGGCGGCAGCGTGCGCCGCTCCGTGCTGGAAGCGCACCTGAACGACGCCAGGACGGCATGCACCATCATCGCGGGCGCGCTGGGCAAGGCCGCCGACCTCATTGCATCGTTCAAGCAGGTGGCGGTGGACCAGACGTCCGACCAGCGCCGCCGCTTCGCGCTGGCCGCCGTCGTGCACGACACGCTCGCCACCTACGCGGCGCAGCTGCGGCGGGCCGGCTGCACCGTGCACGTGGACGTGCCGGAAACGCTGGAATGCGATTCGTATCCGGGCAGCGTCAGCCAGGTGCTCAGTAACCTGATCAACAACGCGCTGCTGCATGCGTTCGAGGGGCGACCGGGCGGCACGCTGTCCGTCAGCGCCCGCGCGCTCGACAGCGGCATGGCCGAACTGCGCTTTGCCGATGACGGCGTGGGCATGAACAGCCGCACGTTGCACCAGATCTACGATCCGTTCTTCACGACGAAGATGGGGCAGGGCGGCTCTGGGCTGGGCATGAACATCGTGTACAACATCGTCACCGGCGTGTTGAAGGGCACGATCCGCGTCGAGTCGGCGCCGGGCACCGGCACGACGGTCGTCATCACGCTGCCGCGCACCGTGGCGGGCGTGCAGGCGGCATGACGGCCGCGTGATCGGCCGCGTGACCGGCCGCGTGACCGGCCGCGTGCTCGGTGAATCGCCGCGTCGCACCGGCGACAGGCGCGCGCTCCCTGGCAGGGCCCCAAACCGGGCCGCGGCACCGTCATCGGGCGGCGCCGAACACACTCTATTTGACGGCATGCGCCACGATCGCGCGCGGCGATCCCGGCTGGTGCACGGCCGCACCACCGCGTGGCGGCACTCGCCATCGCCGTGCATGCGATGCCGCCGCCTGCAAGTCGCAAGCCACTGCCGCGCCTGTGCCCGCAAGCTTGGGCCCGCTTTTTGCTTTTCCTTTGTTCACTCATCCACACCGGGCCAGGCCCGGGCCACAAGAACATAGGAGAAACAAGCATGGCGTATCTGGTGCCTTCGGAATTCGTGACGAAGATGGTCGACGCGGGCGAATCGAAAATCTACATGGCGACGCGCGATGCGCTGATCCGCGCCTACATGGCCGGCGCGATCCTGGCGCTGGCCGCCGTGTTCGCGGTCAGCGTGTCGGTGGCGACCGGCGTGCCGCTGATCGGCGCGCTGCTGTTCCCGGTGGGCTTCTGCATGCTGTACCTGATGGGCTTCGACCTGCTGACGGGCGTGTTCGTGCTGACGCCGCTGGCGTGGATCGACAAGCGTCCCGGCGTGACGCTGCCGCGCATCCTGAAGCACTGGGGCATCGTCTTCGTCGGTAACTTCCTCGGCGCGCTGACGGTGGCCGTGCTGATGGCCTACATGTTCACGTACGGCTTCAACACGGACGGAGGCAAGATCGCGCAAACGGTCGCGCACATCGGCGAGAACCGCACCACCGGCTACGCGGCGTATGGCGCGGCCGGCATGCTGACCCTGTTCATCCGCGGCATGCTGTGCAACTGGATGGTGTCGATGGGTGTCGTCGGCGCGATGATCTCGACGACCGTCGGCGGCAAGGTGCTGGCGATGTGGATGCCGGTGATGCTGTTCTTCGCGATGGCGTTCGAGCACTCGGTCGTCAACATGTTCCTGTTCCCGTTCGGCCTCATGATGGGCGGGAACTTCACGATCATGGATTACCTGATCTGGAACGAGATCCCGACGGTGCTGGGCAATATGATCGGCGGCCTCGCGTTCACGGGCCTGACGCTGTACACGACGCACGTGAAGACGGGCGCGAAGCGTTCGCTGCGTTGATCAGGCGATGGCGGACCGGTTGACCGTCGCTGTCGGCCAGCACGCGGAGCGGGGCCGCAAGGCCGTCAACCAGGACTTCCACGGCACCCGCATTCCGCCCGAGCCGCAGCTGTCCTCCAAGGGCATCGCGCTGGCGGTGGCGGACGGCATCGGCAGCAGCGATGTCAGCCACATCGCCAGCGAGACGGCGGTGGCGGTCTTCCTCGAGGATTACTACTGCACGTCGGACGCATGGTCGGTGAAGACGTCCGCCGAGCGCGTGCTTGCCGCCACCAATTCGTGGCTGCACGCGCAGACCATGCAAAGCCAGGGCCGCTACGACAAGGACCGCGGCTATGTGTGCACGCTGTCGGCGCTGGTCATCAAGTCGAACACGGCGCACCTGTTCCACGTCGGCGACACGCGCATCTACAGGATTCACGACAAGGTCCACGACAGCGGCCACGGCGCGAGCCTGGAGCTGCTGACGGCCGACCACCGCGTATGGGTGTCGCCGGAAAAGAGCTACCTGGCGCGTGCGCTGGGCGTGGACGCACACCTGGAGATCGACTATCGCACTGTGCCCGTGGCACCGGGCGATCTGTTCCTGCTGGCCAGCGACGGGCTGTACGAACACGTGTCGGCACAGGACGTGGCCGATGCGCTGGCGTCCTGCGCGGATCTGGATAGTGCCGCGCGACTGCTCGTCGAGCGCGCGCTGGAAAACGGCAGCGCGGACAACCTGACCGTGCAGCTGGTCCGCATCGAGGCCGTGGGCGCGCAGGGCGCCGATGAACTGGTGCGCCAGCTTGCCGGGCTGCCGTTCGCGCCGCAACTCGAGCCGCGCATGGAACTGGACGGCTACCGCGTCCTTCGCGAGCTGCACGCGAGCAGCCGCAGCCACCTGCACCTGGCGCTCGACGTGGCAAGCGGCGCGAGCGTCGTGCTGAAGACGCCATCGATCGACCTGCGCGACGACCCCGCGTACCTGGAGCGCTTCCTGTTGGAGGAGTGGATCGCGCGCCGCATCGACAGTCCGCACGTCGTCAAGGCCGCACCGGTGCAGCGGCCGCGCAGCTGCGTGTACGTGGCCTTCGAATACGTCGAGGGCACGACCTTGGCTCAGTGGCTGCGCGACCATCCGCGGCCCGGCCTCGATGCGGTACGGCGCATCGTCGACCAGGTGGGCAAGGGCTTGCGGGCATTCCACCGGCTGGAGATGCTGCACCAGGACATCCGCCCGGAGAACGTGATGATCGACGCGACCGGCACGGTGAAGATCGTCGACTTCGGCGCGGCCAGCGTGGCGGGCGTGCTGGAGATGACCGGTCCGCCGGCCCATGCGCTGGCCGGCACGGCGGCATACGCGGCGCCCGAGTACTTCCTCGGCGCGGCGGGCACGGTGGCGTCCGACGTGTTCTCGCTGGGCGTGCTGACGTACCACATGCTGACGGGGCAGCTGCCTTACGGCGTGCGCATCGCGGCGGCGCAGAGCCGGCCGGCGCAGCGCAAGCTGGTCTACACGCCGGCGCGCGACCACGACCCGTCGCTCCCGGTATGGATCGACGGCGCGCTGGCGAAGGCGGTGCAGATCGACCCCGCGAAGCGCCATGCCGACGTCGCCGAATTCCTGCACGACCTGCACCAGCCCAACCGCGCGTTCACCGCCCGCGGCCGGGTGCCGCTGATCGAGCGGAATCCTGTCGTGTTCTGGAAAGGGGTGTCGCTGGCGCTGCTGATCGTGTTGCTGATCGTGGTCGCGCTGCGCTGAGGTTCAGGCGAGCCGTTCGACGGTGCTGTGGCGCGGCGTGGCGTCCTCGTGGAACAGGTCGGCGAGGTACTCGGCCAGCTCGTCGTCCGCCACGTCGGCCGGCACGACGAAATCGGCTGGGCGACGCTTGCCTTCCGGGCCGAGGTAGAACGGTTCGCGGTTGGCTTGGGGGCCGGTGATGGCGATCAGTTTGCCGAAGACGTTGAAGCGGTGTTCGTGCATGGAACCTCCTTATCGAGGAGTATAGCGCGACGGCTAATGCTGAGGCCGTGTCCCCTGGTGCCAGGCACGAGGGGACACGTGCTCGACCGTAATTTGTCCCTTGGTGCCTGGCACCAGGGGACACAAGCTCGGCAGTAGGCCGGCTTGGCTATTTGCCTGCGGAAGACGTGATGCGGGTGACCGTCTTGGTCGAGATGCCGAAATGCCGGGCGATCTGTTCGCGTGTAAAGGCGCCGCTGTACCAAGCGGCGAGGATGGCTGCGTTGCGGCTTTGATGCGTTCGTTCGATCTCATCCAAGGTTGGACCGCCGTCGCCCTGGACGACTGCACGGCGCGGACGTTTCTTGCCGCTACCGGCCAACTCCGCGATCGCGGACTCGACGAAGCGGCGATACGCGCCAATGCGCTCGGTACGATCTTCACCCGTGAACAGGCCGAGCACCCAATCCGCATCCAGCCACTTCGGACGGGGCAGGGCGCCGCAGATGCATTGGTGCGTGCTCCACTGCCAACGGTCGGGATGGGTGACCAGCTCGGCAGCCACCGGGTTCAGGACGATGTAGCGCAGCACCTCGAGCAGATGTTCCTGCCGTTCCACGAGTTCGGCGTGGAAGCGGCCCTGCAGCAGATGCCCGGTCAGCCCATGGCGCCAATTGAATTTCTGTGCATACACGCCGTTCAATCGGTGCAGTGCGGCCGAGATGTTCGCCTCCGGTGTCTGAACCAGGAAGTGGACGTGATTCGGCATCAGGCACAGGCTGTAGATGCGCAGATTGAAGTGCGCACAAGTTTCCGTCAGGATGCGGAGCCAGATGTGCCGGTCGCGATCGTCGACGAAGATGTTCGTCCTGCGATTGCCGCGCGTCGTCACGTGATAGAGCGCGTCAGGAAATTGAAGTCGTCTGGGCCTGTTCATGGGAACAAGCTAGCACGCGCTCGTCATGCAGCGCTGAGTTCGCTCAGCGAAATGAATGCAACTTTTCCGCAGTGTGCGGATGAGGCTGTTTTACCGGTGCCATGTCCCCTGGTGCCAGGCACGAGGGGACATGCCGCGATACACATGAGCTCGTGTTCCCTGGTGCCAGGCACCAAGGGACATCGGCGGTGTGGTCGAGCCCGTGTCCCCTCGTGCCTGGCACCAGGGGACACAAGCCCATCAGTTGCAGTACCTCTCCCGCAACACCCTCCCCATCGCCACATTCAACTCCCAGGCATCCGCCACCAGTTCCTGCGTGTACGGCAGCCGGAACGTATACGGCGCCGGCCCGAACTCCGGCGTGATGGTGACCAGCTCGGCCCCCGCGGCGCGGCGCTGCGCGATGATGCGGTCCCACCACGACAGGTGCGCTGACAGCTCGGCCGCGTATTCCGGTGCGCGGAAGTCCGGCACTTGCGGGCCTTGCGCATGGCCGACGCGCGCGTGGATGTGGCGTACGCGCGGCAGTACCGTGTCCAGCGTGTCGGGCTGGTCTTCCAGCAGCGATTCGCAGGCCACACACCAGTGCGACAGGTCGGCCGTCAGCGCCAGCTCCGGATGCCGCTCGAGGTAGGGCAGCAGCAGCGCCGGGTGGCCGGAGAAGCGGCTGCGGTGGATTTCGTGGGCGATCGTCACGCCGTGGGCGCGGGCGATGCTGTCCGCCAGCGCCAGCAGTTCGTCGTTCTGCGCCGGTGTGTAGTAGTCCTTGCCGGTGTGCGAGTTCACCAGCAGCGGGCGGGCGGCGCAGGCTTGCGTCAGCAGGCGTTCCAGCGCCGCGCGGTGCTCGGCGAAGCCCGGGTGGAACACGGTCTGCCATTGCGCCACGACGAGGTCCAGCTTCGCGTCGGCGATGCGGCGCAGCCAGTCGTCCGCCTGGGCGGGATCGTCGGGCAGCGACATCTCGATGCCGTCGAAGCCCGCCGCCAGCACGCGGTCGATGAAGACGTCGGCCGGCAGCTCGTTGCTGCCCCAGTGCGGCGCGAGGATGCGTACGCGCACTGGCGAACGCACCGTCACACGAAGCCCCGCACCGGGAACGATGCGTCGCGCTGGATCCAGTTGCGCGGCGAGTAGCGCGTCTGGCCGTCCGTCACGTGCAGCGTGTACGCATGACGCGACACGGGCGAGCGGTTCGGTGCGCTGTAGTGCGGCAGCAGGCCGTGGAAGCACACCAGCGCACCGGCCTTGCACTCGAGCGGCGCGGCCGTGCTGTCGTTCGGCCACGGCGTGTCGTCCAGCTTCTCGACCTTGATGTCGTCGCCATTGCGTACGAAGCGCTCGCGCAGCGGCGTGCGGTGGCCGCCCGGCTCGGCCCACAGGCAGCCGTTGTCGAGTGTCGCGTCTTCCAGCGCGAACCAGAACGTCGTCACGCTGATCGGGTCCGTGTCGAAGTACGTCGCGTCCTGGTGCCAGCGCACTTCGCCGCCGATGCCCGGCTGCTTGAAGATGTACATCGATTGCCACACCTGCGGTTCGGCCAGGCCCAGCTCGCGCGCCAGTTCCTCCAGGCGGGGATCGGCGGAGAATGCACGGAACACGGGATCGAGGTCGTGCATCGCGTGGCCGATCTTGTTGATCGACAGCGCCTTCGCCTGGCGCAGCTGGCCGTCCGGGCCGAACGCCTCTTCCTCGAAGAAGCAGCGGATCGCGTTGTCGGAACGGAGGAAGTACTCGTCGGCCTTCTTCTCCTGGTCCTTCGTCGTGAAGATGCCGCTGGCCACGGCCGGGTCGAATTCGTCGACGATTTGCGCGGCACGCGCGCGCAGCGCGGCGATCTTCTCGGGCGACTGGAAATCGGGAATGACGATGTATCCGTCGCGTTGGTACTGCTCTTTCTGGGCTGCGCTCAGCATGGCTTGCTCCTGTAGGTGGCTCGGGCCGATTGTACGGAACGGTGCTGTCCACCGAAAGCCGTCAAGTGTTGACACATTGTCGCCCAATTGTTGACAATGCCCCATGGACCAGCTGCGCGCGATGGAGATCTTTGTCGAGGTGGCCCGGCAGCGCAGCTTTTCCGAGGCAGCGCGCCGGCTCGGGTTGTCGCGCGCGCTGGTGTCGAAGCACATCCTGCAGTTGGAAGAAAAGCTCAGCGTGCGCCTGTTGCACCGCTCCACCCGCGAAGTGAGCCTGACCGATGCCGGGCAGGCTTACCTGGAGCCGTGCAGTGCCGCCGTGCGCCAGGCGCAGGAGGCGGCCCGCATCGTCGCGCATGCGGGCGACGATCTTGCCGGGCCGCTGCGCATCCAGGCGCCGTCCAGTTTCGGCGCCACGTGGCTGGCCGATGCGCTGGCCCGTTTCAGCCTGCCGCACCCGCGCCTGCAGCCGCTGCTGCACGTGGACGACGCGCTGCTCGATCCGATCGCGCACGGCTTCGACCTGACGATCCGCGTCGGCGGCATCCCGAACAGCCGCGCGCTGGCGATCCGCCCATTGGCGCCGTGCCGCGCCGTGCTGTGCGCATCGCCGGACTACCTGCGCGCGCATGGCGTGCCGCGCGAGCCGGAAGAGCTGCGCAGCCATCGCTGCCTGCACTTCTCGCACCTCACCGACGGCACCACCTGGCACTTCGCGCGGGACGACGAGCGGCGCATCGTCAACGTGCGCGCCGCGTTCACGTCGAACAACGGCCTGGTGCTGCACCACGCCGCGTTGCGCGGCCTGGGCATCGTCTACAGCACCACGTTCCTCGCGTGGCGCGAACTGAAGGAGGGCAAGCTGGTGCCCGTGCTGACGGATTGGACGCTGCCGCTCAATCACCTGAGCGCGTTGTATCCGGCCAGCCGGCGCCCATCGCCGAAGGTGCGCCAGCTGATCGACTTCCTCGTGGCCGAGTACCAGCCGGTGCCGCCGTGGGATGCCGCGCTTCAGACGGTCCAGCCGCCGTCCGCGTAGATCCGCTCGCCGTCCAGATAGACGCCTTCCGTTACCGCGAACACGTCCACGTGGTAGCGCGCGTCCTTGCGCTTGAATTGCGGCTTCTGGTACTGGCCATGCTTGGCGCCGAGGGACAGGTGCACGCCGCACATCCGCTCATACGTGCCGATGTCGTCCACCATCCGCGTCGCCGAGAACGCGCGGTTCATGCCCAGGCCCAGCTCGCGCATCCACACCTCGCCTTCGTGGGCGCGGATGATGGACAGCATCTCGTCGAACGCCGGCGTCGCATCCAGTGCCCCCGTCACGCGGCCCTGCTCGACGATCATCGTGATCGGCACGGGCGGGCGGTTGACGCGGAACGACGTATCGCCGAACACGAACACGCGTACCTGCCCGTTGACGGCTTCCAGGTCGCGCGCCTCGGTGAACACTTCGCCGATCGGGAACAGGCCTCCCACGTTCTTCATCGCGCTGTAGTCGCCGATATTGAGCTTGGCTTCCTCGAACGGTGACCCGAACGTCAGCAGGGCGCCGTTGCCGCTGTCGACGACGCCGCCCTGCGCCCGGTCCAGCCGCGCCTTCAGCGCATGGCCCACGCCGCGGAAATACGCGGGGTCGTAGGCCAGCGCATCGATGTAGACGAGGCCCTGTTCGCCTGGCATGCGCGACAGGTGCAGGTGCTCGATCACCTTCAGCTTGCGAGCAAACAGCTCCATGCGGATGCGGTAATCGTTCAGGCGAAAGCTCGTCGTCTGGATCAGCACCACGAGGTCGCCCGGCGCCAGTCGTTCGAACGCGGCCAGCACGTCGTCCGGTCCGACGGCATCGAAGTCGACGAATTCACCATCCGGCAGCGCGCGGCGGTAAGCTTGCGTCAACACCGCGTTCAGTTCACTGCGGGTGTCGTACACGACGAGCGCCCGGTGCGCCGGGCCGTGTTCGATCGCATGGGCGAGCAAGTCCGCCACATTGCGGGAAGCGGCGTCGAGCGCGGAAGATGGGAAGGTCGTCATGTTTGCAGCGCAGGCAAGGAAAGTCGGGAAAGTGTTGCGGCCAGCACATTATACGGGCCCAAAGCACCGCGGAATCTTGTAGCCGGCTGGGTGCCAAGGTAGAATCCCCTGAACTTTATGCCGGGCGGCAACAATTATAAAGCCGGCGCAACCACGGAGCAGAGTATGAGCATTACGTTTGGCCAGGACTTGCCGCAGGAACGGCCCGATGCGGATGGCCGCGCGGCACTGTTCGTGCCCAAGGCGGACATCAAGGTTGACGTGCTGGAAACGTTGCGCAAAGGGGCCGCCGTGGTCGGCTTCGGCAATCACGACCGCAGCGTGACGATCTACTACGAAAGCAACCGCTTCAACGAACCGAACCTCGCGAAGTGGGAGCAGAAGGCTCGCAAGGCGTACGAGCGCCTCGTCGAGAACCTGCCGACGACGTCCAAGATGCAGACCAAGCTCGAATATTTCGAGCAGGTAGGCTACATCAGCGGCAAGGGCATCAGCATCCGCCGGATGGAAAGCCTGAAGCGCTGGCTGGAATATTCCGATGCGATGGATACGGCGCCGGCCACCGAGAACGTCACGTGGGCCCCGCCGGCCCCGCCGAAAAAGTCGATCGCCAGCGACGCGTAGGCATCTGCGCCGAATTGCCGGCAACTTCCACGCAAGCGTCCCGAAACAGCGCCCCGCCCTCAGCGGGGCGTTTTGTTTGGCGGTCCTATTTCGCCCTTTGGCACGAGGCATATGCGTTATGATTGACGCAACAGATTGACTTCATGGACAAGGATCGATGACGCATTGGTGGCAGGCCGGGGACAGCGTGTGGCGCGAGGAGACGGAAGCGGCAACGCCCGCGTCCACCCGCTTCGTGCTCGAGGCCGTCAAGGACGTGCCGCGGATCGACTGGCAACTGGCCCGCGCCCGGCTGCCGGACGTGGCCCAGCTGATCGGCGCCGCATTGCCGACGACCTGCGCGCATGCCACGATCTACCCGCAAGGCTTCGCGTTCTGCCCCGAATGCGGCGCCCCGTTGCATCCGGCCCGCGCTGCGCCCCATTCGGCGTGGTGGGGTGCCACCAGCGGCCCGTTACCGGCGGATGCGGCGCCGCTGCCGCGCCACGTGCCGCACGGCCTGCCGCAGACGGCGCTGCCGCTGGCCGCAGCGCTGGAGACGCGGCCCGCCGAACCGTTCGTCGGCCAGGCCGACCTGCGCATGCCGGCGCCGCCGAACGCCGTCTGCGTGTTCGCCGCGGCCGATTTCGGCTTTGCCGCGCAGCGGCTGCTGGCACTGGCCTACACCCGCAATGTACTGCAGTACTGGGACCCGCCGGGCGCGCGCTGGCACGTGTTCACGGCCGAGGAGGGCAGTGCGGACCTGCACTTCGCCGCCTCCGGCTACGCGTGGCTGCCGCCGGGTGTATCCCCGGTGCGCGGCGAATTCGGCATCGTGCCCACGGCGCGCGGCCTGTACCGGCTGATCGTCAATCCGCTGGCGGAAAGCTATCGCACGCAAGCCGTGTTCGAAGCGCCGCTGGCGGCCAGCCCCGGCGCGGTCGGGCGCCGCATCGCCGTGCCGTTCGTCGCGCCGGACGGCTTGCGGCTGTGGACCGCGTCGGCCGACGGCGCCGACCCCGAAGTGCTGGAGATCGGTCCTAGCGCCCCGACGGCCGGCTGGACGACGCCGTTCAGCTACGACGGCCGGCTGCACTGGCTGCACGAGGATGGCCAGTTGCTGTGGCGCCCCGGCCAGCCGCCGCGCTGGCTGCCGTGGCCCTTTCCGTGGACGCCGCGGCTGCAGTTCGGCGGCCCGGTGCGCAGCCGCGACGGCCGCCTGTGGCTGATCGGGAACGACGGTGCCGGCTATGCGTTCCGCGAAGTGGGCACGGAGCTGCCGGGCGGTGCGCCGCAAGTGGAACCGATCGGCGGCGCGCGGCTGGGCTTCGGCACGTTGCTGTTCCGCCGCGGCCACCAGGTCAAGGACGATCCGTGGGCCGTCGAAGACGTCGAGGATCAGAGCCGCGGCGATGCGCTCGTGCTGCCGCTGCTCGAAGCGGTGTCCGTCACGCGCAGCCAGCCCTCCGGCCTCGTGCTGCGCTTCGAGCAGTTCACCGGCCGGGCCGAGGCGGCACTGGCCGGCGAGGTGCTGCCGCGCACCCTGATCGAGTGGATCGGCCAGCGCAACGTGATCCTGGATGAAGTGGCGCGCCTGAAGCACCCGCAAGCCTGCGTGCCGTTCGTGTGGCACGGCAGCCTGTGGCTGCACCATCCCAGCTGGAACGAGATCCGCGGCTGGAAGCTGGAGGGGCTCGCGTGACGGCACCGGTGAAGGTCTCCTCCGCACTGCTGGCGTACGCGCTGTGCGTGCCCGCCGCGCACGCGGCGTCGCACGTGTTCCTGGTGCAGAACTCGGGCTGGATGGAGCCGTTCTACACGGACCCCCGCTCGCCGTACAAGGCGTTGGTGACGGAAGTGGTGCAGGCGGCGATGGCGCCGGACGATGCGCTGGTGCTGGCCGCGTTCAATCAAAGCCTGCCCGGTGCACCGTCGCCGCGCGCGCTGCTGGCGCAGCAGGGCAAGCCGGATCGCACCCGGCTGCGCAATGTATTGAATCCGCTGGAGGTGGCGAGAAAGCCGAACAGCACGGCGCTGGCGGATACCGACCTGGGCGAAGCCGTCGGCGCGGCGATCGACACGGCGCTGGGCGGCAAGCCGGGCCTCGTCTGGCTGTTCACGAACAACCGCAACAGCCCGAACAACGACCAGGCCACAGCGCGCCGCAACCGCGAGTTCTACCAGCTGATCCACGGCGGGAAAGCGATCGGCAAGGCGCTCGCCTTCCCGTTGAAGATGCCGGTCCAGGGCGCGCAATACCGCGCCGGCGGCCTGATGGTCTACGTGTTCGCCGTGCAGCCGCAGGGCGTGCGCGAACTGGATGCGCTGCTGGCCAGCGGCCGGCTGCGGCAGGTGATCACCGAGCCGCCGGCGCGCCTGAAACCGCTGGACCAGGACACCGTGCGGCTCGTGCCCGCCCGCGTCGAGAACACGCCCGGCGTGCGCTATGCCGTGCTGCCCGATGGCCGGCTGCGCGCCGAACTGGATGCGGCCGCGCCGGCGCCGGGCGATGCACGCATCACCTGGCGCATCGAGAACGCTATCTATCCGTACACGATCAGCGCCGCGCACATCGATGCGCAAGCGGCGCTGGCCGGGCATGTCAAGCCCGTGCGGCTGGAACCGGACCACGTGCGTGACCTGGCGCCCGGCAAGCCGCAAACCCTGGCGTCCTCGCTCGGCTTGCCCGTGGCGAACCTGCCCGGCAAGTGGTCGCTGGCTGCATTGCGCTCGGCCGGTTCGGCGCAGGTGCTGCCGGGCCGGATCGAAGTGCGGCTGGCGGACCAGCAGCTGGAGCTGTCGCAGGCGTTCCGCCAGCGGATGGCGGAGCTGTTCCCCGGCGACCCGCTGCCGGACATCTTCACGCCGCCGGAATCGCTGCAGGCCGCGCGCGCCACGCTGCCCGTCGAGGTGCGGCTGCAATACGGTGCCGGCCCGCTGATGGCGCTGATCGGCGGCGCGTTCGCGCTGCTGGGTGCCACCGGCGCGCTGGCGCTGGCCGCCACGCGCGGGCGCAAGGTCGTCGTCACCGTCGACGGCGAGCAGCGCACCGTGCGCACCAAGGCCGGCGCCCGCACCCCCTTGTTCAACGCGGCCGGCGACCAGGTCGCCGAGCTGCACACGACCCTGTTCGGCCACACGCTGGCGAACGTGCGCGAAGGCGCCAACGTTCGCCTCGGCCGATAAATGCCTACCGCAGAGGAATCCATGCAAGCGAACGAACCCCAGCGCGATCCCGGCTTCCGGATCCCGGACGAGAAATCGAACCCGCCGCCCGCCAGCGCCCCCGGCCTGACGACGACGCCGCCCTCCGACACGGCCGCCACCACCGGCACCACCGGTAGCGCGGGCACGCAGGGCATCGAGGTCGCACCGGGTGCGGAAGCGCCGGCCACCGACACGTCCACGCGCGACATCGCGATCGGCGGCGCCGTGTTCGTGTTCCTGTTGATCGTGTTCTTCTTTGCCCGCAACGCGTTCGCGAACCACCTGGTCCGGCGCCGCGTGGCGCCGTCGTCCGCCGACACGGCCGGCTGGCTGCTGTTCTTCGGCCTGTCGTTCCTGTCCGCCGCGTGCGTGCTGGGCTTCGTGAACTCGACCAAGTTCCTCAACGTGGCGATCACGGGCACGCTGCTGGTGTTCGGCATCGCCGCGATCGTCGGCGCATTGATCACGGGGCGGAGGTGACGATGGATCCCGTCGGTAAAAAGACCGAACTGAAGGTTGACCTGCGCCCCACGCTGTTCATCGGCGCGGGCGGCACGGGCATGGAAGTGATGATGCGCATCCGCCGCCGCATCCTGGCGGCCGTGTGGAACCGCCACCATCCGACGCGCGTCGAATCGATCGGCGAATTCCCCGTCGCGCGCTTCCTGCACATCGATCTGGACAGCGGCGCCGTCATCGACGAAGGCAAGTCGCAGCGCACCGACCCATGGTATGAGCTGGTCCGGCTGGGCGAGGAAGAGCGCCTCGTCGAACCGATCGACCTGCCGCAATACCACGAGTCGGACGACAGCCTGGCGCGCTTCCCGCTGATCGAAAGCTGGATGCCGCTGCGGCCGAAGAAGCTGCGCTCGCTGGGCATCGACCCGTCGCTGGGCGCGGGCCAGATCCGCGCCGTCGCGCGCCTGTACCTGTTCGACAAATACGCCAAGCTGCGCGGCCGCATCAAGGGCGCGTTGAACTTCCTCGCGTCGAACGCGGGCATCGAGCGCAAGGACAACTACCAGCGCCTGGGCCTGCAGGTCGATACGTCGAAGTTCCGCATCGTCGTCATCGCGTCGAACGCGGGCGGCACCGGTGCGGGCACGGCGCTGGACCTGGGCTGGCTGGCCAAGGCGATCGCCCGGCAGGAAGTATCGGACAGCCAGGTCGACCTCGTGATGTTCATGCCCACCGGGTATGCGAAGGCCAACAAGGAACGCACCGAGGCCAATGCGTATGCGACCTTGATGGAGCTGGAGACGGCGATGCGCGACATGAACGCGCAGGTGCGCTGGGCCGATCCGGACAGCCTGGTGGGCCGCGGCGCGCCGTTCGACGACGTGTACTTCGTCGACACGGCGAACCTCGCCAACAAGGCCACGCAGGACGTGAAGGACGTCTACCAGATGGTGGCCGATTCGCTGTTCGAGGATTTCGCGTCGGCCGATTTCGCCAACCGCAAGCGCTCGGTGGCCGTCAACCAGCAGCAGCACAAGCTGGGGCCGTTCAACCCGAAGGTGCCGGAGCAGCGCTTCGGCGACATGCGGCTGTCGTACTCGAAGGTGTACTCGGCGTTCGGCCAGGCCGTGCTCGACACGCAGCAGGGCCTGCGCGACGACATCCGCGCCTATGAACTGGCCGCGCTGATGGTCCTGGCCTTCTTCGGTATCATCGGCAAGGATGGAAAGAATGCGGGAGCAGGCCCGCGCCGCGCAGGCGACCAGGAACGCGACGTGTTCATGCGCGAGCACATGTCGATGGCCGAGCGGCCGTTCGACGAATTCCCGGACTTCAAGAAGGGCACCGTCGAGGTGACGGCGTTCCAGGAATACGCGCTGATTGACCAGCTGTTGATGGACAAGGACCAGCGCTCGCTGCTCGAACGGGTGGAATCGAAGGTGCAGTCGGAGATCGACCGCATCACCGGCGGCTACGACCTGAAGGAGTGGCGCGCCAAGATCGCCGAGCTGCTGCCGCACCTGGAGCGCGACGCGATCCGCGAGGCCGGCGCGATCGCCGAGACGAGCGAAGACCGCCTGAAGCGCCACACGCAGGAGCTGACGGTGCGGCTGAAGGGCCGCGTGCGCGAGCGGCTGTACGCGCTGCTGGACGATCGCCGGCAGGGCGGGCTGGAATTCGTGCTGTCGCTGCTGGAGCAGATCAAGGCGCGCATCGCGCAGCGCGACATCCCGCGCATGGAGCACAATGCGCGCCGCTACCGCGAGCTGCGCGATGCGCTGCGCACGCGCCAGGTCGAGGAATCGCTGAACAACCTGACGCAGGCCGCGAACAAGTGGATCAACGCGCAGGCGCAGGCCCGTGAAGTGATCGTGCACGCCAAGCGCGACATCGCCGACTACCTGCGCTTCCACCTGCTGGCGGTGGCGGCCGGCCAGTCGACCGAGGTGCTGCGGCAGATGTCCGCCTGGCTGGGCGACCCGCAATCCGTCGACGAGCATGGCCAGGCCGTCTGGTCCGGCATTGCCGGCGAATTCCAGGAAGGCCGCCGCTGCGTCGAGGCGATGCTGGGCGCCGTGGACCAGCGCGTGGCGCAACTGCGCGCCGATGCGCAGCACGAGCATGCCACGTACATGAAGCTGGCCAACGACGAGCCGCCGCCACCCGTGAAATTGACGGGCGACGTGTCCGCATGGAGCGAGGAAGTGCTGCTCGAATTCGGCGGCTCGGCGCGGCTGTTCCCGCAGCTGTCGGACGAGAAGCTGCGCTCTAGCCTTTTGCTGAAACTGTTCCGCCGCGCGCAGACGCAGCTCTCCACCGAGGAAGTCGCGGCCGGTGGCGCGGAGCCGGCGGACCCATTGCTGGAGCGGCTGCTGGCGCTGTCCGTGCAGGAACGCCAGCGCATCTTCACCGAGTGGCTGAAAAGCGCGATGCCGTGGGTGAATGCGCGCTTCTCGGCCGAGTTCACGCCGTCCGCCGACCAGTTCAAGTGCTTCATCGGCGTCGGCGACGCCAATGCGTGGCGCCGGCTGGAGGGGGAGATCCGCGCGGCGGCGCCCACCGGCTACTTCCACGGCGACCTGGTCAACATCGTCAACACGGGCGTGATGGGGCGGGCCGTGTGCTACATCGAGCTGTCCGGCTATCCGATGACGGTGCTGCGCGGCCTGCCGACGTGGCGCACGTCGTACCAGATCGAGAACCCGAAGATTCCCACGCACCTGCATTTCGATGCGACGCGCTTCCGCCATCCGATCGCGCCCGGCATGGATGAGTTGAACCGCCTGGCCGACGATTACGAGTGGTACCTGCAGGCGGTGGCGACGGGCGTCCTGAAACGCAAGTCCGATCTCGCAGACCGCGAGGCGACGTTCCAGCCGCGTGGCCAATACCTGTTCGAGGTCGAGCAGGGTTCCGGCGAGTGGCTGCAGGTGGGGAACGAGTACGCGATCCGCGCCAACGGCCTGCCGGCGTATTATCGCGAGCAGATCATCGCCACGGTGCAGCAGCGCCTCGCGCGCATGGGGCCGCACCAGATGCTGCTGCTGGCCGCGCTGATGCGGCACTACCAGCTGCGCGTCTACCAGCCCCGCCTGGAGGTGGACGAGACGGGTGCCGAACTGCCGTCGCCGTCGCTGCCGAACATCACGGCCAAGCGCCTGCACGACGAATGGCTGCGCCGCGCACTGGCGGCGGACCCTGCGCTGGCGCAGGCCGAGGACCGTGCGCTGGAGCTGCTGGCGCCATGGAGCGAGGCGGTACCCGGCTCGGCGGCCGACGCCTACCCGTGGGAAGTGCAGCAGAGCGTCGACAAGCGCGTGCCGCGGCCCGAGTACCTGGCCGGCGAAGCGGCTTGCGCGGCGCTGCTGGGCGGTGCGCCTGGCGCGGGTGCCGTGCCATCGGCCGCCGCCCCTGCCGGCGCAGCGTTGTTCAAGGTGTTCGTCAATCGCACGCAGCTGGGCCCGTACACGCTGGCGGAACTGGCGCAGCGCATCGCCCGCGGCGAGGTGACGGCGCAGACGAAAGTGTGGAATATGCGCTGGGTGCCGCACGTCGACCAGTGGCAGGGTGCCGCGGCCGTGCCGGAGCTGGCGCCGCTGTTTGCGCAGGCGGTCCCCGACCCTGTCGACGACATCCCGGACCCGGAGTAAGCGGTGACGGAACAGCATCGCTGCATCAACGAAGGCTGCGCGCGCACGTTCCCGCGCGCCGTCGCGTTCTGCCCGTACTGCGGCATGCCGCAACGGGCCGGGGTGGCACGGCCGGTACCCGTACCTGCCGCGGCACCGGCCGCCGTGCCGGTGCCGCCGGCGCCCATGCCGCCGCCACCACCGCCGGTCGCTTCGCCGTCACCCCGTCCGGAACCGGCCCCGCGCCCTGGTGCGCCGGTACCGCCCCGGTATCGGCAAGCGGAGCCGGCGGCCGGCGTGCCCCGCCCGCCGGCAGGAGCGGCAGCGGGCGGGCGGCCTGCGCAGCCGCCATTGAAAAAGCCCATCGGCAAAGGCACATGGGCGATGGTGGCGTTGCTGCTGCTGGCGATCTGGTTCCTCGTCAAGCCGGGCGACCCGGCGCGCAAGCTGGACAAGCGGGTCGACGATGCGGTGGCGCTGACGGCCGAGTGCCGCATCGCCGACGCGCGCACCGAGCTGGCTGAACTGCGCGGCGCCAAAGCCAGCGCCGCGCAACTGGAGCGGCTGCAGAAGGCGATTGCCGCGACGGCACCGGCGTGCGAGAAGAAGAACCAGCGCAAGAAGGCGTGGGCCGAGGCCCGTCCCGCGCTGGAGACGGCGTTGGCGAGCGGTGCGCTGGAGCGGGCGTCGACCCGGCTGGCCACGTTCACCAAGCGCTGGGGCGACGACGACGAAACGCGCGACTGGCGCGAGCGCATCGACGCACGGCGTGCCACGAAGCTGCTGGACGACGCCAACGCCTGCCTGCAGAAGAAGGACCGCGCCTGCGTGGAAGCGAAGCTGGACGCGGCCGAAAAACTGCGCCGTCCGGAAGCGGAGCCGCGCATCAAGGTGCTGCGCGACGCGCTGTCCCGGCTGCTGGAAAGCACGCTGCTGGAGCAGGGTGGGCAGGGTGGGCAAGCCGCGTACCCGCCGCCGCTGTCGGCCACGCCGCCGCGGCTGCAAACGGCCGCGATCGAACCGGATCCGCGCGAGGCGCGCCGCCTGCAGACCGAGGCCGAGCGCGAACTCGCGCAGGGCAATTACCGCAGTGCGGTGGGCCGCGCGGCCCAGTGCGCGCAACTGGGCGGCCGCGATTGCGCCGCACTGCGCGACCGGGCGGCCCGGCTGGACCGCGAATTCCAGGCCTGCCTGAAGGCTGGTCGCGAATGGATCGAAGGGCGCTGCGAATGAGTGCTGCAGTCCGCACACCAATGCGCGCGCGAATGTTTGCTAAGCTGTATGAGTCGGGTTGAAGGAGGTCACCATGCAATTCACATTACGCTTGATGCCGGCCGCGCTGTTGGCGTTGGCGCTGGCAGGCTGTCACAAGGATGACGACCGCCGCGTCGAAGGACCGGGCGAACGGGCCGGGCGGGAGCTCGACCAGGCGGCGGAAAAGGCCGCCGTGCACCTGGACAAGGCGCGCGACGAATTCCGCGAGGCGGCCAAGGACACGAGCCGCAAGCTGGACGAGGCGGCCGACGTGGCCGGGAAGAAGTTGAACGACGCGGCCGAGGTCGTGGGCGAAAAGCTCGAGCGGGCGGGCGAGAAGGTGCAGGCCAGCGCCCGGGCGGCGCGCGAGGATGACGAGAAGAAGGAGAAGAAGTAGGCGGCAGCAGGCGCCGCGCCGGTCACGTGAACGCGATGCCGAGCTTCTTCTGCGCGCGGGCAAAGCCGGCCGCGTTGACCAGCGGCGCATAGCGCGCCAGCGCCATCTTGCTGCGGGCCCGATCGAACAGGGCCACGGCCCGGCCCGTATTGTAGTGGCGCGACATGAAGCTGAAGCCGTCGAAGCGCGACGGGTTGCTGAACACGGCGCGCGCCCATTGCTGCGGCATCGCGTAGTCCGGCGTTCCCGTCAGTTCGGCCGAACCGCCCAGCCGCTTCAGCTGCGCGCCGGACAGGTCGAGCAGGTGCAGTGGGTCGCCATCGAAGTACAGTGCGTAGCGCCGCTGGAAATGGGCCGCGGTGAGGCGGAACTGCCCTTGCACGGGTACCTCGTCATGCAGGATCGATTCGGCCAGGGCGACTTCGAGCGACGTGCCGAGATAGCAGGCCGCATATTCCGGAAAGCCGTCCTTGCAGCCGGGCGCATCGAACCGGTTGTTTCCCGAAACGCCGAAGAACGGCTCGCCGTCCGTGTACGCGGACACGCGTACCAGGCGCGCCGGGTGAAGATGCTGGATCGGCAGCGCCGTTTCGAACAGGATGGGGGGAGGCGGGCCCAGCGGGCTAGCGCCCAAGGTTACGCTCCCGATATTCCGCCGCCGCACGCAGCGCCTGGGCACAATCGCCGCGTTCGACCGCTTCGAGCGGGGTGCGCTCGCCGAGCGAATACTTGGGGGTGGTAAAGAAGTTCCATTTGACGTCGCCCGGCAGTTCGCCGAGCTGCACGCTGACCTGCTCCAGGTCGCGCCGGTGGCCGGCGCTGGTGGCGAAGAACGCCGGGTACCAATGGGCGCCGCCGGTGCCATCGACGCGGAACAGACGCTTGTCGCGGATGGCCTTACTCAACGCCTGGCGGCTGATGCCGAGGCGGGCGCACAGGTCGGCTGAGTCGAGCAGCTCGCCTTGCGCATGCAGCGTGGCGCGGCGCCGCATGCCTTCATCCTGCAGGCGGGCCATCAAGCCGGTGTTGTCTTCCTCGATCACTTCGGGCGGGGCAATGTCATGCCCCATCAGGCGCTGCAGCAGGCGCTTCACATCGGCTACCGCGACGGGGCCCTGCTCACTGCTGCCGCCGGCGACGGGGCCGTGCAGCTTCACCAGCACATAGCCTTCCTTGCCGAGGTCGATCGCATCCTCGATGGCGGCCGGCGCCAGCGATTCGGGCGATACCCGCCGCAACATCGGCGTGGACTTGCCGGGGTGAGTGGGAAAAACTTGCTTCTTGATCACGTTAGCGGTCACGGCCTGCCTCCAGCGCAGTGGTTTACCGACAGTGTATACCTTTATCGCCCCATGTCAACCATGTCAACCGGGCGGGAAGGATGTGACCTTGTTACCGCCCGCCGCGGGGCATCGCCACCACGTTCGACCAATCCTCGGCGGGCGGTGGCGTTTCCTGTGTGTCGCCCAGCACGACCGTCAGGTCCACGAAGCCCTTGCGCCACGCGCTTTCCAGGTCCTGCTCGATCGCTTCCAGCGTCGTCTGGCCCAGGTTTGCGAAGCCGCGCACGCCGTAGGCGCGGTTGCGGCCATGCGCCTTCGCCAGATACAGCGCCATGTCGATCAGGTTGACGGCGCGCTCCCACGACAGCGGCATGCCGCCCGGCGCCAGCGGATACGGCGCGAAGCCGACCGACACGTTCACCTGCAAGGTCGCGCCCTGGTAGGGCACGGTCGCCGCCGAGATGCTGGACAGGATGCGGCGCGCCACGTCGTCCAGGCCGCCGCGCGACACGGATGGCAGGAACGCCAGGAATTCCTCGCCGCCCCAGCGCACGATCATGTCCGTCTCGCGCAGCGCGATGCGCAGGCGCTCGGCGATCATCTTCAGCACGGCGTCGCCGGCCGCGTGGCCATAGGTATCGTTGATGTGCTTGAAGTGGTCGACGTCGAGCAGGAACAGCGCACCGACCAGGTCTTCGCCGCCGCGGCGTTCCACCTGCGCATGGCCGCGCATGAATTCCTGGAAGTGGCGGCGGTTGTACAGCGACGTCAGCGGATCGAGCGCGCTTTGCTGCTTCAGCTCTAGGTTCTTCACTTCCAGCTGCGCGTAGGCGTGCCGCACCTTGCGGTACAACAGGCCGACCACCGCGGAGGCCAGCGCGAACACGACGGCCAGCAGCCACCAGATGCGCTGCTGCAGCCGGCGGTTGTCCAGCTCCGCGCCCTTGACGCGGTTATCCTGCCGCAGCGCCTCGATCTGGCGCTGCTTCTTTTCGGTGTCGTACTTCTGCTGTAATTCCAGCACGGCCTTCTGGCGCTGTTCGGCGAACATCTCGTTGGAGATGCGGCGTTCCCGATGATAGGCATTCACGGCGCCGGCGAAGTCGCCCGCCCGCTCCAGCGCGGTGCCGTATTCGAGCAGCACGCCCTGCAGTTCGGGCTTGTTGCCGTTCTTCTCGTATTCGTCCAGGCCCGCCTCGAAGTGCCGCTTGCCCTCGGCCACGCGGCCCATGCCGAGATACGCCTGGCCCAGGTTGATGCGCGCGGTGGCCAGGTTGAGCGGGCTGTTGATCTCCTGCGACGCCTTTATCGCCTGCTGTGCGTAGTCGGCCGCGCGGCCGTAGTCGCGATCCTTCAGGTAGCTGTCGGCCAGGTTGACGAGCGTCGTCGCGATCATCTGGCGCGCGCCCAGCCGGCGTTCCACGGCCAGCCCTTCCAGCAGCGCACGGCGCGCGCGCTCGTACTGTTTCGCCTCGATCGCCAGGCCGTATTCGGTGGACAGCGCGATCGCCAGCCGCCCCGGAGACTTCATCCGCTTGGCCACCGTGACCGATTCGCGCTGCACTTCCCAGCCCTTGTCGTACTGGCGCATGTCCGTGTACAGCAGCGCGAGGGCGTTCAAGGCGGAAGCCAGCGGCACCGCGTCGTCCGTCACGGCGCGCGACAGGTCGGTGGCCACCTGCAGCTTCGCCAGCGCGGCGGGGTAGTTGCCCTGTTCCTGGAACGACTGGCCGGCCGTGATCGTGGCCTGCACGCGCAGCGGCATGTCGGCCGTCGCCTGCGCGATGCTTTCCGCCTCGAAGGCCGCCGCGTGCGCCGCCGGCAGCTCGTTCAATTCAGACAGCGCGTAGGTGCGTGTCAGCAGCCCCTTGGCCAAGGCGACGTTGTCGCGCTCGTTGCGGCCGTACGCGACCAGTTCATCGGCCAGCGCGAGCGCGCGTTTCGCATCGCCGGTGCGGCGCACGGCGCTGCTGTACAGCGACAGGAATTCTGCGCGCGTGGCCGGCGCGGCCACCCGTGCCTGCGCCTCGATCCGGCGCAGCCGGGTCAGCGCATCGTCCGGCACG
The DNA here is from genome assembly GCF_007830495.1 of Pseudoduganella flava. GTDB lineage: Bacteria > Pseudomonadota > Gammaproteobacteria > Burkholderiales > Burkholderiaceae_D > Rugamonas > Rugamonas flava. The sequence continues at coordinate 59,923 of NZ_VLKW01000003.1, read as the reverse complement.
AAGCGCACCGTTTCGCGCGTGGCGGCCAGTTCGGCGTCGAGCGCCGGCTGGCCCCAGGCCAGTGCGGGCGCAATCGCCAGAGCAAGCGCCAGCGCGGCGGCGGAGCGGCGTGCGAACGGCAGGATGCGGAGGAAATGGAGAGGCAGGGCAGGGGCCACGTAAGGTCCTTAAAGCAGCGCGCTGGGGCTGGGCGGCTGTCGGAACATTATAGGCTTGTTGCTTGATAGTACGGTTCAGGCGGCTTGAATTTCCGTGAATTCGTGACTTGTCCGAGCATTTCCGCAACACAGTTATCGGCTTGCCATTGTCGGGGTGACAAAGCAGGCCGGCGGCCTCACGCCGCCAGCTGCTGCAGCAGGTACAGGCGCTGGTACAGCCCGCCCTCGATGCGCATCAGCGCGTCGTGCGAGCCCGATTCCTCGATGCGGCCGTGGTTCAGCACGACGATGCGGTCGGCGTCGCGGATCGTCGACAGCCGGTGCGCGATCGCGATGATCGTCACCTGGCCGCGCAGCTCGTCCAGCGCCTCCTGCACGATCTGCTCGGTGGCGCTGTCGATGCGCGACGTCGCTTCGTCCAGCATCAGGATGCGCGGCTCGCCGGCCAGCGCGCGGGCGATCGCGATCAGCTGCTTCTGGCCGGACGACAGGCGCGAGCCGCCTTCGCCCAGCACCGTGTCGTAGCCGTTTTCCAGCGCCAGGATGAAGTCGTGCGCGTGGGCGGCACGGGCCGCCCGCTCGATGCGCTCGAACGGCAGGTTGCGGCCCATGTCGATGTTCTCGCGGGCCGATGCGGCCAGCAGGAACGGGTCCTGCGGCACCAGGCCCACGCGCGAGCGGAACGTGTCGTGGTCGATCTCGTCGAGCGGCACGCCGCTCATCAGGATGCTGCCGGGGCGCGCCGGGTAGTAGCGCAGCAGCAGCGACAGCAACGTCGACTTGCCCGAGCCGGTATGGCCGACGATGCCGTAGAACGCGCCCTGCGGGATCTGCAGCGTCACGTCATGCAGCACCTTGTTGTCGTCCACGTAGGCGAAGTCGAGGTGGCGGATGTCGATCGCCGGCGCGTTCGCATCGCCCGCTTCGTTGGCCGCGCCGTCGCCACACTTGCCATGCTCCGGCGCGCCCGGTTCGTCCAGCAGCCCGGCCACGCGCGCCGTCGCGACGACGGATTGCTGCAGCTGGCTGAATTGCATCGTGATCTGGATGAGGGGTTCGATCACGCGGGCGATGTAGCTGATGAACGCATACAGCACGCCCACCTCCGCCGCGCCCAGCGCCGCGCCGCCGGCGCGCAGGCCGAACAGCCAGATCACGGAGGCCAGCAGCACCACGTTCAGCATGTCCAGCGCCGGCCGCAGCAGCCACGCGTTGGCGCGGATCTCGGCCACGCGCTGGGTGTAGTGGTCGTCGTTGGTGCGGGCAAAGCGTTCGCCGAAGCGGCGCTGCGCATTGTTCGCCTGCAGCACGCTCATGCCGCCGATCGATTCGGCCATCTGCGCGTTGATGTCGCTGCGCAGCTGGCGCGCCTTTGTCACGGCCGGAGCGGACAGGCGCTGGTACAGCAGCACGATCAGCAGCACGAACGGCATCGTCGCCACGACGATCGACATCAGCCGCCAGTCCAGCCACGCCATCGCGAGGATCATCCCCGTCAGCACGATGGTGCTGTCCAGGATCACGAACAGCACCTGCACGTACAGCTGCTTGACGGCCTCGGTGTCGTTCGTCACGCGCGACACCAGCTGGCCCGTGATGGCGCGGTCGAAGAACGCCATCGGCAGCCGCAGCACGTGGCCGTACACCCGTTCGCGCAGCCGCTGCACGGAGCGCATCGCCAGGCCGGACAGGCGCACCAGCTGCAGGTAGCGCAGCCACGTGGCGATGGCGCCCGTGACGAACACGCCGCCCAGCAGCAGCGCCATCGCCGGCCAGTTCGCCACGCGCGGCAGCAGGTAGTCGTCGATCAGGCGCTTGCCCAGCAGCGGCGCCACCACTTCCAGCCCGGCCGCGCAGGCCAGCCACAGCACCGCCCACCAGAGGTGGTGCAGGTCCGGGCCGGCCGAGTCGCGCAACAGGCCGACGGCCTGCCGCATCTGCTGCGCGTGCGCCCGCTCTTGTCGTTCAGCTTGCATCGAGGCTTGCCTCCAGTTGTTGGTAGCGCCACTGGCTGGCATACCAGCCGTCCTGCGCCAGCAGTTCGTCGTGCGTGCCCCGTTCGACGATGCGGCCGCGTTTCAGCACAACGATCTGGTCGGCGCCGGCGACGGCGGACAGCCGGTGGCTGGCGATGATCGCGCTGCGCACCGGGCGCGCGCGGCGCAGTGCTTCCAGGTGTTCGAGGATGCGCGTCTCGGTGCCCGTATCGACGGCGGACAGCGCGTCGTCCAGCAGCAGCAGGTCGTTATCGGACAGCAGCGCGCGGGCGATCGCCACGCGCTGGCGCTGGCCGCCGGACAGCGTGATGCCCCGTTCGCCCACCTCCGTCTCGTACTTGTGCGGGAACAGCAGGATGTCGTCGTGGATCGCCGCCAGGTCGGCCGCATGCTCGATCTCGCTACGCGTGGCCTCCGGATTGCCGAGCGCGATGTTCTCGGCGATCGACGCGGAGAACAGGAACGATTCCTGCGGCACCCAGCTGATCGCGCCGCGCAGCGCCGCCAGCTGGTAATCCTCCAGCGCGTGGCCGGCCCAGCGCACGGTGCCGGCGCGCGGCGCCAGTTGGCGCAGCAGCACGCGCAGCAGCGTCGTCTTGCCGGCGCCGGTGGGGCCGACGAGGCCCAGCGTCTGGCCCGGCAGCAGGCGCAGCGACACGTCCGTCAGCGCCGGCTCGTCGTGGCCAGGGTAGCAGACCGTCAGGTGCTCGATGGCCAGCTCGCCCGGGCGCAGGTCCTGCACGGTGCCGTGGTCGGCGATCGTCAGCGGCGCATCCAGCATCGGCTGCAGCCGCGTCCAGCCGGCGCGGCCGCGCTCCAGCAGCGACAGCACCCAGCCGGCCGCGAACATCGGCCAGATCAGCTGGCCCAGATACATCGAAAAACTCGTCAGCGCGCCGATCGTCAGCTGATCGGTCCACACGAGGTAGCCGCCCAGGCCCAGCGACAGACCGGTGGCTGCCGCCAGGGTCAGGCCGACGGCCGGCTCGTAGGCCGCTTCCCAGCGCTGCGCCGTCAGCGCGGCATCGGCGGCCTTGCCCGCCAGCTCCGCGAACGTGGCGGCGCTGCGCCGTTCCAGGCCCAGCGTACGCAGCGTGCGCACGCCGGTCAGCGTTTCCTGCACGTGATCGTTCAAGGCGGAGAAGCGCTTCAGCGAATCCGCTTCGGCCGTGTGGATGTGCGACGAGATGCGCCAGAACGCATACGCCATCAGCGGGAACGGCAGCAGCGCGAACAGCGCGAGGCGCCAGTCGACGCCGAGGATCATGACGCCGATGACCATCATCAGCGACAGCGTGCCGTCGAAGCCGGCCAGCATCGCTTCGCCGGCGGCCTGCTCGATCGCATCGATGTCGTTGGTGGCCAGCGCCATCAGGTCGCCGGTGCGCTGCTTCTGGTAGAACGCGGGGCCTTGCAACGTCAGGCGGCGGTAGAAGCGGGTACGCAGTTCCACGCCGAGCCGGTACGCGGCCGAATACAGGCGGATGCGCCAGGCCACGCGCAGGCCGTAGTTGGCCACGCCGACCGCCAGCAGCAGGCCCACGCCCTGCACCAGGTCCGCACGCGTGAGGCGGTGCGCGGCGAGGCCGTCGACCAGTGCGCCGATCTGGCGCGGAATCCAGATGCCGATGACGGCGACCAGCGCGAGCATCACGCCCGCGCCCGCGTAGGCGCGCCAGTGCGCACGCACGAAGCCGACGAGGAGGCTCGATAAACTCATGACATATCCTTCACGAAGCTCGCTAGGATACATCAGGCCGGCGGAACGCGCCGGCCGGGTCCGTGTGGGGCGGCCGGGCGGGAGAGGAGGGGGCCGGCGCCGTTATCCGGCGCCGAATTGTGCGCTGATTTGCGTGCTTATTTACGGGACTTCTGGCCCGGCACCGACTTCAACGTCGTGGCAGGCTTGTCGGCCAGCGCGGCGACGGCTTCGGCCACCGGCTTCGCGGCCGGCTTGCTGCGCACCGTCTTCGGCGCGGGCGCCGCCTCGCCATCGAACAGGGCGGCGGTCGATGCGGCAGGCGTGTTGTCGGCTACGGCTTGCGCCACCTGCTCGACGGCGTCCGTCACCGCATCGGTGGCCGGCTGCGCATTGTGCGCGGCCTGGGCCAGCGTATGGCTGGCAGCTTCGACGGCACTGCCCGCGGCCGCGCTGGCTGCGTGCGTTGCCTGCGCGGCCGTGTCGGCAACGGCGTGCGTGGCCGCCTGCGCCGTATCGGTGGCGCTGCGGGTGACGGCCTGCGCGCTGTCGGTGACCGATTGCGTGACCGCCTGCGCCGTGTCCGTGACGCCATGGATGGCGCTCTGCGCGGCCTGCGCCGGCACTTGCGTCACCGCCGGCGCGGCCAGCACGAGGGTCTTGCTGGGCAGGTCGCTGAAGCGCTCGCGTGCCGACTGCAGCAGTTCGACTTGCGTCTTGCTGGCGATCGTGAACAGCTCGCGGCCATAGGCGAACAAGCCCTCGATGGCGGACAGCGGACGGGCCAGTTCCAGTACCGCCCGCGCATCCTTCGCTTCGAGCAGCTGGCGCGTGGCGGCCGCGCTGCGTTCCGCGGCATTGCGTGCCGTGCTGAGGTTCAGTGCCACCACCTGTTCGGCGCCGTCGACGGTTTTCTTCAACACGTTGTTCAGGAAATTGAGCTGGCTTTCAAACTGGGATTTGCTCGTTGCGGATAGTTGCTCGGTAATCGAAGACATAAGCTCTCCTGGGAACGATGGATGGTGCGATGCAATAAAGGCATTCTAGCGATGAAACAAGGCCTTGGAAAGCGCTTTGTGTGTGAATTCGTCAGTTAATTTATGCACTGCAACATCGCCGCGCAGAGAGAAACAAGGCACCTCACGGACGCGTAACAGGCGCGGCGGCACGCGTTGCATTGTGGCGCGTGCTCTGCCTACAATCGACCACCCCAATGCCGAAAGGTTCCGATGGATATCGTGATCCGCAATGCCACGCTGGCCGATGGCCGCACCGAAGTCGACATCGCCGTGCAGGATGGCCGCATCGCCGCCGTCGCGCCGCGCCTGCCCGTGCAGGGCGCGCGCGAGATCGACGCGCAGGGCGACCTCGTCACGGCGCCGTTCGTCGACGCCCACTTCCACATGGATGCCACGCTGTCGTACGGCCTGCCGCGCGTGAACGCCAGCGGCACGCTGCTCGAAGGGATCGCGCTGTGGGGCGAGCTGAAGCCCGCGCTGACGCAGGAGGCGCTGGTGGAACGGGCGCTGCGCTACTGCGACTGGGCGGTGGCGCGCGGGCTGCTGGCGATCCGCACGCATGTGGACGTGTGCGACGACCGCCTGCTGGCCGTCGAAGCGCTGCTGGACGTGAAGCGCCGCGTCGCGCCGTACCTGGACATGCAGCTGGTCGCGTTCCCGCAGGACGGCCTGCTGCGCAGCGCCACCGCGTTCGCCAACCTGAGGCGGGCGATCGGCATGGGTGTCGACGTCGTCGGCGGCATCCCCCATTTCGAACGCACGATGGCCGACGGTGCCGAATCCGTGCGGCTGCTGTGCGAATACGCGGCGCAGCAGGGCCTGATGGTGGACATGCACTGCGACGAATCGGACGACCCGCTGTCGCGCCACATCGAAACGCTGGCCGCCGAAACGCACCGGCTCGGCTTGCACGGGCGCGTGGCGGGCTCGCACCTGACGTCGATGCATTCGATGGACAACTACTACGTCAGCAAGCTGCTGCCGCTGATCGCCGAGAGCGGCGTGGCGGCGATCGCGAACCCGCTGATCAACATCACCTTGCAGGGCCGGCACGACACGTACCCGAAGCGGCGCGGCATGACGCGCGTGCCGGAGCTGATGGCGGCCGGCGTCACCGTCGCCTTCGGCCACGATTGCGTGATGGACCCGTGGTACGGCATGGGTTCCGGCGACATGCTGGAAGTGGCGCATATGGGCCTGCACGTGGCGCAGATGACGAGCCAGCAGGCGATGCGCGCCTGCTTCGCCGCCGTCACGGAGAACCCGGCGCGCATCCTCGGCCTGGAAGGCTATGGCATCGCTCCCGGCTGCCATGCCGACCTGGTGCTGCTCGATGCGGCCGACCCGGTCGAAGCGATCCGGCTGCGCGCCGCGCGGCGCGTGGTGATGCGGCGCGGGCGCATCGTCGCCGAAGCGCCGCGCGCCGTGGCCCGGCTCGACCTGCCGGGCCGGCCCGCGAGCGTGGACTTCCGTCACACGGGAGGAGCGCGATGAAGATCCTCGAGACATCCCGCCTGCGGCTGCGCACGATGCAGCCGGACGATGCGCCGTTCTACCTGGAGCTCGTCAACGATCCGTCATGGCTGGAGAATATCGGCGACAAGGGCATCCGCACGGTGGAGCAGGCGCGCAGCGCGATCCTGTCCGGCCCGATGATGCTGCAGCGCCGCCTCGGCTACTCGCTGTACCTCGTCGAGCGCAAGGAGGATGGCGCGGCGCTGGGCCTGTGCGGCCTGATCCTGCGCGACACGTTGCCGGGCACCGATATCGGCTACGCGATCGCACCGCGCTACTGGGGCCAGGGCTACGCCTACGAAGCGGCGGCGGCCGTCGTCGACCACGCCCGCACAACGCTGGCGCTGCCGCGGCTGTACGGCATCACGAACCCCGCCAACGCCCCGTCGATCGCGCTGCTGCAAAAACTCGGCCTGCGCTTCCTTCACCGCACCCGCTTCCCGCTGGAAGAACGCGACACGAACGTCTACTGCCTCGAATTCCCCCGTCAAAACATTTCCTGAATTCGGGGACTGTCCCTCGTTTCAGGAAACTTTTTTGCGACCGCACATCACGTTCGCGCGATCGCACGCAAACGCGTGCCGATCCGCTGCGATCCCTCGCGCCTTCGTGACACGCTGACCGCGCGGCGCCACGAAGTTTCCAGAATCGAGGGACAGTCCCCTGTTGTTTTTTTTATCGAGGGACAGTCCCTGTTGTTGTTTAGCGACCAGCTCATCTATTGGCTTGGGGCTTCGCGGGGAAGAACCACGTCAGCGGGCGGTGCACGCGGGCGGCCCATGACAGTTCGTTGTGCACGCCGCCTTCGTCTTCGACGTACAGCAGGTCGGTGCCGGCGCGCCAGCCGTTGGCCAGCAGTGCCTTGTGGAAGGCGCGCGTCGCTTCGATGCCGTCGGCGGCCGTGCCGGCGTCCACGTAAAGGCGCACCGGCAGCGCGGCGCGGCGTGGGGCGGTGGCGATCAGCGTGCCATTGTTCCACCAGAACGAGCCGGAGACGATGCCCGCGTGGCCGAACACGTGCGGGTAGCGCTCGGCGATCGCCAGGGTGGCGAGGCCGCCGAACGAGGAGCCCATCAGCGCCGTGTCGGGCTTGCCGGGCAGCGTGCGGTAGCGGCCGTCGATGTAAGGCTTGACCGTGTCGACGAGGAAGCGGCCGTAGTCGTCCACCTTGCCGCCGCCGATGCGCGGTTCGCAGCATGGCGTGTATTCGTGCGCGCGGTCCGGCGTGTTGTCGATGCCGACTACGATGATCTCGCGCATGCGTCCCTCGGCCGCCAGCCGGTCGGCCACTTCGTCCACGTGCCACTCGGTCGAATACGCCGTCTTGTCGTCGAACAGGTTCTGGCCGTCGTGCATGTACAGCACCGGATAGCGCTTGCCGGGAGTGGCGTCATAACTCGGGGGCAGCCAGATGCGCAGCTTGCGCGTGTTGCCCAGCTGCGGCGACGCGAAGCCGTCGACGATTTCCAGCCGTCCGCGCGGTACTGGTGCCATGGCTGGGGCGCTCGTCGCGAGCAGCCTGATGCCGTGGATGTCGATGCGGTTCATCGGCCCGGCCGCGCCGCCGGCATCCTTGTACGTGGCGTTCGACTGCAGGCTGCTCATGTTGACGAAGTCCGCCAGCTCCACCGCGTACGTGCCGGGCTCCAGACGCGCCGCCAGTGGCGTCGAGTACACGGTCTGCCCGGCCGGGGAGTGCGGCAGCTGCACAACACCTTCGGCGCGCACCTTGCCCGCCGCGTCGCGCAGCACCAGCCACTTCACGCCGCCGCTGACGCCCAGGTTCACCTGATGCGCATTGTTGCGATACGCGACCTGCACCTGGTACGCGCCCGCCGCGCGGACCGCGATGCCGCCGGCACGCAGCGTGTCCGCCGGTGCGCCCCAGCCGCGGATCACGCCATCGGTGGCCGGCACGCTGGAGACGATCCGCGCGTCGCCCGCCGCCAGCGCGATCGTGCCGCCCGTGCATACCGGCTCGCTGTGGTGGCTGCGGTTGCCCGATGCCGTGTACACCGCCTCGGCCGCATAGCACGCCGCCGCGGCAGGCGTCTTGTCCGTCCACGTCGCCCCGCGAACGTCGCGACCGACGAGGCGCCCGTCCCGATACACGTTGTACGTGATGCCCGCTGCCGGCGCGGCGGCGAACGCCAGCCTGCCCTTTGCGGCGCTAGTGATGACGGGCTCGCGCGGCGCGAACACGGCCGGGTCGACGTCCATCGGCTGCGCCGCCACACGCGTGATCTTCTGCCGGCCCGGCAGCATGTCGCCCAGCTGCACGACGATCGTATTGGTGTCCGCCAGCTCGCTCCACTTGATGTCGCCGCCGACCGGCTTGCCGTTCAACAGCACCTGCTGCACCGGGTAGTAGCCGGTCTCGAAGCGGGGCGCCGGCAACACTACCTGCACGTCGATCCTGTGCCCGCGCAGCACCAGGCCGGAAAGCGAGGCCGTGGCGCTGCCCTGGAACGCCTCGTTGCGCAGCTTCGACGTGATGAACGGCTTGACGGCGATGCCGTCGTGCGTCGTCGCGATGCCGAACACGCCGCCGACGATCGCGCCGACATAGCCGCCCACGGACCACAGCTGCCGGCGCGAATTGACGACGGGCCCGGACAGGTCCTTGCCATCCTGCCGGAGCGCCAGCATCGGCCGCCCCGTCAGCCACTCGAAGTTTTCCATGTTCGATGCGTTGACGGCCGCCGCGCGCAGCAGCGTGTCGTATGCCGCATCGGCCACCGCCACGTTGTGCATCCGCGCCGCCGCCTTCAGGCCATAGGCCGTCACGAACGGCCAGATCGCGCGGTTGTGGTACACCGCGCGGCCCGGCTGCTGCGGCCAGATCACCGGCGCGCCCATCGGCCCGTGCGGATAGTGTGCGAGGATGCTGTCGGCCTGCTCCGCATCGGCGACGCCGGTGACGATCGCCAGCGCCTGCCCCAGCCAGTCGAACTGGTACTGCGGCGCCCCATCGAAATGGCCGGCCGTGACGCTGCTGTACATGCCCGCGTCGGGCAGCCATAGCCGCGCATTGATCGCGTCCTTCAGCGCGGTGGCCCAGCCGGCATAGCGCTGCGCCGTCGCGGCATCGCCCTGCTCAAGGGCCAGGCTGGACGCCAGCGTCAACGCCTTGTAGTGCGCCACATTGGTCGACAGCGCCTTCGACGTGGCCATGCTCGCCAGGCGGTCCGGGATCCAGCTCGCGTAGCTCTGCTCGCGCCAGTCGAGGAACGATTCCTCGCCGTTGTACAGGCCCGCCGCCGCATCGAACGCCGCCACGCGATCGATCTCGATCGTGTTCTTCAGCGCTTGCAACGCCACCGGAACGAGCGCGGCGCGCTCGGCGGCCGGCAGCGCCTTCAGCGTCTCCTCGGCGCCAAAGGCCCACGTGACGCGGTCCGTGCTGACAGGCCAGCTGCCGCCGCTGCCCGTGTCCTGCACGATCTGCAGGCCGTCGGCGGTGCCGGGCACGCGCTCCGGTTTCGTCACGCCGGCGCGGTAGCCGGACAGCTTGAATTGCAGCGAGTTGCGTACCCGTTGCGGGTCCAGCAGCGCCAGGCCCAGGTGCGCCGCATAGGACAGGTCGCGCGTCCACACGTAATGCCATTTCTCGCCCGTCTCGAAGCAGTCGCACGGGATCGGCTGGCCGCCGTTGTAGCTGTCGTCGCGGATCGCCGCCACGCTGTCCTGCCGCATCTCGGCCAGTGCCATCGCGAACAGCGCGTCGAACGCCACGTTCCCGCTGCGCACGCGCGGCAGGTTGGCATGCTCGGCGTAGGTGACGGATTGCGGATCGCCGTCGCGCAGCCGCATCGTCGTGCTGTGCGTGTAGGTGCGTAGCGGCGCGTTGTCGTCCGGCGTGGCGAAGCGCACCGCCTCCTGATGGCCCCAGCTGCCGAAGGACACCGGCAGTTCCGTCGCATGGGCGCCGGCGGCGATCAGTGCGCCCAGCAGGGCGAGATGGGGTCGGTTCATTGCAGCTCCAGGATGAGGGCGGTGCGTGCCGGCAGCGCGATGCTGCCCGCGAGTGGATAGGTTTGTCCGGTGATCACGTCGCGCCCTTGCGTGACGCCGTGCAGCATCTCGCCGAAGCGCGCCGCATCGAGCGTGACGGCTTGCCGGTTCTTGTTCAGCGCGACCATCACCTTTGCCTTGTCGTCGTAGCGGAAGAACACATAGGTGTCCTGTTGCGGGCCGAAGTGCATCGTGCGGCCAGCGTGGATCACGGTGGCGCCCTTGCGCCAGTTCAGCAGCTTCTTCACGAACGCCTGCGCTTCGCGCTGCTGGCGCGTCAGGCCCGCGCCGGTGAACGCATTGACCTTGTCGCCGGCCCAGCCGCCGGGGAAGTCGCGGCGGTACGACGCGTCGTCGCGGCCTTCCTTCGTGCTCGGCATCAGGATCTCGGTGCCGTAGTACAGCTGCGGGATGCGCGGCGCCGTCAGCACATAGGCCAGCGCCATGCGGTACAGGCCCATGTCCTCGTTCAATACCGTCCACGTGCGCGGCAGGTCATGGTTCCCTTCGAACAGCACGAGGTTGCCGGCGTCCGGATACAGGTAGTCGAGGGCCAGCGTTTCGTACAGGTCGTTCAGGCTGAAGGTGCCGAAGTTGCTGTCCGCCGCCGCGCTGGCCAGGCCGCGGCGCAGCGCATCGTTCAGCGGGAAGTCCATCAGCGACGGCAGCTGCGACGGCGGCGCGGCACCGACACCGTTGCTGCCGCGCTGCCAGCGCGCGACGACGGGCACGCGCGTGCTCCACTCCTCGCCGACGAGGTTCAGTTGCGGGTACTCGTCCATCACGCGGCGCGACCATTCGGCCAGGAAGGCCGTGTTCGAATAGCCGTACGTGTCCACCCGCAGGCCTGACAGCCCCGCATACTCGACCCACCAGATCGTGTTCTGGATCAGGTAGTTGGCGACGAACGGGTTGGCCTGGTTCAGGTCCGGCATGCCGCGCGAGAACCAGCCTTCCGTGAAGTTGCGCGCGTCCGCGCGGCTGCCGTACGGATCGTTCAACGCGACGCGGTGGTGCTCCGTCATCACCGGCTGGCCGCCATGGCTGATCCAGTCCGGCATCGGCATGTCGCGCATCCACCAGTGGCGGCTGCCGATGTGGTTCAGCACCACGTCCTGGATCACGCCGATACCTTTGTCGCGGGCGCGGGCGACGAACGTGCGGAAGTCCTCGTTGCTGCCGTAGCGCGGGTCGATCCGGTAGAAGTCCGTTGCCGCGTAGCCGTGATACGAGTAGGCGGGCATGTCGTTTTCCACCAGCGGCGTCGGCCAGACCTGCGTGTAGCCCATGTCCGCCACGTAGTCGAGGTGCGCCGTCATGCCGGCCAGGTCGCCGCCATGGCGCCCGCCGCCGCTGCCGCGCTTGGCCTGCTCCAGCAGGCCTGGCACGCTGTCGTTGGACGGATCGCCGTTCGCGTACCGGTCCGGCATCACCTGGTAGATCGTGTCGCGCGGGCCGAAGCCGCGCCGTTCCCGCGAGCCGGGCGCACGGGGCAGCAACTGGTAGCGGTGGCGCAGCACCGGCGCGGCGGCAGCGCCGGCGGCGGGACGGAACACGATATCGAAGGCGCCCGGCTGCGCATCGTCGCCCAGCGCCAGGTCGATGAACAGGTAGTTCGGATTGGCCGCGCGCGTGACGGCCGCGATACGTACACCCCGGGCGCCCGGCTGGTCGATGGCCGGCACCAGTTCCGCGATCGCGGTGCCGTGCACCATCAGCTGGACCGTCTTGTGGTGCATGCCGGTCCACCAGAACGCGGGCTCGACGCGGTCGATGCGATAGTCGGCGGCGTGAGCGCACATACCGATGAGCAGAGCGGGGAACAGCGCGGCGCGTACGAGCGCGTGTGGGAAAGGGCTGCGCGGCAGTCTCATGAGTCTCCTCTGTAAGTAGCGGAACTACAGGCTCTTGGGCGGCCGTTTTGATGGCAGAATACTATGTCTGCTGCGAGAATTCAAACCGGCGAGTCCGTCGACCTAGTTTTAATACAGCGCGGCGCTCGACGATCCCGTTTCGTTACAGAATTTCAGTGGAAACGGTTGTTTTCCATCATTTTCTGTAGTCCCACTACATATGTGTCTGTGACTCCCTGTAGCCTGCGTACAACGAAGGGCCTAGAGCGCCCCGGAAAACGGCCTATTTCCACGTAGTCGGACTGAACTTTAATTGACACTGCATCTAGTTTTAATACAAAATTCTTGCAGGACGTCTAAAAGAGCGGCCGCATTCCTTGGATTCCCGTGTAGTTCAGTTAAGTGTGCAGACGGGAAATATTCGTTTTGATTGTGAGGGGACTTCGATGAAATTCTTCGCGCCTGAGCGCAGCACGCGCACGGCCCTGCAACTGAGCCCGGTGGCCGCTGGCTGCGCACTCTTCATCGCCGCACTGGCCAATCCGGCCGCGGCGCAAGCACAGAACACTCCGGCGGCCGAGGCGCCGATGACCACCGTGACCGTGACCGGTATCCGGCGCGGCATCGAGGACGCCATCTCCGTCAAGAAGGATTCGACGTCGATCGTTGAAGCCATTTCCGCTGAAGACATCGGCAAGCTGCCGGACGTCTCCATCGCCGAATCCATTGCCCGCCTGCCGGGCCTGGCCGCGCAGCGCGTGGCCGGCCGTGCGCAAGTGATCTCCGTGCGCGGTCTGTCCCCCGACTTCGCCACGACCTTGCTGAACGGCCGCGAACAAGTCTCCACCGGCGACAACCGCAGCGTCGAATTCGACCAGTACCCGTCCGAGCTGCTGTCCGGCGTGACGATCTACAAGACCCCGGATGCGGGCCTGATCGGCCAGGGCCTGTCGGGCACGATCGACCTGCAGACCGTGCGTCCGCTGAACTTCGGCAAGCGCACCGTCGCGATGAACGTGCGCGGCGAAGGCAACTCGCTGGGCAGCATGGCCAACACGAAGTCGCTGGGCAACCGCTTCTCCGTCAGCTACATCGACCAGTTCCTGAACCGCACGCTGGGCGTGGCCGTCGGCTTCGCCCACCTGGAGTCGCCGGTGCTGGCGCAGGAAACCGGCATCTACGAACCGTGGAAGACGGAATCGCGCCCCGGCCTGCCGACCGGCACCACGACCACCGACGGCATCAAGGCACTGGCCCGCACCGGCTACAACCGCCGCGACGGCCTGATGGGCGTGATCGAATACCGTCCGAACAAGCAGTGGACCAGCACGATCGACATGTACGCGTCGATCTTCAAGCATGAGGACACGGCGAACCAGTTCGAGATCCCGCTGGGCGGCTGGAACGGCAACCTGCAACCGGGCCTGCTGTTCACGGACGTGACGAAGAACGGCAATGCGATCGGCACCGCCACCGCGAACAACGTTTACCCGCTGGTGCGCGGCATGTACACCAAGCGCCGCGACGATATCCGCGCGCTGGGCTGGAACAACGAATTCCGCATGACGGGCTGGAAGCTGGTGGCCGACGCGAGCTGGTCGAAGGCCAAGCGCGACGAACTCTCGCTGGAGAACAACCTGCAGCTGGGCGCCGTCAACGCATCGCAGTACCTGGACAGCGTGCGCCTCGGCTTCAACACGGGCGCGTTCCCGACGATGACGCCAGCGCGCAGCGATTACGCCAGCCCCGCCAACCTGTACCTGAAGGACACGATCTACGGCCCCGGCTACGGCAAGATCCCGTTCGTCGAGGATGAACTGAAGAGCGTGAAAGTGGCGGCCAACTTCCAGGCCCCGGCCGCGCTGGAAAACTGGTTCTCCGGCTTCGACATCGGCGTCAACTACAGCGACCGTTCGAAGGACAAGAGCCAGCCGGAAGGCAGCACGACGCTGAACGGCAGCCCGACGACGCTCGACCCGTCGCTGATCTACGGCACCGTCGACCTGGGCTTCGCCGGCGTCGGCAACGTGCCCGCATGGAACGTGCCGGGCGTGGTATCGAAGTACATGACGTTCAACCCGAGCGCAACGTCGGGCAACGTGATCCTGAAGACGTGGTCGGTGGAAGAGAAGATCTCGACCGCGTTCGCGAAGGCGAACATCGAGCACGAATTCGGCGACATCTCGCTGCGTGGTAACGTGGGCGTGCAGATCCAGCACACCAAGCAGGGTTCGGACTCGAACTACTTCAACGGCGCGCTGCCGGCGGGGAACCAGGTGCAGCCTATCCACGACGGCAAGTCGTACACCGACTACCTGCCGAGCATGAACCTGAACTTCGGCCTGCCGAACGACCAAACGCTGCGCGTGGCGCTGGCCAAGCAGCTCGCCCGTCCGCGCGTGGACCAGCTGCGTGCCGCGGTGGACTTCGGTGTGTCGGACACGACGCTCAAACCAGGTGCATCGGGCGGCAATGCGAAGCTGGACCCGTGGCGTGCCAAGGCGTTCGACGTCTCGTATGAAAAATACTTCGGCAAGAAGGCTTACCTGGCCGGCGCGTTCTTCTTCAAGAAGCTCGACACGTACATCTTCACGCAGACGAAGACCTACGACTTCTCGGCCTTCGTGCCGGGCACGAAAGCGAACACGGTGTTCGGCGACTTCAAGGCACCGTACAACGGCAACGGCGGCACGATGCGCGGCGTCGAACTGTCCGGCTCCCTGCCGCTGAACATGCTGACGCCGGTGCTGGACGGCTTCGGCATCGTGGCTTCCGGTACCTACACGGACAGCAATATCGCGATCCAGGAACCGGACGGCTCGATCGGCCAGAACATCCCGCTGCCGGGCCTGTCCAAGCGCGTGACGAACCTGACCGTGTACTACGAGAAGGCCGGCTTCGAAGCCCGCGTCAGCCAGCGCAAGCGTTCGGACTTCGTCGGCGAGATCGGCAACTTCGCCGCCGAACGTTCGCTGCGCTACGTGGTGGGCGAGAAGGTCATCGACCTGCAGCTGGGCTACACGTTCCAGAACGGCCCGCTGAAGGACCTGGGCATCGTCCTGCAGGCGAACAACCTGCGCAACGCCGCCTACGAAACCTACAACGGCTCGACGAACCAGCAGCTGGAGTACCAGAAGTATGGCCGTACCATCCTGCTGGGCGTGAACTACAAGTTCTGATCCGGCTGCATCAAAAGGCGCTGGTCGAGCACGGAAGTCAGCGAGCCCGATCGCGTCATTAACCCCAAGGCAGATGCCGGGGTCAGACCCGCCGGGTCTGACCCCAGGTCTTGCACTTGGGGTTTTGTTTTTTGCGCGGCACGCTGCCCATGTCGGCGCCACCGCGCTGAGCATAAAAAAAACCCGGCCGCAGCCGGGTCTCACACGCTGGCGCAAGCAAATCACCCCTTCTGCTGCGCCGCCAGCATCCGGTTCTGCTCATCGAGCCACGCCTTCAACGGCGCGAAGTATTCGAGCAGCGCATTGCCGTCGATACGGTCCTCGCCGCTGATCGCCTTCAGCGCTTCCGGCCACGGCTTCGATATCCCCAGCTCCAGCATGGCCTGCAGCTTCTTGCCTGCGGCGGCATTGCCGTAGATCGAGCACTGGTGCAGCGGGCCCGTGTAGCCGGCCTCGCGGCACAGCGCGCGGTGGAACTGGAACTGCAGCAGGTCGGCCAGGAAGTAGCGTGCATACGGCACGTCCGCCGGCACGTGGTACTTGGCCCCGGCGTCGAAGCCATTGGCCAGCATCGGCAGCGGGCGCTTCACGCCCATGTACTGTTCGCGCAGCTGCCACCAAGTGCGGTCGTAGTCGGCCGGCTGGGTCTTGCCGGCATAAACGTCCCAGCGCCATTTGTCGACGGAGTACGCGAACGGCAGGATCGCCACCTTCGACAGCGCGCGGCGCAGCAGTTCGCCGATGTCCGCCTTCGGGTCCGGGTCCTCCTTCATCAGGCCGATCTTCTTCAGGTAGCCCGGCGTGATCGACAGCGCGATCGTGTCGCCGATCGCTTCGTGGAAGCCGTCGTTGGCGCCGGCGCGGAACAGGTTCGGCTGGTCCTGGTAGGCGAGGAAGTAGTACACGTGGCCCAGCTCGTGGTGGATCACCGTGAAGTCCTCGGCCGTCGGGTTGATGCACATCTTGATGCGCACGTCGTCCTTGGCGTCGATCGACCATGCCGACGCATGGCACACCACGTCGCGGTCGCGCGGCTTGGTCAGCAGCGAGCGTTCCCAGAACGTGGCCGGCAGCTTCTGCATGCCCAGCGACGTGTAGAAGCCTTCGGCGTACTGCGTCATCTGCTTCGCCGTGGTCTTGCGGTCCTCGAGCACCTTGGTCAGGTCGAAGCTGCTGGCGCCCTGCGCGGGTTTCAGCAGCGGGTAGATGTTGTCCCACGTCTGGCTCCACATATTGCCGAACAGGTGCGCGGGGATCGGGCCCGTCAGCGGCACCACGTTCGGGCCGTAGGCGGCGCGCAGCTTGTAGCGGGTGTATTCATGCAGAGAGTCGTACAGCGGCTTCACCTGCAGCCACAGGCGCTCCATCTCGAACGCGAAGTCTTCCGGCGGCATGTCGTAGCCGGAGCGCCACAGCGCGCCCGTATCCGCATAGCCCATCTCGCGGGCGCCCTTGTTCGACAGCTGCACGAAATCCGCGTAGCGCTGCTTGTAGGCAGGCGCCTGCGCGTGCCAGCCGGCCCACGCGTCCTGCAGCTTGGCCGGATCGCGGCTCGTCGCCAGGATCTTTTCCAGCTCGCCCAGCGGCATGCACGGGCGGCCGTCGGTTGGGCAGTATTTCGCCTTGCCGTAGGCGCCCGACAGCGCGGCACGCGCGGCCGCGTAGTCGGCGCGCTCCTTCGGATCGGACAGCATCAGCGTCAGTTGCAGGAGCTTCAGCTTGCGCGCTTCCGCGGCACCCAGCGGCAGGCCGTTGAAGCGGCGTGCGCCCAGCGCGGCCTGGCCAGCCGCGTCCAGCTGCAGCTCGCCGAAATAGGCGGCGATCGCCTCGGTGTCGTCCGTGATGAAGTTCGCGCCGACCCATTCGGCGCGCGCCTGGTCCATGTTCAGCTTGTCGAACTTCGTCTCCGTCGTCGCAAGGAAGCGCTTCGCTTCGGCCGCCGTGGCCTTCGGCGCACCTTGCGCCGCCTTGGCCTTCGCTGGCTTCTCCTTTGCCGGCGTGGCCGGCTTGTTTTTCTCCTTCGCCTGCACGTGCGCCGTGCCCAGCGCGAGTAGCAGTGCGACTACAAGCGGTTTGTAGTTGGTCGTCCGCATTTCCATCTCTCCCCGTATCGAAAAATAGGCCGTCAATATACCCCATCGGCCCTTGTCTTCACGCGGTGCTTTTGTCATGCTCTCGGCTCCACACCAAACCCATCGAGACCAATGAAAACCAAGAACACCGCGGCGCTTGCGCTGATCCTCGCGTGTCAAACGGCCTTTGCGCAGAACGCCGCGCGGCACGTGCAGAGCTGGACCGAGAAGGACGGCGTACTCGACATCGTCACCAACGACGGGCGTTACCTGATCAAGCCGTATTCCCCGGCGATCGTCGAGACCACGTTCATTCCGAACGGCGAGCGCCAGGAACCGGTGTCGCACGCGGTCGTGCTGGCACCCGGCGGCGTGCACCCGACGGTGCGCGAGGTGGACGGCGCGATCGAATACGCGACCGGCGGCATCACGGTGACGGTGCAGCGCCAGCCGCTGCGCATCGCCTACGCGTACAAGGGCAAGCCGCTGGTGGCGGAGAAGCTGGGCTATACCCGCAAGGACGGCATGGAGGCGCTCGAGTTCGCGCTCGACGGCGACGAGGCGCTGTACGGTGCCGGTGCGCGCGCCGTCGGCATGAACCGCCGCGGCCATCGCTTCCAGCTGTACAACAAGGCGCACTACGGCTACGGCAATCGCTCCGAGCTGCTGAACTTCACGATTCCCGTGGCGCTGTCGTCGAAGAAGTACGCGCTGCACTTCGATAACCCGCAGACGGGCTGGCTCGATTTCGACAGCCGCCGCGACGGCACGCTGACGTATGAAACGAGCGGCGGCCGCAAGACCTACCAGGTGGTGGCCGGCGATGCGTGGGCCGACATCATGGCCAACTACACGAGCCTGACGGGCCGCCAGCCGCTGCCGCCGCGCTGGGCGTTCGGTAATTTCGCCAGCCGCTTCGGCTATCACACGGAAGCCGAGGTGCGCGACACGGTCAAGCGCTTCCAGGACGACAAGATCCCGCTCGACGCCGTCGTGCTGGACCTGTACTGGTTCGGCAAGGAAGTGAAGGGCACGATGGGCAACCTGGCTTGGGACAAGCAGAGCTTCCCGAACCCGGAAGGCATGCTGCGCGACTTGAAGCAGCAGGGCGTCAACACAGTCGTCATCACCGAACCGTTCGTCGTGACGACGTCGCAGCGCTGGCAGGAGGCGGTGGCCGCCAAGGCGCTCGCCACCAAAGCCGACGGCGCGCCGTACACGTACGACTTCTTCTTCGGGAACACGGGCCTGATCGACCTCTACAGCCCGGCGGGCCGCGGCTGGTTCTGGAACATCTACAAGGACCTGAAGCGGCAGGGCGTGGCGGGATGGTGGGGCGACCTGGGCGAGCCAGAAGTGCATCCGGCCGACCTGCGCCACGTCGGCGCCAGCGCGGACGAGGTCCACAACATCTACGGCCACGACTGGGCGCGGCTGATCGCCGAAGGCTATGCGCGCGAGTTCCCCGACGAGCGGCCCTTCATCCTGATGCGGGCCGGCTATTCGGGCTCGCAGCGCTTCGGCATGATCCCATGGTCCGGCGACGTCTCGCGCAGCTGGGGCGGCCTGCAGTCGCAGATGGAGATCGCGCTGCAGATGGGCATGCAGGGCCTGGCGTACATGCACTCGGACCTGGGCGGCTTCGCCGGCCCCGTGCTGGACGACGAGCTGTACGTGCGCTGGCTGCAGTACGGCGTGTTCCAGCCCGTGTTCCGCCCCCATGCGCAGGAAGAGGTGCCGTCCGAACCCGTGTTCCGCACGCCGCGCACGAAGCAGCTGGCGGCGGACGCGATCCGGCTGCGTTACGCGCTGCTGCCTTACCACTACACGATGGCCTTCGAGAACAGCACCACCGGCATGCCGCTGATGCGCCCCGTGCTGTTCGAGGACGACCAGAACGACGCGAACATGCTGGCCGCGACCTATCTGTGGGGCGACAGCTTCCTCGTCGCACCCATCACGGAAGCCGGCGCCACGCGCAAGGAAGTGTACTTCCCCACCAAGGGCAGCGCGTGGTTCGACTTCCACACGGGCGAGCGGCACAAGGGCGGCATCCTCGAGACGGTGCCGGTGACGGCGGAGCGCATTCCCGTCTACGTGCGGGCCGGCGCCTTCGTGCCGATGACGCCCGTCGTGCAGTCGACGCGCGACTACACGGGCCGCGCGATCAACCTGCATTACTGGCACGACGCCGGCGTGACGGCGTCGCAGGGCATGCTGTACGACGACGACGGCGCCACCGCGGACGCCTGGCGCAAGGGGCGCTACGAGATCGCCCGCTTCACGTCCGCCGCGCACCCAGCGGCGCTGGAGATCGCGATCGCTACCGAGACGGGCAGCGCGATGGCGCCGGTAGTGCGTGCTTACACGGTGCATGTGCACGGCGTCGCCAAGCCGAAGCGCGTGCTGCTCGACGGCCGCGCGGTGCCCTCGTCATGGGATGGGAAACAGCGCGTGCTGAAGGTGGCGCTGCCGGGCCGCGCGAAGCTTGCGGCCAGGCTTGTGATGGAGCTGTAACCAGATCGCGTCGAACTCTGTTGTTTGACTACAAAACCCGCTGTAACCGGCGGGTTTTCTGGGCTCCTCCTTCGTTGACAGGCTGAGCGGTGCATGTTATTTTGCTACAAATTTGGCTGGTGCCACGTATAACATCGGAGACTCGGATGCATTCTTCTTCCACCAAGCCCAGGCTGTCGTTCTGGCAGCTCTGGAACATGAGCTTCGGCTTCTTCGGCATCCAGTTCGGCTTCGCGCTGCAGAACGCGAACATCAGCCGCATCTATTCGACGTTGGGCGCCAATCCAGACCAGCTGCCGTTCCTGTGGCTTGCGGCACCCGTCACGGGCCTGCTGGTGCAGCCCATCATCGGCTACCTGTCCGACAACACGTGGCATCCGAAATGGGGCCGGCGCCGGCCGTTCTTCTTCCTGGGCGCCGTGTTCGCATCGCTGGCGCTGTTCGCGATGCCGAACTCGCATGCGATCTGGATGGCGGCCGTGCTGCTGTGGATGCTCGATGCGGCGATCAACGTGTCGATGGAACCGTTCCGCGCCTTCGTCGGCGACAAGCTCGATGCGTCGCAACAGACGGCCGGCTTCGCGATGCAGACATTCTTCATCGGCTGCGGCGCCGTCATCGCGTCGTTGCTGCCGACGATCCTGACGGACTACGCGGGCGTGTCCAACGTGCCGGTGGACGGCAGCGTGCCGGACTCCGTGCGCTACGCGTTCTACCTGGGCGGCGCCGTGTTCTTCTGCGCCGTGCTGTGGACCGTGCTGGCCAGCGACGAGCTGCCGCCGGAAAACCTGGAAGAGTTCCGCCGCGACCGCAAGCGCGGCATGGGCCACGCGCTGGCCGAGATCTTCGGCGGCGTGCTGCGCATGCCGAAGACGATGGTGCAGCTGGCGTTCGTGCAGTTCTTCACGTGGATCGCGCTGTTCGCGATGTGGATCTACTCGACGGCAAGCGTGGCCGAGAACGTGTTCGGCACGGCCGATGCGCAGTCGGCGCTGTACCAGGAGGCGGGCAACTACGTGGGCCTGATGTTCGCCGTGTACAACGGCGTGTCGGCACTCGCAGCGTTCGTGCTGCCCGTGCTGGCGCGGGCGACGAGCCGCAAGGCAGTGCACATGATCTGCCTCGTCATCGGCGGCATCAGCCTGGCCAGCGTGTACGCGATCCACGACAAGCAGACGCTGATCCTGCCGATGATCGGCATCGGCCTGGCCTGGGCCAGCATCCTGACGATGCCGTACGCGATCCTGGCCGGCGCGCTGCCCGCCAAGCGGATGGGCTACTACATG
The DNA here is from genome assembly GCF_007830495.1 of Pseudoduganella flava. GTDB lineage: Bacteria > Pseudomonadota > Gammaproteobacteria > Burkholderiales > Burkholderiaceae_D > Rugamonas > Rugamonas flava. Next base: position 38,614 of record NZ_VLKW01000003.1, on the reverse strand, counting down.
GGCGTGTTCAATTTCTTCGTCGTGATTCCGCAGATCGTCAGCGCCGTGCTGCTGGGCTTCGTCACGCGCCACTTCTTCGCCGGCCATACGGCCAGCACGCTGGCGCTGGGCGGCGCATCGATGGCGCTGGCCGGCGTGCTGACGCTGTTCGTGCGCGATACCGCCCGCCGCGCCGAGTGAACGCCCGCTGAGCCGCCGGGCCGCCTAGGGACTCATCCGCGCGCCGCCGCACGATAGTTCGCGGTACGCTGGGATGTTAATCTTTCGGTAACACTAGAGCGGAGCGAACATGGCAATCCAGACGATACAGACCACGCCCATTCCAGGCCAGCGCCCGGGCACTTCCGGCCTGCGCAAGAAGGTCGGCGTGTTCCGGCAGCCCCATTATCTCGAGAACTTCGTGCAGAGCGTGTTCGACACGCTCGGCGACCTGTCCGGCAAGACGCTGGTGCTCGGCGGCGATGGCCGCTTCCACAACCGCGCGGCGATCCGCACGATCCTGAAGATGGCGGCGGCCAACGGCGTCGCGCGCGTGCTGGTGGGGCGCGGCGGCATCCTGTCGACGCCGGCCGTCTCTTGCGTGATCCGCAAGCACGAGGCGATGGGCGGCATCATCCTGTCGGCCAGCCACAACCCGGGCGGGCCGGACGGCGACTTCGGCATCAAGTACAACATCGGCAACGGCGGCCCGGCACCGGAAGCGGTGACGGAAGCGATCTACCAGCGCACGACGGCCATCACGTCGTACCGCATCAGCGACGCGCCGGACATCGACATCGACCATACGGGCCGCGGCTACCTGGAGCAGATGCAGGTCGAAGTGATCGACCCGGTGGCGGACTACGCGGAGCTGATGGAGCAGCTGTTCGATTTCGATGCGATCCGCAAGCTGTTCGCGGGCGGCTTCACGATGCGCTTCGACGCGATGCACGCCGTCTCCGGCCCGTATGCGCAGGCGATCATCGAAGGCATGCTGGGCGCGCCTGCGGGCACCGTGATCAACTGCGTGCCGCGCGAGGACTTCGGCGGCCTGCACCCGGACCCGAACCCCGTCAACGCGGCGGAGCTGATCGAGCTGATGGCGGGGCCGGATGCCCCGGACTTCGGCGCCGCTTCCGATGGCGACGCGGACCGCAACATGATCGTCGGCCGCAAATTCGACGTGACGCCGTCCGACAGCCTGGCGATCCTGGCCGCCAACGCGCAGGTGGCGCCGGGCTACCGCGGCGGCATCGCCGGCATCGCCCGCTCGATGCCCACGTCGCGCGCGGCCGACCGCGTGGCCGAGGCGCTGGGCATTCCCTGCTATGAGACGCCGACGGGATGGAAGTACTTCGGCACACTGCTGGATGCGGGCCTGGCCACGCTGTGCGGCGAGGAGAGCTACGGCACCGGCTCGAACCACGTGCGCGAGAAGGATGGCGTGTGGGCCGTGCTGTTCTGGCTGAATCTGCTGGCCGTGAAGGGCCAGTCCGTGCAGCAGATCGTCGAAGAGCACTGGCAGCAATTCGGCCGCAACTACTACTCGCGCCACGACTACGAAGGCATCGAGACGCATGCGGCCAACGTGCTGATGGACGACCTGCGCGTGAAGCTGGCCAATATGCAGGGCCAGCAGATGAACCACTACACGGTCGAGTATGCGGACGACTTCGCGTACACCGATCCCGTCGACGGTTCGCAGGCCACGCAGCAGGGCGTGCGCATCGTGATGACGGACGGCTCGCGGATCGTCTATCGCCTGTCCGGCACGGGCACGGAAGGGGCGACCTTGCGCGTCTACCTGGAGCGCTACGAGCCCGATCCGGCGCAGCACCACATTCCCACCCAGCAGGCGCTGGCCGCGCTGATCGCGATCGCCGACAGCGTCGCGAGCATCGCCTACAACACGGGGCGGAGCAATCCGTCGGTCATCACTTAACCATCCAAAGAAAGGTCGCATGAAACTCACTTCTCTCGCACTGTCCGTCCTGCTCGCCGCCGGCACGACCGCCCAGGCGGCACCTTCGACCAAGCCGTTCATGTGGGAGAACGCGACCATTTATTTCCTCGTCACGGACCGCTTCGCCAACGGCGACCGGTCCAACGACCTTGCCTACGGCCGCAAGGCGGATGCGGCGCCGCTGCGCGGCTACCTGGGCGGCGACCTGAAAGGCCTCACCGCCAAGGTCAAGGAAGGCTACTTCGACAGCCTGGGCGTCGACGCGATCTGGCTGACGCCGCCTGTGGAGCAGATCCATGCGGGCACCGACGAAGGCACCGGCAAGTCGTACGGCTTCCACGGCTACTGGGCGCGCGACTGGACGGCCGTCGACGCGAACCTGGGCACGGAGCAGGACTTCCGCGACTTCGTCGACGCGGCCCATGCGCGCGGCATCCGCGTGCTGCTGGACGTGGTGATGAACCACACGGGTCCCGTGACGGCGGAAGACCCGGTATGGCCGTCGGACTGGGTGCGCACGGGGCCGACGTGCCAGCACAAGGACGCGCCCACGACGATCACCTGCACCCTTGTGCAAAACCTGCCGGACGTGCGCACCGAAAGCGACACCCCGGTCGCGCTGCCGCCGCAGCTGGTGGAAAAGTGGAAGAAGGAAGGGCGCTTCGAGCGTGAAGTGCAGGAGCTGGATGCGTTCTTCGCGCGCACCGGCTACCCGCGCGCGCCGCGCTACTACCTGATGAAGTGGCACGCGGACTGGATCCGCAAGTTCGGCCTGGACGGCTACAGGGGTGACACCGTCAAGCACACGGAAGCCGGCGTGTGGAAGGAGCTGCGCACCGTGACCGAAGCGGCGCACGACGAGTGGAAGAAGGCCAATCCGGCCAAGGTGCTGGGCGACGGTCGCTTCTACACGGTGGCCGAGGTGTACAACTACGCGATCGGCCATGGCCGCGAGTTCGACATGGGCGGCGGCACGAAGACGGACTTCTACGCCAACGGCTTCGACGCGCTGATCAACTTCAGCCTGCCGGCCGATGCGCAAGGCTCGTATGACAGCGTCTTCGCGAAGTACGCGGCGCAGCTGCAAGGCCCGCTGCGCGGCAAGTCCGTGCTGAACTACCTCGATTCGCACGACGACGGCAACCCGTTCGACGCGGCCCGCACCAAGCCGTTCGAATCGGCCAACAAGCTGCTGCTGGCTCCCGGCGCCGCGCAGATCTACTACGGCGACGAGACGGCGCGCCGGCTGGACCCGGCGGACGCCGTCGGCGACGCGAAACTGCGCTCGCCGATGAACTGGGACGACCTGGCGAACAACGCCACGCGCGACGGCTACCGCATCGCCGACGTGCGCGCCCACTGGAGCAAGCTTGGCCTGTTCCGCCACCATCACGTGTCGATCGGCGCCGGCACCCACCGCAAACTGGCCGATGCGCCGTACACGTTCGCCCGTACCTACAGTGGCAATGGCAGCGCCGACAAGGTCGTGGTGGCACTGGACGTCCCCGTCGGCAAGCGCATCGCGATCACCGTCGGCGGCGTGTTCGCCAACGGCAGCAAGGTGCGCGACGCTTACGCCAACACCACATACACGGTGAAGAACGGCGCGGTGCTCACGTCCGGCAAGTTCAACACGGTGCTGCTCGAAGCGGCCCGGTAACCGCCGGAAAAATATTTCCAAAAATCGGGGTCTGACCCCGATTTTGAGCAATTTTTTTTGGGTTATTCCACGAACACGACGGCGGTGCGTGCCGGTACCGTGAAGCGGCCGGTCGATGCGTCGTAGTGCGCTTCGCGTACGCGGCGGTCGGCTGCCGTCGGCGACGTGTGGACGGGGTGGAGCCGCAGGCGCTTGTTCTGTTCTTCCGGGATCACGATCGTGCGGTCGGCGTTGTCGACGTTGATCAAGTACAGCACCGTCTTGAAGTTCGCGCCCGCGTAGCCGTTGCCGTCCAGGCGGCCGGCCAGCAAGGTCGGTACCTGGGCCGGGCTCGTGTTGTAGAAGCGCAGGCGCTGCTTGACGTCGTCCGCCGTGCGCAGCCGGAACAGCGTGCTGCTGGCGCGGATCTTCAACAGGTCGCGGAATGCGTCGCGCGCGAACGCGATGTCGGCCGGTGCCGGCTTCAACGCGGGGTTCGCGAGCAAGGGCTTCAGCATCTCGTAATCCTTGCCGTTGTCCGCCGCCGGCGGCAGACCCGTGCCGAAGTAGTTGTCCTGATAGGTCCAGTCGAGGCGGTTGAACCAGTCGCCCGAGTCGAAGCTGTTGCGGTCCAGCGATTTGGAGCGGAGGATGTCGAAGCCGGCGTGGAAGTAGGCCACGCCCTGGCTGAACGCGTTGATCGCGGCGGCCAGCATCTGCACGCGGGCGCGGTCGGCCGTCGACGTCGTCGCCGGCAGGCGCAGCACGTTCAGGTCGTACAGCGTCTGGTTGTCGTGGTTCTCCACGTAGTTGACCACTTCGCCCGGCGCGCTCGCGTAACCGGCCGGCTGGCCCGCGTAGTCGACGTCACGCAGCGCGCGCACGTCGCCCGTGCGCGTCTCGAACGCATAGCCGCGCAGCGTGCCCGCGAGGCCCACGCGCACCATGTCCGCCGCCTTCAGGATCTCGTCCGCCGTGTGCTCGGCGCTGCCGTTCGGGTCGTACACAAGGCCATTCACGTAGCCCTGCCGCGTGACCATGTCGCGCCCCGCATCGCCGGCACCGCCGCCGCGCACGGCGTCGCGCCCACGGTCGCTGAACGTGCCGATGCCGCTGCCGTTCAGGGACAGCTGCGATGCCTGCACGAAGCGCTTGCCGTCCGCGACCTCGCCGAAGTTCCAGCCTTCGCCGATCAGGTTCACGTGCCTGCCCGTGTCGCGGTCGACGCGCCGCTGCAGCGCTTCCATCGTCGCGCGCGGCTGGTGGCCCATCAGGTCGAAGCGGAACGAATCGATGTGGTACTGGCGCGCCCACAGCGCGGCCGAGTCGATCATCAGCTTGCCCATCATGCGGTGCTCGGTGGCCGTGTTGCCGCATTCCCCGCACGTGGAGCTTTCGATCGCCCCCTTCGCATCGAGACGGTGGTAATAGCCCGGCACCACGCGGTCCAGCACGGACTTCTCGTCCTGGCCGGCACGGTAGGTGTGGTTGTAGACGACGTCCATGCCCACGCGCAGGCCGGCGCGGTGCAGCGCCATCACCATCTTGCGGAACTCGAGCACGCGCTTCGCACCATCCGCCGGGTCGGTGCTGTAGCTGCCTTCCGGTGCGTTGTAGTGATACGGGTCGTAGCCCCAGTTGTAGCAGTCGGTGGCCTTCGAATGGCCGACCATGCGCTGCTGTTCGTCGCTGTCCGGCGCGCCGGCCGGGCGCTGCGTGACGCAGCCTTGCTCGGGCACGCTGCCGAAGTCGTAGACGGGCAGCAGGTGCAGGTCCGTCAGGCCCGCGCCGGCCAGCGCGCGCAGGTGCTTCATGCCGTTCGAGCCGGCTTCCGTGAAGGCCAGGTACTTGCCGCGATTGGCCGCGCTCACCGTCGCGTCGCCGATCGAGAAGTCGCGCACGTGCAGCTCGTAGATCGACATGTCCGGTTGCGCCTTCACTTTGGCCGGTGCCGCGTCGCGGTCCCAGCCGGCGGGTTTGAGGCGCGGCGAGGCCAGGTCGGCGATGTAGGCGCGGCGTGAGTCGGTGGTCAGGCTGACCGCGTACGGATCGGTGACGAGGTTGCGCACCACGCCCACGCTCGGCGCCAGCACGTCGACGGCATAGCGGTAGTACTTGCCGTCCAGGTTTGCGGACACGGTGGTGGACCAGATGCCCGTGGCGGCATCGAAGCGCATCGGCACCGCCGCGCGCAGCGGGCCGTTGCCCTTGTCGTAGGTGCAGACGGCCACCGCCTGCGCCGTCGGCGCCCACAGCTTGAAGACGGTGGTGCGTCCGCGCGGTGTCGCGCCCAGGTCCGGCACGCTTTCCGCGGCCGCGTACAGGTCGTCCAGCGCGCCGGCCGCCTGGATGCGGGTCGCGTCCAGCACGGTGCCATCCTCCGCTTCGTTCACGAGCAGCAGCTGGCCGCGATGCAGCGCGCCGATGGCGGCGGCGTCAGCGTCGCGCACGGCCAGCTGCATGCCGTCGCCCAGGTAGCGCCAAGGTTCGGCCAACTGCACGGGTACCGGTGCCGTGACGGTGTCCAGCGGCAGGAAGCCGTCCGCCCCGGCCACCTTGCCGCCGCGCGGTGCGGTCAGCGTGGCCTGGGCGGCGTGGTACAGGCGGATGCGCGCACCGGTGCGGGTGCCGGGCCACAGCAACGTGCGGCGGTCGAGCCATGCGGCGCGGGCGTCGAACGTCGCGGCGGCGGGGGAGAGGATGGTCTGGAATGCGTCGCCGTCGCACGGCGCGGCGGTTTGCCCGGCATGTGCGGCGCCGGAAAGTGCAATCGCCGCGGCTGCGGCGATCGAGGTGCGCAGCGCGCGGCTGCCGATGTGATGGTCCATACGTCCCCCTGTTGCGATGGGGACGTATGGTAAAGGAAGCTTGCGACTACAGCCATGCTGTAGTCATGCGATCAGAACTCTTCCCAGTCCGAATCGCCGCCGACGGTGGCCTTGCGCGGCGCGGTCTTCTGCGCCGGTGCCTTCATCGCGGGCGCCGGGGCGGCGGCGAGTGCCGGACGTGCGGGCTTGGACACTGCGACCGGCTTCTTCGCCGCGGTGTGCACCCGTGCCGCCGGCGCGGCGGCCTGGCCTTGCGCCAGCGTGAACATGCCCACCAGCTCGGCCAGCTTGCGGGCCTGCTCCTGCATCGCTTCGGACGCGGCCGAAGCCTCCTCGACCAGCGCGGCATTCTGCTGCGTCACTTCGTCCATCGACGTGATGGCCTGGTTCACCTGCTCGATGCCGCTGCTTTGCTCGCGGCTGGCGGCCGAGATCTCGGACATGATGTCCGTGACGCGCTGCACGCTGCCGACGACTTCCGTCATCGTCGCACCGGCCTGGCCCACCAGCTGGGTACCCACGCCGACCTTCTCGACGGAGTCGTCGATCAGCGCCTTGATCTCCTTCGCGGCGGAACCGGCACGGTGCGCCAGGTTGCGCACCTCGCCCGCCACCACGGCGAAGCCGCGGCCCTGTTCGCCGGCCCGTGCCGCCTCGACGGCCGCGTTCAGCGCCAGGATGTTGGTCTGGAACGCGATGCCGTCGATGACGGAGATGATGTCCACGATCTTCTTCGCGGAGGCATCGATCGCGCTCATCGTGTCCACCACCTGGGCGACGACAGCGCCACCCTGGCTGGCCACATCCGACGCGGAAGCGGCCATCGCGCTGGCCTGCTGCGCGTTGTCGGCATTCTGGCGCACGGTCGACGTCAGTTCTTCCATCGACGACGCGGTTTCTTCCAGCGAGCTGGCCTGCTCCTCGGTGCGCGACGACAGGTCATGGTTGCCGGCCGAGACCTGTGCGGCCGCGGTGGCGATCGTGTCGGTACCGCTGCGCACTTCGGCGACGATCGCCGCCAGCTTGTCGCGCATGTGGCGCATCGCGGCCATCATGCTCGTTTCGTCGCCGGCCTGCACCGGCACGTCCACGGTCAGGTCGCCGTCGGCGATGCGCGTGGCGATCGATACGGCGTAGTCAGGCTCGCCGCCCAGCTGCTTCAGCAACGTGCGCGTGACGATCGTCGCGGCGCCGATGCCGACGGCGACGGCGATCGCGCCCAGGATCAGCATCAGGCGCACTGCCGAGTCATACGCGTTGCGCGCCTCGGCGGCCGACTGGTCGTTCAGTTTCACTTCGAAGCGGATCAGCTCATTGAGCGTATCGATCCAGGCCGTCTGCAACGGGTTCATTTCCTTCAGCAGCGCGTCGTTGGTCGCATCGACTTCGTTGGCCAGGCCCAGCTTCTTGATCTTCTCGATCACCGGCGCGGCCGTCTTGTCGTGCTCGGCCAGCTTGGCATAGAACGCCTTTTCCGCCGCAGTGGTGCTGGGGTCTTCGAACGTCTTGCCAAGCTTGACGTACATGTCGGCGTACAGGTCTTCCTGCTTCTTCATGCGTGCCAGTTCGGCCTGCATGTCGGACTGCTCGCGTTGCAGGCCGATGTTGCGCAGCGACATCATCCGGTCCGTCACGCTGTCCTGCATCTGCGACGCGTAGTTGATCTGCACATTGTTCACGTCCGTGATCACGCGCATGCGTTCCTGGATCTCGCGCATTTTCAGCAGGCCGAAGCCCACAATAATGGCAAGCAGCAGCAGCACCAGTGCATAGCCCACCGCAAGCCGGGTACCGACTTTCATGTTCTTGAAGTTCATCGTCAATCCGTGTGTGGCCGCATATCCGCGGCTGGATTAGGGCATGTGCCCGGTTGATAGGAGAATGCGACCGCGACGGGGAGGGCGGACAATGACCGGCGGAGCGAGGATTGGGCAGCGCCGGCAAGCACTTTCAGTGCTGTACGGCAATTATAGGGAAGTGTGCGGCGGAAGGACCGCGATTTGTTGCGCGTGCGCCGCACCAGCGACACATTTTTTTTCGCCGCGTGGACGTTCCGTCAACGCAGCTGAAACTTCTTCAACTTGTCGTACAAAGTCTTGCGGGGCACGCCCAGCCGGTCGGCCGCCAGCGACACGTTGCCGTCCGCGGCGGACAGTTCCGCCTCGATCAGGCGGCGCTCGTAGGCGTCCAGGCGCTCCGGCAGCGATGCGCCTTGCGGCGGCGCTTCCGTTCCCATGGCGGGGGCCGGGGCCGGGACGACGCCCAGCACGAGCCGCTCGGCGAAATTGCGCAGCTCGCGCACATTGCCGGGCCAGTCGTTCGCCTGCCACTGTGCCATCCGCTCTCCCGTCCAGGTGGGCAGCGGCCGGCCGTAGCGCAGCGCCGCTTCCTGGACGAAGTGGGCCAGCAGCGGCGGGATATCGTCGCGCCGCTCGCGCAGCGGCGGCAGGTCGAGCGTCACGACGCCGATGCGATAGTACAGGTCCGCGCGGAACTTGCCTTCGGCCGCCAGCGCGAGCAGGTCCGCCTTGCTCGCGGCCACGATGCGGCAATCGAGCGGCACGGGCTCGTTCGCGCCCAGCCGTTCCAGGCGGCGCTCCTGCAGCACGCGCAACAACTTCACTTGCAGGTGCAGCGGCATCGTCTCGATCTCGTCGAGGAACACGGTGCCGCCGTTGGCGTATTCCAGCTTGCCGATGCGGCGCTTCTGCGCACCGGTGAACGCGCCCGGCTCGTGGCCGAAGATCTCGCTCTCGAACACGGTTTCCGGCAGGGCGCCGCAATTGATGGCGACGAAGTTGCCCTTGCGTCCACTTGCCGCATGCAGCAGCCTCGCGACGACTTCCTTGCCGCTGCCCGTTTCGCCGTTGATCAGGATGTCCACGCCGGCCGGGCCCACGTTGCGGATCAGCGTGCGCACGTGCGCGATCGCGGCGGACTGGCCGATCAGGTCCGGCGTATCCGGGTGCAGCGCCCGCGCGGTGCGCAGCTGGCGGTTTTCCAGCACCAGCCGGCGGCGCTCCTGGGCACGGTGCACGGCATCCATCAGCCGGTCGGACGAGAAGGGCTTTTCGATGAAGTCGTAGGCGCCGCCGCGCATCGCCTGCACGGCCATCGCCACGTCGCCATGGCCGGTGACGACGATGACGGGCAGCTCGGCGTCGAGCGCCGTCACTTGCGCCAGCAGGTCGAGGCCGGAGCGGCCGGGCAGGCGCACGTCGGTGACGACAACGCCGGCGAAATCGGCGCGCAGCAGTGCCAGCGCTTCCTCCGCGCTGGCGCAGGCCTGCACGGCATAGCCGCCCAGCTCCAGCGTCTGCGTGGTGGCAAGGCGCAGCGTGGCTTCGTCTTCGATGAGGATCGCCTGGTTCAAATGGTGTCTCCAAGGTGTTGGGCGGTGCCCGGCAACGGCAGGCGCACGTCGAACTGCGCGCCGCCCTCGGGCCGATTATGCGCCGTCAGCCGGCCGTTCATCGCCTGCACGATCGACGACGAAATGGCCAGCCCGAGGCCCAGCCCCTGGCCGGACGGTTTGGTGGTGAAGAACGGCTCGAACAGGTGCGGTGCCACGTCGGCCGGAATGCCGGCACCCGTGTCGGCGATGCGCACGACGGCGTCGTCGCCCTCGCGCAGCAGGCGCACCGACACGCGGCGCACGGGCGCGCCTTCGACGGCGTCGAGCGCATTGCGCAGCAGGTTGATCAGCACCTGCTCGATGCGCACCGCGTCGCCCGTGACGACGAGCGGTGCTGCAGCTTCGATGTCCAGCACCGCGTCGCGGCGGCGGAACTCGCTCTCCAGCAGGAAGCTGGACGCCCGCACGGAGCGTTCCAGGTCCACGCTGTCCACCGTCTCGCCCTTGCGCGCGAAGCCCTTCAGCTGGGCGATGATGGCGCCCATGCGCGCGCTGGCGTCGCCGATGTGGGTGAGATTGTTGGCGGCCTGTTCGACCTGGCCGCGCTGCAGGAACGTGCGGGCGTTGTCGGCGAACGCGCGGATCGCGGCCAGCGGCTGGTTCAGCTCATGGGTGACGCCCGCCGCCATCTGGCCCAGCATCGCCAGCTTGCCCGCCTGGACCAGTTCATTCTGCGTGGTGCGCAGCAACTGCGACGTCTCCTGCAGCTTGGCGTACTTCTGTTCGAGGTGGCGGTTGGTCTCGGAGAGTTGTTCGGTGCGCTCGGCGATGCGGTGCTCCAGTTCGAGTTCGGCCTGGCGCAGCGCGGCGCGCGATGCGACCCGCTCCTCGAAGCGCCGGCGGCGCTGGTGCAGCGCCCACGCCGAGACGGCGGCGCAGGCAAGCAGCAGTGCCGCGCCGACGGCCCAGGCGGCACCGGCACGCAGCACCCGCGCTTCGTTCGGGAACAGCATCAGCTGCCAGCCGAGGCGGCCGACGGGCAGCGTCACGTGCGCGCCCACGGGACCATCGAGCGGCGTGACGTCCTTGCCGCGGTATTGCTGCGTTTGCGCGAGCGTAGTGCGCGTCGCGTCGTCCAGCTTGCCGAGGCTGCGATACTTCCATTCCGGGCGGTTGGACAGGAATACGACGCCGTGGCGGTCCGCCAGCAGGATTGCCTCCTCGCTGTTGCGCCAGTGCGCCTCGAACTCGGCAAGGCTGATCTTGACGGCGATGACGCCGGTGATCGGCCCGCCGGCGCTGCCGTCGCGGAACACGGGTTGGGCGATGAAATAACCGGGTTCGCCGGTGCTGGTGCCGATGCCGTAGAAACGCCCGGCGCGGCCGCGGATCGCTTCGCGGAAGTACGGACGGTACGAGAAATTCTGCCCGACGAAGCCGAGCGGCTGGTCCCAGTTGCTGGCGCCGAGCGTCAGGCCGCGGGTGTCCATCAGGTACAGCGCGCCGACCCTGGCCTGGCGCTGGATCGTCTGCAGCGTGCGGTTCAGGCGCGCGATGATGGCGGGATCGTCCGGGTGGGCGAGGGCGGCGGTGAGATCGGGCTGCTGGCCCAGCACGAACGGCAGCGTCTCGAAGCGTTCGAGCACAAATTGCAGGTCCGGCGCCATCAGCTGCAGCTGGCGCTGGCCCTGGTCCAGCAAGTCGCTGCGGGCGCGGTGCGTGCCGAACGCGAATGCCGCGGCAACCAGCACCGCGGCAGCGGCGACGGCCAGGGTCAGCAGCAGGGATTTATGGAGGCGCATGGCCAATTGTAGGGCAGGTCATGGCCGAGTTCGTGTCACTGGTGCCAGGCACCAGTGACACGAGCTCGGCCGTTGCGGCCGTTGGCGTCAGTCGACCGCCGCCATCCGCATCTCGTCGTTGTGATGGCGCTGCTGCTCTTCCATCACGAGCATGCCCAGCTCCCGCTTCAGCGCGTTGAACTCGGCGGCGGCCGGGTCGCGCAGGCGCGGCAGGTCGACCATCATGTCGCGCTTGATCGTGCCGGGCCGATACGTCATCACGACGATGCGGTCAGCGAGATAGATCGCTTCCTCGATCGAGTGCGTGACGAAGATGATCGTCTTCTTCAGCTCCGCCCAGATGCGCAGCAGCTCGTCCTGCAGGTTGCGGCGGGTGAGGGCGTCCAGTGCGCCGAACGGCTCGTCCATCAGCATGATCGGCGAGTCGAGGGCCAGCACGCGGGCGATCGCCACGCGCTGGCGCATGCCGCCCGACAGGTCCTTCGGGTAGCGGTGGCGGAAGTCCGTCAGCGACAGCATCGCCAGCAGCTTCTCGACCGTCGCATCGATCTGTGCCTTCGACTGGCCCTTGATCTCCAGGCCGAAGGCGACGTTCTTCTCGACCGTCATCCACGGGAACAGCGCATATTCCTGGAACACCATGCCGCGGTCGGGGCCGGGCGCGGTGACGCGCTGGCCGTCCGCCGTGATCGTGCCGGACGACGGCAGCGCGAAGCCGGCCACCGCGTTCAGCAGCGTCGACTTGCCGCAGCCCGATGGGCCCAGCAGGCAGACGAACTGGCCCTGCGGGATCTGCAGGTTGATGTCCTTCAGCGCGACCACTTCGCGGCCGCTGGTGGCGAACACCTTGTTGACACCCCGGATGTCGATGTGAGTCTGGTCGATATGGGTTGCGCTCATGTCAGTTCTCCAGTCCGCGGTGCCAGCGCAGCAGGTGGTTGTTCAATTTGTTCATGCCGATGTCGATCAACAGACCGAGGATGCCGATCGAGATCATGCCGGCGATGATCTTGTCCGACCAGAAGTACTCGCGTGCTTCGAGGATGCGGAAGCCCAGGCCGTTGTTCACGGCGATCATCTCCGAGACGATGACGACGATGAACGCGGTGCCGATACCGATCCGCACGCCGGACAGGATGTACGGCACGGCGGCCGGCAGCATCACGCGCACGAACATCGTGCTCTGCGAGACGCCCAGGTTGCGCGCGGCACGGATGTAGATACCGTCGACCTGGCGCACGCCGGCGATCGTGTTCATCAGCACGGGGAAGAAGGCGCCCAGCGCGATCAGGAACACGGCCGGCGCGTTACCGAGGCCGAACCACAAGATCGACAGCGGGATGTAGGCGATCGGAGGAATCGGCCGCAGCACCTGCATCAGCGGGTTGATCCACGCGTACACACGCGGGCTCGCGCCCATCAGGAGGCCCAGCGGCAGCGCCAGGCCGGCACCGACGGCAAAGCCCACCAGCACGCGGTACATGCTGCCCACGGTATCCATCCACAGTTCGCCGGACAGCGCCCACGCCAGCCACGATTGCGTGGCCGGATCGTACGCCTGCAGCGGCAGCGCGTACTCGACGAACTTCTGCGCCACCGCCAGCGGCGAGGGCAGTACCTGCGGGTTGATCCAGCCGAACATGGCCGAAGCCTGCCACAGCGCGATCACGATTACGGGGACGATGGCGCCGACGCCGATCTCCCGCCAGTTCAACTTGCTCATATGCGTTCTCTGGTCAGGTGCTTACTTGATGCCGAGGTTCTTCTTGGCTTCGTCCAGCAGGTCGGTCTTGACCCACTCGGCGGCCACCGGCGGCTTGCGCATCTTGCCCACGCCCGTCTTGTTCATCACGTCCGTCGTCACCTGGATGTGCTGGGCCGTGATGTCGTAGGTGTACGGCGAGTTCTCGATCGCGTCGTTGAAGTCGTCCGCCGTGATCTGGTTCTTGAAGATCGTTTCGCGCACGTACTTCTCGGCGACGGACTTGTTGTCGATGAAGGTCTTCGTCGCGGTGACGAAGCACTGCATGAACTTGGCGGCCGTGGCGCGGCGCTCCTTGTAGAACTTCTCGCTCATCACCATCGTGCGCACCGGTGCGCCGATCGGCGTGTCGTACGGCTTCATCACCTCGACGCCGAAGCCCTTGTTGATCGCCTGCGACGACTGCGGCTCCGATTGCATGATGGCGTCCAGGTTCTTGCCGAGCAGCGCCTGGTTCAGGTCCGCGAACGCCAGCAGCACCAGTTGCACGTCCTTGCCGGGTTGCTCGGACCACGTCAGGCCCGCCTGCGACAGCTCGGCCGCCAGCAGCACCTCGTGGATGCCGCCACGCGTGACGCCGACCTTCTTGCCCTTCAGGTCCTTGATCGATTTGATGCCGGCATCCGGCCGCGCCACGAGGCGTGCACCGCCCTTCGCGAAGCCGGCAACGACATAGATCGGCGCACCGTTGGCACGGCCCTGGATCGCCGCTTCGGATGCCGTCGCACCGACGTCGAGCTCACCGGCCAGGATCGCCTGCATCACGTCGGGACCCTTGGCGAACACGTGCTCCTCGACCTTGATGCCGCACTTCGGTGCGATCTCCTTGATGTACGAGACGGCGCCGTAATGCGCGAACTTCAGGTTGCCGAGGCGGACGACTTCCTGCGCCTGCGCGCTGGATGCGGCGAACACGGCGGCGATGGCGAGGGATGCGGGAAGGAATTTGGTCATGCTGGTCTCCAGGTTGAGTATTGTGCCTACCGGAAGAGCAGCTTTCGTGCCAGCAACTGCCGGTTGAGGCAAGTGATTGATTCGTTTCGTTTGGTGCACCGCCGCAGAGCGGGCCCCGCGGCGGATTTCCGCCATCGCCTGCGCGGTGGCTGTGCGGTTTTCCGCCTGCGGCCGAGCCCGTGTCCCTCTGGGGTCAGACCCCAGAGGGACACGGGCTCGACTATGCGGCATCACACCTTCGCAGGCTCCTTCGGAATCGTGCCGTGGCAGCCGGCATCCATCTCGACCCGATAGTTGTCGACCATCTTGTAGCGCAGCGCGTACAGGCCGAACGCCAGCGCGGTCAGCAGCGCGAAGCCGGCGAAGAAGAACATCTGGAACGCGATCACGGAAAGCCCCGTGCTGCCGATGTGCGACAGCACGGCGTCGTTCTTCACGCTCGAGTTCACGATCAGTACCCACAGGTTGCCGACGGTGACGGCCAGCGTCCAGAAGCTCATGATCGAACCCTTCATCGATGCCGGGGCCTGGCTGTACGCGAATTCCAGGCCCGTCGCGGAGACGAGCACCTCGCCCATCGTCAGCAGCGCGTACGGCGCCAGCTGCCACAGGATCGACATCGGCGTGCCCGCATCCATCGACACCTGGATCCAGCCGATCACCAGCCACGCGGCGCCGGACAGCGCGATGCCCGCCGTCATGCGCCGCAGCGCCGTCGGTTCGATGCCGATCGCGCGCAGCAGCGGGAAGATGGCGAAGTTGTTGAACGGGATCAGCAGCATCACGAGCAGTGGATTCAACGCCTGCATCTGCGCCGGCAGCACCTGGAATTCCCAGCCCAGCAGGTTGATGACGGGGCTCGTCATCGCGTTGGCCTGCACGATCCACGTCGATGCCTTCTGATCGAACAGCGACCAGAATGGCGTCACCAGCGCGAACACGATCAGGATGCGCAGCACCGATCGCACGCCTTCCACCGCTTCGTCCGGATGATGGCCGCGGGCGCGTTCCAGTTGCATCGACGTGCCGATGCTCCACGAGGCCAGCACCAGCACCAGCGCTGTGCACGCGCCGATGACGAAGCCCCACGAATACGACATGACCAGCGACACCGCGGCCAGCGCCAGGCCGGCAACGAAGACGACGAGGCCGGGCCGGCCCTGGCCCGGCACCTTCGTCAGCAGGGCGGTACGCGCCACACGCGTCAACGAATCGGGATTCGGCGGCGCCGGCGGCACGTGCACGTACTTGCGGTTGCCGAGCCAGAAGATCAGCACGGCGAAGCCCATCAGCAGGCCGGGAATGCCGAAGGCGACGGACGGGCCATAGTTCTTCAGCAGCAGCGGCATCAAGAGCGACGCGAAGAACGAGCCGAAGTTGATGCACCAGTAGAAGGCGTCGTAGACAACCTTCGCGCGGTTCTTGTTGGTCTGGTCGAACTGGTCGCCGACGAAAGCGGAAACGAGCGGCTTGATGCCGCCGGCGCCCAGCGCGATCAGGAACAGGCCGAAGTAGAAGCCTTTCAGGTTGTCCTCGAAGATCGCCAGGCACGCGTGGCCGGCCACGTACAGAAGGCTGAGCCAGAAGATCGTGTTGTACTTGCCGAAGAAGCGGTCGGCCAGGAAGCCGCCCAGCAGCGGCGTGAAGTAGGCGCCGATGACGAACGTGTGGAACACGTGCTTCGCCTCGCTGGTGCGGTCCTCCAGCGGCACGAACAGCAGCAGGGTACTGATCAGGAACGGCGTCAGGATGTTGCGCATGCCGTAGAAGGAGAAGCGTTCGGCTGCCTCGTTGGCGATGATGAACGGTATCTGGCGCGGCAGCGGGCCGTTGCCCGCTTCGTGGGTGGCGTTTGCCATGGATAGCCTCATGAATTTGGGATGGACGCGATGCTATGCCGAACCGTGTATCGCTGGCAATGGCCAATTGCCGGGCGGTGGCGTCGCGTAAACCCATCATTACTGTAGTTTGACTACGGCCGTGCAACCGTAATATTTAGTGGGTATCAAATAACTCATTGTTTTATATGAGATATTGCCGACTACGGCGGCCCATGGGATGCGTTGAACTATTCATACGCTTGCTGTATATTCTCTACAATTCCCTTCAACTCACTTGGACGAGACATGACCCGCCCATCTTCGCTCTGGTGGCAGGAAGCCATCATCTATCAGGTGTACCCGCGCAGCTACCTCGACACGAACGGCGACGGCGTGGGCGATTTGAACGGCATTACCGACCGCCTCGACTACATCGCGCAGCTGGGCGTGGACATCGTCTGGATCTCCCCGTTCTTCAAGTCGCCGATGAAGGACTTCGGCTACGACATCGCCGACTACTGCGACGTCGACCCGATGTTCGGCACGCTGGACGACTTCGACCGCCTGATCGCCAAGGCCCATTCGGTGGGCGTGAAGATCATGATCGACCAGGTGATGAGCCACTGCTCCGAGCGGCACCCGTGGTTCGTCGAAAGCCGTTCGAGCCGCGACAACCCAAAGGCCGACTGGTTCGTGTGGGCCGATCCGAAGCCGGACGGGAACCCGCCGAACAACTGGCTGTCCGTGTTCGGCGGCTCGGCATGGCAGTGGGATGCGCGCCGCAAGCAGTACTACATGCACAACTTCCTCACGAGCCAGCCGGACCTGAACTTCCACAATCCGGAAGTGCAGCAGGCGATGCTGGACAGCCTGCGCTTCTGGCTGCGGCGCGGCGTCGACGGCGTGCGCCTCGATGCCGTCACGTTCCACTTCCACGACAAGGCGCTGCGCGACAACCCGGTGGCGACGGTGCGCGACACGTCCACCGTCACGGACGCGAACCCGTACGGCATGCAGGCCCACGTCTATGACAAGTGCCGCCCGGAGAACGTGCCTTTCCTGCGCCGCGTGCGCGAGGTGCTGGACGAATTCAACGCCGTCTCGATCGGCGAAGTGGGGGCGGACGACGCGCTGGCGTTCATGGCCGAATACACGGCCGGCGGCGACAAGCTGCACATGGCCTACAGCTTCAACCTGCTGACGGAAGACAGCTCGGCGCGCCACATCCGCACGCAGGTCGAGGACTTCAAGCGCCGCGTCAAGGATGGCTGGGCCTCCTGGTCGGTTGGCAACCACGACGTGCCGCGCGTCGCCACCCGCTGGGGCAAGGGCAAGGACCCGCGCGCGTTTGGCAAGGTGGCGCTGGCGATGCAGCTGTCGCTGAAAGGCACGCCGACGCTGTACCAGGGCGACGAGCTGGCGTTCACCGAGGCGGACGTGCCGTATGAACTGATCCAGGACCCGTACGGCATCACGTTCTGGCCCGAGTTCAAGGGTCGCGACGGCTGCCGTACGCCGATCGCGTGGACGGATGGTCCGAACGGCGGCTTCACCACCGGCACGCCATGGCTGCCCGTGGCGCCCGAGCACATCGCGGCCGCCGCATCGGTGCAGGAGACCGACGTCGACTCGCCGCTGAACTTCGCGCGCCGCATGATCGCCTGGCGCCGCACGATGCCGCAGCTGACCCGCGGCGACATCGAGTTCCTCGACGCACCGGAACCCGTGCTGGCATTCCGCCGTACGCTGGCGGGCGAGCGCAGCGTGCTGTGCCTGTTCAACCTGGGCGGCAGCGACGTGACGTTCACGTTGCCCCAGGCGCGCGGCGCGGCGAAGCTGCCGCAACCCGGGCTGCCGGGCGATGTCGTCGACGGCGTCGTCACGCTGCCGGCATGCGGCGGCTGGCTCGGCTACGAGGCATAAGCATTACGCTGAACACCGCCTGGCGCGGGCCCGGCGCTTCTTTGTCGGGCCCATTTCAGGTATGCTGCGGCCTCGCCCGCATCGACGGATGACCAATAAGAGAGCGAGATGAGACAAGTGGAAGTTGAGCAAAAACTGGGGCGCGCCGCCTTCGCCGACGGCCCACGCCTGCTGGCCGACATCGGCGCCACGCATGCCCGCTTCGCGCTGCAGACGGCGCCCGGCGAATACCAGGCCGTGCGCGTGCTGCAGTGCGACGACTTCACCGGCATCGTGCCGCTCCTGCGCGAATATCTCAGCGACCATCCGGGCATCAACCTGAATCACGGCGCGCTGGCGCTGGCCAATCCGGTGCACGGCGACTACATCCGGATGACGAACCGCGACTGGCAGTTCTCGACGGACGAAGTGCGCCGCGAACTGGGCCTGCACACGCTGCTCGTCGTGAACGACTTCACGGCGCTGGCGATGGCGATCCCCGGCTTCAAGCCGGCGGACCTGATGCAGGTGGGCGGCGGCACGCCGGCCGCCAATTCCGTCATCGGCGTCCTCGGTCCGGGCACGGGCCTGGGCTGCTCCGGCGTGATTCCCACCGTCGACGGCTTCGTCACGCTCGGCTCCGAAGGGGGCCACATGAACTTCGCGCCGGCCGACGAGCGCGAATACGCGATCCTCGAATACGCGTGGCAGACGTGGTCGCACGTGTCGAACGAGCGCCTGATCTCCGGCCCCGGCATGGAGATCATCTACCGCGCGATCGCGCGGCGCAACGGCCGCCAGGTGCGCGACCTGACGTCGCAGCAGATCATCGCCGGCGCATTGAAGGACAACGATGCGCTGTGCCTGGAAGTGCTCGAATGCTTTTCCGCGATGCTGGGCGGCGCGGCCGCCAACCTGGCCGTCACGCTGGGTTCCTTCGGCGGCATCTTCATCGGCGGCGGCATCGTGCCGCGGATGGGCGAATGGTTCCGCAGCTCGCCGTTCCGCGCCCGCTTCGAGGCGAAGGGCCGCTTCTCGTCGTACCTGGCCGAGATCCCGACGTACGTGATCACGACGCCGAACCCGGCGTTCTATGGCGTCGCGACGATCCTGTCCGAACACCTGCGCGGCCGCAGCGGTGCGAACACGCTGATGGAGCGCGTGCAGAACCTGCAGCACGAACTGACGCCGGCCGAGCAGCGCGTCGCCCAGCTGGTGCTGGAACAGCCGCGCCTCGTGCTGAACGAACCGATCGCCGACATCGCCCGGCTGGCCGAGGTGTCGCAGCCGACCGTGATCCGCTTCTGCCGCTCGCTGGGCTTCACGGGCCTGGCGGACTTCAAGCTGAAGTTCGCCAGCAGCCTGACGGGCGCGATCCCCGTGCGCCACAGCCAGGTGCGCAACAGCGACAGCACGCACGACCTGTCGGCCAAGGTGATCGACAACACGGTGTCCGCGATCCTGAAGTTCCGCGACCAGCTGGACGTGCGCGCGCTGGACCGCGCCATCGCCCTCGTCGCGAAGGCCAAGAAGGTCGAGTTCTACGCAATGGGCAATTCGCGCGTCGTGGGGCTGGACGGCCAGCACAAATTCTTCCGCTTCCGCATTCCGACGGCATCGTATGGCGACTCGCACTTGCTGACGTTGGCCGCGGGGCTGCTGCAGCCGGGCGATGTCGTCATCGCGATCTCGAACTCGGGCCGCCTGCCGGAGCTGCTGGAAGCCGTCGACACGGCCCGCGCGGCGGGCGCCGACGTCATCGCGATCACGACGAGCCAGTCGCCGCTGGCGAAGAAGGCGACCGTGTGCCTGGCGGTGGACCATACGGAAGACAGCACGTCGTTCCTGTCGATGATCTCGCGGATCCTGCAACTGCTGCTGATCGACATTCTGACGGTCGGCATCTCGCTCGACGAACAGAACAAGGCGCTGGTCCTGGAGCGCAAGGGCGCGTCGCAGGACAGCCCGCGCCTGTTGATCTCCCACCTCGACACGTGACCGTCGTCGGGACGTAAAAAAACGCCGGGCCGCGCAAGCGCCCCGGCGTTTTTCATCGGCGTGCCATCAATACCGCCGCCACGTCTTGCCGGCCGGGGCGCGGTTGAACACGCGAGCCTGCACCTGCTTCCAGATGAAACCGGCGAGTGCCATCAAGATCATCTTGCGCATCGTTTCCTCCATCGCTTGCTTCGGTTGAGCCAACGATACCCGAACCCCACCCGCCGCGGCGCCGCCGTGCCCGCCACCAACAGCCGAGCCCACCACCAACAGCCGAGCTCGTGTCCACCATGGGGTCAACCCTGTTTTCGGACACGAGCTCATCAATACTATGGTCGAGGTCGTGTCCGTTTTTGGGGGTGACCCCATGGTGGACACAAACTCAGCCGTAAAAAAAGCTTGCGAATTCTTCAGGAACGTTTACGATATATCTCATTGCGATATATCTTAAGGAGTAAGTCATGTTCCATATGTTCCGCCGCCACGGCATGCAGATGCGCGGTCATCACCATCATCATCACGGCGGCCACGGCGGCCATGGCGGACGCGGGCCGCGCATGTTCGATGCGGGCGCGATGCGCTATGTCGTGCTGCAGCTGATCGCCGAGAAGCCCCGGCACGGCTATGAGATCATCAAGGAGCTCGAGCAGCGCGTCGGTGGCGGTTATGCGCCGAGCCCGGGGGCGATCTATCCGCTGATGGCCATGCTGTATGACATGGGCCACGTGTCGATCGCCTTCGAGGGCAACAAGAAGCTGCATTCGATCACGCCGGAAGGCCAGGCGTTCCTGGACGAGAACCGGGCGATGGTCGATGCGCTGATGGCGCGCCTGGCCGAGACGGGCGGGGGCGGCCGCGACGACCTGCGCGCGGTCATGCACGAGCTGAAGGCCGTCGTCATCGAGCGGGGCCGCGATCCCGCCGCCAGTCCCGGGCGGGTCGAGCGGATCATGGCGATCCTGCGCGCAGCCGCCGAAGAGATCCGCCAGCTCCCATAACCCGTCCAGCCCAACAAGAACAAGATGACGCTACCCCTGACTCCCGCCCGCGAAAAACTCGTCCTGTGGCTGCTGGCGCTGATCCAGTTCACCGTGATCATGGATTTCATGGTGATGATGCCGCTGTCGCCGCAGCTGATGCAGGCCTTTTCGATCAGTGCGGCGCAGTTCTCCGGCGCCGTGTCGGCCTATGCCTGGTGCGCCGGTTTTTCCGGCCTGCTGGCGGCAACCTACGTCGACCGCTTCGACCGCAAGCGCCTGCTGCTGACGGTCTTCCTGCTGTTTAACCTGTCCAATCTCGCCTGCGCCGTCGCGCCGAATTTCCACGTGCTCGTGCTGTCGCGTGCCTTCGCCGGCTTGACGGGCGGCGTGCTGGGCGCGATCGGCATGGCGATCATCGGCGACCTGATCGCACCGGAGCGGCGCGGCTACGCGACCGGCATCGTGATGACGTCGTTCTCGATGGCCGCGATCCTCGGCGTACCGCTGGGCATCAGCCTGGCCGCGCGCTTCGGCTGGCAGTCGCCGTTCTACCTGCTGGTGCTGTTCTCGATGGTGATCTGGTGCGGCGCGGCGTTCGTGCTGCCGGCGCTGACGGCGCACATGGGCCAGCGCACGCCGCTGGCGCGCGCGCTGCCCGACCTGGCAGGGCTGTTCGCCGTGCCGGCGCACTTGCGCGCATTCCTGCTGACGTTCCTGACGGTGCTGAACGCGATGCTGGTGATCCCGTTCATCTCGCCAGTCCTGGTGGGGAATCTCGGCGTGCGGCCGGGCGACATCACGTGGATCTACATGGCCGGCGGCGTCGCGGCGTTCTTCAGTTCGCGCTTCGTCGGCAGCTGGTCGGACCGGGCGGGCAAGCACAAGGTCTACAGGCTGTTCGTGCTGTTCTCGGTCGTTCCGATCCTCGGCGTCACACACCTGCCGCCGCTGCCGCTGGCCGCGCTGATCTGCCTGTTCCCGTTCTTCATGGTCACGATGAACGGCCGCACCGTCCCGCTGCAGGCGTTGATGACGACGGTGCCTGAGCCGCGCCGCCGCGGCGCCTTCCTCAGCGCGAACGCGGCCGTGCAGCAGATCGGTACGGGCCTCGGTGCGCTGTTGGGCGGGCTGTGGCTGCGGACGGATGCGGCCGGCCACATCTCCGGTTACGGCATCAACGGCTGGATCGCCGCGGCGCTGTCGCTGTTCACGTTCTGGTGGGCGGGCAGGGTGGGAGCGGCCAGTCCGCGCCCCGTCAGCTCCGCTGCCTGACGACGGCGTCCAGCAAGCGCTGCGCTTCCTGCAGCACGGGCGCGGCGAGCTTGTCGCGCTCGATGTCGCCAAAGCTGCCTTCGCGCACGTGCATGCCGTCCGCCGCCAGCAGCGACAGCCGGACATTGCCCGGCACCGGCGGCGCCGTGCGGCCCTTCGTCGTGCCTTTCACGGCGAGAGGCAGGGCCGTTTGCACGAGCAGCCTGGCCTGGCGCGCGACGTCGTCCGGCGCGCCTTCGAACACGGCCACGCGGCCCGTGTGGTTGATGTAGCGTACGCTGCCGTCGGCATACGCGGCCAGCACGTCGAGCCCCTGGTCCAGCGGCACCTCGACGACGACGCCCAGCAGTTCGCGCGACGCGACCGGCTGCCCGGCCGCCCGCAGCCAGTGCCAGGCCAGCAGCCGCACGCGGCTTTCCTCCGCCGGGTCCTCGCCGATCGTCTGCACGACGCGCGGGTCGGGCGCGCTGCCGAACAGCGACGCCGGCGTGCCGCTGGCCTTCACCAGCTGCGGGTCGTCGCAGAACAGCAGCTGGTAGACGAGATTGAGCTCGTCCTGTCGGTACGGCAGCGGCGGGGCGGCATGGCGGCGCCCGGACAGCGCTGCGAAGAGTTTCTTGAACATGGCGTCATGATACGCCAACGAAGGGATGGCCTGAGCGCCTGTGCGTCGCGGCCGTGCGACGCCCGATGGTCACCGTCAGCGCGCGCCGCGCTCCATCGGGCGTTTCGTGCGCCGCCACTGGTCCAGCGGCATGGCGTTGCCCGTCTCGGCATCGTCGACGAGGATCTCGCCGTCGGCCGCGCCGACGAGGAAACTCTCCCACGTGATGGCCGCGTCGGGCCGGTTCTCGACGAAGCTGAGCTGGTGATAGCGCTTGCCGTGCAGCTCGCGCAGCGCCGGATCGAACGGGATGACGGCGCCATGCACGGCGCCGTGCGATGCCGTCTCGATGCTGCGCGCCCAGGCCTGCAGCTCCGGCAGCGCCATCAGCCGCTCGACGGCCTGGTCGCGCGTCAGCTGCTGCCGCGCGCCCTCCGCCCCCCTTGTGGCCGGTGCCGTAGCGGGTGCCGCTGCAGGTGCGGCAACTGGAGCGCGGGCCGGCGCGGGAGCAGGCCCCACATGCTGCGGATACAGGTACCACGCTCCCAGCGCGGCGGCCAGCAGGCCGGCCAGCGTGCCGGCGATGGCGGGGAGACGGGAGGGTTTGCTCATGCGGCGTGCCTTCGTTCGGTCGATGTTGCGGCCATGTTAGCCGATCGGCCGCCCCGCTGGCTATCGCTCAATCCTTCTTCGGCGGGAACCACGATTCCCACGTCTCCTTGATGCTGGCGCGCACGGTCGCCAGCGCATCCGGATCGCCCTTCAGCAGCGCCTTGAAGTAGGCGGCGGCCTGCTTGACCGGCACGTCCGGCGGTAGCGGCGGCACGTTCGGATCGGTCACCATCTCCAGCACGCATGGCACATCCGACGCCAGGGCGGCTTCCCATCCGGCCGCCACCGCATCCGGGCTGTCGACGCGGATGCCCTTCAGGCCCACCAGCTCCGCGTAGCGCGCATACGGGAAGTCCGGCATCGTCTGCGACGCCTCGTACTTCGGATTCCCGCCCATCACGCGCTCCTCCCACGTGACGAGGTTCAGGTCGCGGTTGTTGAGCACCATCACCACGAGCTTGCCGTTGCCCCAGCGCGGCCAGTATTTCGCGATCGTGATCAGGCCGTTGATGCCGTTCATCTGCATTGCGCCGTCGCCGACGAGGGCGATCACGTGCCGGTCCGGGTGCGCGAACTTGGCGGCGATCGCATACGGCACCGCGCAGCCCATCGTCGCCAGGCCTCCGGAGACGCTCGTCATCATGCCGCGGCGGATCTTCACGTCGCGCGCATACCAGTTCGTCGCCGAGCCGGAGTCGCCGACGATGATGCAATCGTCCGGCAGCCGCGGCGACAGTTCCCAGAACACGCGTTGCGGATTGATCGGGTGCGCGTCGTTCATCGCGCGGCCCTCGAGCACGCGCCACCAGCGCTCGACGCCTTCGCGGATCTGCTCCTGCCAGCGGCGGTCGCTCTTGCGCTGCAAGAGAGGGATCAGTGCGCGCAACGTCTCCCTGGCATCGCCGATCAGGTTGAATTCCATCGGATAGCGCATGCTGGCGCGGCGTGCGTCGATGTCGATCTGCACGCCACGCGCCTGGCCTTCCTTCGGCAGGTATTCGCTGTACGGGAAGCTCGAGCCCACCATCAACAGCGTGTCGCACTCGTTCATCATGTCGTGGCTGGGCTTCGTGCCCAACAGGCCGATCGCGCCGGTGACGAACGGCAGGTCGTCCGGCACGGCGGCCTTGCCCAGCAGGGCCTTGGCGATGCCGGCGCCGAGGATATCGGCCACCTCGATCAGTTCATCCGTCGCATGCAGCGCACCCGCGCCGGCCAGGATCGCCACCTTGCCGCCGTCGTTGAGGATGCGCGCGGCCTGCTGCAGCGCGTCCAGCGGCGGCACGTGGCTGCGCGTCAGCGCGCCGATGCCCGAGTGGACGGTGCCATGCTCGCGGGGCGGCTTCGGCACGGCGTCCAGGTCCTGCACGTCGTTCGGGAAGATCAGGCACGTCACGGTGCGCTCTTCCTTCGCGATGCGCAGCGCGCGGTCGATCAGGTGGCGCACCTGCGTCGCATCGGTGGCCATGTGCACGTATTCGTGCGCCACGTCCTTGAACAGCGCGGGCAGGTCCACTTCCTGTTGATAGTCGCCGCCGATCGACGCGCGCTTCTGCTGGCCGACGATCGCCACCACCGGCTGGTGGTCCAGCTTCGCGTCGTACAAGCCGTTCAGCAGGTGCACGGCGCCCGGGCCGGACGTGGCGACGCACACGCCCACTTCGCCCGTGAACTTGGCGTGGGCGGTGGCCATGAACGCGGCCATCTCTTCGTGCCGAGTCTGGATGAATTCGATCTGCTCCTGCCGGCCGAAGGCGCCCATGATGCCGTTGATGCCGTCGCCGGGATAGCCGTACACGCGCCGCACGCCCCACGCGTGCAGCCGCTGCAAGAGGAAGTCGCCTACGGTGTCTGCCATCGGGGTCTCCACCGGGTTATCAAAAAAATATGATAAGTCCGCTGGGAGATGGCTGGCGCACGGGTCTGCGCCGGCGGGGCGGTGTCGCGGGTTGCGTCAGCTGGGATCGAACGGACCCTGGCCGCGCTTGCCCCGTCCCGCCAGCGCCACCGCGAGCAGCGCGACGGCCAGCACGCCCCAGGTTCCCGGTTCGGCCGGGTCGTGCTGCGGCGCGTCAGGAACGGCGGCCGGCAGCGGCGTGGCGGCATCGACAGCGATGCCGTACGGAGCCGGCGCAGGTGAGCTCCACGGCGCCGCCAGCGCGACCGTATCGAAGACGAAGATCGCCTCGGCCGGTGTCTCCGGCAGCGCGTCGATACCATCCGCTTCCATGGCGGGGGCACGCCAGTCGGCATATTCCGCCACCGTGCTGTCGAGACGCCCGGCAAGCTCGATATGGGAGGCAGCCGCGCCGCCGTGCGGCAGCAAGCCGGCCGTGGTGGCAAGAAGGACGGCAAGCATGCGCGGGGAGAAGGGCATCGAAAGGAGTTACTTCTAAAAAACAAGTATTGTAACGATATCTACAGCAGAAGTCTGTTGTTGCGGTGCAAAACTGTGTAAAAGCGACGCGTTGAAAACGTTGTTCAAGCGGGACAGCTCGCCTAAAAAAACAGCAGCGCACCAAAAATCCGGTGTTATATTGAATGCACAACAACCACACAGGAGACACAGGATGGATATGGAACCGGACGACCGCACCGGGCGCTATGTTGGCTTCGGTATCAGCCTGGGTGCAGCGATCGGCTGCGCGATCGGTGTTGCAATGGGCAACTTTGCGATGGGGATCGGACTGGGCGTCGGCGTCGGCAGTGCCGTCGGTGCCGGGCTGGCCCGGCGCAAGCACTGACCCGCACCGACACGTTGGATACGGCTGCCGCGGCAGCCGTTTTTGTTCGCGCTGTTCGCGTTAGCTGAGCTTTCACTCCCGAACGGAACTTATCGCAGATATTGCGGTCGCTCCTGCTGCCGGGGTGCAACCGCCGCCCGCAGCCAATGCTCGGGGATGATGAGTGCCGCTGCATCGAGCACCATTTGCCAGCCGGCGTAATTGGCCAGGTAGCGGCTCGCGACACCGCAGAAAACGCGCAGCCACGTCTTGAAGCGGCTATGCCAGCCGTTGACACCGTTGACGTGGATGGCGCCGCGTGCATGCTCGCCGCCGCGCACGTTGATTGCCCGATGGCTGATCCCGGCCAGCTTCGCAAATCGCGGATAAGCGGCAGCGCCGTCGCTGACCAGCAAGGCGTCGCACGCCAGCACTGGTTTCAAGTAGTGCAGCAGACGCTCGGCGTCCGGCTCGCCCTGGCCGGCATGAAAAGCGTGCGTGGTCTTGCCGCGATCGCGCGCGACGAGCACGCACTCATGCTGCTGACTGATGCCCCGGCACGTGGCAGTGCCACCGCGCTTGCGCGCCGGCCTGTCGAGATGGCGCGAGCCCTTCTGCGATTCAAGAACGTAGGTTTCGTCAGCTTCGACGATGCCCTTCAGCGTTGGTGGTTCTTCGCGCCGCACGGCGGCGACGAACCGGTGGCGCCAGCGAAAGCTGGTCGACTTCGCGACCGCGACGCGTTCGGCGGCCGCGCGCACCGTGCGCGACTCGATCAAGCACTGGAAATAAGAGAGCCATTTGTCGCGATGCCGCAGACGCGCCAACGGCGTGCCGGTCAGCGCATTGAAGCTGTGGTGGCAGGCGATGCAGCGATATCGCTGCAAGCCATTGGCGTGCCCGCTGCGATGACAGCGCGCATTGCCGCAATGCGGGCACGGACATCGCCCTTTCGCTTGTTCGATCAGGGCGAGGCAGCGCCCGGGCGCCTCCAGCGCGGCCAGCCAATCGCGCAGGCAAGCGATCTCGTCAGCCGACAGCGGCAGCTGCGCCAGCGCACGGAACAGGTGCTGAAAGCCGCTCGTGCCCATCGTTGCCTCCTGTTATCGATGAGGTATCTCAACAGAAGGTAAGACAGCGTTGACGCCTGGAAGTTCCCCAACCTTACGCGAACAGCGCCTTTTTGTTGGTGGGCCCGGCCTCAGGGCCGCATGTTCCAGTTGACGACGAACTCGCGCAGCGCATGCGGGTGCGACGCGAGCCACGCGTCCAGGTCCGGCCGGTACGCCTCGCGGTAGCGCAGCAACAGCAATGCGGCATCGAGCTGGTTGCGGTGATAGAACTCCTGCAGCCTGACGAGCGCCGGATCCTGCACTGTCTTGCCGTTGTTGGCCGCGATCTCGTCGGCGGCCCGCAGCGCCTGGGTCCAGCTGTGCAGCTCGAGCTGGAACGGTGTCAATGACGGCTGCACGAGACGGCGGTTGTGGAAGGCCATGCCCTGCGTGAGCCACACGGCGAGGTCCGGGCTGTCCTTGTCCTGCGCCAGCGCCTGATCGATGTCGATGTGGGGCTTGCCGTTCTGTTCGGACAGGCGGGTTTTCGGCACCAGTCCCAGTGAGACCAGCGGGGCGCTGCCGCGGTGCTGGCGCAGTGCGGCGAGCTTGTCCCAGTTCGGGCGTTGGGATGGATGCGCGGCGATCGCCGCCAGCAGCGCGTCTTCCGCTTCATCGAGCTTGCCCTGCTGCCCCAACGCGTCGGAGAGGAAGCGCCAGGCCTGCGAATTGCGCGGCTCGATGACGGTGGCCTGGCGGAACAGTTCGGCCGCCCGCGGCCATTGCTGCTGCGCGAAATGGCAGTCGCCGGCGCCGACCCACGCGCCCGAATAGTGCGGATCGGCGGCCATCGCCGCCTCGTAATGCTGCAACGCGACTTGCCAATCCTGCCGGGCGAACGCGACTTCGGCCAAGGCCTGCTCCTTTGCCGCCGCGGGCAGCGGTACGTGGAGCGGCTCGTCCTTCTCGTCGTCGAGCTTGCGCAGCACTTCCTGCGCAACGGGATCCTGCGGTGCCTGCCGCAGCGCTGCGTTGGCCGCGGCGGATGCGTTCTCGCGGAATTTCTCCTTATCCGCCCCGGCGGCATTGCTGGCCAGATCGAGCAGCAGGCTGGCCATCGACGACAGCGGCACCGATGCGCCAGGGTCAGCCTTGGCCGCTTCCCGGTACTTCTCGAACGCCTCGCGCATCTGGCCCTGCATTTTCAGCACATGACCTTCCTGCACCAGCTTGCGCGACAGCTCGTTGCCCTCCAGCGCAGCCCAGGCGGGCACGCAGGCCGCCAGCAGCAGGCCGGCAATGAATTTTCTCAGCATCGTTTCTCCTCGTGACAGACGATCGATGCTAACCCAACAGCAGGGGCGAAAAGCTCTCGAAATGTCACGCCGCGCCAGCGGAAAATCGGGACAGCCCCCCATTTTTCAGGCAACAGATCGCATCGTAAGCCGCGCGGCAAAAAAAAATGGCCGCTTCCGAAGAAGCAGCCATTTCATGAAGGCTGACAGTCAGCCGGCAATTACATCATGCCGTCCATACCGCCCATGCCACCCATACCGCCCATGCCGCCCATACCGCCGGCCGGCTTGTCTTCCACGACTTCAGCCACCATGCAGTCGGTCGTCAGCATCAGGCCGGCGATCGAAGCAGCGTTCTGCAGTGCGGAGCGGGTGACCTTGGCTGGGTCCAGCACGCCCATTTCCACCATGTCGCCGTAGGTGCCGTTGGCGGCGTTGTAGCCGTAGTTGCCGGTGCCCGACAGCACGGAGTTGACGACGACGGACGATTCTTCGCCGGCGTTCTGCACGATCATGCGCAGCGGCTCTTCCATCGCGCGCAGCACGATCTTGATGCCTGCGTCCTGGTCCGGGTTGTCGCCTTTCAGGTTCAGGGCAGCGCGGGCACGCAGCAGGGCAACGCCACCGCCAGGAACGATGCCTTCTTCAACGGCGGCACGGGTTGCGTGCAGCGCGTCTTCCACGCGGGCCTTCTTCTCTTTCATTTCGACTTCGGTCGCAGCGCCAACCTTGATCACTGCCACGCCGCCGGCCAGCTTGGCCACGCGTTCCTGCAGCTTCTCACGGTCGTAGTCCGAGGTGGCTTCTTCGATCTGCACGCGGATCTGCTTGACGCGGCCTTCGATCGATGCGGCATCGCCGGCACCGTCGATGACGATCGTGTTTTCCTTGCCCACTTCGATGCGCTTGGCTTGACCCAGCTCTTGCAGCGAGATCTTTTCCAGGGTCAGGCCGACTTCTTCCGCCACCACCTGGCCGCCGGTCAGGATCGCGATGTCTTCCAGCATCGCCTTGCGACGGTCGCCGAAGCCAGGAGCCTTGACGGCGCAGGTCTTCAGGATGCCGCGGATGTTGTTGACCACCAGCGTTGCCAGTGCTTCGCCTTCGATGTCTTCAGCGATGATCAGCAGCGGACGGCCAGCCTTGGCCACTTGCTCCAGTACCGGCAGCAGGTCGCGGATGTTCGAGATCTTCTTGTCGCACAGCAGAACGAACGGGTTCTCCAGCACGGCGACTTGCTTGTCCTGGTTGTTGATGAAGTACGGGGACAGGTAGCCGCGGTCGAACTGCATGCCTTCCACGATGTCCAGCTCGTCGTTCAGCGACTTGCCGTCTTCGACGGTGATGACGCCTTCCTTGCCCACTTTTTCCATCGCTTCAGCGATGCGCTCGCCGATCGATGCGTCCGAGTTCGCGGAGATCGCGCCGACCTGGGCGATTTCCTTCGACGTCGTGCACGGCTTGGCGATTTTCTTCAGTTCGTCGACGGTCGCGGCGACGGCCTTGTCGATGCCGCGCTTCAGGTCCATCGGGTTCATGCCGGCGGCCACGAACTTCATGCCTTCGCGAACGATGGCTTGTGCCAGCACGGTCGCGGTGGTGGTGCCGTCACCGGCGTTGTCGGAGGTCTTCGATGCGACTTCCTTCACCATCTGCGCGCCCATGTTCATGAGCTTGTCTTTCAGTTCGATTTCCTTGGCGACCGACACACCGTCCTTGGTCACGGTCGGGGCGCCGAACGAGCGCTCCAGCACGACGTTGCGGCCTTTCGGGCCCAGGGTCACCTTGACGGCGTTCGCCAGGATGTTGACGCCTTCAACCATTTTGGCGCGCGCTGCGTCGCCGAAAATCACTTCTTTAGCTGCCATGTTTGAGTTCTCCAGATTCTGTTAGGGGTACGGCCGATTACTTGTTGACGATCGCCATGATGTCTTCTTCGCGCATCACCAGCAGCTCTTCGCCGTCAACCTTGACAGCCTGGCCGGAGTATTTGCCGAACAGAACGCGGTCGCCGACTTTCACTTCCAGTGCACGGACGGTACCGTTGTCTGCAACTTTGCCGTTGCCCACTGCCAGTACTTCACCCTGATCAGGCTTCTCGGCCGCTGCATCAGGAATGATCAGGCCGGACGCAGTTTTGGTTTCCTGGTCCAGACGTTTGACGATGACGCGATCGTGCAAAGGGCGAAGGTTCATACAAAACTCCTTATGTACAGTGAGGTTAAATCGTTGTTAGCACTCTCGACTAACGAGTGCCAACAATTATAGGGATGGTCATATTTGATTTCAAGAGAATTCACGTTAGGAAATTCATATGGGCTCGCGCGTTGCCGCGGAGCCGCGTCCAGCCTGGGTTTGCGCGCAGGCAATGTTGCAAATAAGTTTGTGTTTTGACAAAAAGGCCGCGCTGGCGCACACTGTCCATTCATCATCCGGAAGCATTCATGGACCTGGGGAGGCTGCGATGTTCCAGACGAAACTGCCGAGAGACTTCCATGCACCCGAATGGCTGCGGGTTGCCGTCAACGTGGCCGCCGGCGCCGCGCTGGGCGTACTGGCCGGCGCTGTGCTGCTGCTGACGCTGGGTGCCGTCACCTAGTCTTGCCACCATGCCGCTCCGGGCGCATGCGCCCGGAGGCCGGCGTTCCCATACCGTTAAGATGTATTTAAGTGTAGAACGGCGCCGATTCGGTTGACCACGGTTCTGCACGCCCCTATAGTGGCGGGATGATTTCAGAAATCCAAGAACTCTCCGACAAGATCGAGCAGTTGGCCGAGCTGACGCACACGCTGCGCCGCGAGAACGCGCAGCTGCGCCAGGCCAATGCCGCGCTGGTCGCGGAGAACGTCGGCTACCAGCGCCGCCTGGCCGAGGCGCACCAGCGCGTGTCCGCACTGCTCGAACAGATCCCGCCGCTTGAAACCGCCGTCGACGCGGACACCGACATCAACGCCGACATCAACGCCGAGAAAGAGGACGTGCAATGAACGTCGACGTCAACATCATGGGCGCCCAGTACCGGCTCGTGTGCAAGGAAGGCGAGGAGCGCGCGCTGCGCGAGGCGGCCAGCCTGCTGGACAAGAGGATGTGCGGCATCCGCGATGCCGGCAAGGTGAAGGGCAACGACCGCATCGCCGTGATGGCCGCGCTGTCGATGGCCGCCGAGTTCCTGACGGCGAAAGCGCCTGCGGGCCCGCTGTCCGACATGTCCCTGCTCGAAGTGCAGCAGAAGATCGCCACGATGCAGCGGGTGCTCGACAGTGCGCTGACCCCGCAGGAAAATCTGTTCTGACGCACGATAGGACTTTCCCTCGCCGCGTTTGAGGAGTAAACTGCGGGTCACCCTGCGGTGTTCGAGAAATGCCATATATTCCTTGAACCATTAACACGCATAGGTCGCGGAACATTGTTTGGCGGGAGTGAGCGTCGCTAGTCCGATGAACCCGAAGTTGAACTGACTGTGACCGCCTTGAACCGTTAGGTTCAGGATGCCGGCATGACGGCACAGGCGGGGCCTTATTCAAAGCTGGAGCAAGTACGCTTCAACTAAGCGAGAGCGGTTGCCCGCATCGAAAGATGCGCAACCGTTTTTTTACGTCCGCAGTTTTTGCAGTCGAAAGGAGCGCGCATGCCGAAGCAGTACTGGCTGATGAAGTCCGAGCCCGATGACGTCAGCTTCGACGACGTCCTCGCCGCGAAGAACCGGACCACGTCGTGGTACGGCGTGCGCAACTACCAGGCCCGCAACTTCATCCGCGACGGCATGCAGGTCGGCGACGGCGTGCTGTTCTACCACTCCAGCTGCGCCGTGCCGGGCATCGCCGGCATCGCCGAAATCGTCAGCGCGCCGTATCCGGATGCGACGCAGTTCGACCCCAAGAGCCCTTACTATGACCCGAAGGCGACGCAGGAAAACCCACGCTGGATCGGCATCGACGTGAAGGCCGTGAAGCAGGGGCGCTACGTGGACCTGAAGGAGTTGCGCAGCCACCCGGAGCTGGAGAACATGCGCCTGCTGGCCAAGGGCAGCAGGCTGTCCGTGATGCCCGTCGAACCGGACGAGTGGCGCTTCATCCTGAAGCTGATCGGCTGAAGGCCACTGCCGCGCATGCTCAGGTGCGCTGCCGGCGCCGCGCGACGACCGTGGCGGCGACCAGGCCGGCAGCCATCATCGCCCATTGCGACGGTTCGGGGACGGAGCTCACCACCGTGACGGAGGCGTTGGTCGCATAATCGCCCATCATCCATAGGCCGTTCGCATCGGGATTGGCGTTATAGGCATCCATCCCCATCGAGCCCACGCGCTCGCCGCTGGCGCTCGCGTCCCGCTCCGCCAGCGGATCGCCCGCTGCGGCGTTTTGCGGCGCCATTACATAGTTTGTAAAGTCAACGAGCTTGCCGTTGCCGAGGGAATCGTAGAAGCTCACCTGCTGGTAATAGCTGTCCGATCCGGAGCCCAGCATCGCCTGCCCCTTACCTTGCTTGTGGAAGGTTTCGTCCCCGATGCGGAAGGTCACCGTAAGATCGGCGCCGAAGATCCACAGCTTGTCGCCCCACCAGAAATTGGTGTTCACGTCGGTATCGAACGTCGATTGCAGCGTCAGTTCGAAAGGCTGATCACGGTAGTCGTAGTTGGTGATGCCCAGTGCATCGACGACGACCCAGTCGCCGTACGCGCTGGTGCCGCTGGTATGCGTGGTGACCGAAACCGGAGCGGCGAGAGTGGAGAGCGGGAGCGCCGCAAGGAGCGACAGTGCCAGTGAACGAGCAAGCCGTTTGAGCATGGTGTAATCCTCGAGATGTGGTAGGGCCAGCGCACAGTGCGCAGGTCGCATTGCATTATTTGCAATGCGCGCTCATCCTAGCACCGCGAGGGCGCGCACATTCTCACCGATTTCCACCCATGCGCGGGCAATCACGCCGTGGCCGGCGCCGTCCCCTGGATATTGCGCCGGTACGACCACACGAGCATCGCGATCGCCGCGACGATCATCGGCAGCGACAGCACCTGGCCGGACGTGATCGGCATGCCCAGCACGTGGGTCTCCCAGTCCGGCGTGCGGAAGTATTCGGTGAAGAAGCGCGCGCACCCATACAGCAGCGTGTACATCGCGCCGACCGCGAGGCGCGGGCGGGCGTGGCGCGCGAACAGCCACAGGATCACGAACACGAGGATGCCGTCGACCAGCATCTGGTAGATCGGCGACGGATGGCGCGGCAGCGCATCGACGTTCGGCCAGATCATCGCCCACGGCAGCGTAGGATCGGCCACGACGCGGCCCGGCAGCTCGGCGTTGATGAAGTTGCCCAGGCGGCCGCACGCATAGCCCAGCGGTACCATCGGCGCGATGAAGTCGTACACGTCCAGCAGGTTGCGGCGCGCCTTGCGCGACCAGAACCACATCGCGATCAGCACGCCGAGGAAGCCGCCATGGAAGCTCATGCCGCCGTGCCAGACCTGGAAGATCTCGAGCGGGTTCGCGAAGAAGTAGGCGGGCCGGTAGAACAGCACTTCGCCCAGCCGGCCGCCGATGACGACGCCCAGCATGCCATAGAACAGCATGTCGTCCAGGTCCTGGTTCTTCCAGCCCAGCGCGGCGATGTGCGGCTGCTTGATGCGCACGCGGCCGAGCAGGATGAACAGCGCGAACGCCAGAACGTACATCAGGCCATACCAGTGGATCGCGACGGGGCCCAGCTGCAGCGCGACGGGGTTGGGCATCGGGTGAACTAGCGGCATTACAGTCTCTTTCTCATCAAATCCAAAAAGCCCTTCAACACCGGCGAGGGATTGTCGCGGCGCCACGCCAGGCCCGTTTCGACGAGCGGCGTGGTGTGCGCCAGCGGCCGGTATTCTACTCCCGGGCGCCGCAGGTTGGAGACCGATTGTGGCACAAGTGCGATGCCCATGCCGGCCGACACCAGGCTGACGATCGTCTGCATCTGGATCGCTTCCTGGCCGATCACGGGCGTGATGCCGGCCGTGCGGAACACGGCGAGGATCGCGTCGTACAGGCCGGGCGAGATCGCGCGCGGGAAGATGATCAGCGGCAGAGGCGCCAGCGCCGCGAGGCTGGCCTGGTGCTTGCCGCGCAGCTCGGGCAGGTTCGCCGGCGACGCGAGGATCAGCGGCTCGGTCAGCACGGGCAGATAATCCAGCTCGGCCCTGGCCTTGTCCGGCAGCGGCGGGATCAACAGGCCCGCGTCGACACGGCCGTGCAGCAGCTCTTCCAGCTGCAGGTCGGACGTGGCCTCCAGCAGCGTGATGCGCACCTGCGGGTACGCGGCGCGATAGGCGCGCAGCGACGGCGGCAGCACGCTGTAGTCGGCCGACGAGACGAACGCCAATGTCAGCTTGCCCGTCGCGCCCGTGGCCGCCCGCTTCACGATGCCGGGCAGCTCGCCCGCTTGCGCCAGCAGGCGGCGCGCCTCCGGCAGCAGCGCTTCCCCGGCGGACGTCAGCGCGACACCGCGGCGGTTGCGGTCGAACAGCGTGGCGCCCAGCATATCCTCCAGCGCCAGGATCGTTTGCGACAGCGGCGGCTGCGTCATGTGCAGGCGCTTGGCGGCACGGCCGAAGTGGAGTTCCTCGGCGACGGTGACGAAATAACGCAGCTGCCGCAGTTCGATGTTCATGATGTGACCGGTCGTTGGTGGCGTTGATATGTTTTGTGACTCACAGCGTATTAAATCATATATTTGACAACTAGTCGCCTCCCGGGCAAGCTGGTATTTTTGCCGTTCCGAGGAGACACCCATGCCGACTTATCGTTCCCGTACCACGACCCAGGGCCGCAACATGGCCGGGGCCAGAGCGCTGTGGCGCGCCACCGGCATGAAGGATGGCGACTTCGAAAAACCGATCATTGCCGTCGTCAACTCGTTCACCCAGTTCGTGCCCGGCCACGTGCACCTGAAGGACCTGGGCCAGCTCGTCGCGCGCGAGATCGAAGCGGCGGGCGGCGTCGCCAAGGAATTCAACACGATCGCCGTCGACGACGGTATCGCGATGGGCCACGGCGGCATGCTGTACTCGCTGCCGTCGCGCGACCTGATCGCCGACTCCGTCGAATACATGGTCAACGCGCACTGCGCCGATGCGATGGTGTGCATCTCGAACTGCGACAAGATCACGCCTGGCATGCTGATGGCCGCGATGCGCATCAACATCCCGACGGTGTTCGTGTCCGGCGGGCCGATGGAGGCGGGCAAGGTGCTCAAGGTCGTCAACAACGACAAGAAAATCATCAAGCTGGACCTCGTCGATGCGATGATCCAGGCCGGCGACGCGCGCATCTCGGATGCGGACGTGGCGGAAGTGGAGCGCTCGGCCTGCCCGACGTGCGGCTCGTGCTCCGGCATGTTCACGGCGAACTCGATGAACTGCCTGACCGAGGCGCTGGGCCTGTCCCTGCCGGGCAACGGCACGATCGTCGCGACGCACGCGGACCGCAAGGAGCTGTTCCTGCGCGCCGGCCGCCTGATCGTCGAGATCACCAAGCGCCACTACGAAGAGGACGATTACTCGGTCCTGCCGCGCAACATCGCCACCAAGGAAGCGTTCGAGAACGCCATGGCGCTGGACGTGTCGATGGGCGGCTCGACGAACACCGTGCTGCACCTGCTGGCCGCCGCGCATGAAGCGGGCGTTCCGTTCACGATGGCCGACATCGACCGCATCTCGCGCAACGTGCCGTGCCTGTGCAAGGTGGCGCCAATGACGGACAAATACCACATCGAGGACGTGCACCGTGCCGGCGGCATCGTCTCGATCCTGGGCGAGCTGGCCCGCGCCGGCCTGCTCGACACGGCGCAGTCGACGGTGCACTCGAAGAACCTGGGCGAGGCGATCGCCAAGTACGACATCCGCGTCAGCGACGACCAGGCGGTGCACCGGCTGTTCCGCGCGGCGCCGGGCGGCGTGCCGACGCAGGTGGCGTTCTCGCAAGCGGAGCGCTACGACGACAACGACCTCGATCGCACGACCGGCTGCATCCGCGACCGCGCGCACGCGTACTCGCAGGATGGCGGCCTGGCGGTCCTGTACGGGAACATCGCCGAGAAGGGCTGCATCGTGAAGACGGCCGGCGTGGACGAGAGCATCCTGAAGTTCACGGGCCGGGCACGCGTGTTCGAGAGCCAGGACGACGCGGTGGCCGGCATCCTCGGCGACACGGTGCACGAGGGCGACGTCGTCATCATCCGCTACGAAGGACCGAAGGGCGGGCCGGGCATGCAGGAGATGCTGTACCCGACGTCGTACATCAAGTCGAAGGGCCTCGGCAAGGCATGCGCGCTGTTCACGGACGGCCGCTTCTCCGGCGGCTCGTCGGGCCTCGTGATCGGTCACGCCTCGCCGGAAGCGGCGGAAGGCGGCGCGATCGGCCTGGTGGAAGAGGGCGACACGATCGACATCGACATCCCGAACCGCACGATCAACCTGCGCGTGACGGCCGAGGAACTGGCGCATCGCCGCGCCCGGATGGAAGAGCGCGGCGCCGACGCGTGGCAACCGGTCAACCGCGACCGCTACGTCTCGCAGGCGCTGCAGGCCTACGCGGCGCTGACGACCTCCGCCGACCGCGGCGCGGTGCGCGACCTGTCCCAGCTGAAGCGCTGAGCCACTACGGTTCAGCTCGTGTCCCCTGGTGCCAGGCACGAGGGGACACAGGCTCATCCGTAATATGTCCCTTGGTGCCTGGCACCAAGGGACACGGGCTCGGCCGTCGAGCTTCGCCGAATTACCGACGAGCCCGTGTCCTGTCCGGGTCTGACCCCAGGGTGTCGAAAGTGGACACGGTCTCGGCCGTTGTTACTTTTTCTTCGGCCCGCCGAAGTTCTTCTCGACGCGGGCCTGGCGGCGCTTTTCGTCGGTGACGTGGGCCTTGCGCTTGTCCAGGCCCAGCATCGGTTCGAGGAATTCGAACCAGACGAATGCGAACACCATCAGGCCGACGATCCACCACCATGAGATGTCGGCGAAGCGCCAGACTTCGAACCAGCGCAGCGCGCACAGTGCAACGATGACAAGGATGATGGGCATGTTAACTCCGGGAAGCGTTCATCTTACAATCGCTCACACTTTACGCTGCCGGCGGGGGTCAACGGAATACCCAAGTGCTTCGTTGTGGCAATAACCGCTACGCGTGCCGAAATGTTCGAAACGCGGTAGACTCACCGGCGGATTTACTTTGGAGAAATCGATGAAACGTTTCGTGATGGGTGCTCTGGTTGTCGTCGGCGCGGTCGCGTCTCAGGCGGCGATGGCGAACGCGGACCTGGCGAAGGCCAAGAATTGCATGGCTTGCCACGCTGTTGCGAACAAGCTGGTGGGTCCTGCGTACAAGGATGTGGCCGCGAAATACGCCGGCCAGAAGGATGCTGAAGCAAAGCTGGTCGCGAAGGTCATGAAGGGCGGCTCCGGCGTGTGGGGCGCGATCCCGATGCCCGCGAATCCGCAGGTGAGCGAGGCTGAAGCGCATACCCTCGTCAAATGGGTGCTGTCGCAGAAGTGATTCTGCAGACGTAAAAAACCGGGCAAGCTGAACTGAACCCCAAAAGTTGGACACCAACTTTTGGGGTTTTTTCATGACGAAGCACGACGAGCACTTTAAGTTAAGGGTCGTTCAGCAGTACCTTGCCGGGGCATCAGGATACAAGACCGTAAGCAAGCAGCACGGCCTGGATGACAGCATGGTCAGACGCTGGGTCAAGTGGTTTGAGGCTCATGGAGTTAATGGGCTGAAGAAAAAGTTCACGCACTACCCCGCCGAGGTCAAGCTGTCGGTGCTGCAGCACATGTGGGACAATGAGCTTTCTGGTGGCCAGACGGCCGCACTGTTCAATATCCGCAATCCAGGCGTCATACGAGTCTGGGAGCGCGAATATCAGCGAGCTGGGTTTGATGCCTTGATCGCACGCCCACGAGGAAGACCCAAAAGCATGCCGGCAGCCCCGCCTAAGCCTGAAACGAAGCGCGACGATAGCAATCGGTCGAAGGAAGATCTACAAGCTGAGGTAGAGCATCTGCGCATGGAGAATGCCTACCTAAAAAAGTTGCAAGCCTTAGTTCA
>NZ_VLKW01000002.1:928263-932245 GCF_007830495.1 Pseudoduganella flava | reverse complement strand
ATGCCTGCTTACCAACGCCAGCTTCGGGAGCGGCAACTTGTGCAGAGCATGTCTCGCAAGGGCAACTGCCATGACAATGCAGCGATGGAAAGCTTCTTCGGCGTGCTCAAGTCGGAGTTCTTCTACCTGAACAAGTTTGATAGTGTCGACACGTTACGCGCCGGCCTGGTCGACTACATCCACTAC
Source organism: Pseudoduganella flava (assembly GCF_007830495.1). Lineage (GTDB taxonomy): Bacteria > Pseudomonadota > Gammaproteobacteria > Burkholderiales > Burkholderiaceae_D > Rugamonas > Rugamonas flava. The sequence continues at coordinate 932,059 of NZ_VLKW01000002.1, read as the reverse complement.
TACAACCATGAGCGCATCAAGCTCAAACTAAAAGGGCTGAGTCCTGACTACAGGACCCAGCCCTTGGCCGCCTAGCTAACTTAACCGTCCAGCTTTATGGGGTCAGTTCATCGCGGAGGCTTTGTTGTTTCCGGCGCTGATACCCGGAATGTATTGATCAGTGCGCGTAGCGCGGCGCCCTCACCCGCACCGCTGGCGCCGGTTCGCGCGTCGCCTCCACGGCAAAGCGGTCGCCATCACGGCGGTTCGCCGGCGCCGACAGCACGCGCAGGATCACGTTGCGCGGCACACCTTGCGCGGCCATGTACACCCAGGCATTCGCCGTGCCGCGCTGCGCGTCCACGACCAGGCCCTGGCGCACCAGGGCTTCCATTTCACGGTCCCGTCTCGGCTGGCGCTTCATCATGCCGGCGCCCTCCGGACCACCTGCCGCCCGCGGCTGCCGGGCGGCGTCGAGGGTATAGCGTTTTCTTGCCAAACTGCCGCGCGGGAGGGGGTGTGCTGCTGCGCGGCCCTGGACATGCATGCGAGAAGTATCATCTGCAAGCCTTTCATTGTCGGATGCGCGGCAGGGCTTCGGTTGGCGCTGCCGCGATGGCGTTGGGGGATGGTGCACCGCACATGGTAGCGCCCGCACGATAAAAATCTGTCACTGTTTGTAACAGTCGCGTATAAGCCACTGGACGGCAGCGCTCGCTGCCCAGTCCCACGCCGAAGGCCGCTGGCGCGCAGCGTCACGTTGACTGAACGGCAGTGATGGCACTACACTCCGCATTGGTTGCGCTAACAAATATAAAGCCGGCGGAAGCGAAGAATGGCACCGGCGCCTCTAGTTGCGTGCCCGTGGTCGCGTTGATATGCGCTACCAACGGGCTGCTCCGCGCCACCGACATTCTTGGAGGATATGTGAAACACCCGCGCCCATCGTGGACCCGGCCCCTGGCCGTCCGCCTCGCCTTGCCGCTGCTGGCGGCCCTGCTCGTCATCCCGCCCGCCCTGCTCCTGCCGGCCGCCGCCGCTGCCCAGGAAGCCCCTGCCTCCCAATCGCCGCGCCAGCGCATCGCCTTCAACGATGGCTGGCGCTTCCACCTGGGCGACCCGGACGGCAATTCGGCGCCGTATCTGTACGACGTCCGTCCCGACGTGAAGAAATCGGCCGATGGCAAGGTGGCCGATGCGATGCCGGAGGAAGCGGCGCGCATCGCCCGCGCCGGAGCAACCGTGTTGAAACCCTGGATCCTGCCGACCGGGAATCCGTTCATCCGGGATCCGAGCAAGCGCCACGCGCGGCCGGACGGCGATCCGCCGATCGACGCGCCGTTTGCCCGCGCCGATTTCAACGACAGCGCGTGGCGCGCGGTGCGCCTGCCGCACGACTGGGCCATCGAAGGGCCGTTCCTGACCACCGGGCCGTATGGCGGCATGGGCCGGCTGAAGACGTGGGGCCCGGCGTGGTACCGCAACAAGATCACGGTGACGCAAGCCGACCAGGGCAAGTCGATCTTCCTAGACGTGGATGGCGCGATGGCGTACGCCAGCGTGTGGGTCAACGGGCGCCTCGCGGGCGGCTGGCCGTATGGCTACAACTCGTTTCGCATCGACCTGACGCGCTGGCTCAAGCCCGGCACCAACCAGCTGGCCATCCGCCTCGACAACCCGCCCGAATCGGCGCGCTGGTATCCGGGCGCGGGCCTTTACCGCAACGTGTGGCTGACGAAGACGGCGCCGCTGCACGTGGGCCAGTGGGGCGTGCGCGTGACGACGCCGCAGGTGTCCGCGCAGGCGGCGCGCGTCGCGTGGCAGGTCACGCTGGACAACGACGGCGCCGCGCCCGCCGACGCGGAGGTGACGACGCAGTTGTACGCCCTCGACGACAAGGGCCGCATCACCGGTGCCGCGGTGGCCAGCATGACGTCGCCGCGCGCCGCCGTCGCAGCGGGCGCCAGCACGACGCTCGCCGGCGAAGCGACGCTGGCGAACCCTCGGCTGTGGGGCCCGCCGCCGCACCAGAAGCCGCACCGCTACACGGCCGTGACGACGGTGCGCCAGGGCGACCGCATCGTCGACCGCTACGAGACGCCGTTCGGCATCCGTGAGCTGCGCTTCGATCCGGACCGGGGCCTTGTCGTCAACGGCGAACACGTGCCGATCCGCGGCGTGAACAACCACCATGACCTGGGTGCGCTGGGCGCCGCGTTCAACGCGCGTGCCGCCGAGCGGCAATTGGAGATGCTGGTCGAAATGGGCGCCAACGCGCTGCGCATGAGCCACAACCCACCCGACCCGCAACTGCTGGAACTGACGGACCGGATGGGCATCGTCGTGATGGACGAGGTGTTCGACTCGTGGCAGCGCAAGAAGACGCCGCTCGACTTCCACCTGATCTTCCCCGACTGGCACGAGCAGGACCTGCGCGCGATGATCCGGCGCGACCGCAACCACCCGTCGATCGTGATGTGGAGCGTGGGGAACGAGGTCGGCGAGCAGTACACGGGCGAGGATGGCGCGGCGATCGGCCGCGAACTGGTGCGCATCGCCCATGAGGAAGACGGCACGCGGCCCGCGACGACGGCGATGAACTATGCGAAGGCCGACATGCCGCTGCCGGGCACGATGGACGTGATCAGCCTGAATTACCAGGGCACCGGCATCCGCACATTGCCCGGCCAGTTCCCCGCGTTCCGCGCGAAGTTCCCGGACAAGGTGATCCTGCACACGGAAAGCGCGTCGGCACTGTCGTCGCGCGGCGAATACCAGTTCCCCGTGCCGGGCGTGCTGAGCGCGGCCGTGCGGCCGGGTGCCGGCGGCGATCCGAAGACGCAGCAGGTATCCAGTTACGAGCTGTTCGCGGCGGACTTCGGCAGCTCGGCCGACCGCGCATTCGCGTCGCTGGACCAGAACCCGTACACGGCCGGCGAATTCGTCTGGACCGGCTTCGACTACCTGGGCGAGCCGACGCCCTACTACGGCGCGCGCAGCTCGTATTCCGGGATCATCGACCTGGCCGGCTTCAAGAAGGACCGCTTCTATGCCTACCAGGCACGCTGGCGCCCGGAACTGCCGATGGTGCACATCCTGCCGCACTGGACGTGGCCGGAGCGCGTCGGCGAAGTGACGCCGGTGCACGTGTTCACGTCCGGCGACGAGGCCGAGCTGTTCGTCAACGGCAAATCGCAGGGCCGCCAGAAGAAGGCACCTTATGCATACCGGCTGCGCTGGGACTTCGTCACGTACGAGCCGGGCACGATCGAAGTGGTCGCGTACAAGGACGGCAAGGAGTGGGCCCGCTCGTCCGTCAAGACGGCCCGCGCCCCCGCGGCACTGCAGGCCAGCGCCGACCACACGTCGATCGCCGGTGATGGCCGCGACCTGTCGTTCATCACGGTGAAGATCGTCGACGAGGCCGGCCTGCCCGCCCCGCGCGCCAACAACCGCGTACGCTTCACGGTGGAGGGCCCCGCCGAACTGGTGGCCACCGACAACGGCGACGCGACGAGCTTCACGTCGTTCCAATCACCCGAACGCACCGCATTCAACGGCCTGGTGCTCGGCATCGTGCGCGCCAAGCTGGGCGCGAAAGGGCCGATCACCGTGCGCGTTACGGCGGATGGGCTGCAGGCGACGACGGTGGCGCTGCGGGCACAGGGCGGCTGACAGACACTAGCTCGACCGTGTTAGTGCTGTGTCCGTGTCCCTGGCGCCTGGCAGCTTGGACCACCGGTCCAAGCGGACACGAGCTCAACCGTATTGCTGCTGAGTCCGTGTCCCTGGTGCCTGGCACCGGAGACACAAGCTC
>NZ_VLKW01000002.1:146269-928098 GCF_007830495.1 Pseudoduganella flava | reverse complement strand
TACTGCTGAGTCCGTGTCCCCTGGTGCCAGGCACCGGAGACACAAGCTCAACCGTATTACTGCTGAGTCCGTGTCCCCTCGTGCCAGGCACCAGGGGACACAAGCTCAGCCATTCGTAGGCCTTCATCCTCCCCGGAATTTGGATTACCATCGCCCTGGCGTCCCCGCACAAATCCAAAATAACAACCGCCCCGGAGGTGCTCCATGAACATTCCCGCGACCGCCCTGCCCGACACCCCGGATGCCGTCACAGCGCCGCCCTGGCCGGCGCCACGCCTGACGCGCACCGCTTTCCTTGCCGGCAGCCTGAACCTGTGCCTGTATCCCGTGGCGATGACGCTGGCCGGCAATGGTGTGCTGCTGGGGCTCGACCAGGCGCGTGAGACGTTGCTGGCGTTCGGCGAGAACGAGCGCGGGGCGGCCGATCCCGTCACGTCGCTCAGCTACGCGCTGTTCATCGTCGCCCTTGCGTACTGGGCGTTCGCCAGCTGGTATTGCGCCCGCCTGATGCTCGGCAAGCGCTTCCCGCGCGATCGCCTGCAGCCGTGCATCGATGCGCGCTTCGCCCATGCCGTCGCGACGTGGCTGCCGCGCGCGCTCGGGCTGCTCGGTGTCGTGCCGATCACGATCTACTTCGTGCTGGCCACGCCGTCGCCGCGCTACTGGCTGCCGCTGGCCGCGACGGCCGTGCTGTTCCTCGCATTCGTCGTGTTCCGCCGCCACCTGCCCACCGCGCACAAGGGATGGATGATGCGCGACGACGATCCCCACCCCCGCTTCGACACGCTCGGCCGCGGCGCCCTCGTCACCGTGCTCGTGATGTTCGCGATTTCGTTCGGCGTGATGCTGGCGACGATGACGGGCCGCGAGACGGCCGCGCGGGCGATCGGCTCGCCGGCGCTGGTGCTGATCGCGCTCGGCTCGTGGACGCTGTTCGGCAGCTTCGTCACCACCTACCTGCCGCGCAGTTTCGGCTGGCCGTCGCTGGCCTTGCTGCCGTTAGCGTTCGCATTCGTGTTCTCGTTCTTCAACGAGAACCACTACGTCGCCCAGCACGGCCCGGCGCGCGCGCCGGTGGCGCGGCCCGCGTTCCTGGCCGATATCGACGCCTGGGACAAGGCGCGCGGCGCACGCAGCGGCGATCCGATCTACCTCGTGGCGGCGGCCGGCGGCGCGTCCCGTTCCGCGTACTGGACCGGCGTCGTGCTGGCCAACCTGGAAAACCACGCCCGCCTGAACCAGCGGGAGTTCGCCCGCAATGTGTATGCCGTGAGCGGCGTTTCCGGCGGCAGCCTGGGGCTTGCCACGTTCGTCGCCGCGCTCGCGGCCGAGCAGGATGGCAAGGGCCAGCCGGGCGGCCCGTTGACGCCCCGCCCCGCCGACTTCCTGGCCAAGGATTTCCTCGCCCCGGCCGTCGCCCAGCTGCTGTACAGCGACACGATCGCCCGCTTCCTGCCGGTGCCGTGCATCGCCTGCGACCGCTCGCGCGGGCTCGAGGAAGCGTGGGCGCGCGACTGGCGCAAACTGACGGCGCAGCAACCCGCCTGGTTCACGGAACCGCTGGCGGCCAGCGGGCCGGCGCGCGTGCCGCGCATGATCTTCAACACGACGACCGTCGGCGACGGCCGCCTCGTCGTCCAGTCCGACCTGCATTTCGTGCCGACCGATGCCTACGACGTCTACGACCCCGCGCTCGACACGAACCGGCTGACGCGCGCCGGCGCCGTGCACAATTCGGCGCGCTTCACCTACGTGAGCCCGGCCGCGGCGATCCGGCTGGCGGGCGCCAAGGGCAAGTGGGACTACGTCGTCGATGGCGGCTACTTCGAGAATTCCGGTGTGACGGCATTGAACGCGATGGTGGCCGCGCTGCAGAGCGGCGACGACGCGCAGCGCCGGCTGGCCGAGAAGATCGTCGTCATCGTCATCGAGAACGACCCGGCCGGCACCGCGCAATGGCTGTGCGACGCGCATCCGACGGGCCAGCCGCACAGCGACCCGATCGCGATGGAGCTGACGGCACCGGCCTACGCGCTGTACCAGACCCGATCCGCGCGGGCCCACGCGCAGGAGGCCGAGGCCAACCGCCTGCTGGGCGGCTGCACGACGCACCGCCTGATCGAGCTGCGCTACCCGGAGACGACCAAGCGCGCGGACTTCGCCGACGGCATGTTCAACACGGCCCCGCCGATGAGCTGGTTCCTGAACGCGGCAAGCCGCCAGCGCATGGCGACGGTACTGTGCGGCGGCACGCCATCCGAACCGCGCGAGCTGCTGCGGCGCGAATGGCGCCGTGTGCTGAGCTTCATCGACGGCTCGGTACCGGCGCCCACGCCGCCGCGCCGCGACGCGTTCACGCCGGCCGACACGTCGCTGGCCTGCCCGGCGGCACAGACTTAAGCGCGCCGCGCAAGGTCGCCGTCGAGCCGCGCGCGGCCGGCGCCATCGAGCACGACGTCGACCAGACGCGCGCCGCTGCGCAGCCGCACCGACGCTCCCGGCCGGCCGCGCAGCGCCACGGCGCGCAGCCGGCCATCCGCCCACGTCACATCGAGTTCCACGCCGCCGCGTGCCCGCACGCCATTGAGCGCACCTTCCGGCCAGGCGCGCGGCAATGCCGGCAGCAGGCGGATCTCGCCACCCCACGACTGCACGATCATTTCCAGGATGCCGGCCGTGCCGCCGAAATTGCCGTCGATCTGGAACGGCGGGTGCGCGTCGAACATGTTCGGGTAGGTGCGCTCGGGTCCGAGCAGGCCAAGCAGGATCGCGTGCGCCCGCTCGCCATCGCCCAGCCGCGCCCACAGCGCCAGCCGCCATGCGGTGGCCCAGCCGGTCGACTTGTCGCCGCGCGTATCGAGCGTGACGCGCGCGGCAGCGGCCAGCGCGGGCGTGTCGCGCACGTTGATCTGCTCACTGGGATAGACGCCGTACAGGTGCGACACGTGCCGGTGCCGCTGCTCCGGCGCCCGCGCATCCCAGTCCTCCAGCCATTCCTGCAACTGTCCCTGGGCGCCGACGCGGTCCGGCGCGAGCCGCGCGCGCTTGTCCTCCAGCGTGGCCGCGAACGCCGCATCCGGCTCGCCCAGCAGCTTGTGGGCCGCGATGGTCCAGCCGAACAGGTCGCGCACGATCTGCCGGTCCATCGCCGGGCCGGCACACAGCGCGAAGCCCTTGCTGTGCTGGTTCTCCGGCGAGATCGACGGCGACGTGACGAGCCCACGCCCGCCCTGGTCATCGACCAGCGTATCGACAAAGAACAGCGCTGCACCCTGCAGCAGCGGCCAGATGCGGCGCAGGAAAGCGGCATCGGGCGCGTACTCGTAGTGGTCCCACAATGTCTTGCACAGCCACGCGCCGCCGCACGGCCACATGCCCCAGTTCGGGCCGTCGATCGGCGCGGCCGCGCGCCACAGGTCCGTGTTGTGGTGCGCCACCCAGCCGCGTGCGCGGTACATGCGCCATGCCGTCGCGGCGCCCGTCCGGGCCAGGTCCTCGACCATCCGCAGCAGCGGCTCGGTGCACTCGCCCAGGTTCGCCGCCTCGGCCGGCCAGTAGTTCATCTGCGTGTTGATGTTGATCGTGTACTTCGAACCCCACGGCGGATTGGTGCCCTCGTTCCACAGGCCCTGCAGGTTGGCGGGCTGGCTGCCGGGGCGCGACGACGACATCAACAGGTAGCGCGCGTACTGCACGTACAGTGCGGCCAGACCCGGATCCTCGGCCGTGCCGACCGCGGCGATGCGCGCATCCGTCGCCCGGGCAACCGGCGCCGCGCCAAGCCGGATCGACAGCCGGCGAAACAGCGCCTGGTGCCCCCGCACGTGGTCCGCCTTCAACCGCGCATACGGCTTGCCGCGCGCCGCCGCCGTTCGCGCCCGCACCGCCGCGACGGGGTCGCCGTCCACGTCCACGAAGCTGACGTAACTCGTCGCCGCGGCCACCAGCAACGTGACGTTCGTCCCGCCGCGCACGCGCAGGCGCTCGCCCTCGACCGCGATGGCGCCATCGCCCACAGCCAGCACGCGCACGGCATAGCGCAACGCGCCGGGGATGCCTTCCGCCGCTTCGTTGCGGCCTTCGATCAGCAGCGCGCCGGCGCCGTCGGGCTTGATCGACAGCGTCGCCGGCCGGGTGTCAAGCGCCAGCCCTTCCCGGTGATCCCACGGCACGCCGTTGGGCGTCTTCTCGCCATACTTGACGCGGCCCGGATGGCGATAGCCGATGCCCAGGTCGAGCGTACCGCCGGCCGCCTCGAAGCGTAGCACGATCACGTCGTCCGGCGCGCTGGCGAACGCTTCGCGCAGGTGGCGCACCCTGCCGTTGGCAAAACGCGTCGTCGCGATGGCCGTATCCAGGTCGAGCGTGCGGCGGTAGCCGGCCGCGCCGGACAGGCCATCCACGTCGATCAGTAAATCTCCCGCGGCACCATATGGCATCTGCTTGATCGGCCGGGCCATCAGCGCGGACGACGCCAGCGCCGTCGCCTCGGCGTAGTTGCCCGCATCGAGCAGCGCGCGTACCTTCGGCAGCGCGGCCATCGCGGCCGGATTGTTCGGATCGTACGGGCCACCGGCAAACAGCATGTCCTCGTTCAGTTGCAGGCGCTCCTGCGCCGCGCGGCCAAAGACCATCGCACCGAGCCGCCCATTCCCGACCGGCAGCGCCTCGACCCACGCGCCGGCCGGCTTGTCGTACCACAAGCTCAAGTCTTCGCGATCACCCTGCGCGCGCGCCACGGCGGTGGCGCCGGCAAGGCCGGGAAAGGCCAGCGCCAGGCCGGCGGAAACGGGAAAGCGGCGCAGGAACGCGCGGCGGCTTGGATGCGATGCGGTCGGTTTCAATGGGGTCTCCTGTGGGCGCTCGAGGCGGCGCGTGCGTCGAATCTAGCGGATGTGTTGGCCTCAAACCAATATCTTTTTTCACTGCCGCGATACGGGTTTCGATATCTCGACGCCAGTTTATTTGCGAATGCTTCTCATTTACTATATTCTTCCGTGCAATTTCATCTACGCACGCCACCATGACCGCCACCGTTTCCCTCCGTCCCCTCGCCCTCGCCGCCGCCCTCGTCTCCCTCCATGCCGCCGCGCAGGAGGCGGAGACGCGCCTGCCCACCGTCCACGTCACGGCCACCGCCCCGGACGACAACGCGTAGGTCGCCGAGCGGGCACGCGGCGGGCTGCTGGGCGAACGGGACGTGATGGACCTGCCGTTCAGCGTGACGGGCTACACGTCGCGCCGCATGCAGGACCAGCAAGCCGTCACGCTTGCCGAGGTGCTGGGCGCCGATCCATCCGCCCGCTTCACGGGCCAGATCGGCGGCGTGACGGATTCGTTCTTCCTGCGCGGCTTCCCGATCAACGAAGGCAACCTGTCGGAAGTGGCGCTCGACGGCGTGTACGGCGTCTCGCCGAACTACCACCTGTTCACCGAATACCTGGAGCGCGTGGAAGTGTTGAAAGGTCCCGCCGCGCTGCTTTACGGGATGGCGCCGAACAGCAGCGTGGGCGGCGTGATCAACGCGGTGCCGAAACGTTCGCTGGCCGCCGACCTGACGCGCATGACCTTCGACTACGCGCCGGACAGCCAGTTCGGCACTGCGCTCGACGTGAGCCGCCGCAGCGGCGCGTTCGGCCTGCGCTTCAACGGCCTGCACCGCCAGGGCGACACGCCGCTCGACAAGCAGGATGCCCGCGCCGACGTGGCCGCGCTGTCGCTGGACTGGCGCGGCGAGCGGCTGCGCGCGACGCTCGACGTCATCGAGCAGTACCAGAAGGTGAATGCGCCGACGCGGCCGTTCCTCGTGGCGGCGAACCTGCCGGTGCCCGCCGCGCCGGACGGCGGCCGCAACGTGACGCAGGACTGGGGCTGGTGGCGTTCGAACGACGTGTCGGCGCTCGGCCACGTCGAGTACGACATCGCCGCCAACGCCACCGTGTTCGGCGACCTGGGCGCCACGAAGTCGGACATCAGCCGCCTGTCCGAACAGACGCCGACGATCCTGAACGCGCGCGGCGACACGTCCGCCACGCCGATGCACTGGAAGTTCCAGATCAACCGCGCGGACGCGGACACGGGCGTGCGCGCCGCGGTTCGCATTGGTGCCACCGTCCACGCGCTGGTCGCCACGGTCAACGGCTATCACGACCGCATCGCCAACGCCAGCAATGCCGGCACGCCGGTGCTGTCGAACATCTATCAACCGGTAGCCATGCCGGCACAGGCGATCGCCGCGCCGCAGCGTGTGCCGAAGCTGTCCGAATCGACGCTGTCCGGCCTCGCGCTGGCCGACATGGCGACGTTGCCGGGTGGACGCGTGCTGGTGACGGTCGGCGTGCGGCGCCAGCGTGTCGCATCGGAGAACTTCAATGGGGCCACCGGCGCGCGCACGTCACGCTATGACGAGACGGCCGTGACGCCGCTGGCCGGCATCGTGTTCAAGGCCACGCCCGCCACGTCGGTGTACGCCAACTACATCGAAGGCCTGGCGAAGGGCGACATCGCGCCGAACACGTCGAGCAATGCGGGCCAGGTGTTCGCCCCCTACAAGACGAAGCAGTACGAAGCGGGCGTCAAGGCCGTGCGTGGCGACCTGCTGGCCACGGCCGCCGTATTCCAGATCACGAAGCCGAGCGGCCAGATGTACGGCACCGTGTACAGCGCCGACAGCGAACAGCGCAACCGCGGCCTGGAACTGGCGCTGTCCGGCACGGCGGTGGCGGGGGTGCGGCTGCTGGGCGGTGTGACATTGCTGGACGCCGAGCTGACCCGCACCAACAGCACCACGACATTGAACAAGCGCCCCCCGGGCGTGGCGAAGGCGCAGGCCAACGTGGGCGGCGAATGGGACGTGGGCGCGGTCACGCTAACGGGCGCCGTCACCTACACGGGCAAGCAGTACGTCAACCAGGCCAACACGCAATCCGTGCCGGCGTGGACGAAGGTGGACGTGGGCGCCCGGCTGCGCACCGTGATCGCCGGACGCCCCACGACCGTGCGCGCGGGCTTGATGAACGCGTTCGACAAGCGCTACTGGGGCGGCGTCGCCTCGTACGGCACGATCTCGCAGGCGGCGCCGCGCACGCTGCAGCTGTCGGCGGCGATCGATTTGTGACCGGTTGGCGGGGCGGTCCGGCTGCGCTACATGGCCCGCTTCGCATCCGCGTTGCGCGGCACGCCCAGCTTGCCGATCACCTTCAGGCTGCCGTCCGGCTGCGGCGCCGCCACCAGCATCTCCCCTTGCGCGATCTTTTCGCCGACAAGGGCGCGGATGTTGACGTCGTGCGTCACGAGCACGAGGTTGCCGGGTTCCTTGTACGATGCGACGTACTGCTGGACGTATTCGCGCACCTCCCCCAGCTTGCGATTGCGCGCGCCATCGTCGTCGTCCATCCCCGAGTTCAGCATCGCGATCGGGTCGGCGCGGGCAAACGCCAGCATCGCCGTGTCGATGCAGCGGCACCAGCGACTCGTCAGCACGGGGCCGACGGGGACGCCATGCGCGCGGATGGCGGTGCCGATGGCTTCAGCGTCGAGCCGCCCTTCGGCCGACAGGTTGCGCTGCGTCTTGCAGTCGTCCAGCTGGAAGCCGGGTGGATCGCCGGCGCCCGGCTCGGTGGCGGCATGCCGCACGAGCAGCACGTGGCGCCCGTCGCGCAGGCTGTTCCACAGCGCGTCGCCGTCGGAGCCAAAGGCCAGGCTTGGCAGCAGCACCGCCGCGGTGGCGATGGCGATGACGCAGCGGAAGATCGAACGTCGCATGATGTGCTCCTTTCGAATTGTCGTGGACACTACGTTACCGCCAATCGGCGTGGGCCGGAAGAATAATCGCTCAACAAGATGAGCGCTGGCGTGGTCATCGTGCCGCTAAGATAACGGCGGCCTTCCCCCTCATCCACGATGATCCGACTTCACCTCCGCCAGTTGTTGGCACTGCCCCTGTTTGCACTGACGCTGTTCACGCTGCCGGCGTTTTCCGCCGACTTCATGCTGTCCGGCGCCGCCGTGCTGGCCGAGGAGCACCCGACGATGCGGCTGGCCGCCGGCTTGCTGCGGCGCGACCTGGAGGCCGTCGGCGGCCAGCGGCCCGCGCTCGTGCAGGAACTCGACCAGTGCGGCACCGTCTGCATCGTCGTCGGCCGGCACGATGCACCGCTGCTGCGGCGGATCGCGCGCAGCGAGGGGCTCGACCTTGCCGCGCTGGACGGCCAGTGGGAACGGTATCTGCGCATCGGCATCGCGTCGCGCACACGGCCCGGCACGCGGCTGCTCGTCATCGCCGGGTCGGATGCGCGCGGCGCGGTGTATGGTGCCGTCGACCTGTCGCGCGAGCTGGGCGTTTCGGCCTGGGAATGGTGGGCGGACGTGCCTCCCGTGCGCCGCGCGCAGTTGTCGGTGCGGGGCGAGCGGATCGTCTCGGCCGCGCCGACGGTGCGCTATCGCGGCGTGTTCCTGAACGACGAGGACTGGGGCCTGCAACCGTGGGCGGCGCGCACCGATCCGAGCGGCGACATCGGGCCGGCCACCTACGCCCGCATCTTCGAACTGCTGTGGCGCCTGAAGGCCAACCTGATCTGGCCGGCGATGCACGACGTGACGCGGCCGTTCTACCAGGTGCCCGGCAATGCGCAGGTGGCGCGCGACTACGCGATCGTCGTCGGCACCTCGCATGCCGAGCCGATGATGCGCAATAACGTGCGCGAGTGGGATGCGCGGCGCGACGGGCCGTTCAACTTCTTCACGAACCGCACCGCGCTGGTGGACTACTGGCGGCGCCGCAACGATGAAACGCGCGGCAACGAGAACGTCTACACGATGGGCATCCGCGGCGTGCACGATTCGGCGATGGAGGGCGCCCGCACCCTCGACGAGGCGCGCGCCGGCTTGGCCGACGTGATCGCCGTCCAGCGCGAGCTGCTGGCGCAGGCCCACGGCAAGCCGCTGGCGCAAATCCCGCAGGCGCTGACCGTCTACAAGGAAGTGCTGGACATCTACAACAGCGGGCTGCGCGTGCCGGACGACATCACGCTGGTCTGGCCCGACGATAACTACGGCTACCTGCACCAGCTGGGCACGCCGCGCGAAGCGGCACGCCCGGGCGGTGCGGGGCTGTACTACCACGTCTCGTACTGGGGCCGGCCGCACGACTACCTGTGGCTGGCGACGACGGCGCCGGGGCTCGTCCGCGACCAGCTGCAGCGGGCACTGGCCACCGGCACCGACCGGATCTGGGTGCTGAACGTGGGCGACATCAAGCCGGCCGAATACCTGGCCCAGTACTTCCTCGACGCGGCGTTCGACGGCAAGGTGCTCGACCAGCCGACCACGCGGCACATGACGGCGTGGTATGCCGCGCAGTTCGGCCCCGAGCACGCCGCCGCGATCGCCGACGTGATGCGCGACTACTACGCGCTGGCCTGGGAGCGCCGCCCCGAATTCATGGGCTTTTCGCAAACGGAACCGACGACGCCGACACGGCAGACGGACTATTTGCAGTCCGGCGGCGAGGAAGCGGAACAGCGGCTGGCGCGCCACGAGGCACTGGTGCTGCGCGCCCAGGCGCTGGCCGCGTCGCTGCCGGCCCGCTACCAGGACGCGTTCTTCCAGCTGGTGCCGTACCCGGTGCGCGCCAGTGCGAACCTGAACGCGCGCATCCTGAAGCTGGACCTGGCGGCCCAGTATGCGCGGATGGGCCGGCCGTCGGCCGGGCACTACGCGCGGCAGGCACGCGGCGCGCAGGCCGCCATCGACGCGGATACCGCGCAGTACAACGCTCTCGCGGGCGGCAAGTGGCGCGGCATGATGGATGCGGCGCCGCGCCGCCTGCCCGTCTTCCAGCCGCCCGTGTTCCCGGAGTACGGCTTGCCTTCGCGCGGCGAATGCGGGCTCGCGTACCCGTCGCCGTTGTCGGCGTCGGGCGGCCAACTGGCGTTCACGCGGGGCGTTCCGGCGACGAAGACGCTGACCGTGATCCAGTACGGCGCGCAGGCGCTGCGCTGGACGGCGGCAAAGGTGCCGGCCGGGCTGCGGCTATCGCACGACGCGGGGCTGCTGGAGGCGGTCAACGGTTTCGAGCAGCGCATCGCCGTGACCTACGATGGCGGCGCGGCGGGCGGATTCGAGATCACGTGCGGCACCCAGCGATTGCTTGTGAAGGTGCAGGTGGCGCCGGCATCGAGCGAACGTGAGCGCATCGTCACGCTGCCGGCTACCGCGGCGTCCGGAACAGGCTGGAGCCCCGTCGAGATGGGCAGCTTCGGTACGGCGCTGCGGGCGGACCTGGACCTGCCGTCGCGCGACAGCCACGCCGGCGCACCGGTGCTGGCGTATGCCTTCATGACGCGCTCCGACGGCGCGGCACGGCTGAACATCGTCGCGGTGCCCGTGCATCCGCTGACGTCGGCCAACAGGCTGCGCATCGCCGTCGCGCTGGACGGCGCCGCACCTGTTACGCTCGACTTCACGACGCACGGCCGCAGCGACGAGTGGAAGCGGAACGTGCTGACCAACACGGCGGTGCGCACCCTGCCGCTGCCCGCACTGCCGCCGGGCGCGCACACGCTGCGCATCCATGCGCTCGATCCGGGCTTCGTGCTGGACCGGATCGACGTGGTGTTCGACGGCGCGCCGGTCTACTACGGCAGGCCACCGGACTGACGCGCGCTGGTACGATGGCGGCTGTCGACCGCCAGGAGATCGCATGAGCCAGAAAACCATCCTCGTCACCGGCGCCGGCCGGGGCATCGGCGCCGCCATCGCGCTGCTCGCCGCGCAGCGCGGCTACCGCGTCTGCATCAACTACCGCGCCGACGCCGATGCCGCGCACGGCCTCGTCGAACGCATCGCGGCGGCGGGCGGGACGGCGTGCGCGCTGCAAGCCGATGTCGCGGACGAAGCCCAGGTCGAAGCGCTGTTTGCCGCCGTCGACGCGCGCTACGGCCGGCTCGATGCGCTCGTCAACAACGCCGGCATCCTGGCACGGCAGACGCGCGTCGAGGACATCAGCGCCGCACGCATCAACGCCATCTTCGCCACCAACGTTACCGGCAGCTTCCTGTGCGCGCGCGAAGCGGTGCGGCGGATGTCGACGCGGCATGGCGGCAGCGGCGGCGCGATCGTCAACGTCTCGTCGCGCGCAGCGGTGCTGGGATCGCCGAACGAGTACGTCGATTACGCGGCATCGAAAGCGGCGCTCGATGCGCTGACGATCGGGCTGGCGAAGGAAGTGGCGGGCGAAGGGATCCGCGTCAACGGTGTGCGGCCAGGGCTGATCCTGACGGACATGCACGCCTCGGGTGGAGAACCCGGCCGCGTGGCGCGGCTGGCCCCATCGGTACCGCTGGGGCGCGGCGGTGAGCCGGCCGAGGTGGCCAATGCGGTGATGTGGCTGGTGTCGGACGAGGCATCGTACACGACGGGCACGGTGATCGACGTGTCCGGCGGGCGGTAGGCGCCGGAGGCACGCAAGGGACAGCCGAGCCCGTGTCCTTTTTCAGGGTTGACCCCATGGTGGACACGAGCTCGGCAGTGCTTACTGACCAGCTCGTGTCCTTCTGGGGTCTGACCCTAGAGGGACACGAGCTCGTCCGTGGCGTCAGCCGTTGACCACGCCGGCACCCGCCGAGGCGCGGCAGACGTAGATCGTCGCGCCCTGGCCGTCCGGGCCTGGGTATTCCTTCAGCACGGCGGCGCGCACCGGTTCGACGAGTGCTTCCGGCACCAGCGCGACGACGCAGCCGCCGAAGCCGCCGCCCGTCATCCGCACGCCGCCTTGCGTGCCGATCACCTGCTTGACGATGTCCACCAGCTGGTCGATCAGCGGAACGGTGATCTCGAAGTCGTCGCGCATCGATACGTGCGACGCCGCCATCAGCTCGCCCATCCGCGCCAGGTCGCCCTGCGCCAGCGCGTCGGCCGCTGCCAGCACGCGGGCGTTTTCCGTGACGACGTGCCGGGCGCGGCGCAGTGCCATCGCATCGAGCTCGCCGCCGCGCGCGTCCAGCATCTGCATGTCGACGTCGCGCAGCGCTGCGACGCCGAAGTGGCGCGCCACCTGTTCGCACTGGGCGCGGCGGGTGTTGTACTCGCTGTCGACGAGGCCGCGCTTGACGTTCGAGTTGAAGATCATGATCGCCGCGCCGGCCGGGATCGGTACCGGGCGCGTTTCCAGCGAGCGACAGTCGATCATCACGGCGTGGCCTTCCAGGCCCGTGGCCGAGATGATCTGGTCCATGTTGCCGCACTTGGTGCCGACGAAGTCGTTCTCGGCGCGCTGCGCGATCAGCGCGATGTCCACCGGCGACACGCCTTCAAAGCCGGGCAGCGTGGCGAACAGCCGGCCGACGGCCACGGACAGCGATGCGGACGACGACAGCCCCGCGCCCTGCGGCACGTTGCCGGAGACGACCATGTCCATGCCGCGCATCGGCAGGCCGCGTTCGACCAGCACGCGGATCACGCCGCGCACGTAGTTCGCCCACATCGGCTCCTTCAGGCGCTCGATCGGCGCGTCCAGCGCGAACTGGTCTTCCGCGTTGCCGTAGTCGGCGGCGACGATGCGCACGACCTGGTCGTCGCGGCGGCGCGCGCTGATCACCGTCTGGTAGTCGATCGCTGCCGGCAGCACGAAGCCGTCGTTGTAGTCGGTGTGTTCGCCGATCAGGTTCACGCGGCCGGGCGCCTGCACGACCAGCGTGGGCGCCGCGCCGAACGTGCTTTCGAAGACGGCCCGGGTTTTGGAAATCAACGATTCAGTCATTGCTTACTCTTGTTATGTGCGTTGGAGGTAATGGACGTCCGGTAGCGCGCGCAGCTTGTCGGCCGCCTGCTCTGGCGTCAGATCGCGCTGCGCCTCGGCCAGCATCTCGTAGCCGACCATGAACTTGCGCACCGTCGCCGAGCGCAGCAGCGGCGGATAGAAGTGCGCGTGCAGCTGCCACGGCGCGCGGTCGTTGTCATCATACGGCGCACCATGCCAGCCCATCGAATACGGGAACGACGTCTGGAACAGGTTGTCGTACTTCGTCGTCAGCAGTTTCAGCGCCTTGGCCAGGTCGGCGCGCTGCGGCGGCGTCAGGTCTTCCAGGCGCTTCACTTCGAAGCGCGGCAGCAGCAGCGTCTCGAACGGCCAGCTGGCCCAATACGGCACCACTGCCAGCCAGTGCTCCGTCTCGACAACCACGCGTTCGCGCGCCGCCGCTTCCTTCTCCACATAGTCGAGCAGCATCGGGCGGCCATGCTTGGCCATGTATTCGCGCTGCTGTACGTCTTCCTTCGCCGGCGAATTGGGCAGGAAGCTGTTGGCCCATACCTGGCCGTGCGGGTGCGGGTTCGAGCAGCCCATCGCGGCGCCCTTGTTCTCGAACACCTGCACCCAGCGGTACTTTGCGCCCAGCTCCGCGGCCTGCGCGCACCACGTGTCGATCACCTGTTCGATGGCCGGCAACGTCAGTTCCGGCAGCGACTTGCTGTGGTCCGGCGAGAAGCAGATCACGCGGCTCGTGCCGCGCGCGCCCATGTTCTGGAACAGCGGGTCGGTCGATGGCGGCGCGTCCGGCGTGTCGGGCAGCAGCGCCGCGAAGTCGTTGTCGAACACGAACGTGCCCTGGTAGTCGGGGTTCTTCTCGCCATTGACGCGGGTATTGCCGGCGCACAGATAGCACGTCGGATCGTGCGCGGGACGGGGCGAATTGTCGACCGCTTCCTGCTGGCCCTGCCATGGACGCTTGGCCCGGTGCGGCGACACCAGCACCCATTCCCCGATCAACGGGTTCAGGCGGCGGTGAGGATGGTCTGTGGGATTGAACATACGGCTCCTTGTTGTAAGACTGAACGGTCTCGTCGCGGCATAGGAGAGCAAACACGGGCCCGGCCCCCTTGCATGCGGGCCGGGCCGGCGTTTGCTCTACCGTGAGGAAAAGACCGGGCACGACCCGAATGATAGCGCCTTGAACGCCATCATGAAGGCCGCGCCGCGAGACGTGCGCGGGTCAGGCCGCGCGGTGAACGACGGCGGGGCTTACCACCACGCTCCATAGATGCCGGCAAGCAGCACGCAGATGACGACGGAACCCAGCGCGAACGCGCCGTCGACACGGAACAGGCTCGTGTCCACGTGCAGCGGCTTCGCCGTGGCCTTGCGCTCGCCCGTCTTGCTGATCACTACCATGCCGGCCACGACGACCCAGAACACGATGAACATGCGGTCGAGGAACGGAATCTCGTAGACGCCCGTGCCGTTGTCGACGGCAAAGCCGATCGGTGCCAGGAACGCCAGGTTCATCATGCCAGGCAGGAACTTCAAAATGATCGAGAACACGAGGCCGCCGATCGTCGCGAACATGGCCGCGGCCTGGGTGGTTTTCTTCCAGAAGAAGCCCAGCAGGAACATCGCCAGGATGCCCGGCGATACAAAGCCCGTGTATTCCTGGATGTAGGCGAAGCCGCCCTTCTTGTCGATGCCCATGAACGGCGCGATCAGCACGGCGATCGCGATGGCGGCCAGCACGGTCAGGCGGCCGATCCACACCATCTTCTGCTCGGTGGCGTTCTTGTTGAAGTGGTGCTTGTAGATGTCCAGCGTGAAGATCGTCGCGATACTGTTGGCCTTGCCGGCCAGCGAAGCGACGACGGCGGCCGTCAGTGCGGCAAACGCGATGCCCTTGATGCCGCTCGGCAGCATGGCCAGCAGGGTCGGGTAGGCGCGGTCCGGGTTCAGCTCGCCGCCGACGCGCATCGAATCGCCCAGCGCGCCGGACTTGTCCAGCGCGAACGCGGCGATACCGGGCAGCACGACGATGACGGGCATCAGCAGCTTCAGGAAGGCGGCGAACAGCAGGCCTTTGCGGGCCGTCTTCAGGTCCGCGCCCAGCGCGCGCTGCGTGATGTACTGGTTGCAGCCCCAGTAGTTCAGGTTGACGATCCACATGCCGCCGATCAACGTCGACAGGCCCGGCAGGTCCATGTAGTTCGGGTTATCGCGCGACAGCACCATGTCGAAGTGCTCGCCGGCCCGCACGAACAGCTCGCTCGCACCGGCCAACGAACCGTGCTTGCCGCCCAGCGCGGCCACGAGGTCCAGCGCGATCCACGTCGTGACGAGGCCGCCGACGACGAGGCACAGCACCTGGATCACGTCCGTATAACCGATCACCTTCATGCCGCCCAGCGTGATGATGGCGGCGAACACGGCGAGGAAGATCATGCACGCAAACACGTTCAGGCCCGCGACGCTGGAGATCGCCAGCGCGCCCAGGTACAGGATCGAAGTCAGGTTGACGACCACGTACAGGCCGAGCCAGAACAGCGCCATCGTCGTCGCCACGGCCTTGCCGTAGCGCTGCTCGAGGAACTGCGGCATCGTGTAGATCTTGTTCTTCAGGTAGACGGGCATGAAGAACACGGCGACGATGACGAGCGTGGCGGCGGCCATCAGCTCGTACACGGCGATCGCCATGCCGATCTTGTAGCCCGAGCCGCTCATGCCGATGAACTGCTCAGCGGAGATGTTCGAAGCGATCAGCGATGCGCCGATGGCCCACCACGTCAGCGAGCCTTCAGCCAGGAAGTAATCATGCGATGCCTGGCCGGAGGTGCCCTTCTTCTTGCGGTACACCCACAGGCCATAGCCGGAGATGACGACGAAGTAGAACAGGAAGACCAGTGTGTCGAGTGTTGAGAAATGGTTCATCGGAATGTGCTGTGAGTGTGTCTCTGATAATAGGACGGCCGTGTGCGGCGCCCTGCTTCTTTTATTGACCCCGGCGTGCGCCGGCGCCATTCCCCATGCGGCGACAGAATGCACCAGCCAGCACACCCATCGACGATCGCGTCACGAAACAATCACCAAGTTGATTGCTTTTGATCTTTGTTGCGATAGCGCTAACTATAGCATGCAAGATTACAATCAAGACACAAAAAAGAGGTAACCGGCAGACGTTTGAAGTCGATTTCAGGCCGTCGAGATGTAAAACTACTACGCAGCCCGCGCTGGAAATGGCCTGCCCCAAATGTTGCTCAGAATCGGGGTCTGACGCCGATTTTTGGAAATATTGCTTCAAAACAGGGGTTTGCTCCCGGTTTTCCCCAATAAAAGGGCGCTGTTCGCGCAAAGTCGGGGAACTTCTTCCGCTCAATGCTGTCTGACCTGTTGTTGAGGTACCTCATCGGGGTGCCGTCACTCTCTTCATCAGGAGGGCACAACCATGGGCGGGATGGAGGCGCAGTTCGACATTCTCACGCTGGACTTCCGCATGCTATTTGGGGCACTGGCGCAGTTGCCGTTGTCCCCAGACGAGGTGGCCTGCGTGCGCGAGTGGCTCGCGGCAATGGAAGCACCGGGCCGGTGCTGCCAGTTGATCGAGCAAATGAAAGGCCGGTCATCTTGCCCGCATTGCGGCAACGAGCGCTGCTACCGCTGCGGTCACGCCGATGGGCTGCAACGCTATCGGTGCCTTGTCTGCGGACGCAGTTTCAATGCGCTGACCGGGACGCCATTGGCGCGCTTGCGGCACCGCGACAAATGGCTGCCGTATCTGGAATGCCTGATCGATTCGCGCACGCTGCGAGCGTCGGCCGAACGGGTCGCGGTGGCGAAGTCCACCAGCTTTCGCTGGCGGCACCGCTTTCTTTCCGCCGTGCGTCGCGACCAGCCGCCGAAGCTACAGGGGATTGTCGAAGCGGATGAAACCTACGTGCTCGAATCCCAGAAGGGTTCGCGGCACCTGGATCGCCCGCCGCGCCGGCGTGGTGGAAGGGCGACCCGGCGTGGTGTCAACGACCAGCATGACTGCATCCTGGTGGCACGTGATCGCGGCAAGACGACGCATGAGTTTCATGCCGGCCGCGGCCAGTCCACTGCCGCGCGCCTGCTGCGCTACCTGAAATCCGTGTTGGCGAAGGACGCGCTGCTGGTCAGCGATGGCGCGCAGGCGTTTGCGTCATTCGCACGGCAGGCAAGCATCAGCCACGAGGCCATCAACGTGCGCAGTGGCGAACACGGGCACGGCGCCATTCACCTGAACGGCGTCAACGGCTGGCATGGCCGCTTCAAAACCTGGTTGCGGCGCTTCTGCGGCGTGGCCAGCCGCTACCTCGCCAATTATTCCGGCTGGCAGCGCGTACTCGACGACGGCAAGGCCACGGCGGCAGCACATTGGCTCAGGCTGGCGGTAGCGCCGGAGCAACGTCAGAGGTGACAGCATTCCCAGCAAAAGGTTTCGTGGCCCCCGTCAAGCGGACTTAATGCGAACAGCGCCAAAAAAAGCGCGGCCAGCGGCCGCGCGAAAAACCCGACGGGCGGGCGGAGATGTCGTGTTACAGGTTCCGGTAGATCAGTCCCACCGTGACGCGCCGTCCCGCATACGCGTAGTTCTGCAGGTTCGGCGTGCCGTCCGCGTACGCGCTCGACGCGATGCTGTTGGTCTGCGTCTGGTTCGACAGGTTGCGCCCTTCGACGAACAGCTCCAGGCTCGGCGTCCATTTGTACGACAGCCGCGCGTCGATGAAGCGGGTGGCGTCCTTGACGTTCGCCGTGCCCGGGTTCCACGGCAGCGCCGTCGACGCGTTCACGTTGAATGCGGGGTACGAGTTCAGGCCCGTGCCCGTGCCGCCGCACGGCGCCGTGCAGCCGTAGATCGACGCCACCGCCTGCACCGCGACGCGCGCGGCCAGCCGGCCGTCGTCGTACCACAGGGCCAGGTTGTACGAGTACTTCGGTTCGCCCGACTGCGGCTGCGCGGCGCCCGTCAGCGGGTCGATCATCGCCTGCTCCATTTTGGATTTCTGGCGCGTGTAGTTCGCGTCGATGCCCGTGTAGCGCAGGTACCACGGCAGGAACGTGAACGCCGTGCGCGCCGAGAACTCGACGCCCGTGCGGGTGGCCGGCGGGCCGTTCGTGTACGTCGTGTAGTCGAACAGGATGTCGGACAGCGGCTCGCCCGTCACCGGGTTGACGGCGTCCGAGCCGCTGAACAGCGCCACGTCGTACACGCCGGTCGTCTTGTTCGGGCCGATCCGCCCTTCCTGCCGGTAGGCCGACGCCGTGAACATCGTGTCGCGGTTCGGGTACCACTCGACCGACAGGTTCTGGTTGAAATTGCTCTGTCCTTGCAGGCCCGGGTTGCCCACCGTATTACAGGACAGGTCGCCGTCGTCGCCCGCCACGCCGCCCGTCTCCCGTTCGTCGTACGTGCAGGTGCCGGCGGCCAGCAGCCGCGAGACAGGCGGCAGCGCCACCGTCTTCGCGGCGTTATAGCGCAGCACCAGTTGATTCGGCATCAGCCACAGGCCCACGTTATAGCTGGGCAGGAAGACGTGGCTCTTCGCGTCGATCGTCGTATTCTGCGTTACGGCATTGGTGACGATGCCGGCAGCGGCGTCCGGGTTGGCCGGGTCGAACGCCGGCGTCTTCGTGATCGTGCGGAACGTCATGCTGCCCGTGCCGGTCACCGTGCGGCGCACGTAGCGGTAGCCGAAATTGCCGTCCACCTCCCAGCCGAACGGCAGCGCGCGGTTCGTGAACGGCAGCGTGTCGAAGCCGAAGTCCGTCATGATGTAGAACGCCTCGGTGCGCTCGCGCACCCGCGACACCGGCTGGGCATATACCTTGCCGTCGCTGCCCAGGCACTCCTTCATGCAGTGGTAGTCGTAGTTCGGCAGCTTCAGGAGGTCGATCACCTTCTGCACGTCGATCTGGTTCCAGTTGCCCAGCATATTGGCGGGCCGGCCCGATGCGCCGTTGAACAGCTGCGTGGCCGTCGCCGGCGACGTCATCACGGTGCCCAGCAGGTTCTGGAAGTCCTGCATCGGCAGCACGTAAGTGCCGGACAGCGACGGGCTGGCCGACGGCGTGAAGCCGTAACGGCAGGCGTTGGCCGTGCCGATCGAGCCCGGCGTGTCCTGGCAGCCGCGGATCACGTCGCGCACGTCGTTGCTCGGCACCGTGATCGCCGGGCTGTAGTTCGGCTGCCCCTCGGTGCCCTGCGCGGTGCGCACCGTGTAACCCCCGCCGCCCCACGAATCGCGGCCCTCCCGGCGCACGTTGAAACCCGCCTTGATGTATTTGAAAACGGGGATCTTGTCCGGCAGCGCATATGACAGGTCCAGCTTCGCCGTCTGCTCCTCCTGCTCGCGCATCAGCGGGCTTTGCCAGCGCAGCGTCGTGTCGCTCGTCGTCACGGGCATCGCCGGGTCGGTGCTGGTCACCGTGCGGTTGTAGTTGGCGGGGTTGCCGTTGTCGGGCGCCCCGCCGTTCGGGAACGTGTAGCCCCAGGTGCCGTTCGGCCCCACGGTCGCCGTCGCCGCGCCGTAGTCGAAGCCGACCGACCAGCGCGCATTGGCGCGGCGGAAGTCCGACTTCGATGCGCCGACCAGCAGCTCCGCCGTCCACGCATCGCGCTTGAACGTGCCGCCGAACTGCAGGTATTTCGTGTTCTCCTCCATCAGGTTGCGGATCTGGTCCGTGCCGGCGCCGCCGTTGTCCAGTGCGAAGCTGGTGAGATGATGGGTGCCGTCGACGACCGCGCTGGCCGGATTGAAGTTGACGGCGGCGCCCTGCACGACGCCGGCGCCGGAAGCGCCCAGCCCATAGCTGTTCGGCAGCGTGTAGTAGCCCGGCATGGCGACGCGCCGCCCGCCCGCATCCGTGTAGCTGCCGGTGGCGTTGACGGCCACCTGGCCCAGGTTGTACGTCATGTAGTTGTCGTCGATCGTGCGTCGGGTCACGGAGCCCTTCGCGTACACGGTGAGATCGTTGTTCACCTTGAAGTCGGCGCGCAGGTTCAGGTTCTTGCGCTCGTCGATCTGGCGCTTGACGAAGTAGCGCAGCAGCTGCGGGCTGTAGTCGTTCCACTGGTTCAGGCACGTCAGCAGCTCGTTGCCGCGCTGGTCGATCGCCTTGTTGATGTTCGACGCGGACAGCCCGGCCAGCGCCGCCGACGCCTTGGTGAACTGCGGGAACGCGCTGAAGCAATCCTGCTTGGTTTGCGCCGCCGCAGCCCGCTGCAGCAGATCCACCGGCGTGGCGCCGGCGAAGATGACGCGGCCGCTGGCGTCCGCGAACGTGGCCGTCGGCTGCGTCGCCGCCGGGTTCGACATGTCCAGCGCGCCGGGCTGGAACGTGAACGTCTTCTCCGGCGAATTGTCGATGTCCACGTAGCGCCCATAGCCGTTCTGGCCGTTGCCGGACGTCTGGAACTGGTGCGCCTCGTTGTCCAGCTTCTGGTACGACGCATTGACGACGATGCCCAGCCGCCCGCTCGCGAACTGGCGCGCGCCGATCAGGCTCAGGTCCGGCGTCCACTTCTCGTTCAGGCTGTGCTGCGTGGCGGACGTGCGCACGGACAGGTAAGGCTCCTTGAAATCGAGGCCCGTGCGGGTCTGGATGCGGATACCGCCGCCCAGCGAGCCTTCCACCATGTCGGCCGTCTGGCCCTTGATCACGTCGACGCTCTTGATCAGGTCCGCCGACAGCGCGCGGAACTCGACGCCGCGCCCGTCGCCGCCGCCGTTCAGGTCCGAGCCGCCGGCGGACTGCACCGACATGCCGTCCAGCTCCACCCGCGTCAGCCCCGGCCCGTTGCCCCGCACGGACAGGCTGACGCCCTCGCCGTATTCGCCGCGGTCGATCGCCACACCGGCCATTCGCGAGATCGCCTCGCCGATATTCCGGTCCGGCAGCGAGCCCACGTCCTCGGCCACGATCGAATCCATCGCCGTCGCCGCGTTCTTCTTGCGGTCGATCGACGATTGCTGCGAACGCCGGGTGGACACGACCACCTTGGCGACGGCGCCGTCGTCCGCCGTGGCGGTCGCGGCAGGGGGCGTGGTCTGCTGCGCCAGCGCCGGGCCGGCCATCATCGATACCAGGGCCAGCGACACGGCGCGCGCCGCGGCCGTGGGCTGGGGAATGCTTGCTCTCTTCTTCATCGTGGTCTCCGTCTCGTCGTTGTGCGGGCATGTGGGCTGCCCTACCCGAATGACGAGCCGGCCGCACGCGTTCCGCCGGCCCCGCCGCAAACAATCACGTCACTTGAGCGGAACGCGCCGCCCGCGCCAAATAGTCAGGAAGACGATCGGGGCGCCGTTGAGCGCCGCGCTCGATGCGTGTATATATGCAAACACTATTGACACGCCTGCGCCGATCCCGTGGACGATCCCTTGGACGAGTGCGGGCGACCGAGGAGGAGACATGAACGAGTCACCGGCCGGCCAGGAACGGGGTGCGCTGCACCGCGCCCATGTGGGGAGGCAGCGATGAACGGCCCGCTCGATCCCGCCCTCGTCGCCTGGGTCAGTGCGCACGTGATACCTTATGAAGCCGAGCTGCGCGCGCGGCTGCGGCGCCTGTGCGCCGGCGACGCCGAAGTGGACGACCTGGTGCAGGACGTGTACTGCCGGATCCTGAAGCTGGAATCGGTGGCACACGTGCTGGAGCCGAAGGCGTTCCTGATGCAGATCGCGAAGAACATCCTGGTGGACCGGTTCCGGCGCGACGCCGTCGTGCAGATCGATGCCGTGGCCAGCCTCGATGAACTGGACGTGGCCGATCCCGGGCCGTCGCCGGAACGCGTCGCGCTGGCGCGGGCCGAACTGAAATGGGTGCTCGGGCTGGTGGCGAACCTGCCGGAGAGGTGCCGCGACGTGTTCAGCGCGCGCAAGATCGACGGCCTGTCGCAGCTCGAGACGGCACGCCGGCTGAACTTGACGGAAAACGTGGTGGAAAAGGAAATGATGAGAGGATTGAAACTGGTGGCGGAGATGGTGGCGCGGGTCGGGATCAGCGTCGGCACCGACCATGGCACCGACCCGGCACCGCGACCGGCCACGCGGCGCAATGTCTGACGTCGACGACCAGGCGCTGGCCTGGGTTGCGCGCGCGGCGGCGGGCCCGCTGGACGTCGCCGCGCGCGCCGAGTTCGAAGCGTGGTTTGCCGCCAGCCCGCGGCACCAGGGCGCCTACCTGCGCGCCAGCGCGATCGCCCATTCGCTCGACCAGGTCAAGGTGCAGGGCAGCCTGAAGCCGGCCGCTCCTGCTTCCCCTGCAGCCTCCTCTCCCGCTCTTCCATTGCATGCTCCCGCGCACGCACCGTCGCACCGCCGCCGCGCCATCGTGGCCGGCGGCGCACTGGCGGCCGGCCTGGCCGCGGTGGCCGTGATGGCGATCGGCCCGCGGCTGCCGGGACACACCGTGTTCGAGACGGCGCTGGGCGAGTTCCGCAAGGTGCGGCTGGCCGACCAGTCGGCCGTCAGCATCAACAGCGGCAGCGCCGTCGAAGTGCGCCTGTCGGATGCGCAGCGCCGCGTGATGCTGACGCGCGGCGAAGCGTGGTTCGAGGTCGCCAAGGACGCGGCGCGGCCGTTCATCGTCGAGGCGGGCGACGTGCGCGTGCGCGCCGTCGGTACCGCGTTTTCCGTGCGCCGCCACGCCCAGGGCGCGGACGTGCTGGTGACGGAAGGCGTCGTCGAGGTGTGGGCCAACCAGGGCACGACGCCAAAGAAGCGCGTGGCGGCGGGCGAACTGGCGCGCGTGTCGGACGCCGCCGAGATCGCCGTGGCCGCCGACCCGGCCGAGGTGGAACGCCGGCTCGCCTGGCGCGAGGGCCGGCTCGTGTTCCACAACGTGCCGCTGGCGGACGCGGTGGCCGATTTCAATCGCTACAATGCGCGCCAGCTCGTCGTTGCCGATCCGGCGCTGCGGATGAAGCCCCTGGTGGGGCGCTACCGCGTCGACCAGCCGGAGGAATTCGCCAACGACGTGCAGGCGCTGCTGCGCGTGCCCGTGGCGATCGGCGCGGACACGATCCGGATCGGCATCCGCCGCTGACACCCGCGGGCCGGGGGCAAGGATGATGTTCCGCATCCTGTCGTGCGCCGCCACCGCGCTACTCGCCCTGCCCTGCAGCGCGGCCGAGGCGCCCGTGCCGCTGCAGTTGCCGGCCGGCCCGGCGGCGCTGACGGTGCCCGCCTTCGCGCGCGACGCGAACCTGCGCATCCTCGCTAGCGGCGACGACCTGGCCGGCATCACGACCAATCCCGTACATGGCAGCTACCCGCCGCCGCAGGCGCTGCGCATGCTGCTCGCAGGGACTGGCCTGTCCGCCCGCGTCAATGCGAACGGCACGATCCTGATCGAGCGGGTCAAACGTCCCCCCGCCGCACCGGCCCCGCAAGCGGCGTCCTCCCCGGATCCGGCACCGCAGCGCGTGCACGTCGTCGGCACCCGCGCCTCCGAACGCGATTCGATCGCCCGCAAGCAGCATGCCGCGACGGCCCTGGATGCGATCGTCGCCGACGAGGTGGGCGCCTTCCCGGACCGGAACGTGGCCGAGGCCATCTCGCGGTTGGCCGGCGTCACGCTGGAGCGCGGCGAGTACGGCGAAGGCACGACGATCAACGTGCGCGCCAACACGCCGGAACTGGTGCGGGTGGAGATCGACGGCCTGGGCGTGCAGGCAGCCGGCGGCACGGACCTGAACAACGGCGGCTCTGGCCGCGGCGTCGACCTGCGCGAACTGTCGACGGACCTGATCAAGAGCATCGAGGTGGTCAAGGGCGCCAGCGTGGACATGACGGAAGGCTCGCTGGGCGGCGGCGTCGTGATCCGCACCCGCTCGGGGCTCGACTTCGGCAAGCGCCACGTGGCGCTGCGCGCCGCGGCGCAAATGAATTCGATCAACGAGCGTGCGACGCCGAACCTGAACTTCCTGTACGCCGACCAGTTCCTCGGCAAGCGCCTCGGCCTGGTGCTGAACCTCACCAGCGCGCAGGCGCGCAACGAGAACCACACGGCGCTCAATTCCGCCTACAACCTGGGCATGGCGCGGGCGATCGACTTCGACCAGTCGCCCGATAAGACGTTCTCATTCAACCCGGCCACCGTCGACACGCGCGATCCGGCCGCGACGGCGCCGCTGGCGCGGTGGAACCGCGCCGGCGGCGGTACCGTCGATGCATTCAGCCCGCTGGAGATCGTGCAGCGCGCGGCCGCCGCGCGCACCAAGGCGGACTGTGAAGCCGCCTTTCCGCGCTACACGAGCGAACAGCTGGCTGTTTTCGCGGACCGGGCCGGCCGGGCCGCGGCGCAGAACCAGCGCGGCTATGAACTCATCACCTGCCTGAACCAGTGGAACGATTACACGCCGCAGAACGTGCGCTACCAGATGCGGCGCGAATACGACCGCCGGCTGTACGGCGACGTGCGGCTGGACTTCAAGGTGGACGAGCACCTGACGCTGTACGCGAAGTTCAACCGCAACACCCGCAAGATCGACGACGAGCAATCGTTCTTCTCGCTGGGCGGCATCAACATCAACGGCGACGGCCGCTACGCCGACAGCGGCACGGCGCCGGACATCGTGCGCACCCCGCTGCCCGGCTCGTACTTCTATCCGACGCCGGTCAACCTTGGCGCCAGCAGCAGCGCGTGGCGCGGCATCACGAACGGCTCGGTGCTGAACGTGGTGCCGTCATCCGTCGTCGTCGACGCCAACCACCACGTCATGCAATACACATTGACGCAGGCGGGCGTCAACGTCGACCAGATCTACGACCGCATCGACAGCCGCTCGCAATACGCGCAGGTGGGCGGCACGTGGCGCGCCGGGCCGTGGCGCGCCGAGTTCCTGGCCGGCCGCTCCAGCTCGGACGCATCGCGGATGCAGTGGCGCACCAACTTCGGCTACACGTACGGCGCGGCGACGGTGTCCGTGCTGCCGAACGGCCTGTGGCGCTACACGCTGCCGGCCGGCAGCGCCTACGACCAGAAGGACTATGCGAACTACGGCCAGCTGGCCACGCCGGCCAACGCAACGTCGCCGGCTATGTCCGCGCCCACCCAGCTGACGATGGCGAACGCCCGCATCATGGAGCGGCGCGAGGATACGGCGCGGCTGGACCTGTCGTATGCGGTGGGCGACACCATCCCGTGGCTGGGCCGCATCAAGTTCGGCCTGCAGCGGCGCGACTACCGTGGCGACAGCTGGACCGGCGCCGGCTACACGGCGCAGGCGGCAACGGCCACGACGCCGGCCGTCGTCGTGCCGCGCGCGCAGGTACGCAGCGCGTTCCAGGCCTGTGCCGACACGCCCGGCTCGCTGGGCCCGGGCGGCAAGCCGTGCGCCTACGGCACCACGTACGGCGGCGACCCCGCCACCGCGTTCGACAGCATGATCGTGATGACGCAGGAAGCCTACCGCGCCATCGTGGCGCAGGCGCTCGACAACGATTCGATCCGCTACTTCCACGGTGCCGGCGGCATCCCGGCGGGCCTGGTGCAAGGCTGGACCGAGATCGACGTGCGCAAGGTGATTGAATTGACGGGCGTGCGCCACTTCACCCTCGATTGCGTGAAGCGCTGCCGGGGCAGCGACGGCAATGTGTACGAGCAGCCGCGGGCCGCCGTGCGCGAACGCACGCTGGCCGCCTACCTGAGCGCGGACTTCGACGTGCCGCTGCCCGCGGCCGGCATGCTGGCCGGCGACTTCGGCTGGCGCGTGGTGCGCACCAGCACGGATGCGACGGGCCTGATGACGTTCCAGGCCGTGACGAAGACGGCGGCCTACGATGCCGCCGACCCGAACGCCGCCGCCGGCATCGCCCGCAGCGCGCTGGCACGCAACACGGCGCTGCGCGGCACGACGACGGACGTGATGCCGATCCTGAATCTCGCCTGGCGGCGGCCCGGCGACGCCGTCGTGCTGCGCTACACGCGGGCCAAGGCGATCGCCCGTCCGCCCGTGCAGTACCTGTACAGCAATAACGTCACGTGCACCTATGACGAGCGGCGCCTGGAGGTGGCCGGCGCGGACATGTCGTGCGACGGCACGCTGGGCAACCCGGCGCTGCGGCCGATGAGCAGCCATAACCAGAACCTGGCGCTGGAATGGTATCCGGACCGCGACACCGTGCTGTCGCTGGCCGGCTTCCGGCAGCGCGGCATCGTCGGCGCACCGCTGCGGGTGGCCGTCTACGATGCGCATCCGTTCGGAGGTTCCAACAGCACCGAGCCCGCCACCGGCGCCGACCTGACGCAAGTCGGCTATGCGTACGCGACCTACGTGAACGGCCCGGCGACGGCCCGCGGCGGCGTCGAGATCAGCGGCAAGACGGCGTTCTCGCGCCTGCCCGGCCTGCTGCGCCACACGGGCATCGATGCGAACTACACGCGCATGCGCTCGAAGGTGCTGGGCGCGCCGATCCGCGACCTCGTCACCGGCGCCGCACTGGGCCCGCCGCGCGAACTGCGCTACACGTGGAATGCATCGGTGTGGTACGACGACGGCAAGCTGGCCGCCCGCGTCGCGCTGCAGAGCGCGGCCGGCTATTTCCGCGAGCTGCCGGCGAACGCCAGCTACTACCCGGCCGTCGGCGTAACGGGTGCCACCACGCTGCCGTTCAATCCCGGCGTACCCACGTTCGGCAGCACCACGCGCTATGTCGATGCGAAGGTGTCGTACCGGCTGCGGCGCAACGTCGAACTGTTCGCCGAAGGCCGCAACCTGGGGCATGCCGCCGAATCGACGAGCCACGGCGGCTACGCACCGTACGCGGACGGGCGCCCCAACCTGCTCGAGTATGCCTACGCCGGGGCGCAGTACATGTTCGGCATCGTCATCCGCAACTAGTCCGCGGCGGAAAAGTCGCGCCGGTCCGTCAAACAGATGCGACAGGACTTTTCCCACCACAGGAGGCGATATGAACAGGACTCACCCACTGCGCCGGCGCGGCGCCACGCTCGTCATCGGCGCGCTGCTTGCGCTGGCCAGCCAGGCCGCTGCCGCCGCTGCTGGCGCCGTTACCGCCGATTCTGCGCCGGCCGCGCGCGTCATGGAAAAACTGGGCCGCGGCGTGGTTGCCGTGCGCGCCACCGAGCAATCCGTGTTCGTCAGCTGGCGCCTGCTGGGGCTGGACGCGGCGAATCTCGGCTTCGATGTCTACCGGTCGGCGCACGGCGCCGCGCCCGTGAAGCTGAACGGCGCGCCGCTGATGGGCGGCACGAACTTCACCGACACGACGGCGGACCTGGCGGTGCCGAACACGTACACGGTGCGCCGCGCCGGCACGCCCGCCATCGAACCGGGCGCCAGCTTCACGCTTGCCGCGAACCACGCGATCGAACCGATCGTGCGCGTGCCGCTGGCCGCCCTGCCCGGCGCCGGCTGGCGCACCAAGTACGTGTGGGTGGGCGACCTCGATGGCGACGGCGAATACGACTTCGTGCTGGACCGCATCGCCCCGTTCACTGAAGGGAACGACGATTACGCAATCGCGCCGCAGAAGCTCGAAGCGTACAAGCGCGACGGCACGCGGCTGTGGCAGATCGACCTGGGCCCCGGCAGCCTCAAGACCTACAACATCAGCCCCGGCCCGGCCACGCTGTCGATGGGCATGTATGACGGCGTGACGGTGTATGACCTCGATGGCGACGGCAAGGCCGAGGTGATCCTGAAGGTTGCCGACGGCGTCACGTTCGGCGACGGCAGCACGTTCACGGACCCGAACCCCAGCCAGCAATACGTGGCCGTGCTGAACGGCTTGACGGGCATGCCGCTGGCCACGCGGCCTTTCCCCACCGACTTCGCGGCGGCGGGGCCGCTCGGCACGCAGCTGGGCATCGGCTACCCGGATGGCATCCACCCCAGCATCTACTTCTGGGGCCGCAACCGCAATCCGGACAAGAGTTTCAACGACGTGTTCGCGGCTTGGAGCTGGCACGGCGGCAGCACGGTCGCGCAGAACTGGGTGCTGCCGATGCCGGCCGGCGACGCACGCCAGGCGTCGCACCAGATGCGTGTGATCGACGTGGACGGCGACGGCCGCGACGAGATGGCGACGGGGAACTTCATGGTCAACAGCGACGGCACGCTGCGCTACATCCTGCCCGGCGTCGTGCACGGCGACCGCTTCTTCATCGGCAAATTCGACACGACGAGCTCAGGCATGCAGGGCTACGGCGTACAGCAGAACAATCCGAGCGGCCTGCTGGAATACTATTACGACGCGACCAACGGCACCATCGGCTGGACGCACGGCATCGCCGACGGCGTGCTGCGCGACGTGGGCCGCGGCCTCGTCGGCGACGTCGATCCGCGCTATCCGGGCTTCGAGGTGTGGTCGTTCTCGGGTCTCTTCAACGGCCCGACCGACACGCTGACGGAGCCGGACACGAACCTGCGGCCCTATCCGACGCACTCGATCTGGTGGGATGGCGACGTGCTGACGGAAGGCCTGAACGACTACAAGATCGAGAAGTGGAACCCACTGGCACCGACGCGCACGAACGCGACACCGCGCCTGCTGACGATGTCCAGCGCGGCCTACGGGTCGCCGAAGCTGTGGGACCACAACCCGATGTTCTTCGGCGATATCCTGGGCGACTGGCGCACCGAGGTCGTGCTGGTCAACCCCACCTACACCGAGCTGGTGATCTTCACGACGGACATCCCGACCGACACGCGGCTGTACACGATGGCGCACAACCCGGCCTACCGCAACCACATGACGATCAAGGGTTATATGCAATCGGGCCTGCCGGACTACTACCTGGGCGCCGGCATGAGCGCGCCGCCCCGGCCGAACATCCGCTATGCCGGCAGCGGCGCGATCCAGGCGGAGGATGCCGCGCTGTCCGGCAGCGCCGTGGTGGCGGCGAACCGCGACGGTTACCGGGGCCCCGGCTTCGTCGACATCCCCGCCGCCGGCGGCACGGCGCGCTTCACGCATGTGGACGGCGGCGACGGCGGCATTCGCCTCGTCAAGATCCGCTATGCGAACGGCGCACCGCTGCCGCGCATCGGCGTGCTGGAAGTGAACGGCAAGCCGTGGCCGATCGCGTTCCCGCCGTCTGGTGGGGCCAACACATGGGCCACGCTGCCGGTGCCCGTCGCCCTGGCCGCGGGTCGCAACAACACGCTGACGCTGCGTGCCACGGCCGGCGCGCTGGCCAGCATCGACGAGGTGCTGGTGCCCTGATGGGTAAAGTCCGCTGGCGGCCCGGTTGCCGCTAGCGGACCATGCGCCTTTGCGGCCGATCAACCCGCGTTTGCCCCCGCCACCTACTATCGAGACGGCGCCCGGCTCCTGTCGTCCCGCGAGCCTTCGCATCGCGACAGGCGGTGATCGACGACCCGTCATCCATCGACACGCCGCGCCGCCTGCGCGCGGCACCCTTGCCGCGCCTTGCACCGCAACGGAATCCACAGTAACCCGTGAGGAGCCGCAATGAACCTCAGCCCCCCGCAACGCCGGCGCGCAACGCTCGTCGCCATGCTGGCAATCCTGGCCGGCCTGGCCACCCTTCCCGCCGTGCGCGCGCTGGCGCCGCATACACCGCCGCTGCCCGTGCAGACGGAACGGGCCGGCCGCCACGAAATCATGTCGTCCGTGCTGGCGGCCGGGCAGTTGTCGTATGCCGATGCCGTCGTGCTGTCGCCCGAGGTGATCGGCAAGGTGACGGCGATCCACGTGCGCGAGGGTCAACAGGTGAGGCGTGGCGACCTGCTGCTCAACATCGACGACCAGAGCCTGCGCGCGGAGCTTGC
Source organism: Pseudoduganella flava (assembly GCF_007830495.1). GTDB lineage: Bacteria > Pseudomonadota > Gammaproteobacteria > Burkholderiales > Burkholderiaceae_D > Rugamonas > Rugamonas flava. Next base: position 898,558 of record NZ_VLKW01000002.1, on the reverse strand, counting down.
CGAGCAGGATGCCGCCGTGCGCCAGCAGCGCATCGCGATCGAGCAGCAGCAGCTGAACCTGCGCAACCAGGAAGCGCAGTTCGCCCGCAAGCTGGAACTGCACACGATGAGGATGCTGGCCGACGCCGCGCTGGACGATGCGCGCTATGCGCTGAACCTGGCACGGATCGAACTGCGCAACAGCGAGTTGCGGCTGGAGCAGGCCCAGGCAGTGCTGCGCCAGTCGGCCGAGCGCCTGTCGAAGACGAGCGTGCACGCGCCCATCGCCGGCACCGTCGTCGCCCTCGACATCAAGGTCGGCGAGACGGCCGTGCCGAGCCAGGTCGGTATTCCCGGCTCGAGCCTGATGACGATCGCCCAGGCGGACAGCCTGGTCGCCGAGATCGACGTGGACGAAGCGGCCATTCCCCATGTCGCCGTCGGCCAGGAAGTGGCACTGCATACGCCGGCCTATCCGGATACGCCGGTGCAGGCACGGGTCGCGCTGATACCGATGTCGCCGAAGCGCGCCGCGCCGGGCGCAGTGCCCGCCGGCGGCGCCCTGCACTACGCCGTGCGCGCCAGGCTGGCCGGGTACGATCGCCTGGCACTGCGCCCCGGCATGCGGTGCCGCGCCGAGATCTACACGGGCGCCCACGAGCAGGTGCCGGCCGTGCCGCTGCAGGCCGTGCTGTCCGACGACGAGGACAAGGACAGTCGCATGGCCCGCCCCGGCCGCCCGGCGCCCGCTGCCGCCCACTACGTCTACGTCGACGCGGCCGGCAAGGCCGAGAAGCGCAGCGTGACGGTGGGCGCGTCGGACGACAGCCGCCAGCAGGTGCTGACCGGGCTGGCCGAGGGCGACGCCGTCATCGTCGGGCCCTACCGCACACTGCGCGGCCTGAAGCCGGGCGACCGCGTGGCGCCCGGCCTCACCTCCCGCGGCGCGCGCGAGCGGGCCGCCGCGCCATGATCGGGCCCTGCATCGCGCTGCGCGGCGTCCGCAAACGCTACCCGATGGGTGGCGAATCCGTGCTTGCGCTGGACGGCGTCGACCTGGACGTGGCGCCGCACGATTACGTCGCGGTGACGGGGCCTTCCGGTTCCGGCAAGTCGACGGTGATGAGCATCCTGGCCTGCCTCGACACGCCCAGCAGTGGCAGCTACCTGCTGAACGGCCGGGACATCGCGCGCCTGGATGCCGGAGAACTGGCCACCATCCGCAACCGTGAAATCGGTCTCGTGTTCCAGAACTTCAACCTGCTGCCCCGCGCGTCGGCGCTGGAGAACGTGATGCTGCCGCTGGTCTACCGGGGCGTGCGCCACGGGGAGCGGAGCCGTCGCGCGCTGGCCGTGCTGGAGCAGGTCGGGCTGGCGCACCGCGCGGATCACCTGCCCAGCCAGCTCTCCCGCGGCCAGCGCCAGCGCGTGGCGATCGCCCGCGCGCTGTGCTCCGAGCCGTCGGTGCTGCTCGCCGACGAACCCACCGGCAACCTCGACTCCGCCAGCGCGGCTGCCGTGATGGCGCTCTTCGACGACCTGCACGCGCAGGGGCACACGGTTGTCGTTGTCACGCACGAAGCCGAGATCGCGCGGCGCTGCCGGCGCATCGTCACGCTGCGCGACGGCCGGATCGTCGGCGACGTGCTGGCAGCCGCCGCGCCGCCACCATGCCCAGCCGCCCAGCCGGAGCAGGCCGATGTTCATCCTCGTTGAAAGCGTCAGGATGGCGCTGCGCAGCCTGCGGGCGCATCCGCTGCGCAGCGCGCTGACGGTGCTCGGCGTCGTCATCGGCGTGGCCGCCATCGTCGCCGTCGTCTCCGTCATGCATGGCTTGTCGGCGTCGATCAGCGGCGAGCTGCGCGCGTTCGGCGCCGGCAGCCTGACGGTCGAGGGCTACACGCCGTTCAAGGAGCAGCTGCTGGGCCGGCAGAACGTGCTGGCCCTGGACGACTACGGCCGCATCGTCGCGCACGTCGACGGCATCCGCAACGTGGCCGCCGCCTTCGCGCCGTTCGGGCCTGGCGCGACGGTGCGAAGCCCGGCCCGCAGTGCCGTCACACAGGTGCTGGCCGTGACGGTGTCGTACCAGCGCGCGATGCAGGCCTGGCCCGAGCATGGCCGGGCGCTGCGGGGCGCGGACGGCACATCGCGCCGCAAGGTGTGCGTGGCCGGGCGCAAGGCGCTGAAGAAGCTGGGGCTGCCGGCCGACGCGGTCGGCACCTACGTCGACATCGGCGGGCACTGGTTCAAGATCGTCGGCGTCGCGGAACCGAAGGGCGACCTGTTCGGGCTGTCGCGCGACGACTACCTGTTGATCCCGTTCGAGGTCGGCCAGGCCCTGGCGGCGGACGCGGACCGGGCCGACATCGCCATCACGTTCGAGGTCGACGACGTGGCACAGGCCGATGCCGTGCGGGACGCGGTGACGGCATTGCTGCGCAAGGTGCACGGCATCCGCCCCGGCCAACCGGACGACTTCACCGTGCAGACGGCGCGCCAGGCCGCCGAGAAATTCCTCGGCATCGTCGCGATGGTGTCCGCGGTGCTGGCGTCGATCACGGCGATCGCACTGCTTGTCGGCGGCATAGGCATCATGAACGTGATGCTCGTCAGCGCCACCGAGCGCACCCGCGAGATCGGCATCTGCATCGCGCTGGGCGCGCGGCGCCACCACATCGTCGCGCAATTCCTGATCGAGGCGGCCACGCTGTCGTCACTCGGCGGGCTCGCGGGCCTTGCCGTCGGCTGGCTGCTGGCCCGCGCCGCCACGGCGCTGATCCCGGGGCTGCCGCCGGCGTCGCTGCCCGGCTGGAGCATCGCCGTCGCCATCGGCTTCTCCGGCGCTGTCGGTATCGTGTTCGGCATCCTGCCGGCCGTGAAGGCGGCGCGCCTGAACCCGGTCGACGCGCTGCGCTACGAGTAGGCCGATCCCGCCGCTCGACCTCCGCCGCCGCGTGACCGAGCGGCGTGCCAGCTGAGCCACCCCACCTGGCTGCGGGCCCCGCTCCAACCCACCAGAACCACCCCTCATCCTCGGCCGATGTTTGCGCAACCAATTCATGTTAGAACACCGAATGTTGAGTCTGGCAAGTGTTGTTTAGTTGGACTGACTGAACAACAACGCTGTTCATGACAACGATTGCAAGCACGGATCAGTTCGACTACATTCCATCAAGGAGAGACGGGCCGGCAGCAATCGGAAAACCGCCGAGAACACGTCCCCTGGTGCGGAAAAGTGCTTGCTATTCAAGGACTTGCCGCGTCAAACACTACAATAATTCAGGAGACAAAAGTGAGACAGTTCCAAAAGACGGCCATCGCGATGGCCGTGACCCAGCTCGCCTTCTGGTCGTGCAACGCGGCTTATGGCCAGGAAGTTAGCGCTAACACGAACGCATCGAACGATAAAAACAGCGCCGTCATCGTGGTCAGCGGCCAGCGCGCCGCGCTGCAATCGGCCCAGAAGCTGAAGCAGGATGCGGACGAAGTCGTCGATTCGATCGTCGCCGAGGACATCGGCAAGCTGCCGGACCGCTCGATCACCGAGGTGCTGAGCCGCGTCGTCGGCGTGACGATGGACCGCAGCATGAGCAACGACCCGCAGCACTATGCCGTCGAAGGCTCCGGCATCGCGATCCGCGGCCTGACCTACGTCCGCTCGGAGCTCAATGGCCGCGAGTCGTTCTCCGCCAACGGGGGCCGCTCGCTGAGCTTCACGGACGTGCCGCCGGAACTGATGTCCGGCGTGGACGTGTACAAGAACCCGTCCGCGGAGCAGATCGAAGGCGGCGTCTCCGGCCTCGTCAACCTGCGCACGGCGATGCCGTTCGACTTCAAGGGCTTGAAGGGCGCCGTCACCGGCTCGTACACCTATTCCGATCTGCGCAAGGGCAAGGCCCAGCCATCCGGCTCGATGCTGCTGTCGAACCGGTGGAACACGCCGTTCGGCGAATTCGGTGCGCTGATCGACCTGGCGTCTTCCGTCAGCCATACCCGCACGGACGAACTGTTCATCGAAGCCTACTACCCGCACACGAACATCGAGCCGGGCAAGACGCTGTGGGTGCCGCGCGGCGCGCAGTGGCGCTCGATGAACTGGGAACGCGACCGCAAGGGCCAGTACGCGGCGTTCCAGTGGCGGCCGAACCGCGACTTCACGGCGGCGCTGACGTACTTCCAGTCGAAGTACAAGGAAAGCTGGTCGGAAGTGGCGCTGCTGTCGCAGGAAACGGGTGACCGGCCCTACGACATCGAGGTGGCGAACGGCAAGTTCGACGCCAACGGCGCCTTCCTGTCCGGCGTGCTGTCGAACCCGAAGAACGGCGGCATCAACCTGAACTCCGACCGGCGCGTGTCCGACCGCCGCTCCGCCACGCGCGACCTGGCGCTGAACCTGCAATGGCGCATCAGCCCCGCATGGAGCGCGAAGACGGACTTCCAGGTCGTGCGCGCCAGCACCGAGGCGCTCGATTCTGACGTCGCCACCGGCATCCGGATGCAGAAGCAGACGGTGGACCTGACGGGCAACCTGCCGCGCATCACGTTCGACGCGGACGACATCAAGTACCTGTCCGACCCGGCCAGTTACTACTGGGCCTACACGATGGAGCACAAGGACCGCTCGAAGGCCGAGAGCAAGGCATGGAAGACGGACCTGAAGTACGACTTCGACCACCCGGTGCTGCGCGACGTGCGCTTCGGCGTGCGCCTGCAGAACCGCGACTCGCGCAACCAGAACACGAACCCCAGCTACAACTGGCAGGCGATCAGCCAGCCGTGGATGCTGGGCTGGCAGGTCGACCGCCTCGCCACGCTGAATGATCCGAAGTTCGCCGGCGGCGCCACGCTGCGCGGCCTGCCGAACTTCTTCGGCGGCGACGTGCAGGTCCCGTCGATCATCTTCCCGGACGACGCCGTGGCGCGCGGCTACCCGGACAGCTACGCCAAGCTGCATACCTATCACGACATCCTGTGCGCCGAAAAAGGCACTACCTGCGCGACGTGGCCGCAGGCGACGTTCGACGAAAAGCCGGAAGGCACCAACTACCAGGAAGAAAAGACGCGGGCGTTCTACACGCAGCTGCGCTTCGGCTGGGACCAGCTGAAGTACCCGGTGGACGGCAACATCGGCGTGCGCTATGTGAAGACCAAGTCCACGGCCTACGGCTACACGACGTACAACCCGAACCTGCCGACCTTCCCCGACGCGCCGAGCGTTGCCGGCCTGGACAAGATCGTCAACATCACGCCGTTCGCCACGTTGCGCAATTACGAGAACGATTACAACAACGTCCTGCCGAGCCTGAACCTGCGGATGAAGTACAACGACCAGCTGCAGTTCCGCTTCGCCGCCGCGAAGGCGATGTCGCGGCCGGACTTCTCGCAGATGAAGGCGTACACGCCGCTGTCGCAAACCATCACCAGCCTGACCGACGCGAACACGAAGGTCGTCACGATCACCAACGTGTCGCTGACGGGCAGCGGCGAAGGCAATCCGAACCTGATGCCGACGACGGCGAAATCGGTGGACCTGACGGCCGAATGGTACTTCGCGAAGGCGGGCTCGCTGACGGCGGCGATCTTCAACAAGGACCTGAAGAACGTCATCGTCAACCAGATGTACAACTACGAGGTGCGGGACGTGGCCGGCAACACGCAGCGCTTCGTCGTCACGGGCCCCGTCAACGGCGCGCACGGTTACGCGCGCGGCTTCGAGCTGGCCTACCAGCAGTACTACGACTGGCTGCCCGGCTACCTGAAGGGCCTGGGTGTGCAGGCCAGCTTCACGTACGTGGACAGCAAGCGCAAGCTGAACGATGGCGTGTATTCGGCCTACTGCTCCGGCGGCGACAGCGCGTCGAACCTGAACCTGTACATCAACGGCTGCGACACGGATGGCCGCACGTTCGGCAACATGCCGCTGCAGGGCCTGTCCAGGCGCACGATCAACTTCGCGCTGATGTACGAACGCGGCCCGATCTCGGCCCGCGCCGCGTACAACTGGCGCTCGCGCTACCTGTCCGGCGTGAACGTGTGGGGCACGCGCGACACGAACGGCAAGGACACCAACCCGGCCAGCGCGGACTACGGCAAGAACAACATCGCCTGGGGCCTGCCGCTGTGGCAGGAAGCGTATGGGCAGCTCGATGCGTCGATCTTCTACAACGTGACGGAGAAACTGCGCATCGGCCTGGAAGGCACGAACCTCACCGACTCGAAGTCGAAACAGACGATGCAGCAGCACGCCGGCACGTTCGGCCATGCCTGGTTCGTCACGGGGCCGCGCTATACCTTGCAGGCGAACTACTCGTTCTGACGCGATCGGGTAACCTGGCGGCGGCCGCGCGATTTGCGCGGCCGCCGTGTTCATTTTCATTTGCACCAACAAGGAGTCACATGCGGTTACGACAATTCGGCAGCGATGGCATGACCGTCCCGGAAATCGGTCTCGGTTGCTGGCAGCTGGGCGGCGGCTGGCGCGACGACTGGGACAACGACATTGCCCAGCAAACCCTGGCCACCGCCTATGCGGCGGGCGTGCGTTTCATCGACACGGCCGACGTGTATGGCGACGGCGCCAGCGAACGCTCGATCGGCCAGTTCCTCGCCAGGCACCAGGACCCGGCGCTGGTCGTGGCCACGAAGCTGGGCCGCGCCGGCATCTACCCGGACGGCTACACCCGTGCAGCGGTGCGCGAGGCAACGTTGCGCTCGATCGACCGCCTGGGCGTGCAGGCACTGGACCTGACGCAGCTGCACTGCGTACCGACCGACGTGCTGCGCGGCGGCCACGTGTTCGACTGGCTGCGCGAGCTGCAGCAGGAAGGATTGATCAAGCGTTGGGGCGCCAGCGTCGAATCCGTCGAGGAAGGTCTGATCTGCCTGCAGCAGCCGGGCCTCGCGTCGCTGCAGGTGATCTTCAATCTCTTCCGCCAGAAGCCGGCCGAGGAACTGCTGCCGCGCGCCGCGGCGCAGCAGGTCGGCATCATCGTCCGGCTGCCGCTTGCGTCCGGCCTGCTGGGCGGGAAGATCACGCGCGCCACGACGTTCCGGCCGGACGACCACCGCCACTTCAACCGCGACGGCCAGGCGTTCAACGTCGGCGAAACGTTCGCCGGCCTGGAGCTGGAACGGGGCATCGCCGCCACGGAAAGCGTCGCGGCGCTGGTGCCGGCGGGCCTCTCGATGGCGCAGATGGCGCTGCGCTGGATCCTCGACCACGACGCCGTGTCCGTCGTGATCCCGGGCGCCAGCTCGCCGGCCCAGGTGCAGGCGAACGTCGCGGCCGCCGGCGTGCCGCCGCTGCCGGCGGCGCTGCACGCGGCCCTCGCGGACGTCTATCGCACGCAGGTGCGGGACTTCATCCGCGGGCCGTACTGACGCCGCCTATGCAGTAAGACGCAGCAGCGCCGCGCCGTGCGGCGGCAGCGTCTCGCGCAGCGTGCCGGTGACGGCACCGCGCTGGCGCCCCGCCCACAGGTCGCGCACCTGGACGGCGCGGTTGCCCAGGTCCAGCCGGGCCAGGTCGAACGCCAGCTGCACGGGCTGGTCGCTCGTGTTGAACAGTGCCAGGTAGCGCCCGCCGCCCTGCCCCGGCAGCGCCGTCCAGATGTGTGTGCCGTCGTTCGCCCGCAGCGGGCGGTTGTCCCGGCTGTCCTGGTTCACGGCCAGCACTTCGCGATTCGTCAGCAGTGCCAGCGTGGCGGGGTCGAGGTGGCGCAGGTCGCCGCCCATGATCAGCGGCGAGCGGGCGATCGACCACAACGTCATCAACGTGCGCCGCTCGTCCGGCGTGAAGCGCGACTCGCGCGCGCCCAGCGCCAGGCGGCCCAGCGGCAGCATGTCCGCATCGGGCCACGCGTTCGCGCCCATGTACGGGTTCCAGTGCTCCAGCCGGTCGAACTGCGCATACAGCTGTTTCCACTCGTCCCAGAAGTCGTCCGAGATGCGCCACATCTGCGCGTAGTGCGGCACGTGGTTGGCCCATTGCAGGTCCATCTCGCCCGGCGACAGGCTGAGCGTGATGGCCCGGCCACTGGCGCGGATCGCGTTATGCGCCCCTTCCACCTCGCGCCAGTTGTTCGCGTAGGGCCGCGACATGTCGTCCATCTTGACGAAGTCCACGCCCCACGCGGCGTACATCGCGAAGATCGAATCGTAATAGGCCTGCGCACCGGGCTTCGTCATGTCGATGCCGTACATGTCGCCGTTCCACGTGCAGACCGAGTTCGTGTCGGCGATGTCGCGTGCCCGCACGTTCGTGCCCAGCACCGGCGTGTTCAAACGCACGGCCTGGCGCGGGATACCGCGCATCACGTGGATGCCGAACTTCAGGCCCAGCCGGTGCACCGCATCGGCCAGCGCGCGAAAGCCGGCGCCGTTGGCGGCGGACGGAAAACGGTTCGGTGCCGGCACCAGGCGGCCGTAGGCGTCCATCGCCAGCTGCGCATCCTTGCGGTACTCATAGCCGTTGGCGCCCGGCTCGTACCACTGGATGTCCACCGTGAACACGTCGTAGCCGAACGGCAGCAGCTGCCGTGCCAGGATGCGTGCATTCTCCAGTGCCTGCGCTTCGTTGATCGTGGCGCCGAACGAGTTCCAGCTGTTCCAGCCCATCGGCGGGCGCAGTGCCAGGGCAGCGGTGCTGCCTGATGTGGCGGCGCGCGTCGACAACGGCAGCTGGGCGGCTGCGGCCGAGACGAGCGATGCGGCCAGCAGGCGTCGGCGGGTGTTGTTCATGTCAGTCCTTTCGTGGCAGCGCGACCTGCCGGATGCGGCCGTCGGCCTCGTAGTCGAGCGGCGCGATCGCGATGGCGCGCCGGTGGCTGCCGCCGCCCGGCAGCAAGTCGTCATGGTAGAACAGCCAGGTCTTGCCCTCATGCTCGAGGATGGCCTGGTGGTTCGTCGAAATCTTCAGGTAGTCCACCACCACGCCGCGATACGTGAACGGCCCGAGCGGCGAGCTGCCCGTGGCGTACACGATCTGGCCCGGCCAGCCGGTGGAGAACGTGAAGTAATAGATACCACCTTTCTGATGCAGGAACGGCGCCTCGCCGTACTTCTTCTTCGGGTCGGCGGCCGGCAAGCCGTCGATCGCGACATTGCGGATCGGCCCATCCAGCGTGATCATGTCCGCCTTCAGCTTGACCACCTTCGGCACGCGCGTGCCGAAGTAGAGATAGGCCTGGCCATCCTTGTCGACGAAGACGGCCGGGTCGATCGGTTCATCGCCGGCGTTCACGTCGCGCGCCTTGTCCACCAGCGCGTCGCCGCGCGCATCGCGGAACGGCCCGGCCGGGTGGTCGGCCACCGCCACGCCGATCCGGTCGCCACCGACAGGCGCATAGAAATAGTACTTGCCGTTGCGGTAGGCCGCTTCCGGCGCCCACGCTTTCGCATCGGCACGTGCCCACTTGAACACCGTCACGTCCAGCGGCACGCCGGCGTCCGTCCACATCTTCATGTCGCTTGACGTGTACAGGCGCCACGCCACCGAGTCCCAGTATTTGCCGGAGTTCGACGCGTCGTCCGTCGCGTACAGGTAGAACTGGCCGGCGAAGTAATGCGGCGACGGGTCGGCCGCGAAGCGCCGTGCGATCGGCGCGGCTGTGGTGCGCGTATTCGTGACCGGCTCGCCGCGGTCGCCGGGCTGGAACGGCGCGGCCAGCGGGTCCATCGGGATGATGGCGCCAGCCGCATCGAACGTCATCCGCGCCAGCACCGTCTCGCGCTGGTAGCCATTCCCCACCGGCAGCGCATGGCGGTGGTAGGCTGCGTACCAGCGGTCCGTGCCGGGCACGTTGACGACGCTGTGGTGCGCCGTCGCCACGGCCGGGCCATGCCGTTGCAGCACGATGAAATCCTTGTCCGGCGACGTCACGGGCCCCAGCGGCGAGTCGCCGACACCCCAGCCGACCCGGTAATCCGGGCTGCGTGCATCGTCGATCGACCACATGAAGTAATACCGGCCGGCGCGCTTGAACACGACGATGCCTTCGCGGTGCTCCTTCAGGGCGATCGTGCGCGGCGGACCGTCCAGCGTGATCATGTCGGCCTTCAGCTTGTAGACGTTGGCGACGTTGCCGTTACCGTAGTACAGATAGGCCTGGCCATCGTCGTCGATGAACGGGTACGGATCGATCGTGTTGGTGTCGATGCCCGTGCCCTTGGCGACGAGCGGCTTGCCGAGTGCGTCGACGAAGGACCCGAGCGGCGAAGGCGCCGTGGCGACGCCGATATTGCCCTCGGCGCAGAAGTACATGTAGTAGCGGCCGTTGCGCTCGATGACGTCCGGTGCCCAGGCCTGCACGTGCGCCCACTTCAGGTCGTGCGCCACGTCGAGCACCATGCGTTCCTTCTTCCAGTCGACCAGGTTCCTCGACGACCACACGGAAAAATCTGTCGTCTGCCAGTGCGGCTTGTCCGACGTCGGGTAGATGTAATACGTGTCGCCGAACACGCGGATCGCCGGGTCGGCCGTGTAGCCGCCCAGGATAGGCGGCGGTGCCGGCACAGGCTCCGTTGGCGGCCCGGGCACCGCCGTGGCAAGGTCCGCGGCCAGCCACGCGGGCAGACGCAGTACGCTGCCGTGGCGCTGGCCCGGCGCCGTCGTCACTTGCGCCGACACGTCCGTCCACGTGTGCCAGTCCGTCGTACGCCAGGCGCCGTAGCGGCCACCGGCATAATAGTCGGCGTACAAGGTCGCCACGCCATCCCGAACCAGCACCGTGGGACCTTCCGCCCGCTGCCCGGCGACGAGCGGCTGCGGCATCAGGCGGTACGGTCCCAGCACGTGGTCGGCCACGGCCCAGCGCAGCGCGCCCCACTTGCCTTCCTGCTGGCGGTCGCCTTCCTTGAACACGGCGATGTAGCGGCCACCGTCGCGCACCAGCGTCGTGTCGATGTGATCGAAGCCGGGGTCGAACAGCAGGCGCGGTTCGCTGAACGTGACGAAGTCCTTTGTCGTCACATAGTACGTGCGGTTGTTCATCCTGCCGGTGGACTTCGTCTCCGGGAAGCGCCCTTCGATATCGGCCGAGACGGTGATCACGTACTGGCCGTTTTCGTCGTCGTGGAACGTCTCCGGCGCCCACGCGTTGCCGGCGCCGGGCACGTTGTCGAAGATGGGCAGGTAGCGCTGCGGCGACCACGTCACGAGGTCCGTCGATGCCGCGTAGCCGATGCCCTTGTCCTTCCAGCCGGTGGTCCACACCATGCGGAACACGCCGTCCGGCCCCCGCAGGATGTGCGGGTCGCGCAGCAGGCCGCTGCCGACGGACGGCTTCAGGAACACCTTGCCCAGGTCCCGCCACGCGTTGCCGTCGGTGCTGGCGGCCAGGTGCAGGCCGTCGCCCTTGCCGCGGAAGGACGTGAACAACCACGTGTCGTCGGGCCACCGCGGCGCCGCCGTGGCGGCGGCATGGACGAGCAGCGCGCCGGCGAAGGCGCGGATAAGCGTATGCTGCGGCATGTATCTCCTCTGGGTTCGGCCCCGCGCTGGCGTGGGCGGCCTAACTTAGCATGGAGAATGGACAACCGCGCGGCACCCGGCCACTTCGCTCAACCGATTGATCGATATGGGAGCCGCGCACGGAACAAGGAGAACACGATGACGACCCGCACATGGGACTACGACACGATCACCGCCAGCACGCTGCGCACACTGACGGCGATCGCCACCGATGCGCGCCAGGCCGGGCCGGAGACGGCCGAGCCGCGCTGGGCGATGGCGGCCGGCGTGCTGCGCGGCTGGTGCGACCTGATGGGCGACGATGCGAAAGACGAGGACCGCGCGATGATGGAGGAACTGTTCGAAGGCATGCCGCTGCCGCCGGAACACGAGGATTGCGGGGACGGCACCGGGCCGGGCTGGCATTTCAGCTCTGTCCTCGTGCTGCGCCCGGCCCGGCCGCGGACGGCCTGAATCAGCACTTCATCGACTCAGCACTTCACAGACTCAGCGTTTCATCACTCAGCGCTTCAACACGTTCAGCACCGCGTAGCTCATCGCCTGCGCGGCCGTCTTGATCGACGGTTCCGGCACCGGCGCATAGAACGGCGAGTGATTGAACGCGACCGGCTTGCCGCCGGGGCGCTGCGCCTCGGCCACGTCCTTCGGATCGTACACGCCGGTGAAGAAGAACATCGACGGGATGCCCTGGTCGACGAATTGCGAGAAGTCCTCGCTGGCCGTCATCGGCGGCATCCGCTGCGCGTTGGTGGCGCCGAACGCGTCCTGGAACACGGCTTCGGTGCGCTTGACGAGTTCCTCGCTGTTGACGATCGCCGCACCGCCGGCAATCAGCTGCACGTCCGGCGCCGGTGCGCCCGCCATCGCGGCCGCGCCATTGGCCACGCGCCGTACGCCGTCCAGCAGCTTCGCCCGTACTTCAGGGCTGTACGAGCGGATCGTGCCGCGCACCTGCACGGTATCGGGAATGATGTTGCCGACCGTGCCGCCCTGGATCGCGCCGATCGTCACGACGCCGAATTCCTTCGGGTCCTTCTCGCGGCTGACGACCGTCTGCACGTCGACGACGAAGCGCGCCGCGATCGCGATCGGGTCCAGCGCCTTGTCCGGCGCCGAACCATGCCCGCCGCGGCCCTTGAAGACGATCTCGATCGCATCGGAGTTCGAGGACACGGGGCCGCCGTTGTAGCCCACGGTGCCGTACGCCAGCGGCCACGAATGCAGCGCGAACGCGTAGTCCGGTTTCGGGAAGCGCTTGAACAGGCCGTCGTCCAGCATCGCCTTCGCGCCGGACACCGTTTCTTCGGCGGGCTGGCCGATGAACACCAGCGTGCCCTGCCACTTCGATTTCAGCTCGACCAGCGTGCGGGCGGCGCCCAGCCAGGCGGCCATGTGCACGTCGTGCCCGCAGCTGTGCGTGACGTAGCTTTCGCGGCCGTCGCTCTGCGTGCGGGCGCGGCTCGCATACGGCAAGCCGGTCTTCTCTTCCATCGGCAGGCCGTCCAGCTCCGTGCGCACGAGCACCGTCGGGCCGGCGCCATTGCGCAGCACGGCCACGATGCCCGTCTTGCCGACCTTCTCCGTCACGTCGAAGCCCAGCTTGCGCATCTCGGCGGCCAGCTTGCCGGCCGTGCGCACTTCCTGGAACGCGATCTCCGGATGCGCGTGCAAGTCCTTGTACACCGTATCGAGCCACGGATACATCGCATCGACGCGGCTCTTCACGTCGTTCTTCATCGGGGCCTGCTGGGCCTGGGCTGCAAGCGCGGCACCGCACGCCAGTGCGACGGCGGCGCGGGAAAAGACTTTATTCAAGGGACCCTCCTGTTCGAATGGGAGGCTTGAATATAGCAGACGATGCGGCCCTAGCGGGCCCCGTCCAGCACCGGCTGCGCGTCACCGAGGCCACCGGGCGCCAGCGGCGACTGCGTAACCAGCAACGTCACGCCGGGCATCAGGATCGGCGCCACCTGCGCGTAGAACGCCGGCGGGATCTGCACGCGGTTGCGCACCGCCTCGTCGAGCGGGCGCCCGTCTTCGTCATCGTGGCCGGACACGCCCACATAGATCCAGGTGGGCGCGCCGCCGGCCTTGGCGGCCAACGTCAGCACGTGGGTAGCGTCGCTGTTGGTCGGGATCACGGCATGCGAGCGGCCGATCTCGACGCCGTTACGCAGCACGGCCACGGCCTGGTCGCTGCGCGACATGACGATCGTGACGGGGCCGGACGGCGACTTCTCCGGCGCCCAGTAGTCGCCTTCGACAACGCCGCCTGACGCGGTCGGCGCCAGCACTTCGCCATCGTCCTGCGTGACAGGGTGGCGCGCGTTGCCGGCCACGATGACCGTCGTGCCGCGCTTTGTCGTGCCGAACAGCTCCTTCGCGAAACCGTACGGAAGTCGCACGCAGCCATGACTGTCGGGCTTCCCGGGCAACGAGCCCGCGTGCAGCGCCACGCCGTCCCACGTCAAGCGCTGGTGATAAGGCATCGGCGCGTTGTCGTACAGGTTCGAATTGTGCGTGACGTTCTTTTCAAGGATCGTGAACACGCCGACGGGCGTATCGTGGCCCGGCTTGCCCGTGGAGATCGTCGACACGCCGATGCGCACGCCGTTGCGGTAGACGGTGGCCAGCTGCTGCGACAGGTCGACGTACACCAGCACCGGCCCCTGCGGCGCGATGCGCGGCGCCCACACCCACTGCCCCGCCTTCAGCCGCGCCGCGTGCCGCGCCAGCTCGACCGACGACGATACCTTCGCGCCCGGCCCGGCCGACGCGGCGCCCGGCAGCAGCGCCAGCGCCAGCACGGCCGCCCCGATCACCCGCGCAGCCCGATACCGCCGCCCTTGTTGCCTGTCCATGCCCGCCTCCGTTGTCCAGCGCGGAACAGTACCACAGCGGCGCGGAAGCGATGCGTAAACGGGCGGCCCTGCCGAGCCGTCAGCCCGCGACCGTGCGCCGCTCGCGCACCGCGGCACGCAGCGCGCAGCCGTAAGCGACCAGCGTTGCGGCGACGATCGCGCCACCGAACGCCTGGTGCGTGCCTTCGTCCAGGCCGCACGCGGGGCACCACAGTTCGACCAGCATGACGGCGGCGCTGGCGACGCACAGCGCGACGATGGGCAAGCCCAGCCGGCGGCGGAAGCGGCGCATGCGCTCCGGCGATCCGGTCGCCAGCATGCGCGACGCGATCATCCCGTCGATGCCGTCCGTGATCGCCATGCCGGCCGTGAACACCGCCGCGACGAGCAGTGCCGCGCCCGGCGAGCCGGCCGCCCCGGCCGCATAGCCCCAGGCGATGGCCTGCAAGGCGCTTTCGAAGCCGATCGCGAACAGGGCGCCGGTCATCGCCGCGGCGCGCAGCGTGGCCATCCGCGGCAGCCAGCGTTCGAGCGCAGGACGGCCCGCGCCCTGCTCCACGGGCCGCAGCAGCTGGCGCGCGTTCAACGCGGCCAGCACCAGCAGGAACACGGGCGGCGCGTAATCGATCCAGCGCACCAGCGCCTGGTACGGCGCGACCCAGCTGGAAGTCAGCGACGCCGCCGCCACGATCGCCAGCACGACAAGCGCATGGCCGCACGCGAACATGGCGCCCATCCACGGCGCATGGCGCGGACGCTGCGCGGCGGCGCGCGCCGTCAGCGCATCGACGACGGCCAGGTGATCCGGCGCGAGGCCATGGCGCAGCCCCATGACGAGGGCCAGCGTGAGTCCGGGCAGGACGGCGTCGACGGTGTGCTGCATGATGACCTTTCGCCGCGCGGCGGCTGTATGCGGACGGTCATTGTAGGGCTGAGCCACCCTTTATTGCAAGTGAGTTGCGTTAGATGCCGAGCTTGCTGCTGAGCTTGCGCCCGCCCGACCAGTGCTCGGACTGCTAAGCGCCGGGGAACGTCCGAATGGTTGAGCTTGTGTCCCCTGGTGCCAGGCACCAAGGGACATCACCGTCGAGCCCGTGTCCCCTCGTGCCAGGCACCAGGGGACATCACCGTCGAGCTCGACAATAGTCAGGCGTACGCCCGATACCGGAAATTACGGAACCGCGCCTCGCCCTGCCCCGCCGCATACAGCGCGGGCTTCAGCGACATGAACCCGCCGCGCACGTTGTGGTGATAGCCGGAGACCTCGTAGCCGCGCGGGCCGCGCTGCCATGTCTTGCCGTCGCCGGACAGGTGGATGCTGACGATGTGCTTGCGGTTTCGGATGCGGATGAACATGCGCTTGCCGAACGCATGGTCCGGCCGGCCATGCTCGGTGCCGTAGCGGTGCAGCACCAGCTGCTTCGCATCGAACCCCAGGCCGCAGTACAGCTGGTGGTCGTAGAACAGCAGGAGGCCGGCGCGTGTGCCGGGGTCCACGTCGATCTCGCATTCGAACTCGTAATCGTGGTCCGGCGCGACGAACACGAGCGGCGACGAATTCGATGGCGCGTCGCCGCGCGAGCGCAGGTGCAGCACGCCATCGCTGCGCGCCAGCCGGCTCGCCTCGTCCGGCGCCGGCCGGAAGAAGTTCCACTGGATGCCGTATTTGTCGCTGCCAAAATCGTCCGACAGCGGCATGCCGTGCGAACCCGGCTTGCCGCCGGCCGGCTTGCGAATCGGTTGCGACAGGTCGCCGCCGCCAAACTCCGGCCAGCCGTCGTTCGACCACGTGACGGGTGCCAGCAAGGCCTGCCGGCCCAAGGTAAAGAAGCCGTTCTCGTAGCCGTGGTAGACGCCCCACCAGTCGCCCGCAGGGCCCTGCACCAAGGTCGCGTGCCCGCGCGACCACCATTTCTCGGCCTCGCTCTGCGTGCGCACCAGCGGGTTGCGCGGGTGGTGTTCCCACGGCCCGTGGATCGACTTCGACCGGGCCGCGATCACCATATGGCCCGTCGGCGGGCCGGAGGTGCCGCCCACCGCCAGGATCAGGTAGTAGTAACCGTTGTGCCGCAACACCTTCGGCCCTTCCGGCGAAAAGGCTTCCACCTCCCAGTCGTCCGGATAGCGCCACGGCTCGTACACCCGCTCCGGCTTGCCGATCGTCGACAGGCCGTCGTCGGCCAGGCGCACCCGGTCGACGCCGGACAGGAACAGCCAGCGCGACCCATCCTCGCCCACCGCGTGGCCGGGATCGATGTGGCGCGGCAGATCGAGGTCGATCGGCTCCGACCACGGCCCGCGGATGTCGTCCGCCCAGATCACCCACGACGTCGTCTTTGAGCCGGGAACGGCCGTCTGCTTGGTCGGGATGTACAGGTAGTAGCGGCCTTTGTGCTTGCACAGTTCCGGCGCCCACACCGAGCCGATGTTCCGGCGCAGCGCGGCCACCAGCGGCCGCCAGTTGACCAGGTCCTGCGAGTGCCAGATCGTCAGGCCCGGGTACGCATCGAACGTGGAGAACGTCATGTAGTAGTCCGCGCCGTCCTTCAGGATCGACGGGTCGGGCCGGTCGCCCGGCACGATCGGGTTCAGGTACGTGCCGTCGCCCCGATCGGCCTTGCGCTGCCCTTCGTGCCCGCGCCCCCACGCGGGAGGCGCGGCAGGAACGGCAGCTGGCGCCGCCACCACCCCGGCGGGGGCGGCGCCCAGCAGCAGCGCCGACTTCAACGCATCGCGTCGCGACGTCATGCTCAGAACTTGTAGCGCATGCCGAGCAGGTACTCGCGGCCCGTCACATTGTGCGTCATGACGCTGTTGCGGGCGCGGCCCACGAACTGGTCGCTGGCCTCGTTGGTCAGGTTGACGCCTTCGAACGTGACTTCCAGCTTGTCGTTGATCTTGTAGGACAGCGACAGGTCCACGTTGGTCGTCTCGTTCTTGCCCTGCACGTCATTGTTGTTCTGCGCCGGCACCACCTGCAGGTAGCCGGAGCGATACGCACCCGTCAGGCGCGCGCTGAACTTGCCGTCGTCATAGTACAGCGTCGTGTTCCACGAACGGGGCGACAGGTTCACCAGGTCGTCGCGCACCGTGCCGCTGTTGGCGACGTTGGCCGAGATGATGTAGTCGATCTTCGACGACACCCGCGTGTAGTTGGCGATCAGGCCGAAGTTGCGCCCCCACGCCGGCAGGAACGTGAACGGTTGCTGGTAGTTCAATTCCACGCCGCGCAGCTTGCCGCCGGGGGTGTTCATGAAGCTCGTCACGTCGAACATCTCGGTGCCCGTGAAGTTCGCCGGCAGCAGCGACAGCGGCAGGCCCGTCTGGTTGTACGGCATAGCCTGGCGCACGGCCTGCACGTAGTTCGAGATGTTCTTCTGGAACAGGCCCACGCCGAAGAACGCCTTGTTCGGGAAGTAGTATTCGAACGACGCGTCGAACGTCTTCGCACGGAACGGCGCCAGCAGCGGATTGCCGGTGGAGACGCCCAGCGCGCCGACGGTGGACAGGCTGCCGCCCGGGCTCAGGTTGCCCAGCTGCGGGCGCGACATCACCTTCGCCGCGGCGAAGCGGATCAGGAAGTCGTTCGTCACGTTGGCCGTCACGTTCAACGCCGGCAGGAAGTCGTGGTAGTCGTTCTCCGCCGTGACCGGGGTGCCGCCGCCCGACGCCAGGTAGCCCAGCGCCTCCAGCTCCGTCTTCACGTAGCGGCCGCCGACGTTGCCGCGCAGCGGCACGCCGAATGCCTCCATGTCGAAGTCGCCCTGCAGGTAGAAGCCCTTGTCCTTCTCTTCGATCGCCCGGTTGTTGCCGCGCGCGCTGGAGTTGGTCAGCGACGTCAGCGTGTAGTCGCCGGGGCCGTTCGCGGCGCCCGTCTTCAGGCAGTTGCAGTAGGCGTCATACAGCGCCGTGATCGCGCGCACGTCCGGCACCACCCACGCCGTCGCATTCCCGGCCGGCATATCCTGCCCCGTGCCGAAGCCGGACAGCAGCTTCGTCAGGCCCGACACATCCGTGCCGGCCGGCAGGCCGTAGACCGTTTCGGCCGTGTTCGCGCGGCGGAATTCCCACGTGTTGAACTTGTAGCGCTTCAGGTTCAGGCCCGTCTTGAACGTCCACGTGTCGGAAGCGCGCCACGACAGGTCGGCACTGGCCACGTCGTTGATGTTCGTCGTGCCCTGCGGGCGCACGCGGATCTCGCTCGGCAGCGAGTTCGCCGCCGCCGTCGCGCCGGCCGGCACGCCGTAGATGTTCAGCACCCCGGCCTTCGTCACGTCGAACGGATACGTGATCACCGGCAGGCGGTCGTTCTGGCGGAAGTCGATCGTGTAGCCGTTCACGTTCGGCGCGTCGAGCGTGACGGTGGTCTGGATCGGGTTGTCGAACGTGGACTTGGCACGGCCGATCGCCGCATTGATGCGCCAGTCCGGCGTGATCTGGTGCGAGATCGTCAGCGTAGGCTGCGTGAACTTCGTCTGCATCTCGTCGTAGCGCGATTCGGAGCGGATATCGACACCGTTGTACACGCCGTACTGCAGCCGGCCCAGCGCGTCGTACTGCGCGTTCACGACGGAGGTCTGCGGCTTGCCGCCGGAGCTCAGGTTGCGCGAGAACGAGAACGCTTCCAGGTAGTTTTCCTCGCGGGTCGCATCCAGGTCGGCATACAGCATGTCGAACGAGATGCGCGTGCCGCGCTGCGGCTTCCATTCGAACGACGCGGTGATGCCGAGGCGGTCCTGCTCATGCACCATGCGGCCGTAGCGCGGCAGGCGGGGATGGTAGTTGGCCACGTTGCTGGCCGCGTTGTAGGCGGCGATGTTCTCCGGCGTACCGGGCAGGCGCGTGGCGGCCGGGAAGCCCGGCGCACTCGTGCTGCAGTTCGGCGACGTCGACGTGCCCACGCCCATCGGCGCGCACCAGCCGCCGACCGACGGGCCGTTGTCCCAGCGGCCCGTCGAGAAGCCGTCCTCGTACAGCTTGCGGCGCCCGTAGGCAACGGAGACCAGGTAGCCCATCGTGTTGTTGTTGAACGTGTCCGAGATCATGAACGCGCCGCGCGGGTCCGTCTTCTTGGACAGGTCGTTGTAGCGGCCCTTGATCATCGCGGTGGCGTTGAAGCCGCGCTTGGCGAGGTCGAACGGGCGCATCGTCTGCAGGTCGACGGTGGCACCCAGCGAGCCCTCCTCCACTTCGGCCGCGGAGCTCTTGCGCACGGTGAGGGACGAGAACAGCTCGGAGGCGAACACGTTGAAGTCGAAGCCGCGGCCGCGGTTGTTGCCGCCGCTGTTGTCGCTGCCGCCCGTCGTCGCCAGCGCCTCGATGCCGTTGATGCGCACCCGCGTGAAGTCCTGGCCCAGGCCGCGCACGGTGATGCTGCGGCCTTCGCCGGCATCGCGGTCGATGGCCACGCCGGGCACGCGCTGCAGCGACTCGGCCAGGTTCGTATCGGGGAATTTGCCGATGTCCTCGGCCTTGACGACGTCGACGATGCTGTTCTCGGTGCGCTTCGCATTCAGCGCGCTCTCCAGCGACGCGCGCAGGCCCGTCACCACCACGGTCTGCGGCTCGGCCGCTTCCTGGGCTTGCACATTGCCGATCAAAGCGAGGGCCGAGGCCAATGCGGTCAGCGTCAGGGTCTTTCTCTCATCCATCAGGGTCTCCGTTCTTTTGCGTTGTATTGCGATACCACCTTGCCACTTGCGATACCGGGCGCCGCCGTCTTGGCGGCGTACTGCTACTGACGGCGCAATGATGCGTGAGCGTGTATGTTCGAGCAAATAACGAAAACTTAACGGAAAACCGGAAGTCGATAAAAATTATTAAACGCGGCCCACAATTGCTGACATTTGCTTCCATCTGCGCCGATCTTCAGCTGCCTAAACTCGTCTGTAGGACAAAGTCTGGTCCGGCCAGTAGGAAACCTGGCAGACCAGTGACGCAAGAATGCAACAATTGGTCAGGCCACAAGAAAAGGCGGACCGGCCACCGTAATGCCGGCGCTATGCCGCTTCGTGATAGCGCAACGCAGAAATGGAATAGCAATGACGTTTCCACAACGTCTATAGTTTCGCTATCACAATCATACGGAGACTTCATGCAACCGCTGCCACGCCTCGCTGCCCTTGCCGCGTTCTGCCTCGCCGCGCTGCCGGCCGCATTTTCAGCCGCTGCCGCCGACGGCCCCCGCGAACGCCTGTCGTTCAACGCCGACTGGCGCTTCCACAAGGGCGAGCCCGCGGCCGGCAAGGCCGACGACGGCGCCTTCAACGACGCCGCCTGGCGCAAGCTGGACCTGCCCCACGACTGGGGTATCGAAGGTCCGTTCAAGCAGGAATACGCGGGAGAGACGGGCAAGCTGCCGTGGTGGGGCGTGGGCTGGTATCGCAAGCACTTCACGCTGCCGGCGGACGATGCGGGCCGCCGCATCTACCTGGACATCGACGGCGCGATGTCGAATGCCACCGTGTTCGTCAACGGCCGCGAGGTCGGCGGCTGGCCGTACGGTTACGCATCGTGGCGCGTCGACCTGACGCCCCATGTGAAGGCCGGGGGCGAGAACGTGGTGGCCATCCGCCTCGACAATCCGCCTGATTCGTCGCGCTGGTATCCGGGCGGCGGCATCTACCGCAATGTGTGGCTGGTGAAGACGGCGCCCGTGCACGTGGCGCACAACGGCACGTACGTGACGACACCGCAGGTGGCGAGCGACAGCGCGCTGGTGAACGTGCAGGTCACCGTCGACAACGACGGCGCCGACACGGACGTGCAGGTGGCCACCGAGATCTATGCGCTGGACAAGGCTGGCCGCCGGACCGGGGCCGCGGTGGCGCGCCAGGACGCGACGGCAGCCGCCAAGGTCGCCGCCGGCAAACAGGTGCAGCTCACGCAGGCGCTCGCCGTGCCGAACCCGCGGCTGTGGAGCACCGAGGCGCCGCAGCGCTACGTGGCCGTCACGACCGTCACGAGCAAGGGCCGCGCCGTGGACCAGTATGAAACGCCGTTCGGCATCCGCACGATCGCGTTCGACGCGCAGCGCGGCTTCCTGTTGAACGGCAAGCGCGTGCCGATCCAGGGCGTGTGCCAGCACCACGACCTGGGCGCGCTGGGCACGGCGATCAACGTCCGCGCGCTGGAACGGCAGCTGGAGATCCTGCGCGAGATGGGCGTCAACGCGATCCGCACGAGCCACAACCCGCCGGCGCCCGAACTGCTGGACCTGGCGGACCGGATGGGCATCCTGATCGTCGACGAGGCGTTCGACATGTGGGGCGAACAGAAGACGCCGAACGACTACCACCGCGCCTTCCCCGCCTGGCATGAGAAGGACTTGCGCACGATGGTGCGGCGCGACCGCAACCACCCCAGCGTGATCGCCTGGAGCATCGGCAACGAGATTGTCGAACAGGGCAAGCCGGAAGGCTGGAAGGTGGCGGCGCACCTGGCCGAGATCGTGCGCGGCGAGGACCGCACCCGCCCGACGACGGCCGCGTACAACCACGTGAGCTCCGGCTACAACGGCTTCCAGAACGCGATCGACCTGTTCGGCTACAACTACAAGCCGCACGAATACGGCAAGTTCCACGCATCCGCGCCGCACATCCCCATGTACGGCAGCGAGACGGCATCGACGGTGAGCTCGCGCGGCGAATACTTCTTCCCCGTCAGCGACGAGAAGTCGAAGGGCCTGGCGAACTTCCACGTCAGCAGCTACGACCTGTCCGCACCGCCATGGGCGACGGCGCCGGACGTGGAATTCAAGGGCCAGGACGACAACCCGTTCGTGGCCGGCGAATTCGTCTGGACGGGCTTCGACTACCTGGGCGAGCCGACGCCATACAACGCCGACACGACCAATGTGCTGAACTTCACGGACCCCGTGCAGCGGGCGAAAATGGAGAAGGACCTGGCGGACCTGAAGAAGATCGCGATCCCGTCGCGCAGCTCGTACTTCGGCATCGTCGACCTGGCCGGCTTCAAGAAGGACCGCTTCTGGCTGTACCAGGCGCGCTGGCGCCCCGAGCTGCCGATGGCGCACCTGCTGCCGCACTGGAACTGGCCGGAGCGCGTGGGCCAGGTGACGCCGGTGCACCTGTACACGTCCGGCGATGAGGCCGAGCTGTTCCTGAACGGCCAGTCGCTGGGCCGCAAGAAGCGCGGCCCACGCGACTACCGGCTGCGCTGGGACGACGTCAAGTACCAGCCCGGCACACTGAAGGCCGTCACCTACAGGAACGGCAAGCCATGGGCCGAGGACACGGTACGCACGGCGGGCGCGCCGGCGAAACTGGCCCTGTCGGCGGACCGCGACAAGCTGCAGGCCGACGGCGCCGACCTGGCCTTCGTCAGCGTGACAATCGCCGACAAGGACGGCGTGCCCGTGCCGCGCACGCACAACCGCATCCGCTTCAGTCTCACCGGCCCGGGCGAGATCGTCGTCACGGACAACGGCGATCCAAACAGCTTCGAGTCGTTCCAGTCGAAGGAGAAGAACGCGTTCAACGGCAAGGTGCTGGCAATCGTGCGCACCCGCGCGGGGGCTGGCGGGAAGCTGGTGCTGACGGCGACGGCTGACGGGATGCAGGCGGCGAAGGTAGTGCTGGAGAGTACTGCGGCGCAGGGTCGCTGATACGCCGAGCCGTAACGAGCAACGTACCGCGGCTCAAAGGCCGCGGTCGCGTTTGACCGGGGCGTCGTCCCCCATCATGACGGGGCGGCCATCCTGCCACACAACCGCATATTGGCCCAGCTTACGCTTGCGCTCCAGCGCCTGCGTAACGGCATCCTGCAAAGCTTTGAGCATCGCCGCCGCTTGTGGAGAAGGGTTGCCCGATGTGTTCTTCATGCCCTTGATCCCTTGAGTAACATCTGATAATACTCCTCATGCATTACTGCGCGCCGTTCGCCTTGCTGCTCAAAGATCAGCTGCGGTACGGGGCCACTATTCATGAAGCACCTGCATGCGTCAACTGCGGAACTGAAGTGGTCCAGCAAGTTACGCAGGCTGCGGGCAAACCGCCGATCGATATCCGCTGCCGGAATGCTATGGCCGCCGTGCGCAACACGCTCGGCTACGCGGAGATGCGACATCTCCTTACTTGGGAGAGCGAGGTAAATCAGCTCCACTCTCCAGCCCGACGCTCGCAGATCCCGCACGAGCTTTATGTAACCTCGGCCGGCCAGCGTTGTTTCGAAAGCAAAATCCCTTTGTTGCCTGATGCACGAATCGATCTCAGCAAGAAAAATCCGGCTCGCCGCCGCTAGCTCCTGCTCAGGCGCTAAAGGCGACAACCCGGCAGCAATCATATCCGCGTTGACAAAGCGATAGCAATTTGCCACATCAGGCAGGTACGCCAGTGCGAAAGTAGTCTTTCCACCTCCATTTGGTCCTGCGACGATCCAGCAAGTGGGCATCGTAACTGTGCCTCCAGCGATGACGCGGCAAAAAGGCCGCGCCGACCGACCAAAGTTTACCATGGCACTGCAGACCGCATAGGCTCACCGAGCCGCACCGCCACGCTACAATCGCACCTTTGCCCGGAGCCGCCGTTGAACTGGGACTTCCCCACCCCGCACATCCACCCCGTCACGCCGCAGCTTGCGGACATCGACGGCCTCGATCACACCAACAACGCCGTCTACGTGCGCTGGTGCGAACAGGCCGGCTGGGCGCATTCGGAAGCGCTCGGCCTCGACTTGGCGGCCTACCGCCGGCTGAACCGGGCGATGGCGATCCAGGGCGCGGCGTACGACTACCTGCTGCCGACGGGCCTGGGCGACGAGCTGTTGTTGGGTACGTGGCTGACGGCCACCGATGGCCGGCTGACGATGGAGCGGCGCTTCCAGCTGGTCCGCGCCGGCGACGGGGCCACCGTGATGCGGGGCCGCTGGCAGCTCGTCTGCATCGAGATCGACAGCGGCAAGCCGCGGCGGATGCCTGCCGAGTTTTGCGACGTGTACCTGCCGGCGGTAGTGGGAACAGAACGGCCGGCGTGACACCGGCCGCGGGAGCGCTCAGCGCACCAGGCAGGGCTTCTTGTTATCGAACTTCCAGCCCGGCACAAGGAACTGCATCGCCACCGCGTCGTCGCGCGCGCCCAGGCCCATGTTCTTGTAGGCCTGGTGTGCCTTTTCCAGTTCCGCTTCATCCAGCTCGATGCCGAGACCCGGCCGCTGCGGGATCCTGATGAAGCCGCCCTCGATCTTCAACGGATCCCTGGTGAGGCGCTGGCCGTCCTGCCAGATCCAGTGCGTGTCGATCGCCGTCACCTTGCCCGGCGCGGCCGCGCCCACGTGCGTGAACATCGCCAGCGAGATGTCGAAGTGGTTGTTCGAATGCGAACCCCACGTCAGGCCGAACATCTGGCACAGCTGCGCCACGCGCACGGAGCCCTGCATCGTCCAGAAGTGCGGGTCGGCCAGCGGGATATCCACCGATTGCAGCTGGATCGAATGGGCCATCTGGCGGAAATCGGTGGCGATCATGTTGGTGGCCGTCGGCAGGCCCGTCGCGCGGCGGAATTCGGCCATCACTTCGCGGCCGGAGAAGCCGTTCTCGGCGCCGCATGGGTCTTCCGCGTACGCGAGGATGCCGTGCTTGTCGCGGCATACGCGCACCGCTTCCTGCAGCGACCAGGCGCCGTTCGGATCGAGCGTCACGCGCGCCTCGGGGAAGCGCTCGTGCAGCGCGACGATGGCTTCCATCTCGGCGTCCGCCGACAGCACGCCGCCCTTCAGCTTGAAGTCGTTGAAGCCGTAGCGCTCGCGCGTCGCCTCGGCCAGGCGCACCACGGCCTCCGGCGTCAGCGCTTCCTCGTTACGCAACCGGAACCAGGCGTCGCTCGCATCCGGTTCGGCGCGGTAGTCCAGGTTCGTCTTGTTGCGGTTGCCCACATAGAACAGGTAGCCCAGCATCTCGACGGCATCGCGCTGCACGCCTTCGCCCAGCAGCGCGGCGACCGGCACGTTCATGAACTGGCCCAGCAGGTCCAGCAGCGCCGATTCGACGGCGGTCACGGCGTGGATCGTCGTGCGCAGGTCGAAGGTCTGCAGGCCGCGGCCGCCCGCATCGCGGTCGGCGAAGGTCTGGCGCATCGTGTTCAGCACGTTGTTGTATTCGCCGAGCGTCTTGCCGACAACCAGTGCACGGGCATCCTCCAGGGTCTGGCGGATCTTTTCGCCGCCCGGCACTTCGCCGAGGCCCGTGTTGCCGGCGCTGTCGGTCAGGATCACGATGTTCCGGGTGAACCAGGGGCCGTGGGCACCGGAGAGGTTCAGCAGCATGCTGTCCTGGCCGGCGACGGGGACGACGCGCATGCCGGTGACGACGGGGGCGGAAGAGACGTAGTTGGTCATGATGTGGTTTCGGTTGATTACTTGATCAAGGAGTTCGTCAAGGTCACGCGCTTGATGTCGCCGACGATGAACAGGTAGCAGAAGATCGCCACGGCCGCGTTGGCGCCGACGTAGACGAGCGCACCGGCGAACGAACCGGTATTCTGCACGATGTAGCCGATCACGATCGGCGTCGTGATGCCGGCCGTGTTGCCGAACGTGTTGAACAGCGCGCCGGACAGGCCGCCCGCTTCCTTCGGCGACGTGTCGGAGACGACGGCCCAGCCCAGCGCGCCGATGCCCTTGCCGAAGAACGCCAGCGACATCACGGCCACGACCAGCATGTCGGCCTGGATGTAGTTACAGGCGATCATGCTCATCGACAGCAGCATGCCGACGACGATCGGTACCTTGCGTGCGACGGACAGCGAGTGGCCACGCTTGCTGAGACGATCCGACATCCAGCCGCCGGCGATCCCGCCCAGGAAGCCAGCAATGGCGGGCAGCGAAGCGACGAAGCCCGCCTTCAGGATCGTCATGCCCCGTTCCTGCACGAGGTAGACGGGGAACCACGTGAGGAAGAAATAGGTCAGTGTCGTGATGCAGTACTGCGCCACGTACACGCCCAGCAGCATGCGGTTCGACAGCAACTCGCGAATCGCGGCCAGCGTGTTCACCTGCGCGGCGGGCTTCCCGGCGCCGCGCTGTTGCCCCTGGCCGCTTTCCAGGTCGACGAGCGCGCCGCCCTGCTGGATGTATTGCAGCTCGCCCTGGTTGATGCCGGGGTGCTGGCGCGGCCCGTGGATCACCTTCAGCCACAGGAACGCCATCAGGATACCGAGGCCGCCCATCACGTAGAACACGCTGGGCCAGCCATACGAGTGCACCAGCCAGCCCATGATCGGCGCGAACAGCACGGTGGCGAAGTACTGCGCCGAATTGAAGACGGCGGCCGCCAGGCCCCGCTCGTGGGTGGGGAACCAGGCCGACGCGATGCGGCTGTTACCGGGGAACGAAGGCGCTTCGGCGGCGCCGACCAGGAGGCGCAGCGCGATCAGCAGCGCCACGGCGGCACCGCCGGTAAAGAAGCCCACGGCGCCCGTCATGACCGTGAACAGCGACCACAGGAAAATGCTGAAGAAGTACGTGATCTTCGAACCGAAGCGGTCCAGCAGCCAGCCGCCCGGCAGTTGCGCCAGCACGTAGGACCAGGCGAACGCGGAGAAGACAAAGCCCATCTGCACGGAATCGAGGCCCAGCGCACTCTTGATGCCGGGTCCGGCGATCGAGATCGTCGCCCGGTCCGCGTAGTTGATGGTGGTGACGGCGAACAGCATCGCGAGGATGCTCCAGCGTGCGCGCGTCTGGACGCCGGCCGATGCGGCGGCAATGGATGGTGCGTGTTCCACGGTTGTCTCCTGTTGTTGTCGTCTGAGGACGCAGGAAAATCATATGCCCGTATGGCTCACCCGACAAACCAATCACTGTACTGATCGATACAGGAATTGAATCGACTAACGTGCCCGGAATGTCGGCAGCACCTCGTCGCGGAACAGCCGCAGCACGGGATTGTCGTTGTCGCGCCGCCATGTGCACACCGTTTCGACAGGCTCCGTCGCCATCCGGCGCATCACGATGCCGTCGAACTGCAGGCGCGACGCGCCCTCGGCGATCAGCGCCGCGCCGATCCCCGCGCGCACCAGCGCCAGCATCGTGTGCACCTGGCCGATGTGTTCGACGATGTCCGGCACCACGCCGGCCCGCTCGAAGCGCTCCGTCAGCATCTGGTAAAACGGGCGTGCCTCGTACGGCGAGTACATCACGAACGGCTTGCCGTGCAGGCTCGCCAATGTCGGGGCCTCGGGCCACAGCGCCGCCTCGCGGGCGGGGATCGCCAGCATCAGCGCCTCGGTCGTGATCAGCGTGCTGTCCAGTTCCGGGTTGATCGGGTGCGGCCGCATCAGGCCCAGGTCCAGCTGGCCCGCGTTCAGCGCCTCGACCTGCATCGTGCTGACCAGCTCCTTCAACGTCAGCGCCACGCCGGGCGCGCGCTCGCGCAGCCGGCTCACCACTTCCGGCAGCAGGCTGTAGCCGGATGCGGACGTGAAGCCGATGGCCAGCGTGCCCTGCTCGCCCTTGGCGGCGCGGCGCGCCGTGAACACCGCCTCGTCGGCCATGCGCAGGATGCGCGCCGCTTCGGGAAAGAACGCCTTGCCGGCGACCGTCAGGCGCACGGTGCGGCTGTTGCGCTCGAGGAGCTGGGCGCCGACATGGTGCTCCAGCAGCCGGATCTGGCGCGACAGCGGCGGCTGCGTCATGTTCAGGCGTTCCGCCGCGCGCGAAAAATGCAGTTCCTCGGCGACGGCGACAAAGCAGCGGAGCTGGCTGATCTCGAACATGGGTCTCTGGAGCGATGGGCAATGCGCCATTCTGACGGCCCGGCGCCCAGGCCGCAATGGCCGCGGCACTATCGGTCGGGTTGACTGATTGACTATAATTCCGCACACCCGACAACAAGGATAACGATGAACGCCCTCCCGACGACCTTCTGGCCCCTGGCGGCCACGTGGCTGCTTGCCGTGCTCTCGCTGTGGTGCCCGCCGTTTGGCCGCGTGCCCGCATGGGCGCCCTGCCTCGCGCTGGCGGTCGTCGTGGCGGTAGCGCTGGGCGCAATCGGCCCGGTGGGCGTGCTCGCCCTCGTCGTGTTGGCCGCATTGTGCCTGCTGTGGCAGCGCGCGTCCGGCCGGGCCGCCAAGGGACTTGCGCTGGCGGCGATCGTCGTGCTGTCGCTGGCGCTCGCGCTGCATCTGGTGCCAGGGTTCGCCAATCCCCTGTTGCTGGACAAGGTGACGATCGGCGCGGGTGCCAAACCCGTGTCGCTGTACTTCAACCTGGACAAGACGGCCGCCGGCATCCTGCTGTGCGCCACGTTTGCCGCGCCCGCGCGCTCGCTGGCCGGCTGGCGCGGCGTGGGCCGCGCCTACCCCATCATCGTGCTGACGCCCGTGCTCGTGCTGGCGGCGGGATGGGCGATCGGCGTCGTCGGGCCGGACCCGAAGTGGATCGACGCGGCGCCCCTGTTCCTCGCGCTGAACCTGTTCACCACGTGCCTCGCGGAGGAAGCGTTCTTCCGCGCGTTGATCCAGGCGCGGCTCAGCGATGCGCTCGCAGCGCGCCGGCATGGCAGTGCGATCGCGATTGGCGCCGCCTCCGTGCTGTTCGGGATCGCGCATGGGTATGGCGGCGCGCCGCTCGTCGTGCTCGCGACATTGGCTGGCATCGGCTATGGCCTGGCCTATCGGCGTGGCGGTATCGAGGCGGCGATCCTGACGCACTTCGCGCTCAATGCGGCGCATTTTTTGCTGTTTACGTATCCGGCGTTGCGGTGATCGGCCGTCCCTTGCGGGCGAATGAATGACTGCCGTAGACTGCGACCGATGGCGAACTCCCGACAACGTGCAACCGATTGGCTAAGCTTCCTGCTGACCCAGGACCTGCCTTTTGGCGAAGCATTGCGCAGCCAGATTGCCGCCGGTTCTGTCCGAGAGCTTTGCGAGTGTGGGTGTGAGGGGTTTGCGTTTGCCGTACCGGTTGAGGCCAAGGTCCAGCGGCTGCAGGATGGCGCCGGCGTGTTTTACGAAGTAGCGTTCACGTCCAACTATCCGGAAGAGATCGACATCCTGTTGTTTACCGACGAACGTGGCAATCTGAGCTGGGTAGACGTAACGTACGGCGCGTCGAACATCGGGCCGATGCCCGCTGACATCGTGCCAGATTCAAGAATCGGTGGCTGGCCCGCGACCCCGACGGATCTGCCCGCGGTGCCCGAGCCCGCTGCGGATGCGACGCAGCGCTGGTGGGAATTCTGGCGCTGATCACGCAGCCAGGCACCTGACCATACGGCCCGGAGAACCGCCCGACTAGTCGGGTTGGCTGCCGCAGCCACAGCATCGCCTCCACGCATACCAACTCCATCTGCGATCCCAAGGGCGGACTATCCGCGCAAAAAAAAAGCCGGCTAGAAGCCGGCTGAATTCCAATTCTCGGAGAGGATTGGAGGAGACAGGTGAATCATCCCATGCCGCCTCCCCTCGCGCCACTTTATTTCCAGCATGCCTGTGATCAACTTTGTGAATATCTGGAAACAATCCGTACGTCAGACCGTACTGCGGACCTTGCCGTCCTGGTCCTTGATCAGCGTACGCAGACACTCGATCCCCATCGCCAGCAGGAAGCTTGGCCACTCGATCCGCTTTTCGACGAAGTAACAGATCACCGCGCCGGCGATCCCCGCGAACGCCAGTGCCAGCAGCACGGCGGCGGGCAGCTTCCTGTATTGTTCTCCCGGCACGGTATAAAACCATCCCATTACCGCGATGCCGGCCGCATAACAAGCCGCAACCACCACGATCAGCGAAATGGTCGGATCCACGAACCAGCCCGCGCACGCAACGGCCACCAACGTCCCATACAGCCAGCGCAAACGATACCGAGTGTGTGTTGTCACGGCTTGCATTCTCCCAGTCAGACGACAGGCACGGCGATAAAGAATGCCGATGTTAGCACGCGTGCATCGTGCGCACGCCCTCCCTATTCCCGTCGCTGGCCGCGTCCGCCACGGACCAGGACCGTGCCGGCCGTCCGCACCGTCAATACCGTTAGCGCAACCAACAACATCAGATAAGCTTTCCCGCGCGACCACAAATGCGCTAAGATAAGGCAATGGTTGCGCTATTCATTTTGCTGCGGTGCGGTGTTCTCTAACATCCCCGCAGCGACAAGCGGCCAACCCCGATAACGATAAAGCGAGACATCATGACCAACACGACAGACAGCGCCAACGCGCGGCTCTCGGTCACGGAAAAGGTTGGGTACTGCCTGGGCGACCTGGCCGCGAACCTGATCTTCCAGACCCTGCTGACCTTCATCGCGTTCTACTACACGGACGTGTTCAAGATCTCGGCGAACGCCGCGGCCACGATCATCTTCGCCGGCGGCATCGTCGGCGCCTGCTTCAATCCCATCATGGGCCTGATCGCCGACCGCACCGCCACGCGCTGGGGCAAGTTCCGGCCGTGGATCCTGTGGACGGCCGTGCCGTTCGGCCTCGTCGCGATCCTTGCCTTCAGCACGCCGGACTTCGGCAACCAGGGCAAGATCATCTACGCCACGCTGACCTACGTGCTGCTGATGCTGATCTACTCGGCCAACAACCTGCCCTACTCCGCGCTGTCCGGCGTGCTGACGGGCAGCATGAGCGAGCGGAACAGCCTGTCGTCGTACCGCTTCGTCGCCGTGATGGTCGCGCAGTTCATCATCCAGGTGCTGCTGCTGCCGCTGGTGCTGATCCTCGGCGGCGGCGACAAGGTGGCCGGCTTCCAGAACACGATGATCGTGTTCGCGATCGCCGGCACCGTGTGCTTCCTGATCACGTTCTTCACGACGCGCGAACGCATCGTGCCGACGGCCGAGCAGCGCTCGTCGATCGGCCAGGACATCGCCGACCTGCTGCGCAACAAGCCGTGGGTCGTGATGCTCGTCGTGACGATCCTCGTCTTCGTCACGCTCGCGCTGAAGGGCGGCATGTACATCTACTACTTCCGCAGCTACCTGTCGGCGCCGCACCTGGCAGCGTTCCTGCAGGACGTGGGCTTCAACGGTTTCATCGCCGGCTTGAACGGCGCATTGGCGGGAATGGGCCTGACCGCGTTCCAGTGGCCGGAAGATGCGCCGACGTCCGCGTTCAGCGTGTTCAACGCGATCGGCATCGTGATGATGATCATCGGGATCGGCTTCTCGCGCCCGCTGGCGGACCGCTTCGGCAAGCGCGAGGTGTTCGGCATCGCGCTGTTCATCTCCACGCTGTTCATGCTGGCGTTCTACTTCTACGCGCCCACGTCGATCGGCATCGTGTTCCTGTCGCAGCTGCTCCACGGCTTCTTCTACGGCGTCACGATCCCGCTGCTGTGGGCGATGATCGCCGACGTGGCCGACTACTCGGAATGGAAGAACAACCGCCGCGCCACCGCGCTGCTGTTCTCCGCGATGATCTTCGGCCTGAAGGCCGGCCTGTCGACCGGCGGCGCCCTTGTCGCCGCACTGCTGTCGGGCTTCGGCTACGACGCGGCGCTGACGACGCAGGCCCCGCGCGTCGTCGACGGCATCCGCCTGGCGGTCAGCGTCTACGCCGGCATCCCGTTCCTGCTGGCGGTCGCCTGCCTGGCGTTCTACGAGATCAGGAAGTCGACGGAGCGCACGATCGAACATGAACTCGGCCTGCGCCGCGCCGCCGCGCAACGCTGACCCCATTTCAACACAAGGTATCCCATGGCAGAGAATCCGAACCAGGCCCGCGTGCAGCAGTTGAAGGCGCACGCGATCTCGCAACCGCTCGTCACGCACATCTATACGGCCGATCCGTCGGCCCACGTGTTCGACGGCCGCATCTACATCTACCCTTCGCACGACATCGAAGCGGGCATCCCGTTCAACGACAACGGCGACCACTTCGCGATGGAGGACTACCACGTGCTGTCGATGGACCGCCCGGACGGTGAAGTGGTGGACCATGGCGTGGCGCTGCACGTGAAGGACGTGCCGTGGGCAACCCGCCAGATGTGGGCCCCGGACGCGGCCCGCAAGGACGGCACGTACTACCTGTACTTCCCCGCCAAGCGCGCGGACGGCATCTTCCAGATCGGCGTCGCCACGTCGAACAGCCCGGCCGGCCCGTTCACGCCGGAGGCGCTGCCGATCGAAGGCAGTTATTCGATCGACCCGGCAGTGTTCGAGGACGCCGGCGTCCATTACATGTACTTCGGCGGCATCTGGGGCGGCCAGCTGCAGAAGTACCGCGACAACCGCTTCGATGCCGCCAACGAGGAGCCGAGCGCGCACGAACCGGCGCTGACCGCGCGCGTGGCCCGCCTGGCCGACGACATGAAGCAGTTCGCGGAAGCGCCACGCGCCGTCGTCATCCTCGACGAAGACGGCAAGGAACTGCTGGCCGGCGACCACGAACGGCGCTACTTCGAAGGCCCGTGGATGCACAAGTACCGCGGCAAGTACTACTTCTCGTACTCGACCGGGGACACGCACTTCCTGTGCTACGCCACCAGCGACAGTCCGTACGGCCCGTTCACGTACCAGGGCAAGATCCTGACCCCGGTGATCGGCTGGACGACGCACCACTCGATCGTCGAGGTGGATGGGCGCTGGTACCTGTATTACCACGACAGCAGCCTGTCCGAAGGCGTGACGCACCTGCGTTCCGTGAAGGTGACGGAGCTGTTTTATGACGACGACGGGCGCATCGTCACGCTGTATCCGTATGGGGAAGCGAACCAGGACGTGGATATCGCCTGAGGCGGTGCCCCCGTTGTGGCGGCGCGACGTCACCATGCCGGTCGCCGTTGACTGCCCGCCTCGCACAGCTTAGCGTGTACGGATAGCCACTTCGCCGGCTGCGGCATCGTCCGGCGCAGTGGCCGCGCCCGGCCTGCGTGCCACGCACACGGGGCGCTCATCCGGGAGACGCCATGAAGCCACTGTGTTTTGTCCTGATGCCGTTCGGCAGGAAGGCCGATGCGCATGGGCGGACCATCGATTTCGACGCCGTCTACCGGCAGGCGATTCTGCCGGCGATCACGGCGGCCGGGATGGAGAGCCTGCGGGCCGACGAGGAAGCGGCCGGCGGCATCATCCACAAGCCGATGTTCGAACGCCTGGTGCTGTGCGATTTCGCGATCGCCGATCTCACCGGCGCGAATGCGAACGTGTTTTACGAGCTGGGCGTACGCCACGCCGCCCGCCCGCACACGACGATCCTGCTGTTTGCCGAGGGCGGCATGCTGCCGTTCGATGTCGCGGCGCTGCGCGCGCTGCCCTACCTGCTGCAGGCCGATGGCACGCCGGCAGATGCGGCCGGTACATCGCAACGCATCGGCACGCTGCTCAGGAACAGCCGCCGCCCGGTGATCGACAGCCCCCTGTATCAGCTGCTGAACGACTACCCGGACATCCAGCGCGACAAGACGGATGTCTTCCGCGGCCGGGTCGCCTACTCGCAGGGAGTCAAGACCCGGCTGGCATCCGCCCGCCGCAACGGGCGCGACGCGGTGTGGCAGGTGGAACGCGACATCGATGCCGAGCTGCGGCAGCAGGGTACTACCGGACTCGCCGATGCGGAAGCCGGCATCCTGGTCGACCTGCTGCTGTCCTACCGCGCCACGGAAGCGTGGCACGACATGCTGCGGCTTGTCGAATTGCTGCCCGCTCCGCTCGACCGCACGGTACTCGTGCGCGAGCAACAAGCGTTCGCGCTGAACCGCGCGGGCGACGACGACGCCGCCGAACGGATGCTGCGCGACCTGCTGCGCGAACGGGGCCCGAACAGCGAAACGTGCGGCTTGCTGGGCCGTGTGTACAAGGGGCGCTGGCAGCAAGCCGCCGCGCAAGGCCGCGTGGCCGAGGCGGATGGCTGGCTGCGCGCCGCCATCGACGTCTACCGGCAGGGATTCGAATCCGACTGGCGCGACACCTATCCCGGCATCAACCTGCTGACGCTGATGGAGTGCGCGGCGGAGCAGGACGCGGAGCGTGCCGAACTGCTGCCAGTGGTGTTGTATGCGGCAAGGCGGCGCCTCGCCGCCGCGCCGGAGGATTACTGGAACCATGCCACCATGCTGGAATTGCACGTGCTGCGGGACGACCGGCCCGCCGCGCAGCGTTGCATGGGCGCCGTCCTGAACCGGGCGCGCGAGGCATGGGAACCGGATACCACGGCGGCCAATCTCACCTTCATCGCCGACGCGCGGCGAGCCATTGGGCGCGCGCAGCCGTGGTACGCGGACCTCATTGCGCAACTGCGCGCCAGGAGCGCGGCGCTACGTACCGGGTCCCGCTGACGCGCCGCGGTGCCCCTTCCTTCCACCGCTGCCTCAGGAGCACGTGATGGCGACCGACACCCCCGCAATGCGCGCCCTGCTGGCGACACTCAAACCCATGCTGGAAGCGAAGGCGCCTTGGCCAGCGTCCGTCGGCGGCGTGACGGCGCTGCTCGCGCAGCTGAAGGCCGAGCATGAATTCGGTCTCGGCGCGGCGCTGTTGAAAGGCGCGCTGGCCTGCGGCCAGTACCCGGAACACACGCCGGCGCTGCTGCGCGAGCAGGCGATGTGCACATACAAGAACGAGCACTTGCCGCCGGCCGAGCGCTTCGACACGGCACTGGGGCTGCTGCGCGAACTCGGCCTCGACAAGGAGGACCAGCGCAATACGGAAACACTGTGCCTGGCCGCCGCGATCCACAAACGCCGCTTCGAGTTCGCCGGCCAGCCGCCGGACCTGCTGATGGCATGTCACTATTACGCGGCGGCGTGGCAGCGCGATCCGGAGCAGGACCGCGGCTACGGCGGCGTCAACGCGGCCTTCGTGCTGGACCAGCTGGCGGCACGGCTGGACGACCCCGCCCGCCGGGAGCACGCGGCGGCGCTGCGCCACGCCGTGATCGCACGTCTGGAACCGCTTGCGGAACACAGCGCGCCGGACTACTGGCTGTACTGCACGCTGGCCGAAGCGCACTGGGGCCTCGGCAACGATACGGCGGCAGCCGGCTGGCTGGCCCGCGCGGCCGCCACCGGCCCCGCCGAATGGCAGCTGCGCAGCACGACCGAACAGCTGGTGAAACTGGCGCGCCTGCATGGCACGCCACTGCCGCCGCGGGACGTGCCGCCCGGCCAGTGGCCGCCCGTCTGGAAGCCGCTGCATCGCCTGCTCGGGCAGCGCGCCGCCGGCGCCCTCGGCGCCTATCGCGGCAAGGTGGGACTGGCGCTGTCCGGCGGCGGTATGCGCGCCGCCTTCTACCACGTCGGCGTGCTGGCGCGGCTGGCTGAGCTGGATCTGCTGCGGCACGTGGAAGTCATCTCGTGCGTGTCGGGCGGCTCGATCGTCGGCGCGCTGTACTACCTCGAACTGAAAAAGCTGCTGGAAGCGCGGCGCGACGACATGGTCGGGCGCCAGGATTACATCGACCTGGTGGACACCGTGCGCAAGCAGTTCCTGGCCCGTACCGCGGCGAACCTGCGCATGCGCGTGTTCTGCAGCCTGGCCGGCAACGTGCGCATGCTGTTCCAGTGGCCGATGGGGAAACACCGCACGGCCAGGCTGGGGGCGCTGTACGAGCGCTACCTGTACCGGCCGGAAGGCGGCAAGGCGGCCGCGCTGCCGATGCGCGAGCTGCTGATCAAGCCGAGCGGCGAAACCGCCGACTTTTCTCCGGCCTTCGACAACTGGCGCCGCGCCGCCAAGGTACCAGCGCTGCTGCTGAACGCCACCTCGCTGAACACCGGCCATGCGTGGCACTTCACCGCCAAGGGAATGGGCGAACCGCCGGCCCTCGTCAGCGAACACGCGGACCGGCGGCGGCGCTATCGCCGCCTGTACTACACCGACGCACCCACGCCGCAGCTGCGTGACGTGGGGCTGGGCGCGGCCGTCGCCGCGTCGTCCGGCGTGCCGGTGCTGTTCGCGCCGCTGGAACTTGCGGGGCTGTACCAGAAACGCGTGCTGCGCCTCGTCGACGGCGGGGTGTTCGACAACCAGGGCGTGCGCAGCCTGCAGGTGGAAGGCTGCACGTTCATGCTGTGCAGCGACGCCTGCGGCCAGATGGAGGAGCAGACACGCCCCTGCTCCCTCTGGTTCATGGTGTACAGCCGCTCGACGAAAATCATGATGGAGCGCGGGCGCGAAACGACGTACCAGCATTTCGCCGCGCTGCAGGACCACCACGCCGTCGACGGCTTCCTCGCCGTCCACCTGAAGAAGGACCTGACGCGCGACGAGCTGGCCTGGATCGGCTGCCCGGACATGCCGCCGGCGCTCGCACAAAGCGGCAACCTGCCATACGGGATCGCGCCGGACATGCAGCGGCATCTGGCCGCGGTCCGCACCGACCTCGATGCGTTCTCCGAGGTCGAAGCGAATGCGCTGATGCTGTCCGGTTACCTGATGACGGAGCACGCCTTCAAGACCGAGTTGCGCAACAGCGCCGGCACGCTGGGACTCGATGTGGACACCGCGCGCTGCCCGTGGGACTTCCTGCGCCTGGAACAGCTGATGGCCAGCGCGGCCGATCCGGCCAACCCGGCGCGCGAAAGGCTTGCCACGATCCTCGCGCGCGGCAAGTCCATGTTCAGCAAAGCCGTGTTCCTCGCCCCGTTCCGGTCGCTGCTGATCGCGGCCGGCGGCGTGGCGCTCGGATTCCTGGCGTGGCGCGGCGCGCTCGCGCTGGCCGGCTGGCTGGAACGCGGCGGCGCCCCGGCCTGGGTGACAACCTTGCTGTGGGCAGCGATCGCCGCTGGCGCAGCCGTGCTGGGCTTCACGCTGTTCATCAACGCGCATCTGTACCTGCTGGACCCGGTCTACCTGAAGCACGGCCGGATGGACGAGATGCTGGACCGGCAGCCGCCGGATGCCGCGGTGACGGACGGGGGCGGGCGGCAGCCGGCATGAAGAGGTGACGGCATAAAACAGGCCTGCCGATAGGCCTGCCGATGCCGCTGACAAACCGCCGCGCCACATCGACGTCTACGCGCTTGCGGCGCTGTCGGGGATGTCGGGGATGTCCAGCATGAACTGCAGGCGGTCCGCCCACGCGATGGGATCGGGGCCCGGAAGATCCGTTATCGCCCATTGACGGGCGCCGGCCAGGTACTTGAAGATCGCTCCCGCCGGCCGGTACACCGGCAGGTCCAAGCCCAGCTTGCTGCACGCTTCCTGGGTCCTGGCCCAGTGGTCCGCTTCGTCGCCCCTCATCGTGTACAGCGAACCGTCGGAGGGCGGCATGATGAAGAGAGTCTTGTCGAGGTGCCCATCGTCGACGATACGTGCGATCTCCCACAGCGTGCCGGGCGTCCGGGCCGGCAGGAGTATCAGTACCGAGCTACGCACCAGCAAGCCGGCGACTTTCGCCTGCCAGTGCTCGTCCGCGAGTTCCGCTCGCCCTGCCCCGCGATGCTCGCCCGGCTTGCCGAGAGCGAGAAAGATGCCCGTGCGCTCGAGTGCTCTCGACAGTAATCGTTCGATATCGTCGAACCCGTCGCGCTCCCAGAGCTCGGCCGAAAACAGGGTCAGGCTGGTGTCCCGGATCCGGTACACGTTGGTGCTGTCGAACGGGCGTAAGTAAAGGAAAACGACATGCTCCGATGCCTGCGCGTCCGCGATGGCCTGTGCAAGCCTGTCCAGGTCGACCTGGACGCCGCCGTTGCTCATGCTGACCAGCCATGAACCGATGAGGAAAAACGGGGCGCCGAAGGCCACGTGAAGCAGGAACGAACCGAAGGAGTATTGCTGGCTGCCGAGACTGCCGGCGTAGACCGCATAGAGGCCCAGCCAGATCAGTATATTGCCGAGCAATTTCATTGCGTCTCCCTCCGCATGTCGGCAATGCCGCGGTGGCGGCCGCGCCGTTCGGTCAATCGCCGAAGAAGCTGGCGATGATCACCAGGGCCAGCACGACCAATCCTGCCCGCATCAGGTCGGCGCCCGGTTTGCGCGGCCGCTTCAATCGTACGCGCTGCCTGGGCCGCTCCGCCGCCGCATCGTGTTCGTCGTTCCACATACCGGCACTCCCTGTCCGCGACCTTGCTGGACGCCTCCCAGGCCGCGCAGGCGGCACGAAGGCAACCATCAACAGGCATCTTAGACTGGATAATTGCGCGTTTGTCCCGAATTTGTAAGCTGTTGCGAACGGGGTACGAACGCGTTTCGCTCATGTGGCGGAATCACCGGCACGGCCTTCCGCCACGGCCTGCCGCGGGCACGCAACCCGATGGGAACGCCCCGGCCGTGGCGCCGGCGGACGCGTCAAACACTCGCGAGAGGCCGCGCCATGTACACGGCGCCGGCGCCATAACTGGCCAGCCGCGCGCGCTCCTCCTCGTCAAGCAGCGACTGCGGCACGTAACCATGCCGTGCCCAGAAGCCTTCCGTGTCCTGCACGGACACCAGCGCGGTATGCCGCAACCCCCACGCCCTGCCTTGCTCCCATAGCCGTTCAAGCAGCGCCTGCGCCAGGCCCTGCCCCGCATACGCCGGCAACACGGCCATGTCGTGCAGGTACAGCGTGTCGGGCGTTCGCTCCGAAGGCTCGAATTCGCCGTGCAGCGGGGTCACCTTGCCATGCACCGACCGGTAGGCCGCCAGGTACGCGCAAACCGCCCCGGCACGCTCGCACACCAGCGAACAGTTGACGGCGCTCGCCAGTCGGCGTGCGTACACGTCGGCGCTTTCGATGAAGTCCGGGCCATAGCAGGCCAGCTGGATGTTCAACAGGTGCGGCAGGTCGCCTGGCGCGAGCGCGCGCAGGGTGAGCGGTGCGAAGACGGTGTTCGACATGCGTTGAGGCGTTGCTGCGGGGCGCCGATTATAAACCGTCCACCGGGACGCACGCTCGCGCGCCCCGGTCATTCCCGGATCAGAACCGGTAAGCTTCACCGTCAGCCGGCACCAGCACCCGCTGCGCATCCAGCCCCTTCTCCGCGACGTAATCCTTCAAGTCCTGGCGCGTCTGCGTGAGGTGGTTCAGCGCCTCCATGTGGCTGCCAATGATGGTGGCCTGCGGCGCCGCATGGTATGCCCGCTCGACGTCTTCCTTGCCCATGATGATCGAGCCGTCGAAGGCCTTTAAGCGGGCGTACCCGGTGTTCAGCACGATCACGTCCGGCCGGTATTGCGCGATGGCGCCGGCCACCTGCGGCGTCCAGATCGTGTCCCCGGCGATATACACCGTCTTGTGGCCCGGCTGGCGGAACACGATGCCGACCGTCTTGCCGAGGCGTTCGCCCAACGCGGCCATGATCTGGTCGGTGCCGTGCTGGCCCGTGACGGGTGTCAGGCGCACGCCTTTGAATTCGCTGTCGGGGCCCAGCACGCGCACGTCCGTGAAGCCGGCCTTGCGGATGCTGGCGGCATCCTCGTCGTTCTGCGCGAACAGCGGAATGTGCTTCGGCAGCGCGGCCTTCGCGCCATCGTCCCAGTGATCCAAGTGGGTATGCGTGACGATGACGGCATCGGCCCGCATCACATCCTCGAGCGGCAGCGGCAGTTCGACGGTCGGGTTGCGCAGCTCGCTGTGGTACGTGCCCTGGAAGGCCGGATACGACCCCGCCTTCGCCAGCATCGGGTCGACGAGGAACGTCGTGCCGCCGTAGGTGATCTTGACGGTGGC
The DNA here is from genome assembly GCF_007830495.1 of Pseudoduganella flava. Lineage (GTDB taxonomy): Bacteria > Pseudomonadota > Gammaproteobacteria > Burkholderiales > Burkholderiaceae_D > Rugamonas > Rugamonas flava. The sequence continues at coordinate 858,690 of NZ_VLKW01000002.1, read as the reverse complement.
GTTACGGATCTGCTGGAAGCCGACGGAGCCGGCGGTGGCGGACGTGGCAACGGTTGCGGCAAGTGCGGCTGCGATGGCGAGCTGCTTGGCGATTCGGGTCATGGCGTTCTCCTGTGGTGTCGTTGATGAGACGCATTGTGCTGGTCGAAGGCCAGCGGCAAAAGCGGCCCGAAGGCCAACCTTCAGTATAATCGGGCCATGATGAGCAAATCACTCCGCGTGGCCGTCGTCGCATTCGACGGCATGACGCCCTTCCACCTGTCCGTACCCTGCCTCGTGTTCGGCGGCGCGTTCGACGTGATCGTCTGCGCCGCGGAGAAGACGCCGCTTGCCACCTCGGCCGGTTTTTCGATCGCCGTCGATCACGGCCTGGAAGCGCTCGACGGTGCGGACATCGTCGCGATGCCTGCCTGGTACATCGACTTCCGCCCGGCGCCCCCTCCCCTGCTGGACGCGCTGCGCCGCGCCCACGCCCGCGGCGCGCGCGTCGTCGGCCTGTGCCTGGGCGCGTTCCCCGTGGCGGAGGCGGGCCTGCTGGACGGGAAGAAGGCGACAACGCACTGGGAACTGGCCGACGCGCTGGCGTCGCGCTATCCGCAAGTGAAGGTGGATCGGGAAGTGCTGTACGTCGACGAAGGCGACGTGCTGACGTCCGGCGGCGTCGCCGCGGGACTGGATTGCTGCCTGCACCTGCTGCGTGAACTGCGCGGCGCGGACGTGGCGAACAAGGTCGCGCGCCGGCTGCTGATCGCTCCGCACCGCCAGGGCGGCCAGGCGCAGTTCATCGAGCACCCGGTGCCGTCGAACCCCGCCGAAGGGCGCTTCTCGGAGGTGCTGGGCTGGGTCGCCCGTCACCTGCGCGAACCGCACAGCATCGACGCGCTGGCCGCCCGCGCGGCGATGAGCCGGCGCCACTTTACCCGCCACTTCCGGCAGGCCACCGGCACGTCGTTCAAGCAATGGCTGCTGGGCCAGCGGCTGGCCCACGCGCGCCGCATGTTGGAGAGCAGCGACGCGTCGATCGAGCTGGTGGCCACCGAGGCGGGGTTCGGCACGGCGCTGTCGCTGCGCCAGCATTTCCGCACGGCGCTGCGCACGACGCCGACGGAGTATCGGCGGCAGTTCCGGATTGGCGGAATGGGCGTTTAGGGAAGTGGTCGCGGGTCGGCGGCGCAAGCAACAACCCACGGCAGAAGCCGGGGTCAGTATCGGCGGCAGTTCCGGATTGGCGGAATGGGCGTTTAGGGACGTGGTCGCGGGTCGGCGGCGCAAGCAACAACCCACCGCAGAAGCCGGGGTCAGACCCGGCGGGTCTGACCCCAGGTTTTGCAGTTGGGTCGAAATTGAGCGCCGCCGGCGCCTTGACATTACATCCCGATCACCCCGCCATCCTCGCGCGTGATGACCACCGTGGTCGAACGCACGACGCCGCCCTGCGCGACGGGGATCTTGTCCGGCCACGTCATCGCTTCGACGGGGATGTCGCGCGGCTGTTCGGTGCCCGGGTGCTGGATGTTGACGAACAGCGCGCGCCCGTCCGGCGTCAGCTGCGCGCCGCACACTTCGGCGCCGTCCGGCGCGAGCAGGAAGCGCTTGACCTGGCCCGTGCGGGTGTCCATCGCCAGCAGCATGTCGCCGCCCAGGCCCGACCAGTCGGTGCCCTTGCCCGTCCAGTCGGACGATTTCAGCGCGTCGGCCGCGTCGGAGCCGATCCACAGCCGCTGCCAGGCATCGAACATCACGCTGTCCGGGGAGCTGAACGCGTCGCCATTGATCGTGCCCTTGTTGGCCGGGTCCGGCGTGTCGCTGGTGCCGGTGCCGGCCAGCAGGACGACGTTCCAGCTGAACTTCGTGGCCGTCACGTCGCCGCCCGCATCGCGCAGGCGGATGATGTGGCCGTGCAGGTTCTTGTCGCGCGGGTTCGCCGCGTTCTTCGGCTGCGCCGCGCGCGGTGCGGCGGTGGTGCCGCCCGGCGCCGTGGCGCTGCCGCGGCCCGTGTTGTTCGACAGCGTCGCGTAGACCCAGCCGCTGCCCGCGTCGGAAGCGAGCCACTCGGGGCGGTCCATCTGCGTCGCGCCCAGCTTGTCGGCCGCCAGGCGCGCCCAGATCAGCACCGATGCCTGGTCGGGAAAGCCGTTTTCCGCCGTCAGGCCATTCTGGCCCTGGATCAGCGGCATCCACGTGCCGCTGCCGTCGTCATTGAACTTCGCCACGTACAGCGTGCCGTCGTCGAGCAGGCCGCGGTTGGCCGTGCGGTTGTCCGGGTCCATTGCCTTCGCCGTGACGAACTTGTAGATGTAGTCGAAGTTCTGGTCGTCGCCCATGTAGAACGCCACGCGCTTGTCCGCATTGACGAGGTGCGCCACGTTCTCGTGCGCGAAGCGGCCCATCGCCGTGCGCTTCACCGGCTGCCAGTTCGGGTCGTACGGGTCGATCTCGACGATCCAGCCGAAGCGGTTCGTTTCGTTCGGCTCCACCGCCAGGTCGAAGCGCTTGTCGACGAAGTGCCACGTGTAGTCGCGGTTATAGCCCGGCACGAGGCTGTAGCGCGCCCAGCGCGGGTCCTGGAAGCGCGGGTCGTCCGCCTTCATTTCGCGGGTCGCGAAGTAGTTCTTGTGGCTGTCCTCCTCGCACGTCAGGTAGGTGCCCCACGGCGTCGCGCCGCTGCCGCAGTTGCCCAGCGTGCCGCGCATCTGCGTGCCCGTCGGGTCGGCGCCGGTGCGCATCGCCGCGTGACCGCGCGCCGGGCCGCCGATCGCGATCGGCGTGTCCGCATGCACCTTGCGCGCATAGGTGGAATTGGCCTGCACCTGCCACTTGCCGGCGCTGTCGCGGTACACCTCCGCCACCGAGACGCCATGGAAGGCCTTCTGCTTGCGCACCACGTCCGGGTTCATCGCCGTCTCGCCGGCCGGGTCCAGCGTGGCCGGATCCGTCGTCGCCGTCACGCCCACAAAGCGGAAGCCGCTGATCACGTTGGCACGCGCCGCCTCGTGGTTGATGGCCAGCAGGCCCCGGTCGCTGCTCTTCGAGCCGTACGGCAGCGGGAAGTACGCCATGCCGTCGTGGTTGTCGCCGAACTGCAGCTCGGCCTCCGCGCCCGTCGTGTCGAACCGCTTCGCGGCCGTCGAGCGGAACGCCGGCGCGCCCAGCGTGCTGCCGATCGGGTCGCCCTGCTTCGTCAGCGCGCTCCACTTGTAGCCGGGTGGGACGATCAGGTCGTCGCCGGCGATCATCGGCGTGCGCGATACGCTCGTGAAGTTCAGCGTGTTGGGGGGAATTGTCGGCTCGGCCGGCGGCGTCGGGCCGCCTGGCACCGCGGGCGTGTCGATGCCGTCGCTCCCGCCGCAGCCAAACAGAGATAGCGCTACCGTACCGAGGCCGCCAACGAGGATCGTGCGGCGTTTGGCGCTGACGATATCGCCGAAATACGGGTTACCGGACTGGTTGGTGCCGAAGTCCTCGGGTTCCAGCGGGCGGGAGATCTTGCTCATGCGGGCCTTTCATTGGTTGAAAGCCCGGCATTGTAGGAAGCGCCGATGACGTCTTGATGACAATACTTATCGCAGTGGTCAGCCGTGAAGAGGCTCGGCATTTCTATCTTCGAAACACCCGATTATCGCGTGAAGGAGTACAATGGATACCATGGCTACCTCTATCAAATCACCCAAGAAAAGAGCTGCTGGGGGCGTTCAGCGCGACGGCCGCTTCAGCATGACGATCGAGCCTCAGGGCCAAGTCGTTCGCGGCACGACGGTGCGTTTTGGCGGGGTTACCGTGGTGGCCCCAAAGCCTGAGGAAAGCGCCGTAAAGAAACAACTCGCGGCCGGAAAGCGTGCTGTCAGCCAATTGAAGAAAGTGCTTGTCTCGCCTGGCGTTCGTCTCCAGAAAACTCCCGATACGCCCATATTCCGGGCCGATCCTCGCGACGCCTCACTAGTCGTTCGCGTGCTGAACGGCAGGTCAGTGCGAGGTCGCTTCATTCAGGGGCAATTTGTTCCGCTAACTGAACAGTGAAGAAAATGATCACGCCTTCCAGAGGCGCGTCGAACGTAGCACGGCAAGCCCTGCCGCAGGCGGACAAAGCGGTGCGCGCAGTCCTGAAAAATGCGGCGGAGAAACCGTTTGCTATCGTGTTGGCTGGACACAATGGCAGCGGAAAATCGACCTTTTGGTATGAACACGTCGCGGAAGACCTTCAGATCCCGCTGATCAATGCAGATCGCTTAATGTTGTCCATCCTGCCTGAAGCGGGCGCGGATGGAAAGCTGCGGCCCTGGGCGCAGCAGCTCAGAGACAAGGATACCTCCTGGATGGCCGTTGCACAGCAAGGTGTTCAGGGCTTTATCGCCCAAGCAATCAGCCAGAAAGTTCCTTTCGCTTTTGAGACAGTATTCTCGTACTGGAAAAAGCTGCCGAATGGGCGCCATGCCAGCAAAATCGACATCATTCGAGACCTCCAGAAGGCTGGATACTTCGTGCTGCTGATCTTTGTCGGGCTGACAAGTGCCGAACTCTCCATCGGACGGGTGATGACTCGCGTTTTCAAGGGCGGGCACGATGTGGATGAGGAAAAGCTGCGCGAGCGATATCCGCGTACACAACAGGCGATCAATAAGGCCATCTTGGTGTCTGACGCGGCAATCCTCCTGGACAATAGTAGGACAGAGAACCTCGCGTTCACTCCGGTACACATCCGAAGGAAGCGAACGGTCGACTTCGATATTCGCGCGGTGCCAGCTGCCCTAAGGATACCCAAGGAAATTACCACTTGGCTGGACGTCGTCGCGCCGCGGAATTAGAGTAAGGCTGCGTGACAGCGGTCCCGCAGGCTAGGGCACGCTGTGCTCAGCCCTAACACTCTCTCTACATGCCCTTCCTTGGCGACTCCTCCAGCTTCTTCACCACGATATTGCGGAAGAACGCCTCCGCCCCCTCGGACTGGATCGAGAACTTGCCGCGCGTGAGCGGCACGAATTGGCCATCCACCTTCTGCCGCGAGTTCTCGGCGCGCAGCACCTCGTGGCCGTTGACGATGTGGATCAGCGTCGTGCCGTCGGCGATCACTTCCATCGTGTTCCATTCGCCGGCCGGCTTCTCGTAGCTGCCCCGCTTCAGGATGCGCGCGGCCAGGCTTGTCCGCAGCGGCAGACCCGGCTCGTAGCGGTAGAACTTCCAGTCGCCCTGGTTGGCGTCGCCCACGTGCGCGTCGACCGTCACGCCATCGAGGCTGTGGTAATCGCCGCAATCACCCTCCTGGATCTGGAACTCGTGGCTGCGCATCCAGTGCCCGCTCTGCGCCCCGTCCGGGCCGACGGCGTAGTACAACAGGCCGCTGTCGCGCGGCGCTGCGAGGCGCGGGAACCATTTTTTCTCACCCCACTTCACGTCGAACTTCAGGTGGAAGTTCTCGTAGTCGCCCACCGTGGACACGGCGCCCCACTCCTCGCCGGACACCCGCAGCATGCCGTCGACGACGGAAAACACGTGCTTCGGATCGTGGTTCGCGCCGCGTACCGACGTCGGCGCCTTCATGTTGTCGGACGTCGGCTGCATGCTGACCCACGTGGTCCATCCCGTCAGGTCGCGGCCGTTGAAGAGCGTGGTCCAGCCCTCGGCGGCAAAGAGCGGTGCGGACAACGCCAGCAAGGCGGCAATGAAGCCCGTGCGGGCGATGGTGTGGATGCGGGTCATGGTCGTCTCGTTGTAAATATCGGTTATCGATGCGCGGCCCTGCACGGGGCCGCGGCGCCCCATCTCAAGGGCGAAACGCAATCTATCACGGCCGCGCGAACGGACGCTATCACGAAATCGGCGGGCCGCACGTTGCCGAATTCGTTATAAATTTTTCCGATTTCCTGACAATTCCAGAATTACCGGAATGCTACTATCTCCGCATAAAGAAAAAGCAGGAGACAGGCGATGAATACCATCGTACTAGGCAGGGGTGTCGTCGTTGCCCAGGGTGCGCCCGGCGAGCGGCCGGTACCCGGCAACGGCGCCGCCAGCGCAGTCACGGCGGGCTGCGCGCGCTTCTTCACGGAGCACGGCATCTCGACACCGAGCGCGCTGTTCGACACGCTGCCGGACATGTACTACTTCGCGAAGAACCGCGCCGGCCAGTTCGTCTGGGGGAACCGGCTGCTGCAGGAGCAGCACGACCTCGCTGACGTGGCCGACATCCTCGGCAAGACGGACCACGACTTCTTCCGGCGCGATATCGCCGACCGCATCCGCGCCGACGACCTCTCGGTGATGGACCGCGGCGTCACCGTCAAGAACAAGCTGGAAGTGCTGGGCGGCGAGAACGGTGAGCTGATCTGGCTGTTCACGACGAAGGCGCCGATCCGCGACCGGCACGGCGAGATCGTCGGCATCGAAGGCTTCTCGCGCGATGCCCAGCGCTCGCAGGACGTGATCGCGCCGTTCCACGAATTCAGGAAGTGCATCGAGTACCTGCAGGAGCACCTGATGGAGCCGATCAGCATCGAGCACCTGGCCAGGCTGTCGTGCATGTCGCTGTCCACGTTCGAGCGCAAGTTCAAGCAGCATTTCTCGTTGACGCCAAAGCAGTACATCCTGCACCGCAAGGTGCACGAAGCGTGCCGCCTGCTGCCGCAGGTGAACAACATCGCCCGCGTGGCGCTGGAGACGGGCTTCGGCGGCCAGAGCTACTTCACGAAACAGTTCCGCACCGTGGTCGGCATCACGCCGAAGCAGTACCAGCTGTCGCTGGCGGCCGGCCGCACTGGCCGCGCGCCCCGGCAGGAGCATCGGACATGAGCGAACCATCGCGCGACCGCCGCGCCGCGCTGCTGCGCCTGGGCGCACTGTGCGGGCTGGCCCTGGCCGGCGACGTGCTGGCCGCCGTCACCGCCGCCAAGCGGCCGGGCGCGCAGCCGCAATTCCTCACCGCCGACGAACTGGCGCTGACGGGCGTGCTGGCGGAACTGATCATCCCGCAAACGGATACGCCCGGCGCGTTGGCCGTCGGCGCGCACTACACGGCCGATCATCTGCTGCACGCCTGCGTGGCCGAGCCGGAACAGGCCGCGACGCGCGCCGTGCTGGCAAAGCTCGACAGCGCCGCGCAACGCGATGGCAGCAAGCGCTTCGTCGCCCTGCCCGCCGCCCGCCAGGTCGCCCTGCTGCACGCGCTCGACAACGGCACGGCGCCGTTCGACGGGTCCGACGGCCGCGCCTTCCGGCAACTGAAAAGCCTCGTCGCGTTCGCGTACTACACGTCGGAAGCGGGCGCGTCGCAGGAACTGGCCTACCTGCCCTTCCCCGGCGGCTTCACCGGCAACGTCAGGATCACTCCATCCACTCGCACCTGGGCTCTGTGACATGGCATCGGTCTACATCAAGGCAAGTCCCGAAACGTTCGACGCGATCGTCGTCGGCTCGGGCATCACGGGCGGCTGGGCCGCGAAGGAATTGACGGAGCGCGGCCTGAAAACGCTGATGGTCGAGCGCGGCCGGCCCGTCGAACACGGCGTCGACTACATCGGCGAGAACAAGGACCCGTGGACGATGCCGAACCGCGGCCTCGTCGACCACAAGCTGGCCGAGGAACAGTACTTCAACCAGCGCATGTGCTACGCGTTCGACGAGCACACGAAGCACTTCTTCAACAACGACCGCGACATGCCGTATTCGACGCCGGAAGGCCGGCCGTTCAGCTGGATCCGCGGCAATCAGCTGGGCGGCAAGTCGCTGATGTGGGCGCGCCAGTCGTACCGCTGGAGCGACCTGGATTTCGAGGCGAACCTGAAGGATGGCCATGGGGTCGACTGGCCGATCCGCTATGCCGACCTGGCGCCGTGGTACAGCCATGTGGAACGCCACGTCGGCATCAGCGGCACCAGCGAGGGTCTCTCGGTGCTGCCGGATAGCGAATTCCTGCCCGCGTTCGACTTCAACTCGGTCGAATTGGCGCTGAAGAAGAAATTCGACGCGAAATACGCGCCGGCGCGAATGATCATGGGCCGCACCGCGAACCTGCGCACGCCCGGCGAGACCCAGCTGGCCCAGGGCCGCGGCCAGTGCCAGGCGCGCAGCCAGTGCCACCGCGGCTGCTCGTTCGGCGCCTACTTCTCGACGCAAAGCTCGACGTTGCCCGCCGCGCTGAAGACGGGCCGGCTGAGCATCGCCACCGACAGCATCGTGCACAGCGTGATCTACGATCCGAAGACGAACCGCGCGACGGGCGTGCGCGTGATCGACGCGAATACGCTGGAGACCCGTGAATACCACGCGAAGGTCGTGATGCTGTGCGCCTCGACGCTGGCGTCGACGGCGATCCTGCTCAATTCGACGTCCGAGGCTTACCCGGCGGGCCTGGCCAATTCGTCCGGCGTGCTGGGCCACTACCTGATGGACCACCTGTTCGGTGCCGGCGCCAGCGGCAGGATCGAAGGCTTCGAGGACGACTACTACCAGGGCCGCCGCCCCACCGGGCCGTACATCCCGCGGTTCCGCAATGTGCTCGACAAGCACCCGGCGTTCCTGCGCGGCTATGCGCTGGCCGGCGGCGCGGGCCGCGAAGGCTGGCAGTCCGCGGCGCACCGGCCCGGCTTCGGCAAGGACTTCAAGGCGATGATCCGCAAACCGGGGCCGTGGCGCTTCGGCCTGGGCGGCCAGGGCGAAATGCTGCCCCGCTACGAGAACATGGTGAGCCTGCACCCGACGAAGAAGGACAAATGGGGCATGCCGCTGCTGCACATCGACTGCTCGTATTCGGACAACGACCGCAAGATGCAGGAGGATATCGCCAACACGGCCGCGAACATCCTCGAAGCCCTGGGCGTGAAGGACGTGCGCCGGCACACCAAGACGCTGGAGGAATGGCCGCCCGGCCTGTCGATCCACGAGATGGGCACGGCGCGCATGGGCCGCGACCCGAAAACGTCGGTACTGAACGGCTTCAACCAGGCGCACGACGTGCCGAACCTGTTCGTCACGGACGGCGCATCGATGGCGTCGTCCGCATGGCAGAACCCGTCGCTGACGTTCATGGCGCTCACGGCGCGGGCGTGCGCGTATGCCGTTGATGAACTGAAGGCGGGGCGGATTTGATGAGTTTTATGCGCGAGCCGTCGCGTAAGAGCCACCCCAAGTGCAAACCCTGGGGTCAGACCCGGCGGGGCTTTACCGGGGTTTTGGAGAGCATGCTCTCCGCCGGTAAAGCGGTGCAGGCTTGCATGCCTGCACTCCTTCCTGACCCCGGCTCTTGGCTTGGGGTTAAATCCACCGCTTGCGGCGCACAACTGACCACTGATCCAAAGCCGAAACGACCTGATCACGGAGTATTCATGACCACCATTCGTACCGCCACCTTCTTCGCCTTGCTACTCGCAGCTACAGCGGCCGACGCCACGCCCCGCCTCGGCGTCCAGCTGTGGTCCGTCAAGGACGAGATCAAGCAGGACTTCACAGGCACCCTGGAAAAGATCGGCGCGCTGGGCTTCCAGGGCGTCGAGTTCGCGGGCGAGTTCGGCCCGTACAAGGACAACCCCGCCGGCCTGAAGACCTTCCTGGACAAGCACCGGCTGCAATGCGCCGGCGCCCACGTGCATTTCGACCAGCTGGCGGCCGAGCACTTCGACGCCACGACGGCGTTCTACCGCACGCTCGGCTGCACGAACCTGATCATCCCGATGGATGCACGGGGCGCGAGCGCCACGGGGAGCCTGGAGATGAGCAAGCAGCTGACGGCGCTGTCCGGCCAGCTGGCCGCCAAGGGCATGCGCATTGGCTACCACAACCACGCGCAGGAACTGGCCGGCGCCGTGGGCGCCACGCCGTGGGACGTGATCGCGAAGAACACGCCGCAGGCGGCGATCCTGCAGCAGGACGTGGGCTGGACGACCTACGCGGGCAAGGACCCGGTCGCGTACGTGAAGAAGTACCCGGGACGCACCGTCAGCACGCACTTCAAGGCGAAGTTCGTCGAAGGCACGAGCGGCACGCCGATCATCGGCCAGGACAAGACGGATTGGGCGGGCCTGGCCCGCGCTGTGCGCCAGGTGGGCGGCACGGACTGGATCATCGTCGAGCAGGAGGAATACCCGAACGGCATGGGCCAGCTGGAATCCGTGGCCGCGTCGCTGAAGGGCTTGCAAGCCGTGCTGGCCAAGCTGCCGCAATGAGCCTCGCGGTCCGCTTCCAGCACATCGTCAAGGAGTTCGGCCCCGTGCGCGTGCTGCACGGCGTCGACTTCGCGCTCGAGCCGGGCCGCGTGGTTGGCCTGCTAGGCGAGAACGGTGCCGGCAAGTCGACGTTGATGAAGATTCTGGCCGGCTACGAGCGCCCCAGCGGCGGCCAGCTCGTGATCGACGGCGCCGAGCGGCGCTTTGCGAGCGCGCGCGACGCCGAAGCGCTCGGCATCGTGCTGATCCACCAGGAATTCAACCTGGCCGAGCACCTGACGATCGCGCAGAACATCTTCCTCGGCCACGAGCGCACGCGCGGCTGGCTGCTGGACCGCGCCGCGATGCGGCAGCAGGCTTCTCGCCATCTCGAACAGGTGGGGCTGGACGTGGATCCGGACACGCGCGTGGCGGACCTGATCGTCGCCGAAAAGCAGCTCGTCGAAATCGCCAAGGCGCTGGCGCGCAACGCCCGCCTGCTGATCATGGACGAGCCGACCGCCAGCCTGTCGCCGGGCGAAACGGCGAAGCTGTTCGCGCTGATGGCGCGGTTGAAGGCGGACGGCGTGACGATCGTCTACATCTCGCACAAGCTCGACGAGATGGAAGCGCATACCGACGAGGTGGTGGTGCTGCGCGACGGGAAGTTCGTGACGCGCGCCGCCACGAAGGACGTCAACCGCCAGCGGATGGCGAACCTGATGGTGGGCCGCGACGTGTCCGACATGTTCCAGCCCAAGCGCCTCGTTACGGCGGACGCGCAGGTAGCGCTGCGCGTGGCCGGCCTGACGGTGCCCGGCTGGGTGCAGGACCTGGACTTCGACGTGCGTGCCGGCGAGATCCTCGGCTTCGCGGGGCTGGTCGGCGCCGGCCGCACCGAAGCGTTCGAAGGCTTGTTCGGCCTGCGCCCGAAGCGCGCCGACCGTATCGAGGTCGCCGGCCAGCCGGTGCGCATCCGCGCCCCGCGCGACGCGATGCTGCACGGCCTCGCCTACCTGTCCGAGGACCGCAAGGGCAAGGGCCTGCACCTGGACATGACCCTCGCCCAGAACCTGACGATGATGACGCTGGAGCGCGACGCCCATCCGTGGCTCGACGTGAAAGGCGGCCGCGCCGCGCTCGATGCCGCGATCGCCGACTTCGGCATCCGCCTGCGCGACCCGCAGTGCACCGCGCGTGCCCTGTCCGGCGGCAACCAGCAAAAGCTCGCGCTGGCGAAATACCTGCGCACGAACCCGCGCGTGATCGTGCTGGACGAACCGACCCGCGGCGTGGACGTCGGCGCCAAGCGCGACATCTACGCGCTGATCCACCGGCTGGCGGCGGAAGGCCGCGCGGTGATCGTCATCTCGTCCGAGCTGATCGAGCTGATCGGCCTGGCGCACCGCGTGGCCGTGCTGCGCGGCGGGCGCAAGCAGGCGATGCTCGGGCCTGACCAACTTACCGAGGAAACGCTGATCGCCCATGCAACCGACACCCACCACTAAGCCTCTCACCCCGGCCGCCTGGCCCGCCGTTGCGCGCCTCCTGACGCACACCAAAGGCCTGGGGCCCGTGATCGCGCTGGTCCTGCTGTGCGTCGCCGGCGCGTTGATGAACCCCGACTTCGCCACGTTCGACAACCTGATGAACGTGCTGACCCGTACGGCCTTCATCGGCATCATCGCCGTCGGCATGACGTTCGTCATCGTCTCCGGCGGCATCGACCTGTCGGTCGGCTCGATGGCCGCGCTGATCGCCGGCGTGATGATCGTCGCGATGAATGCGTTGGCCACTGGCGCGAACGCGCCGTCCGCGCTGGCGATCGTCGTACTGGGCATTGCGCTGGCGCTCGCGTTCGGCGCCGCGTTCGGCATCGCCCACGGCTTTCTCGTCACGCACGGACGCATCGAGCCGTTCATCGTCACGCTCGGCACGCTGGGCATCTTCCGCGCCGTGCTCACGTGGCTGTCCGACGGCGGTGCGCTGACGCTGGACTTCAACCTGTCCGAAACCTATGGGCCCGTGTACTACCAGAGCGTGCTTGGCGTGCCGATTCCCGTGTGGGTGTTCGCGCTCGTCGCCGTGGCGGGCGCCGTGATCCTGAACCGCACGCCGTTCGGCCAGCACGTGCAGGCGATCGGTTCGAACGAGCAGGTGGCACGCTATGCGGCGATCCGCGTCGATCGCGTGAAGATGCTGACCTACCTGCTGCTGGGCGTGTGCGTGGCCGTTGCCACGATCCTGTATGTGCCGCGGCTGGGCTCCGCGACGCCGACCACCGGCATTCTGTGGGAGCTGGAAGCCATCGCGGCCGTCGTCGTGGGCGGCACGTCGCTGAAAGGCGGTGCGGGGCGCATCATGGGCACCGTCGTCGGCGCGATCCTGCTGTCCGTGATCGGCAATCTCCTGAACCTCACCAGCATCATCAGCGTCTACCTGAACGCGGCGGTGCAAGGTGTCGTGATCATCACCGTGGCCTACCTGCAGCGCGGGCGCCGCTGAACCATTCGTCTTCGAGGAAATCCAATGCGCGTATTCACCCAACTTGCCGCCGCCTGCCTGCTCGCGTGCGGCGCCCTGCATGCCGCCGCTGCCGAAAAGGTCACGCTGGGCGTGGCCATTCCGACCGCCACGCACGGCTTCACCGGCGGCATCGTCTGGTGGGCCAACCAGGCCAAGAAGGAACTGGAGGCGGCCAACCCGTCGCTGAAGGTGATCGTCAAGACGGCCGCCAGCACGCCGGAACAGGCCAATCAGGTACAGGACCTGCTGGCCGTGAACAAGATGAACGCGCTGGTGATCCTGCCGCTGGAATCGGCATCGCTGACGCAGCCGGTCGCGCAGGTGAAGAACAAGGGCGTGTACGTGACCGTCGTCGACCGGGGCCTGACGAACCCGGGCGCGCAGAACGCCTACGTGGCCGGCGACAACACGGCATTCGGCCGCCTGCCCGCCGAGTACCTGGCGAAGCGGCTGAACGGCAAGGGCAACCTCGTCGTCCTGCGCGGCATGCCCAGCACGATCGACAACGAGCGCGTGAACGCCTTCAATGCGGAGATCAAGAAGCACCCGGACATCAAGGTGCTCGACGCCAAATACGGCAACTGGAACCGCGACGACGCGTTCAAGGTGATGCAGGACTACCTGACGCGCTTCAAGCAGATCGATGCTGTCTGGGCGGCCGACGACGACATGGCGATCGGCGCGCTGAAGGCGATCGAACAGGCCAAGCGCACCGATATCCGCGAAGTCTTCGGCGGCGCCGGCGCCAAGTTCGCCGTGAAGAAGGTGCTCGATGGCGACAAGCTGGTGCAGGCCAACGTGTCGTACTCGCCGAAATTCATCTACGACGCGATCAAGATGACGGCCAACGCGCGCCTGAAGGGCGAGGCGCTGCCGGCGCGCACGATCATTCCGTCCGTGCTGATCACCCGCGCCAATGCCAAGGACTTCTACTTTCCCGACTCCCCTTATTGACCTCCGACCGAGAGACGCGCATGAAAACCATCAAGGGACCGGCGATCTTCCTCGCCCAGTTCATGGGCGCCGAGGCGCCGTTCGACACGCTGGCGAACCTCGCCGCCTGGGCCAAGGGTCTCGGCTATGAAGGCATCCAGCTGCCGACCGACAAGCGGTTGTTCGACCTGGAGCTGGCCGCCGACAGCCAGACCTATTGCGACGAGGTGACCGGCATCCTCGCCGCGCACGGCCTCGCGATCACCGAGCTGTCCACGCACCTGCAAGGCCAGCTGGTGGCCGTGCACCCGGCCTACGACAGGCTGTTCGACGGCTTCGCGGCGCCGCACGTGCGCGGCAACCCGCAGGCGCGCCAGCAATGGGCGGTGGAACAGGTCAAAGCTGCCGCGAAGGCTTCGCGCCGCCTGGGCCTTACCACGCATGCGAGCTTCTCCGGTGCGCTGGCATGGCCTTACCTGTACCCGTGGCCGCAGCGCCCCGCGGGCCTCGTCGAGGAAGCGTTCGGTGAACTGGGCCGGCGCTGGCAGCCGATCCTCGATGCGTTCGACGACGCCGGCGTGGACATCTGCTACGAGCTGCACCCGGGCGAGGACCTGCACGATGGCGTGACGTTCGAACGCTTCCTCGCCGCGGTGGGCAACCACGCGCGTGCCAACATCCTGTACGACCCCAGTCACTTCGTGCTGCAGCAGCTGGACTACCTGGCCTTCATCGACATCTACCACGCACGCATCAAGGCCTTCCACGTGAAGGATGCCGAATTCCGGCCCGACGGCCGGCAAGGCGTGTACGGCGGCTACAACGGCTGGGTGGAGCGGGCCGGCCGCTTCCGCTCGCTGGGAGACGGCCAGATCGACTTCGCCGCGATCTTCTCGAAGCTGGCGCAGTACGATTACGCCGGCTGGGCGGTGCTGGAATGGGAGTGCTGCCTGAAACACCCGGAAGACGGTGCGCGCGAAGGGGCGGAGTTCATCCGCCGCCACATCATTCGCGTGGCCGAACGGGCATTCGACGACTTCGCAGGCAGCGGCGCCGACCGCGCCGCCCTGCGGGAATTGATGGGAATCAGCTGATGGGAATCGCATGAACAACGTGACACGCAAACTGCGGCTCGGCATGGTGGGCGGCGGCGACGGCGCCTTCATCGGCGCCGTGCACCGGATCGCGGCCCGGCTGGACGATTGCTACGAGGTGGTGGCCGGCGCGCTGTCCGGCAATGCGGAGCGGGCACTGCGCAGCGGCACGGCACTGCGCCTGGCGCCGGAGCGCTGCTACACGGACTTCCGCGCGATGGCGCAAGCGGAAGCCGCGCGTGCGGACGGCATCGACGCCGTCGCGATCGTCACGCCGAACCACCTGCATGCGCCGGTGGCCACGGCGTTCATGGAAGCGGGCATCCACGTCATCTGCGACAAGCCGCTGGGCATCTCGACGGCGGAAGGTGTCGCGCTGGCGGCGCTGGCGCGCGACAGGAACCTCGTCTTCGCGCTGACGCACACGTACACCGGCTACCCGATGGTGCGGCATGCGCGCGAGCTGGTGGCATCCGGCGCCATTGGCGACGTGCGGCTCGTCCACGTCGAATATGCGCAGGACTGGATGGCCGAGGCGGCCATGCAGAGCGACGAATTCCAGCGCACCAATTGGCACAACGACCCGGCCAAGGCCGGCCCGACGGGCTGCACCAGCGACATCGGCACGCATGCGTTCCACCTGGTCGGTTTCGTGGCCGGCATGCAGCCCAGCGAGCTGCTGGCCGAGCTCCATGCGTTCACGCCGAACCGCACGCTGGACGATCACGTACAGGTGATGCTGCGCTACCCGAACGGTGCACGCGGCATGCTGTGGTCGAGCCAGATGGCGACCGGCTGCGAGAACGCGCTCAAACTACGCGTGTTCGGCACGAAGGCCAGCCTCGCGTTCGACCAGGAAAA
The DNA here is from genome assembly GCF_007830495.1 of Pseudoduganella flava. Lineage (GTDB taxonomy): Bacteria > Pseudomonadota > Gammaproteobacteria > Burkholderiales > Burkholderiaceae_D > Rugamonas > Rugamonas flava. The sequence goes on along the minus strand of NZ_VLKW01000002.1, from coordinate 843,146 downwards.
CCCGAACGAACTGTGGCTTACGCCGCAGGGCGGCTGCGCGCAGCGGCTGACGCGCGGCCGCGTCGTCGGCGCCGCGGCCGAACACGCGACGCGGGTACCGTCCGGCCATCCGGAAGGTTACCTGGAGGCGTTCGCGCAGCTGTATCGCGATGCGGCGGCACGCATCCATGCGCTGAAGGCCGGCCTGCCCGTTCCGGAAGAGACGGCCGACCTGCCGACGGTGGACGACGGCGTGGCCGGCATGCGCTTCATCGATGCGGTGCTGGCGAGCCACCGGGCGGGGTCGCGGTGGACGGCGCTGGAGAGGTGATCACCGCGTTGATCACTTCACAGCCGCGTTGCCGCCATCCGCGAACAGCCCCGTGCCGGCGACGAAGCTGGCCAGCGGGCTGACGAGAAAGCCGATCGCCGCCGCGATCTCGTCCGGCCGGGCGATACGCTTCAACGCATGCAGGCCGGCGGCCCATTCCTTCTGCGCCGCGTCGCCACCCATCGGCGTGTCGACGCCGCCCGGCAGCACGGCATTGGCGCGGATGCCGTGTGCCGCGTAGTCGGCCGTGATGCCTTTCACGAGCCCCATCAACGCCGCCTTCGATGCGCCATACGCCGCCATGCCGGGGACGCCGGCGCTGGTGCCGACAAAGGTCGACGTGAACACGAGCGCCCCGCCGCCCCGCTCCAGCATTGCGGGAATCTGGCTGCGCGCGCCCAGGAACGCGCCCGTCAGGTTGATCGCGAGGACGTCGTGCCACTCGTCCAGCGACACCTCGGCCAGCGGGCGATACGGGCCGGCCGTGCCGGCGTTGTTGACGGCGATATCGAGCCCGCCGCATTCGCGTGCGGCGGCAACGAGTTTGTCGTGGGTGGCGGGATCGGCGATGTCGCCGGCGACGGCCAGTGCACGGCCGCCGTCCGCGCGGATCGCTTGCATGGTCTCTTCGAGCGGCCCGGCGCGGCGCGCGTTCAACACGACGGTGGCGCCGCTTCGCGCCAGCAGCAGCGCCGTGGCGCGGCCGATGCCGGACGATGCACCCGTGACGATGGCGACCTTGTCATTCAAATCGAACATGGGAACTCCTTGGTGGGTTGGGATGGCGGCACTGTAGCCCCGCCCTGGCCGCCCGGCGCTCCGGTTCTTGCGTTCGAATTGACGGAAGGGCTACAGTAGCGCTTTCGCAAGGAGACACGCATGCACGGCCCTGACCCGAAGAACCCCTTCCCGATGCCCGGCTTCCCGCAGGTTTGCTACCTGAGGAACGTGATCGACGACGCGCAGATCGAGATCGGCGAGTACACGTACTACGACGACCCGGATGGCCACGAGAATTTCCGCCGCAACGTGCTGTACCTGTTCCCGTTCATCGGCGACAAGCTGCGCATCGGCAGGTTCTGCGCGCTGGCGCGCGGCGTGAAGTTCATCATGAACGGCGCGAACCACCAGATGAGCGGCATCTCCACGTACCCATTCTCGATCTTCGCCACCGGCTGGGAAAGCGCGCAACCGACACCGGGCGAGCTGCCGTACAAGGGCGACACGGTGATCGGCAACGACGTGTGGATCGGCTACGACGTATTGGTCATGCCGGGCGTGACGATCGGCGATGGCGCGATCGTGGCGGCACGCTCTGTCGTGACGGCCGACGTGCCGCCGTATGCGATCGTCGGCGGCAATCCGGCCAGGGTGCTGAAGAAGCGCTTCGACGACGAGACGATCGCGCGGTTGCTGGCGATCCGGTGGTGGGATCGGCCGGCTGAGTGGGTCACGGCCAACCTGGAAGTGATCCGGGGCGGCGATGTGGAGGCGCTGGAGCGGGTGGCGCGCTGACGCGAGCCTGGCCTGCCACCCGCGTGCCGTAACCTAGCCAGCCTTGGCGGCCTTCACGCCGGCCTGCTGGCCAGCGCTTTGCACATTCCCCTGGAACGACGCCGCGTCTGCGCCGCCGCTGCCATTGCCGGCATGCTGCATCGTCCCATGCGCGGCCATCTCGCCGCGCCATGCGCCCTGTTGGAACGGGTCGCGGAAGTTCTTCAGCGTTTCTTCCTGGTGGCGCAGGCTGCGGTCCGTTTCCTCGGCCGCCACGCGTGCCACTTCATCGGCCAGGGTGCGCGCCGTCTTCGCGGTTTCCTGGATGTGCTGCTCGGCGACGCGCGAGATGTCGACCTGCGCATCGGCCGCCATGCGGGCCAGGTGCTGGCCGTAGGCACGCAGTTTTTCCGATGCCGGCTGGGCGCGCGATGCGGCGATCGAGAACGCTTCGTTCGGACGGTCCGTCGCCAGCAGCTGGTGGCCGGCGATCGTGCTTTCTTCCAGCAGGGTCTGGCCCAGCTGGATGTTCAGCTGGCACAGCTCCTGATAGGCGCGCGACAGCGACTTGTTCATATCGTTCAGGAAGGCAGCCTGCGCGTTCAGGTGCGAGCGCACGGCGGGCGTAACGGAGGGCGAGAACAGGAACATGGCATACCTCTGACAGTGTGGTGGTGGAAAACGGCCACGCCAGGCGTTCTTCCGTTGGCGCCGTGACGGGCCAGCATGCGGGACCGCGGGGGGCGGCGACGCGGGTCATACGCTATGCCCGATTTATGACAGGCGTTTGACATGGCGCCCGTCGCACCATGCAAGCCGCTCCCCCCAACCGCCGGCACTGCGCGCTAAGCCGGGCAGGCCCCGACGGTGCGCAGCGCGTCCTCCAGCACCGCTGCCGCGTTCACCGGGAAATCAACCGATCGCCAGGCGATGATGCCGTCGGGCCGTATCAGCACCGCACCGCCGGACGATACGCCAAAGCACTCGTCGAACGGTACGTCCGCAGGGAACGTGACGTCGCTGCCGACGCGCACCGCCTTGAATGGCAAAGGCAGCCGGGCCGCCGCGGTGCGTGCGGCGTCGGTCCACCGGCCGTCTCCCGTCAACAGCACCAGCTCATGCGCGAACAGGTCCAGCGTGGACAAGCGCTGCCCGTCCCGCTGGATCCATACGTGCGGCGCCCGGGTTCCCGGCTGCCCGGCCCACTCGGCCGGACTGGCGGCGGGCGGTAACTCCGCCCCTGCGCCGATGACCGAGAACGAACGGTGCAGCTGGCCCAGCTCCATCGCTTCGTTGGCATATAGCGTCTCGCCCTGCAGTGCGTCCCCCGCCCAGCGCGCGTAGTCGGGACGGGCAAATGTCTGCTGGTGCCGGAGCCAGCCGATGGGCTGCCGTTCCGCGTCATAGGTATCGAGCAGGCGTGACGAAGAATGCCCCTGCAGCACCCATGCGAGCTTCCACGCCAGGTTCCACGTATCGTCGATGCCGGTGTTCGCACCGAAGCCGCCGCGGGTCGGCGGCAGCTGATGCGCCGCGTCGCCGGCAAGGAAGATCCGCCCTGCCCGGTAACGCTCCGCGATGCGGCCCGCCATCTCCCAGCGGCCCGCTGCCAGCATCTCGACGGCAAAGGGGGAGCCCAGTGCCTTATGAACTAACTCGTGCGGATCGGCCGCGCGGTACGCTTCGGTATCGTCGAACATCAGCACCCAGCGGCCATCGCCGTACGTCGTCAGGAAGGCGCGCAAGTCCGGTTGCTCGATATTGAACTGCTGGATGCCTTTTGCCAGCACGGGATCGGCTTCCGGGCACCGGAACAGCAGGCTGCGCAACGTGCGCAGGTGTCCGACGCCCCGCCGCGCGATGCCGAGCGTTTCGCGGATCGCACTGTCGGCGCCATCGGCCGCGATCACATAGTCGGCCATGACGCGATGGATCTGTTGCGTGGCGCGGTCGCGCACATCGACCGGGACACCATCGTCCAGCTGCTCGAAGGCGAGCATTTCCACGCCCAGGCGCAGCTCGGCCCCATGCGCGGCGGCGGCCGTGCGCAGGATGGGTTCGAGCCTGTCCTGGGCAAGCGCCGCGCCGGTGCAAGGCGACGCCACCGCATGCGCGCCATCCTGCCCCGGAGTCCAGTCCGATTCGCCGTGCCAGTCGCCCGTCAGGCTGGTCGCGCGCACGCGCCGCAGCCGCGTGCCCGGCGGGACTTGCGGGATGCGGTCGGCGATGCCCACCGCCCGGTAGAACTCCAGCGTGCGCTCGGTAAAACCGATGGCGCGCGGGTGCGGCGAACTGGCCGTGTGCTTTTCGATCACGACGGGCCGGATGCCGCGCCAGGCGAGGAACAATGCGGCGGAGAGTCCGACCAGGCTGCCGCCAATGATCAGGACCGGGATGCGCTCGGTAGTTGAAGTGATAGTTGAAGTGGTAGTTGAAGTATTCGACATGATTCGTCCTTGTGGATGGTGCCGGGGCACGGCGAAGGACGAACGAAGCTTCTCGATACGCGGAGCGTGGATGCACAGGTGGCCAGCCCCCGACGAGAAGACGACGCACGTCCGCCTCTCGTCGTGGTCCGCGGCCCCCACGGGCTGGATTGTGGCTCCGCTGGCGCGGGCGCTGACCGGGGCTTACCAAACCGGTCCACCATTTTCGACGCGCCAAGCATAAAGCATCAACGTGCGCCGTGCAAGGAAGCCCCCAGGCCGGCGTGGCATGTAATCAGGATGTCATACATAAGTCATAACATTTCCGTTTTCTTGAAACACCAAGCAATTCCAGCCAGGGAGAAAGAGAATGCAGAAAGACAGCGGCGACATCCGCCACGTCGTGGACCATGACGACATCGACACCAACACGTCCGGCAACGACAGCTTCCAGACCGTGCTGCAGGCGAACCTGAAGCGCCGCGCGGTGCTGAAGGGCGGCATGCTGTCCGCGGCCTCCGCGCTGTTCGGCGGCATGGCCCTGACGGCCTGCGGCGGCAGCGACGACGATCCGGCACCGGTGACGCCGCCGACCACGCCGACCACCCCGCCCGTCCAGGGCGAGAAGCTGCTGGGCTTTACCGCCGTGGCGAAATCGCTGGCCGACGCTGTCGTCGTCCCGGCCGGCTACACCGCGAAGGTCGTGTATGCGCTGGGCGATCCGCTGACCGCCGGCACCGCCGCATTCAAGAACGACGGCACCGACGAGAGCTTCGAAAACCGTGCCGGCGACCACCACGACGGCATGGAGTTGTTCGGCCTGTCCGCGACCGGTGCGCCGTCGACGGAGTCGAACGATCGCGTGCTGCTGGCGATGAACCACGAAGCGACGACGGACCAGACGCTGTCGTCGTTCTTCCTGCATGCGAACGGCGGCACGACGAAGCTGCCCCGCCCCGCGGCGGAAGTCGACAAGGAAGTGGCAGTGCACGGCGTCTCCGTCGTGGAAGTGAAGAAGAGCGGCAGCGACTGGAAGTATGCGCAGGATTCCGCCTTCAACCGCCGCGTCACGCCTTTGACCGATATCGAGATCGCCGGCCCGGCGCGCGGCAGCAAGCTGCTGGTGACGAAGTACTCCACCAATGGCACGCGCACCCGCGGCACGCTGAACAACTGCGGCACCGGCAAGACGCCGTGGAACAGCTTCCTGACGGGCGAGGAAAACTGGGTCAACTACTTCACCCGTTCGGCCACCGATGACGCGGCACGCAACGACAAGAGCGTCGTCGCGCTGCAGCGCTACGGCAAGACGCAGGGCGCGGCCTCGCGCCACGGCTGGGAAACGGCGGGCACGGACGACAAGTACGCGCGCTGGAATATCAGCAAGAGCGGCGCTTCGGCGGACGGCAGCGACGACTATCGCAACGAGATGAACGGCATGGGCTTCGTCGTCGAGATGGACCCGTACGACAAGACGAAGACGCTGAAGAAGCGCTCCGCGCTGGGCCGCCTGGCGCACGAGAGCGCCGCGTTCGGCCCCGCCACGGCCGGCCAGCCGCTGGCCGTGTACATGGGCGACGACTCGCGCAACGAGTACATCTACAAATTCGTATCCGCCATCAACTGGGTCGCCGCGGACGCGAACCCGGCCGACCGCCTGGCGACGGGCGACAAGTACCTCGACAGCGGCACGCTGTACGTGGCGAAGTTCAACGCGGACGGCAGCGGCGAATGGCTGCCGCTGACGATGGCGAACAGCGCCGTGTCGGGCTACACGAAGTACAAGTTCGACGACGCGGCCGACATCGCCGTCAATACCCGCCTGGCCGCCGATGCCGCCGGTGCGACGAAGATGGACCGCCCGGAATGGTGCTCGGTGAACCCGGCCAACGGCGAGGTGTACTTCTCGCTGACGAACAACAGCAACCGCCGCGTCGAACCGTCCGGTTCCAGCCAGAGCGCGCCGGACGGCGCCAACCCGCGCGCCTACACGGACATGAAGGCCAGCTCTTCGCAAGCGGGCAACGTGAACGGCCACATCATCCGCATCAAGGAAGGCACGGGCGGCACGGGCGCGACGAGCTTCAAGTGGGACGTGTTCCTGTTCGGCGCCGAGTCGGGCGCGGACCAGGCGCTGGTGAACCTGTCGAAGCTGTCCGCCGACCAGGACTTCTCCAGCCCGGACGGCCTCGCGTTCGCCCGCAGCACGGGCCTGTGCTGGATCCAGACGGACGACGGCGCCTACACGGACGTCACCAACTGCATGATGCTGGCCGCGGTGCCCGGCACCGTCGGCGACGGCGGCAAGGTCACGCTGAACTACGCGAAGTCGGCCGGCGGCACGGTGGCGGTGGACACGTATGTCGGCAAGGCCGCCAGCGCCGATACGCTGAAGCGCTTCCTCGTCGGCCCCGCGGGCTGCGAGATCACGGGCCTGTGCGAAACCCCGGACGGCAAGACGATGTTCATCAACATCCAGCACCCGGGCGAGAACACGGACCAGGCCAACCTGGCCGACCCGTCGAAGTACACGAGCCAGTGGCCGTCCAACGCCGGCTACGGCGCCGGCAAGCGCCCGCGCTCGGCCACGATCGTGATCACGAAGAACGACGGCGGCCGGATCGGTACCTGATCCACCGCGGCAGCACGGTCCAGCCCCCCGCCAAGGGGGGATGCCGTTCAGTTAGCATTTGAAGCGCGCCGTCACTGCGTGCATTCACCCCGGCAAAGGCTGGGGTCAGACCCGCCGGGTCTGACCCCGGGGGTTCGGGTCTAGGGTTTGCCTTTACTGAACGGCATTACCGCCGCGGTGCCCTCTTCTTGTCACGCGCTGCCGGCCAGCGGTATTCGCTCGACCAGCGGATCTGTCACGGCCGGGGTACCGCAGCTGTCGACGGCATCGAAGCGGCCGAACCCGTGCGGGGCGGCGCGGCGTGCGGTGGGCACGTGACGCTGGCCGGACTCGGCGAGGCTGGCCTGCTGTAGCGGCATGCCGCGTGGCGCGCCGGCGGCACACCTGCTATGCTGCCGGCATGACTACGAATTCCGACATCGAACTCTCCGGCCCGTTCAAGGCCACCGACAGCGGCGGCCAGGCGCACGACGTGAAGGCCATCCGCATCTTCGACGAAGGCTACGGCATCATCGACGTGTACGTGGACTTCGCCAAGCCGCTGGCCGGCGCGAACAAGGACCCGGCGCTGCTGCGCCAGATCGTCGAACGGCTGCGCTCACTCGGCTACAAAGGCCCGGACTTCGGCCTGGGCGACCCCGGCCTGCAGGAAGCGCGGCTGATCGTGCTGGAAGCGCCGGAGGAATTCGCAACGTTCGCCAAGAGCCGCGGCTGGAAGAACCTGGCCGAGGATTTCGACGAGTAAGCCTGCCCGGCAAGCCCGCCCGCAGGCCCGCGGCCGTGTCAGCGCGGCTGCACGGCGTGCGTCATCGTCAGCACGATGCGATAGCGCGGCGTGCCCGCGCGGATGCGGGCCAGCGCCTCGCTGGCCCGCTCCAGCGGCATCGTCTCGATCATCGGCCGCACCCCGGCCAGCACACTGAAGTCCAGCGTACGTTCATTGTCGTACGGAGAGCCCGTGATCGACCCGATCACCTGCCGTTCGCCGACGACCAGCTGGCCCGGCGCGACCGGCAGCGGCTCCTTGCCGGCGCCCAGCAGCACGAGCCGCCCCGTTGGCGCCAGACCGGCCAGCAGCGGCGCAAGCGCAGCGGCTGTACCCATCGTGCTGACGATGGCTTGCGCACCGCCCAAACTTTGCAATACCGCCGCCGCATCCTCGCTGTGCGTGTCGACGTAGCGGTGCGCGCCCAGCGCCAGCGCGTCGTCCGCAGGCGCCGTGCCGCGGCCGACGGCAATCACCCGGAAGCCCATCCGCCGCGCATACTGCACGGCCATGTGACCGAGACCGCCGATGCCGGCAATGGCGACCGTGTCACCCGCCTGCGCGCCGCACTTGCGCAGCGCATTGAACGTGGCGAGGCCGGCGCACAGGATCGGTGCCGCTTCGTGCGCATCCAGCTCGTCCGGTATCGCGACCAGCGCATTGCAGCGCGCCACCATCATTTCCGCATAGCCGCCATCGCAGGTACTGCCGACGAACGGCTGGTCGGTGCACAGCTGGAACCGGCCTTGCCGGCATTGCGGGCACACGTTGCAATGCCCGCCGAGCCGGCCGACGCCGACGCGCTGGCCCGCCTGCCACAGCGCCGGCACGCCGGCACCCAGCGCGACGATCCTGCCGACCACCTCGTGACCGGGCACACGCGGCGGCGGCGCGCTGTCGACATCCGCCACATCGGCGCCGCAAACGCCGCACGCCTCGACCGCGATCAACACCTCGCCGGGGCCCGGCACGGGTACGCTCCGCTCGACCAGTTCCACCTCGCCCGGCCTGGCGATCTGCATCGCCCGATAAGTCATCTGCCGCATGTGCTCTCCGTGGTTGAAAGATTGGCGACGCCCAGCGCGGCGGCCTCGATCGCGCCGGCCAGGTAGCCGGGAAAATGGGGCGACCACTCGCTGGCGATGCCCGTGATGCGGCCATGCCACGGGCCGGACGGCGCGGTGGCCGGCGGTGCGGCGGCGTGCGCCGCGGCCCCTTGCAGGTCGTCAGCGGTTGCCGTGTGCGGGTCCACCGCCCAGTCCTGGATGAAGTCCGCAACCGGCAGCGCAGCCCGCGCACCGAACAGCCCCCCGAGCTGGGCGCGGCATTGCGCGCGCAGCTGGTCAGGGTCGATCGCGCGCCTGCCGGCAGCCGGCAAGCCGAAGAAGCCGAACAGCGCGCCGCTGCAGCCGGGAGTGGACGCATCGTGGATCTCGGCCAGAGGCCCGCACGCGCTGCGCGCCCCGCCGGACAGCCCTTCTGCGCGCCAGAACGGTTCGTCGTAGACAGCCACATATTTCGCATGGGGCGCCATCCACGTGGCCGTCCGTTGCCACTGCCGGCCCAGCGCCGGCGGCAGCGCCGGCTCGCACGCCACGCGTTCGATCAGCAAGCGGGGCGGCAGCGCCAACAGCACGTGGCCGGCGTGCCATGCGACTTCGGCCGTCTCGATCGCCACGCAGTCGTCCAGCGCGCGCAGCCGGAGCACGGTTTGGCCGGTGACGATGCGCCGCGCATCGATGCGTCCACGCAGCGCGTCGACCAGTGCCGTCATGCCGCCGGCCAGGCGCATCGACGGGGGCACGCTGGCAAAGCCGCGCACCCGTTCCGGTGCCGCATGGGGCGAGCGCTCCAGCAGCAGGTCGCCCGCTTCGGGTTGCCGGAAGCGCTGCAGTCCAAGCTCACGCACGAGCCGGTCCAACTCGGGCTGGTGATCGGGCCAGAACCACGTGGCGCCGAGGTCGAACCGGTCCGGCCCATGCGATGCTGACGCGATGCGCCCGCCGGGTATCGCGCGCGCCTCGATCAGCATGTAATCGATACCGCGCCGCTCCAGCAGGGTGGCTGCATACAGGCCGCTCAGTCCCGCGCCGACGATGGCGATGCTTGTGCTGCGCATCCGTGTTCCTCCTTGGTGGCGGCGGCCAGGTGGCCGGTCTTCAGATAAATGGTCGTGCCCTGCTCCGCCGCGGCCAACGCGGCGTGCCGGCCAGGCGGCAGGCGTATCCACGTGCCCCGTTCCCAGCGCTGGCCTGCCGCGTCGATCGCGCCATCCAGCACCAGCACTTCGGCGCCCGCCACCGGTGCCGCAAAGAGCGGCGTGTGCGGCGGCAGTCGTTGCAGGCTGACCTGCTCGGCCACGCCCGCAAAAAGTGGGCAGATCTCCCGCCCCGCTTCCCATCGCCAGGCGCTGGCCTGCCGCGTATCGACGCGCACCGCGTCCCGCTCGTCCGCCGCCATCTGCCGCAGCTTGACGAACAGCAGCGCGCCGATCGCGCTGGACGGTGCGTGGCCGGACCCGGGCGGATTGCGCAGGTACCAGCCGGCCGGGAAATGCTGCCCGCCTTCGGAAAAGGTCCCTTCCAGCACGAGGATTTCCTCGCCGCCGGGATGGGCGTGCGCAGGGAAGTGCGATCCGGGCGCGTAGCGTACGAGGCTGGTGGCGCGGGCGTTCTCGCCACCCAGCCGGTCCAGCATCACGCGCTCGACGCCGGCTTGCGGCGACGCGACCCACACGTGGTCCGCTGGCGCGACGACGGCGCGCCGGGTGAAATCGGCATTGACGAGCATCGTGTCCTCCTGTTCGAACGAATTGCCGGCCGCACGCTGGCGGCCGGCGTTTGCCGCCTCGTCAGGCGGAGGGCAGTTGCGAGTGCGCTTCCAGCACGCGGGCCGAGTAGGTCAGCGCCGCTCCCGCGTTCAGCGCGATCGCCACGCCCAGCGCCTCGGTGATCTCGTCCACCGTGGCGCCATGTTCCGCCGCCTTCTTCGTGTGCACGGCAATGCAGCCGTCGCAGCGGGTCGTCACGGCGACGGCCAGGGCGATCAGTTCATGGACCTTGGGCTCCAGGCGCCCCGTGCGCGCGGCCGCGTTGTCGATCGTGGCCAGGCCGCGCAGCACATCCGGGCTGCGTTGCCCCAGTTCGCCCACGCGCTCCAGCAGCGCGGTACGGTAGGTGTTCCAGTCATGCATCATGGTGTATTCCTCCGTGATTTCAATTACGGCCGGCCATCACGCCGCCATCCACGTCCCAGATCGCGCCCGTCACCCAGCCGGCCTGCTCGGACAGCAGGAAGGCGATCGTTTCGGCCACGTCGCGCGGCGTGCCCACGCGGCCGATCGGGTGGAAGCCGTTGAAGCCCTGCAGCGCCGCGTCCACTTCCGCTTTCGGAATGAAGCCTTCGTAGATCGGCGTCTGCACGACGGCCGGCGACACCGCGTTGACGCGGATGCGGTGCGGCGCCAGCTCCATCGCCAGGTGCTGCGTCAGCGCGTGCAGGCCGGCCTTGGCCATCGAGTACGCGGACGACGGCGTGGCGGCGATCGCCTGCTTCGCCCACATCGAACCGATGTTGACGATCGCGCCCGGCCGCCCGGCGGCCACCATGTTTGCCGCGACCTTCTGCGTGATGAAGAAGAACGCCTTGTTCAGCTTCATGTACTGCTCGTAGTCGGCCTCGCCGTGCTCCAGGAACGGCTTCGGGAAGAATACGCCTGCCGCATTGACGAGCAGGTCGATGTCGCCATGGCGTGCGCCGATCTCGCCCAGCAGTGCCGCCACGCCCGCATCGCTGGACAGGTCCGCCGTCAGCGCATCGACTTCGCCCAGCGGCGCCAGTTCGCGGCGCGCCGCGTCGACCTTGTCGGCACGGTGGCCCACGACGATCGCCTTGCCACCTTCGGCCAGCACCATCCGCGCCGTCTCCAACCCCATGCCGCTCGTGCCGCCGACTACCAGCAGCTTCTTGCCTTCAAATCGCTTGTTCATTGCATTCCTCATATCGTCACTTCACATTCAGTGAAGAAAAACTTATCGGTACCAGCACCGCGCCGGCACCTGACATGACCGCCATTCTTCACGATCGGCGGGCGTGGCACAAACGAGTTAAAGTGTCGGGTATCGAAAGAAAATCTTTACCACGACGATGACGACACCGTACCTGAACGCCCTGCGCGCCTTCGAGGCCAGTGCGCGCCACCAGAGCTTTGCCAAGGCTGCCGAAGAGCTGCACGTGACGCCGGCCGCCGTCGGCCAGCTCGTGCGCACGCTGGAGGACTGGCTCGGCACGCCGCTGTTTCACCGCGGCGCCAGCGGCCGCGCGCGGCTCGTCGCCACCGAGACGGCCGAGCGCGCGCTGCCCGACATCCGCGCCGGCTTCGACCGGCTGGCACTGGGCCTGGAGCGGCTCAGGGAAGGCGGCACGAACGGCACGCTGACGGTGACGGTCAGCCCCGCGTTCGCGGCGAAGTGGCTGCTGCCGCGCATCGACCGCTTCCAGGCCGCGTGCCCGGACCTGGACGTGCACCTGGAAACGAACCAGAAGCCGGTGGACTTCCTCGCGCAGCGCATCGACATCGGCGTGCGCTACGGCGCCGGCCACTGGCCCGGGCTGGCGGCCGAGAAGCTGATGGAAGAGGATATCTATCCGGTGTGTTCGCCGGCGCTGCTGCGCGGCCGCGCGCGCCTGCGCAAGCCGCGCGACCTGGCCCGCGAAACGCTGATCCACGACATGCCGATGGACAGCTTCGCGGGCTTTCCCACCTGGGACACGTGGCTGCGCCATGCCGGCGTGACGGACGTTCCGCCCACCCGCGGCATGAAGATCAATAACTCGGCCGCCGTGCTGCAGGCCGCGATCGACGGCCACGGCATCGCGCTGGCGCGCAGCGTGATGGCGCGCGACGACCTGGCTGCTGGCCGGCTGGTACGCCTGTTCCCCGAGCTGGACTACCCGTCGCCGCTGGCCTATTACATCGTCTACCGGCCCGAGTGCGCGAGCCTGCCGCGGCTGGCCGCGTTCCGCGCGTGGCTGCTGGGCGAAGCCGCACGCTAGCGCCCGCGCCGGAAAACTGCGATCATGCAGCGTGTCCCGAACCGATCGCATCCGATGAACAGCCGCGCCATCCCCACCTTCTGGCACGACCCCGCCCTGCCCTGGCTGGAAGCGCGCGCCATCGACGACGGCCGCGCCGTCCGCTACGGCAAGCATGCGCACGACACGTTCTCGATCGGCCTCGTGACGGGCGGCGAAAGCATCTACGTGAACGGGAAGTCGCGCGAGCACGTGCGCGCCGGCGCGGTGGTGCTGATGAACCCCGGCGACGTCCACGCCTGCAATCCGCTCGGCGACACGCCGTGGGCCTACCGCATGTTCTACGTCGACAGCCGCTGGTTGGCCGGCGTTCAACGCGACGTGGGCCTGCATCGCCACGACGACCTGCAGCCCTATGTCGCCATCGTCAGCCATGCGCCGGCGCTGTCCGCGGGGCTGGCGGCGCTGTACGCGACGTGCACCGGCCGGCACGCGGACCCGCTGGCGAAGCAGCAGGCTGCCGTCGCTTTTTTCACTGGCATGCACGACGTGTTGCAGCCCGCTGTGCAGCCGACTTCCACCCCGCGCAACGAGCCGGGCGCGCCGCTGCGCCGTGCGGCCGAATACATCGCCGACAATTGCATGCACGCGCTCACGCTGGACGACATCTGCGCGGCCGCCGGGCTGTCGCCGTCATACCTGATCCGCGCCTTCAAGGCCCGCTACGGCATGACGCCGCACGCATGGCTCGTCAACCGCCGCATCGAATACTGCCGCGGCCTGCTCAAGCGCGGCCACCCGATCGCGGATGCCGCATTGCTGGCGGGGTTCGCCGACCAGGCCCATATGCAGCGCACGTTCAAGCAGCATGTGGCGGCGACGCCGGGGCAGTATCGCTCCCGCCAATACGCCGCTAGTGCGCCACCAGCCACACCGCACTCGCCGCCAGCAGCGCCGCCATCGCCCGGTTGAACAACCGGATCCTGGCTGGGTCGCGCAGGTGCTCGCGCAGCGCGGCCCCGGCCCAGGCCCAGCTGGCGATCGACAGGTAGCAGACGATGAAGTAGATCGCCGCGAATTCCCACACGAGCCGCGCATCGCCGTCGGCGACGAACGCGCCCATGCCCGACACGGCGGCCAGCCATGCCTTCGGGTTCAGCCACTGCATCGCGGCGCCCGTCCACCATGCAGGACCGGCCACGTGCGCGTCCTGCGGCAAGGTGCCGTCGTCGCGCGCCAGCTTCCAGGCGAGGTACAGCAGGAACGCGACGCCGGCCCAGCGGACCGCCGTGATCGTGTGCGGCGCCTGCCGCATCAGCTCATGCAGGCCCAGGCCCGTCAACAGCAGCAGCAACGTAAAACCGACGGTGGCGCCGCTGACGTGGCGCAGCGTTGCCGCGAGCCCGTGCCGCGCGCCGGCGGACAGCGCGACGACGTTGACGGGGCCGGGCGAGATCGAGGAGGCCAGCGCGAACGCGGCCATCGAGAGATAGAGTGACATGGAGTGCGCTTCCCTGAAGATGAATCGGAAGCGCCACGATAGGCCGCGGCGGCGCGGCCGTATTGAACAAAGTTACCCTGTTTTCGCTCAGGCGGGCATGAACCGCAGCGGCTCCACGTTCCACTTCTTCGGCGACTCGTGGCTGACGATCCGCTCCGACTCGGCAAAGCGCGGCAGCGCGAGGTCCACCACTTCCGGCCGGATGTAGACGTTGGTGCGGATGTTGAAGAACACGTTCACCTTCGGCAGCAGCGGCTTGCCGGGATTCGGTTCGTACACGACGCCCAGCCGGCCCGATGCCAGCTGCACCAGCGTGCCGGCCGGGTAGATGCCGATGCAGCGCATGAAGTCCTGCACCAGCGCGGGCCGGAAGTGGAACTTGCTCCACTCGTACAGCTTGCGCAGCGCCAGCGCCGCCGGCATCGCCTCGTGATAGCAGCGCTCGGACGTCAGCGCGTCGTACACGTCGACGATGGCGGCCATCTGCGCCAGGTCGCTTATCTGTTCGTCGCGCAGCCGGCGCGGGTAGCCGGTGCCGTCGCAGCGTTCGTGGTGGTGCAGCGCGATATCCAGCGGGATCGGGCCGACCATGCCGCTTTGCTTCAGCAGGTCGTGGCCGACTTGCGGATGCGTGCGGATCACGGCGAACTCCTCGTCCGTCAGCTTGCCCGGCTTGTTCAGGATCTCGAGCGGGATCGCGGCCTTGCCCGCGTCGTGCAGCAGGCCGCCGATGCCGGCCTGGCGCACCGTCTCGGCATCCATGCCGCGGTGGTGGCAGAACGCGACCAGCAGCGTGCACACGCTGACCGAGTGCAGGAACGTGTAGTCGTCCTTGTTCTTGATGCGCAGCAGGCCGAGCAGCGCGCCCGGATTGCGCAGGATCGATTCGGTAATGTCCTGCACCACCGGCGTCACCTGCCCGATGGCCACCGCCTTCCCCAGCCGAACGTCCGCCATCACGTCGCGCACGACGTTCACGGCCTGGTCGCGTATCTTGACGGCGCGCTCGTATTCGTCGCGGTAGCTGGTCCGCACGGGTGCTTCGCGGGCGATCTCCTGCACCGCCGTCTCGACCGCCGCCGCGGCTTGTTCGACACCGGGCGCTTGCGGCACGTCGCCGCCGCGCCGCGTGTCGATGACGACATCGTGGATGCCCGCGTCGACGATCTTCCTGATCTCGTCGGCACCAACGACGAAGCGGTTGCGCACGAATGGGTGGGTCATCCAGTCGCAGCTGAGGTCGTGCACATACATGCCGGGCCGCAATTGCGCGCTGTCGATCTTCTTCAGGTATTCCAACATGATTCCCTCCGGATCAAACAGCTCCGCGGCGGGGGCGGGGACGGGAGCGAAATGATGATATTGACGATTGTGGAAACCATCATGCCGCAGCAGTTACCATACGTCAACAGGAATAATCAATTTCATCATTTATGGTTGTGAGTTGGACACGCTCTGCCGTGCATGAGCAAACCGCGCCGCTGCGCTAGAATTTCGGCCTTCAAAAGAAGCAACGAAGAACGGTTCGATATGGAGAAGATTTTTGCGCCGGACAAGCTGCTTGACCGGCTGAGCCAGGAATTGCGCGTCCGCTCAGACAAACAATTGGCCAAGGCGCTGGGGCTCAGCGCCGACGTCCTCTGCCAGCTGCGCCGGCGCCGCATTCCCGTGACGGCAACGATGCTGATGCAGATGCAGGAAGTAAGCGGCGTGCCTGTCGACACGCTGCGCGCATTGATGGGGGACCGGCGCCGCCGCATCCGTGTGATGGGCCTGTCCCGGCCGCGCAGGGGCAAGGCCGCTCCGCCTGCCCGCGATGGCCAGGATGCCGTCCGGCCTCCCGACACCCGGGCCGCCGCCTGACTTGCCGCACCTGCGCCAACACACATCCGAGGAATTTACTTAGGACTCTTGACCAATTCCTTTTCCATGCTATGATGCGTGCATGGAGATCACATCGGAAACCCCGTGGGACGGCACGCCGGACATCTCCGCCCGCATTATCGTCGCGATCGGTCGTGTCGCGAGCGTGCTGCGGGCGGGCATGTGGGAGTTCGCCACCGCGGAAAACCTGAACCCGGCCCAGGCGGAGATCCTGCAGCTGCTGAAGGACCGCACGCACGGCGTCCGGCTGTCGTGGCTGGCCACGCAGCTGTCCGTGTCGCCGGCCAGCGCCAGCGACTCGGTCGCCGCGCTCGTCACCAAGGGCCTGGTGCGCAAGGACCGCGCCGAGGACGACAAGCGCGCTACCGCGCTGTGGCTGACCGACCAGGGCAAGGCGCTGGTAGAACGGATGGCGCAGGCGCTGGGCTTCGCGGACGATGCGGCGGCCAGGCTGAATCGCGCCGTGCAGGAACAGATGCTGGTCGGCCTGTTCAAGCTGATCGCGCAGTTGCAGAAGAGCGAGCGGTTCCCCGCATTGCGGGCTTGCCTGTCGTGCCGCTTCTTCGAGGCGAACAAGTTCCCGGGCAGCGCGGCACCGCATCACTGCGCGCTGGTGAAGGCACCGCTGCCGATCGCGTTTCTGCGCATCGATTGCGCCGAGCAGGAGCCGACCGATCCCGTGACGGAGCGGCGCAACTGGGAGGCGTTTGCCTGACATTTTTTTTGACCTAAATATTTAGGACTCCTACTTTAAATGATGTAGCGTGCGTGGCCGGCCGCTGCATCCAATCCCTGGCCGTAACGTAAAACGAAAGGAAACACCATGTCCCGTATCGAACTGCTGTCCCGCGAAAACGCCACCGGCGCCTCCCGCCAACTGCTGGAACAGGTGCAGGCCGCGTTCGGCGCCACGCCGAACATGTTCCGCGCCGTGGCCAACTCGCCGGCGGCGCTCTCCAGCATGTGGGCCGCCTTCGGCGCGCTGCACGGCGGCACGCTGGGCGCCAAACTCGGCGAGCAGATCGCGGTGGCGATCGCCGACGTGAATCGCTGCGAATATTGCCTGGCCGCGCACACGGCGCTGGGCCGCAAGGCCGGTGCCAGCGCCGCGGAGATGAGCGCCGCGCAGGCGGGCCAGGCGGACGAGCCGAAAACGGCCGCCGCGCTGCGCTTCGCCACCGCTGTCGTCCGCGAGCGCGCGCAGATCGGCGCGGCCGATGTCGACGCGTTGCGCCAGGCCGGCTTCGGCGACGGCGAGATCATGGAAATCATGGCCCACGTGGCGTTGAACCTGTTCACGAACTACGTGAACGTGGCGTTCGACGTGCCGGTCGATTTCCCCCGCGTGAAGCTCGGTGCGCAATGACGCGGCCATCGATAATGGAGGACCGCCGATGAAATGCATCGCCCTGTACCACGTGCGCTTCGAGGACCTTGGCACGTTTGCCGCGCCGCTGCGGGAGATGGGCTACGAGATCGCCTACCGCCACGCCGGCGCGGCGCCGCTGACCGACGACGAATGGATCGCCACCGATCTCGTCGTCGTGCTGGGCGGGCCGCTGGGCGTCAACGACACGGCCGCGTATCCATGGCTTACGGCCGAGCTGCACGGCCTGCGGCGGCGCCTCGCCCTGCACCGCCCTACCCTCGGCATCTGCCTCGGCGCGCAGCTGATCGCCGTGGCGCTGGGCGGCAGCGTCGGACGGCGCACGGGCCCGATGGAGATCGGCTGGTCGGCGCTGGAACTGCCCGCTGCTGCCGGCCCGCTGGGGGCGCTGCGCGGCGTACCCGTGCTGCACTGGCATGGCGACAACATCGTCCCGCCGCCCGGCGTGCCGGCACTGGCCGCGACACCCGGTACGCCATGCCAGGCATTCCAGGCAGGCGGCCATGCGCTGGCAGTGCAGTTCCACGGCGAGTTCGATGCCGCCGCGCTGGAGGAATGGCTGGCTGGCCACGCGGTCGAACTGGCGCATGCGGGCAGCGACCTGCAGGCACTGCGCGACGACACGCGGCGCCATGGCCCGGCGCTGGCACAGGCCGGCCAGCGGTTGCTGCGTGCCTGGCTGGCGGACCTGCGATGACGGCGCGGATCGACCAGCTGTTCGCCGGCCCGGCGCGGCCGCTTTCCCGGCCCGGCCATCCGGACGTAGCGAGCGGCATCGCCAAGCTGCCGCTCGCCGGGCCGGTGCGGTTGACGGCAACAGGCCTGGATGGCGACGAACAGGGCGATCGCGCATGGCACGGCGGCCCCGAGAAGGCGTTGCACCACTACGCCGCCGAGCACTACCCGCTGTGGCGCACGCTCTATCCGGACAGCCCCGTGCCGCTGGCGGCGGGCGCGTTCGGCGAGAACGTCTCGACCGCCGGCATGACGGAGGCCACGGTGTGTATCGGCGACGTGTACCGGATCGGCGGTGCACTGGTCCAGGTGTCGCAGGGCCGGCAGCCGTGCTGGCGGCTGAACCGCCGGCTCGGCAGCGGCGACGCCGCGCTGGCGATGCAGACGGCCGGCTGCACCGGCTGGTACTACCGCGTGCTGGAGGAAGGCCTGCTCGCGCGGCACGACCCGATCGTGCTGGTGGAGCGCCCCTGCCCCGCCTGGCCGCTGGCGCGGCTGATCGCCGCGCTGTTCACCGCCGACCGCGATGCGCCGGCGCTGCACGGCGAGTGGCGCGCGGCGAGCCTGCTGGCGCCGCTGGCACCGAACTGGCGCGCGACCTTCGCGCGCCGCACCGAAACGGGCCGCATCGAGGACTGGGCGCGCCGGCTGTACGAATGAACGACGAATCAACAACGAACGAACAACGAACGAACAACCGCGCGCCCGCAACGGCGCACCACTTCAAAGGAAAACACATGAACCTCGTCAAACCCCTGGCAGTCCTGATCCTTGCGGCCACCACCTGCGCCGCCCTCGCCGACCCGGGCCATGCGGCGCACCGCGCCCACAGCGGCGGCATCGCCAGCGCCGCCAAGGCGGATGCCGCACCCGCGTTCGACATCGTCCACACCAAGATCACGACCCAGGGCAACCTGGCCGTGTTCCACATCGCCGTGGCCGGCAAGGCCGGGGCGTCGCGGCCATCGAAAGTCGGCAAGCTGGCCGGCAGCACCGTGTTTTCGTACGTGTGGCCGACAACGATCGATCCGTCCGCGGTCGGCTTCGACCAGGGCGCCGGCATCCTGGCATTCGCCGTCACATCGCACCCCGATTTCGACGACACGCCGCTGTACGACGAGAACGGCGACGGCGACCTGGCCAACGACGGCGACCTGTGGCACTCGCACTGGGTCGTGCTGAAGCAGGACGACGCCTGCGGCAAAGGTGCGTTGAAGGTCGTCGACATTGCGCCCGGCGCGAAGCCGAAGCTGCCGAAGACGTGGCCCGGCCTGCCGCTGTTGATCGACAGCCCCGGCTACAGCCCCGTGTTCAACGGCGAAAGCCTGGAAGTGCGCGTGCCGTTCGACGACATCGGCGCCGTGCAGGCGGCGGGCTTCGACGGCGTGACGGCCGCGCTGCGCGTGAACGCCAGCGTGCACGACCCGCTGCTGTGCGTCGTCGACGTGTTCAAGGTCGCATCGGGCAACCTCACGCTGGCGGGTAAGGTGAACCGCTGAGCGCAGTGCGCACATCGTTTCCATTCACGTGCAACCGCAGTGAGAATGAGAATCATTCCTATTGCGTTTGCTTAGCAAATTGACTAGAATCTTTCACGCGACAAGCGCCTGTGGACCGCGCGGTGAGCCTTGGCCACCGCCGCGGCCTTCCTGATACGTTGAGCTGAAGGGTTTGCATGGAATCGGTCAAGGAGCGGATGGATTGGTGTGCGCTGTTCGTCGAGCACCGTGCGCAGTTGCAGCGCGCCGCGTACAAGGTGCTCGGCAATATCGAGTGGGCGCAGGACGTGGTGCAGGACACGTACCTGAAGCTGTCGGAAGCGGCCCACGTGTTCGAGGCCGCGCAACCGCTGGCCTACCTGTTCCAGATGGTGCGCAACCTGGCGATCGACGCACACCGCCGCGCCGCCCTGGAAGCCCGCGTCTTCGTCGGCGAGGAAGATGGCGAGCAGGTGCCGGCCGCCGGCGGCACGCCCGAATCGGTGACGGTGACGCGGCAGGACTTGCGCATCGTCGCGGACGCGCTGGGGACGCTGCCCGACCGCACCCGCCAGGCGTTCGAGCTGCACCGCTTCAACGGTCTGACGCAGCGCGAGATCGCCGACCGGCTCGGCGTCTCGATCACCCTCGTCAACTTCATGATCCGCGACGCGCTGACGCATTGCGCGGGTGCGCTGCGCCGCGCCGAACGCTGAAGGAGTCGTTCCGTCCGATACAATGCCGACGCAAAACCATTTTCACGACTCATCGGCACTCATCGACATCTTCATGACAGACTCCAACGATCGATACGACGATCGCGCCTGGCAGCAGGCGCTCGACTGGCTGCTGCGCGCGCAGGAACAGCCGCTCGATACAACGGGCAGCGCGGCACTGGCGGCCTGGCTGGCCGAACATCCATCCCACCGCGCCGCGTATGACGAAGCATCGCGCGTCTGGCTGTTGACGGGGCTCGTGCCGCCGGCGGACGAGCGCACCTGACGCGCGCGGGTCAACCGTCCGTCGACAGCGTCAACGCTTCCCATTTTTCAAGCTGCGTCGAAAACGCGGCGAGCCTGCCGCGCACGAGGCGCAATGCATCGCTGCCCAGCAGCAGGTGGGCCGGCGGATCGTCGGCCTCGATCAGCTTGAGCATCGCCTGCGCGGCCTTGGCGGGATCGCCCAGCTGCTTGCCGCTCTTCTCGATGCGGGCCTGGCGCACCGGTTCGAACAGCGCGTCGTAATCGGCGATCGCGCGCGGTGAGCGGCGCATCGACCTGCCCGCCCAGTCGGTGCGAAACGAGCCGGGAGCGACGGCCGTCACGGCGATGCCGAGCGGGCGCACCTCCTGGTCCAGCGCCGCCGAAATCCCTTCCAGCGCGAACTTGCTGCCGCAGTAGTACGCGATGCCCGGCATCGTGATGTGCCCGCCCATCGACGTGATGTTCAGGATGCGTCCGCGCCGGCGCATGCGCATGGACGGCAGCACGGCCTTCATCAACGCCACCGCGCCGAACACGTTCACGTCGAACTGTCGGCGCATCTCGTCCAGCGGCGACTCTTCCAGGATGCCTTCGTGCCCGTAACCGGCATTGTTGACGAGGACGTCGATCGGGCCGATGTCCGCTTCGATGCCCGCGACGACAGGGCCGATCGCAGCGAAGTCGGTGACGTCGAGGATGCGCGCCGTGGCGCCCGCGCCCAGCTGCTCGAAGTCGCGCCGCGCCGCGTCGTTGCGGACGGTGCCGACGACGCGGTGGCCCGCCGCCAGCGCGGCCTGGGCCAGTGCGCGGCCGAAACCGCTGCTGACGCCGGTGATCAGGATCAGTCGCTGTGTTGTCGATTGCGTTGTCGATTGTGCTGTGTATGTGGTTGTCATGTGCGCTCCTTCCGTTGTCGATGGAAGCGCATGTTATTCTCGCGCCTGCCGGTCCGTAAGCCGGGAATCCGTGAATTTCTAGCCTAAAACTATGACATCCCCACAGCTGGCCCGCCTGGCCGCCGCACTGGCGCCGGCCGAGGGCTACAACCCCACCGCGCTGCCCGGCGTGCGGATGCTGCGCTCGGATCGTCCATTGGCACGCACGCCGGTGCTCTACGATCCCGGCATCGTGTTCGTCTGCCAGGGTTGCAAGCGCGGGTACTTCGGCGGGGACGTGTATGTCTACGATGCGGAGCACTACCTGGCCGTCTCCGTGCCCGTGCCGTTCGACATGGAGACGGATGCGACGCCGCAGCGCCCCCTGCTGGCGCTGTACCTGCACCTCGATTTCGCGCTGGCGGCGGACCTGATGCTGCACATCGACCGCGCCGGCCCGCCACCGGTGCAGGCGCCGCGCACGATGATGTCGAGCCGCATCGACGGCACGCTGCGCGCGACGCTGTTGCGCTTCCTGGCCGCGCTGGCCCAGCCGCTGGAAGCGGCGGTGCTTGCCCCGGGCCTGCTGCGCGAGCTGTACTTCCGCGTGCTCACCGGCCCGCAAGGCGGCCCGCTGCGCGCCGCGCTGGCGCAGCGGGGCCAGTACGGCAAGATCGGCCGCGCGCTGCAGCTGATCCACGCGCGCTACGCCGAACCGCTCGACCTGGCGCAGCTGGCACGCGCGGCCGGCATGAGCGTGCCGTCCTTCCACAGCCACTTCAAGGCGATCACCCGCACGTCGCCGATGCAGTATCTGAAGTCGGCGCGGCTGCACCAGGCCAGGTTGCTGATGGTGCGGCAGGACCTGACGGCGGACGGCGCATGCCGCGCCGTCGGCTATACCAGCGCGTCGCAGTTCGGCCGCGAGTTCAAGCGGCTGTTCGGGGTGACGCCGGCCGCGGAGACGAAGCGGATGCGGGAGCGGTTTGCGATTGCGCCGCCGGGGCGGGCTGATAGTGCCTATATCGCTTCGCATTGAAGCTGGCGTGCGCCGGAAAAGGGTTCAGCACGGATGCATGTGCAGAACGGTCTGCTTTCGCGGCTTGCATCGATGTTTGGCTCACGCGCCGCAGGGGCGCTGGCGTGCATGGCGAGCAGGAAGGAGGCACGGGTGATGGCGGCTGGACGCAGCCTGTGCGGCCGCGTGGAGACGCGGCAGGTGGCATGCGTTGAAGGCGGCGTAGCGGCCGCACACGGACTGCCTCAAGCGCCCCAGGGGCGTTGCCGTGCGTGGCGAGCAGGAGGTAGACACGGGTGATGGCGGCTGGACGCTGCCTGTGCGGCCGCGTGGAGACGCGGCAGGTGGCATGCATTGGAGGCGCGTAGCGACCGCACGAGGACTGGCTCAAGCGCCGCAGGGGCGCTGCCGTGCGTGGCGAGCAGGATGGAGGCACGGGTGATGGCGGCTGGACGCAGCCTGTGCGGCCGCGTGGAGACGCGGCAGGTGGCATGCGTTGAAGCGGCGTAGCGGCCGCACGAGGACTGGCTCAAGCGCCGCAGGGGCGCTGGCGTGCATGGCAAGCAGGAAGGAGACACGCGTGATGGCGGCTGGACGCAGCCTGTGCGGCCGCGTGGAGACGCGGCAGGTGGCAATGCATTGAAGGCGGCGTAACGGACGCACGCGGATCGGGTCACGGCGCCGCCCTCCCAAGGAGCGCCGACGGGCGCGCTGCGGCAACCGCATTGATACCGGGCCCCAGATGCAGTCGATCATGCACGCGCCGGCATGTCCTCCAGCCAGAGGTATGCGCTATTTCGCGACTCCCTGCCAGCCCGACGCATGCACGCCAGTGGGCTCGCACCCGGCGCCGGCCGGCGGTCCGCTTCCGTGGCGCCGCGCGGTGTGCTGTCCGTCATATCAATCCGTGAAGAGTCAGGCACAAGGCCTCGCACCGCGTTCCGCCCGGGCGGCATGCAGCACTGTGGCAACGGCGTTCAGCGCGTGCCGGCTGCGCAGATTACGTGCGCGCGGAATTGCGCCTACAGATCACCGCTGCGGCGCACGAGGCGGCGGCGGTCGATGAATCGGGACGGCCACGTCGCGGAATAACGGCTGCGCCATCGGCAAGCCTGAACCCAGTATTCATTGACGGCCCGCCGTATCCAGATGTCGCGCCAGGCATTGCGGTTCGTGCCGGTGACCATCAATGCGAACTGCCTTGGCGATACATTTTCGCCCGCATACATCAACCGGTCGCCCTCCACCGTCGCAAAATAATCGACGCCCTGAAAGCGCAAGCGCAGCTCCGCACCATCCGGTAGAAACAACTCCTTCCATTGGTAGCCACGCTGCCGCGAACACCCATTCGCCGCGAGCCAGTGCCGAACAGCCACGCCGACGATTTCCCCAGGATCGCGGTCGTCGCCAAGCTTGCGAAGCTGCTCCATCAAGTCAAAGTACACGTTGATACGCAGGGGCACGGCAATCGCCTCCTTCAGCATGATTCCGCCTCCTTTTGTCTCGCTGCCAAATGATTGGACAACGCCGCAAGAGAAAAGTTCGACGCCTCCGTGAAAGAAGCGAGGCACGAACGAAGCGAGAACAAACAAAACGAGGCATTCCGCTGGCCAGCCATGGCACATCCGACCGTCAGTGGGGCGCCCGATGCGTCGCCGGCCATGTGGAGACGGCCACCGGCGCCGGCGGCATCGCTCGTGCTCATTCGCCGCTGTGCAAAGGGAGCTCTCAACGACCAGGCATGCCGTCCAGGGCGCGGGCAGTTGCGCTCCGGCGCCACGGCGTGCCAGCATTCCCCACCTGCCGTCGCCACATGCCGGCAGCGACAATCCTCCCTGCTCGAAGTAGCCGCCCGGCTTGAAGAGCTGCACGGAAGGCCGATGTAGACGATGCCATGCCGGTGATACGGCAACTGCCTCGTTTTGCCTCGTTCCGCCTCTTTTTTGCCTCGTCTTTAGCGCGATCGGCAGTCCGGCAAGAGGGATGATTATCAGCCGGATGAAAAGGGTGAGGCAAGAACGAGGCACGATTAGGCAAAACGAGGCACTTCTCCCCGACCACCTACCGAGTACTCGCGGGCGGCGGCGGCACCACGCGCGATGACGCCTGCCGTGCCGCGGCCGCCCCGACACGCCGGCGCCTGCGGCAGCGGCAGCACCGGCCGCCCGCGCCCCGCGCCCTCCCTGCCGGCCAGCAGCGCAGGCTCCCGCTCCGCCGCCCGACGCCTGCCGCGGGCCACCAACGCGCCGCCAACCAAGCCCCCGACCACCGCCAGCGGCAGCACCACGCCCTTCCCTGCCGGCCGGGAGCACGCATTCCCGCGCCCCCAACCCCGGCGCCGACCGCCGGCCACCATCGCCTGCCCAACCAAGTTCGCCCGCCAGCGACGGCCCCACCGTTCACCGGCGGCCAACAGCGCGCGTTTGCATTTCCCGCGCCGACCGCCGGCCCCAATGCAGGCCCAACCAAGCTCCACCACCGCCAGCGGCAGCACCACACCCTTCCCTGCCGGCCGGGAGCCCGCAGTCCTGCGCCCCCAACCCCGGCGCCGACCGCCGGCCACCATCACCTGCCCAAGCAAGTCCCCCGCGAGCGACGGCCACACCGTCCCCGGCTGGCCGACAGCGCGCGTTCCCACGCCCGCCCCGGCCAGCAACGCATACCGCGCAAGCGCCACGTCGCAAAAAAACCCTAAATTTCCCCAACCTTCCTTCGTCTAGCTAAATGAGAAGCATTCCACCCACCGGATGCATTCATTGACCAAGACGAGAGGAAGCTTGATGGAACTACTGATACTCGCCCACGCCCCGGCCCGCAGCCTGGAACAGGGCTTCCTGCCCGCCGCGGCCGAGCTGCGCCTGGCGGTCACGATCCTGACCGACCGCGCGATCGAGCACGTCGCCCACGTGCAGGATGGCGCCCATGGTGCCGACTGCGAGCTGGCCGAATGCGACGTCTTCAACCCGCTTGCCGTGTGCCGCTGGATCGCCGCGCACGGCAAGCGCTACGCCGGCGTGTTGGCGGCCGATACGGCGCTGCGCGCCAGCGCCGCCGGCGTCGCGGCCGCACTCGGCTTGGCTGGACCCGCGTGGCCCGCCGCCGTGCGCGCCGAGCAGCGCCTCGACCTGCAGCCGGGCGCCACGCCGCTGCGCCGCATCGTCGATTGCGCCGAGCCGCCGGCGGACATCGACCCGGCGTGGTTCCCCGCCACCGTGCAGCAGCTGGACGACGCGACGGCGACCGGCACGATCGTGCATGACGCGACGGCACTGCGCGAACTGCTGGCAACGCTGCGCCACGGCCACACGCTGGTCGAGTCGTACCGTGCCGACGAGGAAGTGTATGGGCTCGACCTGCTTGCCACGCCCGAAGGCACGGCAGTCCTGTGCGGCAGCCGCATCGCCTTCGATGCTGCTGATGCCGATGCGGTGCGCACCAAGCGTGTCGCCGCCTTCCTGCCCCGCCCTCCCAACTGCGACGAGCTGCTGGCGCTGCTGCCCGCACTCGCGCTGGGCAACGGCCGCCACCACATCGAGTACGGCGTGTCCGCCGCAGGACTGCGTATCCGCGACATCCACGACGGCCTGCATGACGACGAGTCCGAGCTGGCGCTGGACGACCAGCTGGACGGCAACCTGTTCGCCGCGACGATCAAGGCGGCGCTGGGCCAGAGCGTCAAAGCGCCCCAGCTGTTGCCATTGCAGCACACCGGCACGCCGGCTCTGGAAGCGGCGGCATGAGCGTGCGCCCTGCTCCCGCCGCGCGCCTCGTCGCCGACCACGCGGCCACCCATGCGCTGATGAATTGCCTGCTGAAGGAATTCGCGCTGCCGATGGCCCTGCACGAAGGCGATGGCCGCGGCCTGCCCTACGCATTGGCACGCCGGCTGCGCGCGCCCGTCACGGTGCCCATCCTCATCCGCATGCCCGACGGCGCCCAGTTCGCCGTGCTGGCGGACCGCCGCGACCCGCTCGGCAGCCAGGCCTACGTCTCGGCCGTGTTCGGCCGGCGTGCCGGCGAACGGTGGCGCATGCTGACGCCGGCGATGCTGGCCGAGCGCATGCTGGAGAGCTGCGCGCGCATCACCGGCAAGGGCAACCCGGAGCTGCTGACGCAGATCCACGCGAGCCGCGACCTGAAACGCGCCGTCACCGCGCACCACGCGAGTCGGCACCCCGATCCGCTGGCCGGCTATCTCGCCAGCGAACAGGGCCTGTGGTACGGCCACCCGGCGCAGGTGGCGCCGAAGGCAAGGCTGTGGCCCGCTTCGCTGCGCGAGGAGGACGTGTCGCCCGAATTCGGCGCGGCCGTGCGGCTGCACCGTTTCGAAGTGCCGGCGGACGGCCTGTGGCTGGGTGCCAACGACATGCCGCGCGATCAGGCGCTGGCGGCGTTCGCGGACCAGCGCGACGCGGCACCCGGCCACGCGATCCTCAGCATGCACCCGATCCAGGCCGCGCTGTTCTGCGCGGACGAGCGCGTGCAGCGCCTGCTGGCGGACGGCACGCTGCGCGACCTGGGGCGCACCGGCTGGCTGTCCTATCCGACGGCGTCCGTGCGCACGATGTACGTGCCGGCCCACGAGTATTTCATCAAGGGTTCGCTGAACGTGCGCATCACGAACTGCGTGCGCAAGAACGCGTGGTACGAGCTGGAAAGCGCGCTGCTGATCGACCAGCTGTTGAAGCGCCTCACAGCCCTCGATGACGGCACCACGGGCGGCTTGCGCACGGTGCCCGAGCCGGCGGCCCTCGGCTGGTCGCCACCGGACCACTCGTTGGATGACCGCATCTGGTTCCGCGAGCAGACCGGCGCGATCCTGCGCCGCAATTTCTGCCTCGACGAAGGCGAGGATGCCTGCCTGCTGGCCGGCACTGTCTTCGGCCGCGACCTCGCGCTGCGCGCCAACGTGCTGCCGTTCCTGGAACGCCACCTGGGCCGCGCGCCGGGCGACGCCGACCTGCTGGCCTGGTTCGGCACCTATGCGGCGCTGCTGCTGCGGCCCGTGCTGAACATGTTCTTCCACCACGGCGTCGTGTTCGAACCGCACCTCCAGAACACCGTGATCGTGCAGCGCGACGGCCAGCCGGCGCAACTGCTGCTGCGCGACTACGAAGGCGTCAAGCTCACCGCCGAACACGGCATCCATGCGATCCCGGCCGGCACGCACCCGCGCGTGCGGCATTCGATGGAGTACCCACGCGCGCAGGGCTGGAACCGGATCGCCTACTGCCTGTTCGTCAACAACCTGTCCGAGGCGATCCTCGCGCTGACACAGGGCCGGCCCGCGCTGGCTCCCGTGATGTGGCAGGCCGTGCACGAGACGCTGCACGCGATCCGCGCCACGCTGCGCGCCCCGGCGCCCGAACTGGATGCGCTGCTGGCCGGCGCCACGATCCCGTGCAAGACGAACTTCCGTATCCGCCTCGCGGCGGAAGCCGACCGTTACGCCAGCTACGTGCAGCTGCGCGCACCGTGGGAGGCACGCGCATGACCGTACCGCACACTGTGCCGGATCACGTGGTGCGCCGCGCGCTGGAGCTGGCCGATGGGGCGGACGATCCCATCTCGGCCTTCATCTACGACCTCGATGCGCTGCGCGAGCGGGCCGCCTGGCTGAAGTTGCACCTGCCGCCGGGCGTGCAGCTGTACTACGCGATCAAGGCGAACAGCGAAGCGCCCGTGCTGGATGCGCTGGCGCCGTTCGTCGACGGCTTCGAGATCTCGTCCGGCGGCGAGATCGGCCGGGTGCTCGAATGCGGCACGCGGCGGGGCTTCATCTTCTCCGGCCCAGGCAAGCTCGATTCCGAGCTGACGCGCGCGATGACGCACGGCGTCGAGATGGTCCACGTCGAGGGCCTCGCCGAGATCGGCCGGCTGGAAGCGCTGGCCGCCCGGCTGGGCCGCCGCCAGGACGTGCTGGTGCGGATCAATCCCACGCTGCCGCCGCAACTGGCCACGAAGCTGTCGATGGCCGGCGCGCCCACGCCGTTCGGTGTCGACGAAGCCGAACTGGCCGAAGCCGTGGCGCTGGTCGATGCCAGCCCGCACCTGACGCTGCGCGGCTTCCACGTGCATGCGATGTCGCACCAGCTCGACGTGGCGCGCCACATGCAGCTGCTGGACTGGTACCTGGGGCGCTGGCCCGCGTGGCGCGCACTGGCCGCGAAGCCGGATGACGTGACATGCCTGAACGCGGGCGGCGGCATGGGCGTCGATTACCTGGCGGGCCGGCAGTTCGACTGGCCGGGACTGTGCCGCTACCTGGGCGAACGCCTCGCCGCGATGCCCGATGCGCCGGCGATCCGCTTCGAACCGGGCCGTTTCGTTACTGCCTATTGCGGCTACTACGTGATGCAGGTGCTGGACCTGAAGCACAGCCACGGCCGCGGCTTTGCCGTCTGCCGCGGCGGCACGCACCAGTTCCGGCTGCCCGTCGCGCAGGCGCACGACCATCCCGTCGTGCACGTGCCGCGCGGCGCCGGCCCACGCCGCGAGGCAGGCCGCTGGACCGTCGTCGGTCAGCTGTGCACGCCGAAGGACGTGCTGGCGCGCGACGTCGACTTGCCGGGCCTCGCGGTCGGCGACCTGCTGGTGCTGCCGCTGGCCGGCGCCTACGGCTACAACATCTCGCACGCCGATTTTCTCTGTCATCCCCGCCCGCTCCAGGTCTTCCTCGGCGCGAGGTCACACCACACCCAAGTAATGGAGTCAACGTAATGGAGCCAAGTATGCTGCACACGCCAACGTCTGAACGCCGGGGCAACCGGTCCCTCCTCGAAAGCCAGGCGGCCCGCGAATCGAACGCGCGCTCCTATCCGCGCCGCCTGCCGCTGGCGATCCGCTCGGCCGAAGGCATCCATGTGACCGACATGGACGGCAAGACGTACTACGATTGCCTGGCCGGCGCCGGCACGCTCGCGCTGGGCCACAACCACCCGGCCGTCATCGACGCGATCCGCGCGGCGCTCGATGCGAAGCTGCCGCTGCACACGCTGGACATCACGACGCCCGTCAAGGAAGCGTTCGTCGACGAGCTGTTCGCCAGCCTGCCCGCCGAATTCGCCGACGACGCGCGCATCCACTTTTGCGCGCCGACGGGCGCCGATGCGATCGAAGCGGCCGTCAAGCTGGCGAAGACGATCACGGGCCGCAGCGGCGTGTTCTCGTTCCACGGCGGCTACCACGGCTCCACGCATGCGACGATGGCCCTTTCCGGCACGCTGCACCAGAAGGGCGAGATCGCCGGCCTGATGCCGGACGTGCACTTCCTGCCCTACCCGTACGCCTACCGGTGCCCGTTCGGCGTCGGCGGCGACGATTGCCAGCGGCTCAGCGCCCGCTACCTGCGGGGCCTGCTGGCCGACCCGGAGAGTGGCGTGCGCCCGCCGGCCGCGCTGATCGTCGAAGTCGTGCAGGGCGAAGGCGGCGCGATTCCCGCACCGGTCGAATGGCTGCGCGAGATCCGCCGCATCACGGCCGAACACGGCATCCTGATGATCGTCGACGAGGTGCAGACGGGCTTCGGGCGCACCGGCAAGCTGTTCGCGTTCGAGCACGCCGGCATCGTGCCGGACATCCTCGTGCTGTCGAAGGCGATCGGCGGCAGCCTGCCGCTGTCCGTCCTCGTCTACCGCAAGGAGTTCGACCGCTGGAAACCTGGCGCCCACATCGGCACGTTCCGCGGCAACCAGCTGGCGATGGCGGCCGGCCTGGCCAGCCTGCGCCACCTGCGCAGCGAGGATATTCCCGCCCAGGCGGCGGCGCGCGGTGCGCAGATGATGGCGCGCTTCGAAGCCCTGCAGCGCGAGGTGCCGGAAATCGGCGACGTGCGCGGGCGTGGGCTGATGATCGGCGTCGAGATCGTCGATGATAGCGGTGCGCTCGATGCGCTGGGCCAGCCGCTGGCGAATCCGCAGCTGGCGACAGCCATCCAGCGCAAGTGCTTCCAGAAAGGCCTGATCGTCGAGCTGGGCGGCCGGCATGGCGCCGTCGTGCGCTTCCTGCCGCCGCTGATCGTCAGCGCGGCGGACGTCGATGCGATCGCCGATATCTTCGCCGCCGCCGTGCGCGAAGCCTGCGCGGCACCGGCCGTGATCAGCGCGGCCGCATGAGCGAGGTGCACGCGCCCATGTCGGCCAAGGCGCGCCGGTTCGTGTTCGCGACCGTGCTGCTGGGGACCGTCGCGATCAGCCTGAACAACACGGCGCTGAACCCGGCGATTCCCGTCTTCATCGCGGCGTTCGGCATCGACGCCGTGGCGGCCAGCTGGGTGATCACCGCGTTCATGATCAGCATGGGCATGACGATGCCGGTGACGGCGTGGCTGGGCAACCGCTACGGCAAGAAGCGCGTGTACCTGGCCGGCCTGGCGCTGTTCATTGCCGGCTCGTGCCTGGGCACGGTGGCGCCGACGATGGCGTGGGTGATCGCGGCGCGCTGCATCCAGGGCGTGGCAGGCGGCATCACGATCCCGCTGTCGCTGGCCCTCGTGTTCGAGGTCTACCCGAAGGAGGAACGGGGCCGCGTCAGCGGCTGGTGGGGCATGGCCGTGATGCTGGCGCCGGCCGTCGGGCCCGTGCTGGGCGGCTTGCTGGTGCAGTTCGCCAACTGGCATGCGCTGTTCGCCGTGAACATCCCCGTCGGCTTGCTGGGCTGGATCATCGGCTGGTACTGCCTGCCGGCGCCTGCCGCGCGCACGCCGCGCCCGTTCGACTGGCGCGGTTTTGTACTGGCCACCGCCGGTGTCGGCCTGCTGCTCGCGACGCTCAGCCGCGTGCGCACCTGGGCCGCGCTGACGGAGCCGCTCACGCTCGGCCTCGTCGGCGCGGCCGTGCTGTGCCTGGCCCGCTTCGTGCGCGTCGAGCTGCGCCATCCGGCGCCGCTCCTGAACCTGCGCATCTTCGCCGAGCCGGGCTACAGCGTCAGCGTGGCGATCGTCGCGGCGCAGTCGGTGGGCATGTTCGGCTGCGTCGTGCTGCTGCCGCTGTTGATGCAGACGGTGCTCGGTTTCGGCGCCACGTGGACGGGCGTCGCGCTGTTCGCCACCGCGCTGTGCGCCAGCCTGTTCTCGGCACCCGGCGGCCGGCTGCTGGACCGGCACGGTCCGCGCACCGGCATCGCGCTCGGCCTGCTGTGCAGCGGCGTGGCGACGGCGGCGTTCGGCCTCGTCGGCCCCGGCACGGCGCTGTGGCCCATCGTGGCGCTGATGGCGCTGCGCGGCGTGGGGCTGGCGCTGTCCTACCTGCCCGTCACGACGGCCGGCTTGAACGCCATTCCCGAACACCTCGTGACGGAAGGGTCGGCGATGAACAACATCCTGCGCCGCGTGACGGCGTCGCTGGCGGTGGTGCTCGTGTCGATCTACTTTGAAGTGCGCCGCGCGGTACTGGTCGGCGCCGGTGCGCAGGAGACGGCCGCCAGCCTCGCTGCGCTCAATGAAATCTTCGTCGCCATCGGCCTGCTCATCTTGCTGACGCTGCCGCTGGCGCTGCTGTTCCCGAAACCGGCCGGCGCTCCCGCCGCCGCCGGGTCACTCTGACATTCAAAAGGAAAACCATGAACATCCTGGAAGCAAAGCAAATCGAAGACCAGGCCAAGGACGCCCGCGACACGTGGACCACGGCCTGGCTGGCCGCGCTGCAATCGCCCCGCTACCGGCAAGTGGAACAACGCGTCGTGCGCCAGCTGCTGCAGGCGCTGATCTATGAAGGCGTGGTGCCTTGCGAATACGCGCGCGCGGGCCAGTTCCTCGTCGAAGGCAGCGATCCACAGGGCCGCGCCGTGCAGTACCGCTGCCCCGGCGAGATGAAGACGAGCTTCGGCCTCGTCAAGCTCGATCGCGGCCCCGTGCTGCGTGCCGCCCGCGACGAAGACGCGCGGCCGGCCACGCTCGCCGACGTGTGCGCCGAAGTCCTCGGCCGCCTGCCGCCATCGGACCGCCTGGCCGCCTTCATCGACGAGCTGGAACAGACGCTGGCCAAGGACCTGCAGGCGCACAGCCAGCCGGCAGGCGCCAGCGGCCCGGCCGCGCAGCGTGCCTACGACGAGCTGGAAGGCGACATCATGGACGCCCACCTGTACCACCCCAGCTACAAATCGCGCATCGGCTTCTCGCTGGACGACAACCGCCGCTACGGCCCGGAGTTCAAACAGCCACTCGCCCTGCACTGGCTCGCGGTGCACCAGCGCGCGGCGCGGATGAACCATTCCACGCGGCTGGATTACCGCCAGCTGATCCAGGCCGAGCTGGGCGACGCGGAATACGCCCGCTTCGCCGCGCTGCTGGCCCAGCAAGGCAAGGACATCGGCGAATACTTGCTGCTGCCGGTGCACCCGTGGCAGTGGCAGCAGCGCATCGCCACGCTGTTCCATGCGGAGCTGGCCGACGGCAGCGTCGTCTGGCTGGGCACGGGCAGCGACAGCTACCGCCCGCAGCAATCGATCCGCACGCTGGCCAACCACAGCGCCCCGGAAAAGGCGTACGTAAAGCTGTCGCTCAGCATCACGAACACGTCGACGAGCCGCATCCTCGCTGCGCACACGGTGATGAACGGTCCGATCGTCACGGACTGGCTGCACCGGCTGATCGGCAGCGACCCGACGGCCCGTGAGCTGGATTTCGTGATCCTCGGCGAAGTGCTGGGCGTGAGCTTCAACTACGACACGCTGCCGGAGCCGCGCAAGGCGCGCGCGTACGGCACGCTGGGCGCGATCTGGCGCGAGAGCCTGCACGGCTACCTGCGGGACGGCGAGGCAGCCGTGCCGTTCAACGGCTTGTGCCACGTCGACGATACCGGCAACCCGTTGATCGCCCCGTGGATCGAGCGTCACGGCGTGCACGCATGGACTGAACGCCTGCTGCACGTGGCGGTCACACCGATCATCCACATGCTGTTCGCCCACGGCATCGGCATGGAATCGCATGCGCAGAACATCGTGCTGATCCACCAGGACGGCTGGCCGGCCCGCATCGCGCTGAAGGATTTCCATGACGGTGTGCGCTACTCGCCGGCCCACCTGGCGCAGCCGGAACTGGCACCGAACCTCGTGCCCGTTCCCGCCACGCATGCGCGCATCAACCGCAACTCGTTCATCCTGACGGACGACCTGGATGCCGTGCGCGACTTCTCGTGCGATGCGTTCTTCTTCATCTGCATGGCGGAGACGGCGATCTTCCTGGCGCGCCACCACGGCTTGCCGGAGACGGAATTCTGGGCGATGACGGCAAAGCTGATCCGCCAGTACCAGCAGCGCCACCCGCAGCACGCCGAGCGCTATGCCGCGTTCGACGTGTTCGCGCCGACGTTCCAGGTGGAAGAGCTGACGAAGCGCCGCCTGCTGGGCGACGCCGAGCCGCGCTTCCGCCAGGTGCCGAACCCGCTGCACGCGTTCAGGGACGTGGCGTGCTGACCTCCAATGTACCGCGGCCGAACGCGCTGAAACAGAAGCTGCGCCGCGGCGACCCCGTGTTCGGCCTGTTCTGCTCGATGCCCGCGCCGGCCGCCGTGGAAATCGTCGGCGCGGCCGGCTTCGACTTCGTGATCGTCGACACGGAACACGTGCTGGTGAACCCGGAGACGCTGGAGAACATGCTGCGCACGGCCGAGGCGATGGGCATCACGGCCCTGGTGCGCATCGCGAACGGCGCGCGGATCGACCCGAAGGAAATCCTGCGCGCGCTGGACGGCGGCGCGCAGGGCATCGTCGCGCCATGCGTGGAAACCGCGGAAGCGGCGCGCCAGCTCGTCGCCGCCTGCAAATATCACCCACACGGCAACCGCAGCCTGAACGCGGGCCGTCCCGGTGCGTTCGGCCGTTCCAGCCTGGCCGAGTACGTGGTGCGGGCCAACGACGAAATCATCGTCGTGCCGATGATCGAAAGCGGCGCAGGTGTACGGCAGATCGTCGACATCCTCGCCGTGCCGGGCATCGACATGGTGCTCGAAGGCGCGGCCGACCTGTCGCAATCGCTCGGCATGCCGTGGCAGACGGCTGCACCAAGCGTGCAGGAAGCGCTGTTGCACGTGCAGCAGGCGTGCCGGCAGGCCGGCATCCCTTACTGCGCCATTCCCCGCGCCGACGGCGACGTGGCGACCTGGCGCGCGCGCGGCGTGCACGCGTTCGTGCTGGGCGACGAGCGCGGCATCGCCTTCCGGGCCTTGCAGGCCAAACTGAAATCGATGACTCTTGATGAAGGATGACTACGTGAACAACGAAGAACAACTGCAAACCGAGGCCGCGGAACTGGTGCTGCGCGACCTGATCGACTGCCTGCTGGCCGAAGGCCTGTTCGATGCGGCCCACCCGCAACTGCTGCCTGCCTCCGAATGGCCGCCGGCGCTGGGCACGCTGCCCCAGGGCACGCTGGTATGGCAATGGACGCTCGCCGCCGCGCCGCTCGACCGCGTGGTGGTGCCTGTCGTACGCGGCATCGCCCAGCCGGTGCAGTGCGCGCCCGGCATTCCAGCGCAGGCATGGCGCATCGCGGCGCAAGACGAGCCGGCCGCGCTGGACCCGGCCGGCCTGGTGCGCCTGCTGATCGCCCATGCGCCCGACAGCTTCATTCGCGACAACGAGCAAGGTGCCGCGATGTTCCTCGACTGGATCGAGGACTCGGTACGGCAGACGGCATGGTCGCTGGCGCACGCGGTCGACACGGCCACCGTGCTGGAGGGCTCGGCCGCCGCTGCGTTCCGCACCCTGGAGCAGTGCGCATCGCTGCGCGACCGGCCGTTCCACCCCGTCGCCAAGGCCAAGAAAGGGTTCGATCGCGCCGACTACCATGCCTACATGGCCGAATTCGGGCGAGAGGTGCCGCTGCGCTGGGTGGCCGTGCGGGCCGACTCCGTCGCCTGCGGCAACGGCGTCGACGATCCCCGCGAAACGCGCCCGGAGCGCTTCCTGCTCGATGACGGGGAGCGGCAGGCGCTGCATGCGGAGATGGCGGCGCGCGGCATCGGCGCCAGCCACGTCGCGCTGCCCGTCCACCCGTGGCAGCTCGCCCACGTGCTGCCGAAGATGCTGCCGGCCGAACTGGCCGACGGCACCTGCGTGCCGCTGGACTTCGCGCATGGCGGCTTCGTGCCGACGTCGTCGGTGCGTTCGCTGGCGCCCGTGTCAAGCAGCCACCATCACCTGAAGCTCCCGCTGGGCATCCACTCGCTGGGCGCGTCGCGCTATCTGCCGGCGATCAAGATGATCAACGGCCAGCGCAGCGAAAGCCTGCTGCGCCGCGCCCTTGCACTGGACCCGGTGCTGACCCAGCGCGTGTTCCTGTGCGACGAAACGAAATGGTGGGCCTACCTGCCGGAGCAGGCGACGTTGTTCGACGAAGGCCCGCGCCACCTGGCCGCGATGGTGCGCAGCTACCCGCATGCGCTGACCCAGGATGCGGAATGCCGGCTGGTGCCGATGGCGGCGCTGGGCGTGCCGCTGGCACCGCGGGACACGCACTTCTTCGACGCGTGGCTGCGCCAGCGCCGGCTGCCGGCCGAACCGGGCCCCGTACTCGCGCTGCTGCGGGAACTGTGCGAAGTCTTCTTCGACATCAACCTGCGCATGTTCCGCCTGGGCCTCCTGGCCGAGGTGCATGGCCAGAACGCGGTGCTGGTGTGGCGCGCCGGCCGCGCCACCGGCCTGCTGCTGCGCGACCACGATTCGCTGCGCGTGCACGTGCCGTGGCTGGAGCGCCAGGGCCTGGCCGATCCGGAATACCAGCTGAAGCCCGGCCATGCCAACACGCTGTACCACGCCACGCCGGAAGACCTGCTGTTCTACCTGCAGACGCTGGCCATCCAGGTCAACGTACGCGCGATCTTCGAGACCGCCGAAGCCCGTTACGGTGTCGCGGCCAGCCAGGCATGGGCGATGCTGCGCGACGTGCTGGAGCAGGCGATCGAGCGCATTGACTTCGGCAGCGAGGCGCGCGCGATGCTGCGGGACCGGCTGTTCGACGCGCCGGAGTGGCCGTTGAAACTGCTGGTGCGGCCGATGATCGAGCGCGCCGCGGGCCCGGGCAGCATGCCGTTCGGGAAGAGCGTCACGAGCAATCCGTTCCAGGCGGCGCCCGCGCACCACGCCACACCGCCGGAAGACTCGGCAGCCGCCGCGTGAGCATGCCGAGCTGCAGCCCGCATGACCTGCAGCCCCGCGTGCAGGGTGTCGATGCCGCGCTGCTCGCGCTGTACGCCGGCATCGATGCGTCGACGATCGGCCACGTGACGGAAGACGGCTACGTGCGCGGCGTGCAGCCGCTGTTCCGGCCGATCCGGCTGCTCGGCAACGCCGTCACCGTGCGATTGCCGGCCGTCGACGGCAGCGTGTTGCGCCCCGCGCTGATCGCCAGCCGCCCCGGCGACGTGCTGGTGATCGAGATGGCGCCCGGCGACGAGCACCGCGCGTGCTGGGGCGAGCTGCGCACGCTGGCCGCGCGCATCAAGGGCCTGGCCGGCGTCGTCATTGCCGGCTGCGTCACCGACGTGCGCGCGGTGACGGCACTCGGCTTTCCCGTCTTCGCCGAAGGCATCAGCGCCGTCACGACGCGGCCGCTGGACATGGGTGGCGCCGTCAACGTCCCTGTGCGCATCGGCGACGTGACGGTGCGCCCCGGCGACCTTGTGGTCGGCGACGACGACGGCCTCTTCATCCTCGATCCGGCCCGCGCGGCCGGCATTGGCGCGCGGGCCGCGCAGCGCGCCCAGGCGGAAGCGGAGCGGCGCCGGCGACTCGCCGCGCAGCTGCCGACACAATTGTCCGCACAATTGTCAACACAACTGCCGGTGACAACGTCCGCTTGACTTCAGGGCAATACGCGTATGATAATGAGAAACATTCTCATTTAGCCAGCCACGCGTGCATGCGTCCGCATGCGAAGCCAGCCCTGCAGTAACCCATGAGTACCACTGCGCGCCCTCCCCTTGCGCCGGGGCCGGGCGGCGCATGTCCATCATTTCAAACACGCTGGGGAGATTTCTGTGCAGTCGTACAAGGTCATGCCGTTCCAACTCCGTCCGCTGGCTGCGGCCATGCTGCTCGCCATCGGTGCGCCCGCGTCCGCGCAAACGCAGGCCGCCGCCGCGGAAGCGCTGATGCAGCCCGTGATCATCACCGCCTCGCGCTCGAACATCGAAGTCGACAAGGCGCCGCAAACGGTCGTCGTGATCGAGAAGGAAGACATCGCCCGGCAGCTGTCGATCTCCACCAATTCGTCGGACGTGCTGAGCAACCTGCTGCCGTCGTACACGCCCAGCCGCGGCAAGATGAACGGCTCCGGCGAAACGCTGCGCGGCCGCACGCCGCTGATCCTGATCGACGGCGTGCCGCAATCGAACCCCGTGCGGCCGACGGGCCGCGAGGCGCACACGATCGATTATTCGATGGTCGAGCGCATCGAGATCGTCCAGGGCCCGAACGCCATCAACGGCCTGGGCGCGACGGGCGGCACGATCAACATCATCACGCGCAGCCCGGAAAAGGGTTCGTTCAACCAGTCCCTGGACGTGCAGGTGACGGCGCCGACGACGGACGTAAATTCGGATGTCCTCGGCTACAAGACGACCTACCGCGCGGACGGCCGCGGCGACAAGCTCGAATACCTCTTTTCCCTCGGCTACGAGGACCAGGGCCTGTACCTGGACGGCGCCGGCCGGCCCATCGGCGTGGACGTGACGCAGGGCGACCTGATGGATTCGCGCAGCTACGACGTGCTGGCCAAGATCGGCTACCGCCCGGGCGACAAGCAGAAGCTGCAGTTCTCGGTGAACCGCTACCGCATCAAGTCGAAGGCCAACTACGTGGGCGTGGCGGGCAACCGCACGCTGGGCATCCCCTCCACGTCCGTCGAAGGCACGCCGCCCGGCACGCCGGCGTGGAACGACGTGTGGACGGCCAGCGCCAGCTACAACCACTACGACCTGCTGGGCATGGAACTGTCCGCGATGGCGTTCCGCCAGGAGTTCGAAGGCCTGTTCGGCGCCGACAACTCGGCCACGTTCCAGGACGTGACGATCGCCCCGCGCGGCAAGCTGTACGACCAGTCGCGCTCCGTCGCGAAGAAGTACGGCAGCAAGGTGGGCTTGACGAAGGACGGCCTGTTCGCCGGCCGCGCCAAGCTGACGGTGGGCTTCGACACGCTGGTCGACGAAGGCAAGCAGGACATGTACGGCACCGGCCGCACGTTCGTGCCACAGTCGAAGTACACCAACCTGTCGCTGTTCGCGCAGGGCGAGTACAAGGTGATCGACACCGTGACCGTGCACGCGGGCGTGCGCCGCGAGAACGCCGACCTGAAGGTGGACACCTACCGCACCCTGGCCGCCTACAACAACACGCTCGTCGAGGGCGGCAAGATCAAGTTCAACGAAACGCTGGCCAATGCAGGCATCGTGTTCACGCCGGTCGACGGGATCAGCCTGTACGCCAGCTATTCGGAAGGCTTCGGCCTGCCGGACATCGGCCGCACGCTGCGCTCGATCAACACGCCGGGCCAGAGCATCGCCAGCCTGCGCAGCCTGGAACCGATCCTGACGGACGGCGTCGAATTCGGCGCCCGCGCCCGCAAGGGCAACTGGGAAATGGATGCGTCCTGGTACCGCTCCGACTCCGACTACGGCGCGCGCGTCGTCTCGAATAATGGCGTGTTCGCGATGGCGCGCGAGAAGACGCGGCTGGAAGGTGTCGATGCCAGTGTGGCCTACCGCTTCAACGCGGCGCAGCGCGCCAGCCTGTCGTATGCGCACACGAAGGGCCGCTACGACAGCGATGCGAACGGCAGCCTGGATGCGAAGCTGGACGGCCTGAACGTGGCGCCGGACCGCCTGCTGGCGTCGTGGACCGCGAACTGGACGGACAAGCTGTCGTCGTTCGTGCAGGTGCAGCACGCGTTCAGCCAGACGTTCGACGACCCGGCCAAGGCGTTCTCCGGCTACACGCTGGCCGACGCGACGCTGAGCTACAAGCTGCCCAAGGGCGACGTGCGGATCGGCGTCGCGAACCTGTTCGACAAGTCCTACATCACCTACTACTCGCAAAGCGCGCTGGTCGAGCCGGCCCGCTACTTCGCGGGGCGCGGCCGCACGGTGACGCTGGGCTACGCGGTGCGCTTCTGACATGGTCCGCCACGCCGCCATTCCTGTGACTCTGCGCGTCGTTGGCGCCGTCGGCGGCGGCTACGTGGTGACGGCGTCCACCGTCGCGGCACTGGCCGCCGTGCTGGCCGCGTGCGGCGTGGCGCGGCCGGACGCGGTGGTGCTGGCGTCCATCGGCGGCTTCCTGCTGTACCTGGCGCTGCTGCTGTGGGCGTTCACCGTAAAAAGCGTGACCCGGCTGTGGTTCGCGCTGGCGGGCGGCGCGACGCTTGCGCTGTCGCTGACATGGTCGCTGGCGGCGATTCTGCCGCACTGAGTTACCGCACTGAGTTGCCGCACTGAGGAGAGCACATGGAAAACACGTTCCGGCAATCGATGGCATGGCTGCACACATGGGCGGGCGTCGTGCTCGGCAGCGTGCTGTTCGCCGTGTTCTGGATGGGCACCCTGTCCGTGTTCGACCGCGAGATCGACCGGTGGATGATGCCGGCCACGCGCCTGCCGGCGGCCACCGAACCCGTGTCGCTGGACCGCGTCGCGCAGCTGGTCGCGCCAGCCGTGCCGCAACGCGCCAGCCAGTGGCGCGTCGACCTGCCGACCGAGCGCGTGCCGGTGCTGCGCTTCACGTACAAGGCGGGCAAGGACGAGGTGCCGGTGCGCCAGATCGACCCGGAACGCATGGCCTTCGTGCCGGACCCCGGCACCAAGGGCGGCAGCGGCTTCATCTTCCCGTTCCACTACGGCCTGCACCTGAAGTGGAACGCGATCGGCTCGTGGATCGTCGGCGCTTGCGCGATGGGCATGCTGGTGCTGCTGGTGACGGGCGTGATCGTCCACCGCAAGATCTTCGCGCAGTTCTTCACATTCCGCCCCCACAAGCGGCTGCAGCGCGCAAGCCTGGACCTGCACAACCTCTCCGGCGTGCTGGCACTGCCGTTCCACTTCACGATGACGCTCTCCGGCCTCATCATCTTCTTCTCGATCTTCTTCCCGCAGGCGCACGTTGGCGTGTACGGCGACGGCAAGGACGGCAAGGCCGCGTTCACCGAGGAAGCCTACGGCAAGTACGCGCGGCCGAAGGCAAAGGCGCCCGGCACGCTGGCGTCGCTGGACGCGATGGCGGCCCAGGCCGAGCGCCTGTGGGGCGGCGGCAAGCCATATTTCGTGCGCGTGTGGCACCCGGGCGACGCCAACAGCTACGTCGAGCTGCGCCGCTCGTATGCGCGCGACGTGACGATGAACCTGGACCAGATCTATTTCGACGGCGCCACCGGCGCCGTGCTGAAACGCTTCGAGGCGACGCCCGTGATGACGGCGCAGCGCTTCATCTCCGGCATCCACTTCATCCAGTTCCAGCACTGGCCGCTGCGCTGGCTGTACTTCGCCGGCGGGTTGACGGGCTGCCTGTTGATCGCCACCGGCTTCCTGTTCTGGCTGGAGGGGCGGCGCGCCCGGCACACGCAGCGGCGCCTGGCCGGCGTGCGGGTCGTCGAGGGCCTGACGATCGGCAGCGTGACGGGCATCGTCATCGCCACGCTGGCGTTCTTCGCGGCGAACCGGCTGCTGCCGGCCGATGCCGCGTTCGCCGGCGCGGAGCGCGCCGCGCTGGAGATGTGGGTGTTCTACCTGACCTGGCTCGGCACGTTCGCCCATGCGTGGCTGCGGCCGGCGGGCGCGTGGCGCGCCCAGGCCCTGGCGATCGCCGTGCTGGCACTGGCCTGCGTGCTGCTCGACGCGGCGACGACGGGCGCGCACATGCTGCACCCCGCGGCGGCCGGCATGGATGCGCTGCTGGTGGCGCTGGCCGCGCTGGCCGGCGCGGCGGCACGGCGCCTGGCCGGCCAGCCGCTGCGCCGGCCCGCGCCGGCGCCGGCACTGGAGCGGCAGGCATGAGCGCGCTGCAGTTGCTTGCCGCGGCCGCGCTGTGCTACGGCGGCTTCGCCTGCCTGGCGCTGGCGATGCCGGATCATTGGGTGCAGGCGGGCGGCCGGCAGGAAGCCGCCGCGACGCTGTGCCGGCCGTTGCGCCGCGCCGGCGCCATGCTCCTTGCCGCCGCGTATGCACTGTGCGTGTGCCGCGACGGCGCCAGCTTCGGCACCCTGCTGTGGGTGGTGCTGGTATCGGCCGGCGCGCTGGCCGTGGCGCTGACGCTGACGTGGCGGCCGCACTGGCTGCTGGCACCGGCACGGGCGCTGCGGCACCGGGCCTGACGGCCCCGATCACACGCTACAATTCATCTGGCGTTAATCTTCGCCGCCTAACGTTGTCCTGTCGCAACAGACAGGAAAACGTCATGTCCATCGCCTTGCTGCCCTCCGCGTGGCCGGCCGCCGCGCCGGAGCCGCCCCGCGCCGCCGCGCCCTGCCTCGTCTGGGCGGGCCCCGGCCACCCCGAACGCGCCAGCCTGCAAGCCTTCATCGCCGCCGGCTTCGCGCAAGCCTATGGCGCCCAGGTCAGGCACTTCTGCGACACGCTGGTCGGCTGCCGCGGGCCCGACGGCTCCTGGGCCGCGGCGCTCGGCTACACGCTGGGGCGCGACGGCCGCTTCTTTCTCGAACAATACCTGGACAAGCCCGTCGAAGAGGCGATCGCACGGCTGGCCGGCGTGCCCGTCGGGCGCGCCAGCATCGTCGAAGTGGGCAACCTGACGGCGCGCAGCGCCGGTGCCGCGCGCCAGCTGATCGGCCTGATGACGCACCACCTGCACGGCCAGGGCCTGCGCTGGGTGACGTTCACCGCCACGCGCGCCCTGCTGAACTCGTTCACCCGGCTGCGGCTGCAACCGGCCGTGCTGGGCGATGCCGATCCCACCCGGCTGCCAGGCGGCGCCGCGGACTGGGGCACCTATTACGCAACCTCGCCGAAAGTCATGTTCGGCAATATCGGATCAGGCCATGCACAACTTGTACAACAACGGGGCGCCTGACGTGGAACTTGCGTCCGCACTCACGTCGACCCTCAACGACGCCAACGACGCCGTGCTCTTGGCCGGCCCCGCCGGCACATGGACGGGCGCCGAGCTGCACCGGCGCGTCGCCGACCTGGCCGCGCTGCTGCGCGAACGCTTCGCCCCCGGCACGGCGCTCGGCATCCTGGCGGACAACTCGCCGGACTGGATCGTCGCCGACCTGGCCACCCGCGCCGCCGGCCTGGCGCTGGTGCCGCTGCCGTCGTTCTTCACGCCGGCCCAGTGGGCCCATGCGCTGCAGGCGGCGCAGGTGCAGGCGCTGTTCTGCGCGCAGGCCGGCCACGCCGCCGCGCTGGGCTATGACGTGCCGCTGCCCTGCCCCGGCGGCCTGGTGCTGCAAAACCGCGCCGATGCCGGCAGCGTGGCCCTGCCGGGCATCCAGAAGGTCACGTTCACGTCCGGCACGACGGCGCAACCGAAAGGCGTGTGCCTGACCGCCGCCCAGCAATGGGAGCTGGCCGCGACCTTGCGCGACCTGCTCGCGCCGCTGGGCATCCGGCGTCACCTGAACCTGCTGCCGCTGCCGGTGCTGCTGGAGAACATCGCCGGCCTGTACAC
Source organism: Pseudoduganella flava (assembly GCF_007830495.1). Classification (GTDB taxonomy): domain Bacteria; phylum Pseudomonadota; class Gammaproteobacteria; order Burkholderiales; family Burkholderiaceae_D; genus Rugamonas; species Rugamonas flava. The sequence continues at coordinate 800,010 of NZ_VLKW01000002.1, read as the reverse complement.
GGCGCTGCTGTCGGGCGCCACGAACATCTGCCTGCCGCTGGCGCAGGTGGGCCTGTCCGGCGCGTCCGGCTTCGATGCGCAGGCGTGCCTGGGCGCGATCGCCGAACACGGCGCCGAGAGCGTGATCCTGCTGCCGCAGATGCTGCACGCGCTGGTCGCCGCCGCTCAGCCGGGCGACGCACGCCTGGCCACGCTGAAGTTCATCGCCGTCGGCGGCGCCCGTACGCCGCCGGCGCTGATCGCCGCCGCGCGCGCCAAGGGCTTCCCCGTCTACGAAGGCTACGGCCTGTCCGAATGCGGCTCCGTCGTCGCGCTGAACCTGCCCGGTGCGGACCGCGTCGGCAGCGCCGGCCGGCCGCTGCCGAACCGGCGCGTGCGCATCGCGGCCGATGGCGAGATCGAAGTGGGCGGCGGCACGATGGCCGGCTACCTGGGCGCCCCCGCCGCGCAGGACGACTGGCTCCCCACGGGCGACCTGGGCCGCCTCGATGCCGACGGCTTCCTGCACGTCGATGGCCGCAAGAAGAACGTGCTGATCACCGCCTACGGCCGCAACGTGTCGCCGGAATGGCCCGAAACGGCGCTGTTGGGCGCCGGCGCAGGCGTCCAGGCCGTCGTGTTCGGCGACGCGCAACCCTACCTGGTCGCCGCCATCGTGCCGGCGCGGGCGGACGTGCCGGATGCGCTGATCGCCGCCGCGGTCACGCGCGCCAACGCCGACCTGCCCGATTACGCGCAGGTGCGGCGCTGGTTCCGCGCCGCGCCGTTCACGCCGGCCGACGGCACCGCCACCACCAACGGCCGGATCCGGCGCGATGCGGCCGCCAGCCGCTGCGCCGCCCAGCTCGCAGCAGCCTATCAACCCGATGGAGAATGACATGCAGTTTTTTGACACGCTGTGCGCCCGCACCGCCGCCGACCGCGAACGGCTGTTCGCCGTGCCGGTGATCCAGGATGCGCTGCGCGGCGACATCGTCACCGCCCAGTACATCGCCTTCCTCGGCCAGGCCTATCACCACGTGCGCCACACCGTGCCGCTGCTGATGGCCTGCGGCAGCCGGCTCGACAACCGCCACGGCTGGCTGCGCAACGCCATCGCCGAGTACATCGAGGAAGAGCTGGGCCACGAGGAATGGATCCTGTCCGACATCGCCGCATGCGGCGGCGACGCGGAACAGGTGCGCGCCTCGGCGCCGCACCCGACCACCGAGATGATGGTCGCCTACGCGTACCACCAGGTCGACCGGCACAACCCCGTCGGTTTCTTCGGCATGGTGCACGTATTGGAAGGCACCAGCACGGCGCTGGCCACGAACGCCGCCGCGACGATCGCCGGCACGCTGAAGCTGCCGCCGAACGCGTTCACCTACCTGAACTCGCACGGCAGCCTGGACCTGGAGCACGTGGAATTCTTCAAGGGCCTGATGAACCGCCTCGACGACGCCGCCGACCAGGACGCCGTGGTGCACTGCGCGGCGATGTTCTACCGGCTGTACGGCGACATCTTCCGCAGCCTGCCGCGGCGTGCCGACAGCCTGGCTGGAGCGTAAATGAGCACCTTGCCCCATCGCGCGGTGCTGACCGGCGCCACCGGCGGCATCGGCCGCGCCATCGCGCGGAGCCTGGCGCCGTCGTGCGAATGGCTCGTCGTGTGCAGCCGCGACGGCGCTGCGCTGGCCGCGCTGCGCAACGAGCTGGGCGCCGGCCGCGTGCACGCGGTCCAGGGCGACCTGACCGACGACGCCACGCTGGCCCGGGTCGCGGCGCAGGTCGCCGAGCTGGGCGCGCCGAACCTGTTGATCAACAATGCCGGCATGGGCGACTTCCATGCGTTCGAAAGCCAGGACGCCGCGCGCATCCGCGCGCTGCTGGCGACGAACCTGCTGGCGCCGATCCTGCTGACGCAGCGCCTGCTGCCGCTGCTGCGGCAGGCGCCAGTGGCGCAGATCGTCAACGTCGGTTCGCTGTTCGGCTACATCGGCTACCCCGGCTTCGCGGCGTACGCGGCCAGCAAGAGCGGCCTGCGCGGCTTCACGCAGGCATTGCGCCGCGAACTGGCCGATACGCCCATCGCCGTGCGCCACTTCATCCCGCGCGCCACCCGCACGGCGATCAACAGCGCCGCCGTCGACGCGCTGAACGACGAGATGGGCACCCCGGTCGATGCGCCGGAAGACGCGGCCGCCCAGCTGCTGCGCTTCCTGGCCGGCAGCGCCTGGGAACGCAAGCCGGGCGTCAAGGAAGCGCTGCTGGTGCTGCTGAACCATGCGCTGCCGGGCCTGCCCGACAAGGCGATCCGCGGCCAGCTGCCCGGCATTCGCAAACATATGCCAAAATGAGGAGGAAATACCGATGAAGACGATCGAACGCACGGCCGTGCTGCTGTGTGGCGCCCTGCTGGCCGCCGCCGCGCATGCCGGCCCCGCCGAAGACGCCGTGGTCCGGCTGCAGCACGGCTGGGAAGAGGTGAAATACGCCGCCCCGGCGCCCGAGCAGGAAAAACGCTTCGAGCGGCTGGCCGCGCAGGCGGACGAGGCATTGGCACGCTATCCGGACCGTGCGGACGTGCTGATCTGGCACGGCATCGTCAAGGCCAGCTATGCGGGCGCCAAGGGCGGGCTGGGCGCGCTGTCGCTGGCGAAGGGCGCGCGGCAGGACTTCGAGCAGGCGCTGCGGATCGATCCGAAGGCACTGGCCGGCTCGGCCTACACGAGCCTGGGCTCGCTGTACTACCAGGTGCCCGGCTGGCCGATCGGCTTCGGCAACGACAAGAAGGCGGAGGAAAACCTGAAGCAGGGCCTGGCATTGAACCCGGACGGCATCGACCCCAACTTCTTCTACGGCGACTACCTGTACCGGAACGGCAAGCTGGACGACGCCGAGCGCTACCTGCGCAAGGCATTGCAGGCGCCGCCCCGGCCCGACCGCCAGATGGCGGACGAGGGGCGCCGCAAGGAAATCAATGCGCTGCTGGCGAAGATCGCGGAGCAGCGCCGTTAAGGAGGAACCCGGCCGATGCGCATCCTGCTGGTCGAAGACGACGAATCGCTCGCCTCGGGCTTGCTGCTGGCATTGCGCCGCGCCGGCTACACGGTGGAACACGTCCAGGACGGCGCGGCGGCGGTGCGCGCGCTGACGGACAACCACTTCGACCTCGTGATCCTCGATCTCGGCCTGCCCCGCCTGGACGGCACCGAGGTGCTGGCGGCGCTGCGGCGCGGCGGCAGCGCGATCCCGGTACTGGTGCTGTCGGCCCGCGACGCCGTGCGCGACCGCATTGGCGCGCTCGACCTGGGCGCCGACGACTACCTCGTCAAGCCGTTCGACCTGGACGAGCTGCTGGCCCGCCTGCGCGTGCTGGAGCGGCGCCGCGTCGGCCTGCCCGTCAACCGGCTGCGCCTCGGCGAGCTGGAACTGGACCTGGCCGCGCTGTCGGTGCGCTGGCAAGGCAAGCCCGTCGAACTGCAGCTGCGCGAATTCATGCTGCTGAAGCGGCTGGCCGAACACCCGCACAAGGTCTTCCACCGCAACGAGCTGGAGGAATCGATCTATGGCTGGGGCGACGGCGTCGCCAGCAACGCCATCGACGTCTACGTGCACCACCTGCGCAAGAAGATCTCGCCGCGCATCGTTGAAACCGTGCGCGGCATGGGCTATCGCATCGGCCAGGCCGACGTTGCCGACGCCGAAACCGCCGAACCGGCCGCCCCGGCCGATACCGCGCCATGACGCGCCGCGTGCCGACGATCCGGCGCCGCCTGCTGGTGCGCCTGATCGTGTGCGTGCTGGCCATCTTCGGCGTGATCAGCCTGGCGGCCCACCTGACGGCGCGCCACGAATCGGAGGAATTCTTCAGTGCCCGCCTCGCCAGCTCGGCGCGCATCCTGCAGGCGCTGCTGGCGAACCAGCTGGAAACGGCCACCGTCGAGCAGCCGATCGACATCGAGATTCCCCGCGGCGTGCCGGAATCGGGCGGGCCGACGCGCTTCGGTCATCCCTACGAACACAAGATCGCATTCCAGGTGTGGCGCGCGGACGGCAAGCTGCTGGCGCGCTCCGCCACGGCGCCGGGGCAGCCGCTGGGCGCCTTCACCGCCGGCTACAGCAGCAGGACGATCGACGACGACGTGTGGCAGGTCTTCGCGCTGCGCTCGGGCCAGGTGTGGATCTTCGTGGCCGAGAAGGACGAGGTACGCGAGGAGATGGTCGAGGAACTGGGCACGTCGGTGCTGATTCCCGTGATCGTCGGCGGCATCGCCCTGCTGCTGACGGTGAACCTGGTGCTGGCGTCGACCCTGGCGCCGCTGCGTACGCTGGCCGACAACATCGCCCGCCGCGCGCCCGATTCGCTGTCGCCCGTCGACCTGCCGGAAGTGCCGGGCGAGCTGGCGCTCGTCGTCGATGAGCTCAACAGCCTGCTGCGGCGCATGCGCGAGGCGTTCCAGCGCGAGCAGCGCTTCATCGACGCGGCCGCCCACGAGCTGCGCACGCCGCTGACGGCCGTGCAGCTGCACGTGCAGAACGCGCTGCAGGCAGGCGACGACGACGGCGAGCGCGCCCGTTCGCTGGACGAGGCGCTGTGCGCGCTGCGCCGCACGATCCACCTCGCCGAACAGTTGCTGACGTTCAGCCGGCTGGCGTCCGGCACCGACCTGCTGCGGCACGAACCCGTTGTCCTCGCCGACGTGTGCCGTGGCGTGATGCAGATGCAGCGGCCGCTGCTCGAGCGCAAGGGCCAGTCGGCGCGGCTCGCCGCCCCGGACGATGCCGTGATCGACGGCGATCCCTACCGGCTGCAGCAGCTGGTGCGCAACCTGGTCGACAACGCGTCGCTGCACGGCGCCGCGCTGGGCGTCATCGACATCGACGTGGCACGGCACGACGGCACCGTTGTGCTGCGCGTCGCCAACGATGGGGCGCCGGTGCCGGAAGCGGAGGCCGCCCAGGTGTTCACGCCCTACTACCGCCGCGACGGCAAGGCCGACTTCGGCGCGGGCCTCGGCCTGTCGATCGTGCACGAGATCGCGAAACAGCATGGCGCCGCCATCCACCTCGGCGCCAAGCCCGACGGCCAGGGCTGCGTCGTCAGCATCGCCTTCGCCGCCGCCCGCGACGGCGGCACGGCGGACCCGGACGAGGCCGGCGCGCATGCAGCTGCACATCCCACTGAGCATCCCGACGCGCTGTCGACCCACCGTCAGTGACGCCCGCAGCACGCCCGCGGCGGGCGCTCCACGCTGTTGCGTACAGTACGCCGAATATTGTCAACAATGCAGCTTGATGATATCTTCCCCGTGTTGAAGCGAGCTTGTGCGTGACTGGCGTCATCGAAGCCACGTCTTGTTCGTACCACCTAACAATAGCAATTCCCCGGCGGCAAAATTCGCCTCCATGCGGCGGCCACGGGCGGCCGGTCGTTAGGCCCGCGGGCGCGGCGAATTGCAACGTCCCCACTGATCCACACTCGGCACACCTCATGGAAATCGCACAGCCCGAAGAGAAAACGACCGGCCCCGGCCAGAGCGCCATGCGCCCGAACGAGAAGGCGTTCTGGGCCCTGAACTGGCTGCGCTTCATCCTCGCCATCTACCTCGTCCTGTTCCACACGTTCCAGGGCCGCTACGACGTCATCGAGGACACCTGGTTCGAAGCCTTCCTCGGCATGGGCAATTTCGCGACCAGCGTGTTCTTCGTGCTGTCCGGCTTCCTGCTCACGCATGCCTACGTCGTCAAGAAGAACGGCCGCGAGATCAACAAGCGCAGCTTCTTCATCGCCCGCTTTTCCACGCTGTACCCGCTGCACATCGCCGGGCTGGCGCTCGCCTTGGCGCCGTTCGCGGCCGCCATCGTCGGCAACCACGGCGTGACGGTGCCGGCCGATACCCATGGCCTGGCCGTGCGGGTGCTGAAGGACATCGAAGTGTTCTTCGCGCTGGGCACGAACCTCGCGCTGCTGAGCGCATGGAACCCGTACTACCTGCCGTTCAATACGCCGTCGTGGTCGCTCTCGGCGCTGGCCTGCTTCTACCTCGTGTTCCCGTTCATCGCCGTCAGGATCTACCGGATGAAGTCGCACGGCAGCGCGCTGGTGCTGCTGGGCGTGCTGTTCCTGGCACCCGGCGCGATCGCCGACATCCTGCAGCGCACCGATCTCGTCACGGACGGCCTGCTGCACCGGAACCCGCTGATCCGCCTGCCGCTGTTCATCGCCGGCATGGTGCTGTGCGCGCTGTTCGCCCACAGCCAGCCGTCCGGCTCGCGCTGGCGCACGCCGCTGCTGGCCGCCGTGATCGCGGCGACGACGCTGGTCGGCGTCAACCTGCAGTACCAGGACAGCACCCTGCACATCGAACGCAACGGCCTGTACTTCCCGGCCAGCCTGGCGATCATCTGGCTGTGCGTGCACGTGGGCCCCACGTTGAACGAACGCGTGAAGGCATGGGGCGAACGCCTCGGTGCCGCCTCGCTGCCGATCTTCTTCCTGCACGCGCCGCTGTACGCGCCGTACGCGAAGGCCGAGAAATTCATCCGCGGCGCGCTGGCGAGCCCGGACTGGCGCCTGTCGTCGATCGTCGCCGCCGGCAAGGGCCTGGAACCGGCGATGGCGTTCTATCCGCTGTACCTGGTCACGCTGGTCGTCGTTTGCGTGCTCGTGCAGGAACGCTTCGTCACGCCGCTGCAGGCGAAGATCCGCAACCGCTACGCCCCGCCGCCCGCCCGCGCACAGCAGGCGCAGGACGTGCGCACCGGCACCTGACCCGCGGCCTTACTGCCGCAGGCGCTTCCGGATGTAGCCCGGCAGGTTCGGGTTGGCCAGCAGCCGCTCGGGGAACTGCGGATCGTCGACGGCCGTCAGCGGTTCCAGCTTCATGCTGCGCAGCGGCGCCGGGGCGGCCGCGGCCCGCAGCCCGGCCGCCATCATCGTGCGGTTCCGCGGCGCCGGCTCTTCCATTTCCATGTCGAGGTCCAGCCGCCATTCCGGTGCCGGCATGCGCTTGCGCTGCGCGCCGTCCGGCTTCGCGTCGCGCAGCGCCGGCAGGCGGTGCAGGCCATCGGCCAGCTTCTCCACGGCAGCGGTGAGCGTCATGCCGGCCATCGGATCGTCGCTGCCTTCCAGGAGGTCGATGTAGTAGTCCTTGCCGCCGATGGCGAACGTTTCGGCCGAGTCCTCGTCCGCGCTGCACAGCGTGGCGGCCTCGCCCAATCGCACGCGGCCGTCGATCAGGATCGCCCGGATCGACGTCTCGCGCGCATCGATCAGCGCCATGTACGGGTCGGCATGCTGGCCCTGCAGGACCAGCAGGTCGGCGCGGCGGCCGCGCGCGATCGTGCCCACGTGGCGCTGCCAGCCCAGCATCGCGGCCGGCACGGCGGTCGCCATCGCCACCAGCTCCTCCGGCGAAAACACGCCACCCTGCTTTTCGCTGACGGCATGCGCCATCTTCAGTTCGCCCAGCAGGTTCTTGCAGCCGCTGGGGCTCCAGTCGACGCCCAGCGCGATCGGAATGCCATTCGCCTTGGCCGCCGCCACATTGGCCGTCTTCCCGTACAACAGCAGGTTGCTGGTCGGCGACCACACCATGCCGGCGGCCTGCTCCAGCACGTCGAAATCGTTCTTCCACAGCCCCACGCAATGCACGCAGATCAGGCCCTTGCCCAGCGCCCAGCTGCGGTCCGGCCGGCGCAGGTCGCGAAAGCGCTGGCGCGCCTCGCGGTCGGTGCCTTCGGACAGGTGGTAGAAGAACGGCACGCGCTGCGCCAGCGCGGGCACCAGCTTGCTCTCGATCTCGTCCGGATGGTAGTCCAGGGTCTGCCCGCCGGCCGCCGCCCAGCCTTCCTCGATCGGCTGCTCGACGTTGCGCACGAGGCCCTGGAACAGCTTGCGCGCGCCGCCGCTGGACGACATCGACATGCCCTGCCCCGTCGTCACGCCGCCGAACAGGCTGCGGCATTCGGCGAAGCGGATGATGGCGCGCGTGTAGTCCGGGTCCGGGTGGCGTGCCAGGATGCTGGCCGGCAGCGCCACGTCCGTCTGGTAGCTGGGTTCCTCGGTGCGCCACTGGTTCCGGTTGGTGAACTTGCGCGGCACGTTCCACAGCGGCAGCATGTTGTAGGTGAGGTGGTTGTGCAAGTCGATCAGGCCGGGGAAGATCGTGCCGCCCGTGTCGATCTGTTCCACCTGGGCGAACGCGGCGGGCAGCGGATCTTCCGGCCCCAGCACGGCGGCAATTGTCGCGCCGTCGATGCAGACGCGGCCGCGCCGGCGCACGGTGCGTTCGGCATTCATCGTGACGATATCGCCGGCAAGCAGCAGCTTGCCGGACTGGTCCTGCCTGGAGTCGTTCTTGGAGCCGTTATTCAAGCCATTGAAGCGAATCATCCCTTGTCCCCCCAAACAAAGATTGCGAAGCGCCCAGCTTTTACAGGGCTCCCACACGGATGTCAAGTTGGCAATTTTTATGCCCGCTCGCCAGCGGTGCCATGCTGGACAGGGCGCGCCGTCCTCCTTCCGTTAGAATGGCCGGGCACTCGGCGCACCCTGCGCGCAACCGCCCACCCGTTCACCCGACACCATGAAGCGCTTCACGCTGACTCAAACCTCGTTCCTGCTGTTGCTGGGCCTCGTCACCCTCGCCTTCCTGTGGATCCTGGTGCCGTTCGCCGGCGCCGTGTTCTGGGGTGTGGTGCTGGCGATCGTGTTCGCGCCGCTGTACTACCGGCTGCAGAACGCGTGCGGCAACCGGCCGAACCTGGCCGCCTTTGCCGCGCTGCTGCTGATCGTCCTGATGGTGATCCTGCCGCTGACGATGATCGCCGCCTCGCTGGTGCAGCAGGCCGCGGCCGTGTACGCGATGATCGAATCCGGCCAGATCGACTTTTCGCGCATCTTCCAGCGCGTGATCAACGGCCTGCCGGCCTGGGCACTGACGGTGCTGGACCGCCTGGACCTGACCAATCTCGCCACGTTGCAGGAGCGCGTGACGGCGGCCGCCGCCCAGATCAGCCAGGCCACGGCGCGCTACGCGCTCAACGCGGGCCGCAACGCGCTCGACTTCCTCGTCAGCATCACCGTGATGCTGTACCTGCTGTTCTTCCTGTTCCGCGACGGCCGCACGGTGGCCTCGCGCATCCGCCGCGCCGTGCCGCTTTCCGAGACCTACAAGCAGCCGCTGTTCGACAAGTTCACCACTGTCATTCGCGCCACCGTGAAGGGCAATGTGCTCGTCGCGATGGCGCAGGGCGCGCTGGGCGGCATGATCTTCTGGCTGCTCGGCGTGCCGGGCCCGCTGCTGTGGGGCGTCGTGATGGCGTTCCTGTCGCTGCTGCCGGCCGTCGGCGCCGCGATCATCTGGGGCCCGGTGGCGCTGTACTTCCTGCTGACGGGATCGATCTGGCAAGGCGTCGTGCTGCTGCTGTTCGGCGTGCTCGTGATCGGCCTCGTCGACAACCTGCTGCGCCCCGTCCTCGTCGGCAAGGACACCAAGCTGCCCGACTACATCGTGCTGCTGTCCACCATCGGCGGCATGGCGCTGTTCGGGTTGAACGGCTTCGTCATCGGGCCCGTGATCGCGGCGCTGTTCATCGCGGCGTGGGATCTGTTTGCCGAGGCGGACGAGTTCCACCAGGAGTAAGCCGCCGCAACCGGTCACGTGCAGCATCCGCCGCGGCAGGCGCCGACCGGATGCAGCACCGTTCGCCAACCGGCGCGCTCGCCGGGCGGCGTTTCGAACTCGCTGCGGAACGACGGGTCGGCAAGGCGCGGCCGCAATCGCGCCCCGAGCCCCCGGCGCAGCGGCGGCGGCGCGGCCTGCCAGTGGACCAGGTCCGCATGGGACACGTCGCGCTCCTTGACCGGCGGCACCTGGCCGGCGTAGGGCAGCGCCGGTACCGCCTGCAACGTCGCGCGGAGCGCGGGCGGCAGCGCTGCAACGAAGTCGCGGGGTGCCCGGCCGACCGCCTTCAGCTCGCCCGCCTCGAATGCCGCGTACTGTTCTCCCAACGGCCGCAACGTCCTGCGCAGCCGGCCGGCGCCAATCTGGTGCACCACCTGCTGCTCCCCCGCCTCGGCAAGCACGGCCGCCTTGCCGCCGTCGCTGTGCACCACCGTGACACCGTCCGGCACGCACACCTGCAGCAGCGGCGCGACCACCCGTGCGCGCCCGTGCGCCGCCAGCTTGACCCAGCCTTGCAACAGCGCGATCTCGGTAACCGGCTTGCCGTCTCCCGGCAGCATCGCCAGCCGCACGCGCGTGCGCGGGCCCAGTGCGACGATGGCCGTGCCGGTATCGAACCGGGCGCCGACATCCTCGGTCTCGACGATGTCGTCGCGCTGCAGCGCGGTGCCGTTGACGGCCTTGTACAGCACCGTGCCGCGGATCAGGCGCACGGGCCGATCCGCCAACGTCAGGATCGCCGGCGCCGCCGCGTGCACCAGCACGGGCAGCAGCAGGAGCAGCAACGGCGGGAGCAGCAAAGGTCGCATTGTCGTTCCTTGATGACCGTGGGCCCGTGCCGGCGCGGCGCCCGCCACGTCGCCCGCACCCCGTGGGCGATCGGTGCGCCCGCTCGTGTCGTGCCACGCCCCGGCAGCGCCGCTTGTCCACTCGTCCACTGTCGCTTGTATCGTGCTATCCGATGGTGGGCAACGGCACTGTCGGCAAAAGGCCGCCGTACCTTGTCGCAAGCTGCTGTTGCACATCCATACATAACCAGACGACAATGCTATGTGCCCGCGCTTTCCCCGCCTATAGTCCAAATGGACTGACGGCCCCGCGGGCCATGTCGAGAGATACGCGGATGAATGCCAGGAATGTGTTGATCATTGACGACCACCCGATGTTCAGGACCGGCCTCGGCCTGATTCTGCGGACGGCGCTGGAAGGGATCGCGGTGCAGGAAGTGGGCGCGCTGCACGAGGCGCTGGCGCCGGCCATCGCGGAACCAGCCGTCATCCTGCTGGACGTGCACCTGCGGGGCCTGAACGGTCTCGAATGCGTGGCGGCGCTGCTGGGCCGCTGGCCGGCGGCCGCCATCGTCGTGCTGTCGGCGGACGCCACCGAAGCGACAGCGCGCGCGGCCCTCGCCCGCGGCGCGGTTGCCTTCGTGCCGAAATCGGATACGGCAGCCGACATCATCGACACGGTGCGCCAGCTGCTGCACGGCGAGTTCGCCCGCCAGCCGGTGGACGCGGCGGCGCATGCTCCCGGCCTGACGCCGCGCCAGCAGCAGGTGCTCGACCTGTTGTGCCAGGGCCTGCCGAACAAGACGATCGGCCGGCGCCTGGACCTGTCGGAGAACACGGTGCGCGGGCACGTGCAGGCCGTGCTGGCGTTTCTCGGCGCACCAAGCCGGACGAAGGCGGCGTTCGAGGCCCGCCGCCGCGGCCTCGTCGACTAGATGCACGGACCCGCCGACGCCGGACGCGCGCGGATCGAGAATCTGCGGCTGTCCCTGCACAACGTGCGCAGCTCCGTATGGCCGCCCATCTGCGTGGCGCTGGCGATGACGTGGGCGCTGTTCGACGATGCGATCGGGCTGGCGCTGTTGGCGTGGTGCGCCGCGCTGATCGCCTGCCAGGGGTCGATCGGCTGGTACTCCAGTGCGGTACTGCGCCGCGATATCGGCGCACACGACGCGGCACGGATCCAGCACGCGCTGCTCGCGCTGAACGTGTTGTACGGCGTTGCCTGGGGATCGCTCGTGTGGGTCACGCTGGATACGGCGAGCAACAGCGAAACGATCCTCGTCAATTCCGTCATAGCGGGTGTGGCGGCCAGCGCGATGTCCGTGCTGGCGTCGACGATGCCGGTCTTCGCGGCCTTCGTCCTCGCCGAATTCGCCACGGCCGCGGGGAAATTCGTCCAGATCGACGATCCCGCCTACCACGCGTTGCTGGTGGCGCTGATGGTGTATTTCCTCGCGCTGCTGATGCAGGGCCGGAACTGCGCGAAGACGATCAACAGCGCCATCATGCTGCGCTTCGAGAATGCCGAACTGCTGACGCGCCTGCGCGCCGAAAGCGTGAAGGCGACGGCCGCGCATCACCAGGCCGTCGAAGCCAACCTGGCCAAGTCGCGCTTCATGGTGGCCGCCAGCCACGACCTGCGCCAGCCCGCCCATGCGCTGGGCATGTTCCTGGAAACCCTGGCGCGCGGCGAGTTGAGCGCGGCGCAGCGGCGCGTGCTGGAGAATGCCCGTTCGGCATCGCAGGCGTCCGCCGACATGCTTAATACGCTGCTCGACATGTCGCGCATCGACGCGGGCGTCATCGAAGCTTCCACGCGCCCGTTCGCGCTGCAGGAGATACTGAACCGGATCGAGCGCGAACTGGCGCCGCAGGGGGATGCGAAAGGCCTCGTCTACCGCACCCGCGATACGGACGCGCTGTGCGAATCCGACCCGGCGCTCGTGGAACTCATCCTGCGCAACTTCGTCACGAATGCGATCCGCTACACGGAGCGCGGCGGCGTGCTCGTCGGCGCGCGCGCGCGGGGCGACCGCATGCACCTGGAGGTGTGGGATACCGGCATCGGCATCGATCCATCGAAATTCCACGACATCTTCCGCGAATTCCACCAGCTGAACAACCCGGAACGGGACCGCTCGAAAGGGCTGGGCCTGGGGCTGGCGATCGCCGACGGCCTGGCGCGGAAGCTGGGCCACCGGCTCGAACTGGCATCGAGGCCGGGCCGCGGCAGCGTGTTCCGGCTGGTGCTGCCGCGCGCCGCGCGCACGCCGCACGCGGGCGAGCACGCGGCACCGGCGCCGGCGCCGGCGCAGCCGCAGCTCCACGCCCACGTGCTGGTGATCGACGACGACGCGGCGGTGCGCACGGGCATGGCGATGCTGTTGCAAGGCTGGGGCTGCACGTGCGACGTGGTGGAGGCGCCGGAGCAGGCGCTGGCCGCGGCGCGGGCGCGCTTGCCGGACGTGGTGATCAGCGACTTCCGCCTGCGCGAGAACCATACGGGCACGGAAGTCATCGCCGCGCTGGGCACCGCGCTGGGCCGCCCGGTACGGGCGTTGCTGATCACCGGCGACACGGGGCCCGAGCGCCTGCGCGAAGCCCAGCGCGGCGGCCTGCCGCTGCTGTACAAGCCCGTGTCGCCGCTGCGCCTGCACGCCGCGCTGCGCGGGCTGTGCGAGCCTCAGGCGGCAAATCCGCCGTCGATCAGCAAGTCCGCGCCCGTCACGAACGCCGCTTCCGCGCCCGCCAGATAAGCCACCATCGCCGCCACTTCATCGGCACGGCCGTGGCGGGGCAGCGCCATGAAGCCGTGCATCGACGGCGCCATCGCGCCATCGGCCGGGTTCATGTCGGTGTCGATCGGCCCCGGCTGCACATTGTTGACGGTGATGCCGCGCGGGCCCAGGTCGCGCGCCAGGCCTTTCGCCAGCCCCGTCAGCGCCGATTTGCTCATCGCGTAGACGGCGCCGCCGGCAAACGGCATGCGCAGCGCGTTGGTGCTGCTGATGTTGATGATGCGGCCGCCGTCGCCCATGTGCCGTGCCGCCGCCTGCGCGGCGACGAACACGGAGCGCACGTTGACGGCCACGGTGCGGTCGAAGTCCTCCAGCGCGAACTCCTCGACGGGGCCGAGCCGCAGGATGCCGGCGTTGTTGACGAGGATGTCCAGGCGGCCAAAACGATCGGCGACGCTGTCGATCGCCCGCGTCAGCGTGACGGCGTCCGCGGCATCGGCCTGCACGGCCAGCGCCTTGCCGCCGCCCGCTTCGATCTCGGCGACGAGGGCTTCGGCGGCGATCGCCGAAGCGTGGTACGTGATGGCGACGGTGGCGCCGTCCCTGGCCAGGCGCCGGGCGATCGCGGCGCCGATGCCGCGCGAGCCGCCGTTGATGAAAGCGATCTTGCCATTCAGATTCGTGCTCATGATGTTCTCCTTGGGTTGGTTGATGGACCCAGTATGGAGGGCCGGATTGGATCGCACTAGTCGTCAATCGGCAGCATCAGCTTCAACCAACGGTATAAGATGACGGTACAAAAACACCGGGAGTCGTCATGCAATCCGAGCTTGCCCCCTATCTGGACGCTTTCGTCGCGGCGGCCGACGGCAACAGCTTTTCAGCCGCGGCGCGCCGCCTGGGCCTGACGCCGGCCGCCGTCAGCAAGAGCGTCGCGCGCCTGGAAGCGGGGCTCGGCGTGCGTTTGTTCCAGCGCAACACGCGCAGCCTGAGCCTGACCGGCGAAGGCGAGCGCCTGTACCGGCAGGTGCGCACCGCGTGGGGCGAGATCGGCGACGCATTGACGGAGGTGCGCCAGGGGGCCGGCAGGCCGGCCGGCACGCTGAAGGTATCGCTGGCACCCGCCGTGGGCCGCCACTACTTCGTGCCGCTGCTGCACGGCTTCACGCAGCGCTACCCGGACATCGTGCCGGACCTGCGCTTCGAGAACCGTCAGGTGGATCTGGTCGGCGAAGGCTACGACGTGGCGATCGGCGGCGGCATCGCGCTGACGGAGGGCCTCGTCGCGCGCGAACTGGCGCGGGTACGCGTGGTACTGGCGGCCTCCCCCGATTACCTGGCGCGCCATCCGGCGCCGGCAACGCCGGACGACCTGGCCCGCCACCACGGGGTGCTGCGGCGCTCGATCGGGTCCGGCCGGCTGGTGCCGTGGGTGCTGAGGGATGGCGACGGCTGCGAAGTGGTGGCCAGCGTGCGGCCGGTGGCCGTGCTGGACGACCCGGAGGCGATGGCCTCCGCGGCGGCCTGCGGTCTCGGCATCGCGATGCTTCCGCTGCCGCACGCGCTGCCGCTGCTCGACAGCGGCCAGCTGGTGCGCGTGCTGCCCGGCTGGTATGCGGAAACGGGGCCGCTGTCGATCTACTATGCGAGCCGGCGGCTGATGCCGGCCACCGTGCGCGCCTTTGTCGACTACGTTGTGGACGAGGTGCGTGAGCGCGGGCTGGGCGTGCGCTTCGCCGAAGTGTAGGAAGAGATCAGCGCGGTGTTCATCTCTTCGCCAGGAGATGCCGGGCAGCGAACAGCATGCCGATACTCCCGGCCAACCTGCCGATCCGAAGCGCTCGTCGCTCCTGTCCGCGACGAACCTTTTTTTCAGCGATGTGTCGATTTCCGCGGGCCTGCCACGTCGTAGCGGCAGAGGGTCGTCCTCTGCCTACCCAAGGAAACCATCATGTCCACCAATACCGTTGAATTCCACCGCGTCCTGAAAGCAACGCCCGACCGCGTCTACCGCGCCTTCGTCACGCCGGCCGCGTTTGCGAAATGGCTGCCGCCGCACGGCTTCGTCGGCACCGTGCATGAACTCGACGCACGCGAAGGGGGCCGCTACCGGATGTCGTTCACGAACTTCACGACGGGGCACAGCCATTCGTTCGGCGGCGAGTACCTGGAACTGCGGCCGGGCGAGCGCCTGCGTTACTCGGCCGAGTTCGAAGATCCGAACCTGCCGGGCCGGATGCAGACGACCGTCACGCTGCGCGAAGTGTTTTGCGGTGTCGAGGTGCGCATCCGGCAGGAAGGCATCCCGGCGGCGATTCCCGCCGAAGCGTGCTGCCTCGGCTGGCAGGAGTCGCTGACGCTGCTGGCGCAACTGGTCGAGGCGGAGATCAACGACTAGGGCGCACACGGTCACGCCTGTTCGCCGAACGCTTCGGCCACCAGCGTGCGCAGCCAGCGGTTGCCGTCGTTCTGGTTGTAACGGCGGTGCCAGAACATATTGGTCTGCAAGCCGGGCAGGCGCAGCGGCGACTTCACGTAGACGAGGCCGAACGGCGCAGCCGCCCGCTCGGCCAGCTTGCGCGGCACGGTGACGACGAGATCGGTGGTGGCGACGATGTACGGCGCCGCGGCGAAATGCGGCACCGAAAAACTGCTCGATGCCAGGATGCCGGCCTTATGCAACGCCGTGTTGATGCGGTCGTACGGGCTTTCCAGCGCGGCCACGACGAGGTGGCGCGCCTGCGCGAAGCGCTTCATCGTCAGCGCACCGTCGGCCAGCGGATGGCCGGCGCGCAGCAACGTCACGTACTCCTGGCGGAACAGGCGCCGCTGGTACAGCGCGCCGGGCGCATCGTCGAACGCGCCGATGGCGAGATCGATGCGCCCCGCTTCCATCTCGGCGCGCAGCCCGGCCCCGCCGGCGCGCACCGATGCGATCTCGACGCCGGGCGCGGCGGCACCGCACAGCTCGACCAGCCGCGGCATGAAGTACACCTCGCCGACGTCCGTCATCGCGATCGTGAAGCGGCGCCGCGTTACCTGCGGGTCGAACGCCTGGCGCGGCGCCAGCGCCTGCTCCAGGTGCGCCAGCGCGGCCGCCACCGGTTCGGCCATCCCTTCCGCATATGGCGTCGGCTGCATGCCCGTGGCCGTCCGCACGAACAGCTCGTCGCCGACGGCCCGCCGCAGCCGCGCCAGCGCATTGCTGACGGCCGATTGCGTCACGCGCAGGCGGCGCGCCGCTGCCGAGATGCGGCGTTCGCGGAACACTTCCTGGAATACCAGCAGCAGGTTGAGGTCCAGTTCGCGCAACTCCATGCGGCCTCCATTTACATTGTAAATACTGGCTATTTTCTCATTTACGGCGGAAATCGACTACAGTGCGGCAAATCATCCCAGCGAGGAGACACGATGAATACGCCTGACCTGCATCCGGGCTACCTGTCCGGCTTCGGCAACGAATTCGCCACCGAAGCCGTGCCGGGCGCCCTGCCCGCCCACCGCAATTCGCCGCAGCGCGCGCCGCACGGGCTGTATGCCGAACAGCTGTCCGGCACCGCCTTCACGGCGCCGCGCGCGCACAACCGGCGCAGCTGGCTGTACCGCATCCGCCCCGCCGCCGTGCACCAGCCGTTCGAACGCATCGACAACGGCCGCATCGTCAGCCGCTTCGACGACGTGCCGGCGCCGCCGAACCAGCTGCGCTGGGACCCGCTGCCGCTGCCCGATGCCCCCACCGACTTCATCGACGGCTGGGTCACGATGGCGGGCAACGCCGGCTGCGCGATCCACCTGTACGCGGCCAACCGGTCGATGGACGGACGCTATTTCTACGATGCGGACGGCGAGCTGCTGATCGTGCCGGAACAGGGGCGCCTGTCGATTGCGACGGAGCTGGGCGTGCTGGACATCGAACCGCAGCAGATCGCCGTGATCCCCCGCGGCGTGCGCTTCCAGGTCACGCTGCCGGACGGCGCGGCGCGCGGCTACATCTGCGAGAACTTCGGCGCGCTGCTGCAGCTGCCGGACCTGGGTCCGATCGGTTCGAACGGCCTGGCCAACCCGCGCGACTTCCTGACGCCGCAGGCGGCCTTCGAAGACCGCGAGGGCGACTTCGAACTGGTGACCAAATTCGCCGGGAACCTGTGGCGCGCACCGATCGGGCATTCGCCGCTGGACGTCGTCGCATGGCACGGCAACTACGCGCCGTACAAGTACGACCTGCGCCACTTCAACACGATCGGCTCGATCAGCTACGACCACCCGGACCCGTCGATCTTCCTCGTGCTGCAAAGCCCCAGCGACACGCCCGGCGTCGACACGCTGGACTTCGTGATCTTCCCGCCCCGCTGGCTGGTGGGCGAGGACACGTTCCGCCCGCCCTGGTTCCACCGCAACGTCGCCAGCGAATTCATGGGCCTGATCGCGGGCCAGTACGACGCGAAGGCGGAAGGCTTCCGGCCCGGCGGCGCGAGCCTGCACAACTGCATGAGCGGCCACGGCCCCGATGCGGCCACGTTCGACAAGGCCAGCGCGGCCGATACAAGCCAGCCGCACAAGGTCGATGCGACGATGGCCTTCATGTTCGAGACTCGCGACATCATCCGCCCGACCGCGCATGCGCTAGCCACGCCGCTGCTGCAGAAGAACTACCACGAATGCTGGTCCGGCATCCGCAAGCACTTCAAGGAACCCCAGGCATGACGATCGCACTGAACGAAACCCACGATCCGGCGCTGGCCAGCTGGGTAAGCTCGGCGAACGATACCGCCAGCGACTTCCCGATCCAGAACCTGCCGTTCGGCGTGTTCCGCCGTGCCGGCAGCGATGAGCCGCTGCGCGGCGGTGTCGCGATCGGCGACCAGGTGCTGGACCTGGCCGCGCTGCACGGCAGCGCGCTTGACGCGCAGTTCGACGACACCGCACGCGCCGCATTGGCATTGGCCGCGCGCGACACGCTGAACGACTTCATGGCCGCCGGGCCGGCGGCCTGGTCGGCGCTGCGCCTGGCGCTGTCGCGCTTCGTGCGCGCCGATGCGCCGGCCCATCCGGAGCTGCTGGTGCCGCAGACGCAGGCCGAGTATGCGCTGCCGGCGCGCATCGGCGACTACACGGATTTCTATACGTCGATCCACCACGCCACCGCCGTCGGCCGCCTGTTCCGCCCCGACGAGCCGCTGCTGCCGAACTACAAATGGGTGCCGATCGGCTACCACGGCCGGGCGTCGTCGATCGGCGTCTCGGGCCAGGCATTCCGGCGGCCGCAAGGCCAGACGCGACCCGCCACGGGCGGCACGGTACCCCACTTCGGCCCCAGCAAGCGGCTCGACTACGAGCTCGAAGTGGGCATCTTCATCGGCACCGGCAATGCGGACGGCGAGCCGATTCCCGTGGCGGAGGCCGACGAGCACGTGTTCGGCCTGTGCCTGCTGAACGACTGGTCCGCGCGCGACCTGCAGGCGTGGGAATACCAGCCGCTGGGGCCTTTCCTTGCGAAGAACTTCGCATCGACGATCTCGCCGTGGATCGTCACGACCGAAGCGCTGGCGCCGTACCGCGCCGCGTGGCGCCGCGACGCGGCCGATCCGCAACCGCTGTCCTACCTCGACTACCCGGCGCTGCGCGAAACGGGCGCGTTCGACATCGAACTGGAAGTGCTGCTGCAGACCGCGGCGATGCGCGCGGCCGGCCAGGCCCCGGCGACGATCTCGCGTTCGAACTTCCGCGACTCGTACTGGAGCGTCGCGCAGATGGTGGCGCACCACACCGTCAACGGCTGCGGCCTGCGCCCGGGCGACCTGCTCGGCTCGGGCACGCAGTCCGGCCCGGAACCGGAAGCCGCCGGCTCGCTGCTGGAACTGACGGGGGGCGGCAAGCAGTCGATCGCGCTGCCGAACGGCGAACAGCGCACGTTCCTAGAAGACGGCGACACGGTGGTGCTGCGTGCCCGCGCCGTGCGGGCGGGGTTGCCGCGCATCGGTTTTGGCGAGGCGGCGGGCACGGTGCTGGCGGCGCGCTGACCGCCAGTCCTGTCAGCGCTGGCTGGCCGACTTCACGGGAGCGACGAACGCCAGCGCTTCCTCGAACGATTGCAGCACCAGGTCGACCCGCTGCGCCAGCGCGCCGGGGTCGGCCTTCTCGGCCATCTCAGCCATGCCACGCGGCTGGATCGTGACCAGCGGGACGTCCGGCAGCACGTCGCGCAGCTGCGCAACCGCTTCGTACCACACGTCGGGCGCCGTATCCATCGGCCACGCGACGATCACGCTGGAGACGAGACGCTCGGCATCCGGCGGATCGTCGTCGTCCGGCTTGCCCAGCACCACGCTACGCGCGTCGATTTCCGCCTCGCGCAATGCCAGCACCAGCAGCTCGCTGAGGAATTCCTCGCGCACCCCTTCCAGGCTGGCGCACAGCACGATCGAGCGCTCCGGCACGTCGAGCGAACCTTGCCAGCGGCCGAGGCGCTCCTCGCGCGCATGGCGCAAGTGCGCGCCGATCGTTTCGTTGAGCAGCGACACGCTGCGCCGGCCTGTGCGCCGCGCCGCAGTACCTGCGCCGGCATCGAGCGTGTCGGCCACCATCGCGATCGTCGCGCGCAGGCGCTGCTGCTGCGCGCCGACGTCCTGGCTGGCCTGGCTGCCGCGCAGGTCGGCGCTGGCCAGCGCCAGCCCAGGCAACAGCACCTGGTCGCAGTAGCGCGCCAGCGTGTACTTGCGCAGGAAGGCGCGGGCATCGCGGATGATCGCGGCCGCGTCGCCGGACAGCACCCGGTGGTAGAAGCGCTGCGCGTCGCTGGCGTTCGGCGATTCGGCCAGCAGGATGCTGACCGGTTCCAGTTCCTTGATGTAGCGCCCGGCGACGACGAGACACAGCGTGAGCGGTGTCGACAGCAGCAGGCCCACCGGCCCCCACAGAGCGCTCCAGAACAGCGCCGACACGATCACGGCCAGCGGCGACATGCCGGAGCTGTGGCCGTACACGCGCGGTTCGACGACGTTCGCGACCAGCACTTCCAGCACGCCGAACAGCACCATGGCATAGACGGCCAGCGCCCAGCCGGGATCGACGGCCGCGGCGAACAGCCCGATGCCGGCGGCGGCGATCAGCGCGCCGATGTACGGCACGAAGCGCAGCACGGCGCACAGCGCGCCCCACAGCGCCGCATGCGGCAAGCCGAGCAGCCACAGCGCGATGCCGCTCACGGCGCCGAACACGAGGTTCACGACGAACTGCGAAAAGAAGAAGCGCGACACGCCGTGCGCCGCGTCTTCCAGCCCGCGGATCGTGCGGCTCACTTCGCGCTGGCCCGTCAGGCGGATGATGCGGTCGCGCAGGTTTTCATGGTCGAGCAGGATGAAGATCAGCAGCACGAGCACGAGGCCCGCGGCGCCCAGCGGGCCCGAGACGACGGCGACGGCTTTCGCCAAGGTGTCCTGGGTTGTCGCGCGGGTGCGGATCTCGACGGGCACGGGTTGCACGGCGCCTGCCGGCAGCGTGGCGGCGCCATCGTGACCGCCGGCCAAAGGTTCGTCGCCCAGCAGGTCCGCCGGCAGGCGCGCCAGCGGCTGTTCGGTCAGCACGCGCACTTCTTCCAGCTTGGCGCGGATCTCGGCGCGGTATTGCGGCAGCTCGGCCGTCAATGCCAGCATCTGCGCGCCCAGCACGGTGCCCGCCGCGGCCACCGCCGCGAACACGAGCGCCAGCGCGGCGAAGATCGCATGCACGCGCGCCAGGCCCAGCGTGCCGATCGCGCGGATCAGCGGGGCCAGCGCAAGGCTCAGCACCAGCGCGAGGACGATGGGCTGCAGCACGCCGCGGCCGAAGTGGAGGATGGCAATGAGGCAGGTGGCGGTAACGACGCGGTTCACGGGCAACGGTGGAAGGTCAGGAAAGAATGGTCGGCAAACAGCCGCATTTGACCATAAAACGGCGTCGCCCGCTCTACTTTGCGGGCGGCGCCGCCCCCTGCCCGTTGTGTGCTGGTCTACTGCTTGTCGGCGACCTGCGCGGCCAGCGCGCGCACGAACGGCGCCGGATCGTCCTGTGCCAGCTGGCGCAGGCGCTGCTGCACGCGCGGCGCGGACAAGCCCACGGCCGAGCGCAGCGCCACCTTGCGCACGCCCGCATCGGCGTCCGCGTGCAGCACGTCGAACATCTCGCCCGCCGCATCGGCCTGCAGGTTGCGCAGCGCCGATGCCGCCGCCACTTTCAACAGCGGCGCCCCCGTCGCATGGGCCGCCTTCAGCGCCTGCAGCGCGCCGGCCTGGCCGGGCAGCAGGCTGGCGAGATACGTGGCCTTGCTGGCCAGCGCCGGGTCGCCGCCCTGGATCAGTTGCAGCAGCACGGGCTGCGCGGCGTCGCCCAGCGCGTTCGCAGCGGCGGCGTAATCGGGTTCCTCCGCGTCGAGCCAGGCGCGTACTTCCTTGATGGTGATGGTCATCGCGTGTTCTCCTTGTCAGGTGGCGAAACTGAGCGTGCTGGCACGCATCGTGTTCACTTCCGTCGAGATCAGGTCCGGCGGCGGGTTGGTGATGTTCGACGTGCCGTTCCCCGTCATCAGCCGGTTGTTGTCGTCCACGTGCCGCAGGCCCAGCACGTGCCCGACTTCGTGGCCCAACGTCCACTCGGTGGCGATCGATGCGACGACGGCGCCGGGCTGCCCGGCCGGATGCGACGCACAGCCGTTGTACACGGGGACCGTGCTGCGCACGAGGTACACGACGACGTCCGTGCCCCATGCGTTGTTGCGGTGCGCGAACAGGTCGTTCTGCTCGCCGGTGGTGCTGCCGAGCGTGCACCCGCCGACGTCGACGTCGTTCAGCGCCGGCAGGTCCAGGCGCTCGGTGCTGACGTGGTGGACGCGCAAGCCCACCGCCTCGTACACGCGCTGCATCGAGCGCACCATCGTGGCGACGCCGACGGTGGGATCGGTGAGGATCTTCAGGTGCAGCCGCACCGTCTGCTCGCCGATCTCGAAGCGGTTGTCCGCCGTGTTCAGCAGCCAGCCGCCGAAGCGGGTGCCGTTCGGCGCCATCGTCGCCGCTTCCATCGTCGGCCCCGCGAGACGCAGGATGCCCAGGCCCCACGGGCTCGTCACCAGCACGTCCGCCCGGCCGTCGCCGGTGAAGTCGGCCACCGCGTCGAAGCGGTTGTCCGCCGTGTTCAGCAACCAGCCGCCGAAGCGGGTACCGTTCGGCGCCAGCATCGTCGAGGTGAAGCTCGTACCGGTGTACTTCAGCACGCCGATGCCCCATGGGCTGGCGACGAACAGCTCGTTGCGGCCGTCGCCATCCATGTCGGCCGCGGCGATGATGCGGTTGTCCAGCGTATTGAGCAGCCAGTCGCCGAAGCGCGTGCCGTTCGGCGCCATCATCTTCGCGTTCAGGGTCGCGCCGGACATTTCCAGCACGCCCAGGCCCCACGGGCTCGTGATCACGATTTCCGAGCGCCCGCCGCCGTCGAAGTCGGTGACGGTGACGATGTGGTTGTCGCCCGTGTTCAGCAGCCAGCCGCCGAAGCGCGTGCCGTTCGGCGACATCACCGGCACCTGGAATGCGCCATTGGACAGCCTGAAGACGCCCAGGCCCCAGCTGCTGGTGACGACCAGTTCCTCGCGGCCGTCGCCATCCAGGTCGCCCACCGCGCTGTAGCGGTCTTCCGCCGTGTTGATGGGCCAGTTGGCGAAGCGGGTGCCGTTCGCCGCCATCATCGGCACCGTGAACGTGCTGCCGGAGAGCTTGAAGATGCCGATGCCCCACGGGCTCGTGACGAGGATCTCGTCGTGGCCATCGCCGTCGAAGTCGCCGATCGGGCCGAAGCGGTTGTCGGCCGTGTTCAGCAGCCAGCCGCCGAAGCGCGTGCCGTTCGCCGCCATCACCACCGGCGTGAAGCTGCCGCCTTCCTTGCGCAGCAGCGCAATGCCCCACGGGCTCGTGACGAGCATTTCGGCGCGGCCGTCGCCGTCGAAATCGCCGATCAGGTCGAAGCGGTTGTCGGCGCTGTTGAGCAGCCAGCCGCCGAAGCGGGTGCCGTTCGCCGCCATTACGGGGGATGTGATCGTGCTGCCGTCGAAGGTCAGCAACCCCAGCCCCCACGGGCTGCTGACCGGTATGTCCGCCCTGCCATTGCCATCGAAATCGCGCCTGCGATACACCATGATCGAGCTCCTTCACCTGGTACTGCGTTGAATGGATGTCCGTGCCGGCGCCCGTCGCGATTGGAGTCGTGGGAGCCTGGCCGGATCAGTATGGCAAACGCGAGCGGGGGATCTATCCGGGATTTGTCGGCAAATTGTCATCGCGCGTCGCCGCGACCGCCTCCAGCAAGTGCCGCGCCGCGCCGACATTCCCTGGCACAAACCCCACCGCCCGTGTAAAATCGGCATCTTGGGTGCGCCGCTCTCCGACCGGAGTGCGGCGTTAAACGGGAAACCGGTGCCACCGCCAGCTTTGCTTAGCTTTGTCCTGCATAGCTTTGGCGGTCATTCCGGTGCAGCCCCCGCTGCTGTAAGCCTGACGACTCCGAACACCGCCACTGTGGCTACGCCATGGGAAGGCTCGGAGAAGAACGACGGCGAGCCAGAATACCGGCCCAGAACAATCAGCACCATTCCCCGGGGTGACGGGAAAAAGCTGTCGACCGGATCGGTGTACCGACTTCCCGTGTCGGCGTCTTGTCGCATCCCCCCGATGGTGTCGTATGAACCATTCGACGGGAGGATTCGAATGCATATCATGGAAGGTTTCCTGCCACCGGCGCATGCGCTCGGGTGGACTGTCGTGTCGCTGCCTTTCGTGGCGTGGGGCACGCGCGTCATCGGGCGCGACCTGCGCGCCCACCCGGAGCGACGCATGCTGCTGGGCGTGGCCGCCGCGTTCACGTTCCTGCTGTCCGCCCTGAAGCTGCCGTCGGTGACGGGCAGTTCGTCGCACCCGACCGGTGTCGGCCTGGGCGCCCTGCTGTTCGGACCGATGGCGATGATCCCCGTGGGCTTCGTCGTGCTGCTGTTCCAGGCACTGCTCCTCGCGCACGGCGGCCTGACGACATTGGGCGCCAACGTGTTCTCGATGGCGATCGTCGGCCCGTTCGTGGCGTTCGGCGTGTTCCGCGCCTGCGTCGGCGTCGGGCTGGGGCGCGCCTTTGCCGTCTTCCTCGGCGCCTGCCTGGGCGACCTCACCACCTATGTCACCACGTCGGCCCAACTGGCCTGGGCGTTCCCCGACGCCGTGGGCGGCTTCACCGCGTCGTTCGTCAAGTTCGCCGGCATCTTCGCATTGACGCAGGTGCCGATCGCGATCAGCGACGGCCTCCTCACGATGCTGGCCGCGAACGCGATGCAGCGGCTGAATGCGCGCGAACTGGGCGCGCTGCCGTTGATGATGCACGGGCGGGCCAAATGAAGGGGCGCCTGATGAACTGGAAAGTCTGGGCCGTGCTGGCAGCCGTCGTGGTGATCAGCGCCGTGCCGCTCTGGCTGGCCGCCGGCGCGCCGTTCGGCGGTGCCGACGACGTGGCGAAGCAGGCGATCGGCACGATCAAGCCGGGCTACCAGCCATGGTTTTCCCCGCTGATCGAACCGGCCAGCGGCGAAGTGGCGTCGCTGCTGTTCGCGCTGCAGGCCGCCGTGGGCGCCGGCGTGATCGGCTACTGGCTCGGCCTGTCGACGGCGCGCGCCCGGCAAGCGAAGGAACACGATGCAAATTGAGGCCGCGGCGCAGGCCAGCCGCTGGCGCGACGCCACGCCGACGGCGAAGGCGCTGTTCGCGCTGGCCGGCATGACGGCGGCCGCGTGCGCCCGCCAGCCTGCCACGCTGGCCGCGCTGGCCGGTGCGCTGGCCCTTGTCACGCTGCTGGCGGCAAGAGTCCCGGTGCGGCTGTACCTGGCCGTGCTGCTGCCGCCGCTGGGCTTCCTGGCCGTGTCCACGCTGACGATGCTTGTCGCCGTCGATTTCAACGGCCCGCACTGGAACCCGGCCGCGCTGCCGCTGGCATCGATGACGGCGCTGCGTGCGCTGGCGATGCTGGCCGCGCTGCTGGCGCTCACGCTCACCACGCCATTGCCCCAGCTGCTTGGGTTGCTGCGTCGCTTGCGCGTGCCCGAACCGCTGCTGGACCTGATGGCGCTGTGCTACCGCATGCTGTTCGTGCTGCGCCAGGCATGGGACGAAGGCCTCGCCGCGCAAAGCGCCCGGCTGGGCTACAGCGGCACGCGCGTTGCCTGGCGTTCGCTGGGCCTTCTCACCGCGCGCCTCGCCGTGCAGGTGTGGCAGCGCGCGGCGGCGTTGGACCAGGCAGCGCAGGCACGGGGCTACGCCGGCACGTTAAGCTTCCTGCCGGCCGTGTACCCGCAAGCGCGCCGGCAGAACACCTGCGCGGCGATCGCCGGCACGCTGCTGATTATCGCCGTGCTCGCGGGAGAACGCGCGTGACGGCACTGATCGAACTGCGCGCGGTCGACCACGTGTATGGCGACGGCGGTTACGGCCTGCGCGGCTGCAGCCTCGCGATTCACGCGGGCCGCCGGCACGCGCTGCTGGGCGCGAACGGCGCCGGCAAGACGACGCTGCTGCTGCACCTGAACGGCCTGCTGCGCCCGGCGGCCGGCACCTTGCACTGGCAAGGCGCGCCATTCGACTACAGCCGCGCGGGCCTGGCGGCGCTGCGCCGCCAAGTGGGCCTCGTGTTCCAGAATCCGGACCGGCAGCTGCTGTCCGCGCACGTCGAGGAAGACGTGTCGTTCGGCCCGCTGAACCTGGGGCTGGACGAAGCGACCGTACGCCGGCGCGTCGCCGCCGCACTCGACGCCGTCGGCATGCGCGAGCACGCGCAGCGTCCCGTGCATCACCTGAGTTTCGGGCAAAAGAAACGCGTCTGCATCGCCGGCGTGCTGGCGATGGAACCGGCCGTGCTGCTGCTCGATGAGCCGATGGCCGGGCTCGACGCGCCGATGCAGGAAGAGCTGGAAGAGCTGCTGGGCCTCCTCGCGGCGGGCGGCGTGACGGTTGTCGTCTCGACGCACGACATCGATTTCGCATGGCGCTGGGCGGACGACTTCCACCTGATGGCGGGCGGTGCCTGCATCGGCTCCGGTCCCGCCGCCGCGCTGGCGGCGCAGTCCGAGCTGCTGCGCGCGGCCGGCCAGCGCCCTCCCCTTGCCCTGGCGCTGCATGAACAACTGGCAGCGCGCGGCATCGTGCCGCGTGAACCCGTCCCGCGCAGCGTCGATGCACTGCTGCGGACACTGAACCTGGAAACCGCATGACGACTACCCCCAAAGGCAAAGTATGGTTCGTGGGCGCCGGCCCCGGCGACCCGGAACTGATCACGCTGAAAGGCCAGAAGCTCCTCGCGCAGGCCGGCGCCGTGCTGTTCGCCGGCTCGCTGGTCGACCGTGCCGCCACGCTGTACGCGCCGGCCGGCTGCGTGATCCGCGACTCGAAGGACATGACGCTCGAACAGATGACGGACTGGCTGATCGAGCAGGCCGCCGCGCACGGCACGGTGGTGCGGCTGCAGACGGGCGACCCGGCCCTGTACGGCGCGTTGATCGAGATGGCCCGGCCGCTCTCCGCCGCCGGCATCGAATGGGCCGTCGTGCCCGGCGTATCGTCGGCGATGGCGTCGATGGCCGCCGCCGGCGAATCGATGACGTTGCCCGAGGTGACGCAGACCGTCATCCTCACCCGCGTCGAAGGCCGCACGCCGATGCCGCCCGGCGAAGACCTCGCCACGCTGGCCGCGCACCGCACCACGCTGTGCATCTTCCTGTCCATCACGCTGATGTACAAGGTCGAGGCAGCGCTGCGCGCGGCCGGCTGGCCGGAGGATGCGCCGATGCTCGTCGTGCACAAGGCCAGCTGGCCCGGCGAGGAGCGCATCGTGCGCGGCACGCTGGCCGACATCAAAGCACGCTGCCGCGAAGCCGGCATCGCCAGCCAGGCGATGATCGTTGCCAGCCCCACGTTGGGCGCGCTGCACTGGGAAACCCTGGCGCGCTCGAAACTCTACGACCCCGCTTTTACCCATCGATTCCGAAAGGCCAGCGCATGATCCAACCTCAAGACACCATTCTTCTCGTGGGCCACGGCTCGCGCGAATCGTCCGGCAACGAGGAGATCCTCGAATTCGTGGCGCGCTGGCGCGCCCGCCAGCCGGGCTGGCGCATCGAAGTATGCTTCATCGAATTCGCGCCACCGAGCCTGGCCGACGGCCTGCTGGCCGCGGGCCGCGACGGCGGCCGCGTGTTCGTCGTGCCGCTGATCCTGAACGCGGCGGGCCACGTCAAGATGGAGATTCCCGAAGCGATCGAGCAGGCCCGCATCGCCTGCCCACGCGCCGAATTCCTGCTGGCGCCGCACCTGACCGCGTGCGACCCGATCCTGGCCGTGCTGCGTCGCCGGCTGCGCCACGCGATGAATGGGCTGGACATGCCCGATCCGACGACGACCGGTGTCGTGCTGCTGGGCCGCGGCTCTTCCGACCGCGGCGCCAACGGCGACATGGCGAAGATGGCGCGCTGGCTGCTGGAGGAAACCGACCATGAACTGGTCGACCTGGCGTTCACCGGCATCACGTGGCCGCGCCTGGAAAAGGTCGTGCAGCGCCAGGTGCTGCTGGGGATGACGCAGATTGTCGTGCTGCCCTACTACCTGTACACGGGCACGCTGATGCAGCGCATCCATCGCCAGGTGGAGCACCTGCGCCTGCAGTACCCGCAGCTGCGCTTTGCCTGCACCACGCACTTCGGCTTCGAGAACGAGATCTTCGAACTGGTCGAGCAGCGCGTGCACGACCTGGCAACCGGCGTGCCGGACAGCCGCCTGCCGTGCGACGGCTGCACCTACCGCGAGATCGCCCACGACCACGGGCACGGTCATTCGCACGAGCATACGCATGGCGCGGCCCATGAGCACACCCACGCGGTGCACTTCCATCCGGAGGTCAAAGCGGCATGAGCACCGTCAACACCGTTACCGAACAGCTGACCCGCGCGGGCCAGGTCATCGAGCATGACAGCTTCGCGATCATCGATGCCGAAGCGGGACCGCATGCCTACACGGCCCAGCAATGGCCGATCGTGCGGCGGATGATCCATGCGAACGCGGACTTCGACTTCAACGGCCTGACGGCGTTTCATCCGGACGCCGTGCAGGCGGGCATCGACGCGATGCTGGCCGGCGGCACGCCCGTGGTGGCGGACGTCGAGATGATCTGCTCGGGCCTGTCGCAACCGCGCCTCGCCCACTTCGGCATGCGCACGCACCAGTTCATCAGCGATGCCGACGTGATCGCCGCGGCGCAAGCAGAGGACACGACGCGCGCCGTGCAGGCGATGCGCAAGGCGCACCGGCTTGGCTTGCTGGACCGGGCGATCGTCGGCATCGGCAACGCGCCCACCGCGCTGATCGAGCTGGTACGGCTGATCCGCGAGGAAGGCGTGCGCCCGGCGCTGGTGGTCGGCATGCCGGTCGGCTTCGTGTCGGCCGCCGAGTCGAAGGATCTGTTGGCCCACGTCGACGAGGTGCCGTGGATCGTCATCCGCGGCCGCAAGGGCGGCTCGACGCTTGTCGTGGCGGCGCTGCACGCGCTGCTCGCGCTGGCCGAAGCACGCCAGAAGCAAGAGGCCTGATGGACGAGAAGCGGAAGGCCGAACGGGGCACCCGCACCGGTTTCACGACCGGCGCATGTGCCGCCGCGGCCGCACGTGCCGCGGTGCTCGGGTTGGCCGGCGGCGCCGTGCCGGCCGAGATCGAAAGCCTGCTGCCGAACGGCACACGGGTGCGCTTCGCCGTGCAGGACGGGCGCTGCACGGCCGGCACGGCGCACGCGATGATCGTCAAGTTCGCCGGGGACGACCCCGATTGCACGGATGGCGCGCACATCACCGTCGATCTGCGGCTGCTCCCCGGCCAGCCCGGCGTCGTCACCTATTGCGCCGGCGACGGCGTCGGCACCGTGACGATGCCGGGCCTGGGCCTGGAAGTGGGCGGCCCGGCGATCAACCCCGTCCCGCGCCGTAACATCGCCGACAACCTGCGCGAGGCGGCGCCGGAACTGCTGGCGCAGCATGGCATCGAAGTGACGATCAGCGTGCCGGAAGGCCAGGTCATGGCGAAGAAGACGACCAATGCCCGCCTGGGCATCCTGGGCGGCATCAGCATCCTCGGCACGACGGGGATCGTGAAGCCCTACTCCACCGCCGCGTGGCGCGCCAGCGTCGTGCAGGGCGTGCAGGTGGCCGCGACGACGGGCCACGGCGTCGTCGCGCTGACGACGGGCGGGCGCACCGAAAGCTTCGCGATGACGGCGCTGCGGGCGGAGCGCCCCGAGCTGCCGAACGCCTGCTTCGTGCAGATGGGCGACTTCCTGCGCTATGCGCTGGACACGGCCGTCGAACATGCGATTCCGCTGGTGGTGCTGGCCGTCATGGTCGGCAAGCTGACCAAGATCGCCCAGGGCGAGACGATCACGCACGCGAACCGCAGCGAGGTCGATACGGATCTGGTGGCCCGCATCGCCCGCGCGATCGGCGCCAGCGACGAGGACTGCGCCGCGATCGCCGCGGCGGAAACGGCCCGCTTCGGCGCCGAACTGATGGTCGAGCGCGGGCTGGGCGACGCGTTTCACAGCGCCCTCGCCCAAGCCGCGATCGACACGCTGACGGCACCCGACCGTTACGGCAATGCGTTCCGGCTGCGCGTGATGGTGTGCGATTTCACCGGCCAGCAAGTGGCGGACGTATGGTCCGCACCGCAACTGGACCCCATAACGGAGGCATCATGACTGATCCCAATCCCTGCCGCGTGATCGGCGTGCTGGACGACGGCGTCGCCAGCCTGTCCGCCGACGCCCGCGCCTACCTGCGCAATGCCGACGTCGTGATCGGCGGCAGCCGCACGCTGGCCCTGTTCAAGGATGCGACGAAACCGGGCGCGACCCTGCTCGACCTGACGGGCAAGCTCTCCGCCGTGCCGGAGTGGATCCGCAACGCCCGCGCCGACCACCTGGCTTGCGTGGTGCTGGCCACCGGCGACCCACTGTGCCACGGCATCGCGCCCTACCTGGCGCAGCACGTGTGCATCGACGCGCTCGACATCGTGCCGAACGTGTCGACGTTGCAGCTGGCCTGCGCCCGCGTCGGCCTGGCGTGGCAGGATGCGCGCATCGTCTCCGTGCATGCGCGCGACGCGGGCGAATGGGAACGGGGTGCGCTGCCCACGCACGGCCTGTACGCGCTGGCGCAAGCCGTGCGCGCCCATGCCCGCCTGCTGATCCTGACGAGCCCTGACAACAGCCCGGCCCGCATCGCGCGCCTGCTGCTGGCCGAAGGCCTGGGCGACGATTTCCACATGGCCGTGGCCGAGAACCTGCTGCAGCCGGAGGAACGCGTGCTGGCCGACCTCCGCCCGGCCGACGCCGTCGACATGAGCTTCGCCCCGCTGAACGTGGTGCTGCTGTGGCGCACGGCGCCCGCGCCGCGCCCGGTGCGCTTCGGCCTTGCCGACGACACGTTCGTGCAACGCCAGCCGGACAAGGGCCTGATCACGAAGCAGGAAGTGCGCGCCGTCAGTCTCGCGCGGCTGCAGCTGCGCGAGGACAGCATCGTGTGGGACATCGGCGCCGGCTCCGGTTCCGTGGGCCTGGAAGCGGCGCGCCTGTGCCCGCGCGGCCACGTGTTCGCCATCGAGAAGAACGAGGCCGATCACGCGATCACGGGGCGGAACCATGCGGCATTCGGCGTTTCGAACTACACACTGCGCCATGGCCGGGCACCCGACGGCCTGGATGCATGGCCCGATCCGGACGCCGTGTTCATCGGCGGTTCCGGCGGCGAGCTCGCGGAGCTGATCGCGCTGATCTCCCGCCGCCTGCGCCCCGGCGGCACGCTGGTGATGAACTTCGTCACGCTGGAAAACCTCGCTGCCGCCACCGCCGCGTTGCAGGACTTGGCGCCGCAAGGCGTGCAGTGGGACGTGGTGCAGCTGCAGGCCGCCCGCAGCAAGCCGATCCTGCACATGCACCGGATGGCGGCCGAGAACCCGGTGTGGATCGTTTGCGCGGAGGTGCCCCTTGGCTGACGCCGCGACCCGCCCCGGCACGCTGTGGGGCATCTCGCTGGGCCCAGGCGACCCGGGCCTGATCACCCGCGCCGCGTGGGCCGCGCTGGAGCGCCGCGACACCGTGTGGGTGTACCCGGCGCGCAGCGGCAAGACGCCCAGCTACGCGTTCGACATCGTGCAGCGTGCCGGGCTGGAGCCGCCCGACGAACACACGCAGCTGCTGTTCCCGATGACGCATGACGGCGAGAAGCTGGCGCGCGCGTGGCTGCGCGCGGCCGACACCGTGCTGCCCTGGCTGCGGGCCGGCCGCGACGTGCTGTTCCTCGTCGAAGGCGACGCCAGTACGTACGCGACGTTCGGCCACCTGGCGCGCACCGTGACGGCGCTCGACCCGGGTATCCCCGTGCGCACGATCGCCGGCGTCAACGCATTCACCGCATCGTGCGCGCAGGTCGGCGTGCCGTTCGCGGAGCAGGACGATACGGTGGCGATCGTGCCTGCGGCGTACGGCGTGAGCGCCGTCGACCGCCTGCTGCCGGACTTCGACACGCTGGTGCTCATGAAGATCAAACCGCTGCTGGACGAATTGCTCGACTGGCTGGAGCGCCGCGACCTGCTGGCCGGCGCCCACTTCATCGAACGGGTCGGCGCACCGGACGAGCGGCGCATCAGCGGCGCCGAGCTGTTGACGTTGCGCGGCACGAAGGTCAGCTACCTGTCGCTGATGATCCTGAAGCACCCGCACCGTATCAGGGGCGAGCGCATCAAGGGCTGCCTGAAGAAATCAACCACGGAGACTCCATGACCGAAACCGCAACCGCCACGCCGCGCATCTGCCTGGTGGCGATCACAAAGCACGGCGCGGCCCTGGCCACCCGGCTCGCACGCGACCTGCCGGACGCGCACATCCGCACCTCGGCCAAGTTCGCCGCGCAGTTCGCCGGCCTGCCGAACGCGCTGCACGCGTATGAAGGCGCGCTGCGCGACGAGATCGGCCCGCTGTTCGCCGACTACGACCAGCTGATCTGCTTCATCTCGCTGGGCGCCGTCGTGCGCCTGATCGCACCGCATCTCAAAAGCAAGGACGAGGACCCGGGCGTCATCGTCGTCGACGACGCGGGCCAGTACGTGATCCCCGTGCTGTCCGGTCACGTCGGCGGCGCCAACGAATGGAGCGAGCGCGTGGCCGACCTGCTGGGTGCCGCGCCCGTGCTGACGACGGCCTCCGACGTGGGCCGCACGATCCCCGTCGACATCCTGGGCCGCCACCTGGGCTGGACGGTCGAGGCGCCGAAGATCAACATCACCCGCGTCTCCGCCCACGTCGTCAACGGCGAGCCGATCGCGTTCGTGCAGGAAGCGGGCAGCCCGCACTGGTGGACGCGCCCGACGCCGCTGCCCGACAACATCCACCGCTACGAGCGCTACGCCGACGTGCCGCTGGACCGCTACGCCGCGCTGCTGTGGGTGACGCATGCGGACGTGCCGGCGGAACGGTGGGACGCGCTGCACGAGCGCCTCGTCGTCTACCGCCCGCCGCTGGACACATGAGCGCCTACACGCTGGGCCTCGGCTGCGACCGGGGCACGTCGCTCGACACGCTGCGCGAGGCGGTGCAGGCAGCCCTGGCAAAGGCGGGCGTGCTGCCCGAGCAGGTGGCCGGCGCGGCCAGCATCACGCTGAAGAGCGACGAGGCGGGCCTGCTGGCCATCGCCGCGGAACACGGCTGGCCGCTGCGCTTCTACCCGCCCGAAGAACTGGCCGCCGTGCCGGTGCCTCACCCATCGGAGACGGTGCGCCGCTACACGGGCACGCCATCCGTCAGCGAGGCAGCCGCACTGCTGGCCGCGGGACCGGATACGCCGATGACGGCGCTGGTCGTCGAAAAACACAAACACCGGGGCGCCGATGGCCGCAACGCCACTGTCTCGATCGCAAGGAAACCATGATGAATATCGCAAGTGAACTGCCCGCAACGAGCACGCAGGCAGGTACTCAGTTTGGCAAAATCATGCTGGTGGGGATCGGCCCCGGCAGCGTGGAACACATGACGCAGCGGGCCCGCGACGCGATCGCGGAAAGCGACGTCGTGATCGGCTACGTCACCTACATCAAGCTGGTGGCGGACCTCATCGAAGGCAAGGAAATCATCCGCAAGTCGATGACGGAAGAACTGGACCGGGCCATCAGCGCGCTCGACGCCGCGCGCGCCGGCAAGAAGGTGGCGCTGATCTCGTCAGGCGACGCGGGCGTTTACGGCATGGCCGGCCCGACCTACGAGGTGCTGTTCCAGGCCGGCTGGACGCCGGATGACCCCGTGCAGATCGAGATCGTGCCGGGCGCCTCGGCGCTGAACAGCTGCGCCGCCCTCGTGGGCGCACCGCTGACGCACGACTTCTGCGCGATCTCGCTGTCCGACCTGCTGACGCCATGGCCGACGATCGCCCGGCGGCTCGATGCAGCCGCGCTGGCGGACTTCGTCGTCGCGCTGTACAACCCGAAGAGCGGCCGGCGCACGCGCCAGATCGTCGAAGCGCAGCGCCTGTTCCTGCGCCACCGCGCTGCCGATACACCGGTGGCGATCGTCAAGAGCGCCTACCGCCGCCGCGAGAACATCGTGTTCACGACCCTGGACCGGATGGCCGATGCGGACATCGGCATGCTCAGCACCGTCTTGATCGGCAACAGCAACACGTTCGTGCGGCACGGCGTGATGGTCACGCCGCGCGGCTATGCGAACAAGTACGACCTGGAGGAAGGCGGCGCCGCACGCGAAGGCGAACGGGCCGGCCGCTCGCTGTCCACGGGCCTGCTCGGCTGGCTCGACGGGCTGCGCCAGGACCATGCGGAAGGCGCAAGCATCGAGACGCTGGCCGCGCGCCACCGCCTGCCGGCCGACTACATCCGCGCAACCTTGGACGACACGTCTGAAGCGCCTCTAGCCGCCGTGGAGGACGAGGCATGAGCGACGTCGTGAAACCGAAGATCGGCAGCTACCACCGCCACCTGCTCGTCTGCACAGGCCCCCGCTGCACGGAGGACGGCGCCGCGCAGGCGCTGTTTGACAGCCTGGGCGACAAGTTCAAGGCAGCCGGCCTGAATGCCGGCGAGCTGCGCGTGAAACGCAGCCGCGTCAGCTGCTTCGCCGCCTGCAAGGGCGGCCCGATCATGTGCGTGCAGCCGGACGGCACGTGGTACTACAACGTCACGCCGGAAAACCTGGACCGCATCATCGACGAGCACCTTTGCAACGGGCGGCGCGTGGAAGACCTCGTGTTCCACCAGCACGGCGAAAAGTGCGTGGATTCATGAGCGAGCACGCCTTCCCGCCCGAGCAGATCGACGGCGTGTATCGCGCGATCCGCGAACGGCGCGACATGCGGCACTTCCTGCCGGCGCCGATCCCTCCCGAGCAACTGGCGCGCTTCATCGCGGCCGCGCACTGCGCGCCCAGCGTGGGGCTGATGCAGCCGTGGCGCTTCATCCGCATCGCCGATCGCGACCTGCGCCGGCGCATCCATGCGCACGTGGACGCGGAACGCGCCCGCACCGCCGAGGCGCTGGGCCAGCGTGCCGATGAATTCATGCGGCTGAAGGTCGAGGGCATTCTCGACTGCGCCGAGGTGCTCGTCGTGGCGCTGATGGACGAGCGCGAAAAATACGTGTTCGGCCGCCGCACGATGCCGCGGATGGACCTGGCGTCCGCCGCGTGCGCGATCCAGAACTTCTGGCTGGCGGCACGCGCCGAGGGCATCGGCGTGGGCTGGGTGTCGCTGTTCGAACCGGAGTTCCTGCGCGAGCTGTGCGGCATGCCGGCGGGCGCCGAGCCGATCGCCGTGCTGTGCGTGGGACACGTGCGGGAGTTTTATCCGGCGCCGATGCTGGAGGTGGAAGCCTGGGACAAGCGCAGGCCGCTGGCGGAGATGGTGTATGAGGATGCGTGGGGGCACATTCCTCCGGCTTGATTTCATGCCAGCCAGGGGTCATCCTTTTTCGGTGGCTGCGGATTTCTTTCGCGTTCGACCTTTGCGATGGCAACCTTGATGGATACGGCAAAGGCGGCGAACGCGAACAGGAATATATAGCCAGCAAAGGCAATGAATACCTGCCATTTTTGATCCATGCACGCGCCAAGTTGCAAGGCTATCTGCAGCTCGCATGCGGATTTGAACTGTGTGAAGCCAAAACTGAGCAGACCTGCGGCAGCGAACATCTCTGCCCGGTGTTTCAACGTGGCGATCGTTGGCTTGCCATCTGTACCGTCCTTCATACTGTCGCGCAATTGGTGCACGTGCACCACGTACATGCAAAAGGTGGCAATCAGGACCAGCACCGTGTGCGCAATGGTCAACGCTACAAGCTTGCCCTCGCGTGCATAACTCGGCCAAAGCCAGGCCAGTATCGCGATGATGAGAGCGAGGACAAGCAGCTCCAGCACCGAGAGGCCCATCCAGCGCCACCACAACCAGGCCCACTTATTCCGCCCGTCCGTTACGTCCTTATTCATCCGATTTCATCCTTGAAACACCCGCTGTAAAAATACGCGAGGATCATAGCATCGCGAGCCGGAGGTTTTCCGCGGTTCACAAAAACTTGGTGGAATTAAATAAAACATAATGCTAAACTGCGCGGCTCTTTAGCTCGACAGTGAGCGCCCCCGCCATTGCGCCATGAGTTTCATCAAGCAAGTTTCGCCACTCCTTTATGTGCTCGCCGCGCACCTTCCCGCCCACGCGGAAGAAGGCGCCGTGCTGCCGTCGCTGCCCGCCCTGCTGCTGGACCGCCACCAGCTCGTCACCGTCGACGGCAAACTCGATGAGGCGGCCTGGCAGGCGGCACCGGAGTTCGCGCAATTCCACCAGTTCCTCCCCGAGAACGGCAAGCCTGTACCGCCGGGACTGCGCACGTCGGTGCGCCTGTTGATCGACGAGCACGCGCTGGTCTTCGGCATCCGCGCGTGGGACGACGATGCGGCCGGCATGCGGGGCTCGCTGGCGCGGCGCGACAAGGTGGCGCGCGACCAGGACTTCATCGGCATCTGGCTCGACCCCACTGGCCACAGCCGCGCCGCGCAGTTCGTGCGCGTGAACATCGACGGGGTGCTCAGCGACGGCATGTACCGCGCCGACGAGGACGAGCAGGATATGGGCCCGGACTTCCCCATCGACGCGGCCGTGCGCCGCCTGCCGGACGGCTACAGCATGGAGATCCGCTGGCCGCTGGCGAACCTGCGCTTCCCCTACGAAGGCGGCAACGCGTGGAAGCTGATGGTCGAGCGCAGCGTGCCGCACGCCGGTGGCCTGGTGTTGACCAGCACACCTTTGAGGACTGGCACGATCAGCTTCATCGACGCGCTGCAGCCGATCGACGGCATGGGCGCCACCGTGGAGACGGTGCGCGACCGCGCCTTCCTCGACCTGAAGCCGGAGCTGACGGTGCGCGCCAACCGCGACCGCGACGACGCGGGCAGGCGCCACGCCAACGAGGCCAGCGCCAGCCTGGAGATCAATGCCCGACCGCGCGCGGACTGGGTGTTCAACGCCACCATCAATCCGGATTTTTCGCAGGTGGAGATCGACGAGCCGATGCCGACGGGCGCCAGCCGCATCGCCCTCAGCCTGCCGGAAAAGCGTGCGTTCTTCCTCGAAAGCGCGGACGTGCTGGGCCTGCCCCTGCCGGCCTTCTATTCGCGCACGATCGCGAGTCCGGAATGGGGCTTGCGTGCCACGTGGCGCAGCGCCCAGGCCGATGCGACGGCGATGAGTTTGCGCGATGAAGAAGGCGGCGCGGTGCAGCGCGGGCGCGTGTATGAAACGGTCGAATATGGCCAGACGCGCCGCACGCTCGCGAGCCTGGTGCGCGGCCGCTGGCACGACGGCGGCATGGTGCTCGGCGCATTCGCGTCGCAGCGGGGCTATGGCGACGCGGGCGGCAACGCCGTCGCTGGCTTCGACGGCCAGTGGCGCAGCGACGGCAACCAGGCGTCCTGGCTGCTGATGCATTCGCAAACCAGCGCCGCCTTCACGGACGAGGAACGCACGGTGCGCGTGCCGGCGCGCCGCGGCAGCTATGCGCAGGGCCGCTACGTGCACACCAGCGACGACTGGTGGAACGAGGCGAAGATCGAAGCGATCGGCGCGGGCTTCGTCAACGACAACGGCTTCGTGCCGCAGACGGGCATCGTCAAGACGGACATCAACCTGAACCGCCGCCTCGGCGAGCATACGGTGCCGCTCGGCGCGGGCAGCCTGCAGCTGTACGAGTTCGAGACGCACCTGGGCGTGCACGAAACGCGCACCTTGTCCGACGCGGTGACCGGCCAGCCGGCCAACGAGATCGTCGAGCGCAAGGTGCAGCCGGGGATCTGGTTCCGCAGCGGCCGGCAGACGGACCTGTGGGCCAACCTCGGATTCGACCAGCAGCGCGCGCACCGCGGCGGCAAGCTGCACGACACGCCGGCGCTGCACTTCGGCTTCGACTCGTCGCCGCTGCCGTGGATGCCCGTGCTGAAGGCGGAAGTGACGCTGGGCCGCCAGCTGGACGTCGATGCGGACCGCGTGGGCGGCGGCGGCAACGTCGTCGTCGACGCAGGCTTGCGCTTCCCGCTGCCGGGCGGGTGGGCGCTGGAGTCCGACGTGCGCGTGAACCGCGCGTGGATCAACGGCACGCGGGTACGCCCGGCGTTTGCCGACAACGGCTGGCGCTGGCTCGGCATGCTGCACTTCACGGCCAGCGATTCGCTGCGGCTGCTGGCACAGAACACGTCATCGTCGCGGCGCGACGATGGCATCACGGGTCTCGCGCCGTGGGCCGAGCGGGGTTCGCACCGTTCGCTGCTGTACCGGCACCTGTGGCGGCATGGGCGGTCGATGTCGGTGGGCTATGCGCGCGACCGGGCCAGCGAGGCGAATGCCGTCAATGCGTCGCTGACCGTGAAGTTCCAGTGGGAGGTGTGAGGGGCGTTGCCGCCGGCCTGCGGCAAGGACATCGCGCGTTGGTGGTATGCTCCCGCCTCTGCTCATCAATTTACAACGGTTTTCCAGAGGTGCCCAATGAAACGACTTGTCCCGCTATTCGGCCTGTTCCTGTTACGGACGGCGCTCGCCGATCCGACGGTGCTCGCTGCCAGGGATCTGGGCTGGGAGGTCAGGTTCGACGCGCCGCCTACGGCCAAGGTTGAGGAGCGGAGCACTCCCAATGCCTACCGCTACGCTGGTACGGCAGGCAAGTTCAATCTGTCGTTGTTCATCGAACCGCCCCAGTGTGAGGGCGGCGCCACGAACAACGAACAGCTCCAGTGCTTTGCTGGGCGGCTCGAGAAGGTGCCGGGATTGGTCAGGCAGTCGATCCGCGTGAACCGGCTCCCGAACGCCGTGCAGCTCTCCTACCTGACCTATGGGCAAACAGGCGAAACCGCCGTGAAGATAATGCATACGCATGTCCTCTTCGCGGACAAAGGAAAATGGGGCGACTTGCACGGGTCCATCGTCAAGCCGGATACGGCGGAAATCGCCATGCTGCTGGCATTGGGCGACAACTTCAGCTTCACGGATTGATTGTTCGCGGATCGGCTTCACTGCGATCCACTGCCCCTTCCCAATCGCTGGCGTCGGCGTGACTGTCTACAATCGTCACGCCCGGGTCGCGCCTAACAACCGCGCCATCGCCCACCCATGCACAGCGCCAACCACGGCGCCGGCCACCGCAAGGCCTAAGGCAACGGCCACACACGTGCCGACCGCGCCGGGCACCGCAACCGCCACGTGCACGGTGAGAAAAATCACTGACATGCCGAGGGCCCAGGCGGCGGCATTGGCGGGCAGCCACGTCACGCTGCCGGCCGGGACGACCGTGCGCAGCCGGCGCCACTGGAACAACGCCAGCAGCGGGCCGGCGACCAGGCCCAGTCCGGCAGCGAGTGCCAGCCGCTGCGGCAGGCCGATGTCGGGTGCGGCCGCGTCGCCCGTGGCGCCGTGCAGGTGCGCCACCGTACTCGGAATCATCCCGAGCAGCCAGGCGCACAGCGCGCCGATCACGGTCGCGCGCGTCCAGCCGGCCAGCGCCGGCACATACCCTTGCAGCACGCGCTGTTGCAGCATGCCGACGACCCAGCCTTCGAAGCCGCCCAGCAGCACGAGCGCCAGCGCCTGTGCCAGCACGCCGGATACCGTCAGCGCAGCGCCGGCTTGCCGCACCAGCACGTAGCCAACCACCGCGACGGTGCCGAGGCCGAGCAGTTCGGCCAGCGCGTTGGCACCGATCCAGCGCACCAGGAAGCGCCGGCGCCTTTTGTCGGATACGACGCTCACGCGATCCCCGCCCCATGGATCACCGTGCGCAAGCTGCACGGATCATGCCCCAGCACGAGCTCCGCGATCGCGGCGGCGATCTTGCGGCCCCCTTGCGCGGATGGTTCGATCGGCGACATGTCCGAATAATCGGCCGCCTGGTCGCAGACCAGCCGCAGGTCGAGCACCGGCACGCGGCGGCGCGCCGCCTCGCGCAGGATCACGTCGTTGAACAGTGCCAGCGCGCCCCGCGAACCGGGCGCCAGGCCCGGCACGCTGTCGTACACGGTCGACACCGCATACGGCGTGCCCAGCGCGCGCACCGCGTCCAGCATCGCCAGGTATTCGCGGCGGAACTCGGTCTGCCATGCGGCCAGCAGGTCGGCGGCCTGCTGCACGGTGCGCACCGTTGACTGCATCGCCGGCACGAGGCCCAGCACGTTGTTGCCGCCGGCGCTGATCACCAGATGGCTGGGCGGTTGCGCCAGACCCTTGATCGCCTTCAGCTGACCGGGCACGTTGGCCAGCACGGCACCATCCTGCGCGAGCAGCGTCACCCGGTGCACGGCGCCCAGGCGCTCGCGCAGGTGCGCCTGCACCTCGCTGTTTTGCGGAACGTAGCGGGCGTTGTCGAACACCGAATCGCCCAGCAATACCACGTGTGCCATGCCCGGCTCCCGTCAAAACGCCCATCGTGCCACAGCGGCGGCGCATGCCGCGCCGCGCTGTGCAAGGTCAGGCTGCCGCGGTGGACTGCTTAAGCAGCGCGAGGTCCGGCTTCCACTGCACGCACGCCTGCTCGAGCAGGATGCCTTCGGCGTCCTCGACGCGGGAATCGGCATCGACGATCGTCACCATCGCCGCCAGCAGGCGCTGTTGCAGGGCCGGGTCGGTGATCTCGGCCAGCAAACGGTCCAGCAGCGCGGGCTTGATCTCGACGGCGCCGTCACGCACGGCGGTGCGCAGCAAGTCCGTGCACAGCTCGCCCAGCACCTGCTGGAACACGGCGCCGTCGAGGCCCAGGCCGCGCAGCAGCGCGCCATCTTCCAGCACTTCCAGCTCGGCGGGATCGAGGTCGCCGTCGACGACCATCGCCAGCGCCAGCAGGCGGGCGCAGGCGCGGGGACTGTTCGCTTCATAGGTACGCATAAAAACTCCTTTCATCATCTTTGACAATCGTCGGTCAGGCATCATGCTTCTTCGGCGGCAGCAGCAGGCTGGCCACCACGCTGGCACCGATCAGCAAGGCCACCACCAGCAGCGAAGCCTGCACCGGCACGTGGTACCACGGCATGATCAGCATCTTCGCGCCGATGAACGCCAGCACCATCGCCAGGCCATACTTCAGCAGGTGGAAGCGGTCGGCGATATCGGCCAGCAGGAAGTACAGCGCGCGCAAGCCCAGGATCGCGAACAGGTTCGACGTGAACACAATGAACGGGTCGGTCGTGATCGCGAAGATCGCCGGGATCGAGTCCACCGCGAACACCAGGTCCGTCACCTCGATCAACAGCAGCACGAGGAACAGCGGCGTCACGTACAACAGGCCGTTGCGCTTGACCATGAAACGCTCGCCATGGTCGTCCTCGGCCACGCGCAGGTGGCGCTTGGCGAAGCGCAGCACGGGGTTCTGCGTCACGTCCGGCTCCTGTTCCGACATCATCAGCATGCGCACGCCGGTGTACAGCAGGAACGCGCCGAACAGGTACAGCACCCAGCTGAACTCCTGCACGACCCAGGCGCCGGCCAGGATCATCACGGCGCGCATCACGATCGCGCCCAGCACGCCGTAGATCAGCACGCGGCGCTGGTATTGCGGCGGCACCTGGAATGCGCCGAAGATCAGCAGGAACACGAACACGTTGTCGACGGACAGTGCCTTCTCGATCAGGTAACCGGACAGGAATTCCAGCGCCTTCTGGTCCGCCACCGCGGCGCCCACCGTGCCCTTCAGGTACCACCACAGGCCCGCGTTGAAC
Organism: Pseudoduganella flava; assembly: GCF_007830495.1. Lineage (GTDB taxonomy): Bacteria > Pseudomonadota > Gammaproteobacteria > Burkholderiales > Burkholderiaceae_D > Rugamonas > Rugamonas flava. The sequence continues at coordinate 758,478 of NZ_VLKW01000002.1, read as the reverse complement.
AGCAGCGCGAGCGTCAGCCACACGCCGGACCACGCGGCGGCCTCGCGCACGCTGACCTTGTGCGCCTTGTTCCCGCCGAACACGAACAGGTCCAGCAGCAGCATCACCAGCACGAAACCGACAAAGCCGGCCCACATCGCCGGTGTCGCGATATGTTGTAGTTCAGTCATGGGGTCACCTCATAAGCTTTCGATAAGGGCAGGATAACGATTCGCGAGCCATTGGACAAATCGAATATACTTGGCCGATTCATCGAAAAATACGATGTATTTCCCGACATGAGCCTGAACTACAAACACCTGCGTTACTTCTGGATGGTGGCGCGCACCGGGACGATCGCGCGCACCGCCGAGCAGCTGCACCTGACGCCGCAATCGATCTCGGGCCAGCTGAGCGAGTTCGCCGACGCACTGGGCGTGGAGCTGTTTCGCCGTACCGGCCGCACGCTCGAACTGACCGAGGCGGGCACGCGCGTGCTGCGCTATGCGGACACGATCTTCCGCATCGGCGACGAGCTGGTGGAAGCGCTGCACGACGAATCGGCCCATGCCACCCGCTTTCTCGTCGGCTGCGCCGATTCCGTGTCGAAGATCGTCGCCAGCCAGGTCATCAGCCCCGCGCTGGACCTGGACGAGCCGGTGCGCCTGGTGTGCCGCGAGGGCCGGCTGGCCGCGCTGCTGGGCGACCTGGCCGTGCACCGGCTGGACCTGATCATCGCCGACCGGCCGATGCCCGCCCACCTCTCCGTGCGCGGTTTTTCGCACCTGCTGGGCGAGAGCGTGCTGAAGGTGTTCGGCGCGCCGGCGCTGCGCGAAAAGTTGCAAGGCCCCTTCCCCCGCTGCCTCGACAAGATGCCGATGCTGCTGCCGGGCGAGGATTGCGCCACCCGGCCGCGCGTGCTGAAGTGGCTGGAGGATCACCAGGTGCGCCCGCGCATCGTCGGCGAATTCGACGACAGCGCGATGCTCAAAGCCTTCGGCCAGGCCGGCGCCGGCGTATTCTTCGCGCCCGCCGTGCTGGCGGACCACATCCGCAAGCAGTACCAGGTGGAGGAATTCGGCGAAGCCGCCGACGTGATGGACCAGGTCTACGCGATCACGACGGAGCGCCGGTTGACGCACCCCGCCACCGTCGCCATCAGCCAGCAGGCGCGCAAGCACCTGTTCGCGCAATAGGCCGTGCCGCCGCCGCTCTGGCGCCCGGCCGTGGAATCCACTACCATCGCCGCCTTGCCGTTCCGCCCCAACCGATGATCCTGCGTGCCCTGCAAACCCTGCTGCTCCTGCTGTGCGTGTCCGCGTGCGCCGCCGCGCCCGCGCCGCGCCCGCTGCTGACGGATTACACGCACACGGCATGGACCGAGCTCGATGGCGCCCCCAGCGGCGTGACGAAGTTCGCGCAGGGCCCCGACGGCTGGCTGTGGATCGCCACGCCGACGGGCCTGTACCGCTTCGACGGCGTGCGCTTCGAGCGCGCCGACACGGTCCACGGCCAGCCGCTCCAATCGAGCAACCTGATGGCGCTGACGACGACGCCGGACGGCGCCGTCTGGGTCGGCTACCGCATCGGCGGCATTTCCGTGTTCCGCGCCGATGGCGCCACTCATTACGGCGCCAGCGCCGGGCTGCGCCTGAGCGGCGTGATGCACCTCGAAGCGGCGCCCGATGGCGCGCTGTGGGCCGCGATGCGCGACGGCGTGGCCGTGCTGCCGAAAGGCGCGCGGCGCTTCCGCTACCTGGGGCGCGAAGTGGGCCTGCCGGAAAACGGCATTTTCCAGATCCTGTTCGCGCGCGACGGCACCACATGGATCGGGACAAACAAGGGCGCATGGTTCCGCCGCCAGGGAGAAACCCGCTTCACGCAGGCATGGCCGAGGAAGACGCTGGTCTCGCTGTGCGAAGCGCCGGACGGCACCATCTGGGGCAACGACTTTGCCAAGGGCTATTACCGGGTACACACGGTTGCGCCGCCGGCCGGCACCGCCGACACACCGGAACTGGCCGGCATCAGCATGCGCTACGACCGCGGCGGCACGATGTGGGTGACGCAGACGGACCGCGTGGAACGCGTGCTCGATCCCGGCACTCCGGCCGCGCCGGACCAGCGCCTGGACGCGCTGAACGGCATCAGCGGCCCGATGATCGGCGCGACGTTCCAGGACCGCGAGGGCAATCTGTGGATCGGCACGTCGCGCGGCATCGACCGGCTGCGGCCGAACCGGCTGCGCACGCTGCCGGCCCCGCGCCAGCTCGAATACCCGGCGCTGGTGGCCGGGCCGGAGGGCGACATCTGGGTCGGCGACTATGCCGCCGACCTGTGGCGCTACGGCCTGGACGGCCCGCTGCGCCGCGAGCCGACCGGCGCGCTGACGGCCGGCTACACGGCCCCGGACGGCGTGGTGTGGCTGGGCGGCACGGAGAACCTGCTGCGGCGCGGTGTCGACGGCACCTGGAGCGCGATCGCCTACCCGGTTGCCGCCCACGCGATGCGGGTGCACGCGCTGCAGCAGGATTGCGACGGCGCGCTGTGGGTGGCGTTTTCCACGGGCCGGCAGCTGTACAAGCTGGCCGGTGACCGCTGGCTTCAGGGCGGCGGCGTGACCGGCCTGCCCGACCTGCTGACGACGTCGATGGCGCGCGATGCGGACGGCAATGTGTGGATGGCGCACCCGTCCAGCACCGTCACAATCGTCGCGGGCAATGCCGCGCGCAACCTGGGGCCGGACCAGGGCCTGCGACTGGGCACCGTGATGACGCTGGCCGCCGACGGCAGGGCCATGTGGGCCGGCGGCGAGAACGGCGTGACCCTGTATCGGAACGGCCGCTTCGACGTGCTGCGGGGCGAGCGGGACGAAGCGTTCCGCGGCGTCTCCGGCATCGTGCGGCTGCCCGGCGGCGACCTGTGGCTGCATGGCGCCGCCGGCCTGTATCGGATCGCCGCGCCCGACCTGGCGCGCTGGCTGGCCAATCCGGGTGAGGCCGTGCCGTTCGAACGGTTCGATGCGCAGGACGGCATGCAGGGCCACGCGCCGCAGCTGCGCCCCGTGCCGTCGCTGCGCCGGGACCGCGACGGCGTGCTGTGGTTCGCCACCACCGGCACGGTCGGCACGATCGATCCCGCACGCATCCTGCGCAACCCGCTGGCGCCGCCCGTGCACATCATCGGCGTGCTGGCCGACGGCGTGCGCCATGCGCCGGCCGGCAACGGCGTGCTGGCCCTGCCGCAGGGCACCCGCAACCTGCAGGTCGAGTTCACCGCGCTGTCGCTGTCGATGCCGGAACGGGTGCGGCTGCGCTACCGGCTCATCGGCCTCGATCCCGCGTGGCAGGAAGCGTCCGGACACCGGCAGGCGTACTACACGAACCTGGCGCCGGGCAGCTACCGCTTCGAGGTGATCGCGTCGAACGAAGACAATCTGTGGAACACGGCGGGCGCCACGCTGGCCATCGACATCCCGCCCACCTTCGTGCAAAGCGGCTGGTTCAAGCTGCTGCTGGCGGTGGCGGCCCTGCTGCTGCTGTCCACCGCCTACGCGCTGCGCATCCGCTTCATCACGCAGCGCATGCAGGAGCGCCTGCAGGAGCGGCTCACCGAGCGCACCCGCATCGCCCGCGCGCTGCACGACACGCTGCTGCAGAGCATCCAGTCGCTGCTGCTGTCGTTCGATGCGCATACCCGCCGCCTGCAGGAAGGCACGCCGGAGCGCAACCGCCTGGACCAGACGCTGAACCTGGCCGAACGCCTGCTGGTGGAGGGCCGCGACCAGATCATGGCGCTGCGCGCCTCGTCGTCGCCGGAAGTGCTGGAACTGACGCTGGGCCAGTTCGGCAAGGGCCTGGCGGCGCACCGCCCGCACGCGTTCGACATGCGCATCCTCGGCACGCCGCGCCAGCTGCAGGCCGACGTGCACGAGGAAATCTACGTGATCGCCCGCGAGGCGCTGTTCAACGCATCGCACTATGCCGACGCGGCGAGCATCGAACTGGAACTGGACTACGGCGACACCGCCTTCGTGCTGCGCATCCGCGACGACGGCTGCGGCATCGACGAGGCGGTGGCGGCGGCGGGCCACCGGCCCGGCCACTTCGGGCTGATCGGCATGCGCGAACGGGCCGCGTGCATCGGCGCGGCGCTGGCGATCGTCAGCCGGAGCGGCGTGGGGACGGAGATCACGGTGACGGTGCCGAGCGGGAAGGCCTACGCAAGCTGATAGGAACCGCTCGCCGGCGGCGCCTGCGTTGGCCGCGCGCGACGAACGTCGAAAATCGGCCGAGCGGCGGCGCCAACGGTGTTAGAGTTGGTTTCAACACGACCCCGACCGGCAGGCTGCCCCCCTGCGTGACCCTGCACCATGAACGACAAGCGAGAAGATCCGCAACCCGGCGGTATCCGGCACCGCCTGGCGGCGTTGCTCGAGCGGTGGCTGGTCCGCCCGCTGCGGGGCGGGCACGCGCAGGCCGCGCAGGCCGCGACCATGGTCCAGCCGGACAGCAAAGGTGCGGGCGGCCAGCAAGCCCCGGCGGCACGGCGCCCGAGCCTCGCGGAGCAGAGCATCCCGGAGAGCCGCGGCGCGATGGTCAACCTGGCGCTCGGCTTTGCCGCGACGGCCGGCGCCGCCGTGTTGTTTTCCTGGACCACCGGCACGCCCGCGGCATTCGCCGGCGCGGCGGCGGCCTCGTTGCTGCTGCTTGGGGCGGCGGCCTTGAGCGGTGGCGTCATCGGCTTCCTGTTCGGCATCCCGCGCTCGCTGCAGGACAGCGGCGCCACCGCGCCGCCTGCCCCGGACGGCACAGCCGCGCCACCGGGCGGCCGCGGCGGGGGCTACATCCCCAACACGAACCTGGAGCAGATTTCCGACTGGCTCACGAAAATCCTCGTCGGCGTCGGCCTCACCCAACTGAACGAGATCCCGCGCAAGCTCGACGCGCTGACCCTGGCGATCGCGCCGGCGTTCGGCGCGGTGCCCTTCCTGAAGCCGTACCTCGGCGCCCTGCTCGTCACCGGCGTGCTGCTGGGCTTTCTGTTCGGGTACCTGTGGACACGGCTGTTCCTGATCGGCGCGCTGCGCTACGCGGACCGGATCGGCATCCTGACGGAGCAGGCCGAGGCAACCAAGAAGGAAGTGGATGAGCTGAAGCGCCAGGCGCAGACGGATGCCGAGGCGCTGAACCTGGTGGAGCGGCAGCTGAGCGCGCGGCCGGGCGACCCGGTGCCGGCGGAACCGGCGCTGCAGCAGTCCATCGCCGCGGCGTCCGGCCTCGTCAAGGCACAGATCTTCTACCGCGCCCGCGACCTGCGCATCCGCACCCGCGGCGATCCCGCCAGCAAACCGGTCATGGAAAGAACGATCCCCGTGTTCCGCGCGTTGATCGCGTCCGATCCAGGGCGCAATTATCACGAGAATTTCGGCCAACTGGGCTTCGCACTGCGCGACAGCGCCACCCCCATGCCCGCCGAGGCCGAGCAGGCACTGACCAGCGCGATCGACATCCGCCGCCGGGTAGGCCAGACCGGCTGGGGCATGTACGACTTCTGCCGGGCGCTGTGCATCATCGCGCAGGACCCGCGGTTCCAGCAAAAGGCCGCCAGCGATCCGGCAACCCGCGAGCGCGTGGTGCAGGATCTGCGGCAGGCACGCCTGTACACGACGGGCCCGTTGCCGCGGGACCGGGACCTCGACGAATGGTGCAGGTTGAATGGCGTGGACCCGAACGCGCCATGACCGCGGGGACCAGTGCGTTTGACACCGCCGCAAGCGTCCAGTAGCATGACCAATCCATTAACCACCCCAAGGAGCCTCCGGTTCACCCCCGGCCCCGTATGGACAGTCCCTGTTGTTCCCCCTGCCCTGACCCCGTCATATTCTCGTCCGCCAGCCTTTCATTGCGCTGGCCCTGCCGTAGCGTTTCCAGCCACATCCCACTGAGCCGCTTCCCGCGTTCGCGCGACCGCTCCGGAGAGGCAGCATGGAAATCCTGATCCTCGTCGGCCTGATCGTCCTGAACGGCATCTTCGCGATGTCGGAAATCGCGCTCGTCACGGCGCGCCGCGCGCGGCTGGCGAAGCTGGCGGCGGAAGGCGATCATGCCTCCGCCGTCGCGCTCAAGCTGGGCGAAGACCCCACCAAGTTCCTGTCGACGATCCAGATCGGCATCACGTCGATCGGCCTGCTGAATGGTATCGTCGGCGAAGCCGTGCTGGCCGCGCCGTTCTCGGCATGGCTGCAAACACTGGGCGTGCCGGAACGGACCGCGCTGATCCTCGCCACCGCGCTGGTCGTGCTGAGCGTGACCTATGTGTCCATCGTCGTCGGCGAACTGGTGCCGAAGCGGCTGGGCCAGATCACGCCGGAGCCGATCGCCCGCCTCGTCGCGCGGCCGATGCAATGGCTGGCGACGGCCACGCGGCCGTTCGTGGCGCTGCTGACGTTCTCGACGCACGGCCTGCTGCGCCTCCTCGGCGTCAGGCAGGAAGAGCGCACCGCCGTCACCGAGGAAGAGATCCACGCGATGCTCGAGGAAGGGTCGGATGCCGGCGTCATCGAACACCAGCAGCACGAGATGATGCGCAACGTGTTCCGCCTCGACGAGCGCCAGCTCGGCTCGTTGATGGTGCCGCGCAGCGACGTCGTCTTCATCGACGTCAACCTGCCGCCCGAACAGGGCCTGGCGCGGCTGATCGAATCGGAGCATTCACGCTTCCCCGTCTGCGATGGGGGCCTCGACAAGATCCTCGGCATCGTCCACGCGAAACAGGCGCTGGCCTGCGTGGCGCGCGGCAAGCTGCCCGACTTCCGGGCCGACCTGCACCCGGCCGTGTACGTGCCTGAAACCCTGACCGGCATGGAGTTGCTGGAGCAGTTCCGCACCAACCGCATCCAGATGGCGTTCGTCGTCGACGAGTATGGCGACGTGGGCGGCATCGTCACGTTGCAGGACGTGCTGGAAGCCGTCACCGGCGAATTCACGCCGGCCGACGCGGGCGATGCGTGGGCCGTGCAGCGCGACGACGGTTCCTGGCTGCTCGATGGCGTGATCCCGATCCCGGAACTGAAGGATTGCCTGGCGCTGCGCAGCGTGCCCGAGGAAGACCGCGGCCGCTACCACACGCTGAGCGGCATGATGATGCTCTTGCTGGGCAAGATCCCCGCCACGGGCGAATGGGCCGAGTGGCATGGCTGGCGCTTCGAGGTCGTCGACATGGATGAAAAGCGCATCGACAAGGTGCTGGCCACCCCGCTGCCACCGGCAGCCGACGGCGGCGCAGACGACGCATCCGCAAGCTAGCAGCCACCGCTGCGCTCACGCGGCTGAGCGGAACCTCGGATCGGCAATCAAGCCCGCGCCGGCGGAATCGATCCCACTGATCACGGCGCGGGCGTCAACGCCCCGCTACGCTCACGACGAATCGATTCTCTGCGCGGCGCCGATTTAATCATCGGCGTGATCGGCCGCCGATTGACTTCCCCATTCGAAGCTTCCTACCATCGGCGGCACGCCCATGCGTACCAACGCCACTTCGAAGGGGAGCAGCAATGCGACATCGCCAGCGCAGTCACCACGCAACCCGGCCGGCGCAGTTGTCGGCCATTTTTGCCGCGGCCAGCCTCGCCGGCGCCGCGCACGGCCAGGAGGCACAGCCTCCGGCCGCGCCAAAGGACGACAACACGGTCGTCATCACCGGCACGCGCCTCGTCAACCGCGGCTTCCTCGCACCCACGCCGGTCACGGTGCTCGATGCGCAGGAGCTGAAGGTGACGGGCACGCAGAACCTGGAAACGCTGCTGACGGACACGCCGCAGTTCGCCGCCAGCCAGTTGAGCAGCCCCACCGCCAACACGATGCAGGCGGGCCAGCCGTCCGGCACGGCCACGCTGAACCTGCGTAACCTGGGGCCCACGCGCAACCTCGTGCTGGTCAACGGCCGCCGCTTCGCGATCACGGGGCCGGACTTCACCACCGACATCAACGCGATCCCCGCAGCGCTGGTGCGGCGCATCGAAACGGTCACCGGCGGCTCGTCGGCCGTGTACGGGTCCGATGCGATTTCCGGCGTCGTCAACTTCATCATGCGCGACAACTTCCAGGGCGTCGAACTGAATGCGCAGCGCAGCTGGGACCAGCCGACGAAAACCCCGACCAGCAGCCTCGACCTGACGGTGGGCGGCAACTTCGCCGACAACAAGGGCAACGCCGTGCTGTCGCTGAACTACATGAACCGCGAAGGCATGACGCGCGGTGAGCTGGGCGGCTACTCGTTGCCGTCGCTGGGCGACGGCTGCGTCACGGCCGCCTCATGGTCCGCCACCCGCCCCGGCACGCCGCTGGCCGTGCCGGCCGGGCAGACGTGCCTGTCCGCCGGCGGCCGCCCTGGCCTCATCTTCAGCGGCTCGTCGACGGTGCCGAACGGACGGATCGGCAACCTGCCCGTGCCCGGATCGGCCGCATCGAACCCCGCCCTGGACGCCGCACTGCGCGCAGCCGGCCTGCAGAACATGGGCACCTTGGGTGCGATCTTCGACGCCAGCGGCAAGGCGGTGCGCCCGTACGTCGCGCCGGACGACGGCTACGACCTGGGGCCGCTGTCGTACGTCGTCACGCCGCAGAAGCGCTGGATGGGCAACGCGTTCGCGCACTACGACTTCAACGAGCGCACCACGGGCTATCTAGAAATGCACTACAGCAGCAACAAGGCACAGGTGCAGATCGGCCCGACGAGCGCCAGCGGCAACTTCCTCGTCGACACGAACAACCCTTACCTGAGCCCGGAGATGCGCGAAGTGATGCGCCAGCTCGACCTGCGCGAGACAGGTACGCTGAACGCGGCCAACGGTTCGCAGACGCTGACCACCGTGGCGGGCGACGGCCGCGCTCTCGTCAACCTGAACCGCCGCCTGTCCGACCTCGGCACGCGGCTCGGCGCGACGGACCACTCGGTGTTCCGCTTCTCCGTCGGCGTCAAGGGCGAGCTGCCGGCGCTGTCGGAACGCTACCTGTCGGACCTGAAGTATGACGTGTACTACACCCATGCGCGCACCACGGAATCGCAGTACCAGGCCGGGTCGATCTCGCTGTCGCGCTTCCAGAACGCGCTGCTGGCGCAGAACGGCGCCGCGCCCGTGCTGAACCCGTTCGGCCAGAACATCACGCAGGCGGCGCGCGACGCGATCCTGATCTCGTCGAACTCGGACATCGTCGCCGAGCAGCAGGTCCTGGCCGGCACCGTGACGGGCAAGCTGGCCGAGCTGCCGGCCGGGCCGGTGGACTTCTCGGCCGGCTTCGAGCGCCGCCATGCGTACAGCAAGTACACGCCGGATGCGTTCCTGTCGTCCGGCGACGTATCGGGCTGGAACGCGGCGCGGCCCACCGAGGGGGAGGCGACCGTCAAGGAAATGTATGGCGAGGCGCGCGTGCCGCTCCTCAAGGACAAGCCGCTGGCGAAAAGCCTGTCCATCAGCGGCGCGTTCCGGCGCTCCGACTACGACGTGGAATCCGTCGGCACCGTGTGGACCAACTCGATCGGCACCGAATGGGCGCCGGTCGACAGCCTGACGTTCCGCGTGCAGCGGCAGAAGTCGATCCGCGCGCCGAACGTGGGCGAGCTGTTCGGCGGCCAGGGCCGCAATGGCCCGATCGCGATCGACCCATGCTCGAGCCGCGCGGCGGCAGGCCAGCAAACGGCCGCCGTGCGCGCAGTGTGCGAGGCCACCGGCGTGCCGGCCAATATGGTGTTCGATGCGTCCGTGCAGCCGACGCAATTCCTCACGCAGATCCTGGGCGGCAATCCGAACCTGGAAGCGGAAACGTCGCACACGACGACGATCGGCGCCGTCTTCGCGCCGCCATCCGTGCGCGGCCTGCAGCTCTCCGTCGACTGGTACCGCATCACGCTGGACAACGCCATCTCGACCCTGGGCGGCGGCGGCATCCAGTCCGTGCTGGACCTGTGCTACTACACGATCCAGAGCGTGGACAGCGTGTACTGCAAGGCGATCCACCGCGATCCCGTCACGGGCCAGATCGCCGCGCCGGACTACGTGATGACGACGGCCGCGAACATCGGCGGCATCAGGACGCAAGGGCTGGACCTGGCGCTGCACTACGGCTTCGCCACCGGCTGGGGCCTCTTCGCCAACGGCGCACGTTGGAACCTGGACACCAACTGGACCTATGTCGACGAGCTGACCTTCACGCCGATCCAGGACATCCCGGATGTGAAGAACGCCTGCGTCGGCAGCTGGGGCGGCACGTGCGGCCAGCCGGTGCCGAAGTGGAAAGGCACGGTGCGGCTGACGATGAACAGCGGGAAGCTGATGCTGTCCGCCCGCGCGCGCTACAGCGGCAGCGTGACGACGGACGCCTACGTGATCCCGCAGCGCCGCGGCCTCACACCGCCGGCCTACGACTCGCTGACGAACCCGCGCATCAAGGCTTACACGTACCTCGACCTGACGGCGGGCTGGGACTTCAGCAAGGCCGTCAGCGTCACGGCGGGCGTTCGCAATGTGACGGACAAGGACCCGCCGGTGCTCGGCTCCACGCAGCTGCCGGCCAACAATTCGATCTCGGCCAGCTACGATCCGCTGGGACGCACGTTCTTTGCGATGTTGAACGTGAAGATGTAATCAGCCCAGCCTGCACGCGGCCGGCGCGATCAGCGCGGGCCGCGCATCCTGTCCAGTCGTAGTGAACCGCACGCGTTGCAACGTCAGGTTGCGCACGTTGCGGGCCCACAGGCCGGATGCCGGCATCACCGGGGCGAACATGTGCGGGTCGGGATACAGGCCGCGTCCATCGGGGACGGCGGCCGCATCGGGTGCCGGCCCTGGTGCGGGCGCCATCGTCAACGCCACGTCGCGCAGCAGCACGTTCTCGATGGGGCGTTCGGGTATCGCCGTGAAGAACGAGCCGCGCATGCCGTTGTCGTCGCCCGTGATGCGGTCGTAGACGATGTGACGCAATCGGCCCGCCGGCGGCTTCGACTGGCCGGGCCGCACGCGACCGCGGTCGCTGAGGATCAGGAACAGCGGGCTTTCGGAGCGGACGATCTGCACGTCGTGCACCAGTATGCGCTCGACGGTGCCGCCGTCGACGCTTTCCCACGAAATGCCGCCATCGGCCTTGCGGCGCTTGGCCGCGCGCATCGTCGCGGCCGGTCCACCCAGCACGACGTGGCGCACCAGGACATTGCGAAAATCGCCTTGCGAATCGGTGCCGAACTTCAGCGCATTGCAGCTGCTGTAGAACTCGCAGTTCTCGACGAGGATCTGCTCGCCGTTTCGCTGGCTGGCGCCCTTGAAGCACAGCCCGTCGTCCTCGGCGTTGATGAACGTGTTGCGGACGATGACGCGGCGGCAGCCGTCGATGTCCAGGCCGTCGTTGTTGTGGTTCGCCTGGTTCTCGACGTGGATGCCGTCGACGATCAAGTCTTCGCAATTGAGGTAGTTCTGCATCCAGCACGGCGAGTCGCGCATGCGCAGGTCGCGGATCACGACGTGGCGGCAGTCGAGCATGCGGATCAGGAACGGCCGGCCCGGCGTGGCGCCGGTGGTTTCTTCACCGGGGAAATTGTCCGGCGTGCCGCGGCCGTCGATCGTGCCCTTGCCGCACAGGCCCACGCGCTCGCAGCCTTCGGCGAAGATCAGCGACTGGTGCATGCCCATATTGCTGTCCATGACTGTCGAGCGGCGCGCGTGGCGCGTGGGATAGTCGGCCAGGTTCGTGCTGGCCAACAGCCGGCTGCCCGCCGCGATCTCCAGCATCACGCCCGAGCGCAGGTCGATCGTGCCGCTGACGTAGTCGCCACCTGCCAGGCGCACGGTGCCACCGCCAGCCGATGCGCAGGCGTCCACGGCACGCTGGATCGCCGCCGTCGCCAGCGCATCCTTGGCCAGGCCGTACGATTCGGGCACGAATACGCGCGGCGGCACTGGCCACGGTTGCAGGGTACGGGTCAGGTGGCTGGCCATCTCGTCCAGCTCGCGGCGCAGCTGGTCGGCCCATGCGGGCGCCGTCTCGCATGGTGCGCCCATTGCGGCCAGCGGCAGCGCCGCGCCCAGCGCCAGCACCACCCGGCGGCGGCGTGCATCGATCGTCATCACGGTTCTCCTTGCAGGACGCGGACGCGGAACCAGTCCACGTCGATGTAGTCGCGGGCGAGCGGGCCGGCGTGGGCAGCCTTCGGCTCGTCCGCGTCGGAACGGACGTAGGTGAACACGGCGGGGCGGCTGCCCTTCCACCACGAGAACTTCGCCAGCGGCGTGGCGGGGCCGAAGTTCGTGAAGGCGCCCTGCCCGTCCAGCGCATACGCGAATCGCACGTGCTGGTCGGCGGTCACCGTGGCGCGCAGGATCACGGCATCGGCATCGATCCGCGCGCCACGCGTTTCCGCGCCGGCGTTCGCATAGGTCAAATGGTTGATACCGTCCTCCCGCACAACGCCGATCCACGGCACTTTCACGCCGAACAGCACAAGGCCGGCGCGCTGGCCTTCCGCCATGCCCTGCAGCTCGATGCGCGTCGTGATCTCGGAGGCAGGCCCCTGCAGGATCTGCGTCAGCGTGTTGCGGGCGCCGACGAGGTGCCGCGCCCGGGTTGCGCCGATGCGCAGGAAACCAGGCCGCTCGGTGAGGCTCCAGCGCGCCGCGTCGGGATTGTGGTTCCATGACCATTGCAAGCCCAGCGCCGGTTGCGCGAATTCGTCGGAATCCTGCAGGCGGTAGCCGCTGCCGGCCATCTGCGGCACCTGGTGCTCCAGCACCGGCAGGCCGCCGTTGCCGATCACGGGCCAGGCGTCCCGCCACGTCACCGGCTGCAGGTGCGCGATGCGGCCGAACGCCCCCGTGCTGTTGAAGTGGATGAACCAGCCCTGGCCGGACGGCGTCTCGACATAGCCGCCCTGGTGCGGGCCCGCCAGGCCGTTGCCGGGATGGAGCACGGTGCGGTATTCGTACGGCCCCGTGATCTGCCGCGCACGCAGCACGGCCTGCGGCCCCGTCCCCACGCCGCCGATCGGCGCGAAGATGTAGTACCAGCCGTTGCGCTTGTAGAGCTTCGGCCCTTCCAGCACGGGCAGGTTGACCTTGTCCTCGACGATCGTTATCCCCGCGTCCAGCAGGGCCGTGCCGTCCGCGCGCATCGCGTGCAGGATCAACGGGCCGGCGCCCACTTTCGAATGGACGAGCCACGCCTTGCCATCGTCGTCCCAGAACGGGCACGGGTCTTCGTAGCCTGGGCCGGCCAGCACCGTCACCGGCTTTGTCCACGGCCCGGCCGGGTGTGCGGCGGAGCTCATGAAGATGCCTTCGTCCGGCGTGGCCCAATAGACGTAATAGCGCCCCGCATGATGGCGGATCGACGGCGCCCACACGCCGCCCGCATAGCGCATGCCGGGGCCGACAGGCTTCGACGTCGCATCCGTCAGCGTGTACGGCGGCACCATGTCGTAGGCGGGGTGGAAGTCCAGCCGGTCCAGCACGTGGCCGGCGATACGCCAATGGACCAGGTCCTTCGAGTGCAGCACCGGCAGGCCGGGCGAGAAATGGAAGCTGGACGCAACGAGGAAGTAGTCGTCGTCCACCCGGATCACGTCAGGGTCGGAATAGTCGGCGTACAGGATCGGATTCGTGTAGGTGCCGGGCGCGGCGCAGCCCGCGCAGAACAATGCCAGCGCCAGGGCCGCAAGCGTCGCGGCAAGCCACTGGCTGCGGCGCTGCCGCACGGCTGGATTCATGCTCACGCGTCTTTCGTGAAGGTTGACTGTGCCGGCCAGTAGATAACAGGACGGCACGCGCGTCAATGCCGCACCAATCAACCTGCTGAGCAAATCGCGACCGGCACAAGCACAGATTCACGGCCGCGCCAGGGGAAAGTTGTCGCGTATGTGTGGCCCGCCGCCCAACTTTTCGGACAAATTCATCGCACATTCACCTGACCAGCCGGCGCAGCATGGCGTGAGCACAACCACTGAAAGGGACTACATCATGATCCAGGACTGGAACGCCTATCGCAGTGCACTCATCGGTCGCGTGGGCGACCTCGCCACCTTGAGCCCGGATGCTATCCGCGGCTGGCAGACGATCGACGGCGCCGCGGCCGCCACCGGCAAGCTCGATAAGAAGATCCACGAGCTGATCGCGCTGGCCGTGGCCGTGACGACGCGCTGCGACGGCTGCATCACCGTCCATGCGAAAGCGGCGCTGGAAGCGGGCGCCACGCGCGAGGAAATCGCCGAAGCGCTCAGCGTGGCCATCGCGATGAACACGGGTGCCGCCGTCGTGTATTCGGCGCGCGTGCTCGACGCGGTGGACCAGCTGTAGCGGGAATTACACCCTGCGCACGCTGCAGACCGTATCGAACCAGGCCTGCATGCCGACCAGCGGCGACGGATTGACGGGCAGGATCGCGTTGATGTTGACGCCGTTGCCGCGCCCGCCGTTGCGCTCGTCCCACCAGACGCCGTTGCGCAGGTCGTCGTGGCGCGGTTCCGGTCCCAGCGCGGCCACCGTCGCGCCCTGGCCGGAGGCGCGCAGCACCGCCGTGCGGTTGCCGTTGCGTCCCTGCGCCGCCCGGCCGCCGAACTTCCAGCCCAGCGAATTCGACACCGCCAGCACCTTCGGATGGATGCCTTGGGTGACGAACACGCGGATGCGCGCCCGCCCGACGACGGCATCCTTGCCGGCCGCGCCGCCCTTGAACGCCTTGTCGCCGGCGGTGCCGGAACGGGGCCGGTAGGTCGTCAGCTCGACCATGTCGCCCGACTTCACGCCGATCCGCGCCGCCACGGACGGATGCATCCACATCGGATTGTCGTGCACGATCTCGGCCAGGTACTTCTGCGACGCGGTGCGGCCCTGCGTGTGCACGTTCCACTTGAACGACGTCAGCACGTAGCGGTCCGCCGGCAGGCTTTCCAGGCCGGGCACGTGGTGGAACGACGGCAGGCCGTCGTCGCGCATGCCCGCCGCGGCGGCCACCTGCGCCACTTCCGGCGCGTGGATCTCGAAGCGGCGGGACGGCGTCGCGAAGCCGCGCACGGCCACGCCACCGACCATCAGCCCGATCGCGCGTTCCTTGCCGCCCGGCTTGTCCGCCTTCAGCACGCGGCCACTCGCTTCGTCGACGCGGCTGCCGGCCAGCTGCTCGGCGCTCAACGCGCGCCGGTACACCTCGTACGCCTTCGGCCCGGCGTCGACGTGCACGCCGTAGTGCTTCATGTACTCGAAACCGCTGGCGAAGGCGCGCCCGTCCGGCCCCTTCGTCGGCAGCTTCGAGCACTGCGCCCGCACGTAATCCTCGTGCGTGCCGAACGCGAAATACTTCGCCTGGTCCGGGCCGAGGCGCTTGCCGATATTGAACAGCACGTCGGGGAACGACACCGCCTCGCCCGGCGGCGGCACCATCGGCTGGCGCAGCATCACGTAGTGGCGCAGCTCGAGGTTGTTGCGGATGTCCATGCCCCAGCGTTCCAGGTACGTCGCATCGGGCAGGATCAGGTCGGCGTAGTGCGCCATCTCGGAATACACGATGTCCGAGCAGGCGTGGAACGGGATCAGCTTCTCGTCGGCCAGCACCTCGGCCGCCGTGGTGCGCCCTTCCGGCCACGTCATCGGCGCCGCGATCGTGTAGCTGATGTAGACGTCCAGCCGCGCGCGGCCTTCCTTCAGGTAGTCGTACACCACCTGCCCGACCTTCATCTTCTGCCAGCGGTTCGCCAGCGGCCATTCGGGCGGGTCTTCCAGGTCGGTGCGGATCGTGACCTTCGGCGGCTCCGGCTGCGGCGCCGGGTATTTTGCCGGCGACAGCTTCTCTTCCAGCCCGTAGCAGTAGCCGCCCGGCTTGCCGACGGAGCCCACCAGCGCGTTCAGCATCACCACCGCGCGCTCGGCGTTGAAGCCGTTGTAGTGCGCCCCCGTACCGCGGTTCGTGAAGGCCGCCACGGCCGGCTTCGCGGACGCGAACTCGATCGCCAGCCGTTCGATGTCCGCCGCGGGCACGCCGGACAGTTGTGCCGCCCACGCGGGCGTGCAACTGGCCAGCCACTCGCGCAGCCGCGCCTCGCCCGGCTGCACGTAGTCGGCGACGAACGCGCGGTCGTGCAGGTTCTCGCGCAGGATCACGTGGCCCATCGCCAGCGCGATCGCGCCTTCCGTGCCGGGATACGGCTGGAACCATTCGTCGCTGCGGCCCGCCGTGTTCGACATCCGTACGTCGAACGTCACCAGCTTGGCGCCATGGTCGAAGCGCGCCTTCGTCACGCGTTTCACGAGGTGCAGGCCGCCCTGGTGCGCCTCGAAGAAGTTGGCGCCGAAGTTCAGGAAGTAGCGGCAACGCTCCGCGTCGATCGATTCCCAGTCCGTTTCGCCCAGGCTCACGTAGTTGGCGGCGCGCTTGTTCGACGAGCACAGCGCCCGGTGGTTCAGCAGCACGGGCGAGCCGATCGCGTTCAGGAAGCGGCCGATCTCGGACTCGTAGCGCGAACGGCCCTGGTGGATCGCCACGCGTTCCGGGTGGCCGTCGTCGATGCAGCGGCGGATCCGCGTCGCCATCTCGGCATACGCTTCTTCCCACGTGATCCGGCGCCACAGGCCCTCGCCGCGCTTGCCCACCCGGCGCAGCGGGAACAGCAAGCGCTCCGGGTAGTTGTTGATCGTCGGGCCGCTCTGGCCCTTCGCGCACGTCATGAAACTGCCGAGGTTCGGGTCGAGCGGATTGCCGCGGATCTTGACGACGCGGCCGTCCTGCACGAAGCCCTCGATGCCGCACACGGTCGAGCAGTTCAGGCACACGCTCTTCACGGACGTGGCGGTGCGGTAGTCGGGGCGCACCTTGTGGGCGGCACCGTCGGCGTCGGTGGCGTAGTTCAGCGGATCGGGGGCGGCGGCCATCGCATCGCCCGCGCCCAGCAGGATCACTTCGCCGACACCCAGCGTGGCCAGCGCACCCAGGCCCGACTTGATGAATTCGCGGCGCAGCATCACTTGCCTCCCTTCGTGGCCTTGGCGCCGGTGCCGTAATCGGCGCGCAGCTCGGCCCACGTATCGATCTCGTACGTGAACGGGTCGTGGTTGCGGCCCTTCGGCAGCTTGTTTTCCATCGCGCGCGGCACCACGGTGCCGATGCCGCGATAGTGCACCGCGGGCCGGGTCAGCTCCTGGGGCTTCAGTACCGTCAGGTCGGCTTCATGGCGCGCGCGGAAGCGGCTGATCGGGCTGGCGGCGTCGTTCACGTCGCCGAACACCAGCACCTCGGTCGGGCAGGCTTCCACGCAGGCGGGCTGCATGCCGGCCTCCAGCCGGTGGCTGCAGAAGTCGCACTTGTCGGCCACCTGGGCAACCGGGTCGATGTGGATGGCACCATACGGACAGGCGGCGATGCAGTCGCGCGAGCGGTCGCAGGTGGACGTATCGATGCGCACCACGCCATCCGCATCGCGGCGGATCGACTCGGTCGGGCACGCCTTCAGGCACGGCGCATCCTCGCACTGCATGCACAGCGTGGGCAGGAAGGCACGCCGCTGCGCGCTCCTGCCCGCGGCATCCTTGCCGGCGAAATCGTGGTAATACACCTTGGTGCGGAACATGCCGAGGTAGACGGAGTTCTCGACCTTGCAGGCGACGGAACAGGCGTGGCAGCCGATACAGCGTTCGGTATCGACGGCCAGGCCCCATTGGGGTTGCTGGCTGTGGCTCATGGGCTGGCGGTCAGGATGGACGAAGCCGGCAGGATACACGCCGCGGCCCCGCGCCGCCACCCTATGGCGCGGTTACAACGAGGCGGCCAGCGCTTCCGCATCCGCCCCGGCCGGAATGCGCATCGGCGCGGCGGGATCCGTCACCGCATGCCAGACCGCGCGGGCGACGGCCTCGGCCTCCGTCACGGGGCCGGGCGTGCGCATGCCCGTGAACACGGCATCGATCAGCGGTGCGTAGTCGTCCGGGATGGCGTCCTGCGTATGGCCGCGGGCGTTCTCGCCGAATTTGGTCCCCGGCCCCCGCCCCGGCAGCACGAGGCGGGTGCGGATGCCCAGCGGTGCCACCTCCAGCGCCAGCGATTCGGTGAATGCGTTGACGGCCGCCTTGCTGGCCGTGTAGACGGCCAGCAGCGGCCTTGGCACCAGCGTGACGGTCGACGTGACATTGACGATCACCCCCGCGCGCCGCGCCCGCATGCCCGGCAGCACGGCTTGCGTCAGCGCGATCGTACCGAGCGTGTTGGTGGCGAAGACGGCGCGCGCCGTGTCCATCGTCGTGCCTTCCAGCGGGGACAACACGCCGACGCCGGCATTGTTGACGAGCGCGTCGATCGGCCCGGCCGCGGCGACGGCGGCGCGGATGCTGGCGTCGTCCGCCACGTCGAGCGGCAGGATGCGCAGGCGGCTGGACGCGGGCAGGATGTCGGCCTGCGGATTGCGCATCGTCGCGATGACGTTCCAGTCTTGCGCGAGGAAGTGGCGGGCGATCTCGAGGCCGAAGCCGGACGAGCAGCCGGTGATCAGGACGGTTTTCATGGAGGGGCTCCTGGTTGGTGTGTAAGAGCCTCTACGATAAGCCTGTGGCGCAGGACGCGCTACAATAGCAAGTCCAGGTTTTATGTTCAGGAGTCCAGTATGACAGATCCATTGGCCGAGGTGGTCGGCTTGCTGCGGCCGGGTGTGCGGCACACGAAGGTGGTCGGCGCCGCTGGCCAGTGGGGCGTGCGGCGCGCGGAGACGGGCGAGCCGTCGTACTGCGCCGTTCTGGAAGGCACCTGCCGGCTGGCGCTCGACGACGTTGAACCCGTGGTGCTGGAGGCCGGTGACTTCGTGCTGATTCCGGCGGCGTGGGACTTCGCGATGTCGAGCCTGCGCCCGCCGCCGGCGCGCGACTTCGACCGGCCACCCACCGTCATCGCGCCCGGCGTCGTGCGGCAAGGCGACCCGGCAGCCGAGCCGGACGTGCGCTTCATCATCGGCCACTGCGTGTTCGGGTCGCCCGATGCGGCGCTGCTGGTCTCGCTGCTGCCGCGCATCGTGCACGTGCGCGGCGAACCGCGGCTGGCCACGTTGGTGCAGCTGGTCGGCGACGAATCGCGCGCGCAGCGGCCGGCGCGCGACGTGATCATGGCGCGGCTGCTTGAGGTGCTGTTGATCGAGGCATTGCGGAGCAACGCCGCGGCCGGCACCGCCACACCGCCCGGCCTGATGCGGGCGCTGGCCGATCCACGCCTGGCAAGTGCGTTGCGCGCGATGCACGCGGCACCCGCGCGGCCGTGGACCGTGGTCGAGCTGGCGCGCGAGGCGGCACTGTCGCGCTCCGCGTTCTTCACGCGCTTCTCCGATGCCGTCGGCATGGCGCCGATGGCTTACCTGCTGGCGTGGCGGATGGCGCTGGCCAAGGAACTGCTGCGCGGCGGCGCTTGCGGCATCGCCGAGGTGGCCGAACGGGTCGGTTACAGCTCGGCGAGCACGTTCAGCGTCGCTTTCACGCGGTACGTCGGCGTGCCCCCGGCCCGCTATGGAAGGGAGCGAGGGCGCGAGCGGGACGACAGCGCGGCGCTGGCCGCGTGACTAGGTAGGCTCGCCCACCGGGATCACGTAAGCCTGCAGGGCGGCCAGCTTGCCGTCGCGGACGTGCCAGACGTCGCAATAGGCATTGCGCACCCGCTTGCCCTGCCCGTCCAGCGAGACGATATGGCCGAGCGCGACGACGTTCTCGCCGTCGGCGATCAGCCGGTCCACCGTGAACTCGGGCGGCGCCGTGCACTCGGTCGCCATCCACGCGCGCACGGCCGCCTTGCCATGCAAGGTGTCGCCGCCCACCGTGGACCACACGACGTCTTCCGTGCAGAACGCCAGGAAGCCTTCGTTGTCGCCGGCACGGACGGCGGCATTGGCCTGTTGCAGGATGCTCTTGTTCAGTTCGGACATGGAGACTCCTTTCGGTTGGTAACGCAAACGCCGTTCAGCGCACGTCCAGCAGCTCGACTTCGAAGATCAGGTTCGCGTTTGGCGGAATCGGCCCCGCGCCGCTGTCGCCATACCCCATCTCGGGCGGCAGGATCAGCGTGCGCTTGCCGCCGACCTTCATGCCCTGCACGCCTTCGTCCCAGCCGCGGATGACCTGGCCGCCACCGAGGCGGAAGCTGAACGGGTCGCGGCCGATCGAGGAATCGAACTTCTCGCCATGCTGCTGGGGCGCGTCAGGCACGTACAGCCAGCCCGTGTAATTGACGACGGCCGTCGTGCCGGCCACGGCTTCCTTGCCGGTGCCCGTGACGGTATCGATCTTCTGGAACGGCGCCGGCGCGGCGGTGGACGCCGCGGTGGAGGCGCTCGCGGGGGCCTTGGCGCGGTCGCAGGCGGACAGGGTCAGCGCGATGGCAAGGCCGAAGGCGCAGGAGGAAAGCAGCTTGTTCATATTAGTCGTCCGGAATGGGTAATCGTGGGTTGCCGCCGCAGCATACATGGCGGGCGCGCCGCTTGCAAACACGACATTACAATGACGGCAACACGTATCTTGAAAGCCGCCATGTCCATCTCCTCTCGCGCCCTGCCACTTGCCGTCCTGGCACTGCTGCTCGCCGGCCCTGCTGCGGCCCAGACCGAAGTCAGGATCGGCACCGCCTCGCCGCTGTCCGGCCCCGGCGCGCACCAGGGCAAGGACATCGAGAACGGCGCGCGCATGGCGATCGACGAGCTCAATGCGCAGGGCATCGCCATCGGCGGGCAAAAGGTGCGCTGGGTGCTGGTACCGGAAGACGATGCAAGCGATCCGAAGACCGGCACCGCCGTCGCCCAGAAGCTCGTCGATGCGCACGTGGCGGGCGTCGTCGGCCACCTGAATTCGGGCACCACCGTGCCGGCCTCGAAGATCTACGCCACGGCCGGCATCCCGCAGATCTCGCCCGCCGCCACGACGCCCGTGTACACGCAACAGGGCTTTCGCACGGCGTTTCGCGTGGTCGCCAACGATCACCTGATCGGCCGCACGCTGGCCGACTACGCGGTGCGCACCTTGAAAGCCCGGCGCATCGCGATCATCGACGACCGCACCGCGTTCGGCCAGGGCCTGGCGGACGAATTCGCCAAGGGCGTGCGCACGCTCGCCGGCCCGGCGGCAATCGTCAGCCGCCAGTTCACGCACGACAAGGCAGTGGACTTCAACGCGATCCTCACGCAGATCCGCGGCAAGCGGCCGGACGTGATCTTCTACGGCGGCATGGACGCGGTGGCGGGGCCGATGCTCAAGCAGATGAAGACGCTGGGCATCGAGGCGCGCTTCGTCTCCGGCGACGGCATCTGCTCGGAACGCCTGCCGATCCTGGCGGGCGATGCGCTGGCGGACGACAAGGTGGTCTGCGTCGTCGCCGGCGGCATCGACGGCAAACAGCAAGCGGCGTACGACGCGTTCGTGGAACGCTACCGGGAGCGCTTCAAGCTGCCCGTCGAGACGTATGCGCCGTATGCCTACGATGCCGTGATGGTGCTGGCGCAGGCGATGCGCACCGCGCAGTCGACCGCACCGGCCACCTTCCTGCCCGCGCTGGCGGCGGTGCGCCACGCCGGCATCACGGGCGCCATCGCATTCGATGCGAAGGGCGACCTGCGCAACGCGGCGATGACGCTGTTCACCTACCGGCAGGGCAAGAAGGTCAAGCTGCAGGTGGTGCGGGGCCGCTGACGCGCGGCCCGTACCGTCAGCGCGGCAGCACGTGGCGGAACGTCGGCTCGATGTTCTGTGCGTGCAGGTAGCGGACGATGTCTTCCAGCGTCGCGTCGCGCAGCAGCAGGTCGCCGGGGAACGCGTCCGGCCGGCCCTGCGGCGTGGCGACAGTGGCAGGCGGCGCGGATGCACGTTCCAGCACGCCGATGGCCTCGCGCAGCTGGGCCGCGCCGATGCTTTGCAGCCCCTCCAGGAACGCGGCCTGCGCGGCGGCCGGCGGCGGCATCTCGAGCGCCGGCTCGTCGGCAAACGAAGCGCCCATGCCGGGATGGATGAAGGCGGCCCATTTTCCCGTCGCCGGGTGCCGGCACGGTGGCAGCTCGACCGGAATCAGTACCCCGTGCGGCAGCGGCACCACGTCCGGGCAATAGGCCGCGCACAGCAGGTCGACGAAGCGCTGCGCGGTGGCCGTGTCCACGGGCGCCGCGAACGACAGCCACAGCTTGAAACCCGTTGCGCCGGAGACGCTGACGGCCGGCGCCGGCAAGCCCAGCTCGCCCTGCAGCGCATTGGCCACCTTGCACAGGCGCTCCCATTGCGTGGCCCCGTCGCCGCTGCTGCCGCTGTCGAACGGGATGACGGCCGCGCGCACGGCGCCGCCGCGCGCGAGATCGAAGGCGTGGGTGACGTCCCCGGCCAGGTGCCGCGGCAGGTCGGCGGATGCGGCGGATGAGACAAAGTCGGCCGGCAGGTACAGGCGTTCCAGTTGCGATATCAGTTCTTGCATGTATTCCTCCATCGCCGTAATTGTATGCCGGCGGAGCGCGGCAATCCCCGTTAAACTAACGCCCTCCGAACCGCAGACCAATGCCACCATGAAGATTTCCCAACGCGCGCAAGCCATGGACACGTTCTTTGCCATGGAATTCGGCACCCGTGCCGCCGCCCTGGCGGCCCAGGGCCACGACGTGATCCGCCTCAGCCTGGGTGAGCCCGACTTCGGCGCGCCGCCGGCCGTGCTCGACGCGGCCGCGGCCATCGCCACACAGGGCGCGATCCCGTACACCCCAGCGCTCGGGCTGCCGGCGCTACGCGAGGCGATCGCCGGGTTTTACCAGCGCGAGCACGGCGTGACGATCGCGCCGCAGCGCATCGTCGTCACGGCCGGCGCCTCGGCCGCGCTGCTGCTGGTGACAGCGGCGCTGGTCGATCCGGGCGACGACGTCATCGTCGGCGACCCGTCGTATCCGTGCAACCGCCAATTCCTCAGCAGCTTCGGCGCGAACGTGCAACTGGTGGCGACGGGTCCCGACACGCGCTTCCAGCTGGACGCGGCCAGCGTGCGTGCCCACTGGACCGAGCGGACGCGCGGCGTGATGGTCGCCACGCCGTCGAACCCCACCGGCACGTCGGTGCCGCCGGCCGAACTGGCGGCGATCTGCGAGCACGCGCGTGCACACGACGCGTGGCGCATCGTCGACGAGATCTACCTGAACCTGGGGGACCGCGATGCGGACGGCCGCGCGCCGCAGACGGTGCTGGCGTTCGACGACGGCGCCATCGTCATCAACAGCTTCTCGAAATACTTCGGCATGACGGGCTGGCGGCTCGGCTGGTGCGTCGTACCGGAAGCGCTGGTGCCGGCACTGGAGCGCCTCGCGCAGAACTACTATATTTGCCCGTCGACATTGGCCCAGCAGGCCGCGCTGGCCTGCTTCACGCCGGCATCGCTGGCCGTGTGCGAACAGCGGCGCGTCGAGTTCCTGCGCCGCCGCAGCCTCGCGCTGGAGGGCCTGCAGCGCATCGGCCTGCCCGTGCCCGTGCCGCCGGACGGCGCGTTCTACGTGTATTTCGACGTCAGCGGCACCGGGCTGACGTCGTGGCAGTTCTGCGAACGCGCGCTGCAGGAAGTGCACGTCGCCCTCACGCCGGGCAAGGACTTCGGCCAATGCGGCGCCAACACCTACGTGCGACTGTCGTACGCCGCCGGCACCGCCCAGCTGGAGGAAGCGGTGCGGCGGCTGGGCGGCTTCATGGAACGGCTGCGCGCGTAACCCTGCTTACGGCTGCGGGTCCCACCCGGCGCCGTTGCCGAACGCCGCGAAGATCTGCGCGCGCGTTGCGAAGCCCGCCGCCACGTCGCTGGCGCTGAGCTGGAAGCCCCCTGCCCTGGCCGACAGGTCGAGCGGCGCGCCCGCCAAGTCCATCGTGCCGTATTCGCGCCAGCCGGACACCGCACTGGCCTGGACGGGGTTCGGTGCCGGCTGGCCGTTCACGCCCAGGCCGGCCCAGCCCACCGGGGCCACGTGCCGGTCCATCCGGCAGTTGATGAACGCGATATTGTCCCAGCTCGACGTGCCGCCCGGGCTGCGCGCCAGATAAGTCGCCCCATTCGGCACGTCGCCGTGCAGCGGGCCGGGACCGGGGCCGTGCGTCAGGCGGCTGTTCAGGAACACGAAGCCCTTGTCGGTGGCCGCGGGCACGCGCGCCTGCAGCACATAGCCGCCGCCCGTTGCGCTGCTCGTATCGCCCACCGAACGGATCTCGCTGTCCTCGAACAGCGCGGCGCGGCTGCCGCCCCAGATGAAGTCGACGTTGCCCGCAACGAGCGTGCGGTAGAACCACGACCAGCCTTTCAGGTTCAGCGTGTCTTGCTCGCTGTAGAACGCGGCGTTCCTTGCCACCAGCCGGCCCGCGTCGTTGTTGAAGTACAGCGTTTCGGCCTGCGCCGAGATGCCGGACCCGCGCAACGTCGTGTTGTTGAAGCTGAGGTTCTCCAGCTGCAGCATGTCGGACGACTCGACCAGCATGATCGCCCTGCCCCCGCTCGGTGCCGCGTTGCTGGCCGCGGCCTGGCTGGCGCCAGTGCCGGGATTCAGGCTGTCGTTGTTCGTGTAGCGGATCACGGTGCCGTCGCGGCTCTCGCCGACGATGCGCACATTGTCCTTGCCGCGCAGGTAAAGCAATTCCTCGTAGGTGCCGTTCATCACGCGGACTGTGACGGGAGCGGCCTTGGCGAACTGCCCCATCGCGTAGTCGAGCGCGCCCTGCACGGTGCGGAAGTCGGCCGGGCCGTCGTCGTCCACGGTGACCGTGTCGCCCGTCGGCGCGGCAGCCTGCGTCGTGAACGACCAGTTGGCCAGCTTGCCGATGCCCGCAAACGGCACGCCGTGCAACGTGGCGCCCGTGAACACGCCGTCGGCGATCGCCACGTAGTACTCGGTGCCGTACGTGAGCCGGTTGCTGTGCAGCTTGATGGTGGCGGCATTGCCGTCGATCCGGACCGGTACCGTGTTCACCTTGCGCACCTGGTCCTGGCCGGGGTAGCCCAGCACGTCCGTCTCGCCGCCGAGGCGCACCACGTCGACCAGCGCATCGTCGGCCTTGCGGAACACGCGCACCGAGCCGCCGCTGCCCAACGTGGGCGGGTTGTCGAACACGAGCTTGAGCGCCACGTCGACCGGCGCCGGCTCCATCTGCGCGGACGGATACGCGGCGTCCTCCAGCTGGTACGTCTGCGTCGGCTGCACGAAGCGCGGCGCGATCGTGGCCGTGATCGTGCGCGTCAGCAGCGGGTCCGAGCCGGAGCGGAACACGATGGTGGCCGTGCCGGCGGCCAGCGGCGCGATCGTCGCGACGTTGCCCGTGACCGTGACGCCGGCCACCTGCGGGTTGCTGGAGACGGCCGTGTAGCCGTCGGCACTGCCGTCGGCCGCCACCGCCCGCACCGCCACCTGCAGCGGATTGTCGCCCGCCTCGGCCGCGTACGTCGTCGCGGCGGGATCGAGCGTCAGCTGCGCCGGTTTCAGCGCGGGATCGCCGATGCGCACGTCGTCGATCTGGAACGATTTATTGGCCGTGTACAGGCCGACGAGGCCGCGGGCCGCGAAGTCCGCATCCGTGACGGAGCCGAGGTTTTCGCCATCCAGGTACACCGTCAACGTACTGCCGATCATCTCGAAGCGCACCGTGTAGAACGGGCCATCCATCGCGATCGCCTTGCGCACCTGCTTCGGCCGGCTCAGCGAACCGGCCAGCATCTTCGCGATCTCGACCTGCGTGCTGGCCGTGCTGTTCTGCACGTTCAAGCCGCCGCCATACCAGTTGGCCGCATCGACGTAGCGCGTGACCAGGTACAGCTGCTTGTTGCCGGTGGTGCCGTTCGTCATCGGGCGGATGCGCGCTTCCACGTAGTAGTCGCCGGAGGGCACGGCACCCAGCGCGCTGTCCTTCATCAGCGCCAGCACGCCGCCCGTCGACGAGGCCGTGTACTGCAGCACCTTGTTCGCGCTGCCGGCCACTTCATCCTGCACGCGGAAGCTGCCGTTCGGGCCCACCACCGGCAGCAAGTCCCACTTGCCCGTTCCGCCGCCCTGGAAATCGTCGCAGAAGTACAGGCCGGACGGCGGGCATGCCAGTGCGGGACCCGTGTCAATCGTCGTGCTGCCCGTACCGGTGACGGTGCTCGTCAGCTTGCCGCCGCCCGCCTGCGCCAGCGCATTGGCTTTCACCAGCGCGATCGGCCGCACGCTGTACGGGTATGGCGGCGTCCACGTGACGCTCGCCGATACGGTGCAGGCGCCCAGGCCCGCGCCGTTCAGCAGCGAGCCGTTGTCCTTGAAGGCGCCGGCGATCGTGCCGGAAAAGTCCTTGACGACATCCGGGCACGAATGCGCGCCGGCCACCTCGAACACGTTATTGTTCGACAGGATCTTCGCCGCATTGCCGACGCCGACGCCGTAGCTGACCGGGTAGACGGCATGCGACTTCGACCCGGCGTAGTAGTTGTTGAACAGGTGGACCTGGCCGTAGCGCACACGCGGTGCGCGACTGGCCACGTCGCGGAACACGTTGTTGCTGAACGTGACCCGCAACTTGCCTTCGTCGCCCGTGGCGCTGTCGCTGCCGCCCACCAGGTTGTTCTTGTTGTGCTGCTCGAACACGTTGTACGACACCGTCACGTAGTCGGCACCGTTCGTGATGTCCAGCGCGCCGTCGTGGCATTGCCGCACGTGGCCATTCTCGACGGGCAGGAAGTCGTCCGTCACCGGCGCGTCCGTGAAGCTGACGTGGTCGACCCACACGTGGTCCGCGCCGGAGATGCCGATCGCATCGAACGCCGAGTTCCAGTTGCCGGTGGCGCCGTCGGTCGGATCCCACACGGGGCCCACGTCGCAGGGATTGACGAGCTTCAGGTTGCGGATGATGACTTGCGAGACGTTCGACACGACGATGTGGCCGTTGACGAAGCCGGCGCCGCCGTCCGCACCGATCAGCGTGGTATTGCTCTTCACGCGCACGGCGCCGCGCGCGGCCTGGTCGGCGCTGCTGGTGTACGGCTGCCCTTCGCTCATGTCGATGATGCCGGTCACCTTGATGATCTTCGGATTGCTGGCGCCGTTGTAGAGGGCCGCCAGCAGCTGGGCGCGATTGGCCACCGTGTAGATCTGCTCGGCGGGTGCCGCGGCGCCGCCCTGCGTGCCGCCGGCCTGGCTTGCCCAGCCGTCCGGCGGGGCACTCTGGCGCGCCGGATCGACGGTGCCCGCGCCTTGGCCGAAGACGGCGGCAAGCGATAACGCGGCGCACAGCGCCGCCTTCACTGCGAAATGTCGCATGGGATTCTCCTGTCCGGGAAACGTGACGATCAGCGGCGCAGGCGGCGCACGGCGGCCAGGCCCGCGAGGCCGGCCAGCAGCAGCGCCGGCGTGGCCGGTTCCGGGACGGGCGCCGCCGCGCCGATCTGCGCGCTGACGGAACCGAATTCGCTCCATTCGACGGCCGACAGGTCCAGGCCGATCGTATGCGCATCGATGAGGGACAGGACGACGTCGCCGCTCGCCCCGCTGGCGCCCGTGAACGTGAAGCTGCCGATCGGGCTGGCGAGGCTGCTGCCGAAGTCGAAGCGCATCGCGTAGGCGCCGGTCGGGATCGCGCCGTTGGCGATCACCGTCACCGCGCCGTCCGCCGCGAAGTCGATGCCGAACAGGTAGTCGGCGGTGAGGAACTCGACGCCGGTGCCGGTGGGGTCGAGCCGCGTGACGTTCGTGCCGGGGACGGCGGCAAAGCCCTGGTCCAGGCCCAGCATGCCGGCGGCACTGCCGTTGTAGGTGGCCGTGATGACGGCGTCTTGCAGCGCGATGGGCGCCGCCTGCGCGCAGTGCGAGGCGGCGGTGCAGGCGACGAGCGCCATGGCCCGCGCGATGGTGTTGATGTTCAAGCTTGTCTCCGATGTTGTTTGTGGTGTTACGACGGTGCGCCGGCGGTGCTGCCGGCGCACGGCGAAGTGTCGGTCGCTCAGTTGGCCGGTGCCCCCACCTTCACGTCGTCGATCTGGAACGATTTATTGGCCGAGTACAGGCCGATGCGGCCGCGCGCGGTGAAAGCGCTGTCGGTGATGGCGCCCAGCTGTTCGCCGTCGAGGTACACGGTCACCGTGCTGCCCTTCAGTTCGAAGCGCACCGTGTAGAACGGGCCATCCATCGCGATCGGCCTGGCCACCTGTTTCGGACGGCTCAGGGTACCGGCCTGCATCTTCGCGATCTCGACCTTCGTGCTGCTCGTGCTGCTCTGCACGTTCAAGCCCGCGCCATACCAGTTGGACGCATCCTTGTAACGCGTGACCAGATACAGCAGCTTGTTGGCGGTGGTGGAGTTGGTCATCGGGCGGATGCGCGCTTCCACGTAGTAGTCGCCCGACGGCACGTTGGCCAGCGCGCTGTCCTTGACCAGCGCCAGCACGCCGCCCGTCGACGCGGCCGTGTACTGCAGCACCTGGTTGGCACTGTCGGCCGCATCGTCCTGCACGCGGAAGCCGCCGTTCGCGCCCGCCACGGGCAGCAGGTCCCATTGCGCGGTGCCGCCGCCTTCGAAGTCATCGCAGAAGTACAGGCCCGTAGCGGTACAGCCCAGGCTCGGCGCGGGATCGGGGTCGGTGTTGCCGTCGCCGCCGACGGACGTGGTCAGCTTGCCGGCACCGGCCTGCGCCAGCACATGGTCCTTGACGAGCGACGTGGCACGCGGGCTGGACGCGTAAGGCGGCGTCCAGCTGACACTCGACGAGACGCCGCAGGCGCCCAGCGAGTTGCCGTTCAACTGCGAGCCGTTGTCCTTGAACGCGCCGGAGCCGAAGTCCTCGACGACGTCCGGGCAGGACTGCGCGCCCGCGATCTCGAACACGTTGTTGTTCGACAGGATCTTGGCCGCCTTGCCCACGCCGATGCTGTAGCTGACCGGGTAGGTCTGGTGCGACCGCGAGCCCGTGAAGTAGTTGTTGAACACGTGGACCTGGCCGAAGCGCACGCGCGGTGCGCGGCTCGCCACGTCGCGGTACAGGTTGTTGTTGAACGTGATGCGCAGCTTGCCCTCGTCGCCCGTGGCGCTGTCGCTGCCGCCGACCAGCGTGTTCTTGTTGTGCAGCTCGAACACGTTGTACGACACGGTCACATAGTCCGACGCCTTCGTGATGTCCAGCGCGCCGTCATGGCATTGCTTGACGTGGCCGTTCTCGACGGGCAGCTGGTCGTCCGTCTTCGGCGCATCGGTGAACGTCACGTGGTCGACCCACACGTGATCCGAGCCGGTGACGCCGATCCCGTCGAACGCCGAATTCCAGTTGCCGGTGGAGCCGTCGTCCGGATCCCACACAGGGCCCACGTCGCATGGATTGACGATCTTGAAGTTCCTGAGGATCACCTGCGAGATACCGGAGACGACGATGTGGCCGTTGACGAAGCCCGTGTTGGCGCCAGTGCCGATCATCGTCGTATTGCTCTTCAGGCGCACGGCGCCGCGGGTGGACTGGTCCGAGCTGCTCGTGTAAGGCCGCCCTTCGCTCATGTCGATGATGCCGGCCAGCTTGATGATCTTCGCGTTGGTACCGCCGTTGTTGATGGCGGCGAGCAGCTGGGTGCGATTGCTGACCGTGTAGACCTGGTCGGCCGCGGCCGCCGAGCCGCCGCGCGTGCCGCCGCCCTGGCTCGCCCAGCCGTCCGCCGGCGCTGCCTCGCGGGCCGGGTCGACAGCCAACGCCGTGTGGCCGAGGAATGCGGTGGACAGTAACGCGGCGGACAGCGCCGCCTTCAATGCAAGATGTCGCATGAGTGTCTCCTGATGGTTGGCGGAGCACGTGCGTCGCCCTGACCGTCGCCGGTCCTGGTGTTCGAGCATGTCTCCGATCGGTTCTTGTGATGGGTGGCTGCCGGGGAGGTCGCCGTGGGACACCTCGCGTGTCCCATGCCGGTTCGCGGGGGCGCTGGCGCGCCGTGACGAACGTGGTCGGGTTGATACCGCCACCGAAGTTGCTATAAATGCAGCAATCCGGTCAGGCCCATTCTAGGGTGGTCAGGCCAGATTGGCAACAAGAGTCCGGTCTTTTCGGTGCTTGCAGTGGCAAGAAAAAAACACTGTCGTTCGTGACATTCCGAGAGATTTTTCTGCACTGCAACGACCTATACTTTTCTCGCATCATCCTTTATCCACTTCGGAGAACCCATGAAACTCATCGCTTCAGCAGTGCTGGCGCTGTGCACGGCCGCGCCGGCGTATGCCGCCAATACCTTCGCGTGCCAGAACGTGAAGGATTACGGCGCCCTCGGCAACAACGCGACCGACGACACGGCCGCGGTCAAGTCCGCGTTCACCGCGGCCGCCGCGGGTACCATCGTTGAAAACGGCACGACGATCAGCAAGGGGGGCTGCGTGTATTTCCCGGCCGGCGTGTATGTCGTGTCGTCGACGATCACCGTCCCCGATCGGATTTCCGTGTATGGCGACGGTGAAGGCGGCGTCCTCGGGCCGTCCGACGACAGCCCGGGCGCTTCCGTTGTCCGTGGCACGATGAATGCGCCGATCCTCAATTTCGCCAACAACCGCTTCACGTTGCGCGACCTCGGCATCGTCGGCCCGAACAACCCCGCCTACACCAGCAGCGTGTGCGTCAACGTCGGTCCGAAGTCCGCCTTCAATTTCGATATCCTCCACGTCTTCGTCTCGGCCTGCTACGACGGCATGCTGATCGACGGCGCGTTCAACGGCAACCTGCACGGCGTGACGGCGCAGCGCAACCACCACAACGGGATCCGGGCCCTGTCGGCGCAAGGCTCCTGGAACAGCATCAATGTCACCGCCAACGGCGGCGACGGTGTGTACATCGGCCTCGGCTCCATCAACAAGACCGCGTCGCCATGGATCACGAACCTGCAAACGTGGGACAACGGCGGCTATGGCGTCAACGCGCAGGAGGGCGGACTGTCGCTGACCCAGTTCTTCATCAATAACGACTATCTCGGCGGGATCTACGTCGGCCCATCCGCGCTCAGCGTGCAACTGGCGAGCGGCCAGGTGCAGTACAGCGGGCTGACGTCGTCGCACGGCACCAATGCCAGCGCGGCGGGCATCAAGTTCGCCGACGGCTATTCGTCGCATGCGCAAATCAGCGGCCTGCAATTCTTCGACGACCAGGGCAACAACATCGATATCGCATCGGCCCATGCCCACGTGTCGATCGCTTCGAGCACGTTCCTGGGCGCCGGCCGCGGCGGCATCATCGGCAATCAATATGCGATCAAGAGCGTGGGTGAGGAAATGACGGTGTCGGGCATCAACACCAATCAGCCGGTCATGTTCTCTGGCAGGTTCTCCACGTGGGGTAACAGCTGGATATCCAGTAACAGCAGCCTGCCCACCTTCCACGTGGCGGGCGGCACCAACCACGCCTTCACGGGCCTGAATATTTACCAGAACTCCACCGGCAAGGCATTTGTCTCCGCGCCGGGAACGAGCTACACGATCGCGGCCACGCAAGTCTATGGCGGCAGCCAGTCCAGCGGCGTTGCGTTGTCCAGCTTCAACGGTTCGCCATAACCTCCCCTCGGCGGCGTAGTGCCGCCTTGTTCTTGGGCTGGGTCCATTGGATGGGCCCAGCTTTTTTTTAAGGTTCTCGACGGCTTAGTGTGAAGACCGGTTTCCTTACGGATGCCCGAACCGTCCGCGATGGTTGCAAGCGCCTGGGGCGCGCCAGCGTGCATGGCTGGCAGGAAGGAGACACGCGAGGCGGCAGCTGAACACTGCTTTTGCGGCCGCGTGGAGGCAGCCCCGACGGCATGCGGTGACATGGCGTTGCCGGCGGCCGGCGGAATATCGCGATGTCTCCACTTCAAACCCATCTAAAAGACCCAACCGCGCGCTAAAGATGCGGCTGTTTTAGGCTTTTCGACTTTGGAATTGGATCAAAGCGGATAAATGCCGGCTTTTTATAGACCTCATCAGGCGCGTCATTCCGCACGGTAGAGTGGATTAGACTCTGTTGGGACATATTGGAGCAATTTGGACATTGAGGCTCCGACGGTATGCCACGGGCTGGTGGAATAGTGGGCGGAGCGGCGCGCGAACAAGATGCCAGTGGGGGGCACGACTACGGAGGAAATCCGCCAGTCGATTGACCATATCTCCCGGAATATTCCGAACCTCGAAGCCGGCGCCGCCCAACGTACCAATCGCACTCCCCGTAACCTCTTCAGAGGAGGGAGGGCGTCGAAAGTGCGAAAATCTAAACGACGCCAATACAAGCCGAACGAGTCTAGTCCGCTCCATTCTCAAGGATGAAGCGCCTGATTCGCACTTTAAAAACATCGCCTCGACCTTATTTGATCTACTTCTAATTCAGGAGAATCTAAACCAACCTTATTCCAGAGGCCCGGTCCAACGTATTAGAACGTTTAAAAAGGAGCCGACCATGGAATACATACCAACGAAACCGGTGAATCTCCCCCTCGCTGAGTTCATGGCGCTGGAATTCTATTTGATGGACAGCCGGCCAGGTGTCAAGCCTGAGCTGTT
This sequence comes from Pseudoduganella flava, assembly GCF_007830495.1. Lineage (GTDB taxonomy): Bacteria > Pseudomonadota > Gammaproteobacteria > Burkholderiales > Burkholderiaceae_D > Rugamonas > Rugamonas flava. The sequence goes on along the minus strand of NZ_VLKW01000002.1, from coordinate 726,002 downwards.
CGTGGCTGAACTGGTAAAACGATGGCTGGCTGTCGAGAATGAGCGCCTGGCACTGCGGCGGGACGGGCCAGCCCTGCGCGGCTTCCAATGGAAAAATCTCTTCCTGCCGGAAGGTACCAATCTACGGACGAGCTATGGCGATGAAGTCGTGTTCGCCAAGGTGCGCGCCGATCGCATCCTGTCCGATGACGGCGCTGCGCTGACGCCATCGCAATTTGCCAACCAGCGCGCGAAGGGGCGCAATGCGTGGCGCTTCGTCTGGCTGCGCTTTCCCGGCAACGAGCGCTGGGTGCGCGCCGACGACTGCCGGGTGCGGCCGCATCGCGGTGGAGATCGGCACGCTTCGCCCGATGACATCCGCAGCGGTTCTGGATGACCGGGCCGACAGCCCCTTCTCGAATTGCCGCCGGCCCGTCGCGGTGCGCGATGCGATCGCGGCCCCATGCGGACCTGGGTACGCGGCGCTGCGACGGTCGCACGACGGCCGCCTCGGCGCGTGTGATCCGCAATGTCTCCACGCGGCCGAACCAGCGGCGTCCAGGCACCGGCACGCGTGTCTCCCTTCCTGCCCGCCATGCACTGCAGCGCTGCGCGAACGCCTGGAACAAACTTGACGCAAGTGCCGAAAGAAGACTGGGCGCCACATCAATCCGAGAAGAACCTTTTTGACGAGGGGCTACCTCTCGACACCCGCCACTTTCACCATTCAGCTGTCGCAAATCTTTACAGCACCTCTCACCGCCCCCGCTAGCCGCTTGATTTTCCTCGCTTTGCGCGCGCGGCATATTCCTTGCTCACAATAGACGTGTCCGCCAGCCCGGCGACGGCACGCCGCCGGTCCACCACCCCGCTTGATCCGAGGATGCCATGGCCCTACTCTCCGATTTCCCGCAGGCGCAAGCCGTCACGGGATCCTTCCACCGTTTGCTGGGCGGCGTCGCCATCGCGGCGCTGCTGACCGGCTGCGCCACGTCGAAGCACTTCAACAACGCGTTGACGGAGCCGGCCAAGGCCAGCACCAAGGCCGCCGAGGTGGTCGCCTCCGCAGCCAACGACGTGCTGCGTGCAAACGCGCTCGGACTCGTCGACACGCCGCCCGCCGATCCCACGGAACTCGTGTGCGCCACGCAGGAAGGCTTGCGTGCGGCAACCAGCAACCTGGGGCAGTTCGGCGATGCGCTGGAGACCGTCGGCAAGGTCGCGGAAAAGCCGGACAACGTCAGCTTCGCCGGCTACATCCACCAGATCCGTAAAAACAAGGAAGCGATCGCCGCGGCCGGCGATGCGCCTGAAGTGGAGCGGCAACTCGCGGAAAAAAAGCGCGTCGCCGACTACAACCGCTGCAAGCTGTTGCTGGCTGCGGACTGGAGTGCAAACGGTAAGCTGTCCACGGATAGCGCGATGCAATTGCACGGCATCGCGCCCACGCTGGGCATGGTGCTGGCCTTCCGCGACATCGCGCAGACATTGCTGAAATACGGCGAGGCGGCGCAGCGCGAGGAAGCCGTCAAGGCCACCGTGGCCCAGTTGCTGCCGCAGCTGGAGGAAGCCGTGCATAGGCTGGCCGCGCCCGTCGACCCGACGCGGTTCGGCAGCCGGGTCGTGTATGCCGCTCCCGCCGCCGGCGCGGCCGCGCCGGCGCAGGCGATGAACCAGTCGAACCTGGGTGCGGCGCTGTCGATCCAGCGCTGGATGACGGCGATGCAGGTCAGGGCCACTTGGGACAGCCTGGCGGCCTGCCGCGCCGGTGCCGGCGCGCAGTCCTGCCTGGGCAACGCGGATGCGCGCGCGAATGCGGCGGACTTCGCCGCGCAGGTGGCCAACTACCGGAACCTGGCGAAGCTCGACGACCGCGTGATCCTGCAAGGGCTGGAAGACGCCGTCAAGAAGGCACGCGCGGCCAGCGAACGGCATGCGTCGCTTGGCGACGTGATCGATGCGCTGTCGACGGTCGGCGACGCTGTCGGGGAGATCGGTGACGGCGTCGATGCCCTGAAAGCGGCCCGCAACTGAGCGGAGGACACGATGCAACCGATCGCTCTCTCGCCGCGCGGCGTGGACATTCCGATGGCGGAACTGGCCAAGGTCGCCGCCGCCCTCACCCGCCAGCTGATGGGCGACCTGCAGCGCTGCTGGGGCGTGGCCGGCGTCGTCAGCCCGTTCGCCGATGCTGCCGAAGCGCCCGGCGGTGCATGGCAGATTCTCGTCGTGCCGGACGCCGCCGGGCGTGGCGGCATGCACTCCGTGCCGCAGCACATCGACGAACCCGTCATCGCGATCGTGCAGTACCAGCCGAACACGATGTGGTCGCTGGCCGCCAGCCACGAAGCGATCGAGATGCTGCTGGACCCGCTGGGCGCGAGCTTTCGCGACGGCCCCGATCCGCGCGGCAGCGGCAAGCGCGTGCGGTTCCTGATGGAGGTGTGCGACCCGTGCCAGAGCTTCGGCTGCGCGTATGCGCTGGACGGTGTGTGGGTGTCCGACTTCGTGCTGCCGTCGTTCTACCAGGTTTCCGGCGGCACGGCGCCGTACACGCTGAAGAACAACGTGCTGTCGCCGCTGTCCGTCACGGCGGACGGCGTGCTGTCCTGGCAGGAGCCGGACAGCGGCGACTGGCACCAGCTGGACGCCGCCGGCTTCAAGGGCCCGGTGCACCAGTCCGACGTGCTGGGGGCGCTGGCCGGCATCAACTGGCGCGGCGCGTTCGACCGGCGCAGCGGCGACTATCCCGGCCACCTCGTCACCGATGCCGAGCTGCGCAAGCACAAGGCCCGTATCGCCGCGGTGGCGAAGCGGGAGCGCGCCGCCGAGGCGAAACGCCAGGCGGCGCTGGAGAAGTTCTGCAAGGCGAACGGCTTGTAGCAGTGGCGCGCCGTCAGCGGCCCTGCACCTGCACCTCCTTCACGGCCCCGCTCCACGACGACGCACCGGTGCGCCCTGACACCCGCACGCCGCGCACGCCGGCGATCGCGCGTCGTGTCGCCGCCGCTGCCGCCCAGGCCCGCGATCACCGCGTTCCACGCTTGCTGCCCGGTGCTGTAGTCGTAGTTGTAGGTCGGCAAGCCTTGCAGGACCTTCTCCGGCGCGACGCGCGACACGGCATAGCTCAGCTTTGTCTTCATCCAATCCAGCCCCGCCTGCGGGCCGGGCCACGTGCCGCAGCCCGATGACGACCAGCCGGGGCCGGCCTCGTCGTACGTCATCACCTGGAAGTAGTCGACGGCCGCGCCCAGCGCCGCGTAGTCGTAGCCGTCCAGGTACTCGGGCGCATGGTCGCCGCTTTTCGTGGGAACGCTGATGAGCGCCTACTGTAGTGAAAATAAAACAACCAGTGCAAAGACGTGCTTTCCTTGCAATCGATGAGTAGTAATATTACAGCCGCAGCGGGGTGCGACTTGGCGCGCCCATGATAACGCTGCGCAACGATAATAAAGACAAGGAGACCTTATGCTCATCGGAAGTAGTTTGACTTCACGATTGGCCGCGTTGCTGGCTTGCGCCAGTCTGCTGGCGGCCTGTGGCGGCGATGGCGGTGACGCGCTGCAGGCGTCCGCCGCACCCGTCCGGCTGGCCAGCGCCGTCCACTCGGCCGCCGCGGTTGCCCCCGGCACCATCCGCATGCACTTCCACCGCATCCAGGGCGACGAAGCCCAGTGGGGCGTGTATTCGTGGGACGGCCCGCTGCAGCCCAGCCCTGCCTGGATCACAGGCCGCTTCATGTTCACCCGCAGCGACGCGTTCGGAGGCTATGTCGACATCCCGCTTGCCGCGGGCAAGAGCGCCATCTGGTTCCTTGTCACGGATGGCAACGGCACGAAGAACTGCTCGGCGGACCAGCACGCGGACCTGAACGCCGACGTGATGACGGCCGGCCAGGAAGTGTGGATGCTGGAAGGCGACTGCACCGTCTACGCCTCAGAACCCGCCCTCACCTACGGCAACCTCGGCAGCGCGAATGCGCACTGGCTGTCCGCCACGACGCTGGCCTGGCCGGGCGCGCCCGCGACGGGCACCTACAAGCTGTATTACGCGGCGAACGGCGGCATGACCGCGTCGCCGGATGCGACCACGGGGCTGGCCGGCGCCGACGGCAGCCTGAATCTGCAGGTGGCAGCGCTGCCGGACGCGATGCGCCAGAAGTACCCCCACCTGGCCGGCGCAACGGGCTTGCGCCTCGCCGAGACGGAGCTTGCCAACGTGGGCCGCTTCAATACGTTACGGGTGGCCAGCGCCCAGTTCGCGATCGCCCAATACGGCGCCGACGGCAAGCTGGTGCAGGTCACGTCGCTGCAGCAGGCCGGCATGCTCGACGACGTCTTCGCGACGCACGCGGCCAACACGCCGCTGGGCCTGACGTTCGACGGCCGCGGCGTGCCGACGTTCCGCGTGTGGGCGCCGACGGCGAAGTCGGTGCGGCTCGACGTGTACCCGAACGCCACGGCCGCCGCCACGGCCACAGTGCCGATGACGCGCGACGCGGCCAGCGGCGTGTGGTCCTATACGGCGCCGGACGCTTCCTGGACCAACAGCGCCTATTACACGTACACGGTGCAGGTGCTGTCGCGCTGGGCGAACAACACGGTCGTGACGAACACGGTGACCGATCCGTATTCCGTCAGCGTGTCGGCCAACAGCACGCGCAGCCTCGTCGCGAACCTGGACAGCCCGCGCCTGAAGCCTGCCGGCTGGGACGAGCAGCGAATTCCCCGCCTGGATGCACCGACCGACATCGTGCTGTACGAGCTGCACGTGCGCGATTTCTCGGCGCTTGATACCACCGTGCCGGCCGCGCATCGCGGCAAGTACCTGGCCTTCACGGACGGCGACGCGGCGCCGATGCGGCACCTGAAATCGCTGCAGAAGGCGGGCCTGACGCACGTGCACCTGCTGCCCAGCTTCGACTTCGCCAGCGTGAACGAAGCGGGCTGCGTGACGCCGGCCATCCCGAACGGGGCCGCCAACGCCACCACGCAGCAGGCCGCGGTGGCGGCGACGGCCGACACGGATTGCTTCAACTGGGGCTACGACCCGGTGCACTACAACACGCCCGAGGGCAGCTACGCCACCGACACGAACGACGGCGCGGCCCGCGTGCGCGAGTTCCGCGCGATGGTGCAGGCGCTGCACGAGGCGGGACTGCGTGTGACGATGGACGTCGTCTACAACCACACGAGCCAGTCGCAGCAAGGCCCGCTGTCGGTGCTGGACCGCATCGTGCCCACGTATTACTACCGGCTGGGTGCAGGCGGCAACATCCTGAACGACAGCTGCTGCGCCGACACGGCGCAGGAAAACGCGATGATGGCCAAGCTAATGACGGATTCGGTGGCGCTGTGGGCGAAGCAGTACAAGATCGACAGCTTCCGCTTCGACATCATGGGCTTCACGCCGCTCGACCTGATGAAGCGCCTGCAGGCCGCCGCCGACCAGGCCGCGGGTCGCCCGGTCTACCTGTACGGCGAGGCATGGAACTTCGGCGCCGTCGGCAACGATGCCCGCTTCGTGCAGGCGCGCCAGGCGAATATGTTCGGCACCGGCATCGGCTCGTTCAACGACCGCATCCGCGACACGGTGCGCGGCGGCGGCTGCTGCGACACGGGCACTGCGCTCGTCACCCAGCAGGGCTTCGCGAACGGCGTGTGGTTCGACCCGAACGGCCAGTCGACGCAGACGCGCGACGATGCGCTGCGCCTGGCGGACCTGGTGCGGGTGGCGCTGTCCGGCACGCTGCGCGACTACCGCTTCACGGACCGTTCCGGCGCCGTGCGCAGCAATGCCGACATCGACTACTTCGGCCAGCGTGCCGGCTTTGCGGGCAGCCCGGCGGAGACCATCAACTACATCGAGGCGCACGACAACCAGACGCTGTTCGACGTCAACGCGCTGAAACTCCCGCAAGCGACACCGCTGGCCGAACGGGTGCGCGTGCAGACGCTGGGCGCGGCCATCAACATGCTGGCGCAAGGCGTGCCGTTCTTCCATGCGGGCCAGGAAATCCTGCGCTCGAAATCGCTGGACCGCGACAGCTACAACGCGGGCGACTGGTTCAACCGCCTCGACTACGGCTACACGTCGAACAACTTCGGCGTCGGCCTGCCGATGGCCGGCGTCAACGAGGGCAGCTGGTCCGTGATGTCACCCGTGCTGGCCAATCCGCTGATCGCGCCCGACACGCGGGCGATCCTGGCCGCCAAGGCCGGGTTCGAGGAACTGCTGGCGATCCGCAAGGACAGCACGCTGTTCCGCCTGCGCACGGCGCAGGACGTGATCGACCGGCTGAAGTTCCACAACACCGGGCCGGACCAGGTGCCCGGCATCGTGGCGATGAGCATTTCGGGCAGCGCACCGTCTCCCTACCCGGGCGCGCAGTACAAGCAGGTCGTCGTCGTGTTCAACGTCGACAAGGTGGCGAAGTCGGTGGCGCTGCCCGCGCTGAAGGGCAGCAAGCTGCAGTTGCACCGCATCCAGCGCAACGGCAGCGACAGCGTGGTGAAGGCATCCACCTACGATGCCGCCACCGGCAGCTTCACGATACCGGGGCGGACCACGGCGGTGTTCGTGCAGCACGCGAACGACTGATCTACCGGCGGCCGGGGCATCAAGCCCCGGTGCGCCGTGCCACCGTGCTGCCGCCGAAGATCAGCTGCTGTACCATCGGCTGCGCGACGAAGCGCTGCGGGAAGATCGGTGCCTGGCGGCTGACGGCATCCAGCCGGGCGATGTGCTCCTCGTCCAGCCGCAGGTCGAGCGCGCCCAGGTTGTCCAGCGCCTGCTCCAGCGTGCGTGCCCCGAGCACAGGCGCGGTGACGGCCGGGTTCAGCAGCGTCCATGCCAGGGCAACTTGCGACGGGCTGGCGCCGATCTGCGCGGCGATGGCCGCCACCTCGTCCGCCACGGCCAGCGCCGCCTCGGTGAGGAGGCCCGACGATGCGATGACGCCCGCGCGCGTCGCCGCCACGTTGCGGTCGCCCTGCGTCTGGAGGTCGGCCCTGCTGTACTTGCCGGACAAGATGCCTCCGCCCAGTGGCGACCACGGCATCACCCCAAGCCCCAGCTCGCGCGCCATCGGCAGCAGCTCGTGCTCGACGCTGCGTTCGACGAGGTTGTACTCGATCTGCAGCGCGACGAGGCGCGACCAGCCGCGCAGCTCGGCCATCGTCTGCAGTTGCGCCACGCGCCATGCGGGGGTATTGCAGATGCCCAGGTACAGCACCTTGCCGGCGCGGACCAGGTCGTCCAGCGCGCGCAGCACTTCGTCCGGCGGCGTCGTGTCGTCCCACGCGTGCAGGTGCAGCAGCTCGATGCGGTCCGTGTTCAACTGCCGCAGGCTCGTCTCGACGGAGCGCACGAGGTTCATCCGGTGGTTGCCGCCGGCGTTCGGATCGTCCGGCTGGCGCGCCATCGTGTACTTGGTGGACAGCACGATGCGATCGCGCCGCCCTTCCATCAGCTTGCCGACGATCCGCTCCGACGCGCCGTTCGTGTAGTTGACGGAGGTGTCGACGAAATTGCCGCCTCGCTCGACGTACGCGTCGAAGATGCGGCGCGCTTCCGCCTCGTCCGCGCCCCAGCCCCAGTCCTTGCCGAAGGTCATCGTGCCCAGTGCCAAGGGCGACACGCGCAGGCCGGAACGGCCCAGCAGGCGGTAATGGTTCAGTGCCAGTGGTGTGCTCATTTGTGTTCCTCGTCGAAGTGGTGAAAGACGAGGTACATTCTGAGCGCCGCCGCGCGGCCGGCGATAGACGGATAGTCCGCGGCGATTGCCTGATCGTCCGCCGCGTCAGCGCGGGTACACGAACCCGGTGCGGATATCCATCGGCACCAGCCGCCCGTCCTGCCGCACCATCAGCCGCTCGGGCGGTTCGTCGCCGGCCAGCACGCGCCGGGTGATCGGCAGTCCCTCGCCCTTGCGGATCAGCGGGTCGCACCGTTCGTAGATGTTCGGGCAGCCCGTTTCCTTCAGCAGCGCCTGCACGACCGCCACCTTCCACAGGTCGACGCCCGCCGCGTTGAACTGGCAGACCAGGTAGCCGGCGGTGCCGCCGTAGCTGTGCACCAGCAGGCCCGGCAACGCATCCTGCTCGCCATCGACCAGCAAGGTCAACGCGTCCGGATCGGCCGCACGCAGCGCGTCGGCGCGCCGCGCCACGGCGGCCTGCACGCGCCGCTTCATCATCGCGTGATCGACCGGCTCGTCCTCGCGCAGCGTCCAGACGCGGGCGACGATCTGCGACTTCGCGTTGTAGGCCGCGCGGGCCAGGAAGCGGCGCGCCGACGACTGCACGATCGCCGTCGCGCCGGCCTTGTTGCGCTCCTGCGGCTTGCCGTCGACCTTCTCGACGGCGGAGGCATAAATCCATGGGTCGCCGGCCAGCAGGCCGTGTTCCTTACCCTGTTTGAGCGTGATGGTGAGCATGGGGGCTTTTCGGTTCGAGGATCGGATCCGGACAGTTGTCGTCAGGGCTGCGGCAGAGCGGACGCCGTCGCGGGAGCGAGATGATACAGCAAACGACACGTGCCCTGTGCAGAGCTGGCCATGGAGCAAGCGCAAACGGCGGAGAGAACTCATGCGCAAGAAAGGACGGGTAAATAAGGTTTTTCACGGGTTGGTGTGACGCACAAGCTCCTTTCGGCACTTGCGTCAAGTTTGTTCCACGCGTTCGCGCAGCGCTGCCGTGCATGGCGGGCAGGAAGGAGACACGCGCGCCGGTGGCTGGACGCCGCCGTTTCGGCCGCGTGGAGAGATTGCGGATCGCACGCGCTAAAGGCGGCCGTCGTGCGATCGTCCAAGCGCTGCCCCCGCTGGCCGCTTGAGGCCGCGATCGCATCGCGCACCGCGACCGGCTGCGGCTTCGGGAAGGGCTTTCGGTCCAGTCAACCCGAACCGCTGCGGATGTGATCGGGCGAAGCGTGACGATCTCCCACGCGGTGCGGCCGCACCCTGCAGTCGTCAGCGCGCACCCAGCGCTCGTTGCCGGGAAAGCGCAGCCAGACGAAGCGCCACGCATTGCGCCCCTTCGCACGCTGGTTGGCAAATTGCGATGGCGTCAGCACAGCGCCGTCATCGGCCAGGATGCGGTCGCCGCGCACCTTGGCGAATACGACGTCATCGCCATAGCTCGTCCTTAGATTGGTACCTTCCGGCAGGAAGAGCTTTTTCCATTGGAAGCCGCGCAGGGCTGGCCCGTCCCGCCGCAGTGCCAGGCGCTCATTCTCGACAGCCAGCCATCGTTTAACCAGTTCAGTCACGAACAGCTCAGGCTTGACACCCGGCCGGTTGTCCATCAAATAGAATTCCAGCGCCATGAACTCAGCGAGGGGAAGATTCACCGGTTTCGTTGGTATGTATTCCATGGTCGGCTCCGATTTAAACGATCTAATACATTGGACCGGTCCTCCGAAATAAGGTTGGTTTAGATTCGCCTGAGTTAGAAATAGATCAAATAAGGTCGCGACGATATTTTTATAGTGCAAATCAGGCGCTTCATCCTTGAGAACAGTGCGGACTAGACTCATTCGGCTTGGATTAGCGCCGTTTAGACATTCGCACTTCGGACGCGCTTCCTCCGCGCCGGCTTCGAGGGGTTGAATATTCCGGGCGACATGGTCGATCGATTGGCGGATTTCCTACTTAGTCGCGCGCTCCCACCAGCATGTTGTTCGCGCGCCGCTCCGCCCACGATTTCACCAGCCCGTGGGGTACCCGCCGGCGCCTCAATGGCCAGATTTCTCCAATATGTGCCAGCAGAGTCTAATCCACTCTACCGGCTGGGATGGCGCGCCTAAAGAGGTCTACAAAAAACCGGTATTGATCCGTTTTGATCCAATTCCAAAGCCAGAAAATCTAAAACAGCCGCGTCTTCAGCGTGCGGCCTTATCTTTTAGATGGGTTTAAAGTGGAGACCCCGCGATACGCCGCCGGCCGGCGCGCAATGCCACGTCACCGCATGCCCTTGGGGCTGCCTCCACGCGGCCGCACAAGCAGCGTCCAGCGACCGTCACGCGTGTCTCCTTCTTGCCAGCCATGCACGCTGGCGCGCCCCAGGCGCTTGCAACAATCGCGCACGGTGCGGGGCATCGGTAAGGAAACCGGCCTCGCCATTAATCGGTGGAGAACGCAAAAGCAAGCCTTCATGCGAAGCTAGCGACAATAACGCTGTTGGGGCAACCCATGACCCCTGACGAAGGGGTCGAATGGCTCAGCAAATCCGCTCGTGAGCTGATGTCCATCGAGGATGAGCATGGCGGAGCAATCCACGGCAGCAACCCGGCAGATGACAGACCAGGCGCGAGCTGATATCCCAGGCATCAGACCATGACAGCCTTCAAATAAGGCGCCGTCCGGCTCTCCTTGCTGGCCGCCACCTCCTCCGGCGGCCCGGCCGCAACGACGGTGCCGCCCGCTTCGCCGGCGCCCGGCCCGATATCGACGACCCAGTCGCAGGCCGCCGCCACGCGCATCGTGTGTTCGACCATGATGACGGAGTTGCCCGCATCGACCAGGCGGTTCAGCTGGGCCACCAGCCGGTCCGTATCGAACGGGTGCAGGCCGGTGGTCGGTTCGTCCAGCACGTACAGCGCGCCGCCCCGCGTGGCCCGCTGCAGTTCGGTGGCCAGCTTGATGCGCTGTGCCTCGCCGCCGGACAGTTCGGTGGCGCTCTGCCCCAGCCGCAGGTAACCGAGGCCCACTTCGCGCAGCACTTGCAGCGGCCGCACCACCGCTTCCTCGTCCGCGAAGAACGCGTGGGCCTCGTCGACGGTCATGCCCAGCACGTCGGCGATGTTGCGGTCCTTATACGTGATCTTCAGCGTGTCGGCGTTGTAGCGCGCGCCGTTGCAGGTGGGGCATGGCGCGTAGACGCTGGGCAGGAACAGCAGTTCGACCATCACGAAGCCTTCGCCGGCGCAGTGGGCGCAGCGGCCCTTGGCGACGTTGAACGAGAATCTTCCTGCGTCGTAGCGGTGCTTGCGGGCCGCCGGCGTGGCGGCGAACAGCTTGCGCACCGCGTCGAACAGCCCCGTGTAGGTGGCAAGGTTCGAGCGCGGCGTGCGGCCGATCGGCTTCTGGTCCACCCGCACCAGGCGGCGCACGCCTTCGATGCCGCCGGCGATGCGGCCCGCCGTGTCTTCCTCCACCACGTCGTCCAGTTGCGGCTCCAGGCCCTCGTCATCGGCCGGCTCGTCCGCCGTATGGCCGAGCGCCGTGCCGACGAGGTCCACCAGCACCTGGCTGACCAGGGTCGACTTGCCCGAGCCGGACACCCCGGTCACGCAGCACATCACGCCCAGCGGGAAGGCGACCGCCAGGTCGTGCAGGTTGTTGCGGGTGACGCCTTCCAGCCGCAGCCAGCCGGCGGGTTCGCGACGCTCGCGTGCCGGCGGCGTCACCTCGTCGAACAGGTAGCGCCGCGTGTGCGACGCCGCCACGTTGCGCAAGCCGTCCGGCGGACCGCTGTACAAAATCGCGCCGCCGCCCTCGCCCGCCAGCGGGCCCACGTCGACGATCCAGTCGGCGCGCCGGATCACGTCCAGCGCATGCTCGACAACGAACAGCGAATTGCCCGCCGCCTTCAGCTGCGCCAGCGCGGCCAGCAGCGCTTCCGTATCGGCCGGGTGCAGGCCGGCCGACGGTTCGTCCAGCACGTAGACGACGCCGAACAGGCTCGATCGCACGGCCGTCGCCAGCCGCAGGCGCTGCAGCTCGCCCGGCGACAACGTCGGCGTGCTGCGCTCCAGCGCCAGGTAGCCCAGGCCCAGCGCCAGCATCGTATCGAGCCGCGCGCACAGGTCGGCGGCGATGCGGCGCGTGACGATCAGCTGCTCCGCAGGCTTGTCCTTCTTTGCCTTGCCGGCCGGCTGGCTGCCGTCCGCATAGGGCCGCAGCAGGCCGGCCAGGCGCTCGATCGGCAGGCGCGACAACGTCATGATGTCCATGCCGGCAAACGTGACGGACAGCGCTTCCTGGCGCAGCCGGCGGCCCCGGCACATGGGGCATTCCGTGCTGACCATGTAGCGCGCCACGCGCTTCTTCATCGCCGCGCTTTCCGTGTTGGCAAAGGTCTGCAGCACGTACCGGCGCGCGCTGGTGAACGTGCCCTGGTAGCTGGGCGTTTCCTTGCGCTTCAATGCGCGGCGCGTTTCCTCCGGCGTCAGGCCCGCGTAGACGGGTACCGTCGGCGTCTCTTCCGTGTACAGGATCCAGTCGCGGTCCTTCCTCGGCAGCTCGCGCCATGGCGTGTCGACGTCGTAGCCCATCGTCACGAGGATGTCGCGCAGGTTCTGGCCGTGCCATGCCGGCGGCCACGCGGCCACGGCGCGCTCGCGGATCGTCAGGCTGTCGTCCGGCACCATTGATGCCTCGGTGGCTTCGTAGACGCGGCCCAGGCCCGAGCATTGCGGGCAGGCGCCTTCCGCGGTGTTCGGCGAAAACGACTCGGCATACAGCAACTGCTGGCCGGCCGGATAGTCGCCGGCGCGCGAATACAGCATGCGCAGCGAATTGGACAGCGTGCTGACGCTGCCCACCGACGAGCGGGCGGTCGGCGTGCCGCGCTGCTGCTGCAACGCGACGGCGGGCGGCAGGCCGTCGATCTCGTCCACCTCCGGCACCGGCATCTGGTGGAACAGCCGGCGCGCGTATGGCGATACGGATTCCAGGTAGCGCCGCTGCGCCTCGGCATACAACGTGCCGAAGGCCAGCGACGACTTGCCCGACCCGGAAACGCCCGTGAACACCACCAGCGCATCGCGCGGCAGTTCCACGTTGACGTTCTTCAGGTTGTGCTCGCGGGCGCCGCGCACGCGCACACAGGCGTGCGGGCCGGGCGCGCCGTCGTTGGGGGATGGTTGATGGTCGGGTTCCTGCTTGCGGCGCATCGGCGCTCCGTGAGTCGAAGTGTGTGGATAGTTCGGTAATGGCTCCATTGCAACGCAATGCGGCGTGCCGCGCCGTGCGCTGGCGCACCGAGCCGCCCGTTTGGCGGCGGCATGGCGTACGCCGCGTTATGGTATCGTGCCCATCGTTCCCTTGCCGAGCACTCACAGCATGCGCCTCCCGCCCCTGCCATCCTCCTTCTCCGCACTCATCAAGGCGGGCCTCTGTTCTTGCGTCGCGTTCGCCGCGCAGGCCGCCGAGCCGCCAGAACCGGCCCGCGAGCCGTCCTTGCCGCTGTGGGAAGTCGGCCTGCTGGGCGCCGCGGCGGCCACGCCGGCCTACCCCGGCGCGGACGACCGCTCGTCCCGCGCGCTGGTGTTGCCGCTGGTGATCTATCGCGGCAAGATCGTCCGTGCCGACCGCTCCGGCGTCAACGCCCGCCTGATCAACAGCGACCGGGTCGAACTCGATCTCGGCTTCGCGCTGTCGCTGCCGGCCCGCTCCGACGACGTGGCGGCACGCCGCGGCATGCCGGACCTGAACTCGCTGCTGGAGTTCGGCCCGCGCCTGAAGGTCCTGCTGGCCAGGCCGTCGGCCACCAGCCAGGTCAGGCTGGAGCTGCCTGTGCGCGTGCCGGTGGAGCTGGGCAACGGCTTTCGCCGCCACGGCCTGGTGGCGGAGCCGCGCGTGCTGGTCGAGACAGGCGACGGCAACGGCACGTGGTACGCGGACGCCAGCGTGGGTGCCGTGTTCGGCAATGCGGACCTGAACGCGTATTTCTACGACGTGGCGCCGCAATACGCCACGGCCGCACGCCCCGCCTACCAGGCGTCGGGCGGCCTGATGATGACGCGCCTGGGCGTGAGCCTGTCGCGCCGCGTGTCGCCGGACTGGCGCGTGTTCGGCTTTACCCGCTACGACAATCTCAGCCATGCGGCGAACCGGGACAGCCCGCTGTTCCGCAAGCGCAGCGGCTTCTCCGTCGGCGGCGGCTTCACGTGGACGATCCACCGGTCCGCCGCCCGCGCCTGGGAATAGGCGCGCACAGCCTTTCCACGCGTTTTCCGACCTGGCGCGCGCAGCGCCTTCCTCAGCGCCCCCGTGTTTCGCGGCGGCGGTTGACACGCCTCACATTACGCATGCCGGCCGCATGAGAAGCTGCCCCTCACGGGTCCTGTTGCGCGATTTCCCGGCCCAACAGTCCCGCGCAACGGCCGCGGCCCTGCTTCCCTCCACCGTCTTGCCGCACTGCCCGCCGGCCGCCATCGATACCAGCCCATACTGCCTACGGCCCTAAAATGGATGCGCTCGTCAAAACGCCCGCGGTCATCGCCGTGGATCTCGACGGCACGCTGACGCCGACGGACACGCTGCATGAAGCCGCGCTCTGCCTGCTGCGCGACAGTCCTTTAAACTTGCTGGCGCTGCCTTTCTGGCTGATGCGTGGCAAGGCCGCGCTGAAGGCGCAGGTCGCCGCCCGCGCCGCGCTGGACGTGACCGTCCTCCCCTACAACCTGCCGCTGATCGCCTGGTTGAAGGACCAGCGCGCGGCCGGTGCGAAGATCGTGCTGTCCACCGCCAGCGACCGGCGCGTGGCCCAGGCGATCGCCGACCATCTCGGCGTGTTCGACGACGTCATCGCCAGCGACGGCACGACGAACAATGCCGGCCCCAACAAGCGCGCCGCGCTGGATGCGCGGTATGGCGAGGGAGGGTATGACTACGCCGGCAACTCCACGTCGGACATGCCAGTGTGGGCCGGGGCGCGCCAGGCGATCGTCGTCAACGCCAGCGCCGCGCTGGCCCGGCGCGCGGCCGGCGTGACCACTGTCGCCAAGGTGTTCCCTGGGCACGCGATCACGCCCCGGCAGTGGCGCAAGCTGTTCCGGGTCCACCAGTGGCTGAAGAACCTGCTGCAGTTCGTTCCCCTGCTGGCCGCGCACGAAGCCGGCAACCTGCACGCGCTGGCGACGCTGCTCCTGGCGTTCGTGGCGTTCAGCCTGTGCGCTTCCGCCGTGTACATGACGAACGACCTGCTGGACCTGGAGAGCGACCGCCGGCACCCCAGCAAGCGTCATCGTCCGTTTGCCAGCGCAGCCGTGCCGATCAAGCTCGGCGTGACGCTCGCGCCCGTGTGCGCCGTCGCCAGCCTGGGCCTGGGGCTGCTGGTCGGGCGCACGTTCACGGTATGGCTGGTGTTTTATTTCCTGTTAACGTGTGCCTACTCGCTGCGCCTGAAGCGGCTGGCATTGATCGATTGCCTGACGCTGGCCGCGCTGTACACGCTGCGCATCATCGCCGGCGCCGCGGCGGTGGCCATCACGTTGTCGTTCTGGCTGCTGGCGTTCTCGGTATTCATCTTCCTCTCGCTGGCGTTCGTCAAGCGCTATGCGGAGCTGCAGTTGCTGGCGGGCGCCGGCAACGATCATGCGCACGGCCGCGGCTATCTGGTCGCGGACGCGCCGGTGGTGCAGGCGCTGGGGATTGCCGCCGGCTATGCGGCCGTGCTGGTGCTGGCCCTGTACCTGCACGGCGAGACCGTCGTCACGCTGTATGCGCAGCCGGAACTGATCTGGTTCGCCGTGCCGCTGATGCTGTTCTGGGTCAGCTGGGTCTGGATGAAGGCGCATCGCGGCGAAATGCACGACGACCCGATCGTCTTCGCGCTGAAGGACAGGGCAAGCCTGGTGATCGCCCAGCTGGTCGCGCTCTGCTTCCTGCTCGCCAACCAGGGCCTGGGAGGTTGACAGTGAAGCGCGCGGCCGGCATCGCCGTGATGTATTCACTGTTCGCGACGCTGGGCGCGGCAACCAATCTTGGCGTGCAGATGCTGTTCATCCAGGCCTACACGGGGCCATACGGCGTGGAGTTGTCCATCGCCGCCGGCACGGCGGCTGCCTTGCCGCTGCGCTACCTGCTGGAAAAGCGGTATGTCTTTTCATTCCAGAGCAAAAACATGGCGCACGACGGCAAGCTGTTCGCGCTGTACAGCTTCATGGGCGTGTTCACGACCGCCCTGTTCTGGAGCGTCGAGTATGGCTTCCACCTGCTGTTCGACACGGCAACCGCGCGCTACGCCGGCGGCATCATCGGCCTGGTCCTGGGCTTCTGCGCGAAGTACCAGCTGGACAAGAAATACGTCTTCGTCGCCGCCGCGCGGAAGGCAGCCGATTGATGCCGGCTGGCCCTGCAGCCGGCGCAAGCACCGCCAGGCCGCGCGCTACGGGCACTGCGCCAGCCCACCAACGGGTACGGTGCAGCGGCAGTTGGTCAGCCCCCAGGCACGGTTGCTCCACGCCAGCACCCCCAGCAGGCCGTAGTGGTGCACGACGCCGTGCGGCTCCTGCCCCGCCGGCAGCACCACGCCGTTAACGGTGGCCCTCGGCCATTCGACGTCGCCGGTGGCCGTGCGGGCCGGGATCAGCCAGTAGTCGCCAGTACGATACTGGCCGCCCGGCTCGAAGCGGATCGTCACGCCATCCTCCAGCATGAACGCGTTCTGGCCGGGCGCCGTCGATTCCTTGACGGCGATGACGCCATGGTCGTTGGCGCCCTTGCGCTGGTCCCAGCGCCGCAGCACGCGGCCGGGCGCGCTGGCGGCACGGTCACCCAGCGTGCCGGACAACGTCACCGTCATCTGTTCCTCGTCGACGGCCATCACGCGCAGCAGGCCGTCGTGGCGCTCCTGGTACAGGTAGGGATCATCCACCAGCTCCACCCAATCGCCTTCGGTCAGGCCGCTGCGCTCGTCGCGGCCCAGGTGGGCCAGCGTGACGGTCGACCCGGTAACCGCCAGCACGGGGAACACGACCGAGCCGTTGTCGCGCGACCATTTGAACGTCGGCGCATTGCTGGCCGTGTCCAGCGCACCCGGATCGTGGATCTCCACCCGGTACAGCTGGTTCTCCGCCCCCCGGTACGACGAGTCCGGGGAGATCTCGCACGGCGCGTCGGCGGCATCGTCGACCGCCCATGCGTACAGCACCGGCAGCGTGCGCAGCAGGTCTTCCCGCAGGCGCACGCGCGCATCGCTGCAGGCGATCACGCGGCCCGCGCCCGTGGCGTCCGGCGGCACCGGCAGCAGGCGCACCTGCCACACCACTTGCGCGCGCGCCGCCGTATCGGCGCCGCCCAATGCCACCTCGCGCAGGCGCTCGTCCTCGGCGGCCGTGACGAGCCGCTCCCACGCGTCGATGTAGACGAGGTAGGGCGTGTCGGTATTCCAGTTCCGGTCCGCCTCGCGCACACCCGGCTGCGCCAGGAAGGAGAGGTCCTCGACCAGGTCGCAGGCAATGCCGTCGACATAGAACCGCCCCGGGCCGATCGTGAAGTCGTTGTCGCCGATCGTCAGCTGGAAGCCATTGCCGACCGCCCAGGCGGGGCCCACCAGGTCCATCGCCAGGCTGCGCAGCTGGTGCAGCATCAGCGCCCCCTGCTCGTTCCAGTCGGCGTCCAGTTGTACCCGGCCTTGCTGCATCAGCACCCGGCTGTAGTGCCTGGACCGGTCGAACGTATCGCGGGTGAAGTCGCCTTTCATGCTGATGTCTCCTGGTTGGCGTAAAGGATGCCGGCTTCCATCGCTGCCGGACTGTATTCGTGCAGGCGGGCGCGCAGGTTGGCGTCGCGCTGCGGCTGGTAGAGATCGTGGAAGGCGCCCATCTCGGACGTGTCGTCGGCGCCGCGCCGGATCTCGTCGGCGCATGCCCCGTGCAGCTGGCAGTAGCCGGGCGTGCCGTAGCGCAGGCTCGTGAAGCGGGGCCGCACGCGGGCCGTTTCCAGCTCGCGCAGTTCGGCGTCACCGCCGCTGGCCTGGCGCACCAGATCCGGCTGGCACTGGGAGCGGCGCGGTGTGCGCGACTCCACCGACACATAGCTGAACCGCACGCAGCCCACCTGGCGCCGGCCCGCTCGCACCATGTCCAGCAGCAGCGCATTCTCGGCCAGGTCGATCGCGTGCACGAGCACCTGGCCGATCACCGTGCAGCGCGCGATGCGCAGCCGCGCGAAGGCTAGCGCCTGGTCGCCCGAGCCGATCGCGAGGCGCTCGTGCGACGTCGCATCGACGATGCTGTCGCGGATGGCGATGGCGATCGGATCCTGTTCCACCTCGTTCGCCACCACGACGATGGCGCCGACGATGCTGTGCTCGACCACGAGGCTGGCGCGCGTATGCAGCAGTTCGATGCTGGGCTTGGCGGGCTGGCGCGGCCGGCAATCGCCGTGGATGCCCCAGCCGGGCACCAGGGTGCAATGGCGAATGCGCACGTCGCACAGCTCGGCGGGCGCGCGGCCGCCCTCCTCCGGCTCCGGCCCGGCGATGCGCACGCCGCGGCCCGTCACCAGCAGGCCGTCCAGCGTGAAGCGGCTGGCCGCGCCTCCTTCGATGGTGAGCCCATCGACACCGTCGACGATCTGGTCGAGCAGGCGCAGCACGGGCCGGCAGCGGCTGGCGGCGCGCAATTGCAGGCTTTCGCCGGGCGCGAGGCGGATCGCCAGCGCTTCCGTGTACACGCGGCTGTCGGTGATCTCGATGACCGCGGCCAGGACTTCGCGCTGCTGCTTCTGGACGTCCCACGCCGCCAGCGCCGCATTGATCGTCGCGAATTCCTCTTCCCTCCCCACGCGCAGCAGCAGCGCCCCTGCCGGTTCGCTGGTAGCCCGGGCATACTCGCCGCCACCCATGTCGGCGCTGAAGCCGTAGTGGTAGCTGACCGTGACGCCGTGGCGCGGCGCGCCCCGTTCGGGAAACGCGATGCGCCCCCGCACCGGATCGACGGCCACCTTGCCGCGGGGGACCTTGTACCGCTCCCAGTCCCGCAGGTCGGCAGGAATGATCAGGTGCGCCGGAATCGGCTGGGCCGCGCCGCGCGTGGGCCAGTCCGGCGCCGCGATCGCGAACGACAGGCCCTCCCCGTACAGCGGACCGACACCGTCGGCACCCAGCCAGCGGCGGCGGATCGGTTGCGGCAGGTTGATCGGCTGGGCGATATCGGTGGGATCGTCCTCGCGGCGCGGATCGATGAACAGCGGGGAGTCGTTACCCAGCACGCTGAAACTGAAGCAGCGCGAGCCCAGCCCTTCCTGGCAATAGGCCGGCGTGTGCGTGACGGAGTAGGCGCGCAGCCTGAACACGAACAGCCCCACCGACGGGATGTTGTAGCGGCCCGCGCCGCGCCGCGAGGCCACCCGGCGCACGTCCACCGTGTGCGCCAGCCGGTCGAACGGCCCATCGAGTGCATCGAGCGCGCGGCCGTCGCGCAGGTCGACGGTGCGGCCGCGCCGCGGGTGCTGGTGGTCCAGGTGCTGGGTCCATGCCAGCAAGCGGTGAAATTCCACGGCGCGCGCCGGCCAGCCGGCCACCTGCGCGGCGAGCACCTCCAGCAGGGCCAGCGTGCCCTTGCGCCGGCGCCAGGCCAGCGTATCGGCCACCTCGCCGCGCGGGATCAGCACGCGCAGGCGCGCTGCATCCAAGCCCCGTCTATCTTGGCCCGCCCCGCCGCCCGGTGCCCCCGCTTCGGCCAGCGGACGGTAGCCGATCAGGTCGCCGATGTACGGCACGGCCCAGTCGTCGCACGTCTCGATGAAGCTGTTGTCGTACAGGCGGGCGATATCGTCTTCCAGCACCTGCACCTGCGCGCCGATCACGTCCAGCAGCGCGCGCAGCGGGAAGCCCTGCTGCTCGTCGCGCTGGCGGTGGATCGCGGGCAGCAGCGCATACAGGCGTTCGGCGGCGGTACTCATGGCAGCAGCTCCAGTATCACGGTGTCCGGGACCTTCGGGGTCAGGTAGGCGATCTGCGCGGGCTCGACCCGGTTGATGCCGGCCGGCGTGGCCGGCGTCAGCCCTGCCACCAGTTCGCCCTGCGTGTACGTGCGCACCTGCACGAGCGCGTACGCGACGCCGCGCACCTGCTGGATCGTCGCGACGATCGCGCTGTCCACCACGCCCTGGCCGATCTTGCGCCGCTCGAAGCCGTGCGCGTCGTACAGGGCGGCGCGGATGCGCGGCGCCACGTCCTCCCACGCGTAATCGGGCTGCAGCGCGACCCGCGCGCGCACCGTCAGCGCCAGCGCTTCACACAGCTGCAGGCGCAGCGGCAGTTGCGGATCGCCGAGCCGCCGCAGCGCCGCCAGCAGGTTGCGGAACAGGTCGGAATTGGGGTCGACCGGCTGGTCGTCGATGCCGGCGATCGTGACGACCACCGCCGCCCTGCCGGCGCTGCGCTGCTGCGTGGCGGTGGCCTTGCCGATGCCGGCGAAGGCCCGCGCGAAGTCGGCATAATCGCGCACCGAGACGAGCCGGCCGAGCGTCATCACGGCCAGGGGGGCGTTGCGCCGCGCCTGTTCCAGCCGGTCCGGATCGGCGCCGCCGGAGGCGCGCAGCGGATTGACCACGCCGGCCACGCCCAGCGGCTTGTCGGTGGCCAGCGTGATCTGCCCGGCGCCCACATTGCCGCTCACGCCGATGCCGCTGCGGTACACGGCGCGGATATTGTCGGCGCCGCCGGGCGGGCGCTGGCCGTGCATGCCGTCGCCGAAGACGACGCTGGTCTGCTCGGCATCGTTGCGCCGCGTGACGTAGGCGCGCGCATCCTGCCCGTCCGCCACCAGCGCCACGTGTTCATGCCACAGCAGGCCGTTGACGCGCACGGCCAGCGTGCTGTCGGCCCCCGTCTCGGTGGATGCCGCCACGTGCGTCAGCGGGCCCTGTTTCAGCGCCAGCTGCTGGAAAGCTTTCGTCGGGTCGCCGCCGCCCAGCACCTCGTGCCGGGTTTCACCATGCGTCGCACGCACCACATTGGCCTGCAAGGTGACGCTGGCGCGCCGGTAGCGATAGGCGAGCGGTTCGGCCAGCGTGATGAAGGTGTGGATACGTTCTCCCGGCAGCGGCTCGGGCGGCGGCGGCTCCTTGCCGCCGCCCGTGTCGCCCGCCGTCATCCGCACGCCGTTGCGCACCGCGGCCAGCATCACCAGTTCGGTGGCGGCCACGTTGCGCACGTCGCCCATGTCGCTGCGCTCGCCGTTGACGAACAGCCAGCGGCCCGGCTTCAGGCCGTCGTACAGACCATCCAGCTCGATCTCGCCGATTCTGCCGCGTTCGTCCCCCAGCTCCTCCGCCAGCGGTTCCTCGGCCAGCTCCAGCGGCTCGCTCTGCGCATACACGCGCGTGCCGCGCAGCGCCGCCGTGGACTCGAGCACCGACTCCATCCGGTCGCGATCGCCCAGGTCGCGCAGCCATGCCGATTCCACGTCGAGCTGGGTGACTTCCAGCGCGGCGCCGGCCGGGGTGCTCATCGTCGCGGTCCTGACGTTGCCGACCCTGTGCACGGAGACGCCGGCGGGCACGTCCGGCGCGTCGGAAAAGCCGTCGACAAACGGCCGGTCGACGACCACCCAGCTGTCGGCATCGGCCCGCACCGTGTCGTAGACGCGGTCCAGCGCGATGTGCGGCAGGCCGTCGGGACCGTCCCCCGGCAGGTCCGCAAACGGACCCCAGGTATTCGTGATCGTCGGCACCACGTAGTCGGGCGGCTCCAGCACCATGTGGTTTTCCAGGCCGGGCGCCGGCTGGTGCGGTGCGTTGTGGGCAAACAGCGGTGCAGCCACGCGCAGCGCATACACCCGCACCGGCACCGGCTGGGCGACGGGCGCATTGACCAGCGCGTCGTACAGCCGGGCGTCCAGCGCCGGCTGGAAGTTCTTCAGCAGCTGCGGGTAGACGTCGGCGCCGCCGACAAAGGCCTGGGCCGGATCGCGCCGCAGCCGCAGCGCATTGCGCGGTTGCAGGTTCGGCAGGCGGCCCAGCTGCCTGATCAGCGTGTCGATGCTGGTAAAGCTCAGTTGCAGCCATCCCGGCAGCGCCAGGCTCTGCGTGCCGGCTCCGCCGCTCCATGCGCGCAGGCCGATGCGGGTACGCCCGGCCGCCTCGTCCAGCGCCACGCTGCCGACCCGGTAGTAATGAAAGTCGTGCTGGCCGCCCATGCCGAAATCCACCAGCAGCGCATCGTTGACCTTCAGTCGCGTGCTCACGCCCCGCAGGTACAGCGGCTGGTCGACGATGTCGGCCGCGCTGCGCAGTTGCGGCTGCGTCAGGCGAGGCCGGATCGCGTTCCAGCGCGCCCGCGCCTCCAGCGGCTCGGCCGTCTCGAAGGTCTGCATCTGTTCGCCCGGCCCGGGCACGCTCTGGCTGCGGGTACCGACGGGGATCGTCAGCGCGCCGGCGTTCGCGTCGAGCTGATACGCCAGGTAGACGCTGGCGGCCACGCCGGGCCGCAGCCGGTAGCCCGTCAGCCGCGCCAGCTCCAGCACGGAACGGCGCTCGGTGGCCGTGCGCAGATACGCTTCGTTGGCGATGCGTTCGTTGTAGAAGGAGAGAATGTCCGCCGCGACGGCCCACGCATCGAGCAGGGCGATGGACGGATCGCCGCGCTCGCGCGTGTGCAGCTGCCGCAGCGGGCCGGCCTGCTGGCCGGACAGACCTGCCACCATGCGCCCGTAAAAACTCCGGTACGTACCGGCCCGGTAGGCGATGCGGTCCTGACCGGGCGGGTTGTACGCCACCGGCGGCGTCGTCGCCGCGCCGCCGCAGTCAGCACAAGCACAAGCACAGGCGCCGTTGCAATCGCAATCGCTCATCACCGGCCTCCATCCATCGTCAGCAGCAGCTGCCCCTGCTCGGGGAAGTCGCGGTCGTTGTCGAGCTGCGCGATCTCGTGCGGCGCCAGCTTCAGCAAGCCCGCTTCCACCTCGCCGGCCGGCGGCTCGCCGTAGCGGTGCAGCCGCAGCACGCGCACGCTCGCCACGCCGGCCACGGCCTGCACGGCACCCACCAGCGCGGAGAGCGCGACGATGCCGCCAAAGTCCAGGCGATCCGGGTGGAAGAAGCCCAGGCTGCCGTCGGCCAGCCGGCGGTTCGACAGCCGCTCGCGCAGCGCCGCCTGCACGTGGCCGCGCACATAATCCGGCAGCACGCACACATGCAGCTCCAGCATCAAAGGCACGTAGCGCGCGGCCACCACACGCAGGTCGTGGCCCATGCGGCGGTAGCGGTACAGCGCGCCGGCGACGGCACGTCGCAGCGCCGGGCTGGTAATCTCCGTGCCCAGCGGATCGAGCGCCACGACGGCTTCCTGCCAGCTGCCGTTCCAGCGCAGCCGCGCATGGGCGCGGGCGACGCGCGGATCGCGCTGCGCCAGCTCGGCATAATCGGCGGCGGTGACGGCGCGCTGCGCCACGGTGCGAAACGCGTACGGCGCCGCCATCCGGGCCGCGGCCACCGTCTCAGGCGCCATGCCGCCGACGGCCGGCAGCGGGTTGCGCACGGTCAGGCCGCTGCCATCCACCATCTGCTCGCGGTAGACGAGGTAGCGGATCGCCTCCGCCGCCGCATTGCCGGCCGTGCCGCCGCCGACCAGGTACGTCGCCTGGAAGCGCGTGTCGGCAGCAGGCATGCGGCCTGCCTCGCCGTCGCCGAAGCGCAGCCAGGCGACGCCGTCGTCGTCGATCTCGGCCACGAAGTGGCGCTCGTCCGCGCCGCTGTGCAGCAAATCCGGGTAGGCTTGCCACGCCGCGCCGGCGTCGCCACGCTCGACCAACGCGACGCGGGGCCGCGCCTCGGCCGGCTCCTGCAACAGGCTGCGCGCCGCGGGCAGATGCGACCGCGCCGGCACGCTGTGCACCAGCGGCGCGTGTTCCAGCCGGGCGCGGAACGGCAACGCAGGCCGGCGCATGTCGACGATGCTGCCCTCGCAGGCGCATTCGCCGGCATCAAGGCCCGGCTGCACGGGCCCCAGTTCTTCGGCCGCCGGCATGCCATGTTCGACCAGCACGACATTGCCGCGCGCGACGCTGATGCCGTCGACCGGCGAGCAGTCCGGCGCCGCCAGCCGGCCCGACAGGCACAGCGCGAACGGCAGCGCATCTTCCGCGCCCCATTCGATCTCCAGCACCGGCACGCCCAGCAAGCCATCCTCGTCGTGCCGGACGCTGGTGATGCGCACCGCATGGCGGCGGGCGGGATCGGCATCGTACTCGCTGCCGGTCAGTGGTCCCTTCACTTCCTCGAAGATCAGCACATCGCCCCGGTGCAAGGCCAGCACGCGCCGGCCGGGCTGCTCCGGATCTTCATCGCGCAAGGTGGCGCGGCGGCTGCCCGCGGGCAGGCAGCATTCCGTGTCGCCCCATGTGTGGAAGGCGATGCGGCTGTGCGCCGCGACCAGCGCGATGCCGTCGGCGCCAGGCTTCAACATCGGCTGGTAGCCCTGGTGCCGGCCGGCGGGCAGCGCCTGCACCGCATACTCCGGCAGCGCCGGGCCGCCATACTCCACCGTCAACTGCGCCAGCGCGGGCGAGCCCGTGACGAAGTACACGTCCGGCGGCAGCAGCCTGTCGGTGTCGGAGCCCAGCGCCACCCACGCACGCGCATTGCAGCCCTCGTGCAGCTGGTAATCGAGCAGCCGCACGTGGCGCCGCACGGAGATGCGGCGGCGCGCCGTTTCCAGGTACGCTTCCGTGGCCACCGCATCCTGGTAGTAGCTCAGCATGTCGGCCGTATAGGCCAGCAGCTCGACCAGCATGATGCCGACATCCGGCACGTGGCGCTCGCGCCACTCGGGCATCGACAGCGTCAGGCGCTCCAGCAGCAGGCGCCGGAAGCTGTCGTAGTCCTTGGCCAGGTAATCGATGTCCGGCCCCGGCGCCTCCACCGCTGGCACGCAGGGCGCCGGCGCGCAATCGAACGGGTTCGGGCAATCGATTTTGAAGGAAAACGCCAGGCAGGCATAGCGGGGATCGAGCCCCGGCAGCGGGTGCTCCGGGCAGGCGGGATCGACGAGGCACAGGCGGTAAGTGGAGAAATCGCCGTACTTGTCCAGCGTGATGTGCAGGCAGTCGTCGCGTTCGTCGTCATCGTCTTGCGCGCACGCGACGGCCAGCACGCGGATGTCGCGGATGCGCCGGCCTCCTTCGATGCGCACGGCGCGCGGGTCGAGGCCTTGCGGCACCTGGCCGAAGAAGTGCACGCACAGCGACAGCTGGTCCGGCCCCACTTCCAGGAAGTCGATGCCGTTCCAGCGCGGATTGTTGAACAGCGCCTGGCGCCGCTGTTCGTTCCGGCAGCGCAGGTCCATCATGCCACCTCCCGTTCGAACTGCACCGTCTGCGGCGCCGCGCCACGCACCGCATAGCTGAGCGTCACCCGCAGCGTCGCATCCTGCGCCGTGACCTCGAGCGCGCGCACATCGATCACGTCGCCCAGCCATTGCAGCAGCGCCGCCTGCAACGTGAACTGCAGCGTGGCGGCCAGCTCGGGGCTGTTCGGCGCGAACACCATCTGCATCAAGCCGCTGCCGAAGTCGGGCCGGTTGACGCGTTCGCCCGGCTGCGTGAACAGCAGCTGCTCGATCATGTCGCGCACATGATCGTTCGTGTCGGTGCGCGCCGTGATGCCGTCGGCGTAGTGGAAGGGGTAGTCGATGTCCATGCGGGCCTCAGATGCCGCTGCAGCGGGTTTGCGTGGCCAATACCGTCAGCGGCGTACCGTTCGGCACGCACGTGGCCTGGCTGTCGAACAGCAGCAGCGGCTGGCCGTTCGACGTCAGCCGCGTGGCAGCGGTGATCCAGCTGGCGGTCGCGCACGGCGGCGCGCCGGAGGTCACCGTCGGCAGCGTGCAGCCCGTGATCGCGTACTGTGTGGTCATCAGCACGGTCGGCATGCCCATCACGGTCACGCGCGGGTTCGGCGCGGTGGGCTGGGCAGGGCCCAGGTGGGCGCAGGTGACGCTGGCGCCGGCATGCAGCAGAAAGCCTGGCATGATCTCTCCTTTCACGTCACGACGAGCGCGCCGGCATTCACCGTCACGGGCGAGCCGACGATGTTGATGGCCGATCCGTTCAGCGAGATCGTCGCGGTGCCCGTCGTCAGCGTGATGCCGGCCTGCGTGATCACGATGCGCGGGCTGGACGGACTGCCGACGGGGCCGGAACACAGCATCACGCCGCCGCCCGGCACGCCGAACACGGTGATCGAGTTGCGCCCCGTGGTCTGGAACACCATGTTCGGCGTCGGCGGCGGCGAAGCGATGCCCATCTCCGGCAGCTCGACGGTGGCGCCCCAGAAGCAGCCCGTCCAGATCGGGTAGTCGGGATCGCCCTGCTCGAACTCGATCCACACGCCGGAGCCGATCTCCGGCACGAAGTAGGCGCCGCTGCCCTTGCCGGCCGCCGGCAGGCAAGGCAGCGCGAACGTCGTCGGCGCCAGGCCCTGCACGTCGGGCACGATGGCCATGATGCGGCCGCGGTTCTCCGGGTCCACGTTGTTCAGCACCGTGCCGCGGTACTTGCCGTAGTAGCGTGTCGTGTCGTCTCTCATGCGGGCACCCTCGGTAAGGTTGAGATGAGGCCATTGCGCGACAGCTCGAAGCTTTGCTTGTAGTCGCCCGGCTTGATCTTGTGCGTGACGCTTTTCACGTAATGCAGGCCGTCGAACGCGGGGCCGGCGCCGCGCACGCCGACCAGCTGGCGCGCCTTCAGGATGCGGCCGTAGCGCAGCACATTCAATTCGCCCTTGCCCGTCACCGCCTCGGCCCATTTGGCCGCCTTCGCCAGGCCGCACATGATGCTCTGCGCCAGCGGGTACTTCGCCAGGTTGTCGGCCACCGGTTCCAGCCGCGTCGGGATCGGCGGGATCAGGCCCAGCGGCGGGTTGAGCGGCGTGATCGGCGGGATCGGAATGGGGATCACCACCTTCGTCAGCTCGTTGTAGTAGTACAGCGTGGGGATCGCGTTCAAGCTGTTGTCGAAGCTGAACGACAGCGACAGCACATTGGTGTGCGCATCCATGTTGATGTTCAGCGCCGGCTGTGGCACCCCCACCTTGATCTGCGGGCCCCAGTACGCGATGCTCATGCCGGGCTCCGGCCCGGGATCGAGGTAGAACACGTAGCCGACCCGTTCGGCCAGCGCATTGATGTACGAAAAATCGGTGCCGCGCTGGCCCTCGATGCGCGTGGTGGGAATCGGTATGTTCACCAGCACGCTGGGGATCACGAGCGGCACGACGCCGAGCACCGCATATTTCGCGCACAGCAGCGCCACCCTGCCCTCGGCCGGCACGGCGGGGAATGGAAAGCCGGAGAGGTCCTGCCGGTCCATCAGCACGGACAGGTCTTCGCCCGTCACCGTCAACGTCGCATGGCCATCGGTACCGGGCACGATCTCGTTATTCGTCACGACGCCGTCGATCAGCACGTTCGGCGTGCCGTTCAACGTGACGACGACGATCACCCGCAGCACCGGCACCGGGCTGCCGCCGGACAGCAGGAACAGCGTGTGCAGCGGCGAGCGGTTGCTGAGCGTGAAGGTCAGCTGGAAGCCGCTGCGGCCCGTGTCCTTGGTGGTCACGGTGACGTCGTTCAGCGCTTCCAGCACGGCGCGCGGCGCCGGGATCGGCACCAGTGGGCCGATCAGCAGCGTCAGGTTGAGACCCTGTTTGATCGCATCAGGCATCGGGCACTCCCGGCAGCCCTTCGGGCAACGTGATGCGCAGCAGCTTGCCCGGCCGGTCGACCAGTTCCTCCGGCCGCAGCGCGCGGTTGGCATCGCACAGGCGCCAGAACTGCTCGGGATCGCCCAGGTATTGCGCGGCGACCTGGTCGATCCGTTCGCCATCCCGCACCTCGTGCCACTGCAGCAGCGCGTAACGTTCCGGGGCCGGCACGAAGCGCCGGCGCAGGTAGATCACGGTGGTACCGTCGGCCAGTTCCAGCGTGGCGGTGGCGCTGCCGAAGTAGCGCGAGAGTGCCGAGAAGTCGCTCATGGTATGCCTTTCAATCCCAGGCCGGCCAGCGTGCCGCCCTGCGCCAAGGTGGCCAGTTGCTCCTTCTGGCGCAGGTAGTTCATGAACAGGTTGCCGCCCTTGTGCGCGAAGCCCAGGTCGTTCACGGACAGCACGCGCAAGCCGAGGCTGACCTTGGCGCGGATCGGGTGCAGGTTGACGTCGAACGCTTCCTCGGTCACCGACAGGTCCGTCACGCGCACCGGCAGCACGCGCACGCTGCTCCACACGAACAAGGTCAACGGCGCCTCCATCGGCAGGATCTCCAGCGTGCCATTGCCTTGCAGGCTGTTGTTGTTCTTCAGCTGGGCGCTGGTGGGATAGACCAGCGCTTCCAGCACGGCCAGTTGCGGGAAGATGCCGAACTGGCCGACGGTGCCGTTCTGTTCGGGGAATTCCATCTGGTCGGTGGCGTCGATTTCGGCGTCCAGCTTGATCGTCTCGGCCGGCGGGCCCTTGATGCGCAGGGCCTCCGAGCGGTCGGCGCCATCGCCCGCCACGGCCTGGACCTGCAAGGTGCGCGACAGCGTATCGGCGTTGTACTGCAGCGTGATCACGCGCAGCACGGCCGAACTGGCCGGGTCCAGCAGCACGATGCCGCCTTTCAGGATGCGGGGGGATCCGGGGAAGGTGGTCATGGCTTTTCCGGCCGTTTGGCCCGTGGCTGGCTGCGTTGGAGGAACTTCATCACGTCGATCGTCAGCATCACGCGCGTATCGGGAATCGCCGGCGCCGCCGGCATGGCCGGGATGCTCTTGCGGCTTTCCATGAACGTGCCGCTGCCGTTCGGGAACAGCGCGGGCGGCTGCAGCACATCCTTGTACATGCCGGCCGAAATCGACACGCCCGGCAGCGGCGAGAACGTCGCGTCGCCGCCCAGCAGCACCATGCGGCCGCTGCCCGCGTCGACGCCCCACTCCAGGTTCAGGCCGAGCGCCATCGGCTTCAGCCCGCGCCGCTTGGTGAAAATGTTCAGCAGGTCGTCACCGGCCAGCGACGTCTGGAACTTCCACAGGTTCGCATCGGGGCCCGTGCCGGCCGGTTGCGTATAGCTGAATTTCTTCAGCGGTACATACGGGATCAGCGCCAGCGGCGCGGCCAGGTTGACGCCTTCGAGCGCCTTGCGCCCGCCCTTGTCGCTCAACATGGCACCGCCGGCCATGCCCAGGGTCGCCGCGCCGAAGCCGATGCCGAATGCCTTCTCGCCGGGGGAGAGCTGGCTGAACGGCGCCTTCAGTTTCGTCAGCGCCGGATCCAGCATCGCCTTCAGAGGCTCGTGCTCGACGATGTGCTCCAGCACGACCGACAGGCCGCCGCCCAGCGCATCTTCTTCGTTCTTCTTTTCTTCCTCGGGCTTGGCCTGGGCCGGGTCGCGCTGCACGCGCACCTGGCTGAAATCGTGGGCGAAGCGCGACGGCGCGGCGCTGTCGCCGGCATGCAAGGCTGCCGGCGCCGGAGCACGCGACACGGCCGGCACGCCATGGCGAGCCGACGGGATGCGAGGGGAACGGGCCAGGGATGTCATCATGCGCTCGCCATGGTGGTCAGACGTCCAGTTCTTCGGTCGTCAGCTTCGACTGCCGGTACTGCCCGTCGCAGCAGAAGAAATCCAGCACGCCGACGTAGCGGTACTTCGACCCCGCTTCCGTCCAGCCGGGCGGCTCCTTCGTGGTGGCCGGCAGCGGCCCGGCCTGGGGCAGGCGCCCCCAATTGAACGGCTCCATGTAGCCCTGGATGAACTTGGCCGCGCCGCTCACGTACGTGCCGCCCTTCGTGCCGCTCGTGTTCGACCAGGTGAACTCGTCGCCGAGCGATTCCCGGTCCGAAATGCCGCTCATGATCTTGCCGTTCTTGACCTGCCACGCTTCCCAGTACAGGTAGAAGTCATGGTCGGAAGTGCCGTCGCATTTCTGCGTCAACGATTCCTGCTTGACCTTCTGCACGATGAAGCCATTGGCCTGGTCGGCTGCGCCCTGAAGCCCCCATTTGATCCGCCAGGCGAAGTCGCCGCAGCGGTGCTGCACAGGCGTCTGCTTCGTGTAGGTGAGCCGGGCCGGAGCCGAAGACGGAGCCGAAGACGGCGGCACGGCCGGGCCCTTGTCCTGCCGCTGCACGCGCGGCGCGATCGGCGCGGCACCCGATTGCTGGATCACGTGGGTCAGCTCATGCGCCAGCAGCCGGCGACCGTCGCGCGTCGCGGGTGCGTAGCGGTGCTCGCCGAACACGATGCGCTGGCCGACCGTATACGCATGCGCGGCGACGTCCCGCGCCGAGCGCGCCGCCAGCGCATCCGTATGCACCCGCACGCCGGAAAAATCGTGGCCGAAGCGCCGCTCCATTTCCTGGCGCAGCGGCGCGTCCAGCGGCGTGCCGGCGCTGCCGATCGCCTGGTCGACGCTGGCCGGCACCGGCGATGCGTCCGGCGCCGGCTGGCCCCCATGGCGCTGCACCGACAGCGGCGCGCGGCCGCCCGCAACCACATGCTCGGCCACCCGGTCGGCCTCCACTTCCAGCGGATCGTCGCTCGCACCGATGCCGAGGCTCGCCTGCAGGAAGCCGGCAGCCCGGCCCTGCGCGCAAGCCGCGCATTGCCCACCACCCCAGGTATGGGCCCCGCAGGCACAGCGGCGCTGCAGCGGCCCCGCAGTGGACGCCGGCGTGGAACCCGCTGCGCCATTGGCCCTGGCGCCGGCGTTGATCTTTTGCATACCGTCCTCGCTGGTCAGGCTTTCTTCAGGCGCCACGTGCCGCCGTTGTTCATCGACTTGCCGATCCCCCATACGCCGGTCAGGTTCTGCTCGTCGACGGAATCCCATTTCCCCTTGCCCTTGCTGCTCTTGCCCTCCCACTCATACGTGATCGAGACGCCGCTCACGGCATCGGCCGACAGCGTGTCGGGCGGCGTCGTCGGCAGCGTGCCGGTGACGGCCGTGGTGCGCTGGGTGATCTTGCCGTTCTTGATCTTTTCCTTGTTGGTGGGCTTCGCGGCCGGCCACTCGGCCGTCCCGGTCACGGTGCCCGCCGGCGTGGCGACCAGGTCCACCTTCGCGTCGATCGGTGCCGACTTGCCGCCGCCGGACGTGAACGCGCCCAGCCATTTGCCCGTCAGCAGATTGCTCCAGATGACGCTGCCCTCGCTGGCCGCGTAGAAGCTGGGATTGGCCGCCTCGTTCCACTGCTTCGTGATGTAGTTGGCGATCTTGAACGTGTAGCCGGCGGGGTCCGCTTCCAGGTCCGTATAGAACTGCTTGCCCGCCATGTTCGCCGCCATGTCCGCGTTCGAATAGACGCCGGTCACACCGAGCCCCTGCTTGGCGCTGATCTCGAGGTAGCGGCCGGTGCTCTCCAGCTGGGCCTTCGTCCCACCGGCGCGCGCCAGCTGGAAGTAGATGAAGCCTTCCTCGAAAAAGTGGCCGAGCTTGTCCGCCCCCATGCAGATGCTCTTCACGTTCGCGGCCGGGCCGACGACACCGACCACACCCTGTGTGTGCAGCTGATAGAAGCGGTTGACGCTCTCTACCCCCGCGAACTTCGTGCCCGACAGGTCCTGGGCCGGATCCGTGCGTTTCGTTTTCGGCAGCGCCTTGATGAATTTCTCGATCGACCCCATGAACTTGCCGCCGAGGCGCCCCGCCACGTCGTCGAGGAAATCGGCCACCACCATCGGCTTGGCGGCCGCCGTGCGCGCCGCGGCGATCTGCGCATTCACCTTGGTATCGATGTCGGATTCGATGTCGGTCAGCCCCGCGCAGGAGCGGTCGTCCACTTCGGCGCGCTGCACGAGATCCGCACCGCCGTCCTGCTGGATCACGTGCGTCAGCTCGTGCGCCAGCAGGCGCCGCCCCGCTTGCGTCTGCGGCGCGAACTGGCCGGCGCCGAACACGAGGTGGTTGCCCACCGTGTAGGCGCGGGCATGCACGTCGCGCGCCGATTGCGCGGCGGCGCTGCCGGCATGCACGCGCACGCCGGAAAAATCGTGGCCGAAGCGCTGCTCCATGTCCTGCCGCACGGCACCGTCGAGCGGCGCGCCGGCGCCGGCGATGACGCTCGCCACGCTAGCCGGCGCGCTGTCCTGGTGGGCCAGGGCGTGGTGAGCGGCACGCTGGATACCGGGTGCCGCGCCGCCGATCACATCGGGCGCGGGACCGGCCAGCACCTGGTCGGCGACCCGGTCCGCTTCGTGTTCCAGTGGATCGTCGGCCGCGCCGATGCGCAGCCCGCCCGGCGCCGCCGCATCGGCCTTGCGCTGTCCCCAGGCATGCTTGCCGGCGCACTCGCTGCACTGGCCGGCACCCATCGCCGGCCTGCCGCATGCGCACTTGCGCTGCAACAGCGCCGGTGCGCGCGGCACGGGGTGCAGCGCGGCGGGGGCGGTGGTG
Organism: Pseudoduganella flava; assembly: GCF_007830495.1. Classification (GTDB taxonomy): domain Bacteria; phylum Pseudomonadota; class Gammaproteobacteria; order Burkholderiales; family Burkholderiaceae_D; genus Rugamonas; species Rugamonas flava. Next base: position 693,917 of record NZ_VLKW01000002.1, on the reverse strand, counting down.
GACGTGGCTTTTTGCATGGCGTCCTCCTGGTCAGGTATTCGGGAAGTTACGTTTCAACACGGCCGACCCCATCAGCTTCCACACCGTATCGCCATAGTCTGTCGGCTTCGCGGCGGCCAGCGGCGTGTCGGAGGCGCCGATGTTGTATTCCGTGGCGATCAGCTTCACGGCCTGCTCGTCGGCGCCGAACTGGGCGCGCGGCATCGCCGGATACCGGTGCGGCCGGTTCTTCAGCCGTTTCAGCAGGGCCGCGGCCACGAAGATGTTCTTGCGCGGGTCGGCGAGAATACGGAGCACGGCCGACTTGACGTCCACGCCCAGCGCCGCGAAGTCCTGCGCGGTCTGCGCGCGCACGCCGTGCCGGGTGGCCGGATTGCTTTCGCGCCAGGGGATCTTGCCGGCCATCGCCGCCGCGGTACTGAGCTTGATCTGCCCCACGCCGACGGAACGGTCGATGTCCGCCGGGTCGACCTGCGCGCCGGCGGCCGCCCGTTTCAGGCTGGCGTCGACCTTCTTCACTTCGTCGGCACGGGCCTCGGCCGGCGTTTCCAGCGGCTGGCCGATGACGGCCGTATTGGCGATCTCATTGTGCAGCACGGACGCGAGCACCAGCGGCGTGATGCCCTGCGGGCCAGTGTCCTGGCTGGCCGCCATCACGTGCTCCTTGAAGTCGGCGGCCAGCTCATGTTGCGCCTCCTCTTCGTCCGACGCGTACATGCCTTCGTAATACATGCCGGTCTGCTCGGGAAAGCGCTCCCCGACGACGATCTGCAGGGCGATCTTCGCCATGCGCAGTCCACCGATGACCTCGTTCCAGTGGCGCGCGTCGACGGGATAGCCGCTGCGGATCTTGCCGGCCAGGCTCGCGGGCGCCGCGCGCACGTTGTGCACGTCCAGCGCCTTCGAGCCCAGGTAGCGGCGCTTGGCGTCGATCTTCGCGTCGGTCAGCGCCTCGCTCAGGTAGCGCGACAGCTTGTCCAGCAGCGCGATGGCGCCCGGCTGGTCGGACGGGCTGGCGTCGAAGCGCACCTTCGCGGCGACGGCCATGTCGATCGCACCATCGATGCTGCCGGGCGCCGCCGCCGCGACATCGGGCTTCTGGCAATGCACGACGGCGCGGTCGGCAACACCGCCCTGCTCCATCACGTGCGTCAGCTCGTGGGCGATCAGCCGGCGCCCGGCCCCGGAGTCCGGCACATAGCGGCCGGCGCCGAATACGATGTGGCGGCCGCTCGCATAGGCATGCGCGCCCGCGTCGAGCGCCGATTGCGCGGCAGCCGGGCCGGCGTGCACCCGCACCTGCGAAAAATCGTGGCCGAAGCGTTGCGCCATGTCCCGTTGCAGCGGCGCCGGCAATGGCTGGCCATCCTCGGCCAGCACGCGCGCGGCACTGGCCGGCGCCGGCGCCGCGTGCGCACCACCGCGCGGGCCCATACGCGACGCGACCCGTTCCATGGCGGCGGCATGCGCGCTCATGGCGCCACCCCGCCGATGGCACGGTACACACCGGCGGCGATTCCCCGCCCGGCTTGCCCGCCCTGCGCCCCGGCCGGCAACGCCAGCTCCCCTCCCGCGATGCGCGGCACGGCCATGCCGCCGGCGATGCCGCCAGCCAATTCGGGCGCGAGCCCGCCGGCCGCCAGCAGCCGTACCAGCTCGGCCTGGACGGCCGCCTGCAGCAGGTGCTGCTGCCCTGCTTCCAGCGCCACGCCGTCCATCACGAGGCGATCGATGTGGACGACGACGTTCATCGGGGCGCCGTTCATGACCGCGCTCCGGCCGGCGCCAGCTGCCGGAAGTCCGCTTCGCTGACGGGTTTTTCCAGCTTGCGCAATTCGCCCCGGATCGCTTCCAGCACCAGCGGCATGTCCACCTTGCGTCCCGCGCGCGCCGCGAGGAAGGCGGCATTGAGCGCTGCGTTGTGGATGCTGCCGCCGGACAGGCCGAACTGCGCCAGGCGCTGCCAGTCGAGTTCCTCGAGCGGGGTCTCGGGCGGGAAGATGCGCCGCCAGATGCGCTCGCGCTGGCTTGGCGCCGGCATCGGGAAGTTGACGATGAAGCGCAGCCGCCGCAGGAACGCGGTGTCCAGCGCGCCCTTGCGGTTGCTGGCCAGGATCGCCAGGCCCCGGTAGGCTTCCATCCGTTGCAGCAGGTAGTTCACCTCGATGTTGGCGTAGCGGTCGTGGCTGTCCTTGACCTCGCTGCGCTTGCCGAACAGCGCGTCCGCCTCGTCGAAGAACAGGATCGCGCCGCTGTCCTCGGCGCCGTCGAACAGCTTGCGCAGGTTCTTCTCCGTCTCGCCGATGAACTTGCTGACGACGGCCGACAGATCGATCCGGTAGATCAGCAGGTGCAGCTCGCGGGCGATCACTTCGGCCGCCATCGTCTTGCCGGTGCCGCTGTCGCCGGCAAACAGCGCGCTGATGCCCAGGCCCCGGTTCATCCGCGCCCGGAAGCCCCACTCATCGTACACGGCGCCGCGCTGGGCAACCTGGCCGGCGATCTGGCGCAGCAGCGCCGTCTCGGCATCGGGCAGCTGCAGGTCGTCCCAGCCGGCCACCGGGTCGATGCGCTGCGCCAGCTGGTCCAGCGCGGGGCGCGCATGCAGCAGCGCGCTGTCCCACAGCGGTGCCAGCGCCGCCCCATCGGCTTGCGCGGCAATCCGGCGGATGTCGTCCACGTTCAGGTTGAAATGGCTCGCGAGCGTAGCCGCGTCGGAGGCGGCGCGCTCCGGTTCCTGCGTCAGCACGTCCTGCCATGCGCGCTGCTGCTCCGCGGTGCTCGGCTTGGCCGCGTCGACGCTGACGACGGCGCGGCCAAGCCGGGCCCACGGCTCGCGGGTGGCCAGGAACATCACCCCGCCGGTGCGCAGCAGCAGCCGGTTGATCGCCGCGCGGTGCGCCTCGCCCGCGCCGGCCGGATCGAGATCGTCGGTGTCCACGTACAACGCCAGCGGCAGCAGCAGGCTTTCGCGCTGCCACAGGCGGGCGAAGTTTTCCACGTCCGCCACCGCCTGCGGCAGGCTGGCAGGGTCCAGCGCATACAGCTGGCAGCCCAGCGCCCGCGCGGCCTGCCCGGCGATCGCGCGCTTGCTGGCACTGTCCGGCCCCAGCAACTGTACCAGCGGCAGTGCGGGCGTCGCGGCCACCGGCTCGACGGGATGGGCGACGGCATGCGCGATCGCCTCCGCGACGGCTTGCTGCGACGGCGGCAGCGGCTCGGCCGGCCCGGCGACGGGCAGCACCAGCATGGCGAGGCGATCATCCAGGTAATTCAAGCCCTTGATGAAGTTGACGATGCGCTCGTCGATCGACAGGCTGGCGGCGATCAGCGGCACGCCCTGCGGCTGGCGGATGTCGACCAGGCGCCAGTAGCGCAGCGGCCGCTCCGGCGACAGCGCATCCCAGCTCGGCTCGTCGAACATCGCCAGCGCCAGGCCGAACGTCGGATAGCCGCGGTTCGCATTGTCCTGCGCCCGCGCGCACTGGGCGGCGATGCCCGTGTCGAACTCCATCGCGGCGCACAGCAGCAGCACGTCGCGCTCGAATGGCGACAGGTCCAGCCGGGTGGTCAGCTGCACCAGCGCCGGTGCCATGTCCTCCTCGGCCGGCTCGTCCAGGCTGGCCGGGCGCGGCACGCGCTGCGCCGCCGGCGGTTGCGCCGCCTGGCCCTGCAACGGCACCTGCAACGGCGCGGACGCCGGGCTGGTGCGCCAGAACGCCTTCGCCGGCCGGGCCGCCGGCGGCGGCTCCTCCTTCGGCGGCGCCATGCCGTCCAGTCGCGTGCGCACCCAGGCCACCGCTTCGCTGAGGTAGCGGTCGTTCTCCTTGTTCCAGTCGGCGGCATTCATGGCTGCACCGTGACCTGTTGTTGCGGGTCGAAGCCGGGTACCGGCGGCGTGCCGGTGTAGACGACGGCCACGCTGTCCACGCCGTCCACCCGCAGGCGCACCAGGTAGGTGCCGCTGTCGGCCACGTCGAGGTCGAACGTCAGCGTGCTGGGTGCGCTGCTGTCGGCGCCTTGCGTGAAGCTGGCCGGTGCCGCCTGGCGGTCGCCGAAGATCAGCCGCACCTGCTGGCCGTCGCGCAGCTGCGGCGCGCACGTGACGGTCAGCGTGAACGGGCCGGCCGCCACCGTCAATGGCGCCACCGTGATGACCGGGGCAAGCGCGAAGCCGACCTGGTTGCTGGCCAGCGCCGGGCCGTCCGGCACCGTCTGCACCAGCGACAGCGCATAGAAGCCCGGAGCCCAGCGCACATAGGCATCCGGATCGGCCGGCGCCGGGCCGCTGGCCGGCAGGCGCACGGCCAGTTGGCCCGGCGTGTCGCCGGCCACGGGCGGCAGCTCGATCCGTGCCGGGAAGCGCATGCCGTCGAAGCGCACCACGGCGCCGGCCGCGCTCAGGTGCTCGCCCAGCAGCAGCACTTCCTCGCCCAGCCGCGCGGCATTCTGCCGGCCCGGGATGCGCACCGCATCGATGCGCGGCGCGGCGCCCAGCATGGAGAACACGCCGCGGTCCTCCTTGCCCCGCTTCAGGACGGGCGGTGCCGCCTGCTGCGTCAGGCGGCTGTCGACCAGCGTCACCGTCGCTTCGTACGCGGCCGAGATGCGGTACGGCGCCTGGTAGGCCGTCCACAGCTTGTAGATCTCGTCCACCGACAGCGGTTGCGGCGTCACGCGCACCCGCTCCAGCTGCCGCGCCAGGTCGTTGCCGTCCAGCGCCGCCTCGATGTCCGCCCGGCTCAACACCGGGTAGTCGTGCAGCACGCTCATCGCCGCGCACAGCACCCGGTGGCTGGACTCGTCGCCATCCTTGTCGTCGTTGTTGTTGGTGGCGTAGGCCGTGATCATGTAGTACAGGTTCAGCGCCAGCGGCGGGATGCCGCGCTCGCCGGGCCGCGACCGGTCCGGCAAATCCGTATTGCGCCAGCCGGCGTTCAACGCAGTGTGGTACAGGAAGATGTTCAGCTGCGGCGGCGTCGTGTCCTTGCGGGCCTGGTGCACCAGGTCGAGCGGCTGCGTCGTCACCGTCAGGTCGCTCTTCAGCGTCGCATCCAGGTCGCCGATCCGCTGCAGCAGCACCTTGCGCAAGGTCGCCGTCGTGGCGGCGATGGCCAGCGTATTGCTCATCGCCGTCCCTCCCGCCGGCCGTCGCGCTGGCGCAGGTAATCGTCAAGGCTGGTCGGCTGCGGGCGGCTGGACTGGCGCACCGGCGCGGCCGGCGCCTGCGTCGCGCGCACTTCCACACGCCCGATCGTGACCTGCACCGTCGGCAGCGGTGTGGCGGCTGCCGGCTGCGCGGCACGGGCCGCGCGCACCGCATCGGGCGCGGACGGGACGCTCGGCGTCAGCGCCGGTGCCGGCGTGGCAGGCGGCGGGCTGCGGTGCAGCGCCGCTCTGTCGTCGTCGATTGGGGACCGGTCCAGTGCTGCCGGCGGTTGCAAGCGTGGCCGCTCGGGCATCGCCGTCTGCTGCCGCGGCAGGGACGCATGGGCCACCGGCGACGGCGCCGGCGGTTCGATGACGGGCGCGATGACGTTCGGGTGGGCCGCGGTTGCGGCATGGTGCTGCGGTTCCGGCCGCGTCAACGCCTGCGCCGCTGTGACAGCTCGCACCGGTTCAGCGCTCGATGGCGATGCACCCTGCGGCATGCGGGCGATGCTGGTATCGGACTCGTCTCGCGTTATCCGCTCCGGTGCCGGCGACGAAGGGTGCATGGTACGCGTCCTGCCCTGCTCCGCCGGCGCGGGCATGGCGGCGGCATCGTCCGCGCCGCCATCGTCCCCGACCGGCAGCGCCGCAACGCCGGCCGGCGGCTCGAACAGCCCCGGCAGGCGCGGCCTCAGCACGGGCAACGTGCCGTTCCCGCGCAACGCCAATCGTTGCAGGAAGCTCGTCATGATGCGCTCATTTCCACGTACAGCATGCGCCGGCCGGGGCTCAGCGCCAAGATCTGCTCTTCCGACCAGCCGTAGGCGCGCGCCAGCTTGTGCACGTCGAGCAGCAGCCGCTGGGCCCACGCGTGCAGCTCGGCCCACAGGAAGCTGACGATGTCGAAGCCCACGTCCCACCGGTGGCCGCACGCGGGGCAGGACAATGCGATGTCGATGTCGGCCATCGGATCGGCCGCCGCCATCGCCTGTTCCAGCGCATCGAGCACGGGTTCCGGCAAGTCTTGCGGCTGCACCGCCGCGCCGGGCGACAGTGCGTCGGACGATTCGATGCAGCGCTCCAGCAGCAGGCGGCGGATCGTGGCCGGGGAACCGTGCGGCGGCAATGCCAGCAGGTCCGCCGTGGTCGGCAGCCGGAACGCGACGCGCACCTGCCCGTCGGTCCACTCCAGCGGCGCGGGCGCCTCCCCTGCGAGCCCGGTCCGCAACTGGCCGGCGCGCCAGCGCGTCTCCACCGCCTCGCCGCAGGCCGGGCAGTCGACGACGCTGACCAGTTCATCGCCGAACAGCCGCTCGCGCAGCGCCAGCAGCATGTCGTCGCGCCCGCCGATGCTGCAGTAGGCGGCGCCGGCATGGCCCAGCTCCGGCACGGCCAGCGCCAGCAGCGCCAGGGCGCGTTCGGCGCTGGTACGTGCGGCGCTGTCCTCCCACAGCTGCAGGAGTTCGCTGGCGGTCGGCGTGCGCATGGTCAGGACAGGCTTTGCTCGGCCGGTTCGGGCACGCTGACGTCCCGCTCCCAGCCCTCGTTCTCGACCTTGATGTGCTGGATCGCGACGGCGTTCGCATTCGCATCCAGGTCCGGCAATGCCTGGTATTCCGAGACCCAGCAGCGATACACCTTGTACGCCAGCGCCAGCTGGCCCGCCTCGTTGTAGACCTCGATGATCAGGTCCTTGCGGAAGTCTTTCAGCGATGCTTCCGCGCCCAGGCCGGCCCCGAAGGCCCAGACCTTATTGGCCCATGCCTCGAAATCGGCATCGTGCGTGACGCCGCGGTCGAACGAGATCGCCTCGTACTTGGTGCGGCCGGGCGACTTGCGCGCGGAACTGGGGTCGCCGCCCTCGCGGTGCTCGACGACCTCGGTGGTGCGTTTCAGGCCGCTCACCTTGCTGATGCCGGCGACATAGCGGCCATCCCATTTGACGCGGAACTTGAAGTTCTTGTACGGATCGAAGCGCTGGGCGTTGACACTGAACTGAGCCATGCTATTCCCCCTCAAACCTGGATCTGACCGGCGATTTGCTGAATCTTGATGACGACGAATTCAGCGGGTTTCAGCGGCGCGAAGCCGACCACGATGTTGACGATGCCCAGGTCGATCGCGTTCTGCGGCGTCGTCTCCTTGTCGCACTTGACGAAGTAGGCGTCGCGCGGCGCCGCGCCCTGGAACGCGCCCTGCACGAACAGGTTGTGCATGAAGGCGCCCAGGTTCAGGCGGATCTGCGCCCACAGCGGTTCGTCGTTCGGTTCGAACACGGCCCATTGCGTGCCGCGGTACAGGCTTTCCTCGATGAACAGCGTCAGCCGCCGCACCGGCACGTACTTCCAGTCCGACGCCAGCACGTCGGCCCCGGCCAGCGTGCGCGCGCCCCACACGACAGTGCCGAACACGGGGAAGCTGCGCAGGCAGTTCAGCCCCAATGGATTGAGGCGGCCGTTGGCGCCGTCATCGAGCTTGTACGTCAGTTCGCGCACACCGGAAAAGCCCGCGTCCAGCCCGGCCGGCGCCTTCCACACGCCGCGCTGGCTGTCGGTGCGCGCCATGATCCCGGCGATGGCGCCGCCCGCCCCGAACGCGGCGGAGCGGCCCTGCTGCAGCGGGTCGGCCATCACCACCCGCGGGAAGTAGACGGCGACGTTCGCCGCGTCGGCGGTCGCCTGGCTGCGCAGCGCATTGACGGCCGCTTCGGCCTTGGTGACGTCGTCGCCGCCCGCCGCTCCCTCCAGCGACAGGTCGGCGATCAGCAGTGCGCGCCGCTTCGTGCAGTAGGTGGCGGCCTTGGCCAGCGTGTCGTTCTTGACGTCGGTGTCCCGTTCCAGCGGCGGAATGTACAGCAGGTTGAACAGATCGACCTCGTCCAGTGCGTACAGGCCCGTGCGCTTTTCCTGGTCGCCGAGGACATCGGCGTCCTTGATCGCCTTGCCCGCGTTGCCCTTGGACTTCGGGTCGAATGTCGCGGCGTTCGGGCGTGCGGCAGGCACGGCGCCATCCACGTTCAGCAGCGCCGAGCCCCTGAGCACCGACTTGACGTTGCGCTCGTGCGCCGCCTCATGCGAGAGGTTGATGAACTTCTCGAGGTCGACCAGCTTGTCGGACCCGGGGCTCGCCGGCTTCTGGATCCGCAGCGTGAACAGCTTGTCCTTGTCCTTCGTGTCGTCGTAGCTGATCGTCACCTTCAACTCGTCGGCCCACGTGCCTTCGCCGGTGGCGACCAGCTTCAGCGGCGTGTCCGCGGTCGCCAGCTCGAACGTCGCCTTCGCAGCGCCGTCGCCCGCCACGCGGACGATGTAGGCATCGGTGCCGCCGTGCTGGAAGTAGTGCTGCACCGCGTAGCCCATTGTGCAGGCCGCATCGAGCGGACCGAACGTGCGCTCGTAGTCGGCATAGCTCTGGATGCGCGTGGCCACGTTGCTCGGGCCGCGCAGCGTGGCGCCGATGAACGCGGTGATCGACGTGGCGACACCGGTGATGGTGTGCACGCCGCTCGACAACTCTTCGATATAAACCCCTGGATAACTCAGCGTGACAGGCATGTCGCCCTCCCCTTGGTGTAGGCAAGCCGATACGGGAACCGCTCGATGGCGCGCACCGCGCGTGGCGGCGCGAACCCTACCATGCGCGGGCGCACGTGCCGGTTCAGTGCCGGCCTGCTGCGCGCAATGGGCAATGCGTTTGATGCATGGGCGATCAGAGCCCGGTCACGATAGGAAGGGGCGTCGGGTCGTTGTATGGCGCTGCCCCGCCAACGGGTGCAAGATGCACGGTCGCGCGGGTGCCAGGAGGGTCTTCAGCCGCACCGACATCGGCGCCGGCATGCAATGCCCGGCAGTGCCTTTGGCGGCTGAACTTCAGGAAGTGGTGACATGTTACCTCCTTGGTAACGTAAGCTTAATATAGCCCACCGCCACCGCGAATTCCACCACAAATTGCGAGATGTCAGCGGAATGTGACACACGCACCGGCGGCGTGCGTCGCATGCAGGATGCATGCTGCGCACAGTCCGCACGGAGCGGGCCGGCGCGGGAAGCCCGGACCGCCCGCGACGTCACGCCTGCGGTGCCGTCCAGACGAGGTTCCACAGGTGGCCGTCGATGTCCTCGAAGCCCTGGTCGTACATGAAGCCGTGGTCCTCGGGCGGATGCGGCGTGCGGGCGCCGTTGGCGACGGCCTTGGCGATCAGGCTGTCCACTTCCGCGCGGCTCTCGCAGCTGAGGCAGATGATGACTTCGTTGGCTTCCCTGGCCTGCGCCAGCGGCTTGTCGATCAGCGACTGGAAGAAGGGCTCGGTCATCAGCATCGCGTTGATGCTGCCCGGGGCGATGACCATCCATGCCGCGTTGTCGCTGCTGTACTTCGCATCGAACGTGAAGCCGAGCGCCGCGAAGAAGGCTTTGGAACGGTCGAGGTTCTTGACCGGCAGGTTGAAGATGACTTGCTTGTTCATGGTAGCTCCTTGTCGAGGGTTGGATGATGGGTGCCGCATCCCGACGACGGGCCGGGATGCGGGGAATCGACAAGGATCTGAAAAAATCTCCGGAAGAGAAGGTGCGCTCCTTCGTATTATTGCGGCGTGCTGTCACAGGAGGGGTAAGGCGTCCCCTGTGAGTCGGTCTTTTGCTTCACGGTCGGGCCCAACGAGCCGTAAGTACGTTCAAAGCGTTTGCGTGAATAGCAGAGAACCCGGCTCGCCACAAACAGGCGTTGGTAGGTGTTCTGCGCCTCCGCGTCCTCTCCACCGAGTCGTGAGAGCCGTCCAAGCTCCACCGCGACCGCCTGTTGGCTCGACGGCCCAAAGTACAAATCCATGGCGAGCACCCACCTCCCGTCGTTCTCTGGATCTCTTCCGACGAAGATGTCATCGCGCCACAATGGATAGGCGCCTGGCCCGACTCCTCGTTTCACTGTTTCGTACTTCGTGTACAGCGCCTTGAACGCATTCCTTGCTGCTTCGGCCTCCGCTTGGGAAGGCCAGTACGAAACAACCGCGACCCATTCGTCGCGCAAGTCTTCTTCGTCAGGAGACATCAGCGCAGTTTTCCCTTTCAGTTGCGAAAGAACAGTCGCGGCAGCGTTCACATAAAACATGGCGAGTCCATAAGCACCCGGCAATACGAAAATCAGCAGTACTAAGGCCACCGCAACTGGCTGTCTTCCGAACGTCAACGCGTGCCATAGGTCCGCAAGGGTAATTTTCCAGGGCTCCTCCGTTTTTTGATCCATGGGCGGCTCCTTCGCCTTGAGACAGAAGCGCGGCGTCGTGCACAATGCACGAATAGCCCTCTGCGCCAACGACGCAGCAAAAACCGCACCAGATAAGCTTTTTTTCGTCTCGTCAGACACATAGGGAGAGCATAGTGATTCCGCTTCAGAAAAGAGTGTAAAAATTCCCGACATTCGCGTGACCCCAAGCGCGGTCTGACAGCTCATCCCGGAATGTGACAGCTCGACATTAAAGGTCGTTGCCGAAATCCGACGCGCACGCCTTCTTCTTCGTTAACCTCTTGAAATCATCGTCGCGCGGATTTAATCTGAAGTAGCACTTCTACAACTAACCGTACGCCGAATTCGGCGTACGGCCAGAAAAATCTCGAGGGAGCTGAATGTGAAAATCGCGATTCCCGTCCTGGCCATTTACGTTCTGGCTCTTACTCGAATCGCGTCAGCAGAGCAGAACTGCACCGATTCGGCCACTTCCGAAGCGATTCTCGACCATCATTCCATTTACATCGATCGAAAAGGAAGATTGGTCGACGAAGCTCGGGTCATCGAGAAGCAGCAAGGCGCGCGTAAATCCACCTATCAAGTGGAGAAAGCCTACGCACAGCGGATAATCGCGCACTTTGACGCGGAGCGGTTGAAAAACCCACAGCTCGAACTGACCATAGTCATCCATGGCGGGCTGAACAGGTTTGAGAACTCGAAATGCCGAGCTGTGCGTCTCGCGCCTCACATGCTTGAGGACGGTCAATACGCCGTCTTTATAGGGTGGAACTCCGGCCCTTTCACCAACTATAACGATCACCTTTTCCGGACTCGGAAAGGCGAGCATACGTTGTCCCAAGCGATCCCGACCTCGCCGCTTGTACTACTGGAAGATATCATTCGTTCGTTGGTGCACATTCCTGAAGCTTGGTACCGGCAAATACGCGACCCGATAGTCGTCAGTCGCAAGTTTTACGCAGACGTAGAGCGCGATTCCAAGCGCAGGCGCGAAAAACTCGACCAGATTGGCTTCAATGTGAAGGATGAAGAACCGGACACCGGCGTAGGAGGTACCTACTGGAGCATTCTTAATCCCGTGCAGTTCCTTACGGCGCCCCTGGTTGATGGCTTTGGCAGCGGCGCGTGGGACGCCATGTTGCGCCGGACGGATCTAGTGCTCAGCAAGCCGGAGGCATTCGAGGGACGAATTCCCGTGACCAAACCCGAGGAGATCGACAAATCCAACCGTGGAAACGGCTACGCCGCGCAAATGCCCGCAGAACCGTCCGACGACGAATTTTATGCCGATACCGCCGCTACCACCTTTCTAGCACTTTTCCATACGCGACACCAATGTTCGTCACAACCCGGCGAGTGCGTGAAGATCAATCTCATTGGCCACTCGATGGGGACGATCGTCGCTAACGCAATCCTGGCACGTCACCCGAGGTTAAACGTACACAATGTCGTGTTCATGGGCGCCGCTGCGCGCATCAAGGACATGGAAAATGTGCTGGTGCCCTGGATGCGCCAAGGGGGCCATGACGAAGCTCGCTTTTACAATCTGAGCATCGATCCGTATCGGGAGATCAGCGAGAACGGCTATTACGACTTCATTCCACGCGGCAGCCTGCTGCATTGGATCGACAATATCTTCGGTGAAATCAACTCATTCAAGGACAGGACATCGGGCTCGTGGTGGAATATCACGCGGACGGCCGCAGATGTCTTCCCCCGCGACGGCGACGACGGCAAGCAGCTGCGACGCAGGGTTTATTTGACCCGCTTCCCGATCGGTGGTGACGAGAAGGGTCCTCAGACGCATGGTGAGTTCGATGATTACTGCTTCTGGCGGACCGATTTCTGGACAGCGGCCGGACCATTTGCCAAATTTCCCGACTGCGCGGCGACGGCCGCAATCCAACCGGTTCCAGCCGAGCCAACGCTGGATTCGCTCTTCGACACCCCGCGAAAGCGCCGATGACCTGCCGGCGTCTCTGTCCGCCGCCGGCGCCTCTCCTGCATCATACAACAGGCTTCGGCCATCGCCCTCCGCGAGCACCTCCGCAGAGTCTTGGCTCCGTCGTCTTCGCGGGTGATGCCCTTCGCGTGCGTTGCCGTTACTGCCGCGTCGCCAGCGCCACGATCGCGGCGCCGGCCGCGACGATCAGCGCGTCCTCGATCAAGCCGCTGCGGGTCTGGCCGATGCGGGCCATCGCTTGCTTGCGTCCGGCAAGCGTCGCATAGGCCAGCGGTACGGCCGTGGCGACGGCCAGCGCGGCGCCGGCCCGCTCCTCGCCGCGCGGCGCCAGTGCCGCGCCGGCGATGCCCGCGCTCATCACGCGCGCCAGCAGGCCAAGAAACACGGTGCGGTCGGGCGCGGTCTTCATCTTGTCGCCGACCAGTTCGCCGGCCCCCATCGCCAAAGCGCCGAACTTGAACAGGGGCCGGTCGAGCAGGAACAGTTCACCGGGCGTGTGGCGGCCGGCCAGGCGGGCCGTGGCGATGGTGGCCATCGGGGTCATCGAACGGGCGCTGGCGACGGCGCCGATCAGGGCGGAAGGAATCAGGCTGCGGATATTCATCGGGATAGGCTCCTGTGCGAATGGAAGTGACTCCACTTTACCCATCCGCACGCTGCCGTGTCGCCACCCTGGCCCGCAGCCTTGCCGATCCCAGCGAGTTACCTGGCGGCGTTGACGATCGCGCCGATCACGTCGGGGTAGCCCTGGGCGCCCGTGGCGCGGTCGAACAGGCCGCTCTGGTGGTTGTCCCGGTAGCCGTTATCCCAGTAGATGGGCACCAGGCCGCGCTGGAAGGCCGCCTTCGTCACGTACTGGTCCCAGTACTTGCGATAGTATCCGGCCGAATCGTATTCGGTGCGCAGGCTGGCCGCGTACTCGCCCACGATCACGGGCACGCCCTTGTCGATGAAGTTCGTCTTCATCTTCTGGAACGTGCTGTCGACGTGCGCCTCGTTGGCCCAGTCTCCCGGCATGGCCGCCTCGCCCCACTTCCAGTTGCCGGAGTTGACGTCCAGCGTGAACGAGTACGGATCGTAGAAGTGCACCTCCATCATCTGGCGCGCCGCGACCGAGTCGCTCGGCATGCGCGCGTTGCACGTCTGCGCGTAGTCGATATTGGTATTGAAGGCTTGCACCACGAGGTGGCGGCTCGCGTTGTTGCCGCCGGTAGCGCGCACCGCGTTGACGAATTCCTGGTTGAAGCCGTTCTGCACCTCGCAATACTCGGCCGTCGGCGCGTTGTAGTCGCCGTCGACCATCACCTCGTTGGTGCCGGCGAACAGCAAGGTGTCGCCGTGGTTCCTGAAATTGCCGGCGATCTGGGTCCAGAATTTGCGCAAGCGCGCATTGGCTTCGTTCTGCCGCGCATAGGTCGGTTGCAGCCAGCCGCCATCCCAGTGCACGTTGATGATCGCGTACAGGCCCGCGTTGTGGGCATAGTTGACCACTTCCGTCACGCGCGTCATCCACGCGGGATCGATGTTGTCGTTGGCGTCGGCGTACGGCTTCCACGCCACCGGGATGCGCACGCTGCGAAATCCCGCCGCCTTGACGCCGTCGAACAGCGCCTGGTTCGCCGCCGGATTGCCCCATGCCGTTTCCTGCGACGTGTGGTACGGCGGTGCGCCGCCGATCGATTCCAGCGTATTGCCCAGGTTCCAGCCGGGCGACAATTGCGGTGCCAGCTGCAGGCTGCTCAGGTTGCGCATCGCGCCCACGCGCACGGCCATCGCCGTGCCGGAATTGTAGCTGCCGGTGCCGGCGGTGAACTTCACCCAATACCAATAGGCCTTGCCGGCCACCGCGGCGCTGTCCGTATAGCTGGTGGTCGTACGGCCGAGCTGCGCGATCCTGGTCCGGCCGGCCGGGTCGCTGTCGGTATCGCGGTACACCTCCAGCCCCGTCACCGTGCCGGTTACGGTCCAGCGCAACTGCACGTTGCTGGCCGAGCCGGTCGCGGTCAGGCACACGGTCGCACCGCCGCCGCTGCCGCAATGCGCGTATGCCGCCGGGGCCGCGGCGCAGGCCGCGGCAAGGACGAGGGAGATCGACATCAAGGTTTTCATGGGCATCCATTCTTGGTTGTATGCCCGCCACGGTGTCTCCCCCGGTGCGGGCGGGTGGATGGTGAGCGCACCGGGCGGTGCGCGACATTGCGCCGTGTTGGTGTTGCTTGCTGTCGGGTGGGCGGCCCGGCGCGGGACCGTGGAGGCATTGTGCGAAGTGCGCCGGCGCGCCGCAATTTCGAATTTGACCAAGGGGCGGAACGAAATCGCCGCCGCGTGAAGTCCACTACGCTAGTCGCGTGCGGGATGGCCGGTCAGGCCTGGCCCGGGTCGTTCGCGGCGGCGGTCTCGACGAGCATGTCGCCGGCGCTGATCAGGCTTGCGAGCACGCCGCCGTACGGGCGCCCGGCGGTCGATGTGATCAGCTGTGTTTCCAACGCCTGCAGCTGGGGCTTGGTCTCTGCCCAGGCGGCGGCGAACGACACGGCCGTCGCGTCATCCGGCCAGGCAGGCAATCCGGCCGGCGCAAGCGCCACTGGCGGTTGCACGGGCGGGTTCTGTTGCAGGCCGGTGAGTGCGGTGACCGCCAGTTGATCCAGCTGCTGCACGGCGCTGTAGAACTCATGGCTGGCGCCATCGATCGCATTGCCGGCGCCCTGCGGCAACATCGCGGCCTGCCGGAAGAGCTGCATGACGGTGCCGGCGGCAACCCGCAACCGCGCTATCCAGTTTTCATAGGCGGCGATCTGTTGCGAGACGGTGCCGCTTGCCGGGTTGGCGGGGCTGTTCGGATCCATGGCGCTTCCCTCCTTCACGTGAACGGCAGCGTGGCGCCGCGTCTGCGCCCGCGCTGCCGGTGCAAGGGTACACAATCGGCAGGATGCGAGGCGCAAGGCAGCGGCTGGACCGGCCCGCCGGTTGCGGGCGGGAGATCCAGCCGAGGCAAGCCATCAGAACGTCATGCGTACCCCTGCCCGGTAGGTTCGGCCAACCGCGTCATAGATTGCCGGGTTCAGCGCCAGGCTGAGGTTCGTCTGCGGTACGAGCACGGGATCGCGATCGGCCAGGTTGTCGATCTTGAAGTAGGCGGTCGCCTGCTTCGTCAGGTTCCACGTGCCGCCCAGGTCGAGGTAGACGGCGCCCGGCAGGTGGTTGTCGTAGATGGTCGGGTGGGCGGCCGTCGGCAGCGGGCAGTTGGCCTGGCATTCGATGTACTCGTTGTTGATCACGCCCGCGCTGATCCACCGCTCCGTCAGCGTCAGGCCGAACCGGGCGCTGTCCCACGATTGCGACAGCAACGCTTTCCACTTCGGCGTGGACCCCGTCATATTGCCCGCCCCTTCGCTCGGCGTGGTGCCCGGCACGCCCGGATCGGAAATCGAATGGATCGTGCGCGAGGCCAGGCCGCGCAACGTCACGCTGCCGGGCAGGTTGTAGTCGGCGAGGCTCTTGCGGTAGGCCATCTCGAAGTCGACCCCGCGGGTATGCAGCGATGCGAAGTTGAAGCTCTGCGCCAGCACGTAGTTCGTACCGGCCGGGCCATTGATCGACACGGCAGCACACACGTCCTGGTAGCCGGCATAGCACAGGTCCACCTCCTGCTGGGCGTTCAGCGAATTGATGACGTTCTTCACCTTGATGTCGTAGTAGTCGATCGACAGGTTGAAGTTGCGCGCCCAGCCCGGCTGGCTCAGCACCACGCCGAACGAGTTGTTGCGCGCCGTCTCAGGCTTCAGGGCCGGGTTGCCCACATTGCGCTGCTGGATCTGCACCGACGTGCCCTGGTTGTTGTTGACGGCCTGGTTCGTCACCGTCATCGCCGCATACAGCTCGCTGAGGTTGGGTGCCCGCACGTCCTTCGAGCTGACGGCGCGCAGGCGCAGGCCGTCCACCGGAGTCTTCCAGGTGGCGCCGATCTTCCACGCGCTCGCATGGCCGGCCGTGCTGTACTTTTCCTGGCGGTCGGCGACGTTCAGGTTCGCCTCGCCGAACGTGGCCGATTTCAGGAACGGGATATTGAATTCGACATACGCTTCCTTCACGTTGAAGCTGCCCTTGCCGTTGTGGTAGTTCCCGGCGAACCAGTTGTCGCCGGTGGCGGACAAGGTCGGGTCCAGCGGATAGCTGTCGCTGTACGGCGATTCGTACGCCACGCCGGCGCCATACGGGTCGCCATGCACCGCGTACTTCTCGCGCCGGTACTCGGCACCGAACGCCATCGAGATCGGCCCGGCCCACCCTTCGGCCAGCTCGCCGTTGATGTTGATGCTGGCCACGTTCTGGCTCGAGTCGGTGTGCTGCACGGGCCCGTTCGCCGGCGCGATGTACTGCCAGCCCGCCATGTCGATCGGCACGTCGCCGAAGATGTTGATCGGGCGGCAGCCGGCCGCGCGCGCCTCGGCGCTGCGGCACACGACCTGGCCGCTGACGGGGTCGCGCACCGCATCGATCGCGAAGTTGTAGCGGCGGTTCAGCGTGATGTCGCGCACGTGGATCACGGTGGTGTTCTCGCCATGTTCGGCATAGGCATCGTACGTCCAGTCCTTGCCGAACAGCGCGAAGCGGCCGTCGGCACCGACGACGAAGCGGCGCTGCGTGCGCGTCGGATGCACGTTGATATTGGCGGGGAATTCGCCGTTCGAGGTACCGACCGACATCACGCCGCTCGGGTAGCCCGTCGCGCAGCCGGCGGCCACGCTGGCCGGCAGGAAGGCGTTGTCGCAGCGGATCGCCAGGTTGCCCTGCTTGGCCGCGCCGGGATTCGGCGAGAACACGGATTTCACCTGCGCCCAGTTGCCGGTGACGTAGATCTCGTTGTCGGCATCCAGGTTCCACGACACGCGGCTGTACGCGACCTGGCGCTTGAAGTTCATCGCCAGGTTCGTGCCGGCGCCCACGCTGCCGGCCCGGTCGCCGCCGATGCAGAAGTTGCCGACGCAGTCCGTGCCGTACTCGAACGGGTAAGGCGTGCCGCCCGGCCCGAACGCCGTGCCCCGCAACGGGCCGTCCGTGATCAGGCCATACTTCGCGTACTGGATGTGCTGGGCGTGGTGGATGTACTTGTAGCGCGGCGCGCCGGCCGCCTGCATGGCCTTCGTCGATTCCTGCAGCGCGGGATTGTCGTACCACGTGCGGCCGTTCGGGCCCACTTCACCGAAGCCTGGCGAATCGATGCCGTTCTGCTTCGTGAATTCGCCGCTGACCGTCACGTGCAGGCGGTCGTCCAGGAAGCCCTTGCCCCACGCGGCCTGCAATGTTCCGCTCTTGTCGTCGTGGTAGCGCGTCATGCCGCCCGCCACATTGGCCTTGAAGCCCGTGAACTTCTTGTCGGTGATGAAGTTGACGACGCCGCCAATCGCGTCCGACCCGTACGATGCCGAAGCGCCGCCCGTCACGACGTCCACCCGCTTGACGAGCAGTTGCGGGAACTGGCTGACGTCCGTCACGCCGGTGACGTTGGCGCCGACGACGCGCTGGCCGTCCAGCAGCGTCAATGTGCGGATCGTGCCCAGGCCGCGCAGCGACAGCGACGACAGGCCCTGGATGCCGCTGGACGTGCTGAAGGTGTTCGTCGTGCGGCCGGTGCTGCCCTGCAGCGCGGGCAGCTCGACGAGCGATTCGAACATGTTCGGCTTGGCCGCCTTGTCGAAGTCGGCGGACGTCAGGCTCGTCGTTGGCGTCGGCTGCGTGAAGCCGCGCGCCGCGATGCGGGAGCCCGAGACCACGACGGTGTTGGCCGCGCTGGTTGCCGCGGGCGGTGGCGCAGGTGCAGGGGCAGATTCGGGGGCTGGCGCGGCAGGCGTCTCGTCGCCCGCGTTCGTGCCGGCCTGGGTTTCCTCGGCCTGGCCGGGCAGCGCGAGGATGCCGCAGGTGCCGGCCACGGCGAGGTGGATCAGCGTGCGTTGCAATGGGATGTACATGTGGTCTCCGTTTGTGGTGTGGACGGCACCGTCTGTGCGGTTGGCCGGGGTGCGACTGTCCGATGGACGCTGTGGCGTCACCGGTTGTTGGGCTTCAGGTGGCGTGCATGACGATCCCGCGCGCTATGCGGCAGGACGGTGCACAGGATGCCGGAACGGCGTTGGGAGGCGTGCGGAAAAACGGACGGCGCGGACGGCGCAGCCGGCGGAGGCGATGGTGGAATGGCGCATGTCAAGTACCCTCGATGGTCGAAGACCGGTACCCGATGACATATGTGGAATCGCGCTTCTGTGGCGCGGTTGGCTGTCCTCCCGATGCGCAGTCGCACGGTCGCTATCAAGATGGACGAAACCAATGTACGACAGCGTTGCGCGCGTCGTCAATCACTTTTTCCAGCGTACCGATATCGCAATCGATATCGGTACACGTCCCGCCCTATGAGGAGACCGTCAGCGGTTTGCCGGAACAAATTCTTCCATGACGGCCTTGCGCAACAGCGCGGGCGGCACGAGGCCCTGGGCCAGCACGAAATCGTTGAACGCCTTGCGGTTGAACTTGTGCCGCAACGCCACCTCGGCCGCCTGCCGCGTTTCCATCAGCCTTTGATAGCCGTAGAAATACGACGTGGCCTGGCCCGGAGCGCGGAACGTGTAGCGCTGCATTTCCTGCGTCGCCATCCCTTCGGACAAGCCCACTTCCTCCATCAGGAAGCTCTTCACGCCGTCCGGCGTGATCTCGCCCAGGTTGACCATCGGGTCGAGGAAGGCGCGCGCCGCGCGCTGCATGCGCGCCTGCAGCGCGAACAGCTGGCCGTCTAGGGGCTCGAACGGCTGCATCTCCGCCTCCGCATATAGCGCCCAGCCTTCAGCGTTGACGCTGTTGAACGCGAACACGGCGCGCGCCGTCGACACGCCCGTCTCCAGCATCTTGGCGAACTGCAGTTCGTGGCCGGGGCGGGCTTCGTGTGCCGTCAACGTCCAGCTGCCCGCTTCGTGCGTGAAGTCGTCGAACACGAGCGTCTTGCCGTTCGCGTCCGGCGGCATGCCCGTCGTCAGCACGAATTCGCCATACTCGCCAGTGTTGCCGATCAGCCGCGGTGGGTTCATGTGCGGGGCCGGCTGTTGCGCGTTTTCCGCGGGCGTCGCCAGGCGGATCACGGCCTGGCGTTCGGGCAGCGACACGATGTCGTGCTGGCGCACCGCCGCCTCGATCTGCGCCAGGCGCTCGGCGTACAGCGGCATCACCCGGTCGGTGCCGATCTGCTGTTTCTTCAGTTCCTTCATCACCGCCCGGTAGTCCGCGTCCGGCAGCTTGCGCTGCTGCGCGATCAGCCCGGCCGTGATGGTCATCTGGTTGCGGATTTCCGCGAACGACGTCAGCGCCTTCGCGATCAGTTCGCGCGGCCCGATGTCCACGCCGATCTGGTGCAGCCGGTCCGCATACACTTCCGGCGGCAGGCGGTGGTCGGTGCGCGAGCGCGGCAGCACCTGCGCGCGCACGTGCGCGTCATACGCTGCCAGTTGCCGTTCCAGCGCCGCGTAGCTGGGTTCCCAGCCCTTCACACCGCTCTTGACGAGCAGTTCGCGAATGCCCTGCAGCAGGACCGGGCTGTCGTTCAGCGCCTGCTCCACTTCGCCCTTGTAGGGGCCGAGCAGCTTCCTGTCCGCCTTCAGCCGCTCCTGCATCCGTTCGACGGCCAGCTCGGTGAACGGTCGGTAGCCCTGCGCGCGGCCGGCGTATTTCTCCAGCCGCGCCACGACGCTTTGCTGGCGCGCGGCGGGAATCCGCGGATCGAGCATCTCGCGCACGGTCCCGTAAAGTAGCTGGGCGACGTTCAGGTATGGCAGGAAGTACTTGCGCTCCAGCGCCGCCGTGCGCAACTGGTCTTCGCCCGCCTTGATGAGGATTTCCAGGTCCTGCTTCACCTTCTGGTCGCGTTCATTGGCCAGGCGCCGGCGCAGTTCCGCGATCGCCGCGCGCGTATCGCGCTGCTGCGGCGCGAACTGGTCGCGCGACAAATCCATGATCCGCTCGTCGTACCCATCGACGCCGAGCGAGCTCGCGTTCTCCGGCGCGTACTTGGCACCGACGATCAGCAGCAGCTGCGCGTTGGCGTTGCTCTTCTCCACCCATGCCGGCCCGGCCGCCAGCGCCGGCAGTGCCAGCGCGGCGAAGCCGAGACCGCAGATCAGGCTGCGGATCCTGGCGTTCGTCGTCACATTTTCCTCCAAATGGTTATTTGGCGAGGATCACGATCGGTTGGTTCTTCTCGACCACGTAGGTCGCCAGTTCGCCCGTGATGCCCGCCCCTACATTCTTGGCCGAGTGCACGGCGCCGGCAGGAATGTACAGCGACTCCCCGGCCTGCAGCCGCACCGTCTTGCCCTCCAGTTCATACTCGATCGTGCCGCTCAACACGTAGGCGATTTCCACGCCGGGGTGCGAGTGCTTCGGGAACGATGCCCCCGGCGCGAACTCGACGCGGACCTGGATCGCTTCGCGGCTCGCGTCGAACGGCCGGCGCACAGTCTCCGTGCGGGCGATTCCCTTGGCATCGAATTTCGGTTGCGCGGCCGCGGTGGCGGATTGCGCGCAAGCCGGCGACAGTGCCTGCAGCGCGGCCAATGCCAGCGCCGCGGCGGTTCCAGTATAACGGTAGATCGATTTCATGATTGCTCCTTCGTGAGTGGTGAAAAGCCGCGCTGTGTAACGTTGCGCGAAACGCCTGCGCAAAACGGCCGGGGCGCATTGCCGGGGGCTGCGCGGCTGTATTAAACTGTCGGCCTCCTGCCCCATGGAGTCCTTGCCTTGCGTCTTACCGAAACGTCCCAGTCCACGCCCATCCGCGTCCTGCTCGTCGACGACCATCCGATCGTGCGCGCCGGGCTGGCCGACACGATCGCCGGCCAGCCCGACATGACCGTCGTCGGCGAGCTGGAGGACGGCACGCACGTGCTGCCGTCGTTCGCGGCGTTGCGGCCGGACGTGACGATCCTCGATATCGCGATGCCTGGCCTCGACGGCATCCAGACACTGGAAGCGCTGCGCCGCCAGCACGGTCATGCGCGCGTCATCATGCTGACGACGCTGGCCGGCGACCACCAGATGCGCCGCGCGGTGGAACTGGGGGCCGCCGGCTTCCTGATGAAGAGCAGCGTGCGCAAGGACCTGCTGGACGCCATCCGCGCCGTCCATGCGGGCACGCGCTGGATTCCGCCCGACGTTGCCCGCACGCTCGTCGAGCACCTGGGCCAGCCGCAGCTGAGCGAGCGTGAAGTGGCGGTGCTGCGCAGCGCCGCCGGCGGCAATGCGAACAAGCAGATCGGCGTGCAGCTGGGGATCGCCGAAGATACCGTCAAGACGCATATCCGGACGATCCTGGCGAAACTGGGTGCGCGCGATCGCACCCATGCCGTTGCCATCGCCGTCAAGCGCGGCATCATTTCGCTGTAGCGGCCGGGTGGCCGGTCAGCCCTTGATGAATGCCAGCAGGTCGTTGTTGACGCGGTCCTTGTGGGTGTCCGTCAGGCCGTGCGGCGCGCCCGGATAGACCAGCAGCTTGGCATGCTTGACGATCGCGGCAGAGGCGCGGCCGGACGCATCGATCGGCACGATCTGGTCGTCGTCGCCGTGGATGATCAGCGTGGGTTTGTCGAACTTGCGCAGGTCGGCGCGGAAGTCGGTCTCGGAGAACGCCTTGATGGAGTCGTACGTGTTCTTGTGGCCGGCCATCATGCCCTGCATCCACCAGCTGTCGATCAGGCCCTGCGACACCTTCGCGCCCGGGCGGTTGAAGCCGAAGAACGGGCCCGCCGCGATTTCCTTGTAGAGCTGCGAACGGTTGGCGATCGAGCCGGCGCGGATGCCGTCGAAGACTTCGCGCGGCAGGCCGCCCGGGTTGTCCGCCGTCTTCAGCATCAGCGGCGGCACGGCCGATACGAGCGCCAGGCCGGCGACACGCTTCGTGCCATGGCGGCCGACGTAGCGCGCCACTTCGCCACCGCCGGTGGAGAAGCCGACCAGCACGGCGTTCTTCAGGTCGAGCGACTCGATCACGAGGGCCAGGTCGTCGGCATACTGGTCCATGTGATTGCCGTCCCACGGCTGGCTCGAACGGCCGTGGCCGCGGCGGTCGTGGGCGATGCAGCGGTAGCCGTGGTCCGCCAGGAACAGCATCTGCCCTTCCCAGCTGTCCGAGTTCAGGGGCCAGCCGTGCGAGAACACGACGGGCTGGCCGTTCTTCGGCCCCCAATCCTTGTAGTACAGGGTCACGCCGTCGCGCGTCGTCAGCGTGCCGCCGGCACGGGCCGGGGCATGCGTCGGGGCCGCGGTGGCGCCCGCGGAGACGCCGGCGGCGGCGGCACCGGCCACGGCTGCGCTCATCAGGACGTTGCGCCGCAGCGCGTTCGGGTTGGTCTGGCTGGTCATGCTTTCCTCTCTACGTTTTAGTGACTGACATCGTTTTCATGCCTGTACAGCTTAACGTCGGGAGGCACTGTTGTAATCACCACAACGAGCCCGCATGCCGTCGCTCTTTCGAGTGACGGGCCGCTATTCAACGTGGGCGCGCGAACGGCGCCACTGCCGCAAGCGGGCAAACAGCGCCGCCGACCGGCGCGCGCCATACGCCAGCTCGGCCGGGATCTCCACGCTGACGGTGGTGCCGGCGCCCGGCACGGACAGCAAGGTGCATGCCGCGCCGATCGCGCGTGCCCGCTCGCGCATGCCGGTGATGCCGAAGTGCCTGGGCCGCCCATCGCCCGCCGCCAGCGCCGGCGTCATGCCGCGGCCATCGTCGCGCACCAGCACGGCCAGGCCGCCCTTGCGGTAGTCGACGATCAGTTCCACCGCGGACGCGTTGGCGTGGCGCGACGCGTTGAACAGCGCCTCGCGCACGATCGCCAGCACTTCGCCGCGCACCTTCGGGCACACGGCGCATGGCGTGCCGCGGATGGTGGCCGTGAAGCGCTCGCCGAACAGCACGAGGCCGTATTGCGTCAGCGCGTCCGCCAGCTCCTCCGGCGCGCCGCTGCCGCGCAGGTCGGAGATGCATTCGCGCCCTTCCGTCATCAGCGCATCGGCCAGGTCCAGCGTCTGTTCGAGCTTGGTGCGTTCCGCGGAGCCGACCGGCAGCTTGCGCAGCTGCTGGTCGAACAGCATGATGAGGCCCTGCACGCTTTGCAGCAGCGTGTCGTGCAGGCCGCGCGCGATGCGTTCCCGCTCGGCGAGGCGCTCCTGCATCAGGTCCTCCATCCGCGCCGTCAGCCGGCGCACGCGTATCAGATACAGGCCGGCCAGCAGCAACGCGCCGGCCAGCACGACCAGCACGGTGAACCACGTCGTTTCGACGAAGCGCGGCGGCACGACGAGCCGCAGGGTGGCCCCGGTGTCGTTCCACACGCCGTCCTCATTGGCGGCGGTGACGCGGAAGCGATACGTGCCTGGCCGCAGGTTGGTGTAGATCGCCTCGCGGCGCGCGCCCGCTTCCTGCCAGCGCTCGTCCACGCCCTCGAGCTGGTAGCGGAAGCGCACGCGCTCCGGCACGGCCAGGCTTGGCGCGGTGTAGGCGATCTGCAGGTCGCGGCTGCCGGTCGGCAGGCGCAAGCCGTCCCGCGGCGGATACGCGACATCGGCCGAGCGCACCGCCAGCACCTGCACCGACGGCGCCAGCGGGTTGCGTGGAATGCGCGCCGGATCGATGCTGGCCACTTCGCTGGCGGTGGCGAACCACAGCCGCCCATCGCTGCCCTGCGCCAGCGACGGCAACGGCCGAAACTGCTCGGCGCTGCCCACCAGCCCATCGAGCGCGTCGAACCGTTCGTAGGGCAGCGCACGCCCCGGCTCGCGCAGCAGCCGCTCGACGTCGGCGGCCGCGATGCGGGTGATGCCGTCCGACCCGTGCAGCCACAGGTCGCCGTTGCCGGTGCGCGCCAGGCCCGACACGCCGCGCAGCGGCTGCCGGCCCGCGGGCGTGACGGCATGCCAGCGCTGCCCGTCGTACCACGCCAGGCCGTTCCGGCCGCCCGCCCAGATGCGCGGCCCATCGACCAGCAGCGCCTGCACGTCCCCCAGGTCCAGCCCCGCCGCGCTGTCGAACACGCGTACGCGGCTACCGTCGATCATCGCGATGCGGTTGCCCAGGTAGCCGGCCCAGATGCGCCCCGCGCCATCGCGCGCCAGCGCCATCGCCAGCGCATCCGGCAGCCCGGCCAGGCCGCCATGCTTGCGCCACGTGCCCTCGTCCACGAGGAACAGGCCGACGCGCGACAGCGAGACCCACATGCGGCCGCTGCGGTCGATGACCATCGCCTGTGTGTCGCGCCCGGCCAGGTGCGGCGGATGGGGCAACCGCGTGAACTGGCCGGACGGCTCGCGGCGCCAGCGCGCCTCCGCGTTCGCCACCCACAGCGTGCCTTCCGGCGCGCGATAGGCGGCCCTGCACGCGATGCGCGCCACCGTCCGCACGCTGCCGTCGGCACCGTAGCGCCGCAACGGCTGGCGCGCGTCGCCGATGATCACGGCACCGTCGTCGTCCGCGATCACGCCCGGCCGGTCGAACGCCGTATCGACCGGCACCGCGCGCAGGCGGGCGCGCCGCAGCCGGTCCAGTCCAGCCGACGTGCCGACCCACAGATTGCCTTCGCGGTCCTCGAACGCCGTCTGGATCAGCGGGCCGCTCAAGCCGGTGGCCCGGCTGATCTGCTGGGGTTGCGCGGCGCTGCCCACATACGGCGCCTTGCGGTGTTCCAGCGCGTCGACCTTCAGGATCCACAGGTCGCCCGCACGGTCGAACAGCGCGCCGTTGCCGCCGAACTCGGCGCGCGGCGCCGGATTGCCGGGCGGCGCCGTGGGCAAGATGCGGTAATGCTTGTCGATGCCGTCCGATCCCCACACGGTGCCGTCCGGCGCCTCGGCCAGCGCCATGATGTCGATATAGGGCCACGCACGCCGGTAGCGCGGCATGCCCGGATCGCGGTAATAGACGCCGCCATCGACGGCCACCCACTGCCGGCCGTCGCGCCCAAACAGCACCTGGCGCGTGAAGGTGACGGGCAAGCCCTCGGCGTCGCCGATCAGGCGAAACCGGTCCGCGCCGGGCGCCAGGTAGCCCAGCCCGCCGACGGTGGCCGCCCACACGCCGCCGTCGGGCGCCTCCGTCATCGTCATCACGGCGCCGGGGGGCAGGCCCTCCGCCGCCGTGAACATGCGCATGCGGCCCGCGCCGAACACGCTGATGCCGCCGAACCGGTCGCCGACCCACAGCCGGCCGTCGCGCGTGGTCAGCAGGCCGAGGGGGCTGGTGGCCCGGACCCGGTGTCCTTCCACGCTGTCCATGCGCTGGAAGTCCACGCCGTCGAAGCGGAACAGGCCGTTGGGTGAACTGAGCCACAGCCAGCCGTCGGGAGTCTGGGTGAACTGCACCACGTCGGCGGGTGCGCCGCGCTGCCCGTTCCACGCGGTGTGCGCGTAATCGGCCAGCAGGTGCGGGGCCTGCGGGTGTGGCACTGCGCACGCCAGCAGGGGCAACGCGATGGTCAGAAGCAGGAGGTGAAAGCGGGGACGAAAAGCAGGCATGTTCACGGTCGGGAGACGATACGCAAGTGTAGCCGCAGTCGCCGGTGAAGATGAAGGGGCTCGCTGATTATTTCCCCATGTCGGACCGCGGCCGCTTCAGTATTCGCCCAACACGACGAGCGTGCGGCCGTGCTGCCTGACCTTCGCCAGCGCCGCCTTGTGCAATGGCACGCAATCGTCCGGACGCAATGCACCAGGCAGGGGTTCGCCGGACTGCGCCTCCCGCGCGGACAGGATGTCCAGCCTGCCGGAACGGCTGAACCGGATGACATCCACGCCTTCCGGCCGGGCGAACACGAATGCCCAGTGCCCTTCATCGGCCGTGTAACCGGTCATCTCCAGATAGGCGTTGATCCTGCCTGCCTGCGGGACAGGCCCGGCGACCCGCGGCTGGTACGGATACAGCACGCATGCCAGGCCATTGTCGCCGTGAGGCGCCTTGTCCAGCCGCAGCACCTGCCCGACACGCATCGATTCGGCCTGTTCGACGAGGCTGACGCCGTGCCGCGCCTCGCACGCCGCCAGCAACGGCAAGAACAGGAGGAGCGCCCACGGCCACGCCGGCAGGCCGCCGGCGTCCCGTGCGTGCCGCCCCCACAGCGTGCGCCGCCCGCGATCGTCCCTCGTCTCATCCATCACCTGCCTCCTCGCGTGGCGCGGCCGCGAATGTCCGGAATCGAGGGATTCGTGTCCCACCGGACATCGGTTCCGCGGTCAGAATGTACCCATCACTTCAACGAACCGAAAGGGTACATCATGAACAGCACCGGCAACACCATCTTCATCACCGGCGGCACGTCGGGCATTGGCCGCGGCATCGCCGAAGCGTTCCACCGCCAGGGCAACCAGGTCATCATCAGCGGCCGCCGCCAGGCGCTGCTCGATGAAGTGACGCGCGCCAATCCGGGCATGCACGGCGTGCGGCTGGACATCCAGGACCCGCGCCAGATCCAGGCCGTGGCGACGCAACTGGTGCAGGACTTCCCTGCCCTGAACGTATTGTTCAACAACGCAGGCATCATGCCGTTCGACGATGCTGCCGGCGCGATCGACGACGAGACCGCGCTGGCGACGGTGACGACAAACCTGCTGGGCCCCGTGCGCATGACGGCCGCCCTGCTGCCCCACCTGAAGCGGCAGCGGAATGCCGTCGTGATCCACAACTCGTCCGTCCTCGCGTTCGTGCCGTTGGCGAATACAGCCGTGTACTCGGCCACCAAGGCGGCCATCCACTCGTACGCGCTGTCGCAGCGCTTCATGCTGGCCGGGACCGGCGTGCGGGTCGTCGAAATCGCGCCGCCGTGGGTGGATACGGACCTGATCCACCGCAGCGGCGATCCGCGCGCGATGCCGCTGCCGGACTTCGTCGCGGCCACGATGAAAGGCCTGGCCGAGGGCAAGGATGAAGTCTACGTGGAAGCCGTGCAGGCGCTGCGCGACAATCCCGGGTCGGGCGAGCACGCGTTCTTCAACGCGTTCAATCAGTCGATCCGGGACAATCCGATCCCCGTCGGCCACTGATCCGGCGGCGCGCCGGGCCACGCGACGCTTACTTGATGCCGGCCGCCAGCTTCGCCCACACGGCGTCGCCGATGTCCGGCCGGCCGTCCGGCGCGCGGAACGCCAGGTAGAACACCTCGTTCTTGACGCCCGTCGCCATGTACATGAAGTAGGCCGGCTCCCCCGTCGTCCCGCTGATCATCGACAGCACCACGGCGGGGAACTTGCCGTCCTTGAACTGCTTGACCTGGATGTTGGTGGCGGCGCCGCGCAGCTTGTTCAGCGAGCCCGGATCGTCGATGCCGTAGAAGACCTTGTGGCGCGCATCGTAGGTGACGTTGGTGGCGGTCGAGCCGTACATATAGCCATTGCGGGTCGGCAGGCTCTCGGCGCTGGCCCGCGCCGCATCGTCGGGGCGCATCCAGTACGAATAGCCGATCTTCTTGATCTTCGCCGGTTGGTAGTCCACCGGCACGGGGATGTTCAGCGGGATCTGCACCGGCAGGCGGCCCTGCATGAACTGGTTGACCGGTACGTCGCGGGTCTGGACCGGTGCGGCAGGTGCGGCAGGTGCGGCAGGTGCGGCAGGTGCGGCATGGACGGTGGCGGCAGCGGCAAGCGTGGTGGCGAATAACAGCGTTTTCATGGGTATCCCTGGTTGTATCGATCGTTCAGCCACCGGCGCGCTTCGGCTGGTGGCCCAGCCTGGCGAGCGTCGCCATGACGAGGTCGCAGTGATCGCCCTGCACCTCGATCACGCCATCCTTGACGGTGCCGCCGCTGCCGCACTCGGTGCGTAACTGCTTGCCCAGCGCGGCCAGCGCCGTGGCGTCGAGCGCGAGGCCCTTGACCAGCGTGACCACCTTGCCGCCGCGGCCCTTGGCCTGGCGCGACACGCGCACCACCCCGTCGCCCTTGATCGCCGTGGCGGCCTTGCACACGCAGGCGGCCGTGCTCTGGCGGCACTCGGGACACATGCGGCCCGTTTCGGTGGAATATACGAGGCCGCTGTAGGAACTGCTCTTCATGTCTTGCTCTGGACTGTATGCTTGCTGAAGTATGCGAGTGTAGCAGCACCGGCCGGGTCACTGCCCGCCTGCTCGTCAGTGCAGCGCGGCGCGTAGGGCCGATGCTTCGAAATAGACGTGCCGGATGGCCGGATGCTCGGCCGCGATGGCCGCCTCGAGCCGGCCGATCGCCTGCTCCACCTCGTCGATCGGCATGCCGCGCCGGAATTGCACGGAGGCGGCCAGCAGCACGTCGTCGGGCCCCAGCTGCATCGTGCGCAGGCTGGCCACCGAGTCCAGCGCCCGCTCGCGGGCAAACAGCGCATGCAGCGCGGCCAGCTGGTCGCGGTCGATGCTTTCGCCGACCAGCAGGTGGCCCGTCTCGCGCCCGAGCGCCAGCGCCGCGCCGATCAGCAGCGCGCCGATCAGGATCGAGGCGGCCGGGTCGAAATACGGGTTGCCGAAGTACTGGCCCAGCGCGATGCCGGCCGCCGCGATGGCGATGCCGAGCAGCGCCGCCGTATCTTCGATGAACACGGTGAACACCGACGCGTCCTTGCTGGCGCGGACAGCCTGCCACAGCGACGTGCCGGGCTTGCGCACGGCGTTCAGCGCCTGGCGCGACACGTTCCAGCTGTAGCCCTCGAACACGGCAGCCACCGCCAGCACGACGTAGTTCCACAGCGGGTCTTCCAGCGGCGGCGGGGCCTGCAGCGCGGCGATGCCGTGATAGATCGACAGCCCGCCGCCCAACGAGAACACGGACAGCGCGACGATCAGCGCCCAGAAATACAGCGATTTGCCGTAGCCGAACGGGTGCTTGCGGTCCCCGAGCAGGAGCAGCAGCTCGTTGCCCGTGTCGACGGCCGAATGGATGCCTTCGGCCACCATCGCCGCGCTGCCGGTGATCGCGGCCACGACGAACTTGGCGGCGGCGATGCCGAGGTTCGCGGCGATCGCTGCGTAAATGACTTTCTGCGAGCCCTGGCGCGGCGCGCCGGCCGCCTGTGCGGTGTCGTCCATGGATGCTCCGGTTCGGCTGGCCAGGATAGGCGCGAGCCGCCCGCGCTTCTGTACGCGCACGCACTGTTTCATGCCCGGCCCTGCTCCAGTCCCAACCGTAAGCGTACGGTAAGCAAGCACACGTAGGGTCACACCCAGGCTGCTTGGAAATAAGCTTCGCCATAAAAAATCACTGGAGACAATATGGAACAAGATGTAGTCCGCCGGGTCAAATCCGACCCGAATTACCAGAAACTGGTCAAGACCCGCTCCCGCTACGGCTGGATGCTGACCTTCGGCGTGATGATCGCCTACTACGGCTTCACGGCGCTGAACGCGTTCGACAAGGAGTTCATGGCCGCCAAGATCGGCGACGGCGTGATGTCGCGCGGCGTGCCGCTCGGCCTGTTCGTGATCCTGTTCACGGTGGCCGTCACGGGCATCTACGTGCGCCGTGCGAATCGCGAATTCGATGCGCTGACGGACGCGATCCACAAGAACGCCGCGGCCGCGAAGCCGGCGGCGGCCACCAAGGAGCAGCTGGAAGAGGTGCGCGGATGATGGCCCGCCTGTTTGCCCGCGCCGCTTCCCGCACCACCGCGGCAGCCGCCGCCCTGCTGGCCGCCGGCCACGCGCTGGCCGCGCCCGACCTGGGCCAGGCCGCCAAGCAGCCCACCAACTGGACGGCGATCGCGATGTTCGCGGCCTTCGTGCTGCTGACGCTCTTCATCACCAAGTGGGCCGCCAAGCGCACCCGCTCCGCCGCCGACTTCTACACGGCAGGCGGCGGCATCACCGGCTTCCAGAACGGCCTGGCGATCGCCGGCGACTTCATGTCGGCCGCATCGTTCCTCGGCATTTCCGCGGCAGTCTTCGCCAACGGCTTCGATGGCCTGATCTATGCGATCGGCTTCCTGGTCGGCTGGCCCGTGCTGACGTTCCTGATGGCCGAGCGCCTGCGCAACCTGGGCCGCTTCACGTTCGCCGACGTCGCCGCCTACCGCTTCGCCCAGAAGCCGGTGCGCATGTTCGCCGCCTCCGGCACGCTCGTCGTCGTGCTGTTCTACCTGATCGCGCAGATGGTCGGCGCGGGCCAGCTGATCAAGCTGCTGTTCGGCCTCGATTACTGGATCGCCGTCGTGCTGGTCGGCGTGCTGATGATGGTGTACGTGCTGTTCGGCGGCATGACCGCCACGACGTGGGTGCAGATCATCAAGGCCGTCCTGCTGCTGGGCGCCACGAGCTTCATGGCGTTCTCCGTGCTGGCACTGTACGACTTCAGCCCGTCCGCGCTGTTCGCCAAGGCCGTCGAAGTGCATGCCAAGGGCGATGCGATCATGGGCCCGGGTGGCTTCATCAAGGACCCGATCTCCGGCATCTCGTTCGGCATGGCGCTGATGTTCGGCACGGCCGGCCTGCCGCACATCCTGATGCGCTTCTTCACCGTGCCGAGCGCGAAGGAAGCCCGCAAGTCCGTGCTGTGGGCCACCACGTGGATCGGCTACTTCTATGTGCTGGTGTTCATCATCGGCTTCGGCGCCATCGTCCTGGTCGGCACCAACGCGGGCTTCAAGGACGCCGCCGGCAAGCTGCTCGGTGGCGACAACATGGCCGCGGTGCACCTGGCCAAGGCCGTCGGCGGCGACGTCTTCCTCGGCTTTATCTCGGCCGTGGCGTTCGCGACGATCCTGGCGGTGGTGGCGGGCCTGACGCTGTCCGGCGCCTCGGCAGTGTCGCACGACCTGTATGCCACCGTGATCAAGCAGGGCAAGCCGGCACCGGGCAGCGAGCTGCGCGTGTCGAAGTTCACGACCATCGTGCTGGGCTTCATCGCCGTCCTGCTGGGCATCGTGTTCGAGAAGCAGAACGTGGCGTTCATGGTGTCGCTGGCCTTCGCGATCGCCGCCTCGGCCAACTTCCCCGTGCTGTTCATGTCCGTCCTGTGGAGCAAGTGCACGACGCGCGGCGCCACGATCGGCGGCTTCCTCGGCCTGTTCACGGCCGTGACGCTGACGGTGCTGTCTAAGTCCGTGTGGGTCGACGTATTCCACAACGCACAGGCGATCTTCCCGTACACGTCGCCGGCGCTGTTCTCGATGACGGTCGGTTTTGTGGGCATCTGGCTGTTCTCGATCACCGACAGCAGCCGCCGCGCGGCGATCGACAAGGCCGGCTTCGAGGCGCAGGAAGTGCGTTCCGAAACCGGTATCGGTGCCGCTGGGGCGCTGGCGCACTGATCGCCCTGTAATCCGGGAGCCGCGCCTCGCCGGCGGCTCCCGAATCGCTCAACAGATTGAGCGGCCGGCATGAGACGGCGCACCAGCGCTTCGGCTACGATAGGCCGACCTCCACCCTCGCCGGCCGACGCATGTCCTTCCTGTCACGCATGGGCGCCCGCAGCGCTCCGCCCCTCCCCCTGCGTTTCACCCTGTCTTTCGCCCTGTCCTTCGCTGTCCTCTCCGGCCTGTGCGCGCCTGTCGCCACGCTGGCCGCCAACCCGATCGTCACCGACATCTTCACGGCCGATCCCACCGTGCTGGTCGACGGGCCCCGCCTGTACCTGTACACGGGCCGCGACGAGACCCGCGATGGCGAACAGGGCTACAAGATGCACGAGTGGCGCGTCTATTCGACCTGCGACATGGCGCACTGGCAGGACCACGGCGTCGCCGCCACGTACCGGGTGTTCGCGTGGGCCAAGGGCGACGCCTTCGCGGCCGACGTCGTCAAGCACCAGGGCAAGTATTACCTGTACGCGCCGGTCAAGCATGCCGGCATCAAGGGAATGGCGATCGGCGTGGCGGTGGCCGATGCCCCGACCGGCCCGTTCACGGACGCGCGCGGCACCGCGCTGGTCACCAACGACATGACCCGCGAGACGCCGAACGATTGGGACGACATCGACCCGGCCGTATTCGTCGACGACGACGGTCAGGCCTATCTGTACTTCGGCAACAAGGTGCTGAAGTACGCCAAACTGAAGCCGAACATGATCGAGCTGGCGGGTCCGATCCAGACCGTGGGCCTGTTCAATTTCGAGGAGGCGCCATACCTGCACAAGCGCGGCGGCGTCTATTACCTGAGCTATGCGAGCGGACTGCCGGAGGTGATCGCCTACGCGACAGGCCCAAGCCCGACGGGTCCGTGGACCTATCGCGGCGTCATCATGGACAAGAACAAGGTCACGCACACGATCCACCAGGCCTTCGCCCACTTCAACGGCAAGTCCTACCTCTTCTACCACAACGAGGCATTGTCGAACGCGGACTTCCGCCGCTCGGTGGCGGTGGAGGAGTTCAGCTACGGGCCCGCGGGCGAGATCCCGTTCGTCAGGCAGACCACGGCGGGGCCGCAGGCCAATCCCGCTGCCGGATGTGCGGCACGCTGACCGAATCGGGCGCACAGCCAAGCGCCCCTGCCCCGCTAGGTGCGCGGCTGCTTCTCCGCCGGATCGACGCTCGTGATCGTGACGGCCACCGGATCGCTTGCCGGGAACGATTCGTCCAGCGCTTCGTCCAAGTCATCCGATTGCCTGTCCCGCTCCACGGTCTGTGCGGGCACGTGTTGGTTTGCCGGCGCGGCCGGCTGTCGATGGCTGGACATGGTGCCTCCCGTGTCAAAAGCACGATTCTAAGCCCGCTGCCCACGCCTGCCCCCTGCCGGAAGGGAGAGGAGGATGGCCGGCATGCCCGCGCCGCGGCCCGATGTTGGTAGGTCACGGCAACGGGAAATGGATCGGCGAAAGGCTGTCGCATCGCGCATGGGGCAGCGCGTGCCACTGGCTTTGTCCGGCCTATTGTATTACGATCATATTTTCAACAGGAGGTGCGATGCGCTACGCCGCTGGCCAGAAGGAAGAAACGAGAAAGAAGATGGTGCAGACCGCCGCACGGGTGCTGCGGCGCGACGGCATCGCCGCCGCCGGGGTGGCCAGCCTGATGGCCGAAGCGGGCCTGACGAATGGGGCCTTCTATGCCCATTTCGAATCGAAGGAAGCGCTGGTCGCCGAGGCGGTCGTGGCCGCGCTGACCGAGACCACCGCCGCCATCGCCGCCCGCATCGAGCAGGCGCCGCCCGGCAAAGCGCTCGACGCGGTCATCGATCACTACCTGGACCCGCGCCACGTCGACCACCCGGAACACGGTTGCGCCGTGGCTGCGCTGGCACCGGAGCTGGCGCGCCGGCCGGCCGCCACGCGCGTGGCGGTGGACAAGGCCGTCGCCGCGCTGATCGACACGATTGCCGGCGCCCTGCCACCCGGCCAGCGCAACGCGCAGGACGTGGCACGCGCGGTGTTCGCTTCGCTGGTCGGCACGATTCAATTGGCGCGCACCACCAGCCTGCCTCTCGTGCCACGCATCCTTGCCGCGGGCGCCGTCGCTGCACGAACGATCGCCCAGGCACCGGCCGGCACGGGACGCGCACATGCCTGAATTCCGCGAACGTTGCATCGTTGCGAACGGCATTCACCAGCACGTGACGGAAGCCGGCAGCGGCCCTGTCGTGCTGCTCTGCCATGGCTTTCCCGAAGTAGGTTACTCGTGGCGGCACCAGCTGCGCGCGCTGGCCGATGCGGGCTTCCACGCGATCGCGCCGGACATGCGCGGCTACGGCCGCACGGACGTGCCGCAGCCCACCGAGCAGTACACGATCTACCACCTGGTCGGCGACATGGTCGGGCTGCTGGCGGAGCTGGGCATCGGGCGGGCGGACATCGTCGGCCACGACTGGGGCGCGCCCGTCGCGTGGGCGGCCGCGCAGCTGCGCCCGGACTTGTTTGCCAGCGTGACAGGCATGTGCGTGCCCTTCACGCCGCGCCGGCCGGTCAGCCGCCTGGATGCGTGGCGCCGCTCCGGCCGCACGGAGTTCTACCAGCTGTACTTCCAGGAGCCCGGCCGCGCGGAAGAGGAATTTGAGCAGGACATCGCGGCCACGCTGCGCCGCATGATGTGGACGCTGTCGGCCGGTCCCTCAGCGCGCTGGGACGGCATGATCGGCCCATCCGGCGCGCTGGCGGCGCTGGCCGAACCGGAGCGGCCGATGCACTGGATGAGCGACGCGGAACTCGCCGTCTACATCGCGGCCTTCGAACGGTCCGGGTTCGCCGGCCCGCTGAAGTGGTACCGTAACATCGAACGCAACTGGGAGCTGACCGCGCCGCTGCAGGGTGTCGCCATCCACCAACCGGCCTGGTTCATCACGGGCGAACACGATCCGATCTACCCGCTGATGAAACCGCTGGTGGATGCCCTGCCGCACACGGTGCCGGGGCATCGCGGCAGCACCATCGTCGCCGGCGCCGGCCATTGGGTGCAGCAGGAGGCGCCGGGTGCGGTGAACGCCGTGCTGATCGACTTCCTGCGCACCGTGCACGCATAGTTCCGCGGGTCGGTCGCCGGGCGCTGTACCATGGCTGTTCGCCCGGGAGGAAAGCACATGAGCGACTGGATCGACCTGACCCGCAAGCTGGACGAGCACCTGTGGATCTACCGGGACGGCGCCTATGCCGACCCGCCATTCGCGGCCGAGCGCTGGGCCGAACGCCACAGCGCGGGCTTCGAAGTGTGGCGCCTGTCGCTGGGAACGCAGACCGGCACGCATATCGATGCGCCCTGCCACTTCGCCGACGGCGGCGCCACGCTCGACCAGCTGCCGGTCGGCGCATGCGTGGGCAGCTATCGCCTCGTCAGTGCCGGGCACCTCACCGATCCCGCGTTCCGGCTGGACTGCGCCGGCGCCACCCACCTCCTCATCGATGCGCGCGCACCGCTGCGTGCCGCCACGGCAGCGATCGACGCGTTGCTGGCGTTGCCGCCGCCGATGATCGTGACCGTCGGCGCGCTGCAGGTGGCGCATGACGACCCGCTGTGGTTCCACCGCCGGGTGGCGCAGGCGGGCAAATTCCTCGCCGAGGATACGCTGGAAGACGTTGGCGAATTCGCGCACAGCGGCGACGTCATCGCCCTGCCTTTGCGGCTGACGGGCGTCAGCGGCTCGCCGGCCCGCGTGCTCGTGCGGGCGCGGGAATCAGCTCCCGGCTGAGCAACGGGGCCGCGGGTCACTGTTGCAAATCGGGACAGGTGTACCGGAAAACTGTTCCATTGCCATGGCACCCCGCCGGCAACGCCGCCCTGCCGGGCGGTGGCACGAATACTGCAGCAGTGCTTCCCGACCGCGCACGCCGTGCGGTGACCAGCCGGCAACCGATGCCTGCCACACCGAACCTTGAGGAGACTGTTCATGACCTGGAGCAAGCCGCAATTCACCGACGTCCGCTTTGGCTTTGAAATCACGATGTACATCGCCAACCGCTGACCTACCCGAAAAGCCGTGCCCTGCGCACGGCTTTTCGCAACCACTCCATGAAGATCATCGTCTTAGGTTCGGCAGCGGGCGGCGGTTTCCCGCAATGGAACTGCAACTGCCGCAATTGCGCCGGCGTGCGGAGCGGCACCGTTGCCGCCACGGCGCGCACACAATCGTCGATCGCCGTGTCGGCGAACGGCGCCGACTGGGTGCTGGTCAACGCGTCGCCGGATATCCTCGCGCAGATCCGCGCCACGCCGGCATTGCAGCCGGCACGCTCGCCGCGCGACACGGGCATCGCCGCCGTGATGCTGATGGACGCGCAGATCGATCACGTCACGGGCCTGTTGATGCTGCGCGAAGGGCGGCAGCTGCCGCTGTACTGCACCGCGCCCGTGTGGGACGACTTGAACGCCAGCCTGCCGCTGGCGCCCGTGCTGTCCCATTATTGCGGCGTGAAGTGGCATCCGCTGGAGACCATCGGCGACGGTCCCGGCATGCGCCCCGTGCAGGTCCCCGGCATCGACGGCATCCGTTTCACGCCGCTGGCCCTGTCCAGCAAGGCACCGCCGTATTCGCCGCACCGCGACCGCCCTGCAGTGGGCGACAACATTGGATTGCTGATCGAGGACATCGCCAGCGGCCGCTCCGTGTTCTATGCCCCCGGCCTCGGTGCGATCGAACCGCAGGTCGATTACGCGATGCAGGCAGCGGACTGCGTGCTGGTCGACGGCACGTTCTGGAGCGCCGGCGAAATGATCGAGCACGGCTTTTCCACGAAGAGCGCGGCCGACATGGGCCACCTGCCGCAGGCGGGCCAGCGCGGCATGATCGCGGTGCTCGACAGCCTGGACGCGCACGGCAAGGCGCCTCGCAAGGTCCTCATCCACATCAACAACACGAACCCGATCCTGGACGAGCAATCGCCACAGCGTGCCATGCTGGCCCACCACGGCATCGAGGTCGCGTTCGACGGCATGGAGATCAACCTGTGACGGACGCCCAAGTGAGCATGCCGGCGTGGGACCGCGCCGAATTCGAGGCGCAGCTGCGGGCCCGCGGCGCGGGGTACCACATCCACCACCCGTTCAACACGCGGATGAACAGCGGCCTGCTGGGCCCCGAGCAGATCCGCGGCTGGGTCGCCAACCGCTTCTACTACCAAGTGAACATCCCCCGCAAGGATGCCGCCATCCTCGCGAACTGCCCGGACCGCGCCACGCGCCGTCTATGGGTGCGCCGCATCCTCGACCACGACGGCGGGGAGGATAACGAAGGCGGCATCGAAGCGTGGCTGCGGCTGGGCGCCGCCGTCGGTCTGGCAGCGGACGACTTATGGTCGCACCGCCACGTCATCCCCGGCGTGCGCTTTGCCGTCGATGCCTACGTCAACTTCGCGCGGCAGGTGCCATGGCAGGAAGCCGTGTGCTCGTCGCTCACCGAGATGTTTGCGCCGCGGATCCACAAGGACCGCCTGGCCAACTGGCCGCTCCATTACGGCTGGATCGATGCCGACGGCCTGCAGTACTTCCGCAGCCGCATCGCGCTGGCCGAACGCGATGTCGAGCACGGGCTGCGGGTGACGCTCGACCATTTCACGACCCGCGCCCAGCAGGAACGGGCGCTGGAGATCCTGCAATTCAAGCTCGACATCCTGTGGGCCATGCTCGACGCCATCGACCGGGCCTACCCCTAGCCGCGAGGTGCCACGATGAACACGATGGACAAGATTCCCGCCCAACCCCAGCTGTCTCGCCGCTTCCGCATGCAGTGGGAAGAGGCGCAGGGCCAGTACGTGCTGCTGTACCCCGAGGGCATGGTCAAGTTGAACCAGAGCGCGGCCGAGATCCTGAAGCGCTGCGACGGGCTGCACAGCGTGCCGGCCATCGTCCACGAACTGGAACAGGCGTTCAGCGCAAGCGATCTGCGGGCCGACGTCGACGACTTCCTCCGCGCGGCCAACGAGCAGGGCTGGCTGGCCTGAGCCGCGATGAATGCACCTGCATCCCGCCCGCCGATCGCGCCGCCCCTGTGGCTGCTGGCCGAGCTGACCTACCGCTGCCCGCTGCACTGCGCCTTCTGCTACAACCCGGTCGACTACGCGCAGCAGCGCGCCGAACTCTCGACGGGAGAGTGGATCGACGTGATGCGCCAGGCCCGCCAGCTGGGCACCGCGCAACTGGGCTTTTCCGGCGGCGAACCGCTGCTGCGCGACGACCTGGAAGAGCTGATCGGCGAGGGCCGGCGGCTGGGGTTCTACACGAACCTGATCACGTCCGGCATCGGCCTCACCGAACCGCGCATCGCGCGCATGAAGGAGCGCGGACTCGATCACATCCAGCTGTCGTTCCAGGATTCGACACGGGAGATGAACGACTTCCTGTCGAGCACGAAGACCTTCGACCTGAAGGCGAAGGTGGCGCGGCTGATCAAGCGGCACGACTACCCGATGGTGCTGAACGTCGTGCTGCACCGCTTCAACCTCGACCACGTGGACCGCATCATCGACATGGCGCTGGAGATGGGTGTCGAGTACCTGGAATTGGCCAACACGCAGTACTACGGCTGGGGCCTGGTGAACCGCGCGCAGCTGATGCCCACGCGCAAACAGCTGCTGTGGGCCGAAGCCGTCGTCAACGAGTACCGCGCCCGGATCGGCAACCGGATACGCATCCTGTTCGTCGTGCCCGACTATTTCGAAGAGCGGCCGAAAGCCTGCATGAACGGCTGGGGCTCCGTGTTCTTTGCCGTCGCACCGGACGGCACCGCCCTGCCCTGCCACGCGGCACGCTCGCTGCCGGGGATCGCCTTCCCGAACGTGACGGAGCACCGGCTGGGCGAGATCTGGTACGGCAGCGGCGCGTTCAACCGTTACCGGGGCGATGCGTGGATGAAGGCACCGTGCAGCGGCTGCCCAGAACGGCACAAGGATTTCGGCGGCTGCCGGTGCCAGGCTTACGCGCTGACGGGCGATGCGGAGAATGCGGACCCGGTGTGCGCGCGGTCGCCGCGGCATGGCGATGTGCAGGCGGTCGTGCTGCAGGCGCAGCGGATGCAGGCACAAGGCGTGCAGCCAATCGTTTTTCGGAGCGATGCGAATTCACGGCGGCTGGCGGCGGTAGAGAAGTGAGCGTGGCCGGCGAAAAACGCTGCGCAATGCAACGACTGCCCAACGCGAGGATGCAGAGCCCTAGCGCCCCCATCGGCACGCCGACATCATCCGCCGCATGGTGCGGACGATCCGACCATCGACGTTATTACTGCCAAGGTGGCAAACATGATCGGCTAGTTGCCGCGGCCGCACAATCGACCGCGAGCGATGCAGTCGGTGTTCATTCAGAGTTTGCGCCGCTGGGCCGGGGAGGCGCATCCGGACACTCTTCGGCCCACCGCGTCACCACCATATAGCCCACCTTCTCGCCGATGGTGTCCATCCGCAGGCACTTTCCTCTCTTCGCGTAGAACAGGATACAGCGCGAGCTGTCCGACGAGCACGAGTCGACCTCGAATATTCTGCGCCGGATAAGCTCCACCTCCGCGCCGCTGTATTCGTAGCCGTCATCGGCGTGACGCCGCGTCGGCTTCCATCCATGCTTGAGGAGTTTCGCCCTTGCCGTCACGAGCGGTTCACCAATGGTGATGTCCGACTGCGTGCCTCCAGTTGACGTATCTGCCCCGGCAAACGGGGCGCTCCAGCCCCCCAGGAGCATCACGCTCACGCAAATGAGACGTTTCATTGCCCCGTTCCTCCCGCTGCTTTGTCCGTTGCAAAAAATTCGGTGTACTCCATTAAGGCTGATGATTGCCCCCCTCCGCCAAAACCGGGGTCCTGCGCTTCAGCACTGGCAAGGCCACTGGGCGTACCTGCACGTTCGTGCCTATGACGAATTATAAATACTGCGCACATCCGCGCATATGTACGCTGCAACCCGCGCCTTGCATGTTGTGGGGCGTTCCTGGATGCGCTCCGGGGGAAGCACGACTCCCCGTCCCCTTTTTCACACGCTTTCAGAAAAAGATTGACAGCCGCAACTGGGAGTACGACACTTAGTAAAACGTTGCACTAAATCGTTACAGTAGGTCGTTACGCAGAATAGGCGAGGCACTTTAGGCGTGCTTTTCATATTCTTTGTTTTCCCAAAGCCGGCTTGCCGGCGGCGGACTGTAACGATGCAGTAAAACGTTTTATAATCTAGCAGTCTGCTGTCGTCACAACACCAAATAACGGAGACAACAATGGCAGTCAAGCAGCACCACCGTGGCGCGCCGCCGCCGCTTACCCCGATCGCCGCCGCATTGGCCCTCCTGCAGCTCGCCGCGCCGGTACAGGCGCAGGAAGCCGCGCCGGCCGATGCGCCGAAGCTGGAGGCGGTCGTCGTGTCGGCCAACCGCCGTATCGAAAAGCTGGAAGACGTGCCGATGTCGATTTCCGTGCTGACCGAGGAAGCCCTCAACCGCAACAACGTGCGCGAGTTCGACGACATCGTCAACCTGTCGCCCGCGCTCACCATTTCCACCGGCACGCAGGTGGGCACCAACAGCATCAACATGCGCGGCATCGGCACGACGTCCAACAATATCGGCATCGAAGGCGACGTGGCGATCATCGTCGACGACATGCCGTACGCCCAGGCGCAGCAGGCGTTTCGCGACGTGTCCGACGTGGCGCGGGTGGAGGTGCTCAAAGGGCCGCAAAGCACGATGTTCGGCAAGAGCGCGATTGCCGGCGCGGTGGTGATCACGACGAAGCCGATCGGCGCCGGCCCGATGAAGGGCAAGCTGTCGCTGTTTCGCAGCAGCGACGACGAGTACCGCGTCGCCACGTCCGTCAGCGGCCGGCTGTCCGATACGGTCGGCGTGCGCCTGTTCGCCAGCAAGACCGATTTTCCCGGCCTGCTGCACAACCTGACGACCGACAGCATGCAGAACGGCTCGGGCGGCAAGACGTTCTTCGCGAAGGTGCAGTGGCAGATCACGCCCGACCTGGACGTGCAGATCTCGCCCCGCTACGACCACGCGCTCCGCACCGGGAACACGGCCGCCATCACGTCGATCGGCCCGGGCGTGGGCTACCTGTACAACAAGAACTACAAGGCGCTGTCGAACACGGAGGTGTTGCGGGGCATCGCCGTCACGCCGTTCAACACGACGATCCGCAACGATTCGCCGACCGGCCTGGATGCCACCGATCGGGGCATCGGCGTGCGCTTCAACTACCTGTTCCCGGACCGTTCGCCGCTGGCCGGCTATGCGCTGACGTCGATCACGTCCGTCGACAAGAACCGGTCGAACGACTTCCGCGACAACGACAACATCGACCTGATCTCGACCTTCTACCAGCTGGATCACTCGGGCAAGCCTTCGGGCATCGCCGAGCCGCCGATGATCAACGGCACGATGGACACCAAGCTGTCGACCCAGGAGCTGCGCCTGACGTCGCCGGACAGCGGCAACCTGCGCTACCTGGTGGGCCTGTGGCTGGCCCGCACCAGCATCGACCGCTGGTACCAGCGCGGTAATCCGTTCGTCAAGGAGACCAACTGGACCAACTACCACACCACGTCGGCCAGCCTGAATCGCGCCATCTACGCGAACGGCAGCTGGGACTTCCGGCCGCGGCACACGCTGTCGGCGGGCCTGCGCTTCACGCGGGAGACGAACGACTACATGTTCCACACGATCGACAGCCTGTCGTCGACGGCGCCGAACAATGTGCACACGGGCTCGCACCTCTACACGGCACCGCAGCACGACGAGAACTTCGTGACCGGCAAACTCGGTTACAGCTACAAGCTGACGCCGGACACGATGGTGTACGGCACCGCCTCCACGGGCAGCAAGGGCGTCGCGTACGACATGACCAGCGGCGCCAACAACGTCAACGTGTTCAAGCGCCTGCCGCTGGCGCCGGAGAAAGCGACCAGCTTCGAAGCGGGCCTGAAGGCCAACCTGTGGAACAACCGCGCCACGCTGAACGTCGCGGTGTTCAAGACCAGCTTCCGCGACTACCAGACGTCGGCCACGGAACGGTTCTCCGACGGCAGCCAGGCCAGTGTGCTGTACAGCATACCGAAGCTGCAGACGCAGGGCTTCGAGGCCGATGCGTCGGCGCTGCTGACGCGCGCGCTGCTGCTGACGGCGAACCTCTCGTTCACGCGCGCCACCGTCGTCGACTGGAAGCAGGGCCCATGCTACAGCGGCGCCAAGGACTGCAACGTGCCGAACGAACTGGTACCGGGCGCCTTCCTGCGCGACGCGAGCGGCGGCATGATGCCGAACGCGCCGAAATGGAAGATGAACCTGGGCGGCGAATACACGCTGCCCATCACGGCGATCCCGTACAAGCTGGCCGTCAACGGCAACGTGCGCGCGCAATCGAAGGTGCAGGGCGCGATCAGCCAGGACCCCAGCCTGATGCGCCCCGGCCATGGTATCGTCGATCTGGGCGCGTCGATCGCCGACCAGCGCGGCAAGTACAAGTTCTCGGTCGGCGTCAAGAGCCTGTTCGACCACCATTACGCGGTCGGCAATGTCGGCTCCTTCCTGAATTTCAAGCAGGTATCGGGACCCGACATCCGCTCGTACGGGTGGCAACCGGCACGCGACGCGTTCCGTTATTACACCGCCCGGCTGGACGTCAATTTCTGACCGGCCGGCCCATTACCAAGGACACCATGAGCGAACCCAAGATCCAGGATGTCGCGCGGCTGGCCGGCGTTTCACCGTCCAGCATCTCGAACTTCCTCAACAACCGCATGGGCCAGATGCGTCCCGATACGCAAGCCAAGATCCAGCAGGCGATCGAGCAGCTCGGCTACCGGCCGAACAACGCGGCGCGCCAGCTGAAGACTGGCGTGGCATCGATGGTCGGCTTGCTCGTGCCCTCGCTGGCGAACCAGTTCTTCGGCGCGCTGGCATGCGCCGTCGAAGCAGCCGCCACCCGCTACCAGTGCCACGTGATGACCTTCAGCACCTTCCGCGACCCGGACCGCGAGCGCGCCGTGATGGCCGACCTGCTGGCCTATGGCGTGAAGGGCATCATCACGGGTTCCGCGCTGAGCGACACGGAGCACCTCGCGGCCGTCACGTCGCGCTGCCCCGTGGTGGCCTTCGACATCAAGCGCAACGACGAGGCGCACGACCGCATCACGACGATCTCGATGGACAATGCGGCCGCCACCGCGCAGGCCGTGCAGCACCTCGTGACGCTGGGGCACCGTTCCATCGCGCTCGTCACGCCGCCGCCGTACACGCTGAACCGGCAGGAGCGCATCCGCGGGTTCCAGCAGGCCGTGGCCGCCGCCGGCATCACGGGCGAGCTGGTGATCGCCGACGCCACGGATGGCCCCAGCGATCCGCACGGCGACACCCGGCTGTTCGAGCTGGGGCGCAGCGCCGCGTCGCGTATCGTCACGTCTTCAGCGCGGCCCACGGCGGCCATCGCGATCAACGACATGATGGCCATCGGCATCGGCGTCGGGCTGAAGCAGCTGGGCCGGCGCATCCCCGCCGACATCTCGCTGGTCGGCATCGACGACATCTTCTTCTGCGCTGCCCACGACCCGCCGCTGACGACGCTCCGTCAGCCGAT
This sequence comes from Pseudoduganella flava, assembly GCF_007830495.1. GTDB lineage: Bacteria > Pseudomonadota > Gammaproteobacteria > Burkholderiales > Burkholderiaceae_D > Rugamonas > Rugamonas flava. The sequence goes on along the minus strand of NZ_VLKW01000002.1, from coordinate 650,611 downwards.
CCAGGCGATGGCCGACGCCGCCGTGAAATGCATTCTCGCGCCGGACGACAAGCCGGACGGCGCGCTGTTCGCGCCCGAGCTGATCGTCCGCTCGTCCACCGCGACACCCCCTCAACCGTGAATCACCTGATGGAGACAACCATGGAACTGCAAGGCAAACGCGCGCTCGTCACCGGCGGCGCATCCGGCATCGGCAAGGCCACGTCGCTGGCCCTGGCACAGGCAGGCGCGGACGTGGTGCTGACCTACTGGACCAGCGCCGCCGAAGCGGAGGAAACCGTCGAGCAGATCCGCGCGCTTGGCCGCCAGGCCCACGCGGTCCGTGCCGACCTGACCGGGCCGGAAGCGGCGGAACAGGTATTCGGCGAAGCGGAAGCGGCGATCGGCGCCATCGACGTCGTGTTTGCCAATATGGGTGGGCTGATCCAGCGCTGCCGCGTTGCCGACATGCCGGTCGCGCTGTGGAACGACGCCGTGAACCTGAACCTGACCAGCACGTTCCTCGTCTGCCGGGCGGCACTGCGCCGGATGGAGCCGCGCGGCAAGGGCACGATCGTCACGATGTCGTCGCTGGCCGCGTTCGACGGCGGCGGCCCCGGCTCGGCGCACTATGCCGCCAGCAAGGCGGCCGTGGCCACCTTCACGCGTGCGCTGGCCAAGGAAGTGGGCCCGGCCGGCATCCGCGTCAACGGCGTTGCGCCGGGCCTGATCGCCACCCGCTTCCACGACACGTTCAACACGCCGGCCAACCGCCAGGCCATCGCCGAGCGCACCCCGGCGCGCCGCGAAGGCCAGCCCGACGACGTGGCCAACGTCGTCGTCTTCCTCGCATCGGAGCGCGCCGCCTTCCTGGCCGGCGAGATCGTCCAGGTCAACGGCGGCCTGGGCCTGTACTGACGGAGTCCCCATGAACCGACCCATCACACGGCGCCGTTTCCTCGGCACCGCCGCCCTCTCCTTGCCTGCGCTGTTGCCGGGCCTGTCCGCGATGCCCGCGCTGGCCCAGGATGCGCGCGAGGCGCTCGGGCCGAAACAGGGCAAGCCGACGCGCGGGCCCCATCCGCTGGAAGCGCTGATGCACGAGCATCCCGCCGCATTGAAACAGGAGCTGCGCGGCGTGCACCCGCGCGTGTTCACGACGGCTGCCGGCCTGGCCGACCTGCGCCGCCGCGCCACCGGCAGCCATCGCGACGCGTGGCAAAAGGCCCTGGCAGGGCTGGTGGCGATGCGGCAGGAACCGGCCCCGCCGCCGGCCCAGGAACGGCGTGCGCAGAACACCGTGGCGATCGGCATCGCCGGTGCCGCCCTCGCCTACCGGATCGAAGGCGACGAACGTTATCTCGCCGCCGCGAAGCGCTACATGGATGCCGCGGTCAGCTATCCGGTGTGGGGCTACACGTACAGCAAACCGGACGTGGACCTGGCGGCCGGCCACCTGCTGTATGGCCTGGGCATGGGCTACGACCTGCTGTTCGACGTGCTGAGCGACGAAGAACGCAAGCGCTATCGCGACAAGCTGGTCCGCCAGGCGCGCCTGCTGGCGGCGCACTTCGCACCGAAGCCGGGCAAGACGTATTCGTACAGCCAGAACCACTGCTTCATCCCCATCGCCGGCCTCGCCGTGGCGGTGTATGCCGTGTGGGACGACGCTCCCGAGGCGGCGACGTGGGCCGCGCTTGCCCGCGCCATCTTCACGCGCGTGCTGCAGGTGGCAGCGCCGGACGGCTATTTCTACGAAGGCGTGGAGTACTGGGTGTTCTCGATGCCGTGGATCGTCCATGCGCTCGACGCGTTCGCGCACGCGGCCGGCGACGACATGTACAACCACCCGGCGCTGCGCAACGCGCACCTGTACATCGCCCATTCGCTGACGCCGAACGGGCAGGACATCTTCGACTTCGGCGACGCGTTCGAAGGCCCGCACACGCGCGCCCGGCACGGCCGCGACGCGGCGCGCACGCACCCGGGCGGCAAGCTGCATTCGAACTACAACCTGCTGTACCGGCTGGCCGCGGTCTCCCGCAACCAGCAAGCGCAGGGCGTGGCAGACTGGATGGCATCGCTCGGCCACACGTGCGCCGAGGATTTCTGGACCCTGCTGTGGCACGACGCGACCTTGCCAGCCAGCCCGATCACGGCGCTGCCGCCGTATCACCACTTCACCGACCTGGGCACCGTGTACTGGCGCAGCGGCTGGACGAAGGACGCCACCGCGTTCGCCTTCCGCGCCGGGCCGCCGGAGGGCCACCATGCAGCCACCTTGCTTGCCGCGCTGCCCGACTGGCACCTGTCGATGGGCCATTCGCATCCCGATGCCGGCAGCTTCATCCTGTATGCGCAGGGCACCTACCTGAGCGGGCCGATGGGTTATGCCGGCATCCCGCGCAGTAACCTCAGCAACACGCTGCTGGTCGACGGCCAGGGCCAGGCCAACGAAGGGCACGGCCACGACGCGTTCGCCGGCTACCCGTATGCGCGGCTCGACGCGATCCGCATGCCGCGCGTGGAGCTGACCGCCAATGGCGCCGAGATCGTCGCGGATCTCACGGGCGCCTACCGCCCCGAACTGGGCGTCGAGAAGCTGGAACGCACCTTCGTGCTGGCCGGCGGCACGTGGACGGTCACGGACCGGCTGCGCGCCACGCGGCCCGTGGTGCTGACCGCGCAGGTGCACGGCGACAGCGCCATCGCCGCGGCCGGCCCGCAGCGCTTCGTCGTTGCCGGCAAGCCGGCCGCGCTGGAAGTCGACATCGGCACCGCCGCCGCGAAGGCCGTCGTCGAACCGGGCGTGGTGACGGCCGCCGGGCCGCCGGGCAACGTCGACAAGGGTCCGCGCGAGGAGCGTGGCGTGGTGCTGCGCGTGTCGCTGCCGGCCGCCCGCGAGGCAACGCTGGTCACCCGGATGAGGCCTGTCCGTGGCTGAGCACCAGTTCGACGTCATCACCGCCGGCGAAGCGATGGCGCTGTTCATGGCGGCGGACGGCGCGCCGCTGCCGGCCGTGCGCAGCTTCGAACGGACCACGGCCGGCGCGGAGCTGAACGTGGCGGTCGGCCTGGCGCGCCTCGGCTTGCGCGTGGCGTACCTGTCCGCCGTCGGCGACGACAGCCTGGGCCGGCACCTGCTCGACTGCATGGATGCCGAGGGCATCGACCGCCGCCACGTGCGCACCGATCCATACCACCCGACGGGGTTCATGCTGAAGGCGCAGCCGCGCGACGGCGCCGATCCGGAAGTCGAATACTTTCGCCGCGGCTCGGCGGCCAGTTGCCTGTCGGCGGCCGACCTGCCGGACGGCGCCCTGCCCGCCCGCCTGCTGCACCTGACGGGCATCTTGCCGGCGCTGTCGCCGGGCTGCCGCGAACTGGCGCACGCGATGGCGACGCGGGCGCGCGCGGCGGGCAGCACGATCACGTTCGATCCCAACCTGCGGCCGCGGCTGTGGCGTTCGCAGGGCGAGATGATCGCCGAGCTGAACGAGCTGGCTTCGCGGGCGGACGTGGTGCTGCCCGGCCTGGCCGAGGGCGGCCTGCTGACGGGGCGCGCGGAACCTGCCGCCATCGCCGACTTCTACCTGTCGCGCGGCGTGCGCCTCGTCATCGTCAAGCTGGGCCCGGGCGGAGCGTATGTCGCGACGGCGGACGAACAGCGTACGGTGCCCGGCATGCCGGTGGCGCACGTGGTCGACACGGTGGGGGCCGGCGACGGCTTCGCGGCCGGCGTCATCAGCGCGCTGCTGGAAGGCCTGCCGCCTGCCGCCGCCGCACAGCGGGGCAATGCGGTCGGCGCCCGGGTCGTGCAATACCGCGGCGATTGCGAGGGGCTGCCCACGCGCGCCCAACTGGATGCGCTGCTGTCCATGTGACGCGGCGCCGCCCGCCAACACCAACAATACGGAGACATGGGCATGAAGACACGACAAGGACTGCGCTGGCTGGTCATGGCGCTGGTGGCGGCCGCCACGATCATCAACTACATCGACCGGTCGGCCCTCGCGGTCATGTGGCCGGGCATCGCCGACGAACTGGGGCTGGACAAGCGCGATTACGCCAACATCATCACGGTGTTCCTCGTGGGGTATGCGATCGGCCAGTCGCTGTTCGGCAAGATCTTCGACGCGCTCGGCACGCGCGTCGGCTTCCTGCTGTCGATCGCGCTGTGGTCCGTCTCGATCGGGCTGCACTTCGTGGCCCGCACCGCGCTGTCGTTCGCGCTGTTTCGCGCCCTGCTGGGCGTCGGCGAGGCGGGCAACTGGCCCGGCGCGACGAAGGCGATCGCCGAGTGGTTCCCCGTGCGCGAACGAGCGCTCGGCCAGGGCATCTTCGGCGCCGGTGCGTCGCTCGGTTCGATCGTCGCGCCGCCGCTGGTCGCCTTCCTGTACGCGTTCGTCGGCTGGAAGACGACGTTCATCCTGATCGGCGCGCTGGGCTTCATCTGGGTGGTGCCGTGGCTGATCGTCTACAAGTCCGGCCCCGGCGAGCACCCATGGGTCAGCGCCGAGGAGCGGGCCTACATCCTGGGCGGCCAGAGCCATGGTCAGGCCGGCACGCCGGCAGACGACTACGTGCCCACCACGACGCAGCTGCTCGGCCACCGGCAAAGCTGGGGCGTGATCGCGGCGCGCTTCTTCATCGATCCCGTGTGGTGGCTGTTCGTCGGCTGGCTGCCGCTGTACCTGAACGAGAAGTTCGGCTTCGACGTCAAGCAGATCGGCCTGTTCGGCTGGGTGCCGTACGTCGGCGCCGCCATCGGCGCGCTGGGCGGCGGCTGGCTGTGCGGCCGGCTGCTGCAGCGCGGCTGGACGGTCGACCGGGCACGCAAGACCGTCATCGCGCTGGGCCTCGTCGTGATGTTCCCGGCCCTGCTGCTGACGGCCGTGGTGGAGACGCCCCTTGCCGCGGTGCTGTCGATCGCCGTGATCCTGTTCGGCTTCCAGGCCGCAATCACGAACATCCAGACGCTGCCCAGCGACTTCTTTTCCGGCCGCACGGTGGGTTCGCTGGCCGGCATCAGCGGCACGGCCGCGGTGCTGGGCGTGATCGGCTGCATGCAGCTGGTACCGGTCCTGACGGCCGGCGGCAACTACACGCCGTTCTTCGTGCTGGGCGCGGCCCTCGTGCCGCTCGTGTTCCTCGCCATCTGGCTCGGCGGCCCCGTGGCACGGGTCCGTGCCCGCCACGCCACGGCGCCGCATGGGGCGGCGCCGGGCACCACCCTTCGATAAAGGAGACTTCCGCATGACCGCTAACGTATTACGCCGCCTGCTGTTGGCGCTGTTCGTGTTCTGCCTGGCGAGCAGCCAGGCATTCGCCCAGGCCACGCCGGCGCCGAGGCAGGACGCGTCGCAGCCGTTCCCGAAACAGGACGACGGCAAGTTCCTGAAAAAGCACGAGGCCAACCTGGCGCGTGCCCGCAGCGGGCCCGTCGGCCTGCTGTTCCTGGGCGACTCGATCACCGACAACTGGCGCAAGGCACCGCACATCTGGGACGCCTACTACGGCAAGTACCAGCCGGCCAACTTCGGCATCGGCGGCGACCGCACGCAACACGTCATCTGGCGCATCGAACACGGGGAACTGGACGGCATCGCGCCGAAGGTCACGGTGCTGATGCTGGGCACGAACAACAGCCTCGATTACAGCGCGGCGGAGATCGCGGCGGCCGACCGCAAGATCGTCGGCATGATCCGCGCGAAGCTGCCGCAGACGAAGGTCCTGCTGCTCGGCGTGTTCCCGCGCGGGCCGCGCGACCGCAACGGCGGGCCCGTCACCCCGGCGCTGGTCGCGGAGGCGGAAACCCGGCAGGCCACGATCGCCGCACTGAATGCCGAACTGGCCAGGCTCGACGACGGCAAGACCGTGCGCTACCTCGATATTTCCAAGGTCTTCCTGGGCCAGGACGGCAAGATCCCCTACCCCATCATGCCGGACCAGCTGCATCCCAATGCGGCCGGCTACCAGCTGTGGGCCGATGCGATGCAACCACTACTCGAGGAGATGATGAAATGACGACCATGTTCCGGCTGGCACCCCTGCTGCTGGCCTGCGCGACGCTGCAGGCGGCCGCCGCAACCGGCTATACATCCCAGGCGGACCTCGACAAGCTGTTCGACGTCGAAGGCAACTCACCCTATCCCGCGCCGTATGCGGGCACGCTGGAGTTCAGCGCGCTGGAATCGAAATACGATTCCGGGCACGGACACGGCTACCGCAACGAGATGAAGATCGCCAGCAAATTGCGCAAGCCCGCCGCGCAGACCCGCGAACACTTTTCGGCGCAGGTGACGCCGATCCTGCCCGATGGCGCGAAGTCGATCGTCGCCCAGTACCACGGCGAAGGCCTGGGCACCGTGCTGAAAGTGTATGTGCAGGATACCGCCGACTGCCTGGGCGCCGATGGCAAGAACAACAACGGCGTGTTCGATATCCTGCTGCGGTGGACCGGCACCAACGGCGTCGAAACGGGCATGCCGCTTGGGACCGTCCGCTCGGGCGGCACGTTCGGGCTCGATATCCGCTTCGAGGCCGGCGACGTCAGCATCGCGCTTACCGACGCGGACGGCGGCACGCGCACCGTGCGGCAGAAGGTCCAGTCGGACAGCAGCGACGTCTACTTCAAGTTCGGCGACTACCTGCAGGCGCTCGACCCGGCCACGGGCCAGCACACGACCGATCCGCTGAAGTGGGAAGAATATTATCGGCTGCACCACATCGACAGCAGCCGGATACGGTTCAGCAATACGGTCTTCCAGCGTGAGGGCACCTCCCAATGAGCGCCCGCACCACGACCGCCGTGGCACCGGCCACGCTGGACATCCTGAAGACCATCGCCACCTCGACCCTGACGACGTTGCTGTACAAGCGCGGCCTGCGCAACACGTTCCTGCAGGGCGCCCGGCCACTCAAGACCGGCCAGCGGATGGTGGGCCCGGCCTACACGCTGCGCTACATCCCGGCCCGCGAGGATCTCGACGGCCTGGACGTGTTCCGCGATCCGCGCCATCCACAACGCCTGGCCGTCGAGGAAATCCCGCCCGGCGCCGTGCTGGTGATGGATTGCCGGGGCGACGCGTCGGTCGCCTCCGCCGGCAGCATCCTGGCGACCCGCATGCAGGTGCGGGGCGTGGCCGGCATCGTCACCGACGGCGGCTTGCGCGACGCCAGCGGCATCGCCGCCCTCGATATTCCGGCGTGGTGCGCGGGTCCGTCCGCGCCGACGAACCTGATCCGCCACCACGCGCTGGACATCAATGCGCCCATCGGCTGCGGCGGCGTGCCCGTCTATCCGGGCGATATCATGGTCGGCGACGACGACGGCGTGGTGTGCATTCCCGCTCACCTGGCCGAGGAGATCGCGGCGGAGGCCGTGGACATGGAACGCTACGAGGAATTCGTGCTGGAACAGGTGCGCAACGGTGCGACGATCATCGGCCTGTACCCGCTGACCCGGCCGGAGAACCGGGTCCTGTTCGAGTCGTGGCTGGCGCGCCGCGCTACCTGAACCGTACTGCCGGGCAGGAACGCGGCAGGCGTGGCGGGATTGCCGCACACGGCAATATTCGGCGGCGGCCCTGTCGGTTCGGGCGCCGCTCCGGTATCATGCGGGGATGAATGAGATTTCTTACCTTCCGTTTGTCATCGGAGTAGCTGGCGGAAGCGGCAGTGGCAAGTCAACGGTAACCCAGCAGGTGCTGACGTCGTTCGGCACGGACATGGTCTCGGTGGTGATGCAGGACGATTACTACCGCGACCAGTCCGACCTTCCCCCCGAGGTGCGCCGCAAGCAGAACTACGACCATCCGCAGGCGTTCGACTGGCCGCTGCTCGTCCAGCACGTCCAGGCGCTGCGCAATGGCGAAACGATCGCGATGCCGGTCTACGATTTCACGATCGACAACCGCTCCGACCAGACGATCCTCGTCAAGCCCGCCCCCGTCATCGTGATCGAAGGCCTGTTCGCGCTGTACGACGCGGATCTGCGCGACATGATGTCGCTGAAGATCTTCGTCGACACTGCCGCCGACGTGCGCTTCATCCGCCGCATGCAGCGCGACATCGCCGAGCGTGGCCGCACGATGGACAGCATCGTCAACCAGTACCTGGAAACGGTGCGCCCGATGCACAAGCAGTTCATCGAGCCCACCAAGCGCGAGGCCGATGTCATCCTGCCGCACGGGGCCAATGATCCCGCGGTCGATGTCATCACGACCAAGGTGGCAAGCGTGATCGGGCAGTTGCGATTGCAACGGCCCTGAGCCCGCAGGTCATCCGGATCACACCCGCTCGCGCCGGCGGCGCACCCGGGCAACGCAGGTGCACTCCGCGTTGCCCGGTTTCCAACCTTGTCAGAACATATACGTCAGGCTGAACCGAATGGTCCGGCCGAACAGCGGCCGCGCCACGCCCCGGTTGCGCGTGCCGTCCGGCGACAGCAGGTCGTTGAACAGCGGGTCGCCTTCCGTGAACGATAACTGGTTCGTCAGGTTCGCCACGTGCAGGTGCGCGTTCAGGCGGTCCGTGATCTGGTACTGCGCCCCGGCATTGACGATGTGATACGCCGGGTACAGCGTCACGTTGTTGTCGCTCGCCTCCGAGAAGCGCGAGCCGTAATGCTGGTATTGCGCGTACACGCTGACGGGGATGTCGGTCAGCGGCTTCAGGTCGAAGGACGGCATGAAGTTGAACATCATTTTCGGCAGCCGGCGCGGGCGCCGGCCATCCTCGCTGATGCGCACGTAATGGTAGCCGGTGATCACGCCCTGCGGGTCCTTGTCCTCCTGCGTGATCGTGTAGTTGGCGCCCTTCACCTCCGGCCGCTGCACGACGATATTGCCTTTCAGTTCAAGCCCTTCGATCGCGTGCGGCCGCCAGGACAGCTCCACTTCCGCGCCGACGTTGCGGATGCCGCGCTTGTACAGCTGCGCCACGTCCGGGCACGAATTGATCTGCGTGACGCCGCCCACCGTCGAGCATTGCGCCGACTCGATGTCCTTGTAGATGTTGACGGCGCTGCGCGGCGAGAAGTTGTTGTAGAACGCCGCCACCGCCGCGCCGAACGGCCGCGTGAGGTAACGCAGGCCCACCTCGTACTGGCGGATGTGCTCCACCGCGCTGACGGACACCGTCTGGCCGTTGACGACGGTCGCCCCTGCCGTGGAGAGGTCGTTCAAGTCCTGCAGGCTGGGCAACCGGAACGAGTTCGACGCCAGGCCGTACACGGCAAACGCCTTGCTGAAGCTGTAGTTGGCGCCCAGCGACCAGCCGAAGCCGTGGTACGTCTCGCCGAGCCGGTGTGCTTCGCCGGGCAGGCTCACTTCGTTGTCGGCCGTCGTGTCGCCGGTCGAGCCGACCGTGATGCCCGCCGGCGTCAGGTCGGTGATGACGTCCCGATTGCGCCGCACCACGTCGGCCTTGACGTTCTGCCACCGCACGCCGCCATCGATCTTCAGCTTGCTGCCGAGCGTTTCCCAGTGGTCCAGCAGGTAGGCCGCGTTGCCGTTGGCCCGGATATCGCTGACGAATCCGCCCCAGCCGGGCAGGATCGCGCCGCCCTGCGTCAGGCTGGGCCCGACCTGGTTGCCCTGCGCATCGACGGCGACCAGGTCGACGAGGCGGGACTGGTTGGTGCCGTCCGTGACGAGCAGCGCCTGCTGGAAGTTCGGCGCATAGTGGTAACGGCTCTTGTAGGCGCCGAACGTCAGGTCGTGCCGGCCCTGCAGTTCGAATGACTTCTGCGCCTTCAGGTCCAGCGACGTGCTGGACGCATCGACGTCGGCGATGAACGGGATCAGGAAGTTCAGGTAGGCGTTGGCCGGCACCGCCCCGCCGCCGTCGCGATAGCGCGCCGCCACACCCGTGGCCTTCGCGTACTTGCCGATGAACTCTTCGCGGCTGATGTTCGCGTAGGCGCCGCACGCATTGGCGGACGGGATGTTGAAGAATCCGACCAGCTTCGCATTGGTCAGGTTGCACGCCAGCGCCGCGCCATGCGCGGGCGACACCACGTCGTTCTGGTAGCGGGCATTCAGGAAGCCGGTGGCCGACGCCGTGTCGTTGCCCGTGAAGACGCCGTTGAAGCCGTTGCTGCCCGTCGTGTGGCGCAAGCCGCTCGATACCTTCCAGCCGCCGCCCAGTTCACGCGAGCCGCTCAACGTCAGCATCCGGAAGTCGGGGTGGATGCCGTCCGCCTGGTCGATCGTCCGGCTGCCGTATTCGCCGATCATGTCGAAGCGGCGGTTGTACGGCGAAGCGGTGGTACCGTGCGCGAAGTCGATGCCCAGCGGCTGGATCGTATCCTGGTCGATCTTCGTGGGATTGGCCGGCGTGCCGCTTTGCGTGAAGCGTGGCACGGAGATCGGCAGGTTCTGGTAGAACGCCGTGCGGTCGTTGATCAGCAGCGCATCGAGGCGCAGCATGGTCTTGCGATCGTCGCTCGTGTAGACCAGGTTGCCGCGCACCTGGCCGCCGCGGTCGGCCGTGTAGCCGGTATCGCGGATGCCATTGCTGCGCCGGTAGAAGCCGCCGATCGCACCGGTCACATTCTTGCTCAGCGGGCCGGATACGAACGCATCCTGCCGGATGAAGCCATAGTCCGCGTATTTGATCTTGTAGCCGCCGGCCAGCGCGGCGCCGCCGGTGCGCGTGACGTGGTTGACGGTAGCGCCCAGGCCGTTCGAGTACAGGATGCCGCCCGGGCCGCCCTTGACCAGTTCCACGCTTTCGGTCATCAGGTCGTCGCGCACGAACACGTCGTTGTTCATGAACGGCGCTTCCGGCTCCTCGTAGGCCGGAAGGCCGTCGATCAGCTGGGGCGCGAAGCGATAGCCGCCCGTAACGGGCAAGCCGCGCACGGTGATGTTGTTGCTGGCTTCCCCCGCGCTGCTGCCCTCCGAATAAATGCCGGGGAAGTTCGCCAGCAGGTCGGCGGTGCTCATCGGCGCGAGCTTCTGGATCTCTTCGGAGCCCAGCGTGTTGATAGAGAACGTCGCGTTCTTTTTCGTCGTCGCCTGCGTCACGCCGGTGACGATGACGACGGCGGCCGGGTCTTGCGCCTCGCTGGCCGGCGGCGCGGCGTCGGGCGCGGGCTGCGCCTGCTGCTGGGCGAACACGAGCCCCGGCGCCAGCAGCAGTGCGAACGCCGCCGAGCGGGTGAAGTAGCGATGGATGGGATGGGTCATGCCATGTCTCCTTTTGTGATTATCGGCCAGCCCTGGCAAGGACCGGACGGGTGGTGGTGTCCAACGTTGTCATGATCGATACGACGAATTACAAGGTGGCCTCGACTTCGGCGAGACGCGGCAGGTCGGCGCCGCGGCGCGAACAGGTGATCGCGGCGGCACGGGAGGCGAACGTCAGCGCCGCGCGCAGCGTGCGCGCGTCCAGCGCATCGAGCGCCGCCCGCGTCAGCAGGCCGTGGCGGGACAGCCAGGACAGCAGCGCGGCCTGGAACGTGTCGCCGGCGCCCACGGTATCGACGACGTCCACCGGCGTTGCCGGCAGTTGCACGATGCCTAGCGCCGGCGTCCCCGCCAGCACGCCCTCGGCGCCGCACGTGACCACGGCCAGCGCGACACCCGCGCCCAGTGCGATCTCGATGAACTCGCGCGGCGCCGTGCCGGGATACAGCGCGGCGATGTCCTCGTCGCTGATCTTCAGCAGGTCCGTGCGCGGCAACATCCACGCCACGGCGCGTATCCAGGCGTTGCGGTCCGGTTCAATGGTCAGGCGTACGTTGGGGTCGAAAGCGATCAGGCTGCGCCCCTGCTGACGCGCTACGAGGGCGCGCAGCGCTGCGACAGGTTCCACCACCATGCAATACGAGCCGACGTGGATGGCCTGCGCATCCTCGGGCACCCGCGCCACATCGCCGGTGCCGACGTCACGTTCGGCCGTGCTGCCGCCATACAGCTGGTAGGTCGGCACGCCGCGTGCATCCAGGTCGACAGTGACGAGCGCCGTCGCGCCGGCGGGCCGCGGCGAGCAGCCGAGGTCGACGCCTTCGCGTTCCAGCGTGGCGGCCAGCTTGCGGCCGAACATGTCGGTCGACAGCCCGCCGAAAAACGCCGGCGGCACGCCCAGCCGCGCCAGCCCGATCGCCAGGTTGAACGGCGAGCCGCCCACCTTCGCGGACAACGCGTAGCCATTGCCGGTTTCATCGTCGGCAAACACATCGAACAACGCTTCACCACAGACCACGATCATGCGACCTCCGAGATGCCGGGCGTGCCGGCGGTTGATTGAATGGCGGCCGATCCGCCGGGCGCTTCGAGACGCAGGCCGTGCTCGTCGAACACGTGCACCCGGCCGGCCTGCGGTGCGATGGCCCAAGGTACGCCGGCCACCGGCGGCTCGCCCTGCACGACGGCCATCAGCGGCTTGTCCAGCCCTGCCACGGACAAGTGAACATACGAATCCGCGCCCAGCCGCTCGACCAGCAGCACCTGCCCGCGGATCGGCCCCTGCGCATCGGGCACGAGGTGCTCGGGCCGGATGCCGACCGTGACGTTCCCGCCACCAATCGCGGCATGCGTGCCGATGCGCGCATTGCCGATCACGAGCTGGCCATCAGTATCCAGCCGCCCCGGCACGAGGTTCATCTTCGGGCTGCCGATGAAGCCCGCGACGAATACATTTGCCGGGCGGTCGTACAGGTGCATCGGCGCGCCGATCTGCTGCACTCCGGCCGGGCCCAGCACGACGATGCGGTCGGCCAGCGTCATCGCCTCGACCTGGTCGTGCGTCACGTAGACCATCGTCGCGCCCAGCTGCTTGTGCAGGCGGGCGATCTCCACCCGCATGTCGGCCCGCAGCGCCGCATCGAGATTCGACAGCGGTTCGTCGAACAGGAACGCGCGCGGCTTGCGGACGATGGCCCGGCCGATCGCGACGCGCTGTCGCTGGCCGCCGGACAGCTGGGGCGGCCGGCGCTCCAGCAGGTGCTCCATCTGCAGCATGCGCGCCACTTCCTGCACCGCGCTCCGGATCTCGGCCTTCGGCACGCGCGCCAGGCGCAGGCTGAACGCGATGTTCTCGAACACCGTCATGTGCGCATACAGCGCGTAACTCTGGAACACCATCGACAGCCCGCGCTTGGCCGGCGGCGTTTCGTTGACACGCTCGCCGCCGATGTGGATCGCGCCCTCGCTGATTTCCTCCAGCCCCGCGATCATCCGCAGCAACGTCGACTTGCCGCAGCCGGACGGGCCGACCAGCACGACGAATTCCCCGTCCGCGATCGTGAAGTCCACGTTGCGCAGGATGTGCCGGGTTTCCTTGCCTGGGTAGGTCTTGCCGACGCCCTGCAATGCGATCGCCGCCATGTCAGTTCCTCCCCGCGCTGGGCTGCATCGGCCACACCTTCAGGCTGACGACACGGTCGCCCGGCAACGCAAGCAATCCCAATCCGAGCGCGTCGTCCCGGGACGGGTACACGCGGCTCGTCAGGCTTTTGCGTTCGTTCACGTACGCCTCGACCATCGAGCGGTCCAGGAACACACGCATGCGCAGCGGCTCCTTACCCAGGTCGAACGCGCCGCCCTGCACACCGTACGAACGGCCCGCCGTCGAGCGGGTGCGGTCGATTTCCAGCCGGTTGCGCGCGGTGTCCACGTACAGCGCCGTGTACTCGGCCTGGTCCTGCCCAACACGTACGCGCAGGCCCCGCTTGCCGGCCGCCGGCGCGGGCGCCAGTGCCAGTTCGATCTCGATGGCGTCGCCACGCAGCGCGCCCAGTGCCTTGGCCGCATCGGCCACGCTGGCATCGCGCAGGTCCAGCAGCGGCTTGCCGCGCAAAGTGGCCAGTTCGGCGATCGGCGCGAGGCGCAGGTCGCCATCGGCGCCCAACGTCAGCGTGATCGGCAGGCCGCCGTTGTGGGCCCAACCGGCATCGCGCTCGTCTTCCAGGGAGCGCTCGCCCTGCGCGATCGAGAACACGATCGTGCGGCCCGTGCGGGGATCGACGAAGCCGCTCGGGCCGGAGAAATGGCCCTGCCCTACGTCGAACACGCGCGGCGCCGGGCTGTCCGGCTGGAAGCGCGCACTGGCCGCATCGAACGTGCCGATCCAGTAATACGCCTGTCCACCCACGTCGTTCAGGAAGACGTGCCGCTCGCGGCCATCGCTGCCCCGGCCGACCGGCAGCAGCACGGGCAGCTCCCACGTCTTGATCATCTCCGGAAACGCGGCGGCATCGATCGAGAACAGCGGTCCGCGCGGCGTCCAGTGCGTCAGGTCCGTCGACTCGTACACGAGTGCCGTGCCGCTGCCGCCGGGAAGGCCGGACCCGACGAGCTGGAACCAGCGTGCGCTGCGCTTGTCCCGGAACACGAACGGGTCGCGGAACTCGCCGAAGCGGCCCTGCCCCTGCTGCTGCAGCGTGACCGGCACCGGGTGCTTCTTCCAGCACGCCAGATCGGGATCGCGCGGATCGCACGGCACCGCCATGCCGGTGCGCTGGTTCGGTTTCGCAGCATCGTTCCCGGCCGTGAAGAACAGCACCGGGTTGCCGTCCGGCACGTAAGCCGCGCTGCCGGACCAGATGCCGTCCGGCGCCAGGCCGTCGTCTTCCGGCGCCAGCGCGATCGGCAGCTCGCGCCAGTGCACCATGTCCTTGCTGACCCAGTGGCCCCAGTGGATCTGGTGCCAGAACGGGCCGAACGGATTCTTCTGGAAGAACAGGTGATATTGCCCCGCGAAGTAGAACGGCGCGTGCGGCTCGTTCATCCATCCGGCATCGGGCATCACGTGATAGCTCGGCCGGTGGCGGTCGCCCGCGAACGTCGCCGCGGGGATGCTGAAGTCGGCGTGCGTCAGTATGGGCACCTTGCCGCTGCGGGCCGCCAGGTCGGCGGTCATCCGCTCCGCAACCGCGTGGGCATCGAGCGGCGCGGCGTCGATGCGCACTTCATCCATCAGGCCGAGGAAGGTGTTCATGCGGAACACGCCGCGTACCGTGGCCGGTTGCGAATAGCGGCCCAACGTCAGCGCACGGGCAGGCAGTGCGAACGCCGCATCGGCGGGGGCGGCAACGTCGCCGACCTGCTCGCCGTTCAGGAACAGCGCCACGCGCCGGCGCGCCGGATCGTAGCTGGCCGCCACGTGCGACCAGGCGTCGCGCGGCAGCTTGCGTTCGGTGACGCGCGCTTCCAGCACCGTGGCGCCGAAGCCCAGCCGGATGCCCCAGGTGCCGAAGCGGTACGCGCCGAACGCAAAGCCCTGCTTCGACTCCGGGTCGTACTGGCTGACGAAGGCCGACGGGTTGCCGCCGTCGCCCCATTCGAACGCATGGGGCGCCACCCAGGCGCTGACCGTGAACCCGGCCGACAGCTGCGCCGTCGTCAGCGCCGGCGCCTGCACGTCGGTCGAGTAACCGTCGAACAGCAGGCAGCCGCCGCGGATGCAGCAGGCGGCCGGCCGCCACAACGGCGACGACGCGGGCTTGAAGCGGGCCGCGTTGAACACATAGTCGACCTTATCGCTGCGTCCGGACACGCTCTCCGTGGCCGTGCTTCCCTGCCCTTCGTCGAAGCCCCAGTGCGCCAGTGGCGGTCCGCTCTGCGACGCGAGCGCCGGCAGGCATGCGAGCGCGCCTGCTGCCAGCAGGGCCCGCAAGCCGCGGCGCCGGATGCCGCGTGGTTGTAAATCGTCGATGTACACCTGTCTCCTCCTGCTCGTCTCAGCGGATGTCTAACGTTGTCATTTTTAAGCCAAAGAAGGCGCGAGCGCGTACAGCCCGTCCTGCAGCACCAATGGCAGCGGGTCGCTAATCGCGCCGACGAACTGGCCGTCCGCGCCCGCGTCGAGGAACGCCATCAGGCAGTCATTGCCCGTGACGGGATCGCGCAGGATCTTGCCGGCGTAGCGGCGGCAAGGATTATCGCCATCGAGGAAGCAGGGAGCGACAGTCCATGGGCCCAGCGGATTGTCGGCCACCAGGTAATGCGTGCCGGAGACGCCGCCGTCGTGCTGCGTGCGCATCGCTTCCGACCAGTGCGCGGCGACATTGCAGAACACGCAGTACCAGCGGCCGTCGCGCTCGAACACTTGCGGTACTTCCAGCTGGCCATAGTGGCCGCCGTCATACACGGGCGCCGTCGCTTCCCAGTGCACCAGGTCCGTCGACACGGCATGGCCGATCACGCCCCGTTCATACAGCGGTCCGTCGTTGCGGCGCGCCGTGAAGAACATGTGGTACTGGCCATCGATTTTTTCCGGCAGCACCCACGGGTCGCGCAAGGCCCGGTCGTGCCAGCGCCCTTCCTCGTGCTCCTCGTAATAGCGCGTGTCGAGGTCCAGCGCCAGGCCGTTACCGACGCGCTGCCACGGGCCGTCGACGCTGTCCGCCACCGCGTGACCGATACGCTGGCGCAGGCCGTTCTCGGCGCGGCAAGTGCCCGTGTAGAACAGGTGGTAGCGGCCTTCGGCGCGGATCACGGAACCGGTCCACGTCGTGTAGTCGTCCCATGCCGGTCCTGCGCTGGGGCCGAAGACGGTGCCGCGCGGCGTCCAGTTGCGCAGGTCCGTCGACACGGCGTGGCCGATCGAGACGTTCCAGTGGCGCAGGTCGGGATTGCCGATCGCGCGGTCCGCCTGCAGGAAGAACAGGTGCTGCTGGCCAGCTTCCTCGAAATGCCAGAAATCCCAGATGTATTTGTCGTGCAGTGTAAGTGCCATGTGTCGTCCAAAAAGTCAGCCCTTGATGCCGGTTCCCGCCACCGATGCGACGAACTGCCGCTGGAAGACGAGGAAGACGGCCAGTACGGGCAAAGTGATCACCGTTGCGTAGGCCATGATCTGGCCCCACGAATTGGTGCGTCCGAAAAATTGCTGGATGCCGGGTTGCACGGGGCGGAACGCTTCGCCCTGGATTACCATGATCGGCCACAGGTACTGGTTCCACGCCGAGATGAACAGCACGATGGCGGCGGTGGCGATGACCGGGCCGCTGTTGGGCATGATGATGCGGGCGTACAGCGTCCACGGCCCGGCGCCGTCCATCTTCGCCGCCTCGTCCAGCTCCAGCGGAATATCGCGGAAGAACTGGTAGAACAGGAAGACGCAGAATGCGTTGGCGAGGAATGGGATCACCTGCACGTGCAGGCTGTTGAACCAGCCCGTGTGCAGCACGAGGTGACCATGTTCGATGGCCGGCCACGGCAGGCGCGCGACGAGCGACAGCAGTGGAATGGCGATGACTTCGAACGGCACGATGACCATCGCCACCACCAGCGCCAGCACCAGCTCGCGGCCGCGCCAGCGCATGCGCGCGATCGCGAACGCCAGCATGCTGTTGACGAGGATGCCCCCGCCGACGACGAGCGCCGCGATCACCGTGGAATTGAGCAGGAACGCGGGCAGGTCGCTTTTCTGGAACACCTGCCGGTAGTTCTCCATCGACCACGCGGCCGACGGCAGGTAGGCGGACCAGCTGCCCAGGTTTGCGAAGATCGCGTCGTCATCCTTGAAGGACGACACAGCCATGAACAGCAGCGGCGCAACGAACACGATGCCGAGCGCCGCCATCGCCACTAGCAGCGCGACCGCGCGCCAGCCCTTCACCGAGCGATCCGTCATTTGCCCTCTCCTTTCTTCACAAGCACGCGCTGCAGCACCGAGAGCCCCAGCACGATGCCGAAGAACACCAGCGTGATCGTCGAGCCATAGCCGACGTCCTGTTGCCGGAAGCCGCTGCGCACGGCGTGGTACACGACCGTCGACGTGGAATCGAGCGGCCCGCCGGACGTCATCACATCCACCTGCGTGAACAGGCCGAACGCCAGCAAGGTGGTGGACACGAGCACGAAGATGATCGTGTTGCGCAGGCCCGGCAAGGTCACGTGCACGAAGCGCTGCCACGCATTCGCGCCCATCAGCGTGGCCGCCTCGTACAGCTCCGGCGAGATCGATTGCAGCCCGGCGAGGAACACCAGCATCTGGAAGCCGGCGCCCTGCCATGCCGACATCAGCGCGATCGCCGGCAGCGCGTAATGGCTGTCGCCCAGCCAGTCCGGCCCCGCGTCCGGGTCGTGCAGCAGGCCGCGCAGCAGCTCGTTGAGCATGCCGCGGTCCGTGTTCAGCATGAACGCCCAGACGATCGACGCCACCACCATCGACGTGACGACGGGCGCGAAATACACGGTACGGAAAAACACCCGGCCGCGAATCTTCTGGTTGACGAGGATCGCCAGGCCCAGCGCCACGCCGCATTGCAGCGGCAGCACCAGCGCCGCGAACAGGAACGTGTTGATCAGCGAACGATAGAACAGCGGATCGGTGGCGGCCAGCACGATGCGTCGCTCGCCCGCCTCGATCTGGAACGCGACGCGGTAGCCGGCCAGCGCCGGCCGCTGCTCGCGCACCTGGCGCCACGTGGGATAGCGCATACCGGCGGCGTCGCGGACAGGCTCGATGACGGCGACCTGGGCGGACAGCAGCCGCCGGTAGTTGTCGAGCCCTATGTAGCGGGTCGGCTCCGGCGACATCAGCCGGTGGTTGGTGAAGGTAGCGCCGGCCGCCAGCAGCAGGGGCAGCGCCACGAACATCAGGAACAGCAGCAGCGCCGGCGCCGCGAACGTGCCTACGGCGATGGGGTGGTCGACGTCGAACCGCTTGCTCATTTCACGCTCCCGGTGGCGCGTTCGGCAAAGCCATAGCCGTTGTTGCGCGCGATATCGTGCTCCACCGCTTCGACAGCTTCGTCCAGCGCCTCGGCGGCCTCCTTGCCGCTGCGGATGTCGGCCAGCGCCTTCTCGAACGCCGCCGACAGTGCCGGATAGCCCGGCGTTGCCGGCCGCGGCACCGCGTAGCGCGATGCGAACTCGAAGAACACGCGCCAGTCGCCGCCGGGGCGGTAATGTTCGGTCAGCGCCGCGCCCTCCGTCGTGACGGGAACCAGCCCTGTCGCGCGCGACGCCGCGGCGATCTCCCCGGTTGAAATCAGGTGTGCGAGGAACGCGGCCGCGCCCTCGGGTTGCTTGCAGCTGCGGGTGATGCCCCACTGCCAGGAAGCGGCGCCGATCTTCGGGCCTTGGCCGAAATCGGGCGGCGGCATCACGACGAGATCGCTGCCGAAGCGCTGGCTGTATTCGCGCGCCTTCCACGACCCCGTGTAGTGGAACAGCACGCGGCCCTGTTCGAATGCCTTGTCGTCCGCCGGGATGCGCTCGACCAGCCGGTCCGCGAACAGCTGGCCGTAGTAGCGGCCGACACGGAGCGCCGGCTCGCTGTTGAGGATACCGTCGAGGCGCCGATAGCCGGCGCGGTCGATCAGGTCGGTGCCGGCGCTTTGCAGCCACGGCGAGAACGCATAGCTGTACCACTCGCCCTTGAAGCGGCCGTTGACGTCCAGCGGGAAGCGATAGCGGCCGCTCTTCTTGGCCTTCGCCAGCACGTCGTGGAATTCCGCGGCGGTGTACGGCTGCGCCATCGTCGCGATGCGGATGCCCAGCTGGTCGAGCATCGAGCGGCGCGAGAACAGCGCGAGCACCACGTCGAACTGGCCGACGCTGTACAGGTGGCCGTTGTACATGCCGCGCCCGCCCTCCAGCAGCCGGCCCGTCGCTTCCTTCGGCAGCAACGCGTCGAGCGGCCGGATATGGCCGGCCCACGCGAAGTTCGGCACCGTCGGCTGGTCCATCGCGATGATGCACGGCAGCTGCCCCACCAGCGACGCGGCCGTGATCGACTCCGTGTACGAGCCTTGCGGGATCGCTTCGACGACCACTTTCCACTGCTGCTGCGCGCGATTGAACCGTTCGACGGCCGCGCGGCCCGCCGCCATCTCCGCGTCGCCCGTGTCGTGGCGCCACAGCCGGATCTCGACGGGCGCGGCCAGCACCGGCACCGCGCAGGCGGCCAGCACCGCCACCATGAGCCGCCTCATCGTTTCCCCCGTCCGGCAGGCGGCGCCGCTACCGTACCGCGCAGCACCGGCACGCACGGCACGCGAATGGTGCCGGCACCCTCTTCCGCCGGCGCCAGCGCATGGCGGCCGGACAGCTCGCCGATCTCGCGATACGGCAGCGCGACCGTCGTCAGGCCTGGGTCCAGCGCTTCGGAAATGAGGCGGAAATCGTCGTAGCCAACGACGGAGACATCGGCCGGCACGCGCATGCCGCGGCGCTGCAGGATGAAGATGACGCGCATCGCCATCTTGTCGTTACCGCACAGGATCGCGGTCGGCCGCTCGGGACCGGCGAACAGGCGATCGACCGCTTCTTCAAGATGCGCGAACTCGTCCGCCTCGCCCGCCACCGCGCCGTGCAGCAGCCACGCGGGATTGACGGCAACGCCGCGTTCACGCAACGCCCGCTCGAAGCCGTGCAAACGCAAGGTCGTCGCGACCATGCCGGGGATCAGCTGCAGGAACGCGATGTGGCGATGGCCGGCGTCGAGCACGATGCGTGCGGCGGCATGGCCGCCCCCTTCGTCGTCCGGCACCACCTGCGTGTAGCGCGCCTGGGCCTCGAAGCAGTTGGCCAGCGCGACGGGCGTGTTGCCGAGCATCGGCTCCAGGGTCACCTGGCGGTGGAACGGCGTCGCGAACAGGATCGCTTCGACGCGGCGCTCGCGCATGTCCGCGACGAGGCGGTCGGCCACGGCCGCGTGCCCGCCCGTCTCGCCGATCAGCAGCACCTTGCCCAGCTCTTCGCACACGAGCTGGATGCCCTTGATGATCTCGGTTGAATCGGGGGTGGTCGTCAACTGTTCGGCGATCACGGCGACAAGCCCCGTGGGCTTGCCCCGTAACATCCGCGCCGCCGCCGATGGCGCGAAATCGAGCGCGCGCATGGCCTGCTCGATGCGCACCCGGGTTTTTTCCGATACCTCGGTCGCGCCGTTCAGTACCCGCGAAACCGTCTTGATCGACACGCCGGCCTTCTCAGCCACGTCGTGAATCGTTGCCACGCTGTCTCCTCTGCACAGGACCAGAATCGCGCTGTTCCGCGAAAATGTCCAACGTTGTCATTTTTGATGAGGATAGGGGTTTCGGCGGTGCTCGTCAACAAAAAGTTAGCAAGGAGGTAGCACTTCAGCCGTGGCCGCGGGCGATGCGCGCCAGGTGGAATGGCCGGCGGCTTGCGCGCGCGCCGGCCCGGTGAACTCAGTCGAGCCGCTTCAACCGCTGCCCAAGGATGCCCCACTTGACCTCGACGCCATCAACCGTGCCGCACAACGCCCACCCGGTACCGATCTTCTCGACGGTGACGGGACTCTCGATCTCGGCGGCCACCTTCTCCGCCCACATACTGGCGGCACCCTGGCCCTTGAAGAGTTCCTGGCCCTGGTAGACGACGGTGGCGTCGAACACGGGTTTCGCGAAAATGGTCATGACTGGTCTCCTTATGCGTTGGCCGCGCGGGCGCGCGCCGCGTGCAGTTTGCGGTAGCTGTCGAGCAGGCGCGCGTGACGGTCCAGGCCTTCCAGCTTCATGCTCGTCGGCGTCAGGCCATAAAAGCGCACGGTGCCGTCGATCGAACCCAGCGCCGCGTCCATCCGCGCGTCGCCATACAGGCGGCGGAAGTTGACCACGTAGTCGTCCATCTCCAGCTCGTCGTCGAGCTCCACCTCCAGCACGGCATCCATCGCCCGGTAGAACAGGCGGCGCTCGGCGGTGTTGTCGTTGTACTGCAGGAAGGCGCCGACGAGATCGTGCGCGTCCTCGAACTGGCCCAGCGCCAGGTGGATCAGCAGCTTCAGTTCGAGCACCGTCAGCTGGCCCCATTCCGTGTTCTCGTCGAACTCGATGCCGATCAGCGTGGCGATGTCCGAGTATTCATCGAGCTCGTTGTTCTCGAGGCGATCCAGCAGGTCCGCGAGCGCGTCGTCGTCCAGGCGGTGCAGGTTCAGGATGTCTTCGCGGAACAGCAGCGACTTGTTCGTGTTGTCCCATACGAGGTCCTCGACCGGGTAGATCTCCGAGTAGCCGGGCACCAGGATGCGGCACGCCGTGGCGCCCAGCTGGTCGTACACGGCCATGTAGACTTCCTTGCCCGCGTCGGCCAGAAGGCCAAGCAACGTGGCCGCTTCCTGCGCGTTGGAGTCTTCGCCGTGGCCGGAGAAGTCCCACTCGACGAACTCGTGATCGGCTTTCGCGCTGAAGAAGCGCCACGACACGACGCCGGAGGAATCGATGAAGTGTTCGACGAAGTTGTTCGGCTCCGTCACGGCATTGCTGGCGAACGTCGGCGGCGGCAGGTCGTTCAAGCCTTCGAAGCTGCGGCCCTGCAGCAGTTCCGTCAGGCTGCGCTCCAGTGCCACCTCGAAGCGCGGGTGGGCGCCGAACGACGCGAACACGCCGCCGGTGCGCGGGTTCATCAACGTCACGCACATCACCGGGTAGGCGCCGCCCAGCGACGCATCCTTCACGAGCACGGGGAAGCCCTGCTCTTCAAGGCCGCGGATGCCGGCCAGGATGCCTGGGTACTTCGCCAGCACGTCGGCCGGCACGTCCGGCAGCGCCAGCTCGCCCTCGATGATCTCGCGCTTGACGGCCCGTTCGAAGATCTCGGACAGGCACTGCACCTGCGCTTCGGCCAGCGTGTTCCCGGCGCTCATGCCGTTACTGGCGTACAGGTTCTCGACAAGGTTGGACGGGAAGTACACCGTCTCGCCATCGGACTGCCGCACGAATGGCAGCGAGCAGATCCCGCGCGCCGTGTTGCCGGAGTTGGTGTCGATCAGGTGCGAGCCACGCAGCTCGCCGTCCGGGTCGTAGATCTCGCGGCAGTATTCGTCGAGGATCCCGGCCGGCAGCGCGTCCTTCGGGCCCGGCTGGAACCAGCGCTCGTTCGGGTAGTGCACGAACGGCGCGTTGGCGATGTCCTCGCCCCAGAATACGCCCGCATAGAAGTGGTTCGCGTTGATGCGCTCGATGTACTCGCCCAGCGCGGAAGCCAGCGCGCTTTCCTTCGTCGCGCCCTTGCCGTTGGTGAAGCACATCGGCGAATGCGCGTCGCGGATGTGCAGCGACCAGACGTTCGGCACGATATTGCGCCACGACGCGATCTCGATCTTGATGCCCAGCTCCGCCAGCAGGCCCGCCATGTTGGCGATGGTTTGCTCCAGCGGCAGGTCCTTGCCGGGGATGTAGGTGGCGCCGCCGCCCGGCTGCAACGTCAAGAGCGCCTGCGCGTCGGCGTCCAGGTTCTCCACTTCCTCGATGACGAACTCGGGGCCCGTCTGCACCACCTTCTTCACGGTGCAGCGGTCGATCGAGCGCAGGATGCCCTGGCGATCCTTCTCGGAGATATCCGGCGGCAGCTCGACCTGGATCTTGAAGGTCTGCTGGTAGCGGTTTTCCGGGTCGACGATATTGTTCTGCGAAAGCCGGATGTTCTCGGTGGGGATGCCACGGGTATCGCAGTACAACTTCACGAAGTACGCGGCGCACAGCGCCGACGACGCCAGGAAGTAATCGAACGGGCCGGGGGCCGAGCCGTCGCCCTTGTAGCGGATGGGCTGGTCGGCGATCACCGTGAAGTCGTCGAATTTGGCTTCGAGACGCAGCTTATCGAGAAAGTTGACCTTGATTTCCATGGTGGAGTTCCAAATGGGTGCTGATGAAAACAATGCGCTGCGCGCGGAATTACGAAAGCCCCGCCGCATGGAAACGCATCGGGTCGGGGTGGCGGATCGCGTGGACACGGCCTGGTCCCGCCCGGCGGGCGTTACCTTTGCAGCGGGGCTTTGGACGCCGGCCGCTTCGAGGGAAAGGCGACAGGTGCAGGATTATACCTGCTGATCGATACCGGCCGATGACCGGGGATGGGCCGCCGCGGCCCGGCAGGCATCGGGGCGGCTTCCAAAACGCCAGTCACGGCCGCGCAATAGCGGGCGCCTTCCTCCGTCAAAGCTCGCTACGATGCCCGCTATGTCGTCCGGGGGGGCTCATGTTGAACAACTGGAAAATCGGCGCACGACTGTACGCGGCATTCGCCGCGATCGTGGGAGCGTTACTGCTGCTGGTCGGTACCGCGTATCGCAACGTCGGCACGCTCAATGCGGCCAACGACATGAATGTGCACACCTATCAAGTGATCGGCGAAGCGCGCATGCTGCTGGAAAGCCTCATCAATATCGAGACCGGCCAGCGCGGCTTCTCGTTGTCGGGCAACGAGGCTTCGCTCGAGCCGCTGAACGCCGGCACTGCCGCATTCGGCAGCCACCTTGCGGCGATCCGCAGCCTCACCGCCGACAACCCGTCGCAGCAAGGCAAGCTCGATGAGATCGCACGCGCCGAGCAGGACTGGCTGGGGCAGGCGATCCAGCCGGCGATCGCATTACGCCGCCAGGTCGTCGCCGGTACCGCCAGCATCGACGATGTGCTCGTGCTGGAGCGGGCCGGCAAAGGCAAGGCCGGCATGGACGCGATGCGCGCCCGGATCGCTGCAGTGATGGACGCGGAGGAAGTGCTGCTGAAAGAGCGCGCCGCGCGGGCGGCCGCATTGCAAAGGCGCACGGAGGCGGTCCTGGCCATCGGCGGCTTGCTCGCGGCGCTGCTCGCCGGGCTGATCGCCTGGTGGATCGCCGGGAACATCACACGGCCGCTCGGCGAGGCGGTCGCGATCGCCGAGCGGGTCGCGCGCGGCGACCTGACGGGCGACATCGATAGTCGCTCCAACGATGAAATTGGCGCGCTGCTGAAGGCGCTGCGCGACATGAACCAGTCCCTCGTCAACATCGTCGGCAAGGTGCGCGACAGCACCGGGACGATCGCCACGGCGGCGGCCGAGATCGCGTCCGGCAACCTCGACCTTTCGTCGCGCACCGAACAGCAGGCGGGCTCGCTGGAAGAGACGGCATCGTCGATGGAGGAACTGACGTCCACCGTCAGGACAAACGCCGACAGCGCGCGCGCCGCCAACGACCAGGCGCTGGCCGCGAGCGGCCAGGCCCAACGGGGCGGCGAGATGATCGAGCAGGTCGCGGAGACGATGCGGCGCATCAACGACTCGTCGGCACGCGTCGCCGATATCGTCGCCGTCATCGACAGCATCGCGTTCCAGACCAATATCCTCGCGCTGAACGCGGCGGTGGAAGCGGCGCGCGCCGGGGAACAGGGCCGCGGATTCGCCGTCGTGGCGGGCGAAGTGCGCGCGCTGGCACACCGTGCGGCCAGCGCCGCCAAGGAAATCGGGCAGCTGATCAATACCTCGGTCGAGGACGTGCACGCTGGCAGCCGGCTCGTCGACGACGCCGTCGGCACCGTGCGCCAACTGGTCGGCAGCGTGCAGCAAGTAAGCCAGCTCATCGGGCACATCACCGCCGCGACCAACGAGCAGCAGGCGGGCATCGAACAAGTCAACAGCGCGATCACGCAGATGGACAACACCACCCAGCAAAACGCCGCCCTGGTCGAGCAGGCCGCCGCCGCCGCGGGCTCGCTGGAAGAACAGACGGGCGTCCTTGCCGGCACGGTGCGCGTGTTCACCCTGCCGGCCGGCCCGGCCGGCGCCCCCTCACCGCGGGAGGCCCCGCGTTCGTTGCCGCAACTGGCAAGGTAGCACCGCGCGCCAGCCCCCGCGGCTGGTGCGGCCGGGCGCCGCTACAACGGCCATACAGATCCGCGACAACTGGTGACAGCAGCGGCGCCACCATCGGCGCACTATTGCACGTGCCAGCCACACCCGCGATGGCGCCGAAAAAGGAGATCCGCATGAACGTCTGCCACTCATCGAGAAAACGTAGGCTGCGCCGTGGCGCGGCCACCTGTGCCGCACTGCTGGCGTCACTTGCCGCGCTGCCGCTGCCCGCTGCCGCCGAGCAGATCGGCGCCGAAGTCATGCTGGTCAACGCGAAGACGGCGAAATGCATGACGATCGCCGGTGGCGTCAGCACGGACAACAACGTCGATGCGGTGCAGTACGATTGCGACGCCGACCCATCGCGCCGCTGGACGCTGCGCGAAATGCGCAGCGGTATCTACCAGGTCGTCAACGTGCAGACCGGGAAGTGCCTGACGATCGCGGGCGGCGTCAGCACGGACAACAATGTGCGCGCGCTGCAGTACGACTGCGATACCCATCCTTCGCGAACGTGGCGCATCAGCGACGTGACGGGCACCGGCATCCACCAGCTGCGCAACGTGCAGACGAACAAGTGCCTGACGATCGCCGGCGGCACCTCGCCCGAGAACAACCTGCAGGGTGTGCAGTACAACTGCGACGCGGATACGTCGCGGCGCTGGATCATCCGGCTCAAGCTGCGCGGTTGAAGCGCGCCTCGCAAGCATGCTGCAAGTGTTGTAAAAGCTGATTATCTTTTCGCTAGCCAGGCGGCGGGGCGGCGACGCTCCGGCCAATATGTGTAAGATTTTTTATACGTCGCCAGATTTCGCGTAAACCGCCGGCGACATCACGGTCCGGCCAGATTGCAGCCGGAGCACCCGTCCCGCAGCCGCTGGAGGCTGACATGAGCAGTGGATCCGCAACGCGCCCCGCCCTGCGCCAGCTCGTCGGCGAGCCTTGCGCACCCGTCGGCATGGCGCGGCCGCCGCGCGACCTGTGCCAGCATCCGCCGAGTTGACGCCGGCCGCCTGCAGGACTTCCCTTCCCGGTCCGCGCGTGCGGACCTTTCCGGTCTGGTTGCGGTGACGCCGCGCCGGGGCTGCGTGCGCCCCGCCGTGCCGCACCGCTTGCGGTGGAGCGATCATGCCCGACTACGTGCTACCCACATCCGACGGCCAGCGCATGGACATCCGGCGCAAGCTGGAACACCTCGGCATCGACTGCAGCAAGGGGCTCGAGCACGGCTTCGCGCAGTTCTGCCGGCACTTCGACTGCCAGGCCACGCATCCGTGGCAATCGCTGACGGAGCAGGCCGGCAACACGTTCAGCGAAGTCTTCCGCTTCGAGCTGGACGCGCTGGCGGGCGCCATTCCGCCCGCGACGAAGCCGGCGGACCTCGACAAGGTGTACCGGGAAGCGCACGACGCCAGGCTGACGGCGCTGGCGTTCTCCGGCGGCGGCATCCGCAGCGCCACGTTCAACCTGGGCGTCGTCCAGGCTCTCGCCGAGCTGAAGCTGCTGCACGACTTCGACTACCTGTCCACCGTGTCCGGCGGCGGCTATATCGGCGGCTGGCTGTCGAAGTGGATCCACCACCAGCATGGCGACGTGGGCAGCGTCGAAAGCGCGTTGACAGCGGGCCACCCCGAGCTGGCACCCGACAACCAGCAACAGCCGGCCGCGCCGGAGCCGCCCTTGACGGAGCCCCGCCCCGTCCAGTTCCTGCGCCGCTACAGCAACTACCTGACGCCGCGCACCGGCATGTTCAGCGTCGACACGTGGACGCTGATCTGCACCTACCTGCGCAACACGCTGCTCAACATGGCCACGCTGGTGGCCTGGCTCGCGCTGCTGTTCCTTGTGCCGCGCGTCATCCTGCAGTGCGTCGTGCCGCTGGTCGACGAGCGCAGCGGCACATTGGGGCTGGCCGCGGCGGCGTGCTTCCTTGTCGCGGTGGGCTGCATCGCGTTCGGCATCTCGCGCCGCGATCCGCGCCCGTGGCGCGGCGTCGGCCTGCAAGGCCAGCTGGCGGTGGTTTGCGGCGTGTGCCTGCCGCTGGTCGCGGCGGGCGTCTTCGGCAGCCTCGCGCTGTCGCAGGTCGCACCGGACATCAACGCGTTCTGGACGCGGGGAGAGATACCGGATACGTGGCACTACGCGGTGCTGCTCGCGCCGGGCGTCTGCTATTTCCTGGCCTGGGCAACGGGCTGGACCGTCGCGCAAATCCTCAACTGGCGCGATGCCGGGCCATCGTCCGCCCCGGGCGGCGACGGGCCGCTGCTGCGGCGCCTGCAAGCGGTTTTCCTGATGGGATTGACGCACCTGATCTGTGCCATGGTGGCGCTGGCTGTCGGCACGCTGCTGCTGATCCAGCTGATCGTGTTCGCCAGCGGCACGACGCACGCCAACGCGGTTCGCGTCCTGACCTTCGGCATGCCGATCCTGCTGGGACTGTTCGGCATCTCGATCACGCTGATGATCGGCCTCGTCGGCAGGCTGTACAGCGACGCCAGCCGAGAATGGTGGGCACGCCAGGCCGCCTGGACCGTGATCTGCGCCGCCGCGTGGCTGTTCCTGTTCGGCTGCACGTTCTACCTGCCCCCGTTGCTCGACTGGGCCTGGACCAACTACGTCACCACCACGGCGATCACGGGCGCATTGACGTCACTGCTGACCCTGCTGGGGCTGAAGGCGGGCAGCAGCAAGTCGACGGGCTCGGCGCAACCCGTGCGCAGCAAGGAACTGGTGGCGCTGATCGCACCGTATGCGTTCAGCGTGCTGGCGATCGCCACGCTGACGACGGCACTGCAGGCGCTCGTCGCCCCCGTGGCATCGAACACGCCGCTACCCGTGCCGCTGGGCGCGCAGCCGGTTGCGTGCCCACAGAAGGACCCGTGCAAGCCCGCCCCGCCGCCGGCGCAACCGCTGGCGGAGCTCCTGGAGCGCTACACCGCCTGCAGCAGCACCCTGCGCGCGTGCCTGGCCGGGCCACGCGACCCTTCACTGCGCGGCTATACGGTGTGGTGCCCCGGCCCGCCGATGGCCGCCGGCACGCTGCTGCTGTGCTTCCTTGGCATCGGCCTCGTGCTGTCCTGGCGCGTCGACGTCAACAAGTTCTCGTTGTACATGATGTACCGGCTGCGGCTGGTACGGGCGTATTTCGGCGCCAGCACGCCGCACCGCGCGCCCCATCCGTTCACCGGGTTCGACGCACAGGACGACCCGCCGCTGGCGGACATGCTGGCGCAGCAGGCGCCCGGCCCCGGCGCGGGCAGGCTGCAGCGGCCGTACCATCTGGTCAACGCCGCGATCAACCTGGTGGGCGGCAAAGAGCTGGCGTGGCAGCAGCGCAAGGCCGGCAATTTCCTGTTTTCGCCCGCCTTTACGGGCTTCGAACTGCCGCGCCTGCCCGGCAGCGAAGGCGTGCGGCCGCAGCTGCGCGGCGCATACCGCCCCACCGCCATGTATGCGTCGCAGGAGTCCTGGCTGCGCGACAACGACGCCGGCGTCATGCTGGGCACCGCCGTGGCGGTATCGGGCGCGGCGGCCAGCCCGAACATGGGCTACCACTCGTCGCCGCCGCTGTCATTCCTGATGACGCTGTTCAACCTGCGCCTGGGGCGCTGGTCGCCCAATCCGATGCGGCACAACGTATGGAAAAGGCCCGCGCCGCGCTTCGGCCTGTTCAGCATCATGGCCGAGCTGCTGGGGCTCACCGACGCGACCGCGCGATTCCTGTACCTGTCCGACGGCGGCCACTTTGAAAACCTGGGGATCTACGAGCTGGTCAGGCGGCGCTGCCGGCTGATCGTCGCCATCGACGCCAGCGCGGACAAGGGCAACCGCTTCGAAGACCTCGGCAATGCGATCCGCAAGTGCGTGACGGACTTCAACGTGCCGATCGACCTGGATGCCAGCAAGATCCGCGCGCTGGAGGCCGACAGCAAGGACGACACCAAGGCAGGCGTCTGCTTCGTGACGGGCCGGGTGCGCTACAGCCAGGCGGACGGCCCCTGCGCCGACGGCATCCTGCTGTACATCAAGCCGACGATCATCGGCGGCGAGAACGCGGACGTGCTCAACTACAGCAAGCTGCACCCGGAGTTTCCGCACCAGAGCACCGCGGACCAGTTCTTCGACGAGAGCCAGTTCGAGAGCTACCGCGCACTGGGCCGCCACGCGACGCTCACCGCGCTGCGCGACATCGCAAGCGCCGCCGCGGGACTGGAAGGCAAGCAGCGCGTCGAGGCGCTGTGCGCCGCCTTGTACAAGCGGGCGTTCCCAGCGACCGCGGCATCCCCCGCTCCGCCGGCGGCATCGCCGCCTTGAGCACGGACGCGCGCCAGGCGCCCTGCCGCGCTCAGCGTTGCGCGGCCGCCAGCGCCTGCGCGATCCAGCTGTCGAACAACTGCTGGTGGTACGCGATCCACCCTGCCGTATGCCGCGCGATATCGGCCTGCGTATTCTCGCCGCTGCGCATGCGCTCGTTCTGTGCATTGATGTCGGCGATCGGCAGCCGCATCACTTCGAACAGCTTGACGGCCGCCGGATTCTTCTCGGCCCACGCGCGGTTCACGACGATCCGCGTGGTGTTGACGGAAAAGCCGTAGTCGCTGCCGTCGGCCAGGCGGGTACTGGCATGCGCCGGATTCGCCGAGAACGGCACCTGCAGCCACACGACGTCCTGGCCCGGCACCAGCACGCCGCTGACCCAGTACGGCGTCCACGTGTAGTACAGCACCGATTCGCCGCGCTGGTAGCGGCCGATCGTGTCGGCCATCAGCGCCGGATAGCTGCCCTGCACGTGCGTGACGGTCGTGCGCAGCTGGTAGGCGTCCAGGTGGTGCTCGATCATCGCCTCGCAGCCCCAGCCCGGGTTGCAGCCGGCCAGGTCGGCCTTGCCGTCGCCGTCATGGTCGAACAGCTTGGCCAGGCCCGGGTCGCGCAGCTGTTCGATGTTGGTGATGTTGTACTTCTCGGCCGTGGCCCTGTCGATCAGGTAGCCCTGTGCCGCCGGGCCGGCATACGCGCCGACGCGCAGCAGTTTCGTGTCGCCACCGGCATTGTCGTAATAGTCCTGGTGCAGCGGGTCCCAGTGCACGGCGAGGAAGGTGGCGTCGCCGTTGGCGATCGCCACGTGCGCCGTCGGATACTCGACTTCCTTGATCGGCTGCGTCTCGTAGCCCAGCTTTTCCAGCGCGCGCTCGACGAGCATCGTCTGGAACGTCTCCTCGGCGATCGGGCTTTGCAGCGCCTGCACCTTGATGCCCTTGCCTGGCAGGCCGGCATCGGGCGTTTGCGCCATCGCGAAGCTGGTGGTCAGGGCCAGGGCAGCCAGCGCCAGGGCGGAGATCCAGCGGAACTTGCGCTGCGTTTTATGGGTGACTTCGAAGTGTTCGATATGCTGCATGCGTTTCCTTTCTGCTTATTGCGCGGTGACGGGCGTGGGCGCGTCGACGGGTGCGGCACTGCCGCGCACCAGGCGAACGACGAGTCCTGCGGGACCCGTCTCGTACCAGTGACGGGCGCCGCGGCGCGGTTGTCCCATCGCCTGCGTCAGGCGATCCAGCGTGATGGCCAGCAGCACGATGCCGAGGCCGCCGACGGTGGCCAGGCCCATGTCGAGCCGGCCGATGCCGCGCAATACCATCTGGCCCAGTCCACCGACGGCGATCATCGACGCGATCACCACCATCGACAGCGACAGCATCAGCGACTGGTTGATGCCCGCCATGATCGACGGCATTGCGAGCGGTAGCTGCACGCGGGTCAGCAACTGCCATGGCGACGCACCGTAGGCCCGCGCCGCTTCGATCAGGTCCGGCCGCACCTGGCGGATGCCGAGGCTGGTCAGGCGCACCAGCGGCGCCAGCGCGAAGATGATCGTCACGATCACGCCCGGCGCGTTGCCGATCCCGAACAGCATCACCACTGGCACCAGGTACACGAAGGCGGGCGTGGTCTGCATCGCGTCCAGCAACGGGCGCAGGATGTTCTGGGCGCGGTCGCTGTTCGCCAGCAGGATCCCCAGCGGCAAGCCGATCGCCAGGCAGAACGCCAAAGACGTGAGCACCAGCGACAGCGTGATCATCGCCTCGTGCCACACGCCCAGCATCGCCACGACCAGCAGCGCCAGCACGGTGCCGGCGGCCAGCGCGCGGCTGGTGAACTGCCAGGCCAGCAGGCCGATGATGGCGATGACCGTCAACGACGGCGCGGCCAGCAGCACGTCGCCCATGCCGGTCAACGTCGCATCGATCGGCGCGCGCACGGTCTGGAAGAACGGCCGGAAGTGCGCAACCACCCAGCCCAGTCCTTCGTTGATGCCGGCCTGCAGCGGCAGCGAGCCGTCGAGGAGTTGCGAAAGGTGCGCCCCTGCGGCCTGTTCGGACGCACCCTTGGCCGCATCGAGCCACGAAGTGTCGGTCGGCGGCGTCGGCAGCCATGGGTTGGCTGGCGTCGACTGGTGGATGATCAGCTCCGGCGGCGTGGCGCTGTTGGCGATGGGGGAAGTCGGATTCATGCTTGTCCTTTCTGGGTCTGTGGCTCGGCGATGGGCGGCGTGTCGCGGTCGAGGAACTTCAGCAACGTGGTCTTGCTGATGGCGCCGCGGAAGCTGCCGTCGTGCGCCACGACGGGCACCGCGTACGGCAGTTGCGCCACCTGGCCGAACAGGTCCGCGACGGGCGCGTCCGCATCGATGCGCTGCACATCCGGCAGGTACGCATGCGACAGGCCCAGCGGGCCGGTGTGGCCATCAAGGGCACTGCGCAGCGAGTCGGCCGACACCATGCCGAGGAAGGCGCGCTGCGGATTGACGACGTAGGCATATGCCCTGTCCTGCTCTTCCAGCATCGACAGCGCGGCACGTGCGCCGCGGGTCGGCGATTCGGACACGACGATCTGGCTCTTGCGGGCGATATCGCCGGCCTTGAACACGGCCGCCGCATCGACGCCGCGCACGAAGTTGCGCACCCAGTCGTTGGCGGGCTTGCGCAGGATGTCTTCCGGCGTGCCCACCTGCACCACATGGCCATCCTTCATGATGGCGATGCGGTCGCCGATGCGCATGGCTTCGTCGAGGTCGTGCGAAATGAAGACGATCGTGCGGCGCTTGATCTGCTGCAGGCGCAGGAGCTCCGATTGCATCTCGGTGCGCATGATGGGATCGAGCGCGGAAAACGCCTCGTCCATCAGCAGGATCGACGGATCGCAGGCAAGCGCGCGGGCCAGCCCGACGCGCTGCTGCATGCCGCCGGACAGCTCGTCCGGATAACTGCCCGCGTAGGCCGCGAGACCGACCTGCTCCAGCGCCTGGCGGGCCAGCGCATGCCGCTCCGCCTTCGGCACGCCGGCCAGTTCCATGCCGAACGCCGTGTTGTCGAGCACCGTCAGCTGCGGCAGCAGCGCGAACGACTGGAACACCATGCTGATGTCCTTGCGGCGCAGCGCACGCAGCTCCTTGTCCGGCAAGGTATTGATGTCGTTGCCGTCGACGAGGATGCGGCCGGCCGTAGGCTCGATCAGGCGGTTCAGCATGCGTACCAGCGTGGACTTGCCCGAACCGGACAGGCCCATGATGACGAAGATCTCGCCTGCCTCGATCGTGAAGGTGGCGTCGTGCACGCCGATGGCGCAGCCGGTGCTGGTGAGGATTTCCTGCTTGCTGGCGCCCTGCCGCACCAGCGCGAGCGCGGCGTCGGGCTGGTCGCCGAAGACCTTGAAGACATGGTCGATGAGGATTTGTTTTGCCACGTTGTGGTTCTCCTTCGATGTTCGAGTGACGGTCGAGACCCGGCGGCCACGGGGCCTCGAGCGGGAATCGGCGAACCCTGGGCCAATGGCGGTGCGACGGCGCCGATGGGATGCATGGCGCACGCAAGCGATGGACAGGGCGTGACACGCGGGACCACTAGGCGAGCCTGCGGACCGGGGACGCCGTAGCGTCGTATGCGTATCAAAGGTGCGTGCTAAAAGAGGCTGGGGTTCAGGACTTTTAACCACGCGGGTGGCATGTGGAACATGGCACCGGGTGTTTGACGGCGGGCGCCAAACGATTAATGGATGCGGGCGCGAGGCCCTGATGACGTTCCCGCGATTGGGCGGGAAACATGGTGCGGCTGCGATGTTGCTACTGCATTGCCAACGTACTGCCGCACATAACTGTTGTTAATGTACGTCAATTATAGCCCAAAACGGCCTAACTGTCCAGCTACGCCCTGCGCTGGCACGCGGGAGCCCGCCCCGCGACGTATCGCCGCCCCCGGCCGGGGCATATCGAACTCCTGAGCGAACGCCTGAGCTAAGCGGCTTGGCCTAGCGATGCGCCGCCTGTCGGATGCGCCGGCATTGCCTTGACGAGCACAAATCCGACCGCCAATCCTGCGCCTGCAAGTCCCCAGACGATGGCTGCCACGATCTCGAAGGTATTGCGCAGTTCCGGGTGATTGACGGCCAGCACCGGCAACAGCAGCGCACGGCCGATGCAGACGGCAGCCATCGTGGCCAGTCCGATCCTTTGCAGCGGCGGGCGCCGGACCAGCCCGATGGCGGACGCGGCGTAATAACCGCACGCGCCCATCAGGCCGGCAATGACAGCGCAACTGACCGGTGCAAGCCATGTGCCTGCCTCATACGATGCGATGACGCTCGGCGGCGCATTGAAGAACGTGAAACAGGACAGCCCCGCAAACATGGCGCCCACATGGATCACAACGCCGGACAAGGCGATGAGGATGGAGGATGCCACCAGGGCTTTGGCAATTTTCATCGGAGGTGTTCCGAGCAATCGGATCGGCGGAGCACGCGACATGCGGTATCCGGATCTCGACAGTTGGACTCAGCTTACCACGCTGTTCGGCCTGAAAACTCCAACAATGTAACAGCCGGGTTCTGCGTTGGGCGGAAGCATCCCGGCGCGTATTCCGAGGCATATCCGGCATGCCGCGCCTTTGAACAGCCGGCTAGTTCAGCGCCAGCGCGTCCGCCTCACCTCCTTGCCAGCCGCCCCCGAGCGCCTTGAAAGACGCGACCGCCGCCCGTGCGGATTCCGTTTGCGCCTGCGCGCGCGCATCGGCGGCGCGCAGCAGGTGCTCGTCGGCCTGCAGCACCTCCGTCAGGCTGACAACCCCTTTCTCGTATGCCGCGAACGCGGCCGAGCGCGCGCGCCCGAGCGCATCCACGCCCTCGCTCAACACGGCAGCCTGTTCCTCGCGTTTGACGAGGTTCGACAGGGCATTCTCCACGTCCTCGGTGGCACGCAGCGCGGCAAGACGGTAGGCGTGCAGCAGTTCGGCCTCCTGCCCCCGCGCCAGCGCGATCTGCGCATCGATCCGGCCGAAGTCGAACAGCCGCCAGCGCAGGCCGAGGAACCCCGCCGCCTGGCTCGCGCCACTGCCGAACAGATTGCCGCTGGAGAGCGACGTGGCGCTGCCGATCAAGGCACCGAGCGAGAACTTCGGATAATACTCGGCGATGGCGGCGCCGCTGCGCGCGTGGGAAGCGGCCAGGCGGCGCTCGGCGGCGATCAGGTCGGGCCGGCGCCGCAACAGTTCTCCAGGGGTGCCGGCCGTGGCGATGCGGGGCGCCGCCGGGATGGCTGCCGCTTCAGCCAGCTCCGCCCGATGCGTTCCCGGTGCGGCGGCCAGCATCACGTCCAGCGCGTTCATCGCCGTGTCCAGGCCCGTCTCCAGCACCGGCACGGCGGCCCGCACCTGCGCGAGCGCGCCTTCGGCCTGCCGGAGCTGCAGCTCGGCGGCCAAGCCCTTGCCGTACAACAGAGTGACGAGGGCGAGCAGGTCCTGCTGCGTCTTGACCTGCCGCCGGGCGATGTCCAGGCGCGCCTGCAAGCCGCGGAGGACGATGTAGATGTCGGCTGTCTGCGCCGCGACCGCCAGCCGCGTGACCAACGCGCCCGCCTGCGACGACTGGTATTCGGCAAGCGCCGCCTCGCGTCCACGGCGCAGGCCGCCGAACAGGTCCAGTTCCCAGCTCGCGGCGAGATTCGCCTCGTAGGCATTGCCATGGCGGTCGAAACCGGGCGTGGCGTTCAACACCTGCCCCACCGGGGTCTCCACGGACTGGTAAGCCCGCGCCGCCTGGCCGGTGACGTTCGCCGAGGGCTGCAGCGCGGCGCTGGCCGCCGCCAGCCCGGCGCGCGCTTGCGTTACGCGCGCTGTGGCCTGGGCGAGATCGAGGTTCCGCTCCAGCGCCAGCGCCACATAGCGCGCCAGCTCGGGATCGCCGAAGGCCTTCCACCAGGCGGCCAGGTCGGCATCGGCAGCCGCCGGCCGCTGGATCACGGCAGCCTGGCCATGGAAGCGGTCGGGCAAGGGCACGTCGGGGCGGACGTAGTCGGGGCCGGCCGCGCAGCCTGCCGACAGCGCGGCCACCAGCAGGACGGCTTGAGTAGGTTTGGACAACATTTCGCATTTCCATTGCAGTGAAGAGTGACCAGAATACCATATGGTCACTAGTTGTCCAGTCTTTCGCCGTGGCGTAAACTGGCGCCATGACGAAAACCACCACCTCCCCCACCCCTGCGCGCGGGCCGGCCGAGCACGACGTGCGCGACCAGATCGTGGCCGCCGCGACCGAGCATTTCAGCCGCTACGGCTATGAGAAGACCACGGTGTCCGACCTGGCCAAGGCCATCGGCTTCTCCAAGGCATACATCTACAAATTCTTCGAATCGAAGCAGGCCATCGGCGAGATGATCTGTACGAATTGCCTGGCCGAGATCGAAGCCACTGTCGTGGCGGCCGTCGAACAGGCCGACGGCCCGCCGGAAAAGCTGCGGCGCATGTTCAAGGCCATCGTCGAGTCCAGCCTGCGGCTGTTCTTCCAGGACCGCAAGCTGTATGAAATCGCCGCCTCGGCGGCGACGGAAGGCTGGCAATCCACGCTCGCTTACGAACAGCGCATCCAGGCGCTGCTGCGCGACATCCTGCAGCAAGGCCGCCACAGCGGCGACTTCGAGCGTCGCACGCCGCTGGACGAAACCACGATGGCCATCTACCTGGTGATGCGCCCGTACCTGAACCCGTTGATCCTCCAGCACAGCTTCGATCACGTCGAGGAAGCGCCGGCCCGCCTGTCCGGCCTGGTACTGCGCAGCCTGTCGCCATGAGAGCAATCCGTGAAATCGTTGTGACCATTGACTGAATTGGTCACTCGAATCATAATGAAAGCCTCCTCACTTTCTCGCAGGGGCTTTCATGCTTCGAGTCCGTCTCCCCCTCATTCTCTTCAGTTGTGCATTACCGTTGACGCTGGCCGCCTGCGGCGACAGCGTGCCGGCCGACCCGCGGACCGAGGCGCCGCTGGTGCGCGCCGCGTTCGTCCAGGGCGCGTCCGTCCCGGCGCGCGCGTTCACCGGCATCGTCGCTGCCCGGGTACAAAGCGACTTGGGCTTCCGAGTGCCCGGCAAGGTGCTGGAGCGGCTCGTCGATGCCGGCCAGACCGTCAAAGAGGGCCAGCTGCTCATGCGCCTCGACGCGGTCGACCTGAAGCTTGCCGCCCAGGCGCAGCAGGAAGCGGTGGCCGCGGCGCGCGCCCGCGCAGTGCAGACGGCGGAAGACGAAGCGCGCTATCGCGACCTGCGCGGCACCGGCGCGTTGTCCGCCTCCGCCTACGACCAGGTGAAAGCGGCAGCCGATGCCGCCCGGGCCCAATTGAGCGCCGCAGAAGCCCAGGCCGTCGTTGCCCGTAACGCCACCAGCTACGCGGAACTGCGCGCGGACCGCGATGGCGTCGTCGTCGATACGCACGCCGAACCGGGCCAGGTGGTCGGTGCCGGTCAAATCGTCGTGCGGCTGGCGCAGGCGGGCCGGCGCGAAGCCATCGTCCAGCTGCCGGAAACGCTTCGTCCCGCGCTCGGCTCGACCGCGCAGGCGCAGTTGTTCGGCAGGGACGGCGCCGCGCCCGCCACGCTGCGGCAATTGTCGGATGCGGCCGACCGAGTCACCCGCACCTTCGAGGCCCGCTACGTGCTCGCTGGCGAGCTGGCGAACGCACCGCTGGGCAGCACCGTCACGATCAGCATGGGCACGCAGCAGGCTGCGTCGCAGCCGGGCGTGCAGGTGCCGATCGGTGCGGTCTTCGATGGCGGCCGGGGGCCGGCCGTGTGGCTCATCGACGGCAAGCCGGCCAAGGTATCTCGCCGCGCCGTCAAGGTGCTGCACCTGGGCGACGACAGCGCCCAGGTGGCCGGCCAGCTGCGACAGGGCGACCGCGTGGTCGCACTGGGTACCCACCTGCTCGCCGATGGCATGGCGGTGCGCGTCGCCTCACCCGCCGCCCCATTGCAAGGGGCGCAGCCGTGAGCGCAGGCCGCTTCAACCTCTCGGCGCTCGCCGTGCGCGAGCGCTCGATCACGCTGTTCCTGATCTGCCTGATTTCGGTCGCCGGCGTGCTGGCGTTCCTGCAGCTGGGCCGTGCGGAAGACCCGCCGTTCACGATCAAGCAGATGACGGTCGTCACGGCATGGCCCGGCGCCACGGCGCAGGAGATGCAGGACCAGGTCGCCGAGCCCCTGGAAAAACGCCTGCAGGAACTGCGCTGGTACGACCGCACGGAAACCTACACCCGTCCGGGCCTTGCCTTCACGATGCTTTCGCTGCGCGACAACGCACCGCCGGCGGCCGTGCAGGAGGAGTTCTACCAGGCCCGCAAGAAGCTGGCGGACGAGGCGCCCAGGTTGCCCGCCGGCGTCA
Source organism: Pseudoduganella flava (assembly GCF_007830495.1). Classification (GTDB taxonomy): domain Bacteria; phylum Pseudomonadota; class Gammaproteobacteria; order Burkholderiales; family Burkholderiaceae_D; genus Rugamonas; species Rugamonas flava. The sequence continues at coordinate 612,396 of NZ_VLKW01000002.1, read as the reverse complement.
TCGGCCCGATGGTCAACGACGAATATGCGGACGTGACGTTCGCGCTGTTCGCGCTGAAAGCGAAAGGCGAGCCGCAGCGCCTGCTGGTGCGCGATGCGGAAGCGCTGCGCCAGCAACTGCTGCACGTGCCGGGTGTGAAGAAGGTCAACATCATCGGCGAACAACCGGAACGCATCTTCGTGTCGTTCGCACATGACCGCCTGGCCACGCTGGGCGTCACGCCGCAGGACATCTTCGCCGCCCTCAACAACCAGAACGTGCTGACACCGGCCGGGTCCATCCAGACCAGGGGCGCCCAGGTCTTCGTGCGCGTGGATGGGGCGTTCGACAAGCTGGACAAGATCCGCCAGACGCCCATCGTCGCGCAGGGCCGTACGCTGAAGCTCGCGGACGTCGCCACCGTCGAACGGGGCTACGAGGACCCGGCCACCTTCCTCGTCCGCAACCAGGGGGAGCCGGCACTGCTGCTGGGCGTCGTGATGCGCGACGACTGGAATGGCCTCAAGCTGGGCAAGGCACTGGACGCTGAAATCGCCCGGATCGGCGCTGGTCTGCCGTTGGGCATGAGCCTGACGAAGGTGACGGATCAGGCAGTGAACATCAGCTCGGCGGTGGACGAATTCATGGTCAAGTTCTTCGTCGCCCTGCTGGTGGTGATGGTCGTCTGCTTCGTCAGCATGGGCTGGCGCGTGGGCATCGTCGTCGCGGCGGCGGTGCCGCTGACCCTGGCCGCGGTCTTCGTGATCATGGCGGCCACGGGCAAGAACTTCGACCGTATCACGCTGGGCTCGCTGATCCTGGCCCTGGGCCTGCTGGTGGACGACGCGATCATCGCCATCGAGATGATGGTCGTGAAAATGGAGGAAGGCTACAGCCGAGTGGCGGCATCGGCGTACGCCTGGAGCCATACGGCGGCGCCCATGCTGTCCGGCACACTGGTCACCGCCATCGGCTTCATGCCGAACGGTTTCGCGCGCTCGACGGCGGGCGAATACACCAGCAATATGTTCTGGATCGTCGGCATCGCGCTGATCGTGTCGTGGGTGGTGGCGGTGGCGTTCACGCCCTACCTGGGCGTCAAGCTGCTGCCGGAACTGGCAAAGGTCGAGGGCGGCCACGCGGCGATCTACGATACCCGCAACTACCGGCGCTTGCGCCGGGTGCTGGAACGCGTCATCGCCCGCAAATGGCTCGTTGCCGGCACCGTCATCGGCGCATTCGTGCTGGCCATTGCCGGCATGGGCCTCGTGAAGAAGCAGTTCTTCCCCACCTCCGACCGGCCCGAAGTGCTGGTCGAGGTGCAGATGCCGTACGGGACCGCGATCGAGCAGACCAGCGCCGCGGCTGCCAAGGTGGAAGCGTGGCTGGCGAAACAGAAGGAAGCGCGCATCGTCACGGCCTACATCGGCCAGGGCGCGCCCCGCTTCTTCCTGGCGATGGCACCCGAATTGCCCGATCCGTCGTTCGCCAAGATCGTCGTACTGACGGGCGACGACAAGGAACGGGAAGCCCTCAAATTCAGGCTGCGCCAGGCGGCCGCCGACGGCCTCGCGCCGGAAGCGCGCGTGCGCGTGACCCAGATCGTGTTCGGTCCCCCGTCGCCTTTCCCCGTGGCTTACCGCGTGATGGGGCCGGACCCGGACCAGCTGCGCACGATCGCCGCGCAAGTGGCGGACACAATGCGCGCCAGCCCGCTGATGCGCACCGTGAATACGGACGGGGGGCCGCGCACCCCTGCCCTGCACTTCACACTGGACCAGGACCGGCTGCAGGCGGTCGGCCTGACGACCAGTTCGGTGTCCCAGCAACTGCAGTTCCTGCTGAACGGCGTGCCGCTGACCCAGGTGCGCGAGGACATCCGCTCGGTGCAGGTGGTGGGGCGCGCGGCCGGCGACATCCGCCTCGATCCCGCGCGGATCGCCGGCTTCACGCTGGTCGGGTCAGGCGGACAGCGCATCCCTCTGGCGCAAGTCGGTTCCGTCGACGTGCGGATGGAAGACCCGATCCTGCGCCGCCGCGACCGCACGCCCACGATCACCGTGCGCGGCGACATCGCCGAAGGACTGCAACCGCCGGACGTGTCCACCGCCGTGATGCGGCAGCTGCAGCCGATCGTCGACCGGCTGCCGGCCGGCTACCGGATCGAACAGGCCGGCTCGATCGAGGAATCCGGCAAGGCCACGACGGCGATGCTGCCGCTGTTCCCGATCATGATCGCCACGACGCTCCTCATCATCATCGTGCAGGTGCGCTCGATCGCCGCGATGGTGATGGTGTTCGCCACCAGCCCGCTCGGCCTGATCGGCGTGGTGCCGACCTTGCTGCTGTTCCGGCAGCCGTTCGGCATCAATGCGCTGGTCGGCTTGATCGCCCTGTCGGGCATCCTGATGCGCAATACGCTGATCCTGATCGGCCAGATCCGCGAAAACGAGGAGGCGGGGCTGGAACCGTTCCGGGCGGTCGTCGAAGCAACCGTGCAGCGCTCCCGCCCGGTGCTGCTGACGGCATTGGCGGCGATGCTGGCCTTCATTCCGCTGACCCATTCCGTGTTCTGGGGCACGCTCGCCTATACGCTGATCGGCGGCACCTTTGCCGGGACCGTGCTGACGCTGGTGTTCCTGCCGGCCATGTATGCGATCTGGTTCAGGATCAGGCCAACGCCCCCATCCACCACTGTCATAGAAAGAAACCACCATGTCGAACCCTGAAGTTGTTGTCGTCACCGGCGTGTCGTCCGGTATCGGCCGTGCCGCCGCGCAGAAGTTCGCCGAGCGCGGGTGCCGCGTCTTCGGCACCGTGCGCACTGCCGCCACGGCACAGCAGATACCCGGCGTGACCCTCGTTGAAATGGATGTGCGCGACGACGCGTCGGTCGGGCGCGCCATCGAGGCCGTCATCGCCCGGGCCGGGCGCATCGACGTGCTGGTCAACAGCGCCGGCGTGACGTTGCTGGGCGCGGCGGAGGAAACGTCGATCGCCGAAGCCGCCGCGCTGTTCGACACCAACCTGTTCGGGCTGCTGCGCACGAGCCAGGCCGTGCTGCCGCACATGCGCGCACGGCGATCCGGCCGCATCGTCAACGTCAGCTCCGTGCTGGGCTTCCTGCCGGCGCCGTACATGGCGCTGTATGCGGCGTCGAAGCATGCCGTCGAAGGGCTGTCCGAGACGCTGGACCACGAAGTCCGCCAGTTCGGCATTCGCGTGGCGCTCGTCGAGCCCTCTTTCACGAAGACCAACCTCGACGAGAACGCGCCGCGCGCCGCCGCCGTGGTTCCCGCTTACGACACGGAGCGCAGCGCCGTTGCGCAGGCGATCCGCGCCAACGTCCGGCAGGCGCCGCCACCCGAGCGCGTTGCCGCGACGATCGTCGCCGCCGCGCTGGGGGCATGGAAGATGCGCCATACGCCGCAGGGCGAGGCTGCGCTGCTGGCCCGGTTGCGGCGCTATCTGCCGGCCGGGCCGGTGGGGAAAGGCATCAGGAAAACGTTCGGCCTGGCCTGAGCCGGCCGGCGCATGGGTGCTATAACACGTACCGCGGCAGGATCGGCTGCCGATCCGTCGCGGGCAGCGGCATCGAGATGAAATACCCCTGAATCTCGTCGCATTGGAGCTGTTTCAGGCAGCGGGCCTGGCCAACCGTCTCCACGCCTTCGGCGACGACGCGCATGCCCAGCGCGTGGGCCATCGTGATGATCGCCGTGAAGAACACGCTGCCCTCGCGCGTTTTTTCCAGTTCGGCGGTGAATGCCTTGTCCACCTTCAGCACGTCGAAATCGAGGCGCTGCAGTTGCGACAGCGACGAGTAACCGGTGCCGAAATCGTCCACGGCCAGCGCCACACCGAGCCGCTGGATATTCTCCAGCGACTGCGACACATGGACGCTGTCGGCTGTCATCGACGATTCGGTCAGTTCGATCTCGACCAGCCGCGGGGAGATACCATGCCGCTCGATCGCCTGGCGCAGCACTTCCGTCACGTCCGATTCGTTGAACTGCCGGGGCGACACGTTGATCGATACGGGGACGACGTCCCTGCCCTGCCGGGACCAGTAAGCGATCTGCGCACAGACCTTGTCGATGACGACCTCCCCCAGCTGCACGATCAATCCGGATTCCTCCGCAAGCGGAATGAAATCGATCGGCTCCAGGATGCCCCTGGTCGGGTGGGCCCACCTGACCAGGGCCTCCAGGCTGCACGTAGCGCCGGTGGCCATTTCCACCCGGGGCTGGTAATACAGGACCAGCTGGTCGGTCTCCAGCGCATGGCGCAGCTCCGCGTTGCGATCGATTTTCGCGCGGACCGCTTCGTAATACTCGCGATCGAAGAAGCGGTAATTCATCTTGCCGCTGGTCTTGACGGCGTACATGGCCGCATCGGCATGCGTGAGGAGTTCCTGCATGTCCGTGCCATCCTGCGGGAACAGGCTGATGCCGATCGAGGCGCCGACCGGGAAGCTACCGCCTGCCACGTGAAACCGTTCGTGGAATGCCTGCAGGACGCGCTCGGCGATATGGGCGACCGCACCGTGGTCCTGCGCCTGCTCGATGATGACGATGAACTCGTCGCCACCGACCCGCACGACGTGATCCGCCGGCCGCACCGCCAGCTTCAGGCGCTTCGTCACATGGCGCAGCAGTTCGTCGCCGCTGTGGTGGCCGGCCGTATCGTTCACGTTCTTGAAGCCGTCGAGATCGATGAACAGCAGCGCCACCATGTCACGCTTGTCGCCGGCGCGTTGCAGCGCCGCCGGCAGATACGCGGTCATCCAGTGGCGGTTGGGCAGGCCCGTCAACGGATCCTCGTTGCCGCGGCGCTCCAGCTCGAACATGTGCCGCTTGCTGTCGGTGATGTCCCAGGCGGTCACGGACAACAAGCCATTCGAATGCACCATCTTCACGCGATACCACTTTTCCGACGTGCCGTTGAACGGCACTTCGATTTCGTCTTCGAAGACGCCCCGTTCCACGGCGATGATGAAGCGGTGCAGCAGCCGGGCGCGCCAGTCGCTGTCGTCGCCCTGGTGCAGCGTCGACAGCCGGGCGCCGACCATGGCCTCCCGCGGCCTGCCATACAGCTCGGCTCCGGTCTGGTTACAGTCGATGACTTCGAAGTCGGCGATGGCGCCGTTCCTGTCCCGTACGGCGCGGCAGATATAGAACCCTTCGGTGCCCTCTTCGGTGGCGAGCCGGTACGCCGCGCGGGCAAGTTCAATCTGGTACTTGCGCCAGCCAAGGCGCAGCGACAGCGCCATCGCGATCAGCGTGAAGATGGCCAGCACCGCGCTGCTGACGATCGCGCGTGCCAGCGTGCTCTCCCTGACCTTCGCGAAGGCGGCGAAGGCTTCCTGCTGGTCGACGGCGGCGATGGCCACGACGGGAAAATCCGGCACCTGCTGCCAGCCGAGGTAACGGTTGCGATGGTCGCCAAACCATGCGGCGCCATCGACGAGCATGCTGCCGCCGCGCTTGGCCAGCAGCTGGCTGCGCAGCGCCGGGGCGGCCAGCGCGGCCGCGGTGAAAGGACTCGTATAGGACGCGTAGACGGTGTCGCCGACCCGGCTGGCCCGGATGGCGCCATCGCTGCCCAGGATGGACAGCAGCCCGTTGCCGCCTAGCGCCACCGGGTCGTAATTGGCCGTCAGGTAGGCCGGCGCGACCGCCGCCCGCACCACCCCGGCGAACTTACCGTCGCTGCCGACCAGGCGCCGCGAGAAATGCACGACACTGCGCCCGGACGACCTGCCTTTCGCCGCCTCGCCCACGTACAGCGCGTCGGCCGTTTGCTCCCTCTGGAAACGGAAGTACATCCGGTCGGCCACGTCTTCCCGGGTAACGCGCAAGGTATTCGTGACCAGCTTGCCGTCCGGCCCCACGATGCCGACGTTGAAGATGGGGGTGGAAGGAAACAGCCCGGGTGCGCCGGGGCCTTCCAGCCGCAACTGCCCTCCGCTGAGCGCCCATTCGAAGCGGACGTGCTGCAGGATCTGGTCGATCATGTGGAATGTCCTGCCCAGGTGCTCGGCATAGCCCCGCGCAACGGTGGCGGCATCCCGCAGCGCATCCTCCTCGCGCCCGCGGCGCTCGCGCTCGAGCGTGTTGAGGATGGACGCCCAGCCCAACGCGGCAATGCACAGCGACAGGAGGGGCCAGAGCAGGATCAGCCTGGAGCGCCGGGCAACAAAGGAGATTCCGGGTCTGATGTCCATATTCGGCAGGCGCAAGATCAGTGATGTACGAGCTGCCGGCACGTCGACTGGCGTTCCGTCGCATGACTCGGCAACAACGCCGCGGTTCCGCCCGCGACGCGTGCCACCTGCGCGTCGGCCCAGGCCGGAAAACCCCGGGGCCGACGTGACGATCCCGCAGGATGAGCAGCCAGTGTACCCGATATGCTTGCATGTTTGGAGCAGCGCGCGGGCTCGTTCATGCCCGGCGCCGCCTGGGGCGGCCCCGACCGGTAACAGCGCCTCAGCGGCGTCGCAGTTGCGCCGGGGCAACGCCCAGCAGCCGCCGCATGCAGCGCGCCATGTGGCTGGCGTGCGCGAAGCCCGTCTCCAGCGCGATCGCCGTGATGCTCGACGTGGTTTCGGCGAGCAACGCATGCGCCCGCTGGACGCGGCGCTCCAGCACGAAACGGTGCACCGGCATGCCGACGGCACGCCGGAACAGCGGCTTGAAGTGCGACACGCTGTACCCCGCGACGGCGGCCAGCTCGGCCAGCCGCAAGTCCTGGTCGAGGCAGGCGTCGATGTAGTCGATGACCTGGCGCAGCCGCCAGGCCGGCAGCGCGTTGCCCGTCGCAGGCTCGGGCTCCCGCCGCGACTGCAGGTGGAGCAGCCGCGCAGCGAGGGCGGCGGCCAGGCTGTCCGCGAACAGGCTGCCGCCCGGATGCCCGTCCTGCTCTTCCGCCCGCATGATCCAGCCGATCCGCTCGACTTGCGCGTCCTGCACGTGGATCGACGGCGCCAGCACGTCGCGATGCGCGCCCAGGCCCATCGCCTCGGCAGCGTCGTCCAGCAGCGCCGGCGCGAGGCGCAGCAGCAGCGACGTGGCGGGTGCCGACAACGTCCAGCGGGTGCTGGAGCCGGCCGGCACCACGCAGAACCGGCCGTGCAGCCGCACGCCATGCTGCTCGGCCCGCTCCGCGCGCCACGTCACGGGAACCGGCGCGCCCAGGTGCAGGCACAGCACGTGCCGGCCGTCGACCGGAGACGGGAACAGGCCCTCGGGGACGGGCGACGTCAGCACGTCCAGCAATGGCAACTGGGCGGCACGGTCGGGATAGCACGCGGGGCGTGACGGCATCGCTGGCTCCGGTCGGATGAACGTGCGGTCAGCTTCGGCCATCCGGCCCTTTTTGGCAACTGCAATCATCCGTTCGTGCCCGGATCATCCGTCCATGCGCGCGGCGAATCCGTCGCAACGATACCGTGCAGGCATCGACCACAACCTAAGGAGAATGCCTTGAAACGACGCGACTTTCTGACATTGGCCAGCGCGGGGCTGGCGGCGGCCACCCTGCTGCCGGCGCACGCCGGGCCGCTCGACGCGGCGGCCTTCCGCGCCATGCGGCGGTACGCGGACCTGCCGTGCGGCCGGATCGCCTACGTCGAGCGGGGAACGGGCCCGGCCGCCCTCTTCCTGCACGGCGCACCATTGAACGGCTACCAGTGGCGCGGCGCGATCGAGCGCCTGTCACCGCTGCGGCGCTGCATCGCGCCCGACTTCATGGGCCTGGGCTACTCGGCGCCGCACGAGGGCCAGTCGCTCGCGCCAGCCGCCCAGCTGGCGATGCTGGTGGCACTGCTCGACAAGCTGGGCGTGCAATCCGTGGACATCGTCGCCAGCGACAGCGGCGGCGCGGTGGCGCAACTGTTCGCGGTCCATCATCCGGCACGGGTGCGCAGCCTGTTGCTGACGAACTGCGACGTCGAACCGGACTCGCCACCCGCAGGCATCGCGCCCGTGCTGGAGATGGCTCGTGCAGGCACGCTGGCGGACATGACCGCCCGGTGGCTGGACGACACGGCACTGGCCCGCTCGACGTTTGGCGCGGCGGTCTATCACGACCCGGCGACGCTGACGGCCGAGACGATCGCCTGCTATGTCGAGCCGCTCGTCGCTACGCCGTTGCGGCGGGCGCAGTATCACGCGTTTCATGTAGCGTTGGCGCCGAATCCGCTGGCGGGGGTTGAGGCTTCATTGCGGCGTAGTCGGGTGCCGGTGCGGATTGTTTGGGGTGGGAGCGATACGCTCTTCGCGCGTGGCGATGCGCAATACCTGGACAGCACGTTTTCCCGATCGCGCGGCATCCGCTTCGTGCCGGATGGGAAGCTGTTTTTTCAGGAGGAGTATCCAGAGGTGATTGCGCTGGAGGCTCGGGGGTTGTGGGGCGGGGCGTGAGGTCATCGCCCTATCCCACGGGCCAGAAATAACAAAGCAATTACCCCTCTGAAGCAGCGCGAAATTCTGCCGATTTCGACGCTAGTGTTTTCCTTCTCTCCAGGGAGTGCGACAGCAACTTGGCCTTGGGCCACAAGAAGTTTACATTTGCCAACAAAAATGTTCAAATAGCAATTTGAACAAAACTGGGGGCCATTTAATGCAAATACTAAAAAACATCCTAAGCTTGTGTATGGTAGGCCTTTTGACATCACACGCAAGAGCAGAAGTCCACGAGATCAGCTTCAGCGCTGACGTATGGGGAACATCTAATGAAAGCGATTACAATTATCCTTTCGAATTAAACGGCATTACCGTTAATCGGGGCGATAAGCTAATAGCTCACATTTCCTTTGACACTGATAAGTTGGTCAGATACACGCCACCTGTTCCATATCAGCTTTGGGAGGGGATGCCGATTAATTACGCCGCAGCGTACTATCAGTATCAAGGTCTGATCTTAAGCCTCTTCACTGCAGATGGTAAGATTCTAGACACATATTCAACCAGTGCCGAGGTGGCAGTGGGCGACGGACATTCCTCTATATTCGCTGGAGCCGGAGCGTCGTCGGTATCGTTCCGCGGGGCTTCAAAGGCGTCAACGATTTTAATGTATACCATGCCGATGTGGATTAGTTTTGGCAAAGACGCGACGGCATTGGATTTTCTCAACTATAAAAACATAGGTGGGGATATCAGTGTATGGCAGGGTACAGCCGATAGCCTGCAGTCTCATTGGCTTAATGCCACGTGGAGCAGCATGCCGGAAGTCCCGGAGCCGTCGATGTACGCTCTGCTGCTCGGCGGGCTAGGCGCCCTTGTGTGCGCTACCCGGAAACATAAAGCCGCCTAGTGTAATTAGCTAGAGCTCCCCGAGTTCTAGCTGAATCTCCCTCTTACTCGATTCATGCGCCGCGAGAGTTCCATGACCGGGAAACGATGTCAAATGGACGGCGCCGTCGACGATCGAGGTGTCGGTAGACGTGCCAAACATGATGTCGCTCGCGGTAGTCGGCGCTTGCGGAGAGCTACGATGTCATGTGAGCAAACGGATCGCGGACGGTAGCCAGGTGGACGCGCTGCGCACGTGCGCAGCCGCACGCCTCCGCTTTCTGTGCTGTACCCGCCACGCTGCCGCCAGTCGGCAACGACGTGGGCGCTCACCAGGGTACTGAAGGTCAGGCACCGCCATGCACCGCGTTCAGCGCGCGGTGACCTTCGCCGCCACGGCGGCATCGGCCGCCTTGCGCATCATAGCGGCTTGCGCGTGCTTGAAGCGGGCCGTCTCCATGCCGAGCGCCAGTTGGGGCGCCATGTACGCCGGGGCCTTTTGCCTGATCCACGCTTCCAGCTGCTCCGGCGGCGCGGCGCGCCAGAACAGTCCGGGCGCTTCCTGGGCCAGGAACGTCAGCCCGAACGGCGCGTACGGTTCCAGCAGCGCATCGACATTCTTCGTGAAGAGATCCCACGCCAGTTGCGGGTGCTCGTCCGCCATCCGCCCCAGCAGCGGCAGGCGCGCCGTGCCGGCCTGCTTCGGAATCTCGCCGGAGACGATGATGGCCCCGACCTTGGCCGCCAGCGCCGGGTCGCGCACCGAGGTCAGCGCCTGGTAGTAGCGGCGCAATTCCGCCTCGTTCTTCGCGCCCTTCGCGATGGCGTGCAGCTGCTCGAACTCGGCGGGCGTCGCACTGGAGGCGACGATCGACATGACCATGAGCTGGTCGTCCGGCGCGATTGCGCTGCGGTCGGCCACGAACGCGGCGAATCGCTTGCGCGCCGCGGCGACCGTCGCCGGATCGCCCCAGGCGCCGAGCTGGCCGAGCACCGTGCGCCGCAGCTTCTGGACGCCGGGCGTATCGTCCGGGCGCGCGTCCCAGCCCAGCTGCCGCGCCAACGGCCTGACCAGGTCCCTGGCATACGCCGTGAACGCGGCGTGGCCGGGCGCGCCGCGCTGGTACGATTCGAGCGTGCCAAGCACGCCGGTGATCTGGTCCCACGCGCGCGCATTCTGCACGCCGCCCATCGCGGACACGAGCGCCAGATAGCTTGCCAACGGGGCCGCTCCCGCTTGCGCCAGCGCCCACTGGTCGTCCAGCATGGCGATCCGGTCGCCATCCTTCAGCGTGGTGAACCGGCGGGTGTTCAACGCTAGCGTGGCCGGGTCGTAGGCGACGCGGTAGTAGCCGATGGCGTCGGCGTTCACGGTGAGCGTGTCCTCGCACGTGCCGGCGTCGATCCGCTGCTCGGCGCCGGTCAGCAGCACCGCCTGCGCGGGGCCGCCGCCGCTGCGCACCTGCAGCGGAACCTGCCAGAGCCCTTTGCCTGTGCCCAGTCCCTGCAGCAGGAAGCGCTGCTGCGTCAGCAGGGCGGTGCGCCTGCCGTCCGCACCGCACGTCACGGCCACGGACACGAGCGGGAAACCCGGCTGCGTCGTCCACGAGGCGGCGATGGCGCTGATCCGGCCGCCCTTGCCGTCCTTGGCGTCTTTGCTGCTGACGGCATCGAGCGCGTTCCACAAGTCGCCGGCGAGCGTGTTCGAATACGCGTGCTTCTTCATGTAGTTGCGGATGCCCTGGCGGAAGGTATCCGGCCCCATGTGGTTTTCAAGCATGCGCAGCACGGCCTGCCCCTTGTCCAACACGATGGACGGGTCGAAGGAGTTCATCGCGTCGAGTTCGTTGACGACGGGCTGGATGATCGGCTGCGCGTTCGCGCGCGCATCCGCGGCCATCGCTTTTTCCTTGCTCTCGTCCTGCAGTTCCCACCAGCGCCAGTCGGGATTGCGCAGGTCCGTCTCGCGCGCCGTCATCCACGACGCGAAGCTCTCGTTCAGCCATAGCTCGTCCCACCATCCCATCGTTACAAGGTCGCCGAACCACTGGTGCGCCATTTCGTGCGCCTGGACCCAGAACACCTTCTGGCGGGCGGCGAGCGTACTGGACGGCGTGACGAGCAGCGCCTGGTCGTTGTACGTAATCGCGCCCCAGTTTTCCATCCCGCCGCTGAAACCGCCCGGCACCGCGATCGACGTCAGCTTGGGCAGCGGGTACTTCACGCCGAAGTAATCGTTATAGTCGTCGAGGATCTGCTGCGCCGTGGCCAGTGCGACCCGGCCGCCCTCTTCCTGGCCCTTGACTGCCACCACGTTGAAGTGCGTGCCGCGATGGTCCGCGCTGATCTCGCCCAGGTGCCCGCCCGTGAATTCAACGAGGTAGGTCGGCATCTTCGGCGTCGGCTCAAAGCTGGTCGTCGCGAGCGCGCCGTCGACCTTGCGCGAAGCCTGCGGCATGTTCGAATACACCGACCAGCTGGCGGGTGTCGTCACCGTCAGCTTGAACACGGCGCGGAACGCCGGCTCATCCCAGCACGGGAACATGCGGCGCGCGTCGGTCGCCTGGAACATCGTGCTGAGGAGTTCACCTTCGACGCCATCCGGCGTCTTGTACTGCTGGGCGAACAGGCCCACCGGCTTGGTCTGGATCTTGCCCGTGTAGTCGAACGTGAGCGTGTGGCGGCCGCACGCCGCGGGGGCATGCAGCGTGATGGTGGTGAGCTGCTGTTCGTCGCTCGACTCCACCGACTTGACCGGTTTGCCGTCGAGGAGGACGTTGCTCAGCTTCTGGTTCAACGAGTTGAACTGGATGGTCGCGGTGGGCGCCGTGACTTCGAGCAGGATCGTTTCATGGCCAGCTAGCGTGCGCGCCGCGGCATTGGGGGTTACGGCGATGTCGTACCGGATCGGAATGACGTTCTTCGGGAGCCGGCCGGGCGCGCTGGCGAAGGTGAATGTCGTTGGCGCGGTCGATTGCGCTGGGGTCGGGGACGACGTGAATGCCGTGGCGAGGGCCAAAGTCAACAGACTGATTCGCATTGCGCGGTCCTGGATGAAAGCGCAAATCATACGTATTTCTTGCTTAATGCGAATCGCTAGAAAGAGTGATAGCGGCGCAACGAAAAAGGGTGTGCTGTTGGATTGTTGGTTGGCGTTGACCTGCGCCACGTGGTGGCCGATGCGCGCGCGTAGATAGGCACCGCCATTCACCTCCGCAGCCACCCTGTGGTGCCGGGCCTTAGGCCTGCAGTGGCCGCCGTGCTTGGCGACCGCAAGCAGCTCGTGCAGGTGGTGGCGAACATCCTGCACAACGAGACCCCCTATACTCCGGGGCGCGTCACGATCACCGTCCGCCTGACGTCGTGGCGGACACCGTGGGGCTGGCGGTCGTCGACGACGGCATTGGCATGACCCCCGAGGTGGGAGAGCGCGTGTTCGAACTGTTCACTCAGGCCGAGCGCGCGTCGGACCGCCGCAAGGCGGATTGGACTCGGCCTGTCGCTGGTTCACAGCCTGTGGAACCGCACGGCGGCACTGTACAAGGGCGCAGCGAACGACCGGCGAACTTGACTGCCTAGATGATTTCCTGCTACATCACCAGATCTGATTCGAGAGGAGACACGGCGGCGACATTCATGCTACTCGTTAGTCTTTATCCTCATCAGGAGCGGGGAGGTTTAGTATCTCCTGAACTCCAGGTTCCAACCGGACTAGCTCCATATTTCTTTCAATCTGCGCAGCGGTTTGTGTAAGAAACTCAAGACGGCCTTTTGCCTCATCATCTTGGAATTCCGGAGATTCCGGCTTCGGAGGAGGAGGAGGAAGGTACCGAACCTCAATAGTGACATTCTTTGCCAATTCCAGGGCAATGAATTTCAAACTACCTGTTAGCTCTGTTTTTAGTTCATTTGCGCGACCGATATCAGCAGGAGGATTTTCATCGACAATCTGCTCGGCGAGAGCACGCGTACCCCGATCGAGCATATTATCGGCCTCCGCCGCCACCATCGCTGTCCCGTCGGCAGAAACACCCCTCTCCGTGAGCTGAGCGATCAGCTTTCTGGTCTCGACAAGCTTCTGAAGCAGTTCATTAAGCTGACTGATCGCAGTAGAAAGAGCAAGATAGACCGCCGGGACTGAGGCAAGATAAAACTGCCAATCCGAAGACGAAATAGTTCGAACTACGATCGGATTGTGCTCTGGATCAGCCAGCTCGACGAATGGGCGAAGTGCTTTATTCCATGACTTAGCACTCGCTGCCAAGTCTGCGAGCAAGCGTTCCCCCTGCGGTTCCGGTATAGAAATTCCGATTTCGCCATCTCCTCGATCAAGAATTTCATACTCTACCCCCAGGTGAGTAAATGCTTGGTCAACCGCGTTTATTTCCGTATAGAACTTCCCAACCTCAGAGAAAAACTTCCTCAACTCGCCGGCAGCCAATTGTGGCGTCATTCCATTCTTAGCAAGTATGCCCTCGATCTTATCAAACAGGCGGTCTCCAATATAATTCTCTGCATCGATAGCCTCGATCAATTTAGCAAGCGTCGGGTACGGCTTATTAAGTTTTGATTTCGAAAGTGTTGACCTCAGCTCTTCAAGCTGCGACCGAAAATTATTTGCCACGTCGGAATTTCCGGGATTTGCAGCAAGCGCTTCAACTTCGCGAATAACATTTTCTATCTTTGCTCCAACCTCTTTCTTTTTATACTCAACATTTAGTGAGGTAACTAAAGCATGAAATTTTCCGAGATGCATTGTCTTCCTTCAAATATTAAACAAGATCCTAGAGCTAGCTTTGGGCAGTGGGGACGCGCTCCAAATACAGATCGCTAATTCAGTATATCCATTACCATAAATGCATTCATCTTCCCACCAGGCATCATGGGTGGGACGCGCTGCAGGGCAGTAGCTCAGTGTAAATACATGTTACCAATCGTTCAAGTGTAAATTTCGATGAAGAACGAAGGAGTGCAAAACTACAACATCTTGAAGGATTTTAAAAGTCACGGCACCCCCGGGTGCAGTCGCCACCCATATGGCGCCGAACCTTCGTGGGTCATATGCCGATTTCGACATGGCTCTGCAGCCTTCCGTTAAGTCTTTTTCGCTGCCAATAAGGAGAACGCCAACAGCCGATTGTAGTACGGCACATAGGAATAAAAACGCCTCTGAAATCAGAGGCGTAATCGCATATTGCCTGATTAGGCCCTGCCCCTTGGGGCGACCTCATCACTCCCACTCGATCGTCGCCGGCGGCTTCCCCGAGATGTCATATACGACGCGGTTCAACCCCCGCACCTCATTGATAATCCGATTCGACACCCGCCCCAGCAGTTCGTGAGGCAAATGCGCCCAATGCGCCGTCATGAAATCCTGCGTCTGCACAGCCCGCAACGCAACGACGTAATCGTAAGTCCGCCCATCCCCCATCACCCCCACCGACTTCACCGGCAGGAACACGGCAAACGCCTGCGACGTCGCCTCATACCAATTGCGCGGGGCAGCATCCTGATCGAACCCCGGCACGACAACGCCTTCATAAGCCGTATTACGCAGCTCCTCAATGAAGATCGCATCGGCCCGACGCAGCAGATCCGCATACTCCTTCTTCACCTCGCCCAGGATCCGCACACCGAGACCCGGACCAGGGAACGGATGACGGTAGACCATCTCATACGGCAGACCGAGAGCAACACCTAGCTTGCGCACCTCATCCTTGAACAGTTCGCGCAGCGGCTCCAGCAGCTTCAGCTTCATGTGCTCCGGCAGCCCGCCCACGTTGTGGTGGCTCTTGATCGTCTGGCCCTTCTTGCCCTTGCCTGCCGACTCGATCACGTCCGGGTAGATCGTGCCTTGCGCCAGCCATTTCGCGTTCGTCAGCTTCGCGGATTCCGCATTGAACACCTCGACGAATTCGGCGCCGATGATCTTGCGCTTCTGTTCCGGGTCCGTCACGCCGGCGAGCTTGCCCATGAACTGGTCGGTGGCGTCCACGCGGATGACCTTCACGCCCAGGTTCTTGGCGAACATGTCCATCACCATTTCGCCTTCGTTCAGGCGCAGCAGGCCATGGTCGACGAACACGCAGGTGAGCTGGTCGCCGATCGCGCGGTGGATCAGTGCCGCGGCCACGGACGAATCGACGCCGCCGGACAGGCCCAGGATCACTTCATCCGTGCCCACCTGCGCGCGGATCTTCTCGACGGCTTCGGTGATGTAGTCGGGCATGTTCCAGTCGGATTTGCAGCCGCAGATCTCGTGCACGAAGCGGCCCAGCATTGCCTTGCCCTGCACCGTGTGCGTCACTTCCGGGTGCCACTGCACCGCGTAGAACTTGCGCTCTTCGTCGGCCATGCCGGCGATCGGGCAGCTGTCGGTGGAGGCCATCAGCTTGAATCCCGGCGGCATGTCCAGCACCTTGTCGCCGTGGCTCATCCACACCTTCAGCATGCCGTGGCCTTCGTGCGTGACGAAGTCGTTGATGCCGTTCAGCAGATTCGTATGGCCGCGGGCGCGCACTTCGGCGTAGCCGAATTCGCGCACCAGGCCGTTCTCGACCTTGCCGCCCAGCTGCGCGGCCATCGTCTGCATGCCGTAGCAGATGCCCAGCACCGGCACGCCCAGTTCGAACACGGCTTGCGGGGCGCGCGGGGCGTCGCCTTCCAGGGTGGAGCTGTGGCTGCCGGACAGGATGACGCCGGCCGCGCCGTAGTTGCGGACGAATTCGTCGGACACGTCGTACGGGAAGACCTCGGAGAACACGCCGGCATCGCGCACGCGGCGTGCGATCAGCTGGGTCACCTGGGAGCCGAAATCGAGGATGAGGATTTTAGAGTGCATTGAGTGTGCTTACTGAACTTGGGAACCGGGACAAAATGGAAAAACGCCGGCAGGTTTTGCGCACCCTGCCGGCGTTTCGCGGAGCGTTTATTCCGAACGGTAGTTCGGCGCTTCCTTGGTGATCTGCACGTCGTGCACGTGCGATTCGCGCATGCCGGCGGACGTGATCTCGACGAATTCCGCTTTCTCGCGCAGTTCGTCGATCGTCGCGCAACCGCAGTAGCCCATCGACTGGCGCACGCCGCCGACGAGCTGGAAGATGATCGCCAGCACCGAGCCTTTGTAGGCCACGCGGCCTTCGATGCCTTCCGGGACGAATTTATCCGCCTTGGCCGACGCTTCCTGGAAGTAGCGGTCCGCCGAGCCTTCGGCCATCGCGCCCAGCGAGCCCATGCCGCGGTACGACTTGTACGAACGGCCCTGGTACAGGATCACTTCGCCCGGCGCTTCCTCGGTGCCGGCGAACATCGAGCCCATCATGACGGTGTTCGCGCCGGCGGCCAGCGCCTTGCTGATGTCGCCGGAGAAGCGGATGCCGCCGTCGGCGATGCATGGCACGCCCGTGCCTTCCAGCGCTGCCGCGACGTTCGAGATCGCGGTGATCTGCGGCACGCCCACGCCGGCCACGATACGCGTCGTGCAGATCGAGCCTGGGCCGATGCCGACCTTCACCGCGTCCGCGCCGTATTCGACGAGCGCCTTGGCCGCGGCCGCGGTGGCGATGTTGCCGCCGATGACGTCCACGTGCGGGTACTTCGTCTTGATGTATTTCACGCGGTCCAGGATGCCCTGCGAGTGGCCGTGCGCCGTGTCGACGACCAGCACGTCCACGCCGGCCTGCACCAGCAGGTCGATGCGTTCCTCATCCTTCGCGCCCACGCCGACGGCCGCGCCCACCAGCAGCTTGCCATGCTGGTCTTTCGATGCGTTCGGGTGTTCGGTGGATTTCTGGATGTCCTTCACGGTGATCAGGCCACGCAGTTCGAATGCGTCGTTGACCACCAGCACGCGCTCCAGGCGGTGCTTGTTCATCAGGCGCTTCGCTTCGGCCGTGTCGGCGTTCTCGCCCACGGTGACGAGCTTTTCGCGCGGCGTCATCTTGGCGCGCACTTCCGCGTCCAGCTCTTCTTCGAAACGCAGGTCGCGGTTCGTGATGATGCCGACCACCTGCTTGCCTTCGACGACGGGGAAGCCGCTGATGCCGTGCTGTTCCGTCAGCTTGATCACGTCGCGGATCTTCATGTCCGGCGGAATCGTGATCGGGTCGCGCAGCACGCCCGCTTCGAAACGCTTCACCTTCGCCACTTCGCGTGCCTGGTCGGCCGGACGCAGGTTCTTGTGGATGATGCCGATGCCGCCTTCCTGTGCCATCGCGATCGCCAGGCGGGCTTCGGTGACGGTGTCCATCGCCGCGGACAGCAGCGGGATGTTCAGCGTGATATTGCGGGTCAGCTTGGTGCGGAGGGACGTTTCGGCAGGCAGAACGTTCGAGTACGCGGGGACGAGGAGCACGTCATCGAACGTGAGTGCTTTTTGAAGAAGACGCATGGTAGTTTTCCTATCGGCGCAAAAGTGAATTATACAGAAGTTCGGCCATTTCGTCCTTGCATCTGGGAAAAGCTCAGCTACAGATGGCCGCTTTTGCCGTGCCGCGATTGACACTTGCGGCCAATCGCGGTGAAATCAGGTTGATTCAACAGGGAAACAAAGCTTATGAAATCAACGCAATGGCTGGTCGCCGCGCCGCTGGGCGTACTGCTTGCGGCGTGCTGCACGCTGGCCCAGGCGCAGTGGGTGTGGGTGAACGACAAGGGCGTCAAGCAGTTCACGGACCAGCCGCCGCCGGCTTCCGTGCCGCCGGCGCGCATCCTGAAGGCGCCGCGTGGCCAGCAGCCGGATTTGCGCAAGGAGCTGGCCGAGCAGCCGGCCGACGAGACGCAGCGCCCGCCCGTGCCGGCCAAGCCGCGCCCGACCTTGGCCGAGCGCAACGCCGACTATGCGAAGCGCCGCGAGGAAGCGGCCCAGCAGGCGCAGCAGAACGCTACTTCGGCGCAGAACCAGGCGGAGGACGCGGCGGCCTGCGACGCGACGCGCAGCAACCAGCGCATGCTGGAATCGGGCATCCGCGTCAGCACGATGGACGCCAACGGCGAGCGGGTGTTCTTGACGGAGCAGCAAAAGGCCGAGCAGATGCGCCGCAACCGCGACGTGCTTGCAACGCGTTGCAAATAAGGATTTGATGGCGCGCAAGGCGGGCGTGCATTCCGCTGGCCGGCTCAGCTATATAAGCCAAACTTCAGCCAAGCCTATGTTTGGCTTAACTATGTTTGCCTTAATTCTGTGAACCGACCAGCGAGCGCGCCATGAATGCTTTCACGAATGTGCAGATCATCAACGGACCCAACGGGGAACCCGTGTATGTCGTCATCCCCTACTCCACCTATATGCAGACGCAGTCGCGCCACCAGAACAGCGGCGTGCCGCACCGCGTCGTCAGCATGATCGCGGACAACGCGTGGACGCCGGTGCGCGCATGGCGCGAATACCTGGGATTGACGCAGCAGGAAGTGGCCACCCGGATCGGCATCAGCCAGCCGGCGTATGCGCAGCAGGAAGCGGGCTTGCGGCCGCGCCGGGCCACGCGCGAGAAGATCGCGCTGGCGCTCGGCATCGCGCCGCAGATGCTGGACTTATGAGGCGAGCCCGCCAGCCTCCGGCTTGGCCGGCTGCTCGGCCAACTTGTCGGCCGGCTTCTCGGCGTCCTTGTCCGCCTTCTTGGCCCGGCGGCGGCGCGCGTCCTTCGGGTCGGCGATCAGCGGGCGGTAGATTTCAATGCGGTCGCGCGGCTGCAGCACCGTATCCAACGTCTTTTTCTTGCCGTAGATCCCCACCGGCATCGTAACGAGGTTGATCTCCGGCGCTTCCTGCAGGATGCCCGACAGCTCGATGGCCTGGCCGATCGTCGTGCCGGCGTCCACGTCGAGCACGCGCAGGATCGGCTGCGGATGCGGGTCGCCGATCCGTGCATAGGCCAGCGAAACCTTGATGCGCTCGACCATCGTGTTATCCATAAACCGTTTCGGCGCGCTTGCAGAACGAGTCGACCATGCTGTTGGCGATCATGCCGAACACGGGGCCGACCACCTGCTCCAGCAGGCGGCTGGAGAATTCGTATTGCAGGTCCAGCTCGATCTTGCAGGCGTCCTCGCGCAGCGGCTTGAAGGTCCAGGTGCCGTGCAGCGTCTTGAACGGGCCGTCGACGAGGTTCATCTTGATGCAGGTCGGCGGCGTGTTGACGTTCGACGTCGTGAAGCTTTGCTTGACGCCGTGGAAATTGATGCCGACGGAAGCGACCACCGAATTCTCGCCGCGCTCGCGAATTTCCACTCCACCACACCACGGCAGGAATTTGGGATAATCCTCGATCCTGTCGACCAGGTCGAACATCTGCTGCGCGCTATATCCAAGAAATACCGATTTGTGCACTACTGCCATTTTTTACCGTTTGATATCATGTTGGACTTTCGCGCTTCGGCGCGAACGAAAGACCGTAGTTTAACCGACCCGCGCCTCGACCACGTTTCACACGATATTGCTCATGACCATCGCCGATAACCGCAAAGCCTTCCACGACTACTTCATCGAAGACCGCTATGAGGCGGGCATCGCGCTGGAGGGCTGGGAAGTGAAGGCCATCCGCGACGGCCGCGTCCAGATCAAGGAAGCCTACGTCACGATCCGCGATAACGAACTGTACCTCTTTGGCGCGCACATCAGCGCACTGCCGACGGCGTCCACCCACATCCACCCCGAGGCCGTGCGCACGCGCAAGCTGCTGCTGCACCGTCAGGAAATCGACAAGCTGATCGGCAAGGTCGAGCGCGCCGGCTACACGCTCGTGCCGCTGAACCTGCACTTCAAGGGCGGGCGCGTCAAGTGCGAGATCGGGCTGGCGAAGGGCAAGAAGCAGCACGACAAGCGGGCGGCGGAGAAGGATCGGGATGCCAACCGCGAGGTGCAGTCGGCGATGAAGCAGCACCGGCGGTGATGTCACTGCGGGACGCCCCGCCACCAGTCAGCAAGAACTGGTGGACCATCGCCAGCCTGGTGCTGCTGTACGCCAGCCTCATGCTGGGTTTGTTCATCGTGGACGAGTTTTTCGCCGGCAGCGCCGCGCGGTGCAACAAGATCGGCTACGGCTGCCTGCCCAGCGCGACCGGTGTCGTCGGGATCGGGTCCATTGCCGGGTTCGGCATGGCGCTGTGGGCGAGGAGAAATCCCGCGCACCGCGGCTGGCTGACCTGGGTGGCGCTGGCGCTCAACGGTGTGCCGATGCTCGGCTGCCTCGTCATTGCCGCATTGATCATTCCCAATTGGTAAGGGCGAGCGGAACTCGCAAAAGCCGTCGCGCGTGAACCACGCCCGACCTCATGAATTTCCACTCGGCAACGTGCGCATGGTAGACTGCGCGGGCTTATCCACTCCCAGTGCATCCCATGCTTGCCAAAGTCGTCACTGCCGCCGTTTTAGCCGCTACCGTGGCCGGCTGCGCCGTCCCGTACTCCCCGACTCCGATCGCCACGAATTTCCCGACCTCGCGCCAGGAAAAATTGCAGGCCGCGGCGCACTGGAACGCGATCGCCGACCACATCGAGCAGCGCATCGTGGCGGACATGAAGAAGCATCCGCAGCGCCCGTACTACGTGGCCGAGGACAAGGACGCGACGCCGTTCAAGCGCGCCGTGCTGAGCCAGCTCATGACGTCGCTCGTCAAGGACGGCTACGTGGTGTCGCGCACGCCCGCCGGCGCGTGGAAGCTGGACGTCGACATCCAGGGCGTGACGTTCACGAAGAACCGTCCGCAATATCGCTACTCCGGTGCGCATTCCGCGATCGCCACGGGCGTCTGGGTGCTGTCGGACATCGACCCGACCGTCGGCCTGGTCGCGCTGGCCGGCGCCAGCGACGCGTTCCACTGGTTCCACAGCCAGTTCGCGCCGGGCGCCACGCCGAAGACGGAACTGATCGTCACGCTGTCCGTCAGCGACCAGTTCCGCTACTATGCCCGTTCCACGTCGGCCTACTACGTGGCCGATACCGACCGGGAGCTGTACGGCATCAAGGATGAGGATGCGCCATTGACCAGGAACTTCAAAGTGACGGGGGGCCGCTGATGCGCCGCGCCGCCACCATCCTCGCGCTGGCCCTGCTGGGCGGCTGCGCCAGCACGGCGCCGAAAGAGGAAGCCAATTACGCGACCGTGTCGTCGAACCAGTTCGTCGAGGCGAACTACAAGGCCGCCAACGTGCTGCTCGCGCAGCTGAACGGCAAGCTGGCTGCGGACAAGCCGCTGATCATGGCCACCGTCGTCAACATCGATGCGCTGGACCAGACGTCGACGCTGGGCCGCCTGATCTCCGAACAGATCTCGACGCGGATGGCCCAGGGCGGCCTGAAGATGCTTGAAATGAAGCTGCGCAGCAGCGTCTACATGAAGCGCAACCAGGGCGAGCTGATGCTCACGCGCGAGCTCGGCGAAGTGGCGCAGAACCACGATGCGCAGGCCGTCGTGGTGGGCTCGTATGCCGAGACGAGCGACATGGTGTTCATCAACGTGAAGGTCGTCCAGCCGCAGAAGAACTACGTGCTGGCCGCGCACGACTACGTGCTGCAGAAGGAAGGCATCGTGCGCTCGATGCTGCTGCAGCGCTGAGCTATAGTAGCGTTCCGTCATCACCGGAACGCTGCGATGTTTTCCTCCTCCACCTGGCTCAACGAGCCTGCCTCCTGGTCGATCGATGCGCATACGCTGCGCGTCGTGACCGATACGAAGACCGACTTCTGGCGCGGCACCTACTACGATTTCGTGCGCGACAGCGGCCATTTCCTGGGCCGCGCGATCGATGGGCCGTTCACGGCGCAGTTGCGCGTGGACGCCCGGTTCACCGAGCTTTATGACCAGGCGGGGCTGATGGTGCGCATCGACGAGCGGCGCTGGTTGAAGGCCGGTGTCGAATTCTCGGATGGGCAGCCGATGCTGTCGAGCGTGCTGACAAACGAGCTGTCCGACTGGGCCACGATGCCCGCGCCGGCGCTGGCGGACTGCTTCTGGCTGCGCGCCACCGTCGAACGGGGCGCGATCCGCGTGCAGTATTCCGTGGACGGCATCACGTGGCCGCTGCTGCGGCTGGGGCCCTTCCCCGCCGCTGACAGCTACCTGGTCGGGCCGATGTGCTGCACACCGGAGCGCACGGGGCTGGAGGTGAGCTTCACGGACTTCACGGTCGGCCCGCCTCTCGGCAAGGACCTGCACGACCTTACGTGACGGCCAGCAGGCCCGCCACGGCGGGCAGCACTTCCTGCGCGGGCAGCGCCAGCTTCAGGCCGATGAGATCGTCCGCCCTAGTCTTGCCGGCATTGACGGCGGCGATCGGCTTGCCCGCCGCCGCGGCGAGCTTGCAAAAGCGGTAGCCGGAAAACACCATCAGCGACGAGCCGACGACGAGCAGCGCGTCGGCGTCGTCCATCCACTGCAAGGCTTGCCGGGTGCGCTCGGGCGGGACGTTATCGCCGAAGAAGACCACGTCCGGCTGCAGCACGCCGCCGCAGTCGTCGCACGTGGGGACGATGAAGCCCTCGAGCGATTCCGGCTCCACGTGCGCATCGCCGTCGGGCAGCGGCTGCGCCAGCACATCGCCGAAGGCCGGGTTGTCGCTGAGCAGGCGCTCCTGCAACGCGGCGCGGTGCTGCCGGCGTTCGCAGGCCAGACAGCGCACCATGTGGATGTTCCCGTGCAGCTCGATCAGGCGGCTGCTGCCGGCGCGCAGGTGCAGGCCGTCGACGTTCTGCGTGATCACGTTGCCGACGCGCCCAGCCTTCTCCAGCAGCGCCAGCGCACGGTGCCCGGCATTCGGCGACGCCTGCGCCAACGTCTGCCAGCCCACCATGCTGCGCGCCCAGTAACGGCGGCGCACCGCATCGTTGCGGCGAAACTCCGGCCCCTGCACCGGCGCCCGCCCACGCCGCACGCCCTCCTCGTCGCGATAACCGGGAATCCCGGAAGCGGTGGACAACCCCGCCCCCGTCAGCACGAGGACGTTGCGATGGCGGTCGAGGAAGTCTGCAAGCTGGTCGATCTGTTCGTTCATGGGTCCGATGTGGGGCCGCAAGTGCCCAAGCCCAAGGTCCCGCCCCGGTTCCACGCCGGTTCACCCGGCAACATTTCCAAAATCTGGGGACTGTCCCTCGATTCCGGAAATATTTCCTGAAACGAGGGACAGTACCTCCGCATTTCACAACAGTTTTTGTTGCCAAATGCTGACGCTTCGGCTGAATAGCGGTGCGCGCCGATGGGTTTCACGCCGGCAATGCGTAGCGCTCACTCGGGAATCCGCGTCACTGCAAAAGTTGCCAAAATTCGGGGACTGTCCCTCGATTCTGGAAATATTTCCTGAAATGAGGGACAGTCCCTTGTGTTGGTTTTACAACGTGGTCAGTTGGGGCGGAAGCGCAGGGTGTTGATCAGCGTGTTCGTCGTGTCGATGTCGGTCAGTGCTTCGCCGGAGATGCGTAGCAGGCTGCGCTGGCGGATGCGGAGCAGTTCGTCGATCAGCTGTTGGCGCGGCAGTGCGGACAGCGCCAGCTCCATCGGCTGGATGCCTTCGTAGCTGCCGTACGTGGCGGACAGCGTTGCCAGCACTTGCCGTGTGGCCGCTTCGTCGAGACGGCGCGGCGGGGGCGCTTTTTCGGACGGCGGCGCGTCCGCGAGCTGCTGGGCCAGCGTGTCGAAATTCATCGAGGCGAGCTGCTGGCGCGTTTGCAGGTAGAACTCGCGCGCCTTGCCCGTCAGGCCGCGGGCGTCGAACGCGAGCAGCGCTTCCCTGCCCTGCGGGCCGCCGGCGCGCAGCATGAACGTGACGGCGCGGGCGAATGTGTCGGCGTCCGGCGTCGTCAACAGTGCCGCGACGGCGGGCACGCTGTCCGGCGAGCCCACCCACATCAATACTTCCAGCGCGCGGTTCGCGACTGCCGGATCGCGCAGCAGGCCGCGCAGATGGCGCTCGGCCAGCTCGCCGTACTGGCCGTACAGGTAGATGCAGACGGACGTCTCGTCCACCGTGTAGCCGTGCTGCGGCACGAACACCGTGACGTGCCCGCGCAGGAAGACCTTGTCGATCAGCGGGAACAGGCGAACGTCCTTGTCCGGGGCGCTCGCATGCACGAAGCGGAACAGCTGCTGGCTTTGCGTCTTCGGCACGATGCCGTCCGCATCGATCGCCAGCAGCGCCTGCGTGGCCAGGGCCCGGTCTGACGGCTCGCCCTGCGCGCGCAGGAAGTAGCCCACGTCGAGCAGCACCAGCTGGTTCGGCTTTGCCTTCTTCAATTCCGCCGCCAGCTCGCGCCGCAGCACGGGCAGCGCCGCGGTCTTGTTGTTGCCGAACCAGCGCCATGCGGCGTCGAGATCGCGCCGCTGCTGCTGCGCATCCTGATCCACTGCCGCCGCCGGCATGGCCCGCATCCGCGCGACGCGGTCCAACGTTTCCTGTTCCGGCGTCGCCGCCCCCGCCACCGCGGCCGCGCACAACAGCGCCGCCGCCACCGCCTTCCTCACACCCGTCATGCGCTTCCTTGATCGTGTTCTCACTTGCCCGCCAGCCGCACCTTCTGCTCTTCCACGCCGGCGCGCCATGCGTCGTAATGCTCGCTATCCTGCCACAACTCGCGCAGCTCGGAGCGCTCGGACAGGACCAGGTCCAGCACCCGCCCGGCCTTCTCCACCAGGTCGGCGCGCGGCTTGTACTTCGCCTTCACGACGCCAACCCATTCATCGATGCCCGCGCTGTCGTCATCCTCCACGCCGCCGCGGCCTTCCAGCCGCAGCAGCGTCTCGACGGCGGCCAGCCCTTCCGCGCCGAACGGCGCTTCCAGGTGATCGGCATTGGTCAACACGTTGTCCAGCGTGTCGCCGATGAAGTACAGGTCGTTCGATTCATGCAGGTCTTCCGCCCAGTCCTGCGCGAAGTCGTTGCCGAACGGTCCTACGGCCCAGGTTCCCATTTACGTTCCTTTCACCAGCGGCGATTTCGGTGCTTTCACGACCTGCATCGCCGTGGCGATCAAGCTGCTCATGTCGCCCAGGTTCGCCGGCACGATCAGCGTGTTGTTGGTCTTCGCCAGTTGGCGGAACGCGTCCACGTACTGCTCGGCGACCTTCAGGTTCATCGCCTCGCCGCCGCCCGGCTGCTCGATCGCCGAGCCTACCTGGCGCAGCGCGTTGGCCGTCGCTTCCGCGATCGCGACGATGGCCGTCGCCTCGCCCTGCGCGCGGTTGATGGCGGCCTGCTTCTCGCCTTCGGAGCGGGCGATCGCCGCTTCCCGTTCGCCCGTAGCGATGTTGATCTGTTCCTGCTTGCGGCCTTCGGATGCGGCGATCAGCGCCCGCTTGCCCCGCTCCGCCGTGATCTGCGCCTGCATCGCGTGCAGGATCTCGGCCGGCGGCGTCAGGTCCTTGATCTCGTAGCGCAGCACCTTCACGCCCCAGTTCGCGGCCGATTCGTCGATCGCGTTGACGACCGTCGTGTTGATGTGGTCGCGCTCCTCGAATGTCTTGTCGAGTTCCATGCGGCCGATCACGGAGCGCAAGGTCGTTTGCGCCAGCTGGGTGATCGCGGCGATGTAGTTCGACGAGCCGTACGATGCGCGCATCGGGTCCGTCACCTGGAAGTACAGGATGCCGTCCACCTGCAGCTGCGTGTTGTCCTTCGTGATGCAGACCTGCGACGGCACGTCGAGCGGGATCTCCTTCAGCACGTGCTTGTAGGCGATGCGGTCGACGAACGGCACGACGATGTTCAGGCCCGGCGCCAAGGTGGCGTGGTACTTGCCGAGCCGTTCGACGACCCACGCATGCTGCTGCGGCACGACGTTGATCGTCTTGAAGACGAAGACCAGCGCGACGATCAGGATGACCAGCGCGACGGTACCGAAAGTAATCTCCATGTCACTCTTCCCTCATTTTGATTGTCACCGGCCCACGATCAGCCGGCTGCCGCGCACTTCGCGGATGTGGAACGTGCCCGGTTCCGCGGGCGTGCCGTGCAACAGCTCCACGTCCCACAGCGCGCCGCGATACATCACGCGCGCGGTGTGGCCATCCTGATGGCCTTCCCACCGCGGCACGTGCACGCTCTGGCCGATGTCCAGGTTGACGTTCGGGTCGCGCGCCGCATCCGACTTGGCGGGCTTGCCGGCCCGGCTGCGGCGCATCAGCACCGTCGCGACGATCGCCACCACGCTGGCCGCCAGCATCTGCCCCGGCAAGTCGATGCGCAGGAACGCCACCAGCGCGCCGGCCAACGCGCCCAGCGCCACCATCAACAGGTAAAAGGTGCCACTGAACAGTTCCAGCGCCACCAGCAAGCCGGCGGCGATGAGCCACATGATCCAGTCAGCCATGTTGCGCGTCTCCTTCAAAAATAAAACCCTCGTGGCCCTAAGATAGAGCAACGAGGGTTGACGTAACGATAGAGCAAAAGTTCAGTGTTGACCAGTGCACGCGGGCCGGGGCACTTGTTACCCCAAAGGCGTAACCCTGGGGTCAGACCCGACGGGTCTGACCCCGGCTTCTGCCGGTGGTGCTAACAACGCCGGCAACACGTTGACTTAATTCCTCAGCTCCGCCAGCTTCTGCCACGTATCCACGACCGAGTCCGGGTTCAGCGACATCGACTCGATGCCCTGCTCCATCAGCCATTCGGCCAGGTCCGGGTGGTCGGATGGGCCCTGGCCGCAGATGCCGATGTACTTACCGTGCTTGCGGCAAGCCTGGATCGCCATCGACAGCAAGGCTTTCACGGCCGGGTCGCGTTCGTCGAAGTCGGCGGCCAGCAGCTCCATGCCGGAGTCGCGGTCCAGGCCCAGGGTCAGCTGGGTAAGATCATTAGACCCAATGGAGAAGCCGTCGAAATACTCGAGGAACTGCTCGGCCAGCACCGCGTTGGACGGGATCTCGCACATCATGATCAGACGCAGGCCGTTCTCGCCGCGCTTCAGGCCGTTCTTTGCCAGCAGCTCGACGACCTTCTTCGCCTGGCCGATCGTGCGTACGAACGGCACCATCAGTTCAACGTTCGTCAGGCCCATCTCTTCGCGCACCCGCTTCATCGCCTGGCATTCCATGTTGAACGACTCGGCGAAGTCCTCGGCGATGTAGCGCGCCGCGCCGCGGAAGCCCAGCATCGGGTTTTCCTCGTCCGGCTCATAGCGCGAACCGCCGATCAGCTTCTTGTACTCGTTCGACTTGAAGTCGGACAGGCGCACGATGACGGGCTTCGGCCAGAACGCGGCGGCGATCGTCGCCACGCCTTCGGCCAGCTTGTCGACGTAGAACGCGCGCGGCGATGCATGGCCGCGGGCCACCGATTCGACGGCCTTCTTCAGGTCCGGATCGATGTTCGGGTACTCGAGGATCGCCTTCGGGTGCACGCCGATGTTGTTGTTGATGATGAATTCCAGGCGTGCCAGGCCCACGCCGCCGTTCGGCACCTGCTGGAAGTCGAATGCCAGCTGCGGGTTACCCACGTTCAGCATGATTTTTACAGGCAGCTGGGGCAGCTCGCCGCGCGATACCTCGGAAACCTCGGTCTCCAGCAGGCCGTCGTAGATCTTGCCCTCGTCGCCTTCCGCGCACGACACGGTGACGAACGTGCCGTCCTTCAGCACTTCCGTCGCATCGCCGCAGCCGACGACGGCCGGCACGCCCAGTTCACGGGCGATGATCGCCGCGTGGCAGGTACGGCCGCCGCGGTTCGTGACGATTGCCGAAGCGCGCTTCATCACGGGTTCCCAGTTCGGGTCCGTCATGTCCGCCACCAGCACGTCGCCCGGCTGCACGCGTTCCATCTCGGACGGGTCGTGGATCACGCGCACGGGGCCGGCGCCGATCTTCTGGCCGATCGCGCGGCCGGAGGCCAGCACGGTGCCGGACGACTTCAGCTTGAAGCGCTGCTGCGCATCCGTGTGCTTCTGCTGGGATTTGACGGTTTCCGGGCGCGCCTGCAGGATGAACAGCTTGCCGTCGCGGCCGTCCTTGCCCCACTCGATGTCCATCGGGCGGCCGTAGTGACGCTCGATGATCACGGCGTATTTCGCCAGCTCGACGACTTCCGCATCCGTCAGCGAGTAGCGGTTGCGCAGCTCGATCGGCACGTCCACCGTCTTCACGGAGCGGCCGGCCTTGGCCTCGCTGGTGAACTCCATCTTGATCAGCTTCGAACCGATATTGCGGCGGATGACGGGAGATTTACCCTGCTCCAGCATCGGCTTGTGGACGTAGAATTCGTCAGGGTTCACGGCGCCCTGCACCACCGTCTCGCCCAGGCCGTAGCTGGACGTGATGAACACCACGTCCTTGAAGCCGGACTCGGTGTCGATCGTGAACATCACGCCGGCCGCGCCCAGGTCGGAACGGACCATGCGCTGCACGCCGGCGGACAGCGCCACCTCGGCATGCGTGAAGCCCTTGTGCACGCGGTACGAGATCGCGCGGTCGTTGTACAGCGATGCGAACACGTGCTTCATCGCGTCCAGCACGTTGTCGATGCCGACCACGTTCAGGAACGTCTCCTGCTGGCCCGCGAACGATGCATCCGGCAGGTCTTCCGCCGTGGCGGACGAACGCACGGCGAACGACACTTCCGTGCCCGAACCGGCGACCAGGTCTTCGTAGAAGGTGCGAATTTCCTTTTCCAGGCGCGGCTGGAACGGCGTGTCGATAATCCACTGGCGGATCTCGGCGCCGGCCTGCGCCAGCGAGCGGACGTCGTCCACGTTCAGGTCCGCCAGGCGGTCGGCGATGCGCTCGGCCAGCGGCTTGCCGCCGTCGATCGAATGCGTCAGGAAGTCGCGGAACGCGGCGGCCGTGGTGGCGAAGCCGCCCGGCACGCGTACGCCCGCTTCCGCGAGCTGGCTGATCATTTCTCCAAGCGAAGCGTTCTTGCCGCCGACGGATTCCACGTCCGTCATGCGCAGGTGCTCGAACGAAGCCACATACACGGCTTCGCTGCTTTGCTCCTGGAGTGCTGCGTGAGACAAGTTGGTCATGATGACACCCTTACTGATGATAGAAACCTGTTCGGGGCATCGACACGGCGGCGCTCGTCCATCCCGGGAGGCGCACGGCACCTCGGTACCGGGACAGGTACCACTCGCAACGTTACCGAAGGCCCCATGTAACCTTCGCGGGCATGCCGACTGTGTTCCTTGTTATTCTTGGCGTCGTGCAGCACAATCTAACCGTTGCCGGCCATTTTACAGCCTGCGACGGAAATTGACGATTCACAATCAAAAGCCATGATATCTGAACAACCCCAGCGTCCCGCCGCGGCCCGTACCGTGTTCTTTGTTTCCGACGGTACCGGCATCACCGCCGAGACGTTCGGCCACTCCGTGCTGACCCAATTCGAGATGCGCTTCCGGCAGATCCGGCTGCCGTTCGTCGACAGCGTCGACAAGGCGCGCGCGGCGGCCCGCAAGATCAACGAGGCGGCCGAAAAGGATGGCCAGCGGCCCATCATTTTCAGCACCCTGGTGCAGGCGGAGCTGTCGTCGATCATCCGCCAGTGCAGCGGCCTGCACATGGACCTGTTC
This sequence comes from Pseudoduganella flava, assembly GCF_007830495.1. GTDB lineage: Bacteria > Pseudomonadota > Gammaproteobacteria > Burkholderiales > Burkholderiaceae_D > Rugamonas > Rugamonas flava. The sequence continues at coordinate 582,636 of NZ_VLKW01000002.1, read as the reverse complement.
CAGAGCTTCGTCGCGCCGCTCGAGGAGGAGCTGGGCCTGAAGTCCACGCACACGATCGGCCGTTCCCACAATATCGTCGACAGCGACGAGTACCGCAACCGCATCGAGGCGATCAACTTCAGCCTGGCGCACGACGACGGCCAGTCGCACAAGAACCTGGCGGAGGCGGACGTGATCCTCGTCGGCGTGTCGCGCTCCGGCAAGACGCCCACGTCGTTGTACCTGGCGATGCAGTACGGGATCAAGGCGGCCAACTACCCGCTGATCCCGGACGACTTCGAGCGCGGCAAGCTGCCTTCCGCGCTGTACGACTACAAGTCGAAGATCTTTGGCCTCACCATCACGCCGGAACGGCTGACGGAAATCCGCAACGAGCGCCGCGCCGGCAGCAAGTACGCGTCGCTGGAGAATTGCCGCTACGAGGTCAACGAAGCTGAGAAGATGATGAAGCGCGAGGGCATCCGCTGGCTGTCGTCGACAACCAAGTCGATCGAGGAGATCTCGACGACGATCCTGCAGGAGATCAAGCCGAACCGGCGCGAATACTGAACCCTGCCCCTGCGCCGCCGGAGCGAGTATGATGGATGATCTCCCGACGGAGGTGCCATCATGTACCTGCCCCAGCAGTACCAGCCCACGCAGTATCAGCCGAATCAGCTGCTGTCCGCGGCGCTGAAGGAAGCCGGGCTGGACCCAGCCACGGTCGACGACGTGGTCGACCGCCTGAAGGATGACGAGTTCAAGGCCGCAACCGATCTGATGCTGTTGGTGCTCGACAGCGAGGAAGCCGCCGGCCACGTCACCGCGTTCGATCCCGCCACGCACGAGCCGCGCCGCCTGCACAGCATCCTGTACGGCGGTGCGGCGAGCACCGAAGGCAAGCTGGTCGCCTTCAACTTCACCCAGGCGTTCAAGGAAACCTTTTTCCCCATCGCCGGCCTCGTCGTCACGTTCATCGTCACGGGCCATCTCGGCCCAGGCAACGTGCCCCACGCTGCGGCGGCGCTGAAGTCGTTCTGGAACAACCTCGTCGTGCTGCGGCCGCCGCAGGACGACAATGCGATCGCCGCCGCCCGCGCCGTCGGCACGCTGGCGATGCGTGCCACGCACGCCTACAGCGAACTGGCGCCGTCGACGGCCGACATCGCATCGGAAACGGGCCTGTCCGGCCCCGAGCTGACGGCGGCGCTGCAACGGCTGTGCGACGTGAAGGTGCTGGCCAACGCGGAATGGGCCGGCCAGCACGGCGATTACGCCGAGCCCGGCAACCGCTGGCACTTGACGACCTGACTCCAGCCAGGAGCCCGCCATGGCAGCGCCCCTGCTGTTTTCCACCGACGCGGCGCACCGCATCGGCTCGTTCGATCACGGCCTCGGCCTGATCGACGTGACGCTGACGGACGAAGCCCATGCGCTGCTGCGCGAGCCGGCATCGGCCGCCGCCTACCGGCACGAGCCGCTGCGCTTCAAGCGCCTGCTGCTGGAGCTGACCAATTACGCGCACGAGCACCGCCACTATCTCGACACGTTCGGCACGCTGTCCGGCATCGGCGTGTACGTGGCGCGGCTGGGCTGCATCAAGCGCTTCATCGACGTGGCGCTCGAGCTGCATCGCGACGACATCCGCTGGCGGCTGCCGCTGTCCGCCTGGGCGCGCGAACAGGGCTGCCCGCGTTCCGTGCGCAGCCTGGCGCGCTTCGTCCGCTCGCACCGGATCAGCGCGGACTTCTTCTTCGGCGATTACGGCCGCCCCGTATTGCCCGGCCACGTGGACGATGCGTGGCTCGACGTGCCGGTCGCCGGCATGCCGGCAGCGGACATGCCGGCACACGGCGACAGCGGCTTTGCCGTGCCGGCCTTTCCTTTTTCGCTGGCGATCGCACGCCAGGGAGCTTCGGGCGCGCAGGAGGTCCGGCCGCTGACGGTGGTCTACCCGCTCGGCTACGAGGCGCTGGTCGAGGGCGCCGCCCATGCGCTGGCGCGCGAACTGGTCGGCGCGCTGTTCCCCGACGTGCCGGACGACTTCCTCGTGCAGCACCGCCAGGCCATCGCGAAGAAGGGCGAGGACGAAGAGGAAGCGGATTACCTGCGGCGCATCGCTGCCACGCTGCCGCCCTACAACGTGACGGACCTGTTGATCACGAAGCACCTGCGCCGCCACGGTATCGCACGCTTCCCGCGCCGCCTCGTGCTGCGGCTGACGGACATCGCGCTGGCCAGCGGCGGCCTGGTGCTGAAGGACGTGGACCACGCGACAACGCAGGCCGAGATCTTCAGCCCCGGCCGCACCTTCGTCGACGAACTGGCCGCCGCGCCGCCGGCCGAACTGGCCAGGGGCGACATCGCCTATCCGCCGATGTACCACGACGCGTACGCGACGCTGCTGGCCGAGCTGCGCCGGCATGGTAGGCACGCTGCGCCGCCTCCGCCGGACACCGTGTTCGGCGCCGTGCGCGTGTGGGAGCACTTTCTTGCACAGCAGATCACCTTGCCGCTGCTGCAGGAGCGGATCGACAGCGGCCACGCGTCGTTCGATCGGCAGGACGCGGCGCTGGAACAGGTGTTCGACATGGACCGGCCGTGCGTCCAGGTGATCAATGGCCGCATCGAATTTCGCCACGTGCCGCCGCCCGTGCAGACGGCATGGGCGCGGCAGATGATGCTGGGCGAATTGACGCAGCAGCTGTTCGCCGACGCGACAACCTTGCTGTGCCCGCGCGCCAATCGCCTGCTGCCGGGGATGGAGACGATCGACCTGGCCAACGGCCACTGCAAGCGCAACGAGCGGCGCGGCTGCGGCAGCTGGGCGCCGGGGCGGGATGCGGACGTCCCCGACTGCATGTTCCGCGAATGCCTGGTCGCCTACGGCTTCATTCCGATCAAGCCCGCGATCAAGCCCGCCGTGTGACGGCGCTGCCCGCAACGGCGCGGCTTGCCGATCGCGCCACTTGCGCTACCATGCGAACTTTCGTTCCATGGAGTCCACATGCGTTTCACGACCATCGCCGCTGGCACCGCCGCCCTGCTCTCCTTCGCGCAACCCGCACTGGCGCAGGGTCCCGCCGTGTCCGAACCCGCGCTGCGCGCGCACCTGTCGTTCCTCGCGGACGACCTGCTGGAAGGCCGCGGCACGGGCCAGCGCGGCGGCGAACTGGCCGTGCGCTATCTCGAGACGCAGGCCGCGCTGATCGGCCTGCGGCCGCTGCCGGCGGGCGGCTACCGCCAGCCGGTGCGCTTCCAGGGTACCCGGCTGCTGGCCGGCAGCGCCGTCACGTTCGACGCGGGCGGCAAGCGCATCGCGCCGGAGACCGGCAAGGGCATCGTGTTCGGCACCGGCAGCGGCAAGGACAGCGTGGCGTTCGACGCGCCGCTGGTGTTCGTCGGCTACGGCGCCAGCGCGCCCGAGGAACGGTGGGACGACTACAAGGGCCAGGACATGAAGGGCAAGATCCTCGTCATGATGGTCAACGACCCGCAGCCGACCGCCGAGGAGCCGAACCGCTTTGCCGGCAAGGCCTACACGTACTATGGCCGCTGGCTGTACAAGTTCGAGGAAGCCGTGCGCCGCGGCGCCGCCGGCGTGCTGCTGATCCACACGACGCCGTCGGCATCGTATCCATGGTCGGTGCCGGCCAATGGCTTCTCGCACGAACGCTTCCATCTGAAGGCGGGCGGCAATCCGGTCGAAGGCTGGCTGCACGAGGACACGGCGCGCGAACTGTTCGCCGCGGCCGGCCATGACCTCGACAAGCTGCGCGCGCAGGCCGAGCGGCGCGATTTTAAGCCGGTGGACCTGGGCATCCGTACGCACGTCGAGATCAAGTCGGCGATCCGGCCCGTCGAACAGTTCAACGTGGTCGGCATCGTGCCGGGCACGGACCCGAAGCTGAAGGAGCAGGCCGTCGTCTACTCGGCGCACTGGGACCATCTCGGCATCGACGAAGGTGTGGCGAAGGACGACAAGCGCGATCACATCTACAACGGCGCGATCGACAACGCGTCCGGTTCGGCGGCGCTGCTGGCGATGGCCGCGGCAGCCGTCAGGCAGCCGGCGAAACGTACGCAGGTCTTCCTGTGGCCGGCGGCCGAGGAACAGGGCCTGCTGGGCAGCGCCGCGTATGTGGCGGACCCGGTGATCCCGCTGGCGCGCACGGCGGCGGACCTGAACCTGGACAGCATGAACTTCGTCGGCCCGACGAAGGATATCGGCGTGGCCGGCGCGGAGCGCAGCAGCCTGTACGAAACGTCGGCCGCCGTGGCGAAGCAGATGGGGCTGAGGCTGGCGCCGGCGATCCCCGACCTGTCCGGCGCCTACTTCCGCGCCGACCACTTCAATTTCGCGAAAGCGGGCGTCCCCGCGTTCAACGTGGGCTCGGCCGTGTTCTCCGGCGACGGCCACTTCGAGTTCGCGCACGACCATGCCGCGTCGAGCGCGAAGATGGTCGGCTTCAAGAAGGACTACCACCAGGTCACGGACGAGTACCACGCCGACTGGAACCTGGCCGGCATGGCGCAGCAGGCCCAGTTCACGCTGAACCTGGGCTACGCCGTGGCCAATGCGGCGGAGATGCCGACGTGGAAGAAGGGCGAAGCGTTCGGGCAGGTGAAGCGCTGACTGCCCGAAAGTTGCCCGGAAAATGGTGTCTGTCCCCGAAGCCGTTCAGTCAAGGCAAACCCGAGACCCGAAACCCCGGGGTCAGGGAGGGGTTCGGGCTTGCAAGCCCGAACCGCTTCGCCGGCAAGGAGCGGAGCTCCTCGAAACCCCTGCTACGCCCCGGCGGGTCTGACCCCAGCCCTTGCCGTTGGGGTGAAAGCATACGTCTTCAACGGCATAAGGTCACGGATTCCCCTTGCCCCCCGCCACCCCATAGATCTGCCCCGTCGTATAGCTGGACTCGTCGGCCGCCAGCACCACGTACGTCGGCGCCAGCTCGACCGGCTGGCCGGGGCGTTTCATCGGGGTGTCGGCGCCGAACGTGTCGAGCGCTTCGGGCGGCTGGCCGCCGGAGACCTGCAGCGGTGTCCAGATCGGGCCCGGCGCCACGCCGTTGACGCGGATGCGCTTCTCGGCCAGCTGCTGGGCCAGCGCTTTCACGAACGCCACCTGGGCCGCCTTCGTCTGCGCGTAGTCGAGCAGGTTCGGCGACGGGTCGTAGGCTTGCACGGAAGCCGTGACGATGATCGCGCCGCCGTTCGTCATGTGCGGCACGGCCGCCTTGCAGATCCAGAAGTTCGCGTACAGGTTCGTCTTCATGGTCCAATCGAACTGTGCCGTGGTGAGCTCGAGGATCGAGTCGACCGAATGCTGCTTGGCCGCGTTCGACACCAGGATGTCGAGCCCGCCCAGTTGCCCGGCCGCGTCGTCGACGAGCTTCCGGCAGAAGCTCTCGTCGCGGATGTCGCCCGGCAGCAGCACGGCCTTGCGCCCCGCCTTGCGGATCAGCTCAGCCACTTCGCGCGCATCCGGCTCCTCGGCCGGCAGGTAGCTGATCGCCACGTCCGCGCCTTCGCGCGCATAGGCGATCGCCGCGGCGCGGCCGATGCCCGAGTCGCCGCCCGTGATCAGCGCCTTGCGGCCCTTCAGCCGGCCGCTGCCGTGGTACGACGTTTCGCCGTGGTCGGGCTTCGGCGTCATCTTGCCGGCCAGCCCCGGCCACTCCTGCTGCTGGCGCGGGAATGGCGGCTTCGGATAATCCGGGTCGCGGCCCACGCCGCCGAAGTCCGTGCCGCCCGGCGCGCCGGCGGCCAATGCGCCGGCCGCGGCCGTTCCTGCCGCGATCCCTGTCGCGACCGCGCCCACGAAGCGGCGGCGCGACGGCATGATCGTTCCCTCCAAAAACTGGTCGTTCGGATCCATCGATGGCTCCCTGAAACTGGGTGAATGAAGCTGAGTTGAAATAGTGAAAGTTGGTAGACTGACGGCGTATCAATGTAGACAAGAATAAAACTGCCTGCCAACACCTTTGCCGTGGGAAAGCTGTCACAAGCCGGATGCCTGCGCCGTCTAGCGGGTATCGAACCTTTACCGTAACCACCATGAACGACACGTCCTCCTCCGCCGCCGCTTTCGACGCCCTGCGCCCCCGCCTGTTCTCGATCGCCTACCGCATGCTCGGCACGCGCGCCGATGCGGAAGACGTGGTGCAGGATGCCTGGCTGCGCTGGCACGGCAGCGCCAGCGGCGAAGTGCAGTCGGCCGAGGCGTGGCTCGTGACGATCACGACGCGCCTGGCGATCGACCGGCTGCGCAGCCGCAAGGCCGAGCGGGAAGCTTACGTGGGCTGGTGGTTGCCCGAACCGCTCGTGGAAGTGGACGAGCACACGCCCGAAACGGCGGCCGAACTGGCCAGCGACGTCTCCGTGGCGATGCTGTGGGTGCTGGAGCGGCTCGCGCCGGAGGAACGCGCCGCGTTCCTGATGCGCCAGGTGTTCGACCAGGATTACGCGGACCTCGCCGCCACGCTGGGCAAGAGCGAGGCGGCTTGCCGCCAGCTGGTGCACCGCGCGCAGCAGCGCGTGCAGCAGGAGAAGCCTCGCTTCACGGTGCCACGGCAAGTGCACCGCGACCTGCTGGCCGGCTTCATGCAGGCGGCCGCCGGCGGCGACCGGGCGGCGATGAAGACGTTCCTGGCCGGCGACGTGCAGCTTGTCTCGGACGGCGGCGGCAAGGTGCCGTCGTTCGGCAAGATCCTCGAAGGCGCCGCGCGCATCGCCGGCGTCTACTGGTCCCTCGAACACGCCTATCCGGGCCAGGTGCAGTACCGGATGGCGCGCATCAACGGCGAACCGGGCCTGCTGCGCTACGTGAACGGCGTGGTCGAGTCGGCCCAGTCGTTCATCATCGACGGCGGCCGCATCGTCGCCATCTACGTGATCCGCAATCCGGACAAGCTGACCGGCATCGCGCCGCTGCACTGAGCGCCGCACTGAGCGGCAAAGCAGCCAAGCCGCCCGCACGATACATTCGTGGAAATGCATTGTATTTTTTATAGTACAATACGGCTGCGTTACCCGGGCCTTAGCATGCGCCCGCGACGAATCTCCTCACGCGACGGCAGGCTCCGCCACCGTCGCTTTCCGCCGCGCGACCGATCCCCGCCGGCTTCGGTTGCCCTCCGCTAAACACGGCGCTCCCCGCGCCCATCGCTTGCAAAAGGATGTATCGCCATGCCCATTCAGGACGTTTCCCGCCTCACCCACCCGAACCAATTCATGCTGGCCACGGACCTCGACGGCACGCTGCTGGCCGGCACACCGGAAGCACGCAGCCGCGTGCGCGCCTTGTTCGCCGCCGCGCCGCGCCATGCGCAGCTGGTTTTTGTCACGGGCCGCGGCCTCGAATCGATCCTGCCGCTGCTGTCCGACCCGACGATCCCCACTCCGGACTACATCATCGCTGACGTCGGCGCGACGATCGTCGACGGCGCCGAGCTGCGCCCAGTGGGCAACCTGCAGCAGGAAATCGCCGAGCGCTGGCCCGGTTCACAGGCCGTGCTGAAGGCGCTGGCCGGCTTCCCCGGACTGCAGCGCCAGAGCGTGCCGCAGGAGCGGCGCTGTTCCTTCCTGGCCGCCGAGGCGGACGTGACGCCCGCGCTGCGCGCCGCCGTCGATATGCTGGGCTGCGACCTCCTGATGTCCGCCGGCTGCTACCTGGACGTGCTGCCGCGCGGCGTCGGCAAGGGGCCGGCGCTGCTGCGGCTGGCCGCGGAACTGGGCATCGATCCTGGCACCATCCTCGTGGCCGGCGATACGCTGAACGACCTGTCGATGTTCGAGACGGGCGTGCGCGGCATCGTCGTCGGCGGGGCCGAACCGGCGCTGGTGCAGAAGCTGCGGCGCTGGCCGCAAGTGCACATCGCGCGCGGTGAAGGGTGCGACGGTATCCTCGAAGGCCTGGTGCGGCACGGCGTGCTGCCGCCGGCGCGGCCCGCCCGGCGCACCGTGGAGCGCGGCGACGCCGACCTGGTGATGGTGTATCACCGGCTGCCGTTCGACGAGGTGGAGGTGGACGGCCGCATCGAGCGCCGCCGGCCGAAAAGCCCGAACGGCATCATCCCCACGCTGCTGCGCTTCTTTGCCGGCAGCCGGCGCGGCTCGTGGGTCGCGTGGTCGCAGCAGGACAGCCGCACGCCGGACGATTTCGACACCCACGTCGACGTCGATCCCGCCTACCCACGCCTGCGTGCCGCGCGCATTCCATTGACGGCCGAGGACGTGGACCTGTTCTACAAGAAGTTCTCGAAGGAGGCCTTCTGGCCGATCATCTTCTCGTTCCCGGACAAGGCCGAATTCAACCAGGCGCACTGGGAGCGCTTCCTCGACGTCAACCGCCTGTTCGCCGAGCAGACGGCGCGCGAGGCGGCCGAAGGCGCTTGTGTCTGGGTGCACGACTACAACCTGTGGATGGTGCCGGCGTTCCTGCGCCCGCTGCGGCCGGACCTGAAGATCGCGTTCTTCCACCACACGGCGTTCCCGTCGTCGGACGTGTTCAACATCCTGCCGTGGCGGCGCGACATCGTCGGCAGCCTGCTGCAATGCGACTACGTGGGCTTCCACATTCCCCGCTACGTGGAGAATTTCGTCGATGCGGTGCGCTCGTTCGCGCCAGTCGAACTGGGCCCCGCGCAGCCGTGCGCGCCGCGCTTCCTGACCTATGGCTGCGCGCTGGGCGTCGACACGATGACGACGTCGATCGACGCCGGCGGGCGCCGCATCGAACTGGGTGCGCACCCGGTCGGTACGGATGCCGCGCTGATCGAGCGGCTGGTGCGCACGCCGGCGGTGGCGGACAGCGCGGCCGCGCTGGAAGACTACCTGGGCGGCGTGACGGGCATCGTGTCGATCGAGCGGCTGGACTACGTGAAAGGCTCGCTGGAAAAGCTGCACGCATTCGAACGGCTGCTCGAGGAACACCCGGAGCACGTCGGCAAGGTGACGCTCCTGAACATCATCACGCCGGCCGCGCCGGGCATGGAGATCTACGAAAGCCTGCGCGTCGAAGTGGACCGCGCGGTCGGCCGCATCAACGGCCGCTTCTCCACGCTGAACTGGGTGCCGGTGCGCTACTTCTATCGTTCGCTGCCGTTCGAGGAAGTGGTGGCGCATTACGCGGCTTGCGGCGTCGCGTGGATCGCGCCGCTGCGCGACGGCCTCAATCTCGTCGCGAAGGAATACGTCATCGCCCGCAAGGCGGCCGGCAAGTCGGGCGTGCTGATCCTGTCGGAGTTCTGCGGCGCCGCCGTCGAGCTGCACGGCGCATTGCTGACGAACCCTTACGACACGCAATCGATGATCGACACGCTGCACCAGGCTTTGACGATGGGCGCGGACGAGCAAGCCTACCGCACCGCGCGGATGGCGATGATCGCCACGGAGCACGATGTGGTGCGCTGGGGCGACGATTTCCTGGCCGCCGTCGCGGGCCAGGACGACGACCGGGCCGCGGCCTGACGGCGGGGCCGGCAGTGTGCGTGCGCTAACAAAGCGTGCGCGCCAGGCCGCCTACAATGGCGGCATCCCCAGGGGGCAGCGCCCCCGTCATCCCGGCATGCGCCCGCGCGGCGCGAAGCCTCCCATCGCAACAGGAGACCACCAATGGATTACATCTTGCTGGGTAACGACCTGACCACGTGGGCCATCGCGATCGGCATCGCGGCCGCCGTGTGCGTCGCGCTGTCCACCGTGAACAGCCTGGTGGCGCGCCGGCTTGCCGCGTTCGCGCAGCACACCGCCACCTATGTCGACGACGTCGCCGCGAAGGTGCTGTCGAAGACAAGCTTCCTGTTCATCCTGGCGATGGGCATCTACGCCGGCGCGCAATGGCTGGACCTGACACCGAAGGCCGCGATCCTGCTGCGCAATTTCGCGATCACCGTGCTGCTGCTGCAGGTGGCGCGCTGGGCCGATATCGGGGTGCGCGGCTGGCTCAATCGCTACCGAGAACTGCGCGGCGCGCAGGACGTCGCGGCCACGACGTCGACGGCGGCACTGGGCTTCGTCGTGCGCGCGGCGCTGTGGCTGATCATCGCGCTGATGATCCTCGATAACTTCGGCGTCAACATCACGACGCTTGTCGCCAGCCTGGGCATCGGCGGCATCGCCGTCGCGCTGGCCGTGCAGAACATCCTCGGCGACCTGTTCTCGTCGCTGTCGATCCTGCTGGACAAGCCGTTCGTCGTCGGCGACTACATCGTCGTCGACGGCATCGGCGGCACCGTCGAATACGTAGGCCTGAAGACGACGCGCATCCGCAGCCTCGATGGCGAGCAGATCGTGTTCTCGAACAGCGACATCCTGAAGGCCCGCATCCACAACATCAAGCGGATGCAGACGCGCCGCGTGGCGTTCACGATCGGCGTCACGTACGACGTCACCGAAGAGCAGCTCGAAGCGATCCCCGGCATGCTGAAGGAGATCGTGTCGGCCCAGCAGAAAGTGCGCTTCGACCGCGCCCACTTCCGCGCGTACGGGCCGTCGTCGCTGGACTTCGAGGTGGTGTACGTCGTCGAGACGGCCGACTACGGCCTGTACATGGACATCCAGCAGGCGATCAACATCGCGCTGTTCAAGCGCTTCGCGCGCGCAGGCATCGAATTCGCGTACCCGACGCAGACGATCAAGGTGGCCAATCCGGAGCTGCTGCGCGGCGCGGCGGCGAACGTGGAGGAATACGGCGAGCGCGCGCCGCGCGAGCGGACGCTGCCGCCGCGCGCGCACTGACGCCGTCGCGGAACTGCCGGGCGGTTCCGCTGTCTATCCGTTCTCTACCGAACGGAGGCAGGCATGGATACGCAACGCTTGAAGGGTTGGCTGGAAGCATGGCGCAGCGGCGCTGCACAGCGCAAACTTGCCCCCAGCGAGGTTCATTACTGCAACCCTGGGCGATGCGTTCGGGCGGACCTCGCCCTGCCGGAGCCTCATACCGGTAACGGGAATTTAACCGTGCCTCTGCTACGGTAGGTGCTCCGAACATCCGTCGATCGCCCGAGGGCACGGTAATGGACACCCGGCAAGACACCGCGGCATGGCAGCCCCTGGACGGGCCTTCGGCCGACGCGCGCCTGGGCGCGGACCCGGCCGCGACGCGGGCGCCCGACCGTATCAATGACGATCCCACTGACGGTATCACTGATCGCTTCACCGACCGCTTCACCGACCAGATCACCGGCCGCTGGCTGACCGCCGCCGTTGCCCTGCTGCTGCTGGCGCGCCTCATCATGATGGCATGGGCGCCGCTGGCCGACACCACGGAAGCACGCTATGGCGAACTGGCACGCCAGACGGTGGCGGGCGGTTACTGGCTGATGCCGCACATGGATGCGCACACGCCGTTCCTCGCGAAGCCGCCGCTGGCCACGTGGGCAAGCGCGGCGTCGATGCACCTGCTGGGCATCACGGAATTCGCGGCCCGGCTGCCGGCCCTGCTGTGTGCGCTGTTGACGGTCGCCGTCACGCTGGCCTTCGCCCGGGTCGCCGGTGTGCGCCGGCCGTGGCTCGTCGTGCCCGTGCTGGCGGCCTGCCCGCTGTTCTTCGCCAGCGCCGGCGCCGTGATGACGGATGCGCCGCAGATGGCCATCGTCTGGGCCGCGCAGTACAGCGCATGGCGCGCGTTGCAGCCGCAAGCGGCGCAGGTGCGCGGCTGGCGCCTCGCATTCTGGGCATTGCTGGGCCTCGGCGCGCTGTCGAAAGGGCTGGCCACGTGGGCGCTGGCCGGATTGCCCATCGCGGCCTGGGCGCTGCTGTACCGCCGCACCGGCGACACGGTGCGCCGGCTGTGGGACTGGCGCGGCCTGCTGCTTGCGCTGGCATTGTGCCTGCCGTGGTATGCCGCGGCCGAGCGCGCCTATCCGGGCTTCCTGCGTTACTTCATCGTCGGCGAGCACTTCGGCCGCTTTCTCGTGCCGGGGTGGCAGGGCGACCGCTACGGCACCGCCCATCGCCAGCCGCCGGGCGCCATCTGGCTGTTCTGGTGCGTTGCCGTGCTGCCCTGGATCAGCGTGTTCTCCGGCGGCCTCGCCGCGCTGGCGCGTGGCCGCGTGCGTCCTTTGCCAGTGACCGGCTACCTGTGGTGCATGGTGCTGGTTCCCCTGCTGTTCTTCACGGCCAGCCGGAACATCATCTGGACGTATGCGCTGACGGCGATTCCGCCTTTTGCGGTGCTCGTCGCCGCCCGCTTCGACGCATGGAGCCCTGTGGCCCAGCGGCACGCGGCATACGCACTGGCCGCCTTCGCGGCCGCCGTGCTGGCGGCGCTGCCGCTGCTCGAGCACCTGCAGGAGGTCCAATCCGACCGGGCGCTGGTGCGTGCCTTCGAGAAGCTGGCCCCGGCCGGCGCGACGCTGGCCTACCGCGCGCATCCCGCGTTCTCTTCCGCGTTCTACACGCGCGGCACGCTGCGCACGGCGCCGCCGCAACACGCCGGGCTCGTCGTGGTGGACAACGCCGACCTGGCGCATTATCCGCCTGCCGCCGTGCGCTTCCACGGCCGGCGCCGCTCTCTTGTGGAAGAACAGTGATGGACCTCAGTTCGATACCGCCGGAGACCGCGGCCAACGCTTCGCTGTCGGTCGTGCTGCCTGTGCTGAACGAGGCCCCGGCACTGGCGACGCTGCTGCCCGCGCTGGCGCAGGTGCTGGGCCCGTGCGGCGTCGCGTGGGAAATCGTTATCGTCGACGACGGCAGCACCGATACGCTGCCGCAGGTCGTCGCCGCGTTCGAGCGGCAGCACGCGGGGATCAGCATGCAGGTGCTGCACCTGTCGCGCAACTTCGGCAAGGAAGCGGCCCTGACGGCGGGCCTGGCGGCGGCACGCGGCGATGCGGTCGTGTGCATGGATGGCGACGGGCAGCATCCGCCGGCGTTGCTGCCGACGCTCGTGGCGCACTGGCGCGACGGCGCGCAAATGGTCATCGCCATGCAGCGCTCGCGCGCCCACGAGCAGCGCTGGACGTCGTGCGCGAAAGGCCTGTTCTACCGGCTGCTGCAGGGCGGCGAACGCTTTCGCATTCCCGCCGGCGCGGGCGACTTCCGGCTGATGGACCGCCGCGTCGTGCAGGCGATGCTGCAGCTGTCCGAACGGGCCCGCTTCATGAAGGGCCTGTACGCCTGGCTGGGCTTTCGCACGGTCACGGTTCCCTACGACGCGGCGCCGCGCTGCGCGGGCGCCAGCAAGTTCCCGCTGTGCAGGCTGCTGGAGCTGGCGTCGCTGGGTATCACGTCGTTCTCCATGAAGCCGCTGCGGATGGTCTCGGCCATCGGGGGCGCCATCTCCCTCTGCGCGGTCGGCTACGGCATCTACATCGCCATCGACGCGCTGGTGGTCGGCAATCCCGTGTCGGGTTGGGCCACGCTGGCGTCGGGCATGATGCTGCTGTCCGGCATCCAGCTGCTGTGCCTGGGCGTGATCGCGGAATACCTCGGCTACATTTTCGAGGAAACCAAGCAGCGACCCCTGTACGTGATCGACGAGGTCATCGACCACAGCACGCTGGGCCGCCGCGCCGCGGCGCGCACCGCCCCGTGACATGGGCGTGCCGGGTCAATTGCTCCGCTTCGGCGTCGTGGGCATCTGCGCCATGGCGGTCCATTACGTGGTGGTGACGTCGCTGCTCCGGTTCGTGGCCGTGCCCGGCAGGCCGGCCGTACTGCACGCGAACGTGCTGGGCTTCCTGTGTGCATTCCCCGTCAGCTACCTCGGCCACCGTCATGCGACGTTCGCGGCGACGGGCGTGCCGCACCACCTGGCCATGCGCCGCTTCTTCGCCACCGCCGTGCTGGGCTTTCTCGTCAACGAAGGGCTGCTGGCACTGCTGGTGACGGCGACGCGCCTCGACTATCGCGCCGCCCTGGTGATCGTGCTGGGCACGGTGGCGGCGCTGACGTTTGTGCTGGCCAGGTGCTGGGCATTCGCCGCTGGGCAGGCACCATGAAAACCGTCACGTTGTGCGCCGACGATTTCGCGCAATCGCCCGCCATCAGCGCGGCCATCCTGGCGTTGCTGGCGGCCGGCAGGCTGTCGGCCACCAGCGCGATGAGCGTGTCGCCGTACTGGCCCGATGACGCGCACGCGCTGCGTGCCGCCGCGCGCGGGGCGGACGTGGGGCTGCACCTCGCATTCACGCAGCCTTGCGGACAGCCGATGCGGCCTTTGCCCTGGTGGATCGTGCTGAGCCAGCTTCGCCTGCTGTCCCGTACGCGGCTGCGCGGGCACATACTGCACCAGGTCGACCGCTTCGCGGACGCCTACGGCAGCCTGCCCGCGTTCATCGACGGCCACCAGCACGTGCACGCGCTGCCGGTATTGAGGGACGCGCTGTTCGACGCCATCGCGATGCGCTGGCCGGACGGATCGCGGCCATGGCTGCGCGCGCCTGACCTGCTGGCCGATGCGGGCGACAGCCGCTGCAAGGCGCGGCTGCTGGTGGGGCTGTGCCGGGGCTTCAGCGTGGCGGCGCGAGCCCACGGATATGCGGTGCCGGCGTGGTTTGCCGGGCTGTACTCGCTGCGGCCGGGCGCCGATTTTGCCCGGTTGATGACCCGCTGGCTGGCCGCCAGCCCGGCCGGGGGACTGCTGATGTGCCATCCCGGCTTGCCGCAGGACGAACGCGGCGGCCGCATCGCCGCTGTGCGCGGCGCCGAATACGCATGGCTGGCCAGCGCCGGCTTCGTGGAGGCGTGCCGGCACCACGGGGTGGCGCTGGCGCGATGGACGGGCCAGGCGGCCTAGAAAAACTCCCGCCACTCGGCCAGCCAGCGCGGGAACTCCTCGACCGGCATCGGGCTGGCGATGTAATAGCCTTGCGCGTACGTGCAGCCCAGGCCTTGCAGGAAGTCCCAGTCCTGCTTCGTTTCCACGCCGACGGCGCACGACATGCGGTCCAGGCTGCGCGCCAGGCCAAGGTAGGATTTCAGCACCGTGCCGATGGCCCGCTTCTTCGATGCACCGTCGACGAATGCGCGGTCGATCTTCAGTTCCGTGAACGGGATCGATGCCAGCAGCTGCAGGTTCGAGCGCGCCGTGCCGTAGTCGTCGATCGCCAGGCCGAAGCCCAGCATCCGCAGGCGCAGCAGCCGTTCCAGGAAATGCGGGTCCGTCTGCAGCACGGACGATTCGGTGATCTCGAACGTCAGGTAGCCGGGCAGGATGCGGTGCCGTTCCAGGCAGGCTTCCATCTGCGCGATGAATTGCGGATGCGACAGCGTCGTCGGATCGACGTTCACCGAGAACGAAATCGGGATGCCCTGGTCGTGCAAGGCGCGGCACGCGGCGACGGACTTCTCGATCATGCTCCAGTCGAGGAAGTCGATGCGGCCGTTCGCCTCCAGCACCGGCACGAAGGCCGACGGGCCCAGCACGCCATGCTGCGGATGGCGCCAGCGGGCGAACATCTCCAGGCCAGTCACCTGGCCCGTCTCCAGCTCGATCTTCGGCTGGAAGAACGGGTCGAACTCGCGGGCCTGCAAGCCCTTGCCCACTTCGGCGAACGTGAACGCCGGCGGCGCCGGTTCGGCCGGCACATCCGGCGGGCGGCTGTAGTTGCCGATCAGGGTTTGCAAGCGCTGCGCCGACACGGGCTTGGCCACGGCGCCCAGCAGGTCGACGCCGTAGGCCAGCGCCATCGTCTCGACGGAGAACAGGATGTCGCCGCTTTGCGCTCCGACGACGATCAGGCCCGCGCCGTTCTTCTCTTCCGCCAGGCGGCGGATCAGTTCCAGCCCATCCATGCCGGCCAGCGCCAGGTCCAGCACGACGATGTCGATATCGCCGCCCTGCACCGCCCGCAATGCCGCATGGCCGTCCGGCGCCGTGGCGACGTGTTGCGCGCCGACGCTGCGCAGCAGCCCCGCCAGCAGTTCGCGCTGCACCGGTTCGCTTTCGGCGACCACAAACTGCAAGTTAGCGATCTCCATCGCTCCTCCGTTTTTTACTTGCTCCGGGACTGATTCTGCCTGACCTGCTCGAAAAAGCATACCGCCGCACACGCGGCCACGTTCAGCGATTCGACCTTGCCCAGGTGGGGGATGACGACGCGGTGCCGCGCCATGGCGAGCAATTCCTCGGAGACGCCCTGCCCTTCATGGCCGAACACCCAGGCCACGGGCCGCTTCAAGTCGACGTCGTACAGCGTTTCCTTCGCATAGCCGCTGGTGGCCAGCGTGGCGATGGGCGCGTTGCGCAGCAGCGCGGCCAGGTCCGCATTCTCGTAAATATCGAGCACGAAGTGGGCGCCCATCGCGGCGCGCAGCACCTTCGGCGACCAGCAGAACGCCGTGCCCGGGCTGCAATACACTTCGCGGATGCCGGCGGCCGCGGCGCTGCGCAGGATCGAGCCCACGTTGCCGGGGTCCTGCACATTGTCGAGCAGGACGGCGCCGGTGTGCAACGCTTGCGGCACGGCTTTCTCCGGCGTCGCGACGAGGAACATCACGCCCACGCCATGCTCGACCTGGGACAGCGCCTCGTACAGCGCATCGGGCAGCTGCAGGCAATGGGCGTGGCGCGCTTCCAGCTTGGCGACGATCGCCACCACCTCGGGGTGCCGCAAGCCGCTCTCGCTGACGATGCACTGCTCCGGCAGGCCGCGCAGCTCCAGCCACGTCACGCACAGGTGCACGCCGTCGAGCAGGGTGCGGCCGGCCTTGCGGCGCGCCTGCGCGCTCGTGGCCAGCTGCTTCAGTTCCTTGTATTGCGCGTTGTCGCGCGAAGTGATCTGCTTCAAAACATCCGCTCCAGCAGCTCGCGCACGGGCGCGAACGAACGGCGGTGCACCGGCGACACGCCGTGCTGCTTCAACGCTTCCAGGTGCTGCGCGGTGCCGTAGCCCTTGTGCTGGTCGAAGCCGTATTGCGGATACTTCCTGTGCAGCTTGCGCAGTGCGTCGTCGCGCGCCGTCTTCGCGAGGATCGACGCGGCGGAGATCGATTCGATCTTGTCGTCGCCGTCGACGATTGCAATGGTCTGGATGCGCATGCGCGGGCAGCGGTTGCCGTCGATCAGCGCGAGCGTGGGGATCGTCTCGAGCGCATGCACGGCGCGCTTCATCGCCAGCATCGACGCTTCCAGGATGTTCAGCTTGTCGATCTCCGCCTCGGATGCCTTGGCGATCGCCCACGCGACGCAGTCGCGCTTGATGATCGGCGCCAGCTCTTCGCGCTTCGCTTCGGTCAGCTTCTTCGAATCGCGCAGGCCGCCGATCGGGCGCTCGCGGTGCAGGATCACGGCGGCCGCGTAGACGGGGCCGGCCAAAGGCCCGCGGCCCGCCTCGTCGACGCCGCAGATGATCTCTTCGAGGCTGTAGGGCAGGTCGTCGAACAGGCCGCTCTGCATCGTGTTCATGGTGTTACGTCTTTCTATGCGGTTGCGCGCGATTTGGCTGACGATGTTTCAATTACCCGCAGCACGGCGGCTGCGCTTTCCTGCGCGCTGTTGCGCAGCAGGCTGTGGTGCATGTCGGTGAAACGACGCTCCAGCATCGCGCGGTGCGGCGCGTCCGTCAACTGTTTCCACATCTGGTCGGCCAGTGCCTGTGGCGTGGCGTGATGCTGGATCAGTTCCGGCACGAGGAATTCGCGCGCCAGGATGTTCGGCAGGCCGATCCATGGCTGGTAGCCCATGTGGCGCATGATCTGGTACGACGCGCCCATGATCTTGTACGCGATCACCATCGGCTTCTTGAACAGCGCCACTTCCAGCGATGCAGTGCCGGACGCGACCAGCACTGCATCGGCCGCGCAGATCGCCGTGTGGCTCTGGCCGTCCAGCAGCGTGATCTCGACGTCCTGCAGGCCGGCGTCGGCCACCAGCTTCTTGAAATACTGTTTCTGCTTGTCGCCGGCCATCGGCGCGACGAAGCGCAGGCCCGGGTCGCGCTGCTTCAGCAGCCGGGCGGCGCCGATGAACGCGGTGGTGTTGTACTTCAGCTCACCCATCCGGCTGCCCGGCATGATCGTGACGACGCGCGCATCGTCCGCCAGGCCCAGCTGGCGGCGCGCCGCGGTCACGTCCGGCGTGAGCGGGATCAGTTCGGCCAGCGGATGGCCCACATACGTGACCGGCACGCCGGCCTTCTCGTAGATCTCCTGCTCGAACGGGAAGATCACCAGCATGTGCGACACGTTCCGGATGATCTTCTTGATGCGGCCGCCCCGCCAGGCCCAGATCTGCGGGCCGATGTAGTGCATCGTCGGGATGCCGGCCGCCTTCAGCTCGCCCTCCAGGCCCAGGTTGAAGCCGGGGTAGTCGGCGCCGATGAACACGGCGGGACGCTCGGCCAGCAGCCGGTCGCGCAGCGCCGTCTGGATGCGTTTCAGCTCGCGGTAACGGGGGATGATTTCAAACAGCCCACGCACCGTCATCGTCTCCAGCGGCACTTCCGATTCGAAGCCCTGGGCGATCATCGCCGGGCCGCCGATGCCGTGGAACCGGGCATGCGGCAAGAGCGGGCGCAGGCCGGCCAGCAGCCGGGCCGCCAGCATGTCGCCGGACGGCTCGCCGGCGACGAGCGCGACGGACAATTCGCCGGCTGCCTGGACGGCCGCCGGATCAGCGGACGATGCCACGGCTCGCGGTATCGAGGAACTCGCGGAACGCGCGGATATGCTCGGCCGCATCCGGCGTGTTGCGTTCCTGTTCCAGCAGGGCCGCCTTGGCCTCTTCCAGCGTATGGCCGGAGCGGTACAGGATCTTGTACGACGTGCGCAGTGCGTTGATCTGCTCGCGCGTGAAACCGCGCCGCTTCAGGCCTTCGATGTTGATGCCGTGTGCCTGCGCCGGGTTACCGTTCAACAGCACGAACGGCGGCACGTCCTGCGTCAGGCTCGTGCTCATGCCGACGAACGCATGGGGGCCGATCTTGCAGAACTGGTGCACGTTCGCATAGCCGCTCATGATGACCCAGTCGCCGATCTCGACGTGGCCGGCCATCTGCGCATTGTTCGAGAAGATCGTGTTGCTGCCGACCACGCAGTCGTGCGCCAGGTGGACGTAGGCCGAGATCCAGTTGTCGTTGCCCAGCTTCGTCACGCCCTTGTCCTGCACCGTGCCGAGGTTGAACGTGCAGAACTCTCGGATCGTGTTGCGGTCGCCGATTTCCAGGCGGGTCGGTTCGCCCTTCCACTTCTTGTCCTGCGGCGGCGCGCCGATCGACGAGAACTGGAAGAACTTGTTGTCGCAGCCGATCGTCGTGTGGCCTTCGATGACGACGTGCGGGCCGACCCACGTGCGCTCGCCGATCACGACGTCCGCACCGATGATCGAATAAGCCCCGATCACGACGCCGTCGCCCAGCTCGGCGCGCGGATCGACGATCGCGGTAGGATGGATGGTCGCCATGCTCGTGAACCCTTACGATTCGACCGTGTTACGGATGGTGCACATCAGTTCCGCTTCGACGGCCAGGTTGCCGTCGACCGTGGCGATTGCCTTGTACTTGTAGATGCCGCGCGCCGCGCGCAGCAGCTCGACGTCCATCTTGAGCTGGTCGCCGGGGCCCACGGGGCGCTTGAAGCGCGTGTTGTCGATGCCGACGAAGTAGACGACCGAGTTCTCGTCCGGCTTCACGCCTTCGGACAGGAACGACAGGATCGCGGCCGTCTGCGCCATCGCCTCGATCATCAGCACGCCCGGCATCACAGGCTTGTGCGGGAAGTGGCCGTTGAAGAATTCCTCGTTCGCGGTCACGTTCTTGATCGCCGTGATCGACTTGTTCGCTTCCCAGTTCAGCACGCGGTCGACCAGCAGCAGCGGATAGCGGTGCGGCAGCAGCTTCTTGATCTCGTTGATGCAAAGGGTCTTGTTTTCCGGAGTGGTCATGATTCGTCTTCTTGCAGAGTCTTTGGTGTTGTAATGGCTTTGATCTGTTTTTCCAGCTCGCGCACCTTCTCGCGCAGGCCGGCGGCGTTACGCACCACGACCGCGGAACGTTCCCACTCGCTGTTCTTCGCCATCGGATAGAAACCCGTGTACTGGCCGGGTTCAGTGATCGAACGGGGCACCATCGTGGCCGCCGTGACGAACACGTTGTCGGCGATCGTGATGTGCCCCGAGATCATCGCGGCGCCGCCGAACGTGCAGTGCTTGCCGATCTTGGCGCTGCCTGCCACCCCCACGCAGCCGGCCATCGCCGTGTGCGCGCCGATGTGGCAGTTGTGGGCGATCTGGATCAGGTTGTCCAGCTTCACGCCGTCCTCGATCACCGTGTCTTCCAGCGCGCCGCGGTCCACCGTCGTGTTGGCGCCGATGTCGACGTCGTCGCCGATCACCACGCGTCCCACTTGCGGGATCTTGATGTAGACGCCGCCTTCGCTGGCGAAGCCGAAGCCGTCCGTGCCGATCACGGCGCCGGAGTGCAGGATGCACCGTGCGCCGATCGTGCAGCGGGCATGGAACGTCACGTTGGCGAAGAAATGCGTATCCTCGCCCACCACCGCGTCGCGGCCGATGTAGCAGCCCGCGTCGATGACCGCGCGCGCCTTCACGACGGCGCCCGCCTCCACCGTCACGTGCGGCCCGATGTGCGCGGTGGGATCGACCTGCGCGGCCGGATCCACGTACGCCGTCGGGTGGATGCCGGCCGGCGGCACGAACGCCGTCAGCGATTCGAAGAGCTGCGCCACGCGGGCGAAATACGCGTACGGGTTCTTCGTGACGATGCGCGCGCCCTGGTAGGTTTCGGCCACGAGCGCGTCGTCGTTGGGGGATACGATCAGCGCGGCGGCCTGGCTCTGCCCGGCTTGCGCGCGAAACTTGCTATTGGTGAGAAAGCTGATGTGTGAAACGCCGGCGTCCGTCAACGGCGCGATGCCAACCACTTCCGTGGCCGGGTCGCCGATCAACTCTCCGCCGAAGCGCTCGACCAGTTCTGCCAGTCGAATGCCCATGGTAGTCCAATCGTGAATGGTGAAATGCCGGCCGGCGCCGCACGCATCGCGGCAGCTGGCCGGCCGGCATTATCGGGTGGTTACTTGTCCTTGTCGAGTGCCGCCAACACCTTGTCGGTGATGTCGATGCGCGGGCTGGCCCAGACGGCGTCCTGCAGCACGATGTCGAAGCCTTCCGTCTGCGCGAGCTGCTTGATGATCTTCGTCGCCTTCTCGGCGATCGCGGCGCGTTCCTCGTTGGTGCGCTGCGTCAGGTCTTCACGGAACTCGCGCTGGCGGCGCTGCAGCTCCTTGTCCAGGTCCGCCACCTCGCGCTGGCGCTTGAAGCGGTCCGCCTCGCCCAGCGAAGGCTCATCCTTCGCGTACTTGTCGGAAGCGTTCTTCAGGCGCGCGGCCAGGTCGTTGACGGCCTTCTCGCGCGGCGAGAATTCTTCCTTCAGCTTGTCGCCGGCCAGCTTGGCCAGCTTCGACTCGTTATAGATGCGCTCGGGGCTGAGCCACGCGATGCGGGAGGACGACGGGGAGGACTGCGCATGCGCGGGCGCCAGTGAGCCCAGCACAAGGCAGGCAAGCCCCATGGCGGCAACGAACTTGCCTAGCGTTGCGGATGCGGTCTTCAACTTGATTCTCCTATCACTAACTCGCCAGTGCCCGGTCGTCAGAAGCCGGTACCCATCTGGAACTGGAAGCGTTCCAGGCGGTCGCCGGTAATGGCGTTCAAAGGCTTAGCATAACTCAACTTCAGCGGGCCCACCGGGGAAATCCAGCTGATGCCCAGGCCCGTCGAGAAGCGCAGCTCGGACAGGCGCATCTTCTGGCCTTCCTGGTAGACCTGGCCGCCGTCCAGGAACGCGAACCAGCGCAGGCTGCGGTCCTTGCCCTGGCCCGGGAACGGGAACTGCAGCTCGGCATTGCCGATCAGGCGCGAGGCACCGCCCAGCGCGTCGCCGTTTTCCGGGTCGAGGTAGCCCAGCGAGGAGCTGTAGTAGCCGCGCACGGAACCGATGCCGCCCGCGTAGAAGTTCTTGAACACGGGGTAGGCGCGATCGCCGATGCCGTGGCCGTAGTCGAACTCGCCCTTCAGCGCCAGCGTCATCGACTGCGTGATCGGGCGGTACCACTGGTGTTCGTACACCATCCGGTAGTACTTGGTGTCGCCGACGATGTCCAGCTCCAGGTTGGCGCGCTGGTAGCGGCCGATGGTCGGGGTCACCGCGCTGTCGCGGCTGTCGCGGCCCCACGCGGCCGTCAGCGGCACGGAGTTCGACGACACGGTGCCCTCGCCGTTGGCCGGGCCGCCCAGGTCGCGCACGTACTTGCGGTAGAAGCTCGGCGAGGTGCGGTCCGTCGTCACCGTCGCGTGTTCCAGGCCGATGCCGAAGAACACGGTGTCGACTTCGGAGAACGGCACGCCCCAGCTGACGCGGCCGCCCTTCTGCTTGATCGTGTACAGGCCCGTGTTGACGGCCGGCGGTTCGAACGTGCGCAGGTACAGCTCGTAGCTGCGCGACACGCCGTCGTCCGTGAAGTACGGGTTGGTGTGCGAGAACGCGATGGTGCGGCTGTATTTGCTGGTGTTGACTTCCAGGCCCACCGTGTTGCCGGAACCGGCGAAGTTGGCCTGCTGGATCGACGCGGAGATGCTGAACTTCTCGGCCTGCGAGAACGCGCCGCCGATCTGGAAGTTACCGGTCGGCTTCTCGACCACCGTCAGGTTCACGTCGACCTGGTCGGACGTGCCCTGCGCTTCCGGCGTATCGACGGTGACGTCCTTGAAGTAGCCCAGGCGGTCGACGCGGTCGCGCGACAGCTTGACCTTGTTCGCGTCGTACCAGCTCGATTCGAACTGGCGGAATTCGCGGCGGATCACTTCGTCGCGCGTCGTCGTATTGCCCTGGATGTTCATGTGGCGCACGTAGGCGCGCTTGCCCGGGTCGATGAAGAACGTGAAGGCGACCTCGCGCTTCTCGCGGTCGATCTCCGGGTTCGCGTTGACGTTGGCGAACGCGAAGCCGAAGGTGCCCAGGCGGTCGGTGATCAACTTGTTCGTCGTCGTCAGCTTGGCGCCCGAATACGTCTCGCCCTTGCGCAGCAGGACGAGCTGGCGCAGCTCTTCCTCGCGGCCGAACATCTCGCCTTCGAACTTGATGTCCGAGACCTTGTACTTCTCGCCCTCGGTGATGTTGATCGTGAGGTAGATGTCCTTCTTGTCCGGCGTGATCGACACCTGCGTGGAATCCACGTTCATCTCGATGTAGCCGCGGTCCAGGTAGAACGACTTCAGCGCTTCCAGGTCGCCCGTCAGCTTCGTCTTCGAATACTGGTCGGCCTTGGTGTACCAGCTGAACCAGCCGGACGTGTTCAGCGACAGCTGCTCGCGCAGTTCCTTGTCGCTGAAGGTCTTGTTGCCGACGATGTTGATCTGCTTGATGCGGGCGATCTCGCCTTCGTCGACGTTGAACATGATCGACACGCGGTTGCGCTCCATCGGCGTCACCGTCGTCGTCACCTTCACGCCGTACAGGCCGCGCGACAGGTACTGGCGCTTCAATTCCTGCTCGGCGCGGTCGACCGTCGCCTTGTCGAAGGTCTTCGCTTCGCCGACGCCGATGTCCTTCAGCGCCTTGACCAGCATGTCCTTCTCGAATTCATGGGTGCCGGAAAAATCGACCTTGGCGATCGCCGGGCGTTCCTCGACGATCACGACGAGCACGTCGCCATCCTTTTCCAGCCGCACGTCCTTGAAGATGCCGGTCGCGTACAGCGCCTTGATCGTCGTGACGCTCTTGTCGTCGCTGAACGTTTCGCCCACGCGCACCGGCAGGTAGCTGAACACGGTGCCCGCCTCGGTACGCTGGATACCCTCGACGCGGATGTCCTTGACGACGAAGGGTTGAACGGCAAAGGCGCTGCCGGAGCAGAACACCAGGACGGCGGCGCCGATCAGCGTGCGACGAAAGGAAGGCAAGGCAAAGCGGTCAGAATTGAATTTCATTGGCAAACTTATCGGCTTAGAAGCCGGTTCGCAATGATCACGCGGATTCCATTTCCCGCACCATTCCGAACCAGCTTCCCAAATACGAGACTGCACACGGCCTGGCGGATCACATCAACCGCGCGACGTCGTTGAACACAGCGAGCGCCATCAAGGTCACCAACAATCCAACGCCCAGACGCTGTGCAATCTCCCCAAAACGCTCCGGCACCGGGCGCCCAGTCAAAACTTCCAGCGAATAATACAGCAAATGGCCGCCATCCAGAACCGGTATCGGGAGCAAATTCATAACACCGAGGCTGATGCTGACGACCGCAATGAACGATAAATAGCTCGCCAGGCCGATACGCGAACTCTGGCCGGCATAATCGGCGATCGTGATCGGGCCCGTCACGTTCTTCCACGAGACTTCGCCGACGATCATCCGGCCGATCATCTTCACCGTCAGCACGCTGGTATCCCATACCTTGCGCACGGCCTTCACCACCGCCGCGAACGGGGCGTCGGTCACGACGATCATATCCGGCCGGCCCAGCAGCTCCGTCCTGATCTTACCGACTGTTACACCGTCTTTACCGGCCGCGCCTTCGGGCACGACGGCCAGCCGCAGCAGCGCGCCGTCACGGCGCACGTCCAGCTGCAGGGTGCGCCCGGCCGCCTGGCGGATCGCCGCCGTGAAGGCACCGATGTCCTCCACCGGCGCGCCGTCGATCGCGACGACCTGGTCGCCCGTGCGCAGGCCGGCACGGGCGCCGGCGCCGGCCGGGTCGACCTTGCCCAGCACGGGCGCCGGCAGCCACACCCCGATGCCCAGCGCGCCAGGCACGTCGTCGTCCAGCTCCACCTCGCGCAGCGCCTGCGCGGGAATCGTGATCGCATGGCGGCCGCGCTCGGGGCGGTCGACGTCGATGCGCGCGCCCTGCCCGTCCTTCGCTTCGACGGCCGCCTGGATCAACTGCCAGCGCAGGTCGGACCACGCGGCCACGCGCGTGCCGTTCACGGCCACGACGACGTCGCCGCGGTCCAGCCCCGCCAGCGCGGCCGGCGTCCCGGCGGCCGGCTCGGCGATGCGCGCCGACGGCTCCTCGATGCCGTGCATGAAGAGGCCCGCGAACAGCACGATCGCGAGCAGGAAATTGGCGATCGGCCCGGCGGCGACGATCGCGATGCGCTTGTAGACACTCTGGCGAGTGAACTCGCGCTTCAAATCCGCATCGGGCAGCTGCGAGACGTCCTGCTCGCGCGCGTCGAGCATCTTCACGTAGCCGCCCAGCGGCAGCGCGGAAATGGCCCATTCGGTCTGGTCCGGGCCGATGCGGCGCGACCAGACGACGCGCCCCATGCCGACGGAGAAGCGCAGCACCTTCACGCCGCACCAGCGCGCCACGAGGTAGTGGCCCAGTTCATGGAACACGACCAGCGTGCCCAGTGCGAGGAGGAAGGCGGCGAGGGTCTGCAGGAGGTTGTTCATCGGGCGCCCTCTCAGGCGGTGGCGGCCTTCAGCGGCTGGCCCAGCGCGGCGATCGCGCGGCCGGCGGCGGCGCGGGCCGCGGCATCCTGTGCTAGCACGGCGTCGACCGACGATGCCGGGCCGTGCGGCAGCTCGTCCATCACGGCCGCGATGACGCGGTCGATCTGGCGGAAGCCGATGCGCTCGTCGAGGAAGGCCTGCACGGCGACCTCGTTGGCCGCGTTCAGCAGCGCCGGCGCGGTGCCGCCCGCCCGCAGCGCATCATAGGCCAGCGCCAGGCACGGGAAGCGCTTGAAGTCGGGCTTCTCGAACTGCAGCGTGCCCACCTGCGTCAGGTCCAGCTGCGCGACGCCCGAAGCGATGCGCTCCGGGTACGCGAGCGCATGGGCGATCGGCGTGCGCATGTCCGGGTTGCCCAGCTCCGCGAGCACGGAACCGTCTTCGTACGACACCATCGAGTGGATCACCGACTGCGGGTGGATCACCACTTCGATACGGTCGGCCGGTGCGCCGAACAGCCAGTGCGCCTCGATCACTTCGAGACCCTTGTTCATCATCGTCGCGGAGTCGACCGAGATCTTGCGGCCCATGACCCACTTCGGATGCTTGCAGGCCTCGGCCGGCGTGACGGCATCGAGCGTTTCGACGGCCCGCTTCAGGAACGGCCCGCCCGATGCGGTCAGCAGGATCTTCGTCACGCCCGCGGGCGCCAGCTGGCGGCCGTAGTTCGCCGGCAGGCACTGGAAGATCGCATTGTGTTCGGAGTCGATCGGCAGCAGCGTGGCGCCGGATGCGGCGACGGCATCCATGAACAGCTGGCCGCTCATCACCAGCGCTTCCTTATTGGCCAGCATGACCTTCTTGCCGGCGCGGGCGGCGGCCAGCGTGGGCGCGAGGCCCGCGGCGCCGACGATCGCCGCCATCACGGCATGCACGCCGGCCGCGCTGGCGATGTCGCACAGCGCCTGCTCGCCCCATGCCACTTCGGTGTCGAGCTCCATCGCGCGCAGCAGCGCGGCCAGCTGGTCCGCCGCCGCGGCGCTGCCGACGACGGCCACCTTCGGCCGGAACTGGCGGCACTGCGCGGCCAGTTCGTCGACGCGGCTGTGCGCGGACAGCGCGTACACGCTGTAGCGGTCCGGATGGCGGGCGATGACGTCGAGCGTGGAGACGCCGATCGAGCCGGTGGCGCCAAGGATGGTGATGTGTTGCATATTCATTTCCTTCGAAACTTGCTAAAACCGGTCGCGGCCAGGCGTGGCGCCGCAGACAGTGCCCTTTGCACGGCAAGGCGACACAACAACGCTGCGGCCGGTTTTAGCATGTTTCCTATAGCCAGCCGCCGATCAGTGCGGCGATGGGCAGCACCGGTACGAGCGCATCGATGCGATCGAGCACGCCGCCATGGCCAGGCAGCAGGTTGCTGCTGTCCTTGAAGCCGGCGCGGCGCTTCAGCTGGGATTCGAACAGGTCGCCGACGATCGATGCGGCGACGATGACGGAGAGCGTGGCCAGGGCGATGCCCCAGCCCAGTTTCGCCTGCATGCGCACGGCGAAGGTATCCTGCAGCCACGGCTGGTATGGCGCGGCAAGGATCGTGATCGAGGCCAGCACCAGCACGGCGATCCAGCCACCGACGGCGCCTTCGACGGATTTGCCGGGCGAGATCGATGGCGCCAGCTTGCGCTTGCCGAACTTCTTGCCGGCGAAGTAGGCGCCGATATCGGCGATCCACACGATCGCCATCGCGGAGACGAGGTACAGCGCGCCGATGTTGAACAGCACGAGGATCGCGACGAAGCACGCCACCAGCGTGGCCGCGTACACCATCGCCAGCAGCGTGTTGCCGTAGCCTTCCAGCGGCGGCAGCCCGATCTTCAGCGACGGCGCAAAGCGCAGCAGCCAGATCGCGACGCCCAGCGCCAGCCAGAAGCGCGCCTGCAGCAGGCCGTCGTTGAAGAAGAACGTCCACGCGAACGCCGCCGTCCAGAACGCGGCGATCACGATCGGCAGGCGCAGCTTGAACAGGCGGAAGGTTTCCCAGGCGGCCGCGCCGAACGCGAGCGCGACGACGACCTGCACCGCCGGCAGCGAGCCGGAAAACAGCACCGCCACGAGGACGACGAACAGGATGACGGCGGTAATGATCCGGGTCTTCAGCATGCGCAGGATATCTCTTGTTATTTTTTCAGTTGTTCGCCGGTGCGGCCAAAGCGGCGCTCCCGGTGCTGGTAGGACGCGATGGCCTCATCCAGCTTCTCGGCCGTGAAGTCGGGCCAGTACGTGTCGGTGAAATACAGCTCCGTGTACGCCAGCTGCCACAGCAGGAAATTGGAGATGCGTTCCTCGCCGCCCGTGCGGATGAACAGGTCCGGCTCCGGCGCATAGGCCATCGCCAGGTGCGGCGCGAGCTGCTCTTCGGAGAAGTCGGTCGCGCCCGGATGGGCCGCCACCATCTTGCCGATCGCCTGCATGATATCCCAGCGCCCGCCATAGTTGGCGCACACGGTCACCGTCAGGCGCGTGTTGTTCGCCGTCTTGCGCTCGGCCGCTGCGATCATGTCCTGCAGCTTCTGGTCGAAGCGCGTCAGGTCGCCCACCACCTTCAGGCGGATGTTATTGGCATGCATCTTCGCGACTTCGCGTTCGAGCGCCGTGACGAACAGGCGCATCAGCAGCGACACTTCCTCTTCCGGCCGGCGCCAGTTCTCGGAGCTGAACGCGAACACGGTCAGGTATTCGACGCCGCGCAGCGCGCAGGCCTCGACCACGGTACGCACCGCCTCCACACCCTTGACGTGCCCCGCGACGCGGGGCAGGAAGCGCTTCGTGGCCCAGCGGCCGTTACCGTCCATGATGATCGCCACATGGCGCGGCACGTTCGGCACGTCGGGCACCGCAGTCGTCGAACTCGTATATCTCATTAGTAACGCTTTAATGCCAAAAGATGAACTTTACAAAAAAAACCGGTGACAGGCACCATATTTCGAGAAACTTTCTCACGTAGGTGCCTGTCACCGGTTTTCGGAAGCCTTAAACGGTCAGGACTTCCTTTTCCTTCTCGGCCACGATCTTGTCGATGTCGGCGATCGCCTTGTCGGTCAGCTTCTGCACGTCGTCCTGGGCGCGGCGCTCCTCGTCTTCCGAGATGGCCTTGTCCTTGACCAGCTTCTTCAGCTGTTCGTTGGCATCGCGGCGGATGTTACGGACGGCGATCTTCGCATCCTCGGCCTCGCTCTTGCACAGCTTGACCATTTCCTTGCGGCGCTCTTCCGTCAGCGGCGGGGTCGGCACGCGGATCGTGTCGCCCTGTGCGGACGGGTTCAGGCCCAGGTCCGCATCGCGGATCGCTTTCTCGATCGTCGCGCCCATCTTCTTCTCGAACGGCGTCACGCCGATCGTGCGGGCGTCGATCAGGGTCAGGTTCGCGACCTGGTTGATCGGCGTGGGGTTGCCGTAGTAGTCGACCGTCACGTGGTCCAGGATGCCGGTGTGGGCACGGCCCGTGCGCACTTTTGCCAGATCGTTCTTCAACGTTTCCAGCGATTTGGTCATCTTGTCCTGGGCGTTCTTTTTAATGTCGGCGATAGACATTGCTGCTCTCCTGTTACGAGATTGAATTTTATCTATTATGAATGATGGGGCCTGCCGGTGCAAAACCGGCATCGAAAACGCTGCATGCGTCGCCGTTACGCCCCGGGGCAGTACAAAACCGTCGCGAGCGGCAGCAGTTTCGGTTGAGAAACGGAGCTGTACTTAAGTACAGCGAGTACCGGAGACCGAAAATGCAACGCGCAGCAGGTTTGGCACGCCCCCACCACTCAGACGTGGACGAGGGTGCCTTCTTCTTCGCCCATGATCACGCGCATCATCGCGCCAGGCTTGGTGATCGAGAACACCTTGATCGGCAGTTTCTGGTCGCGGCACAGCGCGAACGCGGTGGCATCCATCACCTGCAGGTGCTTGGCGATCGCGTCGTCGAAGCTGATCGAATGGTACAGCGTGGCGTTCGGGTCCTTCTTCGGGTCGGCGCTGTAGACGCCGTCGACCTTCGTGGCCTTCAGCACGATCTCGGCCGACACTTCCGAACCGCGCAGCGCGGCGGCGGTATCGGTCGTGAAGAACGGGTTGCCGGTGCCGGCGGCGAAGATGACGACCTTGCCCTCTTCCAGGTACTGCAGCGCCTTCGGGCGCACATACGGTTCGACGACCTGCTCGATGCCGATCGCCGACATCACGCGCGCGGTGACGCCGACGTGGCGCATCGCGTCGGCCAAGGCCAGCGCATTCATGACGGTGGCCAGCATGCCCATGTAGTCGGCGGTGGCACGGTCCATGCCCTGGGCGCCCGGCGCCACACCGCGGAAGATGTTGCCGCCGCCGATCACGACCGCCAGTTCCACGCCCAGTTTCGCGACCTCGGCCACGTCGGCGACCATCCGCTCGATCGTGCCACGGTTGATGCCGTAGGCGTCATCGCCCATCAGGGCTTCACCGGACAATTTGAGGAGGACGCGCTTGTAGGCTGGTTTTGACATGAGCTGGGGCTCCTAAGTAAATGTATTCGGTGACATTCCGGCGGCAATGATAGCGTAATGCCAACTCGCGCCGGGTATTGCTGCAGCCGTTGGCCTTGTGGGGACGGCTGGGGGGGGAGCTGCGGCGAGGCCGGCGGCGGCTGAAGGAAAACCAGGAGCGACCCCTGGGGTCAGACCCGGCGGGTCTGACCCCGGCTTCTGCCTTTGGTTTTGCTGACAGCCGCGGCACCTCGGCCTCGTTTGCAACTTCCCTAAAAAAACGGGCCTTGCGGCCCGTTTTCCAATTACGCTCCTTTCGAAGCAGCCATCTGGGCTGCCACTTCGGCTGCGAAATCGTCGACTTTCTTCTCGATGCCTTCGCCCACCACGTACATGGTGAAGCCCTTCACGGACGCGCCGGCGGCTTTCAGCATCTGCTCGATGGACTGCTTGTCGTTCTTCACGAACGCCTGGTTCAGCAGCGACACTTCCTTCAGGTACTTCTGCACGGAACCTTCCAGGCGCTTCGCAACGATGTCCGGCGACTGGGCCGGCTTGCCTTCGGCAGCGGCCTTGGCCGCATCTTCGTCGGCCTTGGCCTGGGCAACCGAGCGCTCTTTCTCGATCAGTTCAGCAGGCACCTGGTCCGAGGACAGTGCCACCGGCTTCATCGCGGCGATGTGCATCGCGACATCCTTGCCCACCTGGTCGTCGGCGCCTTCGAAGTCGACGATGACGCCGATCTTCGTGCCGTGCAGGTAGGAAGCCAGCTTGCCCGTCGTTTCGAAACGCTGGAAGCGGCGGATCGACATGTTCTCGCCGATCTTGCCGACCAGGGCGGAACGCACTTCTTCCAGCGTCTGGCCGGATTCGGTCGGCAGCGCCAGCAGGGCAGCCACGTCGGCCGGGTTCTTCTCGGCGGCCAGCTTGGCGGCGGTGTTGGCCAGGGCCAGGAAGTCGTCGTTCTTGGCGACGAAGTCGGTTTCGGAGTTCACTTCGACCAGAGCGCCGACGTTACCCGAAATGAATGCCGCGACAACGCCTTCGGCCGTGATACGTGCGGAAGCCTTGGCTGCCTTGCCGCCCAGCTTAACGCGCAGAATCTCTTCTGCCTTGTCCATGTCGCCGGCCGCTTCGGTCAGGGCCTTCTTGCATTCCATCATCGGTGCGTCGGTCTTCGCGCGCAGTTCGCCGACCATTGCTGCGGTAATCGCTGCCATATGTTTCTCCTGTTATTCGGTGGGGTTGCCGGGGCGGCGCCTTGCGGCAGCCTGCTCATCCGGCGGGTCGTTAAAAAAAAGGGGAGCTGACGCCACCCCTTTTAACAGCCTATTGTTTAAAGCTGATGTCCACGAGGGACACGAGAGCAATTAAGCCTGCTCGTTCACTTCCACGAACTCGTCGCCGGATGCCGTCTTGATCGACTCCAGGACTTCAGCGGAGGCGTTGGCACGGCCTTCCAGGATCGCGTCTGCCACGCCGCGGGCGTACAGGGTGATCGCTTTGGAGGAGTCATCGTTACCAGGGATAACGTAGCTCACGCCTTCAGGCGAGTGGTTGGTATCGACCACGCCGATCACCGGGATGCCCAGCTTGGCAGCTTCGGTCACGGCGCCTTTGTGGTAGCCGACGTCCACGACGAAGATTGCGTCAGGAACGCCGCCCATGTCCTTGATGCCGCCGATCGACTTTTGCAGCTTGTCCATCTCGCGACGGAACAGCAGTGCGTCTTTCTTGGTCAGCTTGTCCACGGAACCGTCTTCGACTTGCGCTTCCATGTCCTTCAGGCGCTTGATCGAGGTCTTGATGGTCTTGAAGTTGGTCAGCATGCCGCCCAGCCAGCGCTGGTCGACGTACGGAACACCTGCGCGCTGTGCTTCGGCAGCGATGATGTCGCGTGCCTGGCGCTTGGTGCCCACCATCAGGATCGTGCCACGGTTAGCAGCCACTTGGCGGATGGTCTTCATCGCCTCCTGGTACATCGCCATGGTTTTTTCCAGGTTGATGATGTGAATCTTGTTGCGGTGGCCGAAGATGAACGGAGCCATCTTTGGGTTCCAGAATCGGGTTTGGTGACCGAAGTGGACGCCGGCTTCCAGCATTTCACGCATCGTTACAGACATTATTTACTCCAGGGTTGGGTCTGGAACCTGCCCAGTCACCCTTGCGGGCACCCTTGCAGGGCGGGTTCGAGTTTATAAAAAAGTAGGAATTTTACAACTTTGCAGGGATGGATCCGAGCAACCCGAGATTCTACTATGAGGTTCCTTACCAAGCAAGTGCAGCTAACTACCCCTCCCACTGCGACGATACTGACACATCAATTTCAACTAAAATTACCTCTCTACAATGCCAGACCCGACCAATCGTGACCGCTCATCCATCGTATGAGGAATTAGCCTCATCCATAAGCAAAGCCCTCGAGATCGCTCGCCACGTTGCCGAGCCATATCTCAGTCGACTGTCGATGGCTGAACAGCCATCGGAACTGCAGCAACTGATTCAATCATACAACTTATTGCACTCGCAGCTAGAGCAATCTATACGCCAGAGAAAAAGAAGCGAACTATTACACCAACAGCTAGAGCAGCTGATTGACGCTATTCGGAACCTTATATCACACGCCGTTAATTCAAGTGACACAGATTTTTCGGACCTTCAGCCAGTTCTATCTAAGCTTAGCTTAGACGCAGCCCAATCAATTTACTTCGATACGTTAAACCCTTCATCCGGAACTACCAATACCGGTATGGTTGTGAGCACAGCAACGGCGCCTGAGATGGATCACTTAGATACACTGAGAGAAGAGATAGGAAAAGTCGGCACAAGATTAGAATTACTTGAGCAAAGGATCAGTAGTGCCGAAAATTTCATCTCACGCTCCATCGATCCGCTAATCGAGAAGGAGCAACGCCTCAATGAGACTTTTGACACAACTATGGCTGAGATACGACGTCGGCAAACAGAGGTAGAGTCCTTGGTTTCGGTTGTAGCAAACACGGCTACCGCTGGCAGCTTCGCTGGCGTAGCTACAAAGGAAGAGGGCGTCGCTAATCTTTTTCGCGTCCTCGCAATACTCTTCATGTTGTTAGCTCTAGTGTTCGCTGGTTACTCGCTTCTAGAAGCAGCCAAGACACCACTCAACTTACAAGCTTCGGCATTTCGCCTAGCTTTCGCAATTATGCTTAGCATACCAGCAGCTTATTTGGCGAAAGAATCAACAAAGCACCGAAGACAACAGCACCTACACCTACGGGTAGCTCTCGAGTTAACTGCCCTCGGTCCGTTTTCTGCAAGCCTGCCATCTGAGACTCAAGATAGACTGAAGGAAGATATTGCGCGCCGAATTTTTGGGCGAAATCAACCAGAACTGGGCGCCGCAGATTATTTCCCCATAAATATTCAGGACTTTCTTCTCGCGTTTTTACGAAGAGAAAAAGAAAACTCCAAAAAAGCTGACGGCGGCTAGCGCTTGGGGAAAGCGAAGTGAAGTAGGTCTGTTGATCATCCGTTCACTTGACGCCGGCCTGTGTTGTCTGGAACAGGTGCAGTCGCGACAGCGTAGGCCTTGACAAACTATTGCAGACTGGCCGACCAAGCGTCCGCACCAAGTATACGGCGGTGACCGCATCCTAGCCACATCTTGCGCCACATCGCAGGGGTCTGCGAGCGAGGCAGTAGGGACGTCGGCTAAAACGTCAGCTTGACGATGCCCCTTTGGCCCCTATACATCCGCGGTTAGGCAGAGTGGATGCTCTCCAATTTTTGTACGGCCTGGTCTAAATCGACTCTGGCAGCAAACCGTCGGGCTCCTGCCTATCGTCCCACCAGGTACAGCAGCCGCGTTCCCACGGGAACTCGGTCACATGCTTTAAACTACGGCGCACTTTGCCACAGCATCTGGATTCAAATTGCGTATCTACCGTTTACGGGAGACAGCGCAAGGGCGCACAACATGGCAGCAACGGGAAGCGGGCGGCTAGTCCCCATGCCCGTGGATCGAGTGAACTAAGCTTCGGCGGCATGATACGCGACAGCGCTGCCAAAACCACCAAAGCGCAGAAACCAGGCCCCAATGCATGGCAGTCGAGGCCTTAGAACCGATACCGCCCCGTCACCCGCACATTCCTCGGCCCACCTGGCAAATTCAAATTCGGCGAACTGCCGTGCCCCGACACGATGTACTCGCGATCCAGCAGGTTGTTCACATTGACCTGCAGATCGACGGCGCCGATCTTGTACCCCACCATCGCATCCACCCGCGCATAGCCCGGCAAGGTCACCGTATTGCCCGGATTGGCAAAGCGCGATGCGACCGCGTTGACGCCCAGGCCCGCGCGCCAGCCGCCGCCGAACGACTTCGCCAGCCACACGTTGCCGCTGTGCCGCGGCGTCAGCGTCGCGCGCTTCCCTTCGATCGGCACGCGCTTGATCACGTTGTCGCTGCTGTCGAGCGCGGGCGACGACGTCACCTTCGCGTCCAGGTACGAGTAGCCCGACCACACTTCCCAGCCCTGCCCCAGCTGGCCCGCCAGGGTCAGTTCCAGGCCGTCCGAGCGCTGCGTGCCGACCGGTACCAGCAGGTTCGTCACCGGGTCCGTGTACTTGATATTGGTGCGCTCCAGCCGGAACAGCGCGGCCGTCGCCGACACGGCGCCGCCCAGGAAGTCGAACTTGCCGCCAACCTCCTTGTTCGTCGTCTCTTCCGGCGCGATCTGGGCGTTGTTGGCTGCCAGCGCAAAGGCTTCGGCGGATGGCTGGAACGATTTGCTGTACGACGCGTAGTACGACTGGGCGGCCGTCGGCTGCCACACCAGGCCGGCACGCGGGCTCCACGCCGTGTCGACGCGGTACAGGTTCGGCTGGCCGGCGCGGCGTTCGCGCGTCTCCTGCTCGAAACGGTCGTAGCGCACGCCCGCCAGCGCCTTCCAGTTGGCCGTCAATTCCACGAGATCCTGCACGTAGCCGCCGCGCGTCGTGAAGATGCCAAGGTTGTCGGTCGACGGTGCCGTGTCCACCTTCAGCGGCAACACCGGCAGCACCGGGTTGAACAGCGCGACGGTCGCGACGTTGTTGCGCGAACGGTTCACCTGGTCCTTGTTCTGCTTGCCGAACTCGACGCCGTACAGCAGCTTGTGCGTCATGCCCGCCAGGCTCGCCGTTTGCGTGATTTCGGTCTGGTTGAACCAGCCGTCCTCCTCGCGCCGCAGATTCGTGCGGTTCAACGACGCGGTTTTCGCCGCTTCGTTGACGCTGCCCACCAGCGTGTTGTTGCGGTCGAGCGTGTAGTCGTACTTGCGGAACGCGTTGCGTACGCTCAGCGTCTCGCTGAAGCGGTGCTCCAGCGTGAAGCCGCCAGCCGTGACCTCGGCCTGCGAGAAGTCCGCGTCGCGGGCGTTCGCGGCGCCGTAGTACGTGCCGGCCGGCACGCTCACGGGGCGGCCCTGGTACGACGGGATGCCGAAGTCCGTCACGCGCCGGTCGGACAGGTGCTCAAGCTGCAGCAGCAAGGTCGTGCTCGCGCCCAGCGGCAACAGCAGCGACGGCGCGATCGCATCGCGTTCAAGGAACTGCTGGTCACGATAGCTGTCCGAGCGCTCGATTGCGCCGGTGACGCGGAACGCCATGCCGTTGTCGCCCAGCTTGCGGGCGATGTCGACTTCGCCACGGCGCTGGTCGTGGCTGCCGACGGTGACCGCCACTTCGCTCGTGTCGCTGCCCGGCTTCTTGGTGATCCGGTTGATCAAGCCGCCGGACGAGCCGCGGCCGTACAGCACCGCCGCCGGCCCTTTCAGCACTTCGATCCGTTCGATATTGGACAGGTCGCGGAAATACAGCGCATCGTCGCGCAGGCCGTCCACGAACTGGTCGGCAATGGCCGAGAAGCCGCGCAGCGTCACCTGGTCGCGCTGGCCGTCGCCATGCGACAGGCCGACGCCGGGAATCGACTTCATCGCGTCTTCCATCGACAGCGCGCGCTGGTCGCGCAGCAGCTGCTCGGGGATCACGTTGACGGTCTGCGGAATGTCGCGCAGCGGTGCGTCGATCTTCAGCGCGCTAGTGGACGTGGATGGGTTGTACGGCGCGGCGCCCTTGCCCGTGATGGTGACGACGGCATCGACGGCACCCGCCGGCTCGTCGAGCGGCGCGGTGGCAGCGATCGCGGTGTGGAACTGCACAGCCAATGCCGCGGCCAGCGCGATCGGCGTCTTTCTCAACATCATTTTCACTCTCCCTGTTTGGCGCACCGCGTTCGGTCCACAGTCGGACTCACGCAAATGCGAATCGTTATCGTTTGCATTATCCCACGCTTGCAATTTGATAACAAGGAACTCATCAGGAAGGATCGGGGATTTCGATGATGCGGATCATGCGCGGGAATCGGGCGGCATCGCACGTGGGCGCGGCGTATGCTGCGCGGGTGACTACTGCCGAGAGCTAGAGAGAGGACCATCATGGAATCGAGCCGACTGGAAGAACTGGAGCGCGGCCTGCACCAGGCACTGCGTCTGCTGGAGCGCGACGAAGGCCGCGCGACAAGCGCCCTCCCCGCCGACCACCCGGCCGTGCGGGCAGCCGAAGCGTGCGAGCTGATGCTGCCCGAAACGCTGACGGCCGCTGCGTTGGCGGAGGCGATCCGCCACAAGATCGATGTCGTGCAGGTGCTGCTGGCCCGCTCCCGGGCCCATGAAAGCCTGCCCGAGGATGCCCGGCTGGCAGCCGACGAGGGTTATCTTACGGCGACGGACGGCGTGCCGAAGGATGCGCCGGAGCTGCGCTGACGTCGCGGCCGCACCACGGATGCGCGGCCGCGGTCTTTGCTACCTCGGCATGCGCAGCTCGAGGATGTTGCTGTCGAAGGTGGTGTATTCCTGCGTCCACGTCGCTCCGCCATCCTGCGACGACCGAATCGTGAGTACGCCGCTGTCGCCCTGGTCGTACAGCAGCACGGTGCCCGACTTCAGCGCCGCCATCATGCGTGCGTACTCATGCGGCGGACGCGGCGTCCACGTCTTGCCGCCGTCGCGGCTGGCCTGCAGCTCGACCTTGCCGAACGTGTCGACGGAAGCGTACATCAGCATCGTACCGTCCGGCAGCTGCAGCACGGGCGACCTGATCACCTTGAGATTGCTGCCCGCTTCCGTCCACGTGCGACCATCGTCGTTCGACACGTAGGCATTCCCGAACATGTTCATGCGGCCCTTGATCGTCTCGACGCTGAGCAGGCCGTTCGGGCTGACTTGCAAGTCCACCAGGCGGCGGCCGTCCGGCAACGGGTGCTTGCTCCACGTACCGCTGGCGAAGTCGTAGCGTTGCATCGGCCCCTTGTACAGGCTGTAGGCGAAGCCCGTCCGCGTCGTCCAGATGAACATTTGCCGCTCGCCGCCCCAGAATGCCGCCTTGACGCTTTCGCGGCCGATGGGTTTCCAGTCGCCGCCTTCCAGCCGCGTGGCGTGGAAGAAGGTGATTTGGTCGCGATCCTGGTGCGCCACGTACCAGCCAGCGCCGGCATTACCGGCGATGCGCAGCAGGTTGCCGGGCGGGAGGTTGCCGGTGTCGACCGGAGTCAGCGCCGTCGTCCCCGGCACGTGCTTCAGCAATGCGCCGAACTCGCCGACAGCGAGCAGGTCCGCGTCCGGCAAGGTGACCGGCAGCACGCACAACAGCGATTCGATGCCCGGGCCGCGCAACGTGCTCCACTGCGCATGCTTGTCGCGTACCAGCACGGCGCCGAGGCGGCTCGCGGCGACGACGCGGCCGTCATCCATCTCGGTCATGCAGTCGGCCCCCACCGGGCGCGCCAGCGCATACTCCTCGACATGATCGTCGGCCGGACGCGCACCGCTCCAGCCGCCGCGCACCGGCACCGCGAACAGCCGGGCGTAGTCGGGCGAAAAGCGTTTCAGCAGGTCGGCGTTCGACTGGACGAGCGCGCTGCGGCCGTACAGCACCTTGCTGTTCAACGGTGTGACGATCAGCCGGCCCAGGTCCACGGGCGCGTCGGCCGTCACCGTGATCTTGCCCAGCGAGCTGGCGCGGTGGCCCGTCACGTTCAGCTTCTGGTTGCTGCGCACGTCCACGAGTTCCGAGAACATGTAATTGCCGGCCGGCAGGCTGCCGACGAACAGCGCCGTATCGCGCGCCATGCCCGGTGCGACGCGGCGCAGCTCGAACTTGTCGATCGTCAGGGCCGCGATCGGATTCCCCGGCTCGGAGAACCGGGTCAGGCGGATCGTATCGAACCCGCGGATCTGGCCCGTATTGCTGGTGATGCTCACCACGACGGGACTTTGCCCCGGGGCGACCGGGCCCTTGGTCGGGTCGGTGGCGATCGTCTTGGTGACACAGCCGGCGAGCATGGCTGTCAATGCAAATGCCGCGATCAGGCGCACAGAACGCGCTAGGTTAAGTTGTTTCATGAAACTTCTTGGTTACAAAAAGAAACAAGTGTAGCGCGAGTGTTGCAATACGGAAATATATATTTCATAAATAAAGGGTCAAGTGTTGCGAATGAGGCAGTCCGTGACCGTCGGGCACCGATGCGCGAAGTCCGCAGGGTTTCCGTTGGTCCCCGCCAGTGGGCCCGCTACAATGAAGTTGCGCACAGTCAACTTCCGTCAGATTGAAGCGCGTAACCTGCTCCGTAGTTCAGCCCAAGGAGCGATCATGGTTACCGAAGCAGCCACACCTTCCGCAAACGCCGGCATGCGCATGAGCCCAGCGGCACGCACACGCATGCGCGATACCGAAAAAGTCATCCGGCACTACTACAACGACATGGGCAAAGACAAGGGAAACTGCACTTGGGGTGCCGGCATTCTTGCTCACCGCGGCGTTTGCAGCGAGGAGGAACTCGCCCGAAAGGTCAGCGACAACGAAGTCAACAAGGAATTCGACAAACGCGTCGGGCAAGCCGAAAGTAATGTCAGACGGGGAGTCGATAGAACCGCGCTCACCCAGGACCAATTCGATGCTCTTGTGAGCCTGACCTTCAATGCAGGGTGTGGCAATGCCAGGGACGTATATGTCCTGGCCAATAAGGGAGATTTCGCTGGTGCCGCGAAGCTGATTTCAGGCATGACCAGTGTGCAAATTAACAAAGGCGGAAAGAAGAAGTACGTGGTCGCACCGGGCCTGGTGAAGCGTCGTGCCGAAGAGAGCGCCCCGTTCCAATCGGACAGCGATAACGAGAGGGCTGAAAAATGAACTGCTCTGTTGACAATCACGCGAGCCGGGCCATGCGAATTATCATTGGGGCGCTTGCCTTCTGCGCACTCATGACGCAGCCTGCCCTCGCGGACGCGAGCGATGATCCGCGCGATCTCAGCGTCATCGGCAAATGGAAACTGACCTCGGTGCTCGACTATGCCGAGATCGCATCGCTCGACGAACGGGGAGCACGCAAGCTGGTCGGGAAAATCGCCTCAATCAGCGAAGCGAGTTTCAAGTTGGGCACGCGCGTTTGCGAGGATCCCGATCTCTCGGCCGAGTGGGTCGAACCCGAATTGCATCTGCGCGATCAGGTGCATGCAAGCGCGGAGAATCTCCGGCTTCCCAATCCCGTGA
Source organism: Pseudoduganella flava (assembly GCF_007830495.1). Lineage (GTDB taxonomy): Bacteria > Pseudomonadota > Gammaproteobacteria > Burkholderiales > Burkholderiaceae_D > Rugamonas > Rugamonas flava. The sequence goes on along the minus strand of NZ_VLKW01000002.1, from coordinate 543,209 downwards.
CCGTGATCGACCTCACCTGCACGATCGCCTATGTGCGCGACAGCGATCATCTGGTCATCTTGTGGAAGGGCGTGCTGTTCGACACGGTAAGGGTCAAAGCTGACGCAACCGGCAAAAAAGCCCGCCAACCGCAACCGCGGCCGGCGGGCAAGGCTGAACCCGATAAGGTCCAGAGGGCCCTCATGCCGTTCGAAGCGCCTTAGTACGGCCGGCGCATCGGAACGTCCGGCGCGTCAGCGCCGGAACGCCTGGCGCATTAAAAGGCCTGGCGCATTAGAAAGCCTGGTTATAGCGCACGTAGAAGAACCGCTCCAACGGCAGGTTCGGATCGACCGACGTACCCGACGACTGGCCCGAGTACGTGATGCGCGGCGCCTTGTCGAACAGGTTGTTGATGCCGACGATGATCTTGCCCTTCCACGCCGTTGCGTAGCCCACCGACAGGTCGCTGTAGGTCAGCGAACCGAGGCGGTTGTAGCCGGTGCCGAAGCTCGCCTCGCCTTCCGGGTTCGAGCACTCGACGTCCGTATCCCAGCACTCGTCCTTCACCGCGCTCTGGTAGCGCATCGTGTACGTGGCGTTCCAGTTACCCCGCGTCCAGTCCAGCGACAGGTTCGACTTCAGGCGGTTGTAGCCGTACTCGCCCACGTAGCTGACCCAGTCGGAATCGGCCGTGCTCTTGATCTTGTACGACTTCACCCACGTGGTATCCGAACGCAGGTTGAACTGGCCGTATTGCGAACGTGGGAAGCGGTATTGCAGGCCCAGGTCCAGCCCTTCCGTCTCGAGCGCGCCCAGGTTCATGTTGCCGCGCGAGAGGCTCGTGATCTGGCCGGTCGAGTCGCGCTTGATGTTGTCGCAGAACGCCTGCACGCCGTACAGGTAGCACTGCTCCAGCGTGTACTTGACGGACACGGACGTGATGCGGTCGTCCACGTGGATCTTGAACCAGTCCAGCGACGTGGTCAGGCCCTTCACGAACGACGGGCTCCACACGAGGCCCAGCGTCTTCGTCGTTGCCGTTTCCGGGCGCAGGTTGCCGTTGCCGACGCCGGTGTCGAACGCGTACGGCGTTTGCGAGCCGCCCGTGCTCGTGATGTAGGCGCCGGTGGCGTTCACCTGGCGGAACGTGGCCGGCACGCCGGCCGCGGCGCAGCTGGAGGCGACGGCGGGGTTCGTCGCGGCCTGGCCATAGCGGCTGTCGCAGATGTCCAGGTACGTGTCGTACGATTGCGAGCCGCCGCCGAACGTGTCGCCCAGCGCCGGCGCGCGGAAGCCCTGCGCCCACGTGCCGCGGGCCAGCAGGTCGTCGACCGGCTTCCACATGAACGACACCTTGCTGTTCGTCGTGCTGCCGAAGTTGCTGTAGTCGGAGTAGCGCGATGCCAGGTCCAGCGACAGCGACTTGACGAGGAAGACGTCCTTCACCAGGGGCACGTTCGCCTCGATGTACGCTTCCTTCACCGTGTACTTGCCGATCGTCGAATACGCGGCCAGGTCGGTCGAGTAGCCAGATTGTTCGAACTGGCCCGGCTCGTCGTAGCCGCTGACGGAGCGGTGCTCCAGGCCCGCGGCGATGCCGACCGCGCCCGCCGGCAGCGTGAACAGCTCGCCCGTCACGTTGGCCGTGGCGCTGTTGACGGTGCTGCCGTACGTGCCCTGCCCCACCGACATGATGTAGTCGAGGCCCGCCTGCGTCGAGGCGCCCGGACCGCCCAGGATATCGAACGGCACGCATTGCGACAGCGGGATTGGGCTGGCCGCCGTACCGCACTGCACGACGCCGCTGGCGTTCATGAACGATGGCCCGAGTGCGTTCTTCAGGTTGATCAGGTTGATGTTGCCGGTGCTGTGCGTCGTGCCGCGCACCTGGCTGTGGTTGTAACCCACGTCCCAGTTCCATTCATGGCCCAGCGCGTTGAAGGCGCCCGAGAGCGTGGCGTCGACGTGCAAGGTCTGGTTGCGGTTCTCCGTCACGCGCGGTACCTCGACGAGGCGGCGGTAGAAGAACAGGTCCTGGCCGTTCCCGGCGCCCAGCGCCTGGTTGCCGTACGGGTTGTAGTAGCTGTCCGCATCCACGTAGACGGGGTAATTCGACTTCGTCAGGCTGTTCAGCGGGTAGCCGGCGTTCTGCGTGCTCGACGTGCGCTCGGCGAACATCGCCGTCGTCGAGAAGTGCATGTCGTTCGGCAGTTCCAACGTGCCCTTGGTGAAGATCGACGTCAGGCGCACCGGTGCCTGGAACATCATCTGCGAGGTCGAGTTGTACTTGTCGTCGCCGTTCGTCGACACGTAGTCGTGGTAGTTCGCGATATTGTTCGACGCGCTGCCGGTGCCGGGGTTCGCCCAGGTGCCCGTGTGGTTCAGGTACTTGTTGAAGCCACCCGCCGCGGCCGACGTGACGGACGCGCCGGTCGGCCCCACGGCCGTGATGCGGCCGAATTCGCCGACGCCGAGGCCGTCGGTCGCGTGATCCGGGCCGTACGTGGTGGACGTGATCGCGCGGTCCTTTGCCCACACGGTGCCCTGGCTGCTGTGGGTCAGGCCGAACATCAGCGAGCCCTTGTCGCCATTGACGCCATACGACAGCGAGAAGTCCTCGTTGTCGCCGTCGCCGGACTTGTTCTGGCCCTTGTAGATGGACAGCTGGCCGCCGTCCAGGCGCTTCTTCAGGATGATGTTGACGACGCCGGCGATCGCGTCGGAGCCGTAGATCGCCGACGCGCCGTCCTTCAGCACTTCGATCCGCTCGATCATCGAGCTCGGTACCGTGGAGAGGTCCGTGTAGCCGTCGACCGTCTGCGTCCAGCGCTTGCCGTCCACCAGCACCAGCAGCCGTTCCGAACCGAGATTGCGCATGTCGATGAACTGGCCGCCCATTTCGCGGTTCGACGTCAGGGTGGCGCCCTTGCTGAACGCGGGCGGCGCGGCGGCCGTCAGCTGGTTCAGGATGTCGCCGACGGTGACGAGGCCGGTGCTCTGGATCTGCTCGGCCGTCACCTTCAGCACAGGCTGTGCGGTTTCCAGGTCGACCTGGCGAATGCGCGAGCCGGTGATTTCGACACGGGCCGGGGTATCGGACGCGGCCTGCTGCGCCAGCGCGGCGTAGCTGTGCAGCGCCAGCGCGACCGCCGCGGCAGTCTTGGTACGTTGATGCATGGACTTCTCCAAAAAAGTGCTCGTTATGTCCCTTGTGGGTGCTCTTTCCAACCTCCGCCAACGCGGTGTTTGCGCGCCAGCAGACTTGTCATCAGAGCACTTGCACAATGCAAGTGTCAACGCGGCAACTTTGCGTATTTGCTGTCAAAACCACACTACTTAGCTTTACATCTGTAACAACTGCGGCGATCTCGCGGCAGTTGAAGTTGGCGGATTGATATTGGAAGGAGGATTCCGGCTGTGCAGCGACGACTTTCCCGGAAACACTTGTAAGACCACGTAAAGCAACACCTGTAACAAGTTACAAACTGCCCCGCGAGCGCGGGCCGATGAGGGAAACTACTTATTGCGCAGCGCCGTCCCAGCAACGACAGCCCAAAAACAATCGCTGGGCGGGGCCTTGTGGTATCCTGAAACCCCTCCATATACCATCCACTTGGATGGTGAAAGAACTTATGCCCGACATCAAACCCCGCCCGACCGACTCCGAAAAAATCACGATCAACCTGTTCCCCGTCGACCTGGGCCAGATCGACCTTCTCGTGCAGCAAGGCTTTTATGCGAACCGCTCGGACCTGATCCGCACGGCGATCCGCAACCAGCTGAACCAGCATGCGGACATCATTCGCCAGACCGTCGAACGGAACCGGCTGGTCCTGGGTCTGCAACATATTTCGCGGGCCGAGCTGGAAGCGCTGCAGGCGGAAGGCGCGATGCTGAACATCCGCGTGCTCGGCCTCGCATCGATCGCGCCGGACGTCACGCCGGAGCTGGCGGCCGCGACGATCGGCTCGATCGCCGTGCTGGGCGCGCTGCATGCGAGCCCAGCCGTGAAGGCGGCCCTGGCCGGGCGCATCACCTGACAACCCATCATCGGTGGCCACGGCTGCCGGACCCGCTGCTACGACGCGGCATATCTATGGAAGGCACGTCATGAAACCCGATCCCGAAATGATGGCCCGCTTGCGGGCCGCAACCGAGCAGCTGATGAAGGGCGGCCCGCTGGCCGCCACGGCTGCGATCCAGCAGGCCTTGGCAGGTGGCGCCGCGCCAGCCACTACGCCCGACGACGCACTCGACGGCACCGATGCTGGGACTGCGCACGCGACGCTGAAGGACTTGAATGCGCCGCCCACCTATGCGCAGGCGCGCAAACGCGCAGCATCCGCACGCCCACAAGCGCAAGCGGCGCCCGACACCGGCCCGAGCGCGCAACCCGACATCGGGGGATGGCTGAAGAAGGCCGGCATCAAGCTACCCGAAGGCCTCGCGACAGGCGACCTGGCGGGCGCGCAGCCCGACATGTCCGAGTGGCTGAAAAAGGCAGGCATCAACCTCCCCGAAAGCCTGGCGACGGGCGACTTGCCGGGCGTGCGCAAGCGCCCTCCTCCGCCGCCGTTGCCGGAGGGCGCGCAGTTCCTCAGCGCCAGCTACACGTGCACGGCCGGCACGCGCGGCTACAAGCTGTACATCCCAAGCACCTATCGGGGCCAGCCGATGCCGCTGATCGTGATGCTGCACGGCTGCACGCAGGACCCGGACGATTTCGCGGCCGGCACGCGGATGAACCAGGTTGCCGAGGAAACGGGATGCCTGGTCGCGTGGCCCGCGCAGTCGCAGCAGGCGAACAGCTCGCGCTGCTGGAACTGGTTCAGCGCCGCCGACCAGCAGCACGGCCGCGGCGAACCGGCGATCATCGCCGGTATCGCCCGGCAGGTGATGGCCGAGTATGCAGTCGATCCCGCCCAGGTCAGCATTGCCGGCCTGTCCGCCGGCGGTGCGATGGCGGTCGTCGTCGGCGCGTTGTATCCGGATGTGTTCAAGGCGGTGGGCGTGCATTCCGGCCTGCCGTTCGGCGCGGCCCGCGACCTGCCCTCGGCGTTGCAGGCGATGAAGCAAGGCGCGCCAGGCGGGGACAAGCGCGGTGGGCCGCCGCTGATCGTCTTCCATGGCGACAAGGACGGCACGGTGCACCCGAAGAACGGCGCGGCCATCCTGCAGGACGGCTTGCATCGGCACGGCACCGACTCCGAAGTGGTGCGGGGCAAGGCCACCGGCGGGCGGCGCTACACGCGCACCGTGTACCAGGGCGGCGACGGCACCCCGCGTGCGGAGCACTGGGAACTGCATGGCGGCGGCCACGCGTGGGCCGGCGGCAGCGCCAGCGGCAGCTACACGGATCCGACCGGGCCGGATGCGAGCCGTGAGATGGTGCGATTCTTTGCCGCCGTGACGGCAAAGCGCCAGCCCTAAGTTCCGCCACTGCACAGCTGGCTATTGCGCCATCTCAAAGGGTATAAGGATCGCCAGTAAACGCTGAACGAATCGGCATAGAGTTCACCGAGGAAATGTCTTTTCCACAACTCGGGAGCCCTATGCAGATCCTGCTCGCAGCCGCGGCGGCGGCCCTCCTCACGCAACCCGAATGCTCGTGGAACCGTCCGGGCGCGGATCCCTACCGGGGCACCGTGGCGGCAGCCCTCGAGCGCTACCGCGACATCCCCCGTGCCGACCGCGTGCGCATCGCCGAACGCATCGCCGCCGGCACGCCGGATGACGACGTTCGCATCGGCCGCGACACCATCGACGGACAGTTCCGCTACCGCGACGAAATCCGCGACATGCACTTCGGCGGCAGCGCCACGCCGCCCCGGCTGTGCCGCGCCGTGAACCGGCATGCCTGGCGGGCCGATCACACGGAGCCGGCGGCCGTGTACTGCAGCGGCGAGCATTGCGTCGTGATTCCCCGCGTCTGCGGCAACGTCAGCCGGATCGAGCGCATCCGGCCGAAGGTGCCAGTGACGGTGGACATCACGCTGCCCGCGCCACCGCCCACCGTCCCGAGCCCGCAGCCGTTCGACTGGGCGACGGGCACCGAACTGGGGCTTGCCGACCACCCGGTGCCCGCCGAACCGGAAGACGAAACGCCGCCGCCGGCGCGCGATCTGGTGCAGCCCACGCCGCCGCTGGTCTGGCATACGGACCCGGTGCCGCCGGCGCCGGTGCCGGAACCGTCCGGATGGGCGATGCTGGTGACGGGCCTGGCCGCCTGCGCATGGTGCGTGCGCCGGCGCCGCTGCCGGTGACACGATTGTCGCGCCCATAAAAAAACCGCCGGGCGAACCCGGCGGTTTTTGTTCCAGTCAGGCCGTTGCCGGCCTTGTTCTGTATTAGAACGACTGGTTGTAACGCACGTAGAAGAAGCGATCCAGCGGCAGGTCCGGATCCACTGCCGAGCCCGACGAGTTGGTACGGTACGCGATGCGCGGCTTCTTGCCCCACACGTTGTTGATACCGAACTGGATCTTGCCTTTCCACGGGGTCGCGTAGCCGACGTTGACGTCGGAGTACGTTACCGAACCCAGCTTGTTGTAGGCGCCGAAGCTTGCTTCGCCATCCGGGTTCGAGCACTCGACACCCTCGGCGGAATCCCAGCAATCATCCTTCACGCCCGACTGGTAACGCATCGTGTACGTTGCGTTCCAGTTGCCCAGGTTCCAGTCCAGCGACAGGTTCGACTTCAGGCGGTTGTACAGGTACTCGCCGTTGTACTCGACCCAGTCGGTGTCCGCGGTCGACTTGATCTTGTACGACTTGACCCAGGTCGATTCCGAACGCACGGTGAACTGACCGTAGGCGTTACGCGGCAGACGGTAGTTGATGCCGAAGTCGACACCTTCCGTCTCCAGGCTGCCCAGGTTCAGGTTGCCACGACGCAGGTTCGTGATCTGGCCGGTTGCGCCACGCGTGACGTTGTTGCAGAAGTCCGAAACGCCGTACAGGTAGCACTGCTCCAGGGTGTACTTGGTCGTCACGTCGACAATGCGGTTCTCCACCTGGATCTTGAACCAGTCGATCGTCGCGGTCAGGCCCTTGACGTAGGACGGGCTGTACACCAGACCCAGCGTCTTGCTCTTCGCCGTTTCCGGACGCAGGCTGTTGTTACCCACACCCGTATCGAACGGGAACGGGGTCTGGGAGCCGCCACCGGCAACCGGTGCGCCGGTCGCGTTCACCTGACGGAAGCCCGTCGGCACGCCCGCAGCCGCGCAGCGTGCTGCCACGGCGCTGTTCGTCGCTGCCTGGCCGTAGCGGCTGTCGCAGATGTCCAGGTACGTGTCGTAAGAAGCGCCGCCGCCGCCGAACGTGTCGCCCAGTGCCGGGGCGCGGAAGCCTTCAGCCCAGGTGCCGCGTGCCAGCAGGTCGTCGATCGGTTTCCACATGAACGATGCCTTGCTGTTCGTCGTGGAGCCGAAGTTGCTGTAGTCGGAGTAGCGCGATGCCAGGTCCAGCGACAGCGACTTGGCCAGGAACACATCCTTCAGGACCGGGATGTTCGCTTCCAGGTACGCTTCGCGCACCGTGTAGCGGCCGCGGGTCGTCTTCGCGCCCAGGTCGGTCGAGTAGCCGGATTGCTCCAGCTGGCCCGGCTCGTCGTAGCCGCGCACTTCACGGTGCTCCAGGCCGCCGGCGAAGCCGACGCCGCCTGCCGGCAGCTGGAACAGTTCGCCGGCGATGTTCGCCGTCGCGCTGTTCACGGTGCTGCCGTAGGTACCCTGGCCGGTCGCGAACACGTAGGCCAGCGCTTCCGGCGTGGCGGCGTTCGGGCCGCCGATGATGTCGAACGGTACGCACTGCGACAGCGGGATCGGGCTGGCCAGGGTACCGCACTGCACGGCGCCGGCGTTGTTCTTGAACGACGGGCCCAGCGCGTTGCGCAGGTTCAGCAGGTTCAGGTTACCCGTGCCGTGCGTGGTGCCGCGCACCTGGCTGCGGTTGTAGCCGACGTCCCAGTTGAAGTCGCGGCCGATGGCGTTGAATTCGCCCGACAGCGTCATGTCGATGTGCATCGTCTGGTTGCGGTTCTCCGTCACGCGCGGCACTTCGATCGTGCGGCGGTAGAAGAACAGGTCCTGGCCGTTGCCGGCGCCCGCGACGGAGTTGCCGTACGGGTTGTAGTAGCTGTCCTTGCTGATGTAGACCGGGAAGTTCGCCTTCGTCAGGCTGTTCACCGGGTAGCCGGCGTTCTGCGTCGTCGACAGGCGGTCCGCGTACATGGCCGTCGTCGAGAACTTCATGTTGTTCGGCAGGTCGATCGTGCCCTTCGTGAAGATCGACGTCAGCTTGACCGGTGCCTGGAACATCATCTGGCTGGTCGAGTTGAACAGGTCGTCCGGTGCGCCGCTGCCGTAGTTGTGGTAGTTCGCCGGGTTGCGCGAATCGGCGCCGACGCCCGGGTTCTGCCACGTGCCGGTGTGGTTCAGGATCTTGTCGATCGTGCTGCCGGCGGCGCCGCTGGCGGTCACGTTACGGATACGGCCGAACTGGCCGACGCCCAGGCCGGCGGTGTCGTGTTCCGGGCCGTAGGAGGTCGACGTGATCGCACGGTCGCGCGCCCACACGGTACCCTGGTTGCTGTAGGTCAGGCCGAACATCAGCGAAGCCGTGTCGGAAGCCGCGCCGTAGGTCAGCGAGACGTCGTCGTTGCGCGCGTCGCCACCTTTGTTGATGCCGCGGTAGATGCTCAGCTGGCCGCCTTCGAGCTTCTTCTTCAGGATGATGTTGACGACACCGGCGATTGCGTCGGAGCCGTAGATCGCCGAGGCGCCATCCTTCAGGATTTCGATGCGCTCGATCATCGACGACGGAACGGTCGAGATGTCGGTGTAGCCGTCGACGGTCTGGGTCCAGCGCTTGCCGTCGACCAGCACCAGCAGGCGCTGCGCGCCTAGGTTGCGCATGTCGATGAACTGGCCGCCCATTTCGCGGTTCGACGTCAGGGTGGCGCCCTTGCTGAAGGCCGGCGGGGCCACGGCGGTCATCTGGTTCAGGATGTCGCCGACGGTGATCAGGCCGGTTGCCTGGATCTGCTCTGCGGTGACCTTCATGACCGGCTGCGCGGTCTCCAGGTCGACCTGGCGGATACGAGAGCCCGTGACTTCAACCCGCTGCAGCGGCTCGGACTGGGCTTGTGCGAGGGCCAGCGATGGCAGTGCCATGGCGACCGCAATCGCGATCTTGGTGCGTTGATGCATGACTTCTCCAATAAACACTTGGGGTACCTTTTCAGGCGCTCTCAATCTCTGCCGTTTTAATGATTCTTTGTAGGAACATGTCCCGACAGGATTTGCCATAAGAACACTTGCAAAACGCCAACGTCAATACAAATCGTTACGATTGTTCAGATCGTGCATTTTTCGAGGAACCGCGCAGATCGGCCCTTTTCCGGGCCGATCTGTAATGAACTGGTGCAAACCCACACCTGCCGGACGAACAACCCGCTTGCAAAACGGACGTAAAAAGCGTGAAGTTAGGTAAAGAATGGCGACAAGTTGCTACATTTTTTCCGTTCGGAAAAAGTTAAGCGGAAGCTTGAGGAGCGTTAAAGTTTCAGCAAAAAAGTGCCCCGAAATGGTGCAGTCACTGCAGAAATTGACTGTGGTAAAAAAACCATACTGCCGAGCCGCCGACGCTCGCGAGGTGGAACGGACTGTTGCAAACGGGCAAATTTTTGCACCATGGATCGGGGCGGTAAGCGTCAGCTATAATCGGGGTTTCCTGCGGGCCCGCTGCCCACTCTCCGAACAAACTTTAATATGGCAATTTCGATCAAGACCCCCGAAGACATCGAAGGCATGCGCATTGCCGGCCGCCTGGGCGCCGAAGTGCTCGACTACATCACGCCGTTCGTCAAGCCGGGCGTGACCACCGGCGAACTGGACCGCCTGTGCCACGAATACATGGTCAACGTGCAGGGCACGGTTCCAGCACCGCTGAATTACGCGCCGCCCGGCTACACGCCATACCCGAAGGCGATCTGCACGTCCGTCAACGACGTGATCTGCCACGGCATCCCCGGCGACAAGGTGCTGAAGAACGGCGACGTGGTGAACCTGGACATCACCGTCATCACGAAGGACGGCTACCACGGCGACAACAGCCGCATGTTCTACATCGGCGAGCCGTCGATCCTGGCCAGGCGCCTGACGGAAATCACGTATGAGTGCATGTGGCTCGGCATCGCCCAGGTCAAGCCGGGCAACCACTTCGGCGACATCGGCCATGCGATCCAGCTGCATGCCGAGAAGGCCGGCTACAGCGTGGTGCGCGAGTTCTGCGGCCACGGCATCGGCAAGGTGTTCCACGAGGAGCCGCAAGTGCTGCACTACGGCAAAGCCGGCACTGGCGAAGAACTGAAGCCCGGCATGATCTTCACGATCGAGCCGATGATCAACGCGGGCCGCCGCGAGATCCGCGAAATGGGCGACGGCTGGACGATCAAGACGAAGGACCGCAGCCTGTCGGCCCAGTGGGAGCACATGGTGCTCGTGACGGAAACGGGCTACGAGGTGCTGACCGTGTCGGCCGGCACCCCGCCGCCGCCGGCGTTCATCGGCAACAGCGTCGCCGGCGCCAAGGCCGCGGCCTGACGCCATGTCCGCCCACGCCATCGACTCGCGCGACCAGCTGCGCAGCCAGCTGAAGCTGCGCCTGAAGGCCGACCGCCAGGTCGTCATCGCCACGTTCCGCGCCGACGGCAAGCCCGAGAAGCTGCTGATCGGCCTGCGCCAGAGCGTGGATGCGGTGCTGACGCAAGCGTGGGAAGCGGCCGGCCTGCCCCCGGAAACGGCGCTGGTCGGCGTGGGCGGCTATGGCCGCGGCGAGCTGTTCCCCTGCTCCGACGTGGACGTGCTGATCCTGCTGCACCAGCCGCCTGACGAATCGACCCGCCACCGGCTCGAGGAATTCGTGCAGCTGCTGTGGGACCTGGGCCTGGAGATCGGTTCGTCGATCCGCACGGTGGAAGAATGCCTGGCCGAATCGGCGGCCGACATCACCGTGCAAACGAGCCTGCTCGAAGCGCGGCTCGTGACGGGCAACCGCGCCGTCTTCGAGGAGCTGCAGCGTCGCTACGACGCGGCGATGGACCCGCAGGCGTTCTTCCATGCGAAGACCAGCGAGATGCGCCAGCGCCACGCGAAGTACGAGGACACCGCGTTCTCGCTCGAACCCAATTGCAAGGAAAGCCCGGGCGGCCTGCGCGACCTGCAGGTGATCCTGTGGGTGGCCAAGGCGGCCGGCCTGGCTTCGTCGTGGCGCACGCTGGCCACGCGCGGCCTGATCACGCAAACCGAAGCCCGCCAGCTGATGGAAAAGGAGCGCGCGTTCAAGGACATCCGCGTGCGCCTGCACCTGCACGCGGGCCGGCGCGAAGACCGCCTCGTGTTCGACGTGCAGACGGCGATCGCCGAGAGCCTGGGCCTGCAGACGACCGGCAGCGGCGTCCACATGCGCCGCGCCAGCGAATACCTGATGCAGCGCTACTACTGGGCCGCGAAGACCGTCGTGCAGCTGAACACGATCCTGCTGCAGAACATCGAGGCGATGCTGTTCCCGCAGGACGGCGAGCCGCGCCCGATCAACGAGCGCTTCAACGAAGTGAACGGCTTCATCGACATCGCCGGCGACGACGTGTACGAAAAGACGCCGTCCGCCATCCTCGAAACGTTCGTGCTGATGACGGAACGCCCCGCGCTGAAAGGGATCACGGCGCGCGCCACCCGGGCGCTGTGGCACGAGCGCTTCAGGATCGATGCGGCGTTCCGCTCCGATCCGGTCAACCGCGCCTACTTCCTGCGCATCCTGCAGGCGCCCTCCGGCATCATCCACGCGCTGCGGCGCATGAACGAGCTGTCGATCCTGGGCCGCTACCTGCCGAACTTCCGCAAGATCGTCGGCCAGATGCAGCACGACCTGTTCCACGTCTACACGGTGGACCAGCACATCATGATGGTGGTGCGGAACATGCGCCGCTTCACGATGACGGAGCATGCGCACGAATACCCGTTCTGCAGCCAGCTGATGGCGAACTACCCGCAGCACTGGCTGCTGTACGTGGCCGCGCTGTTCCACGACATCGCCAAGGGCCGCGGCGGCGACCATTCGAAGCTGGGCGTGGCCGATGCGGTGCAGTTCTGCCAGGACCACGGCATGGGCACCGAGGAGACGGAGCTGGTCGCCTTCCTCGTCGAGCAGCACCTGACGATGTCGCAGGTGGCGCAGAAGCAGGACCTGTCCGATCCGGACGTGATCGCGGCGTTCGCGAAGACGGTGAAGGACGAGCGCCACCTCACGGGTCTGTACCTGCTGACGGTGGCGGACATCCGCGGCACCAGCCCGAAGGTGTGGAACGCGTGGAAGGCCAAGCTGCTGGAAGACCTGTACAAGATGACGCTGCGGGTGCTGGGCGGCGAGCCCCATTCGGCGGACCGCGAACTGAAGAACCGCCAGCAGGAAGCGCTGGCCACGTTGCGGCTGTATGGCCTGCCGCCGCAGGCGCACGAGCCGTTGTGGCGGCAGCTGGACATGGCGTACTTCCTGCGCCACGACGCCTCCGACATCGCCTGGCAGACGCGCGCGCTGTACGATCGCCTGAACAGCGAGAAGCCGGTCGTCAAATGCCGGCTGGCGCCGATCGGCGAAGGCTTGCAGATCGCCGTCTACATCCAGGACCAGCCGGACCTGTTCGCGCGCATCTGCGGCTACTTCGATCGCAAGAACTTCTCGATCCTCGATGCGAAGATCCACACGACGAAGCACGGCTACGCGCTGGATACGTTCCTCGTCACGGAGCAGAGTTTCGCGAAGAGCTACCGCGACATCATCAGCCTGATCGAACACGAGCTGTGCGACCTGCTGCAATCGCAGGAACCGTTGCAGCCGCCAGTGCGCGGCCGGCTGTCGCGGCTGTCGCGGACGTTCCCGATCCAGCCGACGGTGGACCTGCGGCCGGACGAACGGGGCCAGTACTACCTGCTGTCGGTGACGGCGAACGACCGCACCGGCCTGCTCTACTCGATCGCGAACGTGCTGACGAAGTACCGCGTCAACCTGCACACCGCGAAGATCATGACGCTGGGCGAGCGCGTCGAGGACGTGTTCATCGTCGATGGCGCGAGCCTGGCGAACGCGCGCACGCAGATCCAGCTTGAAACCGATTTACTGGAAGCCCTGAAAGTCTGAAGTCTGATGTCTGCGAATTTTGAACAATCTTTGTTACGGCTGTCGAAACGCATGTCCGAACTGGGCCTGTGTTCCCGGCGCGAAGCCGATGAGTGGATCGCCAAGGGGTGGGTCCGCGTGGATGGCAAGGTCGTGTCCGAACTGGGCACGAAGGTGTACCCGAGCCAGAAAGTCACCGTCGAGCGGCAGGCCGCCGCCGAGCAAAGCAAGCGGGTGACCATCCTGATCAACAAGCCGATGGGCTACGTCAGCGGCCAGGCCGAGGATGGCTACAAGCCGGCCGTCACGCTGATCCGGCCGGAAAACCGCTGGAGCGGCGACACGTCGCCGGAGCAGTTCCACCCGACCCAGCTGAAAAGCCTGGTGCCGGCGGGCCGGCTCGACATCGACTCGGTCGGCCTGCTCGTGCTGACGCAGGACGGCCGCATCGCGAAGCACCTGATCGGCCAGGATACCGAGATCGACAAGGAATACCTGGTGCGCGTACAGTACACCAAACCGGGCAAGCTGCCGGACGCGGACCTGAAAAAGCTGAACCACGGCCTGTGGATGGACGGCAAACCGCTGCTGCCGGCGAAGGTGCGCTGGCAGAACGACGATCAGCTGTCGTTCACGCTGCGCGAGGGGAAGAAACGGCAGATCCGCCGCATGTGCGAGATGGTCGGCCTGAAGGTGATCGGCCTGAAACGGGTGCGGATCGGCCGCGTGAAGCTGGGCGAATTGCCGACCGGCCAATGGCGCTACCTGAACGCCGACGAAAGATTTTGATCTGCGTTTATAGCCTTGTTGCAACAATCGTTGTTTCAGATGTACCAAATGCTGCTATCCTAGTGCGCTGACCACCGCCAAATGCCATGAAAGCACCTGCCAAGACCCAACGCGAGCGCCTCTCATGGCTGGAATCGCCGGCTGTACGCAAGTTCAGCGCACAACTGCGCCCGAAATGGACCGCGCTGCGGGTGTTCCGCGGCGGCCTGAAGGGGTACATCAAAGGGGAAGCAATGAGCAACCTGTCGATAGCGAACAACGATGTAGCCGCCGGCGCCAATCCCGGCCAGGGTTCGGGCCGTCTGCCCCTGCGGCCGTCCGACATCGTCGAACGGATCGCGATCTCGGCCGCGTCGCACGAGATGACCGACGCGGAGGCGATCGGCGAATCGCTGCAGCGCCTGGCCGAACAGGGCCGGCCCGTGACGATCTACCCGGCCGGCGCCGAACCGGTGCTGGCGCGGATCGCGTCCGTGGACCCCGAGTCGTCCCGCTTCACGTTGGAGCTGGACCACGGCGCAAGCTTGCCGCCGGGCCGCTGCACGTTCGTCACGTGGCTCGACGCGGCGCGCTTCCAGTTCGAGCTGACGTCCACGTGGACGCCGCTGCCGGGCCAGCCCGGCCACGTGCCGGCCGACTTCCCCACCCATTGCACGGTCTTGAACCGCCGCTCGGCCAACCGGCTGGAAACGCCGCTGGCCGGCAATTTCCTTGCGTCGTTCGTCCTGTTCGGCAATCCGTATGAATTGCAGCTGTACGATGTGGCAGTCGGCGGCATCGGCATGCGCTGCTCGCCGCGCGAAGCGACCGGCCTGCATCCCGGCCGCAAGCTGCAACGGGTGCGGCTCGAGCTGGGTGACGCCGTCGTCATCTGCGACCTGGAAATCCGCCTGGCGCGCCGCTTCCGCTCGTTCCTGCTGGGTGAGCAGGTGCAGATCGGCTGCCGCTTCGTCAACCTGTCGCCGGCCATGCAGGCCGAGATCGACAAGGCGATCAGCCGCATGACGTTGGCGCGCCGCTAACCCGCCGGCGCCGCCAGCCCGGCCTGCGCTGCCAACGGCAAGCGCACCCGCGCCAGCAGGCCGGCGCCCTCCCTCTCTTCCTCCCGCGCTTCTTCCAATACGACCGCGCCACCGTGCCGCTGCACGGCGGCCAGCACGATGGACAATCCGAGCCCGCTGCCGCTCTGTGTCTGGCGGGGATCGCGGAAGAAGCGGTCGAACACGCGTTCGCGCAGTGCCGCATCGATGCCAGGGCCCTCATCGGCCACCGTCAGCACGGCCATGTCGCCATCGCGGGCGAGGCGCACGTCGACCGTTCCGCCGTCGGGGCTGTACTTGATGGCGTTGTCGACGAGGTTGTCGATCAGCGACGTCAGGCTCTCGCGCCAGCCATGCACCGCGAGGCCCGGCTCGGCGGCCAGCGCCAGTTCGACGCCGCGCGTGTCGGCGATGCCGGACAGTGTGGCCATGCGGTCCTGCAGCAGCTCGTCCAGCGCGACGGGGCCCGCTTGTTCGGGGCGCGACGCGTCGCTGCGCATCAGGTTCAGCAACTGGCCGACGAGGCGCGTGGCGCGCGCCACGCCGCTGACGACGCCGGCGAGCAGCTCGCGCTGGCGCGGCTCGACGGCCTGCGCCTGCAATGCCTCGACATTGACGCGCATCGCCGCCAGCGGGGTACGCAGTTCATGCGCCGCGTCGGCGATGAAGGCGCGCTCGCGTTCACTGGCCTCTTGCAGGCGGCGCATCAGCGAGTTGATGTTCTCGACCATCCCGGCCAGTTCGCGGTGGCGCGGCCGGAACGCCAGCGGCGCCAGGTCGCGCGGCCCGCGCGACGCCACTTCCGCCGCGACGCGATTCCATGGCCGCAGCGCCAGCCGGATCGACAGCCACGCGGGAATCAGCAGGAACGGAATGCTGATCAACAGCGGCAGCAGGTACAGCCCGTGCGAGTTGAGCGTGATGAAGATGCTGAACGGGTCGGCCGGCACGATCAGCGTCATGCGCAGCCCGGTGCGCGGCGAGACCTTCGTGCGTGCCCGCCATTTCTTTCCGTCCGCGTGCAGCATTTCGATCGCACCGATCCGCCGCGTCGTCAGGTGCTCGGGCGCGCCCGCGCTGCGGTACAGCACGCGGCCACCCTGCTCGAACACGAGCTTCGGTCCGAGGCCGGCGTCGATTTCCTCGCCGAGCGCGAGCTCGACGTGGCGGAACGCGTCGAGCTGGCGCGCCGGCTGGTCCGCCAGGTGGTCGGCCACGGCAAGCACGGCGTCGTACAGCCTGTCCTCTTTCAGCGAGGCCTCGTCCTGCCCGCCCTCGTAGGCGACAAAACCGACGCCCAGGCTCCACAACAGCGCCAGCAACGCGACCTGGGCGAGCAGCAGCCGGCGCATCAGGCTCGGTCCCACCAAGGCGGCACAGTACGTGCGCAGCGCCATCATCGCGCCGGCTCCTGGTCGATCACGTAGCCGACGCCACGCACCGTGCGGATATAGCCCTCGCCGACCTTGCGGCGCAGATTCGCGATGTGCACGTCGAGCGAATTGCTGGCATTGGCCTGCGAGCCGGGCAGCGCCTGCTCCTCCAGGCAGCGGCGCGTGACGACGCGGTCCGCCCGCATCACCAGCGTTTTCAACAGCACGTACTCGCACGCCGTCAGGTCGACCGGCCGGCCCTGCACCGTCACGCGGCGCGTCGGCACGTGCAGGCACAGGCCGCGCAGCTCCAGCGTCGTGCCGTCGAAGCCATAGCTGCGCCGCGCCAGCGCGCGCACCCGCGACAGCAGCTCGGCCAGCTCGAACGGCTTGACGAGGTAATCGTCGGCGCCGGTATCGAGGCCCAGCAGGCGGTCCTGCAGCGCATCGCGCGCCGACAGGATCAGCACTGGCAAATCGCTGCGGCCGCGACGCAGGCGCGCCAGCAGGTGCAGGCCGTCGCCATCGGGCAGGCCGAGATCGAGCAGCACGAGATCGCAGCGCTCGCCATCGAGGTACTCGTCCGCCGCCTGCAGATGCCGCACCCACACCACATCCATGCCCTGGTCAGCCAAAGCAATGCGCACGCCGTTCCCCAGATCCAGGTCGTCTTCGATCAGCAGTATCTTCATGGCCGCTATTAGACCAGACGCGACTGAAGAAAGCCTAAAGACGAGCGAGCCCGCCGGCAATGTTTCCAAATTCGAGGGACTGTCCCTCGAATTTGGAAACATTTTGCGCCCCGCTTTGACCTGTCGCGAGAACTCGCAGCGAACGGCACGCAACGCATCACAACTTGAGCGCCATCGTCAAGCGCCCCATGGCACACGCAATAAAATTTCCAAAATTCGGGGACAGTCCCTTGTTGTTTAGCGACCAGCTCAGCCGGGGTTTTGCCTTCATCTTCTCTTCATCCGCGGATCAGGTTCACTTCATGCGCGCTCGCGACACTGGCGGCTCTGAAACTTTTGGGATACGCAATGAACCGGAACTGCCTGACCGCCGCCCTCCTCCTTGCCTGCGCCACCTTGGCGAGGGCCGAAGACAATGTGCTGACACTGGCCGGCGGCATCGCTGGCGCCGCCCGCTACTCGGGCGCGGACGACTACGTGATCGGCCCGCTCGTCGGGATCGACTACCAGATGGCCAACGGCTTCTATGCCAGCACGATGCGCGGCATCGGCTACGGGCAAGCGGTGGGGCCGGTGCATCTGTCGGCGGCGCTGGGGTATCGCGGCGAGCGCGCGGAGAAGAATCGCAATGGCGTCGGCGGTGCCAGCGGCAGCCCCGCGCTGCGCGGCATGGGCGACGTGAAGGGCGGCACCACCGCCGTCCTCGGCGCCAGCTGGAGCGTCGTCGACGGCCTCGAGCTGGAGCTGCACACCGAACTGCCGCTGTCGCACCGGGAGAACGGCCGCGCGCTCGGCGTCGGCCTGACGGGCACGCTGTTCCAGCAGGAGCGCGACCACGTGACGATGAGCCTTGCTGCAAAGCTGGGTGACCGCGATTACATGCAGACCTACTATGGCGTCAGTGCGCAGCAGTCCGCCCGCTCCGGCTACCGCGCGTACCGCCCCAACGCGGGCCTGCACGAGATGGAGCTGACGATGACGTGGCGCCACCAGTTCGACAAGCGCTGGGGGATGACCGCCACGGCCGGTGTCGTCACGCTCGTGCGCGACGCGGCAGCCAGCCCGATCTCGAAGAAGGACCGGTCGGCGACGGGCGCCCTGTTTGCCACCTACAGCTTCTGACGATACCCGCTCACAGCACGTCCAGCGGCACCGGCCCGCGCGGCGGCGGGAAGGCGGTATCGAGCAGCGCCACGTCGTCGTCAGTCAGCACGATGTCCAGCGCGGCGCGGTTGGCCCGCACGTGCTCGGGGTTGACGGCCTTCGGGATCGCGACGACGCCATCCTGCCTGCACAGCCATGCCAGCGCGATCTGGGCAGGCGTGGCGCCGTGCCGCTGCGCCACCTCGCGCAGCACCCGATCGTCAAACAGGCGGCGCTGCTCGCGTCGGTCCGACTCCAGCGGCGAGTACGCCATCACGGGAATGCCGTGCGTGCGGCACCACGGCAACAGGTCGTATTCGATGCCGCGCCGGCGCAGGTTGTACAGCACCTGGTTTGCCGCGATCGCCGGGCCGCCGGGCAGGTGCCAGGCCTCCTCCATGTCGGCCCGGTCGAAGTTGCTGACGCCGTACGCGCGGATCTTGCCGGCCTGGCGCAGCGCTTCGAAGCCCTCCAGCGTTTCGGCCAGCGGCACGCCGCCGCGCCAGTGCAGCAGGTACAGGTCGATGCGGTCGGTGCCGAGGCGCGCCAGGCTGCGCTCGCAGGCACGCTGCACGTCGTCGTAACCCGCGTTGTGCGGATAGACCTTGCTGACGATCGTCACCTCGTCGCGCCGGCCGGCGATCGCCGCGCCGACGATGCGCTCGGCGCCGCCTTCGCCATACATCTCGGCCGTGTCGATCAGCGTGATGCCCAGGTCGAGGCCGAGGCGCAACGCACGCACCTCGTCGTCGCGGCGCGACGCGTGCTCACCCATGGCCCATGTACCCTGCCCCAGCCTGTGACTGTCGATGCGATTCATATGCCGAACGCCTTCGCGGAAAGTGTGTAGGTAAAGGCAAACAGGAACAGCACGAAGCACAGCAGCGATACCAGCACCAGCACCGCACCGGAACGGCGCGGCAATACCTTCTGCAGGCCGGCTGTCAGCGTCTCGAAAGCCAGCGACAGCACCAACATCACCGCGGGCGCCTGCCAGTACAGCAGCGCGGCAAGCAGCCCCTGTTCCAGCGCGTTCCAGCCAATATACCCCTTCAGCACGACGCCGGGCGCGACGAACGTGAACGGCAGCGCCGCCACCGTCATCACGAGCTTGGCGTACATGAACTCGCGGATGGGGGGCGGCCGGTCGCGCAGCACGCTGCCGAAGAAGAAGCGTACGCCCGGCCGGCCCAGGCGCATGGCCAGCACCGCGAGACCCAGCGCGAAAGGAAGCAAGGCGCACAGCCACAGCACAAGGATGGTCGACGGCGCCAGCCACGCAGTGTCGAGAAGGATGGCGAGCGGCGGCGGCTCGCCCAGCGCGGCCACGCGGAACATCGCCAGCACCTGCACCGCCAGCAGCGCCGCGACGCATTGCTTGAGCACGAAGCCCGCGCGGGGAATGAACATCAGGCCCTCGGCTACCGCGAGGAAGATGGCAGCCGCCAGCAGCAGGCGCCATGGCGCGGCGCCCAGCAACGCGAGGGCGGCGACGGCGGCGTTGAGGATGTCGGCCGCCGTCATCGCGTCTTACGCGTCGATGCGGCGCGCCGAATTGGCGGCCCAGCGATACAGCCCGACGAGGATCGCCGCGGCGACGGCCAGCGCGATCAGCATGCCCGTCGATTCGTCGATGCCGGCGCCGATGGCCAGCGGCTCGCCCTTGCCGGTCGTGACGATCAGCGCGGCCAGCGCCACGTTGAACAGGCTCTCGCCGACGATGAAGCCGGACATCACCAGCACGCCGACGCGCGACGCGGCTTCGCCATACGTCTTGCCGCGCATCGCCTTCTCGAAGTAGTAGCCGGTCAGCGCACCGACGACGACGGGTGCCGTCACGGCCGAAGGCAGGTAAACCGCGAGGCCGACACCCAGCGGCGGCAGGCTGTATTTGCCGGCGCTGCTTTTCTTCAGCGCGAAATCGATGGCGACGAGGATCAGGCCGATCACGGCGCCCCAGCCGATCAGGTGCCACGGCAGGTCGCCGCCAATGACACCACGCGCCAGGGTCGAGATCAGCGTGGCCTGCGGCGCGGCCAGCGGCTGGTCCGAGATCGCATTCTGGTTCGGCGCGCCGGCAAAGCCGTAGGCCTGGTTCAACAGGTCCAGCACCAGCGGCACGACGCACGAACCGGCGAACACGCCGATCACCAGCGCGACCTGCTGCTTCCACGGCGTGGCGCCCACCAGCTGGCCCGTCTTCAGGTCCTGCAGGTTGTCGTTGCCGATCACGGCGACGGCCAGCACCACGGTCGTCACGAACAGTGCGAACGCGATCAGCGCCTGGCTCGTTTCCGGGCCCAGCACGGAGCGGCCGACGAAGCCCACCGACGTGGCGGCACCGAGGATCGTCAGGATCGCGATGCCCGACACGGGCGAGTTCGACGAACCGATCAGGCCCGCCATATAGCCGCACACGGCGGCGGCCAGCAAGCCGGCGATCAGGATGTAGCCGATGCCGACGGCGACCAGCGGCGTCGCCACCGAAGCCAGTACGCCGCCTTCGAGGAACGCGGCCAGCAGCCAGCCGGCCGGCACCATCGCGATCAGCGTGACGAGGCCGACGATGAAGATCGGCATGTCGCGCTCTTCGCGGGGAATCGCCGCGCCGCCATGTTTCGCGGCACGCGATGCTTCCAGCGCCGACTTCAGGCCGCCGATGACAGGCTTGGCCAGCGTGGCCAGCGTGACGATGGCGGCGGCACCGATCGTGCCGGCGCCCATCATGCGCACCTGCGTGCTCCACACGCCGAGCGCATGGTCCGCGACGGACGCGCCGGCCGCCATCGGCGTCGACAACGTCAGGATCGGCACGAGGATGCCCCATGCGATCACGAGGCCGGCCAGCATCGCGATGCCGACGGTGATGCCCATCAGGTGGCCGGCACCGACCAGCGCCAGCGAGCTCGAAGCACCCAAGCCGGTGGCACCGCTGCCGGCGCCGAAGCGGAAGTAGTAGGCGACTTCACCGGCGATGATCTTGGCGGCGGCCAGCAGCGCGAACAGCGCGGAAGCCAGCGTGCCCCAGATCACGGCCAGCAGGCCGGCCTTGCCCTCCTGGGCGCCGGAGCGCGACTGCGTGCCGACCTTCAGCACCTCGGCGGCGGCAACGCCTTCCGGATACGGCAGCTGCGATTGCGACACCAGCGCGCGGCGCAGCGGAATCGTGTACATCACGCCCAGCACGCCGCCGATCGCACACGCGCCGAACACGGGCCAGAACGGGATCTTCGCCCACCAGCCGATCATCAGCAGGCCAGGCACGACGAAGATGACGGAAGCGAGCGTGCCGGCGGCCGACGCGATCGTCTGCACGATATTGTTTTCCTGGACCGTCGCATCCTTGAACGCGGACAGCAGCGCCATCGAGATCACGGCCGCCGGGATCGACGTGGCGAACGTCAGGCCGACCTTCAGGCCAAGATAGACCTGGGCGGCCGTGAAGACCAGCGTGATCAGGATGCCGAGGACGATGCCCCGCGCCGTGAATTCAAGTGGATTGGACGAAGAGGGTTGGGTCATCCTGGGTTCTCCCGATAGCCTGGACTTGTGATCCGGATTGTTATGGATTCAATGCTGGCCGGGATATTACGCCAGTTTGGCACGGCCGCCAACGTTCTCGGCCGTCGGGGCAATCACATTAATCGTCGTCGCCCGGATCGAGATCCGGGAACATCACACTGGTATAGCCGAACTGCGTGAAGTCGCGGATGCGCATCGGGTACAGGATGCCGTCCAGGTGGTCGACCTCGTGCTGCACGACGCGCGCATGGAAGCCGTCGGCATCGCGCACGATAGGCTCGCCGTAATGATCGAAGCCTTCGTAATGGAGGCGCGTGTAGCGCGGCACGCTGCCGCGCAGGCCGGGCACGGACAGGCAGCCTTCGAAGCCCTCCTCCATCTCCTCGGACAACGGCGTCAGCACGGGGTTGACCAACACGGTCTCCGGCACTTGCGGCGCGTCCGGGTAGCGGGTATTCGACTTGAAGCCGAAGATCACGACGCGCAGGTTGACGCCGATCTGCGGCGCCGCGAGGCCGGCGCCATTGGCCGCGTGCATCGTGTCGAACATGTCCTTGACCAGCGCGCGCAAGGCCGGCGTATCGAAGTCGCGCACGGGATCGGCGCGGCGCAAGAGGCGCGGATCGCCCATCTTCAGGATCTCGCGGACGGTCATAACGTCTCCTTGATTTGCGCGACGAACTGGGCGAAGTCCGGCCCCGTCTCGGGGTGCTTCAAGCCCATCGCGACAGTCGCCTTCAAGTAGCCGAGCTTCGAGCCGCAGTCGTAGCGCTGGCCTTCGTAGCGATACGCCAGCACGCGCTCGTGGCGCAGCAATGCGGCGATGCCGTCGGTCAGCTGGATCTCGCCGCCGGCCCCCTTGCCCAGGTGTTCGAGGAACTCGAAGATGCGCGCCGACAGCACGTAGCGGCCGACGACGGCCAGCGTCGACGGCGCCTTGTCGGGCGCCGGCTTCTCGACGATGCCCGTCACCAGTTCCAGACGATCGCGGTATGGCGCGGCGCTGACGATGCCGTACTGGCGCGTGTTCTCGCGCGGCACGTCCTGCACGGCGAGCAGCGTGGCGCGCTCGAAGTCGTAGCGCTCCGTCATCTGCGCCAGCACGGGGGCGACGCCGGTGGCGGTATCCATGAAGTCGTCCGCCAGCAGCACGGCGAACGGCTCGTCGCCGATGATCGGCTTCGCGCACAGCACGGCATGGCCGAGACCGAGCGGCGCCTGCTGGCGGATGTAGATGCAATTGACGTGCTTCGGAATCACGTTGCGCACGAGCTCGAGCAGCTCGTGCTTCTGCGCCGCCTCGAGTTCCGCCTCCAGCTCGTAGGCCTTGTCGAAATGATCCTCGATCGCCCGCTTGTTACGGCCCGTGATGAACACCAGATCCGTGCACCCCGCCGCCACGGCTTCCTCGACCGCGTACTGGATCAGCGGCTTGTCGACGATGGGCAGCATCTCCTTCGGCTGCGCCTTCGTCGCCGGCAAAAAACGGCTGCCCAGGCCAGCCACGGGGAAGACTGCTTTGCGTATCGGTGTCATCGTCGCTTTCTCAGCTAAAAGCTTTCCCAAACCGAGGGACTGTCCCTCAATTTTGGAAATATTTCCCAAATTCGGGGACAGTCCCCATGGTTCAAGCAACAGATTCTGTTGGTTTTCCGCCGCATCCGGCGCAGCGCAGCGCAGTGCGACGCCGACATCCGCGCCGATCTCGGCGCATTCTCGCCCAACCGCTGCCACTACGTCGTGTTGCCAAAATTCGGGGACAGTCCCTCGATTTTGGAAATATTTCCTGAATCGAGGGACAGTCCCCGAAATCGGGCAACAAAAATTGTGGTTTATTTGCCCAGCAGCGCGAGCAGTGCGGCTTCGTCGAGGATCGTGATTTCCAGTTCCTCGGCCTTCGCCAGCTTGCTGCCCGCTTCGGCGCCGGCGACGACGTATGACGTCTTCTTCGACACCGAGCCGGACACCTTGCCGCCCGCCGCTTCGATCAGCGCGGCGGCGGCGTCGCGCGACAGCGTCGGCAGCGTGCCGGTCAGCACGAACGTCTTGCCCGTCAGCGGACCTTCGTCAAGCGCCGCTTCCGGCAGCTGGTCGAGCAGTTCGCGGCGCAGTGCGGACAGGTTCATCAACAGGTCGCGATTGCCCTGCACCGCCATCCACTCTTCCAGCGACGTCACGACGGTGGCCGGCAGTCCGAACACGTCGAACACCTTCAGGAACGCCAGCGCTTCCAGGGTCATGCCGTCGGCCAGCAGCTGCCGGGCGCGCGGCTCCGTCAGTTTCGGGATGCCCAGCGCCGCCAGCAGACTTACTTCGTCGAGCTTCTCGCGCAACTGCGCTTTCGGCGGATGCTCGCCCTGCGGTGCGACGCCGGCAGCCAGCAGCGCGTCGATCGCCTGCTGGTTCTTTTCTTCCGCGAAGAAGTCGGCGATCGATTCGGCGACGGTGCCGCCGATGTCGGGCAGCACACGCAGCAGCGCGGCCGGCGCGCGCCTGATCAACTCAAACTTGCCGAGCCAGTCGGCCAGGGTCTTCGCCGTCGATTCGCCCACGTGGCGGATGCCCAGCGCGAACAGCAGCCGCTCCAGCGGCGGCTTCTTGCTGGCCTCGATCGCGGCCAGCAGGTTGTCGGCCCACTTCGTCGCGATCTTGCCCTGCTTGACCGTCTCGGGCGTCGTGCCGTCGCGCTCATCGGCCAACTGCTTCATCTTCAGCAGATCGTCCAAGGTCAGCTTGTACAGGTCCGACACGCCGTGGATCAGGTTGCACTCGACGAGGCTGTCGATGTAGCGGTCGCCCAGACCTTCGATGTCCATCATCCGCCGTCCCGCGAAGTGGCGGATCGCTTCCTTGCGCTGCGCCGCGCACGTCAGGCCGCCGGAGCAGCGCGCTACCGCCTCGCCTTCCTCGCGCACCACGTGCGAGCCGCATACGGGGCACGTGGACGGCAGCACGTACGGCGCCGGTTCCGGCGATGGACGCTTGTCCAGCACCACGGCCAGCACTTCGGGAATCAC
Organism: Pseudoduganella flava; assembly: GCF_007830495.1. Classification (GTDB taxonomy): domain Bacteria; phylum Pseudomonadota; class Gammaproteobacteria; order Burkholderiales; family Burkholderiaceae_D; genus Rugamonas; species Rugamonas flava. The sequence continues at coordinate 518,472 of NZ_VLKW01000002.1, read as the reverse complement.
GTCGCCGGCACGGCGGACAATCACCGTGTCGCCGACGCGCACGTCCTTGCGGCGCACCTCGTCCTCGTTGTGCAGCGTCGCGTTCGTGACGGTCACGCCGCCGACGAACACGGGCACCAGGCGCGCGACGGGCGTGATCGCGCCGGTGCGGCCCACCTGCACCTCGATCGCCTGCACCGTCGTCAGTGCTTCCTCGGCCGGGAATTTATGCGCCAGCGCGAAGCGCGGTGCGCGCGACACAAAGCCCAGCGCACGCTGGTCCTCGACGCGGTTGGTCTTGTAGACAACACCATCGATCTCATACGGCAGCGTAGGCCGGGCCTTGCCGATCCGCTCGTAAAAGCCGATCAGGCCATCCTTGCCCCTGACGACGTCACGCTCGGGCGCCACCGGCAGGCCCAGCGCCGCGTACCAGTCCAGCAGCGCCGAGTGCGTGGCCGGCATCTCCGCGCCGACCAGTTCGCCGATGCCGTATGCATAGAAGCGCAGCTTGCGTTGCGCGGTGATGCGCGAATCGAGCTGGCGCAGCGCGCCGGCCGCCGCGTTGCGCGGGTTGACGAATTCCTTCTGGCCCGCGGCGCGCTGGCGTTCGTTCATCGCCGCGAAATCGGCCTTGAACATCAGGACCTCGCCGCGCACTTCCAGCACCGCCGGCAGGTCTTTACCATGCAAGCGCAGCGGAATCGACTTGATCGTGCGGATGTTCGCCGACACGTCCTCGCCCGTGTACCCATCGCCACGCGTGGCGGCCTGCACGAACACGCCGTTCTCGTAGCGCAGGTTGATCGCCAGGCCGTCGAATTTCACTTCGCACGCGTAGTCCACCTGCAGCGCGTCGAGGCCTTCGCGCACGCGGCGGTCGAAGTTCTCGATGTCTTCATCCGTGAAGCCATTGTTCAGCGACAGCATCGGCACCGCATGGGTGACGGCCGCGAACTCGCCCAGCGGCGGCGCGCCCACGCGCACGGTCGGCGAATCCGGCAGGCGCAGTTCCGGGTGCGCTTCCTCGATCTGCTGCAGCTCGAGGAACAGCTTGTCGTACTCGGCATCCGGAATCGTCGGCGCATCGAGCACGTGGTAGGCATGCAGATGCTTGTTCAGCTCCGCCGTCAGCTGTGCGGCCCGTTCGGCCGGCGTGTGCACACTCTTCGTCATGTCAGTTGAACAGGCGCAGCGCGCGCGTCGAGCCTGCGGGGATGTCCGAAGCTTCCATGTCCGCGTAAAAATCCTTCACCTGGCCGGCGATCTCGGCGATCGCCGCGTCCGACAGCGGCTGGTTGTAGTCGTCGACGATGATCGCGTCCAGGCGCTGCACCAGCGACTTCGCACAGGCGATCATCGCGCCGAAGCCGTCGCGTGCCGGCGCCACGCATGGCACGTCCAGCAGCAGGGTCAGGCGCGCCGTCGTTTCCTCGGCCGGCGACACGTTCGTCGACAGCGTGAACAGCTGGCCACCCTCGCCGTCCGGCATCACGAAGCGGCCGTCCGGACGCACGTCGAAGCCCTGCTTTTCCAGCGCGCCGATCAACGTGCTGATCGCCCACGGCGCGCCGTTCGCGGCCAGGTTCACGCCCAGCTGCGCATCGTGCGCGGCCACGAAGCGGTGCAGGTTCTTCGCCTCGGCCATCACTTCGATCATGTCCGGGATCTGCGGCTCCGCGCCGATCTCGTCGGCGATGCCGCGCAGGCGCGTCACCAGTTCCGAGTATTCCAGTTCGTTCAGCGCCGTGGTGCGGCTGGCCAGTTGCACGCCGCCCTGCAGCTTCGTGTAGACGGTGCCATGGTGGATCGGCTCCCAGTCGCCACTGACCGCCAGGCCGATGTAGTGCACCGGCTTGCTGCCGACGAGGCGCAGCTTGTGCAGCACCGGCAGCAGCTTCTCGCCGCGCAGCGGGGCCTCGAGTTCGAGCGGCAGCAGGCAGTCGATCAGCGGATCGACGAGCGCCGTCGCCTCCTCGGCCGGGGGTGCCACAGGGGGCGCCGGATCGGCAGCGCGCGCCGGCACCGGCGGTGCGACCGCCGGCTCCGCGGCAGCGGGTGCCGTCTCCGCGAGCTCCGGGCGCTGCACGTCGTCGGCGACGACGCTCGGCGCCACCACTTCCTCGTGCGGCGGCTGCGCATAGGCGCCGGAGCCGGGATCGACCATCGGCACGTCGCCCAGCGTGAAGCTCGGCTCGGCGCGGCCGGCCGGTTCGGCGGACAGGTCGAGGCCCGGCTCTTCGCCGCGGCGCATCAGCACGTCGTCATGCTCGGACGCGAACGCGCGCTCGACGCTTTTCTTGGCCTTGTGCTCCTGCCATTTGTTGTAGATGAAAACGCCGGCGACGAACACGCCCGCTGCGGCGATCAAACTGGTCTGGAAATCTGTCATGCTGCTTGTGCCTCGGAAGCGAAGTTGACGGCGGCTTCCATATCCACCGCCACGATGCGCGATACGCCCTGCTCCTGCATCGTCACACCGATCAGTTGAGTGGCCATCTCCATCGCGATCTTGTTGTGCGAGATGAAGAGGAATTGGGTCTGGTCGGACATCCGTTTCACCATACGGCAGAAACGTTCCGTATTGGCGTCGTCCAGCGGTGCATCGACCTCGTCGAGCAGGCAGAACGGCGCCGGATTCAGTCTGAACATCGAGAACACGAGGGCCGTCGCCGTCAGCGCCTTTTCGCCGCCGGACAGCAGGTGGATCGTCGCGTTCTTCTTGCCCGGCGGCTGCGCCATCACCTGCACGCCGGAGTCGAGGATCTCGTCGCCGGTCATGATCAGCTTGGCCTGGCCGCCGCCGAACAGGATCGGGAACAGCTCGGAGAAGTGACCGTTGACCTTGTCGAACGTCTCCTGCAGCAGGTCGCGCGTCTCCTTGTCGATCTTCTGGATCGCGTCTTCCAGCGTCGTGATCGCCTCGACGAGGTCGCGGTTCTGCGCGTCGAGGAAGTTCTTGCGCTCCGACGCTTGCGCCAGCTCGTCGAGCGCCGCCAGGTTGACGGCGCCGAGCGCGGCGATCGCATTGGTCAGCCGCGTCACTTCGCCCTGCAGGTATTGCGCCTTCATGTCCGGATGCAGCTTGGCGGACAACGCCGCCTCGTCGGCCTGCGCCTCGGCCAGCTGCTGCGCGAACTGTTCCTGGTTCAGGCGCGCGGCCTGCTCCTTCAGCTGCATCTCCATGATCTTGTCGCGCTGCGGCTGCAGGGTGCGCTCGCTTCCCATGCGCGACTCCTCGGCATGGCGCAGCTGCTGCGTGATCTGGTCCAGCTCATGGCGCGCGTCCGCCAGCGCGCGTTCCTGCTGCGTGCGGCGCTCCAGCAGGTCCTGCAAGCCTTCGTGCGCCGTGCCGGCCTCCAGGCCCGCCAGTTCCAGCTCGCCGGCCGCCAGGCTTTCGGCCACCTGGGCCGCCTGCGTCGTCGCGGTGACGATATTGCGGCGCAGTTCCTCGATGCGGCTCTTCGCGGACTTTTCCGCGAACTCCGCTTCCTGCGCGCGGCGCTCCAGCTCGCGCAGCGCTTCGCGCGCATCGGCCAGGCGCTGCTCCTTCAGCTGGAAGGCCTCTTGCCCTTCCTCGTGGGCGCCCTGCAGATTGCCGAGCTCCATGTCGAGCTGTTCGAATTTTTCTTCCGACTCCAGCTTGACCTGCATCTGCTCCGCTTCCTGCGCCGCGATCTCGGCCAGGTCCGTGTCGATCTGCGTGCTGCGCTGGTTGAAGCGCGCCTCCACTTCGGAAAGCTTCACGACGTCCAGCTGCAGCGCATGCACGGCGCTCGTCAGCGACTGCACCTTCTGGCGCAACTCGGCCAACTGGCGCGTGTGATTCGACAGCGCCGCTTCGGCACGCACGGAACGGGCGCGCGCTTCCTCGGCCAGCATCGCCTGCGCACGCAGCTGCTTCGTGATGTTGTCGATTTCCTGCTGACGGCCCAGCATGCCCTCCTGCTCGGAGTCGGCCGCGTGGAAGCGTACGCTGGACACCGTGATGACATGGCCCTGGCGCGTGACGAAACAGCCGCCGGCCGGCAGTTCGGCGCGGTGCGCAAACGCCTGTGCCGCATCCTCGGCGAGGAACACATTGTGCAGCCAGTCCTGCAGCACGCCGCGCAGGCCCGGGTCGTTCATCTTCAACAGGTCGAGCAGCGGCTTGAAGCCCGCCGGCGCCGCTGGTGCGGGCGCCGCGGTCACCGGTGCGAACAGCGCCAGCTTGGCCGGCGGCGCCTCGGCCAGGAAGTGCTTGGCCCATTCGATGTTCGACACCTGCAGCGCACCGGTGCGCTCGCGCAGCACGGATTCGACGGCCGCTTCCCAGCCCGGCTCGATCGCCAGCTTCTGCCACAGCCGCGGCAGGTCGTTCAGCTCGTGCTTCTGCAGCCATGGCGTGACCTTGCCCTGCGTTTGCACGCGCTCCTGCAGCTGGCGCAGCGCGGTGAGGCGCGCTTCCAGCTGCGCATTGGCCGCGTTCTCGCTTTGCACGGCGGCCTGCGCGGCGCGGCGCTCCTCTTCCAACTGCGGTTGCAGCGCAGTCGCTTCGTCGAGTTGCATGCCCGCTTCTTCCAGCGCCTGCTGCTTTTCCTCCAGCTGCCAGCGCAGGTTTTCCAGGTGCGCCGAATCGGGCATCGCGAGGCCGTTCTTTTCCTGCTGCAGGCGCTCGCGCCGCGTGGCCAGGCTGGACAGGATGTTCGACGCATTGCGCTGGTGCGCCGACTCCAGTTCGAGCTGCTGCTGCGCCTGCATGATGCGGGCCCGCGACTCCGTCGACGCCTGTTGCGCGGCGCGCCATTCCTGCTCCAGCATCGGCAGCAGTTCACCCTTCTGCTCGGCCAGCATGCGCGCTTCCTCGACCTTCGCGGACAGTTCCTCGAGATTGAATTCCGCTTCCTCGATCTGGCCGCGGTATTCCTCGGCCTGGCGCTGCCACTGATCGCGTTGCGTGGCCAGCGTGGCGATCTGCTGCTGCAACCGGGAGCGCGATTCGACGACGAACTTGATCTGCGCCTCCAGGCTGCCGATCTCCGCATTGGTCTGGTACAGCGCGCCCTGCGCCGTGTGCAGCCGGTCGCCGACGGCGAAGTGGGCTTGCCGCATCTGCTCCAGCGACAGCTCCACGCTGCGCAGCTTCGCGGTCTGCTCTTCCAGGTCCGTCTGCGCCTGCTCCACCTCGCGGAACCAGCGCGCCTGCTCGGCCTGCGCCTCGTTCCGGCGCAGCAGCCACAGCAGCTTCTGCTTCTCTTCCTGCTCGGCCTGCAGCTGATGGAATTTCGTCGCGACGGCCGCCTGGCCCTCGAGCTTTTCCAGGTTGCTGTTCAGCTCGCGCAGGATGTCTTCCACGCGCAGCAGGTTCTCGCGCGTGTCGTGCAGCCGGTTCTCCGTCTCGCGGCGGCGTTCCTTGTACTTCGATACGCCGGCCGCCTCTTCGAGGAACACGCGCAGCTCTTCCGGGCGCGATTCGATGATGCGGGCGATCATGCCCTGGCCGATGATCGCGTAGGCGCGCGGCCCGAGGCCAGTGCCGAGGAAGATGTCCTGGATGTCGCGCCGGCGTACCGGCTGGCCGTTGATGTAGTAGGTGGACGTGCCGTCGCGCGTCAGCGTGCGCTTGACGGCGATCTCGGCATACTGGCCCCATTGGCCGGACGCCTTGCCGTCGTGGTTGTCGAACACGAGTTCGACGGACGCGCGGCCGGCCGGCTTGCGGTGTGTGGAGCCGTTGAAGATGACGTCCTGCATCGACTCGCCGCGCAGCTCGGATGCTTTCGATTCGCCCAGCACCCAGCGCACCGCGTCGATGATATTGGATTTGCCGCACCCGTTCGGTCCCACCACGCCCACCAGCTGGCCCGGCACCTGGAAATTGGTGGGATCGACGAACGACTTAAATCCCGACAATTTGATGGAGGATAGACGCACGTAGGTTCAGGTTTCTCGCCCGGCGGGCTTCGGTTGCAAAGGTGGACATCATACCATCCCCGCGTTCGCAATCTGGACAAAATCGCACTGCCGTGCCGCCGCGGCGTCAGATCGACTGATGTTCCCTCTGCCAGCGCTGGTAGTCGGGCCCCGTGCGCCATGCCCGCTCGACCGGCTCGTTGCCGGACAGGTACACAGCCACCTGCCGGATCCATTTCTCGGCCGGCAGCGGCTTCGTGAACGGCATCACCACCAGCACCGGTGCGCACAGCATCACCAGCACGCGCCCGACGATGGCCGGCTGCTCGCTGCGGGCCACGCCGATGAACGCGGCGGCGGTGGCAAAGCCCACGGCACCGCCCAGCACCACTTCGGACATCGTGTGCGCATGCACCGGCACGCGCGAATAGCTGATCAACAGCGCCAGCAGCACGCCGCCGGCGAACGCGCCATACTTGGCCACCGGCTGGGCATGGCGAAACGCCAGGTAGAACACGACGGGATACACGGCGCAGGCGCGCATCGCGTGGCCCGACAAGGCGGCGAACTGCCACTCGGGAATGCCGACGCCCCAGCCGTAGTACGCGACCTTCGTCGCGACGACGGCCAGCATGCCGAACGCAAACAGCATGCACCACGACAGCGACAGCCGCCACGTGCGCCCCGCCAGCAGCCACAGCGCGACCGCGATTCCCAGCGGTCCCGTCACCGTGACGCCGCCCAGCGCCGACAGCGCCTTCCACAACAACAACATCATCATTCGCCCATTCTTCCCCGGCGCACCGAAGCGCCAACTGCCGCGTTATACTACACAACGTTTCAATCAAGCAACTAACATCGACTCAGCCTGCAAGCTCTCCACATGAAGACCGCGATCCTGTTCGTCTGCATGGGCAATATCTGCCGCTCCCCCACCGCCGAAGGCGTGTTCCGCACCCGCGCCGCGCGGGCTGGCCTGGCCGTTGACATCGACTCCGCCGGCACACATGCTTACCACATCGGCGATGCGCCCGATGCACGCTCGCAGCGGCATGCCGCGCTGCGCGGCTACGATCTCTCGGCCCAGCGCGCCCGCCAGGTCACGGGCAACGACTTCGCGCGCTTCGACCACGTGCTGGCAATGGACGAGGACAACCTGGAGGCCTTGCGGCGCGCTTGCCCGCCGGCGCACCGCCACAAGCTCGGCCTGTTCATGCAATACGCGACGCGCTCGGGCTCGCCCATCGTACCCGATCCGTATTACGGCGGCAGCGACGGTTTCGACAGGGTGTTGGATTACATCGAGGATGCTTCCGACGGCCTCATCGCGAGGCTCGCAGCATAGTGCCTTTTCATTAAGGCGCTCTTAACAGGCTCTCATGCGGCATCCTGGCCGGGGGCTGCATCGTTGACGGCGAGCGCCTGCGTCAGCGCGCGCACGACGACGCCGTCGTGCTGCAGCAGCGTCGCACTGCCGTCCCGCAGCCGCCGCGCCAGCTCGCCGGCGGGCAACGAGAACGCTTCCTGCCGCGCGCCGTTCGAGAAGATGAACAGCGAGCGCAATGGACTGATCCATGCCAGCTTGACCCGGCGCGGCGCCCCTTCCGGTCCGGCGAATTCCAGCCACGCGCCTCGCGCCAGCGCCGCCAGGGTTTCATCGTCCGCCCCGTCATCTGTGGCCTGTGTCGTCCGTTGCCGCCGCTGCGCCGCCGCGCCGGCGGCCTGCACGGACAGCTCCACACGACGCTCCGGTGCGAGGTCCAGCGGGGCGCGCACGATCGACGCGTGGCAGTCGGCCAGGTCGGCAAAGAAGCGCAACCGCTCGGCATCCTGCCACTTGATCACGTCGAGCCACTTGTTCAGCGTCGCCAGGAGCCCCGGCAGCCTGGCGATCAGCTGCTTGCGTTCCACCGCATCGATCTTCGGGCGCACGCTCCACAGCAGGTCGTCCATCGCCTGCGTGGCATGCCGCACGGCGCCCGGCTTCTCATCGTCGATGCTGTAGGCGACCGTCAGCACGTCCGTCCATTTCTCGTCGAGGAACGCCTCGACGACGGCGCCGACCTCGCCGCTGCCCAGGCGCAGCGCCACCGCATCACGTGCGGCGCGCCGTGCCGTCAGCGTTTTTTCCTGCTTCAGCGCGGCGGCGATCGGTGCGGCGATCGCCGCCGTCGCGGCAGCCTCCTCCGCCTTCAGCGCCGCCTCCAGTTCGCTTACCGCGTGGGCAAAGGCGGCCGTCACCTCGTCCGCCGCGTTGGCCTCGTTCGCGGCATGGTCGACGCTGCGGCGCATCGCCTGGTACTCGGGATCGTCGCGCCGCGCGTCGCCGCGCTGGCCCCGCTCCCAGCCCATCCGCGCCAGCAGGTCGAGCAGGCGCCGGGCCGGATGCGCATCCTCGAAGAAGAAGGCCTTGTCGGCCAGCGCCGCCTTCAGCACGGGCAATTGCAGGCCGTGCAGCAGGTCGCGGCTCTCGGGCGAGATCGCATCGTCGCGCGCCACCGTGTCGAACACGGCGGCCAGCAAATCGATCGCGCCGGCGTCGGCACGCGACAGGCTGCCGGCCGGCGCATCGCGCTTGATCGCGCCGAGGTGGAACGATGGCGCGTTCGCGGCGCCCGTTGCGGCGGGCCGCGGCAAGCCGGCCAGGTAGGCCAGCAGCCGTCCATCGACGCGCTCGGCCGGCTGGCCCGCGGCGAGGGTGTCGCCTTCGTCCGCGCTGTCCGCCGCGCCGAGGAAGTGGCGCAGCTGGCGGCGCAGTGGACCAGCCAACATGCCGTTGCGGCGCCCGTCATGTCCGGCGGCTTGCACGCGCTGGCGGTGCAGTGGCCCGGGCAGCACGCCCTTGCGTTCCAGGGCGAGGTTCAGCGCGCCGTACAGCCGGCCCAGGTCGAAGAAGCGGCCCGATTTGACGAGCGGCAGCAGCAGCGCTGCACTGCCCTCTTCCGTGTCGAACCCCGTCCACGCCTCCTGCAGCGCGGCGATGAATACCTCGGGGCGGAATGGATTGGCGCGCGGCGCCGCGCGCTCTAGCAGGTGCGCCAGGCGCACGTTCAAGGCCGCCAGCGCATCGGCATGCTCGGCATCGAACGGCCGCGCCGCGTCGCCGAGGGTCAGGCGCTGGTCCATCTCCTCATACGGGACCAGCGCCAGCGGCTGCGCGGGCGTGGGGACGACGGGAGCTTGTGGCGCCAGCTGCGCGAGCTCCAGGCGGAGTGCCCGTTCCAGGGCCCCGGAAGCGCGGTGCAGCAACGCGAAGTGGCGATCGCGCATCAGGTTGCCGGCGCGGAGCGACGCGCGCACGCCCGCCGGATCGCCGGCCATCCGGCTGCCGTCGACCAGCAGGCCCGCCAACGTCGTGCACACATCGCGGAAGTCGTCCGCCACGTGCCGCAGCGCGAGCGCGATCAGCTCCTCCAGCACCGCATGGCGGGGCGTGACGGCGTTCGTGGACGCGGTGGACGGGGACGTGGCAGGCATGATCGCGGACGGATGATCGATACCTCATTCTGCCACAGCATTTCTACAAGGCAATAGGAAAACTGAAAATACAGCGAAAATGCGGCCATGTCTGCGCACCGCGCGCAACGCCAGGCCCGGCGCAGCGGCGGACTTTACACTCGTGGTGCAAGCCCTTGTCCTACAGGCCCTTACGGTAAACTCCGATATCCGGGACCTGAGCAAAAACGCATCATTTTGCAACCGAAAACGCATTTTCCTCATGATCACGGCCTGTGCCGGACCCTGGCCGAATGCGCCCTAGGTGACTTCCTCAATCCCCTTGAAAGGAAAGCAAAATGGCCTCGAATCAGAAAAGCGGTGGCAGCAAGCAGGGTTCTTCCTCGAGCAGCTCCAAGCAGTCGGGCAATCAGGGCTCGCGTTCGGGCACCCAGGGCGGCACGCACGAGCAGCACGTCGAAGCTGGCCGTCAGAGCCACAAGAACGACAGCAAGAAATCCGGCTCCAAGAGTAAATAAGGACGCCGATCTCCTGCTGCGCATGCAGCGGCAGTGCCGTCGACATGTGCCGGCAGTCTCATGAAAAGAGCTTGGAAAGGTAGCGCCGTTCCAAGCTCTTTTGCCGTGTACGCGGCCGTGTGCGCGGAAAGTTCAGATATTCGTGACGCGCTTGCCTTTCGGCGGACGGAAGTCGGCGATCTCGTTGATCATGCCCACCTTGGCGGCATCGCGCGCGGTCAGGTGCAGGTCCGCATGGGCGTGGATGGTCCAGTGCTCTTCCGACAGCTGCACGTGCTGGCGCAGGATCGATTCGGTGCGCGCGTCGTCGGCCTGCAGGCCCTCGACGATGATGCGCAGCGCATCGGGCCGCGCGCCCGAGGGTGCGCTCGCGTGGGACTTGTGCACCATGAAGCGGGCCGTCTCGCTGGCATAGCGCTCCTGCCCGGACAGGAACAGGATCACGGCGATCGACGCAACGGCGCCGCCGTTGTACATCACGACCTTGATCGGCAAATTGGAGAGGTAGTTGTACAGGCACAGGCCATCGCTGACGTAGCCGCCGTTCGACTGCACGAGAATGTGGGCGGTCTCCACGCCATCTTCCGTCATGTCCGCCACGGCTTCGAACACGCGGTGCACCATATCGCTGTTGACATCGCCCGACAACGTAAACCAGGCTGCCCCATCCAGTTTTTGCTTATCTTCGCTCATGGTTTTTTACCCTCAAAAAACGGTGAGGCCCATTCTAGCAAAGGCGGGTTTTGAGGGACGCACGACCTGCCCCGGCGGCATCCCGTCATGCCGGGATGCACGCCGTCGTGTACGGCGAACGGACACGCCAGCCCAGCGCACGGTACAGCGCCGCCCCGTCGGCTGTGGCCACCAGCACCTGCTCCGCGGTGGCGTGCCGCCGCGCCGCCGTCAGCGCATGCATCACGGCCGAGGCCAGGCCGCGCCGCCGGTGTGCCGGCTCCGTGGCGATGCGATCGTACACGTGGAAGCCGGCCACTTCAGCGGCCCAGCCGGATGCCGCCAGCTCGCCGGCAAGCGTGCGGACGCAGACCTGTGTCACGGTGCCATGCTCGCGCCGCGCGATTGCATAGCCGGGCGGCAGGGCCGGCGCGCCGCTCATCGGCCCGTCCAGCGTCATCAGGTAACGGGGCTCCTGCAGCACCCAGCGGGGCGGCAACAACGCCCGCATCACCTCCGCTTCACCACACAGCTTCAGGAAAATGCGTGGTGCGTCGATCTCGCCGGCGAGCGCCTGCAACCCCGGACACGCCGCCGCGAACACATGGCGCCGCAGCTCATCCGCACTCCCCGTGTCGACACGCCAGCCGCCCCGGTCCGGTACCGGCGCCGGCAGGCCGCGGGCGATCGAGCGTGCGCGCAGCCAGCCTTCGACCGGGCGGGCAAGCGAGGCATCGTATGGATGAGCGGACATGGCGCCATGATACCCGGGGACGAGGCGCGGCGCAGCGCTGCAAGATTGACACCCCTGCCCTTCTGGCATATAGTCCCGCATCTTGACCGGGAGAGCGCAGCCCAGCTGCCGCCGAAGGGGCACCACCCGAAAACTCTCAGGCACAATGGACCGGTCAGCGATTGCGGCGAGCGCAGTCGAAACTCTGGAGAGCGGCAACCGTCGAACAACATCGCGGTGCCCACCGAAGGGGCGTGCGGCAACCTTGCCGCTATCTCTCAGGTACCGAGGACAGAGGGGTAACGAACACCGTGGAAAAGTGCTGTCCGCTTTCCCGTGGTTGTGTTGTTAACCCCAATCGAGTCCAGGAACCATGACGCTCAAAGCCACCCCACTCAACGCAGCCCACCGCGCCCTCGGCGCCCGCATGGTCGATTTCGGCGGCTGGGACATGCCCGTCAACTACGGTTCGCAGATCGAAGAACATCACGCCGTGCGCAGCGACGTCGGCATGTTCGACGTGGCCCACATGTGCGTCGTCGACATCAAGGGCGCGGACGTCCGTGGTTTCCTGCGCCGCCTGCTGGCCAACAACGTCGACAAGCTGCAGGTATCGGGCAAGGCCCTGTACTCGTGCATGCTGAATCCCGAGGGCGGCGTCATCGACGACCTGATCGTCTACTTCCTCAGCGAAGACTGGTTCCGCCTCGTCGTCAACGCCGGCACGGCCGAGAAGGACGTGGCGTGGATGAAGGCGAAGAGCGACGAGTGGAACGCCGGCCTGTCGATCACCCAGCGCCGCGACGGAACCGATGCAATGGCGTTGATCGCCGTGCAGGGCCCGAACGCCCGCGCCAAGGTGTGGCAGGTGATCCCGCAGGCGCAGGCCGCGACTGCCGAGATGAAGCCGTTCAACGTGGCGCTCGTCAAGGACACGGCATTCGGCGAAGCGATGGTTGCGCGCACCGGCTACACGGGCGAGGACGGCTTCGAGATCGGCGTGGCCGCGACGCAGGCCGAGGCGCTGTGGAACGCGCTGGCCGCCGCCGGCGTGAAGCCGGCCGGCCTGGGCGCGCGCGACACGCTGCGCCTGGAAGCCGGCATGAACCTGTACGGCCAGGACATGGACGAATCCGTGAACCCGCTGGACGCCGGCCTGGCATGGACGATCGACCTCGTGGCCGAGCGCGATTTCGTCGGCAAGGCCGCCCTGCAGGCCAAGGGCCAGAACGCCCAGTTCGTCGGCCTGATCCTGCGCGAAAAAGGCGGCGTGCTGCGCGCGCACCAGAAAGTCATCGCCGCGAACGGCGAAACGGGCGAGATCACGTCCGGCACGTTCAGCCCCACGATGCAGCAGGCGATCGCGCTGGCGCGCGTGCCGAAGAGCGTGCAGGTGGGCGATACGGTACACGTCGAGATCCGCGACAAGAAGCTCGCCGCCACCGTCGTGAAGCTGCCGTTCGTCCGCAACGGTAAAATCCTCGTCGCCTGACCTGTCGGCGCAACTTCGAACAACACAACCCCTTTTGGAGCACACATGAGCAATATTCCTGCAGAGCTGAAGTACACCGAGTCCCACGAGTGGGTGCGCAAGGAGTCCGACGGCACGATCACGGTCGGCATCACCGAATTCGCGCAGGACGCGCTGGGCGACATCGTGTTCGTCGAACTGCCGAAAGTCGGCAACAGCTACACGGCCGGCGACGACGCCGCCGTCGTCGAATCGGTGAAAGCCGCTTCCGACATCTACGCTCCCGTGTCCGGCGAAGTGATCGCCGTGAACGACGCCGTGGCCGGCGCCCCGGAATCGATCAACGCGAACGCCTACGATGCATGGCTGTTCAAGATGAAGCCGGCCGACGCGGCCGCCATCGACGGCCTGCTGGACGCCGCCGCCTACGGCAAGAACACCCAGTCGTAATTCCCGCAGTACCAGGGCCGCGCAGTCATTGCTGCGGCCCTTTTCCTATCCGGACCAAGAGACTTTCCCATGACCCGACCCAGCCTGACCCAACTCGAAGCGCGCGATGCCTTCATCGCCCGCCACATCGGCCCCGATGCCACGGAACAGCAGCAGATGCTCGACACGCTCGGCTATGCCTCGCGCGCCGCGCTGATCGACGCGATCGTGCCCGCGCACATCCGCAACCGCGCCGCCCTGCCGCTGGGCCAGTTCGCCGAGCCGCTGCCCGAGCAGGCCGCGCTGGGTAAGCTGAAAGGGATCGCCGCCAAGAACAAGGTACTGAAATCGCTGATCGGCCAGGGCTACTACGGCACCTACACGCCGGGCGTGGTACTGCGCAATATCTTCGAGAACCCGGCCTGGTACACGGCATACACGCCGTATCAGCCGGAGATCTCGCAAGGTCGCCTGGAAGCGATCCTGAACTTCCAGCAGGCGATCACGGACCTGACGGGCATGGGCATCGCCAACGCATCGATGCTGGACGAAGGCACGTCCGCCGCGGAAGCGATGACGCTGATCCAGCGCGTGGGCAAGTCGAAATCGAAGGCCTTCTACGTGGCCAACGACGTGCTGCCGCAAACGCTGGAAGTGGTACGTACCCGCGCCGAACCGCTGGGCATCGACGTGCACACGTTCGACCCGGCCGAACTGGCGGCCGTGACGGACGCATTCGGCGTGCTGCTGCAGTACCCGGGCGTGAACGGCGCCGTGCGCGACTACCGCGCCGACGTTGAAAAAGTGAAGGCCACCGGCGCGATGGTCGTCGTCGCCGCCGACCTGCTGGCGCTCACGCTCCTCACGCCACCGGGCGAATGGGGTGCCGACGTCGTCGTCGGCAACAGCCAGCGCTTCGGCGTGCCGCTGGGCTTCGGCGGTCCGCACGCGGGCTACATGGCCACGCGCGACGAATACAAGCGCTCGATGCCGGGCCGCCTGGTCGGCGTTACCGTCGACCAGCAGGGCAATATGGCTTACCGCCTCGCGCTGCAGACCCGCGAACAGCACATCCGCCGCGAGAAGGCCACGTCGAACATCTGCACGGCGCAGGTACTGCTGGCCGTGATCGCATCGATGTATGCCATCTACCACGGCCCGCAAGGCCTGGCGAACATCGCCACCCGCGTGCACCGCTACACCGGCATCCTGGCCGACAACCTGCGCACGCTGGGCTACCAGCTGGCCAACGACACGTTCTTCGACACGCTGACGGTCGTCACTGACAAGGCCGACGCGCTGCACGCCGCCGCCGTCGCCCATGGCATCAACCTGCGCCGCATCGATGCGCGCCACGTCGGCATCTCGCTCGACGAAACGACGGACCGCGACACGCTGGCCGCGCTGTGGACCGTGTTCGCAACCGGCGTCGCGGGCGCCCCTGCCGCGCCGGACTTCGCCGCCGTCGAAGCGAAGATCGAAGACGCCTACCCGGCCGCACTGGTCCGTTCCAGCGCCTACCTGACGCACCCCGTGTTCAACCGCTACCACAGCGAAACCGAGATGCTGCGGTACCTGCGTACGCTGGCGGACAAGGACCTGGCGCTGGACCGCACGATGATCCCGCTGGGTTCGTGCACGATGAAGCTGAACGCGACGTCCGAGATGATCCCGGTGACGTGGCCCGAGTTCTCGAACATCCACCCGTTCGCGCCGCAGGACCAGACCGTGGGCTACCGCGAAATGATCGGTCAGCTCGAAGAGATGCTGTGCGCGGTGACGGGCTACGCGGCCGTGTCGCTGCAGCCGAACGCCGGCTCGCAGGGCGAATACGCCGGCCTGCTCGTGATCCAGAAATATCACCAGTCGCGCGGCGAAGGCCACCGCAATATCTGCCTGATCCCGTCGTCGGCGCACGGCACCAACCCTGCATCGGCCAGCATGGTCGGCATGCAGGTCGTCGTCACGGCATGCGACGAGAACGGCAACGTGGACCTGGCGGACCTGAAGGCGAAGGCCGAGCAGCACAGCAAGAACCTGGCATGCGTGATGGTGACGTACCCGTCCACCCACGGCGTGTTCGAGGAAGGCATCAAGGAACTGTGCGACATCGTGCATGCGCACGGCGGCCAGGTGTACATCGACGGCGCCAACATGAATGCACTGGTCGGCGTGGCCGCACCGGGCGCGTTCGGCGGCGACGTGTCGCACCTGAACCTGCACAAGACGTTCTGCATTCCGCACGGCGGCGGCGGCCCGGGCGTGGGCCCGATCGGCGTCGGCGCACACCTCGCCGAGTTCCTGCCGAACCAGCGTTCGACCGGCTATGTGCGCAGCGATAACGGCATCGGCGCCGTGTCGGCCGCGGCCTATGGTTCCGCGTCGATCCTGCCGATCTCGTGGATGTACATCGCGATGATGGGCGCGGAAGGCCTCACCGCCGCGACCGAAACGGCGATCCTGAACGCGAACTACATCGCGCGCCGCCTGGCACCGCACTACCCGGTGCTGTACACGGGCCACGATGGCCTGGTGGCGCACGAGTGCATCCTGGACCTGCGCCCGCTGACCGATGCCACCGGCATTTCCAACGAAGACGTGGCCAAGCGCCTGATGGACTTCGGCTTCCACGCACCGACGATGAGCTTCCCGGTGCCGGGCACCTTGATGATCGAGCCGACCGAGTCGGAATCGAAGGCGGAGCTGGACCGCTTCATCGACGCAATGATCGCGATCCGCGAAGAGATCGCCAAGGTCGAAAGCGGCGCATTCGACAAGGCGGACAACCCGCTGAAGTTCGCGCCGCACACGGCCGAGGTGCTGCTGTCCGACAAATGGGACCGCAAGTACAGCCGCGAAGTGGCTGCCTACCCGCTGCCGTCGCTGCGCAAGCAGAAGTACTGGCCGCCGGTCGGCCGCGCCGACAACGTCTACGGCGACCGCAACCTGTTCTGTGGCTGCGCGCCGATCAGCGCTTACGAATAAGCGCCAGTGCGTCGTCGAAACGCCGTCCATCGCAAGATGGACGGCGTTTTTTACATCGGCGGCAGGTGCACGGTTTCCTGGCCAAGCCGCTTGCCATGCACGTCCACGTGCTGCAGGAACAGCGTGCCGTCGCCATCGAGTGCGACGGCGTGGGCGGTGCCGTCGGCCCCGGCGGCCAGCACGGCGCGCCGCTCCGTCAGCCGATACGGTTCGCCCCAGGCGCCGCGCGCCGGCCGGGACACCAGCCACAGCGCGCCCGCCGCGTCGGCATATGCGAGGTATTCGCCGCCCTCGTTCAAGGTACTCCAAAGCAGGCGCGCCCCCGCCACCTGCGCCACCGGCTGCGGAATGTGATTGCTGCCGCGGTAGACGACGATCCGCTCGCCGGCCGCAAACAGGTCCGGTACGTTCGGCACAAGGCCGGGCGCCAGGTACACGCTGCCTGTACGCGGCGGCAGGTTCGGATACGCCATCTCCACCTTCCACCCGAACGCATCGCCGAACGACGCAAAGCGCAGCTCCCCGTCCCTGCCGCCCGGGTGCAGCGCCCACACGCCGGGCAGCCGGTACGTACCAACGGCGTAAGCCTGCGCGCCGGCCACGTTGGCGGGCAGCGCCAGCGCGCGCAACCCGCAATCGGGCGACGCGGCATTGCAGTACCACGTGGCGGGCCGCTCGCTGATCACCGCACTGACGAGCAGCAGCGGCGGCGCCCCGACCTGCAGCGGCCCGAAGGCCAGGCGCGTCACGCGCGCCGCCTGCGGCAATTCGGGCAACGGCGCCAGATTGCGCAGCGCTTCCTGCCACTGCGAATCGTTCAGCCCTGCCGGCAGCCCGCTGGCGACGTGCAAGGTGCACGGCCCGGTGGCGTTCTTGCCCGTCGTCGCGATGGCGACCGCGATGCTGCCGTCCGGCGCCTGGCGCACGTCGGCGCAGCAGACCACGCGGTCCGCGCCGCCGGGCAGCGCCTCCGTCAATTCGAGGACGGACCACGCGTTGTCGCCGACGCGGCGCAGCAGGTGCAGCCGCCCGGCCGCATCGACGAGGAACACGAGGGGCCGGTCGGCGCCGTCGCGCAACATAAAAAGGGGCCGCGCCGACTGCGCGGGAGCATCGTACAGCGACAGGTTCGCCATCAGGGCCTCATACATGTGCATGGTTTGCGAGCGTCGGTTCGATGGCGGCCGCCAGCCGGGCCACCAGATAGTCCTGCACGGCCGCGAGACTCGCGGTGCCGTGCTCCCAGCCGTGCGCCAGGCGCGGCACGTTCAACAGGTGGGCCAGCGGGTCGGCCACGATATAGGCGCCGGCCTTTCCCGCATCCGTCACCGGCGGCGCCTTGCGCGCCCGGCTGACGAGGTGCACCTGGCCGCCCACCCCCTCGACCAGTTGCAGCCGCAGCGACCATTGCAGCGTGACGCGGGCCCACGCCTTGCCCAACTCGGCCTGCGCACCGTCCGCCCCCGGGCGGCCCAGCGCATCGCGCTCGTAGCGCATCAGCGATGCATGCAGGTCGATCGTCGGCCGCAGCACGCCGGACAGGTCCGGCTGATCGGTCATCGTGACCGTGTAGTGCTGGTCCTGCTCGGATTCGCGGTGATGCGTGACGTCGCCGGGCAGTTGCCACCTCAACAACACCTGGTCGCGGTAGTTCCAACCGTTGGCGGTGCCGACGAACCGGGCCCGTTCCCCCGTCCTGCCGCCCGCGCCGGATTTCGCATCGAGGCCACCGTCCCGGTCAACGACGGCGCCGGCCGGTAACGTCTGCACATAGTCCGGCGACGCGTTCAGCCGGGCTTCCAGCGGCTCGACCAGCAGCGGCTTCAGGTACCGTTGTAGAAATTCCTCACGGTTACCAAATCTGTTTAATTTAGGCATTTAATTTGCTTGGGGAAATGTTAAGATTGGTGCTGTTCAGTTAAGCCGAACTGTAGCCAGCCCCGCGCGTGCGCGCCTTCCGGAAACCTTCCGGACAGCTAACCGTTTGATTTAACTAGGAAAAGTTTTTAAGGCGCGGGGACGAATGAAACAGCGGATGTTTCGCTTCGGCGAATGGACGGTCGACGTGGCAGGCAATGCGCTGAGCCAGGGCGACGTCCGCATCCCGCTCGAACCCCGCGCGATGGACGTGCTGCGCTACCTCTGCCGGCACCCCGGCGCCGTCATTCCCGCCGAGGAAATCCTGCAAGCGTGCTGGGGCACGGCCGAGCTGGGCGACAACCCGATCCACAAGGCGATCGCCCAACTGCGCCGCGCGCTGGGCGACTCGAGCACCGAGCCGCGATATATCGAAACGGTACGCAAACGGGGTTACCGGGCGCTCGCCGACGTCGTCGAAGAAGAGGAACAGGCCGGCATCTGGCAGGACGGCTCGCCGTTCCGGGGCCTGGAAGCGTTCGAAGAAAACCACGCGGCGATCTTTTTCGGCCGCATGCAGGCAACCACCCGGCTGCGCGAAACGGTATTGGACCAGGTCGAAAACGGTTGCGCGATGGCGCTCGTGCTCGGGCCTTCCGGCTCCGGCAAGACGTCGCTGGTGCGCGCCGGCCTGCTGCCGCAACTGACCGGCGGCGACGGCCCGGTCGCCCTCTCTTGTCTGCTGCACATGGATTGCGCAGACCTGGGCGGCGGGGATTTGTTCGGCGCGCTCGCAGCGGTGCTCGTCGACGCGGAACGCGATGGCGTGTATCTGTTCGATGGCAGCAGTGCCGAGGCGCTGGCCGGGCGGCTGCGGTCCGATCCCGCGTCCGTCGCGTTACGCCTGGGCGCCGTCGATAGTCCGGTGCGGATCGCCGTCTTCGTCGACCGGCTGGAAGCGATCTTCCGGGCGCCGAATACGACGGCCGAGGACCGTGCTCGTTTCATTGGTGTGCTCGACTTGCTGGCCACCCACCAGGTACTGGTGATGCTCGCTTGCCGCAACGATTTTTATCCGGAGCTGATTGCGCTACCCGAGCTGATGGCGTTGAAGGCACGGGGTGGGCACTTCGACCTGGAGCCGCCGGATGGGGCGGATATCGCGCAGATGATCCGCCTGCCCGCCCGCGCCGCCGGGCTGACCTTCGAGGTTGATCACACCACGGGTGCGGCGCTGGATGATGTGCTGTGTGATGAGGCGCGGGGGAGTCCGGATGCGTTGCCTTTGCTGCAGTATTGCTTGAATGAGTTGTATCGGCAGCGCTCGGAGGATGGGGTGTTGCGGTTTGAGGTGTTCAGGCAGCTTGGGGGGATTGAGGGGGCGCTGGGGGTACGGGCCGAGGAGATTTTTGCGGGGTTGCCGGGGGAGCAGCAAGCGGCGTTGCCGCATGTGCTGTCACTCCTAGTCAGTGTCGGGGAGGAGCAAAATGCTGTCACGGCGCGACGTGCGGCTTGGGCGTCCGTGCGGAGCGATACCGAGCGGGAGCTAGTTAATGCGCTTGTCGAGGCAAGACTCTTTGTCAGTGAGTTCACGGGGGACGTCCCCACTTTCGGCGTTGCGCATGAGGCCCTATTGAGACGGTGGCCGCGCGTGGTGGAATGGGTCGAGCGACATCGAGAGGCGCTGCAAGTAAGGACGCGAATTGGCCCTCAGTCGGAACGATGGGCGGTATGCGGAAAACCAAGGGATCTGCTTCTACCCGAAGGAACTCAGCTCAGTCAGGCAAACAGTTTGCTTAACCTACCTGGGCTTACACTTTCCTCTATTGAAGTCGACTTTATTCAGACCTCACACGGTCGCGCTCGATCCTTCAAACGGCTTCGTGCAGCTCTGCTCTCGGCTCTCGCCGCACTAGCTGTCATTGCGATCGTGCTCGGATTGACGGCACGCGCTGCGCAGTCTACCGCGGAGCGCCACCGCAGCGCCGCCGAGGGCTTGATGACTTCTATGTTGAGCGAATTCGTAGGCAAGTTACGGCCTCTAGGGCGCTTGGACTTATTGGACAGTGTGAGTAAGCAGGCATTCGTTTATCTTGCTCACTCCGGCTCAGCTGATGTCGACGAGACGGTCCTTTCCCAACGAGCGAGAGCTCTACAGGTAATCGCTGAGGTCCATATTGCGAGAGCGGACCCCGCTAACGCGCGGTCCGCCCTCCAGGCTGCAAGAACGGTATTAACCGAATTGGACGGCAAAAAGGCGAAAGACAAGAGCTTCTTGCTGGATTTGGGCGCGAATGCGTTCTGGTTGGGGCAGATCGCTTTCGAACAGGGGGAGCTGGATGAAGCACGGAGATACATGACTGAGTATCTTCGCATTGCTGACCGATTGGTCGCTTTGGATTCGAAAGACCCTAAGGGTTGGATCGAGCAGTCCTACGCCCATTCGAGTCTCGGCAGCATTGCTCTCAGTTTAGGCACTCTCGATGCTGCCCGAATCCATTTCCAAGAGTCGATCCGCCTAAAGGAAGCGGCACTGGATAACACTCCAAGTGACGATGCGTTGAAAGCTGACTTGGCTGATAGCCTTTCGTGGCTTGCTAGCACAGAT
This sequence comes from Pseudoduganella flava, assembly GCF_007830495.1. Taxonomy (GTDB): domain Bacteria; phylum Pseudomonadota; class Gammaproteobacteria; order Burkholderiales; family Burkholderiaceae_D; genus Rugamonas; species Rugamonas flava. The sequence continues at coordinate 497,872 of NZ_VLKW01000002.1, read as the reverse complement.
GCCAAACTTGGAAAGCTCCGATCTGCTCTGCAACTCTATCGACGTGAAGAATCGTTGCTGCACCCTTTACATAATAGAGAAAGATCAAACGCGCTGTGGTCCTATCGCTTGGCGATGTCCGCCTGGCACAGTGCTGACATGTCCGCTGCCCTAGGCGATCTGGTTGCTGCTAAGTTCGACTATCGAAAGGCAAAAGAACTAATGGACAGCGCTATCGCAAGCGACCCAACAAATCGCGCGTGGCAGCTCGACCATTTGAAACTGAAGCAGAGGGAAATTGCAATTGATCCAGCAACGCTACAAGGGTCCACCACACTGATGAAGCTATTGAGTATTGAAAGAGAGCTAATGACTTTCAATGCTTCAGCGTCACCAAATATCGAGCTAGCAAAAATGCTCGCGCTGGCTCGCCAGCAGCGGGGCGAACAATATCTGAGGATGAATCGCCTGGGTGAGGCAGACGCCGCCACTCAACAGGCACTCGCACCTCTCGTTGGCTTTCCAAACAAACAACGCGAGGACCTTCAGTTCGCTGGAACATTGGCAAACATAATGCTCACACGGGCTAAGGTTCTCTATGCGCTGCACGATAAGGCGGGCGCGCACGCTCTCTGCCGCGAGGTACAACAGATGCTTTCTCCTGCAGCCGCGTTGACTGCCGACTATACCATCCTCGTCCCACTGAGCCGCTCATTCAGCTGCACTGAGGATATCCAGAAAGCAGCGGAAGTGAGTCAACGTCTGGAAGCGTCCGGCTACGCCGATCCCAGAACCACCCTTTTAAATTTCCACCCCTGAAGAAAGGCAAACATGAGTTCCGCTGATACTCCGGTAACCCCTACAGCATTTTTTAACATATTTGTAACCGTCTTCCCTACTACTGGGAAGGAAGGAGAAACTGTTTACAAAACGCATTTCACGCCTGAGTCCATCGACGTGCAGCAACTTGACACTGTGTTGAACTATCAGCTAATTTCGCCGACCCCGGAGGATATTAGGATTGTAGAAGTTACCATATCCCCTGATGGCAACGAGGAATTCAGCACTCCCAGCATTAGCCGCAGCGGCAAGCTCGCAACGTTCAGCGATGCCAATCTTATCGATGGCACTTTTGGCGTAACCTTGCATTTCAGCGATAAAATCGGAACCAAGTTTAAAGTTGACCCACAGATCATCAATCGCCCACCTGCCTGACTGTCGCGTAGCTCCGAACAGCAGATCCATGTGCGTTTTCCGGGTAAGATAGGGCATGTTCTTAGTTGCCTTGTACTGCCCGTGAAACGAGCTATCGGCGCAGCGCTCACCTCAGCGCTGCTCTTCCCCGGCCTCGGCCAACTCATCGTCCTCAAAAGGCCCGCGCGGTCCTGCCTGTTCCTGCTGCCGGCAGCTGTCGCGCTGTTTTTCCTCGTCGGCTCCGCGATCTCGACAGCTACAGTAGTTGCAAACGAAATCGCAGCGGGAACCTTGCAGCTCGATATCCAACTCATCCTTCAGCGGATCGCCGCCGCAAACCCTGGACCTGCCGGTAGCACCGCCTCTGGCGTGCTGATCGCAGCCTGGCTCGGCAGCATCCTGGATGCGCTGTTCCGCCGCTGACCACACGAAAACCGCGCTACCATGGTCGGCACAATACCAACCATGGGAGCATCCGATGAGACACCTGCTGCCACTGCTCGCCAGCCTCGCGCTAACGAGCGTCCCCCTCACCGCGCTCGCCCAACAATCCGGCCTCAAACGCACGCTGGTCACACGTGGCGATATCTCGGTACCAAATCGTGAAGCCGTGGTCGCCCAAGTCGAACTCGCCCCCGGCGCCACCGCGGGCCGCCACACGCACCCCGGCGACGAGATCAGCTACTTCCTGGAAGGCGAAGGCGAGCTGCTGATCGATGGCGAGCCGCCCCGGAAGGTGAAGGCCGGCGAGGCTGTCATCATCCCGGCAGGTAAAGTGCACGACGCCCGCAACACGGGCAGCGGCACGACGAAGCTGATCGGCGTGTATGTCGTCGAAAAAGGCCAGCCGCTGGCGACGCCAGCGAAGTAGTTCACGCCGCCAGGCGCCCAGCCGGGAAGGCGACGGTGGCCGCCACGGCCTTGCGCCAACGAAGCCGCAGCGCGATCGCCGTGCCGATCAGCGCGCCGATGACCGCGCCGGGGAGCAGCCCGTTCGGCACCGACACGTGCTCGACGATGCCGGCCAACGGCGGTGTCACCAGCATCACCGCGCCAAACACGAGCAGTGCGCTATTCCAGCCAGGATGACGCGCATGATCGCGCAGCAGTACCGGGGCGAACATGGCGGACAACGCGGTGCAGCACGCCCACGCGTTCCACGACCCGATCGTGAGGAGCACGATGAGCGCACTGCAGGCGAGGTAGGCAAGCCATGTGATGCCATAGCGGACCAGCAGCACGCGGGCCAGTTCGCGATTCAGTTCACGGCGTGCTGGCGCCCCGGGCGTCAGCAGCAGGACGCCCTGCTCCACCGGCGTCGCCTTCAGCGCCGCCAGCGTGGAGCGCGCATGGCCCCACAACGGCAGGACCAGCAGCGCCAGTGCGATCGGCACGAACGGCGCGAGCTTCGCCGTGCCGGCCCAGGCATGCAGTGCCAGCGTCAACGCGGTGATCATCACGATGGTCATCGAAGGACGGCTCCAGTGCGTGCGCGGGCCCAGACCATCGAGCATGCTTTGCCCCGGCCGGCGCGGCGTAGCGGAGCGCGGCGCATAGAATGCGTCGAGCAGACGCAGTAACGGACGGCCACCCAACGTGTCGAAGGCGGCGATGTAGACGCCGCGCTTGGCGTTGCTGGCACGCCGCGCTGCCGCGTCGCCCCACGCAAAATGGCGGTCGCCGCCGTGCGGAAACAGGATGCGCAATGCCAGCCATCCCAGCGGCACCATCAGGGCCAGGGCGCCAAGCGCCACGGTCGTTTCGCCCCATGTCGTGACCGCATCCATGAAGCGTACGAGCTGCTCGCGATAGATCTGCAAGCACGCCACGATGACCACGGTGACCATATACGAAATCAGCACATGGCGCTGACACAAGGCGACGAACAGCAACAGGAACGCCGTCCCGATCAGCACATAGCCGAAGTGCCCCAGCACCATGCCGACCACCAGCGCAGGCAGCAAGCTGGCGCCGATCCACAGGACCGCGGTCAGCACCATCAACCGCCGGCGCAAGCCCGGTACCAGCAGCGAGAGACTCGGGCGGTTCTGCTGCACCGCGTTCTGCAGGAACACGCCCCACCAGATCAGTACCGCCGCGGCGAGAAAGACGCCCGCCAGGAAGCTTGTGAGCCCGCGCGGCACCGACCACGCCAGCGTCGACACGTATTCGGCGATCGCAAACAGCACGAGCAGCACTGTGCTCCACATCTCGTTGCGCAGCCGCCGCTCGAGCAGCGGCTGCATCAGCAGCATGCGATAGGCATTCATCGCGTCACCTCTTCGAACAGGTCTTCCAGCGACACGCGGTCGAGGCGAACGCCGGGCGTGCCGTCGAGCCGCTCAGCCTCCTGTTCGGAGACGCGCGCAACGATGCTGAAAGCCCCGCCATCGTGGCGTACGCGCCCCAGCTCCTGCTCCAGGCGCAGTGTGCTCAGCACGTTCGGGTGGCCCGTCACGCGGCGCGTGCCGTCCAGCAGTTCGTCGAGCGGGGCCTCGACCGCAATGCGGCCTTCGCGCAGGAACGCCACATCCATCGCCACGCGCTCCAGGTCGGACAGGATGTGCGTCGAGAACACGACGGTGGTGCCGCGCTCGACCACGTCGTTCACGAGTTCGCGCAGGAAGTCGCGCCGGCCCATCGGGTCGAGGCCGGCCACAGGTTCGTCCAGCACCAGCAGGTCCGGCTCGTGCGCGAGCGCGCGGATGATCGACAGCCGCTGTTGCTGGCCGCCCGACAGGTTGCCGATCTTGCGGCTGCGCGCGGCACCGTCGAAGCCCCAGCGGCCCAGCAGGTGCTCCACCTTCGCTTCGTTCCAGTGCGGGTACAGCGTACGGAAGTAAGCGAGCAGCTGGTCCGGCGTCAGCCACTCGAACAGGTCGGATTTCTGCGGCACGTAGCCGATGCGGGCACGCGCCGCTTCGGACAACGCGTCCACGGGCTCGCCGAACAGCGCGATCGCGCCGTCGTCGATCTCGCGCAGGCCCAGCATGCACTCCATCAGCGTCGACTTGCCGGCGCCGTTGCGGCCCAACAGGCCGATCACCTTGCCCTGGCCGATCTGCCAGTCGACACCCGTCAGCGCGGCATGATTGCCGAAGCTCTTGCGTACACCGCGCAGGGTCAGGATTGGTGGGTTCATGTCGCTTCCTTCAGCACTTGTTTGAACAACTCGAGGATCGTGGCGTCGTCCAGCTCCAGCTGGCGGGCTTCGCGCGCGGCGCGCTCCAGCGCTGGGCGCAGCAGCGCCTCCCGCTCACCCTTGCCCTGCCGGCGCCGCTGCGCCACCTGCATGCCCTGCCCGCGCAACCGTTCCAGCACGCCTTCCATCTCGAGCAGGTTGTACGCTTTCGACACCGTCATCGGATTGACGGCCAGCGCCTGCGCCACTTCGCGCACCGAAGGCAGCGTGTCGCCCGGCTTCAGCACCCCGGCCGCGCACAGCCGCTTGACCTGCTCGATCAGCTGGCGATAGATCGGGTCCGGCGATCCGGTCGCGATGGAAAACAGCAGTGCGGTGTGTTCGGCCATGACTGTATGGTGTATTAAGTGATTAATACAGTATACACCTATGACGGCATTGTCAACGGCTTTCGGCGGATGCGGGCGGCGCGTCGGGAACTCAGCGATAATGAGCTGGACCTGTCGCTAACAAGGAGAACAATGAAGATCGGCATCCAGACCTGGGGCAGCCATGGCGATATCCGTCCCTTTCTCGCGCTGGGCGAAGGCTTGCAGCGCGCCGGGCACGACGTCACGCTCGTCGTCACATCGCCCGACAGCGCATGCGACCAGTTGGCCTCGACGGCGGGCGTGCGCATCCGCGTGGTGGCCTCCCCCGTCATCGACGCCGCCCAGACCGAGGTCGTCGCCAATATGGCACAGGGCATGAAGGACCCGATGAAGCAGATGGCGACGCTCTTTCGCATGTGCTTCGCCCCAGCCGAGGATGCGATGTTCGCGGCAGCGCGCGCCCTTGCGGCGGAGTCGGATCTGCTGATCGGCCACTACGTCCTGCACCCGCTGCAGATCGCGGCCGAGCAAGCGGGCAAGCCGTATGTCAGCGTCATGCTGTCGCATGCGGGCGTGCCGAGCGCGTACAACCATCCGCTGCAGCTGGACTTCCTCGGCAAGGCCGGCAACCGCGTGCTGTGGTGGGTAACGAAGCTGGCACTCAACGGCGTGCTGAAACCCTATGCCAACCGGCTGCGCCGAGAGCAAGGCATGCCCCTGACGCGCGACGTCGTCGGTGAAGTGTGGCTGTCGCGCTCCCTGACGCTGGTGGCAGTCAGCCCGCAGATTTGCGAACGCCAGCCGGACTGGCCGGAGACAGTGCAGGTGTGCGGCTTTCTCGACATGCCGAACATCGAGGTCGAAGGCAGTGTGCCTGCTGAACTGGAGGCGTTCCTCGCAGCGGGCGCCCCACCCGTCTACATGACGATGGGCAGCTGGATGCCGCGCGACCGGGTGTGGCAGCGCGAGACGCTGCAATGGCTGACGGACGCCGCGCGGCTTGCCGGCTGCCGCGCGATCATTCAAAGCCCGACGTGGCAGGACTGCGGCTTCGCGCGGACGGATCGGGTGTTCTACCTGTCGGCATCGCCACACCATGCGATCTTCCCGCGCTGCGCGGCGATCGTGCACCACGGCGGCGCGGGCACCACGCAATCCGCGACGCTGGCCGGCAAGCCGTCGATCGTCGTCGCGCACATCAGTGAGCAGGAGCACTGGGGGCGCGAGCTGGGGCGCATCGGTGTGGCGCCACGGCTGTTGAAACGGCGAACCGCGACCGCGGCCGCGCTGGCGAAGCGTATCGGCGAAGTCACTGCCGACATGACAAGCCAGGCACTGCTGGTGAGCGCGGCAATGCGGCAGGACCGCGGCGTGGAGACCGCTGTCGCGCTGATCGAGCGGAAGTTCGGCCGCACGACGTAGTCGACAGACGAAAAAAAAAACCGCGCCGGCGTGGCGCGGTTTTCAGATGCAGCGGTGCGGCATCACCCCAGCTTCGTCGCATGCTCCCTGGTCGCATGGAACATCAGCTTCGGCCAGCGCTCCTGCGTCAGCCGCAGGTTCACGCCCGACGTGGCCAGGTAGGCCAGGTTGCCGGCCGCATCGTAGGCGACGTTGTGGCCCAGTGCCGCTTCGAAGTCGGCCAGCGCCTTCTTGTCGTCCGACGACACCCAGCGCGCGCTGCTGATGCTCGTGCCTTCGAAGACGGCGTCCACACCGTACTCGTTCATCAGGCGCGAAGCGACCACTTCGAACTGCAGCACGCCGACGGCGCCCAGCACCAGTTCGCCGCCCTGCACCGGCTTGAACACCTGCACGGCGCCCTCTTCGCCCAGCTGCTGCAAGCCTTTGTGCAGCTGCTTGATCTTCAGCGGGTTGCGGATGCGGACCTGGCGGAAGAAGTCCGGCGCGAAGTACGGGATGCCCGTGAACTGCAGCATCTCGCCTTCCGAGAAGCTGTCGCCGATCTGCATATTGCCGTGGTTCGGCAGGCCGATGATGTCGCCGGCGTAGGCCTCTTCGACCTGCTCGCGCGACGATGCCATGAACGTCACCACGGACGATACCTTCACTTCGCGGCCCAGCCGCAGGTGCTTGACCTTCATGCCGCGCTCGAAACGCCCGGAGCACACACGCAGGAACGCGATGCGGTCGCGGTGGGCCGGGTCCATGTTCGCCTGGATCTTGAACACGAAGCCGGAGAACGGCTGCTCCGTCGGTTCGACGGAGCGCACCGTGGCATCGCGGCCGCGCGGCGGCGGTGCCCAGTCGACCAGCGCGGACAGGATCTCGCGCACGCCGAAGTTGTTGATCGCGGAACCGAAGAACACGGGCGTCTGGATACCGGCCAGGAAGTCTTCCAGGTTGAACGGGTGCGACGCGCCGTGCACAAGCTCGACCTCCATGCGCAGCTGGTCCATCTCGAGGGGGAACATCTCCTGCAGCTTCGGGTTGTCGATGCCCTTGACGACTTCGAAGGTCTGGTTCGCGCTTTCCTCGCCGGCGCGGAACAGCAGCACTTCGTCGCGCAGCAGGTGGTACACGCCGCGGAAGTTCTTGCCCATGCCGATCGGCCACGTCACCGGCGCGCATTGGATCTTCAGCACGGATTCCAGCTCGTCGAGCAGCTCGAGCGGGTCGCGCGTTTCGCGGTCCATCTTGTTCATGAACGTGACGATCGGCGTGTTGCGCATGCGGCAGACGTCGAGCAGCTTGATCGTCTGCGCCTCGACACCCTTGGCCGCGTCAATCACCATCAGCGCCGAGTCGACGGCCGTCAGCACGCGGTAGGTGTCTTCCGAGAAGTCCTGGTGACCCGGCGTGTCGAGCAGGTTGATGATGTGGTCGCGGAATTCGAACTGCATCACGGACGACGCGACGGAAATGCCTCGCTGCTTCTCGATTTCCATCCAGTCCGACGTGGCGTGGCGCGCGCTCTTGCGCGCCTTCACGGTACCGGCCATCTGGATCGCGCCCGAGAACAGCAGCAGCTTCTCGGTCAGCGTCGTCTTACCCGCGTCGGGGTGGGAAATGATGCCGAACGTGCGGCGGCGCTGCACTTCGCGCGCGATCAGCGCGGGCGTCTTCGCGCTGCCGCTTTGCACGGCTTCCTGTGCAGGTTCCTGTTGATTCGTTTGGATTTCTTCGGACATGATGGCGGCCAACGGTTCGGCTCGACGGAAAACCTGCGATTTTACCGTTTTTTGCGTTGCTCCGGGCGTTTTCAGCACCTCGACAGCTGAGTCCGTGTCTCCTGGTGCCAGGCACCAAGAGACACGAGCTGAGCGGTGCTCTGGATGGGCCTGTGTCCCTTCGTGCCTGGCACCAGGGGACACAGGCTGAGCTGTGCCTACGGGCATCATGGCTCAGTCCGTGTCACCGGTGCCTGGCACCGGTGACACGAGCTCAACCATCAATCGCCCTTCACGCGCCGCCAGCCGACGGGGTGCGCGCCCTCCGAATCCAGCTCAGCGATCGGCCGCGTCAAGGTTTCGCCCTTCGCCGTCGTCGCGATCATCTTCAGCTGGCCGCTCGGCAGGCGCACGATGATGAAGCCGACGGCGGCCGACGTGTTCGACAGCGTGCCGCCGACGATCGTGCCGTTCACGCCGGCGCCGCGGCACACGTCCACCGCGTACGCGTTACTGGTGCCGCCCACCGAGCACGACGAGGACGACGTCGGCAGGTTCGTTACCACGTTCGCCACACCGCTGACGATCTTCGGGTCGATGTTCATCCGCTCGCCCGGGTTCAGGCGCCAGTCGAAATACCAGCCGCTCTTCGTGTTCAGGTCCGCCGCCGCGTCGGTGATCGCGTACTGGTTCGTGTTCGTGCCGCTGCCCACCGCCGACAGCGTCTGCTGCTCCATCGCCGCGCCGCGCACGTTGACGTAGGCGCCCGTGTCCTTCAGCGCGTACAGGCTTTGCACATCCGTGTTCGTTGTGTCGGGCACGTCGAGCAGGCGGCCCGTGCCGAACAGCACCACGCGTCGCGGTTCGGTGCTGCCGTCGACGGAGCAAAGCGTCACGTCCGGCCGCGTCGTCACCGGCTGCGTCGCACCGGCGTCGCCCATCTTCAGCACGCCCACGCTGCCGTCCGTCGTCGTCAGGTCGAAGCGCCACATCTGGCCCTGGTTGTCGCCGCCGTAGATGTACGTGACGAGCGGATCGGTGTTCGGGTCGGCCGTGATCGCGGTGATCTTCGCCAGGCCGGTCGGCGTCGTCGTATCGCCGCTGTTCGTGCTGACGGTCTTCAGCACCGTGCCCGTCGCCACGTCGACGATGAACAGGTAGCCCTTGCCGTCGCCGCTGGCCACGCCGTCAACACCCGGCACGTTGTTGTAGCCGGACGTGAGGAACACGACCCAGCGTGCCGTGCCCGAGCCATCCTTCCACGTGCCGAATTGCGGGTTGCCGAACGAGAGGCCCAGGTTCGGCAACGCGTTCGTGCACACGGTCGCGTCGGCGCACAGTTCCCACAGCTGACGTGGCTGGCGGGGATTGGTGATGTCGAGCGCGTAGTAGCCGCGCCCGCCCGCGTTCAGGCCGGCCACCAGCACCGTGTGCCAGGCGCCGCCGAAGTACACGTCCGCCACTTCCGGCGAGCCGTCCGTCGTGAACTGGTGGTTCGTCGCGTACGTGGTGCTCGACAGCGCGGGCAGCTTCCTCATCGTGATGCGCGGGACGTACGCCCACAGCTCCTCGCCATCGTTGGCGGCGAACGCATGCAGCATGCCGTCGTTCGCGGCCGTGAACACGGTCGCCACGGGGCGCGCCGCCGTCTGCGCATCGCGGAATTCCGCATAGCCGGCCGCCGTATAGGCCTTGCGCGGGTCGCGCACATAGGCCGGCTTCGACGATGCGATATCGCCCAGCACGATCGGCAGTGCGGTCGTCCCCGTGCTCATCGTGTAGGCGCGGTAGATGCGGTCGTTGGCATACTGCTGCTGGCCGCGCAGCCAGTTCACCATGTTGGCGCCGTCGTTGACGAGTGCGCGGTCGGCCGTCGACAGCAGCGTGCATTGGGGCAGGTTCGTGCACTGGCTGGTGAACCAGGCCTTTTCCTGGCTCGTCATCTGGTCGTAGCTGAATGCCTTCAGCCCGCTTGAGCCCAGCATCCAGATGCTGCGCGTATCGCTGCTGGCCGCGACCTTCTCGCCGACGGTGTCGGTGGTGGTCCACACCGTCGTCGTGCCGACGACGCCGGTGGTCGGGTCGATCTTGCGGTCGGATAGCTCGCCATACCATTTCACCGTCGTGAACGTATCGGAGAAGATGTCGTTGTCCTGCAGCGAGATGTTCGGGGTGGACGTGGCCGCGGCCGACGCGGCGCCCAGCGTCACCTGCATGTTCGCCAGCGCCGCCGACAGGCCCTCGACCACTTCGCGCGGCTCGTTCGCGCTGAAGTACTTGCCGTGGCCGTTGATGGCCGCGTGCCACAGGTCGTCCACGCGCTCCTGCACGGTGCTGCTGGTGTTCGTCGTGTCCGGGTTCGGCCACACATACGCGCCGTTGGCATTCCATGGGCAGCCCGTCGGCACGCGGGTGATCAGGTTGTAGAAGTCGCCGCCCGCCTTTGGTGCCGTGTCGTAGTTCGACTCGTACGTCATCACGCCGTCCACGCCCAGGCCCAGCGTGTACGTGTTCATGTGCAGGTGCGTGTTCTCGCCTTCCGCCGCCGGCACCTGGCCGGGCTTCGTCACGTCCGGCTCCAGGTCCGGGCGCAGCGACACGGTGCCCGTCGACGAGCCGCCGTTATACCAGTGCAGCGCCACGTCCGAGATCGAAGGCTGCGACTGGTCGCGCGTATCGACGCAGCCGCGCGCGTACGAACAGAAGCGCCCGGCGTTCTCGCGGTTGTCGTTATTGACGACGTTGCTCGTGCTGCTGCCGTTCCAGTACCCGTCCGTCGTCAGGATCAGGAAGTTCTGCTGGCAGGGGAACTGCACCACTTCGTCGCCCACCCCGTAGTTGTAGGGCGACAGGTTGGCGAACATCCTGCCCACATTGTCCATCGCGGTGCGGATCGGCGTCGAGCCGCTCGTCGTCGTGCCGTACAAGGTCGAATACCACGTGCTGCGCGCGGTGCCGGTGAAGTCGGCCGGCTTCATGTCGATCGCATAGCCGGAGCCGGCCTGCGACAGGCGCACGAAGCCCACGCGATAGTTCGCGTTAATCGCCGCGAAGGCGATGCCGACCGACGTCTTCATCATCTGCAGCCGGCTCTTGTAGTACGCATACCAATTGGCGAAGTTCGTCATCTCCTCGGCGTAGGTGCAGGCGCCCGCCTGCGCCACGCAATCGGTGCGCGCCGAAGTCTTCGGATACGTGCCACCCGGTAGGATGTCCACCCGGCTGAATGCGTTCGGCAGCGACGACAATGCCGTCGTCGTCGTCGGCACGCCTTCGATCACGCTGTTGGCCGCCACGAACGAGAACGTCACGTAGCTGGTGTTGCCGGTATTGCCCGTGAACGCCGCGCCATTGCTGGTGGCGTTGACATTGACGACGCAAACGGTCGTCGCCGGCTCGTCCGCGCAGACGGCTGTTGTGGTGTCGCCGCCCAGGTAAGCCTTGTGGGTGGCGCGCGTGCCGTAGGCGTTGATGGCCTGGACAAGCAACGTCGCGGCGCCGGCCGGCGACTGGTTCTTCAACGCGACCGTATCGGTGATGCGGGTCGTGCCCAGCGTCAGGTAGCTGGCGTAGCCGGTGCTGCGCGTGCTGCCGCTGCCGCCGATGCGCAACAGCGCCGTCGGCGGCTGGCCCGTCGTTGCGGGGGTGGTCTGGACCGTCGGTGCCGTCACCGTCAGGCCCCAGCCCTGGCGCGTGTTGGAGGTGGAGTCCTGGCGGATCGTGCTGCAGTTCGTCAGCGACTTGGTGCCGCTGGCGCAAGTAATCGGAATCACGGCCACGACGTTGTCCGACGTCAGCGGCACGCCCAGCGTCGAGCAGGCCGGCACGGTGCTCGATCCGACCGGGGTGCGCACGCAAGCCCAGTACGAGTTCGTGCCCAGGCCCGTCTTCGCGATGATGCTGGCGGCCAGCGAGGTGGCCAGCGCCTGCTGCTTGGCGGCCGTGTTGGTGCCGGTCGACGCCGTGACGGTGCCGTTCGTGATCGTGATCGGGCTGTTGGGCGAGGCGGGGTCGATCACGGCGACCGACGTGATCGACATCGACGACGTCGACAGCGATGCGCCGATCGTCACCGCGCCGTAGGCGATCGTGGCCGCTGGCGGGCTGGAATACTTCGGATAGACGTAACTGCCCACGCGCTTGGCCTGGCACGTCGTCAGCGTCCGGTTGCTGCACCAGCGGACCTTCGCTGCCACCGGGTAGCCGGACGCCGCGGCGGCGCCGGCCGCCACCGCCGTGCACGACGTCAGCGTCTCGTCGCGGCAGTATTCCGATACGGCGATGTTGTAGTAGTAAGGCGCGCCGCTGATGCCGGCCGCCGTGTAGTAGGTGTTGTCCGGGTACGTGTAGGTGGCCGTGTTGATGCGGCAGTCCGTGTTGTCGGACGCATTGCACCACTTCACGTCCGGGAACCCGGTCGTCAGGTCGATCGCGGTGTCGCCCTGGCCGTACAGGTTCGAGTTGCTGCGCCCGAACCCGTCGCTGGGCACGTTGGTCCAGTTGCTCGTCTGCGCCGCCGTCATCTCCGCGTAGTACGTGCCGTCCCACATGATCGGCGGCTGGTAGCGGATGCGCGGGTTGTAGTACTGCCGGTTGAAGTCGGGACTCATGAACGGAGGGTGGCCCACCGCGCATGCCGTCACGCCGTCGGCCAGGGTGCGGCGCGAGCGGCAGATGTTGTCGTTCACGTAGTCCGGCGTGTAAGTCTGGTCCATCGAGCCGGAGTTATCGAACAACAGCATCAGGTTCGGCTTGACGGTACCGGTGCCGGCGATGTTCAGCAGCGGCACTTGCGCGATGTTCGTCGTGGCGGCCAGCGCCAGCGCGGGCAAGGACGGCAACAGCGCGCACGCCAGCCGGATCAGGAAGTTCTTCATCATGGTTCTCTCGCGATCACGGGCCCATCATCACGACGGCCTGGTTCATCACGTTGCCGCCGCGCGGGCCGGACACGCGCGCGGTGATCAGGTAATGCAATTGCGGCTTGCCCTGGTAGGCCGGCGCATCGGAAGACAGGCTGTCGCCGACGCGGGTGCGCGCCTGCACATTCTGCCGCGCGGCCGTCTGCGAGCAATTGTTCTTCGGCGCCTCGGAGTTGTACGGCCCCGCGAACTGGCACATCCGGTGGATCACGTACTCGACCTGGTTGCGGTTGTTCGCGTCCCACACCTTGATGGAATTGGCCCAGAACGCCGGGTTCGACACGCCCTGCCCCGCACCGGGATTGGTGGTGGCGACGTAGCCGGCCGCCGGCACGTCGTTGTTCAGCACACTCTTGTCGGCCTGGTTGTTCAGCCAGTTGTAGGCGGTATGGATGCCCAGGTCGGCGGCCTTCGACAGCGCGTCCTCGTAGGCCAGGTTCGACGTCGTCAGCGTCGTCGAATTCGTCGAGCGCAGCAGGTAGATGCTGCTGACCATCATCACGACGAGCATGATCAGCATCACGGGCAGCGCCAGCCCGCGTTGCGCGGTGGAGCGGCGGCGCGGCATCACGGCCTCCACCCGGCGTTGCGGATCGGGACGATCGTCTCGAACACGCGATAACGGTAGCAGGTCCAGCTGACGGTGTCGCCCGCGATGTCAAGCGCCACCTGCACCGGCGCGGCCGCAACGCCCGCCGGCACGGCCGTGCCGAACACGGACAGCGGCGCCGTCGTGGCGGTGCATGTCGTCTGGCGCGCGGCGGGCCGTTCCGGCACGGCGCTGCGCGCTATGACGGCGATGCGCAGCGCGGCGATGCGCTGCCAGTCGCCCGCGCTGCCCGTGCTGCCGTTGCCGTCCGCATCGACCATCGCCGTGCTCCACTGGCCCACCTGCATGCCCTCCTTCGGCGTGAACGCGGCGCCGGCACGCGTATCGAAGCCGTATTGCGCCTTCAGCGCGACGACGTTGCCGACGACGGCTTGCGGCTGCTGCCCGGCGCCCGCCAGGTCGGTCGCGCGCAGCTGCAGCACGCCGTTCGACACGGTCCACGTGTGGAAGGCCAGCTTGTCGGCGCGGCCCAGGTTGAACACGCGGGCCTGGCCGCCGTCGTACGCGACGCCCAGGTTGCCGCTGTTGAAGCGCCATGCGGCGCCGCTGGCAATCTGCAGGATGCTGCCGGCCGGCGCTGCGGACAGCTGCGCCAGCACGCAATCGGCGCCGGTCGGCTCCGGTGCGACAACGACCGCATCGCCCTGGTTGAAGCCGAACGGCGCGGCGGTGTCGACGCCGATTTGCGAGCCGCCGTTGTAGTTCTGCCAGACCCGCGTGGACCCGACGCCCGCCATGCCCGTGCCCGAGTACAGCGACAGGGCATCCGAGCGCTGGCCGCCGTCCACGATCACGGCAGCGGCCAGCGGTGTGATCGCTACGCCGCCACGGGTGGCTGCCGCCAGCGCATAGCCTTGCGTATCGGTCATCCGCGTATTGCAGCCGGTGACGAGATCGTCGTTCAATCCCCACCCCGCCTGCGCCGCGTCGTGCTGGATCGAGAACAGCGCCAGCATGCCGTTCTGCATCGCATCCGAACCGCCGACGGAAGCGGACTTGCTTTGTTCGCCATTGACCATCAGGCGCGTCGCGAACATCACGGCCAGCAGCCCGATGACGACGCTGACCATCAGTTCGACGAGCGAGAAGCCCCGTTGTGCATTGGTCTTCATCGGATGTACGCCGTCACGAGGTGCTGGTTGTCCGCATCGCCGCGCTTGCGCCGCCAATGGATCTCGATGTCCACGCGGGTGCGCTGCGCCTCGGGCACGACGGTCACGCTGTAGCGCGCGCCGGGAATCGCGGCGGCCGTCTCGGCGGCCCATGGCGCCAGCGCGGCCGGCGCGGCGGCATCCAGCGCGACCTGGTAGTTGGCCAGGTTGGCCACGTCGTTGCTCATGATGCCGACGAGGCGGTCGGCGGCGATCGTCGCCTCGGCGCGCATGCCGGCATCGGCCAGCGCCGAATAGGAACGGGCTTGCAGGCCGATCGTGCCCAACAGGCCGATGGCCAGGATGACGACGGCGATCAGTGCTTCAAGCAGTGCGATGCCGCGCTGGCGATGAATGCGGGCGGGCGTCATGGCGGGCACGCTCGCGAATCGGGCGCGGCCACCGTGGGGTCGCACTTGGAGGCGATGCCGGCCAGCGTGACCGTCAGTGCGACGGGGCGCACGTCGCCTGCCAGCCGGGCGGCGGGATCGAGCCGCAGCTGGGTCAGGCGGTCGGCGATCGTCGGGTCGACCCAGCCCACTTCCGTGAAGTAGATCACGTTCGTGCCTTCCGGCGTCACGGCAGGAATCAAGACGTCGGACGGCGGCAGCGCATTCGCGGCCCGGAACACGGATTTGAAGCCGGTCGCGCCTTCCGGATCGCCGGCGGCCGGCGCGGTGGCCGTCGACCAGTTGCCCGCATCGTCCGTGCACGCGGCGCCGGGCGCCGGGAAGCACAGGTCGACCTGCCAGTCGAACTGCCCGTTGGCGTTCGGCGTCAGCACGAGGCGGCTGCGCGCGTTGTGCGTGACGGCCTGGCGGCGCGCCATCGACATGCCGTCCAGGTAGAACTCGGCGGCGCTGCGGGCCTTGTTCGTCATGATCCAGTTCGTCAGGTTCGGAATGCCGACGGCCAGCAGCACGCCGAGGATGACGATGGCCACCATCATCTCCACCAGCGTGAAGCCGGTGCCGCGGCGCGTCAGCTGGAGCATTGGCCGCCCTTCTTGTCGACCCAGCATGCCGCGTTCGTGCCCCAGGACGGCGTGCCCGTCGTCGCGCGCGTGCCGTTCTGGTCGATCGTGTACGTGAAGCCCGCCATCTTGGCGCGGCCGGTCGCCGTCACCGTGAACGACGAGGCGCTGGCGTTGCTGAGGGCATAGGTGAAATTCGGTGTCGCGGCCGGGAACGACGACGCCGCGTCGAAGCCGACGTACGTGCGGTTATTGCTCCAGAACTGTTCGGCCGCCGCCTGCGACGCGCCCAGCGCGCTGAACGCCTCGGCCGTGCGCGACCGCGTGATGTGCTCCGTATAGGCGGGCACCGCGACCGCCGACAGGATGCCCACGATGACGATTGTGATGAGCACTTCCATCAGCGTGAAACCTCGTTGCGTACGTTGCATGGCGACCTCGGGGCGGATTGACGTACGGCAATTCTATCGCCCGAAGCTGTCATTTCCCTGAGGAAAGGCTGACAAATTCCTGACAGCGCGCTGTCTGTTGCGGAAACGCAGCGTCAGCGGGGGAAGCGTACCGTGAAGAGTGCCCCCTGGCCGCCCGCGGCCGTGCCGATCATGACGGTCGCGCCATGCGCGGCGGCGATGTCGCGCACGATCGCCAGGCCCAGGCCGCTGCCCTCTTCCTGGCCGTCGAGGCGCACGAAGCGACTGAACACGGCCTGCCGGCGCGCGGGGGGAATGCCGGGGCCGGAGTCCTCGACGGTGAACACGCCGGCGTCGCCGTCCTGCCGGCAGGCGACGGTGACGGTGCCGCCGGCGGGCGTGTAGCGCAGCGCGTTGTCGACCAGGTTGTCGACGAGATCGCGCAGCAGGAAGCGGTCGCCCCGCACCGTCGTCGGTGCCAGCTCGAAGCCCAGGTCGATATCCTTGCGCGCGGCCTGCTCGACGAAGTGCCGGATCGTCTCGGCCAGCAAACCATCCAGCGCCAGCGGCTCGAGCCGGGTGCGTTCGAAGCGTGACGGTTCGGCGCGGGCCAGCGCCAGCAGCTGGTTGACCTGGCGCGTCATCCGTTCGCTGGCAGCCCGCATCATCTCCAGCGCCCGCGCGGAGTCCGGGTCGGCATGCCGCCCTGCCAGCACGTCGAGCTGGACGCGCAACCCGGCAAGGGGCGTGCGCAGCTGGTGGGCCATGTCGGCCAGGAAGTTCTGCCGGGCGCTCGCATCCGCGCCGGCCCGCTCCAGCAAACCGTTCAGCGCGACGACAACGGGCTCCAGCTCATCGGGCACGGCGGAGGTGGGCACCGGCGACAGGTCGTCCGCGGCACGCGCCTTCAACGCCGCGCGCAGCCGGTGCAACGGCCGCAAGCCGTTGCTGACGGAGTACCAGATCAGGCCAATGGACAGCGCCGTGAACAACGCTTCCAGCAGAACCAGCGCGCGGACGATCGCCGCGCGCGCTTCCTTCCGCTGGCGCAGCGTCTTCGCGACACCGACCGTCGCCTCGCCCCGGCGCAGCAACACCATCCGCACGGGTTCGTCCCGCATCGCGGCATCGAACGCCTGCTCGCGCGGCGCTGGCGTGGGAAAGTCCGGATCGCCGGCCAGCAAGCGGCCATCGGGCCCGCGCACGGCGAAGTAGACGGCGTCGGCCGGATCGCTGCGGAGCACCTGCTGCGCCTGCGGCGGCAGGTCGAGGTGCAGACCGGGACCCTGGCCGGCGAGCCGCGCGGCCAGCGCGCCGGCCGCATCCAGCAAGCCCTGGTCGAAGGCTTGCTGGGCAGGCAGCCAGGCGAGCGCATAGGTCAGCGCGCCGCCGGCCAGGTTGACGAGCAGGATCGGCCCGATCAGCCACTGCAGCAGCCGCACGCGGATGCTAGGCATGTTCCAGCATATAGCCGAAGCCGCGAATGGTGCGGATGTGGATGCCGGCGTCCGCCGTCTTCTGCCGCACGCGGGAGATGTAGACCTCCACGGCATTCGGCGTGACATCCTCGCCATACGGCACGATCGCATCGATGATCTGCTGCTTCGACACGACCCGCGAGCCATGCAGCAACAGGTACTCGAGCACGGCCCATTCGCGCACGGACAGGTCGATCGCCTTGCCCGCGACGGTGGCGCGCCGCGTCGCGGCGTCGAGCACCAAGGTGCCGGCGGACAGCACGGCGGGACGCTGATGCCGCCGCGCCAGCGCCCGCACGCGCGCCACCAGCTCGGGCGCCGCGAACGGCTTGACCAAGTAATCGTCCGCGCCCAGTTCCAGCCCGCGCACGCGGTCCTCGACGGCGTCGCGCGCCGTCAACAGCAGCACCGGCAAGGCACTGCCGCGCGCGCGCAAACGCCGCACCACTTCGAAGCCGTCCAGGCCCGGCAAGCCGATGTCGAGCACCAGCACGTCCGCCGAAACAGGCCCCTGCAACGCGGCATCGGCAGCGGTGCCGTCACGCAGCACGGTCACCGTCATCCCGCTGTTTTCCAACAGGCGGGACAGGCCGTCGGCCAGGACTGTGTCGTCTTCTACAAGGAGGATGTGCATGGGGCTGCGTGAAGCTGGTTGCGAAGGCCGATTATCACGCAAGGTCTTGCCCGGCGCCATAAGCGCAACAGCATTATTGACCGCACATCCAGTCATTGCCCCGTCATATTGCTCAGTCATTATTCGAAAGGAACATTAATTTCCATCCAGACAAAATGCCCCTCCTCCGCCCTGCCATCTCCCTGATGCAGCGCCTGCGCCTGCTCCCCAAATTCCTGCTCATCTCCCTCGTCCTGCTGCTGCCGCTGCTGCTGGCGACAGGCCTGCTGATGACGGAACTGCACCGCTCCGTCGCGCAAACGAGACTGGAGCGCGACGGCCTCGCCTACCTGGGCCGCCTGAACGACATCATCCGCCTGACCCAGCACCGCCGCGCGTTCGAACACCTGCGCCTGACCGCCCGCCAGCCCACCGACGCGAAGGCGTTGACTGACCAGCTGAACCGCAGCCTGGAAACTCTCGACACCTGGCAACGCGACATGGGCGAGCTGGCGAACCTGGACGGCTTCGCGACACTGCGCAAGCATGCCGCGGCGCTGCGCCAGCCGGCGGCGGATGCGAAAGCCAGCCTCGCCCTGCACGACGCCGTCGTCGCGGCAGGTACCCGGCTGGCCCGCACAGTCGCCGACACGTCGCGCCTGAGCCTCGACCCCGAAGTGCGCACCCATCATCTCGCCGCTGCCGCGTTGACCACGTTCCCGGAAATCGTCGACAGCCTGGCCGCGATCGCCGGCCAGGGCGGTGCCTTCATCGATACGGGCCTATGGGCGGGCAACGAGGATGCGCAACTGAACGCGAAAGCCATGCTGGCGCGCCATGCGCTCGAAGGCGTGCCGGACCGCTATGCCGCCATCTACGCCGCCTATCCGCCCGCGCAGGCCGCACTGGGCGGACCCGCAGCAGCGGTGCCGGCCGCCGTCGCATTCATGGACCGCACACGGGACGAAGTCACCAACTCGTTCAACCAGACGTCGGGTCCGGCCTTCATGAAAGCCGGCCTGGCCGCCGTCGACGGGCTCTACGCACTGCGGAGCGCGTCGGCCGGCGTGCTCGACAGCCTGCTGGCCGAGCGTGCCGCGCGCGACGCGTTACGGCGCGACCTGGTCCTGGCCATCGTCTGCATCGCGATCGCATTGGCCGGCTGGCTGCTGGCCGGGTTCTACCGTTCGTTCGCGCGCGATATCGGCCAGCTGAATGCCGCCGTCCGGGCCGCCGCCGGTGGCGACCTCAGCGTGCGAGTCACCTCGCCTGCCCGCGACGAGACGGGGGCGCTGGCCAATGCGTTCGGCGCGATGCTCGTGACGCTCGAGGCCCTGGTGGCCGACGTGCGCGGCAGCGCGCTGCGGATGGCGGCCACGGCGGACGAGCTGGCGGGCGGCAGCGCCGACCTGTCCGCGCAGACGGGCACGCAGGCCCAGGCCCTGTCCGTGACGGTGACGGCGATGCACCAGCTGACGGGTGCTGTGCAGCACAACGGCCGGCACGTGCAGCAAGGCGCGGCATTGGCACAGGAAGCCAGCGCGGTTGCGCACGAAGGCGGCGCCAGCGTGGCAGCCGTCGTCGGCAAGATGGGCGCGATCCATGCCAGCGCCCATCGGATCGCCGACATCATCGGCGTCATCGACGGCATCGCGTTCCAGACCAATATCCTCGCGCTGAACGCAGCCGTCGAAGCGGCGCGGGCGGGCGAGCAGGGGCGCGGGTTTGCCGTCGTTGCCGGCGAGGTGCGCAGCCTGGCCCAGCGTTCGGCCGCCGCCGCGCTGGAGATCAAGAAGCTGATCGGCGACGCCGTCACGAACGTCGAAGCGGGCAGCGCTCTCGCGGACACCGCCGGCAACACGATGGAACAGGTGGTCGCCTCGGTACGCCAGATGGCGGACATCATCGCGCGGATCGGCACGGCCGAGGCGGGCCAGCGGGGCGAAATCGCAGCGCTGGACGAGGCGCTGTCGCAGATCGACGAAATGAACCGCCGTAATGCCGGGCTCACAGTTCAAGCCTCTGTAGGAGCAAGCCGCATCCAGGCCGAATCGGCCTCACTGAACAGTGCACTGAGCCGTTTCAGGCTGTCCGGTACGGCAGTTGCAGGATGCAATGTTCGCTGCCGCACGGATAGCCCCGAAAATAGCGCCGGTCTTGCAGGCAGTCATGGCGGCAGAGAAAAGGCCCCTCCAAAGCAGGCGTTAGCGCCTATCGTGCGCCAGACAAAAACACGGCATGCTAGACAAAAGCAAGAATCGGTAGGAGTGCGCTGACAAATTACCATCTTACGAGCCTACAGCAGGTCGGAAACAGGTCTTATGTTCGTAACCTACATAGGAACTTAAAGTACTACCAACGCGATCGGCATTGCAGTCCTTACAAACATAAGCGCCGGCGCGTCCCCCTGTACTTAAGCTTGTGAGGATAAAATGAACAACACTCAACTTGGCGTTTCCGAAAAGTCCCCGCTGCCTCCCTTCAGCGTGCGGGAAACCCGGCCGGTTGTCAGCTACAGCGGTACGCAGCAGAACGAACTGCTGGCGGCGCTGCCTCGCCATGTACTCGAATCGCTGTTCGAACACCTGGAGCTCGTGCAGCTCCCGTTCGGCAAGGAGCTGTTTGAATATGGCAGCAAGCTCGAGAACGTATATTTCCCCACCACCGCCATCATCTCGCTGCTGTACGTGATGGAGGACGGCGCGACGACGGAAATCGCCGTCGTGGGCCATGAGGGCGTCGTCGGCGTCTCGATGTTCCCCGGCGAACGCGCGATGTGCACGGCTGTCGTGCAGAGCCCGGGCTACGGCTACCGCCTGAAGGCGCAGGCGCTGCGCGACGCGTTCAACCAGGGCGGCGCCCTGCCCCAGCTGCTGATGCGCTACAACACGGCGCTGTTCGCGCAGATGGCGCAGAACGCCGTCGGCGGCCGCCACAGCTCGATCGAACAGAAGCTGTGCCGCTGGCTGCTGGACCGGCTGGATCGCTCGCCATCGAACGAGCTGAAGGTCACGCAGGAAATGATTTCCATCATGCTCGGCGTGCGTCGCGAAAGCATCACGGCCGCTGCCGGCAAGCTGCAGGAAGACGGCCTGATCACCTACCGCCGCGGCAACATCACTGTGCTAGATCGTGAGGGTCTGGAACGCTATGCGGGTGAGTGCTATAAGGTGGCGAAGACGGAATATGATCGTCTGCTCGTTGACGTAGCGGGATGCTGAGCGGCTGCGGCGCCGCCTGAACGGCGGCGTCCTTCAGCGGAATCCGCACTTCGATACACGTGCCCTTGTCGTTGCGGCCGCGCCGGATCGTCAGCGAGCCGCCCAGCAGCAGCGCCCGTTCGCGCATCCCCAGGATCCCGTGCGACATCGGCTTCGCGAGCGTATTGGCCGCGATGCCGATACCGTCGTCGATGATCCGCAGCACCAGCCCTTCATGCGTGCGCTTCAACGTGACGGACACGCGCGACGCCTGCGCATACTTGCGGATATTGGTCAGCGATTCCTGCACGATGCGGAACAGCGCGATCGACAGGCTGGCGTCGCCCTCGCGTGCAATCGCGTCGACTTCCGGCCCGATCTCCGTCTCGCACGGCAGTTTCGTCATGCGCGCGAAGTCTTCCGTGTAGCTGTCGATCGCCGCGCACAGGCCCAGGTTGTCCAACAGGCTCGGGCGCAGGTTCTCGACGATCCGGCGCTTCAGTTCCACCGTGTCCACCAAGGTGCCGCGGGCGCGCTTCAGTTGCGCCGCCAGTTCCGGATGCGTCTCCTTCAGCTGCTGCATCACGGCGCCGATGTCCATGCCGATGGACGTCAGGTTCGCGCCCATCTCGTCGTGCAGCTCGCGCGACAGCCTGACCTTCTCTTCTTCGCTGATGCTGATCAGGTGGCGTGACAGCACGGACAGCTGTTCCGTCCGCTGCGCCACCATTTCTTCCAAGTTCTCGTTCGATTGCTGCAGCTTGTGCTCGACGGCGGCCTGGTTGACGAAGCTGCGCCGCACCAGCTGGTAGAACATCACGAGGACGAGGATCGCCACGCCATTGATGCCCATGCCCAGCACGAGCGCCTTGTGGTATTCGTCGTAGAAGCGGGCACTGCGGGCGGCCAGCGTTTCGTTCTGCTCCTGGATCATGATCACGGTCTGCAGGCGGATCTCGTCCATGCCGTTGCGTTCGTCCGCGTAGCGCGAAATGTTGACGATCTCGTCCAGGCCGCCATGGTTGTAGACGTCGACCGTCTGGCCCAGCATCGCCAGCTTGCGGCGGACCAGCACGTTCAGCTGGCTCAGGTTCTTCAGTTGCGCGGGATTGTCGGCCAACAGCTTTTCGAGCTGGCGGAATTCCGCCTCCGTCTCGGCCGATACCGTCCTGGTGGGCCCCAGGTACACCTCGTTGCCGGAGATGAAATAGCCGCGCATGCTGCTTTCGGCATCCTGCACGAGCACGTCGAGGTATTGCAGGCGTTCGGCCACGCGCGAGCTTTGCAGCACCTGCGCGTTGGCGCGCTTCAGCGCCTCGAGATTATGAAAGAGAAACAGACCGTTGACGATGAGGATCAGTGCGCACGTAACGCACAATACGGTCTTGTAGAGAGGCAGCCGGTGTTGCGGTGCTGCTTTCACTGTGAAGTACATCCTGAAGCATCCTTCGCTGACGCGGGGCGGGCAGGCCATTATAGCCCGGCTGTTGCGTCAATGCTTCGGGGAAATCCTACCTGAGAGCACTATTTCCCGACAGAACAACGCTCTCGTAACATATGCTTACCAAAATGTCGAAACTGCCAGTCCCGACGACGGCGGTCTCCCAAAAAACACCGCCGGACGCGCCGGGCACCGTGCTGGACGGGCCCGCCGGGTCCGGCGGTGCGGGAAGTCCTTCGAAGCTGCCGGTCAGTCCAGCAGGTTGTTCTTCATCGCGTAGTACGTGAGGTCGCTGTTCGATTGCAGCCCCATCTTTTCCATGATGCGGGTGCGGTACGTGCTCACCGTCTTGATGCTGAGCGACAGCGCCGTGCCGATATCGGACACCGTGGCGCCCCGCGCCAGGCGCAGGAACACCTGGAATTCGCGGTCGGACAGTTCCGTGTGCAGCGCCGTGTTCGGGTCGCGGTCGAAGCTCTGCGCCAGCAGTTCGCCGACCTGCGAGCTGACATACCGGCGGCCCTGGTACACGGTGCGGACGGCCGTGATCAACTCGTCCGCCTCGCATTCCTTGTTCAGGTAACCGTTCGCGCCCATCTTGAACAGATTGAGCGCGTACTGCTGGGCCGGATAGCCTGACAGGATCAGCACCGGCAGATCGGGCTGGCCCTGGCGGATCGTGCGCAACGTGTCGATGCCGCTCTGATCCGGCATCGCGATGTCCAGCAACAGGACGTCGCAAATCTCGCGACGGGCGATGTCCAGCGCTTCGCGGCCGGTACTGCCTTCCGCGACAACGGAAAATTCTTCCGATTGCGAAAAGATCTGCTTGAAGCCTGCTCGTACTATCTGATGATCGTCACAAATGGCAACGCGTATCATTGTTTTCCCTCGTATATCCCTAGCTTGGGAAGCTCGCCGAGCGTTTTCGAATTCACTAACAAAATTATAACGTTGATATTGTAACACCAATCATTTAACGTTCTAACCCGTTGTCGCGCCTACATGTGACGGCGACGTTGTGAAATTAAAGAGTTCGAGACATCGGCAGACGTTGCACTTATTTCAACAAACCAAGTATCGCCAACAGTTCGTTGCGGATCATTTCCCGGTCCAGTGGCGGTGGCGCCGGCGGCGTATCGTTATCATACGCTTCCTGCGGGTCGTTGCCACGACTGTCCAGCTTATTGCGTGCGCCACTGATCGTGAAGCCCTGCTCGTACAGCAGCTCCCGGATCCGGCGGATCAACAGTACTTCGTGATGCTGATAGTAGCGGCGGTTGCCGCGCCGCTTGACGGGCTTCAGCTGTGTGAATTCCTGTTCCCAATAACGTAAAACGTGCGGCTTCACGCCGCACAGCTCGCTGACCTCGCCGATCGTGAAATACCGCTTGGCCGGAATCGGCGGCAAGCTGACCAGTTCGGTCTTGCTGATGCGATCGTTCATGCCGACCCTTTATCAGGCTGCGCGTGCCAGCGCGGCACTCTCTTCCACCATGCCCTTCAGCTTCTGGCTGGCATGGAAGGTCACGACGCGGCGCGCCGTGATGGGAATCTCTTCGCCCGTCTTCGGGTTGCGGCCCGGCCGCTGCGGCTTGTCGCGCAGCTGGAAATTGCCGAAACCGGACAACTTGACCGCCTCGCCACGCTCGAGCGCGTTGCGGATCTCGTCGAAGAAGGTCTCGACCATATCCTTTGCCTCGCGCTTGTTCAAGCCGACCTGTTCGAACAGCAGTTCCGCCAGTTCGGCCTTCGTCAGCGTGGGCAAGTTCTTTTCAGCTTCCTTGCGTACCTTGGCAACCTGCATGGCGCTGTGCAACTCGGCATCCAGCGCAGATTGCAATACCGCGGTGTCGTTGTTGTTAATTTTGCTGCCCTGCCTTTACAAAGAACGTGAGTCCGGCACGGCCGGACTCGCTTGGTGAACTGAATGTTGACTATTTTGAATGAATGCTGCGGTGCACGGAAGTGTTACACCCGCTTTACTGCCGCGCTTAAGCCCTGCCTAAGTTACCGGCAACAACCCGGCGGGACCATGATCCAGTGAACCATGACCCAGTGAATCATGACCAGTGAATTGACCACTAAGCCCCGGCAAGCGCGGGCAGTTCCCGCGCCGCCGCCCGCGCACGGGTGGACTCACCTTGCCGGCCGCGTTACTTCCGGACTTTGGCGCCGAGTTTCTGCGTGGCTGCATCTGCCAGCGAGCCCATCAGCGCATCGACGATTTCGTCCTGCAGGGTTGTTTGAGTATCTTGCAAGCTAAAGCGGAAAGCAAGCGATTTTTCGTCAGCCTCCAACCCTTTGCCGCGATATTCATCAAACAAAACAATGGCTTGCACGATGCGCCCATGCTCGCTGGCCTGCACCGCGCCGGCGAAAGCGTCGAGCAGCTGCTGGGCTGCCACGTCGTGCTTGACGACCAGCGCCAGGTCG
Source organism: Pseudoduganella flava (assembly GCF_007830495.1). Classification (GTDB taxonomy): domain Bacteria; phylum Pseudomonadota; class Gammaproteobacteria; order Burkholderiales; family Burkholderiaceae_D; genus Rugamonas; species Rugamonas flava. The sequence goes on along the minus strand of NZ_VLKW01000002.1, from coordinate 472,821 downwards.
CGCGTCGTGCCCGGGAACTTGGAGATTTCCGCGTACGCGGGCACGTCCCGTTGCTGAAGCGCAACAGCATCCACCTCGAACACCACCGGCGCTTTCGGCAGGTCGTATTTCTGCAACCAGCGCGGGTGCAACTCACCGACGAAGCCGATGACCTTGCCGTCCAGCTCGACCGATGCGGCGCGGCCCGGGTGCAGCGCCGGGTGCTCCAGCTTGGCAAAGCGCAGCGTTGCCGGCGCAAACAGCGCTTCCAGGTCGGCCTTGACGTCGAAGAAGTCGACGTCGCGCGTCGGCAAGCCCCACTGCTCGTCCGCCTGCGGGCCGTAGGCGATCGCGCCCACGCGTTGCGGCTGGTCGTAGCCGGCCACCGTCAGTGGGCCGTCCGTCACCTGCGCATCGCGCTTGTACACGGCGCCAACCTCGAACACGCGCACGCGCGGCGCCTTGCGGTTGACGTTGTAGCGCACGTTGGCAACAAGGCTGCCGATCAGCGACGAACGCATCACGGACAGCTGGCTGGCGATCGGGTTCTGCAGCTTGATCGGCTCGGCATTGCCGTTGAAGTCCAGCTCCCACTGGGCTTCGACAAAGCTCATGTTGACGACTTCCTGGTAGCCCAGGTCGGCCAGCTGGTGGCGCACGGCGAAGATCGAGCGGGTGTTTTCCGGCGCGATACGCATCGTGTTCTCGGCCACCGGCGGCTTGGCCGGGATGTTCTCGAAGCCGTACACGCGCGCCACTTCCTCGATCAGGTCTTCCTCGATCTCGATGTCGAAGCGGTAGCTCGGCGCCGTCACGCTGAACACGCCGCCGACCTTCTCGTCCACCTCCAGCGTGAACGGCAGCGCCAGGCGCTTGAAGATGTCGGCAACGACCTCGTCCTTCAGCGGCACGCCGATCACCTTCTGGGCGCGCGCCGTGCGCATCGTCACGGGCTGGCGCTGCGGCAGGTTGACGATCTGGTCGTCGACCGGGCCCACTTGCGTCTCAGGCGTGCCGCAGATCTCGAGGATCAGCGCGGTGATGCGCTCGATGTGCTCGGGGATCGTCGCGTAGTCCACGCCGCGCTCGAAGCGGTGCGCCGCATCGGTCGAGAAGTTGTACTTGCGGGCCCGGCCCTGGATCGCGTCCGGCCACCAGAACGCCGCTTCCAGGTACACATTGGTCGTGTCCAGCGACACGGCCGTCGCATCGCCGCCCATGATGCCGGCCAGCGATTCCAGTTCCTTGTCGTCGGCGATCACGCCGACCCAGCCGTCCACCGCGACAGTGTTCCCGTTCAGCAGCTTCAGCGTTTCGCCCGGCTTGCCCCAACGTACGTCGAGGCCGCCATGGATCTTGTCCAGGTCGAACACGTGCGAGGGACGGCCCAGCTCCAGCATCACGTAGTTCGAGATGTCGACGAGGGCCGACAGCGAGCGCTGGCCGCTGCGCTCGAGGCGCTGCTTCATCCAGTCCGGTGTGGCGGCCTTGGCGTTCAGGTTGCGGATGACGCGGCCGGCAAAGCGCCCGCACAGGTCCGGCGCCGACACTTTCACCGGCAGTTTTTCGTCGATGTTGACGGCCGCGGGTTTGCTCTGCGGCGCCTGCAGCGGCGAACCCGTCAGCGCGGCCACTTCGCGCGCGACACCCAGCACGGACAGGCAATCGGCCTTGTTCGGCGTCAGCTTGATCGTGAACTTCAGGTCGTTCAGCGCGTAGTAGTCGCGGAAGTTCGTGCCCACCGGCGCGTCGTCCGGCAATTCCAGCAGGCCGCTGTGCTCTTCGGACAGCTTCAGCTCGCGTGCCGAGCACAGCATGCCCTGCGATTCGACGCCGCGCAGCTTGCCCACTTTGATCTCGAACGGCTTGCCGTCGGCGCCCGGCGGCAGCACGGCACCGGCCATCGCGCATGCCACTTTCAGGCCCTCGCGCACGTTCGGCGCCCCGCACACAATGTTCAGCAACGTACCAGTGCCCACGTCGACCTGGCACACGTTCAGGCGGTCGGCGTTCGGATGCTTCTGCACTTCGCGCACGTGGCCCACGACGACGTGGGTGAACGGCGGCGCCACGGGTTCCACTTCCTCCACTTCGAGGCCGGACATCGTCAACAGGTGGGACAGCTCATCCGAATTCATCTTCGGATCGACCATCGTGCGGAGCCAGTTTTCGGAGAATTGCATAATCAGCCTTCGAATTATTCTTAGTTGAATTGTTTCAGGAAGCGCAGGTCGCCTTCATAGAACAGGCGCAGGTCGTTGACGCCATAGCGCAGCATCGTCAGGCGCTCGAGGCCGGAGCCGAACGCGAAGCCGATGTATTTTTCCGGGTCGAGGCCGAAGTTGCGCACGACGGTCGGGTGCACCTGGCCCGAGCCCGACACTTCCAGCCAGCGGCCTTTCAGCGGGCCGGAGCCGAACGCGATGTCGATCTCGGCGGAAGGTTCCGTGAAGGGGAAGTACGACGGCCGGAAGCGCACCTGCAGGTCGTCCGTCTCGAAGAAGGCCTTCACGAAGTTCAGGTACACGCCCTTCAGGTCCGCAAAGCTGATGTTCTCGGCGATCCACAGGCCCTCGACCTGGTGGAACATCGGCGAGTGCGTGGCGTCGCTGTCGACGCGGTACGTGCGGCCCGGCGCGATCACCTTGATCGGCGGCTGGTGGCTGCGCGCGTAGCGCACCTGCATCGGGCTCGTGTGCGTGCGCAGCAGCAGCGGCTTGCCGGTGCTGTCGTTGCCTTCGATGTAGAACGTGTCCTGCATCGACCGGGCGGGATGGTTTTCCGGGCTGTTCAGCGCGGTGAAGTTGGTCCAGTCGGTTTCGATTTCGGGGCCGGCGGCCACGTCGAAGCCGATCGAGCGGAAGATCGCTTCCACCCGCTCCCACGTGCGCATCACCGGGTGCAGGCCACCGGGAGCGCGGCCGCGGCCGGGCAGCGTGACGTCGATCGCTTCGGCGGAGAGGCGCTGCTGCAGTTGCGCGTCGGCCAGCGCATCACGGCGCGCGGTCAGCGCGGCTTCGATCTGCTGCTTGGCGGCGTTGATCAGCGCACCCTGTTCTTTTTTCTCCTCGGGCGCGAGCTTGCCCAGGCCCTTCATCAGTTCCGTAATCTGGCCAGTCTTGCCGAGGTATTTGGCTTTGGCGTTTTCAAGTGCGGCAGCGTCCGGGGCGGCGACGAAATCAGCCTGCGCCGCGGAAATGATCTGTTCGAGGGAATTCATCCGACTGGTTTTCCTATGCTGGAAATTAAAAACGGGGCATAGGTCGTTATCCCCTGCCCCGCTCTTCGCACCGCGGCGGCCGCGGTGCGCAACATCGATCCGCTGAAATTAAGCAGCGATCTTTGCTTTGACGGCGTTGACAATCGCGGCAAACGCCGGCTTGTCCGCCACAGCCATATCGGCCAGGACTTTACGGTCCAGTTCGATAGCGGCTTTCTTCAGGCCATTCATGAAGACGCTGTAGGTCAGGCCGTGCTCGCGGGAAGCCGCGTTGATACGGGTGATCCACAGGGCGCGGAAGACGCGCTTCTTGTTACGACGGTCGCGGTAGGCGTACTGGCCAGCGCGCATCACTGCTTGCTTGGCAATACGGTAAACCTTGCTGCGACGACCGCGGTAACCCTTGGCCAGGTTCAGTACTTTTTTATGACGGGCACGCGCGGTAACCCCACGTTTTACTCGAGGCATAGTAGCTCCTTGGTGAGTGTGAGATTAGGCGGACGGCATCATTGCGTAGACGCGCTGGACGTCGGTCGCATCGATGTTACGGGTGCCACGCAGTTGACGCTTGTTTTTGGTGGTCTTCTTGGTCAGGATGTGACGCTTGAACGCCATACCCGACTTGACGGTACCACCCGGACGCACGCGAAAACGCTTCTTCGCGGAGCTTTTGGTTTTCATTTTTGGCATAACACATCTGCCCTCGCGGGCAGCTCCAAAGTAACAGGATTGCAGGTGGCAACAACACGTCGCGCTTGGGTGCCTGCTTTCACTTGTTGATGCAGCGGCAGCGGGGCCACTACATTTTGCCGCGCTTGGGCGCGGCAAATTCTTGCTCGACTGATACGCTAAAAAACCGGGGTCAGTCCCCATGCGGGGACAGACCCCTGCGGATCGTCAGCCGGCAATTATAGCGCACTTTCAGCGCCCTGCAACGACGTTCGAGGCATAGTCGAAGGAAGCCTCGGAAAACCCGCACAGCGGGATGTAGTTCGGGCCCAGCGCGCGGAATCGTACTTCAGTACGATGAGCACGGTGGACCCGAAATGCGCCCGCTTTGCGGGTTTAGCGACGCTTACTTTTTCTTCTTCGGGGCCATGACCATGATCATTTGGCGGCCCTCCATTTTGGGGAACTGCTCGACGTTGCCATGCGGCTCCAGGTCGGCTTTCAGGCGCTCCAGCATGCGCATACCGATGTCCTGGTGGGCCATTTCACGGCCGCGGAAGCGGAGGGTGATCTTGGTCTTGTCACCATCCTCCAGGAACTTGATCAGGTTGCGCAGCTTGATCGCATAGTCGCCTTCGTCAGTACCGGGACGGAATTTCACTTCCTTCACGGAGATGACTTTCTGCTTCAATTTGGCTTCGTGCGCCTTCTTCTGCTCCGAATACTTGAACTTGCCGTAGTCCATCAGACGGCAGACCGGCGGAACCGCGGTCGGCGCGATTTCCACCAGGTCAACGTTCGCTTCTTCCGCCAGGCGGAAGGCTTCGGCCAGGCTCACGATGCCCAGCGGCTCATTGTTGACGCCGGTCAGGCGCATTTCCGGTGCCGTGATTTCGCCATTGATGCGATGCGACTTGTCAGTAGCTATTGCAGTTTCCTTTAAGAAATATATTGAGATGGCCGGTTACGGAGGATCTCCCTTCCGTCAGGCTTTGTTGGCGACGTCCTGCTGGAGTCGCTCAACCAGGGCATCGATGGACATTACACCCAGATCGACATTGCCCCGCGCACGCACGGCCACAGTATTGGCATCCCGTTCCTTGTCCCCGATAACGAGGATGTATGGCAATTTTTGAACGGAATGTTCACGTATTTTATACGTGATCTTCTCGTTGCGCAAATCAGCCGTGACGCGGAAGCCCAGCTGGCGCAGCTTTGCGGCCAGTTCCGTCGCATATTGTGCCTGGCCATCCGAGATGTTCAGGATGGCAACTTGCACCGGCGCCAGCCACATCGGCAGCGCGCCGGCGAAGTTCTCGATCAGGATGCCGATGAAGCGCTCCAGCGAACCGACGATCGCACGGTGCAGCATCACCGGGGTCTTCTTCGTATTGTCTTCGGCGACATACTGGGCGCCGAGGCGCTCTGGCATGAAGAAGTCGACCTGCATCGTGCCGACCTGCCATGGGCGGCCCAGCGAATCCTTCAGGTGGTATTCGATCTTCGGACCGTAGAACGCGCCCTCGCCCGGCAGCTCCGTCCAGGTCACGCCGCAGGCGCGCAGGCCCTGGCGCAGCGCCTCTTCGGCGTCGTTCCAGATTTCATCCGTGCCGATCCGGTTGTCCGGACGCAGCGCCAGCTTCACTTCGATGTTATCGAACTGGAAGTCCTTGTATACCTCCATCGCCTGCTGGTGGAACGCCACCACTTCCGGCTCGATGTGGGCATGGGTGCAGAAGATGTGGCCGTCATCCTGCGTGAAACCGCGCACGCGCATGATGCCGTGCAGCGCGCCGGACGGTTCGTTGCGGTGGCACTGGCCGAACTCGCCGTAGCGCAGCGGCAGGTCGCGGTACGAACGCAGGTCCGAGTTGAAGATCTGCACGTGGCCCGGGCAGTTCATCGGCTTCAGCGCATAGGTGCGGTTTTCCGACTCCGTGACGAACATGTTCTCGCGGTAGTTGTCCCAGTGGCCGGTCTTGCCCCACAGGCTCGCATCCAGGATCTGCGGTGCCTTCACTTCCTGGTAGCCGTTGTCCTGGTATTTCTTGCGCATGTACTGCTCGACCTGCTGCCAGATCGCCCAGCCTTTCGGGTGCCAGAACACGAGGCCCGGCGCTTCGTCCTGGAAGTGGAAGAAGTCCAGTTGCTTGCCCAGTTTGCGGTGGTCGCGCTTTTCCGCTTCCTCCAGCATGTGCAGGTACTGCTCCTGCTCTTCCTTCTTGGCCCAGGCGGTGCCGTACACGCGCTGCAACATCTCGTTCTTCGAGTCGCCGCGCCAGTACGCGCCTGCCAGCTTCATCAGCTTGAACACCTTCAGCTTGCCGGTCGACGGCACGTGCGGGCCGCGGCACAGGTCGGTGAACTTGCCTTCGCTGTACAGCGACACGTCTTCATTGGCGGGGATCGATGCGATGATCTCGGCCTTGTAGTTTTCGCCGATCGATTTGAAGTACGCCACGGCCTCGTCGCGCGGCAGCACCTTGCGGGTGACGGGCTCGTCCTTCTTGGCCAGCTCGGCCATCTTCTTCTCGATCGCCGCCAGGTCTTCCGGCGTGAACGGGCGCTTGTACGAGAAGTCGTAATAGAAGCCGTTTTCGATGACCGGGCCGATCGTCACCTGCGCTTCGGGGAACAGTTCCTTGACGGCGTAGGCCAGCAGGTGGGCGGTCGAGTGACGGATCACGTCCAGGCCCTCGGGGTCCTTGTCCGTGACGATGGCAACGTCGGCATCCTGCTCGATCAGGAACGACGTGTCGACGACCTTGCCGTCGACCTTGCCGGCCAGCGCGGCCTTGGCCAGGCTGGTGCTGATGTTGGAGGCCACCTGGGCCACCGTGACGGGCGCGTCGAACTGGCGCACGGAACCATCGGGAAGTCGGACTGAAACCATCATGATCTCCAATCGGCACGAGGCCGCTTAATTCAACGAATACAACAACGAGTATGGGGGAAAATCGGGACGAAAAAAAACGCGGACCAGCCGCGTTTTCTTCAGAAGTGCAAAGCGAAAGAAAGCCGAACGACCAGCGTCACTGAGTAAAACCAGCGGTGGTAGTTCGCGGTGTCATAACCGTGGATGCCTTTCTCGCTCTTACATGGTTGAGCGCAATCGCGAGGATTGCTGCTCGGGTGTCTGGTGGGCGGTGAGGAATTCGAATCCCCGACCCCTTGGATGTCGACCAAGTATTCTAACCAGCTGAACTAACCGCCCGTTGTCACTGCTTGAAGCTGCGGCATCACGAGGATGCCACCACTTCAGGTATTGCTTCATCTACTGCTAGATGTACTGCCATGTTCTGGTGGGCGGTGAGGAATTCGAATCCCCGACCCCTTGGATGTCGACCAAGTATTCTAACCAGCTGAACTAACCGCCCAATGCCGAGCATTATAGAGACGCGCAGGCAGGATGACAAGGGCCAGAATGAAATTCCCCCTCGAGAGCCCGGCACGGCTGCGCATGCTATATTGGGCCCCGCATTGAACACCCATCTATGAAACGACTTTTCATCACCCTGCTTCTCGGCCTGCTGTGCCATGGCGCGCAAGCGTGGGACGACGGCACGGCCGCGGAAGCGCGCGCGCTGGTCGACCGGGCCGCCGCGCTGATGCGCGACCTGGGCCCCGAGCGCGCGCTCGCCGAAATCAACAATCCGAACGGCGCCTTCCATTACCGCGACCTGTACGTGACCGTGTATACGCAGCGCGGCCGCATCGTGGCGCACGGCGCCCTGCCGCACCTCGTCGGGCGCAATGCATGGGACTGGCGTGACGCCGACGATCAGTTCTACGTCCGCGAAATCGTCGCGCGCGCCCAGCGCGGCGAAACGGGGCCTGTCGACTACACCCGCGTCCATCCGCGCTCGCGCCAGCTGCGTGTGAAGTCGACGTGGGCCCGGCTTGCCGGCCCCTACGTCATCGCCTGCGGAGCCTTCAAATGAACGCACCGAGCCGCCTGCACGCCCACCTGAAGGGCGATGCGAAATACCGCCACCAGCGCGCCGACCGCAGCCTGGCAATCCTGGCGTGGGCGCTGGGCCTGACGATCCTGTTTGCCGGCGTTGAAGTGGTGGCCGGCTTCCTGTCCAATTCGCTCGCGCTGATTTCCGACGCCGGCCACATGGTGACGGACGCCGCGTCGCTGGGCCTCGCGCTGTTCGCCCAGCTGATCGCCAAGCGCCCTCCTTCGTCGCGTTATTCGTTCGGCTTCGGCCGGGCCGAGGCGCTGGCCGCATTCGTCAACGGCCTCGTCATGCTGGCCGTGGTCGGCTGGATCGTGTTCGAAGCCGTGCACCGCTTCGCCGCGCCGGAGCCCGTGCAGGGCGGCGCGGTGGCCGGCGTTGCCTTCGTCGGCCTGCTCGTCAACGTGCTGGTGGCGTGGGTATTGTCGAAGGACCGCGACAGCATGAACACCCGCGCCGCGCTCGTGCACGTGCTGGGCGACATGCTCGGCTCCGTCGCCGCGCTGGCAGCGGGCCTCGTGATCTACTACACGGGCTGGATGCAGATCGACCCGCTGCTGTCGCTGGTCGTGTCGCTGCTGCTGTTGAAGTCCACGTTCGGCATCCTGCGCGAGTCCGGCCACCACCTGATGGAAGGCGTGCCGGCGCACATCGATTACCAGCAGGTCGGCGCCGACCTCGAAGCGGTGGAAGGCGTCGCTTCCGTGCACGACCTGCACGTGTGGGACATGTCGCCGGGCGAGCCGGCGCTGACCGGCCACGTCGAGGTGCACGACCTGTCGGCGTGGCCGAAGACGTTGAAGGCGATCCGCGCGATGCTGCGCGAGCAGCACGGCATCGATCACGTCACGTTGCAGGCCGAAGTGGCGGGCCGTCAAGGGCGCCCGCCCGACCACGACTGATTACGCGGCGGCGTACGCCAGCCACGCCACGCCGACAGCCAGCGCCAGCCAGATGCCCGCACGGACCAGACGATAACGCTTGGCCGCCAGCGGGCCGGCAATGTTCAGCAGCAGATCGGCAAGCATCCGGGCCCTTCAAGAATAAGTTGCTGCGAAAATGGGGTCTGTTCCCATCTTCCCAAGTGACGGCAAAACCACAGGCACATTCCGGGGTCAGACCCGGCGGGTCTGACCCCAGCTTTACGCCGTTGGTTTGAACGCATGCAGTGCGGCACGCGAGCTTTACACCGCGGATTTTTAAGCGCGCCGCGCTTCCATCACGCCGGACACTTCCGAGATCGCCGCCAGCGCCTTGTGCAGCTGGGCCGTCGAGCCGATTTCGGCGGTGAACGTCATGCGCGCCTGCCCTTTCGCGCTCTGCGTGTTCACGCCGATCACGTTGATCTTCTCGCGCGAGAAGACTTCGGAGATGTCGCGCAGCAGACCCTGGCGGTCGCCGGCCAGCACGAAGAGGTCGACAGGGTACACCGTGTCGCCGCGCGCATTGCCCCACTCGGTGACGATCACCCGCTCCGGCGCCTTGGCGCGCATCTCGGCAAAGTTCTTGCACGACAGGCGGTGGATCGACACGCCCTTGCCGCGCGTGACGAAGCCGACGATCGGGTCCGGCGGCGCCGGCTTGCAGCACTTCGCCAGTTGCGTCATCAAGCCTTCCGTTCCGACGACCAGCACGCCCGACTTTGCGCCCTGCTCCGTCGACGACGCGCGGCTCTTGTTCAGCACCACCTCGTCCTGCGGCGGCGCCGGCTCGGCGTTGTCGTGCAGTGCCTGCTCGACGTGCCGCAGCGAGAATTCGTCCTTGCCGACCGCGAGGAACAGGTCGTCGACCTTCGCGAAGCCCAGCTTCTGCGCCAGCGCTTCCAGGTTGACGGCCGTCTTGCCCTCGCGCTGCAGCGATTTTTCCACCAGCGAGCGGCCGTGCGACAGGGTCTCCTGCATGTCGATCGCATGGAACCATGCACGCACCTTGGCACGGGTGCGGTTGCTGACGGCGTAGCCGGGGCTCAGCCAGTCGCGCGACGGGCCGGCCGTGCCGGGTGCGCCCTTCGCGGTGATGATCTCGCAGGTCTGGCCGCTCTTGAGCGGCGTATTCAGTGGCACCATCACGCCGTCCACGCGCGCGCCGCGGCAGCGGTGACCCACGTCGCTGTGCAGGTGGTAGGCGAAATCGATCGGCGTCGCGCCGACCGGCAGTTCGAGCACGCGCGCCTGCGGCGTCAGCACGAAGATGCGGTCGTCCAGCGTCGCTTCCTTCAGCTTCTCGACCCATTCGCGCTGGATGTCTTCCTGGCCGACGACGGCACCGGCCACGTCGGTCTTCCACGCCAGCAGCTGGCGCAGCCAGGCGATCTTCTCGTCGTACTTCTGGCCTTCGAAACTCGAATTGCCCGCTTCCTTGTAGCGCCAGTGCGCGGCCACGCCGTATTCGGCGAAGCTGTGCATCTCGTGCGTGCGGATCTGCACTTCCAGAGGGCGGCCGTCGTCCGCCGTCACCACCGTGTGCAGCGACTGGTAGCCGTTCGGCTTCGGGCGCGAGATGTAGTCGTCGAATTCCTTCGGGATCGGCGTCCAGATGTTGTGCACGACGCCCAGCACCGTGTAGCACGTCTTCACGTCGTCGACGATCACGCGGAACGCGCGCACGTCGTACAGTTCCGTGAAGTCCAGCTCCTTGCCGCGCATCTTGTTCCAGATGCTGTAGATGTGCTTCGGCCGGCCGAACACTTCGGCCTTGATGCCCGCCGCGGCCAGCTCCGACTGCAGCCGCTCGATCGACTGCGTGACGAAGCTCTCGCGCATGATGCGCTTCTCTTCCAGCATCTTGGCGATGCGCTTGTAGTTCTCCGGCTCGATGAAGCGGAACGACAGGTCTTCCAGCTCCCACTTGACCTGCCAGATACCGAGCCGGTTGGCCAGCGGCGCATACAGGTCGAGCGTTTCGCGGCCATAGGCGCGCGTCATCTCGTTGAACAGCTTCTGGTCGGCGAACCAGCGCAGCGTGCTGCAGCACGACGCCAGGCGCACCAGCACCACCCGCATGTCGGATGCCATCGCCAGCAGCATCTTGCGCAGCGTTTCCATCTGCGCGACGGCCTGCTGGGCGGCGTTCTTGCCGCGCGTGGCGGCGGGCGAATTCTGCGTCAGCTCGCGCAGCCGGATAAGCTGGTGCACGCCGGTGACGAGGTCCGCCACTTCCTTGCCGAATTTCGGTTCGATCGCGATGCCCTGCGTGGGATCGAGCAGGCACAGCTCGAACAGCAGGCCGGCGATGCGGGTGGCCGCGTCGGTGCGCAGCAGCGCCAGCGTGCCGGCGACACCGACGGCGAAATCGAACGCAGGCTGGCCGCTGCTGGCATTCTTGCCGGCATAGGCGTCGCCGGCGAAATCAAGCGCGGCTAGCACCCGCGCGCCGTCTTCCTGCGATAACCCCTGCACCAGCTGATCGGACGTTGCGCTGTTCAGCGCCGCGATGGAAACCATGGATACCTCTACTACTTGCTTCTGAAAAGACAGGAAGCCGTTCGCGACGGCTTCCCTTGTCACCGGGGCCCGTTAACGCTGGGCGGCGACGACGACGATCTCCACCAGGCACGCCGGGTTCGCCAGCTTCGCCTCGACGGTGGCACGCGGTGGCGTGTGGCCCTGGGCGACCCAGGTATCCCACACTTCGTTCATCGCCGGGAACAGCGCCATGTCGGCGATGAAGATCTGGGCCGACAGGATGCAGCTCTTGTCGCTGCCCGCCTCGCCCAGCAGCCGGTCGATATGGGCCAGCACCTCGCGGGTCTGGCCGCCGATGTCGGCGCTCGTGTCTTCCGCGATCTGGCCGGCCAGGTACACGGTGCTGTTATGGATCGCCACTTCGGACAGGCGCTTGCCTACGTGCAGTCGTTTGATTTCCATCTCTTCTCTTTTCTCTTCTACGGGTTCAACAAAAAATCTTCGGCGATCGCGATCTGGTCGTCGTGCAGGAACGTTGGCGCATGGCCGACGCCGGGGATTTCGACGAGCCGGGCGCGCGGCCCCCGTTGTGTCATCGCCTGCGCCGTCGCATGCGACAGCAGGTCCGACTCTGCGCCGCGCACGACCAGCGTCGGGCAGCGGATCGCATCGTAGGCGGCCCACAGCAGGTGTTCGTCGGCGGCCACCGATTCCGGCGTCGCGGCGCGGAACGGCAGCGCAAGGTTCAGGTCATAGTGGCGCGCCCAGGTGCCGTCGGCGTCCTGGCGCAGCACGTCGCGGGCCATCTTGTTCCATTCCTCGTCCGAATGCGGGCCGAACGACGCCGACACGTCGCGCACGAAACGTGCGCCTTCTTCGAACGTGGCAAAGCGCACGTCCTGGCCGATGTAGTCGCCGATGCGGCGCAGCGCGGCCGGATCGAGCACGGGGCCGATGTCGTTCAACACCAGCTTGCCGATCGGGCTGTCGGGCAGCGACGCGAGGCCCATGCCGATCAGGCCACCCATCGACGTGCCGAACCAGGACACCTTGTGGCCGTCCTCCGGCGGCAGCACGCGCGCCAGCAACGTGACCATGTCGCTGACGTACTGCGGAATGCGGTACAGCTCGGGATTGCGCAGCCGGCCGGAGCGGCCGCGGCCGACCACGTCCGGGCACACGACCCGATAGCGGTGCGCCAGCGCGCGCGCCAGGTTGTCGAAATCGTCCGACACGCGCGTCACGCCATGCACGCACACCAGCACGTCCGGGTTGGCCGGATCTCCCCATTCCTTGTAGGCCATCCGGTGCAATCCCGCGGGCGAGATGCATTGCACCGACCTGATTACCGCCTCGACCATCGTAGCTCCTCCTGCCGGGTATTGGTTTTTGGGCTACATTCTACCCTGCGTTACCACTCACCGCTGCGGCGAACGTCGGCGGCAAGTGTAACGCAGCAGATCGGCAACCCGGCAACCGCGGCGGCGCAGGCAACGAATGCCGCCTCGACCGCCTCAACCTATGGAGCAAACCATGAGCAATCCACTTTCGCTGTCCGGGAAAACGGCACTGGTGACGGGATCGACGTCCGGCATCGGTCTCGGCATCGCCTGCGCGCTGGCCGCGCAAGGCGCGAACATCGTGTTCAACGGCTTCGGCGACGCCGCCGACATCGCACGCTTGCAGGAAGAAACCGCGAAGGAATTCGGCGTGCGCACCGTGCACCACAATGCCGACATGAGCAAGCCGGCCGAGATCGAAGCGATGATGGCGTTCGCCACCGAACAATTCGGCGGCGTTGACGTCCTCGTCAACAATGCGGGCATCCAGTACGTCGCCAACGTCGACGAATTCCCCGTCGAGAAATGGGATGCGATCATCGCCATCAACCTGACGTCCGCGTTCCACACGACGCGCCTGGCGCTGCCCGCGATGAAGCGGAAGAACTGGGGCCGCATCATCAACCTCGCCTCGGCGCACGGCCTCGTCGGCTCCGCCGGCAAGTCCGCCTACGTCGCCGCCAAGCACGGCCTCGTAGGCCTGACGAAGGTGACGGCGCTGGAGACGGCGCGCACCGGCGTCACTGTGAATGCGATTTGCCCGGGCTTCGTGCTGACGCCGCTGGTGCAGAAACAGGTCGATGACCGCGCGGCGAAGGACGGCCTGTCGAACGACGCGGCCAAGCACGCACTGCTGGCGGACAAGCAGCCGTCCGGCGACTTCGTCACGCCCGAGCAGCTGGGCGGCCTCGCCGTGTTCCTGTGCAGCGCAGCGGCCAATGAGGTGCGCGGCGCCGCGTGGAACGTCGACGGCGGCTGGGTGGCTCAGTAGCCGCGTCGAACACGGTGCCGCGGCCCTGCGCGTGGAGAATGCGATTACGCCGGGGCCTCGGGGGCACCGCCGCCTGGCGTGACGGCGGCAGCGGCGGCGTTCAGGATGGCCGCCAATGCGGCCGTGTCGACCGGTTTCACCAGATGGTGCTCGAACCCGGCGGTGCGCGTCACGTCCCGGTCGCGCTGCTGGCCGTATCCCGTCACGGCGACCAGCACGGCGCGCGCAGCCGAAGGCATCGCGCGCAAGCGGCCCGCCAGCGAAATGCCATCGATATCGGGCAGGCCGATATCGAGCAGGAACACGTGCGGCGGCGCGATGGCCGCGGCCTCCAGCGCCGCGACGCTGCTGTATAACGCGTTGGCGTCATAGCCCATTGCCGACAGCAAGCCGGCCAGCGCGTCGGCCGCGTCGCGGTTGTCATCGACGACCAGTACCCGCAGCGCAGTGGCGTGACGGGCGGGCACCGCGTCCACTGGCGGCGACGGCCGCGCATCGGCCTCGTTGTCCATGCGCGGCAAGCGCACGACGAATCGGCTTCCCTTGCCATGGCCGTCGCTGTGGGCGGAGATCGCGCCACCGTGGGATTCCACCAGGCTGCGCGCCAGGGCCAGGCCGATGCCCAGCCCGCCCTGGGTGCGGTCGAGCGTACGCTGGCCCTGCACAAAGAGGTCGAACACGCGCGTCACCAGTTCGGCATCCATGCCGATGCCATTGTCCGTGACGATCAATTCCACCACGCCGGCGTGGAGCTGGACCGCTACGGCGATCCGCCCGCCGTCGGGCGTGAACTTGCTGGCATTGGTGATGATGTTGACCAGCACCTGGATGATGCGCTTGCGGTCGCAACTGATCGACGCGATCTCGCCGGGCAGGTCGATCGTCAGCTGATGACCACGCGCCCGCACATGGGGCATCACCTGCTCGGCGGCTTCGTGGACGATGTCCCGCAAGTCCGCATCGCACTTATCCAGGACGACCAGCCCGCGGGTGACCCTGGCGACGTCCAGCAGGTCGTCGATCAGGCCCGTCATGTGACCGACCTGCCGCGTGATCACCGCGGCGGTCGTGCGCACGCGCTGGGCGTCATCCGCCGTGAGCGACAACAGCTGGGCCGCCGCCGCGATCGGCGCAAGAGGATTGCGCAACTCATGCGCCAGCATCGCCAGGAACTCGTCCTTGGCACTGTTGGCACGGGAAAGCTCCGCCACCAGCGCCTCGCGCTCCCGATGCGCCTGTTCGAGCAGGTGGCGCTCGGTGGCGTCGCGCGTGAAGCAGCGGGTATAGCGCAGCCGCCCGTTCTCGAAGCAGCCGTTCGAATTGATGACCACGTGCTTGATCGAGCCGTCGCTGCAGCGCAACCGCGCCGGCACGTCGTACAACGTCTGCCCCGCCTGCAGGCGGACCAGGATGTCGCCGATCACGCCGCTATCGACGTGAAACTTGCCGATATGGTGGCCAACATACTCTTCCCAGCGATAGCCGAGCAGCGCCAGCTCCGCCTTGTTCGCCCACAGGATCGTCCCATCCGGCCCGACCCGGTGCAGCCCCTCCGCGGCGTTCTCGACGAAATCGGCCAGCTCGCGCTCCCGGTGCCGGAGCGTGTCGGCCGCTTCCCTGGCGCGCGCCAGTTCGGCGCGCAGCGCGAGATTTTCCCGCTCCAGTGCGCCAACGCGCAGCTGCACGTCGTGCCGCTCCGCCGCCCCGGCTGGCCCGGATGGATGAACGTGGTCATGCTCGCCGCAGATCTGCTGGAAGGCCCTGGCGTGTTCGCCCGACGGAAACAACCGCCACGGGTACGCGCAGAACAGCGCGAAGCGGCAGCTTTGCGCCAACCCGTTCCACAACTGTTCAAGCCGCACCGCGGCATCGTAGCGGCCTTCCTCGCAAAGCAGTGCGACCATCTCGCCGAACGCATGCACGGGACCTCCGCGCACCAGCGCGCCGCGCACCACTTGCCCGACCACGGCCTCGAAGCGCTGCTCGTCAGGCCAGCCCTCGACGATGATCTGCGCCAGCACCTCGGCCGCGTCCAGCATGACCAGCTCGCCCGTGAACCAGCCGCGCTGGCCTTGCAATGCGCCGAGGCCCATCAATTGCTGGCGCAGCGCGGACAGATGCGCTGGTGTCGCGATGACGATGGCGGTCCCGCCTTCGCGCAGCCCGCGGTCGAGGAAGTCGGCCACTTCCTCCATCAGTACGGCGTCATCCTGGTAAAACCGCACGACGTGGCCGGCCCCAGCTGCGTTTGCATCGGGTATCGTTTTCACGCTGGTAGACATATCGCCCTCTTCAACGGGTGCGGACCCGGGGCCGCGCGCCCGGAAACGGATTGCATATGCATGGCGGAGCATTGTAGCAGTGTTGCCTTCCAGGAAAGCCCGCACGGTAGCTATCGAACATCAAGTGGCCGCTGTTCGCGTCGGCCCGGCATTGCACAAGACAATGCACGCAACCGATAAGTACAAACCACATTGTGGCCATCCCTGATGGGGACATCCACAATGCGGATAATCACAATGGTGATAACTGAGATCGCCGTGCATGATGGCTGCCAGCATTCGGAGACCACCATCATGAAAAAACCGTTTTATAAGATCCTGTATGTCCAGGTACTGTTCGCGATCTTCGTGGGCGTGCTGCTGGGTATCTACCTGCCGTCGGACGCCGTCGCGATGAAACCGCTGGGCGATGGCTTCATCAAGCTGATCAAGATGATCATCGCGCCGGTGATCTTCTGTACCGTCGTTTCCGGCATCGCCGGCATGCAGGACGTGAAGAAGATCGGCCGCGTCGGCGGCAAGGCCCTGCTGTACTTCGAGGTCGTCTCGACGTTCGCGCTGGTGATCGGCCTGTTCGTCGCCAACATCCTCAAGCCCGGCGCCGGCTTCAACGCCGACCCCGCCACGTTGGATACCAAGGCGATCGCCCAATACACCGAAAAGGCGTCGCACCAGTCCACCGTGGACTTCGTGATGAACATCATCCCGAACACGGTGGTGGACGCGTTCGCGAAAGGCGACATCCTGCAGGTACTGCTGATCTCCGTGCTGTTCGGCTTCGCGCTGTCGCTCCTCGGTGAGCGCGGCAAGCCGGTGGCGCATCTGATCGACCAGGCCGGCGCCGCGATCTTCGGCATGGTCAACATCATCATGAAGGCCGCCCCGATCGGCGCATTCGGCGCGATGGCCTTCACGATCGGCAAATACGGCATCGCCTCGCTGCTGCCGCTGGCCAAGCTGATGGGTTCGTTCTACCTGACCTGCTTCCTGTTCGTGTTCATCGTGCTCGGTTCGATCGCGAAGTTCACCGGCTTCTCGATCGTGCGCTTCATCGCCTACATCAAGGAAGAACTGCTGATCGTGCTGGGCACCAGCTCGTCGGAAAGCGCGCTGCCGTCGCTGATGACGAAGCTGCAGAAGCTGGGCGCCTCCAAGCCCGTCGTCGGCCTCGTCGTGCCGACCGGCTACTCGTTCAACCTGGACGGCACCAACATCTACATGACGATGGCGGCGCTGTTCGTGGCCCAGGCGACCAACACCGACCTGACGCTGATGCAGGAACTGACGATCCTCGGCGTGGCGATGCTGACGTCGAAGGGTGCCTCCGGCATCACCGGCGCCGGCTTCATCACGCTGGCCGCCACACTGGCCGTCGTGCCGACGATTCCGGTGGCCGGCATGGCGCTAATCCTCGGCATCGACCGCTTCATGAGCGAATGCCGCGCGCTGACGAACTTCGTCGGCAACGGCGTCGCGGCGATCGTCGTGTCGAAGTGGGAAGGCGAGCTCGATACGGCAACGCTGACCCGCGAGCTGGCCAACCCGTCGCTCGCTGACGAAGCGGTCGTCGCGGACGCCGCACCGGCCCCGATCCTGAGGGCCGTGGGCAAGTAAGCCCCCGCAAGTAAGCCCGCGGAAGTAAGCCCTCTCTTCCGGCAAGCAAACGGCCCCGCCAGTGCGGGGCCGTTTGCGTTTACCATCGTGACAAATGGTGAGTCTTTTGCCGCCATCGTACTGCTATCCTACGGCCCCCGTTCGTCACACCGCCACCGATGTTCGCACCGCCTGTCCTCGAGGTTCCTCCCACCGCCATCGCCTGGCTGTGGCGCGATGCGCCGGTGCCCGCCTGGTCGCAGACCGTGGCCGTGGTGGACCGGCACATCTGGCTGGCCGGCGACAAGGTGCTAGTGCGCCCCGGCGCGCAACCGCGCCGCCTACCGGTGCGAACCGCCGTCGTGCCGGTCGTGCATGTGGAGATCGATCCGATCCGCCCGCCGCGCACGCTGCAGCATGCGCAAGCCGTCGTGCTGGCTGCGATGCGGTCGGCCGCGCGCGCGTCCACGTCCGGCTGGGTGCAGCTCGACCTGGAAGCGCGGCCGTCGCACCGCGCCGACTACCGCATGCTCGTGCAGCAGGTGCGGACCGCGCTGCCGGCCGGGATCAAGCTGAGCGTGACGGCGCTCGCCTGGTGGTGCCGCTCGCCGAACTGGCTGGACGACCTGCCGGTGGATGAAGTGGTGCCGATGTTCTTCCGCATGGGGCGCGACAACGTGGCGCTGCGCGGCATCGTGGCCGACCAGCCGCAACTGCTGCACCCCGCCTGCCGCGCCACCGCCGCCGGCTTCTCGCGGCAGGAACCCTATACGCAAGACGTGACACGGCGCTACCGGCGCACCTATTGGTTCGATGAGAAAGGATGGCAACAGAAGTGATGAGGAAACTGCTTGCGGCCATGCTGTGCGCCGCCGCCGCCCAGGCGCTGGCCAGCGGCGATTATGGCCCCAGTTATACGCTGTTCAAGGCGTACCGCGCACCGGACATCGCGCTGCCCCGCTTCCAGGCGGGCGAGCTGGGCGTGATCCAGCCGGGCATGCGCCGCGTGTACCTGTACTCGGCGTGGCGCGCGATGATGCTGGGCCCGAAAGCGGCACGGTCGCCCGGCATGGAAGGTGGCCTGGCGCGCGCCGACGGCAGCGCGTTCGGCTACGGCTGGTCGGAGCCGGACGAAACCGGCGCTGCGCCGCTGATCAGCCGCCTGGCGAAAGCGCTGCGCAGCGATGGCGACGACCCCGAAGTGCGCAAGATCGCCGCCTGCCCCGCCACCGCCATCACGCATGCGGTGCATACGCTCGACGCAGCGGCGGCCCGGCCGGATGCGACGCCGGCCCGGCTCGATGCATGGATCATCGCGCAGCAGCAGGTCGGTGCGGCATGCCAGGAAACGCAGGACGCGCGCTACCGCTTCGGCGACGCCAAGCCGGCGCAGTTGACGATGCCTCCCGCGCTGCCCGACAGCGAACCGGCCTACTGGCGCCAGGTGCGCGAGTACCAGCGCGCCGCATGGTACTTCCATGCGCAACGTTATGCGGAGAGCGCCGCGCTGTTCGAGCGCATCGGCGCCACGCGCGGCCATCCGATGCAGGCGCTGGGCCGCTATCTGGCGCTGCGCGCGGACATCCGGCGTGCCGTCGCCGCGGCCAAGGATACGGACGAAGCGCGGCGCGAGCAGCAGGCCAGTGAGCTCGAGGCGCGCGGCGCCCGAATCCTTGGCGACGCCGCGTTGACGCCGCTGCACGAGGCCACTCGCGCCCTGCTGCGCGCGATGCGCTTCGGCCTGACGCCGGACAGCCGCCTGGCCGAGTTGAGCCGCCACCTGGACAGTCCAAGGGCCGATCCATTTATCGAGGACCGGCTGGGCGATTGGGCCTTGCTGATGGACGGCCACCATCCCGCCACACTGCGCGGCAAGCACGATTTCGTCGACTGGATCGAAACGGTACGCGAGTGCGCCGGCAAGGACGACTGCGCAGCGCCGGGAGCCCATGCACTGGAGCGCTGGCGCAAGACGGCGGCCCGGCCATGGCTGGTCGCGACGCTGATGCTGAGCCAGGCCATCCCGGCCGACGTGGAGCGCGCGGCGCTGGCGATCGGCCCGGACTATCCGGCCTGGGTGACGGCGCGCTATCAGCTGGCCCGTCTGGCGCGCCTGGCCGGCCGGGCCGACGCGACGCGCACGCTCGCGGACGAGGCGCTGCGGCGAGCGCTGTCTCCCGCCACCCGCAACCTGTTCCGCGAAGAGCGCTTCGCCGCGGCCACCTCCGTGCGCGACGCCGGCCGCTTCCTGCTGCGCACCAATATCGACTACGGCGAACGCGGGGTAGTGCAGGAAGATGCGCTCAACGACGACGGCCTGCGCTGGCTGAACGACCGGCTGGCCGTGGCCGACCTGATCGAGCTGGCCGGCGACACGGCGCTGCCGGTGGACCTGCGCGCGCGGGTCGCCGGCGCGGCGTGGATGCGCGCCGCGTTGCTGGGCAATGCCGGCGACGGCAAGCGCGCGGCCACGCTGCTGGCCGAACTCGTGCCGGCCATGGCGCCTGGCCTGGCGCGCTACCAGCGCGCGCCTTCGAGCGACGAGGCGCGCCATGCGATGCTGGTCGAGTCGATGCGCTTCGGGCTCGCCGCGCAGCTGACGATGTACGCCGGCCCCGTCAAGGCCATGGCGCCGGACGACGTGACGGCATCCGGCTGGTGCTCGTTCCGGCCGGCACCCGACGGTGCGCGGGCGTTCGCCTGGCGGCTGCCGGCGCCCCCATCGGCCGGCGACAGCGCGGCGCGGCAGCGGGAGCAAGGTGGCTTGCAGGCGCTGAAGACGGCGACCGGCACCGTGGGCGACGACGTGCTGGAGTGGGTGGCGCGGCAGCCGGCCGATCCGGAGCTGCCCTGGCTGCTGCACGTGGTGGTCGCGTCCACCCGCGGCGGCTGCCTGGACGGCGATGCGAAGCAGCTGTCGAAAAAGGCGCATGGTGTGCTGCACAAGCGCTGGCCGGGCAACGAGTGGGCCAGGAAGACGCCCTACTTCTACTAGGCGCTGTCACCCGAACGTGTTGGTGAGGCTGCTTGCGACCTTTCCTTTCGCTCCCCTTTTGGATTGATGATTGAAAGGCTGCCGCCACCGTTCGGCGGTTCCCCGATCATCGCGCGTTCCGATGCCGTGGTGTGCGCTGGCTCAATGACTTGCTGCCGTGGTGGTGCGCAGGCCCAGCGCCGACTTGAGCAGCCCTGCCGGCGTCGTGATCCTGCCGCCGTCCAGCGCATGGCGCCAGCCCAGGTAGTTCGGCAGGTAGCGACTGGCCACGCCGAGGAAAGTGCGCAGCCAGGTCTTGAAGCGGCTGTGGTAGTTGTTCACGTTCTGCAGGTGGTACGGGCCGCGAGAGCGGATGCCGGCCGCGAGGTTCAGCGGCACGTGGGCAAACGGATACGCGGCGATGAAGGTGCGATAGGCCTTCGCGCCATCGGTTACCAGCACGACGTCCTCATCCAGCGCCGCCGGCAGGCCCCACGACAACTGCTTGCTGGTGACGGGGCCACGCCCCGTCCACCAGTCGCGCGTTTGTCCGCCGCGATCGCGCAAGACAAGGATGCAGTCGTGCTCCTTCGTGATGCCGCGGCTGTGCGCCACGCCGCCACGTCTTCTGGCCGGCCGGTTCAGGCAGCGCGAGCCCTTCTGCGATTCAAGCAGGTACGTCTCATCGGCCTCTACGATGCCCTTCAACGGAATCGGCCGGTCATGCACCACGCGAACCAGGAAGCGGTGGCGCCAGCGAAAACTCGTGTTGCGATGGATGCCGACTTTTGTTGCCGATGCCCGTACCGTGCGCGTATCGAGCATGCATTGCAGGTAGGGCAGCCAGCGGTCGCGCCGGCGCAGGTGAAGCAACGGCGTGTTGGTCAGCGCCGAGAACGTGTGGGTGCAGCGGAGGCAGCGATAGCGTTGCAGGCCGGACGTGTAGCCGTGCCGGTGAAAGCGCGCGTGGCCGCAGTGCGGGCACTTCCTGCGCAGCCTTCCGAAGGCCTCGATGATGTCCAGGCACTGCCAGCGCGCCGCATGGGCCGCAACCTCGTCCTGCGTGCGGCCGACCTGCTGGCGCGTGAGCTTTTCTAGCTGCAGCCGCAACCGTCCCAGAAACCGCTCGAACTTGCCCTTGTCCATTGCCGCCTCCGTATCGCTGCCATCGATACTGCTGAGACAACGCGACAGGAGAAAAGTTCAGTTCGTTCCAACACGGCCGGGGCACAGCGCCTTCTACTAAAAAAAAAGCCTGCCGGGCAGCACCCGGCAGGCTTTTTTTCTTCGCGCGAACGCGGCGTTACAGCGCCGAGAAATCCAGCTCCACGCCCGTCGCGGCGGCGATCTGCTCCCGCGTCACTTCCGGCGCCAGCTCGGTCACCTTCAAGCCCTTGTCCGTCACTTCCATCACGCCCAGGTCGGTGATGATCAGGTCGACGACGCCGACACCCGTCAGCGGCAGGTTGCACTCCTTGAGGATCTTGTGCGACGTCGTGCCGTCCTTGGCGGTGGCCACGTGCTCCATCAGCACGACGACCTTCTTCACGCCGGCCACCAGGTCCATCGCGCCGCCCATGCCCTTGACCATCTTCCCGGGGATCATCCAGTTCGCCAGGTCGCCCTGCTCCGACACCTGCATCGCGCCCAGGATCGCCAGGTTGATCTTGCCGCCGCGGATCATGCCGAACGAGTCGGCCGAGCTGAAGTAGGCCGAGCCGGGCAGCGCCGTCACCGTCTGCTTGCCGGCGTTGATCAGGTCCGCGTCGACTTCTTCCTCGGTAGGGAACGGGCCAATGCCGAGCAGGCCGTTTTCCGACTGCAGGAACACCTCGATATCGGACGGCACATAGTTCGCCACCAATGTCGGCAGGCCGATGCCCAGGTTCACATAGAAGCCGTCCTGCAGCTCCTTGGCCGCGCGCGCGGCCATTTGATCACGAGTCCATGCCATGTTCTTCTCCTCAGGCGGCGCGCACGGTGCGCTGTTCGATACGTTTTTCCGGATGCGGGTTGTGCACGATGCGGTGCACGAAGATGCCGGGGGTGTGCACGGCGTCCGGATCGATCTCGCCCACTTCGAGCAGCTCCTCCACTTCGACGACCGTGATCTTGCCCGCGGCGGCCACGTTCGGGTTGAAGTTGCGCGCCGTCTTGCGGTAGATGAGGTTGCCCGCCTTGTCGGCCTTCCACGCCTTCACCAGCGCGACGTCGGCGACGAGGCTGCGCTCCATCACGTAGCGTTCGCCGTCGAATTCGCGGATCTCCTTGCCGTCGGCAACGATCGTGCCCACGCCAGTCTTCGTGAAGAACGCGGGGATGCCGGCACCGCCGGCGCGCAGCTTCTCGGCCAGCGTGCCTTGCGGCGTGAATTCCAGTTCCAGTTCGCCGGCCAGGTACTGGCGCGCGAACTCCTTGTTCTCGCCTACGTAGGAGGCGATCATCTTCCTGATCTGGCGCGTTTCCAGCAGCTGGCCGAGGCCGAAGCCGTCCACGCCGGCGTTGTTGGAGATGGCCGTCAGCCCCTTCACGCCCGAATCGCGCAGCGCGAGGATCAGCGCCTCGGGAATGCCGCACAGGCCGAAACCGCCGACGGCGATCGTCTGGCCGTCCTGCACGATGCCGGCCAGGGCGGACTGGGCGTCCGGATAAACTTTGTTCATTGTGCCCCCTTCCTTTTTTGATAAGCTAGGCGGTATGGTATCCCCCTTCGAGGGGTACCAGAATAGGTGACGGGCACGGAAAGTACAATACCGTAGAAATACCTGTCATACATAAGAGGGATAAAGAAGAAAGTTCGAGACAAGCTGCTGATGAATGCCCCGTACGAAATCGATTATGAAACCATCTTCCGGTTCGCGCCGGTGGGAATGTGCATCTCCGTCAACCGCGTGATCCAGTCGTCCAACGACGCGCTGACGCAGATGTTCGGCTACCGCCACGGCGCGCTGGACGGCGAGTCGTTCGCCGTGCTGTACCCGACGATGGATGAATTCCTGCGCACGGGCCACCGCATCATCCCGATCATGAACGCGCGCGGCCGCTACTCGGACGAGCGCATCATGCGCCGCGCCAGCGGCGAGCTGTTCTGGTGCCACGTGACGGGCCGCGCGCTCGACCCGCAGGACCCGCTGGGTCCCGGCGTGTGGACGTTCGAGGACGTGTCCGAGAAGCGGCCCGTGTCGGCCGAACTGACGCCGCGCGAACGGGAGATCGCCGCCTTCCTCGTCGAAGGCAAGACCAGCAAGATGATCGCCCGCGAGACGGACCTGTCGCCGCGCACGGTGGAAATGCATCGCGCCAAGCTGATGCGCAAGTTCGGTGCCGCGACATCGTCCGAGCTGGTGCACAAGCTGGTCGGCATGACCCGCTAGCGCACCGTTTCCCGGAAAGTGGGGACGGCCCCATTTTCCAAGTCCTTGATTCCTCAGTCCCGCAGCTTCGCGATCGCCTTGATCTCGAACTGGAATCCATACAACCACGTGACGCCGACGGCCGTCACCGTGGGATGCGGCGGGCCGCCCCAGAACTCCTGGGCCACGGCCCAGATGCGCTCGAAGCGCTGTTCCGGGTCGACGATGAAGACGGTCACATCCACCACGTCGTCGAACGAACAGCCCGCTGCCGCCAGGATCGCGTTCAGGTTCGCGAACGCGCGCCGCACCTGGGCGTCCAGCTCCGGCTCGGGCGAGCCGTCCTCGCGGCTACCCACCTGGCCGGACACGAACAGCAAGCCATTCGCGCGCACGGCCGGCGAATAACGGTTCTTTTCATACAGGGCCTGCCGGCCCGGCGGGAACACTACGTCTCGTACAGTCATCGCTCACTCCTTTGGTTGAAGTGCACAGCGTAGCGCCTCCTTTGGCATCGATAAATGAGCAAGTGACGCCAAGACTGTTTGTATAATCCAATCAATAAGGAGGAGAAATGGATCGGTTCGATGCGATGCAGGCGTTCGTCCGCGTTGTCGAGGCAGGCAGCTTCACGAAGGCCGCGCACACGCTGCACATGAGCCGGGCGACGGTGACGCAGCTGGTGCAGCAACTGGAAGCGCGGCTGCGCGTGAAGCTGCTCAACCGCACGACGCGGCAAGTGAACGTGACGGCCGATGGCGCCGCCTATTACGAACGGGTGGTGCGCCTGCTGGCCGAACTGGACGACGTGGAAACGGGCTTGCCGGGTGCGGCCGCCGCGCCGCAAGGCGTGTTGCGGGTCGATGTGCCGAGCCCGCTGGCGACGACGATCCTGATCCCGGCCCTGCCCGGCTTTTACGAGCGCTACCCGGACATCGTGCTCGACCTGGGCGCCAGCGACCGCAAGGTGGACCTGATCAGCGACAACGTCGATTGCGTCATCCGCGGCGGCCAGCTGGCCGACCAATCATTGGTGGCGCGGCACCTGGGCGACCTGCAACTGGGCGTGTATGCGGCCCCCGCCTATCTCGCGCGCGTTGGCATGCCGGCCCATCCTCGGGAACTGGGCGACGGCAGCCACCGCATCGTCGCATACCGCTGGTCGGCGGGCGCCGATGGTTTTCCGTATGCGATGCACCGTGCCGGCGAGCGCCAGCCCGTGCAGGGCCGCCATCTGCTGCGCATCGACGACGGCAACGCCTATCTGGCGGCGGGCGTCGCCGGCCTGGGGGTGCTGTGGCTGCCCCAGTACATGGCGCGTGCCCACGTGACCGCGGGCGCGCTCGTGCCGCTGTTCGAGGACTGGCACGTCGACCCGATGCCGCTGTACCTGGCCTACCGGCCCACGCCCTACGTCAGCAAGACGCTGCGCGCGTTCATCGACTGGGTCGTCGAACTGGTGGCGGCGCGCGGCGCTATTGCGCCGTCATCCCATCGTCCGCCGCGATCACCGCGCCGTTGATGAAGTGGGCGTCTTCGCCGGCCAGCAGGAGCAGCAGGCCGTCCAGGTCTTCCGGCTTGCCGGGCCGTTTGCGCGGCAGCATCTCGATCAGGCGCTGGCCCTGCTCGCTGGCGAAATAATCCTCGTTGATCTCGGTGGAGATGTAGCCGGGGCAGATCGCGTTCGTGTTGATGCCGTACTTGCCCCACTCCACCGCCATCGCCTTCGTCATCTGGATCACGCCGGCCTTGCTCATGCAATACACGCCGATCTGCGGCAGCACGCGCATGCCGGCCACCGACGCGATATTGATGATGCGGTGCTGCTTCTTCGGGTCGCCCTTGGCGCGGGCGATCATCCGCTTGGCCGCTTCCTGGGCCACGAAGAACGCGCCGCGCAGGTTGGTATCCATGATGAAGCTGTAGTCTTCCGGCGTGACGTCGATCAGCCGCTGCGTCGTCGACACGCCCGAGTTGTTGACGAGGATGTCGATCGGCCCCGCCTCCGTTTCCGCATGGGCAATCGCCGACTTGATGCTGGCGTAATCCGTGACGTCCAGCGCGACGACGTGCGCGGCGCCACCGTCGGCCTCGATCTCGGCGCGCAGCTCCTTCAGGCGTTCCACACGGCGCGATGCCAGCACGACCTGGGCGCCGGCCGCGGCCAGCACCTTCGCGAAGCGGGCCCCAAGGCCGCTTGAAGCGCCCGTCACGAGCGCGATCTTCCCTTCGAAATTGACTTCGTAACCCACGACTTGCTCCTTTTTGTCGGACGGCGCGGCGCCGTCAATATTGCACGCTATATTACACAATTGGCCAAATTAGACGGGAACATCTACTACAATGCCGTTGCATTTGCATGGAAAAAAGAGCACACTCGTGCTAATTTTCCTCACTCGACTATTCCTATAAAAATCCTATGACTAATCTCGTTGAACAGTACGGCCCACGCGAAGCGATGGAATACGACGTGGTGATCGTCGGCGGTGGTCCGGCCGGTTTGTCGGCTGCGATCCGCATCAAGCAGCTGGCCCAGGAGAAGGGCCAGGAGATTTCCGTGGTCGTGCTGGAAAAAGGCGGCGAGCTGGGCGCGCACATCCTGTCGGGCGCCGTGATGGACCCGCGCGCGATCACCGAGCTGATCCCGAATTGGCAGGAACTGGGCGCCCCGCTGAACACCCCCGTCACCGAAGACCGCGTGCTGTTCCTGACTGAAACGAAGGCGTACAAGGCGCCGAACTTCGCGCTGCCGAAGTGCTTTGAAAACCACGGCAATTACGTGATCTCGCTCGGCAACGTCGTGCGCTGGCTGGGCCAGCAGGCGGAAAGCCTAGGTGTCGAGATCTTCCCCGGCTTCCCCGCCGCCGAGATCCTGTACAACGACGATGGCTCCGTGAAAGGCGTCGCCACCGGCAATATGGGCGTCAAGCGCGATGGCGAGCCGGGCCCCGACTTCCAGCTGGGCATGGAACTGCACGGCAAGTACACGCTGTTCGCGGAAGGCTCGCGCGGCCACCTGGGCAAGCAGCTGATCGCCAAATACGACCTGAACAAGGGCAAGGACCCGCAGGCGTACGGCATCGGCATCAAGGAACTGTGGGAAATCGATCCCGCCAAGCACCAGCCGGGCCTCGTCGTCCACACGACGGGCTGGCCGCTGGATTGGGACACGTATGGCGGCTCGTTCCTGTACCACCTGGAGAACAACCAGGTCGTCGTCGGCTACGTGGTCGGCCTGAACTATGAAAACCCGTACCTGTCGCCGTACGACGAATTCCAGCGCTACAAGACGCACCCGGCGATCCGTGGCTTCTTCGAGGGCGGCAAGCGCATCTCGTACGGCGCACGGGCGATCACGGCGGGCGGCCTGCAATCGCTGCCGAAGCTGGTGTTCCCGGGCGGCGCGCTGATCGGCTGCGACGCCGGCTTCCTGAACATGAGCCGCATCAAGGGCAGCCACACGGCGATCAAGTCCGGCATGCTGGCCGCCGAAGCGCTGGTGGCCGCGCTGGGCGAAAGCCGCCAGCACGACGAACTGGCCGCCTACCCGACGGCGTTCGAGAATTCCTGGCTGTTCGAGGAGCTGCACGTGGCGCGCAACGTCAAACAGTACCTGAACAAGGGCACGCTGTATGGCTCCGTGATGACGGCGATCGACCAGATCATCTTCCGCGGCAAGGCGCCGTGGACCCTGCACCACAGCCATGCGGACCATGAATGCCTGAAGCCGGCCGCGAACTTCAAGCCGATCGTCTATCCCAAGCCGGACGGCAAGCTGACGTTCGACAAGCTGTCCTCCGTGTTCATCTCGAACACGAATCATGCGGAGGACCAGCCGATCCACCTGACGCTGAAGAATCCTTCCGTGCCGGTGGACGTGAACCTGGTCAAGTACGCGGGACCGGAACAGCGCTACTGCCCGGCGGGCGTGTACGAGTTCGTCAAGACGGACGAAGGCACCGACCGCCTGCAGATCAACGCCCAGAACTGCGTGCACTGCAAGACCTGCGACATCAAGGACCCGACCCAGAACATCGTCTGGGTCACGCCGGAAGGCGGCGGCGGACCGAACTATCCGAACATGTGATTTTGCCAACAGCGCATGCCAACAACGCCGGGTCCGCCCGGCGTTGTTGTTTTTGCTTCGGAAAAAAAATCGAAAAAAATCCTCAAAAATTTCCATGCGGCACTTAATGTCCTGTTCGGGGCGGTCGTCTTGTACTCATGAGAGCGCAGAAAAGCTGCTCTGAATCGAACCAACCAACTGGAGTAACGAAAATGCTGAGCCTTCACACCAATAACGCTGCACTGTCCGCACAGAACTCGATCTCGCGTACCCAATCGAGCCTGTCGACCTCGATGACCCGTCTGTCGACCGGTTACCGCATCAACTCCGCAATGGACGACGCAGCTGGCCTGCAGATCGCTACCCGTCTGAAAACCCAGACCAGCGGCATGGGCGTTGCAATGCGCAACACGCAGAACTCGATCTCGATGCTGCAGACCGCCGAAGGCGCGCTGGACGAGACGACGAACATCCTGAACCGCATGAAAGACCTGGCAACCCAGGCAGCCGACGGTTCCTCGACCGGCGTCGACCAGCAGGCAATGCAGGCTGAATTCGACTCGCTGTCGAACGAACTGGGCAACATCATGTCCAACACCAAGTTCGGTGGCACCGCCCTGCTGAACTCGGACGCTGCCAAAGGCAAGCTGTCCACCGCAGTCACGTTCCAGATCGGTTCGGACATGGACGAGAAGATGAATGCTGACTTCACCGTCGAACTGGGCAAAGTGCACAGCGACATCCTGCTGGCCGCCAAGCAGTACGACGGTGGCACCGGTGCAGCCGCTGCCGCTGCCGGTACCGAAATCTCCGACAACGCCGCCACCCCGAACTCGGTGACGGGTGCAAACAACGCGAACGCAACGATCAAGACGCTGGCAACCGCGATCGACTCCGTTGCCGCCCTGCGTTCGAAGATCGGTGCAGTGTCGAACCGCCTGGACCACGTCTACAACAACTTGTCGAACATCTCGACGAACACGAAGAACGCAACCGGCCGCATCATGGACGTCGACTTCGCTTCGGAATCGGCTTCGATGACGTCGAACCAGATGCTGCTGCAAGCCGGCACCGCGATGCTGAAGCAGTCCAACAGCCAGTCGTCGCTGGTCCTGTCCCTGCTGCAGTAATTCGCCTGAACCGCCGGCCGCCGCGGCCGGCTCAGCCAAGAAAGCCAACCGATCGGTTGGCTTTCGTATTTCTGGCGCCGAAACCGCTTGCCGTGGTAACTTGGCATTTTCCGCCGTGGGAGCCGCCGATGATCCGCACGATCGTGGCCGCGTGGGTGCTGGCGGCGTCAATGCCCGCCTCCGCCTGCCTGTTCTACAGCAATTACCATCCGTTCAAGGCAACCGTGCCATCCGGCTACGACTGGGATGCCGCGCCGCCGGCCCGCACCCTGCCGGCGCCGCGCGTCACCGTCGAGCAGATCGTGCGCGTCCCCGCGGAACCCGCCGATTACTACACGCGCATCAGCCGTTGCATGGCCGGTACCGCCAGGCTGAGGGTAGAATGGCCCGTCGCGGATGCGCCGCCGTTGCGGGAGGTCGGCTTTGGTTTCGTGGTGCCGAAGAATGGCCCGATCGCGGACGAAGGCGGGCCGCAGGCCGCCACCGTGGAGGATGGCGCGATGACATTCGATTTGTTCCTGTTCGAGGGTCCGCAGTCGGCCGCCATCGACATGGATATCGAGATCGAAGTCTACGCCGTGGACGCGGGCGGCGGACGTGGTCCCGGCACGCGGGTGAGGCTGAAGGCGCCGCCGGCGGAGGCAAGGAAGGAGGAGTAAAGGTTGGCGCGTGACGCCGGTAATCGCCGCGTCAAATCGAAGCCTGGGCCGTAACCCGGGCGCGAAGCGGTGCTTTCCGACGCCGGTAATCGCCGCGTCAAATCGGATGGTGTCCCCAGGCCCAGGCTTGCAAGCCTGGGCCGTAACCCGGGCGCGAGGCGGTGCGTCGCGACCCCCTTGGGTTACCCTACGGTACCAATAATCGAAACCTCGCGGTTCTCCGGCACCTCGTTATACGACAGCACGTGCAGTCCCGGTGCGAACAGCCGCGCGTAACGGGCCAGCAGCGGGCGGATCTGCGGCAGCACCAGCAGCAGCGGCGGCGTGGCCTGCTGCTTCATCTGTTCGCGCGCCACCGGCATGTTCACCTGCAGCTGCGCCAGCAGGTGCGGGTCGATCGGGTAATTGTCCAGCACCACCTTGCCGGACTGGCGGGCCTGGTTCAGGGAACCCAGCAGCATGTTTTCCAGCTCGCCGCCCAGGTTAAACGCCAGCATTTCCTTCTTCTGGCCGAACAGGCCCGCGACGATCTGGCGGCGCAGCGCGCAGCGCACTTCGGCGGCTAGCAGGATCGGGTCCTTCGTCGTTTCCGCGCTGTCGACCAGCGTGGTGGCGATCGGCACGATGTCCTTCAACGACACGTTCTCGGCCAGCAGCACGCGGAACACGCGCAGGAGCTGGGTGTGCGTCAGCGCCTTGTCCAGCGCCCCGCCCAGCTTCGGCGCCAGCGCCGTCAGGCGCTCCATCAGCGCGCCCACGTCGTCATGGCGGAACAGTTCCGGCAGGTATTCGCGGATCAGTTTCGACAGGTGCGTGGCGATCGCGGACGGTGCCTCGACGACCTGGTAGCCCAAGCCCAGTGCCTGCGCCTTTTCGCCAGGTTCGATCCACACGACCGGCATGCCATAGGCCGGCTCGACGCCGGGAATGCCGTCGATCTGGCCGTACAGGTTCGGCGACGGGATCGCCATCAGCCGATCCGGGAACACCTCGGCCTGGGCGATCACCGCGCCGCCCAGCACGACGGAATATTGCGACGGCTTCAGCCCCAGGTCGTCGCGTACGCCGATCGGCGGCAGCACCATACCCATCGCTTCGGACACGCTTTGCCGCACACCGCGGATGCGCTTCGTCAGCACCTCGCCGTTCGCCTTGTCGATCAGGCCGACGAGCTTGTAGCCCAGCAGCACCTGCATCGGGTGCACGACGGGCAGGCTTTGCCACTCCAGCTCCGGCGCCTTGTCCTCGCGCAGCACGGCTTCGATGGCTTCGATCTGCCTGGTGTCCGGCAGCGCCACGCCCCGTTGCTGCATGCGCCAGCCGACATAACCGAGCGCGCCCGCGAACGACAGGAACGGCAGCCACGGCATGCCCGGCACGAGACCGAGGATCACCATCAGGCCGGCGGCGGAGAACAGCACGTTCGGGTTGGCCAGCAGCTGGCTGCCCACCTGCGCTTCGAAGTCGCCGGCGTCCGAGACGCGGGTGACGATGATCGCGGCGGCGGCCGACAGCAGCAGCGCCGGGATCTGTGCCACCAGGCCGTCGCCGATCGTCAGCAGCGCGTACTGGCGGAACGCGTCGCCGAAGCTCATGTCCTGCATCAGCGAACCGATCGCGACACCGCCGACGATGTTGATGATCAGGACCAGGATCGACGCGACCGCGTCGCCGCGCACGAACTTCGAGGCGCCGTCCATCGCGCCGTAGAAGTCCGCTTCCATCGCCACTTCCTTGCGGCGCACCTGGGCTTTTTCCTGGTTGATCAGGCCCGCGTTCAGGTCGGCGTCGATCGCCATCTGCTTGCCCGGCAGCGCGTCCAGCGTGAAGCGCGCCGACACTTCCGAGATCCGCTCCGCG
This sequence comes from Pseudoduganella flava, assembly GCF_007830495.1. Taxonomy (GTDB): domain Bacteria; phylum Pseudomonadota; class Gammaproteobacteria; order Burkholderiales; family Burkholderiaceae_D; genus Rugamonas; species Rugamonas flava. The sequence goes on along the minus strand of NZ_VLKW01000002.1, from coordinate 441,339 downwards.
CCCTTCGTCACCACCGCGAAGTTAATGATCATCAGGATCACGAACACGACGAGGCCGACGACGAAATTGCCGCCGATGACGACGTTACCGAACGATTCGATCACCCGGCCGGCCGCATGCGTGCCCTCGTGGCCGTGCAGCAGCACGACGCGGGTGGATGCCACGTTCAGCGTCAACCGCAGCATCGTCGTGGCGAGGATCACCGTCGGGAACACGGAGAAGTCCAGCGGGCGCTTGGCCTGCACCGACACGAGGATCACGATCAGCGCGAGCACGATGTTGAACGTGAACAGCACGTCCAAGAGGATCGGCGGCAGCGGCAGGATGATCATCGCGAGGATGGACATCACGAACAGCGGCGTGGCGAACTTGTGGCGGCGCAGTTCGGCCACCAGGGAGTTCAGGAAATTCATGACGGTGAAACCTCACTCATGGATGTTGGTACGACAATCTGATCGGGGAACGCCGGGCGCGCGGTGCGTCCGCCGGCGCGGAACGCCTTCATTTGCAGCACGTAGTGCAGCACCTGCGACACGGCCTGGTACAGCGGCACGGGGATCTGCTGGTTGACCTGGCTCGTATTGTAGATGGCACGCGCCAGCGGTGCCAGGCGCAGCACTTCCACGCTGTGCTCCTCGGCGATGCGGCGGATGTACAGCGCCATCTCGTCGACGCCCTTGGCCACGACGAACGGCGCCTCGGCGCGCTTCTCGTCGTACTTCAGCGCCACCGCATAGTGCTCGGGGTTGACGACGACGACGTCGGCCGACGGCACCGTCTTGCGGGCGGCGCGCTGCGCCATCGCCCGCTGCAGCTGGCGGATGCGGCCCTTCACTTCGGGCCGCCCTTCCTGGCTCTTGTGCTCTTCCTTCAGGTCCTGCTTGCTCATGCGCTGGTTTCGCGCATAGAAGAATGCCTGCGCCGGCACATCGATCACGGCGAACAGCACGAAGATCGCCACCAGCGCCATCACGCCGTCCAGCATCAGGCTCGCGCCGTTGGCCATCGCCTGCGACAGCGGCATCGACTGCAGCCGCGTGTAGTCGGTGATCGTCGAGCGGGCCATGTGCACCAGCACCGCGATCAGGATCGATGCCTTGGCGATCGATATGCCCAGCTCGAAACCGTGCTTGCCGGAGAACAGCCGGCCGAGGTTGGCCACGGGGCTCATCTTCGAGAACTTCGGCATGAAGTTCTTCGAGCTGAACACCCAGCCGCCCGGCACCATCGAGCCGAGCACGATGAAGAACGGCACGACGAACAGCGGCGCCACCATCTTCACCAGCAGCATCGTGGCTTCGTAGAACACGTCCGACATCGCGTTCATCAGGGCGCCGGTCGAGTCCAGCGGCACGAAGCTGGCCGAGAAGATCGCGCGGAACTGGACGAGGTAATCGGGCAGCAGGAACACGAACAGCTTCAGGCTGACGAGGATGCCGATCGCGGTGGCGAGATCGCGCGAGCGCGAGACCTGGCCTTCCTCGCGCGCCTTCCTCAGCTTCTGCTGTGAGGCCTTTTCGGTTTTATCGCCGGTGCCCGTATCAGCCATGGCCTGTCGCCTGCATTTGTTGACGGATCATTTCCAGCACCTGCCCCGTCATCCGCGAATAATGGTCGGGAATGAACCGCACCAGCTGCCCCAGCATCAGGAGGCCGAACAGCGTGATGACGGAAAAGCCCAGCGAGAACAGGTTCAGCGCCGGCGCCACGCGGTTCAGGAAGCCGAAGCCGATCTGCACGACGACCGTCGAGAACACGACGGGGATCGCCAGCAGCAGCGCCGCCGAGAAGATCCACGCCACGTTCCACGCGATCGTCTGCAGCAGCATCGCGCCCAGGCCCGAGCCGGGCGGCCACGCCTTGAAGCTGGCGCCGATCACGTTGGTGATCACGAGGTGGCCGTCGATGGCGAAGAAGATGATGATGGACAGCATGGTGAGCAAACCCGAGACGACGTCGGACGACGTGCCGTTCAGCGGGTCGTTCATCACCGCCATCGAAAAGCCCATCTGCGACGACACGATGTAGCCCAGCACGCCGATGACGGACATCGCGAAGTGGAACGCGAGGCCCAGCGCGAAGCCGAGAATCGCCTCGCCCGCCGTGGCCACCACCATCGCCAGCGTGAACGGGTCCTCGATCACCTGCACCTTGCCCGTCACGGGCAGCATCAGCACGGCCAGCGTCACGGAGGCAAGCACGCGGATCGTCACCGGCACCATCGCCTCGCCCAGCACCGGCGCGGCCGACAGCAGCGCCATCGCGCGCACGAAGGGCCACCACAGCGCATTGAGCAGCGGGAGAAGATTGGCCAGTACCTGTTCCATGTACGGCGGTCAGCCGACCAGCGTGGCGGCCCGGGTGAAGATCGAGACGCAGTAGTCCATCAGGTAGCCGGCCATCCAGCGCCCCGTGATCACGATCGCCAGCAAGGTCACGAGGAGGCGCGGCAGGAACGACAGCGTCTGCTCGTTGATCTGCGTGGCGGCCTGGAACAGCGCCACCACGAGGCCCGCGACGAGGCCCGGCACGACGAGCACCAGCACCAGGACCATCACGATGTGAAGCGCCTCGACGACGAGGTCGACGGCGACGTCGGGAGTCAGCATATCAAGTACTCCATGCGGCTAATACGCCTGGATGCTCGTGACGAGCGTGTTGACGGTCAGGGTCCAGCCGTCGACCAGCACGAACAGCAGCAGTTTGAACGGCAACGAGATCACGAGCGGCGACAGCATCATCATACCCATCGCCATCAGCACGGACGATACGACGAGGTCGATGATCAGGAACGGGATGAACAGCATGCAGCCGATCTGGAACGCCGTCTTCAGTTCGGACAGCACGAATGCCGCCAGCTTGACGGGAAAGCCGTGCTGCATCGGATTGGCGATCTTCTGCTCGCCGGCCAAGGTGGCCACCTGGCGCAGCGCCGCCTTGCTCGTCTGCGCCAGCATGAAGCGCGACACCGGCTGCTCGGCGATGCGCAGCGCATCCTGCAGGCCGATCCGGTTCTGGTCGTACGGAACGAACGCGTCGCGCCATACCTGGTCGCCGATCGGCTTCATCACGAGCAGCGTGAGGATCAGCGCGACGCCGGTGATGATACGGTTCGGCAAGCCCTGCTGCAGGCCCAGCGCCGAGCGCAGCAGCGACAGCACGATGACGAAACGGGTAAAGCTCGTCATCATCATGACCAGCACGGGCAGCAGGCCCAGCAGGGTCATGATGACAAGGATCTGCATCTTCACCGACAGGTCGGTCCGGGCGCCGGGCACGACGCCGGCCAGCAGGTCAGGGGTATTGGTCTGTTGCTGTGCGAACGCGGCCAGCGGTACGGCCAGCAGCATGGCCAGCACCAGCAGCGCCGCCAGCCAGGACGGCCGGGCCGCCAAAGCGAACGGCCGGCGCGGGCCCGTGGCGGGCGCGCCGGCCGCGGTCGCGAGACGCGACATCATGACGTCATCATGTCGAGATTGAGTCCGTCGAGGTCGATGACCTTCAAGCCGTAATTTTCGCCTGCCACGACCACCTCGGCGCGCCCGATCGCGGTGCCGTTGACCTTGATGACCAGCGGCTCGCCGGCCAGCGCATCCAGTTCCACCACGCTGTCCGGACCGATGTTCATCAGGTCCTGCAGCGACACGCGGGCCGAACCCACCTCCAGGGTCAGCGTGACGGGAATCTTGCGCATCATCTGCGGCAGGTCGCGGCGCGGCGTGCGCGTGACCGGCGCATCGGTCAGGTCGCTGCTGACCTGGTCGATGATCATCTCGTCCGTCACATCGTCGAGCAGGGCGTCGCTGGTGCCGTTTGCGTTCACATTCATCATATTCATTCGACGTCTTCAAAAGAGGTTAGGCACAGTTTTCCCTTGTGCTCCGTGACCGCGGCCGTGAACAGCCGGGATTCCTCGAGCATCACGTCCGCCCTGTGCAGGCTGACCGGAATGACATCCCCAACCTTCAGGTCGAACAGGGAGCCAAGCGTTACTTCCTTGCTCACCAGCCTCCCGTTCAGCGACACCTGCAGGCGTTGCGGCAGCGGAGCGGCCGGCTTTGGCGACTTGCTGCCGGTGTCGCGCTCGGGCGACAGGCCGTGCAGCACGTCGGACATCAGATTCTTATCCAGTGCAAACCATACCGTGCCCACGTTCTCGCCGGCGCGCACATTCATCGTGACGATCCACGTGCCCTTGCCGGGCATGGCGCCGGGCGCGTTGACGGGAATCAGCGCCAGCGCGGGGGCGCCCTGCCCGCCCGGGAGGTTGGCGGCGATTCGGTTGGCGACGACCTGGGCCAACTGTTGGCCCAGTACAACACTCAGGCGCTCCTCGGTGGCGGTCACGCGCACCTTGTTTTCATCGATCGGGGTGTCGGCGCCCTTGCCGCGGCCATACCGGAAGTCAAGCACGGCCAGCAGCACCTTGCGCTCCAGTGCAAAGGCGATGCTGCCCGCACCAGCCGCATAGCGCTGCCAGCGCAGGCGCTGCTCGCTGCCGTCCAGGCGCGCGAACGCGACGTGTTCCACCTCGAAGGCGCCCCAGTAGCGGCGGCCCGCGGGCTGGCGCAGGGCGGCGATCAGGTCATCGCGCAGCTGCGCGGCAAAGTGCGGCAGCCGATGCACCGGCCGGCCCAGCAGGCACGGGTCCAGAACCTGATGTTGCGCGGTGGTCTGTATATTGGTCATTGGTGTTGTCATCCGTCTGCACTCCACATCGTATCGCAAAGTATACGAGGGGACGATCCAGGCAGCGTAGAATAACCGAAATTCGACGTTATTGCCACGCATCAATACATCATTTCCCCAAATTCCTCTTTACAGTGTTGTTGCCTCGCGGTAAGCTTATTCCTGTCTCGCGCCAATGAATGCTGCTACACAGCAATTGCAGTAACGGCGCTTAGTGCATGATTTTTAAAGAGTTTTGCCACGATATCATCGTTTCTTTAAAAAGAAACAATGCAGCGCATTGAATCGTACCTGGCCAATTACATTTGCGGTAGACCATTTTTCTTTTCATTGTCTAACGCATTATCGGCGCCGAAATGGCACCAAAAAAAGTCAGAAGTTTTTCCGTTAGGACATCAAGTTGCAGCGCTGGCGACCGATACCTGAACGGGCAGCAAGTCCTGAATGCACATGGCGACGCCGTGGCTGGGTTGCAAAACCGCTGGGCAGGCTGTGCGAACGAAGTTCAACGTTGCATGAAAGTGGAGATGGCAAATGGCAAATGAAATCGCCGGCATGATCAAGGCCGATATCGCGGCTCTCACGAACGCCGCAGCCGACCTGGCGCACCAGGCCGGTACGATCGCGCCGGCTGCGCAATTCGGCGCACACGCCGCCGGGCAACCCTCCTTCGCCCAGGCGATGACGAACGCCGTCCAGGGCGTCAATGCGGCCGACCAGGCCGCCAGCGCAAAAATGGCCGATGTCGACGCCGGCCGTAGCGACGACCTGGTGGGGGCCATGCTGGCCAGCCAGGAAGCGAGCCTTTCCTTCTCGATGCTGATGCAAGTCCGCAATAAAGTGATGGGCGCTGTTGACGAGCTCATCAAGCTGCCGCTGTAATTCCCTTTCTCCGAAAGTCCCGACGTGATCAACACCCTTAAGTCCGCTTACGGGCGCTGGCGTGGCAATGGCGTTCCCGCCATGCCCCCCGCCCTCGTCAAGAACCTGTACCCGATGCTGCTGCTGGCCGTCGGCGTGACGGCCGTCGTGCTGATGTTCCTGTGGAAGGACCAGTCCGGCTACAAGGCCGTCTTCGGCGCCCGCGAAAAAGTCGCCGCCAGCGACATGATGAGCGTGCTCGACAGCGAACACATCCCCTACCGCATCCATCCGGACAGCGGCCAGGTGCTGGTGCCCGAATCGATGCTGGGCAAGGTGCGCATGCTGCTGGCGTCGAAAGGCGTCACCGCGCAGCTGCCGGCCGGCCTGGAGCTGATGGACAAGAACGACCCGCTGGGCGTGTCGCAGTTCGTGCAGGACGTGCGCTTCCGCCGCGGCCTGGAAGGCGAGCTGGCGCAGAGCATCATGACGCTGGACGCGATCGGGTCGGCCCGGGTGCACCTGTCGATCGCCAAGTCGACGTCGTTCGTGTCGTCGGACGGCGAAAAGTCGTCGGCCTCGGTCGTCATCGGCCTGAAGCCGGGCCGCACGTTGACGCCGGAACACATCGCCGCCGTCGTCAACATGGTGGCCGGCAGCGTGGCCAGCCTGGACCCGACCCGCGTCAGCCTGGTGGACCAGGCCGGCAACCTGCTGTCGTCGCACGTGGACCTGGCCGACGGCTTCGACGCCAGCGCCGCGACGAACGACAACCAGAAGCGCGTGCAGGACGAGATCAAGACGAACATCCGCGGCCTGCTGGGCCCGATCGTCGGCGACGACAACTTCAAGGTCAGCGTCACCGCCAGCGTCGACAACGACAAGGTCGAGCAAACCGTCGAGAAGTATGGCGAGACGCCGAAAGTCACCAGCGAAGCGATGCGCGACGAGCAGGACCGCAACCGCATGGTGATGGGTGTGCCGGGCACGCTGTCGAACCGCCCGCCCGCTGCCGCCGCCGAGCCGAACACCACCGCCACCGACCCGGCCGCCGCTGGCGCCAACGGTGCCGCGGGCGCCCCGGGCCAGTTGCCGGACGGTACGGCCCGCAAGAACGCCACGACGCGCCAATACGCGTACGATCGCAGCATCACCCAGACCAAGCGTGCCCGTGGCCGCCTGGAACGCCAGAACGTGGCGATCGTGCTGTCGCAAGCGGCTGCCGCGAATCCGAAGACGGGCTGGACCGCTGCCGAACTGGCCAACGTGGACAAGGTCCTGCGTAACGGCCTGGGCATCAACGCCGAGCGCGGCGATTCGCTGGTGGTCTCGGCGATGCGCTTCCCGGTCAAGGCCGCGCCGGTCCAGTGGTGGGAAGAGCGCGACAACATCGTGGACATGAGCAGCTGGGCAAGCTACGCGATCGCCGCACTGCTGGGTTACCTGCTGCTGCTGCGCCCGCTGATGAAACTGCTGACGGCCCGCCTGGCCCCGGCAACGCCGATCCCGGTCGCGACCCGCGGCGGCGCCACCGCCCTGCCGGGCACCGTGGAAGCCCTGCCGGCTGGCACCGCCACCCCGGCGGCCCTGACCGGCGGCACGGATGGGGCAACAGTAACGCCGCTGACGGCCGAACTGACCGCCTCCGGCATCGCCGTCCAGCCGCTGCTGGAAAACTATGATCTGCCGCCTGCCGGTTCGCCGGTCGATGTGATGGTCGATCACCTGAAGGTTCTGGCCGAGAAAGAGCCGGAGCGTGTTGCAGAAGTCGTCAAACAGTGGATGCAGAAAAATGGCCGAGCTTAACTCCATGAACAACCTCAATGACCTGGCACCGGCGGAAGGTGCTGCGCTGACCCCGGTCGAGCAAGCGGCGATCGTGCTGCTGTCGATCGGCGAGGAACAGGCGGCCAATGTGCTGCGCTGCCTGTCCCGCGAGGAACTGCTGGAAGTCACGCAGGTCATGTCGCGGATGAGCGGCATCAAGGTCGAAGCCGTGAAGACGGCCATCCAGACCTTCTTCGACGACTACCGCCAGCAGTCCGGCGTGCATGGCGCCTCGCGCTCCTACCTGAAGCGCTCGCTGGACCTGGCACTGGGCGGCGACATCGCCAACACGGTGCTCAACAGCATCTACGGCGACGAACTGCGCCCGAAGATGGCACGCCTGCAGTGGGCCTCGCCGAAGTGGCTGGGCGACTACATCGCCAACGAGCACGTGCGGATGCAGGCCGTGTTCCTCGCGTTCCTGCCGCCGGCCCTGGCTGGCCAGATCATCGACGCGCTGCCGGTCGACGGCCGCGACCTGGTGCTGCTGTCGCTGGCGCGCCTGGACGAGATCGACCGCGACCTGCTGGAAGAACTCGATGAGCTGGTGGACCGCTGCCTGGCCTCGTTCGACATGCAGAGCACCAGCGTGGAAGGCGTCAAGCAGGTTGCCGAGATCCTGAACCGCCTGCCGGGCAACCGTGCCCAGGTCGTCGAGCTGCTGCGTGCCCACGATCCGTCGATCGTCGAGCAGATCGAGCTGTCGATGTACGACTTCCTGATCCTGTCGACGCAGACCGAAGCCGTGCTGACCCGCATCATCGAGGAAGTGCCGCTGGAGCAGTGGGCGATCGCGCTGAAAGGCGCCGAGCTGTCGATCCGCGACGCCGTGCTGAAGACGATGCCGAAGCGCCAGGCGCAGGCATTCGAAGACATGATGCGCCGCGCCGGCCCCGTGCCGATGTCGCGCATCGAGGCGGCCCGTTCGGAAATCATGTCCACCGTCAAGGCGCTGGCCGATTCCGGCGAAGTCGAAGTGCAGCTGTTCGCCGAGACGGTGGTCGAATGAAGCAGTTCCGCCCCTACCGTTTCCCGCCGCTGTCGCACCATACGCAGGCGGTGCAGCGCGCGGGCAACGGCGTGGATGCCGACCAATGGCAGGCGTCGATCAGCGAGGGCTTCGAACAGGGCCAGCGCGACGGTTACGACGTCGGCCTGCAGCGCGGTCAGGAGGAAGGCTACGAAGCGGGCCGCATCCAGGGCCTCGTCGAAGGCCGTGAGTCAGGCCGGCAGGAAACGCTCGTCAATTTCGACGAGCTGGCCCGCCCCGTCGACGCCATGCTGAAGAGCCTGAAGAAGCTGCGCACCGACTATCGCGCCGCCCAGCGCAAGGAAGTGGTCGACCTCGTCGCCAAGGTGGCACGCTCGGTGATCCGCGCCGAGCTGGCGCTGCAGCCGGTGCAGATCATGGCGCTGGTCGACGAGACGCTCGCCTCGATGCCGCCGTCGCGTGACGACGTCGATGTGTACCTGAACCCGGAAGAAATGAAGCGGGTCACGGAACTGGATCCGAAACGCGCCAAGCGCTGGAACCTGATCGCGGATTCGCGGCTGGAACCGGGCGAGTGCCGCGTCCGCGCCGGCGACAACGAAGTCGACGCCGGCTGCACCCAGCGCCTCGCTGCCGTGATGGAGCAGGTGGACAAACAGTTGCAGGCCGCCGATGGCGGCGATGAAGACGAGATCGAAGAATGATTGCAGACGCGCTGCGCAAGCTGGAAATCGACGACGTGCCGGTGGCCAAGCCCACCGGCCGGCTGGTCGGCGCCTCCGGCCTGCTGCTGGAAGCGGTCGGTTGCCCGTTGCACACGGGCCAGCGCGCGCAGATCGAGACCGTGGACGGCGACTGGCTCGACGCCCAGGTGGTGGGCTTCCGCGACAAGGTGTCGTACCTGATGCCGTTCAAGAAGGCCACCGGCCTGCAGACGGGCGCCCGCGTGCTGCCCCAGCAGGACAAGGCCACGCTGCGCATCGGCCAGGGCTGGCTGGGCCGCATGGTCAACGGGCTGGGCGAGCCGATCGACGGCCTCGGCAAGCTGACCGGCGAGCACGAGCTGGACATGCACCCGCCGCGCGTCAATCCGCTGAAGAAAAAGCCCGTGCACGAACCGCTGGACGTGGGCGTGCGGGCGATCAACTCGATGCTCACCTTGGGCAAGGGCCAGCGCGTGGGCCTGATGGCAGGCTCCGGCGTCGGTAAATCCGTCCTGCTGGGCATCATCACGCGGCAGACGGTGGCGGACGTCGTCGTCGTCGGCCTGATCGGCGAACGCTCGCGCGAGGTGCGCGAATTCGTCGACATGTCGCTGGGCGCCGAAGGCCTGAAGAAAGCCGTGCTCGTCATTGCACCGGCCGACGAGTCTCCATTGATGCGCGTGATGGCGACCGAGCTGTGCCACACTATCGCGGCGCACTACCGCGACCAGGGCAAGAACGTGCTGCTGCTGGTCGATTCGCTGACCCGTTATGCGATGGCGCTGCGTGAAGTGGCGCTGGCGCTGGGCGAGCCGCCGGCCACCAAGGGTTATCCGCCGTCGGTGTTCTCGAACCTGCCCCAGCTGGTGGAGTCCGCCGGGAATGGCGAACACGAGGACGGCTCGATGAGCGCGATCTACACGGTGCTGGCCGAAGGCGACGACCAGCAAGACCCGATCGTCGACACGGCACGGGCGATCCTGGACGGCCACATCGTGCTGACGCGCGCGCTGGCCGAACGGGGCCACTACCCGGCGATCGACATCGGCCAGTCGATCAGCCGTTGCATGAACGGCATCATCACGAAGGACCACATGCTTGCGGCGCGGTCGCTGAAGGCATCGATGGCCAAGCACGACCGCGTACGCGACCTGATCCCGCTGGGCGCCTACGTGCCGGGCGCGGATCCCGTCACGGACAAGGCGGTGCAGCTGCACCCGCACATCGAGAATTTCCTGTGCCAGGGCACGAAGGAAGATGCGCCGTACACGGCGTGCGTCGAGCAACTTGAAAGGCTGATGGCATGAGCGACAAGCACTTGATCAACAACCTCTCCACCCTGGTGGCGCTGCGCAATTCGGAGCTGGAGAAGCTGCAGGCCGAGCAAGCCGCGAAACAAATGACCGCCGAGCGTTACCGGAAAAACCTCGCCCGCCTGCACGACCTGGCCGTCAACAGCGGCGCTTCCGGCAACCTGCCGATCGCCTTGGCCGCCAATTGCGGCAATTACAAGCAGGCGGTGCTCGCGATGGCCGACTCGCACCGGCTCGACCTGACGATGCACGAGGCCGACATGGCAGTATCGCAACAGGCGTTGACGCGCGCTTACGTGAAGCGCGAAGTGCTGGGCCAGGTGCTGGAAAAGAACCAGAAAGCGCTGGCCGGCAAGGTCGCCGTGCAGGAACGCAAAGTGCATGATGACCTGGCAACCCAACTGTGGCTTCGGGGCCAAAAATAAATCCTTGAGGAAATAAATTTCATAGAGAAGCTACTTTGGTCGCCTGTTACCAAGGTACACTCTTAATTAATTTCCTCGGAGCACGAAAATGGCAACGACCGCACCCACCTACGATCCGAAAACCACTGCGACGCAGCTGGCCACGGCCTACATCCAGGACCGCCAGACGATGCTGACGAATCAGAACAGCATCGCCACGGCCACGGACAAGGCCTTGAGCACGCTCAGCTCGGCCATGTCGGCGTTTGAAAGTGCAATGTCGAGCCTGTCGTCGAAGAAGACCGTGCTTGCCACGTCGGCAACGTTCAGCTCTACCGTCGGCACCGCCACCGCAAACGCGACGGCCACGCCGGGCAATTACTTCTTCTACGTCGAGCAACTGGCCACGGCCAATCAGGCGCAGTACAGCGGCCTGTCCGACGCGACGCCGATGGCCGAAGCCGGCACGATCAGCGTGACGGTCGGCGCCACGACGTTCGCCGTCGACCTGGCGCAGGCCGACACGACCGGCGACGGCATCCTGTCCGTCAAGGAACTGGCCGCGGCCATCAACACCGCCAGCGGCAACACGGCGAAGGTGACGGCATCGACGATGACGGTCGGCGGCGTGCCGACACTCGTGATGACGTCGAACGAGACGGGCGCGGCCAACACGGTGTCGATCGACGCCAGCGCCCTGCCCGCCGGCGCGCTGCAGGACGCGCTGTCCGACCCGGCCAACCGCAAGGACCTGATGACGGCGCGCGACGCGATCGTCTACCTGGGCGACCAGGCCAGCGGCACGAAAATCCAGCAGGCATCGAACACGTACAACGTGATCGACGGCGTGTCGATGACGTTCACGAAGGCGCAGTCGGCCGGCGAGAACCCGGTCAGCCTGACGGTAGCGACCGACAACAGCGGCACGGCAGCGAATCTGCAAACCTTCGTCGACGGCTGGAACAAGCTGATCAAGACGTTGCAGGGCCTGACCGCTGCCGGCAGCCAGACCACATCCGCCGGCCCGCTGCACGCCGACGCGGGCGTGCAGGCGCTGCAGACGCGCATGCAGACGGTGCTGCGCCAGAAGATCGACGGGCTGTCGCTGGTCAACTTCGGCATCACCGGCCAGCGCGACGGTTCGCTGACCCTGGACACCACGCGCATGAACAAGGCGCTGGCCGCCAACCCGGCCGCACTGGACAAGATCGTCGGCAACAACAGCCTGTCCGCGCCGAGCGGCGTGCTGGGCGACCTGGACAAGCTGACGAACCAGTGGACGAACGTGACGACCGGCCAGATCGCCAAGCGCCGCGACGTCAACTCGCAACTGCAGGAATCGCTGCTCGACCGCCAGTCGCGCCTGGACCAGCAGTACGAGTCGGCGTACGTGCGCTACCTGAACCAATTTACAACGCTGCAGACGCTGCAAGCGCAGATGAGCAGTAATACTTCCATTTTCGACGCCCTGTTCGCCAAATCGGACAAGTAACGGGGCACTGATCCCTATTGGTGACCACATGATGAATCTCGATGCCTACAGCGAATACCACGCGACCAACCTGGATGCGCAGACCGCGCGTGCCTCTCCGGTCGAGCTGGTACTCGTGCTCACCGACGGCCTGCTCGAAGAGCTGGCCCGTGCCCGCGGCCACGTCGTGGGCAAGCGTTATGAGCTGAAGGCCGCCAGCCTGGACAAGTGCACGCAGATCATCAACGGCCTGTCGAGCTCGCTGGACTTCGACAACGGTGGCGAAGTGGTCGCCAACCTGGGCCGCCTGTACGACTACTGCGTCGCCCGCCTGTACCGTGCCGGTATCGACATGGACCCGGCGATCATCGACGAAGTCGTCGGCCTCCTGACGACCATCAAGCAAGGCTGGCTCGGCGTACAGGCCAAGCATGGATAGGCAACAACAGCTGCTGCGCATGGCGCAGCGCATCGCCGCCGCCACCGCCGCTTCCGACTGGAAGGCGCTGGCGGCGCAAAACACCTTGATGGCGTCCTCTTTGCCGGCCATGGCCGCCCAGGGCAAGTGGACGCCGGCCGAACGGGCGGCGCTCGCCGCCCTGCGCCAGCAGCACCGAGAAGCCGTGCTGCGGGTCGGAGCGGCCAGCACCGAACTGGGCAAGCACCTGCAACAGATGAATATGAATAAAGAGGGCTGGCTTGCCTATGCCCTCGACAACGACCTTGCCGGAACCCAAGCATGATGATGATTACCCCCTCCGCGCCGGGTGGCGCGGCCGCAGCGGATCCCACGCTGCCTGGCGCCGCCGTCGGCGGTGCCGTTCCCGCCGGTACGGAAGGCCAGGCTGACGCCGCGGGCCTGCCCGCGCTGTTCGCCCAGATGCTGGACCTGGCCGGCCTTGCGCTGCCTGTCGCAGCCGCACCGGCCACCGGCGACACCCCCGCTACGCCGGCCGACGGCGATACCGAAGCGCAGCCGCTGCCGGCCGACGCCACGCTGGCCGCGATGCTGCCCGTGCTGAATCCGGCGATGATGCCGGCAATGCAACCGCAGGTGCAGGCGCAAGCCGCGGCCATGCCGATCGCCGACGGCGCTCAGCGCGTCGACGCGACGGCGGGTCAGGCGCGCCCGGCCACGCTGCTGGCCGCCAGTGCCGAGCAGGCCCGCCAGGCCGCCGCCGATGCGATCACCGCCGCGACCACGCTGGCGAGCACGCCGGCCGCCGCGCGCCTGATGCAAACCGCCCTGCCCGCTGCGAAAGACGCGATTGCCGCAACGGCACAGCCCGCTACCGAACGGCAGACCACGCCGGCCACGTCGGGCAGCGGCACGCCCGCCGCCATGGCCGCCGCCACGAGCGCAGCCGTTACGGCCGCGCAGGATGGCAACGCCCAGTCCGGCACCGACAGCCAGTCCCAATCCGGCCAACAAGGCGACCAGACGACGTTCCGCGGTGTGATGGCCGCTGCCGCGCCGGCCGCGGCCGGTACGAGCACCGTGGCCGCCGAGACCGTCAAGCTGGCGGGCTCGGCCGAGCAATGGCAGCAGCCGCTGCGCGCCGCGCTGGGCGATCGTTTGCAACTGACCCTTCAGAAAAACAGCGACCACGCCGTAATCCGTCTGGACCCGCCGAACCTGGGCAGTATCGAGATTTCGATTCGCCAGAGCGCGGGCAGTTTGCAGGTGAGCCTGTCGGCCACCCATGGCGAGGTGGTCCGCCAGCTGAACGCCGTCGGCGACTCGATGCGGCAGGACCTGTCGCAACGCCAATACGGCGACGTGGCCGTGACGGTGTCGCAAGCATCGTCCCGTTCGCTGGCAGACAGCGAAGGCCGCGGCCGCCAGCAGGAGCGCGAACAGCAGCAGCGGACCCCGGGCCGCGCGCTGGGCGACGACGAACCCTCCACCACCTTCGCGATGCTGCGGGAGTAACAGGTAAATGAACAAGAAGCTGATCATCATCATCGCCGCCGTGGCGCTGGTCTGCGCCGGTGGCGCGGGCGCCGCCGCGTGGTACTTCGCCGCGCCGAAGGGCGACGCGGCCGAGTCCGAGCACAAGGATGGCAAGGGCGGCAAGGACGACAAGGCCAAGAAAAAGAAGAAGGACAGCGAGGAAGCCGCCGCCGAGCCCGTCAAGTACCTGACGGTCGACAAAGTGATCGTGATGCTGCGCCGCGGTCCGAACGAGACGCTGCCGCACTACCTGTCGGCCGACCTCGTCGTCGCCGCGCCCGTCAAGCAGGAAAAGGAAGCGAAGGAACACCTGCCGCTCCTGCGCAGCGTTGCCGTGCGCACGCTGTCGGCCCTGCAGATGGACAAGGCCCAGTCGATGAGCATCGACGAGTTCGCCGAGGCGCTGAACAAGGCGTTCGAGGAAGAGTACGAAAAGGATTCGCGCGAGAAGCCGTTCAAGGAAGTCATGATCGGCAAGCTGATCATCGAGTGATGTGCGCGAAAGGGCGAACATGGCTTATGTAGAAACGGAAATCCACGCCGAGACCTACGGCGGCGGCTATGCCGACAGCTATGGCGAAAGCTATGGCGAGGGCCGCAACGCGGCAGCCCCGGCGCTGTCGCCGGCGGCCGAGCAGAAGCACCTGCTCGCGTACGCGCCGCTGGTCAAGCGCATCGTGCGTCAGCTGAACTCGCAGGTCGGCGGTGCGATCGACCGCGAGGACATGGAACAGATCGGCCTGATGGGTTTGCTCGAAGCGCTGCGCCGCTACGGCGAGCCGGACGCCGCGTTCGGCAGCTATGCGAGCCTGCGCGTGCGCGGCGCGATCCTGGACGAGCTGCGCCGCCAGGACTGGCGCCCGCGGGCCGTGCGCCAGCAGAGCCACAAGCTGCGCGACGGCGTGCGTGCGCTGACGCGCAAGCTGGGCCGCGAGCCGACCGAACAGGAAGCGATCGCCGGCCTCGGCATCACGGCCGACGAATACATGGCCTACCAGCTGGACGAGAACGCCGAGGTACTGGCCAGCTTCGACGACCTGCTGCAGGAAGGCGCGGCCGACGGCAGCGCCGGCAGCGCACCGAGCCCGGAAGAGCAGCTTATGGTCCGGCGTTCGCTGGAACAGGCGCTGAACGGCCTCAACGAACGTGAGCAGCGCGTGGTGCAAATGTACTACGAGTTCGAGCTCAGCTACAAGGAAATCGCCGCCGTGCTGGACCTGACGGATGCACGCGTGTGCCAGTTGAACAAGGCAGCGCTGAACAAGATGAAAGCCGTGCTGCAGGCCTGAAGCGCCCGGCACATAAGAAGAGGATTACACCATGCAGCAAATTATCGGCATTCTCATCATTCTCGGCAGCGTCTTCGGCGGCTACACGCTGATGGGCGGCGCCTTCCACGCGATCTGGCAGCCGATCGAGCTGCTCGTCATCGCGGGCGCCGGCACCGGCGCGCTGGTGCTGGGCAATCCCGGCCACGTGCTGCACGAGCTGGCCCACCAGCTGAAGAAAATCATCATCCGCAAGAAGTACGATTCGGAATTCCAGCGCCAGCTGCTGCTGTTGATGTACGAGCTGCTGCAACTGGCGGCCGGCGGCCTGAAGGCGCTGGACGCGCACGTCGAGGCACCGAAGGACAGCCCGATCTTCCAGCGCTACCCGCTGGTGCTGGAAGAGCCGAAGCTGCTGGCGTTCATCGTCGACAACTTCCGCCTGATGGCAATGGGCAAGATCAACGCCCACGAGCTCGAAGGCGTGCTGGACCAGGAACTGGAACTGATCCACGAAGAGCTGACGCAGCCGGCGAAGTCGCTGAACAAGATCGGCGAGGCGATGCCGGGCTTCGGTATTCTGGCGGCCGTGCTGGGCATCGTGATCACGATGGGCAGCGTCGGCGAAGGCGCGACGTCCGGCGAGATCGCCGAGCACGTCGGTGCGGCGATGGTCGGTACCTTCATCGGTATCTTCCTGTGCTACGGCCTGCTCGATCCGCTGTCGAACATGATGAAGCAGCTCGTCGGCGAGGAAGCCTCGACCTTGGAATCCGTCAAGGTCGTGCTGGTGACGCACGTGGCCGGCAAGCCGGCCCTGCTGGCGATCGACGCGGGCCGCCGCCTCGTGCAGCTGAACACGAAGCCGAGCTTCGCCCAGCTGGAAAGCTGGATCAACGCGATGGAAGGCCGCGACAGCGGCGACGATCGCCGAGGAGGTGGCCGTGCTAAAGCCGCATAACGACAAGCACCATGAAACCACGATCGTCAAGCGCGGCGGCGGCAAGCACGCGCATGACGAGCACGGTGGCGCATGGAAGGTGGCGTTCGCGGACTTCTGCCTGGCGTTGATGTGTCTGTTCCTCGTGCTGTGGCTGATGGCCTCGCGCAATACCGAAAGCCTGCAGCAGATCCTGACCGAATCGGACGGCAACCGTACCGACCAGGGCAAGGGCGTGATGCCCGAGCAGATCGGCGGCCCGCGCGGCAGCCTGATCGATCGGCTGCCGATGCCCCGCACCGGCAATGCCGACGTGCAGGGCAAGGAAGAGCAAAGCACCAAGCAGAACCCGCAACAGGCGCCGTCGAAAGTCAGCTACGAAACCAAGGAAGACCTGCAACTGCTCGCCAAGGCTTTGCAAAAGATGAGCCAGGATGCTGGCCTTTCCAGCAACCTGGAATCGATCGTGACGCCGTATGGTCTGCGTGTCATGTTGCACGATACCGACAGACAAGGCATGTTCGTACGGGGCAGCGCCATCCCGACGGGCAAGTTCCAGCAGCTGCTGCGCAAGATGGGACCGTTGTTTGCGCGCATGAACAATCAAATGCTGATCGTTGGCCACACGGATTCGTTACAATATGCGGATACCGGCCACTCGGCATTCTCGAACTGGAACCTGTCGTCGAACCGCGCCATGTCCGCGCGGGCTCAACTGCTTGCCGGCAGCATGCCTGCCGACAGCATCCTGCAGGTGGTTGGCATGGCCGACCGCGCACCGCTCGACACGAAACATGCCTCGGCAGGCGTGAACCGCCGCATCGAATTGCTGGTCCTGACGAAAAACCAGGCGACCGCCGTGGCGAACATGTTCGGCATGCCTGGCGAGCGTCAGGCGCTCGGTCCGGATGCCGATACGGAACTGCCGGAGTCGAACGAAGACAAAGGCGAACTGCGGCAGTTGCGCGACAAGCTGCTGCCGGGTGGAAGGTAACGGACATGGCAATTGAAACCAAGGCAAGAGGCCAACGTATGCGCATTACCAGTTCAAGCCCGGGCGCGATCGCGGTACAGACCGTGACCGAGACCAGCCCGGCCGAGGCACCGAAGGCTGTCGCTCCGGCGGCGCGGGAAGCCCTGCAATCGTCCGTGCTCCAGCCCGCCGTGCAGGCGATGAAGGAGCTGCCGGACTTCGATCACGAGAAAGTGGCGATGCTGCGCGACGCCCTCGCGAAAGGCGAACTGCCGTTCAATGCCGGCAAGCTGGCCGGCGTGATCCAGCGCTTCCACGGGGGTTGAGCAAGTGAATGCTGTCGCAGCGATGTCGCGCCAGGACGCCATGAAGCAATTCCTGCAAGGCGTGGCCGACGACCAGGCGGGTTACCGCGCGTTGCTGGACCTGCTGGCCCAGCAATTCCAGGCCGCCATCCACCACCAGCAGGAACGCCTGGGCGAAATCGCCGCGGCGATCGGTACGCTGGTCGACACGCTGGAGGCGCGCCGCGCCCGCCGCGTGGAACTGGCCACGCGCCTGACGGGGCCGCAGCCGGCGATCGAGCGCGTGTTCGCGCTGCTGCGTCCCGAATCGCGCACCCGCGTCGAGTCGGACTGGAAGGCGCTGGAACAGATGGTGCTGGCGGCGAAAGCTGCCGGCAAACGCAACGGCGAGCTGCTCGCCGAGCAATACACGATCATGCAGCGCGTGCTGCATGGCGAAGACCAGACCTATGAACCGGCCTGATTTTACTTTCTCGACGCTGCCGACCCAGGCCACCGCGGCCACGGTGTCGAACATGACGTCCGCCCGCCCCGCCCTGCCCGCCGAATTCTCCGGCGGCGGTGCCGGTGCCGGTGCCGGCTTCCCGGCCGCATTCCGCCAGGTGCAGAGCGACGTGGCGGCATTCATCGCGAACGGCGGCGGCACGACCGCACCGGATGCGGCGACGCCGCTGACGGCCGACGGCGCCGCGCTGCGTGCCCGCCTGTCGGCCACCGCGATCGGCGGCACGACGGCGCCCGAGGACGCTGCCGGCGTCGATGGCGACGCCCAGCAGCAGTTCCTCGCATCGATCCGGCCGTACGCCGAGGAAGCGGGCGAAAAGCTGGGCGTGTCGCCGGACATCGTCGCCGCCCATGCTGCGCTCGAGTCCGGCTGGGGCCAGCGGCCTTTGAAGAACGGCACGGAAAGCTCGAACAACCTCTTCGGCATCAAGGCCGGCAGCCAGTGGCAGGGCGACGTGGCGGCCAACGTCACGCATGAATACGAACACGGCGCGGCGGTGAAGAAAGTCGAGAAGTTCCGCAGCTACCCGGACCAGGCCACTGCGTTCCGCGACTACGCCGAACTGCTGGCCAGCAATCCGCGCTACCAGAAGGCGCTGGGCGCCGGCAACGACGCGCACGCGTTCGCCACCGGCCTGGCCCGCGGCGGTTACGCAACCGACCCGGCCTACGCGCAAAAACTGTCGAAACTGGCCGCGAAGATCGCGCGCACGGACTACTGACCAGCCACCCGCGCGCCACTGCCCATCAGCGCCGCCGCCCGCGGCGCAGCGCCAGCGCCGTCAACGCCAGCCCGGCCAGCAGCATCGCCGGCGCTTGCGGCTCCGGTACCGGCGTCGTGGCGATGTCGCGACCGAACAGCGTCAGGTTCGAGAAATCCGGATGATTCCCCTGCCCTACCGTCCACAGGATCCGCCAGTCGCCCGTCAGCGTTGCGCCCGGCATGATCATTTGATCGTCGAACAGCCAGGCGCCGCCCTGGTTGCCCGCATGGATCGCGAACACGAGGTCCAGCGTGACCATCTGCGTGGCGCTGGTGTTCGTCACCGACCACATGCCGCTCGTGCCGGTCGTTTCCGTGAAGGTGTAGGTCAGCATGCCGGTGTTGCTGAAGCCATCCGTATGGTCGTAGCGGTCCAGCAGCGTGAACGGACCGGCGCCCAGGCCGTCGAACGCGGTGCCGAAGCCGCTCGTGTCGCCGCCGGGACCGGCATGGGGATTCCACCCATCCTGATAGGCAAAGGCGTCCGCGGGCTGGCCCGCCAGCGTGACGTCGGCCGCGCCGGCGCTGCCGATGGCGGCTGACGCGTTCAGCGCAAAGGCCAGCATGGCCGCAACGGCGGCCACTCTCTGTAACAGCGTTTTCATGTTGTGCTCCCCGATTGATTACCGGACTCGCCGGCGCGGCATGCCGGGCTTGGCATGCGTATTCAACTTAGCAGCCGGCCCCAGCTGGGGAGAGCACAACGCGACAGCGTTTTGATCACGCCATAAGTGTCTGATTTTCCAACAAAAGTTGCTTTGACTCAGCAGTCAATCCGGCCTTTAGTCGGCCGGTTCCACCTGGCCCTGCTCCGTCACCCGGGCGCGGATCGTCACGCCGCTGGCGTTCTTGACGCGGATCGTCGCGCCCCTGCTGCCGGGGTCGAGCGCTTCGCCGGCCATGCTGACCTCGATCTGGTCGCGCTTGGCGACGATGCGCACCGCGTCGCCGCGCTTCACCAGCGTCGGCGCCACGAGCATATTGGGCCGGAAAACGTCGCCGGCGCGGATCGTGCGGCGCGTGGCCATCTCCTGAACGGCCGTCAGATCGGAAAAACTGTCGGGGATATTGCTGATGTCGTTGCGCTCGAGCGACACATCGTCGGCGGACAGGGTTTTCCCTGCAGGCAAGTCAGTTGCCGCAACGGCCACCCTGGCGGAGATCTTGGCACGCGTGACGAATTCGTAACGCCAGCCACCCTGGTCTGGACAGATTGCCACGAAGCGCATCCGGCCCGGCTGCCGCACATCCTGCGCTTCCACTCTGGGAGCCTGGCTGCATGCGCCGATCGGCCTGGTATTACGGACAACGTCGACCGTGAACTGCGGCTCGACCCAATTTGCCAGCTCGGCATGCCTTTTCAACTGCGCCTGCGCGGCCTGTTGCACTTGGGCGACAAGCTGGTCCAACGTCACCGGAGCTGCCACGGAAAACTTGGTCGTTCCGATGAGCAACAGAGCGAAAAACCGGGTTACAATGCGTTTGTTGAGCATGGGCAATACCTTTGGATGGATGGCAGCAGCCGGGAACAAGCTCCGGCGGTCGTCATTGTACATGGGCAGCCCTCTATGTAAGGCGACAGGAAACACAGGGAGATTAACAGTGGGAATCAATTTCAAAGAAGCGACCGGCGTCCACGCCGATGCGCTGCACCTGCGGTCGGAACGGACCCGCATCCTGGCGTCGAACATCGCCAACGAAAACACGCCGGGCTACCAGGCCCAGGACATGGACTTCGCCGCGTCGATGGCACAAGTCCAGTCGGAGGCCGAAGGCGGCCTGTCGCTGCTGTCGGACGGCGACCCGCTGTACCGCGTGCCCTACCACCCGACGACGGACGGCAACACCGTCGAGATCGGCGTGGAACAGGCCGCGTTCTCGCAGAACGCCACCGACTTCCAGACCAGCCTCACCTTCATCAACATGAAGCTGCGCGGGCTGGCCAAAGCCATCAATGGTCAATAAGTGGTCAAAAGATACCATCAAGAAAATCGGATTGCCGGCCGATAAGCCAGCAACCAACCAGGCTGCAGGAGTAGTGCTATGAGCTTCAAGGATATTTCCCAGATCGCCGGTTCGGCGATGGCGGCGCAGACGGTGCGCCTGAACACGGTGGCGTCGAACCTCGCCAACGCCGATTCCGTCTCCGGCAACGAGAACGAAACCTATCGCGCGCGCAAGCCGGTTTTCGCCGCGGTGATGAACGAAGGCCCGAACGCGGCCAACGGCGGCCGCGTGCAGGTGCTCGACGTGGTCGAGAGCGCCGAGCCGCTGCGCAAGGTGTTCGAGCCGGACAACCCGATGGCGAACGCCGAGGGCATGGTGTTCTATCCGAACGTCAACCAGGTGGCCGAGATGACGGACATGATGTCCGCCTCGCGCGCCTTCGAGACAAACGTCGAAGTACTGGGCCGCATCCGCTCGATGCAGCAATCCCTCCTCAAACTGGGCGAAATGTAATCCATGGAAACCAATCTGTTCACGAATACGGCCAGCGGCGCCGCCTCCACCGCCAACGGCGCCACGCCGCTGGCCAACGGCACCAGCGAAAGCCAGGAGATGTTCACCAAGCTGCTGGTCGCGCAGATCCAGAACCAGGACCCGCTGTCGCCGTCCGATCCGTCGCAATTCGTCCAGCAGCTGACGCAGCTGTCGCAGACCGAGGCGCTGCAGAACCTGGCGAGCCTGACCAGCAACAACACGAGCGTGCTGCAGAGCATGCAGGTGCTGAGCCTGGGCGCGCAGGTGGGGTCGGACGTGATGGTGGCCGCCAGCGACGTCAAGCTGGATGGCGCAAAGGTGGGCGGCGCCGTGACCTTGTCCTCGAACAGCAGCAAGACGACCCTGGTGCTGACCGGCGCCGACGGCGTCAACCATGAACTGGCACTGGGCCCGCTGTCCGCGGGCAGCACCCCGTTCTCGATCGACCCGACGGCGATGGGCTTGCCGGCGGGAACGTACAAGATGAAGGTCGTCACGTCGTCGGGCGAGGAACCGCCGGTGGATCTCACCGGCCGCCTGAACAGTGTACGCCTGAGCTCGACCGGCAGCATTGTGCTGAACGTCGCCAACGTTGGCGAAGTCGCACCGAGCGCAATTACCGGATTCAACGGTAAATCCAACTCCACCGCTGTCGCCGCTGCCGGCGCTGCCAACAAAACCCTTTAACGGAAGGACTCCGCCATGAGTTTTAATATCGCACTGTCCGGCATCCAGGCCATCAACGAGCAGCTGTCCAGCATTTCGAACAACATCGCCAACGCCGGCACCTACGGCTACAAGGCCCAGCGCGCGAACTTCTCGTCGATGTACGCCGGCAGCCAGCCGACCGGTACGCAGATCGGTTCGACGACGCAGAACATCGGCCTGACCGGCGGCGTGCTGAACACGGGCCGCTCACTGGACGCGTCGATCGACGGCAAGGGCTTCTTCATCAGCAAGACGAGCACCGGCGAGACCGTGTACAGCCGTGTCGGCATCTTCACGAAAGATGCGAACGATTACCTGGTCGACAGCGCCGGCCGCCGCGTGCAGGGCTACCCGGTGGCGCAGCCGTCCGGTACCAAGGGCACGCTGGGCGACCTGACGGTCCCGACCGGCCTGCTGAAAGCCAGCCCGAGCACCGCGATCGACTTCACCGCCAACCTGTCGGCCGACTGGCCGGTGATGCCTGCGGCAGGCTGGGTGCCGCCGAATGCGGCCGCGACGCCGCCGGTGGTGGCCGATCCGTCCACGTACAGCATGTCGAAAGTGACGCTGGCGTATGACTCGCTGGGCAATTCGCACACTGTAACGCAGTACTTCTTCGCCGACGATGCAGCCGCCCGTACCGTGCAGGTCCGCACCTCGGTCGACGGCGTACAGCTCCCGCCTACCGACGGCGGCGAAGCCACGCTGACCTTCGACACGACCGGCCAGCTGGTCGTGACCGCCCCGGCAACCAAGGTCACGAACACGCTGAAGTTCACCGGCAAGGATGCGGAAGCTTCCGAGATCACGATCGACTTCACGGGCACGACGTTCCAGAAAGGCGAAGCGACGACGTCGACCAACGCCGCCGACGGTTACGCGGCCGGCAGCTACGTCGGTGTCGAACTGGGCGCCGACGGCTCCGTCATCGCCAAGTACTCGAACGGCCAGAAGCAGCAAGTGGGCATCGTCGCGCTGGCCACGTTCAAGAACGAAGACGGCCTGACGCCCGTGAACGACACGAGCTGGACCGCATCGGCCGCCTCGGGCGCCGCGAACGAAGGCGAGCCCGGCCGCGGCAATGCCGGCAGCCTGGCGGTGTCCTCGCTGGAAGGCTCGAACGTCGACATCACGTCGGAACTGGTCAACCTGATGGGCTCGCAGCGTAACTACCAGGCGAACTCGAAAGTGATCACGACGGAAAACCAGATGCTGCAGTCGCTGATGCAGGCCCTGTAAGCGACGGCTGAACCATGGACGCATTGATCTATACCGCGATGAGCGGTGCCGAGCGGGCCCTGCGGGGCCAGCAGGTACACGCGAACAACCTCGCGAACTCGGACACGGCAGGCTTCCGCGCCAACCTGGAGCTGGCGACGGCGCAGACGGCGCCGGGCTACGGCTACGACGACCGCCACATGTCGGCGCTGCAGGCCAACGCGATCTCGGCCAAGCAAGGCACGCTCCGCGCTACCGGCCGCGACCTGGACGTGGCGATTTCCGGCAACGGCTACTTCGCCGTCGACGGCCCGACCGGCGAGGCGTACACCCGTGCCGGCGCGATCACGCTCGATGCCAACGGCACGATGACGGTTAACGGCATGCCGATCCTGGGCGAAGGCGGCCCGATCACGTTGCCGATCTACAGCAAGGTCGAGATCGGCCAGGACGGCACCGTGTCGATCCAGAGCCCCGGCGGCCGGGGCGAAATGCAGGTCATCGACAAGCTGAAGCTCGTGAAGGCCGAAGGCAGCGAGCTGACCAAGAACGAAGCGGGCCTGATCGTCGCCCGCGACGGCCAGCCGCTGCCGACCGATAACACGGTCAACGTGCGCGCCGGCCACCTGGAAGGGTCGAACGTGTCCGCCGTCGAGGAGATGGTTGCCACGATGAGCCTGACCCGGACCTTCGAAGTGCAGATGAAACTGTTCAAGGCCGCGGACGACATGACCCAGGCCGGCAACCGCCTGATCGGCGGCTGAAGTCGATGATTTTGCCCGGTTTTTTCCCGAATTTTCCCTACAGCACTAAAGTTGCCGCACGGATTGCCGTAGACCGGCTTACAGCATATACCCAGGAGTAATCGATGAATCCCGCAATGTGGATCAGCAAGACCGGCGTGCAAGCCCAGGACGCGAAGCTGCAAGCGATCGCCAACAACCTGGCCAACGCCAACACGGTCGGCTTCAAGAAAGACCGCGTCGTGTTCGAAGACCTGTTCTACTCGGTCGAAGGCCAGCCGGGTGCGCAGCGCGCCGACAACAACACGCTGGCGCCGACCGGCGTGCAGCTGGGTAACGGTACCCACATGGTCGGCACCCAGAAGGTGTTCACGACCGGCAGCACGCAGATCACCAGCAACCAGTACGACGTGGCCGTGCTCGGCAACGGCTTCCTGCAGGTGCAGCGTCCCAACGGCGAAGCGGGCTATACCCGTGCCGGCCAGCTGGGCCTCGATGCGAACGGTACGCTGATCAACGCGCAAGGCTTGCCGATTGTTCCCCAGATCACCGTGCCGCCGGGCGCGACGTCGATCACGATCGGCGAAAACGGCGTCGTGTCCGCGACCATTCCGGGCAATGCCGCGCCGCAGCAGCTGGGCCAGCTGACCTTGACCACGTTCATCAACCCGGCCGGCCTGCAGGCGCTGGGCGAAAACCTGTTTGCTGAAACGGCCTCCTCCGGTGCGCCGACGGAAGGCCAGCCGGGCACGAACCAGTTCGGCAAGCTCAAGCAAGGCGCGCTGGAAGCGTCGAACGTCCAGGTTGTCGAGGAGATGGTCGACATGATCGCCGCCCAGCGTACCTACGAGATGAACACGAAGGTGCTGTCGGCCGCCGACAACATGCTGCAGTACCTGGCCCAGGCCGCCCGCTGATTTTTCTAGGACCTCGTTTGATGATCAAAGCGCAACTGTGCGCAATGGCCGCGATGCTGCTGGCCGGTTGCGCCTCCCTCTCTCCCGCCCCCGTGCGCCCCGGACCGTTCGACGAGCCGCCGCAGGTGACGCGTTCGGCCATGCCGCGCGGCACGGCCGGAGGCGTGTTCGCCACCGATGCGGCCCTGTCGCTGACGTCGGACAGCCGCGCGTTCCGCGTCGGCGACGTCGTCACGGTGATCCTGCAGGAAACCACGCAGGCATCGAAGAGCGCCGGCACCAAGCTGGGCAAGGATTCCGGCATTTCCGTCACGCCGCCATCCCTGCTGGGCAAGACGTTCCCGAAAGCGGGCATCGACCTGTCCGCGGGCCATTCGTTCCAGGGTGACGCCACCGCCACCCAGCAGAACGCGCTGACCGGCGCGATCACCGTCGTCGTGCAGGAAGTGATGCCGAACGGCCTGTTGAAGGTGGCCGGCGAAAAAGCATTGACGTTGAACCAGGGCGAGGAATTCGTGCGCCTGCGGGGCTACCTGCGCGCGGCCGACATCGATGCGAACAACCAGGTGTCGTCGCAGCGCATCGCCAATGCCCGCATCGCCTACTCGGCGCAGGGCACGCTGGCCGACACGAACACCCCGGGCTGGCTGCAGCGTTTCTTCCTTGGCCCGCTGATGCCGTTCTGAGGTGCGCATGAAATTTTCCAAACTGTTTGCATCGTTTGCCGCCGCCGGCGCCCTGCTGCTGGCGCTGCCCGCCGACGCGGCCCAGTCGCTGCGCAACCTCGTGTCGATCGAAGGCGTGCGGGAAAACCCGCTGGTCGGCTACGGCCTCGTCGTCGGCCTGAACGGCAGTGGCGACTCGACGCAGGTGAAATTCGCCAGCCAGTCCGTCGTCAACATGTTGAAGCAGTTCGGCGTGAAGATGCCGGACGGCGCCGATGCGAAGAGCAAGAACGTCGCCGCCGTGATGGTGTCGGCCGTGTTCCCGCCCGGTTACCGCCGCGGCCAGCCGATCGACGTCACCGTGTCGTCGCTGGGCGATGCGAAAAGCCTGCGCGGCGGCGCGCTGCTGCTGACGCCCTTGCGTGCGGCCGACAATGAAGTCTATGCGCTCGCGCAGGGCAACGTCGTCGTCGGCGGTCTGAACGCTTCCGGCAAGAGCGGCTCGTCCGTCACGGTCAACACGCCGACCGCCGGCCGGGTACCGAACGGTGCGATCATCGAGCGCGAGATCCCGACGGATTTCTCGACCAACAACACGGTGCGCCTGTCGCTGCGCCACCCCAGCTTCGAGACGGCGACCAATATCGTCGACTCGATCAACCGCAAGTTCGGCAACATCGCCAGCACCGACGACGCGACCAGCGTCGCCGTCGTGGCGCCGGAAAACCCGACCCAGCGGGTGGCCTTCATGGCCAAGCTGGAAGGACTGCCGATCGAGATCGGCCAGGAAAACCCGAAGGTCGTGTTCAACTCGCGCACCGGCACCGTCGTCATCGCCGACGGCCTGCGCGTGAAGGCCGCGGCCGTCACGCACGGTTCGCTGAAGGTGGTCATTTCGGAAAGCTCGAAGGTCAGCCAGCCGAACGCGTTCGCCGGCGGCCAGACGGCCGTCACGCCGCAGTCGAGCGTGTCGGTGGACCAGGGCCGCGGCCAGATGTTCAAGTGGCCCGCGGGCGCCAAGCTGCAGACGATCATCGATACCGTCAACAGCCTGGGCGCAACGCCGGACGACATCATGGCGATCCTGCAGGCGCTCGACCAGGCCGGCGCGATCGAAGGCGAACTGGTGGTGATCTGATGGACAAGCCGCTCCTTCCCGCCGGCCCCACGCTCGGCCTCGACCAGGCCAGCGCCGCCCTGCCGCAGGTCGTCGCCCCGGCGGCGGCCGACCCGCAGGAAGCCGCTTACCGCAAGAAGGCCGAAGAAGCGGCCGTCAAGTTCGAGAGCTTCTTCATCGGCCACATGTTGAAGCAGATGCGCAACTCGACGAAGGAACTGGCCGCCGAGGACAGCATCTACAAGAATTCGATCAACAGCGACATGCTGGACATGGCCGACGGCATGGTGGCCGACCAGATGGCGCACCAGCGCGCGTTCGGCGTGGCGGACGCGATCCTGCGCCAGCTGCTGCCGGCGGCGCCCGTCCCTGCTCCCGTGCAGCCCGCCGCGCAAATTCCCGCACAGAAAAACTCCGCAAAGACTTAATGCCGGGCGCCGCGCAGTCGCCTTGTTCAATTAAGAGAACGTCAAAGGACTGCCAGGCTGCCCGCCCTGGCGGACTATTTCAACGAAGATCCGCCCATGACCATCATTAACAACGCACTGTCCGGCGCAGTTGCCGCCCAGGCAGCGCTGAACACCACCAGCCAGAACGTCGCCAACCTGCAGACGAAGGGTTACACGCGCCAGGGCGTGCTGCTGACCGCAGTCGCACCCGGTATCGGTACCCAGTCCGCCGGCTACGGCGTGAAGCTGTCCGGCATGCTGCGCTTCTCGGATTCGTACAAGAGCCAGCAGCTGTGGCGCTCGAATGCCGAACTGGGCCAGTACACGCAGCAGCAGCCTTACCTGACCCAGCTGGAACAGGTGATGGGCGACGACAAGTCGAGCCTGTCGAACGGCATCGACAACTTCTTCAAGGCGCTGAACGCGGTGGGCGAGGAGCCGACGTCGGCGCCGCTGCGCGGCCAGGTGGTGGCCCAAGCCGGTGCGCTGGCGGAGAGCTTCAACAGCATCTACCAGGTCACCCGCAACCAGCAGATCTCCGTGCAGCAGCAGCGCGACGCGATCCTGCCGAAGTTCAATACCCTGGTGGCGAACATCGCCTCGCTGAACAAGAGCATCGCGGCCGCCGGCGCGCTTGGCACCAACACCTCCGGCCTGATCGACGAGCGCGACCTGGCGATCGACAGCCTGTCGCAACTGGCCGCGATCGAGGTGCTGGAACAGCCGGACGGCAGCCGGACCGTGTCGCTGAAGACGGGCCAGCCGCTCGTCGTCGGCACGATGGCGGGCATGTTGCAGATGGATACCAGCTCGGGCACGCCGAAGATGGAAGTCGCCTTCGGCAACTCCGACTACGCCGTCGACGACAGCCGCATCGGCGGCCAGTTGGGCGGCCTGGGCAATTTCGAACGCAATACGCTGTTGCCGCTGCAGCAATCGATCATGTCGATGTCCGAGCAACTGGCTGACAAGATCAACACGCAGCTGGCCGCGGGTACCGACAGCGCCGGCAATCCCGGCATTCCACTGTTCGTCAAGGGCACCGGCGGCGTCGGCGGCATCCTGTCCGTGACGCCGGGCTACACGAGCGACAACCTGGCCCTGTCGATGGACGGCACGCCGGGCGATTCGAGCAACCTGCAACTGCTGGTGGACATCAAGAACCAGGCGATCACGCTGCCTTCCGTCGGCACCGTGATCATCGGCGACGCCGACACGCAGCTGGTGGGCAAGCTGGGCATCGACAGCCAGCAGAACAAGTCGCTGCTGAACACGGCGACGACGATCCGCCGCCAGGCGGAGGACGACTGGGCGGCGACGTCCGGCGTCAACAAGGACGAGGAAGCAATGAACCTCGTCGAGTTCCAGAACATGTACCAGGCCAACATGAAAGTGATCGCGGTGGCGAACAATCTGTTCGACGCGACCTTGTCGATGTTCGGTTAAAGGAGTAGCACGATGCGTATTGCCAGCACCCAGTTCCAGGCGACGATGAACCGCTCGCTCGAACTGAACCAGACGATGGTCTCGCGCCTGTCCCAGCAGATGGCGACCGGCAAGGCCATCATGGTCCCGTCCGACGACCCCGTGACGAACGTGCGCATCTCGCGCCTGACGCGCGAGGAAGCGATCATCGACCAGTACCGCGACAATATCGCGGCCGTCAAGATCCGCCTGTCGAAGAACGAAACCTATGTGCAGGGCATGGTCGGCGACCTGACCGAGGCGCACGACCTGCTGGTCTGGGCGTCCGACGGCGGCAACACGCCGGACGACCTGAAGTCGATGGTGAACAGCCTGGAGTCGCTGCGCGAAAGCCTCGTCTACACGGCCAACACGCGCGACCAGGAAGGCAAGTACCTGTTCTCCGGCACGCTGACGAACACGCCGCCGATCGCCTTTGACGGCACCACCTACAGCTACGCCGGCAACGCGGGCGAGCAGAAGGTCGTCGTCGGCAACGGCATCACGCAGACCGTCAACGTCAACCTGGGCGGCCTGGAAACACTGCTCAACAAGCTGACCGAGACGATCGATGCGCTGAAGGTGACGACCACCGACGCGTCGCAGGATCCGATCAAGACGCTCGTGGCCGATTCGATGAAGCTCGTCGAAACCACGCAGAACGACATGGCCGGCAAGATTGCCCAGTTGGGCGGCTCGCAGAACGTCTTGAGCACGCTCGACAGCAACCACGCCAACGTGAGCCTGTCGAACAACACGGCCATGAACGACCTGTCCCGGCTGGATTACGGTCTCGCGTCGGCCGAGCTGGCGGGATACAATACGGCCTTGCAGGCGACGTATCAGTCGTATGCCAAGATCAGCAGCTTGTCGCTGTTTAACGTACTGTAACGAAGTACCGTCAACGCAATGCAAATCATACAGCGCTCCAGCACCACCGGCATCAGCTCGGAGTCGTCGGCCTCGACGACCCCGCTGGACCAGGCCGGTCTGGCAGGCGCTGCCCAGGATACGGGGTCGGTCAACCAGCCGGCCCGCCCCACCCAAGCCGCCCCGTTGCGGCGCGGGCTGAGCAACTGGGATCAGCCCCTGCAGAACGACATTTCCAGCGCCCAGCAGGCGGTGGATTTCCTCGAACAAAGCGCCGCGCAGCTGCGCGCGCTGAAGACCGACCTGGCCACCAAGCTGGCGGCCCGCCAGATGCGCGACGGCCAGGTCGAACAACGCGTGCGCCAGTTTTCGGACACGTGGAAGAGCCGCCGCGAGGCATCCGGCGGCACGCTCGACGCCAACCTGAAGTTCAGCGCCGGCACGCCGGCCAGCCAGCGCTTCACGGTACGCGGCATGACGTTGCAGAAC
This sequence comes from Pseudoduganella flava, assembly GCF_007830495.1. Taxonomy (GTDB): domain Bacteria; phylum Pseudomonadota; class Gammaproteobacteria; order Burkholderiales; family Burkholderiaceae_D; genus Rugamonas; species Rugamonas flava. Next base: position 411,251 of record NZ_VLKW01000002.1, on the reverse strand, counting down.
CTGCGCAACGGCGCCCGCGAGACGCTTGCCGTGTCCGTCGGCGGCGGCGCCCAGGGCCTGCGCTCGGTGCACCTGTCGCCGGGGCTGTCCGACAACGAGATCGTCGGCCGCTTCGACCAGGCGCTGGCACCGGCCGGCGTGCGCGTCGAGATGGGCCAGAACGGCGAACTGGTGTTCTCGACGGCGGAAGACAACTGGCCCGCGGTGCGCGATTCGATCGCCGTGCAGGGCAGCGGTATCCGCTTCCCGACCGGCCAGCTGAACCGGCTGAAGGCCGAGGCGGAAGCGCCCGCGGTCGCGCCGGAAAACTGGGACACGACCGACATCGAATCGATGCGCAACACGCTGCAGCAAGTGATGCAGGCGCTGTCGCACGTCGAGGCGGCGCTGTCGAAGGTGCGCCAGGAACTGAACGCGGCCACGCAGCGCGCCGAAAGCTCGATGCCGGAGATCGAGACGGCCGGCGTCGAAGACCTGGCGACCCGTTTCGCCAGCATCGCCAAGGAACCAGGCTACCAGTCGCTGCTGGCGCTGACATCCGCCCTCGTCGGAATCAACCGCGACCGGGTCGTGTCGCTGCTCAGCCTGCGCTGATCCTCTGGCGCATCAAGGAAAAAGCTGCCGACGGCAGCTTTTTTTTTCGTCACTCCGCGCCGATCGCCCCGAGCGTGCCGCGCCGCGCCAGCGCCAGCACGTCCGCCGCCGGTGCCGGCCGGGCGAACACATAGCCTTGCGCATAGTCGCAGCCGGCATCTTTCAGCAGCGCCAGCTGGGCCGGCGTCTCGACTCCTTCCGCGACCACCTCCAGCCCCAGCTTGTGCGCCAGCAGGATGATCGCCTCGCACAGCACCAGGTCGCCGCTGTTGTGCGCGCTGCTGGTCAGGCCGGCAACGAAGCTGCGGTCGATCTTCAGGTAATCGATCGCGAACTCCTTCAGCTGGGCCAGCGCCGAATGGCCCGTGCCGAAATCGTCGAGCGCCACCTGCATGCCGAGCGCGTGCAGCCGGCGCACCGGCTCGAGCATCTGGCCGGCTGACTCGTTCAGCAGGTCTTCCGGCAGGTCGACGACGAGGCTTTTCGGCGGCAGCTTCAGCGCTTCCACGTAGCGCAGCCAGCCGTGCGCGTCGTCGCGCAACTGCGCCGCCGACATGTTGATGCTGATCTGGAACGGCCGGCCGAGCGTGCGCTGCCATGCGAGCACCTGGTCCGCCGCCTGGCGCATCGCGCGGGCGCCGATCTCGATCAGCACGCCGGCCGATTCGGCGCCGGCGATGAAGTCGGCCGGATTCAGCGTTCCCCGCTCGGGATGATGCCAGCGCAGCAGCGCCTCGGCCCGTTCGACGACGCCGCTCTTCAGGTTGACGATCGGCTGGTAATACAGCTCGAACTCGTTGCCCGCGGTCGCGCGGCGCAAGTCGTCCGCCAGCCGCACGCGCTGCTGCGCCGCCGATTGCATGTCTTCGGTGAAGTAGGTGTAGCGGTTGCGCCCGCCGTTCTTGGCCGCGTACATCGCCTGGTCCGCATGGCGCAGCAGTTCGTCCGCATCGGCCGCATCGGACGGGTACAGCGCGATGCCGACGCTGCCCGACACATGGCCCTGCTGCGCCCCGGCCAGCTCGAACGGCCGGTTCAGCACGGCGATGATGTCCTGCGCGACCCGTTCCGCATCCTGCACGTGGCCGAGGCCGGGCAGGATCGCGACGAATTCGTCGCCGCCGATGCGGGCCAGCGTGTCCGTCGCCCGCATGCAGGCGCCCAGCCGCGCCGCCGCCTGCACGAGCAGCGCGTCGCCCTGCTGGTGGCCGAAGCGGTCGTTGATCTGCTTGAACTGGTCCAGGTCGATGAACAGCAGCGCGAGGAAGCTGCGCTCGCGGCGCACTTTCTTCATCTCATGGCGCAGGCGTTCCTGGAACATGTTCCGGTTTGGCAGGCCCGTCAACGCATCGAAGTTCGCCTGCTGCCAGGCCAGCTCGGCGGACTCGCGGTGCTCGGTGATGTCGGACACGAGGGCCAGCGCGCCAAGATAGCCGCCGTGCGCGTCGTACAGGGGATTGGCGGCAACGTGCACCCACAGCTCGCCGCCGTCCTTGCGCATGAACTTGAACTCGTGCCGGCCCGGCACGCCCTGCTGCTGGCGGGCGATGTTGCGCTCCAGGAGCGAGCGCCCTTCCGCGTCCATGAAGCCCACCAGCGGCTTGCCGCGCATTTCCTCGACCGCGTAGCCGAGCATCTCGGCCATGCGCGGGTTGACGAAGGCCGTGCAGGCGGCCCGGTCCAGTTCCCAGATGCCTTCGCGGGCCGTCTGCACGATGCGGCGGAAGCGTTCCTCGCTGTGTTCCAGCACGTGCAGCCGCCCTTCCGCCGGCTCGACCGTCAGGCGCAGAGCGCTGTCCGCCGCGCAGCCGATCAGCGTGACGGGCGCGCCGCGTTCGCCCCGGGTGCGCTGCAATTGCAGCTGGCAGCGCTGCGGCTGGTCGCTGGCCAGCGCGCGCGCGACGAAGGCATCGAAATCATGCAGGAAGCGGGGTGCGACGTAGCTGCGGAAGCGCTCGGACCCGGGCCGGGCCCGGTCGATGCCGAGCAGGTCAGCGCCGGTGATGTTCACCTGGGCGATCGTCGTATCGGGCTCGAGCAGGAAAGCCCCGACGGGGGACAGCAGGTACAGCTCGTCGAACAGCGTGCGTTCGGCGTCGACGCCGGTGGCACGGCGCTGCGCCAGCGCCTGCCCGCCCAGCGCCGCCAGCAGGCTCTCCTGCGACAACTCCGCGGGCAGGCCCGGCGGCAAGCCCTGCAGCAAGCCTGGCTCGAGCGGAGTCGGGAGCAGTGTGTCCGGCGCGTGGTGCAGGTTATCCATATCACCCCTGGGCGTGCGGGCTACGGCGCGTAGCTGCGGCGGTGCTCGATGACGACCAGGTGCGGCGCTGGCGCCTGTCGAGAACGCCGAATCAGCCTAGCATGCACGTTTGCGTAAGTCGAGCGGCGCCCGCACATACGCGCGCAGGGGTGCGCGGGGGTGCTTGGAAAAGAGTTTTACCAGGGGGTTTTACCACGAGCCGCGGCGGCCGAAGTTGTGGCCGACGACGAGCGTGGTGCTCTCGATGAGGGTGGACAAGCCGAGGATCAGCTGCACCAGTTTATCGTCCGGCAGGACCCAGATCGCGCCCTTCGGCGGCTCCGCCTGGGCTACCGCGACGATCAGGGGCGCCACCCATTCGGCGTCCGGCGTAACATCGAGGATGATGGCGTTGTCGGTGGTCTGCATGTACACGTCGCCGCCCGCGGCAAGCGTGAAGCGCACCCCGTAGCCGGTTTCGTTCTTGCCGACGTGCTCCTGCAAAGCCAGGTTGTACTCGGCGATCCACAGTTCGACATCGGCCGGCGTTTCCAGTGCCGTCCACGGCACGGGGCGGAACCGCGGTGGCGCCCCATCGTCTTTGAGGTGTTGCATGGGCTTGTACGGTCTTTCGGTATCAGCCCGGCAGTGTAACCGAAGAAAGGAGAAAAGATGAAACTTACCCGCTATGTGTCGGAATACGAGCAATTCCTGAACCGCTACAAGGACGAGCATCCCGGCGTCGAGGCCGAACAGCGACGCGGCTGGAAGATCTGGTGGGATCACCGACAGGACCTGGATGCCGTGGACCGGCAGCGCAGGGATACGGTGCAGACGAAGCCGTATTACTACAGCTGATGAAGCGCAGCTGAGCACGGGGTCAGACCCGCCGGGTCTGACCCCAGCCTTTGTTTTTTTGGGTTCCGTGCGCACCGCGGCTCCGGGCACGGGCGCAGGCCGCGCAGGGTCAGCCCCCAGTTTTGCCCTTGCGAGGCAGGCGCTGATGCAAACGGGGAGCTATGCTCCCCGTTTGCATCAGCCTTTCCACGTCCGTTTCAATCCGGTGTCGGCGTGAATCCACCCACCGCGCGGGCCGCTGCGGTAGTAGAAGCCCACCCCGCCCTGCTGGAAGCTCTTGACGAGGCCGCCCAGCACCTCTTCGTTCAGGTTCGCGATGCGGACGTCGGCTGCCTTGCCTTCCATGTGCAGCGACTGCCGTGCCGCAGGGATGCCCTGCTCGCGCAGGCGCTGGTTCGATGCGGGGGTGCGGTAGCCGGACAGGATCTCGACCGGGCTGACGATGCCGTAGCGCGCCACGAACGCCTGAGCGCCCCACAGCGTCTCCAGCAGCTTCGGGTCGATCGGCGCCAGGGCCTTGCCGTTCACGTCCCGCAGCAAGTGGCACAGTTCCTGGTAGGCCGAGTCGATGATCTCGCCGTCCTTCCAGTACAGCACCGATGCCTTCTCGCCGCTCTGCGGCCGGGTCACCGTCAGGGTGCGGGGCTTGATCCAGAACTCCAGGTCCAGGGCCTGGGCGTCGAAGATGTCCGGCGGCGGCTGCAGGCCGTCCTGCGCGGCGCGTGCCGGCGCGACGCCGACCAGCGGCGCCCCGACCATGGCCGTCGCCGCCATGCCCATCGTCTTGTGAAGAAATTCTCTGCGCGTTGCCATAGCTGTCTCGTTGATGCATGAAGCGGGTTCGAGCGTAACTATAGCCGATCGGGGCGCGAGTTGAGAAAGCTCTTTAACTGTGTGGCGTAAACGGATGCGGTCCAGAGCGCATGTTTAAGGTTTTTCTAAGTCAGGCCGCTGCCAGCACGGCCGTGGCCGGCAGTGCGGCGCGGGGCTGGTCCAGCGCATACCCCTGCACCAGCGGCGTGGTGCCGGCCAGCGCGGCGATCTCGTCGAGCGCGGCCAACGCGGCCGGGCCCTCGGCGTGGTGGAACAGCACGCGGGCGCCCCGCTCCGCCGCCGCGCCCAGCAGGCGTGCCAGGCCGGCCGCATCGCGCGCGGCGCGGGCGTCGGCACGGATCAGGTCGGGCCGCACCCGCTCCAGCAGCGCCAGCCCTTCCTGCGCGCTGCCGACGTTGACTGCGAAGCGGAAACCGTTGCGGCGGTAATTGTCCGCCACATAGCCCAGCAGCCAGTTCTGTTGCGGCGTCGCGGCCGGCAGCTGCAGCACGATGCGTGAGGCCGGCAGCTCGAGCGCATCGAGAATGCGGCGGAACGCGTGGCCGTGGTTGCTGCTGACGGCCGACAGCAGCCGGCCGTGCACGTTTAGGTGCAGGTCGAGCCGGTCGCACTCCGGCTGCCGGAAGAAGTTAATCGCATGCAGCATGCGGCACAGCCGGTCGAGTTCCACGGACTCGTCGTCGCTTGCCGCGTTCTCCAGCAGGCGCCACAGCGACAACCCTTCGTCCTCGGCCGAGATACCGCGCGCCAGGCCTTCGCAGGCGACGGCGGCGCCACCGGCCAGCTCGCGCACCGGATGAAACACGCTCGTCATCGTGCAGTTGAAGAAGCGGCCATGGGCACGGCCGGCAGCGTCGAGCCACAGCGAGGACGGCGTGGCGGCCGGGTCGGCCAGCCTGGCAAGGTATTGGGCGAGAACGGGGTAGCGCATCGGGGGTTCCATCGAAGTCACGATGGGGCAAGCCTAAGGCGCCGCCTTGATTTGGAAAACGAATCGTTTTGCCGTTGTTTATGCACGCTGCGCATATCGCGAGCCGCATAAGCATATGGCAAAAGATTCGTTCCCGCACGTCGCGTCCGGCGGTATCGTTGACCCATCCTTAACGAATCGATTGCCGCCATGTGCCAGCTCCTCGGATTGAACAGCAGCGTCCCCGCCGGGCTCGGATCGTTCTTCGACGTGTTCGCGGAACGGGGTGGCCGCACCGACGAGCACAAGGATGGCTGGGGCATCGCCTTCCACAGCGGCAAGCGCTGCCGCCTGTACACGGACCACCGCGCCGCGATCGATTCGCCGCTGGCGGCGCGCATTCGCCACCGCCCGCTGCGCGCCCGCAACATCCTGGCGCACATCCGCAAGGCCACGCAGGGGCGCATCGCGCTGGAGAACAGCCACCCGTTCGCGCGCCGGCTGTGGGGCCTGACGTGGTGCTTCGCCCATAATGGCGACCTGAAGGGCTTCGCGCCCGCGGCCGGCCGCTTCGCACCGCGCGGCGACACGGACAGCGAGGCGGCCTTCTGCCACCTGCTGTCGCGCCTGGCCGAACGCTTCCCGGCCGGTGCGCCCGATACCGCCGTGCTGCGCGCCGCGCTGGCCGACGTGGCGGCCGAGATCGCCACGCACGGCACGTTCAATTTCATCCTGTCCAATGGCGACACGCTGTTCGCCCATTGCTCGACCCACCTGCATTACCGCATCGACGCCGGCCGCGCGATGATCGCCACGCAGCCCGTCGACACCCGGCAAGGCTGGGTCGCGTTCGCGCCGGGCGAGCTGAAGGCGTTCGGCAGCGGCACGCTGTATCCGTGACACGGCCGTGCCCGCGCATGTCCTTTTTGGCAAGCGCGGCCGTATAATGGCGCGCCATGAGCGCCCCACACGATGCCCCTTCCCCATCTTCCACTGACACACTGCGCTTCCGCCGCCGCCTGCTGAGCCTGGCGATCGTCGCCGTGGCCGGCATGGCCCTGCTGACCGCCCGCCTGATCTGGCTGCAGGCCATCCGATGAGCTGGCGCGACCGCCTGCGCGGCGCCGCCGGCGCGCTGGTCGCCGATCCGCTGCTCGTGCTGACGATCGCGTTGCTGCTGGCCGCCGGCCTCGCCACCGTGTACTCCGCCGCGGCCGACTTTCCGGGCCGCTTCGCACTGCAACTGCGTAACGTCGCTGTCGCCGTCGGCATCATGGCCCTGGCGGCCAATGTGCCGCCGCAGCGGCTACGCGACTGGGCGCCGGCCGTCTATGGCGCCGGCGTCGCCTTGCTGCTGGCCGTGTTCGTTGCCGGCGTCAGCAAGAAAGGCGCGCAGCGCTGGCTGCACGTGGGCATCGACATCCAGCCGTCCGAACTGATGAAGATCGCCATGCCGCTGATGCTGGCCTGGTTCTTCCACCAGTTCCAGGCCATGCGGCGCAGCCATGCGTTTGCCGTGGCCGCCGTGCTGCTGGCCGTCCCCGTCGGCCTGATCATGAAGCAGCCGGACCTGGGCACGGCGTTGCTCGTGCTCGCAGCCGGCTGCTATGTGATCGTGCTGGCGGGCCTGTCGTGGCGGGCCTTTGCCGGCCTGGCACTCGCTGCGATAGCCGCGGTGCCGCTGGCCTGGCCGCTGCTGCACGACTACCAGCGCAACCGCGTGCTGACCTTGCTGGACCCGGCCTCGGACCCGCTTGGCAAGGGCTTCCAGATCAAGCAGGCCGGCATCGCGATCGGCTCCGGCGGCCTGCAGGGCAAGGGCTGGCTGGCCGGCACGCAGGGCCACCTGGGCTTCGTGCCGGAGCGTTCGACGGACTTCATCTTCTCCGTGTTCGCCGAGGAATTCGGCCTGCTCGGCAACGTCGCGCTGCTGGCGCTGTACGGCGTGTTGATCGTGCGCGGCCTGCGGATCACGGCAGGTGCGGCAACCCGCTTCTCGCGCCTGCTGGCCGGCGCCGTGACGATGATCCTGTTCACGTACGTCTTCATCAACATCGGCATGGTGTGCGCGATCTTCCCCGTCGTCGGGGTGCCGCTGCCGTTCTTCAGCTACGGCGGCACGGCATTGATGACGCTCGGCGTCGGCTGCGGCATCCTGCTGGCCATACGGCACGAATCCGCTGCGCTGGCGCACCGTTTTTGATCAACGAGGAAAGCATGCAACCGGACGTCGTCTGCCAGGGCGCCCTGCCCCACCACAACGAAGACCACATCGCCGTGTTCGAAACGGCCGGCGTGACCGACCTGATCGTGCTGGACGGCGCCACGTCGGTGGCCGACCGCAACTACGCCGATGCCGCCGGCGACGTGGCCTGGTTCGTGCGGCGCTTCAGCGCGGCGCTGGGGCCGGCGATCAAGGCCGGGCTGGACCAGCACGCGGCCGTCCATGCCGCCATCGGCACGGTGCGCACGGAGTTTGCCGCGCTGACGGCCGGCAGCGACGTGCCCGCCCATGCATGGCCGATCGCGGCGCTGACGTGGATCCGCATCGCCGGACGCCAGGCCCGGCTGTATTGCCTGGGCGATTGCAAGACCCTGCTGGGCCTGCCCGACGGCGCCGTGCGCGACCTCGATCCCTATGTCAATCCGCAAGAGGCCGTGCTGGCGGCCGAGATCGCCCGACTGAACGCTGCCGGATTCGACGATCCGGCCGCGCGCCACGCGGCGCTGCTGCCGATGCTGCGCGCCCGGCGCGAACAGCAGAACGCGATGGCGGCGCCCACCATCCTGTGTCTGCATCCGCAGGGACCGTTCGCGGCACGGCGCGATGCGATCGACCTGCCGGGAGGCGCGGTCATCCTGGGCATGACGGATGGGTTCTATCGGCTGGTCGATCCGTACGATCTGCTGACGCCGGCCGCGCTGATGGGGCTGTGCGTCAACGAAGGCCTGGCGGCGGCGCTGGCGCGGCTGCGGGCCTACGAGGCAGGCGCCTCGGCGGGCGCGACGGTGAAGCGGGCGGACGATGCGTCCGCCGTGCTGTGGCGGGCGTGATTCAAGCTGAACCGCGTCAGGCCGAATTGCAATTACAGAAGCGCTTGCGCTTCGACTCCGGCTCGGCGCCCTCGGCCAGCGGCTTCCAGAACAGGATCGTTTCGACGCCATAGGGCGAGCGCACGTTGCCGTCACGGCGGTAACCGTGTGCGGCGAAGAAGCCTTCCGCCGTGGCCGTGCTGTGCAGGTACAGCGTCTTCATGCCCAGTTCGATGGCCTGCCGTTCCAAGCGCCGCAGCAGCGCGCTGCCGGCGCCCTGCCGCTGCGCTTCCGGCAACAGGTAGCACAGCGCCAGCTTGCCCGCCCCGGTCAACAGCGACACGCCGACGATGTCGTCCCCGCGCACGGCGACCAGCGAATAATTGGTCGGCGATTCGAACCAGGACGCAACCATGGCCGGGTGCTTGTTGCCCAGCCAGGCGGCAAGGATGTCGGGATCGTTCTGGTGGTCCTGCACGCAACATTCCGTGATGGAGCGGCGCAGCACCTCGCAGGCGGCGGCGGCATCGGGAGGGACGGCGGGACGGATGTCGAAACTCATGTGAACTCGTGAAAACACGTGAAGCAAGGTACTGGGCCGGACTATACACCAGAGCGCGAAGGACCGTCGTCCGCTGCCCCGGCCGGCTCGCGCGCCGTGTTGATCTAAGCATATTACGAAAATTTAGTATCGCTGCGGATGGGATTTGGCGGACCATTGATATCTGTTTTCTCACACGAGCACACCATGGCAAATAAAAAAATCGCATTTAGCGCAGTCTTCCAACGCAGCCGCCGGCTGTTGCTGGCCTCCGTGTTCGCCGCCGGCGCCCTCGGCGTCGCGCCGGCCATTGCGGCCGACGTCACGCTGCTGAACGTCTCGTACGACGTGGCGCGCGAGCTGTACAAGGACATCAACCCCGCGTTCGAAGCCCAGTACAAGCAGCAGACCGGCAAGAGCATCGAGATCAAGCAGTCGCACGGCGGCTCGTCGAAGCAGGCGCGCGCCGTGGCGGACGGCCTGGAAGCCTCCGTCGTGACGATGAACCAGGCCAACGACATCGACATGCTGGCCGACCGCGGCCTCGTCGCCAAGGACTGGGCGAAGAAGTTCCCGAACAATGCGGCGCCCAGCTACTCGACGATGGTGTACCTCGTCCGCAAGGGCAACCCGAAAGGCATCAAGGACTGGTCCGACCTGGCCAAGCCGGGCGTGAAAGTCGTGATCCCGAACCCGAAGACGGCCGGCAACGGCCGCTACACCTACCTGGCCGCGTGGGGCTCGGTGCTGCAAAACGGCGGCAACGACGCGCAGGCGCGCGAACTCGTGACGAAGATCTTCAAGAACGTGCCGGTGCTGGACGGCGGCGGCCGCGCGGCGACGACCACGTTCACGCAGCGCCAGATCGGCGACGTGCTGGTCACGTTCGAGAACGAGGTGAACCTGGTGCGCGCCGAGTTCGGCGACAACTTCGACATCGTCTACCCGTCCGTGTCGATCCTGGCCGAGTCGCCGGTGGCCGTCGTCGACAAGGTCGTCGACAAGAAAGGCATCCGTAAGGAAGCGACCGCCTACCTGAACTTCCTGTACTCGGAAGCTGGCCAGGAAATCATCGCCAAGCACTACCTGCGCCCGCGCTCGCAGGCCGTGGCGAAGAAATACGCGGCGCAGTTCAAGCCGATCAAGCTGTTCACCGTCGATGACGTGTTCGGCGGCTGGCGCGCGGCGCAAAAGCGCCACTTCGACGACGGCGGCGAGTTCGACAAGATCTATACGTCGAAATAAGTCACACCGTCCGTTTCCTGGCGCCGCACCGGCGCTGGAATCAGGACTGCAACGCCCGCCACGCCACGCGGGCGTTTTTTTTTGCTGATGCATGACGCGTCGCATACGGGCGACCAAACGCGGCATTATCGTTCCAAATCAGAGACTTACCGCATGGACACTGAACACACCTTCCCGCCCCTCAGCTGTCGCACGACATTCCCCTTGCCTCCGCCCGCCGAGCTTGTAATGAAAAAGCTAAGCCAATTAGCGAACAAAAGAGCGTAACGTACTGATTGAAAAGGCCGGTTTTTTGTATCGAAACGTCGCACACGGCTGACATCGTCTGGACTTCGCGGTCAATCGCGTGCTATCTTCTCGCCTTGGAATATTGCTGCACAGCACCTCGCCTTTCCACCGCATTTCCGCAAAGAACATGATCAAACAAATTGTTGCCGCGCTGCTGCTGGCGTCTTCCGCCGCCGCGCTTGCCGCCGTTCCGCTCGGCTCCCAATCCGTCCTTGTCGTCGAGGACGACACGGGCAAGGTCCTGCTGGAGAAAAACGCGAACTCCGTCGTGCCGATCGCCTCGCTGACGAAGCTGATGACTGCCATGGTCGTGCTCGACTCGAAGCTCGATATGGACGAACAGATCAGCATCGAACAGCAAGACGTCGACATGCTCAAGCACAGCACCTCGCGCGTGCCGGTCGGCACCACGCTGGCGCGCGCCGACGTGCTGCACCTGGCGCTGATGTCGTCCGATAACCGCGCCGCCGCCGCGCTGGCGCGCACCTACCCCGGCGGTCCGGCCGCGTTCAAGGCGGCCGTCAACGCGAAGATCCGTGCGCTCGGCATGACCAGCACGCGCATCGACGAGCCCACTGGCCTGTCGCCGAACAACCAGTCCACCGCCGCCGACCTCGTCAAGATGGCGTCCGCCGCCGCGCGCTATCCGGAAATCACCCGGATGACGACGGACAAGAGCGACATCATGCAGATCAAGGGCCGCCAGGTCGAGTACCACAACACCAACCGCCTGGTGGGCGCGAAGGGTTGGGAGATCGGCCTGTCGAAGACGGGCTATACGGAGGAAGCGGGCCGCTGCCTGATCATGCGCATCAAGGCCGCCGGCAAGAACGCGACGATGGTGCTGCTGAACGCGAAGGCGTCGTCCGCCCGCGTGATGGATGCGTTGAACATCCGCCGCTTCATCACGGGCGACGATGGCCCGCAGGTGATGAAGGTGTCGCGCGACAATGGCCGCAAGAAGGCCGTGGTGAAGAAGAAATCGCGCCGCCGCAAGGCAGCGATGTAAGCTGCCCCGCCCTATTTCGAAGCCGGCCCTGCGCCGGCTTTTTCATTGAACGGCAGGATCGGCTCCATCCAGTCGTCGCCGAACAGTTCGGACGGGTGCTGCGTGCGCTCGGACCCGTTGCCGCAGGCGAGCTTGTCGGAGGGACAGTATTTGTCGCAACCCCAGCAGACGCGTTCGGGGTGGACTGGCGTGATCGGAAACTTCTTCACGGGGGTGCTCCAGGGGATGGCCTGAACCGATGGTATGCTGCCGTACTCAACACTGCACATGATGCAGATCAAGAATATGTAGAAGGAGACCCATGATCCTCGCCACCACCGCCCAGGATTACGAAGCGCTGCTGCGCGGCACGGCGCCGCGCGGCTTGCGGTTGGCCGACACGCCGATCGCGCCGCCGGAAGTCCTGCAAATGCTGGCGGACGTCGCCGCCACCGTGCGTGCCACGTTCGAGCCTGCTTCCTGGCTGATCGTCGAGGATGACGTCGTGGTCGGCATGTGTTCCGTCACGCGGCCGCCCGAAGGCGGCGTCATCGACATCGGATACGGCATCGCGCCCGGCAGCCAGGGACGCGGCAGCGCCGGCCGGGCCATCGCCGCGATCGTCGCGTGGGCGCGCGCCGAGCCGGCCGTGCATGCCATCACGGCGGAGACCGGCATCGACAACATCGCCTCGCAGAAGGTACTGCTGCGCGCCGGCTTTGCCACCGTCGGCCAGCGCGTCGATGACGAGGATGGCGCCCTGCTGTGCTGGCGCTGCGCCACTTGAGCCACGCGCATTGATTCCTCCGGCATTTCTTCCTACACTGCCTTTTTAGCCGATTTCAGCCGTTTTCGCTGCCTCGTTCACTTCACCAAGGAGCACAGCATGGAAACCCAGGAAATCCACCGTGGCCGCCTGATCGACCACATCCAGCTGGTCGTGCGCGACCTCCCCGCTTCCCAGCGCTTCTATACCGCCATCTTCGAGGTACTGCGCATTCCCATTGGCGGCAGCGCGCCCGACTACTTCTGGGCCGATGAGCTGTTCGTGTCGGCCCAGGACAGCGACACCGCGCAGGGCGCGCTGACGGGCCGCCACCACCTGGCGTTCCAGGCGCAGGACCGGGCGATGGTCGACGCGGTTTACCAGGCCGCGCTGGCCGCCGGCGGCAAGGACAACGGCGCGCCCGGCGAGCGGCCCTACCACCCCGGCTACTACGCCGCATTCGTGCTGGACCCGGACGGCAACAATATCGAAGCCGTGTTCCATGGCGCGGCGAAACGCAGCGCGCCGTCCGTGCACATCACCTGGTAGCGGATTAGATCCCCAGCGCCTCGCGCAGGCCGCTGGCGCGCTGGGTGCGGCCGGCGATCGCCTGGCCCAGCACCGTGGCGTTCGGCGACACCAAGGTGAAGAACTCGCGGGCCCGCGTGATGCCCGTGTAGACCAGCTCGCGGGCGAGGATCGCGTTCGCCTGCGGCGGCAGCACCATCGCCGTGTGCGTGAATTCGGAGCCCTGCGATTTGTGCACCGTCATCGCGAACGCCGTCTCCACATTGCGCAGCCGCGTCGCCAGCACGCTGCGCACCGTGTCGCCGTCCGAGAACCACACGCGCAGCGAGCCGGGGCGCTGCGGGTCCGGCAAGGTGACGCCGATGTCGCCGTTGTAGACGCCCGTCGCGTAGTCGTTGCGGGTTACCATCACGGGCCGGCCCACATACCATTCGCCGCGCCGGGCGATCAACCGCGCCTGCTCCAGCTTCTGCTCGATCGCCTCGTTCAGGCCGGCCACGCCCCACTCGCCTTCGCGCACGGCGCACAGCAGCCGGAAGCGCTCGAAGCGGCGCAGCACGGCCGCGACCCACTCGTCGTACGCCGCGCCCGGGCCTTGCCGCACCAGCTCCAGGTACTCGCGATAGCCGGCGCCGGTGCCGGGCCGGCCGTCGACGGCCAGCGCCAGCACGTCGCCGGGGCGGGCGCCCTCGAACCATTTCAGCTTGCCGCCGCTGTCGCCGCGCAGCACGGCGCGGGCGGCATCGGCGTCGCCCTGGTTGACGGCCGTGGCCAGCGCGCCGATCGGGCCGCCGAAGCGGCGGCTCTGGCGCAGCATCACGATGCGCTGCGCCAGCGGGCCGCCGTCGCGCTCGCGGAACGACGGGGGGATCGTCTCGCCGGCCGCCGCGTGCACATAGGCGGCCGTGGCGTCGTCGTAATTGCCTTCCTCGGCATGGGCGCACAGGTCGCCCAGCACGGCGCCCGCCTCGACGGACGCCAGCTGGTCCTTATCGCCCAGCAGGATCAGCCGCGCATGCGGCGGCAGCGCGGCCAGCAGCGCCGCCATCATCTCCAGGTGCACCATCGACGCCTCGTCGACGATCAGCACGTCCACGTCCAGCGGATTGCCGGCGTGATGCGCGAAGCTGCGCGTGTCCGGCCGCGCGCCCAAGAGGCTATGCAAAGTGCGCGCGGCGCCCATCCGGCCGGCGAGCTCGCGCAGCGGCAGCGCGGCACCCAGCTTGCCGGCCAGGTCGTCCAGCGCCGTGTCGATCGACTGTTTCAGCCGCGCTGCCGCCTTGCCCGTCGGCGCGGCCAGCGCGATGCGCAGCGCCGTGGCATCGGGCGCCTGCGCGAACAGCAGCGCCAAGAGCCGCGCCACCGTGTACGTCTTGCCGGTGCCGGGGCCGCCCGTGATCACCGCGAGGTCGCTGCGCAGCGCGACGGCGCAGGCGATCTTCTGCCAGTCCGTCCCGCCATCGCGGGCCGCGTGGTCGAACAGCTTGTCCAGCCAGCGCCGCACGCCTTCCGCATCGACCGGGTGGCCGACCGCCGCGCGGGCCCGCACGGACGCGGCCACCGTCGCCTCGTCGCGCCAGTAGCGGCGCAGGTACAGGCGCTCGCCGTCGAGCACCAGCGGCTGGTTGAAATCCAGGTCGCCGACGGGCCACACCTGCTCGCACGCCTGCAGCGCGGCGCGCCAGCCGTTGGCGTTCTTCGGCAGCGCACCCTTGCCGCCGGCCGCGGCGGCGGTGCGCAGCGCCGTCCATTCGCCGTCCGTCCAGCCCAGCTGCGGCGACGGATCGCCCGCCAGGTCGGCCAGCACGAGACAGCTGTGGCCGCGCCCTTCCAGTTCCGACAGCAACAGGGAAGCCAGCAGCAGCGGCGCCGGCGCGTGGCCCAGCGTGGCGACGAAGCGGGCGAACGTGCCGGCCAGGCGGCGCAGCTTGCCGCCTTCCGTCAACGTGTCGATCGCCGCGAACAGCGCGCCGTGCTCGGCGTCCTGGTCAATCATCATGGTCTCCGGTGCGGCGCAGCAGTGCGTCCAGTTCGTCCAGCAACAGCGCATCCGGCTCCAGCACATGGCAGCCGCGCGTCGTGGCGTTGCCGATCCCGCGCAGGAAGAAGAACACGGCGCCGCCCAGGTGCGTGGCCGGGTCATAGGCCGCGCCGATCCGGGCCGCCAGCAGCCGGTGGAGCGCCAGCAGGTAGATCGCCCCCTGCACGTCGTAGCGGTGTTCGGCCATGCCACCCGCCAGCGCCCGCGCGTGGTACGCGGCGTCGTTGGCGCCCAGCGCATTCGATTTGTAGTCCAGCACCCAGTAGCGGCCGGCGTGCTCGAACACCAGGTCCGAGAAGCCTTTCAGCATGCCGTGCAGCGCACGCTGCGGCAGCGCCGGACGTGGGATGCCGCCCAACAGGTGGCGCCGGCACAGGGCATCGAGCGCGCCCGTCGCCAGCCGCTCGCTGGGGAACCAGAATTCCATCTCGGGCAGCACGGCGCCGATCTCCGTCAACGGCACGCCCAGCGGCGGCAGCGGCGTCGTGACGGCCGCGCGCAGCCAGGCGATCGTGTCGTCCAGCCGGTGGCCCCAGCCGGCGCGCTCGATGCGCCGCCCGATGCGCTGCTCGAACGTGGCGTCGTGCACGCTGGCGAAGCCTTCCTGCGCCAGCCATTCAAGCTGCTCGTGCAGGAAGTTGCCGGGCACGGAGCCGCGCGGGAAACGATGCCAGGGTGCGTCGTCGCCAGCCGGCAGCGTGGCGCTGTCGTCGCCTTCGAGCAGCGTTTCCTCCAGCGCGTGGCGCGGTGCCGCCTGTGTGCCGCGCGCCAGCGACGTGAAGCTGCCTACCGACCAGTCGCGCTCGAACTGGGCGTCGTATGGCCGCGTCTCGACGAGCGGCGCGCGCCGCTCCACGCGGTTCAGCACCGTCATGCGTTCGGGAGCACCGATACCGGCGATGCCGATCGCCCCGCAGTCTCCGGCCAGCTGCTGCCAGCGCTCGCGCAGCGCCTCGGCCGGCAGGTGTTCGCCGCCCGTCAGCAGGTAGCCGAGCGCCGATTCATGCAGCAGATTGCTGCCTTCCTTGCGGCCGGGCAGCGCCGCGACACCGAGCCACAGGAAGTGCCGCGCGCGCGTCAGCGCCACGTACAGCAGGCGCAGTTCTTCCTCGATGCGGGCCGCTTCGACGGCGGCATGGGCTTCGTCCGACAGCGCCATGTCGATGCGCCGCACGCCGTCGCCATCGGTGTATTCGAAGAAGCTGCGGTTGCGCTTTTCGACCTTGCGCGCCGTGACGGCGAACGGCAGGTAGACGAGCGGGTATTCCAGCCCCTTCGACTTGTGCACGGTGACGACCTTGACCAGTTCCGCGTCGGACTCCAGCCGCAACACCTGCTCGTCGCCGGCCGCGCCCTCGCCTTCGACCTGCTCGGCCATCCAGCGGATCAGTGCCTGTTCGCCGTCCAGCTGGCGGCTGGCCGATTGCAGCAGTTCCGCCAGGTGCAGCAGGTTCGTCAGCCGCCGCTCGCCGCCCGGTTGCGCCAGCAGCGCGGCCGGCAGGCCCAGTTCGTGGATGAAGCGGCGCAGCATCGCCAGCACGCCCTGGCGCTGCCACACCGTGTGCAGGCTTTTCAACTGCTCGACGCGCTGTTCCCACGCCAGTTCGTCCGACGACAGCCGCGCCAGTTCCGCCAGCGGCAGGTTGGCCGTGCGCGTGGCCAGCGCCGCGCGGGCCAGCGCGCCGTCGAGCGGATTGGCCAATGCCGCCAGCCAGCGCAGCACGTCCTGCGCCTCGTCCGACTCCAGCACGGAATCCTTGTCGGACAGGTAGACGCTGGGTACGCGCCGCTGCTGCAGCGCGCGCCGCACGGCGGTTGCTTCCTTGCGGTCGCGCACGAGGATCGCGATGTCGGCCGGCTCCAGGCGCCGGAAGCCGTCCGGCCCGTCGAATCCCGTGCCGGGATGGTTCAGCAACTGCACGATGTGCTCGGCGCAGTGGTGCGCGAAGAAGTCGCGGTAGTCGTCCGCCTTCAGGTCCAGCACGTCGCTGCACGACACCGTCAGCGCCTGCAGCTGACCTTCGACCCCAACGAGCCGCTCGCCGCGCCCCTTCGCATCGACAGGCTCGAACGGCAACGGGTTGACGATGCCGTCGCGGAAGCGGAACGCGCCGCGCGCGAAGCCCGTGCCGCCGGCCGTGCTCTCGGCATGCAGGAAGATCCGGTTGACGGCTTCCACCACTTCGCGGGTGGAGCGGTAGTTCGTGCCCAGCTGGTAGTGCCGGCCTTCGGTGGCGCGGCGCGCCGCCAGGTAGCTGTGGATGTCGGCGCCGCGGAAACCGTAGATCGACTGCTTCGGGTCGCCGATCAGGAACAGGCCCAGTTGCGGGTCATTGGCGGCCACGCGGTACAGCAAATCGAAGATGCGGTACTGGGTGGGCGCCGTGTCCTGGAATTCGTCGACCAGCGCCACCGGGTACTGCTGCGTGATGCGCTCGCGCAGCGCGGCGCCGTTCGGCCCTTCCAGCGCTTCCTGCAGGCGCACCAGCATGTCGGCAAACCCGAACTGGCGGTTGCGCGCCTTCAGTTCCGCCATCCGTTCGGCGACGACGCCTGCCGCGTGCCGGTGCAGCCGGTGCGCCAGCGGCTCGCAGTTGGCCAGGCCCGTGCGCAGCCGCACCAGTTCATCGAAGTCCTCCGGAATCGCCTCGCCGCCGGAATACGCTTCGCCGACGCCATCCGGGGCCAGCCGCTCCCACCCTTTTTTCAAGTCCAACGCCACCTGCGCCGGATCGTTGGCCCATGCCCGCAGCGCGCCGAACCAGCCGACCAGCCAGGCCGCGTTCATCATGCGGCCGTTCAGCAGCTTGGCGGCCTTCTGCCGCTCCAGCCATTGTTCCATCCGGTCCGCGCGTTCCGCCCAGCCGGCCTTCAACGCGGCCAGCAGCTCCTGGCGCTCGCGCAGCGAACGGCCGATCAGCGCGCCCAGCGGCTCGATGGTATCGCCATCGCGGTGCCAGCCGTCCTCGGCCCGCTTGACCAGGTCGCGCAGCGCCGTCTTCAGGCGCGCGACGTCCGGCCAGCATTCCAGCAGCGCGCCCAGCGCCGGCTCCTTCAGCGGATAGACGTGCTGGCGCCAGTAGTCGTGCACGGCATCCTCGAACAGCGCCTGCTCGTCCGTGATCAGTTCCTCGTCGAACAGGCTGCCGCTGTCGAACGCGTGCTCGCGCAACATGCGCTGGCACCACGCGTCGATCGTGAAGATCGCCGCCTCGTCCATCGTCTCGGCGGCCAGCATCAGCCGGTGGCCGGCCTGCAGGCGCGCCGCTTCGTCCGGGTAAGCGTCCAGCAGCGCGGCAAGGTACGGGTCCGCATTGTCCGCCTGGCCGCGGAAGTATGCCGCCGCTTCAACGAGCCGTTCGCGGATGCGGTTCGACAGCTCGCGCGTTGCCGCGCGGGTGAACGTCATCACGAGGATGTCCGCCGGCAGCAGCGGGCGCACATAGGCCGCTTCATTGCCGTGCCCCAGCACGAGGCGCAGGTACAGTGCGGCGATCGTCCACGTCTTGCCGGTGCCGGCCGACGCCTCGATCAGCCGCGAGCCATGCAGGGGAAACGCGAGGGGTTCAAGCAGGCGGCTCATGCCTCCCCTCCCCCGATCGGCTGCACCGTCACGCACTCGGCCTGCCATGCCAGCAGCGGGCCATACAGGGCCTGGGCAGTGGCGGCAAACGCCGGTTCGGCGGCCAGGTCGCCGTATTCAGGCCACAAGCGGTACAGGCACAGGTCGTCCTTTTCGCCGCGCCGGTCGAAGCCATGCTCGTAGGCGTCGCGCGGCACGCCGCCGCCGATCAACGCGAGCGCCGTCTTGCAGGCCACCGGCAGCGGGCCATCCATGCCCTGCCGCCACAGCGCCACCAGGTCGGCCAGCACGTCGCGCGCCGCTTCCGTCTCCAAAGGCGCCATCGTGACGACGGCGTCGCGCGCCACCAGCAGCCCCGTCACCGGCATGCCCTGCGCGGCGGCGGCCAGTTGACGCAGCCACGCGGGCACCAGCTTGTCGGCGCGCGGTTGGCCCGCCTTGTCGAGCACCTTCGACGAGATCTGCGCCAGCCAGACCGTAGCGGTGCCGTCGGTGCGCAGCTGGTCGATCCAGTCTTCCAGCACGATGCCGGACAACGTCAAGCCCACCGGCAGCTTCGGCGCCGCCTCCGGGTAGCGTGCGCGCAGCGCCAGCCACGCACGGCGCGCCGGCAGCACGTCTTCGACGAGCGCCGTGCGCACGCGGTCGCCGATCAGGCCGATCGGCAGCATGCCTTCGCGCTGCAGGCGCTGCGCCCGTTCCGTCAGCGCGGTGCGCACGTCTTCCTCGCGCTCGGCGCCGTCGTCGCCCAGCAGCACGTCTTCCAGGAAGTAGCGCTGCAGCGCATCGAGCGCGAACGGTTCCTCGTCCTCGCCGACCAACGCCGACTCGGCGAAGCGCACACCGAGGCGCTGCTGGAAGAAGTAGCGCACCGGCTGGCGCAGGAACGCGGCCAGGCCCGCAAGCTTCAGGCGGAAGCGCTCGTCCACCTCGTACGGCGGCAGGTCGATGTCGGCGTGGGCGCCGGCGCCCGCGTGGGCGGAGCGCCATTCGCCGGCGTACGTCAGCAGGCCGCCCTGCTCGAAATAGCGCCGCGAGAACGGCTGCAGCGCGTGTTCCGTGGTGCGCTCGGCCAGGTCGAGGTACCAGCCGGCCTTCAGGTAATCGAGCAGCTGCGCCACCAGCACGGACGGCGGCTGTTCGCTGTTGTCGCGCGCATTGCGGCCGCACCAGCTGATGTACAGCACGTCGCGCGCGGCCAGCACGGCTTCCAGCATCAGGTAGCGGTCGTCGTCGCGGCGCGAGCGGTCGCCCGGGCGCGCCATGCCGGGCAGCGCCAGCAGGTCGAAGTCGGCGCGGCTGGCGCGGCGCGGGAAGTCGCCGTCGTTCATGCCCAGCAGGCAGACGACGCGGAACGGCACGGCGCGCATCGGCATCAGCGTGCAGAACGTGACGCCGCCGGACACGAACTGGTGCTCCAGCGACGGCTCGTCCAGCGCGCCCAGCCACGCTTCGCGCAGCACGGACAACGGCACCGCCTCGTCGAAGCCGGCGCCTTCGCACGTTTCCAGCCACTGGTTCAACGTTTCGTTCAGCTGGTTGAGCGTCAGGCGGTCGGCCTCCTCGCGCGCATCGAAGAACTGCGCCAGCAGCGCGCGCGCCAGCTCGCCCCACTCCGCCGGCGAACGGGGCTGCGCCAGCCGTTCGCGCCACGCCAGCAGCGCTTCGACCAGCTGCGCCAGCGACCCGGCCAGCGCCGCATCCAGGCCGCCCACTTCGCCATACGGCTCGATGTCGCCGAAGGCCGCGCCGTCGCCGCTCGCATAGCCGAGCAGCATGCGGCGGATGCCGAAGATCCATGCGTTCTGCTCGCCCGCCGTGCCGAGCCCCAGCCCGGTGCGGTGGCCGCGGTCCAGGCCCCAGCGCACGCCGGAGCCTTCGATCCACAGGCCGAGCGTCGGCAGGTCGTCCTCGGCAAGCCCGAAGCGCGTGGCGACGGCCGGCACGTCCAGCAGGTCGCGCACCTCGCTCTGGCGGCAGCGCTGCTGCGGCAGCCGCAGCAGCCATTCCAGCGCGACCAGCAGCGGGTTCACGCTGCGGTCGTTGACGTCGCCGATCGCGAACGGGATGAAACGCGTGTCGCCGCCCTGTTTCCAGCCCTTGTACTGGCCGAACACGGCGTGGATCGCGGCCGTGAACACGTCGATGTCGGGCACCATCACGACCACGTCGCGCGGGCGCAGCGTGGGGTCGTGCTTGAACAGCGCCAGCAGCTGGTCGTGCAGCACTTCCACTTCGCGCTGCACGCTGTGCGCGACGTGGAAGACGATCGAACGGTCAGTGGTATCCGGCACGGGGAACTGGTGCTCGGACAGCGGCAGCAGGTCGCGCACCGCGCCCTGCACCTGGCGCAGCAACGTGTCGCCATCGCCATCGGAGAACAGGTCCACGCGCAGGTGCTGCGCATGTTCGCCCGCCGCTTCGTCGAATTCGTCCAGCATGCGGATGTAGTCGCGGCCTTGCCGGCCCCAGCTTGCCAGCAGCGGATGGCTGTGCGCGTGCAGCGCCTCGATCGGCACCTGGGCCAGGTCGACGCCGTTGCGTTGCGGATGACGGCGCCGCGCCGCGCGCAGCAGGTCGCGGCCGTCGATGATGTCGCCCCAGTGGTAGCGGCAGGGATTGGGCACGGCGACGATCACCTGCGTGAAGCGGGCCAGCGCGGCCAGCGCCTGCAAGGTCTGGTACGGCAGCGCGGACACGCCGAACAGCACCACGCGGCGCGGCAGCGGCGCGGCCGGCTGCATGCCCGCTTCGACGGCGCGCACGAATTCCGTGTGCACGCCGGCGCGGCCCAGCGCGCGCTCCTCGGCCGGAACGCTGCCGATCACGGCGCGCCACAACGCGCCCTGCCAACGCTGGCCCCCGGGCAGCGCGTGCACGATGCCGCGTGGGCAACGCAGCAGGTCCCGCCCGGCGGCCCAGTCGGCCAGCCAGTCGGCGCGGTACACCTGGTACTGGTCGAACAGGTCGGACAGGCGCTCGGCCAGCTGCAGCCGGCGCTCCGCATCGCCATCCTTCAGGAAGTGGCGCAGCGGCGCGAACGCATCGTCACGCAACAGGCCCGGCAACAGGCGCATCAGACGCCACGTCAGCGGGCCCTTGTCGAAGGCGGAAATGCGCGGCACATGCTCGCGCCCCAGCATGCCGCGGTAGGCCTCCCACAGGAAGCGCGCCGGCAGCGCCACGCGCGTGGCGGCGCACACGCCGCCCTCCTCGGCCAGCGCGATCTTCAGCCATTCGGCCACGCCGTTCGACTGCACCAGCAGGATATCCGTTTCCAGCGGGTCGAGCGGATTGGCGCGCAACCATTGGAACACCGCCGCGCGCAGCTGTTCGAGCTGGTTGCCGTGCAAAATCAATAAACCGGGGGCGATGCCTGTTGCCATAATGTGCCACTGCTGAAGACAACGCTATTATCCCTCATTGCCGCGCCGGCGGCTCAGCGGGATCGCGCTGTGCCTCAGTGCGGTACCTCAGTGCGCCCCTCAGTGCGGTGCCTGCGGCAGGCGCTCTTCCAGCTCCTCGTCGACGAAGCGCGCGAGCCGCTCCAGCAGCGGGCGCATGCGAGCGACGATGCGCTCGGCCGCGCCGATGCCGTCCTCCGGCTTGAGCCGCTCCAGCGCCAGGCACAGGTCCGCGAAACTCTGCGCGCCCACGGCCCGCGCGGACGACTTGATGCGATGGCCCAGTTCGGACAGGCGCTGCAGGTCGCCGGCCGCCAGCGCCGCATCGATCTCCTCCAGCCCCGAGCGCGCCGAGCCGACAAACATCACGGCGTACTTGCGCATCTTGTCGGGCTTGTTGCCGAACGTCAGGCCCAGCGCGGACAGGTCGAACAGCGCTCCTTCATCGGCATCGGCGTCGGCCCCGGCGTCGGCCCCGCCGTCGGCTCCCGACCGCGGCACCGGCACAGGCTGCGGTGCCGCCACGGCAACCTGCTGCTGCGCCACCGTACTGCGCACCCGCGGCACCCGGTCCGCCGCCGCGCGCTGGCTCAGCCACTTCGACAGCACGGAGAACAACAGGTTCGGTGCGATCGGCTTCGTGACGAATTCATCCATTCCCGCCGCCAGGCATCGGGCCTGGTCCTCGTTGCCGGCATTGGCCGTCATCGCGATCACCAGCGTGCCGGACAGGCGCGGGTGCGCACGGATGCGGCGCGTGGCCTCGTAGCCGTCCATCACCGGCATCTGCACGTCCATCAGCACGCAGTCGAAATGCCCTTTCTGCAGCAGGTCGAGCGCTTCCTGGCCGTTGTTGGCGATGACGACGGTGGCGCCCGCATCCTCCAGCAATTCCTGGCCCACCTGCTGGCTGAACACATTGTCCTCGACCAGCAGGATCGCCGCGCCCCGGATCGGCGCCAGCGTTTCGTCCTCCAGCGCGGCGGCCGGCGCCGGCAGCGCCAGGTCGACGCCTTTTTCCAGGCGCGCGGTGAACCAGAACGTGCTGCCGACGCCCGGCGTACTCTCGACACCGACGGTGCCGCCCATCAGCTCGGCAAGCTGCTTGCTGATCACGAGGCCCAGGCCCGTGCCGCCGTATTTGCGCGTCGTCGACGTGTCGGCCTGGTGGAACGACTGGAACAGGCCGGCCACCTGGGCCGGCGTCATGCCGATGCCCTGGTCCTGCACCTCGAAGCGCACCATCACCCAGGTGTCGCGTTCCTCCACCGGGCGGGCGCGCACCCAGACGCGGCCGTTCTCGGAAAACTTGATCGCATTGCTGGTGAAGTTCAGCAGCACCTGCTCCAGCCGCAGCGGGTCGCCGCGCAGTTGCGCCGGCAGGCCCGGCCACGTTTCGAACACCAGCTCCAGCCCGCGGCGCGACGCCTGCTCGCCCAGCTGGTTGGCGACGTTGCCGAGCAGCGCATCGAGCGCGAAATCCAGTACTTCCAGGTCCAGCCTGCCCGCCTCGATCTTTGAAAAGTCCAGGATGTGGTTGATGATGCCCAGCAGGTGCTGGCCCGAGTGGTAGATCTTCTGCAGGTAGTCGCGCTGCTTCGGGTCGGTGGCCCCCTTCAGCGCCAGGTGCGCCATGCCGATCACGCTGTTCATCGGCGTGCGGATCTCGTGGCTCATGTTCGACAGGAACTCGCTCTTGGCGCGGCTGGCCGCCTGGGCGGCTTCCTTCAGCTGGTGCAGCTCCGTCACGTCCGTCGACAGTGCGATCACGGCCGGGCCGCGCTCCAGTTCGACGGCCGCCTTCACCGTCCACAGGTGGCGGGTATTGCCGCCGGCGTCCACGAACTGGCCTTCGCTGGCGCGGCGGATGCCGTCCGCCAGCACCTGCCGGTCTTCCAGCCAGGCCTTGGCCGCCTCGCGGGCCGGCATCACTTCGCGGTCGGTGCGGCCGACGATCGCCTCGGGCGGCTGCCCCATCGCCTGCGCCATGCGCGCGTTGACGTAGATGTAGCGCCGCTCGCCATCCTTCATGTAGACGTGCGCGTCGACGTTGTCCAGCACGCTGTCGAGCAGCCGGCGCTGCTCCTGCGCGTTGCGGCGCTGCGACGTCAGCATGAACACATAGCTGTAGATCAGCATCGTGCCGGCAAAGCCCGTCAGCAGCGCGACCCATGGCAGCTGGCGGTCGAGGCCCGTGATCATGTCCGTCTTGCGGGTGTTGAACTGGGCCTTCCACAGCGCGCCGTTGAAGTCGATCGGCAGCACGGCCACGAAGTAGTCGTCCAGATTGCCGGTCAGCCGCGGCGGCGCTTCCAGCGAGCCGTTGTCGTTGTACAGCAGGCGGTCGTCGGCTTCGATCGCCAGGCGGCGCTTGTCCGGGTCGGTATTGGCGTCCGCATACAGGATCAGCTTGACCTTGCGGTCGGCCACCTCGTCGATCGCGCCCTGCACCAGCGCGGACACGGAAAAGCCGATGCCCACCGAGCCCAGGTAGGCGGCGCGCCGGCTGGCCACGTCGCCGACCGGCATGCCGCGCCGGTACACGGGAAGCCGCATGCCCAGGCCGATGTGCGGTACCGGCCCCTGCACCTTCACGGGCTGGCCGGACGCGCTGATCTTGCCCGTGTCGCGTGACAGGTCCATCGCCTGGGCGATCGCAGGATTGGCCGTGATGTCGACCCCCATCCGCTCCTGCGGCCCGCCGCGCGGCTCCATCCACGTCAGCGGCGCGTAGCGCGCGCGCCGGCCGGGCGGGCGGATGTCGAAGCGCGGGTAGCCGGCAGGGTCGAGGCTGCGGTCGGCGCGCACGGCGGCCACGAAGGCGTCGCGCTGGTCAGCCCGTACCTCGGGCGCGAAGTTGATCGATTCGATGGCCGGGAAGTGACGAGTCATGTCCAGGCTTGCCACGTATTGCGAAAATTGCAGCCGCGACAGGTCGTCGGACGTCGAAAACAGCGCAACGAGGCTGCGCAGCACGTCCGAATACGCCTTCACGCTGGCCGCGATGCTGTATTGCGTGGCGCGGGTGGCGTTGTCGAAGCGCAGCCGGGCATTGTCCTCGACCGACTTCGCGGCGGCCGCATAGAACGTCAGCCCTACCGCTGCCGCGAGCGCCAGGCCGACACCCCACTGCAGGATGCGGGTGGCCGCCGACGATGTCTTGAATTCTCCGCTATCGCGCATTCTTTCCACTGGACACTTCTTGCAATCCGGCAGCATACCTTGAAAGCGCCGCTCCGGGCATCGCGACGAGGGTTTGACGAGACTCAAACACAACAGCGGAGCCGATGCAACCAAGTTCGGTCCGCCACGTCCAACCGTAGAGCAGGAGGCGGACATGGACGGGATCGCGCAGGCAAGGCACTGGCTACGGCTACGGCTACGGCACCGGCTACGGCTACGGCTGGCATGCCGCATGAAGGTATCGACAACTCCAATGGTAGCGGCAAGCGGCCGGTGGCGGCCGTTCCGGTGGCGCGCGCTGCTTGCGTACCTACCGGCGCACCTTCCTGCGTTCCTCCTTGAATGCCTGCTGGCGTGCCTGATTGCCTGCCTGATCGCGTGCCTGTCGGCGCTCGCTGCCGGCCCGGCGGCGGCGCAGGCGCAGGTGCACGATCACGACGAATTCGAGGCATGGCTGGAAACGCCCGGGCATGGCGGCGACACGTTTGCCGAACGCCGCTTCGTGCTGACCTTCCACCACCCCACAGCCCGGCCCGGCCAGGTCGTCGACTGGCGGCTGGAACTGACGGCGCCGGACGGCAGCGTCGTCGAACGCTGGCGCGGTATCGGCGAACTGATCCGTGGGACAGGCCGGCAGGTGGTCAGCTGGCGCCCCCGCGGGCCACGGCCGGCACGGGGTGTCTACCGCTTGCGGATGACGGCGATGCCGCACGGCGACAGCGCGGCCGCCGTCGAGGAGCAGCGTCCCGTCACCGTCGGCGCCGCCGCGCTGCCGCTGCCGCCGCGCGCCGCGGTGGACAGGGCACCGCCCGGCACCGCCGGCGTGGCGGGCGGCGTCCGCATGCCGGGCTGGGCCGACTGGGACATCTACCTCGGCAACCTGCACAGCCAGACGAACCACAGCGACGGCGGCGGCGACGTGGCCAGCTGCACCGGCGCGCAACACCCGCAAAGCGCGGCGGCGGGCCCGGCCGAGGCGTACGCGTACGCGGCCGACCATGGCCTGCAATTCCTGCTCACATCCGAGCACAACCACATGTACGACGGTGCCGAGGACACCGATCCGGCCGCCGACCCGGCCCGCGCGAAGGCGCTGTATCGCTCCGGCCTCGACCAGGCTGCCGCCTTCAACGCGGCCCATCCCGGCTTCGTCGCGCTGTATGGCCTCGAATGGGGCGTGATCACGCATGGCGGCCACCTGAACATCCTGAACACGCCCGAGCTGCTGGAATGGGAGCGCAATGGCGCGGGCGAGCTGATCGGCGACACGTTCACGGAGAAGAACAACTACCGGGCGCTGTACACGCTGATGCGCGAGCGCGGCTGGCTGGGTCAGTTCAATCATCCATCGGACAACCAGTTCCGCGTGGCCGGCAGGTCGCTGGGATATACCGAGGACGGCGACGCCGTGATGGCGCTGTGCGAAGTGGCCAACAGCGCCGCGTTCTCTGCGCGCACGGACGAAGGCGAAACCCGCATCAGCGTGTACGAGCGCATGTGCGACCGGGCGCTGGAAGCGGGCTTCCACGTGGCGTTTTCCAGCGACCAGGACAATCACTGCGCGAACTGGGGCACGGCGGCACCGAACCGCACCGGCGTGCTGCTGCCGAAAGACCAGCCGTTCACGGCCGCCGCGCTGCTGGGTGCGATCCGCGCACGGCGCGTGTTCGCGACGATGGACAAGGGCTCGCAGCTGATGCTGACGGCCAACGGCCAGATGATGGGCGAGCGGCTGGCGAACCGGGGCACGCTGACGCTGTCGGTGCTGTACCGCAACGACGCCGGCCGGGCCGCGACCGAGCTCGTCATCGTCGAAGGCGTGCCGGGCCGGAATGGCACGCCGGTGACGATGGTGCTGACGGGTGGCGACGTGACGGTCGCGCCCTCCCCCGGCGAGCATTACTACTATGCGCGGCTGACGCAGGACGACGGCAAGATGCTGTGGTCGGCCCCCGTATGGGTGACCCAGCACCCCTGATACACTGGACGGAGTTCCCGATGCCTCATACCTTCACCGCATTGTCATCCCCTGCCGATACTTCCCTGCCCGTGCCGCCGGCGCCGGCCCTGCCATCCGCGTCCGCGGTGGATACGGTGTCGCCCTCATTAGGCGCCGAAGCCGCACTGCAGCCACCTGCGATGGAGACCTTGTTCCCGCCCGCCGCCGCAGCACCGCTACGGTCCCCGTCCGGCGCGGCGATCGGCACCGTACGGGGACTTGCGCTGCGCGGCGCCGGTGCGCGCGCACCCGTCCCCGTCGAACTGGCCTGCGCCGATGCCGGGCTGGGCTTCGGCGGCGACGTGCATGCGGACCCGCTGTCGCCGCGCCAGTTGCTGCTGGCCGGCGCGCCGGCGTACACCCGGCATGGGCTGGCACCGCTGACGTTGCGCGAGAACCTGCTGCTCGATATCGATACGGCGGCGCTGGCATCCGGCACGCTGCTGCGCGTCGGCAGCCAGGCCGTGCTGTGGCTGACCTTCCACTGCGAAGCGTGCAACTACCTGGATGCGCGCCATCCCGGCATTGCGCAGCGGATCGGCCGCGGCCGCGGTGTGCTGGCCCGGGTGGTGCGGGGCGGCACGATCCGGGTCGGCGATCCCGTCGTGCTGCTGCCGGGCAGCTGCCCGGTATGGTCGGACGACTGGCGCGAACGGGTCGCGGCGATCCTGGCGCGGGTGCCGGCGGGCATGGTCGTCGAATACCGTCACCTGGCCAGGCTGGCCGGCATCCAGCCCGTGTATTGCCGCACCTTCCCGCGGCTGACGCGCACGCTCGGCTACGCACACGCGGCCACGCCGATGTTCGGCCAGCCGGAGCTGCCCCGCTGGGCTGGGCACGCGCTGTTCGACGTGCAGTGCGCGGAGGGGTGCGGCTGACGTGTGCGGCTGAGTTGCCCGGCTGAGATATACGGCTGACGTGCTCGGCTGACGTGCGCGGCTGACGTGCTCGGCTGAGCTGCCGGGTTGAGCCGCTGGGCCGAGCTGTTGGATGGGCGGCTGAGTTGAGCCGCTGGGCTGAGCTGCCGGGTTGAGCTGCTGGGCTGAGCTGCCGGGTTGAGCCGCTGGGCCGAGCTGTTGGACGAGCGGCTGAGTTGAACCGCTCGGCCGGGCCGCTGGATGAACCGCCGGGTTGAAATGGGCGGCTGAGCCCGGCTCAGGGCACCTCGGCAGCCTTGACCTTGCCCTTTGCCTTGACCTTCTTCATGTCCAGCTCGATCCACGTCGGCGCGTGGTCGCTGGGCTTTTCGCGCCCACGCACGTCGCGGTCGACACCGGCTGCCTTCAGCGCAGCCTTCAACGGTGGGCTCAGCAGCAGGTGGTCGATGCGCAAGCCCGCGTCGCGGCCATACGCGTTGCGGAAGTAATCCCAGAACGTGTAGATCTTCTCGCCCGGATGCAGCGTGCGCAGCGAATCCGTCCAGCCCTGCTCCAGCAGCCGGTGGAAGGCGTCCCGCGTCTCGGGGCGGAACAGCGCATCGTCGACCCAGCGTTCCGGCTTGTACACGTCCAGCTCGGTGGGCATCACGTTGAAGTCGCCCGCCATCACCACCGGCGCGCCCGTCGCCAGCAATTGCTCGCCGCGGCGGATCAGCCGCTCGAACCACTTCAGCTTGTAATCGAATTTCGGCCCCGGTGCGGGGTTGCCGTTCGGCAGGTACAGGCAGGCGATGACGATGTCGTTGACGACGGCCTCGATGTAGCGGCTTTGCTCGTCTTCCGGATCGCCGGCCAGGCCGCGGCCCACCTCGATGGGCTGGGTGCCGCGCGCCAGGATGGCCACGCCGTTCCAGCTTTTCTGGCCATGCCAGATGGCCTGGTAGCCGGCATCGTTGAGCGCGGCTTCGGGGAATTTCTCTTGCGGGGCCTTCAATTCCTGCAGGCAGGCGACATCCGGCTGTTTTTCCTCCAGCCATTGCAGCAAGGCCGGCAGCCGGCTGCCGATACCGTTGACGTTGAACGTGGCGATACGCATGCTTCCTCCCGTTGACTGCGCTATTGTGACCGCTGCTGAGCCGTCCATGCAACACGAATGGCGCCGCACGGCTCCGAGCCCGGTTAAACGTGCCGCGCGCACGCGCCGTGGCGCACGAAACAGGCGGCGCACGCCGCCGTTGGCCTTGGTGTAGAGTACGCCATCCCGCCACCGACGAAAGACACGATGCGTTCCTACCCGAAGCCCGCCGGCCCCGCGCCCGATACGACCTCGCCCGATACGACCTCGCCCGAATCGACCGGGATGGCGGCCGGCGCCGCGGCCGGTCTGCCGCCCGCGCCCGAGCCCGCCGATCCGTATCAGTGGCTGGAAGACGTTGCCGGCGACCGGCAGCTGGCATGGGTGCGGCAGCAGAACGACGCCGCGCTGGGCGAGCTGGAGGCGCTGCCCGCATACGCGCCGCTGGCCGAGCGCCTGAAGACCATCCTGAACTCGCAGGAGCGCATCCCGTTCGTCCGCAAGCACGGCGCGTGGCTGTACAACTTCTGGCGCGATGCAACGCACGTGCGGGGCATCTGGCGCCGCACGACGCCGGAGCAGTACCGGCTGCCGGAACCGCAATGGGAAACGGTGCTGGACCTGGACCGGCTGGCCGCCGACGAGCACGAGAACTGGGTGTGGCATGGCGTGTCGTCGCTGTATCCGGCCGGCGAACGCTTCCTCGTGTCGCTGTCGCGCGGCGGCGGCGATGCCGTCGTCGTGCGCGAGTTCGACATGCCGGCGCGCCGCTTCGT
The DNA here is from genome assembly GCF_007830495.1 of Pseudoduganella flava. GTDB lineage: Bacteria > Pseudomonadota > Gammaproteobacteria > Burkholderiales > Burkholderiaceae_D > Rugamonas > Rugamonas flava. The sequence continues at coordinate 381,488 of NZ_VLKW01000002.1, read as the reverse complement.
CGCGGACGGCTTCCACCTGCCCGAAGCAAAGAGCGACGTCGCGTGGATCGATGCGGACACGGTGTTCGTCGCCACCGACTTCGGCCCCGGTTCGATGACGACGTCCGGCTATGCCCGCATCGTCAAGGAGTGGCGGCGCGGCACGCCGCTGGCCGCCGCGCGCACGCTGTTCGAGGCGCGGCCGGACGATCTCGGCGTCGGCGCGTACCGCGACTTCACCCCCGGCCACAGCCACCAGTTCATCACGCGCCAGATCGGTTTCTACAGCACCGAGCTGTTCCTGCGCGACGGCGACCGCCTGACCCGCATCGACAAGCCGGACGACGCCAACGCCTACACGGTGCGCGACCAGCTGATCATCGAGCTGCGCTCGCCGTGGACGGTGGCGGGCCGCACGTGGCCGCAAGGCGCCTTGCTGGCGCAGGACCTGCACCGGCACCTGGATGGGGCGCGCGACTTCGCGCTGCTGTTCGAGCCGGCGCCGGCGACGTCGCTGGATGGCGTCGCGCAGACCCAGTCATGCCTGCTGCTGAACGTGCTGGACAACGTGAAGAACCGCCTCGTCGAACTGCGCCACGAGAACGGCGCCTGGCAGCGGCGCGACGTGGCCCCCAGCGGCTCGGCATTTGCCACGCTGGACGTGGCGCCGCTGGACGCCTATGCGTCCGACGAGTACTTCCTGACAGTGACGGACTTCCTCACGCCCACCACCGTCCACCTGGCCCACGCGGGCAGCGACGCGCGCACGGCGTTGAAGGCGCTGCCGGCGTACTTCGATGCGTCGCGCTGCACCGTGCAGCAATTCCATGCGCCGTCGAAGGACGGCACGCTGGTGCCCTACTTCGTTGTCGCCCCAACGCATGCGAAGCTGGACGGCAGCAATCCCACCGTGTTGTACGGCTACGGCGGTTTCGAGGTATCGCTGAAGCCCTACTACAGCGCCGTCACGGGCGCGGCGTGGCTCGAGCAGGGTGGCATCCACGTGCTGGCGAACATCCGCGGCGGCGGCGAGTTCGGCCCGCGCTGGCACCAGGCCGCGCTGAAGGAACACCGCCAGCGCGCGTTCGACGACTTCATCGCCGTCGCGCAGGACCTGATCAAGCGCCGCATCACCAGCCCGCGCCACCTGGGCATCATGGGCGGCAGCAATGGCGGCCTGCTGGTGGGCGCCGCGCTGACGCAGCGGCCCGACCTGTTCAACGCCGTCGTCTGCCAGGTGCCGCTGCTGGACATGCGCCGCTACCACAAGCTGCTGGCCGGCGCATCGTGGATGGGCGAGTACGGCGACCCGGACGACCCGCGCCAGTGGGAATACATCGCCAACTATTCGCCGTACCACAACGTGTTCAAGGACAAGCACTATCCGCGCGTGCTGTTCACGACGTCGACACGCGACGACCGCGTCCACCCCGGCCATGCGCGCAAGATGGTGGCGAAAATGCAGGAGCAAGGCCACGCCGTGCTGTACTGGGAAAACACGGAGGGCGGCCACGCGGGCGCGGCGAACAACGACCAGCAGGCGCGCATGTGGGCGCTGACCTATACGTTCCTGGCGGCCCAGCTGCGTTGAGCGCGCACCTCGTGCGCCAACTCCTAGTTCGCATGGACTACGCACGATTGAAAGCCATACGCACATAGCATTAGTTCGCCACAGCGCACGGTAATCGGGCGCGCACGCCCTTGCCTGCAGTGCTAGCATTTTCGACAATACCGGGAACGGGTGCCGAAAGGGGGGTCTATGGAACGATGGACTGCTGCGTTGAAGGGGTTTGCCTATCTGGTGCTGGCACTGCTGGCCGTCACGGCCGGCTATGTCGCCGTCACGGCGGTGCGGTACTGGCCCGCGATTAACGTCTGACGGAGCGGCCATGAACAAACGCCAGGCCCGCCTGTTCGCGATCGGCGCCACCGCCGTCTCCGCCCTCGCCTTTCTCGCGCTGACGGTGGACAGCCACCGCCAGTTCGACAAGCTGACGAACGCCGGCGCCATCACGCCGGCCGTCACGCGCGGCATGAACGTATGGCACGCGAACAACTGCATCAACTGCCATACCGTGTTCGGCGAAGGCGCCTATTACGCGCCCGATCTCACGAAGATCACGAAGCTGCGCGGCACGCCCTACCTGACAGCCTACATGCGCGATCCGTCGAAGTTCTACGACGAGTCGCGGCACCGCCGGCTGATGCCGAAGCAAAACCTCGGCGAGCGCGACATCGCCGACCTGATCGCCTTCCTCGACTGGGTGTCGAACGTCGACAACCAGGGCTGGCCGCCGCGGCCGATCCTCGTGACCGGCTCGACGTTCCCCGGCACCGACGTCGCCGTCGCGCAGGCCGCGGGGACGGGGGCGCCGCCGGCGGCGCGCCCCGTCAGCGGCGCGGACGACCCGGCCGCGCTGGGCGAGCGGCTGTTCCGCAGCGTGCAGCCGGCGTGTGCGGCATGCCACTCGATCGCGCCCGGCGTCAACATGGCGGGGCCCAGCCTGGCCGGCGTCGGCGCGCGCGCCACGCAACTGCTGGCCTCCGGCTACGACGGCAAGGCCACCGACGTAGCCGGCTACCTGCGCGAGTCGATCACGCAGCCCAGCGCCCACGTGGTGCCGGGTGCGATGTATTCCGCGAACGGCGTCTCGTTCATGCCCGCCACCTATGGCAAGGACCTGACGCCGCAGCAGGTCGACCAGCTGGTGGCTTACCTGTCGTCGCTGAAGTAGTCCAAAGGGAGAGCGAGATGAAATACAAGTCGCAGTCGGTCGCTTACTGGTACTTCGCCGTCGCGGTGGCCCTGTTCGGGCTGCAGCTCGTGTTCGGCCTGCTGTCGGCCGCCAAATACCTGGGGCCTGACCCGCTGCTGTACATCCTGCCGTTCGACGTCACGAAGGTGATCCACACGAACGTGCTGATCGTCTGGGTGCTGTGCGGCTTCATGGGCGCCACGTACTGGATGGTGCCTGACGAATCGCGCACCGAGTTGTACAGCACCAGGCTGGCGTACTGGCAGCTGGTGCTGTGGGTGCTGATGGGCGTGACGGCGGTGATCGGCTACCTGTTCCGCTGGGGTACCGGCAACAAGCTGCTGGAACAGCCGCTGCCCCATAAACTCGTCATCGTGTTCGTGATGCTGCTGTTCCTGTACAACGTGTTCATGACGATCCGGAAGGCGGGCCGGCTGACGACACCCGAGGGCGTGCTGATCGGCGGGCTGGGCCTGGCCGCCGTGCTGTACCTGCCGGCGCTGCTGCACTTCGAGAACTACACGGTATCGATCTTCTACCGCTGGTGGACGATCCACCTGTGGGTCGAAGGCGTGTGGGAGATGATCCAGGGCGGCTTCCTCGCCTACCTGCTGATCCGGTTGTCCGGCGCGGACCGCGAAGTGATGGAGAAATGGCTGTACGTGATCGTCGGCCTCGTGTTCATCGCCGGCATCCTCGGCACCGCGCACCACTACTACTGGGTCGGCGTGCCGTCGTACTGGCTGCCGATCGGCGGCATCTTCTCGGCGCTGGAACCGGTGGCGCTGGTCGGCATGGCGATCTACGCCTACTCGACGATCCGCCGTGCCGGCATGGCGCACCCGAACAAGCTGGCGTTGCACTGGACTGTCGGTAGCGCCGTCTACACGCTGTTCGGCGCGGGCCTGCTGGGCCTCGCGCACACCTTCCCCGCCGTGAACAAGTGGACGCACGGTACCCTGATCACGGCGATGCACGGCCACGCCGCGTTCTACGGCGCCTACGCGATGATCGTGCTGGCGATGATCAGCTACGCCGCGCCGGCGTTGACGCGCCGGCCCGAGGAAGGCACGGCGCTCGGTTACTGGTCGTTCTGGCTGCAGCTGGGCGGCATGTTCGGCATGACCCTGTCGTTCGCCACGGCCGGCATCGGCCAGGTCTACCTGGAACGCATCATGGGCCTGGGCTTCCTCGATGCGCAGCTGAAGATCCAGGTGCACTTCGTGATGCTGGTGGCCACGGCCTCCGTCTTCGCGCTGGGCGCGGCGCTGTTCATCGTCGACTTCTTCCGCTACCCGCCGCGCTTCGGTGCGCGCGACGACGCGCAAGCCACGCCGCAGGCGGCGGGAGCCTGAGCCGATGGCCGATGCGGGCGGCGGGGCGCCGTACTATCTGCCGACCGGGAACGAGGTGGCGCTGTTCGAACAGTGCCACGCGCGCGGGCTCGCCGTGATGCTGAAAGGCCCGACGGGTTGCGGCAAGACCCGCTTCGTCGAATACATGGCGTGGCGGCTGGGCCGCCCGCTCGTCACGGTGTCCTGCCACGACGACCTGGGCACGGCCGACCTGGTGGGCCGCTACCTGATCGGCGCCGCCGGCACCGAATGGCACGACGGCCCGCTGACCCGCGCCGTGCGCGCCGGCGCGCTGTGCTACCTGGACGAAGTGGTCGAGGCACGCCAGGACACCGTCGTCATCCTGCACGCGCTGACGGACCACCGCCGTGCGCTGTTCATCGAGAAGACCGGGGAAACGGTGACCGCACCGCCCGGTTTCCAGCTCGTCGTGTCGTACAACCCCGGCTACCAGCGCATGCTGAAGGACATGAAGCCCAGCACGCGCCAGCGCTTCGTCGCGCTCGATTTCGATTTTCCCGCGCCGGAACGGGAGTGCGAGATCGTCGAGCATGAAGGCGGCGTCGCGCGGGACGTCGCGCACACGCTGGTCACGCTGGGCCGGCGCCTGCGCGGACTGCGCGACCGGGGCCTGGCCGAAGTGCCCAGCACCCGCGTGCTGGTAGCGGCCGCGCAGCTGGTTGTCAGCGGCATCGCGCTGGCCGATGCGTGCCACGCCGCGATCGTCGGGCCGCTGACGGACGACCCGGAACTGGCCGGCGCGATGCGCGACCTGGTCGCCGCCAGCATCGGCTGACATGCCGGAAGCGGAAGACGTCATCGCCGATGCGGCCCGCCACACGGCCGTGTACATCCACGCGCTGTGGCGGCGCCACCGCCCTCCTCATCCCCGGGCCGGCATGCTGCGGCTGCCGGATGCGGCGCGCCGGCTGCACCTCTTGGCCGCCGCCGTGTTCGGGCGCGACTTCCGCCTGCGCGCCAGTAGCCCGCCCGCGCCGCCCACGTGGCTGGCGCGCCTCGTGCACCGGGGCCAGGCGCCCGCTTCCCCGCTGGCACTGCCCGCCACCGACGATGCCGACATCTGGCTGCCCGCCGACTTCGGCCTCGACGAACCGGAACAGGCCAGCATGGGGCGCTACCGCGTGCTGCTGCTTCAACAGGCGATGCGCGCGGTCCGCGGCAGCGCGGCCGGCATGCCGCACGAAGCCGATGCGGCCGTGCGTACGCTGTACCTGCTGTGCGAGGCGGATGCGGCGGATGCCGCGCTGGCGCGCCTGCTGCCGGGACTCGCGCCGGAGCTGGATGCACTGCGCGCGGCAACGCTGAGCCGGCGGCCACCGCTGCCCGCGTTGCGGCCGGAGCTGCAGCCCATCGAAGCGCTGCTGCGCGCGCTGCTGGCCGCGCCGGCGGGCGACGCGGACCCGGCGACACCCGCCCGTTCGCTGCAGCGGGCAAAGGAGCTGGCGGCACAACTGCCACCCGGGAGCCGCACCTTCCGCGGACGCTTGCTGACGCCGGACTGGTGGTGCGGCGAGCTGCGTCCACCGGGGCCGTGTGCGTCGGCACCGCGGCAGGACGCCGACGCCGGCGCCGGCGACGACGTCCCGACGCGCAGCGCCCGCCTGCCCCGCCAGCCCCGCGTGCGCCAACCGGGCGAGAACGAAGACGACGACGCACCGATGGGTCCATCGATGGTCCAGACGGCCGAGCCGCAGCAGAAGGCGGAAGACCCGCTGGGCCTGCAGCGCCCGCTCGACCGGGAGGAAGGCGCCGCGGCGGAGGAGCTTGCCGATGCGCTGTCCGAGCTGGACGAGGCCCGGCTCGTCGCGACGCCCGGCACGCCGCAGGAAGTGCTGACGGCCGACGATCCGCCCGCCGGCCACGCACGCGTCAGCCCGGCAGCGGCAGCTGGCACCGGAACGTTCCGCTATCCCGAATGGGACTGGCGCCGCGCCGCCTACCTCGATCCCGGCACGACGGTGCACGTGCGCCCCGCGCCGCCGGGCGATCCGGCCTGGGTCGAGCACACGCTGGCGCGCCGCGCGGGCCTGCTGGGCGACGTGCGGCGCCGCTTCGAACTGCTGCGCGCCCGGCGCCAGCGGCTCCATGCCCAGCTGGACGGCGACGACGTCGACCTGCAGGCCTGGCTCGACGCGCAGGCCGACGTGCAGGCCGGGCTGCCGCTGTCGCAGCGGCTGTATGCCGCCGAACGGCACACCCGGCGCGACCTCGCGGTGACCCTGCTGGTCGACGTCAGCGGCTCCACCGACGGCTGGGTGGCGCCGCACAGCCGCGTGATCGACGTCGAACGGGAAGCGCTGCTGCTCGTCTGTACCGCGCTCGACACGCTGGGCGAACGGTTCAGCGTGCGGGCATTTTCCGGCGCCGGTCCGCATGGCGTCACGGTGGCCGACGTGAAGACGTTCGCTGCGCCATTCGATGCGGCGGCACGGCTGCGCATCGCCGGCCTGGAACCGGACCGCTACACGCGCGCCGGCGCCGCGCTGCGCCACGCCGCGACGGGCCTGATGGCGGTGCCGGCCGCGCACCGGCTGCTGCTGTTGCTGTCCGACGGCAAACCGAACGACCAGGACGGCTACGACGGCCCGTACGGCATCGAGGACATGCGCCAGGCCGTCATCGAAGCCCGCCTGCAGGGTATCCGGCCGTTCTGCCTGACGGTCGACCATGCGGGGCCCGCCTACCTGCCGCGCATCTTCGGCGCCGGCCAGTATGGCCTGTTGCCCCGCACCGAGCTGATGCCCGCGCTGTTGCTCGACTGGCTGCGGCGGCTTGTGTCCGCGTAGTCGCACTTATTGCCAGTCGGCTTTCAATTGTGCGCAGCGGAAATTCACTCTGCGGTAAGCTGAAGAATTGTTTCCAAATGTTATTGCATCTTTGCTATATTCCCTCTCGGGCAACCGGTGATTTTGCTTGACTCACGCTCGCACAGGCGTATCTTTTACGGCAACAAAACATAAGAACTACAACGAAACTGGGCGAAGTCCTCGTGCACACTCCGAAAGTCCTCCTGGTGAACGACGATCCGGCGAGCCTGCTGGCGCTGGAGAGCCTGCTGGCCGGCGACGCCGACCGGCTCGGATTCGAGCTCGTCAAGGCGCATTCCGGCGACGAGGCATTGCGCGAGGTGCTGCGCCACGATTTCGCGCTGATCCTGCTGGACGTGCACATGGCCGAGATGGACGGCTTCGATACCGCCACCGCGATCCACTCCCATCCCCGCAGCGCCGCCGTGCCGATCGTCTTCATCACGGATGCCCATGGCGACGAGCTGCACCGCCTGCGCGCCTATGAGCAGGGTGCGGCCGACTACCTGGCCACGCCGCTGGTGCCGCAGATCGTGCGGGCCAAGGTGCGGGTGTTCGTCGAGCTGGCCCGGCGTCAGCTGCAAATGCAGACCCAGGCCGACGAGATGCGGCGGATGAACCAGGAGCTGCGCGCCGAGCGCCTGCGCGACCTGGAAAGCGCGCACCGCGAGCTGGAGCTGGAAGTGGCCGAACGCAAACAGGCCGAGCAACGCGCCCACGAGCTGTCGACGAAGGATGCGCTGACTGGCCTCGTCAACCGCCGCTCGCTGATCCAGCACCTGGAACACGCGGTTGCCTCGTGCGACCGGCGCCGCAGCGAATTCGCGCTGCTGTTCCTCGACCTGGACGACTTCAAGCAGGTCAACGACGGCTTCGGCCACGATGTCGGCGACGAGCTGCTGCGCCAGGTCGCGGCGCGCCTGTCCGCGGCCGTGCGCGCGTCGGACGTCGTGGCGCGCCTCGGCGGCGACGAATTCGTCGTCCTCATCGAAGGCAAGGCGCCGGCCGAGAACGCGGCACGCGTCGCCCGCAAGATCGCCACCGCCCATGCCCGGCCGTTCACGATCCAGGCGCACCGCGTGCACACGTCGACCAGCATCGGCATCGCCGTGTACCCGCACGACGGCGCCAATGCCCGGGCGCTGATGAAAAGCGCCGACCTGGCGATGTACCGCGCCAAGGAAGAGCGCGAGCGCGACGGCCCCCAGGGCGGCAATATCCGCTTCTTCCATGAGGAGATGAACCGGCGCGAGCAGGAACGCGAGCAATGGACCGCCGAGTTGCGCCATGCGCTGGCCGGCAATGAGCTGGCGCTGCTGTACCAGCCGCAGGTGGAGCTGGCCACGGGCCACGTGCACGGCGTCGAGGCGCAGGTCGTGTGGCAGCACCCGCGCCTGGGCCGCATCGGCGCGGCCGACTTCGTGCCGGCCGTGCACGACCGCGGCCTGCTGGAACGGCTGGACTCCTGGGTGATGGCCAGCGTCTGTGCGCAGGCGGCCGCGTGGCGCGGCGGCGATTCGCCGCTGGCGCGGGCCGGCGTGGCGCTGAACCTCACCGCGCCCGTGCTGGGGCCCGACCTGCCGGCGCGCCTGCTGGCCGAAGTGAAGCGCCACCGGCTGCCGGCCGATGCGATCGTGCTGGAACTGGGCGAAGGCATGCTGACGGCGCATCGCAGCACCGTCGAGCCGTTGCTGCGCCAGCTGCAGGGCGGTGGCGTGCTGCTGGCGCTGGACGATTTCGGCCACGCCGGCAGCAGCCTGGCCGCGTGCAAGCGGCTCGGCCTCGACATCCTGAAGATCGATCCCGGCTTCGTCAAGAATATCGGCGACGATGCCGGCGGCACCGACCTGGTGGCCGCCATCGTCCACCTGGGCCGCGCGCTGGCGATGCGCGTAACGGCGACGGGCGTGGACAGCGCCCACCAGCTGGCGGTCCTGAAGACCCTGGGCTGCGACGACTATCAGGGCGCGCTGTTCTGCGCCCCGCTGCCCGCCCAGCAATTACAGCAACTGCTTGACCACACCACTCTTAGCGAATGAAATGAGGAAGCGTCGATGAACGACATGACCGAACTGCCGGAAGAACTGGATCTGAAGCTGATCCTGCAGACCCTGATGGCATTGAAAAAGGGGGACTTCTCCGCGCGCATGCCGTCCGACTGGACCGGCATGTCCGGCAAGATCGCCGACACCCTGAACGACATCATCGAAACCAATGAGCGCATCGTCAAGTCGGTGACGGAAGTGTCGCGCGTCGTCGGCCGCGAAGGCCGCCTGACGCAGCGCGCCCCCGTCACCAATGTGTCGGGCGGCTGGGCCACGATCATCTCGGCGGTGAACACGCTGATCGACGACCTGGTGCGCCCCACCACCGAGATGGCGCGCGTCATCGGCGCCGTGGCGAAAGGCGACCTGTCGCAGACGATGGCGCTGGAAGTGGACGGCCATCCGCTGAAGGGCCAGTACCTGCGCGCGGCCACCACGGCGAACACGATGGTGGAACAGCTGCTGTCGTTCTCGTCCGAGGTGACGCGCGTGGCGCGCGAGGTGGGTACCGAAGGCAAGCTGGGTGGCCAGGCCCAGGTGAAAGGCGTGGCGGGTACGTGGAAGGACTTGACCGACTCGGTGAACTCGATGGCGGGCAACCTGACGTCGCAGGTGCGTAACATCGCCGAGGTGACGACCGCCGTGGCGAACGGCGACTTGTCGAAGAAGATCACGGTGGACGTGCGCGGCGAGATCCTGCAGCTGAAGGACACGATCAACGTGATGGTGGACCAGCTGCGCTCCTTCGCATCGGAGGTGACGCGCGTGGCGCGGGAGGTCGGCACCGAGGGCAAGCTGGGCGGCCAGGCATATGTGCCGGGCGTCGGCGGTACCTGGAAGGACTTGACCGACAACGTGAACTTCATGGCGTCGAACCTGACGGGCCAGGTGCGTAACATCGCGGCCGTGACGACCGCCGTGGCGAACGGCGACCTGTCGAAGAAGATCACGGTGGACGTGAAGGGCGAGATCCTGGAACTGAAGAACACCATTAACGTGATGGTGGACCAGCTCTCCTCGTTCGCTTCCGAGGTGACGCGTGTGGCCCGTGAAGTGGGTACCGAAGGCAAGCTGGGTGGCCAGGCGCAGGTGAAGGGCGTGGCCGGCACGTGGAAGGACTTGACCGACTCTGTGAACTCGATGGCGGGTAACCTGACGGGCCAGGTGCGTAACATCGCGGAAGTGACGACCGCCGTGGCGAACGGCGACTTGTCGAAGAAGATCACGGTGGACGTGAAGGGCGAGATTCTCGAACTGAAGAACACGATCAACGTGATGGTCGACCAGCTGAACTCCTTTGCATCCGAGGTGACGCGCGTGGCGCGCGAAGTGGGTACCGAAGGCAAGCTGGGTGGCCAGGCAAACGTGCCCGGTGTGGCGGGCACGTGGAAGGACTTGACGGAAAACGTCAACCAGCTGGCCGGTAACCTGACGGGCCAGGTGCGTAACATCGCCGAGGTGACGACGGCCGTGGCGAACGGCGACCTCTCCAAGAAGATCACGGTGGACGTGAAGGGCGAGATCCTCGAACTGAAGAACACGATCAACGTGATGGTGGACCAGCTGTCGTCGTTCGCATCGGAGGTGACGCGCGTGGCACGGGAGGTGGGTACGGAAGGCAAGCTGGGCGGCCAGGCATACGTGCCGGGCGTCGGCGGTACCTGGAAGGACTTGACCGACAACGTGAACTTCATGGCGTCGAACCTGACGGGCCAGGTGCGTAACATCGCGGCGGTGACCACCGCCGTGGCACGCGGCGACCTGTCGAAGAAGATCACGGTGGACGTGAAAGGTGAAATTCTCGAGCTGAAGGACACCATCAACGTGATGGTGGACCAGCTGTCGTCGTTCGCATCGGAAGTGACGCGGGTGGCCCGTGAAGTAGGTACCGAAGGCAAGCTGGGAGGCCAGGCGAACGTGCCGGGCGTCGCGGGTACGTGGAAGGACTTGACGGAGAACGTCAACCAGCTGGCGGCGAACCTGACGAACCAGATGCGCGCGATCGGCGAAGTGGCGACGGCGGTGACGCGGGGCGACCTGTCCCGCTCGATCCAGGTGGAAGCGCGCGGCGAGGTCTCGTACCTGAAGGACAACATCAACGAGATGATCCGCAACCTGAAGGAAACCACGCAGAAGAACGCGCAGCAGGACTGGCTGAAGACCAACCTGGCGCGCTTCACGCGCCTGCTGCAGGGCCAGCGCGACCTGCAGGCCGTCACGAAGCTGATCCTGTCCGAGCTGGCCCCGCTGGTGTCGGCGCACCACGGCGTGTTCTACATGATGGACTCGCAGATGGACGATGCGCGCCTGCGCATGATCGCCAGCTACGGCTACCGTTCCAGCCGCAAGCTGCCGACCTCCTTCCTGCCGGGCGAAGGCCTGGTGGGCCAGTGCGCGCTGGAGAAGGTGCGTATCTGGCTGACGGACGTGCCGCGCGATTACATCGTCGTCTCCAGCGGCCTGGGTTCGGCGCCGCCGACCAACATCGTCGTGCTGCCGATCCTGTTCGAGCAGCAGGTCAAGGCCGTCATCGAGATCGCATCGCTGGACCGCTTCACGGAAACCCACCTGTCCTTCCTCGACCAGCTGATGGAATCGATCGGCGTCGTGCTGAACACGATCGAGGCGAACAGCCGCACCGAGTCGCTGCTGACGCAGTCGCAGTCGCTGGCGCAGGAACTGCAGCAGACCAACCAGGAGCTAGCGGAAAAGGCCCGCCTGCTGTCCGAGCAGAACATCGAGGTGGAACGCAAGAACCGCGAGGTGGAACAGGCCAAGCTGGCACTGGAGGAAAAGGCCACGCAGCTGGCGCTGTCGTCGAAATACAAATCCGAGTTCCTGGCAAATATGTCGCACGAGCTGCGCACGCCACTGAACTCGCTGCTGATCCTGGCGCAGCAGCTGGGCGACAACCCCGAAGGCAACCTGACGGGCAAGCAGGTGGAGTTCGCGAAGACGATCCACGGCTCCGGTTCCGACCTGCTGACCTTGATTAACGACATTCTCGACCTGTCGAAGATCGAGTCCGGTACCGTCACGCTGGATGTCTCCGAGTACCGCTTCGCCAACCTGCGCAACTACGTCGAACGCACGTTCCGCCACATGGCCGAGGCGAAGCACCTGGGCTTCACCGTGTCGCTGGCGGACAGCCTGCCGACGTCCCTGATGACGGACACGACGCGCCTGCAGCAGGTGTTGAAGAACCTGCTGTCGAACGCGTTCAAGTTCACCTCCCACGGCCAGGTGTCGCTGGAGATCGGCCTGGCCAGCCACGGCTGGAGCGGCGACAACCCGAACCTGGCCAATGCGGATGCGGTGCTGGCGTTTTCCGTCAGCGATACCGGCGTCGGCATCGCGTCGGACAAGCTGCAGCTGATCTTCGAGGCGTTCCAGCAGGCCGACGGCTCGACCGCCCGCAAGTACGGCGGCACGGGCCTGGGCCTGTCGATCTCGCGCGAACTGGCGCGCCTGCTGGGCGGCGAGATCCGCGTCGAATCCACCGTGGGCAGCGGCTCCACGTTCACGCTGTACCTGCCGTACAACCGCGCCGGCTTCGTCAACTACGACCAGCCGGGCTACACGCGGTCGGCCGGCACGCAGCGCACCACGCCGCCGCCGAAAGTCATCTACACGCCGCCGCCGGCAGTCGAGGACGTGGCCTACCGCCCCGTGCCGGTCGAAGAGGCGGACGCCGAGGTGTACGGCACCACGTCGGACGACCGGGGCCTGACGGCGCCGGGCGATCCTTCCGTGCTGATCATCGAGGACGACGAGCGCTTCGCCAAGATCGTGCTGGAATTCGCCCGCGAGAAGAACTTCAAGGGCATCGTCACCTACCAGGGCGACTCGGCGCTGTCGCTGGCGCGCGACTACCTGCCGTCGGCGATCCTGCTGGACCTGGACCTGCCTGACATCGACGGCTTCACGGTGCTGGACCGCCTGAAACGCGATCCGGGCACGCGCCACATCCCCGTGCACGTGATGTCGGCGTCGCGCGAACGCGAGCGCGCGCTGCGCTCGGGCGCGATCTCGTTCATGAACAAGCCCGTCAGCAAGGAAGCGCTGCAGGAACAGTTCACGCGCATCCAGAAGTTCCTGATGGGCGGCAAGCGCAGCCTGCTCGTCGTCGACGACGAGGCAAGCCAGCGCGATGCGATCGTCGCGCTGATCGGCGAATCGGACGTGGACATCACGGCCGTCGGCACCGGCGAGGACGCGCTGTCGGCGCTGCGCACCAGCCAGTTCGACTGCATGGTGCTGGACCTGACCCTGCCCGACATTTCCGGCTTCGACCTGCTGGACATGATCGGCAAGGACATCAAGCTGCGCGACCTGCCGGTGGTGATCAACACGGCCAAGGAGCTGAACCGCCGCGAGGTGGCCAAGCTGAAGCGCTATGCGAAGACGATCGTCATCAAGGATGCCCGCTCGCCGGAGCGCCTGCTGGACGAGACGGCGCTGTTCCTGCACCGCTCGCAGGCCAGCCTGCCGGAGCCGCAGCGCCGCATGCTGGAACAGGTGCACGCGGCCGATTCGGGCCTCGCGGGCCGCAAGGTGCTGATCGTCGACGACGACCTGCGCAACATCTTCGCGCTGTCCTCGTTGCTGGAACGGGAGCAGATGCAGGTGTCGTTCGCCGAGAACGGCCGCGACGGCATCGAAGTGCTGGAACGCGACCCGACGATCGAGATCGTGCTGATGGACATCATGATGCCGGAGATGGACGGCTACGACACGATGCGGGCGATCCGCCGCATCCCGAAGTTCAAGTCGCTGCCGATCATCACGCTGACGGCGAAGGCGATGAAGGGCGACCGCGACAAGTGCATCGCCGCCGGCGCTTCCGACTACATCACCAAGCCCGTCGACGTGGCGCAGCTGCTGTCGCTGATGCGCGTCTGGCTGCATTGAGGGGGCCGGATGGGGGTGGCGATCGAGGAATGCCGGCGCGACGCGGATCCGGATGTGGAGGCGCTGGAGCTGGAGCTGCTGCTGGAAGCGGTCGTGCAGCGCTTCGGCTTCGACTTCCGCACGCATGACCGGGGCGCGCTGCAACGCAAGCTGTACGCGCTGCTGACGCGGCGCGGCCTGCGCACGCTGTCGCAGCTGCAGGACCGCGTGCTGCACGACGCCGACACGGCCAGCGCGCTGCTGCGGGCGCTGGGCGTGCCGCCGGCAACGATGTTCGACGATCCGCAGGAAGCGATGCAACTGCTGTCGGTGACCGAGCAATGCCTGCCCGGCGCGCCGCTGCCGAAGGTGTGGCTGGCCGATTGCGCCGGTGCCGAACAGGCGTGGACGGTGGCCGTGCTGCTGGCCGAGCGCCAGCTGCTGTGGCGCACGGAGATCCATGCGACGGTACCGACCGACGAGCAGCTGCACGAGGCGCAGCACGCCGCGATCAGCGTCGAACGGATGAACGAGTACCAGGGCTGCTACGAAAGGGCCGGCGGCAGCGGCCGGCTGTCGGAATACTTCCATCTCGAAGGGGGACGCATGGTGCCGGTGCCGCAGCTGAAGAGCCGCATCACGTGGGCGCAGTACAACCTCGTCACGGATGCGTCGTTCAACGAGTTCCAGCTGATCGTGTGCCGCCGCGCCCTGCCCGACTTCGGGCCGCTGCTGCGCCAGCGCGTGCTGCACCTGTTCGACAACAGCCTCGCGGTACTGGGCGTGATGGGCATCGATCGTGAATTGGGCGAGCATGACCGGCTCGCCGGCCAGTACGTGCAATTAACGCAGCGGCAACCCTGGTATAAACGCATCGCGTGATCGGCGCAAGCCTTGCATTATTACAAACGCCCGCCGGGCGTTTTTTTGTAACCAGTGCCGAGTTATTGTCTGGTGGTTAAAAACCACTGCCGTACGGGAAGCGTAAAAACAACAGACTACTGGTTAAAAAAAAAGACCGGCCACAATCTGAGGAGGGGACCGGTCAAAACGCTTTCAATCGAGAGCGCGGGGATTTCACAAGGGCCGGCCGGATCGGTGGGAACCGGCCGAAAAGAAACCGTGCCGGATTTGAGGAATCCGGCAACCTGACGCGCAACCATTATCGCGCGCTACGGGTTACACTTTGCCAGCAATGCGCGTCGGCAGGCTTAGGACTTCATTAAGGAAATAAAGTTATTGTTTCCATTTCAGCATTTACTCGTAGTACTACGTAATTGTGAACTGGACAAGCTGGCGCTAAAATACGCGGTTTCCCTAATTTTTCTTAAGCTTTGAATATGAGAACAAGCCTTTTCAATCCGCGCAGCTGGAGCGTCGGTTCGCGCATCACGGTGCTGACGTTCGCCCTGCTGTCGGCGATCCTCGCGGCGCTGATCATGATCATCAGTATCAGCACCAGCCGCCTGCTCGAAGAGCGCGCCGTGGCCAGCGTGCGGCAGGACCTCACCGGCGTGAAGAACATGGTGGAGCTGTTCAACACGGCCGTCACCAGCGAGGTCAATGCGTTCGCGAAGATCTTCGGCGCGGCGTTCAAGGGCGAGTTCTCGGTGGATCCGGCGACGACGATCGACGTGGGCGGCAAGAGCACGCCGGCGCTGAAGATCGGCGACCGCGTGCTGAACAACGACTTCACGATCCCCGACCAGTTCACGGCCACCACCGGCGGCGGCGCCACGATCTTCGTGGCCAGCGGCGAGGACTTCATCCGCGTGTCGACAACGACGAAAAAGGAAGACGGCAGCCGCGCTGTCGGCACGGTGCTCGACCGCAAGCACCCGGGCTATCCGCTGCTGCGCGCGGGCCAGAGCTACACGGGCCTGGCCACGCTGTTCGGCAAGCAGTTCATCACCCGCTACGATCCGATCCGCGACGCGGCCGGCAAGGTGATCGGCATCCTGTACGTGGGCGTCAACGTCAGCGATGAAATCGCCACTCTGAAGGAGCGCATCAAGTCGATCAAGGTCGGCGCGACCGGTTACTTCTACGTGCTGAACTCCGCGCCCGGCGACAACCTGGGCCGCCTGATCGTGCACCCGAAGCGTGAAGGCGACGTGATCCTCGATTCGAAGGATGCGGCGGGCAATCCGTTCATCCGCGAGATGCTGGACAAGAAGGAAGGCGTGATCTACTACCCATGGATGAACCCCGACGAGACGAGCGCGCGCGAGAAGGTCGTCGCCTACGCGTGGTTCAAGGACTGGAACTGGGTGATCGCAGGCGGCGCCTACCGCGAAGAGATCACGGCGGAAGCGGCGCAGCTGCGCAACCGCTACATCCTGGCTGGCTTCGTCGCGCTGGCCATCTTCTCGGCGCTGCTGTACCTGGCCGTGCGCCGCACCATCAGCCGGCCGCTGGGCCACGTCGAACAGGCCGCCACGCAGATCGCGTCCGGCGACCTGACCGTGCACGTGCGGGCCGATGGCGACGACGAGATCGCGCGCCTGACCCGCGCGATGAACGGCATCAGCCAGAACCTGTCGGCCGTCGTCGGCCAGGTGCGCGTCGGTGCCGATCACATCGCCACCGCGTCGTCCGAGATCGCCAGCGGCAACCAGGACCTGTCGCAACGCACCGAGGAACAGGCCAGCAACCTGGAAGAGACGGCCAGCTCGATGGAAGAGCTGACGGCCACCGTGCGCCAGAACGCGGACAATGCGCGTCAGGCCAACCAGCTGGCGCAAAGCGCGTCGGACGTGGCGGCCAAGGGCGGCGCCGTGGTGGCCCAGGTCGTCGACACGATGGGCTCGATCAACAACTCCGCGCAGAAGATCGTCGACATCATCGGCGTCATCGACGGCATCGCGTTCCAGACCAATATCCTGGCACTGAATGCGGCGGTGGAAGCGGCCCGTGCCGGTGAACAGGGCCGCGGCTTCGCCGTGGTGGCCGGTGAAGTGCGTACGCTGGCCCAGCGCAGCGCCGCGGCGGCACGCGAGATCAAGGAATTGATCGGCAACTCGGTCAGCCAGGTCGAGACGGGCAGCAAGCTCGTCGAACAGGCTGGCGCGACGATGGAGGAAGTGGTGAACAGCGTGCGCCGCGTGACCGACATCATGGCCGAGATCAGCACCGCCAGCGAAGAGCAGACGGCCGGCATCGAGCAGGTGAACACGGCGATCACGCACATGGACCAGGTCACGCAGCAGAATGCGGCGCTGGTCGAGCAGGCTGCCGCCGCCGCCGCGTCGATGCAGGAAGAGGCGAACAGTCTGGCGCAGGTGGTGCGCCAGTTCCGCCTCGACGAGCTGGCGCAGGCAAAAAAAACCCGCGCACACGGCGCGGGTGAAGGGATTCAAATCGGGAGAGATTTGAAAGAGCACGGCCATCTTCTCACGTCAAAATGACATGCGAATGACACCGGATCGGACGTTACGATAGACCACACAGGGGCTGCACATACTCTCCAAATCTCACACGATGCGAAATAAAGTGCGCCCCTTCGCGGGCAGGCTGCTGGCTGCGGCGATCGCCGTCCTGCTGGCCGCCTGCGCGGTACCGTCCCCTCCTCCCCCTCCCGCTCCTCCCACCGCGCCGGCCGCCGCGCCGGCCGAGCCCTACGCCGGCCTGCTCGAAGGCCGTTATCCCGGCCCCCTGCTGAAAATCGGCGACGACGCGCTGATCGCGATCACCGTGCGCCGCGGCGGCCCGCTGGCCCGCCTGGGTCACGACCACGTGGTGGCGGCACGCCGTATCACAGGCTATGCGGCACCCGCCGCCGGCCTGGCCGCGCTGCGCTTCCAGCTCGCCGAGATGACGGTCGACGAAGGGCCGCTGCGCGAAGAAGCGGGCCTGACCACGCAGCCGTCGCCGGACGCGATCGCGGGCACCCGTCACAACATGCTGACGAAGGTGCTCGATGCCGAGCGCTGGCCCGCCGTCGACGTGCGGGCGCGCCGGCTGCCCGGTGCCGCCGGCGCCATGGAGGCGGACATCACGCTGCATGGCGTGACGCGCCGGGTCGTCGTGCCCACGACACTGGAAAACACGGCGCAGGGCGTCGTGGCGCGCGGCACGCTGACGATCCTGCAGACCGACTTCGGCATCGTGCCGTTCGCCGTGCTGGGCGGTGCGATGGCGGTACAGGACGCACTGGAAATCCGCTTCGCGATCCCGGCTCGCGCTACCATGGCACCATGAAAGCCTCCACGCAGCGCACGCAACGGGCCTGGGTGCGCATGCCCTCGGGCAAACGCCTGGACCTGCTGGACCCTACCCCGCTCGACTGGGACGACAGCGACCTGGCACTGGGCCTGGCACGCACCTACCGCTGGGGCGGCCATTCCGCGTGGCCGCTGCCGCTGTCCGTTGCCCAGCATTCGCTGACGGTGCTGCAGTTGCGCCGCAACGCGTCGCCCGTGCCGCTGGCGCCGGTCGTCGCGCTGCGCGAGCTGCTGCACGACGCCGAGGAAGGCTTGCTGGGCTTCGACTGCATCTCCGTGCTGAAGCCGTTTCTCGGCGACGCGTTCCGCGAACTGACGCGCCGGCTGGAACAGGCCGTATTCCTGCGCTACGGCCTGCCGGGCTGGGCCCGCACGGACTATCTCGCGCACAAGCGCGCGGACCGGCTGGCGGCCGCCAGCGAGGCCGTGCACGCGGCCGGCTGGTCGCCGGACGAAGTGCGCCGCACGCTGAAGATCCGGGTGCGGCCGCTGGCCGACGATCCGCTGTTGCCGTTGTATGGCGGCACCGCCTGGGAACCGTGGCCGCCGGGGCTGGCGTGCGAACGCTTCCTCGCGGCATTGCACCAGCTGAAAGCAGAAGCTAGCTGAACACAACTTGCTAACAGGCAGTTTTTAAAGCTTATTTTTCACTTATCCACGTCAATTGTGGATAACGATGTGGACAACGGGGGCTTGACAAGGCGGAGAGCCAGTATTGGCGCGGGTTTCAACAAAATGCCCATTCTTGAGGCAAAAACCTGGCCCAGTAAAATCAAGGACTTACAGCTCAGCTCGCCTCTACCGCCGCCCCTGGGCATGCCCTTGAAAAAAAATTTTCAGAGCGCAGGTAGTACCGGCAGGCTTTGACAAACATGCCGTACAGGAATAGTGTCACCGATACCGACCGAAGCAGCGAGCGAACCATGCAAGCCCATCAAGACGACGCCAGCGAAGGCTGGATGATAGACGATGAAATGCCGGAGCCGGAAGCCCAGGCGCCCGCCGGGCCTGCGCCGTGGAAGGTGCTGATCGTCGATGACGACGTCGACGTGCACGTCGTCACCAAGTTCTCCCTCAGCAACGCCTGCTTCATGGGCCGCCGCCTGTCCTTCCTGCACGCCTACAGCGGCGCCGAAGCGCTGGCCACGTTGCGCAGCAACGACGACGTCGCACTGGTGTTGCTGGACGTGATCATGGAAACGTCCGATGCGGGCCTGCAGGTGGCCACGCGGATCCGCGACGAGTTGCACAACCCGCTCGTGCGCATCGTGCTGCGCACCGGGCAGCCGGGCCAGGCGCTGGAACACAGCATCATCCTCGACTACGACATCAACGATTTCTGGTGCAAGACGGACTTGACCACGCGCAAGCTGTTCACCACCGTGATCGCTTCGCTGCGCGGCTACCATAACCTGTACGAAGCCCAGCAGCGCATCGGCCGTGCCGAGCAGCAGTTGCAGACGGCGCACGCCGCCTTTGACGCCGTGCGCGCCGGCCAGGCCTGGAGCGGCGAGGTGAAGGTGGGCGAGCCGCCCGTTACCGTCCGGTTGCACGCGACGCCTGCCGGCGAAGGCAGCTTCACCGTCAGCGGGCGCGTTGTGCCGGCAGATACTGTATAGGCATACAGCTGTTATCTGGCAGCCATCGTCGCCGAACTGCCGGGATACTGCTGGGATTGGCCCGCCTGCTCCGCGCTAAGTAACGGATCTGGAAGGGTTTTTTGGAATATCCACACACGCTGGGGATAACTTTGTTGATAAGGGCCACTTGACAAGGCAGACAGCCCGTAATGACGCCATTTTCGTTAAACTGCCCATTCAAAAGGCAAAACCCGGCCGCTTACAAATCAATGACTTACGAGCTCATCCTTAGACATCGTCGAGCCCGTCCAAAAAATTCCCGCCATTTTCTTTTTGCTAATTTTTGTGCATAACCTCCCGATTTGACACCCGCCGGGTTTGCTGGGGGTACAACAGCACGCGCTGGATCACGTGCGGCGTCACGCTGTGCGATTTCAGGTACTCGAGGGCGCATACGGTGCCGGCACGTTGCTGCAGGGCCAGGGCGCGGTCGACGATTTCGCTGTGCAGCGCATTGCTGCGGAGGTTCAGGGCTGCCATCGCTGTCCTTTACGTCGGTATGAGGTAGCGCAAGACGCGCACCTTCGAAGAGAGTATGGAGTACGACTTTGCAAAGTCAAGCGGCCGCCGCACGGCTGGACGCTTCGGCGGCCTGTGTTAGTTGCCGCCCAGTGCGCGCCGCGTGGCCGCGCTATGCTTCGGCCAACATCACAGGAGACCCCATGAATACACCCTTGAACCCCGGCGACGAAGCGGAACCCGGCACGCCCGGCAGCGGCGAGGACGTTTGCCCCGCCTGTCACGGCAGCGGCAAGCAGGCCGATGGCAAGCCGTGCGCGAACTGCGGCGGCAGCGGCGTCATCCAGGAAGGGATCGGCGGCGGCTGAGCCCTCGGCCTGCGCGGGCGCCGCAGGCGCGTGGACATACGGCAACATCGGACGGATAATACCGCTCCATGACCGCGCCCGCCCGCCCCCGCTCCCTGACCGAACTGTTCATCGCCTTCACCGTGCTGGCCCTGCAGGGTTTCGGCGGCGTGCTGCCCGTCGTGCAGCGCGAGATCGTCGAGCGGCGCGGCTGGATGACGCAGGAGGAATTCATCGAGGAATGGGCCGTCGCGCAGACGCTGCCGGGGCCGAACGTGTGCAACCTGTCGCTCGTCATCGGCAACCGCTTCTTCGGCCTCGCCGGCGCGCTGACCGCGCTGCTGGGCCTGCTCCTGGTGCCGTCGCTGGTCGTGCTGGGCGCCGCCTCGGTGTATGCGCACTATGCCGACCATCCCCGCGTGGCCGGCGCGCTGCGCGGCATGGCCGCCGTGGCGGCCGGCATGATCGCCGCCACCGGCATCAAGATGGCGGCCACGCTGAAACGCCACCCGCTGCCGTTGACGATCACGCTGCCGCTCGCCGTGCTCGGCGTGTTCGGCCTCGTGGTGCTGCGCGTGCCGATGCTGGCCGCCCTTGTCGTGCTGGGCGGGATCGGCTGCGTGCTGACGTGGCGGAAGCTGAAGCCATGACGGGCCCCGTTCCCGTGCAGGAGCTGCACATCGTGCTGGCATGGCACGACTGGCTCGACCTGTTCGTGCACTACCTGATGCTGTCGCTGATGTCCGTCGGCGGCACGATCGCGACGACGCCGGAAATGCACCGCTACCTCGTCGAGCAGCACGGCTGGCTGACGCAGACGCAATTCAACGACTCGATCGCCATCGCCCAGGCCGCGCCCGGCCCGAACGTGCTGTTCGTGGCGCTGATGGGCTGGAACGTGGGCATGAACGCGGGCAGCGTGTTTGCCGCCGTGCTGGGCGTGATCGTGATGATGGTGGGCGCGCTGCTGCCCTCTTCCGTGCTGATGCTGCTGGCGGCCAGCTGGGGCCACCGCAACCGCGAGCTGCGCAGCGTGCGCGCGTTCAAGCAGGGCATGGCGCCGCTGGTGATCGCGATGCTGATCTCCACCGGCATCATCCTGGGCAGCGCGAACCGCGACTTCGCGACGGACTGGCCGCTGTACGCGGTGTCCGTCGTGTCCACCCTGATCATCTGGCGCACCCGCATCCACTTGCTGTGGTTGCTGGGTGCCGGTGCCCTGCTGGGCGCGCTGGGGCTGCTCTAAGAGGCCAACCGCCGATCGACCGACCAGCGCCCCGCGCCGGCGATGGCGATCGTGCCGAACACGATCAGCAGCAGCCAGCCGAACTGCCCCTGCTCCACGCTCCAGTCGGGGTGCACGAGCACCATCGACACGAGCAGCAGGAACAGCACCGGCAGGCAGGCCAGCCGCGTGAACAGGCCGGCCGCGATCAGCAGCGGGCACACCACCTCGGCAAACAGCGCGCACGCGAGCGTGATGCCGCCGCCCAGGTGCAGCGGATCGTCGATGTGCGCGAGCTCCGTGCGCCAGTGCAGCAGCTTCGGCAAGCCGTGCACCCACAGCAGCAGCGCGGCGCCGGTCAGGCGGGCGAACAGCAAGCCGGCATCGGGCGTATCGACGGCAACGAGCTTTTTCAGCATGGCGCCGCTCCTATCGGTTCTGATAACCGCCATACGCCTTCACCGGGCTCCATTCCGGCAGCACGGGCGGTGCCGGCGGCGCGTAGCGCTCGAACGGGCCGGCGCCGTACACGACCTTGCCGTTGACGATCGTCGCCGCCGCTTCCAGGTTGCGAATGCGCTCCGCCGGGATCGTGAAGTAATCCTCCGGCAGGATCACCAGGTCCGCGTACTGGCCTGGCGCGATCGTGCCCTTGACCTTTTCCTCGCCGCTCATCCAAGCACTGCCGCGGGTCATCAGCTTCAAGGCTTCGAAGCGGGTCAGCACGTCCTTGTCCTGCCAGATCTTCAACCCGCCCGCCGTCTTGCCCGTCACGGCCCAGTAGATCGATGGCCACGGCGCATAGCTGGAGACGCGCGTGCCGTCCGTGCCCAGCCCCACCGGGATACCCATCTTCAGCATCGTGCGGATTGGCGGCATCTGGCGCGTCTGCGCGCCGTAGCGCTTCCAGTAGGCTTCGCCCTGGAAGTACATCCGGTCCTGCACGGCGATGCCGCCGCCAAGTTTTTTCACGCGCGCCAGCTGCGCATCGGAGATCGTTTCGGCGTGGTCGAAGAACCAGCGCAGCCCGTTCAAACCGACCTCGCGATCGACTTTTTCGATCACGGCCAGGTCGCGCTCGATCGATTCGCCATACGTGGCGTGGATGCGGAACGGCCAGCGGTTCTTGACCAGCAGGCGCAGCACGCCCTCCAGTTCGTTTTCCATCTGCGCCGGCATGTCCGGGCGCGGCTCGAGGAAGTTCTCGAAGTCGGCCGCGCTCCACACGAGGTTCTCGCCGCCGCCCTCGGTGTTGTAGCCGTTCGCATAGAACAGGTGATCGTTCTTGTCGGGCTTCGTCAGCGTCAGCCAGCGCTGGTAGTCTTCCAGCTCCTTGCCCGGCTTTTGCGCGAACAGGTAGTACGACGTGCGCACCGTCAGCTTGCCGTCCTTGGCCAGCTCCAGGCTGACGGCGTAGTCGTCCGGGTAAGCCTGGCCGCCGCCGCCCGCATCGATCGCGCTGGTGATGCCGAGGCGGTTCAGTTCGCGGTAGTACTGCAGGGTGGAGTTCACCTGCTGCTCGCGCGGCAGCATGCCCGTCTTCGCCAGCGTCGTGTAGAGGATCATCGCGTTCGGCTTGGCGACCAGCAGGCCCGTGGGCTTGCCGTCCGCGCCCAGTTCGACGACGCCTTCCTTGTAGCGCGTGTCCTTGTCGTAGCCGAGCACCTCGATGCCCTTCTTGTTCAGGAAGCCCAGGCCATACAGGTACAGGATGAACACAGGCTTGTCCGGCACCGCGGCGTTGATTTCGTCCAGCGTCGGCATCCGCTTCTCGTCGAACTGGTATTCGTTCCAGCCGCCGACCACCTTGATCCACTGGCCTTCCGGCGTGCGGGCGGCCTGCTCCTTGAGCATCTGCAGCGCGCGCTGCTTGGACGTGACGCCGTCCCAGCGCAGCTCGGCATTGTAGTTCAAGCCTTCGCGGATGATGTGCAGGTGGGAGTCGTTCAGGCCCGGGATGACGGTGCGCCCGCCCGCGTCGATGACCTGCGTGCCGGCCGTCTTGTGTTTCAGGACCTGGGCATTGCTGCCCACGGCCGTGATCAGGCCCTTGTCGATGGCCACCGCCTGGGCGAATTGGCCGTCCTTCGTCATGGTCGCCACCTTGGCATTGGTGACGATCAGGTCGGCCGCGCTGGCAGTGCGCAGTGCAGCCGTGTGCAGTCCTGCCGCGGCCAGCGCGGCAGCGAGCATCAGTCGCTTCATGGTTTTCCTCGTTGTAGAACTAAAAAATGCCGGCGACCGGTGCCCGCGGGTCCAACTGCGGTGGAATTACTCCTTGATCGCTTCGACGGCGAACGTCAGCGTCACGTCATCGGACACGTGGGGCGCGTACTTGCCGGCGTTGAACTCGGTGCGCTTGATCGTCGTCGTCGCGTTCGCGCCGCAGGCATCCTTCTTCGCCATCGGGTGCGGCATGCACTTGAACGACGTGACCTTCAGCGACACCGGCTTCGTGATGCCCTTGATCGTCAGGTTGCCGTCCACCGATGCGAGCGTGTCGCCGGCGAACGTGAACTTGGTCGACTTGAACGTGATCGTCGGGTACTTCGCCGTATCGAAGAAATCTTCGCCCTGCAGGTGGCTGTTGAACAGCGCGCTGCCCGTGTTGACGGATTTCGCGTCGATCGTGATGTCGGCCGAACCGGTCTTGGCGGCGCGGTCGATCGTGATCTTGCCGGTGGTGCTGTCGAAGCGGCTTTCCTGCGTCGAGTAGCCGAAGTGGCTGTACGCGAAGCGCGAGAACGAATGCGAGTTGTCGAGCACATAGGTTTCCGGTGCAGCGAAGGCGGCGGAAGCAAAGCCGGCGGCGAGAGCCAGGGCGATCAGTTTTTTCATGTAATACTCTCCAATCTGGTTGTGGATGGCATGGATTATGTCCGCGACCGGCCGAAGAAGTAAAACGGAAAATTTACCGCTCTACGATCGAATTTCTCGATAGTAAAGAAACGCCGACAGGGAAATCATAGCCGCTGCGGCCGGCGCTTCCCATCTGCCAAAAGAAAAAGCCGGGCATGCCCGGCTTGGGGGAGTGGGACGCCTGCAGCGCCCCGGTGCAAGGTTCAGCGCCCGAGCAGGTGCCGCAGCAAGCGCTCTTCCAGCGCCGCGAACGCGGCATTGCCCCGCGCGCGGGGCCGCGGCAGGTCCACGGGCAAGTCCAGCGTGATGCGCCCTTCCTCGATCAGCAGCACGCGGTCGGCCAGCGCCACCGCTTCCTGCACGTCGTGCGTCACCAGCACGGCCGTGAAGCCGCGCTGGCGCCACAGCGATTCGATCAGCTGCTGCATTTCGATGCGGGTCAGCGCATCGAGCGCGCCCAGCGGCTCGTCGAGCAGCAGCAACGCCGGCTCGTGCACCAGCGCGCGCGCCAGCGCCACCCGTTGCCGCTGCCCGCCGGACAGCTGGGCGGGCCACGCGTCGGCCCGGTCGGCCAGGCCCACCGCGGCCAGCGCCGCCGCGGCGGCATGCAGACTATGGGGCAAGCCGAGCGCCACGTTCTCCAGCACGGACTTCCACGGCAGCAGCCGGGCATCCTGGAACATCATGCGCAGGTCGGCATCGGCGCCCACCGTCACGCGGCCGGCATCGGCGGCATCGAGCCCGGCGATCGTGCGCAGCAGCGTGCTCTTGCCGCAGCCGCTGCGGCCGACGATCGCGACGAATTCGCCGGCCTGCAGGTCGAGCTGGACGCCGTCCAGCACGCGGCGCGTGCCGAACGACTTCGTCAGCGCATCCAGGCTGACCTTGGCGCCATGCCGCAGCAATGGGCGCCGCCTGGCCGGCTCCACGGGTGCCGGCGCATAGGCGAACAGTTCATGGTCGATGGGGATGGTGGCATGCAGCATGGTGTTCCTTCAGTGATAAGCGGGATTCCAGTCCAGCAGGCGGCGCTCCAGCAGGCGCGCGACGAGGTCCGCCAGCTTGCCCAGGATCGCGTACAGCAGGATCCCCACCAGCACGACATCCGTCTGCAGGAATTCGCGCGCATTCATCGTCATGTAGCCGATGCCGGCCTGCGCGGAAATCGTTTCGGCGACGATCAGCAGCACCCACACGAGCCCCAGCGAAAAGCGCACGCCGACGAGGATCGACGGCAGCGCGCCGGGCAGGATCACGTCGCGGTACAGCGGCCAGCCTTTCAGGCCATAGCTCTTCGCCATCTCGACCAGGCCCGCATCGGTGGCGCGGATGCCGTGGAAGGTGTTCAGGTAGACGGGAAAGAACACGCCGACGGCCAGCAGGAACAGTTTCGCGGTTTCGTCGATGCCGAACCACAGGATCACGAGCGGGATCAGCGCCAGCGCGGGGATGTTGCGGACCATCTGCAACGTGGTGTCCAGCAGCGTCTCGGCGCGCCGGAAGCTCCCCGTCAACAGGCCGAGAGCGAGGCCGGCGCCGGCGCCGACGGCAAAGCCGGACAGCGCCCGCCACAGGCTCGTACGCAGGTGTTCCCACAGTTCGCCCGACGCGGCCAGCGTGCCGAACGCGGCGGCGACGGTCAACGGTTCGGGCAGGATGCGGCTGGACAGCCAGCCGGCGCGGGAGGCCAGTTCCCAGGCCATCAGCAGCGCGGCCGGCAGCAGCCATGGGGCCAGCGCGGCGCGCAGCCGCGCGCCATGCGAGACGGTGGCGGCGCTCATGTCAGGCCGCCTTCCTGGGTGCGGCCTGCGGCACGATGTCGGT
Organism: Pseudoduganella flava; assembly: GCF_007830495.1. Taxonomy (GTDB): domain Bacteria; phylum Pseudomonadota; class Gammaproteobacteria; order Burkholderiales; family Burkholderiaceae_D; genus Rugamonas; species Rugamonas flava. The sequence goes on along the minus strand of NZ_VLKW01000002.1, from coordinate 355,058 downwards.
CGCCATCACTTCGCCGAACGGCCCCGTGATCGACTGCTCGCCGGCCTGCCGGCCCTTGCCCAGCAGCGGGAACACCAGTTCGGCGAAGCGGTACGATTCCTCCAGGTGCGGGTAGCCGGAGAAGATGAACGTCTCGATGCCCAGGTCTTGGTATTCACGGATGCGGGCAACCACCGTTTCCGGGTCGCCGACGAGCGCCGTGCCGGCCCCGCCCCGCACCAGGCCCACGCCGGCCCACAGGTTAGGCGCCACTTCCAGCTTGTCGCGCCGGCCGCCGTGCAGCGCGGCCATGCGGCGCTGCCCTTCCGAATCCATCCGCGCGAACGTGGCCTGGGCTTTCGCGATCACGGCGTCGTCCAGGTGCTCGATCAGCTTGTCGGCGGCCCGCCACGCTTCCTCGTTCGTCTCGCGCACGATCACGTGCAGGCGGATGCCGAATTTCACGGTGCGCCCGTGCGCGGCAGCGCGGCGGCGGATGTCGGCCAGCTTCTCGGCCACGGCGGCGGGCGGCTCTCCCCACGTCAGGTAGACGTCCATCTGCGCGGCCGCCAGCTCGTGCGCCGGCTCCGAGGAACCGCCGAAGTACAGCGGCGGATACGGCTTCTGCACCGGCGGATAAAGGGTCTTGGCGCCTTTTACCTGCAGGTGCTTGCCGGCGAAATCGAAGCCCGAGTCGCCGCCCTCGCCGGCCAGCGCGCCGCGCCAGATGCGGATGAATTCATCGGAGATTTCATAGCGGGTGGCGTGATCCGCGTGCAGGCCGTCCGCCTCCAGCTCCTGCGGGTCGCCGCCCGTGACGACGTTGATCAGCAGGCGCCCGTTCGACAGGCGGTCGAAGGTGGATGCCATCCGCACGGCCAGGCCGGGCGTGGACAGGCCGGGCCGCACGGCCACGAGAAACTTCAGGCGTTTCGTTGCGTGGATCAGCGAGGACGCGACTACCCAGGCATCCTCGCACGAGCGGCCCGTGGGCAGCAGCACGCCGTCGTAGCCCAGCGTGTCGGCCGCAACGGCCACCTGCCGGAGGTAGTCAGCATCGACGGCGCGCGCGCCTTTCGACGTGCCGAGATAACGGCTGTCCCCATGCGTGGGGATGAACCAGAATACATTCAACGACATGGATACTCCTCTTGTTCGGTTACCGGGTCAGCGGGTGGACGCCAGCACGGCGTCCTTGATCGCGATCGGCTGCGGGATCAGCTTCAAGCCCGCGAACGCATCGGCGATCCGCTGCTGGGCGCGCAGCACGTCGTCCGTCACGGGCTTGACGCCATAGCTGTAGCGACTGGCCGCCAGCTCGACGATGGCCACGTCCAGCCCCGTCTGCGCGGCGAGGATCGCCGCCACCTTCTTCGGGTTGTGCCGGCCCCACTCGTCGACCCGGGCGATCTCGTCGAGAATCACCTGGTTCAGCGCCGCGTTCTGCCGCGCCCAGTTGCGCGCGGCGAGGTAGAACTGGTGGTTGGCGACGAGCCCCCGGCCGTCGGCCAGCACGCGCGCGCCCAGCTGTTTCTGCGCGGCGGCGAAGAACGGATCCCAGATCACCCATGCATCGACGGCACCCCGCTCGAACGCGGCGCGGGCGTCGGCCGGCGGCAGGAACACGGTCCGCACGTCCTGGTACGGCACACCGGCCTGCTCCAGCGCGCGCAACAGCAGGTAGTGCACGTTGGAGCCCTTGTTCAGCGCGATGCGCTTGCCCTTCAGGTCGGCCACCGTCTTCAGCTTGGAGTCCCGCGGCACGACGATCGCTTCGCTGTGCGGCGACGGCGGCTCGTTGCCGACATAGACCAGCTGCGCGCCGGCCGCCTGCGCGAAGATCGGCGGCGCTTCGCCGACGGTACCGAAATCGATGCTGCCCACGTTCAGCCCTTCCAGCAGTTGCGGGCCGGCGGGGAACTCGGTCCACTGCACGGTCACGCCCTGCTGCGCCAGGCGCTTGTCCAGCGTGCCGCGCCCCTTCAGCAACGTCAGCGTGCCGTATTTCTGGTAGCCGATGCGCACCACCTTGTTCTGCGTACCCTGGGCGTGGACCGGCGGCAGCGCGCCCGCCACCGCGGTGGCAAACAGCAGACCCAGCGTGCGGCGCCGCGCCGCGTGACGATTCCTCATGCGCACCTCCTCACGCTGCCTGGGTGGCATACGGGTAGTCCTGCAGGGAGCGCACCGGCGCGCGCGGCCCCGGCTGGCGCCGCGGTGCCACGTCGAGCGCATGCGCCAGCGCCGTCACGCCGGCGGTGACGCGCGCGGCGATTTCCGGTGCCAGCTGCACGCCTGCGTGCTCGTCCCAGCGCACCTGCTGCGCGGTGGCGAACAGCCCGGCCAGCACACGCTCGGCCTCCAGCGCCTGCAGCACGGGGCGCAGCGCGTAATCCAGCGCCAGCAGGTGCGACTGGCTGCCGCCGGTGGCCAGCGGCAGCACCACCTTGCCGGCCAGGCCGTTCTGCGGCAGCAGGTCGAGGAAGGTTTTCAGCACGCCGGAGAACGACGCCTTGTAGACGGGCGTGGCGACAACGACGGCCTGCGCCTCGGCGACGGCGGCCAGCGCCGCGCGCACGGCGCCGTGGTTGCAGTCCGCCTCCACCAATGCCTGCGCCGGCAGGTCGCGCACGTTCAGCCGCGAGACGAAATGGCCGGCGGAGGCCAGCTTGTCGCCGATGTGTTGCAGCAGCCGGCCGGAAGTCGACGGCACGGCGGGGCTGCCGGAGATCAGAAGTATGCTCATGGGGGTCCTTGTCCGCATCGGATGGCAATGCAGACAAGGTTACGGAGAGACGGGCGGCTCGGGAACGAATGCTTTCGCACGTCGATATGTGTTTTTTTCACCATGCGATTCACACATATCGATGCGCGCTTTGTGACGCGCCGCTCGGCGATAATGGCCGGACCAATGACGACGGGAGAAGACGATGGACCATCCGGACCGGAGAAGTGCGGGCGACTATGCGATCGCCGCGCGCTGCCTGGACGCGACGCAGGCCCACGTGCTGCGCGGCTGCCTGGCCGCGGCCGGTATCGCGGCCGTGGTGACGGACGACCAGCATCTGCAGGCGAACTCCCTGCTCGCGCCGGCACTGGGCGGCGCGCGGGTGCTCGTGCCGGAACGGGATCTGGCGGCGGCGCGCGACGTGCTGGCCGCCTATGAACGGGGCGACTTCGCGCTGCGGGACGGCGAGCTGCCGCCCGAGTGAGCCGCGCCCCATAGGCCGGGTTGCGACGTCAGTCGCTGCGCATCAGCGCCTGCGTCACGTTGCTGTTCGGCGGCACGCTCTGCGTCAGCCACACGTTGCCGCCGATCGTCGAGCCGGCACCGATCGTGATGCGGCCGAGGATCGTCGCGCCCGCGTAGATGACGACGTCGTCCTCGACGATCGGGTGGCGCGGCGTACCCTTGATCAGCATGCCCGATTCGTCGGCCGGGAAGCGCTTCGCGCCCAGCGTCACGTGCTGGTACAGCCGCACGCGCTCGCCGAGGATGGCCGTCTCGCCGATCACGACGCCGGTGCCGTGGTCGATGAAGAAGCTGCCGCCGATGCGCGCGGCCGGGTGGATGTCGATGCCCGTCAGGCTGTGGCTGATGTCGCAGATCATCCGCGCGATGAACGGGGAGCCCAGCTGGTGCAGCCGGTGCGCCAGCCGGTAATGCAGGATCGCGATCGTGCCGGGGTAGCACAGCATGATCTCGGCGATCGACGTGGCGGCCGGGTCGCCCGCGTAGGCGGCCTGCACGTCCGACACCAGCAGCGCGCGGATGTCCGGCAGGCTGGCTGCGAACGCACGGGTGATCTCGTGCGCCTGCGCGGTCAGCGCGTCGTCCGCCACGTCGGCCCCCTCGGCGAACTGCAGGCCGCGGCGCACCTGTTCGGTCAGCCGGTTCAAGGTCGTGTTCAGCGTGTCGCCGACGAAGTAGTCGATGCTCTCGTCGGTCAGGTTGGGGCGGCCGTAATGGGTGGGGAACAGCACGGCGGACAGCCCGTTGACGATCGTCGTCAGCGCCTCGCGCGAAGGCAGCTCGCGGATGCGGCGCTGGTGGCGGATGTTATGGGTCGCCTCGCGCGACACGCGCAGCGCCGCCACCACATTGTCCAGGTCCCAGTGCGGGGGCTTGACGCCCGTGCCGTCGAAGGTATCGATAGTCATGATGTTGTTCCAGGTTCTTGAAGCCGCGCGAACGTGCGCGAACCGCGCATTCTACGAAAATCGCCGCCCTGCGGTTATGCGCAAATCGCATATCGATATACGCAATCTATGCAATGAGCCATGCAATGAGCCATGCAATGAGCCATGCAGTGAGCCGTGCAGCAAGCCATGCGGCAAGCCGCGGCCCGCCAAGCGCCCACGGCCGTGCTGGCGTACAATACGCGCCCCGAAAAACAATAACGATACTCCTTCCATGAACATTCTGCTGACCCTTCTGCTGGCCGGCCTGACGATGGTCGGGCCGCTCGCGATCGACACCTATCTGCCGTCGTTTCCGGCGATCGCGCGCGATTTCGGCGCCAGCGCGATCGCGATCCAGCAGACGCTGTCGCTGTTCCTGTTCTGCTTCGCGTTCATGATGCTGTTCTACGGCACGCTGTCGGACACGTTCGGCCGCCGCCCCGTGATCCTTTGGTCGCTGGTGTTGTACATCGCCGCGTCCGTCGGCGGCGCGCTGGCCGGTTCGCTCGGCCTGCTGCTCGTCTGCCGTGTGTTGCAGGGCCTGGCCTCGGGGGCCGGTTCGGTGGTGAGCAGGGCGATCGTGCAGGACCGCTTCGAAGGCGCTAGCGCGCAGCGCATCCTCGGCCACATCATGATGGTGTTCGGCCTCGCGCCCGCGCTCGCGCCGATCCTCGGCGGCTGGCTGCAGGTGACCTATGGCTGGCGCTCGATCTTCTGGTTCCTGACGCTGTTCGGCGTCGTGATGCTGCTGGCCGTGTGGCGCTGGCTGCCGGAAAGCCTGGCGCCAGAGAAGCGCCATCCATTCGAGGTGAAGCCAATCGCGGCGAACTACCTGCGAGTGCTGCGCGACCGGCGCTTCCTGCTGCTGGCCGTCGCGCTGGGCGTGGCGTTCGGCGGCTTCGCGCTGTACATCGGCTCGGCCGCCTACTTCATCATCAACATCCTGCACCTGCCGGAAACGGCGTTCGGCTGGCTGTTCATTCCGCTGGTGGCGGGTATGGTGGTGGGCTCGCCGTTGTCGGGCAAGCTGGCGCACCGCTATTCGCAGGCGCAGCTCGTGTGGTACAGCTATGCGGGCATGGCGGTGGCGGCGCTGGCGAACGTCGCCTACACGCATTTCTTCACGGCCGCGGTGCCGTGGGCCGTGCTGCCGCTGTTCTTCTATTCGCTGGCACTGGCCGTGGCGATGCCGCCGCTGTCGCTGCTGGCGCTGAACCTGTTCCCGCACAACAGCGGGCTGGCCGCTTCGCTGCAGTCGTTCATCCAGATGACGCTGTTCGCGCTGGTGTCCGGCCTCGTCGCGCCGCTGCTGTTCGACAGCGCGTTCAAGCTCGCATGCGGCGTGCTGGGCTGCCTGGTCGTCAGCCTGCTGGCGTGGGTGCTGGCGCAGCGGCACTGAGCGCAGCACTGACCGCCAGCACTGCGCGGCAGCGCCCGGTGCCGCGCTGCCTTCAAGGCCAGGGCGCGGGCGTGACGTCCAGGTATTGCGGGCCGCCCTGCTCCGGCTCGGGCGCGGCGGCCGGTTCGCGGCGCAGCTTCTGGTCCGGCGGCAGCCCCAGGCCAAGGATTTCCTTGCGGCCTTCGACGAAATCGCTGGTCGTCAGCGGGTGCGCCTGGTCGGGCCAGTTCGCAATCGCCCAGTTCTGCACATCCTCGAAGCGGCGCCACACCTCGGCGACGAATTTGCGGCGTTCCTCTTCCTCCAGAGCCATCTCAACCTCCGTTACGTTTTTTGCTACTTTATCGTAAGGCGGCCGTTTCGGGGAGCACCGCAGCGCACCGGGCTTCTGGTTGTCCCTTAGCTGTGCCGCTGCACCCAGGCGAGGATGCCGCTGGTATCCATCGCGCCGGGCTGGCGCGCCACCTCGCGGCCGCCCCTGAACAGCGCCAGCGTGGGGATGCTGCGGATCGCGTAGCGCGACCCCAGGTCCTGGTTGGCCTCGGTATCGACCTTCACCACGCGGACGCGCGGCTCCAGCCGCTGCGCTGCCTGGGCATAGAAGGGCGCCATCGTCCGGCACGGGCCGCACCACGGGGCCCAGAAGTCGACGAGCACGGGCAGGTCGCTGCGTTCGATGTGCTTGACGAAGCGGGCGCTGGACAGGTCCGTCGGCCGGCCCGTGAACAGCTCGCCGCTGCACTTGCCGCACGTGGGGCCTTCGCCCAGCCGCCCGGACGGCACGCGGTTGACGGCGTCGCAATGGGGACAGACGATGTGCAGCGGGTCGGGCGTGGTCATGGCGTATCGGCTCCTTTCTCGTTCTTCACGATGCCGCGGATATTGGTGGCGGCAAGGCAGCAGTTTAATACGATCAGCGCCCACGCGTCGTCGTGGAACCCCCAGACGACCCACAGCACATTACTGAACAGGAAGACCCAGAAACCGGCGAGGCGCCGGTGCGCGCTGCGCGAGCCCACCAGCCAGGCCGCCAGCAGCGATGCGGCCATCGCCGGCCATTGCAGCAATTCGATCCAGTCCCCCATGCAGTCCCTCCTCATCCGATCAGAACGGCGAGTGTAGCGTGGAGGCTGTTTCGGCGGCGCGTGGGTAGAATGCCGCTCTGAAGCGAAGTGCGGGAGGGATGCGGCGAGAGCGGAGGCGCGAGGCCGGAGGTGTGAGGGACGAAGCGCACGCCAGCGTGGCGCGAGCAGCCACCACGGCGGCGTGTTCACCAGCACCACCAGACCGCCGGTTGGCGGTCCAGCGTGCGGCTGCGTTGTTGCTGCGTAGTCGTGGTTACTGCGCAGTTACTGCGTCGTTGCTGCCTGGGCACGTCATGCTTGCCGTTGGCCAGCCGTGCGCCAGGCTGGGGCGGCCTCAGCTGGGCTGCCCTTCCCTGCGTGCTCCCGTGGCGGGACGTGCCGCCGCTGCCGCGGCCTGGGCCGCATGGCCTGCTGCCTGGCCGGCATGCTCAGCCGCGTCATGGCCGTTACCCATCGCGGCGCGGGCCTGGCGGGCGGCGCTGTCGACCATGCTGTCCAGCGGGTTGGCCAGCTGGCGCATCGTGTCCTGCTGCTGGCGCAGCGTGCGCTCCGTTTCCTCGGACGTGATGCGCGTGACTTCGTCGGTGAACTCGCGCGCGGCGCGCGCCGTCTCCTCGGCATGCTCGCCGGCCACGCGGATCAGTTTCGTCTGCGTGTCGGTGGCGATCCGGGACAGCTGCTGCTGGTAGGCGCGCAGGCGGTCGGCCGTCGGCTGGGCGCGCGACGCGGTGACGGTAAACACTTCCGTCGGCTTGTCGGCGGTGATCATCGCCTGGCTGGTCGACGCGGTATCTTCCAGGATCGTCTGGGCCATCTGCAGGTGCAGCTCGGATACCTGCTGGGCCGTCTGGAACAGCGAACGGGACATGTCGTTAAAGAAGGAAACCTGCGCTTGCACGTGGTTTCGGGCGGCCGGAGTGATGTTTTGAGAGAAAGGGAACATAGTTTTGCCTCGGAAGTTATCGGATGATTGTTGTGCAATCAGTCGTTTTACAAGTGGAGACCTACACACGCCACGTTGCGCGGCGCGAGAGACAAGGCTACGTGCGTCAGCCGCGAGGAGCATGATCTTGATCAAATGTGCATCTCTCGACAGCGCGGGTTTGTTTACTATTATTTGGTCGAGGCTGCTTTGTGACGCGACAAAACGCGGATGGGCCCGGCTGCAGACAGCATGCGGCGCCGCAAGCCTCGCACGCGGAAAGGCATGCCGCCCTGCGCGTCGAAATACCTGTTGCAGCGCGTGGCGTCATGCCCGCTATCGTGCGCCGGCACGCCGGCAACGGGACTATGGTCGGGCGATGCCCGCTTCCCGCCCATTCCAGGCGCTGCCGGTTCCACCGGCGCAGCCGCAACCGCTGCTGCGGCATCGTGCGCGGCCCGGGGGAGCGCAATGGGAGTGACGCTGTTCACGCAACTGGCGCTCCTGGGCAAGCTCGGCGTCGTCGTGGCGATCGTGCTGCATTCGCTCGCCCTCGTGCCGCAATGGCAGGCGCAGTATTTCAATCCCCGCTTCCTGCACCTCTCGCTGTATGGCCTCGTGCTGGCCGTCGCCCACGGCGCCGTGCTGGCGCTGGCGGCTGCCGCGCTGCCGTCGGCACCCGCCGGGCGGGTGAACGCGGCCGGCTGGTGCATCGGCGCGGCCGTTCTGCTCAACCTCGTGGTGGGGGCGCAGAACCTGCTGGCCGTCGTCGCGCTGACGCGGTTGCACCGGCCCAGCGCGCTGATCGCGCACAGTTTGCGGGGTGCGGTGCGGCCGCTGCTGTGGGCCAGCGCATTGCTTGCGCTGGCGGCCACCTGCATCGCGCGGGGCTGGTTCTAGGAGATCGCCTCGTCCGGCAGCGGCTCGATGAGATGGGGGCCGTCGTGGCCCGCGTAGTTGACGTCGGTACCGACCCGGTACCACGCGAATTCCTCCGGCCCCAGCGCCATCTGCCGCGCCAGCATCTCGGCCTGCTCGCGCGACAGCCCGGGGTCGAGCCAGGTGGCGGCATCGGCGGCGTTCAGGACAACGGGGCGGCGGTCGTGCACGTCCACCATGCCGCCTTCCGCATCGGCCGTCACGAGCACGAAGCCGGATTCGGCCTTGTGCTCCTTGAACGGCCCGAAGTTCGCCAGCGCCAGCATGAACAGCGGCTCGCCATCCTTGCGGTGGATGTGCCAGGGCTGGCGGTGGCCCTTCTCGCCGGTCCACTCGTACCAGCCGTTGGCCGGCACGACGGCGCGGCCCGTCTTCAGCAGCTTGCCCCAGTAGTTGTTGGTGATCTTCTCGAGCCGCGCATTGACGCACACGGGCAGCTTCTCCGCGGCCCAGGCGGCGCGGTAACCCCAGTGCAGGTCGTCCACGTGCAACTGGCCGTCCTGCATGTGCAGCACGGGCCGGTAGGTGCCCGGCGCCGCGTTGAAGGTGGGCCGGGCCTCGCTGTCATAGACGGCGTCAGCCCATCCGAACGCGGCGACGTAGCGCCGCGCGATGTCGTTTTGATCGAAACGTCCGCACATGGAGCCAGTGTAGCAGGCGCCCGCGCGGGGATGCACACGGATGCTTGGGCAGAGTTCGTCAGGGTCAGTTCTGACCCGTCATCGTATCCTTCGGCTGCTCCGTCACCTCGCCCCACACGACGTAGTCGTCGACGGAGTACAGCTTGCAAGGCTCGCGGCTGGCCATCTGGCAGGCGGCCAGGGCGCGTTCGTCCGGCATCTCGCCTTCCTCGGCCCAGCCCCACGCGCCGCTGGCGGACACGGCGAAGGCGCGCGGCGTCTGCTTCTTCAGGAATTCCTTGTACTGCTGGCGGCCCTTCTCCGGCAGGAACGGCACGGCGCCGATGTCATCGATCGACGCGTAGTTCGTGCGCGGCTGCGGCGCCGGCTCGGCCACCGCGTACACCTGCTCGGTCGGCATGCCCACCTGGCGCAGGAAGCGTTCCACTTCCGGCAGCCAGACGGCCTGGCCGTCGCGGCTGCCCAGCATCGTGTGGGCATCGTGCTTGAACGCGCCGTACGCCACCAGCTGTACCTTGCCGCCGTTCGCCGAGAACGCGTCGTACATGCGGTTCACCAGCGCCGGGCCGAAGTAACTGTCATTGGCGCCGTACATCCACAGCGTTTCGATGCGGTTCTTGCGGCCGAACTCGGCGAACGCGTTGACGAGCGACTGCTGCCAGTCGCACGCGCCGCCGTGCACCTTCAGGCCGCCGGCGAAATTCATGATGCCGCGCACGCCCGGCAAGTCCTGCGTCGACAGCGCCACGCTGGCCAGGCCGCCATAGGACTGGCCGGCGATGACGATCCGGTCCGGGTCGATGTAGCTCTGCTCGCGGGCGAACGCGACGACGTCGGCGATGTCGCCCGCCTGCTGGTAGCCGTTGGCCTTCATATTGCAGCCGAAATCGGAATACGTGCCCGTCGAATGGGCGAAGCCGGTGCGCATCGGCACCATCACGGCGTAACCGCGGCGCACGAACTGGGTGGCCATGTAGACGAAGCGGTCGCGCGGCTGCGCGCGCGGGTCGCCCGGCGACTTGCCGTGGTTGATGATCAACAGCGGGAACGGCCCGGGGCCGGCCGGCTTGTACAGCGTCGTTTCCAGCTTCACGTTCATGCGGGGGCCGGCGGGCACCATGACGATCTGTTCGTTCAGGCGCACATCCAGCGGCAGTTGCTGGGCCGCGGTGGCGGGCGCCAGCACGCAGCCCATTGCCACGGCGGCAAGCGCGAGACGGACGATTCGGCGGGCACGGGACAGGACGGACACGATGATACTCTTCGGAACAATTGGCGTGAGGCAATGTCCCGATTCTGGTATCAAACAGCCGTGATTGCAATCCTAAAAGATTAACCTGAGTAAATTTTCAGGTGCTAGTGTTGCGTTCTGGAACGACCGATCAGCAGCCCCGCGCAGCCGGCGGACAGCAGCGCCAACCCGGCCGACACCCACATCACGTGCCGAAAGCCGGCCACGAACGCTTCATGGACGGCGGCCTCCACGTGCCGCCGCCCTGCCCCATCCAATCCGGCCGGCGGCACGATGGCACCCAGCCTGGCCTTCTGGGCATACACCTCGCGCCGCACCTCGTCCGGCAGCGGCGCCGCATGCAGCCGCCTTGCCAGCTCGGCATCGAAGCCCCGGCTCATCACTATGCCCAGCACCGCGATCGCCAGCAGCGCGGCGGCGCGCGAGACGGCATTGTTGACGCCGGACGCAATCCCCGACTGGTGCCCCGGCACGGCGTTCATCACCGTCGTCGTCAGCGGCGCCACGGCCAGCGTCATGCCGCTGCCCAGCACCAGCACGCCGGGCAGGAACGTGTTCCAGTAGGCGCCGCCGATGCCGGGCCAGGCGAGCAGCGCGAAGCCGGCCGCCGCCACCGCCGGCCCGGCCACCAGCAGCGGGCGCGGGCCATGCCGGTCGGCCAGCGTACCCACGTACCGGGAAAACGTGAACATCAGGACGGTGAACGGCACCAGCGCCGCGCCGGCCGCCGTAGCCGACCAGCCCTGCACCTGGATCAGGTTCAGCGGCAGGAAAAACAGGCCGCCACCGAGGGCGCCGTACAGGAACAGCGTCAACAGGTTGGCGCCCGTGAAATCGAGCGAACGGAACAGCGCGAGCGGCAGCATCGGCGCGGCGCCCCGCCATTCGACGACCACGAACACGGCCAGCAGCAGCGTGCCGCCGGCCAGCGCCCCGGCGATCGCCGCGTCGGCCCAGCCCCGTTGCGGCGCCTCGATCAGCCCGTAGACGAGCAGCCCCAGCCCTGCGCTGGCCAGCAGCGCACCCGGCCAGTCCAGGCGCGCCGGCGCGGCGTCGTCATGGCTTTCCGGCACGTGGCGCACGGTCATCCAGGCCACCAGCAGGGCCAGCGGCACGTTGATCAGGAACGCATAGCGCCACGACAGGTTCTCGACCAGGTAGCCGCCTATCACGGGGCCCAGCGCGGCCGTGATGGCCGTCCAGCCGGACCACGTGCCGATCGCCTTGCCCCGCTCGTCGCCGTCGTAGGCGGCGCTGATGATCGCCAGGCTGCCCGGCACCAGCAGCGCCGCACCGACGCCCTGCACGGCACGCGCCGCGATCAGCTGGCCGATGGTGGCGCTGGCGCCGCACGCGGCCGACGCCACGCCGAACAGCGCCACGCCGGCCAGGAACACGCGCCGGCGCCCATAGCGGTCGCCCGCCGCGCCGCCGACCAGCAGCAGCGCCGCCAGCAGCAGTGCATACGATTCGACCACCCACTGGGCCGCGCGCACGTCGGCCCCGAACGCACGCTGCAGCGCGGGCAGCGCGACGTTGACGACGGTGCCGTCGATGAAGGCCATGCCGGAGCCGAGGATCGTCGCGGCCAGCAGCCAGCGGCGCGCGTGGGGCGCTGTGTGCATTGGTATTCCTCCAAGTCGTTGCATCCGTGCTCACTGTAGTGCGTTTTACGCGACGCTGCAGCCGCGCCCGGCACGCTTTTTTCGCGCCGCCGGCCACGCCCTTCGCTACACTGGCGGTTCACCTGAAGGAAGACGGACGTGGCGATTTCGGCATTGGGCATAGGCTTGACGGGACTGCAAGCGAATGCGAAGGGATTGGGCGTGGAGGCGCATAACACCGCCAACATGAACACGGATAACTTCGTCCCGCAGGTCGGCAACTTCAACGAAGCGCGTCCGGCCGGCACCGGCGTCACGCTGTCGATCGCCGCGCGCGACCTGTCGGCGGCCGAGAACGTCGGCAGCGCCCCGTCCGGCACGGACCCCGCCACGTCGATCACCAATTCCCTCGTCTACAAGGCGGGCTTCGACTTGTCCGCGAAACTGATCCAGGCCGCCGACGAACGGCTCGGCACGCTGATCGACATCCGCGCCTGAGCGCGATTCGTTACGTCTGAGAAATTCATGCCGTTGTGGCATGATCGCCCGACTTCGTTTCCGGGCCGACCACGCATGACACTTAGCACGTCCTACACCCACCTGATTTCCGATTGCGACGGCGTGCTGATCGACAGTGAAGCCGTCGCGCTGCAAGCCCTCGCCGACTACCTCTCTCCGCTGTACAGCGACCGTGACCGACTGGTCGCCCTGATCCGCCCCCGCCTCGGCCTGAAGCTGGAGGCGCTCGTGCTGGGCGTGTGCGCCGAGCTGGGCCTGCCCGAACCCACCATCCCCGACCTGGCCGTGATGCGCGCCGACGTCGAAGGCGAATGCGACCGCAAGGCGCAACCGGTGCCCGGCGTGCGCGCGGCGTTCGAAGCGATCGCATTGCCGAAGGCCGTGGCCAGCAACAGCCGCCTCGTGCGCGTGCAGGCGCTGCTCGCCCGCACTGAGCTGGCGGCGCTGTTCGACGGCGGCCTCTACACGGCCGACATCGCCGGCCGGCCGAAGCCCGACCCGGCCGTCTATCTGGCCGCGGCCGCGGGCATGGGCGCGGCGCCGGACCGCTGCCTCGTCGTCGAGGACAGCGTCACCGGCGTGCAGGCGGCGGTGGCCGCGGGGACGACGGTGCTGGGCTTCGCGGGCGGGCCGCACAGCCCGGCAGATCAGGCGGAGCGGCTGCGCAATGCGGGGGCGGCGCAGGTGTTCCGCGCGATGGAGGAATTGCCGGGGCTGGTGGAGCGCCTGCGCGCCGGCGCGGCCTGAGCCGTCGCTTCAGCCCCCCATCGAAGGCGCCGGCGCGCCCATCAACAAGCCCTCGATCGTGTGCTCCTGCTTGATGAACTGCAGCCGGTCGACGACGCGGCACGTCAGGTGGCGCCGCACTTCTTCGGGCAGGCCGTCGTAATAGCCGCGCGTCACCTGCAGGTCGTGCTTGGCGGCGTTGGTGCCGTCCGGCGCATCCACGCCCAGCACGAACACGGGGCGCGATTTGTCGGAGCGGTTCGCGGTGCCGCGGTGGATCGTCAGCGCCGAGCGCGCCGAGATGTCGCCCACTTGCGCCAGCTTGCGTTGGGCGCGCGCCTCGTAGCGGGGCCACAGCTCCCTGGCGGGGAACATCAGGTCGCCGCCGGCCAGGTCGTCCCATTGCGTGCCGGGCGCGATCTCGAACGGGCCCATGTCTTCCGTCACGTCCACCGTCGTGATGTTGAATGCCAGCGAATTGAGGCGGCGCCCCACCAGCGTGGCGGCAGGCGACGGGAAGTCGCGGTGCCACGGCTGGTGCTGCGCGCCGGGGCCCGGCACGTCGAAGCCGGCCTCGACGACCTTGTAGTCGGGCCCGAGGATCGCGCGGCACACGGCCACCACCCACGGGTGCGTGACGATGTCGACGAAGCCCCGCAGCCGTTCAGGGTGGATCTCGACATAGAAGCGATTCGGGCCGCGCGGCAGTGCGCCGCCGGGCTGCGCCAGCGCTTCCTGGAACAGCTCGTCGATGTCCTCGCGCAGCCGCTGTACCCACTCGCGCGTGAACGCTCCCTTGAATGCGGTGAAGCCGTCGCCGTACAGCGCGCCCATGATGGCGGCCACGTCGTAGCGGCTGTCGGTTCGATTGTGCGTATCGTTCATGTCGCCCTCCTGCGGGTCATTGTAGGCAAAAGCGGCAGCGGGCGCGGCACGGATGGCAGTGCGCGCAGTGTGCGTGCGCGAACAGCGAAGCATGGCGCTCTTCCCTAGCATGGATGCGACCACGACCACATACTCCCGGGAGGAGCACATGACCATCGGACGCCCGAAGGACGACGCGGGCATGCTGACCGAACAGCAGGGCAACGGCCAGAGCGTCGGCGTGCTGGCCGACGGCCAGCTGGAAGGCAATGCCGTGTCGCCGCTGGGGAACCCCGGCGTGCGACACTGGCAGGCCACCTACCTCGACGCGGCACACCTGGACGACCGCGGCAACATCTTCTTTGCCGCCGTCGAGATGACGCGCATGCCGATGCTGATCACCGATCCGCAGCAGCCGGACAACCCGATCGTATTCGTCAACGGCGCCTTCCTCGACCTGACGCAGTACCGCGAGGAGCAGGTGCTGGGCCGGAACTGCCGCCTGCTGCAGGGGCCGGACACGGACCGGCGTACCGTCGACGAGGTGCGCCAGGCCGTCGCCGAAGAGCGCGCGGTCGCCGTCGACATCCTGAACTACAAGGCCGACGGCACGCCGTTCTGGAACGCGCTGTTCATCGGCCCGATCTTCGACAAGGCGGGCAAGCTCCTGTACTTCTTCGCGTCGCAGATGGACATCACGCAGCGCCGCATCCACGAGCAGTCGTACCTGCAGGCGCAGAAGATGGAGGCGATCGGACAGCTGACGGCCGGACTGGCGCACGACTTCAACAACCTGCTGCAGGTCGTCAACGGCAACCTGGAACTGGCCCAGCGCATGCTCGACAACAAGGCGATGGCCAGCCAGGCGATCGGCCGGGCCCAGCGCGCCGCGCTGAAGGGCGGCGCGCTGACGCAGCAGCTCTTGACGTTCGCGCGCAAGCAGCGCCTCGAACCGCGCCGCATCAACCTGAACGCGCTGGTGCTGGACTTCGCCGAGATGCTGGTGCGTACCCTCGGGCAGGAAGTGCAGCTGCACCTGGACCTGCGCCCAGGCCTGCCGCCGTGCGTGCTCGATCCCACCCACCTGGAGATGGCGCTGCTCAATGTGCTGATCAACGCGCGCGATGCGATGCCGGCCGGCGGCGAGGTAACCGTCGGCACGTCGCTGGTCTCCGACCCGGAGCGGGTGGCCGCCCACCGGCTGCCGCCGGGCCATTACGTATCGATCTGCGTGATCGACCACGGCATCGGCATGGCGCCGCACGTGCTGCAACGCGCGACGGAGCCGTTCTTCACCACCAAGGGCCCCGGCACCGGACTGGGGCTGGCGATGGTGCACGGCTTCGTGCAGCAGTCGCAGGGCCGCCTGGAGATCGACAGCAAGCCGGACGAAGGCACGACGGTCAGGATGCTCTTCCCCGTCGCCGACCAGGAGCAAGCGCCGGCGCCGCCGCTGCCGGACCAGCAGGCCCCCACCGCCGGCGGCCTGCCGACGATCCTGCTGGTCGAGGACAACGACGACGTGCGCCAGCTGGCGCAGACGATGCTGGAGACGCATGGCTACCCGATCGTCGCGGCGGCCAGCGGCGAGGAGGCCTTGCGCCTGCTGGACGAGCACGCGGCGATCGGCCTGCTGTTCTCCGACGTGATCATGCCGGGCGGGATGTCGGGCCTGCAGCTGGCCGAGGAAACGCGGCACCGGCGCCCCGCGCTGCCGGTGCTGCTGGCCACGGGCTATATGGAACAGCTGCCGAACGGGGCGCGGCCCGCGTTTCCCGTGTTGCCGAAACCGTACAAGGAGAGCGAGCTGCTGAGCCGCGTCGCCGATGCGCTGGCCGGGCAAGGCGCGCGGCCCCATCCGGCCAGCGTGTAAGGAAGACGCAGGGATGACGCAGGGAAGGCTCAGGTGACCAGCGTGGGACGGATGCCGAGGCCTTCGCCATCGACGATCCACAGCGGCCGCGCACCGCGCGCGCCGCGCGGGCTGCGCAGCACGTAGTCGAAGCAGCGGTGCCGGTCCAGCAGGCCGATCGACGGCGGCAGCAATGCCAGCACGCGCATGCGCGCGCAGCCGGGGATCGTGCGCAGCGCCTTGGCCAGCTGGAAGCCGTCCAGGTAGCGCAGGTCCAGGCCCAGCACGGCCGCGGTGGGGAAGAATGCGCGCGCCTTGTCGAGCGCGGCGACGCCGTCGAACGCGAGGCGCACGGAAAAGCCCGCCGCGCCGAAGGTACGGGCCAACGCCTCGGCTGTCGCGTGATCGCCGCAGGCGACCAGCACCCGGTCGCCGGGCTTGAACGGTGAAATCAGCGTTGCGGTCGTCATGACGCCCCCCTCCAGACGCGATTCTGGCATGAGCAGGCGATATCGTTGTAGGGCAGCGCCTTGTGCCCGTGTGGGACCAGGCCGATACGGGACGCGCAGCCGCGTCGCATCGCCGGCGAATTCGCGCTATGCTGGCGCCATGGTGTCAACCCGGGAGCCGGCATGGACAGTCCATTGGTGAAACTGCCCTTCCGCGATCGCGCGCAGGCCGCCGCACTGCTGGCCGAGCAGTTGCTGGCCTGGCGCGGCCAGCGCCCGCTGATCCTCGCCATTCCCCGCGGGGCCGTGCCGATGGGCCGCATCGTGGCCGACCGCCTCGAGGGTGAGCTGGACGTGGTCCTGGTGCGCAAGATCCCCGCTCCGCTCGATCCCGAGCTCGCCCTCGGCGCCGTCGACGAGCATGGCAACGTGGTGCTGGCGCCCTACTTCCACCGCACCCGCACGGGCATGGAATGGGTCGAGGCGCAGAGCCGCGAACAGCTGGCGCTGATGCAGCGCCGCCGCGCCGCCTATGGTCCGTCGGCGGACGTGCACGACCGCATCGTGATCGTCGTCGACGACGGCCTGGCCACCGGTTCGACGATGGCGGCCGCGCTGCGCGCGCTGAAGAGCCGCCAGCCGCGGCGGCTGATCGCCGCCGTCCCCGTCGCATCGCAGGAAGCGGTGGAGCTGATCACGCCGCTGTGCGACGACGTCGTGGTGCTCGCCACGCCGTTCAACTTCATCTCCGTCAGCCGCCATTACGAGGTATTCCCGCAGGTCGAGGAGGCCGAGGTGATCCGCCTGCTCGACCGCGTGGCGTGACGCCTCCTACAAGCAGGGCCGCCCCGCTCCTATAGCCCGCCCAGGCGATTCGGTTCAAGATGGCATGTCCAGGCGGCGGCACGCGCCGCCAACCCATCGGTACTCATGCTCAACGACCCCATCTTCCAAGCCGCCTTCCACGCCTCGCCGATCGGGCAGTACCTGCTGGCGCCGACCGACGGGCTGGAAATCCTTGCGGCCAACGACGCGTTCTTGCGCTCGGTCGGGCGGCAGCGCGAGGATGTGACCGGCAGGCCGCTGTTCGACGTATTCCCGAACAATCCGGACGACCCGCAGGCCACCGGCGTGCAGGACCTCGCCGATTCGATCCGCCGCGCGATCGACACGGGCGCCACCCAGAAGATGGCCACGCAGCGCTACCCGATCGAGATGCAGCGTGACGGCCGCTGCTGGTTCGAGAACATGTACTGGAGCGCGACCAACACCCCCATCCATGCGGCCGACGGCACGCTGCTGTGCATCTCGCACACGACGATCGACGTCACCGCCCAGGCGCTGGCCGAACAGGCGCTGCGCGCCAGCCGGCAGGAAGCCGTGCGCAATGCGCAGACGGCGCAGGCGCAGCGCGCCAACCTGGAGGCCGTGCTGCAGGTGGCGCCCGTCGGCATCCTCGTCGTCGACCGCGACGGCAAGGTGGTGCAGCGCAATCCCGCACACGTCGAATTGCTTGGCCGCGCGCTGCCGCGCCGGCAGGAGTGCGTCGACTTCGGCGGCTGGACCGGCTGGTTCGCCGACGGCGCCCACGCGGGCCGCCAGCTCGACGCCGCCGACTGGCCGCTGCAACGGGCGCTGGCCGGCCACACCGTCGAGCATTGCCTGCTGCGCGTGCAATCGTTCGATTCGACCGACATCCGCACGATGCTGGTGTCGTCCGCGCCGATCCACGACAGGGCGGGCGCGATGACGGGCGCCGTCGCCGTCGCCACGGACATGGAGGCGCGCGTGCGCGCCGAGCAGGCGTTGCAGGAGGCGGACCGGCGCAAGGACGAGTTCCTGGCGATGCTGGCCCACGAGTTGCGCAATCCGCTGGCGCCGATCGGCACGGCCGCGGCGCTGCTGCTGCGCAGCCATGGCGACGACGAGCAGGTGCGCCGCACCAGCAACGTCATCACCCGCCAGGTCAAGCACATGAGCGCCCTCGTCGACGAACTGCTGGACGTGGCGCGCGTCACGCGCGGCTTGATCGAACTCGACAAGACGACGCTCGATGTCAAGCGCATCGTCGCCGAGGCGCTGGAACAGGCACGCCCCGCCATCGAGGCGCGCGGCCACAGCGTGCAGGTGCGCCAGCCGCCGCGGCCCGCCTTCGTGCTGGGCGATCACAAGCGCCTCGTGCAGGTGCTGGCGAACCTGCTGCACAACGCGGCCAAGTTCACGCCCGAGGGTGGGCTGATCCAGGTGGAGCTGGCGATCGACCCGCACCACGTGCGCCTGGTCGTGTCCGACAGCGGCTACGGCATGACGCCGCAGCTGATCGGCCGTGCGTTCGAGCTGTTCGCCCAGGGCGACCGCACGCTCGACCGCGCGCAGGGCGGCCTGGGGATCGGCCTGGCGCTGGTGAAAAGCCTCGTCGCGCTGCATGGCGGCAGCGTCAATGCCGACAGCGCGGGCCCGGGGCACGGCTCGCGCTTCACGATTTGCCTGCCGAAGGTGGAGGTGCAAGCGCAGCCGGCACACCACCCGCTGCGCGACGGCCACGACGTGCTGGCGGCCGGCACGCCGTTGACGATCCTGGCGGTGGACGACAACGAGGATGCGTTGGCGATGCTGCACCTGCTGCTGAGCGCCCAGGGCCACCACGTCGTGACGACGCCCGATCCGCGCGAGGCGCTGCGCCGCGCCGACGTTGCCGCGCCCGACGCCTGCGTGCTCGACATCGGCCTGCCGGACCTGGACGGCTACGCGCTGGCCCGCGCGCTGCGCGCCAATCCGCGCACGCGGCACGCGCTGCTGATCGCGCTGTCGGGCTATGGGCAGGATACCGATCGGGAAAAGGCATCGGCGGCCGGCTTCGATGCGTACTTCGTCAAGCCGGTCGATGCCGAGGCGCTGAGCGCGGCGCTGGCGCGGGCAAGGGCGGCGTAAGACGGCGTAAAAAAGCCGCGAGCACTGCCCGCGGCATCGGATCGGGCCGGCCTCAGGCCAACGCCGTATCGAGCACCATCATCAGGATGAACCCTGCCACGACAGCGCACGAGGCACTCTTCGAGTTGCCGTTGCGATGCGCCTCCGGGATCACGTCGTGGCTGATCACGAACAGCATCGCGCCGGCGGCCAGTGCGAGGCCCCACGGCAGCAACCACGCGGCATATTCGATCAGCACGGCGCCGCCGACGGCGGCCACCGGTTCGATCAGGCCCGACGCGACGCCCAGCGCGCACGCGAACAGGCGGCCGTAGCCGACCGTGCGCAGCGCCAATGCGACGACGAGGCCTTCCGGCACGTCCTGGATCGAAATGCCCGTCGCCAGCGAATGGGCCTTGGCGACGTCGACGCCGGCATAGGCCACGCCGATGGCGAGACCTTCCGGCATATTGTGGATCGCGACCGCGGCCACGAACAGCCACGCCCGCTTCAACGAATCGCTGCGCGCGGTATCGACCCCTTCCAGGATGGTTTGCTCGCGCACGAACCGGTCCAGCAGCAGCACGACACCCATGCCGAGCAGGATGCCGCCGCCGACCGTGGCGCTGGCCGCGAACGGCCCGGCGCCCGCGCCCTTCGCCGCGGCGATCGCGGGCACGACGAGCGAGAACGCGGTCGCCGCCAGCATCACGCCGGCGCCGAAGCCGAGAAAGCCGTCATAGGTACGCTGCGAGAAATTTTGCGACAGCAGCACGGGCAACGTGCCCAGCGCCGTCGCCAGGGCGGCCGTCACGCCGCCCAGCAGCGCACCGTGCACGCTGGCGTCGAACGCCCGCAGGTCGCTGACGAGATCGTGCATCAGCGCGAGCGCGCCGCCGAGGCAGATCGCTGCGCCGAGCGCATAGCGCCAGCTGGGGAGAACGCGCGCCAGCGACATGTCAGTGCCGGGTCACGCCGTCGGGTTGCTGCGGCACGGAGCCGTCCGGCGTGCGCGGAATCTGGCCGCCGGCTGCCGATGCGGAGGCGATCTCGCCCGGGTCGGCCATCATGCCCAGTTCGGCACCGGTCAACGGATCGACGCTCGGGTCGGACATCGTGCGGCGCGCCATCTGGTTCAGCACTTCGGCATCGTCGGAATCGAGTTGGACGCTGGCTTCGCCGCCACCGCCGTCCACGCCCATCTGCTGGTCGCGGTCGCTGACGACCTGCCATTTGTCGCCGCTGTTCCACGGGCCGTTCAGTTCCGGGCCGCCCTGCGACATGTTGTAGTACACGCTGGCGAATTCCGGACGGCCTGCCGTTTTACCCGGAGGGAAGTTCGGCTGGATCGAGTACAGCGCCTTCTCGAACGACTTCTGGTGGGCGATCTCGCGCGTCATCAGGAAGCCCAGCGCTTCGCGCACGCCGGGGTCGGGCGTCAGCGCGATCAGGCGTTCATAGACGATCTTCGCACGGGCCTCGGCCGCGATGTTCGAGCGCAGGTCCGCGGTCGGTTCGCCGATCGTGTCGATATAGGCCGCGGTCCACGGCGCACCGCCGGAGTTCGTCAACGGTGCGCCGGCGCCATACAGCACCTGCGTGAGGTGGCTGTCGTTGCCGGCACCGGTGATGCGCCGGTACATCTCGCCTTCCTCGTCGATCGCTTCGGCCAGGCGGCCCTTGGCGCCCTTGTTCAGCATGCAGACGATGTTGCCGATGACCTCCAGGTGGCTCAGCTCCTCGGTAGCGATATCAAACAGCATGTCCTTGCGGCCTGGATCGTCCTCGGCAACAGCCTGCGTGAAGTAGCGCATGGCCGCAGCCAGCTCGCCCTGTGGCCCACCGAATTGTTCCAGCATCAGGTTCGCGAGGCCAGGATTCGGTTCACTGACCCGCACGGTGTACTGCAATCGCTTGTTATGTGCAAACATTACTTCCTCCTATCGGTTCAGGTAAGCAGGTGCTGCCAGCCTCGGCCGCGCAGCATCGGCAGGCACATGATGAGCGTTAAGACAACGTGAAACCATAGGAAGTCGGACTGTGGGCGTGTAGGACAAAGCCAGCGGTCTTTGCAACAGTGGGCGGTGTGGCATCCGGGCGGCTTTGCGCGACAGCACCCGCGCCGTTTGACACGGCGCTGCCGGCGCGGCACACTGCGGCCCTTCGAACGCCGCAACCATGCCAGTACCCTACACCTCCCGCGCCGAATCCGGCGCACTGCCCGAGCGTCTTGCCGGCCTGCTCGCCCGCCGTGCCGACGATGCGCCGCACGCGCCCGCGTTGCGCGAGGCCGGCCGCACGGTGACGTATGGCCAGCTGCGGGACGCGGTGCAGAGCACCGCCGAGACCTTGCTGGCATTGGGCGTGCGGCCCGGCGACCGGGTGCTGCTCGTCGCCGAGAACTGCGTGGCCCAGGTCTGCCTGCTGTTCGCGGCGGGGCTGTGCGATGCCTGGCTGGTCAACGTCAACGCCCGGCTGACGGCCCGCGAAGTCGACGAGATCCGCGCCCACAGCGGCGCCCGCGTCGCGTTCTACACGTCCGACGTCTCGCCGGATGCCGCCGCGCACGGCC
Organism: Pseudoduganella flava; assembly: GCF_007830495.1. Taxonomy (GTDB): domain Bacteria; phylum Pseudomonadota; class Gammaproteobacteria; order Burkholderiales; family Burkholderiaceae_D; genus Rugamonas; species Rugamonas flava. Next base: position 333,163 of record NZ_VLKW01000002.1, on the reverse strand, counting down.
ACCGTCACGGCGCGACCGCCGCGCCGGCACCGGGCGGCGGCAGCTGGCTGGTGGGGCCGATCAATGACGCCGCCGTTCCGGAACCGGTGCATGCGGACGGCGCGCGCCAATGCGCGGCGCTGCTGTACACGAGCGGCACGACGGGGCGGCCGAAGGGCGTGATGCTGTCGCACCGCAGCCTGCTGTACGTGGCGGCCGTATCGAGCGCCTTGCGCGGCCTGGTGCCGCGGGACCGCGCGTATGGCGCGCTGCCGATCTCGCACGTGTACGGCATGACGTCCGTGCTGCTCGGCACGCTGTACGCGGGCGCCTGCCTGCACCTGGTGCCGCGCTTCGCCGCGGCCGAACTGCTGCGCGCCGTGGTCGAGGATGGCCTGACGATCGTGCAGGGCGTACCGGCCATGTACACCCGGCTGCTGGAAGTGGCGCCCGCCCCCGTCGCCGCGCGGCTGCGCTTCCTGTATGCGGGCGGCTCGCCGCTCAGCCCCGTGTTGAAGGCGGCGGTCGAAGCGCGCTTCGGCCTGCCGCTGCACAACGGCTACGGCCTGACCGAGTGCGCGCCGACGGTCAGCCAGAGCCGCCTGGACGCGCCGCGCGACGATACGTCCGTCGGCCCGCCGATTCCCGGCGTCGAGGTGCGCATCGCCGGCCCGGATGGCGACCCCGCCAGACCGGGCGAGCTGTGGGTGCGCGGGCCGAACGTCATGCTCGGCTATTACCGCGCGCCGGCCGAGACGGCCGCGGTGCTCGATGCCGACGGCTGGCTGAACACGGGCGACGTGGCCCGCGCCGGGCCGGACGGCGCGCTGTTCATCGTCGGGCGCACCAAGGAGTTGATCGTGCGCTCGGGCTTCAATGTCTATCCGCTGGAAGTGGAGACGGTGCTGAACGCGCACCCGGACGTGGCGCAGTCGGCCGTCGTCGGCCGGCCCGGTGCCGCCGGTGAAGAAGACGTGATCGCGTTTGCCGAGCCGCGCGCGGGTTCCTCATTGACGGGCGAGGCCCTGGCCGCCGCGCTGGCGGTCCACGCCGCAGCCCAACTGGCCCCCTACAAACGGCCGGCCCGCATCGTCGTGCTGCCCGCGCTGCCGGCCGGCCCGACGGGCAAGGTGCTGAAGGCGGCGCTGCGCGAGCTGGCGTGCGGTCTCAGTGCGCCTGGCGTTGGCTCTTCCAGTATTCCAGCGGCGAGCGCCCCACCAGCGCCGTGAACGCGCGCGTCAGGTGCGCCTGGTCGAAGAAGCCCAGCCGCTGGGCCAGCGCGGCGAGGTCGGGCGACGCCGGATTGACCAGCAGCGCGGCCGCTTCCTGCAGCCGGAAGCGCTGCACCACCCACTTCGGCGGCACGCCCACGTAGTCGCGGAACAGCCGCTGCAGGCCCCGCTCCGGCAGGCCGGCGGCCTGCGCCAGCGCCGCCACGGAGACGGGGCCGTGCTCCGCCGCCGCCGCTTGCACCGCCCGTTCGGCCACATCGATGCGCGGGTCGGCCGGCGCGGCAGCCACCAGCGGCGCCAGCACGTCGCTGGCTGCGGCGATCATCGCATCGTCGCCCTGCGCCGCCAGCACGTGCCGCTCGGCGCCAGTGCCATCGATGCCCAGCAGGTCGTCCAGCGCCACCACGCGGCCCGTCAGCGCGGCCACCGGGCCATCCAGCAGCGGGCGCAGGCCGCCGGCACGAAAGCGCAAGCCCAGCGCCCTGCCCTGCCCGGCCAGCGCCTTGTCGAACGGCCCGCGCACGATGCCGTGGACGGCGGTCAGGCCGGCCTCGAACACCAAGTGCGCATGCGGATAGGGCAGCACCCGCTGCGTGCTGGCCGGCAGGCCGCGCAGGTCCCATTCGACGATCCACAGGTATTCGACGAGCGGCGCCAGCGCGGGCGGCGGCGCATGGCGGCGCAGCTGGAAGCGCCGGGCGGCGGCGGCGGGGTCGAGGATGCCTTTCGGCGTGTCGTTTTTTTCCAATCGTCGTCCGTACCGGATGGTTACACTGGCACCATTATTCACCATGGAGTGCGCCATGAACACCATCCCAGCCATTGCCCTCGCCCTGGCCGGCGTCGCCACCGCCGACGCTGCGGAAGTACGGGGCAAGTTCGACGTGGCCGTCAGCCCGTCCCCGCGCCAGCCGCGGCGCCGGACGACACGCGCGGCCGCATGCTGTTGAAGAAGACGTTTTACGGAGCCCTGGCGGGCACCAGCGAAGGCGAGATGCTGACGGCGGGCGCGCCCGCCAGCGGCACGGCGGGCTACGTGGCGCTGGAGCGGTTCACCGGCACGCTGGACGGCCGGCGCGGCAGCTTCGTGATGCAGCATTCGGGCACGATGGCGGGCGGCAGGAACACGCTGGCGATCGTCATCACCCCCGGTTCCGGGACAGAGCAACTGGCCGGCATCGCGGGCACCGCGACGATCGACATCGAAGGCGGCCAGCACTACTACACCCTGCACTATCAGCTGCCGGCGCAGCCGGCGGCGAACCGCTGACGGCACCGCCCTTCCTGGCGCGCGTTTCCCCTCCCTTGCCGTCGTCCAGGACGACGGCTGCCTTCCTACCCGTGCACCAGGCGCGTGATTTCGATCAGCCGGTGCGCGTACACGTCCGCCAGCCGGCTGACCAGCACGGCGCTGCCGTCGTGCGGCCGGTACATCAGCTGGCCGTCCGGCGTGCACGCGCAGAAGCCCCGCGCGGCCAGTTCCCTGACGATCCCCTCGGCATGCGCGATCGAGCGCAGGTACAGCCGCTGGGCGATCGCTTCGGCGGTCCAGATCTGGTCCGGCGCGCCATGCAGCAGCAACAGCGCTTCCAGGAACGGGATCGAGGGCAGCGTCAGCACGAAGCTGCGCAGTTCGGGGCTTAACTCCGTCATTTTTCCGTCGTCGGGATGGGCGTACGCCCGGGTGGCGGCGCGGCTGCCGCGTTGCTGAGTAAACCAATCGGCATCCCCATGCGTTCAGGACAAACACCGATCCGCAAAGGAACACGGTGAAATTATATTCCTAAAAATGTTTTCACACCACAATTCAGGGAGATGGAATGGGGAGCAGCAGACAAGGCGGCAAGGCCGCGCCGGCCGGTGCGCCGGCAGCGGACCTCGAAGCGCTGCAAAAGCTGCGCATCGTGATCCGGGCGGCCCAGCGGCATTCGCTGTGGATCGAGAAGCAGTGCGGCGTCAACGGCGCGCAGCTGTGGATCATGCAGGAGCTGGCCGATACGCCGCACCTGCGCGTCGGGCAGATCACGGCGCGCCTGGCGATCGCACAAACGACGACGAGCAACCTGCTCGAAGGGCTGGTACGCAAGGGCTACGTCGTCAAAACGCGCGACCCGGATGATGCACGTGTGGTAAAACTGGCACTGTCCGATGCCGGCGCCACCTTGCTGGCGGCCGCGCCGAAACCCGCGCGCGGCCTGCTGCCGGAAGCGCTGGCAAAGTTGGACGAGGCCGACCTGGCCAACTTGAACGCGGGCCTGCAGGGCCTCCTGGAATCGATCGAAGTCCTCGACGAAGGATTCGGCCTGCAGCCGATGCCCTTCACCATGTAGAAAGACGAACCATGACAGACGAGCGCCGGCAGGAACGGCGCGGGGTGGACCGGGAGTTCAGCCGCCGCAAGGACGATACGCCACGCTACCTCGATCCGGGCGACTCCGTGTTTTCGCTGTGGGGCCGCGTGCTGCGCGCGCGGTACCAGCGCATCGCCGCCTCGCTGTCGCGGCACGTGATGCAGCGCCCCTTACGGATCGGCATCTCGGCGCGCATCTTCCATCCCGAACCCGGGTCGACGGGCCTGCGCAGCAAGAACCTGCAATACCTGGAAGAGTCGATCGCGCACTGGGTGATGTCGCGCGACGTGCTGGTGTTCATGATCCCGACGGTGAACACGAACGGGCTGCTGCACCCGTCGAACATCCGCCTGCGCGACTACGCCCGCCACCTCGATGGACTGGTGCTGCAGGGCGGCGCCGACGTGTCGCCGCAAACCTATTCGGAATCGCCGACCCGGCCCGAATGGGGCGGCGACCGCGCCCGCGACATGTACGAGCTGGAACTGCTGCATGAATTCGTCGAGGCGGGCAAACCGGTGCTGGGCATCTGCCGCGGCTGCCAGCTGATCAACGTGGCGTTCGGCGGCACGTTGTACCAGGACATCGCCACCGACGTGCCGACCGCCCTGCCCCACGTGCACGACGACTACGACCGGCACCGCCACGAGATCATGTTCCCACCCGGCTCGTCGCTGTCCAAGCTGTTCCGCGAACGGGCCGGCGGCGTCGTCAACTCGATCCACCACCAGGCGGTGAAGACGCTGGGCCGCGACATGGAAGTGGAAGCGTTGTCCGTTCCGGACCAGATGATCGAAGCAATCCGCTACCGCAAGGCGCCGTTCGTGATGGGCCTGCAATGGCACCCCGAATTCCACCGCGCCGGCGGCGAGGAGCTGCTGGACTGCACGGGGATCCTCGATAACTTCCTGCGCGTGGCGCGGGAGACGCGTTTCTGAAAATCGGTGTCTGACACCTGTTCTTGCCAGCGAGCCAGGAACGGCGTTGAACCCAGAGGCAAATGCCGGGGTCAGACCCGCCGGGTCTGACCCCAGGGTTATGCCGTTGGGTTAACAAGCGCCGGCAACCCGCGGCGTCAGCAGATCAATGCCGCCCGCGGAACCGCTGCACCGCCGCATCGACAATCCCCTCCACACTGCCGCTGGCCGCGTACTGGTCGCGCAGGTACTGCGCGTCGCTGCCCACGTGCGTCACCTGCATCAGGTGGTTCAGCGCCGCCGAGCCGCCCAGGCGTTCCGCGTACGGGTCCATCCGGCGCAAGGTCGTCAGGATGTCTTCGCGCAGCGACAGGCTTTCATAGGTTTTCGGGTGGACGATCGTGCCGTCCAGCCCGAAGCGGCAGGCCTGGAAGCGGTTGTAGTTGTAGACCAGGTAGTCGTCCTCCGCGGGTGCTTCTTCCTTGCGGTCCAGCAGGTAGGCGCACAGCGCCTGCAGGTAGGACGCCAGCGCGGCCGCTCGTTCCACCGTCAGCGGCGTGTCGCACACGCGCAGCTCGATCGTGCCGTATTCGGGCTTCGGCCGGATGTCCCAGTAGAAGTCCTTCATGCTCTTGATGACGCCCGTGTGCTCCATCTTCGCGAAGAAGCCGTTCGAGAACTCGTCCCACGACAGCAGGAACGGCGCCCGCCCGCTCATCGGGAACGCGAACACGGAGTTCAGGCGCGCCGAGTTGAACAGCGTGTCGCCGCCCTGCACGAACGGCGACGACGCGGACAGCGCGATGAAGTGCGGCAGGTAGCGCGACAGCGAGTGCAGCAGGAACAGCGCGTCGTCGCCATTGCCCGTGCCGATGTGCACGTGCTGGCCGAACACGGTGAACTGCTTGGCCAGGTAGCCGTACAGCGCCGACACCTCCTTGAAGCGGGGCTTCTCGAAGATGCGCCGCTCGACCCATTTCTGGAACGGGTGCGTGCCGCCGCCACAGATGCCGATGTTGAGCCTTTCGGCCGCATCCACCAGCGTGTCGCGGATCTCGTGCAGCTGCGCCAGCAGTTCCGTGTGCTTGGTGTGCACGTCGCTGTTAATCTCGATCATGCTCTCCGTGATCTCCGGCGTCACGTGGCCGGGGAACGGCTTTTTCGCCAGCAGGTGCAGCAGGTCCGGGCTCGACGCCGTGAGGTCGTAGTCCGAGAAGCTGACCAGCTGCAGCTCCAGTTCGACGCCCATCGTCAGCGGCGTCGATGCCTTGAATGGTTCCAGTGCCATGCTTGCTCCTTACTCCTGCGTCGTTTCGCGCGCCCAGATCAGCGCGCGTTGCGTAATGATCGGGCCGATCACTTCCATGAACAGCGTCATCGCGGCCACCGCCGCCAGTTCGTCGATCAGCACGATGCCGGCGTTCTTGGTCTGCTCCAGCAGCAGCACGACGAACACCGACATCGGCGCCAGCGCCATGCCGGACGCGAGCCCCTTCTTCCACGAGATGCCGGACAGGTGCGAGAACGCCGCCACGCCCGCCGTCTTCACGGCGAAGCGGGCCAGCAGCAGCACGAAGGCCAGCAGGCCGCCATTGACGACGTTCGCCCACGACAGCGTCGACACGGCAAACACGAACAGCAGGATCGTCAGCAGCTCGCCGATCGCGCCGAAGTTGCGCTGCGTGCGCGTGAACGTCACGCGGCGGTGGCGCGCCGTCAGGCCGAACGCCAAGGTGGCCAGCACCGGCGACAGGCCGGACGAATACGTGATCGCGACGAGGATCACGACCACCAGCGCGAACGCCAGCGTGCCTTCGCGCGCCAGGTTGCCCAGGTGGCGCAGCACGGCCGGCACCACCATGCCGGGGATCGCGCCGATCAGCGCGGACATGACCAGTTCGAACGCGCTGTGCGAGATCGCCTGCGTCAGGCTGCCGGACGTCTCGAACACCCAGAAGCCGACGATCACCTTGAACGTCAGCACGGCCAGCACGGAATTCAACGCGACGAGGTGCAGCACGCGCTCGGTCGCCTGCCCCGAGCTGCGCTGCTCGTTGACGACGCGCAGCACGCCGACGGGCGACGTCGACATCGCCAGCGATGCCAGCAGCAGCGCCGTCAATGACGGCAGGCTGAACTGCAAGGCGATCAGGTAGACGACGCCGAACGTGACGAACGTTTCAACGAGGCCGCTGACGGCCACCCACGGATTGACGCGCAACCAGCGCAAGTTGACGCGATAACCGAGCTCGAACAGGATCAGGCCGAACGCGACGTTCGCCAGCACCAGCACGGGGCTGTTCGATTCGGTGGCGAACAGGTCGGGGAACGCCTGCGCGCACAGGAAGCCGACGAGGCCGTAGACACTGATGCGCGGCAGCGCGGTCCAGCGATGAATGAATTCGCCGGCCAGCCAGGCCAGCAACACAGCGAGCGGCCACGCTAAGTCGGCCGAGATAACCAGGAAATCTGGCATTGGGGCTCCTCCTATTTGAGAAAAACTTGGCCGGGCAGGATCGGCAGAAATTACATTTGCGTAAATGTAATTGCGGAATGTAATTTAATTCGGCCTCAGGTGCAAGAAAAACTCATCCGTAATGACTGTATAGCAAGTTCCCCGATTGCGTCGCACACCTGCCGTGTCCACAGTACAATGCGGTCAATGATCAATTTGCCAAGGGGAACCCGATGCTGGAACTGGTCAGCGAGCACGCGTGCTTCGGCGGTGTGCAGCGCTTCTACAAGCACGACTCGCACGCGATCGGCCTGCCGATGCGCTTTTCCGTCTTCCTGCCGGCGCATGTGTCAGACGCGCGCCTGCCCGCCCTGTTCTACCTGGCGGGCCTGACCTGCACCGAAGAGACGTTCATGATGAAGGCCGGCGCCCAGCGCGTGGCGGCCGAACTGGGCGTCGCCCTCATCGCGCCGGACACGAGCCCGCGCGGCGCCGGCGTACCGGGCGAGACGGATGCCTGGGACTTCGGCGTCGGCGCCGGCTTTTATCTCGACGCGACGCAGGCGCCATGGTCCACGCATTACCGGATGGAGAGCCACATCCACGAACTGCGCGAGCTCGTCACGGCCGAGCTGCCGATCGATCCTGCGCGCATCGGCATCTTCGGCCATTCGATGGGCGGGCATGGCGCACTGACCCTGGCGCTGCGCCGGCCGGATGCATTCAAGTCCGTCTCGGCATTCGCGCCGATCGCCGCGCCGATGCAGTGCCCCTGGGGCCGCAAGGCCTTCACGGGCTACCTCGGCGGCGACGAAACCGCGTGGGCGCAGCACGATGCGACGGCACTGATGGGCAAGCTGCGCGCGCCCTTCCCGAACGGCATCCTGGTCGACCAGGGCCTGGCCGACAAATTCCTCGCCGAACAGCTGTACCCGGAAGCGTTCGAGGCCGCGTGCGCGCAGGCGGGCCAGCCGCTGACGTTGCGGCGGCACGCCGGCTATGACCACGGTTATTACTTCATCTCGACATTCGTCGAAGACCACCTGCGCTGGCACGCGCCGCAGCTCGGTGCCTGAGCCGGCGCGTGCCGTCTCACATTACAACTTGACGCAGTCAGAGCTTGACGCGGTCAGAGCTTTATCTCCGTGCCCAGCTTCTGCAGGAACTGCTTCAGCCACTGCGGATGCGCGGGCCATGCGGGGGCCGTGACGAACTGGCCATCCGTGACGGCGGCATCGACGGCGATGTCCGCATACTCGGCACCCGCCAGCTTCACCTCGGGCGAGCACGCCGGATAGCATGAGATGCGGCGGCCGCGGATCACGTCGGCCGCCGCCAGCACCTGCGCGCCATGGCACACGGCGGCGATCGGCTTGCCGCTGTCGGCGAACTGGCGCACGATCTCGATGACGCGCGGGTTCAGCCGCAGGTACTCGGGCGCGCGGCCGCCGGCGATCGCCAGCGCATCGTAGCGCGCCACCTCGACGTCGTCGAAATCGGCGTTCAGCGTGAAGTGGTGGCCGGGCTTTTCCGTGTAGGTCTGGTCGCCCTCGAAATCGTGGATCGCCGTCTTGATCGTCTCGCCTGCCCGCTTGCCGGGGCACACCGCATGCACCGTGTGGCCGACGGCCTGCAGCGCCTGGAACGGCACCATCGTTTCGTAGTCCTCGGCGAAATCACCGGTCAGGAACAGAATGGTTTTTGCTGCCATGCTTGCCTCCTTCAGGTTGGAAGAAAGGCAATGATAGCGCAGAAAACGGGACGCTCCGGCTAAGACAATTTGTCCACGAATGTCGCGCGGCGTTGATCCTACAATACCCGCATGTACCTGCATCGCCGCCATCGGATCTGGATCGCCTGCGTCGTGTCCTGCGCGCTGCTGCTGGCCGTCTTCGCGCCGGCGCTGCGGCACCTCGCGGCCCGCACGGCGGTTTTCGCCGAAGTGTGCGGTGCCGGCGGTGTGCGCCTGGTACGGCTGGACGGTGCGCCGGAAGCACCGGCGAAGGCCGTGCATCACCACTGCCTGTACTGCCCCGGCGAGCATACGCCGGACATGGCGCTGCCTACGCGGCGCGTCGCGCCGGCGCTGGTCGCCGACGCACCGGCCGGGCGCCCCGGTACCCATGCCCTGTTCACCACTGCCTCGCCGGGGTTCGCCTGGCCACGTGCCCCACCGGCCTGACGCCGCTGCGCCAGCCCTGGCGCGCAATCGAAGCTTTGTCTTTTTCAGTGGACGCCGCGTGCCCGCACGCCCGGCGCGCGCAGTCGCGCCTGCGTCACGCACCTGCGTCACGCACCGCGTCACGCCGTCCACGCCAACCTGTCGAAGAACACCATGACCCTTACCCAGAACAGACTGTTGGGGATGACGGCCGTACTCGCCCTGCTGCTGGCAGGCCGTACGCTGCACGGCCCGCTCCCATCCGCGTTGGACCTGGCCCGAATCCAGTTCGGCTTCACCATCTCCTTTCACATCATCTTCCCCGCCATCACGATCGGCCTGGCGAGTTTTCTCGCCGTGCTGGAAGCGTGCTGGCTACGCACGCACAATGCGCTGTACCGCGACCTGTACCATTTCTGGTCGAAGATCTTCGCCGTGAACTTCGGCATGGGCGTCGTCTCGGGTCTCGTGATGGCCTACCAGTTCGGCACGAACTGGAGCGCCTTCTCCGATTTCGCCGGCAGCATCACCGGCCCGCTGCTCGCCTACGAGGTGCTGACCGCGTTCTTCCTCGAAGCGGGCTTCCTCGGCGTGATGCTGTTCGGCTGGCGCCGCGTCGGCCCGCACCTGCACTTCGCCTCCACCGTGCTGGTGGCGCTCGGCACGCTCGTTTCCGCCACGTGGATCCTTGCGTCGAACAGCTGGATGCAGACGCCGCAGGGTCATGCGATCGTCGACGGCCGGGTCGTGCCCGTCGACTGGTTCGCCGTGATCTTCAACCCGTCGTTCCCGTATCGGCTGGCGCACATGGGCATCGCCGCGTTCGTCGCGACGGCGCTGTTCGTGGCGGCGTCGGGCGCCTGGCACCTCTTGCGTGGCAACGACAACGCGGCGATCCGCAAGATGTTTTCGATGAGCCTGTGGATGCTGCTGGCCGCCGCGCCGCTGCAGGCCTTCGTCGGCGACCTGCATGGCCTCAATACGCTGGAACACCAGCCCGCGAAGCTTGCCGCCATCGAAGGCCATTGGGACAACCACGGCACCGACGGCACGCCGCTGATCCTGTTCGGCATGCCGGACATGGCCAACGAGGAAACGCGCTACCGCATCGAAGTACCGCACCTGGGCAGCCTGCTGCTGACGCATACGTTCGACGGCGCCGTGCCGGCGTTGAAGGACTTCGCGCCGGAAGATCGCCCGAATGCGGCCGTCGTGTTCTGGTCGTTCCGGCTGATGGTGGGCCTGGGCCTGCTGATGATCGCGCTGGCCGTTACAGCGCTGTGGCTGCGCCGTGGCGACCGGTTGTGGGACAGCCGGCCGTTCCTGCGCTGCGCGCTGTGGATGGGCCCCGCGGGCATCGTCGCGCTCCTGGCGGGATGGTACACGACGGAGATCGGGCGCCAGCCGTGGACCGTCTATGGGCTGCTGCGCACGGCCGATGCCGTGTCGGCGCATGGCCCCGCCGAGCTCTCCGTCACGCTGCTCGCGTTCGTGCTGGTGTACTGCGTCGTCTTCGGCAGCGGCATCGTCTACATGATGCGGCTGATCCGCGTCGGCCCCGTGCTGCGCGAAGGCGAGCATCCGGTGCAGGGTGGGCCGGGCCGGCCGCGCACGCCGATGCGGCCGCTGTCGGCCGCGGAGCGCCGCAACACCGACCGCGACCTGGAACAGGGAGGCTGACATGGGAATCGATCTTGCTGTGATCTGGGCCGTCATCATCCTGTTCGGCGTGATGATGTACGTGGTGATGGATGGTTTCGACCTGGGCATCGGCCTGCTGTATCCGTTCTTCCCCGCGAAGGCCGAGCGCGACGTGATGATGAATACGGTGGCGCCGGTCTGGGACGGCAATGAGACGTGGCTCGTGCTCGGCGGTGCGGGCTTGCTGGCCGCGTTCCCGCTGGCGTATTCGGTCGTGCTGAGCGCCCTGGCGCTGCCGTTGATCGCGATGCTGATCGGCCTCGTCTTCCGTGGCGTGGCATTCGAGTTCCGCTTCAAGGCCAATGCGCGCGAGCGGCCGTTCTGGGACCGCGCCTTCACGTGGGGCTCGTTCACCGCCACCTATTTCCAGGGTGTGGCACTGGGCGCCTACCTCGACGGAATCCCCGTGCGGGGCCGCGCGTTCGCCGGCCATCCGCTCGACTGGATCGCGCCGTTTCCGCTGTTCGTCGGGGCCGGTCTGGTAGCCACCTATGCGCTGCTGGGCAGTACCTGGCTCGTGATGAAGACGGATGGCCCGCTGCAGCAGCGCGTCCGCGCCATCGCCGGCTACCTGACGTGGGCGGTGCTGGGCGCCATCGCGATCGTCAGCCTGTGGACGCCGCTGACCCATCCGGACGTGGCGGCGCGCTGGTTCCGCTTCCCGAACGTGGTGCTGTTCGCGCCGGTGCCCCTGCTCGTCGGTGCGGTGGCCTGGCTGATGTTCCGCGCGCTGAAACACGGCGGCGACACGATGCCGTTCCTGTGCGCGCTCGCGCTGGTCTTCCTCGGCTATACGGGCCTGTTCATCAGCCTGTGGCCGAACGTGATCCCGTCATCGGTCACGCTCTGGCAGGCATCCGCGCCGCCGCAGAGCCAGGGCTTCGCGCTGGTCGGCGCGCTGGCGATCATCCCCGTGATCCTGATGTACACGGCGTGGTCCTACTACGTCTTCCGGGGAAAGGTCAGGCACGGCGAGGGGTACCACTGATGGGCGCCGGCGACGACCGCAAGCCGGGCGGCTGGCGGCGCTTCGGCTGGCTCGTGCTGATCTGGTGCCTGAGCGTGGCGGCGCTGGGTGTGGCCGCCAGCTTGATGCGCCTGCTGATGAGGGCTGCCGGCCTTGCGGGATGAGGCGGGGCCGTGAATGCGACATGCCGGTCGCAGGGACCGGCATGTTGGGAAGTGCTGAACGCGACACCGGGCCTAGAAGCCGGCGTCGGGCACCGTGAGAAGTGCGGAGCCCGACGCCAGGCGGGAAAACCGGCGTCCGGCACCGTGTGGTTATTTGTGCAGCACCTGCTTGATCGTCGCGGCCAGGTCTTCTGCGACGAACTTGGCCACATAGGCATCGGCACCGACACCCTTCACGTGGTCTTCGTTGGTCTTGCCCGACAGCGAGGAGTGGATCACCACGGGGATCTTCGAGAAGCGCGGGTCCTGCTTGATCTTGCGGGTCAGCGTGAAGCCGTCCATCTCCGGCATTTCCAGGTCCGTCAGCACCAGCGCGACGCGGTCGATCACGTCGATGCCTTCGGCCTTGCAGCCTTCGGCGATGCTGTTCAACTTGTCCCATGCTTCCTTGCCGGACTTCGTCATCACGAACGGCGCGTGCATCGCCTGCAGGCCTTGCTCGATCAGGTTGCGTGCGACGACGGAATCGTCGGCGGCCAGGATGAAGCTGCCCTGCTTCAGCAGCACGTGCGGCATCGATTCCGGATCGACTTCCTTGCCTTCGGACGGCACCATGCGGCGCAGGATCGTTTCGACGTCCAGCACCTGCGCCAGGCGCGTGCCGCTGGTGTCGCCGTCCAGGCGCGCGATCGACGTCACCATGCCGGTCGAGTTGCTGCCTTCGGCCGTCAGCACCTGGCTCCAGTCCAGGCGCACGATCTCGTCGACGGATTCGACGGCGAACGCCTGCGTGGTACGGGCGAATTCGGTGACGAGCATGATGTTCAGGCCCGTCTTCGGCTTGACGCCGACAATCGCCGGCAAGTCCATCACGGGGATGATCTGGCCGCGCAGGTTGACGACGCCCAGCATGTGCGGCTGCGAGCCGGCAACGGCTGTCACCGGCGGCATGGCGACGATCTCACGGATCTTGAACACGTTAATGCCGTACAGTTCGGAATGCTCGCCGTTTTCGTCCGCGCCAAGGCGGAACAGCAGCAGCTCGAATTTATTCGTGTTGGTAAGGTTGGTGCGCTCGTCGATTTCCTGTTGTACGCTCTTCATTGCTATCCCCGGTCTCAATACTTTTCCGCATGACTGCCCACACCTGGCGGGCGATTGGACGCAGTATAGGGGAGAAACCAGAGGAAACAAGGGTTCCTGAACATTAAGTCAAGGAACACAGGTGGCGGAAAACAACAGTGCTACAGCAAGGGCCGAAACGGCGATATCGCCGAGGCAAAAACAGGCTAAAACGGCAAACGAAAACCGCAAATGAAAACGGCAGCCATCAGGCTGCCGTTGCGAATTCTGGAGCGGGAGAAGAGTCTCGAACTCTCGACCTCAACCTTGGCAAGGTTGCGCTCTACCAACTGAGCTACTCCCGCTTGGGAGGCATGATTATGCCAGAACCATTTCATAAATGCCAGAGTGTAACGGCGTCTTTTTCGCGTGAACGTTTCCGTGCTGCGTCGGAGTTCTTTCCATTCCACTACTTTTTCCACGGCCGGGTTCGGCAAGTCCCTGAATCTCCGACACAAATTGCCCTGGCATCAATAATGCACTGAAGCAGGTACTCGTGCTCTCAGGCGAGTTCAAACCAACTTCGAGGGGCAGAAAAATGATCGACATCAAGACGCGTCTTCTCGTCGCGGTGGGCGCCGCGACGCTCGGCTGCGGGTCGGCCGGCGCCAGCACGTTCGCCTCGGCGATCCTGGACATCAACAACTTCAAGATCTCGCACGCCAACGGCAGCGTATACAAGAACACGGACTTCACCAAGCTGGTCGGCGTCAACGACGCCCATGCGACGGCGTCGCTGAACAATGTCTTCGCCAGCTCGTCGGCCTACGGGGCACGGCCGGACGTGGTGCACCAGTGCGTCGGCATTCCCTGCCCCGCGTTCGGCGAAAACAACTTCACGCCCTTTGCCGCGACGGCGCCGATGGGCGGCAACTTCGGCTACGCGGACCAGCGCTTCCTGGGCTCGGGCATCTCGATCAATGGCGCCGCGGCCGGCGCCCACTCGCAGACCCGCGCGGACGTGGCCACCGCCTACAACAAGCAGATGGCGACCAGCAATTCGTCGGTAGGCAGCTCGAACACGATGGAGTTCCGCCTCGGCAGCAACGATACGATGACGGTCAGCTTCGACGCCACGCCGTATGCGATGGCCTACCTGTCGCCGGACGGCCGCGCCGTCACGACCGCCAACGCGCGCATCTCGTGGAGCGTGAACATCGTCGACCTGCGCACCGGCCTGTCCGTGTTCACGTTCGCGCCGGCCCAGATCAACGGCATGGCCCAGGTGAGCCGCACGCATGGCCGCACCGGCACGTCGATGTACAACTCGACGAGCGAGTCGTTCGCGCTGCGTGCCACGTCGCCGCTGCTGCTGGCCGGCCGTGATTACCAGATCACCGTGCAGCAGAACACGCTGGTCAGCGCGCAGCAGCAGGAATTGCCGGAGCCGGGCTCGCTGGCCCTGGCCGCCACCGGCCTGGCGGGCATCGTGCTGGTCCGCCGCTCCCGCCGCGCCTGAATCCCCGCCTGCCCGGCCGCGGTGGCCAGCCGCCGCGGCGCCAGCATCTATAATGCGTCGATTCAGTCAACACAAGGAACGACGCGCCCGCATGGATTCAATCGAAATCGTCCTCGCCATGATGCTGGCCGTCGTGGCCAGCGCCTATCTCGTGCGGGTGCTGCCCGTGTCGATCCCGCTACCGCTCGTGCAGATCGGCCTGGGCGCCGCGATCGCCGGCTACACGGGCCATGGCGTGCGCATGGACCCGGAGCTGTTCTTCCTGCTGTTCCTGCCGCCGCTGCTGTTCCTGGACGGCTGGCGCATCCCCAAGAGCGGCCTGTTCCGCGACAAGGGCATCATCCTCGAGCTGGCGTTCGGCCTCGTCGTCTTCACCGTCGTCGGCGCAGGCTTCCTGATCCACTGGCTGATCCCGGCGATGCCGCTGGCCGTGGCGTTCGCGCTGGCCGCGATCGTGTCGCCGACCGACCCGGTCGCCGTGGGCTCGATCGCCGCGCGCGCGCCGATCCCGAAGCGGCTGATGCACATCCTGGAAGGCGAGTCGCTGCTGAACGATGCCAGCGGCCTGGTGTGCTTCCGCTTCGCGATCGCCGCGGCGATGACGGGCAGTTTCTCGCTGACGCAGGCGTCGCTGACGTTCCTGTGGCTGGCACTCGGCGGCATCGCGGCCGGCGTCGGTGTCACACTGCTGATCACGTGGGTGCAGCGCTGGCTGTTCCGCCACTTCGGCGAACCGGCCGGCTCGCCGATCCTCGTCAACCTGCTGATCCCGTTCGGCGCCTACCTGGCGGCCGAGCACCTGCAGGCCTCCGGCATCCTGGCCGCCGTCGCCGCCGGCGTCACGATGAGCTATGTCGAGCTGTCCGGCCAGGTGATGGCGACGACGCGCATCCAGCGCTCGGCCGTGTGGGACACCGTGCAGTTCGCGCTGAATGGCGTGATGTTCGTGCTGCTGGGCGAGCAACTGCCGGACATCATGGAGGGCGCCCGCGTGTCGCTGGACCAGAGCGGCCACCTGAACCCGTGGTGGCTGGTGCTGTACGCGTTCTCGATCACGGGCGGCCTGCTGGCGCTGCGTTTCGTGTGGGTGTGGACGGCCCTGCGCATCACCTTGTACCGCAAGACGCGCCGCGGCGAAGCGGCAGCGCGCCCGCCGTTGCGGCTGCTGCTGGCCACGTCGCTGGCCGGCGCGCGCGGCGCGATCACCCTGGCCGGCGTGATGACGGTGCCGTTGACGTTGCCCACCGGCGCGCCGTTCCCCGCGCGCGACCTGACGATCTTCCTGGCCTCGACGGTGATCCTGCTGTCGCTGGCGGCGGCCGCGCTCGGCCTGCCCCGGCTGCTGGCCGGCATGGACTTCCCCGAAGAGCCGGCCGAGCAGCAGGAGGAAGACCTGGCCCGGCGCGAAGCGGCCAGCGCCGCGATCGCCGCCGTCGAGCGGGCCCAGATGGAACAGCTGCAGGTGGGCGCCGACAGCGACATGTACCCGGAGGCGGCCGCGCGCGTCATCGCGCTGTACCAGCACCGCCTCGACAGCACCGCCGCCACCGACGGCGAGGATGCGGCGCGCTTCCGCAAGCTGGACCAGGCCGAACGCGTGCTGCGCCTGGCCGCGCTGCAGGCCGAACGCCGCATGATCTTCCAGCTGGCGCGCCACGAACACATCTCCGACGAGATCTCCCGCAAGCTGGTGCGCGAGATCGACCTCGTCGAAGCGCGCCACAAGCACTGACGCATGGACGCCGACCTCGCCCGCCGCCGCCTGCACCGGATGATCGCCGCCGCGTGGGCGCTGTTCTGGGTGCTGATGATCGTCACGGCCGTGCAAGACTTCCTGCGCAACGACGAGGGGCCGCTGTGGCACCCGCTGCTGTGGGAGTCGTCGTCCGCGTTCACGGCCACCGTGCTGCTGTTGGCCCAGCGCCGCTTCACGCGCCGCTACGACCACCTGGTGACGCAGCCGCGCGCGTGGTTCGCGCGCCAGGCGCCGTGGCTGCTGGTGTACTGGATCGGCTTCGTGCCGATCGCGTTCGGCATCCGCCACGGCGTGTACGCGCTGGCCGGCGAAACGTATCCGCACGGCGCATGGCTGCCCGTGTTCATCTACGAGGACGTGAAGATCACGATCTTCTTCGCTATCTTCGTCGTCGTCACGTTCGGCGTGCTGTCGTGGCAGGTGCTGCAGGCCGAGCGGCTGCGCGCGGAGCAGATGGCCACGCAACTGCGCACGGCGCAACTGCAACAGCTGACGCAGCAGATGCAGCCGCACTTCCTGTTCAACGCGTTGAACACGATCGCCGCCACGATGCACGAGGACGTGGAGCGCGCCGATGCGCTGCTGATGCGGCTGTCCGACCTGCTGCGCACGGCGCTGACGGCCGGCGCGCGCCAGCAGGTGCCGCTGGCCGACGAGCTGCGCCTGCTGCGCGCCTACGCCGACCTGATGGCGGAACGCTTTGCCGACCGCGTCGTCATCGACTGGCAGGTGGAGCACGGCCTGGATACATACCTGGTGCCGGCGATGTGCCTGCAGCCGCTGCTGGAAAACGTGTTTTGCCACACGGTCGAGCGGCGCCGCGATGCGGTCCGCATCGTCGTCACGGCGCGGTGCGACGGCACCCGGCTGCTGCTGGCGGTGGCCGACGATGCCGGCAGCCTGGCTGCGCCGCCGCCGGCCGGCAGCGCCGGCATCGCGCTGGCCAACCTGCGCGCACGCCTGCACGCGCTGCATGGCGCTGCCGCCACGCTGACGTTGACGCAGCTGGCACCGGCCGGCGTGCGCGCCGCGCTGGCCCTGCCGCTGTCCCTGCCGCGGATGGAGAACGCATGAACATCCTGATCGTCGACGACGAACGGCCGGCGCGCGAGCGCTTGCGCCGGCTGCTGGCGCAAGCGCCGGGCATCGGTACCGTCGACGAGGCGCGCGACGGCTGGGAGGCACTGGCGAAGGTGGCGGCGCACCCGCCCGATGCGCTGCTGCTGGACATCCAGATGCCGGAGATCGGCGGCCTCGAAGTGGCCGCTTCGCTGCCCGAGCCGAAGCCGCTCATCGTGTTCGTGACAGCGTTCGACGAATACGCGGTGCGCGCGTTCGATGCGAACGCGGTGGACTACCTGTTGAAACCGTGCGACGCGGAGCGGCTGGCGCGGGCGCTGATGAAACTGCGGGAGCGCCTGGCGGCGCGTCAGGTGACATCATCGTTGCCGCACCTCGGCCCGCTGCGCCAGCTGCTCGTCACCGAACGGGGCGTCACGCGCATCGTCAAGGTGGCCGACGTGCGCTGGCTGGAGACGGCCGACAACTACGTGGCGCTGCATGCTGGCGGCCAGGCGCCGCTGCTGCGCCAGACGCTGGCCAACCTGCTCGACACGCTCGGCCCCGCATTCGTGCGCTGCCACCGGCGCGCCGCCGTGCACCTGCCATGGGTCGACCGGATCAATGCCAACGACAAGGGCGACGGCACCGTGGTGCTGACCGATGGCGGCACGGTGCCGCTGAGCCGCCAGTACCGCCCGGCGCTGCTGGCGGCACTGGCGGCGCGCGCCTGAGCTTCTGCTTCAGCCGAGCAGCTTGTCGAGCGTGATCGGCAGTTCGCGGACCCGTACCCCGCACGCGTTGTAGATCGCGTTGGCCACCGCCGCGGCGGTGCCGGTGATGCCGATCTCGCCGATGCCGCGCGCCCCGGCCGGCGCGTGCGGGTCGGGGATGTCCGTCCACATCACGTCGATCGCCGGCACGTCCAGGTGCGCCGGCACGTGGTAGTCGGCCAGGTTCGGGTTCATGATGCGGCCATTGCGCTCGTCGAACAGCGTCTCCTCCATCAGCGCCATACCCAGGCCCATGATCATGCCGCCGCGGAACTGGCTCGCGGCCGTCTTCGCGTTCAGGATGCGGCCGCAATCGAAGGAACCCAGCAGGCGCGTCACGCGCGGCTCGCCCGTCACCGTGTTGACGCGCGCCTCGCAGAAGATCGCGCCCGTCGAATGCATCGACCAGTGGCGCGTTTCCAGCGGCGGCGGCGCCTGGCCGATCACCTCCAGCGCATCCTTGCCGGCGCGTGCCAGCAGCTCGGCATAGCTGGCGCGGCGGGCCGGGTCGTCCGCCTTGCACAGCGCGCCGTCGACGCCGCGCACCTCGTCGAAGTGCAGGCCTTCGACCAAGGTGCCTTGCCCGCCCAGGCGCAGCAGGTCCGTGAACAGCGCATCCAGCGCCGCCACGACGGCGCGGCCGATCGACGCCGTCTGCTGCGAGCCGCCGGCCAACACCGTGCCGGGCAGCGCCGAGTCGCCGTACGTCACCGTCACGTGTTCCAGCGGCACGCCGAGCCGGGCCGCGACCACCTGCGCGTTGACGGTGGCCGTGCCCATGCCCATCTCGTGCGCGGCCACGTCCACCCTCACCCGGGCATCGCGCGTGATCGAGATACGTGCCGCGCCGCCTGGCATCCGGTAGTACGGGTAGGTGGCGGTGGCACAGCCCAGGCCGACGAGCCACTCGCCTTCCTGGCGCATGCGCGGCTGGCCGTGGCGCTGGTCCCAGCCGAAGCGCTCCGCGCCCATCCGGTACGCTTCCACCAGATGGTGCGACGAGAACGGGCGCCCCGTCGTCGGGTCCTTGTCCGGGTCGTTGCGGCGGCGCAGTTCGACGGGATCGACGCGCAGCTGTTCCGCCAGCTCGTCGATCGCGCACTCCAGCGCGAACGAGCCGACCGCTTCGCCGGGCGCGCGCATGAACGTATTGGCCAGCATGTTCATCCGCACCGCCTGCACGTCCAGCTCGAAGGTGCCGGCCGCGTACAGCGAGCGGGCCGGCATGATGAACGGTTCCGGCATATTGTTCTGCGGCGTCATCGCCACCGTGCCCGTCTGGATCAGCGCCGTGAAGCGGCCGGCTTCGTCGGCGCCGATCGCCACCCGCTGCTCCGTCAGCGTACGGCCGCCCACGACGCGGTAGACGCCTTCGCGCGACAGCATGATGCGCACCGGCCGGCCCGCCAGTTTCGCGGCCGCCGCCGCCAGCACCTGGTGCTGCCAAAGCGTCTTGCCGCCGAAGCCGCCGCCGACAAACGGCGACGTGACGCGCACCTGCTCTTCCTTCAGCCCGAACACCTGGGCCAGCGACCACGCCGCGTGCGCCACCGCCTGCGTGGCGTCGTGGATGCGCAGCTCGTCGCCATGCCATGCCACCGTGGCGGCATGCAATTCGATCGCGTTGTGGTTCAGCATTGGCGTGTGGTAGACGGCATCGACCCGGTACGGCGACGCCGCCAGCGCGGCTTGCGCGTCGCCGCTGGCCACGTGCTGCGGTTCGCCCTGGAAGGCGGTCGGCTCGGCACCGCGCGCCTTCGCGGCGGCCAGCGACGTCACCGCGCTTTCCTCATCGTACGTGATGCGGACCAGCGACTTCGCATGGTCGGCCTGCTCCTGCGTCTCGGCCAGCACCAGCGCCACCGGCTGGCCGTTCCAGTGCACGGTATCGTCCTGGAACACGGGCAGCGAGTCGCCGCCGGCCGCCTTCGGCTGGGAGAGGAACATCGGCACCGCCTTCATGCGCGGCGCGTTCCGGTGCGTCATGACCAGCACGACGCCGGGCGCACGCTCCGCCTCGGTGGTGTCGAGCGTGGCGATGCGCCCTTTCGGGATCGTGCTGTAGACGAGGGCCGCATATGTCATCGCTTCGAGCGGAAACTCCGCCGCGAACGGCGCGGCGCCCTTCACCTTCAACGCACCGTCGACGCGTGAGACAGGCGCACCGATCAACTCGTGCTTTTCACCGATCAGCGGATCGGGCACGCCACCGGGGATCAACGCATCCGGCGCCAGTTCGACGGCCTTCTGCATGGCCCCCTGTACGGCTTTCTGCAATATGCTCATCGCGGCTCCTCATGAACGGGTGTCGACGAGCCCGGACAGCACGGCAACGATGCTGCGCCGGGCCAGGTCGACCTTGAATGCGTTGTCGCGCAGCGGGCGCGCGTCGGCCAGTTCCGCCGCGGCGGCCGCATCGAACAGTTCCAGCGTGGCGGGCCGGCCCTTCAGCATGCGCTCGGCCGTCCAGGCGCGCCACGGCTTGTGCGCGACGCCACCCAGCGCCATCCGCACGTCGCGCACGACGCCGTCCCGCACGTCGAGCGCGGCGGCCACCGACACCAATGCGAACGCATAGCTGGCGCGGTCGCGCACCTTGCGGTAGGCCGAGCGTGCCGCGAACGCCAGCGCCGGCACTTCGACAGCCGTGATCAGCTCACCCGGCTGCAGCACGGTCTCCCGCTCCGGATGATCCTCCGGGAGCAGGTGGAAGTCCGTCAGCGGTACGATGCGGTTGCCCGCGGTGCCCTGCAGGTGCACGACGGCATCCAGCGCCGCCAGCGCGACAGCCATGTCGGACGGATGGGTGGCGACGCAGTGCTCGGACGCGCCGAGGATCGCGTGCATGCGGTTGAAGCCCTCCAGCGCATCGCAGCCCTGCCCCGGCTCGCGCTTGTTGCAGCGCGCGCCGTCGTTGTCGTAGAAGTAGCCGCAGCGGGTGCGTTGCAGCAGGTTGCCGCCCACCGTCGCCATGTTGCGGATCTGCGCCGAGGCGCCCGCCGTGATCGCGCGCGTCAGCACCGGGAAGCGCGTGCGCACGGCGCGGTGTTCAGCAACGGCCGTGTTCTTCGCGGCCGCGCCGATCAGCAGGCTGCCGTCGGCGCGTTCGTCGATGGTGGTGGACAAGCCCGTCACGTCGACCAGCGCGGCCGGGTGTTCCACCGTCTCGCGCATCAGGTCGACGAGGTTGGTGCCGCCGCCCAGGTATTTCGAGCCGGGCGCGGCGCCGCGCGCCACCGCGTCCTGCGGATCGTTCGCGCGGACAAAGGTAAATGGCGTCATCGCGGCTCCTTCCCTTGCGGTGCGGCGGCCGCCTGGGTTACCGTCTCCGCGATGGCATCGACGATGCCGTTGTAGGCGCCGCAGCGGCACAGGTTGCCGCTCATCCGTTCGCGGATTTCATCGTGGCTGAGCGCGACCGCATCGGCGGCCAGGTCTTCCGTCACGTAGCTGGGCACGCCGCGCCGCAGCTCGGCAGCCATGCCCAGCGCGGAACACAACTGGCCGGGCGTGCAGTAGCCGCACTGGAAGCCGTCATGTTCGATGAACGCCTGCTGCAGCGGATGCAGCGCGCCGTCGGCGGCAAGGCCTTCGACGGACGTGATCGCGCGTCCTTCGTATTGGACGGCAAGGGCGAGGCAGGACAGGATGCGCTGCTCGCCGTCGACGAGCACGGTGCAGGCGCCGCACGCGCCCTGGTTGCATCCCTTCTTGGTACCGCTCAGGTGCAGTTGCTCGCGCAGCAGGTCGAGCAACGACACGCGCGGGTCTGATGGCAATGGCACCGCGGCGCCATTGATGGTGATGGTGGCTGACATCGGCAAGTCCTTTCGAGTTTCAGGTGGCAAGGATTTGTGACCGTCCGGCGAAGAACAACGACGAAGTGTAGGACCACGAAAACGTTTGCGGCGCCACGTTGCGCGCGGGATGAAGCTCGACTGCGTGCATGCCGCTGAGCGAGAGCCAGACCCAGCGGCAGAGGCCGGGGTCAGGGGAGGAGCGAAGGCTTGCAAGCCTTCGCCGCTCCGCCGGCAAGGAGCGGTGCTCCTTGAAACCCCGGCTACGCCCCCAGGGTCTGCACTTGGGTTTCGCTTTACGCCGTCAACCCTTTGCGTTCTGCCGCGCCGGTGACGCCGGCTCGCCCCACTGCGCTCCGCCTCGCCCCACGCCGCTCGCCCTCGCGCGAAGGCGACCGTACGCTGGGCGCATCGTCAACACGGAGACCTCATCATGCACAACAACGAACGCCTGTATTTCCTGGACTGGATCCGCATCTGCGCCTTCTTCCTGCTGATCCTGTACCACACGGGCATGTATTACGTGACGTGGGACTGGCACGTGAAAAGCCCGCAGGCCGGCCATGCGATCGAACCGCTGATGCTGCTGTCGTCGCCATGGCGGCTGTCGCTGCTGTTCTTCGTGTCGGGCGTCGCTTCCGCCTTCCTGGCCCGCAAACTGCCGGCGGGCCGCTTCCTGCGCCAGCGCAGCGGCCGGCTGCTGCTGCCGCTGCTGTTCGGCATGCTGGTCATCGTGCCGCCGCAGCCGTACTTCGAAGTGGTGGAAAAGCTCGGCTATGCAGGCAGCTACGGCGACTTCATGGGCCTGTACCTGCGCGCCTACCACGGCTTCTGCAAGGACGGCCATTGCCTCGACCTGCCGACCTGGAACCACCTGTGGTTCGTGGCCTACCTGTGGGTGTACACGCTGGTGCTGGCCGCACTGCTGGCCAGTATCGGCAGCGCGCGGATCGCGGCCGTGGGCACGCGGCTGGCGCGGCTGCTGACGGGCTGGAAGGCCATCGTACTGCCCGCCGCGCTGCTGGGCCTCGTGCGCATCGCGCTCAAGCCCTACTTTGAAGAGACGCACGCCCTGGTGGACGACTGGTTCAACCACGCCACCTACCTGCCGCTGTTCCTCGCCGGCGCCGCGCTGGCGGGGCAGCGGGCGTTCTGGCGCGAGCTGGAAACGCTGCGCTTCGCGGCGCTCGGCATCGCGCTGGCCTGCTGGGCCGCGCTGGTCACGTATCACTGGCAGCCGGAAGCGGTGCAGACGTGGACGACGGCCGCGCGCGCCGTCTGGGCCCTGTGCCAGTGGTGCGCGATCGTCGCCGTCTGCGGCTTCGGCCACCGCCACCTGGGCTTCGACAGCGCCAAGCGGCGCTACCTGACGCAGGCCGTGTTCCCCGTCTACATCGCGCACCAGACCCTGATCGTGTGCTTCTCGCGCCTGCTACGCACGGCCGCGCTGCCGCCGGCCGTCGAAGGCCTGGTGCTGGTCGTGCTGACGTTGACGGCCAGCTTCGGCATCTTCGAGGTGGTGCGCCGCGTGCCGCTGCTGCGGCCGTGGTTCGGCCTGAAGCGGGACGAGGTGCCCGAGACTGCAGCCGTTCCCGCACCGCGCGCCGCCGCCTGAGCCCGAACCCGGCACCGGCATCGCCCCGCCCGCCACGTCGATCGTCGCGTGGCGGGCTACGTGCCGCTGCCGGCTCGGCGTTCGATGCCCCGCACGACCTCCCCTGGATTTGTGAAAACAAAAGTAATTCGAAAAAAGTCCTAGACGACCGGTCTACTCAGTGTTATCGTGTGCCCATCGATGCAGAGAAACCGCTCCGCACCGGACTACCGGCCCGCCGTGCTCGGACCAATGCGAGACGACCGGTCTAATAAAACCTCACTTGGAGTCACGCCATGAAAAAAGTCCTGATGGTCCTCACCTCACACGATCAACTCGGCAACACCGGCCGCAAGACCGGCTTCTGGCTCGAAGAGCTGGCCGCTCCCTACTATGCGTTCAAGGATGCCGGCGCCGACGTCGTGCTGGCCTCGCCGCTGGGCGGGCAGCCGCCGCTGGACCCGAAGAGCAATGAACCGTCGTTCCAGACAGACCTGACGCGCCGCTTCGAGCTTGACGCCGCCGCGAACGCCCAGCTGGCGAACACGCTGCGCCTGGACAGCGTGAACCAGGCCGACTTCGACACGGTGTTCTACCCGGGCGGCCACGGCCCGCTGTGGGACCTGGCCGAAGACCGGCACTCGATCGCGCTGATCGAGTCGTTCGTGGCGGCTGGCAAGCCCGTCGCCCTCGTCTGCCACGCCCCCGGCGTGCTGCGCCACGTGAAGACGCCGGCCGGCCGGCCGCTGGTCGAAGGGAAGAAGGTTACCGGCTTCACGAATACGGAAGAGGAAGCCGTGGGCCTGACGAACGTCGTGCCGTTCCTCGTCGAGGATGAGCTGAAGGCCAAGGGCGGCGTGTATTCCAGCGGCCCTGACTGGGGCTCGTACGTCGTGCGCGACGGCTTGCTGATCACCGGCCAGAACCCGGCCTCGTCCGCCGAAGCCGCCGCGCTGCTGCTGGCGCAACTGGCCTGACGCCGGCGGGCCTAGACGACTGGTCTAGTCAACTGTATAGTGCCCGCATGGCTAAAGCACGCACCAACGAAACATCCGACGTCCGCGACAACATCCTGGCGGTGGGCCAACGCATCATGGCCGGCAAGGGTTTCTCGGCCGTCGGATTGAACGAGATCCTGACGGAAGCAAAGGTGCCGAAAGGCTCCTTCTACCATTATTTCGCGTCGAAGGATGCGTTCGGCGAGGCGCTGCTGGCACACTACTTCGACGACTACCTGGCGGACGTGGATGCCATCCTCGACCGGCCCGGACGGCCGATGGCCCAACGGCTGCTGGAGTACTTCGACATGTGGCGCGCCAACCAGTCCTTCCTCGATTGCCAGGGCAAGTGCCTGGCGGTGAAGCTGGCCGCGGAAGTGGCGGACCTGTCCGAGGCGATGCGCGCCGTGCTGAACGAGGGTACGTCGGCGATCGTCGACAGGCTCACGGCGGCGATCGAAGGCGGCGTCGACGACGGCTCACTGGCGGTCGACGACGCGCCGCGCCAGGTGGCGCAAAGCCTGTACCAGCTGTGGCTGGGCGCCAGCGTGATGGTCAAGATCGCGCGCGGTCCCGCACCGTTCGAATCGGCGCTGGCGGTCACGCGCCACATGCTGCACCTGCGCGGCTAGGCCCGCGGCCCCGCCTGCTCAGTTCAGCACTTTGCGGCTGCGCTTGGCCCTGACCATCTCGGCATCGGCCATCGCGAACGCTTCCTCCAGGTCGTAGCCCGGTTTGCGCATCGCCATGCCCAGCGATGCGCGCACGTCGGCGGCCGCCAGGGTTTCCTGCACGCGCATCAGCATCGCCTGCGCGTCGAAGTAATCGCATTCGACCATCAGCATCGCGAACTCGTCGCCACCGAGGCGGGCGACCACGTCGGTGCCGCGGGTGACCTGTTCCAGCGCGCGGCCGGAGCGCATCAGCAGCGCGTCGCCGGCGGATTTGCCCTGCGTATCGTTGATGAATTTCAGGTCGTCCAGATCGATCGACACGACGCAGGCCGAATGGCCGTAGCGGCTGCAGCGCTCCTCTTCGCGGGCCAGCAGCATGTCCCAGCCGCGCCGGTTCACGAGGCCCGTCAGCGGGTCGCGCGTCGCGTCCACTTCGGCGCGGTCGGCCTGGCGCGACGCCGTGCCGGCATCCAGCTCGGCATTGAGGATGCGCGACAGCAGGTCACCCAGCAGCGCCACCGTTTCCAATTCTTCGCGGATCTCCAGCGGCTGCGGTTGCGGGTCGATGCCGCACAGCGTGCCGAACAGCGAGCCGTCGCTGCGGCGCAGCGGCACGCCCACGTAAGCCGCGGTCGGCAGCCGGTCGGCCAGCGGGGCCTGCGCATAGGCCGCGACATCGCGGGTGGACGGCGCGATATTCGGGCCGTGGCCCAGCGCCATGCGGGAACAGATCGTGTCGGTCCAGCGGAACGACTGGCCGGGCGTCACGCCGTAGCCGGCGTCGTCCGCGAACAGCACGATCCAGTCGTCGCCCTCCGTCCGCGTCACCATCCACAGTTTGAAGCCGAGCCGGCGCCGCAGAAAGGCCATCGTCGCCTGCGCCGCGGCTGCGAAATCATTGATCATGCACGCCTCTCAGGTTGTTCGATGCCCCGCCATTATGCACCGAAAGGGCGTGCGGATCACGGCGCGAAGGCTAGCGTGTGCTGGGTCGGCCCGGCCAGCAGCGGGGTCATGCGGCCGTTTACCCAGTCCGCGTGACCGGCAAGGAAGTACGGCGACAGCGGGTGCCCGCTCTGCCCGCCCGGCATATTGAAGATGCCCTGCTCTTCCTTGCCCGGCGAGACGGTCAGCCGTTCCGACTGGCCGAACGTCTTGCCCGCCACGCGCGGCATATTGGAATCGCCCGGCAGCGGATCGGCCGGGACACTCAACCATTTGCGCAGCGCCGGCACGGCGGACGCGATCGGGTGGGCGATGGCGGCCGTGTTGAACGCGCCCCACGTGGCGGCGGCCAGCGGCTTGCCGTCCAGCGTCAGGTCCGCCAGCGTACGGTCCAGCGCCGCCAGCTGCAGGTCGCGCCAGCTGGCGTACTGGCGGGGCAGCCACGCTGCCGGCTGTTCGTCCAGCAGCCGCGCCACCACTTCCGGCCAGCGCTTGTCGGCCAGCACGACGCTGCCGCCGAACTCCTTCATCTGCGCGTTCGCACCGCCGTACAGCAGGTCGTGCAACGCCCACATGAAGCCGCGCGAGATGCGGTAGGCGGTCGAATCGACGCTGGCATGCCCCGTCCAGTTGGTGCGCAGCAGCCGGGCGGCTTCGGCGCGCTTCGGGTCGGCCTGCACGGCCGCGCCATCGAGCACGGCCAGCGCACGCTCGCGCCAGCGCGCCTGGAACAGCGCGCGGTCGTCCAGCATCACGCCGTACACGCCCTTCTCGTCCGTGCGCGGGCCGAGCGCCGTCAGCGCATCGCGCGCCTGGCGCGTCCGTGCACCGAGGTCGTAGCCGCCGTCGCCCAGCAGTTCGGCACCTTTGCCCACCAGTTGCCGGCTGTTCGCCGTCAAGAGCTGGCCGGCGGCCGGGTTGACGATGCGCGGGTACTCGCCCGGCTGCAGCCAGCCCTGCCAGCCGGCGGCGGCGTCGGCCAGCGGATAGGTCGCAGCGGCGCCGGGGTGGGCACGGCGCGGCAGCGGGCCGGCGATCGTCCAGCCGATATTGCCGGCGGCATCGCCGGCCACGAAGTTCTGCGCCGGGATGCCGGCCCCGTTCGCGACGGCCAGCGCTTCGTCGACCGTGTTGGTGCCTTCCAGACGGCGCAGGTTGGTGTTGATCAGCGTGGGCTCATGGGCGATCCAGTGCAGTGCATAGGTCCGCCCGGCCACGTCGAACAGCGGGCCTTGCGACGTGTCGCGCACCGTCAGCGTCTCGGCCGGCGCGCCCTTGACGAGGATCGTCTCGCGGTGCACGGCCGGCGTTTCCCATTTGTCGAACACGCGCACCTGGCCCGGGTGGCCGGCATCGGTGGCGACGGGCACCAGGTCCTGGAAGTCGCCATAGCTGTTCGTGAAGCCCCACGCCACGTGGCCGTTACTGCCGACGATGACGAACGGCGTGCCGGGCAACGTGACGCCGACGATGCGGCGCGTGCTGCCGTTGCCGTCCGGGACCTGCAGCTGCGCGCGATACCACGTGTTCGGCAGCTTGATCCCCAGGTGCATATCGTCCGATACGATGGCGCCGCCGCCGGCGCTGCGCCCGCCGGCGACGGCCCAGTTGTTGCTGCCGATATCGCTGGAAAACTCCGTGACGGCGAGCAGCGCCGCGTCGCGCGGGCTCGGTTGGCCCCACCACGACGGCGGCGTCGCCGGCAGCGGCGCCGGTTCGAGCGGCGCGTCGTGCGCGTCCAGCGGCGCATCCCAGCGCGACAGCGGCGGCAGCAGGAACGCCAGTTGCTCGCCCGTCGTGTGCTCGCGCAGCCAGCCCCGCGACAGCTCGCGCGGCGCGCCATTGCCCTGCAGGTCCAGGTACATCGCCCAGATCGCCAGCAGGCTGTCGTGCGCCGACCAGGAGCGCGGCGCCGCGCCTACCAGCGCGTATTCGAACGGCCGCGTGCCGAGCGCGTTCAAGCCGTCGTTGACGCCCGCCGCATAGCGCTCCAGCAGCGCGCGGTCGTCCGCCGGCAGCTGCGCATAGGCCGCGGCGGCGCGTGCCCGGAAGCGGTGCAGCCGGTGCTCGCGATCGAGCGGCAGCGCCTTCGCGCCGAACAGCTCGGCGAGTTCGCCGGCCGCCACGCGGCGCAGCAGGTCCATCTGGAAGTAGCGGTCCTGCGCGTGCACGAAGCCGGTCGCATACGCCACGTCGAGGCGGTCGCCGCCGGCGATCGCGGGGATGCCCAGCGCGTCGCGCTGCACCGTCACATTGCCGTGCAGGCCGGGCGCAGTGCGCTTGCCATCCAGCTGGGCGAGGCTGCCGCGCAGGAAGAACCAGATCGCCAGCACCACCACTGCCACCAGGACCAGCAGGCCCCACCCGATGCGCCGGGCCCAGCGGCCCTTGCGTCCTGCATGCATGCGTCTCTCCGCGAAGTTACTCTGCGGCGCATCTTGCCAGAAAACCAAACCGAACGGGAGCAAAAAAATGTAAGCATACCGACCCGGCGTGGTAGAGTGGACAGGCCCTTGTTTCACTGCTGCGGCGCGCGCCGGACCGGATCGCGCCCTGGATGAACCTCATGCTCGTACCACCGACACCCGATAACGAGGCCGCCCGGCTCGCCGCGCTGTACGCGCTGCTGATGCTCGATTCGCCGCCGGAAGAACGCTTCGACCGCATCGTCGAATTCGCCGCGCGGGAATTCGACGTGCCGATCTCGCTGATCACGCTGCTGGACGACGACCGCCAGTGGTTCAAGGCCGCCATCGGCATGGGCGGCACGTGCCAGAGCAGCCGCGACATCTCGTTCTGCGGCCACACGATCCTGAAGAACGAGATCATGGTGATCCCCGATGCGCACGCCGATCCCCGCTTCGCCGACAACCCGCTGGTAACGGGCGCGCCGCACATCCGCTTCTACGCGGGCGCGCCGCTGGTGCTGCCCTCCGGTTACGCGGTGGGCAGCCTGTGCGTCATCGACACGGCGCCGCGCACGCTTGCCGGCGTGCAGCTGGCGATCCTGTCCACGCTGCGCCACCTCGCCGTGAAGGAGCTCACGACGCGCGTGCAGACCGCCAGCGCCTGACCCGCGCCGGCATCACGGCCCGGTCCAGCGCAGCGGCAACGCGCCGGCCCGCCACACCACACGCTGCGGCGTGAACGTCCACAGCCTTTCCGCACCCGGCGGCATGCCCGGCGCATCGAGCAGCACCTGCGCCGCGCCGGTCATCTGCAGCAGATGGCCGTTGGCGAAGTCCGGGAACACCAGCCCGGCCTTCCCGTTCGACAGCAGGTTGCCCAGCGTGGCGAAGAACTTGTTGCCCGCATAATCGGGGATAACGAGCGTGCCGTCGTCCAGCACGCGCACGAAGCCCGGCATGCCGCCGCGGTGCGAGACGTCGACCCGCCTGCCCTCGTCCGTATCGGCATAACTGGCCACGAAGAACGTGCCGCTGGCCGCGACCAGCGCGCGGGCGCGCGCGTCGAGCGTGGTGCCGGTCTCGGGCTGCGCCGGCGCGGCCGGTGCGCTGCGCCACTGCCGCACGTGGATGTATTGCGGGCAGTTGCCGAACGACTCGGCCACGTCGATCCGCGCGCCGCTGCTTGCGTTGTCATCGCCGCGATGCAGCGTGCCGTTCATCCGGTTGCGCCGGCGCGTATGCAGCTCGATGCCGAGCAGGCCGACCGGCGCACCGTCGCCCAGACCCGCGTCGGCCGGATCGTCGGCGTCGCGCGGCAGGTCGATCGCCAGCGTGTGCGGGTCGGGCGAGTGCATGAAGCCGGGCGCGCCGGCGCGCAACGTCGCCCACGCCGCACCGGCAGCATCGACGGCGCCCAGCACGACGAACGGCAGCTGTGCGAAAAAGTCGCGGTGCTGGTCCGGCATGTGGTCGCGCACGACCTTGCGGCCGACCAGGTCCATCTTTTCCGCGACGCCGATGGCGCGTTGCAGCGCCACCTCGCCGGGGTGCCACGGGCTGGCCGTGTGGGTACCGCTGCTCGGCGTGCTCATGGCATGCTCACGCGGCCAGGCCGATCGGCGTGCGGGCAAACGGCACGAAGCCCGGCAGCGCCTCGACGCGCTCCAGCCACGCGCGCACGTTCCCGTACGGTGCCAGGTCGACGTTGCCCTCGGGGGCGCGCGCCACATAGGCGTACAGCGACACGTCGGCCATCGTCGGCGTATCCGTCGCGAGCCAGGCGTGCTCCGCCAGGTGGGCGTCGAGGAGGCCCAGCAGACGGTGGCCGCGGGCGATCATCGGTGCGGGATCGTCGGGGCGGCCGAACAGCTCCACGATGCGGGCGGCCGCCACGCCGAACGCCACTTCGCCGGCGGCGACGGACAGCCAGCGCTGCACGGCGGCCGCGGCCAGCGGCTGTTCCGGCAGCCACGCGGGACCGTAGCGCTTGGCCAGGTACACGAGGATCGCGTTCGAGTCGGCGATGTAATGGCCGTCGTCCTCCAGCACGGGGATCTGCCCGAACGGATTGATGGCCAGGAAGGCCGGCGACTTCTGCTCGGCTTGCGTGACGTCGACGTGCACGAGCTCGCAGGAAAGGCCCAGCATCGACACGAACGTGTGGACGCGGTGGACGTGGCCGGACAGCGGGTGGTGGTACAGTTTCATCGTGACTCCCTCGTGTTTGGTGAGAGGCCATTGTGCCGGCCCGCGCCACCGAAGAGAATCACCGCCGGCTGCAATCCGCTATTGCGCCACGCGCAATGGCGGCGCGCACTGCTCCAGCGCGAACGGCAGGCGCAAGGTGAACACGCTGCCCTCGCCAAACGTGCTGCGCACGCCGATGCGCGCGCCGATCAGCGCCGCCAGCCGCTCGGACAGGTGCAGCCCCAGCCCGGTGCCCTCGAACTGCCGGGTGGTGCCCTGGTCCAGCTGCGTGAACGGCTTGAACAGCAGGCCCAGTTTTTCGCGCTCGATGCCGATGCCCGTGTCGACCACGGCGATCAGCACGGCCGGATCGGTGCCCTCGTCGATCGAGACCTCGACCCGCACCTCGCCCTTCTCGGTGAACTTGATCGCATTGTTCAGCAGGTTGATGACGATCTGCTGCACGGCGCGCCGGTCGGTGCACACGGTCAGGTCGCCCTCGGCCTGGCGCACGTTCAGCCCCAGCCCCTTCTGATGGGCCAGCGGCGCGAACATGGCCGTCACGTCCTGCACCAGCCGGCGGCAATCGAACAGCTCCTTGTTCAACTCCACCTTGCCCGAGGCGATCTTGGTGATGTCGAGGATGTCGTTGATCAGCGAAAGCAGGTGGCGCGCGCTGGACTGGATCGTGCGCAGCTGGCGCTCCTGCTCGTCGTTGACGGGCCCCGGCAACTGCATCAGCAACGTGCCGGTAAAGCCGATGATGGCGTTCAGCGGCGTGCGCAGCTCGTGCGACATCGACGACAGGAAGCGGTCCTTGGCCAGGTTCGCATCGGCCAGCTCGGCGTTCTTTTCCTGCAACGCGTGCTCGATGCGCTTGCGCTCCGTGATGTCGCGCACGGCGCTCATCACCAGCATGCCCTCGTCGGTATGCAGCGGCGACAGGCTGATCTCGACGGGGAATTCGCTGCCGTCGCGGCGCAGCCCGTACAGTTCGCGGCCGATTCCCATCGGCCGCTGCGTCGGCGCCAGCGTGTAGGCGATCTGGTGGCCGACGTGCGAGCCGCGGTAGCGTTCCGGCATCAACACTTCGAGCAGGGCGCCACGCAAGCCGCCGGGCGGATAGCCGAACAGCTCGTCCGCCTGCGGGTTCGCCAGCACGATGCGGCCCGCCGCGTTGGCGATGATGATCGCGTCCGGCATCGAGGCCAGCAAGGTGCCGAAGCGCGCATGGACGAGCGCCGCGTCGCGCATCACGCGCAGCGATGTGACGTCCTTCTTCGTCCACAGGATGTAGTCGACCTGGCCGGTCGGGCCGCGCACGGCCTTGCTGGAACTGTCGATGTAGATCAGCGTGCCGTCTTTGGTGCGGCGCATCGACTCGTAGTTGGCGGCGCCGCTGGCGAGCGTGTCGGCGATGATCGCCAGCTCGGCATCTTCCATCTGCGGCGGCACGATCAGCTCGGCGAGCGTGCGGCCGACGGCTTCCCCGGCCGTGTAGCCGAACACGCCGGCGGCGCCGCGCGTCCAGTACAGCACGGTGCCGTCGGTCGTGGTGACGATCACGGCATCCGGCGTCTCGTCCAGTATCAGCTTGCCGAAATCGGTGTCCATCGTCGTTGCCCAAAGCCTGTCGCCTGAGGGGCAAGGATACGCACTTTCGGCAAAGCGCCGAGCACGGCACGTGGGGCGTCAGGGGCGCGGATCAGAGACGTGAGGCGGCAGTACTTCGAACAACAGCAGCTGGGTGACCTGGTTCTTGCTGAAGTTATCGTCCGTGACGAACAGCAGGGTGGCATGACCGTTCGGCAGTTGCGGACCGAAGCCGAACGCCTCGACGTTGTCGAGCACGGGCAGGCCCAGCGTGTTGAAGTCGAGGACGAGGCGCTTGGCCACCGGCGCGACGGCGGCCCCCGCCAGTGCGGGCAGCGTGGCGACGTCGGTGGCGCCGCGCACGTCCGCTTCGTAGAGCCGGATGTAGTTGCGGTAGCTGCCGTCCTCGCCCTGCACGGCCGAGCGTTCGAGCACCAGCAGCGTGTGCGGGCCGGTCGCCGTGATCTCGGAGATGCCGTTGTCGGCGGGCTTGCCGTCGCCCGGCGTCGCGGGGATCGGATCGACCGGATACGCATACTGCGCGAGGACCCGGCCGGCGCGGTCGACGTGCGTGATGCGCGCCAGCGCGCCATGCTGCGGCGTCGGCAGCGGGCCGTCCTCGTACAGCGGGGCCTCCATCGCCACCCACAGGCTGGCACCGTCCGGCGCGAACGCCAGGCCCTCGAACGCGAGGTTGTTGCGCACGCCCCGCTCCGCGTCCGGATGGACCTTGAACATCGGCGGCAGCGGCAGCTCGGCGCGCAGCGCACCATCGGCGCCCGCCTGCCGGACGAACGGATCGAGGCCGAGGCGGCGGTCGCCTTCGCTGGAATACCAGATGCTGCCGTCGCGCGGATCGACGCGCACCGACTCGATGTCGGCCACGACACCGCCGGCGACGGCCTGGCGTTTGACGTCCGGGTACGTGCTGCCGTCGCCCTGCCGGAAATAGTGCACGTCGGTCAGCGTGACGGCGTCGAACGACGTGGGCGTGAAGCGCAGCGTGGCGCGATAGAAGCGCGCCGGATCGAACGACGAGCGGTCGTCGCTGACGAACACCCAATCGCCGCGACGCGCGTCGTAATCGACACCGGAGATGCCGCCGACGGTGGTGCCGGCAAAGCGCGTCTTCAACGCGATGCGCTGCTCGCCGATGAAGCGCAGCGCAGCCACGTCGCGCGTATCGGCACGACGATCGGAATGGCCGGGATGCCCGGCCACGGAGCAAGCGGCCAGCAAGCCCGCAACGCCAACGGCCCCCGCCAGCCTGGTGAAACTCTTCATGAAAACCCGTCGTATTGTTGAGCAAACCCCCGCCATTATGCCCGATGGCGCCGCACAACGTCGCGCCCCCACAACAGGGGACTGTCCCTCATTTTTGGAAATATTTCCCAAATTCGGGGACAGTCCCCCGTTGTTTAGCAACCAGCTCATCAATGCCCGATCCGCCGCGCTTCACTCTGCGAGCCCGCTCGTCAGGTCGCATATTGTGGCCCTGACGCGACAGGGGACTGTCCCTCGTTTTTGGAAATATTTCCAGAATTGAGGGACAGTCCCCGATTTTGGGAAATGTTTCCTGAAGTCGGCCGGTCCGCCGAAGCGGGCTGGCCTCGAATCCGGGCAACAACGGGGATCAGCCGTGGTGCAGCCGCTTGTGCATGTTGCGCAGCGTGAGCCAGACGGCGGCGGCGACGAGGGGGACGGCGGCGCCGATCAGCGCGTCCGCGTTGGGCACCCAGCCCAGCACTTTCGCGCCCTTGATCGAGTAACCCAGGAGGCCCACGACGTAGTACGAGATCGCCGCCACCGACAAGCCTTCGACGGCTTGCTGCAGCCGTAGCTGCTGGGCGGCGCGGGCGTTCAGCGATTGCAGGATCTGCCGGTTCTGCGCTTCCTGCACGATGCCGACGCGGGTGCGCAGCAGGTCGTTGCTGTTGGCGATGCGGCGTGCCAGCGCTTCCTGGCGCGCGGCCACCGCCTCGCACGTGCTCATCGCCGGGGCCAGGCGCCGTTCCATGAATTCGGCGACGGTCGGCACGCCTTCGATGCGCTCTTCGCGCAGCTCGTCGATGCGGGCGTTGACCAACCTGAAGTAGGCCTTCGAGGCCGCGAAGCGGTAGCTGTTATCGAGCGACAGTTTCTCGATACGCGCCGCCAGGTGCGTGATCCGCTCCAGCAGCGCCTGTTCGGACGTGTCGTCCGACGACGACAGCAGCGCCTCGGTGGCCTGCGCCAGTTCCTTCTCGACGGCGTTCAGCTCCGGCACCGCGCGCTGCGCCGCCGGCAGGCCGTACAGCGCCACCATCCGGTACGTCTCGATCTCCAGCACGCGCTGCACCAGGCGGCCGGCCTGCTGCTCGCGCATCGCCACGTCGTTGACGACGAAGCGCGAGAAGCCATCCGCGCCGATCGCGAAGTCCGAACATACTTCGCCGCCCTGCATCACGCGGCTGGCGGCCAGCGACACGCCTTCGAACAGCTCGTGCACAGGCGCGTGCTCGGTGGCGCCGCCCTTGCGCAGCAGGACGTGGGCCGCGACGAGCACCCTGCCCTGCAGCGCCAGCAGCCATTGCTGCGGCACGTGCTCGATCGGCATGCGCGTGAAGTCCTCCGCCTCGGCCCGTTCGGCGAACGTGTACGTGGCGAACTCCGAATGCAGCTCCCACTTCAGCCGGAAGCGGCCGAAGTCGTGCTGGAAGTGGCTGGCGTCGCGCGCCGGGGCCGCCGCGCCGAAGTGCGCGCACAGGTTCGTCAGCAGCTCGTGCTGGGCCTCGGCGTTGTTGCCCCGCCCAT
Source organism: Pseudoduganella flava (assembly GCF_007830495.1). Classification (GTDB taxonomy): domain Bacteria; phylum Pseudomonadota; class Gammaproteobacteria; order Burkholderiales; family Burkholderiaceae_D; genus Rugamonas; species Rugamonas flava. The sequence continues at coordinate 298,078 of NZ_VLKW01000002.1, read as the reverse complement.
GGCCGAACACGGCGATATGCGACAGCCGCTCCGGCGCGCGCAGCTTCAGGAACGGCCGCGAATGCAGCTCGGCGGCCAGCGCCACGCGTTGCGGGTGATTCAGGCTGGAGAACACGAAGGCCATCAGTACACCTCCTTCGCCGCGCTGCGCACCGCGGCCAGCAGCAGGTTCGCGCCCGGCGACAGCAGGTGATCCTGCTGGCGGATGATGCCGAAGGCGTCCATCTTGAACGGCAGCTCGATCGGCAGGATCGTCAGCACGTTCAGCGACTGGTAGTAGCGCGCCACGTCCACCGGCATCACGTGCAAGGTATCGGTCTGCTGCAGCAGCGCCGTGATCAGGAGCAGCGCCGTCGTATCGACGGTGTTCGCCGGCGGCTCCAGCCCCGCGCGGCGGAACATCATGTCGACGCGGTGGCGCAGGATGCCGCCCTGCGGCGGCAGCACCCACGGGTAGCCGGCCAGGTCCTTCAACGTCAGGCCCTGCGCCTTCTCCAGCGGGTGGCCGATGCGCGCGACGGCACATGCCGGCTCCTCGGTCAGCTCCTCGTAGATCAGGCGCGAACTGTTGTCGCGCTCCAGGATGCGGCCGATCATGAAGTCGAGCGTGCCCCGCTCCAGCATGTCCAGCAGCGTGTTGGACGGTTCCAGCTGCACGCCGATGCGCAGCAGCGGCGCCTGCTGCTTGACGCGCGCGATCGCCTTCGGCAGCAGCGACATCGCCGGCGTCATGATGACGCCCACCTCCACCTGCCCGACAAGGCCGGACTTCAGCGCCAGCACGTCGTCATGCGCCAGCGACAGGCTGGTGAGCGCCATGCGCGCATGGCGGATCATCGTTTCGCCGAACAGCGTGGGCTCCATGCCGCGCGGCAGGCGCTCGAAGAGCTTCACGTCCAGCATCTCTTCGAGGTCCTTGATCTGCTTGCTCGCCGCCGGCTGCGTCATGTGCAGCGCCTCGGCGGCGCGGTGGATGTTGCGCTGTTCGTCCAGCGCGATCAACAACAGCAGCTGGCGCGTCTTCAGCCTGGCGCGCAGGAACCAGTTGGGATTGAGTGTGTCCATCGGCAAATCATATCATTGCCGAGCAAACCGCAAGCCACCACCCGGGGCGCCTCACTTGCAGCCCGGGCTGGGATTTGCCGCCGGTCCCTCGGCCGTCTGCGGCACGAAGCGGATCGTGCCGTCGGCGTTGTAGTGGAGCTCCTCCACCGCGGCCGAACGCCACCACTCGCCGCCGCCCGGCAGCTTGTCGTTGTGGTAGAAGATGTACGACTTGCCGTTGAAGTCCACGATCGCATGGTGGATCGTCTTCACGATCGCGTTCTTGTCCATGATCTTGCCGCGGAACGTCCACGGCCCCGTGGCGCTGGGTCCCGTCGCATACGCCGTCTCTTCCGGGAACTCGCGCGAGTACGACAGGTAGTACGTGCCCTTGTGCTTGTGCAGGTAAGCCGCTTCCGTGAAGTTGTCGATGCCCTGCGTGTGGATCGGCCCATCCAGCTCGATCATATTGGGTTTCAGCTTCGCGTACTTCAGTACCCGGTTGCCCCAGTACAGCCACGCCTGGCCATCGTCGTCGATGAACACGGCGGGATCGATGTCGTCCCACGGGATGTCCGTTTCCTTCGTCATGTCGTTCGTGATCAGGGCACGGCCGAGAGCGTCCTTGAATGGGCCGGTGGGGCTGTCCGCCACGGCCACGCCGATCGCCTTGCCGGGAATCGTCGCATGGTCGACGGTCGAGTAGAAGTAGTACTTGCCGTTGCGCTTCGTGATGTCGGAAGCCCACGCATCGGCGCGCGCCCACTTGAACGTCTGCACGCTCAAGGGTGCGCCGTGCGACGTCCAGTTCTTCATGTCGCACGTCGAGTACACGCGCCATTCCTTCATCAGGTAATCCTTGCCGTCCTTGGCCGCATCGTCGCGACCCACGTACAGGTACACGCGGCCGTTGTCGACCAGCGCGGCCGGGTCGGCCGTGTAGATGTCCTTGAACAGCGGGTTGGCGGCGTGGGCAAAGGTCGTCCCTACCGCGAGCGCCAGCGCGCCGAGGCTGTGTTTCAACATGAAGTCTCCTTATGAGTGTTGCGAGCGTACCGACAGCAGGCGCTGCACGACGCAGAATACGAACAGCAGGCCGCCGATGACGATCTTCGTCCACCATGAGCTCAGGGTGCCGTCGAACGCGATCAACGTCTGGATCGTGCCCAGCACGAGCACGCCGGACAGCGCGCCCGCCACGTAGCCGTAGCCGCCCGTCAGCAACGTGCCGCCGATGACCACTGCGGCGATCGCATCGAGCTCGGTGCCCTGCGCATGCTGGCCATAGCCGGACAGCATGTAGAACGCGAACAGCACGCCGCCCAGCGCGGCGCAGAATCCGGAAAACGCGTAGACGGCGATCTTGGTGCGGCCGACCGCCAGGCCCATCATCAGCGCCGACTGCTCGTTGCCGCCAATCGCGTAGACGGCGCGGCCGAACGCGGTGCGGCGCGACGCCCAGATCGCGACGATCAGCACGACCAGTGCGATCATGGCCCCGGGCGACAGGAAGCCGCCCAGCAGTGGCACCTGCGTCTGCGATGCGGCGACGAAGAACGGATCGTCGATCGTGATCGATTCGATGCTGATCAGGTAGCACAGGCCGCGCGCGAGGAACATGCCGGCCAGCGTGACGATGAACGGCTGCAGCTGGAAGAAGTGAATCAGCGCGCCCTGCAAGGCGCCGAACAGCGCGCCGCAGACGAGTACCGTGACGATGACGGCGACCGGGTGCCAGTGCGCGGTGCCGAGCAGCCAGGCGGCCGCCATCGTCGTCAATGCGAGCACGGAGCCCACCGACAGGTCGATGCCGCCGGCCAGGATCACGTAACCCATGCCGACGGCGATCACCAGCAGGTGGGCGTTATCGATCAACAGGTTCAGCATCACCTGCCAGGACAGGAAGCCGTCGTACGCGGCGCCGCCGGCGCCGAGCAGCACGGCCAGCAACAGCACCGTGACGAGCGACGTGAACCACGGCGCCCCCATCATCGACGACGCCAGTGAGGGAGAATTGAGGCCGGGAGAATTGACACCGGGAGAATTGACGGCGGCGCTCATTTGCGGCCCTTCCACAGCTGTTGGAAACCGGCCGACTGCGACAGGCAGACGGCAAACACGACGATCGCTTTGACGACCATGTTCACTTCCGGCGGCACGCCGAGCGAATAGATCGTCCACGTCAGCGTCTGGATGATCAGCGCGCCGATCATGCTGCCGGCGAGGCTGAACTTGCCGCCGTTCAGCGACGTGCCGCCCAGCGTGACGGCCAGGATCGCGTCCAGCTCCAGCAGCAGGCCCGCGTTGTTCGCGTCCGCGCTCTTGATGTTCGAGCTGATCATCAGGCCGGCCAGGCCCGCGCACGTCGAGCAGAACACGTAGACGAGGAAGATCAGGGTGGCGGTGCGCAGGCCCGCCAGGCGCGCGGCCACCGGATTGATGCCGACGGCCTGGATGAACAGCCCCAGCGCCGTCTTCTTCAGCAGCAGGCCGACGACCAGCAGCACGGCGGCCACGACCCACAGCGCGAACGGCAGCCCAAGCAGGTAGCCGCTGCCGAGGAAGAAGAACGGTTGATAGTAGACGGTGACGATCTGGCCGTCCGTGAACAGCTGCGCGAGGCCGCGGCCTGCCACCATCAGGATCAGGGTGGCGACGATCGGCTGCAATTTCAGCCCGGCGACCAGCACGCCGTTCCAGGCGCCGCACAGGATCGCCACGCCCACCGCAGCGGCCAGCGCCAGCGGCATCGGCGTGTTGGCCACGTATTCCGGCACGCCGTTATTGATGACCATCGTGCCGCCGATCAGCATCGCGGCGACGGTGCCGGACAGCGCGACGACGGCGCCCACCGAGATGTCGATGCCGCGCGTGGCGATCACCAGGGTCATGCCCAGCGCGGCCAGCATCAACGGCGCCGCGCGGTTCAGGATGTCGATCAGCGGGCCATACAGGTGGCCGTCCTTGATCTCCAATGCCAGGAAGCCCGGCACGAAGATCACGTCCAATGCCAGCAGCACCAGCAGGGCCAGGATCGGCTTGGCCAATGGATGCGCCAGCAGCGCCGCCTTGGCCGGTTTTGCCTGCACCGCGGCGGGCGCGCCGGGCGCCGGCGTTTGTTTCAATTGCGTCGCGCTCATGCGCGCACTCCTTCCTGCATTGCTGCTCCCTCGCCGGCGATCACCTGCAGCACGGTCTCTTCATTCAACTCACCGCGCACGTATTCGCCGCATTTCTCCCGATCGCGCAGCACCACCAGGCGATCGCTGACGCGCAGCACCTCGGGCAGTTCGGACGAGATGAACAGCACCGACATGCCGGTCCTGCACAGCGTCGTCACGTAATCCATGATTTCCTGCTTGGCGCGCACGTCGATGCCGCGCGTGGGCTCGTCGAGGATCATCAGCTTCGGATCGGTGGCCAGCCAGCGCGCCAGCAGCACCTTCTGCTGGTTGCCGCCGGAGAGCGTGCCGATCGGGGTTTCGATGCTCGCCGTCTTGATGCCGAGCCACTTCACGTAGTTTTCCGCGATCTCCTGCTGCAGCCGCATCGGGATCGCGCGCAGCACGCCGCTCCTGGCCTGCATCGCCAGGATCAGGTTCTCGCGCACCGACAGCGACAGGATCGCGCCTTCGTGCTTGCGGTCTTCCGAGCAGAAGCCGATGCCGGCGGCAATCGCGTCGCGTGGCGTGTCGAACCTCGTGGTCTTGCCGTCGATCGCGATACTGCCCGTGTCGGCCTTGTCCGCACCGAACAGCAACCGCGCCAGCTCGGTACGGCCAGAGCCCAGCAGGCCCGCCAGGCCAAGCACCTCGCCCTGCTTGATGTCCGCGTCGACGGGTTTCAACGCGCCGCGCCGTCCCAGGCCCGCGATCTTCATCAGCGTGGCGCCCGTGTGGTGGGGCGCTTCGGCCTGCGATGCGTCCTGGTGTTCCTGCTGCGCGGGCGCGCCGATCATCTTGTTCACCAGCGCGAGGCGCGACAGTTCGCTGGCCGGATACTCGCCTTCCCGCTCGCCGTTGCGCATCACCGTGATGCGGTCCGAGATCGCATACGTCTGGTCAAGGAAGTGCGTGACGAACAGGATCGCCATGCCCTGCTCGCGCAGCCGGCGCAGCACGCGGAACAGCAGCTGCACTTCCGCTTCGTCCAGGCTGGACGTGGGTTCGTCGAGAATGAGGACCTTCGCCGAGATGTTCAGCGCCCGCGAGATCGCCACCATCTGCTGGATCGCCAGCGGGTAGCGCGCCAGCGGCTGCGTCACGTCGATGTCGATTTCCAGGTTGCGCAGGATCTCGCGTGCCTGCGCCCGCATGCTCTTCCAGTCCACGCCGAACCACGTGCGCGGATAGCGGCCGATGAAGATGTTCTCGGCCACCGACAGATTCGGGCACAGGTTGACTTCCTGGTACACCGTGGAGATGCCCAGCTCCTGCGCCTCCAGGGTGGAGGCAGGCTGGATCGGGCGGCCCTCGAGCACGATGGTGCCGGCATCGGGCGTGTAGACACCCGTCAGCACCTTGATCAACGTGGACTTGCCGGCGCCGTTCTGGCCCATCAAGGTGTGCACCTCGCCGGGGTACAGGCGCAAGCCGGCACCAGCGAGGGCCTTCACGCCGGGGAAGGCTTTATCGATGCCGGACAGCTCCAGCACCGGCGACTTCAACGCGGCCATTTAGTACTTACGGTTCGGGAATTCTTTCGCCGCCACTTCGGCCGGGAACACGCGTTCCTCGACGACGAGGCGCTTTTGCACGGGCTTGCCGGCGACGACGTCCTTCGCCGTCTGCATCAGCAAGGGACCGAGCAGCGGGTTGCACTCGACGGTCACGTTCAGCTTCCCTTGCATCATCGCCTCGAACGCGCCGCGCACACCGTCCACGGACACGATGACGATGTCCTTGCCCGGCTTCAGGCCCGCTTCCTCGATGGCCTGGATCGCGCCGATCGCCATGTCGTCGTTGTGCGCGTACAGCACGTTGATGTTCTTGCCGTGCGCCTTCAGGAACGCTTCCATCACTTCCTTGCCCTTGGCGCGGGTGAATTCGGCGGTCTGCGTGCGCAGCATCTTCAGCTGCGGATTGCCCTTGATGACTTCCTCGAAGCCGGCCTTGCGGTCGATCGCCGGCGCCGAGCCGACGGTGCCCTGCAGCTCGACGATGTTCAGCGTCTTGCCCGGCTGCTTCTTCGCATAGTCGACGAGCCAGCGGCCGGCGCGGCGGCCTTCCTCGACGAAGTCCGAGCCGATCAGGGTCACGTACAGCGACTTGTCGGCCACGTTGACGTCGCGGTCCGTCAGGATCACGGGGATCTTCGCGGCCTTCGCCTCGCGCAGCACTGTGTCCCAGCCCGATTCGACGACGGGCGAGAACGCGATCACGTCGACCTTCTGGGCGATGAACGAGCGGATCGCCTTGACCTGGTTTTCCTGGCGCTGCTGCGCATCGGCGAACTTCAGGGTGACACCGGCCTTCTTGGCGGCATCCTTGATCGAGACGGTGTTCGCGGTGCGCCATTCGCTTTCGGCGCCGACCTGCGAAAAGCCGATCACGAGGGGTTTGGCGGCAAACGCCGGGAGGGTGATGCCGGCCATCGCCAGGGCGGCGGCGGCGACGAAAGTCCTGCGCTGTACAGTCATGCGGTGTCTCCGGTGCTGTTGTCGATTGTTGCAGTTGTGCTTATTTGGCTATGGTAGAAGAAAGGCACATGCCGATCCAATATATTTTTTCGTCGGTGCCATATCTTTTTTGCTATCGCAGCAGCCGCAATCCATACAGACCGCCGGCGATCGAGCCGGGATGGGCGACGAATTTCACCTCGATCTTCTTGCCGCTTCCCGCCGGCAGGGCGAAGTCGCGGGTGTAGAACTCCTCGTCCGCCTTGGCCAGTTCCACGGTCCGCAGCGGCTTGCCGTCAACGAGGATGTCGAACTTGCGGCCCGCATCGCTTGACGCGAACGTCAGGCGCAGCGTCTTCGCCTCGCCTTTCGGGTCGTTCAGCACGTAGCGGAACCAGCCCGTCGCGTGGCGCCAGTGGCGGCCGGCGTTCAGGCCCGCATCGGCGCCTTCGCCCTGGAACGCGTGGTCCGACTCGGGCTGCTGCTCGCCTGGCGCCACCTGGTCGATCGTGCGGGCGTTCAGTGCCAGGCGCTCCTGTTCGTCGCGCGCGGTGCGCTCCTTCAGCGCCGCGTAGCCGGCCGGCGTGGAGCGCTGCATGTACATCGCATAGCGCGAGTCGTGCAGGCGGAAGAACGGGATCAGTTTCAGGCGGCCGGCGTCAGGCCCTTGCAGCACGCCGGGCGCCGTGAACGTCAACGGCTGGCCTTTCACGGGCTTGATCTTGCTGGTGAAATCCCGCGCATCGCTGACGAACATCGGCGCCGCCTCCAGCGGGCAGACCTGGCCGTGGGCGATGTGGCCCATGCGCGAGTCGTCGGCAAACACGTTCAGCTTCTCGTCCTTGAACGGCGCCGTCTTCGCCGCCAGCACGATCGGGCCGTGCAGCACGGCGTACCAGTTCGACTGGTCCGGCATCTGCTCGAGGTGCGTCGTCATCGGCAGTTTCAGGTCGACGGTATCGCCGTCGCGCCAGACGCGATCCACCTTGATGTAGCCATCCGCGCCTGCTTGCGCCTTGACCGGCTTGCCGTTCACCTTCAGCATCAAAGCGCCCTTCGCGACCCAGGCCGGATAGCGCAGCTTCAGCGCGAACTTGCCGGCGCCGTGCACCGTGAGTCGTGTGGTCTCGGCGTCGGGGAAAGCGGTGGCCTGCACGATGCGCAGGTTCTTCGCCTGCCACGTCAGCTCGGACGGGATGAACAGGTTCACGTACAGCTCGTCGCCATCGTGCGCGTAGATGAACTGGCCATACTTGGCGTGGCTCTCGATGCCGGAACCGACGCAGCACCACATGCCCTGCTCCACCTGCGAATAGACGCGGTAGTGGTTCGGGCGCATCGGCGTGAAGTAAACGAAGCCGCCCGTCTCGGGCCGCTGCGAAGCGAGGATGTGGTTGTACAGCGCGCGCTCGTAGTAGTCGCCGTAGCGGGACTGCGGCTGGTCCGCGAACAGCAGCTCGGTGAGCTTCAGCATGTTGTACGTGTTGCAGGTCTCCGGGCCTTCGACCTCGTCGACCATCGGCGCGAAGTTCGCGCTGTCGTGGAAGTGCTCCTTGACGCTGTTGCCGCCGATGGCGACCGAGCGCTTGTCGACGACGGTCTGCCAGAAGAAGCGCGCGGCATCGCGCATGGCGGGATCGTTCGTCATCGTGCCGATCCGCTCGAAACCGATCACCTTCGGGATCTGCGTGTTGGCGTGCAGGCCGGTGAGCTGGTCCTTGCCCTCCTCCAGCGGGCGCAATACCGCCTGGTGCGAAAAGCGGCGCGCCAGGTCGAGGTATTTGCGCTCGCCGGTGATGCGTGCGACGTCGGCCAGCACCTCGTTCATGCCGCCATGTTCGGCCTTCAGCATCGCCTGCATCTGCTGGTCGGACAGGTGGGACGTCATGTCCAGCGCCCAGTCGGCGTAGGCGACCAGCATGGTCTTCGCATCGGCATTGCCGGCGACGAGATACGCATCGCGCAGGCCGGCGAACGTCTTGTGCAGGTTGTACCACGGGACCCACTTGCCGTTGACGGAGAAGTTATCGGCATGGAGCTCGCCCTTCGCGATGGCATCCCACGCGGCCCGGCCGCCCGGCACGCCGCCGATATAGCCATCCTTGCCGGCCTGCTGGCATTTCTTCAGCTCCTGCACGAAGTAGTCGAGCCGCTCCTTGACCTGCGCATCGCCGGTGGCCGCATACATCAGCGCGAGCGCCGACAGATAATGCCCGCCCATATGCCCATCGAGGCCGCTGGACTCCCAGTTGCCATACGACGGTTTTAACTGCGCCAGGCCAGCCTCGCGGCGGAACGGCGCCAGCAAGCGGTCGGCATCGAGCGCCAGCAGGTAACGCAAGTCCGTCTGCTGCGCGTCGAGGAACGGGCTGGCGGTCAAGCGGACGTCACGCAGCGCGAACAGGTCCGCGGCATGAACGGAAGCCGCGGCGCACAGGGCGGCGGCAAGGGCAAGGCGGCGAAGCATCATGTTTTCATCCTACGGTTCAGCCCGTGTCCTTTTTTTGACCTTCTGGGGTCAGACCCCAGCAGGTCAAAAAAAGGACACGGTCTCATCCATTGTGCTGATGAGTTCGTGTCCTGGTGGGGTCTGACCCCAGAGGGACACGAGCTCGGCAGTAACTATTTCCCTGGCGGCACCAGCACGCTCTGGTAGCTGTTCAACTGCGCCGGGTCGACCACCGGCCAGCCGGCGGCGTCCCACTGGATGTCGAGGATCTTCAGCTTTTGCTGGTACTTGTCCGCCGTCTCGTAGGCGTGCAGCACGAGCAGGTCGCGGCCGTCGATCGTGTAGGCGCTGTTGTGGCCCAGGCCGATCCAGTCGCGGTTGCCCTTGATGACGAGCGAGCCGCCGCCCGCCGCCATGTCCTTGCCGTCCTTGTCCACATACGGCCCGGTGAGGGTCCTCGAGCGGCCGACGACGACGTGGTACGTGCTCTTCTCGCGCTGGCAGCACAGTCCCCACGACGCGAACAGGTAGTAATAGCCGTTCTTCCTGAAGATGAACGGCGCCTCGATCTCGGCCGGGCCGCCGTTTTCGTCCGGCGTGAACGCCGGCCGCTCGCGGCGGGCGATCGTGTGCCATTGCTGTGGCTCGGCGGGCTTCGTCCAGTCCGCGTTCAGCTTGAACAGCTTCAGGCCTGTCCAGAACGAGCCGAACGCCATCCAGCCGTTGCCCGCTTCGTCCTCGATCACGTTCGGGTCGATCGCGTTCCACAGGTCGCGGCCCGGCACGGACTGGATCACCATGCCTTGGTCTTCCCACTTGTAGTCCGGCGAGCGCGGGTCCAGCGTCTTGTTGACGGTGACGCCGATGCCGGACGTGATCTTGCCGAAGCCGGACACGGAATAATATAAATAATATTTACCGTCGTGCTTCGTCACGTCCGGCGCCCAGATATGGCCGTCGAACGATGGCGCGGCCTGCTTCGCCCACGCCGGTTCGCCCGCGAACACGCGGCCCTCGGGGCGCCAGTGCCGCATGTCCTGCGAGCTGTAGAACGTGATGCCGGGGCCGGTGGAGAACACGTAATACGTCTTCCCCTCCTTCGCCATCACGGGGTCGTGCACGCCGACCTGCGCGGCACCGGCCGCACCCACCTTCACCGCCGCCGCCAGCGCCAGGGCCGCGCCTGCGGCCATCCTGCGTAACATCATTGCTGCTCCCTGCTCAGTTACCAATCAATTACCGGTCCGGATCGCCCACAGCGACACGCCGTCCGCGTTCTGCGCCGAGAACGTCACACTGAACGCATTGGCGTTCGGGTTCCATTGGCGCGACAGCACGCCGTTGTACACCGCCGCGCCGTTCAACGTCAGCGCGATGCGGTTCTCGCCCTTGTGCGTCCACGTGCCCGTGACGGCGCCGGACACCTTGCCGTCCGCCGCCAGCGTCACCACCTGCGAAGCCTTGATGGCCGCCGAGATGTCCTTGCCGTGGTCGACCAGCTTGTAGGTGCCGGCCGCGTCGCCCTGCGGGATCGCGGCGGCCAGCGCCGTCGCACTCTTCGTCAGGGGCACGTAGCGCAGCGGCGCGATGACGGGCCAGCCGTCCTCGTTGAAGAACATCTCGTGCACGCGCACCTCGTGCAGCTCGCCCGTGCCGGGGAAGCGCGTATGGAAGATGATGAAGTACTTCTTCGCCACCGGATCGTAATACGTGCTGTTGTGGCCCGGCGAGACGTAGCCCGGTGCCGCGCCTGTTTCCCCCGCCGCGACGGCAAACTGGTGGTTGCCCATCAGCTTCTGGCCGTGCGGCGCGATACTGGCGTCGTCGAACAGCGGCTTCGTCGGATCGGCCTTCACCGTCGCCATGTCGGTGCCCTTCGCATCGACATACGGCCCGTCCGGGTTACGCGAGCGGGCCACGCGCACGTTGTACGCGCCGTTCGCATCGAGCCCGCCGAACGACGTGAACATGTAGTAGTAGCCCGTCTGCGCGTTGTACTGCACATAGGCGCCTTCGATGCGCGCGTGGTTCCCGCCCAGCAGGTGCTTGCCGTAGCCCTGCCCGGACAGCGGCAGCCCCGTCTTCGGGTCCATCGCCAGGATGAAGATGCCGCCCGAGTACGAGCCGCAGATCATCCACAGCTTGTTGTCCTTGTCGCGGAACACGTTCGGATCGACGACATTCGGATGCTTCGTCGCGTCATAGATCGTGCCGTCCGCACCCGCTTCGCCCCACATGCCGGACTTCAGGATGATCTGCTTGTTGACGTATGGGCCGTCGACCTTGTCGGCGACCGCCACGCCCAGCGCCGAGCGGGGCGAGTCGCCCTTGCAGGCGTTGTAGTAGAAGTAGTACTTGCCGTCGTCGAGGCGGATCACGTCCGGTGCCCACAGCGTCGTAGTCTGCGCCCACGCGAACGTTTCGGCCAGCTGCTTCGTCACGTCGGCGAACAGCGGGTTCGACGCGGTGGCGCCGTCGGCGATCTTCGTCCAGTTCATCAGGTCCGTCGACTTCGCGGCGGCCAGGTGCGAGCCGAAGATGTAGAACGTGCCGTCCACGTTGATGACGGACGGGTCGTGCACCGACACGTTGGCGAACGTGACCGGGGTTTGCGCCGGCACGTTTGGCGTCGATGGCGTGGCCGGGGTGACGGCGGTGGTGACGGGCGTGCCGCTGCCGCCCCCGCCGCCACAGGCGGCAAGGGTCAGCAGGCCCGCCGCGGCCAGCGCGGCCGCAAGCGTTCCTTTGTCCATGGCGGTTTACTCCACGGCGGCGACGACGACGGATTTGGCCGGCAGCTTGACGGTCAGCTTGCCGCCCGACGCCTGCGCGTTGAACGCGGTAGGTTTCACCGCTTCCGGCTGCGCGAACGTGTTGTGCGCGTCCATCGCGGTGGCGGTCAGCAGCTGGCCGGTGAGTTTGCCCGCTCCCGCACCGCCGACGTTGACGGTGACGTCGGTGGCCTTGTTCGGGTCGGTGTTGACGAGCGCCACATACAGCTTGCCGTCCTTGCCGCGCGCGGCCGAAGCGCTGACCTGCGGCACCGACGCATTGCCGACGCTGTACTTGCCGTTGTTCTTCACAGCCACCGGCAGCGACGTCGCGTCCTGGAACGGCACGTACATGCGGAACGCATGGTAGGTCGGCGTCAGGAGCATCTTGTCCTTGTCCGTCAGGATCATCGCCTGCAGCACGTTGACCATCTGCGCGATGTTCGTCATCCGCACCCGGTCCGCGTGTTGATGGAAGATGTTGAAGTTCAGCGCCGCGACGACGGCGTCGCGCAGGCTGTTCTGCTGGTACAGGAAGCCCGCGTTCGTGCCCGGCTCCACGTCATACCACGTGCCCCATTCGTCGACGAACAGGCCCACTTTCTTTTGCGGGTCGTTCTTGTCCATCACGGCCTTGTTCGCGCGGATGAACTTGTCCATCCTCAGCGTGTTCTGCATCGTGCTGAACCACTGGCTTTCCGGGAAGCCCGTCGCGGCGCCCTTGCCTTCCCATTTACCGGTCGGGATCGTGTAGTAGTGGAAGCTGACGCCGGCCATGTCGTTCTTCACCTCGCGCGTCAGCACGTCGGCCCACTTCACGTCGTCCGTGTGGCCGCCGCTGGCGATGATCTGCGGCCGGTATTCCTTCGGCGCGCGCAGGAACGTCGTCACGTTCTTGTACAGGTCCGCGTAGTGGTCCGGCTTCATATTGCCGCCGCAGCCCCACATCTCGTTCCCGACGGCGAAGTAATCCACCTTCCACGGCTGTTCGCGGCCGTTCTTGCGGCGCAGTTCGGCCAGCGTCGACTTGCTCGGCGACGTCATGTACTCGATCCACTCGCTCATCTCCTGCACGGAGCCGGTACCCAGGTTGCCGTTGATGTACACCTCGGCGCCCAGCAGCTCGGCCAGGTCGAAGAACTCGTGCGTGCCGACGGCGTTGTTCTCGGTGACGTTGCCCCAGTTCGTGTTGACCTTGACCGGACGTTTGTCGCGCGGGCCGATGCCGTCGCGCCAGTGGTACTCGTCGGCGAAGCAGCCGCCCGGCCAGCGCACCAGCGGCACGTGCAGCTCCTTCAGTGCACCGACGACGTCGTTGCGCCAGCCCTTCGTGTTCGGGATCTTCGACTCGGGGCCGACCCACATGCCTTCATAGATGCCGGTACCGAGGTGCTCGGCGAACTGGCCGTACACGGCCTTGTTGATGACGGGGCCCGGCTTCGCGGCGTCGATGGTCACGCTGACCTGGGCGAAAGCGCAGCCGCTGACAGCGAGCGAGAGAGCAAGGATGGTGCGACGGATCATGGAGGTCTCCTGATGTGGTTTTTATTCGAACACGGCAACGAAGCCGCCGTGCGCTTTCAACTTGATCGTGGTTTTCTTGTTGGCCTGGAGGACGGACTGCGCGAACGCGCGCTCGGTGGCGCCGTCCGTGATCAGGCGGCCGGCCTTGCCGATGAAGGCCAGGTCCAGCGTGACGGTTTTTTCGTTCGCCCCGCCATTGATGCCGGCCACGTACCACTTGCCGCCGGCCTGGCGCGCGATGACGGCGTACTGGCCCGGCACGCCGGCGACGAAGCGGCTGTCGTCCCAGCGCTTGGGCAGCGCGCGCAGGAACTCCTTGACGTAACCGGGCACGGTGGCCATCCCTTCCGGCACCTCGGCGAAGTGCTGGATACCGGAGACGAACAGCACCGATTCGGCCAGCTCAAAGCCGTTGCGGGTGGCGCGCTTGATGTTGGGGATGTCGCCGAACACCATCGGCGTGAAGTCCATCGGGTCGAACAGGTTGCGCGTGAACGGCAGCATCGCCGCGTGCGACGCGATCGGGTCCTGGTCCTTCTGCTCGAACGTGCCAAACTCGAAGCCGCGCACGGCTTCCGTCGTCAACAGGTTCGGCCACGTGCGCGCCCAGCCGCGCGGCAAGGTGGCGCCGTGGAAGTTGACGAGCAGGCCCGCGTCATAGGCGTCCTTCAAGATGCCGACGTAGTAGTCGATCATCGACTGGCCGTCGCCGCCGAAGAAGTCGACCTTGATGCCTTTCACGCCCATCGCTTTCAGCTTCGCGAATTCGGTGCGGCGGTCGGCGGAGGTAAGGAGCCTGTCGCGCGGCGTCATGTCCGTATCGTTCCATGCGCCGGCCGAGTTGTACCAGACGAGGATGCCGATGCCCTTCTCCTTCGCGTAGGCGGCCAGCTCCTTCACCTTGTCGTAGCCGATCTTCTGGTCCCAGTACGCATCGATCAGCGTGTAGTCCCACTGCATGCCGGCGGCGTAGTCGATGAACTGCTTCTGCGTACCGAAGGTGGTGAAGTCGTCCTTCAGGATCGCCCAGCTCCACGACGAGTGGCCCGGCTTGACCCAGTCGGGAATGCCGTTCTGCGCCGGTGCGGCAAGATCGGTGCCGAGCGTGGAATCGACGACGGTGGCCAGGCTGCCGACGGCCAGCACGCGCCACGGCGTCGTCAGGGAGCCGGTCGCGGTGGGCAGCAACGCACCGTTCGTATAGGTTTCTTCCGGCATCGGCGGTGCGATGCGGTATTCGCCGCCGGGCGATTGCGCGTGCAGGCGCGACGCGTGGAAGCTCCCGTCCATGTTCGCCTCGGTCAGCGCGATGTACGTGTCGCCGGTGCGGAACAGCGCGGGGAATACCCAGCCGGCCATCGGCGACGGCGTGCCGGCGGGGATGTCCATCCGGTAGTGCTCTTCGTACGATGGGTTGGTGCGCTTGTAGCCCGTCTTCGCGACGGACATCGGCTGCAGCCAGGCTTTCGTCCTGGCCGGGAAGGCGAAGCTGGTGGCCTCGCTCGCGAACTTCAGCTGCGGCGCCCTGGCCGTGTAGCGGAACGCGACGCCGTCGTTCGACACGCGGAACGTGATCTCGAGCTTGTTGTCGCCGCCGGCGGCGTAGCGCCAGGTGCGCTCGTTGGCGGCATAGGTGACGTTGCGGCGCTTGCCGGCCACCAGCTCGTACTGGTCGTCGATGCGGCGCTCGGGCGACACGTCTTCCGGCTTCAGTTTGCCGGCAAGGTCGATGCCGTCGAACGTCAGCCCCAGCTTCGAGTCGCGCAGCACGGTCTTGCCGTCGCGCGCGATCCGGTAGGTGACGCCACCGCCCGTCGACTGCGCGACGGTGACGGCGAGCTTGCCGTCCGGGCTGGTGAGCGTCTGAGCTGATGCGTGGGCAAACGTGTTGGACGCGACGGTGCAAGCCGTCAGCGCCAGTATCCGATACAGGGCAGGTTTCATGGTCGTCACAATGAAAAGCGCCGCTTGGGGCGGCGTGCAGCGATGGGATACTACTTACGGGTATGGCTGAGGCTGTGTCCCTCTGGGGTCAGACCCCAGAAGGACACGTACTCAGCAATAACAACAGCCGAGCTTGTGTCCCTGTCGGGGTCTGACCCCAGAGGGACACGAGCTCAACCGTGCCGGCGTCTTTAGACCCACCCTGCGTCGACAATGAACTCCTGCCCCGTGCACATGGCGCTGTCGTCCGCGCCCAGGAACAGGATCATCGACGACACATGCTCCGGCATCAGCTTGCCCGGCAGGCATTGGGCGCGCTTGATTTCCTGTTCGGCCGCGTCGTCGACCCACAGGTCGATCTGCCGCTGCGTCATCACCCAGCCTGGGGTGACCGTGTTGACGCGGATGCCGTACTGGCCGAAGTCGCGTGCCAGGCAGCGTGTCAGGCCGATCACGGCGGCCTTCGTCGTGCCGTAGACGGGGTAGCCGCCGTTCTTGGCGTGCCACGACATCGAGCTGATGTTGATGATCGAGCCGCCGCCCTTCTTTTTCATGCCTTCCAGGACGGATTGGCACGTGAAGAACATCGGCCGCTGGTTGATCGCGATGCGCTCGTTCCAGTATTCCAAGGTCACCTCTTCCGGCTTGTGGCGCTGGTCGTTGGCGGCGTTGTTGACGAGGATGTCGAAGTCGCCGATCTCCTTGGCGAATTCCGCGATGGTCTGCTGCAGCACGGGGATGTCGGTGATGTCGCAGTAGCGGAACAGCGGCGCCGGGTGGCCGGCCGCCTTGAGGCGCTCGACCAGCGCGAGGCTCGCTTCCTGCGCGATGTCGACGAACGCAACGAGCGCGCCCTGCTCAGCGAACGATGCGACGATCGATTCACCGATGCCGGTGCCGCCGCCCGTGACGAATACGCGCTTGCCGCGCAGGCTGCCGAACTTTGCCAACTCTGTCATGCTCTGTCTCCTTCTTGTCCTTGAGCGCCCGTCCCCGCCTTGCGCCGGAGGGTTGCGGGCGCTCTTATTCTAAGTTCAATCCTTGCCCAGCACACCGTCGCGACGGCGCCAGATGGCCAGCGGATTTCCGTCGCGCAGCGCCTCCGGCAGCAGCGGCTGCGGCAGGTTCTGGTAGCAGACGGGACGCAGGAAGCGCAGGATCGCGCCCGTGCCCACCGACGTGCTGCGGCCATCGGCCGTGGCCGGGAACGGGCCGCCGTGCACCATCGCCGTCGATACTTCGACACCGGTCGGGAAGCCGTTCGCGAGGATACGCCCGACTTTGCGCTCCAGTACCGGCAGCAGCGAGTGCGCCGCATCCAGGTCGGCTTCTTCCAGCTGCAGCGTGGCCGTCAGCTGGCCTTCCAGGTGCTCGGTGACCTTGCGCATCTCCGCCACGTCGCGGCAGGCGACCAGCAGCGACGCCGGGCCGAACACCTCGCCATGCAACGCCTTCTCCGTCAGGAACGACTCGCCGCTGGTGACGAACAGCGCGGGACCGCCCTTGCCTTCCTGCTGCTCGGCGAGCGCCAGCGTCTTCACGCAATCCTGCTGCGCCAAGGTGGCGACACCCGCCTGATACGAGCCGGCGATACCTGGCGTCAGCATCGTGCCGGCAGCCACGCCGCCCAGTGCCGCGGCAGCGGCATGCGCGAACGCGTCGAACTCGGGCCCGGCGATACCCAGCACGAGGCCGGGGTTCGTGCAGAACTGGCCCACGCCCATCGTCAGCGACGCGGCGAATTGCGTGGCGATCTCCGCACCGCGCGCCGTCAATGCGCCCGGCAGCAGGAACACCGGATTGATGCTGCTCATTTCCGCATACACGGGAATCGGCTGCGGACGCGCCGCCGCCACCGCCATCAGCGCCGTGCCGCCCGAGCGCGAGCCCGTGAAGCCGACGGCCTGGATCGCCGGATGGGCCACCAGCGTCTGGCCGATGCCGTTGCCGGTACCCGTCAGCAGCGCGAACACGCCGGCCGGCAGGCCGCACTGCTGCACCGCTTTGACGACAGCGCGGGCCACGAGCTCGGACGTGCCGGGGTGCGCCGAGTGCGCCTTCAGCACGACGGGACAGCCGGCTGCGAAGGCCGATGCCGTGTCGCCGCCGGCGACGGAAAACGCCAGCGGGAAGTTCGATGCCGCGAACACGGCCACCGGGCCGACGCCGATCAGGCGGTAGCGCAGGTCCGGCCGCGGCGGCGTACGTTCCGGCAGCGCGGAATCGATGCGCACGTCACGGTACGAGCCTTCGCGCAGCAGGTCGGCGAACAGCTTCAGTTGATTGCAGGTGCGGCCACGCTCGCCTTCGAGGCGCACGCGCGGCAGGCCCGTCTCGGCCATCGCCCGCTCGATCAGCGCATCGCCGATCGCCATGATTTCGGCCGCCACGGTTTCCAGGAACGTCGCGCGTTCCTCGTCCGTCGTGGCGCGGAACGTATCGAACGCTTCGCCCGCCAGGCGGCATGCCGCGTCGATCTGGTCCGCGTCGACCATGTGGAACGCGGGCTCCATGTGCTTGCCCTCGTTCGGATTCCAGGCCTTGAAGTTGCTGCCCTTGCCCTTGACGGCGAGGCCGCCGATCAGTGCTTCACCCGTGATGCTCATAATGCCTTCACCTGTGCGACTTTCGTAGGGGCGACGGCCAGTGGATTGGACAGCGCCGGGCCGAATGCCGGCGCCTCGATCTGGAACGTTTCGCCCGGCTGCACGGAGATATTGTCCGCGAAGCTCAACGTGGCGGTGCCGAAGAAGTGGATGTGCACGTCGCCGGCGCGCTTGAACAACTGGTACTTGAAGTGGTGGTGCTCCAGGTTGGCGATCGTGTGCGACATGTTCTGTTCACCCGAGACGAACGCCTTTTCCCAGCGCACCTTGCCGTCTTTATCCAGCACGCGCGACACGCCATCGATGTGCTGTGGCAGTTCGCCGACCAGCAGCGCCGGGCCGACGCCGCAGGCGCGCAGCTTCGAGTGGGCCAGGTACAGGTAGTTCTGGCGCTCCGTCACGTGGTCGGAGAATTCGTTGCCGATCGCGAAACCGACGCGGTAAGGCTGGCCGTCGTCGCCGATCACATACAGGCCGGCGATCTCCGGCTCTTCGCCGCCATCGAGCGCGAAGTCCGGCATCACCAGCGGTTCGCCGCTGGCCGCGACGATCGAACCGTCGCCCTTGTAGAACCATTCCGGCTGCACGCCCGCGCTACCGGCGGCCGGCTTGCCCCCTTCGACGCCGAGGCGGAACATCTTCATCGAGTCGGACAGCGACTCGACGTCGCCGCCGATCTTCTTGTGCATCGCGTCGCGCGCATCGGCCGAGCCGAGGTGCGTCAGGCCCGTGCCCGTCACATAGGTGTGGGCCGGGTCTTCATGGCCCAGCGGGGCCAGCGGCGTCACGTCGGCGAATTTCACCGTGGTCGAACCGGCGGCGGAATCGGCCAGCGCGGCCAGTGACTGCTTGTTGCGGATCGCGGCTTGCGCCAGCGCGTAAGTGGTGGTGTAGCCGTCGATCACGCGCAGCGTGTCGTTGGCGAGGATGCCGACGTGGCGGGCGCCATCCTTGCTCTTGAATTGAACCAGCAGCATATGGGTCTCCTAATGGTACGCCGGCACCGCCACATGAGCGGCGTGCCGGCGGGTGGATGTTCTTTTAGTGCGAGTGCTTCGGCACGGCCGATCCGCGCTGGCCGACGAGGAAGTCGAAGTCGCAGCCCTGGTCCGCCTGCAGCACGTGGTCGACGTACAGCTGGGCGTAGCCGGACTTCGGCAGGTCGTTCTTCTGTTCGGCACGGGCCGCCAGGCGGGCCGCCATCTCTTCCTCGGAGATCTCCAGGTCGAGGCGGCCGCCGGCGCAGTCCAGCGCAATCATGTCGCCATCCTTGACGATGCCCAGCGGGCCGCCGGCCATCGCTTCCGGCGCCACGTGCAGCACGACGGTGCCGTAGGCGGTGCCGCTCATGCGCGCATCCGAGATGCGGACCATGTCCTTGATGCCCTTCGCGAGCAGCTTCGGCGGCAGGCCCATATTGCCCACTTCGGCCATGCCCGGATAGCCTTTCGGGCCGCAGTTCTTCATCACCAGCACGCAGTTCTCGTCCACGTCCAGGTCCGGGTCCATGATGCGCGACTTGTAGTGGTCGAAGTCTTCGAACACAACGGCGCGGCCGCGGTGCTGCATCAGGTGCGGCGATGCGGCCGACGGTTTCAGCACGGCGCCGCGGGGCGCCAGGTTACCGCGCAGGATGCAGATGCCGCCATCCTTGATCAGCGGGTTTTCCAATGGGCGGATCACTTCCTCGTCATAGATCGGAGCGTCCTTGTTGTTTTCCCAGATCGTCTTGCCATTCGCGGTCAAGGCGTCCTTGTTCGGCAGCAGGCCGTTTTCGCCCAGGCGGCGCAGCACGCCCGGCAGGCCGCCCGCATAGTAGAACTCTTCCATCAGGAAGCGGCCGGAAGGCAGCAGGTCGACGAGCGTCGGCGTGCCGCGGCCGATGCGGGTCCAGTCTTCCAGCTCCAGGTCAACGCCGATACGGCCGGCGATGGCCTTCAGGTGGATCACGGCATTGGTCGAACCGCCGATCGCGGCGTTCACGCGGATCGCGTTCTCGAACGCTTCGCGGGTCAGGATCTTGGACAGGCGCAGGTCTTCCCACACCATCTCGACGATGCGCATGCCGGACATGTGCGCCAGCACGTAGCGGCGCGCGTCGACGGCGGGGATCGCGGCATTGTGCGGCAGCGACGTGCCGAGCGCCTCGGCCATGCAGGCCATCGTCGACGCGGTGCCCATCGTGTTGCAGGTGCCGGCCGAGCGCGAGTGGCCCGCCTCGGCGGCGAGGAAGTCGTGCATCGAGATCTCGCCGGCCTTCACTTGTTCGTGCAGCTGCCAGACGGCGGTGCCGGAGCCGATGCTCTTGCCGTTCAGCTTACCGTTCAACATCGGGCCGCCGGTGACGACGATCGCCGGGATGTCGCACGATGCGGCGCCCATCAGCAGCGCCGGGGTGGTCTTGTCGCAGCCGACCAGCAGCACGACGGCATCCATCGGATTGCCGCGGATCGATTCCTCGACGTCCATCGACGCCAGGTTCCGGGTCAGCATCGCGGTCGGGCGCAGGTTGGATTCGCCGTTCGAGAAGACCGGGAACTCGACAGGCCAGCCGCCCGCTTCGATGATGCCCTTCTTGACGTGCTCGGCGAGCTTGCGGAAGTGGGCGTTGCAAGGGGTCAGTTCGGACCACGTGTTGCAGATACCGATGATCGGCTTGCCCTGGAATTCATGGTCCGGGATGCCCTGGTTCTTCATCCAGCTGCGGTACATGAAGCCGTTCTTGTCCTGCGTGCCGAACCATTCGGCCGAGCGCAGTTTTACATTCTTCTTTGTCTCAGACATGCATTCCTCCGGTGTTGTGCTGGGCCCGGCGAACTGGCTGTCCTCGTCGAGCTGCGATGTTCCGAGATGTTAAAGAACGCAATGATTCCTTTCCAATGAATAAAAATTTGGCTGCGATATGAAAAAAGGTATCGGATGGGCGCAAAACAAAAGCCGGCGACAGGCACCGGCTTCTCTTCAATGTTCAAGCTGGCCAAAACCCGCAGCAGAAGCCGGGGTCCGACCCGGCGGGTCGGACCCCAGGTTTGCGTTGGGGTTGGAAGGCCGAGCCCGTGGCGACGTTTATGGCTGCACGGTGAACCGATACAACGACCTCGTCGAATACGTCTCCCCCGGCCGCAGGATCGTGTTCGGGTACTCGGGCCGGTTCGGCGAGTCCGGGAAGTGTTGCGGTTCCAGGCACAGGCCGCTGCGGTGGGCGTATTGCCAGCCTTTGCCGATCAGCGAGCCGTCCAGGAAATTGCCGCTGTAGAACTGCACGCCCGGTTCCTGCGTGTACAGCTCCAGCACCCTGCCGGACTCCGGCTCGCGCAGGATCGCGGCGAGCGACAGCACGTTCGACTCCGGCTTGTTCAGCACGAAGTTGTGGTCGTAGCCCAGGCCGTTACGCAGCTGCTCGTCGTCGCTGTCGATCCGTGCGCCCACTGTCTGCGGCGTGCGGAAGTCGAACGGCGTGCCGTCGACGGATGCCAGCGCGCCCAGCGGGATCGATTCGCCATCGATCGGCGTGTAGCGGTCCGCGTTGATCACCAGTTCGTGGTTCAGCACCGAGCCGCGGCCCGCCAGGTTGAAGTAGGCGTGCTGCGTCAGGTTGACCGGGGTGGCCTTGTCCGTCGTCGCGTGGTATTTGACGAGCAGCTCGTTCGCGTCGTTCAGTTCGTACGTGACCGTCACGTCCAGGTTGCCCGGGTAGCCCATCTCGCCGTCCGGGCTCAGGTAGGTGAGCTTCAGGCCGATCGTCAGGTCCGTCACCATCGGCACCGCATGCCAGGCCACCTTGTGGAAGCCGCGCGTGCCGCCATGCAGGTGGTTGCGGCCGTTGTTGACGTCCAGCTGCAACGCCTGGCCGTCCACTTCGCAGCGCCCCGCCGCGATGCGGTTGCCGTAGCGGCCAATCAGCGCGCCGAAGTACGGGCAGTCGCCGAAGTACGGCTCGGCATGGTCGAAGCCGAACGTCACGTCGGCCAGGTTGCCGTGCTTGTCGGGCACGTGCATCTCGGTGATGATGCCGCCGTAGTTCGTGATCTTGACGACCATCCCGCTGCGGTTGCGCAGCGTGTAGAGCGACAGCGGTTCGCCGTCCGGCGTCGTGCCGAACGGTTCCTGTTCAATACTCAGTTCCAAATTCGTATCCGTAGTCGATGCCGGCCGGGGCTTGTGTCAGGCAGGTTACCTAGCCCGCGTCAAGCGATGGAAGGCCGGCCGAAGTCCGGCATGCCATCCGCGGTCCAGCGCAAGGGTTTGACGAAAGTATGGCGATCCGGGTTCCACAACGGGTCGCCTTCGATTTCAGTATAAGTCCTCGCATGGTACACCAGGAGCACGGTTGAACCGTCTTCCGCCACCGTGAAACTGTTGTGGCCGGGGCCGTAGATCTTGTGCTCGTAGCACGTCTCCAGCACCGGTTTTTCCGACTTGTGCCACGACGCCGGATCCAGCAGGTCGGCGTTCTCGTCCGCCCACAGCAAGCCCATCGCGTAGTTGTGATCCGTCGCGCTGGCCGAGTAGCTGATGAAGATCTTGCCGTTCTTCTTCAGTACCGACGGGCCCTCGTTGACGAGGAAGCCGCGGCACTCCCAGTCGTGTTCGGGTTTGCTCAGCATGACCGG
This sequence comes from Pseudoduganella flava, assembly GCF_007830495.1. GTDB lineage: Bacteria > Pseudomonadota > Gammaproteobacteria > Burkholderiales > Burkholderiaceae_D > Rugamonas > Rugamonas flava. Next base: position 275,510 of record NZ_VLKW01000002.1, on the reverse strand, counting down.
TTCGCCGTCGATCTGCCACGGCGTCTTCATCGGCGCGATGTACAGGTTCGAGTTGCCCTCGATGTCGTTGTGCTTCTGCGCCCACAGGTAGTACAGCTGGCCCTTGTGCGTGAACGTCGTCGCATCCAGGCAGAACGTGTCGATGCCCGTGTCGACCTGGCCCATGAATTCCCACTCGCCTTCCAGCGGGTTCTGGCTCGTGTTGCGGATCGCGTACATGCGGTGCTGGAACAGCTTGTACTTGATCTCGCGCGACGGCGCCGCCGCGAAGTACACGTACCACGCGCCCTGGTTGAAGTGGATTTCCGGCGCCCAGATCAGCTCCGAGTACGCGCCCGTGTCGGGCTTGCGCCACACGTCGCGCGTCTGCGCCGAGGCCAGGCCTTCGATGGTCTTCGCGCGCCGCAGTTCGATGCGGTCGTATTGCGGCACCGACGCCGTGAAGTAGTAATAGCCGTCCGTGTGACGGTAGATGTAGGGATCGGCACGCTGCTCGATCAGGGGTTTCAGGACGTCGCCCATCGTGTTCTCCATTTCTAAAAATCCGGCCTGCCACATGTCAGCCGGCCACGTAGCCATTGGCCCGCATCTGGTCCTTGACCTCGTTGTAGTAGGTGTCGCTGATGCGGTACTTGAACATGAAAAGGCCCATCAGCAGGTGGAAGAAGCCCGGGATCACGGTCAGCATCAGTGCGATGCCGTTCAGCGCATGCGGCGTCTGCGCGGCGTTCGGCACGTAGTGGAACAGCGTGAACAGGCCGCCCACCAACGCGCCGGCGATGCCCATGCCCGCCTTCTGGCACACGGAGATGCCGCCGAACGCGAAGCCGGACACCCGCTTGCCCGTCTTGACCTGGCCGTAGTCGATCGTCTCGGCGATCGCGGACCAGAACACCGGCGCATGCAGGTCGACGATGAAGGACAGCAGGAAGTACAGGACGAATGCCAGCACCATGTCGCCCGGCTTGACGAGCACGTAGATCGCCACGCTGATCAAGGCGACGATCACCTGCGAGTTGCGGAACAGTTTTACCTTGCAATAGGCCTTCGTGATCCACGTCGATGCGACCATCGACAGGATCGCCGCCGCCACGCCCGTCGACAGGAATGCCGACACGACGCCCGCATCGCCACCCAGGTAGTACTTGGCGTAGTAGATCGCCACCGAGCCGCGGATCACGTAGCCGATCGTGCCCGTCACGCAGGCGCCGCACAGCAGCAGCCACTGGTCGTTCTTCAGCAGGACCTTCAGCTGGGACCACAGCGACTGGCGCTCGACGACGTGGCGCACCCGCTCGGTCGTCGTGAAGAAGCAGAACAGGAACAGCGCCACGCCCATCGCGGCCATCACGGCCATCGCCGCCTGGTAGCCGGCGGCCGGGTTGCCGTGGCCCCAGCGCTCGGCCAGGATCGGCACGATGATCGTCACCATGAACGCGCCGATCTTGGCGAAGAACAGCCGGTAGCCGTTGGCGGACAGGCGCTCCTGCGGATCGGCCGTCAGCGCGCTGGGCAGCGAAATGTACGACACGCCGACGCCGGACGTCATCACCGTCATCAGGATATAGGTCGAGTAAGCCCACAGCAGCTTGGCGTCGTAGTGGAAGTCCGGCGTCATGAAGACGAAGAACACGGAGATCCCGTACGGCACGGCCAGGAACAGGAACCACGGCCGGTAGCGGCCCCACTTGTTCGTGTAGCGGTCGGTGATCTGGCCCATCGCCAAGTCGGAGATCGCGCCGATGATCTTCACGACCAGCAGCAACATGGCCAGGTCTTCGACGTGCAGGCCGTAGATGTCGGTGTAGAAGTAGGTGATGATCAGCATCATCGACGAGATCACGACGTTCAGCGCCATGTCCCCGGCCCCGAAGCCGACCTTCTCCAGCGTGGATAGTTTCTGTCTCTCCATGTCTACTCGACCTTTCTTTTCGCGAAGTACGCGAGTACGCCGGCCACCCGCGGGGCACTCCTTGGGGTCCACTCGGCCGAACAGGGGAGTTTGCCGAGCATGGGAGGGCTCGACGCGACTGGTCTCCGACGTCTCTTGTATTTTTTTGGATGCAATATTGCAATCTCACGCCGATGTTAGGCGGGCTTGCGAATTCGATCCAATCAAATTTTCCCGATTTACGATATCGTTTTTGATATCGACGAAGCGCGATCCCGCCGCATTGCGTCAGCAATGCTCAGCTGAATGAGCATTGTAGTCGCGAAATAATCGGCAATGAATCAGCAACGAATCAGCAATGGCTCAGCGCCAGGGCGTAGGCGCGGGTGGTGGCGAGCAGCCGGTAACGGGCGGGACGGACGTCGTGGCCGACGACAAGCAGCGAGTGCGTGGCCAGGCTGGCCAGCGCGTCGATCGTGTCATATGGGGACAGGCAGGGATGCAGCGCCGCCGCCGCCTCGTCCAGCGTAAACCACGACGCAAAAGCGGCAATGCGGCGCAGCGCCAGCTGCGCGACGGGCGGCAGCAGCACGTGGCTCCAGTCGAGGGCGGCGCGCAACGTGCGGTGGCGCGGCGGCGGCCGTAGCGGGCAATATGGGGCTCGCGCCGGCCCTGCCCCTGCCCCTGCGAGCAGCAGGTCGAGCGTATCGGCCAGCCCGGCCGCCACCTGCGCCAGGCCCAGCGCCGGCACCCTGGCCGCCGCCAGCTCGATCGCCAGCGGCAAGCCTTCCAGCCGGCGGCAGATCGTGCCGATGCATGCCAGCGCCGCCGCATCCGGCGCAAATCCGGCATCGGCGCCGGCGCGCCGCACGAACAGTTCGACGGCGCCGCTTGCGCCCAGCCGCGCCGCATCCGCCTCGCCCGGCGCCGGCAGCGCCAGCGCGGGCACGCGCATCACGGTCTCGCCATGGGCCAGCAGCGGCTGGCGGCTCGTCGCCAGCACGGCAAGGCCGGGGCACTGCCGCAGCAGCGTCTCGACCAGCGCGCTGCACGCGTCGGCGACGTGTTCGCAATTGTCCAGCACCAGCAGCAGCGGCACGTCGCGCAGCCGGGCGGCCAGCGCCGAAGGTGCCGACGATGCGGCGGCGTCCAGCCCCAGCGCGGCGGCGACGGCGCGGCCGACGCCCGGCCCGTCCACCGCTTGCAGCTCGACCCACACCGCATGGCCGTGCTGGTGCGCGGCCGCCAGCGCCAGCGCCGTCTTGCCGATGCCGGCGGTGCCGGCCAGCGTGACGAAGCGGACCTGGGCGCAGCGCGCCAGCACGGCATCCACCAGTTCGCCCCGGCCGATGCAGGGGACGGGTGCGGGCAGCGCCGGCCGCGCACCGGCACGCCGCTCGGCGTGGCCGGCAAACAGGTAGCCGCGGCCAGCCACGGTGCCGATCAATTCCCGGTCCTCGGCCAGCGCGCGGCGCAGCGCGGCGATCTGCACGCGCAGGTTGCCGTCGGGGACGTCCTGGCCCGGCCAGACGGAGCGCAGCAGGTCGTCGCGCGACAGCACCCGCCCGTGCGCGCCGATCAGCGCGTCGAGCAGGCGGCCGGCGCGCTGCCCCAGCGGCACGGCGGCGCGGCCGGCCGTGTGCAGCTCGCAGCGGGCCGGGTCGAAGGTGTGGCGGCCGAAGACGATGCCGCCGGAATCGATGATGTCCATGCCGCGAGAGCGTACGCGTGGATGTGGCCGCGGCCCATCCCACATCGTGGCCGCGCAAGGTGCCCCGATGTGCTGCCACCGCGCTCCCCCGAAAGGGGCAACGGCGCCCGGCGCCCTGCCCGCGCCGGCGGCGCGCGTGTAAGATGCGGCATCGGCGCGGCAGGCGCCATCACAGCGGGAGCACATCATGGGAAGCACATCGTGCGGGACTTAGCCAGCGGCGCGCCGGTGCGCGTGATGGTGGTGGACGACCACCCGCTGCTGCGCGAGGGGATCGCCGCCGTGCTGTCGATCGGCGACCGCTTCGAACTCGTGGCCGAGGCCGGGGACGGCCGCAGCGCGCTGGAACAGTACGTGCGGCACCGGCCGGACGTCACCTTGATGGACCTGCAGATGCCCGTCATGAACGGGCTCGATGCGATCGTGGCGATCCGCGAGATCGCGCCGCAGGCCCGCATCATCGTGCTGACGACCTACAAGGGCGACGTGCAGGTGCTGCGCGCGCTGAAGGCCGGCGCGATGGGCTATCTGCTGAAAAGCATGCTGCGCACGGAACTGGCCGATGCGATTGCCCGCGTGCATGCGGGCCAGCGCCACATCCCGCCCGAGATCGCCATCGAACTGGCGGCGCACATCGATGCCGATGCGCTGTCCGCCCGCGAGACGGAAGTGCTGAGCCTGGTCGCCGACGGCAATTCGAACAAGCGCGTCGCCCAGGCCCTCGGCATCGCCGAGGAAACCGTGAAGGCGCACATGAGCACCGTGCTGGGCAAGCTGGGCGCGCGGGACCGCACCCATGCCGTCACGATCGCGATCCGGCGCGGCATTCTCGAGCCGTGAGGCGCCGCTCCTAAGCCTGTACTCCCAGCAACAATGGCTGGCAGTAACAATTCAACAACGAAAAGAGCGCTGACGAGCCGGCCCCGGTAGTACGATGGCGGGCATGCAGACATCGCCGCCGCCTTCCGCATCGCAGCCGTCGAACCGCCGCGCCGCCCGGCTGTTGCCGCTCGCCGTCGGCGTGGGCACGCTGTGCGCCGGGCTGATCGCCACGGCGCTTGTCTGGAACAGCCTGCGCACGAGCCACGACCGGCAAGTGCATGCCGAATTCGACTACCGCGTGCGCGACCTGGCGCTGCGGGTCGTGCGGCGCATCGCGACGTTCGAGCAGGTGCTGCGCGGCGCCCAGGCATACGTCGTCGCCTCGCCGCTGCTGCCACAGGTCGACGAGTTCCGCACCTATGTCGGCACGTTGCGGTTGCGTCAATTCTATCCCGGCATCCAGGGCATCGGCGTGTCGCTGCTGGAACGTCCGCCCGGCGCGCGCCCGGACGGTGCGAAGAGCGCGGTCGTGATGATCGAGCCGCTCGACGCGATGAACCGCCGCGCCCTCGGCTTCGACATGTTTGCCGAGCCGGTGCGCCATGAGGCGATGGCGCGCGCCCGCGACATGGGCACGGCCGCGCTGTCCGGCCAGGTGCGCTTGGTGCAGGAGGGCAGCGGCCCCGGCCAGCCCGGCTTCCTGATGTACCTGCCTTTGTACCGCGGCACGCCCGGCGACACGGCCACGCGCCGCGAAGCCCTGTACGGCTGGACCTATGGCGCGTTCCGCATGCTCGACTTCATGCGCGGCCTGAACGGTGAACGCGAAAGCGACCTGCACGTGACGATCTACGATGCCGCCGCGGCACCCGAGAACTGCATGTACGGCTGCGACTACCGCGACGGCGCCGCGCGCCTGGACACCCAGCAGACGTTGCGCATCGCCGGCCGGCACTGGATCCTGCGCGTGCGCAGCAACCCCGTGTTCGAGGAGCGCCTGGCGTCGCAGCAGGCCGCATGGGCGGGCGTCTCCGGCATCATCGTCAGCGTGCTCTCGGCCACGCTCGTGTGGCTGCTCGCGCAAGGACGCGACCGCGCCCGCCTGCTGGCGCGCCGGATGACGGAAGACCTGCAGCGTTCCTACGAGCGGCTGGGGCTGGAGCGCACCCGCCTCGCCAGCATCCTCGAGAACGCCCACGACGCGTTCGTGGCCGTCGACGCGGCAGGCCGCATCACGTACTGGAACGCGCAGGCGGCACGCACGTTCGGCTGGCCCGCCAGCGAGGCGCAGGGCCGCTCGCTGCGCGCGCTGCTGTTCCATGGCGAGCAGCCGGAACTGGACCGCCTCCTGACGCTCGACCCCGCCGCGTTCGACAGCGGCCACGGCGACCGGCTGGAGCTGCAGGCCACGTGCCGCGCCGGCGACCACATTCCCGTCGAGCTGTCGTGCTCACTGGTGGAACGGGGCGGCGAGCGCGAGCTGCACGGCTTCCTGCGCGACCTGTCCGCCGAGAAGGCGGCGGCGGCGCGCGAGACGGTGCGCCAGGCCGACCTGCACCAGGCGCAGCGGGCGCTGCACCGGGCCCAGAAGCTGGAGGCCGTGGGCAAGCTGACGGGCGGCGTCGCGCACGACTTCAACAACGTGCTGCAGATCATCTACGGCAATGTGCAGGCCGCTTGCGCGGCGCCGCACAGCCCGGAGACGCCGCGCCGCCTGGAGAACGCACTGGCGGCCGTCGACCGGGGCGCCAAGCTGTCCGGCCAGCTGCTGGCGTTCGCGCGGCGCCAGCCGCTCGCGCCCGTCGTCATCAACCTGGCGCGGGTGCTGCGCAACGTCGACGAACTGCTGCGCCGCGCGCTGGGCGACGGCGTCGAGCTGGCGACGATCGTCGAAGCGGGCCTGTGGAACACGCTGGTCGACCCGAACCAGCTGGAGAACGTGATCCTGAACCTGGCCATCAATGCGCGCGACGCGATGGACGGCAACGGCAAGCTGACGATCGAGCTGTCGAACTGCGTGCTGGACGACGTCTACGCGGCCAGCGTGCCGGAGGCGATCGCCGGCGACTACGTGCTGCTGGCCGTCTCCGACACCGGCGCCGGCATGCCGCCCGACGTGCAGGAGCGCGTGTTCGAACCGTTCTTCACGACGAAACCGGAAGGTGAAGGCACGGGCCTGGGCCTGTCGATGGCCTATGGCTTCGTGCGGCAGACGGGTGGCCATATCCGCGTCTACAGCGAGGTGGGCGTGGGCACCACGATGCGGCTGTACTTCCCGCGCACCGGCGTGCCCGAGGCGCAGCAGGCGGCCGAACCGACGCAGGACGTGGCGGGCGGCCGCGAGACGATCCTGCTGGTCGAGGACGACGCGCCCGTGCGCGAAACGGTCGCCGGCATGCTGCGCACGCTGCAGTACACGGTGATCGAGGCGGGCGGCACGGATGCGGCCCTGCAGGCGTTGCGCGGCGGCGCCGCCGTCGACCTGCTGTTCACCGACGTCGTCATGCCCGGCTCGCTGCCGGCCACCGAGCTGGCGCGGGTGGCGCGTCACCTGCGGCCCGGAATCGCGGTGCTGTTCACGTCCGGCTACACGCAGGATGCGATCGTGCACGGCGGCCGGCTCGATCCCGGCGTGCAGCTGCTGTCCAAGCCCTACCGCCGCGACGAGCTGGCGCGCAAGGTGCGCGCCGTCCTGGACGAACGGAGTGCCTTGCCGCCGGCCGATGGGGCACCGCCCATGCTGCACACCTTGCGCGTGCTGGTGGTGGAGGACAACGACGACCTGCGCGACCTGACCTGCGAAATGGTGATGGCGCTCGGCTACCAGGCGACCGGCGTCGGCAGCGCCGAGGCGGCGCTGACCGCGCTCGAGGCGGGCGGCTACCACGCCGTGTTCACCGACGTGCAGCTACCCGGCATGAACGGCCTGGAACTGGCGCACCGGCTGGCGGACGATCCGCACCTGTCGGTGGCCGTCGTCACGGGCCGCGCGCTGGGCGACGAGCTGCCGCCGGGCGTGCGCCTGCTGTACAAGCCGTACCGGATCGATGCCGTCGAGGAGATCCTGGCGCAGATCCAGCTGGCGCGCCAGGACGACGGGGATCCGGACCCCGACTGACCGGCGCCCGCCCCTGCCTTTGCCGCCCTTTACTTCGGCAGCTGCACGACGGCCTCGCCGTCCAGCACCACCGCGTCGTGCACGATGCACTGCGTGTGCAGCCTGGCACGGCGCTTCTCCGGGATCAGCTCGACCACCGTGGCTTTCGCATACACGGTTTCGCCCACGTGCACGGGCGCCTTGAACGACAATGTCTGGCTCACGTACAGGCACCCTGGCCCCGGCAGCTTCGTGCCGATCACCGTCGACAGCAGGCTGGCCGTCAGCATGCCATGCACGATGCAGCCGCCGAACACGGTGGTGCGGGCGTATTCCTCGTTCAGGTGCATCGGGTTGGTATCGCCGGACACGCCGGAGAAGTTGCGCAGGTCCGTGTCCGTGATCGTCCGGCTGTAGACGGCGGACATGCCGACTTCCAGTTCTTCGAAGCGGTAGCCGTTCAGTTCGCGGGGGTCGACCATGTTCATCCTTTCACGTTGTAGCCGGCATCGACGTAGATCGTCTGGCCGCTGACCTGGCGCGCGTTGTCGGACACGAGAAACGCGGCCATCTCGCCGATCTGCTCCAGCGTCACGAGCTGGTGCAGCGGCGCGCGACTGGCCGCCTCTTCCATCAGCTTGTCGAAGTGGGCCAGGCCGGACGCCGCGCGGGTGGCGACCGGGCCGGCCGACAGCGCGTTGACGCGGATACCGCGCTCGCCCAATTCCGCCGCCAGGTAGCGCATGCTCGCCTCCAGCGCCGCCTTGACGGGGCCCATCAGGTTGTAATGCGTGACGACCTTCTCGGCGCCGTAATAGCTCATCGTCAGGATCGATCCGCCACCCTGCATCAGCGGTTCGGCCGCCTTGGCGAGCCGCATCAGCGAGTGGCACGACACGTCCATCGCCTGCGCGAAGCCGGCGGCGCTGCAGTCGACCACGCGGCCCTGCAGGTCGGCCTTCGGTGCGAAGGCGATCGAGTGCAGCACGAAGTCCAGCCGGCCCCACCGCGCGGCGATCGCCGCGAACAGCGCGTCCTGCTCGGCCGGCTGCGTGACGTCGAGCTTCATGCACAGCGGCGCGTCCAGCGCATCCGCCAGCGGCTGCACGTAACCCTTCGCCTTGTCGTTCAGGTACGTCACCGCCAGCTCGGCGCCGTGGGCGCGCAATGCCCGCGCACAGCCCCAGGCGATACTGGCATCGTTGGCGATGCCGACGACGAGACCTTTTTTCCCATCGAGCGTGCCCATGTCGGTGCTCCCCCGGTTATTGGAACGCCACCTCGGCAAAGCTGCGCAACTTCCGGCTGTGCAGCCGGTCCACGCCCAGCGCGCGCAGCAGTTCCAGCGCGCGGATGCCGATGCGCAGGTGCTGGTCGACGCGGTCGCGGTAGAACTGGTTCGCCATGCCGGGCAGCTTGATTTCGCCGTGCAGCGGCTTGTCCGACACGCACAGCAAGGTGCCGTACGGGACGCGGAAGCGGAAGCCGTTCGCGGCGATCGTCGCGCTTTCCATGTCCAGCGCCACCGCGCGGCTTTGCGAGAAGCGCCGCTCCGGCGTGCGCTGCGGCAGCAGTTCCCAGTTGCGGTTGTCCGTGCTGGCCACGGTGCCGGTGCGCAGCACGCGCTTCAGGTCGTGGCCCGTCAGCTGCGTGACCTCGGCCACCGCGCCTTCGATCGCCACCTGCACCTCGGCCAGCGCGGGCACGGGCACCCACAGCGGCAGGTCCTCGTCAAGCACGTGGTCTTCGCGCACGTAGCCGTGCGCCAGCACGTAGTCGCCCAGCTGCTGCGTGTTGCGCAGGCCGGCGCAGTGGCCCAGCATCAGCCATGCATGCGGGCGCAGTACCGCCACGTGATCCGTGATCGTCTTCGCGTTGGCGGGGCCCACGCCGATGTTGATCATGCTGATGCCGCTGCCGTCCGCGCGCACCAGGTGATAGCCCGGCATCTGCGGCAGGCGCAGCGGCGGCGCGCCCAGCGCGTCGCCCGGCTGCGGCTCCTGGCCCGCGCGGCGCGTGACGAGGTTGCCCGGTTCGACGAAGGCCACGTACGCATCGTCGTCGCTGGCCGGCTCGCGGCTCATGATCGCGTGCCCCAGGCGCACGAATTCGTCGATGTAGAACTGGTAGTTTGTGAACAGCACGAACTTCTGGAAGTGCTCCGGCGACGTGCCCGTGTAATGGCGCAGGCGCTGCAGCGAGTAGTCGACGCGCGGCGCCGTGAACAGCGACAGCGGCAGCGGCGTGCCGGGCGGCGGGTCGTACGTGCCGTTGGCGATGCCGTCGTCCATCGCGGCCAGGTTCGGCAGGTCGAACACGTCGCGCATCAGCGCGCGCCGCTCGGCCGGCATGTTGCCTTCGATGTGATCGTGCTCGGCGAACGAGAAGTGGATCGGGATCGGCTGGGCGGACAGGCCCACTTCGATCTGCACGTGCTGCGCGCCGTGGTTCTTCAACAGCAGCCGGAACTGCTCGTGATAGTAGCGCGCGAACAGGTCGGGCCGCGTCAGCGTCGTTTCATAGGTGCCGGGACCTTCCACGAAACCATAGGACAGCCGCGAGTCGGCGCGCGCGAACGTTTCCGTCTGCACGCGCACGAACGGGTAGCAGGCGCGCACGTGCGCCGGCGTCTCGCCTTCGACGAAGCGCTGCAGCGCCTCGCGCAGGTGGCGGATGCTGCCGTCGTAGATTTCCTGTACGCGGGCCAGCGCGGCGGCCGGATCGTCGAACCGTTCGGGGGACACGAAGGGGCGGGTGGACACGATGGACTCCTATGCTTTTTTGCCATCGTATCATGGGGCGGAAGGACGCGTTCGCCAACGCGACGCGAGCTCAGGGGTGCGGCGCCGTCACCCGGGCAGCAGCGGGGTCAGGTGCCGCACGAACCAGTCGCGCGCCAGCGCGGCGGCCTGTTCCAGCGTGCCCGGTTCGTTGAACAGGTGGGTGGCGCCGGGCACGATCGCCAGCTCGTGCGGGCAGCGCAGCGCGGCCGCGGCCGCCTCGTTCAACCGGATCACTTCATGGTCGTGGCCGCCGACGATCAGCAGCACCGGTGCGGCGACCCCGGCCAGCGCGGTGGCGCCGGCCAGGTCGGGCCGGCCGCCCCGCGAGACGACGGCGGCGATGTCGCCGCCCCGCTCCGCCGCCAGCCGCAGCGCCGCACCGGCACCCGTGCTGGCGCCGAACAGGCCGATCGGCAGCTGCTCAGTGCGCTCGTCGAGCCGCAGCCACGTGCAGGCGGCATCCAGGCGCTCGGCCAGCAGGCCGATGTCGAAGCGGGCCGCGCTGTCGCGGTCCTCGTCCGGGGTCAACAGGTCCAGCAGCAACGTGGCGCAACCGGCCGCGCGCAGCACCTCGGCCACGTAGCGGTTGCGCGGGCTGTGGCGGCTGCTGCCGCTGCCGTGCGCGAACAGCACGACGCCGCGCGGGACCGCGCCGGGTCCGGCGGACCATGCGGCATCCGGCAGCGCCAGCGTGCCAGGCAGCGCCGGCGCGCCGCCGACCAGCACCTCCGATTCGTTCCCGCCGCCACCGCTCGCCGTTGCCATCGCTGCCTCCCCGCCGCGCTCAATGGCGCCAGCGCATCCTGATCAGGAATTCTTCCCGGTTGAAGTGGCCGTCCAGCTCGCCGCCGTGCCGGCGCCGCAGTTCCTGGGCGATGTCGTGGGCCAGTTCCACGTCCGTCGTCGTCACCAGCAGCCGGCCGCCGACCTCCTCCATCGCCATCACGCGGCGCATCGGGTGCGCGGTGCGGGCAAGGTGGGCATAGCGGGCGATCTCCTCCTCCAGCTCGTCGCGATGCGTGCTGGCGTACGGCCCTTCCAGGGTCACATAGCCGGCCGGTACGTTGTCGTCGGTACGGTGGCAAGCCACGCACCGCACCCGTGACGCGTGGGGCGGCGCCGGGCCCCAATGCCACGTGCCGCCCGCGTAGACGGCACCGCAATGGCCGCAGACGGCCGGGTCGGACAGCGCACCGCGCTCCTGGTACGGATCGGCCACCCCGTCCGGCGCGGCAAGCGATGCCTCGGCGGGTGGGCTGGCGGTGGCGGGGCGGCCGGGACGTTGCGGCGTGGTCATTGTGAAGACAATAAAGGACAGTTGGATGTGGGCGAGGTTCGAGCCAGGGGCGAGCCAGGTTCGAGCCAGGCCCCACGGCCGATGGTTTTCATTATGTGCGGCGCCTGCGCGGGTAGAAAGCGGGAAGCCGCCGTCTATTTGATCGCGCGCAAACAGTGTGGCGTGCAGCGCTGCGGCCGCTCTCCACGGCCACCGCGCCGCTGTGGCAGCTCAGCCCGGCATCGGCACGCCGTCGTGCAGCGAGCGGATGGCCTGCGCGAACAGCGCGCTGCTGTCGAGCACGGTGAACAGGCCGCCGGCACGGGCGCCGTCGTGCACCGTGTCCGCCACGGCGCCGCCGTCCAGGCCCGCGTCGGCCAGCACGTTCGCGGCCGGGCCGGCAAACACGGCATGCGTGGCGGCGGCCAGCACCCGCGCGGCGCCGTGCTCGCGGCTGGCACGCAGCGCCCGCGCCATCGTGTGGCCCGTGCCGATGATATCGTCGACGACGATCGCCACCTTGCCTGCCACGTCGCCGGCCATCAGGTCGCCCGTCAGCGTGCTGCCGTGGCGGTGCTTCTCGACGAAGGCCAGCGCCACCGGCCTGCCGGCCTCCTGCGCCAGCGCCTGGCGCAGCCGCTCGGCGCGGCGGATGCCGCCGCCATCCGGGGCCACCACGCACACGTCAGCGTCGCGCGCCAGCGGCGCGAAGTGGCTGGCGAACAGCGCGGTGCCGTCCAGGTGCAGCGTGCGGCAGCGGAACGCGTTCTGGAACGCGGCGAGGTTGTGCACGTCGATCGTCACCACCGCGTCGGCCCCGGCCGCCTCCAGCAACGTAGCCACGTAGCGCACCGTGAGCGGCTCGCCTTCCTGCTGCCGGCTGTCCTGGCGGGCGAACGCCAGGTACGGCAACGCGACGGTGACGCGGCTGGCGCCCGTGTCGCGCAGCGCCGCGACAAAGAACAGCAGCCGGCACAGGCGTTCGCCGCTGGAATGCCCGGCGGCGCCGGCCAGCGAGTGGACCACGCACGCATGGCCGCCGCGCACGGAGGCCGGGGCGCGGACGACGTGCTCGCCGTCCTCGAAATCCTTCTCTTCATGGGTGGCAAGGGCAATGCCGAGGTGGCGCGCGACGCGCTGGCCGAACGGTGCGCTGCCGGCCAGCGCGAACAGGTGCAGGGGTGCGTTCATCAGGTGGATGGCGAAAGTGGCAATACTGCCATTGTAGATGCAAGCGCGCGCACGGCAATCGTGCGCGGCCGTTCGGCAGCTTGCAGGCCGCATGGGGGTGACCGATTGTTGATAATATGCGAGCTCCAGCGCCGTACCCGCAAGGTACAGAACAGCGGGTGACATGACAGCCGATCCAACCACTACCGACATTCTCATCCTCGGCCACGCGCCGCGCGCGCACGACTGGCTGCGCACCCTGCCCTTCCCCGTGCGGGCCGCGACCGATGCGCACCTGGCCGCCGCGCAGCCGTGGAACGGCGTGCGCCTGATCCTGTGCGCGCCCGGCGTCGACCCGGCCCTGCTGGCCGCGCTGCGCACCCGCCCGGCGCTGCAGGATTGCGCGATGGTGGCGCTGTCGCCGGCCGCCGACGACGGCCGGGTGGAATTCGACGACGTGATCGACCTGGCCAGCGCCAGCGCGGAAGCCTTCGCCGCCCGCGTGCTGGCCACGCTGAACGGCGCCCGCGTGCGGGCCCGCCGCAACTCGCGCTACCGCCTGCTGCAGCAGATCGACGATACGTTCCGCCACCTGGACGACCCGCGCCAGATCGCGCTGGCCGCCGCCGGCCTGCTGGGCCGCCACCTGCGCGTGAACCGCTGCGCGTTCGCCGACGTGGAAGCGGACGAGGACACCTTCAACCTGACCGGCGACTACACCCATGGCGTGCCCAGCATCGTTGGCCGCTACCGCTTCGCGCAGTTCGGGCACGCGTGCCTGGCGGCGATGCGCCAGGGCGAACCGTGGGTCGTCGAGGATTCGGAAAGCGACGCGCGCACCCATGAGAGCCTGTCCAGCTACCGGCTGACGGGCATCCGCGCCGTGATCTGCGTGCCGGTGCGCAAGGATGGCCGCTTCGTCGCGGCGATGGCCGTGCACGAACTGGCGCCGCGGCGCTGGCGCACCGACGAGGTGTCGCTGCTGACGGCGGTGGCCGAGCGCTGCTGGGAATCGATCGAACGGGGGCGCATCGCCCGCGTGCTGCAGGCCCGCGACGCGCGCTACCGCACGCTGGTCGAGACGATGTCCGCCGTCGTGTGGCACATGGACGGCGCCGGCATGCATCCCGGCGAAAACCCCAGCTGGTCGGCGTTCACGGGCCAGCTGCCGGAGGAATACGCGGGCAACGGCTGGATGGATGCGCTGCATCCGGAAGACCGCGCACCGGCGGCGGCGGCGTGGCAGTCGGCGATCACGCACGGCCACCCGTACGTGGCGGCCTACCGGCTGCGCCGCCACGACGGCGCCTACCGCCACATGCTGTCGCGCGGCGCGGCCGTCTCCAGCGACGCGGCGAACGTCGAATGGGTGGGCAACTGCCTGGACGTGACGGACATGCGCAACGCCCAGGAAGCGCTGCGGGTCGCCAACGCGCGGCTGCAGTTCACGCTCGATTCGGCGCAGATCGCCGACTGGGTGTACGACCCGCAGCGGCGCCGCATCGGCGGCTCGGCGCGGCTGGCGCGCCTGATCGGCTGCGACGAGACGCGCGAGGAATGGGACGTGGACAGCGTGGCCGGCCGCATCCACCCGGACGACCGGGCGCGCCTGACGGACAGCTTCCGCGCCGCGCTGGAGGCGGGCCGGCCGTGGCGCGACGAATGCCGCATCACGGCGCCGGACGGGCGCGAACGCTGGGTCGCCGCGCACGGCAGCCGTTACAGCGACGACGCGGCGGCCGGCTGGCGCCTGCTCGGCATCGTCTACGACATCACGGCGCACAAGCGCTCGGAGCAGGCGCTGCGCGAGGCCGACGCCCGCAAGGACGAGTTCCTGGCGATGCTGGCGCACGAGCTGCGCAACCCGCTGGCGCCGATCGGCGCGGCCGCCCAGGTCCTGGCGGTGGCGGGCGACGACCCGGCCAAGACCGCGATGGCGGGCGCCGTGATCGGCCGCCAGGTGCGCCACATGGCGGGGCTCGTCGACGACCTGCTGGACGTCTCGCGCGTCAAGCGCGGCCTGGTGCGGCTGGACAAGCGCCGCTGCGACATGGCGGCCGTGCTGGCCGCCGCGCTGGAGCAGGTGCGCCCGCTGGCGGAACGGCGCGGCCACGACGTCGCCGTCAGCCTGCCGGAGCGGGAAGCCATCGTGTTCGGCGACGAGAAGCGCCTCGTGCAGGTGGTGGCGAACCTGCTCAACAACGCCGTCAAGTACACGCCGGACCGCGGCCATATCGCCCTCTCCCTGGCGCGCCAGGGCAGCGCGGCCGTCGTGACGGTGCGCGACGACGGCGTGGGCATGAGCGCGGAGTTCATCGAGCGCGCGTTCGACGTGTTCGCCCAGGCCGACCAGAGCATCGCCCGTTCGCAGGGCGGCCTGGGCCTGGGCCTTGCGCTGGCGCGCAGCTTGGTCGGCGCGCACGGCGGCGCGATCGAGGCCTTCAGT
Organism: Pseudoduganella flava; assembly: GCF_007830495.1. Taxonomy (GTDB): domain Bacteria; phylum Pseudomonadota; class Gammaproteobacteria; order Burkholderiales; family Burkholderiaceae_D; genus Rugamonas; species Rugamonas flava. The sequence goes on along the minus strand of NZ_VLKW01000002.1, from coordinate 260,314 downwards.
GACGGCGCCGGCAAGGGCGCGACGTTCGTCGTGACGTTGCCGCTGGCCGAGGACTGAAGCATATCCGGTGCATGCGTGGATCCTCGAACGGTGTATTGGCCAACATGAGTACTGCCGAAGGCAATCGCCATACGAAACCCATAGCAGTAGCATTCCGTCGTGGCCTTCCGATCAGAGCGAAGCCCATGCATACGATTACTTGTCACTAGACCTATGCTTATTTACTTGGACCCGGCACTGCTAGTGCGGCCAGAATGGGACTTGCTTAAGGCTTTCCTTCGCCAGCCATTTAGCGCGCAGAGTTGTGAGCGTGTTGACAAAGAACTGCCGAACCTCGCTCGAGCCTATCGTACGCTGGCTGAAACACGCGCAACATGGGCTGGCGCCTTACCTCTCACCCAGGTAGAGAAACCAACCGAGGTCTTCATGCCTGTGCAACCGCATGGGCCAGGCCTGCCGCCCCAGATACCTGAATCGCTGCTCACGGCTCAGATTATTCTGCTAGAAGAAGCGCTGCGCGATGACGCTGCTTGGCAGCGCCGCCGGGCATCGAATGGCGCGACACCTGCCGAGGCAATGCCAAGGATGAACACCGAAGCCAGTCGATTGGCTTTGAAGGCGATGGCACTGCATGAATCTGTCTTCCTTGTCCTGGCCGGACTCTTTGGTGTGCGAAACATCGGTCCACACATAGAGTTTTTCTTCACCGCGCGGGGCCTTGAGTGCCTGCGTAACCGCGTTATAACGACTCCGATGCAAGCGGACACGGAATATTCCTTACGTCAGGACCTTCTTTCGCATATCTCCAACTTGCGTAAACACGATCGGCAAGGAACCAGCAGCGTATCCGAGCTCCTGTCGCCGGCTTTGCTCGACGACTTGGCAGAACGATTCCTTGACACGTTTTTTTCAATTGGTTCCTACATGCGGCGCAGCCCTAGCGCGGCTCCATTAATCGGTGGCGCGCGTGCTATCTGTCGCTGGTTCGTGCTACTAGAGCTCGTCCGCTTGGCGGGAGAAATGACGCTTCACCCGTCCCCCGACCTCGTCGAACGCCTCAGCCTGGATCCTAGGTTGCTAACGGAGGTGTTGGCCGAACGCGCAAATGCGCTGCCATCGGACCAAGGCATACACTGCAGCGTTTCAGGGGCTCTCAGTCTCGGTACTACTGGACTGGCACATGCGATCCATTGCTGTAAGAGCGCAGTCTTGAGCGCAGCACAAGCGCGAAAGCTGGGGACAGAATTTGAAGATGGAATCAAGGCGTATGTACGCGAACAGGTTCGGGGCGATGACTACTTAGTGCGAGAAGGTTTCCAACGTAGCGCAAACGGCGCTGGCGCAATGTACGACTGCGACCTCATTCTCTACGACGTCAAACGTCGTAAAATTTTCTTCGTACAGGCGAAGTGGAAGAGAGACAGCCGTACAGCAACACTGGACGACGAACTCCATGATTGGGGAGCGAGCAACTGGCCTTTAACTAAGGGCATTGAGCGTCTTACCGCCCTACGCGCTAGGCTAGGAGAACCAGTGGTTCTGGACCAAGTTCGCGCCGCCCTAAATGACATCGAACTGCCTAAAGAGCATATTTTGGCGAACTCGCACTTCATAGTTGTGCACACGTTACCGTTTTTTAATGCATACGAAATCGAAGGGGTCGCCATTTACGAATGGAATTTACTCCGCAACCTGTTGCGGCGGGGAGAAATTCAACGCAACCGGGCGCACGAAGGACGCCCTGATCGAACGACTCCGTTGCCGCCCCACGTCAATGACACTGTCCTCGTCCTTGAAGATCCCCAACAGGTGTTAGATTACTATTGCTCAGCAGCCGGGATGGATATGACTCGCGTTGCTGATGCACTGCGGATTCGGCAAGACGCCCGTTATGGATTCGAGTGCGCCTTAGCGCAGGCCTCAATGTGGGAACGGCTGACCAATCGAAACAGGGTAAGCATCATGCGGCCATACATATGACGGCGCCTTCGGTCAGCCCCGCGGGCGCAGCTTGCGCCGCGCCGCGCGCGCATGCGGCACCCACGCCTGCACGGCCCAGCGCCGCCACATGATCAGGCCGCGGATCCACTCGTCCGCGGCGAACGCGATGTACAGCCCGGCCAACCCGAGGCCGAAGTGGATGCCCAGCACCCAGCTGCCGCCCGCCAGCACGAGCGCCATCGACGCGGCGCCCGCCAGCACGGGGAAGCGCACGTCGCCGGTGGCGCGCAGCGCGTTGATGACGACGAGGTTGAACGTGCGCCCCAGCTCGATCAGCACGCCGATCCACAGCAAGGTCCGGCCATTGGCGATGATGGCGGGATCCGTTGTGAACGCGCCCAGCAGCCAGTGCCCGCCCAGCGCGACGAGCGACGACACGGTGCCGCTGATCACGAGGCCCCGCCCCAGCGCGCCGCGCACGAGCCGGTGCGCGGCGCCGAACTCGCCCGCCCCGACCATGTGCCCGACCATGATCTCGACAGCAAACGCCGTCGACAGGCTGAACACGATCACCATGTTGCCGACCTGCTGCACGTACGCGTGCGTGGCCAGCGCCTGCGCACCCAGCGTGCCGGCCGCCGCCATCGCGGCCATGAACGACAGCCGCCACGCGATGTTCTCGGCGGCGGCCGGAATGCCGATGTGCAGCACCTCGGCCAGCTCGGCGCGCGGCAGGCGCCACCAGTCCGGCGCCGTCATGACGAGGCCCAGGTGCCGGCGCCACAGCACCAGGTGCAGCGCGAGGCCGAGCGCGCGGCTGACCGTCAGCGCCACCGCGAAGCCCGGCAGGCCGAGCGCCGGCAGCGGCCCCCAGCCATGCATCAGCGGGATCGCCAGCAGCACGTGGGTGGAGTGCATCGCCACCAGCACGATCAAGGTGTCGCGCGTGCGCAGGTGCGCCCGCATCACGGCGGCCATCGACGCGTTCCACGCATCGAACAGCAGCGCGGCCCCCAGCGTCATCAGGAACGGCACGGCCAGCGGATAGACGCCGGCCGGCGTCTGCAGCAGCCGCAGCAGCGGCCCGGCACCGGCGATCGCAACGAGCGCCGTCAGCGCGCCGATCCACGTGCTGGCGCCGACCGAGGCCAGCGCGACGCGGTCGGCCCGCGCCCGCTGCCCGCCGCCCAGGCTTTGCGTGATGACGACCCCGACGCCGGAACCGACGATGCGAAACAGCAGGAACAACGTGACGGAGATCTGGTGCGCGATCGCGAACGCGGCGCCGGCCGTGTCGGAAATATGCGCCGCCAGCGACGTGCCGACGACGCCGATGGCCACGGCGAGGATCAGTTCGACCAGCAGCGGCCAGGCGAGCGCGAAGATGTGGGGACGAGGGCTGGCGGCGGCTGGGGCGGAAGACATCACGGGCGAGGCTGGCTGAAGGAGCGACATGATACCGTGCGCGACCGTCGTGCGCATGCCACCATGCGGCTCCGCCGGGAACCTGCACGCCGCGCCCGTGTTATAGGGACGGCTTGGTATCGCTTTCGACAAAAGTGCTGACCCCGTTCACGCGCACCGCGCGGCGGTGACCGGTGATCATGTTGCCCTCGACTTTCACGTTGTCGCTGTCAAGCAGGTTGATGGCGGCGTCACCTTTTTCGAACAGGGAGCCGTCGAACTGGATCCGGTTGTTGCGCACAATAGCGTTGTCCGCGTCGCGCAGCTTGATCGCGGCATCCCATTGCTTCTTGTCGCCCTTGCCGTGCACGATGATGGTGTTGTTCTCGATGATCGTGCCCGGGCCGTAGGCGTAGAGGGCCGTATAGCCATCCACTTCGATGCGGCTGTCGCGGATGACGTTGTTGCCGCCGCCGATGACGATGCCGCGGTAGCCGGCGCGGATGTCCATGTTTTCGATGACGTGGTTGGTGGTCGTATAGCGCGGTTTCCCTTGGCCTTGCAGCCCGGTGAACGGGGTATCCTCGTATTCCGGCAGGCCTGGACCGTAATTCAGCACAGTGCCTCCGATGTGGAAACCCTCGACGTCTTTATTGCTGAGCGGAATAAACACGCCGATATTATTCACGTCCCTACCCGGAACGATAATTCTCCCATTCAGGACATACGCTCTTCGTAGCCGGCCGGAGGACCTGATGCCGACCATATCTACAGTGGCGGCAGAAACCGAGTGCCCCGACAAATCGATCCGATAGTAATCTCCGGCCGGGCTGCCCGAGTCCCTTGCCTCTTTGATTTTCAGTATGTAACTGCCCGTATAGCGCTTGGTCGAAAACGTCTCGAGATCGAAGACGTCGGTATGATGAAGGTCCTTTCCCAGGCAGTAAGTGCCAGGCCTGTCCACATATCCAGATTGATTTCGCCCTATGGAGACCAGCCGTACACTATCGCAGGCGACGGCGGTCGAGCAGCACAGCATCATCAATTTAAAAAATAGCAGCCTCATTAAACCTTTCCATTTCCGCATTTCGGCAGGATGACGCCCTTATACACTTCCTGATCAAGCTGCTTACCAGGATCCCTTCTATATCCGAGAACTTGACTTTGCTGGTGCCTGAACGCTCCATCAGCTTGGCAAAAACGGCTTCTTCCATTGCCAATGTTCTCGCTTCCCGGCCATACCAGAGCCACGGCAATTCGATTCCCACGAGAGTGCCATTATTGTACGTGTAATCCGGCCAGGAAAGGTCGTAGCCATGACCAAAACCGTTATTGATACCATAAGGGGCATTTTCCCGGTTTCGATGCGCAAAGGTGTCCATGAAAGCGTGCAGGAACTCACCGAAAAACTGCAGCTTGGCGCAGTCGTTTTCCGCCACCTTGTGCGCGTTGAACAAATTGGACAGCTGGGTGCTGTTATTTTTGTTCAGGTCAGTCTCCTTGGAGAATACGGGCTTCCCATCCTTGCCCGTTTCCCACAGCACGAAATGGTAGGTCGCCAGTTGATGGTGATTCCGCAACACGCTGCCCATCTTCGTCAGTACATTTTTCTCATCCAGCGTACGTCGCGACCAGTGCGGAGCGCTCGCCGCCGTGCCCGCGCAGGCCGCCCAGCGTCGTCACGAAGGTCAGCAAGCGCGCCGTGAGCGATGTTTGCGGCGCCGTCTTCACCATCGCCACCGGCTTGCCCTGCAGGTAGAGGTAGTGCGCCGTCACGACGCCGTTCGCATTCGCTCCGGCAACCAGGCGCTGGTCGCGGTAGATGCTGTACGTCGTCGTGGCGCGCCGTTCGGCGCCGTACACGGTCTTCGCGATGCGCTCGCCCCGCGCGTTGTAGGTGTAACGCGCCACGGGCTTGCCGTCGGCGCCGTCGATCGCCACCTGGCGCCCTGCGCTGTTTTAGGCGATGCGCCGGCTCGCGGCCCCGTCGCCGAGCACCAGCTGGGTCAGCGGCAAGCCCGCCGGATGGTGCAGCCATGCCAGCGCCGGCACCGCGTCGCCTTGCGCGGACGCGGTCAGCAGGCGGTTCGTGCCAGCCGCGTAGCGATAGCTGCGCTGTGCCTCCAGCTGGCCGGGCCGGGCCACTGAAATGGTTCTGCCACGCCGTGATCGGCCGATAGCGAAGGCACGGACCGCGGCATCCGCCGCAACGGCCCGCGTCCGCGCTAGAATGACGCACTCTCCCGCCTCACTTGCCCCGACCATGTACGCCGCCGCCGATCCCGCTTCCCTCACCCGCCTCGTCCACGAGTTCTATGCCGACGTACGCCGCGACCCGCTGCTGGCCGCCGTGTTCGGCCCCCGCCTGGGCGAGGATTGGGAGCCACACCTGGACCGCATGGTCGCGTTCTGGAGCGACGTCATGCTGGGCGTGAAAGGCTTCCAGGGTAATGTCTACGGCAAGCACATGACGCTGGACGGCGTCACGCCCGAGCACTTCCGCCGCTGGCTCGACCTGTTCGACGCGACGGCGCGCCGGCTGTTCGAGCCGCCCGTGGCCGATGAGCTGCTGCTGGTCGCGAAGCGCATCGCCGCCAGCCTGCAATATGGCTTCTTCGGCAAGGTCGAGGTGGCCGGTCCGTCGGGCACGTAACAGGATCAGTCCGCTGCTTTCCGGTTAAACGGAGTACCATCTTTCCATCAGCTGGTACGAGGTGGACGATGCCGCACATTTACAAACCGGAAGAGCACTGGAACACGGACGGCGGCTATCCTTCGGCGCTGGCCATTGGCGATTCGTGGTTCTGGTACATCAACAACAGCATGCTGGGCACGCTGGTCAATCACCCCCACCTGTCGGACGATCACCGTAACGTCCAGTTGGTAGGCTACAACGGTGCACGGTTGGCTGACTACGTCGGCGGCGGCAGGTTTGCCGACATCGTCGCGCACTTCCTGCAACCGGCCTACGCCGAGTCGTTTTCCGAGTTCTACATCAGCGGCGCCGGCAACGACGCCGTCGACGTCGGCCTGGCACTGCGGCCCGACTGTTCGGCCGCCGGCACGGCCGCCGACTGCGTCGACGACGCCAGCATGGATGAGCTGCTGGGCCGGCTGTCCGCCACGTTGCGCGAGCTGATCGCCGCGATCCGTGCCGGTACGCCGAACGGCGTGCTGCCCCGCCCCATCTTCATCCATGGCTACGACTATCCGGTGCCGGACGGCCGCGGCTTCGGATTCGGCCTGATCCACTCGGGCCCGTGGCTGGCGCCGGCGCTGGACGCGCACCGCGTGCCGCCCGACATGGCGCTGCGCGCGGCGATCGCGCAATTGCTGATCGACCGCCTGAACGAAGACGTGTTCGCGCCGCTGCACGACCCGCATGCGCACGTGATCCACATCGACAGCCGCGGCATCCTGACGCGCACCGGCGGTTACACGGACGACTGGGCCAACGAGATGCATCCGACCAATCGGGGCTTTGCGCGGATTTTCGAGGCGGCGTGGCTGCCGGCGTTGCGGGGATACGGGATCGCTCACTGAGGTGTGCTTACGGCACGCCTGCCCATACCGGATTCGTACAAGCCCGCTTCCCCGCCCCGTCCTCCACCACCAGCGCATACCACTTCGCCGGCTCCGGCTCGAACACGACACCCACCTCGCGCGGGCTGCCGGCCGGCTGGCGCGTCTCGACTACCACGCCATCGGCCACCAGCTCCACCTTGCGGATGCCGGCCAGCGCGCGCAGCGCGAACCCCAGCCGTGCGGGGCCGGGCGGCAGCCGTGTGCCGAACATCACGTCCGGCGCGATCAGCGGGCCGGCGCTGACGTAGGCATGCCCCGCCTTCAGCGCGGCCGCATATGCCGCCGCGGTGACGGGGCCGTCGAAGTGCGCGTAGGTGCGCACCCCGCCCGGTTCGCCGTTCCACACGTCGTGCGTATCGGTGCCGCCGGCCAGGTAGTGCGGCACGCCTGCGTTCCAGTCCTGCCACAGCTTGGCCAGCACCTTCGCGTCGTCGTCCGGCACGCCGGCGTTGATCTCGGCCACGTCGAAGCCGGCATCGTAGCCGCCCGGCGCCGTGCCGGCTTGTGCGCTGGCGAAGAAGCCGTACGGGATGTACGGGTGGTTGACCTGCACGACGGTGGCACCGAGCCGGCGCGCTTCCGCGAAGATCTGCTGCACGCTGGCCGTGCCCAGGTCGATTTGCAGCCGGCCGCCGGGGCCCAGCGGGTACGCGTTGAAGTGGCCCCACGACGCTGAAAACTCCATCGAGCCCAGCACCGGCACGCCGCGGCGGCGGCCGATGTCGGCCAGCACGGGCAGGTTCACCATCGTGTCGTGGTCGCTGACGAACAGCACGTCCAGTCCCGCCGCCAGCTGCGCGGCGGCGAGAGCGGCGGGCGGTGTCGATGCCTCGGCCTGGTCCGCATGGTGGTGCAGGTCCGCCGCATGCCAGCCTTGCGCGGCCGGATCGGCAAAGCGTGCCAGCCGCACGCTGGCCGTGCGCTGCGTGCCGGTGGCGACGTCCAGTTCGACGTCCTGCGGCGCATGCGTGAAGCCGTGCGACACGCGCAGCACATAGTGGCCGGGTGCCAGTTGCAAGGCCGCCCTGCCCTGGCTGTCCAGCGCCGTGAAGAACGTCTTGCGGCCCAGCCAGCCGACCAGCGGCTGCTGGCCCGCCACGACGGCGATGCGCGCAGCGAGCGGACCACGCTCGTCGGCTATGTCCAGCTGCACGCTGCCCGGCCCGGCCAGCGGAGCGAAATCGTGCTTGGCACGGCCGCGCACCCGCACCGGCACGCGGGCGCTGTCCGCATGGCCCTGCGCGCTCGCATACAACGTGTAGTCGCCGGGCGGCAGCGGCAATGTGTAGCGCCCGCGATCGGCCAGCGTCCAGCCGTACGGCACGCCATCGCGCTCGGCGACGATCACGGCGCCGTCCTGCACGGCGCCCGTCACCTTGCCGCGGGCACGGCGTACATCAGCGGTGATCACGGGCGCGAGGTCACCCCGCGCGCCCACCTGCAGGTAGCCGTGGAAGCGCCGCGTCGCGCCTGCCGCCAAGGTGTGGCGCACATACAGATCCTTCGAGCCGTATTCGACGTGGTCCGCGTAGGGCGCATGCAGCGCCACCGCGTAATCGGCGTCGTACGCCACCGTGCGGCGCGGCGCACCTGGCGGGATCGCGCCCTGTTCGGGCGCGCCCGGCACGCCGAACAGGAAGCCGCCCTTCGGCCACAGCGTGTAGCCGGAGAGCAGGTCCGGCAGCGCCGCGCCGCCATTGGTCATCGCCGTGTCGATCGCGATCCGGTCGCTGCCGTCCTCCAGCGTGTAGCGTGTGCGCACCGTTACGCCGCCCCAGTCGCGTACCGTTTCGACGACGGCGCGGCGCGGACCCCGCTCCAGCACCCTCACGCGCTGGTACGTGTTCGGCCACGCCGACCAGTTATTGGGAATGAAGTCCGCGTATACGACGCGGTCGCGGCCGATGCGGCCCTGCTGCACGGCCGCCACGTCGACCAGTGCGCCGCGCGGCACGCCGTACGGCACCGGCGAGTCGACGGCCAGCGCGAACGCCAGCCGGCCGTTGACGACGGTGATGTCGCGGGCGCCTTGCGCGTCGCCCCCTTCGATCGGCGTCGGCCCCGTCAGCACCCGTACCGCCGCCTCGGCTAGTGCGGGCGCCAAGGCGGGGATCAACAACAGCGCGGCAAGGAAGCGCCGCACTTACAGCTTGCCGCTGACCGTGAAGAACACCTGGCGCGGTGCGCCGTTCTGCAAGGTCACGGAAGTGCCCTGCGGGTCCGACGTCGAGAAGCCGTTCGTGCCGATCGAGCCGAAGTAGCTCTTGTCGAACAGGTTCGTCACGTTGACCTGGAATGTCACGTCCTTCAGCATCGCCACGGCACCGAACTTGTAGCCGGCGGCCAGGTTGGCCAGCCAGTACGACGGCACCGACGCGTCGTTCAGGTAGGTGTAGTAACGCTTGTCCGTGTACTTGGCGCCGAGGCGGGCGAAGTAGCCGTTGGCGTCGTACGCCAGCTCCGTGTTGAACATCTTCTTCGGCGCATCGACGACCTGCTTGCCGTCCGTCGCCACCAGCTTGCCGTTGTCGGTGTAGTTCGACTTGTACTGGGAGTCGTTGTACGTCGCCGTGTTGAACCACGACAGGCTCGGGGCGATCTTCCACACGGCCAGCGCTTCGATGCCGCGCGTCGCCACCTTGCCCACGTTGACGACCGTGCCGGCGCAGCCGACGATGCCGGCGCAGGTGGCGATGCCCAGCTGGCGGTCCTTGAAGTCCGCGTAGTAGACGGCGACCGAGCCCTGTACCGCGTTACGCTTGAAGCGCATGCCGAGGTCGAACGTGTTCGACGTTTCCGGCTTCAGGTTGGCGATCGACAGCGCATAGCCGGCGCGGGTCTGCGAGAACGGGCCGTTCACGCCCGGCTGGTACGAGCGCATGTTCTTTGCGCCGGAGGCGAACAGCTCGTCGTTCTGCGATAGTTGGTACGTCACGCCCACCTGCGGCAGGAATGTCTTCTTCGCCGTGATCGAGCCGTCGGCGCGGTCGCCCGACCAGGTGCGCGCATCGATGTCCACTTTCGGGCTCTTGAAGCCGGCATTGACCTTCAGGCGGCCGTCCAGCAGCGCCAGCGTGTCCTGCACGTAGAACTGGCGGGTGTCGGTCACGAACGACTGGCGAAAGCCCGTCTCCATCGGATTGTGCAGGAAGTCGTTGTGGTAGCTCCCGTCCGTCACCGCGTAGAAGTTACGAATCAGTTCATGCTTGTTGCGCTCGACCCAGACGCCGGCGTTCAACGTGTGCATGCCGATGTCCCACGTCACGTCGGCCAGCGCGCCGTTGCGGCTGATCGTGTATTCGGTGGTGCGGATCGAGATCGGCACGGCCGCGGACGTCGGCGTGTACGGCGTGTACCAGTGACCCTGGCCTTCGTTGCCGTGGTGGTAGGCGGTCAGCTTGGCCGTCAGCGCCGTGCCCAGGTTCAGGTCCAGCGTGGCGCCGCCCAGCTTGTCCTTGCGCAGGCCCTGGCCCAGGTAATAGGCGTCGTCCATGTTGTTGACGGCGCCGGAATAAATGCCCTTGGCCGCGTTGACGGCGCGCTGCCAGTCCGGGTAGTAGTTGTCCCAGTCCATGCCAAGGCGGCGTGCCGATTCCAGCGACAGGTCCTGGTAGTCCACTTCGCGGCGATCCGAATAATTGAAGAACGCGGACAGCACGTGATCGCCGATCGGCTGCTCGATCTTGCTGTTGAACTGGTCCTGGTCCTGCGGCCCGGCGCCCTTCCACTTCTCCGCGCGCATGCGGGTGCCGCTGACGTAGAACTTGGTGCCGTTGGCGAAGCGGCCGCTGTCGAAACGGATGAAGGTGCGCGACGTGTCGTCGCTGCCCAGCGTCTGCGCGGCGGACAGCGCCTGCTCGTTGGCCGGGCCCAGCGTGATGAACTGCACGGTGCCACCGAGGTTGCTGGTGGACGCGGTGCCCAGTGCGCCGGCGCCCTGCGACACGGCGACGCGGCCGATGTTCTCGGACGAGATCGCGCGCGAGATGTGCAGGCCGTTGTTGTTCCCGTAGCTCATGTCGCCCAGCGGCACGTCGTCCAGCGTGAAGCCCAGCTGGTTCTGGTTGAAGCCGCGGATCGAGAAGCGCGTCGACCATTCATAGCTGCCGAACGGGTCGGAGGACTGAAAACTCACGCCGGGCAGCTTCTCCAGCGTCTTCAACGGGCTGGTGCCGGGCGCCGCCTGCTGCAGGTCGGCGCGCGTGATGTTCTGCACCTGGCGCGACTGGCCCGTGCCCGTCACCTCGACGATCGCCATCGGCGGCGCGCCGGCCGGATCGGGTGCCGGGTCGGCAGGGTCCGCGGCGTGCGCGTACGCGTGCAGGGCCGACAGCGTCAGCAGGCAGAGAGGTTTCAGGCGAAGGCGGAACGTAGGCTGCATCGGGATCTTTCTCGGGCTGGGTTGACGAACTGAAAACAGTGCCGGATGGTAAAGATTCGATGTGACGGCGCCGTGACAGCCCGTTGACATGCAGATGACAAGTGGCCCCCGCACGACACCGGCAACTTTTTACAAAGCCCGGGGCCGCCTCCCACTATTTCTTGGTTACATGACCTGTTAGACTTGCGGATTGTTGACCTTGCCGCAATACAAATTAACAATCGGCCACTCTACAGTAGCCGGCGGCAGCCTGTTCCTCCAAAACTGAAAGAGAAGTAATGCAAGACCGTCGGGGTATTCCCACCATGCTGGCGAGCCTTGTGGCCGCCGTTTGCTCGAACGCCGTCCACGCCCAGGCCGGGAGCGACACTGCCGAAGCGCCGCAGGAGGTGCTCGTCACCGCGCAGCGCACCGCGGCGCCTGAATCGAAAACGCCGGTCGCGATGACCGTGCTGACCGGCGACATGCTGCGCGCGATCGGTGCCGACACGGCGGGCGAGCTGGCCAAGCGCCTGCCGAACGTGCACCTGGATGGCGCGGCCGATGGCCTGAAGATCACGATCCGCGGCGTGACGAATGCCGATGCGACCGACAAGGGCGACCCGTCCGCCGCGTTCATGCTGGACGGGATCTATCTCGCCCGGCCGCAGAACCAGAACCAGTTGCTGCTCGACGTGGACCGCATCGAAGTGCTGCGCGGCCCGCAAGGCACGCTGTACGGCCGCAACACGACGGCCGGCGCCATCAACGTCATCACGCGCACGCCGCAGCAGCGCCTCGAAGCGGAGTTCGGCGTGGAAGCGGGCAACTACGGCATGCGCAAGGCGAACGGCATGCTGAACGTGCCCGTAACCAGCGCGCTGGCGCTGCGCGCCGCCGTCGCCGTCGACCGCCACGACTCCTACCTGAACAACGGCCAGGGCACGGGTTACGCGCTGGGCCAGGACCGCGACAACCGCGCCGCGCGGCTGTCCGCGCAGCTGGCCATCGGCCCGGCCGCGACGCTCTTGATACGCTACGACCACAGCACCAACGACTACAACCCGGACACGTTCGTGGCCGACACGAACTTCTACCGGAACGTCGGCACTGGCAGACCCGGCGGCAACCCCGTCTGGTACGGCGCGCCGGCCGGCGAGCGGCTGACCAACCGCTTCATGCCGCCCAATGCGCCGCTCGAGCAGGGCTGGGGCCACAACAGCACGTCCGGCGTCGGCGCCGAATTCACGTGGGACCTGGGCCCGGCCACGCTGTACTACCTGGGCGCGCACCGCGAGTTCGACCTCGACTTCCTGACCAATTACATCTACCGGGTGCCGGCCGTGGCCACGCTGGGCGTGCGCGAAAACTTCAGCGGCGGCCAGCGGCAGGATTCGCACGAGCTGCGCATCGCCACGAACGGCGAGCGCACCGTGTCCGCGCAGGCGGGCCTGTACTGGTTCCGCGAGCGCTCGCATTCGGACTACACGTTCCGCGACCTAACGCCGATCGGCCTGCCGCCCTACTACACGTTCCCGACCGATCCGACGATCGCGAAGAGCCGCGCCGCCTTCGGCCAGCTGACGTGGCGCGTGACGCCGGCCCTGCGCGCCACGGCCGGCCTGCGCTACACGACGGACGAGAAGTCCCGCGTCGGCGCCACCCGCTACCAGCAGGGCCCCGTGTTCAACCCGGCGACGGACCTGGAACAGCCCAATGCCGCGCTGATCGAGACGGACAAGCGCACCTGGCGCCTCGGCCTCGACTACGACCTGACCGCCGCCACCTTCGTCTACGGCACCATCGCCACCGGCTACAAGGCGGGCGGCTTCAATGACGGCTGCCTGTTTGGCGTCACGACCTTTGGTGTGCATTGCCCCGCCGCCGCCGCGGTGCCGGCCGCGAACCTGTTCTACCAGCCGGAAACGCTGAAGTCGTACGAGGTGGGCGCGAAGACGCGCTTCTGGCGCAACCGCGCCAGCCTGAACGCGGCCGCATTCAAGTACGACTACACGAACCTGCAACTCTCCGGCAGCGCCATCATCGGCGGCGCGCCACGCTTCATCACGTCGAACGCCGGCGTGGCCAGCGTGCGCGGGCTGGAACTGGACGGCGCCGTGCAAGCCACCGCGGACGACCGCTTCACGTACGGCCTGACCTTGCTCGATGCCCACTACGTGTCGTACACCCCGGTTCCCGGCCGCTCGTGGGCGGACCGCAAGCTCGATCGGGCGCCGGCCCACGTGCTGTCGGCCGGCTACGAACGGCGCGTGCGCCTGGCCGGCGGCGAGGTGCGTGCCGGCGTCACGGCGCGGCGCAGCGCGGCCTACTTCATCTCGGTGCCGTCGACGTTGACGCAGTACCAGGTGCCGGCGATGAGCAACGTCGATGCGACGCTGTCGTACCGGCCGCTGGACGCGGCATGGAGCGTGGCCGCGTATGGCCGCAACCTGGGCAACAAGATCGCCCCTGTCACGATCGACAGCTTCGGCATGGCCGTGCCGGGCGCGCCGCGCACGTACGGCGTGCGGGTCGATTACCGCTACTGAACATAATAAATTCAATAAAACCGGGAGAACCATGAAACGCCATCTGCCGCTGATCAGCGCCGCCCTGCTGGCCGCCTTCCTCGCCGTGCTGGTGCTGCGCGGCTTTGCCGAGACGACGCTGCTGCTGATTCTGAGTTCGCTGTTCATGTTTGCCGCCAGCGCGGCGAGCGCCGTGCACCTGCTGGGCGGGCGCGCCACGCTGCGCTTCGTGCTGATCGCCGTCGTCACCGGCTGGCTGGCCGAGCAGCTGGGGTCCTCGTACGGCTGGTTCTTCGGCGACTACACGTACACCGAGGTGCTGGGCCCGCGCGTGGGCGACGTGCCGATCGTGATTCCGCTGATGTGGTTCGGGCTGACCTATGGCGCCTATGTGATCGCCAACCTGATCGTCTGGCAGGCGCCGGTCGACCGTTCGGAGGGCACCGGCTGGATGCTGGTCCTGGCGCTGCTGGCCGCGCTGATCGTCACGTCGTGGGACCTGGCCGCCGACCCGTACTTCGTCCGTACGTTGAAGGCCTGGATCATGGAAAAGCAGGATGGCTGGTGGTTCGGCGAAACGCTGCAGGGCTTCGTCGGCTGGGCCGGCGTGTCGTTCGCGATCATCCTGGCGTTCCGGCTGACGCTGCGCCGCGCGCCGATCGCGCCGGCCCTGCCGGCCGCGCGCCGCCACGTGCTGGTACCGCTGGCGATCTACGGCGGCTCGCTGGTGTTCCAGGTGGCGCTGGTCGAGCCGGTCGAACTGCGCACCGTGGCGTTCTTCGCCCTCGGCGTGCCGCTGCTGGCTGCCGCCTGCGGCCTGGCGCGCTGGCGCGCCACCACCCCCATCACTTCCACGAGCGAGTAAGCCATGCCCGACGGTTCCCGCCTGTCCCCCTCCCCCGCGCTGCGCGCGGACCCGCTGGCCGACGCCACCATCGAGCGCATCTTCGCCAGCGCCGAAACCGGCGACGACGGCCATGGCTTCCCGGCCGCCGCGATCGGCATCGTCAACCGCGAGATCCGCACTTGGCAAACCAACGGCATGCTGGCCGGCTGGCGCGCCGCGCCGGACGTGCCGGCGCCGATCGCCGCCGCGCTCGAGGACTTCGTGCGGCAGGCGCACGGCCTGCCCGCCTGGGCCGACGCGGCCAGGATCGCCCGCGCCGAGGAACAGTTCATGGACATCAGCCTGCTCTCCTGCACGCTGCTGTTCTGCGCCAGCCTGCCCGAGTGCTACCTGATGCCTGACCTGGCCGGCGTGCTGCACGTGGCCGGCCAGCTGGAAGCCCACACGGACTACCGCGTGCGCTCGACGGCCGCGATGATCTTTCCCGTGATGCTGCACGGCGGCCTGACCGACGCGGAAGGCGGCGGCGTGGCCCAGGTGCTGAAGGTGCGCCTGATCCACGCGACGATCCGCCACCTGATCCTGCGCGGCAGCCCGGAACACGCATTGGAAAGCGGCCCGGTGCCGCCGCTGCCCGCCAGCGGCGGCGGCCTGCACCACACGCTGTACGAGCACGGCTGGGACGTGGCGCGCCACGGCCTGCCGTGCAATCAGCAGGAGCTGGCCTACACGCTGCTCACGTTCAGCTACGTGTTCCTGCGCGGCCTGCGCACCTTGGGTCTGGCCCTGCCGCGCGCGGACGAGGAAGCGTACCTGCATGCCTGGAACGTCGTCGGCCACGTGCTGGGCATCGAAAGCGCGCAGATGGCGCACACCTACGAGCAGGCCGGGATCCTGTTCGCCGAACTGCAGACGGCCGGCGCGCGCCAGTCGTTCGACCCGGACCGCCGCCCGGAATTGGCCGCATCGTTGATGGCGGCGATGGAAAACGAGATCCCGCTGCCGCTGGTGCGCACTTTCCCCGTGCAGCTGACGCGCTACCTGTGCGGCAAGAAGACGGCGCAGGCGCTCGGCCTCGCGCGGCGCGTGAACCTGCCGGCGCGTGCGCTGTTCATCGCCTGCCTGGGCATCGTGCTGGGCTTCGACGCCGCCGTGCGCGTGTTCCTGCCGCAGTTCTCGATCTCGCGCATGCTGACGCGCGTGCTGGGCTACCGCTTCATGGCGCGCATCCTGATGGACCAGACCCGCCCGCTGAAACTGCCCGACGTGCTGCTGAACGACGTGAACGCGGCGCTGCACCGCTGGCAGACGGACCCGCGCCAGCCCGGCTGGGTCAACAAGGTGGAAGCGAAGCTGGCAGGCCGGAGCAAGCCAGGCAGCGACAAACCGGGCCGGGGCAAACAATGATGCGCTGGCGGGCGATGCTGGCGGCGCTGCTGGCGCTGGTGCTGACGCTGCTGGTGAGTGGCACGGTGCACGCCGCGGGCCCCGTCGTGCTGGACGACCGGCTGGGCGAAGTGGATGCGTGGTCGGCGTTGTCGATGCTGCCCGATCCGGACAGCCGGCTTGACGCGCCCGCCGCGCTGGCCGCGGCCGGCCGCTTCACGCCCCCCGACACGGCGCGCGGCACCACCGGCATGCGCCACCGCGTGCTGTGGGTGCGCCTGCCCGTCAGCGTGCCGCAGGGCGCCGCCGGCCAATGGGCGCTGGGGCTGAACTACGCGCTGCTGGGCCGGGTGGACACGTGGATCGTCACGGACGGGCGCATCGGCAAGCACTACGTGGCCGGCAACCGGCTGCCGCCGCCCGAGCCGCACCTGGGCGCGCGCGTGCCGGCCTTCGTGCTGACCCTGCCGCCCGGCGAGCACACGCTGCTGCTGCGGGTCGAGGCGCGCGGCCCGATCATCCTGCCGCTGCGCCTCGTCAAGGCAGCGCGCTTCCACCGCTCCGAGCTGACCGAGCAGATGGTGCAGGGCCTGCTGGCGGGCCTGGCGTTCTGCCTGACCGCGTACGGCTTGGCGCAGGGCGTGTCGCTGCGCGACGCCACGTTCGCCAAGTTCGCGCTGTGCACCTCCGCGCTGGCGCTGTACAACCTCGATTTCTTCGGCATCGGCCAGCAATACCTGTGGCCGGGCAATCCCTGGATGATCGAACACGCGGGCGGCATCACGGCGTTGCTCGCTTGCTGCGGCTCCTACCTGTTCGTCGAGCAGGTGCTGGCGCGGCCCGGCATGGACCGCCGCTTCTCGCTGCTGATGAAGGGTGGCGCAGCAACGATGGCGCTGTGCGCGCTTGCCTACGCCACCGACATCATGCCGATGAACGTGCTGCTGATCGTGCTGTCGACGATCGCCACGCTGGCCAAGCTGTTCGGCCTGCCCGGCGCGTTCCGCCTGGCGCGCCGCGGCGATCCCGTCGGCTGGTACTTCCTGATCGGCTGGGCCGGGTCGTTCGTCGCCGCGAAGTGGCTCGGCATGGTGTTCCTCGGTCAGGCCGAGGCGAACTTCTGGTCGCTGCACGTGCTGCAGCTGTCCGGCGCGGTGGACACGCTGCTGTTCATGCGCATCCTCGGCCTGCGCACCAAGGGCCTGCAGGCGGCGATGCTGCGCGCCGAGGCGGCGACGCGGCTGAAGTCGGAGTTCCTCGCCAACATGAGCCACGAAATCCGCACGCCGATGAACGCGATCCTCGGCATGAGTCGGCTGGCGCTGATGTCCGGCCCGGACGCGCGGCTGCGCAACTACCTGACGAAGATCCTCGGCGCCGGCGAGCACCTGCTGGGCATCATCAACGACATCCTCGACTTCTCGAAGATCGAGGCGGGCAAGCTGACGATCGAGAAGGTGCCGTTCAACCTGAACGCGCTGCTGGACCACCTGTCCAGCCTGACGGCGCTGAAGTCCGATGCGCGCCAGGTCGAGCTGGTGTTCCGCGTCGGCCGCTCGGTGCCGACGGTGCTGACGGGCGATCCGCTGCGGCTCGGCCAGGTGCTGCTGAACCTGACGGGCAATGCCGTCAAGTTCACCGAGCGGGGCGAGATCGTCGTCTCCGTCGACGTTGCCGCGCGCACCGCGCACACGGTGTCGCTGCGCTTTGCCGTGCGCGACACGGGCATCGGCATGAGCGAGGAACAGCTGGCCAACCTGTTCCAGGCGTTCAGCCAGGGCGACGGTTCGGTGACGCGCCGCTACGGCGGCACGGGCCTGGGCCTGACGATCTCGCAGCAGCTGGTGCAGCTGATGGGCGGCACGATCGTGGCGCGCAGCCGCCGCGGCGGCGGCAGCACGTTCACGTTCACGGTGGAACTGGGCATCGGCGACCCGGATGCGGCGCTACCCGTGCCGATCGGCGTGCTGCGCGAAGCCCGCGTGCTGGTGGTCGACGACAGCGCGACGGCGCGCGAGGCGATCGTCGAGATGCTGGCCGCCTACGGTATCGCGGCCGACACGGCCGAATCGGGCGAAGGCTGCCTGGCCACGCTGGCCACCGCCGAGCGCGACGGCCTGCCCTACCAGGTGGTGCTGATGGATTACCTGATGCCGGGCCTGGACGGCATCGAGACGATCCGGCGTATCCGCTCGGCGGAGCGCTTCGCCGCGCCGCCGGCGATCCTGATGCTGACCGTGTGCGCGCGCGACACCGTGCTGCAGAAGGCCGGCCAGGTGCCGTTGTCGGGCTTCCTGACCAAGCCGGTCGGCCCGGCGCTCCTGTATCACAGCCTGCTGCAGGTGTTGCGGCCGGAACTGGCGGGCAGCCCGCCGCTCAGCGCCGGCGGCACGCGCCGCCACGACCTCGCGCGGCTGGACGGCGCCCGCATCCTGCTGGTGGACGACAATGCCAACAACCGCGAGGTGGCGCTCGACTTCCTGGCCGCCGCGCGGATGCAGGTGGACGTGGCGGTCAGCGGCGCCGAGGCCGTGCGGATGGCCCAGCAGGGCGACTACGACCTGGTGCTGATGGACATCCAGATGCACGAGATGGACGGCCTGACGGCCACGCGGCGCATCCGCGCGATGCCCGCGCTGGCGCGGCTGCCGGTCATCGCGATGACGGCGCACGCGATGGCGGGCGACCGCGAGAAAAGCCTGGCGGCCGGCATGAACGACCACGTCAGCAAGCCGATCGACCCGGACATGCTGTTTGCCGCGCTGCTGAAGTGGATCGACCCGGCGCGTCTGGCCGGCCGGCCCATCCCGGCCGCGTCGGCGGCGGCATCCGGCGCCGAGCAGGCCGGCGGCGATGCGTGGCCGGTGCTGCCGGGCGTCGACTGGCATGCGGCGCTGGCCAGCGTCGACGGCCAGCACGCGCGCCTGAAGAAGCGCCTGTCCGGCTTCCAGCGCGAGTACGCGGCCGCACCGGACGTGCTGCGCGACGCGCTGGCGGCCGGCAACCACGGCGCGATGCAGACGCTGGCGCACAACCTGAAGTCCAGCGCCGCCTACATCGGCGCGACGCGGGTGGCGCAACTGGCCGGCGCCGTCGAGGAGGAACTGCGCGACGGCCGCGCCGCGCAGCTCGCCGTGCTGGTGCCGGAACTGACGGCCCTGCTGGCGGCGCTGCTGGCCGGGCTGGTGCCGCTGGTGACGGCACCCGTGCGCGCCGCGGCCGACGCGGACGTGCAGCCGCTGCTGCGCGCGCTGGCCGGTGCGCTGCGCGACGACGACGCCCGCGCCGAGGACCTGCTGCGCGAACTGCAGGCGCAGCCGGCGGTGGCGCCGCATGAAGCCATCGTCGCCGAGATCGCCCGCGCCGTCGCCGATATCGAGTATGATGCTGCCCTGGCCCCGCTGGCGCAGCTGGCGCGCGAGCTGAACACCACCCTCGAAGAAGCCGCATGAATTCCCTGCAAAAAGTCCTGGTCGCGGACGACGATGCGATCAACCGCGAAGTGCTGGCGGAATTGCTCAAGCCGGAATACACGGTGCTGCTGGCCAAGGACGGCGCGCAAGCGCTGGAACGGGCGGCGCGCCACGTGCCGGACCTGATCCTGCTCGACGTGATGATGCCGGACATGGACGGCTTCGAAGTGCTGCGCCGCCTGCGCGACGATCCCCGCACGGCCGACGTCGCCGTGATCTTCGTCTCCGGCATGGGCCGGCCCGAGGACGAGGCGAACGGCCTGAAGGCAGGCGCCTCCGACTACATCGCGAAACCGTTCAACGCCACCGTCGTGATGGCGCGCGTGGCGCTGCACCTGCAGATGGTGCGCCAGCGCCGCATGCTGGAACGGCTGGCCCACGTGGACGGCCTGACGGAACTGGCCAACCGGCGCCGCTTCGACGAGGTGTTCGAACAGGAATACCAGCGCGCGCGCCGCCAGGGCACGCCGCTGTCGCTGGCGCTGCTCGACATCGACAGCTTCAAGCAATACAACGACCACTACGGTCACCCGGCCGGCGACCGCGCGCTGCGTGCCGTCGCGCGGCTGACGGCGGCCGGCATGCGCGGGCCGTCCGACCTGGCCGCCCGCTACGGCGGCGAGGAACTGGTGCTGGTGCTGCCGGACACGGATGCCGGGCAGGCGCAGGCACTGATGGCCGACATGCGCGCGGGACTGGATCGGATGGCGATCGAGCACGTGGCCTCGCCGGTCGCGCCGGTGCTCACCGTCAGCGTCGGCGGCGCCACGCTGTGCCCCGGCGAGGACCCGGCCGAATTGTTCGCCGCGGCCGACGCGCACCTGTACCGCGCCAAGCAGGCCGGCCGCAACCGCGTGATGTGGCGCGCCGGCGCCTGACAGCGCTTGCAACGGGCGCATGCAACGAGGCTTCCTGCTCACGCGCCACTGGCGCGATGCCAATGACGGCAGCGAGGTCGAGTTCTGGGTGGCGACCGACGTCGGCCCACGCCACCTGCGGCTGCCCGCGCAACCCGCCGTCGCCTTCCTCCCCGTCGAACAGCAGGATGCCGCGCAAGCCGTGCTGCGCGGCGAGCTCGCGGCGGGCGCCTGCGAACTGCGCCCGCTCTCGCTGTGCGACTTCCAGCACCGCCCCGTCGTGGGCCTGTACTGCCGCCAGTACCGCCAGCTGCTGAAGCTGGAGAAGCGGCTGCGCGAACACGGCATCGCCGTCTACGAGGCGGACGTGCGGCCGCCCGAGCGCTACCTGATGGAGCGCTTCATCACGGCGCCCGTGCTGTTCGACGGCACGGAGCACGACGGCATCGTGCATGCCGCGCGCCTGAAGCCTGCCGACGACGGCTACCGGCCCACGCTGCGGCTGGCATCGCTGGACATCGAGACGACGGCGCATGGCGAACTGTATTCGATCGCGCTGGAAGGCTGCGGCGCGCGGAGCGTCTACATGCTGGGGCCGGCGCACGAGGGACCGTACGAGGTCGACTTCGAACTCGTCTGGTGTGCGGACCGGGCCAGCATGCTGGAGCGCTTGAACGAGTGGATGGCGCGGCACGATCCGGATGCGATCATCGGCTGGAACCTGGTGCAGTTCGACCTGCGCGTTTTGCGCGCCCATGCCGAGAGCCTGGGCGTGCCATTGAAGCTGGGCCGCGACGGCAGCCCGATGGAATGGCGCGAGCACAATCGCCAGCAGCATTACTTCGCGGCGGCCGCGGGCCGCCTGATCATCGACGGCATCGAGGCGCTGCGCTCGGCCACGTGGAGCTTCCCGTCGTTCAGCCTGGAGCACGTGGCGCAGACGCTGCTGGGCGAAGGCAAGTCGATCGACAATCCGTACGACCGGATGGCCGAGATCGACAGGCTGTTCGCCGAGGACAAGCTGGCGCTGGCGCGCTACAACCTGAAGGACTGCGAGCTCGTCACCCGCATCTTTGCCAAGACGCGGGTACTGGACTTCCTGCTGGAGCGGGCCAGCGTGACGGGCCTGGCGGCCGACCGCAGCGGCGGCTCCGTCGCCGCGTTCGAGCACCTGTACATGCCGCGCATGCACCGCCTCGGCTACGTGGCGCCGAACCTGGGCGACGTGCCGGGCGCCGACAGCCCGGGCGGCTTCGTGATGGATTCGCGCTCCGGGCTGTATGACTCGGTGCTGGTGCTGGACTACAAGAGCCTGTACCCATCGATCATCCGCACGTTCCTGATCGATCCGGTGGGGCTCGTCGAAGGCCTGCGCGCGGACGAGGAAGCGACGGTGCCGGGCTTTCGCGGTGCCCGCTTCTCGCGCGACAAGCACTGCCTGCCGGGGATCGTCAGCCGCATCGCCGAGGGCCGCGAGGCCGCCAAGCGCGAACGCAACCAGCCGCTGTCGCAGGCGCTGAAGATCATCATGAACTCGTTCTACGGCGTGCTGGGATCGACCGGCTGCCGCTTCTTCGATGCGCGGCTGGCGTCGTCAATCACGATGCGCGGCCACGAGATCATGCACCGCACCCGCGCGCTGATCGAGGAGCGCGGCTACCAGGTGATCTACGGCGACACGGATTCGACGTTCGTGTGGCTGGGCCGCGCCCATGAGGCCGAAGAGGCGGATTCGATCGGCAGCGCGCTCGTCGCCCACGTCAATGCCTGGTGGGAGGCGCACTTGCGGGAAGAGTTCGGGCTCGATAGCGCGCTGGAGCTGCAATACGAAACGCACTACCGCCGCTTCCTGATGCCGACCATCCGCGACTCGGACGAAGGCAGCAAGAAGCGCTACGCGGGCCTGGTGCGGCGCGCGGACGGCAGCGAAGAGATGATCTTCAAGGGACTGGAAACGGTACGGACGGACTGGACGCCGCTGGCGCAGCAGTTCCAGCAGACGCTGTACGGCCTGATCTTCCGCGGCGAACCATACCGCGACTACGTGCGCGACTACGCCGAGCGCACATTGCGGGGCGAACTGGACGAGCTGCTGGTCTACCGCAAGCGGCTGCGCCGGGCGCTGGACGACTACGAGCGCAACGTCCCGCCGCACGTGCGCGCCGCCCGCCTGGCCGACGAATTCAACGCCGCGCGCGGCCGGCCGCTGCAATACCAGAACCGCGGCTGGATCCGCTACCTGATGACGACGCAGGGCCCGGAACCGCTGGAAACGCGCCGCGCCCCGATCGACTACGCCCACTACCTCGACCGCCAACTGCAACCGATCGCCGACGCGATCCTCCCTTTCCTCGGCGACAGCTTCACCCGCCTGACAAGCCGCCAGCGCACGCTGTTCTAGCAGCATTTCCCATCGCCCCTTTTTGCGGAAACATTTCCCAAATTCGGGGACTGTCCCTCGTTTTTGGAAATTTTGCGTCTTGACGCGGCCGCGCTGTCACATCTGCCTCGGTTTTACCGCGGGTTGCCGGCGCTTTGCTGCACGATGCAAAAAATTTCTATTCACTCAACGGAAAAGTTGCCAAAATTCGGGGACAGTCCCCTGTCGTGAAACGACCAGCTCAACCATGAAAGGAAGTGTTTGATGATCGATGTACGGGCCGCAGTGCCTGCCGATGCGCCGTTGATTGCCGGGATGGCGGTGGCGCTGACCGAGGAGATATCGCGGCTGATGGGGGTGCGCCAGTTCGACCTCGACGCCACCGCGTCGGCGCGGCTGTGCGAACAGTTGCTGGCGGAGGGCCGGTACTTTGCGTTGCTCGCCTTCCGCGACGGCGCCGCCGTGGGCTTTGCGGGGATGTCGGAGGGGCACTCGCTGTATGCGGGCGGCGCCATCGGGACGATCCAGGAGCTCTACGTCGCGCCCTCCGGCCGCTCGGCAGGTGTCGGCGCGGCGCTGTTGGAGGCCGTCGCAGCGCTGGCGCGGCAGCGGGACTGGCGCAGGCTCGAGGTGTGCACGCCGCCGCTGCCGGAATTCGCGCGCAGCCTCGCGTTCTACGAGCGCGAAGGCTTCGCGATCACCGGCGGGCGCAAGCTGAAGAAGCTCGTGTAGCGCGCCGGTGCGTGTGGGATGACGGGACGAAGCTGCCGACACGGCCTGCCCCGCCGCGCCGCGTCACTGCGCCTGCAGCTTGCGCGCGGCCGTCGCGTACGGGGCGGCACTTGGCGCGTCGGTCCACTTCGGGCGCACCGGGTCGTTGGCGATGTCGCGCAGCGCCAGCGCGACCATCCGGTTGATGCGCGCCATGTTGTCGTAATCGACCTTGCCCCAGTCGTCGTCCTTGCCGTGGTAGTCGGGGAACGCGAACGCGACGGCCAGCGTGTGTGCCGGCACGCCCAGGTCGGCCAGCGACTGGTTGTCGCTGAACGCGAAATAGCGGTCGCTGTTGACGGGGTGCTTCCACAGGCGGATGCCGGTGCGCTCGCCGGCCTTCTTCAGCGCGTCCGTCACCGTCGAATAGTCGTAGCCCGTCACGGTGGCCGAGTTCACCTGCGCGCCTTCGCTGTCGTCCGTGCGGCCTACCTGCTCCAGATTCAGGTCGGCCACGGTGTCCTTCACGGGGAACACGGGATGGCGGCCGTAGTACCGCGAGCCCAGCATGCCCAGCTCCTCGCCGAACAGCGCCATGAAGACGATGCTGCGGCGCGGCCGTTGCTTCTCCGCCGCCAGCGCCGCCGCGATCTCGATCACGGAGACCGTGCCGCTGCCGTCGTCGTTCGCGCCGTTGTGGATCGCGCCGTCGCGCACGCCCAGGTGGTCGTAGTGCGCCGTCAGCATCACGTAGGTGTTCTTCAGCTCGGGATCCGCGCCGCGCAGCACGCCGATCACATTGCGCAGCTTCACAGCCCGCAGGGACGGCGCGCCGATCGTCGCGGCCACCGTGGCGCCACGCTGCTCCAGCGCGGCCGCCGCATCGGCGGCATGGACGATCACCACCGGCGGTGCGTCCGCCGGGCCGGCCTGCTCCGGATCGATCAGCCAGCCGGCGCCGTGGTTGCCGTGGTGGCCGCCCTTGTCGATCATGACGACGAGCGCCGGCTTCGACTTCAATTGGCTGCGCAGCGCCTGCGCGGCACCGGGCACCGGCGCGGCCGGCACGACGAGCACCTTGCCGTTCGCCTGCGTGCTGTCGGCCAGC
The DNA here is from genome assembly GCF_007830495.1 of Pseudoduganella flava. Classification (GTDB taxonomy): domain Bacteria; phylum Pseudomonadota; class Gammaproteobacteria; order Burkholderiales; family Burkholderiaceae_D; genus Rugamonas; species Rugamonas flava. The sequence goes on along the minus strand of NZ_VLKW01000002.1, from coordinate 235,734 downwards.
GCTTCCTTCCACGGCATGAACACGGCCTGCGTCGCGGCCAGCGCCAGCGGCTGCACGAAGTTCGCGGCAGCGGCGGACAGGGGCACGCCGATTGTCTTCCCGCCCGCCTGCACGGTGAACGTGAAGTCCTTGGCGGCGCGCTCGCCGTACTGCCAGTTCGCGGTCTGGAAGTAGCCGTCGTCGCCGGCCGGCTGCAACCCGGCGCGGCGGAACTGCGCGGCGATGTACTCGGCCGCCAGATCCTGCCCGCGCGACGGCGTGCCGCGCCCTTCCAGCAGGTCCGACGCCAGGAACGACAGATGGCCTCGCAGCGAGTCGGCCGTGATGCGCCCGGCAATGCCGTCGTCCGGCTGTTGGGCGAGCGCGGTGGCGGAAACGACGGCGAGCGTCAGGGCGGAAAGGAGGTGGCGCATGCGGTGCCTTGTTCAAAAGAAAAAAGGCAATATCGCACGGGGCTTGTCGTCCAGTCAATCCTGGCCGCCGCGCTTAGCACCGGGGAAATGTTACAGAGCGGCGTCTGCGCTCCGCCACAAATCGTCAGATATTTGTTGCGACGTGGAAACATTCAAGGTATCTTGACGGGCTATCGCCCCTGCCCCCGCTCCGTGAACGCCATCGCCCGTCCCCTCACTCCGCTGCACTATCTGCTCGGCATCCTGCTTGTCGCGACCGTCGGCCTGCTGGCGTGGCACCGCTATGGCATGGAGCGCGTCGTCGAGCTGGTCGGCTGGAAGCGCGCGCGCCTGGAAGTGCTGGACGACCGCTTCATGGGCGGCACCAGCAAAGTGAGCCTGGAGCGCCGCGGCGACGCGCTGACGATGCGCTGCCGGCTGACCCACACGATCCAGTGGCCGTCGTGCAAATACATGTTCTACCTGAGCGACACGGCGCGCGGGCTCGACCTGTCCGGCTTCGATACCGTCACGTTCGACATCCGCTACAAAGGCCCGGGGCCGCACACGGTGCGCTCGCTGCTGCTGAACTACGAGCCGGCGATCTCGAAGCTGGACGACCCGATGTCGCAGAAGATCAATGAGGTGGAATTCGAAGTGCCGGAGAGCGGCCGCATGCGGGTACCGCTGAACGTCTACCACACGGCCACCTGGTGGATCGGCTACATGAAGATCCCGCTGGCCGAAACCGACATGCGTATCGATAACGTGACGCGCGTCGAGCTGCTGACGGGTTCGACGAACGCAGCGGGCGAGCACGAGATCGAACTGCGCTCGATCCGCTTCCACGGCAAATGGATCCGCAGCGAACACCTGTACATCGGCCTGATGGCCGCGTGGATCGTCTGCGCCGTCAGCTGGCCGCTGCTGTCCGCCGTGCAGCTGCGCCGCCAGCTGCGCCACAGCAGCCAGCGCCTGGCACTGCTCAGCGAGATCAATCACGCATTGCAGCTGGAGGCGCGCGAGCTCGTCGAGCAAGCCAACACGGATGCGCTGACGGGTGCGCTGAACCGCCAGGGCTTGCGCGGCGTGCTGCTCAGCACCTCGTCGCTGCTGGCGTCGCCGATGGCCGTGCTGTTCGTCGACATCGACCACTTCAAGCGCATCAACGACCGCCACGGCCACGACATCGGCGACGAAGTGCTGCGCACCTTCGCTAACACCGTGCACGGCGGGATCCGCTCGAACGACAAGCTGGTACGCTGGGGCGGCGAGGAATTCCTGATCGTGTGCCCCGCCACCACGGCCGACCAGGCCCGCCAGCTGGCGGAAAAGCTGCGCACCGCGCTGCACGCGCAGGCATGGCCGGCGGGGCTCGACGTGACGGCGTCGTTCGGCGTCGCCGCCCGCGAGCGCGAGGAAGATATCGGCACCGTGATCAAGCGCGCCGACAGCGCGCTGTACGACGCCAAGGCCGCGGGCCGCGACTGCGTGGTGGTGGCCGACGTCGATGCGCTGCCGCTGCTCGACAACCGCTGGGTCGCGCAATCAGGCGGGCCCGCCTACGACTGAGCGCGGGCAGCGCCGCGGAAGCACGCCATCACCCACTCGCGCAGCACGCCTACCGCGGCCCGGTCGCGCTGCCGCGCGCTGTACACCAGCTGGTAGTAGTGCCCGTCCAGCACGGGCCCGAACGGCTGCACCAGCGCACCCAGCGCCAGCTCGTCCGCCACCAGGTGCACGGAGAGCAGCGCGACGCCCTGCCCGGCCAGCGTCGCCTGCACGGCATGGATCTCGTCCGTGAACGACAGGCCGCCCTCGCGCGGCGCAATGCCCGCGCGGGCGAACCAGTCGCGCCACAGCGGCGCCAGCGGATCGTCGCGGATGCCCCAGTCGTAATGGATCAGCGGCGCATCCCGCAGGTCGGCCGGGCCGGCGATGCCCAGACGCGGGCTGCACACGAGCGCATAGCGGTCCTGGAACAGCGGCTCCGTCACGAGGCCCGCTCCGCTGCCCGGCCCCAGCCGGATCGCCGCGTCGGCATCCGCATCCAGATCGACGGGATGGTCGGAAGCGTCCAGCCGTAGCGTCCAATCCGGGTAGGCGGTGCGAAAGCTGCCCGCCAGCGGCGCGAGCCGCCGCGCCACGAAGGCCACGGTGGCCGACAGCGTGGCCGTGCGCGTCCGGTGCCGGCGCACCGCTTCCACCGCCTGCTCGAAACTGTCGAAACCATCGCGCAGCGCCGGGTACAGCCGCGCGCCCGCATCGGTCAGCCGCACGGCCCGCGTGGCGCGCTCGAACAGGCGCACCTCCAGCACCTCCTCGAGCTGGCGGATCTGGTGGCTGATCGCCGTCGGCGTCACGTGCAATTCCTCGGCCGCCAGCTTGAAACTGCCGCGGCGCGCGGCCGCCTCGAATGCCCGCAACGCCCCCAGCGGCGGCAGGCGGCGCCCACGCTCTTCATGCATTAGTTTTTCTCATCCATCAGCTGAACATTCGCCATTTGTCGGCCCTTCCGGTGGCCGCGATACTGTGCGACAGGATGATTCTAACTTAACCGTAAGAGGAGCCAAACCATGCAAGCCCAGCAAGTCATCACCGACCCCGATCCGTACGCACCGTTCCTGCTGTCGCAGGCCATCCGCGCCGGCAACCTGCTGTTCGTCTCCGGCCAGGCTGGCTACGGAGACGACGGCGCGATCGTCGGCGACGGCGATTTCGATGCCCAGGCCGACCAGGCGTTCCGCAATCTCGAGCGCGCGCTGCGGGCCGGCGGATCGAGCCTCGAGCGCGTCGTCAAGGTCACGATCTTTCTCACGTCGATGGCGCATTTCCCGCGCATCGTCGCGCTGCGCCGCAAGTTCTTCCGGCCGCCGTATCCGGCCGATACGATCGTCGAGGTGCGCGCGTTGTACACGCCTGAGGCGATGATCGAGATCGAGGCGATAGCGCTGGCGGATGTTGTGGCGCTGTCCGCGTAAGATTGGGGAACTTCCAGCCGTCAACGCTGTCTTACCTTCTGTTGAGATAACTCATCGATAAGCTCAGCCAACGCGAACAGCGCGGATGTTTTTCCACAACAGGCGGAAAAAAACGGCATTGATCTTAAGCAATGATTACCGAGGTTGGGCGAAAACGGCAGCTACACTGCAACGGCAGAGCAACCCAACCGAGACCCGCCATGCCCAGCCTCACCCAATTCTTTGAAAACGTCACCCTGCCCACGATCTCCGAAGTGGCCCATTCCCTCATCGCCACGCTCGACAACGACGATGCGTCGGCCAAGGACGTGGCCGCGATCATCGCGCGCGACCCGGCGCTGACGGCCAAGCTGATGCGTCTGGCGAACAGCGCCCGCTTCGGTTTTTCGCGCACCATCAACTCGCTGGACGACGCCGTGTCGCTGGCCGGCATGTCGCACATCCGCACGCTGGCGTTGGCCGCCTGCTTTGCCGAGGCGTTCCCGCAACTGCCCGGCCTCGACTCGGAAGAGTTCTGGAAAAGCAGCATGGCCTGCGCCGGCTATGCGAAATGGCTCGCGACGGGCCTGGGCGCCGACGGCGGCGAAGCCTGGCTGGCCGGCATGATGCTGCGCCTTGGCGAGCTGTTGATTTACCAGGTGGCCCCGGCCGAATTCGCCGAGATCGAACAACTGCCGCACTTGCCGGGCGGCCGCTGGGAGCGCGAACAGCGCCTGCTGGGCTTCTCGGAAGGCCAGATCACGGCCGAACTGGGGCGCCGCTGGAACTTCCCGGCAAAGATCGTCGATGCCTTGAAAGGCGCATCGGAACCGCTGGCGACGCGGCCGTTCTGCCAGCTGGCCGGCATCATCCACGTGGCCAGCCTGCTGGCCGACACGCCGAGCGACGACCCGGCCGTCATCGACACGCTGCCGGCCGACATCGTCGACGCGCTGCGCCTGCGCACCGAATGGCTGAAGGCGCGCTTCCCGTCGCACGAGTCGTTCTCCGCCGCACCCTGACGCGCACCCGGCGGCGCGGCGGCGCTAGCGTGCATCGCGCGGGGGCGAAGAGCCCTATAATGCGCGTTGCCCCCATTTTCAATTTGCCAACATGCCGCCAGCCACCACGCGCAACAACGTGCACGTCGCCGGGCACGGCCCCGTCGCGATGGTGTTCGCCCATGGCTTCGGTTGCGACCAGACGATGTGGCGCTTCCTCGCACCCGGCTACCAGGACCGCTACCGCACGATCCTGTACGACCTGGTCGGCAGCGGCAAGTCGGACCTGGCCGCGTACGACCGCGCCAGGTACGCGACGCTGCATGGCCATGCCGCCGACCTGCTCGAGATCATCGACCAGCATGCCGACGGGCCCGTCGTCTTCGTCGGCCATTCCGTCAGCACGATGATCGGCATGCTGGCCACGATCGAGGCGCCCGAGCGCTTCGCCGCGCAGGTGATGGTGGGGCCGTCGCCGTGCTACATCGACGATGGCGACTACGTCGGCGGCTTTTCGGCGGCGGACATCGAGGAGCTGCTGACGACGATGGACGCCAACTACCTGGGCTGGTCGACGACGCTCGCCCCGGCCATCATGGGCGCGCCCGACCGGCCCGAGCTGCGCGACGAACTGACGGCGAGCTTCTGCCGCACCGATCCGGCGATCGCGCGCCACTTCGCCCGCGTCACGTTCCTGTCCGATCACCGTGCCGACGTGCCGCTGTCGACGGTACCGGCGCTGATCCTGCAATGCAGCGATGACATGGTGGCGCCACTGTCGGTCGGCGCCTACCTGCATCGCACGCTGCCGGTCAGCACGCTGAACATAATCGATAACGTGGGCCATTGCCCGCACATGAGCGCACCGGCCGCGAGTGCGCGCGCCATCGACGATTTTTTGGCGCGCACGCTTGGCTGACCTCGGGGTCATGGACGAACTCCCCGCCGCCCTGTATGACGACGCAGCGTGCGCCTTGCTGCTCGTCGGTCCCGACGGCTTGATCGAGCGGGCCAACCGCGCGGCGCACGGGTGGCTGGGCTATGCCGAAGGCGAACTGGCTCACCACGTTCGCATCCTCGACCTGCTGCCCGTCGGTGCCCGCCTGTTCTATCACACGCATTGCCAGCCGCTGCTCGTGGCCAACGGCGCGGTGGAGGAAATCCAGGTCGACCTGTGCGGCAGGCCGGGCCGGCTGCCGGTGCTGATCAACATCACGCGCCGGCGCATCGGCGCGGACACCTTCGATCACTGGGCGATCTTCAAGGCATCCGACCGGCAGGCCTACGAACGGGAGCTGCTGCTGGCGCGCCAGACCGCCGAGGCGGCGCTGGAAGCGCGACGCGGCGCCGAAGCGAAGTTGCAGAAGCTGTACGACCAGCTGTCCGAAGCGGACCGGCACAAGGACGAATTCCTGGCGACGCTGTCGCACGAGCTGCGCAACCCGCTGTCGCCGATGCGCAGCGCGCTCGACGTGCTGAAGGTGAAATCGGAGCACGGCCCCGACTGGCCGGTGCTGCAGGTGTTCGACCGCCAGCTGCGCCACCTCACCCGGCTCGTCGACGACCTGATGGAAGTATCGCGCATCGCGCAGGGGCGCATGCAGCTGCGCCGCGAGCCGGTGGACCTGGCCGCGCTGGCGCGCGCCACCGTGCACGACGTCGGCGCCACGATGGCGGCGTCCCGCCACACGCTGCACGTGAACGTGCCGGAGACACCCGTCATCGTCAATGGCGACCCGACCCGGCTCGCGCAGGTGCTCGTCAACCTGCTGAACAATGCGGCGAAATACACGCCCGAGGGCGGCAAGATCGACCTCGACGTCGCCTGCCGCGACGGCCATGCCGAGATTCGCGTGTGCGACAACGGCATCGGCATTCCGCCGGCCGCGCTGGCCGGCATCTTCGACATGTTTTCCCAGCTCGAGCCGGCGCTGACCCGATCGCGCGGCGGCTTGGGCATCGGGCTGGCACTGGCGCGCGGCATCGTCGAACTGCACGACGGCACGATCGCGGCCGACAGCGGCGGCACCGGTTGCGGCAGCGCGTTTACCGTGCGCCTGCCGCTGGCCGCGGGGCACGCGGCCCCTGCACCCAGCGTGCTGCCCGACCTGCCGCGGGACCTGCGCGTGCTGGTGGTGGACGACAACGCCGATGCCGCGGCCATGCTGAGTCAGGCCCTCGCGCTGTCCGGCTGCGCGGTGGCCGTCGCCCACAGCGCCGAGGCGGCGTGCGAAGCCGCGCGGGCGTTCCGTCCCACCGTCGCCTTGCTCGACATCGGCTTGCCCGACATGACCGGCTACGACCTGGCGCGGCGCCTGCGTGCAATGCCCGAGGGCGCGAGCGCGCTGCTGATCGCGACGACGGGCTGGGGACAGCCGAAAGACCGCGAGCGTGCGCTCGCGGCGGGCTTCGACCACCACTTGACCAAGCCGATCGACCTTGCCCTGCTGGCGGGCCTGCTGCGGCAACGGCAAGGTCCGGCCGCGTGAGCGCCGCCACCCCGCCGCTCAGGGCGCGGCAAGCTCCGGCGGATACGTGATCGCCAGGCCATCGACGTACGCGAACGGCGTCAGCTTGTGCGGGCGGCGCTTGCCGGGCCCGATGATGTGCTCGACCGGCACGCCGCGCACCAGCAGCGCATCGGCCACCAGCGAACGGTGGCAGCGCCACGGCACCGCTTCCGCGCACATCAGCGCACAGCGCGACGTCTGCGCCAGCGCGGCCACCGCGTCGACACTGGCCGCGAACTCCGGCGTGCCCATGTAGTCGGCATAGCCGCGGAACGACGTGTTGTGCCAGCCGCCGTTCGGCGTGTCAGGACGCGGCCGGCGCAGGCCGCCCAGCGCCGCGATGTGCCGGTAGCCAATGCCCGCCTGCGCCAGCGACACGGGCAGCGTATCCTGCGCGAACTGCGGATTGTGGCGCGACTTCGGCACCGTGCGGATGTCGAGCACGCACTCGACCTCGTGGCGCCGCAGCAGGTCGATGAATTCTTCGATGGGCCGGTTCGAATGGCCGATCGTGCGGACGATGTTCATGCTCCCTCGCTTGGTCTCCTGTACTGCGATTGTCGCCCAGCGGCGCGGCCGGCGGCGCCCCGCTGACCGGATCCGCCACCTCGGCCGGCGGGCCGTTCGCGGGGTGCCTTGCAGTTCGCTTCGCGGTGTGCTTCGCGGTATGCTTCGCAGTGTGCTTTATACTCGCGCTTCCGTTTTTTCAAGTCGCCGAGTCGAATGCTGTCCCCCGAACAATTCTTCCCCTTCCTGCTCACCGCCGTCGTGCTGACGATGACGCCCGGTCCCGACAACCTGATGGTCCTCGGCATGGGCATGGCCAGAGGCCGCAAGCACGGCATCGCGTTCGGCCTTGGCTGCGCGTTCGGGTGCCTCAGCCACACGCTGCTCGCCGTCGTCGGCGTCAGCGCGCTGATCGCGGCATCGCCGACGGCGTTCACGGTGCTGAAGGTGGCCGGCGGCCTGTACCTGATCAAGCTTGGCTGGGGCGCATGGCGCCATGCCGGCGCGGTCGACGTCGCGCGCGTGGATACGCCGCGCGAGACGCCGCTGCGCCTCTTCTTCAAGGGCTGCATCGCCAACGCGATCAACCCGAAGGTGGTGCTGTTCTTCCTGTCGTTCCTGCCGCAGTTCGTCGTGCCGGCGCACGGCGACGCGCCGCTGCAGATGGCCGCGCTGGGCGTCACATTCACCTTGCAAGCCGCGGTACTGTTTGGCTTGCTCGGCTGGTTCGCCGGCGCCATCGGACGATGGCTGAACCGCCGGCCGCGCGCAGGCGTCGTGCTGGATCGCGTCGCGGGCACCGTGTTCATCGGACTCGGACTGAAGCTGATCGTGTCCCGCTGATCGTGTCCCGCTGTTTGTGTCACGTTGTTTGTGTCACGCTGATGCCGCACGCGCGACGAATCCGGCTGCCGTTTTGGCGGCCGGTGCAGTATAGTGAATCCACCGCCGCAGAAGGAGGCCGCCATGGCTGAGCGCACCCCATCCCTCGACCCTACCGACTGGAACGCGCTGCGCTCGCAAGGCCATCGCATGCTCGACGATATGTTCGACTACCTGGAGCGCCTGCGTGACCGGCCCGTGTGGCAGCAGGCGCCCGCCGACGTGCGCGCGAAGTTCCAGACACCGCTGCCGCGCACCGGCAGCGACCTGGCCGGCCTGCACGACACGTTCATGCGCGACGTGCTGCCGTATGCCGTCGGCAATGCCCATCCGGCGTTCTTCGGCTGGGTGCATGGCGGCGGCACGCCGGTCGGCATGCTGGCCGAGATGCTGGCGGCGGGACTGAACGCCAACGTCGGCGGCCGCGACCAGATCCCCGTCGAGGTCGAGCGCCAGATCGCCCGCTGGATGGCCGAGCTGTTCGGCTTCCCCGCTGGTGCCAGCGGCCTGTTCGTCACCGGCACGTCGATGGCCAACATGATCGCGGTGCTGGTGGCGCGCCATCGCGCGCTGGGTTCCCAGGTCCGCGATGCGGGCCTGGCGCAATTGGGCCAGGGCCTGGTGGCCTACACGTCCGCCGCGGCGCACGACTGCATCGCCCAGGCGATGGACCTGACCGGCATCGGCCGCGCCGCGCTGCGCCTGATTCCGCTCGATGCCGCGTACCGGATGGACACGCAAGCGCTGGAACAGCGGATCGCCGCCGACGTTGCCGCCGGATTGCGGCCGTTCTTCGTGGCCGCCACCGCGGGCACCGTGGACACGGGCGCGATCGATCCGCTGAGGGCCGTCGCCGCGATCGCGCACGCCAATGGCCTGTGGTTCCACGTCGACGGCGCGTTCGGCGCGATGGCGATGCTGTCGCCAGGCCTGGCCCCGCTGCTCGATGGGATCGGCCTGGCCGATTCGATCGCGTTCGACTTCCACAAATGGGCGCAGGTGCCGTACGACGCCGGCTTCGTGCTCGTGCGCGACGGCGAACTGCACCGCGCCACGTTTGCAGCAGTGCCGCGCTACCTGCGCCGCGAACCGCGCGGCATGGCGGGCGGTTCGCCATGGCCATGCGACTTCGGGCCCGACCTGTCGCGGGGCTTTCGCGCATTGAAGACGTGGTTCACATTGCAGGCCTATGGCGCGGACCGGATGGGCGAGGCGATCGCCGGCACGTGCGCGCTGGCGCGCCACCTGGCCCACGAGGTGGGCAAGCGCGCGGACCTGGAGCTGCTGGCGCCGGTGGCGCTGAACATCGTCTGCTTCCGCTACCACCTGCGCGGCCGGAACATGGACGATGGCGACGTGGACGACTTCAACGCGGCGCTGGTGGCGGACCTGCAGGAAGCGGGCATCGCCGCCCCATCGCTGACGACAATCACCGGCAAGCTGGCGATCCGCGTGGCGATCGTCAACCACCGCAGCGAGCGGCGCGACATCGATGCGCTGCTGACGGGCCTGCAGATGCTGGCGGCACGGCGGCTGGGCGGCTGAGCGCCTGCCGGACGTCGGCTATTTGCGGCCGCGGGCGTTCTCCAGTAGCTGACGGAACGCCGTGAAGATCTTGCGCATCGCCGGTTTCTTGTACGGGTACAGCGCCTCGTCGTCCATCGCGTGGACGATCATCGCGTTGTCGACCTCGAACACGAGCAGCCTGCCGTCCGGCGTTTCGGCGCAATCCATGCCGACGTAAGGCAGGCCGATGCGGCGGTCGATCTCGGCCAGCGCGGCCTGGTGGCGCTGGGCGAACGTCGCGTCGAAGCGCGCCATCGCGTCAGCTTCGAGGTCACGCTTCGCTGCGCTTTCGGCCATGCCCGCGTTCAGGTAGTGGACCATCCAGTGCTCGGAACTGGCGAAGTGCGCCAGGTACGGCCGGCCTTCGATCAGCACGACGCGGTACTTGCCGAACAAGCCGTTGGCGCCGCGGTAGTCGACGAAGCGCGACAGGTAGAAGCGTTCGGCCGGCACCCGCTGCAGGTAGGCCGCCAGGTCGGCCGGCGTATCGATCTTGTCGAGGTCATGGCCCGCGTGCGACCCGAGCGGCCGGACGATCAGCGGAAACGCGCCGTCCGGCAGCAGGTGGCGCAGCGTGTCCGGCGCGGCGGCCAGCCCTTCGACCTGGGCACGTGCCAGCCGCACCGTCTGCGGCATCTCGACACCGGCAATGCCGGCCAGCGCATTGCACACGCCGTCGCGCGACAGCACGGCGATCCGCTCCGGGCCGTTGATCACGGGCCGCGGCCAGCCGGCGATCCATTCGGACAGCCGCGCCAGCAGCGGTTGATTGGCATCGTTCTCGCCCATGCATACCATCATCACGTCGTGGTCCGGCACCACGTCCGGCCATGGCGCGTCCGCCGTCACGTACAGCATCTCCAGCGTCACGTCGCCATCCTCGACGAGGAACTCGATCGGCGTGTTCGCCATCAGGTCGCCCAGGCCCATGATCACGAGCAGGCGCAGCATCTCGCCCTGCCTGGCCGCCAGCGTGTAGTGCGGGCGGATGCGCACGGCTTCGGCCTGCACGTTCATCGCCACGTCGCGATCGCCCGTCAGCTGCAACGCCGTCGAGAAATCGAGGAAGGCATTGGCATCCTGGCCGTCGCTTTCCGCACGCGCCAGCAGCGCCTGCGCCACCGGTGCCATATCCTGTTTCTGGAACGCGCGGCGCATCAGCGGTGCCACGCCGACCAGCGGCGCGAACGGCAGCGCGGCCGCGGCCACCAGCGGGTCCGGCTCGTGCGCGACGTCGGGAATGAAGCGCTTGAGCAGCGCCAGCTTGGCCGCCAGGCGCGGCGTATCCCAGCGCGGCACGTGCTCCTGTGCCGCATCGCCCGCATACACCCGCACGACGTGCGGCCGCCCGGCCAGCACCGTGTGGGCGTACAGCGCGAACGCCTCGGCGAAGTCCTCGACCGGGCCGCGGCTGCCGTACGGCGTGATGAAGCCCGCATCGGGCAGCGCGCGCCATGCGGCCGCGGCATCGTCGCCGGCTTGCTGGAAGAAGCCGTCGAGCGGCACCACCGCATTGTTTTCGATCCGCCACGACAGCGGCAGGAACGTGTACTCGCCCTCCGCGTTATCCGTCCACCAGTCGGGCACGAAGCGGCGTCCGGCCGCCAGCACCCGGCCCGCTTCGTACAACAGCAGCAGGCGCAAGGCGTTGGCGCGGGTGTCCTGGTCGTCGCCTTCGACGCGTACCTCGATCAGCGACGGCCACGATGGAAACGCGGCGCTGGCGCGCATCGACGCCCAGGCATTCGCGGTGACGTTCGCCAGCGCGTCCACGTCGACCAGCGTGACGATGCCCAGGAAGTCGCCTTCCGGCGTGACGACGAGGTCCGTGCGCGCTTCGGCGCCGAGCTCCCGGACGCAGTAGACGCCAAGCCAGGTGCCGTGCAGCCGGGCCAGCACGGCGGGCGGCAGGTCGCGCAGGGCCTGGCCCAGGTCCGCGTCGAACGCGCTGTCGTCACAGGGCTGCGCCTGCGCGGCCGTCGCCAGGTGGCCTGGCGCGGCGCCGTGGCGGCGTTCCGGTGCTTGCTGTATCGCTTCGGTCCAGAAGCCGAGTTCCAAACTGGTGATCATGTCGGGTCGCTGAGGTGATCGGGACCCCAGTATACGACGGATGATCGCGACCTTGAGCGCAACTGGGCCGGTGCGCGCTCTACAATGGCCGGAACGACGACACGATGAGGAACCCCATGCACCCGATCCGCCCGCTGCTGGCCCTGGCCTGCGCAGCCTGCCTGCACCCCGCCGCCGCGCTCGAGCTGCTGCCGCGCCCCGGCGCGACGGACGTCAATCCCGATACGCCGCTGCGGCTCGTCTTCGAGTCGGCGCCGCGGCCCGGCACGCGCGGCCAGATCCGTATCTACGAGGCGGGTACGGACCGCCTCGTCGACACGCTCGATCTGGCCATCCCGGCCGGCCCGACGGAGCGAAGAACGGCGCCGCGCGCGCCCTACCTCGCCCAGCCGTATCCATACGGCGGCCCGCGCCGCACCAATGCCGACACGCCGGCCGGCACGCCGACACCCGGTGTCGAGCCGCCACCCGTCAACCTTCCGGGGCAATACCAGCTGACGATCATCGGCGGTTTCACGGAAGGCTTCCATTTCTACCCGCTGCTCGTGCGCGGCAATACGGCACTGGTGACGCCGCATCACAACCTGCTCGGCTACGGCAAGACGTATTACGTGCAGGTCGACCCGAGCGTGCTGGAAGGCGAAGGGTTCGGTGGCATCGCCGGGCAGCACTGGCGCTTCACGACGAAGGCACGCGGTCCGGCCGCCGACGCCACGCTCGTCACCGTCGATGCGCACGGCAACGGCGACTTCTCGACCGTGCAGGGTGCGCTCGACCACGTGCCGGACGCGCCGCGCCAGCGCACGACGATCTTCGTGCGCAACGGCGACTACGAGGAGATCGTCTACTTCCGCAACAAGCGCGATCTCACCATCGCCGGCGAGGAGCGCGACAAGGTGCGCATTCACTACGCGAACAACGAGGTGTTCAACCCGCACCCACTGAACGTCGCGACCAACGAGCTGCCCGGCACGTTCCCGTCGCGCCGCGCCGCATTCATGGCCGACAATGTGCGCGACGTCGCGCTGGTGAACCTGACGATTGCCACCGATGCGAAAGGCCAGGCCGAGGGCCTGCTGGTCAACGGCGAGCGCACGATCGTCGCGCACGTGACGGTGGCAGGTTCCGGCGACGCGTTGCAGACCAACGGCAGCGCGTTCTTCACGGACTTCCGGCTGACGGGCGACGGCGACACGATCCTCGGCCGCGGTCCCGCCTACTTCGAACGCTGCCACATCGACTCGAAAGGCGCGTTCATGTGGGTACGCAATACAGCAGCCAACCACGGCAACGTGTTCGTCGGCTGCCGCTTCACAGGCCGCGACGGCACGCCCGAACTGGCGCGGCTGCCGGACAACAAGGGCAGGAACTACCCGGATGCGGAAGCGGTGCTGATCGACGCGGTGCTCGAGAACGTGAGCCCGGCCGGCTGGGCCGACATCGGCGACGGCGCCACCCACGTGAAGTTCTGGGAGTTCAACAGCCGCGCGGCGGACGGCCAGCCGGTCGACACCCGCGCCCGCCATCCCCGCTCGCGCCAGCTCGATGCGGTGCGCGATGCGGCGTTGATCGCGTCCTACCGCGACCCGGCCTTCGTGCTGGGCGGCTGGCAGCCGGCGCTGGCGCCGATCATCCTCACGCAACCGCTTGCGACCCGCACGGGTGCCGGCACAACGCTGACGGTGCGCGCGGCCGGCGTGCCCGCCCCCACCTACCGCTGGTACCGCGACGGCAAGCCCGTTGCGGGCGACGGCGCCACGCTGGCGCTACGCACACCGGGCCGCTACACGGTGGAAGTGGCCAATGACAAGGGGCGCCTCGTCAGCGCCCCCGTGCAAATCGATTAGCGAGGAAAATTGCCCGGAAAATGGGGACAGCCCCCATTTGCCGGGCAAGTTACTACGCCCTGCCGCGCATCAGAACTTCATGCGCAGGCCGAGAGCGAAGGTGCGGCCCGGTTCGTACTGCGACATCGTCGCGTTGGCGAACTGGAAGTAGCCGCTGCGCTTGGCCTTGTTCAGGTTCACGATGTCGAACGTCAGCATCGGCAGGCCGTCGCGGTCGAAGATGCGATCCAGTTCGAAGCTCGACGAGAAGTCCAGCTGCTTGTAATCGCGGCCGTACAGCGCGGCGGCGGTGATGCCGCTCTGGTTGGCCGTGGCGACCTGGCTGCCTTCCGAGTACGTGTGCATGAAGCGGAACATGTAGCCGTGGTTCTCGTAGTAGACGGACAGGTTGTTCGTCTTCTTCGGCACGCCCAGCGCGATGAAGCCCGAGGAGCCTTCGCCGCTGGCCTTCTGGTTGATCAGCGTGAGCGTTTCGTTGAAGCCGAAGCCGCGCCACGGCAGGATCTTGTCGAGCGGCTGCACCCAGCCCAGCTCCAGGCCGCGGATGCGCAGGATGCCGTCGGCGTTGCGCGGGCGGGTCATCACGACGGTGGCGTTTTCCGGGCCGCCGCGAGAATCGATCGCCTGCTGCTGCGCCGGGATCAACGTGTTGTAGTTGATGCCGTACGGTGCCAGCGCGGAGAACGGCATCGAGATGTTCTCGTTCACCGTGAAGCCGTTGATGCGCTTCTGGAAGCCGGTCAGCGAGATGTAGCCTTCGCGGCCCGTGTACCAGTCGAGGCCCAGGTCGATGTTATCCGACAGATAGGGCTTCAGGCTCGGATTGCCCATCGTGCCGACGTCCGCCGACACGCCCGAGAAGTTGATGCCGGGGCGCAGGTCGTTCGGGTTCACGCGCGTCATGCTGCGCGATGCGGCGGCGCGGAACACGAGGTCCTTGCGCAGGTCCAGCGCCATCGTCGCCGACGGCAGCGTGTTGCTGTAGTCCGTGTCCTGGTACACCCACTCGCTGACGTTCGGGTACTTGCTGCCGTTCAGCGTCAGGTTGCCGTTGCGCGGGTCCGGCTGCGAGTTCAGCGAACCGACCATCTGCTCGGTGCGCACGTAACGCACGCCGGCATTCCAGCGCATGTTGAAACCGGCGGGCTGTAGTTCGCCGTTCGCCTCGAGATACACCGCCTTCGCCTTCTCGCGGATGTAGCCCGCCGAAGCGCCCGTGGACGAGGCGCCGGAATCCGGAGCTGTGCCGTTGAAGTAGTCGTAGTTCGACGCCTGGCGGAAGCGATCCCAGTCCAGTGCCAGGCGGCCGTACGGGCCGGGCACGAGGAAGCCTTGCAGCGCGGAGTTCGTGATCAGCGAGCCCTGGTAAGTCAGCGGCGTGGTCTGGCCGGCCGTGTAGCCCGTGCCGTAGCCCGGATACAGCGCGGTGGCCGAAGCGCCCGGCGTGCTGGCGCCGTTGCATGGCGGTGCGCCGTTCGGGCCTTGCAGGAAGACGTTCGGGTTGTTGCCGCAGACGGCGGCCTGCCATGCGGCCGAATTGTCCTGCGCGCGGATGCGGCGGTTGATGTCGTCCCACGCGAAGCCGCCCTTGATCGTCAGCGCCTTGTCGCCCCACGCCAGGTTGGTGTGGAAGCCCTTGGTCTTCGTCTCGCGCAGCTCGTTCTGGATGTTGACGCGGCCGCCGATCCACTGGTAGTTGGCCGGATCGTTCAAGTCCATGTTCGACACGATCGACGGCACGCCGCCATCGTTCGCGTAGGTGATCGTGTTGCCGCTGTTCGGCGCCGTGATCGGCATGACGGTCGGCGCTTCGTGCGTGAAGCGGCTGCGGTTCCAGTTGCCGGCCACGTCGAGCGTCAGCTTCGGCGTGATCTTCCATTCGGCGCCCGGGTTGAAGCCCAGCAGGTCGACCTTGTCGCGGCGCGGGCCGAACTCGATGAAGTTCAGCGCGTTCGCGAACGTGCCGCCGGTGACGACGCAGCCGGCGGCGCAGTCGGTGCGGTCGACCGTCATGTTCAGCGGGATCGACGCATTGTTCCGCACCGCCCACGTGTAGGCGTTGCGCTGCATGTCGTCATCCTTCTTGCTGTACATCGTGTCCAGGTAGAAGTGCAGGTTCTCGGTCGGGCGGTACTCGGCGGCGACGACGGCGGAGATCTTGTCCTTGGTGCCGTAGTACTCCATCGTGCGGCCCAGGCGCGGCACGATCGCGTTGTCGATCTGGTCGATCGTCAGGCCCGGGTTATGCGACAGCAGGAAGGCCTGGTCGATCGCGGTGCCCGGCACGAGGCCGTTGCCGGCACCTGCGGGCACGGTGGCGGGGATCGTCCAGTTGCCGCCGCCGGTCGCGTTGCGGCCCGCGGAGGAGCTTTGCGCGGCCGTCAGGTTCGGGTTGGTCCAGCCGACGGTCTCGAAGCCGGTGGTGCGGGCCTGCTGGCGCGAGAACGAGATGCCGCCCAGGAGACCGTACTTGCCGCCCCACGTATTGCTGCCGACGACATTGCCGCGGAAGCCGGCCTTGTCGGCGATCTGCTGCTTGGTGCCGGTGAGGCCGACGGACAGCTGGCGGCCTTCCTTGTCGAACGGGCGCGCGCTGCGCAGGTTGACGACGCCGGCGGCGCCCCCTTCGATCTGGCCCGCCGTCGGGCTCTTGCTGACGGTGAGCTTCGTGAACAGGTCGGTCGGCAGCAGGTCGAGGTCGACCTCGCGGTTCGTGTTGGCACCGTCGATCGGGCCGGACGACGCCACGGCGATCGGCGAGTTGTTCAGCAGGATCTTCGTGAACGACGAACCGAGGCCGCGAATCTGGATCGTCATGCCCTCGCCCGTCACGTCACGGGACACCTGCACGCCGGGCACGCGGGAGAGCGACTCGGCGATGTTCTTGTCCGGGAACTTGCCGAAGTCTTCGGCGTTGATGGAATCCTGGAAGCCGACGGCTTCTTTCTTGTCCTTGGCTGACGACAGCAGGCTGTTGCGGTAACCCGTCACCTGGACGGTCTGCATGCTCTGGTCGGCGGCGGGAGCGGAATTGGTGGCGGTGGTGGCTTCCTGGGCGTAGGCCTGGGCGATCAGGCTCGCCATTGCGGTCAAACCCAGCGCGACGCGCCGGCCGGCGGTCGTTCGATGTGTCATGGTTGTCTCCTGTTTTTATCAGCACTGCCGTGCTTCTGTTGCTTATAGGTAGCACAGCGGAATCGAGTGTAGAAGTCACACGATACAAAGTCAACATTTTTTAACATGCTTTGTTAAGCGCTACCATTTGCGCAACAGCCCGGTAACTCAGGCCCTCGGGCCCTCTGTTGGCGCGGCTTTCAACTGGTCAGGCCAATACGATATGCGCAACCATTTGGTAGCGCATATCAATTGCTCATATACAAATATCTATGTGACCCGACAATCTTTCCTAAATTCGGGGACTGTCCCTCATTTCAGGAAATGTTTCCCAATTCGAGGGACAGTCCCTCGTTGTTAAGCGACCAGCTCATCCATTCCTCCACGTGAGGCCCCCAGAGGGAGGCCGCGGCAGGCGATGGCGAAATCGTCCGGTTTACGCAACAGGGGACTGTCCCTCGATTCAAGAAATATTTCCAAAATCGAGGGACAGTCCCCTGTTGTTTAGCGACCAGCTGGACAACAAAAAAGGCAGCCGAAGCTGCCTTGCTGGTTCGCGGGTTGCGAAAGTGGATCAGTGGTGGCCGTGCGCGGCCTCGTAGGCGTCGGCTTCCGCCTTGTCCTTGTGGATCGTGCCGTCCGGGTGCTCCGGCGGGGTGTACAAGGTGTACAGCTTCAGCGGCGCGGTGCCCGTGTTGATCACGTTGTGGTGCGTGCCGGCCGGGATGACGACGGCCACGCCATCCGCCAGCGCGTGTTCTTCGCCGTCGAGGATCGCCTTGCCCTCGCCTTCTTCGACGCGGATGAACTGGTCGGTGTCGTCATGCTTTTCCGCGCCGATCTCTTCGCCGGCCTGCAGGGTCATCACGACGAGCTGGCTGCGCGGCGTCGTGAACAGCACTTCGCGGAAGTACTCGTTGGACAGGGTTTTCTCTTCGAGGTTGATGCTGAAACCGGACATGCTTGCTCCTTCTGGGTTACTGATCTTGTTGTTTGCCGTGGCGGCCGACGCTGCGCCGGCCCGCGCTCATGCGAGCGGTACCTGGTGCAGCCAGCCGTGCGTATCCGGCGCCGTCCCGCGCTGGATGCCCAGCAGCGCATCGCGCAGCGCCATCGCGACGGGACCGTTCTCATTGTTGTTGACGACCTGTTCGAAGCCGCGGCCCTTGATCAGGCCCACCGGGGTGATGACGGCGGCCGTGCCGCAGGCGAACACTTCGCTGATCGCGCCGGACTGGATGTCGCGCAGCACGTCGCTCAACGGCAGGCGGCGTTCCTCGCCCTTGTAGCCCAGGTCCGCGGCCAGCGACAGCAACGTCAGGCGCGTGATACCCGGCAGCAGCGTGCCGGTCAGCGCCGGCGTGACGATGACCGGCTCGCCGCCGTCGCGGTAGACGAAGAACAGGTTCATGCCGCCCATCTCTTCGATCAGCTCGCGCTGGATCGCATCCAGCCAGATCACCTGGTCGCAGCCATGGTCCTTCGCCTCGGCCTGCGCCAGCAGGCTGGCCGCGTAGTTGCCGGCGCATTTCGCCTCGCCCGTGCCGCCGGGCGCGGCGCGCACGTATTCCTTGCTGGCCCACACGCTGACGGGCTTCAGGCCCTGCGGGAAGTACTCGCCGGCCGGCGATGCGATGATCAGGAACAGGTATTCGTCGGACGGCCGCACGCCCAGGAACGGGTCGGTGGCGATCATGAACGGCCGCAGGTACAGGCTTTCGCCGGAACCGGACGGCACCCACGCCTGGTCGAGCGCGACCAGCGCCTCGGCCGCGCCGATGAACACATCCTGCGGAATCGCCGGCATCGCCAGGCGATGCGCGCTGCGGTTGAAGCGCTCCCAGTTGGCCTCGGGGCGGAACAGGCTGACGGAGCCGTCCGGCTGGCGGTAGGCCTTGAAGCCTTCGAAGATCGCTTGGCCGTAATGCAGCACGGAGGCGGACGGATCGAGCGACAGCGGGCCGTAGGGCTTCACCTCGGCATCCTGCCACTTGCCATCGCGGTAGCTGACCACGGCCATGTGGTCGGTGAAGACGCGGCCGAACTGAATGGCCTTCAGCTTCTGCTCGCGCTCGGCGGCTGGCAGCGGGTTGGTCGACGGGGTGATTTTAAAGAGGGATGCGGGGGAAGCCATGTCAGTCTGATGCGGAGTTAAACGTAGGCAAAGTGTACCATCCCTGCCCCGCACACCGCTGGCGGCGGACGGCTGAGCTTGTGTCACTGGTGCCTGGCACCAGTGACACAAGCTCAGCAGTTGAGCCTCTGTGTTACCGGTGCCTGGCCGCTGAGGCCATGGCCTCAGCGTACGCGAGCTCATCCATTCATCCTCAGTAATTCACCGGATAATCCTTTGCAAACTTCGCGCCGCCAAACGCCTTCTTCTGCGTCCAGTCCTGCGCGGGCGCCGTCCAGAAGCTGTCCGTGGCCGGCAACCCCAGCGCCAGCAGCCCGGCTGACGCGATATACATGCTGCCGTTGTTGGAATACCAGTCGCCCAGCTCCGGCTGGTGGCCCATGAAGCCGATCGTCAGGTAGCCTTCCGGCGTGAAGTTCGACGGGGCTGTCCAGATCGCGCGGTGCGCCGCGTCCAATGCCGCGCGCACTTGCCCTTCCGGCAGCGATGGCGGCAGCTGCTTGCGCCATGCGAGCAGCGCCAGCGGCTGGAACGCGGCCGTGCGGTACGTCAGCGAGCGGCCGATCGGCGGCCATGTGCCCTGCGGCGAGATGAAGCGCTCCAGGTGCTCGCCATAGCGCTGCATCCGCTTGTAGCCCTGCGCCAGCAGCTCGTCCGGCTTGCCGTTCCAGAACGGTGCCTTGTGCCGCGCCAGCACTTCCAGGATCTCGACCAGCATCGGGTACATCACGTACGACGAGTAGTAATCGAAGTGGAACGCCTCGCCATCCTTGATCCAACCGTCGCCCACGTACCACTCGTTGATCTTGCGGATCGCGACGTTCATCCGCATCGGGTCGTATTCCTCACCGATCGACAGCAGGAACGCCTCGTTCATCGCGGCAAACAGCAGCCAGTTGATGTACGGCGGCTCGATGCGCCGCAGGCTCTTGATCTCGGCGACGATGCGCCGCTTCGTCGTCGCATCAAGCGGTTCCCACAACGCCTGCGGCGCGCGCATCAGCGCATTCGTGAAGTACGCCGAATCGACCAGCGTCTGGCCAGGCCCTTTCCACAGCAGGTAGTCCGGGCTCTTCGGATCGACCGAGTGCACATAGCTTTGCAGCGCCTGTTCGCGCAAGCGCTTGCGGGCCTTGCCCTCGTCGCTCGCATCGTCGGGCAACGCCAGCCACGGCGCGATGCCGGCAATGAGCCGGCCGAAGCATTCCAGGTAGGCGACGCCCTTGTCGCGGCCATCCCACGTGGGGCTTACCTCGAGCTGGAAGGTTTTCTTCAGCTTGCCCTGCGCCATATTGAACAGCACCGGCTCGGCCATCTTCCGCAAGAGGCCGAGCTGGAACGCCCGCGCATCGGCCGATGCGGCCGGCGTGGCATCCGCCGCCAGCGCTTCGCCGGCGCCGCCCAGCATCGCCGCACCGGGTGCCGCGGCCAGAGTGCGGATGAAGTGTCGTCGTTGCATGTCAGTTCCCCTTGTCGCGATTGTCTATGAGGCGCACCATCTCGGCGGCCGCCAGCAGGAACGCGCCGACGCCGAAGTGCGCCGTCGAATCGCGGTCCACCACCTGGCCGGGAATGGCCCGGTCGCCGATCGGCTGCACATAACCGATGCGGCCGTCCGGCTGCACCGCCACCGTCGTCAGGTAGTGCCAGCCCTTGCGCGCCACGGGCAGGTACTCGTTCTTGTCCAGCAGCCCGTGGTTGATGCCCCACAGGTAGCCGTACGTGAAGAACGCCGTGCCGCTCGTCTCCGGCCCCGGCGCGTGGGCCGGGTCGAGCAGGCTGCGCGTCCAGTAGCCGTCCGCATGCTGGACGCGCTTCAGGGTCGCCGCCATGTCCCGGAACACCTGCTCGTACTCGGCGCGGTGCGGGTCGTTGGCCGGCAGGTCTTCCAGCACGCGCGGCAGCGCCGCGAACACCCAGCCGTCGCCCCGCGACCAGAAGTCCTTCTTGCCGTTGACGCTCTGGTGCGCCGGGTAGACGTAGCGCGCGTCCCGATAGAACAGCTTCTCGTCCTCGTCGTACATGATCTTGCGGGCGTGGGCAAAGTAGTCGTGCATCTTCGCCAGGTACTTCGGATCCTGCGTGATGCTGTACAGCCGCGTCATCACGGGCATGCCCATGTACAGCCCGTCCGACCACCACCAGTAATCGTTATTGGGGGTGCTCATCTGGTATTCCATCACCTCGCGGGCACGCGCGATCTTCTTCGGGTCCGGTGCCAGCTTGTACAAGTCCGCATACACCTGGAAGCACGTCTGCCAGTCGCCGAACATCACGTGCTCGGGCGTCTCGCCATACGTGTACTTCCATTGCGACTTGTCGGTCGACGTCGCGCCCATCCAGCGGTTGTGCTCCGCCCAGTCCAGCGTATAGCGCAGGTAAGCGTCGTTGCGGGTGATCTTCCACGCTTCCAGATTGCCCGTGTGGTACGTGGCCACGTTCCAGAACGGCCATTCCTGTGCCGGCGTATGTTGTTGCCAGTAGCCGTTCACCTTGTCGATCGCGGCGATCACGCCGGCGCGGCTCTCTCCGCTGTCCGCCTGCCGCTGCGTGGCGCAACCGCCCAACGCCAGCGCGACGGCCAGCAGCGTGCCGCGCACCATGAATTCACGTCTCATTCGTTCCACTCCTTCGGTTGGTATTCCAGCACGCGCACCATCGTCGGGCCACCACCGGCAAGCCCTTCGCCATCGGCCTGGCGCACCTGCTGCACGAACAGGTGCAGCTCGCCCGCCTGGCGCCAGCGCACCGGATCGAGATTCGGTTCCCACGCGCCCACGCTGTCGTCCGTCAGGTCGCGCAACGTCCAGCTGCCGCGCGCGATGTCGACGTCGGCCACCGATACTTTCGCGCCGCGCTCCGCGTCGCGAAACAGCAGCAGCGCATGGCGCCCGGCCGCATCGACGACCAGCTGCGGCCGCGCCACCGGAATCGCCTTCGTGCCCTGGCCGGACAGCGAGAACGGCGTGCTGCGCCAGTCCAGGTCCAGCGTGCGCCAGCCGGCGTCAAGCCGGTAGACGATCCGGTACTGCGGCACCGCTTGCCCCGCGGCGCGCCAGTAGGTGGCGATGTAGGGCCGGCCGGCGCCGTCGGCGGCCATCGCCGTCTGGTTGATCAATTCGCTGCGTTGCGGCACGCACGCCGCCACTTCCGCCGTGCTTTCCACGATCGGCAGCGCCAGCTTGCGGCCCGTGCTGTCTTCCCACGTCACGCCGCCATCGCGCGAGCGCGCATACGCGACGTCGTGGTTGCTGGCCACGTCGGGCGACTCGCGCCACGTCCACGACAGGTGCAGGGTGCCGGCCGCGTCGACGACGGCCTGCCAGTACGCATTGCGCCGCCCTTCCCCGCCGATCAGGTTGTCGTGCAGCCGCGTCCACCGGCCCGTGCCCGGGTCGTAGCGGTTGACGACGAGGTTGCCGCGGCCCGAGCCGCCGTCGCGGTACAGGAACAGCATCGCGCCGCCCGGCAGCGGATGGAACTCGGGATACGTGACGGAGCCTTCGTCGCGGCCCGTCATCGGCTCTTCAGCGCCCAGCGTGAGGGCATGGGGCGCGGTACCGCGTGCATAGCGCAGCGGCCCGTTGTGGTGGTCCCACGCCACGTGCAGCACGCCGCGCGCATCGATGCCGAGGCTGATGCTGTTGTGCGCGTCCCGCACATTGCCCCGGTACGGCGTGCGCTCCAGCCGCCACGCCGTGGTGCCCAGCGTGCGCCGGCCCAGCACGACGCGTCCGTCGCCATCGTAGAACGCGATGAACTGCAGCGCGCCGTCGCTGACGAGGGCGTGGCGGCGGAACACCACCGTGTTGACGGAGTTGTCCGCCCACCCCGGCGCCACGTCCACGGTGCGCACATCATGCGCGCAGCCCGCCAGGGCGGCGGACAGCGCCAGCAAAGCCAGACGACTCCCGATCACAGCTTGCCGCGGATGCCGATCTTGATGGTGCGGCCGTCGTACTTGGCGTAGTCCATCCGCGTCTTCTTGCCGCTGCCGTACACGCCGTTCGCATCCTCGAAGTAATCGTAGGACAGCGTGTTGGACAGGTTCAGCGCATCGATCCGCAGTTCCAGCTTGTCGCTGATCTTGTAGCTGATGTTGCCGTCCAGGTAGCCGCGGGCGGCACGCCAGCGGATCAGGTCATCGCCGTTGTTCTTCGGATTGTCGCCATGCAGCGAGCGGCCCTTGTAGTTCCACGACAGCCGCACGGCCAGCGGGCCGTTCTCGTAGTAGCCCGTGGTGCTGTAGGCATACTTCGGCACCGAGTTGACCTCGATCTTCTTGCCGCCCGTCGTGATCCATTCGGCGCTGTTGAACGGATCGATGTGCGTGAAGCTGGCCAGCGCGCCGAAGCCCTTGAACGGGTCGGGCAGGAAGTCGAACGCCTGCTGGTACGCCAGCTCATAGCCTTTCAGCACCTGCTTGCCCGCGTTCGTGTAGCTGCGCAAGGTCATCGGCAGGTTCGGGTCGACGTGGCCGGCGCCGTCCTGGAAGATCGGGCCCAGTGCCGTATCCGGCAGGCCCAGCGCGCCGAACGTCGTCTGCGACGTGTTGGCCACCGTCGCATCGGTCAGCGTCTTGCGGAAGTACGCGGCGGACAGCAGGCTGCCCGGCTTGAAGTACCACTCCAGGCTCGTGTCGAAGTTCTTCGACTGCTGCGGCTTCAGGTTCGGGTTGCCGGACGTGGCCGTGTTGTCGAACTGGTTCGGGATCACCGTCTGCGCCGCGATGATGCCCAGCGACGCGCGCGAGATCGTCTTGCCCCACGACGCGCGCCACATCAGCGAGTCCGTCACGTCCAGCGCGGCCGACACGGCCGGCAGCACATTGCTGTACTTGCCCTGCTCCTGGTTCGGCGCATACGTGAGGTTGTTGCCCGCCTGCTTGAAGTTGTCGATGTACGTCTTCGTTTCCGAATAGCGCACGCCGGCGTTCATGCGCAGCTCGCGGCCCAGCACCTCGCCCTTGAAGTCCGACTGCACATAGGCCGTGCTGACCTTCTCCTCGGCCTTGAAGCTCTGCGCCGGCGTGAATGCGCTGTTCGGGTTGTACTCGAGCGGGTTGAACGTGGCGTACGTGTAGTTGCGGTCGAACGTGCCCCACGCGTTCGGCCAGCCGCCGCCCATGTCCAGGTTGGAGATCGGCAGGTTCGACGTCATGCCGCCGCGCAGGCCGGCGTTGCCCAGCTGGTTCAGCTTCGCGGTGGCCAGCGACGTGCCGTTGCGCTTGTCGATGCCCTTCGTCGTCTCGACGTACGAGAAGCCCGTCTTCATGTGGCCCGTCCAGCCGCCCGGCAGGTCGTAGTCCCAGTCCGCCGATGCGCGCGCCTGGCGGCCCTTGTCGGTTTCCTTGGTCCAGCCGGTGCCGATCTGGAAGCCGGAGAAGTTGTTCGGGTCCGTGTAGCTCGTCGGCGACGACAGCGACGGGTACACGTGGTCGTCGCCGTAATCGATCGTCGACGTGATGCCGAAGATCTGGCCCGACAGCGTGCTTTGGTACGACAGCGCGCTGCTGTTGTTGGCGCTGGCCTGGGCATTGAACGTCAGCCGGTCGCTGGCCTTGAACTGCAGGTTCAGCGCGCCGTAGCCGAATTCCGTCTGGTCGTTGCTGTACGTGGTGCCGCTGCTGTACGACGTGTTCGCGAACGTGCCCGTCAACAGGTTCGTCGCGGGATCGATGTGCACGTTGACGGGAACGAGGCCGTTGTTGCCCGTCTGCCCCGCCGGCGCATTGCGGTTCGTCGTCTTGCTGTTGCGGATCAGGATACCGAAGTACATCTCGTCGCGCTCGTTCTTCAGCTTCGAATACAAGGTATCGAAGCTGACGTTCAGGCGGCCGCTCTTGTACTGCAGCGACGACACGAGGCCGTCACGCGTACGGTCGTTTTTCGAGCCGTAGAAGCGGTAGATGCGCGGCAGCAGTGCGCGGTCGATCTGGTCGCGCGTGTAGCCGGACAGGTTGGCGCGCGGGTCGTCGTAATCCAGTGCGACGGCGAAGTTGCCCTTGACGGGGTTCTGGCTGCCGTTGAACGAGCTGTTGTAGCCGCCCGTCGCCTCGAAGCCGGAGCGGTTGTTCACGCTGCCCGAATGCGAGCCGCCGATCAGGAAGCCCCAGTTGCCCCACGTGTTCGAATACAGCGCGAAGCCGGCCGGATCGGTGTGCTCGGACATCGTGTTGTATGCCGCCGTCACGCCATAGCGTATCGCCCGCTTCGGATTGTCGAACGGGCGCGGCGTCTGCAGGTCGACGATGCCGCCCAGGCCCCCTTCCGTCAGTTCGGCCAGCGGCGACTTGTAGAAGTCCACGCGGCCGAACAGCTCGGACGCGAACACGTCGTAGTTGAAGCCGCGCGCCGCGCTGCCGATCGTGCTGGTCGACGTGGTGTTGACGGGCGCGCCGTTCAAGGTCGTCACCGAGTATTCGGTCGGCAGGCCGCGGATCGAGATGCGCTGGCCTTCGGCCGAACTTTCGTCACGGTTCAGGATCACGCCCGGCACGCGCTGCAGCGATTCGGCCACGTTCGCCTCGGGGAACTTGCCGATGTCCTCGGCCACGATCGAGTCGCGCACGCCGATCGCCTGCTGCTTCAGGTTCAGCGCCTTCTGCAGGCTGGAACGGAAGCCCGTGACGACGACGGTGTTGACGGGCGCGCTGTCGGCGGCGCCGCTGGCGGGCGCCGTCGCGTCGGTGGATTGCGCGGGCGCCGGTGCGGCTGCGCCGGCTTCCTGGGCACGGGCCTGCGGTGCATAAGCGGCAGCCAGCGCAACCGGCAGCAGCGCGGCGAGGATCTTCTTGTTCATCGGTGTCTCCCTATTGAATTCGTATAGTGGTCGGCGCACGGGTCCGACGCTCCCGTGATGTGGTCACGTTACCACATTCATCTCGGCAAGAAACGCTCAACACTTTGATCATTTCCATGCTGAAAAAGCTAAGCCATTGACTTCATTGAATAAAGTGACTTCGGCCAGTGACGGCCGATGTGGTAACGTGACCACATGCCCTCCGCCACCTGCACGGCTCTGGTACAGTCAATACCTCTCTTCAGTACACGACGGAACCCGATGCGCAAGGCAAGCAAGCTCAGTGAAGTGGCCAAGATCGCCGGCGTCTCGCCGATCACCGCATCGCGGGCGATCCGGGGCGTCGGTTATGTATCCGAAGCGGCGCGCGAGCGGATCATGGCCGCCGCGGCGCAGCTGAACTACACGCCGGACATGCTGGCGCGCCGCATGCGCGGCGACAAGAGCAACCTGATCGGCGTATTCGTCAACAACTACGGCTCAATGGTGCTGCACGAGATCACACGGATGATCAGTTCCGAGGCGCGCGCGCGCGGCTACGACATCCTGCTGTTCAACGCGGAGCGCTTCGACAATCCGGCGCGTACCGGCACGGTCGAGATGCTGTCCAAACTGTGCGACGGCCTGCTGCTGGTGATGCCGAACGGCGCGGACCGCTACCTGGAGTCGCTCGAGCAGCACAGCGTGCCCGCCGTGCTGGTCAATTTCGATGCGCGGCCGGTGCGGCTGCCGGTGGTGGCGATCGAAAACCGCATGGGCGCGCGCGCCGCCGTCGAGCACCTGCTCGCGCTGGGCCACCGCCGCATCGGCTTCATCGGCGGTACGCCGCACACGGGCCAGAGCGGCGAGCGCGAACTGGGTTACAAGGACGCGCTGCACGCGGCCGGCCTGCGGGTCGACGCGGCGCTGGTGGAAAGCGGCGCGTTCGCGCAGGCGCCCGGCAACGCGGCGGCGCAGCGCCTGCTGGCGTTGCCACGGCCGCCGACAGCGATCTTTGCCGCCAACGACGAAATGGCGTATGGCGCGATCGACGCGGTGCACAGCCGCGGCCTGCAGGTGCCGCGCGACGTGTCGGTGATCGGCTTCGACGATATCCCCCTGTCCAGCCACGTGTTCCCGCCGTTGACGACGATGCGCCAGCCGCTGGCGGCGCTGGCGACGCAGGCGGTCAGCGATGTCGTCGCGCTGATCCAGGGTGCCGGCGTGACCTCGGCACGCACCGCCTTCCCGATGGAGCTGGTGATCCGGCAATCGACCGGACCCGCGCCTGGCGCGGCATGATGGCCGGCCCTGCCGCCGCCACGCCGTCCGCCCGGCAGTCCGCCTTGACCGTGCAGGCCGCCGGCGGCGCCGCGCTGGCTGCGGTGCTGGGCTGGCTGCTGCTGGGCGACCTGGGCATCGCGATGCGCGACCGCGCCGCGCTGCCATCCAGCGTCGAAATGCTGCGCGTGCTGGGCGCCTCGGACACCACCACGTCGCTGCTGCTGTCGGTGGTGCCGGCGCTGCTGTCGATGTTCGTCGTGCCGTGGGTCGGCTGGCGCTCGGACCGGTTCCACAGCCGCTGGGGGCGGCGCCGGCCGTTCCTGCTGGTGGCGGCACCGGCAGGCTGCGCGGCCTTGCTCGGCCTGGCCTGGTCGCCGGAACTGGGCGGCGCCGCCGACGTGCTGCTCGGCGCTCATTCGCCGGGCCTGCGCACCTGCCGCCTCGCCGTCTTCGGCCTGTTCTGGACGCTGTTCGACTGCGCCGCGCTGTGCGCGCTGTCGCTGTTCACGGGGCTCGTCAACGACGTGGTGCCGTTCGGCTGGCTGGGCCGGTTTTATGGGTTGTTCCGCATCGTCGGCCTGGGCGCCGGCATCGCCTTCCACACCTGGCTGTTCGCGCTGACGGAACGCCACCTCGGCACGATCGTCGCCGCCACCGGCATCGTGTTCGGCGTGGCGCTCGTGATCATGTGCATAAAGGTGCACGAACAGCCGGCGCCGGCCCGGCCTCCCGCACGGGACCGGGCCGGGCTGCGCGAGTGCCTCGGCGGCACCGGCATGCTGTGGGCGATCGGCGTGTTCGTCTGCGCCGGCGTCACGTTCGGGCCATTCAACACGTTCTATCAGTTCTACGCGCATGCGGCCGGCGTGCCGAAGGCAACGCTCGGCATGCTGACGGCGGCCGGCTACTGCGTCTCGATCGGCACGGCGTTCGGCATCGGCGCGCTGGTGGACCGGCTTGGCGCGCTGCGCGTGTCGGCCGTCACGATGGCGCTGTATTGCGTGCTCGCGGCGCTGGGCTGGCTGGTGGCGACCGACGCCGCCGGCTTCCAGGCCGTGTACCTCGGCCACGTGATCGTCTCGGGCACGTGGTTCACGGCGGCGGCATCGTTGCCGATGGCGCTGTTCCCGCGCGAGCGCTTCGTGCAGCTCAACGCCACCAAGGATCTCGTCGTCGTTGCCGGCAATATCGTGCTGGGCCTCGTGCAGGGCCCGCTGCTCGACCTGTCCGGCCACGACTACCGCCTGACCCTGTTGTCCGGTGCCGTCGGCGGCCTGCTGTGCCTTGCCTGCATGGCGCGCATCCAAGCACTGCCCTCACCTACTCACAAGAACGGAGACACATGACCATCCAGCCTTCCCGCCGCCGGGTCCTGCTCGGCACCGCCGCCGCCGTCGGCAGCACGCTGCTGCCATCGGCCCACGCCGCCGCGGCCCATACTTTCGCGATCGGCGACCGCGACTTCCTGCTCGATGGGAAGCCGCTGCAGATCCGCTGCGGCGAGATCCACTTCGCCCGCGTGCCGCGCGAATACTGGGGCCACCGGCTGAAGGCGATCAAGGCGATGGGCTTGAACGCCGTGTGCGCCTACCTGTTCTGGAACTACCACGAATGGCGCGAGGGGAAATACGACTGGAGCGGCCAGCGCGACGCGGCCGAATTCTGCCGGCTGGCGCAGGCGGAAGGCCTGTGGGTGATCCTGCGCCCCGGCCCGTATGCGTGCGCGGAATGGGAGATGGGCGGCCTGCCATGGTGGCTGCTGAAGCACGACGGCGACGCATTCCTGCGCACGCGCAACGACGCCTTCGTGCGGCCGGCGCGGCGCTGGCTGGCCGAGGTGGGCCGCGCGCTGGGCGCGCAGCAGATCACGCGGGGCGGCCCGATCCTGATGGTGCAGGTGGAGAACGAATACGGCTTCTTCGGCGAAGACCTGGAGTACATGCGCACGATGCGCCAGGCGCTGAAGGATGGCGGCTTCGACGTGCCGCTGTTCCAGTGCAATCCCACCAACGCGGTGGCGAAGACGCACATCCCCGAGCTGTTCTCGGTGGCGAACTTCGGCAGCGATCCGCAGGGCGGCTTCAAGGCGCTGGCCGCCGTGCAGCAAGGACCGCTGATGTGCGGCGAATACTACTCGGGCTGGTTCGACACGTGGGGCGCGCCGCACCGCACCGGTGAGGCGACAAAGGCGGTGGCCGATATCGAGACGATGCTGGCGGCGAACGGCTCGTTCAGCCTGTACATGGCGCACGGCGGCACGACGTTCGGCCTGTGGGGCGGCTGCGACCGGCCGTTCCGGCCCGACACGACGAGCTACGACTACGATGCGCCGATCGGCGAGGCGGGCTGGATCGGCAAGAAATTCGACGCCTACCGCGCCGGCATCTCGCGCCACCTGGCGCCCGGCGAGACGCTGCCGCAGCCCCCAGGCCGACTGCCCGTCATCACGATCGCGCCGTTCACGCTGGACGAAACGGCCGGCGTGTTCGCCAACCTGCCGCAGCAGGCGATCCGCGCCGCCTCGCCGCAGCCGATCGAACAATACGACATCAGCCGCGGCCTCGTGGCCTACCGCGTCACCTTGCCGCCCGGCCCCGCTGCCGTGCTGGAGGCTGCCAAGGTGCGCGACCTGGCATGGGTGTACGTGGATGGCCGCGAAGTCGGCACGATGGACACGCGCCACCGCCGCTTCAAGGTGGAACTGCCGGCGCGCACGCAGGCAGCGACGCTGGAGATCCTGCTGTACACGATCGCCCGCGTGAACTTCGGCGTCGAGATCCACGACCGCAAGGGCCTGCACGGCCCCGTCACCTTACGTGCCAAGGGTGCCAAGGCGCAGCCGCTGGAGAACTGGGAAATCCGCGCGATCGACTTCGACGCGGACGGCGTGCTGCCGCCGTTGACGTGGCAACGGGCGAAAGCAAAGGGCCCGGCATTCTGGCGCGGCGGCTTCGACGTGGCGGCGACCGGCGACACGTTCCTCGACATGGCATCCTGGGGCCAGGGCATCGTGTGGATCAACGGCCGCTGCCTGGGGCGCTACTGGAGCATCGGCCCGACGCAGACGATGTACCTGCCCGGCCCATGGCTGCGCCAGGGCCGCAACGAGATCGTCGTGCTGGACCTGACGGGCCCGCAGGGCAACCGCATCGCCGGCTTGGCCACGCCGGTGCTGGACCGGCTGCGCCCGGAGCGCGACCTGTCACGGCCACCGAGCACCGCGCGCGTGCAGCTCAAGGGCATGGCCCCCGTGCACGAAGGTCGGTTCCAGCCGGGCGGCGCGACGCAGGACGTGACGTTCGCCCAGGTGGCGCATGGCCGCCAGGTGTGCCTGGAAGCGCTGGATGCGTTCGACGGCAAGCCGTTCGTCGCGATCGCCGAACTGGCGTTATTGGGCAAGGACGGCAAGACGCTGAACCAGTCGCTGTGGACGATCGCCTACGCCAGCAGCGAAGAAGCCAGCAAGGAAGACGGCACGGCGCTGAACGCGATCAACGGCCAGGCCACCGACTATTGGCATTCCGCCTACAGCAAGAGCGAAGCGCAGCCGCCGCACCGCCTCGTGCTGGACCTGGGCGCCGCCGCCGACGTGGCGGGCCTGCGCTACACGCCGCGCCAGGGGCCGGATGGCGTGACGGGGCGCATCCGCCGCTATCGCGTGTACGTGGGCGACCGGCTCGTCGTCGAGGACTGACGTTCACGATTGACGTTCAGGATTGACGTTCGGGATTGACGTTCAAACCAGGAGTGCACACTCACCGCGCGCACGGTTGACCCGACCGGGCGCGCGGCAAATACTGCCATCTCGCGTTTTCATTACAGGAACCATCGATGGCAACCGTCTCGCAAGCAACCAGCACCACCCTCTCCGGCTACAACCACATCGACGCGCTGCTCGGCGCGCTGCCGAACTGGAACTACGTCACGTCGACCACGAACACGCTGTACTACACGTTCTCCACCGCCGCCAACCTCGAAACGGGCAACACGGCGCTGCTGTCCGCGCCGCAGGGCTTCACCTCGGCGCAACAGGCGGCCACCCGCGGTGCGATGAACTACGTCTCGCAGCTCACCGGCATCAAGTTCATGGAAACGGCCGACGCCACGCTGGCGCAGGTGCACTTTGCGAACGCCAACCTGTCCGGCTCCAGCACGACGGGCCTGGACAGCTCGCACTACAGCTATTCGTACAACAGCAGCAACGTGGTGACGAAGTTCGTCGCGTCGTCCTATGTCTATCTCGATAACGCGGAATGGGCCGGCATGAACGCCAACCTTTCCACCGGCACGCAGGGCTACGAGACGCTGCTGCACGAAATCGGCCACATGCTGGGCCTGAAGCACCCGTTCGACGGCACGATCCACCTGCCCTCCGCCGTCGACAACACGGCCTACACGTTGATGTCGTACACCCATGCGGGCGGCGTGCACTCCACGTTCAGCGAATACGACGTGGCGGCGTTGAAATGGCTGTACGGCGGCGACGGCCTGGCCGGCAACCTGGGCGTGAACTCGGTGGCCGGCGGCCGCTGGCTGGCCGGCACGAGCGCGGCGGACACGCTGACGGCCGGCGCCGCCAACGACGTGCTGGAAGGCGGTGCCGGCAACGATGCGCTGAACGGCGGCGCCGGCACGGACACGGCGTTCTACAGCGGCCTGCGCAGCGCCTACAGCGTCGTCAAGACGGGCACCGGCACGTGGAGCGTCTCGGGAGCGGAGGGCAGCGACACGCTGGCCAATATCGAACTGCTGCGCTTTGCCGACACGACGCTGACGCTGGCCACTTCCGCGCCCCAGTCTCAATACCTGGCGGTGGCGCACGACGACATGCACGTGCGCCTGATCGGCCAGGCGCACGCGGAATTCGCCTGACGGCCGGCGACGGGGATGACTTGTTGTATGAAAGCGTCACCCCCGTTAGGCCGGGCCGTATGGATGACCTATAATCCGCGGCCCAGCCCTCGCCCCGCCTCCCCGGCGCCATGTCGATGTTGAAACCCATCCTGCTTGTCGAAGACAACCCCTACGACCAGGAGCTGGCCCTGGTCGCCCTCGAGCGCGCGCAGCTCGCGAACGAAACGATTGTCGTCGACGACGGTGTCGCGGCACTCGACTACCTGCTGCGCCGCGGCCAGTACGCCGGTCGGACGCCCGGCAATCCGGCCTGCGTGCTGCTCGACATGAAGCTGCCGAAGCTCGACGGGGCCGACGTGCTGAAAACGATCCGCACCACGCCCGCCATCGCCCAGGTGCCGGTCGTGATGCTGACCGGCTCGCGCGAGGAGCAGGACGTCGCGCGCAGCTATGCCCTCGGCGTGAACGCCTACATCGTGAAGCCGATGGAATTCTCTGAACTCGTCAAGGCGGTGGCGGACATCGGCGCGTTCTGGGCCATCCTCAACGTGCCGCCGCCCGGCTCCATCCGCTGCCTTACGCCGGCTGTCTGACGGCGCCATTGCAACAAAGTGTAATCGGCACCGCACGCGCCCGTCCCGCCGGATTAAGCTGTCGCAAACAACCCCGGATACATCAACACGAGGACTTGCGCGATGGCTTACTACGAGACGCTTCCCTACCTGCCGCTGCTGGACTACGCCGACATGGATGACGCGGCGCACCTGACATTCCGGCCCCGCTTTGCCGGCGACGCCTACGAGAACCAGGCGGGCTACGCCAGCAGCGATCCGGCCGCCGGCAACCACCCCGTGTTCAGCTTTACCGCCGTTGCCGGCGCGCTGTACACGGTCACGTCCGACAGCTATGACGATCCGTACAACCTGGTGCTGTACGACGATGACGGCTACCCGATCGCCGAGGACGACGGCTGGGGTGCGATCGGCCAGGACGGCCTCGCCTTCATCGCGCCGTATTCAGGTACCTACTACGTGGACGCGTCGTGGCACCAGGGCGGCTGGGCGCCGTACAGCGACGTGAGCCTGGACATTCTGGAAGACCTCGACACGATCGGCGTGCAGGTGGGCGCCGGCACGGCCGCGGCGGACGCGATCACGGGCACGTCCGCGCATGACGCGCTGTACGGCTACGGCGGCGACGACCTGCTGTACGGCGGCGGCGGCGACGACATGCTCGACGGCGGCAGCGGCGTCGACACGGTGCAGTACGACGGCAAACTGGCCGACTACGACGTGGACGTGTTCGGCCACCGCCTCACCGTTACCGACTACGTGGGACTGGACGGCGTCGACACGCTGGTCGACGTCGAGCGCGTGGAGTTTGCCGACCTCGGCGTCGCTTTCGATACCGAGGGCGCCGCCGGCCAGGCGTACCGGCTGTACCAAGCCGCATTCGACCGTGCGCCCGACCTGCCGGGCCTGGGCTTGTGGATCGCGCAGCTGGATCGCGGCATGAGCCTTGGCACCGTCGCCAACTACTTCGTCGCCTCGCCGGAATTCCAGGCGCTGTACGGCACGCGCATCGATTACGCCACCTTTGTCACGGGGCTGTACGAGAACGTGCTGCATCGCGCGCCGGACGCCGCCGGCTTCGCGCACTGGATGGACAGGCTGACCTCGGGCAGCGATACGCCGGCCGCCGTGCTGGTCGGCTTCTCCGAGAGCGCCGAGAACTACGCGCAGCTGATCGGCACGATGGAGCATGGAATGGTGTATCAGCCGCTGGTCTGATACGCCATCACGCGCTCAGCGCGCCTTGAAGCCCCGCCCCGTCGCGGTCCACCAGATGCCGCCATACAGGTGGTGGCGGAAGGCGGGATCCGTCCACGTGGCGGGCAGGTGGCCGAGCGCCGTGTAGAACGCGCGCCCACCGTCGTACTGCTGGTACCAGCTGACCGGGTGGAAGGCACCCATGCCCTTGCCTTCCTTGTCGGCCCACTTGGTCGCAGGCGCGTAAGTGGATTCGTCGACGGACAGCAGGTAGTGCAGCTTCGGTTGGTCCACTTCGGCCGGGCCGAACTCGTACCACTCCTCCGTCACAAGGTCGCGCGGCGCGAAGCGCTCCATGCCGGGGAAGTTCGCGTCCTCGACCTTCAGCACGGCGCTCTGCACGGCCGGGTGCACGTGGAACATGCGGCCGACGAGCTGGCGGTACCACGGCCAGCCGTACTCGGTATCGGACGCGCTGTGCACGCCGACAAACCCGCCGCCCGCGCGGATATAGCGCTCGAACGCCAGCTGCTGGTCCGCATCGAGCACGTTACCCGTCGTCGACAGGAAAACGACGGCCTGGTACTTGGCCAGTTCACGGTCATTGAAGACGCGCGCCGCATCCTCGGTCCAGAACACAGTGAAGTCATGCAGCCGCCCCAGCTCGCGCAGCGCCGTCACGCCCTCATGGATCGACTCGTGATGCCAGCCGGCCGTCTTTGAAAACACGAGCACATTGAACTGCGCCGCCCACAGTGGCGCCGCCACGACACACCCCGCCGCAAACAGGATCGCTTTCATCAAAAACCCAACAAGAAAAGTTGCCCAAATCCGGGGACTGTCCCTCAATCCCGGAAACATTTCCCCTCGCGCACCATGCTAGCCTTATCGGCTCCGCATCGATATCAGCATTTCGGCGATTTGGCGAATAAAGGCATGCTCCGCAGCCAGATAATTTCCAAAATCGAGGGACAGTCCCCGAATTTTGGAAATGTTTCTCAAAATCGGGGTCAGACCCCGATTTTGAGAAATGTTTTAGTTGGGTAGCGCGAGGGTCGTGCGGGCCGTGATTGCGTCGGAGGCGCCGCCGAGGGTGAACTCGTAGTCGCCGGCGGTGCGGCGCCAGCCGCGGGTTTGCGGGTCCCAGATCGACAGCACGCGCGGGTCGACCGTCACGCTGACGGTCTTGCGCTCGCCCGGCTGCAGTGCGACCTTGTCCCAGCCGGCCAGGCGGCGCGGGGCTTCCCAGCCGCCCGCTTTGGGGCTCACGTACACCTGCGACACGGCCTGGCCGGGGCGCTTGCCGGTGTTGGCCACCGTGAACGACACCGTCACCTTGCCGCCTTCATGCCGCGCCTTCAGGTCGCGGTACTCGTACGTGGTGTACGACAGCCCGTGGCCGAACGCGAACAGCGGCTTGATGCCCCGCTTGTCGAACCACTTGTAGCCGACGGCCGCGCCTTCGATGTTGTAGTCGGTCGTGAAACGGCCGTCGCGGCTCGTCGGGTCGCCGTCGATCTTCGGGCGCGGCAGCTGGGCTTCCGATGCGGGGAACGTCGCGGCCAGGCGGCCCGACGGGTTAACCTCGCCCGCCAGCACGCGCGCGATCGCCTCGCCGCCCGCCGAGCCGGGGAACCATGCGGCCAGCACGGCGTTCACGTTGCCCAGCCACGGCATCGTGACCGGGCCGCCCGTTTCCAGCACGACGACGGTGCGCTTGTTCGCGCCGGCGACAGCGGCGATCAGCGCATCCTGGTTGTCCGGCAGAGATAACGATGGCGCATCCAGGCTCTCAGCCATCCACTGCGTCGCGAAGACGATCGCGACGTCGGCCGCGGCGGCGGCTTTCGCGGCGGCTGCCGGGTCCTTGCCGTCGTGGTACGTCACGCGGGCCTGCGTGCGCGCCGCCAGCGACTTCAACGGCGACGACGGCAGGTAGATGATCGGCCCCGGGAAGTGCTTCGGCCCTTCACCCTTGACGGGACTGCCGCCGACGGGATGCACCTGCGCCGCGCCGCCGCCGGAGATCACGCCCTTGTCCGCATGCCCGCCGATGACGGCGATCGTCTTCACGCCGTTCAGCGCGAGCGGCAGCACGCCGTCGTTCTTCAGCAGCACCATGCCCTCTTCCGCCGCGCGCTGCGTCACCTTCGCGTGCGCCGCGAAATCGATCTTGTCCGGTTCCACCTTGGCCGGCGGCGCATCCATCACGCCGGCCGCGTACATCGCGCGCACGATGCGCCGCGCCATGTCGTCCAGCCGCGCCGGGGGTACGTGGCCATTGTCGACGGCCTCCTTCAGCGCCGGGCCGAAGTACATCGACTTGTCGAACGGCCAGCCGGACTGCTGGTCCAGTCCCGCGTTCGCGGCGGCCACCGTCGAATGCGTGGCGCCCCAGTCGGACATCACGAAGCCCTTGTAGCCCCAGTCCTTCTTCAGCACCTGGTTGAGCAGCCAGTCGCTCTCGCACGCGTAGACACCGTTGACGAGGTT
The DNA here is from genome assembly GCF_007830495.1 of Pseudoduganella flava. Taxonomy (GTDB): domain Bacteria; phylum Pseudomonadota; class Gammaproteobacteria; order Burkholderiales; family Burkholderiaceae_D; genus Rugamonas; species Rugamonas flava. The sequence goes on along the minus strand of NZ_VLKW01000002.1, from coordinate 199,571 downwards.
GTACGAGCACATCACCGAGCCCGGGTCGCCCCGCTCGATCGCGATCTGCAGCGCCAGCAGGTCGGACATGCGCCCGGCCGCCTCGTCGATCTTCACATCGATCGTGTTGCGGTTCGTTTCCTGGTCGTTGAACGCGAAATGCTTGACGGTGGCGACGATATGGTTCGACTGGTTGCCGCGAATCTGCTCGCCGGTGATGACGCCGGCCAGCAGCGGGTCCTCGCCCGCGTACTCGAAGTTGCGGCCGTTGCGCGGCTCGCGCATCAGGTTCACGGCGCCGCCCAGGATCACGTTGTGTCCGGACAGCCGGGCCTCGCGGCCGATCATCGCGCCCGCATCGAACGCCAGCTGCGTGTTCCAGCTGGACGCCGTGGCGAGGCCCGACGGCAGCGCGGTGCGCTCGCGCGGCTGCGGCGAAGGCTGCGTCGCCACGCCCAGGCCCGCATCCGTCTGCCATTGCGGCGGCACGTTCAGCCGCGGCACGCCGGGGATGTAGCCGGCCGTGTACGGAATCGCATCCTTCGGCGGCTTCACGCCGGCAAACTCCGCGCCGAAGTAGCCGAACACGAGGCTGAGCTTTTCCGCCTGCGTCATCCGCGCCACCGTATCCTGGGCGCGCCGGTCCGCATCCGGCGCGGCCGTCGCATGCGCCACCACCATCATCGCCCCCAATACGGCGGCCGCCACCATCGTCTTTCTCATCGGTCCTCTCACAGTTTCACCGTCACGGCCTTGCCGTCATACGTCACTTCCTTGTCCGCCGCATCGAACGTGTCGGCCGACGATACCCCGGGCTTGACGAACTGCACACGGAACGTACGCTTGCCCACCATGCCGCGATAGCCCTTGCCTTCGCGCGCGCCGATCGTCAGCGTGCCGGTGCGCTCGTTCCACGCCAGCGGAATGCGCGAGTAGGCACCACGCTGGTAGTCCTCGCTGACACCATCGTCCTCGTACAGCCCGAACGTGCCATCCGCGCCCGTGTACACCTTCAAGGTCAGCGGCGCATCGGGCTTCTCGTCCACGTACTGCGTCACGGGGCCCATCGGCACGATCGCACCGGCCTTCACGTACAGCGGCATGCGCTGTTCCGGTGCCTGCGCCGTCACCTTGCGGCCACCCTGCAGGCGCTCTCCCGTGTAGTAGTCGTACCACTGCGCGCCGGCCGGCAGATACACGCCACGCTCGCGCGCGCCATACTCGTGCACCGGCGCCACCAGGAACGCATGGCCGAACAGGTACTGGTCGCGCACGTCCTTCGCACCCGGGTCGTTCGGGAAGTCCATCACGAGGCCGCGCATGATGGAACCCGCATCGAAGTACGTGCTCGACGCCGTCGCGTAAATGTACGGCATCAGGCGGTAGCGCAGCTTCAGGTACCACACCATCGAGTCGCGCATCGGCGAGTTCTCCGGCGCCAGCATGTGGATCTCGCGCTTGACGACTTCGCCGTGCGAGCGGAACAGCGGCGTGAACGCGCCGAACTGCCACCAGCGCAGGTTCAGCTCACGCCATTCCTTCAGGTCTTCCGCCTTCACCTGCGCGTTGCCCAGGCCGCGGTTTTCCTGCGCCGAACCCAGCTCGCCGCTCTGGAAGCGGGTCTCCTGCGCATAGCCGCCGATATCGTGCGTCCAGTTCGGAATGCCGGACATCGAGGCCGACACGCCCGCCGAGATCTGGTCGTACAGGTTGTTCCAGCGCCCCACCGTGTCGCCGCTCCAGATCGCCGCGTAGTTGCGCTGGATGCCGGGGAAGCCGGAGCGGGACAGCAGGAACTGCCGCTTGTTCGGCTGGTCGCGTTTCAGGCCGTCGTACACGGCCTGCGTCTGCAGCAGGCTGTACGAGTTGAACGTGATCTCGCCGGGGCCGTAGATCGTCGGGCCGATCAGCTGCTTGAAGTCCGCCAGCCGCGTGTTGGACAGCACGTCCGGCTCCGTGTTGTCGAGCCACCAGGCGTCGAAGCCCAGGTCGACGAGCTTCGTCTTCATCTGGCGGTAGTAGATGTCGCGCGCTTCCGCCGCGTACGGCGAATAGTGGCTGTTCTTGTAGCCGGGGCCGACCCAGTCCAACGCGCCATCCTCGACGTTCTTCGTCCACATATGGCCCTTCGCCGCCAGCTCCTTGTAGTTGTCCGTGTTCGCGTAGAACTTGCCCCATACGGACAGCATGATCTTCGCGTTCAGCCGGTGTACCTCGTCCACCATGCCTTTCGGATCGGGGAAGCGGGCCTTGTCCCAGTCGTGCGAACCCCAGCCGTTCTCCGGCCAGTAGAACCAGTCCTGCACGATGTTATCCAGCGGCCAGCCGTTCTTGCGGTAGGTGCGCACCGTATCGAGCAACTGCTCCTGCGTCTCGTAGCGCTGGCGCGATTGCCAGAAGCCGTACGCCCACTTCGGCATCAGCGGCTGCGCGCCCGTCAACAGACGGTAGCCGCCGATCACGTTGTCGATCGACGTGCCGCGCACCACGTAGTAGTTCAGACCTTCGGCGATCTCGGACGACAGTTGCAGCGAATGCCGCTCCGGCTGCGGCAGCGGGTCGTTGTGCGCCACGTAGACCATGCCGCCTTCCGGCTTCCATTCCAGCTTGAAGTCGACCGGCTTGCCCGGTGCGAACGAGACCTCGAAGTTGTGATACCACGGGTTCCAGCCCTGGCGCCACACGTCCATCACCTGCTTGCCGTTCACTGTCAAGGTCGCATAGTCGGACGAATACAGCTTCATCTTGTGCACGCCCGGCTTGTCGCTGGCAAGCTTGCCTTCCCAGACGACCTTCACGTCCTTCAGTTCCTTCAGGGGTTTCAGCTCCTTCGGCCAGAACTCCGCCACGTCCTTCAGGTACTGGTAGTTGATGCGTTCTTCGCGGCGCGTCAGCGCCAGCTTGCCGCCGATGTAGTAGCGGGCCGTCAGCGCGCCAGGCTTGCCGTCCGCATCCGTCAGCTTCAGGTCGCGGTCGATCGGGCCGTATGGGCGGGCGTCCCCGAAGCGGCTGATGCCGTTGTTATCCCACAGGATGCCGTAGTTCTTGTCGGAGACCACGAACGGGATCGCGATGTCCATATTGTGCTGCAGCAGGTCGACGTCTTCGCCGTTCAGGTTCATCTGGCCGTTCTGGTGCTGGCCGGTGCCGTAGAACGCATCCTTCGTGCCGTGGTTGAAGCCCTGCTTGACGGCCAGGTAAGGCTTGCCGCCCACGGTCACGGGCTGGATGTCTTCCGCGTCCTGCTTCAGGAACACGGCACCGCCCTTGTCGGCGAATTGCACGCGGCCGTCCTTCAGCGACACCGTGGCCACCATCCGCGCCGTCGTCAACGCCACCGCGTCGCCGCTCCTCTTCACGTCAAAACGGCAGGCGCACGGTTTCGCGATCGTCATCAGCGAAGGCGTCAGCTGCTTGCCCGCCTGGTCCACCTTGACGACGTGGACGATGTTGTCCGCCATGACTTCCAGCCGCACTTCTTTTGCGGCGCCAGTGTCGGGAGCCACCGTGATACCGCTGGCCGTTTGCTGGTACGTTCCCGCCAAGGCAAGGGTGGGCAACGTCGCGCCGGTCAGCAGCAGGCAGGCGATATTAATTGCCCTGATTTTCATCTCGATCATTTGTAGGTTCCGATTTTCACTTTGAGCACCGTCGGCTGCGCGCCGAAATTGAGGCCGTAGTCCGTCTGGTCGCCGTTCCACACGCGCTCCATCACCCAGTTGCCTTTGCCGTCGTAGCGTCCTTCTTCCACGCGCGCATACAGCATCGGCTTGCCGGCATTGCGGCCGGACGTGTCGAACTTGATGCGGGCCCGCTGGCCGACGACGACGAATTCGTTGTCCGCCACCTGGGCAATCGCCAGGCCACCATTGGGCTTGTCCGTCCCCTCCATCGGGTCCTTCGCTGCCTGGTCGGCGAACTGGCGCTCGCGGTACGACACCGTCGCGCTCCAGTCCTTCATGGCAATCTTCTGCGCCGCGCGGTCGTCCCCTTCGAACACGCCGTAGGTGCGGCCTTCGAAGGCCCACTTCGCCCACTCGCGCATCATCGGGCGGAATGCGCCGTACACCTGGGCGAACGGCTCGACCATCGTCTTGTCGGTGGCCTTCGCGCCCAGCGGGTAGTTCGAGAACGGGAAATAATCGAGGCCGAACGGCGCGAAGCCGATGCCACCGCGGCCGAACACGGCGTACGCCACGCGGGCGAAGTCCGCCGAGTTGCCGATCTCCGGCACGAACAGCGCGTTGTCGCGGCTCTGGAACTGCTCCAGCGTCTTCTGCACCTTGTTCGATTCGTGCAGGTAGATGTCCGGCGCCGCCACGTCGATGTGCGGCGCGGCCGCCTTGTAGATGCCGATCACGTCATAGGTCGGGCCGCCGCTGGCGAAGTTGCTCCGCCATGGCGCCAGCGGTTCGACCGGGTCGCGCAGCGAATTGTTGACGTACATCGGCAGGTCGTACACTGCCCTTCCCGCCTTGGCGATCTCCTCGATGTAACGGGCCACGGCCCACGTATGGAAGTACTGCTCCGCGTAAGGGCCGTACACTTCCTGCCACGTGCCGCTGCTTTTTCCTGCAACGGGAGCCTTCTGCTTCGCCAGCACGGCGGCCGGCACCGGGCCGTTGAACGCCTTCTGTGCGGCGCTGCCGTAGTCGCGCACGAGGCCATAGGTACCGACCTCGTTCTCGACCTGCACCATGATGACAGTCTGCTTGTCGCCGTCGATGCGCTTGATGTGCTTCATCAGTTCAACGAACGCGCGGCGGTCGGCGTCCAGCGTCTCTTCGCCGAACGGCGTGTGGCAGTAGCTGTCCTTGCCCTTCTCGTCGACCATGCGCGGGAAGCGCTTGTTGTCGAACTTGACCCACTCGGGCAGGTAGCCCGGCCCGGTATTCTTCCACGTGCCGAACCACAGCAGCACGAGGCGCACGTTCCGCTCGCGCGCCTCGTTGACGAGTGTATCGACGAAGCTGAAGTCGAACTTGCCTTCGACAGGTTCGACCTGCTCCCAGGCGACGGGAATCTCCAGCGTATTGGCCTGCGCATCCGCGACGGCGGCCCACACCTGCGCCAGCGCCTTCGGGTAGTTGCTGGAGTTGTGGGCCTGCGCGCCGAGCATCAGGTACGGCGCGCCGTCGACGATCAGCGCATGACGGCCATCCTTGGCCACGATGCGCGGCAGGTCGGCGGCGGAGGTGGACGCCACCACCGCCGCGCACGCGCACGCCAGCAAGGTTTGTTGGAGGAGTGCGCGCATGGTCAGAACGCGTAGCGCAGCTGGGCCGAGTAACGGCGGCCGGACACGAACCACGCGCGGCCCATCAGGCCGATCCCCTGCTGCATCAGCTGCTTGTACTTCGCGTCCGTCAGGTTCTGGCCGTCGACGACGACCTGCATCTTGTCGGTGACCTGGTACGAGACGGAAGCGTCCAGTTGGCCGTACGCGTCCGCCCACGTCGGCAATGCCCAGCCGACGTTGGTCGCACCCTTGTCCGGGCTGTTCGGGTTCGTGTTGGTACCGTCGCTGCCGCGCGTACCGTTCACGTTGATGCCCTGCAGGTTCTTCGAACGCCAGCTCCATGCCGCGCGAGCCGACCACTTGCCGTAGTCGTACAACAGCGCGAGGTTATACGAATTCTTCGACAGGTATTGCAGCGGCAGGTTGCCGAACGAGCGGCCATCCGTATCGCAGCCGTTCTGGTTCAGGTTGATGTTGTCCGGACCCGTGCCGCCGCTGCAGTACGTGGTGAACGCATCCTTGTACAGCTTCGTGCTGCTGTCAACGTACGTGTAGTTGGCCTGCACGCCGAGGCCGGACAACGCGCCCGGCAGCTTGTCGAAGTACTGCTGGTAGGCGATCTCGATACCGGTGGCACGGCCCTTGGCGCCGTTGACGGGGCCCGTCACGCTGAAGTTGTACATGGTGCCGTTGACGTCCGCCAGCGGGTAGTTGTACGTCTGGTTGACGATCACGTCCTTCAGGCGCTTGTGGAACAGCGCCACCGTCAGCGAGCTGGAACGGCCGAAGTACCATTCGCCCGTCAGGTCGAACTGGTCCGACTGGATCGGTTTCAGCAGCGGGTTGCCCTTCGCTTCGCCATTCTGCGTCAGGCTGTTGACGATGTGCGTCTGCGTGCCGTGGTTCGTCGTCACGTCGGCATCCTGCGTTACCGTCGCATAGCCTTGCAGGTCCTTGAAGTCGGGCCGCGAGATCGCGCGCGCCGCCGCGAAGCGGAATTGCAGGTTGTCGCGTGCCTTCATCCGCAGGTTCAGGCTGGGCAGCACGTTGTGGTACGAATTCTCGTAGTCCTGCGCGGAGTTGGATGCCGGGATGTTCGGAATGGCCGGGCCGACCACCGTGTAACCCGGCACCAGCGTCGGCGCCTTGTTGTTGAACACCGTGTAGCCATGCGCTTCCATGTCCGTCTTCACGTAGCGCACGCCCACGTTGCCGTCGATCGGGTACTTCACGTCGTCCCAGCCGAAGCGCAGCTGCGTGTAGAACGCACCCGTCTTCTCGGACTGCTCGTTGATGCCGGCCGGGTCGCCGCCGAACTTGGCGGGGGTCCACGCCGCGCAGTTGGCCGGTTGGCCCTTCGCCGCGTAGTACTCGGCGCACAGGATGTCGTGGTACTTGTGCAGCGCTTCATACGACGCCGGATAGCCCTCGGCCAGCGACACGTTCGGGAACACGACGGACGGCACGCTCTGCTTGCCGTTGAAGAAGTTGTTGAACGTGCCCAGGTGGGTATTGCCGGCGAAGCGCGGGTCGGACAGGTAAGCCAGGTGGCTGATGTCGCCCATCCACGTGGCCGTGATCGCGGACCAGTTGTAGTCCGGGTTCGACAGCTCGTTGGTGGAGTCGCGCTTCGTGAAGCGCAGGCCGAAGCGCAGGTCGCGCAGCACCGGATGGTCGAACGTGTACTTGGCGTCGCCCTTCCACGCCTTCGACTCGGCGACGGAGCGGTCCATGTGCTCCATCGTGAAGTTCCAGTAGTAGTGGGCCGGGTCGGCGATGTAGGCGCGCTGCGCGTCGTTGAAGATCAGGCGCGGCAGGCTGCCCGTCAGGTCCAGCTGCTGCTCGGGCAGCTGCACGCCGGTGGCCACGGTGGAGTCGAGGCTGTGCGTCTTGGCCTTGATGCGCTGCAGGTCGGACGTGAACGTCCAGCGGTCGTTGGCGCGCCATTCGATGTTCCAGGCGATGTCCGTCGTATCGGACTTGCGGTTGGAGATGCGGGTGTCGTCGCCGAAGTTGATGCCGCCGTCCGATGGCGACGTCAGCGTGCCGGTCAGGAAGCGTCCGTCCGGACCGTAGGTGGCGTCCGGGCTCACGCGGATGTTGTAAGGGCTCGATGACGCGAAGATCGCCTGTTCGTCCCACTGCATCTCGTACTTCGACTTGAAGTACGTGACGTGCGAACGCAGGTTCGCATCCTTCTTCCATTGCAGCGCGCCATAGAAGCCTTCGCGCTCGCGGTTGAAGTTCAGCGTGCGCCACTGCGCGCCCTTCGGCACCCACACGGTCTTGCCGTTGACGATGTCGCTGCGCGGGTAGTACGGCTCGACCTGGAACGCGTCCGTGCGCGTGCCGGATTCCGCGTGAGCGATGTCGATCAGCGCGCCGATCTCGCCGATGCCCGTCTTCCAGCGATTCGACGCGAGGATCGAGCCGGCCGGCGACCACTTGCCCTTCTTCAGTTCCGAATACGTCGACGCGATCGATGCCGACACCTTCGCGCCCTTGAAGTCGAACGGCAGCGCGGTACGCAGGTTGACCAGGCCGCCGATGGCGCCTTCGATCTGCTCGGCGGACGGGTTCTTGTAGATGTCCACGCCGGCCATCAGCTCGGGGGGCACGTCCTCGAAGTTCAGCGAGCGGCCGCCGTTGGCGGAGAACGAGTCGCGGCCGTTCAGTTCCGAACGTACGTAGGACAGGCCCCGGATCGACACGCCGGAACCCTCGACGGAATAGTGCTCCGGGTCGCCACGCGACATCGTGCGGTCGATCGTCACGCCGACGACGCGCTGCAGCACCTCGGTCACCGATTTATCGGGCAGCTTACCGATGTCCTCGGCGACAATCGAATCGACGATCTCGTCGGCGTTCTGCTTGATCTTCTGCGCGTTTTCCAGCGAAGCGCGCTGCCCCGTCACGACGACGGTCGCGGTGGCCGTGTCGTTGCCCTGGGCCGTCTGCGCATTGGCGGCGCCCGCCATGAACGCGATCTGCGCGGCAGCCAGCGCAATCGCGGTGAGTTTGAATTGGTTCAAATCTCGTCTCCTTTTAAGTGTGATTCCTGATCCCCGCACCGGCCCCCAGCTGGACCGGCGTTTTTCTTGACTACGTCGTCAGCGCAGGTCGGCAGCCGACAGGCTTGCCTGCCCCCGCACCAGTTTTACCGCCACTGTCTTCTCCCCCGCACGCACGCGCACCGTGCCGGCGCCGCTGCCCGGTTGCGCCGTCACACGCGCGGCCGTCACCTGCCCGTCGCGCCACGTCACGTCCACTGCATAGCCGCCCCGCGCCCGCAGCCCGGAGACGGAACCGTCGCGCCAGGCCGCAGGCAACGCCGGCAGCAGGTGCAGCACGCCGTCGTGCGATTGCAGCAGCATTTCGCAGATCGCGGCCGTGATGCCGAAATTGCCGTCGATCTGGAATGGCGGATGCGCGTCCAGCAGGTTCGGGTACATGCCGCCCGCGTTGTTTTCCTCGCTGCCCGGCTGTTTGCCCGCGGCCCGTGCGCCCGGCGTGGCCACCACGCCGCGCAGCATCGTATGGGCCTGGTCGCCATCGCGCAAGCGCGCCCAGAACGCCGCCTTCCATGCCATCGACCAGCCCGTGCCCGCATCGCCCCGCGCCGCCAGCGACTTGCGTGCCGCCGCGGCCAGCGCGGGCGTGCGTTCCGGCGTGATCTGCCGGCCCGGGAACACGGCGAACAGGTGCGACACGTGGCGGTGCGTGTCGTGCGGCGTATCGAGCACCGGGTCGTGCTTCTCTTCCATCCATTCGAGCAGCTGGGCCCAGCTGCCGACCTTGGGCGCGGCCAGCCGGTCGCGCGCCGCCGCCACCTGGCGGGCGAACGCCGCATCGGTGCCCAGCTCGCGCGCCGCGTCGATGGTGTTCTGGAACAGGTCCCACACCAGCTGCTGGTCGTACGCCACGCCATCCTCGACGGGGCCGTGCTCCGGCGACCAGCCGTTCGGCGCCACCAGCAAACCCTCGGGCGTGACCTTCAGGTAGTCGAGCCAGAACTGGCTCACTTCCTTCAGCAGCGGGTACGCGACGTTCTTCAGGTAGACCTTGTCGCGCGTGAACGCGTAGTGTTCCCAGAAGTGCTGGGCGTACCACGCGTTGGCCGTCTTGTTCCACTTCCACTGCATGTAGCCGAACGGGTTGGTTTCCGTGCGCACGGTCCAGCCCCGCACCGGCTTGCCGTCGGCGCGGCGGAACGTTTCGACCACCTGGCCATCCTGCCGATCTTGCTGACCGCGCGAAGGATGCGCCGCGCTGTCGGCAACGAGCCGGCGGTACGACGGCACCATCGCCTGCACGAAGCCCAAGAGCGGCGCGGTCAGCTCGGACAGGTTGGACGGTTCGGCCGGCCAGTAATTCATCTGGATGTTGATGTTGGTGTGGTAGTCCGCATTCCACGGCGGCGTGAGGCTGTTGTTCCACAGGCCTTGCAGGTTGGCGGGCAATGGGCCGCGCGAACTGGCGATCAGCAGGTAGCGGCCATACTGGAACACCTGCGCTTCCAGCTCGGGATCGTTGCCGCTGCGCGTGTAGGCGGCCAGGCGGCGGTCCGTCGTCAGGCGTGCGCGGTCGCTCGAGGCCGTACCCAGGTCGAGTCGGACCCGTCCCATCAACGCCGCGAAATCGTTTTCTTGCTCGGCCTGCAAAGCGGCCCACGGCCGTGCGGCGGCGCGCGTCACTTGTTCGGTCACGCGCGCCAGAGGATGCGGGCCCTGGAAGTTGGCGGCGCCGTCGCGCACATAACTCGTGCCGGCACCGAGCACCAGGGTCAGCGCATCGCAGTTCGCGAAGCGCACCGTGTCGCCTTCCATCGTCACCGTGCCACCCTCGTTCACCACCTGCACCTGGCTGGCGTAATCCAACTGGTTGGCGCTCAACGGCTGGTGCGCCGGCGTCCACTGGTTGCCCCGTTCGCGCGGCACGACGAAGCCGGCCAGCGAGCCGGTGGCGCGGATGCGGTTGGCGTACGCGCTGACGTGCGCGCCATGCTGGTCCGTCAGGCTGACGACGCCCGTGTAGGCGCCCGGCCGGTCGGCCGTCAGGCGCACGACGATCACGTCGGCCGGATGGCTGGCAATGACTTCGCGGCGGTAGCGCACGCCGTCATGCTCGTAGTCGACGACGTGCAGGCCGCGCGCCAGGTCCAGCCGGCGCGAGTAGCGCTGTGCGTCCCCATGGCCGGGCAGCTCCACGTACAGGTCGCCGAACGGCTGGAACGCGCCCATCGATTGCGCATCGCCGGTCCACAGAGTGATGTCGTTGAATTGCAGGTGCTCGCGGCCGGGCTGGCCGAACACCATCGCGCCGATGCGCCCATTCCCGACCGGCAGCGCCTCGCGTTCCCAGCCTTCCGCCGTGTCGGTGGCAGGCCGGTCGTAGCGCAGGCTGAGATCCGGCGCGGCATGCACCGCCACAGCCACCAGCATCAGCGCGAGGGGGAACACCAACGCCAGCGCGCGGATCATTCGGCCGGCTCCCCGTACACGATGCCGCGGCCTGCGGTGCTCATGTACACGCGGCCGAACACGTTCATGTCGCCGACGATGAAGCGGCCGTCGCCGGGGCCGCCGTACTGGTGGGCGTCGTCGTTCACGCGCAGCCAGCTGCGGCCTTCGTCGGTCGAGCGCCAGATGCCGCGCAGGCCGTCGACCGTGCCCCAGATGTAGATGGCCGGGTAGGCAGCGTCGCCGGCCGCCTTGCCGAAGCCGACGGCGCCGCAATAGCCGACGTCCCGCAGCGGCGCAAAGGTCGTGCCGCCATCCGTGCTGCGCGCCAGGCCGCCATCCTTCAGCGCCACCCACACGTCGCCGGACTTGCCGGGCGCCGCGCGCACGACGTCGGACCCGCCCTTCGCCAGCTGGGCGCGCGGTACAAAGCTGCGGCCGCCGTCCGTGCTGACGAGGAAGGCGCCGTCCTGGTAGGCGTAGAAACGGTTCGGGTCTACGGCATCGGCCACCGGGCGCGCACCGGCGATGCCGGCCGCCGGTGCCCAGCTGTCGCCGTCGTCGGTGGAGCGGTACGTCACCTGTGATTTTTCAGGGCTGTGCAGCAGCACCTTGCCGTCGGCGGACAGCGCGAGCTGCCCCTTGATGCCGTTGATGCGGCCGGCCTTGCGCCACGTGGTGCCGCCATCGCGCGTGACGTAGATCGCCTTGCCGGCGCGCGCCATCACCTGCGGCTGCAAACCCGCTGCATCGAGGCCGAACGTCGTGCCCATCTGCGGGTCGTGGATACGGCCGTAGCGCCGCGGGTCCACGTGCACGAAGCCGTCGATATCGCCGAGCGACGACACGAGCGGCGCGCCGGCGCGGCTGACGAGGCCCAGCGGCACCGTCTCTTCCAGGCCCCGCACGTCGAAGCGCCACGTGGTCGGCGTCGTATCGAGGTTCGTCGTGTGGAACACGCCGTTGCCGGACGTGACCCAGGCCGCATGGCTGTCGAACGGATCGAACACGATCGTGCTGGCCCAGTGGATGCCGTGGCCGTGCACCCATGGCACGCCCGCCACATCCTTCGCGAAGCCGCGCTGGACCAGGTCCGTCCACGTGGCGCCGCCGTCAAGCGACAGGAACAGCCGGTCACCCTTGGCATCGCCCTGTTGCGCATAGAAGCTGATCGTGGAAGCCAGCACGCGGCGCGGATCGTTGCGGTCGACGCTGATGCCGGAGTACGCGGCCGGCATGCCGAGCAGCGGCGTCACGTCCTGGCCTGCGCCGGTCGCCAGCGTGTACTTGCGCACGGCGCCGCGGTCCATCTTCTCGTCGCCGCGCGGGTGCGGGCCGGGGCCGTTGGCGAACGTCACGTACAGGTGGCCGGCGCCATCGAGCGCGGCGCGGTGCGGCATCAGGCCGTCCGGCGTCGCATCGAATGGCGTGAACGTCGCGCCGCCATCCTCGCTGCGGTAGATGTTGGTGCCGGGGCGCGACACACCCACAAAAATGCGCTGCGCCGTGCCATCCTTCACGCTTGCCGGATCGGGCAGCACGAAGGCAATGCCGGTGCCGTTCGGCGTGGCCGTCACCGGCAGGCCGGGCACGCGTTGCCACGTGGCGCCCGCATCGACGCTCCTGAACAGCCCATGCGCGCGGGTACCCACGTACAGCACGTTGCCGTTGCCGGGATCGACGGCCAGGCGCTCGCCGTTGCCGCGGCCCATGCCGTTGCCGTGCGTGGTGAACTGGCTCGTCACGTCGGTGACGTCGAACGTTTTGCCGTAGTCGCGCGAACGCAGGATCGCGCTGCGCCCGCCGTTCAGGTAGGCGATGCCGGCCAGCAGATACACCTTCGATGCGTCGCGCGGATCGACGGCGAGCGAGTCGATCCCCAATAGACCGGTCTGGTCCTCGTCGAGCCAGTCCAGCAGCGGCACCCAACGGTCGCCGTCGCGGCGGTAGGCGCCGCCGACGTCCGTGCGCGCGTACACGACGCCCTTCTCTGCCGTGGGAATCACTGCCGACACGAAGCCGCCTCCGCCGATCGCCACGCTGTCCCACCGGTAGCCCGTCAGCAGCGGCTGCAGGATCGGGTCCATCGCCTTGCCCCAGATCGCGTAGCCGCGCGCATTCGGGTGCAGCAGGTCGGGCATGATGTCCTTCGACAGCACGCCGTGCCCATCGAGGAAGGCGCTGCCGATATCGGCGTAGAACACCCGCTTGCCATCGGCAAAGCGGGCAATGCGCTCGTTGATCGCCGTGTTGATGCGGCGCGACTGGCTGGTTGCCTCGTCGCGCGGGAAGACGCCCAGCAGCAGGACCTTCGCGCGCGGCAGCCGCTGCTGCAACGCGTCGATCACGCGGCGCAGGCCCGCGGCTGTCGTGGCGGGATTCTCCTGCCGGCTGCCCGTGTTGTTGGTGCCGGCCATCAGCACGACGACCTTCGGGTCCAGGCCATCGACTTCGCCGTGCTCGATGCGCCACAGGATGTTCTCGGTGCGGTCGCCCCCGAAGCCCAGGTTGATCGGGTGATAGCGGCCGTAGCGGCGTGCGAATTCTTCCTTGCCGTCCTTGGCCCAACCCTCGGTGATCGAATCGCCGATGAACACGAGCTGCGGCAACGTGCCGTTGGCGCGGCGCTCGGCATTGTCCTTCAGCTTCTGCTCGTGGCGCGGCATCCACCAGTCGAGCGCCCACGATTCGTTCAGCGGCTCGGGTGTGACGGACTGCGTGCGGTAATCGGGGCAGGCGGTGTTCGGTGTGCCCGTCTTCTCGATGCGCAGGTTCGCGATTGCCACTTCGCCCTTGCCCGTCGCATCGACTGAAAACGGTTTCATGACCGTTTCAAAAATATCGCCGTCGCGATAAAAACATTTCAAAGCGATCGACACGGGGCGCCAGCCCTGGCCCGCCGCGGCGCGCGCCGGCAGTACGTACGGCACCTTGCGCTCGCACTCCGTCGTGTCATGCGCGCCGCAGCGCAGCTTGAAGTCGATGCCGCCGTTGGCCAGCTCGCGCACGTTCAGGTCGAAGGCGACGACGCCGTGTTCCAGGTAAGGCCGCAGGTCGCGCGCCGGCGTCTCGAAGCGCAGGCTGGCGTACCAAGTCTTGTCCCAGTTCAGCGTGGCGGCGCGCTTGCCGGCCACCGTGCCCACCGTGCCGCGCACAACGGCATTCGGCTGCTTGACGCTTGTCGGCACGACGGCCGATTGGACGACGGCGACAGCGTTCTCCGGGTCCGCCACGATGACCTGCACGCCGGGCGCGGGGCGGCCGGCAAACAGCGTCAATCGATCGGGTGTGGCCGCGCCGGCCGCCGCCGCGTGTGCGGAAGCAGCCGCCAGCAACAACAGCGGGAGGGTCTTGCGCATGGCGTCTCGTATTTATGGTTCTGCCCAGCATTCTGGACAGGACGATTGCATACATCAATTGCGAAATTCACCAGAACGCCAAACGAAATTTCAGCATTGTAGCGAGACGCGATAGATCGTCGTTTGCCGATACACCTGGCCGGGGCGCAGGATTGCCGCATCGGCATAGCGGCCATTGACCTGGTCGGGAAAGGCGCCCGCCTCCAGCGTGAAGCCGTCGTGCCGCGCATACGGCACGGCGGCGCGGCCGCGCAGGCCGCCCAACGCATTCCCACTGTAGAACTGCAGGCCCGCCTCGGTGGTGGCGACCTGCAGCTGGCGCCCCGAGCCGGGATCGACGACCCTGGCCACGGTACGCAAGCGCGTGCCGCGCGCCCGCGCACGCGGGTCGTCGTTCAGGCAGTAGCAGTGGTCGAAGCCGCCCGCCACGCGGATCTGCGGATCGGGCCAGCGCAGCCGCGGGCCGATCGCCGCGGCCTGGCGAAAATCGAACGGCGTGCCGGCGACGGGCGCGCGGCCGACGGGAATGCCGGCGGGGTCGGTGGCCAGGTAGTAATCGGCATCGATCTGCAGCATGTGGTCGCCCACGTCGCCGCTGCCGCCGTTCAGGTTGAAGTACGGGTGCGACGTCAGGTTGATCGGCGTCGGCGCATCGGACCTGGCTTGGTACTCGATCGTCAGGCAGCCGTCGTCGTCCAGCTGGTAGAACACCTGGACGGTCACGTTGCCGGGGAAGCCGCCCTGCCCGTCCGGCGACACATAGGACAACGTCAGGCCGCCGTGCGCCAGCTCGCCGTGCCAGTGCGCCGAGTGAAAGCCGGACTCGCCGCCGTGCAGGTGGTTGCCGCGGTCGTTGACGTCCGCCTGCACGACGCGGCCATCGAGTTCGAAGCGGCCGCGCGCGATGCGGTTGGCCCAGCGGCCGATCACGGCGCCGAAGTACCAGTGATCGCGGTCGACCGGCTCGTCGTACGGGTAGCCGATCAGGATGTCGGCCGTGCGGCCGTAGCGGTCCGGCGCATGCCACGACACGAGGGCGGCGCCGCGCTCGCTGATCGTCACGCGCATGCCATACGCGTTCGCCAGCGTGAACACCCGGGCCGGCGCCGCGAACGGCGCGTACAGCGGGAGCGGCATCATGACGGCAGGCCCGCGGCGGCCGCGGCACTCTTCTGGCGTTCCTGCCAGGCGCGCGGCGTGCACCCCAGCTCGCGCTTGAACACGGAATGCATGTACTGGCTGGACGTGAAGCCGCAGCGGATCGCCACGTCCGCCAGGTTGCATTCGCCGCGCGCGAGGAAGCCGGTGGCCGCTTCCAGCCGCAGGCGCAGGATCTCGTCGTGCACGCTGCGGCCCAGCTCCTGGCGGAAGTGCGCCTCCAGCGACGAGCGCGAGATGCCCACGTAGGCGGCCACCTGATCCGTCTTGATGCCCTGGCAGGCGTACTGGCGGATGAAGTGGCGCGCCCGCATCACGTGCGGGTGCTTGCCGCTTTCGTGGCGGCTCGACGCCAGCACGTTGATGCCGGCCGGCGGCACGAGGATGCGCGTATCGGTCAGGCGCACGCCGTGCAGCATCTGGTCCAGCAGGTGGGCGGCGGTGCGGCCCATCTCCTGCGCACCCTGGATCACGGAACTCATCGGAATGCGCGTCAGCATGCGCGCCAGCGGGTCGTTGTCGATGCCGATCAGCGCCACCTGCTCCGGCACCTCGATGCCGGCCAGCGCGCAGGCCTGCATCAGCTGGCGCGCCCGCGCATCCGTGACGGCGATGATGCCGACGGGTTTCGGAAGACTGTGCAGCCAGGCGATCTGCTGTTCGACGGCCTCGTTCCAGTGTTGCGCACTGGTCGAATGGCCGCGGTAGACCTCGGGCTCGAGCTTGTCGCGCAACATCAGCTTGCAGAACGCCTTCTCGCGCTCCTGCGCCCAGCGGTTCTTCTGCGCTTCCGGCAGGCTGAATAACGCGAGATGCCGCAGGCCCGCCTCGATCAGGTGGTCGTAGGCGAGCTTGATCAGCTTGAAGTTATCGGTGGCCACGTACGGCACGCCGCCCGGATAGTCGGCCGCGTTCTCGTACGAGCCGCCGACGGCGACCAGCGGCACGCGCGTGGCGGCCAGCGCGTGCGCGACGGCGGGATCGTCGAAGTCGGCGATGATGCCGTCGCCCTGCCACTGCTCGATGCCGGACAGGCGCAGCCGGAAGTCCTCCTCCAGGAACAGGTCCCACGCGGTGCGGGTGCTGGCCAGGTAGTTGGCGATGCCGGTGATGACTTCGCGGTCGAAGATTTTATTGGCGTTGAAAAGCAGCGCAATGCGGTGCGTTCTCAGCATGCTCGTGTCTCCCCCATGCTTGTTTTCGGGGCGGATCATAGCATTTTGACCACACGCTTGTCCGGCCGCAATTCTGAGTTGGGTCAGTATTGCGGGGTTTGACAACGTTTGCAAGCCCATCTCACCCGAAACATTTCCTGAAAAATGGTGACAGGCTCCATTTTTGAGGAAATGTTTCGCTACTGCATCGACGCTCCGCGTGGACGGGCTGGCTGGGCGGCGCATACAATCGCGGCCATGACTACCCTCCCTCTGGACGCTGCGATGCTCGACGAAGCGCGCCGCTTCAACCGCAAGCTCGCCCTGGCGCCCCGTTTCGGCATCCGCCACCGCTGGGCGGCACAGGCCGTGCAAGGCTTGCTCGCGCTGGCGCAACTGGGTGCGGACCGCAAGCTGGCGCTGGCCGGCATCGCCGTCCGGCAGGCCGTGGCGCAGGCGGACGGGCTGCGCGTGCCGGTGCGCGTGCTGCGCCCATCCGCCGGGCCGGCGCGCGCCGTCGTGCTGGAGATTCACGGCGGCGGCTGGGTGATCGGCAATGCGCGGATGGACGATGGGCTCAATGCCGCCCTCGTCCACGCATGTGGCGTCGCCGTCGTCGCCGTCGACTACCGCCTGTTGCCGGGCGTGCCGATGCAGGCCGCGATGGACGACTGCCTCGCCGCGGCGCGCTGGTTGCTGGACGGCGGCTTGCCCGACCTGGCGGGCCTGCCTGTCGTGCTGCTCGGCGAATCCGCGGGCGGGCACCTGGCCGCGGCGACGCTGCTGCGCCTGCAAGCATGGCCGGCGCTGCTGGCGCGCGTGGCGGGCGCCGTGCTGTATTACGGCGTGTACGACCTGACCGGCACACCCAGCGTGCGCGCGGCCACGCGAGAGACGCTGGTGCTGGACGGCCCCGGCATCGTGAACGGACTACGCCACCTGACGCCGGAAGTGAGCGATGCCGCCCGCGCCGCGCCGCCGTTCTCGCCGCTGCACGGTGACCTGGCCGGCATGCCGCCGGCGCTGATGCTGGCCGGCGCACTGGACCCGCTGCGCGACGATACGCTGCTGATGGCGCGCCGCTGGGCCGCCTGCGCGCCGGTGGAATGCCACCTGCTGCCGGAGGCGCCGCACGGTTTCATACGCTTCCCGACGCAAATGGCGCGCGTGGCGCAGGCACGTGTCCACGCGTGGATCGACGAACGCATCGCAGCGGTCGAGTCGGAGGCGGCATGGGCCTGACGATCGATCCGGCCGACGTGGAGTTCACCGCGATCCGCGCGCAGGGGCCCGGCGGGCAGAACGTCAACAAGGTGTCCTGCGCCGTGCATGCGCGATTCGACGTGCGCGCATCGTCGCTGCCGGAAGCGGTGAAGGCGCGCCTGCTCGCGCTGCGCGACAGCCGCGTGACGGAGGATGGCGTGATCGTGCTGAAGGCGCAGCAGTCGCGCAGCCTGGAGCAGAACAAGGCCGATGCGCTGCGGCGGCTGCAGGCGCTGGTCGATGCCGCGGCCGTCGTGGCGCCGCCGCGCCGGCCGACGCGCCCCACGCTGGGTTCGCAGCGCCGGCGGCTCGAATCGAAGACCAAGAGCGGCGCGGTGAAGGCGTTACGGCGCAAGGTGGTCGATTAACGGGGTCAGTTAGGCCGCGTGCTGCAACCGCTCCACCAGCCGCGCATGCAGTACCGGGTCGCCACAGGCCACGACGGCACCGCCATGCTGCGCGTCGCCGCCATCCCAACTCGTGACGACACCGCCCGCGCCCTCGATGATGGGGATCAGCGCCTGGATGTCGAACGGTTGCATGCCCGCCTCGATCACCACGTCGACGTGGCCTGCCGCGAGCATGCAGTAGGCATAGCAGTCGGCGCCGAAGCGCACCAGTTGCGCCTCGGCGGCCAGCGCGTCGTAGGCGGCGCGCTGGGCCGGCACGCGGAAGATGTCGGGGGTGATCGTCATCAGCCGGGCCGCATGCAGTCCCGGACAGGCACGCGTGCGCAGCGGCGCGCCGTTCAGCCATGCGCCATCGGGCGTGCCCGCGTAGAACTCGCCCGTGAACGGCTGGTACATCGCGCCGACAATGGGCCGTGTGCCGTCGTTCAGCGCGATCAGCGTGCCCCACAGCGGCAGGCCGCAGATGAAGGCGCGCGTGCCGTCGATCGGATCGAGCACCCAGTGATACGGGCTGCTGCCCTGGTGAACGCCCTCCTCCTCGCCGACGATGCCGTGCTCCGGCCAGCGCGCCCGGATCAGTGCGCGCATCGCCTGCTCGGCCGCCTTGTCCGCCGCGGTCACGGGATCGAAGGCGGCCGGGTCCTTGTTGTCGACGGGTGTGCCGGTGCGGAAGTAAGGCATCGCGGCCCGGCCGGCCGCGTCGGCCAGCTCGCGGGCGAAGGTCAGGTAGTCGTTGGTGTTCATCGTGGTGTCCCATGATCGGCAGGCCGACAGTATCGCAGATGCGTGCATGTCCCGCCGGCCGATCAACATGCTGAGCAAATGCATTGCCGGACGCTCGGCCGGCATGCCGCCGGCGTACCATCGCGCTCAAACATTCCTGGAGAAGCGCACGTGCCGTCCCCTTCCAACTACCGCCGCAAGCTGATATTAGCCGGCTGCGTCGTCCCGCTGCTGCCCGCCTGCGCCGCCATCCGCCCCGCCCGCGCCTACGAAGAAGTGCACGTGGCGGCGCCGTTCGCGATGCCACCGATCCGCATCCCCGACTTCGCCGGCGCGCCGCGCTTTCCGATCACGGACTTCGGCGCCGACCAGCGCGACCAGGCCCGTACGTCGGCCGCGATCGCCCGCGCGATCGATGCGGCTCATGCCGCAGGCGGCGGCATCGTCGTGGTGCCGGCCGGCGTGTGGCCGACGGCGAAGATCCACCTGAAGAGCCACGTCAACCTGCACGTGGCGGCCGGCGCGACCTTGCTGTTTTCCGCGCAACCGACCGACTACCTGCCGGCCGTGCACACGACGTGGGAAGGTCTCGAGTGCTACAACTATTCGCCGCTCGTCTATGCCTACGAATGCGAGAACGTGGCGCTGACGGGCACGGGCACGCTGCGCGCGCAGCTGGACGTGTGGCGCGTGTGGTATGCGCGGCCGAAGGCGCACATGGATGCGCTGGTGCGGCTGTACGACATGTCCGCCAAGGGCACGCCGCTTCCCGTGCAGCAGCGCGACATGACGGTGGGCGACGCCAACCTGCGCCCGCAGTTCGTGCAGTTCAACCGCTGCCGCCACGTGCTGGTGGAAGACGTGACGATCGAGGACAGCCCGTTCTGGGTGCTGCACCCTTACCTGTCGCGGGACGTCGTGATCCGCCGCGTGAAGATCACCGCGCATGGGCACAACAACGACGGCGTCGATCCGGAGATGAGCCAGAACGTGCTGATCGAGGATTGCGTGTTCGACCAGGGCGACGATGCGATCTCCGTCAAGTCCGGCCGCGACCGCGACGCGTGGCGCCTGGATACCCCGTCACGCAATATCGTGATGCGCAACTGCCGCATCAAGAACGGCCACCAGCTGTGCGCGATCGGCAGCGAACTGTCGGGCGGCATCGAGAACGTCTTCGTCGACAACTGCCACTTCGACCACACGGGGTCGAACGTGCCCAGCACGATCAACAACATCCTGTACGTGAAGACCAACGAGCGGCGCGGCGGGTACGTGCGCAACATCCACCTGTCGAACGTGACGGCGACCAGCGTCAAGGGCGGCGTGCTGGCCGTCGAGACGGATGTGCTGTACCAGTGGAAGACCTTGCTGCCCACGTACGAGCGGCGCCTTACCGCCATCGAAGGCCTGCACGTCAGTAACGTGACGGTGCAGGACGCGGGATTCGTCTGCCTGATCAAGGGCGAGGCCGAGCAGCCCGTGCGGGACGTGTCGCTGCGCGGCGTGCGCGTGGCCAGGATCGGCGGTACGGCCGTCACGAACGTCAATGTGCAGGGCTTCGTGCAGACCTGATGCAATTTGCACTTGACCTTAACTTAACTTGAGGTTTTACACTGTGCGCATACTCATCACCGGGAGGTGCGCAATGCAGGACAGGATTCATGTGGCCGTCGTGTACGGCAGTGTGCGCGATGGGCGCTTGTGCGACCGCGTGGGCGGCTGGGTGCTGGCCCAGCTGGATGCCCGTTCGGACGTCAGCGTATCCGTGCTCGACCCGCGCGAGCAGCGCGCCAACGGCTATGCGGCGCTGAAGGGCCAGCTGGAACGGGCCGACGCGTTCATCGTCGTCACGCCCGAATACAACCACGGCTACCCGGCCGCGCTGAAGGAGCTGCTCGACGCGGCCTATACGGAATGGCATGGCAAGGTGGCGGGCTTCGTCTCGTATGGGGCTCACTCGGGCGGCATCCGCGCCGTCGAGCAGCTGCGCCAGGTGTTCGCCGAGCTGCACGTGGCGACGGTGCGCGGCGGCGTGGCGCTCGTCGACGTGTGGGACCGCTTCGATGCGCATGGCGCGCTGACGGAACCGGAGGCGGCGCAGCGCGCGTTCGGCACGATGCTGACGCAACTGACGTGGTGGGCACGCGCGCTGCGCGCAGGCCGTCGCATCGCACCGTATGCGGAGCTGGCGTCATGAGCGACCTGGCACGCTACTTCGACGTGACGGGCTGCCGCCCGGATGGCGCACCATCGGCCGATGCGCTGGCGCGGCTGCAGCTGGCACATATGCTGGCGTTCCCGTTCGAGAACCTGAACCCGCTGTCCGGCAACCGCGTCCTGCTCGACCTGCCGGCGCTGGTGGACAAGTTCACGGCGCGGCGCGGCGGCTACTGTTTCGAGCAGAACCTGCTGTACCGGCAAGCGCTGCAATCGCTGGGCTTCCGAACGACACCGTTGCTGGCGCGGGTGCGCGCCAACGTGCCGGAGGACGTCGTCACGCCGCGCACGCACATGCTGCTGCTGGTGGACGTCGACGGCGAGCGGCTGATCTCCGACACGGGCTTCGGCAAGATGACGCCAACCGCGCCGCTGCGGCTCGTGCCCGACGTGGTGCAGCAGACGCCGCACGGCCGCTACCGGCTCGTGCAGGTCGGCGACATGGGCGCGCCGGCCCAGTGGGGTGCGCCATCGGGCGAGTACCGGCTGGAGGCGGAAATCGACGGGACGTGGGCCGCGCTGTACCAGTTCGATCTGCGGCCGCACTGGCAGCCGGACTTCGAGATGTCGAACTGGTACGTATCGACGCACCCCGCGTCCCACTTCACGCGCGACCTGATCGCCGTGCGCACCGTCGCCACCGGCCGCCACGTGCTACACAACACGCGCTACTCGTTGTACGGCCCGGACACGATCTTCGAACGGCGCGAACTGACGTCCGGCCCGGAACTGATGCAACTGCTCGAAAGCACGTTCGACCTGGCCGCGGAACGCGTCCCCGGCCTCGCCGCGAAGCTGGACGCGATCGCAGCCCGCGATCCCGCAAGCGCCTCCTGACCCGCGAAGTCTCTCCGAATCGGGCGGTCCGCCGACGGGGTCAGCCCACGATCTGAAGAAACATTTCCAGAATTCGGGGACTGTCCCTCGAAACAGGAAATATTTCCAAAATCGAGGGACAGTCCCTCGTGGTTGTGGCGCCACACATCGCTGCCCTGTGGCATGTCGCCACGGGCTACGAGCGATTCGCGGGCTTCGAAAACGTTGCAAATGCAGGGAGGGACTGTCCCTCGTTTCAGGAAATGTTTCCTGTTTCGAGGGACAGTCCCCATCGGAGTTTTAGCGGATTTTGTCGGGTGGATGCCACAAAAAAAACCGCGCCCCAGGCCAGGGGGCGCGGCGAACTCCTACTACCTGTCAAAACTTGTACGAGAGGCCCAGCACGGCCGAGCGGCCGGAGTGGACGTACAGCAGCGTGTCGTTGCGCTGCGTGTCGCGGCCGTAGCGCAGCGGTTCGTCGGTCAGGTTCTGGCCTTCGAGCGTGATGCGCAGGTTCGGCGTCAGCTGGTA
Organism: Pseudoduganella flava; assembly: GCF_007830495.1. Taxonomy (GTDB): domain Bacteria; phylum Pseudomonadota; class Gammaproteobacteria; order Burkholderiales; family Burkholderiaceae_D; genus Rugamonas; species Rugamonas flava. Next base: position 177,260 of record NZ_VLKW01000002.1, on the reverse strand, counting down.
CGACACGGAGAGGTCGTAGTTCGTCGATGCGTCGACGATCGTGTAGTCGTGGCCCTGCACGTCGCCCAGCACGTTGCGGTAGTAGCTGGAACGGTGGGCGCGCGACACGCGGGCGCTGAATTTCGCATCCTCGTAGAACAAGGTCAGGTTGTGCGCGCGCGGCGACAGGCCCGTGAAGTTCGACACGCGCGTCAGTTCCTCGTTCGCTTCCGTGCGCGGGTTGTCGACACGCGTGATGTACTTGATCTTCGACTTCACGTACGTGTAGTTGGCCAGCATGCCGAAGTTCTTCCACACGCCCGGCAGGAACGTGAACGGCGCCTGCAGGCTGAACTCCGCGCCGTTCAGCGGCCCGCCCTCCGTGTTGACCTTGCGGTTGACGACGACCATCGTGTCCGGCAACGTCGCGCAGGCCGGCGTGCCGCCCGTGATCGAGCAGCCGCCGCCCAGCAGCAGCTCGTTCGGCAGCCCGAGCGACGAGTACACGGCGCGTTCCGACACGCCCTGGATGAACGAATTGATCTCCTTGCGGAACAGGCCCAGCGACACCATCGCATTCTTCTCGTAGTACCACTCGGCCTGCAGGTCGTACGTGCGGGCGCGGATCGGGTCGAGGTTCGGATTGCCGATCGAGACGGTCTGCGATTGCGACGTCAGCGACACCGATGGCGTCAGGTCCACGTACTCGGGCCGCGACAGCGTCTTGCCGGCCGAGAAGCGCAGGAACACGTCACGCGGCAAGGTGGCCGTCAGGTTGAACGCGGGCAGCCAGTCGCGGTACTTCTTCGTGCCCACGTTCGGCTGCAGCTGGCCGTTCACGTTGATCAGCGCCGTCGACGTGACCTTCGTCTCCGCGCCGCGCACGCCCACGTTGCCGCGCACGCCCACGCCCGCCACGTCGTAGTTGAAGTCGACCATCGCGAACAGCGCGTTGATCTTTTCCTCGACGCTGCGATTGGCCTGCCCCGGCAAGTTGTATTCGGAGCCCGGCACGGCGGCGCAATGGCATTCGATGTCCCACACGGCGCGGAATTTGTCGAGGTCCACCGCCGTCCACGACGTCGGCGTGCCGGTGCCGTCCAGGCCCTTGCCGAAGCCCGTGATCTGCTGCGTCAGGCTGCCCAGCGACGTCCCGGCCGGCAGTGCCAGGCCGGAACCGCCGGAGCCCACTTCGAAGTTCGACCAGCGGTTCTTGCGCGCGGACAGGCCTGTCTTCAGGGTCAAGTGGTCGTTGATCTCCCACTCGGTATCGGCCTGCGTCGTCTGCAGCCGGTTGCGCGTGTCGAGGTAGCGGCCGACGAACTGGCCGTGCAGCGTGCCGTCCGCGTCCTGCGGGCCGAACGTGAAGTTGTTCGGGTTCGCCACGTCGATACCGAAGTTCAAGGTCGGCACGTTGCGGTTCTGGCGGAAGTCGAACGAGAAGCCGTCGATGTTCGGCGCGTCGAACTGCACCGTCGCGCGCATCGGTTCATTGAGCTTCGAATCGGACACGCCGTGCATCAGGTTCATCCGGAATCGGTCGTTGAAACGGTGCGAGCCGGACAGCACGTGCTGCGTAAACTTCGTCGTGTACACGTCCAACAGGCCCTCGGTGCGGATGTCCACGTCGTTGAACTTGCCGTAGTCCCAGCTGCCGTTCTCGTTGAAGTGCGCATCGACGATCGACGTCTGCGGCTTGCCGTTCGCCTGCGCCATCGTGCGGCCGAACGAGATCGCCTCGATGTAGTTGTCGTAGCGCTTGTTGTCGAACTTGCCGTACATGAGGTCCAGGTTGACGTCCGTATCGGCGGACGGCTTCCATTGCAGCGCGCCCGTGATACCGGTGCGCTCGTAGTCCGTCATCGAGCGGCGGTAGCGCGGGATACGGGGGTGGAACGCGCCCGAGCCGGCAGCCGGGTTGGCGACCGTGCCGCCGTAATCGTCGCGCCGGCTCATCACGTCGTTGTACGCCGTCGCATCGGAGATCCGGCTGGTGCCGAACCCGCACGACGTGGCCGTGATGCCCTTGACGGCATCGTTTGCCGGATTCTGCGGCGTCACGCCCAGCGGCGAGCAGAAGCCGCCGTCCGTGCTGGCCGACAGCAGTTCGACGGCCTCGTAGCCTTCCTCGATCGTGCGCCGTTTCGAGTACGCGCCCGAGACCAGCGCGCCGAAGCGGCCGTACGGCGTCTCCCAGCGATCCGACAGCAGCGCCGTCACGCGCGGCTGGGTTTTCTTCGTCAGTTCGCCGTACGACTCCTGAAGGCCCAGGCTGATCGTGCGGCCCTTGAAGTCGAACGGGCGGCCCGTGCGCAGGTCGACGGTGGCGCCCAGCGAGCCTTCCTCGACGGCCGCCTCGGACGTCTTGCGCACCGCGAGGCTGTTGAACAGTTCGGACGCGAACACGGAAAAGTCGAAGCCGCGGCCGCGGTTCGTGCTGCCGTTGATGTCGGAAGCGCCCGTCGCCGCCACGCCTTCGATGCCGTTGATGCGCACCCGCGTGAAGCCGGCGTTCAGGCCGCGCACGGTGATCTGCTTGCCTTCGCCGCCGTCGCCGCGCTCCAGTGCCACGCCGGGCACGCGCTGCAGCGATTCGGCCAGGTTCGCATCGGGGAACTTGGCGATGTCCTCGGCCTTGATCACGTCGACGATGCCGTCCGAATTCTTCTTCGTGTTCAGCGCGCTGTTCAAGCTGGCCCGAAAGCCCGTCACGACGACGACGTTCGGGTCCTGCCCGTTCTGCGCCACCTGGCCCGCTTGGCCCTGCGCCTGTTGCGCATGCGCCTGTGCCGCCAGCGCCGCCGTCGCCAGCGCGATCAGCGTCGGCCGCAGGCGTGGCCCCATCTGCTGTCTGGATTCCATCTCTCGTCCTTTATTGTTGTGAACCTCCGTCTCCCGGAGCGGTTCGATCTTAGGACGAGTTCTCGCGCGATGGGGCGTGTGCGGCGAATCACTCAAAGAGTTGAGCCGTTGGGTGCCCGTTCGGGCACGATTCGCACATCCACGCGTCTGTGCTGTGTGCTGCCAACAACGGCGCGCGCACATTGCGGGCACTTGCCTGCGCGCGCGCCGATGCTTACAGTGTCGCTGACCGCCCCGCCGGGGCATCGATAACCAGGAGACGAGATTGAAGACAGGCTTTCCCCTTGCGCCCGCGCGGCGCCGGCTGCTGGCGGCCGCATTGTGCATTGCGGTATCCATCGGCCTGACGACCGGTGCGGCGGCCAATGCGTCCGAGGACCAATGGGTCGGCACGTGGGGCGCCGCACCGGCCGACGCGGCACCGGCGCGCATGCAGACGTTCGACGACCAGACCGTGCGCCTGATCGTGCACACGAGCGTCAAGGGTAGCCAGGTGCGCATCCGCCTGTCCAATGAACTGGGCACGACTCCACTGAAGATCGGCGCGGCCCACGTGGCGCTGCGCGCGGCCGGTGCCGACGTTGTGCCGGGCACGGACCGCCCGCTGACGTTCGGCGGCCGCACCGCCGTCGTCATCCCGCCCGGCGCGCCGATGCTGTCCGACCCTATCACCCTGGCGGTGCCGGCGCAATCGGATCTTGCGGTCAGCCTGTACCTGCCGGCCCAGACGGCGGCGGCGACGATGCATGCGGCGGCGTTCGAGACGAACTACGTCTCCAAGGCCGGCAACTTCACCGGCGCGGCCCCGTTCCCCGTGCAAAGCACGATGACGTCGTGGCCATTCCTGACGGAGGTGGAAGTGGTGGCGCCAGGCGCCGTGGCGATCGTCGCGCTGGGCGACTCGATCACCGATGGCTCGACGACGACGGCCGGCGCGAACCGCCGCTGGCCGGATGCGCTGGCGCGCCGCCTGCAGGCGCAAGGCAATCCGCAGGTGGGCATCGTCAACCGCGGCATCGGCGGCAACCGGCTGCTGCGCGATCCCGGCGAATGGCCGCCGTTCGGCCGCAGCGTGCTGGCGCGCTTCGACCGCGACGTGCTGGGCACGGCCGGCGTGCGCCACGTGGTGCTGCTGATCGGGATCAACGACATCGGCCACCCCGGCACCGGGTCGATGCCGGCGGCCGATGGCCCGAGCGCGGACGACCTGATCGCCGGCTACCGCCAGGTGTTGGCGCGCGCGCGGGCGAAAGGCATCCGGGTGCATGGCGCCACGTTGACGCCGTTCGAAGGGACCGTATTCCCCGGTTATTACACGCCGGCCAAGGAGGCCGTGCGGCAGGCCGTGAACCGGTGGATCCGCGACAGTGGCGAGTTCGATACGGTGATCGATTTCGACCGCGTGACGCGCGATCCGGAGCGCCCCACCCGCCTGCAGGCGCGCTACGACAGCGGCGACCACCTGCACCCGAACGACGCCGGCATGCAGGCGATGGCGGACGCGATACCGCTCGAGCTGTTCCGGCAGCAGCCCTGACGCGGCAGGAGAAGAATCAGCCGAACGGCCGCAGCTCGGTCAGCGCTGCATGGCGCTCGCCCGTGCCGCCTTCCGGCGCGACCGCCGGCTCATCTTCGTCGAGCGCGGCGTCGACGCCGTCCCATGCGTGCACGAGCGCGGCCCAGCAGGCCAGCCCCGGATCGGCACGCACGTGGCCGGGAATGGCGCGAATCTCTTCGCGCATCCCGCCACTAGCCTCGTCGTTAACCTTTACATAACCTGGTGCGTCCATGCATCCTCCCGTGTTCAAGGGCAGCTTGAACGCATCGGCGGGCGCCATCCGTTAGCTCACGCACCTAAGAACCAAGTCGGGCCAGTTCAGGCCGGGTCACGCCACGCGGTGGTGCACCTCGATCGTCGAGTGGACGATTTCCTCGTGGATGGCGAGCTGGTCGCGCAGGCCGGCCGGCGTGACGGTCGTGTCGGACGTGACGACGGCCAGCGCGCACGCGTACGATTGCCGGCCCACGCGCCACACGTGCAGGTCGGCCAGTACCACGCGCTCGCTTTCGATCGCTTCGCGGATCTCGGCCACGACAGGTGCATCCATCTCACGGTCGAGCAGCACCTTGCCGGTGTCGCGGATCAGCCGCTTGGCCCAGACAGCGACCAGCACCGCGCCGGCGCAGCCCATCACGGGGTCGAGCCAGTCCCACCCGTACAACCAGCCGCCGTACAGCGCCGCGATCGCCAGCACGGACGTGGCCGCGTCGGCGATCACGTGCACATAGGCCGCCTTCAGATTCAGGTCGTGGTGGTGGTGGCCATGGTCGTGATCGTGGTGATGAGCGTGCCCGTGATGATGACCATGATCGTGCCCATGGTCGTGGTGATGATGCGCGCCGCCCAGGATGATGGCGCAGACGACGTTGACGACCAGCCCGACGGCGGCGATGACGATCGCCTCGCGGTAGTGGATCGGTTCCGGTGCGAACAGCCGCTCGACGGAGCCGAACGCCATCAACAGCGCGATCCCCAGCAGCAGCACGGCACTGGTGTAACCGGCCAGTACCTCGATCTTCCACGTGCCGAACGCGAAACGCGGGTCACGGGCGTACTTGCGGGCGGCGCCGTATGCGAATGCCGACAGGCCGATCGCCAGCGCGTGGGAACTCATGTGCCAGCCGTCGGCCAGCAGCGCCATCGAGTTGTACAGCCAGCCGGCCGCGATCTCGACGATCATCGTGGCGGCCGTGATCCACATCACGAGCCTGGTGCGGCGCTCGGCCGCCTGGCTGGATTGGTCGAAGACGTGCTCGTGGCGCCACGACGCGGCGTCCTGTTCGGTGATGCTCATGTGTTCCTCGGGTGTCGGTACTTGGGTGTGCTTGTTTCAGCTTGTTTCAGCTTATTTGAGCTTGTTTGAGCTTATTTGAGGTAGGTGCGGATGACCTGCACCAGTTCGTCCGCCGCCTGCGCGCGCTCGTCGTGCGCCAGGCCCGGCGCGGCCACGTGGGCGCGCACGTGCTCCTCGGCGATCTCGCCCATCAGGCCATTCATCGCACCGCGCGTGGCGGCCACCAGCTGCAGCACCTCGGCGCAGCCCTGCTCGGCCTCGAGCGCCCGCTCGATCGCCTCGACCTGGCCGCGGATGCGTCTGACGCGCGCCAGTAATTTCGTCTTCTGCTGGATCGTGTGACCCATATTGCTCCTGTTTCGGGTTGTTGCGGTTTCGGTTACCGATACTATAGGGGGGTATGGTAGGCGAAGAATAACCGCAGGCGCCGCATGTGTCCAGCGTGGGAGCAGTTGCGGGAAAAATGGGCGGGATGGCGCCGCGCAGTCAGTATGGCGCGGCGCGATGAGGAAGAGGTCCGCGGCCTTTGCCAGGCGAACGGAAGACCGTCGGCGTGCCGGCACGCCGACGTGTGGAGGTCACAGGCGCTTGCCCTCGTCCACCTGCCTGCCGTTCTCGCGCACGACGAAGCCGCTCGACTTGCCGTCCGCGGCCGGCTTGAACTCCACTTCGATGTCGCGCTCCTTCAGGAAGAAGGTGGTGGGGCTCTTCGGGTACAACGTGACGGGCCGGCCGCCGACGTCGACCGACAGCGCCCCTTCGATGCGCTTGAAGACGAACACCGGCTGCATCTTCGCGGCGTAGCTGCCGGTATAGCTGTCCAGCTGTGCGTCGGACAGCGTGATCGCCTGGCTCGTGTTGGCCTGCGCCAGGGCCTGGTGGTCGTAGCTCATCACGCGTTCCATCTGCCAGCGGTTGTCCTTGCGCAGCCACAGCGTGGTGAAGCGCGCTTCGCCCATCTTCGCGGCCGGTGCGCCGCTCCGCGCGTGCGTGAACTCGTGGCGGCCCGTCACCAGCACGCCGTACAGCTGCGCACCGCGGCGCAGCGGGAACATGCGTACTTCCTTGTCGGCCGCCACACGGCGGATGGCGAGATTCGGATCGCCGCAGATGTTCTTGCGCACCGAGGCCGTTAGCGCCGCCCGGCCATTCGTCACGCCGCCGATGTCGTGATAGAACTCCACGTCCTCCGCCGTCAACGCATCCAGCGCCGCGAAGTCGCAGCTGTTGTACGCCTTCCAGTAAGCCTCGTCGGCCGCCTTGGCCTCGGCCAGCAGTGCCTCGTCGCTTTGGGCGAACGCATACAGCGGTGCCGCTAGCAGGAAGATAGCTGAACTTTGTCGCAAGTTGAACATGGTATTCCTGAAGTTCGTTGATGGAATTTGCAGTCTAGCCATACTTGCCCGGGCCGTGGCGTCAATCTCGTGAGCGCCCGCTGAGCGGAGCTGATCGAATTCGTTTCGACATTTATTGAAATGTCGTACGAACGGAGTTATGATGCGCCATCGAACCACGGAGCCCACGATGACCTCCCTTCCCGACCTGCCGAACATCCGCCCCGAACTGCTCGACATCCCGACCGCCGCGAAGCTGGCGCCGTCGCCCGAGCCGGACCATCCGCCGCGCATCCTGCTGCTGTACGGTTCCTTGCGCGAGCGCTCGTTCAGCCGCTTTCTCACGTACGAGGCGGCGCGCATCCTCGAGCACTTCGGCGCCGAGGTGAAGATCTTCGATCCGATGGAGCTGCCGATGGTGGGCAGCGTGCCGGAAGATCACCCGAAGGTCGCCGAACTGCGCGCACTGTGCCTGTGGTCCGAAGGCCAGGTATGGTGCAGTCCCGAGCGGCATGGCGCGATCACGGCCGTGATGAAGAACCAGATCGACTGGATCCCGCTGGAACAGGGCGCGGTGCGCCCCAGCCAGGGCCGCACGCTGGCCGTGATGCAGGTCTGCGGCGGCTCGCAGTCGTTCAACGTCGTCAACACGCTGCGCCTGCTGGGCCGCTGGATGCGCATGTTCACGATCCCGAACCAGTCGTCGGTGCCGATGGCGTACAAGGAGTTCGACGACGCCGGCCGCATGCGCCCTTCGGCCTACTACGACCGCGTGGTGGATGTGATGGAAGAGCTGTTCAAGTTCACGTTGCTGATGCGTGGCCGCACCGACTACCTGACGGACCGCTACAGCGAACGCAACGAGCGGGCGAAGAAGGCGATCGACCGGCAGATCGCCCAGCTGTAACAGTCGGCGCGGCTCAGCGCGGGGCTGCCACCAGTTCCAGCGGCACGCCGCCGCGCGCCGTCCGCAGGTTCACGAGCCGCACCGGCTCGAGCGCATTCGCCTTCGCGCCGTCCGTCGTGACGGCCAGCGCGATCGTGTTGCTGCCGTTCGGGTTCAGGATCCCCGGCGGAATGACGAACGTGCGCTGCGGCCCCACGTGGGCGATGAACTGCCCCATGTTCCAGCCGTTCACGAAGATCAGTGCGCGGTTCTCGCGCGCCGAGCGCACCTGCTTCGTGTCCCCGAACGCGAGCCCCAGTTGCACGTCGTGGCCTTGCGGCAGATCCAGGTCAAACGTCGTCTTCAGCCAGTAGGTGCCCGGCGCGGGCGGCGCATCCGTCGACTTCGCGCGGGTCCAGCCGGCGCCCGCCTGCCCCGGCAGGTGCCAGCCTTCCCGCTCGCCATGCAGCCCGCCGTTGTTGAGCGGGCCGCGCGCCACGTCGCGCGACCGCTCGCCGCCGAGGCGCCCCTGGATGCGCCACGCGATCGGCACGGCGAAACGCTTCCCGCCCTTCGCCGTCAGCGATGCCGAGATCAGGCCGCGCGCTTCGCGATGGTAGTCGTCCGCCATCAGGTTCCAGTTGTGCGAGTTGTTGCGCACCATGACGGCGATCACGTGCTCGCCCGGCGTCAAAGCGCCCAGCGCCAGCTTGACGCTGTCCGTCGTTTCGGGGAACGAACGCCCCGTGTCCAGCTCGTGCTGGCCGACGAAGCGGCCGTCGACCCACACCTGGATCATGCCGGCGCCGCCCGCGCCATAGAACAGCTCCAGCTGGTTGGTGGCCGGATCCGTGATCGTCGCGCGGCCGCGGTACCACACGTCGCCGTGATGAAAACCGTAGTCGCTCATCGCCAGCGTGGGCTGGCCCCGCTCCGGCCCCGTCCACGTCTGCGCGGCGGACGGCCGATTGTCCACCTTCTGCCACGTGCTGTCATCGAAGCCGGGCCGTGCCTCGGGGCTGTCCATCCGGCGCAGCCACGGCAGCGCAGCGAGATCGGGCAGCTTCACGGTGGCCGGGCCGGGGATGTCGCCCGCGCGCACGCTGCCGTCGGGCTGCGGTGCCAGCGCCAGCGGCGTGCCGTTGAATGTGGCGGCCGCGAACGGCGGCCCCCAGATCTCGATGACGCTCGCCTGGCTCGTGTCGCCCGTCAGCGTCAGCGTGGTGCCGGCCAGTGTCGCGCTGCGCACCAGCGCGGGCGTGCGTTGCAGCACCTGGCCGGCCGAGGTCTTCTGCGTCCAGAACTGCAGGCTCGCCGCTTCGTCGGCCAGCAGCAGCAACAGCGGCGCGCGGCCGCCGCCTTCGACGCGCACGCGCGCCAGGCCATCGTGCACGTACGACAGCTTCAGGTCCCCGCGTGCCGCGTCGTAGCGCACGTCGACCTGGCCGGCGATCACCTCCACCTTGGGCGCCGCGCTGTAGCGCAGCACGGTCTCGCCCCGCTCGCCGGTGCGGCCATGCAGCAGCGCGATGTCGCGTGCGCCGTTGTTGAAATGCGTCTGCACCTCGGACGTCGAATACACCAGGTGCTGGCGTTCCAAGGGGTAGCTGGCCAGCAGCATCTTCGCATCCTGGCCATTGAGCCGCAGCGGCAAGGTGTAGCTGCCGTCCCGCGTGGCGAGATCGAACGTGAAGCTGTCGTCCGTCGTCAGGTCGGACGGGTTGTGCACGGCCAGCAGCGCGTGCGCGCCCAGCGCCGGGTTGACGTTGTGGTACACCTTCACCCTGGACGACGACGGTTCGATGGGCGGCCCCTTGTCCATCTGCGCCAGCGCCGCTTCGGCGGCCTGCACGAACATGCCCTGCTGCTTCAGCGCCAGCGCCTTCGGCCGCAATGCGCGGTCCTCGGCGATCGGCGCGCCGTAATCGTAGGACGTGTAGACGACGGGCCCCGCCAGCCAGCCCCACGAGGTACCGCCGAACGTCATGTAGATGTTGTGGATCGTGATCCGGTTGATCAGGTTGGTGCCGTAGAACACGCGCTGGTAGCCCTTGCCCTGGCGCTCGGCCGTGCACGCATAGGTGCCGTTCGAACCCCAGTAGTCGAACCAGCCGCCGCCCAGTTCCGCCGCGAAGCCGGGCGTGCGGGGCGATGTCAGCGCGCCCGCCTTCGGGCCCGGCTGCGCATAGATGCCCCAGTCGGGCGCCCGGTTCGGGCCGGACGGATCGGCGAACACATTGCAGCTGCCACCCGGATAGCCGTCGAAGCCATACAGGTCGGTCGGCCCCCGATTCGCCCACGGGGCGCTCGATTGCGGCGGCGCCCAGTCGGGTAGCCGGCCCGCCGCGTTGTGGAAGAACGGTACCGTGATGCCGTCCGCGCGGGCTTTCTTCGCCAGGTGCTCCATCTGCCGCACGTGCTTCGGTTCCACCTTGCCCAGTTCGTTCTCGAGCTGGTAGGCGATCACGTTGCCGCCGCCCGTCGTGATCTGGTGGCGCGCGATGATCGCGTTAATCTGGGTCATCCATTCATCGGCCGCCTTCAGGTAGGCAGGATCGTCGGTACGCGCTTCGGCGCGGTTGCGGAACATCCAGCCCGGATACCCGCCGCCTGTCAGCTCCGCGTTCACGTAAGGGCCGGTGCGGGCGATGATGTACATGCCCTCTTCCTCGGCGATCTCGATGGCCCGCTCGACGTTGCGCACGCCGGCGAAGTCGTACACGCCGGGGGCCGGCGAGTGATAGCCCCAGTCGAAGTAGAACGCCACGCCGTTGAAGCCGACGGCCTTCATCTTCTGGATCACGTCGCGCCACAGCGATGGGCTGGGCAGCCGGAACGGGTGCACTTCGCCGGACCAGACGACGATGCGCTTGCCGTCGACCAGCAGCGAATGCTCGTCCCACGTGACAGGTTTGGGCTTGCCGCGCGGCGCGGTCGCCTGCGCATAGGCCTTGCGCTCGTCGGTCAGCACGGACAGCGCGCCGACGACGCCGGACACGCCGCCCAGCTCCGCCTTTGCCGACCACGTGCGCAGGTCGCGGCTGTCCACATGCCACAAGCGGCCCTCGGCCTCATCGCGCAGATACACGCGCCATGTGCCGTCGGTCAGTCGCACGACGGATGGGCTGCCGGCCTTGCCCCAGCCGGCCCAATCTCCCTGCCGCGTGACAGTCCACGGGCCTTGCAGCGCGGCGGCTTGCGCCAGTTCGACGAAGCCTGTCGTTGGATTAGGCACGAACGCCACGTAGCCATCGTCCGTGGCGGCGATCGCCGCGCCGGCGCCCAGGCCGGCCAGCGGCTGTGCGGCGCCATCGGCGAGCAGATGCGGGCGGCCGGCGATCGTCACGACCAGCCGCAGCTCGCCCTCGCGCGTGCGCACCCATTGCGGGTCGCTGGCGTTACCGGTATGCGCCGCGGGCAGCGCTTCCCAGTGCTTCAGGTCCGCCGAACGGGCCAGGCCAATGCCGCCGTCCCGCGCATACGCGAGCCGGTACTCGCTGCCCTGCCGCGCGATGACGGGCTCGCGCAGCGCGCCGGGCGCCCAGGCTTCGGAGGCGAGCGACGTGAACGTGATGCCGTCGGTGGACGAGAACAGGCTGACACGATTGTCGGCGGCCAGCGGCACGCCCGCCATCACGAACACCTGGGTGCCGGCGGCTGCCGCTTGCGCCGTCACCTGCTGCGTGCCGGAAGCCTGCGGTATGCCCAGCTCCTGCGCGCCCGCCTGCAGGGCCAGGGCGGCAAGAGCGTAAGGGAGAATGCAGGGCAGGAGACGAAACGGGGCGGGTGCTGGAGGCATCGGGCTGGTCGGAATGATCGTGGTGACAGATCATAAGGCCTATCCAGCCGCCCCGCACCCGCCCCGCGAGTCAACAAATTGAGCGTTTTACCGCTCGCCGGCTCACCACTTCGGCGCGGTCTGCGTGCCTGGCATCGCCTCGTAGGGATTGGCCCAGCCGGGAACGCCTTTCAGCCGCTCGATCCATGCGCCGATGTGCGGCCAGCGCTGCGCGATGTCGATGCCGCTTTCGTCCTGCGGATAGAACATGTAGCCGGACAGCGAGAAGTCGGCGATCGTCGGGCCGTCGCCCACCATCCAGTCGCGCGTGGCCAGGTGCTTGTCGACGATGGCGAACGCCCCTTCGGCGCGCCCCAGCAGGAATTTCATCACGACGGGATCGGGCTCGGTGGCACCGAACGACTTCATGAAGCGGTAGGTGGCGAAGTAGCTCGTGAACTTGTGGTTGTCGAACAGGATCCAGCGCAGCACTTCCAGCTTCTCGCGCTCCGTCGCGCCACCGAAGCGGCCATGCTTGTTCGCCAGGTAGGTGAGGATCGCGCCCGATTGGGTCAGGTGCAGGTCGCCATCTTCGAGGACCGGCGCCTCGCCCATCTCGTTGTGCTCCTCCCGCCAGGCCGGATCGCGCGTGATGCCGTTGAAGAAGTCGACCTGGACGGCCTCGAACGGCTCGCCCAGCGCGCGCAGCATGAAGACGGTCTTGAAGGCGTTGCCCGATTGGCCGAAGCAGTGCAGACGGTACATTGGTTTCTCCATTGTTGATTGTTCCATCATCATAAACCCTATGGCTGCGGGTTCCATCCGCGGCCGCCGCCGAAGCCGGCAAAGAACGCGGCCCGCCCGCCGTACGCCGCCCGGGCCTCATCAAGACTGAGCACGCGGCCGTGCAAGCGGTGCGACAGGTCGAGCGGACGGCCTTGCAGATCGCGCGTGCCGTATTCGCGCCAGCCGCCCGCGGCACCGGCCTGCGCCGGATTCGGCATCGGCTGCTTCACGTTCGGCCCGGCCCAGCCGGCGGGGGCGATGTGCGGGCCCATGCGGCAATCGATGAAGGCGATGTGGTCCCACACGAAATCGTAGCCGGAGCTGCGCGCCAGGAACGTGGTGCCAGGCGGCACGTCGCTCCCCTTTGGGCCCGGGCCGTGCGTTAGGCGGCTGTTCACGAACAGGAAGCCCTTGTCGCCAGGCGCCACGGTGCGCGCCTGCAGCAGGTAGCCGCCGCTGTCGGGCCGGCCGCTGTCGCCCACCGTGCGCAACTCGCTCTCCTCGAACAGCGCCGCGTGGTTGTTCCCCCAGATGAAGTCCACGTTGCCGGCGATAAGCGTGCGCCAGAACCATGCATAGCCGCGCACCTGCACCGTATCCTGCTCGCTGAAGAAGCTGGCGTTCTTCGCCACCAGCCTGCCTTCGCTGTTGAAGAACAGCGCCTCGGCCTGGCCGCCGTTGGGCCGCAACGTGCTGTTCCGGATCGTCAGCGTGTCCAGCGTGACGAGATCCGCATCCTCGATCAGGAAGATCGCCCGGCCGCCCGTGATGCCGGGCGAGTGCGCGTCCTGGCTGGTGCCGGAACCGGGATTCAGGCCGTCGTTGTTGACGGCATCGATGACGACCCCGTCGCGGCTTTCGCCACGCAGGGTCACGTTGTCCTTGCCGCGCAGGTACAGCTGCTCCTGGTAGCGTCCGTTGCGGATCGCAAGCAGGACGGGCGTGCCACGCGCCACATGCGCCATCGTGTAATTGAGCGCGCCCTGCACGGTGCGAAAGTCCGCCGGGCCGTCGTCGTCGACGGTGAACGTCGTGCCGCGCGGGGCGCTGGCGCGGGTGCGGAAGGTCCAGCCCTGCTCCGCCGCGACGCCGCCGAACGGCTGGCCGCCCAGCGTGCCATTCAACACGCCGGCGTCGATCGTCACCGTATATTCCTCGCCCGGCCGCAACCGGTCGCTGTGCGGGTGGACGATCACGTTGCGGCCTTCCAGCGCGATCGGCTGCAGGCGCACCGCGCGCCGCAGCGGCTGGCCTTCATGGCCCAGCAGGTCGTATTCGCCATCCGCGCGGATCGTGTCGACCAGCGCGCCGTCACGCTTGCGGTGGATGCGGATCGCGCCGCCGGACTTGCCGAGTATCGGGGGCGCGTCGAAGCGCAGGCGCAGCGGCGTATCCCACGGCACGTCGCGCGCGCCGGGCTCCGGCACCACCGCGCCGGCCAGCCGGTAGCCGGGGCTGGGCGCGGGATTGGCCGGGGCGACCTGCACGTCGATGACGGTGCTTACGTTGGCATCCATGTCGCTGGTCAGCATCACCGTCGTGCTGCCGGCGGCAAGGGGAGCCAGCAGCACGTGGCCGTCCGCCGTATCCACCTTCAGCAGCGCCGGGTCGGCCGCTTGCGCGGTGAAGGGGAACGGCCGCGCGCCCAGTGCGGCCGGGTCCAGCGCGGTACCGGTCGTGATGAAGTTCGGGCCGCCGGGCGGTTGCGGCACGGCGTCACCCGCGGGCACGTAACGGTATGGACCGAGCGCGCTGACGGGCAGGCGCAGCGGCGCGTCGCCGACCGAGAGCTGCACGCGTTGCGGTGCGCGTGCCAGCGCCAGGCGCGCCGGTTTCAATGCCGGGTCGCCCGTCACGGGCACGCTGGCTTCGAACGGCGCATCCGGCGCCACGACGCCATAGCGGCCGGCACGCGGCGGTTGCGGGTCCGTTACGTTCGTGATGCGCTCGCCGTTCAGGTAGACGGCCAGCGCCTGCCCCGCCATCTCCAGCCGCACGGTCTGGAAGCGGCTATCGGGCGGCGCGGCACGGCCGAACTGCTTCAGGCGTGTCAGTTCGCCGCCCTGCATGCGCACCAGTTCCACCTGCATCCGCCCGGTGCCGGCCACGTAGTTCACGCCGGCGCCGACCCAGTTGCGCTCATCCTGCCAGCGGCCGACGACGTAGACTCGACCCGCACCAGCGAGAGGCCGCACACGGGCTTCGACATAGGTATCGGCCGGTGCCTCGTCCACGGTGCGCACTGGCGCCCCGGCCTCGATCCGTTGCGGCGCAGGTGCGGTGGCCAGCGCGGGCGCCAGTGCCATCACCAGGCACGTTACCGCGGCAGCCGCGCCCCTCTTCCAATACAGCATTCCTCGTCTCCTTATCCTGCAGAGCACGCTGATTGCGCTACCAACCCGCACTTCGGCGCACCGTTGGCGGAGCCGCCACGCTCTGCGGAAAATTTGTTTGCGTAATCATGAATTTTACGCCATTCTAAAAAAAGCCGGTCAGGCCAAATGATCATCGGCCTGACCAGATGATCGCACTGATCAGGCCGCATATCAAACAATAAGCCAGGAGACCGCATGACACCCACCCCAGCGAGGATCGCCATGACGGCGATCGCCGTTGCCGTCTGCACGCTCGCGCAGACGGCTAGCGCCCAACAGAACGACCAGAACGTCGCCCGCGTCGAGATCACCGGCTCTTCCATCCGCCGCGTGGCCGCCGAGAACGCGCTGCCGCTGACGACCATCAAGGCCGAGGAGCTGACGGCACGTGGCCTGACGACGATGTCCGAAGTCGCCACGTCGCTCACTGTCGGCGCCACCAATGAGCCGGTGGGCGGCGGCGGTTCCGGTACGATGATCAATATGCGCGGCCTGAACACGAACCGCACCTTGGTGTTGTTGAACGGCCGCCGGCTGCCGAACGAGGCGATCGGCGACAGCTCGATCAACGTCGACGTGATTCCGATGAGCGCCGTCGAACGCGTGGAGGTGCTGCGCGACGGTGCCTCGTCGATCTACGGCACCGATGCGATCGCCGGCGTCGTCAACTTCATCACGAAGCGCACGCACACCGGCATCTCGGCGATGGGCGGCTGGGTGCAGCCGGAGCGCCATGGCGGCGGCGACCAGCGCCGCTTCTCCATCATCGGCGGCTGGGGCAACCTCGAGGAACAGGGCTGGAACGCGTATGCGGCGTTCGATGTGCAGAAGCGCACGTCGCTGCTGCAGAAGGACCGGCCGAACATCAGCGATCCCGCACTGATCGCGCAGCTGGGCGGCAATCCATTCACGTCCGACGTGGCCGGCTCGTCGGCCGCGCCGGCCAACTTTACCGCGTACCAGAACGGCAAGGCGACCGGCCTGACGGGCAACCCTTACTTCGCCGGCGGGTGCGCGGCGCCCTACGGCGCGCAGTACACAATCCCGTCGACCAAGGCTTCCGGCGCCGGCAAGGGCACGTGCATCCTGGACCCGAACCTGTATCCGCAACTGCTGCCGGACAATATGCAGGCGACCCTGTTCGCGCGCGGCTCGCTGCGCCACGGCGGCGACAAGCTGCTGTCCGTCGAACTGCTGACGACCGAGTCGTACATCGATGCGCAGAACCCGCCGCAGGTGTTCGGCGCGCAGACCGACTACGACAAGTACAACCCCGGCGTGAGGAAGCCGCTGTTCATCACCCGCACCAGCAAGTGGTATCCGGGCGGCGCCGGCGGCGTGCCCGCCGTGCCAGGGATCACGGGCCAGGACCTGGCGCTGACGTGGAGCATGGATGAAGCGGGGCCGGCGACGACGGACGACCGCCAGAACACCCACCGGCTCACGGTCGCCGACGAAGGCATGGTGATGGGCTGGGATTACCGCGTGGGCCTGGTGGCCGCGCGCAGCAAGCGCGCCGTCAAGTGGAAAAGCGGATTCTTTTCCACCCCCGGCATCTACCAGGGCATCGCCGACGGTACGCTCAATCCCTTCGGCCCGCAGGACGCGGCAGGTAGCGCCTACCTCGACAGCATCAGCCGCGACGGCATCACGTACCGCACGGCGCGCGTCAGCTACTATGGCCCGGACTTCAACATCAGCCGGCCATTGCTGGACCTGGCGGGCGGCCCGCTCGCGCTGGCGATCGGCGGCGACTGGCACCGCGAGACCTATCGCGATGCGACCGACCCGATCGCCAACGACGTCGTGTACAAGGTATCCGGCACGCCGAACTCGTACCCGAGCGGCGAGCGCACCGTGTCCGGCCTGTACCTGGAAGCGGATGCGCCGGTAACAAAAGCGCTGACGATCACGGGGGCCGTGCGCGCCGACCACTTCAGCGATTTCGGCAACACCGTCAATCCGAAGCTCAGCGTGCGCTGGCAGCCGATCGAGCACGTGATGGTACGTGGCACGGCCAGCACGGGCTTCCGCGCGCCCACCCTGCCGGAGCTGTACGGCACGCCGCAGACGCGCACGCCGTCCACCGGCAAGTGGGACGATCCGCTGCTGTGCCCCAGCGCGACGCCGTCCGTGCCCGGCACGGGCAGCCTGACGACCGATCCGCGCTACGCGGGCCTGAACCTGGACCCGGCGCGCGTCTGCAACACAACCCTCGTCACGCTGACTGGAGCGAACCCCGCGCTCGAGCCGGAAAAGGCGAAGACCGTCACGGCGGGCATCGTGCTGTCGCCCGTGAAGAACCTGGTGGTGTCGTTCGACTGGTGGTCGATCCGCATGCGCAAAACAATCGCGCAGATCACCGAGGACACGATCTTCGCCGACGTGGACCGTTACGCGAACCTGTTCGTGCGCAATCCGGACGGCACGCTGGACTACATCGTGAAGACGCGCCTGAACATGGGCGGCCTGCGCACGCGCGGCATCGACACGAGCTTCAGCTACACGTTCCCGACGACGGACTGGGGCAAGTTCGGCGCCAGCCTGGACGGCACGTATGTCGACCGCTACGAAGGCCAGAACGACGAAGGCGGCGAATGGGTCGACAGCGTCGGCAGGCCGGGGGCGCTGGCCACCGGGTCGACGTCCGCGAATACCTACGTCTATCGCTGGAAGCACAACCTGCGCGTGTCGTGGAATTACAAGCAGCTCGGGCTGCAGCTGACGCAGGCCTACACGGCGCACTACGAGGACACCAACGCGCAGCCGAACCAGAAGCCGGGCCAGCCCTACTTCAACGAGATCGACCACTACACGCTGTACAACCTGACGGCCAACTGGGCGTTCTCGAAGGAGCTCAAGCTCACGCTCGGCATCAACAACCTGCTCGACGAGGATCCGCCGCTGTCGAACCAGCGCATCGGCTCGCGCGTGGTGTTCGCGCAGAACGTCTCGAAACCGATCGGCCGCGCCTACAACGTGCGCGTCAACTACACTTTCTGACATGACGATGAAAAACGCAATCGCCCTTCCTCTTCTCCTCACTGCCTTCGCTGCCCTGGCTGCCCATGCCGAGGTGCCTTGGTCCCCCGATCTCGGCAACGGCCAGTACCGCAACCCCGTGCTGAACGCCGACTATTCCGACCCGGATGCGATCCGCGTCGGCGACACGTACTACATGACGTCGTCGAGCTTCAACAGCGTGCCCGGCCTGCCGCTGCTGCAATCGAAGGACATGGTGAACTGGGAGCTGGTCGGGCACGCACTGCCCAAGCTGGTGCCGGCCGAGCACTTCGCGCTGCCCCGCCACGGCGGCGGCGTGTGGGCGCCATGCCTGCGCTACCACGACGGCAAGTTCTGGATCTTCTATCCCGACCCGGACCATGGCGTGTATGTGACGACGGCCGAGCGCTTCGCCGGCCCGTGGAGCGAACCGCGCCTGCTGCTGCCGGGGAAAGGCATCATCGACCCCACGCCGCTGTGGGACGACGACGGCAAGGCCTACATGCTGCATGCGTGGGCCAAGAGCCGCTCCGGCATCAACAACATGCTGACGTTGCGGGCGATGGCGCCCGATGCCAGCCGGCTGCTGGACCAGGAAGGCAAGGTGGTCATCGACGGCAACAAGCTGCCGGGCTACCGCACGCTGGAAGGACCGAAGTTCTACAAGCACGAAGGCTGGTACTACGTGTTCGCGCCGGCCGGCGGCGTGGAGCACGGCTGGCAGTCCGTGTTCCGCTCGCGGCAGATCGAAGGGCCGTACGAGGACAGCATCGTGATGGAACAGGGCGACACGCCCGTCAACGGACCGCACCAGGGCGCATGGGTGCGCGCGCAGGACGGCAAGGACTGGTTCCTGCACTTCCAGGACCGCAAGGCCTATGGCCGCGTCGTGCACCTGCAACCGATGACGTGGCAGGACGGCTGGCCCGTGATCGGCCAGCCCGGCGCGAAGCCCGGCGTGGGCAATCCGGTGCCGACGTACGCGAAACCGGTGGCCGGCCAGCCGGCCGCGGTGCCGGCCACGAGCGACGAATTCGCAAGCAGGACGCTGGGCCTGCAATGGCAATGGAACGCCAATCCGCAGCCGGGCTGGTACTCGCTGACGGCGCGCCCCGGCCACCTGCGCCTGCCCGTGCTGGCAGTCCCGGACAGCCGCAACTTCCTGCGCGCGGCACCGAACATCCTCGCACAAAAGCTGCCGGCGGCGACGTTCACCGCCGAGACGAAGATCGCGCTGCACGGCGGCGCGGACGGCGACCGGGCCGGCCTGATCCTGCATGGCATGAGCTATGCGGCGCTGGGCCTGCGCAAGCAAGGCGACGCCCTGCAGCTCGTGTACACGACGTGCACGCCGTTCGCGCCCCGCTGCACGGAAAGCGACACGGTGCTGCTGCAAAAAGCCCCCGCCACCTTGACCTTGCGGATGACGATGGCCGAGGATGCGCAGGCACGGTTCGCCTACAGCACCGACGGCAAGCGCTTCATCGACGCCGGCCCCGTGTTCGCGGCAACGAAGGGCCACTGGGTGGGCGCGCAGATGGGCTTGTACAGCGTGGGCACGCAGTCCTCCGGCGCCTACGTCGACGTCGACTACTTCCGCGTCGTCCGATGAAGGCCCGCCTGCTCGCCTGCGCGGCCCTGTTGTGCGCACTGCGGCCGGCATGGACCGCCGACCTGCGCTTCGAATTCGCGGGCAAGGACGCTGTGCCGTGCCACGCCCGCTACAGCGACGCCACCGGCCACGGCTTCGTCGACAGCACCGTGGCGCTGCCGCCCCGCCCCGTGCACACGGCCGGCATCCGCACTGGCGGCGCAGGTTGCGAGATCACCGAAAGTGCCGTCGATCCGAACGCCGGCACCGATCACTACAACAACCACGGCATGGCGTTCCGCATCAAGGCGCCACCGGGCGCCTACGCGGTGCAGGTGCGCACGACGTCCGATGCGGCGGACACGATCGTGTCGATATCCGGCATGCAGACGAGCCGCCTGCTCGCGCCGGTGTTCTGGGACGCGGCGAGCCTGCTGCCGAACCGCACGCGCATGCAGGCGCAGGGACGCGAGTGGGAATACCGCTACGTGAACGGTCGCGGCGTCATCGACATCGAGATCGAGCCGAAGCGGGCCGGCACGCCGGTCGGCATCGCCGCGATCACATTGACGCCGCTCGCGCCGCAACCCCGCGCGGCCGGCGAATTGCCGACGCTGTTCACGCTGGGCGATTCGACGGTGAAGTCGTACACGTTCGACGAGGCGCCGATGAGCGGCTGGGGCCAGGTGTTCGACCGCCTGTTCGACCCTGCCCGGGTGCGCGTGCTGAACTACTCGATGGGCGGCCGGTCGTTTCGCAATGCCTATGCGGAAGGCCGGCTGAACGACCTGCTGCTGGCGGGCAGGATCGGCGACGTGGTGATGATCCAGTTCGGCCACAACGACGAAAGCACGGACGAGACGAAGCGCTACGGCCGCGGCGCCACCGAGGCGATGTACGCGGAGATGATCCGCGCCGTGTACGTGCCGGCGATCCGGGCGCGCGGCATGGTGCCGGTATTCGTCACGCCGATGTCGCGCGTGAACGGTGCGCAGCCGGCGGGCGAACCCTACACGAACTCGTTCACGAAGCGCCGCTTCCCGGAGCTGATGAAGCAGCTGGGCGCGGAACTGGGCGTGCCGGTCGTCGACCTCAATGCGCGCAGTGTCGAGTACTACAACGCGGCCGGGCGTGAGGCCGTGACGGCGATGGTGATGTCGATCGAAGCGGGCGAAACGCCGGGCAAGACGAACGACGGCAGCTACGCCAACGGCCACCCGGCCAACAAGATCGACGGCACGCATTTCAAGGAAGCGCTGGCGAAGCAGTATGCGCGCCTCGTCGCGACGGAACTGGCACGGCTGGCGGCACAAGGCGACAAGGTGGCAGCAGGCATCATCGCCCAGCTCAAGCCCGCGGTGCGCAATGCGTTGGCGGCCAACGACTGGTCCCCACTCCAGCCGGAGATCGCGGCCGACATCGTGCGCGGCGACGGCGCCTACTACCGCAACCAGATCGAGAAGCTGCTGCAGCTGGGCGTGCTGCGCAAGGATGTGGACGGCAACTTCCGCCCCATGAGCCGATGAACAGCGGCGAGTTCGCGGCCGCGCTGGCAAAGGCGATGGGGGCGCCGGCACCATCCTCGCAGGCCGCTGCGCCGCTGACGCGCGAGGCGATGGCCGTGCTGCTGCACGACGCGTATCGCGCGAAATTCGCCGCCAAGCCAGCCTACATGACGGATTACAACGGCAAGACGATCCTGCCCGGCATGCCGGGCTACGACCCGAACCTGGATGCCGGCACGCGCGGTGCGATGTACTACCCGCTGGTGGGCTGGGCGCAGCTGGAGGATACGCAGGCCGTCACGCCCGCCAACCTGGCCAAGGTGCGCGAGGCCTACGAGCTGGGCCTGATCCGTTCCGAGGCAGGCATCGCGCGCGGCCGCATGGTCAACGGCCGCGTGCTGGAACCGCGGGCCCTGGTCACGCGCGCCAAGGCGGCCAAGGCGCTGTACTTCATGTGGGTGCTGGCGCAGCCGCCGAAGGACGAGAACGACCGCTTGTAACCGCTACCTGGGCAGCGCGAACTCGCCGTCGATCGCGAGCTTCGCCTGCCCCGCCTTGACGTAGCGCGGCTGACCGCCGCCCGCATACACGACATAGTCGCCGGCGCGCACCTTGCGATTGCCGGCATCGTCCACCTGCGACAGCGTGCGGGCGTCGAGCTCCAGCGTGACCGTGCGCGCCGCCCCGGCTTTTACATGCACGCGTGTGAAACCGGCCAGTACGGGGTTCGCACGATCGCCCGGCTTCGCCAGGTACAGTTGCACGACCTCGTCGCTGTCGCGTTTCCCCGTATTGCGCACGGTGACCGTTGCCAGCACCGGCTCGCCCGCCTTGATGCGCGCGGCGGACAGCACCGGCGCATCGTAACGGAAGCTCGTGTAGGTCAGGCCCTGGCCGAACGGATGCAGCACCGGCCCGTTGAAGTAGCGGTAGGTGCGGCCACGCATCGTGTAGTCGTCGAACGGCGGCAGATCGTCCGCGCTGCGGTGGATCGTGTACGGCAGGCGGCCGGCCGGGCTGACGTCGCCCTTCAGGATGCGCGCCAACGCCGCGCCGCCGGCTTCTCCGGGATACGCGGCGTGCACGATCGCGTCCGCATTCGCCTCGACCCACGGGTCCGAGATCGGCCCGCCCGTCAGGTACACGACGACCAGCGGCTTGCCGGTGCGCTTCACGGCTTCCAGCATGCGCCGCTGCGCGTCCGGCAGCGCCAGCGCGGTGCGGTCGCCGGCGCGAAAGCCCGGGTAGTCGACCTTCATCTCCTCGCCTTCCAGGTCCGGCGACAGGCCGGCAAACGCCACCACCACATCGCTGTTGCGCGCCGCGGCAACGGCGTCGTCGATCAGCGCATCTCGCGGCGGCACCCATTCGAATGCGCTGGCCCGGTCGTTCTCGGTGCGCACATAGTCGATGCGCACGCGGCGTGGGCGCGTATCGGCGAATGCCAGCTCGATGCGGTTCATCTTCTGCTGGCAGTTGCCGGCCACGCAGACGGCCGTGTTGCCGACGCCGATGCCGGCACGCTCGGGCGTGACGACCAGCTCGTCATCGATCCACACCTTGATATTGGGCAGCGGCCGGTCGCGCGGCACGATCATCCGAAAGCCGATTTCATACGTACCGGGCCGCGGCGGCACCAGCACGCCCGTCCAGCGCACCGAGAAGCCGCGCGGCGTGAAGCCAGCCGGCGCATTGTGCTCGAAGTTGAAGTTGATGACGGGGTCCGTGCGCGTCAGCTGCGGCGTGCCCGCGAAGTCGAGGTTGGCGAAGTACTCGCCCTTCAGGCCCTGCTCGATGCTGCCGGCGGCCACCCGCAGGTAGCTTGCCGGCACCGGCAGGCGCATGCCGTCGATCAGCGGCGCACCGGCGGCATACGCGACGCGTGCCGCGCCGAAGGCCTGGCGCAGCGCGTCCACCGGCAGCACCGGGTGCACCATCGAACCGTGGTAATTCCCTTCCAGGCTTTGCAGCAGCGCGGCATTCGGCCCGATGACGGCGATGCGCTTGCCTGGGCCCAGCGGCAGCACGGCGCGCTCGTTCTTCAGCAGCACCACGGACTCCTCGGCCGCCCGCAGCGCCAGCGCGCGGTGCGCCGCGCTGTTGATCGCGTCATATGGCACCCGGTCCCATGCGCTGCCGTCCAGAAGTCCCATGCGGATGCGCGCCGCCATCAGGCGCGTCAGCGACGTGTCGATCTCGCGCTCCGTGATCAGGCCGTGCGCCACCGCGTCCGGCAGGCCCAGGTAGCTGTTGCCGCAGACAAGGTCCGTGCCCGCCTTGACGGCCGTCGCGGCCGCATGGGCGATGTCCGGCGCCGTCTTGTGGCCCGTGACGAGGTCGCGCACCGAGTCGCAGTCGGACACGATGAAGCCGTTGAAGCCCCAGTCGCGCCGCACCAGGTTCTCGAGCAGCGGGTGCGCGCACATCGGCGTGCCGTCGACGGCGTTGTAGGCGCACATCAGCGAATACGCATGCGCGTCGACGATCGCGTTGCGGAACGCCGGCAGGTAGGTGTCTTCCAGGTCGAACGGCGCCACGTCCACGTTGAAGCTGTGGCGCGCCGGCTCCGGGTCGGAATGCACGGCGAAGTGCTTCGGCGTGGCGACGCCCTTGTACGGCATCGTCTCCGTGCCCTGGATGCCGCGGATGAAGGCCATGCCGATGCGGCCCGTCAGGTGCGGGTCTTCGCCATATGTTTCCTGGCCGCGGCCCCAGCGGGGATCGCGGTAGATGTTGATGTTCGGCGTCCAGTAATTGACGCCGAAGTAGCGCCGCGTGCCGCCCGCGTCGCGCCGCAGCGCCGCGTTGAAGTTGGCCCGGCCCTCGACGGCGATGGCGTCCGCCACCTGCTCCACCAGCGCCGTGTTCCACGTTGCCGCCAGGCCGATCGCCTGCGGGAACACGGTCGCATGGCCCGCGCGGGCCACGCCGTGCAGCACCTCGTTCCACCAGTCGTAGCCCTTCAGCCCGAGGCGTTCGAGCGGCGGCGCGCCGTTCTGCATCTGGGCGGCCTTTTCGGGCAACGTCATGCGCGCGACAAGATCCTGCGCACGCTGTTCCGGCGTCAGCGACGTGTCGCGCCAAGGGGCTTGCGGTGCGGCGCAGGCGGTGGCGCAGGCCAGCGCCAGTGCGGCATGAACGAGGGGTGTTACGGTTGCGAGGGCGCGCATGGGTCTCCTTTTTTTGTGCGAGTGTGCCCTGCCCCGCTCAAGCCGTCAACGCGCTTGTTGTCGCAACATGAAAGCGTCACCCGGGCGCCTCCGATCCGGGGCCGGGAGTAGACTTTTCATTTCGCAGGCGCCCCTTGGCGCCCAAAAAAAGACGGAGAGAACAATATGCACGCGGCCGAACACCATTACATCGTGTCGTACCTGACCCTGCGGAAGCTGATCGGCTGGCTCGGCCTGCTGATGCCCCTCGTGGTGCGCGGCGGCGGCCTGCTGTTCGAGGGCATCCGCACCACCGATTCGCTGAGCGCCTACTACTACACCAGCATGCGCGACGTATTCGTGTCGACCACCGTGCTGTCCGGCGCGCTGCTGGCCTGCTACCGCACGCCGCACCTGCGCGACAACGTTGTCGCAACGATCGCCGGCATTGCCGCGATGGGCCTGGCGCTGTTCCCGATGGACCCGACCTACGCGGCCGAGCTGCTGGCGCGCTATCCGGACCTGGGCAAGGACAACCATTATTCGAACCACGGCATCCTCGGCTTTCACCTGATGTTCGCCATCACGTTTGCCGCCCTGTCGTTCTACATGGTGTACTTCCGCTTCGGCGCCACCACGCCGCCGCGCAGCGTGCAGCGCCGCAAGCGCCAGCGCATGTACAAGATCTGCGGCGCCGTGATGCTGCTGTCGTACGTGGCGATCGCCGTGCTGGCGCTGACGACGCGGGGCGCGTCGTTCTTCTGGCCGGAGACGTGCGCGGTGGCGGCGTTCGCCGTCGCGTGGCTCGTCAACGGCGAGACGGTGCTGAAGGATCCGCCGCGCCGTGCCGCCCTGCTGACGCGGCCGGCGCCGGTGGCCGGAGCGTGAAGCCGCGGTAGATTCAGGCCGGCGGCTTGCGGTTCTTGTCGATGATGGCGCCGAGGATCAGCGCATACGACGCGAGCCGGATCAGGTAGTACAGCGGCGCATCCGGATCGGCCAGCGGCGCCAGCGCCCACAGCAGCCGGTGCACGGCCTCGAGCGCGAACGCGGCGGCGAAGCACAGGAAGAAGCGGTCGCGCGTCTGGCGCCAGAAGCGCAGGAAGAACAGCGCGATCGTCAGGGTCGCCATCACGATCGCGCCGCTCAACAGGCCGTTCACTTCCATCATTCGTCCTCCGCCACCAGGCCGTACAGCAGCGGCATCAGCGCCAGCAGCGCCGCCACGAGGCGCCACGTGCGCAGGTCCTGCTCCGGCAGGACCACGCGGTCGACCACCAGCAGCACGTTGTTGACGACCATTCCCCCGAAACACAGGCCGCTCCACAGCAGCAGCTTGACGCGCGTCTTGCGGTAGCTGCGCAGCAGCAGCACCGCACACGCGGCCGCGGTGGCGGCGCACAGCAGATAGATGACGCTTGCCATTTACGACTCCTTGTTACGCCAGACGAAGGCCTCGGCAAACGCCTGCGCCTTGCGGTTGCTTTTCCGATGGATCAGGGTACTGACTTCCACGAGGTGGCGCCGGTACACGTCGGCCAGTTCATCGACGCGCGCGGCCAGCTCCGGCGCGCGCGGCGCGTAGCCGTGCCCCTGCCCATCCCGCTGCGCGGCAAGCCCGGCGCTGGTCAGTTCCGCCAGCAGGCGTTCGGCCGTCGCGGCATCGAGATAGAGGCGCTGCGCCAGCGCCGCCGCGTCCCATGCCTGGTGCGGGTTCTCGCGCAGCAGCAACAGCGCCTCGAGAAACGGCACGGAAGGAATGCACTGGACGATGAAACGCCGGATATCGTCAGGGATCATGGCATGCGCGGGTTGAACGGAAGCGCAATGATACAGGCCGCGCTAGCGGCTGGCCACACGCTCGAGCTGCAACTGCGCCAGCGCCCCATACAACGGCGGGCTGAGGACCCGCGAAATCGTGCTGGCGACGACGGCGCACGCCATCAGGCTGAGGACCATCGCATGGCCGTCGACCATCTCCATCACGATGATGAACGCGGTCAGCGGCGCCTGCGTGGCGGCGGCGAGGAAGCCGGCCATGCCGAGAGCGATCAGCGCGGGCACGTGCGGGTAGGCGGTGAGGACGCCGATGTCGTGCCCCAGCGCCGCGCCGATCGCCAGCGACGGCGCGAAGATGCCGGCCGGCGCACCGCTCCACACGGTCAGCCAGGTGGCGGCGAGCTTGTGCAGCGCGAAGCCGGCCACCGGCGACGCGCCGCCGTCCAGCATCGCCTTGGTGGCCTCGTTGCCGCTGCCGACGGCCGCGCCGTGCGTCAGCAGGCCGATGCCCGCGACGGCGAGGCCGCAGCCGGCCGCGAACAGTACCGGGCGGCGCGCGCGCCAGCGGCTGAAGCGGTCCGGCGAGCGGCCACCCAGGCTGGCCAGCAGCAGGCGGGCGAACAGGCCGCCGGCGACGCCGACGATGAGCGCCGTCAGCAGGCCCGGCCCCAGCAAGCCCCACCCGATCGGGCCCGGGTGGATGACGCCGAAGTGCGTGGCATTGCCGTGCGCGGACACGGCGATCAGGCCGGCCAGCACGATGCCGGCGACGATCAAGCCGCTGTTGCGCTGCTCCGGCCGGCCCGACAGCTCCTCGATCGCGAACATCACGCCGGCCAGCGGCGTGTTGAACGCGGCGGCGATGCCGGCCGCGCCGCCGGCAACGAGCAGCGCATGGGTGGAGACGAGCGCCCGGCGCGGCAGCAGCGGCCGCACCGCATGCATGACGCCCGCGGCGATCTGCACGGACGGCCCTTCCCGGCCCAGCGACAACCCGCCCAGCAGGCCGGCCGCCGTCAGCCCGATCTTCGCGGCGCTCAGCTTCAGCGACACGAACAGGCCGCGCTGCGCATCGCCGACCTCCGGCTCCAGGCTTGCCATCACCTGCGGTATGCCGGAGCCGCCGGCGCCGGCCGCGTAACGCCGCGTGAGCCAGACGATGAAGGCCGTCAGCACCGGTGTCCACAGCAGCGGCAACCACCATGCGCCGCCGGCCAGCCGCAGGAATGCCCCATGCGCCGTTTCGGCCAGCCACGTGAAGGCGACGACGGTAAGGCCGGCCAGCGCGGCCGCCCCCATGACGAGTGCGCGCGTCCACCACAGGCCGGGGGTGGCGAATTCACGGCGGAAGGCGGTGGGAATGTGGTGCCGGCTGTGCATGGCTGCTGGAATGCGGGTGGACGGCGCATCGGCCTGTCGGCCAATGCCATTATATTTGCGCAAATGAATATCGCATTCTACCGCAGGATCGGCGCGCACGGTTGCGTGCGCGGCCACGCCGTTGGCCGTCAGACGGTCACGCTGCCCCGCAAGCCGCGCGCCGCGTAGTACGACTCGGCGCCGTTGTGATAGACGAACACCCGCCCGTAACGCCGGTCGCCGAACAGCGCCCCGCCCTGCTGGCGCACACTGTCCGGCGTGTGCAGCCAGCTGGACGTCTTGCGGTCGAATTCGCCCAGCGTCTGCAGGTGCCGGTACTGCTCCTCGGAGAGCAGCGTCATGCCGATTTCGCCGGCCAGCACGACGGCACTGCCGGCCGGCTTGTTCTCCTTGCGGGCGGCCAGCGCAGCAGCGTCGTAGCACAGGCTGCGGCGGCCCGCGGGGCTTTCGGCGGAACAGTCGCAGAACACGATGGCGCCGCTGGTCTCGTCAAGCGCGACGACGTCCGGCTCGCCGCCGGTGCGCTCCATCTCGCGCAGCGTGCGCAGCGCGTCCGGGTGCGCATCGAGGCGGGCCTGGACGGAAGCCCAGTCGATGCCGGCGTGGCGCTCGGGGTGGCTGGCGAAGCGCGCCTGCAATGTGGCGATCAGGTTGTTGTCGGATGGGGCGGTCATCGTGTCGTCTCCTTGTCTGGTCGTGGTTGCCCTACTGTCGCCATGCTAACAGCGCGGACGGCGGCGCGGGCCGTGCCGCAGGCCCGACGACAGCGGCCGCGCCAGGCCGAAGTTTTTTCCGCCCGTTTTGTCGATCCCGCGGCATGCGGGCCGTCGTCGGTATGAGCGCGGGGCAATCGGCCCCGCCCGATTCAAGGAGAAGACCATGCCCCGCTTTCTGGTAGCGATTCACCACCCCGACGATTTCGACCCCGCCACGGAAGACGACGCGACGATCCGCGCCATCCACCAGCTCAACGAAGAGATGATCGCCGCTGGCGTGCGCACGTTCGTCGGCGGCCTGCACGGCGCGCCGCGCGCCAAGTCGATCCGCCGGCAGGCCGACGGCCGCGTGCTCGTCACGGACGGCCCTTACCTGGAAACCAAGGAGCACATCGGCGGCTTCTGGGTGCTGGAGCTGGCGAGCATGGACGAGGCGCTGGCATGGGGAAGCAAGGCGGCCGTTGCCTGCCGCACGGGCGTCGAGGTGCGCGAGTTCCACTGAGCGGCGTGCAGCCTGCAGAAAACGGCGAAACGCGCGAAAATGGCGGGTTCCGCACTACCTTATTTCCGCATCATGTCCTCAACCGCTTCCCCTTCCCTTCCCGTCCGCACGGCCGTCAATGCCCAGCCGATGGGCATTGCGCTGCTCCTCATCGCGCTCGGCGCCTGGTACCTCGCGCAGGCCGTCGGTCCCAAGCAGGCGGCCCTGTACATCGTCGGCGCCCTGCTGGGCGTGGCCCTGTATCACGCCGCATTCGGCTTCACGTCCGCGTGGCGCGTGTTCATCGCGGACGGCCGCGGCGCCGGCCTGCGCGCGCAGATGCTGATGCTGGCCGTCGGCGTGGCGCTGTTCTTCCCCGCCCTGTCCGCGGGCACGCTGTTCGGCAATCCCGTCACGGGCCTCGTCTCGCCGGCCGGCACGTCGGTGGTCGTCGGCGCGTTCATCTTCGGCATCGGCATGCAGCTGGGCGGCGGTTGCGCGTCCGGCACGCTGTACACGGTGGGCGGCGGCAGCACGCGGATGGTCGTGACCTTGATCGCATTCATTACGGGCTCGGTGATCGCGACGGCGCACATGCCGTTCTGGACGTCGCTGCCGCAGCTCGCGCCGATCTCCGTCGTCAAGACGTTGGGCCTGGCCCCGGCGCTGGCATTGAACTGGATCGTGTTCGCGCTGATCGCGGCGGTCACCGTCGCCGTCGAGAAGCGCCGCCATGGCCGCCTCGTGGCAGCGCACACGCAGCCGCGGCATGCATCGCCATGGCTGCATGGCCCATGGCCACTGGTGGCTGGCGCCCTTGCGCTGGTCGTGCTCAATTTCGCCACGCTGGCACTGTCCGGACGGCCATGGGGCGTCACGTCCGCATTCGCGCTATGGGGTGCGAAGGCGGCATCGCTGCTGGGCATCGACGTCGCCAGCTGGACGTACTGGTCCAGCGCGAAGAACGCCGCCGCACTGGCCGCACCGATCACGCAGGACGTCACGTCCGTGATGGACATCGGCATCGTGCTGGGCGCGATGCTGGCCGCCGCGCTGGCCGGGCGGTATGCGCCCGTGTGGAAGGTGCCGATGCGTTCGCTGATCGCCGCCGTCGTCGGCGGCCTGCTGCTGGGCTACGGCGCGCGGCTGGCGTATGGCTGCAATATCGGCGCTTACTTCAGCGGAATCATCTCGGGCAGCCTGCACGGCTGGCTGTGGCTCGTTGCCGCATTCGTCGGCAACGTGGTAGGGACGCGGCTGCGCCCCGTGTTCGGGCTGGAGGTCGAGCGGGTCAGGCCGACCGCTTGCTGATGCCCGCGGCGCGGCCGGTCAGATGAACGGCCAGCTCAGGACGCGCTTCACGTGCAGCACGGTGCGCGTCGCTACATAGCCGATCGCGAAGCCGAAGGCCAGCACCGCGCGCCCATCCGCCATCGCCGTCAGCCATACGCCGCCGACCGTGGCGGCGGCCACCAGCAGCATCAGCCACAGCTCGATACTGAGGAAAAACGGCAGCGCCTGGCGCCACGCGCGCAGCACGAGCGCGACGGCGTCGCGGATGGTTTTGACTTCGGTGTTCATGGTGTGGTTTCTTGGATGACGGCGGCCGGCAGGTCCGGCGGTCTGCCAGCTTAGCATAATGTCGAGGTCCGCATCCGGCCAGGAGGCGATCGCCAGCCGGGCCCATGCTGACTATCTCGGCAACGCCGCCTGATATGTTTCGACAAGTGCGGCGCTTCGGTCACCAATGCGCGTTAAGACCATGTTAAGGTCAAAATCCTTTCAACGAAGGAGGTGCGCGATGACCATTCGAACTACCGCTGCGTTGGTACTGGCGCTTGGAGCCGCGTCCCCTTCAACGGCGGCACGCTACGACTTCTCTTACAGCGGGTTTTACTTCGACTCCGGCTGGAACGATGCGCTCGACGGCTTCGACACCAGCCGTTACCTGGGCGGCTTTTTCGTCGCCGACGACCTGAACGGAAACGGCTCGTTCGAGTTGGCTGAGCTGACCAACTTTGCCTATACGCTCGCGTCGAACCTTCCCGACGCGTACATGACGCATTTGGTGGGGCCGCAGGTTCCCGACTACTGCCTGCGCTGCGAGGTGCAGAGCTTTGCCTATACGCCGGGCGGCACGCTGGCTTTCCACGCCGTGAGCCAGGGTGTCCGGCTCGACGAGACGATCACCAATACGTATTTTTATACCGTTTTCTATGACTCATACTGGTCGCAGACCGTGACGCCGCAAACGGTGATCAGCGTGACGCCGGTTCCGGAGCCGGGGGCTGCGTTGATGTTCACGGCGGGGTTGGCTGGGTTGGCGTGCATGCGGAAGTGGAAGGCTGCGCGCACCTAGGGCCAAGTAATCAATCGCGCGGCAAGATCGCAAAAAGGGCGTCGCGCGTTGGACAAAACAAAAAGGGCAGCCACCTCGGCTGCCCTTTTCTTGAAACTGGAGCGGGAGAAGAGTCTCGAACTCTCGACCTCAACCTTGGCAAGGTTGCGCTCTACCAACTGAGCTACTCCCGC
>NZ_VLKW01000002.1:0-145839 GCF_007830495.1 Pseudoduganella flava | reverse complement strand
TGGAGCGGGAGAAGAGTCTCGAACTCTCGACCTCAACCTTGGCAAGGTTGCGCTCTACCAACTGAGCTACTCCCGCATTCTGCTGCGCCGCCTGACTGCTGCGTCGTCATCAACAACAGGCCAGCATTATAGAGCATGGAGCTGGGCTGGTCAAGGGAGAAACAACAAATACTGTTTAGTTCAAATTTCCCGAGCGTTCCTTGATCAGCGGCCAGGCCTTCTTCAGGTAGTAGAACATCGACCACACCGTCAGCACGCTGGCGAGCCACAGCAGCTTTTCGCCCCAGAAGCGCGTGTCGATGGCGCCAAGGATCACGTCGTAGTACAGCAGTGCGGGAATCGCCGTCATCTGCGCCGCCGTCTTGATCTTGCCGATCGAGTTCACCGCCACCGACTTCGATGCGCCGATCTGCGCCATCCATTCGCGCAGCGCGGAGATCGTGATCTCGCGGCCGATGATGATGAAGGCGAGGATCGCGTTGCAGCGGTCCAGCTGCACCAGCACCAGCAGCGCGCCGGCCACCATCAGCTTGTCCGCGACGGGGTCGAGGAAGGCACCGAATGCGGAAGTCTGGTTCCAGCGCCGCGCCAGGAAGCCGTCGAACCAGTCGGTGATGGCGGCCACGATAAAGACCAGGGTGGCGGCGAGATTGCGGTCCTGCAGGGGCAACCAGGTGGGAGGGAGGTAGAACACGCCTACGACCAGGGGAATCAGCGCAACGCGCAGCCAGGTCAGCAGGATGGGGATGTTAAAGGGCATAGAACGGGCAGAGATTCGGGGCGGCTATAGGAATTGTAATGACGCGCCGCTAGTCTACCTTGCCGGCCGGGCTAATGCCAGCAAGCACGATTCAACATGCAAGCCGAGGCGACGCAGACAGTGCTTCAGTCACCGCAAGGCGCCGCAACGCAGCCATGCCCGCTCAATGCAAGCGCCGGTAGATCTCTTCGGCCAGTTTCGCCGAGATGCCGTCGACCGACATCAGGTCCTCGACACTCGCATTGACCACGCCGCGCAAGCCGCCGAAACGCGCCAGCAGGCGTTGGCGGCGCTTCGCGCCGATGCCTTCGATCTCTTCCAGGGTGGACGTCTGCCGTGTCTTGGCGCGCTTCGCGCGCATGCCCGTGATCGCGAAGCGGTGCGCCTCGTCGCGGATCATCGCCACCAGCATCAGCGCGGCCGACTCCTTGCCCAGCTCCTGCGGCGCGCGGCCGTCGACGAACACCAGCGTCTCCAGGCCGACTCTCCTGCCCTCGCCTTTCGCGACGCCGACGATCAGGCTGATGTCGAGCCCCAGCTCGACGAACACCTGACGCGCCATCTCGACCTGGCCCTTGCCGCCGTCGATCAGCACGATGTCGGGCATCACGCCATCGCCATTGGCGACCTTCTCGTAGCGCCGCGTCAGCACCTGGCGCATCGCCGCGTAATCGTCGCCGGGCGTGATGTCGTTGATGTTGTAGCGGCGGTATTCGCCGTTCTGCATCTGGTGGTGATGGAACACCACACACGATGCCTGCGTCGCCTCGCCTTGCGTGTGGCTGATGTCGAAGCATTCGATGCGCAACGTTTCGAGGTCCGCGCATTCGATGCCCAGCACGTCGACGAGCGCGCGCGTGCGCGATTGCTGCGAACCCTGCTCGGACAGCAGCCGTGCTAGCGCGATCTCGGCCCCCTTCTGCGCCAGCTCGAGCCATTGGCGGCGCTGCCCCTGCGGCTGGAACAGCAGGTTGATGCGGTGGCCGCACTGCTCCTGCAATGCGAGAATCAGCTCCGGCTGGTCGAACTCGATGTTCAGGATCAGCACACCGGGGATGTACTTCTCCGTGTAGTGCTGCACGAGGAAGGCGGCCAGCACCTCCACTTCGATCGGCTGTTCGGCCACGCTTTCCGCATCCATCACGTGCGTCGGGAAGTAGGCGCGGTCGCCCAGGTGCCGGCCGCCGCGCACCATCGCCAGGTTGACGCAGGCACGCCCGCCCTGCACGACGACGGCGATGATATCCACGTCCTGGTCCGTCGTCTCCATGCTCTGCTGGTGCAGCACCTTCGACAGCGACTGGATCTGGTTGCGCACCGACGCGGCCTGCTCGAACTTCAGGTCGGCCGCATAGGCGTGCATCTTCTGCTCCAGCTCTTCCATCACCTCGGTGGTGCGGCCGCGCAGGAAGCGCGCCGCGTTGTTCACGTCGACGCGGTAGTCCTCGGGCGTGATGGCGCCCACGCACGGGCCGCTGCAGCGGCCGATCTGGTGCAGCAGGCACGGGCGCGTGCGGTTCTGGTAGACGCTGTCCTCGCAGGTGCGCAGCATGAACACCTTCTGCAGGATCTGCATCGATTCCTTGACGGCCCACGCGGACGGGAAAGGACCGAAGTACTGGTTCTTCTTGTCGACGGCTCCGCGGTAGTAGACCATGCGCGGCACGTCGTCGCCCGTCAGCTTCAGGTACGGGTACGATTTATCGTCGCGGAACAGGATGTTGAAGCGCGGCTGCAGCGTCTTGATCAGGTTGTTCTCGAGGATCAGCGCTTCCGCCTCGCTGCGCGTCACCGTCGTCTCGAGGCGCGCGATGCGCTCGACCATCATCGCGATGCGAGGACTCGCCAGGTTCTTCTGGAAGTAGTTCGACACGCGCTTCTTCAGGTCGCGCGCCTTGCCCACGTACAGGACCTTGTCCTCGGCGTCGAAGTAGCGGTAGACACCGGGCAGGTTCGGCAGCTTCGCGACGGTGGCCAGCACCTGCTCGCGCGCCGACAGCGTCGGCACTCCAGTTTCGGTTGTGTCACTCATCGTTGCTTCTCCACGATCACGAATGCGACCGCGTACTCCTCTTCATCGCTGACGGATACCTGGGCCGTCAGCCGGTGTTCTTCCATATACCGCAGCAAGGCGCCGCTGTAGACGAGCTGCGGCTTGCCCTGCTCGTCGTTCAGCATCTGCGCCGCCGGCCAAGTCATCGGCGGCCGCAAGCCCAGGCCCAGCGCCTTCGAGAACGCTTCCTTTGCCGCGAACCGCGTGGCCACGTAGCGCACGCCGCGCACGGCGTTGCGGGCGGCGCGCTCGCGGTACACGTCCAGCTCCTGCGGCCCGAGCACGCGGCGCGCGAAGCGTTCGCCCTGGCGTGCCAGCGCCTCGCCGATGCGGGGAACCTTGCAGATGTCGGTGCCGATCCCGTGGATCATTTCGCTCCGAGACGCGTGGACACCATGATCGCCTTCATCTCCCGCACGGCGTTTTCCCAGCCCACGAAGACCGAATGCGCGACGATCGCATGGCCGATGTTCAGTTCCTCGATCTGCGGGATCGCGGCGATCGCCTGCACGTTCGTGTAGTGCAGGCCGTGACCGGCGTTGACCTTCAGGCCGCGCTGCACGCCCCAGCGTACGCCGGCCTTGATGCGCTCCAGTTCCTTTTGCTGTTCCTCGCCTTCCGCATCGGCGTAGGCACCCGTGTGCAGTTCGATGACGGGTGCGCCGACATCGGCCGCGGCGGCGATCTGGTCCTCGTCCGCGTCGATGAACAGCGAGACGCGGATGTTCTCGCCCTGCAGCTGCTTGACGGCGGCCGCGACTTCCTTGTGGAAGCGCACCACGTCGAGGCCACCTTCGGTCGTGATCTCGGTGCGCTTCTCGGGCACGAGGCACACGTCGGCCGGCTTGATGCGGCAGGCGAAGTCGATCATCTCGGGCGTCACCGCGGCCTCCAGGTTCATCCGCGTGATCAGCTGCGGCGCCAGCGCGATCACGTCCGCATCCTTGATGTGGCGGCGGTCCTCGCGCAGGTGCAGCGTGATGCAGTCGGCACCGGCCTGTTCGGCCAGCAGCGCGGCGCGGATCGGGTCGGGATACTTCGTGCCGCGCGCATTGCGCAGCGTGGCCACGTGGTCGATGTTCACGCCGAGGTCGATCATGGTGCCGCTAGGGTGGAGGTAGCTCATGGTGTTATTTTTACAGTTGCATCAGGTCGATCAAAATCTGGCGCGTGTTCAGGGGCGCCCCGTTCAGGTGCCAGGCCAGCAGGTGCCGCATCAGCTGCTTGCTTTGCGCCTGCGTGGCCGGGTCCTGGTAATCCTCGCGCTCCATGTCGAGCAGCGTCTTGCCGGCCACCCGCGGGGCCATGTCGTCCTGCCGGGCGGGACGCGGGCCGCGCTCCGGGTCCACCACGTACTGTACATCGGCGCGCACTTTCGTGCGCGTGTCGGCGCAGCGCGTCAGGTCGGCGGCGACGCCAGTCTCCTTAAGTAAGGCCGTTTCGAACTTCCGCAAGACGATCGGCGGCGGCTCCTGGTGCGCCAGCTGGTTCAGCGTGGCGACATAGTGATCGAACAACGCCGGGTGCGCATCGTCGCGCGCCAGCAGCTTCACGAGCAGCTCGTTCAGGTAGAAGCCGCACAGCAGCGCCGTCTTCTCGAGCGGCAGCAGGCCGCCGACCCAGTCGGCATCGGTCAGCGTGCGCAGCTCGTTCTTGCCGGACCAGCCGGCGGACAGCGGCTGAAACGTCTGCAGCACGCCGCGCAGCTGCGAATGCGGTCGCTTCGCCCCCTTTGCGATCAGCGCCACGCGGCCGAAGTCGCGCGTCAGCAGCTCGACGATGAGGCTGGTTTCCTTGTACGGATAGCTGTGGAGGACGAACGCCGGCTGCGCGGTGACACGGGTGCCGACGGTGCGCGGCTGGGCGCGCTTGCGGAGCGGTGGCACTGCGGCTGGGCCCGTGTCCACTTTTTCCACTCTGGGGTCAGACCCGGAAGTGGACACGAGCTCAGGCGTTACCAGGTAGGGGGCGCGCTCCTCGCGCGCCGCCAATGTTGAACTCGTGTCCATGGGTTCGTCCATGGGGTGTTCGTCCATGGGGGCAGCCCCCAGAGTGGACGCAGGCTCATCTGCCTTGATGGTTACAGTCGAGCTCGTGTCCACTTCCGGGTCTGACCCCAGATGGGAGAAAGTGGACACAGGCTCGACGGTACGCCGCTTCGGCATAATCGGTTATTCGTACCCGTACGCGCGCAGGCCGGCCTCGTTGTCGGCCCAGCCGGATTTCACTTTCACCCAGATCTCCAGGTACACGGGTCCGCCGAACAGCTTTTCCATGTCCTGCCGGGCTTGCGTGGAGACTTCCTTCAGGCGGGCGCCCTTGTTCCCGATGATCATCGCCTTGTGGCTGTCGCGCTCGACGAGGATCGCGGCGAAGATGCGGCGCAGGTTGCCTTCCTGTTCGAACTTCTCGATGATCACCGTGCTCGTGTACGGCAGTTCTTCGCCGACGAAGCGGAACAGTTTTTCGCGGACGATTTCGGAGGCGAGGAATTTCTCGCTGCGGTCCGTGATGTCGTCTTCGCCGAAGATCGGGTCGTTCTCCGGCAGGAAGCGCTTGATTTCGTTCTGCAGGCCGTCCAGCTGGAAGCGCAGCTTGGCCGACACGGGCACGACGGCCGCGAAGTCGAACTTGCTGGCCACTTGCTGGGCGAACGGCAGCAGCACGGCCTTGTCCTTGCAGCGGTCGGATTTGTTGATCACCAGGATCACCGGCACGTTCTTCGGCAGCAGGTCGACCACCTGCTGGTCGGCGGCACCGAACGTGCCGGCCTCGACCAGGTACAGGATCACGTCGGACGAGTCCAGCGTGTTCGTCACCGTCTTGTTCAGCGTCTTGTTCAGCGCGTTCGAATGGCGCGTCTGGAAGCCCGGCGTGTCGACGTAGATGAACTGCGCATCGGCAACCGTCTGGATGCCGGTGATGCGGTGGCGCGTCGTTTGCGCCTTCTTCGACGTGATGCTGACCTTGGCGCCGATCAGCGTGTTCATCAGGGTCGACTTGCCCACGTTGGGGCGGCCGACGATGGCGATATAGCCGCAGCGGAATCCTGCGGGCGTGGAGGCGTCAGTCATGGTGTTTCTCGGTTATTTGTTCGCGAGCTTCTTTGCGGCCGGCTCGTCGCTCTGTACGGTGGCGATGCCGGCCAGCTTCAGCTGGGCGGCACGGGGGCGGCTCTTGCGTGCGGCGGCCGGCGCCTTCAACAGCGCCTGCTCGGCCACTTCCAGCGCCAGCTTGGCGGCGGCTTGTTCGCCGGCGCGGCGGCTGCCGCCCCGGCCGTAGACCTGGATGCCCAGCTTCGGCACCAGGCATTCGATCTCGAATTCCTGGCTGTGCGCGGCGCCATGCGTGGCAACGACGTTGTACAGCGGCAACGAGATCTTTTTACTCTGCAGGAATTCCTGCAACAGCGTCTTGGCATCCTTGCCCAGGGTGCGCGGGTCGACGGAATCGAGGATCGGGATGTAGAACGCGCGGATCACGCGCGCGGCGGCGTCGAAGCCGGCGTCCAGGAAGATCGCGCCCAGCAGCGCTTCGAGCGTGTCGGCCAGGATCGACGGCCGGCGAAAGCCGCCCGACTTCAGCTCGCCCTCGCCCAGCCGCAGGAACTGCGACAGCTCGAGCTTCTGAGCGATCTCGTACAGCGATTGCTGCTTGACGAGGTTGGCCCGCAGGCGGGACAGGTCGCCTTCGTCGATCTGCTCGTAGCGCTCGTACAGGATCGACGCGACGACGCAGTTCAGGATCGAGTCGCCAAGGAATTCGAGGCGTTCGTTATGCAAACTGCTGTGGCTGCGATGCGTCAGGGCCTGCTGCAACAACCCAGCATCCTGAAACGTATGACCCAGCTTGGTTTGCAATAACTGTAAATTCATCAATTCCTCAATCCGCCTTCGCGGTGGTAGGACCGCCTTTCGCGGTCGAGCCGCTGTATTCGAGCAGCAGGCTGGCCGGCCCGGCCAGGTGGATTTTCTTGTCGTAGGCGAAGGACACTTCCGTCTCGCCATTGACGCGTTCGATCGTCAGGTCGCGGCCCGCGATCGACGTGATGTAGTTTACCTCGGCGCTGCGGTCGAACGCGGCGCGGATTTCCTGCGGCGTCCCGGCCGTCTTCGCCTTCGCGACGGCCGCGTTGATCGAGCGGTATTCCGTGTACGTCGGCAGTACCTGCATCGCCAGCAGCGCCAGCACGCCCAATACCGCCAGCGTGACGATCAGGCCCACCAGCGAGATGCCGCCCTGTCTGTCCGCACGACTCGCCCGCATCGCCACTCCTTTATTTATTGAATGCCGCCGATCCGGCGCGGATTGGACAGGTTCATCCAGACCGCGACAGCCTTGCCGACAATGTTCTTGTCAGGTACGAAACCCCAGTAACGGCTGTCCGCGCTGTTGTCACGGTTGTCGCCCATCATGAAGTAGTTGCCGGCTGGCACGACGCACGTAAAGCCGTCGTACGTATAGGTGCACGCATCCTTGTGCGGGAAGTCGCGCACGTCGGACAGGTTCAACGTCGGCGCCCGCTCGTCGTTCAGGATGCGGTGCTCGACGCCCGTCAGGCTTTCCCGGTACTGCTTCTTGTACACGAGGCTTTCGTCGTCGAGGTAATCGTCCAGGCCGGCGTACGTCACCGGCTTGCCGTTCACCGTCAGGCGCTTGTTCTCATAGGTGATCTTATCACCGGGCACGCCGATCACACGCTTGATGTAATCCTGGCTCATGTCCTTCGGATACTTGAACACCATCACGTCGCCGCGCTGCGGGTCGTTGATCGGAATGATCTTCTCGTTGATGATCGGCAGGCGGATGCCGTACGTGAACTTGTTCACGAGGATCAGGTCACCGACGAGCAAGGTCGGCACCATCGACGACGACGGGATCTTGAACGGCTCGAACAGGAACGAACGCAGCACGAACACGAGCGCGATCACGGGGAAGAAGCTGCCCGAGTACTCGATCCACGTCGGCTGGCGCAGGATCTTCGCTTCGATCTCGGCGCGCTTTTCCGCGTTGCCGTCGTGACGGATCCCGTTCGCCGTCGACACGGCGATCCGGCTGTCGTACTCGGCCAGCGCACGGTCCGCGCTAGCCCGGCGCTGCTTGGACAAATAAAACACGTCGAGGACCCAGATGATCCCGGTGATCACC
Organism: Pseudoduganella flava; assembly: GCF_007830495.1. Lineage (GTDB taxonomy): Bacteria > Pseudomonadota > Gammaproteobacteria > Burkholderiales > Burkholderiaceae_D > Rugamonas > Rugamonas flava. The sequence goes on along the minus strand of NZ_VLKW01000002.1, from coordinate 137,878 downwards.
ATCAGCACGAACAGGATCAGTGCGAAATTGCCCAAGATGCTTTGCATTGTCATTTTTCTTCCACTTGAAGGATAGCCAGGAAGGCTTCTTGCGGGATCTCGACGGAGCCGACCTGCTTCATGCGTTTCTTACCGGCCTTCTGCTTTTCGAGCAGCTTCTTCTTCCGCGTGATGTCGCCGCCGTAGCACTTGGCCAGCACGTTCTTGCGCATCGCCTTCACGTTTTCACGCGAGATGATGTTCGAGCCGATCGCCGCCTGGATCGCCACGTCGAACATCTGGCGCGGGATCAGTTCGCGCATCTTCGCCGCCACGGCACGGCCGCGGTATGGCGCATTGGCGCGGTGCACGATGATCGCCAGTGCGTCGACTTTCTCACTGTTGATCAGCATGTCGACCTTGACGACGTCGGCCGGACGGTATTCCTTGAACTCGTAATCCATCGACGCATAGCCGCGCGACGTGGATTTGAGCTTGTCGAAGAAGTCCAGCACGATCTCGGCCATCGGCATTTCGTAGACCAGCTTGACCTGGCGGCCGTGGTAGGCCATGTCCATCTGGATGCCGCGCTTGGCGATACACAGCGTGATCACGGAACCAACGTACTCCTGCGGCATGTACAGGTTCACCGTGACGATCGGCTCGCGCACCTCGTTGATCTGCGACGGATCGGGCATGCGCGACGGGTTGTCGACATTGATCGTCGTGCCATCGCGGCGCTCGACTTCATACACGACGGTCGGTGCCGTCGTGATCAGGTCCATGTCGAATTCGCGCTCCAGGCGCTCCTGCACGATTTCCATGTGCAGCAAGCCCAGGAAGCCGCAGCGGAAGCCGAAGCCCAGCGCCTGCGACACTTCCGGCTCGTACATCAGCGCGGCGTCATTCAGTTTCAGCTTTTCCAGCGAGTCGCGCAGCGCGTCGTACTGGTTCGCCTCCACCGGGAAGAGGCCCGCGAACACCTGCGGCTGCACTTCCTTGAAGCCCGGCAGCGGCGCCGGCGCCGGCTTGGCGGCCGACGTGATCGTGTCGCCCACGCGGGCGGCCTTCAGTTCCTTGATGCCGGCGATGACGAAGCCCACCTGGCCCGCCGACAGTTCCGGCAGCGACACGGAACGGGGCGAGAAGATGCCGATGTCCTCGACCAGCTGCACCGACTCGGTGGCCATCAGCTTGATCTTTTCCTTCGGGCGCAAGGTGCCGTTGACGACGCGCACCAGCATCACGACGCCCACGTAGGCGTCGTACCACGAGTCGATGATCAGCGCCTGCAGCGGTGCTTCCGGATCGCCCTTCGGCGGCGGCACCTTGGCGATGATCGATTCCAGCACGTCTTCCACGCCCAGGCCCGTCTTGGCCGAGCATTGCACGGCGTCGCCCGCCTCGATGCCGATCACGTCCTCGATCTCGGCGATCGCCGACGGCGGGTCCGCATTCGGCAGGTCGATCTTGTTCAGCACGGGCACGACTTCCACGCCCAGGTCGAGCGCCGTGTAGCAGTTCGCCACCGTTTGCGCCTCGACACCCTGCGACGCGTCGACCACGAGCAGCGCGCCTTCGCACGCCGACAGCGAGCGCGAGACTTCATACGAGAAGTCGACGTGGCCGGGCGTGTCGATCAGGTTCAGGTTGTAGATCTCGCCGTTGCGCGCCTTGTACTTCAGCGCGGCGGTCTGGGCCTTGATGGTGATGCCGCGCTCGCGCTCCAGATCCATCGAATCGAGCACCTGCGCTTCCATCTCGCGGTCCGACAGGCCGCCACACAGCTGGATGATACGGTCCGCCAGCGTGGATTTGCCATGGTCGATGTGGGCGATGATGGAAAAATTGCGAATGTTGTTCATTAAATTAAAAACGGTGCAATACAAAAAGCGCTCTGCGCAGAAGAAGCCCTGGGCGAGCGCCTTTCGACAAAACGAGGGGAAATCCCTCGCATTTTACCGGATTTCAGAGTGGAAAGCCCGTTTTCCGACGTGACGGGGTCGCACAGATGCAAAAACGTCAAGCTGGGGAGGTGAGGACTGCGCGCACTTTGCCTTCATCGAGGAAGTAATGACAGAGCTCGGGCTCGTCCAGGGCGGCGAACAGCACCGGGACGAGCTCGTCGAAACGGGCCACCAGCGCCGGATCGGCGTCCACGTCGATCACGTCGACGGTGAACGGCCGCTCCGGCGTTTGCAGTGCCAGCAATGCGTCGAGCATGTCCTGGCACAGGTGGCAGTAGCTGCGCGAATACAGCGTGAACTTCACACGGCTCCCGTCAGCGTGCGGCCGGGGCCGGGCGCAACGTCAGGAAGCGTGCGACATCGCCACGGCGCACCAGCAGGACCGCGTTCTTCTTCGGATCGAGCTTGATGACGAGCGACTGGAACTGCTTGGCATCCGTGATCGGCGTGTTGTTCAGCTGCAGCAGCACGTCGTTCTCGCGGATGCCCGCCGCGCCTGCCGCACCACCGGCGGCATCGACCCGCACGCCGCCCGTCACGCCCAGTTCCTTCTTGTCCGCGGCGGACAGGTCGGAGACCTGCAGGCCCAGCGAATTGGCCGCGCTCTCGGACTTCTGCTTGCCGCCGCGCTCGCCGCGGGCGCCCTTCTCCGGCTCGTCCGACTGCAGTTCGGCCACGGTCAGCGGCAGGTCTACGGCCTGGCCCTGGCGCCATACGGTGATCGTCGCGCGCGAATTCGGCGCCGTGTTGCCCACCAGGCGCGGCAGGTCGCCGGATTTTTCGATGTCACGGCCGTTGAACTTGATGACGATGTCGCCGGCGCGCACGCCCGCTTTCGCGGCCGGCCCGCCCTCCTCGACCATCGACACCTCGGCGCCGCGGGCGCTCTTCAAGCCCAGCGACTCGGCCACGTCGCGCGTCACCTCGCTGATCGACACGCCGATGCGACCGCGGGTCACCTTGCCGCTCTTCTTCAGCTGGTCCGCGACGCGCATCGCCTCGTCGATCGGCACGGCGAACGAGATGCCGTTATAGGCGCCGGACAAGGTGGCGATCTGCGAGTTGATGCCGATGACTTCGCCGCGCATATTGATCAGCGGACCGCCCGAGTTACCCGGGTTGACGGCCACGTCGCTCTGGATCAGCGGCAGGTATTCGCCCGTGTCGCGCGCCTTGGCCGAGATGATGCCGGCCGTGACGGTGTTCTCCAGGTTGAACGGCGAACCGATCGCGACGACCCATTCGCCGACGCGGATCTTGTTCGAGTCGCCCATCGTCAGCACCGGCAGCTTGCTGCCGTCGATCTTCAGCAGCGCCACGTCGGTGCGGGTGTCGGAACCCAGCACCTTGGCCTTGAACTCACGCTTGTCCGTCAGCGTGACGTAGACCTCGTCGGCGCCTGCCACGACGTGCGCATTGGTCAGCACGTAGCCGTCGGCGGAGATGATGAAGCCGGAGCCGACGCCGCGCTGCACTTCCTGCTCCTGCTGGGGGATCGCGCGGCGCTGCTGGCCGCGCTGCTGCTGGCCGTCGCGACGGGGCTGCGGGAACTGGCCGCCGAAGAAGCGGCGGAAGAATTCCTGCATCTCGTCCTCGTCCGGCATGTTCGGGTCGCGCAGCAGGCGGCGCTCCGTGGTGCGGATGTTGACGACGGCCGGCCCCACTTTTTCCACCATGTCCGCGAAATCGGGCAAGCCGGCCACGGACGCCGCGGCCGCGTGCACGGGCGCCAGGCCAAACGTGGCAGGCGCGAACAGGATCCCTGCGCTGACCATCAGCGCCGACAGAGTTTTGCTTCCAGCAGAGAGTTTGGTTTTCATAGGAATCGTATAGTTATCGGTTGGCACAACGTAACGCAACGCAGCCGGGGCTGTCGCCGTATGGTAAGCGAAAACCCAAAGTTGCAGCACGCACAAGATGTTGCAAGAGGCAACAAATTTCAAGAGGAGATTTGTACCGCCCTGTAACGACGGGAGAGGATTTGTAACAGGGTGAGCGGGGCAGGATGGGGAATGCCCAGGATTACGGCAGCGTGGCGGCGGCCGGCGACGCGCTGTCGCCGCGCTGCTCGCGCTGTTCGTGCGATAGCGCATCGGCCGGGCGGCCCGGCAGTTCCTCGTCGGCCAGCCGTTCGGCCAGCCGGCCGGCGAAACCCGGCGACAGCTCGGGGCCCGCCGCGGCGGCACGCAGCGTATCGCGGATCAGGTGGTACAGGTGCCAGGCTTCCCGCCCTTCCGGTTCGGCCAGGCCCGCCAGTGTCAACTCGACCTCGCACGCGGGCAATTCGTTATCCACCATCGCGGAGATGTTTTCCTGCAGTCGGGTCGAAGTTTCCATGGCATTTCCTGTCTGCCGCGATAGTTAATCAGCATTTACGCGCACTGAACTGTCAGTGTCGAACGCTTACCAGCGCTTGTCAACCGGCATGTCCAATAGTGGGCGCAATTTTTCTGCGATCACTTCGCGGGCCCGGAAGATCCGGCTGCGCACGGTTCCGATGGGGCAGGCCATGATGTCCGAGATCTCTTCGTAGGACAGGCCTTCGATCTCGCGCAGCACGATCGCCGTCCGCAGGTCGAGCGGCAGCGCATCCATCGCGGCATTGACCGTTTGCGCGATCTGCTTGCTGGCCAACATGGACTCGGGCGTATTGATGTCGCGCAGCTGATCCCCTTCGTCGAACGCTTCGGCCTGTTCGGCATCGGTGTCCGTGGACGTGGGAGTGCGACGGCTCTGGGTAACGAGGAAGTTCTTGGCGGTGTTGATCCCGATCCGGTACAACCAGGTATAGAAGGCGGAATCGCCGCGGAAGTGGCGCAGCGCGCGGAAGGCCTTGATGAAGGTTTCCTGCACCACGTCTTCCGCTTCGGCCGAGTCGTGCACGATGCGCGACACCAGCCGCATCAGCCTGCGCTGATACTTCGACACCAGCAAGTCAAACGCTTGCCGTTCGCCTGCCTGGACTCGCTCGACCAGCAGCTGATCGCTCTCACGGTCTGTCGTCACACCTTTACCCTCGGTGGCCTGCAGCGCGGGCGCTCATACCGCTATAGAGTCGACCCGCCGCAGATGGTTCAAAGCTGGCCGGGGTTTTTTTCGCCCCGCGGTGCTGGTGGTACACGGCGTTCGTGGTACACGGTGTTCGTGATGCAGCTTGCGCGTGCGGGCGGGCGGCGCCGCTTGCCGCGCCCGCCCTGACGCGCATCAGTGGCTGGCGGCGATCGCGCGGACCGCCAGCGCCAGTCGGCGGCGCACGTCCGGCGCCGCGCTGTCCGGCAGCACCACGAGCCACTGCACGCGGCCTGGCACGCGCTCGCTTCCCTCCTCGTCCTGGCACCGCAACCGCAAGATCAGCAGCCACGGCCACAGCGTCGATCCAGGCAGCAGCCGCGCGCTACAACCGGGATCGCCCGCGCTACAACCGGACGCCGCGTGGTCTACAACTTCCAGTTGTTGGTATACCGTCAGGCGTATCCCGCCTCCACCCGAAATATCAATGCGCACCGCATTGACATCGGCCCTGCCACAGCCGGCCCCAAGCACGCCGGCGGCCAGCATCAGCGCGCTTGCGACATCGCCGCCGCCATCGCTTGCCACGCATGTGCTGGCTACAAGCACGGCCGCGCACAGGCACGCCAGCGCAAGGCGCAGCAGCGGCGAAGCGCGAACGGTGGCCGACAATGCGATCGACATGCACCCTCCGGTGGCTTGGTCCGGCCGCAATGCAGCGATGGCGAGCCGGTGCGACGGACGCTGGCGCCGGAACGTACGGCGGCAAACAGCCAGGCCGAGCGAAAGCATCGCGGGAAGCAGACCCGCTACAACGAATCACTACAGTGGGAAGCGCCGGCCTCTTGTCGTGTCGCGATCGCGGCATCCCGAGTGGAACACCTGGCGACCGGAAAACCGGACGTACGGATGCCGGCGGACGCCGGCACCGACAGGCCGCGGCGGGAATCCGCCGGGCCTCTTAGCGCTCACTCCGGTATGACCGGGGTGAGCAAAAAAAGTTCAAACTTTTCCGAACACGAGACTGCCGTTCGTTCCGCCGAAGCCGAACGAGTTCTTCACGGCATACTGGATCGCCATCGGCCGCGCCTGGTTGGCACAGAAGTCCAGGTCGCAGGCCGGGTCCTGGTTGAACATATTGATCGTCGGCGGAGCCACCTGGTGGTGGATCGCCAGCACGGTGAACACGGACTCGAGGCCGCCGGCGCCGCCCAGCAGGTGGCCGGTCATCGACTTCGTCGAGCTGACCACCAGGTTTTTCGCATGGGCGCCGAAGGCATACTTGATGCCGAAGACTTCAGCGACGTCGCCCGCCGGCGTCGACGTGCCGTGCGCGTTCAGGTACTGCACCTGGTCCGGGTTGAGGCCGGCGTTGCGCAGCGCGTTCAGCGCCGACTTCGCGCCGCCGCTGCCGTCTTCGCGCGGCGCCGTCATGTGGTACGCGTCAGCGCTCATGCCGTAGCCGACCAGTTCCGCGTAGATCTTCGCACCGCGCGCTTTCGCGTGCTCGTACTCTTCCAGCACCATCACGCCGGCGCCCTCGCCCAGCACGAAGCCGTCGCGGTCCTTGTCCCATGGACGGGATGCGGTGGCCGGATCGTCGTTGCGGGTCGACAGTGCGCGGGCCGAGGCGAAACCGCCCAGGCCCAGCGGCGACACGGTGGATTCGGCACCGCCGGCCACCATGGCGTCGGCATCGCCGTATTCGATCAGGCGGGCTGCTTCGCCGATGCTGTGCAGGCCGGTGGTGCAGGCCGTCACGATCGCCAGGTTGGGACCGCGCATGCCGTATTTGATCGAGAGATTGCCGGAGATCATATTGATGATCGAGGCCGGTACGAAGAACGGCGAGATACGGCGCGGACCGCGCTTGTCGTAATCTTCCTTCTGTTCTTCGATCATCGGCAGGCCGCCGATGCCGGAGCCGATGATCACGCCGATGCGATCGGCGTTCTCTTCGGTGACGACCAGACCGGAATCCTGGATCGCCTGGATGCCTGCGGCCATGCCGTAATGGATGAAGGTATCCATATGGCGGGCTTCCTTGGCGTCGAGATAATCTTCGACGTTGAAGTTCTTGACCTCGCCGGCAAAGCGGGTCGAGAACGCGCTGGCATCAAACTTGGTGATGTTGGCGATACCGGACTTACCCTCGGTAACCGCGCTCCACGCTTCGGCAATCGTATTGCCGATCGGGGACACGCAACCGAGACCGGTAACCACCACACGACGGTTTTTGGAACTCAAGCGATTCTCCTGGAGTCGATCTGTGCTGCTTGTTGCGTTGGCTTAGGCCTTCACGTGCGCAGTTGCGTAGTCGATAGCCTGCTGCACGGTAGTGATCTTTTCTGCCTGTTCGTCAGGGATTTCCATTTCGAACTCGTCTTCCAGCGCCATGACCAGTTCAACGGTGTCGAGGGAATCGGCGCCCAGGTCATCGACGAAGGACGATTCGTTCTTGATGTCTGCTTCGGCGACGCCCAGTTGTTCGGCGACGATCTTCTTAACGCGTTGTTCGATATCGGACATGTTATGGCTCCATTATGTGTATGTTACGGAAAGCGCGCATTTTATCAGGTTTGCGCGCTGAAAAACTAATTTCGGCTTCTGAACTCAGCTGGACCGAAATCACTGCTAAAAGACAGGAACGCGTAGCTAAAATACCGCCACAGCGCCCGTCAGTTCGTTATTTGACGCTCATCGGCCGCGCCGATCAGCCCATGTACATGCCGCCGTTGACGTGCAGCGTGGTACCGGTGATGTAGGCCGCCTGGGGCGACGCGAGGAACGCCACCGCGGCGGCGATATCCTCCGGCTTGCCGAGTCGGCCCAGCGGAATCTGCGTCAGCAGCGCCGCGTGCTGTTCCTCGCCCAGCACCTTCGTCATGTCGGTGTCGATGAAGCCCGGCGCAACGCTGTTCACGGTGATGTTGCGGCTGCCGATCTCGCGGGCCAGCGCGCGCGACATGCCTTCCACGCCCGCCTTCGCGGCCGCGTAATTCATCTGACCGGGATTGCCCGACGACGCAACGACGGACGTGATGTTGATGATACGCCCCGTCTTTGCCTTCATCATGCCGCGCAGGACCGCACGCGACAGCCGGCCGACAGCCGTCAGGTTCGTCGCGATGACCTTGTCCCACTCGTCATCCTTCATGCGCATCGCCAGTTGATCGGCGGTGATGCCGGCATTGTTGACGAGGATGCCGACTGGACCGAACTCCTTGCCGATTTCGTCGATGATGCCGGCGCAGCGCTCGGCATCGGTGACGTTCAGCACGGCGCCCTTGCCCGCTTCCGGACCGATCTCGGCCAGATAGGCGGAGATCGCTTCGGCACCAGCCTCGGTGGTGGCGGTGCCGATCACTTTCGCGCCCTGGCGCGCCAGCTCCGTAGCGATCGCCTTGCCGATGCCGCGCGAGGCGCCCGTGACGAGCGCGACTTGATTGGACAGATTCATCGTCTTCCCTTCTGTATGAGGTGTGGAGTGCTTACTTGAATGCGGCCAGCACGCGCTCGAGCGACGCCTGGTCCGTGATGGCGTCGCCGACGAGGTTCGGGTCGATGCGCTTGGTCAGGCCCATCAGCACTTTGCCGGGACCGCATTCGATCACCTGCGTGATGCCCGAGCTTGCCACCTTCTGCATCGTCTCGACCCAGCGCACGGGGCTGGCGGCCTGGCGCACCAGCGCATCCTTGATGCTGGCCGGGTCGTGCAGCACGGCCACGTCGACGTTGTTGATCAGGTCGATCTGCGGCGCGCTGAAATGCAACTCGGCCATGTAGTCGCGCAGGCGATCCGACGCGGGCTTCAGCAGCGACGAGTGGAACGGCGCCGACACCGGCAGGCGCATCGCGCGCTTGGCGCCCTTCGCCTTGGCGAATTCGCAGGCCTTGTCGACGGCCGCGCTGTGGCCGGCGATGACGACCTGGGCCGGCGCGTTGAAGTTGACGGCTTCGACGACCTGGCTCGGATCGGCGGCGATCGCTTCGGCGCAGGCGGCGCGCACGTCGTCGTCCGACAGGCCCAGCACGACGGCCATCGTGCCCTGCCCGACCGGCACGGCTTCCTGCATGGCCTGGGCACGGAAGCGCACCAGCGGCACGGCATCCTTGAACGGGATCACGCCGGCGGCGACGAGCGCCGAGTATTCGCCGAGGCTGTGGCCGGCCACGACGGCCGGCACGGGGCCGCCCGCGGCGATCCACGCTCGGTAGACGGCGACAGCGGCCGTCAGCATCACCGGTTGCGTGTTCGTCGTCAGGTCCAGCTCTTCCTTCGGACCTTCGGCGATCAGCTTGCCGAGGTCGAATTGCAGCGCGTCGGACGCTTCGGCGATCGTTTGCTCGACGATGGGGTTGCCGTTGAAGCCTTCCATCATGGCCACGGCCTGGGAGCCCTGGCCGGGGAAGACAAATGCGAATTGGGTCATCTTGTGTGTTCTCGTTATGTTCGGTAGTGCGGAAGGCTACCGCGCGGCCCACTTAGGGCGCGCGGTTTGGCGTCTAGAGCACTAATTCTAAAACGGCGCGCATTGTACACCGCCGGGACCGGCAAGCCTACATCCGCGCCAAGTCCTGGCGAGCAGAAAAGGTAAGCATTACATCCTCGCCAGGACGGCGCCCCAAGTAAAGCCGCCGCCGACGCCTTCCATCATCACGACATCGCCCTTCTTCACGCGGCCGTCGCGCACGGCGGTATCGAGTGCCAGCGGGATCGATGCGGCCGACGTGTTGCCGTGCTGGTCGACCGTGACCACCATCTTCTCCGGCGACATCCCCAACTTGCGCGCCGTGCCGTTCATGATGCGGATATTGGCCTGGTGCGGGATCAGCCAGTCGATCTGGTCGCTCGTCATGCCGGCAGCGTCCAGCGCTTCGTGCGCCACTTTTTCCAGCACGGTGACGGCCAGCTTGAACACGGCCTGGCCATCCATGTACAGGAAGGCACTGCCCGCGACCGCGCCGCCGGCCACGTTGCCGGGCACGGACAGGATGTCGGAATGGCGGCCGTCCGCGTGCAGCTTGCAGGCCAGCACGCCCGGCTCTTCGGATGCCGTCATCACGACTGCGCCGGCGCCGTCGCCGAACAGCACGCAGGTGGTGCGGTCTTCGAAGTTCAGGATGCGCGAAAACACTTCCGCGCCGATCACCAGCACGGTCTTGTGCATGCCGGACTTGATGAAGCTGTCCGCCGATGCCATCGCGTAGACGAAGCCGCTGCAGACGGCCTGCACGTCCACGGCCGCGCTGGTGTTGGTCATGCCCAGCTTGCGCTGCACGATGCAGGCGGTGCTGGGGAAGCTGCCGAAGAAGTCCGGCGTCGAGCTGGCCACGATGATCAGGTCGATGTCATCCGGCTGCAGGTCCGCCATCTCCAGCGCGCGCCGCGCCGCGTGCACGGCGAGGTCGGAGGAATTCTGCTCCGGCGCCGCGTAATGCCGCGCCGAGATGCCGCTACGGGTGGAGATCCACTCGTCCGACGTTTCAATGCCCTTGGCCGCCAACTCCTCGGTCAGTTCCTGGTTGGTGACGCGTTTCTCGGGCAGGTAACTCCCTGTGCCGATGATTTTGCTGTACAAAGTCATGCCGTCTCATCCAATAGTTGTCGTTTCACGCGGCATCAGTTCGGCGATCAGGTCCGCCAGCTGCTGCTGCACATCTTTTTTGGCCGCGTCGTACGCCCGGCGGATCGCCCATTCGAACGCTTCGGTATCGGCGCCGCCGTGGCTCTTGAACACGAGCCCGCGCAGGCCCAGCAGGCTGGCGCCGTTGTAGCGCGCCGGGTTCAGGCGGCGGCGGATCCGCTTCAGTGCGCTGCTGGCGATCGCCGCGCCCAGCATCGTCAATGGCGTACGCTTGAATTCTGCCGTCAGCACCATCTTGAAGAAGCCGGCCACGCCTTCGATGGCCTTCAGCGCCACGTTACCGACAAAGCCGTCGCAGACGACGACGTCCGTGGTGCCCTTGAAGATGTCGTTGCCTTCCACGTTGCCGTAGAAATTCAGCTTGCCACGTTCGTGGTCGGCCTGCAGCAGCGGGATCGTGGCCTTGACGACCTCGTTACCCTTGATGTCCTCGGTACCGACGTTCAACAGGCCGATCGTCGGGCGCTCGATGCCTTCCATCGCGTGCACGAGCACGGAGCCCATGATCGCGAACTGGTGCAGGTGGTGCGGTTCGCAGTCCACGTTCGCGCCCAGGTCCATCACATAGGTGGGACCGTCCTTCATGTTCGGCATGATCGTGCAGATGGCGGGGCGATCGACGCCGGCCATCGTCTTCAGCACGTAGCGGGAAACGGCCATCAGCGCGCCGGTATTGCCGGCCGAGACGCAGGCCTGGGCCTTGGCGTCCTTGACCTGCTCGATCGCGACGCGCATCGACGAATCCTTCTTGCGGCGCAGCGCGACCTCGAGCGGATCGTCCATCGTCACCTGCTCGGAAGCATGCAAGATGGAGACGCGCGGGTGCGCCTCCGCATGGCACTTCTTCAGCTCGGCTCGGATGACGTCTTCGAGACCCACGAGGATCAGTTCGGCGTCAGGTTCACGTTTCAGGAAGGAGATTGCGGCAGGAATGGTGACTGACGGGCCATGGTCGCCGCCCATGCAGTCGATAGATATTTTGATTGTCATTGCGGGCAAGTTGCAATCCTGGCCTGACGGCCGGGGCCTGCGGTATTCAGAAGCATGCCGCAAAGTCGTTTGCGGCCGACGAAAAGAAAAAGCGGCGCCACGATGGAATTCCTCGCGTGCACCGCTTTTGGTCTTTGGCCGAAACCAAAACGTCGATTACTCGTCGTTTTTGGTCTTCAGCACCTTGCGACCACGGTAGAAGCCGTTCGGGCTGATGTGGTGACGCAGATGGGTTTCGCCGGTCGTCGGCTCGACTGCCAGGTTCGGGGCGGTCAGGAAATCGTGCGAACGGTGCATGCCGCGCTTCGACGGGGACTTCTTGTTCTGTTGAACTGCCATGATGACTCCTAATACTAAAGTTCTAAAATTTTAACACAATCGACCGCACAATCATGCAAATCGAGTATCCCGGTGGCATCGCCGCACGCATTCACGAAACGAGCTTGCTACGCTGCCTTGCTGCGTTACCACTAGAATGCCAATACTCGCAGCCCGATTGGCATGTTCCTTCGAGCACGTCGATCAACCTGTTGCGCGGTTTCTCGACACCCTCCTACATCTAAACGATCTTTATTTTTTCAGCGCCTTCAGCGCGTCGAACGGCGATTTCTTTTCACCGCGCAGCGAATCGAGCAATGCCGTATCGGGGCAAACGTCGTGCTTCGGTGCTTGCGGCAAGGCCAAGAGGGCCTCGTCTTCAATCAGGTCCATCAGGTTCATCGACCGGGTGCCGACGATCACGTCCACCGTTTCGTCGTCGATGACCTCTTCGATCTCGTCGGCCGTCGCATCGTCCGCACCCAGCATCAGCAAGGTCGACGAATCGATCTCATAGGCAAACGGAGTCAGGCAACGCTGGCAATTCAGCTGCACGGTACCGGCAACGGCCAGCCGCATCTGTGGATAGCCCTGCTTGCTCGTACCGCCTTCCGCCTTCCAGGTAATCGACCCGGACGGATCGGCGCAATCGCGCGCCAGGCGCTCCATTTCAGCCACAGGCGTTACGCCTTCACGGGTGCTGTTGGTCCGACAAAACTCGAAGGCGTCGATCACAAGAGCATTCATTGGCTAAAATTTCCCTCGAAAACCTGCGATAATAGCAGGGTTTTCCACGCCGCGTCAAAGACTTGCGCGCCTCGCAGCAGATTTCGTGGGGCGCGTGCGTCAAACCAACGGCGCCAAGAGCATATAACAATTCGTGGCGCACCGCCACAATAAAATGTTTCCATGAACCAAACTCCCCTTCCCCCTCGGTTGATCCTTGCTTCCAGCTCCACCTACCGGCGCGAATTGCTGTCCCGCCTGCGCTTGCCGTTCACCGTCGACGTGCCCGCGGTCGATGAAACGCCGCTGCCCGGCGAGGCGCCGGCCGCCACCGCGCTGCGGCTGGCGCGCCTGAAGGCGCAGGCCGTTGCCGCGCGCCAGCCGGGCGCCCTCGTCATCGGCTCCGACCAGGTTGCCACGCTGGACGGCGCGCAGATCGGCAAGCCCGGCAGCCACCCCGCCGCGCTGGCGCAACTGCGGACGATGCGCGGCCGCGACGTGGTCTTCCATACGGCGCTGTGCCTGTGGGACGGCCGCGACGGCACCTTCCAACTGGAAGACATCGAAACCACCGTCAAGTTCCGCGACCTGCCCGATGCGGAGCTCGATGCCTACCTGCGCATCGAGCAGCCGTACGATTGCGCCGGCAGCGCGAAGAACGAAGGGCTCGGCATTGCGATCCTGGAACGCATCGAATCTTCCGACCCGACAGCGCTGACAGGCCTGCCGCTGATCGCGCTGACCGGCATGCTGCGCGCCGCCGGCGTGGCGTTTTTCAAGGAGTAAGCATGGCCGGCACTTTGTATCTGATTCCGAACACGCTGGGCGAGACGACGGCGCTGGATCACGTCATTCCCGAGCACGTCCAGGCGCTGACCAGCCAGCTGGCGCACTTCGTCGCTGAAAACGCCAAGACGGCGCGCGCCTTCCTGAAACTCGTGCACGCCGTGCACCCGCTGGCACGGCCGCTGCAGGAGATCGCCATCGCCGAGCTGAACGTCAACACGAAGGCGGATGCCCTCGCCGACCTGCTGGCCCCGCTGCGCGCAGGGCACGACACAGGTTTGCTGTCCGAAGCGGGCGTGCCGGCCGTGGCGGACCCGGGCGCCGACCTCGTGCGCCTCGCCCACAAGGAAGGCATTCCAGTGCGGCCGCTGGTTGGGCCGTCGTCGCTGCTGCTGGCCGTGATGGCGAGCGGCCTGAACGGCCAGAGCTTCGCGTTCAACGGCTACCTGCCCACCGACCCGGCGGCCCGCGCCAAGCGCCTGAAGGAACTGGAACAGCGCTCGCGCACCGAGAAGCAGACCCAGCTCTTCATCGAAACCCCGTACCGCAACGCCGCGCTGCTCGAGGCCCTGGTAACGGCGTGCAACAGCAATACGCTGGTATGCGTGGCTACCGACATCAGCCTGCCGACGGAAACCATCCGCACCCAGACGGCTGCACAGTGGAAAAGCGCGCTGGCCGGCGGCCACGGTCCCGATTTCCACAAGAAGCCGACAGTGTTTCTGCTGCTGGCAGCATAAGGCCCTTACGGATCAGTCTGTGTCACTGGTGCCAGGCACCGTTGACACGGACTCAAGCGCAATGCCACCGACGGCACAACGGCTGAGGCCGTGTCCCTTGGTGCCAGGCACCAGGGGACATTGCGGCTGAGTTTGTGTCCCTTCGTGCCTGGCACCAGGGGACACGGGCTGAGCCGTTAGCGATTGGGGTTTGCAGCGCTCAGCGCTGCGGTGCGGTGACGCCGTGGGTGTATTCGTTGACCCACTCGTACGCGGCCAGCTGGCTGGCGTACAGCGTCGATGGTGCGATGTTCAGTTCGTGCAGCAGGGTCGTCAGTTCGGGGCCTTCGCGGGCTACCTCGATCAGCTCGATCAGGCGCAGCACGTTGCCGTAGTCGCCTTCGCGGTGCAGCAGCGCCGCGCGCACGTCGTCCAGCACGTTGACGCTGTCGAGGATTTCTCCCATCGGCACCGAGAACAGCGTATCCATCAGCGACATGATGCCGACGGTGAAGCCGATGTCGGCGCGGCCCGGGCGTACGTGCTCGAGCAGGTTTTCCATCGTCTTGCCGCGCGTCGTCGCCAGTTGCAGCAGCGGCGAATCGTACTGCTGCCCTTTCACGTACAACAGGATCTGCAGCCAGCGCTGCAACTGCCGGCGCCCCAGCACGATCAGCGCGTGGCCGACGGAATTGATCTTGAAGCGCGCGCCGACGGCCGGCGTGTTCACGAGGCGCAGCAGGTTCAGCGTGATCAGCGGGTCCAGCTTGATGCCGCGCTCGATGTCGCGCTGGTCCGCATCCGACGCCAGCAGGTCCAGCAGGTGCATGATCGCCATCTGCGACGGCGCGATCTTCTTGCCCGACAGGATGACCGGGCGGGCGAAGTAATAGCCCTGGAAATATTCGAAGCCCAGGTCGAGGCAGTGGCGGAACTCTTCCTGCGTCTCGACCTTCTCCGCCAGCAGCTTCTGGCGGGGATTCTTCAGCGTGCGGGTCAGTTCGGCCAGCGTGTCCGGCGCCATCTGCTTGATGTCGATCTTGATCACGTCCATCAGCGGCTGCAGTTTGGCCAGACTGTCGGACGTGCCGACGACGTCGTCCAGCGCGAACTTGAAGCCCGCTTGCTTCAGCTCGGCGACGCGGGCCAGCACGGCCGGCGTCGCGTCGACCGTTTCCAGCACCTCGAGGATCACCTTGTCATTCGGCAGGAAGCGGATGAAGTCGCTCATCAGCCCTTCCGTGTCGACGTTGACATACGCCAGCTGTTCGCCGACCACCTGCTCCATGCCCAGCTCGGAAGCGTGGGCGATGACGGAAGCGGTGGCGGCGGTGCCGTTCGTGAAGTCCGCGACGCCGCTGTCGGCATTGCGGTACAACAGCTCGTAGGCGACGAGCCGCTGGGATCGGTTGAGGATGGGTTGCCGCGCCAGGAAGAAGTGGTTGGCGTACGGTAGTGGGATGTCCGGGCTGGGTGCCAGCGTCATCGAAGGGCCTGCTGAAGAAACAATCCCGCTACGATAACCTGAGCTTGCTCAAACGGCAATACCTTTCATGTGTTGCGCGCATCCTGCCGGGTCTTTCGCGGCTGGGCAGTTGTCATTTCGCCACTATCAAGGGTAAAGGTCGCGCCTTTGTCGCGGCCCAGCACCTGCACCAGGTACGGCATCACCGTCTTCAGCGTCGGTGCCAGCGTGTACGGCGGGTTCAGGATGAACATGCCGCTCGTGTGCAGGGCGATGCCGTCCGGCGTCGGCGACGAGATCGTCAGCGTCACGTTCAGCCAGCTCTGCGCCGGCAGGTGCTTCATCTTTTCGGCGAAGTTGCGGGCCTCGATCCGTTGCAGCACGGGATACCAGATCGCGTACATGCCCGTCGGGAAGCGCCTCAAGGCGTCGCCCAGCATGTCGATGACCTTGCGGTAGTCCTGCTTGTCCTCGTATGGCGGGTCGCACAGCACCAGCGCGCGGCGCGACGGCGGCGGCAGCAGCGCCTTCACGCCGAGGAAGCCGTCGGCCTTGTTGACGATGATGCGCTTGCCGCGCACGGTGCTGCGCTTGCCCTGCGCGGCCTGGTGCGCTTCCAGCTTCGCGAAGTTTTCGGCCAGCAGCCTGCTGTCGGCAGGGTGCAGCTCGAACAGGCGGATGCGGTCCATCTCGCGCGCCACCTGTTCGGCGACGTACGGCGAACCGGGGTAATAGCGCATCTTGCCGCTCGGGTTCATGCCTTTCACGAGGTTCACGTACTCGGCCAGCGGGGCCGGCAGGTCGGTGCGGTCCCACAGCGGCGCGATGCCCGTTTCGAATTCCGCGGTCTTCGTGGCTTGCACGCTGTCGAGCGCGTACACGCCAGCCCCGGCATGCGTGTCGATGTAGCTGTACGCCACGTCCTTCTGATTCAGGTAGTTGAGCAGCTGGATCTGGATGAAATGCTTCAGGACGTCGGCGTGATTGCCGGCATGGAAGGCGTGGCGGTAACTGAACATGGTCTTCTTCGGGATGATTCGAGCCATCATTATCCCAGAGAACGGGGACGCCGCCAAAATGGCCCCGCATATCGATCCCGTCAAACGACTGCCGCGCTCGCGGCCTACGCTGACAACAGGGCGCAATCCGCGTCCACTTCCGATGGAGGAGAACATGGCATTCAACAACGTAGGACCCCTCACCTTCCTCGCGCCGGGACAGACCGCGTTCTGGTTCTACACATACGGGGAAGACCACGGCACGCAGTTCGCGTCCGCGGACATCAAGACGCCGAATCTCGGCGCCGTCCACCTGGCCGACGACCAGCGCAAGCGCAAGGACAACAACGGCAACGCGACCTACTTCGTCGCCATCCATAACCAGGGTGTCGGCGGCTGCTTCCACAATCTGCAAGGCGGGGGGATGTCATGAAAATGACGATCGTGACGGATGGCGCCGGCGACGTGATCGCCGCGGTGCAAGGGCATGACCTGACGGAGGAAAGGGACGGCCTCAAGGCCGGCGTGTCGTTCGGGCCGGGGCACCAGCTGCACCGCGTCGAGGTGGACGACAATATGGCGGTCATCTCGGATGTCGGCGAGTATGTCCGGCAGCTGAAGGCCGCCATCGCTCCGCAGCCGTGACGTGAAAGGCGTGGCATAAAAAAACCGCGGCTTGTGGCCGCGGTTTTTCGTTCACTCCCCTGTGGCAGCCGGTCAGGCGACCTTCTTGTCGAAGAACTGTTCGTCCTCCGTCGATCCATGCAGTGCCGTCGTGGAGCTCTGGCCCTGCTGGATCGTTTGCGTGACAGCGTCGAAGTAGCCGGTACCCACTTCGCGCTGGTGCTTGACGGCAGTGAAGCCCTTCTCGGCGGCCGCGAATTCCGCCTCCTGGAGCTCCACGAATGCCGACATCTGGCGGCGCGCGTAGCCGTGCGCCAAATTGAACATGCCGTAGTTCAGTGCATGGAAGCCGGCCAGCGTGATGAACTGGAACTTGTAGCCCATCGCGCCCAGCTCCTTCTGGAACTTGGCGATCGTCGCGTCGTCCAGGTTCTTCTTCCAGTTGAACGACGGCGAGCAGTTATAGGCCAGCATCTTGCCGGGGAATTTCGCATGGATCGCTTCGGCGAAGCGCTTGGCGAATTCCAGGTCCGGCTTGCCCGTTTCGCACCACACCAGATCGGCGTACGGCGCGTAGGCCAGGCCGCGCGAGATCGCCTGGTCGGCACCCGGACGGACCTTGTAGAAGCCTTCCACGGTGCGCTCGCCGGTGCAGAACGGCTTGTCGTTGTCGTCCACGTCGGACGTCAAGAGGTCGGCCGCTTCCGCGTCGGTACGGGCGATCACCAGCGTGCCGGTGCCCATCACGTCGGCCGCCAGGCGCGCCGCCATCAGCTTCTCGACGGCTTCGCGGGTCGGCACCAGCACCTTGCCGCCCATGTGGCCGCATTTCTTCACGGAGGCCAGCTGGTCTTCGAAGTGCACGCCCGAAGCGCCCGCCTCGATCATCGACTTCATCAGCTCGAACGCGTTCAGCACGCCGCCGAAGCCCGCTTCCGCGTCCGCGACGATCGGCGCGAAGAAGTCGATGTCGTCCTTGCCTTCGGACCACTGGATCTGGTCGGCGCGCTGGAACGTGTTGTTGATACGCTTGACGACCATCGGCACCGAGTTGGCCGGATACAGCGACTGGTCGGGATACATTTCGCCCGCCAGGTTGGCGTCGCCGGCAACCTGCCAGCCGGACAGGTAGATCGCCTTCAGGCCGGCCTTCACCTGCTGCATCGCCTGGTTGCCCGTCAGCGCGCCCAACGCGTTGACGAACGGTTCGTCGTGCAGCAGGTTCCACAGCTTGTCGGCGCCGCGCTTGGCCAGCGTGTGCTCGATCTGCACGGAGCCGCGCAGCCGTACGACGTCCTCGGCCGTGTACGTGCGGGTGATGCCCTGCCAGCGCGGGTTCGTTGCCCAGTCCTGCTTCAGTTCTGCTGCTTGCTGTTCACGAGTTGCCATGATGCTCTCCTGTCTTGAAACGAATTGAAGTGAATGCGAAACCGTTAGGAACATCATAGGGCTTTTTGTTCAGCGCACCAATACTCTTATATAAGACATAGGAGTATTTTTTTACGCTTATCTTTCAACGGCTTACGGCGCATTTTTCATGATACGCAACGTCATTTCTTCCCATGGAAGCGCGAGCCCGGCAGTTATTTGTGCGCTTTTCAAATGGTGAAACGGCCATCTCGCAACGTGAAAAATGCCTTGGTTTCGGCGCTGCTGCGGCCACAAACAACGATGCCCCGGCAGGCGGGGCATCGTGTTGCGCTAGCGCATTTGTTGCTCGTTGTAATGGATCAGTCAGGTGGCGCGGCGGCGCCCTCGCGCAACATTGCCAGCAGGCGCGTGCGGCGCCGTTCCAGGTCGGCGATCTGGCGCTCGATGGCGGCGAGGCGCCGGCGTTGCACGTCGCTCGTCTCGCTGCAGGCGGGGGCGCCCTCGATCATGCGCATGCAGTCGGGGAAGGACAGGATTTCGGCGACGGTGAAACCGGTGGCGATCAGCCGCTGGATCTGGCGCACCTGCGCGACCGCGGCGGCGGGGAACATCCGGTAGCCGTTGTCGGCGCGGATCGACGCCAGCAGGCCGTGCTGCTCGTAATGGCGGATCGACCGGACGCTGGCGCCGGATGCTTGCGCGAGCGCGCCGATCGACATCAGTGGGGCGGGTGAAGGCATCGCCGCAGCGTACCACAACACAACGCTTGACTCTGACACCAGTGTCAGGGTTCAGACTGGCGCTCCCAACGTTTCAAGGAGCTTGACGATGTACCGATTCTTCCACCGCGTGCTGGGCACGCTGCTGCTGGCGGCGGCGCTGGCCGCCACCGCCGCGGGTGCAACCACCCGTAGCTATACCGTCACCGCCCCGGACGGCGTGCCGCTCGCCGTCGACGAGGCCGGCAACCCCGATGGGCCGGCCATCGTGTTCGTGCATGGCCTGCTGGGCAGCCGGCTGAACTGGGAACGCCAGTTCGCCAGCCCGGTCCTGGCGCGCTACCGGCTGATCGCGTTCGACCTGCGCGGCCATGGCCTGTCCGGCAAGCCGGCCGGCGCCGCGGCGTATGCGGACGGGCGCCGCTGGGCCGACGACCTGGCGGCCGTGCTGGCAACTGCCAAGGCCACCAAACCCGTTCTGGTCGGTTGGTCGCTGGGCGCGGCCGTGATCACCAATTACCTGGCCGCGTACGGTGACGCCGGCATCGGCGGCGCCGTGTACGTCGGCGGCGTGATCGAGCTGAAGCCGGAACAGATCACGGCGCACCCTGCGCTGTACCGCGACCTGGCGTCGGCGGACCTGAAAACCCATCTGGACGCCGAGCGCGCCTTCCTCGGCCTGTGCTTCGCCACGCCGCCGCAACCGGACGTGCTGCAACGGCTGCTGGCAAACGCGGCGATGGCGTCATGGGAGATGACGGCCGCGGTGCCGTCGATGACGATCGATGCGGCGGCCGGCCTCGGCCGGCTGGGCAAGCCGCTGCTGCTCGTCTACGGCGAGCGCGACGCGCTGGTGCAACCGCAGCCGTCGATCGCACGGGCACGCGCGCTGCAGCCACGTGCCGTCACCGCGCTGTACCCCGGTGCAGGCCACGCACCTTTCATCGAGGCACCAGAGCGCTTCGAACGCGACCTCGCCTCCTTCGTCGACCGCGCCGCCGGCGCGGGCGTCAGGCCAGCCGCTGCTGGGCGATAAGAATCCCGTCCGCATCGGCGTACACCCAGTCGCCCGGATTGACGGGCACGCCGGCGATCTGCACGCGCACATTGCGCTCGCCCGTGCCCTTCTTCGCGCCCCGCTGCGGGATCGCGGCCAGCGCACGCACGGCGATGTCGCAGCTGTCGATTTCCTCCGTATCGCGCACGCAGCCGTCGATGACGACGCCGGCCCAGCCATTGTCCTGCGCCAGCAGCGCCAGCTGGCCGCCGAACAGCGCGCGGCGCAGGCTGCCGCCACCGTCGACGACGAGCACCTGGCCGTCGCCCGGCGTCTCCAGCGCGGTGCGCACCAGCGCATTGTCCTCGAAGACCTTGACCGTGACGACGCGGCCGCCGAAGCGCGCGCGCTTGCCGTAGTGGCGGAACACGGGCGGCAGCACGGTCAGGCGGCCGTCCTCGAGCAGCACGGCGTTATCGTCGCACAGGTCGGTGGTGGCGAAATCGGTGGCGAAAGGCGTGGCCAGGCTCATGAGACTCCCCAGGTAAACGAGATGGTCCGATTCTAGGCGCTTTTCAGCGCGACCGCCCGGGTACTGCCGCCGACGCCGACGGCCGTGCCGATCGCCAGCGCCTGGAACAGCGCCACGCCGGCAAACAGCCAGCCCGGATGGCCGCCGTCCATTACGGCGCCGAACAGCAGCGGGCCGACCGACAGGCCCGTGTCCAACCCGGAGTAGACGACGCCATACACGCGCCCCGTCGCGTTCTTCGGCGCGGCGGCGCGGATCATCAGGTCGCGCGACGGGCCCGCCACGCCGGAACAGAAGCCGATCGCCGCCATCAGCGGCAGCGCCAGCCAGCCCGGCACGACGGCCGCCCCCAGCACCAGCGCCAGCACGGCGGCGACGGCGAACGCCAGCGCGATATTGCGGTCGTGGTTGCGCGAGCCGGCGCCGATGAAGCCGCCGACCACCATGCCGCCGGCCGACGCCAGCATATAGGCCGTATAGGAACTCGTCGCCAGCTCGCGCGAGATGCCGTACAGCTGTTCCAGCCCGATCGATGCGAACGACTGGATGCCGCCCAGCGCCACGGCCGTCAGGAAGAAGAACGCAAAGCACATCCATACGGACGGCAGGCGCAGGAACGCCAGCGTGCCTTCGCCGCCATGCTGCGCGGCGCCCGTACGCTGGACAGGATTCGGGCGCAGCGCGTCCCGGTTCAGCACGAGGATCGCCAGCACGATGAACGGCAGCACCGCCGCGCAGGCCAGCGCCGCGCGCCAGCTGGCGAACGCCGCCACCGTCGTCAGGAACAGCGGCGACGCGGCCCAGCCGATATTGCCGCTGATGCCGTGTACCGAGAAGCCGTGCGCCAGCCGCTCGCGCGATACGCGCTGGTTCAGCAGCGTGTAGTCGGCCGGGTGGAAGATGCTGTTGCCGACGCCGGCCAGCAGCGCGCCCGCCATCAGCCCCGCATAGCTGTGCGCCGCCGACAGCGCCAGCGCCGACACGCCCAGCATGCCGACGCCGAAGAACAGCACGCGGCGCGCGCCGACGCGGTCGACAACAAAGCCGGCCAGTGCCTGGCCGATGCCGGAGACGACGAAGAACACCGTCATCAACAGCCCCAGTTCGGAGTAGCTGAGCCCAAACGCGGGCTTCAGCCACGGGAACAGCGCGGCCAGGATCAGGTGGTAAAAGTGCGAGGTGCCGTGCGCCAGGCCCACGAGGCCGATCACCCGCGCATCCTGGCGCAGCTGCGCCTTCCCGGTCGTTGTAGTCGTGTTGCTCATTGTTTCCCCATGTTTTTTTCGGACTTCCCAGCAGCGAGTGTAGGCAAAACGGCCCCGGCTGTTTTAAGATAGAAAGTCAACTTTTATCGCATTCCTGCCAATGCCCGTCCCCGTCGTCAAGCACACGCTGCCCTACCCGGACTGCTTCGATCCGACCCTGGATCGCCCCGTGACGCTGATGGCGCGCGACCTGGACAGCCGCGAATACCTGCGCCCCCACACGCACCCGTGGGGCCAGCTGACGCACGCGCTGGACGGCGTGCTGCGCGTGACGGCGGCCGACAGCACGTGGATCGTGCCGCCGTCGCGCGCCGTGTGGATCGCGCCGGGCATCGTCCATTCCGTCACCGTGCTGCAAGCCACGCGCCTGCGCCCCGTGCGGATCCTGGCTGCGCGCGCGCCGTTCCCCGGCGAAGCGTGCCGCGTGCTGGAAGTCTCGGACCTGCTGCGTGAACTGATCCTCGCGCTGGAGCAATTGCCGCCGCTGGAACCGTCCGCCCGCGCGACGATGCTGACGGAACTGATGCTGGACGAGCTGGCGCGCAGCGAGACGCGCCCGATCCGCGTGCCGATGCCGCGCGATAAGCGGCTGCAAAGCCTGTGCGGCCGGCTGATCGACACGCCGGGCGCGCCGCAGACCTTGGCCGACTGGGCCCAGGAAGTGGGCGCGTCGGAGCGCACGCTGGCGCGGCTGTTCGAGAAGGAGCTGGGCATGAGCTTCGGCCAATGGCGCCAGCAGGTGCGGCTGGCGCATGCGGCGCCGATGATCGCCGGCGGCATGCCGCTGGCGCGCGTGGCCGACGAGCTGGGGTACGCGAGCCAGTCCGCGTTCTCGCAGATGTTCCGCAAGACGTTCGGCTGCACGCCGTCCTCGTTCTTCGCGCGGCGGTGAACCCGATGCGGCCTTTTCACCAGCGCGCGGCGCTTGCCGGCGCGGCCCTGCTGGCCGCCAGCCTCGCGCTGGGCTATGCATGCGTGCAGCGCAGCCACCTGCGCGCGGCCCTGCTGCCGGCAGCAGCGGGCGAACTGCGCTGGCACGCGCGCGGCAATGCGGACAACACGCGCGGCGGCGCGTCGTCGACGACGATCCATGCGGCGGGCGAGCGGCTGCGCTTCGACCTGCGCGTCGTGCCGGGCGTGCCGGGCGTGCCGTATCCGTTTGCGGGGACTGACCTGTTCTTCGACGGTGCCGACGGCAAGCCGGCGCACGTTGACCTGTCGCGCTATGCGACGCTGTCGTTCGTCGCCCGCTGCGAACCCGCCAACACGCTGATGCTGAGCATCCCCACGTTCGACGCGAAGGTATCGCGGCGCGGCGACCTGCTGAGCTACCGGACTCCGGCCGCCTTTTTCTCGTGCACGCCGCAGGGCAATCGCGTCGACGTCGACCTCTCCCGGCTGGAAACGCCGCAATGGTGGTTCGATCTGTACAAGCAGAATATCGCGCACCAGCATTACCGGCTGGACCAGGTGCCGAAAATCGCGTTCGGCAGCACGTTTCAAAGCCCGGTGGGAAATAGCGCGCGCGTCGAAATAAGCGAGCTGGCGTTTATTGGCCGGGACGACCGTTATCCGTTATTCGCAGGCGGCATATTGGCGACAGCGTGGGTCTTGTTTTCAGTATGGTTTTTCCGCGGTCATACGCGTGCATTGATCGACGAGCTGCGCGAGAAACTGCGCAAGGATGTGGCGATTGTTCCGTATCGCGCATTACCTCTCGAAGGCCATCGCGACCGGGAAAAGGCGACCTTGCTGGATTATCTCGGCGCGCATTACGCGCAGGCGGATTTGAGCGTCGACACCGTGGTGGCCGCCACCGGCATCAACCGCAACAAGCTCAACGATATCCTGAAAGCGGAACTGGGGCTGACGTTCAGCGCCTACCTGAACAAGCTGCGGCTGACGGAAGCAGCCCGGCTCCTTGCCGGGCAAGGCGGCGCCACCGTGGCCGAGATCGCATATTCGGTCGGTTATGCGAACGTGTCGTACTTTAACAAGCTGTTCAAGGAAGAGCACGGCTGTACGCCGAAGGCTTTCCGCACCGCCTGCCGGGCGGCCGCCTGACGGGCGGATCGTTCCCGCTGGCGCTTGTACTTGGCGCTGTCACCCCAGCTTGTGGAATGGCCGCACGTGCGCCGCGCACGGTACCCCTCGCTCCTTCCGTCAGCCAATCCCATGGCGGCGGATCGCCGAACGATTCCACAAGCTGAGGTGACAGCGCCTTGCACTTCCCGCAGCATTTCTTCAACTTTCCGCACCGTGGGGCGTGCGCCCCGTGTTAGCGCTACCTCAGCCGTGGCGATGGCCGTATCATGCCGTCACCCGAACATACGGAGGAGACAATGCGCTTTACCCCCCTGCTGCTGGGCGCCCTGCTGCTGACTTCCAGCGCGCTGGCCCAGCAAAGAACGATTGCCGTCGACGCAACGGCCATTCAAGGTGACCTGAACAGGAATTTCAATATGGTGGTCGGTGCCGGCCGCGCCAATGAAGGATTGCGCGCCGACTGGCAACAGCAATTGGCGGAAATTCGCCGCGATGCCGGCTTCCGGTATATCCGGATGCATGGCCTGCTGTCCGACGACATGGGCGTCTATAAAGTGGATGCGCAGGGTCGCGAACAATATAACTTCCAATATATCGATGCGCTATACGATTATCTGCTGAGCGTCGGCGTGAAACCCTTCGTCGAATTGGGTTTCATGCCGGCGGCAATGGCCAGCGGCGAGAAAACCATATTCTGGTGGCGCGGCAATGTCACGCCGCCGCGCAGCTACGAGAAATGGGAAAAACTCGTCAAGGCATTGACGCAGCACTGGACCGAGCGTTACGGCCAGAAGGAAGTGGCGAGCTGGTATTTCGAAGTCTGGAACGAACCGAACCTGGATGGCTTCTGGGCCGGCACGCAGGACGAGTACTTCAAGCTGTATGCGCATGCGGCGCGGGCCATCAAGAGCGTCAGCGCCGACTACCGGGTCGGCGGCCCCGCCACGGCCGGTGCCGCGTGGATTCCGGAAACGATCGCCTACGCCGCCAAGCACGACGTGCCGCTCGATTTCGTCAGCACCCACACCTATGGCGTCGAGCAGGGCTTTCTGGATGAATTCGGCACGCACGGCACGGTGCTCAGCAAGGATGCCGGGTCCATCAGCAACGACGTGCTGAAGAACCGCCGCGAGATCGCCGCGTCCAGCAAGCCGCGGCTGCCGCTGCATTACACGGAGTGGAGCTCGTCGTACACGCCGTCCGACCCCACGCACGACAGCTATCACCAGGCCGCCTACATCCTGCAAAAGCTGAAACAGGTGGGCGACGCGGCGCAGTCGATGTCGTACTGGGTGTTCACCGACATCTTCGAGGAAGCGGGTCCCCGCTTCGAAGCCTTCCATGGCGGCTTCGGGCTGATGAACACGCAAGGTATCAAGAAGAGCGCGTACTTCGCCTACCAGTTCCTGAACCAGCTGGGCCCGAAGACGCTCGCCAACGGGGACGAGCAATCGATCGCCACCGTCGACGGCACGGGCAACGTCGCCGTGCTGCTGTGGGATTACACGCGCACGCTGCCCGATGGCGTCAACAACCAGCAGTACTTCATCCGCGACCTGCCGCCGCGGGACAAGGGCAGCGCGCAGGTGGCGCTGCGGGGCCTGAAGCCGGGCACGTACACGCTGGCCGTGTCGCAGGTCGGCTATCGCAAGAACGACGCCTACACGGCCTACATCGGCATGGGCGCGCCCAGGCAGTTGACGCGCGCCCAGGTGACGGAGCTGAAGGCGCAGGCCACCGGCAAGCCGTCCACGCTGCGCACCGTGCGCATCGGCCGGGACGGCACGTACACGTTGCCTCTGCCGCTGCGCGAGAACGACGTGTACCTGGTGCGCCTGACGAAGGGAGGCCGGCCATGATCAGCCGCCGCGTATTGTTCAAGGCCGCCGCCGCCGGCACCGTTGCCCTGCCGGCCGCATCGATGTCGCAGGCGGCGGCCGCGCCCTGCCCGCCCGCGCCCGTGCCGCGCTGGGGCCGCGGCATCGAAGGCCAGCGCAAGGCCGACCTGGGCGACGGCACCTACCTGAACCCGATCGTCGCCGGCGACCACCCGGATCCGACGATCCTGAAGGACGGCGCCGACTACTACATGACGTTCTCGTCGTTCTATTCGTACCCCGGCCTCGTGATCTGGCATTCGACGGACCTCGTGAACTGGGCCCCGATCGGCCCGGCCCTGTCCAAGCCGCTGGGCACGATCTGGGCGGTGGACCTGTGCAAGCAGAACGGCCGTTATTTCATCTACATCCCCGCCGCGCCGGACGGCAGCAGCTGGTCGATCTACGCGATCTGGGCGGACGATATCCGCGGACCGTGGAGCGATCCGGTGGACTTGCAGATCCGCGGCTGCATCGACCCGGGCCACGCCGTCGGCGAGGACGGCAAGCGCTACCTGTTCGTCAACGGCATCCGCAAGATCCGCCTGACGGACGACGGCCTGGCCGCCGACGGCGCGCTGGAACATGCGTACAGCCCGTGGCGCTATCCTGACGACTGGGTCGTCGAGAACTTCGCGCCGGAGGGGCCGAAGCTGCTGCGCCGCGGCGGCTGGTTCTACCTGGTGACGGCGGTCGGCGGCACGTCCGGCCCGCCGACCGGGCATATGGTGATCGCCGCGCGTTCGCGCTCGATCCACGGGCCATGGGAGCATTGCCCGCGCAACCCGCTGGTACGCACGGTCGATGCGAGCGAGCCGTGGTGGTCGAAGGGCCACGCGACGCTTGTCGAAGGGCCGGCCGGCGACTGGTGGATGGTGTACCACGGCTACGAGAACGGCTTTCGCACGCTGGGCCGGCAGACGCTGCTCGAACCGATCGAGTGGACGGCGGACGGCTGGTTCCGCGCCACCGGCGGCGACCTGTCCAAGCCGCTGCGCAAGCCCAAGGGCGGCCGCGCAGGAGCTGCCGGCCAGCCGCTGTCGGATGATTTCAGCCGCAACCGTTTCGGCGTGCAATGGTCGTTCCACGATCCCGCGCCGGACGAGATGGCACGCGTGAAGTACGAAACGACGGCGGCACCGGCGGCCTTGCTGCTGCGGGCGAAAGGCAAGTCGCCGGCCGACAGCGCCCCGCTGACGTGCCCCGTCGGCGAACGCGCCTACGAGGCCGAAGTAACGCTGGAACTGCAGGGCGATGCCGAAGCGGGCCTGCTGCTGTTCTACAACCACAAGGCATTCGTCGGCGTCGGCTTCGACGGCGGCGCGATCCGCACATACAGCGCGGCCGAGGAACAGGGCTGGATGAAGAAACCGTTCGCCGGCCGCAAGCTGCGCGTGCGGTTGACCAATGACCGCAACGTCGTCACCTACCGCTATTCGGACGACGATGGCGCGACGTGGCAGCTGCACGGCCTGCGGATGGAGGTCTCGGGCATGCACCACAATGTGTTCGGCGGCTTCCTCAGCCTGAAGATCGGCATCTATTGCACCGGCCGCGGCGCGGTGCGCATCACGCGCTTCGCGTTTCGCGCGCTGCCGGACTGATCCCGCCACGGGCGCCCGCCGACGATCCCCCCGCCTTGAATGAAGGCGCGCAGCAAACCGCGCCTTCATTTTCACCTAAGACTGCCGCGCTGTCCGGAACGACTGAAATATATTTGCACGCCAGAATATTTCCCGTTGCCCCAAAATATTTAAATCCCTGCAGCCTGTTTCTCCCGTTTGCGCGCCATCAATAACGCTCAGTTCGTTTATCTCGATAGTAGGCCATGCGGGAACTTTGGTGAAAGCGACTCCCCGCCGCGGTTAATAGTTTATTAAATTGGGACACGTTTGATATTGCTCCGCGGCGAAAAAATCTTCGACAACAAAATGTGCGCAATCGACCGCCGCACAGGGACCGCTTCGCCTTTTCCCGGCACGGCAATTCATTTCAGCTGACAGGAGAAACATCATGAAATATTCCCCAATGGAAGCCGGTAATACGCTGGAGGCGGCAAGCCCGCAACTGAGGACGATGGAAGCGATGCAGCAAGCCATGCGCGACAACCTGCAACCCGGTACCGATGCGCGCGCGCAAGCGGAATCGAAACCCTTCCTGCCGACGATGCCGGCCGAGCGATACGAGGAGATCAAGGCGCAATTGCAGGGGCAGCGGCCCGCCGCCAAACGGCAACTTGCCGACCAACCGGAAATGCTGGACCAGGACAACGACGCCATGGCGCTCGACCGCGAAGCGGCGCAGGCGCTGGCGCCGATCATCCTCACCGGCCCGAACGTACCGGGCGCCACCAATGTGGATGGCCTGATGCCGCCGGATACGCATGGCGCGATCGGCCTCGATTATTTTGTCGAAGTCACCAATTCGCATATCGACATGTTCGTGCGCACCAATCCCAGCAGCCGCACCAGTATTTCGCTGGCAGCCTTTTTCGGCTATTCGACCCGTGTACTGTTCGACCCGCGTGTCGTGTATGACAGCGTGTGGAATCGGTGGATCGTGACGGCCGACGCATTCGCGGAATCGACGACACGGCAATTGTATTTCATCGCCGTCTCCACCTCCGCCAATCCGCTCGGCGGTTTTTATATCTATGCGCTCAACGTCACATTCAATACCGGCGACTTCTGGGATTATCCACAGCTGGGCATGGACCAGGATGCGGTGATCGTTACCGCCAATATCTTCTCGTCGACCGGCGCGTTCCGGTGGGCGGACATGTTCGCCGTCGCGAAGGCGCGCCTGTACAACGGGCTCGGGTTCTCGGTGCCCGTCTTCACGGGGCTGCGCGGCACGCTGGCGCCGCCGATCGTGCTGGACCAGAACGCGCGCACGTTCCTGATCGCCGCCTCCGGCGGCAGCGCCCTCAGCATGTACGCGCTGACGAACTCGAGCAGGCCGAACGGCATCGCGCTCGGCGGCCCCGTCAGCGTTACCGTGCCCGCGTACACGGCGCCGCCGTCGGCGCCGCAACCGGGCACCACCGTCCGCCTCGACACGCTCGACGGCCGCTTCGTCAACGCCAGCACGCAGAGCGGCGATTTCCTGTGGCAGACGCATACGGTGGACCTGGCCGGCTACGCGGCGCCGAAGTTCTACCAGATCAACACGGCGACCAATGCGCTGGTGCAAAGCGCGTTCTTCTTCGGCACGTCGACGTCCTACGATTTCAACGCGTCGATCGCGGCCAACAGCGCCAACGACATCTACGTGACCTGGACGATGACGGACCCGCCCAACGGCACCTTCCCGCAGGTACGCTTCTCCGGCTTCGACCACAACAACGGCGCCACGTACACGCTCAGCCCGGGCATCGCGGCCTTCACGAGCCCGACGTATTACGGCGCGACCCGGTGGGGCGACTACTCGGCGGTGACGGTGGACCCGCGCAACAGCCGGCGGGCCTGGCTGGTCAACGAGAATGCCCTGGCCAACCATGACTGGGGCAGCCGGATCGTCGGTATCGGCTTCTGAAGCCGTCGCCCGTCAGCGGATGCCGCTGTCGTAGACGATGCGCACCGGCGTCAACCGGCCGCCGGTGACGACGACGGTTTGCTGCGGAGCGTACGGACCGGCGGCACCGGACTCGGGACGCAAGCGGTAGGTGCCGGGGGCGAGAGCGATCTCGAAGCGCCCGTCCGCACCGCTGCGCACCGTTGCCACCGCGCGGCCGGCCGCGTCGACGATCGTGATCATGGCCTCGCAGGAGCGATGGTTGACGTCGCCCGGCCGCTCGACTGGCATGATGGGGCTGAGGATGACTTCACCGGCAATGCCGCTGGCTGCCGTGATGGTGGTCATGATGCGGTGTTCATGATGCGGTGGTCATGATGCGGTGTTCATGATGCGGAGGTCATGATGCGCTGGTCATATTGGAACCGTCATCACGGTAGACAGCACGCGGCGCCCGAAGTTCGCTACCCCTCCCCTGCCGCATGCAGCTTCTCCAGCGCGTAGCTGCGCGTCGTATCGAGCAGGCGGTACGGCGCGCCGCCATCCGGTTCGGCCGCCACCATCGATTTGGCGACCAGTTGCGCCACGTGGCCCGGCACGTCGTCCGCCGCGATGCCGCTGCCTTGCGCGGCGTGGACGGCATCGTCCAGCGTGAACGCGCCACGCAGCGTGGCGAGCCTGCGCAGCACGGCCTGCTCGGCCGGCGTCAGCAGGTCGTGGCTCCAGTCCAATGTCGCGCGCAGCGTCTGGTGGCGCGGCAGAGCCGTGCGCCGGCCCCGCGTCAGCACGGCGAAGCAGTCGGACAGCCGGCGCGCCAGCTCGTGCACGCCGAAGAATGCGGCGCGTCCCGCCGCCAGTTCCAGCGCCAGCGGGATCCCATCGAGGCGGCGGCAGATCGCCGCCACCGCCGCCGCATTGCCGTCGTCGAGCGTGAAGCCGCCGTCGGCGCTGGCCCGCTCGACGAACAGCTGCACGGCCGCGTAGCCGGACAGCGCGGCGGGCGCCGGCGCGTCGTCCATTGGCACCGGCAGTGGCGGCAGGCGGACCACCCGCTCGCCGTCGATGCGCAGCGGTTCGCGGCTGGTGACGACGATGTGGGGCGCATCGGTCGTGCGCCGCAGCCGGGCCGCCAGCGCGGCAACGCCGTCGATCAGGTGTTCGCAGCCGTCCAGCACCAGCAGCATGCGGCGCCGGCCCAGCGCGGCGCACAGCGCGTCGTGCGACGCGGCGCCGGGCAGCCCGGCCGCCTGCGCGACGGTGGCCAGCAGTTGCGCGGGGTCCTGCAGCGGCGCCAGGTCGGCACGCACGACGCGGCCACCAAACGCGCCGGCGCCGCGGGCCGCCAGCGCCAGCGCGACGGACGTCTTGCCCATCCCGCCCGGCCCGGCGATCGTCAGCAGCCGTTCCGATTGCACCGCGTGCGCCAGCTGGTCCAGCACGGCGTCGCGGCCGATCAGGCGGAGCAACGGCGCCGCGGCCGCCAGCGGTGGCGGCGCGGCGGCATCGGTGGCCATGCGGCGCACCGGCGCGACGAAGCTGTAGCCCCGCCCGACCACGTTCTCCACATACGTCCGTTCACCGCCCAGCGCACGGCGCAGCGCGCCCACGTGCACGCGCAGATTGCCTTCCTCGACGACAGTGCGCGGCCAGACGCGGGCGATCAGCTCATCCTTGGCGACGACGGCGCCGGCCTGCTCGACCAGCGCCACCAGCAGGTCGAATGCGCGCCCCGTCAGGCGCACCGGCGCGCCGTGCCGGTACAACGTGCGCGTGTGCGGCACCAGGCGGAAGTCGCCGAACTCCACTGTGCGCCACTGCTGTGGGTCCATGTTCCCTTACCTCGAAAGCCGGATTGATTTCCAACACGGCAAATTCTAACGTAACGGGTAGCGGCGTTAATCATTCGTCACTGTTAAATTTTTTCCACCTGAAAGGGGTACTGCCGATGATGCACCCGCCGGACCGCGCCGCCGCCGCCGCGCTGCCATTCGCCCAGGCCGGCGCCGAGCAGCGTGCCTGCCTGCTCGATGCGATCGGCGCCGCCCTCGACGGCGTGCGCCACCGCCTGCCACAACAGGCGGCCTTCGACGCGGGCATCGCGCCGGCTATCGCGCTGCACGAGCACGACACGCTGCGGCGCTGGCTGCACACGCTGGCCGCCACGCTGCGCGACGATGCGGACGGCGCCGGCACCGTGCCGCTGGGACCCGTGGCGGCCGTCGGCGCGCATGGCAGCGCGTACGGCCTGGCGGGCGTCCATGCGATGGCCGCGCTGGCCGCCGGCTGCCCCGTGCTGGCGCACGCGGTGCGCGCACCCAGCTGCGCCGAGCTGGCGAACCTGATCGCGGTGGCCGCCGCGGCGAGCCGCCTGCCGGACAGCGTGTTCGCCCTGGCCGACGACGATGCCGCGCTGCTGGAACATCACGCGATCCGCGCCGCGATCTGCCGCGGCGGCGTGTACGCGGTGCCGCGCCTGCTGCCCGCCGTGCGCGAACTGGACGGCACCGAGGCGGCTTTCGTGCTGCCCGGCGCGCTGAACGGGCGCGCCGAATACCTGGGCCGCGAACTGCTGGCGCAGCCGGGCAGCCGCCCCGTCGTCGTGGCGATCGACGGCGACGGTTACATCGACTTGCGCGAAGCGATCGGCGACGCGCTGGGCGCCAGCCCGCATGGTCCTTTCAACGAAGTCGACGCGGCCGCACTGCTGGCCAGCCCGCCGCCGCCGCAACGCGCCGGCGGCCTGCTGGTGCGCTGCGCCGATGCGGCCGAGCTGGTGGCGCTGGCCTGGGCACTGGGGCCTTTGTACTGCGCCAGCGTGCATGCGGCGGCCGACGATGCGGCGCTGTCCGCGCGGCTGCTGCCGGTACTGCGCCTGGCCGCGCGCCACATCCACCTGAACCGCTGCGGCGGCGCGCTGCATCCCACGCGGGAAGCGGCCGGCGACGCGATCGGGCGCTTTCGCCGCCCGGTGCACCTGCACCGCGCGCCACTCGATCAACCTTACGGGAACCGGACATGAACGAGAACCTCCTGCCTGCCGAGAAAGTCGGCATCGCGCAGATCCGCATCCGCAACGCGGGCCGCGGTACCGCCGTGCTGGGCTCATTCGTCGCCGCGGACAAGCTGCTGAAGGCATGGGCCGACGGGCGCCAATGCCGCGAGTGCGAATTCGAGATTCGTTACCTGGACGGCAGCCGTCTGTCCGGCCAGTATCCGATGTGGCAGAAGAGCACGGCCCGGCAATCGCTGGGCGCGCACCTGCGGCGCGTGCTGGCCAGCGGGCAGGCGGACGAGCGCACTGCCGCGCTGCGCTTCGACACGGCCGGCGGTAAGGAACGCTTCCTGGACCAGTACGAAGTCGAGGATTTCGCGCCGTCCTGATGCCAAAGTCGATGCGCTGCCGCGACAGCGCACCGCGATGTCAGCGTGTTGTAATGAAGACCACGTATGGTCGATCCGACGGCGCCTTGCCGCCCAACCGGGATCTTCCATGGCCATGCTCAAGTCGTCCATCGCAGAGTCGTCAACCACCGCGGCGTCCATCACCGCGGCGCCCATCCCTCCCGCCTGCTGGGCCGCGTTCGGCCCTTTCCGCCTGCTGCCGTTGCAACGGGTGTTGCTGGAAGACGGCCGGCCCGTCAAGCTGGGCTCGCGCGCGTTCGACATTCTTGCCGCGCTGGCCGAACGGCACGGCGCCATCGTCCCCAAGCATGAGCTGATCGCCCGCGTGTGGCCCGGCACCGTCGTCGAGGAATCGAACCTGCGCGTGCACGTGGCGGCATTGCGCCGCGCGCTGCGCGACAGCGCCGGGCGCCGCATGATCGGCAGCGTCGCCGGCCAGGGCTACGCGCTGCTGCCGCCCGTGCAGTGGCAAGCGCCGGCGGCCCCGCCGCTGCCGGACGATGCCGGTGCGCACGCGAAACTCGTGCAGGCATTGGCACAGCACTTGCCGCAACGCCGGCTCGTCACGCTGACGGGGCCCGGCGGCGTCGGCAAGAGCACCGCGGCGCAAGCTGTCGCGGCGCGGCTGGGGGCGCACTACTGCGTGCACAGCGCCGACGTGGCGGCGGCCAGCGATCCGGCCGCCGCGCTGGGCGACGCGCTCGGCCTGCCGCCCGGCACCGACCCGGTGCCACCGCTGCGCGCCGTCGTGCGCGACCGCCCCGTGCTGGTGGTGCTCGACAATTGCGAGCGTGCCATCGACGCGGCCGCCACGCTGGCCGAACGGCTGCTGCGCGACGTGCCGGACGTCGTCGTGCTGGCCACCAGCCGCGAAGCGCTGCGCGCCACCGGCGAATGGGTCGAGCGGCTCGAACCGCTGGCCTGCCCGCCGGCCGGCCCACTGGACGCGGCGGCCGCACTGGCCTTCCCCGCCGTCGCGCTGTTCATGCAGCGTACCGCCGCCGTGCATGGCTACGCACTCGCCGACGACGATGCGCAAGCCGTCGCCGAACTGTGCCGCCGCCTGGACGGCCTGCCGCTGGCGCTGGAACTGGCCGGCGAGCGGCTCGACCTGTTCCAGCCGCGCGAGCTGGCCGCGCGCCTCGATGCCCGGCTGCAGCTGCTGAAAGGCGGCCGCCGCACGGCGCCGCCGCGGCACCGGTCGCTGCGCGCCACGCTGGAATGGAGCTGGGACACGCTCACCGCCACCGAACGCACGGTGCTGTGCCGGCTCGCGCTGTGCGCCGGTCCGTTCACGCTGGAGCGGGCCACGCGCATCGCCGCGCAGGAAGACATCGGTGCGGCGCAGGTCGAGGATGCCGTTGCGGCGCTGGTGGCGAAGTCGCTGCTGGCCACCGTACGCCACAGCGGCCCGCCGCACTGCCGCCTGTACGAGAACGTGCGGGTGCACGCGCTGGCACAACTGGCACCCGGCGACGGTGCGCATGCCCGCTTCGCCGCCGACTGCATCGACACGGTGGCCGGCGACGATCCGCACCGCCTGGACGACGTGCGCACCGCCCTGGCCTGGGCGTTCGGGCCGGCCGGCGACAACGCTGTCGGCACGGCCCTGCTGGTCGCCTCCGCGACGGCCTGGTGGGACGCCGGGCGCTTGCCGGAGCACCGCGAATGGCTCGAATCGGCCCTGCTGCGCGTGACTGGGGCGGAGGGCACTGCGGGCGGCGATGCCGCAGCCGAGATGGCGCTGTGCGGCGCGCTGGGTGCCGTGCGGGTCTACCTCGACGGTCCCGGTGCCGGCCGCAGCGCCTTTGCCCGCGCGTTCGCGCTGGCCGAGCAATTGAACGACGTGGAGCGCCTGGCCGATGCGTTTTCCGGCCTCGCGCTGGAAGACATGCTGGCCGGCGACTACCCAGCCGCGCTGGCCCTGGTGGACCGCTACCGCCAGGCGATCCGCAACCGGGGTTCGCGCGCCGCCCAGCTGGTGCACGACCGCGTCGCCGCGCTGGCGCTGCACCTGGCCGGCGAACAGGGCGCCGCCGCCACGCTGGCACGCGCGCTGCAGGACCAGACGGTGCCCGCCGTCTGCACCCGCCGGCGCACTGTGCTGCATACCGATGAAAACGTTGTCGCGGGCGCCGTGCTGGCGCGCACGCGCTGGCTGCTGGGTTATCCCGACGATGCGCTGCGGCGCGCCCAGGGCGCCCTGCAGCGCGCCCGCGCCGTCGGTGCCGACACGTCGCTGTGCTATGTGCTGGGCTTCGCGCTGTTCCCCGTCGCGTGGTGGCGCGGCGACCGCGCGGTGGCGCTGGCGGCGCTGGCGGAACTGGAGCAGGCGGCGCGCCGGCTGCCGAAATGGCGCGGCCTCGCGCACCAGTACCGCGTCTGCGTCGTCGACGGCGGCCAGACGACGCTGGGCGCCGCGCTGGCCGTCGGCCCGCACCGCGAGACGCTGGCCACGCTCGACGCGCGCTACCTGGACGATGCGCTGCTGCGCCGCGCGTTGCAGGGCGATGCGCGCTGGTGTGCGGCCGAGCTGCGCCGCCTGCATGGCGAACGGCTGCTGGCCGGTGCCGACCATGCGGTGCGGCTGGAAGCGGAACGGCTGTTCCGCGATGCGCTGCTGTTGGCGCGCAACCAGGGCGCGCGGGCGTGGGAGCTGCGCGCGGCGATCAGCCTTGCGCGCATGTGGCAGCAGCGCGGGGCGTACATCGAAGCCCGCGCGTTGCTGGAGACGGCCAGCGCGGGCTGGACGGAAGGCCAAACGTCGGCCGACCTCGTCACGGCGGGCAAGCTGCTGGCCCAGTGGGCGCCGGCGGCCGGGCGGGAGCTGGCGGAGCGGGAACTGGCCGAGCGTGAACCGGCCGGATGTAACAAGGCCGGCGGCGCGCAGGGCACGCCGCCGGCCTGGCGGAACGGAAGCTGTCCGGGCGTTACAGCCTGACGACTTCCTCCTTGCCGTCCGCCGCGAACACGAGGCCGCCGTCGCGCGCATCGATGCTGATCGTGTCCTTCGGGCCGAAGCGGCCTTCCAGGATCAGCTTCGACAGCGGGTTCTCGATCTGCTGCTGGATCGCGCGCTTCAACGGCCGCGCGCCATACACCGGATCATAGCCCGCCTCGGCGATCTTCAGCAGTGCGCGATCCGTCACGTCGAGGCCCATGTCCATCCGCTGCAGCCGCTGCTTCAGCACATTCAGCTGGATCTTCGCGATCGCACCGATGTTCTTGTCGTCCAGGCCGTGGAACACGACGATCTCGTCGATCCGGTTGATGAACTCGGGCCGGAAGTGCGACCGTACCTCGGCCATCACGGCCAGCTTCGTCACGGCCGGATCGGAGTCGTCCATCGACTGGATCTTGTGTGAACCGAGGTTCGACGTCATGATGATCACGGTGTTCTTGAAGTCCACCGTGCGGCCCTGGCCATCGGTCATGCGGCCATCGTCGAGCACCTGCAGCAGCACGTTGAACACGTCGTGGTGCGCCTTCTCCACCTCATCGAGCAGGATCACGCTGTAGGGCTTCCTGCGCACCGCTTCCGTCAGGTAGCCGCCTTCGTCGTAGCCCACATAGCCCGGCGGCGCGCCGATCAGGCGGGCCACCGAATGCTTCTCCATGAATTCGCTCATGTCGATGCGGATCATCGATTCCTCGGTATCGAACAGGAACGCGGCCAGCGCCTTCGACAGCTCCGTTTTACCAACACCGGTCGGGCCCAGGAACATGAACGAGCCATACGGCCGGTTCGGGTCCGCGAGGCCGGCGCGCGAACGGCGGATCGCATCGGCCACCGCATTGATCGCCTCGTCCTGGCCCACCACCCGCTCGTGCAGCTTTTCCTCGATGTGCAGCAGCTTGTCGCGCTCGCCCTGCATCATGCGCGACACGGGAATGCCCGTCGCGCGCGACACCACTTCGGCGATTTCCTCGGCACCCACCTGCGTGCGGAGCAGCTTCGGCTTGTCCTTGCCTTCCTCGTCGCTGGAGGATTCGGCCTGCTTCAACTGCGCTTCCAGCTGCGGCAGGCGGCCATACTGCAGTTCCGACACGCGCTGCCAGTTCGACGCGCGGGTGGCTTCCTCCATCTCCAGGCGGATGCGCTCGATCTCTTCCTTGATGTGCGTGGTGCCCTGCACATTGGCCTTCTCGGCCTTCAGCACTTCCTCGTAATCGTTGTACTCGCGCTGCAGCTTGGCGATTTCCTCGTCGATCAGGTCCAGGCGCTTCTTCGATCCTTCGTCCTTCTCGCGCTTGACGGCTTCCTTCTCGATCTTCAGCTGGATCAGCCGGCGTTCGAGCTTGTCCATCACTTCCGGCTTGCTGTCGATCTCGATCTTGATCTTCGAAGCCGCTTCGTCGATCAGGTCGATCGCCTTGTCCGGCAGGAAGCGGTCGGTGATGTAGCGGTGCGACAGCTCGGCCGCGGCGATGATCGCCGGGTCGGTGATCTCCACCTTGTGGTGCAGTTCGTACTTGTCCTGCAAGCCGCGCAGGATCGCGATCGTCGCTTCCACGGTCGGCTCGTCGACAAGGATCTTCTGGAAGCGGCGCTCCAGCGCGGCATCCTTCTCGATGTACTTGCGGTACTCGTCCAGCGTGGTCGCGCCGACGCAATGCAGCTCGCCGCGCGCCAGCGCGGGCTTCAGCATGTTCCCGGCATCCATCGCACCCTCGGCCTTGCCGGCACCGACCATCGTGTGCAGCTCGTCGATGAAGACGATCGTCTGGCCTTCGTCCTTCGCCAGTTCGTTCAGGACGCTCTTCAGCCGCTCTTCGAATTCGCCGCGGTACTTCGCACCGGCCAGCAGTGCCGCCATGTCGAGCGACAACACGCGCTTGCCGCGCAGCGAATCGGGCACTTCGTTGTTGACGATGCGCTGCGCCAGCCCTTCGACGATCGCCGTCTTGCCGACACCCGGTTCACCGATCAGCACGGGGTTGTTCTTCGTGCGCCGTTGCAGTACCTGGATCGCGCGGCGGATCTCGTCGTCACGGCCGATCACGGGGTCGAGCTTGCCCTGGCGGGCCCGCTCGGTCAGGTCCATCGTGTATTTTTTCAGCGCCTCGCGCTGGCCTTCCGCTTCCTGCGAATCGACCTTGCCACCGCCGCGCACGGCATCGATCGCCGCTTCCAACGACTTGCGGGACAGGCCGCTTTCCTTGGCCAGGCGGCCCGCGTCGGACTTATCCTCCGTCAGCGCCAGCAGCACCATCTCGCTGGAGACGAACTGGTCGCCCCGCTTCTGCGCTTCCTTGTCCGCCAGGTTCAACATGTTGACGAACTCGCGGCTGACCTGCACGTTGCCGCCCGTGCCGGACACCTTCGGCAGCCGCTCGATGCCGCTCTTGAGCGCCGCAGCCAGCCCGCCGACGTTGACGCCGGCGCGCTGCAGCAGCGAACGTGCACCGCCGTCGTCCTGGTTCAGCAGGGCCGTCAGCAGGTGCAGCGGTTCGATATAGGGATTGTCGTTGCCGACGGCGAGGCTTTGCGCGTCGGCCAGCGCTTCCTGTAACTTCGTTGTCAGTTTGTCTTGACGCATTTTGGTAATGCTCCAGTGATTGTCTGACGATAAAGTAAGGATGCGCCTACACGATTTCAAGCGGGTGTTTTGACCTCGATCAATTCAAGCTGCCAGGGTCAGACCCGGCACGGGTCTGACCCTACCCCCACTTCTTCAGCGCCTCGTCATCGGACACGCGCGCATCGACCCAACGTGCGCCATCCGGCGTCTGTTCCTTCTTCCAGAACGGCGCTTCCGTCTTCAGGTAGTCGATGATGAATTCGCATGCAGCGAAAGCTTCGCCGCGGTGCGCAGAGGTGACGGCGACGAGCACGATCTGGTCGCGCGGCAACAGCGGGCCGACGCGGTGGATCACCAGCGCATCGAAGATCGGCCAGCGCGCCTGGGCCTGGTCGATGATGCGCTCGATCGACTGTTCCGTCATGCCGGGATAATGCTCGAGCTCCATCGCCGCCACGTGGGCACCCTCGTTCAGGTCGCGCACGGTGCCGACGAACGTGACGACGCCGCCGACCTTGGCATTGCCGGCGCGCAGCTGGGCTACCTCGGCTGCAAGATCGAAATCCTCCTGCTGGATCCTGACACGGCTCATCGGGCCTGCTCCGCGCCGATCTTGCGGAACAGCTGCTCGATGCGGCTGGCGGTGCGGTCGTCGGCCAGCGCCGGCATGGCGCACAGTTCGACGAACTGGGCGGCCTGCGCCGCGGCGGAGCCGGCCTTCTGGCCCGACTTCAGCGAGTTCTGCAACACCTCGACCTGCATCTTCAGCCGGTCGCGGGCGAACTCGGCGCCGCTGTCGATGCCGGCAATGATTTCCAGCCGCAGCACTTCCGACAGCAGCCGCGCCCGGTTGGACTCGAGCGTGCCGGCATACGCGGCCCGTGCCGACGGTTCGCCGCCGGCCGCCTGCAGCGCCGCGTTGAAGCGGGCGTGCAACGTGCGCTCGTAGTCGGACGGCAGCGCCGGCAACGCCTGCCAGCGGCCGTTCCAGTCGTCCGCATCGACGTCGCCCGGCGCGGCCAGCGCGTTTTCCAGCGCCTGCGTCAGCCGCAACTTGTCGCGCAACGCATTGGCCTGGGCGGCGCCGGCGCGCTTCCTCAAGGCATCGGACTGGCCCTGCAGCTTCGCGACGGCGGCACGGTAGCGCTGCTCGATGCGCTGCTCGGCCGCGCGCGGCACGGCCCCCGACGCATGCCACGCAGTGGCGGCTTCGCGCAGCGCCTTGCCGATGGCGGCCTGCTGGGCCTTGTCGTCGCCCTCCGGCGTGAAGGCTTCCAGCTGCGCGCAGATCTCCTCGCGCGCATGCAAGTGGGCCTTGCGTTCGTGGTCGGCCGCATGGGCCGATTGCTTACGCTTGGCAAAGATCGTGTCGCAGGCGGCGCGGAACTTCTGCCACAGCGCCTGTTCCTGGCGGCGCTCCAGCGGCAGCGCCTTCGCGTGGCCCTGCCACGCTTCCTGCAAGCCGCGCAACGTGTCGACGGTGTGGCGCTCCGTCGGGTTCAGCTTGTAGACTTCCTCGATCAGCTGCTCGCGCCGGGCCACCTCGATCTTGCGCTGCTCTTCCAGCGGCGCCATCAACGCTTCCATCGCCTTGCCGAACGCCGTGTCGAGGCGCTTCTTGTCCTTGCGGTCGATCGTGCCCAGCCGGCTCCAGGCCTGGCGCAGCCGCTGCGTGCTCGATGCCAGCGCGCGCCAATCCTCGCGTGCGGCCGGAGAGTCGGCGGCCAGCGCGTGCACCTCGTCCACCAGCGCCTGCGCCTTCGCGGCATTCGCATGGCGCTCGTCGGCCAGGTGGCGGAAGTGCGCGGCGGCCGGCGCATACGCCGCGGTGCAGGCGGCGTCGAACTTCTCCCACAGGCTCTTCGGCGCCGCGCCGGACACCGTGTCGAGCGCCTTCCAGCGCTCACGCATCGCGCTGACCTTCTTGGCCAGCTCGCTCATCGACAGGTTCTGCGCCGGCAGCTCTTCCACGGCGTGCACGAGCTCCTCGCGGGACACGTTGCCGCCCCAGCGGGCCCAGGCGGACAGCCGCTTGAACTCGGCGCGGACGTGGGCCAGGCGGTCGGCCTGCTGCGTCGTCAGGCGCCCCGTCTTGCTGTCTTTCAGCGTCTTGTCGTGCTCGGCGGCGACGTGCAGCTGGCCCTGGTTCAGTGCCGCCTCCATCGCATCGACGAGGGCCATGAATCGCTCATTGGCTTCCCGGTCGGCCGGC
The DNA here is from genome assembly GCF_007830495.1 of Pseudoduganella flava. Taxonomy (GTDB): domain Bacteria; phylum Pseudomonadota; class Gammaproteobacteria; order Burkholderiales; family Burkholderiaceae_D; genus Rugamonas; species Rugamonas flava. The sequence goes on along the minus strand of NZ_VLKW01000002.1, from coordinate 97,194 downwards.
GTAAGTTTCTTTTCCTTTGGCGGGCGCGGCGGTTCCTGCGGCGCTGGTGCGGCCGCGGCCGGAGCCTCGGCTGCCGGCTCCGCGGCCGGTGCCGCATGGTCGGTATCGTTCGGCGCCGGCGCCGAGGCTTCGGCCTGCTCCCGCTCCGGGACCGCCGCCGGAGCGGTGGTTGCGGGCGCGGCGGGTGCCGGCTTTTCCAGCTTCTCAGCCTTTTCCGGCGCGGCCGGCCGTGTCAATGCGGCGCGGGCGGCCTCGAGCGCCTGCTCGATGTCCGTGCGCAGGTGGCGCGGCAGCGATGCCTGTTCCGGTGCGGCCAGCCGGGCCGCATGATCGGCGGCCAACCGGTCCAGCTCGGCCTGGGCGGCCGCCGGATCGTCCGGCACGGGCGCGGCGGCCAGCTTGCGCAGCGCGGCCAGCGCGTCGATCGTGGCGCGCTGCAGGCTGACCTGCGCTTCCAGCCGGCCACCGAGCGCGGCGCGCAGCTGGTCGAACTGCGCGGCCAGCTCGGGCGGCGCATCGATCACTTTCCACAGGCGGTCCAGATCGGCCACGAGGTTCGGTGTCAGCTTCTCATCCTGCAACAGCCGCTGTGCGCTGGCAATGCTGGCTTCGGCCTGGCGCTGTTCCATCTGGCGATGGCGGATCGCATCGAGGCGCTGCTGCATCAGCTTGGCGACGCGGCGGTCCGTATTGCGCACGGCTTGCTGCACGCGTTCCAGCATCGGCTGCGATACGACGTGCTCGGCGGCGGCCAACCGCACGTCGGCGAATTCGCTCTGCAGGATCAGCTCGACGGCGGCCGCTTCGTCGCCGGCCAGCGACTTCGCGCGCTCGGCCTGCTCGGCACGCCGCACGGCGTTGGCGTGGTCCTTGCCGCCGTCGCCAGCACCATGCGGGCTGCCGTGATTGCCGTTCCCTGGCTCGGCCGTGTTGTGCCCCTGCGCGCCGGGCGCGTCGGGGCCCTTGTCGCCGGGCCGTTTGAAGAGGAATTCAAACATGATGTGCTATGGATGGATCAAAACCGCCATCATAGCGCAGCGCCGCTTTTCGCGGCGTCGCAACCCGGGCGCGGCGCCGGGCGGTCGGGTCAGTCGGCCGAGGCGGCACGCGGCAGCACCCGCCCGCGTGCGCGCACCGCGGGCATGCGGGGCTCGATCGCGGCCACCGGTTCGGCCGGCGGGGCCAAGCGCGGCACCAGGGTGATCACGTCGGCTTCGTCGTTGTCGCCGCCATGCCGGCGCGCTTCCTGCAACTGCGCGTCGTGCGCCAGCAGCTTGTTGGCGATGGCGAACCAGGCCTCGCCGCAAATGGCGCTGCGGGCGATCGCGAACAATTCCTGCTCCTCTTTCTCCAGCCTTTGCAGCATCGCCGAGCAGAAGCTGTCGATCGACTCGCAGACGGCCGTCACCTGCTCCTCGCTTTTCGGGCCGACGTGCTCGAGGCGTTCCTTCAGCCGGCGCACGACGCCCAGCGCCAGCTGGTTCAGGCGCGACAGTTCGTCCAGCAACTGGTCGGCGCGCTGCGTGGCCTGGCGTAACGCGGGGATCAGGTACAGCTCCACCTTGCGCCAGCTGCACGCCTCGTACAGGCGTTCCAGCGTGACGCATGCGTATTCAAGCTGGGACAGCGTCAGGCTCTGCTGGCGGGTCAACGTCGATTGCACATATTTCTGGAATGAAAGCAGGCTGAGGCGGATATTGGCCTGCTCGACGGACAGCGCAACCAGCGTATAAGTGGCCGTTAACATTCTCTCTCCCTGTGCGAAACGGAAGTTCAAAGTGTAAATAAGACCGACAGGACCACTTTGAGGCAGCGCAAGCTTGCTTGCGAGCTTTCTGACTCACCTTAGGATGTTTTCCCATGCAATGCAAGTTCGAGCCGCACCATCCCCGGCTCGCTGCCGGGCAGCACGGCGCCGCCGCAACGCCGCACGAGGTGCTGCACGCCGGTGTTCTCGGCCAGCGCTTCGCCCGTCAGCGCGCCCGTGCCGCGGCCGCGGAAGTACTCGATCAACTTGCGGAACAGGACCATGCCGAGCCCCTTGCCTTTCAGGTCCGAACGCACGGCGATCGCGAATTCGGCGCGGCGATTGTCCGGGTCGGCCACGGCGCGCACGACGCCCAGCGTTTCCGGCATGCCGCCGGGGCCGGGCCGGGTGGCGATGAACGCCATCGCGCGGTCGTAGTCGATCTGCGTCAGGCGCGCCAGCTGGACCTGCGGCAGTTCGCGCAGCACCGTGAAGAAGCGCAGCCGCACGTCGTCCGGATCGAGTTGCGCGAAGAAACGCGCATGGGCCGGCGCATCTTCCGGCCGGATGGGCCGCAGCAGCAGCGTGGTGCCTTGCCACGCCACTGTTTCCTCCAGCGCCTGCGGATACGGGCGGATCGCCATCGCCGCTTCCGGCCGCGGCGGGCCAAGGACGATGCGGGCACGCTGCGCAACGAGCGCGCCGCCGGGGCGCCAGCTCAGCGGGTCCAGTTCCAGTTCGGCGACTTCGCACAGGTCCGTCACCAGGTCCGCTGCGCGCACCAGCGCCTGGCAGACGGCGGCATCGCCACCGGGCAAGCGGGCGGCGCGGCTGCGGCCGACGATGTCACGCGCCAGCACCATGTTCAGCGGCGGCAGCCCGGCCGCGTGGCCACCGGCGGCGCGCCCCGCGCTGCCGCCCAGGCCGAATTCCAGCGCGGGGCCGAACACGGCGTCGACGTGCATCGCGATGCGCAGCGGCGGCACGTCGTCGTCCAGCGCGGCTGGCGCGGCTGCGAGCTCCAGGCCGTACGCGGCCAGCACGATGCGGCATTCGTCCGCATCCAGTACGTGGCGGCCGGCCCGGCGCGCCGCCGTGACGAGCGCCCGGGCGGAGGCCCGCGTCGCCGCATCGGTACTCGGCACCTGCGCCGGCACTTCCGTCAGCAAGGCCTGGTTGCGCTGGTATTGCACCACCTGGCGGAACGCGCGCACGGCCTTTTCCGGCGTGTCGTAGCTGGGCAGGCCCGCATCGGCAAACACGGCGCGCGCCTCCTGCACCGCATCGCCGCCGAGCCAGCACGACAGCACGGTGCGGCGCGCATCGCGCACCAGCGGCACCAGAGCGCGCGCCACCTCTGTGCTGCCGGCGGCCGGCGTCGGCACGTGCACCAGCAGCAGGGCGTCGGCCTGCGGTTCGTCCAGCAGCGCGCGCACGGCCGCCACGTGGCGGGCGCAATCGGCGCGCACGCCGATGTCCAGCGGATTGCCGGGTGCCACGCCGTCCGGCGCCAGGTCATTCAATGCGCGCAAGGTCGGCGGCGACAGCGGCGCCAGCTCGCCGCCGATGAATGCCAGCGCGTCCGTCGCCAGCAGGCCAAGGCTGGTGGCGTTGCTGACGACGGCCAGGCGTTCGCCCGGCAGCGGGCGGGCTCTCGCCACCGTCTGCACGGCGTCGAACAGGTCGGCCGACGAGTACACCCGCAGCATGCCGGCGCGGCGGATCGCCGCATCGACGACGCGGTCGGCGCGGTCCGTACCGCGGCCCGACTTCAGCACGACCACCGGCTTGCCGCGCGCCGCGATGCGGGCCGCCGACAGGAATTTGCGGGCATCGGCGATGCTTTCGATGTGCAGCACGATGGCCTGGGTGTCCGCATCGCCGGCCAGGTAATCGAGCAGGTCGGCCACGTCGACGTCGCCGCCCTCGCCCACCGACACGACGCGCGAGAAGCCGATGTGATGGTGCTGCGCCCAGTCCAGCACGGCCGTCATCAGCATGCCGGACTGCGACACGAACGCGATCCGGCCCGGCCGCGCGCCGACGTGGGCGACGCTGGCGTTGACGCCGGCGGCCGGGCCGATCAGGCCGATGCCGCCGGGACCCAGCAAGCGCAGCACGTGCGGCCGCGCCGCCTTCAGCATCGCCGCGCGCACGGCCGGCGGCACGGCCGTCAGCACGATCGCCGCACGGGTGCCACGTGCGCCCAGGTCGGCAACGATCCCGGGGATCGTGTCGGGCGGCGTGCAGATCACGGCCAGGTCCGGCGCGGCCGGCAGCGCGGCAATGCGCGCATAGCACGGGATGCCGAGCAGCGTGTCGTACTTCGGATTGACGGGCCACAACGGGCCGGCAAAGCCGCTGGCGGCCATATTGTCCAGCACTGTGGTGCCGATCCGCCCTGGGCGCTGCGAGGCGCCGATGACGGCGACGGTGCGCGGTTCGAACAGGCGGTCGAGGTGGCGGATGCTCATCGTGTCCTCATGTACCCGCCTACCAGCGGGCGAAATGCTGTTCGGTGACGCCGGCCAGCTGCGTCACGATGCGGCGCGGCGCGTCCGGTGCGCTGCGCACCCAGCCGGTGAAGGTGCCGAGCGGCTGCACGTAGCGGCTGGCGGCGATGCGCAGGTTGCGCTGCTCGCGGCGCGCGGCGACGGGCGTGAACACCAGGTCCAGGCAATCGTCCTCGGTGAAGATGCGCCACGGCTCCAGCGGGTCCTTGGCATCGTACACGAAGCGGGCCGGCGCCAGCGGATGCACGGCGCCGTCCAGCCACAGCGCGTTCTCGTTGGCGCCGAAGTAGCCGGCCTGCACGTTGAAGCCCACGTCGAGGTCGTGGCCGGAAGCCCAGCGCCATGCCGTCTCGCGCGGCAGCAGGCCGTTCGAATAGTCGATGCTGGCGGTGCCGCCGTCCAGGCTGTACTCGTTGCGCCACGTGCGCACTTCGCCCGTCAGGGCCAGGCCGCCCGTCTTTTGCGTCGCGTGCACGCCGCCGCCCGCCACCACGCCGCTGGCCACCAGTGCCGGCGCCGTGGGCGCGGCAAAGGAGGCGTCGACCTCCAGCCATGGGCTGCGCAGCGACAGGCCCTGCGGGCCCAGGTCGATGTACACGCCGGCGCGCCCGAACGTGCTGGTGCCGGCGCCGTCCTCGGCCAGCGTGGCCGAGAAGCGGCCCGGCAAGCCGTCCTGCGAGAAGTTCGCCATCATGTCGCCGTCGGCGCGGTCGAACGCGTATGCGAAGCACGTCGTCATCCAGCCGACGTCGACGATCGCCACGGCGCAGAACATCTGGTCGGACGCCAGCGCCGCGTAATGCCAGCGCTTGTGGTGCAGCCTGCGCCACAGCGCGCCCCGTGCGTAAGGCGGTGCCAGCCGATGCCAATCGCAGCCGCGCAGGGTGCCGGCGTGGCGGCCCAGCGCAGGCATGCCGTCCGGCCCGACGATACAGGCCGGTGCCGGCGGCAGGATCGTGTGCGCCGCGTTCATGCCGCCCTCACCTCATCATCATCGTCGCTGCCCAGCAGTGCCTGCAGCGGCGCCGCAAAGGCCGCGGGCTCGGTGCGCACCACGGCGATGCTTGCGCAGCCGTGCCATTGGGCGCAGCGACGCAGCGCCTGGGCCAGGTCGCGCGTGAAGCGTTCGCTGATGCGCACGCCCGGCTCCAGCCACAGCGCCTTCAGTTCGAACACGCCGTCGCGGCGGTGCGCCTTCGCATCGACGCGCCCGACCAGCGCGCCACGCCGCAGCAGCGGCAGCGTGAAATAGCCGTGGCGGCGCTTGTCCGCCGGCGTGTAGCATTCGAGCCGGTAGTCGAAGCCGAACAGCTCCAGCGCGCGGCGGCGGTCCCACACGACCGGGTCGAACGGCGACAGGATCGTCGTCAACGTGGGCGCCAGCGTGCCGGCGGCGGCCTGCGCGGCCAGGTCGGCATGGTCCGGGTGGATGTAGACGGGCTCCTTCCAGCCTTCGACGCGAGCGCGCAGCAGCAGCCCCGCATCGGCCAGCGCGGCCTGGTCGACGTGCGGCGGCTTGGTGCGGTAGTAATCGGGAATCCAGCCGGCTTTCGCAACGCCCAATGCGCGCACGGCGTTCAGCGCCAAGGTGCGGCGCACGTCGCCATGCGACGGCAGCTGCGCATCGCTCCAGCCGGGCAGCAGATGGGGGATGATTCGGGACAGCACGCGCTCGGCCACGTCATAGACGCGCTGGAACTGCTGGCGCCGCGCGATCATCAGTTCGCCCACCATGAACAGCGCTTCGAGCGTGCGCTTTTCCGGCTTCCATTCCCACCAGCCGCCCGCCTTGCCGTCGGTGCGTTCGAAATCGGCCGAGCGGACCGGCCCGTGCGTGCGCACGTGCGCCAGCAGCGCGTCGGCCTCGGCACGCCGCTCGCGCAGCCACGCCGTCGAACGCCTCCAGCCCATCGCCTCCGGGTCAAGCATGCGGTGGCGCAGCAGCGGGTAATCCGCGGCCGGCACGAAGCACGCCTCGTGGGCCCAGTATTCGAACAGCGCGCCCTCGGCCAGCAGCTCGTCGAGCCACTGCTGCGGGTAGTCGCCCAGCCGGCTCCACAGCACCAGGTACGGGCTGCGCGCGACGACGTGGATCGTGTCGATCTGCAGCACCAGCATGCGGCGGATCGCGGCCAGCACATCGGCCTTGGTAGCGCGGGCGCGGCGCGGCGCCGCCAGGCCCTGGGCGGCGAGATGCAGCGCCCGCGCGGCGGGCAAGGTAAGAGTCAGGTCGGTCAAATGGCGTCCTTCAGCATGGGCAGGGCGAGGCTATTCTAATGAACTTTGCCAGCCCGGCGGGGATTTGTCATGCCGCTGCCTTCCCGCCCGCGGCCGGGATGCGCTACACTTGGGCGCTTTCGCCACTGCCGGGCGCGCCGCGCCTGCTTCTCTCCATCATTTGCCACCATGCGGCTGCTGCACACGTCGGACTGGCACCTGGGCCAGTCGCTCCATAATTTCGACCGCCACTACGAGCACCAGCGCTTCCTGGACTGGCTGCTGGAGACGATCGTCGCCGAACAGGCCGATGCGCTGCTGATCGCCGGCGACGTGTTCGACAACGCGAACCCGTCGGCCGCATCGCAGCGCCAGCTGTACCAGTTCCTGCAGCGGGCGCGCCAGGCCGTGCCCGGCCTGGACGTCGTCGTCGTCGCCGGCAACCACGATTCGCCCGGCCGCATCGAGGCGCCCGGGCCGCTGCTGGAAGCGCACGGCACGCGCGTCGTCGGCCACGTGCTGCGCAATGCCGACGGCAGCATCGACGTCAGCCGCCTCGTCGTGCCGCTGACGAACCGCGACGGCGCCGTGGCGGCCTGGTGCCTCGCGGTGCCGTTCCTGCGCCCGGCCGACGTGCCACGTGCCGGCGACGAAGGCGATCCCTATTTGACCGGCATCGCCGACCTGTACCGCCAGGCGCTGGCGCACGCCGAAACGCTGCGTCTGCCGGGCCAGGCCATTGTCGCGATGGGTCACTGCCATATGGTGGACGGGCAGATGTCGGCCGACTCCGAGCGCCGCATCGTCATCGGCGGCACCGAGATGCTGCCGGCCGGGATGTTCGGCCCCGGCATCGCGTATGCCGCGCTGGGGCACCTGCACCTGGCCCAGCAGATCGGCCCGCACAGCCACATCCGCTATTGCGGCAGCCCGCTGCCGCTGTCGTTCTCCGAGGTGCATTACCAGCACCAGGTGCTGCGCGTGGACCTGGACGGCCACTCGCTGCGCGACGCCGTGCCGATCCTCGTGCCGCGCGCCGTGCACCTGCTGCGCGTGCCGACCCGGCCGGCGCCGCTGGCGCAGGTGCTGGACGAGCTGGAGGCACTGGACTTCCCGCCGATGCCGCACGAAGCGCAGCCTTACCTGGAAGTGCGCGTGCGCCTGGACGCGCCAGAGCCGGGCCTGCGCGCCCGCATCGAGGCCGCGCTGGAGGGCAAGCACGTGCGCCTGGCGAAGATCGAAACGACGAGCGCCGCGCGCGGCAACACGTTCGAGGACGCGGCCGTGTCGCTGGACCAGCTGGCGCGGCTGCAGCCGGCCGACGTGTTCGCCCGGCTGTACTGGCAGAAGTACGGCAGCGACGCGCCGCCCGACCAGCTGGCGGCGTTTGCCGAACTGCTGCTCGCGGAGGCGGCCGGATGAGGATCCTGCGCATCGGCGGCAAGAACCTGGCGTCGCTGGCGGACGAATTCTCCGTCGACTTCGGCAGCGAGCCGCTTGCCTCCTCCGGCCTGTTCGCGATCAGCGGCCCCACCGGCGCCGGCAAGAGCACGCTGCTGGACGCGCTGTGCGTGGCCCTGTACGACCGCACGCCGCGCCTCGTCCATGCGCGCGGCAAGACGCCGGACGCGGGTGAACACATCGGTTCCGACGACACGCGCAACCTGCTGCGCCGCGGCACGCCGGAAGGCTACGCGGAGGTGGACTTCGTCGGCAGCGACGGCCTGGCCTACCGGGCGCGCTGGAGCGTCCGCCGCGCCCGCACGAAGGCCGCCGGCGCGCTGCAGCCGACGACGATGACGTTGCACACGCTGCCGGAACTGCAGCCGGTCGGCGCGACGAAGACGGAAGTGAAGCAGGAGATCGAGCAGCGCGTGGGCTTGAACTTCGACCAGTTCACGCGCGCCGTGCTGCTCGCGCAGAACGAATTTGCCACATTCCTGAAGGCGCAGGACGACGAGCGCGGCCTGCTGCTGGAAACGCTGACCGGCAGCACGATCTACAGCGACCTGTCGCGCCGCGCGCACGAACGGGCCAAGGCGGAATCGCAGGCGCTGCAGCAGTTGCAGGCGCGCCTGGCGGACCAGAAGCCGCTGCCGCTCGATGAACGCGAACAGGCCGAGCGCCGGCTGGCCGATGCCGATGCGGCATGGGCCACGCTGGAGCAGCGCAAGGCCGCGCTGGAGACGGCACTGCGCTGGCACGAGCAGCACGACCGGCTGACCGACGGCGTCAAAGAGGCGCACGCCGCGTGGCAGGAGCGCGTCGCGGCCGTCGAAGCGGCGGCGCCCCGCCGCGCCGCGCTCGACCAGCTCGACGCGGTGCAGGAAGCGCGTCCGCTGCACGACGACGTGCAGCGCATCGCCCAGGAGACCGAACAGGCGCGCGCCGCGATCGCCCGCTGCGCCGACGAAGCGCGGCAGGCGGCGCAGGCGCAGCAGCTGGCCGCCACCGCGCAGCAGGAAGCGGCGGCGCGCGTGCAGGCCGCCGAGGCGGCGCGGCATGACGCGGCACCAAAACTGGACCAGGCCAAGGCGCTCGACGCGCGCATCGACGCGATGGGCCCGCAGCACGCGCAGGCGCGCGCCGCGCGGGACGCGGCGGTGGCCGCGGCTACGCAGGCGGCAAGCAGCCTGTCGGACAAGCGCAATGAACGGCGCAACCTCGTCGCCGCGCAGGACTTCGCGCAAGGCTGGCTGGCCGAGCACCGGCACTGGGCCGTGCTGGGCGAACAGTGGGCGCGCTGGGACGAGTTGTTTGCCCAGGCCGGCCGTGCCGCCACGCACGTGCAGGCCATCGCGGCCAAGCTCGCGGCGGCGCAGCAACGCGCCGCCCGCCACCGCGACGACGAAGCGGCCGCCCGCGCCGGCGTGGCCGCGGCGGCGGACAAGCTGCGCGCGGCCGAAGCGGAACGCGATGCCGCGTCGCAGGCCGTGGCAGCATTCGACGCGGACGCGCTGGCCGCGCGGCGCGGCGCCGCCGAGGCACGCCGCACGGCGCTGCAGGATGCCGAGCGGCTGTGGCAGGAACTGGCCGCGCGCGGCGAGCGCCAGGCCGCACTGACGGCGCAAGCCGCGCAACTGCAGCAGGCGCGCGACGGCGCCCATGCGCTGGCCGACCAGGCCAGGGTCGACCTGGCCGCCGGCAAGGCCGCGCTGGCGCAGGCGGAACGGGCCCTGGCGCTGGCCGAGGCGGCGTGCGGCGAAAGCGTCGAACGGCTGCGCGAGACGCTCGAAGACGGCACGCCCTGCCCCGTGTGCGGCGCCACCGAACACCCGTACCACGGCGACGACCGGCTGCGCGGCATGCTGGAGGAACTGCGCGCCGACGTGACGCGCTGGCGCGCCGCACAGGAACGGCAGATCGAACACGAGGCAACCCAGCGCGCGCTGGTGGCGTCCAGCACCGAACGGCTGGCGCAGGTGCAGGCGGAACTGACGTCGCTGGCACCGGCGCTGGCCACGCTGGAGCAGCGCTGGCATGACACGTTGGCCGCGCTCGGCGGCGCGGCGGACGCGGACCACGCCGCGTGGCTGGCCGGCCGATTGGCCGCCGCAGGCACGGATCTGCAAGACGTGGCCCGGCAGGAGCAGGCGCTGCGCCAGGCGACGGCCGCGCGCGATGCCGCCCGTCAGGCATGCGAACAGGCCAGCGCCGCGCAGGCGCAATGCCAGGCCAGCCTGGCCACCGCCGCCACTGCGCTGGCTCAGGCACAGGCGCAGGCCGACGCGCTGCAGGCGCAGCACGGCGATGCGGCCGGGCACCTGGAGTCGCTGCTGGACGGACTGGATGCCGCGTTTGCGGACAGCCCGCAGGACGGCTGGCGGGACCAGTGGCGCGCGGACCCGGCCCACTTCCACGCGTTGCGCCAGGCCGAAAGCCGCCAATGGCTGAAGCAGCGCGCCGACCTCGACGAACGCGCCGCGAAGATCGCCGCGCTGGACATCGAACTGACCGCGCTGCAGGAAGCGCATGCGCGCGTCGCGGCCGAGGAACAGGCTGCGCGCGCAGCCTTCATCGCGGCCGACGAAGCGTTGCAGCAGGCGCGTAGCCAGCGGCTGGCGCTGTGGAACGGCGCACCGGTCGGCGACGTCGAAGCGAAGCTGCGCGCGGCCTGCGAGGCGGCCCATGCTGCGCTGCATGCGCAACAGGAGGCCGGCCAGCAGGCGGCGCAGCGGCGCGCCCGTTGCGATGAGGCGCTGGCGCAGGGTCAGCGCCGTATCGCCGACCTGGACGAGGCGGCGGGCGCCGCGCGCAACCGGCTTGCCGCCTGGCTGGACGCGTTCAACGCCGCCCATGCGGAGCCGGACCTGTTCACGCCGCAGGTCGGCGTTGGCTCGCTGGACGAGCTGCTGGCATTGCTTGCCCAGCCGCTGGACGCCGTGCGCGCCGAACGGCAGGCATTGCAGGCGCTGGACCACGCTGTCGCCCATGCGCTGGCGGTGTTGCGCGAACGCGAGGAACAGCTGCAGCGTCACGTGGCGCAAGCGCCGGCCGACGGACCTGCGGCCGATGCGCTGCGCGAGGCGTTGACCGCGCTGGCGGCCGAGCGCGTGGCCGCGCAGGAGCAGCTGTCGACGCTGAAGGTGGCACTGGCGCAGGACGACGAGCGCCGCCGCCGCGCCAGCGCCGTGCTGGCGGAACTGGAGCGGCAGGAAGCAAGCCAGCGCCGCTGGGCCGCGCTGGACGATCTGATCGGCTCATCGGACGGCAAGCGCTTCCGCAACTATGCGCAGCAGTTCACGTTGGACGTGCTGCTCGGTTACGCCAACGCGCACCTGCGCCAGCTGGCACCCCGCTACCAGCTGCTGCGTATCGACAATCCCGCGCAACCGTCGCTGGGCCTGTTGGTGCGCGACCTGCACATGGGCGACGACCTGCGTTCGGTGCACTCCCTGTCCGGCGGCGAATCGTTCCTCGTGTCGCTGGCGCTGGCGCTGGGGCTTGCCTCGCTGTCGTCGAACCGCGTGAAGGTCGAGTCGCTGTTCATCGACGAAGGCTTCGGCAGCCTCGATGCCGAGACGCTGAGGGTGGCGATGGACGCGCTCGACAACCTGCAGGCGATGGGCCGCAAGGTCGGCGTCATCTCGCACGTGCAGGAAATGACGGAGCGGATCGCCACGCGCATCCTCGTGCAGCCGGGCGCTGGCGGGCGCAGCCATGTCAGCGTGGCCTGATAAAATACGCGTTTATAGGAATTTAGCTGCAGAAATCATGCTGAAAGCACCACGTACCCTGACGTTCAAATGCGCCAAGTGCGCCAAGGCGGTCAAAGTTACCGTTCAGAAAGTATCCGCCTGCTCGCACATCACGCCGTACTCCGGCGTGTGCGCGTGCGGCGAAGTGAAGCTGCACGCGATCGGCCAGCCGGACGCGGTGCAGGCTTACCTGGCCTCCAACGGCCTGTGGACGCATCACCACTGACCCTCTCAAGAAATCGGCGGTTTTGCCGATGTAGAGGGATCCGGTAACAAACCGCGTAACAAGACGAACAGAGGCCTGCCATGTCTTCGATCTCTCCGCTCGGCGCCCGCCAGTACCAAAATACCGCCCTCGCCGGCTCCAGCCAGCAACCGCAGCGCGGCAATTCGGCCGTGCAGCAGACGGGCGCTGCGAAGTCCAGTAACGTCGCGCTGTCGCCGGGCGGCGTGGACCTGCAGCAGCGCGTCGACGCGCTCGGTAACAACACGATCGATCTCGCCCAGCAGTTCCTCGGCAGTTTCGCGCAGAAGCTCCTCGGCGACGATGCCAAGAGCGCGACGATCGCGTTCGATTCGGTGGCGCTGGAAGCATCGTCGTCGATGGCGGCCGGCGTCATGCATGCGGAAGGCGGCGGCCGCGTCACGGATGCTGCGGCGTTCAGCCTGAACGAAAGCTCGCACTTCCTCGGCAAGGGCACGATCACGCTGGCCGACGGCAGCAAGTACGACTTCGAAGTCGAGGTGCAGTACGAGGCATCGATGACGGCGGGTGCGAGCCAGGATTCGGAACGCGAGAAGCTGATCGAGCAGAACCCGGCGATGCCGCTGCCGGCGATCGAGTTCCCCGACATCGACTGGCCGGGCAGCCTGGCCGACCTCTTCAAGCTGATGGACAAGCAGGTCTCGGGCGACGTGCGCGGCACGGACCAGCAAGGTGTGGACGGCCAAGGCGTGGGCGGACAAGATGGGGCGGGCGACAAGCTGGGCACCTTGTCGCTGCGCCTGCTGAAACTCGTCAACAGCGCCGAAGCGCTGGACACGTACGGCCCGCCGGACGCGAAGGCGGCCGCGAAAGCCTATGCCGCCGAGCTGGCGGCCGGCGCCGGCAAGGAAGCGGACAAGGAAACCACTAAGGACGCCATCAAGACGCCCGTGAAGACGGACCAGGTGGACACCCCCGTGAAGTCGGCCGCGGACATCCCGCTGACGATCTCCACGAACCCGCCGGCGCCCGACGAAGCCTGATCCGGGCCGTGAACCCGGCGGCCGGTCCATGCCGGCTATAATGCGCGCTTGTATCGAAACCGCCGATCGGCGGTTTCGCCTTTTTTGCCGTCTACTCCGCCTACACCATGCAAGCAGCCCCTCCCCTGATCCACTGGACCGAACAAGGTACGGACCACGCCGTCCGCTGGCATTCGGAAGCGGGCATGCCGCCGCCGAAGCGCGTCGCCGTGGCCGACGACACGATGAATGCCGACACCGCATACCGCCTGGCCTGCGAAGGCACGGCGCTGCTGTGGCGCGGCGACTTCCAGAACGCGCGCCAGCTGCTGCAGGCGCTGGCGCGGCGCGCCGACCACAAACATGGCAAGGGCAAGAAGAAGCCGGCGAAGGTCGCCGCGTCGCCGACCGAGGCGTTCCACCTGCACCGGCAAGCGCAGTCGCAACGGGCGCGCACCCTGGCGATGCTGCTGATTCCATTCGAGCCGGGCTACACGATCCCGCTGCGCCGCGCGCCGGACGTGAAGCTGGCCTGCAACGAAGCCTACGGCCGCGGCGACGATGCGTTCGTGATCTCGCTGCGCGAGCTGCTGGGCCTCGTCGGCGCGCACGAGTGGCGCAAGGCCGGCGTGGCGATCCCCGCGCTGGGCGCGCGCATCCACCCGCACTACGGCGTGTTCTCGCCGGTGCGCGGCGAGTACGTGCAGTTGGTGGCCGATACGCCGCTGCCGAAGAACACCAAGGTGGCGTTCGACATCGGCGCCGGTACCGGCGTGCTGTCCGCCGTGCTGGCCCGGCGCGGCGTGCCGCAGGTAATCGCAACGGACATGGACCGGCGCGCGCTGTCCTGCGCGCGCGAGAACATCGCCCGCCTCGGCCTCGACGAACAGGTGCAGCTGCTGGAAGCGGACATGTTCCCGCCGGGCCGCGCGCCGCTCGTCGTCTGCAATCCGCCATGGGTGCCGGCACGGCCCAGCTCCTCGATCGAGCATGCCGTCTACGATCCGGAGAGCCGCATGCTGAAAGCCTTCCTGGCCGGCCTGAAGGACCACCTGAGCGAGGGCGGCGAAGGGTGGCTGATCCTGTCCGACCTGGCCGAGCACCTTGGCTTGCGCCCCCGCGAGCACCTGCTCGAATGGATCGCGCAGGCGGGCCTCGTGGTGCTGGGCCGGCACGACGTGCGCCCGGTGCACCCGAAGGCGACGGATGCGGACGATCCGCTGCATGCGGCGCGGGCGGCGGAAGTGACGTCGCTGTGGCGCCTGGGCGCCGCCTAAGCTTCGGGCAGCCCCAGCTCTTCGCGCCACATGGCGGCCAGCGTCGCCAGTTCGTGTTTCAGGTCGAACGCCGGATCGTCGCGCGGTTCGATCACGTCCAGCACCTGGAACTCGACGCCGGCCTCGCCGTGCGCCGCCCAGTCGCGCTGTAACTCCGCATCGCGATGCATCTTCATCTTCAGCTCGAAGCGGTGCCGGTTCAGCGCACCGTTGACGTCCGTGCTGCCGGCCACGATCGCTCGCCCGCTGCTACCGCGCACGAGGTAAACACCGGCCTGCGGCCCCTGCTCGCGATATTGCCGTTTCAGTTCGCGCTTGTCGGCGTTCATGGCTGCTCTCCAAACGCCAGGCGCGTCACGTACGTCAGCACGTCGCGCGGCCAGCCCTGCGCGTGGCGGGCGAACAGCGCCGCATCGTCCGCGAACAGCGCGCGTGTGGCTTCCTCGTAGCCTGGCAGGTTGCCCGCCAGCGCATTCATCACGCGATACGCGCGCTCCTGCGCGGCGCGGCGCGCATCGCGGTCCGCATGCACGCGGCGCGCCTCTTCGACCAGCTTGCGCAACGTGACGGACGCACCACCCGGCTGCGCCTCCAGCCATTCCCAATGCCGCGGCAGCAGCGTGACTTCGCGGGCGACGACACCCAGCCTGGGCCGGCCACGGCCGCGCGGCTCAGCCGCCGGCATGTGTTCTTGCTCCTGCGCCGCGGGCTGCGGCGCTTCGCTGGTGCGCAGGTCGATGTCGACCTGGGTGCCGGTGCCGTCGTCGAAGGTCAGCACGGCACCGGCCCCCTGTTGCGCCAGCGCCTGCCGGACGGCCTGCGCGTTGGCGGACATGTCGCCGGCAGCAATCAGCCGATCGCCGTGAAAGCTCGTGTACGTGGTCATGTTGTCGCCCAAAAGTATCGAGACCGAATATTACCGGGGTAAAAATGCGACGTCAATATTACCCGGGTAAATATAGAAACCAGAGCCGGCCTTGCGGACGGCCGCATAAAGGTATATAATTCTTGCCTCAGACGCGGGGTGGAGCAGTCTGGCAGCTCGTCGGGCTCATAACCCGAAGGTCACAGGTTCAAATCCTGTCCCCGCAACCAGATTCGAAAAACCGCCGGTACTCGCAAGGGTCCGGCGGTTTTTTCATGGGTCCTCGCCTTGACGCGGCGGTTCGCGATGTTACACTCCGGCACTTTGTAGCCATACAGGAGCCGCGCGTGTCGGACCATAACGATTCCCCCACCAAACCGTCCCGCCGCCGGCTGTTCCAGGCCGCAGCAGCCGCCGGCGCCATCGGCGCCCTGCCCGCACTGAACCAGGAATCCGCTGCGGCGCCGAAGGCTGCATCGAAGCCCGTGAAGGGTTCGCTGGACGCCAAGCTGAAGGCGCAC
Organism: Pseudoduganella flava; assembly: GCF_007830495.1. Classification (GTDB taxonomy): domain Bacteria; phylum Pseudomonadota; class Gammaproteobacteria; order Burkholderiales; family Burkholderiaceae_D; genus Rugamonas; species Rugamonas flava. The sequence goes on along the minus strand of NZ_VLKW01000002.1, from coordinate 81,629 downwards.
GTGAAGAACGTCGTCGTCATCTACCTGGAGAACCGCAGCTTCAACAACCTGTTTGCCGGCTTCCCCGGCGTCGCGCAGCCATTGGCCGACGTGCCGCCGGAACAGTACCGCCAGCGCGACTACGACGGCAGCGTGCTGCCCGAGCTGCCGAAGGTCTGGGGCGGCATCATGGCCGCGCCGCAGGAAGTGGCGGGCAAGCGCTATGAGCTGAAGGAAGACGACGTGAAGGGCTTGCCGAACGCGCCGTTCGAACTGAAGGACGTCAACGGCAAGCCGCTGCCCGAATCGATCGTGACGCGCGACCTGTGGCACCGCTTCTACCAGAACCAGATGCAGATCAACGGCGGCAAGAACGACGGCTTTGTCGCGTGGACGGATGCGGGCGGCCTCGTGATGGGCCACTACGGCCAGACGCACAAGAACCTGGGCCTGTGGCAGGTGGCGCGCGAGTACACGCTGTGCGACAACTTCTTCATGGCGGCTTTCGGCGGCTCCTACCTGAACCACCAGTTCCTGATCTCCGGCCGCACGCCCGAGTACTTCAACGCGAAGGACACGAAGGCGAAGAAGAAGATCGCCGTGCTGGCCGACGGCCCGACGGGCAGCCGCCTGGCGCTGGCGCCGGACAGCCCGAAGTCCGCGCTGGAAGGCCGCGCCAAGTTCGTGAACGACGGTGCGATCACGCCGGACGGCTATGCGGTGAACACGATGTCGCCGCCGTACCAGCCCAGCTACGTGCGGCCGGCGCCGGGCGGCGATCCGCTGCATGCGGACCCGCTTGATGCCAGCGTGCTGCCGCCGCAGACCTACGACACGATCGGCGACCTGCTGTCGAAGAAAGGCGTGTCGTGGGCCTGGTATGCGGGCGCGTGGCAGGCCGCGCTGGACGACAAGGGCGGCGGCAGCAAGCCGAACTTCCAGGCCCACCACCAGCCGTTCAACTACTTCCGCAACTACGCGCCGGGCACCGCCGCGCGCGCCGAGCACCTGCGCGACGGCGGCCTGGGCGACAGCCCGATCTCGAACCGCTTCCTGGCCGACGTCGTCGCCGGCAAGCTGCCGGCAGTCAGCTTCTACAAGCCGCAGGGGAACCTGAACCTGCATGCGGGCTACTCGGACATCGAGTCGGGCGACCAGCACATCGTCAACGTGCTGGAACACCTGAAGCACTCGCCGCAGTGGGACAACATGGTGATCGTCCTCACGTTCGACGAGAACGGCGGCTGGTGGGACCACGTCGCGCCGCCGCAGGGCGACCGCTGGGGCCCAGGCTCGCGCATCCCGGCGCTGGTTGTCTCGCCGTTCGCGAAGAAGGGTGCGGTGGACCACAGCTTCTACGACACGACGTCGATCCTGCGCTTCATCACGCGCCGCTTCGACCTGCCGCTGCTGGAAGGGCTGGCCCTGCGCAACAAGGCGTGCGCCGCACGGGGCGCGCTGCCGCCGGGCGACCTGACGGGGGCGCTGGCGTTCCGCTGAGGGGTTATCGAGCGGCCCGGTGCGCGAGCACCGGGCCGCGGTGAAAGAGCGCCCGCGGCGGCGGCATCGTCTACTGCGCCAGCTTCAGCTTGCCGTCCGCGATGGCCTTTTTGTAGCAATGGATATTCGCATGATTGGCGCGCATCTCCGGGCTGTGCACCAGCTCATGGATATGCACGATGCCGTATTGATAGCTGTTCAGGTTCACACGCTCCGGGTCCGCAAAACCGAGCTTGCGGAAAATGTCGGTCGCCGGGTCGGCCAGCGCTTTCATCGTGCCCCCGGTCGATAACGCGAGGCCAAAACACAGCGCGCCCGCCGCCACAGCGCCCCATCCGATAGTTTCGAGCTCGCTCATCCTTGGATTCACGCCAAGGAAGAATGTGCAGGCGGTGATACCCAGCATGGCGAAGCCGAAACACCATGCAGCGATCTTGAAATTGACTTTGCGCTCGGCTTGCTGCCCCACGCGTGGGGCACCCACACGAGGCCCTTGTCTTCGCTGAGGATGCCGCGAGCGATCAGCACGTCCTCGTGCCTCGAAACCACCGCCCGGACTTTCTTCCCGGCAGGCAGCTTGCTGGCGCCGCCAAACGTGCCACACATGATTTGCTTGTCGATCAGGCAAGCAAAGTTCTCGGTGTCCTCGCCGTCATACAACGCGACGGACGCGGCCGCCGCGACCTGGCCGTGAAAGCCGCTCAGCGCGTCGCCAAGTGCGGTCGCCGCGCTGCCGGCCCGATAGTGCCGGTCTATCCGGGCCAGCAGATTCTCCCTGCCAAGGGCGACCTGCAGTTCCGTGATGACGCCTTCGATGACGAAGGTGTCGCCGGAATCGTATTGCGGGGTTGTTTTCGTCATCCTCCTCCGGCGCCGATGGCGCGCGACGCTTTCTCGAGCTCTTCCAGTTAGCAGGCGCTCGAGCCTTGCTCGTATCCGCATTCAGGCTGCTGTGGGCGAGGTGGCGCACACGCACGACGGCGAAGCAGGCAGCGTGTGCCGACCCAGGCCCCGGCTCGCCGCGTCGCCATCGTTTTCGAAGAAGTACAACATCCCCTCCTCGCTCATCGACCGCTCGACGAACGCCAGGTCGCTCTCCAGGTATTGGGTGATGGTGCTGCGCCGGACGCAAACACCAGAATTGGCGATGTCCAGGCGCCAGGCCGGCGCCAGCTTGCCTTGACGTCGCAGCCCTACCGCGAAGGTTAGTAAAAAAACCACATTATAGTGCAGTCAGGAATCTTTACCGCTCTCTTGGTCCGGATATTTCATCAGTGCGATGCGCGGCAGGCTACCCCGCGCTCCGGCCGCCGCACAAAGGGTTGCCGTTGTGTTACACTGCGCGCCGCTTCAGATCGAAAGAGCCCGACTGCCTCAGCCGGGCTTTTGTTTTTGCACGCCGCCGATGAGAGACAAAAAAGACAACGCGACCTTCGACCTGCCCGGCTTCGGCTCCGCCGAACCTTTGGCGCCGGAACCGAAAAAGCCGCCGCCGCCGCGTGCCCGCCGTGCCGCGCTGAAGCAGGAACAGCTCGAGCTGCTGGAACCGACCGATGCCACCGGCCTGCCCGTCTGGCAGCGCGACGAGAACCTGGACGTGACCGGGCTGCCGGTCTGGCAGAACTGAGATGCGTGACCGGCTGGCTTGACCGGGTACCGCAATTCGGGACGCCACCGCCGCAACCGAGTGGCACAAAAACCGGCGCAAATGCGCCAGCGCCGCGGGCATGAGGCCCGCACCTGTTAGACTATCCACCCCTTACCTTACCCCTCGTGCCGCCGCACGCCGCCATGACTTCCTTCTCTTCCCTGCCCCTGTCCGACGCCTTCCTCGCGAACCTCGCGCAACTGGGCTATCACACGATGACGCCGATCCAGGCCGCCAGCCTGCCGCCCGTGCTGGAAGGCCGCGACCTGATCGCGCAGGCGCAGACGGGCAGCGGCAAGACGGCCGCTTTCGGCATCGGCCTGCTGTACAACGTCAACCCCGCGTGGTTCGCCACGCAGGCGCTGGTGATGTGCCCGACGCGCGAGCTGGCCGACCAGGTGGCGAACGAACTGCGCCGGCTGGCCCGCAGCGTCGCCAACATCAAGGTGCTGGTGCTGACAGGCGGCGCGCCGATGCGGCCGCAGATCGCGTCGCTGGAACACGGCGCGCATATCGTCGTCGGCACGCCGGGCCGCATCCGCGACCACATCGGCCGCCAGACGCTGGACCTGTCCGGCGTGCGCACGCTGGTGCTGGACGAGGCGGACCGGATGACGGACATGGGCTTCTACGACGACATCGCGGCGATCGTGAAGCTGTGCCCGAAACGGCGCCAGACCTTGCTGTTCTCGGCCACCTACCCGCAGGACATCCGCCAGGCGACCGAGGCGTTCCTGGTCGATCCGGTGGAAGTCGTCGTCGAAGCGCAGCACGCGCAGTCGACGATCGAGCAGCGCTTCTACGAGATCGGCTTCGACGAGCGCGACGACGCGGTGGCGCGCCTGCTGCGGCACTTCAAGCCGGCGTCCGCGATCGTGTTCTGCAATACCAAGGCGCACTGCCGCGAACTGGTCGACACGCTGCGCGCACAAGGCTTCTCGGCGCTGGCGCTGTACGGCGAACTGGAACAGCGCGAGCGCGACGAGATCCTCGTGCTGTTCGCGAACCGCAGCTGCCAGATCCTCGTCGCGACCGACGTCGCCGCGCGCGGCCTCGACATCCAGGACCTGGAAGCCGTCATCAACGCCGACGTGTCGAAGGACACCGAGGTGCACGTCCACCGCATCGGCCGCACCGGCCGCGCCGGCGGCAGCGGCCTGTCGCTGACCTTGTGTGCGCCGAACGAGAAGAAGTGGGTCAAGCTGATCGAGGAATACCAGGGCGGCCCCGTGGACTGGCACCCGCTGTCCGAACTGGACGAGGACGACCCCGGCCACGGCGACCCGGCACCGATGCTGACCTTGTGCATCGCCGGCGGCAAGAAGGACAAGCTGCGCCCCGGCGACGTGCTGGGCGCGCTGACGGGCGAGGCAAAGCTGGCCAAGGAACACGTCGGCAAGATCAACGTGTTCGAATTCCAGACCTACGTGGCGCTGGACCGCCGCATCGCCCACGACGCGTTCGACCGCCTGGCCGCCGCCAGCCGCATCGCCGGCGACTTCGGTAGCGAGTTCGGCGCGATTAAAGGGCGCAACTTCAAGATGCGCTTCATCGACGTCTGACCACGGTTGCGCGGCCACGACAAAAACCGTTGCCCAACATCGGGGACTGTCCCTCGTTTTTGGAAATATTTCCAATTTTGAGGGACTGTCCCCGATTTTAGGAAACATTGATGCCGGGTATTTTCTGCGTGTTTTGACGCCTTTACCGCAGGGTTTTAGCTAGGATGCGAGGCAATGCCGGCACATACCGGCGCTGACAGCGCAAGAAGCTGCATCCCAGATTAGACCACGGTTGCGCGGCCGCGACAAAAAGTGTTGCTTGAACTGCCGGGACTGTCCCTCGTTTTTGGAAATATTTCCTGTTTCGAGGGACAGTCCCCATTTTTTGGAAAGATCTTGTCAGCGCACTTTCAGAGGAATCGATGCGGGGAATGTGGGGGCGCGGCGCAGGTGGGTGGCTTGTTCGTAGGCGTAGGCCATGCCGATCAGCGCGCTTTCCGTGTACGGGCCGCCGACGAATGACAGCCCCACCGGCAGGCCGTGCACGTGGCCGGCCGGGACCGTGATGTGCGGGTAGCCGGCCACCGCGGCGGGTGACGAGAAGCTGCCGCCGTAGTGGTCGCCGTTGACGAAGTCCGTCAGCCATGCCGGGCCGCCCGTCGGGGCGACCAGCGCGTCCAGGCCGTATTCCTTCATCACCTTGTCGATGCCTTCGTCGCGCGCGTAGCGGTGGTTGTTCGCCAGCGCGGCCTGGTAGTCGGGGCTGTCCAGGCCGGCCTTGGCCTGCGACTGCTCGAGGTGCTCCTGGCCGAAGTAGCGCAGCTCCTTGTCCGCGTGGCGACGGTTGAAGGCGATCAGGTCGGCCATGTTGCGGATCGGCGCGCCCGGCGCGTAGTCCTTCAGGTAGTCGGCCAGGCCCGGCTTGAATTCGTGCAGCAGCACGGCCGTTTCGGTGTCGCCGTACTTGTCCGTGTTCGGCACCTGCACGTCGACCAGTACGGCGCCCTGCCCCTGCAGCACCAGCAGCGCCTTCTCGATCGCGTCGTCCAGCTCGTCGCTGGAGCCGAAGAAGTTGCGGGCGACGCCCAGCCGCTTGCCGCGCAGCGCGTTGCGGTCCAGCGCCTTCGCGTAATCGGTGTCGTGGGTGCCCTGCTGCGTCACGGGATCCAGCGGGTCGGGGCCTGCCAGCACGGCCAGCATCAGCGCCGCGTCGGTCACGCTGCGTGCCATCGGGCCTGCCGTGTCCTGCGACGCGGCGATCGGGATGATGCCGCTGCGGCTGACGAGGCCGATCGTCGGCTTGATGCCGACCAGACCGCAGATCGACGCCGGCGACACGATCGAGCCATCCGTCTCCGTGCCGACGGCCAGTGTGGCCAGGCTTGCCGTGATCGCGGCGGCCGAGCCGGAACTGGAACCGCTGCAATTGCGATCCAGCGCATACGGGTTGCGCGTCAGCCCGCCCCGCCCGCTCCAGCCGCTGACCGAATGCGTCGAGCGCATGTTCGCCCACTCGGACAGGTTCGTCTTGCCCAGGATGACGGCGCCGGCCTCGCGCAGCCGCGCGACGACATGCGCATCGCGCGCGGCCCGCACACCGTCCAGCGCCAGCGAGCCCGCGGTTGTGCTCATGCGATCGGCCGTGGCGATATTGTCCTTCAACAGCACCGGGATACCGTGCAGCGGGCCGCGCACCTTGCGCGCCATCCGCTCGCGGTCCATCTCGCGGGCGATCTTCAGCGCTTCGGGATTGAGTTCGATGATGGCATTGATGCGGGGGCCGGACTTGTCGATCTTGCCGATCCGGGCCAGATATTGGGAGGTCAGTGCGTGGGACGTCAGCTTGTTTGAGGACATCAGCTGCTGTTGCTCGCGCACGCCGGTGTCGAGAAGGCCGCCCTGCAGCGCCTTCGGCACCGCGTGCACCGGCGTCACCGCGGCCGCACCGCCGACGGCCAATCCCATCCGTACGAACTCCCTGCGATCCATGCAACCCCTCCCCTCTGGTCAATCGTGTAAGGATAGCAGCGCCCGGACATTATCTGTCGAAAAACAAACATTTCCCTTGAGAAGTATTGTTGAAAATACGACAGGTGGGCTGATTGGGAGTTGTGGGCACTGGCGTGCCTGGAGGCAGCACGGATGAGACCGCCAACAAGTTCGGGTGACAGAGCCGCCCGCCGATGGCCAACCGGCTCACAGACGAGCCCGCCAACAAGCTCGGGTGACAGCGCAAAAAAAAACGCTGCCGGCGGCAGCGTTTTTTCACAGCAGCAGCCCTGGGGCCGCCGCTCGTCGCACATCTTAGTTACGGATGATGCGCTTGTACTCGTTGGTACGGGTGTCGATTTCGATGAAGTCGTCCTGGCTGACGAACAGCGGCACTTGCACGCTGTGGCGCTTCGATTCGATCGCGTTTTCGATCTTGGCTTCCTTCAGGACGTTACCCGAGGTGTTGCCCTTGACGGCCGGCTCGGAGTACACCACCTGGCGCACGATCGTGGTTGGCAGTTCGACGGAGATCGCCTTGCCGTCGTAGAACACGGCTTCGCATTCCATACCGTCTTTCAGGTAGTTCAGTGCGTCGCCCAGGTTCTCTTCTTCGATTTCGTACTGGTTGTACTCTTCATCCATGAACACGTACAGCGGATCCGCGAAGTACGAGTAGGTCACCGGCTTCTTATCCAGGATAACCACGTCGAACTTGTCGTCGCCGCGGAAGACGTTTTCCAGCGGAGCGTTCGTCAGAAGATTCTTCATCTTCCACTTGTAGGTGAAGCCCGTGCGGCTCGAACCGTTGACGTCGGAGCGCAGCACGATGAAGGGCTTGGCGTCAACCATGATGATGTTGCCAACACGAATTTCTTTTGCGGGTTTCATAAGAGAGAGTACCTACTAAAAATGGGTTTCAGTAACCGCTCATCATACCATGTTCTTCCGGCGGCGCCTACCGCAGGGAACCGGCGAAAGACAGCAGATTCGACGCCAGGTCGCCGTTTTCCAACATCCGCTTTTGCCAATTGGCAGAGAGGCATGCCAATTGATCGATATGACTGGATAAGGTTTGCCATAAATGCAGCCAATCCTGATTTTGTTCGACGCCGGCGCCATTGAAGCGCAGCGTGAATTCCTCCAGCGAGGCGATATCCGGGCAATACCGCGCAATAAAAGCCCGCAGTTTTTTAAGGTGCAGGTTTTCATCCTGCGGATAGATATGCCAGGCGAATGGACGATTTGCCCATTGCGCGCGCACGAACGAATCCTCGCCGCGCACGATATTGACATCGCACGCCCACAGCAAACGGTCGTAATCGGGCTGCGGCACGAACGGCAGCACGCGCACCGTCAACGGGCCGTCCGTGCGGCTGGCGCCCGCTACCGGCTCAGCGCCGAGGAAAGCCCGCACGTCGTCGCGGACGACGCCCTCCGGCACCAGGCAAGTCACGGGCTCGCCACCGCGCCGCCATGCGTCGAACAGCTCAGCGGCCGGGGCATGGGGATAGCAGAACAAGGATACCTTGCGCGCCGCCTGCTGGGACGGCGTCAGCCCCAGCGTGCCCAGGAATGCCGTGACGGCAACCGGATCGCGCTGGAAACGGTCGCGCTCCTCCAACAGCCCGGCTTCGCGCAACAGGCCACCCGTCTTCGCGGTAAAACCGGGGAAAAAGAAATGCTTCGTCAGCGGCAGCCGCGGATGCATCGACGGCAGCGTGTGGCATCCTTCGACCCACTCCTCGGCCGTCAAGCCTTCCAGGTTCAGCCACACGGGCTTGACCTGCCGCTGCGCCATCGCCGTCACATAGCCGGGCGGCAGGTCGACGGCAAAGAATTCGATGACGATGTCCGCCACGTCCTCGGCAAAGTACGTGCCTTCCTGGTCGCGCCAGTGGTACACGGCCACGCCGTCCACCTGCTGTGCCTGGGCCGTGGCGTCGACGCCGGGATGGATGCGGGCAAAACTCTTCAGGTCGTCGACCCACAGGGTGACGGCGATGCCGTGCTCGTGTGCCAGCTGCCGCGCGAGGCGCCAGCAGATGCCGATGTCGCCATAGTTGTCGACGACCTTGCAGAACAATGCCAGCGTAGTGGGTTGGTTCATGGCGGTGAAAAGCAAAAAGCCGCGCTGGAAATCCAGTGCGGCTTGAATTCTTGGCGTCCCCACGGGGATTCGAACCCCGGTACTCACCGTGAAAGGGTGATGTCCTAGGCCTCTAGACGATGGGGACCCGAACAGTGCGCGCATTTTAACACGCGCGGCGTGCATGCAACAAGGGCGGCGCCTGCCGCCGGCGCACCGCATCGCGGTGCTATGATGGCCGCATGACGATTGCCTGAGTTTGCCCGGGTTCGCTGCACAGGCTTTGCCCCCGGGCCCACCACCTTGCCGCCACCGCGCGGCCGTTCTGCCTTGCTCCGTTCGGTGCAAGCGCAGCTGCTCATCATTCAAATTCATCAAGGAATCGTCATGACTTCCATTCACCTGCTCGTCACGGGCGCGTCCGGCCAGTTGGGCCAGCTCGTGCTGCAACACCTCGCCCGCCTCGCTCCAGGCGGCCACACCGTCATCGCTGCCAGCCGCACGCCCGAACGTTGCGCCGCGCCATTTGCGATCGCGCGCCACGCGGACTTCGACGATGCCACCACGCTCGATGCGGCGTTCGACGGAGTTCACCGGATGCTGCTGATCAGTACCGCACTGGACAACGTCGGCCCGCGTCGGATCGCGCAGCACCGCAACGCGATCGATGCGGCCATGCGCGCCGGTGTCGAACACATCGTCTACACATCGTTGCTGCATCCGGATGCGTCGCCGCTGGGCGCCGTCGCGGAGGATCACGCGCAAACGGAGGCACTGCTGCGCGCCAGCGGCATCGCCCACACGGTGCTGCGCAACGGCTTCTACATGGACCCGCTGTGCCAGACGATCGCCGCGGCGCTGCCGAGCGGAGTGCTGGTATCGGCCAACCGCACGGGGCGGGTCTCCTACATCGCACGGGACGATTGCGCGCGGGCAGCGGCGTGTGCCCTGCTCGCGCCGGCCGGCACGCGCACGCTCGATATCGCGGGACCGGAGGCGCTGGACGGCGCCGATATCGCGCGTATCGCCGCCGCAGCCTGTTCCAGGCCGCTTACCTTCCAGGGTGTGAGCACGGCCGAACGCGTCGACGGGCTCGTCAGCGAAGGCACGCCGCCCCAGCTGGCGCGGATGATCGCTCATGTCGAAACGGCGCTGGAGAGTGGCGTGATGGCCGCGGCACCCGGCAGCTACACGATGCTGACGGGACAGGCGCCCCGCTCGCTGCAATCGTTGTTGCCGTCGCCATCCATGTAGTACCCGCGTGCGCGAGTCGGCAGCTTGCGAACCGCGGAAAGCAAAACAGGCCGCATCGGCGGCCTGTTTTGTGGAAGCTTGCGGCGCTTAGCTATGATGCGCGAACGGCAAACCTGCATGAATTCTGTGGCGTCCCCACGGGGATTCGAACCCCGGTACTCACCGTGAAAGGGTGATGTCCTAGGCCTCTAGACGATGGGGACGTCGTAAAAGCGTGCGCGAATTATAGCACCGGCGTTCTTGCCGTTACAAGGGTGAAACTAAAGAGCGGCTGCCCGGTCAGCGGAAGTACGTGCTGCGCAACAGGAACACATACTCCGATTCGGCGACCATCATGCCGGCGAGCACCAGCAACGCGGCCGGCGGCACGACGACCAGGCAGATCAGCGCCAGCCGCTCCCAGCGCAGGTGCATGAACACTGCCACGATCAGCCCGGCCTTGGCCAGCATCAGCAGCAGGATCAGGCTCCAGCGCAGCAAGCCCTGCAGATGAAGCACATCGACCAGATAGGACAAGGCACTGAGCAGGAACAGCAATCCCCATACCTTGAAGTACAGGCCGATCGGATGCTGCTGCCCTTTTGCCGCATGGCTGGCTTCCGCAGGGGTGGCTTCAAGATGGGTGGGTTCCTGATGGGTGGCGTCCATATTCCCTCACCACAGGTAGAACAACGCAAAGATGAAGACCCACACGAGATCGACGAAGTGCCAGTACAGCCCGGCGATCTCGACGATCCCGTAATTGCCCGCGCGCTCGTAGCGTCCCCGCAGCACATTGCGCGCCACGATGCTCAGGTAGATCCCGCCGGCCGTCACGTGCAAGCCGTGGAAACCGGTGATCATGAAGAAGCTTGCGCCGAACTGGGCCGAGCCCATCGGATTGCCCCACGGACGCACGCCTTCCGCGATCAGCTTGCTCCATTCGAACGCCTGCATGCTGACGAACAGCGCTCCGAACGCCGCCGTGACGAGCATCAGCGTCGCACACCGTTTGCGCTCGCGCCGGTACGCATAGTTGACCGCCATCGCCATCGTGCCGCTGCTCGAGATCAGCACGAACGTCATGATGGCGATCAGGATCAGCGGCAGCGTCCTGCCGCCGATCGTCAGCGCGAATACTTCGCTGGGGTTCGGCCATTGCGTCGTCGTGGCCATGCGCACCGACATATACCCCGTCAGAAAACTGCCGAAGATGAACGTGTCGCTGAGCAGGAAGATCCACATCATCGCCTTGCCCCACGGGACCCGGAACGCTTGCCGGTCGCCCGCCAGGTCGCTGACGACGCTGGCCGCAAGGCGCGCCCGTGCAGCGCGCCAGCCATGCTGCGGCTTGCCGTCGGGCTGTATCCATTCCTGTTGTGCCGACATTGCCGCCTCCGTCATCGCACCGGAATGCCGACCGTCGAGCAGATCGTCTGCACGACATCCGGCGTGACCCAGAACAGCAGGCCGAACAACGCGAGCCACAGCGCCAGCAGCAAGTGCCAGTAGCGCGCGCACAGCGCCAGGCTCTCGCTGATGCGCACGATGTCCACGCGACCGCCGCCGCCCGCACGGTTGACGACACGCTTGCCGGCACCCTCGCCGGCACGCTCACCGGCACGCACACCGGCACGGTCGCCGCCACCGAAGCGCAGTACCACGCGCCCCGCGGCGATCACGCCGCCCAGCACATGCACGCCATGCAGCCCCGTCAGCATGTAGAAGAACGCGGCGGCCGGGCCCGAGCCGAGGCCCGCATGCTGCGTTGCCAGCGCGCGCCATGCGCCCAGCTGGCTGGCGATGAAGGCGAGCGCAAGCGCGACGCCCAGCACGGCCAATCGGTGCGCCAGGACACGGCGCCGGCGCATCGCGGCCAGCGCCGCCAGCTGCCAGACGGCGTCGCCCGTCCCCAGCAGCGCGGTGGACAGCCACAGCTGCCACGGCGCCGCCGGCAGCACGCGCCAGTCGTCGTAGCCGATCCGCATCACGTACGCGACGCCGAACAGCGCGAACAGCACGCAGACGACGCCCATGAACGTCCACAACCCCACTTGCCGCGTGCCGTACGGTGCGGCACCGTCGCCGGGCCAGTAGCCGTCCGGCTGGAACCCGCAGCGGGGCAACGGGCAGATGATGAAGCGCATCATGTTCCCTGCCCTCCTTCCCGCGGCACGGCCGTGCCCGGTGGCCGTGCGCGCGCCCTGCCCTGATCATCCTCATCGTCCTCATCGGGCTCGTCGCCCTCATCCGGCCCGACGTTCTGCGGCAGATAATCCGCGACGACCTCCGCGACGCCGGCCTCCGCAGCGCCAGCTTCGGTAGTGCCGGCGTCTGCTGCGCCCGCGCGGCCGTAGTCATACGGGCCGCGATACACCACCGGCAGCTCGTTACCCCAATTGCCGTGCACGGGTGGAGTCTGCGGCGTCTGCCACTCCAGGCTGGCGGCACGCCACGGGTTCGGGCCGGCAGGGCGGCCGTTGCGCACGCTCCACGCGAAGTTCGCCAGGAACAGCAGCTGCGCCAGCCCGACGACCAGCGCGACCACCGTGATGAACGCGTTCAGCGATTGCGCCGACGGCGGGATGAAGTTGTAGTTGTCGAATGCGTAGTAACGGCGCGGCATGCCCAGCAGGCCCAGGTAATGCATCGGGAAGAAGATCGCGTAGGCGCCGACGAACGTGATCCAGAAGTGCAGCCGCGCGAGCCCTTCGTGATACATGCGCCCCGTGACCTTCGGGTACCAGTGGTAGAGACCGCCGAATACGGCCAGCACCGGCGACACGCCCATCACCATGTGGAAGTGCGCGACGACGAAGTAGGTGTTCGACAGCGGGATGTCGACGCTGACGTTGCCGAGGAATAGCCCCGTCAGGCCCCCGATCAGGAACGTGCTGATGAAGCCCAGCGCGAACAGCATCGGCGCCGTCAGGTGGATATCGCCGCGCCATAACGTCAGCGTCCAGTTGTACACCTTCAGCGCCGTCGGCACGGCGATCACGAGCGTTGTGATCGCGAAGAAGAAGCCGAACAGCGGGTGCATGCCGGACACGTACATATGGTGGGCCCACACGACGAACGATAGCGCGCCGATGATGACGATCGCCCACACCATCATCCGGTAGCCGAAGATGCATTTGCGCGCGTGCACGCTGATCAGGTCGGAGATGATGCCGAACGCTGGCAGCGCGACGATGTACACCTCGGGATGGCCGAAGAACCAGAACAGGTGCTGGAACAGCAGCGGGCTGCCGCCGCGGTAGTTCAGCGCCTGCCCCATCGACACGATCGCCGGCATGAAGAAGCTCGTGCCGAGCGTGCGGTCGAGCAGCATCATCACGCCGGACACGAACAGCGCGGGAAACGCGAACAGCGCCAGCACCGTCGCGATGAAGATGCCCCACACCGTCAGCGGCATGCGCATCAGCGTCATGCCGCGTGTGCGCGCCTGCAGGATCGTCGTCACGTAGTTCAGGCCGCCCATCGTCGCGGCCGCGATGAACACCAGCAGCGACACCAGCATCACGACGATGCCCGCCTCGACACCGGGCGTGCCCGGCAGGATCGCCTGCGGCGGGTACAAGGTCCAGCCCGCGCCGGTGGGCCCGCCCGGCACGAAGAAGCTGCCGACGAGGATCGCGACGGCAGCCAGGTAAAACCAGAAGCTCAGCATGTTCAGGTAGGGGAACACCATGTCGCGCGCGCCCACCATCAGCGGGATCAGGTAATTGCCGAAGCCGCCCAGGAAGATCGCCGTCAGCAGGTAGATCACCATGATCATGCCGTGCATCGTCATGTACTGGTAATAGCTGTTCGGGTCGATGAATTCGAAGCGGCCGGGAAAGCCCAGCTGCAGCCGCATCAGGTCGGACAGCACGATGCCGATCACGCCGACCGCCAGCGCCGTCAGCGTGTATTGCACGGCGATCACCTTGTGGTCCTGGCTCCACACGTAGCGGGTCCAGAAACCGCTGGGCGCATGCGCCTCGGGTTCCGCGCCCTGCTCCGCATTCGTCTCGTGCGCCATTGCCTTTCTCCCGTGCTTGCTGCCGTGCTTTATGCCGTGCTTGCCGCGATGCTTTTTGCAGTGCTTGCTGCCGCGCTTTATGGCAGTGCTTGCCGCCGTGCTTGTTGTCGTTACCGCAGCGTCTTGATGTAGTCCACCAGCGCCGCCTGTTCCGCCGCCGACAGCTGCACCGGCGGCATCACGGGCGCATACCCCTGCACGATCGCGGCCTGCGGCGCGGCGATCGACTGGCGCAAATAGGCCTCGTCGACGTGCACCGTGGCACCGCCTTGCAGCACTTCCGACTTGCCGTACAAGCCCTTCCACGACGGGCCGACGCCGCGGCTGCCATCCACGCTGTGGCAGGCGGTGCAGCCCTTCGCCTGCGCCAGCAGCCGCCCCGCCTTGCCCGGTTCCGCCGGGCCGCCGGGAACACCCTGCGTCCCAGCAGTACCACCCGCGCCAATCGCGCCAGCCATGCCGGCCGTGCCAGCCGCACCAGCCGCACCTGCCGTACCGGCCTTGCCAGCCATACCTCCCCCGCCAGACGAGCCAGCCGGACCAGGCGGCCCGGTGGGCCCAGCCGAGCCGCCCGGGCCGGCGGCGCTCCCAGCCCCGCCCTGCCCGGCACTACTCGCCTGCCCCGCCCCGGCCGCCCGGCCCGCGCCGCCCGGCACGGCAGGCCCGCCGCCGAACGTCGGCTGGTGCGCCAGCCATGCGCCGTATGCCCCCGGCTCGTCGATGACGACCCAGCTGCGCATGTTCGAATGCCCCACGCCGCACAGCTGCGCGCACAGCACTTCATACCTTCCCGTGCGCTCCGGTGTGAACCAGAAATGCGTCACCATGCCGGGCACCATGTTCATCCGCGTGCGGAACTGCGGCACATAAAAATCGTGCAGCACGTCCTGCGCACGCAATTGGGCACGAGCTGGGATGCCCACGGGCAGGTGCAGCTCCTGGCCATCCACCAGCACGTCGTCCTGCCCGTATGGATCTTCCGGGTCGATGCCGAACGGATTGGCGGCGGCGATGAAGCGCACGTCCGCCGCGCCCAGCCGGCCGTCCGCGCCCGGCAACCGGTAATGCCATTGCCACTGCTGGCCCATCACTTCGAACACCCGCGCATCGGGTGGCGCATCGATCAGCCGCGCATACACGGTAAGCCCCGGCGCGAGCAGGCCGATGATGCCGAGCGTCGTGATGCCGATCAGCCACCATTCGAGCCGCCGGTTGCCGTGTTCAAGCGACGCGCGATGCCCGGCGCGGTGCCGGTACCGCACCACCGCATACGCGACGAACAGGTGCAAGGCGACGAACGCGACGCCGGTGATCACCATCGTCAGCCGCAACGCTTCGTCCATCGACTGCCAGTTCGACGCGATCGCCGTCGGCTGCCACGGGCTGGCGAAATGAAATGCCACCGCGCCCAGCGCGATCAGGACCAGCACGACGGCAAGCGCCACGGCCATGTTCGCCTCAGCGCCGCCGCAATACCCGGTAGATCAGTGCCGCCGTCATGCCGAACACGACGTGGCCCAGCACCGTCGTCCAGCCCCGCAGCTCGGTAAACCACGGCAGCACGCTTGCCATCACGTAGAAATCGAACAGATACAGCAAGGCCCCGAACACGGCGCCCGCCACGAGGGCCATCGCGATGCTCGAGTCGAAACGGAACGGTGCCATCAGCCCCGCCAGCACGAGGCCGAAGAACGTGCCGAGGAAGTAATGCACGGCCAGCGCGCCGACGACGACGGCCATGCTGTAGCCGCCCACCTGCAGCACGGGATCGCCCAGCACCAGCGCGGCGATCAGCCGCGGCGTGCGCCACGGATCGATGCCGGCCACTGCCGCAAAAGCCAGTTCCAGCACCATGACGATGCCGCCCGCCGCGAACCCGGCCAGCGCACCAACGACCCAATCGGGCTCGCGCGCCGTCCAGCGATGCGAATGGGTTTGCGGATGAAGAATCCGCTGCAGATAGGATTCGATGCCATGCAGTTCCATGCGTGCCTCCATCGCCTCCTCGACTGTTCGAGTGTAGGTCGGAAAAGCGCGGACGCAAGGAGAGAACTTTTCGCGAAAACGGGAACTTTTGGAGGGGGAGTGAGTTCAGCGCGAGGACGAAAAAAAAGCCGCTGCTGCGGCCGATTTTCATGACGTGCTGTATGCCTTTGGCGTCCCCACGGGGATTCGAACCCCGGTACTCACCGTGAAAGGGTGATGTCCTAGGCCTCTAGACGATGGGGACCCTGGACTGCTACCGCTTTTGCCTCTGCCGCTTTTGGTGGAGGTAAGCGGGATCGAACCGCTGACCTCTTGCATGCCATGCAAGCGCTCTCCCAGCTGAGCTATACCCCCGCTGGCACAGACGATGTACTACTACGATGTACTGCTATCCACTACAAAACCACTGGCGTCCCCACGGGGATTCGAACCCCGGTACTCACCGTGAAAGGGTGATGTCCTAGGCCTCTAGACGATGGGGACCTCGGAACGATCATCTGCACCTTGTGGTGGAGGTAAGCGGGATCGAACCGCTGACCTCTTGCATGCCATGCAAGCGCTCTCCCAGCTGAGCTATACCCCCGCTGGCACAGGCAAAATAAAAGCCGCTTGCGCGACTTTTGTCACTACTGCCACCAACCGCGTGGCAATCACAACAAAACTTGGCGTCCCCACGGGGATTCGAACCCCGGTACTCACCGTGAAAGGGTGATGTCCTAGGCCTCTAGACGATGGGGACCCTGGACTGCTTTTACTGCTCTTTCTTCTGCAAACTGGTGGAGGTAAGCGGGATCGAACCGCTGACCTCTTGCATGCCATGCAAGCGCTCTCCCAGCTGAGCTATACCCCCGTTTGCGAAGAGACAGAAGTATAGCAGCGGATCAGGAAAACGCAAATACCCCTCTGAAATATTTTCCAACTGCTTTCACAGGTACCTGGCGACGCGCGCCATCACCTCGTCGCGGCCGAACAGCTGCAGCACGGCGTCGATCGCCGGGGTCTGCAACTGGCCCGTGACGATCAGGCGCAGCGGCATCGCCAGCTGTGGCATCTTCAGGCCATGGGCCGCCAGCACTTCCTTCAGCATCGCGGCGATGGCTTCCTTGGTCCACTCGATCTTGTTGATGCGCTCGGCGAACGCGGCCAGCGCCGGCTTGACGGCGTCCGTGAAGTGCTGCGTCATCAGCGCCGCGTCCGGCTGCGGCGCGCGGTAGAACAGCATCGCCGCATCGGCCAGCTCGTTGACGGTGTTGGTGCGTTCCTTCAGCAGGCCCAGCACGGTGGCCAGGTCCGGCGCGCCGTCGAACACGGCGCCGGCGGCCAGCATGCGCGGCCGCGCCAGCTCGGCCAGGCGGGCATTGTCGGCCTGCTTGATCCAGTGGTTGTTCAGCCACGCCAGCTTCTCGTTGTTGAACTGCGCCGGCGACGCCGTCAGATGCTCCAGGTTGAACCATTCGCAGAACTGTTCCATCGAGAACACCTCGTCGTCGCCATGGCTCCAGCCCAGGCGCGCCAGGTAGTTCAGCATCGCTTCGGGCAGGAAGCCCTGGGCCGGATACTCCATCACGCTGACGGCGCCGTGGCGCTTGGACAGCTTCTGGCCGTCCGAACCGAGGATCATCGGCAGGTGGCCGTATTGCGGCAGCGGCGCGCCGATCGCGCGCAGGATGTTGATCTGGCGGGGCGTATTGTTCACGTGGTCGTCGCCGCGCAGCACGTGGGTGATGCGCATGTCCCAGTCGTCCACGGCCACGCAGAAGTTGTACGTGGGCGTGCCGTCCGTGCGGGCGATGACCAGGTCGTCCAGTTCCTTGTTCGAGATCGTGATCGGGCCCTTGACGACGTCGTGCCACGTGACGTCGCCATCAAGCGGGTTACGGAAGCGCACGACGGGCTTGCGGCCTTCCGGAACGGCAGGCAGCACCTTGCCCGGTTCCGGACGCCAGGTACCGTCGTAGCGCGGCTTCTCGCCGGCCGCGCGCAGGCGCTCGCGCATCGCTTCCACTTCCTCCGGCGTGCAGTAGCAGTGGTAGGCGGTGTCCGCCTCCAGCATCTGCGCGATCACTTCGCGATAGCGGTCCATCCGCTGCATCTGGTAGAACGGGCCTTCGTCGTGGTCCAGGCCCAGCCACTGCATGCCGTCGAGGATCGCCTGCACGGCTTCGGGGGTCGAGCGTTCCAGGTCGGTGTCCTCGATGCGCAGCACGAAGGTGCCGCCGAAGTGGCGCGCATAGGCCCAGGAATACAGCGCCGTGCGGGCGCCGCCCAGGTGGAGGAAGCCGGTCGGGCTCGGGGCGAACCGGGTACGGACGGGGGTAGCTGCGGGGGTGGCGTCGGTGGTCATGTGGTTCTGATGCGATAACTGGAAAGGGGTTATTTTACCCGCAACTCGCTTATACTCGGACGATCGTCAACACAGGAGCCGCCCTTGAAGAAACCGCTCGCCCTCGCCCTCCTCCTTTGCGCACTGCCGGCATTCGCTGCCGACGACCCGGGCCTGGCGGCCCGCATCGCGGCCGTCGAACAGGGCTTGCAGAGCGCCGTCGCGATCGACAAGGCGCCGCCCATGCGCCGCGTGCTGGCCGACGAAATGGCCCGCCTCGGCGTGCCCGGCGCCAGCATCGCCGTGATCCATGCCGGCGAGATCGAATGGGCGAAGGGCTATGGCGCCGTGACGCCGGGCGGCGCGCCCGTCACGCCCGCCACGCTGTTCCAGGCCGGGTCGATCAGCAAGCCCGTCACCGCGGTCGCCGCGTTGAAGCTCGTCGAGAGCGGCACGCTGGCGCTCGATGCGAACGTGAACGGCTACACCACATACTGGAAGCTGCCGAACAACGTCGACAACACGCCCGTCACGTTGCGCCAGCTGCTGTCGCACACGGCCGGCACGACGGTGCACGGCTTCCCCGGCTATGCGGCCGGCGCCAAGGTGCCGACCCTGGTGCAGGTGCTGAATGGCGCCCCGCCCGCCAACACGCGCGGCGTGCACGTGGGGACGAAGCCCGGCACGAAGTGGCGCTATTCCGGCGGCGGCTACGAGGTGGTGCAGTACGTGATGGGCGAGCGCAGCAAGAAGGACTTCGCGCAACTGCTGCAGGACACGGTGCTGCGCCCGCTGGCGATGAACGACAGCACGTTCGCCCAGCCGCTGCCCGCGGCGCTGCTGGCGCGCGCGGCCCTGCCGCACGACGGCGCCGGCAAGCCGATCGCCGGCGGCCCGCACACGTATCCGGAACAGGCGGCGGCGGGCCTGTGGACGACGCCGACGGACCTGGCGAAGTTCGCGATCGAAGTGAAGCGTTCGGCGGCGGGCCAGTCGAACAAGGTGCTGTCGCAGTCGATGACGCAGCTGATGCTGTCGCCGGTGCGGGAAAACTTCGGCCTGGGCTGGCGCATCGACGGCGACGGCCAGGCGCAATCGTTCAGCCACGGCGGCGCCAACGCGGGCTACCAGAACATGCTGGTGGCGTACACGGAACGGGGCGACGGCGTCGTCGTGATGACGAACGGCGACCGCGGCGGCGAACTGGCCGGCGAAGTGGTACGGGCCGTCGCGACGGCGTACAACTGGCCGACGCATCGCGCCCAGGTGCGCGCCGCGGTACCCGCGCCGGCCGCCGCACTGGCCGCGCTGCCGGGCCGCTACGTCATCGACGGCCTGGGCGACTTCACGATCGCCCGCGCCGGCGACGGCCTGACGGTCGCGCTGCGCGACGGCGCCAGCGAGCCGCTGTACGCGGCGCCGGACGGCAGCTGGTTCGTCACATCGATGGAAGCGGAACTGCGCTTCTCGGCCACGAACGACCGCGGCCGCCTGATCGCTCCAGGCTTGAATGCCACGTTCGAGAAGGCCAAGTAACTGCGGCTGTGTTCGTGTCCACCGTGGGGTCAACACCGATTTCGGACACGAACTCAACCATGCAGCGGCCGAGCTCGTGTCCGTTTTTGGGGTTGACCCCAAGGTGGACACGGGCTCATCCTTAGTGGCTTGATCGAGCGCTTATTTGACGGTGACCGTGATGGTCTGGCTCACCGCCGGACCATACGACTGGTGGGCGCCGTTGGCGAATTGCGCCGTCAGCTTGTACTGGCCGGCGGGCAGGCGGATCTTCTGTTCCGTCTGGCCTTTGCCCCAGTGCAGATGGGTGGGATCGGCGGGGATCGGCTGGCCTTCCGGCACGGCGTCGCCGTTGATGATCAGCACGTGGTGGCCGGAGTTCGGCACGACGGCGCCCGCTTTGGCGACTTCCATGCCGACGACGGCCAGCTTCACGCGAAACGGGCTGCGCACCGTGGCACCGTCCTTCGGCTCGACAAACGACAGCGCTGGCGACTGGGTCGATTGGGCCAGCGCCGTCAATGGCAGCGCAAGTGGCAGCAGCAGCGTGGCGGCAAGCAGAACTTCACGCATGGTCGTCCTCCCTCTCTGGTTCAGCGGTTCAGCGGCGCCCCGACGTATTTCAGCACGAGCCCCTTCGGCCCAACGGCCCAGCCGGCCGTTGGCGATGCGAAGCCGACCGTGTTGACGGGCGTGCCGTCCAGCGCCTTCCAGCTTCGCCCCGCATCGACAGAATAGCCGGAACCGGCCAGCCCCGCCGCCACGAACGTGTCCGGGGCGCCGGGCACCGGCACCACGACCGACATGTACCCGGCCGGCAGCACCTGCACGGGCGTCCAGCTGGCGCCGCCGTCCTCGCTGCGCGCGCCGTTCGCGCCTGCCATGTGTACGTCCTTGTAGTCGCCGCCCGTCGCGATGCCGACCCGCGCATCGCGGAAGCCCACCGAGAACAGCCCGCGGGCCGGTGCGCCGGCGGCGACGGGCACGGCCGATGCCTGCCACGTGCGCCCGCCATCCTTCGAATGGAACACGCGCGGCGTCTGCGCGCCGCCGGTGGCGAACCACGCGTCGGCGCTGCCGGCCACCGTCAGGCATGTGCCGCTCGCGGCAAACGCGCCTTCGTCCGGCAGTGCGCGCAAGCCTTCCTCGTCCGTCACGGCGCGCCAGGTGTCGCCGCCGTCATTCGTCACGCGCACTTGGAAGCGGCCGTCGACGGGGTCGCCGAAAACGACACCGTGCCGCGCATCCCAAAACGCGATCGCGTCCCAGAAGCCTTTCGCATCGGGATTGGTGATCAGGAGCTGCCACGTCGCGCCGCCATCGCGGGTGCGGTAGATGCGCGACGCGGCGCCAGGGCCGGCGCTCATCGCGATCGCCGTGTCGGCGTCGAATGCGGCGATGTCGCGCAAATCCAGCGCCTCGGCGCCCGGCACGGCCAGCGCCGTCCACGTGCTGCCGTCGGTGGTGCGCAGCACCGTGCCCTTCGCGCCGCTCGCCCACGCCACCGTGGCGCTGACGACGGCCAGGCCGCGCAGTTCCACCTGGGTGCCGCTGGCCTGCGGCTGCCAGGCGCGCTGCTGGGCCAACGGTTGCTGGGCCAACGCCGGCAGCGCGGCGGCGAGCGACGTGACGGCGGCGAAGGCGATGGCGCGCATCAGTCGTTCTTGACGACGATCGTCGGGAACTTGCTGGTCATGTCCTTCGCCTTCTCGGCCACGCGCACGGCGATCTTGCGGGCGATCTCCTTGTAGATCGTGGCGACCGGGCCGTCCGGCTCGGCGACGACGGTCGGCCTGCCGGAGTCGGTCTGCTCGCGGATCGACATCTTCAGCGGCAGCTTGCCCAGGAAATCCACCTTGAAGTCCTGCGTCATCTTCTCACCGCCGCCGGCGCCGAAGATCTCCTCGACGTGGCCGCAGTTCGAGCAGATGTGCGTGCTCATGTTCTCGACGACGCCCAGGATCGGGATGCCCACCTTCTCGAACATCTTCAGGCCCTTGCGCGCGTCCAGCAGCGCGATGTCCTGCGGCGTCGTGACGATCACCGCGCCCGTCACCGGCACCTTCTGCGACAAGGTCAGCTGGATGTCGCCCGTCCCCGGCGGCATGTCGATGACGAGGTAGTCCAGGTCGTGCCAGTTGGTCTGATCCAGCAGCTGCTGCAACGCCTGCGTGACCATCGGGCCGCGCCACACCATCGGTTCGTCCGGGTCGATCAGGAAGCCGATCGACGACACCTGCACGCCGTGGCCTTCCATCGGCTCCATCGACTTGCCGTCCTTCGTGATCGGCCGGCCGGACACGCCCAGCATCATCGGCTGCGACGGGCCATAGATGTCGGCATCGAGCACGCCGACCTTGGCGCCTTCCGCGGCCAGGGCCAGCGCCAGGTTGACGGCCGTGGTGGACTTGCCGACGCCACCCTTGCCGGAAGCGACGGCGATGATGTTCTTCACGTTCGGCAGGGGCTTCAGGCCGCGCTGCACCGTGTGGGCAATGATCTTGCTGTAGACGTTCACGCTGGCCGGCAGGCCGAAGCCCGCGAGGGCTTGCTGCACGCTGGCGCGGATCGGTTCGATCTGGCTGTTGGCCGGGTAACCCAGCTCGATGTCCAGGCTGATCTGTCCATTCTCGACCTTCAGGTTGCGGACCGATTTGCTGGTCACGAAGTCCTTGGTGGTGTTCGAATCGACCACTTTGGACAATGCGGCCTTGACGTCTTCGACTGTGATGCTCATGTAAATCTCCGTGTATTGAAGCGGCAGTCTAGCGCAAAACGCGCGCCACCACACGTAATCCCATGCTCGGGCAGGGGCTGGTAAAATGGACCTTTTACTCACCTTCTACTGCGCTGACCATGACCCGCAAGCTGTTCGTCACCACCGCCCTGCCGTACGCAAACGCCGCCTTCCACATCGGCCACATGATGGAATACATCCAGGCCGACATCTGGGTCCGTTTCCAGCGCATGCAGAGCGATAACGGCCAGCCGCGCGAAGTGCATTTCGTCGGCGCGGACGACACGCACGGCACGCCCATCATGATCGCGGCGGAGAAGGAAGGCATCACGCCGCAGGAATTCGTCGCCAAGATCGCCGCCGGCCGCGCCCAGTACCTGGACGGCTTTCATATCGCTTTTGACAACTGGTACTCGACCGATTCGCCGGAAAACGTCGAGCTGTCGCAGGGCATCTACCGCAAGCTGCGCGACAATGGCCTGATCCAGACGAAGACGGTCGACCGCTTCTTCGACCCGGTGAAGGGCATGTTCCTCGCCGACCGCAACATCAAGGGCGAATGCCCGAAATGCGGCGCGAAGGACCAGTATGGCGACAACTGCGAAGTGTGCGGCGCCGCCTACCAGCCGACCGACCTGGTGAACCCGTACTCGGTGTTCACCAACGCCACGCCGATCCTGAAACCGTCGGAGCAGTACTTCTTCAAGCTGTCCGACCCGCGCTGCTTCGAATTCCTGCGCGACTGGCTGAACACGCCGGGCCGCCTGCAGCCGGAGATGGTCAACAAGGTCTCCGAATGGCTGGGCGAGTCGGGCGAGAAGCTGGCCGACTGGGACATCTCGCGCGACGCGCCCTACTTCGGCATCCCGATCCCCGATGCGCCGGGCAAGTTCTTCTACGTGTGGCTGGACGCGCCGGTGGGCTACCTCGCCTCGCTGAAGAACTACTTCGGCAAGATCGGCGTCGACTACGACGCGTTCCTGCGCGACCCGGCCACCGAGCAGATCCACTTCATCGGCAAGGACATCGTGTCGTTCCACATCCTGTTCTGGCCGGCGATGCTGAAGTTCGCCGACCATCCGGTGATCGACAAGCTGAAGGTGAACGTGCACGGCCACCTGACGGTCAACAATGAAAAAATGTCCAAGTCGCGCGGCACCGGCATCTCGCCGCTGCGCTACCTGAACCTGGGCATGAACCCGGAATGGCTGCGCTACTACATCGCGTTCAAGCTGAACTCCAAGGTGGAAGACCTGGACTTCACGGGCGAGGACTTCGTCGCCCGCGTGAACTCGGACCTGATCGGCAAATACGTCAACATCGCCAGCCGCTGCGCGGGCTTCATCGCGAAGAAGTTCGATGGCAAGCTGGCAACCCAGTTGTCCGAGACGGCGCTGGGCTGGATCCGCCGCGCGCTGACCAATGCGGAAGGCCACGTGCGCGCCGATTCGATCGCGCTGAACTTCGAGAGCCGCGAGTTCGGCAAGGCGCTGCGCGAAGTGATGGAGATCGCCGACGTGACGAACCAGTACGTCGACGAGAACAAGCCGTGGGTGCTGGCGAAGGACGAGACGAAGACGGCGGAACTGCACGAAGTGTGCACGACGGCGCTGATCCTGTTCCGCCAGCTGACGATCCTGCTGTCGCCGGTGCTGCCGGGCGTGGCCGCGAACGTCAAGACGTTCCTCAACGACGAGCGCTTCACGTGGGCCGATACCGGCGTGGAAGCGGCGTCGCAGGCGATGCTGGGCCGCACGATCGGTGCGTACAGCCACCTGATGACGCGCGTCGATGCGAAGATGATCGACGAGCTGTTCGATGCGCCGAAGCCCGCTGCTGCCCCTGCCGTTGCTGCTCCCGCCGCTGCCGCTTCGGCATCCGCTGCGCCGGCGACGGCGACGGCGACGGCGACAGGTATCGAACCGCTGGCGCCGGAAATCAAGATCGACGACTTCGTCAAGATCGACCTGCGCATCGCCAAGATCGTCAACTGCGAGCACGTCGAAGGCTCCGACAAGCTGCTGCGCCTGACCCTGGACGTGGGCGAAGGCCGCCACCGCAACGTCTTCTCCGGCATCAAGTCGATGTACCAGCCGGAAGACCTGGTGGGCAAGCTGACGGTGCTGGTGGCGAACCTGGCACCGCGCAAGATGAAATTCGGCGTTTCGGAAGGCATGGTATTGGCCGCATCGGCCGCCGATGAAAAAGCCAATCCGGGTATTTACATCCTGAACCCATGGCCGGGCGCCGAGCCGGGCATGCGGATTCGTTAAAAGGAGTATTGCCGCCGATGAAAGTCGTAGTACGGCACGCCACTACCGACGATGCGCCGTTAATTGCCGGCCTCACGCGCACCGCGTGGGCCGGTAAAGTCAGCGTCACATCGAGCGGCCACCGCGAGACCGCCGTCCTCGTCGCAGAACATCTGCGGCAGGGCGGCGGTTTTATTTTGTCGACCGCCGAGGAACCGATCGGCTCCGTGCGCTGGTTACCCCACGATACCGAAGCGGACACGTGGGAAATTCTCCGGATGGGCATATTGCCGGCATATCGCGGCAATAACCTGTCGCAGCATTTGCTGGAAGCCGTGATTCACCACGGCATGGAATGTGGCATCGGCGAATTAAGGCTGGCCGTGCGCAGCGATCAACCGAAACTGGTCGACTTTTATTCCGCCTTTGCCTTCGAGTTGGCCGAAGAACTGGAATACAGCCACGCCAACCCGCTGGAACCCGCGCCGCTCGTGATGCGTCGGCAGCTGCGCTAGCCGTAGCGAAAACACCACAGCCCGTGCCAACCTCTGGCGCGCTCGCGCCAACCACTGGCATGTCGCGCCTGCGCACTCCGAATGACGACAGCCCCTTGGCAGGTCGCGCAAGAAATATTTCCAAAATTCGGGGACAGTCCCCGAATTTTGGAAACATTCTGAATAAGATCCGGCGTCAGCTCGGCTTCACCGAATACACTCATGCCGTCTTGGCTGGCATGCCTGCGTTCGCACGGTTCGTTGCCGAAATTCGGGGACAGTCCCTCGACTTTGGAAATGTTCTTAGCCGGAAACGGCGGTGATCGGTTTCGGGGGTTTCGGCGGGGCGGATCGATCGCACGCCGTCAGTAATAGCGATGCCGCGGCAAGGGCGGCCAGCATGGTGCGCATGGGACCTCCGGCTTTGGTGACCTTCGATGCCGCAACCATAACAGCAACGCTGCGCCGGGGGCGCACCGCTATTTTATGGTGACCGGCGCGACGATACGACGATGCCGCCGACGATCAATAGAAACGCAATGCCGTGATAAACGTGCGGCGGCTCGCCGAGAAAAGCCGACGATAACAGCGCCGCGAATAACGGCGTCAGATTGCTGAAGAATGCGGCGATCGCGGGGCCGGCCTGTTGCACGCCGGCCCCCCAGCAGCGAAATGCAATGATCGCCGGGCCGATCGCGACGTACGCCAGCGCGGCCATCAACGTGGCATTCCAATGAATGGCGGGCGCCAATACCGCCCACTCGCCGGCCGCGAAAACACCGGACCACACGACGCCGAATCCCACTTGCGCCAATAAAAACGACGCCCAATTCGCCCGCAACGCGCTGGGCTCCGGCGTGCGCGTCAGCAGCCAGCTGTACAGCGACCAGGCGATCGTCGCCAGGATCATGAACAGGTCGCCGGCGACAAGCCGCAATGCCAGCAAGTGCTGCCAGTCGCCCCGCGCCAGCACGACGAGCACGCCGGCGATCGACAGCACGGCGCCGACCACCTGCTTGCGCGACACGGCCGCGCCGAAGAACAGCCAGCCCGTCGCCATCATCCACACGGGCATGCCGGCCGCCACCAATGTGACGTTGATCGGCGTGCTGCTTTGCAGCGCGAGATACTGCAGCGCGTTGTACAGCCCGACGCCGAGCAGCCCCAGCATCGCATAGCGGCGCCAGTACGGCCACAGCCCGCTGCCCGGCCGGAACACGGGCCCGGCGAGCGGCAGCAGGATCAGCAGCGCGATCGCCCAGCGCAGGAAGTTCAGCGTGATCGGCGGGACCAGGTCGTGCACGACCCGCCCGACAATGGCATTGCCGGCCCACAGCAGCGGGGCCAGGGTCAGCAGGAAGGCGGTACGAAGTGTCAGCCGGGAATTCATTGCAAAGAAGCATAACCGATCCGGCAAGACGTCGCAGAAGGACCACAGCGATGCGCCATAGAAATTCCCTGCGGCATGCCGCAGCGCGGTAAAATACGCGCTGGTTTTCACCCTTCTTTCACGATATGAAACTCCTGTTCAAACAACACCGTATGTACGAGTCGGACCACACCCAGTTCATCAAGGGTCTGAAGGAACAGAATCCGCAGATCGAGGCGGGCCAGCAGCAAGGCCGCTCCCTGCTGTGGGACAAGGCACCGCTGTCGCTGGACGAGCAAGCCCGTCTGCGCGAATCCCGCATCAAGCAACAGGCTTACGTCTACCAGACCAAGGGCTGATCCCCAAGGAAGGCACGCATGCTGCCGCAGGACGTGGCGGGCGAAGCGATTGATCCCGCCAGCGCCGCCACGCAGATGCCTGAAGCGCCGGATCCGGCGCAACAGGACGCGACGAGCGCCGAGGCAGCAGCCGACGGCGCCGCTTTCGCACGCCTGTACGGCGAGCCGCTGCTGAAGCTGCCGAACGACCTGTACATTCCGCCGGACGCGCTGGAAATCTTCCTCGACGCATTCGAAGGTCCGCTGGACCTGCTGCTGTACCTGATCCGCAAGCAGAACTTCAACATCCTGGACATCCCGATGGCCCAGGTGACCTTGCAATACCTGAAGTACGTCGAGCAGATCCGCCTGTCGAACCTGGAGCTGGCGGCCGAGTACCTGCTGATGGCGGCGATGCTCATCGAGATCAAGTCGCGCATGCTGCTGCCGCAGCGCCACCACGACATCGAGATCGAAGCCGAGGACCCGCGCGCGGAGCTGGTGCGCCGGCTGCTCGAATACGAGCAGATCAAGCTGGCCGCCTACGACCTGAACGCGCTGCCGCAGGTCGACCGCGATTTCGTCCGCACGCAGATCTTCATCGAGCAGAGCCTGGTACCCGTGTGGCCGGACGTCAGCCCGACGGACTTGCAGGACGCCTGGCGCGGCCTGCTCAAGCGCGCCACGTTGAAGCAGCATCACAAGATCACCCGCGAAGAGCTGTCGGTACGCGAGCACATGACGATCATATTGCGCCGCCTGCAGTCGCAGCGCTTCGTCGAATTCGCGGACCTGTTCGATACCGAAGGCGGCGTGCCGGTGCTGGTCGTGAACTTCGTCGCGATGCTGGAACTGGCGAAAGAAACCCTGATCGAAATAACCCAGGCCGAACCGTTCGCACCGATCTATGTGCGGCTCGCGTATTCGCCCGCCTGAATCAAAAAAATATTATGAAAATCATCTCCTCCATCGAAGAACTGCGCGACCAGCTCTCCGGCCAGCTGCGCACCGCCTTCGTGCCCACGATGGGCAACCTGCACGAAGGCCACCTGTCGCTGATGCGCCTGGCGCGCAAGCATGGCGACCCCGTCGTCGCCTCGATCTTCGTGAACCGCCTGCAGTTCGGCCCGAACGAGGACTTCGACAAATATCCGCGCACGTTCCAGGCGGACGTGGAGAAGCTGGAAAAGGAAGGCGTCTACGTGCTGTTCGCGCCGACCGAGAAGGACATGTACCCGGAGCCGCAGGAATACCGCGTGCAGCCGCCGGACGGGCTCGGCAACATCCTCGAAGGCGAGTTCCGCCCGGGCTTCTTCAATGGCGTGTGCACCGTCGTCACGAAGCTGTTCTCGTGCGTGCAGCCACGCGTGGCTGTGTTCGGCAAGAAGGATTACCAGCAGCTGATGATCGTGCGCAACATGGCGCGCCAGTTCGCGCTGCCGACGCAGATCATCGGCGCCGAAACGTTCCGCGCCGACGATGGCCTGGCGCTGTCGTCGCGCAATATGTACCTGTCCGCCACCGAGCGGGCCGAAGCGCCGGCGCTGTACCAGGCGCTGAACTTCGTCGCCAACGAAATGCGCGCCGGCCACCTGGACGTGTTCCAGCTGGAGCACAAGGCGATGGACGACCTGGCCGCCCGCGGCTGGAAGCCGGACTACATCAGCATCCGCAAGCGCGCCGACCTGCAACCGCCGAACGCCGGCGACCTGGCGCAAGGCGAGCCGCTCGTCGTGCTGGCCGCCGCGAAGCTGGGCACCACGCGTCTGATCGACAACCTGGAAATTTAAGCGAGTCGCCGACGCCAGCAAAACCCAAAGGCAGAGGCCGGGGTCAGACCCACCGGGGCGTAGCAGGGGTTTCGGGGAGCGATGCTCCCCGCCTGCGCAGCGGTGACACCTTGCAAGGCGTCACTCCTGTCTGACCAGGGTTTGCCGTTGGGGTAAATGCTTGCCGCAGCGACCTTCATGCTCAGCTGTTACGCCGTGACGTTCTGCGTCCACGCCAGCGCCGACAGGTGCGCCTTGTTGACGTCTTCCGGCGTCAGGTGCAGCGATGCGGCCAGCGACGAGACCAGCGCGGAGTTCAGCTCGCATGCTTCGGCCAGCGCCAGGTACG
This sequence comes from Pseudoduganella flava, assembly GCF_007830495.1. Taxonomy (GTDB): domain Bacteria; phylum Pseudomonadota; class Gammaproteobacteria; order Burkholderiales; family Burkholderiaceae_D; genus Rugamonas; species Rugamonas flava. Next base: position 52,530 of record NZ_VLKW01000002.1, on the reverse strand, counting down.
GGCCGTATTTGCCGCCCCGGTCCAGCAGCGCGGCGACGACGTCGTCGGACAGCTGGATCGTCTCCAGCACTTCCTTCATCGGGATGCCCAGCAGCCGGTCCAGCAGCGAGAACATGCCGGCCACGAAAATGTTTTCCGCTTCCATCTTGCCCACGGCGCCCTGCCCCAGCAGCTCGGCCAGCCGGCCGCGCACGACGGCCGTTTCCAGCAGCACCGGCGAGTAGCCGCTCGTGCTGGCCGTCGCCAGCAGCAATGTCAGCCAGCGGTGCAGCGGCTGGTAGCCCAGCAGCGTGATGGCTTGCTTCAGCGACTGCACCTTCTCGCGGCCGGCACCGACGCCGACGGAATTGATGTAGCGGAGCAGCTTGTACGACAGCGCCGCGTCGCGCTTCAGCACGCCCTCGATCTTCGGCACGTCCGCATTCGCCTGCACCATCTGCATCAGCTGCAGGATGATCGTCTGCGCGGGGTTCAGGCCCTTGATCTCCGGACCAGGCCGCGGCGTCAGATGCAGCTTGCCGACGAAGGCGTTGATGCCCAGCGCGGCGCAGGCGTCGAAGTCGTACCACGTCGTCACCGGGCGGCCCACCATCGCCACCTGCGACTGCTTCAGCGCCGCATAGGTGCGGGCCTGGGCTGCCACGTCGGCGCCGGAGAAGCGCACCTCGACATAGGACGCGAGCGTCGGCAGCCGGTTGCCGGCGCGGGCGATGTCGCAGTTGCGCAGCAGGATGCCCACGCCGCCGGCGCGCAGCGCCTGCACGGCCGCCATTGTGTCCGGGTTCGCCAGTTCCTTCGTGTGGATCGACAGCACCGTGTGCTCGGGCGGCATGTCGTACAGCGCGTCCGTCGACAGCATCGCCGGCACCGCCTGCAGGAACAGTGTCTTGTCGCGCAGCAGCCAGCCGTTGGCGTCGTTGACGTGGGCGGCGACGAAGCCGACGAGGTCTTCCAGCTCGGCCTGCGTCGGCGTGACGCCCGGATTGTGCTGCCACGTGAGTTCATAGCCGACCACGCGTTGCTGCGGGTCCAGCAAGGGTTCGCGAACGAGGAAATTCGTCTGGTGCATATGAAAAAAGCGGGCTGAGGTGCCCGCTTTGCGATCAGAATCCGAGACTGTCGAGCAGGTCGTCGACCTGGCCCTGGTCGGCGACGATGCCGTCCGCCGTCTTGTCGATCTGCGGGCCGTTCAACAGGCCACTGTCGAGCTCTTTCTTCAGCTGCTCCGGTGCGAAATCGATCAGCGTCTGCACCAGCTGCTTCTCGAGGTTTTGCGCGATGCCGGTGACGCGCTTGATCACCTGGCCCGTCAGGTCCTGGAAATCCTGCGCCATCATGATGTCCATCAGGTGGCCCTTGGTGGCACTGGTGGCCTCGGTGGTCGTCGACAGCGTGGCGATCGTGCGCAGTGCGAGCGCGCGCCAGTCCGCGTCGGACGTGCCCTGGCCATCGAGCAGCGCCTGCCAGGCACCGGACAGGTCCTTGGCATCGCTGCAGATCCGGTCCTGCAACGGACCCGCCTCGTCGGTGGCATTGAGCACCTTCTGCGCCGCGTCTTCGGAAAGGCGCGCCACGTAATCGAGGCGATCGCGGGCGTCCGGGATATCCTCGGCCGCCTTTTCGATCAACTTGTCCAGCCCCAGGCCACGCAGGTTCTCGTGCAGCGCACGGGTCATGTGGCCGATCCGCGCGAGAAATTCCTCGTGCGGATCCTGCGGCATGGAGGTTCCTGCGGCGGCCGCTGCGGCTCCCGCTACTTGCTCGACCATCGATCAGGCTCCGAGCTTTTCAAAGATCTTGTTCAGCTTCTCGTCCAGCGTCGCTGCCGTGAAGGGCTTGACGACGTAGCCGTTGGCGCCCGCCTGCGCGGCGGCGATGATGTTTTCCTTCTTCGCCTCGGCGGTCACCATCAGCACCGGCAGCTTGGCCAGCGCGGGATCGGCACGGATGTTCTGCAGCATGGTCAGGCCATCCATGTTCGGCATGTTCCAGTCGGACACGACGAAGTCGAACTGTTCCGAGCGCAGCTTGGCCAGCGCCATCACGCCGTCCTCGGCTTCGTCCACATTGGCATAACCCAGTTCTTTCAACAGATTCCGGACGATACGACGCATCGTCGAGAAGTCGTCTACAACTAAAAATTTCATCTTTGGATCAGCCATGAATTACTCCGTTGATTCTTTACGCGGTTATAAGTAATGAGAGTCTCGGTCAGTGCGGGGCACCATCAGCTTCGAAGGATAGCATCTTAGTTGTCCGTAGGGAATGAAGCTATCCCAAAACCACTGGTAAAAAGCGTTCTTCGTCGTGTGTTTGATACTTAATCGGACACTTAAACGCGCAAAGCGCGCATACCATGTTGCGCCAGATAACCCAACACCATGCCGGGCAATGCCTGCAGCGAACCGACCTCGTGCGTAGCACCCACGGCAATCGCCTCGCGGGGCATGCCGAATACCACGCAGCTGGCCTCATCCTGGGCAAAATTATACGCCCCGGCCGCCTTCATCTCCAGCATCCCTGCCGCGCCATCCTTGCCCATGCCGGTCAGGATCACGCCCACCGCGTTCTTGCCGGCGAACTGCGCCGCGGAACGGAACAGCACGTCCACGGACGGACGGTGCCGGTTGACGGGCTCGCCCTGGTCCAGCTTCGTCATGTAGTTCGCGCCAGAACGCGCCAGCAGCAGGTGCGAATGGCCGGGGGCGATGTACGCATGGCCCGGCAGCACGCGCTCATTGCCTTGCGCCTCCTGCACCGAAATCTTGCACAACGAATCGAGCCGCTTCGCGAACGAGCGGGTGAACCCTTCCGGCATGTGCTGCGTGATCAGGATGCCCGGGCAGTCGGACGGCATCTGCATCAGGAATTCCCGGATCGCTTCCGTGCCACCGGTCGACGCGCCGACGATGATCAGCTTCTCCGACGACGTCAAAGGATTGCGTAATTGTGGCAGGGGCGCCGCGCCTTCGGCGCCCGCTTGGGGCAGCGTGCGCGCACGGATGCGTGCCTTCGATGCGGCGCGGATCTTGTCGGCGATCAGGTCCGTATATTCGCGCATGCCCGTCTGGATCGAGATCTTCGGTTTCGTCACGAAATCCACGGCGCCCAGCTCCAGTGCCCGCATCGTGATCTCGGAGCCGCGCTCCGTCAGCGAGGATACCATCACCACCGGCATCGGCCGCAGGCGCATCAGTTTTTCCAGGAAGTCGAGCCCGTCCATCTTCGGCATCTCGACGTCCAGGGTCAGCACGTCCGGGTTGTGCTGCTTGATCAGTTCGCGCGCCACCAGCGGGTCCGGGGCCGTGGCCACCACCTCCATGTCCGCCTGGCTGTTGATAATCTCGCTCATGACGCTGCGGATCAGCGCCGAATCGTCTACGACCAATACCTTAATCTTCATACAATCCTCGTCAAAACAGCTCGATCTCGCCGGCCACCGGCTGCACCTTCAGGCGGCTCGCGTATTCGATCTCGCGTTTCGCCAGCGTGTCGTTATGCGACTGCATCAGCTTCTTCACCAGCACCTTGCCGGTGCGGGGGAAGAAATACACCTTGCGCGGGTAGATGTCGTTCAAGTCTTCCGCGACGATGCGGATGCGCTCGTTCTTCAGGAACGACTGCACGAACGCCGCATTGCGCTCCCCCACGTTCATCGCCGTGAAGCCCTTCAGCACGGCACCGCCGCCGAACACCTTGGCTTCCAGGTTGTCGCGTCGCGCGCCCGACTTCAGCAGGCTGTTGATCAGCACTTCCATCGCATAGGTGCCGTAGCGGGCCGAGGCCGACACGGGGCTGTTCTGGTCGGCGCCGCCGTCGGGCAGCATGAAGTGGTTCATCCCGCCCAGGCCGGACACCCGGTCGCGGATGCAGGCCGAGACGCAGGAACCCAGCACCGTCACGATCAGCATGTCCTTCTGGGTGAAGTAGTACTCGCCCGGCAGGATCTTGGCCGCCTCGCAATCGAAGGTGCGGTCGTAATAAACGTTGGTTGCTAAGTGGTCGGTATCCATGGTGTCTCTTTACGCTCGTTGCGGCAGTACCCTGTGCGCCGCGGGATCGAGTTCGTAGACCGTCTTCCCGCGCAGCTTCAAAGCGTCCGACACGTACAGGAAATTCTCGGAATGCCCCGCGAACAGCAGCGCATCCGGTTTCATCAGCGGCACGAAGCGCGACAGGATCTTGCGCTGCGTGGCCTTGTCAAAATAAATCATCACGTTGCGGCAGAAGATCACGTCGAACGGACCACGGATGTCCCAATGGTCGTCCAGCAGGTTCAGCTGCCGGTACGTGATCAGCTGGCGCAATTCGGGGCGCGCCCGTACCATGCCCGCCTTGTCGCCCTTCCCCTTCAGGAAGAAGCGGCGCTGCTGTTCCGGCGTCAGCTTGTCGATCCGGTCGATCGGATAGATGCCGTTGGCCGCCGTGGCCAGCACGTTGGTGTCGATGTCGGTGGCGATGATGTGCACGGGCGGCGTCAACGTGTTGAACGCCTCGCACACCGTGATCGCGATCGAATACGGTTCCTCGCCCGTCGAGCTGGCCGAGCACCAGATGTTGAGCGTCTCGCCGCGGTGCTTCTTCACGTGTTCCGCCAGCAGCGGGAAGTGATGGGCCTCGCGGAAGAACGACGTCAGGTTCGTCGTCAGCGCGTTGGTGAACGATTCCCACTCGGCGGGCATGCGGCCCGCTTCCAGGTCGTCCAGGTATTTCACGAACGACGTGATGCCGGTCGCTCGCAGCCGGCGTGCCAGCCGGCTGTACACCATTTCCTGCTTGCTGTCGGCCAGCGAGATGCCGGCCCGTTTGTAGATCAGTCCCCGGACCCGTTCGAAGTCGCGGCTGTTGAAGTCAAACTCCTTGACGGTGTCTTTGGACATCTTCTCTTCCCGGGTCGATCAGAACTCTTCCCACTCGTCGCCTGCCGGCGCGGTGGCTGCCTTCTTTGCCGGTGCCGGCACCGCCGCCGCCGGGCGCGCGGCCGGCTTCACAGCGGGCTTCGCAGCAGGCTTGGACGCCTTCAGCGCCAGCGCCGTGGCCGGCTTGGCGGCTGCGCGCACCGGTGCCGCCATCGTCGCCACGGCCGCCTGTTCGGCGCCCAGCTTGAAGATCGCCACCGCCTCGGCCAGCTTCTGCGCCTGCTCCTGCATGCTCTCGGCAGCCGCGGCGGCTTCCTCGACGAGCGCGGCGTTCTGCTGCGTCATCTCGTCCATCTGCGTGATCGACTGGTTCACTTCCTCGATGCCCTGGCTCTGCTCGGCCGTCGCGGCCGTGATCTCGCCCATGATGTCGGCCACCTGGCGGATCGACGTCACGATCAGGCCCATCGTCTGGCCGGCCTCGTCGACCAGCTTGCCGCCGGCGTCGACCTTCGTCACGGAGTCGTCGATCAGTGCCTTGATTTCCTTCGCGGCGCTGGCCGAACGCTGTGCCAGGCTGCGCACTTCGGATGCCACGACGGCGAAGCCGCGGCCCTGCTCGCCCGCACGGGCCGCTTCCACTGCCGCGTTCAGCGCCAGGATATTGGTCTGGAAGGCGATGCCGTCGATGACGCCGATGATGTCGACGATCTTCGACGAGCTTTCCTTGATCGAGCCCATCGTGTCGACCACCTGCGACACGACCTGGCCGCCCTTCTCCGCCACCGACGATGCCGACACGGCCAGCTGGTTGGCCTGGCGGGCATTGTCGGCGTTCTGGCGCACGGTCGACGTCAGCGTGCCGATCGAGCCGGCCGTCTCGCCCAGCGAGCCGGCCTGCGATTCGGTGCGCGCGGACAGGTCGGCGTTACCGGAAGCGATCTCGCGCGACGCCAGGGCGATCGTCTCGGTGCCGCTGCGCACCTGGCTGACGGTCGACACGAGGCTGTCGTTCATGTCCTTCAGCGCCTGCAGCAGTTCGCTCGTCTCGTCCTTGCCTTCGACGGTGACGCGCGAGGTCAGCTCGCCGGCCGCCACACGTTGGGCCACCGCGACGGCGCCGGCCAGCGGCACCGTGATCGAGCGGGTCGTGAATATCGCGCAGACGACGCCGACGGCGACGCCGAGCGCGCCCAGCACGAGCGTGATCATCAGCACGCGCGCATCGGCCTGCACCGAGCGTTCCTGCAGCGCCTTCATCGCCGCGTCCTGCATGCCGACCAGGCGGTTCAGCGCCTCCAGCGTACGGGTGTTCAGCGGGTCGATGCGGCCGGAGATGATCTTCGTCGCGCCTTCGGCATTGAACGCCATCACCTGCGCCATCGCATCCTTGAACGCCGTATCGACGTCCTTGTCCAGCGTGGCCAGTTCGGCCAGCACCTTCTTCTCGGCGTCGTCCAGGCCCAGGTTTTCCAGCTTCGTGCGCGCCGCCTCGTAGCGGGTGCGCTGCGCCTTCACCTTGCCTTCTTCCTTCTGCATCAGCTCAACGTCCGACTGCAGGCCGATGTTGCGCATCGCGATACCGGATTCCAGCATCGCGCTCTTCATCTCCGATGCTTCATGGTTCTTGGCGCCGGTGAGCTCGAGGCCCGCCGTCAGTTGCGCCTTGTTGCGATGGTTCAGCCCATTGGCCGACAGCACCAGCGCGACAAGGATCAGCAGGATGATGCCGAACCCCACTCCCAGTCTCGTGCCGATCTTGTAATCCCGAACGTTCATAATGAATCCCGTACCCTCGATGTAATGTAATAGTGTGCCGGCCCGCCCTCTGACGGGGCGTCGGCCGGTAATGCAGGTAAAGCTTTTCAGGTCTATCCCATGCGCCGCGACAGGCACGCGGCACATCGTTCGGTGCCTTATGCGGCAGCCTTGTCCATCAAGCCCATTTCCGGGCTCGACATCAGCTTGTCGATGTCCATCAGGATCAGCATGCGGTCGCCGACGGTGCCCAGGCCGATCATGTATTCGGTCGAGAACACGGTGCCCATTTCCGGCGCCTGCTTGATCTGTTCCGGTTCCAGCGTCGTCACGTCGGACACGCTGTCGACCACCATGCCGACGACGCGGCCGCCGATGTTCAGGATGATCACGACCGTGAACTGGTCGTACACGGGCTCGCCGAGCTGGAACTTGATGCGCATGTCCACCACCGGGATGATGATGCCGCGCAGGTTGATCACGCCCTTGATGAACTCGGGCGCGTTGGCGATGCGGGTCACCGCCTCGTAACCGCGGATCTCCTGCACCTTCAGGATGTCGATCCCGTATTCTTCCTTGCCGAGCGTGAAGGCCAGGTACTCGTGGCCGGCGATGTCGGCATGCTGATTTGCGTCTGCCATAAGTCTTCCTTGTCTAACCTAAAAAATTCAGCCCAGCGTGTTCAGCGTGGACTCGTCCACCAGTTGGCGCGAGGAGCGGATCAGTGCCGCCACGTCCAGGATCAGCGATACGCCGCCGTCGCCCAGGATCGTGGCGCCGGAGATGCCGGCCACCTTGCGGTAATTCGATTCGAGGTTCTTCACCACGACCTGCTGCTGGCCGACCAGTTCGTCCACGAACAGGCAGGCCTTCTTGCCTTCCGTTTCCAGGATCACGCAGATACCTTCCCACGGTTCGCGGAAACGCGGCGCGATGTCGAACATCTGGTACAGCGGGATCAAAGGCAGGTACTCGCCGCGCACCTTGACGACGCGGCCCTTGCCCGAGATCTCGCGCACGTCGGCCTGCACCGGCTGCAGTGATTCGACGACGAAGCCCAGCGGCAGGATGTACACCTCCTCGCCGACGCGGATCGACATGCCGTCCAGGATCGCCAGGGTCAGCGGCAGCGAGATCGAGATCGTCGTGCCGAAGCCCTTCGCCGAACGGATGTCGACGGTGCCGCCCATCGCCGTGATGTTGCGCTTCACGACATCCATGCCGACGCCGCGGCCCGACACGTCGGTCACCTGCTCGGCCGTCGAGAAGCCCGGCGCGAAGATCAGCTGCCACACGTCGGCATCCGCCATCGTGTCCGACACGGGCAGGCCGTTCTGCTTCGCCTTGGCCAGGATGCGCTCGCGGTTCAAGCCGCCGCCATCGTCCGACACCTCGATGATGATGTTGCCGCCCTGGTGCGTCGCCGACAGGAACAGCCGGCCCGCATCCGTCTTGCCCGCGGCGCGGCGCACTTCAGGCATCTCGATGCCATGGTCGATGCTGTTGCGCACCAAGTGCGTCAGCGGATCGACGATGCGTTCGATCAGGCCCTTGTCCAGCTCCGTGGCGGCGCCGTTCGTGATGAAGTCGACCTTCTTGCCCAGCTTGTGCGCGAGGTCGCGCACCATGCGCGGGAAGCGCGAGAACACGAAGTCCATCGGCATCATGCGGATCGACATCACCGCTTCCTGCAGGTCGCGGGTGTTGCGCGTCAGCTGGCTGACCGATGCCAGCAGCTTCTCGTGCAGCATCGGGTCGAGCGTGTCGGCACGCTGCTCGATCATCGCCTGGGTGATCACCAGTTCGCCGACCAGGTTGATCAGCTGGTCGACCTTCTCGATCGACACGCGGATCGACGACGACTCGGCGCCATGGCCCTGCGCGACGCCGGCGGCGGCCTTTTCGACCTCCTTCTTCAGCGCCTTCTTCTCCTCGACGACCGTCTCGGCCGGCGTGTCCTTGATGCCGGCCGCGGCGCGGATCTGCTCCACCGGCTGGAAGAAGCCGTAGCCGCGCGCGTCGTCGCCTGCCTCGGTCGCGTTGGCGCGGATCTCGTCGAGCGGCTGGAAGAAGCCGTAGCCTTCGCCGGACTGCGCGGCGGCCGTCGTTTCCGCCTTCGACAGCGGTTCGAAGAAGCCGTAACCCAGGTCGCTCTCGACCTTGCTGCGTTCGGCGTGTTCCAGTGCCAGCTGCTCGTCGGTTAGCGGCGGCAGGTCGATGATCTTCATCTCGTCCGTGTTCAGCACGAACGAGCAGATGGCCACGATGTCGTCCAGGCTTTCATGCGTGGTGACGACCATCGCATTGCGGTCGGCGTCGATCGGCGTGACGACGACGTGCGCCAGCAGGCCCAGTTCGGCCGCCAGTGCCGTCACTTCGCGGTGCGCCATCTTCGGCAGCTCGAGACGGTAGCGGCGCCCGCCGCTGTGATCGACCGTCTGCTCGTCGGCGGCCGCGCCCTGGAACGCGGGCGCCACGTGGGCGATCGCTTCCACCTGCACGTCCTGCGCGAGGTGCTGCAGCATCATGCGCACGTCGCCGACCGCATCCTGGTCCACCGGCGTGCCCAGGCGATGGCCGTCGAGCTGCATCTTCAGCGCGTCCTTGGCCGCCAGGAAGGCGTCCACGTGGTCGGAGGTCAATGCCATCTCGCCCTTGCGGATCCGGTCCAGCAGGGTCTCGAGGATGTGCGTCACCTCCGTCATGTCGGTCAGGCCGAACGTGCCGGCGCCACCCTTCACCGAATGGGCGGTGCGGAAGATCGCGTTCAGATCCTCCTCGGTGGGTGCGGCGACGTCGACCGCCAGCAGCAGCCTTTCCATTTCAGCCAGCAGCTCCTCGGCTTCATCGAAGAAGACCTGGAAGAACTGGCTAATATCGATCGTCATGGCGCGACTCCGTCGGGTGCTATGCTCTCGGCACGCATGATCAGCCGATGACCTTCTTGACCACCTCGATCAGGCGCTGCGGGTCGAACGGCTTGACCAGCCAGCCGTTGGCGCCGGCGGCGCGGCCCTTGGCCTTCATCTCGTCGGACGATTCGGTGGTCAGCATCAGGATCGGCGTCTTCGCGTAAGCAGGCAGCTCGCGCAGGTGCTTGATCAGCTGCAGGCCGTCCATCTTCGGCATGTTCTGGTCCGTCAGCACCAGGTCCACGGTCTGCTGCTTCGCCTTTTCCAGGCCGTCCTGGCCGTCGACCGCTTCCACCACCTGGTAACCGGCCGCCTTCAGGGAGAAAGCCACCATCTGGCGCAGGGAGCTGGAGTCGTCAACTGCAAGAATCGTTTTAGCCATTTTGTTATCTCACTTATCTAAATTCGGGCACTTTTTTGGGCCCACAGTGTTTTCCTAATAATTCCTAATCAGAACAGCTCGATGTCGCCGCTCTCGAGGTGCTTCTGGCTGACGGCCTTGCGCAACACGTTGCGCAGTTCGAGGCTCTGGATCGCCAGCGCCATGCTGACCTTGCCCAGCAGGTCGACGATCTGGTCGTTGTCGCTGTCCGGATCCATCTCGGCGCCATGAGCGCCCAGGGTGGCAAGGAACTCGCGCAAGCCCGTCACGCGCTTCAGCGTGCGGTCGATCAGCTGGCTCGTCATGTCCTGGAACTGCATGCTGGTGATCGCCGCGTTGACGTACGTGCCGACCTGCTCGTTCATCGCCTCGAGCTTTTCCTTGTCCTCGGCCGACGGCGTGCCGCCATCGAGCAGCAGGCGGATCGTTGCCTGCTGCGCGTTGACGGCGTCGTGGATCGCCATGAAGTTCTGCGACAGCTTCTCGATCGCCTCTTCCAGCAGCAGGTTCGTCTGCAGCAGGTCCGTCTCCACTTCCGTCAGGTGCCGCTTACCGTGATCCGACACGCCGGACAGCAGGCGCTTCACGTGGGAGCCGAGGATTTTTTTTCTGTTCATGTGCATCTCGCGTTGATTCTCGTGGTGCTTGTAGGCGCAGGCGCTGTCAGCGCGGCTTCGCCGCGGCGTCGATCGCGCCTTCCGTGCCGGTACCGACTTCCAGCTTGCCGGCGTCGCGCATCAGGCCCTCTTCCGTCTTCTTGTTCATCACGATGATGGAAATGCGCCGGTTGATCGGGTTGAACGGGTCATTGCGGTCCAGGTACACGGCCGAGCCCAGCCCGACGACGCGCATCACCTTATTGTCGTTCATGCCGCCCTGGACGAGCGCGCGCCGCGACGCGTTCGCGCGGTCCGCCGACAACTCCCAGTTACTGTAGCCCGTTTCCGTGAAATACGGGGTCGCATCCGTATGGCCGGACAGGCCGATCTTGTTCGGCACATCGTTCAGCACCGGCCCGATCTCGCGCAGGATCTCGGCCGTATACGGCGCCAGCTCGGACTTCGCCACCTGGAACATCGGGCGCTTCTGCTCATCCACGATCTGGATCCGCAAGCCTTCGCTGGTGAAGTCCAACAGCAGCTGGTTCTTGAACTTCTGCAGCGCCGCGCTGCTTTCGATCTTCTGCTCGAGCTTTTCCTTCAGCGTCATCAGGCGCTGGCTTTCCTCGCGCTCCAGCTGGGCCTTGGCCGCCGTCAGGTTGTACGTCTTCTTCACGGTCGACTCGTCGCCGGCCTTCACCTGGCCGTCCTTGCGGGTCAGGTCCTTGCCGCCGCCGGGAATCACGGACGAGCTGTCGCCGCTGCCCGAGCCGCCCTGCATCGCCACCTTCAGCGGCGTCTTGAAGTATTCCGAGATGCCGTTCAAGTCGCCCTTCGTCGTCGAACCGAGGAGCCACATCAACAGGAAGAACGCCATCATCGCCGTCACGAAGTCGGCATAGGCGATCTTCCAGGCGCCGCCATGATGGCCGCCGCCGCCCTTCTTGATGCGCTTGACGATAATCGGCCGCAGGCCTTCATCCGCCATGTTCGTTCCCCTGCCTTACTTGGATTTCGACTTCTTGATGTGGTCTTCCAGCTCGGCAAACGTCGGCCGCTCCGTCGAATACAGCACCTTGCGGCCGAATTCCACGGCCAGCGCCGGCGCGTAGCCGTTCAGGCTCGCCAGCAGCGTCACCTTCACGCACTGAAACATCTTGGTCGACTCTTCCAGCTTCTGCTCCAGCAGGCTCGCCAGCGGGCCGACGAAACCGTAGGCCAGCAGGATGCCGAGGAACGTGCCGACCAGCGCGTGCGCGATCAGCATGCCCAGCTCGGACGGCGGAATGCCCACCGATTCCATCGTGTGCACCACGCCCATCACGGCCGCGACGATACCGAACGCCGGCAGGCCGTCGCCCAGCTTGGCGATCACGTGGGCCGGCACGGCGCCCTCGTGGTGGTGCGTCTCCAGCTCGTTGTCCATCAGATTCTCGATCTGGAACGCGTCCATGTTCCCCGACACCATCAGGCGCAGGTAGTCCGTCATGAATTCCACGACGTGATGGTCCTCGAGTACCGTCGGGTACTTCGAGAACAGCGGGCTCTGTTCCGGCGATTCGATATCGCCCTCGATCGACATCAGGCCTTCTTTCCGCACCTTGGAGAGGATGTCGAACAGCAGCGACATCAGCTCCATGTACAGTTCCTTCGTGTAGCGCGATCCCTTCAACAAGGTCGGGAGAGCGGCCAGCGTAGCCTTGATCGATTTGCCGTTATTGCCGACGAAGAAGGCGCCCGCTGCGGCGCCGCCGATCATCAGGAGTTCCAACGGCTGGAACAGTGCGGCCAGGTGTCCCCCTGACAACACAAAGCCCCCGAATACGGAGGCCAGCACAACGACATAACCAATAATTACTAACAAGCCTGCAAACTCCCATAAAGTCGGCAAACACCGAATGATTCCACAGGGAACTACAATAGCGTGAGAAAGCGTGCCCGGCAAGAGAAAGGCATCTAAAACGCCCAAACATAGAGTGGCGGAGCGCCCTCTGTGGTAAGTATGGTCTTGTCTGGCTTGAAACCCGGGATATTAAACTCGTAACTGATAAGCAAACTTCCAACTTTCATTTCGCGCCGCGCCTTGTCAAATAAAGCAAGCATTACCGCCGGTGACAGATAAGCAAACACCACGTCATAGTCGCCGAAATCGATTTCCTCATAATCGCCGCGGATGAATATCGCGCCATTCTTTGTCAATTTGGCACGCAATCTCGAATATAAATATGGCAACGGTGCAAGCTCAATTCCGGCAGATTTGATGTCGGGCCGGACCCGCGCCAGGTACAGCGCAAGGCCGCCCAGCCCACTGCCAACGTCGATCGCGGAGATGCCCTGCCGGTCCGGCAACAGCGCCGCCACGGCGCGCCATACGGAGGGGTTGGACGGAAAATACGGCACCTGCGTGCGGAACGTCGACCAGTACCAGCCCAGCAGTACGACGAACACGGCAAGAAACAGCAGCGGCGGCAGTCCCAGCCCCAGCGCGGCCAGCAGTGCGACGGGAAACAGCAGCTGGATGATGCGCCACCACGGCGCGAGGCCGAGCTTCCACGTGATCAGCATGGCAACAAGCCCCTGCAAAGCGGCCGCGTGCAGCAAGGTCAGGCCGGCGCCAAAGCCTTCCGCCACGTAGGCCAGGGCCGCCGTCGGCAGCAGCGCGGCGCCCTGGGCGCACAGAGCGCGCACGGCCGGCAAACGAAAAAGCCGGGATGGCGTCATGCGCCACCCCGGCTTTTCGTAACGGAACGATCGTCGAAGATCACGCGGCCACGGCTTCTTCTTTGGCTTTTCTGGTCTTGCCGGCACGCGAAGGCATGTGGCACAGGCCGCAGTGGTAGTCGCCGTTCAGGTCCATGCCGTTGACGACGAATTTGCCCTGGCATTTCGTGCAGGGTTTCAGTTCCAGCATCCTGCTGGAGAAGAAGCGCACCAGGGTCCAGGCACGGGTCAGCGACAGCAGCGGCTCTTCGCCGGGCGCGGGCGGCATCTGCTCCAGATACAGCTGGTACGCCTTCATGACGGCCCGGATGCCCGTCGCACCGGCGTGCTGGACGAGGAAATCGTGGATATTGATGAACAGGGAAGCATGGATGTTCGGCTGCCAAGTCAGGAACCAGTCCGTCGAGAACGGCAGCATGCCCTTCGGCGGCGACACGCCCTTCAGCTCCTTGTACAGCTTCAGCAGGCGCTCGCGCGACAGCGACACTTCGGATTCCAGCAATTGCAAGCGCGCACCCAGATTGATCAGCTCGATTGCCAGGCCGATTTCCTGCGCTTCGCTGACGACGCTCTTTTTCCCTGCGTTGCTCATGTTCCCGCTCCCGGATCTATTTTTGTAGTGTAGCGCTCAGACGATTTCTTCGACGCCCTGACCAGCCATCAGGATCGCCGCATGCGATTGCGCCAGCGAGCGGTCCTTGTTGTAGTTGGTCAGCATCGACAGGATCGCGCCATCGTCGAAGCGGAAGCGGGCCAGCATCATGTTGCCGCCTGCCAGTTTCAGGATCTGGGCATTGCTCATGCCTTCGATCAGGTCGGCGATGTCCGCCGAGATGCCCAGGCGGAAGATCGCCGTCACCTTGTCGGCGCGGATCATCTGCTGCGCCAGCATCAGGTAGGAGAGGTTCGCGTCGCGGATCTCGGCCATCATATCGTTCGCAGTCATTTCTGTGCTCCTCAATTCGTTTCCGTTGAGACACATTCTGCTGTAGCGCCCCGAGCACGAGAAGAGGCCGCCGTCTGTATTTGAGGTAGGGAAATGGCGATCGCACCCTGTCGGCGTTTGTCTGACAAACGCAGGGCGATCATAGCGGCGCGCCAGGATTGGCGCGGGTTTGCGGGTTGTAGCGGCTCGCGGAAAACCAGCGGGAGCGAGCCTTTTTGTGATGTCGCGCTGACGCTTTTTAGCGACATCTAACCAGGTAACGGCAGCCTTTTTGGAAACTTTAGGGTCGTCAGCAAAAAATTTTAAAGTTTTTTTCTGTCATCCAAAGCAACGAACAGAGGCGCTTTCCTGGACATCTGAACCGGTTACGGCACCGTCGCCAGGAACTTTAGGGTGATTTTGAAAAAAATTTGCGATTTTTTTCTTGTCGCGGCGGCAAGCAAACAGCCCCCGGGCCGCCGATAACTTTCTGTCATGGCAGCGTGCTACACTTCCGGCCTTCGCCGCCATGGAGAACGAGAGCGACATGACTTATTCCCGCACCGCCTGCCAGGCGCTGGACGCCGCGGACCCGCTGGCCGCCCTGCGCGAACAGTTCGACCTGCCCGCCGGCATCATCTACCTGGACGGCAACTCGCTGGGCGCCCGGCCCAAGGCCGCGCTGACCCGTGCCCAGCACGTCATCACCCAGGAATGGGGCAAGGACTTGATCAAGAGCTGGAACACGGCCGGCTGGGCCGACCTGACGAAACGGCTGGGCGACAAGCTGGCGCCGCTGGTCGGCGCCCTGCCCGGCGAGATCGTCGTGACCGACACGACGTCCGTCAACCTGTTCAAGGCGCTGGCCGCCGCGCTGGCGCTGCAAGCGGACGCACCGGCGCGCAAGGTGATCGTCACCGAGCGCCACAACTTCCCGAGCGACATCTATATGGCCGAGGGCCTGGCCGGCTGGCTGGAGCGCGGCCATACGGTGCGCCTGATCGACACGCCGGACGAGATTCCCGCCGCCATCGGGCTTGACACGGCCGTGCTGATGCTGACGCACGTGAACTATCGCACCGGTTACCAGCACGACATGGCCGCGCTGACCGCCCTCGCCCACCAGCACGGTGCCGTCACCGTGTGGGACCTGGCCCACTCGGCCGGCGCCGTGCCGATGGATCTGCATGGCGCGCAAGCCGACTTCGCCGTCGGCTGCACCTACAAATACCTGAACGGCGGCCCCGGCGCGCCCGCCTTCATCTGGGTGCCCCAGCGGCACCAGGGGACGTTCCACCAGCCGCTGTCGGGCTGGTGGGGCCACGCCAGCCCGTTTTCGATGGCGAGCGCGTTCGCCCCCTGCGACGGCATCGGCCGCGCACTGTGCGGCACCCAGCCGATCGTTGCGCTCTCGCTGGTCGAATGCGGGCTGGACGTGTTCGCGCAGACGGACATGGCGGCGCTGCGGGCGAAATCGCTGGCACTGACGGACCTGTTCATCGCACTGGTCGAGGAACGCTGCGCCGGCCATCCGGTCGAACTGGTGACGCCACGCGCGCACGCGCGGCGCGGCAGCCAGGTCAGCTTCACGCATCCGCATGGCTATGCGGTGATGCAGGCGCTGATCGAACGGGGCGTGATCGGCGATTACCGCGAGCCGCACATCATGCGCTTCGGCTTCACGCCGCTGTACACCAGCTTCACGGACGTGTGGGACGCCGTCGACATCCTGCGGCAGGTGCTGGACGAGCAGGCGTACGATGTGCATGCCGCGCGCAGCGCGGTGACGTAACACGCAACAGCGCAAGGAATACCATGAGCGAAGAAAAAAGCTGGCACGGCGCCCAGATGGATTTCACGAAGTCGATGAGCTATGGCGACTACCTGGGCCTGGACCAGATCCTGTCGGCCCAGCACCCGCTGTCGCCGAACCATAACGAATTGCTGTTCATCGTGCAGCACCAGACCACGGAATTGTGGATGAAGCTGATGCTGCACGAGATGCACGCCGTGCGCGAACACATCCGCCGCGACGACCTGCCGCCCGCATTCAAGATGCTGGCCCGCGTCGCCCGCATCATGGACCAGCTGGTGCACGCGTGGGACGTGCTGGCAACCATGACGCCGCCCGAGTACAGCGCGATCCGGCCGTATCTCGGCGCGTCGTCCGGCTTCCAGTCCTACCAGTACCGCGAGATCGAATTCGTCCTCGGCAACAAGAACCCGAAGCTGCTGACCGTGCACGAGGCCACGCCCGAGACGCATGAAAAGCTGCAGCGGGCACTGCACGAACCCTCGGTGTACGACGAGGCGATCCGGCTGCTGGCCCGCAACGGCCTGCCCGTATCAGAAGCCCGGCTGGCGGTCGATCCCACCCAGCCGACGGCCGCCGACGATTCCGTCAAGGCGGCCTGGCTGGAAGTCTATCGCGACCCGACGCGCCATTGGGCGCTGTACGAACTGGCCGAGAAACTGGTCGACCTGGAAACGGCGTTCCGCTTCTGGCGCTTCCGCCACGTGACCACGGTGGAACGGATCATCGGCTTCAAGACGGGCACCGGCGGCACCGCCGGCGTCAGTTACCTGCGCAAGATGCTCGACGTGGTGCTGTTCCC
Organism: Pseudoduganella flava; assembly: GCF_007830495.1. GTDB lineage: Bacteria > Pseudomonadota > Gammaproteobacteria > Burkholderiales > Burkholderiaceae_D > Rugamonas > Rugamonas flava. The sequence goes on along the minus strand of NZ_VLKW01000002.1, from coordinate 35,759 downwards.
CGAGCTGTTTGCGCTGCGCACCGAATTATAGGAGTCACCATGCATACGTCCCGCATCCATCTGGCCGCCCTGCTGGCCGCCGCGCTGCTGTGCGGCGCCGCCGAGGCGAAAAAGCCGAAGAACGTCGGCGAACCGGGCGAATTCGATTACTACGCGCTGTCGCTGTCGTGGTCGCCGGCCTATTGCGCGACCAACGGCGGCCGCGACCCGAACCAGTGCGGCAGCGGCCGGCGCCTGGGCTTCGTGCTGCACGGCCTGTGGCCGCAGTATGAGAAGGGCTATCCGGAAAGCTGCTCGCGCGAGGAGCTGCCGGGCGCGGTGCGCCGCAAGTACGAGGACATCTATCCGTCGCCGAAGCTGATCACGCACGAGTGGGCCAAGCACGGCACCTGCTCGGGCCTGGCGCCGGAACAGTACCTGGCGCTGTCGGCGAAACTGAAGGACGGCCTGGCGGTGCCGGCCGCATACCGGGCGCCGGAGCAGCCGGTGCGCGTGACGATCGGCGAATTCCAGCAGGCGTTCCGCGCCGCCAATCCCGGCCTGGCCGAGAATGGCGTGGTGCCGATCTGCACCGGTGCCGGCCGCTTCCTGCGCGAGATCCACGCCTGCTACACGAAGGACGGCAAGTCGCGCACGTGCGCGCCGGCCGAGGTGAAACGGGCGCAGAAAAGCTGCGGCCAACCGTCGTTCCTGCTGCAGAGTGTACGTTGAATCGTGCCGGCGATGCGCAGACGGCCGCGTTTGCCGGTAAAATTCTGTCCATGACACAGGCCAGTCCAACGATCGACCTCAGCAGCTGCGACCGGGAAGCGATCCGCATGCCGGGGAGCATCCAGCCGCACGGTTTCGTGCTGGCGCTCTCCCCGCAAGGTACCGTCGTGCAGGTGAGCGACAACCTGGAGCGGCATCTGGGCAAGCACCCGGAAGCCGCGCTGGGGCGCACCCTGGCGGACGTACTGGGCACTGACACCGCCGCGCAGCTGGAACCGGAATTGACCCGGGTTGGCGCGCGGCCATCGTTTGCCGCCACCGTGCGGGTCGGCGCCAGCAGCTTCGACGTGCTGGTGCACCGCTACGATTCCCTGCTGATGCTTGAATTCGAAGCCGTCGACCGCATCGGCGCGGCCGACTTCCGGCACCTGTATCCGCTGGTCGGCGACTTCCTGCTGCAGCTGAGCGATGCCGAGACGATCGAGAAGATGAGCGCGAAGGCGGCGGACGAGATCCGCGCCGTCACGGGATTCAACCGCGTGCTCGTCTACAAATTCGACGAGGAAGGCCATGGCCACGTGCTGGCCGAAAGCAACGACGGCGTGCTGCCCTCCTACCTCGGCCAGCGCTTCCCCGCGTCGGACATTCCGAAGCAGGCGCGCGAGCTGTACGTGGCGAACCGGATCCGCCTGATCCACGACGCCAATTACGCGCCGGCGCGGCTCGTGCCGCAGAATAACCCGCTGACGGAGGCGCCCAACGACCTGTCGTTCGCGGCGCTGCGCAGCGTCTCGCCCGTGCACCTGCAATACATGCGCAATATGGGCACGCTGGCGTCGATGTCGGTGTCGCTGATCGTCAAGGGCGAGCTGTGGGGGCTGATCTCCTGCCATAACGCCGCACCGCGCCACATCACGTTCGACAAGCGCACCGCCTGCGAGCAGCTGGGCCAGATCCTCGCGCTGCGCATCCAGAGCCGCGAACTGGCCGACGAGCTGCAGTTCCGGCTCGAGGTGCGGCGCATCATGGTGTCCGTGCTGGCCGGCCTCACACAGGGCTCGGACTTCATCGAGAACATGGGCAGCGTGTTCCCCGAGCTGCTGCAATTCGCCCGGGCGAGCGGCGCCGCGATCGTCGTCGACGACCGCATCGTCAGCTACGGCGACACGCCGAACGAGACGCAGCTGCGCGAGCTCGTCGCGTGGCTGCAGCTGAACACCCACGACGACCTGTATTACACCGACAAGCTGCCGGAGCAATACCCGCCGGCGCAGGCGTACCAGCGGACCGCCAGCGGCCTGCTGGCGATGCCGATTTCGCGCATCCACGAGCATTACCTGCTGTGGTTCCGGCCGGAGTTCGTGTACACGATCGACTGGGCCGGCAATCCGCATGCGAAAGACCCGGCGCAGGATGCCCCGCCGGCCCCGCTGACGCCGCGCACGAGCTTTGCATCGTGGCGCGAGACGGTGCATGGCGCCTCGGCACCATGGCACCCGGGCGAGATCGAAATGGCGCTGGAGTTTCGCACGGCGCTGCTCGGCATCGCGCTGGAGCGCGCCGAGCAGATGGCTGAACTGGCCGAGGAACTGGGCCGCGCCAACAAGGAGCTCGAGGCGTTCTCGTATTCCGTGTCGCACGACCTGCGCGCGCCGCTGCGCCACATCGTCGGCTTCTCCGACCTGCTGCTGGAGGCGGCCGGCAACGACACGCTGGAAAAGCGCCAGCGCTTCCTGAAGAACATCAAGGAATCGGCGCGCCTGGCGGGCAAGCTGGTCGACGACCTGCTGAGCTTTTCGCAGATGGGCCGGGCATCGCTGCGGCCCGTGCCGATCGATATGAATGAACTGGTGCAGTCCTGCATCGACAAGCTGGCGATCGACGTCGGCGAACGGCGCGTCGAATGGCACGTCGGCGCCCTGCCGGCGATCACTGCCGACCCCACGTTCATCCAGCTCGCGCTGTACAACCTGCTGTCGAACGCGGTGAAGTTCACGGGCCAGAAGGACCCGGCCGTGATCCGCATCGACGGCCGGCGCGAAGCCACCGAGACCGTCTTCACGGTGGCCGACAACGGCATCGGCTTCAACATGGATTACGTACACAAACTGTTCGGCGTGTTCCAGCGCCTGCACCGGATGGAGGATTTCCACGGTACCGGCATCGGCCTCGCGAACGTGCGCCGCATCGTCGAGCGCCATGGCGGCCGCGTGGCGGCCGAATCGGTGCCTGCGCACGGTGCGACGTTCACCTTCACCATTCCTCACTCATTACCGAACGCCTGACATGCTGAAGCCCATCCTGCTCGTGGAAGACAATCCACACGACCTCGAACTGACCCTGATCGCGCTGGAGAAAAGCCAGCTCGCCAATGAGGTGATCGTCGTGCGCGACGGTGCCGAGGCGCTCGATTACCTGCACTGCCGCGGCGAATACGCGACGCGCCAGAAAGGCAACCCGGCCGTCGTGCTGCTCGACCTGAAGCTGCCGAAGGTGGATGGCCTGGAAGTGCTGCGCGAGATCCGCAACGGCCTCGAGCTGCGCAGCCTGCCGGTGGTGATGCTGACGTCGTCGCGCGAGGAACAGGACCTGGTGCGCAGCTACGCGCTGGGCGTCAACGCCTATGTCGTCAAGCCGGTGGACTTCAAGGAATTCGTGCGCGCGATCTCCGACCTGGGGATCTTCTGGGCCGTGCTGAACGAACCGCCGCCGGGGTCGCAGCGGTATGTAAGGCCGAATAACTAAGTAGCCGGGCCTCAGCTTTCGCCAATCCGGCCGATGATGTTGGCATTTGGGCTCACCTACGCGCGCCGCGATCGCATGCTTTCAACCCAACGGCAGAGGCCGGGGTCAGACCCGGCGGGGCTTTGCCGGGGTCTCGGAGAGCGTGCTCTCCGCCGGCAAAGCGGTGACGGCCTGCAAGCCGTCATTCCTTCCTGACCCCAGGGTTTGCGTTTGGGTTGAACTTATGAGCTAGCCGCCCCGTCACGCGGCCTTCCGCCGCCGCAGCAGATGCCGGATCCGCGCGCTCAGCACATCCGGGTTGTACGGCTTCGGCAACAGGCTGACGCTCGGGTCCATCTTGCCTTCGTGCGTCAGCACCCCTTCCGCATAGCCCGACGTGAACAGGATCTGCGCGTCCGGGCAGTGCCGGCGCACGACGTCGGCCAGTTCCAGGCTGCTCATCCTGCCGGGCATGATCACGTCCGTGAAGAGCAAGTCCACGCGCGTGCCGTTTTCCACCATCCGCGCCGCCTGATCGGCGTCCGCCGCCTGCAGCACGTGGTAGCCCAGCGCCGACAGCAGCTGGGCCGTGGCGTCGCGCACGTCGTCCTCGTCCTCGACGACGAGGATCGTCTCGATGCCGCCGAACAGCGGCGTCACGCCGCTCTCCTCCTCGGGCGCGGTGGCCTGGGCGGCACTGCGGCGCAGGAAGATCTTGACGCTGGTGCCCTCGCCCGGCGTGCTTTTCAGGATGATCTCGCCGCCGGACTGCTTGACGAAGCCATACGCCATCGACAGGCCGAGGCCCGTGCCCTGGCCCGTCGGCTTGGTCGTGAAGAACGGCTCGAACGCGCGCTGCAGCACTTCGGCCGGCATGCCGTTGCCCGTATCGGCCACTTCGATCATCACGTAGTCGCCCGTGCCCACCTCGGCCAGTTGCGGCGCGCCGGCCGGCACGTTGCGGGCACGCAGGGTCAGCGTGCCACCGCCCGGCATCGCATCGCGCGCATTGATCGCCAGGTTCAGGATCACGTTGTGCAGCTGGCTCGGATCGACCGCCGTGCTCCACACGCCAGGCGCGATGTCCGTTTCGATTTGCGCCTGCGGGCCGAGCACGCGGCGCAGCATCTCTTCCATGTCCGTCAGCACGACGGAAGGATCGATGACGACCGCCTGCAACGGCTGCCGGCGCGCGAACGCCAGCAGGTGCGACGCGAGCCGGCCGCCGCGCTCGACGCCGGCCAGCGCCGCGTCGATGCGGCCGCGCGCCATGTCGGACACGCCGCCCATCAGCTTCACCAGCTGCAGGTTGCCGCCGATGATCTGCAGCACGTTGTTGAAGTCGTGCGCAACACCACCAGTAAGCTGGCCGATCGCTTCCATCTTCTGGGCCTGGTGCAGCGCCGCCTGGCTCACCCGCAATTCCTCCTGGCTGCGCGCCAGCGATGCGAACGCCTCGTCGCGCTGGCGCCGCGCCACGCAGGCGGCGCTGTGGTAGCGCAGCCGCGCCACCAGCTCGCGCGGGTCGGGCCATTTCACCAGATAGTCGTTGGCGCCGGCGGCGAACGCCTGCACCTTGATGTCGGCATCGTGCTCGGACGACAGCATGACGATGGGGATGTGTTCCGTGCGGGCGTCGGCGCGCAGGCTGCGCACGACTGCGAAACCATCCGTGCCGGGCATACGCAGGTCGACCAGCACGACGGTCGCGTCGATGCGCAGCGCCAGCTCGACGGCGCGCTCGGCGCAGTGCTCGTAGCAGAGGCTGACGTCGGCATGTGCTTCCAGGCAATGAAGAAGATAATCCTGCGCCAGGGGTTCGTCGTCGATCAGCAGGACGGAACAGGAACTGTGGTGCATAGCGCGTGCGGCGACCCGGTATATTAATGAACTGACAGCAAGATTGCATTCTACATTAGCCCTGCCGGCGCCGCGCATGGCGATTTCAACCGTGCGCACCCTTGACAGCGGGCTGGCAGCGGGCTAACCGCACCGGGACGGCTGTCGGATTTTTTTACACCTGCGGCCGGCTGGCGCGGCCGCCATCATCCAAGTACTTGATTGTGCAATGACTGCGCATGCAGGCGCGCGGCTTGCTTCGGTCTAGTCTCCACCACAAGGAGACAACCATGAAATCTGTGTTGATCAAAGGGGTCGCCACGCTCGCGCTGGCGCTTGCCGGGCTGTCGGCCCAGGCCGGCGTCTACACCGCCACGCTGACGGGGGCCATGGAAGTGCCGCAGAACGATTCGCCCGGCATGGGCAACATCACGGTGAACTTCGACATGGCGGCCCATACCATGACCATCGACGTCACGTTCTCCGGCCTGGAGTATGCCTCGACCGTCGCGCACATTCACTGCTGCACGGCCGATCCGATGTCCGGCACGGCGATGCCCGCCACGCGCACGCCGACCTTGGCAGGGTTCCCGCAGGGGGTCATGGAAGGCACCTACCACCAGGTCTTCGACACGTCGGACGCCAGCTTCTGGAACAACGGCTTCATCAACTCGCACGGCGGCACGACGGCCGGCGCGGAAAGCGCGCTGCTGGCCGGCATGGAAGCCGGCACGGCGTACTTCAACATCCACAGCAGCGGGTACCCGAACGGCGAGATCCGCGGCTTCCTGCAGCCGGTGCCCGAGCCGGCCCAGGTCGCGCTGCTGGCACTGGGCGCGCCGCTGATGCTGTTCGCCGTGCGCCGCCGCCGCGACCGGCCGTTCGCCTGACCGGCCGCGCCCCGGCGCCCAAGCGCGATCAGGCGGCGTTGCGGTAACGGGGCGCCGGCGTCGCGTGGCCGAACTGCTGCGCCAGTGCCTTGCGGGCCGCCTCATAGGCGGTCCACCCTGCGCCGTCCTGCAGCGGCGGGATCGTGACGACCTCACCGAGATCGAGCCCGACCAGCGCGGCATCGACCATCGCGTCCGCCGGCATCACGATGCCGTCGGGCAGGTGCGCGTGCGGCAGGCCGGCCGTGTCCCAGAAGTCCGTCGCCGTCGCGCCGGGCAGCACGGCTTGCGCGCGCACGCCCTTGTCCGCCAGCTCGTGGTGCAGCGACTGCGTCAGCGCCAGCACGTAGGCCTTGCTGGCGCCGTACACGCCGTTCATGATCTCGATGCCGATGCCGACGATCGACGCGATGTTGACGATCGTGCCGCCGCCGCGCGCCACGAATGCCGGTGCCGCGGCATACGCGAGGCGGGTTGGCGCCGTCACGTTAATGTCGATAATCCGCTCCATCCGGTCGACGTCGGTCTCCAAGAGCGGCGTGACGGCGCCGAAGCCGGCATTGTTGACGAGCAGCGTGATGGCCGGGTCGGTGCGCAGGATCTCCTCGACGCGGGCCAGGTCGTCGCGGCGGCCCAGGTCCGCCCGCACGATCGTCACGCCGCGGCCATGCGCCTGCCGCACGCGGCCCGCCACGTCTTGCAGGCGCTCCTCGTTGCGGGCAACGAGGATCAGGTCGTAGCCGCGGGCGGCCAGGCGGTCGGCATAGATCGCGCCGATGCCGGACGATGCGCCGGTGATCAGGGCCGTACCGGGTTGGCGGGACTGGTTCATGTCGTTCTCCTTCAGCGTTGTTGGTGTGAGTGAATTATCGGTCCGGACCACATTGGCCGAAACGACCAAAACCCCTCGTTTTCGGACATCGCGCCAGGCGCTTACCGCACACCCCGCGGCGGCGCTACAATCGCAGCGTTATCCCTCCTCACAGGACATCATGGCCGCCCGCATCGCCCTCGTCGTCTTCCCCGGATTCCAGATCCTCGACTTCGCCGCGCTGACGGTATTCGAACTTGCCAACCTCGTTCACGGCACGCAGCGCTACCAGGTCGAAACGATCTCGCACGGCGGCGGCATCGTCGCCAGTTCGGCCGGCGTGCCGGTGGCCACGCAGCCGTTCGGCCGGCGCGCCTACGACACGCTGTTGATCGCCGGCCCCACGGTCGTCACCCCGCCCGAACCGGAACTCCTTGCCGCGTTGCGCCGCGCCAGCCCGCGCGCCCGGCGCACCGGGTGCCTGTGCACGGGTGCGTTCGTCGCCGCCGCGGCTGGCCTGCTGGCGGGCCGCCGCGTGACGACGCACTGGGCCCTCGGCAATGAGCTGAAGAAGCTGTACCCGGACATCGAACTGGACGACGACAAGATCTACGTGAACGATGGGCCGATGTGGACGTCCGCCGGCATGAGCGCCTGCATCGACCTGGCGCTGGGCCTCGTCGAGGCGGACCTGGGCGTGGAACTGGCGAAGGCGGTGGCGCGCAAGATGGTGATGTACCACCGCCGCACCGGCGGGCAGTCGCAGTTTTCGATGCTGTCGGAGATGGACGGCGGCTCGGACCGCATCCGCAGCGCGCTGCTGTACGCGAAGGAGAACCTGCACCGGCCGCTGTCGGTCGAACAGTTGGCCGAACACGTGCACTGGAGCCCGCGCCACTTCTCGCGAGCATTCCGCGAGCAGACGGGCCACTCGCCGGCCAAGGCGATCGAGAAGCTGCGCCTGGAAGCGGCGCGCGCGCTGATCGAGGACGGCCACGCATCGATCGGCCGGATCGCCACGCAGACGGGATTCGGCGACGAGGAAAGGATGCGGCGCGCCTTCGTACGCACACTGGGCCGGCCGCCGCAGGCGCTGATGCGGGAGGCGCGCATGCGCATTGGGTATGACGTGCCGGGCGCCGCATGAGCGGGCCCCAACAGCAGAGACCGCGTCCCTCTGGGGTCAGACCCCGACAGGACACGAGCTCGTCCGAATGACTGCCGAGCTCGTGTCCTGGGGTCAACCCCGAAAACGGACACAAGCTCATGGGCACAACTGCCGAGCCCGTGTCCTCCTGGGGTCAGACCCCGACAGGACACGAGCTCGACCGGCGCACCGCCGCATCGATCAAGGCCAGGGCATATACGGACGGACGGAACTTCGTACACGGTCGCGGGTTCCGGCCCAGCGACCGGATGTTAGACTGCCAGCGACTGCGTGCGGCAACAGCGCGCGGATGACGGAGCGGATGGATGAGGAAAACACCGCAGCAAAAGAAGAGCGCAAGCTACGCCAAGGACCGGCGCAACGGCGATGGCGAAAACAGCAAGGCGTCGCGCAAGAACATTCCACGATCGAAAGCCCGGTCGATCCGTGCCGACCGTCGCGCCAAGGAAGGATTGCTCGGCAGCCTACGATCAGTTGCGGATGCCGATGCGCTCGAGGGCATCGACAACACGATCAGGGCCGCCAAGCCTCGCGAGTGGCGCAAGCACCCCGACATGCCATTGGGCGAGTGGCTGAAACGACGGCGCAGGCAGAGGCCGTAACGGCTGCGCCCCCGCCACCTCTGCGAGATCGGCTCACCAGCGCCGCAAACCTTGCGGAACATAGGCTTATCAACAGCTGAGGCCGTGTCCGATTCGGCCAATGTCGGGGTCTGCCCCCAACACCGGTTCCCAACACCGGCCCCCAACACCGGCCCCAACACCGAAACGCACCCGATAAAACGGCAGAGGCCGTGTCCACTTTCAGGGTTGACCCCAAGGTGGACACGGCCTCGGCCTTACACCGGAACGATCAGCGGCTTACTTCAGCAGCATCTCATTGACCCGCTTGACGAACGACGCCGGATCGGCCAGCGCGCCGCCCTCGGCCAGCAGCGCCTGGTCGAACAGGATGTGCGACCAATCGGCGAACTTGCCGTCTTCGGCGTTCTCGTACTTCAACCGCGTGACGAGCGGGTGCGACGGGTTGATTTCCAGGATAGGCTTGCTTTCCGGGGCGTTCTGGCCGGCGGCCTTCAGCATGCGCAGCAGGTTGCCGGACAGCTCGTGCTCGTCCGCCACCAGGCAGGCCGGCGAGTCGGTCAGGCGGAACGTCACGCGCACGTCCTTGGCCTTGTCGGCGAGCGCCGTCTTCATCTTCTCGACGAGCTCCTTGTACTGCGCCTCGGTTTCCTCGTGTTCCTTCTTCTCGGCCTCGTCTTCCAGCTTGCCCAGGTCCAGGCCGCCCTTCGCGACGGACACCAGTTCCTTGCCGTCGAACTCGGTCAGGAACGACAGCATCCACTCGTCCACGCGGTCCGTCAGCAGCAGCACTTCGACGCCCTTCTTGCGGAAGATCTCCAGGTGCGGGCTGTTCTTCGCCGCCGTGAAGCTCTCGGCCGTCACGTAGTAGATCTTGTCCTGGCCTTCCTTCATGCGGCCCACGTAGTCGGCCAGCGCCACCGTCTGGTCAGCCGAGTCGTTGTGCGTCGACGCGAAGCGCAGCAGCTTGGCGAGACGGTCCTTGTTGGCGAAGTCCTCGCCGATGCCTTCCTTCAGCACCTGGCCGAACTCGGTCCAGAAGGTCTGGTACTTGTCCTTCTTGTCCTGCTCGTCGGCGTTCGCCAGCTCTTCCAGCATGCCCAGCACGCGCTTGGTCGAACCTTCGCGGATCGCCTTCACGTCGCGCGACTCCTGCAGGATCTCGCGCGACACGTTCAGCGGCAGGTCGGCCGAGTCGATCACGCCTTTCACGAAGCGCAGGTAGGTGGGCATCAGCTGTTCGGCGTCGTCCATGATGAACACGCGCTTCACGTACAGCTTGATGCCGCCGCGCTTGTTGCGGTCCCACAGGTCGAACGGCGCCTTGGCCGGCACGTACAGCAGTTGCGTGTATTCGCTGCGGCCTTCCACGCGGTTGTGCGTGTAGGTCAGCGGCGCGCCGAAGTCGTGCGACACGTGCTTGTAGAATTCCTCGTACTGTTCGGGCGTGATGTCGCTCTTCGAACGGGCCCATAGCGCGCTGGCCTGGTTGATGGTTTCCAGTTCGTCCTTCGTCACCATCTCCTTCTTCTCTTCGTCCCACTCCTCTTTCGCCATCTGGATCGGCAGCGAGATGTGGTCGGAATACTTGGTGATGATGGATTTCAGCTTCCACGCCGACAGCAGCTCGTCCTCGCCTTCGCGCAGGTGCAGGATGATGTCGGTGCCGCGATTGGTCTTCTCGATCGCCTCGACGGAGTAATCGCCCTCGCCGGTGGATTCCCAGCGCACGGCGTCACTTGCTTCAAGCCCCGCGCGGCGGGTCTCGACGGTGATGCGGTCGGCGACGATGAAGCCGGAATAGAAGCCCACGCCGAACTGGCCGATCAGCGCCGCGTCCTTCTGCTGGTCGCCGGACAGCTTGCCGAAGAATTCCTTCGTGCCGGACTTGGCGATCGTGCCCAGGTGGCTGATGACCTCGTCGCGGCTCATGCCGATGCCGTTGTCGGAAATCGTGATCGTGCGCGCGGCCTTGTCGAACGACACGCGGATCTTCAGTTCGTGGTCGTTGCCGTACAGCGCATCGTTATTGATGGCTTCGAAGCGCAGCTTGTCGGCCGCGTCCGATGCGTTCGAGATCAGCTCGCGCAGGAAGATTTCCTTGTTCGAATACAGCGAGTGGATCATCAGCTGCAGCAGCTGTTTCACTTCCGCCTGGAAGCCCAGAGTTTCTTTCTTTTCGGACATTTTTTCCTCGAATAGTCTTATAGCGGTGTTGTTGAGCGGAAAATTTTTCGTCTGCCGGAATATGGGGTTGGCGTATCGCTATTTCAAGAGCCTGCCGACAGCGCTTTCTCAAGGAAGCGCCAGATGGCCGGATCCTGCATTGCGGCCACGTTCAGCCGCATGAACGTCGACGGCAGCTGGCTTGGCGAGAACAGGCTGCCGGGCGCCAGCAGGATGCCCTGCGCCATCGCCCGTTCGGCCAGCGCATTGGTGTCGCGGCCCGTGTCGACCCACACGAACATGCCGGCCGGCGGCGCCACCGGCACGGTCAGGCCGACCCGCTCCATCTGCCGCACGGTGCGGGCGCGCAGGCCGTCCAGCCGCGCGCGCATCCGCTCGGCATGCTTGCGATAGGCACCCTCGGACAGGATGCGGTGCACCGCGCGCTCGCCGATGTCGCTCGTCGTCAAGGTCTGCAGCATCTTGCGGTCGGCCAGCCTGCGCGCCAGCTCGGGCGACGTGGCGATGAAGCCCACCCGCAGGTTGGCCGCCATCGTCTTCGAGAAGCCGGACAGGTAGATCACGCGCTGCAGCTGGTCGAGCGCGGCCAGCCGGGTTGCCGGCTGCACCGTGCTGCCGGGGTGCAGGTCGCAATAGATGTCGTCCTCGACGATCATGAAGTCGTGCTCCGCCGCCAGGCGCAGCACCTGGTAGGCCTTCGCGGCGGACAGCGACGTCGAGCTGGGATTGTGCAGCACCGAGTTGATCACGTACAGCTTCGGCTTGTGCAAGGCCGCCAGTTCGGCCAGCCGCGCCAGGTCCGGGCCGTCCGGCAGCCGCGGCACGCCGATGACCCGTGCGCCCAGCGCAGCGAACGAGCCGAACATCAGGAACCAGGCGGGATCGTCGACGAGGATCGTGTCGCCGGGCCGCGTGAACTCGCGCGCGACGACGTCCAGCGCCTGCGTCACGCCGGCCGTCGTCACGAACTGCTCGGGCGCGGCGCCGATCTCCAGCTCCGCTAGCTTGCGCTGCAGCTGTTCGCGCAGCGGCAGGTAGCCTTGCGGCGTGCCGTAGTTCAGCAGGAAGTCGCCGTTCTGCCGCGCCACCGCGCGCAGCGCATTGGCCACGCTTGACGCATCGAGCCACTCGCTCGGCAGCACGCCCGTGCCGGGCATCTGCTGGTGCGGCATCTGGCAGAACATGTTCCGCACCAGCCAGACGACGTCCAGCGCCTGCGCGTTCTGCCCGTTCTGTGCTTCCTGCACGGCCGGTGCCGGGGCCGCGGCCGGGCCGGGCGCCGTCGCCCGGGCGCGGATGAAAAAGCCGGCGCCGCGCCGCGATTCCAGGTAGCCGCGCGCCACGAGCTTGTCGTACGCCGCGACCACGGTGAACGGCGACACGCCGTGGCTCTCGGCAAAGCGCCGGATCGACGGCATCCGGCTGCCGCTTTTCAGCACGCGCTCGTCGATGCGCGCGGCGACGGTGCGCACGATCTGGTCGGTCAGCGATTCGCCACCACCCCGGCTCAACGTCGGCGTATTGGTCATTTGTCCATCACAGTTATGCAGATCATGCGGGAAAGTGTATAGGCGCTGTACTGGTCACTTGCTCTACGATACACCCATCCCACCACGAAAGCCAAGCCATGACGCGCCTCCCCGACCTTGCCGACATCGAAGCCGCCGCCGCCACCGTGTACCAGGCGATGCCGCCCACCCCGCAATACAACTGGCCCCTGCTGGACGAGGCGCTGAGCACCCGGGCCTGGATCAAGCACGAGAACCATACGCCGATCGGCACGTTCAAGGCCCGCAGCGGGCAGGTGTACGTGCAGCGGCTGGCGCGGCGCCAGCCGGACATCCGCGGCCTCGTGTCGGCCACCCGCGGCAACCATGGCCAGGCGCTGGCGCTGGCCTGCCGCCGCGCCGGCGTGGCGCTGACGATCGTTGTCCCGCATGGCAACAGCGTGGAAAAGAACGCGTCGATGCGCGCGCTCGGCGCGCAGCTGATCGAGCATGGCGACGACTTCCAGGCCGCGCGCGAGCACGCGATCCTGCTGGCCGAACGCGACGCGCTGCAACTGGTGCCCTCGTACGGCCCGGACCTCGTCGCCGGCGTGGCCACCGGCTGGCTCGAACTGCTGCGCGCCTGTCCCGACGTGCGCACGGTGTTCGTGCCGATCGGCCAGGGCTCCGGCATCGCCGGTGCGGCCGCGGCGCGGCAGGCGCTGGACCGCGACGTGCGCATCATCGGCGTCGTCTCCGCGCAGGCACCGGCGGCACTGCTGTCGTGGCAGCAAAAGCGCGTCGTCGAGGCCGCGGTCGGGCCGACGATCGCCGACGGCGTCGCCTGCCGCGTGCTGCCGCAGGAAACCGTCGACGTGCTGGTGGAGCATGTGGATGACGTCGTCGCTGTCACCGAAGCCGAGGTCGCGGCGGCGATCCGGCTGTACTACCGGGCCACCCACAATGTCGCCGAAGGCGCCGCCGCCGCGGCGCTTGCCGCCGCGCTGCAACGCCGGGACGACCCGCGCGTGCGCGGCCGCGTGCTCGGGCTGCCGCTGACGGGATCGAACATCGATACGGCCGTGCTGCGCGGCGTGCTGGCCGAGGACTCGCCATGAGCGCGCCCGCCGTCACGCGCATCCCGACCGTCACGCGCAGCGCGGAGACGGGCGGCATGCTGCTGGGCCTTGCCGGCGTGGCGATCTTCAGCCTGACGTTGCCGTTCACGCGGCTCGCCGTGGCCGGCCTCGATCCGCTGTTCGTCACGGTGGGCCGGGCCGTCGTCGCCGCCTTGCTGGCCGCAGCCTGGCTGTGGTGGCAACGCGCGCCGCTGCCGGCGCGCGCCCAGTTGCCGGCGCTGGCGGGCGTGGCGTTCGGCTGCGTGCTGGGCTTCCCGCTGCTGACGTCGTTCGCGATGCGCACCTTGCCGGCGTCGCACGGCGCCGTCCTCGTCGGCATCCTGCCGCTCGTGACGGCGTTGTGTTCCGCGCTGCGCGGCCACGAGCGCCCGTCGGCCGGCTTCTGGTGCGCCGCCCTGCTGGGCTCGAGCCTCGTGATCGGCTTCGCGCTGTCGCAAAGCGGCGGCACCTTGCACCTGGCCGACGTGCTGATGCTCGGTGCCGTGCTGTGCGCCGGCATGGGCTACGCCGAGGGCGGCCGGCTGGCGCGCACGCTGGGCGGCACGCAGGTGATCGGCTGGGCACTGCTGCTGTCGCTGCCGGTCGCACTGCCGCTGACGATGTGGCAGTGCTGGCAGCACGGCGCCGCGCTCGCCGCCGCCAGTGCCGCCGCATGGGCGGGCTTTGCCTACACCGGTGTGTTCTCGATGTTCGTCGGCTTCGTGTTCTGGTACCGCGGCATGGCGCAGGGCGGCGTCTCCCGCGTCGGCCAGGTGCAGCTGCTGCAGCCGTTCCTGTCGCTGTTCGGCGCCGCGCTGGTGCTGGGCGAGCCGCTGCAGGCAACTCACCTGGGCTTCGCGCTGGCGGTGCTGGCCACCGTGGCGCTGGGCCGCCGGATGGCCGTGCGGCCCGGGAAGGTCTGAGGCGGGCGGAAGGCTCGCTGGCCCGCCCGCCAGGTCGTACAATACCGGTCTTGCCGCAACGGCGGCCGAACCGAATCATGGAGACGAAATGTCCGTTTACGAAAAACTGAAGTCGCTCGATATCACGCTGTCCGCGCCCGCCGCCCCGGTTGCCGCCTACGTCATGTACGTCCAGACGGGCAACCTGGTGTTCATCTCAGGCCACATCGCGAAGAAGCCGGACGGCTCCGTGTGGGCCGGCCAGCTGGGCAAGGACATCGCCACGGTCGAAGGCCAGCAGGCCGCGCGCGCCATCGCGATCGACCTGATCGGCACGCTGCAGGAAGCGTGCGGCGGCGACCTGAATCGCGTCAAGCGCATCGTCAAGGTGATGAGCCTCGTGAACTCGACGCCCGACTACACCGACCAGCACCTCGTCACGAACGGCTGCTCCGAACTGCTGGGCGAAGTGTTCGGCGAGGCCGGCAAGCATGCGCGCTCCGCCTTCGGCGTGGCGCAGATTCCGCGCGGCGCGTGCGTGGAGATCGAACTGATCGCCGAGATCGCATAAGCGCAGCGCCATCCAGATACACGGGCGGTGCCTACCCGGCGCCGCCCTTCATGAGCCGCCACAAGCGCGCTTGTCCGTGGTCGGGCGCCGCCCACCCTATTTCCGAGAGAGAGACGTATGAAAATCGAAAACCCCAACCCGATCCAGTGGCGCTTTTCCGAACGCGCCCAGCAGCTGCAAAGCTCGTTCATCCGCGAGATCCTGAAGATCACGCAGCAGCCGGAGATCATCTCGTTCGCGGGCGGCCTGCCGTCGCCGGCCACCTTCCCGGTGGACGTGATGAAAGCGGCGTTCGACAAGGTGCTGACCACCACGGGCAAGACCGCGCTGCAGTACGGGCCGACGGACGGCTACATGCCGCTGCGCCAGTGGATCGCCGATTCGCTCTCGAAGGACGGCGCGAAGATCGTGCCGGAACAGGTGCTGATGGTGTCCGGCTCGCAGCAGGCGCTGGACCTGCTCGGCAAGGTGCTGATCGACGAAGGCAGCCGCGTGCTGGTCGAGACGCCGAGCTACCTGGGTGCGTTACAGGCGTTCTCCGTGTACCGTCCGGAATTCGCGTCCGTGCAGACGGATGACGACGGCCTCGTGCCCGCGTCGATCGCTCCCGTCGCCGAGGGCGCGCGCCTGCTGTACTCGCTGCCGAACTTCCAGAACCCGACCGGCCGCACACTGTCGATCGCGCGCCGCCAGGAACTGGTGGAGACGTGCGCCCGCATCGGCCTGCCGCTGATCGAGGACGATCCGTACGGCGCGCTGTCGTACAGCGGCGCGCCGATGCCGAAGATGGTCGCGATGAACCCGGACGGCGTCATCTACATGGGTTCGTTCTCGAAGGTGCTGACCCCGGGCATCCGCCTGGGCTACGTCGTCGCCCCGCTGCCGCTGGTGCGCCGCCTCGAGCTGGCCAAGCAGGCGGCCGACCTGCACACCGCGCAGCTGACGCAGATGGTCGTGCACGAAGTGGTCAAGGACGGCTTCCTCGACCAGCACATCCCGACGATCCGCGAACTGTACGGCAACCAGTGCCAGGCGATGCTGGACGCGATGGCCGAGCACTTCCCGGCCGGCGCCACGTGGACCAAGCCGCAGGGCGGGATGTTCATCTGGGTCACGCTGCCGCAGCACATCAACGCGATGGAACTGCTGGACGAAGCGATCAAGCAAAAGGTCGCGTTCGTACCGGGCGCGCCGTTCTACGCGAACGAGCCGGAAACGAACACGCTGCGCCTGTCGTTCGTCACCGTGCCGCCGGAGCGCATCCGCCAGGGCATCGCGATCCTCGGCAAGCTGATCGCCACGCGCATGTAAGCGCCGCCCGCGCCGCGTCTGGCCTTTCCAATGCAAGTCGGAAAGGCTTTTTTCTTATGGGAACTGGAATCGTTACCGGGCGGCGTGGACGGGAGGTAACACTACGTCTCTTTTTGTCCAATGCAAACCTTTTTACAACCCTTTTTATATTTCCTAAAGGTATGATTTCAGCATAGTCATCTTGGAACAATGCCAGCATGGATCTACCTGGAAGTGTAGGCAACGCCGCGCGCGACTCAGGCCCGACCGGCCGGCGCGACGCGGCGATCCTGATCGTCGACGACGCTCCCGACAGCCTGGCCACGCTGCGCGCGCAGCTGGCCGCGCACGGATACCAGACGTTCGTCGCGCAGTCCGGCGAACGCGCGCTGGAGCTGGCACGGCGCGTGCACCCGGACCTGATCCTGCTCGACATCATGATGCCCGGCATGGACGGCTACGAGACGTGCCGCCAGCTGAAAGCGCATCCCGTCACGCAGCGCATCCCCGTGATCTTCGTCAGCGCGCGCACCGAGACGCACGACGTGGTGGCCGGCTTCGACCTGGGCGCCGTCGACTACATCCGCAAGCCGCTGTCGCTGGACGAGGTATGCGCCCGCGTGCGCACGCAGCTGCAGATCCGCGCCAGCAGCGAGACCCAGCAGGAGCAGGCGGAGCGGCTGCGCACGATCGTCGACAACATGGCCGAAGGCCTCTTGATCATCGAGGCGAACGGCCGCATCCAGTTTACCAATCCGGCCTGCGACCAGTACCTGGGCTATGGCGCGAACGAGCTGGCGGGCCGCTACATCGGGGACCTGCTCAATCCCCTCGTCGCTCAAGAGTACCTGGACTATTTCGCGCGCTACGCCGCCAACCCGACGGAGGCGCACAGCCACGGCACGCGCGAGGTGATCATCCGGCACAAGCACGGCCAGTCCGTCTGCATGGACCTGACGCTGACGCCGATGTTCCTGCGCCAGCCGCTGTTCATCGGCCTGCTGCACGACATCACGCACCACAAGCTGTCCGAGGATGCGCTGCAGCGCGCCGCGATGGTCGACCCGCTGACGAAGATCGCCAACCGGCGCCACTTCGACAGCTTCCTGGAGAAGGAATGGCAGCGCGCGCTGCGTACCGGCGCGCCGCTGTCGCTCGTCGTGCTCGACGTCGACCACTTCAAGCTGTACAACGACACGCTGGGCCATGCGGGCGGCGACGTATGCCTGCGGCAGGTCGCGCAGGCGATCGGCACGCATGCGCTGCGCGTGACGGACCTGGCGGCGCGCTACGGCGGCGAGGAATTCGTGCTGCTGTTTGCCGAAACGGACCTGGACGCCGCCGCCAACCTGGCCGAGTCGATCCGCGCCCACATCGAGGAGCTGCGCCTGCCGCACCCGAAGTCGCCGACGTCGGCCTGGATCACCGTCAGCATCGGCGTCGCCACGATGCACCCGACGCAGCTCGACAACATCGAAACGCTGTTCGTCGCAGCCGACCGGGCCATGTATGCGGCCAAGGAAGGCGGCCGCAATCAGGTGCGGGCGACACGGCCGGGCGACGACGGCATCGAGGCGTTGCGCACGCTGGCACACCGTTGACGACTGGGGTCAGCGGCGCTCCGGGTACCCCGTGATCGCCGCGATCTCCTCATACAGCGGCTGCAGCTGCCGGTACATCCGCAGGTACACGCGCCGGTACAACTGCTCGTAGATCCCGCTGTGCGCCGGGTCCGGCGTGAACGCGCGGCCGGGCCGCGTCATCGCCCCGATCGCCGTGGCAAAGTCCGCATGCAGCCCAAGCCCGACGGCCAGCGCGATCGCCGCACCGAGGCCCGACGTTTCGTACACGTGCGGGCGCACGGCCGGCAGGCCGAAGATGTCGGCCGTCAGTTGCATCGCCGCGTCGCTCTGCGAGCCACCGCCGGCCACGCGCAGCTGCGTGATGCGCGTGCCGCTGCGCCGCTCGATGCGCTCCTTGCCCTCGCGCAGCGCGTACGCCAGCCCTTCCAGGATCGCGCGGTACATGTGGGCTCGTGTGTGCACGTCGCCAAAGCCGATCATCGCGCCCTTCGCTTCCGGCCCCGGCACGCGCACGCCTGGGCTCCAGTACGGCTGCAGCATCAGGCCCATCGCGCCGGGCGGCACGGCCTCGACGAGCCGGTCGAACAGCGCTTCCGGCGCCACGCCCCGTTCCTGCGCGCACGCCTCTTCGCGGTCGCCGAACTGCTCCTTGAACCAGTTCACCATCCAGTAGCCGCGGAAGATCTGCACCTCGGTGCTGTACGCGCCCGGCAGCGCGGCCGGATACGGCGGGATGAACGGCGTGACCTCGACGTATTTCGGGGTGGTCGTGTTGATCGTTGCCGTGGTGCCGTACGACAGGCAGCCGATGTGCGGCGCCAGGCCGCCGGCGCCGATCACCTCGCAGGCCTTGTCGGCCGCCGCGGCGACCAGCGGCAGGCCGGCCGGAATGCCGGTCGCCGCGGCCGCCGCCGGCGTCACGGTGCCGATCACGGTGCCGGGCGGCGCCAGCTCGGGCAGCATGTCCGGCCGCAGCGCGAGCGCCTGCCACTTCCAGTCGCGCGACGCCGCCCAGCGGTGGCGGCGGTAGTCGAACGGCACGTAGCCGACCTGCGAACCGGTCGAATCGACGAAGCGGCCGCACAAGCGCCAGTTCAGGAAACCGGACAGCAGCAGGAACTTGTGCGTGCGCCGCCACACGTCCGGCTGGTGCGCGGCGATCCAGTTGATCTCCGCCTCGCGCTGGAAGTAGCGCACGGTGCGGTCCACGCGCGCGAGCCGGAATGCCGCGCGCCACAGTGGCCCCAATGGCGGCACCTGGTCCGTGCGGCGCTGGTCCAGCCACGTGATCGCGGGCCGCAACGGCTTGCCGTCGGCATCGACGTTGACGACGGTGCCCCGCTGCGTCGTCACCGCCACGCCCGCAACACGGGCGCGCAGCGCCGGTTCCGCCTCCCACAGCTGGCGGCAGGCCGTGCAGACGGCTTGCCAGTAGCCTTCCGCATCGTGTTCGGCCCAGCCGGGCTGGATCGCGAAGTATGGTTGCAGCGGCACCTGGCTTTTCGCCAGCAGGTTGCCGGCCAGGTCGAACAGCAGCGCGCGCACGCTCTGCGTGCCGTTATCGATCGCGAGCAAGCAGGATTCCGGCATGGGCATCAGGGAGTGCGGCGGCGTGCCGGCA
The DNA here is from genome assembly GCF_007830495.1 of Pseudoduganella flava. Lineage (GTDB taxonomy): Bacteria > Pseudomonadota > Gammaproteobacteria > Burkholderiales > Burkholderiaceae_D > Rugamonas > Rugamonas flava. Next base: position 16,276 of record NZ_VLKW01000002.1, on the reverse strand, counting down.
GGCTGTGGTGGGATGCGCATAATGCCAGATACGCGGCGTGTTCGGACGCCCAGCGCGCATCGCTCCAGCCCAGCTCCGGCTTGCAGATCGCCCGTACCCGCGCCAGCACGTGGGCGCCGCCGCCGTCGCGCAGCAGGATGCCCAGGCGGGTACGGCGCAGCAGCAGGTCGTCCAGGTGCCGCACGGCTTCATGGCGGGCGGCCCAGCGCAGCTCGGCCCACAAGGTGTCGGTGCCGGCGATCGTCTCCAGTTCGTCGTCCGCGGCCGCACCGACCAGGGCCGCCGCGTGCGCGCCATAGCGGCCGGCCAGCCGGCGCGCCTGGCCCGGCGGCAGGCGGCGGTCGCCTGGCGGTGCGACGGGCGCGAACACGGGCCCGGGAGCGAGATCCGCATGCCAGCCGGGCAGCGCGGGACGGGCCGCGCGCAGCACGTCCAGCGCCATCGCGCGGAACGTCGTCAGCTTGCCTCCCGTGACCGTCAGCATGCCGTCGTCGCGCCACAGCGCATGCTCGCGCGCTTCCTTCGACGGGTCGGCGGCGCCGGTGCCCACGCCGGTGCCCGCGATTGGGCGCACGCCGGCAAACGTGGCGATCACGTCGTCTTCGCCGAGCCCCAGCGTGGGGAATTGCCAGCGCAGCGCGGCCAGCAGGTAATCCGCTTCCGCCTGCGTGATCGACGGCTCGCGGGCCAGGTCGCCGGCGTGGTCGAGGTCCGTCGTGCCCACCAGGGTCGCGCCTTCCCACGGGAACGCGAACACGGGCCGGCCGTCGGCCGGGTGCATCAGGCTGACGGCCTGCGCCAGCGGCAGGCGCCACGCCGGCAGCACGAGGTGGCTGCCGCGCAGCGGCCGGATGCGGCGCGGGCCGGGCCGCAGCGCATCGGCCGCGGCGCCGGTGGCGTTGACGATCAGCCGCGCACGTACCGTCGCGCTGCCGCCGCCGGCCTGGTCGCTGAGCAGCGCACGTCCACCATCGGCCTGGGTGACGGCCACGTAGTTCAACGCCGTGCCGCCGAGGCGCTGCGCTTCCTGCAGCACGCGCAGCACGAGACGGGCGTCGTCCGTGCGCGCATCGCGATAGCAGATGCCGCCGCGCAGGCCGGCCGTCGCGATGCCCGGCGCCAGCGTGAGGAACTCGTCGCGCCCGTGCCAATGGCGCGCGCGCTGGCCCGCCATCCGGTCGTACAGCGCAAGGCCCAGCAGCAGCGCGTGCCGGCCCGGCTTGCGCCCCGCATAGGCGCCGAGCGCGAAGCCGAGCGGTTCGACGAGGCCGGGCGCGCCCGCCAGCAAGGCCTCCCGCTCGCGTACCGCTTCGCGCGTCAGCGCAAAGCGCCCTTCCTTCAGGTAGCGCAGGCCGCCGTGCACGAGCTTGGACGAGCGGCTCGACGTGCCCCACGCGAAGTCGCGCCGCTCGACCAGCAACGCCTTCAGGCCGCGGCGCGCCGCTTCCAGCAGCACGCCGGCACCCGTGATGCCGCCGCCGACGACCAGCAAGTCCCACTGCTGCGCCAGCACGCGATCGAGGTCGCGCGGCCCGGGGCTCCAGTGCGCGCCGTTCATCCCCCCTCCTCCATCAGCAGCTTGCCCGGATTGCAGAGGCCCTGCGGATCGAAGTGCGTCAGCACGGCGCGCAGCGCGGCGATGCCGGCCGCGCCTTTCTCCGCTGCCAGCCAGGGCGCGTGATCCGTGCCCACGCCATGCTGGTGGCTGATCGTGCCGCCCCCATCGACGATCGCCCCGCTCGCGGCATCCTTCACCGCGCGCCAGCGCGCCATGTCCGCGTCGAAGTCGCCGGCCAGCCGCCACACGAACGTCGTGTACACGCTGGCCCCTTGCGGATAAACGTGCGATAGATGCGTATAGGCATGCAGCGGTTCGCCTGCGGCGCCCAGCGCCTGCCGCGCCGCCGCTTCGATGGCCGTCATCATGTCCGTCACGCCGCCCCAGCCGACGGCCGTCTCGACGGTGTCGATCGCATAGCCATGCCGCCACGCCGTGTTGCGCAGGTAGACGTTGCGAAAGCGGCCCTGGCGCCATTTGTCGCCCAACCTGCTGCCCACGTGCACGCCTCCATGTGCGCGGCAAGCGGCCAGCGCCTGGCGCAGCGCATGGCGCACCTGCGCGCGGCTGCCGCTGGCACCGACCAGCAGCATGCACTTGCCGGTGCCGCAGCCGCGCAACCGCAACCACGCCTGCAGCAGGCCGACGGCGCGCGCATGGCCGGCCAGCGCCAGCATCGTCTCCGTCTCCACCGCGTTTGACAGCCGCAGCAGCGACAGGCCCGTGGTCCTCTGCGCCTGCGCCAGCGTGCGCGCAGCGCCGATGGCGGCCTCCCAATCCGCGAAGAACACCGCGTGGAATGCCTCCCGCTCCGGCAGCGGGGAAACCCGCACGGTGGCCTCGGTGATCACGCCGATCCGTCCTTCCGAGCCCAGTACGAGTTCACGCAGGTCCGGGCCGGCCGCGGAGGCGGGAAAGGCGGGAATGCGCAGCGTGCCGCCGAACGTTTCCACGGTGCCGCCCGCGAACAGCTGCTCGATGCGGCCGTAGCGCAGCGACTGCTGGCCGGACGAGCGCGTGGCGATCCAGCCGCCCAGGGTAGAGTACTCGAACGATTGCGGATAGTGCCCCAGCACATAGCCGTGCGTGCGCAGCTGCGCCTCCAGGTCCGGGCCCAGCACGCCCGCCCCGAACGTGGCCAGCTGCGCAGTGCTGTCCAGCGCCAGCAGGCGGCGCATGCGCGTCATGTTCACCGCCAGCACGGCGCGGCCGTCGGGCACGGACAAATGGCCCGCCACGCTGGTGCCGCCGCCATGGATAATGAGTGCGATGCCATATGCACGCGCGTAATCGAGCAGCTCGCGCACGTCGCCCGTCCCTTCCGGGTACGCGACGCCGTCCGGCACCGGGCCCACGCGGCCGTAGCGCAGCCGCAGCCAGTCCGGCAGGCTCTGGCCGTGAGCATGGCGCACACGCGTGGCGGCATCGGTGACGACCAGCCGGTGCGGCGGCAGGCGGCTTGCAGGCACCTCGGCACACACCGCTTCGAACGTCGCATCCGGAAATGGCGTCCCTGCCCCCAGCCGGCCGGCGAGAAACGCCAGCGCGCCCTCGTGCAGCACGTGCTCGACCGCCTCGTCGCCCCAGCCGTTCCATCTGCGCATTGCCGCTCCCCGTGCTTGTGAGTCTCGTGATTGCTATACTGCCGCAGCTTACGCCGCCAACCTCCAACGGTCTTGCGCATTCATGACAACCGTCTTGTTCGAACACGCCAGCGCGGCCGGCACGACCCCGCGCGTCGCCGGCTCCTACCTGCAACCGCTGCTGGAAACGGCGGCCGCGCGCGGCGTCGATGCGGCCGCGCTGGCCGCGCAGGCGGGCTTGCCGGCTGGCGCGCTGGCCCCGCTGCCCGATCACTTGCCGGCCGATGCCTATCCCGGCCTGCTGGACGCCGGCGCCGCGCTGACGGGCGATCCGCATTTCGGCCTGCACGTGGGCGAGCGGGTGCGGCCCGGCACCTACACGGTGTACGGCATGATCCTCTTGAGCTGCCGCGATATCGGCCAGGTGTTCGAGCAGACGTTGCGTTACGAAGCGCTGGCGCATGACCTGGGCCGCTCCACGCTGACCGTCGACGGCGCCGAGGCGCACTATCGCTGGCACAGCGCCGGCGCGCCGCACCGCCACCTGATCGACAGCGTATTCGCCGGCATCCGCGTGTTCGGCAACTGGCTGACGGGCGCCGACCTGCCGGCCAACGCGCTGGAGCTGGTCCACGATGGCGGCGATCCCGCCGGCCATGCGGAGTACGTGCGCGTGTTCGGCACGCTGCCCCGCTTCGGCGCCGCCGGCAACGCGGCCCGCTTCGACGCGGCGCTGCTGGCATTGCCGGTGCCGAACGCGGATACGAGCCTGTACCCGCTGCTGCGCCAGCATGCCGATGAACTGCTGCGGTTGCGCCAGGTGCCGGCCGTGACGGCGCAGGTGCGCGCTGCGCTGACGGCGAACCTGGCCCATGGCGGCGCGAAGCTGGCAGCGATCGCCACGCAACTGGCGGTCACGCCGCGCACGCTGCAACGCAAGCTGGCCGACGCCGGCACCAGCTTCCAGCAGGTGCTGGACGGCGTGCGCTTCGACCTCGCGCGCGGCTACCTGGCGCGGCCGGAACTGTCGCTGGTGGATATCGCATTCCTGCTGGGCTATGGCGAACAGAGTGCGTTCAGCCATGCGTTCCGCGACTGGGCCGGCGTCACGCCGGGCGCTTACCGCGAGGCGCTCAGATGTCCTGCGTCGGTATCCTGACCAGCGGGCCGATGCACGCGCGCGTGTTGCGGTCGCGGCACATCAGCAACTGGTCGCCGGATGGATGGAACAGGATGAACGCCGGCATCGCCTGCCCCGGCTGGGTGACCTGGCCGGCGCAATCGCGCTTGCCGTTGTCCTTGACGATGCGGTTGACGGACGCGTAGAAACCGTCCGCGCCCGGCTCGTCGTCGATCTGGAATTCCGCCTCCGCCACTTCCTCGGCACTGGTGATGCGGGCATGGCCGTCGCGCCCGATGCGGTAGATTTCGACGCAGGCGTCATCGAGCTCGAGGCGCCACGCGCCGACGATCGGATGGTCCGCGCGCAGCGGCGCGGCGCTGGCGGAAGAGACGGCGGCAAGGTGGCACGCGGCAAGCGCGGCAACGGCGCAATACGGCAATATCTTCATGATGACTCCCGCAGGCAGAGGGCCCAGTATAGCGCCGTCGCGCCGGCGCCATTTTCCCCTTGCCAGCCGGCGTTACGGCGTTTGCCCGCGCGGCGCCTCGGCCGCTTCCTTCAGGTAGGCCAGGCCCTGTTCGAAATCGGGACCGGCCATCTGGTCGGCGCTGGCGAACACGCCGATGAGCTTCAGCACGAACGGGCTGTCGCCGGACATCGTCCACGTGACGAGCGTGCCCTCGGGCCGCGGCTGCAGCACGAAGCGCACGTCGTTATGGGCCTTGAACGGCTTGACGAAATCCAGCGCGATCGCCAGCGTGGTGGGCGGGCGGCTCGCCACGATCTCCATGCGGCCCTGGCCCACGTCGTCGTTGCCGTTCCACGCGTAGACGGCGCCCGGCCCTTTCGGCGGCCCGCTGAACGTGCGCCGCATCGCCGGATCGAGCCGTTCCCACGGCGACCACACGGGCCACTGGTGAAAGTCGTCCAGGTAGCCGAACACCTTCTCCGGCGGCGCCTTGACCAATGCGCTGCGCTCGACCCGGAACGTCGCGGGTTGCAGCAGCGCGAGGCCGACGACGATGGCGACGATGACGATGAATGCGAGCAGGACCCTCTTCCACATGACGCTCTCCTGACGTTGCGGGACGGGTCAAGGCTAGCACGGGCTGCGCGGCAGTCAAGCCGCGTTCCCACACGTGCGCGCCGCCGTCGTTCCGGCAGCTCATTCGATAAGGTCAAGCAGGCGTACGCCGAGCAGCAGCCGGACAAACAAGTCCGCCACCACATAGGCCCCCAGCAGGCCGGGAATCAGCGCAACCAGCGCCAGCGGGGATTTAGCGCGGAAGAAATACACGGCGCAGCCGGCCGCCAGCAAGCCCGAGGCGATCGTCGCAATGAACACCACCAGGTAGGTCGGCGTGCTCAGCAGGCTGAGCGACAGCGCGAGAAAGCCCGCCGCGACGGCGAGGCCGAGTGTCAGGTATGGCAAGCTGATCATATTTCCCACCTATGACGAAAATATTCAGGTAGTCGATCGCAATACCGCTGTCTTGAGTCGTTGTTTATAAAAGCCGGCGCCGGGCATTCAAACCACGCGAGCTTGTCTTGGACATTTTCGCAGCCGCCAGGGGCGCCCATCGATCAATACATCTTCGTCGATCCAGGTGCCCGACGCAAGCGCCATTGCTGCTCAACCATGCCGCGATGCGACAGGCGTCGGCATTCTCGCACACACCGTTTCGGATGGCGTTTCAATTAATCCGCGACTTTTATCGGACGACGCACGGAGATTTTGATGGCAATACCCGGGAGTATCACGGCCGCGCATGCGGATTATTTGCCACGGCCGATGGCGGCAAATACGAAACACCGGCATGGCCGGCTGTAACGCGACCACTCATTGCGACTACTCATTGCGACCACTCATCGCAACCATTAGCGCAACCATGCGGAGTTCGTTCGACGATTTGCTATTTGGCTTCGGGATACAGCACGACCTGCACGTAGTTTTCAAAGTCGAAATAACGCCGCGCGGCCGCCTGCACGTCCGCCGCCGTCAGCGCGGCAACGCGCTGCTCGTACTCGAGGAACCTGCCGGGCGGGTCGCCATTCAGCCGCGCCGTCTGCAGCTCGCTGAGCCAGTAGCCGTTCTCGCGCAGCGCGCGGCGCTGGTTCGTCAGCCAGTTCTGCTTTACCTTGGCCAGGTCGTCCGCGTCCGGCCCGGCCTCCTGCAGCTTGCGGATCTCCGCGAACGCGGCGGCGATGACCTTGTCCACGTTCTCCGGGCCGCACGGCATGCCCAGGCCCACCGTGTAGTGGGCATACGGCAGCCGCGCGACCGCGCCGCTGGCGCCACCGCCGTAGATCAGGCCGAGCTGCTCGCGCAGCACCTCGGTCAGCTTGAGGTTCAGCACCTCGACGAGCGCCTGCATGCGCATCTGTTCCGCCAACGAGAATTCCGTGGTGCCGGTAAACGTGATCGACACATTGCTCTTGGCTTCCTTGCCGCGGCGGACTTCCTTCCTGACGACGCCGCGCACGGGCCGCACGCCCAGGTCGCGGTAGGCGACCGGAATGTCCGGCGTCGGCAGCGATCCGAGCCAGGTGGCGACGAGCGGCCTGACCTTGACGGGATCGAAGTTGCCGACGAGGAGGAACACCATGCCCTTCGCACTCGCGAAGCGCTCGCGGTAAACCTGCTGCACGCGGTCGAGCTGCACCTTGTCGAAGTCCTCCGGCCGCGGGGCACGGGGCACGCGTGGATTGTCGCCGTACAGCGCGGCGCGGATGGCTTCGGCGAATTCCGCTTCCGGCCGCGCCAGCGCATTGCGCGCCAGGTCGCGCTGGCGGCCAACGAAGGAGTTGAACAGCGCCTCGTCGCGGCGCGGCTGCGTCATCTTCAGCCAGGTCAGTTGCAGCAACGTCTCCAGGTCGGCGCTGCCCGCGCTGCCGCCCACGCCTTCGGTCAGTTCGCCCAGCACGGCGCCAGCCGTGACGCTCTTGCCGGCCAGGACCTTCTGCAAGTCCGCCGGCGCGTAGTTCGCCACGCCCATCTGCGCCGCCAGCGCGCCGGCATAGCGGGCATTGAACACGTCCTCCACGCCGAACAGCGACTGGCCGCCGAAGCGTACGGCGCTCATCAGCACCTGGTCGTTGCGGAAGTCGGTGGGTTTCAGCACCACCTTGACGCCGTTCGACAACGTCAGCTCCGTGGTGCCGAGCACCTTGTCTTCCGTCTCGGCGACGATGCGGCCCGGTGCGGGCGGCTTGTCGACCAGGCTGGTGGCATAGGCCTTGTCCGCGCGCGCCGTCACCGGCACCTTGCGGGCTGTATCGATGGCGGCCAGCAGATCGGCCGCCGCCGGCGCCGGGGTGTCCTTCAGGCTGCCCATCAGGATCACGAGCTTCTTGTCGTCGAACGGAATGGCCTGGCGCACGGCGGCGTTCACCTCGTCCAGCGTGATGCCGGGAATGAGCGCCTGGGCATACGCGTACTCGTTCTCGATGCCCGGCATCGGCTCGCCTTCGAGGAAGTTGCGCACGTACTCCGCCACGAAGGCGCCGGAGTCGGACTTGTCGCGCTCCGCGTACATGCGCTCGTAATTGCGCAGCATGGTGCGCTTGGCCCGTTCCAGTTCCGACGGCGTGAAGCCGAACTGGCGCGCCCGTTCATCCTCCTGCACCAGCGCGTTCACGGCCGGCACGTAGCCGCCCTTGCCCAGCAGCGCCGAGATCGAGAACGAGCGGTGGCCGCGCACCACCTTGCCCATGCCGCTGCCGCCCTGGATGAACGGCGGGTCGGCCTGCTGCGTCAGCTCGATCATCCGCTGGCTCAGCATCATGCCGTACAGCTTCTCGACGAGGTCCTTGCGGTAGCCGCCATACGTCGGGTCTTCCGCGTGCGGCACGATCGGATAGCGGATGTACAGCACGTCCGCGGCGGCCTCGCGGTCGGTGATCACGAGCCCTTCGGATACCTTGCGCTCGGGGATCGCCGCGTACTCGCGCGGGCGCGGATTGTCCGGGTTCTTCAGCTTGCCGAAGTGCGCCTTGATCAGCTTTTCCGCTTCCTGCGGGTCGATGTCGCCCACCGCGATCACCGCCATCAGGTCGGGCCGGTACCAGTCCTGGTAGAAGCGCCGGATCGCTTCCGGCTTGAATGTGCGCAGCACGTCGGCCTTGCCGATCGGCAGGCGCTCGGCATAGCGCGAGCCGTTGAACAGTTTCGGCAACAGCACCTGGTTCATCCTGTCGTTGGCACCGCGGCCGAGCCGCAGCTCTTCCAGGATGATGGGGCGTTCGCTGTCGATGTCGGCGTCGTTGAACGTGATGCCGTGGGCCCAGTCCTCCAGCACCAGGAAGCCCTTCGCCACCGCCTCCTTCGAATCGGTGGGAATCGGCAGCATGTACACCGTCTCGTCGAAGCTCGTGTAGGCGTTCAGGTCCCGGCCGTACTTCACGCCGATCGATTGCAGGTAGGAGATCAGTTCATGGCGCTTGAAATGCGTGGAGCCGTTGAACGCCATGTGCTCGGTGAAGTGCGCCAGGCCGCGCTGGTCGTCGTCCTCGAGGATCGAACCGGCCTTCACGACGAGGCGCAGCTCGAGCCGCTTCTCCGGACGGGCATTCTTCTGGATGTAGTACGTGAGCCCGTTGGGCAGCCGGCCCACCTTCGCGTACGGCGCGACGGGCAGCGTGTCGCCCGGTGCCGGCAGCGGCGCGGCCTCGGCCAGCAGCGCCACGCCGAGCAAGGCCGTTGCGGCAGCGAGTCTGAGGGTGGTGAGCTTCATGGCGCGGGTCCGGACGGTGGAAATGCGCCACGATACACCAGAACCGCAAAGCCCTGCTACAATCGCCCCGCCCGTCGCATGGTGCGACGGGTTCAATCAATACGTCTTCGGGGCGGGGTGAAATTCCCCACCGGCGGTATGGCTTCCACGAAGCCGAGCCCGCGAGCGCCCACCGCATGCGGTGGGGTCAGCAGACCTGGTGCGAGGCCAGGGCCGACGGTATAGTCCGGATGAAAGAAGATGTACGCACCCGTGTGCCCCGGCACCCGGGTTCTCTCGTGCTGGCCACGTGCGGCGTCCTGCCGCCCGTGCCGGCGCGTGCGTAGCGTTTGCCCTGATGCGTTTTTCGCCATGCGAGGAGCGTTTCAATGTCTGTTCAAGAAGTTACCACCCCTATCTGTCCCACCGATCTCGACGCCCGTATCGACGCCGCGCTCGACGCGATGCGCGCCGGCGTGCCGGTGATCCTGCTCGACGACTTCGACCGCGAGAACGAGGCCGACCTGATCGTCGCCGCCGACAAGCTGACCGTCGAGACGATGGCCCTGTTGATCCGCGAATGCAGCGGCATCGTGTGCCTGTGCCTGACGGCGGACCGCGTGCGCGAGCTGCAGCTGCCGCCGATGGCGGCGGAGAACGGCAGCCGCTACGGCACGCCGTTCACCGTGTCGATCGAAGCGCGCCACGGCGTGACGACGGGCGTTTCCGCGGCCGACCGCGTGACGACGATCCGCGCCGCCACCGCGGCCGATGCGCGGCCGGAAGACCTGGTGCGGCCCGGCCACGTGTTTCCGCTGCGCGCGTCGCCCGGCGGCGTGCTCGCGCGTGCCGGCCACACGGAAGGTTCCGTCGACCTCGCGATCATGGCGGGCCTGAACCCGGCCGCCGTGCTGTGCGAGTTGATGAACCCGGACGGCACGATGATGCGCGGCGACGCGATCGATGCGTTCGCCCGCGAACACGGCATGCCGATCCTGACGATCGCCGAGATGATCGAGTGGCGCAAGCGCCACGGCTGAAGGTGCCTGCTTGCCCGATTACTCGGTGACGAGGGCCGGCGCGGCGGCACGCGCCGGCTGCACGTTGTGGAACACGGCCAGCCACGCAATCGCATAGCCGATGGCGAAGGCCGCGTAGGCGATCGTCAGGCGCAGTTCCCACGCCTCGACGGCATGCAGCACGGTTCCCGCGGCGGCCACGCCAAGCAGTGCGCCGACCTGGCGGTTGGCGTTCAGCGCAGCACCGGCGGCGCTCGCATGGGCCTTGCCGCCGGCCTGCATCACCGTCGACGTCATCGCCGGAATCGCGAAGCCGATCGCGAGGAACATCAGGGTGCCGCCCGCAACGACGAGCCACGGCGGCGTGGCGCCCCCCGCCTGCATCAGCAGGAAAGCGGCGAGCGCGCCGCCCCCCATCCCCACCAGCAGCGGCAGGCGTGCGCCCCGTGCCGCGATGACGCGGCCGGACAGCACGTTCGACACGCCCGCCGCCGCCGTCATCGGCAGGATCGCCAGGCCGGTGCCGAGCGCGCCGATGCCATGCGCCTGCTGCAGCAGCAGGCTGACGACGAACAGGTGGCCGAACGAGCCGAAGTTGATCGCCAGCCCCGTCAGCACGCCGGCACGGAACGGCGGCAGCGCATACAGCGCGCGCGGCAGCACCGGCTGCGCGCTGGCCCGTTCGCGCTGCACCAGCAGCACCGCCGCCAGCACGGCGCCGGCCAGCGCCGCGGCGACGGGCAGAGAAGTCCATCCCAGTACCGGCCCTTCGATCAGCGCGAATGCCAGCGCGCCCAGCGCGGCCACGCCATAAAAGTGCGTGACGATGCCCAGCGGCCGGTCGTGCGGCGCGGGCGCCGGGGCCCTGGCCTGCGCCAGCGCGATGCCCAGCACACCCAGCGGAACATTCATCCAGAAGATGCTGCGCCAGCCGAACGTTTCGACGAGCACGCCGCCGGCCAGCGGGCCGATGGTGGCCGCCGCGCTGACGATCGCGGCCCATACGCCGAACATCTTCGCGCGGCGGCGCTCGTCGTCCTCCGCGTGGGTCAGCAGCGCGAGGGAGCTGGGCATGAACAGCGCCGCGCCGCAGCCCTGCAGCAGCCGGGCCCAGACCAGCGCGGCGCCGGAAGGCGCCAGTGCGCACAGCGCGGAACCCAGCACGAACACGGCGAGGCCGCCCTGGTAGGTCTGCTTCGGGCCGAGGCGGTCGGCCAGGCCGCCGCCGGCCAGCAGCAGCGCGGCGAACGTCAGCGTGTAGCCGTCGACGACCCAGACCAGGCCGTCCAGCGGCACCTGCAGGTCGGCGGCGATGTGCGACAGGGCCGTGTTCACGGCCGTCACGTCGATCATCGCCATCACGAAACCGATGGCGAGGGTGAACAGCAACATGGGCACTCCTGTGAAGATAACAATGACGGGAAGGCATCGTAGCCCCCTTGCCTGATGCGGTAAAGACGCATATCATCAGCGCCGTGATGCAAAAATGCATCATGGTCCGTATCGGGGAGGCAGGATGGATTGGGACGACGCCAGGATCTTCCTGGGGATCTACCGCGCCGGCACGCTGCGCGGCGCCGCGGCTCGCCTTGGCATCGACCAGGCGACGGCGGGCCGTCGCCTGGCGGCGCTGGAGACGGCGCTGCACGCGAAGCTGTTCCTGCGCACGCCCGGCGGCTATGTGCCGACGCCGGCCGGCGAGGCGGCGGCCCGCTCGGCCGAGAAGATGGAGCAGGCGGCGCACCAGCTCGAGCGCGAGATGCAGGGCATCGACCACCGGCTGTCCGGCGTCGTGCGGCTCGCGACGACCGACACGATGGCGCAGCATTTCGTGCTGGACGCGCTGCGCCTCCTGCATGAACGGCACCCGGACATCCGCGTGGTGCTCCACACAACGACAACCGTATCCAACCTGACCCGGCGCGAGGCCGATTTGGCCGTGCGCACGCTGAAACCCACCGACCCGGACCTTGTCTCGCGCCACCTGGCCAACCGCGCCTCCGGGCTGTACGCCAGCACCGCCTACCTGCAGCGGTGCGGCATGCCGGACGGTGGCCTGGCCGGGCACGACCTGCTGATCTACCACGCTTCGGTGGCGCCGCGCCAGGCGAGCCACGTGGCCGGCATGCCGGTGGCCGGTGCGCGCGTCGCGCTGGAGGTCAACACGGGGCTGATGCTGCTGGAGGCGGCGCGCCTGGGCATCGGCATCGCCGAGCTGCCGATCCATATGGCCGAGCAGGACCCGCGGCTGGTGCGCATCTTCCCGGGCAAGGAGCACCGCTACGACATGTACCTGGTGATGCACGGCGACCTGGCGCGCAGCGCGCGCGTGCGGGCGGTGGCGGACGCGATCGTCGAATCGGTGCCATGACGATGCGCGCGGGATGCTAAGATCACAATATGATCACCCATGCATCGCTTTTCCCCGCGCTGACACGGCTGCACCGCTCCACCATCGTATGGCTCACCAGCTGGTGGCGCCTGCTGCAGTTCGCGGCGCTGATCCTGGCCCGGGGCGTCCACCCGTCCACGTACCGGCGCGACAACCGCGCCAACCTGGCCAGCCACCTGGTGACCGGCACGGCGCCGAACCTCGTGTGGTTCTGCGTGCTGTCCGCGCTGATCAGCCTTGTCATCATCCGCATCGTCGTCGTCACGGCGCTGTCGTACGGCCTGTCCGGCTACGCGCTGGAGATGGTCGTGCGCGTGCTCGTGCTGGAGCTGATCCCGCTGACGGCCGCCCTGTTCGTCGCGCTGCGCAGCACGTTGCCGGCCGGGGTGGAGTTCGCGCAGCGCCGGCTCGCGGCGGCCGCCGCGGCACCGCAGGGATCGGCCGGGCCGGCCGTCAGCGCGGGGGAAGCGCTGCGGCGCGAGTTCTTCCCGCGCGCCGCGGCCGGCATCTTCGCCGTGTGGCTGCTGGCCGCCGTCAGCTGCATCCTGACGCTGGTGCTGGCCTATCTCGTCATCTACGGCTTCACGCCGTATGCGCTGCCGGGCTATACCCGCGTCGTCGGCCAGATCTTCAATCCGGCCGTGTCGCTGATCCTGCTGCTGAAGATCGGCTTCTTCTCGCTGGCCGTCGGCATCATCCCGCTGGCGTCGTCGTACTACGATGCGGCGGCCAACCCGTTCGCGGCGCGGCTGCGCGTGACGCACGGGCTGGCCGACATGGTGCGGATGTTCTCCGTGCTGCTGCTGATCGAAGCCGCCTCCCTGATGGGCAACTACTACTGAAACACATGACCGATACGACGACTCCCCCCGCCCCTGCCGAGCCGGCGCCGGTGCGCAACGCCGAACTGAAGGCGGCTCTGCTCCTGATCCTGATGGTGGTACTGATCGCCGGCGCGGCGCTGTACCTGATGTATGCGCGCGGCGCGTTCGAGGCCACGCAACGCGTCGTGCTGACGGCCGACGACTCGGAAGGCGTGGCCGTCGGCATGGACGTCACGTTCGCCGGCTTCCCGATCGGGCGCGTGCGTAGCATCGAGCTGTCGCGCGAAGGCAAGGCGCGCGTGCTGGTGGACGTGCCGAAGAAGGATGCGCACTGGCTGCGCACGAGCAGCATCTTCACCTTGGAAAAAGGCATCGTCGGCGGCGCCAAACTGCGCGCGTTCACCGGCATCCCCACCGACCCGCCGCTGCCGGAAGCGGCCGAGCGCCCGCTGCTGGTGGGCGACGTGGCCGCCGAGATTCCGCGGCTGCTGTCGGCCGCGCAGGAGATCCTCGCCAACGTCTCGGCGCTGACGTCGCAGGACTCCGCGCTCGGCATGAGCCTGAAGAACGTGCAGGGCGTCACCGAGAAGCTCAATGGTCCGGGCGGCGCGATGGGCCTGATCGCCGGCGAAGACCAGAAGGCGCGCGAGCTGCTGGCCAACGCGAACGCGCTGATCGTGCGCGCCGACCGGCTGGTGGGCAATGCCGATGCGAAGGTCTTTGGCGACAAGGGCGTCGCCAACGATGCGCAGGCGGCGATCGTGCAGCTGAACGGCCTGCTGGCCGATGCGCGGCAAAGCCTGAAGAAGATGGATGCGGTGCTGGAAGAGGCGCAGGCGGTCGGCAAGAACGCCCGCGTCGCAACGGAAGACCTGGGCGCACTGCGCGCCGACATCGACAGCAACCTGCGCAAGATCGAACAGCTCGTCAACGAGATCAATCGCAAGTGGCCGTTCAAGCGCGAGACGGAGATCAAGCTGCCATGAAACGACTCGCCCTGCCCCGCGCCGCCGCCGCTGCCGCTGCCGTTGTTGTCCTGTGTGCGCTGTCCGCCTGCAGCAGCGGGCCGCCGGTGCCCGACTGGAAGATGAACGCGCAAAGCTCGCTGGAGCGCACGACGGCCGCCTACATGGACGGCCGCGACCTGATCGAGAAGACGGAGTTCGCGCGCGCCCGCGACCAGATCGCCGCGACCGGCAAGATCGACCTCGTCATCCGCGCCGAATTGATCCGCTGCGCCGCGCGCACCGCCGCGCTGGTGTTCGACGACTGCGCCGGCTTCGACGCGCTGCGGGCCGATGCGACACCGGCGGACGTCGCCTACGCGAACTACCTGGCCGGCCGCGCCACCCCGGCCGACGCGGCGCTGCTGCCGGAACCGCAGCGCGCCGTCCACGCGGCCGGCTCCGACCAGGCCGCGGCAAGCGCCGTCAAAGGCATCGCCGACCCGCTATCGCAACTGGTCGCCGCCGGTGCGCTGTTCAAGGCAAACCGCGCGACGCCGGAGCTGATCGCCCAGGCGATCGACACGGCATCCGACCAGGGCTGGCGCCGCCCGCTGCTGGCGTGGCTGAACGTCCAGGCCCTGCGCGCGGAAAAAGCCGGCGATCCCACCGAAGCGGCCCGCATCCGCCGCCGCATCGCCCTCGTCGGAACCCGCTAAAACATTTCCCAGAATCGGGGTCAGACCCCGTTTTTGAGAAACATTTCCCAAATCCGGGGACTGTCCCTCGATTCAGGAAATATTTCCGAAAACGAGGGACAGTCTGAGATAGCCCGGATTCCGTAGACAGTCTAATTTGGCATCGCGTGCCGTTTTTCGACTTCGATTGGACTGCGGTAGCCCAGCGTTTGGTGGGGCCGCCGCAGATTGTAGTACAGCTCGATGTAATCGGAGATTTCGGCGATGGCTGCTGCTCTGGTGGCGAAGATGCGGTGACGGGTTAGTTCGTTCTTCACTGTGGAAAACCAGCTCTCCACCACGGCGTTGTCGTGGCAGTTGCCGCGCCGGCTCATGCTTGGTCGTACGCCGTGCTCCTCGAGCATGGTGCGGTAGTCCTTCGACCCATACACGGAGCCTTGGTCGGTGTGGCAGATCAGTCCTGCGGCCGGCTGACGCTGATCAAATGCCATTATCATGGCCGCAATTGGCAGGTCTGCATTCTGTCGAGCGCTCATCGCCCAGCCGACGACACGACGCGCAAACAGGTCCAGCACAATGGCTAGATGCAGCCATCCTTCGCGCGTGTTGATGGTCGTGATATCGGCGGCCCAGACTTTGTTCGGCATCGGCACCATAAACGCTCTCTTGAGCAAGTCTGGGGCTGGTGGCTCTGTATGCTGATGGGCGTGCATGACTCGGAACTTGGCTTTGCGCGACGCTTCAATACCGTCGAGTCGACGTAGGCGTGCCACCTGATGCTTGCCACAGTCAATTCCTTCCCCCTTCAGGACCTTCCAAGTCTTCACCGCACCAAGAGCTTGGCGATGTGATTGATGGATGCGCAGGATGTGTGCGCGCAGAGCTTGATCTTCCTGGCTGCGCTGGCTCGGCAGCCGTTGTTGGGAGGCGTAGAAGCCGCTCCGACTGACCCGTAGCGCCCGGCACAGCGCCTTCACCGGGTACCGCTTCCTGTACTTTTCAATACACGCGTACTTTACCGCTTCATCCGCTTCAAGTACACGTCGAACTTTTTTAGGATTTCGAGCTCCTGCTTGGCATTGGCAAGCTCGCGCCGCAGGCGCACTACCTCGTCTTCCTCGCTTGCCGGTTTGCGCCCGCGCGCATTGAAACTGCCTTCCGTGCCTTTCTGCTCCAGCGTCTTTGCCCACTTGTACAGCTGGTTGCGCCTGATCCCCAGCTCCAGGGCCAGCGACTCGGCACTCTGCTTGCCGTCCTTCAGGCGAGCGACAGCGGCGATCTTGAATTCTTTGGTATAGACAGAACGATGCTGCCGCTCGGCGGCGGCATCTTCCGTTGGGGTATTGGATGGTTTGATTGTCATGGATTCCTCAAGACGTATTGTCTCTTGTTTAGGATGTCCACGAAACCCGGACCACCTCAG
>NZ_VLKW01000001.1 GCF_007830495.1 Pseudoduganella flava | reverse complement strand
AGGTCACTCACTCAAAATACTGACGAATCATCCGAAGATGATTACGTATTTTGTGCGAGCGTTTGATGCTATATATTTTGAGCGATCTGAACCGAAGTTCAGGGCACATCATCAAACGCCCACACTTATCGACTGTTGATTGTTAAAGAATTCTGCGCCCTTCGGCGTACGCTGCAGTTATCGACAAATCGTTGTGTTTGTCAGCAGCAGAGAGATGAGATTATGCGGTGTTTCGTGCAGCTCGTCAACCCCTCTTTGTTTCCAGCGCTTCGCGCTTTCAACATCTCGCTACGTCGTTGTTCGCTGCGAGGGACAGAACTATAGCAACGCCGCCGCCGTTGCGCAAGCGCTTTTTGCGACAACCGGACCATCCCGCACTTTTTCGTTCCAGCCCTGGGTTTTCGCAGCCTGTCGCACAGCCCTGGTGCGGGTGGACAGTTTTGCGTAACGTTATCTACACTTGCCTACCTCAGTAAGAAAGCACCCATGTTTCCCACCCCGAAAACACAAGAGACCGTAAAGACAGTGCTGGCCTGGCTGCACCGGGGCTTCGACCGGACCGCGACCTGGGTTACCCAACTGTCGTGGTGGAAGTTCTTCCTGTTCGCCGCCCTTGCGCTGATTGCGGCATCGATCCTGCAGGACGAATTGTTCTCGCCGAATATGGACGAGGAAGTGGTGATGCGCTCGCACAAGCGGCCGAAGTCCGGCGCCGACACGAATATCGTCATCGACGACAGCGGCATCCACTTCAATCCGCGCGGCGGCAAGCTGCGCAATCCCACGCCGGCCGCCCCGGAAACGCCCGAAACGCCGGAAACCCCAGAAACTCCGGAAACGCCCGCCACGCCGGAAGGTGCCGCGGCGCCCGCTGCCCCGGCCGCTCCCGCGCCGCCTGCGCCGCCGGAAAAACCTGCCAAGCCGGGTTCCGCCGTCAAGACCTTGCCTGGCGAGGAAGTGCACATCGAACTGCCGCCGCAGATCGGCGAGGAATTGTCCAACGCGCTCGAGGAAGCGGTCGACAACGCGGCCGAGGAAAAGGTGTCGCGCTACCACGAGCAGGCGTCCACCTGGTTCAAGAGTTTCGTGTCGCTGCTCGTGCTGACGCTGTTCGGCATGAAGGCGCTGATGGGCGGCAAGAAGAAGGCGGAAGCGGAGATGCAAACGGCGAACGCGGCTGCGGAACGCGAATCCATGCAGCGCCAGCTTTCCGAGGCGAAGATGCAGATGATGCAGGCCCAGGTCGAGCCGCACTTCCTGTTCAATACGCTGGCGTCCGTGGAGCACCTGATCGAGACGGATCCGCCACGCGCATCCGCCATGCAGCGCAGCCTGATCAAATATCTGCGTGCGGTACTGCCGCAAATGCGCGACAGCACCTTGATCACGAACCTGGGCCGCGAGGCGGACATGGTGCTTGCCTACCTGGCCCTGTTGAAGATGCGCATGGAGGAAAGGCTGACGATCGACTTCGACATTCCGGACGGCCTGCGCAGCGCGGCGTTCCCGCCGATGATGCTGCAATCGATGGTGGAGAACGCGATCAAGCACGGCCTCGAAGGCAAGCCCGAGGGCGGCACCTTGCGGGTGCACGCCGAAGTAGCACACAGCAAGCTGCGCGTCATCGTGGCGGACGACGGCCTCGGCTTCGGCGCCAAGCCGAGCACCGGCACGGGGTTGGGCCTGTCGAACATCCGTGAACGGCTGAAACTGCTGCACGGCGAACAAGGCCAGTTGCTGATCGAGCCGAACCAGCCCAGCGGCGTCATTGCCACAATCGAAGTGCCGTATCGGCTGTCCGAACCGCTGAGGAAATGAAGACGTTGCTTCCGGCGCCGATTCATTGAATAATTGGCACCTGTTGCCTACTTATTCTTGTGAATCATGCCAACTGCGATACTAGCCGACGATGAACGTTTGATGCGCGACCAGTTGCGCATGCGCCTGGGCCAGGTGTGGCCGGAACTGGAGATCGTCGGCGAAGCGAAGAATGGCGATGAGGCGGTTGCGCTGGTCGACGAGCTGAAGCCCGATTTCACGTTCCTCGATATCCGCATGCCCGGCAAGACGGGCATGGAAGCGGCGGCCGTCATCGGCAACAAGAGCCATGTCGTGTTCGTCACCGCCTACGATGCGTATGCCGTCGAGGCGTTCGAACGGGGCGCGGTCGACTATGTGCTGAAGCCACCGGAGCAGGAGCGCCTGAAGATCACGGCGGAGCGCCTGAAGGATCGCCTGCACAAGCCCGCCGGCGACGTCAACGCGAGCGTTACGGCGATGCTGTCGCAGATCGCGGAAAAGATCGCTTCGCCGAAGCCGAAATTCCTGCAATGGATCCAGGCCAGCATAGGCCAGGACCTGCGCATGATTCCGGTCGAAGAGATCCTGTTCTTCCGCTCGGACGAGAAGTACACCTGTGTGCAGACCGACAAATTCGAGGCGTTGATCCGCAAGCCCGTGCGCGACCTGGCCGACGAGCTCGACCCGTCGCTGTTCTGGCAGATCCACCGCGCCACACTGGTGAACGTCAACGCGATCGAAGGCGTGACGCGCGATATCCGCGGCCGCCACCTGGTGATGATCAAGGGCCGTCCCGAGAAGCTCGAGGTCAGCCGCAGCTTCCTGCACCTGTTCAAGCAGATGTGATCCCCGCGCCGGCGCATGCCGGCGCGACTATGCGCCACATCAACCTCCGCTGAACCCGACTGTATTACGGTTTCCCAGCGGCTGCCTGCTACCAGCCGAAGGGGAAGCGCATGCCCAAACCATCGCGATTGCTGCTTGCCGGCCTGGTCCTGCTGGCCGGGCGCCTTGCGTGGCGCCTCGACGAGCGTCCGCTGACGCCGGCGGAACAACGCGAGGCGGATGCCCGCGCGCGCATGGCTGGCCGCCGCGCCACCGACTACGCGCTGGAGAACATCCGCGAGGAAGAACGCGCCTACATCGCCCGTGAACTGCACGACGACCTGGGCCAGTTGCTGGCCACGCTGCGTGTCGACATGAGCCTCTTGATGCAGCAGCCTGCCGCGAACCAGGCCACGCGCGACCTGCTCGCAGGGATGGATCAGCGCCTGCTGTCGGCCATCACGTCGCTGCGCCGGATCGCCAGCAACCTGCGGCCTCACGCATTGGACGAAGGCGGCCTGTACTTCGCACTGCAATCGCTGCGCCACGACTTCGAGGAAAGGCATGGCGTGGCATGTGAACTCGATGCGCGCGAAAACGAGCTGATCCTGAACGACCGCTACAGCACCGCGATCTTCCGCATCGTGCAGGAGTCGCTGACCAATATCGCCCGCCATGCCCATGCGCGCCACGTGCGCATCGCGCTGTACCGCCATCCTGGTCTGCTGCACATCACGATCGACGACGACGGTCGCGGCATCGCCCAGTCCGACATGGAAAAACCATCGTCGTTTGGCCTCCTGGGCATGCGCGAGCGGGTGTGGGCCATCCGTGGGGATATCGCAATAACGGGCAGCCCGCGCGGGACTAGGATTGAGATACATCTGCCGTTACCGGAGTAAACCATGAGCATCGACAAGCTGCCGGGATTCAACGAACGCAAACAAAAGCGACTTGCGGAGGCTACCAACTGCGTCTACGATGAAAGCATGCTGAAACGCCTCGACAAATTGGAGCAGGACGCCACCGTGATCAAGGCCGACGTCGCCGTGGTCAAGGCCACGCACGCCACCAAGGCCGATGTCGCGGAAGCCAAGAGCGGTGTCATCATGTGGGTCGTCTCCGCCGTCATCCTGGCGCAAGTGCTCCCTGCCCTCCTCAAGCACTACCTCCAATAAAAAAACCGCCTGGTTGCCAGGCGGTTTTCATATCGACAGGGCGCAAGCGCGCCCGCCTATCAGAAGGTGTGACGAATACCCAGGTTGAAGGCCGCGTCGCCGCTGCCCGCCTCGTTGTTGTTACCCACCGTGTAGCCGGCACCGTTCTTGTTCTTGATCTTCGCGTAAGCCACGTAAGCGCTGGTGCGCTTGGACAGGCCGTGCGAGTAACCGACGGCCCACTGGTGCGCGTCCTGGTTGCTTGCCGTCTTGTCGTTCTTGTTCATCCACGAAGCCATGATCGTGCCGCTGCCCACCGGCACGGTCACGCCCACCAGCGCGTCGGCCGCGTCGGTCGACGGCTTCGGTGCGGTCTTGAAGCCGTAGGCGTTGGCGACCGGGATCGGCGAGCTGTTCAGGCCCTTGTCACGCTCGTAGGCGCCGAACACCTTGACGACCTTGAAGTCGTAGTTGATCGCGAACAGCGTGTTCTTGCCGGTTTCACGATCGACGGCGGCCGTCGTGCCGCTGGCAGCCGTGTCGTTGTTACGGTTGTTGTACACGAGGCTGGCGTTCAGGCCGGCGTTCGAGTAGTTGAAGCCGATGGCGAACTGGCGGCCGGCCGTGTTGTCGCCAGCCTGCTCGCCCAGCGCATACAGGCCTTCCACCGAGAAGCCGGCCCAGGTCGGCGTCGCGTAGACGATCGCGTTCGACACGCGGGTGTTCACGCCGCCAGCCGGGAACAGGTTCTTGGCGCTGCCCGCATAGCCGGCGCCGAACGGGTCGGCAACTTTCGACAGTGCGTTGTACAGCGGGTTGTACTGGCGACCCAGCGTCAGCGTACCGAGCGTCTTGCTCTTCAGGCCGACGAACGCCTGGCGGTTGAACAGCGCGCTGCTGGTGTTGTCCAGCGTGCCGTCGTCCAGCTTGTAGCCCGCTTCCAGCGTGAAGATTGCCGACAGGTCGCTGCCCAGGTCTTCGGTACCACGGAAGCCGATGCGCGACTGGCTGCCGACGCCGCTCGTGACCTTCGTCACGTCGCCGGCCGCGCCACCCGTTTCACGGACGATACCTGCATCGACGATGCCGTAAATCGTGACATTCGACTGGGCGGAAGCGGTGGCTGCGAAGCTGCCGGCGATGATTGCGGCCAGAGTAAGTTTTTTCACTTGATGTTCTCTTGTTGAAGTTAGTGGGACTGTGAGATCGCTCTGGATCTGACGCGGCGTATCTTGCCTTCCAAATACTTCAACAATATGACATCGATAATTTGTTGCTGTGTTACAACGTTCTTGGCGTTACTTCAACCTGCACGTCAGCAACCAATAATAAGGCAACCGTTCGATGCGGATTTCCCGTACCGCCGTCGCCAGCTTCTTGCGCAGGTAGCTGTCGGCCGGGAAGTTCTTGACGATCTCGAAGCGCTCGCCGGAAGCCAGCGTGCGGATCTGGTATGTATTGCCTTCCGCATCCGTGCGGGCGATCGCCGTGCTGCTGCCATCGACGTAGCAGTTATCGAGCAGCACCAGCAGCACGTCCTTGCCCAGCTTGGCGCGCAGCTGCGCGAGAAAGCGTTCCTGCTCTTCCCGCTTCACGTGCGACCACCAGAAGCCGGCGAACACGGCCGTGTACTCGCCCGCGCATGCCGGCAGGTCGAAAGCATCCGCCTTGGCAAACGTGACGTTGCCTGCCGTCGCGTGGGCACGGGCCAGCGCCACCGCTTCGTCGTTCACGTCCGTTGCATGCACGGAAGCGGCCGTGGCGGCGATCAGGCGGGTCCAGTAGCCGGTGCCGCAGGCGATTTCCAGTACCTTGTGGCCGCGCAGCAGTTCAGGCAATTTGGTGCGCAGCGCGGCAAGATCCGCCTGCCGCTCGGGCTTGTCGTAGACGCTTTCGATGGCGCCTGCATTCAGCGCATAGTATTGCGCCAGTGTTTCGTGTTTCATAACTCGTAGTTTTCGTGCTCGCCGCGCATCGCCTGCTCCACGAGCTTGCGGTTCAGCGTCGGCGCCAATAATTCAATGAACGTATAAATATAGGAGCGCAGATAAGCGCCCTGCTTGACCGCCACCCGCGACACATTCATGCCGAACAAGTGGCCGACCGAGATGGCGCGCAGGTTGCGGTCCCGCTCCGGGTCGAACGCCATGCCGGCGATGATGCCGATGCCCATGCCCAGTTCGACATAGGTCTTGATCACGTCGGCGTCGATGGCTTCCAGCAGCACGTCCGGCTTCAGGCCGCGCAGCGAAAACGCGTGATCGATCTTGCTGCGGCCGGCAAACGCGCCGTCGTATGTGATGACCGGATAGGCGGCGATCTCTTCCAACGTGACCGACTTGTTCTTCAGCAGCGCGTGTTCCGGCGGCACGACGACCACGTGCTCCCACTGGTAGCACGGCAGCGTGATCAGGCCGTCGATGCCGGCGATCGACTCGGTGGCGATCGCCAGGTCCGCCTGGTCGCGCTGCACCATCTCGGCGATCTGGCGAGGGTTTCCTTGCAAAAGAGACAACCGCACCTTCGGGAACTTCTGCATGAACGCCTGCACCACCTTCGGCAGCGTGTAGCGCGCCTGCGTGTGCGTCGTGGCGATCGTGAAGCTGCCGCTGTCCTGCGCCGCGTATTCCTTGCCGATCCGCTTCAGGCTGTCGATCTCCTGCATGATCAGCTCGACCGATTGCAGCACCAGCCGGCCCGGCTCCGTCAGGCCGCGGATACGCTTGCCGTGGCGGGTGAAGATGTCGACGCCGAGCTCTTCCTCGAGCTCGATGATGGCTTTCGACACGCCCGGCTGTGACGTAAACAGCGCCTTGGCGGCGTCGGTCAGGTTGTAGTTCTGCCGGACAGCTTCCCGGACGAAGCGAAGTTGATGAAGATTCATGTAGTTCCTGGCGGTAAGGGCGCTATTTTACGCTGAAGCTTATACCGCCTACGCATATAAGCAAATAAAGACTAAGTCGTTTGGAATAAAGCGTGAGTTTATTACGATTACGGCTACTTGGGAGACAACCCACGCCGCGACCTATAGGAACGCTATGTACCAATACGATCAATACGACCATCTCATCGTGCGAGAGCGCATCGCGCAGTACCGCGATCAAGTGCGCCGCCGCCTGTCCGGTGAGCTGACGGAAGAAGAATTCCTGCCGCTGCGCCTGCAGAACGGCCTGTACATGCAGCGCCATGCCTACATGCTGCGTATCGCGGTGCCGTACGGCCTGCTCGCTTCGAAGCAGATGCGCATGTTCGCCCATATCGCGCGCAAGTACGACCGCGGCTACGGCCACTTCACGACGCGCCAGAACATCCAGTTCAACTGGATCGAGCTGGAGCAGACGCCGGACATCCTGGCCGACCTCGCCTCCGTCGAGATGCACGCGATCCAGACGTCCGGCAACTGCATCCGCAACGTCACCTCCGACGAGCTGGCCGGCGTGGCCGCCGACGAGATCATCGACCCGCGTCCGTATGCCGAGGTGCTGCGCCAGTGGTCGACGTTCCACCCCGAGTTCATCGCCCTGCCCCGCAAGTTCAAGGTCGCCATCAACGGCGCCGTGGAAGACCGCGCCGCGATCGCGGTCCACGACATCGGCCTGACGGTCGTGAAGAACGCGGCCGGCGAGATCGGCTTCAAGGTGATGGTCGGTGGCGGCCTTGGTCGTACGCCGATCCTCGGCAGCGTGATCCGCGAATTCCTGCCGCGCGAGCATCTGCTGACGTACATCGAAGCGATCATGCGCGTGTATAACCAGTACGGCCGCCGCGACAACAAGTACAAGGCCCGCATCAAGATCCTGTTGAAAGCCGTCGGCGTCGAAGAATTCACGCGCCAGGTCGAAGAGGAATGGCAAGACCTGAAGGGCAATGACGAAACGCTGACCATCGACGAGATGGAGCGCATCATCGCCTTCTTCCAGCCGCCCGCGTACGAGCAGCTCGCGGCCATCGACCCGCGCGCCGGCCATGAGGACAACAAGGCGTTCGCCAACTGGCTGGGTCGCAACGTCAAGGCGCACAAGCAGCCCGGCTACGCGGCCGTGATCCTGTCGCTGAAGAAGACCGGCGTGCCGCCGGGCGACGCGACGGCCGAGCAGATGGACTTCATGGCCGACCTGGCCGACCGCTACAGCTTCGGCCAGCTGCGCGTCACGCACGAACAGAACATCGTGCTGGCGGACGTGAAGCAGTCGCAGCTCTTCGCGCTGTGGCAGGAAGTGAAGGCGCATGGCCTGGCGACGCCGAACATCGGCCTGCTGACGGACATCGTCTGCTGCCCCGGCGGCGACTTCTGCTCGCTGGCGAACGCGAAATCGATTCCGATCGCCGCATCGATCGCCGAGCGCTTCGACCGCCTGGACTTCCTGCACGACATCGGCGACTTCGAACTGAACATCAGCGGCTGCATCAACGCCTGCGGCCACCACCACGTGGGCCACATCGGCGTGCTGGGCGTCGACAAGGACGGCAGCGAATGGTATCAGGTGTCGATCGGCGGGGCGCAGGGCAACGCGGCCGCCATTGGCAAGATCATCGGCCCGTCGTTCTCCGCGCACCAGATGCCGGAAGTGATCGACCGCCTGCTGCAGGTGTACCTGCGCGAACGCACGCCGGACGAACGCTTCGTCGACACCGTGCAGCGCATCGGTATCGCCCCGTTCAAAGACCATGTTTATGCCACGCCGATCGCTGAACCGGGACGCCTGGTGGGAGAAGACGAATATGCCTGATCAGAAAATCATCAAGGGAACCCAGATCGTCGCCGACGACTGGAACCTGCTGCGCCTCGCGGAAGGCCAGGAGCCTGCCGCCGTGGAAGTCCCGGCCGGCAAGGTCATCGTGCCGCTGAAGGTCTGGCAGGCGCAGAAGGAAGCGCTGGCCTCCCGCGCCGACATCGGCGTGTGGCTGGACTCCGACGAGCGCGCCGAGGAACTGAAGGGTGAACTGGACAAGTTCGGCGTCGTGGCCGTGAACTTCCCCAAGTTCACCGATGGCCGCGGCTACTCGATCGCCTACAACCTGCGCATGCGCCTCGGTTACACGGGCGAGCTGCGGGCGATCGGCGACGTGCTGCGCGACCAGCTGTTCCAGATGAAGCGCACCGGCTTCGATGCCTATGCGCCGCGCCCGGACCGCAGCATCGAGGATGCGCTGAAGGGCCTGACGGTGTTCTCCGAAACCTACCAGGCATCGGTCGACAACAAGCTGCCGCTGTTCCGCCGCCACGCCCGGAATACGCCACGCGAGCATACCGACGTCGGCGCCGGCATCTGAAGGAAACCGCCCATGAGCAAGCTCGATACCCTCGTTGCGTCCACCAGGCAGACTCTGGAACTGATCGCACACGAGTACACGCCAGCCGTCTTCGCTTCCAGCCTCGCGGCGGAAGACATGGTGCTGACGGACCTGATCCTGAAGGACAAGCTGCCGATCGGTATCTTCTCGCTGGAGACGGGCCGCCTGCACCGGGAAACGCTGGCGATGATCGACCGCGTGAAGGAGCATTACGGCTACCAGATCGCCGTGTTCCGCCCCGAGCAGGATGCGGTGGACCAGTACGTTGCGCAGCACGGCCTGAACGCGTTCTACGACAGCGTGGAGATGCGCAAGGAATGCTGCCGCATCCGCAAGGTGGAGCCGCTGGGCCGCGCCCTGGCCGGCAACAAGGCCTGGATCACGGGCCAGCGCCGGGCGCAGTCGAACACCCGTTCGTCGCTGCAAGTGCACGAGGACGATCCGGGCCACCTGATGGACAAGTTCAATCCGCTGGCCGACTGGGCCGAGGAAGACGTGTGGGACTACCTGCGTGACAACGGGGTGCCGTACAACGCGTTGCACGACCAGGGCTTCCCGTCGATCGGCTGCGAGCCGTGCACGCGGGCGATCCAGCCCGGCGAGGACGTGCGCGCCGGCCGCTGGTGGTGGGAGAACCCCGAATCGAAGGAATGCGGGCTGCACGTCGTCGACGGCAAGCTCATTCGAATCAAATCCGTGGCCGCCTGAAGCCTGTGCCACTACCTCAAGAAAACATATGAACGCATTGGCAGACAATCAGATCACCGGCCTGGGAGACGTCAACTCCCGCCACCTGGACGCCCTGGAATCGGAAGCGATCCACATCCTGCGCGAAGTCGCGGCGGAGTGCAGCAACCCTGCCCTGCTGTTCTCGGGCGGGAAGGACTCCGTGGTGCTGCTGCGCCTTGCCGAGAAGGCTTTCCGCCCCGGTAAATTCCCGTTCCCCCTCGTGCACATCGACACGGGCCACAACTTCGCCGAGGTGATCGAGTTCCGCGACCGCCGCGTCGCCGAGCTGGGCGAACGCCTGATCGTCGGCTCCGTCGAGGACTCGATCAAGAAGGGCACGGTGCGCCTGCGTAATCCGCAAACGGATTCGCGCAATGCCGCGCAAGCCGTCACGTTGCTGGAGACTATCGCCGAACACGGCTTCGACGCCTGCATCGGCGGCGCCCGCCGCGACGAGGAAAAAGCCCGCGCCAAGGAACGCATCTTCTCGTTCCGCGACGAATTCGGCCAGTGGGATCCGAAGGCGCAACGCCCCGAGCTGTGGGACCTGTATAACACCCGCGTGCACCCGGGCGAGAACATGCGCGTGTTCCCGATCTCGAACTGGACGGAGCTGGATGTGTGGCAGTACATCGCCCGCGAAAACCTGGCGCTGCCGTCGATCTACTTCGCGCACGAGCGCCAGGTCATCCCGCGCAACGGCCTCCTGGTCCCGCTGACGGACCTGACCCCGGCCCGCGACGGCGAAACGATCGAGACGCAGGTGGTGCGCTTCCGCACCGTCGGCGACATCTCGTGCACCTGCCCGGTGTCGTCGTCCGCCGCCGACGTCGCGGCGATCATCGCCGAAACGGCGGTCACGCAGATCACGGAACGGGGCGCAACGCGGATGGACGACCAGACCTCCGAAGCCTCGATGGAAAAACGCAAGAAAGCCGGATACTTCTGATGAACGCCATGAACGAAAATCTGTCCCAGCACGCCGCCAACAGCCAGACCCTGCTGCGCTTCATCACCGCCGGTTCCGTCGACGACGGCAAGAGCACGCTGATCGGCCGCCTGCTGTTCGACAGCAAGGGCATCTTCGCCGACCAGCTGGCCGCCGTGTCGCGCGCCAAGCACAAACGCACCGTGGGCGACACGATCGACCTGTCGCTGCTGACGGACGGCCTGGAAGCGGAACGCGAGCAAGGCATCACGATCGACGTGGCCTACCGCTACTTCGCGACGCCGAAGCGCAAGTTCATCATCGCCGACACGCCGGGCCACGAGCAGTACACCCGCAACATGGTGACGGGCGCCTCGACGGCCGATGCCGTCATCATCCTGGTCGACGTATCGAAGGTGAAGCTGCGCGAAGACGGCGGCGTGGACCTGCTGATCCAGACCAAGCGCCACTCGACGATCGCCCACCTGCTGCAGATCGAGCACGTGGTCGTCGCCGTCAACAAGATGGACCTGGTGAACTACGACCAGGACGTGTACGAGCGCATCGTCAAGGCGTACCGGGAATTCGCGCAGACGCTGGGCCTGAAGGACATCACGGCGATCCCGCTGTCCGCCCTGACGGGCGACAACGTCGTCGAGCCGAGCGCCAACATGGCCTGGTATCAGGGCCCGACCCTGATCGAACTGCTCGAATCGCTGTCCGTCTACGACGAGTCCCATGCCAGCCCCCTGCGCTTCCCCGTGCAGCTGGTGGCGCGCCACAACGGCCATGAGGCCAACGACTTCCGCGGCTACATGGGCCGCATCGAAGCGGGCAAGGTCAGCGTCGGCGACAAGCTGGTGGTGCAGCCTTCCGGCCAGAGCGCGACGGTGAAGGAAATCGTCACGTTCGACGGCCCGTTGCAAACGGCGGTCGCCGGCCAGTCCGTGACCATCGTGCTGAACGAGTACGTGGACGTGTCGCGCGGCGACGTGCTGGCCTCTTCCGACAAGCCTGCCACGCTGCTCAAGCAGGTGGAGGCGGACGTCTGCTGGTTGTCCGAGGAACCGCTGGACCTGCGCCGCAAGTACTGGATCAAGCACGGCACCAAGCAGACGATGGCCAGGATCACGAAGATCGATTCGATCCTTGACATCAACACGCAGCAGCGGCACGATGCCGATGCCTTGAAGCTGAACGACGTCGCCCGCATCGGGCTGACCGTGCAGCAGCCGCTGGCCGCGGATGCCTACACCGACATCCGCGCGACCGGCGCCTTCATCCTGATCGATGAAGTCACGCACCAGACCGTCGCCGCCGGCATGATCCGGCTGTAACGCGGTCTCGGCGCATCAACCCAACCGGAAGGAGCCGCGTTTGCCAGCAGTCGGAAAAGTCTATCTCGTGGGGGCCGGTCCCGGTGCCGCGGACCTGATCACCGTCCGGGGTGCCCGGCTGCTCGGCGAGGCCGACGTGGTGCTGTACGACGCGCTGGTGACGCCGGAAATGCTGGCCCTGTGCCCGCAAGCGGAGCTGATCTCGGTCGGCAAGCGCGCCGGCCAGCGCTCCGCGGCGCAGGACTTCATCAACCAGCAGCTGATCGAGTGCGCCCACCGCCATGCCCGCGTGGTACGCCTGAAAGGCGGCGACCCGATGCTGTTCGGCCGCGCCGACGAGGAGCTGTCCGCGCTGGAAGCGGCCGGCATCGACGTCGAAGTCGTCCCCGGCATCACGACGGCCGTTGCCGCATCGGCCGCCGCGAAGCAGCCGCTGACCAAGCGCGGCGTGGCGCGCAGCGTGGCCTTCTTCACTTCCAGCACGGCGCCGGGCGAGGACGACCTGTCCGGCATCCCGTCGACCGACACGCTGGTGCAATACATGGGCGGGCGCGAAGCCATCGCCACGGCGCAGCGCCTGCTCGCGCAAGGGCGGCGCGCGGACACCCCGGTGCTCGTGCTGGAAAACGTCAGCCGGCCCGACCAGCGCATCGAACGCATCACGCTGGCGCAGCTCGCGCACGGCCTCGACACGCCGCATGGCCCCGTGCTGGTGATGCTGGGCGAGGCGATGGCGATGCGCACACGCCAGCCTGGCTGACCTTTACTGCCGGGCGGGTCTATAATCGCCCGATGAGATCCGATCCCGACCACAACCTGCCCCCCGGCCTGCAGGAAGACGGCGACTTTTCCGACATGCTTTCCGAGATGCGCATCCTGCTGCCCGGGGCGCAGATGCTGTCGGCCTTCCTGATCATCCTTCCGTTCAACGCGGACTTCGTCAATATCGTGAAGTCCGAGAAGTACGTGTTCCTCGCCACCTTCTTCTTTGCGCTGTCGAGCCTCATCCTGCTGTCGGCGCCGGCCGTGCAGCACCGCATCATGCGGCCGTTGCTGCACCGCGAGCGCTTCAAGACTTTCGCCAGCCGCCAGATCGTGGCCGGTTCGATTGCGCTCGGCATCGCGTTCGTGCTGGGCACGAACCTTGTCATCTCGGAAGTGTTCGGGGAGGCGGTCGGCCTGGCGGCCGCCGCCGTGATGGGCATCCTCGTCGTGATCACGTGGTGGGTGCTGCCGATCGTGATCAAGCGGCACAGGCCCATCTGAAGAATGGCGCCGGCTTCCCGGCGCCTTGATGATTACGACGTGATCCGGTCCCAGCCGTGGCGCACGGCCGCCTTGAACTTCTCCCACGTCGATTGCGGATAGCGGCTCTCCCAGCTGCTCCTCAGCGTCGCCTCCGACTCGTCCCACGAGCGGTTGCGGTATTCATCGCTGCCGCGCATCGCCGCGCCATAGCGGTAGGCGGGCGCGTAGTCGTCATAGCTGCCTCCGGTGCTGGCGAAGTTGCTGGTCCAGTGGCCGCGGTAGTAATCCTCGTCCTCCGTCGTGCCCAGGCGCTCCACGTCGACCTGCGTGCTGCGCAGCGTATCGCTGATCTGCTCGGTGCGTTGCGAGGCTTGCTTGCCGACGACCACTTCCTCGACCACGCGCGCCGTCTTCTGCACGACAGCTTCCTCGGCGCTTTCGCGCAGCTCGAACGATGTGTCCTTGAACGCGCCAACCTGGGACGGGTCGATCGGGCGGTCCACCGGCCGGCGTTGCACGTTCACGTGCTCTTCGCGCAGGTTGACGCTTTCCTGCACCGGTGTTTCGACAAGGCGCTGGTAGATGCGCACGCCGCCGCGCTGCACCATCCGCTTGCCGACTTTCAGCTCTTCCTGCATCACCGGAATCACCTGCGATTCCGTCTCCGCGCGCTGCATCGAGCCGGCGCCCGTCAGGCCCTGCTGCGAGCCGGTGCCGCCGGCCATGCTGCCGGTCACTCCGCTCTGCTGCGACGCGGACATCGAGCTGGCACTGCCCTGCGCCATCGATGCGTTCCAGCCCGACGCCTGCCATTGCGTCTTGTGCTCGTCGATGTCGATCGGGCCGAAGCGTTCGACGATGTCGGCCGCGCGTTCGACCTCGACCTGGGTCGGCGTCTGCACGGTCAGCACGCACTTGCCGCGGTTGACGGCCTCGCCGTAGACGGCACGGTCGTCGTCGTCGTCGTCGCCGAACAGGTTCGTGAAGAAGTGCTTGATGCTGTCCCCCAGCGACGTATCCTGCGTGCCGGCGGACGTCGTGCCGAGCCCGGTCCCCGTGGTGCCAGAGGAGTCGTTCAGGTGGACCGCGTCCGTCCCGATGCCGGCGCTGATCAGTTCATTGCGGGCGCGCTCGGCGTCCGCGCGATTGTCGAATACGGCTGCTAGCGTGTGGCTCATGGTTGCCTTCTCCTTGTGTCGATGGTTGCTTGTCAGCGGGAGCGTTCGTCGAACGGCTCGACCCGCACTTCTTCGGCACGTAGCGGAACGGTTTCCCGATGCTCGTGCTGCCTGCGTACCCTGGTGATGCGCAGCTCTTCCTTGATGCGGTAGCGCTTTTCGACCACCAGGATTTCCTCGAGCACCGGCACCACCAGCACATCGCCCTCGTAGCGGGACGGCGGCGGCTCGGCGACGACACGGTCGACGGCGACCCGCTGCACGTCCAGTTCGTCGTGCCACAGCGTTTCGCGGATTTCCTCGGGCTGCTCGGTGACGTGCTTCGTCACACGCACGCCCCGGCCCGTATCGACGATGCGGGTCGAGACCTCAAGCTCCTCGCGGCTGACGGGGACGGCCACGGCGGGAGCGGTGCCGTGCCTGGGTTCAGGTGTCGTAGTCATGGGCGGCAGTCTAAGGCGATGCGTGGGCAGGCGGCGCTACCTTGCCTTGCCGCTATAAAGATACAAGTCACTGGCTGGCTGAGGAGGACGGCGGCTTGTTAAAATACGGGCTTTTGCAAGCAATATCGAGGCACCGGGAACACTATGGGACAAGCACACGATGTACTGGAACGGGCCCGGGCGGCCCGCCTGGAAGGCAGGTATGAGGACGCATTGCGCGATCATCTGTGGTTCCATGAAAACGCGCTGTCCGTCGAGCCCGGCATGGCCGGCGTGCGGCTGTCGTTCGCGCTGCGCGACTGGATCTACCTGGCCGAGAAATTCCCGCTGGCCCGGCGCGCGCTGCAAGGCTTGCGCGACCGCGACACGGCAAAAATGCTGAACGGCGGCGAAAGCCGCGACCTGTTCCGCGACATCGTCGCGATCAACAGCGCGCTGGGCGAGGAACGGGCGACGCACGACCTGTTCGAGCGGATGGACATCCAGATGGCACCGCTGGCGCAGCAGTGCGCCGACCTGGCGCTGCCGGCCCTCGTCGCCGCGGAAGACTACGCGCTGGCGCGCCGCTATCTCGGCGACCCGATCGCACGCGTCAAGGGCTTGGCAGCCAACCTGAACGCTTACACGCAGGAGCTGGTGAAGACGGGCGGCACGTCATCGGCGCCGGCGCTGCTGTCGTTCGTGCTGAACTACACCAAGGAAGTGCGGCTCGTCGTCGAGGTGCTGCGCCGCGAGGACGAGGAAGCGCTGGCCGCGCAAGCGTCGCAGGCGGCACTGGATGACCTGACGTCGGACGCGCTGCGCGATGCCGTGCAGCGCGAGTTCGACACCCCCGGTGCGACGATCGCGGCGATGGTGCAGCACGCGCGGGCCAACACGACGGAGCACTGAGCGAAGGCGCTACCCGTCGATCAGGCCGCCGTGCCACGCTCCGGCGGTGCGTGCGGCCAGCAGCAGGCACTCGCCGGCTCCGGCGGCCGCCACGACGATTTCCCCCTTCTCGTCCCACACGGCGCTGCGCCCGGCGCTGGCCCAGTCGCCCGTCGGGCCGCCGTGGTTCGCCATCGCGACAGGCATCCGGTGCGTGCGCGCATATCCTTGCAGCAGTGCCGCATCCGCCGCATAGCCGCCTTCGGACACGAGCACGCTGGCCGCGTACAGGCCGGCGCCCGCCTGCGCCGCCGCGGCCGCATGACGGGCATGGGCGATCTCGGCGCAAACGGCCAGCGCGACCTGCGTGCCCTCCACCGCCAGCGGGGCCCCGCCGGTACCGGCGCGGAACGCCTTCTCCTCGCCCGGGTGCAGATACTGTTTCGTGTACACGTCAACGCCGCCATCGGGCAGGAACGACAGCGCGGCGATCGCCGGATGGCCGGGCGCACGCAGCGGCGCGCCGGTGACGATCGTGAGGTGATGGCGTACCGCCGCGTCGCGCAACGGCGCCAGCCGCGCGTCGTCCGGCATCAACGCCAGCTGCGCCGCGAGGTCCGGTTCATAGCCCGTCAGTGCCAGCTCGGGAAACAGCACGAGGTGGGCGCCCGCCTGCGCCGCGCGCTCGGCCAGCGGCACGTGCCGCCCGACGTTCGCGTCGATGTCGCCGCGCCGGGCAACGAACTGTGCGACGGCAAAGCGCGGCAGGTCAGGCGGAAGATCAGGGGGCAGGTCAGGTGCCAGTTCAGGCGCCATCGCGCACGCTGAGCACGCAGTAGTCGGCGATCGCCTGCAGCACGGCCGCGTTCTCGCCGGCCGCCTCCGCGACCCGCACGGCCAGCGCCGGGTGATCGCGCTTCAACTGCTCGATCATCACGGGCAGGTCGCGCAGCACGTGGCCGCCCTGCCCCAGGAACACGGGCACGATCGTCAGCTCGGTCACGCCTTGCGCCACCAGCTGCGCGGCCCGTTCCGGCAGGCCGGGCGTCATCAGTTCGAGGAAGGCCAGCGACACGTCAACGCCGGGCTCGCGTGCGGCCACGATGTCGCGCAGGCGCTCGAACGGCGCGGCCCAACTGGCCGCGCGGGCGCCGTGGGCAAACAGGATCAAGGCACGTTGCGTCATCAATGTCGCTCCACCCAGTACAGCGCGGCGATCGCCAGCGCGAGGAATATCAGGCTCGGCATCACGGCCGTCACGAACGCGGGCAGCGTCGACAGCACGCCGATGTGCGAGAACAGCGTGTTCACGAGCAGGAAGCTCACGCCGATCATAATCCCGATGAAGATCTTCAGGCTCACGCCACCGGCGCGCACGTGCAGGTAACCGAACGGCAGCGCCAGCGCCATCAGCACGAAGATCGCCAGCGGGTCGATCAGCTTCTTCCAGAACGCGATCTTGAAGCGCTCCGTCTGCTGCCGGTTTTCCTGCAGGTGGCGGGTGTACACGGCCAGTTCGTTGGCCGACATCTGCTCGGGATCGGACGCGGCGACCGACAGGATTTTCGGCGTGATTTCCGACACCAGGTCCTTCGTCGCGTAGCGCTGCGTGGCGATCGCGCTGGTCTCCTGCGCGAAGTTGTTCTTCACCGTCGCCTCTTCCTTCAACAGGGCCGGATTGGTGAAGTGGTTTTCCGTCACGTCTTCCAGCCGCCACACGTTGTTGCCCTGGTAGCTGCCGGCCTTCGCCGCCGTCAGCGTGCGCAGGCGGAAGCTGTTGTCGAATTCGTAGAGCTTGACGCCGACCAGGCGGCCATCGGGCATCACTTCGCGCACGTTGAAGAAACGCGAGCCTTGCACGGTGCCCTTCAGGCCGTCGCTCTTGACGATGTCCTTCGTCCACAGGCCGGAGCGGAACTCGGACGACACGGTCGTGCCCCGCCCCGTCAGGTGCAGCCGTTCGGCCAGCGGCGCCGTGCGCGGCGCGATCAGTTCGCCGAAGATGAACGTGACGATCACGAGGCCGATGCCGATCTTGAACAGCATCCATGCGGCCATCCGCGTCGACATGCCGGACGCGCGCATGATCGTGAACTCGGACGACGACGCGAACTGCGCCATGATGTAGATCGTGCCGATCAGGGCGGCCACCGGCATCACCTCGTACACGTGCTGCGGCACCATCACCACCACGTACAGCAGTGCGTGCTGCATGGCGTAGCCGTTCTTGCCGACCAGCGGCAGCTCGCCCGTCAGGTCCATGAAGCCCAGGAGGCCCAGGAAGGCAAGCAGCACGACGGCGACCGCCTGTGCGATCGAAACGGCGAAATAACGCTGCAGGATCTTCATTGTGCGCGCCCCCGCTTGAGCGACGCCAGCAGCGCGCGCGGATGCCAGCGGTTGTTGACGTTCAGGCGCCAGGCGAACATCGCGATCACCGTCAGCGCGGCGGCCACGTGCAGCGGCCACCAGCCCATCCCGAAGCTGAAGTGGCCCTGCTTGACGCTGGCCTCGAACAATTTCACCGTGTTGTTATAGGCGAAGAAGATCAGGATCGCGATGATCAGGTTCGTCGAACTGCCTGCGCGGGGATTCACAAAGCCCATCGGGATCGCCAGCAGCATCAACAGCAGGCACGTGATCGGCAGCGAGATGCGCCACAGCAGTTCGGCGCGCGCCGCATTGGTCGGGATCTTCAGCAGCTCGGCCGTCGGAATCGCATTGGCTGACAAGGTCGGATCGAGGTCCTGCGCCCGCTGCGCGACGCGCAT
Organism: Pseudoduganella flava; assembly: GCF_007830495.1. GTDB lineage: Bacteria > Pseudomonadota > Gammaproteobacteria > Burkholderiales > Burkholderiaceae_D > Rugamonas > Rugamonas flava. The sequence continues at coordinate 965,330 of NZ_VLKW01000001.1, read as the reverse complement.
GCTGTAGCGCTCGAACTCCATCGTCTGGAAGTCCGCCTGGCCCGGATTGCCCTGGTAGCGGCGGCCGTTCTTCAGCACCAGGTAGCGCTGGCCGTTCTCGCCCGTCTCGATGACGCCTTCCTTGGCGACGATGACGGACGTGCCGCGCTGGTCCACCTGGTTGACGAACACGTTCTGCACCGATGCCGTCTCACCCGCATTGCCTTCGACGAAGAAGATGCGGTTCGACGACGACGATTCCTTGAACTGGCCCGGCGAGACCTTCTGCAGGTCCTCGCGCTTGGCGAAGCGCTCCACGTATTCCGCGCTTCTGGCCTTGGCCCACGGCGTCGCGTAGAACGCCAGCACACCGGTCAGCACGATGATCGGAAAGCCGAACGTCAGCACGGGCCGGATCCAGGCGGTCAGGCTCTGGCCGGAGGCGAACCACACCACCATCTCGGAATCGCGATAGGTCCTGGTGACCACCATCAGCACGGAAATAAAGCTGGTGAGGATCAGCACTGTTGGCAGATAATTCAGGGCTGCAAACGCGATGAGCGCGAGCACGTCCGACGAATCGACCTTGCCGCCTGCGGCCTTGCCCAGGATCGTGATCAGGGTCCACGTCAGGATGATGGTGAACAGCACCGTAAAGGTAGCCCCTGCGGAGCCGGCCAGCTCACGCCTAAGGGCGCGTTGAAAAATCATTCGAAGCTTATAATTCGACTAGTTAAGTTACTGCGTTTTTGTTTTGACGCACACCTACGGAGAACCAAATGGACTTTAGCATAAAAGCATTCGACACAAAAAACACGATGGCGTCGGCCAAGACCGGCTGTGTCGCAGTTGCTGTATTCGAAAACAAGAAACTCTCGCAGGCGGCCCAGGCGCTCGATGGCGCAGGTGACATCACCGCCGCACTGAAGTCCGGCGACATCTCCGGCAAGGCCGGTTCCACCCTGCTGCTGCGCGGCCTCGCCGGCGTTGCCGCCGAACGCGTGCTGCTGGTCGGCCTGGGCAACGGCGAGTCCATCGGCGAAAAGGCCTTCACGACCGGCGTCCAGGCGGCGATGAAGGCATTCTCCACGCTGGGCGCGGCGGACGCCATTATCGCACTGCCGCTGGCCGAAGTGAAAGAGCGCGACGTGAACTGGTCGATCCGCACCGTGGTGCTGGCGGGCCGCGACAGCATCTACCGCAGCGACGCGCAGAAGTCGAAGAAGGATCCGGCGCCCAACGGCGTGCGCAAGATCGCGCTGGCAGTCCCGAACAACGCCGGCACCAAGCTGGCACTGGCCCAGGCGATCGCCGTGGCCAACGGCGTGCAGCTGACGAAGGACCTGGGCAACCTGTCCGCCAACGTCTGCACCCCGACCTACCTCGCCGAGACGGCGAAGAAGCTGGGCAAGGACTACATGTTCAACGTCGAAGTCCTGGAGCGCAAGCAGCTCGAGGCGCTGAAGATGGGCAGCTTCCTGTCCGTCACGAACGGCAGCGAGCAGCCGCCGAAGTTCATCGTGTTGAAGCACATGGGCGGCAAGCCGAAGGACGCACCGGTGGTCCTGGTCGGCAAGGGCATCACGTTCGACACGGGCGGCATCTCGATCAAGCCGGGCGCCGGCATGGACGAGATGAAGTTCGACATGTGCGGCGCCGCCTCCGTGCTGGGCACGTTCCGCGCGATCGGCGAAATGGGCCTGAAGCTGAACGTGATCGGCATCGTGGCAGCGTGCGAGAACATGCCTTCCGGCCGCGCGACGAAGCCGGGCGACATCGTCACGTCGATGAACGGCCTGACGATCGAAGTGCTGAACACGGACGCCGAAGGCCGCCTGATCCTGTGCGACGCGCTGACCTATGCGGAGCGCTTCAACCCGGCCGCCGTCATCGACGTGGCGACCTTGACGGGCGCCTGCATCGTCGCGCTGGGCCACCACCACAGCGGCCTGTTCACCCGCAATGACGACGCGCACAACGCGCTGGCCGAGGAAATCTCCGCGGCCGGCCGCGCCACCGGCGACACGCTGTGGCGCCTGCCGATCGGCGAAGAGTACAACGAGCAGCTGAAGTCGAACTTCGCCGACCTGGCCAACATCGGCTCGCCGGGCGGCGCGTCGTGCACGGCCGCGGCGTTCCTGGAAAACTTCACGCGCAAGTACCCATGGGCGCACGTGGATATCGCCGGCACGGCATGGAAGTCGGGCGCGGCCAAGGGCGCCACGGGCCGTCCGGTGCCGATGCTGACGAACTTCCTGATCAACCGCACGTAAGTTCGGCGCTGCGAAACGGCGGCCCTGCGGGGCCGCTTTTTTTTGGTTCTACGCTGCTGCTGCGAAAAGCGCGGGGCCCTCAGGGATTCAATGCGCGATGGACGCACGCGTGCCTGCCATCCCGACGGGACGGCAGGCACACGCGGTCAGTAGATCGCCGATCCACCAGGCGGTGGCGGCGGTGTTTGTGCAGGAGGCTGCCCGGGCGCGGGCGCGCCAGGCTGGACGCCGGGCTGGACGCGCTTGAGCAGCACGGTCAGCGTAGCAGGGTAATCGAACCCCGCCCCCGTCTGCCGGTCGACGAGCTGGCCGGCGCCCGCCGTGAGCAGGATATTGCCCCAGCGCGAGCCGTTCTGTTTCGCGTCGATCTGGTCGACCGCCCACACGTCGTTCAGCCGGCAATCGACCGCGAGCGGCTTGGTGCTCTTGTGGATCTTGACGCGGCCGGGCGACGTGACGAACCAGCGCCCCACGTCGTTGGACAGGACGCAGCCGACGCCGCCCACCGGCTGGTGGTCAAGCACCGTCTGCACCATCACGTACTGTTCGCTGGTTTCCGTCAGCGTGGCACAACCGGCCAGCAGCACGGCGGCCACGACTGGAAGACCAGCGCCCAGGCCACCCGCGCACGCAACCGCGATCCGGACGGCAGCACTCTGCCCGGCCCGGTGCACAGGCACCGTGCCGGCCGGAGGCGTCCGCCGGGTTGGCATCAAGCGATCAGTCGCCGGCCTTGGCGGACTGCTGCTTCTGCTTCAACCCCTGGATGACATGCATGATGTCGTCCATGGCCGTGTTGTCCCTGCTCTTCAGTGCCGTGAACGCATCCAGCACTTCGTTGAGCACCTGGGTGCGCACTGCCGCCTCGTCCGCCGCGATGACGGCGGGACGCTGCGCGGTGCGGGCGCTCTTCTCACTGGCCTCTTTCACAACCGACTTGCGGCCGGTCGGCGATTTGCCGTGTTCCAGCGCCGCCTGCCAGATCAGCCAGCGGCGCTGCGTTTCGTAGACCAGATACTCTTCTGGTTTGTCTTCGCGGCGACGGACGATATGTCCGTCCTTCTGAGCCCATGCTTCGAATGCAGATCGCATTTTCTTCCTTTACAAATGCTTTGCACGTTAAACCGATATTTCTCAATAGTACCACTTATTGACGCAAGACAACATCACCGGTAAATCTTTTTTGCAATGTTGTTGCGCCGATGACGCCTGGTCGAACCAAGCTGGGCGGGAGCCGTCCGATGACGAACACGCTAAGTATATTGCCCTTTGACGCGAACGTTAATCGAATTCTGGTACTATTATGATAACAATGAGGCTAAAACGGCAATGGTTTTTAACGATGGTCGCACTTTGCAACAGAAATTGCGTCTGAGAGTAGTCTTGTTATATGCAATGCTGAAGAATTGCAATTGATTGTTCGTACATTGTATTCGGTTTTGGCAACTTGTGGTGCACTCGTTGCGGCTTTGTTGGGGTAATATTCGCCGCGTCATACCACAAGGACCACTATGAAGCTTGCCACTTGGAACGTCAATTCCCTGAATGTCCGCCTGCCCCACCTGTTGAAGTGGCTGGAGGAAAATCCCGTCGACGTAATATGCATTCAGGAAACGAAATTAACAGACGATAAATTCCCGAAGGCAGCGATCGAAGCGGCCGGCTACTATGTGGAGTTTTCCGGCCAAAAGACTTATAACGGCGTCGCCATCCTGTCGCGCCTGCCGATGACGGACGTCGTGCGTAACAATCCATTGTATCCCGACGACCAGCAGCGCATCCTGGCCGCGACGATCGACGGCATCCGCGTCGTCTGCGCCTACGTGCCGAACGGCCAGGCCGTCGACTCCGACAAGTACGTCTACAAGCTGGCCTGGATGCAGGCCTTCAAGGAATGGCTGGCGAGCGAACTCGCGGCCAATCCGAACCTCGCGGTGCTGGGCGACTACAACGTGGCACCGGAAGACCGCGACGTGCACGATCCCGCCGTGTGGGAAGGCGAGGTACACGTGTCGCCGCGCGAGCGGGCGGCCTTCCAGGCGCTGCTGGAGGTCGGCCTGACGGATTCATTCCGCCTGTTCGAGCAGCCCGAGAAGACGTACAGTTGGTGGGATTACCGGATGCTGCGGTTCCAGAAGAACCAGGGCCTGCGCATCGACCACATCCTGCTGGCGGCGCCGCTGGTGGCGCGTTGCACGGCCTGCGTGATCGACCGCGCACCGCGCAAGTGGCAGCAGCCGTCCGATCACACCCCCGTGATCGCGACGCTGGGCTGACCCCGCCGGATTGCCCGGTTATGGGTCGGAGCGCTCCAGCATGTTCTGGGCGTTCGCCCGCGGCACCGGCTGCGAGAACAGGTAGCCTTGCGCGAAGCGGCAGCCTTGCTGCTGCAGCAGTTCGTAGTGCCCTTCCGTCTCGACGCCCTCGGCCACGACGGACAGCTGCAGGCTGTCCGACAGCGCGATGATGGCCGCGACGATCGCCCTGTCCTCGGCGCTTTTCTCCAGGTCCTTGATGAACGCGCGGTCGATCTTGATCTTCTTGACGGGGAAGCGCTTCAGGTAGGCGAGGCTGGAATAGCCGGTGCCGAAATCGTCGATCGACAGGCGGATGCCCATCGCGTTGATCTGCCCGAGGATGTCGAGCGTCTGCTCGCCATGCTGCATCAGCGCCGTCTCCGTGATCTCGAACTCCAGCAGCGCCGGATCGATGCCCGTGTCGTCGAGGATGCGGCGGATCGCCGGCACCAGGCCGCGGTGCATGAACTGGCGCGGCGACAGGTTCACGGCCAGCGGCACCGGCTGCAGGCCCTGCCGCTTCCATTCCATGCTCTGCTCGCAGGCGCGGCGGATCACCCATTCGCCGATCGGCACGATCAGGCCGTTCTCTTCGATGATCGGGATGAACTTGTCCGGCCCGATCAGGCCGCAGTCCGGCTTGCGCCAGCGCAGCAGCACCTCCAGCGAATGCAGCTTGCGCGTGCTGGTGTCGATGATCGGCTGGTAGTGCAGCTCGAACTGGCTCTGCGCCAGCGCGCTGCGCAAGCCGCTTTCCAGCTCCAGGTACGAAGCCGCCGAATTCATCTTCTGCGTGAAGAACTGGTAGTTGTTGCGGCCGGCCGCCTTGGCGTGGTACATCGCCGCGTCGGCATGGCGCATCAGCGTGTCGACGTCCGCACCGTCGTCCGGGCAGACGCAGATGCCGATCGACGGCGTGATGTGCAGCGTGTGACCGTCCAGCGGGAACGGCAGCGCCAGCGCATCGATGATCTTCTGCGCCACGTGCGCCCCCTCGTCGTTGTCGTGGATGTGCGGCGCCAGCACGACGAACTCGTCGCCGCCCAGCCGCGCCACCGTATCGCTGGCGCGCACGGCGCGACACAGCCGACCCGCCACTTCCTTCAGCAGCGCGTCGCCCGTCATGTGACCCAGCGAGTCGTTGATCGTCTTGAAGCGGTCGAGGTCGAGGAACATCACGGCCAGGCGCCGCCCGGTGCGCTGGGCCGCCAGCACGGCGCGCTCCAGCCGGTCCGCCAGCAGTGCGCGGTTCGGCAAGCCTGTCAGGCTGTCGTGATAGGCCATGTGGTGCACCCGCGCCTCGGCCTGGCGCCGCTCGACGATCTCGCCCTGCAGCATCGCGTTCGCGCCGGCCAGCTCCGCGGTGCGCTCCAGCACGCGGACCTCGAGCTCGTCGCGGGCCCGGCGCACCGCTTCGGCGGCCTCGCGCCGCGCCGTCACGTCGTCGATCATCCATACGGTGCGTCCCTTCGGCTGGTTCCAGTCGAAGGGACGGCCGGACAGCCGCGCCCAGAATTTGCTGCCGTCCTTGCGCACCAGCTGGTGCTCGGCCGAACTGACGCGGCCCGCGCGGAAGTCCGCCGACGTCTCGCGCCGCGCCGCCTCCCACGCATCCCGGTCGGGATACAGCACGTGGATCGGAATGCCGCACAACTCGCCCGGCGCATAGCCGAACAACTCTTCCATCTTCGCGTTGCAGCGGCAATTCAGCCCCCGTTCGACGACGGAAATGCCCAGCACCGCGCTGTCCAGGATCGCCTGGTTTTCCAGCAGCGCGTTACGCAGCGATTCCTCGGCGGCCTTGTGCTCGGTGCGGTCCTCGACGATCCAGATCGTGCCCTGATCCGGCGCGTCCGGATTGACGACGTAGGCGATCAGCTGGCCCCAGAACGTCGTGTCGTCCTTGCGGCGCAGCTCGACCTCGGTGTGGAACGGCCTGGCGACGGACAGCAGCGGCGACGCCTGCGCGCCCAGCGCCTCGTAGGCCGCCAGCGACGGATACAGGGCCTGGCCCGGCATGCCCAGCGCCTCGTCGCCCGCGTAGCGGAACATCTCGGCGAAGCCGCGGTTGTAGCGGGTGATGACGCGGTTGCGCGTGAACAGGATACTGATCGACGCGTTGTTCATCAGCGCCTCGATCTCCATCTGGTTCTGGCGCGACAGCGTCACGTCTTCCAGGATCCAGATCGTGCCGCCGTCGTTGTGCTCCTGGTCGACGGCCTTGGCGCGCACCCGGCACCAGAACAGCGTGCCGTCCTTGCGCTGGAACTGGAACTCCTTTTTCTCGAACGGCTGGCCGCCCGCCAGCACCGGGCCCGCTTCGCGGCCGAACTCGCGGTACACGTCGGGCGTCGGGAACACGGCCCCCGCATGCATGCCGATCATCTCTTCCGGCGCATAACCGAACATGGTCCCGATGCGCGGGTTACAGGACAGCACGTACTGGTTTTTCGTGAACAGGATGCCGACCGACGCGTTGTCGAGGATCGCCTGCTGTTCCAGCAGCAGCTTGCGGGTCGCTTCGCTGGCGGCCCGCTGTTCGCTGGTGTCCTCGACGATCCACACCATGCCTTCCGCCTCGTCGGCCGGATCGACCGCGCGGCCGTGCGCGCGGCACCAGAACAGCGTGCCGTCGCCGCGCTTCATCGGCGTCTCGAGCGTCACCGAACGCCCCTGGCCCAAGACGGGCATCCATTGCGCACGCAGGTCGTCGAAGTGTTCGGCGTCCGGATACAGCATCACGCTGGGCCGGCCCTCCATCGCCGCGCGGTCGTAGCCGAACATCTCGGCCGCGCGCATATTGCATTCCTGGATGTGATCGTTCTTGCTGAAGATGATGCCGACCGCCGCGTTGTCGAGGATCGCCTGCTGCTCCAGCAGCGCCTTGCGCAGCGCGCGCTGGTCGCGCTCGACGGTGCTGATGTCGTGGAACAGCACGGTCGCGCCGCCCGCGCCATATGCCGGCGGCAGCGGCTTGACGGTGACCTGCACGGCCACGTAGCGTCCGCCCGCCGCGGCCACGCAGCTTTCCCACGCCGTTGCGGTGCCGCCTGCCGCCAGTGCGGCGGCCAGCGCCTGCGCACCTGCCGCGCGCAGGTGGCGCGCCAACAGCGCATGGAGCGCCATGCCGCGCGGGTCGCGCGCCAGCAGTGCCTCCAGTTCGGCATTGGCGGCGATGACGATGCCGTCGCCATCGCAGGCACAGCCGGGCATGCCGATCAGCGCCAGCGCTTCGGCGATCAGGTCGGTATTCGTGGAAGCTTGGTTCATGTCATTATTATCAGCAACGATAGCTGCTCTTTAGCAACTCTTGGCAGCCTCGGCCGATCATAAACCAGGCGCCTTGCAATAGCCACACGCAAAGCAAAGAAGCCCGGCAGGGCCGGGCTTCGATACAACAGTCGATCCGCGCGCGGACGCGGCGTCAGGTCAGAACGCGTCGCCCGGCACCCTGACCTGGCCTTCCATCAGCACGCGCGCGCTGCGGCTCATGATCGCCTTCGTGACGGTCCAGGTGCCGTCCACCTGGGCCGCTTCGGCACCGACGCGCAGCGTGCCGGACGGGTGGCCGAAACGCACCGCGGTGCGCACGCCGCCGCCGGCCGCCGCGTTGACGAGCGTGCCGGGAATCGCCGCCGCCGTGCCGATCGCCACGGCCGCCGTGCCCATCATCGCGTGGTGCAGCTTGCCCATCGACAGTGCGCGCACCAGCAGGTCGATATCTTCCTGTCGCACCACTTTGCCGCTGGACGCCGTGTAGCTGGCAGGCGGCGCGACGAACGCCACCTTCGGCGTGTGCTGCCGCCGGGCCGCCTCGTCGACGTGGCCGATCAGGCCCATGCGCACGGCGCCGTGCGCGCGGATCGCTTCGAACTTCGCCAGCGCCTGCGCATCGCCGTTGATCGCCTCCTGCAGCTCGGTGCCCGTGTAGCCGATGGCACTGGCTTCGACAAAGATCGTCGGGATGCCCGCGTTGATCATCGTCGCGCGCAACGTGCCCACGCCCGGCACGTCGAGTTCGTCGACCAGGCGCCCGGTCGGGAACATCGCCCCACCGCCGCCCTCACCCGGTTCCTCGGCGGCCGGGTCCATGAACTCCAGCTGCACCTCCGCGGCCGGGAACGTGACGCCATCGAGCTCGAAGTCGCCCGTCTCCTGCACCTCGCCGTTTGCCATCGGCACGTGCGCGATGATCGTCTTGCCGATATTGGCCTGCCAGATCCGCACCACCGCGAGGCCGTCGCGCGGCACGCGCTCCGGGTCCACTATGCCATTGGCGATCGCGAACGGGCCGACGGCGGCGGACAGGTTGCCGCAATTACCGCTCCAGTCGACGAACGGCTTGTCGATGCCGACCTGACCGAACAGGTAGTCGACATCGTGATGCGGCCGCGTGCTCGGTGCCACGATCACCGTCTTGCTGGTGCTCGACGTGGCGCCGCCCATGCCGTCGATCTGCTTGCCGTACGGGTCCGGGCTGCCGATCACGCGCAGCAGCAGCGCATCGCGCGCGGTGCCCGGCACGCGGGCCGCTTCCGGCAAATCCTGCAGCCGGAAGAACACGCCCTTGCTGGTGCCGCCGCGCATGTACGTGGCGGGGATCCTGATCTGCGGGGCCGTCATGCCGCCCTCGCGGTGGTGGCAGCGAGGAAGTCCTGCGCAAAGCGCTGCAGTACGCCACCCGCCTCGTAGATCGCCACTTCCTCGGCCGTGTCGAGCCGGCACAGTACCGGCACCGTCACGCTCGCGCCATTGGCGCGGTGGATCACCAGCGTCAGCATCGCGCGCGGCGTGCGCTCGCCGACCACGTCGTACGTCTCGGTGCCGTCAAGGCCCAAGGTCAGCCGGTTGATCCCGCCCGTGAATTCGAGCGGCAGCACGCCCATGCCGACGAGGTTGGTGCGGTGGATGCGCTCGAACCCTTCGGCCACGATCGCCTCCACGCCCGCCAGCCGCACGCCCTTCGCGGCCCAGTCGCGCGACGAGCCCTGGCCGTAATCGGCGCCGGCGATGACGAGCAGCGGCTGCTTGCGCTCCATGTACGTCTCGATCGCTTCCCACATGCGCGTGATCTTCCCATCGGGCTCGATGCGTGCCAGCGAACCTGCCTTCACCTTGCCGTCGACGACGACCATCTCGTTCTTCAGCGTGGGGTTGGCGAACGTGGCGCGTTGCGCCGTCAGGTGGTCGCCGCGGTGCGTCGCGTACGAGTTGAAATCCTCTTCCGGCAAGCCCATCTTCGCCAGGTATTCGCCGGCCGCGCTGTCGGGCAGGATCGCGTTCGACGGCGACAGGTGGTCCGTCGTGATGTTGTCGCCCAGGACAGCAAGTGGGCGCATGCCCGTCAGCGTCCGGGCGCCGGCCAGCGCGCCTTCCCAATACGGCGGGCGGCGGATGTACGTGCTTTGCGGGCGCCAGTCGTACAGCGGGCTGACGGTGCCGCCCGTGTCGGCCTCGCGCGCGAACATCGGGATGTACACCTTGCGGAAATGGTCCGGCTTCACGCTGGCGGCCACGATCGCGTCGATCTCCTCGTCGCTCGGCCACAGGTCCTGCAACGTGATCGGCTTGCCGTCCGGCGTGAACCCCAGCGCATCCTTTTCGATGTCGAAGCGGATCGTGCCCGCGATCGCATACGCGACGACGAGCGGCGGCGAGGCCAGGAACGCCTGCTGCGCATACGGGTGGATCCGCCCGTCGAAGTTGCGGTTGCCGGACAGGACGGCCGTCGCGTACAGGTCGCGTTCGACGATCTCCTGCTGGATCGCGGGGTCGAGCGCGCCGGACATGCCGTTGCAGGACGTGCACGCGTAGGCGACGACGCCAAAGCCCAGCCGCTCCAGTTCCGGCAGCAGCCCCGCTTCCTCCAGGTACAAGGTGACGGCTTTCGAGCCGGGTGCCAGCGAGCTTTTCACCCAAGGCTTACGCAGCAGCCCGTACCTGTTGGCGTTCCGCGCCAGCAGGCCCGCGGCGATCATGTTGCGCGGATTGTTCGTATTCGTGCAGCTCGTGATCGCCGCGATGATCACGGCCCCATCGGGCATCTTGCCCGGCTCGTTCTCGACGACGCCGGCGATGCCGCGCGCGGCCAGCTCCGAGGTCGGCACGCGCTTGTGCGGGTTGGACGGCCCGGCGATGTTGCGCACGACGGTGGACAGGTCGAAGCGCAGCACGCGCTCGTATTCCGCCTGCACGAGGCTGTCGGCCCACAGGCCGGCCTGTTTCGCATACAGCTCCACCAGCGCGACCTGCTCGTCCTCCCGGCCCGTCAGGCGCAGGTAGCGCAGCGTCTGCTCGTCGATGGAGAACATCGCCGCGGTGGCGCCGAATTCCGGTGCCATGTTCGAGATCGTCGCGCGGTCGCCCAGCGTCAGCGCGGCGGCGCCGCTGCCGTAAAACTCCAGCCACGCCGACACGACTTTTTCCTTGCGCAGGAATTCCGTCAGCGCCAGCACGATGTCGGTGGCCGTGATGCCGGGGCGCGGCTTGCCCGTCAGCTCAACGCCGACGATGTCGGGCAGCCGCATCCACGAGGCGCGGCCCAGCATCACCGTTTCCGCTTCCAGGCCGCCGACGCCGATCGCGATGACACCCAGCGCATCGACCATCGGCGTGTGCGAGTCGGTGCCGACCAGCGTGTCGGGGTACGCGACGCCGCCGTCGACCTGGATCACCGGCGACATCCGCTCCAGGTTAATCTGGTGCAGGATGCCGTTCCCCGGCGGGATCACGTCGACGTTGCGGAACGCCTTCTTCGTCCAGTCGATGAAGTGGAAGCGGTCTTCGTTGCGGCGCTCCTCGATGGCGCGGTTTTTCGCGAACGCATCGGGATCGAAGCCGCCGCATTCGACGGCCAGCGAGTGGTCGACGACCAGCTGCGTCGGCACCACGGGGTTGACCAGTGCCGGATCGCCGCCCTGCTCGGCGATCGCATCGCGCAGGCCCGCCAGGTCGACCAGCGCGGTCTGGCCGAGGATGTCGTGGCAGACGACGCGGGCGGGGAACCACGGGAAGTCCAGGTCACGCTTGCGCTGGATAAGCTGTTGCAGCGAGGCGGTCAGCTGAGTGCTGTCGCAGCGCCGGCACAGGTTCTCGGCCAGCACGCGCGACGTGTACGGCAGCCTGTCGTAGGTGCCCGGCTCGATCGCGTCGACGGCGGCCCGCGCATCGAAGTAATCGAGGCTCGTACCGGGCAGGTTCTTCCGGTACGCGGTGTTCATTGGTGTGGTCACGGTGTTTCCTTACTTCCGGTCCTGGATCGGTACGAATTGCAGGTCTTCCGGCCCGACGTAGTTGGCGCTGGGGCGGATGATCTTGTTGTCGATGCGCTGCTCGATGATGTGCGCGGCCCAGCCCGAGGTGCGCGAGATGACGAACAGCGGCGTGAACATCGCCGTCGGCACGCCCATCATGTGGTACGACACGGCGGAGAACCAGTCCAGGTTCGGGAACATCTTCTTCACTTCCCACATCACGGACTCGAGGCGCTCGGCGATGTCGAACATCTTCATCGAGCCGGCTTCCTGCGACAGCGTGCGCGCCACTTCCTTGATGACCTTGTTGCGCGGGTCGGAAACCGTGTAGACGGGATGGCCGAAGCCGATCACCACTTCCTTGTTGGCCACCCGCGCGCGGATGTCGCTTTCCGCCTCGTCGGCATTCTCGTAGCGCTTCTGGATGTCGAGCGCCACCTCGTTGGCGCCGCCGTGCTTCGGCCCGCGCAGCGCACCGATCGCGCCCGTGATGGCCGAGTAGATGTCCGAGCCGGTGCCGGCAATGACGCGCGACGTGAACGTGGATGCGTTGAACTCGTGTTCGGCATACAGGATCAGCGACGTATGCATCGCCTTCACCCACGACTCGGACGGCGGCGCGCCGTGCAGCAGGTGCAGGAAGTGGCCGCCGATTGAGTCGTCGTCCGTTTCCACGTCGATGCGGCGGCCCGCGTGGCTGTAGTGGTACCAATACAGCAGCATCGAGCCGAACGACGCCATCAGGCGGTCGGCGATGTCGCGCGCGCCGGCCAGGTTGTGGTCGTCCTTCTCCGGCAGCACGCACCCGAGCACGGAGGCGCCGGTGCGCATCACGTCCATCGGGTGGGCGCCGGCCGGGATGGCTTCCAGCGCCAGCTTGACGGCCTGCGGCAGCCCGCGCAGCGACTTCAGCTTGGCCTTGTAGCCTTTCAGTTCGCCGGCCGTCGGCAGCTTGCCGTGCACCAGCAGGTAGGCGATCTCCTCGAACTCGCAGGTATCGGCGATGTCCAGGATGTCGTAGCCGCGGTAGTGCAGGTCGTTGCCCGTCTTGCCGACGGAGCACAGCGCGGTGTTGCCGGCGGCGACACCGGACAGCGCGACGGATTTCTTGGGCTTGAACGTGGGTTCGGTCATTCTGGTCTCCTGTTATCGATTCTTCTGGGCGGCGAACAAGGCGTCGAGATGCTGTTCGAAGGCGTGGTAGCCGATCGACTGGTACAGCTCCTCGCGGGTCTGCATCGTGTCCAGCACGTTCTGCTGCGTGCCGTCGCGGCGGATCGCCGCGTACACGTTCTCGGCGGCGCGGTTCATCGCGCGGAACGCGGACAGCGGATACAGCACGATGTCGACGTCGACGCTTTTCAGTTCATCGACCGTGAACAGCGGCGTCGAGCCGTATTCGGTGATGTTGGCCAGCACGGGCACCTTGACGGCATCGACGAAGCGCTTGTACATCGGCAGTTCCGTCATCGCTTCGGCGAAGATCATGTCCGCGCCCGCCTCGACGCAGGCCACGGCCCGCTCCATCGCGGCGTCAAGCCCTTCGACGGCCAGCGCATCGGTGCGCGCCATGATGACGAAGTTCTCGTCGGTGCGGGCATCGACGGCAGCCTTCACGCGGTCCACCATCTCGGCCTTGCTGACGACTTCCTTGCCGGGGCGGTGGCCGCAGCGCTTGGCGCCGACCTGATCCTCGATGTGCACGGCCGCGGCGCCGAACTTGATCATCGACTTGACGGTGCGGGCGATGTTGAACGCGGAGGCGCCGAAGCCCGTATCGATGTCGACCAGCAGCGGCAGGTCGCACACGTCGGTGATGCGGCGCACGTCCGTAAGCACGTCGTCGAGCCCGGAGATGCCGAGGTCGGGCAAACCCAGCGAGCCGGCAGCGACGCCGCCGCCGGACAGGTAGATCGCGCGGAAGCCGGCCCGCTTGGCCAGCAGCGCGTGATTGGCATTGATCGCGCCGACGATCTGCAGCGGCGACTCTTCCTGGACGGCCTGGCGGAACGCGGCGCCGGCGGAATGTTGACTCATGGTGACCTTTCAGATGAACGGAAATATGCCCTCCCAAGTGCAAGGCGCGTGCCATGCCGTCCGCAACCCGGGTATGTGAGGGAAATCAATCACTTGCAACACAGCCGCCAGTCCGTATGACGTTTCATTAGAAACGATGAAACGCAAGTGAACTATAATTTGAAACATGGCCTACCCTACTTCTCCGCCGCCGGACGCCGACAAGCCGGTCATCTGGACCGTTTCCGTCTCCCGGCTGTCGGACCTGTTCCGCGACATCACGCCCGAATACGACGCGCTCGCGACGATCGAGCCGATCCAGCTCGGCTTCGACGACGCCGTGCGCCACATCCGCGAACGGCTGGCCACGGAGCGCTGCGACGCCGTCATCTCGGCCGGCTCGAACGCCGCCTACCTGAAAGGCCGGCTGCCCGTTCCCGTCATCGTCGCGAAAGCCAGCGGCACGGACATGATGCGCGCGCTGGCGCGGGCCCGGCGCGTGTCCGACCGGATCGCCGTCATCACCTACCAGCAGCCGATGCCGGAACTGGCCGACTTCGCGGCCACGTTCGGGATCGACGTCGAGGAGCGCACCTACGTGACGCGCGAGGATGCGCGGGCCCAGGTCACCGAGTTGAAGGCGGCCGGCATCCGCGCGATCGTCGGCGCGGGGCTGATCACGGACCTGGCCGAGGAGGCGGGATTGACGGGGGTGTTCGTCTATTCGTCCGCATCGATCCGCCAGGCGTTCGACGACGCGCTGGAGATCGCCCGCTTTGCCCAGCTGGAGGTGGGCCGGCGGCGCAGCCGCGGCGGCGGCGTGCAGGACACGCTGCGCGCCCGCCACGGCCTGGCCGACCTGCGCGGCGAATCGGCGGCGATGGAGCAGGTGCGCCAGGCTTGCGTGCTGTATGCGCGCTCGAATGCCACGGTACTGATCCAGGGCGAGACGGGCAGCGGCAAGGAGCTGGCCGCGCAGGCGATCCACCGCGCCGCGCCGCACGGTGCCAGCCGCCCATTCCTGGCCGTGAACTGCGGCGCGCTCGCTGAATCGCTGCTGGAGTCGGAACTGTTCGGCCACGAGGAAGGCGCGTTCACGGGGGCGCGCCGGGGCGGCCGGCCTGGCCTGTTCGAAGCGGCCAGCGGCGGCACGCTGTTCCTCGACGAGATCGGCGAAATGCCGCTGGCCCTGCAGACGCGCCTGTTGCGGGTGCTCGAGGAACGCGAGGTCGTGCGCGTCGGCGGCACGCGGCCGATTCCGGTGGACGTGCGCATCGTCAGCGCTACCCATTGCGACCTCGCCCAGCGCGTGCGCGACGGCCGTTTTCGCGCCGACCTGTTCTACCGCCTTGCCGTGCTGCGCCTTGCGCTGCCGCCGCTGCGCGAGCGTGCTGCGGATATCGTGCCGCTCGCCGAATGGCTGCTGCGCAATGCGCTCGCGGCGCTGGGCGCGCGTGCGTCACCGAACCTGAAGGCGGAATTGCAGGCCTGCGCGCCGCTGCTGATGCGCCATGCGTGGCCCGGCAACGTGCGCGAGCTGCGCAATCTGTGCGAGCGCCTGGCGCTGTTCCTGGCCGCAGAACCGCTGCAGGCGTTGACCCCGCCGTTCATGCTCGGCATCGCGCCGGAGCTGGCCGACGCCGGCGCTGCGCCGCCCGCATCGGAAAGCGTGACCGAGGTGCTGCGCCGCTTTGGCGGCCGGCGCGATGCGGCGGCCGACTACCTGGGCATCAGCCGCACGACGCTGTGGCGCCGGCTGCGCGAAGAGACTGGCGCCTGACGGAACGCGCGCCGCCGCGCTGTACGGATCGTTACAATGCCGCCATGGCTGACGACTCCAAAGAAGACCAGAAGATCACGCTGAAAGACCAGATGGGCCACATCCTCGAAGAGGCCCGCATGGTGCTGCCCGGGATCCAGGCACTGTTCGGTTTCCAGACGGTGGCGGTGTTCAACGAACGCTTCGCGGACCTGCCTGTCTACGTGCAGGGCTGCCACGTGGCCGCGCTCGCGCTCGACGTCATCGCGATCGCGCTGGTGATGCTGCCGGCCGCCTACCACCGCCTGGCACAGCCGGACGTCGTTACGCTGCATACCGTGAAACTCAGTTCGCGGTCGATCTGCTGGGCGCTGGCGCCCCTGGCGGCCGCGATCGCGCTGGACCTGTTCGTCGTGCTCTTCGTGGTGGCGGACGAGATCCTGCCGGGCATCGTGGCGGCCGCCGCGTCGTTCGTGCTGCTGATCGGCCTGTGGTTCGTCTTCCCCCTGCACCGCCGGCGCCGGCACGGCTACGGCAGCACCGACAAGGGCGCCTGAACCGCGCCCGGCGGCCCCGATGCCCGGCGCGGTAATCAATAGCTGAGCGACGGAATCGCCTGCGGGCTGTACGGCTTCACCGGCACTTCCTTCACCTTCTTCTGCAGCATCTCGATCGCCACCTCGAGCTGGCGGTCGCGCCCCGCGAACGTCGCATGCGGCAGGTTGTCGACCTCGACGTCCGGCAGCACGCCGACGCCTTCGATCAGCCATTGGCCCTTGTCGCTGTCGAACTGGCCGTTCTCCGCCACCCGCACCATGCCGTTGTCCGCCAGGCGGTTGCGGTCGCTGAGCCAGACGCCGGCACCGGCCGTGCGCTTGCCGACCAGCGGCCCCAGGCCCAGCGCCTTCACGCCGGCGGCGAACGTTTCGCCGTCCGAGTATGTCAGCTCGTCGACCAGCACCACCAGGTGGCCGCGGAACGTGTTCTGCATGTTCGGCGACATCTGGCCGGATGGATTGCTCCAGAACGCCCATGCCTTGCGCAGCAGCTTCTCGATGATCCAGCTGTCGATGTTGCCGCCGCGGTTGCGGCGCACGTCGATGATCAGGCCGTCCTTGTTCACGTTCGCGTAGAACTCGCGCGCGAACGCGGCGATGTCGTCGGCGCCCATCGCCCGCAGGTGCAGGTAGCCGATGCGGCCCTGCGAGCTGTCGGTCACCTGGCGCGCCCTGCTCTGCTCCCAGTCGCTGTACTGCAGCGCGGCCTGGCGCGCCATCGACACGGGGATCGCGATCACGGCGCGCGCCTTGCCTTCCTTCGGCTGCACCTGCAGCAGCACCTGCCGGCCGGCCTGGTTCAGCAGCAGGTCGGAGACGTCGCGCACCTCCAGCACGCTGCGGCCGTTGACGGCCGTGATCACGTCGCCCTCCTTGACGTCGACGTCGGCCTGCGCCAGCGGCGCACGCTCGCCCGGCAGCTCGTCCTCGGTGCGGTACACGCGCTCGACGCGGTAGCCGTTCTTCACGCGCGCCAGCACGGCGCCCAGGCCCGCCGGGGTGCCTTCCGGCGCGGCCTTGCGGATATCGCCGGGCTGCACCTGCGAGTGCAGCGCGCCCACCTCGGCGACCATCATGCCGAGGATGTCGTTCAACTCGGCGCGGTCCGTCACGCGCTCGACGAGCGGCGCATATTTGTCGCGCACGGCGGTCCAGTTCACGCCGCGCATCTTCACGTCGTACAGGAAGTCGCGGTGCATGCGCCACGCGTCGTTGAACATCTGCTTCCATTCCTGCACCGGGTTCGAGACGATGCTCCAGTCCTCGACGCGCACGCGGGCCTTCGAGATGTCTGCCGGCTGCTTGGCACCCGCCTCGACGATGTACATCTCGCCCGCTCCCGCCGTCATCGTGCGGTAGTAGACGTGCTTGCGGTCCGCCGCCAGGTCGAACGAGCGCACGTTGGCCGCGAACGTCTCGGGCTTGGGCTCCGTGCGCGCGATCGCCAGCGTCTTCAACGCCGGCTTGTTGTCGGCACCATCCATGTCGATGAAGTACAGCCGCTTGTCGTCCACCGCCAGGCCACGGTAATTGCCGGGCGCGAGCGGCACCTCGAACAGGCGCTTGGCGATGCCTGCATAGTCGATCGCCGGCGTCACCGGCTTGACGGGCTTGATCGGCTCCTTCAACTGCTTGCCGTCCTTGGCCTGCGCCAGCTTGTCGACGGCCTTCTCGACAGCCTTCTCGGCGGCGCGCTCCTCGGTGCTTTCGGCGGGCTTCACGTCCGTCTTCGACAGTTCGTCGTCCGGCTTGAACGGGAAGCGGTTCCCCGGCTGCAGCGCCAGCGCGTACAGCCCCACGCGCTTGTCGAACACCGGGCCCATATTGCGGTCGCCCCACGGCGAGCCGTTCGACAGCTTGAAGTTGCGGGCCGACAGGAAGTACAGCCAGCGGCCATCCGGCGCAAAGGCCGGGCTGGACGACGTGTAGCGGTCGCTGGTGACGAACACCAGGTCCTTCGAGGCCAGGTTGTACAAACCGATCTGGTCGCGCAGTTCGGTGCTGGCGCTGCGCACGAATGCGATGTTCCTGCTGTCCGGCGACCAGACGACGTCGTCGTGCTGGTCGATGCCGGCCTTGCCCGCGTCGTCCACCAGCAGGTTGGCTTTCGTCGTCAGGTCGAGCAGCCAGCAGCGGCCCTTCTTGTCGGTGTGCGCCAGCCACTTGCCGTCCGGCGAAGGATACAGCGCCCAGCGGTGGTTGTTGCCATCCTTCGTCAGCTGCTCGCCGTGCCCGGAGCCGTCCGCGGCAAAGCGCCAGATCTCGTTTTCGCCGGTGGTGTCGACGATCGCATACACCCACTTCTCGTCGGCCGAGAAGATCGCGTCGCGCGCCCGCGCGCCCTCGGGGATCGCGAGCTCGACGCGGCGCTGGCTGCCGGTGCCGGCGATCGTCACGCGGCCGCGCGCGGTCAGCACCACGCGCTCTTCCTTCGCGGAGATCTGCACATTGGTCAACGCGTCCAGCGGCGAACGGATCAGCCGCGTGCGCTGCTGGTCGAAGTCCGACACGAGGCTGATCGGCAGCTTGCGCGCCTGACCGCTCGCCAGGTCCAGCAGGTGCAGGTCGGCGCCCAGCTGGAACACGATGCGGCCGTCGCCCAGCGCGGCGTTGCGCACGTCCCAGTCCTTGTAGGTGGTCAGCTGGCGGCGCTCACTGCCGTCCGGATTGGCCGACCACAGATTGTCGGTGCCGCCGCGGTCACTGACGAAGTACAGCCGGCCCTGCCACCACATCGGCCGCTTGTCGTTGACGGCGTCGTCGGCGAACACGCGCTGTGCTTCGCCGGTGCCGTCGAGGTCATAGCGCCACAGCGTCGCATGGGCGCCGCCGCGGTAGTGGCGCACGTTATCGTTGGTCATCACGAGGCCGTAGCGCGTGAAATACAGCGTCTTGCCGGCATCGTCGAGCACCGCATCGTTCGCATCGGCGACGGGGAACACGCGCCGCTCCAGCGTGGCCGGACGGACGGCCGCGACGATGCGATGGGCGCCCGGCCCCACCGAGTTCTGCGTGCTGACCAGCACCTCGCCCTGCGCCGTCCAGCCCAGCACGGTGACGCTGCCGTTCTCGAACGTCAGCCGCTTCGGCAAGCCGCCCGCCAGCGGCATCACATACGCTTCCTGCGCGCCTTCGTAACTGCCGGTGAACGCGACCCAGCGGCCGTCCGGCGAAATGGCCGCATGCGTTTCGGCGGCGGCATGCGTAGTCAGGCGCTGTGCCGCGCCGCCCTGCGCGGGTGCTTTCCACAGATCGCCTTCGGCGGTGAATACGACCGCGTCGCCGCGCACGGACGGGTGACGCAGATACGGATCGGCGGCCAGCGCCGAGACCGCCGTACCGATGAGGCCGGCGGCGAGGAACAAACGGGTGAGGAGCATCTGGACAGGCAATAAAGGTGGAGTAGCGGAACGGAGATTCTGGCATAGATTCCGCGAAGGAAACAGCGTTGCGGAAACCTGCAAGCGCAGTGTCGGCATTTTTTACATTGCCGGGTGCATCGCTCGCCGCGCCACCGCGAAATCAATGACATGGCCGATCCGGCACAGGATATGCAGCATCTTTGATTCACCTCAACACGAAGGAGAACGACATGACCACCTCGATGCGTTACGTCACCGCGGCGGCGTTGCTGCTGTCCGGTGGCGCCCATGCGCAGATCTTCGACGGGGGAATCCCCGGCGGCTGGCAATGCGCGGGGAGCTGCGGCACGGCCGCGGAGGACGGCGTCGTGACGCTGGCACCGGGCGGCGGCAACCGCTATGGCTGGGTGTCCAATACCGGTGGCGTGCCAGGTGTACGGCTGCCGGGGATCGGCGCCCCGGCCGATTCCGCCGCCGGCAGCGCGCTGCGCTCTTACGTGTTCGCCGCCGATGCGGGCCAGGCGCTCACCTTCGCATTCAACTACGTGACGACGGACGGCGGCGATTTCAGCGACTACGGCTGGATCAGGCTGCTGCGCGAGGACGGCAGTCAGGCCGCGCTGCTCGCCACGGCCCGCACCTCGCCCGGCGGCGGCGCCGTGCCCGGCTTCGGCATGCCCGCGGGCGTGGCGGCGCTGTCGCCGCCGTCCGCCACCGTCGAGGGCATCGTCCCCCATTGGAGCCCGCTGGGTGCCGACGCGAGCTCGTGCTATGTCGAGCTGTGCGGCCAGACGGGATGGATCGAGGCGGCGTGGACGGTCGCGGCCTCAGGCCGCTACCGGCTCGAGTTCGGCGTCGTGAACTGGGTCGACAACTCGGCGGACACGGGCCTCGCGTTCGACGCGATCGCGCTGGACGGCACCGCGCCGCCGCCGATACCGGAACCGCGCGCGTGGGCGATGCTGCTCGCCGGCCTGGGCGTGACGGCCGCTGTCGCACGACGGCGCGGCTGAACCGTCAGCCGGCCATGCGCACGACCACCTTGCCGCGCGCGTGGCCGGCAGCCACCTTGCCAAGCGCGGCGCCGATCTGCGCCAAAGGGTACGCGGAGTCGATGACGATTTGCAGCTGTCCCTTGGCGAACAGCGCGACAGCCTGGCGCAGTGCCTCGGTCGCGTCCTTGAAGAAGACGGCCGCGCCGTGGCGTCCGTCACGCGGGGCGATGGAGAAATCGACCAGCGTGACGAGCGTGCCGCCGGCGTGCAGCACCTGCCACGAGCGCGCCGTCGTGTCGCCACCGACGGTATCGAGCACCAGGTCGTAGCCGGACAGCCGCGTGAAGTCGTCGGCCCGGTAATCGAGCACCGTGTCGGCACCGAGCTCCTTCAGCAGGCCGAGGTTGCCGGCCGATGCGGTTGCCGTCACGTGTGCGCCGGCCAGCTTCGCCAGTTGCACAGCGAAGCTGCCGACACCGCCCGCTCCCGCGTGGATCAGCACGCGCTGGTCCGGTTGCAAGGCGCCGAGCGCGAACAGGGCCTGCTGCGCGGTGCCGAAGGCGGTCGGCAACGCAGCCGCCTGCTCGAACGTCATGCCGTCTGGGATGACGACGAGCGTGCCGGCACCGGCGGCCGTGCTGCGGGCAAAGGCGCCGCCGGCAACGGGATCCTTGCGGCCCGCCACGCGATCGCCCACCTTCGGCGCATCCACTTGCGGGCCGACCGCGACGACGACGCCGGCGAAGTCCGTGCCCGGCACATACGGCAACGCGACCGGAAACACCTGCTCCATGTACCCCGCGATCATCTTGACGTCCAGCGGATTGACGCTCGCCGCTTCGATGCGGACGAGCACCTGGCCCGGCCCCGGCTGTGCCTCCGTGACGGGCTCGACGGGAACGTCGGCGATCGCCCCAAGGCGGCGTATTACTGCTGCTTGCATGCTGTCCTCCACGTCAGAAGGCAGGGAACTGGCCGAGCTGGAGGAACAGGCCGTACCAATCTTCCATATGCCACGTCGTCGTCACGCGCTCGCCATCGAGTTCGTGGAATTCATGGATGCGGAAGCTGACGGCCTTGCCCGTCGGCGCGAGGCCGAACAGCTCGCCGTTGTGCGTGCCGGTGATCTCGCCGCGCACGGCGATCTTGCCGGGTAGCTGGACCATGTCGTGGACGGTGATCTTCACGTCCGGGAACGCGGCCGCGAACGCGCGGATGATCGGCTTGATCCCTTCCGGGCCCGGTTCCTGGCCGGGCGCGAGCGGGATGTCGTTCCAATCGGGTGTGACGGCGGCGTCGATCAGATCGGGATCTTGCCGGTTGAATGCGTCATACAGCCGGTACACGGCTTGCCGTTCGGCGGCCAGCCGGGCTTCCTGGATCGATGGGGTGCTGGTGTTCATGGTGTCCTGTCGTTGAGTGCGCCGAACAGTTCGGCGCTTGCTGTGATTATCGACAGAACCTAAAATCCAACCAACAAATAAGACATATACAGCGATATATCGATTATGGATTTTAATTGGGAGTTGGAGTGTGGACTTTAACGGCATCGACCTGAACCTGCTGGCCGCGTTCGACGCGCTCATGCAGGAACGCAACGTCACGCGCGCCTCGGTGAAAGTCGGCGTGAGCCAGCCGGCTATGAGTGCAGCCCTCGCCCGCTTGCGCAAGTTGTTCGACGACCGCCTGTTCCAGCGCAGTGCCGCCGGGCTGCTGCCAACGCCGAAGGCATTCGACATTGCCGAACCGATCTCGCGGGCGCTGCGCCAGATCGAAGCCGTGCTGGCACCGGCGGCCCCGTTCGACCCGGCCCAGGCGGCGCTGACGGTGACGCTGGGACTGTCGGACTACGCGGCGTTCGTGGTGCTGCCGCGCCTGCTTGGCGTACTGGCGGAGCAGGCGCCGCAAATCGGCGTCAATGTCCTGGCCTTCACCGGCCGCGACGAGGCCGTGGCCCTACTCGACGCCGGCAAGATCGACGTGGCCATCGGCGTGCTGCCGTCGAACCAGGAAAGCCGGATCATGAGCCGGGAACTGCTGCGCGACGGCTTCGTAACGGCACTCCGCAAGGACCATCCGCTTGCTCAAGGCGAGCTGACGCTCGACGCCTACCTGGCGTTGCGGCACATCCTCGTATCGCCGGAAGGGAACCGGCATGGGCTCGCCGACCAGGCGCTGGCGGACCTGGGCCTGCGGCGCCACGTGCACGTCACGCTGCCGCAGATGTTTGCCGTGCCGGCCATCCTGGCGCACAGCGATTGCGCGGCCACGCTGCTGCGCCGGGCCGCCATGCACGGGGCGGCCGCGCACGGACTGGCGCTCTTCACGCCGCCGCTGCCGCTGCCGGAAGTGGCGTTCCACCTGATCTGGCATCGCCGGAACGATGCCAACGGCGCCCAGCAATGGCTGCGGGAGACGATCCTGCGCGTGGGGAGAGAGCTGCCGGCGGCAGCGTGAGACATCTGCTGAGCCTGTGTCACTGGTGCCAGGCACTGGTGCCAGGCACCGGTGACACGAACTCGGCAGATGTCTCGGACGCGCGGCAGTCGCGCCATGGCCTGACGGACGCGAACTCAAGCATTGGCTGCTTGATGCCGCGGTGTGACCGCAAAAAAAAACCGCTCTCGCGAGCGGTTTTTGGTGCGGCGTGGATTACTCCACCTCCACCGTTTCCGGCGGCGGCAGGGGTGCCGAATCCGGTTCCGGGAACTCCAGCTTGATCTGGTCCTTCTCGTCCAGGTCCACGGTCACCTTGCCGCCGGCCACGAGGCGGCCGAACAGCAGTTCGTCGGCCAGCGCCTTGCGGATCATGTCCTGGATCAGGCGGGACATCGGCCGCGCGCCCATCAGCGGATCGAAGCCCTTCTTCGCCAGGAACTTGCGCAGGTTTTCCGTGAAGATCGCTTCCACCTTCTTCTCGTGCAGCTGCTCTTCCAGTTGCATCAGGAACTTGTCCACGACGCGCAGGATGATTTCCTCGTCCAGCGCGCGGAAGCTGATGATCGCGTCCAGGCGGTTGCGGAACTCCGGCGTGAACATCCGCTTCAGGTCGGCCATCTCGTCGCCGGTTTCCTTGGTGTTCGTGAAACCGATCGGCGCCCGCTGCAGCGCTTCCGCGCCCGCGTTGGTCGTCATGATGATGATCACGTTGCGGAAGTCCGCCTTGCGGCCATTGTTGTCCGTCAGCGTGCCATGGTCCATCACCTGCAGCAGGATGTTGAAGATGTCCGGATGCGCCTTCTCGATCTCGTCCAGCAGCAGCACGGCGTGCGGCTTCTTCGTGATCGCTTCCGTCAGCAGGCCGCCCTGGTCGAAGCCGACATAGCCCGGCGGCGCGCCGATCAGGCGCGACACGGCATGACGCTCCATGTACTCGGACATGTCGAAGCGAATCAGCTCGATGCCCAGGATGAACGCCAGCTGCTTCGCCACCTCGGTCTTGCCGACGCCCGTCGGACCGGAGAACAGGAACGAGCCGATCGGCTTGTCCTGCTTGCCCAGGCCGGCACGCGACATCTTGATCGCCGAGGCCAGCGCTTCGATCGCCGGATCCTGGCCGAACACGGTATTGCGCAGGTCGCGGTCGATCGTCTGCAGCTTGCTGCGGTCGTCCTGGTTGACGGTCTGCGGAGGAATCCGCGCGATCTTCGAGATGATCTCTTCGATCTCCGTCTTGCCGATCGTCTTCTTCTGCTTCGACTTCGGCAGGATGCGCTGCGCCGCACCGGCTTCGTCGATCACGTCGATCGCCTTGTCCGGCAGGTGACGGTCGTTGATGAAGCGGGCCGCCAGCTCGGCCGCCGTCGACAGCGCCGACGACGAGTACTTCACGCCATGGTGCTCCTCGAAGCGGGACTTCAGGCCGCGCAGGATCTGCACCGTCTGCTCGACGGTCGGCTCGTTGACGTCAACCTTCTGGAACCGGCGCGACAGCGCGTGGTCCTTTTCGAACACGCCGCGGAATTCCGTGAACGTGGTCGCGCCGATGCACTTCAGCTGGCCGTTCGCGAGGGCCGGCTTCAACAGGTTCGACGCGTCCAGCGTGCCGCCCGACGCGGAACCGGCACCGATGATCGTGTGGATCTCGTCGATGAACAGGATGCCGTTCGGGTTGTCCTTCAATTGCTTCAGCACCGCCTTCAGGCGCTGCTCGAAGTCGCCGCGGTACTTGGTGCCGGCCAGCAGCGCGCCCATGTCCAGCGAATACACGACGGCATTGCCCAGGATCTCAGGCACGTCGCCCTGCGTGATGCGGTAGGCCAGGCCTTCGGCGATCGCGGTCTTGCCCACGCCGGCCTCGCCGACCAGCAGCGGATTGTTCTTGCGGCGGCGGCACAGCACCTGGATCACGCGATCGACTTCGTCTTCGCGGCCGATCAGCGGATCGATCTTGCCTTCCGCGGCGGACTTGTTCAGGTTCTGCGTGAACTGGTCGAGCGGGCTTTCCTTCGTCTGGCCTTCGGCCTGCGTGCCCTCCTCGACGCCTTCGGATGCCTTGGCCGCTTCGCCCGACTGGTCCTTGCGCACGCCGTGCGAGATGAAGTTGACGACGTCCAGGCGCGTCACGCCCTGCTGGTGCAGATAGTAAACGGCGTGCGAGTCCTTCTCGCCGAAGATGGCAACCAGCACATTGGCGCCGGTGACTTCCTTCTTGCCGTTCGATGCCGACTGCACGTGCATAATCGCGCGCTGGATCACACGCTGGAAGCCGAGGGTCGGCTGCGTGTCCACCTCGCCGGTACCTGGAACGGTGGGAGTATTGTCGCCAATGAAGTTGGTGAGAGTCTTGCGCAGGTCCTCGATGTTGACCGCGCAGGCACGCAACACTTCGGCTGCCGAAGGATTGTCCAGCAGCGCCAGCAACAGATGCTCAACCGTGATGAATTCATGCCGTGCCTGCCGAGCTTCGACAAACGCCATGTGCAAACTTACTTCCAATTCCTGCGCAATCATACTTCCTCCATCACGCACTGCAGGGGGTGCCCCGCCTTGCGCGCATGCGTTATAACGAACTCCACCTTGGTCGATGCAATATCTTTCGAGAACACCCCGCACACGCCTTTGCCATAGCGGTGCACACTCAGCATAATCTGCGTGGCGGTTTCGCGATCCTTGTTGAAATACTCCTGAATGATCGCGACGACGAATTCCATCGGGGTGTAGTCGTCGTTCAACAAAGCCACCTGGTACATCGGCGGCGGCTTCAGCGTCTGCCGCTCCAGGACGGTCTCGGTGTCATGCTTGGTTGCCATACGCTTATATTCTAATGCTTTCGTGATCGATGCAACGCCCGTTTAGCTGGGCGTTTCCATTTGTCCTCAATCTTACGCGCTTTCCCGACTGCGCGCAGATGGCGCCCGGTTCCGCAAAATCAAGAGCCGGGCCGTTTTCGCGTGTTGCAAAAAACTTACTATTGCGGCGACAAAGCGCTTGACATACAAAATTGTTCCGCCAACAATGCCATATCGACTCGTGCAGAAATGTACATGTTGGTAAGAAGTGAGTTGTCGAGGAGGGGGCAGGAAGCTTCTTGCTTTTATGGCTCGTGTGATTCGTTAATATTTGAAAGTTCTTTTTATGGCAACAGGTACCGTTAAGTGGTTCAATGACTCCAAAGGTTTTGGCTTCATCACTCCTGATGACGGCGGTGAGGATTTGTTCGCACACTTCTCCGCAATCAACATGAGCGGCTTCAAGACCCTGAAAGAAGGTCAAAAGGTCCAGTTCGAAGTCACGCAGGGCCCGAAAGGCAAGCAAGCTTCCAACATCCAGGCAAACTGATCTGCCTCGGACGTGCTAAAAAACCCCGCGCTGCGGGGTTTTTTTTTGCCCTTGCACCGCCCGTCCGCCTCCCCTACTGCCGGTTGCGCGCGAACGCCGCCAGATGCGCATCCAGCGCGCGGCCGAACGCCGGCCGCGCCTCGCACCGCTTCACATACGCGTCGAGCACCGGCATGCGCGTCACCAGGTCGGTATGGCGCAGGATGCGCAGCACCGTCGTCATCATCAGGTCGCCCGCCGTGAAGCGCTCCTCCAGGAACTCCTTCCCGTCCAGCCACGTCGCCAGCTCGTCGAGGCGCTTCCGCACCGCCTGTTCGGCGCCAGGGCGGCGCAGGCGCGCCCACTC
Organism: Pseudoduganella flava; assembly: GCF_007830495.1. Taxonomy (GTDB): domain Bacteria; phylum Pseudomonadota; class Gammaproteobacteria; order Burkholderiales; family Burkholderiaceae_D; genus Rugamonas; species Rugamonas flava. Next base: position 938,712 of record NZ_VLKW01000001.1, on the reverse strand, counting down.
CTCCGTACTATTGGCCAGGTCGATCTGCGCCAATTGGCCGATCGGGTTTTCAACGGTGTTCAGCGCGGCGAACACCCAGGTGATCGCGCGTGCCCGGGCCGCGGGCTCGGCCGGCAGCAGCGCCTCGCTGTGCGCGCCGATGTGCAGCACGATCGCGCCGGACTCGAACAGCGTGACGTCCGGCGTCTCGAATATCGGCGTCTGGCCGAACGGCTGGCGGCGCCGGTATGCCGGCGTGCGCGTGTCCTCGAGGCTCACCTGCTCCAGCTCGTAAGGCAGCCCCGCTTCTTCCAGCGCCCAGCGCAGGCGCAGGTCGCGCGCGATCCCTTCGGCGAACGGCGGCACCTGCCGGAAGGCGACGACGGTATTCATGATGCCTCCCGCGCCAGCCGTTCCACATAGTCGCCGGTACGTTCGACAACGCTCGTCCATCCCTTCATATGGCTGTCGCGGCGGTCCACGGTGTCGAACGGCGCCTGGTGGAAGCGCTGCTCGGTGCGCTCGCCGATGCTGGCGAACGTGATCGTGATGCGGTTTTCACGGGCGACCGCCGGGTCGGCCGACTCCCATGCGAATGCCATGACGATGCGCTCGTCCGGCACGATCTCGACAAAGCGGCCACCCATCCAGTGTTCGTTCTCCGCCGAACGGATGCAGGCACGCCACGTGCCGCCCTGCCGGAAGTCCCAGTCCAGGCTTGCGCAGTGGTATTCGCCCGGCGCCAGCCAGTGACGCACATGCTCCGGCTGCCGCCACACGTGAAAGACGAGCGCGCGGGGCGCGTCGAAGATACGCGTGATGCGCAATTCGTCGTCGCGCAACTGGTCCAGGTCATTTGTCGCGATCGGTATCGCGTCGTTGCAATGCGTTTCCGCGTTGGTCGGTGCTTCCATGACTGCCTCCTTGCTGGATTAGTTTCAGGTATGCATCCATCTTGTCGAAGCTGCCTTCCCACAGGCGCCGATAGCTGTCGAGCCAGCCGTCGAGCTGCCGCAGCGGAGCCGCTTCCAGTTTGCAGGGCCGCCACTGCGCGGCGCGGCCCCGTGTGATCAGCCCGGCCGATTCCAGCACCTTCAAGTGCCGCGAGATGGCCGGCAGGCTGATGTCGAAAGGCGCAGCCAGTTCATTGACGGTGGCCTCGCCCTGCGCCAGGCGGGCGAGGATCGCGCGCCGGGTCGGATCCGCCAGTGCCGCGAACGTCTGGCTCAGCGGGTCTTCCATATTTAACTCCTTTGTTAATTAAGGTTTACGTTAAATACAATGCCGCCTGCTGTCAAGCGGTAAACGAAAAAAAGCCCCGCTCCACAGGAGACGGGGCCTTCGATGTCAGGCGTGCGCTTACATGCTTTCGATTATCACCTCGCCGAAGCCGGAGCAGGACACCTGCGTCGCGCCTTCCATCAGCCGGGCAAAGTCGTACGTGACGCGCTTCGACATGATCGCTTTTTCCATCGATGCGATGATCAGGTCCGCCGCTTCCGTCCACCCCATGTGGCGCAGCATCATCTCGGCGGACAGGATCAGCGAGCCGGGGTTCACGTAGTCCTTGCCGGCGTACTTCGGTGCGGTGCCGTGCGTCGCTTCAAACATCGCGACGGAGTCCGACATGTTGGCGCCCGGCGCGATGCCGATGCCGCCGACCTGCGCGGCCAGCGCATCGGAGATGTAGTCGCCGTTCAGGTTCAGCGTGGCGATCACACTGTACTCCGCAGGGCGCAGCAGGATCTGCTGCAGGAAGGCGTCGGCGATCGAATCCTTGATCGTGATGTCGCGGCCCGTCTTCGGATTCTTGATCTTGCACCACGGACCGCCGTCGATCAGTTCGGCGCCGAATTCCTGCTGGGCGAGCTCATAGGCCCAGTCGCGGAAGCCACCTTCCGTGAACTTCATGATGTTGCCCTTGTGGACGATCGTGACGGACGGCTTGTCGTTGTCGATCGCGTACTGGATCGCCTTCCGCATCAGGCGCTGCGTGCCCTCGCGCGACACGGGCTTGATGCCGAGGCCGGACGTTTCCGGGAAGCGGATCTTCTTCACGCCCAGCTCCTCGGTGAGGAACTTCATCAGCTTCTTTGCATTTTCCGAGCCGGCGGCGTATTCGATGCCCGCGTAGATGTCTTCCGAGTTCTCGCGGAAGATCACCATGTCGGTCTTTTCCGGCTCACGCACCGGCGACGGCACGCCGGTGAACCAGCGCACCGGGCGCAGGCACACATACAGGTCCAGCTCCTGGCGCAGCGCGACGTTCAGCGAACGGATGCCGCCGCCGACCGGCGTCGTCAGCGGGCCCTTGATCGACACGACGTACTCGCGCACGGCCTGCAGCGTTTCCTCGGGCAGCCACACATCCGGGCCGTACACGTTCGTCGACTTCTCGCCCGCGTAAATCTCCATCCAGCTGATCTTGCGCTGCCCGCCGTATGCCTTGGCGACGGCCGCGTCGACCACCTTCAGCATCACGGGGGTGATGTCCACGCCGGTGCCGTCGCCTTCGATGAAGGGAATGATCGGCTGGTCCGGCACGGTCAGCGAGTAATCGGGGTTGACCGTGATCTTCCGGCCTTCCGCTGGTACTTTGATATGTTGGTACATCGTGTTCTCCGAAGTGAAGCGGCGCTGGTCACGCCCGGGTCGGCCCTTGTCGTCTTTCCGGTGAGGCCTGGAGTCTTCTATAAGACATAAGACGCCATACCCATTATGCACCCGTATTTTATCCGGTGCCATGGTTTTACGGCAGCGCCGTCGGTACAATCCGCGGATGCTGATCTTATTGAACAAGCCATTCGCGGTATTGTGCCAGTTTTCCCCTCAGCCCGAGCGTGAAACCCTGGCCGACTATGTCCCCGTCCCGAACGTCTATCCAGCCGGCCGGCTCGATGCCGACAGCGAGGGCCTGCTGCTGTTGACGGACGACGGCAAGCTGCAGCACGCGATCGCGCACCCGGACCGCAAGGAAGCGAAGACCTACCTGGTGCAGGTGGACGGCGTGGCCGATGCGGATGCGCTGGCGCGGCTGCAGGCCCCGCTGGACCTGGGCGACTTCGTCACGAAGCCGTGCCGCGCCGTGCGGATCGCGGAACCGGAGTGGCTGTGGCCGCGCACCCCGCCGATCCGGACGCGCGCCGACAAGCCCACGTCATGGCTCGCGATCACGCTGCAGGAAGGGAAAAATCGCCAGGTGCGGCGCATGACGGCCGCCGTTGGGCTGCCGACGCTGCGGCTCGTGCGCAGCGCGATCGGCGCCGTGTCGCTGGCCACTCACCCGCTGATGCCGGGCGAATGGATCGAGATCGATGCGGACGAGCTGAAAAGCTGACCGTTGCAAAGCCGACTTAGAGCGGACTTAAGAACCACTCAGGATTGATTCTGGTCACGGACGCTTTTCTTGCGGTCCGGCTATCATTGCGCCACGGGATTGTCCCGCTCAGCAAAAAGGATAATGAATATGTCGAAAATCATCGCCGCACTGGTCGCCACGCTGTTCACCGCTTCCGCCTTCGCCGCCGCGCCGGCCACCACCCATCACACGAAGCACAAGGCAGCGAAGCACGCCAAGCATCACGCGAAGACGCACAAGAAAGTCAACGCAGGCTGATCCAGCCAGCCGGGGCAACCCGGCTGTACGGACCACGCATCAACAAAGCATCAAGCAATGCGAAAAACCCGCAATGGCGAGCGCCATGCGGGTTTGTCGTATTGCACCGCGTTTGCAGCTGTCGGCGGCCTGGGCCGCCACACGCGAACTTAGGCGGACAGTGCCTTCAGGGCAGCTGCCAGACGGCTCTTGTGACGAGCGGCCTTGTTTTTGTGGATGATCTTCTTGTCGGCGATCGAGTCGATGGTCGACACGGAGGACTGGAAGATCTGCGTTGCAGCAGCCTTGTCGCCGGCCTGGATTGCCTTGCGAACGGCCTTGATCGCGGTGCGCAGGGTCGAACGCTGTGCCGAGTTGTGCGCGTTTTGCTTGACTGCTTGACGAGCGCGTTTGCGCGCTTGTGCGGTATTTGCCATGGAATTTCCTAAATCGTTGTCAAAGTTCGTTTGCAAACAACAGCGTTTGCCAAACCGGTGCGTTCAGTCTGACCAAGCAGGCCAACGCAGAGCTGGTCACATCGATGTCTGCGTCACTGAATTCTGTACAGCCTTAAATTATAACGGCCTTTTGATGCCGGAGCAATTCAAAAAAACAGAACATTGCTGAAATCACACGGCGTGGCGTGCGATATTTCATGCCGTTGTAAGACTTGCACTGGGGCAGCGCCGCTATAATCACGCCCCATGAACCTGCTCAGAACCCTTGCCGCCGTCTCCAGCATGACCATGCTGTCGCGCGTCACCGGGCTGCTGCGTGAAAGCCTGTTTGCCCGGGCTTTCGGCGCCGGCGCCTATACGGACGCCTTCAACGTGGCCTTCCGCATCCCCAACCTGCTGCGCCGGCTGTTTGCCGAAGGCGCGTTCTCGCAAGCGTTCGTGCCGATCCTGGCCGAATACAAGAACAAGGAGGGCCAGGAAGCCAGCCGGACGCTGGCCGACCACGTCGCCAACTGCCTCGTCTGGGCGACGCTGCTCGTCAGCGCACTCGGCATCATCGGCGCGCCACTGGTCGTCTGGCTGATCGCGGGCGGCCTCGCCCAGGAAGGCGGCGCATTCGACGCGGCGGTGTGGATGACGCGCCTGATGTTCCCGTACATCGCCTGCATGTCGTTTGTCGCGATGGCCGGCGGCATCCTGAATACGTGGCGCGAGTTCAAGATCCCCGCGTTCACCCCGGTCCTGCTGAACCTGTCGCTGATCGCCGGTGCGCTGTTCCTCGCGCCGCTGCTGGAACAGCCGATCTATGCGCAGGCGATCGCCGTGTTCGTCGGCGGCATCCTGCAGGTGGCGATCCAGATCCCGGCGCTGGTGAAGATCGGCATGCTGCCGCGGCTGTCGATCAATCCCGCGGCCGGCCTGCACGATCCGGGCGTGCGCCGCGTGCTGAAGAAGATGGGGCCGGCCGTGTTCGCCGTGTCGGCGGCGCAGATCAGCCTGATGATCAACACCAGCATCGCGTCGCACCTGCGGGAAGGCAGCATTTCGTGGCTGACCTATGCGGACCGCTTGATGGAGTTCCCGACCGCCCTGCTCGGTGTGGCGCTGGGCACGATCCTGCTGCCGAGCCTGTCGAAGGCCAATGTCGACGGCGACCCGGAGGAATACTCGGCGCTGCTGGACTGGGGCCTGCGGCTGACGTTCCTGCTGGCGATCCCGGCCGCCGTCGGCCTCGCGGTGCTGGCGCTGCCGCTGATCGCCACGCTGTTCCACTATGGCCACTTCACGGACGAAGCGGCGATGATGTCGGCCCGGCCGCTGATCGCATACGCCGCAGGCCTCGTCGGCATCATCCTCGTCAAGACGCTGGCGCCCGCGTTCTATGCAAAGCAGGACATCCGCACGCCGGTCAAGATCGCCCTCCTCGTGCTGGTGGCCACCCAGCTGATGAACCTGGTGTTCGTGCCCCTGATCGAGGTGGCCGGCCTGGCGCTGTCGATCGGCTTGGCCGCCTGCGTCAACGCGACCTTCCTGTTCATCGGTTTGCGCAAGCGCGATGTCTACCGGCCGCTGCCGGGCTGGACCCGCTTCTTCGTCAAGCTGCTGATCGCGGTGGCCGTGATGGCCGTCGTCGCCTGGCTGGGCGCCCAGCAGTTCGACTGGCTCGCGCTGCGCCCCCATCCGTTCCTGCGCGCGGGCGCGCTGCTGCTTGTCGTGTCGGTCTGTGGCGCCGTGTACTTCGGCGCGCTGTTCGCGCTGGGCTTCCGGGTGCGCGACTTCCGCCGGACAGGCAAGTAAGCGCGTACCGTTGGAACGTACGGACGAAAAAAAACCGCTGCCGAGGCAGCGGTTTTTTTTGCCTGAAAGCTGAAATTACGCCTTCTTTGCTTTGCGGCGAGCCAGGAAGCCCATCACGCCCAGGCCGCCCAGCAGCATGCCGTAGGTGGTCGGTTCCGGAACTGCCGAAACCGTCACTTCGCCGCTGTACTTGGCGCCAGCGAAAGCGGTGCCTGCCAGGTCCAGAACGAACGGGGACATGTCGGTCGACTCGATGCCCAGGAACTTGAAGCGGCCAGCGGAGGCGTCGTATGCGCCGTAACGGCCGTTCAGCGTGGTTGCAGCAGCATCCCATGCCAGGTTCTGGCCGCTGATCGTGATGACGATGTCGTACAGGCCGGGTGCCAGGCCATCGAACGTGATCACGTCGTTGCCACCGGACAGCACGCCATCGCCAGGCAGCGAAACGCTGTTGAAGAAGTTGTCGCCACCCACGGTCAGCCCGACGGTCTGGTCTGCTGCAAATGCGGACATCGAAGCGGCGGCCAGCAGGGAGGCAACGGCAATTTTCAGTTTCATAGCATTATCCTTGTGAGAGTAGTTGTGGTCGCTGGTCAGTAAGTGCTGAACTGCTGAGACAAATCATAACATAAATGCATCGAAAGTTAACTCCTCTGCATTATAAAATTTTTATGTGCACTGTTGTATTATCAACACTTGTTGCGACTCCACTTACACTACACTGACTGATTGTCCTACGCCTGATTCCGGAAACGTCCGACGTCACGTGTCGGCCGGCGGCTCCGGTGGCTCGGGGGTTGCAGGCGGTGGCGCGGTGTCCACCGGCTCGGCCGGGGGGCCCGGCTCCGGCGGCGTTTCAGGAGGATTTTCGGCCGGTTCGCCTGCCGGCGCAGGCGGCGTACCCGTCATCGGCGATGGCGGATTCGCGGCAGGCGGCGTGGCAGGCGCGCCCGGGGCGGTGGTTCCCGGTGCCTGCGCAGGCGTGCCGGGCTGACCCGGCTTCGGTGGCAATTGCCCCGGCGGCGGTGGCGGCTGCCCGTTGTACGTGAACACCCAGTCGGAAATCTTTTGCTTGCCGTCGAATCCCTGGAACCGGACGGGGAAGTTGCTGACCTTGATTGGCGCGGCCTTCGACAGGCTGTAGATGCCCAGCACGCCCTTGTTGTCCGCCATGTAGATGACGCCCCACTCCGCCTTGCCCGTTAGCGGGTCGACGAAGATCTTGCGCAGGTGGCGCTTGATGCCTGGGTAGCGCGGATCCTTCAGCAGTTCCTTCAGTGTGGGCGGCTGCTGCGGCTGGCCGGCCGGCGTCGCGGCCGCGTAGCTTTGCAGCGCGTCGCTGAACTGTTCGCCGATGTGCAGCAGGTCACGCTCGGCCTGGGCACGCTGCATCGTGATGCCGACCCGCAGCGTCGTCGCAGCTACCAGCCCAATGATCGCGACAAGGATGATGAGCCCGACGTAGGTAAAGCCGCCGGCACGGCCCGGCCGCTTACCGCCCGGCTCACCACTCCGCTTACCACTCCGCTCACCACTCCGAATATGGTCTGCCGCTCTTGTCATTGCCCGGTGCTCCGCTCTTGATGTCGGCGATGCCGCCCTGCGCCGGGTCTTCCGGCGGCAGCAGCTGCCAGCTGTCCGTGCGCTCCGTGATCGGATCGACGGGCAACGCGCGCAGGTATTTCTTCTCGACGAGCTGCTCGAGCGACTCCGGATAGCGCCCGGTGTCGCCATAGAACTGGTCGATCACGGCACGCGTGTTGCGCAGGTTGTCGGCGAGGATGGTTTCCTTCGTCTTGTCCACGCTGGGGAAGTAGCGCGGCACGGCCAGGGTCAGCAGCAGCGCGATGATGCCGAGCACGACGAGGAGCTCGATCAGCGTGAATCCCTTCTTTTGCGCGTTCACCATTTGCGATAGGGGATGCCGTTCAGGCCCACCTTGTCGGAGTTGGAAAATACATCGTACACGTCTTCCCCTTCGCGCGGATCCTCCGCTTCGCTGGCATAGCTGCGCTTGCCCCACGTCTGCGCGGGCGACAGCTCGCTGTCGGTGGCGAACGGATCGCGCGGAATGCGGCGCAGGAAGAAGATCTTGCTGCGCTTCGGATTCTTCAGGTCCGGCACGCCTTCGACCAGCGTCTCCAGCGTCTTCGGGTAGCCGTTGCTGCCGATCGTCTTCGCGATGCGGCCGTCGTCGTAGGCCTGCTTGTAATCGTCGATCGCCTTGCGGATCTGGTACAGCGCCGTGCGCAGTTCCTGCTCGTTACGGCGCTGCACCGTCACCTGCACCGTCGGCACCGCCAGCGCCGCCAGCAGGCCGAGGATGGCCACGGTAACGAGCAGTTCGATCAGCGTGAAGCCACGCCGGCGGCGATACCCTGCGTTCATCAATCGTTCTGCGGCGGCGGAGGCGGCGTGGTGGCGGATGGCGGCACCGCCGTCGGAGGCGGCGGCGTCACCGGCAGCACCTGCACCGGTTGCTGGGTCACGCTGGACGCGGGTCCTGGCTGCGACGTCGACAACGGCACATTGCTCGGGATGCCCTGCTCCTGCGGCGTCGGCTGCGGCGCCTGCGGCCCCGCCGGTGCCGGTGCGCCACGCTGCGGCAACGGGACCGGCATGCGCACGGACAGCTCAGGCTTGCGGCGGAAGTTCGCTTCGGTGCCGGCCGAGAACTCGGTGGCCTGCGCTTCCGGGCGCTGCAGGTTGCGCACCAGGTGCGGCGTGATCGACAGCACGATCTCCGTCTTCTGGCTGTCGTCGTTGGTGGTGCCGAACAGGCGGCCGAGCAGCGGGATGTCGCCCAGGCCCGGCACCTTGACGCCGCCGGTGCGTTCCTCGTTGTTGATCAGGCCCGCCAGCACCTGGTTCTCGCCATCCTTCAGCTGCAGCATCGTCGATGCCTGGCGCGTGCCGATCTGGTACGCGGTCGAACCGGACTTCGTCTCGATCTTGCTGACGAGGTTCGAGACCTCCAGCGAGATGCGGATCGCCACCTCGTTGTTCAGGTAGATCGTCGGTTCCGCATTCAGGGTCAGGCCCACGTCGACGTAGCTGACGCTCTCCTGCGCAAAGCCGGCGGTGCCCGGCGACACCGTGCTCGTAATGACGGGCACCTTGTCGCCGATCAGGATCTTCGCCTTCTCCTTGTTGCGCACGCGGATGCGCGGGTTCGCCAACAGGTTCGAATCGGTGTCCGTCTTCTTCGCCGTGGCCGTCGCGCTGATGCCGGTGATGCTGAGCGTGCGGCGGTTCAGGTTGTCCAGCGTGGACAGCGTAACCTTGCCGCCGTCGCTCGTCACCAGCGGTGCCAGCGTGGCGCTGGTGGGCCAGGCGATACCCAGGTCCATCAGGCGGCTGCGCTTGATCTCGAGGATCTCCACTTCCAGCATCACCTCCGGCTCGGCCATGTCCTGCACGGCGACGATCTTCTCGGCCAGCCGCACGGCGTCGGCGTTGTCGCGCATGATCACGAGGTTCAGCTTCTCGTCGGCGACGACGTCGCGCGACTTCAGGATCGTCTTCAGCGTGTTGGCGACAAGCTTCGCTTCCGCGTTCGCCAGGAAAAACGTCTTCACGACGGTCTCCTGGTACTCCTTCAGCTTGGCCGCGATGTTCGGGAAGATCAGGATCGTGTTCGCATCCATCACCTGCTGTTCCAGCTGGTTCGTCATCAACAGGTAGTACACGGCCGATTCGACGGTGCTGTTCTTCAGCATGATGGTCGTACGCGTATCGGTCTTCACGTCCTTGTCGAACACGAAGTTCAGGCCTGACCGGCGCGAGATCACGTCGAACACCTGCTTCAACGGCGCGTCGCGGAACTCGATCGTGATCGGCTGCTTGTAGGCCTTCGCCAGCGCCGTCTCGCCGCCGCTCGGCGGATTCTTCTCGGCGATCTCGCGCAGCAGCAGCCTGGCGCGCGGCTGGTCGGGCTTCTCCGCCAGCACCATGTCGATCTTCGCCCGCGCCTGCTCGTATTCCTTCTTGCCGACGAGGTCCGTCGCATCGGCCAGCAGCTTGTCGTGGCGGTCGGTCATGTCGAGCGTGCGCAGCGCCATCCGCGCCCGTTCGTTCTGCGGGTTCAGGGCCAGCACGCGCTGCACGTTCTGCAGCGCCAGCTCACGCTGGTTTTCCGCCGTCTGGCGCTCCGCCTGGTCCAGGTAGCGCAGGATCGCCCGGTCGCGCGCCTGCAGGTAGGCGGCGCGGTACTGCGCATTGCCGGGGTCCTTGGCGATCGCTTCCTGCAGCTTCAACAAGCCCGCCTCGATCTGGTCCTTCTCGATCAGGTCGCGACCGTCTCGATAGGCCATCTGGGCCGCGCAGCCCGCCAGCGCAAGCGCCAGTACGGACAGCGTCAGCACGCGGCGCACCCGGCCGCGGACAAAGTGCGTGTTCAATCGATGACTCCAATGTTTAGCTGTTGCACCTGGTTGAGGGGCAAATAAGTGATCGTCAGCGTCGGCGGCGCGATGGCGTCGATGCGGTACATGCCGTCGATGACGGTCCCCACCTTCACCACGTAGGTGCGGTCGGGGCGCGCCAGATACACTTCCCAGGCGCCGTCCGCGAGCCCTTTGCCCAGTACCGTGAACGGCAGCGGCGGTGCGGTCGGCGCCGGTGGTGGTGGCGGCGGGCCGCTCGGCGCGGGCGGCGGCGCTGGTGGCGGCGGATTCCAGTTCTGGCCCTGGAACACGCCCCCCGCTCCCTTGAACGCGCCCTCCCCGGTCGCGCCGATCAACTCGGCCCGCGGTACCAGGCGTAGGATGGCGGCCGATTCGCCCGCGGCAGCGGCGCGATCCGTGCGCTCGCTGCGTGCGACCGGCGTGGGCGCGGGCTTCGCCGCGGCCGGCGCATTGGCGCGTTCGACCGGCTCGGCGACGTCGGCCGTGGGCCGGTTGTCGCCAAAGATCACCAGCGCGGCCGCAACCGCCAGCCCGGCCCCCATCAGGACGTGACGCCGCTTCATCGCGCGATCCTCGCTTCCATGCGGGCCGTCATGGCGCATCCTTCAGGTACAGCGTGAAGCGCAGCCGCGCCTCCACATTGGCCTCGGCGATCGTGTCGCGGCGAAAGCTTACTTCGTCGAGGGCGGCGAACGGCACGTCGGCCAGCACCTGCAGCGCGAACTGCCAGATATTGTTGTACGTGCCCTTCACGGGCAATGCGATCTGATAGGTCGTGACGCGGCTGGCCTTGTCGTAGCCGAACTTGTATTCGCCATGGGCGAGCGTCAGGCCCGCTTTCGCCGCCAGGTCGAACAGCGTCTTGACCTGCTGTTCCGCATGGCGCTTCTCGCCCAGCGTGGCGTAGAACAGCGACAGGTTTTCGTTCGCGGTGGGCGGCGGCGGCGCCTGCACGAGCGTGGACGGCGCCGGCAGCGGCCGCGCCAGTTCCTGCTGCAGCGCGGCCCGCTGCGGCAACAGCCAGGCCCACGTGGCCACGCCCGCGAGCAGCAGCGCCACGGCAACGCAGGCGGCTGCACCGGCGCGCAGCGCGAACAGCCGCACGGCCAGCACCAGCGGAGCGAGCTGGATGTCCTTCATCGCGCCCCCCACTGCACTTCGACCTGGAAGCGGATCGGGTGATTCGGGTCCTGCTCGCCGATCTCGTGGCGCACCAGCGCCGCGGCCGCGAAGAACTCCTGCTGCTTCAACACCTGCACATAGCCCACCATGTCGTCGCTGTTCCTGGCCTCGGCCGTGATTTTCAGGATCCGTTTGCGCGGGTCCGGGTCCAGCGCCAGCAGCGCGATATTGGCCGGCGTCGCGGAGCCCAGCGCGTCTTCCAGCTCGCGCCACGGCACGTTCAGCTGCAGCACGGCGGCATTCACCGCGTTGGCCTGCGCCTCCGGAATCACCACCGCGGTAACGGGCCGCGGGGCTTTCGACAGCGCGGCCTGGCGCGCTTGCAACCGTTCCAGCTGCTGCTCACGCACGGCGCGCTGCTCGGCCATCTGTGTGGCCAGCCAGATGCCGCCGGCGCACAGTGCGATGCCGGCAATGCCGGCGACAAGCAGGCCCGGATGCAGGCGGTACAGCGCGCGCCGCCACGTGGGGGCCGCAAAATCGATGCGCATCGGCTTCATGGCGTACTCCCCGCAAAAGCCAGCCGGCTCGCGGCGGACAGCGCGTCGCCCTGCCCCGCATCCAGGCGCAGCACCGGCACCTGCCCCTCGCCGGCGCCCTTCTGCAGCGCCGCCGGCACGGCGCCGCACAGCTGCAGGCGCTCCGGCAATGCGAGGCCCAGCAACAGCGCCTCGCGCTGCAGCATCTGCGTCAGCCAGTAATGGTCGGCGCCATGCGGCACCTGCAAGGCGCGCACGGCGCACAGCCGGCCGCCGTCGATCGCCGCCACCGTCAGCAGGTTGTCGTGCAGCTGGCCGAACCAGGCGCCCGGGCGGATCGCGCGGCACCAGCGGTTCCACGCGGTGACAAAGTGCGGCACCACCTGCACGACGTGCAGGCGGGCGTCGTTCGCCACCTGGCCGATCGCGGCCAGCAGCACGCGCGGCACGGCGGCCGCGAAGAACGGCTCCTTGGCGTGCCAGTCGGCGGTGAGCTGCCAGGCGCCCGGCGCCTCGCCGTACAACGCATGGAAGCGCAACGCGGCGGCTGCCTCGATGTCGGCCAGCCGGGCGGCCTGCGGCGGCGGCACGACCTGCCACAGCCTGCACAGTTCATCGGCCAGCACGACGGACACCGCGCGGTTCGCGACGTCCTGCCCTTCCAGCAGCGCATGCAGCGCCGCGCCAACGGCGGCAATGCCGGGCGTGGCCAGCGGCTGCTCGGCCAGCACCTTGACGTCGTCGGGACGCCAGCGCGAAGCGGCCAGCAGGCTGACGGCGGCAGCGGACACGCCGAGCCGCAACGTGGGGCCGAGCAGGTTACGCATGCAGGGTCACCCGCTTGATCTCGGCCAGAGTCGTACCGCCCCGCTTGACGACTTCCAGCGCCGCCTGGCGCAGGCTGCGCGTGCCGTTCGCATACGCGGCCTGCTTGATCTGCCGGATCGGCCGCTTCTCGACGATCAGCTCGCGGATCTCGTCGTTCAAGGTCAGGATCTCGGCGATCGAGCGGCGCCCCTTGTAGCCGGTGCCGCGGCAATCCCCGCAGCCCTTGCCCGCCTTGAACTGGTAATCGAACACGTCGGCGCGGGACAGGCCGGCACTGGCCAGCTCCTCGTCGTCCGGCGTGTAGTCCGCCGCGCAATGCGGGCAGTTGATGCGCACCAGGCGCTGCGCCCAAATGCCGTTCAGCGCTGAGACAAAGGCGTACGGGTCGATGCCCATGTGCGTGAAGCGGCCGAACACGTCGAACACGTTGTTGGCGTGGACGGTCGTCAACACCAGGTGGCCCGTCAGCGCGGACTGCACGGCGATTTCCGCCGTCTCGCGGTCGCGGATCTCGCCGACCATGATCTTGTCCGGATCGTGGCGCAGGATCGAGCGCAGGCCTTTCGCGAACGTCAGGCCCTTCTTCTCGTTGACGGGAATCTGCAGGATGCCCGGCAGCTGGTACTCGACCGGGTCTTCGATCGTGATGATCTTCTCGCGGCCGTTGTGGATCTCGGTCAGCGCCGCGTACAACGTCGTCGTCTTGCCGGAACCCGTCGGCCCCGTCACCAGCAGCATGCCGTACGCTTCCTGCGCCAGCGTGCGGAGTGTCGCCAGCGACGGCGCGTCAAAGCCCAGCGCTTCCAGCGACAGCGAGCCGTACGATTCGATCATCGCGCGCTTGTCGAGAATACGGATGACGGCATCCTCGCCGTGAATGCTGGGCATGATCGAGACGCGCAGGTCGATCTCGCGGCCGCCCGACTCGACCCGGAAACTGCCATCCTGCGGCACGCGCCGCTCGGCGATGTCCAGCTCGGCCAGCACCTTCAGGCGCGAGATGATCTGCTCGGCGATCTCGACGCCGCCGACGGCGGTGGCGTGATCGAGCACGCCGTCGACCCGGTACTTGACGGCCAGGCCGCCTGCCGTGCTCTCGATGTGGATGTCCGAGGCGCCGGCCTTCAGCGCATCGTACAAGGTCGAGTTCACGAGGCGCACGGCGGGGCTGGCCGCTTCCGAGACGGACGCGAACGACAGCACCGCGGCCGTCTTGCCGTCCTTGCGGCTGTTGTCGCCACCGGGCAGCACGCTGTCCGTCGCGCGCGCCGACTCTTCCTGCTTCGACAGGTAGGCGGCGATATCGGCCTGCAGCGCCAGGCGCATCTGCAGCGGCGCGTGCGGCGTGGCCTTGGCCTGGGCCGACAGCCACGTTTGCAGGTCCAGGTCGAACGGATCGGCGATCACGCCGACCGGCACGCCTTCGCCGGTGCGCAGCAGCACGCATTTGCGCGCCATCGCCTGCGACAGCGGCAGCAGGTCGAACGCCGGCGTGAACGCCAGCATCTCGACGGTCTCCAGCACGGCCAGGCCAAACGGCTGCGCCAGTGCGCGCACGACGAGCCGCGGCTCCATGCCGGACAGGGCTTCCAGTTCCTCGACCAGGGTACGCTTGGACTGTACCTGGGCGGCCCGCGCCCGTGCCAGCAACGCAGCATCGATGACGGGGCGGATGGCCGGATCGTTCACGACATTTCTCCGGCAAGGTCAAAAATCGGCATATACAGCAATACCACGATGGCGCCCACGATGAGGCCGATGCCGGCCATCAGCAACGGCTCGAAGGTGCGCGTGAAACGGTCGATCCAGCGGCTGATTTCGCCGTCGTAAAAGGCGGCCGATTGCGTCAGCATCGGCCCCATGTCGCCGGTCCGCTCGCCCACGCGCAGCATGCGCAGCGAGATCGGCGTCGTCAGGCCGTTGGCCTCGAACGCGGTGGACAGCGGCAAGCCCGCCTCCACCGCCTGCTTGGCCAGCCGCAGGCCGCTCTTGACGTTGGCCGACACCATGCCCTGCACCGTCTCGATCGCCTGGACGATCGTGATGCCCCCTTCGGTCAGCATGCCCAGCGTCAGGTACAGCCGCGACAGCTCGTAGATGCGAACCCGCTCGCCGATTCCGGGCAGCCGTCCCAGCAGCCGCACCAGGCCGCCGTTCGCCATCATGCGGCGCACCGCCGTGATCGCGGCGGCCAGCGCCAGCGCGAAGCCGATCGCCAGGCTGCCGGCATGCTGGCCGGCGAACTGGCCCCACGACAGCATCACTTGCGACAGCCACGGCAGGTTGCGCCCGGCGCCCTGGTACACCTCGGCAAAGCGCGGCACGACGTAGCCGATCAGGAACATCGACACGCCGCCCCCCACCAGCAACAGGATGCAGGGATAGATCGCGGCGGAGACGATCTTCGCACGCACGATGTCGATCCGCTGCTGGTAGTCGATATAGCGGGACAGCGAACGCGGCAGGTCGCTGGTGCCTTCGGCCGCGCGCACGATCCCCACGTACAGCGGCGGGAACAATTGCGGCTGTTCGGCCAGCACCGTCGAGAAGCGCTGCCCTTCGCGCAAGCCCCCGAGCAGCCGTTCCAGCACGCTGCGGGTGCCCGGGCCGGATTCCTTTTCCAGCAGCGCTTCGAGCGCTTCGACGATGCCGAGACCTGCGTTCAACAGCGCCAGCAGTTCCTGGCTGAACAGCACCAGCGACAACGCTTTGCCTTTACCGCGCCGCAGTGCGCCGCGCACCGGGTGGATGGCGCTGACGAACAGGCCGCGCGCCTCGACCTGCCGGCGCGCGTCGGCCTCGTCGCGGCCATCGACCACGATGTGGCCGATCACCATTTCCGGCGACAGAGTGCGGACGTCGAACTGCATGGGAATGCGGCTGCGGTTACTGCGAAGTAATGTCGGCGTTGTCGCCGGAACCGCCCGGCTGGCCGTCCTTGCCCAGGGAAGTGATCTCGTAGTCGCCGCGCGTGCCTGGCGCCTTGTACTGGTACGGGCGGCCCCATGGATCCGGCGGCACGCCTTTCTTCAGGTAGGGGCCGTTCCATTTCGCGCCCGCCGTGGCCGGCGCCGTCAACAGCGCGCCCAGGCCTTCTTCCGTGGTCGGATAACGGCCCACGTCGAGCCGGTACGTGTCGAGCGACTTCTCGAAGGCTTCGATCTGCGCCTTCGCCACCGTCACTTCCGACTTGCCCAGCTGGGAGAAATATTTGGGACCGACATAGGCCGCCAGCAGCCCGATGATGACGATCACCACAAGCAGCTCGAGCAGCGTGAAGCCACGCTCGCGCCGACATCCTCTGAACCACTTCACTGACCACTTAACCGCGTGCATCCGAACCAACCTCCGATTGCCGAATTGACGGTGAAGGCTACCATGCCATTTAAGGTTTAGACAATTTTTTCTTGAGACGTTGCATCGCTGGCGGCCTGCCCTTGCACTGTTCAGTTTTCGATTGACAGCGGGCATGCTACTTGAGCAATTTGCAACGCTCGTTTCACCCTGCAAGGGGCCAGCGCAGCGCCGCGCTGCGGGCCACCGCATGGGCGCGATTGCCGACGCCGAGCGCACGGTACAGCCGCCGCAAATGGTTTTTCACCGTCAGCGGACTGATGCCAAGGATACGGCCGATTTCTTCGTTGTTCTTGCCTTCGCGCAACCATCGCAGTACCTGCGCCTCGCGCGGCGACAGCGCCCGCAGCACCGGCACCCCGGCCGCCAGTCGCAGCAGCGCCACATGCAGGTGCGGCAGCAGCAGGCGCAGGAAATGGGCATGCCGGCTGTCCGGCCCCGCGGGGATGTCGCAGGCGATGAAGAACGTGGCGCCGCCGGGCAGCGGGCCGCTGCCGTGCGCCAGCAGGTTGCCGATGCCCAGCGCTGCCAGGCGGCCTTCCTCCGCACCGGCACCGGCGGACAGCGCCAGCGGCAGCGCGCCTTCGCGCTGCCAGCGCCGCAGCACCGCGTGTGCCAGCCCTTCGCTCCGTGCGCACAACGCATCGGCCAGGGCCGGCGCCGGCGCGCCGGCGTGCAGCAGCTCGGCACGCACCACGTCCCCATCCGGCCCCAACTGCATGCAGACGAGCATCCGGTGCGGCAGCACGGCTTGCAACTGCCCCTGCGCCCACAGGAACAGCTCGCGCAACTCGGCGAGCTCGAGGCTCGACTCGATCGCATGCAGCAGGTACTCCTGCTCCTGCCGGGTCAGGATGACGAGCCCGTCCATCTCAAGCGGGAACGAAGCGGTAGCCGCTGCCACGCACCGTCTCGATGTGATCGTCGTAGCCGCATGGCTGCAGCGCGCTGCGCAGCCGCCCCACGTGGGCGTCGACGGTGCGTTCGTCGAGGTAGGCATCGATGCCCCACACGTGATCGAGCAGCTGCGAGCGCGTATGCACACGCTGCGGATGCTGCATCAGGAAGTTCAGCAGGCGGAATTCGACGCGGCCCAGCGCGATGTGCCGGGTGCCCGCCATCACGCGCTGCGTGCCGGGATCGATGCGCAGGCCGGCGGCCGGTGCGGGCCGGCGCCGCCGCAGCACGGCATGCACCCGCGCCAGCGCCTCGCGCACGCCGAAAGGCTTGGTCAGGTAATCGTCCGCCCCCGCCTCCAGCGCCAGCACCTTGTCCTGCTCGGCGGCGCGGGCGGCGATCATGATCAGCGGCAGTTCGGCCGTCGCGCCGACGGCACGCAGGCGCCGGATCAATGCCAGGCCCGACTCGTCCGGCAGGTCCCATTCCAGCAGCACGATGTCCGGCGGCGCCGCGTCGATCAATGCCAGCGCACCGGCCGCATCAAGCGTCCCGCACACGGCATGGCCCGCCTGGCGCAGGTTATGTCCCAGCACCTGGTGGACGGACGGATCGCTGTCGATGAGGAGGACCTGGGAAGCCATGGTCGCGTGACAAATTGAAAAGCAAATTTAACTATGCACGAAGCGTGGCTGTCCAGGCCAATACGATTTTTCTTATCGATTGATAGTTTGTCCGACTATATCTGGCGACACACCAACGAAAACGCCCGCCGGTCCAGCGGACGCGGCGGGCGCGGTGTGGCGTGCGCGCATCGGCGCGCTGGGCCGTGTCAGCCCAGGCGCGAAACGGCCTTGCGGCGGGCGGCGCCGGCGACGAGCATCGCGCCGATACCCAGCATCATCCACGAGGACGGTTCCGGCACGGCCGTCACGCTGGCCGCGATCGAGTAGACCTCCGGCGTCACGGTGCCGGCGCCGCCGGCCACGTCGGCCGGCGTCCACGTGATCGACGCCAGTGCGGCGCTCGGGTCCATCGACGCGCCGAGCGGCGTCGTCTGGTCCGCCGCGTAGGCCGACACCGAGAACACGGACGTGGCCAAGCTGGCGTCCGGCGCGCCGGCGCCGGAGAACGTGACGTTGAAGCTGAGCACGCGGCCGCCGTACTGCACGGCGTGGAACAGGTCGTTCCACGAATCGCCGTTGCCGAGCACGTAGCCGGCGGCCAGCGAGCCGCTGACCTGGCCGGCGGTGACGACATCGGCCGCCGCGTCGAAGCCGACGAAGTTCGTCAGCGTGACGGTGGCCGGCAGCGCGGCGCCGTTGCTGGCCGGGTTGAACTGGAAGTCCAGCCAGCCGTCGGTGCCGAAGGCGCTCGTGTCGATCGACACGGCCAGCGTCGTGTCGGCCGCGGCATGGCCGGCCGCGAGGGCCAGGGCAAGCGCGGCGATGGCGCTGCGCAGGGAGAACTTGGGTGCGAACATGGTACCGATCCTAACTTAGAAAGTGCCGCTGTAAACCTTGGTCGTGTAGCTCATGTTGACCTTGGCCGGATTGTTGAACGTGACGGGAACGACCGCCGCGGCGCCGGGCGCCAGGTCCTGTGCGAGCGTGACATAAGGAGAGCCGTCCTTGCTGCCGCCGCTGTTTGCAAGCGTGACGCCGGACGTCAGTCCTTGCAGTACCACCTGCAGCGGACCGGTCAGCGCCGCACCCGACGTGTTCACCAGCTTGATCGTGCCGGTGAACTGCTGCGTGGCACGGTTGTAGGTCGTGCCCGAGACGGTGATCTGCACGCTGCCCGTCACGTCCGTGTAGGAAGGTGCCAGCGCCAGGCTGACGACGACCGGGTCGTGGTCCGACGCGCGGTAAGGCAGCGGCGTGTACAGGTCCTGCGGCTTGCCGTCCGTGTTGTAGTCGATCACTTCCGGCTCGTCCGCATTGACGTGCCATTCGGCGGCCCCGGCCACCTGGCGGCTCAGCGACGCGCTGGCCAGCGCGTGGTCGAGGTAGCCGGCCGCATGGCCGAACACGTAAGAGTACGGCAGCGTCACCGGGCGTACGAAGCGTTCGAGCTGGTTGACGAAGCCCTGCGCCGTGATCGCGGCGATCGGATCTTCCATGCCGTACGAGTTCATGTCGCCGACCAGCAGCACGTCGCTGTCGCCAGCGGCCGCCTGCACCTGCGGCACGAACGTGTTGACGAGGCGCTGGGCCTGCCGCACCCGGGTCGCGTTCCAGCAGCCCTGGCCATCGCCATTGTCCGCGTCACTGCCCGTGCCGGATGGGCAGCTGCCCTTAGACTTCAGGTGGTTGACGATCAGCGAGAACTTCTCGCCGTTGGCAGCGCGGAAGGTCTGCGCCATCGGCGGACGGTTGTTGATCGAATCGGCATCGGCCAGCGCACCGCCGACCAGGGTCAGCGTACCCGGCTTGTAAATCATCGCGACCCGCACCGCATCGGTGCCTGTTGCGACGGGCTTCGGCACGACGGCGTAGACGGCCGAGCCGTACGCCGCGTTCAGGCTGTCGACCAGGTGGCTGACAGCGATGTCGCCGTTGTTCTGGATCTCCATCAGGCCGACCACGTCCGCATCGATTCCCTTCAGCTCGGCGACGATCTTGGCGCGCTGGCGGGTGAACTCGTTCAGGTTGTCGGCACCGCGGCAATTGCCCCGGCTCGTGGAACTGCCGACAGTGCAGCCCTGGTTCGATTCGCCGAACGCGGTGGTGCCGTCGGTGAACGTCGTGAAGAAGTTCAGCACGTTCGCGCTGGCGACCTTGACGTTCCCGGCCGGCAGGCTCGGGGCGTCTTCGCGCGGGTTGTCGCGCGTGATCGCCGGGGTAGCCGTCGGCTGCAGCTTGAAGCCGGCACCGCCGGCACCGAGCGAGCCGAAATCGATGACGCCCGTCAGGTCATGCACGAGGTCGCCCGCGCGCACCGTCTGGCCTTCGCCGATGTACGGAATCACTGGCGGCGCACTGAACAGGCCGTCGTCCAGCACGATCAGGTTGGCCGCGTTCGCGGCGGCCAGCGCGTTGGCCTCCGCGGTGCGCGGCGCATAGCGATTCGTCGGGGTTTCCAGGCGGCCGGACGACAGCGACAGTTCGCCGCGCGTGCCCAGGTAATCCGTCATCGTCACCGTCAGCGGGCTCGTGAAGCGCACCAGCATCGCTTCGACCTGGTCCAGGCGCGTATTGGGCAGCGTGATGTTGGTCGGCGCGACGCTGTGGCCGGACGACAGCGCCGGCGCGAACGTGACGTCCTGCATTTCGGTGTACGAGCGGTTCGCGCCGCCCGGCGTGTATTCGGTGATCTTGCCGGTCGCACGCACGCGCTGGCCGACCGCGACGCCGTCGGCCGCCGCCGCGTCATAGACGAACAGGCCGTCCGACGTGGCGGGATCGCCGTCGCCGTTCGCGTCCTGCAGGAAGAAGCCGCCGGCGACCTTGGCCGTGACGATGCCTTCCGTGGTCTGCACCGTGTTCACGTCCGGGCTCGTGGCGCCGCTGCCCTGGATCTGCGGGATCGTGTGGGTCACGGGTGCCAGCGTCTGCACGACGATGTTCACGTTGCAGCTGGTTTCCTGCGCCTCGTCGTTGGCGAATCGCACGGTAACCGGGTAGGTGCCGAGCGGGACGCCGGCGCCCACCTCCAGCCGTACCGACGCACTGGCGCCCTCGCCGCCCGCCGGCGCGAAGCCGGCCAGCGCGATGCCGGGCACGCCGCCGGCCGTGATGCTGGCCGCGTTGACGACGCTGTCCGCGTCGCTCGCGGTCAACGTGCGCCCGCCCGCATACCCTTGCGCGATGCCGATGCTGGCCGGGCATTTCGCGACGATCGGTTTCTCGACCGGCCCGTTGCAGGCGCGCAGCGGCGCGCTGGTGTTGCGCGGCGTGGGGGCCTTGATTTCAAAATCGAGCTTGTTGTTGTCCGAGTCCGTGCAGCCATCTTCAAGACGCAGCGCGGCGGTCGTGTTGCCCGTGCCGCCAGCCGCGCCGGCGCCCTCGAAGTAGCCGGCATCCCCCCAACCCACCAGGTCGACCAGCGTGCCGCTGTTTGGCGCGGTACCGGAGAGTGCCGTCGTCGTGTTGACCAGCGCGACCTTGCCGCCGCTGCCCGACATCGGAATCGTGCCCGTCCGGTCCGGCGTCAGGGCGACCGTGCCGCCGCTGCCAGTGGCTTCCTGGATCAGGTAGTACTGGCCCGGTTGCAGCGTGACGTTCGGGATGGTCGTGACCTGCCACGTGCCGCCGCCCACGCTCGTGTATTGCACGCTCCAGTTGTTCAGGGTAACAGGGACGTTCCCCCGGTTGAACAACTCGATGAAGTCGGAGCGCAGCGTCGCGCCGCTGTTGCCGCCGCCGCCATAGACCTGGCTGATGACGACGTCGGACGCGGCCAGCGCGGGCGCGGACAGGCCCGCCAGCAGTGCCGCCAAGGTGGCGGCGATCAGCGTGGGGCGGCCCGGGGTTGGGTGTTTGATCATGGTATCCCTGTTATTCAAAATGAACCAATGTTGCTAACCACATATTATCGAATCGATATGACCCGGTGATGACAGCCCGTTGAGCCGTTCGGCTCAATCGGCGATGCAAACACACAACTGCGCTGCCAAAATTGTAATTCCCCGTCAGAAATTGTCGTGTTCGTGGTACATTTACACTCTGTACACATACATGTCTGATTAGAAATCCATGTCCACTCTCCGCCCGCTTTCGTTCATCGCCGCTTTCGCGTTCGCTACCAGTGGTTACGCAGCACCATCGCAGGAAGGGTCGCAACAGGAGGCACAGCAGGCTTCCCCATGCGACAAGGCGATCCAGGAAGATGGCGTTCAAGCACGGCAGCAGCGCAAGGATGCGGACCTGGATGGCCGCGGCGCCTGCCGCCTGGCCGATGGTGTTGTCCTCACCGCGTCGCGCGGCAATGCGGGCGTGACGCCGTCCAGTGGCTTCACTCGGGATGAGGCGGAGCCGGGCCGTCACCGCTTCGGCGACGACCGCGACGAACACGCGCTGCGCAACGGCAAGCGCGTCTACACGGTGGACATGACGACCAGCGAGGGCCGTGCAGCGGTCGGCTTCGGCCAGTCGCGCGGTGCGACGGACCTGTTCGGCGAAACGGTCGACTACGTCGCATGGGACGGCCCGGTGTATGGCATCCCCGACGCGCCAGGTGGCCGCGTGACGACGCTGTCCAAAGAGGCATACGGTTTCATCGCCGCGCCGCAAGGCGCCGACGCAACGGTGCCGGTGTCGACGGGCGGCGCACTGACGTCGCGCTCCGGCGGGCGCATGGCAGATGACAGCGCCTCCACCGGTCCGACGCTGACGCCGGCGCCGGTTCCCGAGCCGTCGACATGGGCGATGCTGGTGGGCGGGCTGGGCGCGCTGGCCCTGCTGCGCCGCCGTCGCTGAAGGGTCCGTTCAGCCGAATCGCGCCCAGCCGAAGATCAGCGTTTGTAGGGGGCTGCCAGCGGCTCGCCGATGAACACGCCCTGCGCCGGCCACGCGACGCTGCGCCAGTAAGCCTCGATCGCGCTGGCACCACCCAGATAGTGGCGTAACAGCACCGCGGGACTGGGGAACTTCTGCCAGAAATTGCACGGCTCGCTGACGGTGCCGTAACTTGCCGTCGCGCCCGCTTCCAGCCAGCGCAGGCTGCTCATCTGCCCATTGCCCAGCAAGTCGCCGCCGAGCGAAGTCAGGTGGTCGGCCAGCGCGCCCGGCAGGAACTGCAGCGTCTCGAGCTTGTCCACTTTCGCCTTGCCGGTCTGGTAGATCATCACGTCGCGTTTTCCTTCCAGCACGTCCTCACGCAGCGTATGGATCGTCAGCTTGCGCTGCGGGATGGCGCCCGACTTCGGGAAGAACTCCGCCCGGCTGTTGCGAGCCTGCTCGCTGGTCACGAGATAGTACGCGCCGGCAGCCGGCACCCGGAATCCCGCCGCCTTGCCGCGGTCGATCAGCGCCTTGCCCTCCTCGACGGACTCGGTGGGCAGCAGCATCGACAAGCGCATGCGCCGCTCCGTCCACGGCAACCCCGTATCGCTGTTGAAGTAAGCGGTTTGCTTGCCGGGTGCGCACGTGTTGGCGCATTGCGTCGGATCGAAGCCCAGCGTATAGGCGGCCGTGATGCCATTGCATTCGACGGCGTACGGCGCCGTCCACACCATCAACACGGCCTGCACCTGCGGGCCCAGCTTCTCGTCGATCTCCGCCTTCAGCCGCGCGAACTGCTCGGCGCCGAGCTTGCGCGGCTTGTTCGGGATCCGCACGTGCACGATATTGGCTTCGGGAATGCCGCGCGCAGCGCGGTAGTACTCGCCAAGCTCGACGCTGTTCGGCTCGTCGTCGTTGATCACGAGCCCCAACTGGGACGGTTGCAGTGGAGTTGCCGCGTGCGCGGCACTGGCGGCGGCCAGCAAGGCCGACAGGATGATGGCGGGTCGCAAAAGCTTGACCTCCCGTAGCAATGACAAAAACGATGGACGAAAAAAAACGGAAGCCGGCGGCTTCCGTTTTTGATTATAGCAAGCCGCTGTTACTTGCGGCGGCGTGCCACGACGCCCAGCACGCCCAGGCCTGCCAGCATCAGCGCCAGCGAACCCGGTTCCGGCACGGCGGCCACCGCCAGCGTGCCGCTGTAGCTCGCGTTTGCGGCCGTCGCGTAGCCGTTCACTTCCAGGAAGTAACGGCCCGACGTCAGCGCGTCTTCGCCGCCGAACATCCAGGTCTGGTCGGCCGAATCGACCAGGTCGCCTTCGAACACCGAGGTGCCGTCCGCATGACGCAGGTTGAAGCCGGTGATTTCCAGGCCCGTGCCGTTCGTGTAACGGATCGACGTCATCATGCCGCCGGCCAGCACCGGCACGTCCAGCGTGAACTCGTAGCGGTCGGAGAAGAAGTTCTTGTCGGCGCCCAGCGCTTGGGCATCCGTCAGCAATGTACGGTTGAATGCGAACGAGCCGCTGGCATTCAGCGTGGCCGACATATCGGCGGTCTGGCTGTGATCGATCAGCGCGGCGTGGGCAGCGTGGGTGCCGAGAGCCATTGCGGCGACGAAGCACAGTTGCAGCAGTTTTTTCATGTTCAAGTCCTGTTCGATTATTTTGCTTTACGACGTGCCGCGACGCCGAGGATAGCCAGGCCACCCAGCAGCATGGCAGGCATGGTCGGCTCAGGCACCGGCAGTGCGGAGACGGTGATCGTGCCATTGCCGGCGAACGAAGCACCCGAGGACAGCATCTTGCCGTCGACGCGGAAGTAGTAGTTGCCCGCGGCGAGGTCGTCGGCGCTCACGGTCCACTTGTCGGCCACGCCGAACTTGTTCACGTACACCTTCGTGCCACCGATGACGAGGTCGTTGGTCAGTGCGCTGTAGATGCCGTAGCCGGTCAGGTCCAGGCCGGTGCCGCTCTTGGCTGCGTTCGACGTGGCGTTCGACGTGATGTCGGCGGTGCTCGTCAGCGAGAAGTAGAAGCGGTCGGAGAACGTGTCGCCCGCGGCTGCACCGGCGAAGTTGTCGCCGAAGCTCAGCGAGTTGTCGCCCGTCTTCAAGGTGATGGTCTGAACCGGCGAGCTGATGTCTTTTGCTGCGGCGTCCAGCACGGGCGCGGCCAGCAGAAGCACGGCGGTGACGATGGAAGTGAATTTCATGTTCTGGTATTCCTGCAGAGGACTGAGGTTGGCTGTCAGTAAAATTTTGATGCTGATCGGCAGTATATCAGAACGGCAAGTCCTTTTGCAAAATTACAATAAAAAATTGCCACGCAGCACTAATGTGTTGCGTGGCAATCATATGTCGCTTAGTTGAGTTGAAGGCTACACGCTGGTGGGGGCGCGGCAGGGTTCCATTTCCCGTTGCTTCACTGTGGCGGGCACCCCTACCGCCATGGCACCCGCCGGTACGTCATGCAGCACGACGGCGCACGCCCCGACGACGGCATTCCGGCCGATAACCACTGGACCGAGAACGCATGCGCCCGCGCCAATATCGGCACCCTCCTCGATCACGGGAACGGCGTGCAGCCCGGCCCGCCCGCCAATCGTCACGTTCGGGCCAATCTTGACGTGATTACCGATCCGCGCGCGCGCGTGGACGACGGTTCCCAACCCGCTATAGGCAAAACGGACGCCGGTGCCGACGACGACACCCGGCGGAAGGACGACAGCGAACAGAATCCTGTTCAGGCCGTACAGGAGGCGGGGCAAGACCGGTACGCGATGACGGTACAGCCACGAGTAGAGACGGAAGAGTAAGATCATGACGCCTCCACATATGGCTTCCCACCAATGTCAATCAGGCACGCTGGTACACATCTTCGAAGCGGACGATGTCATCCTCGCCCAGGTAACTGCCCGACTGTACCTCGATCAGATGCAAGGGCAGCTTGCCCGGGTTCTCCAACCGGTGGCTCATGCCGATCGGGATATAGGTCGATTCGTTTTCGGTCAGCAGGCTCACCTTGTCGCCGCACGTCACTTTGGCGGTGCCCGAGACAACGATCCAGTGCTCCGCGCGGTGATGATGCATCTGCAGCGACAGCTTGCCGCCCGGATTCACCGTGATGCGCTTGACCTGGAAACGGTCGCCGATGTCGATGCCTTCGTAGCAGCCCCACGGCCGGTAGACCCGGGTATGGTGCAGGTGCTCGGTGCGGTCCTGGCACTTCAGGTGATCGACCACCTGCTTGACGCGCTGGACCTGGTCCTTGTGCGCGACCAGCACGGCGTCGTTGGTTTCGACGACGACGACGTCCTCGACGCCGATCACTGCCACGCAGCGATTTTCCGCGCGCACCAGCGAATTCTTCACGCCATCCAGGTAGACGTCGCCGCGGCACACATTGCCGTTGTCATCGCCCTGCTGCACTTCCCACAGCGCCGACCAGGAGCCGACGTCGTTCCAGCCGATCGATGCCGGCACGACGACCGCGTGGCGCGTGTGCTCCATCACCGCATAGTCGATCGAGTCGGACGGGCTGGCCGCAAACGCGGTCTCGTCCAGGCGGCAGAAATCGAGATCGCGATAGCCCTTCGTCACGGCGTCGCCGGCCGCTTGCGCGATCGCCGGCTGGAACTGCTCGAGCTCTTTCAGGTAGCCATCGGCGCGGAACAGGAACATGCCGCTGTTCCAGAAATAATTGCCGGAGGCGACAAAGCCTTCCGCGGTGGCACGGTCCGGCTTTTCGACGAAACGGTCGACCTTGAAGCAGTTGTCGCCGACCGGCAGCGGCTCGCCGCTCTTGATGTAGCCATAGCCCGTTTCCGGTCCCGTCGGTACGATGCCGAACGTGGCAAGCGCCCCATGCTCGACCAGCGCAGTCGCGCGCACGATCGCCTGGTAGAACGCATCCGTGTCCTCGATCACGTGATCGGCCGGCAGCACGAGCATCACGGCCTCGGGATCGACCGCCTTCAGGAAATGCGCGGCGGCAGCCACGGCCGGGGCCGTGTTGCGGCCTTCCGGTTCGAGCAGGATGCCGAGTGGCTTCACGTTGATCTCACGCAGCTGCTCGGCCACGAGGAAGCGGTGCTCGTTGCCGCAGACGATCAGCGGCTGCATCAGGTCTGCACGGCCGGCCAGGCGCAGCGCCGTGTCCTGCAGCATCGTCTTGTCGGACACCAGCGGCAGCAGCTGCTTCGGCAACGCGGCGCGGGACAGCGGCCACAGGCGGGTACCGGCGCCGCCGGACAGGATGACGGGGTATATCTTCATGCTTTTTTCTGTTCTAAATGGGTATGTTCGTGGTCGTTTTCGCGGCGGCGGGCGGCGCGGCGGTCACGCGCATTGGCCCACTCGTCCGACTCGTACTGCGAGACGTGTTTCATCTCACCGGCGCGGTCGACACTATAGTCTTTAAATACGATCAATTCGTCCAGGGTAACATCCGGTAACACACGTGTATATTCAAACAGAACGCTACGGATGACCTTTGAGCCGGAACAAATATGGCTGCCGTGGCCGATCCAGGTCGGGCCCACGATGTGCGCGCCGGCGTCGACCTTGACACCCGAACCGATGTAGACGGGGCCTTCGATCCTGGTGCCGCCGTTCCAGTCGATGCTGGTGTTCAGGCCGACCCACAGGCCTTCGTCGACCTGGATGCCCGGCACCGCCATGTTGGCGACTTCGCCCAGCAGCACGCCTTGCAGCACCTGCCAGTAGTCCTTCACGCTGCCGATGTCGATCCAGTTGAACTTGCGCGTCTGGTTGTAGAACGGCAAGCCCTTTTCCGCCAGCAGCGGGAACAGCTCGGAACCGATGTCGAACGGGCGGTCGGACGGAATCAGGTCGATCACCTCCGGTTCGAAGATGTAGATGCCGGTACTGGCGCAATTCGATTTGGCGACCGACGGATCGGGTTTTTCCTGGAACTCGCGAATCCGGCCGTCCTCGTCGCTGACGACGACGCCATAGCTCGAGACCTTGTCCCATGGGACTTCGCGCGTGATCACGGTCGCCAGCGCGCCCTTGCGGCGGTGCTCGAACAGCGCGGACTTGAGATCGAGGTCGATCAGCGCGTCGCCGCACAGCACGATCGTCGTTTCATCGAAGAAGCCGCCGAATTCCTGGATCTTCTTGATGCCGCCAGCGGATCCAAGCGGCTCCGGCACGACCTCGCCGTCGTCGTTCGTATAGCCTTCGAACGAGTAACCGATCTGCACGCCGAACTGATGGCCTTCGCCGAAATACTCTTCGATCTTTTCGTGCAGATAACTGACGTTGACCATGATTTCCGTCACGCCGTAGCGGGCCAGATGCTCCACCAGGTACGCCATCACGGGCTTGCCGAGGATCGGAATCATCGGCTTCGGTAATTCGTAGGTCAATGGCCGTACACGCGTGCCTTTGCCGGCCGCGAGAATCATTGCTTTCATCTGAAGACCCCCTGAGAAATTATTTCGATGAGGATTGCCAACGCCATGTGTCAACGCACATGCGGGCAATGTCGAACTGTGCTTTCCAGCCGAGCTCACGTTCGGCCTTTGCCGTATCCGCGTAGCAGGCCGCAACGTCTCCGGGTCGTCGATCGACGATCTTGTAAGGCACTTTCCGTCCGCTGGCAGCTTCGAAGGCGCGTACCATCTCGAGCACGCTGTTGCCGCGTCCGGTCCCTAGATTGTAGGTATAGACGCCGGAAGCTGTCGCCAGCTTGTCCAGCGTCTTCACGTGGCCGATGGCGAGATCGACCACGTGGATGTAATCGCGCACGCCGGTACCGTCCGGCGTCGGATAATCGCCGCCGAATACGGACAGGAATTCGCGCCGGCCTTCCGCCACCTGCGCCACGTACGGCATCAGGTTGTTCGGAATGCCGCTCGGTTCTTCCCCGATCAGGCCGCTCTCATGCGCGCCGACCGGATTGAAGTAGCGTAACAAGGCGATGCGCCAGCTGTTGTCCGACTTGTACAGGTCGCGCAGGATCTCTTCGATCATCAGCTTGCTGCGGCCATATGGATTCGTCGCCGACAGCGGGAAATCTTCCGTGATCGGTACCGAGGCGGGGTCGCCGTAGACGGTCGCCGAGGAGCTGAACACGATCGATTTCACACCGAATTTCGCCATCGTCTCGCACAGCGCGACGCTGCCCGAGACGTTGTTGTCGTAGTAGCGCAGCGGTTGTGCCACGGACTCGCCGACCGCCTTCAGGCCGGCGAAGTGGATCACCGAGTCGAACTTGCGCAGCGCGAAAGCCTTCTCCAGCGCGGCGCGGTCGCGGATGTCGCCCTCGACGAACTCGAACTTCTTGCCGGCGATGCGCTCCACGCGCTCCTGCACGGAACGGTCGGCATTGGAGAGGTTGTCGACAACCACCACGTCGTGACCCGCTGCGAGCAGTTCGACGACCGTGTGCGAGCCGATGTAACCCATGCCTCCGGTAACGAGAATGTTCATTCAGCTTCCTTTGTATGACGGTGGTACTGCGCCGGGCAGCGGAGCGTTCGCCGAGTACAGCCGCTCGTACGCCGCCAGCAGTTTCGGCGCTTCGTATTGCCACTCCAGTTCGTTGACGACGCGGTGGCGCCCGTAGGCCCCCATCCGCTCGCGGCGTTCCGGATCGTCCAGCAGTTCGGCGATCTTCTTCGCCATGTCCACCGGGTCGTTCTTGTTCGCGTACAGCGAAGCCTCCTGCGCCGACACCTTGCCTTCGACCAGGTCGAACTGCACGATCGGCTTGCCGAGCGCCATGTACTCCATGATCTTGTTCATCGTCGACTTGTCGTTCATGTCGTTCGCCACGTCAGGGTTCACGCACACGTCCGACGTGTTCAGCATCTCGAGCAAGTCCTGGTCCGGCACCCGGCCCGTGAACGTCACGTAATCGGCGATGCCCATCTTGACCGCCAGCTCCTTCATCTGGTCGAGCGACGTGCCGCCGCCCACCAGGCCGAAGTGCACGTCCTTGCGCCCCATGTCGACGATCAGGTGGCGCGCCGCTTCGAGCAGCAGGTCGATGCCTTCCTGCGCACCCATCACGCCGACATAGCCGACCAGGTAACGCTTGCCCTTCTTCAGGCTGTCGACGGGCGGCAGCACGCGCAGCCGGTCCAGCTTTGGGCCGCTGCGCACGACGTAGACCTTGTCCGGGTCCATGCCGCCACGCTCGATCGCAATCTTCTTGTACGACTCGTTGGTGGCGATCGACACGTCGGACGTCTTGAACGACCAGCGCTCGAACAGCACCATCAGCTTGTAGAAGAAATCGCGGCGGCCGAACTTGGCCTCGTACAGCTCGGGATTGATGTCGTGGTGGTCGAACAGGAACTTCTTGCCCATCGTGAGCTTGAAGAACCCGCCGATCAGGAACAGCAGGTCGGGCGGGTTGCAGGCGTGGATCACGTCGAATCCACGCTGGAACAACACCTTCCACGCCAGGCGGAACGTATGGAACAGCGCCGCGGAGTATTCGATCGCGTAGCCCTTGGCGCCCTCGGCCTCCAGCGGCAGCTTGTAGCGGTAGATGTGAATGCCTTCGATTTCCTCGTAACGGCTTTCGTACCCCTTGCCCGTCGGGCAGATGATCGACACTTCGTAGCCGTTCGCATGCAGCGTGGTCGCTTCCTGCCACACCCGCCGGTCGAACGGGGATGGCAGGTTCTCGACCAGGATCAGGACCCGCCGGCTCTTGCGATTACCAGCAGATGCCATCGTACTGTCCTCCGCTCTGCTCCTTGCTGATGCGTACGAGGTCGACGATGATCTGGCCTTCCTTCAGCTTGCCCGGCACTTCCTTGAATTCCGCGGCGCCGTTACCGATCACCACGGTCTCGGCGAACGCCAGCACTTCTTCCATGGAATTCACCATCAGCTTCGAAATGTGCGGAATGTGGTTCAGGATGTAGTCCTGGTTCGCGCCGGTCAGCGCGGCCAGGTTCACGTTCTTGTCATACAGCTTCAGCTCGTAACCCTTGCCCAGCAAGTACTCGATGACGTCCACCAGCGGCGATTCGCGCAGGTCGTCGGTGCCGGCCTTGAACGAGAAGCCCAGGATGCCGACCTTGCGATTGCCCTTGTCGACGATCATGTTGACGCCCTTCTCCACCTGCTTGCGATTCGACGGCAGGATCGAGTCCAGCAGCGGCAGTTCCAGGTCCAGCGAACGGGCCTTGTACGTCAGCGCGCGCACGTCCTTCGGCAGGCACGAGCCGCCGAACGCGAAGCCCGGCTTCATGTAGTACGGCGACAGGTTCAGCTTGGTATCCTGGCAGAAGATCTCCATGACCTTGTGGCCGTCGATGCCCACCGCCTTGCAGATGTTGCCGATCTCGTTCGCGAACGCGACCTTGACGGCGTGCCACGTGTTGTCCGTGTACTTGACCATCTCGGCCGTCTCGACGTCGGTGCGCACCAGCGGCGCTTCCATTTTTTCGTACAGCTGCAGCAGCATCAGGCCGGCGCGCTCGTCGGTCTCGCCGATCACGGTCTTCGGCGGATGGTAGTAGTCGTATACCGCGGTGCCTTCACGCAGGAATTCCGGGTTGTTGCAGACGCCGAAGTCGACGCCGGCCTTCTTGCCGGACGCTTCTTCCAGGGTCGGGATCACGACGGCCCGCATCGAGCCCGGCAGCATCGTGCTGCGCGCGACGACGACGTGGAAGTCGCTCTTTTCCTTGATGGCGGCGCCGATCTCCTGGCACACCTTGCGCACGTGCGACAGGTCCAGGTTGCCGTTCAGCTGGGACGGCGTGCCCACGCAGATCAGCGAGATATCGGTGTTCAGCACGGCGTCGCGCACATCGGTCGTCGCGCGCAGCAGACCGTCCTTGACGGTCTTCGAAATCATCTCGCCGATGTCTTTTTCGATGATCGGCGTGGTGCCCTGGTTGATCAGGTCGACCTTGGTGCGGTTCGGGTCGACGCCGACCACCGTGTGTCCGTCGGTTGCCAGGCAGCCGGCGGAGACCGCCCCCACGTAGCCCAGGCCAAAGATACTGATTTTCAAGATACCACTCCTTAAATGTTTGATTTACCGCTTACGACATCACCTGCCACGTCAAGCGTGATCCGGGTTTCGATTTCGGTCGTTCCATCGATCCTGCCGCGCCACACCGCTGTCGTGATCGCACTCTTCTCATCGAATTTGCGCGAAATCCATCCCGCGATGGGCGCTTCGCTGCAACGCAGCAACTGAGGCCCGCCGCCGAACGGGGAACTCATCCGCAAACGGTTGCGTTCCCCTTGTGCGACGACGTCCGCGCCCTCTGCCTCCACCCGGCACCCCTCCGCGAAGTGCCAATGCAGGGCGATATCGTGAGCGCCCCGGCATTCTAATATATCTTTTACAACAATAGCGTTACAATTTGCGTCAAACGTAATTTTGCGGCGGTGCAGCACCGGATCCGCCAGTTTGCGGTAGCCGTCCTGCACGCCTTCGAACAATTGCGCCTGTCCTTCGGGGATATGGGCGACCCGCGTGGCTTGTGCCTTGTGCAGCCACATGAAGTTGCCGCCGATCTCGGACTGGTCCTGGTTGTCGACCTGGACAGTATTATGGGCGGCCGTGCTGCGGAAATAATCGCGCCATGCCTTCTGCGTGTGGTACGCATACGTGCCCGGATCGATCAGCAGCTCCTCGCCCCCGGCCGACAGCGTGAACGACAGCGCATCGGCGTGGCCATGCGCGGCGATCGACAGGTAGCCGAGCGGCGCGCAGTCGATGACGATCCGCACTTCGCCCGGGGTGCCAAATTCCTTGCCGAGCAGATAATACCCACCCTCCGGGAAGGCCAGCACGGGCTTTTCCGGCGCATCCGCCAGCGCCTGCCAGCGCGTGGCGCCCGCACTGCCGAACAGCCAGCGGTTCTTGTCGTCCAGCCGGCCCGCTTTGTGCTTCAAGTCGCCGCGGTTGAACAGCAGCGCGCAGCTCGCGAGCAGCGAACGATACGGGCTCCAGCCGTCTTCATACGACAGCCGCACCATCTGGGCGTCGTCTGCGTCGCCCGTCATCGGCACATTGCCGCCGACATCCATCAACGCGGCGACAAACTCGGCGAGCCGCTCGAGCCGCTGCAGGTAAGTGGCCGAGAACCCCGCACCGTTGGCCTGCCCGATGTGATGGCACAGCAGCATCATGTCCATCACTTCGTGCTGGTAATAGATCGCCTGTTCCTTGTTGACGCCGTCCGCGGTGTTCTGCTTGACGGCCTCCACCTCCAGGCCGCGCCGCGCCAGCGCTTGCCAGCGCGTGCTTTCCGGCCAGCACGGCCATTGGACGCTGGCCACGAACAGGCCCATGTACTCGCCAAACAGATGGTTGTTGGCGGACGAATGGCGCGAGAAGTAGCCGCGGATGAAGTGGCAATGCTGGTAGATATTATCGAGCCAGCGGCGCTGGAAGCGGCCGCCCTCTTCCCCCTTGAACAGCGCGCTGTCGGCGCCGCCCAGCAATTGCCAGGCAAACGCCCAGTTCACCAGGCGCACGGCCAGCTCCAGCGAGCTGGTCCAGTGTACACCCTGCGGGTAAGGGCATTGGTCGAACCACGATTCCAGCAGCAGCCGCGCGCCGGCGGCATAGCGCTGCTCGCCGCTCGCGCGCCAGGCCAGCGCCAGCGTTACCAGCTCCAGGTGGCGGCTCGGTTCCCATAGATATTTGATGTCGCCGACGACGGACTCGCGGCGGTAATCAATCGCCTTGCCCAGCTTCATCGGCGCAACGGTCCCCGTCTTCGGGTCGCGGTTCCACTGCGGCGGGAAGCCCAGGTTGAGTCCGCGCATCGCAAACACATTCCACCGCCCCGCCAGGATCGCGTCGGCCGACGCGCGCAGCGCGACCACGTCGATGCCGTCGCCGCCTTCCAGCGCTCCGACAAACGTGGCGCCGAACCGGGCCAGCGACGGTGCGGGCGGCCGCGCAGCCAGTCCCACGCCGATCTTGCTCGCCTTTTTCTGGGCCAGCTGAGTTACCCGCCAAACGATCTCGGCCGGGCCCATCAATTTCAATCTGTTAAATTTCCATGCGAGCGTGGACACAGCGCGCTCTCCTTGCAGTGGTTGACAACTAGACAATGATCTTATCATATACACTGCGGGCGCTTCCAGTGCACGCTTGCGTGCTCGGCAATTTGACGCGCCGCCACACAAGCGGCTATAGTTTGACACTGTTGATATTTAACCAACCCTCCAGGCCTGCCCTCGGGCTGGCCCATGCACTCATGCCGTCGACGATCACCCAACACCTTTCCCTGATCACCCGGCACCTCGTCCGTCGCAATCCGTTCGCGCTGGCGCGCGCGCGCGCCCTGATCGAGCGCGAGACCCTGCCGGAAGCGCAAATTCTTGAACGGCAGAGCGCGCTGCTGCGCCGTACCCTGGAGACGGCGCGCGCACGCTTGCCGCGCTATGCCGGCGTACCGGCTTGCCCGCCCGACGTGGATCCGCGCGTCTGGCTGCGCCGTCATTATCCCGTCGTCAGCAAGCCCGACCTCGTCAACAATCGGGCGCTGTATTACCCGAATGGCGGCGCACGCAAGCCGTGGTGGCCGCTGGGCAAGACCAGCGGCACGTCGGGCACGCCGCTGGAAGTGTTCCGCAGCCTGGATTCCGTCATCTGGGAAGAGGCCTTCCACCTGCAGTACTGGGCATGGGCCGGGCACCGCAACGGCGCCGCCCAGGCCATCCTGCGCGGCGACCAGATCGTGCCGGCCAAGCAGGCCAATCCGCCGTACTGGCTGTGGGACCGCTACGGCAAGCAACTGTTCGTGTCGACCCGCCACCTGACGCTGCGCACGGCCGGCGCGATGCTCGACCGCATCGCGGCCCAGGGCGCAGCGCAGTTGCGCGCCTACCCGTCCTCTTCGTATGAACTGGCGCGCGCCGCCGAACAGCTGGGCCATCCGCTGCGGCTGCGCGCCGTCATTACCGGCTCGGAACCGGTCTTCCCCGCCCAGCGCGAACAGATCGAGCGGGCATTCGGCTGCCGCGTGTTCGACTTCTATGGCATGGCCGAGCGCACGGCCTTTGCCGGACAGTGCGAGCACGGCTATTACCACCTGAATCCGGAGTATTCATACGTCGAGATCCTCGACGAGCAGAACAATCCAACTGACGGGTTCGGTTACGTGGTGGGAACCACGCTGCACAACCTGGTGATGCCGCTGGTGCGTTACCGCATTTCGGACAAGGCGCGCTGGATATCCGGCAGTTGCCCGTGCGGCCGCCATTATCCCCGCATCGAACTCTCTTCCGGCAAGGTCGAGGACCAGCTCTTCGACAGCGACAACAATCCCATCAGCGCATCGATCATCACGTTCGCCCTGAAGGGCCTGGAGCGCATCAGCAAGACGCAGATGGCGCAGGTCGGGCCCGGCGAGTGGGAAGTCAGGATCGTGCCGGAAGCCGGCTTCACGAAGGCGGACGAGGAAAAGATGCTGCGCAATATCCGCGAGCTCGTCACCGAGCGCGTGCATGCGCGCATCCGCTTGATGGATGACATTCCGCTGCAGCCGAGCGGCAAGTTCAAATGGGTGTCGCAGGAATGGCAGGGCGCGAAGGAGTTGCGCTCTGCCACCGCTGCGGCGGCGCCGAAGCCGGCGCCGTCGCTGACCTGAGCAAGGGCGGCTGAAAAACGAAGGGCCGGCTAGTCAGCCGGCCCTTGTTCTTTCCGCCAGGTTCAGCGACCGGCGTCGCACAACTCGCGATAGATTTTTTCCAGGCGCGGCATGATCACTGTGCTGGCAAAGGTCGTTTCGATCTTGCGCCGGCCCGCCTCGCCCATGCGCCGCGCCAGCGCGTTATCGTTCAGCAGCAACTGCAGCTTTTGCCGCAGCGCCGTCACGTCCCCCGGCTGCACGAGGAATCCCTCGACCCCGTCCGTGACGGCATCGGGAATGCCACCGACCGGCGTCGTGACGACGGGAATGCCGGCAGCCATCGCCTCCAGCACACTCATCGGCAAGCCTTCGGCATACGACGGCAACGCGTACACGGTGGCGCGGGCGAGGTAGCCCGGCTTGTCGTCCGGCCCCACCCAGCCCAGCAATTGCAGGCGGTCCGCCATGCCCAGCTCGGCGCCACGCTGGCGCACCTGCTCCAGTTCGCCGTCGCCGCCCAGCATCACGCGCACCGGCGGGTCGCGCAGCTCCGCGGTGGCGGCCAACAGGTCGTAGCTGCCCTTGCCTTTGTTCATGCGGCCCAGTGTCAGCACGGAAGCGGGGTCGCGGCTTTCCCACGGCGCCGGCGCGGCGTCCGCGATGACGGGGTTGTACAGCGCTTCGATGCGTGGATTGCGGCTGATCGTGCGGACCCAGTTCTGCCAGTGCGTCGACAGCACCAGCACCCAGCTGACCTTGTCGTACAGCCGGCGGATCAGCCATTGTTTGACCGGGCCGCATTCCTTCGCATAGAAGATCGAGAATTCGCCGCCGTGCAGGTGCAGGATCGTCGGCACGCCGAACAGGTGGGCCAGCTGGAACAGGCCATACTTGCGCCAGAAGCTGGCCCGCGACGCCACGTGCCCGTGCAGCAGCGCCACCCGGCCGGTCAGCAGCAGACGCAGCATCTCCAGGTAAGCCGACACCATCACCCGCAGCTTGGCCACCTTGCCGCCATCGCAGTGGGTGGCGACGTAATGGATCGGAAAACGGTCGAACAATCCCGCTTGCTGGTACACCTGGACGACCGACGCCACGCCCCCCTTGGTCATGGGGCTGGTGCCCATCATTACGATATGTTTCATGCTTTGGTCGAGATCGTCAGTGTTGTCCAAGGAAGGAACGATATCGCTGCGCTACGGTCTCGGCCAGCACCCGATAGCTGCGCTTTGCTTCGATATAACGGGGCCCGGAGGCGGCCCGGCGGGACGCGCCTTGCGGGTCCGCGAACACCATGCAGGCCGCTTCGGCAAGCGCCTCGGGCGTGCTCGCGGTCAGCCAGCCGGCATCGGACTCCAGCATCACGTTACGCTGGTCCGGATTGTCGTTGCCCAGGCTGGGAATGCCCAGCGCCAGGTATTCCAGCACCTTCGTCGGCGAATTCGTATCGAGAATCTTGCCCCGCGGGAAGTACGACACAGCGGCGTCCGCACCGGCAAGCAACTCCCACGCCTGTGCCGACGGCAGCCAGCCGGTGACATGGACGGCCTCCCCGACACCGCTGTCGGCCGCGTGTTTGAGCAGTGCGTCCACGTCCGCCCGTTGCGGCGCATCGCCGATCAACAGCAGGCGCGCGGTCGGGTAGGTGCGCCGGATGATCACCAGCGCATCGACGACCATGTGGATGTCCCGCAGCGGATCGAGCGTACCGAGATAAGCCAGCAGCGGCACGCCCTCCCAGCCAGGCAGGCGGCGTGGCGTGGGCCGCGTTGCCAGCACTTCCATGTCCACGCCCATCGGCACCGGCGTCATTTTCCCGCGTGGCACGCCCTGCCCTGCCAGCAAATCCAGCATGGCGTCGCTCTGCACGAACACGTGGTCGGCATGACGCAGCACGACGTTGTACAGCAGCCAGTATTCAACGAGTCCCTTCAGCAGCACAAGCCGGTCGCGCAAGCCGCCGCCATTGCGCAGGCGGGAACGGGCACGGTCGATGCGTCCCTCACACATCAGGAACGACATCCAGTAGACGAAAGGAATGCCCTTCAAGCGGGCGATGAGAAGTGCGACGGCGCCCAGGCTCACCATGTCGCGCGCCTGGATCACATCGCAATGGTCGCGGCGCGCTTGCAGCACCGAACGGATACACAGCCATGCGAAGCCCAGCTCGGTGCGCCAGCGCTTGCCCATCGTCGACCGGCGCGTGGAAGCAAAGCCTTGCTCCGGCAACGGCGCCTGGCTGCCCTTGCCGACGACATCGGTTGCAATACCGTGACGCGGCAGGTATTTCCCGAACAGCACCGTGACATCGGCGCGAAAAGTCGGGAGCGTTTCCGGTACCAGTTGGAGAATGCGAAGGGGCTTGTTCGTCGGGTTTGCTGCTTGAGAAGCTTGAGTCATTTGGTTCTTCACTGCTTACGCCAACAGGAAACGCTCGATGTCGGCACCCGGTTCGCCATGGCTGTCCAGCTGCTGCGCCGCGGCTTCGATCCGCTTGGCCAGTTGCGCACGCCAGGCGGAATCGTCCAACGCCCGCTGCAGCGCCTTGCGCATCGCGTCCACGTCGCCGGCCGGCACGAAGCCGGGGTAATCGCGGCCCAGATAGGCCTCGATGGATTCATGGCGGCTCGTGATCAGCGGCTTGCCGTTGCGCAGTACGCGCAGCAGCACGCTCTGGCCGCACGCCTCGCCCGCGCTGCGCAGCGGCATCGCCACCACGCGGCAGCGCGCCAGCAGCGCCTCGAATTCCGCTTCCGGCAAATCCAGGTAGATACGGGTACGCTCGTTCTCGGCGGGCGGCAGGCCGTTGCGCTCGGATGCGACGATCACCAGCGTGGCCGGCAGGTCGGCTGCCGCCTCGCGCAGCAGGCCATAGTCGCGGTTCGAATAACCGCCGGCGAAGATGGAGCCGTCGTCGCTGAGCTGGCCCGGCTGGGCGCGGCCATCCAGGTCCTGGCGCCATAAGTGGAAATGGACGTTTTCGGGTGCGATGCCGCAGTTCTCGATCAGGTTACGGCGCTCGCCTTCCGAAAAGGCGACGAAACCGAGACCGGGGTTACGCACGACGCGCCACAGGGAATTCATGACCCGGCGCACCTTTTCGCTGTGGACGAAACAGGCCAGCGCCAGGAATTTCGCGGGACGGGGCAAATAGCCGATCTTGATCAGCGCCTGCAGCGTCAATGCCTCCCAGCCGATCGCCAGCACCGTGTCGCTCGCCGTCCAGACCCCGCGTGCCTTGAGCAGGTGGGGCGACAGCATCGACTTCAGGATGGCGATCTTGCCGTGGAAGCGCGCCCCGCCCCGCGTCGGCGGGCGCAGCACCGTCACACGTGCACCGCGCGCCTCCAGATACTGAATGATGTCGCGATAGCCGCCGCCTGGCGTCTGCAGAATATGAATCATCGTCTATTCCTTGCCCGAACCGGCAACTCCCTATTGCAATATCGACAATGATAGCACTCAGCGATACGGCCGGTCAAACGTGCGCTCAGGACATGAAACCGATATTCCGCGTCTTGAAGTTGACCAGATTGGGGAAGACATCGAGCAATTGACTGTCGCTGACGCCGAACCAGCGCCCCAGTGTGGCGCCGTACTGCTCCACCGCCAGGTTCGGCAACAATGCGCCGCGGCCGACGTCGTGCGCATGGTTGAGCCCCACCGCCGGGAAGTAGCCATACATGTCGCGGCCCCGGACGGCGCCGCCCATCACGAAGTGGTGACCGCCCCAGCCATGGTCGGTGCCGTCGCCATTGGTCACCAGCGTCCGGCCGAAGTCGGACGCCGTGAACGTCGTGATCTGCTCGCGCATATTACTTCCCATCAGGTTGCCTGTGATGGAATCGAAATACGACAGGCCGTGCGCCAGTTTCGCCATCAGGTCGGCGTGGCGGGTGCGCTGGTTGGCGTGCGTGTCGAAACCGCCAAGACTGACGAAGAAGACCTGCCGCTTGACGCCGAGGACGGAACGGGCCGCGATCACCCGCGCCACCGTCTGCAACTGCACCGCGAGCGGATTGACAGCCGCGACGTTCGTGACGGGGTTGATGTAGTTCGACGGCGCCGGCACGCCGCCATTGCCGCTGGTCGCCATTGCGGCCGCCAGCACGCCCTGCGTTTCGAGCGCGCGCTGCGTGGTGGCGACGTATTCCTTCTCGATCAGGTTGTTCGAGGCGCTGCCGATGATGCTGGCAAGCGGATGGTTGTGGACGCTGAACAGCGTGCCATCCATCGACAGCACGGCGGGCACGCCGCTGGCACTCATCTGGTATTGACCGATGTTGCGGCCCGTGACGAACACGGCGTTTTCCGCCGTCGAGATGCACGTGAACGCATTGTTGCTGTTGCCTGCGGCAATCATGTCCGCCAGACGGCCGCCCCAGCCGTACGCAGCGCCTTCCGGCCGCGACGACTGCCACACCGATTGCTGGTCGTTATGCGAGAACAGTTCGCGCGGCAGCTGGGCGGTGCCGTTCTTGTATTCCGCCAGCGTGGTCGGTTGGACCAGCGGGCCAACGTTCGACACGATCGCGACGCGGCCTGCATCGAACAGCGCCTTGATCGCACCGAGATTCGGGTGTAGGCCGAAGCTGCGACCAGGCTGCTGCGTCGTCAGCCCCAGCGGCAGCGGGCCGCCGGCGGAGGCCGGCGTGCCGAGCGCGATCGACGCCATGCCGGACGAGCGGAAGCGCTGGTATTGCTCCCATGACGTGGCGTCCGTCGCCAGCACCGTGTTATAGGCGTCGTTACCGCCGTTCAGGAACACGCATACCAGCGCCCGATAATCTCCGCTCGCGGCGGCGTTGGCCGTCGCGGCCATGCCGGCCAGCACGGGAACGGTACTCACGCCGGCGAAGGACGCCGCGGAGGCCAGAAAGCGGCGGCGGGAAGTGGATTCAATCATGGTCTTTCCTATTTTTGAACGAGGTATTCCGGGGCCGCCATCGTCAAATAGACGGCGATGTAGACGCGGTTTTCCTTGGCCGTCTGCGCCTGCGGCGAATTGCCGCGCACCGGAATCGACGCCACAGCGCTGACGATCTTCGAGCGCAGGCTGTCGGACATCCGACCATTGAGCAGCAGCAGATTGATGCGGTCGACCAGCATTTCCGGCTGCTCGGCGATCGACAGCTCCGCCGCGTAGTTGGGCCGGATGTCCCAGCTCTGCCCGATGCCGCGCGCCACCGCCATCTGCATGAAGTTCAGGTATCCGATCACCGACGTTTCGCCGACCAGTTGCATCTCCGGCGCGACGTAGCCCGCGTTGGCGATCGACGTGTGCGGCGGCGTATAGTTCGGCCGGTAGAAGTTGAACACCGAGGGCGAGCGCAGCGGATTCTGGCCGATGCCCGTCAGCGGATCCTCCAGTGTCCAGATGACGTAGTTGCCCGAGACGGAACGCGCGTTGAAGGCGCGCAGCCAGTTCGCCAGGCGCAGCACCGGCTCGCGCAGCTTGCCGACGTCGTCCGCCCCCGCGGCGGCAGCTTCGCTGTCCAGCAGGACGGCGCGGAGCACCGCCTTCATATCCCCTCTTACCCCTGCGCCGTTGTCGGCAAAGGCGGCCGCGACGCGGGCCACATACCCGGCGCTGGGGTTGCTTTTCACCAGGCGCTGGATCAGCTGACGGCCGATGAACGGACCCACATTCGGATGGTTGAACAACGTGTCGAGGGCCGCCTTGAGATCGGCTTCGCCGCTGCCGCCCGCCGCCAGGGTCTTGCCGAGGAAAGTCTTCTTCGACGTCGAGTGGTACGCCGGGTAGTTCTGCATCGGCAGGCAATCGCGGTCGGGGCTCGAATAGGCGACGAGGCCGGTAAAGCCGTACTCGTTCATCTGCCCGCCGCCCCAGCTCCAGCCGGTGAAGACCTTCGCCAGTCCGGCGACGTCGTCGCGGTTGTAGGTGGGAATCGGCTGGCCGCCACTCAGCTTCACGGTGCCGTCCGGGTTCAGCTGATGCAGGCCGATCGTCATCAGCTGCATGATTTCCCTAGCGAAATTCTCGTCCGGCGTGCTGTTCTCCGATTCCGGCAGGTTCTGCATGTGGGACAGGTAGATCCCCATCATCGGGCTCGTCGCCACGCCTTCCAGCAGGTCCCGGAAATTACCGAATGCCTTGGCGCTGAGCATGTCGTAGTAGCAGGCCATGCCGCGTGCGTACATGCCGACAGCGCCATCCTGGAACGACACGACGAAGATCTGCGACAGCGCATACGTGACGCGCTCGCGCAGATGATCGCTGCCGATGATGGCGTTCTTCCAGAAGCTCTGGAAGAAGTGGTTTTCGCTCAGGACCGCGCGCGGCGGCAGTGTCGTCGCCATCTGATCCATGTATGCGCGGTGCCAGGCCGGATAGACGTTAAACTGAGCATTAAGCCAATTCAGCTTGCCCATGCTCGCCACCTGGTTGATCTCGTACATCGTCGGCCCGAAGGTGGCCTGGCTGAGGAAAGCCGAGGCTTCCTCCGGCGTGACGCGGGCGGCCGCGGCGGACCGGGCACCGCTGGTAACGAGCTCGCTCGCAAGAATCGTCGGGGCAGCTGTATCGTCCGCGCTCCTGCCGCCCTGTTTGGCCGAGGCGGTAGCCGCGCCGGCACTGGTGCTTTCGGTATCGCTGCCTGCGCCGCATGCGGCAAG
The DNA here is from genome assembly GCF_007830495.1 of Pseudoduganella flava. GTDB lineage: Bacteria > Pseudomonadota > Gammaproteobacteria > Burkholderiales > Burkholderiaceae_D > Rugamonas > Rugamonas flava. The sequence goes on along the minus strand of NZ_VLKW01000001.1, from coordinate 897,063 downwards.
CAGGAGAGCAGCGCTCAGGCAAGCGAGTGGTCGAATGTTTAATTTCGGCATAATTTCCGCAATTCATTAATTGACCAGCGGATTCTAAGAGTCGATGCAGTCTTTAGGTCCAGAAACACCTCTTTCAAGGATCAAACATTGCATATTTTGAAAAAAATTGCCCGAAGATCCCGCAAAATTAGCCGAAGTTAGCGCCATAGTTCTTGGTTGAAAGGCTTCTTTAAACATTGCTCAGAGAAATTTCTTTGTCGTTGTTGCGAAAATGCGTCACTTCCTGATTCTTTCGGTGACTACGACGGGCATCTTTCATCCTTTTTTTGAATCACAGAAAACGACGAATGCGGAAAAACCGTAGGTGTCGGATTTTGGCGACAAAAGGCAGCGTGATCGCAGCGGATTACGTGCAATTGCGCAGGTGCCGTTACTGGAGCGGAAGGTGATCGACGCGAACTCGTGCAATGAAGGGGGCAACAAGCAAGCGAAAAACGCTGCTTGGAGCGTGCGGAGAAGCACCGGCGCCGACGCCAATGCTAACCATCGAGGGCATACCCCCTATCCGCATGGCAGCTGGAGCTGCGATCCTCATTACGAAGGCTCGCAGCGTAATGACTGGCGCGGCCCGTACGATCGCCATCGTGAGGACGACGGCCCAATAAAAAACCCCGCGAGCCTGGCAGGCTCGCGGGGTTCGGCAGGGGCAGCCTGCAGACTTAACGGGGAATGTTCAACGTGTCGGTGCCGACCGTCAGCGTACGGTTGGTCGACGTGGAGTCGTAGCGTATCGCCGGGTTCTTGCAGCCGACGTCCAGCACGATCAGCATCTCCTTCGACGTCACCTTGCTCGTGCCGACGAACGCACCATGGTATTCGGTCGTTCCGGCCAGCGAGGCGCCGCCCGTGCGGCGCTCGAAGCGCAGCCCATCCGACACCGGACGCAGGCACACGGTCCGGCCCGCGTTCGTGACCGATACAAGCCCCGCCGCGTCGACGTTGATCGGCGCCAGCGCGTGGAAGTTCCACTCGAACGTCCGTGCGATGGGCGACGCCAGCTGGTCGTGGATCACGACCGCATCGCTGGTGCGCAGGTACCACAGGCGGCGGATGTTCTGCGTCATCGCACCGGTGGGGAACGCCGTCGCGGCCGAACCGGCAACGTAGTACGTATTGCCGTACTCGCCGTAGGCGATGATCTGGCCGTTGAACGCTTTCGGCTCGCGCCACCCGTCGATCACCTGACCGATGCCGCCATCGTACGTGATGGCATTGTGCGCCTTCGTCTGGCGGTACCAGCCGCTCCAGTTTGGCGAGTTGTACCAGTCGTACCAGCCGGCTTCCGTCAACAGGCCGACGCCGCCCTTCTTCAGCACGAAGCTGTTCTGGTCGCCGTGGCTATGGTTGAACGAACCATACGGGCTGGACTTGAAGAACACCGAGGTACGGTTGGTCATGTCGCGCAGGTCGCTGTGGAAGGCGGCCCAGCCGATGGACTGGAACAATGCCGCATTCGGCGGCGGGGCCGGCGTCGCCACGGTCAGGGCCGGCATCGGATACGGACCTTGCAAGTAGGTCAACGGGTCCTCGGTACCAACCAGATTACGCGCATACCATGCCGCTTGCGGCGTCTTGTAACGCAGCGCCAATGCCTTCATGAACTTCATTTCCGGCGCCGTCTCATGGCCATCGCCGAACATGTGGGTGCGCGTGCCCGGCGGCATCATCTCCATGAAGAACTTCAGGAAACCCTGGCTCCACGGTTTATCGAACAGGTTCACGCCGGTCGCCTGGCCCAGTGCCTGCCAGGTCTGCAGGTAATAGTCGATCGTGTACTCGCCGTAGGCGGTACCGTTGCCATAGCCGCCCTCCGGGCCGCTCCACGGATTCATCGAGCTGACGTAGAAACGGAACGCAAAGCGGAACCATTTATCCGCTTCCGGGATATCGCCGAGTGCCAGCGTACTGGCCAGCGCCAGGAAGCCGATCGCGGTGCCGCCGTGCGAGTCCAGCGGGAATTGGTCCATATCGCCCTTGGCCTGGGCCAGCGCGTTGTACATCGCCTCGCCGCGCACGGTCACGATACGCAGCCAGTTGGCGCGGCGGGTCGCATCGAGGTCGGCGGCAAGATAATCGATCCCCTTCATCAACGACATGATGATGGCGCGCGTTGCCTGGTCCTGGTTGGCGTAGCTGGTCGGGCCGTTCGGATCGAGCGCCACCATCTCGTCGCCACGGCGACGGGCTTCGTTCAGGTAGATCGGATCGCCGGTCAGGCGATACAGGATCACGCTGCCTTCGAGCTGCCGGGTCAGCTTGTTGATGGCGGAACGGATCGCCGACGTCTGCGCCGCGACTTCCGCGCTGGCCACGCCGGAGGTCTGCAGCGGCCAGTCGGAATCCTTGACGGTGCCGAGGCCAGTGATCTGCCGCTTCACTTCGTTCGAGAGCCATGTCACATACTGGCCGCGCTCCTGCTGCATCGCGGTAGGCCAGTTCACGTACAGCGGCAGCCCGCTCTGCAGGCCGCGCGGACGCGCCTTGCTCGTCACGCGGCTGATCAGGGTGGAGTCTTCCGGCACCTCGAACTTCGTCGACGCGTCGGTGACGACAAACGAGCGATCGGCCGACCATTCAGTCGTCGTCGAAGGACGCACGCGCCATGTATAGGTCCCGTTCGGCAAGGCCACCGATGGCAGGTACCAGTTGCGATTGGCCGTGTAAGTACGGACGACGGTCGTGCCGGAACGAATTTCCAGCACGTACGCTGCCGGGTTCGTGCTGTGGCGGGGCCATGCGAACGTCGGCGGATTTTGCACCTGGACGCGCAAGTCGGATGGGGTGGCCACCACGACGAGCGGATCGGTGGACTTGGCCCAGTCGGCACCGTGGGCTTGACCGAAGGTCAGCGCAAGTGCCAAGGCCATGCCCAGCGAACGAATGGGAAGGTGTTTCATTCAAGAATCTCCATCGCGAATAAGGAAGAGCGCAGACCGGGGAGCGTACTACCGCTGCGAAAGCAAAGGGGAGCAGCGCCCGAGGCCTGCTCCGTCAAGAGCACATTATACGGCTCCATTTCCGCTAACCAACACATATTCCTCAACAAAACACGGTGTGCGGCGAATTTGCCACATGCAATTTCCCCAATTCTCATGCATATTCGCTACTCTCTATTTCCGCCACATAAAGACTTTGCGTATAAACGAGAGGGACCGATTTGAAGAGCATCAATACCGCTACCCACGCACCGGCACGCAGACAGAAACAAATTATCTGCAGCACTAAGTGAATAACGGTTCAAATCCTGCAATTTGGATCAGAACCGTTATTTTTCGCGCAATGAATCATCGGGATTGGAGCGATTGAATTGCGACCGCTTCTATTATTTACTAATTCGCCGTTCAGGCTCGCGCGATTTGCGCCATTCCTGCCACCGACGTGCCATGCCCGACGAGAAGACCAAGCTCATCAATACGCTGATCGTCCAGTGACTCGAGCAGGCACGTCGGGCGCGCCACAGTTCGCTCAGTGCGGCGGAGCGGTTGCCCGCTACGAGATGATCGCGCGCTATCCCGGCGCGCAGGTCGGCGACCATCCGCAGCGCGGCCCGCCGTTCCGTACCGGTGATCTGCCCCTGCAGCGCGCGCTGCTCCAGCCGGACAAACGCCGGCATCAGTTCCCGCTTGGCCTGGCGGCTGTTCAGGCTACCCAGCACCTCCATCCGGTACCCGACAAGCGGCAGCGGGCAATACACGAGCCGATGCCGTTCTGCAAGCCGGAACCACAGGTCCTGGTCTTCACCGTGCGATTCGCCGACGGGGAAACACGGCTGCATCGACTGAAGTACCGTGCGCCGTACCGCGATGGTGTTGGTATTCCACAGCTTGCCGTTGCGGCGGCGCCGCTCGAAGAAGTCCATCACGACTTCATATGGCAGCGGGGTCGGAAGCGGCTGAGCCCATACCTCGGGTTCGTAGTCGCGGGTCCAGCGGAAATGCGTACTGAAATAGTGGTGATCCGGCAGCTGCGTGGCCATCGCGACGATCGCTTCAAGATAGAACGGGCCGTACCAGTCGTCCGCGTCGAGAAAACTGATCAATTCGCCGGTGGCGGCTTCAATGCCACGATTACGGGCCCGCGATACACCGCCATTCGGCTGCTGAATCAAGCGCAGGCGGGAATCCTCGATCTTCTTGATGACCTCAGCGCTATGGTCGGTAGAACCGTCATCGACGACGATCAACTCCAGGTCGGCATGCGTCTGTTCCAGAACCGACCGAATCGCAAATTCGACAAACTCTGCCTTGTTATACACAGGCATCACGACGGAACACAGCATCTGGCACCTTTCTGCAATTCAAATTTATTTCAAAACCCATCCGCCACTGACCGGGAAAGGCCTGGTGGCTCCGCACTGTGGCGCGGGCTGGAGATCCTGTTACGGTCACCGTTCGCTGCGCCTCCGCCTGCTCGCACGCGCCCGGGCACCAGCCAAGGGTTCCAGGCGCATCGAACTTTCCTGCAGAGGAGCCAGCCTGGCGCCTGGCGCACGCCAGTGCCGCCCAGCGGCACTTTGGGGCCAAGATCAGACTGATGACGTTAGCCCGACTTCGGGCCGATGGGACGATATCGCTAATGCGCGCCGTTACATTCGTCGTACGCATTCTCATCAGAAAGAATCAACACTGCCACACAACCTGAGCATTGCCGACTTATTCCAACAGTAACTTGCTTGCCGTCAAATGTAGACGGCGGCGCGCGGATGCACGCGATTTAATGCCAGCTTCACCGCGACTGGCAAGACCACCCCGACGAATGAGAGAACCACAAAATAAATAATAAAATATTCGTCGCGATACGGTATCAATGGCATTAGCATTCCTTTCACTAAGCCAATAAATATCGTATTCATCAGGTAAATCGACAATGTGTGATTACCGAGAAACACCAGGCGATCGGCGACGACGCCGCGTACGAGCTGCGCCGCCGTCAGCACGGCCGGGATGGACAGCATCCCCACAAACCATTTTGGCAACCATCCGACGAGGATGGAATACACGATTGCCGCGGCAAACGGCACACCCCAGACCAGTGCGTAGCGCGCGGACAGCACGCCCGTCACCAGCCGGCTCCAATGTTGTCCAAGCAGGATGCCCGCCGCCAGGAACGGCAAGTATTCGACCACGCCGGTGATGTTGAGCAGATAAGTCCATTCGAACTGGTTCAGCACGATGCCGAGAGCAAGCAGCAGCCAGGGCGTGCGGCGCTCGTCGTACTGCATCATCCAAGGCACGAACAGGAAGTACCAGGCCAGCACCTGGATATACCACAGGAATACCGACGCGGATTGCATCGGATACAAGATGATCTTCACGATGCCGCTGACCAGGCCGTCTGGAATATTGTCGACATGCATGAAGCGTTGGGCGACAAGCTTGCCCGCGACGATGATCACGCCAAACACCAGATACGGCACCAACAGCGTACGGATCCGCTTGCTGACCAGTTCGCCCACCGCCGCCCAGGACTGGCGGTGACGCCACGACAGGCCCAAGCCCATGCCGGACAGCGCCATGAACAGCGGCATATGGAACGAATACAACGCCCGCTTCAGGATCGGATACCACTCGACTCCCGGCACGTTTCCGCGGGAGACGACATGCCCCAGGACGACACAGATGATCGCCGCTCCTTTTGCGATGTCGAGTGCTTCAACACGTTTCATTTACTGCCATTCCTCCACTGGGCCGTCACACGGCGCGTTGTCGTCGCGAGCATCAGGCGACCTTCACGAAATTTGAGCAACCACGGGGGCAGCCGCGGGAGCTACCGCCGGTTGCTGCTGCTTTCTTGTTTTCGCCTGCGCCCAGCTGGCTTTCGCATGCGGCAGGCTGTAGGCCGTCAGCACCACGAGCAACAGCAGATGGGTCATCGTGTCCAGGCCAAAGCCCGTCATCTGCAGCGGCACTTCACTGACACCGCGCACCACGAGGATCAGGAACAGCGCCATCGACAGGCCGCCGCTGGCGCGCGCCGTGCGCAGGGTCATCGCCAGCAAGACCAGCGCGTAGACGAACAAGCCGACGAGACCGACCGTTCCGGCGCTCGAGGCCGTCTGGAAGAGCTGGCTGTGCGCATGGACTGCGAACGGCAGCCGCGCGGCGATCTGGAACTGCAGGTTCCAGATTGTCAGGCCGTAGCCAAAGATCGGATTGCGTTCGAACTCCTCCTTCGCGACGGCCCAGATGGCATCGCGGCCGCTGAACGACGCCAGTTCGGCGCCGGCACCGCTGGAGAACATGCGCTCCACCGTGCCGCCCACGTCGGCGAACATCAGGACGACGCCGACGATCGTCAGCGCGACCATCATGCCGCCAAGGATGAACGACGGCAGCGCCGGCCGGCGCGGGTCTCCGAAGCGCGCGGCCAGCGCCGGCCGGTAGCGGTAGAAAACGATGCACGACGAGGCAAGGATCAGCGAAATCCAGCTGGTCTTGGACTGGGTCAGCAGCAGCGAGCCGAGACCAAGTGCCCACGCCGCGCGGTTGACCGACAGCTTTTCGAACGGCCGGTGCCACAGGCACAGCAGATACACGACCGCCAGCGGCCCCAGCGTGTTGGCGTGCGGCGCGAGGCCGGCGTAACGCGGCAGGTGGGGAATCAATCCGTGGTACGCGAAGTCGAGCACCTGGGACGGCCGGACGAGCAGCATTGCCGCGCTGGCCAGCAGGAACAACATGCAGGCGTTACGGATCGATTTCACTGTCAGGTCGGCATCGTAAGCACTGAACAACAACGCGCACTGGCCGAACAGCGCCATGTACAGGTATTCGTGCGACAGATTCGGATGCCGGCCAAACAGTGCCGGGCTGGCGACGTTGCTCAGCACAAATACCCAGAAGCCGAACATCAGCAGTCGCGGCGGCGGCTCCGCCTTCTTCAGGTGCACCATCCGATGGAGGATACGCTCGCCGCAAGCGAGCAGGACGAACACGGAAGCGAAGCGGCTTACCCAGACCGCGAGCGGGTGCTTGCCGGTGGCCAGCGACATGATGTCCGATTCGGCGCTCAGGTCCCGAGCCGACAGCGCAATGCCAATCGCGGCAGCGGCCAGTGTCGGATAGAAGATGTAAGGTACGAGCCCATGGTCCCGCTTGTGCCCCCAGTGCATGGCCAGCGCCAGGCAGCCAACCGCGGCCAGCGCCACCAGGATAACGATCAGGGTGATCAGGATTTCAGTCATGGCAAATTCTCATTGGTGCTGCGTTCGGGAACGCAGGTACAGGTAAAGCCGGCCCGGCACCGGGGGAGTGAAACGCTTCAGCATGTCGACTACCCGCGAACCCAGCAATTGCGGAAACGCCAGCACCGCAACGGTCGGTAACAGCACGCCTCCCACGACCGCAGCGGTCAACTGCAGCAGCGGCAACGTGCCGGCGGGCGGCAGGCCCGCGGCGCCCAGCGTCCCGACCGCGGTCGTTGCCATCAGGATGGCGGCCCGCCACCCGATCGACAACAGGACCGGCACGCCGACATGCAGCCGGACACAGGCGCAAACGCCGACGACGAGCGCGCGCATTGCCAACGTTGCCGCCGCAACCAGCGCGACCGCTGTCGCGCCCTGCCCCGCAAAATGCCACAGCCCCACGAACGCCAGGGCCAGCACCGGCATTTGCAACAGGCTCTCCAGGTGCCGGCCGCCCGTGTTCCACAGCACCGGCGTGGACAGCCCCCAGCTGACATACGCCGGCATCGCCAGCGCGAGCACCGCCAGCACGGCGGACGATTCGGCCCAGACCGCGCCATACAGGAAAGCGATCAGGTGCGGTGCCGCGCAAGCCAGCAGGATGAAGGCCGGTCCGACCAGGATCCACACGCAGGACAGCACGGACAGATAGACTTCGCGCAGGCGTGCCGGCTCGTCCTGCAGCTTGCTGCCGGCAGCAAGGAAAGCAGGCTGCAGCGCCGTCAGGAACAGCGAATTCGGCGTGTTGGCCAGGTTGTAGCCGACCGTGTACACGCCTACCGAATGCGCGTTTAGGAAGCGGCCCAGGAACAGGCGGTCGACGTTATTGAGCAGCCAGTTGCAGACGTTCGTCACGAAGACGGTGCCGCCGGCCGACGTCGAGCGGCGCGCGCCGGCGTACCACAACAGCGGCCGCACGGAATGCGGAGCACGCAGGAACGTCAGCACCAGCGCCGAGAACGATTGGCTCAGCCACGCGGACACCAGGGCCCAGACGCCGAAGCCCAGGAATGCCAGCGTGACGCCAACCAGCAGGTAGCCGATGACGTAGCTGACGATCTGGATCACGTTCAGCGTGCGGAAATCCAGCTTGCGGCGCAGCAGATTGCTGCCGGGCGCGGTGACCGCCGTCAGCACGCAGGTAAGGCTGAGCCAGCGCACGATGATTTCCACGCGCGGCTCGCGGAAGTACTCCGCGACCAACGGCGCCAGCAACAACAAGGCCAGCGTCGCGGCCGTGCCGGACAACAGTTGCCACGTGAATGCGAAGCGGACGTCGTTCTCCGTCAACTCCTTGTTCTGCACGAGGCTCCAGGAAAAGCCGAAATCCGCGACGAAGGTGCTGAGCGTCAGCACGATCAAACCCATCGCGAACAAGCCGTAACTCTCCGGTCCGAGCAGGCGGGCGAGGATGACTTGTGTCAGCAATTGCAGCAGGAAACGGATCGCCGTTCCCGCCGCGGCCCACTTCACCGCGCTGACACTTTTTCGATTCAGCTCACTGCCGCTCATCAGACTGACACTTCCGTTGCAAAGAAGGCTGCATCAGCCATTGAAGGTGCCGATCAGGCGCGCGCGGTCGGCCGCCGGCAGGCGGTCGATCAGTGCCCTGATGAAGTCGGCCTGGACGCCGTAGGCATGGGAAGTATCGGTATCGAGGGTGGAAACACGTACCAGCATCCCGTCCGGCACGACGCCGGTCAGGCCGATCTTCAGTTCCTGCAGGCGCTGGTCAATGCCCGGACGGGTGATCTTGTCGCCGATCGTGATCCAGTAGGTGATCGGTTCGCTGCGCGCGCCGGTCACGGCCAGCAGCTGCCGCACCGGCAAGTTGCCGTGCGGCGTCGCGACCTCGCCGACCTCGTTGCGCCGGACGTCGAACCCTTGTGCCACGTAGCACACTTCCGGTTTGTGCACGCCCATGTTGTCGCTCTGGTCGCCACCGTAGGCGATCGACAGCATCACCCGCTCGCCATCGCGATTGATATACGTGCGCGACAGCGTCTGGTTGTAGATACGGTTCAGGCGCGCCTGCGTGTCCGGATCGACCTGCAGCGGCACGATGGTCGGGTCGACTTTCCAGTCGCCGAACTCGCGCGGAATCCGCGTCTCGAGATCGAACTGGCCGCGCCGGTCGGCCATCTTCGCGGTCGGCGCGACCGCGTAGCTGATCGCCGCGGCCGATGCCATCATCGCGAACAACACCAGGCTTACCGCCATGGGCTTTTTCATGCTTTTGCTCCCTGGCGCTCGCGGCGCCGCACGACCCACTGCAGCAGCGAATCGATCGAAAGTATCAGGATCAGTGCCGAGACGAACAGCACCATGCCGGCGAACCCGTGCAGGAAACCTTGCCCCGCCGCGTCACCCAGGTAGAACGTCACCAGCGTCAGCGTGATCACGCGAATGACGTTCGCGGTAAACGAGATCGGGATGATCAGCAGCGCCAGCGCCAGGTTGCGGAAGGCCGACGTATGCCGTACGACGTTGAGGTAGAACAGCCCCAGCGCTTCCAGCGTGAGCAGCGTCTGCAGGCCGGCGCATGCGTCGGCGACGAGCAGCTGATACTGGCCGATTTGCAGGATCACCCCGCTGCGGGCGATGGGGTAACCCGCCGCATACAGCAGATGCTCGGTGACGTACGAGACAGCCATCTTCATCGGCATCGTCAGCGCGCTGACGACCGTGCCGGGCAGCGGAACCAGGAACAGCATGAAGAAGAACGGGAACCACTGCACGCGCAGTGCCGGGAAGCCGCGGCGCAGCAGCAACAGCGCCACGGCCACGCCTTGCAGCGACAGGATCTCGAACGACAGGATCTGCTGCGAGCGGCCCAGTACGTACAGCAGCAACGACACCACAAGGACCGGCCAGCCCGCGGCGGACGGCCGGGCGGGCAACTGCTGTACCGTCGGGAGATTGCGCCACATCAGCCACAGCGACAAGGCCAGGATGATCGGGCCATGCGCCTGTTCCTCGCTGGCCCAGGCGCCGGTGAACAAGCGATACAGCGTGGGCACCAGCAGCAGGGCCATGCCCGCCACGATCGGCACCAGCTCGGGCGGCAGCTTGCGCAACGCTTGCGGCTCCGCGGCCGGCTGCAACTTGTTCGCCATGTCCATCAGAAGCTCACCAACACCGAACCGACGACCTTGACGCCGTTCTGCGCCAGCTGGTCGCTCATCGTGGCGATCGCGGCGAGCGGCGTCACGTCCTTGCGCGCCACCAGCAGCACGCCGCCGGTGCGTGCCGCGACGGCCATGCCATCCGAACCGCTGCTGCTTGCCGGGACGTCGTACAGCACCACGTCGTAACGGCTTTCCAGCTGGGTGTTCAGCGTGCCGAACGTATCGCGGCTGAGCAGTTCCTGCGGATTCGGCGGCAGCGTGCCGGCGCCCAGCACCGACAGGTCGACGAACGATTCCACGCGGGCGATCGCGTTCAGGTCGGCGCGGCCGGCCAGCACATCGGACAGACCCTGGCGGTTCTGCGCGTTGAAGATGGCTTGCTGACGCGGCTGACGCAGATTGGAATCCACCAGCAGCGTCTGTTCACCCAGTTGGGAGAACACCACCGCCAGATTCGCGGCGAACAGGCTGGCGCCGTCGCCCGGACGGGCGCTCATCACGGTCAGCGACTTGTGGCCGCGGGCGAACCAGCGCAGCATCAGCTGGCTACGGACCGCGCGCAGCGTTTCGACCTGCGGGCTGAACGGCTGGTAAGCGGCAACCAGATGGGGCGAGAACTTGCCCTCGCCCGGCTGCAGGTAGGGATAGTCGAACTGGCGCGCCAGCACTTGCTGGATGTCGGCTTCCGTGATCAGGCCGAGGCGCTGTGCCGCCTCGCCGAAACGGATGCCCAGTTCTTTCTGCATGCGCAGGACGCGTTCCGCGCCCTCGGGCGTGATCTTGCCCGACTCCAGCAGGAGGCCGCCGATGCTGTTTCCGGCACCGGCACTACCGCTGCCGTTGCCGCGCGCCGGCGTCTGCGGTGCCAGGGGAATGGTTGCTTGATTCATGGCTGTCTCCAAATCAGATCAGGTTAAGCGCGGACGGCGCGGCATCAGGGAAGCAAGGATGCCTGTCTTGCGGCGGGCCGGCTCTTTCCAGTCGATGACACCGAACAGCGGAATGTCCAGCGCGTCGTTGAGGTCGTTTTCGGAACGCACACGGCGGTCAAGCAGTTCCAGCACGATGGCGGCACCGAAGCCCAGCAGGATGCCGAGGAACACGGACAGCAGCAGGTTGCGGAACACGCGCGGGCCAGACGGCTCGGTCGGCACGACGGCCGGGTTCAGGATCGCGATGTCGGACTGCTCGGCCTGGCCTTCGATACGGGTCTGCGAGCCGCGCTGCGACGTCACGTCGAACGCACGCTGCGCGCTCTCGACGTCCTTCATCAGCACGTTCATCTCGTCGCGGGTGCGGTTCAGTTCGAGCACCTTGGCCTTCTGCTCCGCCAGCGCCTGGCGGATCTGCGCTTCGCGCTGGGCCAGCACGGTGGCGTTGTTGCCCACGCTCTGGGACGTCAGCGCGATCTGCTCGTTCAGGTCGCGGCGCAGCTTCGCCACTTCGGCTTGTGCGCTCTCGTATTGCGGGTGGTTGCGGCCGAGGCGTTGGCCGATATCGGCCAGCTTCGCTTCCGCGTTACCCAGGCCGACACGCAGGTTCTGGATCAGCGGGTTCGCGGCGACGTCCGGCGACGCGCCGGCGCTGCCGCTCGCCATGCGCTGGCGCGAGGTCGCTTCCATCAACTGGGCCTGGGCGGCAACCAGCTGCGCGGACAGGTCGTTCAAGCGGTTCGATTCGACGTCGAGGCGGTTGTCGACGCTGACGATGCCGTGTTCCTGCTGGTATTTGGACAGGCGGCTCTGCGCTTGTTCCACGTTGTCGCGCAGCAGCTTGGTTTGCTGGTCGAAGTAGTTCGACGCGCGGCGCATTGGATCGACTTTCAGCTGCACCGATGCATGCATGTACTCTTCGGCGAAGGCATTGGCCACGGCCGCGACGAACTGCGGGTCGGAGCCGGAGAAGCCGACGCTGACGACGCTGCTTTCGCGTGACGGCGTCACGTCGAGCTTGCGCAGCAGCAGGTCCGCCAGCCAGTCGCGGACGGAGCCCTTGCCGTCGGTGCTCTCGTTGAACTGGGCGATCACGGCCGGGCTGTTGGCGAGCTGCAGGCGATCGACGACGCGCAGCGCCACGTTCTTACTGCCGATGATGTCGATTTGCGTCGCCATATAACCGGGCATCAGCTGGCCGGGCATCGTCAGGCCGGTCAGCGGGTCGACACCCTTGTAGTTCAGCAGCAGCGTGCTGTTCGCCTGGTACGTCTTCGGCAGCAGCAGGCTGACCGCGAGCGTGACGACCACGACCAGCAGCAACGTGCCGATCACCATTTTCTTCCGGGCCCGGAGGATCAGCAGTAGTTGAGAGAGATTCATGAGTACACCTTACACTTGAGGGAACGCGAAGCCTTGTCAGAACAGGCTTTCCTTGACATACACGATATCGTCCGGCAGCAGCAGGTCGTCGTGCTTGGCATCGATCACCTGGATCTTGCCCTGGGCGTCACGGCGCTTGATGCGCATGCCACGCTCAGTACCGCGCGGGGTCAGGCCACCGCCCACCGCCAGCGCTTGCAGTACCGTCATCGAACGCTCCAGCTTGAATGCGCCCGGACGCTGCACTTCACCGTAGATATAGAACCGCGGTGCGCGTTCCACATACAGGATATCGTCCGCGCCCAGCTCCACGTCGCGCTGCAGCTCGCCGGTGCGCATCATCTCGACGATGTCGACGGTTTCCTTCGTCACGTTGCCGCTGCGTTTGCGGATCAGCGTCACGGTGTCGGCGCCATCGATGCTGGTGCCGCCGGCCAGCGCCAGCATGTCCAGCATCGTGCGCTTGCCTTCGATCGGGAAGCGGCCCGGGCGATTGACCTGGCCCAGCACGGAGACCTGCTGGCTCGAGATCGCCGTCACCAGAATCGTCACCTGGGGCTTGCGGATGAAGCCGCCGCTCTCGAGCAGGCCGGCCAGTTTCTTCTCGGCGGCCGGCAGTTCCAGGCCGCCCAGCTGCACCTGCCCGACCAGCGGGAACGTGATCACGCCACTCTGGCTGATCCGGGTTTCGGTGGTGAGATCAGGGCTGCCATAGACGGAGATCTTGACCACGTCCCCGGCCCCCAGCGTTGCATCGGCCGCCATGGCCCAGCCCATTGCAAGCGTCATCACACTTGCCAGCATCCACATCACGAAGCGTTTCATAGGATTCCTTTTTTTTATGTCGTTGATCGCGTCACTACTTACTTCAGACCGGCGACGCCGCGTGCATTGACGTCTTCGCCATGCGACGCATTTGCCGCCGGTGCCGCCGGGGCCGGCGCAGCAGCCGGGGCCGCGGCAGGCGCCGGTGCGCCGGTCGCTGCGGGCTGGTTCATGTACTCGATCTTCGCTGTCGAGCGCAGCTGCTTGACGGCCGCCTCCGCCGCTTCCTTGTTCTTCTTATTGAACAGGAACTGTTCGATCTGCGGACGCGCTTGCTCGAGCGAGACCGGCGCGTCCTTCACGTCGGCAATCGACAGCAGCATGCTGCGCTGGCCTTCGCGGATGATGAACAGCTGGCCCTTCGGCATCGCCTGCAGGCGGGTGCTCAGCTCGGGCGGCAGTTCGGTGGTGCTGCGGCTCAGCTGGCCGCGGCCATAACGGATCTTTTGCTGGTCGAGCCACTTCGCCACTTCCTCGATCGACTTCGACGCATCGATGACCTTCTTGGTCTCGTCGGTCACGTCGGACGACGCCAGCACCAGCTGGTTCATGTCGAACTGCTTGCGATTCGAGAAGAACTGCGGATTCTGGTTGTAGTACGCCTCGACCTCGGCCTTCGTCGGACGGGGAATCGTGCCGACGCGCTTTTGCAGATAGGCCTGCGCAACGATGGTTGCCTTGGCCCGCTCGATCGCCTGCACGACCTTCGGATCGCGGTCGATCTTTTCCTTTGCCGCCTCGCTCTGCAGCAGCTGGCGGTCGATCAGCGCTTCCAGCAACTGCTTGCGGGCGCCTTCCTGCTGGGCCACCTGCGGATTGACGCGTGCCAGCTCCTCATTGAGCTGCAGGACGGTGATTTCCTCGCCGTTCACGCTTGCCAGCGCCTGCCCGGGCTTCTTCTCGGCTTTCTCACCGCAAGCCGACAACACAGCGGCAGCCAGCACCAGCAGGCCCACACCCAAGACCTGCGTATGACGGCGTTGGCCGTGGCGATGTTTCGGGCTGGATTGTTCAGAATGTTTCAAGAGACTCCTCCGGTTCCATGATGAGCGCCGTGGCGGACTGCCGGTTCAGCGGTTCAAATATTTACAAAAATATCAAATTAGAGACAAGAAAGCAACTTTTTAGTCGAAAGCTTGCGCCACGGCAGATGGGCGTGTCGTCCCAGAAAGTTGCAATTTGATTCACGCATTGTAGCGAAGGAAGTGCGTTGACACGACACAAAATAACAACATTTAAGTCAGTCTTCAGTGTGCGTTCTCCCGCGCGAGCACCACCTTGACGGTCTTGACGATGATCCACAGGTCGAGCCACAGCGACCAGTTGCGCAGGTAATCGAGGTCGTAGCGGATCCGTGCTTCCATCTTGTCCAGCGTCTCGGTTTCACCACGGAAGCCATTCACCTGGGCCCATCCGGTAATGCCGGGCTTGGCCTTGTGGCGCAGCATGTAGCCCTTGATCAGCTTGCGGTACTGCTCGTTGTGCGCCACCGCGTGCGGCCGCGGCCCCACGATGCTCATCCGCCCTTGCAGCACGTTGAGGAACTGCGGCAGCTCGTCGAGCGACGTCTTGCGCAGGAACGCGCCGACCTTCGTGATGCGCTGGTCGTTCTTCTTGGCCTGCACGACGTTGCTGCCATCTTCCGTCACCGTCATCGAACGGAACTTGTAGACGAAGATCTGTTCGCCGTACAAGCCATAGCGGCGCTGCCGGAAGATGACGGGACCAGGCGAGCTCAACTTCACTGCAACCGCGATCGCCAGCATCAGCGGCAACAGCATCAACTGGATGATCAGGGCCAGCACGATGTCACTGGCGCGCTTGAGCAGGCTGTTAAAGCCCGTGAACGGCGTTTCGCAGATCGCGATCACCGGCATGCCGCCGACGTTGTCGAAGCGGGCCTGCATCAGGTCGAACACGTAGATGTCGGGCAGGAAGTAGACCGATGCGGTCGTGTCCTGCAGGTCGTCGAGCAGCTTGCGGATGCGCGGCTGGGCCGAGATCGGCTGACTGATGAAGATCATCTTGATGTTGTTCTCGCGCACATACGCGGCCACGTCGCACATCTTGCCGAGAATCGGGTGATGCAGTTCGGGCGGGCGGCGGTCTTCGGTGCGGTCGTCGAAGAAACCGCGCACTTCCATGAACAGGTTCGGATAGCGCTCGACGGTGCGGGCGAACTTGATACCGACGTCGTTCGCACCGACGATCAGCGTGGAACGTACTTCGCTGGCGTTCGACGGATCGGAACCGACCTTGCGGGCGGCGAGGTGGCTGGCCAGCAGGACGAACGGCGTGGCGACGAACCAGGTCAGCACGACGCGTTCGTCGTAGTGGTAGGCCAGGCCGCTGACGTTGCCGAGAAAGACCAGGATCAGTGCCGTGACACCCCAGCCGCAGAAGATGTCGCGCGAGTAGGCCAGCATGCGGCCGCTGCGCCACGTACGGTACGGGTCGATGTGCTGGTAGACGGCGGACGAGATGAAGAACGCGAGGATCATCAGCACGAGCGCGTAGCCGGTAAACGGCTCGCCATACATCGTCGAGGTGGCATACAGCGCCCCCATGATGACGAGGGGATCCAGGACGCGTTGGAAGAACGAAATCAGGGGAATATCGTTAATGGTCATTGCAACACTTCTTTAGAACTGCACGCTGCCGTTGATCGACACGCCGTTTGCACGGTAATCATTGGTGCCGGCAAGCTGGCTGCCGTCCCGTTTTTCGCGGAAGGCAGACACGCTCAGCTGTGTGCGCAGCGTCGGCGAGTAGGTCAAGCCCAGCTGGCCGCTGGTTGCCCGGTCGCTCGTCTGGCCGGTAAAGCCGATGCCCGGGAACTGCTCGAAATCGCGGGTTTCGCGCCGCACGCTGGCCGAGGCCTGCAGCTTGGCGCTGATATCCCACGTCGCACCCAGGCTGCCGCCCTTGTTCAGGCTGTTGCTGACGATGAAGCTTTCGACGGCCGCGAATTCGCGCCACACTTCGCCGGTGAACTTCACCTTGCCCAGTGGCGCCCAGGTCACGGATGCCCGCCCGTTGGCGCCGCTCGAATCGCGGCTGCTGGAACGTTCGTGCTTGCGCTTGGCGTAGCCTGCCAGCACCTGGACGTAGGTGACGCCGCTGATCCGCCAGTTGATATTGGCCTTCAGCTCATCCTGCGTGTAGTTGTCGTCCAGCGCGATGCCGCCGATGAAGCGGGGATTCTCATAGCTGCCCTTCAGGCGCCGCGCGACCAGGCCGATCTGGCTGCCGCTGGCGGCAAGGTAGTCGCCACCGACTTCCGACACGTCCTCGGTACGGTTGTTGACGCGCTGCGCGAGCAGCTCGTATTCGTGCTTGGTACGGGTGAAGCCGGCGCGTGCCTGCCAGCTCGGGTGGAAGCGCCATTTGCCGCTCAGGTATTCGCGGCGCGTGGTGCGCAGATTGCGCTCGTCCGAGTTGTAGTCGGTGAACGGCGTCAGCGTCTCGACGTAGCTGCCGCCCAGGTTGCCCGAGAAGCGATTGCCGAGCTGCCAGGCAAGATCGGCCTTGAAATCCTTGCCGTTGTAATCAAGTTGGGTGTAATGATCGAACGATACTCGGGAAACCTTCGCCGTCGCCGTCAGCCGCTGGCGGCTGATGTCGCGCTCGACAACGATACCGGCCTGGGCTTGCCGGGCCCGGTCGGAGCGCTGCTCGACCGGATAGTTGTCCGGCAGCCGCAAAAGGTTGTCGTCGTAGGTGTATCCGAGCGCCACGAATGGGTGGATCGTGTCGCTGATCTCGGCCATGGCGCTCCCCGAAAACAGTGCGGCCGCGCAGGCCACCGGCAGCAAGCGGCAGCGAACGAATACTTTTGAACTCAGCATTATGATTTGGTCTTCCCGAAATATTATCGAACGTGCAATCTTACCAGTAAGTCCAGTTGGCAGTAACGACTACCCAGACCCCGAGCAAGCCATTGGTCGTGGCGTGCGCGAGAACCGCGGACCAGAGATTGCCGCTTTTTATGTAGAGCAGGCTGTACGCCGCACCGGCGACGATGCCGGCGAACCAGAGGTTGTGCTCGACCCCAAATAATATCACACTGACAACTACTGCCATCGTTCCGACGCGTGCCGGATAGACGTTGAGGAATTGGCGCTGTTCGATCCAGCGCATCAGGAACGAGCGCCAGAACAGCTCTTCCATCACCGGCACGACAAGGGCCGCGCCGGCGACGCGGATGGCAACGAGCAACCAGTCGATGCGGCCGGCCGCATTGGTCGGATTGAAACCGGCGGACGCGCCGACCTGCATCCACGCAGCATCCAGATTGACCCATAGCACGAGGACAACGACGCCCACCACCACGGCGGCGGCCGCCTGGCTCCACCGCAGCGTGCGCCAGGCAAGCTCGGTGTAGTGATGCCGGTACATCCACAGCAGGCCGACGACTGCCGCGGTCTTGGCCGGATACAGCCAGCGCAGCGCCTCGTCGCTCCATCCCAGCCGCGCCAGCAGGTCGGCGAGCGCGATGAAGGCCATGTAGGTGGCGAACGGCAGGATACGTGCGGTGGAGGGACGCTGGAAGAACCCGTCGCCGCCGGGGATGCGCTCCGCATGTGCAGGCGCCGGCGTGGGAGGTCGATGTGGCTGGGCGGTCATGACGATCTGCATTCCTGAGGTTTGATGGACCACTCCCACTGGCCCAAGGTTTGCAGATTTTACAATAACCTGCCCGATGTGTATCGCTTCAATTGTGCACCGGGGCAATTTAAGGCGGATCTAAGCGGCGCCCCGCGCCGCCTGTCCCGCCTAGGTCCGCGACTCCATCTCTTCCCACCGTTCGAGGGCGGCCATCAGCTCCTCCTCGATCTCGCCGATGCGCTGCTGCAGCTGCTTCGCTTCCGCCGGTGTTTTCTTGTAGAACTCGGGGTCCGCCAGCGTCGCGTTCAGCGCCGCCTGCTCCTCTTCCAGCTGGGCGATCCGGCCTGGCAGCGACTCCAGTTCGCGCTGCTCCTTGAAACTGAGCTTTTTCTTCGGCGCCGCCGGCGCCGCGGGAGCCGCCGCTTCCGCCTTCCCCTTCGACTCCGCCTTCTTCGCGGCAGGCGTCGCGGCCGGCGCGGCAACACGCACCCGCTCCCAGTCGCTGTAGCCGCCGATGTATTCGCGCCACTGCCCGTCGCCTTCGGCAACGATGACCTGCGTCACGACGTTGTCGAGGAACATGCGGTCGTGGCTGACAAGGAAGACCGTGCCCTGGTAATCCTCCAGCAGCTCCTCGAGCAGTTCGAGCGTGTCGATGTCCAGGTCGTTGGTCGGCTCGTCGAGCACCAGCACGTTGGCCGGCTTCGCGAACAGCCGCGCAAGCAGCAGGCGGTTACGCTCGCCGCCGGACAACGTGCGCACCGGCGAGCGCGCACGCTCGGGGGCGAACAGGAAGTCGCCCAGGTAGCTCATCACGTGCTTCTTCTGCCCGTTGATCTCGACCCAGTCGCTGCCTGGGGAAATCGTGTCGGCCAGGCTGGCTTCCTCGTTCAGCTGCGCGCGCATCTGGTCGAAATACGCGACCTGCATCCGCGTGCCCTGCTTGACGGTGCCGGTATCCGGTTGTTCCTCGCCGAGGATCAGCTTGAGCAACGTGGTCTTGCCGGCGCCGTTCGGCCCGATCAGGCCGACCTTGTCGCCGCGCATGATCGTGGCCGAGAAGTCGCGCACGATCACCTTGTCGCCATAGCGCTTGCCGATGCCTTCCAGCTCCGCGACGATCTTGCCGGAGCGTTCGCCGGTCGCCACTTCCAGCCGCACCTGCCCTTGCTGGTCGCGCCGCACGGAGCGCTGCTCGCGCAGGCGCTCCAGCCGGCGCACACGGCCTTCGTTACGGGTGCGGCGCGCCTCGACGCCCTTGCGGATCCACACCTCTTCCTGCGCCAGGAACTTGTCGAACTTGGCGTTCTCCACTTCCTCGACCGCCAGTTGCTCCGCCTTGCGGGCCTGGTAGGCGCTGAAGTTGCCGGGATAGGACAGCAGCCGGCCGCGATCGAGTTCGACGATGCGGGTCGCCACGTTGTCGAGGAACGAGCGGTCGTGCGTGATGAACAGCACGCTGCCCTTGAACTCGCGCAGCAGCCCTTCCAGCCACTGGATCGACGTGAAGTCGAGATGGTTGGTCGGCTCGTCCAGCAGCAGCACATCGGGCGCCGCGACCAGCGCACGGGCCAGTGCCACGCGCTTCTGCATGCCGCCGGACAGCGTCTCGACAGCGACGTCACCCGCCAGCCCCAGCCGGTCGAGGGTCTGCTCGACGGTATTGTGGATGTTCCACGCGTTGGCGGCATCGAGCCGCGCCTGGATGACGTGCATCCGCTCCATCAGCGCGTCGTCATCGCCCTGGCCGAACTGGCCCGTCAGCGCATCGTATTCCTTGACCAGCGCCGGCAGTTCGCCGAGGCCGGCGGCCACGGCATCGGCCACGCTCTGGCCCGCCGTGAACGTGGGTTCCTGCTCGACGTACGCGATGCGCAAGCCCTGCTGCATGACGAGCAGGCCGTCGTCCAGCTTTTGCTGGCCGCTGATGATTTTCAGGAGCGACGACTTGCCGGTGCCGTTGCGGCCGATGAGACCGACGCGTTCGCCGGTCTCAAGGGAAAATTCGGCCTGGTCGAGAAGCGCGTGGTGGCCGAACGCCAGCTGCGCGGAAGTAAGGGAAATGACTGCCATGGAGATGCCTTGTGCGTGAACCCGCCATTGTAACGACAGAGTTCAGCAAATACTAACTTTTGCGCGGCGGTCAGCTATAATTGCGCTCGTTTTGCGTCCTCCCCGTAGCACAATGGATAGTGCACATGCCTCCTAAGCGTGGGATACTGGTTCGATTCCAGTCGGGGGGACCACCCCGCCGTCAGCGCGCCTCCGCCGGCTTCTTGCCGCGCTCCTCCTCCATCACCTCCAGCACCTTGTCCGCCGCCAGCTTGTGCGCCACCGGATTCCAGTGCCCATCCATCGGCAGGAAATCCATCCGCTCGTGATAACGCTGCCAGTGTTCGGCGAAGAGCGGTTGCATGTCGACCAGGCCGAAACCGTGCTTGCGCACCTCGGCGAACAATTGTTCGCGGTCGTCGCCCAACCAGTTCGGCTCCGCTTTGCCATGCGAATAGATGGCGTTGCGGTCGCCGTCGACGAGGAAGACGAATTCGGTGCCGTACTCGCGCCGCAGTTTGTCCAGCTCGGTCATCAGGAATGCCAATGCGCGGTCGCGGTATTCGCGGTGCCGGGCCAGTGCCGCGCTGTCCGGCTTGTCCCATGCTTTCGTCGTGCCGCCCTTCGTCAGTTCTGGCAGCTTCAGCTGGTAGTACACGTAGCGCGCCAGCGCCGACTTCACGACGAGGCGCCGGGCGGCCGGTTCCACATACGGCACCTGGTGCAGGCCGACGGTGGCGCCGTCGAACGTGAAATGGTTGTGGCCGCGGCCGGCCGGCTGCTCGATCGCGCGCAGGTCACCGGGCTCGACGAACACGATGATGTGCTTCGCGTGCGTCAGCGGCAGGAAGTGCCGCGACAGCACGAGCGCGTCGGCAAGCGTGTTGCCGGACGCCGCCGCGGCATACACCTCGCCCACCGCCGCATCGAGCCGTCCCTGCACGGTGTCCTCGTACCGGTTCATGAAGCTTTCGATGAAGCTGTCGCCCAGCACCAGCGCATTGGCGCCGTCCTGCAGGTCCTTCGAATTGGTGAAGCCCTGGCGGTTCGTCACACCGCGCTGCATATTGTTCAGGGCCCAGCCGTACGAGTAGATGTAAGGCTGCTGCGGCCGGTAACTGGCGTACGGCATGCCGGGCACGGTGTCGGTCATGCGGATGCCGGAGCTCACCGGCAGCAGCCGAAACACGACCTCGAGCGACGCGCATGCAAGCAGGAGACCGGCGGCGACGGATATCAGGTATCTCATGGCTAGAAATTAAAGTAGAGGAACTCGGAGACGCCGCGCGTCTCGCTGATCGCCAACAGCAGCAGGCACAGCAGCAGCAGTGCGCCGCACAGCACACCGCCGCGCGCGCTGCGCAGCCGGCGCTCCTTGTCCGGCTGGATCCCCCAACCCAGCATCTGGTACGCGTTCGGCAGCAGCAGCACGATGAGGGCGCAGGCCGCCAGCCACACCAGGCACTCGTCCATCGGCATAATCCGGCTCGCGCCCAGCAGCGCGTGGCCGATCGACTCGCCGGCGGTGCCCTGCCACATCGCTTGGAGGATCGCCAGCGCGACGTCGAGCGAGCTGGCGCGGAAGAGCACCCACGCAACGATGACGGCAAGCCAGGTGGCCAGCAAGCCCAGTGCGAGGCGCACCACGCCGCCCCGCTCGCCGAGCACGTGACGAATCCCGTGGTTGATCATCAGGTACAGGCCATGCAGGCCGCCCCACACGATGAAGGTCCAGTTCGCGCCGTGCCACAGGCCGCCGAGCAGCATCGTGATCAGGAGGTTCAGGTAGCGGTGCAGCTGCCCCTTGCGGTTGCCGCCCAGTGCGATGTACAGGTAGTCGCGCAGGAACGTGGACAGCGTGATGTGCCAGCGGCGCCAGAACTCGATGATCGACGTCGACTTGTAGGGCGAGTTGAAGTTCATCGGCAGCACGATGCCGAACATGTACGACAGGCCATACGCCATGTCGGAATACGCGGAGAAATCGAAGTACAGCTGGAACGTGTAGGCCAGCGCGCCGGCCCACGCTTCCAGCTGCGTCAGTTGCGCGTAATGGACGTCGAACACGGGGCCGACGAAGCGCGCCACGCCATCGGCCAGGATTACCTTCTTGAACAGGCCGATCGAGAAAAACACGAGACCGAGCGTGATCCGGCCGCGCCCGAGCACGTGGCTCTCGCGCGCGTCGAACTGCGGGATCATCTCCTTGTGGTGCAGGATCGGGCCGGCGATCAGGTGCGGGAAATAGGTGACGAACAAGCCGTAGCTCTCCGGCCGCGTTTCCTTTACCTTGCCCTGGTGGCAGTCGACCAGGTAGGCGATCTGCGTGAACGTGAAGAACGAGATGCCGATCGGCAGCTCGATGCCCGGCGACGGGATATGCCACCCCGTCAGCAGCGCGAAGTTCTCCACCGCGAAGTTGGCGTACTTGTAGAAGAACAGCGCCACCAGGTTGAAGACCAGGCCGCCGACGAGCAGACGCCGGGCGTGCGGTTCTCGGTCTTGCTCCTTGGCGTGCGTGACGGCCCGCCCGACGAAGAAGTTGACGACGACGGACACCGCCAGCAGCGGCAGGTAGCGGATGTCCCAGTAGCTGTAGAAGACGACCGACGCGACCAGCAGGAAGACGACGGATGCGCGGATGCTGTACCGCGAAATGAGGAAATAGCCCGTCAGCGCCAAGGGCAGGAACACCAGAAAGAATGCAAAGGTATTGAAGAGCAATCCAATTCCTTTCGAACAGCTGCGCTGTATCCAAGGGCCGGCAACGCACGTGCCGGGAAAGTAATAATGACAATAAAGTGTAACGAAATAACAATATCACAAATGAAAGATTGCAGATTGTTTATTCGCTATAGTGTGGGGAAAGTTGTTGTAGCAAAGCACAGCGGGAAGTGTCCGCCGGACGGCGGTGGAAGAAGCTGCCGGCTTGGGTGAGCCGGCATGTGTGTCGGGGCAAGCGAGGGCCGGCAGCGGCCCTTCAAGACAGCCGCGCGCCTAGCCTTGCGGCGGCGCCTGCGTCACGGCCGTGACTTCGATTTCGACGCGGGCGGCGGGTTCCATCAGGGCCAGGACAGCCACCGCCGTCATCGCGGGGTAGTGATCCCCCATCAGTTCGCGGTAGGCCTGGCCGAGCGCCCGCCCCGCGGCGACGTACTCATCGCGATCCAGCACGTACCACGTCATCCGGACGATGTCGCACGGCCCCGCGCCCGCTTCGGCCAGCACATCCAGCGCGTTGCGCAGGGCCTGCGCCGCCTGGGCCACGAAGCCCTCGGCAAAGACGCCCTGCGCGTCCCAGCCCACCATGCCGCTGGCGAACACCATCCGTCCGCTGGCGGCGATCCCGTTCGCATAGCCCTTCGGGCGGGGCCAGCCTGGCGGCTGCAAGATCTGCATGTGTGCTCCTCAACTCGGTGCGCGCAGCAGCTCGCGCGCGATGATCAATTGCTGCACTTCGGTGGCGCCCTCGTAGATCCGCAGCGCACGGATCTCGCGGTACAGCCGCTCGACGGCATTGCCGCTGACGACGCCCAGGCCGCCGAACAGCTGCACGGCCGCGTCGATCACCTGCTGCGCCGTTTCGGTGGCTGTCATCTTCGCCATCGCCGCTTCCTTCGTCACGGTGGCCCCCGTGTCGCGCAGCCATGCGGCGCGGTACGTCAGCAGCGCTGCCGCATCGATGCCCGTCGCCATCTGCGCCAGCTTCGCCTGCGTCAGCTGGAAGTCGGCGAGCGTCTGGCCGAACATCGTGCGCGAGCGGGCGCGCGCCAGCGCTTCGTCCAGCGCGCGCCGTGCGAAGCCCAGTGCGGCGGCGGCAACGGACGTGCGGAACACGTCGAGCGTGGCCATCGCCACCTTGAAGCCCTGCCCTGCCGTGCCGACCAGGCGGTCGGCCGGGATGCGGCAGCCGTCGAAACGCAGGCGTGCCAGCGGGTGCGGCGCGATCACGTCGATGCGCTCGGCGATGTGCAGGCCCGGCGTGGCCGCGTCGACGACGAAGGCGCTGATGCCGCGTGCGCCCGGCGCTTCGCCGGTGCGGGCGAAGACGACGTAGAAATCGGCGATGCCGCCGTTCGAGATCCACGTCTTCTCGCCATCGAGCACGAAATGGTCGCCGTCCCGCACCGCCGCGCAGCGCAGCGCCGCCACGTCGGATCCCGCATCCGGCTCGGACAGCGCGAACGCGGCGATCGCCTCGCCCCGCGCCACGCGGGGCAACCACGCTTCCTTCTGCGCCGCGCTGCCGAACAGGCTGATCGCACCGGAGCCCAGCCCCTGCATCGCGAACGCGAAGTCGGCCAGGCCTTCGTGGCGTGCCAGCGTTTCGCGGATCAGGCACAGTGCGCGCGTGTCGAGCGCGTCGTGCAGGCCGCCGTACTGCGTGCCGCCGACGGCATGGCGCAGCCAGCCGCCATCGCCCAGCTGGCGCACCAGCGCACGGCATGCGGCATCCACGTCACTGCCATGCCCCGGAACCAGGTGCGTGCGTGCCCACTCGTCCAGCTCGCGCTCGAGCGCGCGGTGCTCGCCGGCGAAAAACGGCCAGTCCAGGTATGCCTTGTCCGCCACGTCAATCTCCTTCGAATTCGGGCCGGCGCTTCGCGACGAACGCGTGATAGGCGCGGTGAAAATCGTTGGTGGCCATGCAGATCGCCTGCGCCTGTGCCTCCGCTTCGATCGCTTCGTCGACGCCCATGTTCCACTCCTGCTGCAGCATCTTCTTCGTCATGCCGTGCGCGAACGTCGGGCCGGCGGCCAGCGACTGCGCGAGCGTGCACGCCGCCGCCTGCACGTCTTCCGGCGCATGCAGCGCGTTGAAGAAGCCCCACCGTTCGCCCTCGGCGCCGGACATCGAACGCCCCGTGTACAGCAGCTCGGCCGCGCGGCCCTGGCCGATCACGCGCGGCAGCAGCGCGCACGCGCCCATGTCGCAGCCGGCCAGGCCCACCCGCGTGAACAGGAACGCGGTCTTGCTGCGCTCCGTGCCGTAGCGGATGTCGGATGCCAGCGCCAGCATCGCGCCGGCCCCGGCGCACACGCCGTCCACGGCGGCGATCACCGGTTGCGGGCACGCCCGTATCGCCTTGACGACGTCGCCCGTCATCCGGGTGAACGTCAACAGGCCCGGCATGTCGAGCCGCGTCAGCGGGCCGATAATCTCGTGCACGTCGCCGCCCGAGCAGAAGTCGCTACCGGCGCCGGCGATGACGACGGCCTTCACGTCGTCCGCGGTCGCCAGCGCGCGGAACAGGTCGCGCAGCTCCGCATACGAATCGAACGTCAGCGGATTCTTGCGCTCCGGCCGGTTCAGCGTCACCGTCGCGACGCCATCCTCCACGGCGAACAGGAAGTGGCGCGCCGCGTAGCCCGCCAGTGCGGTGCGATGGCCGGGCAGCGCGTGCGCTTCACCCTGCAGGTATTTCATGTCTCGTCCTCCCGGGCATCGAGGTGCCCCTTCATGCGCGTCAGCAGCTCGAGGAGCCGCCCCTTGTCGTCCGCCGGCACGTCGCCCAGCAGTTCGATGACCCATTCCTCGTGCACCTGCGCCATCTTCGCGAACGCGCGCCGGCCGGCCGGCGTCAGCTGCACGCTGTACGCCCGGCCGTCGCGCGGATCGGGCACGCGCGCCACCAGCCCTTCCTGCTCCAGCTGGTTGGTGATGCCGGTGACGTTGCCGCCGGTGACCATCATCCGCTTCGACAGTTCGCCCATCCGCAAGCCGTCCGGATGGCGCTCCAGCTGCGCCATCAGGTCGAAGCGAGGCAGCGTGATGCCGAAGCGCGCGCGCAGCCGGGCGCGGATCTCGTTCTCGATCCGCACCGTGCACGACAGCATACGCAGCCACAGCTTCAGCGACTGGTGGTGATCGTCCGTCAACCGGCTGGCCAGGTCCAGTACCTCCGGCCGGTCGGCGCCGTCGTCGTCGTTGTCGTTGTCGTTCAAATGCATCCGTTTATCCTGTAGTGTCCCAGCGTTATCCTTCCAGCAGCTTCGCCGCCACCTGCTGCGGCGTCAGGCCGGCGCCGGCCGCCGCCAGCTGGCGCTCGCGCTCCAGGTTGCGTTCCAGCTGCTGCTTGCCCGGCAGGTATTGCTTCGGCCACGCGACCATGCGGTAGCCGATCCGCGCCGCTTCCGCCAGGGTCCACGCCGGATTGGCCAGGTGCGGCCGGCCGACGGCGCACAGGTCAGCGCGCCCTGCCGCGATGATGCCGTTAGCATGGTCGGCTTCGAAGATCGAGCCGACGGCCATCGCCGCGATGCCCGCCTCGTTGCGCACGCGGTCCGCGAACGGCGTCTGGAACATGCGCCCGTACACGGGCTTTTCCTGTTTGCTGACCTGGCCGGACGAGCAGTCGATCACGTCCGCCCCCGCTTCCTTGAACAGCTTCGCAATGGCCACCGCGTCGGCCGGCGTGATGCCGCCGTCGACCCAGTCGTGCGCCGAGATCCGCACGCTCATCGGCTTGTGCGCCGGCCACGCCGCGCGCATCGCCGCGAACACGCGCAGCGGGAAGCGGCAGCGGTTTTCAAGACCGCCGCCATGCTCGTCGGTGCGCCGGTTCGTCAGCGGCGAGATGAACGACGACAGCAGGTAGCCGTGCGCGCAATGCAGCTCGAGCCAGTCGAAGCCGGCGCTTTCCGCGGCCAGCGTCGCGCGCACGAAATCGGCGGCGATGCGGTCCATGTCGGCAGCGGTGGCCTCGCGTGCGACCTGCGAAACGCCTTCCAGGTATTGCTGCGGCGACGCCGCCACCAGCGGCCAGTTGCCGTCGTCCAGCGGCATGTCGATGCCGTCCCACATCGCCCGCGTCGAGCCCTTCGCGCCGGCATGGCCCAGCTGGATGCCGATCTTCGCATCGCTGGTCGCGTGCACCGCGTCGACGATGCGACGCCACGCCGCGGTGTGCTCCGGCGCATACAGGCCTGGGCACCATGGCGTGATGCGCGCATCGGCCGACACGCACGTCATCTCGGCCATCACGAGCGCCGCGCCGCCGACCGCGCGCGCGCCCAGGTGCAGCAGGTGCCAGTCGCCCACCGTGCCGTCGACGGCGCTGTACTGCGCCATCGGCGACACGACGATGCGGTTCTTCAGCACCAGCTCGCGCACCCTGAACGGCGTGAACATCGGCGGAATCGCCAGGTCGCCTGGTGCCGCCACGCCGGCCTGTTCGAAGGCACGGCGCGCGAACCAGCTTTCGTAGCCGGCCACGTAGGCGCGGTCGCGCAGGCGCAGGTTCTCGTGCGACAGCCGCTGGCTGCGCGTCAGCATCGCGTAGGCGAACTGCGGCGCGTCCAGGCCCGCATAGCGCTCCACGTTCTCGAACCATTCCATCGAATTGCGCGCGGCGCTCTGCAGCTTGACCACCTCGACCGCCCGTTCCGCCTCATACGCGGCCAGCGCGGCCGGCAACCCGGCGTGCGCGGCGATGCAGGCGTCCAGCGCGATCGCATCCTCCAGCGCCAGCTTGGTGCCGGAGCCGATCGAGAAGTGCGCCGTGTGCGCCGCGTCGCCCATCAACACCACCGGCACGTCGCCGTTCCAATGCACCCAGTGTTCGCAGACGATGCGCGGGAAGCGGATCCACATCGCCGAGCCGTGCAGGTGCGCCGCGTTCGACATCAGCGGATGGCCGTCCAGCCGGTCGGCGAACAGCCGCTCGCAGAACGCGATCGATTCCTGCTGCGTCATCGCATCGAGCCCGCTGGCCTGCCACACGCTTTCCGGCGTCTCGACGATGAACGTCGACGTGGTGCCGTCGAACTGGTAAATGTGGGCCTGGAACCAGCCATGCTGCGTGGCGCGGAAGTCGAACGTGAACGCGTCGAAGCGCTTGGTCGTGCCGAGCCAGACGAAGCGGCACTGGCGCGCCTCGACCTGCGGCAGGAAGGTGGCGGCGTAGCGCGTGCGCACGCGGCTGTTCAAGCCGTCCGCCGCGATCACGAGGTCGGCGCCGTAGCGCGCCGCGAGCGCGCGGTCGTCCTCGACGTCCGTCTCGAACACCAGCTCCACACCCAGTTCCTCGCAGCGCCGCTGCAGGATGTTCAACAGGCGCTTGCGGCCGATGCCGCAAAAGCCATGGCCGCCCGAGCGCACCCGTTCGCCCTTGAAGAACACCTCGATGTCGTCCCAGTGATTGAACGACTGCAGGATCGCGCGGGCGCTGGGCTCATCGGCGGCGACGAGGTTGCCCAGCGTCTGGTCGGAGAACACGACGCCCCAGCCGAACGTGTCGTATGGCCGGTTGCGTTCAACGACGACGATGCGGTGGCCGGGCGTGCGCTTCTTCATCAGCAGCGCGCAATACAGGCCGGCGGGGCCGCCGCCGATGCACAGCACGTTCATGTGGCCGCTCCCGCGTCGCGCAGCCGGAAGCGCTGCAGCTTGCCCGTCTCGGTACGCGGCAGCGCTGGCGCGAACAGCACGCGGCGCGGGTATTTGTACGGCGCGATGCTGCTCTTGACGAATTCCTGCAGCTCGGCCGCCAGCGCGGGCGTGCCGTCGAAGCCGGGGCGCAGCACCACGTGCGCCTCGACGACCTGGCCACGCTCCTCGTCGTCGCGGCCCACCACGCCGCACTCGGCCACCGCCGGGTGGCGCAGCAGCGCGTCTTCGACCTCGGGCCCGGCGATGTTGTAGCCGGCCGAGATGATCATGTCGTCAGTGCGCGAGCGGTAGATGAAGTAGCCGTCGGCATCCATCTCGTAGGCGTCGCCCGTCAGGTTCCAGCCGTCGCACACGTAGTCCTTCTGGCGCGGGTCGGCCAAGTAGCGGCAGCCCGTCGGCCCCTTCACCGCCAGCCGCCCGACGACGCCTGGCCCCACCGGCTTGCCTTGCGCGTCGAGGATGCAGGCCTGGTAGCCGGGTACCGGCTTGCCTGTCGCACCGGGGCGAATGTCGGCGCCGGCGGCGGAAATGAAGATGTGCAGCATCTCCGTCGAACCGATCCCGTCGATCATCGCCAGCCCGGTCGCACGCTGCCACGCATCGCGCGTGGCAACGGGCAGCGCCTCGCCGGCCGACACCGTCGCGCGCAGGCTGGACAGGTCGTAGCGCGCCGCCAGCGGCGCCATTTGCCGATAGAACGTGGGCGCCGTGAAGCACACGGTGGCGCGATGCCGCGCGATCGCCTGCAGCAGCGTCTCGGGCGTCAGCTTTTCCAGCAGCACGGCGCAGGCGCCCACGCGCAGCGGGAACAGCAGCAGCCCACCCAGGCCGAACGTGAACGCCAGCTGCGGCGTGCCGATGAACAGGTCCGACGGTTGCGTGCGCAGCGTGTGGCGCGGGAAGCAGTCGCAGATCGCCAGCACGTCGCGGTGAAAATGCATCGTGCCTTTCGGGACGCCCGTGGTGCCCGACGTGAAGCTGATCAGGCAGACATCGTCCGCCGCCGTGTCGCAGGCTTCGAACGCTGCCGGCGCCTGCGCCATCAGCGCTTCCAGGCTGGATGCGTCGTCCGCGCCGGGGCCGAAGTACACGGCCGGCGGCAGCCCGGGCACGGCGTCCAGCTCCGCGCGCAGCGACGCCGCGCACAGCACCGCGTCCACCTGCGCCTTGGCGATGATCGTGCCCAGTTCGCGGGTGCGCAGCAGCGGCATCGTCGGCACGGCGATCAGGCCCGCCTTCAGCACCGCCAGGATCGCGGCCGCCATCAGCGGCGTGTTCGCGCCGCGCAGCAGCACCCGGTTGCCCGGCACGAGGCCGAGCCGCCCGCGCAGCACGTGCGCGATGCGGTCGACCTGCTGCTGCAGCTGTGCATACGTCCAGCGTTCGTGCTCGTCGCACAGCGCCGGGCGGGCGCCCTGCCCGGCCGCGACGTGGCGGTCCAGCAGTTCGGCGACGCAGTTCAGGCGGGGTGGATAGCGCAGCTCCGGCAGGTCGAACAACAGCTCGGGCCAGAGTTCGGGAGGTGGCAGGTGTGCCCGCGCGAACGGATCGACGTGCCCGCTCGGTGCGGCCGCGGTGGATTGGTCCATGATCGCCTTGTGGTTGATGGTTGGACTACCCACTTACTTTAAGCTTAAAGCAAATTGAATACAAGAGTGACGCGGCACGCCGTACACGCTTCACTCGCGCAGCAGGCCGGCCTGGCGGCGCACCGCGCTCAGCACGGCCGCCAGCATCGCTGCCAGCTCATGCGGCGTGGCGGGCACACCGGCCAGCACGCGCGCGGCACCGTGCAGCCCGAGCGTGGCACAGCCGGTGCGCAGGCGCTCCAGCCGCACGGCGACTTCGCCCTGCGCGCCGCGCCCCAGCAGCGCTTCCAGTTCCGCGTCCGCGGCCAGCAGTTGGGTTTCGAAGCCGGCCAGGTAGGCCTGCAGCCGCTCGCCGTCGATGCCGAGACGGGCCTGCGTGGCCGCCGGCTCTTCCGCTTCCAGCGCCTGCATCCGCGCCGCCAGCGCGTCCAGCTGGGCGCGCACGTGCACCGGTTCGAATGGTTTCACGATGTAGCCGTTCGCCCCCGCACGCGTGGCCTGCTCCACCGTCTCGCGGTCGTTCGCGGACGACACGAGCACGAACGGCAGCGTGGCCAGCGCCGCGTCGGCGCGCACCTTCTGCAGCAATTCCATGCCGGACAGGCGCGGCATGCGCAAATCGCAGAAGCACACCGCCGGCCGCAACCCTTCGGACAGCTGTTGCCACGCGTCGGCGCCGTCCTCGGCTTCGACGATCTCGTAGTTGCCGCTGCTGTCGATCAGGTGCATCAGCATCATCCGCGACACCACGTCATCGTCGACCACCAATACCTTCATATAGCTCCCTCACCGGTCTCGGAACCGCCGGCGCGTTGCGATTATAACCACTCGGACGCGCGGCCGTGACGTTCAGCGGCCCTGGGTTCCCGCCGGCGTCAGGATCCGGCCCAGCATCGCGTGCAGGCGCGGCAGCTTCTGCTGGATGGCCTGCCACAGTGCGCGGTCGGCGGCACGCTCCAGTTCCGCGCACAGCGCATGCAGCTCCATCTCCTGCAGGTAGGCGGCGCTGCCCTTCATGCCGTGGAACAGCCGGCCCGCCGCATCCGCATCGGCGGCGGCCAGCGCCGCATCGAGCTCGTCGAGCCGGCCCGGCAGGTCGGCGATGAACGCGTCGCGCAGGCGCAGGCGCAGCGCGTCGGCCGCTTCCTGGTCGATGGCCGGCAACGGCCGCTGCAGCGGCCGCTGCAGCGGCGGCTGGCCCGTATCGACGCCGAACATCGCATCCAGCTCGGCCACGCTGGGCCGCGGGGCGTGCGGCTGCGCCGGCATCGGCTCGAGCTCGAGGCCGCGGCGCAACTGGCGCTCGATCGCGCGGGTCAGCTGCAGGTGCAGTGCGCCCTCGTCGATCGGCTTGGTCAGGAAGTCGTTCATGCCGGAGGCGAGGTAGCGGCTGCGGTCTTCTTCGCTGACATTGGCCGTCAGCGCGATGATCGTCACGTCGCGGTCGCGCACCGGCGCGCCGACCGGGCCGCCGGCGCGGATCACGCGGGTGGCAGTCGGCCCATCCATCTCCGGCATGCGGCCGTCCATCAGGATCAGGTCATAGCGGGTGTGCGCGCACGCCGCCACGGCCAGCGCGCCGTTGCCGACGATGTCGACGCTGTGCCCCAGGTCCTCCAGCATCATGCGGATGATGATCTGGTTGGTCGGGAAGTCCTCGGCGCACAGCACCTTCAGCCGGTGCGTGTGCGGTGCGCGCGGCAGCTGCGGCACCAGCGGCGGCGGCACGCCGTCGCACAGCGGCAGCGTGAAGGTAAACACGCTGCCCTCGTCCGGCGCGCTGATGGCGCCGATCTCGCCGCCCATCAGGTTGACCAGCTGACGGCAGATCGCCAGGCCAAGGCCCGTGCCGCCGTAGCGCCGCGTGGTCGTCGCGTCGGCCTGCTCGAACTTCTCGAACAGCCGCGGCAGCTCGGCCGGCGGGATGCCGATGCCGGTGTCCTCGACGGTGAAGCGGATCAGCGCGCAGCCGCCGTCGGTTGCCCCGACGCGGGCCACGCGCAGCGCGACGTGGCCACGCTGGGTGAACTTGAACGCATTGCCGACGAGGTTGACGAGCACCTGGCGCAGCCGCATCGGGTCGCCGACGACGAAGTGCGGCAGGTCGCGCTCATAGTCGACGCGGAACTCGATGCCCTGGGCCGCGGCCTGCTCCTCGAACAGGCTGACGACGTTCTCCACCGCGGCGGCCAGCGAGAAATCGATCTTCTCGATCGTCAGCTTGCCCGCCTCGATCTTCGAGAAATCAAGCAGGTCGTTGATGATCGACAGCAGCGACTGCGCGTTGGCCTGGCCCCGTTCGATCTGCTCGCGCGTGGCCGGCTGCAGCGTGGGATCGCGCAGCGCGAAGCCCAGCATGCCGATCACGCCGGCCAGCGGGGTGCGCATCTCGTGGCTCATGTTGGCGAGGAATTCGGACTTCTGCCGCGTCGCATCCTCGGCGCGCTGCTTCTCGTGCGACAGCCACTCGTCGCGCTGCTCCAGCTCGCGCGTCTGCTGCGTCAGCAGCCGGTTCTTCATCTCGACTTCGGCCGTGCGCAGGCTGACCTGGCGCTCCAGCCGCGAGCGCTGGCTGCGCAGCGCCTGCACGCGCGCCCGGTACAGCACGAATGCACCGCCCAGCACGGACAGCAGCACCGCCGTGCGGAACCACCACGTCTTCCACATCGGCGGCATGATCGTGATCGCCAGCTCGGTCGGCTCGCCCCACACGCCATCCTTGTTGGCCGCCTTCACGCGGAACACGTAGCGGCCCGGGTCCAGGTTCGTGTACGTGGCGAAGCGCTTGTTCGCGCCCGTGCTGACCCAGTCCCGGTCGAAGCCTTCGAGCTGGTAGGCAAAGCGGTTGTTCTGCGGCGACGCAAAGTGCAGCGCCGCGAACTCCAGCGAGAACACGGAGTCCTGCTGCTGCAGCGTCAGTTCGCGGGTCGCCTCGATGGCCCGCTGCAGCGGCACGCGGCCATCCGGGCGGCGCGCGCCGGGCCGCAGCGATTCGTTGAAGATCTGGAAGTCGGTGATCGCGACGGCCGGCGCAATGCCGTTCGGCCGCACCGCCGTGGGATCGAATGCCGTGATGCCGTTGAAGCCGCCGAAGTAGAGGATGCCGTCGCGCGCGGCCAGCGCCGAACCGTCGAAATAGGCCCCTTCGATCGTGCCGTCGGCGCCCGCGTAGTTGCGCACGCGGCCCGTAGCCGGGTCCAGGCTCGTCAGCCCGATGTTCGTCGACAGCCACAGCTTGCCCTGCGCGTCGGCCAATATCGCCGCGATCGAATCGTCGGCCAGGCCGTCGCGCCGCGTGTAGCGGCTGAACGAGACGGCGCCGTCGGCGCCGCGGCGCATGCGGTTCAGGCCCGCCGCGGTGCCAACCCACAGCGCGCCGGCGCTGTCCTCGTACAGGTAATGCACCTCGTTGTGCGACAGGCTGGCGGGGTCGTTGGGGTCGTGCTGGACGTGCGTGAAGCGGCCGGTGCGGCGGTCCAGCAGATCGAGGCCGTTGAACGTGCCGACCCACAGGTTGCCGGCGCGGTCTTCCAGCACGGGGCGCACCGTGTTGTCGGCCAGGCTGTGCGGGTCGTTCGGGTCGTGGCGGAACGCGAGCATGCCGCCGCTGGCGGGATCGAGACGGTACAGCCCCGCCTTGCTCGATACCCACACCATGCCGGCGCGGTCGCCGTAGATGAAGCGCACCGTGTCCAACTCGGGGTTGCCGCGCGAGAGCAGCAACGGGCCAAAGGTGCCGGTGGCGGGATCGAACGTGCGCACGCCGGCACGCGAGCCGACCCACACCGTGCCGCCGGGTTCGCGCCACAGCGCCGTCACGTGGGCGTCGCCATGGCCGCCGCCGAGCGGCAGCACGTACAGGCGGCTGGCACCGCTGACGGGATCGTACAGGCTGAGGCCATCGTCGTTGCCGACCCATAGCTTGCCGCCGCCGGCGTCGACGATCGCGCGCACGCGGTTGTCCTTCAGCGTGCCGTGGTCGTCCGGATCCTTGACGAGGCGCGAGAAGCCGCCGCTCGACAGGTCCACACGGCTGACGCCGTTGTACCAGGTGCCCACCCAGAACGTGCCGACGCGGTCGCGGAACAGCGCCGACACGTAGTCGTCGCCGAGGCTGTGCGGATCGCCCACCTCGTGGCGGTACGACGCGAAGCGCCCCGCTTCCGGGCGCCAGCGGTACAAGCCGTCGTTGCGGGTGCCGACCCAGATGGTGCCGTCGACATCCTGGTACAGGGCGATGACGGTGATCGCGGGCATGCCCGCCTGGTCCGGCATCCGTTCGCGCCGCGGCGGCTGGCCGGCCGCGTCGAGGCGCCAGCGTTCCAGGCCCGCATGCGTGCCGACCCACAGGTTCTGGCCACGATCGACCAGCAACGCCTGCACCGGCAAGCCCCGGCCCTTGCCGCCGCCGTTGGCCGCGAAGTGCTCGAACTGCGCGCTGCCCGGCGCCAGCACGTCGATACCGGCCGGCGTGCCGATCCACAGGCGCCCCGCCGCGTCGCGCGCCAGCGCATTGATCTGGTCGTGCCCCAGGCTGTGCGGGTCGCCGACGGTGTTGTGCCAGATCGTGTAGCGGCCGGTGGCGGGATTGAAGCGCTGCAGGCCATCCGCGGTGCCGAGCCACAGGCCGCCGGCGTCGTCGTCGACGATCGCGCGCACGTGGCGGTTGCCGTTGCCACGTTCCTCCGGCTCGGCCGGGCGGTAATGCGTGAAGCGCTGCGTCAGCGGGTCGAACAGGTCGAGGCCGTTGTCGGTGCCGATCCACAGCCGGCCGGATGGATCGACGTGCAGCACGCGCACCCAGTTCTCGGCAAGGCCGTGCGGATCGGCCAGCGCGTGCTGGTAGACGACGGTGCGGTAGCCGTCGAAGCGGGCCAGCCCGGCCTGTGTGCCGAACCAGATGAAGCCCTGCCGGTCCTGCGCGATCGCCAGCACGGATTCCTGCGGCAGGCCATCCTCCACGCTCAGCTGCTCAAAACGCAGCGTGCGGGGCGGCACCGCGAGCACCGTCTGGCAGGCCAGCGCAAAGCACAGCAACAGTACATGGGGCAAGCAGCGGAACAGGCGCGCCATCTCAGTTTCCAAAGAAGGCCAGCACGTCGGCGCGGCGCGCGTGGGTATCGCGCTGGCCCAGCCGGATCAGCTCATTGGTGTAGCTGGCCTCGAACAGCAGGTAGGACGCCAGCGCGGCGCCGCGCGACTCGGTCGCGCCGATCCCGGACAGCATCGCGCGGATCGGCGCGGGCAGGCTGCCGACGTGGCGCAGCGCCAGGTCGTCGAGCCGCTCCGACGGCGCGATGACGAGCAGTTCGACGGGGCGCAGCGGGGTCTTGTCCAGCAGCTCGGCCGGCAGCATCGACAGCGTGTGGTTGACGCGGTTGAGGCGCTCGATGTCCATCGCCAGGCCGTCCAGGAAGATCGACGACATCGCGTGGCCCGCCACTTGCGCGAGGCTGGGATAGCGGGCGTTGTCGCCGCCCTGGCGCGGCGGCTCGGTCAGCCGCCCGGCACCGACGACGAGCACCTTCGCGGCGCCCAGGTGGATCGCCGGCGAAATCGGCGCCAGCTGGCGCATCGAGCCGTCGCCGCAGTATTCGCGCTGGCCGCCGACGAACAGCGGCGTCGCCGGAAAGATGAACGGAATGGCGGACGACGCCAGCAGGTGCTCGACGCCGATCTGGTCCTGCAGCGCCACCCGCTGCATCCGCACCCACGGCGCGATCTCCGCCGCGGTCTGGTAGAACGTGATGTGCTGGCCACCCGTGTACGACGACGCCGTCACGGCCACCGCATGCAGCAAGCCTTCCTGCAGCACGCCGTCGAGGCGCGGCAGGTCGAGCATGCGGTGCAGCAGGTTGACGAGGGGCGTGTTGTCCAGCAGCGAGGTGGGCGGCGCCGCATGCCATTTGCGCAGCAGCCAGCCGAACGACAACAGCGACAGCCAGCGCGCGCCAGAGCGCAGCACGCCAAGCGAATCGGCGCGGTACACCTGCTCGACGGCGATATGTGACCACACCTCCATCAGCTTCGCGACGCTTTCGCCGAAATTATCGGCGCGGCACGCCAGCGCCGTCGCATTGATCGCCCCGGCCGACGTGCCGCAGATGATCTGGAAGGGGTTGCGCGCCGGCGCCCAGCCCTCGTCCCACAGGATCTCGGCAATGGCCTGCAGCACGCCGGCCTGATAGGCGGCACGGGCGCCGCCTCCCGTCAAAATCAGGCCGGTCTTCTTTTTCATTCCCATTTACTAAGGGTAACACGCCCGATATGTTTCCCAAACTCCCGAGTCCGTTGCAAATCCGCACAGGGACTGTCCCTCGTTTCAGGAAACAAAACGCACGACGCAAGCCGTCATCTCCAGCTCGCCGTATTTTCCACGGCCGAGTAGCCAACTTGCCGTCGCTTCGATGCTTTGTTGCCCAAAATCGGGGACAGTCCCCGATTTTGGGCAACAAACTGAAGAAAGGACGGGGCGCCGCGCCGGGCACCCGCAGGTTGTGTGGCGATCGCGTGGAAACGCCAGAGCTTCCACGGAGTGTTTCCACGGATGAGGGACAGTCCCTGGTGCGGAAATGCGACAGGCGTCAGTCGCCTTTGACGATGCCTTCGCGGCGCGGGTCGGCGCCGCCGAACCACACGTCGCGGCCGTTGCGCTGCTGGCGCTGGATGCCTTGCAGGCCGGAGTTCTGCTCGAATTCGCGGACGACGTGGCCCTTCGCCTTCAGCTGGGCGATGACGGCCGGGCTCACGCGGCCCGCTTCCAGCTCCGTCGGGCCGTTGCGGCTGCCGAAGTTCGGCAGGCTGATCGCCTGCTGCACGTCGAGGTGCCAATCCAGCGTGCCGACCAGCACCTTGGCCACGTAGTTGATGATCGCCGAGCCGCCCGGCGAGCCCGTCGCCAACACCAGCTTGCCCGTCGCCTTGTCGAACACGAGCGTCGGCGACATCGCGCTGCGCGGCCGTTTGCCCGGCTGGACGCGGTTGGCGATCGGGCCGTTGTCGTCGCGCGCGTCGAACGAGAAGTCGGTCAGCTGGTTGTTCAGCATGAAGCCATCCACCATCTGCCGCGAGCCGAATGCATCCTCGACGGACGTCGTCATCGACAGCCCGTTGCCGTACTGGTCCACCGCCACCAGGTGCGACGTCGACGGCCGGTCCAGCGCCGTGTCGGTGCCCCATGCCACTTGCATCCCTGGCGGCGTGCCGGCCTGCGCGCTGCCCATCGACTGCGCGCCGATCAGCGTGGCACGCTGGGTCAGGTAGCGCTTGTCCAGCATCGATGCGATGCCGTTGCCGGGCAGCGGCACGAAGTCGGTGTCGGCCACGTAGCGGTTGCGGTCCGCGTACGCCAGCCGGCCCGCTTCGGAGAACAGGTGGATCGCCTCGGCGTCCAGCGCGCCGCCCACCGGCGCATGCGCACCGATCGGCGTGTGTTCCAGGATGCCCAGCATCTGCGCGATGGCGATGCCGCCCGACGACGGCGGCGGCATGCCGCACACCTTCCATTGCCGGTAATCGGCGCAGACGGGATCGCGCTCCTTGGCGCGGTAGTCGGCGATGTCCCTGGCCGTCAGCAGGCCCGGATTGGTCGGATGGTTGGCGACCTTCGCGGCGATGTCGCGCGCGATCCGGCCCGTGTAGAACGCATCGGCGCCTTTGCTGGCGATCTCGCGCAAAGTGCGCGCCAGTTCCGGGTTCTTCAGCACGTAGCCGACCGGGCGCGGCGCGCCATCCGCATCGTAGAAATACGCGGCGGCGACAGGGTCGCGCGGCAGGCGGCGCTGGTCGTACTTCAGCAATGCGTTCAGGCGCGGGCTGACCGCGAAGCCTTCCTCGGCCAGCCGGATCGCGGGGCCGAACAGCGTGGCCCACGCCAGCTTGCCGTGGCGCTTGTGCGCCAGCTCCAGCATGCGCAGCACGCCCGGCGCCCCCGTCGAGCGGCCGCCGACGATGCCCTGCTCGCGCGACATCGGCTTGCCGTCCTTGTCCAGGAACAGCGCCTCGGTGGCGGCCATCGGCGCCGTCTCGCGGCCGTCGTACGAATGCACTTTGTTCCCGTCGAACAGCAGCAGGAACGCGCCGCCGCCGATGCCCGACGATTGCGGCTCGACGAGCGTCAGCACCAGCTGCGTGGCGATGGCCGCATCGATCGCGCTGCCGCCCTGCTTGAGCATCTGGTAGCCCGCATCGGTGGCGAGCGGGTTGGCCGCGGCCACCATGTACTTGTGCGCGACGGCGCCCTGCTTCTCGGCATAACCGGTGGCGATTTCGGGCGCGCGCTCCTGCGCGAACGCGTCCGGACCACCGCACAGCAAGGCCAGCGCAAGGGATACGGCACCGGGCACCAAATTCAGTCGCTTCATCGATCCTCCTTCAAAAAGCAAAACGCGCGACGGCGGCCGCGCGTTCTCTTGACGAACGAATGCTACCTTATTTCGGCTGCATGCGGATCGCACCGTCCAGGCGGATCGTCTCGCCGTTCAGCATCACGTTGCCGATGATGGCCAGCGCCAGCTGCGCATACTCGTCCGGCTTGCCGAGACGCGGTGGGAACGGCACCATCTTGCCCAGCGCATCCTGCACCTCGGCCGGCATCCCGAGCAGCATCGGCGTCTCGAAGATGCCGGGGGCGATCGTCATCACGCGGATGCCGCTGCGCGACAGGTCGCGCGCCATCGGCAGCGTCATCCCCGCCACGCCGGCCTTCGATGCCGCATACGCGGCCTGGCCGATCTGGCCGTCGAACGCGGCGACGGACGCCGTGTTGACGATCACGCCCCGCTCGCCGTGCTCGAGCGGGTCGAGCTTGCTCATCGCGTCCGCCGCGAGGCGGCACATATTGAACGTGCCGATCAGGTTGATGCCGATGGTGCGGGTGAACGCGTCGAGCGGATGGGGGCCGTCCTTGCCGACCGTCTTCGCGGCCGGCGCCACGCCGGCGCAGTTGACGATGCCGCGCAGCGCACCCAGCTCGCGCGCCGCGGCAACGACGGCCAGGCCGTCCGCCTCCTGCGTCACGTCGCAGCGCACGAAGCGCCCGTTCAACTCGGCCGCCAGCGCCTCACCTGCCTCGACCTGCACGTCCGCCAGCACCACCTTGCCGCCCTGCGCGGCCAGCGCACGCGCCGTCGCCGCGCCGAGTCCCGAAGCGCCGCCCGTGATGATGAATACATTGTCCCGAATTTGCATGCTGTCTCCACTGTTGGTGACGTTTACGTAAACGTCAATGGAGGCGATTGTAGCGGATCACATGCAGCGGATAAAGCCGCCCGTGCTCGTGCAGATGCGTCCGCTGGGGCTCTTCAGCACGCCCGTCCCGCCGCCGCCCGTGTAAGGGGCGCCGCCGGCATCGCGGCATACCCCGCCGACGCACGCCGCCGGAGACGGCCGGCTGGGCCCCGGCGGCGGCGCGGCGAACGTGCCGGGGGCCGGGCTCACGTAGGGTGACTGCGCCGCCTGCGGATTGACGGCGGGCGGCACCGGCGGCACCGGCGCGGCCGGATACGGCGAACGGGGTTCCAGCGTGGCCGCCGGCAAGGTCAGCTCCGGGCGCGGGGCTTCCTGGATGCCGATGCGGGGTTCGGGATAGTCCTGGTGCGGCACGGGGCGGCGCGGCATCGGCCGCTGCGCCGGCGCCGTGCGGCACGGCTCGACGGCGAGGCTGCGGCCGTCCGGCGCCAGTTTGCACACCGGCAGCCGGGCATACGCGGCCTGGTCGGCAGCCGGCTTGGCGGCGGCCGCCGGGTTGGCGGCCTCGTTACGCCGCCCCTGCTCCACTTCCTGGGCGTGCGCCCCGGCCAGCGCCAGCAAGGCGCAGCAAAGCAGATAGCGGCGGAAGGACGGGCACCGGGGCGCGGCGAACGGCATCGAAAACTCCAGGCGAGGACGGCCGGTCCATGATACGCCGGCCCGCCCCGCCCTGCCGCACCGCAGCCGCTCAGCGCTCGGCCGGGCGCTCCGCCACCGGCGCGGGCGTGGTCCCGGTGGCGACGCGGTTCTTCACGGCGGCCGGAGCGTGCGCCTGCAGCGGTTCCGTCGCGACGGCAAGCCAGCCGGTGGCCGGCAGCAGCGGCACCAGCAGCAGCGCGACGATGTTGATGATCTTGATCAGCGGGTTCACCGCGGGGCCGGCCGTGTCCTTGTACGGGTCGCCCACCGTGTCGCCCGTCACCGCGGCCTTGTGCGCATCGGAACCCTTGCCGCCGTGATTGCCGTCCTCGATGTATTTTTTCGCGTTGTCCCACGCGCCGCCGCCCGTCGTCATCGAGATCGCGACGAACAGGCCCGTGACGATCGTCCCCATCAGCATGCCGCCCAGCGCCGCGGGCCCCAGCAGCATGCCGACCAGGATAGGCACGATGACGGGCAGCAGCGACGGCACGATCATCTCGCGGATCGCCGACGCGGTCAGCATGTCGACGGCCTTGTCGTACTCGGGCCGGCCGCTGCCGTCCATGATGCCCTTGATGTCGCGGAACTGGCGCCGTACCTCGACGACGACGGCACCTGCCGCGCGGCCGACCGCTTCCATCGCCATCGCCCCGAACAGGTAGGGAATCAGGCCGCCGATGAAGAGGCCCACGATCACCATCGGGTTGGACAGGTCGAACGTCATCGACAGCTGGCGCGACTCCAGCGCGTGCGTGTAGTCGGCGAACAGCACCAGCGCGGCCAGCCCGGCCGAGCCGATCGCATAGCCTTTCGTGACGGCCTTCGTCGTGTTGCCGACGGCGTCCAGCGGATCGGTGATCGCGCGCACCGAGTCGGGCATGCCGGCCATCTCGGCGATGCCGCCGGCGTTGTCCGTCACCGGACCATACGCGTCCAGCGCAACGATGATGCCGGCCATCGACAGCATCGACGTGGCCGCGATCGCGATGCCGTACAGGCCCGCCAGCTTGTACGACACGAGGATCGCCACGCACACGGCCAGCACGGGCCACGCGGTCGACTTCATCGACACGCCCAGCCCGGCGATGATGTTGGTGCCGTGGCCCGTCGTCGACGCCTCGGCGATGTGGCGCACCGGCTTGAAGTCGGTACCCGTATAGAACTCGGTGATGTAGACCATCAGGCCCGTGAGCACGATGCCGACGACCGTCGCGCCCATCATCTGCCAGCGCATCGTGTCGTCGCTCCACAGCAGCCACGTGACGACGGCGAAACCGATCAGCGACAGGATCGCCGACCACCACAGCCCCGTGTACAGCGCGGACATGATCTTCTTGCCCGGCTTGGCCTTGACGAACAGGCAGCCGACGATCGAACCGAGGATCGACACGCCGCCCAGCAGCAGCGG
The DNA here is from genome assembly GCF_007830495.1 of Pseudoduganella flava. Classification (GTDB taxonomy): domain Bacteria; phylum Pseudomonadota; class Gammaproteobacteria; order Burkholderiales; family Burkholderiaceae_D; genus Rugamonas; species Rugamonas flava. The sequence goes on along the minus strand of NZ_VLKW01000001.1, from coordinate 855,618 downwards.
ATACAGGATCGCTTCGCGGGGTGCGTCCGTGATCATCAGGGCGCCCAGCAGCATCGTCGCGATCAAGGTCACGACATAGGTCTCGAACAGGTCGGCCGCCATGCCGGCGCAGTCGCCCACGTTGTCGCCCACGTTGTCGGCGATGACGGCGGGATTGCGCGGATCGTCCTCGGGAATGCCCGCCTCGACCTTGCCGACGAGGTCGGCGCCGACGTCGGCGCCCTTCGTGAAGATGCCCCCGCCCAGGCGCGCGAAGATCGAAATCAGCGACGCGCCGAACGCGAGGCCGATCAGCGGCTTGATCACGTCGTGCGGGGTCAGGTTGGTGGCGGGATAGGCGGTGCTGGCGAACGTCGTCAGCACCCAGTAGAACAGCGCCACGCCAAGGAGGCCCAGGCCGACCACCAGCAGGCCCGTGATCGCGCCGCCGCGGAAGGCCACGTTGAGCGCCTCGTTCATGCCGACGGACGCGGCCTGCGCCGTGCGCACATTGGCCCGCACCGACACGTTCATGCCGATGAAGCCGCACGCGCCGGACAGCACGGCACCGATCAGGAAGCCCAGCGCCGTATGGAAGCCGAGCATGAAGAAGATGGCGACGAGGAGAACGATGCCGACGATGCCGATCGTGCGGTACTGCCGCGCCAGGTAGGCGCCGGCGCCCTGCTGGATCGCCGTGGCGATCTCCTGCATGCGCGGATTGCCCGCGTCCTGCCGCAGGATCCAACTGCGCGACCACAGCCCGTACACCACCGCAATGACACCGCACGCCACCGCAAACCACAGACTCGCTGCCATATGTCCCCCTCTTCTAGCCAACGTTATCAAATCGGACTTCATCAAACCGCCACGCGGCGGCAACGAAACGATACAAACGAAAACTGGTGCGGCCGATAGGGGGCCGGCAAATAAAAAAAACGGACCGTTGCCGGTCCGTTTCAGGTTTTGTTATTGCGCGAGCGCGGCGAATGCGCGGTCGCGGATTTCCTCCACCGGGCCGACGCCTTCGATCTTGCGGTATTTTGGCGCGAGGGAGTCGCCCGATTTGGCCCATTCGTTGTAATAACCCAGCAGCACTTCCGTCTGGTTATGGTAAACGTCCAGGCGCTTCTTGACGGTCTCGGCCTTGTCGTCGTCGCGCTGCACCAGCGGTTCGCCGGTCACGTCGTCGACGCCGTCGACCTTCGGCGGGTTGAACTTCACGTGGTACACGCGGCCGGAGCCGGGGTGGCAACGGCGGCCATCCATGCGCTCGATGATCTGTTCGTCCGGCACGGCGATCTCCAGCACGTAGTCGATCTTCACGCCGGCATCCTTCATCGCGTCGGCCTGGGCGATCGTGCGCGGGAAGCCGTCGAACAGGTAGCCGTTCGCGCAGTCCGCTTCCTTCAGGCGGTCCTTCACCAGGCCGATGATGATGTCGTCGGATACCAGCTGCCCAGCGTCCATCACCTTCTTCGCCGCGATGCCCAGCTCGGTGCCCGCCTTGATGGCGGCGCGCAGCATGTCACCGGTCGAAATCTGAGGAATGTTGTACTTTTCCTTGATGAAGTTGGCCTGGGTGCCCTTGCCGGCGCCGGGAGCTCCTAACAGAATGAGACGCATGAAAATTCCTAAAACGATTTTAATAATATAGTGGTAAGTGTGTCAGGGTCGTGACGAAACTTACCACAAAACGCTGGACGAACGCCACTTTGCGAGCAGTTTTGACATGCAAAACTGCAAATGCTCAGACAAACTGAGCGCGCACGCGTTCCAGGTCTTCAGGCGTATCGACACCGGGGGCGGGCGCCGCGCCGGTGACATGCACGGCGATAGGATGGCCGTGCCACAGCACGCGCAGCTGTTCCAGCGCCTCGATGCCTTCGAGGGGCGACACGTCCAGCCGCGGATAGGCTTGCAGGAAGTCGTTGCGGTAGGCGTACAGGCCGATGTGGCGCAGCGGTTGGTAGCCGGGTGGCAGGATGTCCTTCGATTGCGCGAACGCGTCGCGTGCCCACGGGATCGTCGCGCGGCTGAAGTACAGCGCGCGGCCCGCCTTGTCCAGCACGACCTTGACGACGTTCGGATTGAAAGCTTCCCCGGCATCGGTCAGCGGGTGCGCGCAGGTGGCCATCGGCACGTCCGGCCCGATGCGGCTTGCGCATGCGGCCAGCAGGGCCGGGTCGATCAGCGGCTCGTCGCCCTGCAGGTTGACGACCACCTCGTTCGCGGCCAGGCCAAGCGCCTGCGCCACTTCGGCGATGCGGTCGGTGCCGGACGGGTGATCGGCGCGCGTCATGCGCACGTCGATGCCGTGCTGCCGGCATGCGTCTTCGATCGATGCGTGATCGGTGGCGACGATGATGCGCGCGGCGCCGGACAGCGCGGCACGTTCGGCCACGCGCACGACCATCGGCTTGCCGTGGATGTCGGCGAGGGGCTTGTTCGGCAGCCGGGTCGAGGCCAGGCGCGCGGGGATGATGACGGTGAAGGACACTGCTGCGGCGCGCCTTATTCCACAGCGTCCTGAAGCGTGCGGGCTTCGTCGGCCCACATGATCGGGATGCCGTCGCGGATCGGATAGGCCAGGCGGTCGCCGCGGCAGATCATCTCCTGGGCTTTCTTGTCGTATTCGAGCGGGCCCTTGCAAACGGGGCAGACCAGGATGTCAAGCAAACGTGCGTCCACGGCATTTCTCCACAATGTGTGCGGCCAGCGCGGCATCGATGCGCGCGCTGACGGGAACGACCCACAGGCGCGGATCGTTCCTCAGTTCTTCGATGTGTGCGCATTTTACTGCATCCTTCTCCGTCAACAAGATCAAGTCCGCGTCCAGCTGCGCGAACGGACGGTCGAGGAAGTCGTGGTGATCGGGCAGCGGCAGCTCCGCGAACGCGAGACCGGCGCCGGCCAGCATGCGGAAGAACCGGCCCGGGTTGCCGATGCCGGCCGCGGCGACGATCTTGCCGCCGCGCTGCGCCAGCTGCGCCAGCGGCATGCGCTCGCGCCGGTCGGCCAGGCGCTCGGCCACGTCGCCCGCCAGCGTCATCCGGTAAGGCGCGCCGCCGACGCTGGCCGCCAGCGCCGGCGTGATCTCCGTCGCATTGACGACGGTGAAGTCGCGCCGGCGCGCGGGCGGCTCGCGCAAGGGCCCGGCCGGCAACGTCCAGCCATTGCCGACGCCGCGGCCGTCGAACAGCACCACTTCGACATCGCGCGCAAGGGCGTAATGCTGCAGGCCATCGTCGGTGACGATCACGTCCACCTGCGGATGCGCGGCCAGCAGTGCCCTGCCCGCCTCGTGGCGGTCGCGGCAAACGAACACGGGGCAGCCGGCGCGGGTGGCGATCAGCACGGGCTCGTCGCCCACATCGCTCGGCGTCGACAGCGGCGTCACGGGCCGCGGCGCACTGCCCTTGCCGCCGAAGCCGCGCGAGATGACGCCCGGCGTGAAGCCAGCCGCGCGCAGCTGTTCGACGAGCCAGATCGTCAGCGGCGTCTTGCCGGTGCCGCCGATGAAGATATTGCCGACGACGACGACGGGTACCGGCAGCCTGCCGGATTTCAGCACGCCGGTGCGATACAGCAGCGCGCGCACGCCGGCCAGCGCGCGAAACAGCAGCGACACGGGATACAGCGCGCAGGCCAACGGGCCGCGGTGCAGCCAGGCGCGCGTCAGCGTGGATTCGAGCGTGCCCGCCATGTCAGGCGGCACGCGGTGGCAAGGGATGAGTCAAGGCGGAGATCACTGCGCAGGTTACTTTGCACTGCCCGTCTGCGCGGCGAACGTCAGCTTGCCGTAGCCGGCGATGCGCGCGGCCTCCATCACGTTGACGACCATCTGGTGCATCGCGAACTGGTCGGCATTGACGACGACGACCGGGTCGCTGCCCGGCTTCGCGGCGGCCTTCAACGTGGCGGCCAGGCCGGCCGGGTCGCGGAACGATACGGGCTGGCCATTGACCGTGTAGTTGCCCTTCGCGTCGACGGTCACGTCGATCTGGTTCGGCTGTTCGGCCGCCTTCCCGGCATCGGCCGTCGGCAGCGTGATCTGCAGCTCGGTGAAGCGGCTGTACGTGGTGCTGACCATCAGGAAGATCAGGATCACCAGCAGCACGTCGATGAACGGGATCAGGTTGATGTCCGGATCCTCGCGGCGCCGGCCCTTGCGGAAGTCCATGGTGCCGCCTCAGTTGCGCGCGCCGTGCACGACGTCGACGAAGCGCACCGCCTGCTGCTCCATCTGGATCACGAAGCTGTCCACCAGCGCGCGGAAGTGGCGGTAGAACACCAGCGTGGGCATGGCGATCGCCAGGCCGAATCCGGTGTTGTACAGCGCCACCGAGATGCCGTGCGCCAGCTGGGCCGGATTGGCGCCGGTGGGGTTTTGCGCGCCGAAGATCTCGATCATGCCGACGACGGTGCCGAACAGGCCCATCAGCGGCGCCAGCGTGGCGATCGTGCCCAGGGTCGTCAGGAAGCGTTCCAGCGTGTGGGCGACACCGCCGCCCGCCTCTTCGATCGATTCCTTCATCACGTCGCGCGGCGCATTCACGTTGCGCAGCGCGGCGGCCAGCACGGTGCCCAGCGGCGAACTGGTTTCCAGCTTCTCGATGATCTCCGGTGTGATATTGCCGCCGCGGTAGACCCGCGTGACTTCGTCGAGCAGGTTCGGCGGCAGGATCCGCGCGCGCCGCAACGTCAGCAGGCGTTCGATGATCAGCGCGGTCGCGACGATGGATGCGATCAGCAGCAGCCAGATCGGCCAGCCGGCAGCTTGGAAGATGGCGAGCAAAACTTACTCCTTGTGGAAAGCCCAGACGCGCAATGTAGCGTTTTGGCCGTGCTCCGGCAAGTGTGGACAGTTCGTGTGCCCGCCTGGCGAGGTTCTGCACAAATTCTGTGGAAAAGATTGTGCGCAAAGCCCCGCATTGATGCCAAGTACTTGATTTTACGTTGATTATTTTAGCTGCGCGTTTTTTGTGCAGCGTTTTTCCACGGCCGCGTCTGTGCGGTTCTTAACATTTTCTGTGGACAAAATTGTTGGCAACGGCCGCGCCGCACCCCTAAGGTACTGATATGAAAGGGAAAAATTTCCTTGCGCAAAAAGTTTGCAGCGGCACTACGCACAGTTCTTTTGAGAATGTTCGGTTCTGCACATAAACTGTTGATAAGATTGTTGGCAAGGCCATTGATGACAAGTAAAGTCTTTGATTTACAAGAGAAAAACAAGCCTGCTGAAAAACAATGCAGCGACAGAAAATTGCCGCTTTTCACGTTCCCGCGGGCGTCTTGTGCGCCTTCTGCACAAAAACTGTGGACAATATTGTGCGCAAGGCTGCCGGTATCCCGTAAACCCCTTGATTCGTAAGGAAAAAATGTCCTCGCACAAAAATTGGGCAGGCTGTTCGGGAGCAGGTGCGGCGCGAGTTCCGCCATCAGCGCCGCTGGAAGGCGCCGCCGATTCTTCACAACTTCTGTGGATAAAATTGTGGGGAAGCTGCACCCACCGGACTCAAGTCATTGATTTGTAACCAAAATGTTTTCGTGCGGAAATTTGCAGCAACGGCCCAGTTTGGTGCAAAGGTTCCCCACAAATTCTGTGGATATCTTTGTGCGTAAGAATCCCCCGCATCGGCAAAGTCCTTGATTTGTAAGACTATTCTTACGCTGCCCGCGAATGCAGCAGCCAGGTTTACCTTTTAAAATCAGCCCCTTAGAAAAACATCTTGCCGTTTCAGGCGAGATATGACATAAGCATGACCGCTTGATGACACTGTGGACAGCCTGCCCATGACTACCTACGACCGCCCCGATTCCGCCGCCGGCCAGAACGCCGTCATCACCGTCAGCGCCCTGAACCAAGCCGTCGCGCGGCTGCTGGAACGGAGTTTTCCACTGACGTGGATCGCTGGGGAAATCTCCAATTTCACGCGCGCCAGTTCCGGCCACTGGTACTTCACGTTGAAGGACGACGCGGCCCAGGTGCGCGCCGTGATGTTCCGCGGCCGCGCCCAGTACGCCGGCTTCGTGCCGCGCGAGGGCGACAAGGTCGAGGTGCGCGCGCTCGTCACGTTATACGGCCCGCGTGGCGACTACCAGATCAATGTCGAGGCGATCCGCCGCGCCGGCGTCGGCGCGCTGTTCGAGGCGTTCATGCGGCTGAAGGAACGGCTGTCCGCGGCCGGCCTGTTCGATGAGGACAGGAAGCGCGCCATCCCGCTGTTCGCCCGCACCATCGGCATCGTCACGAGTCCGCAGGCGGCCGCGCTGCGCGACGTGCTGACGGCGCTGCGCCGCCGCGCGCCGCATGTGAACATCGTGCTCTACCCCACGCTGGTGCAGGGCCAGCTGGCCGCAGAACAGATCGCGCTGGCGATCCGCACCGCATCGCACCGCGCCGAGTGCGACGTGCTGATCGTCTGCCGCGGCGGCGGCAGCATCGAGGACCTGTGGTGCTTCAACGACGAGCAGGTGGCGTATGCGATCGCCGAATGCAGCATGCCGGTGATCTCGGGCGTGGGCCACGAGACGGACTTCACGATCGCCGACTTCGCCGCCGACCTGCGCGCGGCGACGCCGACGGCGGCGGCCGAACTGGCCGCGACGCCCCGTGGCGACTGGCTCGCTTCGCTGCGTGCGGACGCGACGGACCTGCGCCGCGCGATGCGCCGCACGTTAAACGACGCTGCGCAAACGCTGGACAACCACAGCCGCCGGCTGCTGAGCCCAACGGCGCGGATCCGCCAGCAGCGCCTCGAGCTGCTGGCGCTCTCGACGGCGATGATGCATGCGAACCGCACGCCTTTGAACCAGGCCCGCCACACGCTGGAACGGCTGGCCGGCCGGCTGGCCGCGCAGCGCCCGGACACGCGCCCGGTGCGTGCCCACCTGGCCGCGCTGCAGCACCGCTGCACCGTCAACATCGGCGCGCGCGTGCAGCGCGAACGTGAAGCATTGGGCGCGCTGGCCGCGCAGCTGGAACTGCTCAATCCACAGCGCACATTGGAACGGGGTTACGCGATCGTCACGGACCGGCAAGGCACGATCCTGCGCTCGCCCGCGCAGCTGCAGCCGCGCACCACCGTCACCGTACGCTTGGCCGAAGGCAGTGCCGACGTCGACGTGGCAGGCGTACAGCCCACGCTGTAATCGTCCCGCGCCATATGGTAACCTTGGCCGAAGTTATAACCACGGGACAACAATGATAAAAAAAACAGTGGCGGCAGGGCCATCGACCCTGCTTGACGTCGCTCGGGAGGCCGGCGTCTCGCCTTCCACCGTCTCGCGCATCCTGAACGGCACGGCCCGCGTTTCCGACGACAAGCGGCAAGCCGTGATGAAGGCGATCGCGCGCACCAATTTCGCACCGAACCTGATGGCGCAAGGCCTCAAGAAGGGCCGCACGCACACGATCGGCATCATCGTGCAGGACATCTCGTCGCCGTTCTTCGACGAGACCTTGCACGGCATCGACGACGGCCTGAAAGGCACCGGCTACGCATCCGTGATCGTCACGGGCCACTGGAGCGCGCTGGAGGAAGCGGACCGCATCAGGCTGCTGCTGGCACGCAAGGTGGACGGCATCGTCCTGTTGTCCGGCAACCTGCCCGACGACGAACTGCTGCACTTCGCCACGCAGCGCCCGATCGTCGTCACCGGCCGCGCGCTCGATGCGTCGAACGCGCTGGGCTTCACGATGGATAACGAGCACGGCGCCTGGCTGGCCGTGCGCCACCTGATCGAGCTGGGCCACCGGCGCATCGCGTTCGTCGCGGGCCCGCCGAGCCACGCCGACGCGTCGGCCCGGCTGCGCGGCTACCGCAAGGCGCTGGAAGATGCCGGCATCGCCGTCGACCCGGCGCTCGTCGTCGAAGGTAATTTCCACGAAAACAGCGGTCTCATCGCGATCAACCACCTGTTCGAGACGCGCCAGGAATTCACCGCCGTGTTCGCGGCGAACGACCAGAGCGCGTACGGCGTGCGGCTGGCGCTGTACCGCAAGGGCGTGCGCGTGCCGGAAGACGTGTCGCTGGTGGGCTTTGACGACCTGCCCGGCTCGTCGTTCACGACGCCGCCGCTGACGACGGTGCGGCAGCCGCTGTACGAGATCGGCCTGACGGCGATTACGGCGCTGCTGCGGCTCATCAATGGCGACCGGGTGCCGACGCGGGTGCCGCCGGTCGAGCTGGTCGTGCGGGAAACCACGCGGCCCCACTGAAGCCGGGGCTTGCCGCGCGTTTGCCGCACATTTTGAGGGGGCTTTCGGCAAAGCCCCGGGCGACGCATTACAATGTTGGTCGTTTCGTCAAAATTACCCTTCTGTCTCGTTAAAAGGAAACACACATGGAACATACTCTGCCGCCCCTGCCCTACGCGAAGGACGCCCTGCAGCCGCACATCTCCCAGGAGACGCTGGAATACCACTACGGTAAGCACCACCAGGCGTATGTGACGAACCTGAACAACCTGATCAAGGGCACCGAGTTCGAGAACCTGTCCCTGGAAGAGATCATCAAGAAGTCCTCCGGCGGCATCTTCAACAACTCCGCGCAGGTGTGGAACCACACGTTCTTCTGGAACTGCATGAAGCCGAACGGCGGCGGCGCGCCGACCGGTGCCGTGGCCGATGCGATCACCGCCAAGTGGGGTTCGTTCGACAAGTTCAAGGAAGAGTTCAGCAAGTCCGCCGTCGGCAACTTCGGTTCCGGCTGGACCTGGCTGGTGAAGAAGGCCGACGGTTCCGTCGACATCGTCAACACGTCCAACGCCCAGACCCCGCTGACAACGGCCGACAAGCCGCTGCTGACCTGCGACGTATGGGAACACGCTTACTACATCGACTACCGCAACGCCCGTCCGAAGTTCGTGGAATCGTGGTGGAACACGGTCAACTGGGACTTCGTCAACCAGAACTTCGCCTGAATCAGGCAGTAGTGCAGTAACTCTGTACCCGGAAGCCCGCCCGCGCGGGCTTTTTTCATTGTAGGAGCCCCGATGAGCTATCTCGCTTCCCGCCACCGCTACGACGGCCCGATGCAGTACCGCACCTGCGGCAAGAGCGGCCTGAAACTGCCCGTGCTGTCGCTGGGCCTGTGGCACAACTTCGGCGACACGACCAGCATCGCCACGCAGCGCGAGATGCTGCGCACCAGTTTCGATCATGGCATCACCCACTTCGACCTCGCCAACAACTACGGGCCACCGTACGGCAGCGCCGAGACGAACTTCGGCCGCATCTTCCGCGACGACTTCAAGCCGTACCGCGACGAATTGATCATCTCCACGAAGGCCGGCTGGGACATGTGGCCCGGCCCGTACGGCCAGGGCGGCGGCTCGCGCAAGTACGTGCTGGCGAGCCTGGACCAGAGCCTGAAGCGCATGGGGCTGGACTACGTCGACATCTTCTATTCGCACCGCTTCGACCCGGACACGCCGCTGGAAGAAACGATGGCGGCGCTGGCCCATGCGGTCCACCAGGGCAAGGCGCTGTACGTGGGCGTGTCGTCGTATTCCGCCGCCAAGACCGAGGAAGCGCAGCGCCTGCTGGCCGACTGGAAGGTGCCCTGCCTGATCCACCAGCCGTCGTACAACATGCTCAACCGGTGGATCGAGACGGAAGGATTGCTCGACACGCTGGGCCGGCAAGGCATCGGCTGCATCACGTTCACGGCGCTGGCGCAGGGCATCCTCACGGACAAGTACCTGAACGGCATCCCGCAGGACGCGCGCGTCAACCGCCCCGGCGGCGGCTCGCTGCAGGCGTCGCACCTGACCGACGACAACCTGCGCCGCGTGCGCGGCCTGAACGACATCGCGCAAGCGCGCGGCCAGTCGCTGGCACAGATGGCGCTGGCCTGGGTACTGCGCGACCCGCGCATCACCTCCACCTTGATCGGCGCCTCGAACGCGGCGCAGATCCGCGAAAACATCGGTGCGCTGGCCCGGCTGGACTTCACGGCCGACGAACTGACGGCGATCGACGCGCTGGCGCAGGAGGGTGGCATCAACCTGTGGGCGGGGTCGTCGGCGAGCTGACACAACCACAGCTGAGCTCGTGTCCACCGTGGGGTCAACCCCGAAAACGGACACGGGCTCAGCGGTTAGTGGATGAGCTCGTGTCCGAAAATGGGGTTGACCCCAAGGTGGACACAGGCTCGTCAGTTGGCCGCGGTGGCGGCGGGCGCCGGCCGCAGCAGGTCGGCGATGCCGATGCGGTGGGCGAACTCTTCGCGGACGCGCTCGGCCACCTCCGTCACCGCGGCGGCGCCGTCGTCGATGAAGTCGACCACCGAGCGGAACGGGCGGGTGCCGTGCGGCAGGCCGACGATGCGGGCGATCTCGGCGCCCACGGCGGCGGGATCGGCTTCCGGCGGCGACAGCTCCGCCAGCCGCGCCCCCACCTGGTCCATCAGGCCGTCGTAGCGGGCGTAGGCGGCGGCCGTTTCCGTATCGGCGGGCCCGCCCGCTTTCGGGAAGTGGTCGGTGCCGGCCGTGAAGGCGCCGGGCACGACGATCGACGTTTCGATGCCGAAGCGCGCCAGCTCGTACGACAGGCTCACCGCCAACGAGTCCATCGCCGCCTTGGCCGCCGCGTACGGGCCCAGGAATGGCGGGAAGCCGCCCCGCACCGTGGTGCTGCTGACCCACAGCACGAGACCCTTCCGCTGGCGCCGCAGCACCGGCAGCACGGCGCGGTTGACGCGCTGGGTGCCGAGGAAGTTGGTGTCGAACACCTGTGTGATTTCTTCCGGCGTGAACGCTTCCGTCGGCCCGATCACGAGGTGGCCGGCGTTGTGGACGACGGCGTCCAGCCGGCCCCGCGCGGCGACGATCGCCTGCACCGCCGCATCGGCCGAGGCCTGCGACAGCACGTCCAGTTCGACGGCGCGCACGTCGGCTCCGTGTGCAAAGCCCCAGTCGCGCAGCTCGCGTGCCTTGGCCGCGTTGCGGCCGTCGATGTCGCGCATGCTGGCGTACACCGTGTGGCCCGCCAACGCCAGCGCGCGGACCGTATGCAGGCCGATGCCCGTGCCGGCACCGGTGACGAGGATGGTCAGCTGTTCCATGACGATGTCCTCCACGTCCGCATCAAACGTAGCCGCCGTTGGCGCGCAGCGTCTGGCCGTTGACCCACGTGCCCGGCTTCGCAAGGAACGCGACGACGTCCGCGATCTCGTCCGGCTCGCCGATGCGTTCCAGCGGCGCCAGCTTGGCCAGGCGGTCCACGTGCTCGGGCGTTTTCCCGTCCAGGAACAGGTCCGTCGCCGTCGGCCCCGGCGCCACCGCGTTGACGGTGATGGCCTTGCCGCGCAGCTCTTTCGCGAAGACCGCCGTCATCGTCTCGACCGCCGATTTCGTGGCGCTGTACACCGAGTAGCCGGGCATCGACAGGCCGATGATGCTGGTCGAGAAGTTGATGATGCGCCCGCCCTGCTGCAGCCGCGTGGCCGCTTCGCGCAGGCCGTTGAACGTGCCCTTCACGTTGACGGCGAACATGCGCTCGAACGTCGCGTCGTCCGTGTCGGCCAGGTGCGGCAGGTTCGCCGGCATCACGCCGGCATTGTTGACGAGGACGTCGACACGGCCGAAGCGCGCGATCGTCTCGTCGAACAGGCGGCGCACGGCGGCGCTGTCGGCGACGTCCGCCTGCACGGCCGCGGCCCGGCCGCCCCGCGCTTCGATCGCCGCGACGACCTTGCCCGCTTCCTGCGCGTTGCCGGCATAGTTGACGATGACCGCGTAGCCGTCGGCGGCGAGGCGCTGGGCGATGGCGGCGCCGATGCCGCGCGATGCTCCGGTAACGATGGCGACTTGTTGTTGCGTATTCATGGCGTTACTCCTTTTCAGTTGGGTGATGTGCTGCAGTGACGCCAGTATTGCTCATGCAATACCTTGAATAAATAAGGTAAGATCACTATCACTGTGCAAAATTTCTCAATAATATGGACCGATTCGATGCGATGAAGCTGTTCACGCGGATCGTCGAGCTGGGCAACTTCAGCAAGGCGGCCGATGACCTGAAACTGCCCGCGGCCACCGCCACCCACGCGATCCGCCAGCTGGAGGCGCGCCTGGGCATCCAGCTGCTGCACCGGACCACGCGCAAGGTGACGCCGACCACCGATGGCCAGGCCTATTACCAGCGCTGCCTGCGCATCCTGGCCGACGTCGAGGAAACCGAGGCGGGCTTCGGCCACCGCGGCGTGCTCCCGAAGGGCAGGCTGCGTGTCGACCTGCCCACGCTGGCGCGCTTCTACGTGCTGCCGCGGCTGCACGAATTCATGGACCGCTATCCCGGCATCGAGGTCGAAATCGGCATGGGCGACCGCTATGTGGACCTGATCGGCGAAGGCGTCGATTGCGTGCTGCGCGTGGGCGAGCTGCGCGACTCGAGCATGGTGGGCCGGCGCGTCGCGACGCTGGCGCAAGTCACGTGCGCCAGCGCGGCCTACATCGAACGGCACGGCACACCGGCGACGATCGACGAGCTGCAGCGCCACCAGGCCGTCAACTGGTACTCGATCGCGGCCGGCCGCATGCTGCCGTTCGAGTTCTTGGTCGATGGACAGCTGCGCGAGGTGCAGGTGCCCGGCCGCGTCACCGTCAGCACCGGCGAAGCCTACGTCGCCTGTTGTGCCGGTGGCCTCGGCTTCGCCCAACTGCCGCGCTACCACGTGCGCCAGATGCTGGCCGAGGGCACGCTGCGCGAAGTGCTGGCGCAGTGGCCGGCGCCGTCGTTGCCGGTGACTGTGCTGTACCCGCGCCAGCGTCAGCTGTCGCCGCGGGTGCGCGTGTTTGCCGACTGGCTGGCGGACGTGATGACGGCGGCAGCGTGAAGTTTTGACTGGCGGAATGGTGTGACGCGCAAGCTGGGCCGGCGGGTACGATAGCGGATCGACAACGAACGGTTACACGAGAAGGAGCTCAGCATGCGCTTGAAAGATATCTCGCAACAAGTCATCGTGATCACGGGCGCCACCAGCGGCATCGGCCTGACGACGGCCCGGATGGCCGCGTCCCGTGGCGCCAAGGTGGTCCTGGCCGCACGCGGCGAAGCGGCGCTGGAACAGCTGGAAGAGCAGCTGCGCCAGCGCGGCGCCGAGGCGCTGGCCGTGCCGACGGACGTCGGCAACAAGGACGAGGTCCACGCGCTCGCGCAGGCGGCCGTGAAGCGCTTCGGCCGCATCGACACGTGGGTCAATAATGCCGGCATCTCGATCTTCGGCCGCGCCGAGGACGTGTCCGAGGAAGACAACCACCGCCTGTTCCAGACCAATTTCTGGGGCGTCGTCAACGGCTCGCTGGAAGCGGTCAAGCACCTGAAGAAGGAAGGCGGCGCGTTGATCAACGTGGGCAGCGAACTGTCCGAGGTGGCGGTGCCGCTGCAGGGCATGTACGCGGCATCGAAGCATGCGGTGAAAGGCTATACGGATGCGCTGCGGATGGAGCTGGAGAAGGAAGGCGCACCCGTCTCCGTCACGCTGATCAAACCGGCCGCGATCGACACGATGTTCACCGTCCACGCAAAGAACTACATGGACGTGGAGCCGAAGCTGCCGCCGCCGATCTACCCGCCGGAGATGGTGGCCGAGGCGATCCTCGATGCGGCCCAGCATCCGAAGCGCGACGTGTTCGTCGGCGAGGCGGCACGGGCCAATGCGATCGGCGGCTTCCACCTGCCGCGCCTGTTCGACAAGATTGGCGAGCACATGATGTGGGACCAGCAGCGCACGAAGAAACCGTCGCGCTGGTTCCGCCGCGATGCGCTGCACAGCTCCGACCCGACGCAGGAATTGCAGCAGACGATGGGCAAGGCAACGATTCGCGAAGCGTCGCCCTACCGCCGCGTGAACTCGCCGCTGAAGCTGGCACTGCTGGGCGGCGGCGCACTGGTGGCCGCGTGGATGCTGACGCGCCAGGGCGGCAGCACCCAGCGGCCGAACACCTGATCCGCTCCTCCACGGCAAGCAGGCTGCGGCCTGCTTGTCCAGTCATCATATCTCCTCATAAGTTTTAGTGATAAATAGCTTGCAAATGGCCGGATGGCGTCGCTATACTCCGCACGTTGTATGACGACTGACAACCCTCCGCACAAGAACACACGGAGCTTCTGGAGACTTCATGGCCGATGCAATTTCACCCGTCCGGGCCACGCGCGTGCGCTGGACGATCCTCGCGATCCTTTTCATCGTAACCACCGTCAACTACGCCGACCGCGCGACGATCTCGATCGCCGGCCCCGAGCTGTCCAAGCAGCTGGGCCTGTCGCCGGTGCAGATGGGCCTCGTGTTCTCCGCGTTCTCATGGTCGTACGTGCTGTCGCAGCTGCCGGGCGGCTGGCTGCTGGACCGCTTCGGCACCCGCATCACCTACTTCTTCTCGATCTTCCTGTGGTCGCTGTTCACGCTGGCGCAGGGCTGGGTCGGGTTCTTCAGCGGCGGCGCCGCCGTGATGATGCTGTTCGCGCTGCGGCTGATCGTCGGCGCGGCCGAGGCACCTTCGTTCCCCGGCAACAGCCGGCTGACGACATCGTGGTTCCCGACCGCCGAGCGGGGCACCGCCGCGGCGATCTTCAACTCCGCGCAGTACTTCGCCACCGTGTTGTTCGCACCGATCATGGGCTGGCTGGTGCACACGTTCGGCTGGGAGAGCGTGTTCTTCGTGATGGGCACGCTGGGCATCCTCATCGCCTTCGCCTGGCTCAAGTTCGTGCATGGCCCGCGCCAGCACCCGCGCATCAACGCGGCCGAACTGCAGCACATCCAGCGCGGCGGCGCCCTCGTCGACCTGGAAACGACGGGCACCGCCAAGCAGCAGATCGACACGTGGGCATGCCTGAAGCAGCTGCTGTCGTCGCGCATGCTGCTGGGGATTTACGTCGGCCAGTACTGCATCAACACGCTGACGTACTTCTTCCTGACGTGGTTCCCCGTGTACCTCGTCAAGGAACGCCACATGACGATCCTGAAGGCGGGCTTCATCGCCGCGCTGCCGGCCATCGCCGGCTTCCTCGGCGGCGTGCTGGGCGGCGTGATCTCGGACCGCATGATCAAGCGCGGCTACAGCACGTCCGTGGCGCGCAAGACGCCGATCATCGGCGGCATGCTGCTGGCCACCACGATGGTGCTGTGTAACTACGTGGAGCAGGACTGGGTCGTCGTCGCCGTGATGGCGCTGGCGTTCTTCGGCAAGGGCATCGGCGCGCTGGGCTGGGCCGTCGTCGGCGATACGTCGCCGAGCCAGGCGGGCGGCATGAGCGGTTCGCTGTTCAATATGTTCGGCAACGTGGCCGGCATCACGACGCCGATCGTGATCGGCTTCATCCTCGAGGCCACCGGCTCGTTCTACGGCGCCCTCGTGTTCGTCGGCGCGAACGCGCTCGTGACGGTGCTGTGCTACCTGTTCCTCGTCGGCGAGATCCGCCGCTTCGAGTTCACCCGGCCGGTCGTCAAGGAAGTCGTGGCGGCGTGATGAAAACGCTGTAAACGGTATAAAAAAAAACGGGGCCGCGAAGGCCCCGTTTTCATTGGGGGAGCCGGAACTCAGGCGCCCCGTTCGATGTCGTCCAGCTCGGCGGGATCGATGTCCTCACCGGTGAACGGGATCGTTTCGATGTGGTCGACGCCGATGTCGGCGCCATCGCGCGCCGTCGTGTCGCGGCCGACCGTGGCGCGTTCGCCGGTGCCGCCGGCGTCGGTATCGCTGTCGAGGTCCGCATCGCCGACGTCCGGGCCGGCCGTGCCGCCCGCCGTGCTCTGGTCGATATCCTCATTGGTGCCGCCAGCGAGATTGTTTTCCTCGATCTGCTGGGCCAGGCCGGAGCCGCCCTGCACGTCGCTGCCGGAATCGGACGTGTCGGAAGGACCGAGCGCGCCGGTGGCGTGCCCCTTGCCCAGGACCCGGTCGGGCAGTTCGGGGAAGTTGTCGGGATCGAGAGTACTGTTGCCGGACATGATAGCCTCCTTGGATTGCATCGCCGCAGGCGCGGCCTTGCAATTACTCTAACAGCGCGTGTGGAACGGCGTCGCACTTCACGCCCGCCAGCAACGCGCCACGCGCTCGACCGCCGGCAGTATCAGCCTCTCAGACATGTTCACCGCGCAGCGCAGATGGGCTCGTGCCCCGTCGGGCCATGGCCCGACTGCCAGGCACCAGGGGACACTCCGCCGCGCATTGCAGATGAGCTTGTGTCACCGGTGCCTGGCACCAGTGACACAAGCTCGGCAATTGGCACGGCAACGCCGCAGTGCATCCCCTTCTCATCTTATTTCTGTATTGCACATATCCGAACTCGTTATTTCACTAATGTATAATTCATTGGTATACTGTGTGCATGGTCATCAACCACTTGGAGAACATGATGAAAACCGCTTACTACGTTATCGCCGCACTGGCCCTGGCAACTGCCGGCGCCGCTTTTGGTGCCGAGGAACCGGCCGCCGCCACCGCTACCGCCACCACCGCCGTGACCGCCACGCAGGCGCCGCAAGCCGCGCCGGTCGCGCAGTCTCGTGGCCTGACCCGCGAGCAGGTGCAAGCCCAGGTCATCGAAGCGCGCCGCAACGGCACGCTGATCGAGACCGAAGCCGACATGGATGTCGCGCGCACGAAGCAGCAAGTCGCCCGCTAAGCAATGAAGCGTGTTGCGATCGCCGCCGCGGTGGCGCTGCTGCTGGCCGGCTGTGCGGACATGGGCCATATCAAGCCTGCGTCGCGCGTGCTGCCCGCCGCCGACCTGGCCGCGGGCAAGGCGATCGAAAGCGCCGTTGCGCAGGACGCCCACTGGCCCGACGAGCAATGGTGGCAGGCCTATGGCGATCCGCAGCTGGACCGGCTGGTCGAAGCGGCGCTAGCCGACAATCCCAGCCTGAAGGCGGCGCAGGCGCGCGTGCGGCAGGCTGCCGCGCTGGCCGGCGTCGTGTCCGCGGCGGGCGAGCCGCACGTGGATGCCAACGTCAGCACGACGCGCGAACGCTTCCCCGCCCACGGCTCCGTCCCGGCGCCGCTGGCCGGTAACTGGGCCTGGTACAACACGGCGACATTGAACGGCTCCTACGACCTGGACCTGTGGGGCCGCCATCACGACACGCTGGCCGCCGCGCTGGGCGATGCCCGCGTAGCCGCGGCCGAGGCGCAGATGGCCAGGCTGACGTTGCAGACGGCCGTCGTGCGCACCTACCTGCAGCTGTGGTACCGGCATGCGCAGCAGGACAGCGTCGCGGCCAGCCTGGCCGAACGCCGCCGCATCCTCGACATCGTGCGCCGGCGCGAAGCGGCCGGCCTGGCCAGCGGCATCGACGTGGCGACGGTGGAAAACACGTTGCCGGCTGGCCGGCGCGAGCACGAGGCGATCGGCGAATCGATCGCGCTGCTGCGCAACCAGCTGGCGGCACTGGTCGGCAAGGGACCGGGCGAGACGGAAACGATCGCCCGGCCAGCGCCGGCCCTGGACAAGATGCCGGGCTTGCCGTCGGCGCTGCCGGCCGAACTGGTGGGCCGCCGGCCCGATATCGCGGCGATGCGCTGGCGCGTCGAGGCGGCGGACCGGCGCATCGATGCGGCACGGGCGGCGTTCTACCCGAACATCAACCTGATCGCGTTCGCGGGCCTGCAGTCGTTCGGCTTTTCCCGCTTCCTCGAGCCGTCCGCCCGCACGCTGGGCGTGACGCCGGCATTGACCCTGCCGGTGTTCGAAGGGGGACGGCTGCGCAGCGCGCTGACGGCCGACACGGCCGCGTACGACGGCGCCGTCGAGCAGTACAACGCCACGGTGGTGCAGGCGCTGGCGGACGTCGCGAATGTTGTAGCGAAGATACAGTCCTGTAACGAACAACAACGCCTCGCGGAGCATGCGCTGGTGACGGCGAAACGGGCCCACGACTTGGCCGAGCAGGCCTACCGGGCGGGTGTCACGGATGCCATGAACGCCTTGCAGGCGCAGCTTCTCCTGCTGGGCGAAGAAGATCAATTGCTGCGCGTGGAAAGCGAGCGGCTGGACAATTATGCGAGCCTGATGGCTGCGCTGGGGGGTGGTGTCAGGCTGGAGGATGGCATCTAAAAACAATTTACCGTTGTGCAACCCCTAGTACAATCAGGCTGTTATCGATTTATTGCACAGGAGTGCGCCGATGAGCAGTTTTGACGCGACCAACAAGCGCCTGAAGAACATCCGTGGCAGGAATCCGGACTTCCCGGAAGACCTGATGCGGCTGCTTCGCATGACGTACCACGTGCAAAAGCGGATCAAGGACCTGTCGAACGCGGCACTGCGCAAGTACGACCTGGTCGATGCCAGCTACATGGTACTCGCCGTGCTGTACGGCTCGGACAACGAGACGTCGACCGCGTCGGCGCTGGGCGAAGCCTGCATGGAAAAGCCCGCCAACCTGACGCGGGTCTGCAACGACCTCGAAGCGCAGGGCCTCGTCGCGCGCGGCAACCGCCCGGGCGACCGCCGCTGCGTGATGATCTCGCTGACCGACAACGGCCGCCGGCTGATCGAACAGGTGATGCCCGAAGTGTGGCGGCGCACGACGCGCGCGTATGACGGATTCACGCCGGAAGACATCCGGCTGCAGGAACAGCTGTTCGCCCGGCAGCTGGAAAACTTGGACAACACCTAAGCGGCTCCCTCCTCGCGTCGGGGTCGCGTGAAGAACGATGACACCCGACTCCGCAGCACCTCCCACATCCCGCCTGTCCCACCTTACCGGTGCCACGCGCCGCGCCCTGCAAGGCTGGGTCGCGGCCGACGGCGAACGCCTGCTGTTCGTCGTGCGCATGCTGGCGGCGGCGTATGGCGCGCTGTGGCTGGCACTGCGCCTCGGCCTCGATGCGCCGTTGACGGCCGTGGCGACGACGTTCGTGCTGGCGCTGCCCTCGTCCGGCATGGTGCTCGAGAAGGCGCTGTACCGCCTGTTGGGCACCGTGGTCGGCTGCACGGCGGCGCTGACCCTGGTGGCGCTGTTCCCGCAGCAGGCGCCGCCCCTGTTTGCCGGCCTCGCGCTGTGGATCGCGCTGTGCACGGCCGGCGCCGCGATGCACCGCAACCAGCAGTCCTACAGCTTCGTGCTGGCCGGGTACACGGCATGCATGATCGCCGTGCCGGCGCTGGACAACCCGGCCAATGTGTTTGCGCTGGCCGTCACGCGCGCCACCGAAGTGGGGCTCGGCGTGCTGGTGGCGATCACCGTGCACGACGTGCTGCTGCCGCGCGCGCACGGCCCGCAGGTGCTGCGCACCGTGCAGGCGCGCTATGAGCGCTTCCTCGGTTTCTGCCGCCAGGTGCTGGAACACCGGCTGCCGCCCGCCGAAGCGGAACTGAACCACCTGCGCTTCGCCGCCGACATCGCCGCGCTGGAATCGGGCCGCGCCGCCGCCTTCTTCGAGGCTGGCCTGGGCCGCGCGCAGACGCGCCAGCTGCATGCGTTCAACGAGGCGTTCATGGCAGCGCTGACGACGTTCTACACCTTGCACCGGCTGCTGCACCGCATGCGCACCGGCGCCGCCTCGCCCGTGCCGGCGCTGGTGGCACCACTCGAAGCGCTGCTGGCGCAGGCACTGGGCGGCGCGTTGGCGCAAAGCGGCAGCATCGCAGGTGCCCCGATCGACATGCTGCCCGCCGCGCTGGCGCAGCAGGCCGAAAGCGCGCGCACGCAACTGCCGCCGGGCGACGAGCGCCTGCGCATCGACTTCGACACGGCGGTCGAACTGGCCGAGCGCTTTGCCCGCCATCTGGTGACGTTCGTCGGCATCTATCACGGCCTCGCGCAAAAAAAACGGATGCAGGTCAGCGAGCCGCAGGCGTATGCGCCGAAGACGCCGCCCGGCATCGTGGCGGCCAGCGGTGCGCGCGCCGCGATCGCGCTCTTGTGCGGTGCCACGCTGTGGTACTGGCTGGCGTGGCCGCAGCTGTCCAACGCGCTGTTGATGTCCACGATCTTCTGCGCGCTCGCTTCCGGCTCGCCGCGGCCGACGGCGATGATCAAGCAGGTGCTGACGGGCTTTGTGATCGGCGCGCCGCTGACGTATGCGACGGTGTTCCTGCTGCTGGCGCGCGCCGACGGCTTCCCGATGTTGATGCTGGCCACCGCGCCGCTGCTGTGCCTTGCGGGGTGGCTGACGAGCGATCCGAAGCGGGCCGGCATCGGCATCGGCATGGCGATGCTGAGCAGCCAGTTCCTGGCGCCGCAGCACCTGGTCAACTACGACGCGGGCGTCGTCATGAATTCGCTGTTCGCGCAGACGGGCGGCGTGGTGCTCGCGTACCTGATCTTCACCGTCGTGCTGCCCGAGCATACGATGGGCAACCGCACGCACGTGGCCGCGGCATTGTGGCGCGAGGCGCTGTCCGCCTGCACGGCGCGGCTGCGCGGCCAGGGTGCGCGGCTGCGGCACCGCTTCGACAACCGGGTGCGCGACCTGCTGTCGCAACTGAACGCGGCCGCCGGCCCGGCGCCGTCGCCCGAGGCGCGTGCCGTCGTGCGGCAGGGCCTGACGTTGCTGGAGCTGGGGCATGCCGTCATCGAGCTGCGCGCGCTGGCGCGTGCCACCGGTGCGGATGCCGCGCTGGATCCGGCATTGCGTGCCGTGGCCGACTACCTGCGCGTGCCGGGCGAGCCGTCGTGCCGCGCCGCCGTCGCCGCCTTGCAGGCCGCCGGCCCGGCCGTGCGTACCGCGCTGGCGGACGATCCGTCCAGCCTGCGCGCCGCGCTGACCGCGCTGCATTCGATCCACACGTCGCTGCAGGACCAGCTGCCGCCACCGACCTATCCCCTTACCGGAGTTATCCATGCCTCGTGAACTGTCGATCTTCGGCATCCTGATCCCGACGCTGCTTCCGCTGTTCCTGGCCAGCGCGCTGCTGCAGGGCGTGCTGGACCGGCTGCTCGTCGCCACCGGCATCTACCGGCGCCTGTGGCACCCGGCGCTGGCGCGCCTGGCGCTGTTCGTCTGCATCTTCGGCGGCCTCACCGCCTGGCTGTACCAATAACCTTCTTCAACCTTCAACCTTCGACCGGAACACCTGCCGTGACCCTTGCCGTCAAACTCTTTCGCATCCTCGCCACCCTGCTGCTCGCCAGCGCCGCGCTGTACGCCGGCAAGGCGGGATGGGACCACTACATGGAATCGCCGTGGACGCGCGACGCCCGCGTGAAGGCCGACGTGGTGACGATCAGTGCCGACGTGGCCGGCATCGTCACCGAGGTGCGCGTGCACGACAACCAGCTGGTGCACAAGGGCGACGTGCTGTTCGTCGTCGACAGCGAACGTTACGAGAACGCCCTCGCCACCGCCGACGCCGCGCTGGCCGCCCAGCAGGTCGAGAAGACCCGCCGCGGCAGCGAAGCGAAACGACGCGCCGCGCTGGATGCCGCCGTGATCTCGGCCGAGAGCCGCGAGTCGGCCGAGTATGCGGTGGGCACGGCATCGGCCCAGTACCGCGCCGCGGCCGCCGCGAAGCATCTGGCGGAGCTGAACCTGCACCGCACCGTGGTGCGCGCCCCCGTCACCGGCTACGTGACGAACCTGCACGTGTATGCGGGCGACTTCGCCGCCGTCGGCGCGCCGAAGCTGGCACTGATCGACAGCGCGTCGTTCTATGTGATGGGCTACTTCGAAGAGACCCGGCTGCCGCTGCTGAAAGCGGGCGCGCCCGTCGACGTGCGGCTGATGGACGGCGTGGCGCTGGCGGGCCACATCGAAAGCGTCGCCCGCGGCATCACCGACCGCGACGCCGCCACGGGCCGCGAGCTGCTGGCCGACGTGAACCCCACGTTCAACTGGGTCCGCCTGGCCCAGCGCGTCCCCGTGCGCATCGCCATCGACAAGCTGCCGCAAGGCGTCGAACTGGTGGCCGGCACGACGTGCACGGTAACGATCACGCAGCACCCGGCTGCGAAAAAGAAAGTTGCCTGAATCGAGGGACTGTCCCTCGAATCCGGAAATATTTCCTGAAATCGGGGACAGTCCCGCGTCGTTGGCACGCAACGGTTCAGGACCAGCCGCACGCCGCGTCAGAGTGAGCGCGTGCGCAGCGCATCCCGCGGTGACGCGGAAAAGCCACAGGGGACTGTCCCTCGTTTTTGGAAATATTTCCAGAATCGAGGGACAGTCCCCTGTGGCGGGGCGACAACGCTGCCGGGCGATGCGTGGGCGATGCGCGGGTGAGACGGTGGGGGTCAGGCTTCGCCGGACTTTCCGGCCAGCTTGGGGCGGCGGCGCGGGGCGGCGTCGGATTGGCGGCGGATCAGCGAGAAGTCCATCACGATGTGCTCCGGCTCCTGGATGGTGCCGTCGCGCTGGGCGCGGATCTGGCGGACGAGGAACTGCACCGCCGTCTCGGCCATCTGGGCGATCGGCTGGCGCACCGTCGTCAGCTCGGGCCAGATCGTCGTCGCCAGCGCGGTGTCGTCGAAGCCGGCGACGGTGAGGTCGCCCGGCACGTCCAGGCCCAGGCGATGGGCGATCGCGACGGTCGCCGCGGCCATGTCGTCGTTGCTGGCGAAGATCGCCGTCGGGCGCTGCTCGAGGCCCAGCAGGGACTCCGCCGCGTCGAGGCCGGAGCGGTACGTGAACATGCCCTGCACCATCAGCTCGGGCGCGGCGTCGGCGCCCTTCTCGGCGATCGCCGCCTTGTAGCCGTCCAGGCGGCGCGCGGATGCCGTCTGGTTCGGGTGGCCGATGATGAAGCCGATGCGGTGGTGGCCCAGCGAGATCAGGTGGCTCGTCATCTCGTAGGCGGCATGGTAGTCGTCGATCGACACGGCGCCAACGCGCGGATCCGGCTGGCCGCATGCGACCGTCACGGACGGCACGTCGGCCAGCGCGATCATCTCGATCAGCTCGCGCATATCGCACAGCGGCGGCGGCAGGATGATGCCGTCGACGCCGTTGTCGATCAGCCGGCGCGTCTGCGCTTCCCACGCCTGCCCGCCTTCGCAGTTCTCGACGACGAGCTGCACGTTGTGGATGCTGGCCTGGTTCAGCAGGCCGACGAGGAATTCGCTCAGGTAGCCGGCCGACGGGTTACTGTACAAGAAGCCGATGCGGATCGCGCGTGCGCCCGCCAGCCGGCGCGCGGCCTGGTTCGGCACGTAGTTCAGCGCGGCCACGGCCTCGTCGACCTTGCGGCGGGTGGCCGGCCGCACGTTCGGATCGCCGTTCATCACGCGCGACACGGTCATCGGCGACACGCCGGCCAGTTTGGCGACGTCCGACATCGTGGGCACGCCCGGCTTCTCGGACCGCCGCGACGGCTGCGGACCCGCCTCCCCTGGCGTGCTGGGCGCTTTCGCCTGAATTTTCGTCATCTGACTGTACTTGTAGGATTATTATCTGCGGACTTTATCATATGCCGTGACGGCAAAACCGCGTCTGCCATTTTAGCATCCGCGGCCCCGCCGTGTTAGCGCACCCATGGCTGCGCCGGCCCCGTCAATGCCCCGGCGCGTACGGGAAGCGGATGGCCTTGTACTCGTCCAGCGAACGCGCCGGCGGCCGTGCGCCGGGCGGCAGCGCCAGACCCGACACGGACTGGAAGTACGCCACCGACGCATCGCGCCACCAGTGCGCCTCCTTCACCTGCACGTCCAGCCGTTCGCGCACCTCGTCGTAGCGGCGCGCGTCGACGAACGGTTTCATCCGCTCCCAACGCGTGCGCAGCTCCTCGGCCTGGGCGACGCCCCGGTCGTAATGGCCGACCAGCTCCGCCCACAACGTGCGGCCGGACGGCATCGCGTAATCCCACGGCAGGTGGTGGAACCACAGCAGCAGCTCGGGCGGCGTGGTGCGCGGGTCGGACCAGCGGGCCGCCAGCGCCGGCGCGTACTGTGCCAGCGCATTGCTGCCGCGCGCGGTGCGGTCGAAGCCGATGCCCTGCCGGTCGGCCTTGTGGTAGTAGGTGGGGTTCCAGTCCGGCCGGCCCAGGTTGTCCACCCACGGGCCGGGGCCGTGATGGTGGCCCGTGTCCATCAGGTGATGCAGCCCCAGCGGCGTCATGTAGTTCACGACGGCCTCGCGCGACATCATCATCATGTCGACGATGCCCTGCACTGCCTTTGGATCGCGGGCAAACGTCTGCGTCGCCCACTCCTCGGCAAACGCGCGGGCGCTGCCCTGCGGGTCCCACGCGAACCGCCCGTACGCATACCAGTTGGCCTGGTCGAAGTGCGAGCCGCTCCACGTGCGCGAGCTGCCGACGTTCGCCACGCCGGCCATGCCGGTCGGCCGCTTGCCATGCGCCGCGTCTTCCAGCACTTGCGCCACCGTCAGGCCGCCCGGTTGGCGCATCGTATCGCTCGTCAGCGTCTCCTCGAACAGCGGGCCGAGGTAAGCCATGTGCATCGCGAAGCCCAGGTATTCCTTGGTGATCTGGAATTCCATCATCAGCGGCGTGGCCGGCATCGCGCCGAACAGCGGGTGGAACGGCTCGCGCGGCTGGAAGTCGATCGCGCCGTTCTTCACCTGCACCAGCACGTTCCGGGCGAACTTGCCGTCCAGCGGCTTGAATTCGTCATAGGCCTGCTTGGCGCGGTCGTCCGGCTTCTCGGCCGCGTAGACGAACGCGCGCCACATCACCACGCCGTTGTGCGGCGCCAGCGCGGCGGCCAGCATGTTGGCGCCGTCCACGTGCGTGCGGTGGTAGTCCTGCGGGCCCGGCTGGCCTTCCGAATTGGCCTTGACGAGAAAACCGCCGAAGTCGGGGATGGCGCGATAGATCTCGTCGGCCTTGTTGCGCCACCATGCCGCCACTTCCGGCGACAGCGGGTCGGCCGTCTTCGTTTCCTTCAGTTCCAGCGGCGTCGAGAAGCGCGCCGACAGGTACACCTTGATGCCGTACGGCCGCAGCACGTCGGCCAGCGCGGCCGCCTTGGCGATCCACGGCGCCGTCAGGATCTCCGGCTTCGAATTGACGTTGTTCAGCACCGTGCCGTTGATACCCAGCGAAGCGTTGGCGCGCGCATAGTCGACATAGCGGCGGTCGCGCACGTCCGGCAGCTCCCACCAGTTCCAGATCGACTGCCCGGCATAGCCCCGCTCGACGCTGCGGTCCAGGTTGTCCCAGTGGTTCAGCACGCGCAGCTGCAGCTTCGGTGCCGACCGTTCGTCCAGCCGGTCGAGCGGCTTGCCCGTATTGGCCGCGCGCAGCAGGCCGAAAGCACCGTACAGCAGGCCGATGTCGTCGTTCGCGGCGATGACGGTCACCCGCTTGCCGGCCACCGTCGCGCTCTTGAGCAGATAGCCTTCGCGGCCCAGGTCCGCCAGGCCCGCGCCATCGACACCAGCCGGCAGCTTGCCGGCGCGCGCCAGCACGACCGCGCCATCCGTCACGCGCGTGCCCAGCGCGAGGTCCTTGCCCGTCATGCCTTGCGCGCCGCGACGCAGCTCGTCGATTGCCGCGCGCACCGTCGCGGACGGCGCGCCGTCGAACACGATAGTATTCCACCGTGGCGCGTGCGCCTGCGGCAGCGGCCGATAGCGCAGCCACAGTTCGTAGCCGTCCTCGTCCGCGGGGTGTGCGGGCGCGGCGTGCACCGCGCTCGCCAGCACCGCCGCCGCTACCAGCGCCAGTGCGGCCAGTGCCCTGTTCCAGATTTGCATCATGTCTCCGTGTTGTTAGCGCAATTCATTGCGTTGTTATGGATGTTAGCGTAACCTTTTGCCAGACGCTACAACAATACGGCCCCGCGCCGACAGGAGACACGATGACCACGAGCCGCCGCGACATGCTGCGCCTGCTGGCCGGCACCGCCTGTGCCGCCGCCCTGCCCTTTTCCCTCGCCGCCGACCCCGAGCCGTTGAAGACGATCGCCGCCCGCAAGGGCCTGCGCTTCGGGAACGCGCTGGGCTACCGCGACTTCAAGGACCCGGCCTACCGCGCGCTGATGGCGCGCGAATGCAATGTGATCGTCGCCGAAAACGAGACGAAATGGCCGGCACTGGAGCCGAAGCCAGGCACGCTGAACTTCGCGCCCGCGGACGAGATGTTCGCCTGGGCGCGCAAGGAAGGCATGCAGGTGCGCGGCCATACGCTCGTGTGGCAGCCGGAAAAATGGCTGCCGGCGTGGATCGCGTCTCACGATTTCGGCCAGGGCAGCCGCGAGGCCGAGCGCCTGCTGCGCGAACACATCACGACGGTCTGCAAGCACTACGGCACCGGCATCTACAGCTACGACGTCGTCAACGAGGCGGTCGATCCGAAGACGGGCGACTTGCGCAGCAACGCGTTCACGCAGCGGATGGGTGCCATCGAGCAGATCGACTTCGCGTTCCGCGTCGCCCATGAGCAGGCGCCGCATGCGCAGCTGGTCTACAACGATTACATGCGCGAGGATGCCGGCAGCGCCAAGCACCGCGCCGGCGTGCTGAAGATGCTGCGCGAACTGAAGGCCAAGGGCACGCCCGTCCACGCGGTCGGCCTGCAAAGCCACATCGGCTCGTGGGATGACGCCACGCAGAAGACCGACCCGATCCGCGACTGGCGCGCCTTCCTCGACGAAGTGACGGGCATGGGCTTCGACCTGCTGATCACGGAATTCGACGTCAACGACCGCATGCTGCCGGCCGACTTCACGACCCGCGACGCCGGCGTGGCCGCGCTGGCGCGCGACTACCTCGACGTCACGCTGTCGTACCCGCAGGTGAAGGACTTCCTGCTGTGGGGCATGGCCGACCACGTCAGCTGGCTGCAGACCTGGGACGAGGCCCCCCGCAAGGACAAGCTGCCGCAGCGCTGCTG
The DNA here is from genome assembly GCF_007830495.1 of Pseudoduganella flava. Classification (GTDB taxonomy): domain Bacteria; phylum Pseudomonadota; class Gammaproteobacteria; order Burkholderiales; family Burkholderiaceae_D; genus Rugamonas; species Rugamonas flava. The sequence goes on along the minus strand of NZ_VLKW01000001.1, from coordinate 828,893 downwards.
CCCATGGGACGACCAGCTGCGCGCCAAACCGCTGCGCGACGCGATCGCCGCATCGCTGCGCGCGATGCCGCAGCGGCGGGCGTGACAATGGCTATCGCTGAGTCCGTGTCCCGGCAACGGACGTACACGAACTCATCCATTTGACTGCCGAGCCCGTGTCCCGCTGGGGTCTGACCCCACAGGGACACGAACTCATCCATTTGACTGCCGAGCTTGTGTCCCTCTAGGGTCTGACCCCAGAAGGACACAAGCTCGGCCGTAGCGAGTTCAGCGCCGCTCCAACAGCTCGAACACCCCCATCCCCGCCAGCATCGCCGCCGTGAAGATCAGCGGCTCGACGGCGCCCGTCGCGAGTGACGTCAGCGCGGGGCCGGGGCAGTAGCCGGCCAGGCCCCAGCCGACGCCGAACGCCAGCGATCCCAGCAGCAGCCGGCGGTCGATGGCCGTGGCCGTCGGCAGCCGCATCGGCTCGCCCAGTAGCGAACGCTCCCAACGGCCCGCCACCGCGAAAGCCGCCAGGCCGACCAGCACGGCGCCGCCCATCACGAACGCCAGCGTCGGATTCCACGTGCCGGCCACGTCGAGAAAGCCCTGCACCTTCGCCGGGTCCGTCATGCCCGAGACGATCAGGCCGATGCCGAACACCAGGCCCGCCAGCAGCGCCATCAAATTCACCATAAAACTACGCATCACACCCTCCTCACGCCAGCACGTGGCGCACGACCCACACGGTAACGAAGCCGGCCAGCATGAACGCGGCCGTCGCGGCCAGCGAACGGGGCGAGCGGCGCGACAGTCCGCACACGCCATGCCCGCTGGTGCAGCCGGAGCCATAGCGCGTGCCGATCCCCACCAGCAGGCCCGCGACGATCAGCGTCCCGGTGCCTGCATCGATCTGCACCGGCGGCAGTGGCGCCGCCAGGCGATACAGCAGCGGTGCGGCGATGAGGCCGACCAGGAACGCCACGCGCCAGCCGACATCGCCGCGCGCGGGACGCAGCAAGCCGCCGGCGATGCCGCTGATGCCGGCAATCCGGCCGTTGAACAGCACGAACAAGGCGGCCGCCGCACCGATCAACAACCCGCCCAGCAAGCCCGCGATGGGCGTGAAATGCATCCAGTCGATCGTCATCGCTCCCTCCCCGGCGCGCAGAAGCGCGCATACAGTACCTGCATCACCGCGGCCGCGTCGTCGCTGGCGAGCCGGTAGTAAATCTGCTTGCCGTCGCGCCGCGTGGCGACGAGCCCTTCGTTGCGCAGCACGCCCAGTTGCTGCGACAGCGTCGGCTGGCCGATGCCCAGCTGCGCCGCCAGGTCGCTGACGCAGTATTCCCCCTGCGTCAGCTGGCACAGCAACAGCAGGCGGTCCGGGTTGGCGAGCGTTTTGAGCAGGCCGCATGCCTGCGCCGCCGCGGCCTGCATGGCAGCCAGGTCGAGATTGCGGTGTTGGTCCATCGATTGTCCGTACACTTAAGTTCGAAACATTATATATCAAGATAAACTGTTTTACGCATGCAGCCGCCATGGATACGAAGGCATGGCCCGGCCGGCCGCCAGCGGTTATAGTTCCCAGCCCGATAACCCGACAAGAAAACGCTTCATGCTGAACCAACGCACCCTCGTCAAAGTCGTTCCCGTGCTGCTGTTGCTGCTGGCCGCGTACTGGTACTTTTCGCCTTACCTCGCATTCCACGCGCTGCGCGACGCGGCGCGGCGGGGTGACGTGGCGGCGCTTGCGGAACACGTGGACTTCCCCAAGGTACGGGCGGACCTGAAGGTGCAGCTGAACGCGATGATGACGGACAGCCTGCGCGACCTCGGCGCGGGTGGCAACGGCGTTGCCGAGGCGGGTGCCGCGTTCGGCGCGATGCTGGGGAGCCTGATGACCGACAAGCTCGTCGACGTGATGATCACGCCGGAGTACCTTGCCTACGCCGTGCGTGTAGGGAAGACGAAGAACGTCGAGGACGACAGGTCCGCCCCGCCGGTCCAGGCGGAAGAGGACGGAGACGACGTCGACGAGAAATGGCTGTTCGAGCGCGCCGGCGTGAACCGGCTCGTCGTGCTCAGGCACGACGAAGGCAGTGGCTCGAGCATGGGCTATGTGCTGGAGCGCACCGGCTTCGCGCAGTGGAAGCTTGTCGGCATCGACTTGCCGAAGCCGACGCACTGCTGCGGTGCGGCGCGCCATGCACCGCAACCCGGAGCTACCTGACCCGCGGACTTTCCGGCGGCCCCAGGTAGCTGGCCTTCATGCCGCCCGCATCGACGACGATTTTCTGCAGCACCACGCCCGGGTCGAGCGCCCATACCTTCAGCACGTGCGCACCCGGCTTGTCGACGGCATGCCCGGTCGTGAACACGGCGGCGCCGTCGGCAACGATCTTCTCCCACCATTTTTCCGACCCGTCGGCATGCAGGTTGACGACCTGCGGCGCGCCGTCGTCCAGCGCCACCGCGTAGCGCAAGCCCTGCCCCGGCTGGAACTTCAAGGTCGGCGCCACCGTCACGTGCACCTTCACGTCGCCGCGGCTGAACAGGTGCACGTCATACTCGAGGCGCATGCCGTCCTGCGGGGACAGCGCCGGCGCATCGACCGGCAACGTCGTCATGCCCGACAGCGTGCGGCCGTGATCCGGCACGTTGAGCCATTCCCGGCCCGGTGCCGCGACGGCGCGCGCATAGTGCTCCGCCTCCATCGCCACGACGCCGCCCGTCTCGACGAAGCCGCGCACCCGGGCCGCGTCGGCCGGCTTGTGCAGCGGCACGTCGATCTTCGCCGTGCCGTTCGGGCCTGTGACGAGCAGCTGCGCCGTCGTGACGCCGGCCGGCACCTCGTCCCAGCGCGCATCGACGGCGATGCGCTGCACCTTGTCGACGGTGCCTGACGGCTTGTCGATCAAGAGCCACGGATCGCTGGTCCGTACCGTGAACGGCACCGGCTTGCCGCCCCGGTTGAACAGCTCCACGTGGCGCGGCCGGCGTTCGAACACGTCCAGCGCCGGCAGCTTCAGGTCGCGCGCTTCCGGCCACGCGCCGGCGCTGCCTTCGACCGCCACGCCCAGCTCCCCGGCCGGCGGCACCTGCACCTCGGACACGGCCGGCATCACGTTGCGCGGCGGTTGCTGCCAGTACGTATAGCCCAGGTGCGTCTGCGCCATCATGTGGTTCCACTTGCCGCCGCCCATCGTGTGATAGCGCCGCGTCAGCGCGGCATCGTCCGCGAACAGCTTGCGGGCCCGCGCCGCCATGTCGTTCGTCGCGGTGCGCCCCTGCTGCGCATACAGCCGGTTCATGCCCACCGTCGCATACAGGTCGTTGACGATGGCTGCCGCCTTCACCGGGTGCAGCACCAGCTGGAAGAACGCGTCGCGCCGCTCCTTCGGCTGCGCCGCGTACAGCCGTTCGGCGCGCGCCTCCAGCGCGCGGTAGTCCGCCACCACGCGGGCCGCTTCGTCGTAGTTGACGAGGCTGTAGGTGTCCGGCGCCAGCATCTCCGGCCGGCGGCGGCCGTTGTACTTGGCATATTTCGCGACGATGTCCGCGATCTCGGGCGCATCGCGCGCGCCGAACTCGCGGGTGGCCCACAGGCGCAGGTATTCCTGCAGGCGGTCGGCCGGCCACGCGGCCGGGTTCCAGGCATACGACAGGAAGAACTCGATCGGCACCTCCATCGGCTTCAGGTCGCCCACGTTGACGATCCACAGCTGCGTCGCATCGTACTGCCACGCCAGGTGCATCTGCTCCCACACCTTCGGCAGCGGCGTCACGTTGATCCACTTGTAGTTGCGCGGGCCGCCCACGTAATCGAAGTGGTAGTAGATGCCGGCGCCGCCGGAGCGCTTGCGTTCCTCGGGCGTCGGCAGCCGGCGGATATTGCCCCAGTTGTCGTCGCACCACAGCAGCAGCACGTCGTCCGGCACGCGCATGCCCTGCTCGTAATACTCCTGCACTTCCTTGTACAGGGCCCACAGCTGCGGCACCTGCTTCATGTCCGGGTTGATCTGCCGCGCGATGATCTCCCGTTGATCCTTGACGATCTTTTCCAGCAGCGCCACGTTGGCGTCACGCGACATCGGCTCGTCGCCGTCGCCGCGCATGCCCAGCGTGACGATCTTCTCGAAGCCCTGCGTCTTCTCGATCCCGGCGCGCCAGAAGTCCTTCAGCACGCCCTCGTTGCGGTGGTAGTCCCACGGCCCCTTGCCGTAGCGGGCCCATTCCTTGTGCGCCCGCATCATCGGCTCGTGGTGCGACGTGCCCATCACGATGCCGTATTCGTCGGCCAGCCGGCCATTCTCCGGGTCGTCGTTGAAGAATGCCGCGTCCCACATCGCCGGCCACAGGTAATTGCCGCGCAGGCGCAGGATCAGTTCGAACACCTTCGTGTAGAACCGGTGGTTGTAGCCGCCGTAGCGCTCCTTCGCCCAGCCCGTCAACGCGGGCGCCTCGTCGTTCAGGAAGATGCCGCGGTACTGCACCACCGGTGCATCGGCCACCGCCGTGCCGGCGTTCGCATAGATCGCCTTGTGCCGCGCCGGCGGCACGTCGGCCCACCAGTACCACGGCGATACGCCGATCTGTTCGGAGAGCTCGTAGATGCCGTAGATCGTGCCGCGCTTGTCGCTGCCGGCAATCACGAGCGCGCGCTGCACGCCCGGCAGCGGGTTCGTCACCGTGCGGATCAGGTAACCTTCCCACTTGCCGCGCAGCGCCGCCACGTCCAGCATGCCCGCCTGCGCGAGGCCGTCGATCAGCGCGCTCTTGCCCAGCGTGCCGACGATGACGACGTCGATGCCGAGCGGCGCGTTCTTCAGCAGCGCCGGCTTCGTGCCGCTGACCCGCGCCACGTCCGCCTGCAGGTCGCCGGCGGCGCGCAGCACGCCCGCGTGGTCGTTGCCGTCCACATAGATCGGCGCGGCCCGGCCTTTGGCCACCAGCTCGACGGCATCAAGACCGCCCCGCTCGAACGCGACGAACGGTGGCTTGCCCAGCGCCTGCGCACGGGTTCCCAGCTGGAGCAGCAGCACCAGCAACATCCAACGCAACGCAGTCACTCAGTCCCCCAGCGGTTCGTAGTCGAACCAGTCGACGTCGGCCGGCGCGCCGGTCGCGAACATCCCCACGAACACGCCGGTGAATCCACCGGCCTCCTCGGACGACAGCGGCGCCGTCGGCGCGCTGCCCAGCACCACCGGCTTGCCGCCCTGCTGGGCATAGCTGAATTCATAGCGGTCCGGCCAGGCGCGTACCTGCAGCTCCACGGGCCCGGTCGCCAGCGCAGTGGACGCAACGGCCGTCGTCACGCCCTTCACGCGCGTGACCAGTTCCACGCGGCGTGCCGCCGCGCTGCCGCCGATGCGCAGCTGGTAGTGGTTGTTCTCGTTCTGCCGCAGCGCCAGCCCGGCATACTGGCCCGGGCCGCCCGGTGCGAAGTCCACCAGCATGGCGGCGCGCATGTTCAGGTGCTGCTGGCGGCGCGCCACGAAGGCCGGCGTCGCCGCGTCATCCATCGTCCACCGGTTGCCCTTCAGTCGCAGCCAGCCGGGACGCTCCGTCAGCGAATACAGGCCATCCGTCGGGCCGCGCAGGAAGGTCCAGCGCAGGTCCAGCTGCGGCGCATCGAAGCCAGTGCGCACGGGTTCCGCCGGCCACGGCGCGGCCGGTGGCAGGCCGGCCCCGCTCATCTCGACCGTCAGTGGCTTGCCGTCGTTGACGACCGGCCAGCCATCCTTCCACGTGACGGGTGCCAGCATCGTTTCGCGGCCCAGGTGATGCTTGTTCTGCTGCGGGCGCACGCCCAGCAGCACCATCCACCACTTGCCGTCCGGCGTCTGCACCAGGTCGGCGTGGCCGAGCGCCTGCAGCGGCTGCTCCGGCTTGCCGCGGTGCGTGAGGATCGGGTTGGCGGGGTTCGACTCGAACGGACCGAACGGGGACTTCGAACGCGCCACCGTGATCGCGTGGTTGTACGACGTGCCGCCCTCGGCGATCATCAGGTAGTACATGCCGTTGATCTTGTACAGGTGCGGCCCTTCCGGCCACACGCCACCGGTGCCGTTCCAGATCCGCTTCGGCGCATCGAGCAGCTTGCCCGTCTTCAGGTCGATGCGGGCCTGCGCCACGCCGCCCTTCTCGCCGCCGTCGTGCCGCGTGAAGTACACGGTGCCGTCGTCGTCGAAGAACAGAGATGGATCGATCCAGCCCTGCTGTTCCTTGATCCACACGGGTTCGGACCACGGCCCGGCCGGGTCCTTCGCGTGGACGTAGAAGTTGCCGCCGTTGTCCACGTTCGTCGTGATCATCCAGAAGCCCGTCTCGTTGCAGCGCAGGGTCGGCGCGAAGATGCCGCGCGAGTAGCGCTGGCCGGCCAGCGGCAGTTGCGACGTACGCGTCAGCGCATGGCCGATCTGCTTCCAGTGCACGAGATCCTTGCTGTGGAAGATCGGCACGCCGGGGAAGTACTCGAAGCTGCTGGTGGCCAGGTAGTAGTCGTTGCCGACGCGGCAGATGCTGGGGTCCGCGTGGAAGCCGGGCAGCACCGGATTGCGGTAAGTGTCGGCTGCCTGCGCTGTCCCCGCGAGCAATCCAAGGGCAAACAGCAGCGGCTTCATTTGGCACCTCCGCAGCGGTTGCGCAGCGCGGCCAGCGGCACGGCATCGGCCATCGCCTTCAGGCCGGCGACCGATGGATGCAGGCCGTCGTTGTCGTATTCCTTCTTCAGCCGGTCCGGCTGCGCGGGATCGCGCAGCGCCGCGTCGAAGTCGGCCACCGCGTCGAACACGCCGGACGTGCGGATCCACTGGTTCAGCTGCTGGCGATCCGCCTCGTTGGCTGGTGCCGGCCGGTAGTAATCGCTGCCCGCATATGGCGTGACGGTGCCGCCGATGACGCAGATGCCGTGCGCGTGCGCCCGCTCGACGAGCTGGCGGTGCGCGACCTGCAGGTCTTCCACCAGCTTGGCGCGGGCGGCCGGGATGTCCTCGCCGTTGCGGTGCTGGATGCCGAAGTCGTTCACGCCGATCATCACCACCGCATGCGTCACGCCGGCGCGGCCGATCACGTCGCGGTCGAAGCGCGAGGCCAGGTTCGGGCCCAGGCCGTCGCGCAGCATGCGTCCGCCGCCGATGCCCACGTTGACGACACCCATCGGCTTGCCGCCGGCGGCGATGCGGGCGGCCAGCGCATCCGGCCAGCGGTCGTTGCCGTCCGTCGTCGTGCCATAGCCATCGGTGATCGAATCGCCGACCGCCACCACCGCGCCGGTGTCGCGCGGCGCCTGCACTTCCACGTCCGCCAGCAGGTACCAGCGCGGCGTCTTGACGGGATCGGCCAGGGTCGCATCCAGCGTGCGCTGCCCTTTCGCGACGAAGCTGGTGGTACGCGAGCCGGGGTGGCCCGTCTGCTTGCCTGGCGCGCCATTGAAGTACAGCGAAATGGCGAGGTCCGCGCCGGCCTTGTGCGGCAGCGTCACCACGTCGCTGTAGTATTCGGCGCCCGCCGGGATCATCACGGTGCCCTTGCCGCCGAACGTCAGCGGCCTGGCGGATTGCGGATCGATAGCCGGGTCGCCTGGCGCGCGGGCCAGGCCGATGCCGGCCGCGTCGATGACGAGCGGCGTGGTGCCGAATACATTGCTGATCCGTACCCGCAGCTTCTCGCCGCCCAGCGCCACGTGCACGATCTGGCGCAGCGTGGCATCCTGCCAGTGTTCGAGGGCGAGTTCGTTCTGGGGTTCCGGCTGCATCTGGGCGGTGCCCCAGGACGCGACCCAGTGCCAGTTGCCGGGCCTGTCGGCCGCGGCCGCGGTGGTCGCAGTGCTAATGGTGGCGAGCGCCAGCGCGGCGAGCATGGCTGCGCCGCCCGCGCGCAGCGGCGTGTACTTGTTGTGCATATCGTCTCCGTTTTAGCGTGCCTGGTTCGGGCACGTCGTCTTCTTGGGCGCGCGCTCCGGCGGGGGCCAGAGATATGTTGACTTGCTACGACAAATCGCGCACACTGCAAAAAATGTTAGCGCTATTCATTTTAGGTCAGCGCGATGGTACAAGCAACACATAGTTCAGCCAAACACAATAACGAGAGTCGCGTGGAGACAACCAAGACCCCCGTCATCACCTCGATGCAGGTGATTCCCGTCGCAGGCCACGACAGCATGCTGTTCAACCTGTGCGGCGCGCATGCGCCCTATTTCATCCGCACCCTCGTGCTGCTGACCGACAGTGCCGGCAATACCGGCATCGGCGAAGTGCCGGGCGGCGCCGGCATCAACAAGGCGCTGGAAAACTCGGTCGGCCGCGTCGTCGGCACCGAGATCGGCCGCTACAACCGCACGCTGAACGCCGTGCGCGAAGGTATCGCCGGCAAAGGGTCGGGAGAGATGCGCGGCCCGCAGACGATGCAGCACCAGGTCACCTCGGCCGCCGAGGCGGCCGTGCTGAAGCAGCCGCACGAAATCAACCTGCGCCTCGAGAACGTCGTCACGGCTATCGAGGCGGCGCTGCTGGATCTGCTGGGCCAGCACCTGGGCGTGCCCGTCTGCGAACTGCTGGGCAGCGGGCAGCAGCGCGACAAGGTGCCGATGCTCGCCTACCTGTTCTACATCGGCGACCGCACCCGCACCGACCTGCCCTACCTGGCCGGCTCCGGCAATCCGAACGACTGGTACCACATCCGCCACCAGGAAGCCGTCACCGTCGATGCGATCGTCGCGCAGGCCGAGGCCACCGTGGCGCGCTACGGCTTCCGCGACTTCAAGCTGAAGGGCGGCGTGATGCGTGGCGAGGAGGAGATCGCGGCCGTCACGGCGATCAAGCGCCGCTTCCCCGATTCGCGCGTGACCCTGGACCCGAACGGCGCCTGGTCGCTGGAAGAGGCGATCCGCCTGTGCAAGGGCCAGGGCGATGTGCTGGCCTACGCGGAAGATCCGTGCGGCCCCGAACAGGGCTATTCGGGCCGCGAGATCATGGCCGAGTTCAAGCGCGCCACCGGCCTGCCGACGGCCACCAACATGATCGCCACGGACTGGCGCCAGATGGCGCACTCGCACCTGCTGAACGCCGTCGACATTCCGCTGGCCGATCCACACTTCTGGACGATGCAGGGTTCCGTGCGCCTGGCGCAGCTGTGCCAGGAATGGGGCATGACGTGGGGCTCGCATTCGAACAACCACTTCGACGTGTCGCTGGCGATGTTCACCCATGCGGCGGCCGCCGCGCCGGGCCGCATCACGGCGATCGACACGCACTGGATCTGGCAGGAAGGGCAAGAGCGCCTGACGAAGGAGCCGCTGCAGATCAAGGCCGGCGAAGTGGCCGTGACGGACCGCCCGGGCCTGGGCATCGAGCCGGACCTGGACCGCATCGCCGCCGCGCACGAGCTGTACAAGCAGGTCGGCACCGGCGCGCGCGACGACGCGATGGCGATGCAGTACCTGATCCCGGGATGGACCTATTCGCCCAAGCTGCCCAGCCTGGGCCGCTGAACACATCCACAACCAGAACAACAGGAGACTCATATGAAGGAAGCGCCAGCATTGTCGCTGCTGCCTGCCGACCTGTCGCAGGCACTGCTCGTGGGCCGCGTATGGCGGGCCGGTGACGTCAACGGACCGTGCGTCGTCGCCGTGCGCAACGGCGAGGTGTTCGACATCACCGCCCACGCACCGACCGTCGCCGAACTGTTCGAACGCGAAGACCTGGTCAGCGTCGTGCGCAGCGCGCCGGGCGAATCGCTCGGCCCCGTCACGCAGCTGATCGAGACGGCGCTGGACGCCAACGCGCCGGCCACCGCACCGCGCCTGCTGGCGCCGTGCGACCTGCAGGCGCTCAAGGCGTGCGGCGTGACGTTCGCCGTGAGCCTGCTCGAGCGCGTGATCGAGGAACAGGCGGGCGGCGACCCGGCCCGCGCGGAGAGCCTGCGCGGCGAACTGCTGGCGACGATCGGCGCCGACCTGTCCAGCATCAAGCCGGGTTCGCCCCAGGCCGAGCAGCTGAAGCAGGAGTTCATCAGCCGCGGCGCGTGGTCGCAATACATGGAAGTGGGCATCGGCCCGTACGCCGAGGTGTTCTCGAAGTCGCAGCCGATGTCCGCCGTGGGCTTCGGTGCGGACGTCGGCCTGCACCCGGAATCGAAATGGAACAACCCGGAACCGGAGATCGTGCTGGCCGTGAACAGCCGCGGCCAGGTCGTCGGCGCCACGCTGGGCAACGACGTGAACCTGCGCGACATCGAAGGCCGCAGCGCGCTGTTGCTGGGTAAGGCGAAGGACAACAACGGCTCCTGCGCGATCGGCCCGTTCGTGCGCCTGTTCGACAACCACTTCACGATGGACACGGTGCGCGCCGCCGAAGTGCGGATGACGATCGAGGGCGAGGACGACGGCTTCGAGCTGGACGGAATCAGCCTGATGAAGCAGATCAGCCGCGACCCGCTCGACCTCGTGGGCCAGACGTGCGGCGCGCACCACCAGTACCCGGACGGCTTCATGCTGTTCCTCGGGACGATGTTCTCCCCCATCAAGGACCGCGACACGAAGGGCGGCGGTTTCACGCACCACAAGGGCGACCGCGTCACGGTCGCGAGTCCGGCGCTGGGGGCATTGATCAACCACGTCCACCGCAGCGACGAAATCGCGCCGTGGACCTTCGGCGTTCGCGCCCTGTACGGCAACCTCGCCCGCCGCGGGTTGCTGGGAAATACCACTGGAGGTAAATGAGATGGCTGGCGACAGAAAGAAACCGTTTGAATATGCCACCTATCCGGATCTGAAGGACAAGCGTGTCGTCGTCACCGGCGGCGGCACCGGCATCGGCGCCGGCATTGTCGACGCCTATGTGCAGCAAGGGTCGCAGGTCGTGTTCCTGGATATCGCCGACGAACCGTCGCGCGAACTGGCCGCGAGCTACCCGAACGCGCGGCATCAGCCGCGCTTCATCCACTGCGACATGACCAATCTGGACGAGCTTGCGAAAACGTTTGCAGACATCGAGCGGGACATCGGCGCCGTCGAGATCCTGATCAATAACGCGGCCAACGACCATCGCCACAGCGTGCACGAAGTGACCCCGCAGTACTGGGACGACAGCCTGGCCGTCAACCTGCGCCACCAGTTCTTCTGCGCGCAAGCCGTGGCGCCGGGCATGAAGAAGGCCGGCAGCGGCGTGATCCTGAACTTCGGTTCGATCTCGTGGTACCTGGCGCTGCCGAACCTGACGTTGTACATGACGGCCAAGGCCGCGATCGAAGGCTTGACGCGTGGCCTCGCGCGCGACCTGGGCAACGACGGCATCCGCGTCAACACGGTGATCCCCGGCTCGGTGAAGACGCCGAAGCAGATGGCGCTGTGGTACACGCCGGAAGGCGAAGCGCAGATCATGGCCTCGCAACTGCTCAAAGAGCGTATCGAGCCCGAAGACGTGGCCGCGCTGACGCTGTTCCTGTCGTCGAACCAGGCGTCGCGCTGCACGGGCCGCGATTACTTCGTCGACGCCGGCTGGTACGGGGACGGCAAATGAGCACGACGCCACAGTGCATCTGGCCGCTGGCCGCCACCTTGGGCGAAGGCCCGATCTGGCACCCGGCCGAACAGATGCTGTACTTCGTCGACATCAAGCAGCACAAGCTGCACCGTTGCGATGCGCAGGGGGAGAACCGCCGCACGTGGGACATGCCGGGCGAAACCGGCTTCGCGCTGCCGGTCGATGGCGGCGGCTTCGTGTGCGGCGTGGCCGGCAAGCTGCTGCGCTTCGACCCGACCAGCGGTGAGTTCACGACCGTGACGACGTTCGAGGACGACCGCCCCGGCAACCGCCTGAACGACGGGCACGTGGCGCATGACGGCGCCATCTGGTTCGGCTCGATGGACAATGCCGAAACGGCCGCCAGCGGCGCGCTGTACCGCTATGCCGGCGGCGAGCTGACGCGGCACGACGACGGCATCATCATCACGAACGGCCCGGCCTTCAGCCCTGACCGCAAGACCTTCTACCACACCGACACGTTCGGCAAAACCGTCCACGCGTTCGACGTGCAGGCCGACGGCACGCTGGCCAACAAGCGCCTGTTCGCGACGGTCAAGGAGCCGGGCTGGCCGGACGGCAGCGCCGTCGACGCGGCCGGCAACGTTTGGGTCGCCGTGTTCCGCGGTGCCCGCGTCGAATGCTATTCTCCAGCGGGCGCGCTGCTGCGCACCGTAGCGTTCCCGGTGCCGAACGTGACGAAGATCGCGTTCGGCGGGCCGGACCTGAAAACCGCTTTCGCCACGACAGCCACGAAGGGACTGACGGAAGACGAACGTGCTGCCGCCCCGCTGGCGGGCGGCGTGTTCGCCTTCCCCGTCGACGTGCCCGGGCTGCCGCAACACCTGATCAAGCTTGGATGACATCATGACCCGCCGTTACCGATCGCAGGACTGGTTCGACAATCCGGACCACATCGACATGACCGCGCTGTATCTCGAGCGCTTCATGAATTACGGGATCACCCCGGAAGAACTCCGCAGCGGCAAGCCGATCATCGGCATCGCCCAGTCGGGCAGCGACATCAGCCCATGCAACCGCATCCACCTGGACCTGGCCAAGCGCGTGCGCGACGGCATCCGCGATGCGGGCGGCATTCCGATGGAATTCCCGCTGCATCCGATCTTCGAGAACTGCCGCCGCCCCACCGCCGCGATCGACCGCAACCTGGCCTATATGGGCCTGGTCGAGATCCTGCACGGCTATCCGATCGACGCCGTCGTGCTGACGACGGGCTGCGACAAGACGACACCGTCGCAGCTGATGGCCGCGGCCACCGTGGACATCCCGGCCATCGTGCTGTCCGGCGGCCCGATGCTGGACGGCTGGCTCGATGGTGAGCTGGTCGGCTCCGGCGCGGCGATCTGGAAAGGCCGCCGCCGCCTGGCTGCGGGCGAGATCGACAACGAGAAGTTCCTCGAGATCGCGGCCGCCTCGGCACCGTCGGCCGGCCACTGCAACACGATGGGCACGGCATCGACGATGAACGCGATCGCCGAGGCGCTCGGCATGTCGCTGACGGGCTGCTCGGCGATTCCCGCGCCGTACCGCGAACGGGGCCAGATGGCGTATGAAACGGGCCGCCGCATCGTCGCGCTGGCCGAGCAGGACATCCGCCCGTCCGCGATCCTGACGCGCGACGCGTTCCTCGACGCGATCGTCACGAACGCGGCGATCGGCGGTTCGACCAATGCGCAGCAGCACATCATGGCGATGGCGCGCCATGCCGGCGTCGAGATCCATACGGAAGACTGGATGAAGTACGGCCACGACGTGCCGCTGCTGCTGAACATGCAACCGTCCGGCAAATACCTGGGCGAGCGCTTCCACCGTGCCGGCGGCGTACCGGCCGTGATGTGGGAACTGGAGCAGAAAGGCAAGCTGCGCTCGCAGCGCCTGACGGTGACGGGCAAGACGATGGCGGAAAACCTCGCCGGCCGCGAGACCAACGACCGCGAGATGATCTGGCCGTTCGACGCGCCGCTGAAGGAAAAGGCGGGCTTCTTCGTCCTGTCCGGGAATCTGTTCGACTTCGCGATCATGAAGACGTCCGTGATCTCGGAAGACTTCCGCCAGCGCTACCTGAAGCAGCCGGGCCACGAGGGCGTGTTCGAATGCCGCGCCATCGTGTTCGACGGCTCGGACGATTACCACAAGCGGATCAACGACCCGTCGTTGAACATCGACGAGAACTGCATCCTCGTGATCCGCGGCGCCGGCCCGATCGGCTGGCCCGGCTCGGCCGAAGTCGTCAACATGCAACCGCCCGATGCGCTGATCAAGCGCGGCATCAACAACCTGCCGACGTTGGGCGACGGCCGCCAGTCCGGCACGTCGGACAGCCCGTCGATCCTGAACGCGTCGCCGGAATCGGCGGTGGGCGGCGGCCTCGCATGGATCCGCACGGGCGACACGATCCGCATCGACCTGAACAACGGCACCGCCAACATGCTGGTGGACGACGCCGAGATCGAGCGCCGCAAGGCCGACGGCATCCCACCGGTACCGCCGAGCCAGACGCCGTGGCAGGAGATCTACCGGTCCACGGTGGGTCAGATGCAGAGCGGGGCTTGCATGGAGCTGGCGCTGGAGTACAGGAATGTGGGCGCGGTGCTGCCGCGGCATAACCACTAGAACGAACGTGTGCGGGTCGAACCGCATGCATTCACCCCAAAAGCAAACCCTGGGGTCCGACCCGGCGGGTCTGACCCCGACTTCCGCCGTTGGGTTCAAACAGCAATACCGTCACGCATACGATGAGCTAAGCAAGCATTCAATCGCAGTCCAAAGATAACAACAACAGGCCACAGGCCACCATCTTAGGAGACAAACATGAAGTTCAAGATTGCAGTCGCAAGCATCCTGCTCGCCCTCACCTCCACCGCCGCGCTGGCGGACGCGAAAAATCCGAAGATCGGCTTCTGCATCGACGACCTGCGCCTCGAGCGCTGGACGCGCGATCGCGATTATTTTGTCAAGGAAGCCGAGCGCCTCGGCGCCAAGGTGTACGTGCAGTCGGCCGACGCCAGCGAGCAGCGCCAGATTTCGCAGATCGAGAACCTGATCTCGCGCGGCGTCGACGTGCTCGTGATCGTGCCGTACAACGCCACGGTGCTGAACAACGCGATCCGCGAGGCGAAGAAGGCGAAGATCAAGGTCGTGTCGTACGACCGCCTGATCCTGAACTCCGATGTCGATGCCTACATCTCGTTCGACAACCAGAAGGTGGGCGAGCTGCAGGCCGAGGCGATCAAGGCCATCAAGCCGAAGGGGAATTACTACCTGCTGGGCGGCGCGCCGACGGACAACAATGCGAAGATGCTGCGCGAAGGCCAGCTGAAGGTGCTGCAGCCGCTGATCGACAAGGGCGACATCAAGGTCGTCGGCAAGCAGTGGGTCAAGGACTGGAGCGCTTCCGAGGCGATGGCCATCATCGAGAACGCGCTGACCGCGAACAACAACAAGATCGATGCCGTCGTCGCGTCGAACGACGCGACGGCCGGCGGCGCGATCCAGGCCCTGACGGCCCAGAGGCTGCAGGGCAAGGTGCCCGTGTCCGGCCAGGATGCGGACCTCGCCGCCGTCAAGCGCGTGATCGCCGGCACGCAGGCGATGACCGTCTACAAGCCGCTGAAGCTGATCGCCACCGAGGCAGCCAAGCTCTCCGTGCAGCTGGTGCGCAACGAGAAGCCCGCGTTCAACTCGCAGTACAACAACGGCACGAAGCAGGTCCCGACGCTGCTGCTGAAACCCATTCCGCTGACGAAAGCCAACGTGCAGGTGCTGGCCGACGACGGCTTCTACTCAAAGGCCCAGCTGACCGCGAACTGATGGTTGCACGCAAATGATTGCACGCAAATGATTGTACGCAAATGAGCATGAGCGAGTATCTTCTGGAGATGCGCGGCATCGTCAAGGAGTTCGACGGTGTCCGCGCGCTGAACGGTATCGACATCAAGGTGAAGGCCGGCGAATGCGTCGGCCTGTGCGGCGAGAACGGCGCGGGCAAGTCCACGCTGATGAAGGTGCTGTCGGGCGTTTACCCGCACGGTACCTACAGCGGCGAGATCCTGTGGGATGGCGCGCCGCTGCAGGCCACGTCCATCCGCGAGACTGAGGCTGCCGGCATCGTCATCATCCACCAGGAACTGATGCTGGTGCCGGAGCTGTCCGTCACGGAGAACATCTTCCTCGGGAACGAGATCACGCTGCCGGGCGGGCGGCTCGACTACGATGCGATGAACCGCCGCGCCGTCGAACTGCTGGCCGAACTGAACATCCGCGACGTCAACGTGGTGCTGCCCGTGAAGCAGTACGGCGGCGGCCACCAGCAACTGATCGAGATCGCCAAGGCGCTGAACAAGAACGCCCGGCTGCTGATCCTGGACGAGCCGTCGTCGTCGCTGACGACGTCCGAGATCCGCATCCTGCTGGGCATCATCCACCAGCTGAAAGCCAAGGGCGTCACCTGCATCTACATCTCGCACAAGCTCGACGAGATCGAGGCGATCTGCGACACGATCGTGACGATCCGCGACGGCCAGCACATCGCCACGACACCGATGCGCGAGATGAGCGTGGAAAAGATCATCGCGCAGATGGTGGGCCGCGAGATGAACCAGCTCTACCCTCCCCGCACGCACACGCCGGGCGAAGTGGTGTTCGAGGCGCGCAACGTGACGTGCTGGGATGCCGACAACCCGCAACGCAAGCGCGTCGACGACGTGTCGTTCACGCTACGGCGCGGCGAGATCCTCGGCATCGCGGGCCTTGTCGGCGCGGGGCGCACGGAACTTGTCTCCGCCATCTTCGGTTCGTATCAGGGGCCGTATCAGGCGCAGGTGCTGTACGAAGGCCAGCGCTGGGATACCGGCAGTCCGTTGAAGTCGATCCGCACGGGCCTGGCGATGGTACCGGAAGACCGCAAGCACCACGGCATCGTGCCCGACCTGTCGGTGGGCCAGAACATGACGATGGCCGTGCTGCGGCAGTTTTCCCACGATGCCCGCATCGACCAGGATGAGGAACTGAAGGTGATCCGCGCAGAGATCGGCCGGCTGAAGCTGAAGACGGCGAGCCCGTTCCTGCCGATCACCGGCCTCTCCGGCGGCAACCAGCAGAAGGCCGTGCTGTCGAAGATGCTGCTGACGAAACCGAAGATCCTGATCCTCGACGAACCCACGCGCGGCGTGGACGTGGGCGCGAAGTTCGAGATCTACCAGTTGATGCTGAACCTGGCGGCGGAAGGGATCTCGATCATCATGGTCTCGTCCGAGCTGCAGGAAGTGCTGGGCGTATCGGACCGCGTGCTCGTGATCGGCGAAGGCCAGTTGCGCGGCGACTTCGTCAACGACAACCTCACGCAGGAAAAGTTGCTGGCCGCCGCGCTGGCGCAACCCCTGCACTGAAACACACCATGAAAAACAACCAGTTCAAAAAGCTGTTCACGCAATACAAGATGCTGGCCCTGCTGGTCGCGATCGTGCTGATCTGGGGCTTCTTCACGTGGATGACGGAAGGCGGCTTCCTCACGCCGCGCAATATGTCGAACCTGATGCGGCAGATGGCCGTCACCGGCATCCTGGCCTGCGGCATGTCGCTGGTGATCATCGCCGGCGAGATCGACCTGTCGGTCGGTTCACTGCTCGGTCTCCTGGGCGGCATCGCGGCCGTGCTCGACGTCACGCACGGCATGGGCCTGCCCGTCAACATGCTCGCCGTGCTGGCCGTCGGGCTGTTCATTGGCCTGTTCAATGGCTATCTGACGGCCTACCTGCATATCCCGTCGTTCATCGTCGGCCTGGGCGGCATGCTGGCGTATCGGGGCATCCTGCTGGGCGTGACGGGCGGCGTGACGATCGCGCCCGTGTCGGACAACTTCGTCTACATCGGCCAGGGCTACCTGCCGCCGCAATGGGGCGTCATGCTGTGCGTGGCGCTGTTCGCGGTGGCCGTCTACCTGACGTGGCGGCAGCGCCGCAGCCGCGCGCATCACGGCCTGGAACAGGCGCCGATGTGGCGCGACGGGCTGCGCCTGGCGATCATCGCCGCGGCCCTTGCCGCTTTCGTGACGACGCTGAACAGCTATGAAGGCATTCCGCTGCCGGTACTGCTGCTGCTCGCACTGCTGGGCATCTTTACCTACATGACGACGCAGACCGTGTTCGGGCGCCGCATCTACGCGGTCGGCTCGAACATGGAAGCGACGCGCCTGTCCGGCATCAACGTCAAAGCCGTCAAGCTGTGGATCTTCGGGATCATGGGCCTGATGTGCGCCCTCGCCGGCTTGATCAACACGGCTCGCCTCGCGGCAGGTGCGCCATCGGCCGGCACGTCGGGCGAACTCGATGCGATCGCCGCCTGCTTCATCGGCGGCACGTCGATGCGCGGCGGCTCGGGCACCGTGTACGGCGCGCTGATCGGCGCGCTCGTGATGGCGAGCCTGGACAACGGCATGTCGATGCTGGACGTGGACACGTACTGGCAGATGATCGTCAAGGGCGCCATCCTGACGCTGGCGGTCTGGGTCGACGTCGCCACGCGTACCGGCCGCCGCTGACGCACCGCCCCGCGCTTGCGCACGACATAAAAAATAACGGAGACACGATGCACGACGAGACGAACCAGGGCCGCCGCAAATTCCTCGCGACCGCGGGCGCCGCCGCCACCTTGCCCACCTTGGCGCTGGCCGCACCAGGCCGGCCGCTGTACAAGGACCCTGCGGCACCGACAGCCAGGCGGGTCGACGACCTGATGAAGCGCATGACCTTGGAAGAGAAGATCGCGCAGATGGATTGCGTGTGGAGCGGCAAGGGCAAGATCGAGGACAACGGCGCATTTTCGGCCGCCAAGGCGTCACAAGTCTATCCGCACGGCCTGGGCATGCTGGCCCGCCCGTCGGACCGGCAGGGCAAGTCCGATGCCGGCGGAGCCGCCGCGGCCGGCGACGACGGCGCCCGGCCGAACCGCAATGCGGCCGAGACGGCGGCCTACTCGAACGCGGTGCAGAAATGGGCGCTGGAGCAGACGCGCCTGGGCATCCCGCTGTTCCTGCACGAGGAAGCGCTGCACGGTTACGCGGCGCGCGACGCGACGTCGTTCCCGCAGGCGATCGGCCTGGCATCGTCGTTCGATCCCGATCTCGTGACGAAAGTCTTTGCCGTGGCGGCGCGCGAAATGCGGGCACGGGGCGCGAACTTCGCGCTGGCCCCCGTCGTCGACGTGGCGCGCGAGCCGCGCTGGGGCCGTATCGAGGAGACGTACGGTGAAGACCCGCACCTGTCCACCGAGATCGGCAAGGGCGCCGTCATCGGCTTTTCCGGCACCGGGCGCAAGCTCGCCGCCGACAAGGTGTACGCGACCCTGAAGCACATGACGGGCCACGGCCAGCCGGAATCGGGCACGAACATCGGCCCGGCGGAGGTCAGCGAACGGACGCTGCGCGAGGAGTTCTTCCCGCCGTTCGAGCGCCTCGTGCGCGAGACGAACGTCGCCGCCATCATGCCGTCGTATAACGAGATCGGTGGCGTGCCGTCGCACGCGAACCGGTGGATGCTGGAAACGGTCGCCCGCAAGGAATGGGGCTTCAAGGGCGTGATGGTGTCCGACTACATGGGCATCAAGGAACTCGTCACCCGCCACCACCTGGCCGCGACGCCGAAGGAAGCGGGCTATTACGCGGTGAAGGCCGGTGTCGACATCGAAACGCCGGACGGCCACGGCTACCGGCACCTCGCGGAACTGGTCAAGGAAGGCAAGGTCTCCGTGCAGGAGATCGATACGATCGTGCGCCGCATCCTGGCGCTGAAGTTCGACGCGGGCCTGTTCGAGAACCCCTATTGCGACGCGGCCCGTGCCGACAGCCTGACGGCGACGCCGGATGCCGTGGCGCTGGCGCGCGAGGCGGCGGGCCGCTCCGTGGTGCTGCTGAAGAACGACAAGGGCGTACTGCCGCTGAAGGCCAGCAAGGTCGGCAAGCTGCTGCTGCTCGGCACCCACGCGAAGGACACGCCGATCGGCGGCTACTCCGACGTGCCACGCCACGTGGTGTCGATCCACGATGCGTTGCAAGCCGAGGCCAAGGCGCAGGGCTTCGCGTTCGACTACCGCGAAGGCGTGCGCATCACCGAGGAACGCATCTGGGGCAAGGACGAGATCCGCTGGACGGCGCCGGAAGTCAACGCCCGGCTGATCGCCGAGGCCGTGCAGGCAGCGAAGGCGGCGGACACGATCGTGCTGGTCCTCGGCGACAACGAACAGACGAGCCGCGAAGCATGGGCCGACACGCACCTTGGCGACCGCGCCACGCTGGACCTGCTGGGCCAGCAGAACGACCTGGCCAGGGCGATCTTCGAGCTCGGCAAGCCGACCGTCGTGTTCCTGCTGAACGGCCGGCCGATGTCGATCAACCTGGTCGCCGAGCGGGCCGACGCGATCGTCGAAGGCTGGTACCTGGGCCAGGAAACGGGCAACGCGGCGGCGGACGTGCTGTTCGGCCGCGTGAACCCGGGCGGCAAACTGCCCGTGTCCTTTGCCCGCCATGTGGGTCAGCTGCCGATCTTCTACAACCACAAGCCTTCCGCGCGGCGCGGCTACATCGACGGCAGCACCAAGCCTTTGTTCCCGTTCGGCTTCGGCCTGTCGTACACGACGTTCGACATCTCGGCACCGCGCCTCGCCAAGGCCACGATCCGGCCGGACGAGAGCACGCGGGTCGAGGTCGACGTGACGAACACCGGTGCCGTGCCGGGCGACGAGGTGGTGCAGCTGTACATCCGCGACGACGTGTCGTCCGTGACCCGCCCCGTGCTGGAGCTGAAGGCGTTCCGCCGCGTGACATTGGCACCGGGCGAGAAGAAGACGGTGGCGTTCGACATCCGGCCGGCCGACCTGGCGTTCTACAACGTCGACATGCGGCGCGTCGTGGAACCCGGCAGCTTCACGATTCACACCGGGCCGGACAGCGTGCGGCTGAAGTCGGCGAAGTTACTGGTGGACAAAGGTTGACGCTCAAGACGCTCATGCTATACTGAATTCTGTCTGAATTTAGTACCACCCTACCGGAGGCATCATGGACGTCGCCAAGACCTACCGCCCGATTTCCTACCTGAAGACCAACACGGCCGACGTGGCCCGCGAAGTGGCGGAAAATGCCTCGACGGTCGTGATCACGCAGAACGGCGTGCCCTCGTTCGTGTGCGTCAGCATGGAAGAGTACTACCAGACGCAGGAAACCAATGCCCTGCTGAAGCTGATCCAGCTGGGCAAGCGGCAAGCCGACAAAGGCGATGTCAGGCCGCTCTCCGCGGCGCGTGAAGACCTGAACCAGCGCGTGCTGGCGCGCCGGCGGAAGGAAGCGTGAGCGGGTACGCCGTCGCCATCCTGGCGGCCGCGGAGGACGACATCGTCGAGCGCATCGACTACGTGCGCTACCGCTGGGGCGACGCGGTGGCCGATGACGCGTACGCCGCCCTGATGGACAAGCTGGAGCTGCTGGCCACCCAGCCGCACATGGGCATCGTCCCGCCGGAGTTGACCCGGCTGGGCATCGCGACCTTCCGGGTGCTCGTGCACGACACCCATACGAAAGTCCTGTACGAGATCGACGACGATGCGCAGTCCATCACGATCCACATGGTCTACAGCGGCAACCAGGATTTCCAGTCCCTGCTCTACAAGCGGCTGATGCGCCTGTAACCGCCTGGCTTTTCCGCGTCCCTCCGCTGTGACTCTTCGTCAAACAACCGCAAAGGAACGACGATGGCAACAGACCCGATCAGCGCGCTGCGCAACACCTCGATCATCCCCAACACCACGAAGACCAGCGGTGCGAAAGGCAGCTTCGCCGACGCGCTGAGCCAGGCCACGGGCGCGGCGCCGAAGACGGCGGCCCAGGAGCTGGAGGATTACGTCAAGATGACGCCCGAGCAGCGCATGCGCGCGGACCTGCTGAAGAAGCTGGGGCTGACGGAGGACGACGTGGCCGGCATGTCGCCGGAGGAGCGCAAGGGCGTCGAGGCCAAGCTGCGGGAGCTGGTGCAGCAGCAGATGGAGGAGGCTTCCGCCAAACAGACGACGCGCATCGATACGGTCGCGTGAAGCCGGCGCGCCAAGGTCGGACCCGTCGGGTCCGACCCAAGATTTTGCATTTGGGGTGCAACAACCTGACGCACTGCCAAAAACGAAAAGCCCGCGGTGCGGGCTTGTTGTTGTCTTACTTCTCCGGCGACAGATGCCCCAGCGCATAGCTGAGGTGCTGCCACCAGTGCTCGCGCGAGTGGACGGTCAGGAGGCACGTCTTGTCGACCTCCTCCTTGAACACGCGGTCCTGGCATTGCCTCGTCATCAGCGCGTTGCGCTGGTTCTCGGCATTGACTAGCGCCGTGGCCAGCCAGCCGGCCAACACGAGCAGCAAGACCACCAGGCTCCATGCGAGATGGTTGACGTTGCTGACGCTGAACAGCCGCTTTTCGTCCGGCTCCAGCGCGTCGTACATCTTCATGATGCCTTCTTCACGATCCGTCATGATGCTTCCTCGGTTACTTCTTCTCCGCCGCCGCCTTTGCGACAAGCTGGTCGAGCACGGCGATCGTGTCACGGCCGGCCTGCGCCTCGCTCGTGCCCGGCGAACCGGCCAGCGACGGCGACGTCATGTAGCGGCCATCGACGACGAGCGTCGGCGCGGACGTGACCTGGTACTTCGTGATCAGGCCGGGCAACTGCTTCATCTTAGTCTGCACACCGAAGGAATTAAAGGATTGTTCGTAGCGGGCCTTGTCGATGCCGTTCTTGAACAGGAAAGCCTTCAGGTCGTCGTCGGAACGGTAGATGCGCTGGCGCTCGCCATGGATCGCACGCAGGATCTTCGTGTGCACGAGCTCCGTCTGGCCCATCGCTTCCAGCGTCACGTACGCGTGCGCCAGCGGATCGGTCGGGCCTTGCGCGAAGTGCAGGCGGCGGAACACGATCTTGTCGCCCTGCTTCTTGACCCATTCCTCCAGCAGCGGATCGAGCGCGTAGCAGTGCGGGCACGTGTACATGAAGAACTCGATGACCTCGACCTTCTTGCCCTGCGCCGTCACCGGCACGGGAGTGGACAGGGTCTGGTAGCCAGGAGCGGCAGCCTGCGACGTGGCGGTGAAGCCCAGCAGGGCGGTGGCGGCAAGCATGAGGCGCAGAAAACGCATGATCTTCCTTCTTGGTTGGGACGTTGAAATGTCGAACGCCGCGAGATTACCATTTTTTGCGCCAACGTAAGCAGCGTTGGGCGGGATTAAGGTGCGCTTAAGCGGCAAACGGGACGTCAAAGCGGTTGCCCGAATGGCATCGCGGTCGCTATAGTGTCCCCTGTCCAGTCAGCGAGGAGCGGCATGCGCGCAGTGCACACCCTGGTGGTCCTGACGGTGGCGGCGCTGGCCGCCCTGTCCACGTTCGCCCAAGACGGCGCGCCGGCGATTCCCCTTGCCGGCAGCGATGCGGCCGCCGTCACGGTGCCCAGCAGCCCCGCCGCCTGGGGTGGCCCGCGCACGGGCAAGGAGGCGACGCTGGCCGAGCGCGTGGCCGACTACCGCATCGAAGCGACGCTGGATCCGGTGCGCCACACGGTGGAGGGCCGCCAGCAGCTCACCTGGCGCAACCGCAGCAGCCAGGCCGTCCGCAGCGTCTACCTGCACCTGTACCTGAACGCGTTCCGCAATGGCGACAGCACGTTCAACACGGAGCTGCGTGCGCAGGGCCTGAACGACGGCATGGCCGACGGCGAATGGGGCTATATCGACCTGCGCCACGTGCGCCAGGCGGGGCGCGCCGTGCCATGGACGTTCGTGCAACCGGACGGCGGCCCGGCCACCGACCGCACCGTCGTGCGCCTGGACCTGCCGCAGGCCGTGCCCGCCGGCGGCAGCACGACGCTCGACATCGCCTTCTTCGACCAGCTGCCGAAGGTGACGGCGCGCACCGGCTGGTTCGGCACGTTTCACCTGGTGGTGCAATGGTTCCCGAAGATCGGCGTGCTGGAACTGCCGGGCGAACGGGGCGCCACGGCGCCGCGCTGGAACGTGCACGAATATCACACGGACTCCGAGTACTACGCCGACTTCGGCCACTACGACGTGAAGCTGACGGTGCCGAAGGGGTACACGGTCGGTGCGACGGGCGCGTTGCAGGGCCAGCCCGTGGAAGCGGCCGGCCGCGTCACGCACCATTACGTGCAGGGCGACGTGCACGACTTCGCGTGGACGGCGGACAGTCGCACCGCCGCGCCGCTGCGCGACACGTGGACGGCGCCCGGTACGACGCCCGTCGCGATCACCGTGCTGTACCCGCCCGAGTACGCGTCGAACGCGCAGCCGGTGCTGCAGATGACGCGCCGATCGCTGGACTACTTCCAACGCATGCTGGGCCCCTACCCCTACGGCACGCTGACCGTCGTCGTCCCGCCGTTCAATGCGCCCCATGCGGGCAGCATGGAGTACCCGACCTTCATCACGGTCGACAGCATCGAGGACCCGGCGCCCGGCACGCGCGCGCGTTACGACCTGGACTTCGTCACCGTGCACGAATTCGCGCACAGCTATTTCTACGGCATCCTGGCCAGCAACGAGTTCGAGGAGCCGATGCTCGACGAGGGCTTGAACGAATACTGGAACACGCGGATGCTGGGGCCGCACCCGGCGTCGCCGTCGGTGTGGGCGTCGCTGCTGTATGCCGGCGGTGCGTACTCGTTTGCCGGCTTCCCCGGCGAGCGCTTCGACATGCCGCGCCCGGAACCGGCCGACCCGCTGGGCCAGAACGCGTGGCACCGCCTGCTGGGCGTGGGGCCCGTCTATTCGCGCACGGCCGTGATGCTGCACGACCTGGAGGCGCAACTGGGCAAGGCGACGATGGAGCGGGCGTTCCGGGTCTACTACGAGCGGTGGAAGTTCCGCCACCCGAGCGTGGCCGACCTGCGCGAGGTGCTGGCCGAGGTCAGCGGGCAGCGCGGCCTCGTCGAGGCGGTGTTCGCCCAGCAGGTGTATGGCGCGCAGCCGGTGGACGACCGCATCGAGCGCATCGTCAGCACCGAAATGACGCCGCTGGCCGGCCATGGCGTCGGCTGGGATGAGGTGGGCGAACGGGAAGAACGGCTGCGCGAGCAATGGAAGGCACAGCATCCGCATGCGCGCGGGGCCGGGCCGTTCCCGTACCGGACGACGGTTATCGTGCAGCGCCGCGGCGCGGCCGTGCCGCAGACGCTGGTCGTGCGCTTCGCCGACGGCAGCAGCGCAACCGTGCAATGGAACGGCACCGAGCGGTGGCGGCGCTTCGACTGGGTGCGGCCGGCGCGCGCCGTGTCGGCCCAGCTGGACCCGGCACGCCGCCACCTGCTCGACGTGAACAAGCTGGACGACAGCCGCACCGTCGCCGCCGACGATGCGGCGACGCGGCGCTGGACGCTGGACTTCGCCGCCATCGTGCAAGCGCTGCTGGCATTGGTGGCGGCCGTATGAAGCCGATGCTGCAAGCGATGCGCGCCGCGGCGCAATGGCGGCTGCTGCTGATGTGGCTGGGCTGCCTGCTGCTGCCGGCGCTGCTGATGGCGCTGCCCGTGTGGCTGACGTTGGCGGCGGAGCTGGACCATACCGTGCACGTCGCGGCGCTGGCGCGGGCGCTCGACATGGTGGCGATCGCGGACCTCGGCAGCGCACTGCGGCGCAACGCGGACGCGCTGACGACGGGCGGCGTCGGCGCCGTCGTGCTGACGTTGCTGCTGTCGCCGCTGCTGACCGGTGCGGCCGTCACCGCCGCGCGTGCCGCCGAACCGCCCGGCTGGCGCGCGCTGGTGGGCGGCGCGTGCGAACTGTACCCGCGCATGCTGCGGATGCTGGCCTGGGGCCTGGTGCCGTTGACGGCGCTGGCCGCGCTGGGCACGGCGCTGGCCGACGCGTCGTTCGAACATGCCCGCGAGGCCATCGTGTACAGCGCCGCGTATCCATGGGAAGTGGCTGCCGCCGTCGTCGCGGCGCTGGCGATGGTGTTCGCGAACCTGACCCTGGACCTGGGCCGCACCGTGCTGGCAGTGGACCGGCGCCGGACGCACGCCGTGCCGGCCTGGTGGCACGGCTTGCGGCTGCTGTGGCAGCGGCCGGGCGGCGTGCTGCTGGCGTGGCTGGTGCCGACGGTGGCGGGCCTGCTGCTAGCCGCGCTGCTCGGCGCGGCGCGGGTGCAAGTGCCGGCGCTGGGGGCGGCCGGCACGCTTGGCGCCGTGCTGCTGGCCCAACTGGTGGTGCTGGCGCTCGGCTGGATGCGCGCCGCCCGGCTGTTCGCGTTGATCGCGCTGGCGCAGCGGCTGGACGGTCCGCCGCACCTGCATTGAATCGAACATCAGTATCGAGATTTTCGGGATTGTGCCGGCGCGCGGGAACGCCATATAGTCGTGACTGATACATCAGGAGTCCCGCATGACCAGTTTGCCCACCTATTTCCTGTCGCACGGCGGCGGCCCGTGGCCGTGGATGAAGACCGAATTCGGCAGCGCCTACGACGTGCTGGAAGCGTCGCTGCGTGACATCCCCCGCCAGCTCGGCGGCAAGCCGCGCGCCGTGCTGGCCGTGACGGCGCATTGGGAAGGCGCGCAGTTCCTGCTGTCGTCCGGCGCACAACCCGGCATGATCTACGACTACGGCGGCTTCCCGCCGCACACGTACCAGATCCGCTACCCGGCACCGGGCTCGCCGGAACTGGCCGCGCAGGCGCGGGAGCTGCTGGCGCAAGCCGGCATCGCGGCCGACCTGGACGCGCAGCGCGGCTTCGACCACGGCACGTTCTCGGCGCTGTATCCCGTGTTCCCGGATGCGGACGTGCCGATCGTGCAGCTGTCGCTGCAGCGCGGCCTCGATCCCCAGCAGCACCTGGCGGCCGGGCGCGCACTGCGGCCGCTGCGCGAACAGGGCGTGCTGATCGTCGGCAGCGGCCTCAGCTACCACAACCTGCGCGCCTTCAACGGCGCCGGCGCGGCCGCGTCGCACCAGTTCGACGGCTGGCTGCGTCAAGCGATGGCGCTGCCGCCGGCAGAACGCGCGCTGGCGCTGGCAAACTGGGAACAAGCCCCATCCGCCCGCGCCGCCCACCCGCGCGAAGAACACCTGCTGCCGATGATGGTGGCGCTGGGTGCCGCCGAGGAGGCACCGGCCACGGTGGTCTACCACGAGGACGACTTCTTCGGCGCGCTGGCCGTCACCAGTTTCCGGTTCGGCTGACGGCACAGCTCGTGTCCACCCGGGGGTCAACCCCGTTTTCGGACACGGGCTCTACAGTACGCCAGCTATTGATGAGCTTGTGTCCGATTTCGGGGTTGACCCCACGGTGGACACGAACTCGGCCGTTGGCGTTCAGGTCCCCCGCTTGCCGCGCATCCGCTCGGCTTCCTTCTCGGCTGCCTTCTGCGCGGCCTGTTCGGCCTTGATGCGTTCCGCTTCCAGGTGGGCGGCCAGGGCGGCGGCGCGGGTTTCCGGGGTTTCCAGCGAGATGCGGCCCAGTGCGCCGCTGCGGTAGTCCTGCAGCAGCATGTGCGACGCCTTTTCGTAGTCCCAGTCGCCGCCGCGGATGCGGTAGCCGCGCTTCTGCGCGACGCCTTCGACGACGGCGATGCCGTCCATGCCGTCCGTCTTGAAGCCGTAGCGCGCCGTCAGCAGTTGCGGGTAGCGCGCCAGCAGTTCGGTGGCGAGCCATTCCGCCACCTCTTCCTCGATCAGCGCGTTGGCGCCGATCGCGTGGCTGGCGGCCAGCGCCAGGCCGTCGCTCGGCATTTCGATCTTCGGCCACAGCAGGCCCGGCGTGTCGATGATCGCCGTGTTCAGGTCCAGGTAGATCTTCTGCTGCGTCTTCGTCACGGCCGGCTCGTCGCCCACCTTCGCGACGCGGCGCTTCAACAGTGCGTTCATCAGCGTGGACTTGCCGACGTTCGGAATCCCCATGATCATCATTCGCAGCGGCTTGGTCGGCACGCCGCGGTGCGGCGCCAGCGCGCGCGCCTTGTCGATCACCTTCGCCACGTCGGACGGCTTCTTCGTCGTCATCGCGTACGCCGTCACCGTCTTGTCCTGCTCGAAGTGGCGGATCCACGCATTGGTCGCCTCCGGGTCGGCCAGGTCGATCTTGTTCAGCACCTTCAGGCACGGCCGCGAGCGGAACTTGCGCAGTTCCTCGACGATCGGGTTCGTGCTGGCCGCCGGCAGGCGCGCGTCGACGACTTCGATGACGACGTCGACGTCCGCCATCTGCTCGGCCGCCTTTTTCTTGGCGGCGTTCATGTGCCCGGGGAACCATTGAATGGACATGCTGTAACCTTCTGAATATCTGGAACAATCCGCTATTTTAACGGGTATGGCGCCGGCCGCCGCGGCAGCTCCGCCTGCGCGCTGTTACCATTTGCCTTTTGCCCAAGCCTTCCCGCCCGATGAAAGCCCTCCTCGCCTGCCTGCCCGTCCTTGCCACCGTCGCCGTCGCCACCGCGTCCGCGCAACCCGTCGTCGAAGTCTCCACGGTGCGCGATCCGGAATTGAAGCCCTACGCGACGATGGTCAAGGGCCTGGACGCGTTCGACGCCCAGCGCAAGCATGCGCCGGCCGCCACGCTGCGCTTCCTGCTGCGCCCCGCGACGAAGGACGACACGCTGGCCGGCCTGGAACTGAAGATCGCCGGCGACCTGGTGACCGTGCCGGTGCCGCTCGACGCGGACGGCGGCTTCGTGCTGCCGCGCAGTGCCGCCGCGCTGCAGGACCACGCTGGCCTGGTGCTGAACAAGAAGCGCAATTCGTTCCGCTGGCGCCCGGATGTGCGCACGCCCGGCATACCCGCCAACGCGCGCCGGCTGGGCGACCTGCGCGTGCAATGCGCGGTGCAGTGGGCGATCGAGCAGCAGGACCTGCCGCAGCAGGCGCGCGCCGCGCTGGGTGCCGGCGGCGGGCCGTGTGTGTCGCCTGTGATGCACATGGCATTCGAGGCACCGGCGCCGCTGCGCGCCGCCTGGCTGCGCGAAGGCACGCGCCGCGAAGCGATCCCCGTGCACCGCCACCAGCGCCGCGTGTTCAACCCGCCGCTGGCCGACCGCTCGTGGAGCGACGACGCCCTGGTCGAATTCCAGGCCGATTAGATTTCGGCCAGCGCTTTCACATGGGCCACCACGCTGCGGCCCAGCGCCGACAGGTTGTAGCCCCCTTCCAGGCAGCTGACGATGCGGCCCTTCGCATACAGTTTGGCGATCGCCACCGCCTGCTCCGTCATCCACGCGTAATCCGCTTCGACGAGGCCCATGCCGCCCATGTCGTCCTCGCGGTGCGCATCGAAGCCGGCCGAGATGAAGATCATCTCCGGCTTGAAACGGTGCAGCGCCGGCAGCCATTGTTCCTCGACGAGCTGGCGCACCACGTCGCCCTTCGTCCCCATCGGCACCGGCACGTTGACGCGGTTCGGCGTGACCGGCAGCGGGTCCGTGTACGGATAGAACGGGTGCTGGTAGAAGCTCGTCATCAGCACGCGCCCGTCGCCGTCGAACGCTTCCTCGGTGCCGTTACCGTGATGGACGTCGAAGTCGATGATCGCAACACGCTGCAAGCCGCGCACGTCAAGCGCGTGGCGCGCGGCGATCGCCACGTTGTTGAACAGGCAGAAGCCCATCGGCGCGCTGCGCCGCGCATGGTGGCCCGGCGGGCGCACGGCGCAGAACGCGTTGTCGATGGCGCCGTCGATCACGGCATCGGTGGCCGCCACGGCCGCGCCGGCGGCCCGCAGCGCAGCCGTCCAGCTGTGCCGGTTCAGGCACGTGTCGCCATCGATCGGGTAGTAGTCCTCGCCTTCGTGCGGCTGGCTGCGCACGATCGCGATCGCGTTCGGCGTGTGGTTGCGGGCGATGTCGGCCAGGTCGGCCAGCGGCGCCTCGCGATGGTCGAGCAGGCCGTCGATGTGCGCGTTGATCAGCTGGTCGGCGATCGCCTGCAGGCGCGCCGGCGATTCGGGATGCCACTCCCCCATTTCGTGACGCTGGCAATCGGGATGGCTGTAGATGGCTGTGCTCATGTGGCTCGTGGCGGCGTCGGCTGGTTTCTGTACCGCATCAATCGTATCAAATCGTTTTCCATGCAGGGTAGAATGGCCCGCATCAGGGGCAACTATAGCAGACACTATGTACACAAAATTGCACGCGGTCGCGCGGCAGGTGGGCAGCCTCATCGTCGGCAAGGACGAACAGATCCGGCAGGCGCTGACGTGCCTGCTGGCCGGCGGCCACCTGCTGCTGGAAGACATGCCCGGCGTCGGCAAGACGACGCTGTCGCATGCGCTGGCGATCTCGCTGGGCCTGCGGTTCAACCGCGTGCAATTCACCAGCGACCTGCTGCCGGCCGACGTGGCCGGCATCTCGATCTATGAACGGGAAAAGAACGCCTTCGTGTTCCACCCGGGTCCGATCTTCACGCAGGTGCTGCTGGCCGACGAAATCAACCGCGCCACGCCGAAGACGCAGTCCGGCCTGCTCGAAGCGATGGAGGAACGCCAGGTCACGGCGGACGGCGTCACGCGCCCGCTGCCCGAGCCGTTCTTCGTGATCGCCACGCAGAATCCCACCCACCAGATCGGCACGTTCCCGCTGCCCGAGTCGCAGCTGGACCGCTTCCTGATGTGCCTCACGCTGGGCTATCCCGACCCCGCCGCGGAGCGCGCGCTGCTGGCCGGCGAGGACCGCCGCGCGATGCTGAAGACGCTGCCGGCCGCGATGACGCCGGTCGAACTGGCCACCGCCCAGCGCGCGCTGCGGCAGATCCACACGTCGGGCGCGCTGATCGACTACGTGCATGCGCTGGTGCTGGCATCGCGCCAGAACGGCTCGTTTGCCGAAGGCCTGTCGCCGCGCGCCGCGCTGGCGCTGGTGCAGGCGGCGCGCGCGTGGGCCGCACTGGAGGGGCGCGACCATGTGATCCCCGAGGACGTGCAGGCGGTGCTGGTGCCCGTTTGCGCCCACCGGCTGCGGCCCGTGAAGTCGAGCCAGGGGGCCGCGCTGGCCAGCCGCGAGCTCGTGCTGCAGCTGCAGAAGGCCGTGCCGGTCTAGCGATGCTGGAAGTCTTCTGGCGCCGCCTGTTCCGGCCCGAGCGCCGCAAGTCGCGCGACGGCGCCGTGCTGCTCACGCTGCGCCGCGTCTACATCCTGCCGGCCCGCGCCGGCTTCGCGTTCGCCGGCCTGCTCGTGCTGATGCTGGTCGGCGCCACCAACTACGTGCTGGGACTGGGCTTCGCGCTGACGTTCTTCGCGGCGTCGTGCGCGCTTGCCGACATGGTGCTGACGGTGAAGAACCTGGCGCACCTGCGCCTGGCCGGCGGCCGCGCCGCTCCCGTGTTCGCCGGCGAACCGGCGCAGTTCGAGATCCGCCTGCACAATGCGGGAGCCGCCGACCGGTACGCGATCCGCGTGCGCTTCGACACCGCCGGCGCCGACCACGCGACGGACGTGCCGGCGCATGGCAGCGCCGCCGTCGTGCTGGCGCTGCCGACGCTGGCGCGCGGCTGGCTGGTTGCGCCGCGCATCCGCCTCGAGACGCACTTTCCGCTGGGCCTGTTCCGCGCGTGGAGCTGGTGGCAGCCCGATCTGCGCGTGCTCGTCTACCCGCAGCCGGAAACGCCCGCCCAGCCGCTGCCGATGCGCGGCGCGGCCAGCGAGGAAGGCCATGGCGAAGTGGGCCTGGACAATTTCGCCGGCATCCGCAGCTACCAGCCGGGTGACCCGATGCGTCACCTGGCCTGGCGCCACATCGCACGCCTGGCGCTTGACGACGGCGGCCAGCTCGTCACCAAGCATTTCGAAGGCGGCGCCGTGGCGGAGCTGCTGCTCGACTTCGCGGTGCTGCCGCCCTGGCTCGACGTCGAGACGCGGCTGGCCCGCATGACGCGCTGGGTGCTGGAAGCGGAGCTGCGCATGCTGCCGTACGCATTCCGGCTCGGCCACCACCACTACCCCGCCGGCCTTGGCGACGCGCACCGCGCCGCCTGCCTGCAGGCACTGGCACTGTACGGTTCGGAGGCGTTCGGATGAAGGCCCTCGGCAGGCTGGGCGAGCTGACCCGCGACAAGCAGGACACGCTGCTGCTGGTCGGCGCCGCGCTGCTCGTCATCGCGCCCCACTTCGGCCACCTGCCGTGGTGGGCAAGCGCGGCGATCTGCGTGACGCTGCTGTGGCGCACGCTCCTGACCTTGCGCGGGCGCCGCCTGCCGCCCGTCTGGCTGCTGCTGCCCGTCGCGCTGCTGGCGATGGCCGGCGTCGCGCAATCGTACGGCACCTTGCTGGGCCGCGATCCCGGCGTGGCGATGCTGGCGCTGCTGCTGGCATTCAAGCTCCTCGAGATGCACGCCAAGCGCGACCTGTACGTGGTGCTGTTCCTCAGCTTCTTCCTGATGCTGACGAATTTCTTCTACACGCAAAGCATCTTCGCCGGCCTGGCGATGGCGGTCACGCTGGTCGTGCTGCTGACGGCCCAGATCACGTTCCAGTACACGGGCACGGTGCCGCCGCTGCGGCGCCGCCTGCGCGCGGCGGCCGGCCTGTTCGCGCTGGCCGCGCCGCTGGCGGCCGTGCTGTTCGTCGTCTTCCCGCGCATCCAGGGGCCGCTGTGGGGCCTGCCCGGCGACGCGCACGGCGCGCACACCGGCATCTCCGACACGATGGCGCCCGGCACGATGGCCAATATCGCGATGTCCGAGGAAGTGGCGTTCCGGGTGCGCTTCGACGGCGCCGCGCCGGGCCAGGAACGGCTGTACTGGCGCGGCGTGGTGCTGAGCCATTACGACGGCCGCACGTGGAGCCGCATCGGCGGGCGGCTGTACCGCCGCGACGGCGATGCGATGACGTTGCGCGTCGGCGGCGCGCCGGCGCCCTACGAACTGACGCTGGAGCCGAGCGGCCGGCGCTACCTGTTCACGCTGGAACTGACGCCGCCGGCGCTGGCTGTGCCGGGCGAACGGGTCGGCGTCTCCGACGAACTGGAAAGCTTCACGCTGCGCCCACTGATGCAGCGGGTGCGCTACCGCGCCCAGGCCTACCCCGACTACGCGGTGCAGCCGGCCCTCGATCCGGCGCTAACGGGCAAGTGGCTGGAACTGCCGCCCGGCTTCAATCCCGCCACGCGCGAGCTGGGCCGGATGCTGCGCACCCGCGCCGGCAAGGCGGACCGGGACGTGATCGACACCGCCCTGAAGGTCTTTCGCACGCAGGGCTTCATCTACACGCTGCAGCCGCCGCTGCTGGGGCACCATGCCGTCGACGAATTCCTGTTCCGCACGCGGCAGGGCTTTTGCGAGCACTACGCCGGCGCGTTCGTGTTCCTGATGCGGGCGGCCGGCATTCCCGCCCGCGTCGTCACCGGCTACCAGGGCGGCGAGCTGAATCCCGTCGACCGCTACCTGACGGTGCGCCAGTCCGATGCCCACGCGTGGGCCGAGGTCTGGCTGGACGGCATCGGCTGGCAGCGCGTCGATCCGACGGCGGCCGTGGCGCCGGACCGGGTGCGGCTCGGCATCGGCCAGGCGCTGCCGCAACCGGCGCCGTTCGGCCTTGCCGGGCTGGCCGCTTTACAGAGCGATAAGGATTCGTGGTTTTCGCGACTGCGATTTCATGCAAATGCGGCAAATAATGCTTGGAATCAATGGGTGCTGGATTACAATCCCGAACGGCAGAGAAATTTCCTTACGGCACTATCGACAACATTCGGCAGCTGGCGCTCCGCCGCCGCCGCGCTGGCGATCGGCCTGCTGGGATGGCTGTGGTACGCCGTACGCCGGCAGCGCCGGCGCGATCCGGTGCAGGATGCGTGGGAGCGCTTCGGCGCGATCCTGGCCCGGCACGGCGTCCGGCCCGCTCCCGACGAGGGGCCGCACAGCCTGCTGCGCCGCGTACGTGCACTCTCCCTGCCGGAGCACAAGAAGGCCGCGATGGCCGAATTCCTGGAACTGTATGGCGCGTTGCGCTACCGCGCGCTGGACTTTGAAGAACGAACACGGTCGGCCCGCCGGCTGGTCAAACTGCTGAGCCTGTCACGATGAAACGCAAATCCCTGATCGCCCTGTTGCTGGCTGCCACCGTCGCCGCAACGAGCATGCTGCCCGCCGACGCGCTGGCCGCGCCTACGTCCACCAAAACCAAGAAGACGAAGAAGCCCGCCAAGAAAGCCGCTGCGCCCGCCAGCGACTACTACACGGGCGAGTTCGTCAACTACAACCAGTGGAAGGAAGTGCAGCAATTCGCTGGCGACATGGTCGCGAAACACGGCTTTTCCCGTGCAGAGCTGGACAGCCTGTTCAGCAATGTGCGCTACCTGGATTCGGTGGTCCAGCTCGTCAAGCCGGCGCCGCCCGGCAAGCCGAAGAACTGGTCCGTCTACAGCAGCCGCTTCATCGAGCCGATCCGCGTCAATGCGGGCGTGCGGTTCTGGAACGAGAACGCGGACGCGCTGGCGCGCGCCGAGGCGCTGTATGGCGTGCCGGCTGAAACGCTGGTCGGCCTGATCGGCGTGGAAACGATCTATGGCCGCGACACGGGGCGCTTCCGCGTCGTCGACACGCTGACGACCCTGGCGTTCGCCTATCCGCTGGCGCCGAACCGCGAGGCGCGCATGGCGTTCTTCCGCGACGAGCTGGAGGCGACGCTGCTGTACGCCCGCCAGGCCGGCATCGATCCGCTGTCGCTGCAAGGCTCGTTCGCGGGCGCCGTCGGCATGCCGCAATTCATGCCGAGCAATATCCTGAAGTATGCCGTCGACTTCGACGGCGACGGCCGCATCGACCTGCGCAATTCCGCCGCCGATGCGATCGGCAGCGTGGCCGCCTTCCTCGTCGGCCACGGCTGGCACCGCGAGCAGCCGGGCGCGCTCGTCT
The DNA here is from genome assembly GCF_007830495.1 of Pseudoduganella flava. GTDB lineage: Bacteria > Pseudomonadota > Gammaproteobacteria > Burkholderiales > Burkholderiaceae_D > Rugamonas > Rugamonas flava. The sequence goes on along the minus strand of NZ_VLKW01000001.1, from coordinate 794,488 downwards.
ACCCCGCCACCGTGTCGCCGTCGCGCGCATGGGAAACCTACCTCACCGGCGGCCTGGAAGCGAAATTCCGGCCGGAAGACTTGACGGCAGCCGGGGTCGTCACCACCTCCCCCTTGCCACCGGGCATGCTGTACGGCCTCGTGGATTTGCAGAACGGCTCGGAGCCTACCGAATACTGGGTAGCGAGCAATAACTTCTACGCGATCACGCAGTACAACCGCAGCTATTTCTATGCGATGTCCGTCGTCGAGCTGGGCCGCGCGGTCCGGCTGTCACGCGGCGCCAACTGACGGCGCGAACTGACGGCGCCAGCTGACAGCGGCGACTACAGTTGTAAGGAAGGGTAAGCGGACTTGCAATATTTCTTATAAGAATGTAATGTGTCCGTATTGCACGTTTGCACACTGTTGCTTTTAGGGCAGCTTTCGTGCGAAGTTTTATATTACACTTAACCTTGCACGTTTGACAAAGCCGCGCCCGTTTATCTACCACAAAAACTAGGGTAGAATTCTCACCAATTGTTGCGATAGGACAACGGCAACCTCATCAGGCAATATTTTTTTATTGCTCGTGAGTATGAGATTGCATGATGTTGTACAATTGTGTATATATTATGAAACTTGTTATCCCGGAATCGTGTGTGAATCGTTCCTCGGTGAAGGAAGAACTTCAACGCGCAGCATGAGCTCCGAGTGTTTCACTTTGCAGGACAAACTTTACAGAAGGAACAGACGCATCATGACAAACCAAGTCGGCATTGATATGAACAACGATTCGGAAGGCGACGATCTGCTGCAGTACAACCCGAACCGCCTGCTGGACACGCTGATCGAAAACCTGCGCCTGAAGAACGACGCTGCGCTGTCGCGCGCGCTGGAAGTCGCGCCGCCGGTCATCAGCAAGATCCGTCACCATCGTCTGCCGGTCGGCGCATCGCTGCTGATCCGCATGCACGAGGTGAGCGATCTGTCGATCCGCGATCTGCGCTACCTGATGGGCGACCGCCGCAACAAGTTCCGCATCAGCGACAAGCAGTTCAAGCCGAAGGAAGGCGAAACGCCAGCGGCCGCCGGGAACGCGACGAACAATACGAACAACAACAGCAATAACGGCTGATTGTTAAACGAAAGCCGGGCAAGCCCGGCTTTTTTTCTACCTGTGTTTCCAGCTGTGCGCCGCGGCGTCAGGCCGGGAACACGCCGGTGGACAGGTAACGGTCGCCCCGGTCGCAGACGATGAACACGATCGTCGCGTTTTCCACCGTCTGCGAGATGCGCAGCGCGATTTCGCACGCGCCCGCTGCGGAGATGCCGCAGAAGATGCCCTCTTCGGCGGCCATCCGGCGCGCCATGCGTTCGGCCGCGGCCTGCGACACGGATTCGATCTGGTCCACGCGCGCCTTGTCGAAGATCTTCGGCAGGTACGCTTCCGGCCATTTGCGGATGCCGGGGATCGACGAGCCCTCTTCCGGCTGCGCGCCGATGATGCGGATGTTCTCGTTCTGCTCCTTCAGGTACTGCGACACGCCCATGATCGTGCCGGTGGTGCCCATCGCGGAGACGAAGTGCGTGATGCGGCCTTCCGTGTCGCGCCAGATTTCCGGGCCGGTCGACTCGTAGTGGGCGCGCGGATTGTCCGCGTTCGCGAACTGGTCGAGGATGATGCCCTTGCCGTCGCGCTGCATCTGCTCGGCCAGGTCGCGGGCATACTCCATGCCGCCCGTCTTCGGCGTCAGCACGATCTGCGCGCCATACGCCGCCATGCTCTGGCGCCGCTCCTCGGACAGGTTCTCCGGCATCAACAGCACCATCTTGTAGCCGCGGATCGCCGCCGCCATCGCCAGCGCGATGCCGGTATTGCCGCTGGTGGCTTCGATCAGCGTGTCGCCCGGCTTGATGTCGCCGCGCTCCTCGGCGCGGCGCAACATCGACATCGCCGCCCGATCCTTCACGGAACCGGCCGGATTGTCGCCCTCCAGCTTGCCCAGGATGACGTTGTTACGCGCCGCAGCCTCCGCGCCCGGCAGGCGCACCAGCTGGACCAGCGGCGTGTTGCCGATCGTATCGGCAATAGTTTTGTATGCCATGCGTGTTCTTCTCTTCGCGAAAAGAAGCATTTTAATCCGGTTGCCGGTGCCGCGCTCGGAATGGCCTGACTGCTGAGCCCGTGTCCACCGTGGGGTCAACCCTGAAAACGGACACGGGCTCGACAGTTGTCCTGCCGAGCTCGTGTCCGAAAACGGGGTTGACCCCGAGGTGGACACAGGCTCAGCCGCGCTGCAGCGCCAGGCTCATATAGCAGTACCCCAGCGATTCGCCATCGATGCGGAACAGGTCGGCGATCTCGCCCGTCTGCACGAAGCCGCGCTTGCGGTACAGCGCGCGGGCGGGGGCGTTGACGGCGAGGACTTCGAGATCGATCCACGCCAGCGTCTCCACGCCCGAGGCCCAGCCGATCGCTGCGTCCAGCAAGCGCATGCCGAGGCCATGGCGCCGCGCGTCGCGGTGCACGCCCATGCCGAGCAGCACGCGATGGCGTGCCGCCGGCTCCGGGCGCGCGCGCAGGTCGATGTGGCCGGCGATGTGCGCGCCGTCGAACGCGAGCCACAGCCGGCGCCAGCCGCTCTCCGTCAGCGCCGTCGCCAAGCCATGGCCAAACGACGCCCGCTTCTCCGGCGGGAACATCGAGTGCGCGCGTGGCATCGGCTGGAACAGCGGCGCGCCTGCGGCGCCGTTGTCGCGCAGGTGGTCGTCCAGGTAGATGAAGAAGGCCGGCAGGTCGGCGCTGGTGGCGGGGCGGATCGTGATCATTGCAGCATTCTACAGTTGAGCTCGTGTCCGATGTCCGGGTCTGACGCCAGTCTGTGGAAAATGGACACAGACTCGTCAGTAATCAGCGCCGCGCCTTGCCGTCGCTGTCGAACACGTGCCACGCCTGCGCGGCGGCGGTGACGGTCGCCTGCTGGCCCGGGCGCCATGTCGCGTCGCTGCCGGCGCGGGCGACGATCGCTTCGCCCGAGCTTTCCGTCTGCAGGTAGACGTAGCTGAAGTCGCCCAGCAGTTCGACCGTCTGCACGACGGCGCGGATTCCGTCGCCGCCGTCGGCCAGCGCCACGTGTTCGGAGCGCACGCCCAGCGTGACAGGCGCACCGGACACGAGGTCAGCCGCGGCGGACGACGCCACGCGGGCCCCGGCCGCAAGCGTGACGCCGCCCGCACCGTCGGCGGCGCCGCGCAGGAAGTTCATCGCCGGGGAGCCCATGAAGCCGGCCACGAAGAGATTGTCCGGCCGGTTGTACAGTTCCAGGGGCGGGCCGATCTGCTCGACCTTCCCGCCGCGCAGCACGACGATGCGGTCCGCCAGGGTCATTGCTTCCACCTGGTCGTGCGTCACGTAGATCATCGTGCTCTTCAACGTGCGGTGCAGGTTCTTCAACTCGATGCGCATCTGCACGCGCAGCGCCGCGTCCAGGTTCGACAGCGGCTCGTCGAACAGGAATACTTCCGGGTGCCGCACGATCGCGCGGCCGATCGCCACGCGCTGGCGCTGCCCGCCGGACAGCTCCTTCGGCTTGCGCTCCAGCAGCGCCTCGATGCGCAGGCTGCCGGCGGCGGCCAGCACCTTGTCGCGGATCGTCGCCGCCGGCGTGCCCGCCAGCTTCAGCGCGAACGCCATGTTCTCGTAGACGGTCATGTGCGGATACAGCGCATAGCTCTGGAACACCATCGCAATGCCGCGCTGCGCCGGCGGCACGTTCGTCATGTCGTGCCCGCCGATCGCGATGTTGCCGTCGTCCGGTTCCTCCAGGCCGCAGATCGTGCGCAGCAACGTCGACTTGCCGCAGCCGGACGGCCCGACGAACACGACGAACTCGCCGTCGGCGATATCGAGGTCGATACCGTGCAGGATCGTCGTGTCGTTGAAGCGCTTCTTCACACCCCGGATCGTCAGCCCCGCCATGTCATGCGCTCCCCAGCACGATCTCCACCGCGTGCGCTTTGCCGTCGCGCAGCAGCGGGATCCGCGCGGTGCCGTCCGCCGGATGCAGCGGCACGCCATCCACGGCGATGTCGATCACCTTGGCCGCGGTGCCGTTCGGATTGCGCACCGTGACGTCGTACGTGCAGCCGGCCGGCAGCTGCAGGTGCACGGTAAACTCCGGCCAGTCGTCCGGCACGCGCGGCGCGACCACCAGCGTGTCGCCATCCTCGATCGTGCAGCCCAACACGGACTCGAGGCCCACGCGGAACAGCCAGCCCGACGAGCCGGTGTACCACGTCCAGCCGCCCCGCCCCACGTGCGGCTCGGCGCCATACACGTCCGCCGCCACCACGTAAGGCTCGACCTTGTAGACGTTCGCCGCCGCCTCGTCGCGCGCATGGGTGACGGGCGACAGCATCTCCAGCAGCTTTGCCGCGCGGCCCCGCCGGCCCGCCTCGGCCAGCGCGCGCACGGCCCAGCAGGCGGCATGCGTGTACTGGCCGCCGTTCTCGCGCACGCCCGCCACATAGCCCTTGATGTAGCCGGGATCGTGCGGCGTGTCGACGAACGGCGGCGTCAACAGCCGGATCAGGCCATCCTGTTCGGACACCAGCTGCGCTTCCATCGCATCGAGCGCCTGGCGCGCGCGGTCAGGCGGTGCCGCTTCCGACATCACGGCCCACGCCTGCGCCAGCGCATCGATGCGGCACTCGTCGCTGTCCTTCGAGCCGATCACCGCGCCGTTGTCGTAGTACGCGCGGCGGTACCATTCGCCATCCCAGCCGCCGTCGTTCAGCGCCTCGCCCAGGTGCGCCAGGTAGTCCGTGTACGCCTTGACGCGGGCGGTGTCGCGGCGCTGCTCGCAGATCGGCAGGAAGTCGCGCAGGATGCGTGTCAGGAAGAAGCCCATCCACACGCTCTCGCCCTTGCCCTCGCGGCCGACGCGGTTCATGCCGTCGTTCCAGTCGCCGGTGCCCATCAGCGGCAGGCCGTGCGCGCCCTGCGTCAGCGAGCGGTCCAGCGCGCGGCAGCAGTGTTCGTACACGTCCGCGCTGGTGCCGGCCAGCGCCGGCTTCAGGTACACCTCGTCCTCGCCGTCGGCCAGCTGGCGCGCCGTCAGGAACGGCTCCACCTCGTCCAGCACGCCCCAGTCGCCCGTCGTCTTCACGTAGAACGCGGTGATCCACGGCAGCCAGCACAGGTCGTCCGAGAAGCGCGTGCGCAAGCCCTGCTCCATTGGTGCCGGATGCCACCAGTGCAGCACGTCGCCTTCCTCGAACTGGTGGGCCGCGTGCAGGCGGATCTGCTGGCGCGTCAGGTCCGGCCGCGCATAGAGCATCGCCGACGCGTCCTGCAGCTGGTCGCGGAAGCCGAACGCGCCGCCGGACTGGTAGAACGCCGAGCGGCCCCAGATCCGACACGACAGGTTCTGGTACGTGAGCCAGCCGTTCATCATCAGGTCGATCGCGGGTACCGGTGTCTCGACACGCACGGCGCCCACCGTCGCGCGCCAGAACGCCACCACCTCGTCCAGTGCGGCAGTGACGGCGGCCGGGTCGCGATAGCGCCGCACCAGCGCCAGCGCCGTGTCGCGTGCCTGCGCCTCGCCCAGCAGGAACGCGCACGTGATCGTCGCGCCGGGCGGCACGTCGTACACCGCCTGGAACGCGGCGCAGGGATCGAGCCCCGCGCCGGTGGCATGGTCGAGGGCCGGCGTGGCCAGCGCGGCCGGGCGGATCGGATTGCCGTGGCGGCCGATTAAGGCGGCGCGGTCGGCCGAGAAATGCGTCACCTGCGCGCCCGGTGCGGCAGCCGCGGCAAACGTGATGCCGTCGGCGAAGGCGCCTGCCTCCGCGTTCGTCGCCAGCAGCGTATCGAACGCGGCATCGTATTCAGTGACGACGTAACGGGCGCTGTCCGCCGTCCCGCCCAGCACCAGCTGCTGCATCGAGAACAGCGCGAGGCGGCGCGGCGCCGGCCCGATATTGGTGATGGTCACCTGGACGATCTTGACGGGATCCGTGCGCGGCACGAACACCAGCGTTTGCTGGCGCAGCCCATGGCTCACATGGTCGAAGCGCGTGTAGCCGAAGCCGTGCGCCGCCTCGTAGTCGGCGGCGGCCGGCACGGGGCCCGGCAATGGCGACCAGTAGGCGCCCGTGTCCTCGTCGCGCACGTACAGCGCCTCGCCGTGCGGGTCGGCGATCGGATCGTTGAACCACGGCGTGAGCCGGTGCACGCGGCTGTTGCGGCTCCACGTGTACCCCGCCCCGCTGTCGCTGACGATGCAGCCGAAGCGCTCGTTCGAGATCGCATTGCTCCACGCCAGCGGCGGGCGGCGCAGCCGGTGCCGCGCCTTGTCGAAGTCGAGCCGGATCACGTATTCGTCGCCCGCGTCGTTGAAGCCGCCGTAGCCGTTGAAGCAGCGCAGCGGCGGCCGCTCGGCCGTGGCCGGATGTTCCTGCGCCGCGAGGGGCCGCAATGGCGGCACGGCCGCATAGCCGTCCGGCCGGGACAGCGCCGGCAGCTTGCCGCGGATGACCAGCTGCGCCGTGCGCTCGAACTGCGCCAGGTCGCCCGGCGCAAAGTCGCCCAGGCGCCGCACCAGCACGCCCGGCTCGGCGGCGACGTGGTTGCCGTATTCGTCCAGTACCAGCATCGGCAGGTCGATGCCCTTGGTCTGCCAGTAGCGCCGCGCCGACAGCAGCGCCTGCAGCATCAGGTCGTCCGGCCCGGCCGTGTGGACGATCGCCAGCGGCCCGGCGGGCACGCCGTATTTTGCCCTGTCGCTGGGCGCGGGCGTGATCGCGGCCGCGTCGGCCCGCACGGCCGACTGGCCATACAGCACCGCCGCGGCCAGCTGGTGGTAGTACTCGGCCTGGCTGGGCGGCATGCCCGCCTCTTCGAGCAGCACCGTCTCGCGCGTCTGCGCGTCCGACAGCACGGCCGGCACGTTCATCTGCGGCAGCGCGGCCGCCAGCGCCAGCGCGTCGTCGCGCGTAGCGGCCGTGCCCAGCATGAACACCAGCCGCACTTGCTCGCCGACGCCCAGCGCCAAGGTGCGGCGCAGTGCCATCGCCGGGTCCAGCACATTGCCGGCCCCGCCGTTCAGCGGGCCATCGATACCCTGCGGATGGCACACGTCGCGCCCGCGGCCGATGAACGCCGCGCGGTCCGTTTCGAATTGCGGGTCGCTGCCGCCAATGGCCGCGTTGACCATCCACAGCCCCGCCTCGTTGGCGCCGCGGGGGCGCCGGTGCGCCAGCAAGGCGCCCGTGGCCGGGTCGTGCTCCGTCTGCACGAACAGCTTGGAAAACGCCGGGTGCGACGCTTCGTCCGCCTGGCGGTTCAGCACCACTTCGAGATAGCTCGTCAGTTCAATGAGCCGCGAGCGGCCGGACAGGTTCGTGACGACGAGGCTGCGCAGCTCGACGTCGCGCTCCGGGTGCACGGCCACCTCCATGTGGGCGAGGATGCCGTACGCCGACACCTCCAGCCACATGCTGGCGCTGCCGGCGCCGGCGGCGCGCTGCAGGTCGGGCTGGTGCGGCTCCGCGCTGGGCTGGGCGCCGAGCGACCACAGGTCATGCGTTTCGGCGTCGCGCAGGTAGAAGAACCAGCCTTCCGCATCCTCGACGCGGTCGCCGTTCCAGCGCGTCAGCGCGATGTCGCCGGCACGCGTGAAGCCGCTGCCGGATTCGGTGATCAAGGTCGTCAGGCGGCCATTCGACAGCAGCCGGGCGTTCGGGTTCAAGCGGGTGGGCGACAGGTTCGCCGGTTCCAGAGTTGCCATGATGTCTCCCCTCATGCTTCCCTCGAGTCGTTAGCTATATCGTTACCGATGTCCTCATCCAGGCACGCGCCGTTGCTGGCGACGATGCGCGCATACAGCAGAGCGCTGTCCTTCGGTGTGCGCCGCTGGGTTGCGAAATCCACGTGGACAATGCCGAAGCGCTTGGCAAATCCCAGCGACCATTCCAGATTGTCGAGCAGCGACCATACCATGTAGCCGCGCAGATCGACGCCCTGCTCGATCGCGGCCGCGAGCGCGGCGATATTGCCGCGCAGGCAGTCCATCCGCAGCGGGTCGTGCACCCGGCCGTGCGCCGCCTGCGGCGGGTCGTAGAAGGCCGAGCCGTTCTCCATCACGTAGACGGGCATGTCGCCATAGCGCCGCTTGAAGCCGACCAGGGTATCGGTGAGCCCCTGCGGGAACACCTCCCAGCCCGTTTCCGTGTACGTGGCCTGCGGCTGGCGCACGGGCGCCACCTGCAGCGGCCAGTTCGCTCCGTCGTGCCGGCACACGTTGCGGGTGTAGTAGTTGATGCCGATGAAGTCGAGCTTCTGGGAGATCAGGTCGAAGTCCCGCGCCGGCCAGTCGGGCCAGGCCGGCCCGAAGATCTCCTTCAGCTCGGCCGGATAACTGCCCAGGAACACGGGGTCGAGGTATTGCCGGTTCATGTAGGCGTCCGCGCGGCGCGTGGCCGCCACGTCTTCCGGCGCATCGGATGCCGGGTACTTCGGCTCGATGTTGACGACGAGGCCGATTTGATGCCTGCCGATCTCGCGGTACACCTGCACGGCCGCGCCATGCGCGCGCAGCAGGTTGTGGCTGGCGATCGGCGCCTCGTATGCGTTACGGTGTCCCGGCGCGAGGGTGCCATGCAGATAGCCGCCGTCCGTCACCACCCATGGCTCGTTCAGCGTGACCCAGTGGCGCACCCGGTCGTCGTAGCGGTCGAACACGATGCGTGCGTACGCGGCGAACCAGTCGGCAATGTCGGGATTGAGCCAGCCGCCCCGGTCGTCCAGCGCGGCCGGCAGGTCCCAGTGGTACAGCGTGACCATCGGCTCGATGCCGTTCGCCAGCAGCTCGTCGATCAGCCGGTCGTAGAACGCCAGGCCCGCTTCGTTCACGGCGCCCGTCCCTTGCGGCAGGATGCGGCTCCACGCAATCGAGAAACGGTAGGCCTTCATGCCCAGCTGCCGCATCAGCGCGACGTCGTCGCGCCAGCGGCGGTAGTGGTCGCACGCGACATCGCCTGTGTCGCCGTTGGCGATGCGGCCGGGTGTGGCGGCAAAGCGGGTCCAGATGCTGTGGCCGGCGCCGTCCGCGAGCGGCGACCCCTCGATCTGGTACGCGGACGTGGCCGTGCCCCACAGGAAGTTGGAAGGAAACCGGATCGGTCTGGTCATGGTCGTGTCACCTCGTCAGGGATGTCAATGTAGAGGGTTGCGGGCAGCGCGCGGATCGTGATGGCGCCATCGCGCCAGCGCACCGGCCGGCCGTTGAGCCGCGCGGCGCCGGGCGGGCCGCCGTAGGGCCAGCGCAGCACGATGCCGCCCGGCGGAATGGTCAGGCCGGCAGCGACGTCCAGCGTCATTTGTCCGCCGGTGCGGCGCAACCGGTAGCCGAGCTGGCCGTACGGCGTGCGCAGGCCGCGGATCGCGATGCCGTCACCGATCAGCCACGCCAGCGGAATGCCTTCAGCCAGCAGGAGCGCGTGGTCCGGCTCGCGCTCGTACGCAAACGAATCCAGTGCGGCACGCAGGAAGTCCGACGCAATCCAGCCATGCGGCATGTCGCCCAGGAAGCGCGGCGTGCGGGCATCGCGGCCGACCACTTCGGCCCACTGGTTCCACGCGCGCGGGCGCTGGTCAGCGTAGAAGTAAGCCAGCAGTTGCTCGGCCTTGTCGCGCCAGCCCAGCCGCACGAACGCGCTGACGTTGCGCAGCTCGTACGGCGTGTAGTCGTCCCAAGCCTTCGTACCGTCACGCCGCGCCGTGAAGAAGTCCCAGTACTTGCGGTACGTCTCCTCCACCAACGCGCGCGGCAGGTGTTGCTGTTCGCCGCCCGGCGTCAGCGCGATCGTCGTCGACGTCGGGTCGAAGTCGCCCAGCTCGGCGGCACCCGGCAGGTAGCCGATGCCGTGCCGGTGCGTGGCCGCATCCAGCGACGCATACAAGTCGCGGCGGAATGCATCGCGCTGGCGCGCCAGCTTGCGGGCCTCCGCCCGGCGGCCCAGCGCTTGCGCGATCGTCACCGCGTCCTTGTAGCCGCGCAGCGCCCAGAAGTCGTCCCAGTACGAATGCATCGGCTTTTCCGAATAGCCTTCGTGACTGATCGACGCGGGCATCAGGCCGAACAGAGGCGTGCCCCGTTGCGCCGGCGTGCGCTCGGACTGGCGCAGCGATTCCATGTAGCGCGCCGCCGCCGCGACCCTCGGCCACACGGCTTGCAGCGCGGCCTTGTCGCCCGTGTAGCGGTACAGCTCCGACGCAAGGAAGATGAATTCGCCATGGCTGTCGTTCTCCGGCACCGGGTCGGCGCCGCGCGCATCGACGCAGCACGGCACCTTGCCGTTGTCGAACTGGTAAGGCGCGTACCAGCGCAGGTAGTCGGCCGCCACGTCCGGCATGCCCATCCGCAGCAGCGCCTCGGACATCATCGCGCCGTCGCGGATCCACGAGCGCAGGTAGGAGCGCGTGCCGGGCTGGATCGCGGCGCCGTCGCGCGTCATCAGGATGTGCGCCAGCGACGAGCGCACCGTATCGGCCATGCGCTTGCCGGCCGGCGGCACCGTCAGCGTTACCTGGCTCAACTTCGCGCGCCACGTCTCCGCAACCTGGGCCTCGGTACGCTCCAGCCACGCCAGGCCGTCGGCCGGTGCCGCGAACGCGCCCGTCAGCGGCATCACGGCGCCGATGACGGTGCTGCCCTGCGGCGGCAGCGTCACCTTCCAGCGCAGCGCGCCGGAGGCAAAGCCCGTGTCGTCATGCACCGCCGCGGCCGCACTGCCACCTTCGAACGGCAGCAGGCCCGCATCGAACGTGGACAGCTGCACGGCATCCGGCGCGCGCAGCGGTATCAATGGCGGGCGGCCTTCGACGTGCAACGCGCGGCCGTCCCAGCGCATGTCGCGGATCGGGCTGTAACCGCCCGGCGTGTTCAGGAACTGGCGTGGCGCGTTGACCTGGAACGGCCGCGCGGCCAGCACCAGCTCGAGCGTTTGCGGCACGTCCTTCAGGTTGCGCAACGTGTAGCGCGCCAGCAGTTGCGAAGCGTCGGGCGTGCCGGCGGCGCTGGCCGTCGTCGTCAGCGTCCAGCCGGGCGCGCGCCAGTGCACCGAGGGGATCGGCAGGTAATCGTCCCGCAGCGATTGTGTGACTTCCACGTCGGCCCAGCCGGACAGCCTGCCGTCGGCCAGCACGAATGGTTCGACGGCGTAGCCGCCCCGCGCCGGCTCCAGCGCGCCATCCTCGCCGATCAATGCGCTGTGGCGCGCGCCGCCGTCGATGCCGACCAGCGTCCAGTAGGGCTGCTGGCCGGAGAAGCCGCGCGGGAACGCGCCCTGCGGTGCCTCCACCGCCAGCGCTCGAATGAAATCATTCGGTGTCGCCCCGAACGCCAGCTCCTTCAATTCCACTTCGGCCAGCGCATAGCTCTCGGCCGGGCCGTCCTGCAGCAGCAGGCGGATGTAGCGCGCCTCGGACTCCGTCAGCAGCAGCGCATCGCTGCCGCCATTGCCGTTGCGGACGCTGCGCACCGTTTGCCACGTTCGCCCGTCCATCGACAGCGCCACGTCGTAGCGGCTGGCGTGCCGGCCCGGCAGCCAGCGCAGCACCAGGCCGCCGAATTCGCGCACGGCGCCCAGGTCCACCGTCACGTCCTGCCGCTTGTCGCCCGGCGTGGACTGCCACGCCGTGTCGGCCCGGCCATCGACGGCCATCGTCGCCTGGCCCGAGCTGGCCTCGGCCCGCAATGCCGGCCACGTTGCAGGCACGGGCGGCAGCGCGCGCAACGTCAGCTCGTCGATCCACACGGATCCTTTACCGCCGCTGCCGGCGCTGACGACGAACTCGATGCGGTCGGCATGGCGCAGCGTGCGGTCTTTCGTCGGCCCCCACGCGAAGGCGACTTGCCGTTTCTTGAAGCGCACCAGCTTCCAGTCGTTGGCGAACGGGTAGTCCGGCAGCCGGTGCCACCACACGTTGTCGCCGGAGGCGTCAGTGAGCTTGAATTCGAGGTGATTGGACGGCAGGTCGCCCTTCACCATGAACGCGATCTCGTAGTTGTCCGGCAGGTCCAGCGGCAGCGTGCGGCGCGCGAACGCGTAACCGCCCTTGTCGCCGAAGTCGACGTCCAGCCGCAGCGCCTGCCCTTGCCACCCCGGCGCGGCCGAGGCACGCGCGGCCACGCCGTCGGACGCCTGCGCCTGCCACGCATCGAGTGTCTCGAAGCCATCCAGCACCGTCTGCGCGGAGGCAAACAAGGGCACGGCCAGCAGGGTTGCGATCCACCGCTTCATCCTTTCACGCTCCCCACCAGCAGGCCCTGGATGTAGTAGCGCTGCAGGCCCAGGAACAGCAGCAGCACGGGCACGATGGTCAGCACGGAGCCGGCCATCATCAGCTCGTTGTCCTGCACGTGCTCGCGCGACAGCGACGCCAGCGCGACGGGCAGCGTGTACATGTCCTTGTCCGTCAACACGATCAGCGGCCACATGAAGTCGTTCCACGTGCCGAGGAACGTGAAGATCGCCAACGTGACGAGGATGGGCCCCAGCAGCGGCAGCACGATGGTGCGGAAGATGCGCCATTCGCCGGCGCCGTCCATCCGCGCCGCCTCCAGCAGCGCATCGGGAATCGACAGCGCGTACTGCCGCACGAGGAAGATGCCGAACACGGAGGCCAGCGCCGGCACCAGCACGCCCGCGTAGGTGTTGACGAGCCCCATGTGCTTGAGCAGCAGGAACAGCGGCATCATCGCCACCTGGCCCGGGATCACGAGCGTGGCCAGCAACGTGCGGAAGATCCGTTCGCGGCCACGAAAACGCAGCTTGGCGAACGCATAGCCGGCCGTCACGTTGAACATCAGCGACAGCGCCGTCGCGGCGCTCGACAGCAGCAGGCTGTTGAGCAAATAGCGGCCGATGCCGGCATTGGCGAACAGTTCGCGGTAGTTGTGCAGCGTGGCCTGGGCCGGCAGCAGCGGCGGCGGATATGCGCTCGATTCGCCGGGCCGCATCAGCGACACTGCCACCATCCACACGAGCGGGAACACGGTCACGAAGCCGGCCAGCACCATCAGCGCGTTGAGGATCAGCTTCTTCATCCGTCGATCCCCTTCGCGACGCGCAGCTGCAGCATGGTCACGGCAAACATGATCGCGAACAGCACGAACGCGACGCTCGATGCGACGCCCAGGTTCCACCACTTGAAGCCCTGCTCGTACATGAAGTACAGCACGCTGACGGTGCTTTGCACGGGGCCGCCCTGCGTCATCACGTACGGTTCCGCGAACAGTTGGAAGTAACCTGCCATCGTCAGCACGCCGACCATCGCCAGGGTCGGCCCCAGCATCGGCCACGTCACCCAGCGGAACTGCGCCCACGTGCCGGCGCCGTCGATATCGGCCGCCTCGTACAGGTCGCGCGGAATGCTTTGCAGGCCGGCCAGCAGGATGATCATGTTGTAGCCGAAGTTCTTCCACACGGCGAACAGGATAATCGCCGGCATGCCCCAGTGGGGGTCGCCCAGCCAGTCGACCGGGTCGATGCCCAGCAGCGCCAGCGCGTAGTTGACGATGCCGTAGCGGGTATGCAGCGCGTAACGCCAGATCACGGCCACGGCGACAAGCGACGTGACGACGGGCGCGAAATACGCGGTACGGAACAGGCCCTTGAGCCACGTGACGCGGGAGTTCAGCAGCAGCGCGGCCCCCAGCGATGCGGCGACCGACAGCGGCACGCCCACGATCACAAAATAAAACGTGTTGCCCAGTGCGCGCCAGAACAGCGGCGTTTGCAGCAGCTCGGCGTAGTTGCGCAAGCCCACGAAGCGCAGGTTGGCCAGGTCGGCCAGCGCATAGATGTCGAAGTCCGTCAGGCTCATCGCCAGCGCGGCAACGACGGGCAGGAAGAAGAACACGCCGATCGCCAGCAGTGCCGGCGCCACGAAGCACCAGGCGGCGCGTTGCACGTGCGGCGTCATCGCACGGTCCCCCGCGCCAGCATCCAGCGCCGTTTTTCAAGGATGCGGTCGGCCTTGGCATCCAGTTCGACGCAGGCCGCATCTACGCCGATCGCGCCGTGCGCCACGCGCTCGCCCATCACGCGCATCTCCTGCAGGATGTTTTCCCATTCCGGCACGCGCGGCTCGGGCCGCACGTTGTCGAGCTGGATGCGGAACGGCCGCGCATACGGGTCGTTCGCCAGTCCCGGGTCGTTCCAGTTCGCGCGCCGCGGCGGCAGGTTGCCCGTCAGCGTGTTGAAGCGCGCGGCGGTATCCACCTGCGACAGGTATTCGATCAGCTGCCATGCTTCGCGCTTGTGGCGCGAAGCGGCCGCCATGGCAAGGCTGGAACCGCCGGCCAGCGACGGTGCCGGGCCGTGCGGGCCGGGCAGCAGCGCTGTCGCCCACGTGTGCTGCTTCTCCGGCAGCACGCGCCGCTTGAATTCGCCGATATTCCACGGGCCCGAGATGTAGAACGACACGTACTCGGTGGAGAACTCGTGGTAGATGTTCGACACGCGGTCCAGCGGCGCCAGCTTTTGCGCGAACATGTCCGCATACAGCTGCAGCGCGCGGCGGAACGACGGACTGCGGAAATTGCCATAGCGCCCGCCGTCGCGCAGCAGCTCGTCCGGCTGCTGCAGCGCCAGCACCAGCAGCGGCGCGAACTCCTCGTGCGGCAGCAGGATCGCGTACTTGTCCGGCCCGACGAGCTTTTTCACGGCGCGCATCGCCTGCATCCAGCCGTCCCACGTTGCCGGCAGTTCCCGCCAGCCGGCCCGCCGCAGCAGTTCGCGGTTGTAGAACATCACCCGCGTGTCGACATACCACGGCACGCCATACAGGCCGCCATTGACGACGTTCGTGTTCCAGATGCCGTCGAAAAAATCGTTCGGGTCGACGCTGCGCGACGCCTCCACATACGCATCGAGCGGCTCGATCGCCTTCAATGCCTGCAGTTCCGCGACCCAGGTATTGCCCAGCTGGAGCAGGTCCGGCATCGCGTCGCCCGCGTACGCCGTCAGCACCTTCTGGTGCGCGGCCGTCCACGGCAGCTGCTGCACCTCGACCTTCACGCCCTGATGCAGCCGCTCGAACTCCGGTATCAGCTGCGCGACCACTTCGCCCTCGCGCCCCATCGCCCAGAACTTCAGCAGCACGCGTCCATCGTCCGGCGCACGGGTGCACGCCGGCAGCGCGGCAGCCATGGCGGCGGCCGTCATCGAGCGCAGTGCTGTGCGGCGGCTTGTCACTTGTCGAGCCACCCGCCGGTAAAGCCCGCGCGCAGCAAGCCTGTGCGGATCGCCGGATTGGTGCGCATCAGCTTCCACACGAAGTCGTTGCGGTAGTTTTCCGTCATCGCCAGGATCGGGCCCTGGTCGATGCCGAGATAGTCGTCCGCCACCCAGCCCTTGCCCGGCACGACCTTGCCATGCTGGAGCTTGATGCGGTATTCGAAGCTGGGATTGAACGAATCGAGGAAGCCATAGCGGCCGTAGATGAAGTCGCCGTAGCGCTCCTTCATCGCGACGACGGCCGGCACGACGATCTCCGGCGCGAACGGCAGCGCGCTGGCGGCCGCCGTCGGCGCCAGCGTGCAGTCGTCGTGATGCGGCAAGCCGCCCATGCCGCGCGCCGCATACGTGTGGAACGGAATCTTTCGCCCCTGCCAGTCCAGTACTTTGTCGACGGGGCCGTCGCTGGCCGTGATGCCCCACATGTCGGCGCCATAGCCCTTGCACTTCAGCGGGTTCTCGACGGCGTAGTCGCGCTGGGCCAGCGTGGCGCGGCGGCTGTTCTCGAAGTAGTCGAAGCCCTTGGCCTGCATATAGGCATCGCGGATGCCGCGGAAATCGATCCACACGTGGCTGTACTGGTGCACGAACAGCGACGGGAATGTCAGGTGCGGCCGGTCATACGGTGCTGCCCAGCTCCGTTCATAGGTGCTGGTCCACGCCTGCCACGCTTCCGGCCCCAGCGCATGCTCCGGCTTCGGCGAACCGAGCGCCAGCACGTACAGCAGCATCGCCTCGTTGTAGCCCTTCCAGTCGTAGCGGTTGAAGCCCTCTTCCGGCTTCCACCCCAGCGCGACGGCCGGCTTGTTGTGCGCCGCCCATTGCCAGTCGACGCGCGCATAGATCTCGGCGGCCAGACGGCGGATCTCCGTTTCCTGCGGATCCTCGCGATCGAAATACGACTGCGCGAACAGCGCGCCGCCAAGGAACAGCGCCGTGTCGATCGTCGACAGTTCCACGTCCCTGTAGCGCTGGCCCGTCTTCATGTCGAGGAAGTGATAGAAGAAGCCCTTGTAGCCGGTCATCCCGGCCGGGGCGTCGCCCTGCGGCGCGTTGCGGAAGAAGCGCAGCGTGGCCAGCGTGCGCTCGCGCGCCTGGGCACGCGTGATCCAGCCCCGCTCGACGCCGATCGGGTAAGCCGTCAGCCCGAAGCCGACGGCGGCAACGCTGGAAAACGACGGCGTCGGATGCCGGTCCGGCACCAGGCCGTTGGCGGGATTGGCCGTCTCCCAGAAGAAGCGGAACGTGCGTTCCTGCAGGTCGTCGAACAACGGCGGCAGCGCATTGGCGGCGTGGGCCGACGTGGCGGGCACCCCGGCCAGCGCACTGGCCAATGCAAGCGTCAAGGCGGAAAGAGTTTGGCGCATCGTTACCTCGGTGGACGTGGGCGGCCGGCCCCGCATCCTGGCGGTGCGGGGCACGGAGGGCTTGATCAGAGCACGTGGTCAGAACGCATAGCGGGCGGACAGCTTGAGCGTGCGCATCGGGCCACCCATCGCATTGGCCAGGCCCACGTTCGGGTTGTCGCCGCCATAGCGGTTCGGGCTCGCGGTACCGGGAGGCCCGCCGATCCAGCCGTCATAGCCGCCGTAGTTGACGCTGTTGAACAGGTTGATCACGTCGGCCCGCAAGGTCAGCGCGCCGAAGCGGAACGTGACGTCCTTCGACACGCCCACGTCCACCTGCTTGAAGTTGTCGCCATCGCCCTTGATCGACACGCAGTTGTTGAAGCCGGTGTGGCAGTCGGTGACGCGGTACGGCAGGCCGGAACCGAACGTCGCCTTGGCGGACGCCATCAGGCCCCACGGCAGCAGGTCGCCCGACGTGGCGGCGACGACGAGGCGGTGCTTCTCCACCAGCGCGGAGGGATACCACTGGCCCGGATAGCGGCCATACGTCCAGTTGAAGATATCGTTGGTCCATTCCTTGTTCGTCGTCTTGCCGTCGCTGTACGTGTAGGTCGCCGTCACGCTCCAGCGCGAGGCGCGGGTGTACGGCTTGTCCATCTTGACGTACACGGTTTCCGTTTTCGCCTGGCTGATGAAGTCGCCCAGGATCAGCGTGCTGTAGCCCGGCACGGAACCCCACAGCGGGTCGATCGGGCTCTGGTTGCCCCAGCCGCCCTGCGGGTCGCGGTTGCCGCCGAACCAGTTGAACTGGTTGCGGCTGCGCGAGTTCGTGTAGCCCACTTCGCCGTTCCAGATGCCGAGCGCCTGGCGCAGACCGAGGCTGAACTGGTCCGTGTACGGCGCCTTGTGGTCGTTGCGGATCATCCAGATCTCGCCGCCCGGCTGCGAATTCTTCTGCAGCTCGTCCAGCGCATAGTTCGCCACCGCCCGGTCGTATGCCCTGCCCCAGCCGCCGAACACCACCGAGCTGCGGTCGCCCATCACATCGTACGAGAAGCCCAGGCGCGGCTGCCACGCGTTCTTGAACGCCTTGCGGCTGTCGCCCGTGCTGATGTAGTCGCGGATGTTGACTCCGCCCTTGGCCAGCGACTGCGCATATGTCTGGCCGGCCGGCGCGCCATCGCGCGGGTCCTGCCTGTCGAAGATGGCGACGCGGTCGGCCGGCGTCACATAGCTGTCGTTCAGCATATTGTCTTCGTAGTCGTAGCGCAGGCCCACGTTCAGCTCCAGCTTCGGCAGCACCTGCCAGTCGTCCTGCAGGTAAAGGCCATACTGCTTGTTCGTGAAGCTCACGCCCACCGGCGCAAGCGCGCCCTCGAACTTCATCTGGCGCGGCTGGCCCGTGACGTTATCGATCAACATCTCGTACATGTCCACGCTGCGCGCCGTGCCGGACAGGTCGTACTCCATCCGCTTGATCTTGAAGCCGCCCTTGATCGTATGCTTGTCCAGCCCCGTGTACGTCAGGTCGTCCTGGAACAGCAGGCCTTTCTGCTGGCGGAACTGGGCGTTCGGCGAACCGCCGGCGATCGCCACGTCCTTGACGTTGTTTGCCGTATTGCTGGGCGAGATCTTGTACTTGATGTACGGGTCGGTCGCCGACGAATGGGGGTTCCACGTGTACTTCTCGTAGCCGATCCGCGCCTCGTTGACGAAGCGGTCCGTCGTCCACGTGTGCTTGACGTCGAAGCGGTCTTCGTCGTTGTCGCGTGCCACCTCGTTGCCGGGCAGGCTCAGTAATTTGTCTTCGGGGACGAGGTCCGTTTCGCGCCGCACGCGCACCGTCGCTTCCAGCTCGTGCGCGTCGGAGATCCGCAGGTTGACCTTGCCGAGGAACAGGTCCTCGTCGAACTTCGAGACGGTGGCGCCCTGCTGGGCCAGCAGCCCCGGCACGACGCCCGTATTGGGCAGCAGGTTCGCGTTCTGCAGCACCACCTGGCGCGGATCGTCGATCTTCTTGCCTTCGTAGGCGAGGAAGAAGTGCGCGACGTCCTTCTTGATCGGGCCACCCAGGGTCATGCCGAACTGGTCCTGCTTGGACGACGGCCGGCCGATGCCCTGCGCCTCGGCCTTCTTCTGGAACGGGTCCATCGCCGTGATGTTGGTACCGGTGTGGTCCCAGAACGCATCGCCATGCAGCTCGTTGGTGCCGGACTTCGTCACCGCCGTGATCGCGGCCGACGACACCTGGTCGAATTCGGCCTTGTAGTTCTGCGCGATCACCTTGTACTCGGCGATCGCCGATTGCGGGAACGGGTTGCCGCGGCTGGAATCGAGGCCCGAGACGCCGCCGCGCAGGATATTGTTCTTCTGGCTGACGCCGTCGATGAACACGTTGACGTTGTCCTGGTTCTGCGCGCCGCTGCGCAGCGTGACGTTGCCGGACTGGTCGACGTCGAAGCGCACGCCCGGCGCCAGGTCGGCGAACGACAGGAAGTTGCGCGTGACCTGCGGCAGCCGCTCGATCTGCTCGCGCGACACGGAGGTGCCCACTTCGGACGTCGTCACGTCGCGCCGCTGCGCCGAGCCGGTGATGACGACACGCTGCGTCTGGCCGGCGGCCGGTGCGCCGGTGGCCAGGTCCAGCGTGCTGACCTGGCCCACCGACAGCGTGACGGTCTCGGTGGCCTGGTCGCCCACGCGCACCTGGTACGAGCCGGGAGCGAGGCCCGTCAGCACATAGCTGCCGTCGCCGCGCGTGGTGGTGCGGTAGGTGTAGCCGTTGGCCTGGTTGACGGCGGTGACGGGCGTGCCGGCCGGGCTGGCGGCGCCGGCGGCCGTCACCTGGCCGCGCAACGTGGCGGTCGACAGCTGGGCCGATGCGGGCACGCCGGCGAGCAAGGCGGAAGCCAGCGCGGCGGCCATCATCGACAGGCGCAGCGCTGGGCGGGGTGGTGCAATGCGTTCCATGGTCAGTCTCCCTTTTTGTGAATCCTGCTTGGTACTTGTTCCTTTGCTTGCTGTTCCTTGTTTTCCTACCCGCTGGAGGCGCGCACGACGAGCTGCGCGTCGAGCGTCGCGGCCGTGCTGTCGATGCCGGTGTCAGCGTGGCCGATGCGCTGCGTCAAGCGGGCCAGCGCCTGCGCGCCCAGTTCGGCGATCGGCACGCGCACCGTGGTCAGCGCCGGCGTCACGTAGCGGGCAACGGGAATGTCGTCGAAGCCCGCCAGCGCGATATCGCGCGGCACCGCGATGCCGGCCTGCTGCAGCGCGATCTGCGCGCCGACGGCCATCATGTCGTTGGCGGCGAACAGCGCGTCCGGCCGCTTCCTTTTCTTCGCCAGCGCCGCGCCGACGCGCGTGCCGGACTGCTCGGAGAAGTCGCCTTCGTAGACGATCTCCTTTGCCCCCGGCACCAGGTCGGCCAGCGCGGCACGGTAGCCGCGCAGCCGTTCCAGCGCCTCGTGGTTGTCTGCCGGGCCCGTGATGAAGGCGATGGCGCGGTGGCCGCAGGCGGCCAGGTGCCGCACCATCGCGTACGCGGCGCTGTAGTTGTCGATCGAGACGGACGCATAGGCACCGCCGCCTGCGCCGCTGTTCACGAGCACGACGGGCAGGTGTTCGGGCAGGTTTTGCGCCAGCAGGTCGGCATCGACGTGCGGCGACATCACGATCAAACCGTCGACGCGGCCGCGCATCGTGCGGATCGCGGCGGCCGCCTCTTCCGCGCCGCCGTGCAGGCTGGCGACGAGGATGTGCAGGCCGCGCAAGCGCGCGGCGCCGTCGATCCCGCGGATCATCTCGGAAAAGAATTCGCCGTACAGGTCCGGCAGCAGCACGCCGACCATATTGGTCAGGTTCGTCGACAGGCTGCGCGCGCCTTCGTGCGGCACGTAGCGCAACTGCTTCATCACGGCGAGGATATGGTCGCGCGTTTCCTGCGTGACGGTGGCATGCCCGTTCAACACGCGCGAAACGGAGGCGACCGATACCTGCGCCGCCCGCGCCACATCCTTGATGGTTACGCCCATTCCCGTGCCGCCTCCCTGTCCATGCGCGCATGGGTTGACCATTGCCGCGCAGCTAGCTTGTTGCCTGATGTAACCGGTTACATTGCGGTGTGCAAGTGACGTCGCCGCAGCCGTTGTCATCGGCAAGTAATGTAACCGTTTACATTTGGATATGCAAAGACTTTATTTGCCTTATGTGCAACAGCGGTGCAACAGCGCGCATCTGCCGTACGGGATACCGCCCTTCCGCATGGTTCGCCCCGGCCCCGTCATCGGCTACACTGGCAAGCAGCGATCAACTATGCAGGAAACCCGGCAATGGCGAACATGCACCTCACCCCCACCCAATTCGTGCCCGAGGCTCACCGCGAGGAAACCGTGGGCACCGTGCCCTCGAACCTGGAATCGCGCCGGCACCAGATGTTCCCCGTGCTGACGGAAGCCGAGATCAAGAAGCTGCAGCGCTTCGGCACCGTGCGCACGTACCACAACGGCGTGCGTATCCTGGAAGCGGGGCATACGACGTTCGGCATGATCGTCACGTTGTCGGGCCGTATCGCGATCAGCCGCTACGACGGCCTCGGTAACTCGTGGCCGATCACGGAACACGGCCGCGGCGAGTTCACGGCCGAGGTGTCGCAGCTGGCCGGCCGCCCCACCCTCGTCAACGCCTTCGCCGTCGGCGACGTCGAAGCGCTCGTGATCCCGCCGGAGAGCCTGCGCGCCCTCGTGATCGCCGAGGCCGAGCTGGGTGAGCGTATCGTGCGGGCGCTGATCCTGCGCCGCGTCGGCCTGCTGGAAGCCAATTCGGGCGGCCCGGTGCTGGTGGCGCCGGAGAACAGCCAGCGGCTGCACCAGCTGCGCAGCTTCCTGACCAGTAACGCCTACCCGCACACGGTGCTCGATCCGAAGGAAGACGAGCAGGCCAGGAGCCTGTGCGAGTACTACCAGCCGGCGCCCGAGGACTGGCCGCTGGTCGTGTGCCCGGACGGCAGCGTGAAGAAGAACCCCAGCAATGCCGACATGGGCCGCTGCCTGGGCCTGCTGCCGGACCTGGACGAGGACAAGGTGTGGGACGTGATCGTCGTCGGCGCCGGCCCCGCGGGCCTTGCGACGGCCGTTTATGCGGGCTCGGAAGGCCTGTCGGTGCTGGCGCTCGAGCAGCGCGCGTACGGCGGCCAGGCCGCGGCCAGCGCCCGCATCGAAAACTACCTGGGCTTCCCCACCGGGATCTCGGGCGGCGCCCTGGCCGGCCGCGCCTACGTGCAGGCGCAGAAGTTCGGCGTCGAAGTGGCGATTCCCGCGCCCGCCAACCGCCTGATCTGCGACACCTATCCCCTGGAAGTACAGCTGGCCGAAGGCAAGCGCGTGAAGGCGCGCACCGTGGTGCTGTCGTGCGGCGCGCGCTACCGCCGCCCGGCACTGGACAACATCGCCCAGTTCGAGGGCCGCGGCATCTACTACTGGGCGTCGCGCATCGAGGCGAACCTGTGCAAGAGCGAGGAAGTGATCCTCGTCGGCGGCGGCAATTCGGCGGGCCAGGCGGCCGTGTTCCTGTCCGGCCACGCGTCGAAGGTGCACATGGTGATCCGCGGCGAAGGCCTGAAGGCGACGATGTCGACGTACCTGATCGAACGCATCCGCGCGACGCCGAACATCGTGCTGCACACGCATACGGAAATCGTGCGGCTGGACGGCGACGATGAAGGCCTGAAGGGCGTCCAGCTGCGCAACAAGCGCACCGGCGAGGAAAGCGCCTGCGACGTGTGCCGCGTGTTCCTGTTCATCGGCGCCGATCCGAACACGGACTGGCTGGGCGATTGCGGCGTGGACGTCGACGCGCAAGGCTTCATCCGTACCGGTCACGACGTGACGAAGGCGCAGTGCCGCGCCAATTTCGATGAAGGGATCTACCCGAAGGACCAGCCGGTGCGCGCCGCGCTGGAGACGAGCGTGCCGGGCGTGTTCGCGATCGGCGACGTGCGCGCCGGTTCCACCAAGCGGGTGGCGGCAGGGGTCGGCGAAGGCGCGCAGGTCGTGTCGCAGATCCACGCGTTCCTGGCCAACCTGCCGCTGGCCGTGTAGGGCTCAGCCCAGGGCTTGATGCCGGCGGCGCGCCACGCCGCCGAGCGCCAGCAAGCCGACGGCCAGCGTTGCGTAAGGTGCCGGCTCCGGCACGGCGGAGATGGCTGCATCGACCGCGTTGTAGACGATCTGGTTCGACCACGCCGCGGCCAGCGGATACGAGTCGGCCGTCAGCAGGTTCACGTTGAGCGCGACGATCGTGCCGGCGCCGTACTGGCGGTAGCCCAGCAGCGCGCTGCCGTCGTCCCATGCCAGCACCGGCGTGGCACCGTCGAGGAACGCATTGCCCCGCTCGCGCGAGACGATTCCAGCGCCCTCTTCCGGCAGCTGCACGCCGCGCAGCAGCCAGCTCTCCGCGTCCAGCGCGCTGATCGCCGTCAGCGACTCGCCCACCTGGAAGCCGCGGCGGGGGCCGAACACGCTGGTCGCTGCCGTGAAGGACGTCTGCGTGAAGCTCCACGGCACCTGGATCAGCGTGCCGCCGTTGAACACGAACGCGTCCAGCGCGGCGGCATCGGCGCGCGCATTGCCGTCCTGGATGAACACGTCCAGGCCGGCCAGCGCGCCGGCGTCGTAGCGCTCGTACAGGCTGACCGTATCGCCGCGCGCCGTCAGCGTGGCAGCCAGCGTGCCGTCGTAATGCCAGCTCCAGCCGATGCCGACGTTGGCCGCCTGCGTGGCGGACGAAAGGGCCAGCAACAGCGCTGCAGGGAGGGTTTTCAGCATGACGAACCTCGCTTCGTTGAAAAAATTACCAGAAGAAAGGATTGTACATGCGTAGAAAGATATTTCCTTGATAAAAGACGAAGAGTTGCAATATAGATACAACTGATGACAACCGGCGGCGGGTGCGTTCTCCCGCCGCGCCGGTCATCCGTCGCGATCGATCATTTCTTCGCCGTGTCCTTCTTCGCCTCGGCGGACTTGGCGGCGCCGGCCGCTTGCATCGGCGCGCCTTCGCGCGACTTGCCGTTGATTTGCAAGCCTGCCTCGGACAGCTTGGCGGCGTTCTTGCCGCCGATGCCCTTCACGCGCTTTTCAAAATCGGCCCAGTCCTTGAACTCCCCTTTCGCGCGCTCGTCCAGGATCGCTTTCGACTTCGCCGGGCCGATGCCCTTGACGGAATCGAGCGCGGCCTGGTCGGCCTTGTTGACGTCGACCTGGGCAAAGGCCAGGCTCATCGTGGCGACGAGCGTGGCGACGGCAAGCAGCAGTTTCTTCAGCATGGTGTCCTCCGTGTAGGTGTCGAGCGCGGATGCGTTCGCTAGCAGAATAACGGACTCCAGCGTTTCCGGTTGACCGGTCGCAGGGCCCGTTGGTTCCCGTCAGCGAACCCTGCACTGCCGGGAACTTTCGCCAGCGCCCTACATGGCCTTGAAACGGTGCTGGAAACGCTGGCTGACGGGCAGCCGCACCGGGTGGCCGCGCAACGCCAGCCACATCGCGCCATCGCCGTCGCGCGTGGCCGCCGCCACGTGCCGCACCGCCACCACGTAGCCGCGGTGCACCTGCCAGAAGCCGGCGCCGCCCAGCATCTCCGCCAGCTCCTTCAACGGCGTGCGGATATGCGCCTCGATGCGCGGCGTGACGACGCGCGTGTACTTGTCCTCGGCCGCGAAGTACACGATGTCCTGCAGATCGATGAAGTGCACGGTCTGGCCGACCGATGCCTGGATCCATGCCGGCGCGGCCGCCGGCTGCACGCCGCGCCCCAGCTGCGCCAGGTCCGGCGGCGGCAATGCGATGCGTTCGCGCACGCGCGCGATCGTGCGTGCCAGCCGCACCGGCTCGACGGGTTTCAGCACGTAGTCCAGCGCGCCCTGGTCGAACGCTGCCACCGCATGCTCGTCGTAGGCCGTGACGAACACCACGTGCGTGCGCCCGCCAAACGTGCGCGCCACGTCGAGGCCGGACAGGCCCGGCATGCGGATGTCGAGGAACGCGAGATCGGGAGACAAGTCGCGGGCCAGCCGCAGCGCCTCGTAGCCGTCGGCCGCTTCGCCCACCACGTCGGCCTCGGGCCACAGGCCGTGCAACTGCTCGCGCAGCGCGCTGCGCAGCAGCGGTTCGTCGTCCGCGATCAGCACGCGGGGCCGCAAGTCATCCATGGTGCTCCCGTTGCAAAGGCAAAGTCAGTTCGGCCTCGGTCCAGCCCTGCGCGCCGCCGCGCAGCACCATGCCGCCATTGGCGCCGTACAGCGCCGCCAGCCGCTCACGCACATTGCGCAGGCCCACGCCGCTGCCGAGCACCGTGCCGTCCAGGCCCGCGCCGTCGTCGGCGACGAGCACGCGCAGCCGGCCGCCATCGGCACTGGCCGTCACGCGCACGTGCACGATGCCCGGCTTCGGTTCGACACCGTGGCGCACCGCGTTCTCCACGAGCGACATCAGCATCAGCGGCGGCATCGCCACGTCGCGCAGGCCGGCGGGGCATTCCACTTGCGTGACGAGCCGATCGCCGAAGCGGATCGACATCAGCGCCAGGTAGTGTTCGGCAAGCTCGCACTCGCGGCCCAGCGTGGACGATGCCGTGCGCAGGTCCGGCAGTGCGGCGCGCAGGTAGGCGATCAGGTGGTCGAGCATGCGCACGGCCTGCTCGGGCGCGTGGCGCGCCAGGTAGCGGGTATTGGCCAGCGTGTTGAACAGGAAGTGCGGCTCGACCTGGGCTTGCAGCGTCTTCAGTTGCGCCTGCAGCGCGGCGTGCTTCAACTCCGCCAGCAGCAAGGCCTCGGCCTGGCGCTGCGCCTGGAACAGCGGCACGCCGAAGGCCAGTGCGCAGAACGCGCCGGCGATGGCCAGCAGCCGCTCGTCATCCAGCGCGACCGGAGTCCCCAGCAACGCGGCCAGCGCGGCGCTGCGGTACAGCCACCATGCGGCGCACGCACCGAGCGCCACTGCCGGTACCAGCGCCAGCCACGCCCACCACCAGCCGGCGCCCGCCGGCATCGCGCTGCGCAGCAATCGCAGGCAGGCCGCGCCGCCGAGCCATGCGGCCAGGAGCACGGCGAACAGCGGCAGCCAGGCCGGCACCCCGCGCACCCATGCGGCGGCCAGCGGCAGCGCGATCAGCGCCGCGCTGACGGCCAGCTCGCGCCGCGTGCAGCCGGCGATGCGGGCCAGGGCCCGTGCGGCATGGCCTTGTCCGGTGTGCGCGATGTTCACAGGCTGGGCTTGCGCGGCGGCTTGGCGGAGTGGTAGCCACGGTCGGCCGGCACGTCGTCGCCGACGACTTCGAACCGCAGGTCGTCGATCCACACCTGGCCGGCGCCGCCGTCGATCACGCCGAACATGATCGTTTGCGCGTTGCGGGCCACGTCCAGCACCACGCTGCGGCGCTGCCAGTCGTTGGTGCCCTTGATCGGCTTGTCCTGGCTGTTGTACAGCATGGATTCGCCGTTCGGCTGGTCCACCCGCATCCACAGGCCCGCCCAGCCGGTGACGTTGCGCGTGCGGACCTCGGCGGAGAAGCGTACGCGCTTGCCGCGATAGTTTTCCGCGCTCACGGCCTGCATCAACGTGGCCCACTCGTTGCCATCGGCGGGCTTGCCCGTCTTGTGGCGGATGAATTTCGCGTTGCCGCCGCGGCGGTAGCCGCCGTCGTCCACGCCGATCACGTAGTTGTCGGGATCCTGGCCGGATTTGAACCAGGCCTGCTCGAGTTCGCGCGGCGGCTGCGCCAGCGCGACGACGGATGCGGCGGCCAGCGCGGCCAGTACGACGATGGATGGTTTCATGAAGTGCTCCGTGGGCATGACGATATTGTCATGCCCTACTCTGCCGCAAGCAAGGGGCTGGCGGGGAGCGCTGCGATGAACGCGCCCCAGCGGGGGCGAGCGCGGCGCAGGAAGGATGAATGCGCCGGGCGCAGGTCAGGCGCCGAACAATTCCTCGCGGGTCACCGTGGCGGTGCCCAGCTTGCCGACGACGATGCCGCCGGCGCGGTTCGCCGTCTGCACGGCTTCCTGCCAGCCGGCGCCGGCACCCAGCATTGCGGCCAGGGTGGCGATCACCGTGTCGCCGGCACCGGACACGTCGAACACTTCGCGCGCGTCGGCCGGCACGTGGAACACGCCCTGTTCCGTGTACAAGGTCATGCCTTCTTCGGAACGGGTCAGCAGCAGCGCCTGCAGCAGCAGCGACGCGCGCAGGTTCTGCGCCTTTTCCGTCAGCTGTTCCTCGCTGTTCCAGCTGCCGACGATGCGCTTCATCTCGCCCTTGTTCGGCGTCAGCACGGTAGCACCGGTGTACGGCGTGAAGTCGTCGCCCTTCGGGTCGACCATCACGATCTTGTTGGCGGCACGCGCGGCCATGATCATGTCCGCCACGTTCACCAGGCTGCCCTTGGCATAGTCGGACAACACGATCACGTCATAGTCCGGCAGCAGCGCGCGATACTGCATCAGCTTATTGCGCAGCACCACGTCCGACGGCGGTTCCTCGAAGTCGATGCGCAGCATCTGCTGCTGGCGGCCGATCACGCGCAGCTTGATGATCGTGGAGATCGCCTCATCGCGCTTCAGGTAGCTGTGGATGCCGCCGCCGTGCAGCAGCTGTTCCACCTCGTCGCCCGCCTCGTCGGCACCGACGACGCCCAGCAAGCCCGCATGCGCGCCCAGCGCGGCCGCGTTACGGGCCACGTTGGCGGCTCCGCCCAGGCGCGCATCGCGCTTGGCCACGCGCACGATCGGCACCGGCGCTTCGGGAGAGATGCGGCCGACGTCGCCGAACCAGTAGCGGTCCAGCATCACGTCGCCGACAACGAGGATGCGTACTTTATCGAGGGCGGGGGTGGGGGAGGTTTTGGTCATGATATGGGCTTTCCGTCGGCGCCGTGCGAAGAAACCCGAGGCAGATGCTGGGGTCAGACCCGACGGGTCTGACCCCGGCCGTCGCCTTTGGGTCCAGGCATGCTTTTACCGGCGCTTTAATTCATCACATTCAGTTCTTCGGTGCGGCGCGGCGGATAGGTCTCCCAGCGGCTGCATCCCGGGCAATGCCAGTAGAACTGGCGCGCCTTGAAGCCGCAGTGGCTGCACTGGTAGCGCGCCAGCTTCTGCGTGTAGCCGTGCACCAGGTTCTTCACGAGGGACAGCTCGGACAGCACGGCCGGCGACGCGTCCAGCATGCGCGCCTCGAGGAATTTGTCGAGGCCCAGCAACGTCGGCGTGCGGCGCAGCTCGTCGCCGACGAGCTGGCGCGCCGCTTCCACCCCTTCCAGTTCCAGCACGGCCTTGAAAGCCACTTCCAGCAAGTCGATCGACGATGCCTGCTGCAGGTAGGACTTCAACAGCGACAGGCCTTCGGCCGCGCGGTCCACTTTACGGTAGCCGTCCATCAGGCGTTGCGCGACGAGCGCCACGTGCGGCACGCTTTGCTGCTCGACGCGGCGCCACATCGCCAGCGCGCCTTCCACATCGCCCTTGGCCATGTGCACGTCGCCGCACAGGATCGTCGCCCGCACGCTGGTGCGGTCGGCCTGCAGGGCCTTGTCGAGGAACGGCATCGCATCGTCCGGGTGCATGTGCACCAGCGCGTCCTGCGCCATCTCGCAATAGAACTGGGCGATCTCCTTCTGGCGCGTGCCGGCGCCCGCTTCCTGCAGCGCCAGCGCCGCTTCGATCGCGCGCGGCCATTCCTTCTCGCGCTGGAAGATCTCCAGCAGCGCGCGGCGGGCCGGCACGGCGTACGACGTGTCCAGCAGCCGTTTATAGGTTTCCTCGGCGCGGTCCAAGAGGCCCGCCTTCAGGTAGTCCTGCCCCAGTTCGTATTCGGCATGGGCGCGTTCGTCGGCCGGCATGTCGGGGCGGGACAAGAGGTTCTGGTGAACACGGATCGCCCGCTCCGTCTCGCCGCGGCGGCGGAACAGGTTACCGAGCGCGAAGTGCAGCTCGGTCGTTTCCGGGTCCTGCTTGACGATGTCGATGAACGAGTCGATCGCCTTGTCCGGCTGGTCGTTCAGCAGGTGGTTCAGGCCCTTGAAATAGCCGCGCGGCAGCGTGCGCGATTCGGACAGCAACTGCCGGATGTCGACGCGCGCGGCGATCCATCCCAGGCCGAAGAAAGCCGGGATACCCAGCAGCCACCAGAGTTCAAATTCCATGTTTCGCTTGTCTTGTGTGAGGCGTCACTGCTGCGCGTTGACGCTGTCGGGCGCGCGGTTGACCTGCAGCGCGGAAGCCTGCAGCGTGTGGATGGCCGTCTTCTGCTTGGTCGACTCGCGGCGGTAGCGCACGACGGTCGGCGTCAGCGCCAGCACGCCCAGCACGGCACCGGCGACGAAGAACACCAGCAGCATCAGCACCAGCGGGCCGCGCAATTCGTAATTCAGGAACAGGTGCAGGTCCACTTCCTGCGTGTTTTTCAGGGCAAAGCCGAAGAACAGGACGAACAGCACTATGCCGATAATGGTGGAAATGATTTTCATCGTTTGGCTTCCTGTGTCTTTCTCAATGCCCGCACATTACATGGTATCGGTCACAAAAAAAAGGGGCAGGCCTAAGCCCGCCCCTTCCGACTTCACTTTCGCAAAAGACTTCAGTCCTCGATGATCGGTTGCCCGACCATCGCGTCCACGCGCTCGCGCAATTGCTTGCCCGGCTTGAAGTGCGGTACCCGCTTCTCGGGCACCATCACCTTGTCGCCGGACTTCGGATTGCGGCCGATGCGCGGTGGCCGGCTGTTCAGCGCGAAGCTGCCGAAGCCGCGGATCTCGATGCGCTGGCCGCTCGCCAGGGCGGCGGTCATCGCATCGAGGATCGTCTTCACGGCATACTCCGCGTCCTTCGCCACCAGCTGGGAATAACGTTCAGCCAGGCGGTTGATCAGTTCGGACTTGGTCATTTGCGCACGCTATGGTCAATTAGTTCTTGCTCAGTTCTTATTATCGAACTTGGCCTTCAGCAGCGCGCCCAGGCTGGTGGTGCCCGTAGCTGCGTTGTTGTCGGCGGCGATCTTCTGCATCGCTTCGGCGGTTTCAGCGTTGTCCTTAGCCTTGATGGACAGCTGGATGCTGCGTGCCTTGCGATCGATGTTGATCACCAGCGCTTCGACCTTGTCGCCGACCTTCAGGTGCGTACCGGCATCTTCCACGCGATCGCGGGAGATTTCGGAAGCGCGCAGGTAGCCTTCGACTTCGTCCGTCAGGGCGATCACGGCGCCTTTCGGCTCAACCGATTT
Source organism: Pseudoduganella flava (assembly GCF_007830495.1). Taxonomy (GTDB): domain Bacteria; phylum Pseudomonadota; class Gammaproteobacteria; order Burkholderiales; family Burkholderiaceae_D; genus Rugamonas; species Rugamonas flava. Next base: position 764,578 of record NZ_VLKW01000001.1, on the reverse strand, counting down.
CACCGTGCCGGTGACCAGGGAACCCTTGTCGTTCAGCGCAGCGTAGTTGTTGAACGGGTCGCCTTCCAGCTGCTTCACGCCCAGCGAAACACGCTCGCGCTCGACGTCGATTGCCAGCACAACGGCTTCCAGCTCGTCGCCCTTCTTGAACTTGCGCACGGCTTCTTCGCCCGGCTCGGTCCACGACAGGTCGGACAGGTGCACCAGGCCGTCGATGTTGCCCGGCAGGCCGATGAACACGCCGAAGTCGGTGATCGACTTGATCGCGCCCTTCACTTTGTCGCCCTTCTTGTGGGTGACGCCGAAGTCGTCCCACGGGTTGGCCTTGCACTGCTTCATGCCCAGCGAGATACGGCGACGCTCTTCGTCGATCTCCAGAACCATGACTTCGACTTCGTCGCCCAGCTGCACGACCTTGTTCGGAGCCACGTTCTTGTTGGTCCAGTCCATTTCGGACACGTGGACCAGGCCTTCGATGCCTTGCTCGACTTCGACGAACGCGCCGTAGTCGGTCAGGTTCGTGACCTTGCCGAACAGGCGGGTGCCTTGCGGGTAACGACGGGACAGACCGGTCCACGGATCGTCGCCCAGCTGCTTCACGCCCAGCGAAACGCGGTTCTTTTCCTGATCGTACTTCAGGACTTTCGCGGTGATTTCCTGGCCAACCGTCAGCACTTCCGACGGGTGACGCACGCGGCGCCATGCCAGGTCGGTGATGTGCAGCAGGCCGTCGATGCCGCCCAGGTCGACGAACGCGCCGTAGTCGGTGATGTTCTTCACGACGCCGGTCACGACCGTGCCTTCTTTCAGCGTTTCCATCAGTTTCTGACGCTCTTCGCCCATCGATGCTTCGATGACGGCGCGGCGGGACAGAACGACGTTGTTACGCTTGCGGTCCAGCTTGATAACCTTGAATTCCAGGGTCTTGCCTTCGAACGGGGTCGTGTCCTTGACCGGACGCGTATCCACCAGCGAACCCGGCAGGAATGCGCGGATGCCGTTCGTCAGAACGGTCAGGCCGCCCTTGACTTTGCCGTTCACGGTACCGGTGACGATCTCGCCGGATTCCATTGCTTTTTCCAGAGCCAGCCACGATGCCAGGCGCTTGGCCTTGTCGCGCGACAGGATGGTATCGCCGAAACCATTTTCCAGCGATTCGATGGCCACGGAAACGAAGTCGCCTACTTTGACTTCCAGTTCGCCTTGGTCATTCTTGAATTCTTCAACAGGGATGAAAGCTTCCGATTTCAGGCCGGCGTTGACGATGACAAAGTTGTGGTCCAGACGCACGACTTCAGCGGAGATCACTTCGCCAGAGCGCATGTCTTGACGCGACAGGGACTCTTCGAAGAGGGCTGCGAAACTTTCCATTTAAATTAATTCCAGGTTAGCCAGTAAGGCTCGCACGATGCGACTTCAACTGGGTTGAGGGTTGATACACGCCCCGGCCCGACAGAGCAGAGCCAGAACACCTTGCTATTTCCCGACGGCCGCATACCAGTGCAGCACCTGTTCGACGGCCGCATCAACGGTCATGTCCGAGGTATCGAGCACATGCGCCCCCTCTGCAGGGACGAGAGGTGCGATGGCCCGGTGCGTATCCCGGTCGTCGCGCGCTTTCAAATCCATCAGGAGGTCGTCCATATTAGCAGAAATTCCCTTGCCGATCAATTGCTTATATCGACGTTCGGCGCGCGCCGCGACACTTGCGGTAAGGAACACCTTTAATTGCGCGCTGGGAAAGATCACGGTGCCCATGTCGCGGCCATCGGCGACCAGCCCGGGGGCCTTGCGAAAGCCCAGCTGCAGGCCGAACAACGCCTGCCGGACGGCCGGCAACGCGGCGATCTTCGACGCGGTATTGCCGACTTCCTCGGCGCGGATCGCGTCGGTGACGTTCTCGTTGGACAGAAAGATGGCCTCGCCGGTGAAGCCGATATGGAGATGCTCGGCAACTTTCGCAAGAGCATGTTCATCCGACAACGGCGTGCCGCGGCGCAGCGCCTGCAGCGCCGTCAGGCGGTACAGCGCACCGGAATCGAGGAGGTGAAAACCGAGCTTGTCGGCGACTTTGTGGGCAACGGTCCCCTTGCCCGAGGCAGTGGGACCGTCGATCGTGATGACGGGGATGTTGGAGGTAGGCATGGGGCGGATTTTAACCCGCGAGCCGGATGAAGAAGCGTGTAGCTTGCGTCAAAAACAAACCCGGAAGCAAACCCTGGGGTCAGACCCGGCGGGTCTGACCCCGGCATTTGCCGTTGGTTTAAACGGTTTCCGTAGCCCGCAGACGTATCAGTACTTCGCCTCGTGCGCGATCCCAGCAAACGCCGCGAAGTAGTCCGGGAACGTCTTTGCAACACACTTCGGGTCGTTGATCCGCACTTCGGTGCCGCGGCGGGCGGCGCCGTCCAGCGATGCGAGCGAGAAGCACATCGCCATCCGGTGGTCGTCGTAGGTGTCGATCGTTGCCGCTTGCAGCACTTTCGGCGGCGTCACCTTCAGGTAGTCGGGCCCCTCCTCCACCGTCGCGCCCAGCTTGCGCAGCTCGGTCGCCATCGCGGCGATACGGTCCGTTTCCTTCACGCGCCACGAAGCGATGTTGCGCAACGTGCTCGTGCCTTCCGCGTAAAGGGCGGCGATCGCGATCGTCATCGCGGCGTCCGGGATGTGGTTGAAGTCCGCGTCGATGGCCTTCAACGGGCCGTGCGATTTCGCCTCGATCCAGTTGTCGCCCATCGTGATGTGCGCGCCCATCTGTTCGAGCGCGTGCACGAAGCGCACGTCGCCCTGGATCGAGTCGCGGCCCACGCCTTCGACGCGCACCGGGCCGCCGGCGATCGCGCCCGCCGCCATGAAGTACGATGCCGACGACGCATCGCCCTCCACGTGGATATTGCCCGGGCTCTGGTAACGCTGGCCGGACGGGATCGTGAACGACTGCCACTCGTCCTGCTCGACCGTGACGCCGAAGCGGCGCATCAGGTTCAGCGTGATCTCGATGTACGGCTTTGAAATCAGCTCGCCCTCGACCGCGATCGTCACCGCATGCGTGTGCGCCATCAGCGGCGCCACCATCAGCAGGGCCGTCAGGAACTGGCTCGACACATTGCCCCGCACCGACAGCCGATTGGTGTTGAACTGCCCGGTGCGGATGTGCAGCGGCGGGTAGCCCGCATTGCCCGTGTACTCGATGTTCGCGCCGACGGCATTCAATGCGTCGACCAGGTCGCCGATCGGGCGCTCGTGCATGCGCGCGACGCCCGATACCTTGTAGTCGCCGCCGATCACCGCCAGCGCGGCCGTCAGCGGGCGGATCGCCGTGCCGGCGTTGCCCATGAAGAGATCCGCCTGGCGGTTCGGGAAGCTGCCGTTGGCGCCCTGCACGCGGTGGATCGTGCGCGCGGTGCCGTTGACGGCGGTGGTCGGCTCCTCGGTCCACTCGACGCCCAGTGCACGCAACGCGCCCAGCATCACCTGCGTGTCGTCGGAGTCGAGCAGGTCGACGATCTTCGTCTCGCCCTCGGCCAGCGCGGCCAGCAGCAGGATGCGGTTGGAAATGCTCTTGGAGCCGGGCAGGCGGACGACGCCTTCCACGTGCATCACCGGCTTCAGGTCGATGAACGGGGGATGAATAGACGGGGAATGATTCGGCTCAGCCATGATAAATCCTTATTCAGCAGTATCTTGGGGTGGCGGCGCCTCGGCCGCCTCGATGGCCTCGATCCAGTTGCGGCGCGCGCGCTGCGCGTTGCCGTACACGGCTTCCAGTCCGGCACCGTCGCCGGCCGCCAGCTGCGCGCGCAGTTGCGTCAGCTGCGCCATATAGGCATCCAGCTCGGCGAGCAGCGCGACGCGGTTGGCCATGCTGATGTCGCGCCACATCTCCGGCGAGCTGCCGGCGATGCGGGTGAAGTCGCGAAAGCCGCTGGCCGCGTACTGGAACAGCAGGTCCGCATGGGGTTTGTTGGCGATGTCGTCGACAAGCGCATAGGCCAGCAGGTGCGGCAGGTGGCTGACGGACGCGAACACCTTGTCGTGCTCTCCGGGCGTGAGGCGATGGATGATCGCCCCGCACGCGCGCCACGCATCGGTGACGCGGTCCACCGCGGCCGGCGGGTTTTCCGCCAGCGGCGTGACGACGAATTTCTTGCCGACGTACAGATCGTCGATCGCCGCATCCGGTCCGTTCGTCTCGCGCCCGGCGATCGGGTGGCCCGGCACGAACTGTGCAACGCGCGCGCCCAGCGCGGCACGCGCGGCCGCGACGACGTCGCTCTTCGTGCTGCCGGCGTCCGTGACGATCGTGTGCGAGTCGAGCCAGGGCAGCAGCGCCGCGAGGATGGGGCCCGTCTGCGCAACCGGGGTCGCCAGCAGCACGAGATCGGCGCCGCGCACGGCTTCCGGCCCGCCCGCTTCATCGACGATGCCCAGCTCGACGGCCCGTTGTGCCGCAGCCTCCGAGCGATCGACGCCGACGATGTGGCGCACGGCGCCGGCCTTCTTCAGGCCGCGCGCGAACGAGCCGCCGATCAGGCCGACGCCGAAGATGACAAGCTTATTGATCACGGCCCTCCGCCAGCGCCTTCTGCAAGGCAGAGATCAGCACCGCGTTTTCCTGCGGCAGGCCGATGGAGATGCGCAGCCATTCAGGCAGGCCGTAATTGCCGACCGGGCGCACGATCACGCCCTGCTTGAGCAGCGCCAGGTTGATGCGCGCGCCCGCCGCCAGGTCGTTGCCGACCTTGACGAGAACGAAGTTGCCATGCGACGGCACGTACTCGAGGCCCATCTGCTCGAACGCCTCGACGAACTGGCGGTAGCCCGCCGCGTTGTTCTTCGCGCTTTTCTCCAGGAATTCGGTGTCGTTCAGCGCGGCGATCGCGGCGGCCTGCGCCAGCGAATTGACGTTGAACGGCTGGCGGATGCGGTTCATCAGGTCCGTCAACGCCGGTTGCGCCAGGCCGAAGCCCACGCGCAGGCCCGCCAGGCCATAGGCTTTCGAGAACGTGCGCGACACCAGCAGGTTCGGATACTGGCGCACCCACGCGGCCGATTCGTACTGGTCTTCCTCGGCCAGGAATTCGTTGTAGGCCTCGTCCAGCACGACGACGACGTTCGGCGGCACCTTCTGCAGGAACGCTTCGATCTCGCTGCCCGGTACGAAGGTGCCCGTCGGGTTGTTCGGGTTGGCGATGAACACGAGGCGGGTGTCGTCCTCGATCGCATCGAGCATCGCTTCGAGGTCGTGGCCGTAATCCTTGGCCGGCACGACGATGTGGCGCGCGCCGACGCCCTGCGTGGCCAGCGCGTACACGGCGAACGAGTACTGCGCATAGACGATCGACTGGCCGCGCTCGACGAAGGCGTGGGCGGCGATCTCCAGGATGTCGTTGGAGCCATTGCCCAGCGTGATCCACTCCATCGGCACGTCGTAACGCTTGGCGAGCGCCTGCTTCAGTTCGAAGCCGTTGGCGTCGGGATAGCGGCCCAGTTCCGCGGCGGCGCGGACCATCGCCTGCTGCGCGGACTCGGGGACGCCGAACGGGTTTTCGTTGGACGCCAGCTTGACGATGTTTTCCTCGTCGAGGCCGAACTCGCGCGCCACTTCGGAAATCGGTTTGCCTGCCTGGTAGGGAGCGATCGCGCGCACATAGTCGGGGCCAAACTGCTTGGACATAGGTTCTCTCTCAATAGGTTCAGTAGAGGCTGGTCGGATAGGAGCCCAGCACCTTGAAGAAGGCGGCGTTGCTCTTCAGTTCAGCAAGCGCCCGCGCCACGGCAGGGTTCTGCGCATGGCCTTCCACGTCAACGTAAAAATAGTACTCCCACGTGCCCGTGCGTGCGGGCCGCGACTCGAAGCGGGTCATCGACACGCCGTGCTGCGCCAGCGGCGCGAGCAGCTGGTAGACGGCGCCGGCCTTGTTCGGCACGGCCAGCACGATCGACGTGCGGTCGTTGCCGGACGGCCCCGGCTGCAGCTTGCCGACGATGGCAAAGCGCGTGCGGTTGTGCGGGTCGTCCTGAATATGGCCGTGCACGACGCCCAGCTGGTACTGGCCGCCGGCGATCTCGCTGGCGATCGCGGCAACGCTCGCGTCCTGGCTGGCCAGCCGCGCCGCCTCGGCGTTCGACGCGACGGCGCGCCGCTCGATCTGCGGGTAGTGATCGTTGAGCCACACCTGGCATTGCGCCAGCGCCTGCGAGTGCGCGCAGATGACCGTCACGCCGTCCATCGTGCCCGTCTTCGTCATCAGGCTGTGATGCACGGCGATCGCGACTTCGCCGCTGATCGCCAGCGGCGTTTGCAGCAGCAGGTCGAGCGTGCGGTTGATCGCGCCTTCCGACGAGTTCTCGACGGGGACGACGCCGAATTCGGCGGTGCCGGCCTCGGTGGCGCGGAACACTTCGTCGATCGACGCGCACGGCAGGCCGTCGACGGCCTGGCCGAACTGCCGGTAGACGGCTTGCTCGCTGAAGGTGCCGGACGGCCCGAGATACGCGACCGTCACGCGCTTTTCCAGCGCGCGGCAAGCCGACATGATCTCGCGGAAGATCGTCTGCACGTCGGTGCCGGCCAGCGGACCGGGATTGCGCTCGGCCACGCCGCGCAGCACCTGCGCCTCGCGCTCGGGACGGAATACGGGAGCGTTGGTTTCGGCTTTTACGTGTCCCACTTCCTGCGCGACCTTGGCGCGCTCGTTCAGGAGGGACAGCAGCTGCGCGTCGATCGCATCGATCTTGTCGCGCAGGGGTTTCAGTTTGTCTGTCATGGGTTTGCTTGTGGTCTGTATGCGGGCCGGCTGCTCTTGCCAAACCCAAAAGCAGATGCCGGGGTCAGACCCGCCGGGTCTGACCCCAGGGTTACGCCTCTGGGTTGAAGGCCGCCATCGATTGGCAGCGTGTCACCGCCCCGCAAACTCGTTCAGATAATCAACCAGCGCCTGTACGCCTTCGATCGGCATCGCATTGTAGATCGATGCCCGCATACCACCGACGGACTTGTGGCCCTTCAGTTGCAGCAGCCCGCGCGCCTTCGCGCCGGCCAGGAATGCTTCGTTCTTGGACTCGTCGCGCAGGTAGAACGGTACGTTCATGCGCGACCGGTATTGCGGGTCGACCCGGTTCTGGTAAAAGTCGTCCGCATCCAGCGCCGCGTACAGCAGCCTGGCTTTTTCGATATTACGCTGCTCCATCGCCGCGATGCCACCCTGCCTCTTCAGCCACTGGAACACCAGGCCGGCGATGTAGATGCCGTAGGTCGGCGGCGTGTTGAACATCGATTCGTTCTCGGCCACGTTCTTCCAGTCGAACGCGGACGGGCAGATCGGCAGCGCGTGGCCGATCAGGTCGTCGCGCACGATGACGACGGTCACGCCGGCCGGGCCGATGTTCTTCTGGGCGCCGCCGAAGATCACGCCGTATTTCGCCACGTCGACCTGGCGCGACAGGATGTGCGACGACATGTCGGCCACGATCGGCACGCCGGCCGGCACTTCGGGCACGAAGTCGATCTCGACGCCGTCGATCGTCTCGTTCGTGCACAGGTGCAGGTAGGCGGCGTCCGGCGTCAGCTTCCATTCGGACTGCGGCGGCACGCGCGTGTATCTGCTTTCCTGCGCCGACGCGGCCACATTCACCTTCGCGTAGCGGGCCGCTTCCTTGATCGACTTGCCGGACCACGAGCCGGTATGGATGAAGTCCACCACGGGGTCGCGCTTGCGGCCGACGAGGTTCATCGGGATCACGGCATTCTGCGACAGCCCGCCGCCCTGCATGAACAGGATGCGGTAGTTGTCCGGCACGGCCAGCAGGTCGCGCAGGTCGCGCTCGGCCGCCCGGTAGATCGAGATGAACTCGGGGCCGCGGTGGCTCATCTCCATCACGGACATTCCGCTGCCATGCCAGTCCAGCATTTCGGCCGCGGCCTGCTGCAGCACTTCCTTCGGCAGCACGGCCGGGCCGGCGGAGAAGTTATAGATGGTCGTCATCGCGTCCTCATTTCTTTTTTCCGGCAGGCTGCTTCTGCTGGCCGATGACGGCCTGCACGCGCGGCTTCAGCACGTCCTGCGCAACGTCCATCGCTTCCTGCGCCACCCCTTCCGGCAGCACGGTCAGCGTGGCCGCGCCCTGCGGGCTGCGATAGAAGGCGGTGATGCGCGCGATGTCTTCCGCGCCCAGGCGCTTGCCCATCAGCGCCAGCAGCTTTTCCTGCGTCTCGGCGGCGACGGCGGGGTCCTGCGCGACGGTGCCGGCGGCCGCGGTGATCTGGCGCACTTCGCGCCCGTACTTGTCGCTTGCCTGGTCGGGGCGCATCGTCTTCGCCGCTTTCGCGTAGCCGGGGATCAGCACCACCGGCATCGACATCGTCGCGCTGTAGACCAGTTCATTGACCGCGTCGCGGAATTTCGGCACCTTCGCCAGCTCGTTCAACGCGGCAGTGACTTCGCGCGATGGGCGCGCCTGCTGCTCGCCACCCTGCGCCTTCTGTCCGTTCTGTCCCTTCTGGGCATCGGCCGCGTACACCGGTGCGGCGCACAGGGCCGCCATCATTCCTGCCAAGACAATTTTCTTCATTCGGTCCCCAGCACGCCCGCCGCTACCAGCGCCGCGCGGCAGCGCGGGCGCGGCGTCGTCGCGGGCGCATCCTTTCCTGTCAGTTCGCCTGCAAGTCCTGCATCAGTTTCTGCATGCGCGGCATCATGATGCGCTGGCCGGCCTGCATGCCCTCGTTCATCAGCTGCGGCATCAGGCGCAGCGTCTTCGCACCCACCGGCGTCTTGTAGAACGCGCCCAGCTGGCGCAGTTCGGCCACCGAGTAGTGCTGCGCGTAGACGGGGATCATCGCGTCGAGCATCTCGTCCACCAGCGCCGGGTCGCTGTACATCCGCGTGATCGCGGCGGCGATCTTCGGCACGCTCTCGTCCAGCTCCGCCAGTTTCTTGGCACGCTGCTCGTCGTTCAGCTTCGGATCGGCGCGCACGGCGCCTTCCGCGCCGGCCTTGATCGCGGCGGGCAGCGACGCGGTCATCTGCTTGAACGACTCCATCATCACGGAGCGGTAGTCCATCGCCACCAGCAGCTCGCGGGCGGCGGCAGCGGCGGCGGGATCGACGGCCGGCGTGGCCGCGACAGCTTGCGGCGCAACGGACGTCTGGGCCAGCGCGGGCAGCGCGCAGGCGGCGGACAGCATCAAGGCTACGGCGATTTTTTTCATATCGTTATGCAAGTTTTGATGGGTTGAAAACACCGCGGGCCCGGTCCGATCGCTCGGACGGGCCCGCAGGCTGTTACTGCTCCGCCGGATCGCCGGCCGGGGCGTCATCGGCCCCTTCGGGCGCCCCCGCTTCGGGTTCGTCCGCATCCGCCTCGACGATGCGCTGCAGGCCCGACAGGTGCGTGCCATCCTCGACCGCGATCAGGGTGACGCCCTGCGTGGCGCGGCCCATTTCGCGGATCTCGGAGACGCGCGTGCGGATCAGTACACCGCCCGTCGTGATCAGCATGATCTCGTCGCTCGGATCGACCAGCGTTGCCGCGACGACCTTGCCGTTACGCTCGGACGTCTGGATCGCGATCATGCCCTTCGTGCCGCGGCCGTGGCGGGTGTATTCCGTGATCGGCGTGCGCTTGCCGTAGCCGTTCTCGGTGGCCGTCAGCACGGACTGCTGCTCGTTCTCGGCGACCAGCAGCGCGATGACGTTCTGGCCTTCGTCCAGGTTCATGCCGCGCACGCCGCGGGCCGTGCGGCCCATCGGACGCACGTCGTTCTCGTCGAAGCGCACGGCCTTGCCGGCATCGGAGAACAGCATCACGTCGTGCTTGCCGTCGGTCAGCGCGGCGCCGATCAGGAAGTCGCCCTCGTCCAGGTCCACGGCGATGATGCCGGCCTTGCGCGGGTTGCTGAAATCCTTCAGCGGCGTCTTCTTCACGGTGCCCAGGCTGGTGGACATGAACACGTAGTGATCTTCCGGGAACGTGCGGTTTTCGCCGGACAGCGGCAGCACGACGGTGATCTTCTCGTTGTCCTGCAGCGGGAACATGTTGACGATCGGCTTGCCGCGCGAGTTGCGCGAGCCTTGCGGCACTTCCCACACCTTCAGCCAGTACATCCGGCCGCGGTTGGAGAAGCACAGGATGTAGTCATGCGTGTTGGCGATGAACAGCTGGTCGATCCAGTCCTCGTCCTTCGTCGCCATCGCCTGCTTGCCGCGGCCGCCGCGCTTCTGCGCGCGGTATTCGGAGATCGGCTGGGCCTTCATGTAGCCCATGTGCGACAGCGTCACGACCATGTCCTGCGGCGTGATCAGGTCTTCCGTTTCCAGGTCGGTCGCGTTGTGCTCGATCGTCGACCGGCGCTCGTCCTTCGCGCCGTATTCGTTCTTGGCGATGTTCAGTTCGTCGCCGATGATCGCCGTCACGCGTGCCGGTTTCGCCAGGATGTCGAGCAGGTCGGCGATCTGCGCCATCACGTCCTTGTACTCGTTGACGATCTTGTCCTGCTCCAGGCCGGTCAGGCGCTGCAGGCGCATCTGCAGGATTTCCTGGGCCTGGTCGTCGGACAGCTTGTACATGCCGTCGGCCTGCATGCCGTAGTGCTTCGGCAGGTGCTCGGGGCGGAACGCGTTGATGTCCACTTCGCCGCCCTCGCCCGTGCGGGCCAGCATTTCGCGCACGAGGGACGAATCCCACGCGCGCGCCATCAGTTCCGTCTTCGCCAGCGGCGGCGTCGGCGCGGCCTTGATGATCGCGATGAAGTCGTCGATGTTTGCCAGCGCGACGGCCAGGCCTTCCAGCACGTGCCCCCGTTCGCGCGCCTTGCGCAGCTCGAACACGGTGCGGCGCGTGACCACTTCGCGGCGGTGCGACAGGAACGTGGCCAGCAGCTGCTTCAGGTTCAGCACCTTCGGCTGGCCGTCGACCAGCGCCACCATGTTCATGCCGAACGTGTCCTGCAACTGGGTCTGCTTGTACAGGTTGTTCAGCACCACTTCCGGCACTTCGCCGCGCTTCAGTTCGATGACGACGCGCATGCCCGATTTATCGGACTCGTCGCGGATGTCGGAAATGCCTTCGAGCTTCTTGTCGCGCACGTTCTCGGCGATGCGCTCGAGCAGCGACTTCTTGTTGACCTGGTAAGGCAGCTCGTCGACGATGATCGCCGTGCGGCCGCCTTCCTTGCCGTATTCCTCGAAGTGGGTCTTGGCGCGCATCACGACGCGGCCGCGGCCCGTGCGGTAGCCGTCGCGCACGCCGGACACGCCGTAGATCGTGCCGCCCGTCGGGAAGTCCGGTGCCGGGATCAGCTCGATCAGTTCGTCGATCGTGCAGTCCGGGTTCGCCAGCACGTGCAGCGCGCCGTTGATGACTTCGGAGAGGTTGTGCGGCGGGATGTTCGTGGCCATGCCGACCGCGATACCCGAGGAACCGTTGATGAGCAGGTTCGGCACGCGCGTCGGCAGCACCGTCGGCTCTTTTTCCTTGCCGTCGTAGTTCGGCTGGAAGTCGACGGTTTCCTTGTCGATGTCGGCCAGCAGCTCGCCGGCGATCTTGTCCAGGCGGCACTCGGTGTAACGCATCGCCGCGGCGGCATCGCCGTCGATCGAGCCGAAGTTACCCTGCCCGTCGACCAGCGTGTAGCGCAGCGAGAAATCCTGCGCCATCCGCACCAGCGTGTCGTAGATCGACGCGTCGCCGTGCGGGTGGTACTTACCCATCGTGTCGCCGACCACGCGGGCGCACTTCACGTACGGCCGGTTGTAGTGGTAGTTCGACTCATGCATCGAATACAGTACACGGCGGTGCACCGGCTTCAGGCCATCGCGCGCATCCGGCAAGGCCCGGCCCACGATCACGCTCATCGCGTAATCGAGGTAGCTCTTGCGCATCTCTTCTTCGAGTGAAATCGGGATTGTTTCTTTTGCGAATTGATCCATTAGCGGGTTTCTCTGACGTTGGTTCAGGCTGCTTGGACGGCAGACAATCGCACGATTTTACCATGCTGACATCGTCCCCGGCTCAATGAGGCATTTCCCCACAGCCACAGGGCGCCACCCCGGCCGGGAAGCGTGCAGAATCGCGATGTAATCGTGCGGACATACTGCCGTTTTATCATCGCCGGGGTTTGCCCGTTGCGTTGCAACAAAACAACATTTTGGTCGAACGGCCGCACCGCCCGATAGCCAACGCGACTCGTGCGATGGAGGCCCATATGGCAAAATGACCGGAAATACAAACTTGGCTGATTCACAATCGGCAGCTATCCCAAGAGTGTTGCCCCATAGTAGGGCACGGGGCCGGCGTGTTAATATTGCACCACGCGCAATAACCGTCGCGCAGCAACGCTGCCGATACCACCCCGAAAGGAAAGAAAAACATGAAAAAATTGATCTCCAGCATCTTCGCAGCGTCGGCAGTTCTCGCTGGCACCGTGGCAGCGCAGGACAAGCCGACCGCGCCGCCTTTCGCGCCCGTGACCCAGGACATCCAGGCTCCGAAACCGAAGAGCGCCTACGTGCAGGATCAGCGCGGCGTGATCGCCCGCAACCCGTTCGGCCTGTGCTGGCGCACCGGCTACTGGACGCCGGCCGACGCCGTTCCTGGCTGCGACCTGCCGATCTGCGTGGAACCGGAACGCCTGGAAAACGGCAAGTGCGTCGCTCCGCCGCCGCCGGCCGCTCCGGCACCGGAAGCTCCGGCAACGCCAGTCCCGGCACCGGCACCGGTTCCGACGTCTGAAAAAGTCAGCTACAACGCCGACGCGTTCTTCGACTTCGACAAAGCCGTGCTGAAGCCGGAAGGCAAGCAGGCACTGGACGACCTGGCTGCGAAGCTGGGCGGCATCAACACGGAAGTCGTGATCGCCGTTGGCCACACCGACTCCGTCGGCACCGACGCCTACAACGACAAGCTGTCCGTGCGCCGCGCCGAGTCCGTGAAGGCATACCTGCTGTCGAAAGGTGTCGAATCGAACCGCGTGTACACCGAAGGCAAGGGTGAGCGTCAGCCGATCGCCGACAACAAGACCGCCGAAGGCCGCGCGAAGAACCGCCGCGTGGAAATCGAAGTCGTCGGTACCCGCAACAAGTAATTGCCCTGCCCCGCGCTGCGGCGCGGGCCGGCACGATCCCGCCTTCGGGCGGGATTTTTTTCGCCTGTCGCTTTCTCCGCACAAAAAAAATCCCGCCGCGGCGGGATTTTTGTCGTACCGCGACGGGCGTTCAGTTGACCCGGCGCACTTTCGGCGACTGGTTCGTGCCTTCGATTTTCAGGAACATCGTGCCGAACGCATTGCGCTCGACCGTGACCTTCGGGTCCTGCAGCGGCGCGAGCACGGCCTGGCTGCCGTCGACGATGCGCCACGTCTGGCCGTTGGCCAGCTTGATCGCCTGGCCCGGCTGCCAGCCGTCGAACCGGCCGGGAATGGTGGTGGCGATCGACTTCGGTGCTTCGACCGTCTTCTTCACGGTTTCAATCCCGAAATCCTGTTCCGGCGTACGCACGGGGGCCAATGGAATGGCGTCATAACAGGCAAGGCGGTTGGCGGTATCGGTGAGCGTGCGGCAATGGCGCAGCGCGGCGTCGTCGGCCAGCGCGAGGCCAGGCGCCAGCAGCAGTAAAAACAAGGCTTTCATCGGATCCTTTTGACATCGTGGCGGGCCCATGCCCGACAGGAAATTATATCGACAGGGCCGACAGGGCTGCCGCAATGGCCCGGTTTTTTTGTGCGCCCGCTTTGGAACACGACAAATACCCGCTATGATGCCGGTCATGAATGCAAATGCTGACCCACTCGAATTGCAGAAATTCAGCGAACTGGCCCACCGCTGGTGGGACCCGACGTCTGAATTCCGCCCCCTGCACGACATTAATCCGCTGCGCCTGGAATGGATCAACGCCCGCGCTCCGCTGGCCGGCAAGAACGTGATCGACATCGGTTGCGGCGGCGGCATCCTGTCCGAATCGATGGCCCGCAAAGGCGCGACGGTGACGGGCATCGACCTGTCGAAACGCGCGCTGAAAGTGGCCGACCTGCACAGCCTCGAATCGGGCGTGCCGGTGCGCTACAAGCTGATCTCGGCCGAGGACATGGCGGCCGCCGAGCCTGGCCAATATGACGTCGTCACCTGCATGGAAATGCTCGAGCACGTGCCGGATCCGGCCGCGATCGTGCGCGCCGCGGCGGCCCTCGTGAAGCCGGGCGGCCACGTGTTCTTCTCGACGCTGAACCGCAACCCGAAGTCGTACCTGTTTGCCGTGATCGGCGCCGAGTACCTGCTGCGCCTGCTGCCGAAAGGCACGCACACGTACGAGAAGTTCATCACGCCGGCCGAGCTGTCGCAATACGTGCGCAGCGCCGGGCTGCAGGTGGGTAGCCTGAAAGGCATGGGCTACAACCCGCTGACGAAGTTCTATTCCCTCAACAACGACACCAGCGTGAACTACCTGATGTCGTGCACCCGTCCCGAATGATCCCGGGCGGCTTCCTGCCGCCCTCTTTCCCCTTCCCGACCATGAGCTTCATCCCTGCCCCGCGCGCGATCCTGTTCGACCTCGACGGCACGCTGGCCGACACGGCGCCCGACCTGGCCGCGGCCGTCAACCAGCTGCGCACCGAGCGCGGCCTAGCGCCGACGCCGTACGAGATCCTGCGCCCCACGGCCTCGGCCGGCGCGCGCGGCATGATCGGCGCTTCGTTCGGGCTGACCCCGCAGGACGAAGGCTACGAGGAATTGCGCCAGGGCTTCTTCAACAATTACGAAGCGGCGATGAGCGTGCACAGCACGCTGTTCCCCGGCGTGGCAAACCTGCTCGAAGGCATCGCGACGGCCGGCCTGGCGTGGGGCATCGTCACGAACAAACCGGCCCGCTTCACCGATCCGCTGATGCCGCTGATCGGCCTGGATCACGCCGCCTGCGTCGTCTCCGGCGACACGACGGCCCACGCCAAACCCCACCCCGCCCCGCTGCTGGAAGCAGCCAACCGCCTCGGCCTGCCGCCGGAACATTGCTGGTACGCCGGCGACGACCTGCGCGACATCCAGGCCGGCCATGCCGCCGGCATGCGCACGATCGCCTGCCAATGGGGCTACTGCGGCGCAACCGAACCCACCACGTGGGGTGCCGACCACCTGGCCGCGACGCCGGACGCACTGCTTGAACTGTTGCTTGCAGCCGTCAACCGCGCGTCGCTGGCGGCATAATTTTCGTTGCGCGTATACCATTTAAAGACACTTTAGAGACAGAAGCTTATTGCCCAGTTTCAACAAACCATCGTACCATAGGGTTAATATAAGATAAGAACCTAGCAATTTCCCGGGGAGGCAAGGAATGCCTGGTGAAGAAACGACCGAGCAGTCCCTTACGCCGCGCAGCAATGCTCCGCAAGTTTGGACGGCTTCGGTAGCCGAAACGAAGTTTTATTGGTACGACCTGCTGGTCTCCGGCGGCGAGCTTCCGGATTTTCGCGACCCTGTCGGCCGCTACCTGCGCCGCATGCAATTCGCACTGGACGGCGCGATGGAGAAGCGCCTGCTGTACTTCCTCGTCGCACGCCCGCGCGTGCGCATCGACACGGCACGCAATGTCAGCTGGGGCTTCTTCTCACTGAAGCTGACGGTGCCGGTGCTGATCGGCACCGAAGAACGCAAGGGCTCCATCACGATGGACCTGGAAGTGCCGTTCGACGCCACGTACAAGAAGCCGCTGGTGCAGCTGCAGGACAAGTTCCTGCTGCTGAACTGGGGCTCGATGATGGAACCGCTGAGCGTCCACGACCTGATCCAGCGCTACGACATGAACCTGGACTTCCCCAGCACGGTGCTGTACGTGGGCCAGACGCGCGACCCCGAAGGCAAGATCGCCAAAGGCACGTGCAGCATCGTCAACCGCGTGCGCAACCGGGTGATGCTGGAACACGACACCTTCCTGCTGATCCAGCGCTACGACGTGAAGGTGGACACGTCGGCCAGGGACATCTCCGCGGAAGCATCGGAACGCTCGCAAGTGGAGATGATCGAGGCCGCACTGATCGCCTATTTCGAAGGCCCCGAGCCGCAGCTGCGCAACGAAATCGAACGCGGCACGCGGCGCGAGCACATCGCCGACCTGTGCGACACGTACTACCTGGAAAAACTGACGGTCGACCTGGGCTTCCAGGGCGCCGACAGCTTCCACGACCTGGCATCCGACCACGCCCCGAAATCGCGCCGCCACCTGTTCGAATGCGTCTTCGACGAAGGCACCCCGGCCATCACGCGGCTGGGCGAAAAGGACCGTGCGCTGCCCGTGCTGAAGGACTGAGCGGGTTTCCGTGGCCTTGAGGCCGGGCAGGTGTGCACGGCGGTCCCAATTGGAGTACAATGATCTTTCCATCTGTGGGGACGACCTGGTTTCGACGTGGGTTGCAAAGCAGAACAGGGCATACCGAGGGCTGGTCACCTCGTAAATACATCCAGAAACAAACTAACTGCAAACGATAACTCGTACGCACTGGCAGCTTAATCGCTGTTAGCTCCACAACACCTTGTCTCTGGGGTGGGCCGTCAAAAGCTGTGGAGTCATTTACAGAGGCTCGCGCTCGGAGGGGTCACTTCGAAGAGCGTTAAACTCAAGGTGAATCGCCTGTACACAGCGTGCACGTCCGCGTTGTACAGGTTAAATTAAATGGCAGTGCTAAGTATGTAGAACTGTCTGTGGAGTGCTTGCGGACGCGGGTTCGATTCCCGCCGTCTCCACCACCGAACAAAAACAAAGGGCTCCAAGCTTCGCTTGGGGCCCTTTGTTTTTGTTCGGTGTCGCCGTCGTGAATCGATTCCGCGTCCGTCCCCGACGGACGCGGGGCCTCGCAGGGGTTTCGCGCCGCATGCGGCGCGCCTGCGAGGCGACCCGCGCCTACCAGCGCGGGACTCTCCGATTCGCCCATTCCCGACTTCGCTCCGCGAAGTCGCCAGCGCCCGCAGGGCCTGCCGGCTCCGCCGCCAGCACCTTACTACCCATCGGCGAACATGCTCGCCACCGGCAAAGCGATTCGCAGATGCCGGTGCCGCCTCCGATTCGCCCGTTCTCGGCCTTGCCATGCGAAATCTCGTCGCCCCAAGGCTCGTCTCAGCTCTCCCGACGCCCGCACATGAGGCTACTTAGCCTTCGCATATTACAGCCGTGACTTCTTGCCCGTCCACCGAGCGGATTGCAAAAAGCTCAGCTCTAGAGATCATTCCCCGCCTAGGCTTTTCTAAAATCTCAATTGACTCGACGCGCGTCCTGAAGAGAGTGCGTTACGATCAGATCGCAATGCGTCGACTGCAGCACGCTTTTCGAATTGTCCGGCTCGGACTCACGAACCACACCACAAACTTCAAAGATATGTGACACCACATTTCGTTGTTATTTTGAAAGATTTCGATTCATCTACACGACATTGGCTGTACACTGCATTTACATGAGGACTTCCCTCAGCCAGAAGATGCTGTACTGCCTTAGCAACGCCACTCTTCTTGAACTCTTATTAGCCAGACAATATTACGGAGTTTTTATGTGGATGCCAGACCCGGACAATGAGCGGCGAAGCATGCCGATCTCAGACTTCCTCGATCGGATGAAAGATGATGACAATCGAGAACAATATCAACATATAATCTCTGCGCTGCCTCCTTTTCTCAACGAAATTAAAACCAATTGGCTTGCAATAGATGGGATACCAGAGATTCGCATTATAACAAATGCAAGTGCAAACGAAACAGAATTGAGAGACATAGTCAACACTGTTTGTCTAGCAGAGGGCCTACTAGAACGCAGCCTTGGAGTCCAGAGCATAGCTGAAAAAAGCCTCGGGACTTATAACGTTCCAAGGCCACTAGGACCTTTGAGTGTAGCTAAAGCTTGTATTATGTGGTCATGCGCCCATGAGATATTTCACTACTTAAGAAGACACGCTCTAATTGAGAAGCATTTTGGTAGCACACCCGAAACAAAACATGCATTAGAATTTGATGCCGACCTTTGCGCAGCAGCAGCGTTTTACAGATATCTACAACGCTTCTCAACAAAAGTTCCCAGCATTCACCTGAAGAAGACAGCGTTCCGACTCCTCTATTTCTCACTGCGAATAAATTTAGCAGAGGAAAACATAAAATGGGCCGGATCAGCCACGCACCCCCACACTGCAGCTCGCCTAATGGATATCCTCAGCAAATTGGCGATGATGCACAACACCGGTGTAGCAGACCAAAATTTCGAAGACCCATTTTCGCACCTTCACTTAGCAAAACTCACTCGACTCCTGATTGATCTCGAATCACATTATCCAAAGGAGACGGAAAACAAAACTGCCCCGAGAGCGAGCGAAGTAATAGCTTTTGCAAAAAATAATTCCAACCTTGAGTACACGCGGGCTCGAAATTCTCGCTGGGACGAGATTCAACTTCTGATAAATCAATTTTCCATGATGCCGCGGGAAGCGATCGATAACGAGGCTTCTATAGCATTTCTGGGTGATGTTATCTCAGTACCGCGGTGATTTTGGCACCATTTCCTGATTGGCAATAAATGGATCGCCGCGCCAGCAACTGTTCCTTTCGGCTACCCAATGTAGAATGGTGAAGGGTGGCAGCGTTCAAGCCGCGCTAATAAAAAGTACTTTGGACGAGATTGAGGTATTAGCTTCTTGCGTGGAGTAACGCCACAGTACTATTGATCAGCATAGTTCTCACTCTGTGTCCAATTGGTGTCGTAATATGTCTCAAGTTTGTAGATGGGCCATCAGGGTTAGTAATCACTATTAGCCCCGCCTCCTGGAGCTTCTTCAGCGCAGCTGAAAACGCCGCTTCATGCAGGCCCGTCATATAGTTGAAACTCGGTGAGTCACTAAATGTCACCAAGAGGAATAAGTCAATTTCCTGAGCTGACAGAGTCCGCACAATCCTTAGCTGCTCTTCTGAAAAACCAAGCCTCTGAATTTGCTCCTCAAAACTGACCTCGAGTTTTCCAGCCCTCAGAAATCGCAGGTTCTTAATCAAAACACTCAGCGGCGCTTTGAATACAAAAAGCCCAATAAGTGTGACAATAGGCCATGAAGAATACTGTAGAGCGGAGTTCAAAATTTGCATATTGTTATTTTGCACGTTAAATCGGTTTATAGTTGTAGCAGAAATTCTCTGACGAATTCGATAGCTCGAACTAGTTATACGAGTATATCGGCCCGCCCCCATGGCCAATATTTCCAATATATACCAACATAGCCGAATTTTGCTTTATTTTTGGCAATAAGCAAATATACGCAGTTCTTAGCTTCAGTTAGAGGTACGTAAGCAGTTAGTCAATGATGAGAAGGACACGACAGAGAGCGCGAGCTTGCCATTTCGTGTCTAACATCAAGTATGTGGTCATAACACTATGATACTTATTTGCAATAATTATTGCAAACATGAATGTTCCGCCATCTCTGGGCTGTGGCACAGCCGACTGCTAAAGCTGCTCGATACCACGCATAGCCGCCCAAATTACCAAATTTACATGCCATACTGACACCACCTGTCGCCTTCCCCCGACAGGCCTCCCCACTACCCTTATGAAAGAGAAAAACGCCATGAACATAGCCAAGTTCTTCCGTTCCGCGCTGGCGATCAGCGCGCTCTTCGTCGGCCTCGTCCACAGCGCCAAGGCCGAGCTCGTCACCTACACCGGCGATACCACCGGCGGCCCCACCTTTAATCGGCCATTCACCGACTTCTCGAACCTGTCCACTACCGGTACAAACGTCGCCTACAACGCCATCACCATCAGCATCGACACCAGCGGCGAGTACAGCTTCGTCGCGACCGGCCTGGGATTCGACACGATGCTGTTCCTCTACAAGGATGCATTCGATCCGACGGCGCCGAAGCTCAACGGTGTGGCCGGCAGCGATGACCTGGTGAGCCACAACACTTCCGGCTTCGCCAGCGAACTTGAAGCGGGATCGCTTTACACCGTCGTCTTTACCAGTTACTACAACGACTTCGCGGGCCAGTACGCGCTGACCATTGCCGGCCCCGGCGTCATCACGGCCGTCCCCGAACCGCAGACGTGGCTGATGCTGGGACTCGGCCTTGCCGCGCTCGCCTACGCGCAGCGGCGCAGGGCAGCACGCTGATCTGGACGGACGCGGAGCCTCGGCTCCGCGTTTTCCCACCGCGCGGTAACCAGCTGTCGCCGCCATCCAACACTCCCCTCCCCGCCCGTTCAAACTGCTTTTCAACGCCCCCGCCCGTCCCTCCTCTGAAGCACGTTACCCCCACGAAAAGCGCAATTCCGCACAACAAGACTTGTCAAAAAGGCTTAAAAAATACTTAAGAACGCAAGCGTGCCGCCGGGTTCACCGTGCCATACTGAACCTGCCTGATGAGCTGACTCGTCCGGCTGTTCCCCTCCACTTGAGATGAAAGAGAACCTTATGAACATTAAGAAGTTCTTCCAAGCAGCAATTGCCATCAGCACGCTGTTCATCGGCCTCGCCCAGACCGCGCAAGCCGAGATCATCCATCAAACCGGCGACACGACCGGCGGCCCGACGCTCGACCTGACGCCGTGGGAATTCCCCGGCTCGGCCATCCCGTTCACCCAGTGGGCCTTCACCGTCGGCACTTCGGGCACCTATACCTTCCAGGTAACCGCCGAGTTCGACAGCGTGATCCTGCTCTTTGAAAACAGCTTCAATCCGGCCGACACGGTGACGAACTTCGTGAACGGCAGCGACGACGACGTATCGCCCACCACCTCCTCGGTCGCTGGCGAGCTGACGGCGGGCACCACCTACTACTTCGTCGTGACGGGCTATGACGATCCCGAGTTCGGCAAATACCAGGTGCTGATCGGCGGCCCGGGCGTCATCACGGCCGTGCCGGAACCGTCCACGTGGCTGATGCTGGCGTTCGGCCTGGCGGCGGTCACGTACGCCCAGCGCCGCAAAGCGCTGCGCTGACCCTTGCCGCGGCCGCGCCGCGCATCTCCCCGCAGGGCGCCCTTTCGCGGCGCCCTTTTTCATTGCCGTCGCAATGCCTGCGCTCCTACATGGAAGCCACGCGCACGCCTATTCCGCCTTCGCCCGCGCCGTCCTAAGATGGCCGCCACGCGAAACGATGAGGAGGCCATCATGCAAAACCAAGGCAAGGACAAGCAAGGACGCAACTGGGACCAGAAGACCCATGACGGCACCACCAGCGCGGGCACGATGGGCACCGGCGCCACCGGCGAATCGCCGACCGACAAGGGTTATGACGAGGCCGCGCATACGCCGTGGGTGGGCGGCATGCAGACGGCCGGCCGCACGGACGACCTGCTGTCGGACGGCTCCGAGGCCGACCAGAACGGCCAGGGCTTCGCCAGCGGCGAACGGACGCAGGACCTGCTGGAAGGTACCAGCGACCTGGGCAGCCGCAGCGGTTCAGGTTCCGGCAATCGCCAGTCGCAGCGACAGGATCAAGATCAGGGGCAGACGCAGAGCCTGTCCGGCGGCGGCCGCCCCAGCGATCCGACCGGCCTGCAGGGTGCGGCCGGCAACCAGGGTGCCGCCGGCATTCCCGGCAGCGCGGACGGCAATCGGCAATCCGGTGACCTGAACCAGCAAGGCTATGGCGGTGAACGGATGACGGACGTCGACCGCGACCAGGGCAGTCTGGCCCGCGAAGGTGGCCAAAGCCGCCAGAGCGAGCATGGCAGCTCGACGGGCGCGGGCAGCACGGCGGCCGACCAGCGCGACACGTACCGCCAGAACCCGCAGGGTGGCAGCGGCGACAAGTCCCGCTGATGCCAGCTGATGCGCGCGCCCGGCTACCCGGCCGGGCGCCGCAGTCGGTACAGCACGTGCCGCGATAAAGCGTGATCCGCGCGCAGTGCCGGATGGGCGAAGTCGCCGTCCGGATCACGCACCATTCCCAGCTTTTCCATCACACGCCGCGAGCGGGTGTTCGCGGGCACCGTGAACGACACGATCTCGTCCAGCCCCAACGTATCGAAGCCGTACGCCAGCGCGGCGCGGGCACCTTCGGTTGCCAGTCCCATGCCCCAGCAATGCGCGGCCAGGCGCCAGCCGATTTCATGGCATGGCGCGAACGGCGCATCGAAATCCTGGTACTTCAGGCCGACGAAGCCGGCCAGTTCCCCCGTCGCGCGCAGCTCCGCCGCGAGAAAGGCGCAGCCGTGCTTCTCGACCATCGCGTTCTGCGCGGCGAAGAACTCCTCGGCCTGTGCGGCGCTGACGGGGCCGCGCAGGAATTGCGTCACGGTGGGGTCGGCGTTCAGCGCGACGTATGGCGCGACATCATCCGGCTGCCACAGGCGCAGCAGCAGCCGCGGCGTCTTCAGCACCACCCTGCGCGCTTGCCGTTGTTCGGGCAAAATGCGGGAACCACTACTCATCAGGACTCCTTCCATGATCTACGAAATAGCTGAAATCACGATCCATCCGGGCACCAACGCCGCTTTTGAAGCGGCCGTGGGCGAAGCGGTGCCGCTGTTCCGCCGTGCCAAGGGCTGCCTGTCGATGCGGCTCGACCGCACGATCGAGCGCCCCGACACGTACCGCCTCGTGATCGGCTGGGAAACGCTGGAACACCACACGGTGGACTTCCGCGGCAGCGCCGACTTCCAGGCCTGGCGCGGTCTCGTCGGCGGCTTCTTTGCCGAGCCGCCGAAGGTCGAGCATACGGAGAACGCCGTCAGCGGCTTCTAACGAACCATCGCTGCGGGCCCATCGCTGCGGGCCCACCGCTGATGCCCCATCTGAGCGCCGCGCGCGGCGCCGTTGCCGCACAATGGCGGTAAGTCCAACCCTACAGGAACTGCCATGCCAGACACGATACACCGCAACTTCAAGACGGTCGAGGATGCCGAGGCGGCGCGCGCGGCGCTGCTGGACGCGGGCTTTTCAGGTTCGTCCGTGCAACTGAACCTGCACGACGTCCGCGGCCAGAATACGACCACGCAAGCCGTCGAGAACATCATGGATTCGCTGACGCCGGACGATGCCGACGACACGGATCACCCCACCGAGCACCCTGCCGCGCTGCTGTCCGTCGACGTCGACTCCGACGAACAGCGCGACCAGGCCAACACGCTGATGCTGCGCTACGGCGGCGTGGAGGCCTGAGCTACCGTCTGAGCCGGCGCGGCCCGCTCATGCGGCAGGATGCTCGAACACCTGCCGCAGGTAAGCGAGGAACGTCTCGTCCTTGCTCATCGTCTTGCCCGGCGAGTCGGACAGCTTCGCCACCGACTGGCCGTTGCAGCGCACCAGCTTCATCACGATGTTCAGCGGCGTGACACCCAGGTCGTTGGTGAGCCACGTGCCGATGCCGAAGCCCGTCATGATGCGGTCGGCAAAGTGGCGGTACAGGTGGATCGCCTTGTCCAGGTTCAGCCCATCCGAGAACACGAGCCGCTTCGTGTGCGCGTCGATGCGCAGCTTCTGGTAGTGCGCGATCGCCTTCTCGCCCCACTCCACCGGGTCGCCCGAATCGTGGCGCAGGCCGTCGAACAGCTTGGCGAAGTACAGGTCGAAGTCGCGCAGGAACGCATCCATGCCGACGACGTCCGTCAACGCGGTGCCCAGGTCGCCGCGGAACTCCTGCACCCAATCCTCCAGCGCCGCCTTCTGGAAATCGCGCAGGCGCACGCCGAACGCCTGGAACGACTGCATGTATTCGTGCGCCATCGTGCCGATCGGGTGAATCCTGTAACGCATGGCGAGATAGACGTTCGACGTGCCCTTGAAGAATTCCGGCACGTCGCGCGCCAGCCGCTCCACCACCTCGTCGTGCCACGCACCGGAGAAGCGGCGGCGCACGCCGAAGTCGGAGAACTCGAAAGGATTGCGCAGCATCGGCTCGCGGCCGAACGCCTTCAGCGCCGCCACTTTCGCATCGAGCCGGCGGCGCCCTTCGGCCAGCGCCGCTTCCTGGTCGAAGCGGCGGAAGTACAGCTCGTTGACGATGTACAGCACGAAGATTTCGAAGCCCATCACGTGCACCTGCGGGCCGCGCGCATGGATCAGCAGCTCTTCGCCGTCCGTCTCCACCGTGATGAACTTGCGCTGGAAGCGGAACACCGTGAGGAAGTCGACGAAGTCCGTCTTGATGTAGCGGAGCGACCGCAGATAGTCGAGTTCCTCCTCGCGGAACTCCAGCGTGCACAGGTGGTCGAGCTGCGCCTCCACTTCCTCCTTCAATTCCGCCAGCGGATACGCGGGCTTGTTGCGGCACTTGAATTCGTACTCGGCATGCGCGCCGGGGTGCCAGTGCAGCAAGGCCTGCCACATCGAGAATTTATACAGGTCGGTTTCCAGCAGGCTGCGCACGACCGGGCGGAAAGGTGCGTTCGTCGGGGCGTTCATCGCTGCGTTCGTGGGTGAATTCATTTCAGCGCCCCGCATTCACGAGCAGTTCCTGCGTCACGTCGGCTGCCTTCGCGAAGCGCACGCCGGCAGCGCGCATCCGTTCGAAGAAGGCCTGCTGCTGCGCCTCGAAGCCCCCCACGGGGCTCATGCAATCCTCGATCAACGTCAGGCGAGCAACCTCGCCGCCGAACTGTTCGACGATGTGTTCAGTGGTCGCCTTGACGCAGTGGCTGCCCGCCTCGCCGGCGATGTACAGGCGATCGGACGCAAGCAGGCTGTCGATCAGCTTGCGGTTCAGCTGCGTATCCGGTTCGCCCGCATCCGGCACCTCGGCCATCACGGCGGAGTAGTGCTCGGTCCATGGATTGGAGCCCTTGGCGATCTTCGCGACGACGCCGAGCGATGCGTCTTCCCAGCGGTTGTAGGCGGTGCGCACGTCGTCGTGCACGTTGTGGCCCCACGTGCCGATCTCGCAGTGCACGGGCCAGACCATCAGGCGGTAGCGCCCGGCCGTCTCCAGCGCGTCGAGATAGGCCAGCGCGCGGGTGCGGGCATCGGGGTCGCGCGGCAGGAAGCGCGCGGCGCGCACGTCGGCGGCGGTGATTTCGGTGAACGGTGCGACGGGGCCGCCGTCGGCGGCAACCCAGAACGTCGGGTGCGCGATGTGGTAGCGGTGGTGCGAGTCGAGCGTGACCGTGATCGCCGTCAGGCCATGCCGGCCCCGCTCGATCAGCTGCGCCAGGCGGCGCATGTCGTCATGGGCGCCGGCCACCGGCAGCGCGGGCGCGCGCGGTGCGTCGCCGGCGGGATCGATCGGCAGGTATTCGGACGGCAGGTCGCAGAAGTCGTTCTGCGGATCGATGACGAGCAGGTGCAGGCGGTCTTTCATTCGAGGCTTTCGGAACAGGGATGGCACGATGATACCGCAGCCATCCCGCCTCCGTTGCCCGGCGCCCTGCCCGGCTTCGATCGCTTACACGCCAGCCAGCGTATCGATCGACTGCCGGCTCTTCTCCAGCGTGGCGGCCAGCGCCGCGTCGCCCAGCGCCACGCCTTCGGCGCGGATGAAGCTGATGTCCGTGATGCCGAGGAAGCCCAGCACGGCCTTCAGGTACGTGGCCAGGAAGTCGTAGCCGGCCGCCGGGCCTTCGCTGTAGACGCCGCCGCTGGCGGTGAACACGTACACCTTCTTGCCTTCGATGAGGCCGACGGGGCCCTTGTCCGTGTACTTGAACGTGCGGCCGGCGCGGGCGATGTGGTCGATGTAGGCTTTCAGGCCGGACGGCACGGAGAAGTTGTACATCGGTGCGCCGATGACGATGACGTCGGCGGCCAGCACTTCGTCCACGAGGTCGTCGGACAGCTTGACCGTCTGCGCCTGCGCGGCCGTGCGCTGGTCCGGCGCCGTGAAGAACGCGCCCAGCATTTCCTCGGTCAGGTGCGGCACCGGGTTGGCTGCCAGGTCGCGTTCGACGATCGTGTCGGTTGGGTGATTCGCCTGCCACTTCCCGATGAACTCGGCCGACAGCTGGCGGGACAGCGAGCCGGAAGAACGCACACTGCTGTTGATGTACAGGACGTTTGCCATGATGAACTCCTCAAGTAAGTGGTGATTGCAGCCATCATAGATCGGCTTTACTATCGAGGAAATCCACTTAATTTCAATCGAAACTATCGATTTTCACGATATGCGCGACCCCGGCCTCCCCACCCTCGATCAGCTCCGCGTGTTTGCCGCCGTCATCGACCACGGCGGCTTCGCCCACGCGGCCCGTGCGCTGCACCGCACCCAGTCCGTCATCAGCTACACGATCGCCAACCTGGAGGAGCAGCTGAACATCGCCCTGCTCGACCGCAGCAAGCGCAAGGTGACGCTGACGGAGGCCGGCCGCGCGCTGCTGGCGGATGCGCGGGCCGTCGCGGCGCGGGTCGACAGCATGCGCGCGCGCGCCAAGGCGCTCGGTGCGGGGCTGGAGGCGGAGGTGTGCCTCGTCGTCGACATCATGTTCCCGATGTGCAGGCTGGTGGCGCTGCTGGAATCGTTCCAGCGCGAGCACCCGACCGTGTCGCTGCGGCTGCACACGGAAGCGCTGGGCGCGGTGGCGCAGATGGTCATCGACGGCCGCTGCCAGCTGGGCATCAGCGGCATGCCGGTGCTGTTGCCCGACAGTGTCGAGCGCCAGCTCGCCGGCCACGTGATGATGATGCCGGTGTGCGCGCCGACGCATCCGCTGGCGGCCATCGACGGCGTCGTGCCGACGGCCGTGCTGCGCGAACACCTGCAGCTCGTCGTCACGGACCGCAGCCCGCTGACGGTGGGCCAGGACTTTGGCGTGCTGGGCCTGCGCGACTGGCGCCTGGGCGACCTGCACTCGAAGCATGCGCTGCTGCGCGGGGGCCTGGGCTGGGGCAGCATGCCGGAAGCGATGATCGCGGAAGACCTCGCGAACGGGCGGCTGGTGCGGCTGCGCGTGCAGGACGGCGATGCGCTGCAATACCCGCTGTACACGATCCACCGCACCGACGACCAGCTGGGCCCCGCGGGCCGCTGGCTGAAGCAGCAGATCCTCGACCTCGACTATTCGACGCCGCACGGCGCGTATTGAACAGCCCTGGCCCGGCCGTGCACAGGGCTGCAGGCCGGGATACATAAGCGTTCCTACAGTGGCGCGGCGTGTGCGCTGACACCCTCTCCGGCCCCATCGTCCTACGATGAGCGCCTACCTTGCAAAACCATTGCAGAAGGAGAGCGACATGAGCAGAGAAAAGGACCAGCTCAGGAACACGCAGGACGCGGGCTACATGACGCAGAGCGGCAACCACGCCGCCGGCGGCCCGCTCAACGACACCACGCAAGTCAACAAGGCACCCAATATCGAAGCGAACCGGCAGAGCAGCGCGGCCGGCAGCGAAGGAGGCGACATGACGGATCAATCGATCGGCGGTTCGGGCACGCTGGACGGCATTCGCGGCACCCCGTCCGGCACGCAGGGCGGCCAGAGCGGCCAGGGCATCGACCAGGGCGGCCAGAGCCAGCAAAGTGCACAGGGCCACTCGGACCACATGGGCGGTGCGCCGTCCACCCACGGTGGCGCGGGCAACCAGCAGAAAGTGCAGCTCGACCCGCAGGAAGAGAACCGCGACCAGTACGGCCGCCAGCAGACCGGTGCCACGTCCGGTGAAGTCGGCGAGAGCGGCATGCGCGGCAACCAGCAATCGGATACGCGCGGCGCGGGCAGCGGGCGGACGGCCGATGCAGGTGTTCGGCCAGCGCACCAGGAAGACGGCTCGACCCCCGGCGCGGGCACGGCACAGCGCGGATCGGGCCGCAGCCAGCAGCTGGGCGGCCAGCAATCGAGTTCGCCCGGCGGATCTGGCGACATGGCCACGAACCTGCAGGGCGGCCCCGGCGGCAGCCAGCAATCCGGCGGCGCCAAGGGTGGCCCCGGCCAGAACGGCCTGGCGCAGATGAAGGAAGAGCGGAAACAGGGTGGCCCGGGCAATGAACAGTCGCAACCGCGCGCCGGCTCGGGCCACGGTCACGGCGGCCAGCACTCGGGCGGCATGGGCGGCGAACGGGGTGGCGCGCTGCACGACGTGGGCGCGCAAAGCGGCCAGACGGGCCGCGGCGGCCTGGGTGGCAACAACGTCGACATGCAGGGCTCCAGCAAGGGCAACCAGCAATCGGGCCCGAACCTGATCGGCCAGCAGACGCAGGGCAGCGGCGGCAGCACGTCCGCCGACCGCGACAGCCTGGACTCGCTGCCGATGGAAGCGATGGGCGGCGAGCGCGTGGGCATGGGCAGCCACGGCAACAGCCAGCAGTCCGACAAGGCCGGCAATGCGCAGGCCGACACGTGGAGCAACCAGTCCCGTCCCAACAACCGCACCGACAACGAGCAGGCCGACCGCCAGCTCGGCATGCAGGGCTCGCCGGGCGAGCGGGGGCATGATATCGACGACCTGGGCAGCAAGCAGTCTGGCGGGGGCGGCTCGCGGGGTGGCGGGTCGGAAGACCAGCGGTGAGTGATTCAAGCTAACGCGCCTGCGGCTCGAAACGAAAACCCAACGGCAGAATCCGGGGTCAGACCCGACGGGTCTGACCCCAGGGTTTGCATTGGGGTTTCGTTCCGCGCTGCGGGCACGCCAGCTTTGTCCCCGGCTTCTGCCGTTGGTTTCAAGACAAGCCGCGGGCCCGCAGGCGTCAATAAATTCCCACCGCACGCAGGCGTCTCTTCAGCCGCCTGATCTCCTCGGTCAAATCCACGACCAGCGCCGCCACTTCCTCGTTCGCATCGAAATCGCGCTCGATCCGCAGCAGGCTGCGGGCGCGCACCAGGTCCACGCTCGTGAAGCGCCATGCTTCCGGCGCGTCCGCGCTGCCGCCCAGCAGGATGCCGGTGCGTACGCGGTGCACCACCCAGTTGGGATCGACGGCGCAGGCACGTGCCAGCTCGTCCAGCGTCAGGGCCGCGTCGTCCACCGGCACGGCACGAATCGGTTGTTCGCTCATCGTTCGCCCTCCCTCATGCATCCAGCGTTGCGCGCGGATTGAAACGCAGCTCGCGCGCCATCTGTTCGTACAGCGCCTTGGCCTGCGGCGTGTCCGCCGGCGGCAGCGCGATATCCAGCAGCAGGTACAGGTCGCCGGCCGGCGCCGCACCGCTGGCCGGAATGCCGCGGCCCTTCAGGCGCAGCTTGCGGCCGCCCTGCGAACGGGCCGGCACCGTGACGGTGACGCGGCCGGACGGCGTCGGCACGTCGATCTCGGCGCCCAGCGCCGCTTCCCACGGCGCCACCGGCACCTTCTCGTACACGTCGCGCCCTTCCACCGAATAGCGCGGATCGGGCTCGAACTGGATTTCCAGGTACAGGTCGCCCGCCTCGGCGCCGCCGATGCCCGGCTGGCCCTGCCCGGCCAGGCGCAATTGCTGGCCTTCCGTGACACCCTTCGGGATCGTGACGTTCAGCGTGCGCTCGCGCGTGACGACGCGGCCTTGCGCGTCGACCTGCGGCACGCGCAGCGCGATGGTGCGGCTGGCGCCCTGGTACGCGTCCCGCAGCGCGATGCGGATGGCGGCGTGGCTGTCCTCGCCGCGCATCTGGAAACCGCCGCCGCGCCGGCGCCCGCCCACGTGGGCGAACAGGTCCTTGAAGAATTCGCTGTCGTCGCCACCGTACGATTCGTAGTCCGAACCCCAGTCCGGCGGCGGACGGAATTGCTCGCCCTGGCGGTAGGGGGCGCTGCCCAGTTCATCGTAGGCCGCCCGCTTTTCCGGGTCGCCCAGCACGCCGTAGGCTTCGTTCAACTCCTTCGTCTTCGCATCCGCATCGGCTTCCTTGCTGACGTCCGGATGGTACTTGCGTACGAGCTTGCGGTAGGCCTTCTTGATCTCGTCCCCGGTCGCCGTCTTCGGCACACCGAGCGTCGCGTAGTAGTCCTTGTATTCCACGATATGCTCTCCAGGTCGTAGTCCTGCAGAGCATTAGGTTACAACATTTCGTTTTTTTCAGCGCAGCCGGCGGGCCGACGATACCTCGTTGTTCAGGTCACCGAGGAACGGGTAGCTGCCCGGGCCGAACACGGCGCAGCGGCCGCGGTAGTCGGCATGTTCGCAGACTTCCCACTCGCCCTCGCGCACGATCAGGGAGCCGGCGCGGTCGTTGAAGCCCATCGAACGCAGGGTGCGCGTATCTCCCGTCAGGCCGACACTCTCGCCGCCGAAACGGGGGGCCGCGAACAGTTCGATGCCGGGGCCGCCGTGCCAGCCGCGGCGCTCCTCACGCCGCTCTTCCCGGCCCTCGCGCCACGCTTCCCGGCCGTCCCGGCCATCGCCGCGCCAGCCGCCGCGATCGTCGTCCCAGCGGCCGTCGCCGCGGTCGCGCCAGCGTTCCACTTCGCGGGCCGACGAGATCGCGTTGTTGAAGCGGCGCAGGTCCGCATACTCGCCCGGCCGCAGCACGGCGCAATAGCCGCCGAAGTTCTTGTGCTCGCACACTTCCCACGACCCCGAGTGCACGACGATCGACGATGCCCGGTCGTTGAAGCCGAAGTCGCGGAAGTTCGGCGCAGCGTCGCGCACCGTCACCTCGCTGCCGCGAAAGTCCGGCTGCGAGTACAGCGACATCTCGCCGGCGAAGACGGGTTGCAGGGATGCCAGCAGGGCTGCGGCGGCGAACAGGCGTTTCATGTTGTGCTCCATCGTTGCGCCGCGCGCGACGTGCGCGCGGCCTCCCAACCATAACGCGACAGCATCGCTCCGCGCGGACGGCGCCTTGTAACAAATTCCTACTGCGGGCGAGTCCGCTTCATGGGTAAAATCGCAAGTTCCTTCGCTTTCACCGCTGCCGATGCCCTACTCGTTCACACTGCCCAACATCCGCAAAGAAGCCGCCGCGCTGTGGCACCTCGCCTGGCCCGTGCTGATCGGCCAGCTGGCGACGGTGGGCATGGGCGTCGCGGACGTGGCGATGACGGGCCACACGAGCGCCGCCGAACTGGCCGCCGTGTCGCTGGGCGCATCGGTATGGTCGATCATCCTCGTCACCGTCAACGGCACGATGATGGCGATTAACACCGTCGTCGCGCACGAAGTCGGGGCCGGCGCGTTCGACCGCATTCCCCATTCGGTGCGGCAGGCGCTGTGGAAGAGCGTCGGCATCGGCATCCTGGCCGCGCTGGCGGCCAATCTCGCCACGCTGCTGTTCGACCACCTGCACCTCGAGCCAGCCGTGAACGAGCGCGCGTCGATGTTCGTTCACATCGTCAGCATCGGCCTGCTGCCGTTCGCCGCCTACCGCGCGCTGTACGGCTACAGCGCCAGCATCAACCAGACCAAGCCCGTGATGGTCATCGCCATCGTCGGCCTCGTCGTCAACATCCTCGTCAACTGGGTGCTCGTGTTCGGCAACCTGGGCTTCCCGCGCATGGGCGCGCTGGGCTGCGCCGTGGCGACGGGCACCGTCGTGTGGCTCGACCTGCTCCTGATCGTGCTGTGGATCCGCATCGCGCCGGCATACCGGGCGTCGTACCCGTTCGACCGCTGGGAGTGGCCGCACTGGCCGGAGATCTGGAACATGCTGAAGCTGGGCGTGCCGATCGGCGTCACGTACTTCGCCGAGGTCAGCGTGTTCGGCGCCGTCAGCCTGCTGGTGGCGCGCTTCGGCGTCGTCACGGTGTCGGCGCACCAGATCGCGCTGAACTTCTCGTCGCTGACGTTCATGGTGCCGCTGTCGTTCGGCATCGGCATGATCACCCGCGTGGGCCAGGCGCTGGGCGAAGGCAATCCGCAGCGGGCCCGCTTCGCCTCGCTGGTCGGCCTCGGCATGTCGACCGGGTTCGCGGTGCTGTCGGCGCTCGTCATCGCGATTTTCCGCCACCAGATCGCGGCCGCCTACACGTCCGATCCCGACGTGCAGGCGATGTGCGCACACCTGCTGCTGTTTGCCGCGCTGTTCCAGCTGTCCGATGCGACGCAGGTCGCGGCATCGTGCGCGATCCGCGGCTACAAGGTCACGCGCGGGCCGATGATCATCCAGCTGATCGCGTTCTGGGGTGTGGCGCTGCCGCTCGGTTGCCTGCTCGGGCTGGCGCCGCAATGGCTGCCGTTCGCACCAAGCGAGCCGATGTCCGCGACGGGCTTCTGGATCGGCCTCGTGCTCGGGTTGACGGTGGCTGCGGTGCTGCTGACCGGTTACCTGAACCGACTGTCGCGCCAGCGCGCGCTGGCTTGAGAGGCCAGGGTCGGCCCGAACCTCGGGCCGAACGAAAGTCGGCCCGGGCATCCGTATTCCGAACGATCGCGCCTCGCCAGTGGCGTGCCAGTCTGGTATCGTTCCGCGTTTCGTGCTCGACCATAACTTCGGGAGTTCCATGCGCTTCATCCTCAGCTTCCTGGCCCTGCTGGCCGCCGGGTCGGCCTCGGCCGACCGCCTGACCCTCGACCGCATCTATGACGATCCCGCCCTCGCCGGCCCCGGCGTGCGTGCGCTGAAGGTGGCGCCGGACGGCCAGCGCGTGACGTTCCTGCGCGGCCGCGCCGACAACGAGTTCCAGCTGGACCTGTGGGAGTTCAACATGAAGGACCGGTCGACCCGCCGCCTGGTCGACTCGAAGGTGCTGGTGGCCGACGAGCAGCTGTCCGATGCCGAGAAGGCGCGGCGCGAGCGCGAACGCACGGCGAGCCTGAAGGGCATCCTCAGCTACAGCTGGTCGCCGGACGGCAAGCGCCTGCTGGTGCCGATCGCCGGCAACCTGTACCTGATCGACGTGGCCAGGCCGGATGCGGCGCGCCTCGTCGCCTCGGGCAACGTGACCGATGCGAAGATTTCGCCGAAGGGCAAATACGTGTCGTTCGTGCGCGACCAGAACCTGTACGTGATCGACCTGGCCACCGGCCAGGAGAAGGCGCTGACGACGGACGGCAAGGGCACGCTGCACAACGGCGAGGCGGAGTTCGTCGCGCAGGAAGAAATGCACCAGTTTACCGGCTACTACTGGGCGCCCGACGATTCGGCGATCGCGTATCGCCGCTACGACGAAGCGCAGGTGCCGGTGGCGCGCCGCTTCGAGATCTACGCGGAGCGCACCGACGTCGTCGAGCAGCGCTACCCGGCGGCGGGCGACCCGAACGTCGTGATCGAACTGCGCATCGTGAACCCGGCGACGGGCGCGACGAAGAGCGTGGACCTGGGCCAGGACAAGGACATCTACCTGGTGCGCGCGGACTGGAACGCCGATGCGAGCAAGCTGCTGTTCCAGCGCCAGGCGCGCAACCAGAAGAAGCTCGAGCTGATCGCCGTCGACGTGGCGACCCTGGCGCAGAAGGTGCTCGTCACCGAGACGGCGAAGACGTGGGTCGAAGTCAACGACGACCTGCGCTTCCTGGCGAACGGCCGCGGCTTCATCTGGTCGTCCGAGCGCAGCGGCTGGAACCACCTGTACCTGTACGACATGGACGGCACGCTGAAGCACCCGCTGACGCAGGGCGAGTGGAACATCGACGGCCTGCTGGCCGTGGATGAAAAGGCGGGCAAGGTGTACTTCTCGTCGAACAAGGACGCGGTGATCGACAAGCAGACGTACGTTGTCGCGCTGGACGGCCGCGATGCGGCGAAGCCGCGCCGCGTGACGCAGGCCGACGGCTGGCACGACACGACGTTCTCGCGCAACGGCGAGCTGTTCGTCGACACGTTCTCCGATCCGGCCACGCCGCCACAAGTGGCGATCCGCAAGCCCGACGGCGCCGTCGTCGCCTGGCTGGAAAAGAACGAAGTCAACGCGAACCACCCGTACTTTCAGTACAAATCGGACCACCTGCCCGTCGAATACGGCACGCTGAAGGCGAAGGATGGCCAGACGCTGTACTGGTCGATGATCAAGCCGTGGCACTTCAACCCGGCGAAGAAGTATCCGGTGTACCTGTCCACGTACGGCGGCCCGACCGCGCAGCACGTGACGCGCAAGTGGGGCGACCTGTTCGAGCAGTACATGGCGCAGCAGGGCTACGTCGTGTTCCGCCTCGATAACCGCGGCTCGGGCCGGCGCGAGCGCGCGTTCTCCGACGCGATCTACCGCAACCTGGGCAAGGCCGAAGTGGAAGACCAGCTGGCCGGCATCGACTTCCTGGGCAAGCAGCCGTTCGTCGACGCCAAGCGCATCGGCGTGTATGGCTGGAGCTATGGCGGCTTCATGACGCTGCGGCTGCTGTCGCAAGGCTCGGACAAGATCGCGGCCGGCGTCTCCGGCGCACCGGTGACGGACTGGCGGCTGTACGACACGCACTACACGGAGCGCTTCATGGACAAGCCGTCCGAGAACCCGGAAGGCTACAAGGACAGCACCGTGTTCGCCCACGTGGACGGGCTGAAGTCGCACCTGTTGCTGATCCACGGCATGGCCGACGACAACGTGCTGTTCACGAACACGACGAAGATGATCGACGCCCTCGTCAACCGCGGCGTGCAGTTCGAACTGATGACGTACCCGGGCGCGAAGCACGGCGTCTCGAACCGCGTGCAACGCCGCCACGTGCAGACGTACATCGACGCGTTCTTCCGCAAGCATTTGAAACCGGAAAGCAACTGACGAAATAGTTGCCAAAATTCGGGGACTGTCCCTCGATTCTGGAAATATTTCCAAAATCGAGGGACAGTCCCCTGTTGTTTTGCGACCAGCTCAACAGCAAGGGCAAACGTTGTCAGCTTATAAGCGCCCGGTTGGCATACGCCAAGCATACGTAAACGCGTTTGGGGACTGTCCCTCGTTTCAGGAAATATTTCCAAAAACGAGGGACAGTCCCCTGTTGTTTAGCGACCAGCTCAGCAGACGAAAAAACAGCCGCCCGCAGGCGGCTGTCTTGTTTGGCGGGCTGGGAGTTACAGGCCCTGGCGGTTGCCGCGGTCGATCGTGGTGTCGTCGTCCAGCGCGTCTTCGACGGCTTCGCGGGCGTCACCCACTTTCTTTTGCACTTTGCCTTCGACCTGGTTCTTCAGGCCCTTGGCTTGCTGCTTCGAGCTGCCGACCAGTTCGCCAGCTTCTTCCTGGATCTTGCCGCCCACTTCCTTGGCGCGGCCCTTGATTTGATCGCTGTTCATGATGCACTCCTTTTTGCTTGGTGGACGGTGGGCCGGAATGGCCCGCAGCCTTGCGCACATGCGTCATCGCGTGTGGTCAGGAACATCATACGTCCGGCAATTTTTCCTCTCCGTACGTTCCCTAACATTGCGCCGCAATCGCCTGTCCCGCTCACCCAGCCTTACCAGACGCGCACGCGCTGCTCGGGCGGCAGGTACAGCTTCTGGCCCGGCTGGACGTCGAACGCCTTGTACCATTCGTCCACATTGCGCACCGTGTACACGCGCCACTGGTCAGGCGCGTGGCCATCCGTGGCGATACGGGTGCGCAGCGTCGCTTCGCGGAACTTGTTGCGCCACGACTGGGCGTAGCCAAGGAAGAACTGACGGTCCGCATCCAGCGTCGCCTTGCCGCCCAGCGTGACGTGGTAGGCATCCAGCGCCGCCGCGAGGCCGGCCAGATCGGCCAGGTTCTCGGACAACGTCAGCTGGCCGTTGAGCTTCAGGTCGGGGAACGCCTGATAGGCCGAGTACTGCGCCACCAGCGCGGCGGATGCCTGCTGGAAGTGCTCCAAGTCGGCCTTCGTCCACCAGTCGCGCAGCCGGCCCTTCGAGTCGAACTGGGCGCCCTGGTCGTCGAAGCTGTGGCTGATCTCATGGCCGATCACGGCGCCGATGCCGCCATAGTTGGCCGCGTCGGTCCCGTGCGGGTCGAAGAACGGCGGCTGCAGGATCGCGGCCGGGAAGTTCAGCGCGTTCTGCATCGGCATGTTGACGGCATTGACGAGCTGTGGCGGCATGCACCACTCTTTCGGGTCCACTTTCGTACCCAGCTTGGCCAGCTGGCGCTGGTAACGGAACTGGCTGGCCCGCCATGCATTGCCGAACGCATCATCCGGCCGGATCTCCAGGCCGTCATACGACGCCCATTTCTCCGGATAGCCCACGCCCACGTACAGCACCTTCAGCTTCGCATGGGCTTCCGCCTTCGTGGCCGGCGCCATCCAGTCGAGCCGGTCGATGCGGTGGTGGAATGCGTCGACGATGTTGGCCACCATCTTCTGCACCCGCGCCTTCGCTTCCGGCGGGAAGTAGCGCTCGACGTACATCTTGCCCACCGCCTCCGGCAGCGCCTCGTTCACCGAGGACAGCCCGCGTTTCCAGCGTGGCGACAGGGCCGGCGTGCCGGCCAGCGTGCGCCCGTAGAACTCGAAGCGCTGCTCGACGAATGCCTTCGGCAGCACGCCGCTGTACTGGTTCACCGCATGGAACGCCAGCCAGTCCTTCCACGCCTGCAGCGGCATCTCGGCCGCCAGCGCGGCCGCGCCCGCCACAGCGCCGGGGTGGTAGACGATGAACTTGCGCTGCTTCGACAGCCCGGCGGCCGCGAAGAACGCCGGCCAGTCGAGGCCCGGCGCCTTCGCGGCGAAGTCCTTGTCGGTCCAGGCGTTGTTGGCCTTCTGGATATCCGCCGAGTCTTCGCGCGTCGCATGGGCCTGCGCCAGCTTGCGCTCCAGCTCGAACACGCGGGCGGCGCGCGCTTCCGGCTCGGTACAGCCGGCCAGCTTCAGCATCGCCGCGACGTGGGCCTGGTAGGCCGTGCGCAGGCGGCTCATCCGCTCGTTCTCGTCCAGGTAGTACGCCCGGTCAGGCAAGCCCAGGCCCCCTTGCAGCAGGTACGGCGTGTAATGCGCGGGGTCCGTCAGCCCTTGCGCGATCCACACGCCGAACAGGTTCTCGGTCTGGAAGTCCGTGTTGTTCAGCGGATCGACGTCGGCCCGCACGCTGGCGCCCAGCGCCTGCGCCAGCGACTTCCTGTCGCGGATCGCCTCGATCTTCTTCAGCACGGGCGCCAGCGGCGCGGCGCCTTTGGCCTCGATGCCCGCCTCGTTCATGAAGGCTTGGTAATGGTCGGCCACCCGCTTCACGTCGGCGCCGCCCGGCTGCCGCGCCGCCGCCTCGATCAATTGGCGGATGCGCTCGCTGGTCTGCTCGGCCACGACATAGCCTGCGCCCCAGCTGCCGCGGTCGGCGGGAATCTCGGTGGCCGCGAGCCACTCGCCGTTCGCATAGGCATAGAAATCGTCGCCCGGCAGCACCGCTGCCGGCTGTTGCGGGGTGGGTACGGATGCCGGCTGTTGTGCCTGTACGGCAGGCAACGCCAGGGCGACACACAGCGCCGCGGCGACGGTAGCCGCCCGCGGCGGGCGCCGCAATACTCGGAATGCTTGCATAAAGTTCCTTGTTATCCTCAATGTATGAACGATGATGGCGTAATACGCCAGTTTGCACTGTGCCGCAAGCGCGCTCCGCCGGCGAGCGATGTGCGACAGACTGCAGGAATCCGCGACGGCCTGCACGCCGGGAACGAATTTTATGTGCCCCAATCGCCACGCGAACGCGCGAAAGCCCTTCTGTAGGCCCGCGAATCCCGCTATAGTTCACCTACGGCAACAAGATTTAAGGAGAGCACCATGACCCTGGAGGATTTATTCGATAACCCCACCGCGTTGCCTACCGCGCCGAAGGTCGTCCAGGAGCTGATCGCCAGCTTCGACAAGGCGTC
This sequence comes from Pseudoduganella flava, assembly GCF_007830495.1. Classification (GTDB taxonomy): domain Bacteria; phylum Pseudomonadota; class Gammaproteobacteria; order Burkholderiales; family Burkholderiaceae_D; genus Rugamonas; species Rugamonas flava. The sequence continues at coordinate 727,070 of NZ_VLKW01000001.1, read as the reverse complement.
CGTGTCGACCGAGGATATTGCGAAAAAGGTGTCGCTCGACCCGGTGCTCAGCGCGAAATTGCTGCGCCTGGCCAATTCCGCCTACTACAACGTGTCGCGCAGTATCGGTACCGTCGAGGACGCCGTGCTGATGCTGGGCTTTGTTGCCGTCCGCACGCTCGTCATCAGTTCGGGCCTCGTCAACGGCTTCAAGTCGGTGACCGGACTGGACCTGACGGACTTCTGGCGCTATAGCATGCGCACCGGCGTGGCCGCCAAATGGATCGCGAAGAAGACCCGCGACAACCAGGAACTGGCGTTCACGATCGGCATGATGCACGCGATCGGCGAACTGGTGATCCACTCGGCCATTCCGGCCAAGGCCGCGGAACTGGATGGCATCGTGCCGGCGCTGGACGAACGCCGCCTGGCCGTCGAGAAGGAAACGCTGGGCTTCTGCTACGCGGACGCGGGTGCCGAGCTGGCTCGCCGCTGGCAGTTCCCCGCCGCGTTCTCCGATGCGATCGCGGCCTTCCCTGCCCCGCTGGAACGGGGCGCCGTGGACCGGCTGGCCGCCATCGTGCACATCGCCGCCTGGCGTGCCCGCCCGCAGCAAGCGGATTTATCCTCGGAAGAGCTGGCCGCCCGCTTCCCCACGGCCGTCGCCGAGGTGCTGGGGCTGGATGCCGAGACCGTCATCGACGACATGCCGCCGCTGGACGAACTGGCCGCCGGCCTCGACGAGATGATGAAGTAAGCAACACAAGTAACACGATCCGCCAACTAAATCGCCGCCTCCGCGGCGATTTTGCTTTCCAGGCAATGCCGGGAACTATTTTCAAATTTTTTTTCAAAAAGGCCTAAAGTTTCCGCCGCCCGTGACGTAAATCCTGACAAGCAGTACTCCATTCACGATTTTACCGGGCGCGTCATGACCTCCACCGAAGTCCTCTCGATGTACGAAAACATTGCCGGCTTGACCAGCAAAATGGTGGTGGCCGCCCAGATGAGCGATTGGAACGGCCTGGACAACCTGGAAAACCAGTGCGCCGCACAGGCGGTGCCGGCCCTTGGCGGCGTGCCTGCGCTGCAAGGCAACGCCCGCCAGCGCAAGATCGACCTGCTCAAGCAGATCCTCGCCAACGACCGCGCGATCCGCGACGTGACGGAACCGTGGATGGGCCGCCTGAACGGCTGATCCTCCCTTCCGCGGAGAACAAAACAAAAGCGCCCTTGCCGGGCGCTTTGTGTTTTTGGGCTTCGTTTTCCTGCCCGTGGTTTCTGCGTCACTCCTCTGCTTCACTCCTGCTTCGCCTCCGGTTCCGCGGCCGTCGGCTCCTTGCGGGCCAGCGCGTCATCGTCGTCGTCACGCCGCCAGCTCTGCCGCACGACCGGGCTGCGTTTCATCTTTGCCTTCCGCACGAAGTGGACGACGGTGCCGAACACGAGCAGCAGCACGAGACTCCCGGCGAACAGGAACGTCAGGATCTTTGGCCGCGAGATCTTGATCTCCTTCTTTTCGGCCGGCGGCGGCTCGACGGGCGGCACCGGCTCCTTCGGCTTTGCTTCGTCGACGGTGGCCACGGCGGCCGCGCTGGTCGGCTGCGCGCTGGCGGCGACGTGCTTGCTCTCGGCAGCCGGAAGCTCATCCTGCGCGGCGACGTGCTTGTCGGATTCGGGTTCGGCGGAATGCGGTGCCGCCGCCAGCTGCGGGGCCGGCTCGGCCGGCGGTGCGACCGGCTTGGACGGTGCCGGGTCAGGCTTGGCGGGTGCCGGTGCCGGCTTGGCCGCTGCCGCGATGGCAGGGGCGGCGGCCGGGGCGACAGGCTGTGCGGGCGCGGGCGCGGCGTGCGCCGCCGCCGGCTGGGCGGCAACCGGCTGAGCGGCGGCCGGCCGGGCCACGGCGGGCGCGCTGCTTGCCACCTGCGCCTGCAACGACTTCAACTTGCTTTCCAGCTCGGCCAGCTTCTTCATCATCGCCGGGTCCGTCTGGGCGGGCGCCGCCTTGGCGGGCGCTTCAGGGACCGGGGCTTTCACGGGCGCCGGCTCGGCCTGCGCCACCTTGCTCGCCTTGGCCGGCGCGGCCGGCGTGGCGTGCGCAGGCGTCGCGTGCGCAGGCGTCGCATGCGACGCCTCCTCGATGCCGGCCCGCGTGGCCCGTGCCGCTTCCGCCAGGTCGGCCTTCGACGCCAGCGGCAGCCGCGGCGCGCTCTTGGCTTCCTTTTTTTCCTCCGGCGCCGGGGCCGACTTTGCGCCGCGCTTGAAGTCGTCCGCCGTGGACGCGTACTTCAGCGCCTCGCGCCGTACTTCGGCAGCGGACGGCGCCGGCTTGGCCGGTTGCGCAGGCGGCGGCGGGGCCTTCGGCGCCCGCGCGGCAAAGGCACGCTCGACGGCACCCAGCAGCTCGCGCTCACCCTTGGTTGCTTCCTTGCCGGCGGCCGCCATCGCCACCAGTTGCGGGCCGCCATCGGCGGGCCGGCGCGCCGTGGGCTTGTCGGCGCGCTCGGCAGCCGGAGCAGTAGCCGGGGCGACGACCGGAGCGGCCGGAGCAGTCGCGACGCGGGCCGGCGGCGCCGGATCCTGCGTCAGCCACAACGACACGCCGCGCACGCGGTCCCTGCCCCCGGCCGACAGCTGGAAGAACAGGTGCAGCACTTCCGCCTGCACGGGGCCGTTCGTCGTCACGTGCAGCACGCGGCGCTGGTCCTTGCGCACCACCGAGATATTGGCGCCGGCCAGGGCCGGGTGCATCGTCACGTTCGCGCCCTGGAACACGTCCGGCCGCGCCAGGCGGGCTTGCAATTCCGCCAGGTCCTGCGGGGACAGGTCCGTCAGCTCGATATCGGCCGACAGCGGCTGGCCGATGTACGAGCGGACGGTCGCCTCGCCCAGCTCGGCGGCTTCTACGCCGGCGGCGGCCAGGGCCAGCGCCAGCACGAAAGGTCGGGAAGTGAACGGCATGATTGCGGCGGTCGGTAAACAGGAATTTCCGGGACGTAAGTCTTTAACGGCGGAAATTCCGGGCGCTGAAGTGCCCAAACGGAATTTCGTCGCTGGGTTACACTAAAAACATCACATTCACAAAGGAAGCCCATGAACACCAGAACCGAGCGTGACAGTTTTGGCCCGATCGACGTGCCGGCGGACCAGCTGTGGGGCGCCCAGACGCAGCGCTCGCTGCACCACTTCCACATCTCCACCGAGAAGATGGCGCCGGAACTGATCGCCGCGCTGGCGAACGTGAAGCGCGCCGCCGCGCGGGTCAACGTCGACCTGGGCGTGCTCGATCCGACCAAGGCCGACGCGATCGTGCGCGCCGCGGACGAGGTGCTGGCAGGCCGCCATGCCGGAGAATTCCCGCTGTCCGTATGGCAGACCGGCTCCGGCACGCAATCGAACATGAACATGAACGAGGTGCTCGCGAACCGCGGCTCCGAACTGCTGGGCGGCGTGCGCGGCGAGGAGCGCAAGCTGCACCCGAACGACGACGTCAACAAGGGCCAGTCGTCGAACGACATCTTCCCGACGGCGATGCACGTGGCGGCCGGCGTTGCGCTGGCGACGGACGTGGTGCCGGCGCTGCGCCAGCTGCGCGCCACGCTGTCGGCGAAGGCACAGGCGTTTGCCGACATCGTCAAGATCGGCCGCACCCACCTGCAGGACGCCACGCCGCTGACCTTGGGCCAGGAATTCTCCGGCTATGTCGCGCAACTGGACCACGCACAGCGGGCGCTCGAACACGCGCTGCCCGCCGTGCTGGAACTGGCGGCCGGCGGCACGGCCGTCGGCACGGGCCTGAACTCCCACCCGGAATACGCCACGCGCATCGCGGCCGAACTGGCGCAGCGGCTGCAGCTGCCGTTCAGGAGCGCGGACAACAAGTTCGCCGCGCTGGCCGGCCACGAGGCGCTGGTAGCGGCGCATGGCGCGCTGAAGACGCTGGCGGCGGGCCTGTTCAAGATCGCCAACGACGTGCGCTGGATGGCGTCCGGCCCCCGCTCGGGCCTGGGCGAGATCACGATTCCCGAAAACGAACCGGGCAGCTCGATCATGCCGGGCAAGGTCAATCCTACCCAGTGCGAGGCGCTGACGATGCTGTGCTGCCAGGTGTTCGGCAACGACGTGGCGATCACGATGGGTGGCGCGTCCGGCAACTTCGAGCTGAACGTCTACAAGCCGCTGATCGCCCACAACTTCCTGCAAAGCGCGCGCCTGCTGGCGGACGGCATGCGCAGCTTCGACGAGCACTGCGCCCGCGGCATCGAGCCGAACCGGGAACGCATCGGCGAATTGATGGAGCGCTCGCTGATGCTGGTGACGGCGCTGGCACCCCACATCGGGTATGATCGCGCCGCGCAAATCGCGAAGAAGGCCCAGCACGAAGGCAGCACGCTGAAGGAAGCGGCGCTGGCGCTGGGCTACGTGACGGCCGAGCAGTTCGACCAGTGGATCGTGCCGCTGGCCATGACCCGCCCCGGCGCGAAAGGCTGATTCCCGAGCCCGCGGGGCCGCGTGACGCGAATTAGCAACCAGTCAATTGGTAACTCAACAATAAAGTGCGCGGCCCTGATCGGAACGAGGATAAAATGGAAAAAGTGGAATTTGAACTGACGTCGGAATTCATCGAGCTGAACCAGCTGCTGAAGCTTGTCGGCCTGTGCGACAGCGGCGGCGCCGGCAAGCAGATCGTCGCCAGCGGCGATGTGCGGGTGGACGGCAAGCAGGAGTTGCGCAAGACCGCCAAGATTCGCGCTGGCCAGCAGGTCACGGTGGGCGACGTGCGCATCGTCGTGCTGGGCCAGGGTGATGCCGACGGGGCTTAATCTGTCGCAAATCCTGCGTCACTTACGTGTCTATAGTGGGCAGGATCCCTTACCCGGAGCATGCGCATGGACCATCTTGATCCAACTCAACAACCGCCGCAACAACCCCGGCAACCCGGCGCGCAACCGGCGCTGCCGACGCAACAACGGCTGATCGGCGACCTGCGGCAAGTCATTGAAAACGCCGAAGACCTGCTGAACAGCACCGACCGCTTCCGTACGGGCTCGTACCAGTCCGCCCGCGACAAGCTGGCGCAGGCACTGGCGGTCGCCAACGAGGAACTGGAGCGCTTCGAAGAAGCGCAGCTGGCGCGGATGATCGCCGCCACCCACGAAGCGAACGTGCGCTGCAACGACAGCACCGGCGAAGCGAAGGTGCTGCGCGCCTTCCACTGACGCCTTCCAACTACCTTCATCCGGCCGGGGTGCGCAGCCCCGCGAAGGCGCCGCACGCCAGCCACTGCGCGAGGCTTGCTGCCACGTCGAACGCCGGCCCGGCATTCTCTCCTGCATACTGATCCACATCCAGGGCCGCATCCAGCGCCTGTCCCATCGTCCCGCCCTGCTCCAGCAGCGCCAGCGCGCGGTAATTCGCCGCATCCAGCGCCAGCACGTCCGGCCGCCAGCCGGCGCGGTGGACGAGGGCGGCGGACGCCTGCGCGATCTCGGCGGGGAACGGCACGCCCCGCTCCGGCTGGTGCGCCAGCCACAGCGGCACGACGGCCCAGCGCGACGCAAACACGACCGCGGCCGGGTTAAACGTCACGGCCGATGCCGCGAACGCTTCCGGGCTCAGATGCGCCAGGTCGCCCGGCGCCAGCGAGCGGGCATCGGCCGCGTAATAGGCCCGGTGCAGCAGCCATTCCAGCCGCGCCACGTCGGGCAGATACGGCAGCTCGGCCACGTGCGGGAAGCCGTCGAGGAACGCGGCGAAGCGAGCGCCGAATGCGTTCAGGTCCGGGTCGTCCGTCGGATGGCCGCGGCCATACTCCGCCGCCAGCGCGGCGAAGAAATCGTCGCCGACCAGTTCCGCGACGACGGGGAACGCGGCGCGCAGTGCCTTCGTCCAGCCGCCCGTCAGGTTGCCCCGGTAGATCGCCAGCCGCTGCGGCGGCAAGCCGGCGGGTGCGGCGCCGGACAGCAATGCGGCCGCGAACTCCGCCTGCCCGGCCGCCAGCGTCTCGGCCACCGGTGCGGGGCCGGCTTGCGGCGCCGGCAGGTCTGCCTTCATGGCGGGCGCGTGACGCTGCATCAGCGCGGCGGCGCGGTCCGCTTCGGCCAGCAGCACGTCCAACGGCGGCACGTCGGTATCCCATTCGATCAATGTCGGCACGGCGCCAAAGCGCGCCAGCGCCGCTTCGTACAGCGCCCATACGGGTGCCGCGATCGCCGCGCCATGGTGGTCGATGACGGCCGCCGGCGTGACGAGGTGCCCGCCGAGGTGGATCTCGCCGACGATGCCGGGCGGGAGGGCCGCCAGCGCGGCCAGCGCGTCCTCGCCATGGTTGCACTGGTTGACGTACAGGTTGTTCACGTCCAGCAGCACGCCGCAGCCGGTGCGGCGCGCCAGCGCGGCGAGGAACCCGGCTTCGCTCATCGCGTCGCCCGGCCAGCGCACATAGGTCGACACGTTCTCGATGAGGATGCGGCGCCCCAGCGCCTCCTGCACCTGCTGGACGCGGGATGCGACGAGATCGAGCGCGGCGTCGTCCAGCACGAGCGGCAGCAGGTCGTGCAGCTGGCGGCCGCGGATCGCGCCCCAGCACAGGTGTTCGGAAACGAGGAAAGGGTCGATGTCGGCCACCAACGCGCGCACGCGCTCCAGGTGCGCCGGGGCGAAGCCGTGCGCGGAGCCCAGGCCCAGCCCCACGCCATGCAGGCTGACGGGATAATCGCGGCGCAGGCGGCGCAGCAGGTGCGCGTCGCGCCCGCCCGGTGCGAGGTAGTTCTCGGTATGGACCTCGAGCCACCCGGCGCGGGGCCGGCCGTCGAGGAAATCGCGGTAGTGCGGGGCCCGCAGGCCGACGCCGACCGGCGCGCTCACCGCCTTCTCCACCGGATCAACCGCAGATGCGGCTTACTTGGCCGGGGGCGTCGTCTTGCCGCCCAGTTTTTCGCAGCTGCCTTTCGCGACCCACTTCCACTCGGCCGGCGCGTTGTCCGTCTTGGCCATTGCCGCGCAGCCGTGCGCGCCGTCCGCCGCCGCGCAATCGTTCTGGCCGGCCTTGGCGACGCCGTAGCATTTTTCCTTGTCGGCGGTGCCGCCCATGTCGGCGCTGGCGGTGCCGGCCGCGCAAACGGTCGCCAGTGCGGCGGCGATCATCGCGTGCTTGTTCATCGTGGTCTCCTGGTTATGGGGCGCGGCCCATTGCCGCGCAACAAGGAGATTCTAGCGAAATCCGCCGCGCCCTGACGAAAAAGGTGCTGTTCGCGCAAAGTGGGGGAACTTCTTCTGCTCAACTATTCCAGTTGGCAGCGTGTGCTCGACGACGGCAAGGCCACGGCGGCGGCAGATTGGCTCAAGCTGGCGGTAACGCCGGAGGAGCGCTGGAAGTGACCGCATCCTCAGCAAAAAGTTCCGTTCCAATCGTCAAGCCGACTTAATGCGAACAGCGCCACGAAAAAAAACCCGCGGTGCCTCGCGGCCCCACGGGTGTGCGCGCTCGGGGGCACGCTCAAGCGGTCGTGTTGACGTGGTTGCCCAGGTGCGGCGGCAGGTTCGTCGACTGTACCGGCGGCAAAGCGTCGATCAGCGCAGCGGCGGACGATGCCTGCGCATCCATCGCCTTCTTCAGGACAGCCATGCTGACTTCTTCCCGGGTACCCGTTTCGGCGATCGTTGTCGACAACCGGGCAATACTCATCGCGTCCATACATCCTCCGTTCCACAGCCTCGCACGGAGGCATAGCTTGTTTACGGCCGGGCTGGCGCCGAACTTGAGGCCGGAGCCAACATTTTCTGCGTCAGCCACGCCAGCACGGCGTCGCGGTCGTCCAGGTCCAGCCATGCCACGCCGGGCGCCACGTCGTCCGGCCGGGGCAATGTGGACGCCACGGCCACGATGTGCGGATCGAGCCGGTACAGCGGGCCCTTGTCGCCGACGCCCCGGTGGATTTCCAGCTTGTCGATCGGCCAGGCCTTGAAGCCTTCCACCAGCGTCAGGTCGGCGGGCGCCAGCCGGGCGATCTGCTCGTCCAGCCCCGGCTCCGGCGCGCCGCGCAGCTCGTGCACGATGGCAAAACGATACGGCGACGCCACCATCACCTCGGCGGCACCGGCACGGCGCAGGCGCGCGCTGTCCTTGCCGGGCGGCTCCAGTTCCAGGTCGTGGTGGCTGTGCTTGATCACATTGACCTTGTAGCCCTGCTCGGCCAGCCGGCCGACGAGATATTCCAGCAACGTCGTCTTGCCGCTGCCGGACCGTCCGACGATGCCGATCACCCGTCCAGGGTGCGTAAGTGTGCCTGTCTGCATATCTTCATTATACCCGCGCCTGCCGCGCTGCCGGGGCCAAAGGCATTACAAGACGACCGGTCTAATCGATGTTATATTGGCAGTTCGCCACCGGTCGCCCGACCGGTGCATTCATCGAAGGAGCCGACCATGCCGCAACAAAACGATGTGAACCGCCGCATTCTCCTTGCCGCCCACCCGCGCGGCCTGCCCACGCCAGCCGACTTCCGCCTCGAGGAGACTGCCGTGCCCGTGCCGGGCGACGGGCAGGTGCTGCTGCGCACGCTGTACCTGTCGCTGGACCCGTACATGCGCAACCTGATGGAAGAGATCGGCCCCGGCTATGCGCCGCCCGTGCCGCTGGGTGCCCCGATGGTCGGCGGCACCGTCAGCCGGGTCGTGCAATCTCACCGCGAGGGCTTGCGCACCGGCGACCTCGTGCTGGCCAACGCCGGCTGGCAGGACTACGCGCTGTCGGACGGCAGCGACCTGACGCCGCTGGGCGACATGCCGCAGCCGTCGCGCGCGCTGGGCGGCCTCGGGATGCCCGCGTTCACGGCGTACGTCGGCCTGCTCGACATCGGCCAGCCGCGCGCAGGCGAGACGGTGGTCGTCGCCGCGGCGACAGGTGCCGTAGGCTCCGTCGTGGGCCAGATCGCGCGGCTGAAGGGTGCACGTGTCGTCGGCATTGCCGGCGGCGCCGACAAGTGCCGCCACGCGGTCGAGGTGCTGGGCTTCGACGCCTGCATCGACCGCAACGATCCGGCCTTCGCGCAGCTCCTCGCCGATGCGTGCCGGGACGGCATCGACGTCTACTTCGAGAACGTGGGCGGCGCCGTGTTCGACGCCGTGCTGCCGCTGCTGAACGTGGGCGCGCGCGTGCCCGTGTGCGGCTTCATCGCCCACTACAACGATGCCGACGTGCCGGCCGGCCCGGACCGGCTGCCGCGCGTGACGGCCGCCATCCTGCAGAAGCGCATCTGCATGCAGGGGTTCATCATCCTCGATCATTACGCCACCCGCTACGACGCATTCCGGCGCGACATGGCAGCCTGGCTGGCCGCCGGCCAGGTCACGCTCAGGGAGGATGTCGTCGATGGACTCGAGAACGCCCCCGCAGCCTTCATCGGACTGCTGCAGGGGCGTAACTTCGGCAAGCTGGTCGTGCTCGTGGCCGACCGGTGATGCTTACGGCTCCGGGCGGAACGGACCGTCGTCGCCACCGCCGCCGGCCACGAGGCACAGCAGGCCGACGCAGGCCAGCACGATGACGAGTGCGCCCGGCTCGGCGGAGCCCGCGTCGGACATGTAGGCCGCGCGCACCGGCGCGGCAGCGGCCAGCAGGGGCAACGCGTGCAGAATGGAGAGCTTCATGGGGTCATCCTGTATGGTTGTCGATATGCTAAGCATGACGATTTTATATGACCAGACGATGACCGCGCAATCGTGCGCGCCGTTCAGTACGGAATGCGGTAGCGGTAGCCGCGGAACATGAACACGGCGCCCTTCGGCTCCAGCCGCACGAGGACGAGGCCGGGCGCCACTTCGTCGCCTTCGTGACGCAGTACCTTGTCGATCAGGATCAGCCGGTCCGCCGGATTCGACGAATACATGTAGCCGCTCATCGCGATCGGCGGGATGGCCCGCTGGATCGGCTCGGGCAGGTCGCGCAGGGCCTGCACCGGTTCTTCGCCGGCGGGTTCGGGGCGCTTGCGTTCCGGCGCTGGCGCGGGGGCTGGTGCGGAGACCGGTGCCGCGGCAACCGGCGGTGCGGCGACCGGTGCCACCGGCTCCGGTGCGGGTTTGGGCACAACCGGCGCTGGCGCCGGCACGACCGCGGTGCGCGGTGCGGCCACGGGTGTCGGGACGGTTGCGACGGGCGGTGCGGCAGCAGGCATGGTGGAAGTCGCGGCAGCAGGTGCGGGTGCTGGTGCGGGTGCTGGTGCGGCCGGACTTTGCGTCATCTGCCGCCACAGCAAACCGGCAAGGCCCACGCTGACGATGCCCAGCGCAACCAGCGCGGCAACGAACGGCTTCTTCAACGGCGTACCGCCCTGGGCCGCCTGGGTGTCGAGGGCCGGCGCATGGATCGTCGGCGTCTCGCCCAATTGCCGCTCGGCCTGCGCTTTCTTCAACGCTTCGAGGATGTAGGACATATCAGTTTTCCTTGCCGAGGCGGGGCTCGCGCACGCCGCCCAGGCGGCTCAGCCGGATGAACGTTTTCGGGCCGGCCACGCCGTCCGCCTTCAGTTGCTGGGCGGCCTGGAACTCGCGCAAGCGCGCCAGGGTGGCACCGGCCAGCGGCTCGTTGTCGGCCGGGCGCGCGGCGCCGCGCCATTGCGCGAGCCGGCCCGCCAGCCAATCCACTTCCGGTCCGCGGTCGCCCGCCGACACCTGCTCGCGCCAGTCCGGCGGGGCGCGCCAGAACGTCGTGAAGCTGCCGTCGTAGCGGTTGTGCAGCGCCGTCAGCGCGATTGTCTCGCGCTTGCCGCCCACGTCCAGCGTCGCGCCCTTGTCGTCGAGCGCCGTCAGCACGGCGTACGTGGGCACGGCCGGATCGTCGCGCAGCTTCAGCACGGCCGGGCGGTCCAGCAGCCGCAGCTCGTCTAGCGTGCCCCGCGCGGCCAGGCAGCGCAGGTTGTGGCGCGCCGCAGCGGCGCACGCGTCGCCCTGCTCCGGCGTCACGCCCCACTGCGCAGCCAGGCGGCGCACGGCCGCATCGGCATTCGTGTTGTCCCAGCCTTTCGCGGCGGCCTGCGGACGTGCCGGCACACTGGCTGCCGCGGGTGCCGCGGCGGGAGCGTGCGGTGCCAGCTGCCATGCGGCGGCGGCCGTCAGCACGGCGCCGGCCAGCACGCCGCCCGCGACGAGCGGCCAGCGCGCAGCCATCGCCGGGCGCGCAGTGCCGAACACCTCGGCGGCGGCGCGGCGCACGATGCGGCGCGTGACCTGGGCACGGTTCTCGACATAGGCGCCCAGCAGCGCGCGGTCGCACAACAGGTTGATCCGGCGCGGCACGCCGTGCGTCAGCGCGTGGATCGTGCCGACCACCGCGTCAGGGAACGGCGACGGCCCCGTCAACCCCGCCACCGCGAGGCGGTGGGCGATGTATTGCGCCGTTTCCGGTGCCGTCAGCGAGCCGAGGTGGTAACGGGCGATCACGCGCTGCGCCAGCTGCTCGAGTTCCGGCTGCGCCAGCATCCCGCGCAGCTCCGGCTGGCCGATCAGGATGATCTGCAGCAGCTTGCGCTCGCTCGTCTCCAGGTTCGTCAGCAAGCGCAGTTGCTCCAGCACGGCGGCGGACAGGTTCTGCGCCTCGTCGATGACGAGCACATTGTTCTCGCCGCGCGCATGGCTCTCCAGCAGGTGGCGATTGAGCGCATCGACATAGCCCTTCACGGACACGGCGCCCTCCGGCAGCGCGATGCGGAACTCGTCGCACACGGCCTGCAGCAGCTCTTCCACGGAGAGCTTCGGATTGAAGATGTAGGCCAGCCGGCAGCCGGCGGGAATCTGTTCGATGAAGCAGCGGCAGACGGTGGTCTTGCCGGCGCCGATCTCGCCCGTCAGCAGCACGAAGCCACCGCCGCCGCCCACGCCATACAGCAGGTGGGCCAACGCCTCGCGATGGCGTTCGCTCATGAACAGGTAGCGCGGGTCGGGCGCGATGGAGAACGGGCTGTGTGTGAGGTTGAAGAATCGCGTGTACATGAACACCTAAGGGCCGGTCAGCGCAACGCGGGCGGCAGCGGCTTGAATTTGCCGCAGTAGATCTTGCTGCGGCGATCCGCATACACGATCCGTGTGCCCGTCGGCGCTTCCCTAACTGGAAACGCCGAGCCCGTGATTTTCGCATAGCGCAGCCCATCGCGCTGCGTGATGGCCGCCGCCAGCTTTTCCGGCGTCGTGTTGGTGACGGCGCCGACGAAGCGGTGCGGGAACGTTTCGTCGCTGACGATCACCTCGACGACGTCGAAGCCCCACAGTTTCGCCTGCGGCGTGCGGAACCACCAGGCCCCGCCCTCGCGCTTGTAGGGCTGGCCGAACCAGCGCACCATGTAGTCGTAATAGTAGCGGTTCGTCGTCTGGTCGCGGCACAGCAGGCCGTTGCCCATCACGTCGCCGAAATGCGTGGGCACGGCCGCGGCGGCCGTCCCGCTCACCGCGCCGAGCGCGCTCAGTGCGGTAAGGCATGCTCCGAAGAGCAGTGCGACGATCGGTGTTCCTACAGCTTTTGCAGCCATTTGCGGTTCGCGAGGATGCGGGCCTTGGCCGACTCCGGCAACGCTTCGTAACAGCCGGGGTACTGCTTCAGCGCGCTCTCGCGCACCTGCTTCTCCTGCCCGTTGATGAGGAAAACATAGAGCATTCCGCCTTGGTCGGTTTTCCTGGTCCCTATGTATTTGATCATTTCCCACACTCCTCCGGCAGGCATTATGACAGCTCCCGCAAGATGCCGAAACCTTGGCGTCTGATTTGCGCAAATCGTTAGCAATCAATCAGTTATCACGCGATTACGGGCTGCGTGCAGTTCATCCGGCAAGGTTGCGGCCTGCACCCCGGATTCGACACTCCATCCCGCCGCGGTGGCGCACGGGAGAACGTTGCCCTATTGTCGAGACTTCAACCAACGAGACTATCCAACCATGCAACGAACCGCCCTGCCCTCCCTGTCCCTGCTGGCATTGCTGGCGCTGCCCGTCCACGCCGCCGCGCCCGAACGCGCCACCGAAACACGCAACGTCGCGGCCTTCACCGCACTCGAACTGGCCGGCCCGTTCGACGTGCAGGTCGATGCCGACGCGCCGCGCGCGCTGCGCCTGTCCGGGCCCGCCAGCGCGCTGGCCAATATCGAGACCTTCGTCGAACGCGACACGCTCGTCGTGCGCCAGAAGCAGCGCAACGGCTGGCACTTCAGCTTCGGCAAGCGCAGCGAGCCGGTCAAGGTGACGATCGGCGCGCCGCTGTTGAAAAGCGTGACGAGCAGCGGCCCCGGCGACGTCAGCGTCGAGCGGGTCCACGGCGACGCGCTGCAGCTGACGGTCAGCGGTCCGGGCGACGTGCGCGTGAACGGCAACGTGCGCGAGCTCGCGCTGCGCTCCAGCGGCCCGGGCGACGTTGACGTGCGCGGCGTGCACGCGGCCACGCTGCGCGTGCGCATGAGCGGCCCCGGCGACGTCGACGCGGCCGGCATCACCCAGGAGCTGACCGCCGAGGTATCGGGATCTGGCGACCTGGAGGTGAAGGACCTGCATGCCGAGAAGGTCAGCGCCACGCTGTCCGGCCCCGGCGGGGTCGAGCTGCAGGGACGCAGCCGCGAGCTGCGCGCCCAGGTGTCCGGCTCGGGCAACCTGGAGGCGTGCGAACTGAACGTCGAAAGCGCCAGCGCCACGCTGACCGGTCCCGGCAACGGCTGCATCGCCGGCACGATCCGGAAGTTCGAGGCGCAGGTGCGCGGCTCGGGCGACCTGGAAGCGCGCGGCCTGCAGACGAAGAGCGTCCGCGTGGAACTGTCCGGCCCCGGCGACATGCAGCTGAGCGGCACGACGGGCATGCTGGAGGCATCGATCAACGGTTCCGGCAGCATCGACGGCCGCGAGCTCGAGGCGGACAACGCGAACGTCTCGGTACGGGGACCGGGCACCGCCACCGTCAACGTGCGCGGCAAGGCCGGCGCGCAAGGCCGGGCCGACGCGACCCAGGCGCGGCTAGTCACGATCGACCGGCGCGGTACGCGGGAGGCCCAGTAAGGCCGCCAAGCAGGCGGCCTCCACATGGTTGAGCTTGTGTCTGCCGGGGCATGCCCCGGCTGCCAGGCACCGGTGACACAAGCTCAGCGGTAACGCGCACTTCCAAAAAACCGGCCCTCGGCCGGTTTTGTGCTTTCTGGTATTACCCGGACCGGTACGATCGCATACCAAACACCATACCATTCCAAAACCCATCTTTCCCGTTTTATTTCAATGATTTAAATGCACATAAGCCGTGATCCAATCAGCTGAAATGAAAACCTAGACAATACCAGTTAAATACCTGTTGACAAGCTGGTTTGCTCTCCCCTATAGTGGCCCACGGCTCCACACTGACCTCCTCATATGATCGAATATCACATCGGTGTCGACGGCGGCGGCACCGGCACCCGGGTGCGCTTCGCACGTTCCGACGGCACGCCGCTCGGCGAAGGCGGCGCCGGCCCTTCCGGCCTGATGCACGGCATCGCCAATGCGTGGGCCGCCGTCGACCAGGCGATCGCGCAAGCATGCGGCAATGCAGGGATCGGCGTCCCGCCACGTGACCGGTGCGCGATCGGCCTCGGGCTCGCCGGAGTGCACAACAAGGAGTGGGCCGCGCAATTCGTCGCCGCCAATCCCGGCTACGCGGCCGTGGCGCTGGAGACCGATGCGTCCACCACGCTGCTCGGCGCGCATGAAGGCCGGCCCGGCGCGATCATCGCGCTCGGCACCGGCAGCGTCGGCGAAATCATGTACGCAGACGGCACGCGCCGCGAAGTGGGCGGCTGGGGCTTCCCTGCCGGCGACGAAGCGGGCGGCGCATGGATCGGCCTTGCCGCCGTCAACCACGTGCAGCACGTGATCGACGGCCGCGCGCGCGGCAGCGCGTTCGCCGATGCCGTCATCAAGGCGTGCGGCGGCAGCGGTGTGACGGACCGCGACAGCGTGCAGTCCTGGCTGGCCGGCGCCACGCAGACCAAGTTCGCGCAGATCGCCCGCCAGGTGCTGGCCCATGCGGAAACCGACGACAAGGCGCGCGCGATCATGCTGGACGCGGGCCGTCACGTGGCATTGATCGCGGACGCGCTGGACCCGACCGGCATGCTGCCGATCGCGCTGTGCGGCGGGCTCGGCGAAGTGATGCCCCCGTATCTGCCGGCTGCGCTGCGCGAGCGCATCCTGGCGCCGCGCGGCGACTCCGCCAGCGGCGCGCTGCGGCTGATCCGGCAGCATCTGGCCCACCAACCGTGAAGGAGCAAGCCGTGCTCGCCCAACTGCGCGATTTTCATCCGGATGCATCGAGCGACACGCCGCTGTACATGCAGCTGGCGAACCGGCTGTCGGACGGGATCGCGAGCGGCGACTGGCGTGCCAACGAGGCGCTGCCGTCCGAGCGCGTGCTGTCGGACATGCTGCGCATCTCGCGCGTCACGGCGCGCAAGGCGATCGACCTCTTGTGCGACCGCGGCATGCTGACGCGCCGGCGCGGCTCCGGCACCTACATCACGCCGAAGCTGGAGCAGCCGCTGTCGCGCCTGACCAGCTTTTCGGAAGAGCTGCGCCAGCGCGGCTTCACGGCCGGCTCGCGCTGGCTGCAGCGCGAGATCGGCATCGCCGCGCCGCTGGAGCTGCTGTCGCTGGGCCTGTCGCCGAACGTGCCGGTCGCGCGCCTGAAACGCCTGCGCACGGCGGACGACGTGGTGATGGCGATCGAGACGTCGACGATCCCGGCCACCTTCATTCCCGACCCGCAGCGCGTCACCGATTCGCTGTACGGTTACCTGGAAGCGCACGGCACGGTGCCGATGCGCGCCCTGCAGCACATCCGGGCGATCAACGCCGATGCCGAACAGGCCAGGCTGGCCAATATCGCGCCCGGCACGGCCATGCTGCACATCACGCGCGTGAGCTATCTGGACAGCGGTGCCGCGGTGGAACTGACCCACTCGTGGTGCCGCAGTGATTATTACGAATTTGTAGCGGAGTCGCGTCGATGAACGATGCCAGCAAGGCCCATCAAATCCAGGGCAACATCCTGACACCCGCCGGCTGGATCGCCGGCACCATCGCGTTCGACGAACGCATCGCCGCCATCGACGGCGCCGCCGCCAGGCCCGAGGACAACGGCGAGGACTACATCCTGCCCGGCTTCATCGACCTGCACGTGCACGGCGGCGCGGGCCGCGACGTGATGGAAGGCGGCGATGCCGTGCACCGGATCGCCGCCGTCCATGCGCGCCATGGCACGACGAGCATCCTGGCCACGACGATGACGGCGCCGCCGGAAGACATCGACAAGGCGCTGGCCGCGATCGGCGGCGCCGTGCGCCACCGCGGCAAGAACGAAGCGCGCGTGCTGGGTGCGCACCTGGAAGGCCCGTACATCAATTCCGGCAAGCTGGGGGCGCAGCCGAACTACGCGCGCGCCGCCACGCTCGCCGAAGTCCAGCGGCTGGAAGCTCTCGCACCGCTGCGCGTCATCACGGTGGCGCCGGAAATCGCCGGCCACCTGAGCCTCGTGCGGGCGCTGGCCGACGAAGGCATGCGCGTACAGATCGGCCACACGCTGGGCTCCTACGAGGACGGCGTGACGGCACTCGAACACGGCGCGGCCGGCTTCACGCACCTGTTCAACGCGATGAGCGGCCTGCACCACCGCGAGCCCGGCATGGTCGGCGCCGCGCTGGCCCACGCCGAATTCGCGGAGCTGATCCCGGACCTGCTGCACGTGCATCCCGGCGCCATCAAGGCGGCGCTGCGCGCGATTCCGCGGCTGTACTGCGTGACCGATTCCACGTCCGCCACCGGCATGCCGGACGGCGAGTACATGCTGGGCCGGCACACGGTGCAGAAGTGCATGGGCGGCGTGCGGCTGCCGGACGGCACGCTGGCCGGCAGCACACTGACCCTGGACCAGGCGCTGCGCAACCTCGTCGGGCTGGGGCTGGACCTGGCCGATGCATCCGCCCGCGTGTCCACGCACGCCGCCGATTACCTGGGCCTGGACGACCGCGGCCGCCTGCGCACCGGTGCGTGGGCCGACCTCGTCGTGCTGGACCGCGACCTGAACCTGAAAGCCGTCTACATCGAAGGAGAACGCTGTGACCTCAATGATGCTTAACGAAGCCCTGTCCGCCCCGGACTGCGTGGCGCAGCAGCTGGCGCACGACGCCGACCGCTACGCGGAACTGGGCCGCAAGCTCGCGAGCACGCCGTTCTCCACCGCGCTGACCGTGGCACGCGGCAGCTCGGACCATGCGTCGAACTACATCGCCTACCTGATCATGGCCCGGCTGGGGCGCGTCGTCGCATCGCTGCCGATGTCGCTCGTTACGCTGCACAAGTCGCCATTGATCACGCGCGACACGCTGACGATCGCCGTATCGCAATCGGGCCAGAGCCCGGACGTGGTCGAGCCGATCCGCTACTTCCGCGACGGCGGCGCCACCACCGTGGCTCTCGTCAACGACATCGACTCGCCGCTCGCGCAGGCCGCCGAATGGGCGATGCCGCTGCGCGCCGGCAAGGAGCAGAGCGTGGCGGCGACGAAGAGCTTCATCACGTCGCTCGTCGCCGGCGCGCGGATGGTCGCGCACTGGCAGAACGACCCGGAACTGAAGGCCGGCCTGGAAGCGTTGCCCGATGCGCTGCGCACCGCCACGCAGGCCGACTGGTCGCAGGCGATCGACGTGCTGGCACCGGCCCGCAACATCATGGTCGTCGGCCGCGGCATCAGCTTCCCCGTCGCGCTGGAAGCGTCGCTGAAGTTCAAGGAAACGTCGGCACTGCAGGCCGAGGCCTTCTCCGGCGCCGAGATCAAGCACGGCCCGATGGCGCTGATCGACGAAGGCTATCCGCTGCTGATCTTCGCCACGCGCGGTCCCACGCAAGCGGGCCTCTTGGCACTGGCGGACGAGATGCGTGGCCGCGGCGCGCGCGTGCTGCTGGCCGCGCCCGACGACGTGGCGCAGCGCGACCTGACGCTGCCGGTGGCAAGCACGCCGGACCTGGACCCGATCGCCGCGATCCAGGCGTTCTACGTGATGGCCGCGCAGCTGTCGGCCGCGCGCGGGCTGGACCCGGACAAGCCGCGGCACCTGTCGAAGGTCACGAAGACCAACTGACGCCTGATGAAACTCGCGCGCCTGCTGCCCGCTCTCGCCTTTGTCATGGCCGGCTGTGCCGCGGCGGCGGCGCCAGTCAAGCTCGAGTTCTGGACCTTCAGCATGAAGCCGAAGTTCACGCCGTATTTCGACGGCGTGGTGCGGCGCTACGAAGCCGCCAACCCGGGCGTGCGGGTCGAGTGGATCGATTTCCCGTGGGACGTGATCCAGACGAAGCTCGTCACGCGCATCGTCGCCGGCACGCCGCCGGCGCTCGTCAACCTGAACGTGCCGTGGGCCGACGAATTCGCCCGTGACGGCCTGTTGCAACCGGTCGACGCGCTGCTGGGCGCCGACCGTCCCCGCTACCTGGACAGCGCGCTGGCCGACCTGACGTTCGGCGGCAAGACGTACGGCTTCCCCCTGTACAGCAACGTGGCCGTCATCGCCTACAACAAGGACATCTTCAAGGCCGCCGGCATCCCCCATGCGCCGCGCAGCCTGGACGAGCAGCTGGCGTTCGCGCGGCAGATCGCCCAGCGCACCGGCAAGGCGGGCCTGTGCCCCGCGCTGGCGAAGATCGACGGCCTGATGATGCAGCAGGGCCTGCCCGTGATCCGCAATGGCCGCGCCGTGTTCAACTCCCCTGCCCACGTGGCGCTGATCCGCAAGCTGGCCGATACGTACAAGGCGGGCGGCCTGCTGAAGGACAGCCTGTTCGCCGAGGATAACTTCCCCGCCGCGATCGACGCGTACAAGGGCGGGCGCCTGGGCATGCTGCTGGCACCGCCAACGGCCGTGAAGCGCATCGAGCTCGATGCCAAGGATGTGTATGCCGTCACCGACGTCGCGCCCGCGCCGCTGGGGCCGACGAAGATCGCCGACGGTGGCTGGCTGATCCACTTCGGCGTGCCGGCCGGCGTGCCGAAGGCGCTGCTGCCCGAGGTGGGCAAGTTCGCCCGCTTCCTGACGAACGACGCGAACCAGCTGGCGTTCGCGAAACAGGCCAGCGTCTACCCCGCCGCCGCCCAAGCGTCGCGCGACCCGTTCTTCCTCGCGGTACCGCCGGGCGCCGGCGCCGCCGAAAAAGCCGTCGCGGCGGGCGCCGTATCGATGCCGTACTCGCGCACGATGTACGTGGCCGGCGTGACCGACTACGACGAACTGCGCCGGTCGCTGGTGAAGGCCGTCGAGGCGGGTGTGACGGGGCGGCAGGACATCCAGCAAGCGCTGGACGCCGCTGTCGCGATCTGGAACCGCAAGCTGGCGAAGCAATTCCCTGCGGAGGCGCCGCAGACATCCGCAAAAACCAACGGCAAAGAGCCGGGGTCAGACCCGTCGGGTCTGACCCCAAGTTTTGGCCTTGGGTTGAAAAATGAGCTAACTGCCCTTCAACAATGAAGCTCCGCCCGCTCACCCCTTGGCTATTCCTCGCCCCCGCCCTCGTGCTGCTGGCCGTGTTCTCGTTCTGGCCCGTCGGCTATGGCTCGTACCTGGCGTTCACCGACTACAGCCTGATTCGCGAGACGCACTGGGTCGGGCTCGACAACTTCCGCTACATCCTCGACAACGAGATGTTCGTCACCGGCCTCGCCAACTCCGTGCTGTTCCTGCTGATGGTGCCGGCCGTGCAGGTCGGCGCGTTGACGCTTGCGGTGCTTGTCAACAATCGCCTGCCCGGCATCCGCCTGTTCCGCGCGGCCTACTATGTGCCGGTGGTGACGACCGTCTCCGTCGTCGGCATCATGTGGGGCTTCATGTTCCACGAACAGGGCACCCTCAATTACGCGTTGACGGTGCTGCGCCTCGTCGATGCGCCAGTCGGCTGGCTGTCGGACGAGCGCATCGCGCTGTTCGCGATCATGTTCGTCACGATGTGGCGGGGCCTTGGCTGGTACATGGTGATGTACCTGGCGGCGCTGCAGGCCGTACCGGCGGACATGCAGGAAGCGGCGATCCTCGACGGCGCCAACCGCTGGCAGCGCTTCTGGAAGATCACCGTGCCGGCGCTGCGACCGACGATCGCCGTCTGCTCGATCCTGTCCGTGCTGGCGGCGCTGAAGGCTTACCAGGAGGTCGACGTGCTGACGCAGGGCGGCCCGATGAATTCCACGTTCACGGCACTGTACTACGCGTACGACCAGGGCCTGAAGCACCTGAAGCTGCCGCGCGCGCTGGCCGCCAGCTTCATCGTGTCGCTGCTGTGCATCGGCATCGCGCTGGCCTGCCTGCGCTACCTGCGCCCCCGCCGTTGAGACCAGCACCGATGAAAAAGCTCGGCCACTACCTGCTGCTCGGCGCCATCGCCCTTCTCTGCGTGTTCCCGTTCTGGTGGACGCTCGTCACGGCGCTGTCCACGCAGGGCAATGTGTTCGCGTTCCCGCCCACGTTCTGGCCGAAGGAACCGTCGCTGGCGAACTTCGCGGAAGTGGTGCGCGTGATCCCGCTGTGGGACTTCTTCAGGAATTCCGTCGTCATCGCCGCCTGCACGGTGCTGTGGAAGCTCGTCCTCTGTTCGCTGGCCGCGTACCCGCTGGCACGCATGCATTTCAGGGGCCGCAAGCTGGTGTTCGGCATCATCCTCGCCACGCTCGTGCTGCCGTCCGAAGTGAACTTCCTCGTCAATTTCATCACCGTGACGAAGCTGTCGTTGGTCGATACGTACACGGGCGTGATCCTGCCGAACGTCGTCACGGCCGTCGCGATCCTGCTGCTCAAACAGGCGTTCGAGGAAGTGCCGCAGGACCTGATCGATGCCGCGCGCGTCGACGGGGCCTCCGACTGGACGATCTTCACGCGCATCATGCTGCCGCTGATCGCGCCTTGGCTTGCCACCGTCGGCATCCTCACGTTTGTCGAGGCATGGAACGAATACATCTGGCCGTCGATCGTGATGAGCAAACCGGACGAGTTTCCGCTGTCCGTCGGCGTGCTGTACCTGCGCGGCACGTTCGGCAGCAGCACCCGCGTGATCGCCGCCGGCACGATCATCACGATCGTGCCGACGTTGGCGGCCTTCCTCTTTGCCCAGCGCTACTTCATGCGCGGCATGGACGGCGCGGTGAAATAATCAAAAAACAGGAGAGACGATGGACAACGCCACGCAAGGAAAGAGCCCGCCGTTCTGGGTGCCCACGCTGTACCTGGCCCAGGGCCTGCCGTATTTCGCGGTGGCGCTGATCGCCGGGCTGATGTTCAAGAGCCTGGGCGTGGCGAACGAGGACATCGCCCACTGGACCGCCTACATCGGCGCGGCCTGGGTCTTCAAGCCGCTGTGGAGCCCCTTCCTGGAACTGGCGCCCAGCAAGAAGGCCGTCGTCGTCACGTTCCAGCTGCTGGGCGGCGCCTGCCTCGGCCTCGTCGCGCTGGCGCTGCACCTTCCCTCCTGGCTGGCCGCCAGCGTCGCGATGCTGGGGCTCGTGGCGATCAGCTCCGCAACCCACGACATCGCCTGCGACGGCCTGTACATCGCCAGCCTGTCGAAGAAGCAGCAGGCCCAGTATGCCGGCTGGACGGGCACGTTCTTCAACGCCGGCCGCTTCATCTCGCTGGGCGGCCTCGTGATCCTGGCCGGCCAGCTGGAAAAGAGCTACGGCGTCACCACCGCATGGACCGTCATCTTCGGCATCCTGGCCGCGACGATGATCTCGCTGGGCCTGTACCACGGCTGGACGCTGCCGCCCGCCCGCAACGCCGGCGGCGCGGACCACACGGCCGCCGGCATCGCCCGCACTCTGAAGGAAGTGATCATCGATTACGTCAACAAGCCGGGCATCTGGGTGTCGATCCTGTTCATCATCCTGTTCCGCGCCGGCGAGGCGCAGGTGCAGACGATCGGCCCGCTGTTCC
Organism: Pseudoduganella flava; assembly: GCF_007830495.1. Classification (GTDB taxonomy): domain Bacteria; phylum Pseudomonadota; class Gammaproteobacteria; order Burkholderiales; family Burkholderiaceae_D; genus Rugamonas; species Rugamonas flava. The sequence goes on along the minus strand of NZ_VLKW01000001.1, from coordinate 705,130 downwards.
TGCGCGACTCGCTCGAACAGGGCGGCCTGGGGCTGACGACGGACCAGGTGGGCATCGTCTACGGCACCTCCGGCACGGTTGCCTTCATCGTCGGCTCGATCGCCGGCGGCTACTTCACGTCCTGGCTGGGGCTGCGCCGGGCGATCCTGCCGCTGATCCTCGCGGTGAACCTGCCGAACCTCGTGTTCTGGTTCCTGTCCACGTGGCACCCGCACGACCTGTTGATCATCGGCGCGGCGCTGTCGACGGAGATGTTCGGCTACGGCTTCGGCTTCGTCGGCATCATCCTGTACATGATGCAGGTGGTGGCGCCGGGCCGCTACACGACGGCGCACTACGCCTTCTCGACCGGCATCATGCAACTGGGCTTCGTGCTGTTCAAATGGCTCAGCGGCGATATCCAGAAGGCGCTGGGCTACCAGCACTTCTTCCTGTGGGTGCTGCTGGCGGCAATCCCCGTCGCCGTGCTGTCGCAATTCATCCCGATGGATTCGCGCGTGGCCGAAGACAAGGAAGCGCCGGCGGCCGAACCGCAGCAGGCGGCGGCGCACTGATGGCGGCCGTCAGCCTGAAGAACGTCGTCAAGCGCTACGACACCCGCCACACCGTCATCCACGGCATCGACCTCGATATCCGCGACGGCGAATTCGTCGTCTTCGTCGGCCCTTCCGGCTGCGGCAAGTCGACGCTCCTGCGGATGATCGCCGGCCTGGAAGACATCAGCGCCGGCGAGCTGCACCTGGACGGCAAGCTGGCCAACGCCATCCCGCCGGCTCAGCGCCAGCTGGCGATGGTGTTCCAATCGTATGCGCTGTACCCGCACATGACGGTGTACGAGAACATGGCGTTCGCGTTGAAGCTGGCCGGGCACAAGGCGGCCGAGATCCGCGCCGCCGTCGAGCGCGCGGCGGACGTGCTGCAGATACGCCCCTTGCTGGAGCGCCGGCCGAAGGAGCTGTCCGGCGGCCAGCGCCAGCGCGTGGCGATCGGCCGCGCGATCGTGCGCAAGCCGAAGCTGTTCCTGTTCGACGAGCCGCTGTCGAACCTGGACGCGGGGCTGCGCGGCCAGATGCGCCTGGAAATCGCCCGCCTGCACCAGGAACTGAAGACGACGATGATCTACGTGACGCACGACCAGGTCGAGGCGATGACCCTGGGCGAACGGATTGTCGTATTCAACGGCGGGCGGATCGAGCAGGTCGGCACGCCGCGCCAGTTGTATGACGATCCGGCCAACCTGTTCGTCGCGGGCTTCCTCGGCGCGCCGAAAATGAACCTCCTGCCGGCCGAAGTGGCCGGCCTGCGCGACCGCGAACCGGGCGTCACGCTCGGCATCCGCCCCGAGTACGTGCGGCTTGCAACGGCAGGCGAAAGTGGCGGCGTGGCGGCCACCGTCAGCCACGTCGAATACCTGGGCGACCAGACGATCGTCCATGCCAGCGTGGCGGGGACCCAGGTGGCCTTCAAACAGGCGGCGGAAGCGCCGCCGCTGCAGGCCGGCGCCGCCGTCACGCTGCACCTGCCGCCGGAGCGCTGCCTGCTGTTTGCCCAGGACGGAATACGGTTGCAATAATATCTATGCCGTCGTACATGACTAGACGGTACAATTGCATAGGTTGAAACCCGCTCCCCATAAATTTTGTGGGACAATCATCGTTTGTCCCTTGATTGAAGGATTTTTTCATCATGTCCCAGTTCCGTCTCGCCCGCATCAGCCTCCTGCTGGCTGCCATCGGCCTGAACGCCGCTACCGCGCTGACCGGCGCGGCATACGCTCAAGACAAGCCCGCTGCCCAGGCCGAGGCACCCAAGGACGTCGTGCGTCCTGAGATCTTCAAGCTGGTCGATCCGGCCCAGATCAAGCCGCTGATGGACGCCAAGAACTACGCCGAAGTGAAGAGCCGCCTGGCCCAGGCGGATGCACTGCCGAACAAGACCCCGTACGAAGAGTTCGTGCTGAACCGCATGCGCATCGCCGTCGCTTCCGCGACGAACGACAACGCCACGATGACCACCGCGCTGGAAGCCGTGATCAATTCGGGCAAGCTGCAGCCGAACGAACAGCGCGACTTCATCCAGGCGCTGGCCAACCAGTACTACAACAACAAGGACTACGCCAAGGCGATCACCTGGTTCAACCGCTACCAGACGGAGACGGGCGACACCAAGGTACGCCAGTACATCATCCGCGCCTACTACTTCAGCAACGACTTCGCCACCGCGAAGACCGAGCTGCTGAAGGACCTGGAAGCGGCGCAGAAGGCCGGCACCACGCCGAAGCTGGAAGAGCTGCAACTGCTCGCCAACACGGGCGCGAAGACGAAGGACCAGGCCACCTACCTGATGGCGCTGGAAAACCTGGTGCGCTACTACCCGAACGACGACTACTGGCTGGACCTGCTCTCCCGCACCCAGGGCAAGTCCACGTACTCGAACCGCTTCGCACTGGACGTGCTGCGGCTGGAAAAGGTGGCCGTGTCGAAGATGTCGGCTGAAGAGTACACGGCACTGGCCGAACTGGCGCTGCTGGCCGGCCAGCCGATCGAAGCGAAGCAGGCGCTGGACGCCGGCTTCTCGAACGGCGTGCTGGGCACCGGCACGAAAGCGGGCGAGCACAAGAAGCTGCGCGCGCAGGCCGACAAGCAGGCCGCCGACGACATGAAGAACATCGGCAGCGGCGAAGCTTCGGCACGCAAGTCGAAGAACGGCACGGGCCTGATCAACCTGGGCTACGCGTACGTCACGCTGGGCCAGTACGACAAGGGCATCACCCTGATCCAGGAAGGCATCAGCAAGGGCGGCCTGCAGAACACGGAAGACGCGAAGCTGCGCCTGGGCTACTCGCTGGCGCTGGCCGGCCGCAAGGACGAAGCGGTCAAGACGCTGCAAACCGTGACCGGCAGCGACGGCCGCGGCGACCTGGCACGTTACTGGATCATGTGGATCAACCGTCCGGCCGGCGGCAGCGCCCCGGCGCAGGCCGCGCAGTAACACCGTCCGCAGTGATGCGCACGAAAGCGGGAACGGCCGGCGGCCTTCCCGCTTTTTTCATGTCTGAAAAATCCGCATGACCGAACGCCTGCTGAGCCTTGACGCTTTCCGCGGCCTTGTCATCGCCGCGATGATCTGGGTGAACTACATCGCCGGCATGCCGGCCATTCCGTACTGGCTCGAACACACCGGCCCGCACGCGGACGGCCTCACCTTCCCGGACATCGTCTTCCCCGCATTCCTCTTCATCGTCGGCGTGGCCATCCCTCTGTCGCTGCACCGCGCCGTCGGCAAGGTCGACTTGCCCCTCGTGCTGCGCATGCTGTGGCGCACGGCGGGCCTGCTGGTCGCCGGCGTCGTGCTGGCCAACGCCTACCGCTACGACGAAGCCGCGGCGCCGCTGCCGCGCGCCTGGTTCTTCCTGCTGTTCTACGTCGCCGTGATCCTGCTGTGGCGGCAGGCGGCGCGGCGCGGCTGGCCGTTCTACCTCGGCGCGGTACTGATGGTGGCCTTGCTGGCATCGTTCCGCGGCACCGTCAACGCGGAGTTCGACAGCGTGCTGCTGCAGCACACGTGGTGGGGCATCCTCGGCATGATCGGCTGGAGCTACCTGCTGTGCGCGGCGATCTACCTGGCCGTGCACGGCGAGCGGGCCGCACTGATGGCGGCGTTGGGCGGCCTCGTCGCACTGTACCTGGGCGGCAGCGCCGGTGCGCTGGACTGGTTGCCGGCCGCGCTGCGCGGGTTCGTCAACATCCCCCAGTTGCTGGGCTCCACGGCCGCGAACGTGATGGCCGGTGCCGTCGTCGGCACGCTGTTCGTGCCCGGCACCCCAGTGACGGCGCGCGGCCGGATCCGTTTCATGGCATGGTTTGCCGTGTTCCAGTTCGCCTGCGGCCTGCTGCTGCGGCCCTACCACGGCATCAACAAGATCCAGGCGACGGCGTCCTACACGCTCGTGTGCGCGGCGCTGGCGCTCGCGCTGTTCCTGCTGTGCTTTGTGATGGTGGACGTGCTGCGGGTGCGCCGCTGGACCGCGGCAGTGCTGCCGGCCGGCGCGAACGCCGTGTTCGCGTATATCGCACCGGACCTGTGGGAGAACCTGGCCGCCGTGCTGCACCTGCCCCGCTTCTGGTGGCCGTACTGGCAGGCGGGCGGCGCGGCCGGCCTGGTGAACGCCGTCGCGATGACGGCCGCGATGCTGGTTGTGACGGCGCTCGTCACGCGTGCCGGCTTGCGGCTGAGGTTCTAGTCGGAGCCGGGCGGCTTGCGCGCCATCCGCACGCTGGCGAAGATCAGCGCGCACGTCGCGACCAACAGCAGCAGCGACGTGGTCACCTGCACGTCGTCCGCCGACAGTACCGACGTCTCGCGCAGGAACGTGGCCCCCGCGTACAGCCCGGCCGCCACCGTGCCGATGCCAAGTATGAGTGCAGCGCACAGCAGACCGAACTTCTTCATGTTCTCTCCGGGGCCGTCGTCGGCGAAGCGGCGATTGTAGCAGCGCACCGGGGCCGCAAATCTCGCAGAAAATCACCGCGGCCCGGGAGTCACACGCGGATGTAGATGCGTTTGCGGTCGAGAATCCAGCCGGCCAGCCAGCACGCGAACATGAACACGAGGGCGAACAGCAGCGACGCCACGCGGGCCGGCGCCAGCGGCAGGAACACGGTGGCATACAGCCAGTCATAGGTCGTATGGCCGCCGACCCACGTCTTCACCAGCACGATCACGGCCAGCTCGGAAAGCAGGTAGATGAACAGCGTGTTCTTGCCGAACACTTCGAAGAAGTAAGTCCAGCCGCGCACGGCGCGCACCTCGATCACGTAAAGCAGCAGCGCCAGCACGAACAGGTCCAGGCCGATCGTCAGCAGCACGTAGGAGCCCGTCCACAGCTTCTTGTTGACCGGCAGGACCGTGCTCCAGCAAAGCGCGACGACGGTGCAAACGGCGCCCACCGCCACCAGCCGCGCCAGCGCACCGCGCGCGCCCAGCTTCAGCACGACCTGCCCCGCCAGGTAGCCGGCAATGACGTTGACGGTGGCGGGCAACGTGCCCAGCATCCCTTCCGGATCGAACGGCAGGCCCTCGCCCTGGTACAGGTGGCGCGGCCCCAGCAGCCACAGGTCCACCTTGCCGGCGGCATTGCCCTGCAATGTGTAGTCGCCATACAGCGCCAGCACAAGCCAGTGCCCGGCCAGCGCCAGCAGCGCGAACGCGAGCGCGCCGCGCGTGCCGGCGAAGTGCAACACGAGCGCGGCCAGCGCGAAGCACAGGCCGATCCGCTGCAGCACGCCGGGTATCCGCGTATCGGCGGGCGGCAGCAGGTGGAAGCCGCCGGCGCCATCGGGCGCGAAGAACGGGAACCAGTACAGCAGGTAACCGAGCAGGAAGATCAGTGCGCCGCGCCGCAGCACCTTCGCCACCACGGCGGCATCGCCCTGCGCCGCGTACTTCGGCAGCGCGAACGCCAGCGCGTTACCGACCGCGAACAGGAACGTGGGGAATACCCAGTCGGTCGGCGTGAAACCGTGCCACTGCGCGTGCAGCAGCGGCGCAAAGACGTGGTTCCAGTCGCCCGGCGTATTCACGACGATCATCAGCGCGACCGTCAGGCCGCGCAGCACGTCCAGCGACAGGTAGCGGGACAAATTCCGCGACAGGTCCGGCGCGCTCAACGTGCGGCCGCCTTGCCCATCGCCCGGCCGAACGCGCCCGCCGGCACGCCCGGCATCGTGTGGCATTGCGCATCGGCGCCCGTCACGGGCCGCGTGCACGGCGTGTCGCGGTCGACGGACCACCAGTGCAGGCCCGCCATGCCCTGCTCGCGGACGGCCCGCGCCAGCGCTTCCCCATCGGCCGGCGTGAACACATTCTCGACCACGTCGTTAATGCCGATCATCGGCGTCAGCTCGATCTGCGCGTACGGCACGCCGTACTTCTCGTGCACGTTGCGGGCGGCCTGCAGCGCGGACGCCGCCATGTCGCAATGCCCCTCCTTGACGACGCAGACGCCCGGCGCGGTAGGGCCGTAATCCATCACCATCAGGTTCAGCAGGTAGTCGCGCACGTTCGACGCGCGCAGCGCCTGCAGCACCGCCTCGCCGGTCGTGTTCAGGCTGCGCCGGCTGCCGTCGCTGGCCGCGTGCGTGGCGATCGTGAACGAGAAGCGCAGGCGCGGGTATTTCTTCTGCACGGCTGCCACGCGCCGGGCCAGCGATGCGATCTGCGCCGGGGTCTGGTTTTCCTCGATGTCGAAGTCGAAGCCCAGCAGCTGCGGCGACAGGTAGCGCTGCACGAAGCGCTCCATGCCGGCATCCGACGCACAGGTGAACACGCCGCCCTGCCCGCCCGTCGACACGATGTAGCCGGCGCCCGCTTTGGCGAAAGCGGCGACGTTCGCATCGGCCACGGCCTGGCCCGGCCGGCCATCCCACAGCTCGTCGCCGCACTCGCCGTTGGCGAACGCCCACGTCAGCGCCGCGGTGCGGCCGGGCAGCGCCAGCCACGGCATCGGCTTGCCCTCCGGGTTGACGGTGATGACGTTGCCGGCTTCGGGCCGGTGCTGGGTCAGGTGCTTGTACGGGCTGGCCACGAAGGGTGCAGCGGCGGGGGTGGCGGCGAATGCGGCAGTGGCCAACGAGGCCGCCAGCGTGGCGGCGATGAATCGGCGCATGGAGTCTCCCAATAAAAAAAGGCAGGGCCTTGCAGCCCCGCCATCATGGTACGGATTATCTTACGTCAAAGGGCAATCACATCTTGCCGCGGATGCCGAAGAAGATCTGCTTGCCGTTCTTGTAGAAGGCGCGCGGCTGGTCCTTCGACGTCGCGTACGACTTGAGCAGCGGATCGTTCAGGTCCTTGCCTTCCAGCGACAGGGTCAGGTTCTCCGTCAGGTTGTAGTTGACGGCGGCCGACACCGTGCCCACGTCGTCCTGGTAGATCGCGCTGTTGCGGTCCAGGCCATTCAGGAACGCGGAACGGAAGCTGTAGTTCAGGCGGGCGCTGAACTTGTCGTTCTCGTAGAACACGCTGGCGTTGTACGAGTTCTTCGACGTGCCGATCATGTGGCAGTCGCCCAGGTCCGCGCAGGCCGACTTCGGCGCCTTGCCCTTTTCCTCGCCGTCGGCGTACGTGTAGTTCACCGTGAGACCGAAGCCGTTCGACAGATCCTGCTGATACTGCAGCTCGACACCGCGCACGCGCGCCTTCGTGTTCAACGCGGAGCTCATGTTATACGTCGTCACGCGCTTGACGGACTGGTTGTAGAACTCCGCCGTCGTCGCCCCGAACGTCACGTACGAACCGATGTTCATGTTGTACACGTTCACGCCCAGCAGCGACTTCGGCATGAAGTACCACTCGGCGCCCACGTTGACGTTGTTCGAGTAGATCGGCTTCAGGTTCGGGTTGCCGCCGGTGGCCGAGAACGTCAGGTCGTTCAGGCTCAGCGAACCGAGCGAGCCGAAGTCCGGCCGCGCCATCGTGCGGCTGGCGGCCGCGCGCAGCACGACGTCCGCGCCCACATTCGTCTTCAGGTTCAGGCTGGGCAGGAAGTCGTTGTACGTGTGCGACGTGCGCACCGGGTTCCACACATCGTTCGGCGAGGCGTTGGCCACGTCGATCTCCGTGCGCACATAACGCACGCCCACGTTGCCGGAGACGGCGCCGAATTCCAGGTCGCCCATCGCATAGGCCGCCGTGGCTTTTTCGCGGATCTGGAACTCGTTCTGGTACGCGTGCGAATTGAATGCCACGTACTGGTCGCCCCATGCCTTCATCGAGTCGCCGGTGAACGTCCACGGTTTGTTCAGCACGTTTTCCAGCGGGCTGTCCGGATAGGTCGTCAGGCCGGTCGGGCGGTTCGCCAGCGCGCTGCCGGCCGCCGACACGGTGCCCTGCAACCACGTCAGGTCGCGGTCATGCTTGGCGGCGCGCACGCCGAAGTACACGTTCGGCACCACTTCCCACGGTGCCTTCCACGTGCCGTCCACCTGGCCGTAGGTTTCCTTGTCCTTCGCCTTCGTATCCGATGCCCAGCCGCCGAAGAAGTCGGCGCCGGTGCGCGGGTTGAAGCTGCCGGCATTGTCGACGACCACCGTGGCCGGCGCATCGAGGCCGTGCATCGTCAGGCTGTTGCCGGCATAGGCCAGCCATGCCTCGTAGCCGTAGTCACGCGCATAACCGGTGCCGCGCGTGGTACCGACCTGGCCCTTGAACGACATGTTCGGGCCGGCGCGCCATTGCCAGTCGAGGTTCAGGAACTTCGAATCGGAGTAGGAACCCGGGCGGGCGATGATGTCCTGCACCGACGGGCCCATCTTCGAGCAGTCAAGGCCTGCCGGGCAGGCGCTCGGGAACGTGATCGACGTGATCTGGTTGCCCGTGATCGTGTAGCTGGACGGGACCACGCCGCCGACGCCGGACCAGTTGTTCGACAGCGGCTGGTACGGTGCCAGCATGAAGTTGGCGTTGACGTTGTCCGCATCGAGGCGCGTGTAGAAGCCGTTGATGTCGAACGAGAAGTCGTTGTTGACCTTGAACTGCACGTCGATCATGCCGCCCTTGCGTTCGCGCTTCTGCTGGAACAGCGACGAACCGGTGAGCAGCGACAGCCACTTGCCTTCCACTTCCGGATGGGCGCGGATCCAGTCAGGCGCGGTGCCCGTCGTGACCTTGTCCCACCACAGGAATTCCTGGCCCATGCGGCGCAGCGTGCGCTTCTCGTCGAACACCTGCACCAGCACGCCCAGGTTGTTGGCGTCGTTCTTCCAGTTCGCCAGCGCGGAGAACTGTGGATCGGTCTTGCTGGCGCCCTCGCTGTACACGCCCTCGACGGAACCCATGATCGTGAACGGCTTCTTGAACGACAGGGGCTTGCGGGTCTCGATGTCGACGTTGCCGGCGGCGCCGCCCTCGATCAGGTTAGCCTGCGAGCTCTTGTGGACGGTCACGCGGCCGATCAGTTCGGACGGGAACATCGAGTAGCTGACGGAGCGGCCGCCGCTGGTGATGTTCGAGATGTACCAGTCGCCGGAGGAGACCGTGTGGCCGTTCAGCGTGGTCAGGGTCAGGTTCGAGGGAGTGCCTTTCAGGCTGACGCGGTCGTTCTCGCCGAAGCCGCCCTCGGCACCGCCGGCGGTGGCCACGGAGACGCCCGGCACGCGCTGCAGCGAGTCGGCCACGCTCTTGTCCGGCATCTTGCCCACGTCTTCGGCGGTGATCACTTCCACCGTCGAATCGGCGTTGCGCTTCTGGTTCAGTGACTGCGCCATCGCGGCGCGCACCCCGGTCACGGTCACGACGGCCGGCTCCGTGCTTGCCTCGGTCACGGTCTGAGCCCGCGCGATGCCGGTGCCGGTGATCAGGATGGCGACTGCGGTCGCGATCGGTGTCAAATTGCGCTTCATTTACTCCCCCTAGTCATGGGCCCGCGAGGCAGGACCCGGTCCGTTTCTAGCACTGCGTTACAAAACCATTACAAAACCAATTGAGCGCCAATATACCGCCAATCAATACCACAACACTACCAATTTCCGTATTTTTTTCGCATGTTGTATTGAAAATACATACCACTTCAGCGGGGCAGCCACTGCGATAGCGCTATCTACCTAGTAGGATTGAGGCAGGGCAATGCGGACCGCTTGCCGTATGGTCTTTTTTTGGTATTATCAACGCCGCGTATTTCCACCCCGTTCCACCGCATTTCCACACCAGCGAGCGCGCCATGGACACGTTCGCGCACCGGGAGAAGACCTTGAGTTCGCTTGTAGAGATCATGCGCGGCCTGGAGCAGACCAGTTTGCCGCTGTACCAGCAATTGCAGCGGGCGCTGCGCGAAGCGATCGACAAGCGGATCTTCGGCCCGGACGAGGCACTGCCCGCCGAGCGCCAGCTGGCGGCGGACCTGTCGATCTCCCGCATCACGGTGCGCAAGGCCATCGACGGCCTCGTCGACGAAGGCCTGCTGGTGCGCCGGCCCGGCTCGGGCAATTTCATCAATACCCGCATCGAAAAGAACTTCGCGAAACTAACCTCGTTCTCCGAGGACATCCGCGCGCGCGGCCGCACGCCGAAAAGCGTCTGGCTGAAGCGGTCGGAAGGCACGGTGACGCCGGAAGAAGCGCTGCGGCTGCGGCTGTCGCCGGGCGCACCCGTCTACCGCTTCAACCGCATCCGCTTTGCCGACGACATCCCGATGTGCATCGAATACGCGACGATCGTCGCCGGCGCGCTGCCGTCGCTGGAGGCGGTGGACGTGTCGATGTATGAAGCGCTGGAAAAGACAGGCCACCGCCCGGTGCGCGCCCTGCAGCGGCTGTCGGCGCTGCTGCTGAACGCCGAGCAGGCGCAGCTGCTGCAAACAAAGGAAGGCGACGCCGGCCTGGCCGTCGAACGCCTGGGCTTCGTGCGCGACGGCCGCGCAGTGGAATTCTGCCGCTCGATCTTCCGCGGCGATATGTACGACTTTGTGGCGGAGCTCAGCACGCCTTAAGAAAGCGGGCCGTTGGCTCGAGCAGCAACCCCAACCGCAACCCCTGGGGTCAGACCCGTCGGGTCTGACCCCGGCTTCCGCCGTTGGGTTCAATAGTCCTGGCGACGCGCTTACTTCGCCTTCGATTCATCCCCCGCCACGACTACCGCCAACTTGGCCGGATCGACGTACTTGCGGAACGCTGCGTTGACCTGCTCCACCGTCAGCGCCTTCAGCCTGTCCTCGTGCTGCTTGCTCCACATGAAGTCGCGGTCCAGGTACAGGAAGTTCGTCCACGCGCTGGCGACGACGCCGTCCTTCGAGCGGTTCTGCAGGCGCTGTTGCAGCAGGCCGGATTTGGCGCCCGCCACTTCGGCCGGTGTGAAGCCTTCCTTCACCGCGCGTGCCAGCTCGTCGCGGATTGCCGCTTCCAGTTTTTTGAGGTTCTGCGGCGCGGCAATCGCGCTGATCGTGAAGTGCGACGCGCGGTCGATGTCCGAGGCGTACACGCCCGAGCCGCCGCCGTACGACAGGCCGTCCTTCTGGCGGATGCGGTCCATCAGCCGGGACTTCAGGCCGCCGTCTCCGAAGATGTAGTTGGCCAGCTCCAGCGCCGGGTAGTCCGGGTCATCGCTCTTCAGGTCCAGGTTCACGCGCGCGCTGTAGAAGCCGTTCTCCTTGTCGGGCGTGTCGATCGCCTTGCGCATCGCCTTGCGTTCGCCGTTCGCATCGAGGATGCGGGCGTACGATGCCTTGCTGTCCCAGTTACCCAGCGTGGCCGCCACCGTCTTCGCGGCCGCTTCCTTGTCGAAGTCGCCGACGATCGACAGCTCGCCATGCGACGCGCCGTAGAACTCGCGGTGGTAAGCCTTCACGTCGTCCAGCTTCATCGCCTTCAGTTCGGCCAGCTGCTCGTCGAGCGTCATCTCGGCGCGCGGGTCGCCCTTCGGCCAGTTGTCGAAATACTGGTCGAGCGCCTGCCCCGCCAGCACCTGCGGCTCGTTGCGGCTCGACTCGATGCCGACGATCCATTGCTGGCGCAGCTGCTCGAATTCGGCCTCGGGGAAGCTCGGCTCCTTCAGCACGTGGGCCATCAGCTTCAGTGCCTCGTCGAGGTGCTCGCGCGTCGTGTCGAAGTGGTAGACGCTGTTGCCGCTCATCTTCAGCTTCGACATCGCGTCCGCCAGCTGCGCGCGCGTGTACTTGCTGGTGCCGCGCGTGAGCATCTCGTTCGTCACGGCCGACACCATCGCCTTGCCGAACTGGTTCTTCTCGTCGCCCCAGTGCAGGCGCAGGTCCACGGACACCGTCTCGCCGCGGTTCTTCTTCGGCAGCAGCGCCGCCTTCAGGCCGCCGATCGTGCGGACCTCCGTGCGCGCCATGATGTTTTCCTGGCTCGGGTCGAAGTTCTCGGACGTCAGCGCGCTTTCCTTCGCCTTGTACTCCTTCAGCACCTCGGCCGCCGTCGGCGCCGGGCCGATCGTCGCACGCTGCGGCGCATCTTCCGGCAGGAACAGGCCCACCGTGCGGTTGTCGCGCTTGAAGTAGCGGGCGGCCGCGTCGGCGACCTGCTTGGCGGTGATCGTCGGCAGGTTGTCGCGGCCCTGGAACAGCAGGCGCCAGTCGCCCAGCGCGATCTGCTCGGACAACGCCACGCCCACCTGCTGCGGATCGTTCAGCGCCTTCTCGATGCCGTTGCTGAAGTTGCGGCGGGTGCGCTCCATCTCTTCTTCCGTCGGCGGCGTCTTCGCGAAGCTTTCGACCGCCTCGACCAGCGCATCGCGCACCGGCTCGACCGGCTGGCCTGCCTTGACGACGGCACCGAACATCTGCAGGCTTGGCGCGTAGCCGTTCTGGCCGAAGCTGAACACCTGCGCCGCCTTGCCCGTCTCGACGAGCAGCTTGTGCAGGCGGCCGTTCGGCGTGTCGCCTTCGATCTGGCTCATGAACTGGAGCGGGTCCGCATCCGGGTGCAGGCCGGCAGGCACCTTGTACGCGACCAGCACGATCTGCACGTCGCCCTTGCGGCGCACGGTGAACTGGCGGTCGCCATCCTGCGTCGGCTCGACGGTCCAGAACGGCGGCAGCTTGCGCTTCGGCTTCGGGATCACGCCGAACGACTTGGTGATCCACGACAGCGTCTTGCTTGGTTCGAACTTGCCGGCGACGAGCAGCACCGCGTTGTCCGGCTGGTAGTAGGTGCGGTAGAACGCCTGCAGATTCTCGATCTTGACGTTCTCGATGTCGCTGCGGTTGCCGATCGTCGAGCGGCCGTAGCTGTGCCAGTCGTAGGCGACGCTCTCCATCCGCTTCATCAGCACGCCGAACGGGCTGTTCTCGCCGGACTCGTACTCGTTGCGCACGACGGTCATCTCGGAGTCCAGGTCCTTCCGCGCGATGAACGACTTCGTCATGCGGTCCGCTTCCATCTCCAGCGCCCACTTCAGGTTCGCATCGCTGGCGGCGAACACCTCGAAGTAGTTGGTGCGGTCCTGCGACGTGGTGCCGTTGAAGTCCATGCCCCGCTCGGCGAACTGCTGCGGGATGTTGCGGTTCTTCGGCGCGCCCTTGAACATCAGGTGCTCGAGCAGGTGCGCCATGCCCGTCTCGCCGTAGTTCTCATGGCGCGAACCGACCAGGTACGTGACGTTCACGGTGACGGTGGGCTTGGAAGCATCCGGGAACAGCAGCACCTTCAGGCCGTTGGGCAGGCGGTACTCGGTGATGCCTTCGACGGAAGGCCCTTTGACGACGCCGGGCGGCAGCGCCTGGCCATGGACGACGGGGGGAACGAAGCTGAGGGCAAAACAGGACAGCAGGGCTGTCTTCAGAACGGCATGGCGGAGGGTCATGTGGTCTCGCTACTCGCGTTGGCAAAACCCTATCCTACGCCGCCAACGGCCCTTCGTGAAGAGAGGAGACGACTGCTTCGCGCCGAAGAGCGGCGGCTACTTCTTCTCGCCGGGCAGCGGCACGAGGCAGGCATCGACGACCTGCAGCTTGTTGTCGAGCGCGAACTGCTTGACGAAGTGATAGGCCATCGGCTCGATGTCCTTCAGCGTCTCGTTGACGACGACGGCCTTGACGCCGTTGATCATCTCCGGCCGCACCAGCGGCGAGTACTGCAGGTGGGCATTGCGGCCGCCCGTGCCCGCGGGCCGGAAGCACGACATCACACCGCACAGGCGATCGGCCCAGTCGCTGGGACGAAATTGCTTGCCGTCGGTGGTAAGCCCAAGAATGAAGAACTCGCTGGCCATAGGCTGGAAACTGGATGTGGAGGAACCGCTAGGTATTATATCTTATAGAAGACCTGAACGCCCGAGTACCCGACCGGCGCGAGAAGGAATTGGCCGCGGCGCCCGTTGCACGCCACCGGTCGACTCCCGCCACGCAAGCCGCAGCCGGCATTGTAAGCCCGTTCACGGCACGGCGTTTTTCCGCAGGCCAGGCACAAGACGCAAGACGGGCCGCTCGCGGCGGCCCGTCTGATCAGCCCAACGCCATCGCGCCGGACATCAACAGCAGCAACAGCATCCACAGCAGCAGCGCACGCCACACGAGGCCCACGGTGCTCTGCAGTGCGCGCACGCTCGGCTCGTCGCCGGGCAGCGTCTCCACTTCGACGTCGCTGATGTCCACGGTGGCCGCATCGGACGGCACCACCTTCGCCGCGTTTTCCTGCGGCGTGCCGAGGCGCACGCCCATCGCACCGCCGCCGGCGGCGAGGATGATGCCGATCGCCTCGTCCTTCCAGCGGTAGGCGAAGTTGCGCCAGGCGTAGATCGCGTCCTCGAAATTGCCGACGACGGCAAATGCCACGGCCGTCAGCCGCGCCGGGATCCAGTCGATCCAGTAGAACGCCCGCGCGGCGAACTGGCCGAACGCTTCGTTCTTCATGTGCTCAGGCTCGTTCCACGCGCGCGCCAGGTATTCGGACACGCGGTACATCACGGCCGCCGCGGGCCCCAGCGGCAGCAGGAACCAGAAGAACACGCCGAACACGTTGCGGTGCGTGGTGATCAGCGCCTTCTCGACGGCGATGCGGGCGATCTCGTTCACTTCCATGCCCACCGTGTCCTGCTTCGTCCATTCGGCCAGCAGCGCCCGCGCGGCCGCCTCGTCGCCCGCGTTCAGCGCCAGCTGGATCGACGTGAAGTAATGGCTGTAGTGGCGAAAGCCCAGCGTGAGGTAGACGATCAGCACGTTCCACGCGAACGCGGCCAGGATCAGGTTATAGCGCAGCAGCACCCAGTAGACCAGCGCCGTGGGCACCATCAGCGCCGCCATCATCAGGAACCAGCCCATTTTCCCGTGGCTGGCCTGGCCGGCGTTGAACCAGGTCTCCATGCGCACGGCGAACAGCTTGATGTTGGCGTAGATCGGGTTATCCGCGCGCAGCGGCTTCATCTGCTCGAGCAGCAGCGCGCAGAGAATCGAAAGAAAAGTCATCTAAATCCTTTGACAAGCAATGGCGCTACGATAGCTTAAGCGCGCAAGAAATGAAACAGATTGCGCAGCATCCCGGCCGTGGCGCCCCAGATGAAATAGCCCTCGTACGGCATCGCGTAGAACGAGCGCCGCCCGCTCGGCAGCGCGGCGGACAGGCGCTGGTGGTTGGCCCCGTCCATCAGGAAGGCGAGCGGCACTTCGAAGATGTCGGCCACCTCGAACGGGTCCGCCTTCAGCTCGAACGGCGGGTGCACCAGGCCCACGACCGGCGTCACGCTGTAGCCGGTGCCCGTGTAGTACAGCGGCAGCGCGCCCAGCACCTCGATGTGGCGGCGGTGCAGGCCGATCTCCTCCTCCGTCTCGCGCAGCGCCGTGTCGGCGGTGTCGGCGTCGAAATGTTCGGCGCGCCCGCCCGGGAAGGCCACCTGGCCAGCATGGTCGTTCAGGTGCGCGGTGCGCTGCGTCAGCAGCACCGTCAAGCCCTGCTCGCGCCGCACCAGCGGCACCAGCACGGAGGCCGGCGTGGGCTCGGCCTTGCGCTGCAGCGATTCGTCCGCGGTCTCGGGCAACCAATCCGGCGGTTGCGCGAAGCGTGCGCGCAGCCAGTCGGCGGCAAGGCGCTCGCGCGGCACGGCAGGTTCGCCGGCGATCGCGTCGATGGGCAGCGAGGTGGGGTCGAACAGGGGCTTGGCCAAGATGGGTCTCCGGGGTGGCGATACCTGCACGTATGGTCAGGCGGGACAAAAAAAAGAGGCGCCACGAAGGCGCCCCTTTTCAAGTGAATAACCGAGCGGCAAACCGCGCAGATTACTCGCCTTGCGCCGCGGTTGCGCGACGGTTCGGCAGTTTTTCCTTGATACGTGCGGACTTGCCCGAACGCTCGCGCAGGTAGTACAGCTTGGCGCGACGGACGTCACCACGACGCTTCACTTCGATCGAAGCGATCAGCGGGGAATACAGCTGGAAGGTACGCTCGACGCCTTCGCCGGACGAGATCTTGCGAACGATGAAGTTCGAGTTCAGGCCACGGTTACGGCGGGCGATCACGACGCCTTCGTAAGCCTGGGCGCGCTTGCGCGTGCCTTCGACCACGTTCACGTTCACGACCACGGTGTCGCCAGGTGCGAACTCAGGGATGTTCTTGCCCAGGCGCGCGATTTCTTCCTGCTCGAGTTGCTGAATCAGATCCATTTTATGACTCCTATGACCATCGTGCCGGCGCTCGGAAAAGTATTCGCCCGGTAGAGGATGGGGTTAAACATGCGGACCGTTACCGGCCCGCGCTTTTACTGCTTACTGCACAGGTTTTGCTAAACCTGCCAAAAACTTTTCGTCCTGCTTCGTCAGCAGGCCAGCGGTACGGGCCTCCGCGAGCAGGTCGGGGCGCTTGTTCGCGGTCGCTTCCAGCATCCGCTCGCGGCGCCACTTCGCAATCTCCGCATGGTTCCCGCCCAACAGCACGGGGGGCACCGCGACACCTTCGTACACTTCCGGCCGCGTATAGTGCGGCGCATCGAGCAGGCCGTTGACGAAACTGTCCTCGACCGCCGACGCATCCGTGTTCAGCACACCGGGCAGCTGCCGCACCACGGCATCCATCAGCGCCATCGCCGGCAGCTCGCCGCCGGACAGCACGAAGTCGCCGAGGCTGATTTCCTCGTCGACGCAGCGGTCCAGCAGGCGCTGGTCCACGGCTTCGTAGCGGCCGCACAGGATCACGAGACCCGGCTCGCTTTTCAGCTGCATGACCTTCTCGTGCGTCAGCTGCCGGCCTTGCGGCGACATGTACACGACGCGCGGCGCCGGCAACCCGGCCACGACCTGGCGCTGTTTCGCGCACGCGATCGCCGCCTCGAGCGGCCTGGCCAGCATCACCATGCCCGGCCCGCCGCCATACGGCCGGTCGTCCACGGTGCGGTGGTTGTCGGTCGTGAAATCGCGTGGATTCCACATCGACAGGCCCCACCTGCCCTGCTCGTGCGCCCGCCGCGTGATGCCGGACTGCGTGAGCGCGGCAAACATCTCGGGGAACAGCGTAATGACGTCGAACTGCATGGAACCCTCAGTAATCGAGGCCCCAGTCCACGACGATCTTCCGCGCGTCCTTGTCCACCTTGATCACGTACTGGTCGACGAACGGGATCAGGCGCTCATCAAGCTCCGGCGTGGACGGATCGTTCACGCGCAGGATCGATTGCGGCCCGTTGCTCATCATGTCGTGCACCACGCCCAGGCGTTCGCCTTGCAGGTTCTCGACTTCCAGCCCGATCAGGTCGGCCCAGTAAAACTCGTCTTCATCGTCCAGTTGCGGGAACTGGCTGCGCGGGATGAATACCGCGGCGCCTTTCAGCGCTTCCGCCATATCGCGGTCGGTGACACCTTCCAGGCTTGCGGTCACGTCGCCGGAATGCATGCGGGCCCGCTTGACGGCGACGTCACGCAGGCCCGGCTTGTCCAGCCACCAGGTGGCCGCATGCAGCAAGGCGTCGGCATCGGCCGAGAAGGGGCGGACACGCACACCTCCCACCACGCCATAGGCACCGGCAATGAAGCCTACCTGTACCAGATCACCGGGGACGGGCAGTGCCTCGTCGGCCCCGGATTCACGCTTGCCGCTCAAGAGAAAACTTAGGCAGCTTTGTTCGAGTTGACC
This sequence comes from Pseudoduganella flava, assembly GCF_007830495.1. Classification (GTDB taxonomy): domain Bacteria; phylum Pseudomonadota; class Gammaproteobacteria; order Burkholderiales; family Burkholderiaceae_D; genus Rugamonas; species Rugamonas flava. Next base: position 687,560 of record NZ_VLKW01000001.1, on the reverse strand, counting down.
AGACGCTCGACAGCCGGGGACAGCTGTGCGCCAACGCCTTGCCAGTAAGCCAGACGGTCTTGCGCAACGCGGAAGCCGACTTCCTGGCCGGATGCCATCGGGTTGTAGAAGCCAATGCGCTCGACGAAGCGGCCGTCACGACGATTGCGGGAATCGGTTGCAACGATGTTGTAGAAAGGGCGCTTCTTGGCGCCACCACGAGCTAAACGAATAACGACCATAATATTTCCAAAAAGTGTGCTGAGTCGGAAAAAGCCGCCGATTATAGCGTGCCTTCCCTGCTGCCAGCAAGAATTAATGATAACGGTGAGAGTTGGGGCAATCCATGATTATCGCTTGTTTACGGCCACCCGGCAATCGCAAATTGCGCGGCAATACGCGACAAGCGGGCGATTATCCACGATACTGTGAGCTCTACGGCAACTTTGCAATCCTCCATGGCGCAACCGTCGCATAAAAACAAAACGCTGACCGCGCTGCTGGCCTTCGCGCTTGGCGGGCTCGGCATCCACCGCTTCTACCTGAAGGGCCTGTCCGACCGCTGGGGCTGGCTGCACGCCGCGTCATTGCCCGCCTGCGGCATCGCGATGTCGCTCGCGCCGCACGCCGACTGGTATTTCTGGTACCTGCCGCTGACCGTGTCGATGCTGGCCGGCTTCATCGAGGCGCTGGTGCTGGGCTTGACCCCGGACGAGCGCTGGGATGCGGCCTACAATGCCCACTCGGGCCGGCACACGGCATCGCGCTGGCCGCTGGCCGTGATCGTTGTCGCCACGCTGATGGTCGGTGCGGGCGTGCTGATCGCCACGCTGGCCCGCCTGTCGGACCTGCTGTACACGGGCGGCGCCTACGGTTGAATGCGCTGCTCCTACTGCCGCGCTCGTGTCCATTTCCAGGGTTGACCCCAAGGTGGACACGGGCTCGGCAGTAAACAGCGGGCGGGCCGCCGAAAACGCGCCGCCCGCCCGCCGGTTGACAACAAATTGCTCTTTTACAAGAGATTACAATTTGCTCATCCGCAGCATTCCCGGCCGCGCCTATACTGCGGCCATCGACTTTATCGGAGCACATCATGAAACCACGCACCACCCTGATCGCCCTTGCCCTGACCTCGATGATGGCGGGCGCCCACGCCGACCCGCACCACCGCCGCAACGTGTGCGACGACTGCGGCAGGGTCACCGGCGTGCGCATCACGGAGCAGGACGGCAAGGGCGGCGCCACCGGCGTGATCGTCGGCGGCCTGGCCGGCGGCCTGCTGGGTAACCAGGTCGGCAGCGGCACGGGCCGCCAGCTAGCCACCGTGGCCGGTGCCGTCGGCGGCGCCTACGCGGGCAAGCACATCGAAGGCAAGATGAACAAGGTGAAGACGTGGACCGTCACCGTGCGTTACGAGAACGGCCGCACGGGCACGTTCCACTTCCGCGACGACCCACATATGCGCAAGGGCGACCGCGTGCACCGCGAAGGCCCGAGCATCGTGCGCGGCTGATCGTCAGGCCGCCAGCAGTACCGGCGCACGCTGTGCGTGTGCCGTGCCTTCCCCTTCGCCGGGCAGCTTGAACACGCCGACCACGGCGGCCAGTTCCCCGGCCTGGCTTTGCAGCGAAGCCGCCGCCGCGGCGGCTTCCTCCACCAGCGCGGCATTCTGCTGCGTCACGCCATCCATCTCGATGACGGCCTGGTTGACCTGATGGATGCCCGCCTCCTGCTCGCCGGTCGCGCCGCTGATCTCGCCGATGATGCGCGTCACGCGCTGCACGCTGTCCACCACTTCCCGCATCGTGGCGCCGGCCTTGCCGACGAGTGTGGCGCCCTGCTCCACCTGGCCCACCGAATCCGTGATCAATGCCTTCACCTCGCGCGCCGCGCTGGCCGAGCGCTGCGCCAGGTTGCGCACCTCGGCCGCGACGACGGCGAAGCCGCGCCCTTGTTCACCGGCCCGCGCCGCCTCGACCGCCGCGTTCAGCGCCAGGATATTGGTCTGGAACGCGATGCCGTCGATGACGGCGATGATGTCGACGATCTTCTTGGCCGACGCATCGATCGCTTCCATCGTCCGCACCACTTCGCCGACGGCGGCACCGCCGCGCGCCGCGACATCGCATGCCGCGACGGCCATCTCGTTGGCCTGCCGGGCGCTGTCGGCATTGTGGGTGACGGCCGCCGCCAGCTCTTCCATCGACGACGCCGTCTCTTCCAGGGAACCCGCCTGCTGCTCGGTGCGCGACGACAGATCCAGGTTGCCGCTGGCGATCTCGCTGGATGCGGTGGCGATCGTGTCGGTGCCCTGCCGTACCCGCGTGACGATGCCCGCCAGACTGTCGCTCATCGTGCCGAGCGCCGCCAGCAGCTGACCCGTCTCGTCGGTGCTGCGCACATCGATGCGGGAGCGCAGGTCGCCCGCCGCCACCGTCTGCGCGATGCCGACGGCCTGCGCCAGCGGCCGCGTGATCGAGCGCGCCGTGAACCAGGCGATCGCGAAGCTGGCCGCGAAGGCGGCCAGCGCCAGCCCGATCACGAGCGCCACCGCCGACTCGTAGGACTGCTCGGCCTTCAGCCGCTTGTCCTCATTGAGCTTTTCCTCCATTGCCACGAGGCCGGTCAGTGCGTCCGCCCATTTGCGTTGCACGTGCCGCACCTCGCCCACCAGGGCAGCGGTGGCACCGGCAGTATCGTTGGCCAGGCCGAGCCGGATCGCCTTCTCCATCAGCGGTGCGATTTCCTGCGCGGCGGCGTGCGCCTCGTCGAACAGCGCGCGCTCCTCGGCGGATGCGCCGTAGCGCTTGAACAGCTCGGCCAACCGGCCAGCCGCCTCCGCGTAGCGGCTGGCATCGCCCTCGATCCGCTTCACTTCCGCGGCCATGGCTTCCGGCTCGGTCAGCAGGCCACGTTGCGCAGCGCGATCATGCGGTCGTCCACCATCGTGCGCATCGTGCTGGCCTCGCGGATCTCCGCGTTGTTGACGCCAGTGATCTCGCGCAGCCGCGACTGCAGGCCGCCCATGCTGCCGATGCCGAGCGCAGCGACCGCCACGAGCAACGCCAATACCGCGCCGAACCCTGCCAACATGCGCGTGCCGATTTTCCAATTTCCGAGCTTCATATCCATCCCCGTTGATTTGACCAGGCCATTCGACGGAAATCACTGGCAGCCAGCAATTTGACGAATTTGAGCCCCTCGGAATGGATACTGCCGTTTGAATTTCTCCAGGTCAACGATTATTGATCAAATTCATCAAATTGATGAGTCAAACCAACAGTTTTCGTGCAGATAACGTAGCTTTTAATCAAATTTGGGATGGCGGGATGGAACGCGGCCCCACTGCCGCCTGCCACGGCGCGCTACGACGCGCGCCGGGCCAGCAGCAGCCCGAGGCCCGCGCCGGACAGCAGCCCCGCGCACGTACGGTTGAAGATCCGCTTGCCGCGCGGCGCGGCGAACCAGCGCCGCAGCTTCGTGCCGATCGCCGCATACACGGCCCCGGCAACCATCTCGAACACGAGGAACAGCACGCCCAGCAACGCGAACTGCGGCGCCATCGGCCGCCCCGGATCGACGAATTGCGGCAGGAAGGCCGTGAAGATCAGGATCGCCTTCGGATTGCCGGCGGCGACGAAGAACTCCTACCGCGCCAGGCGCCAGAAGCCGCCCGCCGATGCCGTGCCCTCCTCCTCGGGCGCGGGCGCGGCGTGCCACAACTGCCACGCAAGCCAGAACAGGTAGCACGCGCCGGCGATCTTGATCGCGTAGAACAGCGTCTCCGACGCGTGCAGCACAACGGCCAGGCCGCTGGCGGCCAGCGCGATCATGCCGGCAAACGCCAGCAGGCGACCCAGCGCCGCGCTGCACGACGCGCGAAAACCGTAGCGCGTGGCATTGCTGACCGAGAGCAGGTTATTGGGCCCTGGCGCGAGATTGAGCGCGAAGCAGGCCGGGACGAACAGCAGCAGTGTCGAGAGTTCCATCGCATTCTCCTGGCGGTGATCGCGCCATTCTATCAACGAAAAAAAGCCCCGCCGGCTTGCGCAGGCGGGGCCAAGGCAATGAAGGAGCCCGGCACAGGAGTACCCAGGCTTACTTCAGGAACGCTCCCTTCACCGCATTCATCAGCGGATTCGTGCGGCCGTCGGCGCTGCCGTAGTTGATCGTCCAGATGATCGCGCCGCCGGCCCCCGTGGCGCGCACCCAGCTGCCCTTCGCGGCGATGCTGTTCTCGTCCTCGTAGGTCAGCATGCCGGAGATCTCGCGGTTGTACTGGGCCGTGCCCTGGTAGCCGCCCGGGTAGACGCGGTAGCCCATCTTCGCCGTGTCGTCCCAGTGATAGGTGCCGTGACTGAGGAAGCCGCCGTTGACGAGGTTCGCCCAGCTCCATGCCGTATCGCTCGACGACAGTGCCGTCACCGGCTGGTCCAGCCCCGTGACGGGCGGCGCATAGCTCATGCCGTAGAAGCCGATGCCGATGCCCAGCTTCCTGCGGTCGATGCCGGCGTTCTGGTAAGCCTGCAGGCTCGACGCCAGGTCCATCGGATGGCTTGCCGTATGGCCTTCGATGGGGCTGAAGGTCGTCGTGCTCCAGCCGTCCGCCGCGAAGCCCAGCGCATAGCTCATCAGGTTGAACTGGTCGACGAGCGACGCGATCGTCACCTTCCACGCCGGCACCGTCTCGTAGTTCATGTTCATCGCGTAGTTCGGGAACGTGATCAGGAACGAGCCGTCCTGCCAGCGCGTGCGCAGTTTTGCTCCGGCACGCAGGTCGGCGATCAGCGCCGTCAGCCGGAAGTGTGCCTGCTCCGTATCGAGCACGTCTTCCCAATCGACGTCGATGCCGTCGTAGTCGTGCGCCTCCAGGTAATCGAGCACGTTCTTCACGAACGCCGGGCGCACGCTGGGCGCCGTCGAACGCAGGAAGCCCTGGCCGTCGCCCATCCCGCCGATCATCAACAGCGCCTTCCTGCCGGCCACGTGGGCCTTCTCGACGAGGTAGTCCTCGACGCTCTTCGGGCTCACCGTGCCGAGCGTGCCGGCATCGTGCGCCGTGCCGCCGCCTTTGACGACGTCGCCCGGCTGTCCGCCCAGCGTGCCGCCGCCCGGCGCGACGCGGCCGAACACATAGTGCGTCAGCGCGCTCATGTCGACGTACTGCGGCGCGTAGTCCGGCCAGAACCAGCCGGCATAGTAGGCAGTGACCCACGGCAGCGCGCCGTTCGCGGCGGGCACGGGTTCCAGCGGCGGCAACGTGTCCGGCGGCGGCGGGAAGTCGGCGCGCACGGATGCCGCCGTGGATGCGCTGACGCCGGCCGCATCGGTCACCGTCAGCGTCACCAGGTAGTCGCCCGGCTGCGCATACGTGTGGCCAACGGTCGCCCCGGCGGCGCTGGCGCCGTCGCCGAAGTTCCATGCGTAGCCGGTTACCGGTTGGTCGTTGACGTCGCGCGACGCGCTGCCGTCGAAGTCGATGCGCAGCACGCTGGCGGACGGCATCGCCGACGTCATGCGGGCGAACGGTTGCACGCTGTCCGCTCCCAGCAGGAAGGACTGCTTCACCGCGTTCAGCAACGGGTTGTTCAAGCCGTCAGGGCTGCCGTAGTTGATGGTCCACAGCACGGTGCCGCCCAGCCCCTTGCCGCGCACCCACTTGCCCTTGGCGGCGATGCTGGCCGGGTCTTCGTAGCTGAGGAAGCCGGAGGTGCCCCAGTTGTACTGCGCATGGCCCGTGAAGCCGCCCGGATAGGAGCGGTAGCCCATCTGCGCGACGTCGTCCCACACGTACGTGCCGGCCGCCAGGAAGCCGCCGTTGACGAGGTTCGCGTAGCTCCACGTGGCGTCGTTCGATTCCTGCAGCGTGACGACCTGGTTCGGGCCCGTTGCCGGCGGCGTGTAGCTGAGGCCATAGAAGCCGATGCCGATGCCGATCTTCGCGGGCAGGATGCCGGCATCGACGTAGGCCTGCACGGTGCTCGAGATGTCGCTCGGGTGCGTGCCGGACTGTCCGCCGATGGGCGCGAAGTGCCACGTCGTCCAGCCGCCGTGGCCGAACGCCATCTCGTAGGTCATGATGTTGAACTGGTCCACCAGCTGGGCAACCTGCACCTTCCACGGCGGGACCACGTCGTAGTTCATGTTCAGGATGCTGGTCGGCCACGTGACGAGCAGCGGCCGGTCGCGGTAGCGCGCATGGAACGCGGCCGCCGCCTTCAGCTCCGTGATCAGCGCAATCAGCTGCTGCTGGTCGGCGGCCGTCTCGAGCCGGTCCTCCCAGTCGACGTCGACGCCGTCGTAGTCGTGCGCTGCCAGGTAGTTCAGCAGGTTCGCGATGAAGGTCTGGCGCATCGCGGCCGTCGTCGACGCGGCGAAGCCGGCACCATCGTCGTTCCCGCCCAACATCAGGAGCGCCTTGATGCCGGCCCCGTGGGCGCGCTGCACCAGGTAGTCCTCGACGCTCTTCGTGCTGACGTTCGCGGGCAGGTGGCCCGGCTCGTGGGCCGTGCCCGCGCCGCGCATGATCTCGCCGGGTTTGCCGCCCAACGTGCCGCCGCCCGGTGCGACGCGGCCGAACACGACGTGCGTCATCGCGCTCATGTCGATGTGCTGCGGCTGGTAGTCGTTCCAGAACCAGCCGGCGTAGTAACCCGTCACCCACGGCGTGTTGGCGATCGTGGCGCCGGTGACGTCGACGGGCAGCGCGAGGCTGGCCGTCTTGCCCAGGTTGTCCGTGACGGTCAGCGTGGCCGTGTAGTGGCCGGCCTGCGCATACGTGTGGGAGGCGTAGACGCCGGTGCCGCTGGTGCCGTCGCCGAAGTTCCATACGTAGCGGGCGATGCTGCCGTCGCTGTCGGTGGACGCGGCGGCGTCGAACTCGATCGCCAGCTTGCCCGACACGGGCCGCGTGGATGCCGCCGCGACGGGCGCCAGGTTGCCGACTACGGTGACGGGCACGTTCAGCTTCGCGATGCCGCCGCGGTCATCGGTAACGGTCAGCGTGGCCGCATACGTGCCGGCGGCCTTGTAAGCGTGGGCGAGCTTCGCGCCCTTCGCTTGCGTGCCGTCGCCGAAGGCCCACAGGTACGTGACGATGCGCCCGTCCGGGTCGCGCGATGCACTGGCGTCGAAGTTCGCCGTCAACGTGGCGGGAACGGCGCTGGCCGTGCCGGCCGCTTCGGGCAGCATGTTCGGTTTCGGCTGCACGGTGACGGCGAACGTCTTGCTGGCACTCGCGCCCTGGTCGTCCTGCACCGTCAGCGTGGCCTGGTAGCTGCCGGCCTTGGCATACATGTGCGCCGCGTCCGGGCCGCTGCCCGTCTGGCCGTCGCCGAACTTCCAGGTCCACGCGATCACGTGGCCGTCGGGGTCCGTGGAGTCGCCGCCACCGAACACGATGATGGGCTCCCCGGGGAACTGCTCCCAGCGCGGTACGGGCACGGGCGCCGCGTTCGTGGCGGCTGCGGCGCTGCCGGCGAGGCATCCGGCCAGCGCGGCCAGTGTCACCAGCAACGAGGTCTTCCTGACAGGCTGTTTCATGACTGATCTCGAGCATTTGGCGGCCGCGCCGGGCCGCGTGAGCGGGACGCCCCTTGCTGCGGGGCAACGTCAGAAAGCGTACAGGAAGCCCTGCCGTGGTTGAAGCGGCATGACAAAACACCTCAACTCGTTCGACAGTTTGATGACAGATCCGTTGCACGCGCGTCGCACGGCCGCGCGGCTACAACAGCTGGGCGCCGCTGCCCTGCTCCGACAGCTCGTCGAGCGGATTACGCAGCCGGCACGCCTCGATCGACAGGCAGCCGCAGCCGATGCAATCGTCCAGCTGGTCACGCAACTTCGTCAGCTGGGCGATACGCTCGTCGAGGTCCGCCCGCCAGGCGGTGGACAGGCGCGTCCAGTCCGCGACCGTCGGCGCATGGCCTTCCGGCAGCTCGGCAAGCGCGGCGCTGATCGTCGTCAGCGAAATGCCGATCCGCTGCGCGGCCTTGATGACGGCAACCCGGCGCAGCACGTCGCGCCCATAGCGGCGCTGCCCGCCGGCGCTGCGCACGCTGCGAATCAGGCCACGGCTCTCGTAAAAATGCAGCGCGGAGACGGCCACGCCGCTGCGCCGCGCGACCTCGCCGACGGAGAGCGGCTTGCCGACGTCTTCGGGATTTACCTTTCCCATCATTTTCTCCTTGACCTTAACTTAGCTTGAGGTTTTACACTCGTCGGCAATCTTGGTCAAATGGAGAAGACGGATGAACACGGTCGAGCAGAACAAGGAAGTGGTCCGCACGCTGTACGAGGATTGCATCAACGCGGGAAGGCTGGACATGCTGGAGCGGCTGATCGCGCCGGACTTCACGGGCCCGAAAGGCGAGCGCGGCCCGCACGAATACCGCGCCACGATCGACGCGGTACGCACCGGTTTTCCCGGCGTGCGTTTCCATCTGGAGGATTTGTTTGGCGAAGGCGACCGCGTCGCGGCCCGCTGGACGTTTCACGCATTGCACGGCGGCCCGTTCGTCGGCCTGCCACCGAGCGGCGCCCGGGTAACGCAGACCGGCAACGTGATCTTCCAGCTGCGCGACGGCCAGATCATCCGCACGTGGCTGCAGGCGGACCGGCTGGGCGTGCTGCAGCAGATCGGCGCAGTCCCCCGCGCGTTCGCCAGCCCGAGCAAGCCGTTGTAACTACGGCTGAGCCCGTGTCCACTTCTTCACTTCTGGGGTCTGACCCGGACAGGACACAGCCTCAGCCGTAATAGCAGCCCAGTCCGTGTCCTGTCCGGGTCTGACCCCAGCAGGACACGGGCTGGGCTGTAACGCTGCTTAGAACATCTCTTCCGGCAGCGCCAGCACGCCGGCGTGGCCGTCGACGATCGAGGCGCGCAGCGCCGTCGATTGGGCCAGGATGTGGTCGGCGAAGAAGCGCGCCGTGGCGATCTTCGCCTGGAAGAACGCCTGGTCGCCGTCGCCGCCAGCGAGCTTCTGCTGCGCGATCACGGCGGCGCGGCCCATCTGCCAGCCGCCCAGCACGACGCCGGCCAGCTTCAGGTAAGGCACGCTGCCCGCGAAAACGGCTTTGACGTCGCTCTTGGCGTTCGCCAGCACGAAGTCGACGACCGCTTCCAGGTCGGCCGCGCCCTGCTCGAGCCGTCCCTGGATGGCCGCGAAATCGGCGCCATCCAGTTCGCCCAGCTGCGTGGCCGTCGCGCGCACTTGCGCGATCAGGTGCTTGGCCACTTTACCGCCGTCGCGCAGCGTCTTGCGGCCCACGAGGTCGTTGGCCTGGATCGCCGTCGTGCCTTCGTAGATCGTCAGGATCTTCGCGTCGCGATAGTGTTGCGCGGCGCCCGTCTCTTCGATGAAGCCCATGCCGCCGTGCACCTGCACGCCGTCGCGGGCGACGTTCTCGCTCATCTCCGTCGACCAGCCCTTGATGACGGGTACCAGGTACTCGTAGATCGCCTGGTTCGCCGCGCGCGTCTCTTCATCCGCGTGGTGATGGGCGATGTCGTGGATGCCTGCGCCCACGTAGGCCAGCGCCCGCGCGGCTTCCGTCTGCGCGCGCATCGACATCAGCATCCGGCGCACGTCTGGGTGGTGGATGATCGTCACCGGGCCGGCGGATCCCGCCAGGTCGCGCGACTGCACGCGCTCCTTCGCGAACGCGACGGCCTTCTGGTACGCGTTCTCCGCCAGGCCGATGCCCTGCATGCCGACGCCGAAGCGGGCCGCGTTCATCATGATGAACATGTATTCGAGGCCGCGGTTCTCTTCGCCCACCAGCGTGCCGATCGCACCGCCATGGTCGCCGAACTGCAGCACCGCCGTCGGGCTGGCCTTGATGCCCAGCTTGTGCTCGATCGACACGCAATGCACGTCGTTGCGCGCACCCAGCGTGCCGTCCGCATTGACCATGAACTTCGGCACGATGAACAGCGAGATGCCTTTCACGCCCGGCGGCGCATCCGGCGTGCGGGCCAGCACGAGGTGGACGATGTTCTCGGCCATGTCGTGTTCGCCGTACGTGATGAAGATCTTCGTGCCGAAGATCTTGTACGTGCCGTCACCCTGCGGCTCGGCGCGGGTGCGCACGGCGGCCAGGTCGGAGCCGGCCTGCGGCTCCGTCAGGTTCATCGTGCCCGTCCACTTGCCCGTGACGAGCGGCTCGAGGAACGTGGCCTTCTGCTCATCGCTGCCGGCCGTCATCAGCGCTTCGATCGCGCCGTCCGACAGCAGCGCCACCAGCGCGAACGACAGGTTCGCACCGTGCAGCATCTCGACGCACGGCGTGCCGATCAGCTTCGGCAAGCCCTGGCCGCCGAAGTCCTGCGGGTGCTGCAAGCCTTGCCAGCCGGCGTCCGCGAACTGGCGGAACGCTTCCTTGAAGCCCTTCGTCGTCGTAACCTGGCCGTCGTGCCAGAAGCTCGGTTCCTTGTCGCCGGCGTGGTTCAGCGGCGCGATGACGCCGCTGACGAATTTCGCGTTTTCTTCCAGCACGGCTTCGGCCGTTTCACGCGTCGCGTCCTCGCAGCCGGGCAGCGCGCTGACGGCATCGATGTTCGCCAGTTCGTTCATCACGAACAGCATGTCCTTGATCGGGGCGTTGTAGCTCATTATGTCTCTCCAAGAAAAAAGCCACGGTGGCAAGGCTCAATGGGCCTGGCCAGCGTGGCTCGGTAGGTATCCTTTGTCGGGATCAGCCCAGTTCTTTGACCAGTGCCGGCACGACTTCGAACAGGTCGCCCACGATGCCGTAGTCGGCCACCGAGAAGATCGGCGCTTCCGGATCCTTGTTGATCGCGACGATCGTCTTCGAATCCTTCATGCCGGCCAAGTGCTGGATCGCGCCGGAGATACCGACGGCGATGTACAGCGAAGGCGCGACGATCTTGCCGGTCTGGCCCACCTGCCAGTCGTTCGGCACGAAGCCCGCATCGACGGCGGCGCGCGAGGCGCCCATTGCGGCGTTCAGCTTGTCCGCCAGCGGTTCCAGGACCTTGAAGTTCTCGGCCGAGCCGATGCCGCGGCCGCCGGACACGATGATCTTCGCGGCGGTCAGTTCCGGACGGTCGGACTTGGCCACTTCGCGGCCAACGAACGACGATTTACCCGAGTCGGCAACGGCCGTCACGTTTTCGACGGCGGCCGAGCCGCCCGTGGAGGCAGCGGAATCGAAGCCCGTGGTACGGACGGTGATGACCTTGACCTTGTCCGACGATTGCACGGTGGCGATCGCGTTACCGGCGTAGATCGGGCGCTCGAACGTGTCCGGCGAATCGACCTTGGTGATCTCGGAGATCTGGGCGACGTCCAGCTTGGCGGCGACGCGCGGCAGGATGTTCTTGCCGTACGCGGTGGCCGGGGCCAGGATGTGCGAATAGCTGCCGGCAACTGCCAGGATCTGTTCGGCGACGTTCTCGGCCAGGCCGTCGGCGAAGTGCGGCGCGTCGGCCAGCAGCACCTTCGTGACGCCGGCGATCTGCGCGGCTTGCTGTGCGGCGGCGGCAGCGTTCGAGCCGGCGACCAGCACGTGGACTTCGCCGCCCGCTTGCGCAGCGGCGGTGACGGTGTGGTGGGTGCTGCCTTTCAGGCTGGCGTTGTCGTGTTCTGCGATGACGAGTGCGACCATGATGTATTCCTTGTCTGTTTTTTTACCCCAGAGGCAGAAGCCGGGGTCAGACCCGTCGGGTCTGACCCCAGGTTTTGGGTCTGGGGTAGATGTAAGCGTTACGGGCTCGCCGTTGTTTAGATAACCTTGGCTTCGGTGCGCAGCTTCGACACCAGCGTGGCGACGTCCGGGACCTTGATGCCGGCCGAGCGCTTCGGCGGCTCGGTGACCTTGATCGTCTTCAGGCGCGGCGTCACGTCGACACCCAAGTCTTCCGGCTTCACGGTTTCCAGCGGCTTCTTCTTCGCCTTCATGATGTTCGGCAGCGTCACGTAGCGCGGCTCGTTCAGGCGCAGGTCGGTCGTCACAATCGCCGGCAGGGTCAGGGCCACGGTTTCCAGGCCGCCGTCCACTTCACGGGTCACGGTGACCTTGCCGTCTTCCAGCACCACTTTCGACGCGAACGTCGCTTGCGGCCAGCCCAGCAGCGCTGCCAGCATCTGGCCCGTCTGGTTCGAATCGTCGTCGATGGCCTGCTTGCCCAGGATGATCAGTTGCGGCTGTTCCTTGTCGGCCAGGGCTTTCAGCAGCTTGGCGACGGCCAGCGGCTCCAGCTCGGCGGAGGTTTCGATCAGCACGCCGCGGTCGGCACCGATGGCCATGCCGGTACGCAGCGTTTCCTGGCACTGCGCCACACCGGCGGACACCGCCACGATCTCGGTCACCTTGCCCGCTTCCTTCAGGCGCGTGGCTTCTTCCAGGGCGATCTCGTCGAACGGGTTCATCGACATTTTGACGTTGGCGATATCGACGCCAGTGCCGTCGGACTTCACGCGCACCTTGACGTTGTAGTCGACCACGCGTTTGACAGGTACCAGGACTTTCATGGGATGCCTTTGGGAAAAGTGATAGTGAAATGGGCTAGATTATAGAGAGTTTTCCACGCCGCGACAGAATTAAAGCACGATCGTGCGTTTTCCGGTTAGTGGGTGTCCTCTAAAAAGAATTTTGTTTGCTCGACAACGTCGCCAACCGGCAGAGATTAGGGATTGCGCCCAACAGCAACAAGGGGACAGTCCTGCTTCCAGGAAACTGTCCCCTGTCCGCCTGTGAGGGCGAGGTTTATGGATGTCGCAGGCTCACTTACGCTGCATCAGGAAAGTGAACTCAGCGCCCTGCTGGACATGCGACAACAAAGGATTGCCGGTCTGCTTGGCGAACGCCTGGAAGTCGCGCACGGAACCGGGGTCGGTTGCCACGATGCGCAACACCTGACCGCTCTCCAGTTCGGCCAGCGCCTTCTTCGCCTTCAGGATCGGCAGCGGGCAGTTCAAGCCCCGCGCGTCGATTTCCTTATGAAATTCCATGATTTCGGTGTCGAGTAAAGTATCGCTCATCAAAGATTCTCACCAATTATTGTGCTGAGTCGCGACAGTCTACTCCAAAAAGTGCCCCTTGACGCGGTGCACCAAAAGAGATCGTACCTCGTTGCACTTTTGCAACGTCAGATACAAGAAAGGAAAGACGTGCTGGAGCCAGCGACTGAAAACGCGAGTATATGCGAAAAAAAGAGTTTTCTGCACTGCGTCATGATGGGGCGCGACGTGCACCGTGACAGTGAGCGCCAGCGTGAGCGGAACTGATATAGCGCGACCTCGGGCACGCCGTGGCTGGCGGCTTGCTATCGTGAGGTTCGGCGCTGTCCACACGTAAAAAGGGCGGCACGCGGCCGCCCTTTCCCGTTCACACAGCCGCTCAGAGGCGCTGTTCGACCCAGCCCTTGACGCCTTCCAGCGCGGCCGGCAGGCCGGCCGGGTTCGTGCCGCCCGCCTGGGCCATGTCAGGACGGCCGCCGCCCTTGCCGCCCACCTGCTGGGCAACGAAGTTCACCAGTTCGCCGGCCTTGACCTTGCCGATGGAGTCCGCCGTGACGCCGGCGATCAGGCTGACCTTGTCGCCGGAGACCGATGCCAGCACGATCGCGGCCGTTTTCAGCTTGTCCTTCAGCTTGTCCATCGTTTCGCGCAGCGCGGCCACGTCGGCGCCGTCCAGCGTTGCCGCCAGCACCTTGATGCCCTTCACGTCGACGGCCTGCGTCGCCAGTTCGTCGCCCTGGCCGGATGCCAGCTTCGACTTCAGCGCGTTCAGTTCCTTCTCCAGCGTCTTGACCTGGTCCTGCACCTGAGCGATCCGGCCAGTCAGCTCTTCGGGCGTCGACTTCAATGCCGCCGCGGCTTCGTTCAGGCGGCGCGCCATCGACTGCACCAGCGCCAGCGCGCCCTCGCCCGTCACGGCTTCGACGCGGCGGATACCGGCCGCGACGCCGCCTTCGGAAACGATCTTGAAGAGGCCGATGTCACCCGTGCGCGTCACGTGCACGCCGCCGCACAGCTCTTTCGACGAGCCGATGTCCAGCACGCGCACTTCGTCGCCGTACTTCTCGCCGAACAGCGCCATCGCGCCATGCTTGACGGCGTCGTCGAACGACATGTGCTGCGCCTTGGTCGGGTGGTTTTCCAGGATCTCGGCGTTGACGAGCGCTTCCACTTTCGCGATTTGTTCAGGCGTCAGCGGCGCGTTGTGGCTGAAGTCGAAACGGGTCTTGTCCGGATCGACCAGCGAGCCTTTCTGCTGCACGTGGCCGCCCAGCACTTCGCGCAGCGCCTTGTGCATCAGGTGCGTTGCCGAGTGGTTGCGGATCGTGCGGGCGCGCTTGACGGTGTCCACTTGCGCGGACACCTTGTCGCCCACTTTCAGCGTGCCCGTCTCCAGCACCCCGTGCTGGCCGAACACGTCGGCCTGGATCTTCAGCGTGTCTTCCACGGTGAATTTCGCGGACGTGCTCTGGATGATGCCCTGGTCGCCCACCTGGCCGCCGGATTCGGCGTAGAACGGCGTCGTGTCCAGCACGACGATGCCCGGCTCGCCCGCCTTCAGTTCCTGCACCGGCGTGCCGTTCGCATACAGCGCGATCACGGTCGAATCGAATGCCAGCTGCTCGTAGCCGACGAACGTCGTCTTCGCGCCGCTGTACTCGACGTTGGCGGCCATCTTGAACTTGCCGGCCGCGCGTGCCGTCTTCTTCTGGTTTTCCATCGCCGCGTCGAAGCCCGCTTCGTCCAGGGTCACGCCGCGCTCGCGGCAGATGTCGGCCGTCAGGTCCAGCGGGAAGCCGTACGTGTCGTACAGCGTGAAGGCGGTGGCGCCGTCGAGGTTCTTCGGATCCTTCGCCAGCTGGGCTTCCAGGATCTTCATGCCGTTTTCCAGCGTTTCGCCGAAGCGCTCTTCTTCCGTCTTCAGCACCTGCTGCACGTAGGCCAGCTTCTCCGTCAGTTCCGGATACGCGGCGCCCATTTCCTTGTCCAGGTCCGCGGCCAGCTTGTAGAAGAACGGCTTGGTCTGGCCCAGCTTGTGGCCGTGGCGCAGCGCGCGGCGGATGATGCGGCGCAGGACGTAGCCGTGGCCTTCCGAGCTCGGGATGATGCCGTCGACGATCAGGAACGACGCGGCTCGGATGTGGTCGGCGATCACGCGCAGCGACTTGCTTTCCAGGTCTTCCGTATGCGTTTCACGCGCGGCAGCGCGGATCAGGTTCTGGAACAGGTCGATCTCGTAGTTGCTGTGCACGTGCTGCAGCACGGCGGCCAGGCGCTCCATGCCCATGCCCGTGTCCACGCACGGCTTCGGCAGCTTCGTCATGTTGCCCGCTTCGTCGCGGTTGAACTGCATGAACACGAGGTTCCAGATCTCAATGAAGCGGTCGCCGTCTTCCTCGGCCGAACCCGGGGGGCCGCCCCAGATTTCCGCGCCGTGGTCGTAGAAGATCTCGGTGCACGGGCCGCAAGGGCCGGTGTCGGCCATCTGCCAGAAGTTGTCCGACGCGTAGCGGGCGCCCTTGTTGTCGCCGATGCGGATGATGCGCTCTTTCGGCACGCCGATCTCATTGGCCCAGATGTCGTAGGCTTCGTCGTCTTCCTGGTAGACGGTGACGGTCAGCTTCTCGGCCGGCAGCATGTACACCTTGGTCAGCAGTTCCCACGCGTAGGCGATCGCATCGCGCTTGAAGTAGTCGCCGAAGCTGAAGTTACCCAGCATCTCGAAGAACGTGTGGTGGCGCGCCGTGTAACCCACGTTTTCCAGGTCGTTGTGCTTGCCGCCGGCGCGCACGCAGCGCTGCACCGTCGTCGCGCGCGAGTACGGCCGGGTGTCCAGGCCCAGGAACACGTCCTTGAACTGCACCATGCCGGAGTTCGTCAGCAACATGGTCGGGTCGTTGCCCGGCACCAGCGGGCTGGAACGGACGATCGTATGGCCCTTCGACTCAAAGAATTTGAGGAACTTCTCGCGGATTTCGGATGATTTCATGTTGGTTGGCTAGGTACTTGGACACCGCGCGCGCGTGCCCTGGCTGAATGTGCAAAACGCCGATTATACGTGACTGCCAACGAATTTCGTCAGTTGAAGTCCGCCGGCAGCAGGTCGATCCGGTCGGTGCAGATGGCGTCCACGCCCCATGACAGCAGAGCGCGGGCGCGCTCCGGATCGTTGACGGTGTAGCAAAACAGCCCGAACCCGGCCGCCTTGACGGCTTGCGCCAGCGCGGGCGTCAGGTGGGCGTGATCGACGTGCACGGACAGCACGCCCAGTTCGCGCGCCTGCCCTTCCCAGTCGTCCGGCAGCGCGCCAAAGGCCAGCGCGCGCGGCAGGTCCGGCGCGGCGGCGCGGGCGGCGGCCAGCGCCGTGGCGCTGAACGACGACAGCAGCGGCAGCTTCGTCGCATCGCTCTCGAGCGGGAACAGCTGCTTGACGGTCGCGGCCACGTAGCGGCCCGTCGCCTCGTCATGGCCCGGCGCGGGCTTGATCTCGATGTTCATCCAGATGCCGTGGCCCTTGCAGAACTCGGCGAACGGCACGAACAGCGGCACGCGCTCGCCCGCGTAATCGGGGCCGAACCAGCTGCCGGCGTCCAGTTGCGCGATGTCGGTTGCGTCGGTGGCGGCCACGCTGCCGGAGCCCGGAACGGTACGGCCGAAGTCCGGGTCGTGCATAACGACGCCGATGCCGTCGCGCGACAGCATCACGTCGAACTCCACGGCGTGATAGCCGTGCCGCAGGCCGGCGGCCAGCGCGGCCAGCGTGTTTTCCGGCGCGGTCGTGCCGCCGCCCCGGTGAGCGATCATCGTTGGATAGGGCCACATGCCGAAACACTACCACGGGCGGATGCGTTAAGCTACGCTCCTTTGAAATGATGAAATGACAACGACATGGAGACGATGAACCGAACCGGCGCGCTGGCTCACCTGCGCGTGCTGGACCTGTCCCGCGTGCTGGCGGGCCCGTGGTGCTCGCAGAACCTGGCGGACCTGGGCGCGGACGTGATCAAGATCGAGCGCCCCGGCGCCGGCGACGATACCCGCGCCTGGGGCCCGCCGTACGCGAAGGATGCCGACGGCCGCGACACGAAGGAAGCCGCCTACTACCTCTCGGCCAACCGCAACAAGCGCTCCGTCACGCTGGACATCTCGACGCCGGAAGGCCAGCAGATCGTGCGCGAGCTGGCAAGCCAGTCCGACGTGGTGCTGGAGAACTACAAGGTAGGCCAGCTGAAGCGCTATGGGCTCGACTACGAGTCGTTGCGCGAAGTGAAGCCGGACCTCGTCTACTGTTCCGTGACGGGCTTCGGCCAGGACGGGCCGTACGCCCACCGCGCCGGCTACGACTTCCTGATCCAGGGCATGGGCGGCTTGATGTCGGTGACGGGCGAGCGCGACGACCTGCCCGGCGGCGGGCCGCAAAAGGCCGGCGTGGCGCTCACGGACCTGATGACGGGCATGTACGCGACGATCGCGATCCTGGCCGCCCTCGCCCACCGCGACCGCACCGGCGAAGGCCAGTACATCGACATGGCGCTGCTGGACGTGCAGGTGGCGATGCTGGCGAACCAGGGCAGCAACTACCTCAACAGCGGCAAGCCGCCGAAGCGCTGGGGCAATGCGCATCCGAACATCGTGCCCTACCAGACGTTTGCCTGCGCGGACGGCCACATCATCGTCGCCACCGGCAACGACGGCCAGTACCAGAAATTCGTCGAGGCGGGCGGGCGCCCCGAACTGGCAGGCGATCCCCGCTTCGCCACCAATCCGCTGCGCGTGCAGAACCGCGACGTGCTCGTGCCGCTGCTGGCCGCGATGGTGCTGGAAAGGACGCGTGACGAGTGGATCGCGCTGCTGGAAGGCGTCGGCGTGCCGTGCGGCCCGATCAACGACCTGCACGACGTGTTCGCGAACCCGCAGGTGCAGGCACGCGAGATGGTCGTCGACGTGCCCCATCCGACCGCCGGCAGCACGAAGCTCGTGAGGAGCCCGATGCGCTTGTCCGGCACGCCGGCCGACGTGCGCACCGCGCCGCCGACGCTGGGGCAGCATACGGAGGACGTGCTGTGCGGCCTGCTGGGCCGCAGCCTTGAAGACGTGGCGGCATTGCGGGCACGCGGCGTGCTGTAAATCCGCGGCAAAAAAAACCGCCCCTCCGATAACGAGGGGCGGCCCGAAAAGGCGCCGCTGCCGGGACGGCACGGGGTAAGCCGTGCGGCAGGCCGCATCCTGCGGCCGCGGCGCCGCCCCCAAACTCAGTGCAGGTGCTGCTTGAATGCGACCAGTTCGTCGTGCATGCGGCTGACGGCCGACTTCATCTGGCCGGACAGCGGCAACCCGCTGCTGCAGACGCGGCATGCCCGCGCGCCCAGCAACTCCATGTCTTGAACCAGCTTCACGATGCGTGCCTGGTCGCGCAGCGCCAGGATCTCGGTAATACGATCGGACTGACGATCCAGCTTCTGGATGTAGTCGCGCAATTCGCCGGGCAGGTGGCGCTCGGCGGACAATGCCTGCGCGGCCTGGCCGACGGCAAACTGAATACTACTGAGGCGGCTGCGGATTTCCTGTTCTCCCATGATCCCCTCCTGAGATGATCCGTCAATAAGCGCGGCAGCAAGGTGCCACTGTATGCTTGGAGAGGGAGAACGGCGGAAGGTTGCCTGAGCCCGCCCAACCATTGAGCGGGCTCAACGTTCATGCGGTACGGGCGGACAGCGCCGCTTCGACGGGCGCCAGGTTGCGCAGGCGCAGCGCGACCAGCAGGCCGCCGCCCAGGCACACGGCCTGCAGCGTGACCACCGCGCCCCAGCCGCCGCGTGCCCACAGCACGCCGCACAGCCAGCCGACGGCGCTCGAGCCCAGGTAGTAGAAGAACAGGTACAGCGCCGAGGCCAGCGCCTGCGGCGCGCGGGCACGGCGGCCCACCCAGCTGCTCGTCATCGAGTGCGACGCGAAGAACGAGAACGTGAACAGCGCCATGCCGGCGACGATCGCGAGCAGGTTGTCCGCCAACGTCAGCAGCAGGCCGGCCAGCATCGCCGACATCGTGGCCCACAGCACTTTGCGCCGGCCCAGGCGGTCCGCCAGGCGCCCGGCCCACACGGAACTGAAGATCCCCAGCAGGTACAGGAACGAGATGCCGCCGACGAGGCCCTGGCGCAGCGAAAACGGCGCACCGAGCAGCCGGAAGCCGATGAAGTTGTAGGCGCTGACGAAGCAGCCCATCAGCAGGAAAGCCAGCAGGAACAGCCACGGCAGGCCGTCGTCGGCGAAGTGGCGGCGCAGGCCGGCCGCCATGTCGGCCCAGCCACCCTGCGTCGGCTTGAAGTGGCGCGACGGCGGCAGGCTGCGCCAGAACTCGAATGCGGCATAGATGCCCGCCACACCGATCGCGCCCAGCGCCACGCGCCACGAGAAGAAGTCGGACAACGTCGACGTCACGACCCTCCCCAGCATGCCGCCGAATGCGCTGCCGCTGATGTACAACCCCATCGACAGGCCCAGCGACTGCGGCTCGATTTCCTCGCTGAGGTAGGCCATCGCAATCGCCGGCATGCCGCCCAGCGCGATGCCCAACAGGGCGCGCGCCGCCAGCAGTTGCGGATAGTCGCGGGCGATCGCGCACAGCAGCGTCATCAGCGCCGCAACGAACAGCGCCGCCGTCATCAGGCCCTTGCGGCCGATGCGGTCCGACACGATCGATGAGCCCAGCAGCGACACGGCCAGCGCGCCCGTCGAGACGGACAGCGACAGGCTGCTTTGCGCCGGACTCAAGCCGAAGCGGTGCGCCAGCAGCGGCATCAGCGGCTGCACCGAGTACAGCAGCGCGAAGCAGGAAAAGCCGCCGAAAAACAGCGCCCGGTTGGTGCGGCGGAAGGCGGGGCTGGCTTGGGAGATGCGGTCCATGACGTGCTTTCAGAGTCGATGGGCGCATGGTAGGATCGGCCGTAATTACTGTCCAATATATATTTCAGGCGTCATTAATACTTCAAAACGATAAGATGGAACTGCGACACCTGCGCTATTTCGTAGCCGTCGCCGAGGAGCTGAGCTTCACGCGGGCGGCCGAGCGGCTGCACATCGGCCAGCCGCCGCTGTCCCAGCAGATCCAGGCGCTGGAGCTGGACATGGGCGCCCGGCTGTTCGAACGCACCAAGCGCAGCGTGCGGCTGACGGAAGCGGGCAAGCTGTTCCTGGTCGATGCGCGCCGCGTGCTGGCACTGGCGGAGCAGGCGAAGGAGACGGCGCGGCGCGCGCAGCTGGGCGAGGCGGGCGAACTGCGGGTGGGCTTCACGTTCTCGACGCCGTTCACGCCGCTGTTCGCGAAGGTCGTGCGGCGCTACCGCCAGCAATATCCGGGCGTGCTGCTGACCTTCCACGAACTGGCCACCCTGCCCCAGCTGGCGAAGCTGGAAGCGCGCGAGCTGGACCTGGGCTTCGTGCGCTCGGTCAGCGTGGCGATTCCCGACACCGTCACGTTGACGGAGCTGCGCCACGACCCGCTGCGCCTCGTGCTGCCGGCCGACTCGCCGCTGGCGAAAAAGAAGAAGGTGGCCGTGAAGGACCTGGAAGGCTTGCCGTTCGTCGTGTTCCCGCAAGGCGCCGGCACCGGCATCTACCCGCAGATCTTCCGCTTGTGCCGCGCCGCCGGCTTCACGCCGCAGATCGCGATGGAAGCGGGCGAAGCATCGACGATCATCGGCCTCGTCGCCGCCGGCTGCGGCATCTCGGTGCTGCCCAGTTCATTCGAGGGGATCCACATGGAAGGCGTCGTGTACCGGCCACTGGCCGATCCGGCAGCGACCACCTCCTTACTGCTGGCCCGGCGCAGCGACGACGGCGGGCCGCTGGTCGACGCGTTCGTCGCGCTGGCGGAAGCCGCCGCGGCGGAGGAATAAAAAGGCTCTGTCACCCGAACTTGTAGAACAGCCTGCTTCGACTGAAAAAAATTGTTCACGGCGGGACGGCCGGCACCGTCCTGATGCCCAGCGCCGCGGCCAGCAACGCGGCGGGCGTGGCGATGCGGCCGCCATCGAGCGCGTAGCGCCAGCCGAGGTAGTTGACCAGGTAGCGGCTGGCCACGCCCCGGAAGGTCCGTAGCCACTGGTGCAGCCGGCTGTGGTAGGCATTGACCCCCTGCACATGATAGATACCACGCACCCGGATGCCGGCCCGCACATTGACCGCCTCGTGGCGGATCCCAGTGACGGTGGCGAAGCTGTGATACGCCGCCGCACCATCGGAGACCAGTACAGCCGACGACGCCAGCACCGGCCACAACCAGCGCCGTAATGTCGTTGTCGTGATCTGGCCGCGCCCGGCCACCCAGTCGCAAGTGCCGCCGCCGCGCTGGCGCGCCACGAGTAGGCAGTCGTGTTCGTTCGTAATGCCGCGCGAGTGCGCCACGCCGCCCCGTCGGCGTGCCGGCCGGGTCAGATGGCGCGATCCTTTCTGCGATTCGAGCAGGTAAGTCTCGTCGGCCTCGACGATGTGTTTCAGCTCCTCGGGCCTGTCATTGCGCGCCTCGGTCAGGAACCGGTGGCGCCAGCGAAAACTCGTGTTGCGGTGGATGCCCGTGCCGGTGGCGGCAGCGCGCACCGTGCGCGAGTCGAGCATGCTTTGCAGATATGGCAGCCACGCGTCGCGCCGGCGCAGGTACGTCAGCGACGTGTTGGTCAGCGCGTTGAAGCTGCGCTGGCACTCGCGGCAGCGGTAACGTTGCAGCCCGCCGACGATGCCGTGCCGGTACAACCGCGCATCCCCGCAGTGCGGGCAACACGTGACAGGCCGCAGCTGTGCGATCAGTTGCAGGCATTGCGCCAGCGCCGCGCTGTTGTCGAGCAATGCCCGCAAGCCCGCGCGTTGCGCATTGGTTAGTTCGGCCAGCCAGCCGCGTACCTGTGCGCAGGCCTTTGCATAGCGTTTGGTCTCCATCGCTCCTCCCGTTGTCTGTTGGTATGACAACGGATGAGCCGGATGGTTCCATCAGCTCGGGTGACAGCGCCATAAAAAAACCGGTGACTGGCACCGGTTTCGAGGAAAGATTGCCCGAAAAATGGTGACAGACCCCATTTTCCCGGCAACTTTTCAGTCGTAGTCCGCGTCCAGCTCCGAGCCGGCGTAGTTTTCCAGCTCGGCAAACAGCGTCTTCATCGCCGTGCGGCCGGGGATGTGCTGCAGCACCGTGCAGTTGGTGCGGTAGACGTCGATCCGGTTCAGCAGCACCGGGTGGTGCTGCGCCGGCACGGCGGCCACCAGGTCGGCCCAGCCGGCTTCATAGTCGGGCTTGTTCTTGCGCACCGCCTTCACGAAGCGCTCGAACTCCTTCTGGCCCGTGCGTGCGACGATCCGCCCGCCCCCTTCGACGGCAAAGATGATCGCCAGCGCGATCACGCCTTCCGCGTTCAGGTCCACGTCCTTGACGGGGCCTTCCGTGTTGTGGCGCCGTAGCCAGTTCGCCAGCCGCACGACGGCCTGCGCTTCCAGGCGCTGCTTGAGCTGCTCCTGGTAACGCGCCGGGCCGTCCCAGTTCGCGTTCGGGTCCGTCAGGCAGATGTCGAAGAAGATGTCGCGCAGGCGCCGCTGGGCGTACACCGGGTCCTGGTCGTATTCGCCCACCAGCGTGTCCTCGGGCATTGCCGCCAGGTCCTTCAGCTGCCGGAAACCCGCCTGGAACGCCGCTTCGGCGCCGTTATCGACGAGGAAGTCCAGCGCGGCCGCATCGCTGTCCACCGACAGCAGCTGCTCGAGGCCCAGCGACACGCCGCCCACCGTCAGGTTGACGGCCTTCTGGATGCCCTCCGACGTGCGGTTGTTGGTGAACTTCTCGGCGACCATCGCCGTGATGCCGGACAGCTCGTCGGCCAGGATCACCGCCGCGTCCGGGCGGGTATCGCCCGGCAGCAGCTTGATCGCGCGCGTCAGTCTCGGCAGGTTTTCGCGTACGAGTGCCGGCAGCATCAGCTGAAGATCCCCGTGCCGATGCTGCGGCGGGGGCCGCGTGCCGTCGTGCTGCGGGTGCTCGGCACCTGCTTGCGCAGGCGGTACAGCAGTTCCTTCGTGGAGCGCTGCAGTACGGCCGGTTCCTCTTCGTCCGGATCGTCGGAATACTCGGCGTCGGCCAGGTCCGCGCTGTGGCGGAACTCGGGGAACAGCTCGAACAGCGCGCGGTCCCAGCCATCCTCGCTGGCCTGCGCCAATGCCACCGCCAGCGGCACGATGTCGCTGTCGGACGACGACTGGGCCGTGATGTACGAACCCTTCGAGATCACTTCGCCAGCCACTTCCAGCATCTCCTTCGGTGCCAGCGAGAACACGATCGCGAATGCCGTCGCGCCATGATCCGTGGCCGAAGCTTCCTGCAGCAGCTCGCGGCGGCGCTCCTCGTCCTCGGTGCCGAACACCACGCCGTGGATGTGCGTGAACAGCGATTCGGCGATGCGCTCGGGATCGTCCTCGATCATGTCCTCGTTCCACGTGGCGGCGATGTAGGCCAGGCTCTCGGCCCAGGCCTTCGGCGGCACCAGCAATGTCGCCAGCGACAGCTTGCCGCCGTCGAAGCCGGCCATGTGCAGCGCGGTGACGTGCGGCGGAATGTTCTGCAGGACCTCGGCCACGGCCAGGTCGCCATGCTGCTCGGCCGCCTCGGCGAACGCCTGCTCGGCGTGGGAAATCGACCCTGCCAGCACCAGCTCCGTCACCTGCTTGCTGATCGCCGGCAGGTTCTTGTCGGACGCATTGTCAGCCATCGTTACTGCTCTCCTTCCTGATCGAATATCCGCGTGAATTCCTCCGTCGCGGTGTTTTCCTCGTCGTCCACGTCGTCGCCTTCGTCGCCCTGCGCCAGCTGGTCGAGCGACGTATCGTCGTCGTCCCACATGCGCGGGTGCTTGTGCAGGAACGCCGTGATGATGGCCTGGCGGCCCAGGTCCGGATGGTTTTCCTCGATCGCCTCGAGCATCTTCTTCGCCTCGGCGCCGGCGCACGATGCCGCGCCGAACACGCGGGCCGGGTCGCCGAACTCGAAGTCCTCGGCGTCCGCCAGCAGCGCCTTCGGATCGTGGAACTCGATCACGTCGACCAGCGCGAATGCCATCATGTTCAGGTCCTCGATGCCGCCGCCCTTGGCGTATTCGGACACCAGCGCCTGCGTCATCGCGGCGTAGTTCTTGCGATCGGGCGGATCGCCCAGCACGCCCTCGATCTGTTCGGCCAGTTCGCGCGCCTGGTAGGCGAACTCCGGATGTACTCTTCTCATATTCACTCTCGATTGATTGCTTATTCGGCCGGCAGCGTCACGCCGTGCAGGCCGAAGACGGAGCGCCACAGCTGGTACGCTTCGGCTTCCGGATCGATGATGATCCGGTGGTTCAGGCTCTGGTTGTACTCTTCCCGCTTGGCGGGATCGGACAGCACCTCGTAGGCCTTGACGATCGCCTTGAAGCGCGCGTCGGCGCCCGGTTCCGGGTTGCGGTCGGGGTGGAAACGCATCGCCAGCGAACGGTAGACCTTCTTGATCTCGTCGTCCGTCGCATTGGGCGCCACGCCGAGTACGTTGTACAAATTGTCCATAAAGAAACTCAGTTCGCAAAGACGTAAGGGCGAATTATCCTACAGAAAACGGGGCGCCGTCCCGCCGGGACTAGCGGCGTACGGTAAAATGGCCGCCATACGACTCTAATTCTTGCCCTTTTACATGAGCAACGACAAAAACTCCGCCACTGCGGCACCTGCACCGAATTTTCTGCGTAACATCGTCGAACACGATCTGGCCACCGGCGCGCACCAGCGCGAGGGGCTGCCTCCCGTCATCACGCGCTTCCCGCCCGAGCCGAACGGCTACCTGCACATCGGCCATGCGAAGTCGATCTGCCTGAACTTCGGCCTGGCGCGCGACTACGGCGGCCGCTGCCACCTGCGCTTCGACGACACCAATCCGGCCAAGGAAGAACAGGAATACGTCGACTCGATCATCGACAGCGTCAAATGGCTGGGCTTCGACTGGGAGCACAAGGGCCCGGTCGGTGCCGGCCACCACCTGTACTACGCCAGCGATTACTTCGACAAGCTGTACGAGATGGCCGAGTACCTGATCAAGGCCGGCTACGCCTATGTGGACAGCCAGAGCGCCGACGAAATGGCGGCCAACCGGGGTAATTTCAATACGCCGGGCGTCAACTCGCCGTTCCGCAACCGCCCCGCGGAGGAATCGCTGCAGCTGTTCCGCGACATGAAGGAAGGCAAATACCCGGACGGCGCCCACATCCTGCGCGCGAAGATCTCGGAAGACGCGATGAGCTCGCCGAACATGAACATGCGCGACCCGGCGCTGTACCGCATCCGCCATGCCCACCACCACCGCACCGGCGACAAGTGGAACATCTACCCGATGTACGACTACACGCACCCGATCTCGGATGCGCTGGAGAACATCACGCACTCGATCTGCACGCTGGAGTTCCAGGATCACCGCCCGTTCTACGACTGGCTGCTGGAAACGCTGGCAAAAGGCGGCTTCTTCAAGGAACCGCTGCCGAAACAGTATGAATTCGCCCGCCTGAACCTGACCTACATCGTCACCAGCAAGCGCAAGCTGCGCCAGATGGTCGAGGAAGGCATCGTCGACGGCTGGGACGACCCGCGCCTGCCCACGCTGGTCGGCATGCGCCGCCGCGGCTTCACGCCGGAAGGCATACAGCTGATGGCCGAGCGCACCGGCGTGACGAAGTCGGACGGCTGGATCGACTACGGCGTGCTGGAAGGCGCCGTGCGCGAAGACCTCGATCCGAAAGCGCCCCGCGCGATCGCGGTGCTGAAGCCCCTGAAACTCATCGTCGACAACTTCGACGCGAACGACAGCGTCGAGTGCAGCTCGCCCGTCCACCCGCACCACCCGGAATGGGGCAACCGCACGTTCCCGTTCACGCGCGAGCTGTGGATCGAGGAAGAAGACTTCATGGAAGTGCCGACCAAGGGCTACTTCCGCTTCTACCCGCCGATCGGCGACCAGCCGGGCGCGCGCGTGCGCCTGAAGTACGGCTTCGTGGTGGAATGCACGGGCTACGACAAGGACGAGAACGGCAAAGTGACGGCGGTGCACGTCAACTACTTCCCGGACAGTAAATCGGGCACGGACGGCGCCAACAACTACAAGGTGAAAGGCACGATCCACTGGGTCAGCGCGGCTGCCGCGCTGGAAGCGGAGGTGCGCCTGTACGACCGCCTGTTCACGGACGCGATGCCGGACTCCGGCGGCAAGGACTTCAAGGAATTCCTGAATCCGAAAGCCAAGGAAGTCGTCACGGCCTACCTGGAGCCTGGCCTGAAGGAAGCAGTAGCGGAGCAGCGCTTCCAGTTCGAGCGGCACGGCTACTTCGTTGCCGACCGCGTCGACTCGGCGCCGGGCAAACCCGTGTTCAACCGCATTGTCACGCTGAAAGACAGCTGGGGCAGCGCGAAGTAAGCGCCAGAAGGAAGCCGCCGCGAGGCGGCTTTTTTTTTGTCCACGGCAAAATTTGCTGAGGCCGCCGCAACGCTTGCAGTTCGGTAGTTAGTTTGAACCTTGACGCACCTCATACTAGGTGCCTATATTTTCATCACGACCAGCCGCGCAGACGCTCCCATGACCCATACTCTTTCGGGCAAGCCCGATGCCAAGCCCTCCTGGTGGAGCGGCGTCCTGCTGTCGATGCTGGTCGGGGCCGGGTTCTATGCCTGGATGGCCAATTCGCTCGAAAGCGAGGCGCTGGAGCGGTTCCGCAACCAGGCGCGCAGCATCCAGTACAACATCGCGGGCGGCATCAAGGCTTGCACGGACGTGCTGCGCGGTACCGCCAGCCACTTCCAGGCCAGCGACACCATCTCGCCCGAGAGCTTCCACCGCTACGTGCAGGGGCTCGACATCCCGCACAACTTCCCGGCCATCGCGACGATCAACTTTGCCCAATACGTGCCGGACGAGCGCCGCGCCGCCTTCGAAGAGCAGATGCGCGGCGCCAACGTGCGCCAGCTGGGCTACCCCGAGTTCCGCATCACGCCGCCAGGCCGGCGCCCCTATTACACGGTGATCACCTTGCTCGAGCCGCGCTATGGCGCGAAGGTGAAGTTCGGGTTCGACCTGTCGGCCCGCGCCGCCGGCGCGCAGGCGCTGGCCGATGCGCGCGACACGGGTGCGCTGACGAGTTCCGGCGTTCCCGTCCAGCTGCCGGAAGCGCCGACGCAATTCGGCATGCCGCTGCGCCTGCCCGTGTACCGCGCCGACATGCCATTGACCACCGTGGCCGACCGCCGCGCCGCCTATGTCGGCTCGGTCGGCATCGGCTTTTCCGTACCGCGCCTCGTCGAGGCGGCGATGGTCGACACGCCGGTGCGTGAAATCCGCGTGCGCCTGTACAGCGTGCCGGGCGACGCGCCGGCGCCGCTGGACCAGCCCGGCGGCCACCTGCTGTTCGACAGCATCGAATCGGCCGCCGGCCGCGCCCCGCCGGCGGGCCACGTCCAGCTGAACCTGCCGCTGAACTTCAACGGCCGCCTGTGGCAGGCGTATTTCGACGCGCCCCGCTCCGCGCTGTTCTCCAGCTTCGACGCCTACCTGCCGTGGCTGGCCGCGCTGGTCGGCTTCGTCAGCACGCTGCTGATGTATGCGCTGTTCCATGCCCAGGTCAGTTCGCGGCGGCGCGCGTTGCAGATGGCGCGCGACATGACGCGCGAGCTGCGCGACAGCCAGGCCAAGCTGCAGCTGTCGCACCAGCGCCTGCGCCGGCTGGCCGCTCATGCCGAGCAGATCAAGGAAGAGGAGCGCAAGCGCATCGCCCGCGAGATCCACGACGACCTGGGCCAGAACCTGCTGGCGCTGCGCATCGAGGCCGACCTGCTGGCCAACCGCACGTCGCAGCGCCACCCGCGCTTGTACGCCCGCGCCAGCGCCACGCTGAAGCAGATCGACGACACGATCCGCAGCGTGCGCAACATCATCAACGACCTGCGGCCGAACGTGCTGGACCTGGGCCTGTCCGCCGCCGTCGAGTGGCAGGTCACGCAGTTCCGCAAGCGCTCCGGCATCGAATGCGAGGTCAGCGACCCGGATGGCGGCGCCGACGTCGACGACCGCTGCGCCGTCGCGCTGTTCCGCGTGCTGCAGGAGTCGCTCAGCAATATCGTCCAGCATGCCCGTGCCACGCACGTGCGCGTGGAGCTGCGCCGGCTCGGCGGCACGCTGCGGATGACGATCTCTGACAACGGCATCGGCCTGCACGACGGCAGCCGCAACAAGACGGGCTCGTTCGGCCTCGTCGGCATCGAGGAAAGGGTCAGCCTGCTGGGCGGCGATTGCTCGATCGTCAGCCGGCCACACGGCGGCACCACCGTGACGGTGACGATTCCGGTAGCCTGGCGTACCAGTTCAACTCATCTAGGAGAATTCGTCAACCAATAGGAATTTCCTTAAAGCTTGAGATAGGTCAATAGGAAGCTGCAAGCAGGGACAACAATACTGCCTGTAGTTCGTCTTTTTTTACCTACTCGCATGAAAGGGAATCACAATGGATCAGCACGAATTCAACGCTATCGAAGAACTGGACCTCGAACCGATCAAAGTCAAGCTGATGCACGAGGAATCGGGCGAAGGCTGGAGCCTGGAGCGGGCCAACGCGGTGGAGAAGGAATACCGCCGCTTCCTGTACCTGATGAAAAAATATCCCGACGAGCAAGCCGCTCCGCTGCAGGACGTCGACACTTTCTGGCACTACCACATTCTGGACACGATGAAATACGGGGTCGATTGCGAGCGCGTGTTCGGTTACTTCCTGCATCACTTCCCGTATGTCGGCCTGCGCGGCGAGGCCGACCTGGAAGCGCACCACCGGATGGGCGAGCGCATGAAGGAACTGTATGAGGAAACCTTCGGCGACGACTATCTGCATGCCGCCACGGCATGGTCCGCCTCCCCCCGCAAGAGCGCGACGGCATGGTCCGCCTCCCCACGCAAGAGCGCTCCAACGGCCTGGTCCGCTTCGCCCCGCAAACTGACCGAGGCGCTCACCGCCTGGTCCGCCTCGCCGCGCAAGGCCGGCTTGACGGCATGGTCGGCGTCGCCCCGCAAAGCCGCGCCCACCGCGTGGTCCGCGTCGCCGCGCAAGGCTGAGGTCACGGCATGGTCCGCGTCGCCCCGCAAGGCTGCCGATGCCGGCGCCGGCGACTCGGTCGACAGCTTCTACAGCGAACGGCCGCGGCTGTCGCAACCTGCAGCCTGAGCAGCATGTCGCGGAACCGCAACACGGTTCCGCTCCGCTTCCCCTCTGGGGCTGAGCACGATTGAACTTCCAACCTTGTAATTCACAAGGTGCGTCCTATACTAGGGCCCGTTGTTCTTGATTTAGATCAACAATCGTTCCCAGCTCCGAACGCCACCGGTGCCACGCACCGTTGCTCAACCTTCATAGAGGGATACACATGATTTCTTCCGAACATTTCAAACCGATCGCTGAACTCGACCTGGAACCGATCAAGGTCAAGCTGATGCATCAGGAATCCGGCGAAGGCTGGTCGCTGGAAAAGGTCAACGCAGTCGAATTCGAATACCGGCGCTTCCTGTACCTGATGAAGATGTTCCCGAATGAGCAGACGGCGCCGCTGATGGACGTCGACATCTTCTGGCACTACCACATCCTCGACACGATGAAATACGCGGTCGACTGCGACAAGGTGTTCGGCTACTTCCTGCACCACTTCCCGTACATCGGGTTGCGCGGCGAGGATGACGAGCAGGCGCACCGCCGCGTCGGCGACCGGATGAAGGAACTGTACGAGGAAACGTTCGGCGAAGCGTATCTGCGCAACGCCGAGCCGGCCTATTCCGGCCGTGTCGGCAAGGATGCCGCGTATTCCGGCGCCATCAGTGCCGAGCCGGCGTACTCGGGCCGCATCGCCTATTCCGGCCGCATCAGCGCGGAAACGGCCTACTCGGGCCGCGCCAGCGCCGACACGGCGTACTCGGGCCGCATCGCCTACTCCGGCCGCGTGAGCACGCCGACGATCGCGGCGCAGACGGCCTATTCGGGCCGCGTCAGCGAGCCGAACGTCAGCGCGAAGACGGCGTACTCGGGCCGCATCGGCACCGAAACCGCTTACTCAGGCCGGGTCAGCTCCGAGACCGCTTACTCGGGCCGCATCGGCACCGAGACGGCCTACTCGGGACGCATCGAAGCGGCACCGCAGCAGAACGAGTTCTATACCTCGCGTCCGCGCCTCGCCACCGCCTGAGCATCGCAACGCAATGAAAAAGGCCGGCTCCTGCTTGCAGGGCCGGCCTTTTTTTCTTCATCCGCACGAGCAGGAGCTTAGTGGGACATCAGGTCGCGCAGTTCGCGGATCGAGAAATCGCTGATTTCATGCATGCGCAACAGGATCGTTGCGCCGATCGGCAGCGTGTTGTGCCGGATCTTGCTGATGACGGGCGGCGCCACTTCCAGCGCGCGGGACAGCGCGGCGTCGTTCTTCAGTTGCAGTTTCTCGATGATGGCGTCAAGGACGCGGTTCGGGTTGTATGTCGGCGATGCCGTCAGCTCTTTCAGGGACATGATCACATTCTTCAGCAGGTGCTTTTTTTGTAAAAAAGCCACAGTGTTAACCAAATTTTGCGCGGCAACCGGCCCGATTCACGGTACAACCAGGTAATTACCGCCATTTGGTTGCTCTAATATTAACTATTGGCAACCTTTGTGAGAATGTGTGAGATTCTAACGCGTTTTAATGTGCTAGGAAATTACTAACGTTGGCGTCCCGCCGGATACAGGGTGAGCGCACACCAGATCACGGCCGTCAATGCCGCCATCTCGGCCAGCAGCAGCGGCACCTGGGGTGGCGGCGGCGGGACCGGCGGCAGGGCCGGTACATCGGGCGCGGGCAGCAGATGCCAGCCCAGTTCGCGCCGGATCTCGTCCGGCGCCGGCGGCGGTAAATGGGCGCGGCAGCGCCGCACCATCCACGCACGCACTTCTTCCTTGCTGGGATGCGGACCCGGTTCCATACGCCCTCCTGACCATGTGTGCCTACGTTAGTCGCAAGCCGCCGCCGCACGTTTGCGTCCGCTCAAGCGCTTTCCGGCCGAAGCGCCTGCTGTAGCCCGTCGGCAACAGTTGGGTAGCGCAGGCACACGCCCAGCTCGCGCTTGAGCCTGTCATTGGCCAGCCGGCGCGATTCGGACATGAACGACAGCAGCGTCGGCGATACCGCTTGCGCCAGCTCCGCGCGCGGCAACCGTGGCGGCCGCGGCAGGCCGAAGGCGTCGGCCACCGCATCGAAGTAGTCCGCCATCTTCATGTCGCTGTCGTCGACGGCGTGATAGACCCGCTGCGGCCGGCCGCGGCGCAGCGCGCGCAGCACGATGGCGGCCAGGTCGTCCGCGTGGATGTGGTTGGTGTAGACGTCGTCGCCGGCCGCCAGTGCCGGCGTGCCCTGGCGCAGTCGCGCCAGCGGCAGGCGGTCGCCCGCGTAGATGCCGGGCACGCGGACGATGGCCAGATGGCCATGGGCGCGGCGGGCCCAGGCGCGCAGCACGTGTTCCGCGTCGACGCGGCGCCGTGCCCTGGCGTTGCGGGGTGCGACCGGTTGCGTCTCGTCGGCGTGGCGGCCCTGCAGGTCGCCGTAGACGCCCGTCGTGCTGACATAAACGACCCGTGCCGCCTCGGGTAAAATGGCGGTCACATTGCGGGTACGGCGGTCCAGTTCGCCCTCGCCGGGCGGCGGTGCCAGGTGGATCACCGTGTGCGCCAGGCCGGCCAGGCGGCGCAGGCTCGCGGGCTGGTCAAGGTCCGCCAGCACGGGAAGCGCGCCGGCCGCGCGCAGCGCCGGCATGCGTGCCGCGTCGCGCGTCACGGCGATCACGCGGTAGTGCCCGCGCAGCAGCGGCAACAGGCGCATCCCGACGTCGCCGCAACCCAGGATCAGCAGGCGTGGCAGACGCGCCGCCGCCGTTCGTTGTTTGCTAAAGCTATTCATCTCAAGGATTGTATGACGTTTCAGATTACTGTTCAGCCCAGCGGCCATCAGTTCACGTGCGACGAAGACGAAACCGTGCTGGCGGCCGCGATGCGCGCCGGTGTCGGCCTGCCTTACGGCTGCAAGAACGGCGCGTGCAGCTCCTGCAAGGGCAAGGTCGTCACCGGTTCGATCACGCATAAACCGCACCAGCGCCGCGCGCTGACGGAGGACGAGGAAGCCCAGGGCATGTCGCTGTTCTGCTGCGCGATCCCCCATTCGGACCTGGTGATCGCGGCGCGCGAAGTGGCCGGCAGCGGCGACTTCCCCGTCAAGAAAATGCCGTCGCGCGTGACGACGCTGGAAAAGGTGGCGCCGGACGTCATCGTGCTGACCTTGCAGCTGCCCGCCAACGAAGTGCTCGACTACCGCGCCGGCCAGTACATCGAATTCCTGCTGCCGGGCGGGAAGCGCCGCAGCTACAGCATGGCGACGGCACCGGGCCAGGGGCCCGTCACGCTGCACATCCGCCACATGCCGGGCGGCCTGTTCACCGACCAGGTGTTCGGCACGATGAAGGAGCGCGACATCCTGCGTTTCGAAGGCCCGCTCGGCACTTTCTTCGTGCGCGAGGATTCCGACAAGCCGATGGTGCTGCTGGCCTCCGGCACCGGCTTCGCACCGATCAAGGCGATCGTCGAGCAGATGAAGGCGTCCAATTCCACGCGCAAGATGGCGCTGTACTGGGGCGGCCGCCGGCCGCGCGACCTGTACATGCACGCGCTGTGCGAAGAGTGGGCACGCGAGCTGCCGAACTTCACCTACGTGCCGGTGGTATCGGACGCGCTGCCGGAAGACGGCTGGACGGGCCGCACCGGCTACGTGCACCAGGCCGCGATGGCGGACCTGCCGGACATGAGCGGTTACCAGGTCTATGCGTGCGGCGCGCCGATCGTCGTCGACTCGGCCAAGCGCGATTTCACGGGCCATTGCAAGCTGCCGGAAGACGAGTTCTACGCCGATTCGTTCACGACCGAGGCGGACCTCGCCCAGCCCTGATTCCCCGCGGCCTCCGACGCGGGCGCGGCCCGCGGGGGCCGCGCCATTTTTCCACGCGTCCGCCGAACAATGTCTTCATCCTCCAACGGCTTTGCCGTCCTGCGTCACCGTAATTTCTCGTTCTACCTGACCGCCCGCATCCTCGGCACGCTCGCCGTGCAGATGCAGAACGTCGCCATCGGCTGGCAGGTGTATGCGAAGACGCATAACCTGTTCTACCTCGGCATGATCGGCCTGGCGCAATTCGCGCCGTTCCTGCTCCTGATCCTGCTGGCCGGCCACGCGGCCGACCGCTACAACCGCCGCAACATCATCGCGCTGTGCGTGGCCACGCAACTGATCGTGGGCCTGCTGCTGCTCGCGTTCACGCTGGCCGGCATGGAGGTCGTGTGGCCCGTGTTCGCGGTGCTCGTGCTGTTCGGCAGCGCCCGGGCGTTTTCCGGCCCCGCCACGCAGGCGATGATGGCCAACCTGGTGCCGCAGGAAGACTTCAGCAAGGCCGTCGCGCTGTCGTCATCGAGCTTCCACGTCGCCGTGATCCTGGGCCCCACGCTGGGCGGCCTGCTGTACATCTACGGCCCGGCCACGGTGTACACGGTGGCCTCGGTGCTGCTGCTGGCCGCCACCGTGCTGATGACGCAGGTGAAGGCGCCGCCGCAGGTGAGCAACCGCGAGCCGGCCACGTGGCACAGCGTGCTGGAAGGCTTGCGCTTCGTGTTCTCGCGGCCGATCGTGCTGGGCGCGATCTCGCTGGATTTGTTCGCCGTGCTGTTCGGCGGCGCCACGGCGCTGCTGCCGGCGCTGGCGCACGACGTGCTGCACGTGGGCCCGACGGGCCTGGGCCTGCTGCGCACGGCGCCCGGCGCCGGCGCCGCGCTGTGCTCGATCGCGCTGGCGTTCTTGCCGATCACGCGCAAGGTGGGCCGCTGGATGTTTGCCGGCGTCGCCGTGTTCGGGCTGGGCACCGTGGTGCTGGGCGCGACGACCAGCTTCGTCGTGGCGCTCGTTTGCCTGCTGCTGATGGGCGCCGGCGACATGGTCAGCGTCTACGTGCGGCACCTGCTGGTGCAGTTCGAGACGCCGGATGCGATCCGCGGCCGCGTCAGCGCCGTCAACTCCGTGTTCATCGGCGCCTCCAACGAACTGGGCGAATTCGAGTCCGGCGTGACGGCCGGCTGGATGGGCTTGACGCGCGCCGTGATCTTCGGCGGCGCCGCCACGCTGGCCGTGACGGCCGCGTGGATCAAGCTGTTCCCCGTGCTGGCGAAGATGGACCGGTTCCCGCACCATGAAAAGGAACTGCGCGACAAGGAACTGGCGGGACAGCCGCAGTAGGCCGCCGGCGCGGCGCTGCCCGGCAGGACAACGTTGCTGCCGGCCAGCCCCGGGATGTGGGAGCGGCAATCCTACCTTTCCATCCCCCGGAAGGCCTAGGCACGAAGATACCCGGCAATGTGCTGCATTTAACCTCCCGCGCGGGAAGGACGGCGTATGATGGGGACACAGCAACAGAAGAGGAGCACACCATGCAAATCCAAGTGAACAGCGACAAGTCGATCACCCATGACGCCAAGCTGGAAGACCACGTGAAAGGCGTCGTCGCGGACACGGTGGGACGTTTCGGCGAACAGATCAGCCGCGTCGAAGTCCACCTCGGCGACAACAACGGCAGCCACAAAGGCGGCAACAACGACAAGCGCTGCATGATGGAAGCGCGCGTGGCCGGCCTGCCGCCGGTCGCCGTGACCCACCTTGCCGACTCCGTGCCGGTAGCCATTTCCGGTGCCGCCGACAAGCTGCTGCACGCGCTGGACAAGGCGCTGGGCAAGCGCAACGACGTCAAGCACAACACGCCCGTCGCCGACCTGATCCCGCCGGACGCCTGATCAGCGCGCGGCCAGCTCGCGCAGGTACCGCAGCCCCGCCAGCGCGCGGCTGCCGTACCACGACATCATCTCCCCATCGACCAGCTGCACGGGCTTGCCGATCTGCGTTTCCAGCGCATCCGCATGCGCCTCGGTGAAGCGGTACGGCTCCGTCGACAGCAGCACCTGGTCGATGCCGGCCACCAGCGCGTCGTTCCACTCGAAGCGCGGATAGCGATCGCTGCCCAGTACCGGCACGCTCCAGCCGATTTCCGCCAGCATCGCGGCGATATACGTGTCCGCCGACACCGTCATCCACGGGTCTTGCCAGATGCAGTACAGCACCCGCTGTGGCGATGCCTTCAGTGCCGCGCGCAGTGCCGCCAGTTCGGCCTCAAACGCGGCGCACCAGTCGCTTGCCGCATCGTCGACGCAGAACACGCCGCCCAGCAGCCGCGCCAGCGCCAGGTTGTCCTCCGGCTTGACCGGATGCGTGACGATCACGTGCGGCACGAATTCGGCCAGCCGCTCGACGGTGGGCTTTTCGTTCTCGTCGATGTTGACGACGAGGTGCGTGGGGGCCAGCTTGCGGATCTTGTCGATGTTGACATCCTTCGTGCCGCCGACCTTCGGAATCGCCTGCACGACGTCCTTCGGGTGGATGCAAAAGCCCGTACGCCCGACCAGGCGGGGCGCGAGCCCGAAGTCGCACAGCATCTCCGTGATCGACGGCACCAGCGAGACGATGCGCGCATCGGGGGCCGGCGCGTGCTCGCGCATCAGTGCATCGATGAGTTTCATCTGTAAAGGAAGTAAAAAGCGGTGTAAACCGTGTAAAAGTAAGACGCGTATTGAACCACAGCCGCAGCCGGCCGCGCGCGATACGCTATGATGGCGTCACATTTCAAGAAGCCAGCCGTGAAACCTCTGAGTACCTTCGCCGCCTCCCCGTACGACATCGCCGACCTGCACCTGTTCCGCGACGCGGACATGACCAGCGCCAGCGCCCTGCTGGCCGACTGCCCCGTGATGGTGGCGGCGGCCGGCGAGCTCGTCTCCGATCCCGCCCAGCCGCGCCTCGTGATCGTGCTGCGCGGCGCGCTGGCCGATGCGACGGGCGACGGCGCGACGACGAAGATCCTGCCCGGCGAAAGCTGCGGCGAGCAATCGGTGCTCGATGGCGAATCCGACCTGTCCGGCCTGAAGGCGCTGGAGGAGTCCGAGCTGCTGCTGATCGAGGCGGACCTCGTGTGGCGGCTGATCGACGAATCGGACGGCGTCGCCCGCAACCTGCTGCGGCTGCTGTCGTTCCGCATCCGCGCCGCCAACATGCAGCTGCGCCGGCGCCAGAAGCTGGGCGAATTCTATCGCCAGCTGTCGATGAACGATGGCCTGACGGGCCTGTACAACCGGGCCTGGCTGAACGACGTGCTGCCCCGCCTCGTGGCGACGGCGCACGGCACGCGCGTCCCCCTGTCGCTGATCATGCTCGACATCGACCACTTCAAGCGCTTCAACGACCAGCATGGCCACCTGCTCGGCGACGAAGCGCTGCGCACCGCGGCGCAGGTGCTGGCGCACGCGCTGCGCCCGTCCGACTTCGCGGTGCGCTATGGCGGCGAGGAGCTGATGGTGATCCTGCCCGCCACGAGCGGCCCGGTGGCAGCCGGCGTGGCCGAGCGGCTGTGCGAGCGGATGCGCGAGGCGGTGGTGTTCGACGACATGCGCCTGCCGCTGCCGCACGTGACGGCGTCGTTCGGCGTGGCCAGCCTGGCCGAAGGGCAGGACGAGCAGTCGCTGATCGCGGCGGCCGACGCGGCCCTGTATCGTGCCAAGGAGGCCGGGCGCAATCGCGTCGAAGTAGCTTAAGCGGTCTGCTCCGCCTCTTCTTTCGGCTTCGCCGCCTGCGTGGCGAAATCGTCCAGCCCCTTCATCACGAAACCGTAGGTCTTCTCGATGTTGGCGGCCACGTCGCTGCCCAGCGCGTTCAAGCCTTGCAGGATGTCGCGCGCTTCCTTGAAGCCCTGCTCGACGCCGCCCTTGATCGTGTCCATGAACTTTTGCAGCGCCGCGTCGTCTTCCATATCGGGGTTCTGCCGCTTGAACGCGCCGAAGAAGCCCGTAGCCAACGACACGATGCGGTTGGCCGTCGCCTCGGGCGAGTTGTCCTGCTTGGCCGCGTTCTGCACGGCGTTCTCGCCCAGTTCGGCCTTCAGCGCCTCGTTGATGCCGGTGATCGCCGAGCGGTACAGCAGCGCCTGCGGGTTGCCCTGCGCGCCGATCGAGATCGTCGCGGAAGCTTCCATGATCGATACGTTCAGCTGCAGCTTCGCCCGCGCCGCGGACGGCACCTCCCCCTGGTTCGCCACGCGCGAATCGGTGGAAATGGTCTTTGAATTGAGAGAAACGGAATTTGCCACGATAATCTCCGGTCAGGTAACCACGACACAAATATGAGCAACCACACCTTCCTCTGGCACGATTACGAAACGTTCGGCGCCGTACCGCGCCGCGACCGCCCCGCCCAGTTCGCCGCGATCCGCACGGATGCGGACCTGAACGAGATCGGCGAGCCCGTCATGCTGTACTGCAAGCCGGCCAACGACTACCTGCCCGATCCGCAGTCCTGCCTGATCACGGGCATCACGCCGCAGCAGGCCCTGCGCGAAGGCGTGCCCGAGCACCAGTTCGCCGCTGCGATCCACGAACAGTTCGCCCAGCCCGGTACGATCGGCGTCGGCTACAACACGATCCGCTTTGACGACGAAGTCACGCGTTTCCTGTTCTGGCGCAACCTGATCGACCCGTATGCCCGCGAATGGCAGAACCAGTGCGGCCGCTGGGACCTGCTGGACGTGGTGCGGATGTGCTACGCCCTGCGGCCCGACGGCATCGAGTGGCCTGTAGGGGATAACGGCAAGACCAGCTTCAAACTTGAATTATTGACATCAGTCAACGGTCTTGTTCACGAAGCAGCACACGACGCGCTGTCGGATGTGCGCGCGACGATCGGGCTGGCGCGCCTGATACGCCAGAAGCAACCGCGGCTGTGGGAGTTCTGCCTGTCCTTGCGCGACAAGGGCCGCGTGGCCGACGAGATCGGCCTGCACCTGGCGCGCGAGCTGCGCCAGCCGTTCCTGCACGTGTCCGGCATGTTCCCCGTCGAGCGGGGCTGCCTGGCCCTCGTCTGGCCGCTGGGCCCGCACCCGACCAACAAGAACGAGGTGCTGGTGTGGGATTGCAGCCATGACCCGCGCGAACTGTTCACCTTGGACCCGGAAACCGTGCGCACGCGGATGTTCACGCGCAGCGACGCGCTGCCGGAAGGCATGACGCGGCTGCCGATCAAGAGCGTGCACCTGAACAAGTCGCCGATGCTCGTCAATAACCTGAAGACGCTGTCAAGCCAAATGGCGAGCCGCTGGGGCATCGACCTGGAACTGGCGCTGACGCATGCGCGCTATGCGGCCGACGGCCCGGACCTGTCGGTGCTGTGGGAGCAGGTGTTCCACCGCCCGCCCGCCGAGCCGGCGGACGTGGACGAGGACCTGTACGGCGGCTTCGTCAGCAAGGAAGACCGGCGCCTGCTCGATACGCTGCGGCGCGAACCGCCACAAAAGCTGGCGACGACGTCGCCGCACTTCCAGGACGACCGCCTGGGCGAGCTGCTGTTCCGCTACCGCGCCCGCAACTTCCCCGACACGCTGTCGGAGCAGGAATTCGAGCACTGGGAACAGCACCGCGCGGCGCGGCTGCTGGAAGGTGCCGGCGGCGCGCGCAGCGTCGACCAGCTGTTCGGCGAGATCGACGTGCTGGCGCAGACGGCGGACGAGCGCGCCGAGGCGATCCTCGGCGAGCTGTACGACTACGTGGAGATGATCGTCCCGCAGGACTGCTGATCAGCGATGCACGTTGATCGCGCCGCGCGTCTCGTGGGCGACGCGGCGCGCGGCCTGGGCGAAGTCTTCGCTCCCCTGGCTTGCCGCGTACAGGATCGCGCGCGACGAGTTGATCATCATGCCCGTGCCCGCATCCGTGCGGCCGGCGCGCACCGTCGCTTCGATGTCGCCACCCTGCGCACCAATGCCCGGGATCAGGAGCGGCATCTCGCCGACCAGCGCCCGCACCTGCGCGATCTCTTGCGGGAACGTGGCGCCGACCACCAGGGCGCACTGGCCGTTCGTGTTCCACTTGTCCGCGACGAGGCGGGCCACGTGCTGGTACAGCGGCTTGCCGTCCACTTCGAGGAATTGCAGGTCGGAGCCGCCCGGGTTCGACGTGCGGCACAGCACGATCACGCCGCGGTCCTGCCATTCCATGTACGGTTCCACCGAGTCGAAGCCCATGTACGGGTTGACCGTCACGGCATCCGCGCCGTAGCGGTCGAACGCCTCGCGCGCATACTGCTTCGCGGTGGCGCCGATGTCGCCCCGCTTCGCATCCAGGATCAGCGGGATGTGCGCATGCTTGCCGCGCAGGTAGGCGCAGATCTTTTCCAGCTGCTGTTCGGCGCCCAGCGCGGCGAAGTACGCGATCTGGGGCTTGAACGCGCAGGCCAGGTCGGCCGTCGCGTCGATGATTTCCTTGCAGAACAGGTAGATGCCGTCCGGGCTGCCGCGGAACTGCGCCGGCAGGCGTTCCACGTCCGGGTCCAGGCCCACGCACAGCAGGCTGTCGTTGGCGGCCCAGGCGGCGTTCAGTTTGTTGATGAAATTCACGGCTGCCCCTTTATCGAAATGCTTGCAAACCCTACATTATAGACGCCACGCGGCCGCCTCCAAAGGCGGCTCTGCTGTGTGCTGCATCGAACAAAGGAGCGGATTTCATCCGTGTATAGTGCCCTCATGACCGGCACGATTCATTAGAAGGAGAAAAAAATATGCGCAACAACTTCGTACGCTGGATCGTCCTGGGCCTGCTGACGGCCGTACTCTCGGGCTGCGGCTACAACGAATTCCAGGCCAAGGACGAGGCCACCAAGGCCGCGTGGGGCGAGGTGGTCAACCAGTACCAGCGCCGCGCCGACCTGATTCCGAACCTTGTCAACACCGTCAAGGGCTATGCGTCGCACGAGCGGGAAACGCTGGAAGCGGTGACGGCCGCCCGGGCCCGCGCCACCAGCATCCAGGTGACGCCGGAAGTGCTGAACAACCCGGCCGCGTTCCAGAAATTCCAGCAGGCGCAAGGCGAGCTGAGCTCCGCGCTGTCGCGGCTGATGGCCGTGTCGGAAAAATATCCGGACCTGAAGGCCGATACCAGTTTCCGCGACCTGCAGTCGCAACTCGAGGGTACGGAGAACCGGATCACCGTGGCAAGGAAGCGCTATATCGATACGGTGCAGGACTACAATGTGCTGGCGCGACGCTTCCCCACGAACCTCACGGCGATGATGTTCGGCTACCAGGTCAAGCCGAGCTTCACCGTCGAGAACGAGAAGGCCATCTCGACCGCGCCGACTGTCGATTTCGGCAGCAAGAAATAACGCTTCAGATACGAAGGCATAGGTAGAAAGTAAAGGAACGTCATGCCGCTGGGTCCGTCGGACAATGCCGCACCGCCAGCCGCCCCACGGCGGCGCACGCGCGAACACCCCGCCGAGGGCAAGTGGCTCGGCACTGCCGAAGTCACGCACGAGCGCGACGTGCGCGGCCGGGGCCGGCGCCGCGGCCTGCGCGGCCTGGTGCCAAGGCCTTCGAAGCACTGGCTGGACCACTGGCTCGTGCGCTACACGTTGCTGGTGGTGCTGCTGTGCTTTGCACTGCTGTTTGTCGAGGCGGCGCGCGCGGACAGCTTCGTGCCCGTGCCGGAATTGAAGGCAAGGGTGACGGACCAGGCGGGCATGCTGACGGCGCAGCAGCGCGAGTCGCTGGAATCCGTGCTGGCCGACTACGAGACGCGCACCGGCAGCCAGATCGCCATCCTGACCGTGAAAAGCACGGCGCCGGAAGCGATCGAACAGTACAGCATCCGCGTGACGGATGCCTGGAAGCTGGGCCGCAAGGGTGTCGACGACGGCGTGCTGCTGGTGGTCGCGAAGGACAATCCGGCCGCACTGCGCCGCCTGCGGATCGAAGCGGGCCGCGGCGTGCAGGGTGTGCTGACGGACGCGCAGAGCAAGCGCGTGCTGCAGGACGTGATCGCGCCACACTTCCGTAACAACGACTATTACGGCGGGCTGTCGGCCGGCGTGTCGGCGATCGCCACCCTCCTCGACAAGGAACACTTCCCCGCGCCGCAAGCGCAGCAGCGCCAGGCAGCGCCCCA
Organism: Pseudoduganella flava; assembly: GCF_007830495.1. Classification (GTDB taxonomy): domain Bacteria; phylum Pseudomonadota; class Gammaproteobacteria; order Burkholderiales; family Burkholderiaceae_D; genus Rugamonas; species Rugamonas flava. The sequence goes on along the minus strand of NZ_VLKW01000001.1, from coordinate 646,435 downwards.
GCAGGACTCGGGCGGCGGCTGGTGGTGGCCGGCGATCCTGTTCGGCGTGTTCGTGCTGCTGCCGATGTTCCGCGGACGGGGCCGGCGCGGCCTGCGCAGCTCCGGCTGGGGCTCCGACGCGGCTGGAGTGCTGATCGGCAGCGCCATCGGCAGTGCGCTCGGCAACGCCCACCGCCATGGCGGCGGCTTCGGCGGCGGTGGCTTCGGCGGCGGCGGTGGCGGCTTCGGTGGTGGCGGCGGTACCTTCGATGGCGGCGGCGCCTCGGGAGACTGGTGATGGACAGCTTTTTCGCACGCATGCGGCGCGCGCTGCGCCACCTGGGAACCGGTTCGGGCACGGGCCGGCGCTGCTTCCCGCACGCCACGCTGGAAGCCATCGCGGCGGCGATCGCGGAGGGCGAGCAGCGCCACCGCGCCGAGGTCCGCCTCGTCGTCGAACCGGCACTGCCGTTCAGCGCCGCGTATGCCGGCGTGACGAACCGCGACCGCGCCCGCGCGCTGTTCGCGCAATACGGCATCTGGGATACCGAGGAAAACTGCGGTGTGCTGATCTACGTGAACCTGGCGGAACACGCCGTCGACATCATCGCCGACCGCAATGTCGGCCGGCTGATCGCGGATGGCGAATGGCAGGCCGTGTGCCGCACGATGACACAGGCCTACAAGCGCGGCGACTTCCGCGATGGCACCGTGGCCGCGCTGAACCAGCTGGCCGACCTGCTGCAGCGCCACTTTCCTTCCGATGGCGCGCGGCCGAACCAGTTGCCGAACGAGGCAGTGATCCTGTGAGCTACAATCCGCGTCTTTGACAACGCGGGGGTAGCGCCATGAGATTGACCAACAAGACAGCCATCGTGACCGGTGCCACGCAGGGCATCGGCCTTGCCTGCGCCCAGCGGCTCGTGGCCGAGGGCGCGCGGGTGATGCTGACCGATATCCGCCCGGAAGGCGCGCAGGCCGCCGAGGCGTTGGGCGACCAGGCCCGCTTCCACCAGGCCGACGTCAGCGTCAAGGCCGACGTTGAAGCGCTCGTCGCCGCCGCGCTGGAGAGCTTTGGCCACATCGACATCCTCGTCAACAATGCCGGCGTCACGCATGCCGCCGGCTTCCTGGACCTGGAAGAAGAAGACTTCGACCGCGTGCTGCGCGTGAACCTGAAGTCGATGTTCCTGTGCGGCCAGGCGGTCGCGCGCGAGATGGTGAAGCGCGAGGCCGGCTGCATCATCAATATGTCCAGCGTGAACGCGGAGCTGGCGATTCCGAACCAGGTGCCGTACGTCGTATCGAAAGGCGGCGTGAACCAGCTGACGCGCGTGATGGCGCTGAACCTGGCGCCGCACGGCATTCGCGTCAACGGCATCGGCCCGGGCACGATCATGACGGAGCTGGCGAAACAGGCGGTGCTGGGCAGCCCTGAAGCACGCCACACGATCCTGTCGCGCACGCCGCTGGGCCGTTGCGGCGAGCCGGAGGAAGTGGCATCGATCGCCGCGTTCCTGGCCAGCGACGACGCCAGCTACATGACGGGACAGACGCTGTACGTGGATGGCGGCCGCATGGCGCTGAATTACACGGTGCCCGTACGGGATTGAGAGTTATATAACCGCTGTATATCGACTATCGAAAACCGAAATTGGACGTATATGTGGCGACGCAGCATAATTACACCTGTCTCCACTATTCTCCTCCAAGATAATAGTTTGAAGCCCGCTCCGAGCGGGCTTTTTTTTTATTCCACGCGCGGTTTGACGGCTGTCATGACCGCGTCATATACGCTCCCTATACTGAATCCCACTGACACACACGCAACCGATATGCGTGGTGGCAGTCAAGGTGTGCCACGGCACACCGCTCCGAATTCTGGTTTGATCATCGTCTCTTGGCCCGGACAGGGTTTGGGCCCGCCGACCGCGGGCCCTCTTTTTTCCTGCCTGCCGAATGTGGGCCCTGTTTTTTGCCCGCCGACTGTGGGCCCTGTCTGCTGCCCGCTGAGCGCCGAGATCCCGCCGCAAACGTCATTCGCGATCTCCGCTTTATCTTCCAACGTGCTATCGTTTCACTTTTGACATCGACACGACCCGCCGTGCAGAAATTCCTCACCACCCTGCTGCTGACCTCCGACCACGCCCGCCTGCGCTATTGGAGCGCGATGGCGCTGTTTGCACTGATCGTGGTGGTCGGCTCGATTCCCGGCGCCCGGGCCGACGCTGCCGAAGTCGCGTCCGGCATCGTGCTGCATTCGACGGCGTACGCGGTGCTGGCCTTCCTCGTCTTCACGGGCAGCCGCGGCACGCCGACGCAGCGGGTGCCGAAGGCCGTGCTGACGATCGCAGCGATGGGCGCCATCGACGAGTTCGTGCAGAGCTTCCTGCCCTACCGCCACGGCGCGCTGAGCGACTGGCTGGTGGACTGCAGCGCCGCACTGCTGACGGCGACGTTGCTGTGGGTGCTGTGGTCCAGCCGTAAAGTCGCCGCCTAACGCTCGCCGCAATCGTTTTCAAAGCCTGCGCCGCGCGTGTCGTCGGCCAGGTCCGCCGCGCTCCAGTCCGCTTCGAGGCGGTGCCGCCCTGCCTGCACATCCATGCCGATCTTGCGCAGCAACGCCTTCGTGTGGCGGCGCTGGTTGGCCGGCGTCATGCCGCCGGCCGCGCGCTCCGCGTCGAGACGCATCGCCATCAGCTGTTCGACCTTCGCCAACCTGACCAAGCCCCGCAGCGCTTCGCGCAGCGCGTGGCGGGCGCGCGTGCCGCCGCGCACGCCGCAAGCGGCGTCGACGAGCTCTGCAATGATGGCATCCGAAGTCACGGTGCTCGTCCGATGGGTAGGCATAGTCTTATCCTTATAGGTTTCTGACGATCAATTATTAGGCCGGATCGAACTGGACAGTTTGATCTGCGTCAATCCCGCTCCGGCCAGTTTGAACCCCTGGCTGGCTGGCGGGTCATACCTGAGCGGGCACTTACCCTCAGGAGATGATCATGAAATCAAGAACCATCGAGACAAGCACCATCGAGTCAAGGACCATGGAACCAAGGACCATGGAGTCTGGAACCATGCAGTCCGCCATGCACAGGACAAAAACGGGCGTGGCGCTGGCCTTGGCGGCATGCGTGGCCCTGGCCGGCTGTTCCGGCATGCAGCGCGACAGCTCGGACAGCTCGGGGACGTCCGGCACGTCCGGCACGTCGGGGAGTTCGTCGAGCGGCTATGAGGGCGCGGATCACCGCGGCGGTACGCCCGGCGGCATGGCGGGGCCCACGTCCGGCACGAGCGGCACCGGCAGCATGGGTGGCAGCGCCGGCATGGAGGGCATGCGCGGCGTCGTGCAATCGATCGAGAGGATGACGCGCCAGCAAGCCAGCATCAGCGTCAGCGGTGCGCCGGGGGCCGCGGCAGTGGGTGGATCGTTGTCGGGATCGGGTTCGGACCAGGTCTACCGCGTCACGCTGCGCGCCGACGACGGCAGCACGCAAAGCTACGTCGTGGAAGCAACGCCGGACTACAACGTGGGGGACCGCGTCAGCTACAGCAACGGCAGCATCCAGCGGCAATGACAGCGGCGCCGAACAACGGGCAATGAATAGCTGGCGATGAGCAACTGGCGATGCGCATCTGGCGATGAACAGCTGGCGATGAGCAGCGGGGCAATGCCCCGCGGGGCCGGGTCAGTACATCTGCTCGACGTCGTAGCCGCGCCGGCGCAGCAATTCGGGAATGCTGTCGCTACCGACGAGGTGCAGCAGGCCGATGCCGACAAATGCGACCTTGTCGGTGCGCATGATGGCTTCGATGTGCGCCGTCATCGCAGGGTTGCGCTTGCGCAGCAGCGTGCGGTCCATGAAGGTGGCGGACACGGTGTCGCCGCTGGTGAGTTCCCTTGCGAGCGCCGCGATCTGGCCGGCATCCGCATTGCTCCAGGCGTCGATCAGGCCGGCCGACTTGCGCACGGCCTTGCCGTTCTCTAGCTCGTCCAGGTTCTCCAGCAGGTATTGCTCCTGCTGGCGGTCGTCCAGCGACGCGAACAGGCTCAGCTGGAAGTCGGCCGTCTCCAGTTCGCGTACCGGCTTTTTCTGCTGCATCGCGGCCGTCAGCAGGTAGCCTTCCACGCCGTTGCTGCGGTGGTAGCCGTGCTTCTCGATCTCGGTGCCAACAAGGATGTTCGCCACCAGCCACGGCCGGTAATTCTCGACGCTGCGCAGCGAAATATTCGCCTTCGCCAGCGCACGCTCCAGCTTGGCCAGCGCGGCCGGGGTCAGGTGGCGGGTGATCGATTCGCCGGCGGGATAGGTGCCGTACTTCGTCAATGCCTGCTGGAACGGCTCGTACGCACGCGTGTCGAGTTCCAGCACGAGGGAGCTGGAGTCCGCCAGGGCGCGCGTCACTTCCGGCTCCAGCGGGAAGAACCCCTGCTTGCCGACGTGGATCGTGCCGAACAGATAGCTGGTGCGGCCTTCATGCCGCACGCGGTACAGTGCGCCGCGCCGGGGTACGGGCTGCGCCTGCGTAGGCTCCGCGGCCGTCACCGCGGTTGGGACGCTCATTTCCATACTGTTGGCCGACCAGGAAATTAATAAGGCAAAAATGACAGGCAAATAACGCAGCATGCAAATCCCCGACCGCCTTTATTCAAAGCGGTACGAATCCAGATATGGAACATGAATGCCCGCAGAGCAGCCGGGCATGGGCTGGAGGCCGCATGACACCGCGACCTTATTGCCGATGGTAAAGGAATTTGCCCGCTGAGGAAATAAATTTCTGGCGTGCGCAGAGAATTAACGGGGCTTTGACCAGTTTAAACAACAATGTGTTTGCAAACTGGCCAGAGCAATGCCGAGATATTAATCTTCCCGTTTTGACATCGGTGCTGGCATTAATATCAACGGCCGGCGATATTTAATTGTCTTTATTCATTTCGCCAATTCGACCAGTACCGCCGTGTACATTTCCAGGTTGAGCAGCAGCTGTTTGCGGCTGATGTACTCGTGCTCCGAGTGGCCCGTGTAGACGGCGCCCGGCATGCCGGGGCCGAAGCTGACGGCGTTCGCGAACAGCCGCGAATTGGTGCCGCCGCCGATCGCCACAGGCTTGGCGTGCTTGACGCCGGTGTAGTGCGAGAACACGTCCAGCAGCACCGGCACCTGCGGCGCATCCTCGCGCAGCCATGGTTCGCCGATCTCGGCCGCCAACGTCGCGCCGGGCGCATGCCCGGCCTTCCAGCCGTCGAACGCCGTGCGGAATTCGCGCTCCAGCTGGGCGCCCGTCTTGCCGCGCGGGCGGCGCAGATTGATCGCCAGCGCCAGGCCCTTGTCGCCCGGCTTCAGCACGACAGGGGCGACCGTCATCGGGCCCATGAACGCATCGCGGTAGGCGGCGCCGCCGAACTTCTCGCCGTACAGCCCCGTACCCAGCAGGTCGTTGACGAAGCTGACCATCGCCGCGGCGCTGGTGCCCTGCCAGGGCTGCACGCTCAGCGCGTCGGCCAGCATGGCTATCGCGTTGACGCCATCTTCCGGTTTCGACGAGTGCGCCGACACGCCCTTCGCCTTGATCGTCAACCGTTCGCCCGTGCGCGCGAATGCGTAGCGCATGCCTTTCTGGCCGGCGGCGCGGGCGCGGATGCGCTCTTCCAGCGCCGGCGGCGCGCGGTCGATCACCGCTTGCGCATCCTCGGGAATCTGGCTGTTGAAGAAGCCGCCCGTGAACGACGCGAGCACGGGGCCGCCCTGCCCGGCCGCCGGTTGCGCGGGCATCGTCACCGTGACGAGGCCCCAGCCCTTCTCCGCCGTCACCACCGGGTATTCCGCGTCCAGCGTGATCGACAGCTGCGGCGGCGTATGCGTCTTCAGGAACGCTTCCAGCGGCGCCCAGTCCGACTCCTCGGCCATGTAGACGTACAGCTCGATGCGTTTGTTCAGCGCCACCTTGCGGTCGCTGATCGCCTTCATCGCATACAGCGCCGTGGCGATCGGCCCCTTGTCGTCCTCGGTGCCGCGGCCCAGCAGCAGCCCCGGCTCGCTGGTGCTGTCCAATGTGAACGGCGAGCGCCGCCACTTGGACGGATCGACCGGCTGCACGTCGCCATGGGTGACGACGCCGACGCGCTCCGTGCCTTTGCCGTAGCCGATCACGACGACGCAGCCCGCATCGTCGAAGTCGAAGCCGAGGCGCTGCGCCTCGTCGCGCAGCAGCTGCTTGAACGCGATGTGCTGCGCATTGCGTTCGCACGGCACGGCCGGATCGGCAACGGTGTTGATGGCCACCATGCGCGCCAGCGTGTCGACGACCTGGTCCTGGTAGGCGCCGCGGGCATGGCGGGCGGCCGCAAGGGCGGCATCGCTCGGGGTGGCATGGGCGGCCGCGAACAGCAGCGGCGTGACGGTCAGCAGGGCGAGTTTTTTCAGCATGAGGATCCTGTCGGTGGCGGCGCGATGGCCGGCGCGGAGGGGCATTGCGCGAAGCACGCAACAGGTGCGCGCCGGCGCCGGGATTTCCCACCGCTTCCTGCTGCCATCGCACGCAAGCTATGGTAACGTGCACAACAATTAACCAGTTTACATCGAATCCCACCCCGAATCCCAACCGAGCGTTACAGCGACCCGTCGTGCAGACCAGCTCCAGCCAGCCGCCCGTCCACGTCCATCCGCGGCTGCCCACCATCCGCTTCCGCCTGGCGCTGCTCGTGCTCAGTTGCGTGCTGCCGGCGGCGATCGTGTCCGCCTTCCTGATCTACGACCACTACCGCGTCGAACGCGCCAGCCTGCTGGGCGAGGCGATGGCGACGGCACGCTCGATGGTGTCCGTCGTGGACCGCGATTTCGAGACGATCGTGACGGCGCTGCGCACGCTGGCCACGTCCGACGATATCGGCGACGCCGACCTCGCCGAATTCCGCCGCCAGGCCGCCGACCTGCATGCGATCCTGCCGATCACTGAAGTAATCCTGTACGACGCCGCCACCCGGCGCCAGCTGATGAACACCGTGCGCGATCCGCTGCCGGCCGAACCGGGCGACGAGAAGCTGCTGCACGACGTGACGTTGCGCACGCAGCCCGCCGTCACCGGCATGACGCGCGGCGTGGGCGGCAACGCCACGATCACCGTCGCCATTCCCGTGGTGCGCGACGGCGTCGTGCGCTACGTGCTGGCGGCACAGGTGCTGCCGGCCGCGCTGGGCGGCATCCTGACGGAGCAGAAGATCCCGAACAGCTGGCGCGCCGCGATCCTCGACGGCGACCTGCGCATCGTGGCCCGCAATGTCGACATCGACCGCCATCTGGGCACGCGGCCGGCGGCGGAGGTCGTGCAACGGATGCACCGGCAGCCCGAGGACACGTTCGACGGTACGACGGTGGACGGCAGGAGCGTGGTGGTGCTGTACAGCCGCTCGGCGCGTTCCGGCTGGAGCGTGACGCTGGGTGTGCCGCACCAGGACCTGACGGCCGGGCTGCTGCGCACGCTCGAGTCGCTGATCATCGCCACCGTTGTCATCCTCGCGCTGGGCCTTGGTATGGCGTGGCTGGTGGGCGGCCGCATCGCCCACTCGGTGCAGGCGCTGATCTCGCCGGCCAACGCGCTCGGCATGGGGCAGCCGGTGAAGCCCGCGATCGTCGACTTTCGCGAAGCGCAGCAGGTGGCCGACTCGCTGGTGCGTGCGGCCGCCGCACTCGACGAAGCGCGCGGCCGCGCCGACAAGGAATTGCTGGAACGCCGCGCGGCCCAGGAAGCGCTGCAGGAAGCGGACCTGCGCAAGGACGAATTCCTGGCCACGCTGGCGCACGAACTACGCAACCCGATGGCGCCGCTGGTCAACGCGCTGGAGATCATGCGCCTGGGCGGGCCCGGCGCCGCACCGCCGCCGAACGTATTGGACATCATCGAGCGCCAGCTGAAGCAGATGGTGCGCCTCGTCGACGACCTGCTCGACGTGTCGCGCATCACCACCGGCAAGCTGGGCATCCGCGACGACCGCATCGTGCTGCAGGACGTCGTCACGCATTCGCTGGAGACGGCCGGGCCGCTGATCGCGCAGCGCCGCCATGCGCTGGCGGTGCACGTGCCTGACGAACCGACCGCGCTGCGCGGCGACGCCACCCGGCTGGCGCAGGTGTTCTCGAACCTGCTCAACAACGCGGCGAAGTACACGCCGAACGGCGGGCGCATCGCGCTGCATGCGGTGCGGCTGCACGACAAGGTGCGCATCGAAATCAGCGACAACGGCATCGGCATCGCGGCCGACGTGCTGCCGCACGTATTCGACATCTTCTTCCAGGCCGACCGCTCGCTGGGCCGCACGCAGGCAGGGCTGGGCATCGGCCTGTCGCTGGCGCGCCGCCTCGTCGAACTGCATGGCGGCACGCTGACGGCGACGAGCCCCGGCAAAGGGCTCGGCAGCACGTTCGCGCTCGAGCTGCCGGTGGCAACGGACGAAGTCAGCGCGCCGCCGGCGGACGACGAAGGCGGCGTACCGCTGCCGGCGCTGCGCGTGCTCGTCGCCGACGACAACATCGATCACGCGAACACGCTGCGCACCTTGCTGATCGCGGCGGGCCAGACGGTGAACGTGTGCTACGACGGCCTCTCGGCACTGCGCAGCGCCGAGACGTTCGAGCCGCACATCGCCTTCCTCGACATCGGCATGCCGCGGATGGACGGCTACGAACTGGCGCGGCGGCTGCGCGCCGAGCCGCGCCACCGCGGCTGCATGCTGGTGGCCGTCACCGGCTGGGGCCAGGACAAGGACCAGCAACGCTCACTGGCGGCGGGCTTCGACCGCCACGTCGTGAAGCCGCTGCAACCGGCCCAGTTGCGCGGTCTCCTGCAGGAACGCGCGGGCCGTGCCACAATGCACTTGGCTTAGCGGCACCCCTAGAGCGTGCCGGAGCGTATATCCCTACGAAAGGCAGGGCCATGCTTGCGAACGCGACGCATCGGCCCGACATGCACACGATGATTCCATTTTCGATACTTGACCTCTCCCCGATCGCCGAAGGCAGCGATGCCGGCCAGTCGCTGCGTAACACGCTGGACCTGGCGCAGCACGCGGAACGCTGGGGCTACCAGCGCTACTGGCTCGCCGAGCACCACGGCATGCCCGGCATCGCCAGCGCGGCGACCTCCGTCGTCATCGCCCACGTGGCCGGCGGCACGAAGACGATCCGCGTCGGCGCCGGCGGCATCATGCTGCCGAACCATTCGCCGCTGGTGATCGCCGAACAATTCGGCACGCTCGAAGCGCTGTTCCCTGGCCGGATCGACCTGGGCCTGGGCCGCGCGCCCGGCTCGGACCAGACGACGGCGCGCGCGCTGCGCCGCAACCTGGGTTCGGACGCCGACGAATTCCCGCAGGACGTGCTGGAACTGCAGGACTACATGAGCGATACGCCGCGCCAGCGCGTGCTGGCCGTGCCCGGCCAGGGCGCCAAAGTGCCGCTGTGGATCCTCGGTTCAAGCCTGTTCGGCGCGCAGCTGGCCGCGCACCTCGGCCTGCCGTTCGCGTTCGCTTCGCACTTCGCGCCGCAGATGATGATGCAGGCGGTGACGCTGTACCGGAACAACTTCAAGCCGTCCGCGCAGCTGGACAAGCCATACGTCATGCTGGGCTATAACGTGTTCGCGGCCGACACGGACGACGAGGCGCAGTGGCGCGCAACGTCGATGCAGCAGGCATTCGTCAACCTGCGCACGGGCCGTCCGTCGAAGCTGCCGCCGCCGCTGAAGGATTACCGTGCGACGCTGGGGCCGCAGGAAAATGCGATGCTGGACTCGGTGCTGTCGTGCTCCGCGATCGGCGCGCCGGACAGCGTGGCTGCGCAGATGAAGAGCTTCATCGCCAGCACGCAGCCGGACGAGTTGATGATCACGTCGCAGATCCACGAGCACAGCGCCCGCCTGCGCTCCTACGAAATCCTGGCGGACGTGCACGCGCGCCTGTAGCGGACAAATCGAAAAAATCGCTGCCCAGCACGCCGTGGCGATATTGCCTACAATATCGGCCCCGCAGTAACAGGAGCACGGCGTGCAACAACAGCAGCAACAGCAGCATCAACAAGACATCTCCGCCGCGATGGTGTGGCTGATGGCAACCGCCACCGGCCTGATCGTCGCCAATCTCTACTACGCGCAACCGCTGGTCGGGCCGATCAGCCGTGCCACCGGGCTCGATGCCGGCGCGGCGGGCCTGATCGTCACGTTGACGCAGATGGGCTACTGCCTCGGCATGCTGTTCATCGTGCCGCTGGGCGACCTGGTGGAAAATCGCCGGCTGATCGTCACCGCGCTGGCGGGCACCGCGTGCGCGCTGGCCGTGGCTGCGTTCAGCACGAGCGCCCCGCTGTTCCTCGCCGCGATGTTCTGTATCGGCCTCGGTTCCGTGGCGGCACAGATCATCGTGCCGTTCGCCGCCCACCTGGCGAAGCCGGAGACGCGCGGCCAAACGGTGGGCACCGTCGTCAGCGGCCTGCTGCTGGGGATCATGCTGGCGCGCCCCGTATCGAGCATCGTCACGGACGCGCTGAACTGGCATGCGATCTTCGTGCTGTCCGCGCTCGCGACTGCCGCGCTGGCCCTGGTGCTGCGCCGCCTGCTGCCGCTGCGCGAACCGGACCACACCAGCACGTATGCCGCGTTGCTCGGTTCGATGTGGCACCTGTTGAAGACGACGCCGATCCTGCGCCGCCGCGCCGCCTACCAGTTCTGCATGTTCGGGTCCTTCAGCCTGTTCTGGACGACGGTGCCGCTGATTCTCACGAACGCGTACGGCCTGACGCAGACGGGCATCGCGCTGTTCGCGCTGGCCGGCGTGGCAGGCGCGATCGCATCGCCGATCGCCGGCCGCCGCGCCGACCAGGGCAAGTCACGCTCGACGACCCTGATCGCCTTGCTGGGCGCCGTCGCATCGTTGGCCGCTCCGCTGCTGCTGCACGGCAGCCGCACGTTCGAGGTGGGCTTGCTGGTGGCGGTGGCGATCGGGCTGGACGCCGCCGTCTCCGCCAACCTCGTCACGGGCCAGCGCGCGATCTACGCGCTGGGCGCGGACGTCCGCTCGCGCCTGAACGGCTTGTACATGTCGATCTTCTTCCTCGGCGGCGCGCTGGGTTCGTCGCTGGGCGGCTGGACTTACGCGCACCACGGCTGGCAGGGCGTGCTCGTCGCGGGGCTGTCGTTCCCGGCTGCCGGGCTCCTGGTGTTTGTGACGGAGAGCCGCCGGTCGCAGTGAGCTGCCAATGGTTGAGCATCAATGCGCCCACAACCGCAGCTGTCCCGTCAGATTGACGGTGCCGTCGATGTCCAGGCCGCCCATGCTGCGCGTGACGGGGGCCAGTGGGTCGTTTTGCACGCTCATCGATTCGAAGCCGAAGTGCGTGAACTTCACCGTGCCCGGCAGCGTCAGCGCCACGTAGTCGCCGCCGTCCGCGCGGGCGTGTACGTCGATGGCGATCGTCGACATGTCGATCACGCCGCGCACGTTGCGCAGCACGAGGTAGCGCGACTGGCCGTTCGTGTCGGCGAAGCCGAGCGACAGGCGGCTGTCGCTGACGGCGCCGACCAGCGCGGGATCGTTGATGACGACGTGGGCCGCGAAGCTGATGCCGTCGCGGCCGCCCACCTGCGCGAGCTGCGCGTCGTCCAACGGTTGCGGCGGTGCCGCGTGCAGCGGCGCGGCGCAGAATGCCAGCACCCAGAAGGCTCCCTTCATGGCCGGAACCTGATATCGAGATACTGGATCTGGACCGATCCGATACGCGACGAACCCAGGTCCGTCGTGCCGCCGCCGGGATTCGTGAACGAGATATGGTCGACCTGCAAGCCGCCGGCCGGCGCGGTGCCGCTGCCGTACTGCCGGTCGGGCCAGCCGATGCCGATGTGAAGATGCGGGCCGTTCTCGTCGGCCAGCGCGTTGATGACGGCCGGCTGCGTCGCCACGTCCGCGATCGCCCACGGCGCACCGGTGAACGCGCCGGTCTCGTCGACCGCGCCGATGCGTACGCCCTGCCATGCCATCTGTCCATCCCTGCTGGTGCGCCCGTTGGGCCGCAGCGCCAGCTCGCCGATCCGCAGGTTCAACCCGAGCCCGAACGCGACGCCGTCTTCGAGGCGCGGCGTCGAGAACTGCCAGCCGCCGCCCTGGAACACAAGGTCGCGCAGCACGATACTGCCGCCGTCGCGGGCGATGCCGTCCGCGTCGACGCCCCAGTCGTACGCGAACTGCCAGCGCTGCGCACTGTCCGCATTGGCGGGAAACGCGAAGCCGACGATGTCCGCCAGGCCGGCCGGGCCGGAGGTGATGTCGAGCCGGTACGGATCGGCGAACGGCACGGCACCATCGCTGCGCGCGGCGGACAGGTTGCCGATCCAGAACGCCCGATCGCTTTGCGGCCGGTACGTGATGCGCGCATCGCCGTTCATCGAGAAGCCGGACAAGTCGAAGCTGACGCCATCGCCGCCCCGCACGGCCGCTAGCGCTTCATCGCCGAGCGGCTGACCGGGCGCCGCGTGCACCGCGCAAGCGACTGCCAGCAGCGCGGAGGAGACTGCCCACATTCGCGCCCCCATCACCGCCCCGCCACCGGTGCCACGGCAGGCGCCACGTTCGGCGGCGTCACGCCATTGGTGGACAGCGCCGTGAGCCTGTCGCGCCAGTTCAGCCAGATGCCGGCCTGCGCCACGTCGGGCAATTGCGACGTGCCGGCGGGCGCCTGGAACTGCACGCCCGTCTTCAGCACGGAGATCCAGAAATCGCGGCTCGCGCCGGCCGCATCGCCGGCCCGCACGCCGCCCAGCTGCGCCAGCGACAGGCAGGGCGCGGCGCACGCGCCATCCCAGCGCTTGCCGCCCAGCGCATCGGTGCGCGTATCGAGCGTCACGGCGCTGCCGTCGGCCGCGGTGCCCGATACCAGCATCGAGCCGGACAGGCTGTTGATCTTCAACCCGACGTCGCCGCGGATGCTGTCGAAGCCGAAGCGCATGCCGATCACCTCGCGCGGCACGGCCGCATCGCCGGTGGCGCGGTAGACGAATTCAAAATAAGGGTTCGCGATCTGCACGGTGCGCTGCGCCTGCGTGCCATCGCTGCGCCCGAACTGCAGCAGCGCCATGTCGATGTCTGCCCCCAGCCCCTCGCGCGGCGCATAGCGATAATCGCCCAGCCGCAGGTGGCGCAGATTGGCCGACAACGTCACATCCGCATCGAGCGCCACGCGCGTGAAATCGAAGTCCCCGAGCCGGCTGTTACTGACCGCAATCAGCCCCTGCCCGCGCGAGCGCGACATCTCGTCATCCGTCAACGGCCGCATCTGCGCCACCGCCGACGCCGCAAAAAACACGGCCGGCAAAGCGGCCGCAAAACGGAGCACGTGTCTCATGAGTTGAAGTGCAGCCTCAAGTTGTGTTGGCGGAAAAGCCCCGCTTCTCAACGCACGTCTCGACGTCCCGATAGACCGTAATGAGGGACGTCAGGAGTGGTTGAGGCGCGCAGTCGTACTTCACGTACGACGAGCACCGTAGACCACCTCCTGGCGTTCCGTAATAGGTCTATCGGGACGTCATCAGCGAGGGCTAGCGGGACGCCATCATCAATGCGCCCAGATCCATACTTGGGTACCGCGGAGGTCCAACTGATTCATCGCCATCGACCCATACGAAGCATTGCTGTGCCCCATCTTGATCGCGTCGACGGACACGTTCAGCAGCTTGCCGGCCGCTACCTGCACGTCGGCGGGAATGGCGATCTGCACGACGTCGCCGCCGTTGGCCGCGTCGTAGAACGTGCCCGGGTTCGTCACGCCCGCCGCGCCGGCCGCCTGCAGGAACGAGTTCTTCGACAGGATGTCGATGCTGGCGGCGATCAGGCCGTTGACCTTAATGCCGTTGAAGCTGACGGAGCCGCCACCCAGGCCCGTCGCGGCATCGACAGCGTCCGTGTCGGTGTAGACGAACGAGTCGACCTTGACGTTCAGGTTGGCGGCGATGGACACGCCGTCCTGGCCTGTCACGGTGGACAGGTCGGCGTCCTTGATCGGGGTCATCGCCGAGGCGGACATCGCCAGCGTGGACAGGGCTGCTGCGACTGCGAAGCTGATGCGTTTCATGGTATCTCCACTTTCGTTATGGTTGATGGGCTTCCCTCCAAACGGCCGGCGCATGCGCCAACCCGGTCCACCCCGCCTCTCCGCTTCCTGGGCGGCCCGGCGCGGCGGTGTTCTTAATATTTTTTCAATATTAATTAAATTTATGATAGGAGCGCCTGTTGCCGCGGGTCCAGCCTTTCGGACTGACCGGTGAAGCCAAACACGTGTCCTGGCGAGCCACCAGAGGGAGACACGAAACGTGCAGATGACGCAAAAAGCACACTCTTGCGCGCGTTATCACAAACTGCGCACAAAGCTTCCGCGAAAACCTAGAGCTTCACATCTAATTTTTCCCGTTGCTGGGCGCCAAAAAAGCATGCGTTAATAAATTACAAAATAACAAGGACGCCGAGACTTCAAATAAAGCACGGTCGTTCGAATAATCAACAGGAGACGTCATGGGAACCCTCGATTCGGGGCGCGCGCAGCCCCTGGGCGAAGCTTTGCCCGCAGTTTTCTCACGCCCGCGTTGCACGCCCACGGAGCGCCCATGCTGGCCCTGCTGATCGGCGTGCTCGCGATCGCGATCGGCGGCGCCGGCATGCTGTCGCGGCATGACGTGCAGGAGCGCCCGAAGGGCACGTTCGAGATTCCACAAACCCTGGTGGGCGGCGGCAGCTACAGCCAGGACGTGACGCTGGAACCTTTCTCGGAACTGAAGTACCGCCACATCGTGCGCCAGGCGTACGACTACAGCTGCGGCTCGGCCGCGCTGGTGACGATCCTGAACTACCACCTCGGCATCCCCGTCACGGAACAGCAGGCGATGGAAGGCATGCTGGAAAAGGGCGAGAAGGACAAGATCATCGAACGCCGCGGCTTCTCGCTGCTCGACATGAAGCGCTACGTGGCATCGCTGGGCGTTGTCGGCGCCGGCTACCGCGCGGAAGTGAAGGACTTGCTCGAGCTGGCCGAGCCGGCGATCGTGCCGATCGACTACGCGGGTGCCAAGCACTTCGTCGTGCTGCGCGGGATCCGCGACGGCATCGTCTACATCGCCGATCCCTCCGCAGGCAACATCGTGTTCTCCGTCACGGAGTTCGCCCGCCTGTGGGACAAGAACACCCTGTTCATCGTCTCGCCGCCGCAGGGCGGCAAGGCCGTCGCGCAGCTCGCGCTGGCGGACCAGGAACTGGGTGTCGTCGACATGGACCGGGTCACCAACCGGGGCCGGCTCGATGCCCTCAACAACGCCACGCAGCTGCTGGACCGGGCGATCAATTCCGGCGCCGCCGGCACGTGGCTGCACTCCCGCTGAAGACTCCACCCCGCTACAAGGAAACCGCGATGACGAGAACCACCTTGCCCCTGCTGCTGGCCTGCGCGCTGCTGGCCGCCCACGGCGCCTCGGCGCAGACCGCCACCGACCAGGCCCGCGACGCGCTCGCGAAGAAGGACGGCGAAGGCGACCAGAGCGAACTGCTGAAGGAAACGCTGACGGCAGTCGACAAGCAGTATTCGCTGATCCGCCAGGGCACGTCGCAGTTCACCTACGACCTGACCTACACCTACATCGGCCAGGAGCGCATCGTCACCGACTACACGGCGGACGGTCTGACGCTGTTCGACATCGAGAACACCAATTCGCACACGGTCACGAACACGCTGTCGGCCGACTACGGCGTGCGCAACAACCTCACCGCGAACGTGACGCTGCCGCTGATCTCGAAGTACACCGACACCACGCGCCACAGCGGCATGTCCAACTCGATCGGCGACATCGGCATCGGTGCCCGCTGGCAGCCGATCGAAGCGCGCCGTGACCGGCCCAACTTCACCGTCACGAGCAACCTCCGGCTGCCGAGCGGGCGCAGTCCGTTCAAGGTGATCGCCGGCAGTGGCGAGGCGACGGGCAGCGGCGTGGCCGCGCTGTCGGCGGGCCTGAACGTGAACCGCATCGTCGACCCGGTAGCGCTGTTCGGCTCCGTCAACCTCACGGCCAGCGCCGCCGCGAACGGCCTGCATCAGGTGAACGGCACGCGCGTGCTGACGCGCGTAAAACCCGGCACCACGTTCGGGTTCGGGGTGGGCTTCGCGTACGCGCTGTCGTACGGGATCTCGACGACGCTGTCGTTCCAGGAAGCGATCTCCGGCGGCGCGAAGCTGCGCTTCGAGGACGGGCTGGAAGTGAAGACGAGCACGCAGACGTCCGGCATCGTCAGCCTGGGCCTCGGTTACCGGGTGTCGCCGAAGACCACCGTCAACCTGTCGGTCGGCATCGGCCTGACGACCGACTCGCCGAACCTGTCGGTCGGCATGAACGTGCCGCTGGCGTTCTGACATGCGCCAGGCCCGCCTGCTGGCGGCAGCCGCCGCCCTTGCCTCCACCTGCGCGCACGGCGCGCTCGTCGAGAACCTGACGACGAGCGTGACGGCGATGGCGCTGGGGAATGCCGTGACGGCCGACCCGCCCGGCATCGACTCGATCCACTTCAACCCGGCCGGCCTGGCGCGGCTGGTGGGCGACAGCGAAATCTACTCCGCATTCGGCGCATCGATCCGCACCGGCGCCGCGTTCACGAAAGGCCCGAACTTCGACGTGGGCGGCTGGACCGACGATCCGATCGCCGGCATGCGCACGGGCCCCGTGCGGCAGGCGATGGTCATCCCCATCTACGGCATGCCGGGCTGGCGGCTGCCGGGCGTGATCATTCCGGGCCTCGGCATGGCCTTCAACAAGCCAGGCTCGCCGTTCACGTTCGCGACGAACAGCTACATGGCGCAGGCGATCTCGATCGACCGCACGACGGACCCGAACGACCCGGGCCGCTTCGACGGCCGGCAGATCCAGCTGCAGCGGCTCGTCTACGCGTCGCCGTCGATCGGCTGGAAGTACTCGGACACGCTGCGCTTCGGCGTCTCCGTGCCGATCGCGCACGCGGCGTTCGTCGTCGACACGCACATGCGTTTTCCCAACGAGCTGCTTGGCGTGTTCGGCAAGCTGCAACAGGGCTGGTGCCCGGAAAGCGGCGGCAACATCATCGATACGTTCGGCTTCGGCGTGTGCGGCGGCGGCAAGGAAGGCATGGTCAACCCGTTCAAGAAGGCCGCTGCGATGCGCCTCGAGATGACGGCGCCGTTCGACCCGACGGTGAACGTGGGCGTGCTGTGGGAACCGCGCCCGTGGTTCGCGCTGGGCGCCGTCTACCAGGGCGGTGCGAAGACCCGCTACACGGGCACCTACCGCTTCGACACGGAACCGATGCTGCGCAACTTCGTCGCCGGCATGAACGCCAGCCTGATGGGCCCCGTCGCCGGCGCCGTGCTCGGGCTGCCGCAATCGATCCCGGAAGTCCAGAAAGGCAATCTGGCCGCCACGATTCCGTTCCCCGCCCACCTGCAGCTGGGCATGAAGCTCAAGCCGCTGCGCTGGGTGCAGCTGAACGTGGATGCCAGCATCGCCAGGTGGAGCGACTGGAACATGCTGGTGTTCGAGTTCGACCAGAGCGTCAAGCTGCTCGAAGTGGCGCGGCTGTACGGCATTGCCGATTCGACGAAGCTGAAGATCCCGCGCGGCTACCGGAGCGTCGTCAACTACGGCTTCGGCGTGCAGCTGTTCCCGACCGAGAAACTGGCGCTGCGCTTCGGCTACGAGCCGCGCAAGAGCAGCATCCCGGCCGACCGCATCGACCTCATCGCGCCGCTGCCGGACACGAAGCTGTACAGCGTGGGCCTGAACTACAAGGTCGGCAAGGACAGCGACATCAGTCTCACCGCGTCGTACATGGCCGGCAAGTTCGACACCCCGGCCAATACCGACTGCAACCTGAACTGCAACAAGTTCCTCAACGTGATCTACAACCCGTATGCGGGGCACGACGTGGCGGGCGACCTGAAGGTGCGCTACGTGGGCCTCAGCTACACCAAGCGCTACTAGGAGAGACGATGAAGACATTGTGCATGCTGGCCGCCGCGCTGGCGTTCAATTCCGTGCAGGCAGCCGTGCAGGCAGCTGATATCCCGCCGGCGAAGAAGGCGCTCGTCGACCGCGTGCTGCAACTGTGGCAGGTCGATACGATCGGCCAGTCGATGTTGCAGGCGCCCGTCGGCGACGCGGTGCAGCAGGCCCGCGCCGTGCTGCAGGGCCGCGCCACGCCGGAAAAGCGCGATGCCGCGCTGACGGACATCGTGGCCGAGGCGCGCCGCTTCATGGACGAGAACACGCCGATCGCCCGCGCGTCGGCCGACAAGCTGATCCCGACGACGGTCGCGCCGCTGCTGGCCGAGCGCTTCACCGAAGAGGAATTGAAGCAGATCGTGATCATCCTTGAATCCCCGGTGAAGAAGAAGTTCGAGGCGATGGTGCCGGAACTGCAGAAGAAGCTCGGCGAAAGCGTCGCGGCCGACACGCGTGCCGTGATCGACCCGAAGCTGAAGGACCTGCAGGAGCGCATCGGCCTGCGGCTGCGCGCGGCGGTGACGCCCTGAGGTTGCGGTGGCGATGCCGTATTCCTCCGCGCTGCACTTGGTGCGGGGCGTGAAGTCCCGCCTCGCCCAGTCGGGCCTCGATGCCGAAGCGCTGTTCGCGCAGGCCGGCCTGACGGAAGACGACGGGCTGGCATGCGACGCGCTGACCCTGTCCGACCGTCTCAGCCACCTGTGGGAACTGCTGGTGCGGCAGACGGGCGACCCGCTGATCGGCCTGAAGGTCTCCACGCCGCACCGCCTCGGCTGGCTGGGCGTGATGGGCCACGTGATGCTCGTCTCGCCCACCGTGCAGAGCACGATCGAGCGCTGCCACGGCCACACCCGCGTCGGCCTCGTGCTGCCCGGCGCCGCGCGGCCCGTGCCGGTGCAGCGCTACGACTTCGTCTGGTGCGTGCTGCTGCGCACGCTGCGCTGCGCCGCCGGCCGCGACGATGCGACGCCCGTGCAGGTCGAATACGCGTTCCCGGAACCCGCCAACGCGCGCTACTACGAAGAGACGTTCGGCTGCCCCGTGCACTTCGGCCGGCAGCACAACGTGATGGAATTCGCCGACGCGGACCTGGTTGCCGCGCTGCCCGAGGCGAACGTGCCGCACAAGGGCGACGCGGGGCGCGTGCTGGCCAGCCTGGCGCACGCGCAGCCTCCGTCGTTCCAGGCGCGGGTGCAGGAGATCGTCGCGGCGCTGCTGCCGAAAGGGCCGCCGCACCGCGATACGGTGGCGGCCCAGCTGATGATGAGCGAACGCACCTTGCAGCGGCGTCTGGCCGAGGAAGGCACGAGCTTTTCGCAGCTGGTGGACGACACGCGCCGCGAGCTGGCGCGGCAGATGCTGGCCGCGGGCGACCGTTCGCTGAAGGCAGCCAGCTTCCAGCTCGGCTTCTCGGAACCGAGCGCGTTCCACAGAGCCTGCAAGCGCTGGTTCGGCACCACGCCCGCCGGCATCGCTCATCCGCGCGAGGACGAGTCATGAACTGCCAGCACGCGCGGAGCTGGCTGTGTGGCCTGTGGTTGTACGGCGCGGCCGCACACGGCGCCACGGACGATGCGATCACGGTGGTCGCCGTGGCCGATGCAAGCCAGCCCGGCAAGGCCTACACGGCGACCGCCACCGCCGCCGCATCGGTGGCCGCGCTGTGCCGCGTCGTGCAGGACTATGCCGGCTACGCCGCGTTCATGCCGAACGTGCGCAGCGCGGTGCCGGTCGGTGCGGGCGACGGCCACGTGCTGGTGGACATGACGCTCGACCTGCCGCTCGGCCAGGTCAAGCGCTACCGGCTGCGCCTGGAGCCGCACAGCGAGGCGGGCCAGTGCCGCCTCGCGTGGCAGCTGGTGCCGCGCGCGGACCTGGCGACCGCCGACACGATCGCCGACACGAGCGGCTACTGGCTGTTCACGCCGCTGCCCGGCGATGCGGACCGTTCGCGGGTGCTGTACCACGTGCATGCCGATCCGGGCCCGGTGCCGTTCGGCTTCGGCTGGATCGTCGACGCGCTGAGCCGGCGCAGCCTGCCGCGCACGATCGAGGCAGTACGCACGCGGGCCGCCGCGCAGGCCCCTTGATGGCGCGGGCAGCATGCTACGATAGTGGTCTTACCACTGGACGAACACGATGAAGGCAAGGCTGTCCGACGCCGTTACTGCCGAACTGGAACGGCGCATCCTGGAAGGGATGTTGAAGGCGGGCGACCGCTTGCCGGCCGAGCGCGAACTCGCACTGGAACTGGGCGTCTCGCGGCCGTCGCTGCGCGTGGGCCTGCAGGCGCTGGCCGCGAAGGGCATGCTCGTCACGCGCCATGGCGGCGGCACGTTCGTTACCGAATTCATGCAGGCGCCGTTCGTCGATCCATGGCAGCAGATGCTGGCCGAGCATCCGGAATACCATGGCGACGTGCTGGAGTTCCGGCACATGCTCGAAGCGCAGGCGGCCGCGCTGGCGGCGCAGCGCGCGACGGACGATGAGCTGGCGCGCATCGGCGCGTGCTTCACCGTGCTGCAGGCCGCGTTCGACGGCGACGACCTGGCAGCGTGCATCGCCGCCGACGTGGCGTTCCACCAGGCGATCGCGGATGCGTCACACAACGTGATGATCGGCCACCTGTCCGCCACGCTGCACAAGGTGCTGCAAGGGCACGTGCAGTCCAACCTCGAAACCCTGCACGCCCGGCCGGAACTTTGGCAGCAGCTGCGCGAACAGCACGCGGCCGTGTGGCAGGCGGTACGCACGCGCCGGCACGAGGCGGCCGGGGAAGCGGCGCGGCAGCACATCGGGTTCATTCGGGAGACGCTGGCGCGCAGCGCCAGCCGCCAGGGCTGACCGGATTACCGCTTGCGCGCCGCGCCGAACGGATCGTCGGCGCGCCACTGCGGCATCTTCGGCGCATCGGCCACCATCCGCCCCAGGTTCAGCGTAAACTGCGCCTGCTGCGTCATGCCGGACAGGTCCCACGCCGGGTCATATTCGTCGCTGACCTGGTGGTACTTCGCCGCATAGGTCTTCTGCAGCGCGGCCGCCTTCTCCAGCTGCTCCTTGCTGCCCACGTAGTCGCGGCCCGCGGTGATCGAGAACGCCGGCACGCCCGCCTTCGCAAAGCTGAAGTGGTCGCTGCGGAAGTAGCCGCCGCCCAGGTCCGGCTTCGCCGCGGCCGGGCGCATCCGCATCGCCTGCGCGGTGGCCTCGGCCATCTTGCCCAGATCCGTGCGCTCGCTGCCCTGCGTGCCGACGTCGCGCGCCGTGCCGATCCAGTTCAGGCTGTCCAGGTTCAGGTTGGCCGCCGTCTTCTCCAGCGGCCAGAGCGGATCGCTGGCATAGGCCGCGCTGCCCAGCAGGCCCTGCTCCTCGGCCGCGACCCACAGGAACATCTGGCTGCGCTTCGCGGGCGACTTCATGGCCGCCTGCGCCATGGCCAGCAGCGCTGCGGTGCCGGAAGCGTTGTCGACGGCGCCGTTGAAGATCGTGTCCTTGCCTTCGCCCTGCTTGCCCAGGTGGTCCCAGTGCGCGCTGTAGATCACCACTTCATCCTTCAGCTTCGGGTCCGTGCCGGGCACGATGCCGGCCACGTTGTACTGCTCGACGGGACGCACGGCGGCCTTCATCGCGCCGGCCAGCTTCGCGTTCAGCGCCACCGGCGTGAAGTCCTTGCGCTCGGCCGCGGTGCGCAGCGCATCGAGGTCCTGGCCCGCCGCCTTGAACAGCGCCAGCGCCGCATCGTTCGTGATCCAGCCCTGCATCGGCGTACCCGGCGTGCCCTGCGCCAGCTGGAAGCGTTCGACGCCGCTCCAGCTGTTCTGGATGACGCTCCAGCCATACGATGCCGACGCATCCGTGTGGATCAGCAGCGCACCGGCCGCGCCGCGGCGCTGCGCCTCTTCGAACTTGTAGGTCCAGCGGCCGTAGTAGGTCAGCGCCTTGCCGCCGAACCGCTCGGAGCTGTCCGTCGTCGGCTGCGGGTCGTTCACCATCATCACGACGATCTTGCCCTTCACGTCCTGGCCCTTGAAGTCGTCCCAGCCCTCTTCCGGCGCGGCGATGCCGTAGCCGACGAAGACCAGCGGCGCATCGAGCGCATGCTCGGCCTGCGCGTCGCCGGCACCCCATACCCAGTCCTTGCCGAATGCCAGCGGCAGCGCTGCGCCGTTCGCCTCCACGTGCAGCGAGCTCGCTTCCGGCAGCGCCTTCACGCCGGCGATCTTCACGAGCTGGCGGTAGCTGGTGCCGTTGGCGGGCTTCAGCCCCAGCGCCAATGCCTGGTTCTCCAGGTAGGCAACCGTCAGGTCTCCGCCGCGCTGGCCGGTGCCGCGCCTTCCAGCAGGTCGCTGGACAGGAACGCGAGGTGGGCGCGCAGCGGTGCCTCGGCAACTTGCGGCAGGTTCTTCATGCCGGCCGCGTGGGCCGGCAGCGCCAGCGCCAGGCTGATGGCCAGGGCGCACAGGGGTTTCTTCTGCAAAGTGGTCTCCTTGTTCGATGGGCGGCGGTGGCCGCGCGGGGATTGTATACTTCCCCGTATGACTTCGTACATCGGCCGTTTCGCCCCCTCCCCCACCGGTCCCCTGCACCTCGGCTCGCTCGTCGCCGCGATGGCGAGCTACCTGGACGCGAAGGTGCATGGCGGCCAGTGGCTGGTACGCATCGAAGACCTGGACCGCGACCGCAACGTGGCCGGCGCGGATGAACACATCCTCGCTTCGCTGCGGCGCTGCGGCATGCTCTGGGATGGCGAGGTGACGTGGCAGACGCGCCGCGAGCACCTGTACGAAGCGGCGCTGGCGCAGCTGGCCCAGCACATCTACCCGTGCGGCTGCTCGCGCCGGGAGATCGCCGATTCGCAGACGCGCCTCGGGCTCGTACTGAATGCCACGCTGGTCTATCCGGGCACGTGCCGCGCCGGCCTCGCGCCGGGCAAGGCACCGCGCGCGCTGCGGCTGCGCACACCGCAGGAACCGCACCGCGTGATCGGTTTCCACGACCGCTGGCACGGCGATGTGGAGCAGGACATCACCGCCGCGGTGGGCGACTTCGTGATCCGCCGCGCCGACGGCTTCTGGGCTTACCAGCTGGCCGTCGTCGTCGACGATGCCGCGCAGGGCATCACGGACATCGTGCGCGGCGCCGACCTGCTCGACTCCACGCCGCGCCAGCTGTACCTGCAGGAGCTGCTTGGCCTGCCGCACCCGCGCTACCTGCACGTGCCCGTCGTCGTCAATGCCGACGGGGAGAAGCTGTCCAAGCAGACCGGGGGCGCCGCGTTCGACAACGGCGCGCCGCCCGCCGCGCTGCTGACGGCGAGCCTGCTTCCGGCCGCTCGCTTCCTCGGCCTCGACGTGCATGCCGATACCATCGACGCGTTCTGGCGTGACGCCGTGCCGGCATGGGCGAACCTGCTGCGCGCGCGGGACGCCATGTAGCGCTAGTGGGCGCCGCGCCATCCCACGCGGGCGTAGCATGGCGGCCGAAAGGAGGTCCCATGAAACACATCATCGCAACGTTGGGCGCGCTCGCGGGCGCGCTGTCCGTGCCCGCCGTGGCCCAGCATTCTTCGCCCCCGTCGGTGGGCCCGGCCGGCGCGCCGAAAAGCGCGCAGACGCAAGTACTCGAAGCGGGCGCGAAAGTGCTGCAGAGCGCCGCGCCGATGCGCGGCTTCGACGTCTACCTGGTCGGCTTTCATCCGATGAAGGATGCGCCGGAGCTTCAAATGGAAGCACATCACTACTGCCACCAGCGCAACGAAGATTTCGCGCAGTGCATCCTGTTCGACGGGAATACGGCCGATGCGAACATGAACGGCATCGAGTACATCATTTCGGAAAAGGCGTTCCAGCTGCTGCCGCCTGATGAGCGCAAGTACTGGCACCCGCACAACGGCGAGATCCTCAGCGGCCAGCTGGTCGCACCGGGCATTCCCGAAGTGGCGGAGAAGGCGCTGATGAAGACCAAGATGAACAGCTACGGCAAGACGTGGCACACGTGGAACACGGGCCACGAAGGCCACACGGGCGAGGCCTTACCGCTGGGCGAAGCGAAGCTGGCGTGGTCGTTCAACCGCGACGGCGAGGCCATGCCTGGGCTGGTCCAGAAAAGGGACCGCCAGCTGGGCATCGACACGGCAGCCAAGCGGCGCGACCGGGCGGACCTGCGCGCGCTGGCCAAACCGCAGTCCGGCGTCGATGCGCTGAACGGCAAATTCGCCCGCCCGACGACGCCGATTCCGGGCGTGACGGACTCGGCGGCGAAGTAGCTGACGGCGTTGTAGGACTGGTCCTCCGGACTATCGTGAGGTGGCGAACAGACCTTCGAACGGTCGGCGCGCACACTGCCTCCATCGTTTGAACAGGAGGTGAACCATGCGACGCTCAGTCCTACCCGTCACTCTCAGCCTGGCCCTGTTGGCCGGATCGGGCGCGCTCGCCAACGATCAGATCTACAAGTGCGTGGATCCAAACGGCAACACGATGCTCTCCGATAAGCCTTGCGCTGTTGTCGAGTCCGTGCCTGCCGATACGGCGCCCGCCGCCAACGTGGCCGCCGTGCCGGAGTACGTGGCGACCCTGCCCGCCGTCGAGGCGCCGCGCCGCGTTGTCGTCAAGGAACACTACACGCTGCCGCCGCAGGAAATCGACCATGGCCAGTGGGCGAAGAAACCGCCCGTCAGCACGCCGCCGAAGGTGGACGTGGCCACGTTGAAGGCCGCCAAGCTGAAGCTGGAACTGGAAGACAAGACCGCTTCCGTACGCCAGGCCAGCCTCGACTGACGTCGCTTGCAACTTGTGGCGCGCAAGTGACGGCGCCGCAAGCAAACAAAGTCCATACCGCCCTGAGGCCAGCAGGCCACCTGCCGCACGGTGCGCCGCGCGCCGGCCGCGAGCGGGCACACACTTTGTTCGCACCACCTGCTTCCCTGCCGGACACATCGATAGGCGGGGAGCACTTTGTTACAAAAAATACATGTGCGCTCTTTGACACTTGGTAGCACGGCTGCCGAGAATGAATGGCCGCGTTAATGAAAATTTAACGGTACGGCATTCGTCAACCACACAAAGGAACGCACATGAACATGAAGCACGCTAGTCTGGTGTTGGCACTCTCGTTCGCGGCAGGGTCGGCCGCTGCGGCAACGACGGACTTCTCTTCCGGCGCGCAAGGCTGGACCGGCATGCAGCCGGCCAACGGTGTCGGCGGCTCGGGCATCGATACCTCCCTCGGCAACGGCGCGCCGGCGTACCGGACGGTGCTCGAGAACTTCGGCATCAGCTTCACGAACAAGACGAACACCGACTTCGTGCGCGACTACACGGCGACGTCTGCCGTGACGTTCGGCATCGACGTGCTGGCGCAGGAAATCACGTACTTCGGCCAGAACGTCACGCGCGACCTCGTGCTGGAATTGCGCGACTACGACAACGCCAGCAATGGCCTGCCTTACACGAGCGTCTGGTACACGCTGGGCACCCTCGATGCATCGGCCAGCGGCTGGCAACACTTCTCCGTCACGATCGGCAATACGGCCGGCAGCGCGCTGCCCGCCGGCTGGGGCGGTTACGGCGCCGAGGACGCGACCGGCATGCCACTGCTGCCCGCCGACCGCACGTTCGCCAGCGTGCTGGCCGGCGTCGACGAGATCGCGTTCACGACGCTCAAGCCGGGCTGGGCGTACGGCTTCACGCAGTTCGACGTGGCCATCGACAACATCACCGTCAGCGCCGTTCCCGAACCGGGCGAAACGGCGATGCTGATGGCCGGTCTCGGCGTGCTGGGTGCCGTGGCACGGCGCCGCCGCAGCCGCCGCAGTAACTGAACCATTCGCTGATCATCCACTGTCACGGCCGGCACTCCGGTGCCGGCTTCAGCCATGGCTATAATGCCCGCTTTCCCCTCGCGAGAAAGCCATGACCGAATCCGACTACGATGTGCGTCCCGCCTGCGTGCTGCTGCATAGTTCGATGAGTTCACGCAGCCAGTGGGCCACCTTGATGGCCGAGCACGACGCCGCCTTCCGTTTCATCGCGCTGGACCTGCTGGGCTACGGCAAGGCGCCGTTCCCCACGCCGGCGCAGCAGGCCGGCTTCTCGCTGGAGCACGAAGTGGCCGCCGTGCAGGCAGCGCTGGCGGAGCAGCTGCGCGACGGCGAAACGTTCCACCTCGTCGGCCACTCGTATGGCGGCGCGACGGCGCTGCGGCTGGCCCGCACGATTCCCGAACGCATCCGCTCCGTCACCGTGTTCGAACCCGTGGCATTCCACCTGCTCGACCCGGAGGACCCGGGCCGCATCGAGGTGTGCGACGTGGTCGCGCGCATCGAGGCCGCCTCCTCGGACGAGGAAGCGACGCGCCTCTTCATCGATTACTGGAACGGCCCCGGCGCGTTCGACGCGCTGCCGATGCAGCTGCGCGAGCGCTTCACGGCGCAGGTCGCGAAGGTGAAGCTGGACTTCGTGGCGCTGCTCGGCGAGCCGGCCACGTTGCGCGACATGACGGCGATCGATGTGCCCGCGCTGGTGCTGTCCGGCCGCGCGGGACCGGCGTCCACCCATGCCGTCGCGAGCCGCCTCGCGCACGCGCTGCCGCGCGCCGCCGCCGCGCAGACGCCGGGTGGCCACATGGCGCCCGTCACGCACGCGGACGAAGTGAACCGGGAAATCGTCGCGTTCCTTGCCCAGCAGTCCTGACCCATTTTCGACTAGGAGATGCCGTTGAAAGCTTGCATGATCGCCACCGCCGTGATGACCCTGGCCTGCGCCGCACCCGCGTGGGCACAGCAGCCGTCGTATGCCCGCATGGTCGTCATCGTGCCGAAGCCCGGCCAGGGCGAGCAGTTCGAGAAGGGTTATGAACGCCACCTGCAATGGCACCGCGACGCGCGCGATCCGTGGACGTGGTACGGCTGGACCTTCGTGCTGGGCGACCGGATCGGCCAGTTCATGGACGGCACCTTCGGCCATGCCGCCGCGGATTTCGACAACGCGGTGCAGCCGGCCGCCGACACGGCGGACAACAACGTCAACGTGGTGCCGTACGCGGACTTCGTCAGCCATGGCATGTACCAGCGGATGGAGGCACTGAGCGCGGGCGCGCCGCTGCCCGACACATCGCCGTTCATGGCGCTGACGACGTACCAGATCCGGCCCGGTCAGGAGCAGGCGTTCGAGCAGGCGGTTTCCCAGGCCACTGTACGGCAGCGCGATCCCGCCGCGCGCCAGACGTGGTACCGCCTGCAGGCCGGCGGCCAGGCGCCGCAATACGTGCTGCTGCGCGCCGTGCCGACTTTCGGTGCCGCCGCCACGCTGGGCACGCCGTACACGGTGGCCGGCGTCGTCGACAGCGTCAGGAACGAATTGCTGCGCTACCGGGCGAATCTCAGCTACCGGCCATAACGACGGCGCGCGTCGTCGCACGTGCCGACGCGGGCTCATCGCCCAGCTTGAACACCCCCACCGTGCGCACCAGCGCCCGCGCCTGTTCTTCCAGGCTGGCCGATGCGGCCGCCGTTTCCTCCACCAGCGCGGCATTGTGCTGCGTGACGTCGTCGATCTGCGTGATCGCGATGTTCACCTGCTCGATGCCGGAGCTCTGTTCGTTCGATGCCTGCGCGATCTCTTGCATCAGGCCCGCCACGCTGCGCACGCTGTCGAGGATGCGCGTCATCGCCGCGCCCGCGCTGCCCGCCAGCGCGTTGCCGACGCCGACCTTGTCGACGCTCGTGCCGATCAGGTCCTTGATTTCCTTGGCCGCCGCGGCCGAGCGCTGCGCCAGCGTGCGCACCTCGCTGGCGACGACGGCGAAGCCGCGGCCCTGCTCGCCGGCGCGCGCCGCTTCCACTGCCGCATTCAGCGCCAGGATATTGGTCTGGAACGCGATGCCGTCGATGACGGCGATGATGTCGACGATGCGCCGCGCGCTGGCGTCGATCTCGCCCATCGTGTCGACGACGCGCAGCACGACGTCGCTGCCCTGCTGCGCAGCGTCGCGCGCCTGCTGCACCAGCGTGTTCGCATGGTGGGCGTTGTCGACGTTCTGGCGCACCGTCGCCGTCAATTCCTCCATCGACGACGCCGTCTCTTCCAGGTTCGATGCCTGCGCCTCGATGCGGGCCGACAGGTCGGCATTGCCGCTGGCGATGTCGGCCGTCGCGGAGCTGATCGCGTCGACGCTGTGGCGCACGTTGCCGACGATGCCGCGCAGGCTCTCGTTCATGTCGCGCAGCGCGCGCAGCATCTGGCCTACTTCATTTTCCGGGCCCACGTCGAACGTGTTATCGAGGTTGCCCGCGGCGACGCGCTGTGCCACTTCCACGGCGCGGTTCATCGGCACCGTCACCGAGCGGGCGATCAGCATGCCGATGCCGCTGGCGACGGCGACCAGCGCCAGCAAGGCCAGCACCATCAGCAGGCGGGCGCGCTCGAAGCTGGCGGTGCGCTGCTCCAGCGCCGCGTCGAGCTGCGTGCGCGCCGCTTCGTTCAGTGCGAACAGCGCATCGATCGTCTGCGTCGCGGCGGCGAAGAATGCATCGGACGATGCGGTCAACGCGGCCGGCACCACCACCTCGTCGTTGGCGCGCTTCGTCAGCGCGCGCACCGTGTCCGCCGTTTCCTTCATGCGCGGCCCCAGTTCGGTGGCGAAGCGCGGGTTGGCGCGGGCCGACTTGTCGAACGCATTGAGCGTCTGGCCCAAACGGTCCTCGGCACGCGCCAGCAGCGCGGAGACGGCAAGGCGTTCCTGCGGTGATGCTTCGGCGCGCGTCAGCAACACGGACGTACGGGCGCGCAGCCGGCCCAGTTCTTCCGTCAGCACGGGCATCTGGTACACGGTGGCCTGCAGCAGGTAGTACGTATCGGGCTCGGTGTCGAGCGACAGGCCATAATGGTCGCCCACCAGTTCCTGCAGGCGCATCAGGTTGCCGATCAGCGCCGAGTGGCGGCTGAAACTGTCGGCTGGCGCGAGGCTGCGCTGCGCGACGGCGGCGGCGACCGATTGCCACTCGCGCCGGGCATCGGCCCACAGGGCCGCCAGCTCCTTGTCGCCCGTGGCCTCGACGACGCCGTCGACGTCGCGGTACGCCGTGTCGGCCTCCTGCTGCTTGGCGGCGCGGCGCGGTTCGGATGCGGCGCCGCCGGCCAGCACGACGGCGGACAGGCCGCGATGCTGCTGTGTCAGCTGCACGGCCTTCAGCACGCGCGTGACGGCGGGTATGCCCTGCTGCTCGGCCTGGTAGCCGGCCAGCGCGTCGCTGGCTGTGCGGAGGTACAGGAGGCTGGGAATCGCCGCCATGACCATCGAAATGATCGCGAGGATCAGGAATTTTTGCAGCAATTTCAAGCTGGCCAGGAACTGCATGGGGTACTCTCCGAAACTAGAAATTCATTCGTGAAGCATACATCTTCCAATTAGTGATGCAGGGCAACAATAGGCCACCTGAACTAGTAAGTCCCGATTTCCCCTACCCGGCACGGTGCCTGACCGATGGCGAAATCGCCTGGTGCCACACTCTGTTCGGGGATGCGATCGATTATGCCCGCGTGCGCGTGCACGCACGCGGCTGGCTGCCGTTTGCGTTGCAGTGGCGGCACACGGCAATGTCGCCGGATGGCCACATCTGGTACCACCCGCAGGACTACCGCGCCGATTTCGCGCGCGAGCCGGCATGGCGGCTGTTGTGGTTCATGCACGAGATGGTGCACGTGTGGCAGTGGCAGCTGGGCTACCCGGTGATGGCGCGGGGCGCCGTGCGCATCGGCCTGTCGTACCGCTACGAACTGGCGCCCGGCAAGCGGCTGGCCGATTTCAACATGGAAGCGCAGGGCGACCTGCTGGCGGACTGGTTCGCGCTGCAGACGCTCGGCCTGCCCGGCGCGATGCGCCAGCCGCATTATGCGACAGCGGCCCCGCTGTTCGAGGAAGTGCTGGCCGGCTTCCTGGCCGACCCGTGCAGCTGCGCCCACCTGCCGCGCTGCCCGGCCCCGCTGTTGAACTGGCTCAGGCGGCGCCGCTCCGCGTGACCCACCGGCGGCGCCGGCAGGCACGCTTACGGTCAGCGCCCATGCAGGTCGCCGGTGCCGGGAACGGATTGCCCCGACAGCAAATGGCGGTGCTCGTCGGAGTGCAGGACCCGGTAGATCAGGTGGCCCGGGATCCCGACCGACTGCAGGTACGCCTCCGCATCCTTGACACCCAGCATCGTCTTGTAGATCAGCCCAACCTGTAAGTATTGCGCTGTCAGTTCGTCATATCTGGGGTTCATGGTGGTGCCCGCATGCTGATAACCAGGCACAAGATTAATGGAATATCACGATGCCGGACGCGCGGTTGCCGGCAATCAAGCCAGCAGGCTAGCCGGCAACCGGTTCAGGCGTCGCCGCTCTGCGTAAGCCACGCCACCAGCGCATCGGCCTCCAACGGGCGGCTGTACAGATAGCCCTGGCCCTTGTCGCATTGCAGCGTGCGCACGACATTCGCCTGCTCGCGCGTTTCGATGCCCTCGGCCACCGTGTTCATGCCCAGGCTTTGCGCCACCTTCACGGTGGCTTCGATCAGCACCCGGTGGTGCTGGCTCGTTTCGCTCTGGCTGACGAACGATCGGTCGATCTTCACCGTGTCCACCGGCAGCAGGTGGAGGCTGGCGAGCGACGAATAGCCAGTGCCGAAATCGTCCAGCGCCAGCGTCACGCCGAGCGCCTTCAGCTCGTGCAGGCGCTGCTGCACGTCGGTATCCTGCGCCGCCAGGCTTTCCGTCACCTCCAGCTGCAGGTTGCGCGCATCCATGCCCGCCTCGCCGAGGATGCGGGCGACGGTGCCCGCCCAGTCCTGCTGGCCCAGCTGGGCGCGCGACAGGTTCACCGCCATCAGCCGCGGCGCCAGTTCGCCCAGCGCGGCGCGCCAGCCCATGAAGTCGCGGCATGCGCGCTCCAGCACGAAGTCGCCCAGCGCGCCGATCAGGCCGCACTCCTCGGCCACGCCGATGAATTCGACGGGCGGCACGATGCCGCGCACGGGATGGCGCCAACGCACCAGCGCCTCGACGCCGGCCGCGCGGTCCGTGCCGCCGTCCGGCCGCAACGCCACCACGGGCTGGTAGACGACGAACAGCTGGTCGCCTTGCAGCGCCTGGCGCAGTTCCGTTTCGATGTCGCTGCGGCGCGCCGCGCGCTCGCGCATCGCCGGCTCGAAGCGAACGGCGCGGGCACCGCCGGCACGCTTGGCTTCGACCATCGCGATGCCGGCGTCGCGCAGCAGTTCGTCCGGCTCGTGCTGGTCGCCCCAGACGATGCCGACGCTGACGTTGCACACTACGTCGTGGCCCTGCAGGTGGTAGCCGCGGCCGATCGCGGCGATCAGGCGCGCCGCCACGCTCTCGGCATCCTCGACGCGGCGCAGGCCGTCCAGCACGACGACGAATTCGTCGCCGCCCACGCGCGCCGCCACCTGGCCGCCGCGCGCATCCGTCACGATGCGGTCCGTCGGCGGGCGCAGCACGTTGCGGATGCGCTCCGCCATCAGCACCAGCAGCTGGTCGCCGAGCGTCTGGCCCAGCGTGTCGTTGACCTGGCGGAAGCGGTCGCAATTGATGAACAGCAGCGCGAAGCCGCCTTCCCCTTCCTTGCGAGGCTCGCGTGCCAGGATGGCGCGCAGCGCTTCCTGCACGGCGGCGCGGTTCGGCATGCGCGTCAACGCATCCATCCGCGCGGCCGACGAGAGCCGGCTGGCCAGGCGCTCCTGCTCGCGGCGCTCGTCCAGCGTGATGTCGCTGACGGCCGCCATCACGCGCTGCGGGTCGAGCTTCATCACCGACAGCGACAGCACCTGCGGCCCGTTGCGGCCGTCCGGCAGCTCGATGCGCAAGCCCTCGACGACGACGCCGGACGGCGCCGCGCAGCGCGCCACGGCCGCGCGCAGGTCCGGCGCCACAATGCCGAACACGGCGTACAGGTCGTCCATCGCGCCGTCCGGCGCCAGCGGCATCAGCAGCTGCGCGGCCATCGGGTTCATCATCTCGATCGCGCCATCCCGGTCCGCCTGCAGCAGGCCGATCGGCGTGCGGTACAGGAACTGGATCAGCGCCTCGTAGGCCAGCTTGTCGTCGTGCTCCGTGTCGCGCTCGGGCACCGCGGCGGGCGGCGGGCTTGCCGCCGCGCGCTCCGTGCAATCGCGCAGCACGAGGCAGTAAGCCGCTTCCGTGTCCGGCGCATCGGGGTCGCGTTCCGGCAGCGGCGAGATCATCGCACTGGCCAGGAAGCGCGTGCCGTCGGCGCGCACGCGCATGCCCTCGTCGACGATCCAGCCGTGCGCATCCGCCTCGCGCAGGCGTTCGGTGGCACGCTGCGGCGCCGCCGCAGTCTCCGGGTCGAACAGCGCATACGACTTGCCGACGACGTCCGGCCGGTGGCCGGTGACGCGGCCGATGCTGTCGTTCCACCGCTCGATGCGACCGAGGCGATCCAGGCTGACGAGAGCATAGTCGGTGACGCTGGCAAGCAGCGCGCCCAGCCACGCATCGCTGCGGCGCAGCTGGCGCTCGCGCAACACCTGGGCCGTCACATCCTGCAGCACGGCCATCAGGCGCGCCGCGTCGAGCTTGACGAGCGACAGCGCAAGAATCTGCGGGCCGCCCGGATGGCCGCCGTGTACGCGCAGGTGCACGCCGTCGCAGATGACGCCACGCGGCGCGGCGAAGCGCTCGCACTGCGCGCGCAGGTCGGGCGCCAGGCCGTGCAGCGCGGTGAACAGGTTGTCCAGGTTGCCGTCGCGCGACAGCGGCATCAACAGCTGCGCCGAGATCGGGTTGATCAGCACGATCTCGCCATCCGCGCGCGCCTGCACGAGGCCGACGGGTGCGAGATACAGGAACTGGATCAGCGCCTCGTGTTCGGCCGCCGCATCCTGCCCGCCGTGCAGCGCGCCGCTCACGACTGCCGCTGGACCAGCACGTAGCGCAGCGCCGTTCCCGGCAGCGCCAGCAGGCGCAGCTTTACTTTGGTGGGGCGCATCCGCAATGTCAGCACGTAGGGGATCGTATCGTCGAGGCCGCTACCGTCGGCCAGCGCATCCTCGAACCGCTGGGCCACCATGAAGTTGTTCATGCATGGCGCCACGCTGGTGAAGAAAGGCTGGCCCAGGACGCTCACCGGCGACAGCCCGGCGGCCTGCGCTTCGAAGCGGTTGTAGCGGCGCACGGCGGTCGTTTCATCGAAGCCGATGATGCCGAACGGCGCATCGTCGATCTGTTCGTCGCTGAGCGCGGCGAGGCGTTGGCCCAGATCGGGCTGGTCGAAAGCTAATGCGTCCATGCGGGGACTCCAGATAATCAAAGCATTGCGGAATGGAAATAGATGCTGACATGCGAATAACGCCCTGTCAATCCATGCACGATTGAATCGATATTCACCGGCGGAAAATGCGTTTTACAAAGGGCAATCGAGCGCGGCCCGCATTGATCCGATGCTAGCATCAAAGCTCGAGTCAAATGATTAACTCACTGAAAAGGAACACATCATGACCATGACCAAAGCTCTCTTCGCTGCAGCCCTGTGCTTCGGCCTGGCCGCATGCAGCACCACCGACACGAACTCCAGCGGCATGAGCGGCGACACCTCGGCAACCGGCTCGAGCACCAGCTCGGGCAGCAGCACGTCGAGCGGCGCCACCGGCTCCAGCACCTCCGGCTCCTCGACGAATTCGGGCCAGTGGAACCAGAGCGGCAACACGTCGACGACGTCCCAACCGGGCACGTCGCCGAGCACCCCGAGCAACGCGGACGACAATTCCGTCAAGCGTTGATATTCCCGGCATGATGGTAAAAATGGCCCGCGTTGCGGGCCATTTTTTTTATGACCGATTTCGGCAAGCGCATCACGGCCGCCAAATAGAACGGCGACAGAATATTCCCGCGCCAGGCTGATTCAACCCAGTCATCAATCCGCAACTTTCATTCCGGATTTTCCAGGCTGTACGGGACATGCACAACCCAATTTGACTGGCCCAGTGCCTCCCCACGAGCTCGCCCGGCCGTTGTACAAATGTCGCATCCCGCCCCCACACCGTTGACCCGCCCGATCGCGGCTCCTAGATTGAAAAGAGCGCCGCCACATCGGCCGGTGCGCACGCAACGGAGGCAGGCATGAACAAGCAAGGGCATCTGATACTGAAGGCGGGCGTGGCGGCGATGGCGCTGGCGTTCGGCCCGCCGCGGGCCGCGCTGGCGCAGCAGGACGCCGCCACCAACCAGGGCTTGCAGCGGGTCGTCATCACCGGTTCGAACCTGAAGCGCATCGAGGCCGAGACGGCCACGCCGGTGCAGGTGATCCGCAAGGAAGACATCACGCGCCTCGGCGTGAACACCGTGAAGGAGCTGATGGACACGCTGACGTCGACGGACCGCCAGGCGCTGTCCGACGTGGGCGGCAGCGCTTCGTTTGCCGGCGGTGCGTCGTCCGTGTCGCTGCGCGGGCTCGGCAAGCAGTCCACACTCGTACTGCTGAACTCGCGCCGCGTCGCGCCGTATGCGCTGGCCGACTACAACGAGGTGTTCACGAACCTGGACACGCTGCCGCTGGATGCCGTCGAAAGAGTCGAGGTGCTGCGCAACGGCGGCTCGGCCATCTACGGTTCCGATGCCGTGGCCGGCGTCATCAACATCATTACCCGCTCCGACTTCAGCGGCGTGCAGGCGCGCGCCGCGTACAACAACTCGCTGAAGAACTCGGTATTCCACGAATCCACCGCGGCGCTGACGGGCGGTATCGGCAATCTCGACACGGACCGCTACAACATCCTTGCCAACATCGAGGTCTACCGCCGCAACGACGTCAACTGGCGCCAGGTCGTCGACGACATCCACCCCGAGTACGGCGAGCTGTTTTCCCCCGTCGCGCCCGGCAGCGGCCAGATGTTCGGCTGGCGGGGCGCACCGTCGACGTTCAGCTGGCCCGGCAACATCATCGGGCAAGGCGCACTGCCCGGCTGCACGGCGCGCAACGCCGCCGGGCTGTGCGTGTACGACCGCTTCGCGCACTTCCAGGCGGTGCCGGCGTCCCAGCGCGTCAATGCCCTCCTGTCCGGCAAGTATGCGATCAACGCCAGCACGCAGGCCTATGCCGAGGTGCTGTATTCGCACACGAAGACGGACTACTTGAGCGCGCAGGCCACCTACGGTTCGACGACGTCGGACGCCGTGTGGGGCGATCCCGCCACAGGCCAGCGCCGCACGTTCAGCTATCGCTACCTGCCGCTCGAACATCCGCTGAACCAGCTGGGCGAGGAAGCCGAGTTCCGCTACCGCTTCGCGGACGACCCGGCCTACCGCCACACGAGCAGCGACCAGTACCGCGCGCTGGCCGGCCTGCGCGGCAGCCTGGGCAGCTACGACTGGGACACGGCGCTCGGCATCATGGGGAGCAAGACGAAGGACCGCAGCCGCGGCAGCTTCTTCAGCCTGTCCGGCTTTCAGCAGGTGATCGGCGCGACGACGCCGTACAACCCCGACGATCCGGACAATTCCGGCCCGTACGACCCGCAGCTGTTCAACCGCGCCTACCGCGTGGGCCAGATCAACACGCCGGAAGTGGTGGCCACGCTGTTCCCGGAAAACGGCTACGACGGCAAGATCACGCAGACCTTCATCGACGGCAAGATCACGGGCGAGGTGGCGAAGTTCGGCGGCCGCAGCGTCAACGTCGCCGTCGGCGGCGAAGTGCGCCACGAGAAGTTCGAGATCAACCCTACCGCCAACCTGCTGATGGGCGACATCGTCAGCAACGGCGCGGCCACGGCCAATGCGAGCCGTACCAACAGCTCCGTGTTCACCGAGGCGAACCTGCCGCTGGCGGACAAGCTCGAGCTGATCGGCGCCGTGCGCGTCGACAAGTTCAAGAACGTGAAGGCGCATGCGTCGCCGAAGCTGGCCGCACGGTGGGAGCCGTCGCCGCGGCTGATGCTGCGCGGGACGTTCGAGAAAGGCTTCCGGGCGCCGAACCTGACGGAGAGCGCGCAATCGAGCAAGTTCGCGTTCGATAACGGCGTCGTCGATCCGAAGCGCTGCGACCAGGCACAGGCACTGGCGAACGATCTGCGCGCGCAATCCGATGCGCTGCCCGCCGCCGATCCGAACAAGGCCTTGCTGTCCGCTCGCGCCGATACCGTCGAGGGCAACGAATGCGCGGCCGGCGTGTCCAACACCGTGCGCAACAACCCGGGCCTGAAGCCGGAAGTATCGACCAGCGCGACGGTGGGCTTTGTTGCGGAACCCGTGCGCGGCACCAGCGTCACCGTGGACGTGTGGCGCATCAAGCGCAAGGATGAAATCGGCGTGAAGACCACGGCCGAACTGCTGGCCGCTGAAAACTCGCTGCCGGCCGGCGTGATCGAGCGGCTGCCCGTCAGCCAGGACGGCACGTTCACGGCGGAGGAACGGACGCGCTATGGCGTAACCGTCGGGCCGCTGGCGGCCACCTCCGGCATGTTCGAGAACACGGCGCAGACGGAAACCAGCGGCGTGGACGTGAGCCTGGGCTCGCGCTTCACGACGCCGCTGGGCCGGCTCGACGTGATCGGCAACGCGACATACCTGTTCCGCTACCGCGTGTGGGCACCGACGCGGGACGGCGGCAGCTGGGGCGACAACCTGGCCGGACGTTGGAACTACTCGAAGACGGTGGCAAACGTCACCACCACGCTGTCGCAAGGGGACTTCGCGCACACGCTGCGGGCGAACTTCCGCAGCGCCACGTCGCTGCAGCAGGACTTCTATGACGAGCAGTACACGCCGCAAGCCTGCGAGGAGCGCGGCTGGACGCCGGACCAGTGCCGCGTGGGCTCGTTCGTGCGCTGGGACTACAACCTGAGCTGGCGCGGCATCCGCAACCTGACGCTGTCGCTGTTCGTACGTAATGTGTTCAATCACCGCCCGCCGTTCGATGCCTATGCGTTCCAGGCATTCGGCGGCGGCGTGATCCCACAGGACATCGACGACGTGCAGGGCCGCTCGCTGCGCGTGACGGCGGAGTACCGGTTCCGCTGACGGCAGCCCCGCGGACGTCTGTCAGGCCAGGGCGGCCGGCGTGCGCGTGGCCAGCGGCGACTGTGCAAGGCCGCGCCATTCAAGCGCCGCGAACGCGAGCACGCCCAGTGCCTGCGCCAGCACGTAGGCCGTACCGAGGCCGGTAGCGGCGACCGTACCGCTCATCAGCAGCGCCACACTGGCGGCGGCCCAGCCGACATGGCCGGCGACGACGAACAGCGCCAGCGCATGCCACACGGCGCGGCTGTTCGCCAGCGCCACCAGCAGCAGCACGTACAGCGCGAGGAAGATGCCGGTGCCCGCCAGCAGCGCACGCGGCAATCCGAGCGCCTCGTGCAGCGCGGCGGGCAGCAGCAGGTGGGCGGTGGCGATCGCGCCGCTGGCGGCGGCATCGCACAGGAAGACGGACTTCAGCAGGCGGGACGGCTGGACGGTTTTCATGGCAGGCTCCTTGAGGTGGGGTGACATCACTTGGGTGACAGTGCCGCCAGTGTCGCGCCGGCACGCACTTGCGCCAATTACCTGCCAGGTAATCGTCCGCCGCCGATCGCCCCCCTCCTTACACCGCGTGCACCGACGTATCGATGGCGCCGACCAGCGTGACATGTTCGGCCGACTCGGACAGCGCCAGCAGCACGCCTGCCCGGTCCAGCGTGCCGCCGGCCAGCATGCCCGTCCAGCGCGCCAGCTCGGCCGTGCTGGCGGCACGGTCCAGGCCTGTTTCGTACAGCCGCGCGACGAATGCCGCGTCGTCCGTGCCGCCGTACAGCGCCGCCGCTTCCGGGCTGGCGGCAAATGCCCGCGCGATCGACGTTGCCGTCATGCCGTTCTCGCTGGCGGCGATCCAGCCGTTCAGCCCCGCTTCGTCGGCACTGCGGCCGAACGCCATGTCGTACAGGCGAGCGATCACCGCAACGTCGCTGTGATTGAAGTCGAGCGTCGCCGGTTGCGCGAGCTTCTCGGCCGACTCCGTGATCGCCAGCAGCACGCCCGCCCGATCGAGCTGGCCACTGCCCAGCCGGTCCGCCCAGTACGCGATCTCGGCACCGCCGGCAGTGCGGCCCAGGGCGCTCTTGTACAGTCCCTCGACATACGCCTGGGCCGACAGCGTGCCTTGTGCCGCCATGCCCTCCTCAGCGCCGAGCAGTGCGGCGGCCACGTCGTGCAGCGAGTGGCCCGCGCCGTGCGCGCCCAACCAGAACTCCTTGCCTGCAGTATCGGCGGCACGGCCGAACACCGCCTCGTACAGCCGGTCCACCGTGCCGGCCGCCGACGTATCGCCGCTACCGAAACGCAGCGCCTCGACGCCGCTGACGGTGTCCGATCCATCGGTACCGCCACGCTGCGTGACAACGAGCGCGCCGTCGACCACGCGCAGCGTGTAATCGGCGCGGCCTGCACCGGCCAGCTGCAGCACGTCGTGGCCGCTGCCGCCGTCAATCGTGTCGTTGCCCGCGCCGCCGAACACGGTGTCGTCGCCGGCGTCGCCAAAGATCCTGTCGTTGCCGGCTGCGCTGCCGACGACGTCGTTGCCGCCACCGCCGTGCAGCTCGTCGTCGCCTTCGCC
This sequence comes from Pseudoduganella flava, assembly GCF_007830495.1. Taxonomy (GTDB): domain Bacteria; phylum Pseudomonadota; class Gammaproteobacteria; order Burkholderiales; family Burkholderiaceae_D; genus Rugamonas; species Rugamonas flava. The sequence continues at coordinate 607,814 of NZ_VLKW01000001.1, read as the reverse complement.
CAGCACGATCGTCTGGCTGGCACCATCGCCCCACACGTGCTGGTTGCCGGCGCCACCGCCCAAGGTGACCGCGCCGATGACGGCGGCAAATTCCACGTTATCGAGCTGCAGCGTCGTGCCAGCCGGCAGGGCGCGGCCGTCGATGACGAGGGCGACGTCACTGGCGTCGGCCGCCCCGGACAGCGCGATCTGGCCGGACGGCGTGCCCGCGACCGTCGGCACGACGGCGCGCACCAGCAGCGGTGCACCGCCGGTGCCGATGGAACCGCCGACGGCAGCCGCAAGCTCGGCGCCGCCGTGCTGGGTCAGCAACTCGGTCAGCGCGCTCGACGCGGCGGCCCCGGACAGCGTCGCGGCCGGCCCCGATGCGACCAGCCCGAAGCCGGCCGACACGTGCGCCAGCAAGTCCAGCGCGCCAGCGCCGATCGGCAGGTTGAGGCCGATGGTGCCTGCGGCCACCACCGGCACGGTCACCATGTCCGTGACGCTGCCATCGGCGTTGGTCGTGGTCTGGTGCTGCACCGCCACGTCGCCGATGATTTCCGTGCGGGTCTCCGTATGCGTTTCCGGCGCGGGCCGCGGCGGGTTCGCGACCGTGACCTTCAGCGCCTTGTCGAACGTATTGCCGGCAGCATCCGTGACGCGCACGTACACCGACTTCGTGCCGGTGCTCCAGGCGGGCGCGCCAATGGCCTTAAGTTCCGTGCCGGCGATCGTGAAGCCGGCGTTGTCGGCGCTGCGGGCGTCGCCGCTGTCGACCAGCTCATAGGTGAACTTGTCGCCGCTGCGTGGATCGATGGCGCTCAGGCGGCCGGCCGTCACGCCGGCGGCGCTGCCCACGTAGATCGTACCGCCGGACAGGCGGATGTCGGTCGGTGCCGCGGTGTCGAGCACGTAGTTCCACGCGCCGCTCGCGCCGGCATTCCCCGCCTCGTCGCGCACGCGCACGTGGATCGCCCCGCTCGTCAACGTCACGCCATCCCACGTCAACGTGGTGCCGGCCACCTTCTCCGTCAGGTCGGTCCAGTGCACGCCATCGAGCGAGCCCTCGACGATGTCGCCGTCGGCCAGCGGCGCGCCGAGCGCCAGCGCGATCGTCTGCGCCGCGACGTTGGTGACGCGATCGGCGGCCGAGGCGCCGCTGTCGCTCGACAGCATGGGCACGCCCAGCGTGGCGGCCGGCTTCACGGTATCGACCGTCAGCGCCAGCGCGGCACTCGCGATCGACTTCAGGCCGTCGCCGTCGGTCTGCGTCACCGTCAGCTGGTGCGTGCCGTCCACCAGCGCCATGCTGGTGACGTGCCACACGCCGTTGGCATCGGCGTGCGCCGTGCCGACCGACTGCGCGCCATCCCACAACGTGACGGTGGCGCCGGGCCGCGCGCCGGTTCCGGACAAGGTCGGCGTGCTGTCGGCCGTATAGCCGCTGCCGTTGCCGCCCTCCAGCACGGGCAAGGCCAGCGCGGGCGGCCGCGCGAATTCGATGGCGTCGCCGGAAAAGCCGAGGCGCGCACCGTCGACGTTGACCTGCACGGTAAGCTCCGCGCCGGCCGTGCCGTCCAGGTCCACGTACAGCTTCGTCAGGCCGCCCGGGCCGGCCACGTATTCGACCGAGTACGCGGCCACGTCGGCGCCGTCGCCCGCCGCGATTGTGCCGGTCAGCGCGTGCGCCGTGCGGATCCTGTCGCCCACCGAGAAGTCGGTGATGCAGTCGTTGCCCGCGACATCGCAGACGAACGTGTCATCGCCGGCGCCGCCCGTCAGCGTATCGTCACCGCGTCCGCCGTCCAGCTGGTTGGCGGCCTGGTTGCCGACGATGGTGTCGTTGCCAAGGCCGCCGACGGCGTTCTCGATCAGCGAACGGGTGTCGCCTTCGTACAGGTAGGCATTGGCGATGTTCGCCGGCGCATACACATCGTCGTCCAGCTGCGCCTTCTGCGTGCCGAAGTCCATCCACTTTCCCGGGCGGAGGTCGATCTTCAGGTCGGTCGTGTAATTGGACAGGTTGTACGTATCGGTGCCACCGCCGTCCCAGATCGTCGCGAAGATCACGGCGGCGGAAGGGTCGAACGTGTAGTAGGTATCGCCGTCGTTGGTCGTAAAGTTCGCACCATACAGATGCTGCAGGGCCGCGATATCGTCCATCATCGGGCCGATCGGGTAGCTGCCGTCGAACACCGTGTAGGGACCAAACGCGCTGCCGGGGTAGCTGTGGTAGGACATGATCGTGTATTCGATCGCATCGTGTGCCGGGTCCGTCGCGGGTGGCCCGCCACCGTCCACCGGTGCCTGGTCGTGCGGGTGTTTCAGGCCCAGCGCGTGGCCCAGCTCGTGCACCAGCGTGAACGCCGAGTAGCTGCCGGGGTCGCCGAGCCCTGCGCTGATGGCGGAACCCAGTTCCACGTCGCCGTCCGCGTCACCATTCGTCTGGCCGGGGAACGACACGACGCGCGCCGTGGGATTGTCCTGCGACTGGAGCCAGTACACGCTGATGTCGCCCGCACCCGCCGCAGCCTGTGCGAAATGGACGTTGGCGACATCACTGTACTGCCGCAATGCCTGGCTCACCGCGTTCCGCTCGGCTGTCGTCAACTCCTTGAATTCGGTATTGGTTCCGGCGCCGTAGCTCGTGTCGGCGAGCGTTTGCGGGAAGCTGTAGGTGATCGTCGCCGAATTCCACGCGCCGCCAGCGAGCAGTGCATCGATGTCCGGATTGCCCGTCAGCGTGACGGGCCTGAAGATGGGGTTGGCAGCGGCCATGATTTTCCTGTTTGAATTATTTCCTTGCAGAATAATAATTCAAATTTAACCACAGGAAAATGCATTTACCAGCCGTCCAGCTCCAGCCGGTAGCGCAGCTTGGTGCGCTCGCCCTGCGCGTACGTGACGTAATAGGAAGGAATATCCACCGCTTCCACCAGCACGCAGCCGATCCGCTCGAGCGCGCGGCGGCATGCCGTGTTGTCCGGCGTGGTCGTGATCCACACGATGTCCACCAGACGGCGCGCTTCCGGCAGCAGCGCCAGCACGGCCTGGCCCGCATAGCCGTGGCCCCGGTGCTCGGCGTCGATGGCGAAGCCGATGTGCCCGACCAGGTGGGTGAACACGCGGGTATGGCCGTCGCGCAGGCTGATCGTGCCGACCCGCGTGCCGCCGGCCAGCACGTGGTAGCGCCAGGCGCGCACGCCCCATGGCGAATTGGCCGGTGTGTAGGCGGCGCACAGCGCGAGCGATAGACCACTGCCGTGGCGGACCGAAACTGTCGATGAGGTAAGCGCGGTTTGCAAAGTTGTCTTGAAGGCACGGTAAGGCTGCAAGCTTACCACTTGCGGCGGGACTTGGAAGCTTGCGCACTGGCCCCATCTGGAGCACCATCGAGCCCTTGCCCGGCAAGGCTGCTCCTTGCCCTTCCGACCACGCCCATACCGATGTTCCGCTTTCCTCGCTTCCGTATCGCCGCCGCGGCGATGCTTGGCGCCGGCGCGCTGCCCGCGTCCGCGCAGCCGGCATCCACCGATCTCGTCGCGCTGATCAACGCCTACCGCGCGGCGCCGGGCAGTTGCGCGGGCCAGCCCGCCGCCCCCGTCGCGCCGCTCGATGCGGCATCCGCGCTATCGCAACTGCGCATCGGCACGGGCACGTTCCTCGAACCGGCGCTGGAGCGGGCCGGCTACCCGGTGGAACACGCGGAAGCGCTGTTCGTCTCGGGCGCCGCCGAGCCGGAAGAAGCGATGCGCACGCTGCGCGAAAAATACTGCATGCGGCTGCTGAGCACCGACATTACCGCCGCCGGCGCGATCCGCGTGGCCGACGGCTGGCACGTCGTGCTGGCGCGGCCCGAGCCGCCCCGGCATCTGCCCGATGCCGCCACGCTGGGTGCCGAAACGCTGGCCGCCGTCAACGCGGCGCGCGCCGTGCCACGCCGTTGCGGCGACCAGCAATTCGCCGCCGCACCGCCGCTACAGCGTAACCCCGCGCTGGATACGGCCGCGCTGGCGCACAGCGAGGACATGGCGCGCCTGCGCTACTTCAGCCACGTGGAGAAGAACGGCAGCGTCGTCGGCGATCGCGCCCGCAAGGCCGGCTACGCGTGGCGCGTGATCGGCGAGAACATCGCGTCCGGCCAGCGCACCGCGCAGGAGGCCGTGGACGGCTGGCTCGACAGCCCGGGCCACTGCGCCAACATCATGAACGCGGCGTTCGCCGAGATGGGCATCGGCTATGCCGTCAATCCGCAGCGGGGAACGCTGTACTGGACGCAGGTGCTGGGGCGGGCGCGCTGACCACCCGCGCCTCGCCCAACACGGCGAGCGCCCGCAGGTATAGCCCACGCCGCTCGGGCCACCCGGCGGCGTCCCCCACGGCCGGCGTCTTGCGGCCCAGGTTGACGACGTCGCAGACGCCGTCGAAATCGCCTGCATCCGCCAGCGCATTCAAGCCGCGCATCGCCCAATACCAGCCGGCCGAGCGGCATGCCCCTTCCGGCGTGCGCAGCCACGCACCGACGGCATCGAGGCCGATGCCCACATGCCGCGCGCACGCGGCGTGGTTGTTGGCGAACGTGAGCTGGATCGCACCGGCGCCGCGGTAGCGCCAGCCGTCGCCGCTCGCTTCGTCGCCATTCCCTTCGCGCAGCGCGTACGCCCGGTTGGCGATGCGCTCCGGCTGCCGCGCATACGTGCGGGCCACGGCGGGCGGAAACCGCCGCGGCCACGTGCGCGTCAACGCCGCCGCACCGTAGTTCAGGTTTTCGTCGAAGCGCGACAACTGCGACGATTCATGCGCGACGGTGGCGAGGAATGCCGCGCGCCGCAGCACCGTATCGATGCCGTAGCGCGCCATCGCGCTTGCCAGCAGCGGCGCGAACAGCCGCGCCTGCGCACCGGCGGCGGGCATCACGGCCATCAGCTGCGCGGGCGTCACAGCGTGCCCCGCATGTCCTTCACCATCTCGGCCGCGTCGTGCGCGATCTCGGCGAGATCCTTGTCCTTGCGCTTGTCCAGCCAGCGCACCAGGCCGCCGAGCAGCCACCAGGCGGGCAAGCCCGCCAGCACCATCAGCGGCGCCGCGACATACAGGATGCCCATCGACGGGTCGACGCCGAACATGGCGACGACATAGCCGGCCGACGCGAACAGCGCCGGCCACCAGCTGTGCAGCATGACGACGAGGAAGGGACCGAGTATCCCGGACATGGCGATCGCGCAGGTCAGCCGCACGTAGGCTTCGCGGCGCGACCTGGGCCACATGAAGAGGAAGGTCAGCGCGCTGGCGGCGGCCCCGGCCAGCAGGGGCGCGCCGATGATTTTAATGAGTACGCCGCTGGCGACGCCCGTTCCGATAGCCATATCTGCCTTCATCGTCAAGCTGCCGCGGGAAGTGGGTTCCTCGGCAGGCTGCGCAACGTCGATGCGAGCACGCCGGGATCGTAACGCCAGGGTTCGCGGAACCCCAGCGCGGCCGCCACCGCTTCGCTGCAGAACCAGGCGTCCTTGCGGTCGGAAAGCGGCTCCACCATGAAGTGCAGGTTGCCGCGCAGGTCGTAGTCGGCGCCCGCATGGGCGGCGAACCACCCCCGCGCATCCGCCTCCAGGTGCAACGGCAACTCGATGAAGTCCCACGATTGCGGCTCGAAGTCGATGACCTTGAAGCGCACGCCCCCATCGGCATACGACGACGATGCCGCGATGCCGTCGCTGAACACGAGTTCCACGTGCGAGTAGGGGCTGGTGGTCCACCAGCGCACCAGGCGGTTGTACAGGCCCGCCTTGCCGGGGCGGGTGCCGGTGTAGAAGGCGGCTTTCATTGCGCGGCCTCCGGTGGTGTGGCCTCGGCGGGCGGCTCGTCCGGCAGCGCCCGCAGCGCGCCGTCCTGCCACAGGTAGCGGCCGAAGGCGAAGTCCGCTGGCATATCGGCCACATCGACGATGCTCCAGCCGTGCGGCAGGACGTGTTTCGGGTGGATGCCGTTGGCCGATGCGATCGTGTCGTCCTTCATCGTGAACGGGCCCTGGTCGAGGATGCGGCCGTCGTGCATCACGAGCAGCGCGGTTGCGGTGTTGGGTTGGTTTGTCATGTTGGTCCTTTCACTTCAGGTCGCAGAGTTCGATCGTGAGCATGCGCAGGCGGGCACCGGACATGGAGGTCATGCCGCGGGTGCCTACACCGAACGTCACGATGCGATTGGCGGAAACGGCACGCGGCCGCTGCCGGCTACCTACGCCAGACGCCGCAAGGTTGTCCAGCTCGGGGACGGGGATGGACCCTCGGTAGCGCGGGACCGCCGCCGCATCGGTCGAATAGACGGAGACGGCGGTCAGCCCGAGCAGATTCGGACGGGCAGCCGCATAATTGGCACTCCCCGAGCCATGGATCACGTACAGGCCCTTACTCGTCCTCGTTGCATGCAGATCGTCGCCCTCGACGCCCTGGGCGCCGTGCAGGGGCGCAGCACCAGCCGCGATGACGGCGTTAGTCGCGGAATCTACTTTGTAACCATACACTGCTCCAGTTCCCGGCTGCGGCCGGGCCATAATGGTGCAGAAGTCCAGTCCACCGCCCGGGACGACGAAACCTGTGCCGCCCAAGACACCATCGGCGAAAAGGCGATGACTTTGCGGACCGATGCTGACGGCCCCGTCGGCGTAAGCCACAACCGCCGAAATGGAAACGGGAACGCTGACGTCGCCGAGCGGTTCCGTCCCGACGAGCGACAGCAGGGCCTGGGTAGGGCTGAGCCGGTACAGCCTTGGGGTGTACCGGCCGTCCCCGGGAGAGCCGATCTGGCTGCTTCCAGAAACGAAGTTGACGGGGAATTGCGCGAGTGCCACAGCGGTACCCGCCGTGATCGTGGTGCCCGATATATTCAGCGCGATGACGAAGGTGGACGCGTATGAACCTGCGTCCGACATCAGCAGGATACGTTCCGGCGTCAGCATGCAGACGCTATACGAAGGCGTATACGAAGACCCGTTCGACACCGATTTTTTTACGTTGCACGATGGTCCGATGGTACACGCCGGCTCGGCCGGCCCGTTGACGGTGACAACCCGTGCAAGCAGTCCATTTGCGCTGCTGTACGCCTGGTAGAGGACGAGTACGCTACTCGCACTTAACGCATAACTGGTCGGACTGGCTCCTCCTCCGGCTTCCGCCACCCCTGCCGAAGTAACGGCCGCAGTCGCGCCAACGACGATCTTATCGTCGACAACAGACATCGCGAAGCACGAAACCAACCCGCTGACGGTGGAAGAAGCGTACGCGTAGAAATACAGTGTCGGGCTGAGTTGTTCGATGCGCTGGGCGTTGGTGCCGTCGTCGCCGTCCCATGCCGAATAATAACCGGCGACTGGAACGATGGCGGATGTACCGATCGCCAGCGAGAGGCTTGGCGACGCGCCTTTCACGGTCAATAGAACAGCCCTCCCCTCGCGTGAAGGCGTCGCATAGAAAAGCAAAGCCTGCGTGGCGCTCACCTTGAACAGCCTGCTCGGCTTGGCGTATAGCGTCGCGTCGATCGTCACCGGAAGCGATACCGTGCGGCCGCGGTAATCGACGATCACGGCCCCGAATCCACCGGCGATCAGAGGCACCATGTGTATCGATGTGAAGTCATCCAGCGCGACAAACTCCGGATAGTACGGCGCACTGGTCGACACGCCGACGGTCGCGCCAAAGGTATGCTCCGCTGCCAACAGCCCCGGTTCGAGGCAGGTGCCCGTGACACCCCAGCGCCCGGCCTCGGACGATTTGTCTTCAAGCGTCAGCATTGCGGTACCTGTGGGTGCCACCGCAGCGATCAGCAAGCCCGTACTGTCACGGATACCGAACGCGTATCCGCCGTCGTTGCGTATGACGAACACTGGCCCGCCCATACCTTGCATCGCGTTCGCCTTCGGCAGCCACACAGCGCGTCCCCGCTCAGTCATCGAGATCACCTGGTTGCCTGCCGAACCGGCGACAAGCACGATATCGCTGCCGCTGTTGACAGTGGCCGACGCCACTGGAGTAACGTTCGGCGTCACGAGCACCCAGTTGTCGCGGTCATTGGCGGGGTCCAGCGCCGCCCCACCGCCCGCACGGCGTCGGTACGTCAGATAAGTGATGTTACTGATCGCACAGTCGCCCCGCACATACGCACGATCCGGCACGAAAAAGCTGGCATTGGTGGTCGCAGCCGCCGTCTCCGCCGCCGCCTTCGCCTCGGCCGCCGAATCCTTCGACCGCACCGCCGCGGCAAACGCCTCGGTCGCATTGTTGAACACATTTGCCGCCAGCGCCGTGTACTGGCTCACGGCGCCGACGAACCACAGGATGAAAGAGTCGACGCGCGAAAAGAACGTGGCGCGGTCGCCGCGTTGGGGTGCCGGGGAGTCCAGCGGCGTAATGGGTGGTGGGGTCTCGATAGCCATCAGATCAGTCCTAAAACGTTAAGGTTGAGAATGCATTCGGTCGCGTCGTATTCGATCTCGCCGCTGCCCAAGCCAAACACGCGCAAGCCCGAGTAGCCCGGTTCATCGGAACCGATCCACACGGACGGCACGTCCAGTTGCTCCTGCAGGATCGCCTGCACCGTGGCGGCGTCGACGACGTCCAGGATCGCGGTCGCGCTCATGTCCGTCGTCGCCTTGCGCCGCTGGATGCGGGTCTTGCCGAACTCGTTGGTGTCGATGTAGCTGTAGCTCTTCGGCTTGACCCGCGCGCCGCGCTGCGTCTGGCCCAGCGTGCGGCGGTCGCCGATCGCCAGCATCCCGCAGCGCACTTCGCCCGATGCCCGCGACAGTGTGATCGTGATTTCGGTATTGACGTTCTGCGGGATGTCGCTGGCGATGAAGTCCGTCATCGGCTTGTAGCGCCCGTAGAAGTACTCGTCGTAGTCGCCCGGCGCGGAGGCTTCCAACGGCCCGACGTAGTGCGCGACGACCACGCCATCCGGCGCGTCCTTCACCGTGTACTCGATCTGTTCCGCATCGAGTCCGGCGAGGAAGAACGCATTGAACGGGCCGGGCCGCAGCACGAGCGTCAACGGCGATGCCACCACCGTCTGCGTGTTGGCTTCGTCGTCGAACATTGCCCAGCGGTTCGTCGCCCCCGTGTCGAGCCAGGGCGGCGTGGTGCCGCCCGTACCCGCCACCGCGGTCGGGTCCTTGCCGGTACTGGCCACGAGTGCCTCGTAGACCCGGTGCGTGGCCGTGCTGATGCAGCGGTCACCCACCGCATAGGCCTTCTTCGGATCGTAGGCGGCGTACTCGTTCTCGAGGGCCGTGCTGCTGACGAGGATCTTGCCCGTCACCGCGGTGCCCTGGATGACGCTGAGCGACCTGACTTCGAACGTGCCGCTCATAGCACCACCTGCACCAGTGCCGGGCCGCCGCCGGCCGTGTTGGTTTCATACATGTCCGCATGCCTTCCCGTGTTTTGTGCGATCTTGTTGAGTGCCGCTCCCTGCTTCGCGACCGCGTCGCCGAGCGCCTGCATCCCGGCCGCCAGTTCGCTGTTGTCCGGCGCCAGCGAGCGCGCGGCCGCGCGCGATGCCTGGGTGGACTCGGCCGCTTCCGTGGCGCTGCCGCCCCCGGGTGCCCAGCTCACTGTCGGGTGCTTGGCCTTGTATTCCGGGCTGTTCATGAAGCCGGCTTGGATCTGCTCCAGCGTCATGCCGGACTGCGCCTGCTTCATCCAGAAGTCCAGCCCGGCCGCTTCCGCTTCCCGGTCGAGTAGCTTTTGATACAGGCCGCGAATCTTCGCTTCCGGGGAGTTCGCGATGTTGTCGACGATCGTCTGGATCGGCGTACCGTTGGCGGCCTGGTTCTGCCAGAACGCCAATCCCGCCGCTTCCGGCGCGCGGTTCAGTGACGTCTGATAGGCCTGCGTGATCGCCGCCGTCGACGCGATGATTGGGTTGGCCTGCGCCGCCGCGATCGCGCCGGACAGCGACAACAACGCCTCCGCCACCGACTTCACCGAGTTGTCGATGCCTTTCAGCGCGTCGATCTGCTCCTGGGCCTTTTGCAGCTCCTTGTCGAGCCGGAGCATCTCGTCCTTGTACGCCCTGTCGGCGGCCTTCTTCTGGTCCTGCAGCACCTTCAACATGCGTTCTTCAACGCTCATCCGGCTGTCCGTCAGGTCGGCCAGCGCGGCGATGTCGTTCGCCGTGCGGTAGTAGTCGCGCAGGTAATCGACGTACGACGAAAACTGGTTGCCCGCATCCTGCCCGACGACGCCCAGTGCGTTCTGCAGCTTTTCCGCCTCCGGCAGCGGGCCGCCGGCGCGGGCGATCGCGAGCGCGGACCGGATCTGCGCCTGCGCGCTCTGCCGGTCGAACAGTTCCTGGCCTGGCGCGTGCATCTGGTTAAGCGTGCCATGCAGCGCGTCGGACAGCGCCTTCAGTTTCGCCACGGCCGACGAGGTGTCGTCGATCCTCGCCTGCATCGCCTCCGAAGCCGCATCGTGGGCGGTGGTCAGCGCGTTCTTTTCGTCCTGCACGGCGCGCTGCAAGCCGGCAAACGCCTTGTCGACGCCACCCAGCAATTCGGTTGCCGCATCGCGCACCCGCTCGATCGCCGCCTGCTCGTCCTGCAGTGCGTAGATGCGCTGCTGCAGCGGGCGCAGCGACGCATCCATCGCCGCCAGCTCCTTCGCCCGGTCGCGCGCCGTCACTTCGGCGCTGGAGTGCGTCATCTCGTAGATCTTCGCTTCCAGCTCCAGGCGGTCGGCCGCGACTTGCGCGGCGCTGGCCGTTTCGTTCATCGCCGGGTAGACCTTCGCGAACGCCGACTCCAGCGCCATCAGCGCCGTGTACTGCTGCGCATCCTTGCTTGGGTCGAGCGCCAGCACGGCGGCCTTGAACTTGTCGCGGCTGTCGATACCGGCCAGGTTCAATGCGGCCATCTGCTCCGTCACGTACTTCCGCACCGGCGCCAGGCGCTCGTCCTCGGTCAGGTAGTTGTCGGCGAAGCTGGCCGTCTGTTCCGCCAGCTTGTCGATGCCGCCCGCCAGTTCGATCAGGTGCTCGCGCGCCGCAACGCTTTGCAGGCCCACTGCGCCGAAGGTCTTGCCGATCGAGGCGAAGATGGAATCGATGTTGGCATAGTCGACCGCGATGCGCGTGAGCGTCTCGAACTGGCCCTCGCCGATCTTCTGGAAATCGCGTAGGCCATCCACCGCAAACGCCGCCATGTCGTCGCCGAGCTTGGAGAAGATCGCTTCGAGCTGCTCCTGCAACTCCTTGCCTTTCAGGTCCTTCAGCGACACTTTGCCGATGTCGACAACGAAACTGTTCAGGTGCTGCGTGAACGCATCGCCGCCCAGGCCCAGCAACTTGCCCGCTTCCTGCACGCTGTCCGCGAGCCCCTTGACGACCTTCGTGATCTGGTCGTTCGCCTCGTTGCCCAGCGCCGTCAGCGACGTACGGTATTTGTCGCCGCGCAGCAGGCCGCCGGACTTCTTCGTATCGGTGTACTGGTAGGCGTCGATCCCTTCGGTCAGCACCGTGCCCAGCGTGGCGCGTGAGGCCGTAAAACCTGTATCGAGCACCGTCACTTTGCCGCCGAAGAGGGACGAGAACACCTTGCCGGTGATCTTGCCGACCAGGCCCCCCGTCATCTTGTCGAGCGTCAGGCCGATCAAGCCACCTGTTGCGGCGACCGCCGCTGTCGAGTTACCCAAATCATAGGCCGAGCCCTTCTGCCCGTCCGCCAGCTTGCCCGTCAGGCCGGCATTGCGCACCAGTAGATTCCCCAGGCCCGCTACCGAGCTTTCGATGCTGCGCAGCGCGGCCAGCATGCCGGCCGTGTGCGACAGTTCCATGTCCGAGTTCTGCTCGATCAGTTCCAGCGAGCGGGCAATCGAATCGGACTTCGCGCTCGCGTCGCCCAGCACACTGCCGGTGCCCGCCTTTTCCTGGCGCTCCTTGGCGATGTCCACGCCGCCGCCGCCCATGCCGCCGGTCAGCTTCGCACCCAGCGCCACCACGGCAGCCAGCGTGGCGGCACCCGCGGCCAGGTTCAGCGGGAAAGGCAGCGAAGCGATCGCCTTGACCACCGCCGTCAAGCCCCAGGCGCTCGCCTCCGTACCGGCCAGCGTCGTCGACGCCGCCGACGTCGCTGCCTCGCCGGAAAGCTTGGTGGCATTGAGCGTCGTGGTTGCGGTGACTTCGCCTTCCTTGAAGAACAGCTTCTTCGCCATGTTCTCCAGCGCCATCGCCAGTTCCGCCGCCCGATAGGCCTTCTCGATTCCTTCCATCGCCTTGTAGCCGGCGGAGTTCTCCTTGAAGAAGCCTTTCGCGGCGGACGCCATGTCGCCGTAGTGCTTGACCTGCTGCGTGGCGCGCTCCTCGGCGGCTTTTGCATTCGCGGCGTCGATCTTGCTCTGGTCGCCGCCGGCCCCCTCCTTGGCCCTGTCCAGGCGCTCGTTGATGCCCTCATGGACATTGGCGTTATCGAGCAGCGCCGAGCCCACCGCCCCCAGCGCCTTGCCGGTGCGGCCGAATACCGCTTCCAGCTTCTGCGCAATGGCTTCGAAGCTCTTCGTCAATTCGTTGCGGCGTGCGGCGGCCGCTTCCTGCTCGATGGTGCGCTGGCGGTTCACGTACCATATACCGAATTCGGCTTCCAGCTGCTTGCGCAGAGACGAACCTTCCTGCGCCATCTGGATACGTTCGCGGTACACGGCCGCCTCGTCCTCCAGCTTGGCGCGGGCCAGTTCGCCGGGGTCGTCGATGCGCCCCAGCCGGGTCGCCTTGTTCGCGGCGGCCAGCTGGTCTGCCGCTTCGCGCGCTTTCCGGTCCCGCATCTCGTCCTGCTCCGCGCGGGTCTGCGCCGCCGCCTGGGCCTGCATCCGCGCGACCATGTCGTCGGTCACGGGTCTGCCTGCGCCGCGCATCGTGTCCACGGCTTCCTGCACCGAGCGCCGATTCTTGAATTCCACTTCGGCGATGTCGTGCGCATCCTTGCTCTTGCCTTGCATGGCGTTCTCGAACTCGCGCACCGCGATGGCGTCCTGGCGGGCCTTGGTGGAGCGCTTGATCCATTCGGCCACGTCCTTCTCGGACTCGTTCAGACGGAAGGCCTTCTCCGCCACCTCCTGCCCCTTCAGCGCCACTTCGATGCGCTGCTGCTCAGCGGCTGTCAGGTTGAGCGTGCCGGCCTTCAGTTCAGCGTTCAGGCGGATCCGCTGCTTTTCCGTTTCGAGCATGCCCGCCGTGAACTGCGCCTCGACATCGTAGTCGACGGTCTTCGACTTGATTCCGGACTCGAGCGAGTCCGCCTTGCTCGGGCTCGTGCTCTTGCTGGGCGGATCGAAGCGGTCCAGCACGCGCTGCCGCCGGTCCGCCGTAAAGTTGGTGCCGAGCTTCTTCTCCCACTTCTCCACTTCCTGCTTGGCCTTCTCGGCCGCCGTACCGTATTCCCTCTCGAACGCCGCCAGGTCGCTTGCCCCGGGCTTTGGCAGGCCCTCCGCCGCGGCACGCGCCTTGGCCTGGCGGTCCAGCTGACGCACGATCTCGTCGGTGCTCTTGCCGGCCGCGCTGGCCGCTTGTTCCGATTTCTCTTTCGCCGAGTCACCGAACGCGGCCCACGCGGTCGCCGCCAGACCAAGCACGCCAGCGACGATGCCGACGGGGCCGCTCAGCAGGCCCGCAGCGATCCCCAGGCCACGCATGGCGACCGCGGCTACCCCGGCAGCGCTGGCCGTACTGGCCGCCTGCAGCGCCCACGCGGCCAGCGTTCCCACCGTGCGCAATGCCAGCAACGTTTCGACAGCGCCAACGACGATTGCCGCGTTGTCGCCAAGCGCCTGCAGGCCGTGCATCAGCAGCTCGGCGCCACCGGATGCCTCGGCCTGCTGGCCGACGTATTCGGTCATGCCGTTCTTCAGCTCCGTGACGGCGCCGCCGACGGTCTGCATCTGCGTGGCTTCGCCCCGCAAGGCGATCATCGCCTGCGGCAGCCCGCCCGCCAGGACGGACGCCGTGAGCTCGCCCTCCTCGGCCAGCTTCTGCAGGTCCGCGACCGGCATATGCAGCGAATCGGCCAGCGCCATCACAAGGCGCGGCGCGGCGCTGTACACGCTGTTCAGGTCCTCCCCGCTCAGCTTCCCCATGGCGAACGCCTGTACCAGCTGCTGCTGTGCGGTCGCGGCTTCGCCCGCTGCCGTGCCCGAAGCCTTCAGGCCCAGCGCGATCGCTTCCGTCACGTCGCTGACGTCCTCCTGCGACAGGTGCAGCTCCCGCGTGCTGTCCGCGATGCGGGCATACAGCGTGCCCGTTTGCGCCAGGTCTCCCTGGCTGGCCTTGGCGATGCGCACGACGTCCGCATACGCCTCGGCATACTCCTGTTGCGACTTGGTGGCCAGTTTCAGCTGGCCGGTAAAGGTGGCGTACGCGTCGCTCATGCGTACCAGACCGGCGGCGCTGGCATCGATGCCCAGCCCAGCCAGCGCCTTCTGCGCCTGCTCGACCGCCGCGGTCAATCCGGCCACCCTGCTGTTGGCGAGGTCCGCGGCATTGGCAAGGTCGCGCAGCTGCGCGGCATCCAGGCCCACCCCTTTCTGCAAATTGACGACCATATGGTTCCTCTGGTTGTGCGGCCGGGCCGCGTGCGACGCCGTGTGGCGTTCAGTCCAGCGCCGCGTCGATCTTGTCTTCCACCCGCGGGCTGCGATACAGCTCGCCGAACGGCGGCTTGCAGGCGGGGTCCTGCGCTTGATGGCTTTGCACGACGTAGTCGCGCGACAGGCGCCGCAGCGTCTGCACTTCCCATGCATGCAGTTCGACGCCCAGGTTGGCCTGCCATGCGGCCAGCTGGGCATGCGAGACGGGCGCCTCGCCCATGCCCGCCGGCTCCGTCGGCCCCACGTCCCACAGGTACTCGACCAGGTAGGCGGCGGGGCCGGGATCGGGCAGGCTCGGCTCGACGCCATCCTTGCGGTAGCGCGCCAGCCGCGATTGCGCCCGTGGCGCCTCGCCCTTGCCGGCATGCTTCTCGTCGGGGACCGCGTTGAGCCAGGCGTGCTGGCGCACGTACAGGCTTACTTGGTCGCCGACTGCTGCGAGAAATTTGCCCAGTCGTTGATATGCTTGTTGATCTGCTCGGCGATGAAGCCCAGTTCCGGCATCGTGTACACAGCCAGCGCCAGTGCCTCGTCACGCAGGCCGTCCAGTTCGACGTTCTGCAGCTCGACCGTGCACGCGGCAAGGAACTCGGCGTTCTCGCGCGCCTGCTCGTCGGCGGTCAGGTCCGACTTGCCCTTCTTCTTCAGGCGGTCGATCGTGCGGTTCGACGCGGCCGCCTGCGCCTTCTTGAAGGCCTTCGAGCCCGGGCCGTACAGCACGGCGACCAGCGGACGGGCCGCATCCGGCTGGCCGTCCGTGCCGTCGGCGAACATCGGTTCGTCGTTGGCGTCGCGCAGGTGCAGCTGGGTGGTCGGGGTCACGGCGAATTTGCGGATGTCGGTCATGTGTTGCTCCTCATTGGTGGAAATAAAAAAAGCGGGCCGGATGGCCCGCGTGTGCAGCGTTGCGATGCGTCGTTGAATCAGGCTGCGGAACGGATCGTGTCGGTCTGGCGCAGCAGCGACATGGCGCCGACGACGTTGCTGTCAACAGTGCCCTGGTCCTCGGTGAACTTGGAGACCTGCGCCGTGAAATAGCGCTTGCTGCCGTTCTGCTTGACGACCTTGAACGACAGCACG
Source organism: Pseudoduganella flava (assembly GCF_007830495.1). Classification (GTDB taxonomy): domain Bacteria; phylum Pseudomonadota; class Gammaproteobacteria; order Burkholderiales; family Burkholderiaceae_D; genus Rugamonas; species Rugamonas flava. The sequence continues at coordinate 592,128 of NZ_VLKW01000001.1, read as the reverse complement.
TCGTAGTCCAGGCTCGCGGCGAAGCAGATCTTCTGGCCTTCGTCGTTCTCGTCCCAGCCCATCTTCCAATCGGCCGAGCCGAGCTTGTAGCTGCCCTTCTTCTCGATCTGCTGCGCCTTGTCGACCGGCGCGTGGGTCGACGTGTTGTAGGTGCGGCCCAGCACGGACGGCACGTCCGTCACTTCGCCCACCTTCTTCCACGCCAGCGCTTCATAGCCGGCTTCCGTGTAGGTCGCAGGCAGCGCGGTGGCCACCCACAGTTCGGTACCGGCGACGGTCGTTACGTTTTCACCACTCATGGGACTTCCTTTCAAAGAAAAAAAAAGCCCGCTCATCGGCGGGCCTGTTGCAGGATCGCCGGCAGCGCAGTTGCGTACCGGCGAAAAAAAACCCGCTTGCGCGGGTCGTTGGGTGCGAAGTTCATCGGTCGACATCGGCTTTTACTTCCAGGCGATCGTGCGCCTCCCACAGGGAAGCGCCGGATCGGCTGAAGGCTCGGGACACCCCGGCAAAACACGTTGTCGATGAATGCATCGTATCGATGCCGGCAACGGGTATCAAGGGGGATCGCGAAAATTTCTTCGTCCTCTGGGCCGCCTGGTTTCGCCGCGGCCGCTGCCGACGACCGTGCGCCTCCCGGCGGGAAGCGAAGTCGTTGGCAGAGCCACAGGCACGGGGCAGACCCGGCGATCACGTTGTCGATGGAGTCATCGTAACGGGGGCGAAAAACGGTATCAAGGGGCATGTCGATATTTTTTTCCTGTTGCCGCAACCTGCGACCTCCTTGGTACGAGCGAAAAAAAACCCGCTCGCGCGGGTCTCGATCTCGCATTGCGGCCCTTCAGCTCGCGGCGCGCTCCACCGCCGCCAGCACCGCCAGCAGATTGCGTTCGGCGCGCGCCACCACCAGTTTCACGTGCGAGCCGCGCACGCCCTTCAGCTTCAAGCGGATCCGTTCATCCGGCATCTGATAGATGTACTTCGCCTTCAGCGCCATGCGGTCGTTGTAGTCGCCCAGCGTGCGCCATGCGGCTTCGATCATCCAGCCGTCCAGCTGGTCGGCGGAAACCAGCGGGCGCACCGGCTGCGCCTTCAGCTCCGCCAGGTCTTCGGCCGGCATCGTCTCGCCGACCCGCGACGACACGTACCAGCGCGCCCACAGCGCGCAGCAGCTCGCCGCCCGCGTCAGCGGTCCACTGACGACGCGGCGCCAGTTGTCGAGACGCCCGGCCAGCTCGCGCTGGCGCTCGAGCGCTGGGGAAATCGGGGGCATCGCGTACCGGTTCGGTTTCATCATCGTGTCGTTCATTACTGCATTCATGTTCTGCTCCTGCTGTTACTGTCGTTACCGCGGTGCGGCGGCGTCGCTGCGGTATGGCACGCGCTGCCCGCCCATCAGGGAAGGCGTGTCGCGATAATCGAAGGCCCCGGCCCGGATGATCGACGGGCCCCGGTTGCCGCGCCGTAGTGGCCGGAACGACGGCGCCACGCGCGGCTGGGCAAGCTCGCCGCAGGACACGGGGACTGCCAGCGGCGGCAATCCCAGCATCGCGCGGCCGATGTCCGTCACGCCGTAGCCGCCGTCGCGCCGCGCCATCCGGTGCCGCACCAGCACTTCGATCACGCCCTGGTGGAACTGGTGCGCCGTCAGCCCGCCGTCGAACGCTTCGCGCCACTCTTCGGGCGTGGCGCCGTCGCCCAGTTCGAGCAGCACGCCGAGCGCGCGGTGGATGCCGCTGTCGCGGCGCGGGAGGCGATGTTCAGACATGACGGCCCTCCCCGCCTGCCCGCCGCAGCGTGGGCAGGCCGCGCTGCGGCAACGCCCGGTTCCGCTGCCGGGTACGCCGCTGTGCCGGCCCCGGCGCCGGCCTGTGTTGATCGGATACCGTCGATACCCCGTTCTGACCTTGCATGTTCACTCCTCCCTGTTGTTTCGCGCGACAAAAGTTCCAACCGTTTGTTTGAGCCAACGCAAAAATCTATTTCGTCGCTTGCAGTGAACTTTATCAATTGCTATAGTTCGAGTCAAGCGTTTGATAATTTATCAAATGGTAAATTTACGGTCTAATGATGGGATGAACATGTACCAACACCGAAGAGAACGCCTGACGTCGCTGATCCGCGACCAGTACGGCGGGCTGCGCAAGGCGCTGGCGGATGCCAGCGGCTGGAGCGAGGCGCGCATATCGCAAATCCTGTCGTCCACCTACCGCGAGGGCCGTGCCTTCAGCGAGAAGATCGCCCGCAAGCTGGAAAGCGATCTGTCGCTGCCGGCGATGTTTTTCGACCACGGCGCGATCGTCGAGGCAGCCGAACGCGCGGCGGCGCAGGAGTTCCTGCGCATCCGGCCGATCAATGGGGACAGCCCGGGCGTCGTGCAGATCCGGCGTGTGAAGCTGCGCCTGTCCGCCGGGATCGTCGGCTTTTCCGTCGATCCGGATGACGAAGTGGGCCAGGCATTCAACCTGGAAGAGGACTGGATCGCCCGCAACCGCTACAACCCGGACGACCTGATCGCCATCGAAGTCACCGGCGAGAGCATGGAACCGCGGCTGTACCGGGGCGATCTCGTCGTCGTCAACACGGCCGACAAGACGCCGGCCGACGGCCAGGTCTTCGCCGTCAACTACGAAGGCGAGGCCGTGATCAAGCGCCTGACGCGCGATGCCGGCCATTGGTGGCTCACGTCCGACAACCCGGACCAGCGCCGCTTCCCGCGCAAGCTGTGCGACGGCGCCGGTTGCCTGATCGTCGGCCGCGTCGTGCTGAAAAAGAGCGAGAACATCTGATGCCGCCGCGCCTCGTGTGCGCGTTCGTGGACGATGTCGAGAATGCCGATGCGGAATCGATCCGGTTCATCGGCGCGGCACGCGACCGCATCCTGCTTGACGCGCCCGGCTCATTGACGGGTTTGTGCATCTGGGTGTGCGTGGAGGCCGATGCAGACGCGCCGCTGTCTCGGCTCGCGCTGTCGCTGCGCGCGCACGGCCAGGAGATCGACTGGATCACATACGAGGATGCTGCCGTGGCGCCGCCACCGGGCCGGCCCGATGCGGCCTATACGATCGATCACATCTTCGCGCTGCCTGCGTGGCTGACGTGCCGCGAGTGCGTGTTCGAGGTGCATGCGGCCAGCGAGGCCGGGCCGATCGGCGCGGCCTCGCTGTCGCTGGAACGCCCGCTGCCGTTTTGAAGCGTCAGGCCGGCACGCCGGCAGCGCGCCGCGCGGACCGTGCAGCCACGGCATCCGCCACCCTGCCGCCGACCCGCCGGCCCAGCGCCATCATCGGCCGCTCGACGAGGTGAAACGCCAGGTATGGCCACAGCGTGGCCATGGCGGCGAACGCCAGCACCTGCCCCGCGAACGGCACATCGCCCATCTGCCGGAACGCCACCATCAATGCCGCATAGTGGGTCAGGTAGATGCCGTAGCTGTATTGCGCGAGCGTGTGGCTTGCGGCGTTGAGCCAGCGCCACGGCATCTCGCGAAACCAGGGAATCGCAAGGCCCAGCAGCAGGCACGTGAGCCAGCGCGGCTCCATCTGGTTACCGGCCGACGCGAGCCAGGGCAGCGCCGCTAGCAGCATGCCGAGAGGCCAGAGCCAGCCGGGCAGCGTGGCACGGCGGCCCAGCTTCCAAGCGATCAGGCCGGGCAGGAAGCACGGTGCGTAGCTCAGCACGACGAGCCGGCCGGATACGTATGACTGCACCGTGCCCACGACCAGTGCCAGCAGCCACACGCCCAGCAGCCAGTACCACGCACGCGTACGAAAGGCGATGAACAGGAACGGCAGCGCGACATACATCTGCACCTCGATCGGCAACGTCCACAGCCCGCCCACCATCGATTCCTCGTACAACAGGTTCTGCGTCAGCGTCAGGTTCGCGGCAAGCTGCCGCGCGGTCCACTGCGCATCCGGCAGCAGTGCCGCGATCAGCACGCACACGACGGCCAGCGGATAGATGCGGAATGCCCGGTGCACGAAGAATTCCGCCACCAGCGCCCAGCCCCAGCGCCGGCTGCGCTGCAGGGATCCCATCAGCACGAGGCTCGTGTGCACGAAGAACATGATCACGCCGAGCTGGCCGATGTGGTGCGTCAGCTCGGTGGGGCGGCGCGTCAGCACCGCGTACACGTGCGAGCCAAACACGCACAGCACGGCCACGGCACGCAGGAAGTCAAGGTTGACGCTGTCCGCCGCCGTCGGCCGGCCGCTCATGTTCCCACTCATGCGGCCGCCCGTTGCGGCAGCGGCGCCGGCGCGGCATCCCACTTGCGGTTCAGGTAGCGCCGCGCCGGCTGCTCCACCAGATAGAACGACAGCACGCCGGCCGCGATGGACAGCGCCAGGCCGGCGAGGCGCTGCGTCCACGAGCCGTCGCCATACAGGTAGGCGGGCTGCTGCCACAGGTACAGCGAATACGACCACATGCCGAGCATTCGCAACGGCCGCCACGACAGCACCCGCTGCACCAGCGGCGTGGCCGACGGCAGCAGGTTCAGCGCCAGCGCGAACAGCACGCCGCCCACGTACAGCTGCACCAGCACCGGCACCGACCACCACTGCGTGACGAATGCCGCGCAAAGGATCGCAGCCCACGCGACGGTGGGCACGGCGATGCGCCGCTCGCCGAGCGCCAGGTACAGGAACACGGATGCAAACAGCGTGAAGCCCGCGACTTCCGTATGCAGCAGCATGCCCGTCAGCGGCCGGCCCGTGTAGTGCGCCACGTACCAGGAGCCCGCCGCAATGCTGACGCCCAGGCACAGCGCCACGAGCAGCAGCATCGTGCCGCGCGCCCGCCCGGCCAGCACTGCGAGGACGGCCAGCAGCAGGTAGCTGTGCTCCTCGACGCACAGCGACCAGAAGTGCCCGAACGGCATGACCGCGTGTCCCAGCTCGCCGGGGAAGTAGTTGTTCAGGTACGTCGCCGCGGCCAGCGTTTCCGGCCACGACACGGGCATCCCCGCGACGGCGCAAGCGATCACGGTCATGGCCAGGAACACATAGGCGGCGGGGAAGATGCGGGCGATGCGACGGCGAAGAAACCGTGCGATCGGCACGCGCTGCGTGATCAGCAGGCGTGCCATCAGGAAGCCCGACAAGGCGAAGAACAGCCGCACGCCGACGGCGCCCAGGTTCACGCCCGGCACGGGCAGGAAGTGGCCGACCAGCAGCAACAGGATCGCAAGGCCGCGCCAGCCGTCGAGGTAAGTGAGCTGTTCCGAGCGCATCCGGCCTCCGCGCGTGAAAAATCCATTGTCATTTCCATTTCTATTTTTGGCAAGCTTTTAGCTTTTCCGCTGTTGCGCGGCCGTCGGTTACACTGCACGGCCCGCACTTCAGGAGACATCCGATGACCATTCGCCTGCCTGCCGCAGTCCTTGCCTTGCTGGTTGCGCTGCTGTCCGCCCTGCCCGCGTCCGCCCAATCGGTCGCGTTCACGTTCGACGATGGACCGAGCCTGGACGCGACGCCGCGCCTGTCGCCGGCCGAACGCAATGCCGCGATCCTCGCCGCGCTGGCCCGCCACAACGTGCGCGCCGCACTGCTGCTCACCGCAGGCAATGGCGCCAACCGCCCGGAAGGCTTGGCGCTGGCGCGGGCCTGGGGCGAAGCCGGTCACGCGATCGGCAATCACACGATGACGCACCCGGACCTGGACAAGGTGCCGCTGCCGGCCTACCAGCAGGAGCTGCTCGACTGCGACCGCATCATCGCGCCGCTGCCCGGCTACGTGAAATGGTTCCGCTTCACCTACCTGCGCGAAGGCGGCACGCCCGAGAAGCGCGACGGCATGCGCGCCTTCCTGCGCACGCACGGCTACCGCAATGCCTACGTGACGCTGGACACGAGCGACTGGCGCCTGGACGGCAAGCTGGCCGAGGTGCTTGGCAAGAACCCGCAGGCGGATGTGGCGCCGATCCGCGCCGCCTACCTCGCGCACGTGCGGCAGCGCGCGCTGGCGTACCGCGCCCTCGCGCACACCGTGCAGGGGCGCGACATCCCCCAGGTGATCCTGCTGCACCATAACCTGATCAACGCGCTGTGGCTGGACGACGTGATCGCGCAGTTCAAGGAAATGGGCTGGACGATCACGACGCCGCAGGCAGCCTACGCCGATCCCGTCTACCAGCTGATGCCGGAGCGTCCAGTTGCCGGCCAGAGCCTGCTGCTGTCGATGGCCCGCTCGCTGGGTGTCGGCAAGTTCGACGGGTGGGAGCGCCTCGTCGACGATGCCGACTACGAGATCGAGGCGCTGCGGCGCCAGGGCTTGTAGCCGACATCAGGAACCCGAGCCGCCCAGGAACGCCAGCACCCGCTCCTCGTAGGCCCGCGCCATCTCCACGTTCGGCAGGTGCACCGCCGGCAGGATGGCCAGCTGCGCACCGGGTATCGCCGCCGCGATCTGCTCGCTGTGTTCGGGCAGCGTCACGGTATCGTGCGCGCCGCCGATGACGAGTGTGGGCCGGTCGATCAGGCGCAGCACGGACCGCAGGTCGGCATCGCGCACCGCCGCGAACGCGCCGGCCAGCCCCTGCGGCGGCGTCTTCATGATCATCGCGTGGAAGCGCGCCATGGTCGCGGCGTCGGTCTCGCGCATCCGCGCCGGGAACCAGTTCGCCAGGAACATCTGGGCGAACTCCGTCATCGGCTTACCGTCGTACAGCGCGGCGATCATCTCCTCGAACGGGCCATCCAGCCAGGGTGCGGTATTGCTGAGGATGAGGCGGTCGACGCGCTCCGGCGCGCGCACGCCCAGCCACTGGCCGATGAAGCCGCCCAGCGACAGGCCAAGGAAATGCGCGTGGCGGATCTCCAGCCGGTCCATCAGCTCCAGCACGTCGCGCCCCAGGCGGTCCAGCGAGTAGGCGCCGGGCGGCGCGCCCGAACGGCCATGGCCGCGCGTGTCGTAACGCAGCACGCGGAAATGGCGCGCCAGTACCGGCACGTTGTCGTCCCACATCGTCATGTCCGTCGCGATCGAATTGGACAGGATCAGCACGGGCTTGTCCGCCGCGCCGTCCAGACGATACGCCAGCGACGTGCCGTCGCCCAGCCGGATGGTGTCGTTCATGCTGTCCTCCATTGATTGATGTACCGGCGCCATCGTAGAACCGGGCGGATGCGAAAGAAATTACAATGTTCCGTCAGTCTTTGTAGAGGAAGTGAACATGCACGAGTTCACGCTGCAGGAGTTGCAGTGCTTCGACGCGGTGGTGGCGCACGGCGGGTTCCAGGCCGCGGCGCAGGCGCTGCACCGCACGCACCCCGCCGTGTTCGCGGCGGTGGCGAAGCTGGAGCGGCAGCTCGGCATCGCGCTGCTGGACCGCGGCGGCTACCGCGTCAGGTTGACGGAAGCGGGACGCGCATTCCACCAGAAGGCACGCGCCGTGCTGCACGAGATGCAGGGCCTGCGGCGCTACGCGGCGCAGCTGGCGATGGGCGAGGAAAGCGAGTTGCGCGTGGTGATCGGCGACTTCTGCCCGCCCGCCCCGGCGCTGGCCTCGCTGAGCCGCTTCTTCGCCGCACATTCCGGCACCCGGCTGCATCTGGCGGTGGAAGCCGTGGGCGGCCCCATCGAACGGCTGCGCGACGGCGAGGCCGACCTGATCGTGCACAGCGTGGACCGGCACGATCCGCGGCTGGAGTGGACCGCGCTGGGCAAGGTGGCTTTCTTGCCCGTAGCAGCGCCGGGCTTCCTGCCATCCTGGCCGGCGAAAAAAGCGTTGCGGCCGGAAGACCTGCGCGGCTTGACGCAGGCGGTGCTGCGCGACACGGCACGCAGCAAACCCGGCCCCGACCACTTCATGATAGCCGGCGCGCCGCAATGCACGGTGCCGGACCTGGCGATCAAGAAGGAGGTGGTCCTGCGCGGCCTCGCGTGGGGCCACCTGCCCCGCCACCTGGTCGACAAGGAGCTGCGCGCTGGCCGGCTCGTGTCGCTCGCCGGCAGGCACCTGCCGGGAAGCGTCGAGGAGCTGGTGATCGCGCGCCGGGCCGACGTACCCCATGGCCCGGTGGCCGAAGCGTTGTGGCGGCATCTCGCGACCGATAGCAGCCTGCGCATCCGCTCAAGCCGCTGAGTTTTCGCGCGCGAGACGCGACGGCGGGACGCAAATGCGCTACCTTCTGCCTTTCGTCTACCGTCTCCACGAGGCAGCATGATCGCGCGTTACACGCTACTCCTGGCCTGTCTGCTGCCGGCCTGCGTGCCGGCGGCCGAGCCCTACAAGCCGCAAGCACCGGCACTGATGCCGAACCTGCAGGGCCACATCGACCGGCCGTTGCGCTATCGCCCGATGGGTGCCGATTTCGTGATCGCGAACGGCACCGAATTCTTCAACCGGCCCCTCTACGGCGGCAACACGGCGTTTCGCGTGGACGGCGGCGACCGGCCCGAGTTCTCGCTGTACCTGCCCGGCCGCGGCGGCAACCTGCGCTTCGGCGTACGCACCGCGCTCGGCACCTTCTGGCTGCACACGGCGCGCCGCATCGTCAGCCGCTACCGCCCGGGCGAACTGCGCTACGAGATCGCCGACGCTGCGCTGGGCCCGCGCGCCCGCATCGAGCTTGCCGCCGTCGCCTATGCGGCAACGGAAGGCCTGGGCGTGCAAGTGCGTGGCACGCAGCTGCCGGCGGGGACGGAACTGGTGATCGCGTTCGGCCCCGGCAACGGGCAGCGCGGCCGGCGCGACGGCGACATCGGCACCGAGAACGTGCCGATCGGCGAGTACTTCCAGTTCCAGCCGGCGTTCGCCGCCGGCGCCCGCGTCGACACCACACCGCATGGCTTCCGCGTGACGAACGCCCGCACGACGATCGCGGCCACGGTGGACGCGCCGGTGCAGGTCCGGCGCGCCTCCGCCGCCGCGTGGAACGACCTGCCGGCGCTGCTGGCCGGCCGCGAGCCCGATGACGCTGCGGTGGCCGTCGCCCGTGTGCCGCTCGGCCGCCGCCCTGTGCACCTCGCCGTGCAGGTGGCAGCCCGCGAAGAAGCGCGCGAGCAGGCGGTGTATCGCGAGGCCGGCGCGGGCGCCGAACAAGGCAAACAGCAGGCGCCATTGCCGCCGTTCGCGCCGGCCGAACTGGCACAGCGCTTCGAGGCCGCCGTGCGCCACTTCCGCGCCGTGCGCGCGCAGGTGCGCATCGCGACGCCCGATCCGTGGCTGGACGCGGCGATGGGGGCGCTGAACGTGGCGGCAGACGCCGTATGGGATGCGCCGCAGCAGGCGATCATGCATGGCGCCGTGGCGTGGCGCACGAAGCTGCTGGGATGGCGCGGCACATACGCGCTGGATGCGCTTGGCTGGCACGACCGCGCGCGCCGCAACTTCGAAGCGTGGACGGTGCGGCAGGATACGTCGCCGCTTCCCGCAACACCTGCCGCAACGCCGCCCGGCCCGGACCACGCGTCGAACCTCGCCCGCAACGAGGCGGGGCTGCATTCGAACGGCGACATCAGCAAGTCGCACTACGACATGAACCTGGTGTTCATCGACGCGCTGCTGCGCCACCTGCTGTGGACGGGCGACGCCGGCTACGCGGCAGCGGTGTGGCCCGTGCTGGAGCGCCACCTGGCGTGGGAGCGCCGGCTGTTCCGCCGCGAGTTCGGCCCGGACAAGCTGCCGCTGTACGACGCCTATGCGGCGATCTGGGCCAGCGACGACCTGTACTACAACGGCGGCGGCGTCACCCACACATCCGCCTACAACGCGTGGCACAACGAGATGGCGGCTCGCATCGCGCGCCTGATCGGCAAGGACCCGGCGCCATACCAGGCCGAGGCGGATGCGATCCGCCGGGCGATGCGGCAACAGCTGTGGATGCCCGAGCGCGGTGCGTTTGCCGAGTACCGCGACCACCTGGGCGGCCAGCTGCTGCACCCAAGCTATGCGCTGTGGACGTTCTATCACACGCTCGATTCGCAGGTGCCTACGCCAGACGAGGCGGCGCGCATGGCGGCGGACCTGGACCGCCACCTGAGGCCGATTCCCGTGCGCGGCCCGGGCGTGCCGGCCGACCGGCCGTACGCCGTGCTGCCGACGACGGACTGGATGCCGTACTCGTGGTCCATCAACAACGTGGTGATGAGCGAGAACCTGCACACGGCCCTCGCCTACTGGCAGGCCGACCGCCCGGAGACGGCGTACACGCTGGCCAAGGGCGCGCTGCTGGCCAGCCTGTACATGGGCATCAGCCCGGGCAATATCGGCAGCATGAACTACCTCGACGTGTACCGGCGCGAATCGCAGCGCGACTTCGCCGACGGCTCGGGCGTGATGGCGCGCGCCGTCGTCGAGGGGCTGTTCGGCGTGCGGCCCGATGCGCTGGCCGGCGTGCTGACGGTGCATCCCGGCCTGCCCGGCGACTGGGCGCATGCACTGCTCGATCATCCAGACGTACGCGTTGCCTATCGCCGCGACGGCGCGCGCGAAACCTGGACGATCGGCCAGCCCGGCACACGCTTTGCCCGGCTGGTGCTCGAGGTGCCGATGCGCGGTGCCGACGTGGCCTCCGTCGCCATCGGCGGCAAGCCGGTACCCTGGACACAGGCCGCCGGCCGGGTGCGCATCGAATCGCCGTTCGCGGCCGAAGCACGCGTAGCGATCGCATGGCGCGGTGTCGCCCCTGCCGAGCCATTGTCCGCACCGCCCTTAGAGCAATGCACGACGGTGGGCCCGCGCTGGACCGGCGGCGCCCCGATCCAGTCGCGCCACGTGGACCTCAGCGGCCAGTTCAACGACAACGTGACGGAACTCTTCAAGCCGTTCAAATACCTGTCGCCCCGCTCGCCGTTCGTCACGCTGGCCTTGACCGCGCAAGGCGCCGGCGCGTGGGCCGGGCACGTCAACGAACTGCCCGGCATCGACGATGCGGGCTTGCGCATGCTGGGCGGCACGCTGGCACTGCCCAATGGCCTGACTTTCGCGACGCCACCCGCCGGCGCGAACATCGCCTTCACCTCGCAATGGGACAACTACCCGCGCGCCGTGACGATTCCGCTGACGGGCCAGGCCGCGCGCGCCTTCCTGCTGATGGCCGGCACGACGAACCACATGCAAAGCCGCATCGACAACGGCGAAATCGTCGTTGCGTACACGGACGGCTCGACCAGCCGCACGCCGCTCGCCAATCCGGACAACTGGTGGCCGATCGAACGCGATTACTTCGTCGACGATTACCAGTTCCCGTTGTGCGGCACGTTGCCCGTGCGGGTGGACCTGAAGACGGCGCAGGTGCACGTGCCCGATCCCGCCGCCTTCAAGGGCGCCGGCCGCGAACGGATCGACGGCGGCGCAGCCACCGTGCTCGAAGTGCCGCTGGATGCGGCGAAGACGCTGCGGAGCGTCACCGTGCGCAGCCTCGCGAACGACGTCGTGATCGGCGTGATGGCGGTGACGCTGGCGCCGGACTAGTCGATCACGCCATCACGCCCAGCTCGGCCAGGATCGCATCCTTCATCGCCTGCAGCGCCGGGTCGGACAGCTTGCGCGGGTGCGGCTGCGCGACCGTGAAGCTGGCCTTGATCGTGGCGGGCCGCGGCGTCAGCACGACGATGCGGTCGGCCAGCGACAGCGCCTCCTCGACGTCGTGCGTGATCAGGATGACGGTATGCCGCTCCTCCTGCAGGATGCGCAGCAGCTCCTGGCGGATGCGCAGGTTCATCAGCGCGTCCAGCGCGGAGAACGGCTCGTCCATGTACAGGATCTCGGGCTTGACCATCAGCGCGCGGGCGATCTCCACGCGCTTGAGCATGCCGCCGGAGAGTTCGCGCGGGTAGGCGTTCTCGAAGCCCTTCAGCCCCACCATCTCGGCATAGTGGTCCGCCAGGCGCGCCTTGTGCGCCCGCTCTCCGTCGTTCAGCCCGAACATCAGGTTTTCCTGCACCGTCAGCCATGGGAACACGGAGCCGTGCTGCGAGATCACGATGCCCTGCGGACCGGGGCGCGTGAGTACCTGCCCGTCGATCCGCACCGCACCGGTGTCCGGCTGCTCGAAGCCCGAGATCATCCGCATCAACGTCGACTTGCCGCAGCCGGACGGGCCGACGATGGCGATGAACTCGCCGTCCTGCACCGCCAGGCTCAAGCCGCCGACGACGGGGAGCGGCATGCCATCCTTGCGGAAGCTCTTCGCGATGGCGTCGATGACGATCTTAGCGGCCATAGCGCCACCTCACCGAATCGAGTCCCTCCAGCCGGCGCATCGCCGCGTCCAGCAGCAGGCCGATGATGCCGATGATGACCATCCCGGCCAGCACCAGGTCGTAGCGATTGCCGGCGTTGCGGGCATCGATGATGAGGTAGCCGAGCCCGGAGTTCCGCACGATCATCTCGGCCGCGACGACGACAAGCCACGCGACACCGAGACCGATGCGCATGCCGACGACGATGTCCGGCAGCGCGGCCGGCACGATCACCTGGTGGAACAGCTTGCGGCGCGACACGCCGAAGTTCATTGCCGCGTGCAGGTAGCGCTGCTCGATCGTGTGCACGCCGTTCGCCGTCTGCACGATCATCGGGAACACGGCGGCCAGGAAGATCAGGAACACGGGCGCCACGTCGCCCACGCCGAACCACAGGATGGCCAGCGGGATCCAGGCGATCGGCGAGATCGGCCGCAGGATCTGGAACAGCGGGTTCAGCGTGCGGTACACCCCTTCCACCCTGCCCATCCACAGGCCGGTCGGCACGGCGACAAGCACCGCCAGCAGGAAGCCCACCGTCACGCGCATCAGCGATGCGCCGATGTGCTGCCACAGCGTGCCGTTCTGCGCCAGCTCCCTGGTCCCGGCCAGCACCTGCGCCGGGCTGGGAAAGATCAGGCTTGCGCTCTGCACGACAGCCACGTGCCAGGTGCCGATCAACAGCGCGATCAGCAGTGCCGGGGGCCAGATGCGATGGAGTTTGTCCACGGGTCTCCTCAAGATGGTTAAGCGGAATGCAGTGCAGCGCTAATCCGCCAGCGCAGCCGCGCAAGGCCGGCCGGGGGCGCGGGCTCGACGATCACCTTCATCGTGCCGCTGCTGTGCGCGGTGCAGTTGAAGTCGTTCTCCGATACCGTTTCGAACGGCAGCCGGAAATCCTGGCCGGGCATGATCAACACGGGCCCGAAGATCTGCGGCACCTTGTCGCTGTTGCGCAGCAGGAGCACGTCGCGCACGCCGAGCGTCAGGCGGATCGTCTGCGGCAGGATGTCGCGCTTTTCGCCGGCCATGCGGCGGGCCCACGTGCCCGGCGGGATTTCAAACAGCGCGTCGCGACTGCCGCCGTCGAGCGGCGCGAACATCGCCCATGCCAGCGCGCCCGCCGCGGCAATTCCAACGATGCCGGCGATGCCGGCGACGAGACGGATGGTGCGCATGCGTCAGCGCTTCAGCAGGATGTCGAGGTCGTGCGCGATGTCCGCGGCCGGCCGGCCGAACGGCATCAGCGCACGCAGCATGCCGCGGCGGTCGATGAAGTACAGGTAGGACGAATGGTCCATGAAGTACTCGCTGTTGCTGCCGGCCACAGGCCGCTTGGTGGCGCTGATGCCGTAAGCGCGCAGCAGGCCGTCGATCTGCGCGCGCGAGCCGCCGATGCCGACGAAACTGCGATCGAACTGCGCCAGGTAGTCGCGCAGGTGCGGCACCGTGTCGCGCTCCGGGTCCACGGTGACGAACACCACCTGCACGTCGTTCGCGGCGGGACCCAGCAGTGCACGGGCCTGCGTAAGCGACGCCAGCGACACGGGGCAGACGCTGGGGCATTGCGTATAGCCGAATTCCAGCACGACGACCTTGCCGCGCAATGCGGACAGCGCGAACGGCTTGCCGGTGGTGGCGGGCAACGTGATCTCGGGCGCCACGCGCGCCGGCGAGAACTCGCCTGATTTCAGCGTCTGCGCCTGCGCCAGCGCGCCGCACTACAGGAGGGAGAGCAGCAGCTTTTTCACAATGGGATCGGCACGGGTTGGATGTTCCTGTAAAAGCTCTCGTCGACGTAGCGCTCGTAGGCGATGGGCCGCTTCAACGTGCCTGCCTCGATCGACAGCTGCATCAGTTCGTCGAACTCGGCGCGGATCATGCGCAGATCCCCATAAGTCACGCGGTCCGCCGGGTTATCCATGACGAACTTGATGATCTTCGGGTCCTGCCCGAAATACGTGCGGCTGGCGGCGATGTGCGCCGCCTTGTCGCGGTTCGTGGGCCCGCTGTCGAGCCAGTGCCCGGCCGACTGGATGTGGTCGACCAGCTCCTGCACCAGCGGGCGGTCGGCGCGGATCAGGTCTTCGCGCACCGTCAGCACGCAGCAGATGTAGTTGCGCCATTCGTCGCGCGTCATCGCCAACGGGCGCGCATAGCCGGCGCGCTGCGCGGCCGCGCCGAACGGCTCGCCGGTGCAGTAGGCATCCACCGCCTTCGCGTACAGCGCGGCGGGCATGTCCGGCGGCGCCATCTCGATCAGCGTGATGTCCTTCGGGCTCATGCCGGCGCGCGCCAGCATCTTGCGCAGGAACAGGAAGTCGACGGCGAAGCGGCTGGGGATCGCGATGCTCTTGCCGCGCAGGTCGCGAAAGCTGCGGTATGGCGCATCGGTGCGCACCATGATCACGGCACCGGAGCGGTGGCCCAGCGACACGATCTTCAACGGGATACGGCTGTCCACCAGGTCCATCACGAGCGGCGCGAGCATGTAGGCCGCCTGGATGCGGCCCGTCATCAGCGACTCCTTCACTTCCGGCCAACCGCTGAATTTCGCATAGCCGAACGGCGATGGGCCGCGGCCAAGGCGCGCCTGGCAGGCGATCGGCAGCGTGAGGTTGCAGGTGACGGGCAGGCCGCCGACGATCAGTTTTTCGTTCGCGGCGCGAGCACGCGGCATGGCCAGCGCCGCCGGCGACGCCAATGCCGCGGCCAGCAGCTGGCGGCGGCGTACGTCGACCTCGGGGTGGGTGAAATCACTGGGCGGCATGACGGTGTCGGGACAGGGAAAACGTTTCCAATTGTACACGGCCGCTGCGGCTTGCCAACCCTGTAGCTAGGCCTTGTGCCCGAATGCGAACACGCCGCGCGCGCTCGCAGCGATGGCCAGCACGCCGACCAGGCTGAGGGCCAGCGCCGTGCGCAGGTCGAAGTGGTTGGCGATGAAGCCGACGATCACCGGGCCGACCAGCAAGCCCACGTACGCGAGGCGCGTCGTGACGGCCAGGCCTGTAGACGGCGACACGCCGTTCGCCAGCGCGATGCGCCCCGCCGACGAGAACATCACGGGGATGATGTTGGCGACACCCAGCCCGCAGACCAGGAAGCCCGCCAGCGCGGTGGGCACGGCGGGCAGCGCCAGCGCCAGCCCCAGGCCCGCGAGGCATAGCGCGCAGCTGCCGAGCACCAGCGCCCCTTCCGAGAAGCGCGCCCGTACCGGATCGCCGGTGAAGCGCCCCGTCGCCATGCCGATCGAGAAGGCCGCGTAGCCCGCGCTGACGAAGCCGCCCGTGGCCAGCGCCACGTCGCGCATGTAAACGGCGGTCCAGTCGTACATCGCGCCCTCGACGATCAGCGCTGCGAAGGCCAGCACGCCCAGCACGACGAGCTTGCGGCGCACCGCCGGCATCAGCGGCTGCTGGCCACGCGGCGTGCCGTCCTCGTTGCGGTGTGCCGCCGGTTCCGGCAGTAGCCAGCGCGCGGTCGACAACGACAGCGTCGCGCACAGCGTGCACACGGCGGCGAGATGCCAGTGGTTTGGCCATTGCATCGCCTGCCAGCCGCTGGCGACCAGCGCGCCGAACATGCCGCCCAGGCTGAAGCTGCCGTGCAGCGAGCCGATCACGGGCCGGTCGAACGTGGCCTCGATGACGGCCGCCTGCGAGTTGGCCGCCACGTCGTTGACGGCCGACGTGGCACCATACAGCGCCAGCCAGGACAGCAGCAGCGCATATTGCGGCACAAGCAGGATGCCGAACGCGGCCAGCGCCATCAGCACGCCGCTGACGACGGACGCGCGGGCGCTGCCGACGCGGGCGATCCAGCGCCCGGCCCACGCCATGATCAGGATGCCGCCCAGCGCCACCGCCAGCATCGACAGCGACAGCTTCGCATCCGACAGGTCGAACTTGTCCTTGATCGTCGGGACGTGCGTGCCCCACGAGGCGTAGATGACGCCATTGCAGAACAGGACCGACATGGCGGCGAGGCGGGCTTTGGCGAGGCCCGTCATGCGGGCCTCCGGGCGGTGGAGCGGTGTCGAAGCACGGGCGCTGCTCGGGAAGATGATCGGCTGCGCAGTGTAATCGATCGCGGCCGAACCGTGCGCTCCCCTTCCCCATCTTCATGCGAGCCCCGCCAGCAGGTCCGAACGGGCGCCGGCAAGGACGATCGTGAAGGCCGACGTATCGCGCCGTCCGCAGCGCGAGTCGGACAGCAGGCCGCCGAAGTCGCCGAAGCCTTTGACACCGCGCTCGCCGCGGCGCGGCGGCCTGTCCGGCTGCGTGCCGGCATGCGGCGCCTGGCCTTCCAGCTCGGCGACGCGGGCCCGCAGCGCGGCCAGCTCCGCGTCCCTGGCGTGCAACACGCGTGCGTGCTCTTCCTGCAGCGCACGCACGCGCCGTTCGGCGTCCGCATGCAGCTGGTCCGCGAGCCGCTCGACGATCGCGTGCAGCTGGCGCACGGTGTCGTCGCGCTGCACGGCGATGGCCGGGTCCTCGGCGGCCAGCTCCTTCAGGTACTTGTGGATCGTCGACATCGAACCCGTGTCGCCCAGCGCGCGGCGCACCGCGTCCGCGGACGGGTGCCGCCCCGCGGCAAGCAGTTGCGCGCGGATCTCCCGCACCTGCGTCTTCGTCAGCCCGGTACGTGCCATGGCGACTCCTTACGAACTGGCCTGGCCGACGAGTGCGCGGTGCTGCGCGCGATTGAGCTTCGGGTGCACGATGGGGATCGTCAGCATCGTGCTGCCCACGGCCATCAGCAGCAGCGCCGTGAAGGTCTCGTTGGTGATGATGCCCTTGTCGAGCAGGATGTTGGCGAAGATGATTTCGATCAGGCCTTTCGATTGGAGCAGCCAGCCGATGATCGTCGCTTCGCCAGGCTTCCAGCCCAGCACCTTGCCGGCGATGTGGGCACCGGCCAGCTTGCCGCCGACGGAGGCGAACAGCAGCAGGCCGCCGACGAAGAACACGGAGTAGCCGCCCAGGTCCCACTTGGTGCGCAGGCCGGTGCTGAGGAAGAACACGGGCATCAGCACCAGCAGCACGTTCTTGAACAGGCCATCGAGCTGCTCCTGCCCGAACCACTCGGCATCCATCACGACGCCGGCCAGGAACGCGCCGACCATGAAGTGCAGCCCGGCCCAGTCGGCCGCGAACGCGCACGCGATCAGCCAGATCATCGCGACGAACCACCGGTCGCCGCGCGGCAGGCGTGCCATCAGGCGGCGGAACGCGAACGTCAAGACGGCAAAGCCCAGCAGGAAGCCGAGCTGGCGGCCGACGCGTTCCCAGTCCAGCATGATCAAGGCCAGCACGCCCCAGATCGCGACGTCGTCGAGGCTCGCGTAACGCAGGATGCGCTGGCCCATCGGCTGGCGCAGGATGTCCAGTTTTTCCAGCAGCAGCACGAGTACCGGCAGCGCCGTCACGGCGCAGGCCATGCCGGTACCGAGCAGGAACTGCCATGTCTGCGCCTTCGGTCCCATCCAGCCTGGATAGGCGACGAGCACCAGTGCGGCGCCGCAGCCGAACAGCAGCGGCATGCCGAGCGACAGGCCGGCCGTCGTCGCGCTCTCGCGGCGGTACTGCCACACCTTCTTCTGATCGAGCTCGATCCCCGCCAGCATCACGAACAGCATCACGCCCCATTGGGCGATGCCGTTCAACGTCTTTACCACGTCGGGATTGAACACGAACTTGTGGTACTCGGGCAGCGCCGCACCCAGCACGCCGGGCCCGAGCACGATGCCCATGATGATCTGCACGATGACGAGCGGCGCGACGTAGTCCGTGTTGAAGCAGCGCCAGACGAGATAGGGAGCGACGAAGATCAGCAGCATCGCCAGCAGGAAGATTTCAGTGGTGCTCATGGGTCTCCTCGGTTTTGTTTTTTATGTAATTACGTAAGGATCGTAACCGGGAGTGGCGTTGGATGAAAGCGTTTTCAGCGGCGGGTGTGGTACCGTTTCCACACCCATCGCGTCACACCGCTGCATGCGGCGCTCCTCGAATGAGATGACGCGTTCATTGCCGCACATCAAGTACCAGATTGCGAGCCCCCGCCATAGTCGCCTCTGGTCCAATCATGGGAGGCAACTTGCGACGTCATCACATTACTCTTGGCGCCATGACGACTGTTGGCGGGAAGGTCGTTTCGGCATCGAGCTCGATGAGCATTGGTGGGCGGAGCATGGCCCTGGAGGGCGACCAGGTCCTTTGCCCTGCTTGCCGCTCGACAGGGCGGATCGTTTGTACGGAGCCGCGTGTGCCAGAGATCTGGAACGGAAGAAAGTGGCGCTGGAGGACGATCTGTGCGTCTGCGCTTGTCCCAAGCCACCGAAATTAAGGCCAAACCAGCACGAGCGGTATCAGGACTTTGGCGCGGGAGGGCCTTCATCGAAAGGCACTTTGGACAGCGCTGCGGTGGCGCCGGACAACGCCGAGCTCTCATCTTTCGATGAACAGGTCGCGTTCGTCCTGGAGCAGCATACTCCTATCGCACACACGCTATACCGCCTCACGCTCGCGGATGGCACCACGACCGAGGGCACGACGGACGCATATGGCAGCACGGTGCGAATCGTGACGAAGAAACCGTTACGCATCGTGAGGGCCGACTTGATCGTACCCGCGTCTCACAACGCTTGCTGTGGAAGTGCGGCAGGCAGTGAGCAGTACGTCGCGATGAGCTTCCAGTTGACGGTGACGGCGACGAACAGCCACAACGTCGGCGGTCCGGTGGCAAAAGTCAGCGTCGGCCCGACCGCCAGGCCACTGACCGCGGGCGAAATACACATGGCGCGGCAGCTGTTCAGGGAGTCGATCGATTATGCGAAGGTGCGCGTGCACAACCGGGGATTCTTCTGGTTGAACCTGCAGAGCAGAAATACGGCGGTGACGCCAAACGGAGAGATCTATTTCAATGAAGAGGATTTTAGCGAGGACTTCTCAAAAGGGCTGCCGGAGAAAATGCACTGGTTCATGCATGAGATGGTCCACGTCTGGCAACACCAGCTGGGATATCCCGTCATGCTGCGCGGAGCGTTCAGGGCAGGCCTGAACTATGAATACACACTGCGGCCAGGCACTTCGCTCAGCGATTACGACATGGAAGCGCAGGGAAATATCCTTGCCGATTACTTTGTGCTTCGGATACTGAACAAGCCCGACGCGATGGTCAGGAGACAGTACCGCTACAGTTTGAAGTTATATGACGAGGTGCTCCGTGATTTCTTTCTCGATCGTTCTGACATCAAGAATCTTCCTGGCGGCACTCCAGGCCCTCGTCGCGGCGACCATGACAACTGACGCCCATGCCACGTCTCGGATGGGGCGAATCGAAACCCGGTTCGCCGGGAATACAGTGTGTTTCGCCATCACAGCGGACGAGGAGCGGGCAAACGGCGCCCCAGCAGTACACAGCCTGCACGTGTACAAGTTCGCGCCCGACCAGGCACCGCAGGAGATATGGGGATTTAGCTTTCCCGACGACAGAACGATCCGCGTCGACTCCCGGAGTTGCCTTGCGTACGGCGCCGCCCCGGCCGGCGCGACCACTGCCCCGGCACCGCAACTTCAACCCGGCCAGATCTACGGGGTGGGCATGGGAGGGAGCACTGGCCGCCCCGACGACTCGACGCAGGGATACCTAGGCCAATTTTGCCTCGCTCCCACCTCCGCTGGCGGCGTCGAGGTGAAGAAGGTCTTGCGCCAGCATGGCGAGACACGCTGCGCTCCGTGAGCCGCATATTGACCGTATGCCTGGCGCGGTCGCCGCACAGATCGACATACCCTAGCGCAGCACCTGGTCCGTCGGCACGATGCGCACGTCGTGCATCTGGTTCAGGTAGGCCTCGAGATACCACTTGTGGCTCGCGCCGACGATGACGAGCGTGCGCAAGCCGGGCTGCATGCCGATCGCTTCGCGGATGTTCGCGGCCATGCGCAGGTTACGGGTTTCCCAGTACGTGACGTAGCCGCGGCCGAACTGTTGCGGCGACGGTTCCTCCAGCGCGGCGCCGAAGTCGCTGTCGTAGAGGAGCCGTGCGCGCGCCGGATCGTTCAGGCTCCGGTACATCGCCATCACGCCTGCCGCATCGCCGAGCCGCGCGTGAAGCTGTTCATCCATCGCCCGGAGCTTCGCCGTGGCTGGATTGTTCCAGGCCTTGCCGATCGCGGCGCCGGCAGCCTGCGGGTCCGCATCCGGCGCGTCGGCCGTGTGGTCGTCCATCGCGTACACGCGCTCGAGCCCCAGTGCGGCGGCCAGCGGCGCGGCGATCAGCGCATCCTCGCCCTTTCCCCCGGCGCGCTTTTCAAGTGCGGCGACGAGCCCGGCATCGAGGCCGTCCCCCTCCTTGCGCTCCGCGGGTTCCAGGCGCAGCCACTGCACGAGGGCCGAGTCGGGCTCGCCGCCGGCAAGGAAGACGGCGGCAAGGTGGCGCCGCTGCGCCGCTGTCGGCTGCTCCGGCCAGTGCGCCAGCAGGCGGTCGATTTCGGCCGTCGCCGCCGGCACGTCGAGGCCCGTCGTTGCGCGTGCCGGCGCCGGGTCCCATTTGCAGTACGCCCGTACCGTGTCCTCGTAGCGCTGGGGGTATTGCCGCAAGGTGGCGCACTGCTGGCCCGACAGGTGCTCGATCGCGATGATGCGGGGGTTCCACGCGCGCAGACGTTCGTGCAGCACGCGCAAGCTGTCTGGCTGAAAAGCCGGCGGCAGGTGCGCGAGGTGCGCCGTACCGAGCACCATCACCTCGTTCGGCGTACGCCCGGCCGGGCCCTTCAGCGTGCCGGGGTCGAAAGCCGGCGCGGCTTGCGCGGCGCCGGCGCCGGAGAACAGCGTGGCAAGGAAAAGAGCGAAGACTCGTGGCGGCATTCCTGGATCCTTTCGTGATCGTTGAGGGCGTGACGGTTTCCGTCGACGCTACTCTAGATGGATCGCTGCCGGGGAACCGGCATGCTGCGACAGAATGCGTTTTCGACGGAGCAGAATGCACGGCTGCCGGCAAGCCCGGCCCTCGCTCCCGCACGAGCAATGCAATGACGTCGCCCGGAGCCGATGCGCCGGCCCCGGGCCGCTCCGCCTACTCGAACCAGCTGTAGCCGTCGCGCGCCAGCAGCGCAAACGACTCCGGCGGCCCCCAGGTACCGGCGGCATAGGGCCGGGGCGGCTCGCCCAGCGCGCCCCAGCCGTCGATGATCGGCTCGACCCATTCCCAGGCCGCTTCCAGTTCGTCCCGCCGCATGAAGTGCGTCAGGCGGCCCCGCACGACGTCGATCAGCAGGCGCTCGTAGGCTTCGGCGCGGCGCTGCGAGAACGCCGACTGCAGGTCCAGGTTCAGCGCCACCTGTTGCATGTGCATGCCGCTGCCGGGCTCCTTGGCCATCACCTGCAGCTTGATCGCCTCCTCCGGCTGCAGCTCGATCACCAGCCGGTTCGCGACGCCGCCGGGCGATTGTTCGGGGAACAGCGAGAACGGCGGGTTCGCGAACTCCACGACGATCTTCGACGAGCGCCGCCCCATCCGCTTGCCGGTGCGCAGGTAGAACGGCACCTTGGACCAGCGCCACGTGTCGACATAGGTGCGCAGCGCCACGAACGTCTCGGTGCCGCTGCCCGCCGGTACATTCGGCTCTTCCGGATAGCCCGGCACCTCCTGGTTGCCGGCCACACCCCGGCGATACTGGCCGCGCACGGTGTCGCGTGCGATCGTGCCAAGGTTGAAGCGGCGCAGCGCGCGCAACACCTTCAGTTTCTCGTCCCGCACCGCATCCGGCGCGAGCGACGAGGGCGGCTCCATCGCGACGATGCACAGCAGCTGCAGCAGGTGGTTCTGCACCATGTCGCGCATCGCGCCCGTGCTGTCGTAGAAGCCGGCGCGGCTGCCGACGCCCACCTCCTCCGCCACCGTGATCTGGACGCTGGAAATGTTCGGCGCGCGCCACAGCGGTTCGAGGATCGAGTTACCGAAGCGGAGCACCATCAGGTTCTGCACGGTTTCCTTGCCCAGGTAGTGGTCGATGCGGTAGATCTGCGATTCGGCGAAGTGCCGGCCGACGGCCTCGTTGATCTCCACCGCCGACGCGAGGTCGCGCCCCAGCGGCTTTTCCAGCACCACGCGGGCTTGGCGATCGACGAGGCCGGCCGCGGCGAGCTTGTCGCAGATCGTCGTGAACAACGCCGGCGCCGTCGCGAGATAGAACACGCGCTCGGCGCCGCCGCGGGACGCCTGCGCCAGCGCCGCCAGGTCATCCTGCTGCACGTCGAGGCGGACGTAGTCGATCAGCCGCAGGAAGCTCTGCCACGCATCGTCGGCGAAGTTCTCCGCGCTGATGAATGCGCGCGACTTCTCTTCGACGAACGCCAGGTAGCCCTCGCGGCCGAGCTCCTGGCGGCCGGTGGAGATGATGCGGGTACCGTGCGGCAGGTTGCCATGCAGGTGAGCCATGTACAGCGCGGGCAGCAGCTTGCGTGCCGCCAGGTCGCCCATGCCGCCGAAGATGATCATGTCGAGCGGCAGGCCGGGGTCGGGTTGTGCGGATGAAGTCATAGCGTTGAGCGTGAGTGGATGTACCGGGGAGCATACAATGCTATCGCATCCCTTGCTCGGCCGCGCTGTTCAGCGGCGGGAGACGATCCCGTTACGCGGTGGGATCGGCGCAATACGCCCGCTCGCGGTACTCGAAATAATCGAAGTCCGCATGCAGGGCGCTGCCCGACATGTCCTGGCACGCCACCCCGACGAAGGCGCCCGTGAAGTTCGGCTGCCCCGGCGCATTGGCCTCGTCGGACAGGATGCTGGCATCGAACTGCTGCGGCAACCACTGCCACTGCCCGCCTTCCAGCCGGTAGCCGAAGTACAACCGCTCCTCGTCCACTTCGACGCGCAGCTCTACCCTTCCATTTGCGGGCAGCGGGACCGGCGCCGTGAACGCATCCGTCTGCACGTGGTTCGGCAGGCTGCTCATCACGCGCAGGTGCCGGCCGATCGCTTCGTCGTGCGTGATGTACAGGTAGTGGAACTTGGCGCCGTTGTAGTAGCACACCAGGCCCGCCTGCTGCTGGTAATGCTCGGGTTCGAAATCGACGACGGTGGCCGCGCTGTACCAGTGCGACTGCTGGCGGCGCGCGACCAGCGCCTGGCGAAACTGGCTGCCGATGCTCTCGCGGCCGTACAGGCGCAGGTGGCCGGGCCGCGCCGTGAGGCTGAACAGCTCTTCGGGCATCGGCGTGCGCAGCCACTGGAAGGCGATCGGCAGCTGCGGCGTATCGAAATCCTCGCGCGCCGGCTCGGCCTCGAAGCGGTGCTCCGGCAGGCCGGGCGCCACGGCCTGCAGCTCCGGCGTGCGTTTGCCGTCACGGGTGCGCAGCCAGCCGTCAGCACCCCACTCCATCGGCTGGATCGCCGTCTCGCGACCCAGCGTGCAGGTGCCGCGGTTGCGCAGCGGCCGGCCGCACAGGTACACCATATACGTTCCGCCGTCCTGCGTTTCCACCAGGTCGGCATGGCCGGCGCGCTGCAACTGCGCATCGGGACGATTGCGCGCCGTTAGGATCGTCTGGTCCGGGTGCAGTTCATATGGCCCGTGCAGGTTCTGCGAGCGCGCCATCGTGACGCCATGGTTCCAGCCGGTGCCGCCCTCCGCCGTCAGCAGGTAGTACCAGCCATTACGCTTGTACAGGTGCGGTGCTTCGGTGAGCGCATGCGGCGTGCCCTGGAAGATGTTCTCGCGCCGGCCGACGAGCCGCCGCTCCGCCACCGAATACTCCTGCAGCACGATGCCGGCGAAGCGGTTGCCGCCCGGCCGGTGGTCCCACAACTGGTTCAGCAGGTACTTGCGGCCGTCGTCGTCATGGAACAGCGACGGGTCGAAGCCGCTGCTGTTCAGGTAGACGGGATCGGACCACGGCCCTTCGATCGTGGGGCTGGTGACGAGGTAGTTGTGGAAGTCGCGCAGAGAAGCGCTGCCGGTGGCGCCGCCCGTGGAAGTGCGGCCGTAGCGCTTCACGTCCGTGTAGATCAGCCAGAACAGGCCGTCCGCATAGGTCAGGCACGGCGCCCACACGCCGCAAGAATCGGGCGCGCCCAGCATGTTCAACTGGCTGGCGCGCGTCAACGGGCGGGCCAGCAGGCGCCAGTTCACGAGATCGCGCGAATGGTGAATCTGCACGCCCGGGTACCACTCGAAGGTGGAGGTGGCGATGTAATAGTCGTCGCCAACGCGGACGATGGACGGATCGGGATTGAAGCCGCGCAGGATGGGGTTCTGGATCATGCTTGCTTGTCGGGTTGAGGTTCGCGAACGAGGGACCACAGCAGCGCGGCGGCGACGAGGTCGAGCACCGCCAGGCTGACGAAGAACGGTGTGTAGCCGACGCTGGCCATCAGCCCGCCGATCAGCAGCGAGAAGAGCAGCAGGCCGAAGTTCCCGAACGTGCCGCACATGCCGGCGACGGTGGCCACTTCGTTACGCTTGAACAGGTCGGACGACATCGTGATGACGGTGACGGACAGCGTCTGGTGCGCGAAGCCGCAAAGGCTCAGCAACGCGATGGCGGCGTACGGGCTGTCGACATAACCGACGAACGCCACGCCCATCATCATCGTTGCGCCCAGCGTGAAGGCACCGCGGCGCGCATTGATCAGGCGAACGCCTCGCTTCTGCAGCCACAGGACCACCATCGGGCCGAACAGGCAACCCAGGTCCGCCGCCAGGAACGGCAGCCACGCGAACATCGCGATCTGCTTCAGGTCGAAGTGGCGGACCGTCGTCAGGTACAGGGGCACCCAGAACGACAGCGTGCCCCAGGCGGGATCGGCGAGAAAGCGCGGCAGCGCGATGCCCCAGAAGTTGCGCATCCTGAGGATGCTCATGATCGACGGCCGCGTGCCGTCCCCTTGTAGGTGCTGCTCCTGGCCTGCCGCGATGTGCTGCGCTTCCTCGGGCGTGAGGCTGCGGTGCTTCTTCGGCGCGTCGTACAGCAGGAGCCAGGCACACACCCACACGAGGCCCAGCGCGCCGGTAATGACGAACGCCGATTGCCAGTTGTAGTGCAGGATGGCCCACACGACGAGCGGCGGCGCCAGCATCGACCCGAACGACGCGCCGATGTTGTAGATGCCGCCCGCCATGCCGCGCTCCTTCGCGGGGAACCACTCGGAGACAGCCTTCATGCCGGCGGGGTTGGCCGAGCCTTCCGCAAGGCCCAGCATACCGCGCAGCACGGCCAGCATCTGCCAGTTCGTCGCAAAGCCATGCAGCATGCAGATGACGGACCAGGCGCTCGCGAACAGCGCGAAGCCGAGCTTCAGTCCGATCACGTCGAGCACGTAGCCGCACAGCGGCTGCAGCATGATCGCGCCCTGGAAGGCGGCCGTGATGTACGAGTATTCCTGGGTGGTGATGTGCAGGTCCTGCAGGATCGTGGGCGCCGCGACGGCCAGCGTGCTGCGGGTCAGGTAGTTGATGACCGCGCCGAGCATGACCAGGGCGATCATATACCAGCGGAGATGCTTGATCTGCTTCAGGGCCATGGTTGCGCAATCAAATAAAATGGTTGCGCAACGATATCACACTATCAAAGAGATATGGTTGCGCAATCTTTTGATTGTGACCAGCCGGCCCTGCTGCTGGCCAAGGGCGCGTCAGCCGCGCCAGGCCTTCTCGATCGTCGCGATGTCGATCTTCTTCATGTCCATCATCGCATCGAACGCGCGCTTGGCCGCGACGCGGTCCGGATCGGTGAACGCGTCGATCAGGATGCGCGGCGTGATCTGCCACGACAGGCCCCACTTGTCCTTGCACCAGCCGCACGCGCTTTCCTGCCCGCCGTTGTCGACGATCGCGTTCCACAGGCGATCGGTTTCTTCCTGGTTGTCGGTGGCGACCTGGAACGAGAAGGCTTCGGTGTGCGAGAACGCCGGCCCGCCATTCAGGCCGATGCAGGGAATGCCCATCACGGTGAACTCGACGGTGAGCACGTCGCCCAGCTTGCCGTCGGGGTAGTCGCCGGGGGCGCGGTGGACCGCGGTGACTGCGCTGTCCGGGAAGGTCTTTGCGTAGAAGTTGGCTGCTTCTTCGGCGGTGCCGTTGTACCACAAACAAACGGTGTTCTTGCTTTGCATGTTCGTTCTCCGGTGGTGGTTACGTCAGGGGGTTGCGCGTTTGGGCTCCCACAGCTCGACTTTGTTCCCCTCGGGGTCGAGGATCCAGGCGAACTTGCCGTTAGGGTCGTCGTCGCTGCGCTTCAAGGGCATCACGCCACGCGTGGCGAGACGTGCGAGCAGTGCCTCCATGTCGTCGACGGCGAAGTTGATCATGAAGGTGTTGGTGGACGGTGCGAAGTACGTCGTGCTGGCCGGGAAGGCTTGCCACGTCAGCTTCGGCGGATGATCCGGCGCGTCATAGCGCAGCAGCGCGCCGCTCCATGGCTGAAGCGGCAGGCCGAGCGTGTCGCGGTACCACTTTGCCAGTGCCTTGGGGTCTTGTGCCTTGAAGAAGATGCCGCCGATGCCGGTGACGTGGCCGGTGGGTTCAGCGGCGGCGGCCGTTATGCTGGCGGACAGCAGGATGGTCAAGCATATCGGTATCGCACATCTCGCACGCAGGTTCATCTGGGCTCCGTGGTAGCGGTGGCGTCGGCGCTAGGGGCGTCGACGGGTGGATGACAGGATGAACCCGGACGCGGTGGGGGTCAAGCAGCTTGATGCTCAGCTGTTCCGGTTATCGGGCGGGCGAAGCAGAGCCGCGGGGAAGGCGGGTTGGCGTGAGCGGTGCCGTTGAGTAGTGTCGCACCGGAGAGTGGCGTAGAGACGTCGAGGTGGTGCCACAACGCGCGCCTTCGACGCATAGCGCCATTGGGCGACGTGCACGCCGAGCGTCCTGGCCATCCGATGGCGATCACGTGGCCTAGCGAGGCATGAGCTGCCGCCACGCCGGCACTCTCGTGCTTCAGCACTCGTGCGGCAAGCCGCTGCTGGCTCAAAGCCGCGCCGGTAACGTCGAGGTTTCAGATAGCTTCGGCTCATCCAGCAGCTTCCGCTTATATGCAATTATCTCGCCCTCCTCCACGTCGAAACGCTTCAGCCACTGGTCCGCAGTCAAGCCGACAATCCTTGGTTCACCATACTTTGATCCAGTGTGCAGGGCCACCTTAGGCGCACGAAAAGGTCTGAGCAACGCGTTTGGCAGTACCAGACGTGCAGGACGGGGATCGACATCGACGGGCGCGGCTTCCGGCTTCGGTCCTGACTGGATCACAATTCCGCTTTTATAGTCGTACAGCGCGAACCAGTCCAGCGGCAGCTCCGAACGAATCGCCGGGAGCCCACCGATTTCTTCGACGATCTCCTGGCTTATCGCGGTGAGCCAAGATACCGTCTTGATGCCTTCATGCGCGTGCTTACACGCGAGCGACGTGTCGCCGACGTCGAGGCCGTTCAGCTTAGCGCTCATGAAGGCTTCGAAAGGCTGATTCTCATCCACGCGCACGGCCGACAGCACCAGGCCGTGTCCACCATGGCCATGTATCGCCCGCAAGCGGGTGGCGAAGGAAACGAACAGGGACTGAAAAACGGTCGGGTTGTCTTCGACCTGAAGCAGCGGCATGGCGAACCGCAACGCGCTGAGGCCCCAGTCACCCATGTCGGCCTGCCAGCCACGCAAACCAAAAACACTGAACTCCCACTCGCCGGCATCGTGAGGCTGAGTCCCGCTAACGTAGGTGAACCCGGTGAAGTCATTTTCACGCAGTTGCTTCATCATTTCGCGTAGCGACGGAGCCTGTGTGTACGCGTATTTATCTGGGCCCACGGGTGGCTCATCGCGCCACAGCCATGTCAGGCGGTCTCCGGCTAGTGCAGCGTACAAGTCGAAGCAGTTGCAGATGGCCTCACGCACCTCCGGCAAATGGGCGCCCTTAAAGAACAGCGTTCCAGTGATCGCAGGAACGCAGCCGACGTAATCCTGCGGCCCTTTCTTCGACATCAGGGCGCCGGGAACACGCATTTGCTCGGGATGCTCGCGCATCAACTGGACAGGGTCATAGGGGAGTTCGCTCATGGCCTCAGAATCCCATTACCGGCCGCGGTGGCGGCCGTCTTGTTAGCAGAAAATAGAGCAGCGCTCCCGCAGCAGCGGCTGCCGGCCCGAGCTGCTCTGCCGGCACTTTATTGGATTCCGATTCCGGCTGCGAGCAGTTGCAATCGTCAGGCCCCATGACCTCGACTTTACTTTCGTCGTCAGCGATCCGGGCATAAGCGAACGTCTGCTCGCGATTCGGTTTATCCGGCGGGAATTTTATCTCGACAATTTTCTTGATGTTGTCCTGCGTTGGCGGCTGTGCAGGGTCTTTGACGATCACAACGTCAGGCCGACGGATGAAGCCTTCGCCGGGCTGAAAGGGCGGCCTGCGGCGGCCACCTTCGGGCGGCGTCTCCCAGTACTTCCTGATCCAGCCCGGCAGCCAATCGTGTCCCTTCGTGCCGACGCTGCTATCCATGATCGGCGCCGGTGGCCGCTGCGTCATGTCGTAGTTGACTTCCGGTTTGTAGATGCTTCGGTGCGCCAAGGCCTCGTCAAGCGCCTTAAGTCTGCCGGACACGCACGACTGCTTGAGAGAGCGCCCATCCTTTCCGATACCGGGTGTGTCCTTGCACTTGCAAATGGCAGAACACAGTACTTTCTGGTCCTCCGGTTCCAGGCCGGGCCGATGGATCCTGACCGTTGTCGTCGTTCCCTCTGGAGACATTCCTCCACTTCCCAAGGGAGGAAGGGATGAACCGGGGCCGGTCATTTATCCTCCTCGTCGTTGAGATCAAAAGCCAAAGTCTCCCGTGCTTCGCGCTCGACCCACTGCGTAAAACCGTCAGAATCGGTAGTGGTGCTGATGACCTGCCCGCTTGTGGTACGTAAGCGCGCTGCCTGTCCTGAAATGGGCTCGCCAGTGCTAGCGTCAAGCAGCTGAAACCGACCTCGGAAGCGCTGCCCGGCACTGTCCAATGGCTCGTCCTCGTACGCGCCTGCGATTCCCGCGCCAATGAAACCGAACTTCTCGCTCAGGCGACTATCTGCGTCGCTGCCTGAGGCTGAGCCAGCGCTTTTCGCCTGATTCGTGAACGTAGAGAGCTGGCCAGAAATCAGGGAAGCGCCACACGCGACCTTACAGCCGTGGTACGCCACGGGCAGGCCATCATCCGTCAAGGTTGAGTCTCCTTCGGCAATGGGAAAGATGCCTTTGCACCGCGGGCACGCGACCTTGTCGCCTACTCGAGCCCAGCCTTTTCCATGAGTGTCGGACATGGATGAGCATGTGATGACGGTGCCTCCATGACTGGTCTTGTCTCCCATAACGATCACTGGTTGCATCGCACGGACTCCTTTAGCGGGCGGTATCGACGAAGCAAAGTGACCATTCTAACAAGAATTTAAGAGCAACTGGACCTCTTCCGGGACCAAAAGGTCTCGCTCAACTGGCTTTGGGCTCGGATTGTTCCAGTTGCCTTAATCGGTCGAGTTTGGGTGGACCATACTCACAGTCACATCTTGTGACACAGAGTAGATGACTTCGAGTAATATTTTCTAATCGTTGAAACCAACTTTTAGAAAATGAAGATACAAGATGCGGTAAGTGCGCTGCTGGGCTGGTACAACGCGCGTGCAGTTGAAGGAAAGGGACGCATACAACCTTTCCAGTATCGTGATGCTGGGGCAGCGATAGGAATATCAAATTGGGAAACTCATGCTCAGTTCTTCGGGCAGGTGCAGTCAGGAGTCGATTATGCGTGTTACCGCTGCGACCTTCCTCCCTTGTCCCTCACTGCCGCCGTCCCATTTCGGAACGCTTGGACGCTCGATGCCAGCTTCGATTGGGCGTTCCCTGTGGAGACAATGACATCCGCCGCAAGAAATCATACTTGGACCAGCGAAGAATTCGCTGAGCTGATCGCCGCCACAAGCACGGTAGGCGGGTCCCCAAGAATCAAGTGGAAGACTGAGCTAGAACTAAATGCTCCACAGGTGAGAAGATGGGCTGAGCAGCTCGGGAGCCTTTCAATTGTGCCCGCGACATCAGTCCCCCGTGCGTATTGGTGGGTGAACCAAAATCAGACGTACAGGGACGAGACCCTAGGCGGTTTTCTGTGGTCGCCTAAGACACGTGCAGACGGCGCCGCAAACAAATTCTATGAAAATATGGTCGACGTTCGGCCGGGCGATGTCATCTTCTCGTTCTGCGACACGAAGATAAAAGCGATAGGTGTGGCCACGGGCACTGCGCATGCGGCACCGAAGCCATTCGATACCTCCGGAGCGTACTGGGCTGACGAAGGCTGGCAAGTACCAGTGGAATTTAGAGAGCTGCCCCACCCTATCCGACCGAAGGACCATATCGAGCTACTTCGCGAACATCTACCACCTAAGTACTCGCCCTTGCAACGGACCGGCGACGGTCTTCAAAGTGTCTATCTCGCGGAGGTGCCTCTGGCGCTTGCTGACGTTCTCATTAGCTTGCTGGGGACTCAATACACGACCGCTTACGCCAGGCTAACAGCGGTAACAGGCGACCTCACCAGGAATGACGAGCAGATTGAAAAGGCGATAGAAGGCAGAACTGATATCGGGCCGACCGAAAAGGCTAGTCTTGTGATGGCGCGGCGTGGGCAAGGGATTTTTAAGTTGAACGTCGCTAAAAACGAGCGCGGATGCCGTGTGACTGGCATAACGGATCACGGCCATTTACGTGCAAGCCATATCAAGCCGTGGGGGGCATCGAGTGATGTTGAGAAGCTAAACGGCTGCAACGGCCTTTTGCTCGCGCCTCACGTCGACCATCTGTTTGATAGAGGACTGATCTCGTTTGCTGATGACGGAACGATGCTGGTTTCGGGGTTGCTTGATCCCGCTGTGCTGAATGCCTGGGGTATCTCGGCGCAAAGAAACGTCGGGATGTTCAAGCCTGAGCAGGCCGTGTTTTTGGCTTTCCATCGTGAAGAGATCTTCAAGAAGGCACAGAACTGATTTATGGTGACGACGCGCGCCCTCGGCGCGCGGCGCCGTTGAAGGACTTGCCCGCTGGGCGGGCAAGTCCTTCAGCGGCAAATGGGCGATTCGGAGAGCCCCGCGCTGGTAAGCGCGTGTCTTCGAATCCCCCACGGAGGGCGCGCAGGCGCCCTCCTTCTCTCCGCCATGAAACAAAAAAAATGGCCACCCGAAGGTGGCCATCTTTTTTGTATTCCTGGCGGAGAGAGGGGGATTCGAACCCCCGATAGGCTATGAACCTATACACGCTTTCCAGGCGTGCGACTTAAACCACTCATCCATCTCTCCTGCATCTCCCGCATCGCGAGAGCCGCAGATTATAGCAGGTGTCTTGAAGAGTGCAAAGTTTTTTGCGGGCAAGCCGCACAGTGTGGTGTGCGGCAGCCGCAGACTTGGAACCGGGGACAGACCCCAAGCGCGAAAACCGGGGTCAGTCCCCTCGCGCCGCCGGCCTGCTCGCCGCATACAACTCCCCTCAGGCACTCTCCTTGAGCTGCTCCAGAATCGCCGGATTCTCCAGCGTGGAGACGTCTTGAGTGATGGCCTCTCCCTTCGCCAGCACCCGAAGCAAGCGCCGCATGATCTTGCCCGACCGCGTCTTCGGCAGGTTGTCGCCAAACCGAATCTCCTTCGGCTTCGCGATCGGCCCGATCTCCTTGCCGACCCAGTTACGCAGCTCCGTGGCCAGCTTCTTAGCCTCCTCACCAGTAGGCCGTGCCTGCTTGAGTACGACGAATGCGCAGATCGATTCGCCCGTCGTGTCGTCCGGCTTGCCGACCACCGCAGCTTCCGCCACCAGCGGGTTGGCGACCAGTGCGGACTCGATTTCCATCGTGCCCATGCGGTGGCCCGAGACGTTCAGCACGTCGTCGATGCGGCCCGTGATCGTGAAGTAGCTCGTGTCCTTGTTGCGGATCGCGCCGTCGCCGGCCAGGTAGTAGCGGCCGCCGAATTCCTCGGGGAAGTAGCCGGCCTTGAAGCGCTCCGGGTTGTTCCAGATCGTGCGGATCATCGATGGCCATGGGCGCTTCACGACGAGGATGCCGCCCTGGCCGTTCGGCACGTCGTGGCCTGCTTCGTCGACGATCGCGGCCATGATGCCCGGCAGCGGCAACGTGCAGGAACCCGGCACCATCGGCGTGGCGCCCGGCAGCGGCGTGATCATGTGGCCGCCCGTTTCCGTTTGCCAGAACGTGTCGACGATCGGGCACTGCTCGCGGCCCACGTTACGGTAGTACCACATCCATGCTTCCGGATTGATCGGCTCACCCACGGTGCCGAGCAGGCGCAGCGAGGAGATGTCGAAGTTCTTCGGGTGGACCTTTTCGTCGCCGTCCGATGCCTTGATCAGCGAACGGATCGCGGTCGGTGCCGTGTAGAAGATCGTCACCTTGTGCTTCGCGACGTTTTCCCAGAAGCGGCCCGCGTGCGGGTAGGTCGGGATGCCTTCGAAGATCAACTGCGTTGCGCCGACGGCCGTCGGGCCGTACGTGATGTACGTGTGGCCAGTGACCCAGCCGATGTCGGCGGTGCACCAGTACACGTCGTCCGGCTTGATGTCGAAGGTCCACTTCATCGTCAGCGCGGCCCACAGCAGGTAGCCGCCGGTCGAGTGCTGCACGCCCTTCGGCGTGCCGGTCGAGCCGGACGTGTACAGGATGAACAGCGGGTGCTCCGCTTCCACCCACTCCGGCTCGCACTCGGCGCTCTGCTGGTCGACGAGGTCGGACAGCCAGATGTCGCGGCCTTCCTTGAAGTTGATGGCGCCGCCCGTGCGCTTGTACACGACGACGTTCCTGATCGTGTCGCAGCCGCCCATCGCCAGCGCTTCGTCGACGATCGCCTTCAGCGGCAGCTGCTTGCCGCCGCGGACCTGCTCGTCGTTCGTGATCACGGCCACGGCGCCCGCGTCGATGATGCGTTCCTGCAGGCTCTTCGCGGAGAAGCCGCCGAATACCACGGAGTGCGTCGCGCCGATGCGGGCGCAGGCCTGCATCGCCGCCACGCCTTCGACGGACATGCTCATGTAGATCACCACGCGGTCGCCCTTCTTGATGCCCAGCGACTTCAGGCCGTTGGCGAACTTGCAGACCTTCTCGTGCAGCGCTTTGTAGGTGACGTTGGTGACGGTGCCGTCGTCCGCTTCGAAGATGATCGCGGTCTTGTCCGCATTGCCGTTCTTCAGATTGCGGTCGAGGCAGTTGTAGGAGGCGTTCAGCTTGCCGTCCTCGAACCACTTGTAGAACGGCGCGTTGTCTTCGTTGAGCGTGCGGGTGAACGGCATCTGCCATTCGATGTTCTCGCGCGCCAGGCGGGCCCAGAAGCCTTCGTAGTCGCGCTCGGCTTCGGCGCACAGCGCCTGGTACGCTTCCATCCCCGAGACGGCGGCCTGCGCGGCGAACGGCGCCGGCGGTGCGAAGATGCGGTTCTCGACGAGGCCCTGGTGTTCGGTATCCTGGCCGGTCCCTTGCGCGGTACTTGGTGCGTTCATGCTTGTCTCCATCGTGGTAGTAGTTTGCTAAAAACAGTAAGGGGGCCCCCTTACAGCCCCCTTACAGCGCAGCAAAGCGCTTAAGCAAACGGCATTACTGCCATTCTAACCACATTCACGAAGACGCGAGGACGCCCTCTCCGCCACTCTCCGTTCGGTCAGCGCAGCGGCACGAGCGCGCGCCCTGCCCCGGTATCGAGGCGGAACACGGACACTGCCTGCGCCAGCGCGTCCGCCTGCTCCTGCAGCGACGCGGCCGCGGCCGATGCCTGCTCCACCAGCGCCGCGTTCTGCTGCGTGATGTCGTCCATTTGCGTGATCGAGACGTTCACCTGCTCGATGCCGGCGCTCTGCTCCACGCTGGCCGCCGTGATGTCGGCCATGATGTCGGTCACGCGCTTCACGCCTGCCACCACATCGTCCATCGTGGTGCCGGCCTGCGAGACGAGGCGGCTGCCCGCGTCGACCTTTTCGACGGAGTCGCCGATCAGTTCCTTGATCTCCTTGGCCGCGCTGGCCGAACGCTGCGCCAGGTTGCGCACTTCCGATGCGACCACGGCGAAGCCGCGGCCCTGCTCACCCGCACGCGCCGCTTCCACCGCCGCGTTCAGCGCCAGGATATTGGTCTGGAACGCGATGCCGTCGATGACGCCGATGATGTCGACGATCTTGCGGGCCGACTCGTTGATCGCGTCCATCGTCGAGACGACCTGGCCGATCACTTCGCCCCCCTTCACCGCCACGCCCGATGCGGCTTGCGCCAGCTGGTTCGCCTGGCGCGCGTTGTCAGCGTTCTGCCGCACGGTCGTCGTCAGCTCGCCCATCGATGCGGCGCTGTGCTGCAGCGAGCCGGCCTGCTCCTCGGTGCGCTGCGACAGGTTCAGGTTGCCCGCGGCGATCTCGCCCGATGCCGTCGCGATGGTATCGGTACCGCTGCGCACCTCCGAGACGATTTTCACGAGGCTGTCGTTCATGTGCTGCAGCGCGCGCATCAGCTGGCCGATCTCGTCGTCGCCACGCACCGTCACGCGGCTCGTCAGGTCGCCCTGCGCCACCGTCTCCGCCAGTTTCAGTGCTTCGCCCAGCGGTGCCGTCACGGACTTCACGAGGCGATAGCCGACGAGGGCCGAGAACGCCAGCGCGATCAGCACCGCGCCAATCAGTACGTTGCGCGACGTGGCGTTCGCGGCCAGCAGCTCTTCCACGTCGGCGTCGGTGCGCTTGTTCTGCAGTTCGATCAGCTGCTTGAACGCCTTCACGGTGGCGGCGCCGTGCAGGTTGGTGTTCTTCGCGCGCCACTCGGCCGCTTCCTCCGTCTTGCCGGCCGAGTACAGCTCGAACCAGCGCGGACGCGAGTCGAAGTACTTCGCATACGATTCCTTCAGCTGCGCCAGCGCGGCCTTTTCCTCGTCCGAATGGGGCAGCGTTTCGTACGATGCCAGGCTGTCCTTGATGATGCCGGCCCACTTCTGCTCGTCGCCAAGGATCTTCGCGCGCGCCTGCTCATTGCCGGTCATGAAGTTGGCCACGCCGAAGCGCAGCTCCCACATGGCGTTCTGCGCCGTCACGAGGCCGGCGCTGCTGGACTTCAGGTTGCCGATGCTGGCGTTGTTGTGCGCGAGGGTGCGCAGCGACATCCCGCTGACGACGAGCAGCAGGGCGAACAGCACAGCAAGCATCAAGCTGATGCGCGTGCCGATTTTCAGGCGAGTGAACATGTTGTATCGATCCGTTGGTGTTATTTGGGGGGCGCGAGCGGCGCGGACGGCGGGGGCGTGGCCATCAGGAGTGACAATCCGGCATGGATGCTGCGGTGGGGGGCAGCGGCCGAAGCTGGCTATTGTAGAGCTTTATGTTGCCCTGGTAAAACAATTTAGCAATGAGTGTTTCAATAGCGTAACAATAGGATCGGCGAGCGTCCGTTGTACGGCGGGCTCGCGGGCTGATTCTTGAACTGCGGCAAGGGGCCGACGGGTGTAGAATGTCGGGTGTTTTTGTTCGCATCGCCCAACCGGAGCCTTCCCCACGATGACCGATCCGCAACACCGCAACGGACCCAAGCTCAGCCCCATCCCCGCCTTCATCTTCATGTCCCGCTGGTTGCAGCTGCCGCTGTACCTGGGCCTGATCCTGGCGCAGTGCGTCTATGTGTTCCACTTCTGGGTCGAGCTGAAGGATCTGATCGGCGCCGCGCTCGGCAACGAGGCCTCGCTGCAGCACATCTTCCAGGCGGTGGCCGTGCCGAACGCGCCGGTGCCGACGAAGCTGAACGAGACCACGATCATGCTCGTCGTCCTGGGACTGATCGACGTGGTGATGATCTCGAACCTCCTGATCATGGTGATCGTCGGCGGCTACGAAACGTTCGTGTCGCGCATGCACCTGGAAGGCCATCCGCACCAGCCGGAATGGCTGTCGCACGTGAACGCCTCCGTGCTGAAGACGAAGCTCGCCACGGCGATCATCGGCATCTCGTCGATCCATCTGCTGAAGACGTTCATCAACGCCCAGGTCTACGACGCCAAGACGCTGATCGCGCAAACGCTGATCCACATCGCCTTCCTGTTGTCCGCGATGGCCATCGCGTACACGGATCGCATCATGACGGGCACCCATTCGAAGCACCACTAATCCAGCCAATCGCAAGAGAAAATCATGACCATCATCAAGCAAGACGACCTGATCGAATCCGTGGCGGCAGCACTGCAGTACATCAGCTACTACCACCCGGCCGACTATATCCAGCACCTGGCCCGCGCGTATGAAGCGGAACAGAGCCCGGCGGCCAAGGATGCGATCGCGCAGATCCTGACCAACTCGCGCATGTGCGCCGAGGGCAAGCGGCCGATCTGCCAGGACACGGGCATGGTCAACGTCTTCCTGAAGATCGGCATGGGCGTGCGCTTCGAAGGCTTCAAGGGCACGGTGACGGACGCCGTCAACGAAGGCGTGCGACGCGCCTACAACTTCGCGGACAACAAGCTGCGCGCATCGATCGTGGCGGACCCGCACTTCGAGCGCAAGAATACGAAGGACAACACGCCAGCCGTCGTGCACATGGAACTCGTCGAAGGCAACACCGTTGAAGTGGCGGTCGCGGCGAAAGGCGGCGGCTCCGAGAACAAGACGAAGTTCGTGATGCTGAACCCGTCCGATTCGCTGGTGGACTGGGTGCTGAAGACCGTGCCGCTGATGGGCGCCGGCTGGTGCCCGCCGGGCATGCTGGGCATCGGCATCGGCGGCTCGGCCGAGAAGGCGATGCTGCTGGCAAAAGAGTCGCTGATGGAAGACATCGACATGTACGAGCTCAAACAGCGCGGCCCGCAGAACAAGCTCGAAGAGCTGCGCATCGAACTGTGCGACAAGATCAACGCGCTGGGCATCGGCGCGCAGGGCCTGGGCGGTCTGACGACCGTGCTGGACGTGAAGATCAATATGTACCCGACCCACGCGGCGTCGAAGCCCGTGGCGATGATTCCGAACTGCGCCGCGACGCGCCACGCGCACTTCGTGCTCGATGGTTCCGGCCCCGCCTATATCGAGCCGCCGAAGCTGTCCGACTGGCCGAGCGTATCGTGGGCGCCGGACACCGAGAAGTCCAAGCGCGTCGACCTGAACACGCTGACGAAGGAAGAAGTGGCATCGTGGAAGCCGGGCCAGACCCTGCTCCTGAACGGCAAGATGCTGACGGGCCGCGATGCCGCGCACAAGCGCATCCAGGACATGCTGGCCAAGGGCGAACAGCTGCCGGTGGACTTCACGAACCGCGTGATCTACTACGTGGGCCCGGTCGACCCGGTGGGCGACGAAGTGGTCGGCCCGGCCGGCCCGACGACGGCCACGCGGATGGACAAGTTCACCGACATGATGCTCGAGAAGACGGGCCTCATTTCGATGGTGGGCAAGGCCGAACGGGGGCCGGTGGCGATCGAATCGATCCAGAAGCACCAGTCGGCTTACCTGATGGCCGTGGGCGGCGCCGCCTACCTGGTGTCGAAGGCGATCAAGCACGCCAAGGTCGTCGGCTTCGCGGACCTCGGCATGGAAGCGATCTACGAGTTCGATGTCGTCGACATGCCGGTCACGGTGGCTGTCGATTCCACCGGCACGTCGGTGCACAACACGGGTCCGAAGGAATGGGCCGTGAAGATCGAGAAGCTGAAGGCCGAAGGCGCCCTCGCCTGATCCCGGGAGAAAGCGCATGAACCAGCCGGTCCACCATGTGAATGCCGAGTCGCCGATCGGCGTGTTCGATTCCGGCGTGGGCGGGTTGTCGGTGCTGCGCCATATCCACGCGCAGCTGCCGCACGAGCACCTGATCTACTTTGCCGACTCCGGTCATGCGCCATATGGCGACCGCAGCGAGGAATGGGTGATCGAGCGCTCGCTGGCCGTCGCCGGCTTCCTGTTCGGGCAAGGGATCAAGGCGCTGGTCGTCGCGTGCAACACGGCCACGACGGCCGCCATCAAGGCGATCCGCGCTCAATGGCCGGGCATGTCGATCGTCGGCGTCGAACCGGGCCTGAAGCCCGGTGCGGCCGCCACGCAGACCGGCAAGGTGGGCGTGCTGGCCACGGACCGCACGCTGCACAGCGAAAAATTCCTGCAGCTGCGGGACCAGATCGCTGCGAGCACGCACGCCGAGTTCCTGCTGCAGCCTTGCATCGGCCTGGTCGACCAGATCGAGCTGGGCGAGCTGGGATCGAGCGCCACGACGGCGCTGCTGGAGCAGTACGTGATGCCGTTGCTGGACGCGGGTGCCGATACCCTGGTGCTGGGCTGCACGCATTACCCGTTCGTCGAACAGGCGATCCGCAACGTCGTCGCCCAGCACGCGGTGCGGACGGTGACGTTGGTCGACACCGGCGACGCCGTCGCCCGCCAGCTGGCTCGCCTGCTGGAAGGCGCCGGCCTGCAGCGCCCGGCCGGCGTGCCGCACCTGCGTGGCTACACGACGGCCAGCGCGGCCGTGCTGGCCGAAGCATTCCGCGGCCTGCTGGGGCTGACGCCGCAGGTGGATGCCGTGGAAGTTGCTTGAATTCGGGGTCAGACCCCGTTTTTGGGAAATTTTCAAGATGGGGTTTGCCAGATGCCAATCGGCCTTGTATAATGCGGCCTCTGTTGCGCTACTGGCGTAACAAAAGCAGTTCAGTGGTGGCTGTAGCTCAGTTGGTAGAGTCCAGGATTGTGATTCCTGTTGTCGTGGGTTCGAGCCCCATCAGCCACCCCAAGAATTCCGGAAGGCCGCGCAAGCGGCCTTTTCCGTTTTACGCCCTACCTCTTCCGCAGCTCCCCTCCCTATGACGATCCAGACTTCCAACATCGCCACTGCGCGCCCAACCGCATCACGCCGCCTGGCCGCCATGTGCGGATATGCCTTCTGTGTCGTGGTCGGCACCGTGTCCGTGCTGACGGCGCTCGGCATGGTTACCACGCACCGGACCTGCGCAGAGCAGTTGCGGCGCGCGGATGCGGGGCCGGAACTCTTCCGGCAGCCATACCGCAGCCAGCTGGAGTGCGCGAAGGAGTAAGCGCGCCCAAACGCCACACGGTCGCGGCGTGTGGCTTTTTGGTTTCCCGGCGCTCGCCGCAATACAGGGCCAATTCTGTCCGCAATCTGCGCCACTCTCGCCGCTTTATACCGAAAGAGGACGCCATGACCGCCACCTTCCCCGTCATCGAACTGCGCCGCTACGCGATCAGCCCCGGCCAACGCGAGCGCTTCGGCCGCTGCTTCGAGACTTACTTCCCCGAAGCCTTCCAGCAATTGGGGGCGCTGGCGCTGGGCCAGTTCGACGCCCACGACGATCCGAACGGCTTTTTCTGGCTGCGCGGTTTTTCCAGCTGGGAGCAGCGCGCCGTGGCGAATGCCGCGTTCTACTACGGCCCCGTGTGGCGCGAACACAAGGGCCTGATGAACGACATGATGACGGACAGCGACAACGTGCTACTGCTGCGTCCGCTGACGCCGGCCCATGCCGTGCCGGTGCTGCCGGCCATCGATCCGCTGGGCGAGCGCGCTCAAGGCGTGCTGGTCGCGCAGATCTTCACGTGCCGGCGCGACGTGGCAGAACTGGCGGCGCTTGCCGAGCCGCTGTTCCAGCGCTATCGGGAGACCGGTGCGCGCGATGCCGGCCTGCTGGTCACGCTCGACTTGCCGAACAATTTTCCGCAGCTGCCCGTGCGCACGGACGGACCACACCTCGTCTGGCTCGGCCTGGCGCCTGACGAAGGCGTGGTAGACGCGCTGCTGCCCGTCGCCCGCCAGGCCGCCGATCAGCTACAGCAAGCGGCGGAACTCGTAGTCTTGCGCCCCACCCGGCGCTCGCGCTTGCGCTGGCTGTAGCGCCGTACCGACATGCCCCAGAAAGCAGAGCGAAAGTTGCCAAGTGGAATTTGTTTAGAGCTACAATAATGGCATTAAAGAATTCCGACTCGAAACGATCATGGCAGAACCCATCCTGAAGGAACTCTCCACCTACAGCAAGGACACCCCCACCGAGCGCCCCGGGCGCGACGGCCGGGCCGGCGTGTTCGTGCCCACCGAAGCATTCGACCTCGGCGGCTCCACGACGATCCGCAAAGGTGCCGGCATCGTCGGCTTCGGCAATCCGGACGGCTCGCTGACCGTCTACTTCGAAGCCAACCGCTTCGACGAGACCAGCCTGCACAAATGGGAAAACAAGGTGCGCAAGGCGTACGACCGCTGCGTGATGGTTGCGCCGACCGTGTCGAAGGCAAAGATGGATGCGAAGACGCTGGAGCTGATCGGCTACATCGACGGCGCCGGCATCAACGTCAAGCTGCCGGAACGGCTGACGGAATGGCTGACCATCTCGGATGCGCTCGATACGGCGCCCGAAAGCAACATCATCCCGTTCGGCCGCCGCTGAGCCGGTGCGGGCAAACAAAAAAGCGCAAGGCAAACCGCCTTGCGCTTTTTTTCACGAGCTTTATTCCTACAACCGGTCGCACTTTTTGCCGATGACCCCGCAGGAGCGCTCTTCTAAGATGACCTTACGTCATAAGGAGCGCATCATGCACCGGCACATTCCCCTCACCTTCAGCACCGTCCTGCTTGGTCTCGTCGGCACGTCGACCTACCTGCTGTGCTCCACCGACCTGCTCCACAACGCGACGTTCTTCTTGCTGCACTGATCAGCGACGGCCGCGCCAGCCGCCCCAGCCACGGCCGGAGCGGTGGCTGAACACGAAGTCCAGCCCGATCGAGATCGGCGGATAGTAGTAAGCGGGCGCCGGTGCATAGACCGGGGCCGGCACGTAGACGGGCTGCGGCACATACGTGACCGTCGGCGCCGGCGGCAGCGGTTCAGTGGTGTACGTGACGGCCGAGCCGGAACGGACGGCCGTACCGGGAGCCACGGGCGTGACGGACACGGTATGCCATTGATACGGATCGACGGGCTGCGCGGTGTAATACGGCCCCGGGGCGGCACAGCCGGCCAATATGGCGATCGACGCGACCGCGGGCACCGTCATCAGACGTTTCATTGCAGGTTTCATTGCGGGTTTCATTGCGGATCTCCTTCCCAATAGAGAACTATAGGGAATTTCGCGCGCGTCTGCCGCAGTTTTACACACGGTTACAGCGCCGGACAACACCGAAACAGTCGGCAGTGCCCGGCCCCGTTGCTGCCGGCATCTCAATGCTTGCGCGCACGCTTCTTGCCGCCGCCGGCGCCTTCGTTGCTGCCGGCCTTCGTGTGGCTGGCGGCTTCCTTGCCCTGCTTTTTCTTGTTGTCCGATGCGGACGATTCCACCTCCGCCTGCGTGGCGGCTTGCTTGTTCTGGCTACCCGAAGATTTAGACTGCGCCATCAGTTCCTCCGTACATGATCGTGGCAGGCCCACGCCTGTTCAATCAAATATACGGGATGTCGCAGGTATCGAGCGCACGCCCGTTCTGGTCCAGGCGCTGGGCGCAGATCTCGAAGCGGATGCCGTAGTCGAAGTCGACCCGGTACACCTTCCCATAGGGCAGCGCCACGCCCTGCTGCAGCGCCTTGCGGTACGTGAGCGCCGGCACGTCGGACGGGATCGCCATCGACGTGTGGAAGTTGCGGCGGCGGTCCTGCTG
Organism: Pseudoduganella flava; assembly: GCF_007830495.1. Lineage (GTDB taxonomy): Bacteria > Pseudomonadota > Gammaproteobacteria > Burkholderiales > Burkholderiaceae_D > Rugamonas > Rugamonas flava. Next base: position 550,314 of record NZ_VLKW01000001.1, on the reverse strand, counting down.
GCGGCGGTGCACGTCGACGGACAGTCCCAGGTCCAGCGCTACGCCGCCCGGCACGTAGTCGTACCGGGTGACCGTGCGCGCCGCGCTCAGCACGCCCCAGGCACACGGCACCGCCGCATCGGGGCAGTGCTTGACCTGGGCCAGCGGGAAGATCTCCTCATGGTTCGCCAGCCGCACCAGCGGCCACGCGGTGCGCACGCCATCGGGCTTGCCGGACATCGGGTTCGTCCACGTGATCGCGTTCACGACCGACACGGTCTGCTTGTCCCGGGCGGGATCGTTCGGATTACGCAACAGCGACAGCGAGCAGCCGGACAGCAGCGTCAACGACATCAGGGACAGGCAAAGCGGACGATTCATGGCGATAGAGGGACTGACGATACCTCCAGATTAACAGATGTGAGCCGGCGCCAACAGCCCAGGACGGATTGATATGGTTGTGGCCGTGTCAGCGGTGCCTGGCAGCCGGACCACCGGCGGACACAAGCTCGGCCATCAAGCGCGCAAAAAAAAGCCGGCTCACGCGAGCCGGCTTTTCCAGGGGTGGAACGATCAGTCCAGTTTCCAGGCGTAGTCGACCTTGGTCCAGGTCTCGGCCGGTGCGCCGTCTTTCGTGCCCGGCTTGAACTTGCAGGCGGACAGCGATTTGATCGCGGCCTTGTCCAGGTTCTTGAAGCCGCTCGACTTCTCGATCTTCGAATCCTTCACGTCGCCCGCGGCGGACACCAGGAAGGACATCGACACGGTGCCCTGCTCCTCGTTCATCAGCGACGCCTTCGGGTATTCGGCCTTGCAGTTCTTTGCATCGAAAGAAGCCGGCACTTCCGCGGCGGCCGCGCCACCGGCGAAGAGTACCGCGGCGATCACACCCAACCAACGCTTGTTCGTAAACATCTGATTTCCCCTGTTAGTAAAGACGGTTATTGGTTACAGCGACCAGACGTAATCGACCTTGGTCCAGGTCTGCGCCACGGCGCCATCCTTGGTGCCCGGTTTGAACTTGCATGCCGTGAGCGCTTTCAGCGCGGCCTTGTCCAGGTTCTTGAAGCCGCTCGATTTTTCGAGCTTCGATTCCAGCACTTCGCCGCTCGGCGACACCAGGAACGACATCGACACGGCGCCCTGCTCTTCGTTCATCAGCGAGGCCTTCGGGTACTCGGCCTTGCAGTTTTTCGCATCGAACGATGCCGGAACTTCGGCCGCGAAGGCGGCGGTGGAAACCAGGGAGGCTGCGATAAAACCGATCAAACGCTTGTTCATTTTTCTTCCAGACGATTTATTAAAAACAGTGCTGCTTAAAACTCTTCCCACTCGTCGGCGCCCGACGATGCGGCGACGACTTTCTTCGGCTTGGCGGGTGCCGGTGCAACCGGTGCCACTGCGGTCGACGGCTTGCGGACCGGCAGCGGCTTCACGTTCGACGTGCTCGGCACCGACTTCGCGGCGACTGCCACGGCGTCGATCACGGCGCGCTCTTCGCCCGCCTCCAGCTTGAAGATCGAGACCACGCGGGCCAGTTCGGCCGCCTGGTCCTGCAGGCTTTGCGCGGCCGCGGCGGCTTCTTCCACCAGCGCGGCGTTCTGCTGCGTCATGCTGTCCATCTCGATGATCGACTGGTTCACCTGCTCGATGCCGGCGCTCTGCTCCTGGCTGGCGTTGGCGATCTCGCTCATGATGTCCGTTACGCGGCGCACCGAGGCCACCACTTCGTCCATCGTCACGCCGGCCTGGCCGACCAGCTTCGAACCGCGCTCCACTTTCTCGACGGAGTCGCCGATCAGGCCCTTGATTTCTTTTGCCGCATTGGCCGAACGCTGCGCCAGATTGCGCACTTCCGATGCCACGACGGCGAAGCCGCGGCCCTGTTCACCGGCACGCGCCGCTTCCACCGCGGCGTTCAGCGCCAGGATGTTGGTCTGGAACGCGATGCCGTCGATGACGCCGATGATGTCGACGATCTTGTTCGCGGACTCGTTGATGGAGCTCATCGTGTCGACCACCTGCGACACCACGGCGCCACCCTTGCGGGCCACGTCCGATGCGCTGGCGGCCAGCTGGTTCGCTTCGCGGGCGTTGTCGGCGTTCTGCTTCACGGTCGACGTCAGTTCTTCCATCGCCGACGCGGTCTTCTCCAGCGACGATGCCTGCATCTCGGTACGCGACGACAGGTCGATATTGCCGGCGGCGATTTCACGCGACGCGGTGCCGATCGTTTCGGTACCCACGCGCACCTGGCTGACGATGTTCACCAGGCTGTCGCGCATGTCCTTCATTTCATACAGCAGGCTGTCCTGCGTGGCGGTCGCGGTGTCGATCGACACGGACAGGTCGCCGTTGGCGATGCTGCCGGCGATCGACGCGGTGTATTCCGGCTCGCCGCCCAGCTGCTTCAGCAGGCCGCGGGTGATCATGTAGGCGGCGGCGACCGAGATCAGCACGGCCAGCACGCCCATGCCGATCATGAAGTTGCGCGCGCTGTCGAAGCCTTCGCGGGCATCGACCTTGACCTGGTTGTTCAGCTTGTCCTCGAAGGCACCCAGCTGGTCCAGCGCTTCCATCCACTTCTTCTGTGCCGGGCGGATTTCCTTGATCAGGATCTTCGTCGCGCCCATCGCATCGTTGGCGAGCCACAGCGCGGAGGCGCGCTCGATGGCCGGCATCGCGACGCCTTCGTGTTCCTTGATCTGCCCCAGCAGCTTCTTTTCTTCCGGCAGCGCTTCGATCGCGAACTGGGCTTCCAGTTTCTTCAGCGCGGCGTCGTATTTGCTGGCCTGATCCTTGATGCGGGCGAATTCAGGCTCCATGTCGGCAGGGTCGGACATCAACGTCAGCGTACGCAGCGAGCCGATACGGTCGGCCACGTTGTTGCGCATGTCGATCACCAGGCGGGTGACGACGTTGTTCACGCTGACGACGTGATCGAGGCGGTCCTGGATCTGCGCCATGCGGAAGATACCGACCACTGTCACGGCAACCAGGAATAGCAGTACCAGTGCGAAACCGAGGCCCAGACGAGTCCCCACCTTCATTTTGCTTAAATTCATTTCGGCTCTTCGTTAAACGATTGTTGTTGATTGCTCAGCGAGAACGTTTCTGTACCCTACTGACCCTTGCTGTTGCGCAAGTATCCACAGTAACAAACATTGACTGCGAATGCAAAACAAGGGGAGGAAAACGTTGAACAGCTGTCGTTTTTCATCCCTAATCCACACATGGAAGAACGACGAAATGTGTGTCTATAAAGAAATTATAGTTGGGTACGTTGCCACGCAGCAAGCAAAATATGCCCAAAAAACACGCAAACCAACTTTCTATGGGGAAATTGCGACAAACCTGCCAAAATGCTTGGCAAAAAGGCCGTTCGGCAGCGTTTACGGGGTCGGAGTGACGCGTGGTTGCAACGCACGAAGTACCGTGGCGCCGCAATGACCGGAATCAAATGGGAAGTTCGCGGCGTTTTGCAGCCGCATGCAAACGCAGTGCGTGGATATCGCTATCAATAGCGCAGTGTTGCGGCGCGCTGACGCCATTGGGCGGGCAGAAGGGTCAGGACAATATTTCCCGAAAACGGGGTCTGCCCCCCCTTTTGAGCAATGTTGCCTGAAAACCGGTGACAGACACCGGTTTTCGGGAAATATTGCAGAACTCAGCGGCCGCGCAGCGCGTCCAGCAGCAGTTCGGGGTTGCCGGCGGCGAGCTTCTTCGAGTCGGACAGCGTCTGGCGGAACTGCCGCGCGCCCGGCAAGCCTTGCATCAGGCCGAGCATGTGACGGGTGATCGTGTTCAGCTTCAGGCCCCGGCCGCCCTCCTTCGCCAGCTGGGCGGCGATGTACGGCATCATCGCGCGCAGTACTTCCTCGCGGCTCTTCACGGGCGCCGCGTCATCGTAATAGCGGCTGTCGAACGTCGCCATCAAGTAGGGGTTGTGGTAAGCCTCGCGTCCCAGCATCACGCCGTCGACGTGCCGCAGGTGCTCGTCGATCTCGCTTTCCGTCTTGATGCCGCCGTTGATCAGGATCTCGAACTGGGGGAAATCGCGCTTGAGCTGGTAGGCATACTCGTACTTCAGTGGCGGGATCTCGCGGTTCTCCTTCGGCGACAGGCCCTTCAGGATCGCGTTGCGGGCGTGGACGATGAACGTCGTGCAGCCGCCCTGCGCCACCGTGCCGACGAAGTCGCGCACGAAGTCGTAGCTTTCGCTGGCATCGATGCCGATGCGGTGCTTGACGGTGACGTCGATCGACACCGCGTCACGCATCGCCTTCACGCAATCGCGCACCAGCTCCGGCTCGGCCATCAGGCAGGCGCCGAACGCGCCTTTCTGCACGCGCTCCGACGGGCAGCCGCAGTTCAGGTTGATCTCGTCGTAGCCCCATTTCTCGCCCAGCTTCGCCGAGACGGCCAGGTCATGCGGATCGCTGCCGCCCAGCTGCAGTGCGACGGGGTGCTCTTCCTCGTTGAAGCGCAGGTGCCGCTCCACGTCGCCGTAGACAAGCGCGCCGGTCGTCACCATCTCCGTGTACAGCCACGTGTGCTTCGTGATGTGGCGGTGGAAGACGCGGCAATGGCGGTCGGTCCAGTCCATCATCGGGGCGACGGACAGGCGGCGGCCGCGGTACGGGGCGGTGGAGGTCGGGGCGGTGGTCATCACGGCAGGCTTGCAAACAGGGCCGGACATTATACAGCGCGGGCGGGCCGCCGACATGCGCGGACCGCGCATGGACAGCTCCCCAGACGCGCCCTAATGCCACGCTCAAGTTCCTGATTCTTTCCCGCCGTGGCGCAATCGCCCGACAGCGCAGGCATAGAATGGCGCGCGACAACGACATATGGAGACATCATGACAACGTTCACGCTCCTGCTGCGCCGTACCGCCGCCTGCGCCCTGCTTCTGGCAAGTTGTGCGGCCGATGCGGCGATGCCGCCGGCCGGCTGGCGCTTCGACTTCGCCGGCGCCACGCCGGGCTACACCGCTATCCGCCCCGGGATCGAATACGACGACGCCCGCGGCTACGGCGTCGAGCCGGGCAGCGTACCGGGCGCCCAGCCCTTCTACTTCTCGGCCGACGTCCCCGAGGGGAACGTGGCGGTCACCGTCACGCTGGGGCCGGGCACGCACACGATCAAGGCGGAGCTGCGCCGGCTGATGCTGGACCGGGTCGAGGTGCCGGCCGGGCAAACGGTCACGCGCACGTTCGTCGTCAACACGCGCACGCCGGCCATCCCCGCCGCCAACGGCGTCAGCGCCGGCGCCGTGAACCTGAAAGCGCCGCGCGAAACGGTGCAGGAAGCATGGAACTGGGACAAGCGCCTGACGCTCGAGATCCACGGCGGCGTCGACAAGGTGGAGATTCGGCCGGTGCAGGTGCCGACCATCTATCTGCTGGGCGATTCGACCGTATGCGACCAGCCCGGGGAGCCGTACGCCAGCTGGGGCCAGATGCTGACGGCCTTCTTCAAGCCGGGCGTGGCCATCGCCAACCACGGAGAGTCCGGCGAGACCTACCGCGATTCGCTGCAGCGCCGCCGGCTCGACAAGATCGTCTCGCTGCTGCGGCCCGGCGACACGGTGCTGCTGCAGTTCGGCCACAACGACCAGAAGCAGATCAAGCAAGGCACCGGCAGCATCGCCACGTATCGCGACGAATTGCGCCGGCACGTGGACGCCGTGCGGGCACGCGGCGCGTTGCCGGTCGTGCTGTCGTCGATGGAGCGGCGCGCATTCGATTCCAACGGCAAGGTGGTGCCGTCGCTGATCGACTATGCGAGCACGGCGCGCCAGTCCGCCCAGGAGCTGGGTGTGCCGTTCATCGACCTGAACGCCACCAGCAAGGTGCTGTACGAGGCGCTCGGCGTGGAAGGCTCGAAAGCGGCGTTCGCGCTGCCCGCGCCGGACCGCCTCGACAACACCCACCACAACAATTACGGCGCGTGGCTGCTGGCGCAGGCGGTGGCGGCCGGCATGCGCGATGCGAAGGTCCCTGCCGCGGCGGAACTCGTCGACGGCTTCGCGTTCGATGCCGCCCATCCGCTGCCGGCCGCGCGGTTCACGGTGCCGGCCAGCCCGCACTTCACGAACCAGCGCCCGCTGGGCGACGAGGCGAACCGGTGATGCGCCGCCTTCTGCCTGTTTCGTTATTGGCAGCGCTGCTGTGCTGCGCCCTGCCCTGCCGCGCGGACGCGTGGCTGTTCGCGTACTTCACGCAGAATGGCGAAGACGGCCTGCACTTCGCCGCCAGCACCGACGCCTACACGTGGGAGAAAATCGGCGGCAGCTGGCTCACGCCGAAAGTCGGCAAGGCCCGGCTGATGCGCGACCCGTGCATCGTGCGCGGGCCGGACGGCACGTTCCACATGGTGTGGACGTCCGGCTGGAACGAGAACAATATCGGCTATGCGTCGTCGCGCGACCTGATTCACTGGTCCGAGCAGGAGGAACTGCCCGTGATGGCGCACGAGCCGGGCGTGCTGAATGCATGGGCACCCGAGATCGTGTACGACGACGCACGCGGCGAGTTCCTGATCTTCTGGGCTTCCACGGTGCCCGGCAAGTTCAAGGAGACGTCCGGCTCCTCCGAAGAGAAGTACAACCACCGGATGTACGCCACGACGACGAAGGACTTCGCCACGTTCACGCCCACGCGCCTGTTCTACGACCCCGGCTTCTCCGTCATCGACGCGACGTTCCTGCAGGCGCACGGCAAGCGCTACCTGATCGTCAAGGACGAGACGCGCAACCCACCCCGCAAGCACCTGCGCATCGCAGAAGCGCCGGACCTGCGCGGGCCGTTCGGGTCGCTGTCGGCGCCCATCACACCGCCCGGCCTGTGGGTCGAAGGGCCGACGGCGATCCAGGCGGGCGACGATGTGATCGTGTATTACGACGCCTACACGACGAAGCACTATGGCGCGCTGCGCTCGCGCGACCTGAAGCACTGGGAAGACGTGACCGCCAGGATGCGCTTCCCGGACGAAGGCACGCCGCAGCGGATGCGGCACGGTACCGTGTTCGCCGTGCCGGATCATGTGCTGGCGGCGCTGCGCGCCAGCGCCGCGCGGCAAACGCCTTGAGGCAAACCATGCGCGGCTTAACGCAAACCGGTAAATGTAAACAATATGTTACTTAACGTATTGGGCGGGAAATAATGGCGCGCGTTGTGCACGGTACAATCGCGCACCACTCCAATAACATCCCGATCATGCGAACCCGAAATCGTCGCCACGCAGCCCTCACCTTGCTGGCGCCCGCCCTGCTGTGGCAAGGCGCCGTTCATGCGCAGCAGACCACCGCGCCGGCAACTCCGGCCACACCGGCGGCGCCGGCAAAGCGGCAGCCCGCCGCTCCCGTCACCAGCACCCAGCCGGACAGCGGCATCGCCGCCAGCGTCACCGTCTCGGCCGAGCGGCCGACGAACCGGATCGACCGCCAGGTGTACGACGTGAAATCGGATGCGTCGAGCAGCAACGGCTCCGCGGCCGATGCGCTGAACAACGTGCCATCGGTGAACGTGGACCCGGATGGCAGCGTGACGCTGCGCGGCAGCAGCAATGTGCAGATCCTCGTGGACGGCAAGCCGTCGGCGATGCTGCAGGGCGAGGCGCGCGGCGCGGCGCTGCAGGCGATTCCCGCGGACGACATCGAATCCGTCGAAGTGATCAACAACCCCGGCGCGCAGTTCGGCAACGAAGGCGGCGGCGGGCCGATCCTGAACCTGGTGATGCGCCGCTCGCGCAAGCCGGGCGGCTTCGGCTTCGCCAACGCGAACGTGGGCACGGCGGGCCGCTACAACAGCTCCGTCTCCGGCACCTACAACGAAGGCCGCTGGGGCTTCCAGGGCGGCATGAACGTGCGGCACGACGGCCGCGACTCCGTCAGCGACACGGTGCGCGACCGCGCAGACGGCACGCACTACACGCAGCATTCCACGTCGAAGGGCCTGAACGACATGGGCGGCTTGAACGGCACCGTGTCGTACAACCTCACCGATCGTGACACGCTGGCCGCCAGCGTCAGCTACCACCGCCGCACCAACGACCAGAACGGCCGGGACCAGTACCTGACCGTCGACGATGCCGGCCTGCCGCTGGAGGACTACGTGCGCACGACGAGCCGCAGCGGCACCAGCGAGAACTACGGCTGGGGCGCGCGCTGGGACCACAAGGGCACGCTGCCGGGCGAATCGCTGAAGACGGACCTGCGCGTCTCCGGGTCCACCAACGACGCCACCAACGACTTCGCCAATGCCTATACGGTGGGCCGGGGGCGCAGCCCGCTGAGCCGGCAGGACATCGACACGGGCAACCGCATCGTCGACCTGACGGGCGACTACGAGCGGCCCACCGACAGCGGCGTGCTGAAGCTGGGGTACAAGGCGGTACGCACGAGCAGCACGTCCGACACGATGTATGTCGACATCGATCCGGCCACGCAGGGCGAGACGATCGACCCGACGCGCACCAACAGCTTCAAGTACGAGGAGACGGTGCTGGCGGCGTATGCGTCATACCAGCTGCGGCTGAACGAACGGTGGGGCATCCTGGGCGGCATGCGCGTCGAGCATACCGACATGGACATCTCGCAGCTGACCAGCCAGGTCCATGCGGACAACAGCTACCTGAACTGGATTCCCAGCGCATTCGCGCAGTACAAGGTATCCGACGACAGCACGCTGCGCTTCTCGTACGCGCACCGGATCCGCCGGCCGAACGCGGGGGACCTGAATCCCTACGTGATCTACCGCGACGAGTTCAACGTCTCGTCGGGCAATCCGAAACTGAAGCCGACGAAGACCAACTCGTTCGAAGTGGGCTACGAAACGCACTTCGGCAAGATCGAAGCGAACCTGCGCGGTTACTTGCGCAAGGAAGACGACGCGATCCTGGAACGCAAGTACTTCATCAGCGACACGGTACTGCTGACGACGCGCGACAACCTCGGCACGAACCGCTCCGGCGGCCTGGAATTCACGCTGACGGGCAAGCTGCTGCCGACGCTGTCGCTGAACACGAGCGGCAACCTGGCGCGCACCGAGCAGACGCAGGTCGAGCTGGATGGCACGCAAACGAAGCGCACGGCATCGTCGCTGAGCGGGCGGTTGCGCCTGAACTGGCAGGCCACGCCGGTGGACATGATCCAGACGGCGATTCAGGCGCAGGGCAAGCAGCTGACGGGCCAGGGCTACCGCGAGCCGAATACCACGGTGAACCTGACGTACCGCCGCAGCCTGACAAGCAAGCTGGCGTTGTCGGTGAACGTGACGGACCTCTTCGACCGCAACAAGTTCGAGACCATCACGGACACGGCGCTGGTACAGGAGCACACGGTCCGGCGCTTCGATGGGCGCGTGGTATATGTCGGGCTGTCCTACCGCTTCGGCGGCGTGGGCTCCGGCGATCGCCAGGGCGAGGATGGGCCGCGCTTCCGTCCTGGTGGCCCAGGCGGTCCTGGCCCCGGCGGCTTCGGCCCCGGGCCCGGCGGCTTCGGCGGATGACACATGCAGCAGCCCACGGGCTGCTGTTTTTTTGCCCGCTTCGATCAACAATGCGAGCGTTCCGGCTTCCTACCGCGCAGCGCATTGCGGCGGCACTGCGAATCGGCTACTGTCACTTGAAAAGCGCCATCAACCACCGTGGAGACGACAGTTCAAGTGAAGAAGACCCAGTTCAACATCAACGCCGGCCGCACCCTGCTCGGCACCCTGGTCGCGTGCGCGCTGGCGCATGCCGCATACGCGCAGGACGCCCCGCCACCACAGGAGAAGGGCCCGGCGGCGAAGGACGCGATGCTGCATGCACTGCAGGTGAATTACCCGAACCCGTATCGCGCGATGGAAGCGGCGGAGGTGAAGGCCGTGATGGACCGCGTGTTCGCCTACCTGGACGCGACGACGCCGGCCGAACTGGTCGACCAGCGCAGCGGCAAGCCGATCGCGCGGCTCGACAAGGCCGAGCCGGATGCCGTGCTGAAGCCGGGCGACTTCCGCCTGACCAGCTATGAGTGGGGCGTCACCTATGCCGGCATGCTGGCCGCCGGCGCGGCCACGGGCGATGCCCGCTACACCGACTACACCGTCAAGCGCCATCGCCTGCTGGCGGACCTGACGCGCCTGTACTACCCCGGCGTGCAGGCCGATCCCGCCGGTGCGCACGCGCCGATCAAGAGCTTCCTGAACCCGCATGCGCTGGACGACGCGGGCGCACTGTGCATGAGCTTCCTGAAGGCGAAGAACATGGGCGCCAAGGTCGACTACGGCCAGATGATCGGCATCTGCGGCACGTTCGTGACGGAGAAGGAATACCGGCTGAAGGACGGCACGCTGGCGCGCGGCGGCCCGGATGGCAAGGGCGGACGGAAGATGCGTCCCCTGCCGGACACGCTGTGGCTCGACGACATGTTCATGGGCGTGCCGACGATCGCGCTGATGGGCAAGCACACGGGCAATGCGAAGTACTACGACGACGCGGTGAAGCAGGTGCTGCAGTTCTCGCGCCGCATGTTCAACCGCGACCTGGGCATCTACATGCACGGCTTCGTCGAAGGCATGCGTGACCACCCCGAGCTGCACTGGGCGCGCGCGAACGGCTGGGCGATCATGGCGATGGTCGAGGTGCTCGAGGTACTGCCGAAGAATCACAAGGGCTACGAGGCCGTCGTCGACCAGCTGCGCGCACATGCGCGGGGCCTGGCGAAGTACCAGGACAAGGACGGCATGTGGCACCAGCTGATCGACCGCAGCGACTCGTACCTGGAGACGTCTGCAACCGCGATCTACACCTACGCCATCGCCCGCGCCGTCAACCGCGGCTATCTGGACAAGGAGATGTACGGCCCGATGGCGAACCTCGCGTGGAACGCGGTGGCCGGCAAGGTCAACGCGAAAGGCGAAATCGAAGGCATCTGCGTCGGTACGGGCATGGCATTCGACCCGGCGTTCTACTACTACCGCCCGACGAGCACCCGCGCCGCCCACGGCTACGGCCCCCTGCTGCTGGCCGGCGCCGAGATCATCGAGATGAACCGCAAGTTCAAGTTCGGCGCCAACGACAGCGGCTTCATGTACCAGGGCGACCGCTGATCCCCACCGCAACTAATTTCCAAAATTCGGGGACTGTCCCCGATTTTTGGAAACACTTTGAATAACCATCGGCGATAGCTCGGCAATGCCGCTGGAAAGCATGTGCCGCTGCACATCCGCCTCACATTCCACGGATTGTTTCCAAAATTGAGGGACTGTCCCCGAATTTTGGCAACACTTTGAATGAAACGTGGCGATTGCTCGGCAGTGGCGAATGAACACGTGCGACTTCGGCGGCTTGCCGCGCATTCCACGGTTCGTTGCCAAAAATCGGGGACAGTCCCCCGTAGTGGAAAAGCTACACTTTACGGTTGGGCCGGGGCGACGTCGCGGCCCTGCGGCGACAGCCAGGCGCCGATCGGGTTTGTCGGCAGGCCCTTCAGGGTGGCGACGACGCGTTCGGCGTTGAAGCGGGCGCCGACGTCGTTCGTGTGCGTGCGCGCGTCGGCGAATTGCGCGTCCACCGCCGCCGCCCCGATGCGGCGATAGGCGTCGGCGATCGCCAGCGTCAGGTCGGCGAACAGCGCGCCGTGGCGCTGCGCGACTTCGCGGTCCCAGCTTGCGAAGGTGGCGAAGTCGCGCCCTTGCTGCCACGCGTCGCGGTGCGGCACGGGCGACAGCAGCACGACGGTCGCGCCCTTCGCCCGCGCTTCCTGGACGTAGCGCGCCATGTACCAGCCGAACGTGTGGACTTGTTCGACGGTGCCGTCGGGCTTCTTGTCTTCCACGGTTTCAGGGCCCGTGCCGGCGCCGGATGCGCGGCCCTTCATCGCGGGGTCGCCGATGCGGCCGCCGTCGTTGTGGCCGAACTGGATCAGCACCACGTCGCCCGCCTTCAATTGCTCGAGCACCTTCGCCCAGCGGCCCTCGGTCAGGAACGTGCGGCTGCTGCGGCCGCCGATCGCGTGGTTGACGACGTTCACGCGGCTCGCATCGAAGTAAGGCGCAATGCGCTCGCCCCAGCCGATCGGGCCGCTCATGTCGCCACTCCTGCCGCCGCTCTTGACGGTCGAATCGCCGACCAGGTGCAGCGTGGGCAGCGCGGCGTTCGCGGCTTGCTCCACCTTCACGGCCGTCGCGTCGACGACCGGCCGTTCGTCTTCCGCCGCCGGCACCGCCTTGCCCCGCTCGTTCAGCGCGCCCACCAGCACCGGGATGCCCAGCGCCTTGATGCCGCCGACGACGAGCCGCGCATTGATCTCGGCGCCCGCCCAGTTGGTGTGCACCGTCTCATCGGGCGTCGCGACGGGGAACAGCTTCATCACCGCGTCGCGGCCGATCTCGTCGTAGCGCCTAGCTGCCAGTTCGTTCAGGTCGATGAAGCCCACGTGCTCGCCCCGAGCCACTTCCTTGGCCCAGCCGGCATAGTCGGCCGCGTTGCGCAGCGCCTTGCCCCGCTCGTCCCAGCGCTTGCGCGGGATTGGCGAACAGATGACGGGCGTGGCGCCCTTCGCGCGGATGTCGGCGACGAACTTGCGCAGGTACCAGCCGTAGCTGTGCACCGTTTCGCGCTGCTTCGTCAGCAGGTTGTCGATCTCCTCGGTCTCGTCGCCGGTGCCGCGGATCGTGCCGCGTGCGCGGCTCGTGTCGTTGATCGCGCTGGCGTCGTTGTGCCCGAACTGCATGACGACGACGTCGCCCGCCTTCACCAGCGCCAGCGTGCGCTGCCAGTGCCCGCTCGTGATGTAGGTGCGGCTCGACAGCCCGCCGACGGCGCGGTTGACGACGTTGAGTTTCGCCGGGTCGAAGTAGGCGGCGATCGGATTGCCCCAACCCCACTGCCCTTCCGGTCCTTTTCCCTGGCCGTCGTCTTGGCCGTTGCGGACGGTGGAGTCGCCGATCAGGATCAGCGACGGCAGCGATGGGTTGGCAGGGTCCGGCAGCGTGACCTGCGCGCGGGCGGGATCGGTGCTGGCGGTGAATGGCTGCGCCAGCGCGGCCAGATGGAACAGGAGGAGGATGAGCGTCTGCAGGATCTGTTTCATGGGCTTATTCTATGACCGCGACATCGCACCGCCGCCGCCGGCCTGCAAAGAATCAGGAAGATGAGCGGACGCGCCAGGGCATCGCGCGCACAATCGGCATTTTCAACCCCTCGTGCACACCGATGATCATGCCATCCCTGCTGCGCGCCGCCGTGTGCGCGGCGCTATGCTTCACGACTGCCGCCCACGCCGGGATCGGCCAGCGCTTCCCTTCCGAAAGGAAGCTCGTCAAGGACCCCGTGACGGGCACCATGCTGACCTTCCTCACCAGTGAGCCGAAGGGCGACTCGAAGATCTATCCCACGCACCCGCAATGGACGGCCGATGGCCAGTGGCTCGTGTTCCGGTCGAACCGCGTGGCCGGCGAAGCGATGGCCGTCAACGAAGCCAGCGGCGACATCGTGCAAGTCACCGAGGGCGGCTACACGGGCATGCTGAATTTGGCGCGCAAGTCGATGAAGCTGTACTTCATGCGCAAGGGTGCGGCGGATGGCACGCTGCAGATCGTCGAGGTGGACCTGGCCGCCGTGCTGCGCGACAGCGCGGCTGGCAGGATGCAGGCGCCGGCCCGGTATCAGCGCATCGCCGGCACGACGCCGGCGGACCTCGAGGCAGGTGGCGACATGGCGCTGGACGCGGACGAGGAATGGGTCTACTTCCGCATCGGCCGCGCCGCGGCGGCGAAGCACCTGCCGGCGGGAGCGAAGGTCGAAGCGAACTTCGGGCCGCGCAATATGGGCGCAGGGCCGAACGGCATCGCCAGGATGAACGTCAGGACGGGCGAGATCCGGCACGTCGTCTCGGTCGGCTTCCAGATCGGCCACATCCAGGCGAACCTGTGGAATCCGGGCGAGATCGTGTTCTGCTGGGAGACGGGCGGCAAGTCGCCGCAGCGCACGTGGACGGTGCGGGCGGACGGCAGCGGCCTGCGTCCACTGTACCCGGAAGCGCCGTACGAATGGGTCACGCACGAAGCCGTGATCACGAAGGACGAGGTGGCGATGGCGCTGATGGGCCACCGCCCCATTCCCGGCGGCGCCGGTGGCGTGGATGCGCCGGCGACGGGCGTCAACGGCGCCAATCCCGGCCAGGACGCGGCATGGGGTGACGCGGGCACGCGCGAAAAGCCGACGGGCCTGGCCATCGTCAACCTGCGCACGCGGGAGATGACGATCGCGGGCCAGACGCCGTCCGGCAGCGGCCTGTGGCACGTGCACGGCTCGCCCGACGGTCGCTTCGCCGTCGGCGACGACTTCTCGCGCAGCCTGTGGCTGATCGACCGCAAGACGCGCGAGATGCGCATGCTGACGACGGGCCACAAGACCACGGCCGCAGATCACCCTCACCCGACGTTCAACGCGGACGGCACGAAGATCGAGATCCAGTCGGCGATGTTGTCGGCGGACGGGCGGTCGATGAATATCGTTGTGGTGCCGGTGCCGGAGGAGTGGCTGCGGCGGAAGTGACGTACTGCTCAGCTTGTGTCACCGGTGCCTGGCACCAGTGACACGGGCTCAGCAAGAGCTCACAGCTGTTCCAGCGTCACATTGCGCAGCTGGTACGCTGCCCCCTCGAGCTGGAACCCGATCCGCCCCTCGGCCGGCTTCGCCTGCGTCACGCGGTTCTGCGGCACGCCGTTGATCGTCACGTCGATCGTGCCGTCGCGGCAGACGATGTCCGCGCTGTTCCATTCGCCGGCCGGGCGTTCGCTGGCCGGTGCCGTGTGCGCCTTGATCACCGGTTGCGCGCCCGGGGCGCTGGTCGGCGGTTCGGCGAATGTGGCGGCGGCCATCGGCAGCAGGTCGCCGGCCGCACCGTGCTTCGTCTGTACCTGGATGCTGGTCGGCCAGACGCGGTCCATCGGGCCGTCGGCGATGTGCAGCAGCACGCCGCCGTTGCCCGGCTTGTCCGTCCAGCGCCATTCCACGTGCAGGCGGTAGTTGCGGTAGCTGGCCGTCGTCGCCAGGAAGCCGGATGGCTTGCCGGTCGACGTCACCACGCCGTCCGCGCCCAGCGTGAACGCGTCCGTCACCACCGCCGCGGGATCGGTGCGCAGCGTCCAGCCGGTGAAATCATGGCCGATCAGCGCATCCGCGTGAGCGGACGCACACAACGCCAACAGTCCCGTGCACAATATCCTTTTCATCATTCGCCTCGTTCCCATTCAATGAAAAAACCTGTCCTGTCCATGCTGCTCGCCACCACCGTCTCCTGCGCGCTCGCCGCGCCCACCGTCCTGCCGCTGTGGCCCGAAGGTGTTCCAGGCCAGAAGAACATCGGCCCCGAACAGAACTACAACGGCTACATCCAGAACGTCTCCGAACCCACGCTGACGCTCGTCGGGCCGGCCGTCGACCGCCCGAACGGCACCGCCGTCATCGTCGCGCCGGGCGGCGGCTACGTGCGGCTGTCGAACGACCGCGAAGGCACGCAGTATGCCACCTGGCTCAGTACCCTGGGCGTGACGACGTTCGTGCTGAAGTACCGGATGCAGGAATTCGGCCACCCGGCGCCGCTGCAGGACGTGCTGCGCGCCGTGCGGCTGCTGCGCTCGCGCGCGGCCGAATTCCACATCGATCCGAACCGCATCGGCGTGATGGGCAGCTCCGCCGGCGGCCACCTTGCCGCCAGCGCGGGCACGCTGTTCGACCACCCGGCCGGCCGCACCCGCAATGACCTCGACAAGGTCAGCGCCCGGCCCGACTTCCTGATGCTGATGTACCCCGTGATAGCGATGGAGGGGCCGGCCGCGCACATGGGCTCGCGCAAGGCGCTGCTGGGCGAGAAGCCGTCGCCCGAGCTCGTGCAGCTGATGTCGGTCGACAAGCAGGTCACGTCGCGCACCCCGCCCACGCTGTTGATCCACACGCAGGCCGATGCCGCGGTGCCCGTCGAGAACAGTATCCTGTTCTACCAGGCGCTCACCAAGGCCAAGGTGCCCGCCGAGCTGTATGCATTCGAGCAGGGCGGCCACGGCATGGGCATGCGCGACGGCCTGGCCAACGCGTCGATGTGGCCGCGCCGCGCCGAGGAATGGCTGCGCGCGCGGGGCCTGTTGACGCCGTCGGCCAGCGCTCAGCCGCCGAAGTAAGCGGCGCCGCGGCGGACGGGATCGCCGCGGCTTGCGGTAATCGACATCGGGACAGCACATGGTGCGGCACAATGCAAAGCCGGCCGCACCTGCTCTGCCAGCAACGCCAAACCACTCCCGATCTCCAACCGTCCCGTGGCCTCGCTCGATTCGATCTCCCCGTATCTCGATTGGTGGGCACTTGCCGCGTGGCTCGGCATTAACATCCTCGTCCCCGTGCTGCTGCCGCTGCTCGTGCTGTGGCTGTTCAGTATTCCCAACGTGACCGCCACGCTGGCGGCACGCAGCATTATCAAGTCGATCGGCAAGGGCGAACTGTTCTGGGCAGCAATGGGGATGGCGGCATCCACGTGCTACGAGCTGTTCGCGCTGCAAAAGCTCGTCACCAATCCAAACCGCTATGGCATCACCTGGCTGGTTTTCTGGCTCCACCTGGGAGTCATTCTCGGCTCGGCCATCATGGTCGGCGCGGGCTCGCTGAACAATCGCCGTCCCGCCGCGGGCAACCCGCACATACCCGACCGCAAAGTGTTCGTGTCGTCCATCGGCGTGCTGATCTTCACCGTGCTCAGCTATAGCACGACACACGCGGTGCTGAGTGCGCTGGAGGAAGCCATCAAGGTGGAGGCAAAATCCGCTGCGGTGCAGGAAAAAGAGGATAAAATGAAGAGGCTTGCAGATTGCCTTGGCGGCAACGGCAACAGCGTCGACGGCATGAAGTGCCTGGAGGTAATCAAATGACAAATATCGCGACCAAGCTGGAAAACGATCCTGAACTGCGTGACCGCACGGTGACCGTCGTGATGTGGCTGATGGGCATCGGTGCCACGATGTCGATGGTGGGGCTGGCGATCCTCGCCCACCAGATTCTGTGACTGCCGGCGGCACCGTTCGCCCTCCAAGCTTTATCCTCCGCAGTTTTTACCCTTTGAAATAAAACACCTGCCGCAGCGGCCACTCGCGCGGGCGGTTGCGCGGGTCGCCGTCCGGCTCCACCTCCATCAAGTCCGCCATGTAGTCCCACCAGTGCGCCATCACGCTCTGCTTCGGCAGCTCGGCGATCGGCGCGCCGTCGGCGATCTTCAGCACTGCGAACAGCGCGAGCGTTTCCTCGTCCAGGAAGATCGAATAGTCGAAGATGCCCGCGTCGCGCAATGCCTGCGCCAAGTCCGGCCACAGCTCGTCGTGCCGGCGCTTGTATTCGTCCACCGTGCCGGGCTTCAGCTGCATGCGGAACGCCTTCGTCGTATGCGCCATCATCGCACCGCCATCTTCTTCAATTCGGCCGCGGCCAGCATGAAGCCGCCCACGCCATAGTTGTAGCTGGACGAAGGCTGGTAATACGCCGGCTCCGCGCCCGTCTGCTGGATGCCACCCAGGCGCCCGTCCGCGTAGATGTGCTTCAGCAGCCCCGCCCACGCCTTCTCGATCACGGGCCGGTAGGTCTTCTCGTCCAGGTAGCCATTGTTGACGCCATACGCCATGCCGTACACGAACAGCGCCGCGCCGGACGTCTCGGCCAGCGGCCACGCCTGCGGGTCGAGCAGGCCGGCGTGCCACTCGCCGTTCGCATCCTGCAGCGACGCCAGCTTCGCCGACATCTCGCGCAGCTGCTGCACATAGAACGGCCGCTGCGGATCGTCCTTCGGCAGGATCTCCAGCGTGCGTGCCAGGCCCCCCATCACCCAGCCCTCGCCGCGCGACCAGAACACCTTCTTGCCGTTGCCTTCGCGCTTGTCCTTGTAGCCGGCATCGCGTGCGTACAGGTGCTCTTCCTGGTCGTACAGCAGGTCGTAGGTCTTCTTCCACTGCTCGTGCACGTAGTCGAGGTACTTGCGCTCGCCGGTAGCCTGCCACATCTTCAGCCACACCGGAGGAGCCATGAACAGCGCGTCGCACCACCACCACGGCAGGCGCGCGTCGCCCGGGCGCAGCGTATCCAGGTCGACCAGCGTATCCAGGTGCTGGCGCAGCGTGGCGATCTTCTCCGGGCGCGGCTCCTTCAGGTACAGCTCCAGGTACATCTGGCCGATGCTGATGTCATCCGCGTTGGGATACGCCGCACCGCGCAGCGACCAGTTGAAGCCCTTTCCCAGCTTGGCCATCGCGTTGCGGTACTTCGGATCGCCCGTCGCCTCCGACGCAGCCATGAAGCCGGCATAGGCGACGCTGGCCGTCCAGATCTGGTCCGTGTAGGCCATCGTGCGCGCCAGCTGCCAGTCGGCCACCTTGCGCAGCACCTTGTCGATGTCCTTCTTCGTCAGCGCGGCCGACAGGTCCGTCGCCACCGGCCCCGGGTCGGCCGGCGCATCGCCGAACTTGCGCTTGACGTCCTTGTCGACGATCGCCTGCATCGCCGGCGTCGGCTGCGGGTACTGTTCCTGCGCATGCACCGTGCCGCTTGCAACCAGCAGCAGCACGGCCGCTTTCAATAATGGTTTCATGACTTGTCCTGTTCTTCAAAGCTCTTCTTCGACGGGTCTTCCTTCACGGCGCGCGGACGCACCTGCACGGCGGCCGGCGGCAAGCCCCGCACGCCCCTGTCGTCTTCCAGCTGCACGGGTGTGCCCAGCGCCAGCTTCGCATCGGTGAACGTCCAGCCGGCCACGTCGTAGATGTGGCCACCCTGCTTCGCCTCGATGTCGAGGTTGCGCAACGTGAATCGCTGCGCCGGTTTTTCCTTGTAGCTGTCCACCTCGAACGCGGTGCGCGCCCCGCTTGCCTTGATGTTCCAGATGCTCACGTCCGACAGCTGGGCCATCCCCCGCTCGCGCGGCACCGGCGTGGCCAGCACCTTCCAGTGCGGCGGCACGTCCTTCACGTCGTCCGGGATCCTTGCGTAGCTGTAGCTGGGGTTCCAGTTCATCGTGATACGCAGCACCACGGGTGTGCCCTGCATCGTGAAGTCGTGCAGGCGGATGTTCTCGCCGAAGCCGCCGCGCGTGTGCGCCGACTTGAACAGGATGCCGACGGGGACCTTGTCCAGCACCGTGATGTTGTAGGCCTCGATGTTACGGAAGCCGCCGGACGTCTCGCTGCCGAACGTGAAGCCGGCCGCGCCGGAGCGTACGATCGAGTCGCGCACGACGACGTCCTCGGTACTGCGCGCCACCCGCAAGCCATCCGAGTCGCGGCCGGCCTTCATGCACAGCGCATCGTCGTTGACGTCGATGTCGGCGTGCGCCACCAGCACCTTCCTCGACGAGTCGATGTCGATGCCGTCCGTCGACGGGCCCAGGCCATCCTGGTTGTTGCGGATGACGACGCCGTCGATCGTCACGTCTTCCGAGTAGCAGATGTGCACCGTCCAGAAGCCGGCGCGCTTCAACAGCAGGCCGCCACCCAGCTTCACATCCTTCGACTCGAACACCTGGATCAGGCGGGGCCGCTGCGCGTCGTAGTCGGACGCCCAGCGCAAGCCGCGCGGTTCGTACTGCTTGCGCAAGGTCCAGTAGCTGTCCCAGAAGACCTTGCCGTCGCCGTCGATCGTGCCCTCGCCCTCGATCTTCGCGTTCGATTGCCGGTACACGTTCACCAGCGCCGCCGGCCACTTCATCTCGATGCCGGCGATGCGGGTCGGCAGCACGGGGTAGTCCTTGATGTCCTGCGAACCGAGCAGGGTCACGCCCTTGTCGACCCGCAGCGTGACGCCGCTCTTGACGAAGATCGAGCCGGTCAGGTACGTCCCGGCCGGGAACACGACGGTACCGCCCTGCCGCGCGGCCGCATCGATCGCGGCCTGGATCGCCTTCGTGTTCAGCGTCTTGCCATCGGCCTTCGCACCATATCGCGCCACGCTGAAGTCGGCCGCCTGCGCGGCGACCGACAGCAGCATGGCGCCCAGCGCCAGCAGCCATTGCTTCATGGTTTTCCTCCTCATTGCTTGTCTCCCGCCGGTTCGGCCAACAGCTGCACGGGCCCCAGCAAGCCAGACGGCTGCGGTGCGATCAGCTGCGTATCCTGCGGCACGAAGCGCTGGCCGTAGCGGGCCCACAGCAGCCGGTAATCCGGCCGTTCCTGCCCCGCCAGCATGTTCAGCGCCAGGTTCGCCACTTTCACTTCGATGCGGTTGCGGCCCGGCTGCAAGAGCTTAGTCACGTCGACACGGTACGGCGGCGACCACAGGCTGCCGGCGCGCTGGCCGTTGACAAACACGATCGCCGCCTCGCGCACCGGCGGCTCCAGCATCGCGCGCATCCCCGCCGGCACCTTCGGCGCGGACGCCATCGGTTTGCCTGCGCCGAAGTCAAGCAGCACACGGCTGTCCGCCAGTGCGGAGACCTCGACATCCTTCGTGTACGTGACTTCGGCGGACACGAAGCGCGTTGCCGGATCGTCCGTCCACGAACGCAACTCGGCAAAGCGCCGCGGTGCCTGGCCAGGGAACGCTACCTGCCAGTCGCGCGACAGGTCGGCCAGCACCGTGGCTGGGCCGCATGACACGGCCGGGGCGGCGCTCTGCGGCGCATCCGACAACACGAGTACGCGCGACTCGTACGGCGCCAGCCGCAGCGGAAGTGCCGGCGTGACGCTGGCCGCAACGGCGCTGCCGTCCATCGGGCTCCACCACGCCGCATGCTTGCGTGGCGCGCGCAGCACTGCTGTCGTATCGACGGGACGGTTCGACGTATTGGCGATGAAGTAGATGTCGGCATCCGGCAGTTTGCGGCGAATGAAGCCCACGTCGCCCGCCTGCCCTTGCACCTGGAAGTCGGCCGGCACGGCACGCGCCAGCGCGGCGCCCACATCAGCATCGTTCGCAACGAACTGCACGCCCGGCAGCGCGAACAGCGCCTGCGCGGCACGGGTCACTCGCTGCGTCACCTTCTCCGCATCAGCATGACCGGGCGCGAGCGACGGCTTGCTGCCCACGGTGACGATCTTGCCGCCGCCCCGCGCATACGCCTGCAGCTTCTCCAGGACCTCGGGCGCGAGCCGCGTGACATGCGGCAGTACCAGCACCGGATGCTTGACGCCCAGCGCCAGCACGGATTCCGGATCGACGTAATCGAGATTGTGGCCTGCGTCGAGGATCTGCGTCGTCAGCGCTTCGGTCACATAGTGGTCCATCTTCTCGGACACCGACATCTTGCCAGGCCCCATCGACGCATACGCATCGTCGACGGGCAGCAGCACGGCCACGTCGTTGGCCGGCTCGCCCTGGCGCAGCAGCCAGCTGGCGCGGGTCAGGTACGCGTTCACGTCCGGCAACACGTTCCACCACGGCTGGTGGTCGTTGAACACGGCCGCCGCGTAGAACGAATAACCGGGTTCGCGCGCGCCGGGCGGCGTGTACGGCCAGCCGTGGCCGACGAACTGGTTCACGCCCTGCAGCAGCATGCGGTCGGCTTCCACCTTCATGTCCAGCGGGCTGGCGGCGAATGCGGGGGAGTTCAACCACGTCCACGTCTCGGCCGAGATCACGTTCTTGCCGTACAGGTGGCCGGCGGACGTGGCCCAGCGGGTGAACGAGAAGGCGCGGAACTGTGGGCCTTCCCCCTCCGGCAGGTCGACCAGCCGGTTGCTCGACATCGTGACGACGGGCTGGCCATACGTCTGCGAGCGGAAGCGCGTGCCGTGCTTCCTGGCCCAGTCGTTCAGCGGTGTGAGATAGCGCTCGTTGACGAGTTCCGTTTGCGTCAGCGCCCAGTCGTGACGCAGCGCCGCGGCATCCTTGCCCTGCCCAGTGAACGCCGCCGGCAGGTGCGGCAGCAGGTCGTAGCCGCGCCGGCGCTTGAACTCGGCCAGCAGGTCGTCGGTCCAGTCGGTGTTGTACACCTCCAGGCTGTCCGAGAACACGGCGTGCGGCGGCCTGTCGCCAAAGGCTTGCAGCAGCGGCTCGGCGACGGCTTGCAGATGATCGTCGAGCGCCTTGCGGCTCAGGTGGTCCAGCACGAAGCCCTCGGCGCCCAGCGCGGCGCGCTTGACCTGCTGGCCGGTGCGGCTCGCCACGTAGAACACGGCGACCCTGTCCTCGTTCGCCGGCGCGACCGCCATCCGGCCGGCCAGTTCCGTCACGGCCGCCTGGCGCAGCCGGCTTGCATCGAAACTCTTGACGTCCCCGGCACCGACAAAGGTGCCGAGCAGCTTTTCGCCGCTCATGATCGATGGCAGCGCAACGGACGTGGCGCCGGCCGGCAGCGCCGCCACGTGCTGGCGCACACGCCCGGCCGCTTCCTGCGCCGACACGTGCGGCCCGCCGTACGGCCAGCCGCTGGCCAGCGTCATGTCCACGAGCAGGCCGTGTTGATGGGCCTTGTCGTTGACGAAGCGTACCGCGTCGAGGAAATCGGCGGACAGGTAAGGCACGTTGCGGATGCCGCGCGCCGGATCGTCCAGTTCCATCGGGTACACGGGCTGGATCTCGAAGCCGCCGAAGCCGCCCGCCTTCATCGCCAGCATCTCGCGCTCGAGCTGGGGCTTCACCACGGCCGGGCCGAACCACCACCAGCGCACCATCGGCCTGGCGTCGTCCGGCGGTGCGGCAAAACGCGCCGCCACATCGGCCAGGCGCGCCGGGTCCGCGTGGACGGGCAACCCAGCCGTGGCGAGCAGACAGGCGAGTGGAAGCAAGCGGGCCGCGGCCCGCTTGCGCGACGTACGCGCCGTCATGCGCTCAGACGATGCCGCTGCCGCTGACACCCGCCTTGGCCGGGCGGCGTTCGGCCACGCCGTCGCGGTAGCCCGCGGCACGGTAGCAGCCCACCGGATCGGCGGCGCCGCCGTTGCGCACGCGTGCCATCGCCAGGATCGCCGAGACGTCCGTGCGGTACGCGGCCTTCAGCGTTTGCGCAGCCTGCAGCACGTCGTTCGCTTCCTGGTGCGCGCGCAGCGCGTTGCGGTCCACCAGCGCGGCCTGCACGAAGGCGCGCTGCACTTCGACGGCGGACGTCATCAGGCTTTCGATCGGGTCCGTCACGTTGTGCGACTGGTCCAGCATGTAGGCCGGCGCGAAGTCCGAGTCTCCGCCTTTTGCACGCTGTGCCGCGTCGGCCAGCTCGTTAAAGACGAGGAACAGCTGGAACGGGTTGATGCTGCCCGAATCCAGGTCGTCGTCGCCATACTTGCTGTCGTTGAAGTGGAAGCCGCCCAGCTTGCCGAACTGCGCGAGTCGCGCAACGATCATCTCGATGTTGGTGTTCGGCGCGTGGTGGCCCAGGTCGACCAAGCATTTCGCCTTCGGCCCCAGCTCGGTGGCGCAGGCGAAGCTCGTGCCCCAGTCGGCGATCGTCGTCGCGTAGAACGCCGGCTCGAACAGCTTGTGCTCGATGAACATCAGCCAGTCCGCCGGCAGTGCGCCGTAGATGTCGCGCATGCTGTCCAGGTAGCGTTCCAGCGCGCCGCGCAAGTTGTGCTGGCCGGGGAAGTTGGCGCCGTCGCCCACCCATACCGTCAGCGCCTTCGAGCCGAGCGCCTTGCCCAGTTCGATGCAATCGATATTGTGCGCCACGGCCTGTGCGCGCACGGCGCCCGCCGTCGCCGTCAGGCTGCCGTATTTGTAAGAATGGCCCTGGCCCTGCTGGTCCTGGAACGTGTTCGAGTTCACCGCGTCGAAGCCGAGACCATAGCCTTCGGCCAGCTCGCGCAGCGCTTGCGGATCATCCGTGCGGTCCCATGGGAAGTGCAGCGACACGGCCGGGGTGGCGCGGGTCAGCTGGTGGATCACGGCGCAGTCTTCCATCTTCTCGAACACATTGCGCGGTTCGCCGCGGCCCGGGAAGCGGGCGAAGCGGGTGCCGCCCGTGCCAACGCCCCAGCTGGGCACGGCGACGGCAAACGTGCCGGCCAGTGCCGTGAGTTTCTCGATATCGACGCCACGGCGCGCCAGCATGCCGCCCAGCGCCTCGTAGTCCGCTGCCAGCGCCGCCTGCTGCTGCGCGTTGTGCTCGGCCACGCGGCCGGCGTCGATCACCGTGTTCTGTGCTGCAGTCATCTCGTCTCCTTCTTGTGCGGCCGCCCGCCGGGTGGCCGCTTGCCTGAACTTTTTTTATCTTACCGCGTGAAGGCCGCCGCGTTGCCGGCGTCCACGTTCAGCACGTTGCCGGTGCTCTTCGCCGCCTTGTCGCTGGACAGGAAGTACACGGCTTCCGCAATGTCCTCCGGCAGCACCGAGCGCTTCAGCATGCTGCGCTCGCGGTAGAACTCCTCGACATCGTCCGCATCGATCTTGTTCGACTGGGCGCGCTCCTGCTTCCACTTGCCGTCCCAGATGCGCGAGCCGCGGATCACGGCATCCGGATTGACGACGTTGACGCGGATGCCCAGCGGCGCGCCTTCCAGCGCCACGCAGCGCGCCAGGTGGATCTCGGCCGCCTTCGCGGTGCAGTAGGCGGAAGCGCCGGCCGATGCGACCAGGCCGTTCTTCGATGCGACGAACACCATGCTGCCGCCCAGCTGCTGCGTCTTCATCATGCGGAACGCGGCGCGGCTGGCCAGGAAGTAGCCTTTGACGAGGATGTCCTGGTTGCGTTCCCAGATCTCCAGCGTCGTCGCTTCCAGCGGTGCGGACGAGGCGATGCCCGCGTTCGAGATCAGCAGGTCCACGCCGCCGAAGCGCAGCGCGCTTTCGGTGAACACGGCTTCCACCTGCTCTTCGCTGGTGATGTTGCCGGCGATGCTGGCGACATTGTCCTTGCCGGCCACCTTCGCCAGGACGCTTTTCGCTTCGTCGAGCGCTTCCGCATCGATATCGGTCAGCAGCACGCAGGCGCCTTCGGCCAGCAGCTGGCGCGCCACCGCCTGGCCGATGCCGCCGGCGCCGCCGGTGACGACGGCGATGCGGCCGGCCAGGCTTTTCGGCTTCGGCATGCGCTGCAGCTTCGCTTCTTCCAGCAGCCAGTATTCAATGTCGAACGCTTCCTGCTCGGGCAGACCGACGTAGCTGTCGACGCCGTTCGCGCCGCGCATCACGTTGATGGCATTGACGTAGAACTCGCCGGCGATGCGCGCCGTGGCCTTGTCCTTCGCGAACGACAGCATGCCGACGCCGGGGATCAGGTAGATGATCGGATTCGCGTCGCGCACGGCCGGGCTGTTGGCGCGCTTGCAGCGCTCGTAGTAGGCCACGTAGTCGTTGCGGTACTGTTCCAGGCCGGCGTCCAGGCTGGCGGCCAGCGCGTCGAAGTCGGGTTTCGTCGGATCGAAATCAATCACGTACGGGCGAATCTTCGTGCGCAGGAAGTGATCGGGGCAGGATGTGCCCAGCGCGGCCAGGGGTTTCAGATCTTGCGAGCAGACGAATTCCAGCACCGCCTCGCTGTCGTCGAAGTGGCCCAGCTTGAATTCGCTCTTGCTGATCTTCCCGCGCAGCAGCGGCATCAGCTTCGCGGCCAGCGCGGCGCGGTCGGGCGCCGGCAGCGGCGTGACGGCGGCGCCGCCGAACACGGGCTGCTTCACGTTCGCGGCCAGCCATTCCTCGGCGCGCTGAATCATCGCCAACGTCGTCTCGTAGCACGACTTGGCCGTGTCGCCCCACGTGAACAGGCCGTGGCCTTCCAGGATGATGCCCTTCAATTGCGGCTGGCTGGACGACAGCTCTTCCAGCTTCAGGCCCAGGTCGTAGCCGGGGCGCTGCCACGGCAGCCAGCCCAGTTCACCTTCGAAGATCTTCTGCGTCAGCGCCTTCGAATTGGCGCAGGCGGCGATCGCGATCACCGAGTCCGGGTGCATGTGGTCGACATGCTTGCGGGCGATGTAGGCGTGCAGCGGCGTATCGATCGACGCGGCGCGGGGGTTCAGATTGAACGTGCAGTGCGGCAGGTAGGCAACCATCTCGTCTTCGTGTTCCAGGCCGCGGTAGCGCTGCTTCAATGCGCGCAGCTTGTCCATGTACAGCGTCGAGAAGCCATCCAGCTTGATGCTGCCCAGGTCACCGCCCGAGCCTTTCACCCACAGCACCTCGACCTGCTCACCCGACAGCGGGTCTTCCATCATCACCTTCGCCGAGGTATTGCCGCCGCCGAAGTTCGTGATGCGCAGGTCCGAGCCCAGCAGGTTGGAGCGGTAGAGCAGCAGCTCCGGTTCGCTCATCGATGCCGCCTTCGCGTCATCCCACAGCGACGTGATGGGCTGTTTCTGCTTCGATTGGTTCATGTGGTCTCCGTCGTTGATATGCATTGGTTTTGCCATCGTGGCAAGCGGGGATCAGTAGAAATCAGGTGCGGGAGGGGTGTCAATGCACAAGCGATCAACATGATGACCAAGAATGAATTAATCATTTCGATGATCGGAATGCGCAGTAAGCACGACCGTTCGTTGGAAATAATCACAGTTTTGAGCACGAGGTGATTGACCGGTGAATTGCAAACGGGTTAGCCTTCTCGTTAATAAATCGACCACGCCCGGCATCCGCTGCGGAGTAGGATCACATAAGGAGACGACAACATGGTGAATCACAAGCGCCGTAAACGTTTGCTCAAGCTGCTCGCCGAGCACCAGACCGCCAGCGTTCCGCAGCTGGTTGAATGGCTGAGCGCCTCCCCCGCCACCGTGCGCCGCGACATCTCGTGGCTCGCGGCGCGCAACCTGCTGACCCGCACCCGCGGCGGCGCAGCCAACCTGGCCCAGAAGAAGCGCAACATGACGCTGACGAGCGAAACGTTCGAGCACAACATCCAGTGCTTCGCCGACCGCAAGCGCGCCATTGCCCGCTATGCGGCCGGCATGTGCGAGGAAGGCGAGACGATCGTCATCAACGGCGGCACCACGACGTTCATGATGGCCGACTTCCTGGTCGACAAGCACCTGAAGATCCTCACCAATTCGTTCCTGATGGCCGAGCGGCTGCTGCTGTCGTCCGAGAACGAAGTGATCCTCCCCGGCGGCAAGGTGTATCGCGAGCAGAACGTGATCCTGTCGCCGTTCGATAACGACATCACGCAGCACCACTATGCAGCGAAGATGTTCATGAGCGTGTACGGCCTTTCGCTGCTGGGATTGATGGAAGCCGATCCGCTGCTGATCCAGGCCGAGAAACGGCTGATCGGCCAGGCCGAGGAATTGATCGTGCTGGCCGACAGCTCGAAGTTCGCGAAGAAGGCGGGCCTGATCCTGTGCGGCCTCGATCGCGTGTCGTGCGTGATCACCGATACCCATGCATCCGACGCCGCCGTGCAGTTGCTCGAGCAATCCGGCGTGAAGGTCGTGACCGTGGCGCCCGAGCCGGTGCCGACGCCGGTAGCCGCGATGCCGTACACGCACGGCTTCGAGTTCTCGGGTTCCTCGCTGTTCCAGACGGAGGGCGCACATTGAACCGCAAGACCTTTATCGCCGCCACCCTCCTCGCCGCCTTCGGCGCATCGTCACTGATGGCGGGCTGCGGCCAGAAAGCCTCCACCCCGGCCGAAGGCGAAAAGATCCGCATCGCGATGGTCGTGAAAAGCCTCGGCAACGGCTTCTTCGATGCCGCGCATTCGGGTGCCAACGAGGCGGCCGCGCAGCTGAAGAACGTGGAGATCATCTACACGGGGCCGACAACACCATCGGCCGAAGGCCAGATTGAAATCGTCAACTCGCTGATCAGCCAGAAGGTCAATGCGATCGTCATCAGCGCGAACGATCCGAATGCCCTCGTGCCGATCGCGAAGAAGGCGATGCAGCGCGGGATCAAGGTGGTGTCGTTCGACAGCGGCCTGGCGCAGGAAGGCCGGCTGATGCACCTGAACCCGTCGAACGCGGAACTGATCGGCAAGAAGCAGCTGCAGATGGCGGCGGACTCGATCGGCGGCGCCGGCGAGATCGCGATCCTGTCCGCATCGGCCCAGGCGACGAACCAGAACATCTGGATCGACGTGATGAAGGATGCGCTGCAAAAACCTGAATTCGCGAAGCTGAAGCTGGTGGCCACCGTGTACGGCGACGACCAGTCCGACAAGAGCTACCGCGAAGCGATCGGCCTGTTGCGCAGCTACCCGAACCTGAAAGCGATCATCGCACCGACGACGGTGGGCATCGTGGCGGCAGCGAAGGCCGTCGTCGACGAGAACCTGGTGGGCAAGGTGTACGTGACGGGCCTCGGCCTGCCGTCCGAGATGGCCGGCCACGTGAAGAGCGGCGCCGTGAAGGAGTTCGCGATCTGGAACCCGATCGACCTGGGCTACGCTGCCACGTTCGCGGCCTACGACTTCGTCAAGGGCGTGCCCGACGCGAAGGCGGGCGGCAAGTTCAACGCAGGCCGGATGGGCGCGATCGCGATCGACGGCAACGGCGAGGCCGCGATGGCCGAACCGTTCCTGTACAACGCCGGCAACGTCGACAAATTCGCCAAGATCTTCTGACAGCCATGCAAGCGAAACCAGACACACTCGCCGGGCACGCCAGCCCGGCGGGCGAGAGCGTGCTGCGCCTGGAAGGCATCTGCAAGCGCTTCGCCGGCATCACGGCATTGAACAACGTGGCGCTGACGGTGCGGGCCGGCGAAGTGATGGCCCTGCTGGGCGAGAACGGCGCCGGCAAGTCCACGCTCGTGAAGACGCTGACCGGCATCTACCAGCCGGACGAAGGCGCGATCTTCCTGGATGGCCAGCGCGTGACGTTCACCGATGCACAGGATGCGATGCGTGCGGGCGTGACGGCCGTGCACCAGGAAAGCGTGATGTTCGACGAGCTGACGGTGGCCGAGAACATCTACGTGGGCCGCCAGCCCGCCAGGGGCGGCCGCATCGACTGGCGCCGCATCGAGCGCGAAGCCGAGCAGCTGTTCGCCCGCCTCGAAGTGCCGCTGCCGGTGCGCACCAAGGTGAAGGATTTATCGGTGGCGCAGCGCCACTTCGTCGAGATCGCGCGCGCGCTGTCGCAGGACGCGCGCGTGGTGATCCTGGACGAGCCGACGGCCGCGCTGTCGCAGCGCGAGATCGCCGAGCTGTATCGCATCATCCGCCAGCTGAAGGAAGCCGGCACCGCCGTCATCTTCATTTCCCATAAATTCGACGAGATCTATGCCGTGGCGGACCGCTACACGGTGCTGCGCGACGGCCAGTACATCGCCGACGGCCGGCTGGCCGACATCAGCGAAGGCGAGCTGGTGTCGCTGATGGTGGGCCGCGCCGTGCACGAGGCGTATCCGAAGGCGCACGTCGTGCCCGGCCCCGTGCTGCTGGAGGTGGACAACTTCTGCCACCCGACCGAGTTCGACGGCGTATCGTTCAAGCTGAGGAAGGGCGAGATCCTGGGCTTCTACGGCCTGGTGGGGGCTGGCCGCTCGGAAGTGATGCAGGCACTGTTCGGCCTGACAAAGCAGAGCGCCGGCAACGTGAAGATCGACGGCCGCGCAGTCGCCATCGGCTGTGCCGCCGACGCGATCGCGCACGGCATCGCCTACGTGCCGGAAGACCGCCAGCACCAGGGCGCGCACCTGTCGCTGCCGATCCTGCACAATGCCACGCTGGCCATCCTGGACCACCTGGGCTTCTTCCTGCGCGGCAGGCGTGCCCGCAAGGAAGCGCTGGCGGTGGCCCGGCTGTACAGCGAACAGCTGGAGCTGAAGGCGCACCACCTGTGCCAGAACGTGTCCGAACTCTCGGGCGGCAACCAGCAGAAGGTCGTGCTGGGGAAATGGCTGGCAACGAATCCCAAAGTGATCATCCTGGACGAGCCCACGAAGGGCATCGACATCGGTTCGAAGGCGGCCGTGCACCGCTTCATCGGCGAGCTGGTGAAGCAGGGGCTGTCGGTGATACTCGTGTCGTCCGAACTGCCGGAGGTGCTGGGGCTGTCGGACCGCATCGTCGTGATGCACCAGGGCCGCGTCGAACGCGAATTCGCGCGCTGCGAGGCGACCCCGGAGAACGTCTGCGCGGCAGCATCCGGGGCCGTGCTGGAGGAGGCGGCATGAAGCTGCGAATTAATCTCGTGCGTCGCGAAAGCCTGCTTGCGCTGTCCATCGTGGCCCTCGTGCTGCTGGTCGGCCTGCGCGCACCGGTATTCGTCACGGGTGCCAGTCTCGCCAACCTGCTGACGGACAGCACGCTCCTGATCATGCTGGCGCTGGCGCAGATGCTGGTGATCGTCACGCGCGGCGTGGACCTGTCGGTCGCGTCGAACCTGGCGTTGTCGGGCATGGCGGCGGCGATGCTCGCATCGCATAACCCTGACCTGCCGTTGGCCGTCGTCGTGCTGGTCGCGGCCGGCCTGGGCCTCGTGCTGGGGCTCGTCAACGGCTACCTGATCGGCTACCTGGAACTGCCGGCGATCGTCGTCACACTGGGCACGATGAGCGTGTACCGCGGCATGGTGTTCGTGCTGTCCGGCGGCGCGTGGGTGTCGTCGCACCAGATGCCGAAGGACTTCATCGCGTTTCCTTTGCTACGCCTGGCCGGCGTCACGCACCTCGTGTGGATCGCGGCGCTGGCCGTGCTGGCCGCGTGGTACCTGGCGAGTCACAGCCGCTTCGGCCGCGACCTGTACGCGATCGGCAATGCGCCGTCGTCGGCCCGCTACGTCGGCATCCCGATGGCACGGCGGTTGCTGTGGACTTACGGGCTGTCCGGCCTGATGGCGGGCCTGTGCGGCTACCTGTGGGTGGCGCGCTACGCGGTGGCGTACACGGAGATCGCGTATGGCTTCGAATTCACCGTGATCGCCGCCTGCGTCATCGGCGGCATCAGCATCGCCGGCGGCACCGGCACCGTCGCGGGCGCCGTGCTGGGCGGCCTGTTCCTCGCCGTGATCGGCAATGCGCTGCCGGTGGTGAAGGTATCGCCGTTCTGGCAAAGCGCGCTGACGGGCCTCGTGATCCTGGCCGCAGTGTTGATCAACGCCCGCGACCGCAAGCACGGTGGCCGGCAGATCCTGCCGTTGCACCTGACTGATACTCCCCGGAGCGCCGCTTGAACATCATGACGATGACCGCCACCAATCCCACGACCGGCCGTACTTCCGCCACGACCTCGCGTTACACGATCCTCGACCGCCCGCGCCTGCAGGTGCGTACGGTGCTGGGCAAGTGGGAAACCCTGCTTGCGCTGCTGTTCGTCGTCGCGTTTCTCACCAACGGCCTGCTGCTGCCGACGTTCCTCGATCCGTACAACCTGGCGGACGGCACGTTCAACTTCAGCGAGAAGGCGCTGATCGCGCTGCCGATGGCGCTGCTGATCATCTGCCGCGAGATCGACATCTCGGTGGCCGGCACCCTCGCGCTGTCGTCGGTCGCGATGGGCCTTGCGAAAGGAGCGGGCTTCCCGCCTGCTTCGCTGCTGTTCGTCGCGCTGGCGACAGGCACCTTGTGCGGCACGCTGAACGGCGTGCTGGTGACGCGCTTCGGCCTGCCGGCGATCGTCGTCACGATCGGCACCGTGTCGCTGTTCCGCGGGCTGGCGTCCGTCGTCCTCGGCGACAAGGCGTTCACCGGCTACCCGCAGCTGATGTCGGACTGGGGGCAAGGTTATTTCTTCGACGTGATCCCCCGTGAATTCGTCGTGCTGCTCGTGTTCGCGGCGCTGTTCGCGTTCGTGCTGCATGCCACCCGCTGGGGCCGGCGAATCTACGCGATCGGCAACAACCCGGTCGCGGCACGCTTCTCCGGCATCGAGGTGGACCGCTACCGCCTCGTGCTGTTCATGCTGACGGGTGCGATGGCCGGCCTGGCCGCGTTCCTGCTGACGGGCCGCATCGGCAGCACGCGGCCGAACATCGCGATGGGCTGGGAGCTGGAAGTGATCACGATGGTGATCCTGGGCGGCGTATCGATCGCCGGCGGCGCGGGCACGATCGGCGGCGTGATGCTGGCGGTGCTGACGCTCGGCACGGTGACGTACGGGCTGTCGCTGGCGAACATCCCCGGCATCTACATGACGATCGTGATCGGCCTGCTGCTGCTCGTGACAATCGCCCTGCCTCGGCTGCTGCGCGGGAAGAAGGTGGCCAAGTGACGGCCGGCGAAGGCACGCACGATGCGGTCATCGTCCTCGACATCGGCAAGACCAACGTCAAGCTGGTGCTGATCGACGCGCAAGGCCAGCAGCTGGCCGAGCGCCGCAAGGCCAACACGGTGCTGCGCTCGGGACCCTATCCGCATCACGACACGGACGCCATCTGGGAATGGATGCTGGAGACGATCGCTCGCTTCGCAACGATCGCCACGGTCGGCGCGATCGTCCCCGTGACGCACGGCGCGACGGCCGCGCTGGTGGACGAGCATGGCCTCGTGCTGCCGGTGCTCGACTACGAATACGAGCCGCCGGCGCAGCAGCGCGCGCAATACCTGACGCAGCGCGCGCCGTATGCGTCGACATACTCGCCTGCCCTGCCCGCTGGACTGAACCTGGGGCGGCAGCTGGCGTGGCTGGCTGCGGTCTTCCCCGCCGACTTCGCGCGCACGCGGCACATCCTGATGTATCCGCAGTACTGGGCGTGGCGCCTCTCCGGCGTGGCGGCGGGCGAAGTGACGTCGCTGGGCTGTCACACGGACCTGTGGCAGCCGGCGCGCCAGCAGTATTCGGCGCTCGTCGAGCGGATGGGCTGGCATACCTTGATGCCGCCGCTGTTCAACGCGTGGGACACGCTGGGGCCCGTGCTGCCGGCGCTTGCGCAGCGTACCGGCCTGCCGGCGCACTGCCGCATCGTGTGCGGTATCCATGACAGCAATGCCTCGCTGCTGCGGCACCTGAATGTGACGGGCGATGCAGCGGGCGATGCAGCGGCAGGCCCTGCGACCGCCGTGCTGTCGACCGGCACGTGGGTCATCGCCGCGTTGCCCGGCGGCGCGCTGGACGGCTTGCGCGAAGAGGCGGACATGCTGGCCAATTGCAGCGCGCTGGGCCAGCCGGTGCCGTGCATCCGCTTCATGGGCGGGCGCGAATTCGCCGCGCTGGCCGGCGCCGAGCCGGCTGCCTGCGGCGTGGCCGACCTGCAGCAGCTGATCGACCAGGGCACGTTCGCGCTGCCCGCGTTCGCCGACGCCGGCGGCCCGTTCTCAGGCCGCACCGGCTCCGTCATCGGCCCGCCGCTGCCCGGCGACACCGAGCGCACCGCGCTGGCCACGCTGTACTGCGCGCTGATGAGCGACTACTGCCTGACGCAGCTGGGCGCGCAGGGCGACGTCGTCGTCGAAGGCAGCTTCACGAACAACCCGCACTTCGCCCCGCTGCTGGCCGCGCTGCGCCCCGGCGCCACGGTCTCCACGACGGACGACGCGAGCGGCACCACCTGCGGCGGCTGGATGCTGGCCCACTGGGGCGAGCCCCCCACCGCCACGGCCCGCCCCGCCACCCCGCTGCCCCTGCGCGGCTGGCCCGCCTACCGCGACCGCTGGCTCGATCTGTTGCGTTAACCGCACAGGGGACTGTCCCTCATTTCAGGAAATATTTCCTGTTTCGAGGGACAGTCCCTCCCCCTTTCCGCACATCACGGGCTTGCGCCTCTGCCTCTGAGAGAAATCGCGCCGCGTTGCGCCAGCACGACAACACTGCCGGTTTTGTGGCGCCCCAACCACGGGGGACTGTCC
The DNA here is from genome assembly GCF_007830495.1 of Pseudoduganella flava. GTDB lineage: Bacteria > Pseudomonadota > Gammaproteobacteria > Burkholderiales > Burkholderiaceae_D > Rugamonas > Rugamonas flava. The sequence continues at coordinate 516,723 of NZ_VLKW01000001.1, read as the reverse complement.
CTCGTTTTTGGAAATATTTCCTGTTTTGAGGGACAGTCCCCGAATTTCGGAAATGTTATGGTGGGGAATCAGGGCTTGTCGGCCACCGGGATGCCGAAGTCCGGGGTGCCGTCGGGGCGCCACGTGATCGGTTGGGCGCGGGTGTGGCGGTTCGGGTCGCGCAGCGGATCGCCGACGATGTCGCGGTAGTTGCGGGCGTGGTAGACGAGGATGTCGGTCTTGCCGTCCGGCGTCGTCGTGAAGGAGTTGTGGCCGGGGCCGTACTGGCCGTTCGCGGCGCTCGTCGCGAACACCGGTTGTGCGGACTTCGTCCATGCGGCGCGGTCGAGCAGGTTCGCGTCGGCGCGCGCCGTCAGCATGCCCAGCGCGTAGTTCGCGTCCGTCGCGGATGCCGAGTACGTGAGGAACACGCGGCCGTTCTTCACCAGCACGGCCGGCGCTTCGTTGACGGCGTACTTGACGCGCTCCCACCCGTACTCCGGTTCCGTCAGCAAGGTGGCAGGGCCGGCCAGCGACAGCGGCGTCGCCATCTTCGCGATGTAGATGTTGGTCTGGTGCTGGTCGCCCTCGGGCGGGCGCTGCGTCCACACCAGGTAGCGCTGGCCGTTCAGCGCGAACGTCGTCGCGTCCAGCGAGAACGATTCCCAGCCCGTCTTCAGCTGGCCGCGCTCCAGCCAAGGGCCGCGCAGCGGGTCGTCGGAGCCACATTCGAGCACGTACAGCCGGATGTCCCAGATCGCATCGGCGCGGCCGGCCGTGAAGTACAGGTACCACTTGCCGTCGATGCGGTGCAGCTCGGGCGCCCAGATGTGCGCGCCCATCTCGCCTTGCGCGTGCTTGCGCCAGACGACGTTCGCATCGGCCTTGCCCAGGTCGTCCAGCGAGCGCGCGCGGCGCACTTCGATGCGGTCATACTCCGGCACGGTGGCCGTGAAGTAGTACCAGCCGTCCGGCTGCAAGGTCACGTGCGGGTCGGCCCGTTGCGTGACGAGGGGGTTGTGGAATGCCGGCTGCGCGCACGCGACGCCGCAAACGAAAAAAAACGCGGGCACGACGCCCGCGGCACAGGAGAACAGGTTGAGGCGCATGTCAGTTCTTCAGTGAGATGCTCAGATAGTAACGCCGGCCAGGATACGCCAATTCGTTCACGCGGAACAGGTCGCCCGCATCCGTCGTCTCCGCCTGGTCCGTCAGGTTCTTGCCTTCCAGGGAGATCGTGACGTGATCGTTCCAGCGATACTGCAGCTTCGCATCGAGGTAGCCGGTCTTCTCGGTGAAGTTCGGATTGCCCGATACGTCGTTGCCGCCCGTGTAGTAGCGGTCGCGGTAGTTGTACGCGATGCGGCCGTTGATCGGCCCGCGGTCGTACCACAGCGCCACGTTGTAGCTGTTCTTCGACAGGCCCGGATACGGCAGCACCGAATTGTCCAGCGGGTTCAGGCGCTCCGTGCCCGGCGCGTACTTGTACGTCATGCGGGTGTAGTTGGCATCGCCGCCAAAGCCGCCCAGCCAGCCGGGCAGGAAGGTGAATGCGGTACGCGCGGTGATCTCCACGCCCTTCGTCGTGGCGCCCTTGCCGTTCGTCGGCCCCGTCACGTCCCACTTGCCGCCGTCGTGGAAGATGTCGACGTTCTTCGTGACGACCTTCTCCAGGATATAGCTGGAGATATCCTTGCGGAACAGGCCCACCGACACCTGCGTATCCTTGCCGGGATAGTATTCGAACGACAGGTCCTTGTTGGTGGCGCGGAACGGCTTCAGGTCCGGGTTGCCGGCCGTGCAGTCGTCGGTATTGTCGCCGCCGAACAGCTGGTTGCCGCTGTTGAGGGTACAGGTGGCGTTCGGCGCCAGCAGGTCGATCTTCGGCCGCGCCATCACCTTGCCCCAGCCCACGCGCACGAGGAACGTGTCCGGCACAAGCCACATCAGCGCGTTCGCGCTCGGCAGCACGTCGTGGTACGAGCTTTCCACCGACGTGACGCCGTTGGACACCGTGTAATCGTTATAGCTCGAGCTGCCCAGCGACGATGAGACGCGGACCTTGTTCGCGTACAGGCCGCTCGCCCGGCTGCGGGTATGCGTGTAGCGCACGCCGATATTGCCGTCGATGGTGTAGTCGCCGATGTCCGTATTCCAGTCCAGGCGCACGTACGCGGCGCGCACACGCTCCTCGGCCGCGTAGGCGGGAATCTGCGGATACGTCTTGCCGTCGCTGCCCGGTGCGTTGGTCACGTAATCGTGGTTGAAGTGCGACGTGTCGAACGAAGGCGCGGCGGCCGCATAGTTCGGCGAGATCCAGCTGCTCGGCAGGTTGCTCACATCGCCATAGCCGCTGAAGAACGAGCCGGGCGAGCGCGACGTGATCGCGTTGACGAGCGCCTGCATGCCGGCGGCCGTCGTATAGGTCGTGGCATAACTGCTGTTGACGAAGCCGAATGTCTCCGGTGCGCGCGGCGCGCCATTCCACAGCGGGTCGTAGACGATCGTCTGGTTGACGTTCGCGCTCTTCACGTTGACGTCGTCGGCAGTGCTGGCGAGGTTGCTGCCGTTGCTCGCCAGGTAGCCGCCGCCGTTGTATTGCTTCGCGGTCGCCTTGGTGGCCTGGCCGCCGAACCACAGCTTCGAGAAGAAGGGCGTGTCGAGGCGGTACCTCAAGTCCAGCTTGCCCTGGTCTTCCGTGTTCTTCGTTTCGCTCGGACGGTATTGCAACTGCACCTGCACGTAGGAGCGCGGATCGTCCGGCGAATACGCCGCCGGGAACGCGAAGTGCGGCAGGCCCTGGCTATCCAGCGACACCTTCAGGCCCGGCGCATTCTGCGTCATGACGATGTTGTTGCTCTCGCTGCTGTAGTCCGACGAGGATTTGCCCAGCAGGCCTTCCACTTCCAGGCGGTCGCGCTTGAAGTTGAAGCCGGCCGTCTTGTACTTCGACCGGATTTCCAGGGCGAAGTCGCGCGCCGACGTGCTGAACGCGCCCTGTCCGCCCTGCCCGCCCGCATACAGGCAGTTGCCGACCGTGTATTCGGTGACGTAGTGGTTCGCCACCGTCACGCCCGCCGGCGTGGCCGACGTGGTGACGGGTGCGCAGGTGCCCGCGGTCGTCACGACGCCCGCGGGGCTGTACACCGGTGCGTTGCCGGCGTTGGCCAGGCGCGTGACGGCGGTGAAGTCCGTGCCGTAGTTGCGGTCGTTCAGGCGCTGGTCCTGCTTGTTGTCCTGGTAGCTCACATACGCCGTGAAGCCCTTCTGGATTTCATACTGCGCCGTCAGCTCGGCGGACGAGCGCTTGTGGTCGCGCGTCCAGATGCCGTAGCGCGGCGTGCCCGGCGAATAGTCGTACCACTGCTTCTGGCAATCGGTCTTCGCGGTACCGGACAGCGCATCGCAGCCGCCGACCGTGCCGATCGCCGCCAGTGCCGGGTCCTTGCTGACGACCGTCTTCTCAGCCGAGTAATCCCAGTCGCGCAGGAAGCGCCACGAAGTGTTACGGGCGTAGTCGTTCTGCGTGTAGACCTTGTCGTACACGAGGTTGGCCATCAGGCCCAGCTTGTTGTTGAAGAATTTGTCGGCCAGGAGCAGCGACACGCGGGGCTGCACGCCGCCGCGGCTCGTCGAATGTTCGCCGGAGATCGTCGTGGCCACCGTGGGTTTCGTGAAGTCGAGCGGCTTGCGGGTCTTGATGATGACGCTGCCGCCCACGCCCCCTTCGGTCATGTCGGCCGTGACGCCCTTGATCACGTCGATCGACGAGATCAGCTCGGACGCCAGCTCGCGCAGCTCGGCGCCGCGGCCCGCGCCGCCGGTGGTCGACAGCACCGACATGCCGTTGATCTCGACCCGGTTCAGGTCCGGCTCGACGCCGCGGATCGACACTTGCGAACCTTCGCCGAAGGAGCGCGACAGCTGCACGCCGGTGATGCGCGACAGCGCCTCGCCCACGTTCTTGTCCGGGAACTGGTTGATGTCCTCGGCCACGAGCGAGTCGGAGATCGTGGAGTTGCGGATCTTGCGGTCGATCGCGGAAGCGACCGACTTGCGCGTGCCCACCACCATCACCACGTTGCTCTCGGAGACACCGTCCGCGCGGCCCTGCCGCTTGTGTTCCGCGGCGGGTTGCGCGGCCTGCGCCTGTTCCGGCGCGGCGGCCGTGTCTTCCGGCGCCGCCTGCTGCGCGAATGCGGCGTTCGCGGCCAGCATCGATGCGGCGATCGCCAGCGCGGTCCTGCGGTTCAGGCGTGCGGGGGCCCGCACCTTGTTCGAGTGCTTCGTCACGTTCATCTCCTCCGAATGACGGCCCTAGAAGGCCTGTACTGATGGACCGGCCCGTGCTGCTGGGCCAGCTATTTTTTTGCATTCTAGGTGACGCACGCCGTTCGCAGACATCGCGCAATCAAAGAATCAGAATGATGATTAACGGCCCGTTTCGATCATCGGATTGAGCGAAACGCGCGATCGCGCGCGCGTTGGCGGCCCAAATGAAAAAACCCGCCGGCTCTTGCGAACCGGCGGGTTTTGGTGAAGCGCAGCGCGAGGCTTATGCGCTTTCGCGCGATGCCTTCTTGCGCTCGTGCTCTTTCAGGAAACGCTTGCGCAGGCGGATCGACTTCGGCGTGATCTCGACCAGTTCGTCGTCCTCGATGAATTCCACCGCGTATTCCAGCGACAGCTGGATCGGCGTGACCAGGCGCACTGCCTCGTCGGTGCCGGAAGCACGCACGTTGGTCAGCTGCTTGCCCTTGATCGGGTTCACGACCAGGTCGTTGTCGCGCGAGTGGATGCCGATGATCATGCCTTCGTACACCGGGTCGTTGTGCGACACGAACATGCGGCCGCGGTCCTGCAGCTTCCACAGTGCGTAGGCAACGGCCTGGCCGTCGTCCTGCGAGATCAGCACGCCGTTGTGACGGCCGGCCAGTTCGCCTTTCGAGTTATCGACCGGCGCGTAGGCGTCGAACACGTGGCTCATCAAGCCGGTGCCGCGCGTCAGGGTCATGAACTCGCCCTGGAAGCCGATCAGGCCGCGGGCCGGAATGCGGTACTCGAGGCGCACGCGGCCCTTGCCGTCCGATTCCATGTTCTGCAGGTCGCCACGGCGGCGGCCCAGTTCTTCCATCACGCCGCCCTGGTTCACTTCTTCCACGTCGACCGACAGCATCTCGTACGGCTCATGGCGCACGCCATCGACCATCTTGAACACGACGCGCGGACGCGACACGGCCAGCTCGAAGCCTTCGCGGCGCATGTTCTCCAGCAGGATCGTCAGGTGCAGTTCGCCGCGGCCGGACACTTCGAAGATCGTGTCGTCGTCGGTCGGCGCGACGCGCAGCGCCACGTTCGACTTCAGTTCCTTTTCCAGGCGGTCGCGCAGCTGGCGCGACGTGACGAACTTGCCTTCACGGCCGGCCAGCGGCGACGTGTTGACCATGAAGTTCATCGTCAGCGTCGGCTCGTCGACGGTCAGCATCGGCAGCGGGTCGACCTGCTCCGGCGAGCAGACGGTCGAACCGATGCCGATTTCCTCGATACCGTTGATCAGCACGATGTCGCCGGCGACGGCTTCGTCGACCAGCACGCGCTCCAGGCCCTTGAAGTTCAGCACCTGGTTGATGCGGCCCTTGATCGGGGTTGCGCCCGGACCGTCGACGACGACGACGTCCTGGCCGGCCTTGATGCGGCCGCGCGAGATGCGGCCGATGCCGATCTTGCCGACGTACGACGAATAGTCCAGCGACGTGATCTGCATCTGCAGCGGGCCGTCCGGATTGTCGTCACGCACCGGCACGTATTTCAGGATCGCTTCGAACAGCGGCTTCATGTCGCCGCCGCGCACGGACTCGTCCATGCCGGCGTAGCCGTTCAGGCCCGATGCGTAGATGATCGGGAAGTCCAGCTGCTCGTCGTTCGCACCCAGCTTGTCGAACAGTTCGAACGTCTGGTTGATCGCCCAGTCGGCGCGCGCGCCCGGACGGTCGATCTTGTTGACGACGACGATCGGCTTCAGGCCCAGCGCCAGCGCCTTGCGCGTGACGAAACGGGTCTGCGGCATCGGGCCTTCCTGTGCGTCGACCAGCAGCAGCACGGAGTCGACCATCGACAGCACGCGCTCGACTTCACCGCCGAAGTCGGCGTGGCCGGGGGTGTCGACGATGTTGATGTGGGTGCCTTCGTACTCGACCGCGCAGTTCTTCGACAGAATCGTGATGCCGCGTTCCTTTTCAAGGTCGTTGGAGTCCATGACGCGGGTGTCGACTTGCTGGTTCTCACGGAAGGTACCGGATTGGCGCAGCAGCTGGTCCACGAGGGTCGTCTTGCCGTGGTCGACGTGGGCGATGATGGCGATGTTGCGAATTGCGCGTTTAGTATTAGACATGGTCGTTGTGTTTGCAGTAAAACTGTGGGGCGCCGAAGCTACTTGCGTGACTCCCGCCGACTGCTGTCGAGCAGGCGCCCCGGCAGGTGCGGGTGCACTGAACCCACTAGTATAGCATGAGCCTCCGGGGCCAGAAAGAAGACGGGCGGCTGTGTGGTGTGGATCACCGAAGCGCGCGGCGCGCCGTGGCATGCTGGCACTAGTCATAGCCCAGTTAGCCATGGAAGAAGCCCTCCCCGATTTCGGTGCCGTGTTCGGCGCCCTGCCCGCGCCGTACCTGCTGCTGGCGCCGGATTTCACGATCGTTGCCGTCAACGACGCGTATCTGCGTGCGACCCGCACCGAGCGGGCCGCCATTGTCGGGCGCAACGTGTTCGACGTCTTCCCGGACGACCCGTCCAACCCCAACGCGACGGGCGCGGCGAACCTGCGCGCCTCGCTGCTGCGCGTGCTGGAAACGCGCGCGCCGGACACGATGGCCGTGCAGCGCTACGACATCGAACTGCCGGGCCAGCCAGGCACGTTCGAGGAACGCCACTGGAGTCCCATCAACACGCCGGTATTCGACCGCCACGGTGCGCTCGCCTATATCGTCCACCACGTCGAGGACGTGACGCCGGCCGTGCAGGCCCAGGCCCGCGCCGTCAAGATGGAGCTGGGCATCCTGGCACGTGCCCAGCAGATCCAGCTGCGCGAACAGCACGCCATGCGGCTGCGCCGCGCGCCCGTATTCATGGCCGTGCTCAGCGGGCCGCAGCACCGGGTCGAGCTGATGGACGAGGGCTTCCTCGGCCTGACGGGGCACCGCGACCTCGTCGGCCGCCCCGTGGTCGAAGGCTTCGCCAGCCCGGCGGCGGAGCGCTACCGCGAGCTGCTCGACGGTGTGTACCATACCGGCAAGTCGCTGACGGCCAGCAGTGCGCTGTACCCCGTGCAAACCGTGCCGGCCGGTCCCGTGATGGCCCGCTACATCGACTTCGCGTTCAAGCCGATCCGCAACGATGCCGGCGCCGTGATGGGCATCCTCGTCGAAGGCGTCGACGTCACCGACCGGGTGCAGGACGATGCGCGGCGCGATGCGCTGGTGCGGCTGACGGACGCGCTGCGCGAACTGCGCGCCGTCGATGACATAGCCTGCGCCGCCGCCGCGATCGTCGGCCGGACGGTGGCGGCACGCCGCGCCGGCTATGGACAGTACGCGGACGGCGTGCTGCACGTGAGCGGCGACTGGGCCGCTGCCGACCTGCCGCGCCTGCACGGCGCCGTGCTGCTGGACGACTACGGCGCACTGCTGGACGACTTGCGGCTGGGCCGCAGCGTCGTCGTGGCGGACGTCGCGCTCGACCCGCGTACGCGCGGCGGCAGCGCGGCGTTCCGCAGTATCGACAGCGCCGCGGCCGTCTTCATCCCCGTACTGGAACAGGGCAAGTTGATGAGCGTGCTGTTCGTGCACGACACCGTCGCGCGGCAGTGGGCGCAGGAAGACGTGGCGCTGATGAAGGAAGTGGCGGAGCGCACCCGCACCGCCGCCGAGCGGGCCCGCAGCATGGAGGCGCTGCGCGACAGCGAAGCGAAGTTCCGCACGATCGCCAACGCGATGCCGCAAATGGTGTGGTCGACCTTGCCGGACGGTTACCACGACTACTTCAACGAGCAGTGGTATGCATACACCGGCGTGGGGCCCGGCGTGACGGACGGCGACGCATGGAATGGCATGTTCCACCCGGACGACCGCGAGCGCGCCTGGGGCGCCTGGCGCCACAGCCTGGCGACGGGCGACGTGTACGAGATCCAATACCGGCTGCGCCACCGTTCCGGGGAATACCGCTGGGTCCTGGGCCGCGCACTGCCGCTGCGCGACGACGCGCGCCGGATCTTCCGCTGGATGGGCACCTGCACCGACATCCACACGCAGAAGCTGGCCGAGGACGAGCTGCGCGAAGCGGCCGCGCGCAAGGACGAGTTCCTGGCGATGCTCGCGCACGAGCTGCGCAATCCGCTGGCGCCGATCAGCACCGCGGCCCAGCTGCTGCATGCGGGCCACGCCGACGAGCATACGCGGCGCATGGCGTCCGACATCATCGTGCGCCAGGTGAAGCACATGACGCACTTGGTGGACGACCTGCTCGACGTGTCGCGCGTCACGCGCGGCCTCGTGCAGCTGGCGATGGCGGAGCTGGACCTGAAGCAGGTGATCGGCAGCGCCGTCGAACAGGCGTTGCCGCTGATCGAGGCACGCGGCCACGCACTCGACGTGCGCCGGCCCGCCGCGCGCACCCACGTGTACGGCGACCGCACCCGCCTCGTGCAGGTGATCGCCAACGTACTGAACAACGCGGCCAAGTACACGCCGCCGGGCGGGCGCATCACGCTCGACCTGCAGGTGCATGACGGCCACGCACGCGTGACGGTCGGCGACAACGGCAGCGGCATCGCGCCGGCCCTGCTGCCGCACATCTTCGACCTGTTCATCCAGGGCGAGCGCAATCCCGACCGCGCACAGGGCGGCCTTGGCTTGGGCCTGACCCTGGTGAAGAGCATCACCGCGCTGCACCAGGGCTCCGTGACGGCGCACAGCGACGGCCCCGGCCAGGGCAGCACCTTCACGGTCTGCCTGCCGTTGCTGGGCGAGCCGGGCGTGCCGCAGCCGGTGCCTCGCCCCGCCGCGATGCACGCCCCGGCCAGCCCGCTACGCCTGCTGGTTGTCGACGACAATGCCGATGCCGCCCATTCGCTCGCGCAGCTGCTGCGCGAGCAAGGGCACGACGTGACGACGGCGGGAGATGGCGAAAGCGCGCTGCGGCGGGCCGACCTGGCGGCGATGGATGCGTTCATCCTGGATATCGGCCTGCCCGGCATGGACGGCTATGCGCTGGCGCGGCGGCTGCGCGGCGATCCATCGACAGCGCGGGCGACGCTGATCGCGCTGTCGGGCTACGGCCAGTCGGGCGACCGCGAGCGCTCGCAGGCGGCCGGCTTCGACCGTCATTTCGTCAAGCCGGCCGATCCGGATGAACTGCTGGGCGCGCTCGCGCGCGAACAGTCGGGATACAACGCGCCCGATTGATGCGCTTCAAAGCATGGCGCTGCGGCGGCGGACGTGAACCGTGCCGCGCTCCGTGCGCCCGTATGATCGGGACAGGAGGCGCCCATGACCCGACTGTCGATCCGCTCATTGATCTCCCTGCTGCTCTGCTGGCTGTGCCTGCTCGGTACGCTGGCGCATGCCGACACCTTGCTGGACCGGCGCACCAGCGGCACGCCGAGCCCGCTCTGGCGGCATGCGGACTTTGTATCGAACACGGCATTAATCGCCACCGTCGCCGGTGCGATCTGGCTCGGCAGCGAAGACGGGGCCGGGCGCGCGATGTGGCAAGGTGCCGAAGGGTTCGTCCTGGCGGACGTGGCGGCGGACGGGCTGAAGCGGGTGTTCGGCCGCGAGCGGCCATCCGAGACGGACGATCCGGGCCTCTGGTTCAAGCACGGCCGCAGCTTCCCCAGCGGCCACGTGGCATCGACGGCAGCCGCCGTGACACCGCTGATCCTCGAATTCGCCGACGAGTACCCCGCCGTGTGGCTGCTGGCCGCCGTGCCCGCCTACGAGATGGTGTCGCGCGTGGAGACGCGCTCGCACTGGCAGACCGATGTGCTGGCGGGCCTGGCGCTCGGCGTGGCCGTCGGCTACGTCGAGCACCGGCACGGGCCATGGACGCTGCGCGCGATCCCCGGCGGGGTGTACGTGGGGTTTCGGAAGGCGTTCTGAGTGGGCGTCAGGCCTGGGCTGCCGGCGCCGCCGCGATCAGCCGTTCCGGCGCCAGGATCGCCCACTCGCCCAGCACGCCGGTGCCGAGCAGGCGGTCCTGCTCATACACGCGTACCCGCCCTTCGTACGGCGCCGGCGTGACGATCTCCGGCTCCTTCCCCAGCGGCAGCCGCTGGCCGTTCAGGAAGCGTTTCGCCAGCTCCGCCGTCAGCGCGATGCGCGGGAACGACGACAGGAGCGCATCGACGGGCGCCAGCAGCGACAGCGGTGCTTCGTGCGCCTGCAGCGCTTCGAGCGTGACCATGTTCGACGCCTGTAAAGCGCCAACACCCGTGCGGCGCAGCGCGTTCAGGTGCGCGCCGCAGCCGAGTGCGGCGCCGATGTCCTCGCCCAGCACGCGGATGTACGTGCCCTTGCTGACCGTGGCTTCCAGCTTCAGGAACGGCGCCTCGTAGGAGAGCAGTTCGAGCTTGTGGATCGTCACGTTGCGCGCTTCGCGTTCCAGCGTGACGCCGGCGCGCGCGTATTCGTACAGCGGCTTGCCGTCGCGCTTCAATGCCGAGTACATCGGCGGCACCTGGGCGATCGGGCCACGGAACCGCGCGAGGACCGCTTCGATCTGCGCGAGCGTCACGTCGACGTCGCGCGTTTCCAGTACCTGCCCTTCCGTGTCGCCCGTATCGGTGCGCACGCCCAGGTGCACGGTCGTCACGTAGGTCTTGTCCGCTTCCAGCAGGTCTTGCGAGAACTTCGTCGCTTCGCCAAAGCACAGCGGCAGCAAGCCAGTCGCGAATGGGTCCAGCGTGCCGGTGTGGCCGGCCTTCTTAGCGTTCAGCACGCGCTTCGCCTTGATCAACGCGTCGTTCGACGACAGGCCCACGGGCTTGTCGAGCAGCAGCACGCCGTCGACGAGGTCGCGCGGCCGCTTCACCTTCTGCTGGGTCATTCTTTGTCTTGTTCCTGCTGCTCTTCATAGTCGGCCGCGCGGGTGGCGTTGGCCTGGTCGATCAGCGCCGACATCGCCATGCCGCGCGAAGCGCTCGTGTCGTGCACGAAGTGCAGCTGGGGCAGCGTGTGGATGTGCAGGCGCTTGCCCAGCTGGTTGCGCAGGTAGCCGGCGGCCGCTTGCAGGCCGGCCAGCGTGTTCTTCACGGTGTCCGGATCGTCCTTGAGCATCGTGAAGTACACCTTCGCGTGCGCGTAGTCCGGCGTCAGCTGCACCTCGGCGAGCGTCAGCATGCCGACGCGCGGGTCCTTCAGCTCGAACGCGATCAGCTCGGAGAGGTCTTTCTGGATCTGGTCCGCCACGCGCAGGCCGCGCTGGGGAATGGATTTGCTATGTTTGGCCATGATGTCCTACCAATAAAAAAATGGCGGGTGGCGCCCTCCCCCGCTCAGGCGGAGGGGGCGGCACCCGCCACGGATACCGCGTACTGCGATTACAGCGTACGTGCCACTTCCTGGATCTCGAACACCTCGAGGGTGTCGCCAACCTGGATGTCGTTGTAGTTCTTCAGCGACAGGCCGCACTCGAGACCGGCGCGCACTTCCTTCGCATCGTCCTTGAAGCGCTTCAGCGAGTCGATCTCGCCCGTCCACACAACGATATTGTTGCGCAGCAGGCGTACCGACGACGTACGCTTGACGACACCGTCCGTCACCAGGCAGCCGGCGATCGCGCCGACCTTCGAGACCAGGATCACCTGGCGGATCTCGACCTGACCCGTGATGTGCTCGCGCTTCTCCGGTGCCAGCATGCCGGACATCGCCGCCTTCACCTCTTCGATCGCGTCGTAGATGATGTTGTAGTAGCGGATGTCCACGCCGTTGGCTTCGGCCAGCTTGCGCGCCTGGGCGTCGGCACGGGCGTTGAAGCCGATGATGACTGCCTTCGACGCGGTCGCCAGGTTGACGTCCGATTCCGTGATGCCGCCGACGGCCGCGTGCACGATCTGCACCCGGACTTCCGAGGTGGACAGCTTCTGCAGCGAACCCACCAGCGCTTCCTGCGAACCCTGCACGTCGGTCTTGACGATCAGCGGCACGTTCTTCACTTCGCCTTCGGCCATCTGGTCGAACATGTTCTCCAGCTTTGCCGCCTGCTGCTTCGCCAGCTTCACGTCGCGGAACTTACCTTGACGGAACAGGCCGATTTCACGCGCCTTGCGCTCGTCCGCCATCACCATCGCTTCTTCGCCGGCGGCCGGCACTTCCGTCAGGCCCTGGATCTCGACCGGGATCGACGGACCCGCTTCGGCGATCGACTTGCCGTTCTCGTCCAGCATCGCACGCACCCGGCCGTACGAGGAACCGGCCAGCACGACGTCGCCGCGCTTCAGGGTACCCGACTGCACCAGGATCGTCGCGACCGGGCCGCGGCCCTTGTCCAGACGGGCTTCGACGACGAGGCCGCGTGCCGGCGATTCCACCGGTGCCTTCAGTTCCAGCACTTCGGCTTGCAGCAGCACGTTTTCCAGCAGCGAGTCGATGCCCTGGCCCGTCTTCGCGGACACCGGCACGAACGGCGAATCGCCGCCGTATTCTTCCGGCACCACGCCTTCGGAGATCAGTTCCTGCGTCACGCGCTCCAGGTTACCGCCCGGTTTGTCGATCTTGTTGATCGCCACCACCAGCGGCACGCCGGCCGCTTTCGCGTGGGCGATCGCTTCCTTCGTCTGCGGCATCACGCCGTCGTCCGCCGCCACCACCAGGATGACGATGTCGGTGGCCTTCGCACCGCGGGCACGCATCGCCGTGAAGGCTTCGTGGCCCGGGGTGTCCAGGAACGTGATCATGCCGCGCGGCGTATCGACGTGGTAAGCGCCGATGTGCTGCGTGATGCCGCCGGCTTCGCCCGACGCGACCTTGGCGCGGCGGATGTAGTCCAGCAGCGAGGTCTTGCCGTGGTCGACGTGACCCATGACGGTAACGACCGGTGCGCGCGGCTTCGACTCGAACTCGGCGTGCTCGCCCTGGTCGGCCAGCAGCGCTTCCGGATCGTCCACCGCGGCGGCGAACGCCTTGTGGCCCATTTCCTCGACGACGATCATCGCCGTTTCCTGGTCCAGCACCTGGTTGATCGTGCACATCTGGCCCAGCTTCATCAGCTGCTTGATCACCTCGGATGCCTTGACGGCCATCTTGTGGGCCAGTTCGGCCACGGTGATCGTTTCCGGCACGTGCACTTCCTTGACGATCGCCTCGGTCGGCGCCTGGAAGTTCGATTCGCGGTCGTCATGCGAATTGCGACCGCGGCCCTTGCCGCCGGCACCGCGCCAGCCGTCGCGGCCCGTCGGCGCGGCATTGCCGCGGCCTTTCGTGCCGCCCGGCGCGCCGCGCTTCTTGGCGTCGTCGGACCACGTCGAGGATACATTGGCCGACTTGATCGACTTGCGATCGCCCGGCTTCTTGTCGTCCTTCTTGTCGCCTGCCGCCGGCGTCGCCGTGGCGGGCTTCTTGTCGGCCGGCTTGTGCAGCGTGCCTTCGGGAGCCTTCGGCTTGACCGGCGCGGGCGCCGGTTCCGGTGCCTTCATCACGCGGCGCGGCTGTGCCATCATCGCCTTGATCTGGGCGACTTCGTCGGCCACGGCCTTGCGCGCACGCTCGGTGGCTTCGGCGCGCTCGGCGGCTTCCTTGGCGGCCTGCTCGGCCTTCTTCTTCGCTTCCTCAGCCTGCTCGGCACGCTTCTTCTCGGCCGCATCGGCCTCGGCACGCTTGGCAGCGTCCAGCGCGCCGGCCTTCTCGGCGGCGTTCTTCGCAGCCTGCTCGGCGGCAGCCTTGGCGGCTTCCTCGTCGGCACGGCGCTTCGCTTCCGCTTCGGCGGCGGCGGTGGCCTTGGCTTGCGCTTCCTTCTCGGCGTCCAGCTTCGCCAGGCGTTCCTGCTTCTCGCGCAGTTCCGCTTCCTGGCGGGCGATCAGCTCGGCCTGGCGGCGCGCCTCTTCCTCGCGGCGGGCGCGTTCGGCGGCGTCGATCACGGGCGCGGCCGGGGCGGCCGTCGTCGCCGGCAAGTCGTCGCGCTGGACGAACGTGCGCTTCTTGCGCACCTCGACCTGGATGGTGCGCGACTTGCCGGTGGCGTCGGCTTGCTTGATCTCGGTCGTTTCCTTGCGCGTTACCGTGATCTTTTTCTTTTCGGTTTGACCCGCTGCGCCGTGCGTGCGGCGCAGGTGCTCCAGCAGCTTGTCCTTATCATCTTTCGACAATGGATCTGACGCCGAACTCTTCTCGACGCCGGCGGAACGCAGCTGCGTCAGCAGCAAGTCTGCAGGCATCTTCAGTTCGGTGGCAAATTGGGCTACGTTGTTACTCGCCATTCAGTCCTCTTTTCTATGTGTCGCGTAGATGATAAATGCTTTTGCTGTCGGCTTCAGGCCTTCGCCGCCTCGGCCAGCGACCATGCCTTGGCCTGCAGGGCCTTGGCGCGGTCGTCGTACTTGGCGTCGACGAGCTTCATCTCTTCGTCGCTCACATCTTCAAATTCGTTTTCAATCAGTGCACGCGCGCGGTCGGTCGACAGGGCAAGGATGGCGCCGAATTCATCGTATGCCAGCCCGGCGAACTGCTCGAGCGTCTTGATGCCTGCCAGGCCCAGCTTGCCCGCCGTGACGCGGTCCATGCCTTCCAGGCCCACCAGTGCCTCTTCCATGCCTTCCAGGCCCTCTTCCGAGGCGATGGCCTCCGTCACCAGCGCATCCCGGGCACGGGTACGCAGTTCGTTGACGGTGTCCTCGTCAAAGGCTTCGATGTCGAGCATTTCGGAGATCGGCACGTAGGCGATCTCTTCCAGGCTCGAGAAGCCTTCCTCGACGAGGATGTCGGCCACTTCCTGGTCCACATCCAGCTTGTCCATGAACAGCGCGCGCACCGCCGCCGTTTCCTGGGCTGCCTTGTCGGCCGATTCCTCGGCCGTCATGATGTTGATCTTCCAGCCGGTCAGCTCGGAAGCCAGGCGCACGTTCTGGCCGGAGCGGCCGATCGCGATCGCCAGGTTTTCCTCGTCGACGACGACGTCCATCGCGTGCTTGTCCTCGTCGACCATGATCGACGACACGTTCGCCGGCGCCAGCGCGCCGATCACGAACTGCGCCGGGTCTTCGGACCACAGCACGATGTCCACGCGCTCGCCGCCCAGCTCACCGGTCACGGCCTGCACGCGCGAACCGCGCATGCCGACGCAGGTGCCGATCGGGTCGATGCGCTTGTCGGCCGTGTAGACGGCGATCTTGGCGCGCACGCCGGCATCGCGGGCAGCGGATTTAATCTCGAGCATGCCCTGCTCGATTTCCGGCACTTCCAGCTCGAACAGCTTCATGATGAATTCCGGCGCCGTGCGCGACAGGATCACCTGCGGGCCGCGCATATTGCGATCCACGCGCAGGATGTAAGCACGCACGCGGTCGCCGATACGCAGGTTCTCCTTCGGGATCATCTGGTCGCGCGGCAGGCGCGCTTCGATCTTGCCCGATTCGACGATCGCATCGCCGCGCTCCATGCGCTTGATGGTGCCCGTCACCAGCGCGTCGCCGCGCTCGAGGAAGTCCTGCAGGATCTGTTCGCGCTCGGCATCGCGCACGCGCTGCAGCACGACCTGCTTGGTGTCCTGTGCGAAGCGGCGGCCGAATTCCACGGATTCGATCGGCTCTTCGATGTATTCATCCACTTCGATATCGGGGATCTGCTCTTTCGCTTCGAACAGCAGCACTTCCTGGTCAGGCAGTTGCAGGCCGGCTTCGTCAGGCACCACGTGCCAGCGGCGGAAGGACTCGAATTCGCCCGTTTCGCGATCGATCGAGACGCGGATGTCGACTTCGCCTTCATAGCGCTTCTTCGTGGCTTGCGCCAATGCGAATTCGAGCGCGCCGAATACCACGTCCTTGTCGACGTTCTTCTCGCGCGCAAGCGCGTCCACCAATAACAAAACTTCGCGACTCATGCTTTGCGGCTCCTAAAATCCACCTGTGGCACCAAGCGTGCCTTATCCATATCCGCGAGCGTGAAATTCAGCACCGCAGGACCATCTTTACTTTCAAATTCAATACCCAGTTGCTCGCCATCGGGCTCCTGCAGGATGCCCTGGTAGGACTTGCGGTTCGCCGTGCCCGGGAGCGCCATGCGCAGCTTGACGATCGCTTCATGGCCGGCAAAACGGTGAAAGTCGGCGAGCTTGCGCAGCGGCCGGTCCAAGCCGGGCGACGAGATCTCGAGCCGTTCGTACGGCACGTTTTCCACTGTCAGCACGTGCGACAGCTGGTGGCTCACCGTGGCGCAGTCCTCCACCGTGATGGGACCTTTTTCTTCCGCGTCCGCCGCGGAGAAGTCGATGTACACGCGCAGCAGTCCACGTTCGGCCCGTTCGAAATCGACCATTTCGTAGCCCAGACCCGCGACGGTCTTCTCTATCAGTTCCGGCAGTTGCAAAAGAAAATCTCCAGATCGGCCTGCGCCGCCCTGTGCGACGTGACCTTCAAAAAACGGCTCATTTACCGTGAGCAAAAAAAAAATGGGCAACTGCCCATCTTTTTGTACTCCAGCCAGATGAAAGCACTCTCAGCAAACAAACCCTGCGAAGAACTTTTACTAGGCCGCTTATTATAACGCGTCATTGATTTCGCTGCAATGCCGCAAAGGGCAATAGGACGCCGTTACAACAGTGGCAAGGTTGTGTTTTTACTGCCGGGAATGGCTGCGGCGGGTGCCATTCAGGTCCGCCGCTCCACCATGGTACTGCCGGAGACGCCGAGGCATCCGATATGCGGACGCCCGGCGGGGAATCAAGCCTTGCGGCTGATTCAAGCCTTCCTGCGGCGCGGCATGCCGTGATCGATCGCGCCGCCGCGCGGCTGACCGCCGCCGCGGCGCTGCTGCTGGCCGCCGAAGCCGAACGTCGTCTGCAGCGGATCCGGCTGGCGCGGGCCGCGGCCCTTGCCGCCGGCCGGACGGCCACCCGGCTCGCCCAGGCCTGGACGGCCCAGGCCGCCACCTTGCGGACGGCCACCCGGACGGCCCGAGCCGGCACCGGCGCCGAAGTAGCTGCCGGCACCCTGGCCGCGGCCGCCCTTGGCCGCCTGCGGGAACGGGTCGGCGTTCTTGTTCGACACGTCCATCCGGTTGAAGTTGGGTTCGCGACGCTTCTCGCCACGACCTTCGCCACGACCTTCGCCGCGCGCATCGACCTTGCCCGGCTTGTCGCCACGGCCCTGCTTCGCCTCGCCGCCGCCCTTCTTCTCGACGCCAACGGCGGCCAGCAGGTCGCGCACGGTATTTTCTTCCATTTCTTCCCAGCGGCCGCGCTTCAGGTTCGACGGCAGGGTCAGCGCGCCGTAACGCGTACGGATCAGGCGCGAGACGGTCAGGCCGACCGCTTCGAACATGCGGCGCACTTCGCGGTTACGGCCTTCGCCGATCACCACGCGGTACCACTTGTTGACGCCTTCGCCGCCGCCATCGGCGATCTTCGAGAACTGCGCCAGGCCGTCTTCCAGCTCGACGCCGGCCAGCAGTTTCTGGCGCATGCCCTCTTCCAGCTCGCCCAGCGTGCGCACCGCGTATTCACGGTCGATGTTGTAACGCGGGTGCATCAGGCGGTTCGCCAGGTCGCCGGAGGTCGTGAACAGCAGCAGGCCTTCGGTGTTGAAGTCCAGGCGGCCGACGGCCAGCCATTTGCCCGTCTTCATCTGCGGCAGGCGGTCGAACACGGACGGACGGCCGTCCGGGTCGTCGTGCGACACGATCTCGCCGGCCGGCTTGTGGTACACCAGCACGCGCGGCGGCTTCTTGCTGACTTTCCGCTGGATCAGCTTGCCGTTGATGCGCACGGCATCCGTCGGCAGGATGCGCTGGCCGATGTGGGCCGGCTCGCCGTTCACCGACACGCGGCCGGCGATGATCAGGTCTTCCATGTCGCGGCGCGAGCCCAGACCGGCCTCGGCCAGCACTTTGTGCAGCTTCGGTGCATCGTCCTCGGCCGTGAGGTCGCGGCGCACGGCCTTTTGCGGCTGCTTGCCGCGCGCGCCGTCTTCCTTGTCGAACGCTTCGGACGTGACGAACGAGAACACGGCATCCGCGTCGCTCATCTTGCCGTTGCCGCCCGGCTTCTGCCCCTGGCGCTGGCCCTGCCTCTGGCCCGGCTTCTGACCTTGGCCCTGGTTCTGGCCCTGGTTCTGCCCCTGGGCGCGCTGCTGCTGCTGACCCTTGCCGCGGGCGTTCTTGCCCTTGTTGCGGCCGCGGCCCGGCTGCTCGTCGCGCGCCGCCTGTTCCTGCGGTGCCGCCTCGGCCTGGGCCGGCGCTTCGGCTTGTGCCGCGGTGTCGCCAGCCGGCGCCGCCTGCTCGGCCTGCTCAGCCCTCTGCGCATCGCGCAGCGCGCGCTGTTCGCGCATCTGGCGCGGGCCGCGCGGCGTGCGGGCCTGCTTCGGCTCCTCGGCCGGTTGTGCATCGGGCGCCGCCTGGACGGCCTGCTCGGCCGGCTCCTGCGCTGCCTCGGCCTTCGGCTTGCGGGTGCGCGGTTTTTTCACGGGTGCTGCGGCATCGGCTGCAGCATCGCTTGCCACGGCGGCTGCCGGTGCAGCCTGCTCGACCGCTGCGGCGGCGGGTTCGGCCGCCGCGGCCTTACGGGTGCGCTTCGGCTTGGCCGGCGCGGCCGCGTCGTCCGCCTGGACGGCGGACGCCGCCGCTTCGATCTGCGCCTTCGTGCGGCGCTTCGGCTTGACGGCCGGTTCGGCCGGCGCACCGGTCTCGATGATGTTCTCAGTATTGTTCATGCGTGTTTTCTAGCGTGGGCGGCGCCTGCACCGTATCGGCGATTGCTTCCCCGGGCGCTTCATTGTCAGTGACTTCGGCGGCATGCGCCGCCTTCTCGAAATTTTCCTGCAGCGCGGCTTCGAGTACTTCCATCGAATTGGCATTCTGCGTATCGCTGATTTGCTGCAGAGGCGGCAGCTGGGACAGCGACTGTAACCCCAGGTCGTCCAGGAACTGCTTCGTGGTTCCCAGGAGCGCCGGGCGGCCCAGCACGTCGCGGTAGCCGACGACGTCGACCCAGCCGCGGTCTTCCAGCATCTTGATCGTCTGCGAGTTCACAGTCACGCCGCGGATCTCCTCGATGTCGCCGCGCGTGACCGGCTGGCGGTACGCGATGATCGCCAGCGTCTCGAGCGTCGCCCGGGAATACTTCTGCGGCTTTTCCGGGTTCAGACGGTCCAGGTACTGCTTCAATTCGGGCCGGCTCTGGAAGCGCCAGCCGGAGGACAGGGCCACCACTTCGATGCCCCTGCCCTGCCAGTCCTGCCGCAATTCCTCCAGCAGGATCCGGATCGTGTCGGCGCCGACGCCGGCACCCAGCGGGCGGCCCTGGTCGTCGACATCGACGAACAGCTTTTTCAGGCTGTGAATCGATAACGGTTCGCGAGCGCATAGCAGCGCGGTTTCGAGGACTTTCTTCGCCTCAGCTGTATCCATAAGCCAACTTGTGGTTGCCGCCGGCCCGCAGCGCAGGTGCATGCAACAGTGCATACAGATGCGTGGCAGCCAGGCATATCGGCGAACAGAAGTGCCGGAAATACGCTGGGGCGGAAGGTCAAAGATGGAGGGTGCGTTTTCAACGGATCGTTTTCAGACCGGAAAACTTGTCGGCTTTACCCGGAAGAACTTCTGGATCGAGCGGCGCCGTTTCATCCAATAACAGCCATTGTACTCCATAAAACCGCGAATAGTGCAATTCGCGGTCTCGTACCGTAACTGGATATTCTAACCGATCAGGCCGCGAGGCGCTCGGCCAGGATGGCGGACACGCCGAGGAAGGCCGGGTATTGCGCCGTGATCACATGCGTCGGGATGGCGGACAGGTATTGGCGGAACCGGCCCTTCGCCTCGAAGCGGGCGCGGAACGCCGACCGGTCGAAACGGTCGCCCAGCTTCGGCACGATGCCGCCGCCGATGTAGATGCCGCCCTGCGCGCCCAGCGTGACGGCCAGGTTGGCCGCGATCGTGCCCAGCATGCCGCAGAACGCTTCGATCGCCTCGTCGCACAGCGGGCAGGTGCCGTCCAGCGCGCGGCGCGCCACGTCGGCGGCCGACAGCGGCTCGGCCGCCACCTTGCGGTAGTCCGCCAGTGCACGGTAGATCAGCTCGATGCCGGCGCCGGACATCAGGCGCTCGGCCGACACGTGCTCGAACTCGCGCCAGGCGAACTGCAGGATCGCCACTTCCGTCTCGTTGACGGGCGAGAAGCTGACGTGGCCGCCCTCGGACAGCAGCGCCGTCCAGCCGCTGGCGCACGGAATCAGGCCGGAGACACCGAGACCGGTGCCGGCGCCGATCAGGCCCAGCGGGCTGCCGGCCACGGCCGTGCCGCCGCCCACCTGCCGCTTCTGGTCACCTAGGAACGGCAGCGAGCGGGCCAGCGCCGTGAAGTCGTTGACGACGGCCAGCACGTCGAAGCCGCACTCCTGGCGCATGCCCTCGATCGAGAATTCCCAGTGGTGGTTCGTCATCCGCACGAAGTCGCCCGTGACGGGATTCGCGATCGCGATCGCGCCATGGCGCACGACAGGTGCCGCCGCAGCCACGTCCGGCAGTGCCAGGTAGGCGCGCAGCGCGGCCGCCAAGGTCGGATGCTCGCAGCACGGCAGCACGTGGATGTGGCCGACCTGCCCCGGCGCCGTCTCCAGCGCGAAGCGGGCATTCGTGCCGCCGACGTCGGCCAGCAGGCGCGGACCACCAGGGAAAGCGGAAGAGAGGGTCTGCGGCGCGGGAGTCGACATGGCGTTCATGGGCTGGATAAAAATTAGGGACGCCTAATGCTATCGGATTTCTTAGCGAACGCGCAAGAGTCAGGCTGTAGTTTGGGTACAAACTAGGCCATTGTCGCCACAAACCGGGGAAAACCGGACAGTAGTATGACTACTAAGTTTCCTCAAAAATGGAGCCTGTCACCATTCTTGAGGGAACACCGCGCCGCAGCGGCGCGGTCGGTTCAGCGGGGTGCGTCGGTTGCCGGGATCTGTTCGGCGATGACGATGGTGTCGGTCGGCCGGAAGGCGCTCTTCCATGCGTCCAGGCCGCCGTGCAGCGGCCGGGCCAGCGCGTAGCCGTGTTCGTGCAGTTGCTTGACGATGCCGGCAGCGCTGACGTCGTTCGGGCAGCTGCAGTAGACGACGATGTGGCGGTCGTGCGGCAGCGCGGCGAGCAGCGCGGGAAGGTTGCCGTCCACCGGCAGCGCGCCCGGCACCGGCGGATCGAGCTGGCGCGCCGTCGCGCTGCGTGCATCGACCATTACCGGTTCGTGGCCTGCATCGACGAGCTCGCGCAATTGCTCGACGCTGATCCGCTCCGTCTGCATCGCCCGCTGGAAGCGGCGGCGCTCGATGTATTTGAACGTCACGAACAGGCCCAGCAGCGTGCCCAGCACGCCCAGCGCCGTGCTGCCCATCGTGGCCAGCATGTCGAGCACCTCGTCCACATTGGCCTGGAAGTACACGCCGATCAGGATGCCCGTCAGGCTCCACAGCAGGCCGCCCAGCAGGCTGAACGACAGGAACAGCGGCACGCCGGTGCCCATCGCGCCGGCCAGCGGCGGCGCGATCGTGTTGAAGCCGGGGATGAACTTGGCGACGATCATCGACTTCGGGCCCCACTTGCGGAAGTTGTCCTCCGTCTGGCTGACGCAGTAATCGGGCGACAGCGAGATGCGGCACAGCAGCTTCAGGATGCGCTTGCCGTAGCGGCGCCCGGCGCGGAACCAGAACAAGTCCGCCAGCAGGCAGGCGCTCATCGCGACGGCCAGCACGCCGGCCAGCGGGGTGCCGCCGTTCATCGCCAGCGCGCCCGAGACGATCAGGATGGGATAAGCGGGAATCGGCGCCCCCATCTGCTCGACCAGGACGACGATGAAGACGATCAATACGCCGTATTCCTGCAACAGAGAGATCAAGTTCGCCATGATAGCGCCATCTTAACTTACTTCGCGGCGCCGCGCGGGATCGCCGCCAGCAACGCCCGCGTGTACGGGTGCTGCGGGTTGGCATACAGCTCGTCCGCATCGGCGCATTCGACGACTTCGCCCTGGCGCATCACCATCACGCGGTCCGAAATGTACTTCACCACCGCCAGGTCGTGCGAGATGAAGATGTACGACAGCGCGAATTCGTCCTGCAGGTCCTGCAGCAGGTTCAGCACCTGCGCCTGCACTGACACGTCCAGCGCCGACACGGATTCGTCGCAGACGAGGATCTCCGGCTTCATCGTCAGGCAGCGCGCGATCGCGATGCGCTGGCGCTGGCCGCCGGAGAACTCATGGGGCCAGCGATGCAGCGCCTGCGCCGGCAGGCCCACGCGCTCGAGCAGCGCGCGCGCCATCGCGACCCGCTCGGCGTCGTTCGCGCCGATGCAGTGCAGGCGCATCGGCTCGAGCAGGATCTGGCCCACCGTGAAGCGCGGGTTCAGCGAGGCGTACGGGTTCTGGAACACGATCTGGATGCGCCGCTTGTACGCGTGGTATTCCTTGTCCGGCATCGCCAGCAGGTCGCGCCCCTCGAACAGCGCGCTGCCGCCGGTGGCCTGGTGCAACCGCAGCAGCGTCAATCCCACCGTTGTCTTGCCCGAGCCGGATTCGCCGACGACGCCCAGCGTCTTCCCGCGCGGCAGCTGGAACGACACGTCTTTGACGGCCTGGAACTCGCGCTTGCCGAACAGGCCCTCGCGCAGCCAGAAGCTCTTCGACAGGTTCTTCACGTCCAGCACGATCTCGTCGCCCGGCGCATAGCCGCGCTTCTTCTGCGGCGCCACGGTGGCCTTCCCTTCCAGGTAGTCGGCGATCACGGGCAGGCGCAGCGGCCGCGCATCGAGCGGCGGGCGGCAGTGCAGCAGCGCGCGGGTGTACGCGTCGCGCGGCGCGTTGAACACCTGCGCCGCCGGCCCGGCTTCGCGCACCTCGCCATGGCGCATCACGATCACGTGGTCGGCGATCTCGCCGACGAGGCCCAGGTCGTGCGTGATGAACAGCACGGCCATGCGCCGGCGCTGCTGCAGCCGGGCGATCAGTTCGACGATCTGCTTCTGGATCGTCACGTCCAGCGCCGTCGTCGGCTCGTCGGCGATGAGCAGCTTCGGTTCGCAGGCGATCGCCATCGCGATCATCACGCGCTGCTGCTGGCCGCCGGACATCTGGCCCGGATACGCGTCGATCTTCGTGGCCGGGTCGGGAATACCCACCTCGCCCAGCAGTTCGAGCGTGCGGGCGCGCGCCTGCCGCGCGCTCATGCCCATGTGCCGGCGCAGCACCTCGCCGATCTGGAAGCCCACCGTGAACACGGGGTTCAGCGACGACATCGGCTCCTGGAAGATCATCGCGATGTCGCGGCCGCACAGCGCGCGGCGCTCGGCCAGCGGCAGGTGCAGCACGTCGCGCCCATCGAAGCGGATGCTGCCGGCCGGGTCGATCAGCGTCGTGTCCGGCGGCAGCAGGCCCATCACCGCCAGCGAGCTGACGGACTTGCCACTGCCCGACTCGCCCACCAGCGCCACCGTGGCTTCCCGCGGCACGTCGAACGAGACGCCCTTCACGGCTTCGTGGGTGGTCTTCTTGTCGACCCGGAAGGCAATGCGCAGGTCGCGCACTTCGAGCAGGTTGTCCATCATTTCACTTTCGGATCGAGCGCATCGCGCAGCGCGTCGGCGAACAGCGAGAACGCCGTCACGAGGATCGCCATCGCGCTGGCCGCGGCGGCCAGCTGCCACCATTTGCCCAGCAGGAGCTCGTTCTGCGCCTCGTTCAGCATCGAGCCCCACGACACCACGCCGACCGGCACGCCAAAGCCGAGGAATGACAGGATCACCTCGGCCTTGATGAAACCGACGACGAGGATCGACACCTGCACCAGCGCCACGTGCGACGCGTTCGGGAAGATGTGGGCGAACATGCGCCGCCAGTGCGACGCGCCGATCGCCTGCGCGGCCAGCACGTACTCGCGCGCCTTGTGCTTCATGTACTCAGCGCGGATCAGCCGGTACGGCCCCGTCCAGCCGGTCAGGCCGAGGATCAGCACCACGGTCGTCACGCCCTTGTGCTGCAGCACGGCGGCCACCGTCAGGATCATCAGGATCGACGGGATCGCCGTGAACACGTTGTACAGCCATGTGAACGCATCGTCGACGACGCCGCCCCAGTAGCCGGACAGCGCGCCGAACAGCGTGCCGATGCCCACCGCCACCAACGCGGCGACAAGGCCGACGACGATCGACGTCTCGGCGCCCTTGACGGTTTTTTTCAGCACGTCGTGACCCCACTTGTCGGCGCCGAACGGCAGCGTGGCGCGGCGCTCGGGTGCCGCGCCGCCGCCCGGCAGCTGGCTGCGCAGCGCGGCGATGTCGGCGGCCAGCGGATCGAACGGGTTGTCGCGCGCGGCCTGCGTGGCACCGGCCGATTCCGTGCGGGCGGCGGGCGCGCCGACGAACGACGGCGGCGCATAGTGGGCGCCGACCTCCTCTTCCCAGTCGGCGGCGACCAGGCCGAGGGCCGACAGCGCGATCAGCACCAGCCACGCGCCCACGACGGCCAGCGCCGCCATCGCCAGGCGGTCGGCGCGCAGGCGGCGCCACGCCAGGGTCCACAGGCCGGGAGCGGCGTTCTCGATCGCGTGCACGCTCATCCCAGCTGGACTCGTGGATCGACCGCCCGGTACAGCAGGTCGGTCAGCAGGTTGAACACCATCGTGGCGGCGGCCACGTACACGGTGATCGCCTTGATGACGGGGAAGTCGCTGCGCTCGACGGCCAGGATCACTTCGCGGCCGATGCCGGGAATGCCGAAGAAGCGCTCGAGCAGGAAGGCGCCGATCAGCAGGCCCGGCAGGTTCGCCATCACGTGCGTGATGATCGGGATCGCGGCGTTGCGCAGCACGTGCACCCACATCACGCGGCGCTCCGGCATGCCTTTCGCGCGCGCCGTGCGCACGTAGTCCTGGCCCACCTCGTCCAGCACGAAGGTGCGGTACAGCCGCAGCGTGGGCGCCAGCGACACCGCCAGGCCGATCAGGATCGGCAGCGGCGCGTAGCGCAGCAGGTTCTCCCCGAAGCTGTCACCCCAGCCCTGCACCGGGAACAGCCCCAGCTTGTACGCCAGGCCGTACTGGAACACGATGATGTAGACGAGGATCGAGATCGACATCGCGGCCGTGCAGGCAACCATCACGGCGCGGTCCGTCAGCGAGCCGCGCACGAACCCCACCGCCAGGGCCAGCGCGATGCCGAGCAGCGTCTCGAGCACCGTCAGCGGCACCAGCACCGTCAGCGACGGGCCCAGCCGCGACGCCAGGATGTGCCCCACCGTCTCGCCGGTGGCCCAGCTCTGGCCGAAATCGAACGTGACGATCTGTTTCAGGAAGATCAGCAACTGCACGTGATACGGCTCGTCGACGCCGAGCTGGCGGCGAATGTTGGCGATGGCCTCCGCACTGGACATCTTGCCGGCCAGCAGATACGCGGGATCGCCGCCCACCCAGTTGAACAGCACGAACACGAGCAGCACGACGCCCAGCATGGTCGGCAGCATCTGCCACAAGCGGCGCAGGATAAAGGCAAGCATCGGATCCGGGCTGGACGAGGATGAGGAAGGCGTAACGATAGCCGAAAAGCGGGCCGCGCGACAGTCGCCCGTTTCTCGTGAATAAAGTTGCTACATGCAAATTCTGTATCAATTCCTCCACACTTCCTTCAGCGTCAAATTATTCAGCCTCAAAGAATTAAATTCGGCGAAATTGCATGAAGATGGCAGCATGTTGCTCTCCTTCATCGGATTTCGCATGCCAAAACTGATCGGTTCGGCCTAATCCAGATACTTTCGGCAATCTGAGCCGACAACTTTTTGTTTGACCAGTATCAACAGCCGATGCTTACATGCTCCCTCATGGAAGCGAGGCGCTTCCAGGACAGGAGCAACGCAGAAGCACAGTCTGTAGCTCATTGGAAATTATTTGTGGAGGTAGCACCCATGGTAGAGAAAATGATGGCCCGTTCCGTACGCCTGTTATTCGCGGGTGGTATGGCGGCGGCCACGCTGGGCATGGCAGGCACGGCCGCAGCCCAGGACAATACGAACATTCAGCGCGTCGAAATCACCGGTTCGTCGATCAAGCGGGCAACGGCCGAAACGGCCTCCCCGGTCCAGGTGATCGGCCGCGACGAACTGCTGCGCTCGGGCAAAGGCACCGTTGCCGAATACCTGCAGACCTTGACCGTGGACGGCGCCGGCTCGCTGCCGACCGGCTTCGGTAACGGCTTTGCCGCCGGCTCCACCGCGATCTCGCTGCGCGGCCTGGGCGCCACCTCCACCCTCGTGCTGCTGAACGGCCGCCGCATGGCGCCGTTCGCCCGCGCCGACGACGGCCAGAAGAGCTTCACCGACCTCTCCACCGTGCCGATGCAGATCGTCGAGCGCATCGAGATCCTGAAGGACGGCGCATCGTCGACCTATGGTGCCGACGCGATCGCCGGCGTCGTCAACATCATCCTGCGCAAGGACGTGCAGGGCCTGGAACTGAAGGCCGACACGGGCTGGTCGCGCTATGACGACGCGAAGCAGAACAAGGCGTCGATCACCTACGGCCAGGGCGACCTGGACACCGACCGCTACAACTGGGTCGTCAACGCCGAATACACGCAGTCGGACCGCCTGAAGAACAGCCAGCGCTCGAAAGTGCGCGGCTACATCGGCAACGGCGACCTGCGCTCCTATGGTTTCCCGATCGGCACGCAGTTCGCCGGCGGCTACGTCAACGGCACCAACAATGTCAGCCCGGGCCTGACCGGCATGGTGCGCGATCCGGTCTCGACGAACTACGTGACCTTGCCGGGCTGCTCGACGCTGAGCGCCACGGCCGACCAGACCGGCGCGAACGGCGGCTGCCTGCACTACGCCGACCAGTGGCGCGACATGCAGCCGGAGATCGAGTCCGTCAACCTGTACACGAAGGGCACGTTCCAGATCAACCCGGCCACCCAGGCGTACGTCGAAGTGGGCTACTCGAAGCGCTCGACGGCGTTCACGATGACGCCGGCCTCGTTCACGACGACGGTCGCGTTCCCGCCCAACGCGCAGACCCCGCAAGGCTACATCAACTACGGCAACCTGAACCTGCTGGCCGCGTCGCACCCGCAAAACCCGTTCGGCGCACCGGCCCGCATCCGCTACATCGCGGGCGACATCGGTCCGTCCGAGCGCAACGCGGACAACGAATTCCGCCGCTTCGTCGCCGGCATCAAGGGCTCGGCCTTCGGCTGGGACTACGACACCGGCTTCACCTACTCCGACTCGACGCTGGACCTGCTGTACACGAACATGATCAACATGAACGTGATGCGCGCGGCACTGGGCGATCCGACGTCGAAGTACTTCCCGTACTACATGGGCGCGCAGGCATCGAAGAACCCGGCCTCGCTGTACCAGGCACTGGTCGTCAACGCCGGTTCCCGCTCGAAGACGAGCCTGTCCGTGATCGACTTCAAGGCATCGCGCGAACTGCCGATCGCCCTGCCGGGCGGTAACCTGAACCTGGCGCTCGGTGCCGAGCACCGCCGCGAGAAGGTCACGAACCCGTCGCTGGCCGGTTCCGAGAACGGCTCGATCAACTCCAGCTACGTGGCCGCCTTCGGCGACTCGAAGGTCTCCGCGATCTATGCCGAGATCCTGGCACCGCTGCTGAAATCGCTCGAACTGTCCGCCGCCGTCCGCTACGACAAGTACGACAACTTCAACTCGACGACCCCGAAAGTGGGCCTGAAGTGGACGCCGATCCGCAGCTTCGCGCTGCGCGGCACGTACACGGAAGGCTTCCGCGCACCAGGCGCCGCCGAAGGCAGCGCCCTGTCGCAGTCGACCGGTACGTCGACCGTCAGCGATCCGGTCCGCTGCCCGGGCGGCAAGCCGGCAGCCGGCGGCGCCACGTCGACCGACTGCTCGATCCCGGTCGCGGCCGTCAAGGTCGGCGATCCGAACCTGCAGCCGGAGAAGTCGAAAGGCGCCACGCTGGGCATGGTGTGGGACCCGATCGACGGCATGAGCATCGCGCTGGACGCGTGGAAGATCAAGCGTGAGAACGAGATCAACCCGCTGCCGTACAACGAAGCGGCCGCGCTGCCGACGGCGATCCGCAACGACAACAACCTGGTGCAGAACGGCGTCGTGATCCCGAATTCGGGCACGCTGGTGCTGACGCAGGCGCCGTACCGCAACTCCAGCTACACGGAAGTCAAAGGGGTCGACCTGGATATCCGCCAGCGCCTGCGCCTGGGCGACTACGGCCGCGCCACGCTGGGCATGGTGGTGACGCACGTCGCATCGTGGGCCCGCCACGAGAGCGCCACGACGGTCTACCAGTATGCCGGCACGCACGGCAACTGCGATACGTCGAACTGCGCCGGCACGCCGAAGAACAAGGTCAACCTGAGCGCCTCGTGGGACATCGGCGCGTGGAACTTCAGCGGCAACCTGAACTGGCGTGACAAGATGCAGAACGTGCTGTTCGCCGGCGACAAGTGCGCTTCCACGCTGGCAAACGGCCAGCCGGGCACGACTGACTGCGAGATCGCATCGTTCACGACGGTTGACCTGTCGACCCGCTTCAACGTGAACAAGAACTTCACGCTGTTCGCTTCCGTGAACAACGTGTTCGACAAGTGGGCACCGCTCGATCCGCTGACCTACGGCGGCATCGGCTACAACCCGATGGACGCGTCGGGCGCGATCGGCCGCTACTTCAAGGTCGGCGCAAGCTACAAGTTCTAACCTGAAGCTTTAGCAAAAAAGCAAGGCGCTCCTGCGGGAGCGCCTTTTTTTTGTTGCTCGCTCACCACATCGCCGACAATCTTCACAATGAATTTGCGCACGGTCGTGCACGCTCCAATTTGGGGCAAGATCGGCGATGTTGCCAATATTTACCCGAAGAAACGTCTTTCCAGACCTTCAACTACCGACCGGTACACACGGCAGACACATCCTGTTACAAAAACTGACCCCGCTTTACGATTGACGGCTTGGCGCCGCAGGTGGTCTCATCGCCCCCCTGAAGGGCCTGCCTGGACAGTTCCTTCAAGACGGAGGCTTGCAGCTACATGTTGTACGGCTCGCTGAATCAATTTTGGAGGCAGTAACAATGATGGAAAAAATGATGGCCCGCTCGGTCCGCCTGCTGTTCGCGGCGGCCGGCGTGGGTGCCGCCTTGCCGGCACTGGCACAAACGCAGGACGCGCCACTGCAGCGCGTTGAAATCACCGGCTCGAGCATCAAGCGTGCAAGCGCCGAAACCGCTTCGCCTGTCACCGTGATCAACAGCGACGAGCTGCTGCGCTCCGGTAAGGCCACCGTGGCCGAGTACCTGCAGACGCTGACCGTCGACGGTGCCGGTTCGCTGCCGACCAGCTTCGGCTCCGGCTTCGCCGCAGGCTCCACCGCGATCTCGCTGCGCGGCCTGGGCGCCACGTCCACGCTGGTGCTGCTGAACGGCCGCCGCATGGCCCCGTTCGCCCGTGCCGATGACGGCCAGAAGAGCTTCACCGACCTGTCGACCGTGCCGATGCAGATCGTCGAGCGCATCGAGATCCTGAAGGACGGCGCCTCGTCGCTGTACGGTGCCGACGCGATCGCCGGTGTCGTCAACATCATCCTGAAGAAGGACTTCACGGGCCTGCAGGTCCGCGCTGAAACGGGCTGGTCGCGCTACGACGACGCCAAGCAGAACAAGGCCTCGATCACCTACGGCCAGGGCGACCTGGACGAGAACAAGTACAACTGGGTCGTCAACGCCGAATACTCGAAATCGGACGAGCTGAAAGCCGCCGATCGCTCGGGCCGCGACTGGATCGGCCACGGCGACATCCGTCCTTGGGGCTATGGCCTGGGCACGCAGTACGCCGGCGGCTACATCTCGAACGGCGCCGCGTCGCCGTCGCCGACGGGCGCCCTGCTGAACCCGGCAACGGGCCAGTACGTGTCGCTGGGCGGCTGCTCGCAGTTCTCCAGGTCCGTGCAGAACGACCCGCGTGGCGGCTGCGTATGGCACCAGGACCAGTTCCGCTCGATGCAGCCGGACATCGAATCGATCAACCTGTACACCCGCGGCACCTGGCAGATCAACGACAACCTGCAGGCGTTCACGGAACTGGGTTATTCGGAGCGCAAGACGTCGTTCACGATGACGCCGGGCTCGACGTCGTCGACGATCGTGTTCCCGGGCGCTAACGGCGGCCCGAACCAGCTGATCAACTACGGTTCGACGATCCTGATGGCGGCGAACCACCCGCAGAACCCGTACGGCGCGCCGGTACGCCTGCGCTACTCGATGTGGGACGTGGGCCCGTCGGTGCGCAACGCCAAGAACGAGTTCAACCGCTTCGTGATCGGCCTGAAGGGCAATCACATGGGCTGGGACTGGGAAACGGGCTTCACCCGCTCCGAGTCGAAGCTGGACCTGTCGTGGACGAACATGATCAACATGAACGTCCTGAAGGATGCGCTGTCGAACCCGAACAGCCAGTTCTTCCCGTACTACATCGGCACCGAAGCCTCGAAGAACTCGCCGGCACTGTACGACGCGCTGCGCCGTACCGCGACGTCGCACTCGACGACCCGCCTGACCACCGTGGACTTCAAGGCCACGCGTGAACTGCCGGTCAAACTGCCGGGCGGTAACATCGGCCTGGCGATCGGCGGCGAACACCGCGAAGAAAAGCTGAACAACCCGAGCCTGTCCGGTTCGGAAAACGGCTCGATCAACAGCAGCTACACGGCCGCATTCGGCGACACCAAAGTGTCCGCCGTCTACGTCGAAGCGCTGGTACCGGTACTGAAGTCGGTCGAAGTGACGGGCGCGCTGCGTTACGACCACTACGACAACTTCAACTCGACGACGCCGAAACTGGGCATCAAGTGGACCCCGGTGAAGTCGTTCGCACTGCGCGGTACGTACACGGAAGGCTTCCGTGCCCCGTCCGCAGCGGAAAACAGCACGATGTCGCAAGCCGTCGGTTCCGCATCGGCCCAGGATCCGGTGCGCTGCCCGACCGATCCGGCAACCGGCAAGCCGACGTTCCGCCCAGGCGCCAGCCAGACCGATTGCTCGATCTCGATCAGCTCGATCAAGATCGGCAACCCGAACCTGAAGCCGGAAGAGTCGAAAGGCTACACGCTGGGTATGGTGTGGGATCCGTTCGACGGCACGAGCCTGGCGATCGACGCGTTCAAGATCAAGCGTGAGAACGAGATCAACCCGGTGTCGTACGCCGAAGCGGCGCAATCGCCGACCGCCGTGCGCAACGACAACAACCTGAAGGATGCCAATGGCAATGTGATCCCGAATTCGGGCACGCTGCTGGTGGTGTCGGGTGCCTACCGCAACTCGTCGTTCACCGAAGTCAAGGGTGTCGACCTGGACGTGAAACAGCGCCTGCGCCTGGGCGACTGGGGCAAGGCCACGCTGGGCCTGACCTGGACGCACATCCACTCGTTCCTGCGCGCCGAATCCGACACGCTCGAGTATGAGTTCGCCGGCACGCACGGCAACTGCGATACGTCGAACTGCATGGGCACGCCGAAGAACAAGGTCAACGTGACCGCGTCGTGGGACATCAACGCATGGAACTTCAGCGCGACCGCCAACTGGCGCGACAGCATGAAGAACATCCGCTACGAAGGCGCACCGTGCGCGAGCCAGTTCGCCGACGGCAGCAACGCCCCTGGCGGCTGCAAGCTGGCCTCGTTCACGACGGTCGACCTGTCGACCCGCTGGAACTTCAGCAAACAGCTGACGCTGTTCGCCTCCGTCTCCAACCTGTTCGACCGCGTCGCTCCGCTGGATCCGCTGACCTACGGTGGCATGAGCTTTAACCCGCTGGACAACTCCGGCGCCGTTGGCCGCTACTTCAAGTTCGGCGCGCAGTACAAGTTCTTCTGATCGCCTGATCGAAGTACGTGAGAACGGCCCCTGCGGGGGCCGTTTTTTTTCGCTCTGTTCGCGTTGGCTGAGCTTTCACACCGGAACGGAACTTATCGTAGATATTACGGTCGCTCCTGCTGCCGAGGTGCAACGGCCGCCCGCAGCCAATGCTCGGGGATGATGAGTGCCGCGGCGTCGAGCACCATTTGCCAGCCGGCGTAATTGGCCAGGTAGCGGCTCGCGACACCGCAAAATCTGCGCAGCCAGGTCTTGAAGCGGCCATGCCAGCCGTTGACGCCGTTGACGTGGATGGCGCCGCGCACGTACTCGCCGGCGCGCACGTTGATCGCCCGATGGCTGATCCCGGCCAGCTTCGCGAAGGCCGGATAGGCTGCGGCGCCGTCGCTGACCAGCAAGGCGTCGCGCGCCAGCACCGGTTTCAGATAGTGCAGCAGGCGCCCGGCGTCCGCCTCGCCCTGGCCGGCATGAAAAGCGTGCGTGGTGTCGCCGCGATCGCGCGCGACCAGCACACATTCATGCTGCTTGCTGATGCCGCGGCAGGTGGCCCTGCCACCGCGCTTGCGCACCGGCCTGTCGAGGTGACGCGAGCCCTTCTGCGATTCGAGGACGTAGGTTTCGTCAGTCTCGACGATGCCCTTCAAAGTAGGCGGCTCCTCACGCCGCACGGCGGCGACGAACCGGTGGCGCCAGCGAAAGCTGGTCGACTTCGCGACCGCGACGCGTTCGGCGGCCGCGCGCACCGTGCGCGACTCGATCAAGCACTGGAAATAGGCGAGCCATTTGTCGCGCTGCCGCAGGCGCGCCAGCGGCGTGCCGGTCAGCGCATTGAAGCTGTGCAGGCAGACGACGCAGCGGTACCGCTGCAAGCCGTTGGCGT
Source organism: Pseudoduganella flava (assembly GCF_007830495.1). GTDB lineage: Bacteria > Pseudomonadota > Gammaproteobacteria > Burkholderiales > Burkholderiaceae_D > Rugamonas > Rugamonas flava. The sequence goes on along the minus strand of NZ_VLKW01000001.1, from coordinate 483,772 downwards.
GGCCGCTGCGGTGGCAGCGTGCATTGCCGCAATGAGGACAGGCACATCGCCCCTTCGCTTGTTCAATCAGGGCCAGGCAGCGCCCGGGCATCTGCAGCGTGCCGAGCCAGTCACGCAAGCACTCGATCTCGTCAGCCGATAGCGGCAGCTGCGCCAGCGCACGGAACAGGTGCTGAAAGCCATTCGTGCCCATCCTTGCCTCCCGTTATCGATGAGTTATCTCAACAGAAGATAAGACAGCGTTGACGGCTGGAAGTTCCCCAACCTTCCGCGAACAGCGCGTTTTTTTTGCCGGCACGCCACAGGAAAATAGGCACGCCACCCTTTTTCCGGCGCCGCCACCGGCCCCGAATTGTCGCCAATTGTCGCGTTTATGTCACAGCGGCGTCTGCCCCACCGAACTTTTTTTCCCGGGCATAACCCCCGCCTTCACCAAGCTGGTGCGGTGGCACTGTTGAGGTCATCAGCTTGTCATCTGCATGTAACTGCTCAGAAAAACAACCCAAGTTTCCTGAAGTTCACACTTCACCCCCCTGCCATCGGCGCACCATCCGGGCGCATCCCTGCGCCAATTGCGCGCATCTGCATTGATTGACAGCAAATTGCAGACAATGGTTGTATAAAAAAGCAACGAGAAAAATTGCTGACCGGCGAGCGTTGCGGCTGGTCTCGCCGGCTGACGTTCAACCACTCGGCTCAGAGGACAAAAAAATATGGCGATGGAAAAAGTGTTGTCGCGCTCGATACGCATGATCTGCGCGTCGGGCGTTGCACTGGGGATGCAGGCCGCGCACGCCCAGGAGGCGCAGCCGGCGGACACGCAGCTGCAGAAAGTGGAAGTGACCGGCTCGCGCATTCCAAGCGCGAACCTGACGGGCGCCAGCCCGATCACCGTGATCAACGCGGCCGAGATCAAGATGGACGGCGTGCGTTCGGTCGAAAACTTGTTGAACAACATGCCCCAGGTATTCGCCGACCAGGGGGCGACGATTTCGAACGGCTCGTCCGGTACCGCCACGGTCAACCTGCGCAACTTCGGTCCAGACCGCACGCTGGTGCTGATCAACGGCCGCCGCCTGCCGTCCGGCAGCCCGTCGAACACCGCGGCCGACCTGAACCAGATTCCCGCCGCGCTGATCAAGAACATCGAGCTGCTGACCGGTGGTGCTTCCGCCGTGTACGGTTCCGATGCCGTCGCCGGCGTCGTCAACTTCATCATGAACGATTCGTTCCAGGGCGTGCAGCTGGAACTGAACCACAGCTTCTACAACCACCAGCAGAACGGCGGGCCCGCCGCTGCCGCCGTGCGCGACCGCAACTACGCGCTGCCGGGCGACAAGGGCGCCGACGGCAAGATCAAGGATGCCAGCCTGCTCATCGGCAGCAACTTCGCGGACCAGAAGGGCAACGCCACCGTCTTCTTCGGCTACAAGAAGGAAGACGCGCTGCTGCAATCGGAACGCGACTTCTCGGCCTGCTCGCTGGGCGGCTTCACGAACGGCAGCCAGCTGCGCTGCGGCGGCTCCGGCACCAGCTTCCCGGGCCGCTTCATCACCGCCAACGGCGGCTTCACGGTTGCCGATGCGAACGGCAACGTGCGCCCCTACGTGGCGGCCACGGACCAGTACAACTTCGGCCCGCTGAACTACTTCCAGCGCCCGTCCGAGCGCTACACGTTCGCCGCGTTCACGCACTACAACATCAACGACAACGCCACCGTCTACGCGGAAGCGAACTTCCACGACGACCACACGGTTGCGCAGATCGCCCCATCGGGCCTGTTCGGCTTCGACGCATCGGGCGCCAACGCGATCCACAACGAGAACCCGTTCCTGACGCCGGCATGGAAGACCGCGCTGGGCCTGAATGCGGACAACCCGACCGCCGAGGCGCTGATCTTCCGCCGCAACGTGGAAGGCGGCGGCCGCCAGGACGACATCCGCCACACCTCCTACCGCGGCGTGCTGGGCATGCGCGGCGAGTGGAACAACTGGCACTACGATGCCTTCGTCCAGCTGGGCAAGGTGATCTACGCGGAAAACTACCTGAACGACTTCTCGATCGCCCGCACGGCGCGCGCGCTGGACGTCGTCACGGACGCCAACGGCAAGCCGGTCTGCCGCGTCGCGCTGCAGGGCATCGACACGGCCTGCGCGCCGTACAACATCTGGGCGCTGGGCGGCGTCAGCCAGGAAGCGCTGAACTACCTGCAGACGCCGGGCTTCAAGAAAGGCAGCACGCACCAGACCGTGCAGGGCATCAATGTCGGCACCGACCTGGGCAACTACGGCATCAAGGTGCCGGGTGCCAACGACGGCGTCAACGTGTCGCTGGGCTGGGAGCACCGCACCGAGAAGCTCGAACTGCGCACCGATGCGGCGTTCGACACGGGCGACCTGGCCGGCCAGGGCGGCCCGACGCACGGCGTCGAAGGCCAGTTCAGCGTGCGCGAGTACTTCACCGAAGTGGCCATTCCGCTGCTGCAGAAGCGCCCGTTCGCCGAGGACCTGCTGGCCCGCCTGACCTACCGCCGTTCCGACTACAGCACCGGCAACAAGACCAATTCGTATGGCCTGGGTCTCGAATGGGCGCCAACGTCGACGGTCAAGGTGCGCGGCAGCTACCAGCGCGCCGTACGCGCCGCCAATATCGTCGAGATGTACACGCCGCGGGGCATCGGCCTGTACGACAACGACGAGGATCCATGCGCCGGCGCCACGCCGACCGCTTCGCTCGAGCAGTGCGCCCGCACCGGCGTCACGGCCGCGCAATACGGCCACATCGAAGACAGCCCGGCACAGCAGTACAACGGCCTGTTCGGCGGCAACAAGGACCTGAAGCCGGAGACGTCCGACTCGTACACGTTCGGTATCGTGCTGCAGCCGATGCGCAACCTGTCGCTGACGGTCGACTACTTCAACCTGAAGGTCGAAGACGTGATCCTCGACCTGCCGGCGACGACGACATTGACGCAGTGCCTGGAAACGGGCGATCCGAAGTTCTGCTCGCTGATCACGCGTGACCGCACCGGCTCGCTGTGGGCACTGCCGACGGCGCAGATCGTGGCGACGAAGATGAACCTGGGCAGCCGCAAGACCTCGGGCATCGACATCAGCGCGAACTACAAGTACAAGACGCCTGGCTACGGCGACGTGGCGTTCGCCCTGACCGGCACGTGGCTGAAGGAGTTCAAGCAGGAAGACGTGCCGGGCACCGGCGAGTACGACTGCGCCGGCTACTTCGGCCCCAGCTGCGGCACGCCGCTGCCGAAGTGGCGCCACAAGTTCCGCACGACGTGGTCGACGCCATGGAACGTGGACATGGCGCTGACCTGGCGCTTCATCGACAAGGTGGACCTGTCGTCGACCAGCAGCGATCCGAACCTGGCTGGCGCATCCGAGGAAGCGGACCGCGTGTTCGGCCGCCGCAACTACTTCGACCTGACGGCGAACTGGCAGGCGACGAAAGCTATCTCGCTGCGCGTGGGCGTCAACAACCTGTTCGACAAGGATCCGCCGGTGGGTGGTATCACGTCGAGCACCTTCGGCAACGGCAACACGTTCCCGCAGGTGTACGACGCACTGGGCCGGCGCGTGTTCATGAACCTGACCGCGCGCTTCTGACGGCACGGGCAAACGAAAACGGCGGACCCGCGGGTCCGCCGTTTTTTCATGGTGCCGCGCGATTCAGTTGTTACGCGGGCCGACCTCGTTGCCCAGCGACGTGATCGGATGTTCCGAATCGAGCTCCTGCTGGCCGATCGTGCGCAGCGAACGGTCCATCGTCGAGCGGCTCAGGCGGCTGCCGGTCAGCGGGCGCTTTTGCGCGGTGGCGACAGGCGCGCCGTCGGCCGCCGCCATCCGCGGTGCTGGTTCCGGGGCGGCGCAGCCAGCCAGCACGGCGATGCTGGCGAGGACAACGAGAGTACGCATGATGCTCCTTTCGTGAGGTGGAAGTCCTCAGGATAATGCAGCAATCATGCCACCGCAATCGCGCTGAAGCCTTCTCGTTACTCGCCCTTCAGCCGGCGCTGGCGCACCGCATCGGCCAGCTGCTCGAGCACCCCAACACTGGCCTCCCAGTCGATGCAGCCGTCCGTGATCGACTGGCCGTACGTCAGCTCCTTCCCCGGCACCAGGTCCTGGCGCCCTGCGACGAGGTGCGATTCGACCATCACGCCGACGATGCGCGTATCGCCGCCCGCAACCTGGCCGGCAATGTCGGCGCACACGGGCACCTGGTTCTCCGGCTTCTTCGAGCTGTTCGCGTGCGACGCGTCGATCATCAGGCGGCACGCCAGGCCATGGCCGGCGACGGCCTTGCAGGCTTCGTCGACGCTCGCCGCGTCGTAGTTCGGCGTCTTGCCGCCGCGCAGGATGATGTGGCAGTCCTCGTTGCCGTTGGTCGACACGATCGCCGAGTGGCCGCCCTTCGTCACCGACAGGAAGTGGTGCGGCTGCGAGGCGGCCTTGATCGCTTCGACGGCGATCTTGATGTTGCCGTCCGTGCCGTTCTTGAAGCCGACCGGGCACGACAGGCCGGACGCCAGTTCGCGGTGCACCTGCGACTCCGTGGTGCGGGCGCCGATCGCGCCCCAGGCGATCAAGTCGGCGATGTACTGCGGGCTGATCACGTCGAGGAACTCGGTGCCGGCCGGCAGGCCCAGCTCGTTGATGTCGCGCAGCAGCTCGCGCGCCATGCGCAGGCCGTCGTTGATGCGGAAGCTGTTGTCCATGTACGGGTCGTTGATCAGGCCCTTCCAGCCCACCGTCGTGCGCGGCTTCTCGAAGTACACGCGCATCACGATCTCCAGGTCGTCCTTCAGGCGCTCACGCAGCTTGACGAGGCGGCGCGCATATTCCATCGCCGCCTTCGGGTCGTGGATCGAGCACGGGCCGATGACGACCATCAGGCGGTCGTCCTGGCCGTGCAGGATGCGGTGCAGCGCCACGCGCGCGGCCGATGCCGTGTTCGATGCGGCTTCGGTGCAGGGGAATTCGCGGATCAGGTGCGAGGGTGGCGTCAATTCCTTCATCTCGCGGATGCGCAGGTCGTCGGTGCGTTGCATGAGGCTCTCCTGAAAATTTCGGGGTAAAAAAAAACCGCCATCGCTGGCGGTTTCTTCGTATCTGCTGGACTCGTTCGCTTTGCTGCTTACGTGCACCGGCCTTTACTCAACCGCCTTGGGGGCAGGGAGCCAAAAATAAAAAAAGCCGGTAAAGAAGACGAAGCGGTGCATGGATCAGTCCTGTTGGTTGAAGATCACTATAACAACATCCCCGGCCCTTTGGCAAGCAAATTGTCTGTCGGAACGAACTAGTCCAAACGGACGGGTCGAAGCCACGTCGACGGTTGGTGCGGCGCGCTGCCCTGCTTCCCTGCGATTCCATCTGGAACAGGTCCATCGCTACTTGCAACATTATATTCATTAAATCTCCGCTGGATTCGCGCTACGCTGCACTGCAATAGACCAGCCTTCAGCAACCTCATCGCCGCATTAATCCATTGCACGCACATTCCAGCGAATGTTCAAAAAGAGGTCGCGAATTGCATATATTCTTCACTTAAATGCGCCTGCCCTATTCCGGCATGCCGCCCACTGCACGCCCAATCCCAGCGACAACGGAAATTTTTTTCAAGAATTTCGGGCGAGCCTTGCGGAACGCCTTGCCACGGCTTGCCTCGGCTCGCCCGACACAATTTTCCCTACCCGAAGTTCCGACAAAAGGGATCGAGCCAATACTAATCCCGACTAATTGAGGCGAACGCGCCGGTTTTGCATCAACGTGCAGACCCGGCACGCCGGGACCCGCATGTCACAAAGCGGCGCCCTTCAGGCGCCGCGAATTACAATTTTGCTGTTGCGCACATGAGACATTACGGTTTCGCAAAATCTTTATCTCCTATATAACTTCTGTCTCTCACGAAAACATTGGACAACTTTTCCGGAGATATAACGATGAAACCAATGACCATACGACCCCTGCCGGGTGTGCTGCGACGGGCCTTTCCCATCGCGGCGCCGCTGTTGATGACGGTGCTGTCGGCCCAGGCCCAAACCGACGTACCCAACCCGAATCAGCCGATTCAGCGGGTGGAAATCACGGGCTCGAACATCCGCCGTGCGCAAGCCGAAACGGCGTCTCCGGTGCAGACCGTGAACCGTGCCGACATTGAAAAATCCGGCAAGACCTCCGTCGCCGAACTGCTGCAGACGCTGGCCGTCGACAACCAGGGCTCCGTGCCGACGACGTTCGGCAGCGGCTTCGCTTCCGGCGCATCCGGCATCTCGCTGCGCGGTCTCGGCGCCGCATCGACGCTGGTGCTGCTGAACGGCCGTCGCATCGCGCCGTACGGCCTGGCCGACGACGGCCAGAAAGTGTTCGCCGACCTGAACATCATCCCGGCCGAAGCGGTCGAGCGCGTCGAGATCCTGAAGGACGGCGCATCGGCAATCTACGGCTCCGACGCGATCGCCGGCGTCGTCAACGTGATCCTGCGCCGCGACTACGTGGGCACCACGGTGCGCGCGAGCCAGGGCTTGTCCAATGAGAGCGACGGCGGCGACACCCGCCTGGCCGTCACGCATGGCGTGGGCGACCTCGAAAAGGACCGCTACAACTTCCTGTTCTCGGCCGAATACGGCAAGAAGAAGGAAATCTGGAACCGCGACCGTGCCGGTCGTGGCGCCGTGGGCCGCGGCGACCTGCGCGACTTCGGTTTCTCGGCGCAGGAAGCGCTGGGCGGTACCGGTGCGATCGTCAATGCCGGCCAAGCCGGCAACTCGATCATCGGTAACGTCCAGCAACCGGGCGGCGGCTATCACAGCCGCGACGACCTGTCCGCCGGGACCGGCTTCACCCGCACCTTCCCCGGCGCGCGCTGCACGAACTTGACCAGTCATCCGCAGGGCGACCCGCTGGGCGGCTGCCTGATCGATGCGACGCAGCAGTACAACCAGATCCAGCCGCGGCAGGAAACGTTGAACCTGTTCGCCCGCGCCACGTTCCAGCTGAACGACACGTGGCAGGCGTACGTCGAGGCCAACGGCTACCACAGCGATTCGGAATCATGGTCGACCCCGTCGTCGATCCACAACAGCGTCGGCTACCCGGGCGGCCCGGTCAACAACGCTGGGGTATCGCTGGGCGCCGCGCACCCGGACAATCCGTATTTCGGTTCGGTCGCCCGCCTGCGCTACCTGGCCGCGGACGTGGGCCCGCGCATCTCGAACGTCGAATCAAACTTCACCCGCATCGTCGGCGGCGTCAAAGGCTCCGCATACGGCTGGGATATCGACAGCGCGCTGCTGTATTCGCAGAACAAGGTGAAGAACGAGCGCACGGGCTACCTGCAGCGCGACGTCGAGTTCGCCCTGCTGAACCCGACGGCCGCCAACGTGGCTGCCGCCCGCGCCGGCAGCGCCGCGTATGCCGCGCTGCCGGCCGGGACGGTATGGCGCATCGGCGAGAACGCCGGCCTGAACTCGGCTGCGCTGTACGCCGCACTGTCGCCGATGATCGCCAGCGACGCCACGACCAAGCTGGCCACTGCGGACGTGAAGGCATCGCGCGAGATCGGCCAGCTGCCGGGCGGCGCGATCGGCCTGGCGCTGGGCGCCGAATTCCGTCATGACTCGACCGAACTGGCGCCGACCACGGGCACCGACCGCGGCAACATCATCGGCCTGGGCTACTCGGCTTATGAAGGCCAGCGCAACTCGGCCGCGCTGTATGCCGAGCTGCTGGCACCAGTGCATTCGACCCTGGAGATCTCGGGCGCGCTGCGCTATGACCACTTCAACGACGTCGGTAACTCGTACACGCCGAAAGTCGGCCTGAAGTGGACGCCGGCCCGCAGCTTCGCACTGCGCGGCACGTTCGCCCGCGGCTTCCGCGCACCGGGCGCGGCCGAGAATGGCCGCGGCGGCCTGGCGGCGTATTCGACCGCACGCGATCCGCTGCGTTGCTCGCTGGGCGTCGAAGCCGCTTGCGCCGCGTCGTCCCTGGCCGTGATCACGTCGCCGAATCCGGACCTGGCGCCAGAACGTTCGAAGAGCGGTTCCGTCGGCGTGGTGTGGGACCCGCTGCCGCGCACCAGCATCTCGCTCGACGCTTGGCAGATCAAGCGCAAGAACGAGATCAACCAGGAAACCACCTCGTCGGCGATCGCCGCCGGCCACGTGGTCCGCGATCCGGGCTCGTCGGTCAAGCCGGGTGATCCGGGCCAGATCCTGGCCGTGCTGACCAACTACGTGAACTCGGCCTCGACCAAGGTCAACGGTGTCGACCTGGATGCGCGCACGACGTTCATGATGGGCGATGCGGGTTCGCTGACCGCCGACATCAAGTGGACGCACCTGTTCAAGTTCGAGCGTACCGAGCAGGACGGCACGGTGAAGGACTTCGCCGGCACGCACGGCAACTGCGACGTGACGAACTGCATCGGCACGCCGGATAACCGCATCAACCTGGGCCTGACGTGGGACCGCGGTCCGCTGCGCGTCTCCGGCATCGTCAACTACCGCGGCAAGTTCGACAACACGGAGTACAAGGACGCCGAGGAATGCGCGTTCCACTTCTCCGCTGGTGCCGGCGGCGGCGACGCCCCGAGCGGTTGCAAGATCAGCTCGTTCACGACCCTGGACCTGACGGCTCGCTACCGCTTCACGTCGAAGGCCGAGCTGTTCGCGACGATCCAGAACGTGTTCGACAAGGAACCGCCGCTGGATCCGCTGACCTACGGTGCCGCCGGCTACAACCCGCTGGACTACAGCGGCGCGGTGGGACGTTACTTCCAGGTCGGGATGCGCTACACCTTCTGATCGGTGTTGTACATACAACAGAAAATGGGGCTTCGGCCCCATTTTTTTTATGTAACGTTTGCAAAAAATCAAGCGCATGTCAAAGTTGCCTTGTGGGCCGATATGACGGGATGGTTACATCCGCCACGCCTGATCGGCCCCGACATTCCAACCAACGGAGAACTACCGCCTATGAAATCACGACGTAAGCATCCGCTGGCGCGGCCCTTGTGCCTCGCTCTCGCCGCGCTGCCCGCTGCCCTGCCCGTTCATGCACAGCAAGCCGAAGAAGGACAGATGACCCGGGTCCAGATCACGGGTTCGTCGATCAAGCGGCTGCAATCGGAAACCGCGACGCCGCTGACGGTGTTCAAGGCCGACGACTTCGTCAAGCAGGGCTTGACGACGGCCCAGGAAGTGCTGGACCGGATTCCGTCGAACCAGACCAGCTTCGGTGCGGCCAACGCCGTGGGCGGCAATGCCAGCGGCCTGCCGACGGGCGGCCAGGCAACGGCCGACCTGCGCGGCCTCGGTGGCGACAAGACGCTGGTGCTGCTGAACGGCCGCCGGCTGGCCACGCACCCGTATGACGGCGCCAGCGTCGACCTGAACCTGATTCCCGTCGCCGCGCTGGAGCGCGTCGAGGTGCTGCGCGATGGCGCTTCCGCGATCTACGGTACCGATGCGATCGGCGGCGTGATCAACTTCATCACCAAGCGTTCCGTCGACCGCGGCACGATCGCCGTCGAAGCCACGTTCCCCGAAGAGACGGGCGGCCGCGAACGGCGCGCCAACGTGACGGTGGGCGGCGGCGACCTCGAGAAGGATCGCATCGCGGTACTGGGCGTGTTCGACTACCACAAGCAGGACGTGCTGACGTCGCAGCAACGGCCGTTCTCGGCCACCGGCGTGATTCCGTCGCGCGGGCTGAACCTGACGTCCGGCACGCCGTTCCCGGCCAACTACTTCGACCCGGTCTCCGGCGTGGCCGGCAACCCCGGCTTCGCCGCAGGTTGCGATGCGCCGCTGTCGGTGCCGCGCGCCAGCGACGGCACCTGCCGTCAGGATTACACCCGCCTGATCGACGACCTGCCCGAGCAGGAACACATCACGGCCTACGGCAAGGCCAGCACGAAGCTGGGCGCCGACCATACGGCATCGCTCGAGCTGCTGTACTCCGTCAACAACGTGATGTCGCGCACGGCGCCGCCGCCACAGACGGGCCTGATCCTGCCGGCCTCGAGCCCATACTACCCGGGCAATTCGGGCGGCGTGCCGGCACAGCCGGGACTGTCCGGCGAGCCGCTGAACGTCAGCTGGCGGCCGACCGAGGCGGGCCAGCGCCAGATCCAGTCGAAAGGCCGCGGCACCCGCCTGGTCGGCGCGCTGGAAGGCCTGATCGCCGGCTGGGATTACCAGACCGGCCTGTCCTACTCCGTCAGCCGTTCCGAGGAAAACTTCACGGGCGGCTACGTGCAGGATGCCAGCTTCGCCGCGGGCGTCCTGAACGGCATCCTGAACCCGTTCGGCTTGCAGAACGAAGCGGGCCGCACCTACCTGGCCAGCACCGCGTTGCGGGGCCGGGTGCAGGATGCGAAGAACCAGCAGACGGCGTTCGACTTCAAGGCCAGCCGCGAGCTGATGGAGATGGCCGGCGGCAAGCTGGCGGTCGCGTTCGGCGGCGAGCTGCGCCATGAAAAGGCCGACTTCAACGTCAATCGCGAGATCGCCGGCCAGGCGTCCAGCTCCGGCCTGTCGGGCTCGCTGTCGAAGGATGGCAGCCGCACGATCCAGGCCGTGTACGGCGAGGTCAGCGTGCCGTTCCTGAAGTCGCTGGAAACGTCGCTGGCCGCCCGCTACGACCACTACAGCGATGCGGGCAGCACGTGGAACCCGAAGGCATCGTTCCGCTACCAGCCGCACCAGGCGGTCGTGCTGCGCGGCTCGGCAAGCACGGGCTTCCGCGCCCCGACCCTGTTCGAGAAAAACGCGCCGCTGTCGCGCAACGACACGAGCAACAGCTACAACGATCCGATCCTGTGCCCGGGCGGCGTGCCGCAGCCGGGGTCGAACCCGCTGCGCGACTGCGACCTGCAACAGTTCAAGCTGCAGGGCGGCAACCAGAACCTGAAGCCGGAAGAGTCGACGACGTACTCGCTGGGCGTCGTGCTGGAGCCGATCCCGGCCGTCACGCTGACGATGGACTACTGGACGATCCGCCTGCGCGACAAGATCGGCGCACTGCCGGAGCAGTCGATCTACGGCAACTTCGACAAATACCGCGACCGCTTCCTGCGCTTCCCGGACGGCTCGCCGAACGCGATCTGGGACATCAACGAGAACCTGGGCAAGGTGAAGACGGACGGCGTCGACGTCAGCCTGACCGCGCGCACGCCGAACCAGAGCTGGGGCAGCCTGTCGTTCACGCTGGACGGCACCTGGGTGCACAGCTACAAGTACCAGAACGAGCGTGACGGCGAGTTCATCGAGAACGTGGGCCGCTACGCGGACAACTACGTGGTGTTCCGCTGGCGGCACAACGCGGCCGTCACGTGGCGTTCGGGCCCGTGGAGCGCAACGCTGGCGCACAACTTCAAGACCCACTACGACGACCAGAACCTGGTCGATGCGCAGTACTTCAACAAGGTGGGTTCGTACAGCCTCGTCAATCTGTCCGGCACGTACACGGGCTTCAAGAACGTTGCGCTGACGGCGGGCGTGAAGAACCTGTTCGACAAGGAGCCGCCGTTCTCGAACCAGGGCACCGTGTTCCAGAAGGGCTACGACCCGCGCTACACGGACCCGATCGGCCGTGCGCTGTATCTGCGGGGTGCGTACACGTTCTGATGCACAGGGTCGGACCCGCCGGGTCTGACCCAAGATTGTGTGTTTCGGGGTAGGTGCAAACAGCACCCCAATAGGCAGAGTCCAGGGTCAGACCCGGCGGGTCCGACCCATTTTCAGACAACAAAAAAGGCGCCGCTGGCGCCTTTTTCTTTGCAGAGGCGGTTCGCTTACGCGGTACCGCCCACCGTCACGCCATCGAGGCGCAAGGTCGGCTGGCCGACGCCCACCGGCACGCTCTGGCCTTCCTTGCCGCACACGCCCACGCCCGGGTCCAGCTTCATGTCGTTGCCGATCATCGAGACGCGGTTCAGCACTTCCGGGCCATTGCCGATCAGGGTCGCGCCCTTCACCGGGTAGGTGACCTTGCCGTCCTCGATCATGTAGGCCTCGCTGGCCGAGAACACGAACTTGCCGTTCGTGATGTCGACCTGGCCGCCGCCGAAGTTCACCGCGTACAGGCCGTTCTTCACGGAGGCCAGGATCTCGGCCGGGTCCTTGTCGCCGGCCAGCATGTACGTGTTCGTCATGCGCGGCATCGGCAGGTGCGCGAACGATTCGCGGCGGGCGTTGCCCGTCACCGGCATCTTCATCAGGCGCGCATTCATCGTGTCCTGGATGTAGCCGCGCAGGATGCCGTCCTCGATCAACGTCGTGCACTGCGTCGGGTTGCCTTCGTCGTCCATGTTCAGCGAGCCGCGGCGGTCCGGCAGCGTGCCGTCGTCGACCACCGTGACGCCCTTCGCGGCGACGCGTTCGCCGATGCGGCCGGAGAACGCCGAAGCCCCCTTGCGGTTGAAGTCGCCCTCGAGGCCGTGGCCGATCGCTTCATGCAGCAGGATGCCGGGCCAGCCCGGGCCCAGCACGACCGTCATCGGGCCGGCCGGTGCCGGGCGCGAATCCAGGTTGACGAGGGCGCCCTTGACGGCGTCTTCGGCATACTGCGTCAGCAGCTCGTCCGTGAAGTACTTGTAGTCGTAGCGGCCGCCGCCGCCGGACGAGCCCATCTCGCGCCGGCCGTTCTGCTCGACGATGACGGTGACCGACACGCGTACCAGCGGGCGGATGTCCGCCGCCAGCACGCCGTCGCTGCGCACGACCAGCACGACATCGTATTCGCCGGCCAGCCCCGCCATCACCTGCACGACGCGCGGGTCCTTGGCGCGGGCGATCTTCTCGACGCGTTCGAGCAGCTTCACCTTGGCCGCCGCGTCCAGCGAACCGAGCGGGTCGTGCGGCAGGTACAGCGAACGGCCGCCCTGCTGGGCCAGGCTGCCGGCCACCTTGATCTTGCCGGCGCCGGCGCGGGCGATCGTGCGGGTGGCTGCCGCCGCATCCAGCAGCGCCGCCTCGGAGATTTCGTCGGAATACGCGAACGCCGTCTTCTCGCCGGACACGGCACGTACGCCGACGCCCTGGTCGATCGAGAAGCTGCCCGTCTTGACGATGCCCTCCTCCAGGCTCCAGCCCTCGTTCTTGGTGAACTGGAAGTACAGGTCGGCGTAGTCGACCTTGTGCGTGAACATCGTGCCGAGCGTCTGGATCAGCTTGCCTTCGTCCAGGCCGAACGGGGTCAGCAATACGTCGCGGGCCAGCGCCAGCGAGGACAGGTTCGGTTCGAATGGTTTCATGGTGCGCCTTCTAACTATGACTGGCTGTCATTGTAGTGGATTCGTGCCGGGCCCGCCGGCCTCACATGGTGCGGTGCCTGAGCGCCGGCAGGCTTTCCCGCACACTGTCGAGATACGCCGTGTCGAGCGCGCCGTGGACGACGCCTTCGCCTTCGGCCAGCACGGCCTTCACGTCGCCCCACGGATCGATCAGCATGCTGTGGCCCCAGGTGCGGCGGCCGTTCACGTGCATGCCGCCCTGCGCGGCCGCCAGCACATAGCACTGGTTCTCGATCGCCCGCGCGCGCAGCAGCACTTCCCAGTGCGCCTTGCCGGTTGTGTAGGTGAACGCGGCCGGCACGACGATCAGGTTCACCGGCCCCATCGCCCGGAACAGCTCGGGGAACCGCAAGTCGTAGCAGATCGCCATGCCGACCTTGCCCACGGCCGTGTCGACGGTGCCGACGTGCTTGCCGGGCACGATCGTGCGCGACTCGTTGTACGACTCGTCGCCCTTGGTGAAGCCGAACAGGTGGATCTTGTCGTAGCGGCCGGCCGGCTTGCCTTCCGGGTCGTAGACGAGCGTCGTGTTGATGACCTTCGCGGGATCGTCGCTGACGAGCGGCAAGGTGCCGCCCAGCAGCCAGATGCCGTGCTCGCGCGCCAGCTCCGCCATCGTCTGCTGGATGATGCCGCTGCCCAGCTGCTCGGCCTTGCCGACCTTGTCGCTGTCGGAGCGGCCCATGATCGGCCAGTATTCCGGCAGCAGCACGAGGCGTGCGCCGGTGGCGGCCGCTTCGGCCACGAGGCGGCGGGCGCTCGCGATGTTCTCTTCGACGACGGGGGTGGATACCATCTGAACGGCGGCGACGATAGTCATGGATTCCTCACTGGGTACGGGTGGGTTTCTGGGGAGCCGGTGTTTCGTTGCGGGATTCGATCCTGTTCGTGTCGAGCTTCGTGATCACGGGCGCCTTCCACGGCCCCGTCACCTGCATCTGGTACGTCAGCGCCTTCATCATCGGCGCCGACAGGAACAGCTGGGCCAGGTAGCTGCCCAGCCCGATCACGGGATTGACGGCCAGCGCATACACGAGCGGCGCCGTGCCGAAGTTCAGCTCCGGGATCACGACGACATGCAGGTTTGTCGACTCGTGCGCGATGTCCGCCGTGCCGGCCATCAGCACGGTGGCCTGCACGCCGTGCATTTTCAGGTTCTCCGTCTTCACGATGCCGCGATCGATCGTGGCATTGGCCGTGATGCCGTCGAACGCCAGGCCTTCGGCGAACACGTCGTGGAAGTCCAGCTTCAGGAGCCGCGGCAGCGCCTGCAGGCTCAGCACGCCCAGCAGCTTCGCGGCGCCCGGGTCCTGCTTCAGGAACTGGCCCTTCTCGACGTTCAGGTCCAGCTTGCCGGACAAGGTGGGGATGTCGAGCGCGTACGGCAAGCCGTTCCACGCGATGTCGCCGGACAGCTTGCCCTTGCCACCCTTGACCGTATCGGCGAAACCGAAGCGCTCGAGCAGCTTGCCGGCGTCCGTGATGTCGAGGTTGAAGTTCAGCGCCGTGTCGTGACGGCCGTTGTGGGCGACCCAGCGGCCGGTGCCGTGCAGCGCGCCGTCCGCATTGACCATCGCCAGCTTCGACACGCGCCACTCGCGCGTCGACGTGATCAGCGCGTTGTAGGCCTGCAGTTCCAGGCTGCCCAGCGGCCGGTTGAACAGTTCGAAGCGCTCGGCAACGATGTCCAGCGCCGGGATGGCCGGCGACGTGGCCGACTTTTCCAGCAGGTCCTTGACGTCGCCCGCCGCCGATTCGGGAATGATCAATGTGGACAGCCGCGCCGTCACCTTGCCCAGGCCGCGTCCCGTCGGCGATTCGTTCCACGTGATGTAGCCGTTGGCCTGGCGCGAATCGATGCTGGCCTGCCACGTGCCGTTGCGGTGCGTGGCGCCGACGACCACGCCATCGAGCTTGCGGCTGGCGATGAACAGCTCGTCGGCGCGGCCGGCCATCAGCTCCGGCACGACGTATTGCGCCATGCCGGGTCCGTCCGCCGCGGCCGTGCCGCCGCTGTCGGCGCCGGCGATCGCGCCGCCCAGGTTCAGCCAGTCGTCGACGTTGATCGACTTCATGTTGACGGCCAGCGCCAGCCCGCTGTCCGGCTCCGGTGCCGGCACGTTGACGCCGATACCGCCGCGCACCAGGTGCCACGGGCCGTGCTCGATTCCCTGGTGCTGGCGCTGGCGCTGGTAGCGCGCCTCGATGCCATTGCCCAGCGTGATGCGGATGTCGTCGCGCGCCAGCCCCGCTTCGTTGGCGCCGGCGCCGTTCAGCACGAAGCGCAGCGGCAACGCGTCCGCCGCTTCCTTGTTCAGCGGCGCCGGGAAGTCGAGTGCGGCGCCGGCCAGCGACGAATCGACCGTCACCTGGTACTGGTGGTTCTGCGCCGTGATCAAGCCCGTGTAGCGGGTGCTGCCGTTGATGTGGCTGGCCAGGCGCTGCATAGCCGCCGACGGGTAGGCGCGGCGCAAGCCTTCCGCCGTGAGGGTGCCGCCGATGCGCACGGCGATCGAGCCGTCGCGCTGCGAACCGCCGCCCACCGTCAGCTGGCCGCCCAGCAGCGTGCCGTTCAAGCCGTTCAGGTTGACGCCCCGCTCGTTGAATTCGATCTTGCCGGTGGTGAGCAGCACGGTCGGCATGTCGTTCCACAAGGTGATGTCGTTGCCCTGCAATTGCAGCGTGCCCAGTACTTTACTGTCGCGGATGTGGTTCAGCGGCAGGTCGAGGCGCAACGTCAGCTTGGCGTTGCCGGTGGACGTGGTCTGGTCCGTGAAGCGGCCGATCCATTCCAGCACGGGGCTGTTCGCCACGTAGCGCAGGTAGTCCTGCATCGCGCCGGCCGCGTTGCCGTCGATTTCCAGCACGCTGTCGTGGTGCCCCAGGTCGGCGATCACGGCCTTCACGTTGGTCAGGTTCACATTGCCCGTCTTTGCCGTGTCGGCCTTGATCTCCATGCGCGCGCGGTCGAACGCGAACGTGCCCTGGATCTGTTCGGCCTGCGGCCACATCGGCGCCTTGCCGTCCTTGCCGTAGAAGCCCGGCTCGTAATTGAGCTTGCCGTCGACGATGCGGCCGGCGATGCGGAACTCGCCCTTGGCGCGCGCCGGCGTATTGGCCGCGAACGGGAAATGCGCCAGGTCGCCGGCCAGGCGCAGCGCCACGTCGTTCGCCGTGCCGCCTTCCAGCGCGCCCGTCAGCCAGTGCTTCAGGTGCTCCGGCGTGGCGTTCGGCAGGTAGCGGCCGATCCGGTTGATCGTGAAGCCGTTCAGTGTGCCGGTGAAGTCGGCGATACCGGGACCGGCTAGTGCGCCGCCTTTGCCGGCCGGCAGCGTGTGGGTGCCGGACAGCGTGCCCGTCATGCCATCCTGGTCGAATTCCAGCTTGTCGAGCTTGATCCGCAGGCCGCCGTCACTGGTGCGCGCCCATGCGGCGTCCAGCTTGAGCTGGTGGAACGGCATCGCCGCCGTCTCGAACCACTGCGGCATGTCGAGCACGAGGCCGGGCGCATCCAGTTCGATCGTGCCGCCGTCATCGGCCGCGTTGATCGTGCCGGACAGTCCGTCGAAGCCGGGCAGCGCCGGCAATGCGGGCAGCGGCGGATGCTTGCCGTCGCCCGGCGCGGCCTCGCGTGCCGCCAGCGCCGCCATGCCCAGGCCGTGCAGCGCGGCGCGCACGCGCCACGTCACCGGCTGGGCCAGCGGGCCCTGCCACTCGGCACGCAAGTCGTCGACCCGGCCGCGCGGCGCCAGGTCGGCCAGCAGCGCGCGTTGGGCCGGCGGCAGCGGCAGCCGCGTGGCCAGTTCGGCGAGGGTCTTCAGGTCGAGCGAACGGGCCGTGATGGATGTCGTCGCCGGTTTGCCGCGCACTGCCGGCGTGTAGCGTTCGGACAGCGTCGTCGGCGCCAGCGCCGCGCCGTCGCGCGTGCGCAGCGTGAAATCGGTGATGCTGGCGCGGTGGCCATACGCGCCGAACGATGCCTGGCGGTCGGCGCCGCGCGGCGCCTTGTCTTCCTCGAATGCGACGCGGCCCCGCAGCGCCGCCACGTCGAGCCGCGGCAGGTCGGGCGACAGCGCGGCCACGACGTCTTCCAGCGCCACGTCCGCCGTCACGCCGTTCAGGCGGGCGTGATCGATGTCGAGCCAGGCGCGCACGCTGCCGCGGCCGGAGCGCACGTCGGCCGGCGACGGCACGTAGGCCTGCCATGCGGCGAGATCGGCGCGCTGCACGGCCGCGTAGAGCGTCCCGCGCCATTGCTTGACGTCCGCTGCCCGCTGGGAAAACGCGGGCTGGCGGAAATCGGCGCGCACGTCGAGCCGCCCGCCCAGCGCCTGCGGCGGCGTGGCCTTGACGGCGAAGCGGTGGCGCCGCCACTGGTTGTGCAGCACGACGTTGACGTCCGCCAGCGCCAGTGGCGTGGCGCCTTGCTGCGCGTCGGTCCACACGACGCGGCCCTCGCGTACGACGATCTCGCGCTGCGCCAGCAGCCAGTCGGCGCCGCGGCCGTCGTCCTTGCGGTTCGGGTCGATGTGGATGCCGGCCACGTACAGCTTGCCGTCCGGCTCGCGGCGGATGTCCAGGTCAGGCCGGATCAGTTCCAGCGATTCGAAGCGCACGTCCATCGCCGCCACGCTCCACCACGACAACGTGGCCGACACGCTGGGCAGGCGCAGCGCCTGCTGGCCGCCGCGGTCGCGCAGCACGACGTCGCCAAGGAACAGGTTGGGCCGCAGGCCGGACCAGGAAGCGTAGATGCGGTCGATCGTGACGGGATTGCCGACGGCGCGGCTGGCCGCCCGCTCGATGTCGCCCTTGTAGCGGTCGATATTGGGCAGCACGGCCCAGCGCAGCGCCAGGAACACGAGGGCGAACGCGAAGTACACCACCAGCACGAGCTTGATCGTGAAGCCGAGCACGTGGTGCGACGCCTGGTTGCACAGCCGGTAGGCAGCCTGGAGGCGATGCCAGCGCGCGGCGATCGGCCCTTCGGCCGGCTCCGCGGCGTCTGGCCGCGTCGCCTCGCCTTTCTCTTCTGCCGTTTGTTCCTTCAACACAAAATTTCCAGGCCGGCCGCTTGCCGCGGCGTAAAATGAATGTCGGGTCGTTCATCCTTCCCGCGAAGGTGCCCATTCTACCGCAATGCCCGGTTGGACTGGCTCGCGCGGCACCGATCATTACACAACGTTACCAACTCTTTTCATGCATCCTTCCCCCGTCCTCGACTCCCGCTTTTACCAGCGCTGGCTGGCCGCCGCGCCCGATCGCCAAGACAAGATTGATGCACTTACGCAATTATCGCTGGATACCGTCGATCTGGGCGCACTGCTGAGGGTGGAACGGGACGGCGACACGCTGCCGCTGGCGCGCGGCATGCGCCGGCTGCGCAACCTACTGATCGCTGCCATCATCCGGCGCGACCTGGAAGGCAAGGCTGACCTGAACGAAGTCGTCACGGCGGTGACGCGGCTGGCCGATTTCGCGATCCGCAGCCACCTGGCCGAGCTCGACGGCGAAATGCGCGCCGCGCATGGGGTGCCGACGGGCGCCGAGTCCGGCGCGGAGCAGCAACTGATCGTGCTGGCGATGGGCAAACAGGGCGGCTTCGAGCTGAACGTGTCGTCCGACATCGACCTGATCTTCGTCTACCCGGAAGATGGCGACACGGCCGCCGGGCCGGGCCAGCGCCAGCTGTCGAACCACGAATACTTCGTCCGGCTCGGCAAGCGGCTGATCGCCGCGCTGGCCGAGATCACCGAGGACGGCTTCACGTTCCGCGTCGACATGGCGCTGCGGCCGAACGGTGGCTCCGGCCCGCTGGCCGCCAGCCTCGGCATGGTCGAGCAATACCTGATCGTGCAGGGCCGCGAGTGGGAACGCTACGCATGGGTGAAGGCGCGCGCCGTGACCGGCACGCCGGCGGACATCGCCGCGCTGGATGGGATCGTGCGGCCGTTCTGCTTCCGCCGCTACCTGGACTTCGGCGTCATCGATGCGATCCGCACGATGCATGCGCAGATCCGCGCCGAGGTGAACCGGCAGGAGCGGCTGCACCCGGAGCGCAGCCACAACGTCAAGCTGGGCCGCGGCGGCATCCGCGAGATCGAGTTCCTGGCCCAGGTGTTCCAGCTGATCCGCGGCGGCCGCGACCCGAGCCTGCGCGACCGCTCGACCCGGGCGACGCTGCGCCAGCTGCCGGACAAGGGCCTGCTGGCCGCCGACATCGTCGAACGCCTGCTGGACTCCTACACGTTCCTGCGCAACCTGGAACACCGGCTGCAATACCTGGACGATGCGCAAACCCACACGCTGCCGCCGCACGACGTCGACCGGCAAACCATCGCCCGCATGATGGGCCTGCCCGATGCGGCCACGCTGCTGGCCCAGCTCGATGCGCACCGCCGCTTCGTGGCCGAGCAGTTCGATGCGATGTTCGCCGACAAGGGCGGCGACGACGGCATCGACCCGGCCACCAGCAACGCGTGCGCCGATCCGGACAACCAGGAAGCGATCGAAGCCCGCTTCGCCGCGCTGGGCTATGACGACCCGGCCGCGGCAGCCCGCCGCCTGACAGGGACGTGGCAGGCCCCGCGGGTGCAGTCGATGCCGGAAACCAGCCGCCAGCTGCTGGTGGCGCTGATCAACGCGGCGCTGCCGCTGATCGCCCGCGCGGCGGCCGACAACCCCGTCGGCACGCAGCTGGGCACGCTGGGGCGGCTGCTGGAATTCCTGGAAGCTATCGCCCGGCGCTCCTCATACCTGTCGCTGCTGACGGAATACCCGCACACGCTGGAGCGGGTGATCGGCATGATGCACGCGAGCGCCTGGGCCGCGACGTTCCTGACGCAGCACCCGATCCTGCTCGACGAGCTGCTGGACGAGCGCATCCGCAACGCCGTGTTCGACCCGCAGGTGCTGGTGCGCGAACTGGACGCGCAGCTGGCCGTGGCCGCGGGCGACACGGAACGCCAGCTCGACATCCTGCGCGAAGTGCACCACGCCCAGCTGTTCCACCTGCTGGCGCAGGACCTGGCGGGCGACCTCACCGTCGAGAAGCTGGCCGACCACCTGTCCGCACTGGCCGATGTCATCGTCGCCGCCGTGATCCATGCCGCCTGGCAGACGGTGGCCAAGCGCCACCGCGACGTGCCCCGCTTCGCCGTCATCGCCTACGGCAAGCTGGGCGGCAAGGAGCTGGGCTATGTGTCCGACCTGGACGTGATCTTCCTGTACGACGACGACGACCAGGAAGCGCCCGGCCTGTACGCGAAGCTGGCGCAGCGCTTCATCACGTGGATGACGACGCACACGAGCGCCGGCATCCTGTTCGACATCGACACGGCGCTGCGGCCGGACGGCGCCAGCGGCATGCTGGTGTCGTCGGTGCAGGCGTTCGAGCGCTACCAGAAGCAGTCGGCGTGGGTGTGGGAACACCAGGCGCTGACGCGGGCGCGCTTCTGCGCCGGCGACACCGGCATCGGCCGCCGCTTCGAGGAGATCCGCTGCGAAGTGCTGCGCACGCCGCGCGTGACGGGGCTTGATCTGATGCGCGAGGTGCTGGCGATGCGCCGCCGCATGCACGACGCCTACCCGAGCCGGCCGGAGAGCTTCGACCTGAAGCAGGATGCCGGAGGCATGATCGACATCGAGTTCATCGTCCAGTACCTGGTGCTGCAGCATGCCGGCGCCCACCGCGAACTGACGGGCAACCTCGGCAACATCGCGCTGCTGCGCATCTGCGGCGAGCTGGGCCTGATCGATGCGGCGCTGGCCGCGCAGGTCGGCGATGCCTACCGGGCGATGCGCAAGCTGCAGCACCAGATCCGGCTGCAGGGCGGCGAGCAGTCGCGCGTCGATCCGGCCCGCGTGGCGGCCCATGCGGCGCACGTGCGCCAGTTGTGGACGGCGCTGTTCGGCGACGGCTGATGCCGCAGGCGCTGTCTCGAACGGCGCCATACCGAACAGTCGTCTGCCATTCGACCATATCGTTGCATTTTCCATACGCCTCTTTGCAAAACGTCGAAAAGAATTTGTAGTTTTTATATCTCTCGCTGAAGATTGTTGTTTTGCAGCTAACGCTGCTGGGGCCGTTTTTTTCAACGAGGGAGCAGAGAATGAAAGAGAAATTGCTTTCACGGTCCGTCCGGCTGGTCTGCCTGGGCGGTATGCTGGTGAGCATGAACGCGATGGCGCAGGAAGCGCCGATCCAGCAGGTGCAGGTGACGGGCTCGCGGATTCCGTCGCCGAACGCCGAATCGTCATCGCCCTTGCAGGTGCTGACCGCCACCGACATCGCCGCCTCCGGCGTGACGAACCTGCAGGAACTGCTGCTGAAGAACCCGACCCTGGGTGCTCCGGCGATCAGCCGCACGAACTCCAACTTCACGACGTCGAGCGCCGGCGTCTCGACGGTCGACCTGCGCAGCCTGGGCACGTCGCGCACGCTGGTGCTGGTGAACGGCCGGCGCTTCGTGGCGGGCGTGCCGGGCGAGACGGCGGTCGACCTGAACGTGATCCCGACCGACTTCATCGAGCGGGTCGACATGCTGACCGGCGGCGCCTCGTCGACCTATGGTTCGGACGCGGTGGCCGGCGTCGTCAACATCATCACGAAGCGCAACTTCAACGGCATCATCGTCGACGCGCAAGGCGGCCAGAGCACCAAGCACGACGACACGAAGAAGAAATTCTCGCTGACCTGGGGCACGAGCAACGCGGAAGGCACCAGCAACATCATGACCCACTTCGGCTACTCGAAACAGGGCGTGGTGTATTCGAAGGACCGGCCGGCATCGGCCGTCGACCAGAACTCGGCAGGCGATCCGGACGACCTGTTCAAGGTGACCCGCCCGTTCTATTCGAGCTATGCGCCGCAGGGCCGCTTCTTCTACGACGACGGCACCTACACGTACGACCGCAACGGCACCCCCATCCCGTGGAACACGAACGGCACCAACGGCCAGCAGGCAACCGGCTTCAACCGTTCCGAATACCGCTCGATCGCCGTGCCGACCGACCGCTACCTGCTGGCGACGACGGGCACGCTGGCCCTGAACGAGAATCACAACATCTTCTTCGAAGGTAACTACGCCGCGACCCGCGTGTCGACGCGCATCGAACCGTTCGCGCTGGGCGCGGAAGACATCTACCCGGCGACCGGCGGCCAGGTGCCCGCCGAGTTCCTCGTCAACGGCGTGCTGCGCCGGAACCCGATCGTGCCGCAGTACCTGTACGACCGCATCAGCGACACCGATGGCGACGGCCTGCGCGACTACTACTTCACGCGCCGCCTGTCGGAGGTGGGCACCCGCGGCTCGAAGGCCAACCGCGACACGTTCCGCCTCGCCACCGGCGTCAACGGCAACTTCAACCTGCTGCGCGAATGGAAGTACGAGACCTACATCGCCTACGGCCAGACGAAGGAGTCGCAAAGCTCGACGGGCCAGGTCAACGTGCTGAACTTCCGTAACGCGCTGGAAGCCTACCAGGACGTGAACGACGAGAACAATAACAACAACCGCACCGAGGTCATCTGCCGCGACCCGAATGCCCGCCTGCAGGGCTGCGTGCCGATCAATGTGTTCGGCTACAACACGATCTCGCCGGAAGCGTTGAAGTACGTGACGGCGCCGGGCAGCCTGGAAACCAAGATCACGCAGAAGCTGGCGGGCGGCTCGATTTCCGGCGAAATCTTCGACCTGCCGGCCGGCAAGGTCGGCGCTGCCGTCGGCTTCGAGTGGCGCGGCGAGGAATCCAGCAGCGAGGCGGACGCGCTGACGCAGGCCGGCCTGAACGCCGGCAACGCACTGCCGCCGACGTTCGGCAAGTTCAACGTGAAGGAAGCGTTCGCCGAGCTGCGCGTGCCGATCCTGAAGGACCAGCCGTTCGCGCGCAGCCTCGACTTCTCGGGCGCCGTCCGCCGCGGCAACTACTCGACGGTAGGCTACACGACCAGCTGGAACGCCGGCCTCGAATGGTCGCCGATCAAGGACTTCCGCTTCCGCGCCACGCGGGCATTGTCGACGCGCGCACCGAACATCAACGAGCTGTACCAGCCGCCGCAACAGACGTTCCCGGCCGATATCGTCGACCCGTGCGTCGGCGTGACCGCCACGTCGCAGGGCGCGCGCGACGCGGCATGCCGGGCCGCCCCTGGCGTGATGGCGAACATCCAGACCAACGGTTCGTTCACGCTGACCCAGCCGGACATCCAGGGCATCAGCGGCTACGACCGCGGCAATCCGAACCTGAAGGCCGAGAAAGGCTGGTCGACGACGGTGGGCCTGGTGTGGACGCCAACCAATATCCCGGCGATCAAGAACTTCACGTTCACGATCGACTACTTCGACATCAAGATCGCCGACGCGCTCGTGTTCATGCCGCGCCAGTACGCGCTGCAGAACTGCTATGAAGGCGACGGATCGCTGTGCGGCCTGATCACCCGCCGCCCCGCCGAGGTTGGCGCCAACAGCGCCGGGTCGCTGGAGTACATCGACTCGCCCGTCAGCAACAGCGGCGGCAAGGCCACCGAGGGTGTCGACGTGACGGCATCGTGGGCCGGCCGCGTCGGGCCGGGCCGGCTGACCAGCCGCCTGTCGTGGACTTGGCTGCGCCAGGGTTACGACGTGCCGGCGCCGGGCGCGCCGCGCGATTACTGGGCAGGCGAACTCGACGTCGCGGCCAAGAACCGCGCTTCGCTGAACCTGGCTTACAAATGGGGCCCGGTCAGCATCTCCGGCACCACCCAGTACATCGGCAAGGCGGCGCTGGACGACCAGTTCCTGGCCCAGTTGGACATCCCGCGTAATGGCGTGATGATCGGCTCGAAGACCTACCAGGACTTCCAGGTCAACTACGAGTTCCGCAAGAAGTGGGAGCTGTACCTGGGCATCGACAACGCGTTCAACACGAAGGCGCCGCCGATCGTTTCCGGCCTGCCGGGCAGCGACACGGGCACCGAGACGGCAGCGGGCGTCTACGATCCGATCGGGCGCCGCTACTACGCCGGTCTGCGCGTGACGCTCTGATTCGGGCTCTGGTACGTCAGCCCTCCCCGGCCTCGGCCGCGGAGGGTTTTTTGTTTATGCAACTGCTATCACGAATGCGTTACATCCTGAAACAATTCATACAGAAATATTACGCAAGTGTTGTATGTAACACGATTGAAACAATTGAAGTAAAAATACTGTTGACGATTGGTAACTCCACGTTGTTTGATGCACTTTCGCCCTGATCAAGCACAGCCTTGCAGGGCGAGCTGGGACAAACATTGGAGTCAATAAATGATCAAAGAAACAACCCTTTCCCGCTCGATCCGCCTGATCTGCGCCGCCGGTGCAGCCAGCCTGATCGCGGCACCCGCGCTGGCGCAGCAGGCCGACCAGCCGATGCAGCGCGTGCAGATCACCGGTTCGGCGATCAAGCGTATCGACGCGGAAACCGCCGTGCCCGTCACCGTCGTCAAGATGGATGACCTGAAGGCCGAAGGCATCACGACCGTCGAGCAGGTGCTGTCGACCGTCGCCGCGATGCAGCCGACCCAGACCACGAGCCAGGTCGTCGGTTCCGGCACGGGTGGTGCTTCGTTCGCCGACATGCGCGGCATCGGTGCCAACAAGACGCTGGTGCTGCTGAACGGCCGCCGCCTGGCGAACAACGCGTTCGACAGCTCGGCGCCCGACCTGAACATGATCCCGTTCGCCGCGATCGAGCGCGTCGAAGTGCTGCGCGACGGCGCATCGTCGCTGTACGGCTCCGACGCCGTCGGCGGCGTGATCAACTTCATCACGAAGAAAGACTTCACCGGCGGCATCGTCACGGTGGGCGGCGATTCGCCGCAGCACCCGGGCGGCCAGAGCGTGAACACGAACGTGGGCTACGGCTACGGCGACGTCGAGAAGGATGGCTTCAACTTCTTCGCGATGGCCGACTTCCAGAAGCAGCGCGCCGTAGGCGGCCTGGATCGTCCGTTCAACAAGCGTTATGCGGGCGGCCTGTCCGGCAGCACGAGCCCGGCCAACTACTACCAGGAAGGCGACAGCGGCAACCCGGCCGCGCCGAACTGCACCAGCGCGCCGAACCTCGTCCCGGACGGTACCAGCTGCAAGATGACGACGTCGAGCTTCGTCGACTACATCCCCCGTTCCGAACGCGCCACCGGCCTGTTCAAGGGCACGCTGAAGCTGCCGAACGACCATCAGCTGGGCCTGGAATACCTGGTCAGCCGCAGCAAGGTGGAAAGCGCGATCGCGCCGGTGCCGTACGGCGGCCTGATCATGAACCGTACGAGCCCGTACTACCCGGGCAACCCCGGCGCCATCACGCCGAACATTCCGCTGGATCCGAACTTCCTCGGCGAATCCGGCCTGCCGGACGGCGCACAGCCGGGCTACATCAACGTGATGTGGCGCGACCTGCCGAACGGTTCGCGCGCGGATGAGAACATCAACCGCCAGCAGCGCTTCGTGGCCAGCCTGTCCGGCAATATCGCCGGCTGGGATTACCAGACCGCCCTCTCGTACAACGAGAACAAGGTCAAGGTGAACCTGTACGGCTACAGCGACGGCGACATGATCACGAAGGGCGTGCTGGACGGCGTGATCAACCCGTTCGGCGACCAGACCACCGCCGGCATGGACCTGCTGATGGCTGCCGCGCTGAACGGCAACATCCAGAACGCCAAGGGCACGACGAAGACCTTCGACTTCAACGCCAGCCGCGAACTGGGCGACTGGGCCGGCGCCGGCCGCAATGCCGCACTGGCAATCGGTGGGCTCGCCAGCCGCGAGAAATTCCTGTCCGAGTCGAACACGCCATACGCCGAGAAGGTCGTGGCCAGCACGGGTATCGACCCGAACGCGCATGACGAAGGCTCGCGCAGCGTGTACGCTGCATACGCCGAGCTGAACGTTCCGCTGCTGAAGACGCTGGACGTGACCGCGGCCGTCCGCTACGACAAGTACAGCGACTTCGGCAACAGCACCAACCCGAAGGTCAGCTTCCGCTGGCAGCCGGTCAAGGAAGTGCTGGTGCGCGGTTCGTACTCGACGGGCTTCCGTGCGCCGTCGCTGTATGAGATCAACTCGGCCCAGGCGTACACCAACACGTCGACGCAGAACGACCCGATCAACTGCCCGGACGGCGTGCCGATTCCTGGCAAGGGTTCGGCGACGAACTGCCGCGTGCAGTTCCAGAAGCTGCAAGGCGGTAACAAGAACCTGGCACCGGAAGAGTCGAAGAACGCCACGTTCGGCGTCGTCTACGAAGGCGTGCGCAACCTGACGCTGTCGGCCGACGTATGGGCGATCCAGCTGGATCACCAGATCGACAGCCTGTCGGAAGACGACGTGTTCGCCGACCCGATCAAGTACGCGTCGCTGTACCACCGCAACGCGGCCGGCAACCTGTCGATCGACGGCTCGCAGTGCGTGACGCCGACCAACTGCGGCTATGTCGACCTGCGTACCCAGAACCTGGGCAGCATCAAGACGAACGGTGTCGACCTGGGCGCGCAATACCGCCTGCGTACGACGGACTTCGGCACGTACAACCTGTCGCTGAACAGCACCTGGGTGCACAGCTACAAGTACCAGACGTCCGAAGGCGGCGAGTGGATCCAGAAGGTTGGCGCCTACCGCGGCACCGGCCCGATCTTCCGCTGGCAGAACACCGCCAACCTGCGTTGGAACCTGCGTGAATTCGGCGCCGGCCTGACGGCGAACTACAAGTCCGGCTACCTGGATGCGGACAACGCGTTCGACAACAACCACCGCGTGGCGTCGTACACGACGTTCGACGGTTACCTGTCGTGGGCGCAGAAGAAGGGCTACGCGGTCACGTTCGGCGTGCGCAACCTGTTCGACCGCGAACCGCCGCTGTCCTTCCAGGAAGACACCTTCCAGGCAGGCTACGACCCGCGTTACACCAACGTGCTGGGCCGCACCTACTACCTGCGCGCGTCGTACAGCTTCTAAGCCGTACCCCGCGTCACCAAGCCCTGCCCGCGCAAGCCGGCAGGGCTTTTTTGCGCCCGCGCCACAGCATGTTGCGCCAGCACGACAGGGGACTGTCCCCCGATTTCGGCAATATTTCCAGATTCGAGGGACAGTCCCTCTTTTTTGGCAACATGGCCGCCGCGCCCTCGGCTCCCTCTGGCGACGGCCGATCGCTGTCCCGCGGGCAACGCCCAGGACGCGCTTTTGATGCGTTTTCACGACGTTTATGTAGCAAACGCGGGGAGGGACTGTCCCTCGGTTCAGGAAATATTTCCAAGGTCGAGGGACAGTCCCTCGATTTTGGAAATATTTCCCAGACTGGGGGTCAGACCCCGATTTTAGGAAATGTTGCGGGCATGAAAAAAGGGCGCCGAGGCGCCCTTTCGTGTTGCGACGATGCGCGGATTACTTCGCGTTCATCAGTGCGACGGTGGTGTCCAGCATGCGGTTGCTGAAGCCCCACTCGTTGTCGTACCACGACGATACCTTCACCAGGCGGCCGGAGACTTTCGTCAGCGTCGCGTCGAAGTTCGACGAGGCCGGGTTGTGGTTGAAGTCCACGGAGACCAGCGGCTCGGTGTTGTACGTCAGGATGCCTTTCAGCGCGCCTTCCGAAGCCTGCTTCATCAGCTGGTTGATCTCGTCCACGGTCGTGTCGCGCTTGGCGATGAACGACAGGTCGACGATCGACACGTTGATCGTCGGTACGCGGATCGCGTAGCCGTCCAGCTTGCCGTTCAGTTCCGGCAATACCAGGCCGACCGCGGCGGCGGCGCCCGTCTTCGTCGGGATCATCGACTGCGTGGCCGAGCGGGCGCGGCGCAGGTCTTCGTGCATCACGTCGGTCAGCACCTGGTCGTTGGTGTACGCGTGCACCGTCGTCATCAGGCCGTTTTCCAGGCCGATCGCGTCGTTCAGCGGCTTGACCAGCGGGGCCAGGCAGTTCGTCGTGCACGATGCGTTCGAGATGACGGTATCGGTTGCCTTCAGCACGTTCTGGTTGACGCCGTAGACGATCGTCGCATCGACATCCTTGCCGCCCGGTGCCGAGATGATGACTTTCTTGGCGCCGCCCTTCAGGTGCGCGGAGGCCTTCTCTTTCGTCGTGAAGAAGCCCGTGCACTCGAGCACGACGTCCACGCCCAGCTCACCCCATGGGATTTCGGCCGGGTTACGCTGCGCGAACACGCGGATCTTGTCGCCGTTGACGATCATGAAATCGCCATCCACCTCGACGGTGCCGTTGAACTTGCCATGCGCCGTGTCGTAGCGGGTCAGGTGCGCGTTCGACTGCGCGTTGCCCAGGTCGTTGATGGCAACGATCTGGATGTCCTGCTTCTTGCCGCCTTCGTAGAAAGCGCGCAGGACATTGCGGCCGATGCGGCCATAACCGTTGATTGCTACCTTGATCGTCATACTCGTACTCCTGATGAAAGAAAATTCTTTTTATGCGTCCGCCGCGGCAAAGCGCCGCGACGGATACCCGTCTCTTTATGCAGCAAGAACACCTTTGACTTTGGCCACCACGTTTTCCACGGTGAAGCCGAAGTGCTTGAACAGCACGCCCGCCGGGGCGGATTCGCCGAACGTGTCGATACCGACGACGGCGCCTTCCAGACCCACGTACTTGTACCAGAAATCGGTCACGCCCGCCTCGATAGCGACCCGCGGCAGGCCCTTGCCCAGTACGGCCGCCTTGTAAGCGGCATCCTGGCGGTCGAACACGTCGGTGGACGGCATCGACACGACACGCACGGCCACGCCTTCGGCGCGCAGCGCGTTGGCGGCGTTGACGGCCAGCTCGACTTCGGAGCCGGTGGCGATCAGCACGGCCTTCGCGTTGGCGTCATCCTGCAGGATGTAGCCGCCCTTGGCGATGTCGGCGATGGCTTGCTCGGTGCGCTCCTGGTACTGCAGGTTCTGGCGCGAGAAGATCAGCGTCGAGGGGCCGTTCTTGCGCTTGATTGCCTCGCCCCAGGCGACCATCGACTCGACCGTGTCGGCCGGACGCCAGTTGTCCAGGTTCGGGATCAGGCGCAGCGACGAGACGTGCTCGACGGACTGGTGCGTCGGGCCATCTTCGCCCAGGCCGATCGAGTCGTGCGTGAACACGAAGATCGAGCGCTGCTTCATCAGCGCGGCCATGCGCAGCGCGTTGCGGCTGTAGTCGGAGAACGTCAGGAACGTCGCGCCGAACGGGATGTAGCCGCCATGCAGCGCCACGCCGTTCATGATCGCGCTCATGCCGAACTCGCGCACGCCGTAGTTGATGTGGTTGCCCGGCTTGCCGGAACGGACGGCGATCGATTCCTTCCAGTTCGTCAGGTTCGAGCCCGTCAGGTCGGCCGAGCCGCCCAGGAATTCCGGCAGGATGCCTGCCAGCGCCTGGATCGCGTTCTGCGATGCCTTGCGGGTGGCGATGGTTTCCTTCTTGTCGACGCAGGCCTGGATCGCAGCCTTCAGCGTGGCGTCGAAATTGGCCGGCAGGTCGCCGTTCATGCGGCGCTTCAGCTCGGCCGCTTCCGTCGGGTAGGCTTTCGCGTAGGCGTCGAACTTCGTGTTCCATTCGATCTCGTACGAAGCGCCCTTGTCCTTGAAGTTCCAGGCAGTGTTCACTTCTTCCGGGATGACGAACGGCTCGTGGCCCCAGCTGATGTACTCGCGTACGGCTGCCACTTCCTTGTCGCCCAGCGCGGCGCCGTGCACCTTGTCGCCACCCTGCAGGTTCGGCGAACCCTTGCCGATGACGGTCTTGCAGCAGATCAGCGTCGGCTTGTCGGATTTTTTCGCCGCTGCGATGGCGGCGTCGACGGCGCTCACGTCGTGGCCGTCCACGTCGCGGATCACGTTCCAGCCGTACGCTTCGAAGCGCTGCGGCGTGTCGTCGGTGAACCAGCCTTCGACTTTACCGTCGATCGAGATGCCGTTGTCGTCGTACAGTGCGATCAGCTTCTTCAGGCCCAGCGTGCCGGCCAGCGAGCACACTTCGTGCGAGATGCCTTCCATCAGGCAGCCGTCGCCGACGAACGCGTACGTGTAGTGATCGACCACGTCGTGGCCCGGCTTGTTGAACTCCTGTGCCAGCAGCCATTCGGCCAGCGCCATGCCGACGGCGTTGGCGATGCCCTGGCCCAGCGGGCCCGTCGTCGTTTCCACGCCCGGGGTGATGTCCACTTCCGGGTGGCCCGGCGTCTTCGAGTGCAGCTGGCGGAAGCTGCGGATGTCGTCCATCGACACGTCGTAGCCGGACAGGTGCAGCAGCGCGTAGTGCAGCATCGAGCCGTGGCCGTTCGACAACAGGAAACGGTCGCGGTTGACCCAGTCCGGATTGGCCGGGTTGTGGCGGTGATGGCCGCTCCACAGCGCAACGGCGATCTCGGCCATGCCCATCGGCATGCCGGGGTGGCCGGAATTGGCTTTCTGGACAGCGTCCATCGCCAGCGCACGGATTGCGTTGGCCATCTGGGTGTGGGGAAGCTTAACGTTCATACGATCTGATCTGAGGGAGGTTTGGAATCCGACGGGCTCGAAGCCGCTTCAACATGGCATCTCCGGGCAGTGCCGGACATCGGCATGTTGAAGCCGCCTCTGACTGTGTAGCCCGTTATTTTACCAGAGCACGGGGGTGCGGCTTAAAATCAGTGCATTTTCGAACCTTGCAGATTGTTATGCCCCGCTTTTTCATCGATATGCCGCTGGCCGCCGGCCAGCTGGTCGACCTGCCACCCGAAGTGGCGCACCACATCCACGTGATCCGCCTGGGTCCCGGCGACCCGCTGACGCTGTTCGACGGCAACGGCGGCCAGTACGAGGCCGTGCTGGCGGACGTCGGCAAGAAACGGGCGACGGCCGAGGTGCGCACGTTCGACCCGCGCGAAGCGGAACTGCCCTACCCCGTCACGTTGGCGCAAGCCCTGCCGGAAGGCACGAAGATGGACTGGATCGTTGAAAAAGCCGTCGAACTGGGCGTCGCGGCCGTGCAGCCGCTGGCGGCCCGGCGCTGCGTGGTGCGGCTGTCCGCCGAGCGGGCCGAAAAAAAGCTGGCGCACTGGCGCGCGATCGTCGTCGCCGCGTCGGAACAAAGCGGTCGCAACCGCCTGGCGACGGTGGCGGAACCGGCGGAATTGCGCGACTGGCTGGCCGCCGGGTCCGCCGCTCCGCGCCTGCTGCTGACGCCGCGCGCAACGCAAACCCTGGCCGACTGGGCCCGCGCGACGCCGCCCCAGCCGGTGACGGTGATGGTGGGGCCGGAAGGCGGCTTCACGGACGAGGAGGAACAGGAAGCGCTGCGCCAGGGTGCGATCGGCGTGGCGATGGGGCCGCGCATCCTGCGCACCGAAACGGCCGGGCTGGCCGTGCTGGCCGCCCTCGGCATGGCCTGGGGCGCATGACAAAATCACAAAAGCGCACAGGCCGTGGGCCGGCCGCACCGGCGTGGTGCGGCCGGGTGAGCTGACCGGCGCAGCCTTTCTGGGTACAATGGCGGGTTGCACACGCCGACTCTGAAGAATTGCCATGCTTCGTCTGAATGAAATCAAACTGCCGCTGAACCACGCCGAACACGAACTGAAGGACGCGATCCTGGCGCGGCTGGGTATCCCCGCCGAGGCGCTCTTGAACTTCATCGTCCACAAGCGCAGCTACGATGCCCGCAAGAAGGCCAGCATCGTATTGATCTACTCGGTGGACCTGGAGACGACGGACGACGCCGGCGTGCTGGCCCGCAACCAGCGCGACGTGCACCTGATGCCCGCCCCCGACATGGAGTACAAGTTCGTCGCGCAAGGCGTCAACGTGCGCGGGCAGCAGCCGCGCCCCGTCGTCATCGGCATGGGCCCGTGCGGCCTGTTCGCCGCCCTGATCCTGGCGCAGATGGGCCTGAAACCGATCATCCTGGAGCGGGGCAAGACGGTGCGCGAGCGCACCAAGGACACGTTCGGCTTCTGGCGCAAGCGCGAGCTGAACCCGGAGTCGAACGTGCAGTTCGGCGAAGGCGGCGCCGGCACGTTCTCGGACGGCAAGCTGTACAGCCAGATCAAGGACCCGCGCCACCTGGGCCGCAAGGTGCTGACGGAATTCGTCAAGGCCGGCGCGCCGGAAGAGATCCTGTATGTCAGCAAGCCGCACATCGGCACGTTCCGTCTCGTGAAGATGGTCGAAGCGATGCGCGAGGAGATCATGGCGCTGGGCGGCGAGATCCGCTTCGAGCAGCGCGTCACCGATTTCGATATCGAGGAAAAGAACGGCGTGCGCCAGCTGCGCGGCCTGCAGCTCGCATCCGGCGAACGCATCGCGACGAACCACGTGGTACTGGCGATCGGCCACAGCTCGCGCGACACGTTCCAGACCTTGTACGACCGCGGCGTGTACGTCGAGGCGAAGCCGTTCTCGATCGGCTTCCGCGTCGAGCACCCGCAATCGCTGATCGACGTGTGCCGCTTCGGCCCGAACGCCGGCCACCCGATCCTCGGCGCGGCCGACTACAAGCTGGTGCACCACGCGAAGAACGGCCGCGCCGTGTACAGCTTCTGCATGTGCCCCGGCGGCACCGTCGTCGCGGCGGCATCGGAGCCGGGCCGCGTCGTCACCAACGGCATGAGCCAGTACTCGCGCGCCGAGCGCAATGCGAACAGCGCGATCGTCGTGTCGATCAGCCCTGAAGACTATCCGGGCCATCCGCTGGCCGGCATCGAGTTCCAGCGCAGGCTGGAGGAAGCGGCCTTCAAACTGGGCGGCGAGAACTACAACGCGCCGGGCCAGCTGATGGGCGACTTCGTGGCGGGCCGGCCGTCCACCGAATTCGGCGCCGTGATCCCGTCGTACAAGCCGGGCGTGCACCTGACGGACCTGGCGACGATCCTGCCGGACTTCGCCACCGAGGCGCTGCGCGAAGCATTCCCCGCGTTCGACAAGCAGGTGCGCGGCTACTTCAAGCACGACGCGGTGCTGACGGGCCTGGAGACGCGCACATCGTCGCCGATCCGCATCAAGCGCCGCGACGACGACTTGCAAAGCCTGAACACGCGCGGCCTGTTCCCGGCCGGTGAAGGCGCGGGCTATGCGGGCGGCATCCTGTCCGCCGGCGTGGACGGCATCAAGGTCGCCGAGGCGGTGGCGCTGTCGATGGCCGCGGCGGACAAACTATAACCAGCCGGCCTTCTTGAAGCGCCGGTACAGGTAGAACGACGAGCCGAACATCAGCGTCAGCGCCACCGGGTAGCCGTAGTACCACTCCAGTTCGGGCATGTGCTTGAAGTTCATGCCCCAGATGCCGGCAAAGGCCGTCAGCACCGCGAAGATCGCGGCATAGGCGGCGAGGCGCTTGTTGACCTCACCTTCGTCCAGCGCCACCATCGACAGGTTCACCTGGATCGCCGTGCCGATCGTGTCGCGGATCGTATCGAGCGTCGTGTTGATGCGCGCGAGGTGGTCATGCACGTCGCGGAAGTATTCCTGGCTGTTCACACACATCGCCGGCACGCGGCCACCATGCAGCTTGCCGATCGCATCGAGCAGCGGCGCGACGGCGTGGCGCAACGTCATCACCCGCCGCTTCAGGTCATACAGCCGCTCGATGTTGTCGCGCTGCGAGCTTTGCGTGAAGATGCGCTCCTCGATCTCTTCCAGCTCCGATTCGAACGCATCGACGACGGGGAAGTAGCGATCCACCGCGGCATCCATCAGCGCGTACAGCACGAAGCCGGAGCCATGCTGCAGCAGGTGTGGTTCGCGTTCCGCGCGGGCCCGCACGCCGAGGAAACCCTGCGAGCTGTTCTGGCGCGACGACAGCACATAGTTCGGGCCGACGAAGATGTCGATCTCGCCGATGTTGAGCTCATCGCCCTCCATCTCGACCGTCTTGACGACGACGAACAGCGAGTCGCCGTACTCCTCGATCTTCGGCCGCTGGTGACCGCGCTGGGCATCCTCGAGGGCCAGTTCGTGGAGGCCGAACTCCTCCTGCATCACGACCAGCTCCTCCGGCGTGGCATCCTTCAACGCGACCCAGACAAACGTATCGTCGCGCGCCACATAGTCGCTGATATCGGCCACCGGCAGATCGGCCAGCTTGCGGCCGTGTTGATAAGCGACGCAGTTGATCAGCATGTACACCTCAAAAAAATAAGCTCCGGCATGAAAGCCGGAGCTTACCTGAAATTCCGCTATTGCTGAGAGCGTGTCCTGCTGGGGTCAGACCCCACCAGGACATGAAATTTCGTTACGGCTGAGTACGATGCTCGCGAGCCGGCGGCTCATGCCAAAACCAGAAGCGTGAAGCTGGGTCAGACCCGGCGGGTCTGACCCCGGGGTCTGCCTCGGGTTTCGGACATGCACCGCGGCCAGCCAGCCCAAAAATATCAGTTGGATTGACGCCCACTGGAACTCAGTTGGATTGACGCGCACTGCGCGTCAATCCTCCTTCGCCCCATCAATGCCCAGCTCGGCGATCTTGCGCGTGATCGTGTTGCGGCCGATGCCCAGGCGGACGGCGGCGTCGTTCTTGCGGCCGTGCGTGTATTTCAGCGCAGTGCGGATCAGCGCGGATTCGAACTGGCGGCCCAGCACGTCCATCACGTCCTGCTGGCCGTCGGACAGCATCGTCGCCGCCTGCAGTTCCAGCAGCGCCAGCCAGCCGTCCGGGCCCGGCGTTGGCGGATGACCGGCGGACGCGGCCGGGGCGTGGTGCATCGGTACCGGCAGCTCCGGCGCCGCCTGCATCGCGCTCTGCCCTTCGGACAGTTCCAGCGGCAAGTCCTTCACCTCGACCGTCTGGCCCGGTGCCATCACGGTGATCCAGTTGCACAGGTTTTCCAGCTGGCGCACGTTGCCCGGCAGGTCGAGGCTTTGCAGGAAGGCGATCGTCGCCTCGCTCATGCGCTTGGCCTCGACACCGAGCTGCTTCGCACTTTGCACCAGGAAGTGGCGCACCAGGATGGGGATGTCTTCGCGGCGTTCCCGCAAACTGGGCAGCCGCAGCCGGATGACGTTCAGGCGGTGGTACAAGTCCTCGCGGAACAGGCCGTCGCGCACGCGCTGCTCCAGGTTCTGGTGCGTGGCCGTGATGACGCGCACGTTCGCCTTCAGCGGCTGGTGTCCGCCGACGCGATAGAAGTGCCCGTCGGACAGCACGCGCAGCAGCCGCGTCTGCAGGTCGAACGGCATGTCGCCGATCTCGTCGAGGAACAACGTGCCGCCCTCGGCCTGCTCGAAGCGGCCGCGCCGCGTGGCCTGCGCACCCGTGAAGGCGCCGCGCTCGTGGCCGAACAGTTCGGACTCCAGCAAGTCTTTCGGAATGGCCGCCGTGTTCAGCGCGATGAACGGCTGCTGCGCGCGCGGGCTGTGCTTGTGCAGTGCGCGCGCGACGAGCTCCTTGCCGGTGCCCGATTCGCCGGTGATCAGCACCGTCACGTTCGATTGCGACAGGCGGCCGATCGCGCGGAACACCTCCTGCATGGCCGGCGCCTGGCCGAGGATTTCCGGCGTCTCGGCCGGGCCCGATTCGACGCTGGCTTCGCGCAGGCTCTCGTCGAGCGCGCGGCGGATCAGCTCGACAGCCTTGTCGATGTCGAACGGCTTCGCAAGATATTCGAACGCGCCGCCCTGGAATGCCGCCACGGCCGAGTCCAGGTCGGAAAACGCGGTGATGATGATGACGGGCAGCCCCGGCAGGCGGGACTTCACGAGCTGCAGCAGGTCGAGGCCGGAGTCGCCCGGCATGCGGATGTCGGACACGAGCACCTGCGGCGTCTCGTATTCGAGCGCGGCGATCGCGTCGCGCGCATTCGCAAAACTCTTCGTGGCGAGGTTTTCCCTGGCCAGCGCTTTCTCCAGTACCCAGCGGATCGATTCGTCGTCGTCGACAATCCAGATTGGCTTCATATGTGATGTGGTTCCCGCAATATGGATTCAGTCAGGGACTTCGGCCGCTGCCACGATCGCTTATGGCAAAGGCAGCAGGATCCGGAAGTCCGTGTAGCCGGGCCGGCTCTCGCATTCGATGACGCCCATGTGCTGGTGCACGAAGGTCTGCGCCAACGTCAGGCCCAGGCCGCTGCCGCCTTCCCGTCCGGATACGAGCGGATAGAAGATGCGGTCGCGGATCTGGGGCGGGATGCCGGGTCCGTTGTCGATGATATGCAAATCTAATGCCAGGTTGTAACGGACTTTCGCCAGGGTGACTTGCCGGGCCACGCGCGTCTTGAACACGATCTGCGCATCGCCCGCGTCGATCCGCTCGGCCAGCGCCTGGGCCGCGTTGTGGGCGATGTTCAACACGGTCTGGATCAGCTGTTCCTTGTCGCCGCGGAACTCGGGCAGCGACGCATCGTAGTCGCGCACGATCGCCAGCCCGGCCGGGAACTCGGCCAGCATCAGGCTGCGCACGCGCTCGAGTACTTCATGGATGTTGACGTCGCCGACGATGTGCGGCCGGCGGTGCGGCGCC
Organism: Pseudoduganella flava; assembly: GCF_007830495.1. Taxonomy (GTDB): domain Bacteria; phylum Pseudomonadota; class Gammaproteobacteria; order Burkholderiales; family Burkholderiaceae_D; genus Rugamonas; species Rugamonas flava. The sequence continues at coordinate 447,019 of NZ_VLKW01000001.1, read as the reverse complement.
AGCAGGCGGTCGACCAGCGTCTGCAGCCGGTCCGCTTCCTTGATGATCACCTGCGTGTATTCGCGCAGCTGCTGCAGGTGCAACGGCGGCAGTTCCATCTCCAACAGCTGCGCCGCGCCGCGGATGCCGCCCAGCGGGTTCTTGATCTCGTGCGCCAGGTTGCGGATCAGTTCCTTGTTGACCTGGCTCTGGTCCAGCAGGCGCTCTTCGCGGTCGAGCTTCATCTGTTGAACGGTCTCGCGCAGCTCCAGCAGCACGGCATCCATCGGATCGTCCAGCGCGCTGGCGATCGCATGCACGAACAGCGGTTCGCGGCCGACGCGTTCCAGCATCAGTTCCTGGCGCAGGTCGGAGAACTTGTGCGCCCGCGCCTGCCCGATCACGTGGTCGAGCTCGGCAGGGTTGGCGAACAGGTCGCACAGCCGCTGGCGCGACAAGGCCTTCAGCGAGCTCTCCAGCATGTTCTCGGCGGCCGCGTTGGCGAACGCGATGCGGCCGTCGCCGTCGACCATCACCACCGCCGTCGCCAACAGGTCGAGCCCCGCGAGCGTTTGCGAACGCGGAATGGCACCCGCGGCCGCAGCCGCGGCACGGGCGATATTGCTGACAATTTTCATCGTATGTTCGAGATTTCCCGCTTCAACGCTTCGACGTTCTGTTCCGAGCGGGCGATCGCATCCTTGAGGCCGGCGACCCGCTCCTGGTACTTGGCGTAGTTGCGCTCGTCGCCGCGCCGTTCCGGCTCGCCGTTGTTGTATTCACGGCGCAGCTCGCCAAGCTTCTGCATTTCGGCGTTCAGTTCGTCGGTCAGGATCTGGCGGCGGTCCGCATCGCGGGCTCGCTGCTCCGCCGTATCCACGCGCGGGAAGGCGGATGGTGCCGCGCTGCCGGCGGCGCTGTTGGCAGCCCCGGCAGGCCGCGGCCGTGGTGCCCCTTCGCGCTTTTGCGGCGCCGGAATCAACGGCTCCGGCAAGTCCAGCGCGACGCAGTTGCCGCCCTTCTTGCGGTCCGTGTACTCCTTGTGACCGGCAGCGTCGGTGCAGCGGTAGATCTGCGCCTGGGCGACACTCATGGCAAGAAAGGCAATCAGCGTTAACGAGCAGCGTGCAATCATGCCCCGACTATACAACAACCGAAAAAAAACGCGAGGAAGGCAGTGCCCTCCCCGCGTCGTTTGCTACCGGTGTGAAACTGCCGGCAGCGTCGCCATTACAGCGAGTAGTACATGTCGAACTCGACCGGGTGCGTCGTCTGACGCATGCGCGTTACTTCCGTCATCTTCAGTTCGATGTAGGCATCGATCATCGAATCAGTGAACACGCCGCCGCGGGTCAGGAACTCGCGGTCCTTGTTCAGGTGATCCAGCGCTTCTTCCAGCGAGGCGCAGACGGTCGGGATCAGCGCGTCTTCTTCCGGCGGCAGGTGGTACAGGTCTTTCGACGCCGCTTCGCCCGGGTGGATCTTGTTCTGCACGCCGTCCAGGCCGGCCATCATCAGCGCGGCGAAGCACAGGTACGGGTTCGCCAGCGGATCCGGGAAGCGCGTTTCGATGCGGCGGCCTTTCGGGTTCGCCACGTGCGGGATACGGATCGATGCGGAACGGTTACGTGCCGAGTAAGCCAGCTTCACCGGCGCTTCGTAGCCCGGCACCAGGCGCTTGTACGAGTTCGTGCCCGGATTGGTGATCGCGTTCAGTGCCTTGGCGTGCTTGATGATGCCGCCGATGTAGTACAGCGCGAAGTCGGACAGGCCGGCATAGCCGTCGCCCGCGAACAGGTTCTTGCCATCCTTCCAGATCGACTGGTGCACGTGCATGCCCGAGCCGTTGTCGCCGACGACCGGCTTCGGCATGAAGGTCGCGGTCTTGCCGTAGCTGTGGGCCACATTCCAGACGACGTACTTCAGGTTCTGCGTCCAGTCGGCGCGCTCGACCAAGGTCGAGAACTTCGTGCCGATTTCGTTCTGGCCGGCGCCGGCAACTTCGTGGTGGTGCACTTCGACCGGGATGCCCATCGATTCGAGGATCAGGCACATTTCCGAGCGCATGTCCTGGAACGAGTCCACCGGCGGGACCGGGAAGTAGCCGCCCTTGACGGTCGGACGGTGGCCGCTGTTGCCGCCTTCGATGTCCTTGTCGGTCGACCACGAAGCTTCGTCGGAGTCGATCTTGACCATCGCGCCGGACATGTCGATCTTCCACTTCACGGAGTCGAAGATGAAGAATTCAGGTTCCGGGCCGAAGTAGGCGGTGTCGCCCAGGCCGGAGGACTTCAGGTAGGCTTCGGCGCGCTTGGCGATCGAGCGCGGGTCGCGGTCGTAGCCCTTGCCATCCGATGGTTCGATCACGTCGCACTGCATGAACAGCGTGGTCTCTTCCATGAACGGGTCGATGTTGGCGGTGTTCGGGTCCGGCATCAACAGCATGTCGGACGCTTCGATACCCTTCCAGCCGGCGATGGAGGAACCGTCGAAGGCATGACCGCTTTCGAACTTGTCGATGTCGAAGTGCGACACAGGCACGGTCACGTGCTGTTCCTTGCCGCGGGTATCGGCAAAGCGGAAATCAACGAATTTGACTTCGTTGTCTTTTACCATCTTCAGGACTTCTTCGGCGGTCATTGCCATTACGTATCTCCTAAGTGAAAAGGGCTGCCGTCACAGTGTGCGGCGGAAACTCGTAGCCCTATAAAGCAGAAAGCGTGCCAACATTTACGTTGTAAGCTTATGCGGGGACTTGCATTGATCTCGCTCCCTACGGAAACTAAAATCGTCCGTACGGAAACGTGCACCAAGTTCGCGCACGTGAGGCATCGCCCGGTTTTGGTGCAAAGCGATCATTTTGCACCACTTTCGAGCATCGCGCCCCAAAATGTGGCAGGAACGTCCATGACCGGACCATCACGGCCGGGATGCGCTGCCGAACGATAGACGAAGATCCAAAGGACTTACTGCGAAATGAGCACCGCCGACGACATCCTCGCCCGCGCCCGCAGCCGCGCTGCGGGCCTGCCCTATGCTGGAGCGGTGACGCCCCAGGAAGCACACGAGCTGATCCGTAACAACCCGCAGGTGCGCCTGATCGACGTGCGCACCAACGCCGAACGCGACTGGGTAGGCCGCGTCGCGATCCCCGACGCCCAGCATGGTGCCGTGCAATGGAGCACTTATCCGGGCGGCGTGCCGAACCCGGAGTTCGTCCAGCAGCTCGCCGCCATCGCGAATCAGGATGACGTGCTGCTGTTCCTGTGCCGCTCCGGCGTGCGCTCGCGCCACGCCGCCAAGCTCGCTACCGAGAACGGCTACGCCAACAGCTTCGACATCCTGGAAGGGTTCGAGGGCGACAAGGATGCAGAGGGGCACCGCAAGACCGTCGGGGGATGGTGCAAGGCGGGCTTGCCGTGGGTGGGGGCGTAGGGTCAGACCCGCCGGGGCGCAGCAGGGGTTTCGGAGAGCATCGCTCTCCGCCTGCCAAGCGGTGCTGGCCTGCAGGCCAGCACTTCTTTCTGACGCTAGACGTTGGGTTTTGGGGTTTAGGTGTGCGCCGAACCCCAGAAAGCAAAGGCTTGAGTCAGACCCGGCACGGGTCTGACCCTTCGGGCGCGCTCAGTCGCGCTGGTAGATCACCCGCCCGCCGGCGACAGTGCATGTGACGTCTGCGAACCGCCTGACATCGTCCACCGGGTCGCCGGCCAGCACCACCACGTTCGCCGCCATCCCCGGCTCCAGGCGCCCGCGCACGGCTTCCTGACGCCACCGTGCCGCGGGCGCCGTCGTCAACGATGACAGGATCTGCATCGGCGTCATTCCGGCGTGCGCCATCAGCACGTATTCCCCGGTCGGATCGTAGTCCGTCATGTACCCCACGTCGGTGCCGAACAGGACCTGCCCGCCCGCGTCGAGGAAAGCCTTGACCTGCCGTTCCGCCGGACCCGCGATGCGGTCCTGCACGTCAGCTGGTACCTTGTCCTTGTCCAGCTCGTAGCGCCACAATTTCAGGGTGGGCACGACGGCCACCTTGCGCGCGACCATCTCGGCGATCAGGTCGCCGGTCCACGTCGACCCGGGCGGGTCGATCGTCGTGTGGACAACGACGTCGACACCGGCCGCCACGGCGATGCGCACGCCTTCCGGATCGGTCGGGTGTACCATGACGAGGCCTCCCTGCCGATGCGTTTCCTCCGCCGCCGCCCGCGCGATGGCCGGGTCCATGCGCCGTATCCGCCCCTCCCCAACCGGCGAGGCGACGAACAGCTTGGTCCCGCCGGCGCCCTCGGCGAAATGCTGGCGCACCGTGGCCACGGCTTCGCCGGCCGTGGCGGGCTGCGCCAGCTGACCCAGCGTATCCGCGGGAAGGTGGGCCAGGTAGAACGGAATGCCGTTGGCCGGATAGAGCGGCGAACCCGCCGTCACGATCTCCGGGCCCGCGACGGTGCCGTCGGCAATACGACGGCGCAACGCCGTCGTATTGGCCAGCTCGGAACCCGTATCGACCACGTTCGTGTAGCCGTAGCGCGTCAGCATCCGCGTCAGCGCCCGCTGCAGGTCCGCCGGCGCCTGCATCTTCGCGTTCGCAAACGCATCGTCCATGAAATGCACGTGGCTGTTCTGGAAGCCCGCGACGATGACGCCGCCGTTGCAGGCTGCCGGCCCTGCCGCGTGGCCGGCGCGCGGCGTGCCGGTGCCGACCGCATCGATCTTGCCACCCTTGACGAGCAGCCAGGCGTCGGTCAGCGGCGGCCGGTCCGGCGCAACGTACAGCCGGGTACCCGTGACGAGCCATGGTCCGGCACCGGTATCGGCCGGCCGCGTCGCCGCGCAGCCGGCCGCGCCAGCCAGCACGGCGACTGCCAGCAGCCGCGCGGCAGCGGTCCATCCCGGCGCACCGGGGCTTGTCCCCTGTGCGCCGGAAGCGTTCCGGCCGATACTACAGCGCATACGTCAGTCGCGCATACACGAAGCGGCCCGAGCGGCCGAACGGCGAGTAGTTCGTGAACGGCGCGTTGCCCGTCGTGTTCAGGGCCGCCGGGTAGGCGTCCGGATACTGGTCGAACAGGTTTTCCGCGCCGATCGCCAGCGACAGCGCCTTCGTGATCGCGTAGCGGCCTTCCAGGTCCACCAGTGTCTGCGCCGACATCGTGTGGTCCAGCGCCGGCGTCGTGCCCGGCGTCAGCACCTTGCCGTAGCGGGTCGCGCGCAGCGTGGCGCCGAACGGGCCCATGCTCCACGTGCCGCTGGCCGTGAACTTCGTCTTCGGCGTGCCCTGCTCGAACGTCAGCACGTTGACGCGGTCGAACAGCACAGGTGCCGGCGACAGCGCCGCCAGCTCGGCCGTCGTGGGTACCTTCGTCACTTCCGTATTCGTGTAGTTGCCCGCCACCGTCAGGTCGAAGCGGCCGGCCGCGCCCAGGGTCCACGGGTAGTTGAACACCACGTCCACGCCCTTCGTCGTCGTATCGACGCCGTTGATGAAGAAGCGGCCGCCGCCCACACCCGGGAAGCCGTGCGACGTCAGGTAGTCGCGCACATTCGCCGCCAGCAGGTTCTCGGACAGCACGATGCGGTTGCGGATCTTGATGTGGAACCCGTCGACCGTCAGGCTGCCCTTGCCCAGCTTCGCCACGGCGCCCAGCGAGAAGTTGGTGGACTTCTCGGCGTCCAGCGGCTTCGCGCCCAGTGCCACCGCGGCCGGCGCCGTCGGCTGGAACGTCGTGATGTCGTACGGGATGCCGTTGACGAAGTTCGTCGACGTCGACGTGAAGAACTGCTGCTGCATCGACGGTGCGCGGAAGCCGTTCTGCACCGAGCCCCGGATGCCGAAGTTCGGCGTGAAGTCGTAGCGGCCCGCCAGCTTGCCGGACCAGTTGTTGCCGAAGTCCGAGTAGTGCTCGCCGCGCACCGCGAACGATGCCAGCAGCGCCGGCAGCACGTTCGCTTCGAAGTCGGCGTACACGCTGTAGGCGGTGCGGTGCGCATCCGATTCGTCGCTCGGGCGGAAGCCCGGGAACACCTGCGAGCCCGATGCCGTCGGCAGGCCGCTCGGCAGCAGCACGCCGCCATTGCGCCACGAATCCGGTTCGCCCGCCTCCAGCTTGTAGCCTTCGCGGCGCGCCTCGGCGCCGATCGCCACGTTCAGCGCGGAAGCCAGGCCGACGTCGAACTGGCGCACGCCGGACAGGTTGTACGTCAGCTGGTCGTACGAGAAGCCACCCGCGTCGAACACGGTCTTGCTGGCTGTGCCCAGCGAGCGGTTCAGCGTGTTCTCGATCGTGAAGTCCATCTTGTTCTTGCCGTAGCTGAGCGACGAGTCCATGTCCCAGCCGCCCGCGTTCCACGTGACGCCGCCGGCCGCCGAGAAGTCGTCCACGTCCGGCGCGATGATCGGCAGGAAGCCGTCCGGATAGATCTGGATCGTGTTGTTGTCCTGCAGCGCGCGGCGGAAGAAGCCGCCCGAGCGCGCTTCGCGCTTCTGGTAGCTCGCCCAGCCGTACCACTTCACCTTCTCGCTCAGTTCACCGCCCATGTTGGCGAACACGGTGGACTGCTTCAGCTCCGGCTCGCCGTACCACGCGTTGAAGCGGTTGATCGTCGCTTCGCGCGGATCGAACTGGCCGTTCACGAGCGGGTATTGCTGGCGCGTGTCGTAGCCGCTGCGCTCCGTGTGTTCCTGCTTCTTGAATTCGCCGGCGATCGTCAGGTAGCCCGTCTCACCCAGCGGCAGGCCTTTCCACACGCTGGCCGTCTTCGTTTCGCCGTCGTGGCGCGACCGTTCGTTCTGCGCGCCCCACGTCGCGCCGGCCGGCGGCGTGACCGGGTTGAAGCTGTAGTCGGTGATCCGTTCGCCGTAGCTGACGGTGGCCTCGCCGCCCTTGCGGTCCTGGCGTAGGCGGATGTTGACGACGCCGGCGATCGCGTCGGAACCGTACTGGGCGGACGCGCCGTCGCGCAGCACCTCGATGTTCTTCACGATGCCGGTCGGGATCGTGTTCATGTCGACGGCGGCGGAGCCGCGGCCGATCGTGCCGTTCAGGTTCACCAGCGACGACGTGTGGCGGCGCTTCGAATTGACCAGCACCAGCGTCTGGTCCGGCGCCAGGCCGCGCAACGTGGCGGGACGGATGGTATCGGTGCCGTCCGCGAGGCCCGGGCGGGGGAAGTTGAGCGACGGCAGCGCCACGGACAGCGCTTGCGTGATTTCCGGCACGCCGGTGTTCTTGATCGTGTCGGCCGAGATGATGTCGACGGGCGACGCCGTGTCGAGCACCGTGCGGTTCGACACGCGGGTGCCGGTGACGACGACGGTGGCCTGGTTCTCTTCGGTGGAGGTGCTTTGCGCGGCGGCGGTGCCGGCGAACAGCGAGGCGATGGCGGCGGCAAGCAGCGCCTTGGCGGGTAACGTGTTCCGATGCATCCTGATTCCTTAGAAATGGTGATGAGATCTTCGCTACGTAGCGGGTCGCCGCAGTGGGGAACCCGGCCTCATCATCATCGCCACGATGCCGGAATGTCAAACCAAACCTTGGGTCCAGGGCAAAGTTGTCGCAATAATCAAACGGTTCTAATACGGGTTTTCCGCATTTTCTTGCGCCGAATTGCGCATCAAGCTAACAATACGTTGTCGGACAAAATGGATGTGGCTGCGCAGCCCATACAGGTCGTCCGCGAACGACAGCGGAATCGACAGGTGATTGACCCGCTCCTCGATGTCGTTCAGCCGCGCCAGCTGCGCCGCATACACGTTGCCGCGCTCCCCTTCCGCCACCTCCACCGCGCTTTCGATCGCCTGCTCCACCGTCCGCAACTGCCCATACCAGCGATAGATCCGCGAACGCACGCGCCACACGTACAGCGGCGGCACGATCTTCGACAGCGGCAGGATCAGCGCCGACAGCGCCAGCACCAGCACCCACATGCGGTCGAGGAAATTGGCCAGCCAGAAGCTCATATAGCGCTGCAGGAATGGCGCGCCATCCTTGTAGAACTTGGCCGCTTCGTCGGCCACGGGAATCTCCGTGTACTTCGCCGACGGGAACTGGCCCTGCTGCTGGAACCATCCCGCGCCGCCATGGATCTTTGCGGCCGCCTGCACGAACAGTTCGATCAGCGCGGGATGCAGGTCGTCGCGCGCGACAAGCGTGGCGGTCGGCGCGATCAGGTGGTAGTCGTGCGCCGGCAGGTCGCGGCCCAGGTCGACGATGCCGCGCGGGAGCGTCACGTGCGTCAGGAACGGCAGCCGGCGGGTGTAGGCCTCTGCCTGCGTGAAGTCGAACAGGTAGATGCCCGGTGTCTGCAGCAACATCTGGATCAGCTGGTCGTCCGGCGCGGCCGCGAACACGAGGCCGTCGATGCGCCCTTCCAGCAGTTCGACCGTGGCCGGCGTGTTATCGAGCTGACTCACCTGCAGCTCCTCGCGCGCCACGCCGTTCGCCTCCAACACTTGCCGGAACAGCCGCGGCGCGCCGCTGCCCTTCGCGCCGATATTGATCTTCATGCCGCGCAGCTGGGTCAGTTGCGTGATCGGCGCTTCCTTCGGCCGGGCGCGCAGGAACAGCCACACGGGTTCCGTGAACAGGCTGCCGAGCGACACGAGACCACGCCGTTCGACCTCGGCCTGGTCCGCCGCGGCTTGCTGCGTCGAGCCGCTCTGCACGAACGCGATGTCGACCTTGCCATCCGCGAGCAGGCGCAGGTTTTCCCGCGAGCCGTGCGAGCCCTGCAACGTGACGGCGATGCGGTCGCGCGCCAGCTGCTGCTGGTACTTGCGGCCGAAGACGTCGTAGGCGCTGTTGTCCTGGCCCGTCGCCAGCACCACGCGCCGCGGCGGCGCGGGGTCGACGATCAGGTAGGCGGCCAGGCACACGCCGGCAATCGCCAGGATAGTGGGGCCGGCGGACGCGATCAGGTCGCGCAGCGAAAAGCTGGTGAACTTCTTCAGGCGGTTCATCGTGGAGCGGAGGACAGGTTTCATAGCCGGCACCTTGCCAACTTTTCATCGCCGGCGCAAGAGGAACGGTATGATAGCCGCCCTTGCCACGATCCCGATGCCCGATGCGTTTCACCACCTCGCTGCCGCTCCTGCTTCTTGCCTGCGCCACCGCAGCCGGCGCGCAAGGCGCCAACGCCACCTGGCACGAGTTCGACTACGCCACCAGCAGCCGCTTCGGGCCGGACGAGCGCCTGGCCGTGCTGCTGCGCGCCGACATCGACGGCAAGCGCTGCTGGCTGCAGCTCGATACGGGCGCGCCGCACGTTGTGGCGTGGCACCAGCACGCACCGGCCGGCACCGCGCCGGCCCCGGTGAGCGTGACGATCACGGTGGGCGACGTGCGCCACACGGTCAGCGCGGACGCCGCGAACCTTGCGCCACTGGCCAGCGCGCCATGCATGGCGGGCACCGTGGGCAATGCGTTCTTCGAGCACGGCACCTTGGCGCTGGACTTCGCGGCCGGCCGCTACGCCTTCGTGCCTGGCGCGGCGCTGCGCGACATCCTTGAGGCGCAACCGATGCTGTACTTCCGCTCGAACGGCCCGGGCGGCCATCCGCTGCTGCCCGTCACGCTGGCCGATGGCCGCACGGGCCGGATGCTGGTCGATACGGGGGCGGCGCGCTTCGGCATCGGCGCCACCAGCGCCGCGCACTGGCGCGACCTGACGGGCGGCCTGCCGCTGCGGGAAAACGACAACGGCGGCGGCAACGTGCGCTCTTTCGTCGCGAACAATGCGATGGATGCGGCGCCGCTGCGCTGCTTCGAAACGCCGTATGCGGGTAGCGTACGCATGGGCGACGTGCCGGTCACGCCGGGCATCGTGTCGTATTGCGAAGGGAAGGATTTCGCGCTGGAGCAGCCGCTGCTGGGCCTCGTCGGCCTGCGCGGGCTGCTGCGCCACCAGCTGACGCTGGACTATGTGGCGCAGCGCTGGCTGCTGGGCGCGCCGGGCCGGCCGCTGCCGGCCCGCGCCCCCGAGTGATCAGCCGCCGCAGGCCTTGACGGGAGCGCCCAGCGCCGCGGCCGCCGCGGCGACGGACGATCCCGGCGGCAGCGTCTGCTGGTTCGGCTCGATCAGCGGCATCAGGCTCGGTGCCAGCACCGTCAACAGCTGCACCGGCAGCGCGCTCGTGAAGTCGTAGTTCTTCGATTCCGGCCCATGCACATAGGCCGTCATGCTGCCGAAGAAGCGCTCGCCGATATTGAACACGAACGTCGCGGAACGGTTCACGTAGCGCGATTCGATCAGCCGGCCGCCGGCCGCATACACGTCGAAGCGCTGGTCGCCGGTACCCGTCTTGCCGCCCACGGGGATGTTGGTGCCGTCGGCCGCCGTGAACGCGGCCTTGGCGCGCTTCGCGGTACCGTCCGAGACGACGCCGCGGATCTCGTCGGCCACGGCGCGCGCCACTTCCGGTGCCAGCACCCGCTCGGCCGCCACTTCCTTCGCCCGCGCCACCTTCGTGTCGTACGGCGTGCCGGCGGCGAAGTGCAGCGATTCGACGCGCTGCGTGGGTTTGCGCACGCCACCGTTGACGATGATGCCCATCATCTCGGCCAGCGCGGCCGGCCGGTCCGCCGACGCGCCCAGGGTCGTCGCATACGACGGCACCAGCGAGTTGAACGGATAGCCCATCTTCTTCCACTGGCGGTGGATTTCCATGAACGCTTCCATTTCCAGCAGGCCCGCGATGCGCTTGTCCTGGGCATGCTTGCGGTGCGTCTTGAACAGCCACTGGTAGACTTCCTGGCGTTCCTTCTCCGATGCCTTGACGACGTCCGTCAGCGACGCGCCTTCGTGCTGGCGCAGGTAGGCCACCAGCCACAGTTCCAGCGGGTGCACGTTGGCCAGGTAGCCGCGGTCCGCCAGGTTCCACTTGTCCATCGCGTACTGCTCGTACATCTTCTCGAGGCGCTCCTGCGGCACTTCGTTCTGTTCCGTCAGGTTCCCGTTGACGAACATCGCGAACTCGCCGATCGACGCGTTCGGGAACAGCGTGCGGTGGATGTTCGCCAGGCGCAGCGGCGTCGGGCGGATGCTGTCGACGAGGATCTTGTCCAGCTCGGACTTCTTCCTGCCCTTGTACTTGGCGTAGAAGCGCACGAGGAATTCCTTGCCTTCCTTGTCGGCGAAGCGCGCCAGGTACTGGGCACGGCGCGGGTCGTCCGCATCGGCCAGCAGGCTCGCCGAGGAACCGGGCGACTGGAACATGTAGTACTTCACCACGTCGCGCATCAGGCGCACGAACAACAGGTTCGTCGAGTGGCGCAGGCCTTCGCGCACGGTCAGGATGCGGCTGTCGTCTTCCTTGGAGAAGTTGCCGAAGTAGTGCAAGCCGCCGCCCGTGAAGAAGCCTTCGCCGGGGTTGCCGGAATACTTGCGCTCCATCGCCGCGTTCAGCATGGCCGGCAGGTCGCGCTTGTCCATCGGCGTCATCGACAGCCATTCGATGCCCCACGCGGTCAGGCGGTCCTTCGGATCGAACGTGACCTTGCCCAGTTCGTCCGCGCTCATCTTGCCGTACTTCTTGTACAGCTGGTCGACGATGTCCATGTACGTCACCAGCGTGCGCAGCTTCGCCGTCGAACCCAGGTCCAGCTTGGCGCCTTCGTTGATGTCCAGCGGCTGGTCGTAGTTATCCGTCTGCACGCGCAGGTAGTTGACCTTGTCGCCCTTCTCCAGCAACGTGAAGCTGTAGACGACGTTGGCCGGGTCGCCGTTACCCAGCATGCCCTTGCCCGTCAGGCCGGCCGCTTGCGCGGTGCCCGCGTCCTTCAGGTCGCGCAGCATCGTCGTCACGGCCTTCTGCGCATCGGCATCGAGTGTGCTGACGACGGACAGGTCCAGCCGGTCCAGGTTGTACATGCGGTTGTCGCCCAACAGGTTCGCCAGGTGCACGCGCACGGCGTTCGATGCCTTCTTCGTCACGTAGCTCATCGGTGGCGCGGCCTGCACGCCGCTGCCCTGTGCCGGATGCAGCTTTTCCTTCAGCGCCGCGTCGCGCAGCGCCGGCGTGATGACGCCGGATTGCGCCAGCAGGCGCAGGTGGCTGTTCGCCAGGTCCTCGAGGTCCGCGGCGCCGTCGGCCAGGTAGTAGCTGGGGCGGCGCTGCGCGATCAGCAGCGACAGCGCTTCCTTGAACGCGAGCGGGCTGCCCGGCTTGTCCATCTTCCCGCCCAGCAGCTCGTTCACTTCGTTGAAGTCGCGGCCATACCAGACCCACATGCCGTCGCCGATGCCGTTCACTTCGCCGTAGCCGACCTTGGCCGACAGCGGCACCGTGTTCAGGTAGTCGACGACGATCTGGCGGCGCACCGCCGTCGTGTCCTCGCCCTGCTGGTAGGCGCGCAGCGTGGCCGACACCATCTGCTGCAGCTTGTCCTTCATCGAGCCGGTGCGGCCTTCCGGCGAATGGCGGTACTTCTCGATCTGCGTCGCCAGCGTGCTGCCGCCGGCCGCGCGGTGGCCGGCCAGGCCCACGGCGCTCATCGATTTTTCCAGGATGGCCTTCGACAGGCGGTCCCATTCGACGGCCGGATTGCGCGTCGGGTACGTGTTGTCGAGCAGCTCGCGGTTCTCGATGAACAGCAGGCTGTGCACCAGCGCCGCCGGCGCCTGGTCGAAGCCCGGGTAGATCCGTTCCGGATAGCTGGCCGTGAACAGCGGCTGCGCGCGGCAGTCGTAGATCGTCAGGCCCGTGCGGGTCTTTTCGCGGTAGGTCGTGAACACGCCCATGTCGGCCAGCTGCACCATCTTCGGCGAGAAGCGCGACTGGGCCACGACGGCGTAGTCGCGCTCGCGCAGCTTGGCCAGGTAGTCGGGGATGTTGGCATAGCCGAGCCGCTCGTCGTAGGGGCTGTCGTGCGGAAAGCGGATCGCCTTGCTGGGGCCCGGTTCGACCTTGTAATTGAGCTGCTTGACGATGCCCGTGAAGTAGCGCGCCTGCATCGTCGACGAGCGGGACTCGTGATACATCCACCAGATCACCAGCGACAACAGCACCAGCATCAGCACGATGAATGCGTTACGGGAGCGCTTGCTTTTCGGCTCGGACGGTGGCGGCGTCGCCGTCTGCTCGTCGTCCAGGCGCGGCCTTTCTTGATCGTATTGGGAAGACATAGTTTTACTTATTTACTGCGTAGCGTTGCTGGTCCGCGCGTGTGCACGGGGTATTGCCATTGCACCACATCGGGCAGGGGTGCACAGGTCAACTCAGCGAATATTTGACGCGGGCTCGCAATTTTCGCAAAAAAACAACGAGGCGTTTCTCTTGGTAATAACAGCTTGTCACACAGTGGTCATAACGGCCCGGGCGTGCTTAGCGTGTACTCGGCGCCGAACGCGTCGAGGCCGGCGCACAGCCGCGCGAACGCGGCCTCGACCTGCTCCGGAGCACCCTTCACGCCCAGCTCGATGTGCCGGCGCGTCCGCGCATCGCCGACGCTGGGCAGGCTGAACACTTTCACCTGCGGCCACGTGGCCTCGATCTCCACCATCAACGGCGTCAGCGCCGATTCGGCCGCCTCGTACACGAGCACGGCCCGCTCCGCGCGCGCTTCACGGTTGAACAGGTGCGCGTGGTGCGTATCGAGCACCCATTCGATCATCGGCCACGCCATGACCGGGAAGCCGGGCACGAAGTAATGCGTGTCGACGGCGAAGCCGGCCACGTTGTTGTACGGGTTCGGTATCAGCTCCGCGCCAAGCGGGAACTCGGCCATCTGCAGCCGCTGCAGGTGTTCCGGCGCATTCAGGTCGGCCTGCTGGCCCGCCTCGCGCGCGACCTGCAGGATGCGCTGCCGGATGTTGTCTGCGGCTTGCGGATGCAGCACCAGCGAGCGGTCCAGCGCGGCCGCCGCGGCTTGCCGCGTATGGTCGTCCGGCGTGGCGCCGATGCCGCCGCACGAGAACACGATGTCGTTCGTCGCGAACGTGCGGCGCAACGTGGCGGTGATGCGTTCGCGGTCGTCGCCCAGGACCTCGGCCCACGCCAGCTGCAGGCCGCGCGCGGCCAGCAACTGCACCACTTTCGGGAAGTGCTGGTCGGCCCGCTTGCCCGACAGGATCTCGTCGCCGATGATGATCAGTCCGATGCTCATGCAAGCTCCTCGACAGGTTCGCCGCGGGCGCGCAGCTGCGCCAGCGCCTCGAGACAATAATACTCAAACCACAGGCCGGTGAAGATGAAAATCAGGACGTAGATCCACACGGCGGCCGCCAGCAGGAACGGGAAGAACACGACGGCGATCGCCGCGCCGCCGATCCACACGATGGCCGGCAGCGAGCCAGCCGCGCCGGAGGCGACGCCGATCGCCAGCAAGCCCCAGCGCCGCTCGCGCTGGATCGTGCCGATCTCCTCTTCGCTGGCGTGTTCGGACAATGCGTCGTAGCTCATCACGCGGGCCGTCAGCCAGCCCCACAGCAGTGCCGACGACACGATCGCCAGCGGCGGCACCGCGTACAGCGGCAGCGTGCAAAGCCAGATGACGATGAACACGAGGAACAGCGACATCGCCTTGCCCACCCCTTTCAGCAGGCTGCCGCCCTGCTTCTTTTCCAGGTGCGGATAGTGGCGCGAGCCGACGTGCCGCACGATCACCGGCATCGCCGCGACGCCGATGAAGATCAGCGCCGTCAGGATCATCAGCGGCAACAGCAGCAGCATCGCGAACAGCGGCACGACGACCGTCTTCAGCACGGCGAAGCCCATGTCCTCGAGCCAGCGGCTGGAATAGCGGTACAACTCGTAGTCGAAGAAATGGCCCGTCAGCCAGTCCAGCAGCGGCTGCAGCGTGAAGTACAGCACCACTCCCCAGACCAGCACGGACAGCGCGAACGGCACCGCCGACAGGATCAGCATGCGTCCGTGCAGCTGGGACAGCACGGCGCGCCCGTAGGCGTTCAGCACGCCCCGCATCAGCGCACCCTCCGCGCGAACTCGACCATCCGCTTCAGGCCCAGCCACTGCTGCTGCCAGAAGCCGCGGCCGTAATCGCGGCCCGGCACGACGGTGCCGTCGGCGCGCGTGCGCGTCACCTGGTCGCGCACGCCCGTCTGCGCGAACGCGGGCGTGAAGTTCGCGGTGCGGAACAGGATGTCCCAGATCGGCAGGATCACGGCGAAGTTGCAGCCGCCCAGCGTGCCCTTGCCCTGCGACTCATGGCCGACGCCGACCGCGTGGTGCATGCGGTGATAGCGCGGCGACACGAGCAGACGCTCGCCGATGCGGCCAAAGTGGATGCGCACGTTCGCGTGCTGCAGGCTTTGCAGGATGCGCGAGAACGACACCAGCAGCACGTACTGCCCCGGCGGCACACCGATCGCCAGCGCGATCAGGGCCATGTAGAAGTCGCGCAGCAGGTCGTCCAGTAGGTGATTGCGGTCGTCGCTCCACAGGTTCATGTTCTGCTGGCTGTGGTGCAGGCTGTGCAGGCCCCACCACCAGCCGATGCCGTGCTGGGCGCGGTGGTACCAGTAATCGAAGAAGTCGAGCACGACGAAGTACACGAGGAAGCTGACGAGCGGCGGCATGTCCGTCACCAGGTTCTCCAGGTTGAACGGGCGCACGCCCTCCATCCTGAGCAGGCCCGCCACATAGTCCATCAGCGGGTCGAGCGTGAAGAACACGAGCACCGGGAACAGGCCGAGCCGGTGCAGGAACGTGTAGATGAAATCGTTCCAGCGGGCGCGCTTGTCGGTGAACGCATGCACCGGGATCGCCGCCTCCAGCGGGCGCAGCACGAGGAAGATCAGCAGCACTTCGCAGACGCCGATCAGGAACCATTCGGTGCCCTCGAACGCATCCTCGATCGCGTCGCCGAGGCCGGCGTAGTACATGGCGGGTTCGATCACGGTCTGGAACAACCAGCCCTGGACCTGTGCGAACCAGTCGGTCAGCAGTTGAATCATTTCTTGTTGGTGTGGTGGTTCATGATGGGGTGCTCGCGCAGCGTGGCGAAGCAGAAGCCCCGGTGTTCCAGCGCGTCGATCAGCGGCTCCAGGTTGGCCGGGGCCCACGGATCCTTGCGCGACCAGATGCCCATGTGGGCCATGAAGATGTCGCCATCCTGCAGGCCCGCCAGCGCCTTCTTCAGCAATAACGCGTTGGGGTACGCGCTTGATGACAGCTCGTCGCCGGAAAAGCCGGCGGGAGACCAGCCCACGTGCGCGTAGCCGCATGCGGTGGCGGCGGCCAGCGTGCGCGGCGACGTCTTGCCGCCCGGCGCGCGCCAGATCGGATCGAGCCGGCTGCCCGTCAGTTCGAAGAAGCGCTGGTCAACGCGGCGGATCTCGTCGCAGAACGCGTCAGGCGTCCAGCTGGCCTGACGGCCCGCCTGCGCGCCGAACTGGGGCTTGACGACGATGTTCCCGTTCGCGCCATCCTTGACGTAGTAGACGTGGTCGAACGTGTGCGAACCGAACGCATGGCCTTCGGCCACGCGCGCCTTCCAGAACGGCGCCCATGACGGGTCGAGCGAGTAATCGCCGCGCACGGTTTTCTCGTTGGCGAGGAAGAACGTGGCGCGGATGTGGTGGCGCTTCAGCGTGGCGGCGATCAGCTCGGCCTGCGACTGGCTGCCCGTGTCGAAGGTCAGGTAGATCGTGCCGCGGCACTGCTCGGCCGCATCGGCCGGCCAGACGGCGACAGCCGCCAGCGCGGTGCAGAGCACCCGCGCGGCGGCTGCCGGCAAGAAGGAGATGTGGCGCGTCATGCGTGTCGCGCGGCCCTGCCTCACATGCGGGGCGACGAGTTGGCGAAGAACACGCCGTGCGGCGAGCGGCCCACCGGGATCATCTTGACGACCTTGCGGGTCGGCAGGTCGATCACGGCGACCTTCTTGATCCAGCGCAGCGTCACCCACATCGTCTTGCCGTCCTCGGTGATCTCCATGCAGTCCGGGCCGCCGGGCACGTTGATCTGGCCAACGTTCTCCAGCGTCTTCTGGTCGATGATGTTGATCGAGTTCGAGACCCGGTTCGACACGTACGTGTAACGGTTGTCGCCCTGCGCGCGGAAGTTGTGCGTGCCGGCGCCGGCCTTGATGCGCTTGACCGTCTTGGCCGTGCGCCAGTCGATCACCTCGACATAGTCGCTGCCCATGATGCCGACCAGCAGGTACTTGTCGTCCGGCGTCATCGTGATGCCGGCCGGGAGTTTGCCGACCGGGACCGTCCACTTGATGGCGCCCGTCTTCAGGTCGATCGCGCTGACCTCGTCGCTGCCCTGGCGCGTGATGAACGCGGTGGTGCTCTTCGCGTCGAACGCGATATGGCTCGGCAGCTTGGCCATCGGGATGCGCTTGAACAGCGTGAAGTCACGGCCGTTGTACGTGTACAGGTCCACGTGGTCGAGCCGGAGCGCGGTCGCCACGAAGTACTTCTGGTCGGGCGAGAAGCCGATCTGGTACGGGTCGACGATGTCCTTAATGCGGCGCTGCACCTGGCCCGACTTCGGGTCCAGGAACACGAGCTCGTTGCCGACCGAGCTGGCGACGATCAGCGACTTGTTGTCCGGCGTGGCCATCAGGTGGTGCGGCTCCTTCCCGACCGGGAAGGTCTGCAGGCTCTTGTACGACGCCTGGTCGAGCAGCTGCACCGTGGCGTCGCGCGAATTGAGCACGACGACGACGTTGGCGTGGGCCGACGGCACCTGCGCGGACAGCAGCAGGCATGCAGGGATCAGGACACTGCGCAGGGCACGGCGAAGACTCGGGAACATGGTTACTCGCGAAGGGAGAAGCAAAGACCTTATTTTACGGGGAAACCGGTCTGCAATAGTTATTGCCGACAAGTTTTAAGGGGCATTTAAGAGCGCGCTGCGGACCAAAAACAACGGCTTTGTCGGACTGTCATTGCCGTCTTGCCACGAGGCGTGGCACGAGTGGCAAGGGCCGTCCTGCCACGAGGCTTGCCACTAGTGGCAAGCAGCGCCTTGCACTACAATCGTCACCTTGAATGAACCTCACAAAGGAAGACCATGCCCATTACCACCACCCCATCCGGCCTGCAGTATGACGACGTCAAGGTCGGCGACGGCGCCGAGGCGAAAGCCGGCCAGAACGTTACCGTGCACTACACCGGCTGGCTGCAGAACGCCGATGGCAGCAAGGGCGCGAAATTCGACTCCAGCAAGGACCGCGACGACCCGTTCGAGTTCGCACTGGGCGCCGGCATGGTCATTCGCGGCTGGGACGAAGGCGTGCAGGGCATGAAGGTCGGCGGCACCCGCCAGCTGATCATCCCGGCCGACCTCGGCTATGGCGCGCGCGGCGCTGGCGGCGTGATCCCGCCGAACGCGACCCTGATCTTCGACGTCGAACTGCTGGCGGTTTGATGCGCTTCAGCGTGCGCCTTGCCGCGCAGCTTGCGCTGGCCACGCTGGTCGCCGCGCTGTCCGGCTGCACCGTGATCAGCGTCGGCTCGGCCGTCGTCGGCGCTGGCGTCACGGTGGCATCGACGGCTGTCGACGTCGGTGTCGCGGCCGGTAAAGGTGTCGTCTACGTCGGCAAGGCGGCGCTGGGGTCGGATGACGACGAGCCGGAAAAGAAGAAATAACGTCGGCAGCGACCGTCAAAACAAAGGCGCCCTGTGGCGCCTTTTCTTTTGCGGCTCAGCGTTGCCAGCCCCGCTGCATCGCCTCCTGCTCCGCCTTCGCGTCGAGCGGATCGCCGGAGATGCGCTGCTCGATCGCCGACTGCACCGGCGCCGGGATGTCGGCGGCGGCCGCCTTGTCGGCGCCTGGCGCCAGCTGGCGCGGGTTCTGCATCAGCAGCGGCACATGCCATTCCTGGCCCGTTTTGCAGGCCAGCCCGTCCAGTTCCACCGTGCCGGTGCCGCTGGCGAAGCTGCGGCAGTAGCCGCCGTCCGCCGACACGAACGACATGCCGATCCGGACGGCACCGGCCGCACGCGCCGCCGCGTTCGTGGCCGCGCCGGCGGCACCCGGCGGCGCCGTCGGCTGCTGCTCGAGTGCCGTGGCAAGGCGGCCCTGCGCCATCAACGTACCGTCGTGGCTGCCGATCATGTCCACCCGGGCATCGTCCGTCTGCACGTAGGACAGGCCGAACGTGCCGGCCAGCACGCCGACGACCAGCACGGCTGCCAGCGCGCTCCACTCGGGCCACGACCAGCGCCGCTCGCGCGTAGCCTTGCGGGCCGCCAGCTGGACGGCCTCGCGCTTGGCGCGCACGGCGTCCAGGCTGACGACGGTAGCCTGGCGCAGCGGCCGCACGCGCTGGCCGTCGTCGCCCGGCGCGAAGCCGGCGAACACATTGGTCCGGTGCGTCTTGTAATACGCCACGCGCCGGGCCAGCGACAGATCCCGCGCGCATGCCTCCTCGACGGCGCGGCGTGTCGCCGCGTCCAGTTCTCCATCGGCATACGCCATCAGGGTTTCGTCCGAAAAGCTCATGATTTGGCCCGCCTGTTTTCAAGCAACTTCAGGGAACCTTCATATTAGCACCGGCCCGCGGGCCCGCCGCGCCCTGCTCGCACGATGCGTGCAGTGCAGCAAACGTGCACCACGAACGCGCATAACAGGCGCGCCGGAGCCCGATTACGTCGCAGCCCAGCTACGACGGGGGTTCGTTAGGTGAGAAAGGATTACTTTCGGCAAATATTGTGCTAATCTGCGGCCTCCATTAACCAAGGAGGTAGTAATGAAAAAAGGCGAACTGATTGCAGAATTTGCGAAACGGACCGAAATGTCCGGCGCCGCCGCCAACGACGCAGTGAACACCCTGATTGCCATCGTTACCGAGCGTCTGAAAAAAGGCGACACGGTCGGCATCACCGGCTTCGGCACCTTCTCGGTGGCCAAGCGCGCTGCACGCAAAGGCCGCAATCCTGCAACCGGCGAAGCGATCAAGATCGCCGCGTCCAAGACGCCGAAGTTCACCGCTGGCGCGACGCTGAAAGCGGCAGTGAACCCGCCCAAGAAGAAGTAAACCCTATTCGCAGCCGGAACGGCGGCTCAAGACCCGATCGCCGCGGGTTTTGAGCCGCCGTTTTTTATTGGCGCTGTTCGCCTGACAGCGCCCTGTTGTTTGGTCCCTCATCGGTACTAGCCGCCCAGGCATTCGCACTAGCGGCCCACACCGTTCGCACTATCCCGCCCAGCCGAAGGTAGTATCGTGACGGTCCGCGTCCGGTGCCTTTGGAACAACCCCTCTACAGTTTTCGCACTTGGCGCTCGAGCGTTTTTTGTATGATGGCGTCCACATCAACCTTACGAGGACAACATGAGTCTGCAAGAACAGTTCGACCAGGCGGTCGCCGATTCGAAGAACCTGCCGGAACGTCCGGACAACATGACGCTGCTGAAGATCTACGCGCTGTACAAGCAGGGTTCCGCCGGCGACGCGACGGGCGAGCGCCCGGGCATGACGGACTTCGTCAACCGCGCCAAGTACGACGCGTGGGCCGCGTTGAAGGGCACGTCGCAGGACGACGCGAAGCAGCAGTACGTCGACCTGATCGAGGAATTGAAGGGGTAAGACTACCCCTGTGCATCATGACGATGACGGGCACTGTCCCGTCGCAATGACGGGCACTGCCCGTCGTTGCTCACTCCGGCGCAAACACCTTGCGCATCTTCTCGGCGACCTTGCTCTGGATCGCCGGCGCGAAGGCGCCATACAGGAATCCCAGCTTGATCTCCATGCGCGCCTGCTTCTCCAGCAAGGTCAGCGTGCCGTCGACGCCGCTCTTGGAAAAGCGTAGCACGTCGCCCTGCCATTGGCAGGCCAGGTCCAGTTCGCGCGCCAGTTTGTCGGCCACCTGCTGCGCCGCCGCGCGGGCCGCTTCGGGCGCCAGGTTGTGGGGTTGGATGATGTCGATCATTGGGCCAAAAAGGCGCCATCATGCCACAACCCTACAGTAAGCGGAAAGCGGCGATCGCCACCAGCGTCGGCGGCAGCGCCGCGATGAACAGGCTCAGCGCGGCCACCGTCTCCAGTTCGAAGTGGTTCTTCAGGATCGACATGCCGGCCGGGTTCGGCGCGTTCGCGATCACCGTCAGGCCGCCGCCGGTCACGGCGCCCGTCACCAGCGCGTACTTGAATTCGTCCGTCAAGCCTTCCACCAGCGAGCCCAGGTAAGTCAGCGCGGCGTTGTCAGTGATGGCCGTCAGCGCCGTCGCACCATAGAACACCGCGCCGCTGCTCATGCTCATCAGCACACGCTCCAGCCACCATTGCTGCTGCCCGCCCAGCACGACGAGGCCGGCCAGGAAGAACGCGACCAGCAAGCCTTCGCGCAGGATCAGGCGGTCCTGGTACCGTTCATATGCATGGGCCACGCCGAGGAAGAACAGGAACAGCGCCATGAATACGGACGCATGGTGCGAGAACACCACCACGCCGGCCAGGAACGCCAGGTGCACAAGGACGAGGCTGGCCGGCACGCGCTCTTCCGTCGCCGGCGCCGCAGGGCGCAGCGCGGCCAGCTCGCGCCCGAACAGCAGCGTGACGCCGGCCGCGTTGACGAGCACCGCCAGCGCGGCCTTCCAGCCGATGTGGCCCATCATGAAGGTCAGGTCCCAGCCCCACTTCCCTGCCACCATCAGCACGGGCGGCGCGGCATACGGCGTCAGGGTGCCGCCGATCGACACGTTGACGAACAACACGCCCAGGGTCGCGTACTTCAGCCGCTCGGAAATGCCGGCTGCGAAGATCCGTTCCGCCAGGATCAGCGCGGCCAGCGTCATCGCGGCCGGCTCCGTGATGAACGAGCCGAGCAGCGGCACGACGGCCAGCACGAGGAAATAGAAGCCCGTGCTGCCCGGCAGCGGCAACGCCCGCGCCAGCAGCGCCACGGCCGCCTTCGTCGTCTGCAGGATCGGCCGTGTCGCCGCGATCACCATGATGACGAACACGAACATCGGCTCGGTGAAGTTGCGGCTGTCCAGGTAGGCCACCGCGCCCGCCTTGCCCAGGAACAGCGCCATGAACGCCATCAGCACGAGGGCCCAGAAACCGAACACGACCTCCACCTCGCCCAGCAGGTGCCAGATGCCCGCATGGGCCGGGAAGCGCTGCGCCACCCGCTCGAACATCTTGGCGGTAAAGGTGTGCAGGATGGCCACGGCAAACAGGGCCGCGCCGACGATTTCGATCGTGCCGGGAGTCACGCGCATCTCCAATGATGAAAAGGCGATTGTACCGTCCGCAACGGCGGCCCCGGTTGCGAGCAGATAGTTTGTGCCCGATCAAACTTGTGACACGGCCGCAGGACGACCATCGAAAGGCAGGTGCGGAAAATTCCGAGCGCACCGCTACGAGAGGAGAAAGCAGATGGACAAGAAAGTGATCGTCCCCGTGGAAGCGGTGCTGACGAAATGCGCCGAGCTGCCGGTCGGTTTTGTGCCGACGCCATCCGCCCCTTACCGGACGCACCGGAAGGCGGTGGAGCTGACCCAGAAGCCCGGCCGCCCGCGCCTGAAGACGGCGCCCGGGGTACCGCAGCGCGTGCCGGCCGCGACCGCCGGGTCGCGCGTGCTGATGTGGAAGCAGGACCCGTCCGTGACGGAGATGGGGACGCGCAAGGCGTTCCTGCCCGGCGTGATCCTGGAAGGGCCGCGCGACGCCCGCATCACGTTCGGCCAGCCCGGCATCGCGGCGGTGAGCCCGAACACGTTCGGCGACTTCATCCTGTCGCCGAACACCGACCAGTTCGACGCGGTGCACACGTTCGCCGTCGTGCGCCAGACGCTGACGATGTACCAGCGCGTATTGGCGGCCGGCGATGCGGCCGCGCCCCTGCCCTGGGCCTGGAACAACGGCAGCAACACGCAGCCGCTGGAAGTGTTCCCGCACGGCTTGCCGAACGTGATGAACGCCTACTACAGCCGCACGGACCGGGCGCTGAAGTTCGGCGACTTCGTGCCCAGCGGCGCCGAGGAACGCATGTACACGTGCCGCTCGTTCGACATCGTCTCCCACGAGACGGGGCACGCGGTGCTGGACGGCCTGAAACCGAAATGGATCCTGTCCTCCGCGCCGCCGCAGACGGGCGGCCTGCACGAGTCCTTCGGCGACCTGACGGCGATCTTCCTCGCGCTGTCGCAGCTGGACCAGGTCGAGGCCGTGATCGCGCAGACGAAGGCCGACCTGCACGACAAGACCTTCCTGGCCGACATGGCCGAACAGTTCGGCCTGGCACTGGGCCGCACCAATGGCTTGCGCAACGCTGACAACGACCTGAAGCTGTCCGAGGCGGGCAACGAGGTGCACGCGATCTCGCAGGTGTTCACGGGTGCCATGTACGACATCCTGGCCGACATCTTCACCTATGAGCGCCAGCCCGGCATGGAAGACGATGCCGCCGTGCTGCACCGCGTGGGCGGCTACCTGTGCAGCTTGCTGATGCGCTCGCTCGTCGCGGCGCCGGACATGGCCGCCACGTTTGCCGACGTGGCCAACCAGATGCTGCGCCTGGCCGAACAGGACGGCAAGCCCATCGAGTACCGCAACTTCATCCGCAACCGCTTCACGCTGCGCGAAGTCGTCGTCTCGGATGTGCCGCTGACGGATGACGTGACGCCGAACGTGACCCTGGCGCCGGCCGTCGTCGACGAGCCGGACGCGATGCAGGACCGGCGCGCGTGCTGCGGTACGATGAACCATGCGCAGTATTTCGACCTCGAGGACGTGCTGGAGGCCGAACGCCAGGCGCTGGCGCGCTGGTGCCAGGGCTACAAGACCCGGCACGATCACACGGAACCGGCCGCCAGCGAGGAACTGGCGGTGAACAAATGACGGAGGCTGCATGAAGATCACGGCGACGAGCGGCGGCGGCTTCGCCGGCATCACCCGCGAGCACCAGGTGGATACCGAAACGAGCCCGGCCGGCCCGGCCATCGAGGCGGCGCTGGCCGCGACCGATTTCTTCGCCGCCCCGGACGCGCCGGCCGGCGAGCCGATCGGCGCCGACATCCCGCGCTGGACGATCACCGTCGACGCCGACGGCCGGCAGGGCAGCATCAGCTTCCTGGATGACGCGGGGCCTGCCAGCCAGCGCTGGCGGCCGCTGCTCGACCGTATCCTGGCCGCCTGAGTGCACCTGCCGGCTAGCCCGAACCGCCTAGTCCGAACCGCCTATCGAACGGCGTGGCGCCGCGTGCCTGCAAGGGCGCGCGGCGCATTTGCTTATATGTATTGTGTCTAACGCTGAATTGTGAGAATGGGGAAATTGCCCTAAAATACAGTGCTTTGCTGAAGTTGGAATTGTGTTATCGACAGCTTCACACCAACATTGATAGGACTGCTATGACCCACGTTGTCACCGAATCTTGCATCGCCTGCCGTTATACGGACTGCGTCGATGTTTGCCCGGTCGATTGCTTCCGCGAAGGCCCGAATTTCCTGGCGATCGATCCCGACGAGTGCATCGACTGCGCCGTGTGCGTGGCCGAATGCCCGGTCAACGCCATTTTCGCCGAGGAAGATGTGCCGTCGGACCAGCAGCAATACATCAAGATCAACGCCGACCTCTCGCGTAACTGGCCTTCGATCACGAAGACCAAGGCAGCCCTGCCGGAAGCCGAGCAGTTCAAGGACGTCAAGGAAAAAGCCCACCTGCTGGTGCGCTAACGGCAGTTCCCGGCAACGCTGCGCCGTGGCGCTTGCGCTTGCCGCCATTGAAATCACAGGATAGAAATCGTCATGAATATCGTCAGCACCCCTCCAGGCGGCCTCCATGAAACGGACGCCGTCATCATCGGCGCCGGGCCGGTCGGCCTGTTCCAGGTCTTCGAGCTGGGCCTGCTGGAAATCAAGGCCCACGTGATCGACTCGCTCGCCGCCGTCGGTGGCCAGTGCGTTGAACTGTATCCGGACAAGCCGATCTACGATATTCCCGCGATTCCGTCCTGCACCGGCCAGGAACTGACGGACGGCCTGCTCAAGCAGATCGAGCCGTTTGGCGCCACGTTCCACCTGGGCCAGGAAGTGACCGTCGTGCAAAAGCGCGCGGACGGCCGCTTCGACGTCGAGACGAGCCTCGGCACGAAACTCATCACGAAAACCATCTTCATCGCCGCCGGCGTCGGTTCGTTCCAGCCGCGCACGATGAAGGTCGAAGGCCTCGAAGCGCACGAGGGCACCCAGGTGTTCTACCGCGTCAAGGATCCGTCGCAGTTCGGAGGCAAGAACCTCGTCATCTGCGGCGGCGGCGACTCCGCGCTGGACTGGGCACTGAACTTCGTTGGCAAGGCCGAATCCGTCGTGCTGCTGCACCGCCGCGAAGAGTTCCGCGCCGCGCCGGCATCGGTGGCGAAGATGAAGCAGCTGTGCGACGACTACGAGATGCAGCTGATCATCGGCCAGGTGTCCGGCATCGAAGAGAAGGAAGGCAAGCTGTCCGAGCTGCGCGTGACCGGTGCCGACGGCGTGACCCGCCGCGTGCCGCTGGACATGCTGCTCGTGTTCTACGGCCTGTCGCCGAAGCTGGGCCCGATCGCCGAATGGGGCCTGGACATCGAGCGCAAGCAGCTGAAGGTGGTATCGACGGAGAAGTTCGAGACGAACGTGCCTGGCATCTTCGCCGTCGGCGACATCAACACGTATCCAGGCAAGAAAAAGCTGATCCTGTCGGGCTTCCATGAAGCCGCGCTGGCCGCCTTCGGCGCCGCGCCGTACATCTTCCCCGACAAGAAGATCCACATGCAGTACACGACCACGTCGCCGAAACTGCACAAGGTGCTGGGCGTCGAGACCCCCGTGTTCGACTGATGGATTGAATCCGACTTCACGTTCGGACCTGTCCTACACAAAAGCAGCGGAAACGCTGCTTTTTTTGTTTTTGGAACACAATTATCGTACAAACTATAGATATCCCCGTGCAATTTGTAGCTATATGCTGTCTTTTATGCAGGTCGCCGTGGATGCCCCGAAAATGCTTTACGTCAAGAAAAAACGGCCTATAATGGCCTTATGAATTTCCGCGCCGCACCATTGCTTCGGCTTCAACGGCGGCGCTTTTGACCCGGGAACACCTATGCTTTACCAACTCCACGAGATGCAACGGACCTTCCTGAACCCGCTGATGCAGTGGGCCGAAGCGTCTTCCAAACTGTTCAGCAACCCGGTGTCGCCGTTCGCGCACACACCGTTCTCACAACGGATCGCGGCCGGTTACGAACTGCTGTACCGCCTCGGCAAGGATTACGAAAAACCGGCATTCGGCATCGATACGGCGACCGTGAACGGCAAGCCCGTCTCGGTCATCGAGCACGTCACCGTCACCAAGCCGTTCTGCCGCCTGATTCACTTCCGCAAGGACATGCACGACAAGGAGCTCGCCGCGCTGAACCAGCCGGTGGTGCTGCTGGTCGCCCCGCTCTCCGGCCACCATTCCACGCTCCTGCGCGACACCGTGCGCGGCCTGCTGCAGGAACACGACGTGTACATCACCGACTGGACCGATGCGCGCATGGTGCCGCTGTCGGAAGGCCCGTTCCATCTCGACGACTACATCTACTACGTGCAGGACTTCATCCGCCACCTGGGCCCGGACCTGCACGTGATCTCCGTGTGCCAGCCAACGGTGCCGGTGCTGGCCGCGATCGCCCTGATGGCGACGAACCAGGATCCGAAGCTGCCAAAGTCAATGACGATGATGGGCGGCCCGATCGACCCGCGCAAGTCGCCGACGGCCGTCAACAACCTGGCCACCGAGAAGCCGTTCTCGTGGTTCGAGAACAATGTGATCTACCCGGTGCCGCCGAACTACCCCGGCTTCGGCCGCAAGGTGTACCCAGGCTTCCTGCAGCACGCCGGCTTCATCGCGATGAACCCGGGCCGCCACGCGCAGTCGCACCGCGAGTTCTACATGCACCTGGTGCGCGGCGACGACGAATCGGCGGAAAGCCACCGCAAGTTCTACGACGAATACAACGCCGTGCTGGACATGCCGGCCGAGTACTACCTGGACACGATCAAGACCGTGTTCCAGGAACACCGGCTGCCGAACGGCACGTGGGAAGTAGGCGGCCAGCTGGTGCGCCCGCAGGACATCACGAACGTCGCGCTGCTGACGGTCGAGGGCGAGCTGGACGACATCTCCGGCGCCGGCCAGACGCAAGCCGCGCATGAGCTGTGCAGCGGCATTCCAGCCGCCATGCAGGAAGACTACGTGGTGCCGCAGGCCGGTCACTACGGCATCTTCTCCGGCCGCCGTTGGCGCGAACTGGTGTGCCCGAAGATCACCGAGTTCATCAAGCAATACTCCTGAGCGGTGCTCCTCGCAAGTCCGCTGGCCGCCTTCGGGCGGCTTTTTTTTGTCAGTGCGAATGTGGTGATGGGTCGTCGGCGAATGTGGCGTGTGGAGAGAATTGGAGAGAATGAAACGGTATCTGCCGTGTTACCTTTGCACAAATGTTGTTCGGATAGGCAAAACGCGAGCAGCATAGTTCGGGTATCCCGGTTCATCCACCGTCAAACGAAAACCTCACTGCACATGCGAAAACTCTCCCTTATCGTCCTGGCAGCGTCGGCAGCATTGACGCCAGCCGTCCACGCGTCCACCTCACAATTCGTCGCCCGCTTGTACACCGAAGCGCTTGGGAGGGCCCCCGACGAGGGAGCCTGGGCAGCGAACGTCGCCAATCTCCCGCAGTCGGGCGCGGCCTGCAACAATATCGACTTCGCAAGCCTTGCCAACAGCGTCTATTCGAGCCAGGAGTACCAGAACCTTGGATATACGAGCAGGGAGAAAGTCCTGACGCTGTACCGCGGCATCGTGAATCGTGAGCCGGAAAGCGCCGATGCCGTCAACTACTGGGCCCAGGGTCTCGACTCCGGGCAGTCGATACTGAGTGTCATCAATGCCTTCATGGCCGGGGCCGAGTTCCAGGGACTGAAGAGCCAGATCTGCAGCACCACATCCAACACGGCCGATCCCGTCTACCGTTGGGGCAGCGCACCCGTCGTCGCAATCGACGGAGTCAAGTCCGCGATGACCGCGGCAGGCTTGCAAATCCTGCTCGACAACGCGCGCAACAACATTTCAAAGGTCGTTGCGCTTGCTCCCCATACTGTCGTATTCGCTGACAGAAAAATTACGATCCCCGAGGGCGTGACATTGACCACGTCCGGCGTCACCAGCCGCCAGCAATATGCGCGCATGGCACGTATCGTCCGCATCGCGCACTTCGGCGCAGGCTCCGCGGCGCGTGGAGACCAGGCATTGGTCGTACCCGACAAAGGCTCGACGATGAAGTACATCTGGGTGTCCGGTCAGCGCGACGCTATCATCAATGGCGTCAGGCTGGAACATAACGGCCTGTCCGCAAATGTGCATGTGCGCAACGGAACGGGCACGTCGGTCATTTCTTCGCGCCTGGATTCCGTCGCGGGGACAAGCAATATGGGCGTTGACGGATCGGCCGAAGGCGACGGATCGCCCCAGGGCGTCCGATGCGATCCGCCAGGCGCTGTCATCAGCGATAACCTTATTACCGGTTACACCAGCACTCACTATCCCATAGACACTGTTGGCAAGTACTCGGACGGTATTACGGTATCGTGCGAAAACACCAGTGTCACAAGGAACCATATTGTCGATGCCAGCGATGTCGGGATCATTCTGTTCCGTTCTGGCTCGGCCCCCCAGGCATCGACGGTCAGCGACAACGTCATCATCTCCGCTGGAGTCTCGGCCTTTGCCGCGATGGCGTACGAGCCATACAACCAGTGCAACCGCACGGGAGGATGCCCAACTCAAGCCACCTACAGCTTCGCAGGCTCCAGCTTCTCCAACAATCGATTCTGGACCGCTGGCGACACCCACTTCGACATCGGGATTGCCGCGGGTACCCGGGCATGGGGAGAAGACAACACCGGCGACACAGGTCAGATATTAAATAATTCCAACATGGGAATCGCCTCGATCATGCAGATCGGTATAGGCGTCGATGGCATGAAACACGTGACGATCAGAGGCAACCAGCTATCCTATGTGAAACTAAGCACTGGGAAGTGCGAAACCAAAGCCCCCATCGTTATAAACACCCTCCCCGACAGGTCGGAGGGGTATTCCGTCGATACCAGTCCTGCCAACGGAACGCTGGACGGTTGCAGGATGGGCGACGAATGACCGCTGCCCCAGCGTAGCGCTTCAGCACTCCCATCTCAGCGATGGGAGTGCTGCTGACTAGGACAGCGTGGCCGCCCCCTTCATCCATCAAGATTGCCACCGCCCTGCTGCCCGACCCGCCGCCAGTAGTCCTTTTCCATCTGCACGAAATCGAACGCGCGGGCGGCGTCGTTGAAGGCACGCTGCTGGATGAGCCCTTCGGGGCTTTTCTTGAAGCAGATATGCATCGGCCGCTCACGGAACGGCCGTTCGTCGATGACGATGCGTTCGCGCTCGGCCGGCGCGAAGCGCGATGCGAGCAGGTGCCGCAACACGCGCCGTTCGATGACGATGGCCGGGAAGCGGCGCACGAGCAGCTTGCGCAGATTGGTTTCGTCGTTGACGCCCTCTTCCACTTCGATCCGCCCCTGGTGCGCCAGCGTGTCGAACTCGTCGCCGTTCGAGTAGCCCGCCACGGTGCCGATGCGCACGCCACGCAGGTCGGCGATGCGCGATGTGCGCACCGGTTGCTCCTTCAGCGAAACAAGAACGATCAGCGTGCTGGCGATCGGAACGGAGAAATGGCACATCGCTTCCCGCTCGGCCGTGTGATAGACCACGGCGACGCCCGCGTAGCGGGGATCTCGCCGGCCGAGCTCGAACGTGCGCCGCCACGGAAAATAGTCGATGCGCACGGAGTAGCCGAGCTTGTCGAAGACAGCATGCATCAGGGAACCCGACATGCCATCCTCCGGCAACGTGGGCGTGACGAACGGCGGCCACTCCTCGGCCGCGAACCGGATCGTCCGCGGCGTTTGCGCATCGGCGCCGTGCAGCGCACAGCACAGCAGCGCGGCGGCCAGCGCGCGGGTTTTCATGCTGCGTACGTCTCCAAAACTGTCGGCTTTGCTACGTCCATGCAAGCAATGCTCCCACAAAGCCGCGCGCTAAGCCAACACTTTCCGGCCCGGGGCCTGGCTGGTACGAGACGCGCGCAATGAGGGATAATGGCGTTTTGCCGTGTAAAGCCATCGTGACTGAACAGAAGACCCTCGCCGACCGCATCGAAGACGTCCTGCCGCAGACGCAATGCACGAAGTGCGGCTATGCCGGTTGCCGGCCGTATGCGGAAGCGATCGCCGCGGGCCAGGCGCAGATCAACCAGTGCCCGCCGGGCGGCGCGGAAGGTATCGAGCGGCTGTCCGCCGTCACGGGCCGGGCGGTGATTCCGCTGAACCCCGTCAACGGCCTGGAGCGGCCGCGCGCCGTCGCCTACATCGACGAGGCGCTGTGCATCGGCTGCACCCTGTGCATCCAGGCCTGCCCGGTCGATGCGATCATGGGCGCGGCGAAGCAGATGCACACGATCCTGCCGGAACTGTGCACGGGCTGCGACCTGTGCGTGAACCCGTGCCCGGTCGACTGCATCGTGATGTATCCGGTGACCGAGACGACGGGCTGGGACGCGTGGTCGCAAGCCGATGCGGACGCCGCGCGCGACCGGCACGATTTCCGCACGGCGCGCCTGAAGCGCGAGCGCGAGGAGAACGATGCGCGGCTGGCCGCGAAGGCGCAGGCCAAGGCGGCCGCCGTCGAACGCCTGAATCCCGAGAACGCGGCCGAACAGGCGGAGAAGGAGCGCAAGCGCGCGATCATCGCCGCCGCGATGGAGCGCGCCCGCCTGCGCGCCGAAGCGGCCAAGGCCGACGCCAAGGACGACAAACCCGCACAATGAACCCAGCCAAACGCTACGAAATCTATCGCCGCCTGCGCGAAGCCAATCCCCATCCGACCACCGAACTGGAATACACGACGCCGTTCGAACTGCTGATTGCCGTGCTGCTGTCGGCGCAGGCGACGGACGTCGGCGTCAACAAGGCCACGCGCAAGCTGTACCCGGTGGCGAACACGCCGCAGGCGATCCTCGACCTGGGCATCGACGAGCTGACGAAGTACATCCAGACGATCGGCCTGTATCGCACGAAGGCAAAGAACGTGATGGCCACGTGCCAGACCCTTGTCGACCAGTACGGCGGCGAGGTGCCGCGCGACCGCGAGGCGCTGGAAGCGCTGCCGGGTGTGGGCCGCAAGACGGCGAACGTGGTGCTGAACACGGCGTTCGGCGAACCGACGATCGCCGTCGACACGCACATCTTCCGCGTGGCGAACCGCACCAACCTCGCGCCGGGGAAGAACGTGGACATCGTCGAACAGAAGCTGCTGAAATTCACGCCGAAGGAATTCCTGCAGGACGCCCACCACTGGCTGATCCTGCACGGCCGCTACACGTGCATCGCCCGCAAGCCGCAATGCTGGAACTGCATGATCGTGGACTTGTGCGAGTACAAGCAGAAGACGCCGGCACCGGCAGTGGTGTGACCGGCGGCTGAGTGACCGGCGGCTGAGTGACCGACGACTGCATGACCGACGGCTGAGGCCGTGTCCAGTTTTTCAGTTTTGGGGGCAGACCCCGACATCGGACACGGACTCGGCCGTTGTAGCCCGAAAGTGCGCGCTTACAGCCGAGGCCGTGTCCTGTCGGGGTCTGACCCCAGATGGTGGAAAGTGGACACGAACCCGGCTGTCGTTACAGCAGCACGAGGTTGTCGCGGTGGATCAGCTCGGGGCCTTCGACGAAGCCGAGGATCCCTTCGATTTCGGACGAAGGCTTGCGCAGGATGCGCCGCGCTTCGCCGCTCGTGTAGTTCGACAGCCCGCGGGCGATTGCGACGCCACCCTGGCTGATGCATGTGATGACGGCGCCGCGGCCGAATTCGCCGCGCACTTCCAGCACGCCGATCGGCAGCAGCGACTTGCCTTCGCGCGACACCTTTTCCACCGCGCCCGCATCGATGACGACCTGCCCCGCCGTATGCAGGTGGTCCGCCATCCACTGCTTGCGCGCCGTGAGATGCCCGGTCTGTGCCTGCAGCTCGGTGCCGATCGCTGCGCCGTCCGCGAGGCGCGTCAGCACGTCCGGCTCGCGGCCGAACGCGATCACCGTGTGGGCGCCGGACTTCGCGGCGCGTTTCGCGGCAAGGATTTTTGTGAGCATGCCGCCGCGGCCCAGGCTGGAACCGGCGCCGCCGGCCATCGCTTCCAGCTGCGGGTCGCCGGCGATGCCGTGCGTGATCAGGAATGCGGCCGGGTCCTTGCGCGGGTCGGCCGAGAACAGGCCGCGCTGGTCCGTCAGGATGATCAGCGCATCGGCTTCGATCAGGTTGGCGACGAGGGCGCCCAGCGTGTCGTTGTCGCCGAACTTGATTTCGTCAGTGACGACCGTGTCGTTCTCGTTGATGATCGGGACGACGCCCAGCGACAGCAACGTCGTCAGCGTCGAGCGCGCGTTCAGGTAGCGTTCGCGGTCCGCCAGGTCGGCATGCGTCAGCAGCACCTGCGCGGTGCCGATGCCGTGCGCGCGGAAGCTCGTTTCGTAGATCTGCGCGAGGCCCATCTGGCCCACCGCGGCGCAGGCCTGCAATTCGTGGACGTCGGTCGGGCGATGCTCGAAGCCCAGGCGCAGCATGCCTTCGGCGATGGCGCCGGAACTGACCAGCACGACCTGCTTGCCGAGCGCGCGTAGCGCCGAGATCTGCGCGGCCCAGCGGGCGATCGCGGCATGATCGAGGCCGCGGCCGTCGTTGGTGACGAGCGAGGAGCCGACCTTGACGATCAGCCGGTTGGCTTTCTGGATGACGGAATTCATGGTTGCGGCAATCTCTTGTTGGACGTGGATTGATCACAGGGCCAGTCGCCCCGCTTTGCCGCTGACGCCGTCCATTGCGCTATTGGTGCAATGGACGGGTAACAGTTGGAAGAATTTTAATCGATCCGGGGTGGATCGAGAACCCGGAGGCCCCGGGCCTGCTCTTAGTCGAGAACCTTGAAGCGGGGATCGTCCGGATCGATCGACGAAATGCCGCGTGCCTCTTCCGTCATCTGCGTCTCTTCGGCGCGCTGCTCGCCGTGGCGCTTCTCTTCCAGGTACTGGTAGATGGCGGTGACGAGTTCCTGCGTGCCTTCGCGCGACAGCGCCGAGATCTCGAACACGGGGCCCTTGAAGCCGAACTTCTTGACGAAGTCCTTCACGCGCTTGGCGCGCTCCGCTTCCGGCACCATGTCCAGCTTGTTCAGCACCAGCCAGCGCGGCTTGTCCGCCAGCGCGGCGTCGTACTTCTGCAGTTCCTTGACGAGCGCCTTGGCTTCCTTCACCGGGTCGACGTTCGTCTCGAACGGCGCCAGGTCGACGATGTGCAGCAACAGGCCCGTGCGCGACAGGTGGCGCAGGAACTGGTGGCCGAGGCCCGCGCCTTCGGCGGCACCTTCGATGAGACCAGGGATGTCGGCGATGACGAAGCTCTTCTCATGCGACACGCGCACGACGCCCAGGTTCGGGTGCAAGGTCGTGAACGGGTAGTCGGCGATCTTCGGCTTCGCGTTCGACACGGCCGTGATGAACGTCGACTTGCCGGCGTTCGGCATGCCCAGCAGGCCCACGTCCGCCAGCACCTTCAGCTCCAGGCGCAGTTCGCGGCGTTCGCCTTCCTTGCCGTCCGTCTTCTGGCGCGGTGCGCGGTTCGTCGACGTCTTGAAGTGGATGTTGCCCCAGCCGCCCTCGCCGCCCTTGGCGAGCAGTTCGGTCTGGCCGTGTTCGGTCATGTCGGCGAGGATCTCGCCCGTCACGTCGTCGATGATCAGCGTGCCGACCGGCATGCGCAGGTAGATGTCTTCCGCGCCCTTGCCGTAGCAGTCGGAGCCGCGGCCGGATTCGCCGTTCTCGGCGCGGTGCATCTTGGAGTAGCGGTAATCCACGAGCGTATTGATGTTACGGTCGGCCACGGCCCAGATGGAGCCGCCCTTGCCGCCGTCGCCGCCATCCGGGCCGCCGAACGGCCGGAACTTCTCGCGCCGGAAAGAGGCGCAGCCGTTGCCGCCATTGCCGGCGATGACTTCAATGCGTGCTTCGTCGATGAACTTCATGATTACCGCCTTAAATCTGGCCTGAAATAAAAAAAGGCTCCACCATCGGCAGAGCCTTTAGTTTCGAAAGGCTTGCGCCTTCAGTCACTGTACTGTCTGGCTTACTGAGCAGCCGGGACGACGGTGACGTACTTGTTGTTGCCCGCGCCCTTGGTCACGAACTTGACGACGCCGTCGACCAGTGCGAACAGGGTGTGGTCCTTGCCGGTGCCCACGCCTTCGCCGGCGCGAACCGGGGTGCCGCGCTGGCGGATGATGATGCCGCCGGCGTTGATCGTTTGACCTCCGTAGACCTTAACGCCCAGGCGTTTTGACTCGGAATCGCGGCCGTTGCGGGTAGTACCGCCACCTTTTTTGTGTGCCATTTATTTGCTCCTTGACTAGCTGGATTCGGGCAGCGGCTTAGCCGTTGATCGAAACGATTTGGATTTCGGTGTAGTTCTGGCGATGGCCCTGGTGCTTCTGGTAGTGCTTACGACGGCGCATCTTGAAGATCTTGACCTTGTCGTGACGACCTTGGGAAACCACTTTCACCAGAACCTTCGCACCTTCAACCAGTGGGGCACCAAACTTGATGGTGTCGCCCGCGCCAACGGCGAGAACTTGATCGATGGTGAGTTCGGAACCAATGTCTGCCGGTATCTGTTCTACTTTGAGTTTTTCGCCAGCGACAACTTTGTATTGCTTGCCACCGGTTTTTATGACCGCGTACATGATTGAAACCTCATCAAATGTTAAAAAAATTCCCCTCCTCGACACCCACGAACACATGAGCGGAGGCCGGAGAACCAACGATTATACATGGATGCCAAAAACACGTCAAAAAGTATTCACAAACCCCGTCGCTCGTGGTATGTCGGCAACGCATGACGTATAATTCGCGGCACCTCAATCTCGACCAATGCAGGCTCGCCTTGTCCAACCAACCAACCAGCCAGAATAACATCATCAGCACCATCGCGGCCGACATGGAGGCCGTCAATGGCGTGATCCGCCAGCGCCTGCACTCGGAGGTGGCGCTCGTGAACCAGATCGCTGAGTACATCATCAGCGCCGGCGGCAAGCGTATCCGCCCGGTCCTGGTGCTGCTGGTGGCGAACGCCTACGACTACCGCGGCACGGCGCATCACGAGCTGGCGGCGGTGGTGGAGTTCATCCACACGGCGACCCTGCTGCACGACGACGTCGTCGACGAATCGTCGCTGCGCCGCGGCCGTGCCACGGCCAACGCGCTGTTCGGCAATGCGGCTTCCGTGCTGGTGGGCGACTTCCTGTATTCGCGCTCCTTCCAGATGATGGTCTCGCTGAACAATATGCGGGTGATGCAGATCCTGTCCGATGCGACCAACGTGATCGCCGAGGGCGAGGTGCTGCAGCTGCTGAACATGCACGACCCGGACGTCTCCGAGGACAGCTACCTGAACGTGATCCGCTCGAAGACCGCGAAGCTGTTCGAGGCGGCCGCCGAACTGGGCGCACTGGTGGCCGGTGCGAACGACGAAGAGATCGCCGCAGCCGGCGAGTACGGCCGCTCGCTGGGCACCGCGTTCCAGCTGATCGACGACGTGCTCGATTACGCGGGCGACGCCAGCGAGATCGGCAAAAACGTCGGCGACGACCTGCGCGAAGGCAAACCGACGCTGCCGCTGATCTACCTGATGGAACACGGCACCGAGGAGCAGCGCCAGCTGGTGCGCTCCTGCATCGAGACGGGCGACGAGCAGCACTTCGACACGATCCTGGCCGCGATCACGACGAGCGGCGCGCTCGATTACACGCGCCGCGCCGCCGAAGTGGCCGCGCAGCGCGCGCTGGATGCGATCGCGTCGATGCCGGGGAGCCGCTACAAGGACTCGCTGCTGCAGCTGGCGCGCTTCGCCGTCGAGCGCAGCCACTGAAGCAGCCGGGCGCACGCAGCGAACGGCCACGCATCGGCCGTCATAACAAGAACAGGGGACCACGATGAAAAAGACCGATTCGACCGTGCCGGAGCCGCGGCTGTACCGCGTCGTCGCGGACCGTGTGCAGACGATGATCCAGCAAGAGAAGATCGGCCCGGGCGAGCGCCTGCCGGCCGAGCGCGAGCTGGCCGCCAAGCTGTCGGTCAGCCGCGCCTCGCTGCGGGAAGCGCTGATCGCGCTGGAGCTGGGCGGCGTCGTCGAAGTGCGTGGCGGGTCCGGCGTCTACGTGTGCGAACAGCCGCTGCCGGCGGACGTCCCCGAACCCGGCCCGGGCCCCTTTGAAGTGCTGGCCGCACGCCGCCTGATCGAATCGGAAGTGGCGGCCATCGCCGCCAAGGTCGCCACCGGCGCGGCCGTCGATGCGATCCTGCGCGCCGTCGAAGAGATGGAACGCCACCACGAAGACCGCGCCAGCAACGAGCAGGCCGACCGCAACTTCCACATGGCGATCGCCCGCGCGACGGGCAACACGGCGCTGGTCGGCGTCGTCGAAACGCTGTGGAACCACCGCGGCACGCTGTGGCACAAGCTGAAGGAACACTACCAGACCGAGGACCTGCGCCTGCAAACGCTGCCGGACCACCGCAAGATCCTCGAAGCCATCGCAGCCCACGACCCCGCCGGTGCCCGCCACGCGATGCGCGCCCACCTCGAACGCGTGACGCGCACGTTCTCGCGCGGCTGAAAAACTCCTCCTACTGCTGAGCTTATGTCCCTTCGTGCCAGGCACGAGGGGACACAGCCTCAGCCCAATGTCCCTTGGTGCCTGGCACCAGGGGACACGGGCTCTGCCGTTCGTGGTCAGCCCACCTTGCACAACTGGCCGGACCAATCTAGAATGGCCTGACCAAATATCAAGCTCACCCCTAGGAGACAAGGTGAAGAAACCGACCCGAGTGCTGGCCGCCCTGGCCTGCTGCGCGTTGCTGGGCAATGCCCATGCCGACGGCCCCTTCCGCAATCCGGACAACAAGAACCTGAAGGATCCCGCCGAAGGCACGTATCCGGTGCCGTACAAGATGCCGGCGGTGGCCGAGGTCACCGAGCAGTTGAACCGCGTGCGCGCCTACATGGACCAGGCCACGCCGACCCGCGTCGTCAACAAGAAGACGGGCGCGCCCGTCACCGACTTCAAGAACCCCATCGCCGACGCCGCCTTCGAGGAAACCGCTGGCGACTACGGCATCCTCGTCTACGAGATGGGCGTCGTGCATACTGGCCTGCTGAAGGCCGCGCAGGTGACGGGCGACGACCGCTTCACCGCGATGACGAAGCGCCACCTCGACTTCTTCGCGCAGACGTTGCCCTACTTCCGCGCCCAGGAACAGAAGTTCCACCTGGAGCGCGCCAACAGCTTCGCGCGCTTCCTCGATCCGCGCTCGCTGGACGACTCGGGCTCGATGTGCGCCGCGCTGATGCGCGCCCGCGCCGCCAAGGTAGGCCCGGACCTGTCGGGCATGATCGCCACCTGCAGCGACTGGGTCGCGAACAAGCAGTTCCGCCTTGCCGACGGCACGATGGCGCGCAAGCGCCCGCAGGCCGTGTCGCTGTGGGCCGACGACATGTACATGAGCATTCCCGCGCTGGCCGAAATGGGCCGCATGACGGGCGAGCGCAAATACTACGACCTGGCCGTCGCGAACGTGCTGGGCATGGCGCAGCGCCTGTACAACCCGCAGCTGAACCTCTTCACCCACGGCTGGCACCAGCACGTGCCCGATTCGCCGCGCTTCTACTGGGGCCGCGCGAACGGCTGGGCGGTGCTGGCGATGAGCGACCTGCTCGACGTGCTGCCGAAGGACCACCCCGGGTACGACAAGGTGCTGTACCAGCTGCGCGCCACGCTGAAGGGCATCGCCGAACTGCAGTCCGGCAGCGGCCTGTGGCACCAGATGCTGGACCGGAACGACAGCTACCTGGAGACCTCCGCCTCGGCCATCTTCACGTACGTGTTCGCGCATGCGATCAACCAGGGCTGGATCAGCCCCACCGTGTACGGCTCGATCGCGCAGGCCGGCTGGATCGGCGTGTCGACGAAGATCACGCCGAAGGGCGAAGTGGATGGCACCTGCGTGGGCACGACCTTGGCATCGGACCAGGTGTACTACTACAACCGCCCGACCAGCGTGCATGCGCTGCACGGCTACGGCCCGGTGCTGCTGGCCGGCGCGGAAATCATCAAGTTGATTAAAAACCCGAACGTCAACATCGAGTACAAGGTTCGCACGTATCATTACCAGCCGAAGGATGGCGGCAAGACCGACTACCGCGAACACCAGTGAAAGGCACGAACACGATGACCCCGAACCGTTCCACCATTGCAGCCCTGATCACCTCGTTGCTGCTGCCGGCCGCTGTCCATGCGGCCAGCCTGCGCGTGACCTTGGCGCAGGACCTCGACAGCGCCCGCCCGTCCGAGACGGTGACGATCCCGTGGACCGAAGTGAACGCCGCCCTGCCCGGCGCGCTGATCCAGAAGATCGCCGTCAAGGACGCCAGCGGCAAGCCGGTACCGTACCAGGTCACGAACGTGGCGCCGCTGGCGAAGGACCCGAAGAACGTCGGCGCCGCCTACGGTGAACTGATCTTCCAGCACAGCTTCAAGGCCGGCGAGAAGAGCGCCACCTACACGATCGAGACGACGGACACCGTGTCGCCCGTCTTCCCGGTCCAGGCCTTCGCACGCTACGTGCCGGAGCGGCTGGACGACTTCGCGTGGGAGAACGACAAGATCGGCCACCGCACCTACGGCCCCGCGCTGATGGCGCCGGCGCCGCCGGGCAGCGGCAAGGAAGTGCTGGAGACGTCGGGCCTGGACATCTGGTTCAAGCGCGTGCCGTACCCGATCGTCGACCGCTGGTACAACAAGGGCCATGACCACTACCACCACGACGAGGGTGAAGGCATGGACATGTACAACGTCGGCAAGTCGCGCGGTGCGGGCGGCGTCGGCGTCTGGGACGGCAAACAGCTGTACGTGTCGAAGAACTACGCGGGCTGGAAGGTACTGGCGAACGGCCCCGTGCGAGCGGTCTTCGAACTGCGCTACGACGCATGGGATGCCGCCGGCACCCAGGTCACGGAAGTGAAGCGCTTCACCGTGGATGCGGGCCACTACCTCGACCAGATGGACAGCACGTTCGAGTTCAAGGGCCCCGAGACGCTGACGGTGGCCGTGGGCCTGAACAAGACGCCGGCCGACAAGGGCCAGAGCCCCGTCATCGACGTCAAGCGCGACAAGAGCACCGGCACGTTGCTGCAGTGGGTCGAGCAGAAGTCGAACGGCGCGTTCGGCACCGCGGTGATCCTGCCGACGGCGCAGGACTTCGTCGACGACCCGCTGAACAACCTCGTCTACGCGAAGGTGAAGTCCGGCCAGCCGCTGCGCTACTACGTCGGCGGCGCGTGGAGCCGCGCCGGCGAAATCACCACGGCCGCCCAGTGGCAAGCCTACGTGGCCGATGCAGCGAAGCGTGCCGCCCACCCAGTCAAGGTCAGCCTGCAAGCGCAGCCCTGACTCCGCCACGCCACATCACGCGGCGCCTGCGGGCGCCGCGCGGCGTTTACAGGATCTCGTGCACCGTGGCCGGCGGGCGGCACAGCCGCACGCCCTTGTCCGT
Source organism: Pseudoduganella flava (assembly GCF_007830495.1). Taxonomy (GTDB): domain Bacteria; phylum Pseudomonadota; class Gammaproteobacteria; order Burkholderiales; family Burkholderiaceae_D; genus Rugamonas; species Rugamonas flava. The sequence continues at coordinate 407,400 of NZ_VLKW01000001.1, read as the reverse complement.
GACGACGAACGGCCGGTTGATCAGCGCGGGATGGGCGATCATCGCATCGAGCAGCTGGCCGTCCGTCAGCGCCGGATCGGCGAGCTTCAGCTCCTCGTACAGATCGCCCTTGTCGCGCATCGCGCCGCGCACCGTGAGGCCGGCCTGCGCGATCATGTCCGCGAGCTGCGCGCGCGTCGGCGGATTCTTCAGGTAGTCGATGACGACGGGTTCGATGCCCGCTTCGCGGATCAGCGCCAGCGCGCCGCGCGAATTGCTGCATGCGTTATTGTGGTAAATGGTAACGGCCATAAGGACTCCTTCGATGTGGCCGCGATGGTACCCGAAGGAGAACGGGATGGCGAACTGCGCGGAAGCATGCCGAAATTCTCCCCGGAACAGTTGCCAGAATCCCAGAAATCTGGTTTAATCATGCCTCTTCACCAAATCGGGGTGTAGCTTAGCCTGGTAGAGCGCTACGTTCGGGACGTAGAGGCCGGAGGTTCGAATCCTCTCACCCCGACCAGACGAATTCAGAAAAGCCCAAGTGTTCGCGCACTTGGGCTTTTTGCTTTGCACCGTCACTCATGCTAAGCAACGCGAATCGCCGCTGCCCTTACCCTGATGATTTTGCCGCGAACGCTGGCCTGATGGGGCCCTGCACGAACACGGCATCGGTGAAGCGCTCGCCCATCTGCCGGTGAGTGAACGCGTCCGGGTGCAGTGCGTCGGGCAGTGGATGACGCTGGTTATCGCTCGCGCCATACAACCGGGTGCCATCCAGGTAATGGAGATGGGGGTCCGTTTTCGCCCGCTGCCGCACGATCGCTTGCAGCTGCGCGCGGATCACCACCAGATTCAGCTTGCCCTGGCCGACGTCGCTCTCCGCGCCGGAAGCGACGAACGACAGGCGCCCTTGTGCGAGGGCCGCCGTATCGAATGCCGTCGGGCCGGGCCGCTCTTCGTGGATCGGGCAGTAGATAGGCGACACGACGAGCAACGGCGTGGTGGGGTGACCGTCCCTGATGGTGTCGAGGAACCCGTGGACGGCCGGAACGAATGCGCGCAGCCGCATCGCATCCGTATTGACCACGTTGATGCCGATCTTCATGCTGATCAAGTCGGCCCGCATGTCGCGGATGGTGCGTGCCGTGAAGGGATCGAGCAGCGCGTTCCCGCCGAACCCGAGGTTCACCAGATCGACCGCTGCCCCAGCGGCGGCCACCGCCGGCCACGTTCCCGACGGATGCGTGGCATTCGAACCGTGGCTGATGGAGCTGCCGTGATGCACCCACCGGCGTCGGCCTGGTACGGTGACCGGCGTGACGCTGGCGTCGGAGCGCAAGGCCACCAGTTCGGCCGTCTCGTCGTGCGGCAGCCAGATCTCGATCGTTTTCAGGCCCGTGGCAAGACCTTGGAAACGCAGCGTCTGCACGGTGCCGGGCTGCGGATCGACCGCACCGGTTGCCATGTCGATGTGCAGCGCGTTGCCGCCCGGGGCACTGGCCTGATGCGTCAACCGGCCGTCCGTGAGCAGGTCGTACACGCCATCCCCGCGCGGCGGCATGTTCCGGTAGACCCGCTTGGTGGGCAGCGTCAGCAGTTCCAGCGTGGTGGCCGCGGTCTGGAACACCAGGCGGACTCCCGCGGGCTGCGATTCGACCATCGCCAGCTGCGCATCGCCATGCCGCTCGCGCACCCATCCGGGAAGCCGGTGCGGCAGCAGGCCGGCCGCGGTACGTTCGATCTCGATCGCGCCATGGATGAACTCCGGCGATAACGGCGTGCTGAAGGAAAGAGGTGCAGAAGTCATCGAAGGGCTTTCAGATGGAGGGCCGTTGCCAGCCTTTGAGTACGGCGTCGAGGGCATCGATGGCCCGGTCCCATGAGGTGTCGATCGCCGGCTGGCTATGGTCGAAGCTGCCGGAAAGCTCCAGCATCGGAAAGCCGAGAAACACGCTGCCCATCAGGCGCATCGCGTGCGTGCATTCGACGTCGTCCAGCGCATAGCCGCGCAGGACGGCGCGTGTAGCACGAGAAATCCTGATCCCGCCGTTATCGTCGGTGAATGGGCCTTCCAGCCGGTGGCGGGCCGCTTCGAACAGGCCCGGATGTTCCCGCGCGAACGCGCGATGCACGTTGGCCATTGCGATCAGCGCATCCTTGCCGGAACGGCCCACGAGGGCCTGCTCGGCGCGATCGGCGAGCCGGTCCAACGCCAGCAACGCGACACGCGCCATCAGATCCTCGGAATTTTTCACATGGGAGTAGAGGCTCGCCACCTTCATGTCGAAGCGGCGCGCCAGCTCCGTCAACGTGACGGATCGAAAGCCGATTTCGTCGGCTAACGCGCCTGCCGCTTCCGCGAGGCGCTCCGGCGTCAATCCAATACGTGGCATGCTTTGGCCCAAAAAACTAATCAGATTAGGATTATACCTAATACGATTAGTTTGAGCGGCAATACTGTGCAGACCGGCGCGGAGATCGGCACCGCTCCCGCCCGTCAATCGATCGAGAACACGTACTCCAGCGTCGTCCACGCCGGCTCTGCCTGGCTGGCGGACACCTTGAATTTGCACTGCGACAGCGCCTTGCGCGCCGCCCGATCGAGTTCGCTCGAACCGCTCGACTTCTTCACTTTCGCTTCGATGACGTTGCCGTCGCCGCCGACCAGCAGCGCCATCCGCACCGCGCCCGTCTCGCCGTTCGCGTAGGCGCGCGGCGGATACGCCGGGGCGCAAGCACGTCCATCGATGACGACTGGCTGGCGCGGTGCGGCGCTTTCCACGTTCGCGTTCGCGCTTGCATTGACGTTGCCATTTGCGACCGGCGCGGCACTGGCCCGGTTCGCCTCGGCAGCAACCTTGGTCTCGGCGCGTGCCGGCTCGGCGACGACGGGCGCCTCGTCGCGCGCATGTGCCGGTTCGGAAGCGGGCGCCGGGGTGCCCGCCGGTACGCGCGCCGATGCCGTGGCGGCCGGTTCCCGCGCAGCCTTGCCCGGTTCGGGCGGCGGCGCCGCCCGCCTGGCGGCCTGCGCGGGCAAGTCGAGCTTGTAGAGGCCTAGGCCCATGCTTTTCAACAGCGCGGTCAGGCGTTCATACTCCGAGCTCTTGGCGACGGCCGGCGGCACTCCGCCGCCCTGCGCGGTGGACGCAGGCACGGACGCCGCGCCGGGCGCAGCAGTGGCCGACACCGGCTCCGCGGCCGGGGTATCGGGTGCCTTCGTGACGACTGTTGGTTCGGCAGCGGGGACCGATTCGGCATCCCGCGCAGGCACGGCGTCACGCGCCGTACTGGCCGCGTGTTCCAGCAGATGCATCGTGCGCTGCTCGTTCCAGATCGACCAGCAAAGCACGGCCAAGGCCAAGCCGAGCACGCCGAACACGATCGCCGCTGCGCGCCCCTTGCGGGCGCCCACGTGCCGGATGAACCAGCCGGACAGCTTGCCGATACCGGCGTCGGGTTGCTTCGGCGGGGCCTCTTCGGCGTAGCTTGCGTAGTCGTCCGGCGGCACGGCGCCAGCGCCGCCGTCGGCGGTGGCTTCGTGGAAGGCGTGGCGCTGCGCGCGGGCACGCAGCTGCAGATCGTAGAGTTCCCGTTGCACCGCATCGGACAGCACGCTGTACGCGAGGTTCAGGCGGGACATGACCCGTGCGGCGTCAGGATTCCCGCCGTTCTTATCCGGATGGTGTTTTTGCGACAGTGAACGATACGCTGCCCGGATGACCTCGGGCGGCGCGTCGCGGGTGACTTTCAGGCTCTCGTAGTGGCATTGGAAGTTTGTCATTGTTGGTCTGGCTGTGACGATGACCCCGCCGGGGTTGGCAGGAAGTTATTATCTGAACAGCAAGACGAAATACTAACGTGGATACCCCACCTGTAGAGATGCCTGAATGCAAAAGTATCTCAAAAACAACAAATGGCCGCGCCGTAACGGCGGAGACCTTCAGCTTCCGATGAATGCGTTGCCGACCGATTGCAGCGCGGCCTTCAGCGACAGGTCGCCGCGTGCCAGGCTGGCCAAGAGTTTTTGCGCCGCCTGGCTGGCGCCGATCTTCTGCGCGACCCAGCCCAGTTCGTCGAACGCGATGTGGTGATCGAGGCCGGCCTGAGGATCCATGATGGCCCGCAGCGTCTGCGCCGAGGCGCCGGAGAACCCGACGACCAGCGTGGGCCGCCCGTCGAGGCGCGTGACGAACAGCGCCAGCTCGATATCGGTGCGGGCCAGGAACGGCGTGATCAGGTGCATCCAGAACGCCGCGACGGGGTTGCGATACATCGGGTCTTCCGGCAATGGCAACACGAGGCTTTTCTCCAGCCGGTTCGAACCGCTGGCCAGTACCGGCTCGAGCAGCATGCCCAGCGCCAGCAGCACCTGGCGCGCCGTGCCCGTGTAGCCGGTGCGCGCGAGCATCGCATCGAGCGTATCGAGCGTCTGCAGTTCCAGGAAGTCCGCGAAGGCGGCATCGTACGCGGCGGTGCGCAAATCCAGTTCGATCGGCTTAGCGGCTGCCGCCTGCAGCGGCACGGCCGGGTCGTCGGCATCGCGGATCGAGGCGGACAGCGCGTCGAGCCGGCTCCACAAGCGCGTGAACACGAGCGGCAGCTGCGGCACGAACCGGCCCGGTTCCGCCACTTCCATCGCACCGGCCATCAGGAACGGATAGCGCCGGCTGGACTGGTCGCTGCTGGCGACGATATGTCCGCCGATCGCGTGATGCCGGCGCGGATAGACCAGCGCGAAATGCAGCGGCGCGATGGCGTCGTATGCCGGCTTCCAGCGCGCGTTCACGCTCATCAGGTCCATCGCCTGCGACAGCCAGTCGTCCAGCACCTGCATCAGGGCCGGGCTCGCACTGCCTTTGACGAAGTCGCCGCGGCCCGGCAGCTTGCCGAAGTAGCCGACGTCGACGGGAGTGCCCGCGCGGTCCAGCACCGCGGCGGCGGCTCGCAGCGGAGCGCTGCCGCGCACGATCGCATAAGACGACGGCGAAAAGCGCAGCGCCATCGCGGCCAGCACAAGGCAACCGGCAGCCATCACGACCCATGCCTGGGTCAGATCGGCCAGGCTGTCGCGCAGCAGGCCGGCCAGCAGCGGCATCAGGCTGGCGATCAGGTAGCCGCCGCCCTGGACGAATGCGGCAAGTTCGCCGGCCTGCAGCGGGTCGTCCAGGTGGTCGACCGTCAGGATCAACGTGAGCGGGAACAGCGCGCCGATGCCCAGGCCAAGCAGGCCCGCGGCCAGCCACGCCAACGATGTGGGCGCCCAGACGAGGCAGGCCAGGCCGGCGATCAACAGCGCGAGGACGGCAAACAGCGGCACGCGGCGGTCCGGCAGGCGCGCGGCGAACGCGGAGACCAGCAGCCCGGCCAGCACTTCCGTCATCGTCAGCGCGCCGAGCAGGTAGCCGGCATCCTGGGGCGTCCAGCCCAGCGACGTGTAATACGCGGGCAGCCATGCCAGCACGAGGGTGTAGGCACCAGTACCGATGCCGAAGAACACGAGCAGTTCCCACGCCCGCGCGTTGGTCCAGAACGCGTTCGGGGGCGCCGCTTGGGCCGCCGCGGGTTCGCGCTGCGCCGGCTGGGCCGTCGCGGCCAGCCACAACGGCAGCGCGATCACGGCCGGGAACACCCACATGCCCAGCGCATCCGCCAGGCCGAACCGGCCCGCGCTCGGCGCCGCCGACGCCGCGGCGATGGCCGCGCCACCCATGATGCCCGTCGAGTACAGGCCCAGCATCGCGCCGGCGCCGGCGCCGTAGCGGCGCTTGATGAACGTCGGCAGCAGGACCTGCACGAACGCCACGCCGATCCCGGCCAGCACCGCGGTTGCGATCAACCCTGTTCCCGATGGCCAGAGCAGGCGGGCGAAGCACGCCAGCGCGATGCACAGCAGGCCCAGCGTCGTGCCGGTCCGTTCACCGAACCACGTGCGCAGCTGCCGGCCGAACAAGGCGCACAGGCCGATGACGGCGACGGGGAGCGACGTCAACAAGCTCGCTTGCGTATGCGTCAGGCCCGTTGCGGCCTCGATCTGGTCCAGCAACGGGCCCACGCCGGCCATCACGGGGCGCAGGTTCAGCGCCAATCCCACGACGGCAACGGTGGACAGGATGGCTGCGGGTGGAACTTTGGTCATGTGCCTCATCTCTCGACAAAAAGAATCTCGATATCGAGCAATGTATCACACCGTCGAGATAGTTGGTCAAGCGCACCCAAAGGCGGTACCATGTCGACCGGGATGGAATCGCGTATCGGAGAGCGAATGGAAGACCGCGTGGCACGCATGAAGGCGGAATGGGCCCGGGAATGCCCGGGCCTGGACAGCAGTGTGATGGCGACCGTCGGCGCGCTGTTGCAGGCCGGCCGCCTGCTCGACAAAAACTGGCTGGCGCCATTCATCGCCAGGTTCGGCCTGCAGAAAGGCGAGTTCGACGTCATCGCCACGCTGCGGCGTTCCGGCACGCCCTACGAATTGACACCGACCGATCTGTACGAAGGCTTGTTGATGACGTCCAGCGCGATGACCAGCCGCCTCGACCGCCTCGAGCGCGCCGGCCTCGTCGAACGGCACCCCGACCCGCAGGATCGGCGCGGCGTGCGCGTTCGCCTGACGGAAAAGGGCCTGGCGGTCATCGATGAAATCTTGCCGCTGCACGTCGCCAACGAGCAGGAGGCGCTGGCCAGCCTGGACAACAAGGAACGCGAAGAACTCGACCGCCTGCTGGCCAAGGTGATCCGCGGCCTGTCCGCTGACTAAACCGCACGACACGACGCAAGCGCCCACGCCGGCCATGGAGGGCAGCGCATGAAGCAACCGGTGAAAGCCGCGGCCGACTGGCTGCGCTGCGCCGAGCCCGTCGACGGTCTCGAACGCATCGAAGCGCGCCTGTCCGGCAATGCGTATGCGCTGCACCGCCACGACACGTACGCGATCGGCCGCACGATCTCCGGCGTGCAGAGCTTCAACTACCGGCGCGACCGCCGCGACAGCCTGCCCGGCAGCACGATGGTGCTGCATCCGGACGAGCCGCACGACGGCCAGGCCGGCACCGACGAGGCGTTCCACTACCGGATGATGTACGTCTCTCCCACACTCATCCAGGCGGTATTGGGTGGCCACGCGCTGCCCTTTGTCGAAGGGGGCCTGTCCAACGACCCGCGCCTCGCCGTCGCGACCACCGCGCTGCTGCGGACCTTGGACCACGCACTGGAACCGCTGGAGCAAAGCGATGCGCTGGCAGAACTGGCGCATGCGCTGGCGCTGGCCGCCGGCGCGCCGGCACGCCGTGCCAAAGGCGATTTCCGGGCGGCGCGGCGCGCCCAGGAGTACCTGCACGCGCATCACACGCATGCCGTGACGCTGGCCGACGTCGAGGCGGTCACGGGCCGCGACCGCTGGAGCCTGTCGAACGACTTCCGCAGGTTCTACGGCACCAGCCCCTACCGCTATGTGACGATGCGGCGCCTCGACACGGTGCGGCGCATGCTGCTGGCCGGCCTGCCGCTTGCCGATGCCGCGCTCGCGGCGGGTTTCGCCGACCAGAGCCACATGACGCGCCATTTTCAGAAGACGTTCGGGCAGACGCCGGCGCGCTGGCTGGGGTGCGTCCGGCGCGCCCGGCGCGGCTGAAAAAACACCCACGATCGTTCAATACGGTCGCACGACCGATGTGTATCGTCCGCTGCATCAATGATGCAAGGAGATACCATGTCCACTTCCTCGACCCCCGCGGCAGTAAAGGCTGAACAGGGCCCGGGCCAGGCGCTGGACCTGATCGGCAAGATCGTTCGGATCGGCAGCCACGGCGACCCGCGCGTCGTTGCGCAGTTGCTGGCAAGTCTGGCGCCGGAAGAGCGCCAGGAGCTCGACCGCCTGCTGGCAAAGCTCATCCAGGGGCTGTCGTCCCGCTGATACGCCAGCGCAGTCCCGCAGCATCATGAGGAATCCCGCCAGGGCGATGGCCGAGTGGCTGCGCTGCGCCGAGCCGGTCGACGGCCTCGAACTCGTCGAAGCACGGCTGATCGGCAACGCGTATCCGCTGCACCGCCACGACACCTACGCGATCGGGCGCACGATCTCCGGCGTACAGAGCTTCAACTACCGGCGCGGCCGCCGCGACAGCCTGCCCGGCAGCACGATGGTGCTGCATCCGGACGAGGCGCACGACGGCAAGGCCGGCACCGATGAAGGCTTCCATTACCGGATGATGTACGTGTCCCCGGCACTCATCCAGACCATCCTGGGCGGACGCGCGCTGCCGTTCGTGGACGGCGGCCAGTCCGGCGATCCCCGCCTCGCCGCCGCGGCCACGGCCCTGCTGCGGCAGCTCGACCACGCGCAAGAACCGTTGGAGCGCAGCGATGCGCTGACCGCGCTGGCACAGGCGCTGGCGCTCGTCGCCGGTACGCCGCCACGCCGCGCGAACGGCGATTTTCTCGCGGCGCGGCGCGCCCAGGAGTACCTGTACGCGCATCACACGCGGGCCGTGACGCTGGCCGAACTCGAAGTGGTCACGGGCCGCGACCGCTGGAGCCTGTCGCACGACTTCCGGATGTTCTACGGCACCAGCCCCTATCGCTACGTGACGCTGCGGCGCCTCGACACGGTGCGCCGCATGCTGCTGGCCGGCCTTTCGCTGGCCCATGCCGCGACGGCGGCGGGCTTCACGGACCAGAGCCATATGTCACGCCATTTCCTGAAATCGCACGGGCTGACGCCGGCCCGCTGGCTGCAGTGTGTCCGGCAGGCGTATCCTCGCTGAACAACGCACAGAAACGTTCAAGACGGCCGCGCGCCGGCCCGGTATCGTCGCCGCATCACCCATTGAAAGGAGAAGCGATGTTCGTATCCCCCCATCCCACCACCATGAAGGCCGACCGCGGCCAGTGCCAGGCCATCGGCCTGCTCGACAAGATCGCCCGCATCGACGGCCATTGGCAGCCCCGCGTCGTCGCCGAAATGAACGACTACCAGTTCAAGGTCGTGAAGGTCGCAGGCGAATTCGAATGGCACCGGCACGCGGAAACCGACGAAACGTTCATCGTGCTCGAAGGCGAACTGCACATCGACGTGCGCGGCGGCCCGGCGGGCCCGGACACCATCGTGCTGCGCGCCGGCGAGATGGCGGTGATCCCGCAGGGCTTGGAGCACAAGCCGCGCGCCGCCGCGGAGGTGAAGATGCTGTTGATCGAACCGCGCGGCGTGCGCAACACCGGCGACGGCCCGACTGGCGAACGCACCGTCGCGAACGATCAGTGGATCTAGGCCGCGCAGCTCAGGGCGCCGGCGTCAACGCCTGCAGCGCGGCCGACACGTAGACCAGCGGCGCGTTCCAGTTGATGGCCACCTCGTTGCTCGCGTACGAGCACGCGTGATCGAGATACGACTTCGCCGGCAGCGCGGACGGATACGGCACCGGGCAATCCTTCTTGTCCTGCTGCGCCGGTTGCGGCCCGCCGACGAGCCAGCCCGGCACGGGCGCCGCGATGCTGTCCGCTTCGGAAGGCCGGTGGTGCGGGTGCTGCGGCGAGCGTTTGCCGATGCCCGTGACGAACGACATGCCGACGGCGTTCCGCCCCAGCACATAGTCCAGGCCCGCCTGCGCGGCGTCCAGGTATTCGCGCTTGCCCGTCAAGCGGTAGCCGTGCAGCAGCACCATCGCCTGGTTCAGCGCGACGGCGCTGCTGCCCCAGATGTAGTCGGCCCCCTGCATCGGGATGCCGTACGCCGATTGCCGCGATGCCGCGGCCAGGCCTTGCGACAGCGTATCGATCCGGCCTGCGATCAGCGCCTGGTCCGCCACGGTGCCCAGGCGCTGGCGGTGCCGCGCCAGCGACATCCATGCAAGGCCGCGCACGTCGCTCCATGACGGCACCGTGGCCTGCAAGGCCGGCGCGCCCATCGCTTGGTAATACGCCGCGTCGCCCGTCGTGATGAACAGTTCGGCCGCCGCCCACCCGAATTCGTCGGTGACGTCCTTGTCGCCGTATTCGCCGGTGACCACGTCCGCCGGCTGACGGTAATAGTCGGTCGGATGGGCCTGCGCCCACCGCCATGCGGCCTGCGCCGCGGCCCGCATCCGTGCCGGCAGGCCGGGCAGCTGGCGCTCGTACGGTGCGAACACGCGGCTGGCCGTGGCCATCACGGCGGCGAAATCCAGCGCCGCCGCCGTCGTCTTTTGCACCACGTAGCGCGGCCCGGTGGCCTGTGCGGGCATCACCATGCCGTCGAAGCGCAGGTTGGTCAGCTTGTGGTACACGCCGCCGTCCGCCGGGTCCTGCATCGTCAGCATCCACTCCAGGTTCCACAGCGCTTCGTCGAGCAGGTCCGGTATGTCGTTGCCGCTCTCCGGAATGTTCAGGTCCTGCGCCTTGAACAGCGCCGGAAAGTCCTCGTACGCGGCCAGCAGCGTATAGGTGGAGATGCCCGAGTTGACGATGTATTTGTTGTAGTCGCCAGCGTCGTACCAGCCCTTCGGACTGGCGATCGCGGTGCCGGCCGGCCGCCCCGGCGAGGCTGCGGACGCATGCACCAGCACGTGCGTATCCGGGTGCCCGGCGGGTCGCGCATACGCGCCGGCGTGCGTGGCGGCCAGCGCCGTGCTCGCGCGGTTGAAGTAATACGCCTTGATCGACGCGGCGTTCACCACACCATAGACGGCCGGGCCGATCTCGAACGGTGCCGAATCCGGCAGTTCCGCCACGCGCACCTGGTAGCGCCCTGGCGCCGCCAGCGCCGTGAAAGGCGCAAGCCGGACCTGCTCGCCCGATGGTGCATGGGCGGTGGCGGGGCCCAGCGTGCCCTGGTGGGCGACGGTATCGGTACCGGCCCTGACGATCGTGAAGTTGCGTGCCTGGCCGTCCGGGACAACCGCGAATTTCACGGCGCCCGGCAGGAAGCCCACCTGGTTGACCTTGATGGCGTCGGCGTCGGGCGGGGCTGCCCAGGCGAGCGTGGCGGCAAGGCCGATGAACGGCATCGCCAGCAGGGGTAATCGCAGTGCGGAGAGGATCGTCATGGCGCCAGGTTTATCGTTCACACGAGTTGAAAACGTTTTCATTTCCATCATCGCGTACTTCGGCAAGAAGATCAACACGCGCCGGAAAGGCCGCAACGATGCGCAGACACGCGCGGCGGCCGGGCCGGGTGGCTGATTCGTCAACAACTTGACAGAGCCGACGCAGGCGGCCAATCTGAGGCTTGGCGCTGACGCATATCTTCCAAGCCATCGTTCCTTGCCAACCCCGAGCATCCTCACGAAGCGTGGTGCTTATGAACAATGTCGCCCGGAAAACCAACATGGACGCCGCGGCAGTCCTGGCTGCCGCTCCCTACCCGTTCCTGGTGCTGTCGACCGACCTGACCGTCGTCGAGGTCAATGCCGCGTATTTGAAAACCGTCGGCAAGACGCGCGAGGAAATGATCGGCCGCGACGTGTTCAGCGTATTACCGGCCGACGCCAAGGACGTCGATAACGAGCGGGCGCTCAGGGCGTCCGTCGAGCGGGTCATCCAGACAGGCAAGCCCGATACGATCATGGCGCTGCGCTATTGCATGTCCCGCCAGACGCCCACGGGCCCGGTGTCCGACGAGCGCTACTGGAGCCTCGTGTACACGCCGGTACTGGACGACGCAGGCCATACCCAACTCATCATCGTCAACCCGATCGAAGTCACCGAGCTGTACGCGCACGAGAAGGAAGCCGCCCCGGCCGACGCGCACCGCGATTTCGGCCTGCTCACCGAGGGCAATATCCTGAAGCGCGGGCAGTTGCTGGAAGAAAGCCATCGCCGGCTGGCGGAGGAGCGCGCCAGGCTGCACCGCATCTTCGAGCAGGCGCCGGGCTTCGTCTACATCGTGCAAGGCCCCGATGCGGTGTACGAGATCGTCAACGAAGCCGGCTACCAGCTCGTGGGCCACCGCGAGCTGGTCGGCAGGCCGGCGCGCGAGGCGATGCCGGAACTGGAGGCGCAAGGCTATTTCGTGCTGCTCGACCAGGTGATGGCGACCGGCAAGCCGTTCGTCGGCCGTGAAGTGCATATGGAAGTGCAGCCCGTCCCCGGCGGGCCCATAACGGAGCACTACATCGACTTCGTGTTCCAGCCGTTGTTCGCGGCCGATGGTTCCGTGTCCGGCGTGTTCGTGCAGGGTAACGACGTGACGGAACAGAAGCTGGCGAAGGAAGCGCTGGCGATCAGCAACGAGCGCTGGAAGCTGGCCATCGAAGGCACCGGCGACGGCGTGTGGGACTGGAACATCCAGACCAACGAAGTCACCTACTCGAAGCGCTGGAAGGAAATCCTCGGCTATGCCGAAGACGACATCGCCAACCGGTTCGACGAATGGGAACAGCGCCTGCATCCGGATGACCACGACACGGCGCTGGCCGAACTGCACGCCAGCATCGACGGGCAACCGTATTACAGCGAATACCGGCTGCGCTGCAAGGACGGCAGTTACAAATGGGTGCTCGGGCGGGCCGAGGTGGTGGGCCGCGACCCGGCCGGCAAACCCACCCGCATGACGGGCACGATGTCCGATATCTCGCAGAAGAAGGAGGCCGATGAACTGATCTGGTACCACGCCAGCTTCGATTCGTTGACGGGGCTGCCGAACCGGCGGCTGTTTCGCGACCGCCTGGCCCAGGAAGTCAAGAAGGCGCATCGTACCGGCACCGAGTTTGCGCTGCTGTTCATCGACCTGGACCGCTTCAAGGACGTGAACGATTTTCTTGGCCACGATGCAGGCGACCTGCTGCTGAAACAGGCGGGCGAGCGCCTGCTGACCTGCGTGCGCGAGTCCGATACGGTCACGCGGCCGGGCGGCGACGAATTCACCGTGATCCTGACGGACCTGCATGGCAACGCGCACGTGGAAAACATCGCCGAAAAACTGATCGCCAGCGTGGCCATGCCGTTCCGCCTGAAGGAAGGGGTGGCGCATATCTCGGCCAGCATCGGCATCACGATGTATCCGGCCGACGGCGCCGATCCGGAAGAATTGATCCGCAACGCGGACCAGGCGATGTATGCAGCGAAAGCCGCGGGACGGAACCAGTTCCGCTACTTCACGCGGTTCATGCAGGAAGAGGCGCACCGGCGCCTGCACCTGCGGCGCGAACTGCGCAAGGCGCTGCGCCGCGGCCAGTTGTACGTGCACTTCCAGCCCGTCGTCGACCTGCGCTCGCACCGCATCGCGAAGGCGGAAGCGCTGCTGCGCTGGCGCCATCCGAAGCTGGGCGCCGTATCGCCGGCCGAATTCATTCCGCTGGCCGAGGAGTCGGGGCTCATCAATGCCATCGGCGACTGGGTGTTCATGCAGGCGGCGCCGTGGTCGCGGCGCTGGGGAGCGCAGACCGGGCAGCCGTTCCAGATCAGCGTCAACCGGTCGCCCGTGCAGTTCCTGTCGAAGCAGAACAGCCCGGACTGGCTGACCTATCTCGACAAGCTCGGCCTGCCCGGCAACAGCATCTCCGTTGAAATCACCGAAAGCGTGCTGCTGAACGCCACGTCGCTCGTCGCCGAGACGCTGCTGCAGTACCGCGACGCCGGCATCCAGGTGGCGCTGGACGATTTCGGTACCGGCTATTCGTCGATGGCGTACCTGCAGAGATTCGATATCGATTACCTGAAGATCGACCAATCCTTCGTGCGGGACATCGAAACCAATGCCGGCAGCCGGGCGATCGCCGAATCGATCATCGTGATGGCGCACCGGCTGGGCCTGAAGGTCATTGCCGAAGGTATCGAGACGGCCGGCCAGTACGCCATCCTGGACGCGGCCGGCTGCGATTACGGCCAGGGTTACCTGTTCTCCAGGCCCGTGCCGCCGGACGAGTTCGAGCAACTGCTGGCAAGCGTGCCGGCCCAGGGCGGCTCCGGCGCGGCGGGCCGCCTTCACTTCCGGGCCTGACGTTCAGCGCGCCGCTGCCGCCGCCCTGCCCGCCTGCACGCGCCACAGCGCACAGGCCAGTGCAAGGCCCGCCATCGCGGCCGCGGCACCGATCGCGAACACGCCGCCGTAACCGGCGCGGTCGGCCACCAGCCCGGCCAGCGGCCCGGTGAAGGCATACGCGATGTCCTGGAACGCGGCGAACGCGCCGAGCGCCGTGCCGCGCAGGTACGGCGCAACGAGGCGCACGACTTCGCGCCCCATCGCGGGAAACACCAGCGAGCAGCCCAGGCCCGTCAGGAAGGCGCCGGCCAATGCCGCGCCGGGCGTTGCCGCGCTCCAGATCAGCCACTGGCCGAGTGCTTCGGTGGCCAGCGATGCCATCGCGACGGGCAGCCCGCCGAAGCGGTCCGGCAACTGGCCGCCGAGCACGCGCATCAGCACGAAGCCGCCGCCGAACGCCGTCAACCCCAGGCCCGCATGGCTCCAGTGCCGGTCCATGCAATGCAGCGCGAAGAACGCGCCGATCGCCGCGAAACCGATGCCTTGCAGGCAGACGACGGCGCCATGGCCCCAGATGCGGCCCACGACGCTGAAAAACGACGGACGCACCGCACCGGCCTGCGGTGCCACGTGCGGCACGGCGCGCAATGCCAGCAGTGCCAGGCAAGGAAGCAGCGCGCCCGCGCCCATCGCCGCGGCAAAGCCATGGCGATCGAGCAGCGCGAGGCCCACCGGACCGCCCACGGCCAGCGCGCCGTAGATCGCGGCGCCGATCAGCGCCAGCACCTGGCCGGAACGCTGCGGACCGGCCAGGCCGATGCCCCAGCCGACCACGCCCACGGTGACGAGGCTCTCACCCAGGCCGGCAAGCAGGCGGCCGCACAGCAGGATCGCCAGCGCGACGGCGGGCGAGGACAGCGGCAGCGCGGCGCACATCGACGTCAGCGCGCCGGCCACGTAGTACGCCAGCCCCCGCGCCACGGCGGGCCTGCCGCCGCGCAGGTCCGTCACGGCGCCGGCGTGGCCGCGGCTGACGATCGTCGCGAAGAAGGCGATGCCGGCGCCGAGGCCGGCCCACGCATTGCCGAAGCCGAGCCGGCCGGTCACGAACACCGGCACGACCGGCAGCGCCATGCCGACGCAAAGATAGGAAAGGAACAGGACAGCGGCCAGCAGCACCAGGTGCATGTGGGCGCGGTCGGAGGTCGTCGAGGATGTCATGGGATACTCCAGTGAGTCCCGGGACGCGGTGCAAGCATGCGGACGAACCAATGCGCACCACCATCGCCGGGGATGGTCAGTGCGTTGGTTGACGTGAACGCTTACGGCCAGCGCGGCTGGCGCGGGATGCTGCTGGGGATCAGGCGAGGCGCAGCGACACTTCGACGTCGTCGTCGAACGGCAGCGACAGGTAGCCGCCATCGCGCAAACGAACACGCGCCAGGTACTCGGGGCAATAGTCGGCATTGTCGGCAACGATCAGCGCGCCGGGCCGCAGGCGGCTTTCGACGAGCGCGAGGATCTCGGGATACAACGCCTTCGCGCCATCGAGCAGCAGCAGGTCGATCGTGTCCGGCAGGTCCGTGGCCAGCGTCTGCAGCGCGTCACCGATGCGGAGTTCGACGAGGTCCGCCAGGCCGCCCGCCGCCAGGTTGGCCTGGGCCTGCACCGCCTTGGTGGGCTCGAACTCCGTCGTGATCAGGCGCCCGCCGCCGTTGTCGCGCAGCGCGGCCGCCAGGTGCAGCGTGGAGATGCCGAACGACGTGCCGAATTCGACGATGGTCGCGGCCCGCATGCTGCGCGCCAGCATGTACAGCAAGGTGCCGGTCTCACGCGAGACGGGCAACGCGAAGTCCTTCAGGTGGCCATAGAGTTCGCGGTAGCCCGTCTTGCTGTGCATCAGGGCGTTCACGTCGTCGGCGGACAGGCCGGCCGCCGCCGGGGCGTTCCAGGGCGACGTGGCGGCAGCCGCGTCGAACAGGCGTTCCAGCAATGGCGCGACCGGGTTGGAAGTCAACGTGGTCATGTGTTTCCTTTCGTGGGAGTGGAGCCGATATAATACGAATGATCCTTCAGGTTTTCTATTCGCATTCCGGAGCTCCCCGATGACCGCACGCCGCCGCCCGCAGATCGCCTCGCGCAAAGCACCGAAACAGGCCCGTTCGAACGACCTCGTTGCGGCCATCCTGGAAGCGGCTGTTCAGGTTTTGGCGGCCGAGGGGGCGCAACGCTTCACGACGACGCGGGTGGCCGAGCGGGCCGGCGTCAGCGTCGGCTCCGTGTACCAGTACTTCCCGAACAAGGCGGCGATCCTGTTCCGCCTGCAAAGCGACGAGTGGCAACAGACGGCGGCGATGCTGACGGAGATCCTCGTCGACCGCGACACGCCACCGCCCGAGCGGCTGCGCCGGCTCGTGCACGCGTTCTTGCGTTCCGAATGCGAGGAAGCCGCGATGCGCATCGCGTTGCACGACGCGGCGCCGCTGTACCGGGATGCGCCGGAAGCACACGCTGTCAAGGCAGGGAGCGAACGGATCGTGGCGGACTTCATGCGCGAAGCGCTGCCGCAGGCGAGCGACGCCGAGCTCGAGCTCGCTGCGGACCTGATCAAGACAACCTTGAACGCGGTGGGCAGCCGCTTTTCGGAACGTCCCCGCACGGAGGCGGAGATCGTGGCCTATGCCGACGCGATGGCGGACATGTTGTGCGCCTACCTCGACGTGCTGGCGCGGCGGGGGTAACTCAGGGCGGTGCCAGGGGCGCCTAGCAATGGCGCCTGCCTGATTGCTGCGGTCAGGCGTCCTCGGGCGCCTTCAGTTTCTTCGGCCGGCCGCCCAGCTTGCCGTTGGCCCGCGCGGCGGCCGCTTTCGCGTCCGTGGTGGCCTTGCCGCCCTCCCGGCCCATCTGGGAAGCCATCCACCGTTTGGAGCCCAGAAAACCTTCGAGCAGCGCGGGAATGTAGATGTCGGCGTCGAGCTTGGGGAAATGCACGCCGAGGCCGGACGGGCTGATGCGCGCATCGGCCAGATCGGCCGGCTGTGCCTGCTCCAGGCCCTGCACGTCGCGGGGCGAGAACGCGATTTCCAGGCCGGATGCCAGCGCAATGACGACGCGCGAAATGCGGCGGTCGTAGCGCACCGCTACCGCCGGCGGGAAGGCCACCTTGGTTTCCGCACCGCGGCGGTTGGCCGCGTCGAACGCGGTATCAGTAATATCCATGGATCACTCTCCACTGTGCGCACAGGGCCCTGATGGGATCGGCCAGCGCATCGGCGATCCTGCCCAGTTCCTTTCGCGTGAAGTCGTGGTTTCCCGCAGTTCAGGCGGCCCTTCCGGGCAGTGCAGGTCGAATACCGCCTCACAGCCGGGACCGATGACGTGTACGTGGGCCGGCCGGTGGTCGTTCGGGTAAATGACGACACGCATTCCAAAAACAGTCCATACGGTAGGCATTTTAGCAGAACCTAAGCTGGTTGGGTTTATAAAATGTGACAGAGACTGCGAAGCTCTGCAACTCTACCCTCCGCTTCTGCCCAGAAACTTGACCATCCTCACCTGTGGCGTATCCCCCGCAACGCATGCGCGCACGCGGCCGATTTTTTTCAATCGCGCTACCATGCCGCGATGGACACTCCCGACACCCTCCACCCCCGCCCCCAGCTGACCCGTCCCCGCTGGTCGAGCCTCGACGGTACCTGGGAATTCGCGTTCGACGACGCCGACGCCGGCCGCACGGAAGGCTGGCACGATGGCCGCGCGCTGCCGCAAACGATCGAGGTGCCGTTCCCGTACCAGAGCGAGCGCTCCGGCATCGGCACGAAGGACGTACATGAAATCGTCTGGTATGCCAGGAGCTTCGACGTGCCGGACGGCTGGCGCGACGGCGAGCTGCTGCTGCATTTCGGCGCCGTCGACTACAGCACCGAAGTGTGGATCAACGGCCGCCTGGCCGGGCGCAATCGCGGCGGCCACGTGTCGTTCTCCTTCAACATCGCGCCGTTCCTGAAGGAAGCCGGCAACCGCATCACGCTGCGCGTCGAGGACCGCCAGGACCCATGCCAGCCGCGCGGCAAGCAGTCGTCATCGGGCACGCCGGTGCGCATCTATTACTGGTGCACGACGGGCATCTGGCAAAGCGTCTGGCTGGAACCCGTGCCGGCGCTGCGCATCGACGCGCTGCGCATGCCGGTGACGTCGCCCGACGGCCGCCTGTCCGTCGAGGTGCGGCTGCATGCGCCTTCCTCCGGCTGGACGGTGGAGCTGGACGTGCTGGACGATGCCGGCATCAAGGTCGGCTTCGCGCAGGTCGAGACGCAGCAGGCCGTCATCACACTGGATGCGCGGATCGATGCGGCGCGCCCGTGGTCGCCCGACGATCCCTACCTGTACGACCTGCGCGTGCGCCTGCTGGACGAAGGCCGGTTGCTCGACGAGGTATCGTCGTACTGCGGCCTGCGCCGCTACGAAGCCAAGGACGGCCAGTTCCACCTGAACGGCCAGCGCACGTTCATGCTGATGGTGCTGGACCAGGGCTACTGGCCCGACACCAACATCGCCGCGCCGTCGCAGCAGGCGCTGAAGGACGACGTCGAATGGATCAAGCGGCTCGGCTTCAATGCCGTGCGCAAGCACCAGAAGATCGAGGACGAGCGCTGGCTGTACTGGTGCGACAGGCTTGGCCTGCTCGTGTGGGAAGAAATGCCGAACGCGCGCAGCTGGTCGCTCGATGCCGAGGAAGCCTTGCTGGCCGAATGGGAGCGCGCGATCGTGCGCGATGCCGGCCACCCCAGCATCGTGGCCTGGGTGCCGCTGGTGGAGAGCTTCGGCTTCCAGGCCCTGCACCGGCACCCGGGCCAGCAGGCCTTCATCGAAAAGCTCGTCCTGCGCACGCGGCAGCTCGATCCCACCCGGCTCGTCGTCGACAACGACGGCTGGGAGCACACCAACCTGACGGACGTCTGCTCGATCCACGACTACACTCAGCCGGGCGAGAAGCTGCTGGCGCGCTATGCGGACACCATCGCCACCGGCCAGCCGCCGCTGAAGGGCTGGTACAAGGACAAGCCGCTGTTCCTGCCCGGCGGGCAGTGGCGCGGGCAGCCCATCGTGCTGTCCGAAGTGGGGGGCTTCCTCAGCGAGCCGGAAGGGCTTGACGCGCCGCGCGACCGCCTGTTCGACTATTACGGCAGCGTGCGTTCCGGCGACGAGCTGCTGGCGCGCTACCGCGACCTGATGGACGCGCTGGCACGTATGCCGTTCCTGGCCGGCGCCTGCTACACGCAGCTGACGGACGTCGAGCACGAGAAGAACGGCTTGCTGACGTTCGACCGGCAGCCCAAGGTCGATCCCGCGCAGATCGCGGCCCTGCACCGCGACCTGCTCACCCGGCCCCGCTGACGCGCAGCGCATACGCCGCGGCGGTACGCACCGCCGTGGCCAGGTCCATCCGCTGCCCCAGTTGCAGCGCGTGCTCGAACGCTTCCGGCGCATGCTGCACAAGGGCGCCGGTGCGCAGCGTGGCAAGGCGCGCCTCCCGCGTATCCTTCCATGGCCGCGGCAGGAACACGCCGCATTGCGCGCGGATCGTGTCCGCCGCGCCGAACAGGTGCGCCGCCGGCAGCGGCTCGTCGAGCTTCATCGCCACCTCGGCCAGGCCATCCAGGCAGTCGGCCACCAGCTGGCGGCGGCCCAGGCGATTGTGCAGCACGAGACTGTCGTAGAACAGGCTCGCCGCCGTGCACAGATTGCCCTGTGCCAGCATCACGAAGGCCAGGAACTTGATCGACTGCGCAAAGCCCCACTGGTAGCGGCCGCCCTTCTGCAGCTGCATCGCATCGAGCAGCCACATGCCCGCATCGTCGTGGCGCCCGCGCAGGCACGCCAGGTGGCCCCGGTTCGCCGTCGTCAGCCCCATGCCCCAGCGGTTGCCCAGCTGCTGCCACAGGTCGAGGCTCTTGCGGTACAGCGCGTCGGCCTCGTCGAAATCGCGCCGCTCCAGCAGCACGTTGGCGAGATCGTTCTGGGCCAGCGCGAGCCCGGCTCGTTCATCGGTCGCGTTGAACAACGCGATGCTGGCCAGCTCATGGCGCATCGCTTCCTCGATGCGGTTCTGGTGCAGCGCCACCATGCCGAGGATCACGAGCGTGAAGCCGAGCCGCCTTTCGTTGTCCAGCACCTTCCACAGGTGGGCGCTGCGCTCCAGGTCGGCGCGGGCGGCCGGATAATCGCCCTGCAGGAACGCCAGCCCGCCGCGGCAGTACAGCGCCAGCGCATGCGCTTCCTTGTCGGCGGGCTCCGCGCGCAGCATCTCGTCGACCCACTGGCGCCCCTCGGCCAGCGAACCGCGCAGGTTCCAGAACCAGAACAGGTTGCCGACGATGTGCACGCCCGGCTCGCCGATCGCCGGATCGGTGCTGCCCGGCCACGCCACCGCGGCCCGCAGGTTGTCGTGTTCCAGCTCGAGCAGTTCGAGCCATTCGCGCAGCTCATGGCTGGAGAGCAGCATCTGGCGCCGGTCCGTCTTGCCGGCCAGCTGGGCGTAGTAGCGCGCATGTTCGCGCTGCACGGAAGCCAGTTGCTCCGTCTCGACCAGGCAGCGCCGCCCATGACCGCGCACGGCCGACTGCAGCCGGTAGCCCGCCCTGCCCTGGCCGCGCTGCACGCAGGTGATCAGGTACCGGTTCGCCAGCGCCTGCACCTTCGCCGCCACGTCGCACGGCGGGCCGCACTTGTCGCCGGCGATCGCTTCCGCCGCTTCCAGCGTGAAGGTGCCGACGAATGCCGCGAGCCGGCACAGCAGCAAGCGCGTGTCGCGGTCGAGATGGGCGGCCGCCAGCGCGATGACCGCGTCCAGCCGCTGTTCCGGCGGCAGCGCGCCCAGCTTGCGCAGCGCGGCTTGCACGTCCCACAGCTGCTCGTCGTCGGGGGCCGGCCCCAGCAGCTCGGCGGCCAGCCCCGCCACCAGTTCGATCGCCAGCGGCAGGCCGTCCAGCCGCGCGCACAGCTGCGCCGCGGTGCGCGCATTCGCGGCGTCGAGACGGAACTTCGGCTGAACCATGCGGACGCGGTCCTCGAACAGCCGCAGCACGGGCGAGCGCGCCAGTTCGTCGAGCGTGGCCGCGCTGGGCGGCACGGCAAGCGGCGGCACCGCATACACGCGCTCGCCGGGCCACCCCAGCGGCTGTTCGCCGGTGGCCACGATGCGCAGCTTGGGGCAGGCCCGCTGCAGCCGTTCGAACGCATCGCGTGCAAGCGCTAGTTGCGCGGCACCGCGGATGATCAGCAGCACGGCCCGCTCGCCGATCTCGACCGCGGTGCTTTCCTCCAGCATCTGCCCGTGCGCCTCGCGCAGGCCCAGCACGGCCGCCACTTCCGCCAGCGCATCGGGCGCTTCCAGCCCGGCGCCGAGATCGGTGTAGTACGCGGTCCCCCACGGCGCGCCCGCCACCTCGCCCAACGCCAGCGCCAGCCGGGTCTTGCCGGCGCCGGCCGGCCCCGTCAGCGTCAACACCTGGGTGCCCGCCGCCATCAGGTCGTTCAGCTCCAGCAACGCCAGCTTGCGGCCGAGCAGCCGGCTGTGCTCGCCGGCATCCGTCCGGTTGACGAGGCCGCCCTGCTGGGAGCAGTGCGCCATCAGCAGATTCGGCGCAACGGTCTCGACCGCATCGTTGAACTGGCGCTCGACGATCCTGCCGACCGTCGGCAGCGCCTGCTGGATGGCACGCATCGACGTGGCCAGGATCACCTTCTCGCGGTAGCTTTCCGGCGCGGCGCGGACGATCCCGACGATGTAGCCCTGATGCCGGACCCAGGCGCCGGACATGCCGTCCAGGCGGTCGAAGCCGCCCTCATCGCACGTCAGCTGGATGTCGCTGGTGTGCGCCATTTCCGCCAGCCGCACCGTGCCGCCGATCCCCATGCCCTGCGGACGCCCGCTCGGATAGCCGTAGCTGTCCCAGCGACCGTAGGATGCGGGCCTGGCCTGCAGCCTCACCTCGGCAGGCACGGTGCCGAACAGCAGCGCGCCGTTGGTGGGCACCTTGTTGTCGAGCAGGGACAGCAGCGCCGCATCGATCCGCGGGCAGTATTCGTGCACGACGGCGAGCGCCGTGGCGCCAGAGTCGAACACGAGGCGAAAGCGTACCCGGTCGGCCGCGCCGTTCGCCCCGGCCGTTCCCGCCACGCAGTGCCAGGCCGTCAGCGCATAGTCCTCGGCCACCAGCCATGCCGTGCCGAGATGCTCGCGCCCGTCGACGTGGTAGATCTTCGCTGTCTGCTCATGCATCGCCGTCTCCCGACGCCAGCGGCGTCAACGGGGGACTGGCCTCGCGGCCCGGCCCGCAGTAGGAATGGAGCGCCGCCTCCGTCACCGGCGCGTGGCCTTGCGGATCGACGGCGATGCGGGCATACGTCAGGTAGCGGCACACGTAGGCGCGGTAGTCGTTGGTGCGCAGCGCCTCGACGAAGCGGCGCAGCGCCGGCCCGGCGGCTTCGTACGGCAGGCCGATCTCCGGCGGCATGCGCATCACGTCGCACCAGGTTCCCGTGTTCAGGTACAGCGCACTGTCCAGCCTGATCTGCTTCGGCAGGTGGGTGTGGCCGTACACGACGACGTCGAAGCCGCCGGCCGCCGTCGCCCGCGCGGCATCGAGGTACGTGGGGCTTTCGCGCTCCAGGTCGAACGAGCAGTCCTGCTCGCCCAGCGCGCGCAGCGCCGTATGCAGCTGGTGCAGCCGCCGTTCGGGCAACGCGGCCACGCGCATGCGCAGCAGCGCCGCCGCACTGCGTGCCATCGCGCCCCAGGCCGGTCCACGCCGTTCGCCGCCCGCCGCCCCGGCCCGCTGCCCCAGCGGCACATCGCCGGACGCGAGCAGCGCCACGGCGCCCGCCTCGTCGATGAACGGGCGCGCCGCCGCCGCGCCCACCGTCCGCTCCAGTTCGTCCACCAGCGTCTGGCCGCGGCGTTGCTGCGCCAGGTGCCTGGCCTGCTTCGGCGTGCCGGGCGCGGCCAGGCCGTCGCGCGCATACTGGGCGAACAGCCCGGGGGAGCGCACCAGCCGGTCCAGCGTCGGCCACAGGTCCGGTTCCAGCGCCAGCAGCAACGGCAGCACGGCGGCCGTTTCCGGCTTCAACAGGTCGATGAAGCGGTAGCGCTGCTTCAGGTGGTTCATCACGTCGACGACGAGGCGGCTGCCGGCCGGCGGCGTGAAGAACCGGTCGGCGCGCGCCTCCTCCGGCACCGGCATGCCGCGCGAGCGCAGCGAACGCTCCTGCCGCAGGCCGTCGAAGTCCAGCATGTTCCAGCGGTCGTAGCGGTTGCCGTGTTCGATCAGCACCCGCCCGACCCGGTAGGCTTCGCCGTCGTAGATGAAGCGCACGTCCCGCCCGAGCAGGCCGAACAGATGGTGCCGCACGGCCGGCAGCGACAGCTCCGGATCGTGGTTCCCGAGCAGCAGGGTCAGGCGCTTGCCGGACTGGACGAAGTAGCGCAGCGCGTCGAACACGTGGCTGGTGCGGTGGACGATCTGGTCGAGCCGGGCGATCGCGTCTTCCTCGCGTGCGGTCCATGCCTGGGCCGGGCCGGCGTCGTCCTCGGCCAGGAAGTCGACGAAATCGCCGTTGATCACCAGTTCCGTGTCGCCCGGCTGCGTTTCCACCCAGCGGATGAAGCGGGCAAGATGGGGGAGTGCATGATTGATGCGGAAGGGGGGCGCATCGGGCGCCGCATCGCCCGCCGCTTGCGCGGGAGGCCGGCCGCCCAGGTGCAGATCCGAGACGACGAACAAGGTACGCATCCCTCCCCCTCCCGGCCGGACCGGTGTTGGACCGCTTCAGGAAGGATCATCGCATGGCTGGCAAATCGCTAGTCTCGCAGATGAACAGGCTTTGATCGGGCGCAGATTTAAGACGTTCAGGCAGCGCGCTTACATATCGTGTGGCAAAGAAATGTTTCAAATCGTATCATTGCGTGTTGAGGTGAGCTGTTACACTGATTCGTTTAGACAGGACTACTTTTCGGAGAGCGCATGAGCATGGCAACTACCGGCCACCTGGCCAGGATCCTTACCGATAACCAGGAATCGCTGCTGGAGGTCTGGCTGGGGGGCATGCTGTCCCGCCTGGTTCGGCGCGACAAGGTCGCCGAAGGCGAGATCCGGCAGCAGGCGGCCCGCTTCATTCCCGTCATCGCCAAGGCCGTCGACAAGGGCAACAGCTACGATTTCGACGCCCCGGCATTCGCCGACGTGCGCGCGCTGCTGGCCGACATCTCTGCCGCCCGCGTGCGCCAGGGCTTCTCGCCGACCGAGACGGCCACCTTCATCTTCTCACTGAAGGAACCGGTGTTCGCGGTGATGCGCACCCAGCTGGCCGCCGATCCGGCGGCGCTGGCCGCCGAAGTATCGGAAGCGGGCGCGCTGTTCGATCGCATGGGCCTGTACACGATCGAGGAATTCCAGAAGGGCCGCGAAAGCGTGATCATGCGCCAGCAGCAGGAACTGCTGGAGCTGTCCACGCCCGTCGTGCAGCTGTGGAAGGACGTGCTGGCGCTGCCGCTGATCGGCACGCTCGATTCCGCCCGCACCCAGGTGGTGATGGAGAACCTGCTGCAGAAGATCATCGAGACGAGCGCGTCGATCGCGATCATCGACATCACCGGCGTGCCGACGGTCGACACGCTGGTCGCCCAGCACTTGTTGAAGACGGTGGCGGCGGCCCGGCTGATGGGTGCCGACTGCATCATCAGCGGCATCCGCCCGCAGATCGCGCAAACCATCGTGCACCTGGGCGTGAACCTGGAGGACGTGATCACGAAGGCCACGCTGGCCGACGCGTTCCTGGTGGCGTTGAAGCGCGTGGGTGCCACCGTCGTGCGTTCCGAAGCGAACGCCTGAGGCAACCATGGAGCGCATCCCCATTCTGAAGATGGGCGACCTGTTGCTCGTGACCATCCAGGTCGACATGCACGACCGGCTGGCCATGACGCTGCAGGACGACCTGACGTCGCGCATCGTCAAGGATCGCGCGCGCGGCGTGCTGATCGACATCTCGGCACTCGACATCGTCGATTCCTTCATCGGCCGGATGATCAGCAACACGGCCGCGATGGCGCGCATCCTGGACGCTCGCACGGTGCTGGTCGGCATGCAGCCGGCCGTTGCGATCACGCTCGTCGAGCTGGGTCTCACACTGCACGGCGTGCAGACCGCGCTGAACGTCGAAAAAGGCGTCAAACTCCTTCAGCGCAGCATGGACTAACCTCTCGAAAGGCCATCCTTGAGCAATACAGACGTCGACGCGCTGGTACTGCCGATCCGTTCCGACGAGGATGTCGTGCGGCTGCGCCAGTCCGTTCGCGAGCAGATGATCGCTTGCGGCTTCTCGCTGATCGACCAGACCAAGATGATCACCGCGGCGAGCGAACTGGCGCGCAACACCCTGCGCTACGGTGGCGGCGGCGAGGCGCACATGCTGAAACTGTTGAACGGCATGCGGCGCGGCGTCGCCATCACCTTCATCGACCACGGCCCGGGCATCCCGGACATCGAACAGGCGCTGACGGACGGCTACACGACCGGCGGCGGCATGGGATTGGGGCTGTCCGGCGCAAAGCGGCTGGCCGATGAATTCCACCTCGAGTCCGAGCCAGGCCAAGGCACCACCGTGAGAATCAGCAAATGGAAACCGTACTAGCCGCCGAGTACCGCCAGACCTGCCATCCCCTCGGGGACAGCAGCCAGGTCGCGGCGGTAAGGCGCGCCGCCGTCGACCTGTGTACGCAGCTGGGGTTCGACGAGACCACGGCCGGCGAGGCGGCGATCGCCGTCACCGAGGCGGCCACCAACATCCTGAAGCATGCGGGGCACGGCGAGATCGTGCTGCGCCCGCTCAGGCACGGCGAACACCATGGCATCGAGATCCTTGCGCTCGACCGCGGGCCGGGCATCGCCAACCTGGCCGCCAGCATGGCGGACGGCCGCTCGACGGCCGGCAGCTATGGCGTGGGCCTCGGTGCGATGCGCCGGCTGGCGGCGGACTTCGACATCTACAGCGCGCCCGGCCGCGGCACGGCCGTCATGATGACTTTCTGGCCGCGTGCCGCCACCGCCGTGACACCGGACGAGGCGGCGCGCCAGGCGGCGCCGCTGCACTGGGGTGCCGTGTGCCTGCCGATGCGCGGCGAGCACGTGTCGGGCGACAGCTGGGCACTGGCGCTGGACGCCACGTCCGCCACGCTGCTCGTTGCCGACGGGCTGGGGCACGGCCCGCTGGCCGCGCAGGCTTCCGAACTGGCCGCCCTCACGGTCGCCCGCGCACCGGACCTGCCGGCCGGCGTGCTGCTGGACGACGTGCATGCGGCGCTGCGGCCCACCCGCGGCGCGGCGGTCGCCGTCGCGCGCATCGACATGCTGCGCGACACGCTGACGTTCGCCGGCGTCGGCAACATCGCCGCGCACCTGATCTGCCGCGGCGAGCGGCGCCAGCTCGTGTCGCACAACGGCATCGTCGGCAGCAACGTGCGCAAGGTGCAGGAGTTCGACGCGCCGTGGGGCGAAGACGCGCTGCTGGTGTTGCATTCGGACGGCTTGAACACGCGCTGGCACCTGGAGGACTACCCGGGCCTGGTGGCCTGCCATCCGGCGCTGATCGCGGGGGTGCTGTACCGCGACTGCGGTCGCGGCCGGGATGACGTCACCGTCGTCGTGCTGCGCGACCGGCAAGGGTGGCAGTCATGAGCCTGCGCATCCTGTCCCTCGGCATCGAGCAGGAACTCGACGTCGTCGCATCGCGCCAGCGCGCGCGCCAGATCGCCGCGCTGTGCGGCTTCAACGCGCAGGACCAGGCCAGGATCGCCACCGCCGTCTCGGAACTGGCGCGCAACGTCTACAGCTATGCGGGCACGGGCCGGGTGGAATTCGCCATCGAGGGCAATACGGCGCCGCAGCTGCTCGTCATCCGCGTCGAGGACAAGGGCCCCGGCATTGCCCACCTGGACGTCGTGCTGTCCGGCCGCTACCAGTCGCGCACCGGCATGGGCATGGGCATACTCGGCGCCCGCCGCCTGATGGACCAGTTCGACATCCGGACCATGACCGATCCCGCGGCCGGCACCGGCACGAGCGTCACGCTGAAAAAACTGCTGCCGCACGACGCGCCGCTGCTCGATCCGGCCAGCGTCGGCGCGATGAGCGCGCAGTTCACCGCGCTGGCGCCGGACGTCACCGTCTCCGAGATGCAGCAGCAGAACAAGGAGCTGCTCGCCACGCTGGCCGAGCTGAAGTCGCG
Organism: Pseudoduganella flava; assembly: GCF_007830495.1. Taxonomy (GTDB): domain Bacteria; phylum Pseudomonadota; class Gammaproteobacteria; order Burkholderiales; family Burkholderiaceae_D; genus Rugamonas; species Rugamonas flava. The sequence continues at coordinate 380,237 of NZ_VLKW01000001.1, read as the reverse complement.
CCAGGACGAGCTGCTGCAGCTGACCCGCGAGCTGGAAGACACGAATCGCGGCGTGGTGGCGCTTTACGCGGAACTGGACGAGAAGGCCGACCACTTGCGCCGCGCGGATGAAATGAAGACGCGCTTCCTGTCCAACATGAGCCACGAGTTCAGGACGCCGCTGTCGTCGATCCGCGCGTTGTCCCGGCTGCTGCTGGAGCGCGTCGACGGCGACTTGAGCCCGGAGCAGGAAAAGCAGGTACGCTTCATCCTGAAGGGGGCCGAATCGCTGACGGAGCTGGTGGACGATTTGCTCGACCTGGCCAAGATCGAAGCCGGCAAGATCGACGTGCGCGCCGCGCCGTTCGAAGTGAACGAGATGTTCTCGGCGCTGCGCGGCATGCTGCGCCCGTTGCTGGTGTCGACGACGGTGGAGCTGATCTTCGAGGACCCGGCGCAGCCGATCACGATGATGACGGACGAAGCGAAGTTGTCGCAGATCCTGCGCAACTTCATCTCGAACGCGCTGAAGTTCACCGAGACGGGCCACGTGCGCGTGACCGCCACGTTGCTGCAGAACGGCGACGCGGTGCGCTTCGACGTCGAAGACACCGGCATCGGCATCGCGCCGGAACACCAGCAGATCATCTTCGAGGAGTTCTCGCAGGTGGAAAACCGGCTGCAGCACCGCGTCAAGGGCACGGGCCTCGGCCTGCCGCTGTGCCGCAAGCTGGCCGGCCTGTTGGGCGGTTCGGTATCGCTGCGCAGCACGCCGGGTGCCGGCTCGGTCTTCTCCGCCATCGTGCCGCTGCACCACGACGAGATGCCGGAACCGCACGTGTTCCGGCCCGACGCGCAGGATGCCGGCGGCATCCCGATCCTCGTCGTCGAGGACGACCGCTCGACGCAGCTGCTGTACCGCAGCTACTTCCGCAATACGCCATACCGCGTGATCGCCGTGCGCAGCGTGTGGGAAGCGGAGCAGGCCTGGACCGTGGAGCAGCCCGCCGCGATCATCCTCGACCTGTATCTGAACGGGGGCGACAGCTGGCGCTGGCTCGCCCAGATCAAGGACGACGAACGCCGCAAGCGGGTGCCGGTGATCATCGCCTCCGAAGTGGCCGACCGCCAGAAGGCGTTCTCGCTGGGGGCCGACGCGTACTTCAGCAAGCCCGTCGCACGCGACGAGCTGCTGGCCCAGCTGAACGCCCTCTGTCATGTACACTAGAGACCCATCATGAAGGCTTCTCCGTCCGAACCCCTGATCCTGAACGTCGACGACACCGACGCGGCGCGCTATGCCAAGACGCGCATCCTGCAACGCGCCGGCTTCCGCGTCATCGACGCGGAGAGCGGCGGCCAGGCGCTGCAGCTGGCGAACGAACACATGCCCGACCTGGTGCTGCTGGATACGAAGCTGCCCGACATTAACGGCTTCGAAGTGTGCCGCCAGCTCAAGCAGGACCCGCACACGGCGATGGTGCTGGTGCTGCAGACGTCGGCCTCCTACGTGTCGTCGCCGGACAAGGTGCGTGCGCTCGACAGCGGTGCCGACAACTACCTGTTCGAGCCGATCGAGCCGGAGGAGCTCGTGGCCAACGTGCGCGCGCTGCTGCGCCTGGGCCGCGTCGAACGCGAGCTGCGCGACATGGACCGCCGCAAGGACGAGTTCCTGGCGATCCTCGCGCACGAGCTGCGCAACCCGCTGGGGCCGATCCGCAACGCCGTCGAGCTGCTGCGCAGCCTCGACCCGCATTCGTCGCCCGCGCAGGAAAACGCGCGCCGCGTCATCCTGCGCCAGACCGATCACATGGTGCGCCTCGTCGACGATCTGCTGGACGTATCGCGCATCTCGCAAGGCAAGATCACGCTGCGCCGCGCCGAGGTGGAACTGTGCGGCCTGCTGAAGAGCGCCGTCGAAACGGCCGAGCCGAACATCGCGGCACGCCGCCATGCGCTGACGGTGAAGCTGCCCGACCACGAGATCTGGGTCGACGGCGACAGCGTGCGCCTGACGCAGGTCGTCGGCAACCTGCTGAACAACGCGGCCAAGTTCACGCCGCCGGGCGGACGCATCGCGCTGGCCGCCTGCCTGGAAGGACCCGAGGCGGTGATCCGCGTGACCGACAACGGCATCGGCATCGCGCCCGAGCAGGTGGGCTCGATCTTCGACCTGTTCGCGCAGGCCGGCCATTCGCCGGACCGCGTACAGGACGGCCTGGGCATCGGCCTGTCGCTGGTGCGCACGCTGGTGAACCTGCACGGCGGCAGCGTCAGTGTGCAAAGCCCCGGCCCCGGTCAGGGCAGCACGTTCGAAGTGCGCCTGCCGACGCTGGCGCGCACGCCGGCGGCCGACGAGACCGATTGCTCGGCCGAAGTGCAGGCGCCGCCCCGCGCGGCCGATACCTACCGCATCCTCGTCGTGGACGACAACATCGACTCCGCGGAGATCGTGGCCGCGCTGCTGCAGTTCGCCGGCCACGAAGTGCACATGGCCCATGACGGCGCGGGCGCCATCGCGGCGGCGCTGCGGCTGCTGCCGGACGTCGTATTCCTCGACATCGGCCTGCCCGACATGAGCGGCGTCGAGGTCGCGGCCACGCTGCGCCGCTACCCGCAACTGGCGAAGACGGTGCTGGTGGCGCTGACGGGCTACGGCCAGGACAAGGACCGGATGGGCGCGATGGCTGCCGGCTTCAATCACCACCTGACCAAGCCGGTGAACATGGAAACGCTGAACGACACGGTGCGCACGTTCATGCGCCCACATTGAGGTCCGCCCATCGAGGTCCCTTGCATTGAAGTACCGTGGCCCTGGCTGAGTTAGAATGCGACCGCTGTTCTCTCAACCAGGAATACGATGCGCAGACTACTTCTTCCGGCGCTGCTCGCCGCGCCCGCCCTTGCCTTTTCCGCCACTCCCATCTCCCTCGACCAGGCCATGGCTTCGCCAGACTGGATCGGCACGCCCGTCGAATCGGCGTGGTGGGGATGGGACAGCAAGACCGCCTACTACAAGCAAAAACGCGTCGGCTCGCCGCTGCGCGACACCTATGCCGTCGGCGCCGCGCCACGCCAGGTGCCGGACGCCGAACTGGCCAACACCGATCCCGAGAAAGCCGTCTACAACCGCACGCGCAGCCGCGCGATCCTGCTGCGCAACGGCGACCTGTTCGAACGCGACCTGAAGACGGGCGCGCTGGTGCAGATCACCCGCGGCACGACGCCCGCCGCCGCGCCGCAGTACGCGGCGGACGGCAACGCGGTGCAGTTCCGCGTCGGCCACGACTGGTTCAGCTGGAACCGCAACGACCGCCTCGTCGTGCCGCTGGCGCTGCCGCGCGCGACGAAGGACCCGGCGGCCACCCCGGACGACGACGCGCTGCGCGCGATGCAGCTGCGCCTGATCGCGACGCTGAAGCGCCAGAAGGACGACAAGGACGCGGCACGTGCCCAGCGCGAGGCGCAGCGCCTGGCCGACAGCACGCGCGCGCCTGCGCCGATCTACCTGGGCGAGAAGATTGTCATCGATGCCACCGCGCTGTCGCCGGACGGCCGCTGGCTCGTGCTGGCGACGTCGCCGAAGACCGGCGAGAACGGCCGCGTCGGCAAGCTGCCGCGCTACGTGACGGAATCGGGCTACGAGGAATTCGACGACCAGCGCACCCGCGTCGGCCGCAACCTGCCGCTGGCGCAGACGCTGCGCCTCGTCGACCTGAAGACGAACACGATGCGCGAGCTGCCGCTCGATACGCTGCCCGGCATCACCACCGATCCGCTGGCCGCGCTGCGCGCCGAGCGCAAGCTGGAACCGCTGAAGGGCAACCGTGCCGTGCGCCTGGAAGAGGATGAAGGCGACGGCATCGTCTGGAGCGCCGATGGCAAGCAGGTGGCGCTGATGATCCGCGCGGTGGACAACAAGGACCGCTGGCTGGCGTCCGTGGACCTGGCCGGCGCGAAGCTCAAGCCGCTGCATCGCCTGACCGACAACGCGTGGATCAACAGCAGCTACAACGACTTCGGCTGGCTGCCGGACAACCGCACGCTGTGGTTCCTGTCCGAGGAATCCGGCTATTCGCACCTGTACACGCTGGATGCGGACGGCAAGCAGCGCGCGCTCACGAGCGGCAAGTGGGAAGCGACGAACGTCACGTGGAATGCCGATGGCAGCGCCGCGTGGGTGATGTGCAACCGGAAGACACCGGGCGACTATGAAGTCTGCAATGTGTCGGCGAAGGATGCGTCGGTACGCGAGGTCACCGAGCTGGGTGGCGGCGTCGAGGAATTCACGCTGTCGCCGGACCAGAAGAAGCTCCTGGTGCGCTGGTCCGCGCCATACATCCCGCCGCAACTGGCGATCGTGCCTTCGGCCGGCGGCAAGGCCGTGCAGCTGACTGATACCCGGACGCCCGACTACAAGGCGCGCACGTGGGTGCAGCCGCAATTTGTGCAGGTGCCGTCGACGCATGGCGCGGGCGTGATCTGGGCGAAGCTGTACAAGCCGGAAACGCTGGAGGCGGGCCGCAAGTACCCGGTCGTGATGTTCGTGCACGGCGCCGGCTACCTGCAGAACGTGTCGAAGCGCTGGTCGAACTACTTCCGCGAGCAGATGTTCCACAACCTGCTCGTCGAGAAGGGCTACATCGTGCTGGACATGGACTACCGCGCCTCGAAAGGCTATGGCCGCGACTGGCGCACGGCGATCTACCGGCAGATGGGCCACCCCGAGCTGGAAGACTACGTCGACGGCGCACGATGGATGGCGGCGAACCACCAGGGCGACATCGACCGCGTGGGCATCTACGGCGGCAGCTACGGCGGCTTCATGACATTCATGGCGCTGATGCGCGAGCCGGCCCTGTTCAAGGCCGGCGCGGCGCTGCGACCAGTGTCCGACTGGACCTCGTACAACCACGGCTACACGGCGAACATCCTGAACACGCCGGACCTCGACCCGGAAGCGTACAAGATCTCGTCGCCGATCGAATATGCCGACAAGCTGCAAGGCCACCTGCTGATCGCCCACGGCATGGTCGACGACAACGTCTTCTACCAGGACTCGGTGCGGATGGCGCAGCGCCTCATCGAGCTGAAAAAGGACAACTGGGAACTGGCCAGCTACCCGCTGGAACGCCACGCCTACACGCAACCGGAAAGCTGGTACGACCAATACCGGCGCATCTACCAGCTGTTCGAGCGCACGCTGAAATAACCCACACGAAGGCCGGATCCCCGGCCTTTTTTACCGCCGAGCTGGTCGCAAAACAACAGGGGACTGTCCCTCGATTTTGGAAATATTTCCTGAATCGAGGGCCAGTCCCCTTTTCGCTTCACGCATCAAGCACTTGTTGCGATAAGCCCGTTATCCGCTGCGAGCCGCCAAAACCGATTTATCTTCAGCTGAGCTGGTCGTAAAACAACGGGGGACTGTCCCTCGAATTTGGAAATATTTCCAGTTTCGAGGGACAGTCCCCGTTTTTTGGAAACATTTCAGGTGTGGTCGGTGGCGAGCAGATCCAGCAGGGTCAGCGCGACGACTTTCGTGGCGCGGCGCAGGTCTTCCAACAGCAGGCGCTCGTCGGCCTTTTTCGCGTTCGATTCGGGCACGGTGCGGGGGCCGGCGCCGTACAGCACCGCTGGGATGCCATGCTCGCCGTACAGCCGGGCGTCCGCATACAGCGGCGTGCCCTGCGCGGGGATCGCCTCGCCGATCACGTCCAGCGCGTTCTTCTGCAGCGACGCGACCAGCCGCTCCGATCCCGGCAGCGGGCGCAGCGCGTGCGACAGCAGCAGGCGCCGGATCTCGATGCGGATGCCCGGCTCGTTCTTCACCGCTTCCTCGATCAGCGCGCGCACCTGCGCTTCGACCTCGACGGGGTCCTCTTCCGGGATCATGCGCCGGTCCATCTTCATCACGACCTTGCCCGGTACGACGTTGGTGTTCGTGCCGCCATCGATGCGGCCCACCAGCATCGTCGGCGAGTCGATGCCCGGCACCGTCGACTTGATCTTCTTCAGCGCCGGCAGCTGGCCGTAGATCGCGTTCAAGATCTTCGTCGCCGCCTGCAGCGCGTCCACGCCCGTCTCCGGCATCGCGCCGTGGCCGGACTTGCCGTGCACCGTGATCTCCAACTGCAGGCAGGCGTTGTGCGCGGTGACGATGTTGTACGAGAAGCCCGCGGCGATCACCAGGTCCGGCTTCGTCAGCTTCTGCTCGAGCAGCCAGCCGGGCCCCAGCAGGCCGCCGAATTCCTCGTCATACGTGAAGTGCAGCTCGACGCCGCCCTTCAGCGCGATGCCCAGCTCCTCCAGCGCACGCGTCGCGAAGATGTAGGTCGCGAAGTCGCTTTTCGACACCGCCGCCGCGCGGCCGTAGATGTAGCCGTTGTCGATCACGCCGCCGTACGGCGGATACGTCCAGCCGTCGCCGGGCGGCACCACGTCGCCGTGCGCGTTCAGCGCGACGGTCGGCCCGCCGGCATCGTAGGGACGGCGCACGATCAGGTTCGTGATGCTCTGCATGCCGTAGTCGCGCACTGCCCGATCGGGCACCGCGTGCTTTTCCGCGTACCAGCCGTAGTCGCGCACCAGCTCCGCCACGCGCTCGGCGTGGGGCGCATTGTTCCCCGGCGGCGTATCGGTCGGCACTTGCAGCACCTGCTGCAGGAAGGCCACTTCCTCGTCGAAGTGGTCGTCGATCCATGCAAGGAGTCGCTCGCGTGTCGTCATCATTTGGCTCCTGCCGCGAACCACGCGGCGATCCGGGCGCGCTCGGCGTCCGTCATGTTGGTGAGATTCCCGATCGGCATGGCCTTCAGTTCCACGACCTGCTGGTGGATCTGCGTGGCGCGCTGGCGGATCTGGTCGGGCGTGTCGAAGACGATGCCGGCGGGCGCCGTGGCGAAGCCGGGCTGCGTCGGATGCGCCGAATGGCAGGCGGCGCAGCGCTGGTCCATGATCGCCTTCACTTGCGCGAATTCGGCGGCGGGGTCGGCCTGCGCCGCGACGGCGGCCGGTTTCGACGGCGCGATCGCCACCGCGACGGCCAGCAGCAGCGCCACGCCGATCGCCGGGTAGCGCCACTCGATGCGGCCCTTATGGCGCAGGTTGAAGAAGTGGCGGATGAACACGCCGGCCGCCATGATCAGCGCCAGCACCAGCCACGCATGCGCGTGCCGGTACGTCATCGCGTAGTGGTTGCTGATCATGATGAACAGCACCGGCAAGGTGAAGTAGTTGTTGTGGACGCTGCGCTGCTTGGCGCGAATGCCGTGCACTGGATCGGGCTTGCCGCCGGCAAGCATCGCACCCACCATCTTGCGCTGGCCGGGAATGATCAGCATCGCGACGTTGGCCACCATGATCGTGCCGATCATCGCGCCCACGTGGATGTAGGCGGCGCGGCCGGACAGCAGGTGCGTCAGCGCGTAGGCCGCGGCGACCAGCAGCGCGAAGATCACGACGCCGAACCACAGGTCGTACCGGCCCAGTGGCGAGCGGCACAGCAGGTCGTAGACGATCCAGCCGGCCACGAGGAAGCCGATGCCGATGCCGACCGCCTGCCACGTCGTCAGGTCGGCCACCGCTTTGTCGACCATCATCGCCTGCGCGTTGAAGTAGTACGCGATCGTCAGCAGCGCGAAGCCGGACAGCCACGTCGAATACGCCTCCCACTTGAACCAGTGCAGTTCCTTCGGCAGCTCGGCGGGCGCCACCAGGTACTTCTGCGGGTTGTAGAAGCCGCCGCCATGCACGGCCCACAGCTCACCCATCACGCCCTTCTTCGCGAGCTCGGAGCCGGGTGCGGGCGGGCGAATCGAGTTGTCGAGCCAGACGAAGTAGAACGATGCGCCGATCCAGGCGATACCGGTGATGATGTGCAGCCAGCGGACGAGGAGGTTGGCCCATTCCAGGCCATAGGGTACGAGGTAGCCGAAAGCTTCCATGCGGGAGGTGGTCAGAAGAGTGGCAATTTACAGAAGATAAACGCAGAGCGGTTCACGCGACATGAAAAAGCGCGTATATTCGACATATCCGTGTCGTTATAACCACAGCCTCATGTCCGCCCTGCCGCAACACCTCGACATCCACCTGATCCGCATCCTCTACCTGCTGCTGGTGGAGAAGAACGTGTCGCGCGTGGCGCTCAAGCTCAATCAGCCGCAGCCCTCGATCTCGGCCTCGCTGCGCAAGCTGCGCGAGCTGACGGGCGACCCGCTGCTGGTGCGCGGCGCGCGCGGCATGGTGCCCACGCAGCACGGCGAGAGCCTGCTGAAGCCCGCCAAGCGCATCCTCGACGAGACGGAGAACCTGTTCGTCAAGAAGACACCCTTTGAACCGCAGGAAGAAGCCCGCACGTTCAACATCGCCGCGCCGGACTACCTGGACAGCCAGTTCCTGCCCAGCGTCGTCGCGCAGCTGCGGCGCGGGTCGCCGAAGAGCCGCGTCGTCATCCACAGCCTGGGCCCGGGCGTCGACTACATCCGCATGCTGTCCGATGGCGACATGGACCTCGTTATCGCCAACTGGGACGAGCCGCCGCAGCACCTGCACATCTCGAAGCTGTTCGAGGACCCGATCGTCTGCACGATGCACGCCGCCTGCCCGTACGCGAAACGCACCGCCGGCGACGCGATGACCTTGCAGGACTACCTGGCGCTGCCGCACGTCGCGCCGTCGCAGATCGTGCAGGGCTACGGCGGCGTCATCGACGCCTTCCTGGAACGCCAGGGCCTGCGCCGCAACGTCGCGGTGGAATCGGCCTACTTCGGCCTGATCCCGTACATGCTGACGCAGACCGACCTGGTGCTGACGACCGGCCGCCAGTTCGTGCGCTTCTATGAAAAGACGCTGCCGCTGAAGACCTTCACCGTGCCCGTCAAATTCCCGCCTATGCGCTTCTACCAGCTGTGGCACGAACGGGTGCACCAGGCGCCGGAGCACAAGTGGCTGCGCGACCAGGTGACGGCGGCGGCCAAGGCGCTCGTCACGAAGTCATCACCATGACGCGATACACGCTATAACGGATCGGCGGGCCGCGGCGCGTCCGGTCGGGCTATCATCGGCGCTTAACCTGGGATACCTATCGATGGCCACTTCACTCTCCTACCTGAACACGTGCCCGCCGGCCGACTTCGTGCAGGCGCTGCACGGCATCTACGAACACTCGCCGTGGATCCCCGAACGCGCGGCCAGCGCTCGCCCGTTCGCCACGCTGGCGGCGCTGAAGCAGGCCTTGCAGGCCGCGGTGACGAACGCCTCGGCCGACGAGCAACTGGGCCTGATCCGCGCCCACCCCGAGTTGGCCGGCAAGGCCGCGATCGCGGGCCGGCTGACGGCCGAATCGACCAGCGAGCAGGCCAAGTCCGGCCTGAACCAGTGCAGCCCGGAGGAATTCGCGACGCTGCAACAGCTGAACGCCGACTACAACGCGAAGTTCGGCTTCCCGTTCATCCTCGCGGTGAAAGGCCCGACGGGCCAAGGCCTCACCCGCCAGGCCATCATCGCCACGTTCGCGCGCCGCCTGAAGAACGCGCGCGGCGCCGAAGTCGCCGAATGCCTGCGCCAGATCCACCGCATCGCCGAGATGCGCCTGAACGACTTGCTCGGCGTGCAGCTGGCCTATGGCCCGGCCATCATGCAGTGGGCCGAGGAGCTCGCGCAGTGGAGCGACGATGCCGACGGCCTCACGTGCGCCTACATGACGGACGCGCACCGCAAGACGGCCGCCCGGCTGGCCGAGTGGATGCGCGAGGCGGGCATGCAGGTGACGATCGACGCGGTCGGCAATGTCGTAGGCCGCTATCCGTCCGACGTGCCAGGCGCGAAGACGCTGATCACCGGTTCGCATTACGACACGGTGCGCAACGGCGGCAAGTACGACGGGCGCCAGGGCATCCTGCTGCCGCTGGCGATCGTGCGCGACCTGCATGCGCGCGGCGAGAAGCTGCCGTTCCACCTGGAGGTGATCGGCTTCGCGGAAGAGGAAGGCGTGCGCTATCGCAGCACCTTCCTGGGCAGTAATGCGGTGACGGGCCGCTTCGACGTCAGCCTGCTCGATGCGGTGGATGCGGATGGCGTGACGATGCGCGCGGCGCTGCAGGCGGCGGGGCACGACACGAACGCGATCGCCGGCATCGCCCGCAATGCGGACGACGTGCTGGCCTACGTCGAGGTCCATATCGAACAGGGCCCGGTGCTGCTGGAGCGCGGCTTGCCGCTGGGTGTCGTCACGGCCATTGCCGGCAGCTCGCGCTACCTGGTCGAGCTGACGGGCGTGGCCAGCCATGCGGGCACCACGCCGATGGCCATGCGCAAGGATGCGGCGGCCGCCGCGGCCGAAATCGTGCTGCTCGTCGAACAGCGCTGCGGGCGTCAGCCTGCTCTCGTCGGCACCGTCGGCCAGCTGGCGGTGCCGAACGGCTCCGTCAACGTGGTGCCAGGCGCGTGCCGCCTGTCGCTGGACATCCGCGCCGCGGAGGATGCGGTGCGGCTGGCAGCCGTCAAGGACGTCCTCGACGGCATCGCGGCGATCTGCACGCGGCGCGGCATCGAGTACGCGCTGGAACCCATCGTGCAGGCACCCGCCGCGCCGTGCGCACCCTGGCTGATGGACCAGCTGGGCGCGGCGGTCGAACGCAGCGGCCTGCCCCGCTTCGACCTGCTGTCCGGCGCCGGGCACGATGCGATGGCGATGGCCGCGCTGACCGACGTGGCGATGCTGTTCACACGCTGCGGCAACGGCGGCATCAGCCACAATCCGCTGGAGACGATGACGGCGGACGACGCGGACATCGCCGCCACCGTGCTGCTCGACTTCCTGCGCCGGTTCACACGGCGCTGATGGCGAGGTGGGCGCCGAGCAGGAACAGCGTCACGAAGAAGCAGCGCCGGAACAGCTCGGGGCGCATCGCGGCACGCAGTACGCCACCGAGCGCCATGCCGGCCAGCGCCGGCAGCTGCGCGAGGAACGACATGCCCGCGGCCGCCAGCTCCCAGTTGCCGTGCCTGGCCAGCAGCACGGCCAACGCCATCGTCGACACGGTGAACGACAGCCCCATCGCCTGCACCAGTTCTTCCTTGTCCATCTCCAGCGCCTGCAGATAAGGCACGGCCGGCAGCACGAAGACGCCCGTCACCGCCGTCAGGATGCCGGTCGCGATGCCGGCGACGGGCCCCAGCCACGGCTCCTGCTCCGGACGCACCCGCCAGCGCCACGATGACAATCCAAGCAGCGCATACAGCACCAGCGCGCAGCCCAGCACCGCCTTGCCGTCGCCGGGCCCGAACAGCGCACCGCCGGCCAGTGTGCCGGCACACACGCCCAGCAGCATCGGGCGCAAGCGCAGCCACACGGCATACAGGCCCTGGCGCGCCAGCATCTGCCATACATTCGTCAAAAGCGAAGGCACCACGAGGATCGCGGCGGCCTGCAGCGGCGGCATCACAAGGCCCAGCAAGGCCATCGCCACCGTCGGCAATCCCATGCCGGTGACGCCTTTTACGAGCCCCGCCAGCAGGAACGCCACGCAGATGTACAAGAGATTATTTTCCATGGCCGCAGTATGCCGTTGCCGGGCCGCCGCCGGAATGTGGAATATACTTGGCCAGCCTTCGGCTAATCCGTAGGCACCTCGACTCTATGCGCTTCGATCTCACCGACCTGAAACTGTTCCTGCGCGTCGTCGAAACCGGCAGCATCACGGCCGGCGCGGCGCAGGCGCACCTTGCCCTTGCCTCCGCCAGTGCACGCATTCGAGGCATGGAGGATGCGCTGGGCGTGCCGCTGCTGCGGCGCAGCCGGCGCGGCGTGGAGCCCACCGAAGCCGGCCGGACCCTGCTGCATCACGCGCGGCTGATCGGCCAGCAGATGGAAAAGATGCGCGCCGACCTGGGCGAGTACGCCACGGGCCTGAAGGGCCATGTGCGCCTGTTGTGCAATACGTCGGCGCTGACGGAATTCCTGCCGGACCGGCTGGCCACATTCATGGCGGCGCACCCGCACGTCAACGTCGACCTGGAGGAAAAACTCTCCAGCGACATCGTGCAGGCGATACGCGACGAGCTCGCGGACGTCGGCATCTTCACGGACTGGGTCGACAGCAGCGGCCTGGAAACCCGGCTGTTCTGTGAAGACCGTCTCGTGCTGGCGTTGGGATCCGGCCACCCGCTCGGCAAGGGCTTGCGCAAGGGCGCCGCCCTGCCCTTTGCCGCCGCCGTCGAACACGACTTCATTGGGCTGGCCGGCGACAGCGCGTTGCAGCAGTACCTGGGCGACCATGCGGCGAAACTAGCCAAGCGGCTGCGCTACCGGGTGCGGGTGCGCAGCTTCGATGCCGTGTGCCGGATGGTCGCGAGTGGCGCCGGGTTGGCCGTCGTGCCCGAATCGGCGGTGCTGCGTTCGCGCGATTCCGCCAACATCAAGATGGTGCGGCTGTCCGATCCATGGGCCAGGCGCCGGCTGCTGCTGTGCATGCGCAGCTACGACGACCTGCCCGGCTATGCGCGCGAACTGGTCGACGCCCTGGCGGCTCACGGATGAGTTTTGTACACCTGTGCGACAATCGCGGCCGACAGGAGGATGAACAGTAAATGAGCATGCAACACTTCGAACGACGCCGCGACCGCTTCGACCTTTTCAATAATATGGAGAGCGCGGCGGTCAACATCTGCTTCCCGCTGGAGCTGCCGGATTACCGGCCATGGTGCAAGGAGCACGGCCTGGCGCCGTTCCACGTCTTCCTGTGCGCCGCGCTGCGCGCCACGCTCAAGATCGACAACTTCCGCTACCGGATGCACGAAGGCGAAGTGTTCATGGTCGACCGCCTGACGCCGTCGTTCACCGTGATCAACGAGCACAACGACCTCAATTTCGCGATGTTCGAATGGTCCGACGACGTGCGCACGTTCGTCGCGCGCGGTATCGCCGCCCGCGAGGAGGCGTCGAACATGACGGAGCTGAACCTGCGCTACCGTGCGTTGTCGCCCCGCGAGGCGAAGCACCAGGTGTTCGTCACCTGCATCCCGTGGCTCGCGTTCACATCGATCCAGCACCCGACCGCGACCTTGGCCTCGCCCGACATTCCGTCGCTCGCCTGGGGCAAGTTCCGCGCCGGCGCGCCGGGCGAACTGGTGCTGCCGTTCTCCGTGCAGGCCCACCACGGCTTCGTGGACGGCCTGCACATTCATCAGCTGGCGCAGCAGATCGCCGCGGAGCTGAACGCGATCATGTCAACGTCCCCGCAGTAGCTCCGGCACGATGTGCGTCGTCAGCAGCTGCTCGCTGAGCGCGTGCGCACCCTTGGCGCGATAGTTGGTCGTCGTGATCACCACCACGGCATCCTGCTCCGGCAGCACGTACACCTTGTTGCCGCCCATGCCCGACATCGCGTACGTCGGCACCGTCCGGCCGGCCGCCGGGAACGACTGCAGCCACCACAGGTAGCCGTAGTCGACGCCTGCGCGCACGTTGGCATGCGGCGCAATGGAAGCCTTCACCCAGGCGGACGGGATCACCTGCCGCCCTTCCCACTTGCCGCCGGCCAGGTAGAGTTGCCCCAGCTTCAGCAGGTCCGCACTGCGCATGCCGATGCCGCCGCCCGTCATCGCACTGCCAAGCGGCTGCATCGGCCATTGCACGCGCTCGATGCCAAGCGGCGCGAAGAGCGCCTGGGCCGCGAAGGCGGGTACGCTGCGCCGCGTCGCCTTTTCCAGCACGGGGCCGAGCAAGGTCACGCCGGCCGTGCAGTAGCTCCATGCCCGGCCATAAGGCGACGCTTCCGGGCGCGGCGTCCATTCGGGGAAGCCGCGCACCGGCAGGTCGAGGTAGAAGCGGCTCCAGTCCTCCATCAGGTACATGCGCTCCTCGTTGCCGCGCGAGTACTCGTTGTTGTCGTCGCACTCGAGCATGGAGCTCATCGTCAGCAAGTCCTCGATCGTGATCCGACCCTTGCGCGCATCCGGATAGGCCAACGGTTCGCGGTCGCGGAAATACGGCAGCACCGGCGTCTCCGCCTTCAGCAGGCCACGCTCCACGGCAAGCCCCACGAGCATGCCAGCCACCGTCTTCGTGACGGAGCGGGTATTACGCAGCGCTTCGGCGCCACCCTCGTCGAAGTACTGCTCGTACAGCAGCTTGCCGTGCCGGGCCACCAGCACGCTGGTGACCTGCTGGTAGGTGCCCGCCTTGACGGTCTGCGTCACATCGTCGAACGGCGCCGCCCATGCGGCCTGCGCCGCGGTCAGCAGCACCACCGGCAACATGCACGCCAGTGGCCGGCGCATCAGACCACCTTCGCCCGCTCCAGCATCGCGTGCAGCAGCACGTTGCAGCCGGCTTCCAGGTGGGCCGGCTGGGCGTCCTCGATCTCGTTGTGGCTGATGCCGTCCTTGCACGGCACGAAGATCATGCCGGACGGGGCGAGGCGCGCCGCATAGATCGCGTCGTGACCGGCGCCGGACACCACGTCCATCGCCGGATAGCCCAGCTTCGCCGTCGCGCTGCGCACGGCGCCGACGACGTCCGGATGGAACGGGCAAGGCGGGTAGTACGACACGCGTTCCAGCTTGATGTCCAGGCCCGTGTCGCGCGCCGTCTGGTCGACGAACGCGGTGATCTCGTCGTGCATGCGGTTCAGCAGCTCGTCGCTGACGTTGCGCAGGTCGATCGAGAACTTCACCTGGCCCGGAATCACGTTGCGGCTGTTCGGGAACACCTGCATCATGCCGACGGTGCCGCGGCCATACGGCGGGTAGCGGTTCGCGATCGCCACCACTTCCGGGATGATCTTCGCCGCCACCTGCATCGCGTCGCGGCGCAGGTGCATCGGCGTCGGGCCCGCATGCGCTTCCATGCCCGTCACCGTGCAGTCGTACCACGACAGGCCCATCACGGCAGGCACGACGCCGATCACCTTGTCCGCATCTTCAAGCACGGGCCCCTGCTCGATGTGGGTTTCGAAATAGGCGCCGATCGGATGGTCGCCCGGCACCTGATCGCCACGATAGCCGATGCGTTCCAGCTCTTCTCCGACGGTCTTGCCGTCGACGTCCTTCGCGGCATACGCATGCTCCAGCGTGAACGCGCCGCAGAACACGCCCGAGCCCATCATCACGGGCACGAAGCGCGAGCCTTCCTCGTTGGTCCAGAATGCCACTTCGATCGGCGCCTCGGTGCGGATGCCATGGTCGTTCAGCGTACGCACCACCTCCAGGCCGGCCAGCACGCCGTAGTTGCCGTCGAACTTGCCGCCGGTCGGCTGCGTGTCGATGTGGCTGCCCGTCATCACGGGCGGCAGCGCATCGTTCGTGCCGGCGCGGCGCATGAACACGTTGCCGATCTGGTCGATCGTGATCGTCATGCCCGCTTCCCTGCCCCAGCGCACGACGAGGTCGCGGCCCTGGCGGTCCAGATCCGTCAGCGCCAGGCGCTTGACGCCGCCCTTGTCGGTGGCGCCGATTTGCGCCAGTTCCATCAGCGCGTCCCACAGGCGCTTGCCGTCGATGCGCAATGCCTCCGTCGTCATCGTCATGTCGTTCATGGTCGGTCCTTTCAGCGTGCGGTGATGGGAGAGAACGCGGGGGCAAACGCGGGCCGGTCGACGTGGCGGCCGGCGCCTTCGACGGCCATCAGTTCGCCCTGGTGGAACACGACCTTGCCGGCGGCGACCGTCGTGCTGGGTATGCCCTTCACGGTGCGGCCCTCGAACACGTTGAAGCCGCCCTTCGCGAACTGCGTCTTCGCCGAAATCGTGCGGGTGCCTTCCGGATCCCACACGACGACGTCGGCATCCGCACCCGGCACGATCGCGCCCTTGCGCGGATAGATATTGAAGATCTGCGCGGCGTTGGTCGACGTGACCCGCACGAACTCGGAAGGCGTCAGCATGCCGCTGTTGACGCCTTCGTCCCAGATGACGGCCATCCGGTCCTCGACGCCGCCGCAGCCGTTCGGGATCTTCGAGAAGTCGTCGCGGCCGGCCGCCTTCTGCTCGGCGCAGAACGTGCAGTGGTCCGTCGCCGTCGTATGCAGGTTACCGCCGCGCAGGCCCTGCCACAGCGCGCGCTGGTGCTCCTTGCTGCGAAACGGTGGGCTCATCACGTGGCCGGCGGCGAAATCGAAATCCGGATTCTGGTAGACGCTGTCGTCGATGATCAGGTGCCCCGCCAGCGCCTCGCCATACACGCGCTGCCCGGCCGCGCGGGCCCGCGCGATCGCATCCAGCGACTCCTTGCACGACACGTGCACGATATACAGTGGCGTGTTCAGCACACCGGCAATCGCAATCGCCCGGTTGGCCGCTTCCGCCTCGACGGCGGGAGGCCGCGACAGCGGATGCGACGACGGCCCGGTGAGCCCGCGCGTCAGCAGGTCGCGCTGCAGCTGGTACACCAGCTCGCCGTTCTCGGCGTGCACCGTGGGGATCGCACCCAGTTCCAGCACACGGCGAAAACTCCTCACGAGGGTTTCGTCGTCCGCCATGATCGCGTTCTTGTACGCCATGAAGTGCTTGAAGCTGTTGACGCCATGGTCACGCACCAGCACGCCCATTTCCTCGTGCACGCGGTCGGACCACCACGTGATCGCGACGTGGAACGTGTAGTCGCCGGCCGCCTTCGCGGCCCAGCCGCGCCACTGGTGGTAGGCCTCGAGCAGCGACTGCTGGGGATTCGGGATGACGAAGTCGATGATCGTCGTCGTGCCGCCCGCCAGGCCGGCCGCCGTGCCGGTATAGAAATCGTCGGCCGTCACGGTGCCCATGAACGGCAGGTTCATGTGCGTATGCGGGTCGATCCCGCCCGGCATCACGTACTGGCCTGACGCGTCGATCACGCTGGCCGATGCGGGTGCCTGCAGGCCTGCGCCGACGGCGACGATCTTGTCGCCGTCGCACAGCACGTCGGCCTTGAAGTGGCGGTCGGCATTGACGACCGTACCGCCGCGGATGAGGATGGTCATTGCGTGTCTCCGTTCAGGACTGGGGAAGCGGCCTGCATACTCGGCGCCCGCATCAGCGCGCCGTACACGACGGCGGCGATGGCGATGCCGACGAACCAGGCATAGGTATAGATCGTCTTGAATGCGCCGCCGACGTCCGGGAACGCGGCGGGGAACGCGGCGTTCAGGAAGCCGGGGATGTTCGGCACCACGCCCGCCACGAACGCCGCGATCGCCGCCGTGTTCCAACCGTTGCGGTAAGAGTAGATGCCGGTCTCGCGATACAGCTCCGGCACTGCCAGCTCCGTCTTGCGCACGAAGTAGTAGTCGACGATCAGCACGCCGGCGATGGGGCCCAACAGGGCCGAGTAGCCGATCAGCCACGTGAAGATGTAGCCCTGCGTCGTTTCCAGCAGCTTCCACGGCATCATCGCCAGCGCGATGCCGGCCGTGAGGTAGCCGCCGGTGCGGTAAGAGATACGCCTCGGTGCCAGCGCCGAAAAATCATAGGCCGGGCCGACGAGGTTCGCGGCCAGGTTCACGCTGACCGTGTCGATCAACAGCACGACCAGCGCGACCAATACGGCGGCACCCGTCATCCGCGCGGCCAGGTCGACCGGGTCCCAGATCGCCTTCCCGTACAGGACGATCGTGGCGGACGTGACGATCACCGCCAGCGCCGCCAGCAATCCCATCGGCACCGGCAGTCCGACGGACTGGCCGACGATCTGGTCCTTCTGCGATGCGGCAAAGCGCGTGAAGTCGGGGATGTTCAATGCCAGCGTGGCCCAGAAGCCCACCATCGCCGTCAACGACGGCCAGAATGCCGTCCAGAACTGCCCCGCTTTCGCGCCACCTGGCGCGAACTGCGAAGGTTGATTGAGCAGCGGACCGAAGCCGCCCGCCTTCTCGTACACCCACCACAGCAGCACGAAGCAGATCAGGATCTTCAACGGCGCCGTATAGGTCTCCAGCTTGCGGATCGCATCCATGCCGTGCACGATGTACCAGAACTGGATCGCCCAGAACGCCAGGAAGCACGCCAGCTGCGCACCGTTGATGCCAAGGCCCGCGATCTTGTCGCCACCGATCTGATGGCCCAACAGGACGCCGAGCAGCGTGTAGATCATCTGGCCGCCGAACCAGGTCTGGATGCCGTACCACCCGCACGCGACGATCGCCCGCATCAGCGCCGGCAGCCGCGCGCCGGACGTGCCGAACGACGCCCGCGCCAGCACGGCATACGGGATGCCGTACTTCGTGCCGGCATGGCCGATCGCCAGCATCGGCAGCAGCACGATCGCATTCGCGAGGAACACGGTCAGCACGGCCTGCCACGCCGACATGCCCGCCTCGATCAGGCTGGCGGACAGCGTGTACGCGGGAATGCACATCACCATGCCGACCCACAGCGCGGCGAAGTGGTACCAGCGCCATGTACGTTGCGCCGCGGAGGTGGGGGCGAGGTCGTCGTTCCAGAGGTGGGGGTTGGTGTTATTCACTACGGGTCTCCGGTGCGTCATGCTAAAGGCATCAGAACCAACGGCTGAGGCCGGGGTCAGACCCGTCGGGTCTGACCCCAGGGTTTGCAGTTGGGGTGAAGTTCTTCACTTGTGGCTCGCAAAGGTCAGCCGTTATGCCGCCGTCGGCACCTTCTCCGCCCTGGGATTCCTCGGATCCTGGGTCCAGTTCATGTACGGCTTGCCCGTCTGCTGCGGCATCATCGTGATGCAGTTCTGCACGGGGCACGTGATCTCGCACAGGTTGCAGCCAACGCATTCTTCCTGGATCACCTGGTAGGTGCGCTTGCCGCTCGCCTCGTCCACCAGCCGGGCGATGGCCTGGTGCGACGTGTCTTCGCACGCCACGTAGCAGCGCCCGCAGCCGATGCAGTCCTGTTGGTTGATCTGGGCGATCACCTTGTAGTTCATGTCCAGGTACTTCCAGTCCGTCGTGTTCGGCACCGCCTTGCCGCGGAAGTCCTCGATCGTCCGGTAGCCCTGCGCATCCATCCAGCGCGACAGGCCATCCTTCATCTCCTCGACGATGCGGAAGCCGTGCAGCATCGCCGCCGTGCACACCTGCACGCAGCCGGCGCCCAGGACGATGAACTCGGCCGCGTCGCGCCAGTTGCCGATGCCGCCGATGCCGGAAATCGGCAGGCCGCGCGTTTCCGGATCGCGGGCGATCTCGGCGACCATGTTCAGCGCGATCGGCTTGACGGCCGTGCCGCAGTAGCCGCCGTGCGTGCTGGACGAGCCCACCGTCGGCAGCGCCACCATCCGATCGAGGTCGATCGATGTGATCGAGTTGATCGTGTTGATCAGCGAGACGGCGTCCGCGCCGCCCTGATGCGCAGCGCGCGCCGGGTGCCGGATGTCCGTGATGTTCGGCGTCAGCTTGACGATCACCGGCAGCTTGCTGTGCTGCTTGCACCACGCGGTGACCATGCGCACGTAGTCCGGCACCTGGCCCACCGCGGCGCCCATGCCGCGCTCCGGCATGCCGTGCGGGCAGCCGAAATTCAGTTCGATGCCGTCCGCGCCCGTCGCCTCGACCTTCGGCAGGATGTCGGCCCAGTAGTGCTCCTCGCACGGCAGCATCAGCGACACGACGATCGCACGGTCCGGCCATGCTTCCTTGACGGCCGTGATCTCGCGCAGGTTCTGCTCCAGCGAGCGGTCCGTGATCAGTTCGATGTTGTTG
The DNA here is from genome assembly GCF_007830495.1 of Pseudoduganella flava. Taxonomy (GTDB): domain Bacteria; phylum Pseudomonadota; class Gammaproteobacteria; order Burkholderiales; family Burkholderiaceae_D; genus Rugamonas; species Rugamonas flava. Next base: position 360,616 of record NZ_VLKW01000001.1, on the reverse strand, counting down.
AAGCCGATGACTTCGCGGTTCTTGCCGTAGATGGCGGAGTAGCGCGACGACACGTTGACGGCCGGCGGGTCTTCGCCGAGCGTTTTCCACACCACGCCGCCCCACCCCGCCTCGAAGGCGCGGATCACGTTGTAGGCTTTGTCGGTAGGCGGCGCGGACGCGAGCCAGAACGGGTTCGGCGACTTGATGCCGCAAAATTCGATGGCGAGGTTGTTGTATGCGTCGCTCATGATTACGCTGCCTCCAGGGTTGCTTGCAGATCGGTGTGGATGGCCAGCGCGGCCAGTTTGCCGTGCTGGACGGCCTGCACGGTCAGGTCCTGCCCCGGTGCCACACAGTCGCCGCCCGCGTAGATGCCCGGCAGCGCCGTGCGGAAGCGGTCGTCGACGTGGATCCGGTCGCCGTCGCGTTGCAGCAGCGTGGCCAGCGGATCGGCCAGCGACGCATCGGCCATCGTCTGGCCGATCGCCTTGAAGACGGCATCGGCCGCGATCTCGAACGTCTCGCCCGTGCCCACCAGGCGGTTGCCGTCCTCGCGCGTCTTCTCGAAGCGCATGCCGCGCACGCGGCCGTAACCGTCCAGCAGCACCTGTTGGGGCTGTGCCCACGTGACCATGCGCACCTGGTTCGCTTTCGCGATCTCCTGTTCGTGGTGCGTGGCGCTCATCGCATCGAAACCGCGGCGGTACACCAGCGTCACTTCTTGAGCGCCCAGGCGCTGGATCTGCACGGCCATGTCGATCGCCGTGTTGCCGGCGCCGATGACGAGCGCGCGCTCTGGCACAGGCAGCGCGGCCAGGTCGTCCGCCTGCCGCAGCGCGGCGATGTAGTCGACCGCCGCCAGCAAGCCCGGCGCATCCTCGCCCGTCAGCTTCAGCGCGCGGCTGGCGCCCAGGCCGATGCCGAGGAAGACGGCATCGTAGTTCGCGTGCAGGTCTTTCAGATGGAGGTTGTCGCCGAGGCGCTGGCCGTGGCGGATCTCGATGCCGCCGATCCCCAGCAGGAAGTCCACTTCCTTCTGCGCGAAGTCGTTGGTGAGCTTGTACTTGGCGATGCCGTACTCGTTCAAGCCGCCCGCCTTGTCCTGCGCCTCGAAGATGACGACGTCGTTGCCCAGCATCGCCAGCCGGTGCGCGCACGACAGCCCGGCCGGCCCCGCGCCGACGACGGCGATCTTGCGGCCCGTCGGCCGCGCGCGGCGGAACGGGTGCTCCGTGAAGCTCATGTTGTCGAGGGCATAGCGCTGCAACAGCGCGATCTTCACGGGCTGGCCTTCGGCATCGTGATTGCGCACGCAGGCGTCCTCGCACAGGATCTCGGTGGGACATACGCGCGCGCAGCTGCCACCGAGGATGTTCTGCTTCAGGATGCCGAGCGCCGCGCCATCGACGTTGCGGTCGTGGATGTTGCGGATGAAGCTCGCGACATCGATCTCACTGGGACAGATACGCGTGCACGGCGCGTCGTAGCAGTACAGGCAGCGCGCCGATTCGATGGCAGCCTGGCGCGCGTTCAACGGCGGCGCGAGATCAGTGAAGTGCGTGGCCAGCTCCGCGTTCGGCGTGCTGGGGTGCGGGATGTAGCTGAGTGAGTCGAGCATGGTTCTGGTTCCTGGCTGATGGCTGAACGAACTGTGGTGCTGGTCACTTCTGTGCGAGAGAGCCGCGAACAAACTTAGAACCAACGGCGAATGCTAGGGTCAGACCCGGCGGGTCTGACCCTGGGGTTTGCTTTGGGGTTCTGTCGGCGCTAACGGCTCGCTGGCCTTGCTTACTTTGTCTTGCTTACTTCATCTGCGGGAATGCAAATTCCGCGCCAGCGCTTGCAGTGTTTGGCCAGCGCTGCATCACGGCCTTGTGTCGCGTGTAGAAGCGCACGCCCTCGGGGCCGTACGCGTGGTGGTCGCCGAACAAGCTGCGCTTCCAGCCGCCGAAGCTGTTGAACGCCATCGGCACCGGCAGCGGCACGTTGACGCCGACCATGCCGGCTTGGATCTGCCGCACGAATTCGCGCGCCACGCCGCCATCGCGCGTGAACACCGCCACGCCGTTGCCGTACTCGTTCCGGTTGATCAGCTCCACGGCGCTGCCCACATCCGGCAGGCGCATCACGCACAGCACGGGGCCGAAGATTTCTTCCTTGTAGATCGTCATGTCCTCGGTCACGTGATCGAACAGGGTGCCGCCGACAAAGAAGCCGTTCGGCCTTTCCGCCACGCGGTAGTTGCGGCCGTCGACGACGAGACGCGCGCCCTGCTCGACGCCTTCGCCGATCAGGCGTTCGATGCGCTGCTTCGCGGCCAGCGTGACGACGGGCCCCATTTCGGCATCTTCAGCGGCACCGTCGCGTACTTTCAGTGCGGCCGTGCGCCGTTCCAGTGCGGCGACCAGCTTGTCGCCCGCATCGCCGATCGCGACGACGACGGAGATCGCCATGCAGCGCTCGCCCGCCGAGCCGAACGCGGCACCCATCAACGCATCGACGGCCATGTCCATGTCGGCATCCGGCATCACGACCATGTGGTTCTTCGCTCCGCCGAGGGCCTGCACGCGCTTGCCGCTGGCGGTGCCTTTCGCGTAGATGTACTCGGCGATCGGCGTCGACCCGACGAAGCTGACCGCCTGCACCTGCGGGTGGTCGAGCAGTGCGTCGACCACCACCTTGTCGCCCTGGACGACGTTGAACACGCCGTCCGGCAGCCCCGCTTCCTTCAGCAGTTGCGCATGCAGCAGCGATGGCGAAGGGTCGCGTTCCGACGGCTTCAGGATGAACGTGTTACCGCACGCGAGCGCGATCGGGAACATCCACATCGGCACCATCACGGGGAAATTGAACGGCGTGATGCCGGCCACGACACCGAGCGGCTGGCGCATCGACCACGCATCGATGCCGCGCGCGATCTGGTCGGTGAACTCGCCCTTCAACAGCTGCGGAATGCCGAGCGCGAACTCGACGACCTCGATGCCACGCGCCACTTCGCCGCGCGCGTCAGCCAGCGTCTTGCCGTGCTCGCGCGTCAGCATCGCCGCGAATTCCTCCGTGTGCTGCTGGCACAGTTGCAGGTAGCGCGCGAGGATGCGGGCGCGCGCCAGCGGCGGCGTGTCAGCCCAGGCGGGGAAGGCATCGTGCGCCGCCTGCACGGCGGCCGCCACTTCGTCCGCGGTGCCCAGCGCCACGCGCGCGACGGGTTCGCCGAGCGCGGGATTGTAGACGTCGCCGTAACGGCCGCCGCGCGTATCGCGCGGCGCGCCGCCGATGTAATGGGTGATGGTAACGAGGTCGCTCATCGGAATGCTCTTTCAGGAGAGGAGGGTTTCGGGCGGCACGAAGTCGTAACCCAGGTCGCGGGCCACCGCTTCGTACGTCACCTTGCCCTGGCAGACGTTCAAGCCGTTCTTCAGGTGCGGGTTGGCGGCCAGTGCGCCGCGCCAGCCCTTGTCCGCCAGGGCGACGGCATGGGTGATCGTTGCGTTGTTCAATGCGAACGTGGACGTGCGCGCCACGGCGCCCGGCATGTTGGCGACACAGTAATGCACGACGCCGTCGATGACGAACGTCGGTTGCTCGTGCGTGGTCGGGTGCGACGTTTCGAAGCAGCCGCCCTGGTCGATCGCCACGTCGACGACGACGGCGCCCTGCTTCATTTGCGCGACCATCGCGCGCGTGACGAGCTTCGGTGCCGCCGCACCGGGCACCAGCACGCCGCCGATGACGAGGTCCGCATCCAGCACGGCTTCCTCGATCGTGTGCGCGTTCGAATACATCGTCTGCACACGGTTGCCGAACACGAGGTCGAGCTGGCGCAGGCGTTCGACGTTCTTGTCCAGCACCGTCACGCGCGCGCCCATGCCGACGGCGATCTGCAGCGCATTGGTGCCCACGACGCCGGCGCCGATGATGGCCACGTGGCCGGGTGCCACGCCAGGTACGCCGCCCAGCAGCAAGCCCATGCCGCCCTTGGATTTTTCCAGGTGCGCGGCACCGGCCTGCACGGCCATGCGCCCCGCCACTTCGCTCATCGGCGCCAGCAGCGGCAGGCCGCCATGCGGCCCGGTGATCGTTTCATATGCGATGCAGACGGCGCCGGACTTCACCAGCGCCTTCGTCTGCTCCGGGTCCGGCGCCAGGTGCAGGTAGGTGTACAGGATCTGGTCCGGGCGCAGCATCGCGCACTCCTGCGGTTGCGGTTCCTTGACCTTGACGATCATGTCGGCCCGCTCGAAGATCTCGCGCGCCGAGTCGACGATCGTCGCACCGGCCGCCGCGTACAGCGCATCGGTGAGGCCGATGGCCGCGCCGGCGTTCTGCTGCACCAGCACGGCATGGCCGCGCAGCGTGAGTTCCTTCACGCTGGCCGGGGTCAGGCCGACGCGCGATTCCTGGTTCTTGATTTCCTTTGGTACGCCTACGAGCATGATTGTCTCCTTTGTGGGGAATGCGCGGTGAGAGCTGGGGTCAGGTCCCGCGCAACGGGACAGCGGATTTTGTCCACCGCCAGGCACGCGGGACCTGCCCCCTGATGTAAGTCTCAGGGTTAATCGAGCTCCTTCAAAATCTTCGCCAGCTTGCCGAACAACTCGTCGATGTGCGCCTTCTCGAACACGAGCGGCGGCGACAGCGCGATGATGTCGCCCGTCACGCGGATCAGCACCCCGTCCGCGAACGCCTTCTTGAATGCGCCATAGGCCCGCGCGCCCGGCTTGCCGGGAATCGACGCCAGCTCGATGCCGGCGATCAGGCCGATGCAGCGCAGGTCGATCACGTGCGGCAGGCCCTTCAGCGAGAACACGGCGTCGACCCAGTATTCCTGCAGGCCCTGCGCGTGGTCGAGGATCTTCTCTTCCTCGAACACCTCCAGGGTGGCCAGCGATGCTGCGCAGGCCAGCGGGTGGCCCGAGTACGTGTACCCGTGGAACAGTTCAATTCCCGCCGGCGCATCCATGAACGCGTCGTGCACGAAGCTCTTCGTGAACACGGCGCCCATCGGCACGGTGCCGTTGGTGAGGCCTTTCGCCGTCGTCATCATGTCCGGCTCGACGTCGAAGTAGTCGGACGCGAACGGCGTCGTCATGCGGCCGAAGCCCGTGATCACTTCGTCGAAGATCAGCAGGATGCCGTGCTTCGTGCAGATCTCGCGCAGGCGCTTCAGGTAGCCCTTCGGTGGAATCAGCACGCCGGTCGACCCGGCCACCGGCTCGACGATGACGGCGGCGATCGTCGACGCGTCGTGCAGCGCGACGATGCGTTCCAGCTCGTCCGCCAGGTGCGCGCCGTATTCCGGCTCGCCGCGCGTGAACGCGTTCTTCTCCAGGTTGTGCGTGTGCGGCAGGTGGTCCACGCCCGGCAGCAGGGTGCCGTACGGCTTGCGGTTCGCGGCGATGCCGCCGACGGAGATGCCGCCGAAGCCCACGCCGTGGTAGCCGCGCTCGCGGCCGATGAAGCGGGTGCGCGACGCTTCGCCGCGTGCCTTGTGGTAGGCCAGCGCGATCTTCAGCGCCGTATCCACCGCCTCCGAGCCGGAGTTCGTGTAGAACACGTGGCCGTAGCGGTGGTTCGTGTAGGCCATCAGTTTCTCGGCCAGCGCGAAGGCCGCCGGGTGGCCCATCTGGAACGTCGGCGCGAAGTCCAGCTGGCCGACCATCTCGCGCACGGCGGCGACGATCTTCGGCTGCGCATGGCCGCACGGCACGCACCACAGGCCGGCGGTACCGTCGAGAATCTGGTTGCCGTCGACGTCGCGGTAATGCACGCCGCTGGCCGACACCAGCAGCCGGGGGCTGGCCTTGAAATCGCGGTTGTTCGTGAAGGGCATCCAGAACGCGGCCAGCGATTCGGGACGGGACGTGCTTGCGTTCATGCTGTCTCCTGTCAGGGCGTGGCGGGCATCGGACGCCCGTCAAAATTCTTTACCAGTTGGCAAAATGATGATGCAATAATAGACACGCCATTCACTATGGCACATATACACAATCGGAAAAACCTTCCAACCGTACAGGTCTCAAAAACACTACAGTTTGATGCTGGAACGCACGATGGAAAATCAAGCGAACATTGCGCAAGATCAAACCGCGGCCACCGCCTGGCCCGTGATCGCCATCGAGCGGGCCAGCAAGGGCAGCCTGGTCGACAAGATCGTCGCGGTGCTGACGGCGATGATCGCCGGGAAGGAACTGCGGGTCGGCACGAAGATGCCGTCGGTGCGGCTGTTCGCGAAGTGTAATGGCGTCAGTACCTTCACGGTCGTCGAGGCCTACGACCGGCTCGTCACGCAGGGATTGCTCAGTTCGCGGCGCGGCTCCGGCTATTTCGTCGCCAGGCAGGACGTGGCTCCCCAGCTGGCCCCCGCCATCGCGGCCGGGCCTGCCGCCGTCGATGCGCTGACGCCGGAACTGTACTCCGGCGTCACGGACGCGCTGCCGGTCGGCGCCGGCTGGCTGCCGCCGGAGTGGTATGGCGAGGACACGATCCTCGACGCGGTGCGCCACGCGATGCGCATCCCGGCCAACCGGCTGCGCGGCTATGGCCACCCGCTCGGCTTCCCGGCGCTGCGCCAGCACATCGCGGCGACCTTGACGGACGAGCTGTTCCCCCTTGACGCCGAGCAGGTGCTGCTGACGCACGGCGCCACGCACGCGTTCGACCTGGTGCTGCGCACGCTGACCCGGCCGGGCGACACGGTGTTCGTCGAGGACCCCGGCTACAGCAACCTGCTGTCGCTGATCCGCCACCACGGCTGCAACGTGGTGGGCATCCCGCGCGGCGCCCAGGGCCTGGACCTGGAAGCGCTGGCCGAGCAGGCGCGCCGCACGCAACCGCGCCTCATGTTCGTCAACACGGTGCTGCAAAACCCGCTCGGCACGTCGCTGTCGCAGGCGCAGGCGCACCGCCTGCTGGCCCTGGCCGAGCAGTTCGACTTCTGGCTCGTCGAGGACGACATCTACCGCGAGCTGGCCGGCAAGGGCGAGGCGTCGCTGGCCGCGATGGACGGCTTGCGCCGCGTGATCCGCGTCGGCAGCTATTCGAAGACGCTGTCGCCCGTGCTGCGCGTGGGCTCGATCTGCGCGTCAGGCTCGCTGATGCCGGAACTGGTGCGGGTGAAGATGCTGACGGGGCTGACGACGTCCGAAGTGAACGAGCGCGCGGTCTACCACGCGGTGACGGCGCGGCCGTACCGGCGCATGGTCGAGAAGCTCGTCGCCCAGCTGGATGCCGGACGGGAACGGACGATCGAGGCGCTGGCCGACGTGGGCATGGCGCCGCTGGCGCGGCCGCGCGGCGGCATGTTCGTCAGCGCCGGCTGGGATGCCGCGCCGACGCAGGCCTGCAACGGCCGCACGATCGCCGACGAGGCGCTGCGCGCCGGGATCCTGCTGGCACCCAGCGAATTCTTCCTGCTGCGGCCGAGCGAGACGATCTGGTTCCGCTTCAACGTCGCGTATGCGCACGAGCGCGCGCTGCGCACCTTCCTGCGCTCGATCCGGAGCAGCCATGAATGACCGCTCGCCTGGCGTGGCGTCGCGCCGCATGCAGAACCGCGACCGGCTCGAGGCCGACGTCGCCGCCGTCGCCGTGCGGGTGTTCGCCGAATGCGGCTACGAAGGCACGTCGGTGGCCGCGATCGCCGAGCAGGCCGGCCTGTCGAAGCAGAACCTGATGTACTACTTCCCCACCAAGCAGGCGCTGTACGAGCGCGTGCTCGACGACGTGCTGGACGAATGGCTGGCGCGCATGTCCAGCCTGGCCCAGGCGGCGCCCGATGCCGAGCCGGCCGACGTGCTGCGCGCCTACGTGCAGGCCAAGCTGCGCTTCTCGCGCGAGCAGCCGTACGCGTCGCGCGTGTATGCGATGGAAGTGATCAGCGGCGCCCAGCTGTACGGGCAGCAGATCAAGCGGCGGGTCGTGCCGGTGCTGCGGCGCGATATCGAGGTGTTCGAGCGGTGGATCGCCGCGGGCCGCATCGCGCCCGTCAACGCGACGCACCTGCTGTTCGCGATCTGGGCGATGACGCAATCGTATGCGGACTTCGCGGCGCAGATGGCGCTGGTGCTGGACCGGCGCCAACTGCTGAAGAAGGATTTCGACGAGGCCGAGGACACCATCGTGACGATGGTGCTCGCGGCCGTGCGGCCTCAGGCCTGAGCGGCCTCGGGGTCGGGCTTAGCCCCGGCGGCGCAGGCGCACCGCGCCGATCACGGCGAGGCCGGCCAGCAGCAGCGCGACCGTGTCCGGCTCGGGTACCGCGGCCGCCACGAAGTCGACGTTGCCGGTGAAGGCCTGCAGGTGGATCTCGCCATACTGCTTCAGGTCGTGCACGTACACGCCGCCCTCGATGTTCTGGTAGTTGGTCAGCAGCGCGTCGGTCGCCAGCACGGCGCCGCCGAACTGGCTGCCGATCGTCAGGTTCGTCGCATCGTAGAAGTTCCAGATCGTCTTGCTGCCGATCGCCTGCGCGCCGCCGCCGAGGAAGTTGGCGCTGATCGACGCGGTCTTCACGTCCGTGTTCAGGATCACGGTGGTGGCGCCGTTCAGGTTGAACTGGAACTCGCCCAGCTTGAACAGCTGCTCGTCGATCGCGGTCAGGTCGAACACGGCGACGCCGCTGCTGTTGGGCTTTGCGTTGAACACGGCCTTGTTGCCCTGCATGGTCACCTTGCTGTCCGTCGATTTCAACGTCGACATCGCGGTGGACAGGTTGCCCAGCACCTTGCCGAAGTCGGTCGACGTGGCGGCCGCGCTGCTGGCCTGCATGGCCGTCGTCGGCGACGTGGCACGGCCACCGTTGAAGTTCGTGCTGCTGGCGGTGCCGGCCACGTAGGCGGCGCCGTTGAAGTTCGTGTTGGCCACGCCGCCCTTGACGACCGACGCGCCCGAGTTGACGGTGGCGTTGGCCAGCGAGCCACCGACGACGGCACCGCCGCCGTTCACGTGCAGGTTGCTGGCGGAGCCGCCCGCCGTCAGGCCGGCGTAGCTCGACGCTGGAGCGCTGGACAGGTGCTGGCCGTAGTCGCCGCCGGTGACGGAGCCGGCGGCCCACGTGCGGCCGTCCACGTGCGATTGCGAGTTGATCGTGTCCAGCGAGACGACGTTCAGCTGGTTCAGTACCTGGGTGGCCGTCAGGGGCTTGCTGGTGGCCGCATGCGCGGCGAACGTGCTTGCCAGCAGGGCGGCAAAGAGAGTGGGTCGGAACATGTGATCCTTCGTGGCAGGCTGTAGGCGCCCTTAATTCAAGAGCAATTGTTATTGCCAATAGGATACCACAAGTCGACGGATCTTTTGCGTTAGTTCAAGGTGTTTGTCGATTTTTGGTTAACTTTATTGCCAGAGGGGGTGGCAATTCCGCTGTTCGTCCCCTGCCGGTGCAGATCAGCCCCTGAAAATCTCCATTCGTCGGATCGCTGTTTGCAGGGGTGGCGCGCGGCGCTACAGTGTCATCATCGACACGCCATCACGGAGGATATGCCATGAAAACCATCAACAAGACCTGCACCGAAACGCTGCGCGAGGCATGGGACGGCATCAGCCGCATCGCCAGCCACGCGATGCGCCGGCTCGACCGCATGCCGTGGCCGGCCCTGCTGGCCGCTTGCGTGATGCTGGCCCTGCTGATCACGGTACTGCCGCTGGCGTTGACGCTGTTCGTGCTGTTCCTGCTCGTGAAGCTCGTCGCCGGCGCGCTCGGCGGCCAGCGCCGCGACGTGCCGATGCACGAGCATGCGATGCACGACACCATGCACGGTAGCGGCCAATGAGAATGGCGGCCGGCGGCGCCCGGGGAGCGCTGGCATTCGTGCGCGAACTGGGCGATACCGCCAGCGCGCTGTGGTGGCAGTTCTTCGACTGGCTGGCGCAGGTGCCGATGCGCCAGCTCGTCGTCACGTGGGTGCTGGCCGTGCTGCTGGCCTGCACGCCGGCGATCCTGCCCGAGCAGGCCGTCGCGTTCATCTTCGTCTCACTGGGCCTGAAGCTGCTGGCCGGCGGCAAGCGCAAGGCCGAGCTGGAAGCGCGCGCCGCGGCCGAGCAGGCCGGCACGGAAGGGCTGGAGCGCCGCCTCGTCGAAGCGCAGATGGCGGCACTGCAGGCGCAGGTCGAGCCGCACTTCCTGTTCAATACGCTGGCCCTGATCGGCCAGCTGATCGAGACGGATCCGCCGCAGGCCGCGCGCATCCACCAGCACCTGATCGATTACCTGCGCTCGACGTTGCCGCAGATGCGCTCGCGCAGCAACGCCACGCTGGGCCGGCAGATCGCGCTGTCGCGTTCCTATTTGGCGATCATGCAGGCGCGGATGAAGTCGCGCCTGGCGGTATCGATCGACGTGCCGGCCGAGCTGGAAAGCGCCACGTTCCCGCCGATGATGCTGCAGATCCTGATCGAGAATTCGATCAAGCACGGGCTCGAGCCGAAGATCGAGGGCGGCCGCATCGACATCCGCGCCAGCGTGTCCGGCAACGTGCTGCAGGTGGACGTGCAGGACGACGGCGTCGGCTTCTCCAGCTGTGCCGCCGACGGCGTGGGCCTGGCCAATGTGCGCGAGCGCCTGAAGCTGATGTACGGCAGCCGCGCCGAGCTGCTGATCGAAACGCCGCCCGAAGGCGGCTGCAAGTCCAGCGTGCGGGTGCCGTTCGCACCCGACATCTTCGCGGAGAAACGATGAAGGCCAGCGCCCTGATCGCCGACGACGAGGAACCGATGCGCGACATGCTGCGTGCCCGGCTGCGCGACTGCTGGCCGGAGCTGACGATCGTGGCCGAAGCGGCCAACGGCGTCGAGGCGATCGCGCTGGCTGGACAATACCAGCCCGACATCGTGTTCCTCGATATCCGCATGCCCGGCATTTCCGGCATCGAAGCCGCGCGCATGCTGTTCAACCGCTGCCACATCGTGTTCGTGACGGCCTACGACCAGTATGCGATCGAGGCCTTCGAACACGGCGCGCTGGACTACCTGTTGAAACCCGTCGGCGGCGAGCGCCTCGCGACGACGTGCACGCGGCTGAAGGCACGCATCGGCCAGCGCCCGACCGATATCGCGGCTCAGCTGTCGCGGCTGCTGGGGCATGGCAGTGCCGAGCCGGGGCGCGCCTACCTGCACTGGATACAGGCGCAGGTAGGCAACAGCCTGCGCATGATCAGCACCCGCGAGATCCTGTTCTTCCAGGCGGACGAGAAATACACGCGGGTGCGCACGGTGCAGGGCGAAGTCCTGATCCGCAAGACGCTGAAGGAGCTTGCGGACGAGCTGGATCCTGACGAGTTCTGGCGCATCCACCGCTCTACCCTGGTGCGGGTGGATGCCATCGCCGAAGTGACGCGCGACCTGCGCGGGCGGCAGATGGTGCGCGTGAAGCACTGCGGCGAAGAGCTCGAAGTCAGTCGCGGCAACACCCATCTGTTCCAGCAGATGTAAGGCCCCGTTCAGCGCGGGCGTGCGGCCGGGCGCGCGCCTGACCTCGCTTGCCCCTCCTATTGTGCTGGTCTATATTGGTGTTTCCGCCTGACCCGATCACGAACTACAACAGGGAGAAGTGCAATGACGATACCGACGACGATGCACAGCACGACGCAGGGCACCATGCAAGGCACGATACCCAAGGCGACGCGCGCGACGATCATGCCTTGCCTGCGCTACCGCGATGCGCCGGCCGCCATCGAATGGCTGTGCGACACGCTGGGCTTCCATGCAAGCCTGGTGGTGCGCAACGAGGACGGCACGGTGGCCCACGCGCAGCTCAAGTATGGCAACGGCATGATCATGCTGGGCTCGGCGTTCGATACGGAGTACGGCCGCCTGCTGAAGCAACCGTCGGAAACCGGCATGGCCGTCACACAGGCCGCCTACCTCGTCGTCAACGATGCGGACAAGGTGCATGCGCGCGTCCTCGACGCCGGCGGCGAAGTCGTGCTGCCGCTGCAGGACGAGGAATATGGGGGGCGCGGCTTCACGTGCCGCGATCCGGAAGGCCACATCTGGAGCATCGGCACTTACGACCCGTGGGTCGAAGGGGAGCGCGCGCAATGAGCACGGACGAGGCAGCGATCCGCGCGCTGGTGGAATCGTGGTGCGAAGCGGCGCGCGAAGGCGACGTGGCAGCCATCCTGGAACTGATGACGGAGGACGCGCTGTTCCTCGTGCCCGGCGCTGCGCCGATGCAGGGCCGGCGCGCGTTCGAACAGGGCTTCCGCGCCGCCGTGGCGGCGTTCACGATCGATTCGAAGGCCGAGGTGCTGGAAGTGGAAGTGTGCGGCACGCTGGGTTGGTGCCGCACGCAGCTGAACGTGACCATGGTGCCCCGTTCCGGCGGTGCGCTGGTGCGCCATGCCGGCCAGGTGCTGTCGGTATTCCGCAAGAACGCGCTCGGCCACTGGCAGCTGGCGCGCGACGCGAACCTTATCCAGCCGGACTAGGCGGCGCGGCCAGCGCGGCGATCAGGCCTGCGTCCGCCACCTGCGCCGGGCGTACGCCGATCACGTCGCGGTACAGCGGCGGCAGGCCGTCGCACAGCGCGGCCAGCTCGCTGTCGGGCATGCCCGGCCGTACGTACTGGAACTGCGCCTGGTCGGCGGGCGGCAGCGGGCCTTCCATCGTCGAGCCGTAGGCGCCCAGGTCCATGAAGCTTGTCGCAGCGCCATTCGGGCCGACGGCAAACACGAACGTCCCCTCCTTCGGGTGGCCGAGGTAGCGCCGCACTTCCTGTTGGCGCGCGGCATCGGCCCCCGCCATCAATTTGTAGCGCAGCTGCGCATAGGCGCGCGTGCATTCCATGAACGCCGTGCGAATGCCGGCACGGCCATGCCTGCCGTGGCAGCACAGCAGCAGGTTGCCGTGGCCGTCGAGCAGCGCCACGGCATTGCCGTTACCGCCCTGGGCCAGGTCGCGTTCCTGCGCTTGCTTCAGGTAGGGTGCGAGGCCGGCATCCGGGCGGCGCGGCTCGCAGCGGTATGTCAGCGCGTCCGGGCATGCGCGCTTCAACGCGAGCACGATCGGATGGTCGCCGGGCAGCGTGGCGGGATCGGCCAGCGCCGCGCGCGGCGGGTCGATATTGAAGAGGTCCACGACGCCTTCCACCGTCGCCTCGAACACGAGGGAGCACAGCGCCTGGGTGGGTTCGGCGATCGTCTTCCCGATGAAGAACGGCCGCGGTGTGGCACCGCTGGCCGCGCGTGCATACGACGACGCGCCCAGCACGGCGGGATAGGCGAACGCCTCGCGCGCCTGCTCGCGCAGCGGTGCGGGCAGCGACGGGAACGTGCCGGTGAGGTCGTGGTTGATGCCGGCCTTGCGGTCGTTGGCGGCGACGACGACGTTGAAGCCGGCGGCAAGCAGCGCGCCGGCGCACATGCAGCAAGGGTCGAGCGACGTGACGACGGTGATCTCGTGCGGCGGCGGCAGCGCCCTGCCCTTCGCCAGCTCGGCGTGGTACCAGTCGACCAGCTGGCGTTCGCCATGCGCGGTCGGGTCCCAGATCAAGCCGTCGCGGATCACGTTGTTGTGGACCGCGCGCAGCACGTTGCCGAAGCCGTCCAGCATCACGCCGCCGACGCCGAACGTGCCCTGCGTCTTGGCCGCGATGGCCTCCGCCGCCGCGATGGCGACAGCGGCTTGCACGTCGATCGTCTTCTTCACCGGCGGATCAGCGGCGCTGCAGGTCGTGGCCGCCGAACGCGTTCGGCAGCTGGGCGGCAGCGGTGGTCTCGTACACGTCGCCCTTCAGGTTCGTCAGTACGACAGGCAGCTCGTTACCACCCAGTTCGAGGATCACCTGGCGGCACGCACCGCACGGCGCGATCGGACCTTCCGTCTCGCCGACGACAGCAAGCCGTTCGAAGTCGCCCTGCTTGTAGCCATGCGCGAACGCGGAAAAGAACGCGGTGCGCTCAGCGCAGTTGCACAGGCCATACGCGGCGTTCTCCACATTACAGCCATGGAACACCTTGCCATCCCGCGTCAGCAACGCCGCCCCCACCTTGAAGTTCGAGTACGGCGTATAAGCCTTCAACCGCGCCGCCTTCGCTTCCTCAATCAACTGATCAGTATTCATCTGCAATGTTTCCCAATTTCGGGGACTGTCCCTCGTTTTTGGAAATATTTCCCAAAACCGGGGACTGTCCCCTGTTGTAAAACAACCGAAAAAGCCCGTTTTTCGCCGCTTCCGCTCGAATATCAAGCACTTGGCGGATGGGGACTGTCCCTCGTTTTTGGAAATATTTCCTGAAACGAGAGACAGTCCCCCTGTTGTAAAGCGACCAGCTCGGCGGTCGGTTTACGGGCGATTGCTTACGGGCGGATCGTGCGGTAGACGATCGGGTTCGTGGCCGGGGCCGTGTCGGCGATCGTGTAGGCGGCTTGCACGTCGGCGATCGCGCGCTGGGCGGCCGCTTCGGTGCGGGCGTGGACGAGCGCCAGCGGTTGGCCGGCGTCGATCTTCTGGCCCAGTTCGACGAGGTCCGTCAGGCCGACGGCGAAGTCGATCGTGTCTTGCGGACGGGTGCGGCCGCCGCCCAGCGCAACGACGGCCAGGCCCAGGCCACGGCAGTTCGTCGTCGCGGCGTAACCGGCGCGCGGGGCTGGCACGGGCACGATGATCGGTGCGCGGTCCAGGTACTTGTCGGGGTTGCCGATCAGGTCGGCCGGGCCGCCCAGTGCCGCGACCATGCGGGCGAAGCGTTCCGCGGCTTCGCCGGAATCGAGCGACGCCTGCAGCTTGGCGCGCGCTTCCTGTTCGTTGGCGGCCAGCTTGCCCAGCACGAGCATCTCGGCGCACAGCGCCAGCGTGACTTCATGCAGGCGCGCCGGGCGCGACTTGCCGGTCAGGTAGTCGATCGCCACACGCACTTCGACGGCATTGCCGGCGCTTGGCGCCAGCGACTCGTTCATGTCCGTCAGCAGGGCCGACGTCAACGTGCCGGCGCCGTTGCCGACGTTGACGATCGACTCGGCCAGCTCCACCGATTTTTCGTAGGTCGGCATGAACGCGCCGCTGCCGGCCTTGACGTCCATCGCCAGCACGTCCAGGCCCGCGGCCAGCTTCTTCGACAGGATCGAGCCGGTGATCATCGCCACCGATTCCACCGTCGCGGTCACGTCGCGGATCGCGTAGAAGCGCTTGTCGGACGGCGCCAGCGCGGCCGTCTGGCCGATGATCGCCACGCCCACTTCCTTGACGACCTTGCGGAACAGTTCATTGTCCGGCACCGTGCAGTAGCCGGGGATCGCATCGAACTTGTCGAGCGTGCCGCCGGTGTGGCCCAGGCCGCGGCCGGAGATCATCGGCACGAAGCCGCCGCACGCGGCGATCATGGGGCCCAGCAGCAGCGACACGACGTCGCCGACGCCGCCCGTCGAATGCTTGTCCATCACGGGGCCCGGCAGGCCGAGCGATTTCCACTCCAGCACGTCGCCGGAGTCGCGCATCGCCAGCGTGAAGGCGACGCGCTCGTCCATCGACATGTCGTTGAAGAAGACGGCCATCGCCAGCGCGGCGATCTGGCCTTCGGTCGTTTCGCCGGACGTGATGCCGCGGACGAAGAAGCGGATTTCGTCGGCGGTCAATGCGCCGCCATCGCGCTTCTTGCGGATGATTTCCTGGGGGAGGTACATGTGTGTTCTCTTTCTTCGATAGGATTCAAAGCGCAGTTAGCAACAGAGAAAACCCCAGGCGTGAACCTGGGGTCAGACCCGCCGGGTCTGACCCCGGCTTTGCGCCGTTGGTTTTTTCACGCGAACCTGCGCCTTCGCGGGCTTCAGACCCCGTACGGAATCCAGATATTCTTCACCTGCGTCGCATGCTGCAGCACGGTGCGGCCCGCGGCCTGCTGCGTGCTGAACCAATCGCGCCCTTTCGCGCCACCGACCCACGTGCGTTTCAGCGTACCGGCCGACAGGCGCTCCACTTCCGCGCAGCCTTCGGCCGAACCGTCGTGACGCCACACGGCATCCACGTCGCCGTGCGAGGCCAGCGTGCGCGCCAGCTCGTCGGCGCTGCCCGTGACGATGTTCACCACGCCGCCCGGCAGGTCCGAAGTGTCGAACACCTGGTACAGGTCAGTGGCCGACAGCGGGTACGCTTCCGACGGCACCGCCACCACGCGGTTGCCGACGGCGATCGCCGGTGCCACCAGCGAGATGAAGCCCAGCAGCGGGTTCTCGTTCGGGCAGACGATGCCGATCACGCCGACCGCTTCGTTCAGCGCCACCGTGATGCCGTGCATCGGCGGCTGGTGCGCGGCGCCATCGTACTTGTCGGCCCATGCGGCCCAGTAGAACAGGCGTTCGATCGCCGCTTGCACTTCCTTCTCGGCGTCGCGGGTGCCCGTTTGGGCGGCGATGCGGTCGGCGAATTCACGGCCGCGCGCGGCCAGGTTCTCGGCGATGTAGTACAGCACCTGCGCGCGGTTGTGAGCGGTGGCCTTCGTCCAGCCAGCCGCCTTGTGCGCTGCCTCGACGGCGTTGCGGATGTCCTTGCGGTTGCCGTCGCCCACTTCGGCGAGGAACGTGCCGTCGGCACCATGGATCGCGCGGCTGTACGCGCCATCCGGGCGCGCCTGCTTGCCACCGATGTACAGCTTCGCCGTGCGGTCGATCGCGAAAGGATCGGCCGCCGGCACGGCAGCCTTGGCCTTGCCCGGCTTCGCCACGATGGGCGCTGCGGGGCGCGCATCTTCCGACACCGGCACCAGGTATTCGAACATGCCTTCGCGGCCGCCTTCACGGCCGTAGCCCGACTCCTTGTAGCCACCGAAGCCGCACGCCGCGTCGAACTGGTTCGCCGTGTTGATCCACACGACGCCCGCCTTGATCTGCGGCGCCACGTCCAGCGCGAGGCTGATGTTCTCGGACCACACGCAGGCAGCGAGGCCGTACACGGTGTTGTTCGCCAGCTGCACCGCCTCGGCCGGCGTGCGGAAGCTCATCGCCACCAGCACCGGGCCGAAGATCTCGGCCTGCGCCACGGCGGCGGACGTCGATGCGCCAGTGATCAGCGTCGGTGGAAACCACGAGCCATCGGCCGGCAGTTCGCAGGCGGCCGGCTGGTAGATCTCGCAGCCCTCGGCACGCGCCGCTTCCACGAGGCCATGAATGCGCTGGCGCTGGATCGGGTCGACCAGCGCGCCGATGTCCATCGACTTGTCCAGCGGCGAACCGAGGCGCAGGTTGTCCATGCGGCTCTTCAGCTTCTTCAGGAAGCGTGCTTCGACGGATTCCTGCACCAAGAGGCGCGAACCGGCGCAGCACACCTGCCCCTGGTTGAACCAGATCGAATCGACGAGGCCTTCGACGGCCGCATCCAGGTCCGCATCGTCGAACACGATGTACGGCGACTTGCCGCCCAGTTCCAGCGACAGCTTCTTGCCGCTGCCGGCCGTCGCTTCGCGAATCAAGCGGCCCACTTCCGTCGAACCGGTGAACGCCAGTTTATCGATGCCTTCGTGCTTGACGATGGCTTCACCCGTGCGGCCATCGCCCGTGACGATGTTCACCACACCGGCCGGTACGCCGGCCTGCACGCAGATCTCGGCAAACAGCAGCGCTGTCAACGGCGTGAACTCGGCCGGCTTGAACACGATCGTGTTACCGGCCGCCAGTGCGGGCGCGATCTTCCAGGCCAGCATCAGCAGCGGGAAGTTCCACGGTACGATCTGGCCGACGACGCCCACCGGACGGTGGCCCGGGAACTCTTCGTCCAGCAGTTGCGCCCAGCCGGCGTGGTGGTAGAAGTGACGGGCGACGAGCGGCAGGTCCGCATCGCGCGTTTCGCGGATCGTCTTGCCGTTGTCCAGCGTCTCCAGCACGGCGAACAGGCGCGCGTGCTTCTGCATCAGGCGCGCGATCGCGTACAGGATCTTCGCGCGGCCGATGCCACCGAGGGCGGCCCATGCCGGCTGCGCGCGGCGCGCGGCTTCGACGGCACGGTTCACGTCGCCCGCAGTCGCTTGCGTGATGTCGGCCAGCGGCTTGCCGTCGGCCGGGTTGGTCGAGGCGAACGTCTCGCCGGGTTCACTCCACTGGTTGTCGATGAACAGGCCGAACTTGCGGCCGCGCTCTTCCAGCCACGCTTGCGCTTCTTTCTGGCTCTCGGGGGCGGGGCCGTATTCCATGGTGTTCAGGATCTCTTTGATGGTTGGCATGGCGGTCTTCTTTTACGGTTGCGCGTGACGGTGGACGGCCGAGTAGGCGCCCGTGACGTGGTGTTCCAGCTGGCGCTCGATGTCGGTCAGCAGGCTCGATGCGCCGATACGGAACAGGTGCGGCTCCAGCCACTCGTTGCCCAGTTCCTCCTTCATCACCGTCATGTACTGCAGCGCGGCCTTCGCGGTCGACACGCCGCCGGCCGGCTTGTAGCCGACCTTGAAGCCGGTGCGCTCGTAGTATTCGCGAATCGCGCGCACCATCACGAGCGACACGGGGATCGTCGCGTTGACGCCTTCCTTGCCGGTGGACGTCTTGATGAAGTCCGCGCCGGCCATCATGCAGACCCACGACGCCTTCGCGACGTTTTCCAGCGTGACGAGGTCGCCCGTCGCCAGGATCGCCTTCACGTGCGCTTCGCCGCATGCTTCGCGGTAGGCGCGCATCTCGTCGTACAGCGCCTGCCAGTTCCCCGTCAGCACGTGCTGGCGGGTGATGACGATGTCGATCTCCTGCGCGCCGTCGGCCACCGACAGCTCGATCTCGCGCACCTTCGTTTCCATGTTCGTCAGGCCGGCCGGGAAGCCCGTCGACACGGCCGCGATCGGCAGGCGGCCCTTCAGCACCTTGTCCGCGTGGCGGATCATCTCGTGGTACACGCAGACTGCGCCAGTCTTCAGGTTGCGGTCGGCGATGCCCAGCGCTTCGACGAGGTCGGAGCGCAATGGCCGCAGCGCCTTCATGCACAGGCGTTCGACGCGGCCCGGGGTATCGTCGCCGGACAGCGTCGTCAGGTCGATCAGTTCGATCGCCTTGATCAGCCACGCAGCCTGGTATTCCTTCTTCACGGTGCGGCGGTTCGCCAGCGACGCGGCGCGCCGGTCGGCCGCCGCCTTGTTCACGTGCAGATGGTTCAGCCAGCCCAGGTCGAGGCCCACGGCCTCGTTGCGCTTGAAGTCTTCGGGAATGCTCAGGGGGTTACTCATAAGAGGTTGGTTCCGTTGGAAAGAGGTTGCACGCCGAGGTGGTGGGCGATCGTCTGGCCGATGTCGGAGAACGTTTCGGAGATGCCCAGCTCGCGGCCTTGCACACCGGGGCCGAAGAAGATCATCGGGATGTGCTCGCGCGTGTGGTCGGAACCGGGCGACGTCGGGTCGCAGCCATGGTCCGCCGTGATGACGACGAGGTCGCCCTCCTTCAGCTTGCCGATGAATTCAGGCAGGCGCGCATCCAGCTCGTGCAGCGCCTGCGAGTAACCCTGCACGTCGCGGCGGTGGCCGAACAGCATGTCGAAGTCGACGAAGTTCACGAACGTCAGCGACTTGTCGCCCGCTTCCTGCTCCACTTCGAGCAGGCGGTCGAACAGCGCCATATTGTCCGGGCCCTTGACGACGCGCGACACGCCTTTGCCGGCATAGATGTCGCTGATCTTGCCGAGCGCGATCACCTCGCCACCCGCATCCTTCACGTGGTCCAGCAGGGTCGGCGCCGGCGGCGGCACGGCGTAGTCGTGGCGGTTCGCGGTGCGCTTGTAGTTGCCGTCGCTGCCCACGAACGGACGCGCGATCACGCGGCCGATGTTGTAGGGCTTGACCAGCTCATAGGCTTTCTCGCACATGTCGTACAGGCGCTCGAGGCCGAAGTGCTCCTCGTGCGCGGCGATCTGCAGCACCGAGTCGGCCGACGTGTACAGGATCGGCTTGCCCGTGGCGACGTGCTCGTCGCCCAGGTCGGCGATGATCGTCGTGCCGGACGCGTGGCAGTTGCCGAGGAAGCCCGGCACGCCGGTCAGTTCCTGCAGCTTGTCCGTCAGCTCCTGCGGGAACGACGGCACCGTCTTTGGGAAGTAGCCCCAGTCGAACAGCACGGGCACGCCGGCGATTTCCCAGTGGCCGCTCTGCGTGTCCTTGCCCGTCGATTTTTCGCGCGCGGCGCCATACGCACCGGCGAAGCCTTCACGCTGGCCGAAGCCGGCGGCCCAGCGGCCCGTGGCCGTGTGGGCGGCGGCCGCAAGGCCCAGCTTTTCCAGCGTGGGCAGCGCCATCGGCTTGCCTTCGCTGGCGGCCCATTTCGCGATATTGCCGAAAGTGTCGCAGGCGGCGTCGCCGTACTTGTCGGCATCCGGCGTGGCGCCGAGGCCGAACGAATCGAGCAGGAGGATGAATGCGCGTGACATGATGCGTCTCTCTGAAATGATCAAGGGCGGCCTTGGCCGCCCTGCTTGTTACCGATTCTTTTAAGCCTTCGCCACGTTCGCGAAGAACGCGTGAATCAGCTTGACGAGGCTTTCGGCGCCGATCGCCGCGTACTTCAGCGTCTGTTCGTGCGACAGCGGGAACGGCGACAGGCCTTCGGCCAGGTTCGTGATCACGGACACGCCGACGACCTTCAGGCCGCAGTGCCGCGCCGGCACCACTTCCGGCACGACGGACATGCCGACGACGTCCGCCCCCAGGCGGCCGAACGCGCGGATCTCGGCCGGCGTTTCGAAGTTCGGGCCTGGATAGGCGATGTACACGCCTTCGTGCAGCGTGATGCTTTGTTCGGCGGCGGTGGCTTGCAGCAGCTTGCGCAGTTCCGCGTCGTAGGCATTGGCCATGCTGAAGAAGCGCGGACCGAAACGCTCGTCGTTCGGGCCGATCATCGGGGTGCCGGGCAGGAAGTTGATATGGTCGTTCAGTGCCACCAGCGAACCGGCGTCCACTTCCGTGCGGAGCGAGCCGGCGGCGTTCGTGACGAACACGAATTCGCAGCCCAGCAGCTTCAACGTGCGAATCGCGCTCGTCATCACGCCCATGCCGTAGCCTTCGTAGAAGTGGCCGCGGCCCTTCAGGCACACCACCGGCACGCCGGCCAGCGTGCCCAGCACCATCTGGCCCGCATGGCCATGCACGGTGCTGATCGGGAAGCCGGGCAGCTCGTCGAAGCCGATCGAGACGGCATCTTGCATCTGGTCGGCCAGCACGCCGAGGCCGGAACCGAGGATCAGCGCGGCGCGCGGTGCGAAGCCGGCCGGCATGCGCGCACGCACGATCGCGGCGGCCTGGAAGGGGGAATTGTTCGACATAGGAATCTCGTTAATGACTTGGGTTCGGGGCAGCCGCGCGAGCGGACATTATTCGGGCGCAAATCCGGCAGGCGACACTATGCATCATCGCGGATATGTATGACAAATACCATTTTTCTTTGTCATTTATATGCACCGTATATAAATAAACGTCTATTATAGCCGTTTGACAGGAATTCGACATCTGTTTAGGATGGTGAACAAAAGTTTGCAGGAAGCGTCGCTTGAGTAAGAAAGAACAGCTGTACCAACTGATCCGATCCAATCCGTTCATCTCGCAGCAGGAGATGGCGGATGCGCTCGGCCTGTCGCGCTCCGCCGTCGCCGGCCACGTCGCCACACTGATCCGCGAGCGGCGGCTGATGGGCCGCGCCTACGTGCTGCCGCAGGAACGCGCCGTGCTGTGCATCGGCGCGGCGAACCTGGACCGCAAGCTGCGCACCCTGGCCCCGCTGCAGCTCGGCACGTCCAACCCGGCCAATGCGGAAGAGACGTATGGCGGCGTAGCCCGCAACATCGCGGAAAACCTGGCCCGCCTCGGCACGCCGTGCGCGCTGCTGACGGCGCTCGGCGACGACAACGCGGGCCAGGCCCTGCGCGGCCATGCGCAGGCGAATGGCATCGACATGACGGGCACGCTGGTGCTGCCCGGCGTCGCCACCGGCACCTACACGGCGGTGCTCGATGCGGGCGGCGAGATGGTCGTGGCGCTGGCCGACATGGCGCTGTACGAACAACTGACGCCGGCGATCCTGGCGGGCCGCCAGCCGCAGCGCAATGCCGCATCGCTCGTCGTGGCGGACCTGAACCTGCCGCACGACAGCGTGGCGGCGCTGCTCACGGACGCGCGCAACGGCGGCGTGCCGCTGGTGCTGGTCGCGGTATCGCAGCCGAAGATGGCGCGCCTGCCGCGCGCGCTGCAGGGCTTGCGCCTGCTGATCCTGAACCGCGGCGAACTGGAAGCGCGTGCCGGTCATGCGCTGCCCACCGAAGCGGCGGTGCGCAACGCCTGCCGCGCGCTGCAGGCCGACGGCGCGCAGGACGTGATCGTGACGTGCGGCGCGGCCGGCGTCTATCACACGGTGCCGGGCGACCTGCAATGGCTGCCGGCCCAGGCGCTCGACGACGCGGCCGTCGTCGACGTCACCGGTGCCGGCGACGCATTCTCGGCCGCCGTCTGCTGGTCGCTCGCCCAGGGCGACGCCAGCCTGACGGACGCCTGCCAGCGCGGCCTGCAGGCGGCGGCGCTGACGCTGCAGAGCAACCACACCGTATCGCCCGCGCTGACGGCGAGCCTGTTCGGCTCACGGTCCGGCGCTCCCCTCTCCCACGAACAGGAATGACCATGCAACAGTACCTCGCCTTCTCCCCCGAAGTGACCGCCGCGCGCGCGGCCGGCAAAGCGATCGTCGCCCTCGAGTCGACGATCATTTCGCACGGCATGCCGTATCCGCAAAACGTGCAGACGGCGCGCGAAGTCGAGCAGATCATCCGCGACGGCGGCGCCGTCCCCGCGACGATCGCCCTCATCGGCGGCAAGATCTGCGTCGGCCTGACGGACGAGCAGCTGGAATTGCTGGGCAAGTCGCCGGATGCGATGAAGGTCAGCCGCCGCGACATGGCGTATGCGCTGTCGCAGAAGAAGCTCGGTGCGACGACGGTGGCCGCGACGATGATCTGCGCGCAGCTGGCCGGCATCTCCGTGTTCGTCACGGGCGGCATCGGCGGCGTGCACCGCGGCGCCGAGACGAGCTTCGACATCTCGGCCGACCTGCAGGAACTGGCGCAGACCAATGTGGCCGTCGTGTGCGCGGGCGTGAAATCGATCCTCGACATCGGCCTGACGCTGGAATACCTGGAAACGCAGGGCGTGCCGGTGGTGAGCGTGGGCCAGCAAGGCTTCCCCGCGTTCTTCACGCGCGAAAGCGGCTTCAATGCCGACTTCCGCCTGGATACGCCGGCAGAGCAGGCCGCGTTCGTGAAGACGAAGTGGGAGCTGGGCCTGCGGGGCGGCGTCGTCGTCGCGGCGCCGGTGCCGGAACAGGAAGCGATGCCGAAGGAAGAGATCGACGGCATCACGCTGCAGGCATTGCAGGAAGCGGAGGAAAACGGCGTGACGGGCAAGAAGGTGACGCCATTCCTGCTGGCGCGGATCAAGACGCTGACGGGCGGCCGCAGCCTGGCCACCAATATCGCGCTGGTGAAGAACAACGCCCGCGTCGGCGCCGCCCTGGCGCAGGCGCTCCTGACCGCATAAAGCCCGGCACGCCATGTCGATCGATCTGAAGCAACTGAAGTACTTCCTTGCAGTCGCCGAGGAAAAGAGTTTCAGCCGCGCTGCCGAACGGCTGCACATCTCGCAGCCGCCGCTGTCGCAGCAGATCATGAAGCTGGAGGCGGAACTGGGCGTGAAGCTGTTCGCGCGCACGACGCGCAGCTTCGAGCTGACCGTCGCCGGCCGCGCGCTGATGCACGAGGCGGCCGACCTGCTGGCGAAAATGCGCATGACGATCGACACCGTGCGCCAGATCGACCGCGGCGAAGTGGGCCGGCTGCGCGTGGGCATCGTCGGCTCGGCGATGTGGGGCCCGATCCCCAGCCTGCTGGAGGAATTCCAGAGCAAGTACCCGCGCGTGACGTGGACGATCCATGAATTCGGCCCCACCGTCCAGTACGACGCGCTGCGCGCCAAGCAGATCGACGTGGGCTTCTGGCGCGAGCCGAAGCTGGACGAGAACGACCTCAAAAACGACAACCTGCGTCAGGAATTGTGCTTCCGCGAGAACGTGTGCGTGGCCGTCAACGAACACCATCCGCTGGCGAAGATGGACGCGATCGAGCTGGCCGACATCGCCGACGAACCGATGCTGACACTGGCCCTCGACAAGTCCGCCTTCCCCCGCTACCTGATCCAGTGCTGCGTCAACGCGGGCTTCCAGCCGACGATCTTCCAGGAAGCGTCCGAGCCGCAAACCTTGCTGGCGATGGTGGGCGCGGGCCTGGGCGTGACGCTGATGCCGGAGACGACGTCCCGCATCGGCTGGCCAGGCGTCGTGTTCCTGCCGATCCGCACCAACCCGCCGTCGGCCAATTTGTACATCACCTACACGACGACGGACGACGCACCGGTGGTGCGGGCGTTCCTGAACATCCTGCGGCCGCCGGAGCGGTGAGGCGCTACGGCTGACTTCGTGTCCACTTCTCTACCCCTGGGGTCAGACCCGGACAGGACACGGCCTCAGCAGGTCTGCATCGTTCAGCTCGTGTCCTGTCGGGGTCTGACCCCAGAAGGCTTAAAACGGGACACGGGCTCGGCCGTCAGTGCGTGCCGCCGCCCGCTTCGCGCAGGTCACCTGTCGTGCTGCACGTCGTGGCGACGGCGATCTTCACCGCTTCGATCATGTCGGCCAGGGACATGCTCGGCGTCGGCACCGGCTGGCGTGCCGCCTGCTGCGGGAGGAACGGGATGTGGATGAAGCCGCCGCGGATCGCCGGCTTGTCGCGCAGCGCGTGCATCAGGCCATAGAAGACGTGGTTGCAGACGAACGTGCCGGCCGTCTGCGAGACCGATGCAGGGATGCCGGCTTCCCGCAGCGCATGCACGATCGCCTTGATCGGCAGCGTGCTGAAATAGCCCACCGGGCCGCCAGGGATCACCGGTTCGTCGACGATGCGCGCGCCCCGGTTGTCGGCGATTGGGGCGTCGTCGACATTGATCGCCACGCGCTCGACGGTGATGTCGCTGCGTCCGCCCGCCTGCCCGACCGCGATGACGACGTCCGGCCGCAGCTCGTCGATCGCCGCGTGCAGCGCCGCGAGGGCGTCGCCGAACACGCACGGCAGCTGGCGCGATACGACAACATGATCGTCGCCGCGCCAGCCATCGAGCGCACGCACGGTCTCCCACGCGGGATTGATCGGTTGTTGGTTGAATGGCTCGAAGCCGGTCAGGAGGACGGTGTTCATCGCGCAGTTCATCGGTTCATCAGAAAGTACAGCAGCGCCATGTTCACCAGCAGCAGCGGCAGCGCCGTCGGGATCTGGACGCGGATCACGGCATGCTTGTCCGGCAGTTCCAGCAGCGCGGCCGGGATGATGTTGAAGTTCGCCGCCATCGGCGTCATCAAGGTGCCGCAGTAGGCGCTGAACATGCCGATCGCCGCCATCACGGCCGGATCCGCATGATACACCCCGACGAGCACCGGGATGCCCACGCCGCCCGTCATCACGGGGAACGCGGCAAAGCCATTGCCCATCACGATCGTGAACAGCGCCATGCCCGCGCAGTAGACGACGACAGCGACGAGCTTCGTATCCATGTCGATCGAGGACGTGGCGAGGTACGCCACCGCCTTGCCGACACCCACCTGCGTGAACAGCAGCCCCAGCACGGCCAGCATGTGCGGCAGCACGAAACCCCAGCTCATCGCATCGACGAGGCGGCGGCTTTCGCGCAGCGCCTGCGGCGGCGTCGACCGGGTCAGCGCGCATGCGAGCGGCACGGCGATGATGGATGCGCAGCCCAGGCCGACCAGCGTGGCCTGCTTCGGATCGATCAGCAGCAGGCTGCCCACCTTGACGTCCTTCAGCAACGTCGCAAGGAGGATCGTGACGAACGGGATCGCCAGCGCGGGCAGGAACAGCTTGTGGCCCAGCCTTGCCGCGCTGGCGCGGCGCTCGCCTTCCGGCAGCACAGCGGGCTTGCCGGCACGGACCCCGCCGCAGCCCGCCAGCAGCGCCATCGCCACCATCATCCCACCGGCCACTTCCGGCGGCAGCACGTCGCCGGCCAGGTAGATGACGGCATACAGCGCCCAGAACAGCGCGCTCGTGTACCGGCGCGGATTGCTGCGGTCCGTCAGCGACATCACGGCGACGGCGGCCAGCAGCCCGCCGACCACGTAGTAGAACAGCTCGAGCGTCACGATCATCGGCGCGCTCCGGCCAGGTAGACGTCGAGCCGGTGCAGGCGCCATGCGTGGATGATGAACGCGCTGACCGCCGTCGGAATGCCCCACAGCGCCATGTGCAGCGGATCGGCCTCGATACCCTCGCCGCGCAGGATCGTCTGCATCAGCACGATGGCGCCGAAGGCAACGAAGATGTCCTCGCCGAAGAACAGGCCGACGTTGTCGGTGGCGGCGGCCATCGCCCGCACGCGCATCCGCGCTTCCTCCGGCAGCTTGCCGGCCTGCCGCTCGGCGACGCCCTCGGCCATCGGCGCGATCAATGGGCGCACCATCGTCGGATGGCCACCGATCGACGTGAGCCCAAGCGCGGCGGACAGCTCGCGCACGGCGAGATACAGGATCAGCAGCCGGCCCGCGGTGGCGGAGCGCACCCGCCCGATCGCCGCCTGCGCATGCTCACGCAAACCGAAGCGCTCGAGCAGGCCGATGGCCGCCAGCGGCAGCAGAAGGATCATCGGCAGGTTGCGCGTCTTGACGAACGCCGTGCCCAGCGCGGCCAGCAACTCGAGCGGCGACATCAGCACCGAAGCGCCTGTCGCAACACATGCCGCGACGACGACCAGCACCGGATGCACGCGCAACAAAAACCCGACGATGACGACGGCGACGCCGACCAGCGGCCAGAGATTCACAGCGGACTGCATGCATCGACCTCCCAACAAAATGTTTCCAAAATCAGGGGACTGTCCCTCAAATCAGGAAATATTTCCAAAATCGAGGGACAGTCCCCATCGCGATTTTCAACAAAAACACCACAAACCTCGATGCCACGCGGCAGGTTCCGCACCCTGTGCGGACTGCCGCAAGGGCTACGGGTCGCTACGCCCTTGCACCAAAAACATTTCCAAAAACGAGGGACAGTCCCCAATTTCAGGAAATATTTCCAGAATCGAGGGACAGTCCCTGTATTCGAAAAAACAACACTGTACAAATAAAACGCCCCGCTCGGGGCGGGGCGTCGTGGTGCGTGGCGGGGGTTAGAAGTTCATGCGGAACTGCACGCCGTAGGTGCGCGGTTCGTTCAGGATGCCCGTCATGTTGTTGAAGTCGATCGCGCCGACGGACTGCACTTCGTTCGTGATGTTGCGGCCGTACAGGGCCAGGTCGTATTTGCCGTCGCCCCACTTGTAGCCGACGCGCAGGCCGCCTTCGAGCAGGTCCTTCGCCTTGTACTCGACCGCTTCGTACAGGAAGAAGTTATACGACGAGCGGTACGACCAGTCGGTGAACGCATACACTTCGCCGTTCGCCACCGGGGCGCTGTACTTCAGCGTGAAGTTGTGCTGCCACTTCGGAGCGCGCGGCAGCGGGTTGCCGTTGATGAGGGCCACGCGCGAACCGTTCACGAACGAGACCGGGTTCGTCACCGTGCAGCCGCCGCCGCACGGCAGCACGAACAGGCTGGCGTCCTTGATCTCGGTGTCGTTGTAGCTGGAGCCGAACGTCGCGGAGAAGTTCTGCGACAGGTTCGCCTGCAGGTCCAGCTCCACGCCCTGGCCGATCGCCTTGTCGGCGTTCAGCAGCTGGTTCATGTTCACCGAGCCGCTGCCCGCGGTCAGCTGCTTGTCCTTCACGCGGTAGTGGAATACGGTCGCGGACATGCGCGCACGGCGGTTGAACAGGTCCTGCTTCACGCCCGCTTCGACGGACAGCACCTTCTCGGCGCCCGCCATCGACGGCCGGCTCGTCAGGTCGTTCAGGCGGCCCTGCATCGACGGCGCGCGGTAGCCCGTCGCCACGCGGGCGAACACGTTGGTGTCCGGGTTCACGACGTAGGTACCGGAGGCATCCCAGCTGATGTTGCTCGAATCGTCATGCAGCGGCAGATAGGTGCGGCCCGTCGTCTCGATACGCTGGGCGACGAAGTCCTTCTTGTCGCTCGTGTAGCGCACGCCGCCGCGCAGCTTCAGGCGGTCGGACACTGCGTAGTTCAGCGAGCCGAATACGGCATACGACTTAGCGTTCTGCGTCTGCGTCGCGTAGTTCGGCACCTGCGGGTTACCGGCGGCCAGCGAGTTGAACGCGATCGAGTCGATCTGGATGTCTTCCTTGAAGTAGAACAGGCCGGCGATCCACTGCAGCGGGCCCTTGTTGGTGGACTCGGCGCGGAACTCCTGCGAGATCTGCTTGTGGTTCGGGATCAGGTCGGCCGTCTCGACGACGAACGGGATGAAGCCCGGGCCCATCGGCGGCGCGTACACGGCGCCATAGCCGCCGTCCACGTCGGCGCGGCTGTAGAACTCCAGCTTCTCGTAGCCGGTAATCGAGTGCAAGGTCACACCCGGCAGGTCCCAGCGCAGGCGCATGCTGGCGCCCTTGTTCTTCAGGTGCTGCTCGTTGATGCCGTCGGTCGGGTACTTGTCGTAATCGAAGCCGTCGACCAGGTCGTTCGTGCCCGTCTTCAGGATATTGGCGCGGAACAGCGTCGCGGTGCCGTCCATGTCGCGGCCGTGCACGTTGAACAGCGCGGAGAAGTTCGCGGTCGGCTTCACCAGCACCTGCAGGCGCGCGGCGTTGTCCTTGTAGCCTTCGAATTCGCGCGTGCCGGTCGGACGGTCGTTCGAGACGCGGTCGCCGCGGTGCTGCGACAGGCCGGCGAAGCGGATCGCCACGGTGTCGCTGACGGGGAGGTTGTAGGCGCCGTCGACGTTGCGCACGCGATCCTTGCCGAAGCCGGCGGCCAGGTAGCCTTCCTGCTTGAACACGGGTTTCGCGGAATCGAACTTGATCACGCCGGCCGGCGAGTTACGGCCGAACAGCGTGCCCTGCGGGCCGCGCAGCACTTCCACCTGGTCCACGTCGAACACGGGGAAGCCCTTCAGCATCGGGTTTTCCTGGACGATGTCGTCCATGACCAGACCCACCGGCTGCGACGCGTTCAGGTCGAAGTCCGTGTTGCCCAGGCCGCGGATGTAGAAGCGCGGGAACGTGCGGCCGTAGTCGGATTCGATGGCCACGGACGGCGAACGGCCGGACAGGAAGCGGATGTCCTGGCCGCCGGACGTCAACACGTCCAGCTTCTCGCCCTTCACGGTGGCGATCGACATCGGCACGTCCTTGATGTTCTCGGCGCGGCGCTGGGCCGTCACGATCACCGTCTCCAGCTGGCCCGGCTGCGCCTTCTCGACGGGGGCGTCGGTGCTCTCCTGGGCGTAAGCCAGCGGGAAGGCGGCGGCGATCGCCAGCGCCATCATCGAGCGGGCCGCGTACCGATGGGTTTGTTTCATATCTTTTCCTTATTGTTGAGTGTTTCGCGTTAGCAAGAGAGTAATAAGGCGCGATGCTAGCATGAATGAATGTGACCGGAAATCACGGCAACGTCCCATTTATTGAGATGTTTTCAATATAAATAGTCAAGAAAAAAGGTATTTGTCGTACATATTGGCGCTGGTGCATAGTGTGCTGCTATCCCCGGCCCGCCTGGGGCGCGGCCCTAGAGGAAACAGCTCGCAAGCGGCGCGCCACGGGACGTTGGAGTGGGTGGAAAACAACAGCGCCGGCGTCAGGGCGGAAGAATGGACGCTGTCGTGCAAACGCAACAACGTAGTCGAGCCGGTCTGAGACAACCGGTTACAAAAATGCAATGACGAAAAATCTGGAACGCGGGTGCGTGCCGAGCAAAACCTCTAAAGCCGCTGGTTTACCGCGAATTTGGCGGTCCCAGGCACCGCCGGGGTACATGTTTTGCTCACAAAAACTATACAATAACGGACTTCCAGGAGCCATTTCATGAAAATCAAACAACTTTCCATGATGATCGCCGCAGTTGCGGTCTCGGCCAGCGCATTCGCAGCCGATCCGAAACTGGGCATCGTCTACGACGCCGGCGGCAAGTTCGACAAGTCGTTCAACCAATCCGCTTTCGAAGGCGCCTCGCGCTTCAAGAAAGATACCGGCATCAACTTCATCGAAGTGCAGGCTTCTTCCGATACGCAGGCCGAGCAGGTGCTGCGCGGCCTCGCCCGTAAAAAGCTCGACCTGATCGCGTCGATCGGCTTCGCGCAGACGCAGGCCGTGCAGAAGGTCGCCAAGGAATTCCCGAACGTGCGCTTCGTGCTGATCGACGGCGTCGCCCAGGGTAACAACGTCAACTCCGTCACGTTCAAGGAAGAGGAAGGCTCCTACCTCGTCGGCGTGGCCGGCGCGCTGGCTTCCAGGACCAAGAAGCTGGGCTTCATCGGCGGCATCGACATCCCGCTGATCCGCACGTTCGCCTGCGGCTACGCGCAGGGCGCGAAGTCGGTCGACAAGAAGGCCGAGATCGTGCAGAACATGGTGGGTACCACGGCCGCGGCCTGGAACGACCCGGCCAAGGGCGGCGAACTGGCCCGCTCGCAGTTCGAGCGCGGCGTGGACGTCGTGTTCGCGGTCGCCGGCGGCTCGGGCATGGGCACGCTGCAGATGGCCAAGGAAAAGGGCAAGCTGGCGATCGGCGTCGATTCGAACCAGAACCACCTGTACCCGGGCACGATGCTGACCTCGATGGTCAAGCGCGTCGACAACGCGGTTTACGACAGCTTCATGCAGATGAAGAACGGCACCTGGAAGGCCGGCGTCACCGCCAAGGGCCTGAAGGAAGGCGGCGTGGACTGGGCGCTGGACGCCAACAACCGCAAGCTGATCACGCCTGAGATCGAGAAGAAGGTGCTGGGTGCCCGCAAGGACATCATCGACGGCAAGATCAAGGTGATCGACATCCGTACGGGCGCCGCCTGCCCGGCCTGATTTCACGCAGCACGCACAAAACGCGCCGCCGGGGCCATGCCCCGCGGCGCGTTTTTCAGTCAATACGTCAACATTAAATCCTATGCAGCCAGCTGTTGAATTCCGCGGCATCTCCAAGCATTTCGGAGCCGTGAAGGCGAATACGGACGTCAGCTTCACGGTCGCCAAGGGTGCGATCCATGGCCTCGTCGGCGAGAACGGCGCCGGCAAGTCCACGCTGATGAGCATCCTGTACGGCTACTACCAGGCCGACGGCGGCGACATCCTGCTGGACGGCCAGGTGCGCCAGATCCGCTCCAGCCAGGAAGCGATCCGCCTCGGCATCGGCATGGTGCACCAGCACTTCATGCTGGTCGATAACATGACGGTGCTCGACAACGTCATGCTCGGCACCGAAGGCGGCTTCCGCCTGGCCAGTCACCGCGCCGAGGCGGAAGCCAAGCTGCGCGAGATCTGCGCGCGCTACCGCCTGGACGTCGATCCGCTGGCGACGATCCACGACCTGTCCGTCGGCGTGCAGCAGCGCGTCGAGATCCTGAAGCAAATCTACCGCAGCGCGAACATCCTGATCCTGGACGAGCCGACCGCCGTGCTGACCGCGCAGGAAACCGAGTCGCTGTTCGAGATCCTGAAGCTGTTCAAGGAACAGGGCAAGACGATCATCCTGATCACCCACAAGCTGCAGGAGATCATGGACATCACCGACACCGTGACGGTGATGCGCGCCGGCCGCGTGGTCGGCGCGGTCGAGACGGCGCGGACGTCGAAGGAGGAGCTGGCCAACATGATGGTGGGCCGCCCGATCGAGAACAACCTGCCCCGCGCGCCGTACAGCCCGGGCAAGCCGGTGCTGGAGGTGAAAGGCCTGCAGCTGAAGGACAACACGGGCGTCTCCCTGCTGGACGACATCGACTTCACGTTGCGCGCCGGCGAGATCGTCGCGATCGCGGGCGTGTCCGGCAACGGCCAGAGCGAGTTGATGGAGATCCTGTCCGGCATGCGCCTGCCGACGGCAGGCAGCGCCGACTTCGAAGGCAAGCCCCTGCCATTCAAACGCCACGACCCGGACGGCCTGCCGCTCGTGTTCCGCGACCTGGGCATCGCCCACGTGCCTGAAGACCGGCTGCGCGACGGCGTCGTGAAGAACTTCTCCGTGATGCAGAACACCTTCCTCGGCTACCAGGACCACATCAAGGGCCGCTGGGGCCTGTTCGACTTCAAGCGCATCGCCGAGCGTTGCGCCGGCCTGCTGAAGGAGTTCGACGTGCGCCCGCCGAACCCGGACCTGCGCATCGGCCTGCTGTCCGGCGGGAACCAGCAGAAGGTCGTCATCGCGCGCGAAGTGCTGGCCAAGCCGAAGCTGATGCTGGTGGGCCAGCCGACGCGCGGCGTGGACATCGGCACGATCGAGGCGATCCACACGCAGCTGCTGGCACTGCGCGACGCGGGCGTCGCGATCCTGCTCGTCTCCGTCGAGCTGGAGGAAGTGCGCGCGCTGGCCGACCGCATCCTCGTGATGTGCGGCGGCCGCATCACCGGCGAACTGCCGATCAATGAATTCGACACCACCCGCATCGGCCTGCTGATGGGGGGCACGCACAAATCATGACCACCAACGATCTCCCGCGCTGGGCAACCGCTGTTGCTCTTCCTCTTCTCAACCTGCTGTCGGCGCTATTGGTCGCGGCGCTCGTCATCCACCTGCTGGGCGAAGACCCGGTCGAGTCGATGCACATCCTGATCAACAGCGCGGTCGTCAATCCGGAAGGCTTGTCGTACACGCTGTTCTACGCATCGACGTTCGTGTTCACGGGCCTGGCGGTATCGCTGGCGATGCATGCGGGGCTGTTCAACATCGGCGCGGAAGGCCAGATGTACCTGGGCGGCCTGGGCATCACCATCGCGATGCTGGCGTTCGACGCCACGCTGCCGTGGTACCTGTTGATCCCCGCCGGCATGCTCGGCGCGGCGCTGTTCGGCGCACTGTGGGCCTTCGTGCCCGGCTACCTGCAGGCGAAACGGGGCAGCCACATCGTCGTCACGACGATCATGTTCAACTACATCGCCAGCCAGCTGATGAACTTCGTGATCGTGAAGTTCCTGATCCCGGCCGGCGAGCAGAACACCGCCAGCCGCGTGTTCTCGCAGGCGGCCGAGATGCCGCGGCTGTCGGACTGGTTCCCCGTGCTCGGCGACACGCCGCTGAACGTCAGCTTCTTCCTGGCCATCATCGCGCTGGTGATCTATGGCGTGATGGTGTCGCGCTCGTCGTGGGGCTACAAGCTGCGTGCCGTGGGCCTGAACAAGCACGCGGCCCACTACGCCGGCGTCAAGATCTCGGCGATGATCGTCGTGACGATGCTGATCTCGGGCGCGCTGGCCGGCCTGGGCGCCGTCAACTCGATCATGGGCTCGACACATTACCTGTCGCTGAACTTCGTCGGCGGCGCCGGCTTCATCGGCATCGCGATCGCGCTGATGGGGCGCCAGCACCCGGTCGGCATCTTCCTGTCCGCCGTGCTGTTCGGCGCGCTGACGCAGGGCGGCTTCGACCTGTCGCTGGAAAAGCCGAACATTCCGCCCGAGATGGTGATCTTCATCCAGGGCCTGATCATCCTGTTCTGCGGCGCGATGGAGTACCTGTATGCGCCCGTGCTGGCCAAACTGCTCAAGGGGAAACAAGCATGACTTTCGAAGACCTCCACCTCGGCAGCATCGTCGTCTCCACGGTGCGCAACGCGCCCGTGCTGCTGTTCGCCGCGATGGCCGGCCTGTTCGCGGAACGCTCCGGCGTCATCGACATCGGCCTGGAAGGCAAGATCCTCGCCTCCGCCTTCGTCTCCGCCGCGGTGGCGTTCACGACGCAGAATCCGTGGTACGGCATCCTGGCCGGCATCGCCGTCTCCGTCGTGATCGCGCTGCTGCAGGGCGCCATCGCCATCACGCAAAAGGGCAACCAGCTGGTGGCCGGCATCGCGATCAATATCGCGATGAGCGGGCTGACGTTCGTCGTGGCCCAGTACTTCTTCCAGCAGGGCGGCCGCACGCCGGACCTGGGCGAAGCGCGCCTTGGCGAAGTGGTGCTGCCGGGCAGCGCCGCGGTGGCGGACGTGCCGGTGCTCGGCTGGATCTGGACGCAGCTGCTGGGCGGCCACACGGTGCTCGTGTACGCGGCCTTCGCGCTGGTGCCGCTGGTGCACTGGGTGCTGTACCACACGCGCTTCGGCCTGCGCCTGCGTGCCTGCGGCGAGAACCCGCATGCGGCCGACGCGGCAGGCGTCTCCGTCGAACGCACGCGCTACCTGGCGATGCTGATCGCCGGTGTACTGTGCTCGTTCTCCGGCGCGTATCTCGCCATCGTGCAGAGCGGCTTCTTCCTGCGCGACATGTCGGCCGGCGCCGGCTACCTGGCGCTGACAGCGATGGTGTTCGGTAACTGGCGGCCGTTCTACACGTTCCTGGGCTGCCTGATGTTCGGCTTCTTCGGCGCCGTGCAGATCCAGCTGGAAGGCGTCGACCTGCCGGTCGTCGGCCGCATCCCCGGCGCGCTGATCCAGATGGTGCCGTATGTCGTTACCGTGATCGTGCTGGCGGGGCTGATGGCGAAGTCGGTGGCGCCGAAGGCGATCGGCGTGCCGTTCGTGAAGTCGCGGTAATCACAGGGTCAGACCCGCGTCGGGTCTGACCCTAGCCTCTGGGTTTCGGGGTTGAATTGGCGACAGCCACCCCAATAACCAACATCCTGAGTCAGACCCGCGTCGGGTCTGACCCTTCACTTCTCATTTCTGGGACAGCACCCATTTGACCAGCGTGTGCGCCTCGGCGTCCGTCACCTGGTTCGGCGGCATCGGCACCGGACCCCACACGCCCGAACCGCCCTTCATCACCTTCTGCACCAGCTTGTCCTCGGCATCCTTCTGGCCCTTGTACTTGGCGGCGACGTCCTTGTAGGCGGGGCCGACGAGCTTCGTGGCGACCGCGTGGCAGGCCATGCAGTTCTTCGATTTGGCCAGTTCTTCCGGCGTTGCCGCGATTGCTGCAGTGGCGGCCAGCGACAGCAGGCTTGCTGCGACGAGATACTTCATCCTTTCCTCCCTTCGTTGATGGTCAGCCGATTCTAGAGCAATCAGGGCGCCGCGGGCGCGCCGAACAGGGACAGCCGGGCATGCTGCAACAGCATGATCGTCTTGCCGTCCTCGATGCGCCCGTCGGCCACCATCGCCAGCGCCGCGTCGATATCGAGCTCCAGCACTTCGATGTCCTCGCCTTCCGCGGCCACCCCGCCGCCCGCTCCGCCACGCTGCGACGCGTCGTACTCCGCAACAAAGAAATGCAGCCGCTCCGTCACCGAACCCGGGCTCATGAACGCGTCGAACACGCGTCGCACGTGCTGCACGTGGAAGCCCGTCTCCTCTGCCACCTCGGCGCGGATGCGCTCCTCCGGCGAAGCCGCGTCGAGCAAGCCGGCCGGCGCCTCGATCAGGTAGCCGTCGTGCGTGCCACCGTAACCGAACGCGGGGAAGCGGAACTGCCGCACCAGCACCACCGTGCGGCGCGCCAGGTTGTACAACAGGATCACGGCGCCATGGCCGCGGTCGTAGGTCTCGCGCGACATCGTCTGCCAGCTGCCGTCGCGGCGGCGGTAGTCGAACGTGGTTTTCTTCAGCAGATACCAGTCGTCGGACAGGGTTTTCACCTCCTTGATGCGCACGTGCATGGACACTCCTTGGTTTCTTGTCTTTTTCAAGATATCATGCGAATTCGTGCAATTACAAGGAATTTCGTGCAATGGAGTCCGGACCATGCTGACGCGCCAGCGCAAGGAGCTCTTGCTCCGCATCCTGAAGGAAGAAGGACAGATCGTCGCGAAGACGCTGTCCGAATCGCTCGGCCTGTCCGAGGACACGATCCGGCGCGACCTGCGCGAGCTGGCCAAGGAAGGCTTGCTGACGCGCGTGCACGGCGGCGCCCTGCCCGCCTCGCCCGCGCAGGCGAACTTCGCGGTGCGCGAGAAGATCTCGGCCGACGCCAAGCCCGCCATCGCGCGCGCGGCGGCGGCGATGATCAAGCCGGGCCAGGTCGTGTTCATCGACGGCGGCACGACGGCCGTGCAGCTGGCGCGGGCGCTGCCGCGCGACCTGCGCGCCACCGTCATCACGCACAGCCCGTCCGTGGCCGTCGAACTGGTCGAGCATCCGGACGTCGACGTGATCATCATCGGCGGCCGCCTGTTCAAGCACTCGATCGTCGCGATGGGCGCGGCCGCCGTGGAAGCGGTGGCGCAATTCCGGGCCGACCTGTTCTTCATGGGCGTGTGCAGCCTGCACCCGGAAGCGGGCATCACGACGGGGGATTTCGACGAGGCGGCGATGAAGCGCGCGCTGTCGGCGCACGCACAGCGCACCGTGGTGCTGGCCTCGCCGGAGAAGCTGGGCACGGCGGCGCCGTTCCGCATCGCGCCGCTGGAGACGATCGATCACATCGTCGTCAACCGGGGCGTCGATGCGGCGCTGCTGGCGCCGTATCGGGAGATGGGGATCGAGGTGACGCTGGCGTAGTCCCGTTCTCAAGCAGCTCCAATTTTGGCTGGGGCGAGGGTTCGTAGAAGAAGCGCCACTGCGCATAGGTTGCAGCGTTTTCAAACCCAGCGTCACGGTCCTTGAAGCCGTTCCGTTTAAGGGGTTTGCCCGACGCCTGGCTGAAGATACCGGCAATGCCTCCATCCGGCCCACGGATGATCCCCCATTCACCGTGCAGATTCATCGGGTCGCGGAACGGCCTGCGCAGGTATCGCACAGTGGCCAGTTGCCTTTCGTCCTTCAACAAGTCTTCCAATGCGGCTGGATAGCGCTTGACGGTGCCAGGTGTCCGCTCGTAATACATGCCGATGGCGCGCCGATATGCATCCCCCGTGAACAAGAGATCGCGCTCCTTCTCCCGTTGCTGCGCAGTCGACCACAGCATGCCGATCGATGCGAGCAGCACGCCCATCGTTGCAGTCATGAACAATACGGCGAGATAAGTGAAGCCGCCTTCCCGGCGGTACGACGTCGTGCTACAGGTTCTGGTATGGCGTGCCATCGTGCGTTTTTCCTTTTGCTCCGCTACGCACGTCGAAAACCGCTCCCTGATCGGCCTGCGGCGGCGGCACGAGCACCCAGGTGCTGGCGCTCTCCGTGACGGGATCCAGTGGAACGCGTCGCATATACCGAGCTTCCACCAAGGCTTCCAGATTTGGAGGATAAACTCCGTTGTCCGCATAATATTTGTCGAGCACTTCGCGCAGCGTCGCCAGATTCTCGCGCAGCACCGCTTCTTTCGAGCGATCGATATTGCCGATGTATCGTGGTGCCGCGAGCGAAAGCAGGGCTGCGATAATGGCCATTGCGACCAGCAGCTCAATTAGCGTGAAGCCTTTCATCCGGCGGATGGACACGCTCACCACTCCCGGTAGGGAATGCCGTTCATGCCAGTTCCCTCGGTCTGTGCATACACGTCGTAAACGTCGCTCT
Source organism: Pseudoduganella flava (assembly GCF_007830495.1). Classification (GTDB taxonomy): domain Bacteria; phylum Pseudomonadota; class Gammaproteobacteria; order Burkholderiales; family Burkholderiaceae_D; genus Rugamonas; species Rugamonas flava. Next base: position 323,216 of record NZ_VLKW01000001.1, on the reverse strand, counting down.
CCTCTTTTGGATCGTCGTGCCTCGAGCTGTAGCTCCGCTTGCCCCAGCCGTCATTCGGCGGAGCCTTGCCATCGGCAAAAGGGTTGCGTGGAATGCGGCGCAAGAAGAACAGCCTTCTTTGTTCCGCAGAGCGAATATCCTCGACACCCTCCACCAGCACTTCCAAAGAAGGCGGATAACCGCTCGCGTCAGCGCTCTTTTTAATCCTGCCCTCATCGGTAGCAAGCTTGTAGTTATCGAGAGCTTCGCGAATCTCACGCAGGCTGCGGCGCAATTCCTGCTCCTTATTGCGCCGTACCGCCAGCTCGGCCATGGGCAATGCAGCGGACGCGAGCACTGATACGATGACGATCGTTACCAGCAACTCCACAATTGTGAACCCGCGCGTCATTCCGGATGCCGGTCTGCATGCCGACATTCTTCACTCCCCGATTCTTACCGTTATCGGTGCGGGTAGCACCGGCACCACGGTCGCACTGCCACCGGTGATCGGAGCGGCGCTCAACAGGCGTATTTCGGCAGCAGGTTTCGCGGCGAGGGCACGCATCGTCACCACGGCAACGCTATGATCGCCCGGTACCCCGCCCTCCCCATTCCGTACCACGCTTACGAGCACCTTACCGGCACTGCTGTCGATGTTACTGGAAATCGTGCTTTGCCCTTCATTCTGTCGGAAATAGGTACCTTCACTGACGTTGAGCACCTGGAACGCGGCGGGATCGAAACCGAGCTGGAATGGCAGACTGCGAACCTCGCCGTCCGCGCGCATCTCCACGACGACCTTGAACTGCTCGCCAACGTTGACTTCCGATGGCGCCAACGTGCGCAGCACGATCTCACTGGGATCCGCTTTAATCACCGGAGCGACTGAAATCGCCGATACCGCCGGGCCTCGCATCTGTGTTGCTTCGTTCGGGGACCTGCCCGGCTGATCTAAAACGTTCTTCGCTTCAAGAATCTGCATCGTCAAAGGATGGGTGCGCAGCGATGATTCAGTACCGGACCAGAACTCGCTGGCGCCAGCGTCGGGCTTGACAACATTGCGAACCAAGTGGGGCGTGATCGACAGCACGATCTCCGTCTTGTTGCGATCATCCTTCTGGCTCCCGAACAGGCGGCCGACAAGCGGCATGTCACCCAGGCCCGGCACTCGGCTGGCTGACATGCGGTCCTCATCATTGATCAATCCGGCCAGCACCTGGGTTTCGCCATCCTTCAGGCGCAGCACGGTGGATGCAGACCGTGATCCGATCTGGTAAGCCAACGATCCGGCGGGAGTTTTGACTTCGCTGCTAATGGAACTCACTTCGAGACCTATCTTGATCGCGATCTCGTCACGCAGGTACACTGTCGGCTCGACATCGAGCTTGATGCCCACGTCGAGGTATTGCACGCTTTCCGACACGACACCGGTAGCGGTTGTCGTTGACGTTGAAACGGGCACCTTATCGCCGATCATGATCTTGGCTTTTTCCTTGTTTCGGGCCCTGATGCGCGGATTGGCAAGAATATTCGCATCCCCGACTGAACGCCGGAGATTAATCGCTGTGCTGCCGATGTTGGCACTGATACGCTCCGAATTCAGGTTGCGCAGATCGGCTAACGTTGTACCGGTACCGACGCCCAGCGGTGAAAGCACGAGCTGGTTCGGCCACTGTACGCCGAGTTCCAGCAAGCGCGAGCGCTTTATCTCAAGGACTTCCACTTCCAACATGACCTCCGGCTCGGCCAGGTCATGCATCGCGATCACTTTCTCAGCAAGACGCACGGCATCCGGTGTATCGCGCATCACCAACAGGTTCAGCTTTTCATCGACAAAGGTATCCTTTGATTTCAGCATTGCTTTCAATAAAGCCTGGGTCTGCTTTGCATCTGCATTGCTGAGATAGAACCCCTTGAGGACAAGTTCCTGATAATCCTTCAGCTTGTCCGGCGTGCTGGGATAAATGAGCATCGAGTTCCGGTTCAGTACCTTTTTCTCAAGCTTGTTCGTTTGCAGGATGAAGTCGATCGCATCCTCAAGGGTGGCTTGACGCAAGAAGATGGTAGTTCTCGCGTCGGTACGGACATCCTTGTCCATCACGAAGTTGACCCCGGACGCGCGAGCGAGGGCATCAAACACCAACTTCAATGTCGCGTCGCGGAATTCGAGATTGATGGGTGGAGTTTGCCCTACGCGCAGCATCGGCTCGACGAGCCTAGTCTGGGTCTGTGCGGCTTCGATGCGTTGTCGCAATCCGAGCGCGGACGGATTCGACGGATTCTCATGCAAAACATTGCGCACGAGACCCAATGCCCGCTCACTATCGCCAGCCTGGAGCGACGTCTCGGCTTCCGCCAGCATATTGGGGTGCGACCGTTCGCGCAACAGCATATCGAGACCTGCCGCTGCACGCGGATTACGTGGGTCTAACGCTTGCACTCTCCGATAAAAAGCCTCCGCGTCACCGACCCGCGCTTGGCTGTGTGCAGTGTCTGCTTGCTGCAACAGCGTATCGATTGCAAAGGATTTCCGGGTCAGCAAATCGGACTTGAAGCGCGCATTGCCCGGCTCTTCCTGAACAGCGCGCTGAAGCTGTTCGATGCCTTCTTCAAGCTTGCCCTGCTCGACCGATTGCAGGCCGGCGTTGTGCAGCCGACTGCCCGCGCACGATGCAAGCAGAAGCGCAGCTGCTCCGCACGCAGCGATGTTTAACCAATGTTTCATTACTGCCCCAAAGCTCACTCCGCGCCGATCGGCAGCGTCTGCTTTTCCGATAACGGTAGATATTCGATGACGAGCCTGGACGCGTCCGCGTCCACCAAACGGTAGACGTTATCAAAAGTGTCGCCTTTACTCAAGGCAAAAGATTCGTCGCCGCGCGAGAGGTAGAAGGTCCACTTGCCAGGTGACTGCTCCATCTTGCCGGCATAGGTGAAGGGTAGCGGAGGAGCCAAGGCCTTCGCCGCAGTGGGAAGCGGAGGCGGAAGCGGTGGTGAAGATGCAACCTCGACAGAACGATTCCATGATTTTTCGGCGAACGGATTGCCTGCATGAGGGAATACTTCTTCGGTTGTCTCTGTCGCTACCAACCTTGGCTTTCGCACCGTAGGCGCCACCGGCCGCCCAGTTGCTTGCTTCGTCAGCTCAGGCGGTTCAAAGGACTGGTTGGCTTGCTTTGTGCAGCTAACAACGCTCAGAGCACAGAAAATGCGGATGATGAGCTCAAGCCTAGCCATTTCATTTAACAAGCAACGCAAATTGAACCCGAGCTTCTAAGCGTGCAGCACCAATGCTCTCACGCGAGAAGCTCACTTTATCGAGTATCAAAGCTGGGTATTGCTCCTGAGCTTCCAAAAGGAATTTCTGAATCGACACATACGGACCAGTGGCGGAAAAGCTCATTATATATTCATCCGCCACTCGAGATTCAGTTTTTTGCAATTCGTAACTACCTGCGTCAATTTGCAGCCCCTTCGAAGAGGCTAACGACAAAATACCGTCAAGAAGAGCGACAACCTCGTCCGTTTTCGCCAGGCGGGCAATAAGCTCCGATGTATGTGGATGCCCTTCGTTATCTGAAACAGCCGGGTACCTGAACGAATCGTGAGACTTGTAACGGCGCATCGCATCTATTATCCGCACCTTCCCTTTCATCGCGTCAATTGTTAGCGATATGAAGGACAAAGACGTACCCAGCACGACGAATAAAAAACCAACATAGAGCAGATAACGCAGATGATGTCGAAGCATCCAAATAATCTGACCTCGCCCCCAGGGTCCACCAAAACACCCCGCTCCAAGCACCGTTCGTATGAAATTTACCAAGTGACCACCAACCCAATCATTGGACAATAAACAATGCGGCATAAACGTACAAGACAGCGGCAGATACGCCAGGCACTTACCGCCGTACAGTCAACTATGGCCCTATGATAAATTGGCCACCCACTGTTGGGCTTTTCCCCACCCGATCACATAGTCATGGTGATTGCAACACAGCAAAAAGGAGCAAGCCAAATCGCAGACGTAATATTCAAGGGCCGGGCTATTGCTCAAAAAATCGAGCAATGCTCCCCCACTTGAGAAGTTCCATATCTCCCGCGCGCCAGGAGAAAAAACTAAGCACGACGACTCCCCAATATATTCGGGAATCACCGCCCAGCCGTCGGTCCTATATACGCCGTCCGGAGCCTCGACAGAATCCCAAGGATTACCAACTTCGATATCGACGTCGAGATTGTCGCGTAGCCTCGCGACGATTTGCTTTCTCTCATCACTACTTAGCTTTTTAGCAAAGTCGCAATGATGCATCAATAACGATCCAATTCGATCCTTTTCCATTGGAGACCCATTGTTACCTATTGTACGGCACATCATCCAGCAGAATATGACCACGGACGGCACCACTCTCATTACGCTTTCCACCCGTCTGGAAGCCCACGTGTGGCACATCAGGGCCATTCTTTGTGTGAGCCCAGTCTACATTAACCTCAGCCCCACTTTTGTGACGCCACTCCGCCGGGAATGATTTCCCGTGAGCATCTTTGGCCCACCGAGTAACCTCAAACTCTGATTTCGGTAAGCCCGTCTTCTCAAACGCCATAGTCAGCGCGTCTCGAACCCCTTTTCCGGTACCGCGTAAATCAACATCATTCGGACCAAGCTTCCACCGAGCGAGATGCGGGGCCTCACCCGCGAGTCTTGCAAGCCTACTGCCAATTTTCGCGCCTGCCGCAGCAGCATCTGCTGGTCCTGGCGCCAACGTTGCTACGATTCCGGCGACACCGAACGCAAAGTCAGTTTTAGTAGATTTGCCAAACGGAATTTCAACTGCAGTCAGGCCCAGGTCCACTACATCGGGGACTGCGCCCAAAACGGGGAATGCACCAGCAACACCGAGCCCGACATGCGCCCATTTACTGAACCTATCATAGGTGGTCTTCTCCTTGCTCGCAACCATTGTAACCGTAGGCATCGAGTTCATATCATTACGATAGAACGTCGATATTACAAATCCGTCTGTATACGTGCGAGAGAGGCGGTCACCGTACGCTGTTGTCGGCAAAGCTCCCTTCCCCATTTCTCCCTTAATCTCAACAACCGGCATCGGCTGCGTTCCACCGGGGCCGCACTGAAGCATACGCGTGTCACAGTCAAGCATGGATTGCGAATCAGTGAAGCCCGTCGGGTCCGTCATGCTCAGCGGATTGTTGCGCGTGTACGAATAACGGTTCATCGACTGCAGATCGGTCGGGTCCGGCACAGTCGGGTCCGCGCTGACAAAACGGCCGATGAACGGATCATACAGCCGGCCATTCATGTTGATGAGACCAAGATTGTCCAGATGCTCGTGATCCGTGAAGCCGCGCCGTGTATTCACACCAGTGATCGTGTTGCCTGAATCGACCGCCCCGGTAACGAAGCGGCGCTTGCCGAACGGTTCATACGATAGACGCTCCACCACTGCTCCCGTTTGGGAAGTGACCACTGCGGCAGAGTCGAGATGATCGCGGTGCAGATATTGGGTGGTGACAGTCGTTCCCACTTTTTTGACGATAGCTACTGCCGCACCGCCCACGCTGATGTACTGACGGTGTTCAACCGTGCCGTCAGGCCGCGTTTCCTTCTCGTAGAAAGTGCCGCCGGCTTGATCCGGATGGACATAAACGATAGTCCCCGCGCTGCCGGTTTGCTTGACGCGCTGGTGGTCAGCTCCATACAGGTACGAAACGGTGGCGCTGGACTTCGTTACCGTCAGCGGCATGTCAAAGCTGGTATAGCTAATAGTCCGGGTGCCGACAGCCGTGCCACTAGCATTCTTTTCTGTCTCTGTCGTCAGGTTCCCGTTGTCGTCATACGAGTAAGAACGCGAGCCACCGGCCGCGAGAGCGATGGATGCTACGGCATGTGGCTTCGAGTTGACTGCGCCATAGGTGTAGGTGCCCACCCCGGACCGTGTTTTGATATTGCCAATATCGTCGTATGTGTACGTCTGACTCACCAGACCGGCGCCACTGGAGTTGATCGTCGACTGCTTGAGGCGATTGAGCCCGTCATACAGGTTCGTCTCGGAAAGGCTTTGATTCGCATCACTGCGGGCTACTAGATTGCCGATCTTGTCGAATTCGAACGTCAGGTTTTGCACGCTATTGCCTGCGCCTGCATACACGTTCTTCAGCGCTCCCGTGGCAGGGTAATAGACTTGTTGAGTTACGACGCCGTTGCCATAGGTCTGCTGAGTGTAATGGCCCATCGCGTCCATGCTGTCCGCACGCCAGTACAGCGCGTTGGTAGCATTGTCACGAATCTCTTGCAGATAGCCGAGACTCGTGTACACGTATTTGATGACGAGACCCTCCGGATACGTCAGCGTCGCGATCCTGCCATTCGTGCTGTTATACGTAGCAGTTGCAGCATAGGCTGCGTCCACGGTAGTGGTGGATGTGCTGGGTCGGCTGACAGCATCGTAGGTTTTCGAAATGGCGTAGCCATTGTCTGTAGTCGCGCTACAGAGCAGTCCGACACCCTTCGTGCAGTTGTCATAGACCCACGTCGATTTCAGGTCGGGCTCGCTGCGTGAGGTCACTCGGCCGAGTTTGTCATAGATGAACGACGTTACGTGCTTGCGCGCCGAAGTCTGCTTGACGAGCTGACCGAGTGCATCATATTCGTAGCTCCAATCGCCCATGTCGGCATCGACCGAACGGCGCTTACGGCCTAGCAGATCGAATTCGCTCGATACCTTGTTCCCCAAGGGATCGAGGGTCTGCCAGAGATTGCCAAACGCGTCGTAGCTGTATGTCAGCGATTTGGCCGCGTCGTCCGTGGTCTTGACGAGCTGGCCTAGAATGTTCTGCTGGTAAGTAGTGACTCGGTTTAGCGCATTGGTCACCGTGCGGGTCAGGCCGCTGTAATCGTAGGTCGTGGTTGCGTTTTCGGCGTTGACGCTTTGTGTCAAGCGGCCAAGATCGTCATAGCTGTAGCTCGTCCATTGCACGGTCTGGGAGGCATAACGTGGAAGGCTGCTCCGCTTCAGGCGGCCGCGCTCGTCATATTCTTTTTCGACGATGATGACAGACGAGCCATCGAACCCGAGGGTTTCCGTACGAACCTCGTGATTCTCGCTATCGAAATAAGCCTTTGTCCAGGGACCGTTCGCAGTTGCCCCATCCGATGCCAGGGGCTGAGCAGTCACGAGATACTTCGCATATCCGCTGCACGCGGTGGCGCCGCCGGCGGACTGGCAATAGGCATAGGTATAACGCGTCTTGGTCCCGTCGGCGTAGGTCACCAGCGAGCGCCTGCCGAAACTATCGTACAAGACAGTGGAGTTTTGCGCGTTCGGCGTAGTAACACTTGCCAACGATCCAAAGCGTTGATCGTAGGTCTGCGAAGAAGCCTGGTCGAGCGCGTTCGTCACCGAGGCGGGGAATTGGCCACGCGTGTCATACGTGACGTTCTCCGTGCGCGCGACAATCGCCGCGGTTCCCGTCGCAGGCGATGAGACCGTCCTACTCTTCTGGTTACCCCAAGTGTCGTACAGATAAGCCGACTCCACTCGTAATTGAGTATTGTCCGGCTCGATGATTTCCTTGTCCAGCATACCCGTGGCAGCGCCATATTCAAATGCACGCACGCGGGTCAGCGTTTTGGATGGTGCTGTGACGGAAGGTGTGGTCGTCGTGGCGCCGCTGACCGCTACGGTCACGTTGGTCGATGCGTTACCGAAGTACGTGCTGCCGTTCTGCATCTGCCATTGGAAGCCGTACGTTCCAGCGCTGGCGGGAGCGGTGACATTGAAGCTGAATGTGTACTGCTGGCCTGGCGCGACCGAAGCAGGCAGGACTACTTTACCTGCAGGAAGCCAGGTCGTGTTGCCGGCTGGATTCTGGCTCGCCAGTGCGAACGTACTGTTGGCCGGCCAAGTCGTGGTCCCGGTATTGGACATGGTTATTGATACCGGATACTGCTGCCCCCCGGTCATAGAACTTGCCACACTCTGGCTGACGAAACCAGCATTGGCGCTACTGTTCGAAGTCGTGACGGTTTCAGTGTAGGTTTTCGTTCCCCCGGCGCCGGTCGCAGTCCAGGTACAAGTAGACGGGTAACCTACCCAGGCAGCAAGTGCCGTCTCGGTCACCGAGCCGGAGACCGCCATCGTTTTGTTAACGGTGTATCCTGTGCCGCTCGCAGTACAGACGTAACTAAGCGAGGTGGCATTCGTTGTCGACCAGCTCAAGGTGTAGCCGGAACCTGCGATTAACGTGCTTGGAGTGCGCTGAACACTGACTGTAGGCGCGGCTGCAGCCCCTTGTACCGTAATCACAACATTAGGGGTCGTTGCACCAAACCATTCCACATATTCCTGCACCATCCGCCATTGGAAATTATAGGTGCCGGGAGTGGTCGGGGCCGTGACAGTAAAACTGAAAGTATACTCCTGCCCGGGGACCGGGATGCCAGTTTGAATGGGCGCCCTACCGATTCCCCAAATATTATTATCCATCGGATTCTGGGAACCAAGGCGGTACTCTCCACCCCACGCAGTATTGCCGGTATTCTTCATCCGCACCGACACTGTGTACTGCCGCCCAGCGGTCATTGTCGATGGAACGCTTTGGGAAACGAACGAAGAACCATTGACAGGGGGTGGCAGAGTCACATTAACAACAGCATTTGCTCCAACCGCGCCGAACCACTCCACTCCTTCGCGCAGCATCTTCCACTGGAAATTGTAAGTCCCAATTTTTTGCGGAGCCGTCACCGTGAAGGTGAATGTATAAGTCTGCCCCGGAGCGACAGAAGCAGCAACGTCGACGCGACCGAGGCCCCATGTCTGGTTGTCCATGGGATTCTGGGAACCCAGCCGATACTGATTCGCGGCTGTCCATGTGGACGTACCGCTATTTCGCATCGTTACCGACACCGTGTATTTCTCACCGCTATACATTGTCGCCGATACCGACTGCGACACAAATTCCGCACTATTCACCTGTGCGTGGGCTTGTATTACAGCAAACAGAGCCACAAACAAGATGGTCATCTGCTTCCAGCAGCCAGCGATCCGCAGTACCAATGACCGCGAGAAGGATAAGAACGCCCCTATACGCGGCTCGTCATTCCGCAAAAATTTAGACATTATATGATCTCTCAATTTTTGTATTATCTTCAGCCTGCGCTCAAGGAGTCGTATTGGTTTGAGTGGTTCGCGTCACCCGGCCGATAAACCAATTAGCCGTGTCGTTTTTATAGACGTTGGTGGTTTTCTTGATAAATCCATCGCTGGTCGACACCTTAATCTCGGTCGGATTGCCGAAAATTCCCGCCAAGTCTGACCAGGTCGATGTGGCGGCATTCCAAGTATCGTAAGCAGTCGTAGTGGTAACCGTAGGGAATTGCGTCCCATTCAAGTCCGCAGACTTGACGACCGATTGGGTGGCGAACGCAAAATAGCGCTTATTAGCAGCACTCGGGCAGCCGCTCGAGCTGACGAAATCGGTGCATGAGTACGTCGTTTCGGTCGAATTCAAGGTCACGCTACCCGTGCTGCTCGTACGTTTAGACGGCATCCCGACGTATGGCCAGTCCTGCCGGTTCTCGGTGCGCTCTACGATGCCCGTAGTGGAGTCTGTCACCGAATTCCATCGCATCCCGAGGTTCATCTGACGAGTGATGTCACGCTTCATGCCACCATATGCGTAGGTGGTCGTCAAAAAGCTACCGCTGCCATTGCTGACCGCAGAAGAGTTCACGGCATAGATAGCCGACTGCTGATCCTGCAATGGGTAAGCTGCAGCGCTCGCGCCGCTGTCCTTCGTATAAACCGAACTATTCGTCAATGGAGCATAAGACAGTACGACTTTCGAACCTATGCCGGTTTCAATACCCGTGACCAAATCTCCAATCGCGCCGGCGGCAATGTATGTAAGGAACGAAGCCGGTGATTCGGAATCGGTGAATCGCTGTTGCAATATATCAACTTTTCCGTCACCATTGAAGTCGCCATATACTAGGCCAGGTCCTCTTTCCAACATTACAGGCTCTTCCCTGTTGTAGTCCATGCCTTTGATGGTCCCCCACTCGATTCCCGTGCTAACGACGTTCATCGGGACGTATCCCACACCAGTCGAGATGATCGGTTGCAGGGCCAGCCGTTTCACCCAATTCGCATCCGTGTATAGGTGGGAAACAGCAAGATCGATGCGACCATCACTGTTCAGGTCGGTTGGCACGATAGTATCGATTAATGTGCTTGCTGATATGCCTTCTGGATAGGTGACCTGATCAATACGGGCAGGGCTCGTCGCTATGAAGCCGTTTCCTGTTGAAAGAAACGTGTACAGCCAGCGCGAAGGTGCCCCAGTCGCGGCGGAATCTTTATTTTGATAAAAGACGATATCAGTGAGCCCATCACCATTTACATCCAGGGGAACCATCATCTGAATTAGCGCCACCCCGGATTGCCATGATTGGACACCGGTGTCGCTCCATGTACCTGGGACGAGCTTCTGACCGTCGGAATAGAGTGGCAAAATCCAGATATTGCTCGTGTCCACGTATTCCTTGCGCCACAGGACAATCATGTCCATTTTTCCATCGCCGTTAAGATCAGCAGGAAAAGCCGTGACAACGGACTGCAATGAGGCAGCACCATCAGCAGCCTGTGCCACCTGGGACCAGCCGGTGCTAGTAAATCCGACGCCGGTCGATTTCAATATCGCCAACCATGTTTTAGACGGGGGGGTCGGATAACCCTCTTCCTCATGCTCAAGCACTATGTCTGCTCGCCCGTCACCGTCGATATCCAAGACGTGAACGCGAGGTGCATAGCCGGTGATACTTGGACCAGATGCGAGTGCCAGCGTAGACGTCGGCAGCTTGGAGAAACCATCACCAGTCGACAAGAGAACCGTTATCGCGACAGACGACGATGCATAACCTACGACTACGAGGTCACTCTTTCCATCACCATTAACGTCTGCAGCGACCAGATCACCTGTAGCCCCAGTATCAATCCAGGAGCCGAACGTAAAGCCGTTACCTGTGGAGATTGCGGGCCGAATTGATAGCGTGTCGAAATTAGAATTAGAGGCGTGATTCTGGTGCACGAAATCCATTTTGCCATCGCCGTTGATATCGAGCGTTAAGACGGTATTCATCTTATCAACCCCGCCCAGCATGGCTGCGCGGTCGGACGCAAACCAGGATTGTGGTGTGAACGCCACAGCGCCAGCGTCCTGCCATGCGAATTTTGTCGGAGGCAGGCAAGATCCAGCGGCGTCACATTCGGTGACGGCTGTGAGGCGGGAGCGGAGTTGAGCGCTATCCGGCAGATACGTGAGGCGGTATTCCTTTACGATTCCGGTTCCAACTTTCGTCTGTACCTTACTCAACCGTTTGGTCGCATTAACAAGGGAGCCAGCAACATAATACGGAGCCAGATCAGAACGATCTTCATAGGCGAATACTATGGAAGCGTAAGGGGTTGTTGCCGCGGCTACATTCCCCGTATAGCTGATCTGCGCAGGGTAAAACTCGCCATTGGTGGAATCTTCCGTATAGCTCACGGTAAGATAATTGGTGCTGATGTCCTGAATCCGATTCACCGCCCAGACCCGGACAGCCGCCTTACTCTGCGCTTCGATGCGTGAATCTGTGGTCGCGCCATACTCGACGATCTGTCCGGACTTGGTCCAGACCTTAAAATAAGCAGGACCGCTGCCGGCCGCTCCATATGACATGACTTTTGAAAAAGACTCCCGCTCGGTGCGATATTCGGCTCCATCCGCGCCATAAGCCTTACCGTTTACGACGACGAGCCTCTGCCCATCCAGGCAGAAGCGGTCATTGGCATCGAAGTTGACGCCACCCAGTGCACCGTCCTGCGCCACCGTGCGTGCGCATCGCGTAATGCTTGAAAGACCAGACAAAGCCCAGCCCTTGCCGAGTTGACCGACACCCGACTGGCTGCTGTAGGAGAGAGCCAGGTTCGGGGCAATTCCATTGGTTCCTGGCGGAACTTCGATGGGGATTGTGTAATTAGCGCTCCCCGCGCCGTCCACCGAAAACGATCCGGGTGTGTAAATGTTCGCTAACGCGCTCCCCATCGGCAGCTGCGCAATAATCAAGCACAGCGCGATCGCCTTGCGGCTGAACCCCATAGTCTTCCCCTTGTGTGACGTGAACACTTATCGACGGGCGCAACTGCCCATAATAGACAGGGGATTCTACAGAGAAATTCAGCTTTGGCAATGAATTATTGATGAGCTAACGCCACCCTCGTGAAGTTGCGGCTTTTAAGCCACACGATCAGCGTTGTGCGGTGTCACTCCAGGGAGCCGGATCTCCATTCGGCGGTGATTTCAAAACTCAGAGACCCGGATGAATCAGTAGTGAGTAACTTGTGTTTTGCAAGATAAACTCTGGAAAACTGAGGCTGCTTCTGCAATCTCTCTACATAGGCGGTCACGGCAGAGAAATCCTTGCCTTCACCAACGATCCGAACAGACTTGCTCTCGATACTCGGATCTAGTTCGAGTAGTGCAACATCCTCGGTGTGAGCGGCCTCGATAGCGCCGAAAAATTCGTGCCACGGAAAACGCAGCCGTGCCAGAACCGCCGATGCCTCCTGCTCTCTTTTTATTGAGGTGGCGTCAGGTGGGGCCTTAGCCTCTTTCTTGGACTTCTCACGCTCCAGCTGCGCAAGTTGCTGAGACGCGCGTTGCAGTTCAGCCTCTGCCTCGACCAGACGCTGATAAGAAAGACCGGCGCAGACAGCCATGACAACCAGCCCAAGGAGAGCAACTACTTTTTGACGCGAGCCACGCGGCGCGAAATTCAAATCAGTTGCACGCATCAGGGATCCGTTCGCGCAGCTGCCGCTACCGCTGCCTCCATCACGTTAAGTCCCGATTCCTGCAAATGCTCCCTTATTGAGTTATCTACACCATCAAAATAGATCGGTATTTCTTTCGGCAGCCCTTGAAGGGATTGTTCGCGCATAATCAACTGTGTAATCTCCTCGCTGCCGCCAGTCCGGAGCTTGCGTACCTCCCGCCAGTCATCATTAATGATGGAAGCCATCACGCAGTAATCCAGACGGGGAGCGACGACAAGCACGTTTTCCGGCAACGCCCTGCGATACTGCCTGATTGCGGAGACAAACCGAGGTCGCAGCGACCGCGGCACGACTTTCGCGCTGCTGCACTCATGCAGCACCTGATCCAGCAATTCGGTGCCGATCCCGCATGCAATGCCGTTAGCGCCATGGCTGCGCATGTCCACCCGTATGGTCCAATCGTTCACCAGATCGCCATATACTTCCTCGAAGCGGGCAGCTGCGAACATCTCAGCTTCGGACTGGCGCGACAGATGGTCGGACCACGGCACTACGACGTATCTTGCGAAACTGTCACACAGGACGATATCGACCTCACGGATCGACCGATGACCGTCGAAAAGCAAGTGCAGCGCTGACGCAATATCTTGCTCGATCAAATTGCCGGCTGCCCGTTCCACTGGTACCACTGTGCTCCGCGATGCGGCGCGTTGCAAAAAGCCGGGCAGCGGCGTTAGCGCAACCCTGCCCGGCCCGATCATAAGCAGCGCTTGCCTATGCAACGAAAGTAACACGATTGATTTCCTCCAGAGTTGTCTTGCCTTGTGCTACGAGGTCGAGTGCCGCATCGCGCAGGAAACGCGTGCCCTTGGATTGCGCCGCGGCCTTGATCGACCGAGCTGGTGCTCGATTGGCGATCATCTCGCGCAAGTCATCGTTTAGGTTCAATACCTCACCGATGGCATAGCGCCCCTTGTAGCCAGTTCCACGGCAATGCCTGCATCCAACGCCGTGAACCAGTTGCATGTGCTCGAGTGATTCCTTTGCGAGACCGGAAAATGCGAGCTCCTCCTCGGTGGGCACGTGAGGGGCCGCGCAGTCCGGGCATACAACACGCACCAAACGCTGCGCAAGGATGCCGTTCAGCGCCGACACGAAGTTGTAGGTATCGACGCCCATGTGCTGAAAACGGCCGAGCACATCGAATACGTTATTCGCGTGCACGCTGGTAAACACGAGATGCCCAGTCAGCGCAGATTGCACTGCGATCTGCGCAGTTTCCGCATCCCGGATTTCCCCGACAAGGATCTTGTCCGGATCGTGGCGCAGGATCGACCGCAGCCCGCGCGCGAATGTCAGGCCCTTTTTCTCGTTGACGGGTATCTGAAGCACCCCCGGCAGTTGATATTCGACCGGGTCCTCAATGGTCACGATCTTGTCCTGGCCATTATTGATTTCAGAGAGCGCCGCATACATCGTCGTGGTCTTGCCGCTACCAGTGGGGCCCGTCACTAAGAACATGCCATATGGCTTGCGTGACAGGGCACGGATTTGCGCCAGCAGCGGATCGCCGAACCCAAGGCTCTGCAGGCGCAGACCAGCGGCCTGGCTGGCGAGTTGGCGCTTGTCGAGCACCCGGATCACCACGTCCTCACTGAGCAGGCTTGGCATGACTGAGACGCGATAATCGATCTCATGCCCCCGAACCGAAAGCTTGAACCTGCCATCCTGGGGGACGCGCCGCTCTCCAATATCGAGTTCCGCCATCACCTTGATTCGGGAGATGATTTGCTCGGCAACGGGATTGCCGGGAATCTGGGCGATGCTCGCCAGCACGCCATCGATACGGTATTTGACATGCAGTCCCGTACCTGTCGCTTCCAGGTGAATATCGCTGGCGCCAACCTTCAATGCGTCGTAGATGGTGGAATTGACGAGGCGGATGACGGGGCTGCTGTCCTCCGCGATCGTGGCGAGCGAAATTTCCTCGATCTTTGCTTCGAGCGCGCCTTCCTCGGGCGTGGTGTGCAAGGCGTCATCCAGGACGCGCAACGTTTGTTCGTGCACCGCGAAGAATGCATCAAGGTCAGACCGGTGGGCGACGTGCCATGAAATCGGGGAATCAATTCGTTCCTGCAGCCAAGCCTGCAGGGCCAGATCGAACGGATCTGCAAGCACGCAGCAGACCCGTGCCCCATCGCTCGCAACGAGGCAGTTGCGTTGCATCGATTCCTGCAGCGAAAGCACGTCGAACAACGGCGTCAGCTCGCTCATGCCCGCAAGTTCGAGCACAGGCATCTTGACAGCCTCGCCCAGCGCGCGAATGAACTGTCCAGGCGATACGGAAAGCGCCTCTTCGAGAAATGCAACAGCACCGCCGCCGTGGGTGTGCGCGGCAATGCGCGCATTAAGGATGTGCTCGGGCGTCATCACGAGCGCCACGTTGTTTTCGTCTTTCATTGCAGGTTGTTCGCCAATTCGAAGATGGGGAGATACATCAGCACGACTACTAGTCCGATCACTCCGCCAATTGCCACCATCAGCAATGGTTCGAACAACCGGGAGAACCAGTCCACAGCCTTGGAAACTTCGTCTTCATACATTTTCGCGATACGTTCCAGCGCCGTCGATAATTCCCCTGATCGTTCGCCCACCAGCAGCAAACGTACGCCGACTTCCGTCGCAAGACCTTGCGAACCAAATGCGTCAGAGACAGTGCGCCCCTCCTTGATTAGCCGCGCGGCATTGGCCAACGACTGCTGCAAGGCTGGCTGCGAGAGCAAATCCCGCACAACGATCAACGCCGTCGAAAACGGCACGCCCCCCGACAGCAGCATGGCCAGGGTCCTTGCGAATCGGGCCAGTTCGTAAAGCTGAATCTTCTGGCCGATGCCAGGCAAGGCCCAGCACCAGCGCGACACGACTGCTCGTACGGATGCTTTGCTCAGGAAATAAGCCAGCACGACGGCAAGGAAACCGACGCCGGCAAAGAGCAATAGGCCATACTCGTCGACCAGCCGGCCCCACTTCATCAGCAGCTGCGAGGTCCAGGGCAGATCGCCGCCGATGTCCTCGTAGATACGGCTGAAACGAGGAACGACATATCCGAGCAGAAATACGATAACAGCGATCCCGACGATACCCAGCACGGCCGGGTAAACCGATGCGGATACCACCTTTTGACGCACTTGATTTACCTGCGTGTGATAAGCGAGGAAACGGCGCAACGAGGCGGCGAGGTCGCCAGTACGTTCCGCGGTCCGAATGGTGGCAATGTAAAGAGGCGAGAAGGCTGCGGGCTGCATTTCCAGAGCAGCGGAAAACGATACCCCTTCATTCAATTGACGCACCACCGCTTCCAGCACATGCCGGACCTCGTCGTTCTTCGATTTTCGCTCTAGGATACTGACGACTTCGACAAGACCTAGTCCGGCCTCAAGTAGAGACAACAATTCTTGACTGAACAACGCTACGGAAAACTTCTGCCGCGCCGGTTTCCAGGCTGACGCCCTCCTGCTGCGAAGAGAAATGACCTTGTAGCCCTTGCGTTCGGCTTCGGCCACCGCAGTGGCATCGTCCGGAGCGCTAAGGCTCAAAGCCGTGAGCCCATCTGCCGGACGATAAACCTTCAATCGATATTGCATTACGGTGAGCTACGCGCGTTAGTTCCACTTGGAAATAGCGAGTTTATAACAATCTTCGCTGCATCCGCTACTACCAAGCACGACCAGTCCCGCCATTAACAACGCCAACTCCTTTTGCTCAGCGCTGTCATTAGCGAGGCACGCCATGCAATCGTCGGCTTCCCGAAGGAGCTGGCGAGCTACCAGATCGCGCCGGGCCGCACCACCCCTGGCACTTTGTCGCGCCCGGTGAGGAGAAAACGCTTACCCGCCGCCTCGCCTGTCGAATGGCTCGCCGCTGCGCTATGCGTTCGCGTGGGTCGATGGCTGGTGCTTGCGCCGCACGGAGCTGGAATTCAATGTCGAATGGGGCGATGCGGCAATCCGGGCAACCGCTTCACCGACTCCCGTGTGTATCCGAAGGTCGAAGGCCGCTGGCTCTACGTGGCGTTGCGCCGACATCGCGACCACATCCTGTCCGCGCTGGCGCAGGGCTTTAAGGCGCCGGCAAGGTCGCGGTCTCCGTCAACAGCATGCCGTTGCGCGTACCGCTAGAGCCCTATCCGAACGCGCCTACCGTTGCGCGGCTCGGCCTGACCCTTGAACCGCTTGCACCCGACGGGCTCGCGGCCCAGTTGGCGCTCGAACCCGCGATCATGATGCGGCGTTCCGGCGACAGCTTCGCCGTGCCGGCGCGCCAGCCGGACGGCTACGTGGTCGGTCTGGCGGGCAACCGCGACTTGTTCAACATGGCGCAAGCCGACGACATCCCCGAACCGGACAGCGCGCTGTACCGCTTCAACTGCGGCACTATCCCGCGCGCAGGCGCCGCGCGGCTGTTCTGCGACTTCCTGTCGATCCATCCGTTCGCGAACGGCAACCGGCGCATGGGCATGACGCTGGCCGCGCTGTACCTGGGCCGCTGGGGCTGGCACATGCGCTGGGACGCGGTGGGCATCGCGCCGCTGTATTACGCCGTGCGCTGCGCATCGAACGGCCATATCGGCCCGCTGACGCGGCTGTTCGCGCAGCACGTGCAGAGCGACGCGCTGCGCTTTGGATCATCCGATCAGGCGTCCGGCCAGATCTCCTTGAGCAGCGCGGCCAGGTTGTAGCCGCCCTTGATCAGCTGCTGGCGCGCCAGCGCGGATGACGGCACCGGGTAGTCGTCCGGCACCGTCAACGCCCACACCTTGTAGCTTTCGCCCGTGCTCTTCGACTGCAGCGTGCTGACGGCGCCCAGCTTCACGTCCAGGTGCGCCAGCTTGGCGATGGCCAGCGAGTCGTTGGCCCACTGGTAGGGCCACGTCGTCACGTCGCCCGTGCTGACGGGCACGTTCGGGTTGCTGGCGATCGCGTACTGCGCGAACTGCTGCGGCGTGCGCGTGCTGGAGCGGCGCATCGCGTAGTCGACCACCGTCGTGTCCCAGTACGAGTGGAACGGCTTCGTCTTCGGCGGGCTTTCCTGGGCGGGCTTCGGCTCACCGGCTGGAATCAGCTTGCCGCTCGTCGCCACCAGCATCGCGTCGTCCAGCAGCAGGTTGTTGCCGCCGCGCGAATCGAACACGTTCAGTTCGTCGATTTCCGCAGGCGTTTTCGGCACGACGAAGCGGCCGTCCTTGCTGACGAACGCGGCGCCCACGTGCAGCGGCTGGACGATGTCGCCGGCCAGGTGCGTGACGATCAGCAGCGCCTGGCGCGGCGTGAACTTGTGCGGGTTGGACTGCGGCGTGTCCTTGCCTTGCAGGACGAGGATCGCGGCCTTCAACGTCTGGACGATGTCGTCGTCCGCCGTGCCGGCCGCATGGTCATGGTAGGCGGACAGCTGGAACGGCACGTCCGTGTAGTGGTAGACGGAGTGCTGCGGATTGGCGGCCACGTAGGCGGCCATCTCCGGCGTCTGCGGCCCGCACCAGGTGCCCTTCACGCAGTCGGCCCACACGGCGATCGATTCCAGGCTTTCGCCAGGCAGCAGCAGCGCCTTCACGCGCTGCTCCGCCTTCGAGCCTTTCAGCAGCTTGTCGGCGATGGCGCCCACGGCCTTGTGGCCGTCGTTGCCCCAGGCTTGCGCGCCGCCGGGGAGGATGGCCGCGAACGCGCCGGCCAGTGCGGCGATGCATGCGAGTCGTTTCATTGTTCGGAAGCTTTCAGTGGTTTCGGGTAAGTCTTGTTGATGTCGAGCGGCTGCGCGTACGGCGAGCTCCAGATCTGTTCCTGCAGCGCGGCCAGGCGCTTGGCCATCTGCTCGTTGCGCATCACGACCTCGAGGTTGCGCGACAAGTCGAAGTAGCCGCCGGACCAGTTGCTGGTGCCGACCCAGGCCAGCTTGCCGTCGATGACCATCGTCTTGCTGTGGATGACGCGGGCGAATGGAATGAAGCCCGTCGACGCCTTCGGCAACGTGACGACGCGGATCTCCACGTTCGGCAGCACCGCGAGACTCTTCAGGTAAGGCACCAGCAGCGGTTCGAGGTTCCAGTTCGACACCATCAGCTTGATCTTCACGCCGCGCGTCGCGGCCGCGCGCACGGCATCGTCGATGACGGCGTAGTACGGCCGCGTGCCGTTCGGCCCATACGACAGCGGCGCGTAATCGAGCAGCTGCACGCGCACTTCTTCCTTCGCATCGGCCAGCAGCGCCGGCAGGCCCGTTTCGGAATCGGCGACGCCGGGCGGGTTGTAGGCGGCCGGGCTGGCCAGCAGGTAGGCCGGCCGCGCCAGCACCGTGGCCGGTGCCACGGTGGACTTCTGCTGCAGCGGTGCCACCTGGCGGCCCTGCGCCAGCTGCGCCTGCGCCGCCCAGTCCTGCTCGAAGATCGCACGCACCTGGCCGACGATGGCCGCGTCGTCGATCAACAGGCCCGTCTCGTGGATGTGCGTGAACGAGCGCCAGTCGAAGTTCTGGCTGCCGATGAAAGCGCGCTTGCCGTCCACCAGCGCGTACTTGGCGTGGATGATGCCGTTGCCCGTCAGCTGGCTGTAGTCGAGGATGCGCAGCTCCAGGTTCGGAATCGCGCGCAGGCGCTCCAGCGTGGCGGCATCGGACAGGCCGACGCCCTTCTTGTCGAGCAGGAAGCGGATCTTCACGCCGCGCTGGCCGGCCGCGGCGAGCCGCTCGATCACCTTGTCGAACGGCGTGCCCGGCTTGCCGACGGCGTAGAACTGGCCGATCGCGATGTCGCTCTTCGCGTTGTCGAACAGCTCGCACCAAACGGTGACGGGATCGCGCAGGTCGGCATTGACGAGCGTCGTCTCGGCCGGCGCGGTCTGCACCAGTTCGAAGCCGGGAATGCGGAAATCGGCGTGGGCGCTGCCCAGCCAGGAAGCCAGCAAGGTGGCGAGTACGAAGTTACGCATGAAGGCTCCTTAACGAATGCGCACGATGCGCGGCTGCGCCGGCGCCAGGCCGGCCGGCTTGTTGTCCTGGTCCTTGCGCACCAGGTAGCTTGTCAGCATGTCGACGTCGCGAATCCCCGTGTCGGCCCGGTTGGTGCCCTTCGCGAAGATCGGGAACGCATCGTTGCCCTCGGCGAGGAAGCTGTTGACGGCCACGCGGTACGACGCATTGTCGTCCAGCGGCACGCCATCCAGCAGGATGTCGGACACGCGTGCCCCCTCGGGCCGGCGCAGGTCGTATTTGTATGTGAAGCCTTCGGAAAGCTGCAGCAGGCCGCGCACCTCGACCTTGTCCGCCACCCACTGCTGTTCGAGCACGGTGCGGATCTGCGCGCCCGTCAGGTTCATCACGACGAGCGTGTTCGCGAACGGCAGCGTGGCCAGCGCCTGGCCTTTCGTGACGACGTTGTCCGCGCCCGCCTCCAGGTTCTGCCGGATGCCGCCGCGGTTCATGAAGGCGATCTGCGCGCCGAAGGGGCGGCCAGCGAACAGCGTGGCATCCGCGACGAGGTTGCCGAGCGGGGATTCGTCGTCGTCGCTGCGCTTGACGATGGGGACGGCGATGCGCGCGACCGGCTTGGCCAGCTCGCGCGTGCTGCGTTCGCGCACCGTCGCGAGATACGCGGCGGCGCGCGGTTCCGGCGCGTAATCGCCCTGCGCGATGACGACGTTGCGGGCGCTGACGTCGACGACGTTGCCCGTCTGCTTGTCGACGACGAGCTTGATGCGCGACATCATGTGCCCGCCCATCTGCGCCTGCGTGACGAGCTTGCCGTCCACCTTGCACAGATAGCCCTTGTGCGAATGGCCACTGATCACCAGCTTGATGGCCGGATCGAGCTTCTTCACCACCGGCACGATCTCGCCTTCCAGGTCGCCGCAATACTGCTTGTCGTATTCGGACGGCGTGCGGCCGCCCTGGTGGATCAGCACGACGAACGTGCCGACACCTTCCTTGCGCAGCTCCGGCAGCAGGCGGTTGACGGCATCGGCCTCGTCGCCGAACTGCAGCCCGGCGATGCCGGACGCCGCGACGACTTCCGCCGCATCCTTCAGCACCGTGCCGATGAAGGCGATCTTCACGCCCTTCACTTCGGCGATTTCGTAGGCCGGCAGGATAGGCTTGCGGGTGTTCGCGTCGATCACGTTGGCGGCCAGGTAGCGGAACTTCGCACCGTCGTAGCGGCCGTCGAACCGGCAGGCCTTGTCCGGCCGCGGCGACGCGCAACCGCCCTTCTGCTGGCGCAGCAGCTCGATGCGGCCCTGGTCGAATTCATGGTTGCCCACCGACGTGACGGTGAGACCCAGCAGGTCGAGCGCGGCGATGGTCGGCTCGTCCGCCCACATCGCCGACAGCGCCGGGCTGGCTCCGACCATGTCGCCGGCCCCCACCAGCAGCAAGTCCTTGTCTTCGCCGCGCCAGGCCTTCAGCGCGCCGGCGATCGTGTCGATGCCGCCCGCCATCACGGTGCGTTCGTTCTTCTGGCCGACGCCGGCATACGTGAATTTCGTCGCTTCGAGGTTGCCGTGCAGGTCGTTCAGCGCGACGAGATTGATCTCGGCCGTGCGGCTGTCCGTCAGCGACGCGCAGCCGGTGAGCGCCAGCAGCGCGCAAGCGAAGGCGGTGGTGTGCAGTGAATGTTTCATTGGGAAGAAGTGAGACGCGACCAGTTATTGTACAGGCGCCTTTGGCGGCGCAGAAGCACCGCGGCGCCGTGGAAACCTTACGTTACAGAGCAAATGCGGAGCAAATGCGGAGCAAAAAAAACCGGCACGCGAGGTGCCGGTTTTGTGCTTCACGTCAGGCGACGAATCTTAGAATTCGTACTTGACGGTGGCTTGCAGGGCCCACTGGGATTCACCCTTGGTTTGACGGACCGTGTAGTCCTCGACCTGGTCGCGCATCTGGTAGATGTAACGGCCTTGCGCGTCGACACCGGCGAAGTCCACGAACGAGCGGGCTTGACCGCCAGCCGACTGGAACGCCACTTCGTTGATGCGGCCCCACTTCTTGTTCAGCAGGTTGCCGACGTTGAAGATGTCGAACGTGATCACACCTTTATGACCGGTCCAGAAGCCCGGGACTTCCTGCGAGACGCGCACATCGAAGCTGTTCGTCCACGGCGCGAAGCTGTTGTTGCGGTCGACGATCTTACCCTTCGAGTTACGCAGGCCGCGGTACTGGTCAACCACTGCCCAGAAGCGGTCTTCGTTCGCGTGGTTGGTCGCGGTATCGCCGCGGAACACCACCTCGCCCGAACCCGGGCCGCGCGGGATGTACATCAGGTCGTTGCCGCCGAGGTCGTCGCCGTTCATGTCGTTGTTGAACGTCCAGCTGAACGGCTTGCCGGAACGGCCTTCATAGAACAGGCCGAAGGTGGTGTTGTAGCTGCTGAAGAAGCGCTTGCGGAAGTTCACAACGGCGTTGATGCGATCCTTCACGAGGTAGCTGGAGTTGGCAACCACTTCCTCGTTCGGATTGACGATCGAGCGGCCGGTCCAGTTCGAGTTCGACGTGGACGACGTCAGCGGCGACACTTCCTTCGCTTCCGTGTACGTGTACGCCACCGACCAGCCCAGGCCCGAGATCATCGGACGGCTGAACGACAGGGTCGCCAGGTTGCTGCCACCCTGTTTCGTGTTGGTGGCGACCAGCACGTTGCCGAAGGCCGCGTTCGCGCCGGAACGGGAACGGTTGCCCACGCAGCTGGCGCCGGTGGTGATACGGCTGCCCGTCAGGCTCCAGCAGTTCATGTCGTAGCCTTGCCGCGTGTGGTACAGCTCGCGGCCATCGGTACCGATGGCGGTGGCTTCGCCGAGGTTGACGTTACGGTAGTACACGGCGTCGCGCACGTCCGTCTTCAGGTATTCGGCGCTGACGACGATATTCTGCCACGGCAGTTCATGATCGACGGCGATGTTGGCCTTCCACACGGAAGGCTGGCGCAGGCCGGCGGCCAGGATGTCGACGTTGGCGGCAGGAGCCGTGCCTTTCGTCACAGGCTTGCTCGGATCGGCGCTGAAGCTGCCATCGACGTACTGGCACGCGCCGAAGCCGCTGGTACCGCAGATGTAGGTGGACGTCGCCAGGCCGTTGTTCTGGAACGGGTTACCCAGCCAGACGTTCAGCGCGGCGCCCTGGAACAGGCCAACGCCGCCACGGATCTGCGTGCGGCGCACGGTGTCGAAATTGTAGTTGAAGCCAAGGCGCGGCTGCCACAGTTTCTGGCCGTCGAACGTGTTGGTGTTGTCGAGGCCGAAACCGCCCGTCTGCTGGCCATACTGCGACGTACGCGCGACGGTCGCCGCAGCGACGGCGGCGTTCGCGATCGGGCGCTCAGGCACGTCGATACGGTCGACGCGCACGCCGCCGGTCACAGTCAGGCGCGGGCTGATCGTCCAGGTATCCTGCACGAACACGCCGGTGTCCTTCATCGTGAACTTGGCGACCGCGTCTTCCAGCGAGTAGCCAGGATTGGCGACCTGCGACTGGATCGAGCTCGGGCGGCCGCGGCGGAAGTTCTCCAGCACGGCCTGCTCGATCGCGGCAGCGCCAACCTTCGCATCGCAGCTCGTCAGCGGCTTGCCGCCATTGAACTGGTAATCGATGTTCGGGACGCAACCGAACGAATACGTGCCGTAGATGTTCTGCAGGAACGCGTTGTTCACCTCGTTCTTCTGATAATCGAAGCCGAACTTCACTTCATGCTCGCCCAGCAGCCAGTTGGCGCCTACGTAGTAGTCGTCCGTCTTCGTGGCCAGCGTGTTGCGATGGCGGCTGTTCTCGGTACCGAAGTTCAGGCTGCGCGAACCGGTCGACGTGCCGGCCGGCGCGCCGTCCGGCAGCGGGCCGACGAAGCTCAGGTTCATCGACGGCAGCATCGAGTTATTCTTCGGCACGCTGTCGTAGTCGCGCGACGACACCTTCACCTCGGTCGAGAAGGTCGGCGTCCAGTCCGAGTTCAACTGGGCAACCTTGGTTTCCAGTACCTTGTTCTGCTGGTACCACTGGGAGTTCAGCGAGATCGCCGTGTTCGTGCTGCCGGCGAAGAACGGCTCGGTCTGCTCGGTCTTCGACCAGCGGAACATCGCGCGGTGGTCGTCGTTGATGTTCCAGTCGAATTTCAACAGCTTGTCGGTCACGTTCAGCGTAGTGCCGGACGGAACGTCCAGCGTGCCGATGTCCATGCCGTACGTGTTCTTGGCAATGCTCTGCGCCTGGGCGATCGCGGCCGGGGTGATCGCCAGGTTCGTCAGCGAGCTGCCGATCGGGCCGTAGCCCGGCGTGGCCTTCGTCGATTCCAGCTTTTCGTAGCCGGCGAAGATGAACAGCTTGTCCTTGATCAGCGGGCCGCCGACGGTCGCGCCCTTCGTCGTTTCCTTGAACGGCGCTGGTGCCGAGTAGTCGCCGGTCGAGGCGTTGTAACGGTCGCCGGCCAGCTTGTCGTTACGGAACACGTAATAGACGCTGCCCTTGACGTTGTTCGTGCCGGACTTCGTCACGGCATTGATGTTGCCGCCCGTGTAGCCCTTCTGCGTCACGTCGTAGTTCGCGACGTTCACCTGCACGGACTGGATCGCTTCGATCGAGATCGGCTGCTTCGCGGTCGGGGAGCCGGAAGCTTCCAGGCCGAACGTATCGGAGACGGACACGCCGTCGATCGTCATCGAGTTGTAGCGGCTGTTCTGGCCGGCCACGGACATTTCGCCGCGTTCCTTGTCGGTCTGCGCCACGCGGGGGTCGGTACGCGCGTAATCCTGCAGGTTGCGATTGATCGATGCCTGGATCGCCAGTTCGGTCGGGCCGATGTTCGTGCCCGTACCCATCGTCGTCTTCGAGAAGCGGTCGTTGCGCACGTTGCTGCCGGTGACGGTCACGGTCTGCATCGCCTGGCCCAGCTGGGCGTCCAGGCTGGTCGTTTCAGCCAGCGCGACGAACACGTTCTCGCGCTTTTCGGTAACGCCGTTCTTCGTGATCGTGATCGTGTACGGACCGCCGGCGCGCAGGCCGCGGGCCACGTAGCGGCCTTGCGCGTCGGTGGTGACGCTGCTGACGGAACCGGACTCGACGTGCAGGATGCTGACCGTGGCGCCGGCGGCCGGGGTGCCGTCCGCGCCCGAGATACGGCCGCCGATCGCGGAGGTCGTATTCTGTGCGAAGGTCGATGCCGCCGCCAGTGCGAGAGACAGGCTCAGCGCAATCTGCGTAAGCCGGAGCCGTTTGTGATTCATCATTGTTTAACCCCAAAAAGGACGAATTTATTGGCAGTTCGATGCAGATCGGTAAATCCGCACTTTCCACCACGCTTTACTTTGTGTTGCAAACTGCTTAGCCAATCCGAGACTTTAGCTGGACAGGATGTCATGGTCGTGACAGCTTTATGACACTTTCATGACACCCGTGCCCCCACCAGCACGATAGTATGTCTTGGTACTCAGGCAACTATGCATGAGTGCCCAAACGATGACAAATTCGATTTAGCATAGCCATTTATAGGCAATTGCGATAAATCGGCATTGGAATCGTGCGGAAGGGGAGTTTTCCCGGGGGAGGCTGACGCCGGGATTATAAATGCGCCACGTCAGCGTGAAATTATTTCATTACGAAATAAGAAAAACGTGGTGCGCCGCACTACAAAACTGTAGCGCGCGGACCACACTGTTGGCGCAAAAGAAAGAAAAGATGGCAAGATCGCGGCGACTTCAGCCGCGATCTTGTTTTTTAACGGGGTGTTTTCGGCAAGGCGCCCACTACATCCGCTTCGAAGCGGGCAAAGCGCTCGTCCAGTTGCTTCAGCAGGCGGCGCTTGTCGGCCTCGGCCAGGAACGCGTAGCGGATGCTGTCGTACGACAGTTTCTTCACTTCCGCGTAGTCCGTCTTGTAGCGCGTGGCGAACAGCACATATTCGTTTGACAGGTTGTGGCGCGTGACGCCGGCGTCGTCCGTCGAGATCACGAACGGCACGCCATAGCGGCGGTACAGCTCGACCGGGTGCGCCTCGTTCTTCACGCCGAGGATGAATTCGTTGCTGGTCAGGTTCACTTCGACCGGCACGTGGCGCTCGCGCATCGTCTTCATCACCTTCAGCGCATTGGTTTCGTGGGCGATGTCGATGCCGTGGCCGATCCGGTCGGCGCGGGCCACGTCGACGGCTTCGCCGATGTGGAACGTCAGCCCTTCCGGCGGCACGATACCGAGGCGCAGCTCACCCGCGTGCAGCGCCGTCTTCACGTCCGGGTACTTCGCCTTCAGGAATTTGAACATCTTCATGTGCAGGCTGTAGTCGCGCATCGACACGGCCAGGCTCTCCTGGCCGACGATGTTGACGCCGACGATCAGCGGGTTTGCCTTGGCGAGCTTGAAGCTGGCCAGCATCTGCGAATACACGACGGCCGGCGACAGGAAGCGCAGCACGTAGGGCTGGTAGCGCATCGTGAAACGCTCGTCGTCGATGCCGGCGCTGCTCTTCTGCACGTTCGCAGCGTAATCGGCAATCCCTTTCGCGAACGCCGGATTCGCTTCCAGCCGCGCCGTCAGCGCCGCCAGCGCGGCATCGAGCTGCGCCGGATCGAAGCCGGGCGATGCGACCAGCTTGTCGAAGTCCGCATCGGGCGTGATCGGCGCCAGCTCGAAGATCGTCTCGATGTACGCCAGGTTCTCGGCGATGGCGCGTTCCTTCAGCGTCTTCAGCCCCTCGTTCGAGTTGGTGGACGCCACCGGAAGGAAGTAACCGAACGTGTCGAAGAACGTCTGGTCGGGCGGGTTCTGATTGCCCGAGTGGTTGTGGAAGTCCATCGTGGACCACTTCTGCAGCAGCTGGCGATACGCATCGTTGTCGGCGACCAGGTCGGCGCCCGAGACACAGGCGCGTTGCGGTCCCGGCTTGGCGCGCTCGGTCGCGGCCTGCGCCTTGTCGGTCGTGATGCGGAAGTTCGTCTTGTTGACGCAATAGCCTTCCTTGTCCACCCACTCCAGGTACTGCTCGGCATAGATCGCGCCCGAGTAATGGTGGTGCAGGTCGCCGCCCTTCGGCATCATCGTCATGAACATCGTCAGCTCGGCCGTCTTCGCGGGGCTCGCGACCAGCGTGGCGAAGTGGCGTTGGACGGCGGCTTCGTTCGAGCCGGCCTTCTGTGCACTCGCGGGGAGGGCGAAGGCCGCGGCCAGCGCGGCGACGATGATGCGACGGTTTTGCATAGTGATCTCTTTCGTTCGTGACGGGGTTCAGCTCTGCCGCACGTGCACCTACCGCACGTGCACCTGCCTGCCGCCCGAGTACGTGGCCGCGATCGCGCGGTCGTCGCCCAGCAGGGCCAGCGCGAACAGCACTTCCTCCAGGCTGTCGGCGCGTTCCGTGCGGCGGGCCAGCAGCGGCGTCGCGCGGGGATCGAGCACGACGAAGTCCGCCTCGTTGCCGGCCGCGAGGCTGCCGATCCGGTCGTCCAGGTGCAGGCTGCGCGCGGCGCCCAGCGTGGCGAGGTAGAACATGCGCAGCGCCGGCAGGTAGCTGCCTTTCAAGCGCGCTACTTTATAGGCTTCATTCATCGTTTGCAACATCGAGAACGACGTGCCGGCGCCGACGTCCGTCGCCAGCGCCATCCGCATGCCGGCGCGATCCGCTTCCTCGAAGTCGAACAGGCCGCTGCCGAGGAACAGGTTCGACGTGGGGCAGACGGCGGCCGCCGATTGGGTGGCGGCGATGCGGGCGCGGTCCTCGTCATCGAGCCAGATGCAGTGGCCGAACACGGCGCGCGGGCGCAGCATGCCGTAGCGGTCGTACACGTCCAGGTAGCTGCGCGCCTGGGGGTACAGCGCCTTGACCCACTTGCACTCGTCCTCGTTCTCGGAGACGTGGGTTTGCAGATAGGTGTCCTGATACCGGCGCGCCAGTTCACCCGCGAGATGCATCTGCTCCTCGGTGGACGTGGGCGCGAAGCGCGGCGTGATCGCATACAGCGAGCGTTCGTGCTTGTGCCAGCGGCGGATCAGCTCCTCCGTGTCGCGCGCGCCCTGCTCGGCCGTGTCGCACAGGAAGTCCGGGCAATGGCGGTCCATCAGTACCTTCCCGGCGATCATGCGCAGGCCGCGCGCTTCGCTGGCGGTAAAGAAGGCGTCGACCGATTGCGGGTGCACGGTGCAGTAGACCAAGGCCGTCGTCGTGCCGACACGCAGCAGCTCGTCGAGGAAGAACTCGGCCACTTGCGCCGCATGGGCCGGGTCGGCGAACGCGCGCTCGGTCGGGAACGTGTACTGCTCCAGCCACGGCAGCAGGCCGGGCGCCGGTGACGCGATCATGTCCGTCTGCGGATAGTGGACGTGCGCGTCGATGAAGCCGGCCGTGATGATCTTGCCCCGCCAGTCCGTGACCGGTGTGCCGGGCGGCAGGCTGGCGTGCAAGGTGGACCAGTCGCCGGCCGCCTGGACCTTGCCGTCGGCGACGATCAGGAGACCGTCTTCGATCCAGCTGTGGGCGTTCTCGCTGAAGGCGGGATCGGCGTGGAAGGTCAGCAAGCCGGCACGCCAGGCTTGCACAGTGG
The DNA here is from genome assembly GCF_007830495.1 of Pseudoduganella flava. GTDB lineage: Bacteria > Pseudomonadota > Gammaproteobacteria > Burkholderiales > Burkholderiaceae_D > Rugamonas > Rugamonas flava. Next base: position 294,838 of record NZ_VLKW01000001.1, on the reverse strand, counting down.
AGGTGTTGTGCATGTCAGATCTCTTGGGGCACCGGGAAGCGTTCCTGCGCTTCCCAGCTTATCAGTAATTGGGCGGCCACCGAGGCCGCGATCACGGCGGGTTCCTTGCCAGCGATACCCGGCAGCCCGATCGGGCACACCATCGCGTCGATGCGGTCGGGCGCGAAGCCCCGCGTGCGCAGGCGGCGTTCGAATTGCGCGCGCTTCGTCTGCGAGCCGATCAGCCCGAACCAGCCGACGTTGTGGCGCGCCAGGATCGCTTCGCACAGCCGCTCGTCCAGCGCATGGCTGTGGGTCATCACGAGGTAGCTGGCGCCGGCCGGCGCGGTGGCGACGACAGCTTCCGGCGTGTCGGTCGCTTCGACCGTCACGTTGGCCGGCACGGATGGCGGGAACATGTCGTCCCGCTCGTCCACCCACGTCACCGTGCACGGCAGCTCGGCCAGGGCACGGACGATGGCCGCGCCCACGTGACCGGCGCCGAACAGCACGAGGTGCGCGCGCGGCGCCAACACGGGGTCGATCAGCCAGCCGTCGTTGATGACGGCTTCCCGCGCCAGCTCGCCCGGCAGCGCCGCCGTGCCGGCGATGCGCTGGCCCTCGGCGTCGAACAGCGCGCAGCGGGGAGTGCCGTCCAGCGCGGCGACCCGCCAGCTGTCCCGCGTGCGCCGGGCACGCAATGCGGCCAGCACCTGGGCCAGTTCGTCATTGACCGGCTCGAAGGCGAGCCACACGACGCCGCCGCAGCACTGGCCCAGGCTGGGGCCGAGGCCGAAGCGCTCGGTGCGTACGCAGCCGGCTTGCGCGGCCAGCATGTCGCGCGCGATCTCGATGGCCCGCAATTCCAGGTGGCCGCCGCCGATCGTGTCGTGCTGCGTGTGCGGCGTCACCAGCATCTTCGTGCCGGGCGCGCGCGGGGCGGAACCTTCCACCCGCGCCACCGTGACCAGTACCGCCGGCCCGGCGACCGCTTGCAGCCAGTCGTTCATTAGTGTGAGAGTTTCCCGAATTCGGGGTCAGACCCCGATTTTTGGAAATTAGTTTCTTGCAGGGATTGCGATTGTGCCGCCACGGCGTCGATCGCGCGCAGGATTTCCTCGCACGTCGCGGGAGCGTTCAGCGGCGGGTTCACACGGTGGCCGCCGACGCTGGAGATCGCGTCGCGGATCGCGAAGAACACGGAGAACGGCAGCAGCAGCGGCGGCTCGCCGACGGCTTTCGAGCGGTGGATGCTGTCGGCCACGTTCGGTTTCTCGAACAGGCGCACGCGGAAGTCTTCCGGGCAGTCGGAGATCGCCGGGATCTTGTACGTCGATGGCGCATGCGTCATCAGCTTGCCCGCGTCGTTCCACCACAGCTGTTCCGTCGTCAGCCAGCCCATGCCCTGGATGAATGCCCCCTCGACCTGGCCGATGTCGATGGCCGGGTTCAGCGAGCGGCCGGCGTCGTACAGCGCGTCGGCACGCAGCAGCTTCCATTCGCCCGTCAGCGTGTCGACCACCACTTCCGACACGGCAGCGCCGTACGCGTAGTACTGGAAAGGATGGCCGCGCATCGTCTTCGGGTCCCAGCTCAGGCCGGGCGTCGCATAGAAGCCGTCCGACCACAGCTGCACGCGCTTCAGGTAAGCCTTCTGCACCAGTTCCGCGAACGGCACCGACACGCCGTTCACGTGCACGGCATCGCCGAAGAAGTGCACGTCCGCCACGTCGCCGCCGTGCAGCGTGACGGCGAAAGCGGCCAGCCGGTCGCGGATCTGCCGCGCCGCATCCTGCGCCGCCTTGCCGTTCAGGTCCGCCCCCGTGGACGCGGCGGTGGCCGACGTGTTGGCGACCTTGCTGGTATCGGTGGCGGCAATGCGCACATGGCGCAGGTCAAGGCCCAGTTCATGCGCGACAACCTGCATCACCTTCGTGTTGACGCCCTGCCCCATCTCGGTGCCGCCATGGTTGACGAGCACGGAGCCGTCCACGTACACGTGCACCAGCGCGCCGGCCTGGTTCAGGTGCGTGACGTTGAAGGCGATGCCGAATTTCACAGGCGTGAACGCCAGACCCTTCTTCAGCACGGGGCTGGCCGCATTGAAGCGGTCGATGGCGGCACGGCGGGCGCGGTACTCGCTCGATTCCTCCAGCTGCGCCGTCAGCTCCGGCAGCACATTGTCGACGACAGCCTGGCCGTACGGCGTTTCATCGCGTTCGCCGATGCCGTAGAAATTTTGCCGCCGCACGTCCAGCGCGTCCTTGCCCAGGTTGCGGGCGATCTCGTCGATCACGTACTCGATCGCGATCGCGCCCTGCGGGCCGCCGAAGCCGCGGAACGCGGTGTTCGATTGCGTGTTGGTCTTGCCGCAGCCGGCGCGGATGTCCACGTCGGACAGGTAATAGCAATTGTCGAAGTGGCAGACGGCGCGCGTGGCGACGGGGCCGGACAGGTCGGCCGAGAAGCCGGCGCGCAAGGTCATGTCGACGCGGGCAGCGAGGATACGGCCCGTGTCGTCGTAGCCCACCTCGTATTCGTACCAGAAGCAGTGGCGCTTGCCGGTGACCATCATGTCGTCGTCCCGGTCCGCGCGCAGCTTCACGGGGCGCTTCAGGTAGTTGGCAGCGATCGCGGCCGCCGCGGCCCACAGCGCCGATTGCGATTCCTTGCCGCCGAATCCGCCGCCCATGCGCCGGCATTCGACGGTGACGTGGTGCGAGTTCAGGCCCAGCGCATGTGCCACCACGTGCTGCATCTCGCTCGGGTGCTGCGTCGAGCACTGCACCAGCATGGCCCGGCCTTCCTTCGGGATCGCGTAGGCGATCTGGCCTTCCAGGTAAAACTGCTCCTGGCCGCCGACGAACAGCTCGCCACGCGCGACGTGCGGCGCGCGCGCGAACGCGGCCTCGGCGTCGCCGCGCTCCAGCCGCATCGGCGGCAGCACGTAAGAATTGGCGGCCTTGGCCTGCTGCGGCGTCAGGATCGCCGGCAGTTCTTCGTACGTGACGTTGGCCTTGCGTGCCGCGCGGCGCGCGTTCGTGTGCGTGTCGGCGATCACGATGAACATCGGCTGGCCCACGTACAGCACCTCGCCTTGCGCGAGGATCGGATCGTCGTGGATGATCGGGCCGCAATCGTTGGTGCCGGGGATGTCGTCCGCCGTCAGCACGGCGACGACGCCGGGCATTGCCCGCACGGGTGCCAGGTCGAGTGTCGCGATGCGCGCATGCGCTTTCGCTGACAAGCCCAATGCCGCATGCAGCGTGCCCTGCAGTTCCGGGATGTCGTCCGTGTAGGTGGCCTGGCCCAGCACGTGCAGCTCGGCCGATTCGTGCGGCCGCGAGACGCCGACGGCGCTCCAGCCGGCGGTGAGTTCGTTGGCGAGTTCCTGGGTGACGGGATGATTCATCGCCTGCTCCTTATGCGCCGACGGCGAAAGCGTTGACGGCGGCTGGCGCCAGCGGCGCGTCAAGCCGGGTCTCGAGCCAGAAGCGGCGCAGCAGGTTCTGCGCGGCGCGCATCCGGTAAGCGCCGGACGCCCGCATGTCCGTCAGCGGCGCGTAGTCCTGCGCCAGCGCGGCCATTGCGGCGCCCAGCGCGTCCTCGTTCCATGGCTTGCCTGCCAGTGCCGCTTCCGCCTGCGCGGCGCGCTTCGGTGTCGCGGCCATGCCGCCGAACGCGATGCGCGCGGATGCCACCTTGCCGCCGTCGAGCGTCAGCGCGAACGCGGCGCAGACGGCCGAGATATCCTGGTCGAAGCGCTTGGCCAGCTTATAGGTGCGGAACACCACGTGCGGGCGCGGCAGCGGCACGCGCACGGCGCGCACGAATTCCCCCGGCCGCAAGTTCTTCTTCATGTAGTCGAGGTAGAAGTCTTCCAGCGCCAGCGTGCGTTCGGCGCCGCCGCCATGCAGCACGACTTCGCTGCCCAGCGCGATCAGCCACGGCATCGAATCGCCGATCGGCGAACCGTTCGCGACGTTGCCGCCCAAGGTGCCGGCGTTCCGGATCGGCAGCGACGCGAAGCGCTGGCGCAGTTCCGCGAGCTCGCCGGGATAGTGGCGGCACAGCTCCGTGTATGCCTCTTCCAGCGAGACGCCGGCGCCGATCTCCAGCATGCCGCCATCGACGGCCAGCGTGCGCAGCGCGTCGACGTGGCCCAGGTAGATGATGTCGCCCAGCGTGCGCATCTGCTTCGTGATCCACAGGCCCACGTCGGTGGAACCGGCCAGCAAGGTCGCGCTGGGCCGTTCCGCCCGCAACCGCGCCAGTTCTGCCAAGGTGCGCGGTGCGTAGAAGGTGGTGCCGTGCGCGCTGTAGACGGCCAGCTTGTCGCGCTTGAGCGCCTGCAGCTGGGCAGCCAGCGCTTCGGTATCGAAGCTCACGCGCGGCAGCTCGGCCATGCGGCGTGCGGCATCGATGATGGGGCGGTAGCCCGTGCAGCGGCACAGGTTACCGGACAGGCAGTCGTCGATCTCGTTGCGCGACGGCGTGTGCCCGTCGGCGTGCAGGTACATGCCCCACAGCGACATCGCGAAGCCCGGCGTGCAGAAGCCGCACTGCGAACCGTGGCACTCGACAAGCGCCTGCTGCACGGGGTGCAGGGCGCCGTCGCGCTGCTGCAGGTCCTCGACCGTGAACAGTGCCTTGCCGTCCAGGGTGGGCATCAGCTGGATGCAGCTGTTGACGGCCTTCAGCTCGACCTTGCCGCCGGCCAGCGTGCCGACGACCACGGTGCAGGCGCCGCAGTCGCCCTCGGCGCAGCCTTCCTTGGTGCCCGTGCAGTGCAGGTCCTCGCGCAGGTGCTGCAGCACGGTCTGCGTCGGGTCGGCGCCCTGCACCTCGTGCACGGCGCCGCGGAAGTAAAAGCGGATCGGTTCAGACATCATGGCCTCGGATTGGTCCTATCTTGCAAGACTAACATCGCAAGCCACGATGTCTATACCGGATCGGTGATGAGCGTTATCAGGGAATAGGCATATCAGCCACGGTACGGATGGTGCTTGTGCCAGTGCTCGGCGATGTCGATCCGGCGCGCGATCCATACGTCCGGATGGCCCTGCACGTAGTCGAGGAAGCGGGCCAGCGCGGCCGCGCGCGCGGGGCGCCCGACGAGGCGGCAATGCAGCCCGATGGACAGCATCTTCGGCTGGTTCAAGCCGTTCGAATCGCCTTCCCGGTACAGCACGTCGAACGCGTCCTTCAGGTAATCGAAGAATTGCGTGCCGCTGTTAAAGCCCTGCATCGCCGCGAAGCGCATATCGTTCGTGTCCAGCGTGTACGGCACGATCAGCTGCGGCGTCACGGCCGGCTTGCCGTCCGGGCCCGTATGCGCGACCTCCTGCCAGAACGGCAGGTCGTCGCCATAGTAGTCGGCGTCGTAGCGAAAGCCGCCGTGCTCGACGACGAGCCTTCTCGTGTTCGGCGAATCGCGGCCCGTGTACCAGCCCAGCGGCGCGCTGCCGGTCAGGTCGCGGATGATGTCCACCGCTTCCTTCATGTGCGCGCGTTCGGTGGCCTCGTCCATGTTCTGGTACGAGATCCAGCGCAGGCCGTGGCAGGCGATCTCGTGCCCCAGCTCGCGGAACGCGGCCACGGCTTCCGGGTTGCGCTGCAAGGCCATCGACACGCCGAACACCGTCAGCGGCAGCTTGCGTTCCTCGAACATGCGCAGCAGCCGCCACAGACCGGCGCGCGAGCCGTATTCGTAGATCGACTCCATGCTCAGGTGCCGCATCGGGAACGCGGCCGCACCGATGATCTCGGACAGGAACGTCTCCGACGCCGGGTCGCCATGCAGCACGCAGTTCTCGCCGCCCTCCTCGTAGTTCAGCACGAATTGCAGCGCGACGCGGGCGCGGTTCGGCCAGTTCGGATGCGGCGGCGTGCGGCCGTAGCCGATCAGGTCGCGCGGATAGTTCTGGTTGTTCGATGGGCTCATGGTGCGCTCGGGCGCTTGGCCTCTTCATCGTGGAATTCGTAGCGGGCCCGGTCCTGCGGATCGAATGCCGCCGACTGCACGTCCAGCCGCATCACGTTCGCGCCCGGCTCCGTGACTTTCGGCCATACCGGCAGGCCGGCGCCGTTCGGGTCGCCGTGCTTGATGAAGTTGGCGAAGTACGCGTTCATCGTGCGGGACACCTGGCGGTCCTCGTCCGTCCAGCGGAATACCTTGTTGCCGTCCAGGTTAGCCATCGCGTATTCGATCTCGGCCGAGTGCACGGCGCCCGCATCGGCCGGCTTGCCGTCCACCGTGGCGGGACGGGGCCGTGTGTAGTAGTAGCGCCACGCCGGTGCCGCCTGCGCATGCAGCGCGATCCACTTCCACGTGCCGTAGGCGATCCAGCGGTCGCTGGCCAGGTCGCGCGCCGCGTCGGCCACGTCGTAGCCATATGCCTGCGCGGCCGCGGCGGCGCGTTCGCCGTACAGCTTCGCCAGCGCGGCCTGGAAGTTCTCGGCGGTGGGCGGCAGCGGGCCGAGGATCGCGCCCGCGTGCTGCTCCTGCGAGTTCCAGCCGGCCAGCAGCGGCACCTTGGCCTGCAGGCCGCGGGCAAAGGTCTCGGCGGGTGCGCGGTCGATCACGTGGCCATCCTGCACGATCGAGAACCACGGCGCGCCCGGCTTGCCCTGCGCCTGCAGCAGCGCATCGGCCGGGGCGGTACGCAGGTCCTGCAACGTGGCGTAGCCGGCTGCCTGCGCGAATTGCACGCCCTGGCGCTCGGCATCGGCCAGCGGCGCGACAAAGCGCGTGCCGAGGATCGCGCCGCTTTCGCCGATCGCCCGCGCGAACAGGCCGCGCGACATCGGCATCACCATCTGCGCACTGACGGAGAACGAACCGGCCGATTCACCGGCGATCGTCACCTGCGCCGGGTCGCCACCGAACGCCGCGATGTTCTTCTTCACCCACGCGAGCGCGGCCGCCTGGTCCATCAAGCCGTAGTTGCCGGACGCCTTGTATGGCGCTTCGGCCGTCAGTTCGGGGTGCGCCAGGAAGCCGAACACGCCGAGGCGGTAGTTGACCGTCAGCGCGACGATGCCCTGCTTCGCCATCGCGGCGCCGTCGTAACGGGGCTCGGAACCGTCGCCAGCCGCCAGCCCGCCACCGTGGAAGTAGACCAGCACGGGCAGCTTCTTCGCCGCGCGGGCCGGCGTCCACACGTTCAGGTACAGGCAATCCTCGTCGACCGCGGGCGAGCGGAACACCATGTCCGAGAACAGCGGCAGCTGCATGCAGCGGTTGCCGAACGCCTGCGCCTTGCGCACGCCTTGCCAGCGCTGTACCGGCTGCGGCGCCTTCCAGCGCAGCGCACCGACCGGCGCGGCGGCGAACGGAATGCCCTGGAAGGTGCGTACGCCGTCTTCGATGCGGCCCTCGATGCGGCCACCTTCCACGCGCACGGTCGTGGCGGGCGCGGCTTGCGCCAGCGTGGTGGCGGCCAGCAGCATGCCGGCGGTTGCGGTCTTGATCATCATGCCTCGCTGTGGATGTTCATATTCACAACATTATAGGGATTTCCATGTGCCGGTATATCATCGATTCGGCATGTTGATCACCAAAGGATAATGATGGGAAAACTGACGACGCACGTGCTCGACACGGCGCATGGCCGCCCCGGCGCGGGTGTGAAAGTGGCGCTGTTCGCCGTGACCGGCGAAGGCAAGCAGCTGCTGAAGATGGACGTGACGAATGCGGATGGCCGCTGCGGCACGCCGCTGCTGGAAGGCGACGCGCTGCGCCCCGGCCAGTACGAGCTGGTGTTCAACGCCGGCGATTATTTCGCGGAGCTGGGCGTGGAACTGCCCACGCCCCGCTTCATCGACCTGGTGACGATCGCGTTCGGCATCGCCAACCCGCAGGAGAATTACCACGTGCCGCTGGTCGTGTCGCCGTGGTCGTATTCGACCTATCGGGGCAGCTGATCCGGTAAGCGGCCGTACTCCTGGATGAGCCGCGCCAGCAGGTAGATGCGCGGGCCGATGCTGTCTACCTCCGCGTATTCGTCGGCCGTGTGGATGCCGCCGCCGACGATGCCCAGGCCATCCAAGGTCGACACGCCGGCCGCGTGGATGAGGCTTGCGTCGGCCGCGCCGCCCGTGCTTTCCAAGGTCAGCTTGCGGCCGATCTCGGCGTAGATTGCGCCAGCCTTCTGCGCCAGCGCGTCCGTCACGGGGCTGGGCGGCATCGGCGGGAAGCTGCGCTTCAGCGCCACGTTCACGCGCGCCTGCGGCACCAGCTGGCGTGCGGCGATGCGGCGCATGTCGCGCTCGACACGGTCGAATTCCTCCGCCACCTTCACGCGCACGTCGGCCGTCGCATGGGCATGGTCGGCAATGACGTTGCTGCGCTCACCGCCCTGGATGACGGTCCAGCTGACGGTCGTCTCTTTCGCGTCGTCGCCCAGCGCGGCCAACTGCACCACCTGGTGCGCCGCTTCCAATGTCGCGTTCACGCCCTGTTTCGGTGCCACGCCCGCATGCGACGCCTTGCCCTGCACGTCCAATTCGATCTCGCCGCTGCCCTTGCGCGACACGACGAGGCCATCGGCCGCGCGACCAGGTTCCAGGTTGAACGCCACGTCGTGCTCCTTGGCCAGCTTGGCGATCAGCGCACGCGTGCCTTCCGAGCCCGTCTCCTCGTTCGTGTTCAGCAGCACGGTCAGCTTGCCGAAGTCGCCGGGCCCCAGCAGCTTCGCCGCATGGACGGCAATGACGATGCCGCCCTTGTCGTCCATGATGCCGGGGCCGTAGGCGCGCTTGCCGTCGATGCGGAACGGGCGCTTGGCGGCGGTGCCGTCGGAGAACACGGTGTCCATGTGGGCGACGAGCAGCACGCGGCCCTTGCCCGTGCCGGTGCGCGTGGCCACAATGTTGCGGCTGGCGGCCGGCGTGGCGGGCTGCGTCTCGACCTGGAAGCCCACCTTGCGCAGCTCGCCGGCGGCGATGACGCCCACGTCGTCGAGCCCTTTCGCATTGAACGTGCCGGAGTCGATGTTGACGAGCTTTTCGAGCAACGCCAGCGCGGCGGGGCGCTCGCGCTCCGCCTTGTCCAGCAACGATGGATCGGCCGCCGCGGCGGCGCCCCCGATCAGCAACGATATCCCGGCCAGCATCTTGCGCATGCGCTTCCCCTCCCTCGTGTACGGATGGGACGATGATAGCCGAACGGTTCGTTCAGCGCGCGAGCTCCATGCGGCGTGCGGCCGGCACGCCGGTGGCGATCTTGCGTTGCAGCTGCATCAGGCCATAGATCAGCGCTTCGGCCGTCGGTGGGCAGCCCGGAATGTAGACGTCCACCGGCACGATGCGGTCGCAGCCGCGCACGACCGAATAGCTGTAGTGGTAGTAGCCGCCGCCGTTCGCGCACGAGCCCATCGACACGACGTATTTCGGATCGGGCATCTGGTCGTACACCTTGCGCAGCGCCCGCGCCATCTTGTTGGTCAGCGTGCCCGAGATGATCATCAGGTCCGACTGGCGCGGCGAGCCGCGCGGGATCATGCCGAAGCGGTCCAGGTCATAGCGGGCCGATGCCGCTTCCATCATCTCGACGGCGCAGCAGGCCAGCCCGAACGTCAGGTACCACAGGCTGTCTTTGCGCACCGCGTCGAACAGGGCTTCGGCCGACGTGACCAGGAAGCCGTCGTTTTGCAGAGTGTGTTCCATGCTTTGCTCCTTGCCGGTTTGCCGTCACGATAGCGGCGCGGCAGGCGCGAAGATTGTATGGAACCGACATCAGCGGGTGACGATCCAGCGCTGCGCCGCGTCGTAGCGGTAGGTGCGGTGCAGCGGATCGTCCGGCTCCGCGTACCAGGCGCCCGGCGGGCGGCCCGTGTAGGCGATGAAGTCACGCACCATGTGGGCCTGGTCGTGGTAGCCGGCATCCATCGCCACGCGCGTCAACAGGCCGTGGCGTGGCGGCAGCCGCATCAGCAGGGCCAGCGCGTGCGTGTAGCGCAGCATCCTGCGCATCGCCCGCAGGCTCTGGCCATAGCTGTGCTGGAAGCGGCGTTCGAGCTGGCGTTCGCCGATGCCGCAGTGGCGCGCGATCTCGCCGGTGGGCAGGGCCAGCAGCGCGGCCGGCAGCACGAACGGCGCGGCGGCCCGCTCGCGCCGTTGCAGCAGCGAGACGAGCCAGCGTTGCAAGGCGTCGGCCCAGCGGAAGGGATCGTCGGTGGTGTCCAGCACGTCCTGCGCCGGGGCGATGGAAGGCAACGCGGGATCGACGTCCGCCAGCGCGACGGGCGTATCGCGCAGCTCGGCCGCGGAAAAGCCGAACAGCCGCGCAAAGCCGGCCGGCTCGAGCAGCGCGCTGATGAAGCAGGTGCCCTGCTGCCACACCGCGGGCAACGCCGCGGTCACGGGACCGCACAGCATCGGCTCGCACAGCAGCGCCAGGCGCCCATCCACCGACGGCACCAGCGAACCGCCGGCGGCAAACAGCGTCAGCATCGGATACGGCGTGGCGGGCACGATGGCCGGCCCGCCACTGTCGCACTCGACATGAAAATACCGCACGACCCCCGCCAGCGCCGGCGGCGGCATCAGGGCGATCCGCCGGGCGGCGGAGGCGGTGGTGGCGGCATCCATTCGTGCATTATAGGCATGTGCTACGGCTGAGGCCGTGTCTCCTGGTGCCAGGCACGAAGGGACATGCTATGGATGAGCCTGTGTCCCCTGGTGCCTGGCACCAAGGGACACGAACTCATCCGAAAGGGTGGCTCGCTTGCACCGGGGTTGGGGTTCCCGTAGAATTTGAAGCTCTGCGGCGGGTCTGCCGCGCATCGTTTCCACGCTTTGGACAACATACCCTTATGGGTGCAGGTTCTTGCACTCGCCTGCCTGATTTTCCTGTCGGCCTTCTTCGCGATGGCCGAAACCGCCCTGATGGCGGCCAACCGCTTCCGCTTGCGCCACGAGGCGAAACGGGGCAGCCGGCGGGCCATCGCCACGCTGTGGTTGCTTGAACGTACCGAACGCCTGCTGTCGCTGGTGCTGATCGCCAACACCTTGCTGAACGCGATGGCCATCGCCCTCGTCACGGCCATCGCGATCGACCACTTCGGCCTCGAGCAGTACGGCGTGCTGGCATCGATCGGTGGCGTCGTGTTCCTGCTGATTGTGCTGGCCGAGATTTCGCCGAAGATCATCGGCGCCCGCTATGCCGACCAGATCGTGCTGCCTGCCAGCCTGGTGCTGCGCCCGCTGCTGCGCGCGGCCAAGCCGTTGATCTGGTTCGTCCACCTGTTCGTCGGAACGCTGCTGCGGCTGTTCCGCGTGAAGCCGGCCACGAATCCGCACGAATCCGGCCTGTCCGCCGACGAGCTGCGTTCCGTGCTGCTGGAAGCTGGCCACTTCATTCCGCAGAAGCACCGCAGCATCCTGCTGAACCTGTTTGACCTGGACACGATTTCCGTCGAGGACGTGATGACGCCCCGCGCCCAGATCGAGGCACTGAACCTGGCCGTGCCCGTCGACGAGATCAAGCAACAGTTGACGACCTGCTACCACAACAAGCTGCCCGTCTACGATGGCGAAATCAACCAGATCGTCGGCATCCTGCACGTGCGCAAGGCGATCGCGCTGTTGAACGAGGAAGACGAGCTGACAGCCGATCATTTCCGCGCGCTGCTGTCCGAGCCCTACTTCATCCCGCAGGACACGGCCGTGTTCGCGCAGTTGCAACATTTCCAGGAACACCGCGAGCGGCTGGCGATCATCGTCGACGAATACGGCGAGGTGCAAGGCCTCGTCACACTGGACGACATCATCGAGGAGATGATCGGCGAATTCACCACGTCGACGCCGTCCGCCACCCGGGCCGACACGTTCGGCTGGGACACCAAGCGCGAGTGCATGTTGGAAGGCACGACGGCCTTGCGCGACATCAATAAGCGGCTGGGCCTAAACTTTCCGCTGGATGGACCGAAAACACTGAACGGACTGCTGCTGGAATACCTGCAGGAGATCCCCGACGCCCCGATCAGTGTGCGCATTGGCAATTGCATCATTGAGGTTGTTCAAGTGCAAAATCAGTCGATCAAAGTCGTCAAATTACGACAGCACCACGCTTTACAAAAGTGATGCCCACGGGCATCATCGCTTGATTGCGACCCACCTTTCATCCTAGTAGTTAGCGCTATGGCAGCAGTGCAACCCAATACGGCGGCAAGCGCGCCCATGCCGGGACTCGCGCGGGCATTGCTGCAGGCCGGGCGTTTGACCGCCCCGCAGGCGGATGCGCTGCAACGCAAGTCGCATGTGGAAAAGGCGCCGTTCATCGATGTGCTGCTGGCCAGCGGCGCGATCGCCTCGCGCGAGCTGGCCGTGTTCTGCGCGGAGACGTTCGCGTACCCGATGCTCGACCTGCAGGCGTTCGCCGTGGCTGCGCTGCCACAGAAGATCATCGATCCGAAGCTGATGCAGACGCAGCGCGTGGTGGCGCTGGCCAGGCGCGGCAACAAGATGTCGGTGGCGATCTCGGATCCGACGAACACGCAGGCGCTCGACCAGATCAAGTTCCAGACGGAGACGCTGGTCGAACCGGTGATCGTGCCGCACGACGTGCTGGTGCGGCTGCTGCAGGAACTGGCCAAGAGCAGCGAGCAGCTGATCGGCGAACTGGCCGGCGAGGAAGGCGATATCCAGTTCGAGCAGGAACCCGATGCGGCGCTGCAGGAAGCGCCGGCGACGGACGTCGAGGATGCGCCGATCGTGCGCTTCCTGAACAAGATGCTGATGGACGCGGTGAACATGGGCGCGTCCGACCTGCACTTCGAACCGTTCGAGAAGTTCTACCGGATCCGCTTTCGCGTCGACGGCGTGCTGATCGAACATGCGCAGCCGCCGATCGCGATCAAGGACAAGCTGGTGTCGCGCATCAAGGTGCTGGCCAAGCTGGACATCTCGGAAAAGCGCGTGCCGCAGGATGGCCGGATGCGGCTGATCGTGTCGCCGACGAAGACGATCGACCTGCGCGTCTCCACATTGCCGACGCTGTTCGGCGAGAAGACGGTGATGCGTATCCTCGATGCGACGCAGGCGCAGATGGGCATCGACTCGCTGGGCTACGAGCCGGAACAACGCGCGCTGCTGCTCGACGCGATCCAACGGCCCTACGGCATGGTGCTCGTGACGGGGCCGACGGGTTCCGGCAAGACGGTGTCGCTGTACACGTGCCTGAACATCCTGAACAAGCCGGGCATCAACATCTCGACGGCCGAAGATCCCGCCGAGATCAACCTGCCCGGCGTGAACCAGGTGAACGTGAACGACAAGGCGGGGCTGACGTTCCCGGTCGCGCTGAAGTCGTTCCTGCGCCAGGACCCGGACATCATCATGGTCGGCGAGATCCGCGACCTGGAAACGGCGGACATCGCGATCAAGGCGGCGCAGACGGGCCATATGGTGTTCTCGACCTTGCACACGAACGACGCGCCGTCGACGTTGACGCGCCTGATGAACATGGGCGTGGCGCCGTTCAACATCGCGTCGTCCGTCATCCTGATCACGGCGCAGCGCCTGGCGCGCCGGCTGTGCTCCTGCAAGAAGCCGGCCGACATCCCGGCGGACCGCCTGGTCAGCGCCGGCTTCCGGCCGGAAGAACTGGACGGCAGCTGGAAGCCCTACGCGCCGGCGGGCTGCGAGCGCTGCAACGGCTCGGGCTACAAGGGCCGCGTGGGCATCTACCAGATCATGCCGATCACGCCGGCGATCGAGGCGCTGATCCTCGCGCACGGCAATTCGATGCAGATCGCCGCGCAGGCGCAAGCCGAGGGCGTGAAGTCGCTGCGGCAGTCCGGCCTCGTGAAGGTGAAGGCGGGATTGACGAGTCTTGAAGAAGTGCTGGGCTGCACGAACGAATAGGAACACATATGGCACACGCGGCGAACCGGTCCAGGGACGGTCAGATCAAGGAATCCGTCTTCGCCTGGGAAGGCAAGGACAAGACGGGCAAGACCGTGCGCGGCGAGCTGCGCGCGGGCGGCGAGGCCGTCGTCAACGTGACGCTGCGGCGCCAGGGCATCATGGTCACCAAGGTGAAGAAGAAGGTGTACCGCTCCGGCAAGAAGGTCACGGAAAAGGACATCACGCTGTTCACCCGCCAGCTGGCCACGATGATGAAGGCCGGCGTGCCGCTGCTGCAGGCGTTCGACATCGTCGGCAAGGGCCACTCGAATCCTTCCGTGTCGAAGCTGATCATGGACCTGCGCGCGGACATCGAGACGGGCACGAGCCTGAACCAGGCGTTCCGCAAGTTCCCGCTGTACTTCGACCCGCTGTTCTGCAACCTCGTCGGCGCCGGCGAACAGGCCGGCATCCTGGAAGACCTGCTGACGCGCCTTGCCGTCTACAAGGAAAAGACGCTGGCGATGAAGGCCAAGATCAAGTCGGCGCTGACGTACCCGATCGCGATCCTGGCCGTCGCGTTCATCGTCACGGCCGTCATCATGATCTGGGTGGTGCCCGCGTTCAAGGAAGTATTCACGAGCTTCGGCGCGGACCTGCCGGCGCCGACGCTGCTGGTGATGGCGATGTCGGAGTTCTTCGTCAACTGGTGGTACCTGATCTTCGGCGGGCTGTTTGCCGCCATCTACTTCTTCTTCCAGGCCTGGCGGCGCTCGCTGAACATGCAGCGCACGATGGACCGGCTGCTGCTGAAATTGCCCGTGTTCGGCGAGGTGATCCGCAAGGCGACGATCGCCCGCTGGACCCGCACGCTGGCGACGATGTTCGCCGCCGGCGTGCCGCTGGTGGAAGCGCTGGACTCGGTTGGCGGTGCGTCGGGCAACGCCGTGTACCTGGACGCCACCCGCCGCATCCAGACGGAAGTCTCCACCGGCACGAGCCTGACGGTGGCGATGCAGAACGCCGAGGTGTTCCCCAACATGGTCACGCAGATGGTCGCGATCGGTGAGGAATCCGGCGCGCTGGACGGCATGCTGGGCAAGGTGGCCGACTTCTACGAAGAGGAAGTCGACGAGGCCGTCGCGTCGCTGTCGTCGCTGATGGAACCGGCGATCATGGTGATCCTCGGCGTGCTGATCGGCGGCCTCGTCGTCGCGATGTACCTGCCGATCTTCAAGCTGGGCTCCGTCGTCTGACGGCCAGTTCCAGCCAATCGAACGTGATGCGGTGAACCCTGCCGCGCCCGCGTTTCCGCGCGGTCGCGTGAGATGCGTTCATCGTGCACGTTCCCCATCCGGCGCATGCAGCGCGAGCACCCGCACCGGCGCGCCGGGCGCACAGGCCAGCGCGTCGAGCGCCGGCTTCGCCAGCCGCAGTACGGCGGCGTGCGGATCGGCATCCGCCACGACGACCCGGAATTCCTGCCGCCAGGTGGTCGCCACGAGCGCCGGGCTCGCGCCGCCCGGTCCCGCCGCCGCGATGTGCAGCCGGCTGTCGCGCACGGCGCGCAGGTTCTCGAGGCTGGCTTGCAACACCGGGCCGCCGTCGAAGATGTCGATGTAGCCGTCGAAACGTAATCCCTCCTGTTCCAGCAGGCGGCGCGCGGGCGCCGTGGCATCGTGCGTGCGGCCGATCGCCGCGCAGGCGGCCTCGCCCAGCAGGTGCGTGTACAGCGGCAGGCGGGGTACGAGGTGCTCGATGAACAGGCGGTCGCCCTTGCCGCACAAATCGTCCGCCGCGTCGAAGTCCATGCGGAAGAACGGCCGGCCCACGCTTTCCCAGAACGGCGATTTGCCGTGCGCGTCCTGATAGCCGCGCATCTCGGCGAACACGCGGCGCGCGAACAGGTCGGGGAACTGGGCCAGGAACATGAAGCGGCCCTTGGAAAGCAGCCTGCCGTTCGTGCCGTTGCGGTAGTCCGGATGCAGGAAGAGAGAACACAGTTCGGACGCGCCCGACAGGTCGTGCGACAGGTGCAGCGACTCGACGCGGTTCACGAGGCCCGTCGTGGGGCTGGCATGGACCGAGGTACTGATGCGGTAGTTGTAGAACGGCTCGCGCACGCCGACCGCGCCCTTGATGGCCGACACGCCGCACACCCGGCGCCGCTCGAGGTCTTCCAGCACGAACAGGTAATCGGCATCGGCGGGTGCGGCCTCGCCGGCGAACGACGCCGCAGCCATCGCCAGTCGCGCCCGCAACGCCGCGCGGTCGGCTTTCAGCGTGGTCATGCCCGGCCCGGCGGCGAGCGCCATGGCAAGGATGGCCTCGAGATCGTCCTCGGCGGCGTTGCGCAGCACCAGCATGTCACACCGCCCGGTCCGCCGCGGCCGGGGCTGCCGGCACCGGCACGCTTTGGCGCGCCCGATGCGCGCGGTGGATGGCCAGCAGCAGCAGGCCGGAGACGACGCAGATCGCCGCCATCAGCAGGAAGAACCCCTGTGGGCTCATGCGTTCCCAGATGGCGCCTGTGACGCCGGACAGCAGGTTGCCCGTGAAGGAGCAGAAGAACCAGGCGGCGATCGTGGTGGCGGCGAAGTGCCGGGGGGCCAGGCTGGCGAACAGGCCCAGGCCCACCGGCAGGATGTACAGTTCGGCCAGCGTGTAGAGGGCGAAGAAGGCGACGAGCCATGGCCAGCCGATCGCGAAACCGGCCGCGTGGCCGATTGAGATCAGCGCCGCCAGCGCCGCGTAGGCCGCGCCGACGCCGATGGCGCCCAGCGTCATCCGCTCCAGCGCGGGTTGTGCGCGGCCTTGCGCGGCGCGGGCATTCCATCTGCGCACCAGCAAGGGACTGATCAGGAATACGAACATCGAGTTCAGCGACTGGAACCAGGTGGCGGGAATGGTCATGCCTAACGCCTGGCGGTCCACGTCGGTGTCGGCCCACAGCGCGAACGTATTGCCGCTTTGTTCGTAGGCGATGCGGAACAGCATGACCGCCAGCGCGACCCCGGCCAGCATTGCGACGTTACTCCGCTCGTTGTTCCGGTCATCGCCGGCCGGCGCGACTTCGGCCCTGCGGGGCGCCCTGTCCGCCTCGGGCGGCAGGTAGCGGCCGCCCCAGGTGTAGATGAGAAGCCCCAGGCACATGCCGACGCCGGCGGCGCCGAAGCCGTAGTGCCAGCCATACAGCTCGCCCAGCGTGCCGCAGATCAGCGGCGCGAGGAACCCGCCGAGGTTCACGCCCATGTAGTAGACGTTGAAGGCGGAGCCTGCCCTGGGGTCGCCCTGCGCGTACAGCAGGTTGACCTGGCTCGGCAGGTTCGGCAGGAACAGGCCGTTGCCGATCGCGATCACCGCCATCGCCGGGAAGAACAGCGGCTCGAACGCCATCATGAAGTGGCCCAGCGCCATCGTCGCGCCGCCGAGGATGACCGCCTTGCGGCGCCCCAGCCAGCGGTCCGCGACGAGGCCGCCCGCGATCGGCGTCAGGTAGACGGCCGCCGCGTAGGCGCCGAAGACCACCGACGCGTAGGCCTGCGAGAAATGCAGCGCCTTCATCATGTAGTAGATCTGCAGCGCGCGCATGCCGTAGAACGAGAACTTCTCCCACGTCTCCGTCAGGAACAGGATGGTGAGTCCCTTCGGCTGGCCGAACCAGTTGCCCGTGTCACGCATGGTGCACCTCCATCGCCTTGTCGAGCGGCCAGATGGGGCGCGCCAGGTGGACGTACGGCAGGCGCGCGAGGTCGCTGTTCAGGGCGCCCGGCGCGTCGCAGATGATGGTCGTTGCCGCGATGGGATCGAAGCCCGCGCGGAAATGCCGGGTCGACTTGACGACGACGAGGCGCTTCGCCGCCAGGTCGATGCCCAGCTCCGTGAAGCACTCCGGCGAAAAGACTTGCTGGCGCCGGGTGTTCAGCACCACGTCGATGCCGCCGACGCGCAGCGCGACCGCATCGCCCAGCGCCTCGGTGAACTTGCCGGCCAGGCCGTGCTGGCGCGCGTCGTGCCGCACCGCGGTGACAGTCGCGCGCACGTCGACCGGCGGCCCCGACCCTTCGCCGACCTTGCCGCCGATGCGCAGCCGCAGCTCGGCGCCGACGCCGGCGTCGCTCGCCAGCTGCACCGCCAGCGGATCCCACAGCATGCCGAGGGCGGCGCCCTGCACGCCGCGGTCGATCAGTTCGCGCAGCACCCAGGTGCTGTCACAGGCCGCGCCGCCGCCAGGGTTGTCCGCGCTGTCGGCCAGCACCACGAGGCCCTTGTCCCCTGCCGCCAGCGCCGCGTCGACCGCGTCACGCACGTTCAGCGCACCGTGGGCCCCGACCTCGCGCAAGGCGAAGAACGTCTGTGCCAGCGCCGCGGCCGTGGCGCGCGCGGCGGCGTCGTGGCCCGCCTCGAACAGGACGAGCACGGCGGCGCCGGTGTCCGCGGTGTCGGACCACGGGAAGCCGTGGATCAGCGAGATCGACAGGATGCCCGGTGTCTGTTCGCGCCGCAGCACGTCGTCGACCAGCGCCCGCATCGGCCCCTCGCCCGTGCCGAAGATGCCCAGCATCGGTACCTTGTGCATCAGCGCGTCCGGACGGCAGGTGCGTGCCACCATGCGCGCCAGGATGCCGTGCAGCTCGCGGGTGCGCGCCAGGTAGTCGGTGTGCGGATATTCCTTGCATGCGACGAGGACCGCGCCGCTGGCCAGCATGCGGGGGGTCAGCGTGGCGTGCAGGTCGAGCAGCGCGCCCACCGGCACGCCCGGGCCCACGAGCGCGCGCACGCGCTCCAGCAGGTCGCCTTCGCAGTCGGGGTAGCCGTGCGCGATCATCGCGCCGTGCAGCACGAGGAACACGGCGTCGACCGGCCCCGCGGCCGCCAGCTGCCCGAGCAGTTCGTCGCGCAGCGATTCGTAGACGGCGCGCGCGACCGGGCCGCCGGGCTGGGCCCACGCGCACAGGCCGCACGTGACCGTGTCGCCGTGCACGGACGCGGTTTCGAGCAGGAGGCCGTAGCCGGGGAAGCCAAGGGCTTCGGCGCGCTGCGCTCCCCCGTCGCGCGGCCGGTACAGGATGCCTTCCCCGAACGCACGCAACGTGGTCGGGATCGGCGAGAAGCTGTTGGTTTCGTGGGCCAGCGCGGCGAGGAAGATGTGCATGGCGGGCCTTTCAGCGCTGGAAGCGTTGCGGGCTGATACAGGCCGGATCGAAGCCTGTTGCGGCCACCGCCGCCGGCACGGGCTCGCCCAGCAGCACGGACGCGTAATAGCGGCCCGCGCCCGGCGCCGACTGGATACCGTAGCCGCCCTGGGCGGCAGCCCAGAAGAAACCGGGCAGCTTCGCATCGAAGCCGCCGACCAGCTCCCCGTCGGCGACGAAGCTGCGCAGGCCCGCCCACACATGGGTGGGGCGGCGGATGCGCAGCGTGGTCAGGCGCTCGATGTTGTCGATGGCGATCGCGATGTCGAGTTCCTCGGCCTGCACGTCGTGCGGAAAGGTCGCGTCGGCATTGCAGGGCGACCCGAGCAAGGTCCCGGCGTCGGGCTTGATGTAGAACGACTCGTGCACGTCCAGGAACAGCGGCCAGTGCGCGGTGGCGAGACCGTCCGGCGGTGCGAAGATGAACGCGGAGCGCCGCTTCGGCACGAGTCCGACCGGGTCCGCGCCCGCCAGCCGCGCGACCTCGTCGGCCCACGCGCCGGCGGCGTTCACGACCACCGGCGCCTGCCAGCTGCCGCTGGCCGTGGCGACGGTCCACACGCCGTCCGCGTGGCGCAGCCCCGTGACGGCCGCGTCGTTGACGGTCAGCGCGCCGTGGCGGCGGGCGCCGCGCAGGAAACCCTGCAGCAGCGCGTCGACGTCGATGTCGGCCGCATCCTTCTCCAGCACCCCGCCCACCACCTCGCCGGGGCGCAGCACCGGTACCAGGTCGAGCGCGGCCCGCGCATCGAGGCGTTCGACCCGCGACGTGGTCTGGCGCACGAGCGCCTCGTGCTCATCCAGTGCGGCCTCCTGGCCGTGTGCGGCGAACACGAAGGCGCCGCGCGGCGACAGCAGTGCATGGTCGCCGAAACCCTCCGGCGGCTGGCGGAAGAAGTCGAGGCTGGCCCGCGTCAGCGCGCGCACCTGCGGCGGGCCGTAGCTCTCCATGAACAGCGCGGCGGAGCGCCCCGTGCTGTGGTAGCCCGGCTGCGTCTCGCCCTCCAGCACGACGACGCGCGCTTGCTGCGCGAGCCAGTATGCAACCGACGCGCCGCCGATGCCCGCGCCGATCACGATGAAATCCGCCGTTTGGTTCATGAGACCCCTGCTATTTTCAAAAAAAGAAAATTCTTCTGTTGTTGAAAGATATGCCACGCGAAGCGCGTGCGCAAGCACTTTTTGCGCGTGGCGCAAATCGGTTGACGCGCCTTCCGGCGGCCGGGATAATGGCTTTTCTTTTCCGTATCAGAAAATGTTGACGGCTTCACGCCGCGAGGAGGAGATCGCCATGTCAGACATCGTCCGCACCCCAAGCGCCCTGCCCCTGCCGTTCTCGCAGGCCGTGCAGGCCAACGGCTTCCTGTTCCTGTCGGGGCAGATCCCGTTGGGGGCGGACGGCAAGCCGCTGGCCGGAACGATCGAGGACCAGACCCGCAACGTGCTGGACCGGATCGCGGCGACGCTAGCGGCGCTGGGCAGCGGGCTGGAAGACGTGGTGCGTGCGACGGTGTGGCTGGCCGACCTGGACGAATTCGCCCGCTTCAACGCGGTGTACGCCGATTACTTCAAGGCGCCGCACCTGCCGGTGCGCTCCACCGTGCAGGCGCAGCTGGCCTTCGGCGTGGGGGTGGAGATCGAGGTCACGGCCTGCATCGCTTGAGCGGAACCGCCGTGCAAGACAGGCACAAGTCGCCGGATTACTTGCGTGCTTACTTGAGTGCTTACTTGCGTGCTTACTTGCGTGCTTATTTGCGTGATTACTTACGGCTTTTCTTCGCACGCACGGGCGTGGGTGGCGGTGGAGGAGGCTCCGCGGGCGCCGGCGCGGGCGCATCGAGCAGCGACGCGTACATGGTTTCCGAATTCGGCTCGTCCGACGTGCACACGGACAGCACGCGGCAGGGTTCCTCGCCGACGGCGATGTAAGCGTGCGCCATGCCGCTGTCGAAGTAGATCGAATCGCCCGTTTCCAGCCGAGCGGGCGCATACAGGTCCGTGTACAGGTCGACGGTGCCCTCGAGCACGATCGCGAACTCCTCGCCCGGATGGCGGATCAGTTCGCCGAAGTCCTCGATGGAGCGGGTGTGGATCTCGGCGATGATCGGCACCGAGCGCTTGTTCAGCAGGTCCGCGGCCGGATACAGGTGCGAATAATTGGGCGTGTTGATCGCGTAGCCGGTGCCGCGCCGGTTGATGCTCCTGCGGCCGCTGGACGCCGGCGCCGCTGCCTTGCCGGCCGCGGGGGTGCCGCTGAACAGCTCCGAGATGTCGACGTCGAGCGCCTTGCAGATACGCAGCAGCTTGTCATAGCTGAGCGACATCTTGTTGTTCTCGATCTTCGAGATGGTCGACATCGGCATGCCGCTTTTCTCGCCCGCCTCGATCAGCGTCAGGCCACGTTCCTTGCGGATGCGCCTGAGCGATTCGCCCAGGTTGCCATCCCGTTCCGGTCCGTGATTGATCGCGCGTTTTGTCGCCATGCCTGTCCTCTCCAATACCGCCATTATAGTTCGACCTTGCAGCGCGTGAAAACTCGGCATGGCAGCTTTTCCAGGATGCTAAATTCCCGCGGCCGCATGCGGATCGGCCACCCGCGGCCAGTAATCCGTGGAACGCAGCCGGTAGGGAATCGCGCCGAAGTCGAAGTTCATCGCACCCGGCGACGAGACGTACAGCACCTGCCGCGCCAGTGGCGCGAACTCGGCATGGAAGTGCTGCGTCGACTTCACCGCGACGACAGCCTTGTCGGCCAGTTCGAGGCCCAGGCCCGTGAAGGCGTCGGTACCGTAGGTCTGGGTGCGGATCGAGGCCAGCACGATGTGCAGCCCGTTGGCCGCCTCGACCCAGACGCTGGGCCCGAGACGCTCGCGCGTGCCGAGCGCGCTCTGGCTGTGGTTCTCGACGATCGCGCGCACGCGCACGCGCAGGTCCACGGGCAGGCCGGACGCCGGCCCGCACTTGCCGCCGATGCGCAGGTCGAGGACCGCGCCGACGCCCGCGCTGCGGCAAACGTGCACGGCGCCCAGGTCCCACAGGGCGCCGACGACGGCATCGGCCGTGCCGCGCTCGACGAGCCGGCGCAGGATGAACGTCGAGTCGCCCGCCGCGCCGCCGCCCGGGTTGTCCGCCACGTCGGCCAGCACCACCGGCCCTTCCCCTTTTGTTGCGGCGGCCACGTCCAGCGCCGTGTCGATGTCCACCGTCTCCGGGCCGATGCGCTCGCGCAGGTCCCAGAACGCCCGCCCCAGCCGCTCGGCCACGGACTGCGCCAGTGCCGCGTCGCCATCGGCCACCACCCAAAGCTTGGCGCCTGCTTCCGGCACGTCGCCCCAGGGAAAGCCGTGGCCGAGCGAGACGGACAGCACGCCCGGCTCGCGCTCGGCCGCTTCCATCTGCCGCACGAACTCGCGCATCGGTTCGCGCGTCGTGTGCCACAGGCCGACCATCCTGCAGTCGTACACCGCCATGACGGGCTGGATGTCCCCTCGCGCCGCGGCGACGAGCAGCCGGTACAGCTCGCGGCCGCGCTCGTCCGTGTCGACGTGCGGATACTCCTTGAACGCGACGATGACGTCCGCCGCGCGCTGCATCCGCCCGGTGAAATGGCAATGCAGGTCGAGCTCCAGGCCGATCGGCACGCCCGGGCCGACGATGGCGCGGATCCGTTCGGCGAGATCGCCCTCGCAATCGTCGTAGCCCTCGGCCGCCATGGCACCGTGCAGCAGCAGCTGGACGGCGTCCACCGGCATGGCGGCGCGCAGATCCGCCAGGATCTCGTCGCGCAGCGCCTCGTACACGTGGCGCACGGTGCGCCCGCCGGGCTGCGCCAGCGTGCACAGGCTCTCGACCGCCTCGTGGCCGTCCGCCTCGATCAGGCCGCGCAGGAAGTGGAGGAAGGCGCCGGCGCCTTGCGGGTCGCGACGGCTGGCGTCGCCGTGAAAGACGCCGATTTCCTCGAACGCGCCCAGCCCGGTGGGCGCGGCCGCGAACGTGTTGGTTTCGGTGGCGAGATGGGCGATGAAGAATTTCATGTCGGTCCTGATGCGCTGCAGGTGGATGTCAGTAGTTCAGGTTCCACGTGATCAGCTGGCCGACCACGCCCACCCACACGATGCCGAGCAGCGCCAGCGCCACCAGCACGCTCCCGAGGCGCGCCGTGCGCGGGCTGTCGATGCGGAACATGCGCCATGCCGCCCACACCCCGGCGGCCGCGGCGGCGAGCGCCAGCAGCCCGCTCGCTTCCAGCAGGCCCACCAGCCAGTCGATCGTGTGGCTGTAGACCGCCACGTCGGTACTGAGCACCGGCTTGATCAGCATGAACCACGCGGCCGCGTAGACCACGTCCACGACGACGGCCGCACGCAGGATGCGCCGCAGGCGCCGGTGCTCCGGCGTGGCGCCGCTCGTCGCGCGGTCGGCGCGGCGCAGCAGCGCGCCCAGCGGCCAGGCCAGCAGGGTGCCGGCGAGGACCAGCGTCGAGAACAGTAGCACCGTCAGGTTCAGCGGCGCGGAGCGCACGAACCGCGCCTCCTGCAGCACGGAGACGGGATTGTTGCTGGCGACGATGGTCTTGACGCCGCCCTGCTCCTTCAGCGCCAGCATGTCGGCGCCGTCCACCTTGCGCCACAGCTGCGGGCCGATTTCGCGGTAGGTCTCCGGCTCGCCCGTGAGGCCGGGCGCGGTGATGGTGCCGTCGGGGTTGGCGGTGACGACGGCCTGGTTCAGCAGGTACAGCGCGGTGAGGAAGCCGTGCTCCACGCGGCGCGAGCTTTCGTAGCGGCCCGCGATGCGCTGCGCGTCGGCGGCGGCCGAGGCCAACGTCTGCGGTTCGGGCGCGCGCGGCGCGGGGAAGTAGCGGTTCATGAAGCCGTCGAACAGCTCCTGGCGCGCCGCGTACACCGCGTCTTCCTTGCCGCGGCTGTTGTAGGAGAAGAAGATGCCCACGCCGTCGTCGGGCAGCAGGTTCATCTCGGTGTGGTGGACGATGGTGTCGCCGCCGTGGCCGATCACCCGGTGGCCGTTCTGCGGGAACGAGAAGAAGCCGTGCGCCATCACCGCGAAGCCCGGGTCGGCGGTGCCGGTGGGCGAGTGCATCAGCGTCGTCGTCTCCGGCTTCAGGATCTGACGGCCGTCCACGCTGCCCTGCTGCAGGTGCGCCAGCATGAAGCGCGCCATGTCGGCCGCGGTCGTCGTCAGCGCACCGGCCGGCGCCGTGATCACGAGCTCGAACGGCGACGGCGGCTGGCTCGCGACGGGATAGCCCTTCGACAGGAAGCCGGGCAGGTTCTTCGGCGGCGGTTGCACGAACGTCGAATGGCGCATGCCCAGCGGCTGGAAGATGTGGCGGTCCACGTAGGCCTCGAACGGCTCGCCCGACACGCGCTGCACGATGTAGCCGGCCAGCGCCACGCCGTAATTCGAATAGCCGGGCACCGTGCCGGGCGCGAACAGCATCGGACGCGGATGGTCCTTCAGGTAGCGCTCCGTGCTCGGCGCGCTGGAAGGGTCGTAGCTGAGCAAATCCTTCAGCCCCTCTTCGAAACCAGCACGGTGGTTCATCAGGTCGCGCATCGTGATCTTCTTGCCGAACTTTTCCTCGATCCTGAAATCGAGGTAGTCGTTGACGTTGCGGTCGAGGTCGATCTTGCCCTGCTCGACCAGTTGCATCACGGCCGTCCAGGTGAATAGCTTGGAGGTCGAGCCCGGACGCACCAGGCTCTGTTCCGGATCCATCTTCACTTTCGCGGCCACGTCGGCATAGCCGTAGCCCTTTTGCAGGAGCACCTTGCCGTCCTTGACGACGACGAGCGAAAGGCCCGCGATGTCGCCCGTCTTGAGGGCATAGGGCACGAGGCCGTCGAGCCACGCTTCCAGGTCGCCCGCCTCCAGCGCGTGGGTCGTGACGGCGGGGGGCGCGGCCTGCTCTTCGGGCTTCCTGGCCGGCGCGGGCGTGGCGGCGAGGTCGGTAGGTGCCTGCTGCGCCGGCGCGGCAGCCAGCGCCGTGCCGAACGCCGCGGCGGCCAACAGGGACAAGACGGAGCTGCTTGCTTTCATCGTGAGGTCTCTCGGATCAGTAATGGGGATTGAAGCTCAACAGGTGGTGCCAGGCGCCGACACCCACGAGTACCGCGAAGGCCAGTACCCACAGCAGGGCCATGCCGCGGCCCGTCCCGCCGCCGCTGTTGCCCGCCTTCGCACCCGCGAACACGGTGCGCGCGTGCCACAGCGCCGCCAGCAGGCCGCCGACGAAGGCGACGATGGTGACGCCCTGCGTCACCATCAACAGGCCGGCCGGGTCGGCGCCGTCCGTGGCGGCGACGGTGGCAACCCACAGCGCCACCGCCACCGGCACCAGGCAGCTCGCGACCCGCACGAGCGTCGCTGGACGGCCGGGCCGCGGCAGGCCATGGCGGCGCCGGATGCGCGCGGCGACCGGCCAGGCCAGCGCCGTCAGCACGGCCACGCCGAACGCGGCCAGCAGCGCCACCAGCACGGGCGTGCTGGCCATGAACGGCACCGGCTCGAACACGAACGCGAACACGTACGGCTCCAGGCCCCAGCGCTGCACCTTGCCGTCCTTGACGACGGCCTGCAAGCGCCGTTTGCCATGCTCTTCTTCCCACAGGAACGGCCTGACTTCGCGGAACACGTTGCGGCTGCCGCCGATCTCGATCGCGACGCGGCCATGCTCCACGGCCTCCACTTTCACGGGACTCAGCAGCTGGAGCACCGACATGAAGGAGGAGTCCTCGCGCCGCGTGTTGCGGTAGGCCCCGGCCAGCAGGTGCGCATGCGCCGTGGCGGTGGCTTCGTCGACGCCGGCCGCGCGGGGACGCCGGTCCGGCAGGTAACGGTCGACGAAGCCCTGATACAGCCGTTCGCGCAGCCACTTGCCCTGGTCGTGCCGGCCCGCCGCGTTCACGGACACGAACAGGCCGATGCCGTCGTCGGGCAGCAGGTACAGCTCGGAGTGGAACAGGTTCGTGTCGCCGCCGTGGCCCACGGCGCGGTGGCCGTTCACATCCTGCTGGTAGAAGCCAAGGCCGATGCCGTTCAGGTCCGGCATGCCGCGCGTGATCCGCGTGTGCATCAGCTGCACCGTCTCGGGCTTCAGGATGCGCTGGCCGTCCAGGCTGCCCTGCCCCAGATAGGCCAGCATGAAGCGCGCCATGTCGGCGCCCGGCGCGGCCAGGCTGCCGGCCGGCGGCAGGTTGACGATCTCGTAGGGCTTGGCCGGTTCGTCCACGCTCGGATATCCCTGCGCCATGTGCGCGCGCAGGGCCGGCGGCAGCGGCTGGCGGAACGTCGAATGGCGCATGCCCAGCGGCGCGAAGATGTGCTTCTCGACGTAATCGTCGAACGGCTCGCCGCTGACGCGCTGCACGATGTAGCCGGCCAGCGCGGTGGCCCAGTTCGAATAGCCCTGCGTGGTGCCGGGTTCGTACAGGTACGGCGGGATGTAGGCCTTCAGGACCTTGCCGTTGTCCGGCGTGTACTGGTCGTAGACGATCAACCCGCGCCCCGTTTCCTCGAGACCCGTCGTGTGGGTCATCACGTGGCGCAAGGTCAGCGCCTTGCCGCGCCAGGACGGCACGGCGAAGTCGAGATAGCGGTTCACGTCGGTGTCGAGGTCGAGCTTGCCCTGTTCGACCTGCTGCATCACGGCGGTCCAGGTGAACAGCTTCGAGATCGAACCGGGGCGGAACAGCGTCGTGGCGGGATCGACGGGCACCGCCTTCTCCCAGTCGGCGTAGCCATACCCCTTTTGCAGCAGCGGCTTGCCGTCCTTGACCAGCACGACCACGGCACCGGGCACCCCGGCGATGCGCAGCGCCGTGGGCATCATGCCGTCCAGCCAGGATTCGGCGTCGGCCGCCGTCAGCGCCACCGCGGACGGCACCGAGGCCGGCGCGGGCGCCTGCGCGAGCGCGGGCAGCAGGACGGCGGCGCAGCAAGCCGTGGCGGCGGCGCGCAGCCACGCCGCGGGTCGCAACGGGCGCGCCATCAGAATTCCCTCGACAGGTTCATGCCGACGGTGCGCGGCTGGGTCGGCGTCACCCGCAGGGGGCCGGCGAACGCGGTCAGTGCGGTGTCGGCGCTGGAGAAGGCCCGCTTGTCGGCCAGGTTGCGCACGAACGCGCCCACCTGCCAGCCGTCGACCTCGATCCCCGCCTGCAGGTCGGCCATCGCATAGCCGGGCAGCCGGAAATTCGGCACCGAGGTGCCCGGCGCATCGAACCCCGCGTTGCGCTGGCCGACCTGGCGCAGCGTCAGGCCGGCGTACGCGGCGTGGCCGCCCACGTCGAAGCCGTAGCGGCCCGTCACGCTGCTGGACAGGCGCGCGCTGTTCGGCAGGCGCGCGCCGGACGGCCCCAGCGCGGGCGCGTCCTCGGTCAGCTTCGCGTCGGTGTAGGCCAGGTTGCCCTCGAGCGTGAAATGGTCGTCCACCTTCCAGCGCAGCGCCACTTCCAGGCCCTTCGATTCGGCCTTGCCGGCATTGCCCGTCAACGTGGTGGCGCCCACCGCGATCGGCTGCTGCAGCTTGTCCCAGCGGATGTCGAACAGCGCGGCCTCGATGGCGAGGCGCCTGTCGAGCAGGTCGGCCTTGTAGCCCACTTCGTAGCTCCACAGCTTGTCCGGTTCGAACTGCAGCGGCGCGCCCGGCACGACCTGGCCGTTCTGGTCGAGCGCCGGCGGGTTCGGCCCGCCCGGACGGTAGCCGCTGGCGGCGCGGAAGTAGACGCTGCTGACCTTGTCGATCGAATAGCGCGCGGTGGCGAGGTAGGTCTTCGAGCTGTCCTTGCCGCCCGATTCGAAGTCCTTCACGCCGTTCGTGAGGGTGCCGTAGACCTGGCGGTTGCGCGCGGCGCGGGCGCCGACCGTGAACGACCATTGCGGTGCCGGATTCCACGTCAGGTCGCCGTAGAACGCGTTCTCGATGAAGCGCGACGGCTGCGCGG
Source organism: Pseudoduganella flava (assembly GCF_007830495.1). GTDB lineage: Bacteria > Pseudomonadota > Gammaproteobacteria > Burkholderiales > Burkholderiaceae_D > Rugamonas > Rugamonas flava. The sequence goes on along the minus strand of NZ_VLKW01000001.1, from coordinate 266,850 downwards.
ACCGGACGAAATCGGACTCCGTGCCGTCGGGCAGCTGCGCGTACAGGCGCTGGTCGCGCAGGCCGGTTTCCTTGTTGTGATAGTAGCCCACCAGCCATTCGAACGGCCCCCGTCCCGAGGTCAGGCGCACCTCGGCCGTGCGCTTGTCGAGGCGCGTGTTGTTGTCCAGCGCCCCGTAATTCAGGCCGTCGCTGCCGACGATGTCCGTGGCGTCCAGCATCGTCCGGGCGCGGAAGCGCTGGGCCGAACCGATCACGTTCAGGCGCGCCCAGCCCAGGTTGTATTCGACGTCGCCCGACAGCAGGCCGGTCTTGATCGTATAGGGCTCGTCGCGGTACAGCCAGTGCGTGAGGTCGCCGTACCGCGGGCGGCCGGTGGCGATGTCGTACTGCATCACGCCGGTGCCCGCGCGCTCGATGTTCTGTTGGGTCGCGGTGACGCGCACGCGCAAGTCGCGGCTCGGGTCGAACAGGAACGAGAGGCGGGCCCCGCGCGTATCGCCGTCGTTGACGTGATCGCCCGTCACGCGCCCGACCGACCGGATGTAGCCGCCGTCGTGCTCGTTGAAGGCCGCGAACCGCATCGCCGCGACGCCTTCGCTGAGCGGAACGTTGACGACCGCGTTCTCGGTGTGGCCCAGCGCGCCCCTGCGGCTCTGGCGGACGGCGACGCCGGCCTTGCCCGAGAAGCGGTTCGCGTCGGGATCGTTGGTCACATATTTGAGCAGGCCGCCCATCGCACCGGCCCCGTACAGCGTACCCTGCGGGCCGCGCAGCAGCTCGACGTGGTGCAGGTCGAGCAGCGACAGGTCGAGCGCGGCCACGGCCTCGCCGACGAAGCTGGTGCTGGAACCGAAGGCGACGTCGTCGACGTAGATGCCGACCGTCGGCGCGTTCTGGCTGCCCACGCCCACGCCGCGTATCTCGACCTGGCCGCGGCCGGGGCCGCCATCGGTGGCGACATGCACGCCCGGCAGCGAGCCGACGTAATCGGTCAGGGACGCGGCACCCGAGCGCTCGAGGGTTTCCGCGCTCAGCGTCTCGACGCGCAGCGGTACGTCGCGCACCGGTTCGCGGCGCCGGGTCGCCGTGACGGTGACGACTTCCGTCCTGGCGCCGGGACCGGCGGGCGGCGCGGTCCGCGCATCGTCGGTGGCGGCGGGCGCCCCGTCCTGCGCGGTGGCATGGGTACAGGCCAGCACGGCGAGTGCGGCCGCCAGCGCCACCGTCTTGCGGCGCGGCCCAGCACCGGCGGGAGATTGCCCTGGCGCGCGGCCGCTTGCCTGGCCGCTTGTCTGGCTGTTTGTCTGTGCGGTATTGGACAGCTGCAAAACGCTTCGGTACATGTTGCACTCCTGGTGAGGGAACCGCGGTCAATACGTTTTCCAATCAGTATATTCTTTTCATGATATGAATCAATCAGAAAATTTATTGAACTGTTTTCTGTATTGGAAAATACAACGCCGCGGTTCCGATTGGCCGCTCCGCTCGTGACGGGCGGCTGCTTCCGATCAGCGATCGAGAACCGCCAGTTGCGACTGATTCCCCGCTGGCCGAACCACCGGGCATGGTGATCCTCGGCGTGCTGATCGGCGGCCTCGTCGTCGCGATGTACCTGCCGATCTTCAAGCTCGGCGCGGTGGTCTGATTCCACGCCGTGATCCCGCCGCCTGATTCCGCCGCCCGATAGCGCGCCCCTACCCGCACGATTGCCCGCCGGCCTGCCGGATGGAGTAAGCTGCCGACTGCGGCGCAATCGGCGACCGGCGCGGCCGGCTGCCTGACCAACCAGGGGGCACAGTGGCGGCTTTTGTTTTACAAGTACTTCCCGCACTGGCGGCAGCACTCTTGCTTGTACTCGCGCTGGCGCAAACGCGCAGGCTGCGCCAGGCCCGCGCCGAGGCCGCCGCGTGCCGCGATGCCGTGCGCCAGATGGCGGTCGCCTACGATCACGCACCGCTCGGGCTGGCCGTACTGGACCGCGACCTGCGCTATGTCCGCATCAACCCGGTGCTGGCCGGGATCAACGGCGTCAGCGTCGCGCGCCATGTGGGCCACACGATCCATGAGGTCGTGCCGGAAGTGGCGGCACTGGCCGCCCCCACATTCAATGAAGTCCTGCGCACCGGCGTGCCCGTGTTCGGCCTCGAGTTCGCAGGACCGACGGCGGCCCAGCCGTCCGTCATCCGCACCTTCCGCGAGAGCGTCTACCCGATCCGCGACAAGCATGGGGCGATCGCCGGCCTGTCGGTGGCGGTGGAGGACATCACCGAACGCAAGCGCCTGCTCGAAGCGCTGCACGCCAGCGAACAGCGCGAACGCCTGCGCGCCAGCGAACTGGAAAGCGTGATGGACGCGACGCCCGCCGCCGTCTTCATCGCCCACGACCCCGGCTGCCTAACCGTGACGGCCAGTGCCGAGGCCCGGCACCTGCTGCGCCTGGCCGCGGACGAAAACCCGTCGCTGAGCATACCCGCGCGCCACGCCTTCGAAGTGTTTGCCGGCGGCGAGCGGCTGGCGCCGGACCGGCTGCCGTTGCAGGTGGCCGCCACGACAGGCGCCGACGTGCGCGGCAAGGAACTGGAAATCCGCTTCGACAATGGCGACGTGCTGCACGTGCTGATGAACGCGGTGCCGTTGCGCGGGCAGGATGGCCGGCTGATCGGCGCCGCGGCCGCGTTCGTGGATATCACGGCGCACACCAACGCGGTGCGGGAACTGCACCGCCAGGCCCGCTACAAGGATGAATTCCTGGCCGTGCTGGCGCATGAGCTGCGCAATCCGCTGGCCGCGATCCAGTCGGGCCTGGAACTGCTGAAACTGGATGCGTCGGAGACCACGCCACGCGTACGGGCACGCGAGATCATGCAGCGCCAGATGGCCCACGTGGTGCACCTGATCGATGATCTGCTCGACGTCGCGCGCATCAGCTCCGGCAAGCTCGAGCTGAAGATGGAAGCGGCCGGCGTACGCGAGATCGTCGAGGCGGCGACCGAGTTCTGCCGCGATGACATCGAACGGGCCGCGCTGCGTTTCGAGGCGCGCCTGCCGGCCGTGCCGCTGACGGTGTATGCCGACCGCGTGCGGCTGACGGAAGTGATCTGCAACCTGCTGCACAACGCCGTCAAGTACACGCCGCGCGGCGGCAGCATCGTGCTGGCCGTGGCCGAGGAGGAGGACAACGCGGTGTTCCGCGTTGCCGATACCGGTGCCGGCATCGCCGCCGACACGCTGCCCCAGGTGTTCGGCATGTTCGCCCAGGCCGAGGACACGCGCGCGCAACGCCAGGGCGGCCTCGGCGTGGGGCTGGCGCTGGCCAGCCGCATCGTCGAGCTGCATGGCGGCACGATCGTGGCCGAGAGCGACGGGCAGGGCAAGGGCAGCACATTCACGGTACGCCTGCCCGTGCTGCCGGCCGCCGCGGCTGGCCGGCGCGAACGCCCCGCGGCACGCGCACCCGCGCGGGCGCCGCTGCGCGTGCTGGTACTGGACGATAACCACGATGCCGCGCAGACGCTGGGCGCGATGCTCGAAGCGCGCGGCCACGCCGTGCAACTGGCCTACACCGGAAGGAGCGCGCTCGAGGCGCTGGAACAGGCGGACGTGGATGTGGCCATCCTCGACATCGGCCTGTCGGACATCAGCGGCCACGAGGTGGCGCGGCAGATCCGGCTGCGCCACCCGCACCGGCCGATCCTGCTGATCGCGCTGAGCGGCTGGGGCAGCGAGCGCGAGCGCCAGCAAAGCGAACAGGCCGGCTTCGACCTGCACCTGACGAAGCCGGCGACGATGGAGGCGCTCGAGCGCGCGATCCAGTCGCGCCGGCCGTCCGCCCAGCGCGCGCTCGCCTCGTAGCGGCGCTCCCTCAGTGCCGCGCTGCCGGCAGCGGCACGGCCATGTCGGCCTCCTGCTGCGCCGGCTTCAGCTTCACCCGCAACACCGCCACCGCCGCGCACAGCATCAGCACGCCGGCCAGCCGGATCACGTTGGCCGGATCGCCGCCCAGCACGGTGCCGTACAACAGCGGCAGCGTGAAGATCTGCACGATCATCGGCAGCACGATGAACATGTTGAAGATACCCATGTAGACGCCGGTGCGCTCCGGCGGGATGCAGCCGGCCAGCATCACGTACGGATTGCCCATCATGCTGGCCCAGGCAAGGCCGATGCCGATCATCGGCAGGAACAGCAATGCCGGTTCGCGGATCAGCGGGATGCACAGCATGCCGATGCCGGCCAGCGCGACGCACACGCTGTGCATCACCTTCGGGCCATAGCGCCGCGTGAACGGCACCAACGCAAACGCGGCGATGAAGGCGACGAAGTTGTAGAACGCGCCGATCTGGCCGTTCAGCAGGCCCGCGTCGCGAAAGCCCGCGCTGGCCGGGTCGCTGGTGCCGTACACCGTGCGCGCCAGCGCCAGCATGATGTACTGCCAATAGCAGAACATCGCATACCACTGGAACAGCTTCACCAGCGCGAGGCGGCGCATCGTGTCCGGCATGTCACGCAGCGCCAGCACGACGTCGGCCAGCACCGTGCGCAGGCCTGGCCGCGTGCCGCCTTCGATGACGGCGGGCGGGTCTTCCGGCGTCGTGCGGATCGACCACAGCACGCTGGCGATCGACATGAACGCGCCGAGCAGGAACGCCGCCACCACCACTTGCGGAATGTGGCTGCCGTTGGTCGCATCCTTGTCCATCCCCAGCAGCACCAGCAGCGACGGCGTCAGGTAGGCCAACGTCTGCCCCAGCCCAGTGAACGCGCTCTGCGTCAGGAAGCCGAGCGAATGCTGGCTTGGGGCCAGCTTGTCGCTGACGAACGCGCGGTACGGTTCCATCGTCACGTTGTTGGCCGCGTCGAGGATCCACAGCAGGCTGGCCGCCATCCACAACGTGGGGCTGAACGGCATGGCGAGCAGCCCCAGGCTGCACAGCAGCGCGCCGATCAGGAAGTACGGCGTGCGCCGCCCCCAGCGCGTGACGGTGCGGTCGCTCATCGCGCCGACGAGCGGCTGCACGAGGAGGCCCGTGACGGGGCCGGCAAGCCACAGCAGCGGCAACGTCGCTTCGTCCGCCCCGAGGTATTTGTAGATCGGGCTCATGCTGCTTTGCTGCAGCCCGAAGCTGAACTGGATGCCGAAGAAGCCGACATTCATGTTGACGATCTGCCAGAACGACAGGTGCGGCCGGTGTGCCATCGTGCGCTCCCTCACTCGGCCCACTGCCGCAGCCACGCGGCATGGAAAGTGGCATCGGCCGGTACCGCGCCGCGCACGCCGCAGATCGCCGCGGCAAACGCGTTGGCCCGCGCCAGCGTCGCCGCGCGCGGCCAGCCGTGCCGCTCGCCCAGCAGGAACACGGCGGAAAACGCGTCGCCCGCCCCCACCGTGTCGACGATCTCGACGCCTGCCGGTGCGGCGGCATGCAGCCGGGTGCCGTCGGCGCCCTGCCACAGCGCGCCGCGCGGCCCCAGCGTGACCACGAGGCTGTCCAGCCGGAACATCGCGATCAGGGCCGCGCAGGCGTCGGCCTCCTCCGACCGCGGCAGCCCCAGTGCGGCCTGCAGCCACGCCAGTTCTTCATCGTTCACCTTCAGGATGTCCGCGTGACGGATCGATTCCAGCACCGCCTCGGTGGTGTACTGGCCGTCGCGCAGGTTCAGGTCCAGGTAGCGCGGCGCATCGGTGGCGGCCAGCAGGCTGTCGAGCGTCGCGCGCGACACGGCGCCGCGCTGCGCCAGCGTGCCGAAGTACAGCATGCGGGGTGTGCCCTGCGCCAGCGCGGTCAATGCCAGGTGCGCATCGATATGGTCGTACGCCTGATCGGGCAGGATCGTGAAGCGGTGGCTGCCGCCCTGCTGCTCGACCAGCACCCGGCCGGTGGGCCGCACCGGGTCGACCTGCAGGCCGGCGTCCGGCATGCCGAAGCGCTCGAACTGTGCGCGCACTGTTGCACCGAAGGGATCGGCGCCGATACGGGTGATCGTCAGCGTGGCGGCGCCGAATGCGGCCAGGTGGCGCGCGACGTTGAACGGGGCGCCGCCGACGACCTGGCTGGCGCCGAAGTCGTCGACCAGCGCTTCGCCGAAGATGGCGATGGGTTGGCTGTGCTGTGTCATCCGGTTTGTCTCGTCATGTGATTGTTATGTGTGATGCGATGTGTGATGCGGTCAGCGCGTCAGCCAGCGCATGCCCCAGGGTTCCAGCTCGATCGCGTCAGGATACCTCGGCCAGGTGCCCGGCGGCACCTTCACCGTTCGCGCGGAGAAATTGAACAGCGCAAGGAAGCTATCGCCCCGTGCCAGCGCCAGCAATGCCGGGTCGTCCATCGGCAGCACCGTGCGCGGCACGTCGGCGGCCAGCGCGGCGCACGCGCTACGTTGTTCGACGAGCGCGCGCAGCGCACCGAAGACCCGGCCGGACCACGTATCGCGGTCGTCGCGCCGCGCCGCCGCTTCGTCGTCGAAGTCGGGGCGCTGCACCCAGCGCGTGTCGTGCGCGCGCTGTGGGTCGGCGCGGTAGCCGTGGTCGTTGCCCATGCCCAGTTCGTCGCCCATGTACAGCATCGGCATGCCGCCGAACGCCAGCGCCACGCCATGCACCAGCAGCAGCCGGCGCAACGCCGCCTCGCGTGCCAGCGGCCCGGCCGCCGTCTCGAAGCCGGCCAGCGCCGCGGCCATGCCGTTGGTCGCCTGCACCGTCACCGCCGCGCCGGACTGGAACGGCACGCCGGCCGCGAAGCTGTCGCCCGCGCCGTGGAAGAAGTTCGCGATGCCGGCCAGCCGGGCCACGTCGCCGGCCGCTTCGTCGGCCAGGATCTTCCAGCCGATATCGTCGTGGCAGCGCACATAGGTCAGCCAGCTGGCGCCCGCCGGCAGGGACGGCGTGCGCTCGACGACGGCGCGCAGCAGGCTCGTGTCCTGCTCGGCCAGCGCGGCCCAGCCGGCCGCCATCAACGTGCTGTGGTAGGCGAGGTGACACTCGGGCACGCCCGGTTCGCCCAGGTAGGCCGGCAGGTCGCGCGTCGGCACGATCGCCTCCGCCTTCAGCAGCACGGCCGGCGCGGCGATGCCGACGATCGCGCGCAGCGCCTGCAGGATCGCGTGCGCCTCCGGCTGGTTCATGCACGGCGTGCCCTCGCGCTTCCACAGGAACGCCGTGGAGTCGAGCCGGAACACTTCCACCCCGCGGTTGGCGAGGCGCAGCAGCGCGGCCGCGATCTCGGCCAGCACGTCCGGATTCGCATAGTTCAGGTCCCACTGGAACGGGTAGAACGTCGTCCACACCCAGCCCAGCGCCGGCACGTGCGTGAAGTTGCCCGGTGACGCTTCGGGGAACACCTGGCCCAGCGTGCGCTCGTAGCGGTCCGGCATGGCGCGGTCGGGGAACACGTGGAAGAAGTCGCGCAGCCGTGCGTCGCCGGCCAGCGCGCCCTGCGCCCACGGATGGTCGTCGGCCACGTGGTTCAGGATGAAGTCGCCGCACAGGCTGATGCCGGCCGCGCGCAACTGCACGCACAGCGTTTCCAGGTCGTCCATCGTGCCGAGGCCGGGCTCGACGTCGTCGAAGCTGGCGACGGCGAAGCCGCCATCGTTCTCGCCGGCCCGCGCGCGCAGGAACGGCAGCAGGTGCAGGTAAGTGACGCCGAGCGCACGCAGGTGTTCGATGCGCCGGCCGACGCCGGCCAGGTCGCCGCCGAACCGCGACGCATACGCGCTGTAGCCCAGCATCGCCTGGCCGAGGAACCAGCCGGGGTTCGCCGCACGGCACGCATCGAGCTCGCGCAGCCCGGCGGAGCGTTCGGCCATGAGCGCGCCGATCGCGGCCAGCAGGTCGTCGTACCAGCGCGCGAAATCGGCACGGCCGCCGTACAGGCCGGCCAGGCGCCGGTACAGCAGCGGGCCATGCTCGGCATAGCGGCGCGCCGCCTCGGCCCGCTGCGCCAGCGGCAAGGCCGCGAGCAGGCGCTCGGGGGAGGGAAAGTCGGTCATGTGCAAAGTCAGAAGGAATATTTCACGCTGGCCTTGATGGAGCGGCCGGCGATCGAGCGGGCCGCGTGGCCGTCGCCTTCGACCTCCGTGTAGCCCGTTTCGTTGAACAGGTTGTTGGCGGACAGCGACACCATCACGCGCTCGCTGACGTCGTAGTTCACGAACGCGCTGACGGTGCGGTAGGCCGGCATCACGATCGTGTGCTGGTCGTCCGCCCACGATTTGCCGGTGCCGATCACGCTGGCGCCCAGCAGTGCCTTGCCCAGTGAGTAGGTGGCGGCGGCCTGGTACACGGCATGGGCCTGGCGGCGCGGCGTATTGCCGATGACGGCCTCGCCGCCCGGCGCCGTGGCCGTGATCTCCGCGTCCGTCAGTGTCAGACCGCCGTTCAGCTGCAGTGCGCCGGCGCGCCATGCCGCCTCGATCTCGACACCCTTCGCGTCATAGCTGTTGGCCGTGCTGGTGCGGGTCGTGACTTCGTAGTTCGATTCGCGGGTCTTCGCGTGGAAGGCCGTGACGAACGCGCTGACGCCGCCGCGTTTCCACTTCACGCCGCCCTCGAGCTGGCGCACCGTGTTGATGCTGACGGGGACGCTGCCGTCCAGCGGCGCGCCGAACAGGATGCGGTCGGCGTTGAACGCGACGCCTTCGCTGGCGCGGGCAAACAACGCGAGGTTGTTTGAAAGGCGGTAGTTGGCGCCAGCCGAGTACGAGTTGTGCGTCAGGTCGTAGTCCACGCGCTGCACGGTGGCCGGTTCATAGCGCTGTGCGCCTGTGGCGATGTTGGCGGTGCCGCTCGCGCTCTGGCGGTCGTGGCGCACGCTGGCATCCACGTTCCACGGCCCTGCTTCGTAGCCGAGGTTCAGGTACGGCGCCAGGTATTTGTACTCCATGTCGATGGCCCGCGAGCAGCAGGCGCCGAACGCGGGGCCGACGAGGCCCGGTGTGGCGTTTGCCGTGCGCAGCAGCGCCGGCTTGTCGCCGCTGGCCTGCATCAGGTATTCGTTGAAGTTCCAAGTCAGGCCCAGGTCCTGGTCGGACGCGTACAGGCCGGCGGTTGCGGTCAGCTTGGTGCCGTTTGCCAGCGCGAACGTGCGCGCCAGCTTGGTGTCGTTGACGAAGAGGCCCGCATCGTCGATCGATGTGTTGAACACGACGGCCGCGAAGGCGCGGCCGGCATACGCCTGCCCGGCCTGCGGGCCGGTGGCGAACACGTATTGTCCGACGCTGCCGTTGTTCCCCGCGAACACGCCGATGAAGCGGCCGCTGTTGTTGGCCTTGCGCAGGCGCTCGGTGACGGTCCAGCCGCCGCCCAGGTCGAACTGCGCTTCCAGGCCGAACGTGTTGCTGCGCACGTGCATGCCGTCGTTGACGTCGTGCGCGACCTGGCGGTTGCTCTTGTCGAGCGTGACGTCCGGCACCCAGTACGGCGAATAGAAGCTGACGGTACGCGGGTCGATGCCGTCGATGGCCGCGATGCGGCCGTTCGTCACGCTGACAGGGACCGGCAGCGCCGTCGGCGTGTGGTCGTCCAGGTGCTTGAACGACAGCCGCACGTAGCCGTTGTCGAATTCGCGCGTGACGTTGGCGCTCAGCTGGCCGCCCTTCTCGCTGGTGACGCCCGTCTCGCGCACGCCTTCGCCGCGGCGATAGAAGCCGGCGACGAAGAAGCGCGTGCGCTCGGCCACCCGGCCGCCGTAGTCGAAGTCGACGCGCTTGCTGTCGTAGTCGACGCCCGTCGTGAAGCCGATGCTGCCGCCCTCCTTCTCGCCCGTCTTGCCGATGAAGTTGATGATGCCGCCCGGCGCATTGGTCGCCAGCGTGGAGGCCGAACCGCCGCGCACGACTTCCAGGTGAGACAGGCCGCCGTCGACGCGCACGTAGGCGTCCGGCGTGATGAAGTTGAAGTCGCCCGATTGCAGCACGGGCAGGCCGTCTTCCTGGATCTGCACGTAGCGCGAGCCGCCCGCGGAAATCGGCACGCCGCGCACCGTCATGTTCGCATTGCCCTCGCCGCCCGACGATTCGGAGCGCACGCCGGGCACGGCGCGCAGCACGTCGGCAGCGCTGGTCGGCACGGACTGGGCGATCGTGTCCGCCTCCAGCGTGCTGACCGAAACGGACGATTTCATCTTCGACGTGCCGGCGGCCGTGCCGGTGACGACGACACGGTTCATCTGCAAGCCGTCGTCCTGAGCCGGGGCGGCCGGGGCGGCCGCTTCCTGGCCGAACGCGTTCATCTGCAACAGGGCGAGCGATACCGCCGCGCCCATGCGGGTGCAAGGGAATTTCATGGTCTCCTCCGATGGTTTTATTGGTTGTGCTGACGCCCCTGGTGCATCTCACCCGCGGCCCGGCCAGCGCATTATCACGACTTTTGCAAATTATTGCAATCGATTGCAATGCCTTTCCAACAACCATATGCGGCGTAAAAGCTACACTTTCGTCAACGCATAGGCGTATCGATGCAATCGATTACAACTGGCAGCAATAGTGGCTGCCGGACCGGGATCAGGGAAAATCAGGACGCTTCGCCGGCGCTGGCGCGCACGACCAGCTCGGTGGGCAGTTCGACCGACGGCGCGGGCGCCCCGTCGATCAGCGCCAGCAGTTTCGCGACCAGCGCCTGGGCGGCCGCGCCGATCGGTTGCCGCACCGTCGTCAGGCGGGGGTGGAAGTACGAGGATTGTTCGATGTCGTCATAGCCGACGACGGCCACGTCTTCCGGCACGCGGCGGCCATGGGCGCGCAGGCTGTCGATGGCCGTCATCGCCAGCAGGTCGCTGCACGCGAACACGGCATCGAACGGCACGCCGCGCCCGAGCAAGGTGGTTACCGCGTCGCGGCCGCCGCTGGGCAGGAACGGGCAGGACACCTGCAGCTGCGGGTCGGCGTCGATGCCGTGCCGCTCCAGCGCGGCCCGATAGCCGCGGTAGCGCTGGGCCGGTTCGGGCAAGTCGAGGTCACCGAGGAAGGCGATGCGCCGGCGCCCCTGCGCGAGCAGGTGCTCGGTGGCGAGCCGGCCGCCGCTGACGTTGTCGCTGCCCACGCAGCAGTACAGCTGCTGCGGCAGCTGGGCGCCCCACACGGCGATCGGCACCTTGCGCGCGGCCAGCTCGTTGAGTTCCTGGTGGCGGCCCCACTGTCCGACGACGATCACGCCGATCACGCGGCCCGAGTCGAACGGCGCGGCCAGCGCCGTCCCCAGCTCGTCCGTGGCGATGCGCGAGAACAGCATGTCGAAGCCCTGCTCCGTCAGCGCGTCGGCGAGGCTGCCCAGCATCGTCAGCAGGAACGGATCGGTCAGGTGCTGGTGGCTTTTGCGGTCGAACGGGATCACGACGCCGATCGTGCGGTTCTGCCGCAGGCGCAGGTTCTGCGCGCCGATATTGATCGAATACTTCAGCGACGCGGCCAGCTCGAGGATGCGGTTGCGGGTTTCCTCGTTGACGAGCGGGCTGTGGTTCAGCGCCCGCGACACGGTGGCCGTCGACACGCCGGCCAGCCGGGCGATGTCCGCCATCTGCAGGCGCCGCTGCGCCGCATCGTTTGCTGGCCCGTCCTGTCGTGCTTTCGCCATGTCCGCTGGTTTGCCAAGAGAAGAGCGCCGATTGTATGCCACGCACCGATGAGTGGAAAGGCCCGTGCCGGCCCGCGCGGTGGTGTAAGCTTCGGTTTCGCCCGGATGGCCCATTCCCTGTACGACTTACCGACATGCCCCAGGAACTCTTCCTCTTCTCCCCGCCCGCCACCCTGGCCGCCGCGATCGTCGCCGGCATCTTCGGCCTGTTGATCGGCAGCTTCCTGAACGTCGTCATCTACCGGATCCCGAAGATGATGCAGCGCGAGTCGGACAATTACGTGGCCAGCGAGTCGGGCCAGCCGCTGCCCCACACGGACAAGTTCAACCTGATGGTGCCGCGCTCGCGCTGCGGCCATTGCGGCCACCAGATCACGGCGCTGGAAAACATTCCCGTGCTCAGCTGGCTGGTCCTGCGCGGCAAGTGCAGCGCATGCAAGGCGCCGATCTCCGCGCGCTACCCGATCATCGAAGCGTGCACCGGCGTGCTCTCCGCCGCCCTCGTGTGGCAGTTCGGCAGCGGCTGGACGGGCCTGGCCACGCTGCTGTTCGCCTACCTGCTGATCGCGATGACGTTCATCGATGCCGACACCCAGCTGCTGCCGGACGACCTGACCTACCCGCTGCTGTGGGCGGGCCTGCTGGTGAACCTGAACGGCACCTTCGTGCCACTGCGCGATGCCGTCATCGGCGCGGCCGCCGGCTACCTGGTGCTGTGGTCGATCTACTGGGCCTTCAAGCTGCTGACGGGGAAGGAAGGCATGGGCTACGGCGACTTCAAGCTGCTGGCGGCGCTGGGCGCGTGGCTGGGCTGGATGATGCTGCCGACGATCATCCTGCTGTCCTCCGTCGTGGGTGCCGTCGTCGGCATCGCGCTGATCGTGTTCGCGAAACGGGGCCGCAACAACCCGATCCCGTTCGGCCCCTACCTGGCCGCCGCGGGGCTGATCGCGCTGCTGTTCGGCGAGCCGATCGCCGCGTTCACGCAGGCGCTGCTGGGCTGACATGGCGCGCTTCACGGTAGGCCTGACGGGCGGCATCGGCAGCGGCAAGAGCGTCGTCGCGCGGCTGTTCGCCGAGCGCGGTGTGGACATCGTCGATACCGACCAGATCGCGCGCAGCCTCACCGGCCCGCACGGCGCGGCGATGCCGGCCCTGCTGGACGCGTTCGGCGCCGGCTATGCCGATGCGCACGGGGCGCTCGACCGCGCGAAGATGCGCGCGCTCGTGTTTTCCGAGCCGGACGCGAAGCGGCGCCTGGAAAGCATCCTGCACCCGATGATCCGCGACGCCGTGTTTGCCGAGAGCCTGCTGGGCACGGGGCCCTACGTGATCTTCGACATTCCGCTGCTGGTCGAGTCGGGCACGTGGAAGGAGCGCGTGGCACGGGTGCTCGTCGTCGACTGCCCGGAAGCGGTGCAGCTCGAGCGTGTGGTGGCTCGCAACGGCCTGCCGGCGGCGCAGGTACAGGCGATCATGGCCACGCAGGCGCCGCGGCAGGCCAGGCTGGCGGCGGCGGACGACGTCATCGAGAACGGCGGCGAACTGGCCGCGCTGGCGCCGCAAGTGGACCGTTTCCATGCCAATTACTTAACGATGGCCGCACGATTGGTGAGAAACGTTTAACAACGTTTGTATTTTTGCCTCGCATGGTTCAGAATCACGAGCATATTTCAGGTCTACCAACGAGGGATTCACTTTGATCGTTTATGAATATCCTTTCAACGAGCGCATCCGCACGTTGTTGCGCCTGGAGGACCTGTACGAGAAGTTCAAGTTTTTCGTGCATCAGGAACACCCGATGCAGCATCACGTGGCCCTGGCCACGATCTTCGACATGCTGGAAGTGGCCGGCCGCGCCGACCTGAAATCCGACCTGCTGCAGGAACTGGAGCGCCAGAAGCAGACGCTGATGGGCTACCGTTCCAACCCCGCCGTGCAGACCGAGATGCTCGATGCGATCCTCGCGGAGCTCGACAGCGTGTCCGCCGCCCTCGTCGCGGCGCAAGGCAAGACGGGCCAGAACGTGCGCGACAACGAATGGCTGATGAGCATCCGCGGCCGCACGATCATTCCCGGCGGCGCCTGCGAATTCGACCTGCCCTCGTACTACGCCTGGCAGCAGCACCCGTTCGAGCAGCGCTACGGCGACATCGTCACGTGGTTCGCGCCGCTGGCGCCGCTGTTCGACGCTCTGGCCCTCGTGCTGCGCCTGCTGCGCGATTCGGGTGCCCCAAAGAAGATGATCGCCAACGCCGGCAGCTACCAGCAGATGCTGCAGGGGAAGGTCTATCAGATGCTGCGGCTGACCGTCGACTCGTCGCTCGGCGCCATCCCCGAGATCTCCGCCAACAAGTACATGCTGTGGGTACGTTTCACGAGCCAGGGCGGCGACTGCAAGCCGAAGCCGCTGGAAGAAGACGTGCCGTTCGAACTCACGCTGTGCAATTTCTAAGCAATATCGAAGTCAATACCCATGCCTACCGTTGTCGACTGCCCCACCTGCGGCAAGAAAGTGGAGTGGAGCGAGAAAAACAAGTACCGCCCCTTCTGTTCCGAACGCTGCAAGCAAATCGACCTGGGTGCCTGGGCCGAGGAAAAATACACGATCCCCGGCGCCGCGCCAGCCGATCCGCTCGACGAGGAAAAGCAGTAGCGCACTGAGCGCGCCACTGCCCCTCTCACGCCTTACACGCGTTCACTCCCCTCACTGCTGGGCAATCTGCGCCTTGCGCCGCTGCGCCCACATGTCGCGCACCATCGCGTATTCGTCGACCGCCAGCTCGCGCATATTGTCCAGGCCGAGCGCGCCGGCGCGCATGCTGCCCAGCTGTACGACCGCCGCTGCCGCGCTGACGCCCGAATCGTCGATATGGCCGGGCGGGTTCAAAGGCTTGTCACCGAAGCCGGCGCTGAAGTCGCGCAACGTGCTGGGGCCCTGCAACGGGGCGACAAAGTAGCGCGAATCCCGCCAGCCCCACACGGCCAGCGTCTGGCCGAAATCCTCGTTCGACCGCGTCAGCGCCAGCTTGCTGGCCGGGTCGAACATGCCGCCGATGCCGGCCGTCGTATTGACGACGAAGCGCCCGAACGTCCGTGTCGCGCCGCCGGGCCGCCCTTGCAGCAGCTGGTTGACCATCGTGCGCGGCTCGCGCAGGTTGGCGAAGAACGACGTCACGCGGTGCTGCACGACGTTCGGCACCACCGTGTCGTAGGTGACGCCGATGGGGCGGGCGATGTACTTGTCCACCTTGCCGTTGAAGCTGTACATGCCGCGGTTGTAGCGTTCCCACGGATCGGCGATGGGCGCATCGGCAGGCTGGCCGCTGAAGGCAGGCGGGGTCTCGGCGGGCAGGTTCGAGGGCGCAAGGTTGTCGGCGGCATGCGCGCCGGTGGCCAGCACGGTGGCGGCGAAGAGGACGAAATGACGTGGTTTCATGGGAGCGTTCCGTGGTCGTGGCGCGCCGACATGGCGCGCCTCAAGCCGATCATGGCCGCGCGGCGTTAAGCCGGTTTTAGCGTTTTTAAGACTTCTTTAAAGCGTGCCGGCGGGCGGCGGGTGCCACGCCGGGAAAGACCACGCGCACCGTCAAGCCCCGGCCATCGAGCCCCGTATCCATCTCGATCGTCGCGGCGTGCGAGCGGGCGATGCTGGCCACCAGCGACAGGCCGATGCCGCTGCCCCGCACCGTGCTCCCGGCGGCGCGATAGAAGCGCTCGAAGATGGCATCGCGCTCGGCGAGCGGGACACCCGGGCCGTCGTCGGACACTTCCAGGTAGATGCCGGCCCCTTTGGCGGCCGGCGCGTGGCGGCAGCGCACCAGCACACTGCCGCCCTGCGGCGTATAGCGCAGCGCGTTGTGCAACAGGTTGCGCAGCAAGATGCCGATCTCGTCGACGTCGCAACAGATCGGGCAAGGATGGACGTCCAGGTACAGCGCGCGCCCGCTCCGGCTGGCGGACACCTCGAATTCCTGCGCCACGTGTTCCACCAATAACGCAAGGTCGACCTGCGCTCGCTGGTGCGCCCTGGCCCCGGCATTGATGCGGGCCAGGTCGAGTAATTGTTCGGACAGCCGGGTGCTGCGCCCCGCCACGACGAGCAGCTTGCGCAGCGCGACCTGCTTGTCCTCGGGATCGGCAGCCTGCAACGCAATCTCGGCCTGCGCCTGGACGGCCGACAGCGGTGTGCGCAGCTCGTGCGCCGCGTCGCCGATGAAGCGGCGCTCGTCCTCGACGGCTTCGTCGAGCTGGCGCAGCAGGTCATTGAACGAGGCGACGAACGGGTGCAGCTCGCGCGGCAGGCCGTCGAGCGGCAACGGCGTCAGGTCGAACCTGCTGCGGTGGCGCATGGCCGCGCTGAGCGCCAGCACGGGCCGGAACACGCTTCTCGTCGCGAGCCAGATGGTGGCGGAAACGATCACCACCAGCACCGAGATCAGGATCAGCCCATGCCTGACGGAGTTGCGCATGTAGCCATCGAGGATGGCGTGCGCATTGCCCACCTGGACGGTGACGCGGCCCGTCTTGTCCGTGGCGGAGTACGCCCGCCACCGCTTGCCGAGGACCACCGTCGATGCCAGGCCGTCGGCGAAACTGGCCACCAGCGGCGCGTCCGGGGCGCCGGGCGTCGCCGCGACCAGCCGGCCGTCGACCCAGATCTGGAATACCAGCGCATCGGCGGCGACGCTTGGCGCGGCGCGCGGTTGCAGGCCGGCTTCGCGCAGCCCGGCGCGGTCGGCATCGGCGGGCAGGGTCGACAACAGCCGGGTCGCCATCAACGCCAGGTTCTTGTCCGCCGTCCGGCCTTCGTAGAATTGCGACAGCACGGCGACCAGCATCCCGGTACAGCAGAGCGCAATGGCGCCGATGACGACGAGGATCAGCCGCAGGTTCAGCGAGCGGGCCTTCATGCCGCCGGCGGCCCGACGACATAGCCCAGGCCGTGCACCGTGCGGATCAGGTCTTCGCCCAGCTTGCGGCGCAGCTGGTGGATGAACACGGCGATGGTATTGCTCTCCACCGTGCTGGCGCTGCCGTAGACGACGGCGTGCAGGGTGTCGCGCGTGATCACGTGGCCGGGCCGTTCGACGAGCGCCAGCAGCGTGCGGTACTCGTAGGCGCTCAGCACGACATCGACGCCCGCCTTGCTGACGACACGGCGGGCGCGGTCGATCCGCACGTCGCCATGGGTGAACACCGGGATCACCCGCCCCTGGCTGCGGCGGATGACGGAGCGCACGCGCGCCCACAGCTCGTCGAACTGGAAAGGCTTGACCAGGTAGTCGTCCGCGCCCGCATCGAGCCCGGCGATCCGTTCGCTCAGCTGGCCGCGGGCCGTCAGGATCAGCACGGGGGTCGCATCGTAGCGGTTGCGCATCGTGCGCAGCACCGTCAGGCCCGAATCGCCGGGCAGGCCGATGTCGAGCAGCACCGCCGCGTACGTGTGGTCCGTCAGCGCCGTCCGCGCCGCCTGCGCATCGGCCACGTGGTCGATGCTCCAGCCGCTCTGGCGGGCACCGTCGCAGATGCTTTCACCCAGCATGGCGTCGTCTTCGACAAGGAGGAGGTGCATGGGCTGCGGTCGAGTGGTCGGAAAGCCGCAGCATGACGCAACGGTTTTAGGATTTTTTTAAGGCGCCGGTTCGCATGAATCCAACCCAACGGCAAACCCTGGGGCCAGACCCGCCGGGGCGAAGCCGGGATTTCAAGGAGCACCGCTCCTTGCCGGCGCAGCGGTGTGGGCCTGCAGGCCCACACTCCTCCCTGACCCCGGCTTCTGCCTCTGGTTTTATGCATGCGTCGCCAACCCTTTAACAGCGGTCGATCCACTGCAGCAGCGGGATCGTCGCCGGCAGCAGCGGCTCGACACCCACTTCGCCCTGCCACGCGAACGCCTGGCCTTCCAGGCTTTGCGGCTCGCCGCGCCAGTCGCGGCTGATGAAGAAGTGCAGCCGCACGTGCGCGTGTTCGTACACGTGCTCGACGCCGCACCACTCTTCCGCGGACAGCACTTCGATGCCCAGCTCCTCCATGAATTCGCGCTGCAGCGCCTGGAAGATCGTCTCGCCCAGGTCCACTTTCCCGCCGGGGAATTCCCAGTAACCCGCGTATGGCTTGCCCGCCGGGCGCTGGCCCAGCAGCACGTCGCCGTTCGGTTTCATCAGGATGCCGACGGCCACGTCGATCGGTTTTTTTACTTCCGTCATGCGCGCTTTCCCGCATGGTCGCGGGCGAACTGCCATGCGACGCGGCCCGAACGGGAACCGCGCTGCAACGCCCAGCGCAGCGCGTCGCCGCGGGCTTCCTCGATCTGCGCCGGCGTGCAGCCAAACGTCGCCAGCCAGTGCGCGACGATGTCCAGGTAGTCGTCCTGCTTGAACGGGTAAAACGACAGCCACAGGCCGAAGCGCTCGGACAGCGAGATCTTTTCCTCGACCGTTTCGCCCGGGTGCAGGTCGCCATCCTCATCGTGCTTGTAGCTCGTGTTGTCCGACATCCGCTCGGGCAGCAGGTGACGGCGGTTCGACGTCGCGTAGATCAGCACATTGTCCGACTGCGCCGTGATCGAGCCGTCCAGCGCCACCTTCAGCGCCTTGTAGCCGCTCTCGCCTTCCTCGAACGACAGGTCGTCGCAGAACACCACGAAGCGCTCGGGCCGGCCGGCGACGAGGTCGATGATGTCCGGCAGGTCGGCGAGATCCGCTTTATCCACTTCGATCAGCCGCAGGCCCTGGTCGGCGAACTGGTTCAGGCAAGCCTTGATCAGCGACGATTTGCCGGTGCCGCGCGCGCCCGTCAGCAGCACGTTGTTGGCCGGGCGGCCCGCCACGAACTGCCGGGTGTTCTGCTCGATCTGGGCCTTCTGATTGCCGATATTGTGCAGGTCGTCCAGCTGGATCGTCGACGCGTGCGCGACCGGCTGCAACCAGCCAGTCGTGCCGGCGATACCGCCGCGCTTGCGCCAGCGGAACGCGAACGCGGCGTTCCAGTCCGGCGCCGGCACGGCGGGCGGCAGCAGCGCCTCCACGCGCGCCAGCACGCGCTCGGCGCGCGCCAGGAACGTGGCCAATGAGTCGTCCTGCCCCGCCATCACGAACGGTAGTCGGCGTTGATCGACACGTAATCGTGCGACAGGTCGCACGTGTAGACGGTGGCCTGGGCGCTGCCGCGGGCCAGCTTCACGCGCACCGTGATCTCGCTTTGCTTCATCACGCGCTGGCCGTCTTCTTCCTTGTAGTCGGGATTGCGGCCACCGTCCTTGGCCACCCACACGTCGTCCAGCCACAGGTTGATCTTGGCGACGTCCAGGTCGTCCACGCCGGCATAGCCGATGGCGGCCAGGATGCGGCCCAGGTTCGGGTCGGATGCGAAGAACGCCGTCTTCACGAGCGGCGAGTGGCCGATCGAGTAGGCGATCTTGCGGCACTCCTCGGTCGAGGCGCCCTCTTCCACCGTGATCGTGATGAACTTGGTGGCGCCTTCGCCGTCGCGCACGATGGCCTGCGCGAGGAACACGGACAGCTCGGTGACGGCGGCGGCCAGCTCGCGGTATTCCGGCGAGTCGACCGAGTTCACTTCCAGCGTGCCGGCGCCGGTGGCGACCAGCATGAACGAGTCGTTGGTCGACGTATCGCCATCGATCGTGATGCAGTTGAACGACTTGTCGGCCGCTTCCTTCACCAGCACGTCCAGCACCGGCTGCGCCACCTTCGCATCGAACGCCAGGTAGCCCAGCATCGTGGCCATGTTCGGCTTGATCATGCCGGCGCCCTTGCTGATGCCCGTCAGCGTGACCGTGTGGCCGGCAATCGTCACGGTGCGCGAGCCGGCCTTCGGCTGCGTGTCCGTCGTCATGATCGCTTCGGCGGCATTGAACCAGTTGTCGGCCTTCAGGTTGCGCACCGCGGCCGGCAGGCCCGCCTTGATCTTCTCGACGGGCAGCGGTTCCAGGATCACGCCGGTGGAGAACGGCAGGATTTGCTGCGGCGCGCAGCCCAGTTCCTGGGCCAGTGCCGCGCAAGTGGCTTGCGCATTCGCCAGGCCCGCCGCGCCGGTGCCCGCGTTGGCGTTGCCCGTATTGACGAGCAGCGCGCGGATCGGCTTGCCGCCCGCCTTCACGGCGGCCAGGTTGTCCTTCGAAATCTGCACGGGGGCCGCGCAGAAGCGGTTCAGCGTGAACACGCCGGAGACCGTGGCGCCATCGGCCAGCTTCATCACCAGCACGTCCTTGCGGTTCGGTTTCTTGATGCCTGCTTCGGCATAGCCGATCTCGATACCGGCAACGGGTTTCAGTTCAGCGGCGACAGGAATGGGGGAATTGACGGCCATGGGTCGGTTCTCGGCAGGAAGAAAAAGTAAATAGGAAGCCAATATTGTAATCCCTCGCGCGGCACGGCGCGGCAGTGACTTCCAGTATCAGCCCACCTGATGTTATCGCTACCTTTTGCTGCGCTTGCACATAAGGCATTTCACTTTCTTATGCCTTCAAGACAGGCAGGAATGCCTTTACTGACAGGGTTTCGCAAAAAAACCACACCATCGATAATCATAAAGCACGAAACAGCCGATTTCACTTTCATGCACTGCGGAAATTAAATAAAGTTGCATCGCATTAAGACTGTCCTGGGCAATCTCCGCTACGGGGACAGGAAAGAACACAACAACCATCGGAAATCGGAAGATGAAAAAGCGACTGTTAGTAGCAGCACTGCTGGGCACGCTGGGCGTGTCGGCCCAAGCGGCAACCCTCGGCGACGAGAACCTCACGATCACGGGCTTCGGCACGCTGGCTGCGGCCAAGAGCAACACCGAAGACGCACGCTTCACGCGCTCGAACCAGCGCGAAGGCACGGCGGGCACGACGACGATCGGCCTCGATTCGAACCTGGGCCTGCAGGCCACGTATTCGTTCTCGGACAAGCTGTCCGCGACGACCCAGATCCTGTCGCGCAAGTCGACCGGCGACAGCTTCACGACCGAGCTGGCATGGGCCTTCGTCAAGTACAAGATCAACGATGAAACCGCCGTGCGCCTGGGCCGCGTCGTGGTGCCGTCGTTCCTGATCTCGGATTACCAGAACGTGGGCTACGCGAACACGATGATGCGTCCGCCGATCGAGATGTACGGCCAGAACATCATTGAAAACGCCGACGGCGCCGACATCAACTGGCAGCACAGCTATGGCGACACGAACGTGACCGCCCAGGCATTCGTGGGCGTGGCCCGCGGCAAATCGTACGTGGCCTCGACGCACACGGAACCGCGCTATCACGCGCCGGCCGCCGGCTTCGCGGTCAGCGCCGAACACGGCCCCGTCACGCTGCGCTTCGCCCACGTGCAGGGCAAGCTGACGTCGACGGAAGTCACCGCGATCAACTCGCTGACCGACACGCTGACCAAGCTCGGCTTCGCCCAGCTGGCCAACGACATCTCGATCAAGGACGGCAAGCGCATGGCCTTCACGTCCGTTGGCCTCCTGGCCGACTGGAACAACATCGTCGTGCAGGCCGAATACGGCATGCGCCGCGCGAAGGAACCGGTCTACCTGTCCGAATCGAACGCGTGGTACACGATGGCCGGCTACCGCTTCGGCAAGGTGCTGCCGTACTACGCCCACGCCAAGTATGACGGCAAGGGTTCGACGTTGACCGTGCCGGCCGCCCTGGCCGCCGTCCCGACGCTGAACGCCACCGTGAAGGGCATGCTGGCACCGTCCGACCAGAGCTCGGACATCCTCGGCGTACGCTGGGACTTCGCCAAGTCGGCCGCGCTGAAAGTGCAGGTCGACCGCGTGAAGCCGGGCGCGAAGAACGGCTTCCTGTCCGACGTGACGCCTGCCGGCGTGGGCAAGAACGTCACCGTCGTCGCCGCCGGCGTCGATTTCGTGTTCTAAGGAGCCACCATGAAAAAGACCCTCGCTACCCTGATCGTTGCCGCACTGGGCACGTTCGCCGCGGCTTCCGCTTCGGCCGAGATCGTGGTGATCGTCAGCGCCAAGAACCCGGCAACGCGCATGTTCTCCGAGCAGGCCGCCCAGTTCTTCCTCGGTAAATCGACGATGTTCACGCCGGTCGACCAGGCCGACGGCTCGGCCATCCGTAACGACTTCTACAAGAAGGTGACGGACAAGGATGCCGCCCAGGTGAAAGCCATCTGGTCCAAGCTGGTCTTCACCGGCAAGGCGCAGGCACCGAAGGAGTTCAAGTCGAACGCCGAAGTGAAGAAGGCCGTCGCCGATGACCCGAAAGCGATCGGCTACATCGACAAGTCGGCTGTGGACGATACCGTCAAGGTCATCCTGACGCTGCAGTAAGCCGTCTTACGGCGCTGTGAAGAACCCGGCCAGGTGCCGGGTTTTTTTGTTTGATCCGAGAAGCAGCGTCGAGGGCCGGACGGCAGGACGAGGCTGCCGAAGTCGCTGTGGATTTGCGTATTTCCACTGCAATGAAAAAAGCCCGGCATTACGCCAGGCTTTCTTGACCCAAAATTCAACGTCTGGGGTCGGACCCGGCGGGTCCGACCCCGGTCTTCATCACGCCAGCTTGCCGTGGCAAGCCTTGTACTTCTTGCCGCTGCCGCAGGGGCAGGGATCGTTGCGGCCCACCTTCGGGCCCACCTGGACCGTCGCTTCCGGCATGCCGGCTGGCATGGCCGTCGGTGCCAGCAGCTCTTCCGGCGCCGCGTTCGGGTTGAAGTCGGCGTGCTGGTAGTGCACGTTCTCCACGTGCGACGCGGCCAGCGCGGCTTCGGCCGCTTCGACTTCCTCGCGCGACTGGATGCGCACCGTCATCACCATGCGCACCACTTCGTTCTTGATCATGTCCAGCATCTGGCCGAACAGCTCGAACGCTTCGCGCTTGTACTCCTGCTTCGGGTTCTTCTGCGCATAGCCGCGCAGGTGAATGCCCTGGCGCAGGTGGTCCAGCGCGGCCAGGTGTTCGCGCCAGTGGCTGTCCACGCTCTGCAGCATCACGCTGCGCTCGAAGCCGCCGAAGGCATCCTTGCCGACGATCGCGATCTTCGCGTTGTACTGCTCGTCCGCGGCGGCGATCACACGTTCGACGATCTCCTCGTCGGTCAGGCTCGATTCCTTCTCCAGCATCGCCGCCAGCGGCAGGTCGATCTGCCATTCCGCGGCCAGCACGGCCTGCAGCGCCGGGATGTTCCACTGCTCCTCGACGGATTCGGCCGGCACGTACTGGCGCACGATGTCGGTGAACACGCCGTGGCGCAGGTTCTGGATCATGTCCGAGATGTCGGTCGCTTCCAGCAGCTCGTTACGCTGCTGGTAGATCACCTTGCGCTGGTCGTTGGCGACGTCGTCGTATTCGAGCAGCTGCTTGCGGATGTCGAAGTTGCGGGCCTCGACCTTGCGCTGGGCCGACTCGATCGAACGCGTGACGATGCCCGCCTCGATCGGTTCGCCTTCCGGCATCTTCAGGCGTTCCATGATCGCGCGCACGCGGTCGCCGGCGAAGATGCGCAGCAGCGGATCGTCCAGCGACAGGTAGAAGCGCGACGAGCCCGGGTCGCCCTGGCGGCCGGAGCGGCCGCGCAGCTGGTTGTCCACCCGGCGCGATTCGTGGCGCTCGGTGCCGATGATGTGCAGGCCGCCGGCCGCCACCACCTGCTCGTGCAGCGCCTGCCAGCCGTCGCGCAGCTTCTGCGCCTGCTCGGCCTTCTCGGCGTCGGACAGGTTCGCATCCGCTTCGACGAACTGGATCTGCTTCTCGACGTTACCGCCCAGGACGATGTCGGTACCGCGGCCGGCCATGTTCGTGGCGATCGTGATCGCTTTCGGCGAACCTGCCTGCGCGATGATTTCCGCTTCGCGGGCGTGCTGCTTCGCGTTCAGCACGTTGTGCGGCAGCTTGGCCTTGGTGAGGATCGACGACAGCAGTTCCGAGTTCTCGATCGACGTCGTGCCGACCAGTACCGGCTGGCCGCGGTCGTAACACTCGCGGATGTCGTTGACCATCGCCTGGTATTTTTCCTGGGCCGACTTGTACACCTGGTCCTGGCGGTCCTTGCGGGCCGACGGGCGGTTCGGCGGGATCACCACGGTCTCGAGGCCGTAGATCTCCTGGAATTCATACGCTTCCGTGTCGGCGGTACCCGTCATGCCGGCCAGCTTGCCGTACATGCGGAAGTAGTTCTGGAACGTGATCGACGCGAGCGTCTGGTTCTCGTTCTGGATGCGCACGCCCTCTTTCGCTTCGACGGCCTGGTGCAGGCCATCGGACCAGCGGCGGCCCGTCATCATGCGGCCCGTGAATTCGTCGACGATGATCACTTCGCCGTTCTGCACGACGTAGTGCTGGTCCTTGTGGTACAGCGCATGGGCGCGCAGCGCCGCATACAGGTGGTGCACCAGCGTGATGTTGGCCGAGTCGTACAGCGACGCGCCTTCCGGCAGCAGGCCCATTTGCGTGAGGATCGCCTCGGCCCTTTCGTGGCCGGCCTCGGTCAGCAGCACCTGGTGCGCCTTCTCGTCCTTCGTGTAGTCGCCCGGCACCTCGATCTTGCCCTTGCCGTCCGGCGTCTCTTCGCCCACCTGCAACGTCAGCTGCGGCGGCACGGTGTTCATCTTGTGGTACAGGTCCGTGTGGTTCTCGGCCTGGCCGGAAATGATCAGCGGCGTACGGGCCTCGTCGATCAGGATCGAGTCCACTTCGTCGACAATCGCGTAGTTCAGGCCGCGCTGCACGCGGTCGCGCACTTCGAACACCATGTTGTCGCGCAGGTAGTCGAAGCCGAATTCGTTGTTGGTGCCGTACGTGATGTCGGCCCCGTAGGCCTGCTGTTTCAGCGCATGCTCCATCTGGCCCAGGTTCACGCCCGTGGTCAGGCCCAGCCAGCGATACAGCTTGCCCATCGTCTCGGCGTCGCGCTGGGCCAGGTAGTCGTTGACGGTCACGATGTGCACGCCCTTGCCGGACAGCGCATTCAGGTAGGCCGGCAGGGTTGCCGTCAGCGTCTTGCCTTCACCGGTGCGCATCTCGGCGATCTTCCCGTAATGCAGGACCATGCCGCCGACCAGCTGCACGTCGAAGTGGCGCATCTTGAACACGCGCTTGGACGCCTCGCGGCAAACGGCGAAAGCTTCCACGAGCAGGTCGTCCAGCGCCTCGCCGGCCGCCACGCGTTCCTTGAAGGCGGGCGTTTTCGCCTGCAATTCGGCGTCCGACAGCTTTTCGTACTCCGGCTCGAGAGCGTTAATCGCTTTTACCGTTTTTTGGTATTGCTTGAGCAACCGTTGATTACGGCTGCCGAAAATCCGGGTCAGTAAGGACATGCTTGAATTCTTGAATAAACGCCGTTTAAAAAATAGCTCGCTTCGCGACCTGCCCGGAGCGCCGCCCGCTTGTCCGGAGCCCCCGCAGTTGCCCGCCTGTGGCAAAAGACCATGATTTTAGCACGGGGGTACATTGGGATGGCCGCTGGTAAGACAATAGCCCGATTGGCAATATTAACATTCGGCAGTTACCGCTCCCGCCGGTTGCCCCGTGCCGATGCTGCACGCGCGGCGTGCCTATGCTATGTTTCGCGCATGCGATTCAACTCCCCCAACCAGAACCGGGCCGCCGTCGAAGCGACGGATTTCCTGCGCCGGCACGACCGCCTCGCCGCGCTGCTGCCGGCCGTGCAGCGGATGGCGCGCCTGCAGCAGGACTGTGCCCAGGTGCTGCCGGCCGCGTTCGCGAGCTGCGACATCCTGTCGTTCGAGGCGGGCCAACTGGTGCTGGCGGTGCCGAACGCATCGGTCGCCGCCAAGCTTAAACAGCAATTGCCAAAACTTCAAGACGCACTGTTGCACAAGGGGTGGCAGATCGACAACGTGCGCCTGAAGGTGCGGATGACGCCGGCCGTCGTGGCGCCGCCGCCACCGCGGCGCCAGCTGGAGATTCCCGAGATGGGGGTGGAGTCGTTCGCCCGGCTGTCCGAAACGCTGGAGCCCAGCAAACAGAATGCGCCGCTGATTGAGGCGCTGAAGAACCTGGTCAAGCACCGGCGCTAGCTTGCCGGGTGCACGGCCTGCCGGCCAGCGCACTTTCTAGTTATACGACCATTCCTGTTCCAGCTGCTTCGCATACGACGGCGGTGCCGCGTCCAGCGAATCGTAGGTGACGATCTCGTACGCATCCGGCTGGTCCATCAGGGCGCGCAGCAGCTTGTTGTTCAGCGCATGGCCGGACTTGTGCGCCTCGTAGGCACAGATCAGCGGATGGCCGATCACGTACAGGTCGCCGATCGCGTCGAGGATCTTGTGGCGCACGAATTCGTCGTCGTAGCGCAGGCCGTCCGGGTTCAGGATGCGGTACTCGTCCATCACGATCGCATTCTCCAGCGAGCCGCCCCTGGCCAGGCCGATCCCGCGCAGCATCTCCACGTCCTGCATGAAGCCGAACGTGCGCGCCCGCGCCACCGCCTGGATGTACGACTGGCTGCCGAAGTCCACCGACGCGCGCTGCGCGGTGCCGTCCACGGCCGGGTGGTTGAATTCGATGAAGAAGTCCAGCTTGAAGCCTTCGTGCGGCACCAACCTCGCCCACTTCTCGTTGGCGCCCTCGCCTTCGCGCACCTCGATCGTCTTCTTGATGCGGATGAATTTCTTCGGCGCGTCCTGCTCCTGCAGGCCGGCCTGCTGCAGCAGGTAGACGAACGACGACGCCGAGCCGTCCATGATCGGGATTTCCTCGGCCGTCACGTCGACAAACAGGTTGTCGATGCCAAGACCGGCGCAGGCGGACATCAGGTGCTCGATCGTCGACACGCGCGCGCCTTCCTTGATCATCACGGTGGCCATGCGGGTATCGCCGATCTCGAGCGGGCCGACGGGGAACACGACGGGCGGCTGCAGGTCCACGCGGGCGAAGACGATGCCCGTATCGGGCGGAGCGGGACGCAAGGTCAGTTCGACCTTAGTGCCGGAGTGCACGCCGACACCAGTGGTGCGAACGGCTTCTTGGACGGTACGTTGTTTCAGCATTTCACGATTATATCGGCTTTCCCGGCCGCTCGTGCCGCGCCGCTCATCCGCTCAAAGGGCGATAAAATCCAGACAATATGCGGGTTTCAAGGGTGTTCGCTTTCCGCGTGGGCAGCCTCGCGGCGCACCAGGTAAATGCCGCTGCCGATGATGATCGCGGCGCCCGTCAAGGTCCAGCGGTCCGGCAGCGTGTTCCACAGCGCCCAGTCGATCGCCACGCCCCACGCCAGCGCCGTGTACTCGAACGGCGCCACGATCGACGCCTTGCCCATGCTGAACGCCTTCGTGATCGCCAGCTGGCCGAAGAAGCCCGACAGCGCCAGCGCGACCAGCACGGGCCAGTCGTCCCAGCGCAGCGGCACCCAGCCATGCCATGCCAGCGGCACGGCGCCCAGGCCCATGAAGGTCAGCAGCCAGAACATGATGTGTTCATTCGCATCGGTGCGCGACAGGATGCGGCTGGCGATCGCCGACACGGCATAGCACGCGGCCGAACCCAGGATCGCCAGCCCGGCCAGCGAGATGAAGTTCATGCCGTCGGGCCGCAGCACGACGAGCACGCCCACCAGGCCGACGACGATCGCCAGCCACTGCATCGCGTCGACCCGCTCCTTCAGGATGAACACGGACAGCGCCGTGATCAACGCGGGCGCGATGAAGAACACGGAATACGTCTCGGCCAGCGGCAGCGACTTCAGGCCGTAGGCGAACAGCGTCAGCATGCCGATGCCGAGCGCGCCGCGCAGCAGCTGCAGCGGCCAGTGCACGCGCAGCATGCCCTTGAACTTGCCGCGCCACGCCACGTAGGCGCACACCAGCGGCATCGAGCAGAACGCGCGCAGCACCGTCACCTGCATGGCCGGGTAATGGGCGGCCAGCATCTTCATCGACGTGTCCATCAGCGAGAACATCGCGACGGCGGTCAGCATCGCATAGATGCTGTGCAGGTTTTCCTTGGCTTGCGGTTTCAACGGCGGTCCATGATCTTGGCGGGATGACCATTGTACGCAAAGAGATCCACCGCGGCCCAGCCATGGCATACTCGAACGATGAAGACGATCCTGCTCACTGTCACCCTGCTCGCCGCCGGTCTGCACGGCGCCTGCCGCGCCGCCGACGATTGCACGGCGCCTTCAGCGCGCACGCTCGCCAGCATCGACGAGCTGCCCGAGGCAGTGCAGGCCCTGTTGGGGCGACGCGAACCGGGCATTGGCGGCATCGCCGATGCGGGCAGCCGGTTCAACCCATCCGATGCGGTGGCCGGCATGCCGCCGCTGCCGATGCGCCGTTTCGCCAGCGCCAGCGCGGGCGACGGCTGCTACGCCGTCACGCTGGAACAGGGCGGGATCGCGCACTGGTTTGAAACCCACATCGTGCGCCGCGAGCGCGGCGCGTGGCGCGTGGCGGGCACACGCCGGCCCGCGCCTGCCGAACTGCCGCCGGAGCACACGAAACAGCGGCAACCGTGATCGTGCGCGCGGGGAAGCGCGGTATGATGTCGAAATGACTACGCCCGCGAAGAAAACCCCCTCCCCCATGTATGAAGTGCACGAGTCGCCGATCCATGGCAAGGGCGTGTTCGCCCGCACCAGGATCCCTGCCGGCACCCGCATCATCGAGTATGTCGGCGAGATCGTCGACTGGGATGAAACGTGCCGCCGCACGGCCGCCAAGGGCGGCCCGATCAACCATACGTTCTTCTTCACGCTCAATAACGGGCTGTTGATCGACGGCGGCGCGGGCGGCAACGAGTCGCGCTTCATCAACCACTCGTGCGACCCGAATTGCGAAGCGATGGAGGAGGACGACCGCGTCTACATCCACGCGCTGCGCGACATCGAAAAGGGCGAGGAGCTGCGCTACAACTACGGCCTGATTTACGACGAGCGGCACACGCCGGCCGTCAAGAAGGCCTTTGCTTGCCGCTGCGGCGCGCCGAACTGCACCGGCGTGATGCTGGCGCCGAAGAAGCGCAGCCGCGCGAAGAAAGCCGCCGCGTAACGTTCCCGGCTCGCCGGGGCGCGCGATCGTAGCAGCAAGCATGCGCGCAGCGCCTGATCGGCCGCAACAGCGGCCGATGCCGTTTCGACGACCTCCTCTAGAACATCCCGCTGTGCGCTGGCGCCGCGCAAGCGCCGACACTTCCTTGACAATTGACATATTGATAATTTGTCTGGCCCGATATAGTCGTGCCCGCCATAACAACCGATTGTCAACAGGGAGGACTTATGTCGATTTGCCAGAACTGCGGCACGCATTTCATCAGCAGCGCGCTGTGCACCACCTGCCGCCCCGCCATGCCGGCGGCGCCGGCGCCGCTTGAATACGCCACGCCGCAAAAGCTGCCGCTCGTCTGGACGGAAAAATTCGCGCTGATCGACCGCGCCGGCGGCGTCGGGCTGCCGAAGCTGACCCAGCTGCCGCTGGCCGCCCGGCTGCGCATCCATTGCAACCTGTTCGCCATGCTGTTCGGCGTGCTCTATTACGTGTGCAAGGGGATGTGGAAGCGCGGCGTCTCGCTGGCGCTGCTGGCGATCGCGCTGACCCTGCTGCTGCAGTGGAGCGCCGCGCCGCTGGGCCTGTCCGCCGACACCGCGCACAACTTGGCCACCGCCCTGTCCGCGCTCGCTTACGCTTGGCGCGCCAATGTCGATTACTACAAGCAGGCAGTGCTGGGGGACGATAGCTGGTGGTGACCGCTGCCGCTTCTTGTCCCAGCCCCGGACCTTGCTCCGGGGTTTTGCTTTTTGGCTACGTGCACAATAGCTTTCCTGGTGACAAAAAATCAAACTGCTTGTATTCTGGAAATTAGTTAGGTTTTTTTTAACCAGGAGATCGTAGATGGCTTTGCCCAGCAGCTTCAAACACAGCACCGTGGTCATGACGGCGGCACTCCTTGCCGCGTGTGGCGGCGGCACGGATACCGATACGACGGCGGCAAAAACGTCCGCTGCCGCTGCCGCCGAGGCCCGCCCGCGCAACTGCGACGCGCTTGCCGGCCGCACCGTCCCCGCCGCCGCAATCGGCTTGCCGACGGGTGGTGCCACGGTGACGTCGGTGACGACGGTCGCGAGCGATGATCGCGCCGCCGCCTACTGCCAGGTGCTGGGTTCGATCGCCGCGGCGCCATCCGATGCGGCGGGCACGCCGGAAA
This sequence comes from Pseudoduganella flava, assembly GCF_007830495.1. GTDB lineage: Bacteria > Pseudomonadota > Gammaproteobacteria > Burkholderiales > Burkholderiaceae_D > Rugamonas > Rugamonas flava. Next base: position 237,133 of record NZ_VLKW01000001.1, on the reverse strand, counting down.
TCCGCTTCCAACTGAACCTGCCGCTGGTCTGGAACGGCAAGGCCGTGCAGATGGGCGGCGCCGGCTACAACGGCACCGTCGTCGATGCGACGGCGGCCATTCCGTTCGCGCCGGGCGCCACGCCGCTGTCGCAGGGCTATGCGACGTACGGCTCCGATTCCGGCCACACCGGCGCGCTGTCCTCCGCCGAATTCGCGCTGAACGAAGCATCGCTGACGAACTTCGGCTACGCCCACATCAAGAAGACGCACGACGCGGCATTCGCATTGATCCGCCAGTACTACCTGCGCGCACCGGTGCGCTCGTACTTCGCCGGCGGTTCCACCGGCGGCCGCGAAGGCATGACGGCCGTGCAGCGCTACCCGCGCGACTACGATGGCGTGATCGCCAACGCGCCGGCGCTGAACTTCACCGGCGTGCGCCTGCACGGCGTGCGCATCGGCCAGGCCGCCTACGGCACGCCGGGCGGCTTCGTGAACCGCGCCAAGCAGCTGCTGATCCGCAGCACGGTGCTGGCGCAATGCGACGCGGACGACGGCGTTGCCGATGGCCTCGTCGGCAACGTGGCGGCCTGCCGCGTGAAGAGCGGGGCGATCCTGGCGGCGCTGCGCTGCCCGAGCGGCGCGGACGAAGGCGACACCTGCCTGTCCGACCCGCAGATCGCGACCGTGCGCGCGATCGCCGACGACCTCGAACTGCCGTACGCGCTGGCGCACGGCGTGACGCGCCACCAGGGCTACAACATCCTGCAAGGCGCGGACTTCTCCAACACGATGGGCTCCTCGGCCACGCCGGTGGCGCCGCCGACCGTGCCGGCCAACGGCTACATGTTCTCGCAGGGCGACGGCTACCTGAAATACTTCATCGCCAAGGACGCCGCGCTGAACACGCTGCAGTTCAACCTGGCCAACCCGGGCACGCTGCAGCAGCGCCTCGTCGACATGTCGGCCACCGTCGGCGCGACGAACCCGGACATCGACACCTTCCGCGCGCGCGGCGGCAAGCTGATCGTGCTGCACGGCCTGGCCGACGAGATCATCAGCCCGAACGCGACGATCGCCTACTACCAGGGCCAGGTGGCCAAGTACGGCCAGTCGAAGGTGGAAGACTTCTTCCGCTTCTACACGGTGCCCGGCTTCGGCCACAGCGTCGGCGCGTTCTCGCCGTCGTGGGCCGCGCTCGACGCGCTCGACCAGTGGGTCGAGAAAGGCACGCCGCCCGGCACGCTGGTGGCCACCGACGTGACGGCCGCCACGGCCGGCCGCACGCGGCCACTGTGCAAGTATCCGGCGTATCCGCGCTATAACGGCGGAGATGTGAATGCGGCGGCGAGCTTTGCTTGTGTGGTGAACTGAGGGACCGGTAGCGCATCCTGCCCCGCGGCTGCTGTCGCGGGGCAGGCCGGCATTGCGACGCCGGTAGTCCAGCCACAGCGCGATCGGGTGTCGCGGTAATGCCTCACCTGTCGCCACGCCCGCAGCTCTGTTGATTACGGCCAACGCTCGGCAGTAATGGCTCTTCAAAATATCCGGACAGCTTTCGCCGGAAAGCCGTGCGGTCGTTGACCGCGAACCTGGCCGGGAGACGCCTTTGAAACGCCCTGTCCTCGCTCTTGCTGCGCTGATCAGCTCCGCTGCACTGTCCCAAGGAGCGGAACTATGGGAATGGATACTGCGGCCGGCCGAAACACGCTACGCAATCTACGGCGGCGATCTGAGCGAAATGCATGCGCCAACGCGTAACGACGTCCACGTCGCCTTCTATGTGCGCGGCCGCGCCGCGAAGGACATGTTCAACGCGATGGACCCCGACAGGAAGAGCGAATGCGGCATCGAAGATGGTGCCCGCGTGAGGCAAAAGGAAAACGTCGCGTGCCGCTATCGCCCGTCGGACGGTTATGAATGCGACTTCGGCTTCGACCTCCGCTCAGGCAAGAGCATCGGCGGCTCGATCTGCTGACCCAAACAAGAACGCCCCTTGAGCAGGGGCGTCTTTCAGTTCAGCTCAGTGTGCAGCGGAATTACAGCTGCCCCAGCAGCGTCTCCGCATTCGACACCTCGAACTTGCCGCCCTGCTCGACGTTGAGCTGCGTGACGACGCCGTCCTCGACGAGCATCGAGTAGCGCTGCGAGCGCGTGCCCATGCCGAACTTCGAGAAGTCGGCGTCCAGGCCCAGTGCCTTGCTGTAAGCCGCGTTACCGTCGGCCATCATGCGCACGATGCCGGTCGCCTTCTGCTCGCGGCCCCAGGCGCCCATCACGAACGCGTCGTTGACGGAGATGCACCAGATCTCGTCCACGCCCTTGGCCTTGAACTCGGCGGCGTGCTGCACGAAGCCCGGCACGTGCTTGGCCGAGCACGTCGGCGTGTAGGCGCCCGGCAGGCCGAAGATGGCGATCTTCTTGCCTTTGACGAGGTCCTGCACGTTGAACGTGTTCGGGCCCAGCGAGCAGGCTTCGGTTTCGACTTCGATGTATTCGGACAGCGTGCCTTCGGGCAGCTTGTCGCCGATCTTGATGGTCATGTGGGGACTCCTCTATCTCTTCAACACAAAAAAAAAAGCCGCGCAGGACAGCTGCCCTGGCGGCGGCTCCGGCAAGTATGCCAGAGCGTGAGCGAACGCGCTCAAGGCGCCGGTCCCTCTCACAAAGCCCGGCGCGGCGGCGGCCCCGGCTTCAGGAGCCGCCGCGTAATCCTCTGCGAAGTCAGCCCGCTCGCGCGGGGAAGCCGGATCCCGGACGACGTCCTCAGTCGGCCTGCTTGCGCAGGAACGCCGGGATGTCGTAGGTTTCCATGCCGTTCTTTTCCATCGCGCGCACCTGCTCGGAGGCGGACTCGCGGCGCCACACGGCCGGGGCCTTCATGCCTTCGAACGAGTGACCGCCGGCGGCGCCCACGCCCATCGATACGGACGTGGAGCCGACGCCGCCGCCCAGCGCGGCCTGCGGGGCGTTGTGCGTACCGGTGCGCAGCATCTGCTGCGGTACCAGCTGCACGTGCTTCTTCGCCTTGCCGAGGCCCGTGGCGACGACGGTGACGCGGATCGCGTCGCCCATCGCATCGTCGTAGGCGATGCCCTGGGCGATCGACGCGTCCGGTGCCGCGAATGCGCGCACGGCGGCCATGACTTCCTTGATCTCCTTGCCCTTCAGGCCGCGGCTCGCGGTGACGTTGACCAGCACGCCGCGCGCGCCGGACAGGTCCACGCCGTCCAGCAGCGGCGACGCGACGGCCTGCTCGGCCGCGATGCGGGCGCGGTCGACACCGGAAGCGGTCGCGGTACCCATCATCGCCTTGCCCTGCTCGCCCATGATCGTCTTCACGTCGTTGAAGTCGACGTTGATGTGGCCCGGCACGTTGATGATCTCGGCGATACCGGCCACCGCGTTGTTCAGCACGTCGTCCGCATGCTGCAGCCATTCGATCAGCGACTCGTCCTCGTAGATCTCTTCGAGCTTCTCGTTCAGGATGACGATCAGCGAGTCGACGTTCTGGGACAGCTGTTCCAGACCCTCGTCGGCGATCTCCATGCACTTCTGGCCTTCGTGCGAGAACGGCTTCGATACCACGGCCACCGTCAGCGCGCCCAGCGACTTGGCCACTTCGGCCACGATCGGTGCGGCGCCCGTGCCGGTGCCGCCGCCCATGCCCGCGGCGATGAACACCATGTGCGCGCCGCGCAGCGCATCTTCGATACGGTCGCGCGATTCCTCGGCCAGCTTGCGGCCGACGTCCGGCTTCATGCCCGCGCCCAGGCCGGTCTCGCCGATCTGGATGATGTTGTTTGCCTTGGAAGCCGACAGCGCCTGTGCATCGGTATTCGCGGCGATGAACTCCACGCCGCTCATGCCCTTGTTGATCATGTGCTGCACCGCGTTACCGCCCGCACCGCCGACACCTACCACCTTGATCACCGTTCCCAGTGATGCGTTATCGACCATATCGAACTCCATGATGTGCTCCTAAAAAGAATGCGGTTTCCAAGCGCCAGGCCTCATATCGGTAGAAGAACTGGAGATTGAAAACTGCGTATATATAAAAAATTCCCTTAACCCTGTACTGCTTGCGGGTGCCTCGTTTTTCAGAAATTACCGAGGAACCATTCTTTCATGCGCTGCCACACCGCCTTCACGGACCCGTCCTGACGCGTGACGATGTGCCCGCGCAGATACTGCTTCTTCGCTTCCAGCAGCAGGCCGAGCACGGTGGCGTAGCGGGGGCTGCGCACCACGTCGGCCAGCTGGCCGCGATAATCCGGCGTGCCGAGACGCGCCGGTTTCAGGAAGATGTCCTCCGCCATCTCGACCATGCCAGGCATGATCGAGGTGCCCCCGGTCAGCACGATGCCGGACGAGAGCACGCCCTCGTAGCCGGACTCGCGCACGACCTGGTGCACCATGGCGAACAATTCCTCCACGCGCGGCTCGATGACGGCAGCCAGCGCCTGGCGGGAGAGGTTGCGGGGACCGCGGTCGCCCAGGCCCGGCACTTCCAGGTGTTCCCCTGGATCTGCCAGCACCTGCTTGGCCACGCCGTAGCGGATCTTGATTTCTTCCGCTTCGGCCGTGGGCGTCCGCAAGGCCATGGCGATGTCGTTGGTGATCTGGTCGCCGGCGATCGGGATCACTGCCGTATGGCGGATCGCGCCGTCCGAGAACACTGCAACGTCGGTGGTGCCGCCGCCGATATCGATCAGCACTACACCCAATTCCTTTTCGTCCGGCGTCAGCACGGCATCCGCGGATGCCATCGGCTGCAGGATCAGGTCCGAGACCTCGAGCCCGCAGCGCCGCACGCACTTGACGATGTTCTGCACGGCGCTCACGGCGCCGGTAACGATGTGTACCTTCACTTCCAGCCGGATGCCGCTCATGCCGATCGGCTCGCGCACGTCTTCCTGGCTGTCGACGATGAATTCTTGCGGCACCGTGTGGAGCAGCTGCTGGTCGGTCGGGATATTGACCGCTTTTGCCGTTTCGATGACGCGCGCCACGTCGGTAGCCGTGACTTCCTTTTCCTTGATCGCCACCATGCCGCTCGAGTTGAAGCTGCGGATATGGCTGCCCGCGATGCCCGCATACACATTGCGGATCTTGCAGTCGGCCATCAGCTCCGCTTCCTCGAGGGCGCGCTGGATGGATTCCACCGTCGCTTCGATGTTCACCACCACGCCCTTCTTCAGGCCCTTGGATTCGTGCTGTCCCAGCCCGATCACTTCGTGGCGGCCATCGCCCATCACTTCGGCCACCACGGCCACCACCTTCGAGGTGCCGATGTCGAGGCCGACGATCAGGTTTTTCGCGTCTTTTGTCATCTGTTTTGCTCGTCTGTATTCGCGTTTTCTTCGCGTATTTGTTCGGTTACTTCTTGGCCTTCTCGGCCGGTATCTTCAATCCCGTCGCCGACAGCGCCAGCCCGTTCTGGTAGCGCATGTCGATCGTCTCGATGTTCTGCACCCGCGCGGCCAGCTGCGGCCAGATGCCGACCAGCCGTTCGACTCTTTCCTTCAGCATCGTCGGCGTCTGCTCGCGCCCCAGCGCGACGCTCATGCCGTTATTCAGCGTCACCGTCCATGCATAGCGCCCCGACAGCGCCAGCCCTTCGGGAATCAGCCGCGCCGGCGCGAACCACTTGCGCAGCTCCGCGTAGCGCGACAGCACTTCCTTCTCGCTGCCGTCCGGTCCGGAGAACTGCGGCAGCTCGTGGTCCTCTTCCGCCTCGGCCAGGTTGGCCGTGAAGACGTCGCCCTTCACGGACAGCAGCCGGCCATCCTCGCCCCAGGTACCCAGGGCTTCATGCTCTTCCACTTCCACGATCAGCTGGTCGGGCCATTCGCGCCGCACCGTCGCGCGGCGTACCCAGGGCACCGACTCGAACACCTGGCGCACGCTTTCCAGGTTCGCCGTGAAGAAGTTGCCGCGGATGCGGCCCTGCGTGCCGTTCTTCAGGGTCAGCAGATTCACGTGCCGCAGCTCCGACGTCACCATCGGTTCGACGCGGATCGTGCGCAGGTCGAACACGGGGCGGTGCGCCAGCCACCAGACGAAAGCGCCAAAGCACGCGGCCGCAACAAAGGCAAAGATGCCGTTGGCGGTTGCGTTCAAGGCTTTCGCGTCTTGCCACATAAATGCCGCTTCCCTCTCAACCCTTGTTCTTCAGGCGCGCGCCGCGCAGGATCTCGACGCACAGCGCTTCATACGACATGCCCACCGCGCGCGCCGCCATCGGCACCAGCGAATGGCTCGTCATGCCCGGCGACGTGTTCACTTCCAGCAGGAACGGGCGCTGGTCGCTTTCGCGCAGCAGCACGTCGACCCGGCCCCAGCCCTCGCAGCCCAGCACGCGGTATGCCTCCACGGCGCAGCGCTGCATCTCGTCCTGGATGTCCTGCGGCAGTTGCGGCGGGCAGAAGTACTGCGTCACGTCCGTGTAGTACTTGTTCTGGTAGTCGTACTCGCCCTGCGGCGCCACGATCTCGACGATCGGCAGCGCGCGTGCCGTCGCACCGGTGCCCAGCACGGCGACCGTGAACTCGCGGCCCGCCACGAATTCCTCGGCCAGCACTTCGTCGTCCAGCGCGGCCGCCTTGTCGTAGGCCGCCTGCATTTGCTCGGCGGCGGTCACCTTCGTGAAGCCGATCGACGAGCCTTCATGCGGCGGCTTCACGGCGATCGGCAAGCCCAGTTGCGCGGTGGCGGCGGCCAGGTCCGTGCCCGGTTTCAGCACCGCGTAGCGCGGCGTCGGCAAGCCCGCATTCAGCCACATGATCTTCGTCGTGATCTTGTCCATCGCCATCGCGCTGGTCATCACGCCGCTGCCAGTGTACGGAATGCCCAGCAGTTCCAGCGCGCCCTGGATCGTGCCGTCCTCGCCGTAGCGGCCGTGCAGCGCGATGAACACGCGGTCGAATTTTTCCGCCGCCAGCTCGGCCAGCGAACGCTGGCCTGGATCGAACGGATGGGCGTCGATGCCCTGGCTTTGCAGCGCCTGCAGCACGCCGGTGCCGGACATGATCGACACGTCGCGCTCGGCCGAGCGGCCGCCGAACAGCACGCCGACCTTGCCGAACGCCTGGGCTTCCTGGGGAGTGATGGTGGGAGTGCTCATACCGTCATGCCTTATTAAAACTGACCAGTTTCGCGGGGACGCCGCTGATCGCGCCCGCCCCCATCGTCAGGACGACGTCGCCGTCCCGCACCAGATTCATGATCGTGTCCGGCACGTCGGCGATGTTCTCGACGAAGACCGGTTCCGTTTTGCCGCGGGCGCGGATCGCCCGCACCAGCGAGCGGCCGTCGGCGCCGACGATCGGCGCCTCGCCTGCCGCGTACACCTCGGCCAGCACCAGCAGGTCCACCTGCGACAGCACGCGGGCGAAATCGTCCAGCAGGTCGCGCGTGCGCGTGTAGCGGTGCGGCTGGAACGCCAGCACCAGGCGGCGGCCCGGATAGGCGGCGCGCGCCGCGGCCACCGTCACTTCCGTCTCCACCGGGTGGTGGCCGAAGTCGTCGACCAGCGTGAACGCTCCGCCACCGGGGATGGCCACGTCGCCATACTTCGTGAAGCGGCGGCCGACGCCTGCGAAGCCGGCCAGGCCGGCCTGCGTGGCGCTGTCGGGCACGCCGATCTCGCGGGCGATCGCAACTGCCGAGCAGGCGTTCTGCACGTTGTGCATGCCGGGCTGGTTCAACACTACGTCCAGGTCGGGGAAGCCTTCCTGCAGCACCGTGAAATGCATCTGCGTCCCGACGGCGCGCGCGTTCACGGCGCGCACTTCGGCGTCCTCCGCGAAGCCATACGTGGTCACGGGCTTCGTCACCTGCGGCAGGATGCTGCGCACGTGCGGATCGTCGATGCACAGCATCGCGCGGCCGTAGAACGGCAGCCGGTGCGTGAAGTGCACGAAAGCCTGTTTCAGCTTCTCGAAATCGTGCTCGTACGTGTCCATGTGGTCGGCATCGATGTTCGTGATCACCTCGATCATCGGCGCCAGGTTCAGGAACGATGCATCCGATTCGTCCGCCTCGGCCACCAGGTAGTCGCCGGAGCCCAGCTTGGCGTTCGCGCCGGCCGCGGTTAGGCGGCCGCCGATGACGAACGTCGGGTCCAGGCCGCCCTGGTACAGCACGGAGGCGACCAGCGACGTCGTCGTCGTCTTGCCGTGCGTGCCGGCGATCGCGATGCCGCGCTTCAGGCGCATCAATTCACCCAGCATCACGGCGCGCGGCACGATCGGGATTTTCTTCGCGCGCGCGGCAACCACTTCCGGATTGTCCTGCGCCACCGCGGTCGACGTGACGACGGCGTCGGCATTGCCGATGTGCTCCGCCGCATGGCCCTGGAACACCTTCGCGCCCATGTCGGCGAGGCGCTGCGTGACGGCATTGCTGCCCAGGTCCGAGCCGCTGACGTTGTAGCCGAGCGTGACGAGCACCTCGGCGATGCCGCTCATGCCGCTGCCGCCGATGCCGACGAAGTGTATGTTTTTGACCTTGTGTTGCATGTTGTTCGTCGCGCTCTATTTTTGTTGTGCCAATTGTTCCAGTACGTTCGCGATCGCCTCGTTGGCGTCGCGCTTGCCCACCGCGCGTGCCGCCACGGCCATGCGGCGGCATGCGTCGCGCGGCAGTTGCCGCAGCAGCGTCGCCAGGCCCTGCGGCGTGAGTTCGCTTTGCGGCTGGTGGATCGCCGCTTCCTGCTTCGCCATCCAGACGGCGTTGTCGCGCTGATGGCTCGTCGTCGATGCCACGAGCGGCACCAGCACGCTGGCCACGCCGGCGGCCGTCAATTCCGCGACCGTGATCGCGCCGGCGCGGCAGATCACCACGTCCGCCTGCGCATACGCGCCGGCCATGTCGTCGATGAAGTCGACGACGTTGGCCACCACGTTGGCCTCTCCATACGCGGCGCGCAGCGCATCGATGTTCTTCTTGCCCGACTGGTGCGTGACGATCGGGCGTTCGCCTTCCGGCAGCAGTGCCAGCGCGGCCGGCAACGCGTCGTTCAGCGCCTTCGCACCCAGGCTGCCGCCGACGACGAGCACGCGCAGCGGCCCTTCCCGGCCGGCGAAACGCTGCTCCGGCGCCGGCAGGTCCAGGATTTCCTTGCGCACCGGGTTGCCGGTGACGATTGCCTTGCCGGCCGCGTTGCCGAAGTCCGCCGGGAAGCCGAAGCACACGCGCGCGGCGAACGGCGCCAGCGTCTTGTTCGACAGCAGCAGCGCCGCATCCGCGTTCACAAGGGTCAGCGGCACGCCGGCCAGCTTCGCCATCATGCCGCCCGGGACCGTCACGTAGCCGCCCATGCCCAGCACCACGTCGGGCTTGCGTCGGCGGATGAAGCCGAAGCAGTCCGCGAACGCCTTCAGCATCTTCACGCCGCCGCTGAGCGTGTGGCCGATCCCCTTGCCGCGCATGCCGGAGAAATGGATCACGTCCATCGGCACGCCCTGCTGCGGCACGAGCTGCTGCTCCATGCCGTGCGACGTGCCGAGCCAAGTGACGTCCCAGCCGCGCGCGCGCATCGCCTGCGCGATCGCCAGGCCGGGGAAGATGTGGCCGCCGGTGCCGGCTGCCATGATCATCAGCTTCTTCACAGGCGCCCCCCGCGCATCAGCACCCGGTTCTCGTAGTCGATCCGCAGCAGGATCGCGAGGCCGATGCAGTTCACGAGCACGCCCGTGCCGCCGTAGCTCATCAGCGGCAACGTCAGGCCCTTGGTGGGCAGCAGCCCCAGGTTCACACCCATATTGATGAAAGTCTGTACGCCGATCCAGATGCCGATGCCTTTTGCCACCAGGCCGGCGAAGGTCTGGTCGATGGCGATCGCCTGGCGGCCGATGTCGAAAGCACGCTTAACGATCCAGTAGAACATCCCGATGACAACCAGCACGCCGACGAGGCCCAGTTCTTCGCCGATCACGGCCAGCAGGAAGTCTGTGTGCGCTTCCGGCAGGTAGTGCAGCTTCTCGACGCTGCCGCCCAGGCCCACGCCGAAGATCTCGCCGCGGCCGAACGCAATCAGCGAGTGCGTCAGCTGGTAAGCCTTGTTCAACGCGTTTTCCTCTTCCCACGGATTCAGGTAGGCGAAGAAGCGGTCGCGCCGGAACTTCGACAGCGCGATGATGGCGACAAAAATCGTCACCAGCATGCCGGCGATGCCGCCGAACCAGATCGCGTTGACGCCGCCGAGGAACAGGATGCCCATCGCGATGCAGACGATCACGCCGAACGCGCCCAGGTCGGGCTCCAGCAGCAACAGCATGCCGACGAAGCCGACGGCCAGCGCCATCGGCATGAAGCCCTTGGTCAGCTTGTGCATGTATTCCTGCTTGCGCACCGTGTAGTCGGCCGCGTAGAGCACGATGAACAGCTTCATCAACTCGGAAGGCTGCAGGTTGTACACCTTCAGCGACAGCCAGCGCCGGCCGCCGTTGACGACGACACCGACCCCTGGAATCAGCACGAGCACCAGCAGGAACAGCGTGCCGATAAAGACATACGGCGCCCAGCGCTGCCAGGTGGCGATCGGAATGCGGAACGCGACGAGCGCCACGACACCGGAGATCGCGATGAACGTCGCCTGGCGCGTCAGGAAGTACGTGTTCTTGTACGCTGCGAACTTCGGCGAATCGGGCAGCGCGATCGACGCCGAATACACCATCACCATCCCCAGCAGCAGCAACAGGATCACGACCCACAGCAACGGCTGGTCGTACTCCATCATCCGCGACTGGCGCGCGCGGATGTCGATCGGCGTCACCGATCCGGCACCGGCGAACTTGAATGGCAGCTGGAAGGCCATCAGATCTCCTGCCCCGCGTCGAGCGCGATGTCGCGCACGGTGTCGATGAACACCTGGGCGCGCTGCGCGTAGTTCTTGAACATGTCCAGGCTCGCGCACGCGGGCGACAGCAGCACCGCGTCACCGCCATGCGCCAGCGCGGCGGCGCGCTTCGTCGCCTCCTGCAGCGTGGCGAAATCCTCCAGCCTGACAGCGGTGCCTTCCAGCGCCGTGCGGATCGCCGGCGCATCGCGGCCGATCAGCACCACGGCGCGCACGTAGCGCGACACGGGACCGGCCAGCGGATCGAATTCCTGGCCCTTGCCGTCACCGCCGGCGATCAGCACGATCTTTTGCTGCTCTCCGGTGAAGCTGGTACCCAGGCCGTCGATGGCGGCCACGGTGGCGCCCACATTGGTGCCCTTGCTGTCGTCGTAGAAATCGACGCCGTTGATCGACGCGACCAGTTCCACGCGGTGCGGCTGGCCCTTGTACTCGCGCAGGCCGTGCAGCAGCGGTGCGAACGGCAGGCCGATCGCGCGGCACAGTGCCAGCGCGGCCAGTGCATTGGTCGCGTTGTGCGTGCCGCGGATCTGCAGCGCATCGGCCGGCATCAGCTTCTTCACGTACGTCTCGACGGGTGGCGCCGGTTCGTTCTTGCGGCGCTTTTTCACGGGTTCGGCATCGTCCGTCGGCTCGGCCGTCGCCAGCCAGTGAATGCCCCGTTCGTTGACGAGGCCGAAGCTGTGCGGCGCTTCCGGTTCGTCGGTGCCGAACGTGACGTTGTCGCCGGTCGGATTGGCCATCCGCATCACGTAGCTGTCGGCGCGATTGAGCACGCGCACCGTGTCCGGGCCGAAGATGCGGGCCTTGTCGTCCGCATACGCCTGCATCGTGCCGTGCCAGTCGAGGTGATCCTGCGTGACGTTCAGCACCGTCGCCGCATCGGCTTTCAGCGAGTACGTCGTGTGCAGCTGGAAGCTGGACAGTTCCAGCACCCACGCCTGCGGCAGCGAGTGTTCCAACTGAGCGTTCTCCATCGCCTCGCGCAGCACGTCCAGTGCCGCCGGGCTGATGTTGCCGGCCACCTTGACGGAGAGGCCGGCGCGTTCGCACAGCTGGCCCGTCAACGTCGTCACCGTGGTCTTGCCGTTCGTGCCCGTGATCGCAATGATCTTCGGCGCATACGCGCGGTCGGTCTTCAGCCAGTCCAGCGCCTGCGCGAACAGCTCGATTTCTCCCCATACCGGGATGTTGGCGGCTTGTGCGGCAGGCAGGAGCTCGGCCAGTTCGCGGTTCGGCGCGAGGCCCGGGCTGACGGCAACGAAGTCGACACCGTCCAGCAGCGCGGCGTTGAACGGCCCGGAAATGAACTGCGTGCCCGGCAGCGTCTCGCGCAGCACGGGCAGGCGATCGGGCACGCCGCGCGTATCGGCGACGCGCAGCAGCGCGCCGCAGCGGGCGAGCCACTGCGCCATCGCCAGGCCCGATTCACCGAGGCCCAGTACCAGCGCGATTTTGCCGTTGTAGATCATCCGCAATTTACCTTCTAGCGCAGCTTCAACGTGGACAGGCCGAGCAGCACGAGCATCATCGTGATGATCCAGAAGCGGACGACGACTTGCGTCTCCTTCCAGCCCTTCTGTTCAAAATGATGATGCAGCGGTGCCATCAGGAACACGCGGCGGCCCTGGCCGTAGCGCTTCTTCGTGTACTTGAACCAGCCCACCTGGATGATCACGGATACCGTCTCGGCGACGAAGATGCCGCCCATGATGAACAGCACGATCTCCTGGCGCACGATGACGGCGATGGTGCCGAGCGCGCCGCCCAGCGCCAGCGCACCGACGTCGCCCATGAACACTTGCGCGGGGTGCGTGTTATACCAGAGGAAGGCGAGGCCCGCGCCGGCCATCGCGCCGACGAAGATGATCAACTCGCCGGCGCCGGGAATGTGCGGGATGAACAGGTATTTCGAGTACGTGGCGCTGCCGGTCAGGTAGGCGAACAGGCCGAGCGCCGAGCCGACCATCACGGTCGGCATGATCGCCAGGCCATCCAGGCCGTCGGTGAAGTTCACCGCGTTCGACGAGCCGACGATCACGCAATAGGTCAGCGCGATGAAGCCCCACACGCCCAGCGGATAGCTGATCGTCTTGAAGAACGGTACGATCAGGTCGGCCTTCGGCGGCAGGTCCAGCGAGAAGCCCGACTGCACCCACGCGAAGAACAGCTTGAACACTTCGGCCGGCGTCGGCGCCGACACGGAAAATGCCAGGTACAGCGCGGCGGCCACGCCGACCAGCGACTGCCAGAAGTATTTTTCCGCCGAGCGCATGCCTTCCGGGTCCTGGCGCACGACCTTGCGGTAGTCGTCGACCCAGCCGACAAGGCCGAAGCCGATCGTCACGACCATCACGGGCCAGATCAGGCGGTTCGACCAGTCGCACCACAGCAGGGTGGACACGCCGATCGCGATCAGGATCAGCACACCGCCCATCGTCGGCGTGCCATGCTTTTTCAGGTGCGTCTGCGGACCGTCGGTACGGACGGCCTGGCCGTACTTCATCGCGGTCAGCTTGCGGATCACGGCCGGGCCGGCGATCAGGCCGATCAGCAGCGCCGTGATCGTTGCGAACACGGCGCGGAAAGTGATGAAGTTAAAGACGCGAAATGCGCCGATATCGTCCTGCAGATACTGTGCGAGCCAGAGCAGCATGATCAGTGTGATTCCTTGTTAGCTTGTTGCGATCCAATCAAATGCTGCACGACCCGCTCCATCTTCATGAAACGGGAGCCCTTGATCAATACCGTGGTGTCCGGCGTCACTGCCGCGTCGACTGCCGCGAGCAATGCGTCGAACTGTTCGAAATGGCGTGCATGGCCAACCATGTGCTTGGCCAGTTCGCCCGTGACGAGCACCTGGTCGATGCCCTTCTGCGCCGCGTAAGCGGCAATCTCTTCGTGGAATTCGCGGCCCTGCGTGCCGACTTCGCCCATGTCGCCCAGCACGAGCACGCGCGGCGTCGGCGCATTGGCCAGCACGTCGATCGCGGCGCGCACCGAGTCGGGGTTCGCGTTGTACGTGTCGTCGATGACGACGGCGCCGTTCTGCGCCTGCTTTTTCTGCAGGCGGCCGCTGACGGGCGCGAAGTTGTCGAACCCTTCCTTGATCTTTTCCAGCGTGATGCCGGCCGCGTAGGTGCAGGCGATCGCCGCCAGCGCATTGCGCACATTGTGCTCGCCGGCCGCTTGCAGGCCCACGTAGCACTGCGCCAGCTGGCCGTCTTCCTGCTTGATCGACACGAACACCTGGTTGCCGAATTCGGACGGGCGGAACGTGCAGCTGACATCCGCTTCCTTCGTCAGCCCGAACGTCAGCGTGCGGCGGTTGCCGGCCAGCTCGCGCCAGATCGGCGTAAACTCGTCATGTTCCGGGAACACGGCGACGCCGTCCGCCGGCAGCGCGGCCAGCACGGAGCCGTTCTCGCGCGCGACCGCTTCCACGGTATGCATGAATTCCTGGTGCTCGCGCTGCGCGTTGTTCACCAGCGCGATCGTCGGCGCCGCGATGGCGGCCAGCCGGCCGATCTCGCCCGGGTGGTTCATGCCCAGTTCGACGACGGCCGACGAGTGATGCGGGGCCAGGCGGAACAACGTCAGCGGCACGCCGATCTCGTTGTTCAGGTTACCGCGCGTCGCCAGCCGGTCTTCGTCGCCGTGCGCGGCCGCCAGGATCGCGGCGATCATTTCCTTCACCGTCGTCTTGCCGTTGCTGCCGGTGACGGCGATGACGGGCAGGTCGAACTGGTTCCGCCACCAGTGGGCGATCTGTCCGAGCGCCACGAGCGTATCCGGTACGACGATCGCGGAAGGTGAGCCAGATGCGTTCCAGCCGTCCGGCAGCTTCTCGACGACGACGGCACCGGCCTTTGCCGCCACCTGCGGCAGGAAGTCGTGGGCGTCGTACACCTCGCCGCGCAGCGCGACGAACAGCGCGCCGGGCGCGACGGTACGGCTGTCGGTCGAGATGCCATCGAAGGCGATGGGCTCGCCTACGAGGTGCGCGCCGTCGAGCGCGCCCAGGATCTGGTCCAGCGTTGCGCGCATCAGTTCGGCCTCATCATCGTCAGTCGGGCGGTCAGTGCCAGTTGGGCGTGGTCGGCGTCGGAGAACGGCAGTTTCTTGCCCTTGATCTCCTGGTACGGTTCATGGCCCTTGCCGGCCACGAGGATCACATCGTTCTTGCCCGCGTGCTTGATGGCGGACAGGATCGCCGCGGCACGATCCTCGATCGCCTGCGCCGGCCGCGCCGGGTCCATGCCGGCGACGATCTGCGCGATGATCGCGTCCGGGTCTTCGCTGCGCGGATTGTCGCTGGTGACGATCACCTGGTCGGCGGCCTGCGCGATGCGGCCCATCTGCGGGCGCTTGCCCGGATCGCGATCGCCGCCACAGCCGAACACGCACCACAGCGCGCCGCCACGGTCGGTGGCGACGGGGCGCAGCGCTTCGAGCGTTTTTTCCAGCGCGTCGGGCGTGTGCGCGTAATCGATGACGACCATCGGCGCATCGTTGCCGCCGACGAGCTGCATGCGGCCCGGCGCCGGCGTCAACGCCTCGATGGCATCGACGGCCGCGCGCAGCGGCATGCCCTTCGCCAGCAGCGCGCCCAGCACGCCCAGCGCATTGCTGACGTTGAACGCACCGACGAGCTGCGTCTTCACCTGCGCGCTGCCGTACGGCGAATCGAGGTGGAACTCGGTGCCGGCGCTGCGGCTCTTGATCTGGCTGGCGCGCAGCAGCGCGACGCCCGGCAGGTCGGCATGGTTCTGCAACGTGTAGCCGATCACTTGCGCGCCCTGCACCTGGGCGGCGATGCGGCGGCCCGCCGCGTCGTCGAGGTTGATGACGGCCGTCTTCAGGCCCGGCCACGCGAACAGCTTGCGCTTGGCTTCTTCATAGGCTTCCATCGAGCCGTGGAAGTCGAGGTGGTCGCGCGTCAGGTTCGTGAACAGCGCCACGTCGAAATGCATGCCCGACACGCGGCCCTGCTCCAGGCCGATGGACGACACTTCGATCGCCAGCGCGCGGGCGCCCGCGGCGCGGCACTCGTCCAGCGTACGGGCCAGCAGCACCTGGTCCGGCGTCGTGTAGCCGGTCGGCGTGAATTCCGGTTCGGCGCGCCCGTGGAACAAGCCGACGCCCAAGGTACCGATGACGGCAGCCGTCTCGCCGGCGCGCGCCATCGCGTGGCCCAGCCACACGGCCGACGACGTCTTGCCGTTCGTGCCCGTGATACCGACGGTGAACATGCCGGCATCCGGCATGCCGTACGCGGCGTGGGCAATCGGGCCGGCCACTTGTTTCAGGTCCGGCACCGCCAGGCTGGCGACCTGCCATTCCGGCTTGAACGTGAAGCCGGCCGGGTCGTACACAATGGCCGCCGCGCCCTGCTCGATCGCCGCTTCGATGTAGTTGCGGCCGTCGCCGGCGTCGCCCGCGCTGCCGTTCGGATAGGCGAAGAACACGTCGCCCGGCTTGATGCGGCGCGAGTCCGAGGCCAGCTGCCCGTTGGGCGCGGCCGACTTGATCCAGTGTCCGAATTGGTTGATATCGTCGTTGTTATTCATGCGGTTCATTACATGGCCTCCGGTCCGGTGTCCGTCGGCACCACGATTTCCGTCACCGTGGAATCGGGAGGCACGTTCAATGCACGCAGCGCGTTCTCTGCGACTTTGGCAAATGTGGGAGCGGCCACCTGGCCGCCGTAGTGGCCGCCCTGGGTCGGCTCGTCGATCATCACGGCGATGATGAAGCGCGGCGCCGACAGCGGCACGATGCCGACGAACGAGCCCACGTACTTGCGCGGGATCGCGTAACGGCCGTTCTCCACCTTGTAGGCGGTGCCCGTCTTGCCGCCGACGCGGTAGCCCGGGATCTGGGCCTGCTTCGCCGTGCCGTCCTTGCCGGAGACGACCATCTCCAGCATCTCGCGCATCGCGCGCGCGGTCTCGGGCTTGATGATCCGCTGGCCCTGGGGCAGCTCGCTGGTCTTTTCGAACGTCAGTGGGATCGTGTCGCCGTCGCGGGCAAACATCATGTAGGCGCGCGCCAGCTGGATCAGCGACACGGAGATGCCGTTCCCGTAGCTCATCGTGGCCTGCTCGATCGGCCGCCACGATTTATAGGGTCGCACGCGGCCTGCCACGGCGCCGGGGAAGCCCCACTTCGGCTGCTGGCCGAAGCCGACCTTGGTGAACATCTCCCACATGTCCTGCGCAGGCATCGACAGCGCGATCTTCGACGTGCCGATATTGGACGACATCTCGACGATCTGCTGCACGCTGATCACGCCGTGCGCATGGGTGTCGGAGATCGTGCGGTCGAGGATCGTGTAGCGGCCGTTGCCCGTGTCGATCGTCGAGTGGGGCGTCACCTTGCCCTTGTCCAGCGCCAGCGCGACGGTCACGGGTTTCAGCGTGGAGCCGGGCTCGAACGAGTCCGTCATCACGCGGTTGCGCAGTTGCGCGCCGGTCAGGTTGCGGCGGTCGTTCGGGTCGTAGCTGGGGTAGTTCGCCAGCGCCAGCACTTCGCCCGTGTGCACGTCCAGCACGACAGCGGCGCCGGCCTTGGCCTTGAACTTCTCGACGGCGCCCTTCAGCTGCGTGAACGCGATGTACTGGATCTTCGAATCGACGGACAGCACAAGGTCCTTGCCGTCGTGCGGCTCGTGCTTGGCGCCGATGTCCTCGACGATGTGGCCGAGACGGTCCTTGATCACGCGGCGCGAGCCGGGCACGCCGACCAGCGTCTTCTGGTGCGCCAGCTCCATCGATTCCTGGCCCACGTCCTCGACGTTGGTGAAGCCGACGACGTGCGTCATCACCTCGCCCTGCGGGTAGAAGCGCTTGTATTCCTTGCGGGTGTCGATGCCTTCGATGTTCAGCTTGGCGATCTTGTCGGCGATGTCCTGCTCGACCTGCCGCTTCAGGTAGACGAAGTTGCGGTCCGAATCGAGCTTCTTGCGCAGGTCGGCCTCGCTCATGTCCAGGAGGCTGGCCAGCGCGCGCAGCTTCTCCGGCGGCGCCTGCAGCACGTCGTCCGGGATCGCCCAGATGGCCTTGACGGGGATCGACGAGGCCAGCACCTGGCCGTTGCGGTCCATGATCTTGCCGCGCGTGGCGGGCAGTTCGATCGTGCGGGCGTAGCGGATCTCGCCCTGCTTCTGCAGGAATTGCGTGGACAGCCCTTGCAGCCACAGCGCCCGCACGGCCAGCGCGGCAAACGCCGCGAACAGCACGAACAGCACCACGCGCGAACGCCACGTGGGCAGGCGCACGGCCAGCACGGGGCTCTTCGAGAACGACACGCCTTTCGAGGCGGCCACGCGGGCGTTGGCGGAGGAGCGGCTCATTGCTCACCCTCCGTCAGGTATTGGGTGCGCGCCGGCGTCAGCTGGGTCATGCCCAGGTCGCGGTGCGCGATTTCTTCGATACGGGCATGCTTGCCCAGCGTCGACTGGTCCAGCTGCAGCTGGGCCCATTCGATGTCGAGCTGGCGCGCCTGCGACTGCGCCCGTTCCAGTTCGATGAACAGGTGGCGCGCCTGGTATTGCGCATTGACGAGCGACAGCGCGCACCCGACCAGCAGCACGGTCAGCACGGCGTTGATCTTGCCGCTCATTGGCCACCTCCTGCCGGCAGGCGCATCGCCACGCGCAGCACGGCCGAGCGGGCGCGCGGGTTTTCATCCACTTCGCGCGCGGACGGCTTGATCTTCGCCAGCAGCTTCATCTGCGGCTGCGGCAGGTCGGCCGCGCGGATCGGCAGGCGCCGGTCCGGCTGCGGCACATTGGCCCGCTCGGCGAAGAAGCGCTTGACGATCCGGTCTTCCAGCGAGTGGAAGCTGATCACGGCCATGATGGCGCCCGGCGCCAGCGCGTCGTAAGCCTGTTTCAGACCTGCTTCGAGGTCTTCAAGCTCTTGATTGATGAAAATCCGGATAGCCTGAAAGGTGCGAGTGGCCGGATCCTTGCCCTTCTCCCGGGTTTTGACCGCGCCTGCCACGATGCCGGCAAGCTGTCGTGTGCCTGAAATTGGCTCGATTGCCCGGCGAGCAACAATCGCCTTTGCAATCTGAAAAGCAAACCGTTCTTCCCCATAATCCCTGATCACCTTTTCAAGAGTCTGTTCCGATTCCGTGGCCAGCCATTCGGCCGCGGAGATGCCGCGCGTCGTGTCCATCCGCATGTCCAGCGGACCGTCGTTCTTGAAGGAAAAGCCCCGTGCGGCATCGTCCACCTGCGGCGACGAGATGCCCAGGTCGAGCAGGACGCCGTCGACGTGCGCAACGCCACGCTCGGCCAGCGCCTCGGACATCGTCGCGAAGCTGTCGTGCACGATCGTGAAACGGGGGTCGGCGATCTGCTCGGCGGTAGCGATCGCCTGCGGATCCTTGTCGAACGCAATGAGGCGGCCGGCCTGCCCCAGGCGGGACAGCAGCAGGCGGCTGTGGCCGCCACGGCCGAAGGTGCCGTCGACATACGTGCCGTCGGCCCGCGCGCCCGTGATGGCAAGCGCGTCGATCGCTTCGTCTAGCAGCACCGTACGATGCTGGAATGATGGCACCGCTGTGTTCGTCATGTGGCGGGCCCTTCAGAAGGAGAAATCGGACAGCGTGTCCGGCATGCCGGCGTCGATCGTCGCCTGCTCGTTCTCGGCGCGCTTGACCGGATCCCAGATTTCGAAATGGGTCAGCATGCCGGACAGCACGACCTCGCGGCCCAGACCCACGGTCTCGCGCAATTCGGGCGAGACCAGGATGCGGCCGGCGCTGTCCATTTCGACGTCGCAGGCATTGCCCAGCAGGATGCGCTGCCAGCCGCGGGCGGACATCGGCCAGCCCATGATCTGGTCGCGCTTGCCTTCCCACACGGGGCGCGGGTACATCAGCAGGCAGCCGTCCGGGTGCTTTGTCAGCGTGAGGCGTCCTTCGCACTGAATCATCAGTGCGTCACGATGCTTGGCCGGGATGGACATCCTGCCTTTCGCATCGAGAGTGATCGCGGACGCGCCCTGGAACACGGCTGTACTTTCTCTTCAGAACCTTAGGTTTGGAAATCTGTTGTGACGTTTGCGCGGCGCCGATTCCGCCCCAACTTCCCACAAAACTACACTTTTTCACACAGATGCCCACTTTAGAGTAAGGAAAGATAGTGGTCAAGCGATTTCCGGCTGGCAAAAGTCGATTTTTACTAATGAAATTAAGGACTTAGGAGCGATCCTTGAAGCAAGCTCAAGTCAGAAAACGCTGAGAAATCAGGGACCTAGGCAATTTATTGAATGTGCTACCTCATCTACACCGCAGCACAAACCCGTGCCAAGTAGCAAAAAATAAAATGAAGACGAAAGGATAAGATTGCTGAACGACAACGTCTTCGTCGCGACGCCGCAACGGTTCCGGCCGTTGCAAATACTTACAAAAATTACACATATTTGGCATTGCACGGCTGAGCTGATGCGTGTCAGGGGCGTAGTGAATACTAGCGTGGGAGTGGGAGAACTTTTACGTAAAAGCAAGAGAATAACCGCTGGGATAACGGTGGAAATTCCTGCGGGAAATAGCTTGTATAGACAACTTGGGAGAAGTAGCGGGTGGGAAGCGCGCGATTATACGCGGAACGCGGTGGGCACGAAGAAAACGGACACAAGCGGTGTGCAGGCGAAGTGATTGCTCAGTTTGCGCCTGCCGTTACAGCGGCGCTTCCCAGGATTTGGCCCGCTCGACGGCCCGGCTCCAGCGCGCCAGCAGCTCGGCGCGCCGGCCTTCTGGCATCGCGGGCTCGAAGCGCCGTTCGCATTGCCACTGCGCGGCAATCTCCTCTTCCGACGCCCAGAAGCGCACGGCCAGGCCAGCCAGGTAGGCGGCACCAAGGGCCGTCGTCTCCGTCACGCGCGGGCGCAGCACGGGCACGCCCAGCAAGTCCGCCTGGAACTGCATCAGCAGGTCGTTGCGGGCCGCACCGCCATCGGCGCGCACCTCGACGACGGGCTGCGCCGCGTCGCGCTGCATGGCGCCCAGCAGCTCCGCGCTCTGGTAAGCGATCGCTTCCACGGCCGCCCGCGCGATGTGGGCGGCGGTGCTGCCGCGCGTCAGGCCGACGATGGTGCCGCGGGCATAGGGGTCCCAATGCGGTGCGCCGAGCCCGACGAAGGCCGGCACCAGCATCACGCCACCGCTGTCCGGCACGGAGGCGGCCAGCGGCTCGACGTCGCTGGACGCCTTGATGATGCCCAGCCCATCGCGCAGCCACTGCACGGTGGCGCCGCCCATGAACACGCTGCCCTCGAGCAGGTAGCACTCGCCCGTGTGGACGCGCCAGCCGACCGTCGACAACAGCCGCTGATGCGATACGGCGGGCTGGGCACCCGCATGCATCAGCATGAAACAGCCGGTGCCATAGGTGTTCTTGACCATGCCGGCACGATGACAGGCCTGGCCGAACGTGGCGGCCTGCTGGTCGCCGGCGATGCCTGCGACTGGGATCGGCGCGCCGAACAGGTCGGCATGGGTGGCGCCGATCTCGCCGCTGGACGACACGACATCGGGCAGCAATGCATCGGGAATGCGGAACAGCGCGAGCAGGTCGGCGTCCCAGCGCATCAGGTGGATGTTGAACAGCATCGTGCGGGACGCATTGCTGACGTCCGTCACGTGCGCGCCGCACAGCCGGTAAGCGAGCCAGCTGTCGACTGTGCCGAAACACAGTTCGCCCCGCTCGGCCCGTTCGCGCGCACCCGGCACGTGATCGAGCAGCCAGGCCAGCTTGGTGGCGGAAAAATAGGCGTCCAGTTCCAGGCCGGTACGCTCGCGAATGAAGTCGGCATGGCCGGCGGCGCGCAGCGCATCGCAGTGGTCGGCCGTGCGGCGATCTTGCCAGACAATGGCGGGCGCGACGGGGCGGCCGGTTGCACGCTCCCACAGGACTGTCGTCTCACGTTGGTTGGCGATGCCGATCGCCCGCACCTGCTCGGGGCGCACGTGCGCATCGCGCAGCACGGCCTGGGCGACGGCCAGCTGGCTGGACCAGATGTCGTCGGCGTCGTGCTCGACCCAGCCGGGCTGGGGGAAATGCTGGGGAAATTCCTGCGCAACGCAGTGCGCGACGTGCCCGTCGTGGTCGAACAGGATGGCGCGGGAACTGGTCGTGCCCTGGTCCAGTGCCAGGATGTAGTGTTTCATCAGTGTCCTGAATTGCTAGTTCGTTGCAATAAATTTCACGAAATCGGTTCGAAAGCCGAGGCACTGCCTCGGCGCGGAAAAATACCGGGCAACGCCCGGGTATTTTCAACGCAGTATCGGAGCGATTATCGTCGAATCTGCAATTCAGGACACTGGAATAAGTTGAAGCAAGCCGATAGGCCGGATTCTGTTACGGCGCCGGCAAGCCGGCGCTATGACAGCCATTCCTCTAGGCGACGGATTACTCCGCCGCTCAAGCTTTCTACCCGCACGCTCCGCGAGCAACATCATCGCGTGCCTATTTGAAATTGCACCAGGTGGAGGTTACCGCGTTTCACCGTAACTTAATACGCTCGTCTCTGTGGCCCTATTCCTCGCCTTATACCCGAAGGCTTTCAGCGGACGGCCGTTAACCGTCACCCCGCTCTGTGGAGTCCGGACCTTCCTCCCGCCAACGCATTGCTGCGCCGGCCAGCGGCTGTCTGGCTTGCTTCCGGCGCTATTGTACCGCATCCGCCGCGGCGATCCGCGACGCCCTGCCCCAGCGATCGCCCGGCGCGCGCAGATAGTGCTCGTAGAGGTAGCGCCACGGCAGCGCCAGCGGCACGATGATGCCGACCATGCAGGCAAACGCGGTTTCCGCCGTGTCGCCGGCCAACGTGCCCGCGCGCCACTGCGGCAGGGCGATGACGAGCAGCCACAGGGCCTTCCACCCCAGCTCCCACAGCAGCACCGGCAGCATGCGGATCGGGTAGCGGATCCCGAGGAAGCACAGCAGGCCGAACGTGACCAGCATGCATTGGACGACGCCCTCCATCAGCTCCCACTGGCCGTGGTAACGCAGGATCTTCGGGCCGATCTGCGCGACCAGCGTGGCGCCGATCAGCAGGTACACGGCCCGCAACACGTACAGCCGGAACAACGAAACTTCCGTCATGGCGCTACTCCTTCAAGGATGGCAATTCAATCGACTTGCCGCAGGATCCGTTCGATGGCGGCGATGCGTTCGCGCAGCTCGACCAGCGACGCGTCGATCGATGCCAGCGTGCGCGCCGACTCGCCGTCCGCACGGGCCCGGTACTTCGCCTGGGCAATGGCGCTGAAGGCGCGGATGCCGAAGACCAGCAGCACGGCGGCAAGCACCATGAAGATCGTGAACAGGAATACGTGTTCGGACATTGGAAAACCTCTATGGTTCGGGGTTGGTCAGGCTGGCCGCGGCGGCCGCGATCGCGGCCGGGTCCAGCGTCACGTGGAACGGGTTCACTTCGAAGAAATTGAGCGCCTTGCCGTCGGCGGACAATTCCAGCTGACTGCGCACCAGGCCGGCATCCTCCAGCTTGGCCAGGTGCAGGTGCAGCAGTGGGCGGCTGATGCCCAACTCGCGGGCCAGCTGGCTGACGTAGTTGCGGCCACCGGCGGCCAGCGCCGCAACGATCCGCAGGCGGTGCGGATTGTCGAGCGCCGCCAGCATGGCCAGCAGCCGGTCGCCGTCGCTGCGTTTGGTTTTCACTGTCATGTGTAAACATTATCTGACATGTGACAGCACGTCAACAACAACCGTAAAACGGAAAAGCGTGTCGTTATTTCAAAAGCCGGCGACCGGGCCGCGCTCTAGAATGCGCCATCCCATTACAAGAGGTTCCCATGACGTCCGCAGCCCCTTCGCATGCACCCCGCTCCGGCGGCCAGATCCTGGTCGATGCCCTGCAAATCCACGGTGTCGACACCGCGTTCGGCGTGCCCGGCGAAAGCTATCTGGACGTGCTGGACGCGCTGCACGAATCGGGCATCCGCTTCGTCATCAACCGCCAGGAAGGGGGCGCCGCGTTCATGGCCGATGCGTACGGCAAGATGACGGGCAAGCCCGGCATCTGCTTCGTCACGCGCGGTCCCGGCGCCACCAACGCATCGATCGGCGTGCACACGGCTTACCAGGATTCCACGCCGATGATCCTGTTCATCGGCCAGGTGGGCGGCGACTTCATGGACCGCGAGGCCTTCCAGGAAGTGGACTACCGGCGCATGTACGGCCAGATGGCCAAGTGGGTGGCGCAGATCGACCGCGCCGAACGCATCCCCGAATACATCGCGCGGGCATTCCAGGTCGCGACCAGCGGCCGCCAGGGCCCCGTCGTGCTGGCGCTGCCGGAGGACATGCTGGTGGCCAAGGCCGCCGTCGCGGATACGCGCCACTACCAACCGGTGCAGGCATCGCCCGCGCAGGCGCAGATCGATGCGCTGCGCTCCCTGCTGGCAGGCGCACAGCGCCCGCTGGTGCTGCTGGGCGGCAGCGGCTGGACGGAGCGGGCGTGCGCCGACATCGCCCGCTTCGCCGAGGCGAACCACCTGCCGGTCGCGTGCGCGTTCCGCTTCCAGGACCTGATGGACAACGACCATCCGCATTACGTGGGCGACGTCGGCATCGGCATCAACCCGAAGCTGGCCGCGCGCGTGCGCGATGCGGACGTGCTGATCGCGATCGGCCCGCGCCTGGGCGAAATGACGACGAGCGGCTATTCGATCATCGACGCGCCGGTGCCGCGCCAGCGCCTCGTGCACATCCACGCCAGCATGGAGGAACTGGGCAGCGTCTACCAGGCCGAGTTGATGATCGCGAGCGGCATGCCGCAAGCGGCCGCGATGCTGGCGGCGATGGCGCCCGTCGATGCGTCGGCATGGCGGGACAGCGTCGCGCAGGCGAAGGAAGAGCTGCAGGCGTGGCAGCGCGTGCCGGCCATCTTCCAGGACGGTACCGCGCCGCTGAACCTGTGGCAGGTGGTACGCGACATCGACGCGCTGGCGCCGCACGACGTGATCATCACGAACGGCGCCGGCAACTACGCCACGTGGGCGCACCGCTTCCACCGCTACGGCGGCATGCGCACGCAGCTGGCGCCGACCAGCGGCGCGATGGGCTACAGCGTGCCGGCCGGCGTGGCGGCAAAGATCGTCGACCCGGCGCGCACCGTCATCACGTTTGCCGGCGACGGCGAGTTCATGATGAACGGCCAGGAGCTGGCGACCGCCGTGCAGTATGGCGCGGGCGTCATCCTCATCGTGTTCAACAACCGCATGTTCGGCACGATCCGGATGCACCAGGAACGCGAGTATCCGGGGCGCGTGTCCGGCACGACGCTGGAGAACCCGGACTTCGCCGCGCTGGCGCGCGCCTATGGCGG
This sequence comes from Pseudoduganella flava, assembly GCF_007830495.1. GTDB lineage: Bacteria > Pseudomonadota > Gammaproteobacteria > Burkholderiales > Burkholderiaceae_D > Rugamonas > Rugamonas flava. The sequence continues at coordinate 211,925 of NZ_VLKW01000001.1, read as the reverse complement.
CCACGGCGTGGTGGTGGAAGAGACGGCACAGTTCGCCCCGGCGCTGCGCGACGCGCTGGCGTTCACGCGCGAGCAGAACCTGCCGGCCGTCATCGAACTGCGCTACGACGGCAACCTGATCACGCCGGGCGCGACGCTGGAGACGATCCGCGCGACCGCGCAGGCACAGAAGGCCGGCTGACCGGCCCGCCTTCAGCTCAGCTTGCAGCTCAGCCCGGGTTCAGCCCGGGTTCAGCCCTGTGATGGCGGGGCGGGTTCCCACTTCGGCGCTTCCGGCTTGTCCTGCGGCGATTCGGCTGGCGCCTTTTTCGGCGCGGGGCAGGCGCGGCAAGTCTTTGCCTTGCGACCGAAGTCACGCACCTTCGCCAGCGTCATCGGCAGCGACTGGTCTTCGCAATAGCCGCCGTCGAGCGTCAGCGTCTCGCCATCCCGCGAGAACTTGCCGCTGATGGTGCGCTCCGGCTCATCCGGCGGCTGCACGGTGAAGTACATCATCGCGCCGCGCGGATCGATATTGACGTCGCTCGCGACGAGCGGCCACGACAGCCCTCCCGCCGTGTACTCGTAGATCACCGTATCAACCTCGGCAAACCGCTGCACGGTAATGCGCTGGCCGCCGAACTCGCCGCTATCCTGCACGCACAGATCGGAATACACGACCATGCCATAGCGCGGCAGGCCGGCCTTCCCGCCATCCGCCTTCTTCGCCTTGCCCGGCGCGGCAACGGCAGCCGCAATGGCGGCGCAAGCGACCAATACGGAAAGAGCGAGGGAAAAAGCGACGCGATTTGTTGTTCTCATTGGACGGCCGGCAAAACGATGGAGCCGCCATTCTACCGCTGTCGGCCCCACGCAACAGCGTGACGCAAAAACAACAGGGGACTGTCCCTCGTTTTGAGAAATATTTCCAAAATCGAGGGACAGTCCCTCCCACCGCGGCTGTACGCCCTTCCCTCTGACGGGCAGGCGAAACTTATCCCGACGGCAAGTTATTCGGTTGTTTTACAACAGGGGACTGTCCCTCGTTTTGGGAAATGTTTCCTGAATTGAGGGACAGTCCCCGATTTTTGGAAATGTTTCTGAAATTCGGGGTCTGACCCCGATTTTAGGAGATATTGCGGGCGAAAAAAAACCGGCCGCGAGGGCCGGTTTGGATGCTGCACTAAGCGTTGGCTTAGAAGGAGTGACGCACGCCCACGTTGAACGCGGAGTCGCCGGTACCGGCTTCGGTGTTGCCACCGACCGTGTACGAAGCGCCGTTCTTGTTGGTGATCTTCGCGTACGAGATGTAGCCCGTCGTGCGCTTCGAGATGTCGTGCATGTAGCCCAGGGCCCACTGGTGCGCGTCGCGGTTCGCGATTTCCTTGTCGTCCACGCGCATGTAGGAAGCGATGATCTTGCCGGTCTTGCCAGCCACCGGAACCTGCACGCCAGCCAGCCAGTCGCGGCTGTCTTGCGATGCCGGCACGGCCGTGGTCGTGTAGGCGGTCGAGTTCGCGTAGGCGATGCTGTTCAGGCCCTTGTTCTGGCCGTACATGAAGTACGCTTTGGCGACGTTGAAGTCGTAGTTCACAGCCAGCAGGCTGTTACGGCCGATGCCACGCTCGATGGTCGGAGCCAGGCCGGTCGCGGTGTCGTTGTTGCGGTTGTTGTAAGCGATACGTGCGTTCAGGCCGCCGTTCGTGTACGACACTGCTGCGCCCAGCTGACGGCCAGCGGACGATTCAGCTTGCTCGCCGAAGCCGTAGAAGAACTCGCCGGAGAAGCCCGAGAACACCGGGGTCTGGTACACGACGGAGTTGCTGTTACGCAGGTTGATGCCGTTCGCCGGGAACAGGTTCTTTGCCGAGCCAGCCAGACCAGCCTGGAACGGGTCGCCCACTTGCGCCAGGGCGTTGTACCACGGGGTGTACTGACGGCCAACCGTCAACGTGCCGGCGGTGTTCGAACGCAGGCCGACGAAAGCCTGGCGGTTGAACAGCTGGTTGTTGGAGTTGTCCAGCGCGCCATCGTCAACGCGGTAGCCGGTTTCCAGGGTGAAGATTGCGGACAGGCCGCCACCCAGGTCTTCCGTGCCACGGAAGCCGATGCGGGATGCGTTGGCGACGCCGGAGGACAGCTTGGTCACGTTGCCGGCTTTACCGCCGCGCTCGCTGACGATGCCAGCGTCCACGATGCCGTAAATCGTTACATTCGACTGTGCAAAAGCGGCGCTGCTCATTGCGCCCAAAACTGCAACGGAGATTAGAGTTTTTTTCATTACATTTCCTTCAGTTGTGTTGCATGTAAAAAAGTAAAGCAACGGCTAATTCGGTCTTGCGGTGCCGTGAGCCGGGTACATACGCCGGCCCCGGACCGCTTATTGTGAGGGCAAACCCCGATTTGCCACTGTGCCACCCGCCCTGGATAAGTTGCGGGCAGCGTTCACTTATTGTCGCGGCCGATTCAATCGCGCCGTCTTCGTATCAGTGCGCTGGGCACTGGAGGCGGCACTATACTGATGGTTTGGCATTCCATCAAGTGTAAAAATACTCACCAGCTGGGCCAGACTTGCGGCCTGATCCTGCATGCTGTGCGATGCGGCGGTCGCTTCTTCCACCAGCGCCGCGTTCTGCTGCGTGACCGCGTCCATCTGGGCAATCGCTTCGTTCACCTGCACGATGCCGGCACTTTGTTGCTGGCCCGCAACAGTAATCTCTCCCATGATGTCCGTCACGCGGCGCACGCTGACCACCACTTCTTCCATCGTGCTGCCGGCCTGGTTCACCAGCTTCGTCCCTGATTCGACCTGGTCGACCGAGTCGCTGATCAGCTCCTTGATCTCGCGGGCCGCCGCGGCGGAGCGCTGTGCCAGGTTGCGCACTTCGGACGCCACCACCGCGAAACCGCGGCCCTGCTCACCGGCGCGGGCCGCCTCGACGGCCGCGTTCAGCGCCAGGATGTTGGTCTGGAAGGCGATGCCGTCGATCACACCCGTGATGTCCGAGATCTTCTTCGCCGACTCGTTGATCGAACCCATCTTCTCGACCACCTGCGACACCACCTGGCCGCCCTGCTCCGCGATCGCCGACGCGTTCACGGCCAGTTCGTTGGCCTGGCGCGCGCTGTCGGAGTTGTGGCGCACCGTGGAGGTCAGTTCCTCCATCGACGCTGCCGTTTCTTCCAGCGAGCTGGCCTGCGCTTCGGTGCGCGACGACAGGTCCATATTGCCGGCAACGACCTGCTGCGACGCGCTGGCGATCGTGTCGGTGGCATGACGCACCTGGCCGACGATGTTGGACAGGCTGTCGCGCATCGACTTCATCGCGAACATCAGGCTGCTCTTGTCGCCCGGACGGGTCCGTACATCCACGTTCAGCTCGCCTGCGGCGATTTTGCCGGCCAGCTTCACCGCGTATTCCGGTTCACCGCCCAGCGTATTGACCAGCCAGCGGGTGATCAGCACGGCGCCCAGCGCACCCAGGATCACCGAGCATACCAGCAGGCCCAGGATCCATGCGCGCGAGGAATTGTATACCTGATCACCGAATTTTGCTGCGTCGTTGCCACCTTCGCCATAATACTTGACCAATTTGTCCACCTGACCGCGCAAAGCGACGATCAATTTGTTGGATTCGCCACGAATCAGCTGCTTGGCCAGCGCGTCGTCGTCGGCGCGCACGGCGGCGCGCAGTTTCGCGTCCTCGGCCATGTAGCGATCCCACAACGACAGGAATTCGTCGTACAAGGCCTGCTCTTCCGGCGTCTTGATCAGCTTCACGTACTCGTCCTGCATCTTTTTCAGGTCGACGAGGTCGTTCGCAATCACCTTGTCATATTTATCCAGTTCGGATACCTGCTCCGAGATGATGTACTGCAGCTCACGGGTACGGACACGGGCGATCTGCGACTTGATGTCCTGGATGACGCGCATTGCCGGCATCCAGCGGCTCGACAGATCGGTTGCCGTCGCGTTCACTTTGGCGAGCTGATTGATGGAGAACAGGCCGACGATGACCGTCAGCACGAGAACCGCCGCAAAGGCCAGTCCTAGTTTGGTGGAGAGCTTGAGCTCGGATAGCCACTTCATGAAATTCCCTTGTATTGTCAAAATATCAGGCATATTGCCGTGTGGCAAAATTCTATCGCATCGCAGCAGATCGTGCAGGGTTCCATATCGCAAGCTTCAACGACGTCATCAAATCTGTCGTTTTTCTGCCTGAGCAAACCGTCATCAATGTCAATTCTGACGGTATTGCAGAGTGACCAACATCTCCCATTGCTGTAGGGCTACATCGCTGAAAATTTCAAACCTGAAACGAATTCATTTGCGCAAACGCTTGATGCATTGCACAAATTTCAGCTTGAACAAACTCCCGGGCTCGCTCACAATGCAATCATTATTGCCGCATGGCAATTTAGTCCCCAGGAGCCCTCATGTTTTCGTCCATTGAACAAAACGGCAACATTGCTGTAGTGCAGACCAACTTTTCGTGGGGCGACGACCTCGCCCGCATCATCGGCATCGTCGAAGGGCACTTCGACGACTTCAACGGCAACGGTTTCTATCCGCATCCGGACGAGGAAGCACTGCAGCGCGAACTGCTGCAAGTGCCGACGCTGCGCAACTTCGCGGCCCATATCGCCGAGCGCAAGGCGCGCGGCCTGGCGATCACCGGCCTGGGCCTGGCCGGCCTGTCCGAAGCGGACCGCAATGCGGTGCTGTACGCGATCGCGCTGACGCAAGGCTTCCCGACGTCGACCGACCAGCGCACGAAGCGCGTGGCGTGGGACGTGCGGGCGCGGGCGCGCACCGACTCGAAGTTCGTCACGTTCTCGGAGCGTACGGGCAATGCCGACATGCATACTGACTCCTCGTTCTATCCGATGCCGGAAGAGCAGTTCCTGCTGTACGTGGTCGCGTCCGCGCGCTGCAACGGCGGCGAATCGCTGCTGATCGACGTCGAGGACATCGTAGCCGAGCTGAACAAGACGGAAGAAGGCCGCGCCGCGTACGCATTGCTGCGCGAGGCGCAAGTGCCGTTCCGTGTGCCGTCGGTCTATGCGGCCCAGGACGAGCAGATCGAACTATTCTACGCCCCTGTTTTCCATGGAGACGGCCTGGCGATGCGCTGGCGCTACGATTCGATTGAAAAAGGGCTTGCGGCGCGCCCGGATCTGGCCACGCCTGAACTCGTTGGCGCGCTGCGCCTGCTCAACGACATCATCGAACAACGGGCACCGCGCTTCGTGCGCCAGCTGCCGGACGACACGCTGCTGTGGGCCGACAACCACCGCACGCTGCACGGCCGCGCCACGTACACGGACCCGGGCCGCCACCTGATCCGTATCCGCATCTCCAGCACGCCGAACGCGCGGCGCGTGGGGCCGTCCGGGATTTCCGCCGACTGATCGATTAGTATTGCGCCATGCTCGCTTCCATCATTCCTGTTTTCCTGATCATCCTGCTTGGCGTGGCCATCCGCCGTTACGGCTGGATGCCGGCCGACTTTTTCCCGTCGATCGAGAAGTTCGCGTACAACATCGCGTTCCCGGCGATGCTGTTCGCGGGCACGGCCCGGCTGTCGTTTCACGGCAGCCAGGTCGGCGAGCTGGCGCTGGCCACGTTGGTGCCGACCTTCGTCGTCGTCGTACTGACGCTGGGCTCGCTGCTGCTGTTGCCCACGCTGCCGGGCGCCAGCCGCTCGTCTGTGATGCAGGGCGCGATGCGGCCGAACACGTATTTCGGCCTGGCCGTCGCCGCCCTGTTCTTCGAAGCGAAGACGGCGTCGCTGGTGATGCTGGCGCTGGCGCTGTGCCTGCCGGTCGTCAATGCGCTGTCCGTCGTGGCGCTGGCCTGGTGGAGCGGCAGCAAGCCGAACTTCGTCACGGTCGCCAGGACGCTGGCGAAAAACCCCATTATCCAGTCGACACTGGCCGGTGTCGTCGTGAGCCTGGCCGGCATCCCACTGCCGAAAGAGCTGATGAATACGCTCGACATCCTCGGCAAGGCGGCAACGGCGCTGGGCCTGCTGTGCGTCGGCGGCGGCCTCGTGTTCACGATGGAAGGCGCGCGCCCCGCCGCGCTGACGGTCACGTCGGTGCTGAAGCTGCTCGTGATGCCGCTGTTGGCCGCCCAGGTCTGCCTGCTGCTGCACGTGTCGCCGCAGGTCGCGCTGGCCGCCTGTTTCTATTGCGCGCTGCCGACCGCGCCAAACGCCTATATCATGGCAAAGCAGCTTGGTGGCGATGCCCGGTTGATGGCGTCGCTGATCACGCTGCAGACCTTGCTGGCGGTCGTCACGGTCCCGCTGAGCCGGCAATTCATGCCGTGGCTCGGCGCCTGAACATACCTTCCAGTAAATATTTTTTTGCGTTATTTGTCCAAGACATGTAACCCACGATAACGTGAAAAAAATGAATCCTTTCCACTGGCTTGCCCGTGTCATGGACAAGTCACACTCCAGGGGGGCGGCACTTCCGGCGCGTTAGCGGCAAGGCAATTTTCCCGTTCCAAAAGGCATGTAGAATGCTGCACGCCCAATGCAGGAGTACCTCGCGCAGATGAACAATCCTATCCTTCCGACGGCCATTCCGTGCACGATCAGCGACGTCGAGCGCGACACCGGCGTGGCCAAGGAGACTCTGCGCGTATGGGAGCGGCGCTATGCCTTCCCGAAGCCGGAACGCGACCCGTTCGGCGAACGGCTGTACCCCGTGGAACAGGTACACAAGCTGCGCCTCGTCAAGCGCCTGATCGACCTGGGCTTCCGGCCCGGCAAGGTGATCGGTTACACCACGCAGGAATTGCAGGCACTGGCGGAAAAGACGGCCACCGGCAACCGCCCGCGGGCGCGCGGCACGGCCGCCGACATGCAACCCTATCTCGACCTGTGCCGCAGCCACCAGAGCGACGCGCTGCGCCGCCGGCTGTCGCAGGCGCTGCTCGTGATGAGGCTGCGCAACTTCGTCATCGACCTGATGTCCCCGCTGACCACGTCGGTCGGCGACGCCTGGGCCTGCGGCGACTTCGGCGTCTGGGAAGAGCATCTGTTTACCGAAACGCTGCAGATGGTCATGCGCAGCGCGATCTTTTCCGTGCCGGCCGCCAATCCGCTGTCCAGCGCGCCGCGCCCGCGCATCCTGCTGACGACGACGCCGCAGGAAAAGCATGGCCTGGGCCTCTTGATGTCGGAAGCGCTGATGGTCGCCGACGGCGCCAGCTGCATCTCGCTGGGCGTGCAGACGCCGCTGCCGGACATCGTCGACGCGGCCCGTGCGCTGCAGGTGGACATTGTCGCGCTGTCGTTCTCGACGGCGATGAACACCCGCCACGTGATCGATGCGCTGAAGGAGCTGCGGGCGCGGCTGCCGGAAGCCGTCGATATCTGGGCCGGCGGCGGCAACGCCGCGCTGCGCCGCCGCGCACCGGGCTTCGTGCAGGTGCTTACGCTGCAGGACATCGCCGGCGCGCTGGCCGACTGGCGCCTGCGCGCCCGGCAGCATTATTCAGCCTGAATTCAGCCTGAACTTCCGCGCCGGAAGGGTTGTGAGCCGTTTGGCAAGGCGCGCGCGGCCGCTCTGGTAGAATACCCGGCGCAACAACCTTACATCGCGTGTTTTCCGGCCCGTGAGCGGCCGCCAGCCTCCCAAGCACATGTTCAGCTTCTTCAAGAAAAAAACCGTCACGCCGGAGGTGCCGCCCGCACCGGTGCAACAGCCGGCGCCCGCCGCCGCAGAGCCTGCGGCCGCCCCCGACCTTCCCCCGGACACCGCCCCGCTCGCGTTCGAGATGGAAACGGCGCCGCGGCCGGAATCGAAACAATCCTGGATGAGCCGGCTGAAGGCCGGCCTGTCGAAGACCTCCGCCAACCTGTCGCTGCTGTTTGTCGGTGCCCGCATCGACGACGAGCTGTACGAAGAGCTGGAGGCGGCGCTGCTGATGTCCGATGCCGGCATCGACGCGACCCACTACCTGCTCGATGCGTTGAAACGCAAGGTCAAGGACGAGAAGCTGACCGACGCCGCCGCCGTCAAGGCCGCGCTGAAGACGTTGATGATCGACCTGCTCCGGCCGCTGGAAAAACCGTTCGTGCTGGGCCGTCACCAGCCGACCGTGATGATGATTTCCGGCGTCAACGGCGCCGGCAAGACGACGACGATCGGCAAGCTCGCCAAGCACATGCAGGCGCACGGCCAGTCCGTGCTGCTCGCCGCCGGCGACACGTTCCGCGCCGCCGCGCGCGAGCAGCTGATGGTGTGGGGCCAGCGCAATAACGTCACCGTGATCTCGCAGGAGTCCGGCGACCCGGCGGCCGTGTCGTATGACGCCGTCCAGTCCGGCAAGGCGAAAGGCACCAACGTCGTGATGATCGATACGGCCGGCCGGCTGCCGACGCAGCTGCACCTGATGGAAGAGCTGAAGAAGATCAAGCGCGTGATCGGCAAGGGCATGGAAGGCGCGCCACACGAGACGTTGCTCGTCATCGACGGCAACACGGGCCAGAACGCGCTGGCGCAGGTGAAGGCGTTCGACGACGCGCTGCAGCTCTCCGGCCTCATCATCACGAAGCTGGACGGCACCGCGAAAGGCGGCGTCATCGCGGCGATCGCCCGCGTGCGCCCCGTGCCCGTGTACTTCATCGGCATCGGCGAAAAGATCGAAGACCTGCAACCCTTCGATGCCGAGGAATTCGTCGAAGCGCTGCTCGGTTGAGACACGATGATCGAATTCGCCAACGTCACCAAACAATACACTCCCGATGCCACGGCGCTGCGCGGCATCAGCCTGACGATCAATAAGGGTGAGCTCGTCTACCTGGCGGGGCCGTCCGGCGCCGGCAAGTCCACGCTGCTGAAGATGATTGCCGCGATGGAGCGGCCGACGTCCGGCAAGGTCACCGTCAACGGCACCGACATCGGCCGCCTGAAGAGCGCCGGCATCCCGTTCCTGCGCCGTAACCTCGGCCTGATCTTCCAGCAGCAGCGGCTGCTGACGGACCGTTCCGTGCTGGCCAACGTGATGATGCCGATGCTCGTTACCGGCCTGCCGCGCGCGCAGGCCGAGGAACGCGCCCGCGCCGCGCTGGACAAGGTGGGCTTGCTGGACCGCGCGAGCGCCGCGCCGCTGGCGCTGTCCGGCGGCGAGCAGCAACGCGTGTCGATCGCCCGGGCGATCGTCAACCGCCCGCAGATCATCCTGGCCGACGAGCCGACCGCCAACCTGGACCGGGCCAGCGCGAACAAGGTGTTCGATGCGCTGCGTGCATTCAACAAGGTGGGCGTGACGTGCCTGATCTCGACGCACGACGAGCAGGTGCTCGATGGCGCGAGCCGCGTGATCCACCTGAAGCAGGGCAGCCTGGACGACAGCGTGCAGGGAGCATCCGCATGAGCGCCTGGCTGCGTCAGCATGGTTATGCGCTGGGGGCGGCACTCGTGCACGTGCGCCGCGCGCCCGGGTCGTTCCTGTTCAATATCCTCGTCGTGGCGATCGCGCTGGCGCTGCCGTTCGCCGGCGTGACGGTGCTGGACAATATCCGGCCGATGTCCGAGCAGCTGGCGGTGGACCCGGAGCTGTCCGTGTTCCTGAAGCAGGACCTGCCGCGCGAACACGCGCAGGGCATGGCCGGGACGCTGCGCGCCGTCGCGAAAGACGCCAAGATCGTCTTCGTGCCGCGCGAGAAGGCGCTCGAGGACCTGCAGCAGAAGAACGGCGTGGCCGGCGTCGTCGACACGCTGGGCGAAAACCCGCTGCCGGACAGTTATGTCGTGCGCCTGAACGCGTTCCAGAGCGCGGCCCAGGGCGCCGAGGTGGACCGCGTCGCCGAACGGCTGCGCGACCTGCCCGGCGTCGAGTCCGTGCAGGTCGACTCGGCCTGGGTCAAGCGGCTGGCTGCGTTGCTGGGCGTGCTACGCGTCGGCCTGCTGCTGCTGGCCGCGACGCTGGGCACGGTTGTCGTCGCCGTCGTGTTCAACACGATCCGGTTGCAGGTGCTGACGCAACGCGAGGAAATCCTCGTGTCGCGCCTGATCGGCGCCACCGATACCTACATCCAGCGGCCGTTCTATTACACGGGCGCGCTGCTGGGGCTGTGCGCCGGCGGCGTGGCGCTCGGTGCCGTGGCACTGTCGCTGCACCCGCTGAACGCGGCGATCGCGGAATTCGCCCGGCTGTACGCGTCCGAATTCCAGCTGGCGCCGCTCGAGCCGCTGGCAATGGGGCTGCTGCTGGCGCTGTCGGCCGGCCTCGGCCTCGTCGGCGCGGCGTTGTCGGTACGGCGGCAACTGGCTCGCCTGTCCTGAAGTATGGCGCCCGGCCCTTGAAAAAGGGTCGGTCGCCCTCATCTGTACCATGCGCCCCTCCTCGGGGCGTACAGCATCGCTGGTTCCCGTCCTACACGACCCCCTCGAGGTCCGTGCGTTCTCGCACAGAGTACGCCGTGGGCCCCACGATAACCTTGTTTCCAATCCCTTTGATCCAGCTCAAATTCTGACTGAAACATGGCCGGGAAGAACTGCATCAGCGTTCTACCGATTACCATGCCTCCATAGCGTTTTTACTATCGGAGCCATTGAAATCCGTTGATTGGCACTCGTCGAGGGAGAGTGCTAATATATGTTCAAACGCAATGTTGGCGAGCTTTCCATGGGTTAAGACCGGATTAAGTTCCCCATTGCATGCTGTATGCAGTGCGCACTGTCCGTAATCCCGCGGCGTGCATGCAAGACCCTTCGAGCGAGGAAATGAAAATGAATATGATGTCCGCACCTTCCGCCCTGGTTCCTGCCGGCAGCCGTGCTTTGGGACTCGGGTTCAGCGGCAACCTGGGTAACCTGGACGCCTACATTTCCGCAGTGAACCGTCTGCCGATGCTCACCCATGAGGAAGAGGTCTCGCTGGGCCGCCGCCTGAAGGAAAACAACGACCTGAAGGCGGCCGAGAAGCTCGTGCTGTCCCACCTGCGCCTGGTGGTGTCGATCGCCCGTGGCTACCTCGGCTATGGCCTGCCCCATGCCGACCTGATCCAGGAAGGCAACATCGGCTTGATGAAGGCCGTGAAGCGCTTCGACCCGGACCAGGGCGTGCGCCTGGTGTCCTACGCGATGCACTGGATCAAGGCGGAAATGCACGAGTACATCCTGAAGAACTGGCGCCTGGTCAAGGTGGCGACGACGAAGGCGCAGCGCAAGCTGTTCTTCAACCTGCGCAGCCACAAGCAGGGCCTGGATGCGATGACGCCGGACCAGATCGACCAGCTGGCCAAGACGCTGGACGTGAAGCGCGAGGAAGTGATCGAGATGGAAACCCGCCTGTCGGGCCGCGACATCGCGCTGGAAGCGCCGACCGACGACGAAGACGACAAGTTCTCGCCGATCGCCTACCTGTCGTCCGACCAGACGGAGCCGACCAAGGTGCTGGAAGCGGAGCAGGTGACGCGCCTGCAGTCCGAAGGCCTGGAAACGGCGCTGTCGAAACTGGACCCGCGCTCGCGCCGCATCATCGAGGCGCGCTGGCTGGCCAACGACGACGGCTCCGGCGCCACGCTGCACACGCTGGCCGACGAGTTCGGCGTGTCGGCCGAGCGCATCCGCCAGATCGAATCGGCCGCGCTGAAGAAGATGAAGGGCGCGCTGGCCGCTTACGCCTGAGCGACTGCCGCGACATGAAGAACCGGGCCTCGTGCCCGGTTTTTTTATTGCTCAAAAAGTGGGGACGGACCCATTTTGAGCAACTTTCTTCTGCTAACGCTCGTTTGCTCGGCAGCCACAGCTCAGCGGTGCGCCACCCATCGTAACACTTTGCTAATCTTCGTCCTCAGCCTTTGCCGCATGGAGGACGTATGCAAGCCAGGCTCTTTGGCATTTTTACCTTTGCGCTCACGTTCGGCATCATGGCGGCGTGCAGCATCGATGGCACCAGCGCCGGCGAAAGCAAGCCGCGCAAGACCAGCGCCAGCTATACGCTGCGCCAGGGCGAGAGCGTGTCGCTCGCGCCCGGCACCACACTGAAACTGGAACGCATCAACGACAGCCGCTGCAAGAAAGGCGCCGTGTGCGTCTGGGCCGGCTACATCAGCTACACGTTCACGCTGACCGGCCCGCAGGGCACGCACAACTTCGTGCTCGCCGAGAACATGCCGAACGCAGCGCCCACCCTCACGCAGGATGGCCTGACGTTCGCACTGGAAAGCCTGGATCCGCCGGAGCCGCCCGCGCTGCATGCTGAACCGCCGGATTATCGGGTAAGCTTGCGGGTATCTATTGCTCAGCCCGGCTCAGTCCAGCCCTCCAGCACATGACCCGTTCCCTGGCCCGTCCCCTCGTCCGCTCCGCCCCAACCTATTGCGCGATCACCATCCTCGCGCTGGCCTGTGCCACCGGCCAAGCCAAGACGCCCGTCGCCACCGGTACCGGCGGTGCCGTCGCCACGATCAGCGAGCAGGCGTCGCAATCGGCGATCGCGATCCTGAACCGGGGCGGCAACGCGATCGACGCGGCCGTCGCCGCGGCAGCGACGCTGGGCGTCACCGATCCGTTCAGCTGCGGCATCGGCGGGGGCGGCTTCATGGTGGTCTACCTGGCCAAGGACAAGCGCGTGATCACGATCGACCACCGCGAGATGGCGCCGGCCGCGTTCAAGCCCACCGTGTTCACGGCGGACGGCAAGGAAATGGACTTCGACACCGTCGTTGCCAGCGGCATGTCGGTCGGCGTGCCCGGCACCGTGCGCGGCTGGCACGAGGCGCTGCAGCGCTACGGCACGATGACGTTCAAGGACGTGCTGGCGCCGGCGATCGCCGTGGCCGACAAGGGCTTCACCGTCAACGAGAACTTCTCGCACTTGGTGGCGGAAAACACCGACAAGTTCCGCCGCTTCCCCGCCACCGCCGCGCTGTACCTGAAGAACGGCGCCGCGCTGCCCGCGGGTACGCTGCTGCGCAACCCCGACCTGGCCAAGACGTACCGCACGCTGGCCAAGGGCGGCGTGAAGGCGTTCTACGAAGGCCCGCTGGCGCGCGCGATCGTCGACGCGGTGAACCGCCCCGCCACCGCGGCCGGCGTCACGGTACGCGGCGGTGCGATGACCCTGGCCGACCTGGCCAATTACGAGGCGCGCATCCGCCAGCCCGTCAGCACCACGTACCGCGGCTATGAGCTGTACGGCATGCCGCCGCCCAGCAGCGGCGGCGTGGCCGTGTTCGAGGCGCTGAACATCCTGGAAGGCTGGGACTTGCGCACGTTGAAGCGCGAGCAGGCCGAGCACCTTTACCTGGAGGCGAGCCGCCTCGCGTTCGCGGACCGTAACGCCTACGTGGCCGACCCGGAATACTTGGAACCGCCCGTCGCCGGCCTGCTCAGCAAGGCCTACGCGGCCGAGCGGCGCAAGCTGATCGACATCGGCCACGCCGCCGCCGGCCCGGTTGCCGCGGGCGATCCGTACGCCTTCCAGCAGGACGCCAGCGTGCCGCTGCGCCCCGCCCCCGCCAGCAGCCGGCTGCTGCGCGAAGGCGCCCACACCACGCACCTGACGGTCTCCGACAAGGATGGCAACATCGTCTCGTACACGTTCACGATCGAATCGTGGGGCGGTAGCGGCATCGTCGTGCCCGGCCACGGCTTCCTGCTCAATAACGAGATGACGGACTTCGATTTCGCCGGCCCGCACCCGAACGTGCCGGAAGCGGGCAAGCGCCCGCGCAGCAGCATGGCGCCGACGATCGCACTGAAGAACGGCAAGCCGGCGTTCACGATCGGCAGCCCGGGCGGCGCGACGATCATCACGACGGTGCTGCAGACGATTGTCAACCACGTCGACCTGGGCATGCCGATGGATGAAGCGATCGCCGCGCCCCGCCTGTCCGAACGCAACGGCGCCGCGACGGACGTCGAACCGGGCTTCCCCGGCAGCGCGCAAGCGCAGACGCTGCAGCGCTACGGCCAGCGCTGGTCGGCCAAGCCGGAAGAAATCGGCGCCGCCAACGCGCTCGTCTTCAATGCGGACGGCACCGTCACCGCCGTCAGTGAACGCCAGCGACACGGCATCGGCAGCGCCCTCGTGCAGAAGACGGCGCACTGACGCCTCGCTCCCATGCATTGCCTGAAAACCGGGGTCAGACCTTGGTTTTCAGGCAATTTTCATTTCAGCCACCCGTTTTTACCTGGTTTTACAGCTTGTAGGTGGATAGCTCAGCTTGGCAGGGCTTGACATTCCAGTTACAATGCGAATCATTCTCATTTGCGTTCATAACAAAAGGAAGATCATGCTGCCGCCGAACACGTCCCTCCGTCTGACACCTTTCGCCCTCGCCGCGACCCTGCTGTGCGGCGTTGCGCATGCCGGGCCGGACGCGCCGGAGGAAGCGGCAGCGGAAACCAAGATGCAGACCGTGGTCGTCGAGGGCGCGGCGGAGAATGGCTACACGGCTCCCGCCAGCAATTCGTCCACGCGGCTGAATCTGTCGTTGCGTGAAACGCCGCAAGCTGTCTCCGTCGTCACGCGCGCGTTCATGGATGATTTTCGGCTCGACTCCGTCAATGACATGCTGACCAATACGGCCGGCGTCACCGTCGAGCGCATCGAAACGGACCGCACCTACTACACGGCGCGCGGCTTCGACATCACCAACTTCCAGTACGACGGTATCGGCATCCCGTTCGTGTACGGTAACGTGTACGGCAACCTCGACACGTCGCTGTACGAGCGTATCGACATCGTGCGCGGTGCCAATGGCCTGATGTCCGGCGTGGGCAACCCGTCCGCTACGGTCAACTTCATCCGCAAGCGCCCGACGCAGGCGCTGCAGGCATCGGCCGCGCTGACGTACGGCACGTGGAGCAAGAAGCGCTTCGACGGCGACGTGTCCGGCTCGCTGAACGAAGCCGGCACGATCCGCGGCCGTCTCGTCGCGGCCTACGAGGACAGCGATTCCTACCTGGACCGCTACTCGAACGACCGCAAGGTGATCTATGGCGTGATCGAAGCGGACCTGACGCCGGACACGCTGCTGACCGTCGGCCACACCGCGCAGATCGGCAACGTCAACGGCGCCCTGTGGGGCGCGCTGCCGCTGTACTACACGGACCTCACGCCGACCAACTACGACGTGGGCACCAGCACCGCCACCGACTGGGCGCACACGCGCAACGAGTACCAGCAGACGTTCGTCGAGCTGAAGCAGCGCCTCGGCGCGGGCTGGACGGCCCAGGCGACGCTGTCGCGCAATACCTTCAAGACGCGCGGCAAGATGTTCTATGTGTACGGCACGCCGGACCGCACGACGGGCCTGGGCCTGTATGCCTATCCGTCGCGCTATGACGCCGACAACAAGCAGACCCTGTTCGATGCGTCCGTGAACGGAAAGTTCAACCTGGCGGGCCGCGAGCACGAGCTGTCGTTCGGCGCGAACTGGTCGAAGAGCACGCTCGACGACATTTCCTATTACGGCCAGGGCATCGGCACTCCGCTGCCCGCGCTGGAGACCTGGGGCGGCGCCTTCCCCGAACCCGCGTTCGACGCGAGCGTGGACGGCAGCGCGTACACCGACAAGCGCAAGTCGATCTTTGGCGTGGCGCGCTTCAACGTGGCGGACCAGCTCAAGCTGATCACCGGCTTCACGACGACGAAGGCCGACAGCGACGGCCTGTCGTACGGCGTGGCGAAATCCCGCTCGGCGACGAAGACGACGCCGTATCTGGGCCTCACCTACGACATCCTGCCGAACGTGACGGCCTATGGCAGCTACTCGGAGATCTTCTCGCCGCAGAGCGAGACGGACATCGCGGGTAACACGCTGGCGCCGATGGAAGGCAAGAACGCGGAACTGGGCATCAAGAGCGACTGGTTCAACCGTCGCCTGAACACGTCCGCCGCGCTGTTCCGGACCAAGCAGACCAATATCGCCGAGCAGGCCGGCATTGCCGGCACGAAGGCCTACTACCGCGGCATCGACGCCGAATCGAAAGGCGTCGAACTCGAGGCGAGCGGCGAATTGGCGAAAGGCCTGCAGACCAGCGCCAACTTCACCGTGCTGTCGATCGAAGATCCGGCGGGCGCCGCTGCCCGTACCTACCTGCCGCGCCGCACGCTGCGCCTGTCCGCGACCTATCGCCTGCCGACGCTGCCGCTGACCGTCGGCGTCGGTGCCAAGTGGCAGGACGACATCCACCGCAACGAAGCCGACGGCGCCGCGATCCGCCAGTCCGCCTACACCGTACTGGGCCTGATGGCCCGCTACGACATCAACCGCCAGCTGTCCCTCGCGGTCAACGTCAACAACGTCACGGACAAGAAGTACCTGACGAGCCTGTACTGGAGCCAGAGCTACTACGCGGCGCCGCGCAATGCGAGCGTGACGCTGAACTGGAAGTACTGACGCCCGGCGCACATCCACGTCACTCCTCCAAGTCACTCAGCCGTTCCGCGCGCGCAGGTCCTCCGGGGCCTGCGCGCGTTCGTGCATCCCGTAGTCGCGCATCACACTGGCCACGCGCAGCCGGTAATCGGCAAACAGGCTCTCGCGGCCGGCGCGCTGCGCGCCCTGGTGCGCCTCCAGATTACGCCACTGTACGAGCGCCGCCTCATCGCGAAACACGGACAGCGACAGCAGCTTGTCGGGGTTCGTCAGGCTCTGGAAGCGCTCGATGGAGATGAAGCCGTCGATCCCTTCGACCAGCGGGCGCAATGCCGCGGCATGGTCCAGGTAACGCTGCTTGCGATCCGGGTGCGGAACTACTTCGAAGATCACTGCGATCATACGGCCTCCATGAAGACGGGAATGCGGGCGTTGACGGATGGCCGGTAATGCCATCCCAACGCAGGTAAGCCGGCCGGCAGCGCCAGCAGCGCGCGGGTGACGATGGTCGTGGCCAGCGCCTGGCCAGGGCAGGCGTGGCGGCCATGCCCGAAGCCGTCCGCGGTGGCCAGCACGAGCAGGATCCCCTCCCCTGCCGTCACGCGCACACCGCCCACGTCGACGTCGCATGCGGCATAGCGCCGCGTGTTGTGGATCGCCGGGTCGGCGCGGCTCACGCGCTCCACCAGCGTGCTACGGTCGGCCGCCGAGTCGCGCAGCAGCGCCGTGACGCAGTTGCCGAGCAGGCCCGCCGTCGCCTCGTACGTCTGGCTCAGCAAGCCCGCCAGGTTGGCCAGCAGCGTGTGCTCGTCGGGCATTGGGGCGGCCAGCACGCCCGCCAGCAAATGGCGCTTGCCGGGATTCGTACATTCGGCCCGCACCAGCTCGCGCAGCGCCGCCAGCAGCGCATCGGCCGCACCGTGCGACGCCGCGATGGCGGCGGCACTCGACAGCGGCGACAGGCATGCAACGAATTCGCGGGTCCAGCCTTCCACTTGCGCCAGGCGCTCGTCCGGCCAGCCCAGCAAGGCTGCGACGGTGCGTACCGGCGCGGCGAACAGATAGGCGTTCAGCGTCTGCGCATCGGCAACGCCTGCCGCCAGCGGCGCGGCAACACGGTCCGCACATGCGCGCACCGCTTGCTCATCGAGCGTCGCCAGCGCGTGCAGCAGCGCGGCCTTCGGCGATGCATGCCGCGGGCCCTCGTTCATCCGCGCCAGCGCGCCGAACAACGCGCCGGCCGGCCCGGCGATCGCGGCGGGCACGGGTTCGTGCACGGGCCGCACGCGGCAATCCGGATGTGCCAGCACCTCGCGCATCAGCGTGGGCGCCGCGGCCACCCACAGCTTCAATCGCTCGTCGTAGACCAGCTTCGGCTCCGCCGCGATGTGCGCATACCACGGATAGGGATCGGGATGCGTGACGGCCGCGATCGGGTCGGCGGGCCAGGCGCCCGGTTCGGTGTTGCGTTCCATGCTGCTCCTTTACGTGTTCGGTTCGTGTGCAGTATGCTGAAGGACTCCCATCGACACTTCGCCCAGGACCGAATCATGGATGCACCCGTCCACGCCGATACGCGGCTTGCCCGCATCGCCGCCGCGATCGCGGAACCTGCCCGCGCACGCATGCTGTGCAGCCTGCTCGACGGCCACGCCCGTACCAGCACGGAGCTGGCCGTCGTGGCCGAGGTCAGCCCGTCCACCGCCAGCGCCCACCTGGCGAAGCTGAAGGACGAAGGCTTGCTGGAGCAGCTTGCGCAAGGCAAGCACCGCTACTACAGCCTCGCCGGGCAGGAGGTGGCGGCCGCTCTGGAGGCGTTGCTCGTCGTCGCCGGCGTGCCGCGCGTGCCGTTCACGCCGACGACGCCCACGCGGCTGCGCAATGCCCGCACGTGCTACGACCACATGGCCGGCACCGTGGCCGTCGCGCTGCACGATCGCCTGCTCACCCAGGGCTGGCTGGTCGCGGCAGACGACGGCTACGCGCTGACACCGGCCGGCACCGCGGGCTGCGCCGCCCTGGGCCTGGACGTTGCCGCGTTGCGCCAACGCCGGCGTCGCTTCGCCTGCCCGTGCCTGGACTGGAGCGAACGGCGCGCGCACCTGGGCGGCGCGCTCGGCGCGGCGCTGCTGCGCCTCGCACTGGACAAGGGCTGGGTCGAACAGGACCTGGATAGCCGCGCACTTGCCGTGCCGCCTGCGGGCCGCCGGCGCCTCGAAGCGGTCTTCGGCATCCAGCTCGCGGAATAAGCCACGATTAAGCCTGCGGCCCGATGATGGCCTTTCCACCAACTTCGTATCGGGAGTTTCGATGAAAGACGTCATCCGCGCCAACAAGGGCTTTCTTGCGTTCCTGCTGCTGTTTGGGATCTTCCGCACCGCGGTGGCGGACTGGAATCCGATCCCGTCCGCGTCGATGCGTCCGAACCTGCTCGAAGGCGACGTGGTGTTCGTCAACCGCCTCGCCTACGACGTGAAGATCCCGCTGACCGACATCTCGCTGGCGCGCACCGGCGAACCGCACCGCGGCGACATCGTCACGTTCTCGTCGCCGAAGGACGGCACCCGGCTGATCAAGCGCATCGCCGCGCTGCCCGGCGACACCGTCGAGATGCGCGGCGAGCGGCTGCTGATCAACGGCCGCCAGGCCGACTACACGGTGCTGGACAACGCGATCGAGCACGTGGCGCCGCTGGGCGACCTGGCCGCGCTGCGGCTGCGCGAAGACGCCGGCGACGCGAGCTACCGCATCCAGGTGCTGCCGCAGGTGCGCGCGATGCGCGACTTCGGCCCCATCACGGTGCCGAAGGACAGCTACCTGATGCTGGGCGATAACCGCGACAACAGCGGCGACTCGCGCTTCTTCGGCACGGTGCCGCGCGCGCTGCTGATCGGCCGCGCCGAACGGATCCTCGTCTCGGCCGACATCAAGGGCAGCTGGGCGCCGCGCACGGACCGCATCGGCATGAGCTTGCGGCACGACTGAACGTCACGGTTACCCCTGGTGTAACATCGTCGCTCCTCTTCCACGCGCGGGAGCGACATGATCGAGTTCGACGGCCTGGCCAAGCGCTATGGCGACTATGAAGCGGTGCGCCCGCTGCACCTGACGGTGCGGCGCGGCGAGGTCTTCGGCTTTCTCGGCCCGAACGGTGCCGGCAAGACGACGACGATCCGCATGATGATGGGCATCCTCGTGCCCAGTGCCGGCCGCGTGCTCGTCGACGGCCTCGATTGCCACCGCGACGGTGCCGAAGTGAAGCGGCACGTCGGCTACCTGCCGGACAACCCGATCTTCTACGACTACCTGCGCGGCCGCGAGATCCTGCAGTTCGTCGGCGAGATGCACGGCCTGCCGCGGCGCGACGCGGCCGCGCGCGCCGAAATCCTGCTCGATGAATTCGGCCTCGGCGAAGTCTCCGAGGAATTCGCCGTCAACTACTCGATGGGGATGAAGAAGAAGCTGGGCCTTGCGTGCGCGCTCGTGCACGACCCGGCCGTGCTGATCCTCGACGAACCGATCAACGGCCTCGACCCGCGCGCCGCGCGCGACGTGCAGGATCTGCTCGTGGGCCGCGCCGCCGCCGGCAAGACGATCTTTGTCTCCACCCACCTGCTCGACATGGCGCAGCGCATGTGCGCCCGCGTCGGCATCATCCACCGCGGCACGCTGGTCGCCACCGGCGCGCTGGACGAGTTGCGCGACGAAAGCAGCACGTCGCTCGAGGAAGTGTTCCTGAAGATTACCGACGAGACGGCGCAGCCATGAACGCCCTGCCTCCCGTCGGCGGCGCGCAAGCCGCGTGGCTGCTGGTGCGCCTGCGGCTGCGCCGGCTGGTGAACCTGGCCACCGTGTCGCGCCGCCCCGCGAAGGCCGGCAAGCGCGCCGCCACCGCCGGCAAGCGGCGCGGCCGCTGGATCGTGTCGCTCGTCGTCGCCGTGCTGATGACGCTGGCGTTCACCCACATGTCGCACCAGATCCTCGTGAACCTGCAGTGCGAGCTGACGCCTGCCACCGCCTGCGGTGCACAGGTGGGCATCGACGACCGCGAGCGCGTGGTCGGCGCGGAGTTGCTGGAAGCGCCGTTCTCGCCCGAGCTGACGGCGGGCGTGACGATGGAACTGACGTTGCTGTGGCTCGTCGCGCTGCTGGTGCCGCTGGCCAGCCGCGAGCTGGCGCAGCCGGACTGGGACCTCGAATGGCTCGTCACGCTGCCGGTCGGACGCAGTGCCCTACTTTGGGCACGCGTGCTGGAACGCACGGTGACCAATCCCACCGGCTTGCTGGTGCTGTGGCCCGCCACCGTCGCCACTGCCTGGCACACGGGGATGCGCTGGAGCGCGCCGCTCGCCGCGGTGGCCGCCACACTGGCGCTGTTGGCGCAGGCGGCTGTGCTGCGCACGCTGGTCGATACGGGCCTGCGGCTGGCGATGCCGCCTTCGCGGCTGCGCAACCTGCAGGCTGCGATCTCGATCGTCTCGATGCCGCTGATGTACCTGGTGATCTCGCTGGCGACAGGCAACGGCGCGCTGACGCTGGGCTGGGCGCGCGCCTGGCCCGCGTGGACGCAGTGGACCCCGCCCGGCGTCGTGCTGCTCTGGCTCGACGCCCGCACACTGCCGGCCGCGCTGGCGCTGTTCGGCGCGATGGCGCTGGTGACGGCGCTGGTGCTGTGGGCCGGCATCGCGCTGCTGGCACGGCAGCTGGCCGGCGGCGTGGTGGCGGCCAGCTCGCGCGAGACAGCGCGCACGGCGGGCCGCGCGGACACGCTGGATCGCCTGCCCGGCACGCCGCTGCAGCGGCGCGAACTGCGCCTGCTGGGGCGCGACCGTTCGTTTCTTGTGCAAAGCCTCGTCGTGCCCGTGGTGATCATCGGCAGCCAGGTGTTCTTCTCCGGCCGCATGCAAGCCTTCGCGGAGCTTGGGCAGGACCAGGCGCTGCTGGCCTCGATCGCGTTTGGCCTGGGCAGCTACGTGCTGCTGCTGTCCGCCTTCCAGACCATCAACACGGAAGGCCAGTCGCTGTGGATGCTCTACACGTTCCCCGGCACGCTGGAACGGATGCTGGCCGAGAAGGCGCGGCTGTGGGGGCTGCTGGCGCTCGTGTATCCGGCCGCCGTGTTCGCGCTGGGCCTCGCATTCGCGCCCGCGCTGGACGGGCACATGATCATGCACCTGGCGGCGCGCATCGGCCTCGTTGCAATCGGCATTCCCGTGTTCGCGCTGATCGCCGTGGCGCTCGGCGTGTGGGCATCCGATCCGCTGGCCACGGAACCTGGTGCGCGCATCCGGCCCACCTACGTCTACCTGTACTCGCTTCTGGCATCCGCATACGGTTATGCGTTGTACACCGACGAGTGGGCGCACCGCCTGTCCGTGGTCGTGCTGGTGATCGGACTTGCGCTGGCGTTGTGGCAGAAGGCGCGCGACCACTTGCCGTATCTGCTCGACCCCGGTGCCGCGGCACCGCCGCGCGTGTCGGCTGTCGACGGCATGGCCGCCGCGCTGCTGTTCTTCGTCGTGCAGGCCATCGCATTCGCGCTGCTGCATGACGGCGATGGGCCGCCGGCGCTGTCCGAGCTGGCGATCGCGCTGGCCATTGCCGGCGCCGTCGTGTACGGCGTCGCGCGGCTCGTCTACTGGCGCATGCGCACCGCCGGCGTGCCAGTGCTGCGGCACGGGTCCATCGGCGGCGCGGTGGCGACGGGGATCGTCTGCGCACTACCCGCGATCGCGGCGGGGCTGCTGTGGATGGTGGCCGTGCGCCGCTACGGCATCGAGCTGCCGCGACCTGACCGCGACTTCGCGCTGCCGCTGCTGTTCGCGATTGCCTGCGTGGCCGCGCCGCTGTTCGAGGAATTCATTTTCCGCGGCCTGCTGTTCGGCGGCTTGCGCCGCTCGCTGCCGCCCGCCGCCGCAATGGCGGCCAGCGCGGCGCTGTTCGCCGTCGTGCACCCGCCGCTGTCGATGGTGCCCGTGTTCGCGCTCGGGCTGTGCGCCGCGTATGCGTACCAGCGCAACCAGGGTTTGCTGGCGGCCGTGGTGACGCATGCCGTGTACAACGCGGCGATCATTGCCGCGCAGTCGTGACGATTCATGCCGGGCAGGTGCGCGCCGGCCAAAGTCGAGTTAGAATGAGAATTATTCTCATTAAAAAGCAATGACGTCCGCCCTTCTTGTACACATGCCGGCCACGGTGGAATTCTGATGGCCGGCCACGAACTCTTGCACCCTGCGCGGCGCCGCGTGCTTGGCGCGAGCGGCCTGCTGCTTGGCGGCGTGCTGCTGCCGGCATTCGTTCCCGCCATGGCGCGCGCGGACGATGGCTGGCAGACGGCCGTGCTGCCGCAGGCGCGCCAGTGCGATATCGCCTCGGCGATCACGGGGCAGCGCTACCGGATCTTCGTCAGCATCCCGGACACGCCGGCGCCGCCGCAGGGCCATCCGGTGCTGTATGCGCTGGATGGCAATGCATCGTTCCCCACGCTGGCCCTGATTGCCCGCACGGCGGCGCGGCGCAGCAAGGCGAAGGGGCAGGCGGCACCGGTCGTCGTCGGCATCGGCTACGCGGGCGGCGACGATTACGACGGCCCGGCGCGCACGCGAGACTACACGCCGCCATCCGGTGCCGGCATGCCGGCGGCTGAAGGCGGGGCCGATCGCTTCCTCGATTTCATCGACCAGGAACTGAAGCCACTGGTGCGCACGCTTGCGCCGATTGACACGGGCAGGCAGGCGCTGTACGGCCACTCGTACGGCGGCCTGTGCACGCTGCACGCGCTGTTCACGCGGCCGGGCATGTTCCAGACCTACCTTGCCGCGAGCCCGTCGATCTGGTATCGCGACCGCTACGTGCTGGGCGAACTGGCAGGCTTCGCCAAGCGCGCCGCCGCGCTGCCTGCGCGGCCGTCGCTGCTGCTGACGGTAGGCGAACTGGAACAACCGGCGGCGGCCAGCGCATCGGCCGAATCGCACGCGGGAGTGCAAGCGACGCGGCGGATGATCGACGCGGCACGCGAACTCGCGGCAACGCTGCAAGGCATGAACGGCGCGCTCGAACGGGTGCAATTCCACGTGCTGGCGCAGGAGAACCACGGCTCGGCAGCGTTCCCGGCGATGTCGCGCGGGATGGAGTTCTTCCTGAGGTAGTCACAGCAGGCGCGCCGGGAACAGCGCGCCGATCGCCCACATCGCGGCGGCGCCCAACGCGCTCGTGCCGAGCGTCGCAACGACGATCAGCGCCGGCAGCTCGTGGCGCCCCAGCGCATCGCCCAACACGACCGCGCCCAGCGCCAGGAGCACCTGCAGCGGCACGATGACGCGCAGGCAGCGCGGCGCCAGCGGATACCCGCGCCGCCACAAGCCACGTGCCACCAGCACCGCCGGCGCGGTCAGCACGGCAAGAAACACGGCGGCGATCAGGATCAGTTGCAACAGGCGCATGCGGCATCGATAACACGAAAGGACGTCAGCATAACGCAACGGCGCGTGGCCGCCAAACCACAGGGGACTGTCCCTCGATTTAGGAAATATTGCCAGAACCGAGGGACAGTCCCCCTCGCCCACTGTCGCGGCATCGCCACGGTTTATAAGCCGCTGCGATCCGAAGGCGAATGCCGACAGGTCAGCGGCGGAAAACAACGTGGAGGGACTGTCCCTCGGTTTTGGAAATATTTCTTGAAACGAGGGACAGTCCCTCCGTTTTGGAAATTGTTGGCGGACGAAAAAAAAGCGGTGGCCGGTTACCCGCACCACCGCAAAGGGAAGCGCGCCATGGGGCAGGCGCTGGTGAAACTCCTTACGTACTACACATTCGCTGCGGCGGTGCACGCACCGCCGCGTGATTCGTTACAGGTGCTGCGCGATCTGCGGCAGCAGGTCGTCGAACGTGCGGCCGGTGCCGTTCTCGCCGATCGCGTGCATCTTCCATTCGCCGTTGTGGCGGTACAGCTTCGCCATGATCTGCGCGCTGTGCGCCCCTTGCACGGACAGGTCGAACCGCGCCACTTCCTTGCCGTTGTTCGCGTTCAGCAGACGGCAGTAGGCGTTCTGCACTTGCGTGAAGCTCTGGCCCGTGAAGCTGTTCACCGTGAACACGATGCTCTTCACGTTCGCGGGCACCTGCTGCAGGTTGACGCTGATCTGCTCGTCGTCGCCGTCGCCCGCGCCGGTGCGGTTGTCGCCCGAGTGCATGATGCTGCCGTCGCGGCTCTTCAGCTGGCGGAACCAGATGACGTCCACCGGCTTGTTGGCCTCGTCGAACAACACGCACGACGCGTCCAGATCGATCTCGGCGCTCTTCGTGCCGAAGCCGAGGAAGCCCTTGCTCTTCACGGCATCCCAGCCCAGGCCCATCGCGACGTGCGTCAGCGTGGCACCGGCTTCCTTGTCCAGAGAGATCTTCTGGCCCTTCGTCAAATTCACAGACATCGCTACCTCCTTATCATTGCGGGCGGGTGCTGGACAGCCACGCGAGGAACGCCGCGCGGCTGCGGGAGCACACCACCACCTTGCCGCTTCCGGAGAAGCGGAGCACCATGCCTTCGCCGCTCGTCACGCTGTTCACCAGGTTGCCGAGGAAGCCGCTGCTGCGGCTCGTCGCCACCGAGATCTCGTAACGCAGCGAGCTGTCCCAGCACACGACGTGCGAGTTATCGATCGTGACTTCCTTGCCGGGTACCACGTCCAGCGTGGCCACCGAGCCGAAGCCCGATACCACCAGCTGGCCGCTGCCGGAAGTCTCCGTGATGAAGAACCCGCCGGTCTGGCCGAACAGCGCGTTGCCCACGTTCTGCGTGCGCACGTTCAGGTCCACGCCGGACGATGCCGCCACGAACGCACCGTCGCTGATCATGTACTGGCGCGGACCCACGTCGAGCACCTGCATCGCACCGGGCAGCGTCGGGGCCAGCAGGCAATCGCCGTCCCCTTTCGTCGCCTCGATGTGCTGCTGGAAGAACGACTCGCCGTTGGCGAACGTGCGCATCAGCGCCGCCCCCAGTCCGCCGTTCATCTTGCCCTTCAACTCCAGGCTCGATTCCATCATCACCATGGCGTTCGCTTCGCAATAGATCTTCTCGCCATGGCGCAGGGTCACGTGCAGGAACGGATCCTCGTCCCCTGTTACGGTGAAGACGGGCATGGCTTAGACCGATACACCGTAGTTCGTTGCGAGGGCATGCAGGCCGCCCTTGTAGCCCTGGCCGACGGCGCGGAACTTCCAGTCGGCGCCGTTGCGATAGACCTCGCCGAACACCATCGCCGTCTCCGTCGAGCCGTCCTCGGACAGGTCATAGCGGGCGATCTCCTGGTTCGTCGCGCTGTTCACGCAGCGCACGAAGGCCTTCTGCACCTGGCCGAAGTTCTGGCGGCGGTTGTCGGCATCGTGGATCGTCACGCACACGGCGATGCGGTCCACTTCGGCCGGCACCTTGGAGAGGTCGATGCGCACGGTCTCGTCGTCGCCGTCGCCCGCGCCGGTGCGGTTGTCGCCCGAGTGCTGCACGGAGCCGTCGGTGGACTTCAGGTTGTTGTAGAAGATGAAGTCCTGGTCCTGGCGCACCTTGCCGTCCGCCTTCAGCAGGAAGGCCGAACTGTCGATGTCGAATGCCGCGCCGTCGGTGTTGCGCACGTCCCAGCCCAGGCCGACGGTCAGTTGGGTCAGACCGGGAGCTTCCTTGGACAGGTTGACGTTGCCGCCTTTTTGCAGACTGATAGCCATGATGAATTACTCCTTCAGTTAAAGAGACACCCTCTTGCATATCCGGCGCGACTGGTGTCGTTTAGCGCGCCGCGATTCTGGTGGGCGGCCTTGCCGCCCCATTCGTTACGCCGGCTGCGCCAGCAATTCCTGTTTTTTCCGGTACCGCACCGAGGACCACACGGAGGCCGCGATGAATGCCACGCCAACCAGGCCGGTGAAGATCTCGGGAATATGGAACTTCATACTCGCTAGCATGATCACTGCCAGGATGCCGATCGCGTAGTGGGCACCGTGCTCCAGGTAGACGTAGGCTTCCAGCGTGCCTTTCTCGACCAGGTACACCGTCATCGAGCGAACGAACATCGCGCCGATCGCCAGGCCCACCATGATGATCACGACGTCCTTGGTGATGGCGAACGCGCCGATCACGCCGTCGAACGAGAACGATGCGTCGAGCACTTCCAGGTACAGGAACCCGCCGATACCGCCACGCTTGACCATGTCGCCAACGTTCGAGCCGCCCTCTTCTTCCTTCTCGAGGAAATTCGACACCGCATCCACGCCGATGTAGATCAACAGACCCCACAGGCCGGACAGCAGCACCGCGAACTTCTGGCCCTCGGCGACGAAGGACATGCAGCCCAGCAGCGTGCCCAGTGCCACGATCACCGAGATCGACGAGATCTTGCCCAGCGATCCCAGCTTCTTCTCGAAGTTACCCAGCCAGTGCGTTTCCTTCTCATGGTCCAGCACGAAGTTCAGGAACACCATCAGGAGGAAGATGCCGCCAAAGGCCGCCACTTCCGCGTGGTGATCCGTCAGGTGCCGCGAGTATTCGTCCGGGTTGTTCAACGCCAGCGTCCACACGTCGGCCAGGCCGATGTCGGCCGCCACCGCGACGATCACGAGCGGGAACAGCAGCCGCATGCCGAACACCGCGATGATGATGCCGAGGCCCAGGAACAGCTTGCGCCAGAACGCATCCCACGTCTTCAGCACGGACGCGTTGACCACCGCGTTGTCGAACGAAAGCGAGATTTCCATCACGCCCAGAATGAGGGCGATGCCCAGTCCCGACAGCGCACCCGCGACGCCGCCGGTGCGATAGCCCCACCACCCCGCGATGACGAGGCAGATCGCCGTGACCAGGAACGAGATCCTGAAGTGTTTCATCCCGTGCTTCCTTTTATTTTGATGTTGTTGTTGATCGATGTCTTGCAGTGTAGAGAAAACACTCGAATAGAAAAATAGAAGATAATTTGAACTTCACTTCGTAAAACTCGAACCATGAAAACCAGCGGCGTCAATTTCCGGCACCTGTATTTCTTCCGTGTGGTCGCGGCCGAGGGCAGCGTCACGCGCGCCGCCGAGCGGCTCGGCCTGGCGATCCAGACGATCAGTACGCAGCTCGCCGCGCTGGAACAATCGGTCGGCAAGCAACTGCTGACGCAGCAGGGCCGCCGGCTCGTGCCGACCGAGGCGGGAAGAGTCGCGCTGACGTATGCGGAGCAGATCTTCGAGCTGGGCGACCGGATGCAGGAAGCGTTGAACGAGGCCGATGCGGGCCGCACGCGGCTGACGGTCGGCATCTCCGACTCGCTGCCGAAGCTGATCGCCTACCGCCTGCTGCGCGCGGCGTTCGACATGCAAGTGCCGGTGAAGCTCGTGTGCGTCGAGCGCGAGTTCGAAGCGCTGCTGGCCGACCTCGCGCTGCACAAGCTCGACGTGGTGCTGACGGACCGCACGGTGCGCGCGTCGGCCAGCTTGCGGGTGTACAGCCACTTGCTGGGCGAAAGCGAGATGCTGCTGTTCGGCGCCCCGGCGCTGGCGCGCCGCCACGGCCGCAACTTCCCGCGCAACCTGAACGGCGCGCCGCTGCTGCTGCCGACGCGTAACAACGCGCTGCGCGGCCGCATCGACGAATGGCTGCTGAAGCAGGACGTGCGGCCGGATGTCGTCGGCGAATTCGAGGACAACGCGATGCTGACGACATTCGCCCGCGACGGCCTTGGCCTGTTCTTCGCGCCCGCCGGCCTGGAAGCGGACATCAAGGCGCAATTCGGCGCCGTCCCCGCCGGCACCGCAACGGAACTGCGCGAACAGTTCTACGCGATCTCGAGCGAACGGCGCATCAAGCACCCGGCCGTTGAAGCGATCATGACCGCGAACACAGGGCTGTTCACCGTCTGACCGGAGCCCCGGGTGTTGTAAAAATGTGTTACCCAAATCGAGGGACTGTCCCCGATTTTTGGAAACTTTTTATACCCGCCGATCAGCCGAGGTGCCAAGTGCAGGGATCTCGAGCCATCTGTATTTGAACAGCGGCGTGGATGTGAAGTAGGACCATGCGGGTGCCACACAATTTCCAAAAATGAGGGACAGTCCCCGAATTTGGGAAATATTGTTGGTGGCTATGGGGCGGGCTGGCGGTAGCGGTGAGCCAGCGCGGCGAGGCCGGCGTCGGCGTAGCACATCATGTCGTCGACGAGCGCCGTTACGTCGCGGGTTATCGCGGGCAAGATGGTTTCGCGCAGCGGGCGCGGTGCCAGCAGCAGGGCCAGGCAGGGGCCCATCAACAGCAGCAGGCTGCGTTGCAGGCCTGGGCTGTCCGGTGGCAGGCCGAGGATCTCGCCGACGATTCCCTGCATCACGCGCGCTTTCGGCGCGATCGCCTTGTGCGCCAGCGCGGAGGCGCCCACGGTCGGCGTCAAGAGTTCGCGCACCAGCACCCGCGTCGCCCAGTGCGCATCCGGCGCGGTGGCGCGCTGCACCACGGCTGTCAGCACGGCGCGCAGCTTGTCGCGCGGGTCGCCGTCCATTGCGGCCGCGTGCTGGATCTCCTCGAGCTTCACCAGGTGCTGGTGCGCTTCGATCAGCACCGCTTCGTACAGCTGCTCGCGGCCGCCGAAGTGGTAGTTGACGGCGGCCGCGTTCGTGCCGGCGCGGGCGCAGATTTCCTTGCTCGTCGCGTCGGCAAAACCACGCTCGGCAAAGACCTGGCCGGCGACGTCGAGCAATTGCTGGCGGGTCGCATGGCCGTGCGTACTGGCGGGGCGGGATGAGGACATGGGCGCATTGTAGGCGAATTCATTTGAAATTCAAATTTGAATTTGATATACATACGTCATCTCTGGGAGAACGCCGATGACTTCGCCTCAGCAGGACCCGCACAAGGACGAGGGTAACGCCAAGCATCAGAATCAGAAGCAGGAGCAAGAAGCGGCGCCGCCCTCCTCCACCCCGTCGAACAGGAAGAAGTTCTCGATCGGCGCGGCCATCGTGGCCGTGCTCGCAGCGGGCGGCTGGTTCTGGTGGCAGCACAGCCACCCGCCGCGCGACCCGAACGTCGTCGTCCTGTACGGGAACGTCGACCTGCGCCAGGTCTCCCTCGCCTTCAACGCGAACGAACGGATCGCCCGGCTCGACGTCGACGAAGGCCAGCGCGTGCGGGCCGGCCAGGTACTCGGCGAACTCGATACCCGCACGCTGGCGCTGCGTCTCGACCAGGCCCGTGCACAGGCCGAGGCGCAACGCCAGGTGCTGCGCCGCCTGCAGGCCGGCAGCCGCCCGGAGGAGCTGGCGCAGGCGCGCGCCAACACGGCTGCCGTGCAGGCCGATGCCGACCTGGCGCGGCGCCAGCTGGAGCGCCTGCAGGCCACGTGGCGCGAGTCCGCCGGCCGCGCCGTCAGCCAGCAGGACCTGGACAACGCGGCAGCCAGGGCGCGTGCCGCGGCGGCGCAACTGGAAAGCGCGCGCAAGGCGCAGCAGCTGGTGCGGACGGGCGCGCGCACCGAGGACATCGCCCAGGCCGAGGCTCAGCTGAACGCCGCGCAAGCCGACATCGCGCTGATGGAGCGGCAGCTCGCCGAGGCAAAGCTCACCGCACCCGTCGACGCCGTCGTACGCGCGCGCCTGATGGAGCCGGGCGACATGGCCTCGCCGCAGCGGCCCGTCTACACGCTGGCGATCACGGATCCGAAATGGGTGCGCGCGTGGATCAAGGAAGCGGACCTGGGCCGCATCCAGCCCGGCATGGCGGCCAGCATCGCGATCGACAGCCTGCCGAACCAGGCCCTGCCCGGCCGGATCGGCTACATCTCGTCGGTTGCGGAGTTCACGCCGAAGACGGTGCAGACGGAAGAGCTGCGCACCGCCCTCGTCTACGAGGTGCGCGTGCTGGCCGACGATCGCGCCGACCGCCTGCGCATGGGCATGCCCGCCACGGTGCGCATCGACACGGCGCGCAGGTGAAGCGATGGACCACGCCCTCGCCGCGGCCAACCTGCACAAGCGCTTCAAGGACGCTCCCGACGCGGCGCTGCGCGACGTCACGCTGGCGGTGCCGCGCGGCCAGCTGACGGCCCTCGTCGGCCCGGACGGCGCCGGCAAGACCACGTTCCTGCGCGTCGCCGCCGGCCTGCTGGCGCCGACGCGGGGCACGATGCACGTACTGGGCATCGACGCTGCCGCGGCGCCGCAGCGCATCCAGGACCGCATCAGCTACATGCCGCAGCGCTTTGGCCTGTACGAGGACCTGTCGGTGCAGGAAAACCTCGACCTGTATGCGGACCTGCATGGCGTGGCGCAGCTCGAGCGGCGCGAGCGCTTCGCCCGCCTGCTGAAAATGACGGACCTGCACCGTTTTACTACCCGCCTGGCCGGCCAGCTGTCCGGCGGCATGAAGCAGAAGCTGGGGCTCGCGTGTACGCTGGTGCGCTCGCCCGAATTGCTGTTGCTGGACGAGCCCACCGTCGGCGTCGATCCGCTGTCGCGCCGTGAGCTGTGGCAGATCGTGCAGGAGCTGGTCGAGCATGACGCGCTGACGGTCGTCGTCAGCACCGCCTACCTGGACGAAGCCGAGCGCTGCGCCGCCGTGCATGTGCTGCACGAAGGCCGCCTGCTCGCTTCCGGCCCGCCGGCCCAGCTGCGCGAGCAGGCTGCGGGATCGACGTTCATCGTCACACCGGCCGATGGCGACAGCGCGCGCGATCTGCAGGCGCGCCTGCTGGATGCGCAGGACGCCATCGTCGACGCCGTGCCGCAGAGCGACCGCGTGCGCGTGATCCGCCGCCACAACACCAAGGGCAGCACGTTCACCAACCTGCTCGCCGGGGCAGCCCAAGAGCCGGTACCGCCGCGCCTCGAGGACGGCTTCATGCTGATGCTGCGCGCCGAACGCAGCGGAGCGGTGGCGGCGGCGGGCGATGCGGCCGTCGCACCGAAGGGCAACGGCGACAAGGAGACCGTCATCGAGGTGCACGACCTGGTGCGCCGCTTCGGCGACTTCACGGCCGTCGACAAGACGAGCTTCGACGTGAAGCGCGGCGAGATCTTCGGCCTGCTGGGCCCGAACGGCGCCGGCAAGACGACGACGTTCCGCATGCTGTGCGGCCTGCTGCCCGCCAGCGGCGGCACGTTGCAGGTGGCCGGCGTGGACCTGCGCCGCGCTCGTGCGAAGGCGCGCCGCAACATCGGCTACGTGGCGCAGAAGTTTGCGTTGTACGGCACCCTCACCGTCGGCGAAAACCTGCGCTTCTTCGGCGGCGCCTATGGCCTGCATGGCAAGCGCCTGCACGAACGTACGCAGCGCGTGCTCGACGAGTTCCAGCTGCGCGAACACGTCGATGCGCCGAGCGGCCAGCTGCCAGGCGGCTTTCGCCAGCGCCTCGCGATGGCGGTGGCGCTGCTGCACGAGCCGGGGATCCTGTTCCTCGACGAGCCGACCAGCGGCGCCGATCCGCTGGCGCGCCGTGAGTTCTGGCGCCGCATCACAGCGCTGTCGCATGCCGGTGTGACCACCGTCGTCACGACGCACTTCATGGAGGAAGCCGAATACTGCGACCGCATCGCGATCCAGGATGCGGGCCGGCTGCTGGCCCTGGGCACCCCGCGTGCGGTGCGCGAACAGGCCGGCGGCGCGGCCACGATGGAAGAGGCATTCATCGGCATCGTCGAACGGCACCGCAATGGAGCAGCGCGATGAGGTCCGGGTTCGTGCGCCGGCTGGTCGCGCTGACGCGCAAGGAGTTCCGCCAGCTGCTGCGCGACGCCAGCAACCTCGCCATCGGCATCGCGCTGCCGATCGTGCTGATCCTGATCTTCGGCTACGGCCTGTCACTGGACGTGAAGGATGCCCCGGTGGCCGTCGTGCTGGAGGACGCGTCGCCGACCGCCTACGACGCCGTCGCCGGCCTGCGGCTGTCGAGTGCTTTCCGGCCCGTCGTCGTCGGCTCGATGCGCGAGGCGCAAATGCTGCTGGAGCGCCGCGATGTCGATGCGATCGTGCGGATGCCGTCCGACTTCAGCGCCCGATTGGGCAGCGGCGGCGCGCAGGTGCAGCTGATCGTGCATGGCGCCGAGGCGAGCCGCGCAACCATCATCACGAACTACGCGACGGCCGCGCTGGCGCAATGGGCACAGCGCCGCCAGGATCGCGGCGACACCGTGCCTGCAGCCGTGCCGGGCAACGGTGCCGTCACCGTGGAACAGCGCATGTGGTTCAACGCGGCCAATACCAGCACGTGGTATCTGGTGCCGGGCCTTGTCGTGATGATCATGACACTGGTCGGCGCCTTCCTGACAGCGCTCGTGATGGCGCGCGAATGGGAGCGCGGCACGCTTGAAGCGCTGTTCGTCACACCCGTGCGCCCCGTCGAGATCCTGCTGGCGAAGATCATCCCCTACTTCTGCGTGGGCCTCGTCGGCCTCGTCCTGTGCCTGCTGGCGGCGCGCTGGCTGTTCCAGGTGCCGATCCAGGGCTCCCTCGTGATCATGCTGCTGGCGTCGATGCTGTACCTCGTCGTCGCCGTCGGCATGGGGCTGTTGATCTCGTCCGTCACGAAGAACCAGTTCATCGCCAGCCAGGTTGCGCTGCTGACGAGCTTCATGCCGTCGATGATGCTGTCCGGCTTCCTGTTCGACCTGCGTAACGTGCCCGCCGTGGTGCGCTACGTCGGCAACGCGCTGCCCGCCACGTACTTCATGGAGCTGATCAAGACGCTGTTCCTGGCCGGTGACGTGTGGCCGCTGATCCTGCGCGATTGCGCCGTGCTGCTGGCCTATGCGGCCGTGCTGCTCGGCGCGGCCCGCGCCGTCACCCGCAAGCGGCTCGATTGAGGCGATCATGCGCGATGCCTTCCTCGACCTGCTGCGCCGCCTGCTGAACCTGTGCCGCAAGGAGTTCCTCGCCGTGCTGAAGGACCCTAAAAGCCGCACGATCCTGGTGCTGCCGGCGCTCGTGCAGAGCATGCTGTTCGGCTATGCGGCCACGTACGACCTGAACGACGTGCCGTATGCGCTCGTCGACGACAGCCACGGCGCGACCGCCGCGCAACTGGTCGGGAAGCTGGACGGCACCGGCGTGTTCCGCCACGTTGCGACGGTGGCCACGCCGGCCGGCATCCGCGACGTGATCGACACGCAGCGCGCCCTCCTCGTGCTGCACATCCCGCGGGACTTCGAACGGCGGCTGTACGCGGGCGAACAGGTGCCGGTGCAGCTGATCCTGGACGGTCGCAACTCCAACACGGCCGGTTCCGCCGGCGCCTATGTCAGCGCCGTGATCGCGGACTTCAACCGTCAATGGCGCGAACGGCATGGCGGCACGGCCAATCCGCTCGAGGTGCAGACCCGCGCGTGGTTCAACCCGAACATGGAGACGCGCTGGAACCTGATGCCGGGCCTGATCGCGTCGCTGTCGATGCTGCAGACGCTGCTGCTGACGGCGTTGTCGGTCGCCCGCGAACGGGAACAGGGCACATTCGACCAGCTGCTGGTGACGCCGATGACGCCGGCCGAGATCATGGTGGGCAAGGCGCTGCCGCCGATCTGCATCGGCCTGGTGCAGTCGACGCTGATCCTGCTCGTCACCCGCTTCTGGTTCCACGTGCCGATGGCCGGCTCGCTCGTGGCGCTGTACGGAGCGCTGACGCTGTTCACGGTTGCCTGCGTCGGCATCGGCCTGGCGATATCGGCCGTCGCCGCCAGCATGCAGCAGGCGATGCTGTACACGTTCGTGCTCGTGATGCCGCTGATGCTGCTGTCCGGCCTGACGACGCCGATCCGCAACATGCCGGCTGCGATGCAGACGCTGACGTGGGCCAACCCGCTGCGCTTCGCGATCGACATGGTGCAGCGGATCTACCTGGAAGGCGTCGGCCTGGCCGTCGTGTGGCACGACATGATTCCCCTGTGTGTGATCGCCGCCGTCACGCTGCCGATCGCTGCCTGGATGTTCCGTAACCGCCTGGTGTAACAATGAAGACACTGCCCCTTGCCCCGCCCTTTGTCCTGTGCTGTGCGCTGCTGGCCGCCTGCACGGCCGTCGGCCCCGACCACCACATTCCCGCCACCGCCGTTCCAGCTGGCTGGCAGGACTGGCATGGCGGCGCGCCCGAGCTGCGCGCTACCGCCTTGTCGGCAGCCGGCACGCAGGCGTATGCGCGCTTCGACGACCCGGTGCTGCGCGGCCTGCTGCGCCGCGCGCTGGACGCCAATGCCGACCTGCGCACGGCGGAACTGCGCTTTGCCCAGAGCCGCGTGCAGCGCGCCGTGGCGGCGGCAGGCAACGGGCCCCGTGTCGATGCGCAGGCCGGCGCGACGCGCCAGCGCCAGAGCGAGACCGGGACGGCCACGCGCATGCTCGACGCGCTGGCACCGCGGGAAAACCGGGCGGCGCTGATCGACGTGCTGGCGGCACCGTTCGACGTGTACCAGGCCGGCTTCGACGCCAGCTGGGAGCCGGACCTGTGGGGCCGGGTGCGGCGCTCGATCGAGGCGGCCGATGCGGATGCGGCACAGGCGCAGGCGCTGCTGCGCGACGCCAGCCTCACCGTCGCCGTGGAAGTGGCGCGCAACTACCATGAGCTGCGGGCGGCACGCCTGCAGCTGCGCTTGGCGCGCGAGGACGTGACGGCCGCGGAGGAACTGCTGCAACTGGCACAGGCGCGCAGCCATGGCGGGCTGGGGACGGATCTCGACGTGGTGCGCCAGCAGGCGCTCGTCGCCGAACTGCGCGGGGCGCTGCCCGGCCTGCAGGAACAGGAGGCGCAGGCGGAGAACCGGCTGTCGCTGCTGCTTGGCGTGGCGCCGGGCGCACTGCATGCGGAGCTGGCGGTGCCTTCAGATGCCGATACGCCGGGGGCCGTGCTGGATCTCGCACTGGGCATCCCAGCCGACCTGCTGACGCGCCGGCCCGACATCGCGGCAGCCGAGGCGGCGCTGCACGCGGCCACGGCACGCATCGGTATCGCGCGGGCCGACCTGTACCCGCGCATCGTGCTGGGCGCATCGTTCGGCACCGAGTCGACGGCCGGCGGCAGGTTCGGCGAATGGGGCAGCCGGCAATGGTCGATCGGGCCGACGCTGTCGCTGCCGCTGTTCGATCGCGGCGTGCGGCGCGCCACGGTGCAGTTGCGCGAGCTGGACCAGCAACAGGCCGCCGTCGCCTGGCAGCACACGGTACTGCGGGCATGGCACGAGGTCGATGATGCGCTGTCCGCGTATGCGGCCGAGTGGCAGCGCCACGAGCAATGGCGCCAGCGCGAGGATGCCGCGCGCACGGCGCTGGAGCTGGCGATGGTGCGCTGGCGCGGCGGATTGTCCGATGCGCTGCCGCTGCTCGATGCGCAGCGCACAATGCTGGCCGCGCGCCGCGCCAGGGTGCAGAGCGAAGCGGCATTGACGCTCCGGCTGCTGGCCATCTGCAAGGCCACGGCCGTGATGCCGGAGGCGTGACGGCACGCCGTTGCGCCCCCCTGGCCGGGGTAATTTGCGCTGACGGGGGCGCGGGTCGGATAAGATGTCGTTTTTAACTACCCGCTTCGGGGAATTTCGCCAACGCGCGCAAGCCTCCCGAAGTGCGCCATATGCATAATCTATTGCTGGTCCTGTTTGCCTTCCTGCTCGTTGCACTGAACGGTTTCTTCGTGGCCGCCGAATTCGGCATCGTGACCTTGCGGCGTACGCGCGTGCGGGCCATCGCGAAGACGCAAGGCTTCAAGGGCCGCATCCTGGAAAAGGTGCACGGACAGCTCGACGCCTACCTGTCCGCCTGCCAGCTCGGCATCACCCTCGCATCGCTCGGTCTCGGCTGGGTCGGCGAACCCGCGTTCGCCGGCGTGCTGGAACCGCTGTTGCTCGCCGTCGGCATCTCGGCGCCGGAAATCGTGCACGGCATCTCGTTCGTGTTCGCCTTCGTCACGATCTCGTTCCTGCACATCGTCGTCGGCGAACTGGCGCCGAAGTCGCTGGCCATCCGCGTGCCGGAAGCGGTCGGCGTGTGGTGTGCCGTGCCGCTGTACGGCTTCTACTGGATGATGTACCCGGCGATCTGGCTGCTGAACCAGAGCGCCAACATGGTGCTGCGCATCGCCGGCCTGTCGGCGGCGGGCGGGCACGAATCGCATTACTCGACGGACGAGTTGAAGCTGATCCTGCGCACCAGCCAGCCCGGCGAACAGTTCTCCAGCGACGAGCGCAACATCCTCGCCAACACGCTGGACTTCTCGCAGCTGCGCGTGTCCGACCTGATGCGGCCCATCAACGAGGTGATTGCGCTGCATGCTTCGCGCTCGATGGAACAGAACCTCGAGACCGTGGTGCGCAACCGCTTCTCGCGCTATCCGTACTTCGATGCGGACGGCAACACGGTGCTGGGCATCGTCCACCTGAAGGACCTGTTCTTCGCGCAGCAGACGGGCAAGGCGATCAACGCGTTCACGTCGTTCCTGCGCCCGGTCGAGACGATCTCCGCACGCACGCCGGCCATTGAACTGTTCCGGCGCTTCCGCGAAGGCGCGCCGCACTTCGCGCTGATCGGCGAGAAGGGCAAGCGGCCGGTGGGCTTCCTCACGCTGGACAATCTGCTGGGCGCGATGGTGGGCGAGATCCACGACGAGTTCCGTCTCAACGAGAACGACTGGCTGAAGCAGCCGGACGGCGCGCTGATCGGCAAGGCCAGCCTGCCGATCTTCTCGCTGGAGCGCGTGCTGGGCATCGACATCGAGAACGAGGAGCTGGGCCTGGACGAGGTGGAATCCGTCGGTGGCCTGATCATGCTGAAGCTGGGCGACATTCCGAAGCAGGGGCAGCGCGTGTCGTTCAACACGTTCGACATCGTCGTGCGCAAGATGAACGGCCCGCGCATCCTGCTCGTGAAGGTGATCCCGCGCGCCGCACGGATGGCCGAGGACGAGCAGGACTGATTGCATTCCTTATAATCGGGTCTTT
This sequence comes from Pseudoduganella flava, assembly GCF_007830495.1. GTDB lineage: Bacteria > Pseudomonadota > Gammaproteobacteria > Burkholderiales > Burkholderiaceae_D > Rugamonas > Rugamonas flava. The sequence goes on along the minus strand of NZ_VLKW01000001.1, from coordinate 174,660 downwards.
CACCTTTCGTGGAGGACCCGCATGTCGCATCCCCCGCTGTTCCCGTCCGCTGTTTCCGCACTCCTCGCCGCCCTGCTGGTGGCGGCCGCGCCGCTGGCCGGCGCCGCCCCGCAATACGTCGAAGTGGGCACGCCGCTGCCCCGCTTCCACCTGCTCAAGGAAGGCAGCCACCGCTACCTGCGCTACTTGCGCTCCGCCGACAGCAATACGGCGCTGGACATCTGGCAGCGCGACATCCACGTCGACGGCAAGCGCCTGCAGATCCGCCAGCGCTGGGACGCGGTGGGCAAGACGCCATCCGTGAAGCGGCTCGAATCGACGTTCGAAGCGGGCACGCTGCGGCCGTACACGCACGTGCGCATCACCGAGAAGGACGGCAAGAAGGTCATCGAAGGCTTCAACTTCGCCGCCGACAAGATCACTGGCATGGCGGACCTGCCGGGCAATACGCAGAAGCAGCTGACGGTCGCGTCGAAGGAACCCGCATTCAACTTCGAGACCGACATGGAGCTGCTGCAGGCGCTGCCGCTGGCCGACGGCTACGAAGCGGAGATGGTGCTGTACCACCCGGGCGGCGCCGCGGCCCCCGCCCGCTACACGTTCCGCGTGGCCGGCAGCGAAGCGATCGCCGGCCCGGCCGGCCCCGTCGACTGCTGGATCGTCACGACCGACTACAACCAGCCGGGCAGCGTGTCGAAATTCTGGTACGCGAAGGCGACGCAGTTGATGGTCCGCCAGGAAAGCCCGCTGCCGGACGGCCGCGTGCTCGTCAAAACCCTGCTCGACTAAAACATTTCCAAAATTCGGGGACTGTCCCTCGATTCTGGAAATATTTCCGGAATTGAGGGACAGTCCCCTGTTGTTTTTACATCGGTTTTGCCGCTACAGGCTTATCGCGGGCATATGAAATAAGTTTGCGCAGGAATTTGACTGATGGGGACTGTCCCTCGTTTCAGGAAATATTGCCGAAATCGAGGGACAGTCCCCTGTTGTGTTTATGGTACAGGGCGGTGCGGGGTGACGGGGTGGACGTTCGTCCAGTTGCGCAGCAGGCCCAGGGCGACGGCCAGCAGGGTCGGGCCGATGAACAGGCCGACGAAGCCGAAGGCGAGCACGCCGCCCATCACGCCCAGCAGCACGAGCAGGAACGGCAGGCTGGAGCCGCGGCTGATCAGCATCGGCTTGACGACGTTGTCGACGCCGCTGATCAGGAACACGCCCCACACGGCCATGAAGATCGCCCAGCCGGTGCTGCCCTCGTAGAACAGCCAGATCGCCGCGCCGCCCCAGATCAGCGGCGGGCCGACGGGCACCAGCGAGAACAGGAACGTGGCGACGGCCAGCAATGCGACGGCCGGCACGCCGGCGATCAGGAAGCCGACGGCGGCCACCGCGGCCTGCGCCAGCGCCGTGCCGAGCAGGCCGTACATCACGCCGCGCACCGTGCGGTTGACGGTGTCCGCCACTTCCAGCGCGTGCTCGCCCATGATCTTGTCCATGCCGACCGACAGCGCGCGCAGCAGGGTCTGGCCGTCGCGATACAGGAAGAAGCTGACGAAGGCCGCGAGGCTCACCTGGGCGACACCGCTGCCCAGCACGATGCCGCCGCCCAGCAGGAAGTGGCGCGCCGGTTCCATGAAGCGCTTGGCCGCCTCGACCAGTTGTTCGCGGCTGCCGATCAGGTTTTCGATGTAGTGGTAGGCCGTCTCGCCGACGACGGGTATGCCGCGCAGCCAGTCCGGCGCATGCATCGTGCCCGAGGCCAGCGCGTCGCGCAGCGCGCGGTAGACGTTGCCCGCGTTGTCGGCGACGTTCCACGTCACCAGCGCGAGCGGCAGGATGATCACGAGGATCAGCGACACCGTCATCACCGTCGCGGCCAGCGTGCGGTGGCCCTTCATCCGCCCAAGGAGCCGCAGGTACAGCGGCCAGCTGGAGATCGTGATCGCGCAGGCAAACAGGATCGCAGGCAGGAACGGCCGCAGCACCCACAGGCAGCCGATGACGAGAAAGACGATCGCCGCGAGGCGGCTATAAGGTTGAAAGCGTTTTTCCATGCATCCTGTCCGGTCTGGGAACCCGGCTGGAAGGTGGGGGCACCTGCCGGGGATGCAAGCTTAGCAGGAATGCACGGCTGCTCAGACGAGCAGCTGCTTCAGGTCGTGCACGATCGGCGCCGGGCCCTGGTTATGGCGCAGGAACAGGCGCGCCTTGCCCTGCTTGTCGAACACGAAGCTGCCCGCCGTGTGGTCGATCGAGTACTGGCCCGGCTCCTTGCCCGGCACCTTCTGGTAGAACACCTTGAATTCCTGCGCCGTCTGCGCGATCTCGGCCGGCGTGCCGTACAGGCCCACGAAGCGCTGGTCGAACGCCGGCGCGTACTGCTTCAGGAGCTCGGGCGTATCGCGCTCCGGGTCCAGCGTCACGAACAGCACCTGCACGTCGTTCGCCTGCGGGCCCAGTTCCTTCATCACGGCGGCCATTTCCGACATCGTCGTCGGGCACACGTCCGGGCACTGCGTGAAACCGAAGAACAGCACGACGACCTTGCCCTTGTACGTCTCCAGCGTCACCGGCTTGCCGTTGAAGTCCTTCAGCGAGAAGCCCTTCGCGTATTCGAGCCCCGTGATGTCGGTGTTCTTGAAATCCGCCTTCTTCTCGGAGCAGCCAAACAATACGAACAGCGACAGCATGCACAGCACGGCGATGAGTTTTTTCATGTCAGATCCGGATATAGTGATCGACCAGCAGCGCCGCGAACAGCAGCGCCAGGTAAATGATCGAGAACGCGAAGGCCTTGCGGGCCAGCAGGTCGCTGTAGTTACGCCAGATGCGCCAGCCGTACCACAGGAAGATCGCATCGAGCACGACGGCACTGGCCAGGTAGATCACGCCGCTCATGCGCACGGCGAACGGCAGCAGCGTCGTCGCGGCCAGCGCGATCGAATACAGGAACACGTGGAATTGCGTGAACGGCAGGCCGTGCGTCACCGGCAGCATCGGCAGGCCGGACTTCGCATAGTCGTCGCGCCGGTACAGTGCCAGCGCCCAGAAGTGCGGCGGCGTCCACAGGAAGATGATCAGCACCAGCAGCCAGGCCTGCATCGGCACGTCGTTGGCGATGGCCGCCCAGCCCAGCGCCGGCGGCATCGCCCCGGACAGCCCGCCGATGACGATGTTCTGCGGCGTCGCCGGCTTCAGGATCATCGTGTAGATGACGGCATAGCCGACGAACGTGACGAACGTCAGCCACATCGTCAGCGGGTTCACCAGCGCATAGAGGATCCACATGCCGGCCCCGCCGATGACGGCCGAGAAGATCATCGTCTGCGCCGGCGTGATCTCGCCCAGCGCCATCGGCCGGCGCGCCGTGCGCGCCATCCGCGCGTCGATCTCGCGCTCGGCCAGGCAGTTGACGGCGAATGCGGCGCCGGCCAGCAGCCAGATGCCGATCGTGCCGGCGACGACGACGCGCCAGTCCGGCAGGCCATCCGTGGCGAGGAACATGCCGATCACCGCGCAGAACACCGCCAGCTGCGTCACGCGCGGCTTCGTCAGCGCCCAGTACTGGGCGACGCGGCTGTTCTGTCTGTGTGTTGCGGTGTGGGCGGTCATGGGGTGGGCATCAGGAACTTAGCCCGGTAGTTTACCATGGTCAGTAACAGCACGAGGGCGGCCGCCCCGGCGTTGTGGAGCACCGCGATCGTCAGCGGGAAGCTGAGGTAGATCGTCGCCACACCCGTCGCGGCTTGCAGGATCAATACGGCGGCGATGCCCTTGACCGGCTTGCGCAGCGCCGGCACGGCCCACGCGCGCCAGCAGGTATAGCCCAGCACCGCGATGACGACCAGCGCAAAATTGCGGTGCACCCAGTGGATGGCCGTCAGCGCGGCAAACGGCAGGTAATGCCCGGCGGACGTCTTGCCCAGTTCGCGCCACAGGTGGAAGCCGTGTTCGAAGTCCATCTCCGGAATCACCTTGCCACCGCCGCACAGCGGGAACTCGGTGCAGGCCAGGGTCGCGTAGTTCGTGCTGACCCAGCCGCCGAGGAACAGCTGCACGAGCAGCACGAGACCTGACAGCGCCGCCAGCAGCCGGATGCGCAGCAACGCGGCCGCAGGTACGCCAGCGCTGCCGAACGGCGCCAGCGCATGGTCCTGCCGGCCGCCGAACCACGTCAGCAGCGCCAGCAGGCCCATGCCCAGCAGCAGGTGCGTCGTGACGATGACGGGCTGCAGCTTCAAGGTCACGGTCCACGCGCCGAACGCGCCCTGCAGGCAGACGAAGAAGAACAGCAAGGTCGGGTAGCCCGGCCGGATCGACGGCACCGCGCCCGCGGCGCGGTCGCGCCGCCAGCGGTACCACGCCACGGCCATCATCGCCATGATCAGGATGCCGATCGCCATCGCGAAATAACGGTGGATCATCTCGATCCACGCCTTGACCATCGTCACCGGGCCGGTGGGCTGCAATGCCTCGGCGGCGCGGATCTCGTCGTGCGCCAGGAACGGGTTGGCCAGGCCGTAGCAACCCGGCCAGTCCGGGCAGCCGAGGCCCGAGTCGGTCAGCCGGGTGAACGCGCCGAACACGATCAGGTCGAACGTGATGAACACGGCGATCCAGACGAGCTTGCGGTACTTGTTGGCGTCCTTCGAGATCCACACGATCGACAGCGGCAGCAGCGCGACGATCAGCGCCGTGATGGCCATCTGGGCCAGCGTAGTATGATGCATGGTTATCCTATCGCCGACGCCTTCAGCAGCTTGCCGATGTCCCGCTTCACCTTGGTAGGGTCGGGGTTCTTCGGGAAGCGCATCATCAGGTGGCCGCGCGGGTCGATCATCCAGATGTGGTCCTGCGCCTTGCCCCCCTGCTCCACCGGCAGCCATTTGTAGACGGCGTCCGCCGGCGCGCGCAGCATCCGCGTGCCGTCGTTCACGCGCAGCAGCATCGTCTCGAGCGGTTCGTCGTCCGTGATCAGCCACACGCGTTCGATGCGTTCCATCTCCTTGCCCTGCATCGTGCGCAGCTGGCGCATCGCGAACAGCTGGTCCTGGCACGCCTGGTCGCAATCCGAGCCGCCCACCTTCAGCATCACCCACTTGCCCTGGAACGTCCCCAGCGTCATGGGGTCGCCGGCCAGCGTGCGCGTGGCCATCGGCGGAATCGGGTGGGCGCGCGGGTCGATCAGCGTGCCGTAGTTGTTGCGTGCCGTCGGCTTGATCACGTAATACGTCACGTAGGAGGCGATCAGCGGCGCGGCGCACACGGCCAGCACGGCCAGCAGCTTCCAGCGCCCGCGCGCCTTGTTCGGTTGATCAGCGGTTTGGCTTTGGGTTTTGCTTTGATCCACTGCGTAATCCGGTAAAGAGGAAGAACAGGAAGGCCATCAGCGCCAGCGCATACCACTGGAACGCATAGCCGCGGTGCTTGTCGATGCCCAGGTCCGCCTTCGGCCAGTCGCGTACCAGCGCACCTTCGCTGCCGTCGCGCGACGTCTGCTCCAGCACCAGGTAATGCAACGGGCGCTGCAACGTGCGCATCGCGTCGTCGAGGTCCACGTTCTGCACGATCGCACCGGCCGTCGGCGCCTGCGGCTGGCCCAGCTGCCACACATGGCCCGCGCCGGGCTTGGCGACGCCTTCGACGGTGACGGTACCGGTGGGCGTCGGGTATGGCGCGATGCGCGTGCGGTCGCTTGGGTCGCGGGGAATCCAGCCGCGCGCGACCAGCACGTGCATCGGCGAGCCTTCCACCTGGAACGGCATCAGCACGACGAAGCCGGCGCGCCCGTCATGCGGCCGGTTGTCCAGGTAGATCGGCCAGTCGCGCACGAAGGTACCCGTCACGCGCACGCGGTGATACATCAGCGGCGCGGTGGAGCGCGGCTCGGGGCCCAGCTCGATCGGTGCGGCACCGGTTCCGGTGGCCAGCTGCGCCGCGATGGCCTCTTTTTCGGCCGCGCGGCGGTCCTGCCAGCGGCCCAGCGCGATGCCGAGCGCCACCAGCGCCAGCATGGCGATGAACGCAACGGGTTTAAAACGGAAAGCGATACGCATTACAATGAACGCCTCACCTTTGCCGGCCGGCCTTTCAACATGAAAATCTTCGTCGCCATCGCGTTCATCCTGATCATCGGCAGCCTCGGTTCGGCGCTGTTCTACCTGATGCGCGACAAGGGCGGCAGCCCGCGCACCTTGCGCGCACTGGCGCTGCGGGTCGGCTTCTCGATCACGCTGTTCGTCATCATCCTGGTGCTGTACAAGCTGGGCTACATCCAGCCCACTGGCCTGCACTGAGTGGCAGGCACTGAGCGGCATCCATTAAGCGGCTGGCGCTGACCGGCCAAAGAAAAAGCCGCAGCGACAACGCGCTGCGGCTCGTTCGTCGGCAGCCGATTATAGCCCCGCCGCGCGGCCCTGGGACTATGACATAAAGTCCCAGCATCCCAGGAAGCTTGTCACGAGTGGTCAGGGCAAGGTCCGGCGCCGCAGACAGTGCTCAATGCACGGCAAGGCGCCGCAACGCAGCCATGGCCGCTCGTGGCAAGCTTACAGCCAGTACACGACGACGTACAGGCCGAGCCAGACGACGTCCACGAAGTGCCAGTACCACGCGGCGCCTTCGAACGCGAAGTGGTGATCGGGCGTGAAGTGCCCCTTCATCACGCGCACCAGCACGACGGCCAGCATGATCGCGCCCATCGTCACGTGGAAGCCGTGGAAGCCCGTCAGCATGAAGAACGTGGAGCCGTAGATGCCGGACGACAGCTTCAGATTCAGCTCGCTGTACGCATGCATGTACTCGTAGGCCTGGAAGCCCATGAAGATCGCGCCCAGCAGGATCGTCGCCGCCAGCCAGATGGCCGTCTTCTGGCGTTTGCCATGCTGCAGCGCGTGGTGGGCGATCGTCAACGTCACGCCGGACGTCAGCAGCAGCGCCGTGTTGATCGTCGGGATCGGGAACGGGCCCATCGTCGTAAACGTATCCACCACGCCGGCCGGCCCCCCGTTGCCCCATTGCGCGGCGAAGTCGGGCCAGAGCAGCTTGTGGTCGAGGTCCGCCAGCCATGGCATCGTGATCGTGCGGGCATAGAACAGCGCACCGAAGAACGCGCCGAAGAACATCACTTCCGAGAAGATGAACCAGCCCATCGACCAGCGATACGAATAGTCGATGCGCTTGCTGTACATGCCCCCTTCCGACTCGCGGATCGCGTCGCCGAACCAGCCGAACAGCACGGCCAGCATCGCCAGGATGCCGACGAGGCACACGATGCGGCCCCAGGCCGCGTCGTTGACCCAGCCGGACGCGCCGATCATCGTGACCAGCATGGAGATCCCGGCGAGCATCGGCCAGCGGGATGGACCGGGCACGAAGTAGTACGGTGCCGTGGCTTGATTCGAACTCATCTTCATCTCCTCGAATGCTATTGTGATACCACCAATTTGACGACAGTTATCAATATGCCGATGAACAGCGCGGCCGCCAGCAGCGCCGCGACGATCACGTGGATCGGCTTCAGCTTGGCCGGGTCCTGCTCGAAGTCGCTCTTGCGGCGCAGCCCCACGAACGACCACAGTACCGCCTTCAGCGTGTACAGGAAGCCCTTCACAGCTTGCCGCCCGCAGCCGGGCTTTGTGCCAGCCCTGCCACCTCGATGAACGTGTACGACAGCGTGATCGTCTTCACTTCCCGCGGCAGTTGCGGGTCGATGTAGAACATCACCGGCATCTGCTTCGCTTCATGCGCCTGCAAGGTCTGCTGCTTGAAGCAGAAGCACTCCACCTTCTTGAAATGCGGCATCGCGCTCTGCGGCGCATAGCTCGGCACCGCCTGCGCGTTGACGGTGCGGCCTTGCGAGTTCACGACCTCGTAGACCACCGTCACCATCTCGCCCGGATGCACCGTCACGCTGTTCGTCGTCGGGCGGAAGCGCAACGTACCCTGCACATTGCTGTCCAGCTCCACCGTGATGCTGCGCGTGCGGTCCACCTGCGTGTTTTGCGGCGGCGCCACCGTGCCGTCCTTCTGCGTCAGCACGTTGATGCCGAGCGCTTCGCAGATGTGGCGATAGACCGGGATCAGCGCATAGCCGAAGCCGAACATCGCCACCGCGATCACGAGCAGCTTGCCGAGCAGCCTGCGGTTCTCGGGGTTCATGTCACACGGCCAGCAGGCGCTTCGCGATCACGGCGACGAAGAACGCCAGCGCGATCGTTCCGAGGATCAGCGCCAGGCGCAGGTTGCTTTGCTTCTTCGGATCCATCGCGCGTTCGCCTTATTTCACTTGCGGCGGCGTTTCGAACGTGTGGAACGGCGCCGGCGACGGCACGGTCCACTCCAGCCCTTCGGCGCCCTCCCACGGCTTGGCCGGCGCGGCCTTGCCGCCGCGGATCGTCGGCAGCACCACGAAGAACAGGAAGAACACCTGCGTCAGGCCGAATCCGAACGCGCCGACCGACACGATCGAGTTGAAGTCGGTGAACTGGGCCGGGTAGTCCGCATAACGGCGCGGCATGCCCGCCAGACCCAGGAAGTGCATCGGGAAGAACGTGATGTTGAACGTGATCAGCGACAGCCAGAAGTGCGTCTTGCCCAGCGCCTCGTTGTACATGTGGCCCGTCCATTTCGGGCCCCAGTAGTAGAAGCCTGCAAACAGCGCGAACAGCGAGCCGGCCACCAGCACGTAGTGGAAGTGCGCCACCACGTAGTAGGTGTCCTGCACCTGGATGTCAATCGGCGTGACGGCCAGGATCAGGCCCGTGAAGCCGCCCATCGTGAACACGAAGATGAAGCCGACGGCGAACAGCATCGGCGTCTCGAACGTCATCGAACCCTTCCACATCGTGGCGATCCAGTTGAACACCTTCACGCCCGTCGGCACGGCGATCAGCATCGTCGCGTACATGAAGAACAGCTGCGCGGTGATCGGCATGCCGGTCGTGAACATGTGGTGCGCCCACACGATGAACGACAGGATCGCGATCGATGCCGTCGCGTACACCATCGATGCGTAGCCGAACAGCGGCTTGCGGGCAAAGGCGGGAATGATCTGCGAGATGATGCCGAAGGCCGGCAGGATCATGATGTACACCTCGGGGTGGCCGAAGAACCAGAAGATGTGCTGGTACATAACCGGGTCGCCGCCGCCGGCGGCGTTGAAGAACGAGGTGCCGAAGTGGCGGTCCGTCAGGGTCATCGTGATGGCGCCGGCCAGCACGGGCATCACGGCGATCAGGAGGTAGGCCGTGATCAGCCAGGTCCAGCAGAACATCGGCATCTTCATCAACGTCATGCCGGGGGCGCGCATGTTCAGGATCGTCACGATGATGTTGATCGAGCCCATGATCGACGAGGCGCCCATGATGTGCATCGCGAAGATCGCCATGTCCATGCCCGGGCCCATCTGCGTCGACAGCGGCGCGTACAAGGTCCAGCCGGCCGCGGTGGCGCCGCCCGGTGCGAAGAACGAACCGGCCAGCAGCAGCGCGGCCGGCGGCAGCAGCCAGAAGCTGAAGTTGTTCATCCGCGCGAACGCCATGTCGGACGCGCCGATCTGCAGCGGGATCATCCAATTCGCGAAGCCGACGAAGGCCGGCATGATGGCGCCGAACACCATCACGAGGCCGTGCATCGTCGTCAGCTGGTTGAAGAATTCAGGGCGGAAGAACTGCAGGCCGGGCTGGAACAGCTCGGCGCGGATCATCAGCGCCAGCACGCCGCCGGACAGCAGCATGACGAACGAGAACCAGAGATAAAGGGTGCCGATGTCCTTGTGGTTGGTGGCGAACAGCCAGCGGCGCAGGCCGTGCGGATGGTCATGCGCGTGGTCGTGATCATGCGCGTGATCGTGGCCGGCCGCGTGATCGTGGCCGTGATCGAATGTCGTCGTGCTCATCGTAATGCTCCTGGATTACTTGCGTGCTGCCACAATTTCGGCCGGTTGGACGATGTTCTGCTCTGGCTTGTTCGACCAGTTGTTGCGCGTGTACGTGATCACGGCGGCGATGTCGGTATCCGACAGCTGCTTCCACGCCGGCATCTCGGCCTGGTACTTGCCGCTCTTCTGGCCGTTCAGCAGCACGTGGATCTGGGCGGCCTTGTCGCCGTTGACGACGGGCGAACCGTCCAGCGGCGCGAACGAGCCGGGCACGCCCTTGCCGGTAGGCTGGTGGCACACGGCGCAATTGGCAGCGTAGACCTTCTCGCCCTTCGTCTTCAGCTCGTCGATGGTCCAGGTCTTGTTCGGATCGTCCGCCAGCTTGGCCATCTCGGCCTTCTTCGTGGTGACCCAGGCCGTGTATTCGTCGGCCGTGACGACCTTGACGACGATCGGCATGAAGGCGTGCTCCTTGCCGCACAGTTCCGCGCAATTGCCGCGGAAGGTGCCGGTGTGCTCCGACTTGAACCAGGTATCGCGCACGAAGCCGGGAATCGCGTCCTGCTTGACGCCGAACGCGGGGATCATCCACGCGTGGATCACGTCGTTGGCGGTGGTGACGATGCGGATTTTCTTGTTGACGGGGACGACCACCTCGTTGTCCACCTCGATCAGGTAGTTCTCGCCGCGCTTCTCGGTGGCCGGGCTGCCCGGCATGCCGATCTGCGTGCGCGGCGTATTCAGGTTGGAGATGAACGAAATGCCTTCGCCTTCGCCTTTCAGGTAGTCGTAGCCCCACTTCCACTGCATGCCGGTGGCCTTGATCGTGATGTCGGCATTGGACGTGTCCTTCATGCCGACCACGGTGCGGGTGGCCGGCAGCGCCATGCCGATGACGATCAGGAACGGCACGACCGTCCACGCGATTTCGACGGCGGTCGATTCATGGAATGTGGCGGCCTTGTGGCCGACCGATTTGCGGTGCTTGAAGATCGAATAGAACATCACGCCGAACACGGCGACGAAGATGACCAGGCAGACGATCATCATCCAGTTGTGCAGGCTGTAGATTTCGGAAGCGATCTGCGTGGCGGCCGGTTGCAGCGTCATCTGGTTCGGCATCGGCCCGCCGGTGCCGCCGGTTGCAGCGGTGTAGGTACCTGTGGTACCGGTTGTCGTAGCTGCCTGCGCAGCCCACGCCGGCAAGCCGGCGAGCGCGGCCAACGGGGCCGCCAGCAGCGCGTGATGTCGCTTCGGTCGCTTCGCAAGTTTCATATTTTCCCCAAAACCACCCAAGATATAAGAAAAATTGTACTGCGACGACCTGCCTGTGGCCGGTGGTCGTCGTGCATTCATACACATGGTTCTCCCGGAGGGGAACCGTGACATTGCCACCGGCACAGACTCAATATCACCGATGACGCTGACTATTGATGCCCTGCTCATTCTGACCGTCCTCCGCCGAATTCTTTATGTCCGGTTGGAAAAAACTGGCCAAAACAGTCAAGGATTATAAGCACTACTACTTAGCCCTATCAAGGGAAATTGCGGTTCTGTTAATGCTGCGGCGCGACACGCTTTCTCCCTTTCTGCTTGTTATTTCGGGCGCTGCGGAGAAAAGCGGATGATCGCCTCCCCGTCTTTCGTCGTGCGCGGTTCCGGCCGGAAGGCGTGGCCGTAGATGACTTCAAAGGTCAACGGCAACGTGCCGTCGTCGCGGCGCTGCTTGTCCAGCGCGGCCAGCAGTTTCGCATGCGCGGCCCGGCCCAGCAGGCCCTTGCGCCCCGTCGTCAGCGGATTGCCGCCCAGCGCACGCACCTCGGCCAGCAGCTTGTTGGGATCGCTGTACGTGACCGTGATCTTCTCCATGTCCATCACGGGCGTCGAGAAGCCGGCCTCGACGAGCTGGTCGCCGAAGTCGTGCATGTCGACGAACGGCAGCGTGTGCGGTGCAAGATCGACGTCGGCAAACGCGGCGCGCACTTCCTGCAGCGAGTCGGGGCCGAAGCACGAGAACATCAGGAGGCCATTCACGCGCAGCACGCGGCGCCATTCGGCGAACACGCGGTCCGGCTGCGGATGCCAGTGCAGCGCGAGGTTGGACCAGACGAGGTCCATGCTGCCCGGCCCGAGAGGCAGCTCGGCGAAGTCGCCGCAGACGAGGTCGATGCCGCTCTTCGCCGGCAGCAGCTTCGTGATGAAGCGGTTGAAGCCCTTGGCCGGCTGGTTGTCGGCGGCGCGCAGCATCGCGGCCGACGCATCGACGCCGACGATCTGGGCCGCGGCATACATTTTCTGCAACATCGGCAAGTCGCCGCCCGTGCCGCACCCGGCGTCGAGCACGCGCTGGGGTGCGAGGCGGACGAGTTCCAGGCGCTCGTGCATCCGGTGGGCGATCTCGCGGCGCAGGAAATCGGCGCCGGCGAGCCGCTCGGGGCGGTCAAACAACGCGCGGACACGCTCCAGGTCAATCGGCGCGGAGAGTTTCGGGGGACGAGCGGGGGCATGCATGGGGAATTCGTGGGATGAGTGCGATAATGTGCGCAGTTTACATGCTTGGAGCAAAACGCGATGGCGCCTGTTGCTTCGCACGCGCTGGCGAGGTGGTTACCTGCTTTGCTGCAGGGCTTGCTCCCATCGGCGTGCGTGCTGTGCGGCACCCATGGTCGCGACGCGTTGTGCCCGCCTTGCCGCGGCCAGTTCTTCGGCGTGCGCGAGGCCCGCTGCCCCGTCTGCGCGGAGCCGCTGCCAGCTGCCGCCCAAGGCATCGCCTGCGGGCGTTGTGTCGCACGCCGGCCCGCGTTCGATGCGACGATCGCCGCCGCGCCATACACGCTGCCGCTCGACCGCCTCGTGCTGGAATTGAAATTCGCCGGCCAGCTCGCCCATGCCCGGCTGTTCGCGGACCTGATCGCGGACGCGGTGCGCGCCATGCCGGGCTTCACGGCACCGGCCGTACTGTGCCCGGTGCCGCTGGGCGACGGGCGGCTGGCCGAGCGGGGCTTCAACCAGGCACTGGAGATCGCGCGGCCGCTGGGCCGCCTGCTGGGCATCGCGGTGGTGCCACGGCTGGCCGAGCGGGTGCAGGAGACGTCCGCGCAAAGCAAGCTGCACGGCGCGCGGCGGCGGGCCAACGTGGCCCATGCATTCGCGGTGCCGGAGCGCGCGCTGGTCGAAGGCCGGCACATCGGCATCGTCGACGACGTGATGAGCAGCGGCCAGACGCTGGGCGCGCTGGCGGCAGTCTTCAAGCGGCACGGCGCGGCGCGGGTGACGAACTTCGTGTTCGCCCGCACGCCGCTGCGTAGTTAAGAACATGAGGAGAATGTGTTGTTTCATGTAGTACTGGTCCACCCGGAAATCCCGCCGAATACCGGCAATGTCATCCGGCTGTGCGCCAACACGGGCGCGCAGCTGCACCTGATCGAACCGCTGGGCTTCCCGCTGGACGACGCCAAGATGCGGCGCGCCGGCCTCGACTATCACGAGTACGCGAACATGCAGGTCCACAAGGACTGGGACGCGTTCCTGGCCGCCGTCCAGCCCGACACCAAGCGTATATTCGCGATGACGACGCACGGCTCGACCCCGTTCGCCCAGCTGGCATTCCGCCCCGGCGACGTGTTCGTGTTCGGCTCGGAAACGAGCGGCCTGCGCCCCGAGTTCCGCGAATCGTTCCCAGCCACGCAGCGAATCCGCGTACCGATGCGGCCGGGGAATCGCAGCATCAACCTGTCGAACACGGTGGCCGTGGTGGTCTACGAGGCGTGGCGGCAGAATGGGTATGACGGCGGGGCGTGAGTTACGGCTGGGTTCGTGTCCCTCTGGGGTCAGACCCCAGAGGGACACGAGGTCAGCTGTATGCAAGATACGGCGCGTGATGCAGCTCATCTCAGGCAAACTCATGCATGCTAACTTGGTCGGATGGCCCGATCCCTTCGTACTCAATATCCTGGCGCGCTGTATCACATCACGTCCCGCGGCAATCGCCGTGCGAACATCTATGTCGACGAATACGACTACTTGATGTGGCAAGAGCTGCTTGGCAAGACCGTCGATCGCTTCAGTTTTCTCGTGCATGCGTTCTGCCAGATGCCGAACCACTTCCACCTGCTGCTGGAGACCGTCGAAGCAAACCTGTCTGACGGCATGCGCTACCTGAACGGCACGTACGGGCAGAAGTTCAATTGGCGGCACAAGCATGTCGGCCATGTCGTGCAGGGACGCTTCTTCTCGGACGTCGTGAATCGGGACGCCCAACTCCTGGCGGTATCACGCTACATCGCGCAAAACCCGGTACGTGCCGAGCTCGTGAGCGATGCCGATGGATGGCGCTGGGGCAGCCATCGACACCTCAGCGGCGACCTGTCAGCACCACCATGGCTGCAAACGGAATGGCTTCTCAGCCAGTTCAGCACTGGGAGTTTGAAGTGCGCCCAAGCGAAATATCGCGCGTTCGTCGACGCTGTGCCGTTGGCGGAGAACCCGCTCCAGCCAGACAGCGAAAGGTCCTTCGCACCTCGGGAGGCGCTATCTCTACAGCAATATCAACAGCGGTATAGCGATCCGAATGAGGCGATGGCGATGGCATATTTGTCCGCGTCGTACACGAGGCAGGAGATCGCCGAATATTTTGGCGTTTCCATCAAGACTGTCGGCCGGGCAATCGCTCGTTTCAAACTGCGCCGCTGAGCTCGTGTCCCTCTCGGGTCTGACCCCAGAGGGACACAAGCTCATCAGTTAGCCCCCCCACCAGTGTTGGCATAACAACACGAAAAGTCGTATAAGCAATCCATCGCAGCTTCGATGGAGGTGCCATGTTCGATATGGATGTGCCGTGGTGGGAGTTCATTGCGCGTGCGGCGGTCGTCTACTGCTTCCTGCTCATCATGGTCCGCATAACCGGCAAGCGGACGATCGGTCAGTTCACGCCGTTTGACCTGCTCGTCGTGATGCTGCTGTCGGAATCCGTGTCGAATGCGCTCAATGGCGGCGATAACTCGCTGCCCGGTGGCTTGGTGAGCGCGGCCACGCTGATCGCGCTGAACGTCGCGTTCGCGGTGGCGACGTCACGCAGCCGCAAGATCGCGGACTTCGTCGACGGCAGGCCCGTGCTGCTGGGCCGCGACGGCAAGTTCTACGACGACGTCGTCAAGAAGTGCCGCGTGGCCGAGGGGGACGTCGAGCAGGCGCTGCGCGAGGCCGACTGCCCGCTGCACAAGATGAAGTGCGCGTTCCTCGAGCCGGACGGCAAGATCACGATTTTGCAGAACTGAACTCGCGCACCTTCGCCAGCAACTTCGTCGTCGAGCGGTCGTGCTCGAAGTCGATCGCCACCGCCTTGCCGCCATAGCCCAGCACCGCCTGCCCTTCGGGAATCGCCGTCATGTCGTAGTCGCCGCCCTTCGCGTAGATCTCCGGGCGCGCTTCCTGCACCACCTCGAGCGCCGTGTCCTCGTCGAACGGCACCACCAGCGCCACCGATTCCAGCGCGGCCAGCACGGCCATCCGGTCGGCCAGCGTGTTCAGCGGACGGTCGTCGCCCTTGCCCAGGCGCTTCACGGAGGCGTCCGTATTGACGGCCACCACCAGCGACGCGCCCAGCTCGCGCGCCTGCGCGAGGTAGGTTACATGGCCGCGGTGCAGGATGTCGAACACGCCATTGGTCAGCACGACCGGCTTGGGCAGCGCGGCCACGCGTGCAGGCAGTGCGTCGCGCTGGCAGATCTTTTCTTCGAAACGGGGCATGGCAATACTCGGGACAGGGTCGTGGGGCAGCCATTATAACGAGTGCATTCCGTTACAATAGCGCGGTCCACGCTCTGTGCCTCATTGACTTTATGACACTGACAGAACTGAAATACATCGTCGCCGTCGCGCGTGCCAAGCACTTTGGTCACGCGGCGGAAGCCTGCTTCGTCGCCCAGCCCACGTTGTCGGTGGCGATCAAGAAGCTCGAGGACGAGCTGGGCGTCACGCTGTTCGAGCGAGGCGGTGCCGAGATCTCCGTCACGCCGCTGGGCGCGCAGATCGTCGCGCAGGCCGAGCGCGTGCTCGAGCAGACGGCGGCCATCAAGGAGCTCGCGAAACAGAACAAGGACCCGCTGTCCGGCCCGTTGCGCCTGGGCGTCATCTACACGATCGGCCCGTACCTGCTGCCGCCCCTCGTGAAGACGATGATCGAGAAGACCCCGCAGATGCCGCTGATCCTGCAGGAGAACTTCACCGTCAAGCTGCTCGAGCTGCTGCGCCAGGGCGAGCTGGATGCGGCCATCATGGCGCTGCCGCTGCCCGATCACGGCATGGCGATGCAGACGCTGTACGACGAGCCTTTCGTCGTGGCGATGCCGCGCCAGCACCCGTGGGCCGGGCGCGAGCGCATCCCCGCCGAGGACCTGAAAAGCGAGACGATGCTGCTGCTCGGTGCCGGCCACTGCTTCCGCGACCAGGTGCTGGAAGTGTGCCCGGAGATGGCGCGCTTCTCGACGCCCGGCAACGGCATGCAGCGCACGTTCGAAGGTTCGTCGCTGGAGACGATCCGCCACATGGTGGCCTCGGGCATCGGCCTGACCGTGCTGCCGCGCGCCTCGGTGCCGGACATGGACGCCAAGGACGGCATGCTGCAGTTCCGCTATTTCGAAGACCCGCAGCCGTCGCGCCGCGTCGTCATCGTCTGGCGCAAGAGCTTTACCCGCAAGGCGGCGATCGATGCGCTGTGCGACGCGATCGCGCAGATCCACCTGCCCGGCGTCACGCCGCTCTGCAACGACACTACCGCCTGAGGACCACCGTGCACGCGCCCGCCCCCGCCGCCAGCAAACTGGAACTGTACTTCCGCCTCGTGCGGCTCGACAAGCCGATCGGCACCGTGCTGCTGCTGTGGCCGACGCTGACCGCGCTGTGGCTCGCCTCCGGCGGCGTGCCGGCGTGGCACCTGCTCGTCATCTTCTGCCTCGGCACCTTCCTGATGCGCTCGGCCGGCTGCGCCGTCAACGACTACGCCGACCAGGACTTCGACCGCCACGTGAAACGCACGGCGGACCGCCCCATCACCAGCGGCCGCGTCAGCGGCAAGGAAGCGCTGGCGATCGCCGCCGGCCTGTCGCTGGTGGCGTTCCTGCTGATCCAGCCGTTGAACGCTCTCGTCAAGCAGCTGTCCGTCGCGGCGCTGATCATCGCCGGCACCTACCCCTACTTCAAGCGCTTCTTCGCGATCCCGCAGGCGTACCTGGGCATCGCATTCGGCTTCGGCATCCCGATGGCATTCGCCGCCGTGCAGGACAGCGTGCCCGTGTGGGCCTGGCTGCTGCTGGTCGGGAACGTGTTCTGGGCCGTGGCCTACGACACCGAATACGCGATGGTCGACCGCGACGACGACCTGAAGATCGGCATCAAGACCTCCGCCATCACGTTCGGCCGCTACGACGTGGCGATCGTGATGCTGTGCTATGGCGTACACCTGGCGATCCTGCTGGCCGCCGGCGCGCACTTCGGCCTCGGCATCTGGTTCAAGGCAGGCATCGCCATCGCCGCCGCCTGCGCCGTTTATCACTACTTCCTGATCCGCGGGCGCGAACGTGCGCCTTGCTTTGCCGCGTTCCGCCACAATAACTACCTGGGAGCGGCCGTGTTTGCCGGCATCGCGCTCGATTACGCGCTGCGCTGACCTGTTGGAAAGGTAGCGCGTACGATCGCGCGGAAATAGTTGCGTGAGCGCAATGCCATCACACGCCGCCGCCTACACTAGGTTTCCGGACAATCCAACAACGAGGCGATCATGGATCAGACGACGAGCAATTCCACCGGCGGCAACAGCGTCGGCAACGGCAAGACCTATGAAGCGGGCAGCGACAACACGGGCGCACGCGAGCGCCTGATGGGCGATCTGAAAAACGCGATTGGCGAAGCGGAACAATGGCTGCGCGGCGCCGCCAACGCCGGCACCGAGGAACTGGGCGAAGTGAAGTCGAAATTCCAGGACACGCTGCGCACGGCCAAGGGCGACCTGCTGAAGCTGGAAGACAGCGCGGTAGCGAAGGCGAAGCTGGCCGCGCAATCGGCCGACACGTACGTGCACGACAATCCTTGGAAGTCCGTCGTCATCGGCGCTGTCGTCGGCCTGCTGGCCGGCGTCATCATCTCGCGCGACTGACGCGCGAATGCGGTAACGGAAACGGCCCAAGCGGGCCGGTGCCACCGAGCGCACCGCAATCCCGTGCTTTCATCCCAACGGCAAATGCCGGGGTCAGACCCGCCGGGTCTGACCCCAGGGTTCGGGCCCCGGGTTGGTCTTGACTGAACGGCATTCGCCCATGCGGGCCATTGCTTATTGGCGCTGCGCCGCCGGCACGCGCAGCATCAGCGCCACCAGCCACATGCCGAACGAAATCGCCCTCCACAATCCGGCGAACGCAAAGCAATACAGCACGAACTGATAGCCGTTCATCTGTCCGATCCGGGGCAAGCCGGCGCCTTCCATCAGGTACAAGCAGACCAGGGTCGTCAGCGCGCCAGCCAGCCCAGCGAACCACCATTTGCGCTCCAGTTTATTCACTGCGTATCCGTTCTCGTTGGTGGCGTTCACGCATCCTTGCCCATCTGCTCGCCCAGCTCCCTGCCCCGCTCCGCCGCCGCCTTGACCGCGGCGACGATCGCGTTCTTCACGCCGCTGTGCTCCATGCTCGTCAGCGCCGCGTACGTGGTGCCGCCTTTCGATGTGACCCGTTCGCGCAGCACGCTTACCGGTTCGCTGGAACGTGCCGCCAGTTCGGCCGCGCCCGTGAACGTGGCCTTCGCCAGCTCCAGCCCCTGCTCCGCCGACAGGCCCAGCTCGACGGCGGCCTGCTGCATGGCCTCGATGAAGTAGAACACGTAGGCCGGGCCGCTGCCCGACACGCCCGTCACCGCATCGATCTTCGCTTCGTCGTCGAGCCACACGGTGCTGCCCACGGCCTTCAGCACCTGGTCGGCCGCGGTGCGCTGCGCCTGCGTCACGCTGGCCGCGGCCACCACGCCTGTTACGCCCTTGCCGATCAGCGCCGGCGTGTTCGGCATGCAGCGCACGATCGCATCATGGCCACCCAGCCAGCGCGACAGGTCGACGATGCGGATGCCGGCCGCGATGGACAGCACCAGCGGCGTATGCGCCGCACCCGCCAGCAGCGGCGCCAGCGGCGCGAGCGCTTCGCGCATCGACTGCGGCTTCACGGCCAGCACGATCACTTCGGCGGCCACGACGTTCGCATCGATCGCGCCGGCCGTCGTCACGCCATGCGCGGCATGCAGTGCTTCCAGTGCGGCCGGATTCGGGTCGACGACGTGGATGCTGGCGCCCGGCGTCACCTTGCCGGCGAGGCCGGCGATCAGCGCGGCAGCCATATTGCCGCCACCGACGAATGCAATCTTCATGCTTGCTCCTTGTTGTATGTGCGTGCGCCGAAAATGGCGCTGCCGACGCGCACGATCGTCGCGCCTTCGAGGATCGCCGCGCGCATGTCGGCGGACATCCCCATCGACAGCGTATCGAAGCCGGCACCGAAGCGTTCACGCAGCTGTTCGTACAGCACGCGCATGGCGGCAAACGCCGCGCGCTGCTCGGTGAAGTCGTCGGACGGTTCGGGAATCGCCATCAGGCCGCGCAGCCGCAGGTTCGGCAGCCGCGCCACCGCCTCGGCCAGCTCCGCCACCTCGGCGGGCGCGACGCCGCTCTTGCTGGCTTCACCGCTGATGTTGACCTGCACGCAGACGTTGAGCGGGCCCAGCCCGGCCGGGCGCTGGTCGGACAGGCGCACTGCGATCTTCTCGCGCTCGACCGTATGCACCCAGTCGAAGTGCTCGGCGATGGGCCGCGTCTTGTTGCTTTGTACAGGGCCGATGAAATGCCACACGAGCCGTTCGCCCGGCAGCGCGACGCTTACCGCCGCGATCTTGTCGACGCCTTCCTGCACATAGTTCTCGCCGAACGCGCGCTGGCCCGCGGCGGCGGCGGCCAGCACGGCGTCGGGGCCGAAGGTCTTCGACACGGCCAGCAACTGGACCGCATCAAGTGGGCGCCGCGCCTCGTTCGTGGCCGCCACAATGGCATCTCTGACAGCTTGCAAACGCTCTGGAATTGAAGACATAATCAAAAAGTGCGCCAGCCTTCTACGCTGGCGTTAATTTTATGGCACAGGGATTATAAATGGACATCTCCGAACTGCTCGCTTTCTCCGTGAAGAACAAGGCTTCCGACCTGCACCTGTCGGCCGGCCTGCCGCCGATGATCCGTGTCCACGGGGATGTCCGCCGCATCAACCTGCCGCCGCTCGAGCACAAGGACGTGCACGGCATGATCTATGACATCATGAACGATGCGCAGCGCAAGGCCTATGAAGAGATGCTCGAGGTGGACTTCAGCTTCGCCATTCCGGGCCTGGCGCGCTTTCGCGTCAACGCCTACAACCAGGAGCGCGGCGCATCGGCCGTGCTGCGCACGATCCCGTCGAAGATCCTCACGCTGGAAGAGCTGAACGCGCCGCGCATCTTCGCCGACTTCGCGCTGAAGCCGCGCGGCCTCGTGCTCGTCACGGGCCCCACCGGTTCCGGTAAATCGACGACCCTGGCGGCGATGGTGAACCACCTGAACGAGAACGAGTACGGCCACATCCTGACGATCGAAGACCCGATCGAATTCGTGCACGAGTCGAAGAAGTGCCTGATCAACCAGCGCGAAGTGGGCCCGCACACGCTGTCGTTCAACAACGCGCTGCGCTCGGCGCTCCGCGAAGACCCGGATGCGATCCTCGTCGGCGAGCTGCGCGACCTGGAGACGATCCGCCTCGCGCTGTCCGCCGCCGAAACGGGCCACCTCGTGTTCGGCACCTTGCACACGTCGTCTGCGGCGAAGACGATCGACCGTATCGTCGACGTGTTCCCCGCCGAGGAAAAGGAGATGGTGCGGGCGATGCTGTCCGAATCGCTGCAGGCCGTGATCTCGCAGACGCTGTTGAAAACCAAGGACGGCTCCGGCCGCGTCGCAGCGCACGAAATCATGGTGGGCACGCCGGCCGTGCGCAACCTGATCCGCGAAGCGAAGATCGCGCAGATGTACTCGGCGATCCAGACCGGCAGCAACGCCGGCATGCAGACGCTGGACCAGAACCTGACGGACCTTGTGCGCCGCAACGTGATCTCGGCCGCGACCGCGCGCGCCGCCGCCAAGATCCCCGAGAACTTCCCCGGCTGATTCAGACAAAAAGGAGCGGCGATGGAACGCGACCAGGCATCCAAATTCATGTTCGACCTCTTGCGCCTGATGGTGAACAAGAAGGGGTCGGACCTGTTCATCACGGCCGGCTTCCCGCCCGCGATCAAGATCGACGGCAAGCTGACGCCCGTGTCGGCCCAGCCCCTGACGGCCGCGCACACGGCCGACCTGGCGCGCGCGATCATGAACGACAAGCAGGCCGCCACGTTCGAGCAGACCAAGGAAGCGAACTTCGCGATCAGCCCGGGCGACCTGGGGCGCTTCCGCGTCTCCGCGTTCGTGCAGATGAGCGCCTGCGGCATGGTGCTGCGCACGATTAACAGCACGATCCCGCACCTGGACGATCTCGGCCTGCCCGAAGTGCTGAAGGACGTCGTGATGGCCAAGCGCGGCCTCGTTGTGATGGTCGGCGCCACCGGCTCGGGCAAGTCGACCACGCTGGCCGCGATGGTCAACCACCGCAACGAGAACAGCCACGGCCACATCATCACGATCGAGGACCCGGTCGAATTCGTCCACCCGCACAAGAACTGCATCGTCACGCAGCGCGAGGTGGGCGTCGATACGGAAGACTGGGAAGTGGCGCTGAAGAACACGCTGCGCCAGGCGCCGGACGTGATCCAGATCGGCGAGATCCGCGACCGCCAGACGATGGACCATGCGATCGCCTTCGCCGAGACGGGTCACCTGTGCCTGGCGACGCTGCACGCCAACAGCGCCAACCAGGCGCTGGACCGCATCATCAACTTCTTCCCGGAAGAGCGCCGCCAGCAGCTGCTGATGGACCTGTCGCTGAACCTGAAAGGCATGATCTCGCAGCGCCTCGTGCCGCTGAAGGAAAGCCGCGGCCGCGCGGTGGCGATCGAGATCATGCTGAACTCCCCGTTGATCTCCGACCTGATTTTCCAGGGTAAGGTCCACGAGATCAAGGAGCTGATGAAGAAATCGCGCGAGCTGGGCATGCAGACGTTCGACCAGTCGCTGTTCGACCTGTACGAGGCGGACAAGATCAGCTACGAGGATGCGCTGCGCAACGCCGATTCCGTCAACGACCTGCGGCTTGCGATCAAGCTGGAAGGCAAGGGCGCGAAGACGCGCGACCTGGCCGCCGGCACCGAACACCTGGGCCTCATCTGAGGACACCGAACAAGGAGACGCCATGAGCACCGTGCACGATTTTTCCGCCGTCAGCCTGGCGGGCCAGCCCGTCAATCTCGCGCAGTACCAGGACAAGGTACTGCTGGTCGTGAACACCGCGAGCGCATGCGGCTTCACGCCGCAATACGCCGGCCTCGAGAAACTGTATAAACGGTTTCACGAACAGGGCTTCGAAGTGCTGGGCTTCCCGTGCAACCAGTTCGGCGCACAGGAACCCGGCACGCACGACGAGATTGGCGCCTTCTGCGAAAAGAACTTCGGCGTCACGTTCCCGCTGTTCGCGAAGATCGACGTCAATGGCGACAATGCCCATCCGCTGTACCAGTACCTGAAGAAGACGGCGCCGGGCCTGCTGGGGACGGAGGCGATCAAATGGAACTTCACCAAATTCCTGATCCGCCGCGACGGCACCGTGGCCCACCGCTATGCGCCGACGACCAAGCCGGAAGAGCTTGTCCAAGACATCGAAGCGCTGCTCGCCGAATAAGATTCGGAATGGTTGCGCTGCACCGCACAAAACCCGGCTCATCGGCGCTTGTACCATAGATGAAACCGATTTCACCTTGTTGCCCACAAGAATTTCATTTTAGGTAATAATGGCAGGCGGATTTTCCCACACACCGCACATGCACCGCTTGCCTGCAAAACTCCTGTCCCGCTGGATGAGGATGGGCGCGTACGCCCGCCTGTTCGTGCCGATCACCGCCCTGATCGTCACGATTGTCTGCGCACGCTATACGCTGCTGATCGATTCCGAATCGACCCAGGCACGGTTGCAGTTCGCGCTGGAGTCGCAACAGGCGGCGCACGCGCTGGCCGATGCCGTGCGCGAGCCGGCCGAAGCGGGCGACCTGCGCCGCATCGGCATCCTGCTGCGCCAGAGCGCCACGCGCAACCCGGCCATCGTGGCCGTGCTGTGGCAGGAAGGCAGCGTCGTGCGCGAGGCGTGGCACGTGGACGAGCAACGCGACTATCCCGCCTGGTTCCCCCACATCGCCGACATCGCGCCGCTGTACTACGAGCTGCCCGTCGGTGAGGGTCAGCTCAGCGTCACCTTCCGCCCCACTCCCGCGCTAAACGGCGCCTGGCAAGCCCTGCGCCGGCAAGCCCTGCTCTCGCTGCTGAACATCTTCCTGATCTACTCGCTGCTCGGCATGCTGATCTACGCGACGCGCCGGCTGCTGCGCCGCTTCGGCACGGCCACGCGCGCGTTCCGCGACGGCGCCTACGGCGTGCGCCTGCCGGTACGGGGCTTTCCCGAGGCGCAGGAACTGGCCGTTACGTTCAACGACATGGCCGCGCGCATCCAGGACCTGATGGGCAAGCTGCGCGACGAGAAGGAGCGCATCGAAGTGACCCTGGCATCGATCGGCGACGCCGTCATCGCGACGGGTCCGGGCGGCCGCATCCGCTCGATGAACCCGACGGCCGAACAGCTGACCGGCTATCCCGCCAGCGAAGCGATAGGCCTGGAGCTGCACAGCGTGTTCACGCTGGCGAACAACTTCGGCCAGCACACGCTGCTCAAATCGCTGGCGGCGATCGAACGGGGCGGCCCGAACGTCAAGGCCAAGGACCAGAGCCTCGTGAACCGGCGCGGAGAGCGCTACAACATCGAATACACGGCGGCACCGATCCGTGCGGGCGGCATGCCGGAAGGCGTGGTGCTGGTGTTCCGCGACGTCAGCGAGAAGCGCCAGCTGATCCAGCAGATCTCGTGGCGCAGCGAGCACGACGTGCTGACGGGTTTGCCGAACCGCACGGCGCTCGCAGCCCGCTTCGAGCACGAGATCGCCCGCGCGCGCGACGAGCATTGCCTGCTTGCGGTGTGCCTGTTCGACCTCGATCACTTCCGGCTCGTCAACGACAGCGGCGGCCAGCCGCTGGGCGACGAGGTGCTGAAACAAGCGGCCAGCCGGCTGCACGAATTCGCCGGCGCGCGCGACTACGTGGCACGCCTGGGCGGCGACGAATTCGTGCTGCTGCTGCGCGACCACACGGACCGCGCCAGCATCGAAAAGACGCTGGAGCGCCTGATGCTGTCGCTGTCGCGCGTGTACCAGGTGGCGGGCCGCGCGATTCCGATGACGGCCAGCGCCGGCGTGGCGATCTACACGGGCAACGACGTCAGCGCCGACAACCTGCTGCGGCATGCCGACCAGGCGCTGTACCAGGCGAAGGTGCAGGGTCGCAGGAAGGTGCACTTCTTCGACGCGGACCTGGACGAACAGGTGCGCACGCACCACAACCAGCGCACCGAACTGCGCGACGCGCTGCTGGCCGGCCAGCTATGCCTGTTCTACCAGCCGAAAGCGAACCTGCGCCAGGGCCGCATCGTCGGCATGGAGGCGCTGCTGCGCTGGCGCCACCCGGAGCGCGGCCTCGTCGGGCCGCAGGAATTCCTGCCGGCCGTCGAGCACACGGACCTGATCGCCGACATCGGCGAATGGGTGCTGCGCGCGGCGCTCGAGCAAATGCAGCAATGGTGCGCGGCCGGGCGCACGTGGGTCGTCGGCGTCAACATCGCCGCGCGCCACTTCCAGCGACCCGACTTCGTGCAGCGGCTGCGCGCGCTGCTGGCCGAGTACCCGTCCGTGCCGCCGCAATTGCTGGAGCTGGAGATCCTCGAATCGTCGGCACTACACGACGTGACGCACGTGCGCACGATCATGCAGGAATGCCAGGCGCTCGGCATCCGCTTCGCGCTGGACGATTTCGGCACCGGCTATTCATCGATGTCCTACCTGAAGCGGCTGCCGGCGGACGTGCTGAAGATCGACCAGAGCTTTGTCCGCAACATGCTGGTGGACCGCGACGACCTGCACCTCGTCTCCGCCGTCATCGGCCTGGCGCGCGCGTTCAACCGCAGCGTGATCGCGGAAGGCGTGGAAACCGTGGAGCACGGCGCGCTGCTGATCCGGATGGGCTGCGACCTGGCGCAAGGCTATGGCATCGCCCGGCCGATGCCGGCCGATACCGTGCTGGGATGGGCCGACGCATTCGTGCCCGCGCCCGAGTGGGGCACGGCCAGCCTGCTGGGCCCATTGACGGATTTGAACGGCGACAGCGACGCGAGCCGCCTGCTGTTCACGCCGGCGTGAGCGCTATTACGGCTGAGCTGGTCTTTTTCCAACACCAGGGACTGTCCCCGGTCGGCTGAGCTGGTCTCTTTCCAACACCAGGGACTGTCCCCGGTCGGTTGAGCTGGTCGTTTTACGACATCAGGGACTGTCCCCAACTGGACCGATCATCCGGTCCACCAGTTCGATCCAGTGCTCCACCGGTGTTTGCGTACCTGATTGCAGGTGGCCGATGCAGCCCACGTTGGCCGAGACGATCCGTGCCGCTCCCGTCGCCGCGAGGTTCGCCAGCTTGCGGTCCCGCAGCGGCAGTGCGAGTTCCGGGTGCAGCAGCGAATAGGCGCCGGCGGAGCCGCAGCACAGGTGGGAATCCGCACATAGCCGCACGTCGATGCCGAGCGCGCGCAGCAAGCCCTCGACCTTGCCGCGGATTTGCTGGCCATGCTGCAGCGTGCACGGCGGATGCCACGCGACCGTCTCCGCGCGGGGCCGGGCCAGCCGCACCAGCTCGGGCTCGAACTGCGGCAGCACTTCGGACAAGTCGCGCGTCAATGCGCTGATGCGCGCCGCCTTCTCCGCGTACGCCGGGTCCTGCGCCAGCAGGTGGCCGTACTCCTTGACGGTGGCGCCGCAGCCCGAAGCCGTCATCACGATCGCCTCGACCTGATCCACATATGGCCACCACGCGTCGATGTTGCGGCGCATGTGTTCACGGCCGCCATCCTGGTCGTTCATGTGGAAGCGCAGCGCGCCGCAGCAGCCCGCTCCCCGCGCCGCCATCAATTGCACACCGACGGCATCGAGCACGCGTGCCGCGGCCGCGTTGACGTTCGGCGACAGCGCCGGCTGCGCGCAGCCTTCCAGCACCAGCATCTTGCGCGCATGCGTGCGTGCCGGCCACTGTTGTGGTGCCGCCGCGGGCGGAATCTTGGCACGCAGCGCTGCCGGCAGCACTGGCTTGACGAGCCGCCCCGCGCGCAGTGCCGCGGCAAACAGGCCGCCGCGCGACAACCCTTCCTTCAGCACCCAGCGGCGGATCCGGTCGGGCGCCTTGCGCGGCACGCGTTCTTCCACGGCGTGGCGGCCGATGTCGGCCAGCCGGCCGTAGCGCACGCCGGACGGGCACGTGGTTTCACAGTTGCGGCACGTGAGGCAGCGGTCCAGGTGCAGCTGCGTGCTGCGCGTGACGGGGGCGCCTTCCAGCACCTGCTTGATCAGGTAGATGCGGCCGCGCGGGCCATCCAGTTCGTCGCCCAGCAGCTGGTACGTGGGGCACGTGGCCGTGCAGAAGCCGCAGTGCACGCAGGCGCGCAGGATGCTTTCCGCTTCGATGCCCTCCGGTGTGCCGCGGATGAAATCGGCGAGGTTCGTTTGCATGTCAGAGCATTCGTCCGGGATTGAAGATGCCGGCAGGGTCGAAGGCCGCGCGCAAGCGTTCGTGAATGCGCGCGACGGCCGGCGCCAGCGGATGGAACACACCGGCCGAGCGGTCCGCGGCGCGGTACAGCGTCGCATGGCCACCCACCGCCGCGACGAGGTTGCGCAGGTCGGCCGCGGCGATGTCGGCATCGCGCAGCCAGCGCTGGGCGCCGCCCCACTCGATCAGTTGCCGGCCACCGGTGGCGAGTGCCGGCGCGGTGGACGGCACGGACAGCCGCCACAACGTAGGCGCGGCGAAGAATGCGTGGGTCTGGTCGCGCAGCGCGTCCCAGAACAGGGGGCCGTCGGCGATCGCCTCGCCGCCCAGCTTGCGCAGCGCGGCCGCGACGGCGGCGTCGGCACCGGACAGCCGCACCGTCAGCACGCCGTCATGCCAGCAACTGGCCGACAGCGGCAGCGGCTGGCCGCCCCACTCGTTCAGGCGGCGCAGCGCCGTCGCCTCGTCCAGCGCGAAGCGCACGGTGGCCTCGCACAGCGGCTGCGGCAGCACCTTCAGCGACAGCTGCGTGATCAGGCCGAGGGTGCCGAGCGAGCCAGCGAGCAGGCGCGAGACGTCGTAGCCGGCCACGTTCTTCATCACCTGGCCGCCGAAGTTCAGCAGCTCGCCCTTGCCGTCCATCAGCTGCGCACCCAGCACGAAGTCGCGCACGGCGCCGGCAAACGCGCGGCGCGGCCCGGACAGGCCGGCCGCGACCACGCCGCCCAACGTCGATGCGGGACCGAAGCGCGGCGGCTCGAACGCCAGCATCTGGCGCTCGGCGGCCAGCACGCTTTCGATCTCGGCGAGCGGCGTGCCGCAGCGCGCGGTAATCACCAATTCGGTTGGCTCGTAGTCGACGATGCCGCGGTGGCCACGCGTGTCGAGCACGGCGCCGTCGCCAGGGTGGCCATACCACTGCTTGGTGCCGCCGCCGACGATGACGAGCGGCTGGCCGGTGGCGGTGGCGGACTGGATGCGGTCGCGGAACAGGTGCAGGGTGTCGCTCATCGTTCGCTCATCGTTCGCCATCGGTCAGAAGCGCGGCAGGTTTGCGTGGGGCAGCACGCCGTTCGTCACGCGCATGCGGCCGAACTCCGCGCAGCGGTGCAGCGTTGGGATCGCCTTGTCCGGGTTCAGCAGCGCCAGCGGATCGAAGGCGCGCTTGACGGCGAAGAACGCCGCCAGTTCCGCGGGCTTGAACTGCACGCACATCGAGTCGATCTTCTCGATGCCGACACCGTGTTCACCCGTGATCGTGCCGCCGACGGCGACGCACAGCGCCAGGATGTCGGCCCCGAACGCCTCGGCGCGCGCCAGCTCGTCCGGCTGGTTCGCGTCGAACAGGATCAGCGGGTGCAGGTTGCCGTCGCCGGCGTGGAACACGTTGGCGCAGCGCAGGCCGTACTTGACCTCCATCTGCGCGATCCCCGCCAACACCTGGGCCAGGTTCTTGCGGGGGATCGTGCCGTCCATGCAGTAGTAGTCCGGCGAGATGCGGCCGGCGGCCGGGAACGCGTTCTTGCGGCCGGACCAGAAGCGCAGCCGTTCCTCTTCGCTGGTCGAGACGGCGATGGCACTGGCGCCGGCGTCGCGCAATACGGCGGCCATGCGCGCGATCTCGTCTTCCACTTCATCGAGCGTGCCGTCGGCTTCGCACAGCAGGATTGCCGCGGCATCGAGGTCGTAGCCGGCGTGGACGAACGGCTCGACCATGCGCGACGACGTCTGGTCCATCATCTCCAGACCCGCCGGGATGATGCCCGCCGCGATGACGCGCGCCACCGCGTTCGCACCCGTGACGACGTCCGCGAACGACGCCATGATGACGCGCGCGACGGCCGGTTTCGGCACCAACTTCACTGTCACTTCGGTAACGATGCCGAGCATCCCTTCCGAGCCGATGAACACGGCGAGCAGGTCCAGACCGGGGGCATCGAGTGCCTCGCCACCCAGTTCGATCACGTCACCCTCTATCGTCACGACGCGAGCGCGCAGCACGTTGTGGACGGTGAGGCCGTACTTCAGGCAATGCACGCCGCCTGAGTTCTCGGCCACGTTGCCGCCGATCGTGCAGGCGATCTGCGACGACGGGTCCGGCGCGTAATACAGGCCGTGCGGCGCGGCCGCCTCCGAGATCGCCAGGTTGCGCACGCCCGGCTGCACGACGGCCGTGCGTGCATACGGGTCGACGCGCACGATCCGGTTCAGCTTCGCGGTGGACAGCACGACGCCCTGCGCGATCGGCATCGCGCCGCCGGACAAGCCGGTGCCCGCGCCGCGCGGCACCACCGGCACGTTCAGGGTACGGCAGACTTCCAACACGGCGGCGACCTGCGACTCGTCCTCGGGCAGCGCGACGACCATCGGCGGCTGGCGGTAGGCGGACAGGCCATCGCATTCGTAGGGCCGGGTGTCCTCCAGGCGGGACAGCACGCAGTGCGGCGGCAGGACCGCGCACAGGGCGGCGGCGACGTCGCGGCGGCGCTGTTCGAAGTCCGGATTGGCGGTGAGCGTGGACATGGCCCGATTGTAGGGCCAAACGGCGCGCGCGCGGCAAAACCCCGCCCAACCTTTGGTAATTTGGCGTATGCTCGCACCATTTCAAAATCAGGAGACGAGCATGGGGAACCGGCTATCGAAGATCGCGACGCGCACCGGCGACAACGGCACGACAGGCCTGGGCGACGGCAGCCGCACGCGCAAGGACAGCGTGCGCGTGCACGCGATGGGCGACGTCGACGAACTCAATTCGAACATCGGCCTGCTGCTGTGCGAGCCGCTGCCGGACGAGCTGCGCGCGGAGCTGGTGACGATCCAGCACGACCTGTTCGACCTGGGCGGCGAACTGTGCATCCCGGGCTACCAGCTGATCAAGGAAGAGCACGTCGAGCGGCTCGATGCGCTGCTGGAGAAGTACAACGCGACGCTGCCCGCGCTGACGGAATTCATCTTGCCGGCCGGCTCGCGCGCCGCGTCGCTGGCGCACGTGTGCCGCACGGTATGCCGCCGCGCCGAGCGCAGCATCGTCACCCTGGGCAACGAGGAAACGATCCACGACCACCCGCGGCAATACGTGAACCGGCTGTCCGACCTGCTGTTCGTGCTGGCCCGCGTGCTGAACCGCTACGCCGGCGGCAGCGACGTGCTGTGGCAGCACGAGCGCAAGCGCTGACACTACTGCCGAGCCCGTGTCCCTCTGGGGTCAGACCCCAGAAGGTCAAAAAGAGGACACGGGCTCAGCCTTAATGAACGGCTGGGCTCGTGTCCCTCTGGGGTCTGCCCCCAGAGGGACATGTGAAGGGGAGCAGTGCTCCGCGCCCCCGCCCCACCACGGGCGCTGCCGTTACTCGCCCGTGGCGCCCACACCGGCTGCCAGCAGCCATGCGTTCAGCAGCAGGAACACGAGGCCCATGGCCATCATCCACGAGGCGCGGCAGCGGTCGCTGTCGTTGTCGAACACGGGCGGCTTGCCGTAGCCGATGCCGCCGAAGTAGGCGGCGAATACGGTGGACAGGTAGTGCACGGCGCCGAACATCTCGCCCAGCTCGCCCTTGCGCGGGTGGTCGATCACCGCGTGCGATACCGCCACCAGCGCGATGTAGATGACCGATGCGGACAGCGGCGGCAGGTACAGCCCCATCTTCTCGACCCATGCGCGGATGCCCGGGCGGGTTTTCGCCAGCAGCGGCAGGATGATGTTGTGCGTCAGGCCCGCGATCGCGATCAGCTTCAGCAGGATCGTCTTGTGGATGCTGCCGGTCTTGCCGATCGCCAGGTTGTGCAGGTTCGTCTCGGCCTGCTTGTTATTCTGCAGGAAGAACTCGGGCGAATCGATGTGCAGCACGCGCTGGAACCAGCTCACTTCCTCGCCCGCCGCCGCGAAGACGAGCAGTGCCAGGCCCACCAGCGCCAGGAAGTCCAGCGTGACGCGCGGGTTGCGGTGCCAGCGGTCCACCGCGGCGAACGCGAGCAGGCCGGATGTGACGACGAAGCACAGGAACTGCATCCATTCGACGATGCCGTCCTCGCCCAGCAGGCGCCACAGCTTGGCCGGATCCGGCCCCGACCACGCCACGGCCACGCCCATGATCCAGACGTTGATGGCGATCCCGACCGCGATCACCGGGTGTATGTACCACTTGCTCTTTACCACGCATTACTCCCTAGCTGTTTGAAGTTGTTCGATGGCGGCCACCGGCACGCTTGCCGGTTCCGCCTGCACCGCCGCCGGCACGGCACGGGCACGCCACGCGGCCACGTACCGCACGGCGGCGGCGCCGGCCGAGATCAGCGCCCACGTCCACAGCAGCGGATCGAGCAGCGCGTCCCACAGGTTCCCCGTCGGCAGGCGGGGCAGCGCATACAGCAGCAGCCCCGCCACCAGGGCTGCCGCGCCGTGCCGGCCCCAGCCGTAAATGACGGCCGCGCCGCACGCCACGATGGCCGCGCAGGACAGCAGCGGCGCGCCGGTGCCGCCGAAGCCGGCGTAATACAGGCCCAGCGCCACGACGCCGAACGCGTCGAGATACAGCAGCGTGCCGGCCGCCACGATGGCCAGCGCAAAGGCCGGCGGCAACAGTGGCGCCACGGCCCGCCCGCGCCAACGGTCGGCAAGCGCCAGCAGCGCGCAACCCAGCGCCACGCCGCTCGGGAACTGGAATGCCAACACCAGCCAATAGGCCGGCGACGCCGGCCCTGGTAGCGCCATCAGCACCAAGCTGGCAAGGCCGATGCCGGCGATGGTGCGGCGCGACGGCTGCGGCAACAGTGCCAGCAGCAGCGCGGCCGCGACGAGCGCCCAGGCCACGCGGCCGTAAGCGATCTGCAGTGCGAGATCGGGCAGGTTCATGTCGCATCCTCCTCTTTGATCCGGAACTGGTGATGGGCGATGCCGCGGCGCTGGTGCGTGTAGGTGATGTGCAGCTCGTCGCCCACCTGGTACATGGTGGGATAGGAAAATTCGTCGCCCGGCTTGCCGCTGACGATGTCGGCCACCGGTTCCCACTTGCTGCCGTCCGCCGAGACGGCCAGCGACAGCACGCTGCGCGACGAGCCCCCTTCGGCCACGTGGTTGTACAGCATCAGGATGGTGCCCGTGTGCAGCCGCAGCGCCGCCAGCGACGTGCTCTGGTTCGAGACGGCCATCGGCGCCAGGTCTTCCCAGCTTTCGCCGCCATCGCGGCTCGTGGCCTGCTGCACGCGCTGCTCCTCGCCGGAATCGCGCATCCACGCCCGCACCTCGGTCGGCGAAACGGGCACGATGGTCGGCTGCAGCGCGTCGGTGCCGGTGCCGATGCGCGTCACGCGGCGCGGCGCGCCATGGCCGTCGAACGACATCAGCATCGGGTACTTGTTGCCGATCTCGAAGTACACGGGCAGCCACCACCCGCCGTCGGCCAGCGCGACAGGCGACGTGCGCACCAGCACGCTCGTATTGAACACGGGAGACATCGGCAGCACGCGCCGCACGGCAAACGTGGCACCCTGGTCGCGCGACTCCATCTGCACGATGCGGGAGGCGGCCCAGCCGCCCAGCCCCGTCGCAACGACGTACAGGTGGACGGTGCCGTCGGCCGCCGTCCAGGCGACGGGATTGCCGACGCGCCGCACGCCATACCCCAGCGCGGCGCTGAGCGATTCGCGGCTGGCGACGACCCAGTTGTCGCTCCAGCGGCCATTCGACCAGCGCGATGCGTACACCTTGACATCCGGCCCGCTTTCGCGGCTGCCGGCCCACCAGAACGACAGAAGTTTGCCACCAGGCAAGCTCGCCAGCGCGCTCGCGTGCGCGGACGGTACGCCGGTCGGCATCGGGATCATCGCGCGCGACAGCTCGGTCAGCGCGACGCTCTTCTTCACCGGCGCATGGACGGCAGCCGGCCGGTCGCCGCGCTGCGACAGATGTGTCCAGCGCAATGCTTCCGCCGCCGTGGCGGCTGCCACGGCAACGATGCACGCGAGTGCGGCAATGCCGCGCACCCGCCGTGCAGGAGGGCGCCATGCTCTCATTCCATCTCCCAGATACCGAAACCGGGGAGCGGACGCCGCGTTCCCCTGCCCGAACATGCTCATGGTCCGGCGGTCTTTGCCACCAGGACTCAGTTCTTGCTCCGCTGCTTAGTTGCTAAGCGGAAGCCGGTATCCTACAGGAAAAAATAAAGAAAAGGTTAAGTCAGCCGTTTCCGGCCCCTCGCGCGCCCCGCTTGCCGTCATCAGTGCCCGGCGGCCATAAAACCCGGCAGCGCCGGCAGCCGGGCGCGGATGAAGTCGACGAAGGCGCGCGCCCGCGCGCTTTGAAACCGCCGGCTCGGGTACAGCAGGTACACCTGCTGCGGCACGCCGCGCCAGCGCGGCAGTATTCGGCGCAGCGTGCCCGCCGCAAGCAGGTCCTGCACCAGCCATTCCGGGCACAGGCCGATGCCGGCGCCGGCCGCCACGCTGTCGCGGATCGCCAGCGCATGGTTGATGCGGTAGCGACTTCGCACCGTCACCGTCACGTCGCGCGCGCCATCGGACAACGCGATCGCGTCGCCGGCCGGCAGCCATGCGAAGCGCACGTAGCGATGGCGCGCCAGTTGCGCGGGCGTGCGCGGCGTGCCGTGCCGTTCCAGATAATCCGGCGCGGCGACGAGCAGCCGGGGCGACACGGCCACGTGGCGGGCGACGGCATCCGGCGGCAGATCGTCGCCGAGCCGCAGCGCGACGTCGACGCCCTCTTCCACCAGGTCGACCATGCGGTCGTTCAAGAGCAGTTCCAGTTCGATGTCCGGGTGCTGGGCCAGGAAGTCGACGGCCAGCGCGTTCAGCCGGAACTGCCCCAGCGCGACCGGCGCGCTGACGCGCAGCAGCCCACGCAGCGCCGCGTTGCCGCCGCGCGCTTCCGTCACCGCATCGTCGAAGCCGGCCAGCAGGTCCTTCGCGCGCGCGTAGAAGCGGCGCCCTTCCGGCGTTGGCGCGAGACTGGCCGTGGTCCGCTCCAGCAGGCGCACGCCCAGCTCGTTCTCCAGCGCCGCGACGATCTTGCTGACGGTGGGCTGCGTAGTGCCCTGCTCGCGCGCGACGGCCGACAGGCTGCCCAATTCCACCGCCCGCACGAACGTGGACAGCGAGCGGATCGTATCCATGCCTATTCCATATTCGAATGAGTGTCAGTCGATTCTACCTTCTTCTACGGTAATGGCGAATGAGCCACGATGGCGCCGTCATTCATCGAAAGGAGTTCACTCATGACGATTACCCGATTCCTTGCCGCCGTGCTGACGACATTCACCTTCGCCGGCCAAGCCGTGGGGGCGCAATGGCAGACCAGCTGGTACGCCGCGCCACAGCCCACGTGGGGTGCGGACTTCGCGCTGCCGACCAACGTCCCCGCGGCGGTTAACGGCAGCACAGTGCGCGAAGTAGTGCGCCTGTCCACGGGCGGTGCGCGCGTGCGCGTGCAGCTGTCGAATCGCTACGGCACGGCGCCGCAGACGATCGGCGCCGTGCGTATCGCCCGGACCGCGGCGGATGCGGGTGCCACCTCCGCCATTGTGCCCGGGGACCGGGTGCTGGCGTTTGCCGGACGGTCGTCCGTGACGATCCCGGCCGGCGGCACCGTCACCAGCGATCCCGCCGACTTCCCCGTCGCGGCGCTGGCGCGGCTGACGGTGTCCGCATGGCTGCCGGCGGCCGCGCCATTGACGACCTTCCACTGGGGCGCGCAGCAGACCGGCTACATCGTGGCGGGCGATGCGACGGCCGCGCCGGCGCTGCCGCAAGCGGCCGAGCTGCATGGCCGCGCGTTCCTGACGGCGGTGCAGGTGGAAAGCGAGCGTGCCGCCACTGTCGTCGCATTGGGCGACTCGATCACGGACGGCAATGGCTCGACGCCGGACTGGCACCGGCGCTGGCCGGATCAGCTGGCCGATCGGCTGGCGCGCGATGGCATCGGCGTAGCGAACGCAGGCATCTCGGGCGCGCGGCTGCTGTCTGCCCGCATGGGTGTGAAGGCGGAAGATCGCTTCGCGCACGACGTGCTGGAGCAACCGGGCGTGCGTGCGGTTGTCGTGCTGTTGGGGACGAACGACATCGGCTGGCCCGGCACGGCGTTCGCGCCACACGAGCCGCCAATGACGGCGCAGCGGCTGATCGCCGGCTACCGCGCGCTGATCGCCCGCGCCCGTGCGCGCGGCGTGACGATCGTCGGCGGCACGCTGCCGCCGTTCAAGGGCGCGCTGCCCGGCACCCCGTTCGCCGGCTACTGGACGCCGGCCAAGGAAGCCGTGCGGCGCGAGGTCAATGGGTGGATCCGGGACAGCGGGGAATTCGATGCGGTGGCGGACTTCGATGCGGCGCTGCGCGATCCGTCCGACCCGGAACGCATCCGCCCTGAATACGACTGCGGCGACCACCTGCATCCCGGCGATGCCGGGTATGCAGCGATGGCCGCCGCCGTGAACAAGGTGTTGTTTTTCTAAACCAGGGACTGTCCCTGGTGTGGTTTTACAACCAGCTCATCAATAGGTGCGTTCAGCCGTTGTTGACGACCAGCCTGGGCTCGCCACCCAGGAAGCGCTGCTTGATGGATTTGGCGATGCCGTCGCCGTCCAGGCCCACGCTGGCCAGCAGCTTGGCCGGGTCGCCGTGGTCGATGAACTTGTCCGGCAGGCCCAGCATCTGCAGCGGCTTGACGATGCCCGCTTCGGCCAGCGCCTCGGCAACGGCCGCGCCGGCGCCGCCCATCACGCAGCCCTCTTCCACCGTCACAAGGTAGTCGTGGTCGGCGGCCAGCTGCTTGACGAGCTCCACGTCCAGCGGCTTCACGAAACGCATGTTCGCAACCGTGGCGTTCAACTGCTCGCCCGCCTTCAGGGCCGGCGCCACCATCGAGCCGAAGGCGAGGATCGCGACGCGTTCGCCCTGGCGGCGTACTTCGCCTTTACCCAGCGGTATGGTCGTCAGCTCCTGCGCTATCGCCGCGCCGATGCCGGCGCCGCGCGGGTAGCGCACGGCGGCCGGGCCCGGGTAGTGGTAGGCGGTGGTCAGCATCTGGCGGCATTCATTCTCGTCGGATGCGGCCATCACGACCATGTTCGGGATGCAGCGCAGGTAGGCCAAATCGTAGTTGCCCGCGTGCGTCGCGCCATCGGCACCGACGATGCCGGCGCGGTCCAGTGCGAACGTCACGTCCAGGTTCTGCAGCGCCACGTCGTGGATCAGCTGGTCGTAGGCGCGTTGCAGGAACGTCGAGTAGATCGCCACCACGGGCTTCATGCCTTCGCAGGCGAGGCCCGCGCCGAACGTGACGGAGTGCTGCTCGGCGATGCCGACGTCGAAGTAGCGCTTCGGGTATTCCGCATTGAAGCGCACCATGCCGGAGCCTTCGCGCATCGCCGGCGTGATGCCGACCAGGCGCTCGTCCTTCGCCGCCATGTCGCACAGCCAGTTGCCGAACACCTCGGTGTACGTGATCTTCGCCGGCGCCGTGGCAGGCTTGATGCCTTCGGCCGGGTTGAACTTGCCGGTGCCGTGGTACAGGATCGGTTCCGCCTCGGCCAGCTTGTAGCCCTGGCCCTTCTTCGTCACCACGTGCAGGAATTGCGGGCCCTTCAGGTTGCGGATGTTCTGCAACGTGGGGATCAGCGAGTCGAGGTCGTGGCCGTCGATCGGGCCGATGTAGTTGAAGCCGAATTCCTCGAACATCGTGGCCGGCACCACCATGCCCTTCGCATGCTCTTCCAGCTTCTTCGCCAGCTCCAGCACGGGGCCCGGCAGCACGGACTTGCCGACGTTCTTCGCGGCCGCGTAGAACTGGCCGGACATCAGCCGCGCGAGATACCGGTTCAGCGCACCGACGGGCGGCGAGATCGACATGTCGTTGTCGTTCAGGATCACCAGCAGGTTGCAGTCCTCTTCGACGCCGGCGTTGTTCAGCGCTTCGAACGCCATGCCGGCCGTCATCGAGCCGTCGCCGATGACGGCGATCGCGTGGCGCTGTTCGCCCTTCAGCTTGGCGGCGGCCGCCATGCCCAGCGCGGCCGAGATCGACGTGGACGAGTGCGCGGTACCGAACGTGTCGTACTCGCTCTCGACGCGGCGCGGGAAGCCGGAGATGCCGTCCAGCTGGCGCAAGGTGTGGAACTGGTCGCGCCGGCCCGTCAGGATCTTGTGCGAATAGGTCTGGTGGCCCACGTCCCACACGATGCGGTCGTGCGGCGTGTTGAACACGTAGTGCAGCGCGACCGTCAGTTCGACGGTGCCCAGGTTCGACGACAGGTGGCCGCCCGTCTTCGAGACGGAGTCGAGCAGGAACGTGCGCAGCTCGTCGGCGAGCGGCTTCAGTTGATGGCGCGGCAGCTTGCGCAGGTCGGCCGGGTTGTTGATGGTTTCAAGCAGGTTCATTTATGCCTTCCGCTGCACGATCAGGTCCGCGAGTTCGAACAGGCGCCGGGCATTCTCGCCAAACGGCGCCAGCGCGGCATGCGCGTCGCGCCGCAGTTGTTCGGCCAGGGCGATCGACTTGTCGAGGCCCAGGATCGAGACGTAGGTGGGTTTGTTGTCGGCCGCGTCCTTGCCGGCCGTCTTGCCCAGCGTGGCCGAATCGGCCGTCGCGTCGAGCACGTCGTCGACGACCTGGAACGCCAGGCCGATCGCGCGGCTGTAGTCGTCCAGCGCTTGCAGTTCTTCCGCATGCAGGTCCTTGCCCGCCAGCGCGCCCAGCACGACGGAGGCACGCAGCAGCGCGCCCGTCTTCAGCTGGTGCATGCGCTCCAGCTGCTCGAGCGTCAGGCTGATGCCGACGCTGTCCAGGTCGATCGCCTGGCCGCCGCACATGCCGGCCGAGCCGGCCGCGTCGGCCAGCAGGCACAGCATCGTCACGAGCCGCGCCGAAGGCAGGCTGCCGCAGCCGGCCAGCACGCCGAACGCCTGCGCCTGCAGCGCATCGCCGACCAGCAGCGCCGTCGCTTCGTCGTACGCGACGTGCACGGTGGGTTTGCCGCGGCGCAGTTCGTCGTCGTCCATGCACGGCATGTCGTCGTGCACCAGCGAGTACGCATGGATCATCTCGACGGCCGCCGCCGCGCGCGACAGCACTTGCGCATCGGCGCCGAACAGCGCGCCGGCCGCATGCACCAGCAGCGGGCGCACGCGCTTGCCGCCGCCCAGCAGCGCATAGCGCATCGCTTCGTGCAGCTTGGTGGGGATCACGGTCGCGGCGGGCAGGTAAGCCGACATGTCGGCTTCCATCGCCGCCTGGATGCCCTTGGCCCAGTCGTTGAAGGTGACCGTCATTGGGCGGCCTCGTCGCCGTCGGCGAAGGGCTTCAGCATGTCGCCTTCCAGGATCTTCACCTGCGATTCGACCTTTTCCAGCTGGCCGGCGCAGTACTTGACGAGTTCGGAACCGCGCGCGTAGGCGGCCACGGAGGCTTCCAGCGGCAGCTGCCCGGATTCCATCTGCGTGACGAGCTGGGCCAGCTCCGCCATCGCTTCCTCGAAGGAGGCGGGAGCCCCGGGGGTGTCCTCGCCATTCATTTTCTTGACCATGGTACGTAAATTCGCCTCAAGCGCTAGCGTGTAGCCGCGTATTTTAGAACAAAGTCTACCGGCCGGTCCAAAATGACAACCCACCCGGACACCAAGAAGTTGCAATTGCGGCCAGCGGGGCGCCCCCGGGGTGGGAAACGGGGCACAATGCGGGTCCGGATGGGGAAACGGGCGAAGATTTATCGGCAGAGCTCCCATAACCACGCTATAATCTCCGGTTCTGTCCGAAATACCGTTTTTATACTCTGAATTCAGGTCTTTGCGGATTCTGTCTCTTCTTGGTTGCAGTACTTTAATTAAGGGGGGTTGGGATGTCCGATCTGGGTACCCACGCCAGGCTGGCGCGCTCCAACGCGCAATTGCCGGTCCACGTCTACTTTGACGAAGCGCTCCTGCAGCGTGAAATGCAGCAATTGTTTCAGAACGGCCCACGCTATGTGGGCCACGAACTGATGGTGCCGAACGTCGGCGACTTTACGACCCTCGCCGCGGAGAACGAGGGCCGCATGCTGGTCCGCAATAACCAAGGTATCGAACTGCTGTCGAACGTCTGCCGGCACCGCCAGGCACTGATGTTCAACGGGCGCGGCAACACCAATACGATCGTCTGTCCCCTGCACCGCTGGACCTACGACCTGAAGGGCGAACTGATCGGGGCACCGCACTTCCCCGACACGCCATGCCTGAATCTGCCGAAGGCCGGCCTGCAAAGCTGGAACGGCCTGCTGTTCGAACAGAACGGCTACAACGTGATGGAGAAGCTGAAGAACCTGTCGGTCACGAAGGATCTCGATTTCACCGGCTACATGCTCGATCACGTCGAAGTGCACGAGTGCGACTACAACTGGAAGACGTTCATCGAGGTGTACCTCGAGGACTACCACGTCGAGCCGTTCCACCCCGGCCTTGGCGCGTTCGTCACCTGCGACGACCTGCGCTGGGAATTCGGTGAGGACTACAGCGTGCAGACGGTGGGCGTGAACCGCGGCCTGAAGAAATCGGGCTCGCCGGCTTACCAGCGCTGGCAGGAACAGGTGCTGAAGTTCCGGAACGGCGAGGCACCGCCTTACGGTGCGATCTGGCTGACGCTGTACCCGAACATCATGGTGGAGTGGTATCCGCACGTGCTGGTCGTGTCCACGCTGTGGCCGCAGGGGACGGGCAAGACGAAGAACGTCGTCGAGTTCTACTACCCGGAAGAGATCGTGCTGTTCGAGCGCGAATTCGTCGAAGCCGAGCGCGCCGCCTACATGGAGACGTGCATCGAGGACGACGAGATCGCGCAGCGCATGGATGCGGGCCGCAAGATCCTGCTGGACCGGGGCGAGAACGATGCGGGCCCGTACCAGAGCCCGATGGAAGACGGCATGCAGCACTTCCACGAGTGGTACCGCAAGAAGCTCGATGTATAAATAGCATGAACAATCAAGGGGACAGCTCCGGTCATCGGACTGTCCCCTTTGTTTTTGGAAGGACTTGAATGCAATCGCTGTGGATGTTGTTCGCCAGTTTCCTGTTTGCCGCGATGGGCGTGTGCGTGAAGATCGCCTCCGACATGTACTCGACGTCGGAGATCGTGATGTACCGCGGCATCGTCGGCGTGATCGTGCTGCTGGCATTGATCCGCATCCAGGGCGGCACCCTGAAGACGAAGTTCGCGATGGGGCACCTGTGGCGCAGCGTGATCGGCGTGATCTCGCTGTGGCTGTGGTTCTTCTCGATCCACAAGCTGCCGCTGGCCACGGCGATGACCTTGAACTACCTGTCGCCGATCTGGATCGCCGTGTGGCTGTTCGCGCACGGCTGGTGGCATGCGCAGAACCGCATTGAATGGCCGCTGATCCTCGCTGTCGGCATGAGCTTCGTCGGCGTCATCCTGCTGCTGCAGCCCGCGTTCCATTCGGACCAGCTGGTGTACGCGCTGATCGCGATCGGCTCGTCCGTGCTGACGGCGATGGCGTACATGCAGGTGCGTAAGCTGGGGCTCGCGGGCGAGCCGGAATACCGCGTCGTGTTCTACTTCGCCGTGACGAACATCGTCGCGGGCCTCTTCGGCCACGTGGCCGAGGCGGGCGGCGGCCCCGTCGTGTTCCACTCGCTGAACACCGGCTACGGCTTCCTGCTGCTGTTGGGGATCGGCCTGTTCGCGACGGCCGCGCAGGTGTCGATGACGCGCGCCTACCGGCTCGGCAACACGCTCGTCGTCGCCAACCTGCAATACACGGGCATCGTGTTTTCCAGCGCCTGGGGCGTGATCGTCTTTTCCGACCGGTTCGACTGGCACAGCTGGCTGGGCATCGGCGTCATCCTCATCTCCGGCATGGCCGCGACGTTCTACAATACGAAGAGCACCGCGCGCGGCAAGGCAGTGGCCGCGACGGATCCGATCGCCAGCGAAGTGTAAGGAGACCGCATGTACAACACCCTGATCGACGCCGCCACCCTGGCCGCGCATATCGACGACTCGCACTGGGTCGTGGTGGATTGCCGCCACGACCTGATGAACCTCGCCGCCGGCCGCGAGGCCTATGCAGCCGGCCACATTCCCGGTGCGCGGTTCGCCAGCATGGAGGACGAGCTGTCCGGCCGCAAGACGGGTACGAATGGCCGCCACCCTTTGCCCGAGCGCGCCGCGCTGATCGCCGCGCTGCGCAGCTACGGCATCGACGACGACACCCAGGTTGTCGCATACGATGCACATGGCGGCATGTATGCCGCAAGGCTGTGGTGGCTGCTGCGCTCGGTCGGCCATGAAGCCGTCGCCGTGCTCGATGGCGGCCTGCAGGCATGGCAGGCGCTGGGCCGGCCGGTGACGACCGACGTGCCGCAACCGCGGGCTGGCAACCTGGCCGAGCGCCCTGCCCTGACCCGCACCGTGTCGGTGGACGACGTGGTGGCGAACCTGGCCACGCAGGCGTTCACCGTCGTCGATGCGCGTGCCAACGACCGCTTCCGCGGCGAGAACGAAACGATCGACCCGGTCGGCGGCCACATCCCCGGCGCGAAGAACCGCTTCTTCAAGGACAACCTGGGCGCCGATGGCCGCTTCAAGCCTGCCGACCAGCTGAAGCAGGAATTCGCGCCGCTGTTCGCCGCACCCGAGAAGGCCGTGATGCAGTGCGGCTCCGGCGTGACGGCCTGCCACAACCTGCTTGCGCTGGAAGTGGCCGGCATGCCGGGTGCCGCGCTGTATCCGGGCTCCTGGTCCGAATGGTGCGCGGCGCCCGAGCGCCCAGTGGCCACGGGCGCGTAAAGCCGTGCTGACTACGCGCGTGCGTTACAGCCCGCGCGCCGCCGCGGCCTTCAACGTCGCGGCAATCCACGCCATCGCCTCCGGCACGTCGTAGTTGCCCGCATGCGGCTGGTTCCACGCCAGCCGGTAGTTCACTTCCTGCACCTTCGGATCGGCCTGCAGCGCGCGCGTCAGGTTGATCGATACCGTGAACGCCGTGTCGCGATCGCGCGTGCCGTGCCGCACGTACCAGTACGGCGCCGTGTCCGTGCCGGTGCCGATGTAGGCCATCGGGTTGATCAGCCGGACCTGATTCAGCACGGGCGTCGTCGCCAGGCTGAAGTACCGGCTGGCCGTGATGCCCGTGTCGTCGTAGCCGATGCCGTCGCCGTGCACGTCGTTGTTGTCCCAGCCGTACTCGGTGAAGTTCGAGTACTTCTGCGCGCTGGTGCCGAACAAATTCGATTCGCCGCTCGACGCGGTGACCGTCAGGCCCGTCTGGTCGAACGCCGGCGCGGCCTTCAGCGTGGCCTGCGTGGCGACGAACTTCAGGTACTTCGTCATGTCGATCGACACGACCTTGCGCGCCGCGTTGTCGACCGTGAGCCAGTCGTTCACGTAGGTGACGGTCGTCGCCGGGCCGCCCATGCCGCCTGCGGTGAACGTCATGTTCTCGCCAAGGTTCGGGATCGTGCCGCCGCCCGCCATGTACACCTCGGCCGAGTGGATCACTTCCTGGCGGATCTGCGCCAGCATGTTTTCGGCCGTCAGGGCCGCGCCGCTGCCGTTGCTCAGCCTCAGGCCGGCCTGATAGGCGGGGAACTTCGCGGCCAGTTGCGCGCTGCCCGTGGGGTTCGGGTTGCGGCCCACGGCCGCGCGCGTGCCCAGCGTCGTGTACAGCCATTCGTAGGCCAGGTCCGCATTGCCAAGGTCCGTGATCGGGCAGTAGGCGTTGATGGCGAGGACGTCGTCGCGCAGCGTGCTGCGGCCGTTCGCATCGATGCCGGCCGCGCCGATCGCGGCGAGGTAAGGCAGATAGTCCGCGCTGTTGCCGGAGGCGCCGATGACCGACGACAGCCCGCCGCCGCCGCTGGTGCCGTTGACGACGATGCGGTTGGCGCTGCCCGGCATCAGCACGTCGTTCAGGCGCAGGTAGCGGATCGCCGCCTTCGCGTCGACCACAGGCGCCGGCGCCTTGCCCGCCCAGCTGCCGTCGGCCGCCGTCATGCCGCGGCTGCGCGTGGCGACGTCGATGTACACATAGCCCGCCTTCAGCGCGGCGGCCACGTTGCTGGTCGCGCTGTCGTAGCTGGCGCCGTCCGTCACGCTGGCCTTGATGTAGCTGGCGAACCAGCCGCCGTTGTTGACGGCGAAGTACAGCGCCGTGTCCTGACTGGCCGAGGAACTCTCGGGCACGAAGATGTTCATGCTCTGGTAGCCGCACTGCGTATTCGCGATCGTCGTGCTGGTGCCCATCAGCGTGGCCTGCGTGGCGCTGGCCGCCACCGGTTTCGCCACGTAGCACACCTCCTTGTACCAGCGCACCGGCACCTGCGCGCCGTCGATCGTGACGTTGATCGTCGTGTACTTCGCGGGGTCGAACGTCAGCGCGCCGTCGAACGCGCCGGCGCCGGGCGTGCCGCCATTGCCC
The DNA here is from genome assembly GCF_007830495.1 of Pseudoduganella flava. GTDB lineage: Bacteria > Pseudomonadota > Gammaproteobacteria > Burkholderiales > Burkholderiaceae_D > Rugamonas > Rugamonas flava. The sequence continues at coordinate 131,463 of NZ_VLKW01000001.1, read as the reverse complement.
GAGCCGCAGGCGGCCAGCGAGGTCAGTAACAGTGCGCCGAGTGCGCGTTGGCCGATTGAATGCATGCAGTCTCCTTGTGGTTGTAAAAAATCGGGGCGCAGCCCGCCCTGGCGGGTGGAACGCCGTATCGGTGTCGAACGGGGAAGCGGGTCAGGCCGGCGGGTGCCGCGTGGCGGTGGCCGGCGCGCGCGTCGTCATCGTGTCTCCTGTTGCGAACGAGTATAGGAGCGCCCGGCCGTACGACGATTGCGTTGTGCTTCTTGAAAAGTGCGTTTTGCTTATCGCGCGGCGCCACCGAAGGCGCTGGCTTGCAGTCCGATAGGGATGATCGTCGGGACGATATAAAAAAAATAACATACGATTGCGGTTGCGAGATTTCCGCCGTTGCCCCCTTCCCCATCACTTCAGAGGAGAATCGTCAATGAAGCATGCGAGTCTGCATCGTCACGCCACATCCCTGCGCGGTCGCCAGTTGCTCCCGTTGCTGCTGGCGGCATCCGTGGGCCACGCGTACGGCGCCACTACCGGTCCCGCGGGCACGCCGGGCCAGAACGGCGCGACGGCCGGCGCCGCCGGCACGGCCGGGGGTGCCGCACCGGCCTTTACGGTATCGCGTACGCTGTTCGACGACCTCGAGGTCAACGGCGGTGCCGGCGGCAAGGGCGGCAACGGTGCAGCGGGCGCCACGGGGCAGAACGGCGGCGCGGCCGGTGCGGGTGGCGCGGGCGCGGCAACCAGCCTGACGCTGAACGACAGCCGCCTGGCCCCGGCGAGCACCATCGTGTGGGTTACGGGCGGCACGGGCGGCAGCGCGGGCGCCGCGGGCGTGGCCGGCGCCGGTGCCGCAGCGGGAGCGGAGGCCGTCGGCGGCAGCGGTGGCACGGCGGCCCTCGAGGCGACGCTCGGCGGTACCGGCGGTCAGGCCGCCGCCGTTACCCTGAGGACGGATGGCGGCCGAGCGGGCCACGGCAGTGCTGGAGGCGGTGCCGGCGGCGCCGCCAGCGCCCGGGCGAGAGTCGCGCAGAACGCTGCCACCATTGCCGAGACAAACATCAACGTCAGGGGCGGCCGGGGCGGCAACGCGACGGTTTACGCCGATGGCGCCGGCAACGGCAACGGTGGCGCGGGCGGCGCCGCGTTCGCAACGCTCGATGCCAGCAACGCGGCCGGCTACCAGGGCACGGTCGACGTGACCGGTGGCATGGGCGGCAACGCCTATGGCGCGGGCCAGCGCGCGGGCGATGGGGGCGCGGCAGCGGCGGTCGTCAACGCGTCCGGCGGCAACGGTCCTCTTGCGCTGACCACCCGGATCGAAGGTGGTGCAGGCGGCTATGGGCTGCGTGGCGCGAAGGGTGGCAATGGCAGCGGCGTCACGGTACGGGACGCGCTGACGCTCGCCACGCATGGCACCCTGCAGCTCAACTTGTACGGGAACGCCGGCCCCGGTGGCAGCAGCGATGCCGCGGCCGGCGCGGGCGGCGACGCGGACGTGCAGCTGACGTTGCACGATACCCAAGCAACGGCGCTCACCATCCGGTTGGACAGCCGCGGTGCCTATGGCGGTTCAGCCAGCGGCAACCGATCCGCCGTCGCCGGCAAGGCGGGCACGGCGAACGCGCGCGCCGATGTGACGGGGCATGGCCCGGTCACGCTGACCGTCTCCGCCGAGAGCGGTCGGGGCGGCAGCCACGATGCAGGGGGAACGGCCGAGAACGGTGCTTCAGCCACCGCCGAAGCCCACGCGCGCGGCACCGGCACGGTGGTGAGCGTGGCCAACGCGATCGGCGGGGCGGCGGGCTACAGCCGCGCCGGCAGCGCCAGAGCAGGTACGGGTTACGCGAGGGCTTCCGCGCACAGCGACAACGGCGACGCAACTGCCAGGGCGCGCGCGACCGGCGGCTTCGGCACGGGAGACGGCGCCGGCGGTTCGGTAACCCTCGTCGACGCTGTCAGCGGCAGCGCCAGCGGTACGCTGACCTTGGTGCAGATCGCCAACGGCCGCGTGGGCGGGAGTGGCTCCCCCTTGTCCGCCGGCGGCGCCGGCGGTGCCGCGGTGTCGCGGCTGTCGTTCAGCGACGCGCGTGCCGCGCGGATAAACGCGACCGTCGAGGCGCACGGCGGTGACGGCGGTGACGGAGCCGACGGCCTGGACGGTCTCGGCGGCTCGGCCGACGCCGCGCTGTCGCTGGCCGCCACCGCCGCCGGTTCGCGCGCAACGGGGACCGTGGTGGCACACGGGGGGCTGCTGGGGTGGGGCCGCCCGGGCGCATCCGAGCGGGCTGGTGACGCGACTGGCGTCGCGCTGGTGCAGGCCGACCGGCAGGCCGTCGCACGCGTCGAGGCACACGGCAGCACAGTGAATGGCAATGAGGGCGTGGTCGCCAGCAACGCCAGCGCACAGGCGCGCGCCATCTCCGCCGGCGAGGCCGATGCCCTGGCCATTGCCCGTGCCGACCTCGGCAAGTCCAACAGGGGGACGGCGCGGGCCGAGGCGGTCGGCGGGAACGGCACCACGAGCGCTGCCGCCCTAGCGATGGGCGCCAATGTGGATGCCGTCGCGCTGTCGCGTGCGACGGGCGCCTCACTCAACGAAGCCTATGCCCACGCGACGGGGGTGGAAACGGCCTCCACGCTGGCACGGAGCGTTTCCACCGGTACCGGCGGCCTCACCGTGACGACTACGGCAAGCTCAGCCGGCGCGGCAGACGGGGGGACCGGATGGGGAGCGGCGACGTCGGCCAACATTGGCGGCGCGCTCGGCACGAGAGATCTTGTCTTGGGGGATGTCGGCTTTGCCTCCGCGACGGCACTGCCCGACGCGGCAAGCATGGTACCGATCCTCGCAGCAGCGCCGGCGGCAGCCGCGGCGCTCGCCAAAGGAGAGATCATCGCGGTGGGCACGATGGGCATCCAGTCAGCTGCCCCGCCAAGCAACTTGCTGTCGGCAAACTTCCAGTTCGCCACCGATGCGCCGCGCTACCTGACACTTGGCCTCCTAGGAACGCTGTCCGACCAAGGCCTCACCTTCAGCGACCTGGAACTGACCGTCAGCAGCCACGGCACGCAATTGTTCACGCAGTCGTTCGACAGCGTGGCCGCCGCGCAGCAGTTCTTCGCCGACCAGGCCATCTCGCTCGGCATGCTGGGCGCAGGCATGCAGGACATCCTCGTCAGCACCGAGATCACGGGGAGCGACCGCGGCGGCTTCCAGTTCCAGTACGCGCTGGGCGTATCGGCCGTGCCGGAACCGGGTTCGTGGATGTTGATGCTGGTCGGGATGACCGTCGTGCTGGTCGTGACGCGCCGGCGCCGCGCCTGATCGCCGGCCCGGCATCCGCCGCACGCGGGTGCCGGGCTGTACCCCTACCTGGCGGCCGGGGTCAGTCGCCCCCGCCGCCTCCACCGCAACCGCCGCCGCAGCTGCTGCCGCAACCGCCGCCACTGTCGCCGCAACCGCTGTCGCCGCCACTGTCCCCACAACCACCGTCGCTGCCGGCGTCGCCGCCCACCAGGCCGGCCGTGCCACCGCACGAGCCGCCATCGCCGTGGCTGCGCGACGCGGCGGCATTGCTGCCGGCGCTTGCCATGCAGCGCGCGAGCCAGCGATCGTAATCGTCCTGCGCGATCAGGCCCGCGGCCAGCAGAAAATCCGGGTCCGTGCCCGGACTCACCCACGTCGCGGCGCCGGCACGACGGTACTTGTTCACCAGCGCATACACCATGCGGTGCTTGTGGACGTAGTAATGATAACCGCCCGGCATGCGCAGCTTGCGATCCGTCGCGAACAGCCGCGGTACCTTCGGCCCGGCCAGGTCCAGCTTGTCCATCGTGCGCGCCGTCACCAGGCACATCGCCATCGGCAGCTCCATGCCGCCCGCCATCGCGTTGGCTTCGACGTGGGGAATACGCTGGCCGTAATGGCGCTCGCAGAACGCGTCGAGCGATTCAGACGACCAGCTCAGCCACGCATGCCAGACCGAGTCTGCCGCCTTCGACGGCAGCGCGCACGGCCGGTTGCTGCGCCTGACGCATTCGAAGAACGTCAGCAGCGCGTCGGTGGCGCGGAGATAAAAAAAGGCATCCTGCGGGATGCCTGGGAATTCGTGGTGCGCCGTCTGCGCCCAGTGATCGTACAGCTTCGGGGGAACGTCGCACAACGCTTTGCGGTTGCGCGACGTGAGGTAGATGTGGCCGGTGCGGGCCAGGTTGACTGCTTCGGACAGGATGTACAGCAAGTGTCACCTCCCTGTTGTTGTTTTTGTTGTCCCTATGCTCGCACCATTGTATGACAGCTGTGTGACATATTCCCCGGTCAGTGCGCGTGCTTGCTCGCGGTCAGCAGCAGCACGATGCACACGCCGAGCGCGATCAACAGCACCTGCGGCACCGTTTCGCGCAGCGTGGCTCGGCGCTGCATCTGCGGCATCAGGTCGCTGACGGCGATGTAGATGAAGCCGGACGACGCGAACACGAGCACGTACGGAATCAGGTTGCTGGCGCGGTCCAGCGTGTAGTAACCGAGCAGGCCGCCGGCCACCGCCAGCAGGCTGCACAACAGGTTGTAGACATACGCGCGGGTGCGCGAGAAGCCCGCGTTCAGCAGCACGATGAAGTCGCCGATCTCCTGCGGGATCTCGTGCGCGACGATGGCCACGGCGGCGACGATGCCCAGGTGCGGGTCAGCCAGGAATGCCGCCGCGATCAGGATGCCGTCCGTGAAGTTGTGCATGCCGTCGCCCAGCAGGATCATCCAGCCGGCGCGGCCAGCCTCGTGCTTGTCGTGGCCGTGCGCGTGGTGGTGGCCGTCACCCTCGTGGTGGTGCGAATGGCGCAGGATCGCCAGCTTCTCCAGCATGAAGAAGGCCAGCAGGCCGCCCAGCAAGGTGGCGAACAACGTGCGCGGGTCGGCGTGCGATTCGAAGGCTTCCGGCAGCGCGTGCAGCAGCGACGTGGACAGCATGATGCCGACCGACAGGCTAACCATCCGCTCGACGACCCGCGACAGCAGCGTGAACGAGAACAGCGCCGCCGCGGAAATGCTGACGATGCCGGCGAACGTCGTCGCCAGCAGAATGGATGTGAGTACCGGATCGATTTTGGGACCTCTTGTGGGCGTAACGAGCGCGCCCGACATCGGCCAGACAGAACGCGCAAACCGGACATTTTACCGTCCGGCTCGCTCTTCTGCTCAAATCGGCAAATCGCCCGGCCGGGGAATCAGTCCACGCCGTGCTGCTTGAACCAGTCCAGCGCCCGTTTCCAGCCGTCCTTCGCATCCGCTTCCACGTAGCTGGGGCGGTAGTCCGCGTGGAACGCGTGGCCGGAATTCGGATAGATGACGAACGTGGAGCCGGACTGCCCTTTCGCCAGCTCGGCCTTCATCTTTTCGACCGTGTCGAGCGGGATGCCCTGGTCCTTCGCGCCGTACAGGCCGAGGATCGGCGTCTTCAGCGTGGCAGCAACGTCGACAGGATGCTTGGGCGTATTGGCAGTGACTTCCCCTAGTAACCTCCCATACCACGCAACTCCGGCCTTGACGGCCGGATTGTGCGCGGCATACAGCCACGTGATGCGGCCGCCCCAGCAGAAGCCGGTAATGCCCAGCTTGTCGGCGGCGCCGCCGTTCTGCTTGGCCCACGCGACGCAGGCGTCGAGGTCGCGCATCACCTGGATGTCCGGCGTCTTGCTGATGATGTTCTTCTGCAGCTCGGCGATCGACGGCTCCTTCTGCGGGTCCCCCTGGCGCGCGAACAGGTTCGGCGCCAGCGCCAGGTAGCCCTGCTTGGCGAAGCGGCGCGCGACGTCAGCGATGTGCTCGTGCACGCCGAAGATCTCGGAAATCACGAGGAGCACGGGCAGGCCCGTCTTGCCGTTCGGCTGGGCGCGGTACACGGGGACGGGATAGCCGTCGACGGTGACGGTGATGGTGCCGGCCGTCAGACCCTCGCTATCGGTCTTCACCACGGTCTCGGCCGTGACGGGCAGCGCGGCGACGGCGAACCCGGTGCCGAGCGCGGCCTTCAATAAGTCGCGGCGGCTGATCCCCTCCGCCTCGCCGATCAGGCTCGCGGCATCGTTGTGCAGGTCTTTCATGCGTCCTCCAGAATGAGTGATCGGGGAAATTGAAACATAATGGTGATGAAAAGCCAACTTTTATTGGGCGGACGGCAGCGGGTCGCCGGCTTTGGACCACCCCCACGGCAAATGCCGGGGTCAGACCCGGCGGGTCTGACCCCAGGGTCTGCCTCGGGTTTTCTTGCAAGGCGACGGCACGCTCAGTGCGCGAAGGCGCCTGCGGACGCACGCGTCGTCAGTGCGCGGAGGCGCCTGCCGATGCACGCGTCGTCAGTGCGCGGAGGCGCCTGCCGATGCACGCGTCGTCAGTGCGCGGAGGCGCCTGAGCGAGCAGTGCTCGCTCAGTGCGCCTCCTCCCAATTCCTCCCCACACCCACCTCGGCAACCAGCGGGACCTTCAGTTCGGCGACGCCGGCCATCAGCTTCGGCAGCGTTTCCTTCACCAGCGCCAGCTCGTCGTCCGGGACTTCCAGCACCAGTTCGTCGTGCACCTGCATGATCATGCGCGCCTTCAGGTTTTCCTTTTCCAGCCAGTCCTGCACGGCGATCATCGCCAGCTTGATCAGGTCCGCCGCCGTGCCCTGCATCGGCGCGTTGATGGCCGCGCGTTCCGCTGCCTGGCGGCGCGGGCCGTTCGGCGAGTTGATCTCGGGGAGCCACAGGCGCCGGCCGAATACCGTCTTCACGTAGCCGTTCGCCTTGGCTTCCAGCCGCGTCTCGTCCATGTAGCGCTTCACGCCGGCGAAGCGCTGGAAGTAGCGGTCGATGTAGTTCTGCGCCGCCGTGCGGTCGATGCCCAGGTTGGCGGCAAGGCCGAATGCGCTCATGCCGTAGATCAGGCCGAAGTTGATCACCTTCGCGTAGCGCCGCTGTTCGCTCGACACCTCGCCCGGGGCCACGCCGAAGATCTCGGCAGCCGTCGCGCGGTGGATGTCCTCGCCCTCGGCAAACGCCTTCAGCATCGCCGGGTCTTCCGAGATGTGCGCCATGATGCGCAGCTCGATCTGCGAATAGTCGGCCGACACGATATGGCTGCCTTCCGGCGCGACGAACGCCTCGCGGATGCGCCGCCCTTCCGCCGTGCGGATCGGGATGTTCTGCAGGTTCGGATCGTTCGATGCGAGGCGCCCCGTCACGGCGACCGCCTGCGCATAATTCGTGTGCACCCGGCCCGTTTGCGGGTTGATCATCTTCGGCAGCTTGTCCGTGTACGTGGACTTCAGCTTGGCCATGCCGCGGTACTCCAGCAGCACCTTCGGCAGCGGGTAGTCCTCGGCCAGCTTCTGCAGCACTTCCTCGTCGGTGGACGGCGCGCCGCTCGGCGTCTTCTTCACCACCGGCAGCTTCAGCTTGTTGAAGAAGATCTCACCGATCTGCTTCGGCGAACCCAGGTTGAACGGGCCCTCGGCCAGCTCGTAAGCCTTCTGTTCCAGCTCGGCGATGCGCGCACCCAGCTCGCTCGACTGCGTCTGCAGCAGCGCCGCGTCGATCAGCACGCCGTTGCGTTCGATCTTCTGCAGCACGACGGCCGTCGGCAGCTCGATGTTGCGGTACACCTTCGTCAAGCCTTCGTCGCCTTCCACGTGGCCGTGCATCGCCAGGTGCAGGCGCAGTGTGATGTCGGCATCCTCGGCCGCGTATTCGGTGGCGCGCTGCACTTCGACCTGGTCGAAGCAGATCTGGTTGGCGCCCTTGCCGCACACGTCCTCGTACGGAATCGTCTTGTGGTTCAGGTGGCGCATCGCCAGGCTGTCCATGTCGTGCGTACGGTGCGATTCGAACACGTACGATTGCAGCAAGGTGTCGTGCACGATGCCGCGCAACGTCACGCCGTGGTTGGCGAAGATGTGCGCGTCGTACTTCAGGTTCTGGCCCAGCTTGCACTTGCTGGCGTCTTCCAGCCAGGGCTTGAGTTTTTCCAGCACCAGCTCGCGCGGCAGCTGTTCCGGCGCGCCGGCATAGCGGTGCGCCACCGGGATGTAGCAGGCCAGGCCCGGCTCGGTGGCCATCGAGATGCCCACCAGCTGCGCGTTCATCGGTTCGAGCGACGTCGTCTCCGTATCCAGCGACACCAGTTCGGCGGCCTGGATGCGGGCGATCCACTCGTCCAGCTGCGCTTCCGTCAGCAGCGTTTCGTAGCGCACGTTCGCCGGCGGCTGGGCGAACATGTCGCCCGTCGCGCCTTCCGGGGCAGCCGGCGTCGTCTGGCCCGCGACGGCCGTCGACGGCGTCAGCGCCTTCAGCTCGCGTAGCAGCGTCTTGAAGCCGTACTTCGTGAAGAACGCCAGCAGCGATTCATGGTCCTCGTCGCGCGCCACCAGCGATTCGGTGATCGACATCATGTGCTGCGCCAGGTCGCAGTCCGTCTTCACCGTGATCAGTTCGCGGCCCTTCGGCAGCCAGTCCAGCGCCGCGCGCAGGTTCTCGCCGACGGCGCCCGTGACCTTGTCGGCGTTGGCGATGACGCCATCGAGGCTGTCGTACTGCGTCAGCCATTTCACGGCCGTCTTCGGACCGCACTTGCTCACGCCGGGCACGTTGTCGACGGTGTCGCCGATCAGCGTCAGGTAATCGATGATGCGGTTTGGCGGCACGCCGAATTTCGCCACCACGCCCGCTTCGTCGAGCTTCTCGTTGGTCATCGTGTTGATCAAGGTGACGTGCGGCGTGACCAGCTGGGCCAGGTCCTTGTCGCCGGTCGAGATGATCACGTCCATGCCGTTTTTCTCGGCCGTGACGGACAGGGTGCCGATCACGTCGTCCGCCTCCACGCCCTCGACCATCAGGATCGGCCAGCCCATCGCCTTCACGGCCTCGTGGATCGGCTCGATCTGCAGCGACAGGTCGTCCGGCATCGACGCGCGGGTCGCCTTGTATTCCGGGTACAGGTCATCGCGGAACGTCTTGCCCTTGGCATCGAACACGCAGGCGATGTACGCGGCCGGGTAATCGGCGCGCAGCCGGCGCAGCATGTTGACCATGCCGTGCATCGCACCGGTCGGGTGGCCGTCCGGGCTGCGCAGGTCGGGCAGCGCGTGGAAGGCACGGTAGAGATAGCTGGAACCGTCGACCAGCAGCAGAGTTTTTTGCATGAGTGAACCCGGGCCGGGCCCGGCTTATAAAAGGCTACTGTGAATCCGGCATTATCGCAGAGATCAGCGGTGGACGAAGCGTGCCGGAGTGCCCGAAAAAAAACGCATTCGCAGCGGAAATGCGTGTCAGTTTGTTACAATGGTCCTACACGAATATCAAGGTTCTCGAAAAAGGCTCCTCTCATGCGTTCCTCCATGCTTTTCGCCCTCCTCCTGGCGGCCGCGGCCACCGCCCAAGCGCAGTCCGGCACCCCGCCGAAGACGGAACCGGTGCAGGATGCGGATACGCCGATCACCGTGACGACGAAGCCGGGCCGCGAGACGACCACCACCGTCAAGCGCGACGGCGGCCGCATCACGGAGGAGACCGTGCATTCCGGCGGCAGCACCTACACGGTGAAGCCGGCCAACCCGAACAGCACCCAGCTGCCGGGCGACGCGGGCGGCCCGCAAGTGCGCGGCCCGCAATGGACCGTGATGGAATTCGATATCGCCAAGAAACAAAAACAGCGCAGTGCCGACGCCGCAGCCGCTGCGGAAAACGCGGCAGACGTGCCGCCGCCTCCTCCGCCGCCACCCGCGACGCGTTGATGCCGCGCCCGGCCCGGCGCCATCGCGCCGGGTGCATGGAGCCCACCCCACTCGATCGATCTTCACTCACATGGCAGTTTTTACCTCGGTCAGCCTGGACGACGTCCAGCCCTGGATCGCGCAATTCCCTCTCGGCCAGGCGCTGGCGCTCAAAGGCATCGCCTCCGGCATCGAAAACAGCAATTTCTTCCTGACGACAGAGCGCGGCGAATACGTCCTGACGATCTTTGAAAACCTGAACTTCGAACAACTGCCGTTCTACCTGCGGCTGATGGAGCACCTGGCCGCGCGCGGCGTGCTGGTGCCCGCCCCCGTACCGAACGACCAGGGCGAACTGTGCGTGCCGCTGCAAGGCAAGCCGGCCGCCATCGTGTCGAAACTCGAAGGCAGCTCGCAGCTCGACCCGCAACCCGTGCACTGCGCGGCAGTCGGCGCGATGCTGGCGAAGATGCACCTGGCCGGCACCGATTTCCCGTTGTACCAGCCGAACCTGCGCGGCCTGGCGTGGTGGCACTGGGCCACGCCGATCGTGCTGCCGCACCTGGGCAAGGCCGAGCACGACCTGCTGTGCTCCGAAATGCACTTCCAGGAAGCGTTCCATGGCAGCGCGCTGTACAAGCGGCTGCAGCAGGGCCCCGTGCATGCGGACCTGTTCCGCAACAACGTGATGTTCGATGGCGAGCAACTCACCGGCTTCTTCGACTTCTACTTCGCCGGCTGCGATACATGGCTGTTCGACGTGGCCGTGACGGTCAACGACTGGTGCGTGGACCTGGACACGGGCGTGCTGGACGTGGCCCGCGTGCGCGCGTTCCTGGACGCCTACCATGCGGTGCGGCCGTTCACGCCCGACGAGCAGGAAGCGTGGCAGCCGATGCTGCGCGCCGCCGCGCTGCGCTTCTGGCTGTCGCGCCTGTACGACCTGCACAAGCCGCGCGAGGCCGAAATGCTGACCCCGCACGACCCGGCCCATTTCGAACGCATCCTGCGCGAGCGGATCGCCACGCCAGCCCCCGCCCTGCACGCATGAACAACATCCCCGCAAAATCCGGCTGGCTCTGGGTGAAACAGGGCTTTGCGATGCTGCGCCAGCAGCCGACGGGCCTGTCGACGCTGTTCTTCGGCTACATGCTGGCGACGGCCGTATTGATCGTGCTGGCACCGATCGGCATCATTGCGCACTCGATATTGATGCCGGTGTTCGCGATCGGCTTCATGAGCGCGGCCCGGGAGATCATCGCGCAGCGCCCGGTGCTGCCGGCGCAGGTCCTGGCGGGCTTCCGCGGCCCGGCATTGCGCCGCCTGTGCACGCTTGGCGTCGTGCACCTGCTGGCGTTCATCGCGGCGGTCGGCATCGGCCTGCTGTTCATCGACTTCGACGTGTGGGAAAAGCTGATGGCCGAGCCGCAGACGGCCACGCCGGAACTGCTGCGCGCTACCGGCATGATTCCCGGCGTCCTGGCCGGCGCGGCGCTGTACGTGCCGACGCTGCTGATCGTCAGCTTCGCCGCGCCGCTCGTGCAGTGGCAGGGGATGGCGCCGGGCAAGGCGCTGTTCTACAGCTTTTTCGCGATCAAGCGCACGGCCGGCGCGTTCTGCGTGTTCGCCGTCAGCCTCTTCGCGATCGCCTTCTTCGTGCTGCAACTGCTGGGCGCGCTGCTCGGCATGGGGCCGATCGGCTTTGCCGTGATGCGGATGGTTTCGGTGTTGCTGTACGGCGTCGCACACTGCGCGCTGTACGTCGCATACGTGCAAATTTTCAGCCCGTCTGACCAGGATCAGGACGCGCCGGCGGTCCTGTAAGAACGCACCGTGCGGCGGGCGGACGCCAGCCCCGACCAGTATAATGGCGGGATGCAGAACCTCCTCCACAATCTCAATCCCGAACAACTCGCCGCCGTTACCCTGCCGCCGCAAAACGCCCTGATCCTGGCGGGCGCCGGCTCGGGCAAGACGCGCGTGCTGACCACGCGCATCGCGTGGCTGATCCAGACCGGGCAGGTGTCGCCGGCCGGCATACTTGCGGTCACGTTCACGAACAAGGCCGCGAAGGAGATGCTGACGCGCCTGTCGGCAATGTTGCCGATCAATACACGCGGCATGTGGATCGGCACGTTCCACGGCCTGTGCAACCGGCTGCTGCGCACGCATTACCGCGACGCCGCGCTGCCGCAATCGTTCCAGATCCTCGACACGCAGGACCAGCTGTCGATGATCAAGCGCCTGCTGAAGGCGCACAACGTGGACGACGAGAAGTACCCGCCGAAGACGGTGATGTACTTCATCAACAACAACAAGGAGCAGGGGCTGCGCGCATCGAAGGTCGAGGCGTATGACGCGACCGAGCGCAAGCTCGTCGAGCTGTACGACCTGTACGACGAGCAGTGCCAGCGCGAAGGCGTCGTCGATTTCGCCGAGCTGCTGCTGCGCACGTACGAGCTGCTGCTGCGCAACCAGCCGCTGCGCGAGCACTACCAGCAGCGCTTCCGCCACATCCTCGTCGACGAGTTCCAGGATACCAACAACCTGCAATACGCCTGGCTGAAGCTGATCTCCGGCCACGGCACGCAGCGCGGCGGCGCGCTGTTCGCCGTCGGCGACGACGACCAGAGCATCTACGCGTTCCGCGGCGCGAACGTGGGCAATATGGCCGCGTTCGAAGCGGAGTTCCAGGTGAAGAACCTGATCAAGCTGGAGCAGAACTACCGCTCGCACGGCCACATCCTCGATGCGGCCAATATGCTGATCGCGAACAACAGCCGCCGCCTGGGCAAGAACCTGCGCACGGATGCCGGCCACGGCGAGCCGGTGCGCGTGTACGAGGCCACGTCCGACCTGCAGGAAGCGCAGTGGATCATCGAGGAGGCGAAAAACCTGATCGGCGAGGGCGCACGGCGCAGCGAGATCGCCGTGCTGTACCGATCGAACGCGCAATCGCGTGTGATCGAACATGCATTGTTCTCGGCCGGCATTCCATACACCGTGTACGGCGGCCTGCGCTACTTCCAGCGCGCCGAGGTGAAGCACGCCATCGCCTACCTGCAGCTGATGGACAACCCGCACAACGACTCGGCCTTCCTGCGCGTGGTGAACTTCCCAGCACGCGGCATCGGCGCGCGCACGCTGGAGCAGTTGCAGAACGCGGCCGAAACGTACGGCATCTCGCTGTACGCCGCCGTGCCGTACATGGTCGGCAAGGCCGGCACGTCGCTGGGCGCATTCGTCAAGCTGGTCGAGAGCGTGCGGTTTGAAACGCAGCAGATGGCCCTGCCCGAGCTGGTACGCATCACGCTGGAGTCGTCCGGCCTGTTGCAGCACTACCAGAACGAGAAGGAAGGCGCCGACCGCATCGAAAACCTGGAGCAGATGGTCAACGCGGCCACCCAGTTCGTGTCCGAGGAAGGCTACGGCCCTGGCGCGCCGGCCCACCTGGGTCCGCAGGCGGACGCGCAGGCCGGTGCCGCCATCATCAATGCCGACGGCGTGGAAATCATGGATGCGGATGCGCCGCTGGCGACCGTGATGTCGCCGCTGTCCGCCTTCCTCGCGCACGCTTCGCTGGAAGCGGGCGACAACCAGGCGCAGGCCGGCCAGGATGCGATGCAGCTGATGACGGTGCACTCGGCGAAGGGCCTGGAATTCGACAACGTGTTCATCACGGGCCTCGAGGAAGGGTTGTTCCCGCACGAGAGCAGCTCGAAGGAAGAAGGCGGCGTCGAGGAAGAGCGGCGCCTGATGTACGTGGCGATCACGCGTGCGCGCAAGCGCCTGTACATGTGCTTCTGCCAGACGCGCATGCTGCACGGCCAGACGCGCTACAACATGAAGTCGCGCTTCTTCGACGAGCTGCCGGAGGAATCGCTGAAGTGGCTGTCGCCGCGCGTGCAGTCGCACTGGTTCGCCAACAAGAAGGCGGCCTGGGAAGACGTACAGCTGGCTGGCGGCACGGACAACGCGATCGCCCAGCGCCTCACGCAAAAGTCCGGCAACGGCTCCGGCTGGCGCATCGGCGAATCGGTGGCGCATGCGAAGTTCGGCGAGGGCGTCATCGTCAACCTGGAAGGCAGCGGCGCGAACTGCCGGGCGCAGATCAACTTCGGCACCGCGGGCATGAAGGTGCTCGACTTGTCGGTGGCGAAGCTGGAGCGGCTGGGCCGCTGAGGCGTAAAAAAACCGGAGGCGACTCCGGTTTTTTTTGCCTGCGGCGCCGCTCAGCCCTGCCGGGCAGCGACTTCCTTCGCCTGGCCCTTGCGCAGCGCCTCGTCGATCAGCGCACGGGTCGTCCGGTCCGCATCGCGGCTCAGGCGCGATTGCTCGGCTGCCAGTTTGCCCATCTTCATCCCCATTTCGTGCATCGGCTTGGACAGCTCTTCGATCCTGGCCTGCAGGGCGCGGGCCGGCTCGTGGTCGACGTCGGCCTTCCGGTGCGCCTGCGTGAACTTTTCCGTCAAGTTCGCCATCTGCTTCTGCACCGGTTCGATCTGCATCTGCACTGCTTGCATCTGGCGCGAGATGGAGGCACGCTGCGCCTCTGTCGGCGCGCTCTCCATACGCTCGGCCAGCCGCTCCATGCGCCGCGCCAGCACGTCCAGCGTCATGCCCAGCGCATTGATTTGGCGCTCCGTGCCGCGCATGCTGTCGTCGTTGAAGGCGGCGGCCATCGTCTTGCCGATCTGCTCGCCGATGACCTGCATCTTGCTGCCCTGTTCGTTCATGGCCTGGCCCTGCCGCTCCATCTCGGCCCCGAGCTTCTCGGTTGGAGCCCAGGCGCCGCGTACCTGCGCCAGCAGCGCCGGGTCGTTGACGACGTAGGCCTTGCCGTCGCGACGGAACCAGATGAAGTCGCCCTTCACCGTGTCCTTCAGGCGTTGCACGTCCTTTGCATCGCGCGTGTCCAGCGCCGACACCTTCATGCGGTCCTTGCCCGCGACGACGATCGCGTACGACGCGCCAGCCGCAGGGACTTGGAACGTGTGCCCGTCCAGGTCGAGCGCCGGCGGTGCGGGCGGAGCAGGCGGCGCCGGCAGGGCCATTTCGGGCGCTGCCGGTGCAGCCGGCGGCGCAGGCAGTGCGGCGGCGGGAGCGATCGCCAGCGGCGCGGGTGGTGCTGGCGGCTTCGGTGGGGCCGGCGGCGCGGGTGGCTGCGGCGGACGGGGCATAGGCTGCCCGGCATGCTTGGCGTGGCGGGCAGCCTCGGCAGCGGCCTTCGCTGCCGCGGCCGCATCGCTGCCCGCTTCGACGGCAGCCTTGGCGGCCTCGAACGCGGCCCGGCCGGCATCCTCGTGTGCGGCAGCCGCCTCGGCGGCGGCCTGTTGCGTGGCAGCGGCACGCGGCTGCGTCGGCGCGGCGGGCGTGTCCGCCCCGTCGGGGCGGGCATGCGCATACAGCATCACGCAAGCCGTGCACAGGCCCAGCAGGGGCGCGGCGATCTTCCAGCTGAGGGGTTGGGAGTCTGGGCGTACCAGGCGTTTGATACGGGACATGAGGTCTCCTCCGTGTGCCGCGGGGGCGAAATGTGAGGTTGAGAACTGGAACTTGTCCAGCTCGGACAATGCAAGGGCAAGGCGCCGCGGTTCGCCCAGCACACTTGCGGCCAGGTCGTCTGCGATCTGTTCCCGTTCAATGCGGATGCGCTTGCTCAGCATCCACACGCTCGGGTGATAGAACAGCAAAATCTCGATCGCGCTCTGCACCAGGTTCACGAGGTAATCGTGGCGCCGGATATGTGCGAGCTCATGGGCCAGCAGCGCCTCGAGCAGATGCGGAGGCATGCCCGTCACGAGCGCCGCAGGCAGCAGCACGATGGGCCGCCAGCAGCCGGCCGTCATCGGCCCTTCGAGGTCTTCGCCGGACACGCCGAGGCGGATCGGCCGCGTGATGCCGAACCGCAGCGCCAACGCATCGAGGCGTCGCTGCCATGGGGCGTTCGGGGTGTAGTGGCCGAGCTGCGTGCGCCGCCGAACCCACTGCAGGCCCAGCGACAGGCGCAACGTCATCAGCGCGGCACCAAGGGCCCACAGCAGCACAAGCCACGGCAACTGGCCGCGCAGCAGGTACTCGAACGACGTCAGCTGGTCCGCATCGACGACGCTCACGTTTGCGCCGGGAATCGCGCCGGCGCGGACGGCATCGAGCAACGGGTCGACCGGCACCGGCATCGAATAGCCAGCCTGCACGGCCTCGTACACACGCCACACGATGCTCGCCACCGGCAGCGCCGCGCACAGCAGCAACGCCGCGCACGCAACGGCATAGCGTGCCTGCGGCCGCGCATTGCGCAACAGGTGCAGCGCCAGCGCGGCTGCCCAGCCAATCAGCAAGCCCTGCCAGACGAAATGCAACAGCGACCAGCCGATGGCCGGCACCAGCATCTCGAAGAGCGCGCTCATGCCGATGCTCCGGCAGGCGGCATTGCAAACTCATGCGTTTGGTTCGTCATGGCGCGGCTCCTGGTCAAGTGGAATGTAGAATAAATTATCTAGAAATCCTTGTCTAGAACTTTTTGTCTACATTGGGATGTGGTGAAGTCATTGAACTATAGACAAGGCGCGGAGCGGTAGTCGGAAATTGCGACGGAGCGCTGAATTGGGGGAGTGAACAGCACATCCGCGACGACGGGGAGCGCTCGCAGACAAAGACTGGCCGAAGCCTGGTTCTATTGTCGAGGCCGTGTCTCTGGTGCCAGGCACCAGAGACACGAGCTGAGCGGTACTAGCTGTTGAGGCTGTGTCCCCTGGTGCCTGGCACGAAGGGACACGAACTGAGCAGGAGTCTATTGTCGAGCCCGTGTCACCGGTGCCTGGCACCAGAGACACGAGCTGAGCAGTACTAGCTGTTGAGGCTGTGTCCCCTGGTGACTGGCACGAAGGGACACGAACTGAGCAGGAGTCTATTGTCGAGGCCGTGTCACCGGTACCTAGCACCAGAGACACGGGCTGAGCAGTACTAGCTGTTGAGGCTGTCCCCTGGTGCCTGGCACGAAGGGACACGAGCTGAGCGGTATCAACTGTCGAGGCCGTGTCTCTGGTGCCTGGCACCAGGGACACGGACTGAGCCGGTGTCATTGCTGTCCGGCGGAGACGAGCTCAGCTTTAGTGACGGCGGGGCGGTGCGATTGAACGACCGGGTGTCAATACATCACAACGGAACGAATCGACTCGCCCTTCTTCATCAGGTCGAAGCCTTCGTTGATCTGCTCGAGCGACAGCTTGTGGGTGATCAGGTCGTCGATGTTCAGCTTGCCGTCCATGTACCAGTCGACGATCTTCGGCACGTCGGTGCGGCCGCGGGCGCCGCCGAATGCGGAGCCCTTCCACTCGCGGCCGGTGACGAGCTGGAACGGTCGCGTGCTGATTTCCTGCCCCGCCGCGGCCACGCCGATGATGATCGACTTGCCCCAGCCCTTGTGGCAGCACTCGAGCGCCTGGCGCATCAAGGTCGTGTTGCCGACGCACTCGAAGCTGTAGTCGGCGCCGCCATCCGTCAGCTGGATGATCGCGTCGACGACGTTCTCGACGTCGTTCGGGTTGATGAAGTGCGTCATGCCGAACTTGCGCGCCATCGCTTCGCGGCCCGGGTTGATGTCGACGCCGATGATCTTGTCCGCGCCGACCATCTTCGCCGCCTGGATCACGTTCAGGCCGATGCCGCCCAGGCCGAACACGACGACGTTCGCGCCCGCTTCCACCTTCGCCGTGAACAGCACGGCGCCAACGCCCGTCGTGACGCCGCAGCCGATGTAGCATACCTTGTCGAACGGCGCGTCTTCGCGGATCTTCGCCAGCGCGATTTCCGGCACCACGATGTAGTTCGAGAACGTGGACGTGCCCATGTAGTGGAAGATCGGCTTGCCGTCCAGCGAGAAGCGGGAAGTCGCGTCCGGCATCAGGCCGCGGCCCTGCGTCGAGCGGATCGCCTGGCACAGATTGGTCTTTTGCGAGAGGCAGAATTTGCACTGCCGGCATTCCGGCGTGTACAGCGGGATGACGTGATCGTCCTTCTTCAGGCTCTTCACGCCCGGGCCCACGTCGACGACGACGCCGGCACCTTCGTGGCCGAGAATCGCCGGGAAGATGCCTTCCGGATCGGCGCCCGACAGCGTGTAGTAATCGGTGTGGCAGATGCCGGTGGCCTTGATCTCGACGAGGACTTCACCTTCCTTCGGACCGCCCAACTCGACTTCTTCGATCGTCAGCGGTGCCCCCGCCTTCCATGCCACTGCTGCCTTGGTTTTCATCGTCTGCTTCCTGTGATGGTAAAACCGCCATCATAGCAAACGCCCCCGCGGCGCGTGGCGCGCCGCTACTGGCGCTTGCCCGCCAGGTCGAGCTCGAGCAGGCGGCAGACAGACTGCCACAATTGGCGCGGCGACGTCCACGGCTTCGGCAGGTAGGCATGAGCCTGGTGGTGCAGGCTGGGCTGGCGTGCCGAGTACAGCAGCACAGGCGTGTGGCAGCCGGCCGCACGAAATGCATCGATCAACGCCTGGCCGTCGCCGTCCGGCAGGTCGGCATCCAGGATGATCAGGTCGAAGCGGGCAGCATGCAGGTGGGAGGACGCGTCGGCCATCGTCGCGGCGCGGCTCACGCGCACTTCCGGCACCAGCAGCGTGGCGAGGATCAACGCGGCGGTATCGTCCGCATCCACGTGCAGCACATGGGGTGCGGGCGCCAGGGGTTTGCAGGCCTCGAGGGCATCGGTCATGTTCATCGTCATCTCCGCGATCCGAATCAGTGTAGAACCTGGAACCATGCGCCGCGATGCGGGGTCGGTTGGCTTCCAGGGTGCTGGTCGGCGGAGCTGGGCCGATGAAGAAAAGACACGGCCGCGGTGGTGGGGCAGCCGTTACGTGCGCGGGCGGCGCGAAGCGCCTGCCCTGTTTGGGCTAGTGTAACCCGAATTGCATGCGGATGAGAAACACTTATTTCCTCAACCGTGCATTAAAAGCCGCATGCAGGCCGTTCAATATTTCTTCGGCAGCAAGCAACTGGTCGGCCACCTCGTTGACCTTGCGGCGGCTGGAACGGGCGTGGTCGCGCAGCACTTCAAAGGCCGTGTTGCGGTCCGTCTGGAATTTGCACATCAACAGGCCCACGGCCAGGCTCGTCTCACGGCCCGCCTGCAGCGCCGCGTTCAGGTTCAGTTCCGTGCGGCGCAGCTGGCGGATCTCGTCCGCGCGCGCCAGCCCCGCTTCGAACGCCGGCATCAGCTGCTTCTCGTCGACCGGCTTGACGAGGAAGCCGACGGCACCGTGCGCGGCGGCCTGCTTGCCCGCGTCCGCGTCGCCGCGGCCGGACAGGAACATGAACGGCACCGACGTCTCGCGGTTCAGCTGCTTGGCCAGCTCCAGGCCCGACATGCCGGGCATGTGGATGTCGAGCAGCGCCATGTCCGGTTCGCGCTCGGCGACCAGCCGCAACGCCTGGTCGGCCGAATGCGCCTGCACCGTGTCGTAGCCGGCGCTACGCAGGATCACGCTGAGGAATTCGGCCAGCAACTGGTCGTCGTCGACGATCAGGATCAGGCGTTTCGCGGCGGCTTGTGGACTCATGACAGGTATCGGCTCGTTGGTCGTGAAACGATTATACGGACCTTTAACAGGCCGGCAAGGGCGATTCACGGTTACACAACAGCAGCGATGGTTGGGTACCACAGCCCCCGCGATGGCACTCAGCCGTGGCCGAACAGGCGGACGAATTCACGCGCCGCCGCGGCCGCGCCGGCGGGGTCCGCGGCGCCGTAGACGCTGCTGATCGCGGCCACCATGTCCGCCCCTTGCGCCACCAGCGGCGCGGCGTTCGCCGGCGTCATGCCGCCGATGACGATACGCGGCAGCGCCACTTGCGCGCGCGCCTCCGCCAGGATCGCCGGCTGCGTCGTCACTTCGTAGCGTTTTACGCGGGACGGATAAAAACCGCCGAACGCCACGTAGCTCGCGCCCGCACGTGCGGCGTCGATCGCCAGCTCCAGCTGGCCGTAGCACGATGCGCCGACGATGCGGCCCGGTCCGACCTGCGCGCGCGCCTCGGCCACCGATGCGTCGGTGCCGCCGACGTGCACGCCGTCCGCGCCGATGTCGCAGGCCAGCTGCACGTGATCATTGACGATGAAGGGCACGCCGTGGCGCCGGCACAGCGCCAGCAGCGCCTCGGCCTGTTCGCGCCGCTGCGCGTCGCCGGCCGTCTTGTGCCGGTATTGCAGCAGGCGCGCCCCCGCGTCGAGTGCCGCGTCGGTGTAGGCCAGCAGCGCCGCAGTGTCGTCCCAGTCCGGCGTGACGAGATAAAGTCCTTGCATGATCAGTCTCCTTTGCTGCGCTGGCGCAGCGGTATGCGCTGGCCGGGCGCGATCGCATACGCGCCCTCCAGCGTGCGATGGGTGTAGGCCTGCGCGCGGGCCAGCGCTTGAGCGATGGGGCACTGCTGCGCCAGCAGCGCGGCCAGCGCCGCCGCCAGCGTGCAGCCGCTGCCATGGAACTCGCCCGGCAGGCGTGGCCACTGCCACTGCTGGCGGCGGTCCGGCCCGAGCCAGCGGTTGACCACTTCGTCGCCCTTGCCGTGGCCGCCCGTGACCAGCACGTGCGCGCAGCCGAGCGCCCGCAGCACGTGGGCATGCGCCAGCTCCGCGTCCGCATCCGCCGGTGCTGTGATGTGCGGGTGCACCTGCGCCAGCGCGGCCGCCTCGGGGCCGTTCGGCGTGACGACGGTGGCCAGCGCCAGCAGAGGCGCCAGCGCGGCGATCGCGTCGCCGCGCGCAAGGCTGTCGCCATGGCCGCTTGCCAGCACGGGGTCCAGCACGACGGGCAGCGCGGGATCCTGAGCCCGCAGGTGGGCGATCACGTGCGCGATCGCCTGTGCATTCGCGGCGCTGCCGGGGATGCCGATCTTCACCGCGCCGATGCGGCAGGTGGCGGCGACGGCGAGCGCCTGCCGGGACACGACGTCCGGCTCGACCGGCAGCACCTCGTGCACGCGGTTGTTGTCCTGCACCGTCAGTGCCGTGATCACCGGCAGCGCGTGCGCATCCAGCGCGGCGATCGCGCCGATGTCGGCCGCGATGCCGGCACCGCCGGACGGGTCGACGCCGGCAAACACCAGCACGCAGGCCCTTGTCGTCATGCGACCCGGCCGGCCATCGGCGAGGACGGCGACGCGGCAAAGCGGCGCGGCATACGGCCCGCCAGATAAGCATCGCGGCCCGCCTCGACAGCCAGGCGCATCGCCCGCGCCATCCGCACCGGATCGCGCGCCGCGGCGATCGCGGTGTTCATCAACACGCCGTCGCAACCGAGCTCCATCGCGATGGCCGCGTCGGACGCGGTGCCGACACCGGCATCGACCAGCACCGGCACATTGGCCTGCTCGATGATCAGCGACAGGTTCCACGGGTTCAGGATGCCCATGCCGGAACCGATCAACGACGCGAGCGGCATCACGGCGACGCAGCCGATGTCCTCCAGCATGCGCGCCTGGATCGGATCGTCGCTGCAGTAGACCATCACGTCGAAGCCGTCCTTCACGAGCTCCTTCGCGGCGACGAGCGTCTCGGGCATATTCGGGAACAGCGTCTTCTCGTCACCGAGCACCTCGAGCTTGACGAGCTTGTGGCCGTTCAGCAGCTCGCGCGCCAGCTGCAGCGTGTAGACGGCATCCTGCGCCGTGTAGCAGCCCGCGGTGTTCGGCAGGATCGTGAATTCTGACGGCGGCACCACGTCCAACAGGTTCGGCGCGTGCGGGTCCTGGCCGATGTTGACGCGGCGGATCGCCACCGTGATGATCTGCGCACCGGCGGCCAGCGTCGCCGCGCGGGTCTGTTCGAGGTCCTTGTACTTGCCGCTGCCGACCAGCAGCCGCGATGCGTATTGCTTGCCTGCGATGGTCAGCAGGTCTTCGTTCATGTGATTCATCTGTTGTTCTCCTTTAGCCGCCGCCGATGGCGCGGACGATGTCGACGCGGTCCTGCGCACTGAGCGCCACGTCGCCCCAACGCTGGCGCGGCACGACGCTGCGATTGACCGCCAGCGCCAGCGCCTGCCCCTCCAGCTCCAACGCTGCCACGAGCTCGCGCAGCGTCTGCCCCTGCGGCACCTGGCGCGGCTCGCCATTCAGTACGATGTCCATTCCTGTCCCCAATGTTTCCAAAATCGGGGGACTGTCCCTCGTTTCAGGAAATATTTCCCAAATTCGGGGACAGTCCCTCGTGGCTGCTGCGCCACAAAACGTCGTGAATGCGCAACGACCAGCCGGGCTTTCCCCATGAAAGCCGCCGCTGCGGTTGCGGTCCAGCCCGCTGGGGACTGTCCCTCGTTTTTGGAAATATTTCCACAATCGAGGGACAGTCCCCTGTTGTTGGGGCGCTACGCTTTGCTGTACAGCTGGCTGCCCTGTTTGACGAATTCGACGGCCTTTTCCTGCATGCCGGAGGCGGCGTATTCGCGTACTTCCTGCGTGATCTTCATCGAGCAGAAGTGCGGGCCGCACATCGAGCAGAAGTGGGCGACCTTCGACGATTCCTTCGGCAGCGTCTCGTCGTGGAAGGCGCGGGCGCGGTCCGGGTCGAGGCCCAGGTTGAACTGGTCTTCCCAGCGGAATTCGAAGCGGGCCTTCGACAGCGCGTTGTCGCGGATCTGCGCGCCCGGGTGGCCCTTGGCCAGGTCGGCGGCGTGGGCCGCGATCTTGTACGTGATGATGCCTTCCTTGACGTCGTCCTTGTCCGGCAGGCCCAGGTGCTCCTTCGGCGTCACGTAGCACAGCATCGCGGTGCCGTACCAGCCGATCTGCGCGGCGCCGATGCCGGACGTGATGTGGTCGTAGCCCGGCGCGATGTCCGTCGTCAGGGGCCCCAACGTGTAGAACGGCGCCTCGCTGCACTGCTCCAGCTGCAGGTCCATGTTCTCCTTGATGAGCTGCATCGGCACGTGGCCGGGCCCTTCGATCATCACCTGCACGTCGTGCTTCCAGGCGATCTGCGTCAGCTCGCCGAGCGTCTTCAGTTCGCCCAGCTGGGCGTCATCGTTGGCGTCGTAGATCGATCCGGGCCGCAGGCCGTCGCCCAGGCTGAACGACACGTCGTAGGCCTTCATGATCTGGCAGATGTCTTCGAAGTGCGTGTACAGGAAGTTCTCCTGGTGATGCGCCAGGCACCACTTGGCCATGATCGAGCCGCCGCGCGAGACGATGCCCGTCAGCCGGTTCGCCGTCAGCGGCACGTAGCGCAGCAGCACGCCGGCGTGGATCGTGAAGTAGTCGACGCCCTGCTCCGCCTGTTCGATCAGCGTGTCGCGGAAGATCTCCCACGTCAGGTCTTCGGCCTTGCCGTTCACCTTCTCCAGCGCCTGGTAGATCGGCACGGTGCCGATCGGCACGGGGCTGTTCCGCACGATCCATTCGCGCGTCTCGTGGATATGCTTGCCCGTCGACAGATCCATCACCGTGTCGCCGCCCCAGCGGATCGCCCACGTCATCTTCTCGACTTCCTCGCCGATCGACGACGTGACGGCCGAGTTGCCGATGTTCGCATTGACCTTCACGAGGAAGTTGCGGCCGATGATCATCGGCTCCAGTTCCGGGTGGTTGATGTTGGCCGGGATGATCGCGCGGCCGCGGGCGATCTCGTCGCGCACGAATTCCGGCGTGATCTCCTCCGGAATGGAAGCGCCGAACGATGCGCCCCGATGCTGCCGGCCCAGCACCTCCGCCATCTTCGCCCCCGTCGGGCCGGCCGCCTGCAGCGCCGCGACATATTCGCGCCGGCGCAGGTTCTCGCGGATCGCGACGAACTCCATCTCGGGCGTGACGATGCCGCGCCGCGCGTAATGCATCTGCGTCACGCAACCGCCCGCCTTCGCGCAGCGCGGGTTGCGGTGCAGGTTGAAGCGCAGCGCATCCAGCGACGCATCGGCGAGCCGCGCCTTGCCGTAATCGGACGTCGGGCCGGGCAGCTCCTCCGTGTCGTCCCGCTCGGCGATCCAGCCGGCGCGCAGCGGCGCGAGGCCGGCGCGGATGTCGATGGTCGTCGTCGGATCGGTATAGGGACCGGACGTGTCGTACACGGTGACAGGAGGATTGGGCTCGTGGCCGAACGACGCGGACGTATCGGCCTGCGTGATTTCACGCATCGGCACGCGGATGTCGGACCGACTGCCGGTCACGTAGATCTTGCGGGAGTTGGGCAGCGGCGCGATCGCGGCGCTGTCGACCTCGGCCGTGCTGGCGAGGAATTTCTGTGGTGCGTTCATATGGCTCCTTTGCGTGCAGGAGCCAGCAAAGGAGGTCGGGATGGGCACGCCCCGGGTACGGTGCGGCAGAATCCTTGTGCTTCCCTTCGCTGGCATTATCCAGATCAGGTTCGGAGGGTATTTCTCACCCGCGCAAAGCTTTCGCCGCACGCAGGACCCCTAGCGTTTGCCGCCTTCACTTTCATGAAAGACAGCGGCGCCATTATACGCACGAACGGTGCCACGAAGGCAAGCACTAATGCCTATAATCGTGGTCCTCACGTGAAAGGACGATGATGCGGAAATGGATGGCCGCCACGCTCGCGGCGCTGCCCGTCGTGGCGCAAGCAGCGGAAGAACCCCGTACGGCGACGCCGGCGGAGCAGGCGTCGTTCTTCGACTGGTACAACGCGACCCACACGGCCACCGGCCTGCTGCGCCCGCAGTTCAGCGTAACCAGCACCGGCAAGGGCAAGCGCACCGTCAGCGCCACGGTGGACGGTCCTGCGCAGCGCCTCGTGCTGCCGCTGTGCCGCCAGCCGCGCGCCGTGTTCGACTACGATCCCCGTGCGCCGAAGGAGCGGCGCTGGAGCGAACGCACGCCCGCGCAGACGCTCGTGTGGTTCCACCCCCAGCAGCAATGCGGCGCCCAGCCCGATACGCCGGTGCGCCTGCTCCAGCCGCTGCCCGAGATGGACACGCTGCTGCTGCTCCAGCAGCACCCGACGATCCTCGCCAACGCGCGCCTGCTGATGGCCGGGAACACGAGCTGCTCGCCGAGCCGCTCGCGGGGCTATCGCCTGACTGGGCTCGATCGGGGCAAGGACGGCCTGCCGGTGCTGGTGTTCGAGAACGACATCGCGGGTGCGGCGCGTGTCACGGTCAAGCGCTCGCGCAATGAGCTGCTGCCGTGGGCGGTGGCGTGCGAGGGGCCGGGCAGCGGACGAAAATAATGCAGCCGACCGTAAAAAGCACGGTTCGGTCCGTACTCACGCGGCGGGGACACCTGGGCATACTTGGCTGAGCGCCTTCGCAAGATCGTCGACGACGCCGTCCGCGGCCCCGTTCAGCGCGGCCACGTGGTTTGCCGCCCCACCCCAGTTGCGCCACGGCCGCAACTTGGCCCCGCGTATCTTTACCGGCGTGGCTCGGCCAGGCACCGCTACCTCCAGCGCCAGCATGCCGCCCAGGTGTCCCGGGACGTAGAACGTGTAGGCACGGGTGAGCCTGACTTCGACGTTCACGCCACCGCCGCCTGGCGCGCCATGCACCACCGTATAGCCATACGCGCTCAAGCGGTCCACGACGGCGCCCAGCCACGGCAACATGTCGCCCGCCACCACCGACTCGGTGATGTCGATCCTGCCGATCGTGTCGCGATTGGTGCGGCCGTCGCTGAGCGCGACGTTGATGGCACAGTTCTGCACCAACGGCTTTGGCGTCGTCTCCGCATCGGGGCGGTAGGTCATCTCCGCCACCTCGACGGCGGACGCGGCATTCAGCGCCGCGAACAGCGGCAACACAAGCGCGGCCTGTCGAATCGTCGTCATCACGTTCTCCTCAGCGCGCAAATGAATACAGGCCGCCCGCATCGGCACGCAATACGATGCGGCCTGGCCGCTGCCGCAGCACGGTGCCGGTGACGTCGGGAGTCCGCGTGCTGCCGTTGGCCAGGGCAAGCGTCATCTTCTTCGCTGCGGCTGGAACCGTGTTGGCCTGTGCGACATCGAGAGCAATCATTCGGGCGATCTCGGCCACCCCTTCGGCCACCGCGCGCCGGTAAGGTGCACCATTGTTCCCCGCCCATAGGATCGTGGCGCTGGTGCTGCCGGCAACCGGCTCGGACTGATAGTAGAACTTGTTCGCGTAAACGGGATCGCCGCGGCCGGCAACGTACATCTCGGCGGTCGAGTGCATTTCCAGGCGCAGCGAGTTGACCGATAGCTCGTATTCGGTCTTCACTTCCATGAAGGCGCCCCCCGGCTGCAGCGCCGCACGCATGCGCTCCCGGTCGGCCCTTTCGGGCACGCGCGCCGTCGTGGTCACGCGTACTCGCCCCGGCGCCATCGCTTCGCCCAGGCCGCGGCCCAGTGCATCCTCAAGCTGACGGCGCACGTCGACATCGTCGATCACGGGCAACAGCGCCCTGATTGCATGCCGCACGTCCATCCAGCGATAGTAATTCTCGCGCGCCGTCGCGACGCCGTTGGCGAACACCCGGTTCGCCGGCGCGAAGTCAAGCTCGTCCTGCCACACGATGTTGCGTACCTCGACGTCGCGCAGCGCCGCGATATCGGACGCGCTGACCGGCAGCGTTTGCGGCCCCGTTGCGCAGCCGGCCAGCAGCCCGGCCACAGTGGCGATAACCAGTCGTTTCAACATGATCCCATCAGTCGTGACGAAAACTCCAGCTTAGCGTCAGAAGTTTCCATTGTCCAAATAAAAATTCATTTGTGCAATATTTGGTGAGAATTGCCGGGGCCGGCAATGCCTTGGCAACAGCTTTCCCCATCGCCGGCAGGGCCGGCCGCAGCAGCCTCCCTTATAATGGTCGTTTTCGCCAAATTCACACCACCCCAATCATGGAATTAGCCAAGTCTTTCGAGCCTGCCGACATTGAACAGTTCTGGCGCAGCGAATGGGAAAAGCGCGGTTACTACGCCGCGTCGATGGACCTTTCCAAGCCCTCCTTCAGCATCCAGCTGCCGCCGCCGAACGTGACGGGCACGCTGCACATGGGCCACGCGTTCAACCAGACGATCATGGACGGCCTGACCCGCTACCACCGCATGCTGGGCCATAACACTGCATGGATCCCGGGTACGGACCATGCCGGCATCGCGACGCAGATCGTGGTGGAGCGCCAGCTCGATGCGCAAAAAATCTCGCGCCATGACCTGGGCCGCGAGAAGTTCGTCGAGAAGGTGTGGGAGTGGAAGGAAAAATCCGGTTCCACGATCACGGGGCAGATGCGCCGCCTGGGCGCGTCGCCGGACTGGAACCGCGAATACTTCACGATGGACGAGCCGCGCTCGAAGGTCGTCGCGGAAGTCTTCGTGCGCCTGTTCGAACAGGGCCTGATCTACCGCGGCAAGCGCCTGGTGAACTGGGACCCGGTGCTGGGCACCGCCGTCTCCGACCTGGAAGTGGTGTCGGAAGAGGAAGACGGCTCGATGTGGTACATCAAGTACCCGCTGGCCGACGGCAGCGGTTCGCTGACGGTGGCGACCACGCGTCCCGAGACGATGCTGGGCGACGTGGCAGTGGCCGTCGACCCGACCGACGAGCGCTATGAGGCGCTCGTCGGCAAGATGCTCAAGCTGCCGCTGGTCGGCCGCGAAATCCCGATCATCGCCGACTCGTACGTCGACAAGGCATTCGGCACCGGCTGCGTGAAGATCACGCCGGCACACGACTTCAACGACTACGCGGTGGGCCAGCGCCACAAGCTGGACATGCCGTCGATCCTCACCCTTGACGCGAAGATCGTCGACACGGCGCCGGAAGCCTACCGCGGCCTGGATCGCTTCGCGGCGCGCAAGCAGATCGTCGCCGACCTGGACGCACAGGGCCTGCTCGAACAAGTCAAGCCGCACAAGCTGATGGTGCCGCGCGGCGACCGCACCGGCGTCGTCATCGAACCGATGCTGACAGACCAGTGGTTCGTCGCGATGAGCAAGCCGGCGCCGGAAGGCACGTTCAATCCGGGCAAGTCGATCACCGACGTGGCGCTGGAAAAGGTCGCCAACGGCGAGATCAAGTTCGTGCCGGAGAACTGGACGACGACGTACAACCAGTGGCTGAACAACATCCAGGACTGGTGCATCTCGCGCCAGCTGTGGTGGGGCCACCAGATCCCGGCGTGGTACGACGAAGCGGGCAACATCTTTGTCGCGCGCACCGAGGAAGAGGCACAGGCCAAGGCGAAAGCCGCGGGCAGTACCGGCGCATTGCGCCGCGACGCCGACGTGCTGGACACGTGGTTCTCGTCCGCGCTGGTGCCGTTCTCCACGCTGGGCTGGCCTCAAGAAACGCCCGACTTGAAAGCGTTCCTGCCGTCGTCCGTGCTCGTGACGGGCTTCGACATCATCTTCTTCTGGGTCGCCCGGATGGTGATCATGACGGCGCACTTCACCGGCAACGTGCCTTTCGAGACGGTATATGTGCATGGCCTGGTGCGTGATTCTCAGGGACGCAAGATGTCGAAGTCGGTCGGCAATACACTGGATCCGATCGACCTGATTGATGGCATCGATTTGGAAGCGCTCGTCACTAAGCGCACAACTGGCCTCATGAAGCCGCAGGATGCGCCGAAGATCGAGAAAGCGACCCGCAAGGAATTCCCGGAAGGGATCGCGGCCTACGGCACGGACGCCGTGCGCTTCACGATGGCCAGCTATGCCTCGCTGGGCCGCAACATCAACTTCGACCTGGGCCGCTGCGAAGGCTACCGCAACTTCTGCAACAAGCTGTGGAACGCGACCCGCTTCGTGCTGATGAACACGGAAGGCAAGGATTGCAGCGCCAGCGATGCCGACCTGTCGCAGGCCGACAAGTGGATCATCTCGCTCCTCAATCGCACCGAGCAGGAAGTGGCGAAGGGCTTTGCGGACTACCGCTTCGACAACATCGCCAGCGCGATCTACAAGTTCGTGTGGGACGAGTACTGCGACTGGTACCTGGAACTGGCGAAGGTGCAAGTCCAGCAAGGCACGGAAGGCCAGCAGCGCGCCACGCGCAACACGCTGCTGCGCGTGCTGGAAGTGGTGCTGCGCCTGGCGCACCCGATCATCCCGTTCGTCACCGAACAGCTGTGGCAGACGGTTGCGCCGCTGGCTGGCAAGGGCGAGACCGAAGGCAAGTCGATCATGACGCAGCCCTATCCGATCGCCAACGCAGCGGCGATCGACGAGGCGGCGGAAGCGTGGATCGCCGAGCTGAAAGGCTTTACGGATTCGACGCGTAACCTGCGCGGCGAGATGAAGCTGGCGCCGTCCGTGCGCGTGCCTCTGATCGTCGAAGCGACCGGCGCGGACAAAGACAAGATCGCCGCGTTCGCACCCTATGTGCAGATGCTGGGCAAGCTGTCCGAAGTGCAGATCGTCGACGTGCTGCCGGAATCGCCGGCCGCCGTATCGGTGGTGGGCACGACGAAGCTGATGCTGAAGGTGGAGATCGACGTGAAGGCCGAACGCGAGCGCCTGTCGAAGGAAATCGCCCGCATCGAAGGCGAGATCGCGAAGGCTTCCGGCAAGCTGTCGTCGGAAAGCTTTGTCGCCCGTGCCCCGGCTGCCGTCGTGGCGCAGGAAAAAGAGCGGGTGGCGACGTTCTCGGCCACGCTCGACAAGCTGCGCGAGCAATTCGCCAAGCTGCCGCCGGCCTAAGCGCCGCCGCGCCAGCACAGACGCCGGACCGGGTAACGCCCGCTCCGGCGTTTTCATTTGCGCTACACTCCGGCGATCAAACAATAAAGGAGACCCCGATGCGCAAACTGCTTCCCCTCGTTTTGCTGGCCTGCGCCGGCGCCGCGTTCGCGGACACCACGTCGCCCGTCGGCCTGTGGAAGAACATCGACGACAAGAGCGGCAAGCCGAAGGCCGAGATCCGCATCAGCGAATCGAACGGCACGCTGCAAGGCCGCATCGAGAAGCTGTACCGGCCGGCCGACCAGGACCAGAATCCCATCTGCGACAAATGCGAGGGCGGCGACAAGGGCAAGCCGATCGTCGGCCTGTCGATCATCAACAGCATGAGGAAGGACGGCGACGAGTATGCCGGCGGCACCATCCTCGATCCCGAGAACGGCAAGGTTTACAAGAGCAAGATGAAGCTTGTCGACGGCGGCAAGAAGCTCGAGGTGCGCGGCTATATCGGCTTGCCGATGCTGGGCCGGTCGCAGACGTGGATGCGGATGGAGTAAAAAAGTGGGGGCCGCAGCCCCCCAAAGTTACAACACTTCCTGCCACTTGGCTCTGGCGGAACAGCCCCCTTCCACTGGCATTACAGCCTTCGCCCGGACGCGACTTGTGCGCGTTGCCCCGGCGTCCAGTGGTACTGCTTGCAGGAGAACTCCCCTGTCCGGTGTGCGCAGGCCAGCGATTCTGTCGCCGCCCCGCGGTCATTCATTGATGCTGCGGCCTGCACCGCCGCGGATAGCACGGCCGCGGATGCAGCCAGTGGTGCGACCGGCTGCGGTAGCGGCTCGTTCGGTTGCCTGGGCTTGTACACCTGTGGTCACGGCGCCCGCGCCGCAGCACACAGCAGGGCAAGCAGGCCGATGTTCTTCATGCGTCGACTGCAATGCGTTTTGCTTGCCCCCATTATGCCGACGGACTCCGTGCGGGGGTTCAGTAAGATTGCGCGAAATTTGTAAGCGCCCCGCGACAATTCCCACGCCGGCTTTACCCGTCTTTACACCGCTTTACATCGGCCTCGGTCACACTGCTGCGCAGCCGCCGACAGCGCGGCCAACGGAGCCAACGATGATATCGACCACCACTCCCGCACTCTGGCAGGCGATGCGCACGCTGCCGCTGGCCTGCCGCTTCGGTGCCGCGCCGCCGGAGCTGCGCGCCCTGCACCGAACGGCCGTCACGGAGTGCGCCGACGATGGCGCACGCTTTCTCGGCGAATTGCATGCGGCGCTGGCCGCGCTGCCCGCTGCGCTGAAGGCGCGCGTCGACCCGCTGCTGCTGGGCGTGTTCTACCTGGATGGATTGGGTACGTGTGTCGTGACGGACGTGGTGTCGGGCGGCGACGGCGGCCTGGTCGGCACCCTCGTCGCGATCGACACGGCGGCGCTGCGCGACGTCGACTGCAACCGGCCCGCGATGCGCGCGGCCGCGATGCGCTATCTGCTGGAGGAAGCGTTCGACAGCGTGGCCGCGGGACGGCGCGGCGCCGTCGCCCGCTGAATCACGCGGCCCGTGGGGACCCCGCTTTACGGGCGCTTCTTCAATTCGATCTCGAACAGCTTCGGCCACAGCTTGCCGGTGACGAACAGGCGCTTCTTCGCGCTGTCGTAGGCGATGCCGTTCGGGACGTTGTCCGAGCCGCGCTCGATGCCCGCCAGCTTGTCCAGCCCTGTCAGGTCGATCCAGCCCAGCACGCGGCCGGAAAACGGATCGATGCGGGCGATGCGGTCGGTCTGCCACACGTTCGCGTAGATCTCCCCTTCCACCCATTCAAGCTCGTTGAGTTGCGTGACGGGCTGCGCATCGGCCGTCACGTGAATGCGCCGCAGCACGCGCATCGTGTTCGGATCGAGCACGCGGAGGTAGGCGCTGCCGTCGCTCATGTAGAGGCGCGTGCCGTCGCTCGTCAACGCCCAGCCTTCGCCCTGGTACGGAAAGATGCCTTGCGGCTGCAGCGTTTCCATGTCGAAGATGAAGCCGATCTGGTTCGTCCACGTGAGGCTGACGATGCGGTTGCCGGCGGGGGCGATCCCTTCGCCGAAATACGCGGCGGGGATCGCGCGGTTCAGCAGCACCTTGCCCGTTTCCAGTTCCACCTTGCGCACCGACGAGCGGCCGTTCAGGCCCGTGCTTTCGTACAGCAGGCCGTCTTGGTAGAACAGCCCTTGCGTGAATGCGCCGGGATCGTGCGGATAGGTGTGTTTGACAACGTAGCCGTAGACGGGAACGGCGCCCTGCGCGGCGGATGCGGCGAGGGCCAGTGTGGCGATGGCGGTTTTGATCAGCATGCCGGGAGCATACCGCAACTTGCCCGATTCAGCCCAGGCCGGCCTGGCGCAGATGGCGGTCGAGCGCATTGGCGAAACGCTGGCGGTCCGCCTGGTTGAATGCGGCCGGGCCGCCCGTGTCGACGCCACTGCCGCGCAGCTCGTCGAGGAAGGCGCGCATCGTCAGCTGCTGGGCGATATTGTCCGGCGTGTAGAACTCGCCGCGCGGATTGAGCGCATGGCCGCCCTTCTCCAGCACGTCCGCGGCCAGCGGGATGTCGCCGGTGATCACGAGGTCGCCCGGTTCCGTCAGGCGCACGATCTCGCGGTCCGCCACGTCGAAACCGGCCGGCACCTGCACGGCGCGCACGTACTTCGACGGCGGCACGCGCAGCAGCTGGTTCGCGACCAGCGTGACGTCGATCTGCACCCGTTCGGCGACGCGGTACAGGATGTCCTTGATCACCGCGGGGCAAGCGTCCGCGTCGACCCAGATCCGCATCACCACAATTCGCCGGTGAGGTTGCCGCGCGGCGGCTTCAGGCCGAAGTGCTCGTAGGCCGCCGCGGTAGCGACACGCCCGCGCGGCGTGCGCTGCAGGTAGCCCTGCTGGATCAGGTAGGGTTCCAGCACGTCCTCGATCGTGTCGGCGGCCTCGCCGATCGCCGCCGCCAGGTTGCCGATGCCGACGGGGCCGCCGCCGAATTTATGCAGCACCGCTTCGAGCAGCTTGCGGTCCATGACGTCGAAGCCGACGGTGTCGACATCCAGCATCACGAGCGCGGCGTCGGCCACGGCCTTCGTGATGTCGCCATTGCTCTTCACTTCCGCGTAGTCCCGCACGCGGCGCAGCAGCCGGTTGGCGATTCGCGGCGTGCCGCGCGCGCGGCGGGCGATTTCCAGCGCGCCCGAGTCGTCGATGTTCGCTTTCAGCAGCGCGGCACTGCGCGTGACGATCTTCGCCAGCTCCTCGGTCGTGTAGAACTCGAGGCGGGCGACGATGCCGAAGCGGTCGCGCAGCGGATTGGTCAGCATGCCGGCGCGGGTGGTCGCGCCGACGAGCGTGAACGGCTGCAGGTCCAGCTTCACGGAACGCGCGGCCGGGCCTTCGCCGATCATGATGTCGATCTGGTAGTCCTCCAGCGCCGGGTACAGGATCTCCTCGACGACGGGCGACAGGCGGTGGATCTCGTCGATGAACAGCACGTCGTTCGCTTCCAGGTTCGTCAGCAGCGCGGCCAGGTCGCCGGGGCGCTCCAGCACGGGGCCGGACGTCTGGCGCAGGTTCACGCCCATCTCGCGGGCGATGATGTTGGCGAGCGTCGTCTTGCCCAGGCCCGGAGGGCCGAACAGCAAGGTGTGATCGAGCGCCTCGCTGCGCTTTCTTGCCGCGGAGATGAAGATCTCGAGCTGGTCGCGGATCTTCTGCTGGCCGACGTATTCGTCCAGCAGCTTCGGGCGCAACGCGCGCTCGATCGCCTCCTCGTTCGGCGACGCGGGCGCCGCATCGATGATGCGTGCTTCGGAAAAACTATCGGTCTGGATGCTCATTCATCAACCTTTGGACAGCGCCTTCAGTGCCTGCTTGATGCCGTCCGAGACGGAGGCTCCGGCGGGCACGGTCTTCAGCGCCAGCAGCGCCTCCTTGTCAGAATACCCCAATGCGAGCAGCGCGTTCAGGATGTCCGTTTGCGCGTCGGGCACGACGGCCACGCCGCCGACGCTGCCGAGGTCCGCGCCCAGCTTGCCCTTCAGCTCCAGCAGCAGGCGCTCGGCCGTCTTCTTGCCGATGCCGGGCACCTTGACGAGGCGGCCCGCTTCCTGCCGCGTGACGGCCTGCGACAGGTCGGCGATCGACATGCCGGACAGGATCGACAGCGCGGTGCGCGCGCCGATGCCGCTGATCTTGATCAGCTGGCGGAACACGGCGCGCTCCTCGGCGTTGCCGAAGCCGTACAGCAGGTGCGCATCCTCGCGCACGGTCAGGTGCGTGAACAGCACGACGCGCTCGCCCGTGTGCGGCAGGTTGTAGAACGTGCTCATCGGCACGTCGACCTCGTAGGCGACCCCGCCGACGTCGACCAGCAGTTGCGGCGGATTTTTTTCAAGCAGAACACCGGAGAGACGTCCGATCATGGCAAGCCCGTAAATGAAGTGATGAGGTGAAGTTTAGCCGACGAGGCGGCCGCGCTTCATGTGCAGACCGGACAACCCTGTCGCGGCGATGGCGTTCAACGTGTCGTGCGAATTGGCGTGGCAGATGGCGACGCCGAGCGCGTCGGCGGCATCCGTGCCGGGCAGGCCGGGCAGCGCCAGCAGGCGCGCCACCATCTGCTGCATCTGTTCCTTGACGGCCCGGCCGCTGCCGGTGACGGCCTGCTTGATCTGCGTGGGCGAATACTCGGCGACGGACAACGCGGCACTGACCAGCCCGCAGATGGCCGCACCACGGGCTTGGCCGAGCAGCAAGGTCGATTGCGGATTGACGTTGACGTACACCTGCTCGATCGCGGCGCAATCGGGCTGGTAGGTGGCCGCCAGTTCGCTGACGCCGTCGAGGATGACTTTCAGGCGCGCCGGCAACCCCCCATCGCCGCTCTTGATGGTTCCGGAGGCGATGTAACGCAGCTTCGTACCCTGCTTGTGAATGACGCCAAAGCCGGTCGTACGGAGGCCGGGGTCGATGCCGAGAATGATCATCGGGTGATTGTATGCAGTAAAGAAAGCGCGGGCAAGTTGCTCATCGCGAATAGTGCGCAAAGAACAGTCGAGCCCGTGTCCCCTGGTGCCAGGCACCAGAAGACACGGGCTCGACCGTAATATCCGTTGAGCTCGTGTCCCTTCGTGCCTGGCACCAGGGGACACGAGCTGAGCCGTTGTTCGATGGCGGCTTAGTGGCGGAAGTGGCGGGTGCCGGTGTACAGCATCACGACGCCGCGTTCGTCGGCTGCGTCGATCACTTCCTGGTCGCGCATCGAGCCGCCTGGGTGGATCACGCACGTTGCGCCGGCGTCGACGACCACGTCCAGGCCGTCACGGAACGGGAAGAACGCGTCCGATGCCACGGTCGAGCCAGCCAGCGACAGGCCGGCGTTCTGTGCCTTGATCGAGGCGATCCGCGCGGAGTCGATGCGGCTCATCTGGCCGGCGCCGACGCCCAAGGTCATATTGCCGCCGCAGAAGACGATCGCGTTCGACTTGACGTACTTGGCCACCTTCCACGCGAACATCGCGTCGGCCAGCTGCTGCGGCGTCGGCTGCTTCTTCGTCACGACGCGCAGGTCCGCCTGCAGCACGTTCTTCGCATCGGCCGACTGCACCAGCAGGCCGCCGCCCACGCGCTTGAAGTCCATCGCGTTGACACCATCGCCCAACGGGATTTCCAGCAGGCGGACGTTCTGCTTGGCCGACATGATCCGCTTCGCTTCGTCGCTGAAGGATGGGGCGATCAGCACTTCGACGAACAGCTTGGCCAGCTCGGTCGCGGCAGTGGCGTCCACTTCCACGTTGAAGGCGATGATGCCGCCGAATGCGGAGGTCGGGTCCGTCTGCAGTGCGCGGGTGTACGCTTCGACGGCCGAGCCGCCCAGCGCCACGCCGCACGGATTCGCGTGCTTGACGATCACGCATGCGGCCGGCTGGTCCATGCCGCCGAAGCTCTTCACGCATTCCCATGCCGCATCGGCATCGGCGATGTTGTTGAACGACAGTTCCTTGCCCTGCAGCTGGCGGTAGTTCGCCAGTGCGCCGGGAACAAGCCGAGTTTCGCGGTAGAACGCAGCCGACTGGTGCGGGTTTTCGCCGTAGCGCATGTCCTGCACTTTTTCAAACGCGACGTTCAGCGTCTGCGGGTACGCACCGCGGTTCGCGTGCGAGCGGTCCGGGCCCAGGCTCGTCAGGTAATTCGTGATCGCGCCGTCGTAGGCGGCCGTGTGCGCGTACACCTTCTTGGCCAGGTTGAAGCGGGTTTCATAGCTGATGTAGCCGGGCGAGTTGTCCGTCGTCTTCATCTCGGCCAGGATCAGGCCGTAGTCGGACGGGTCGCAGATCACGACGACGTCCTTGTGATTCTTCGCCGCCGAGCGCAGCATCGCCGGGCCGCCGATGTCGATGTTCTCGATCGCGTCATCCAGCGTGCAGTTGTCCTTCGCCACCGTTGCCTGGAACGGGTACAGGTTGACGACGACCATGTCGATCGTCGGGATCTGGTGTTCGTCCAGCTTCGCCATGTGCTCCGGGAAATCGCGGCGGGCAAGGATGCCGCCGTGCACTTTCGGGTGCAGCGTCTTCACGCGGCCGTCCAGCATTTCCGGGAAGCCCGTGTAATCGGCGACTTCGGTGACGGTCAGGCCGTTATCCTGCAGCAGCTTGGCGGTACCGCCCGTGGACAGGATGTTGACGCCCATCGCCGACAGCGCCCGGGCGAAATCCAGAACGCCGGTCTTGTCGGAAACGGAGATGAGAGCTTGTTTGATCATGGCTGTGGTCCAGGTTTGAAAAATTCTTGTATCGAGCGGCCCGCCGGCACAAGCGGCCGGTCGCAGCCACTTCGAACCGGGCCGGACAGAAAGCCTTACAGCAGGCCGTGCTCCTGCAGTTTCTTGCGCAGCGTGTTGCGGTTGATACCCAGCATCTGCGCGGCGTGCGACTGGTTGCCGTCGGCACGGTTCATTACCACTTGCAGGATCGGCTTCTCGACGGTCATGACGACCATGTCGTAGATGTTCGATGGTTGCTGCTCGCCCAGGTCGTTGAAATACTCTTCAAGGCTCTTCGTGACAACTTCCTGGATACTTTCTTTGCTCATGTTCTTCTATTTACGTGAATTATTTGCCGATCTGGCGCCATCAGGCAGCCAGCATGTCTTCGGCGAGGCGGTATTGTAACCGCTCGCCATGCTTCCATTGGGACTCAAAGAACGAATCCACGGCACGCAGCTGCTCATCGGTGGACTCGAGGCGGTTCATCTCCTTGCGGAACTCCTCCCCGCCCGGGAGGTCGCGCACATACCAGCCGATATGCTTGCGCGCGGTGCGCACGCCCAGGTACTCGCCGTAGAAGGCGTAGTGGGCACGCAGGTGTTCGTCCATCAGCTTGCGCACCTCCGCCACCAGCGGCGGCGGCAGGTGCGTGCCGGTACGCAGGAAGTGATCGATTTCGCGGAAGATCCACGGCCGGCCCTGGGCGGCGCGGCCGATCATCACGGCATCCGCACCCGTTTTATTGAGCACGTAGCGGGCCTTTTCCGGCGTCGTGATGTCGCCGTTGGCAACCACGGGGATCTTCACCGACGCCTTCACGGCGGCGATCGTGTCGTATTCCGCGTCGCCGGAATAGCCGTCCGCACGGGTGCGGCCATGCAACGTCAGCATGCGGATCCCCGCCTCCTCGGCGATGCGGGCGATCCTCAACGCGTTCTTGTTCTCGCGGTTCCAGCCGGTACGGAACTTCAACGTGACGGGTACCGGCACTGCCTGCACGACGGCATGCAGGATGCTCTCGACCAGGTCCTCGAACTGCAGCAGCGCGGAACCGCACCAGTTGTTGCAGACCTTCTTCACGGGGCAGCCCATGTTGATGTCGATGATCTGGGCGCCCTTGTCGACATTGAACTTCGCGCAATCGGCCAGTTCCTGCGGATCGGAACCCGCGATCTGCACGGCTTTCGGTTCCATCTCGCCGGCGTGGTCGGTGCGGCGGGCGCTCTTTTCGCTTGCCCACACGCGCGGGTTCGCCGCAGCCATTTCTGAGACGGCGTAGCCCGCGCCCAGCTCCTTGCACAGTTGCCGGAACGGACGGTCGGTGACGCCCGCCATCGGGGCGACAAACACGTTATTGCGCAGTTGATAAGGACCGATTTGCACTTGGGTATCGATGAGAACTTGCTGGAGGAACCTGCAATTCTAACCCAAGCACTGCTCAATTAATAAGCACTATTTTGTATAGAAACAGCAAGTGTGCGGCTTTCCGGTTATGAAACAGTGAGTTACGTGAGGAAATTATTCGGACGCGCGTGCGACGTTCCCGGCATTCCCGGTGCTTCACAGGAATAGTTGACTTCAAACCAACCCTGTCCGATCATGCGGTAGCGCTAACAATATCTGCGTCCAGAAACAAGGGCGCAACCATAAAGGAGATCCGCATGCCGTTCCATTCCGCCGCGCCGTCCCGCCCGACGCTCACCTTGCTGGCCGCCGCACTTACCTCCGTCTTCCTGCTGCCCGCCGCCGCCGCCCCGCTTGCCACGCTGGACCGCAACGGTGCCTATGTCGCCGTCGAGGCCTATGGCCCGAACATCGTGCACGTGACGATCGCCGTGGACAAGAACGAAGTGCTGAAGGGACCCGGCCACGGCATCCTGCCCGCGCCTGCGGACAACAAGCCGTTCCGCCACCAGGCCGGAGCGGATGGCGACACCTTCACGTCCAGCGGCATGACGCTGCACGTGAACCCGGCGCCGGCGCCGCGCGTGCCGAGCCAGGGCGAGAAATACTTCGCGCCCGCGCTGGCGCCCGTCGGCCTGCAGGTGCGCAACGCGCAGGGCCAGGAAGTGCTTAAGATGACGGGCTGGGAAATGTCGCCGCAGACGGTGAACGGCGAAAAGACCTACCAGGTGGGCGCCACCTTCGCCGCGCCAGCCGACGAGCATTACTACGGCATGGGCCAGAACCAGGAATCGCTGTCCGGCCTCGACCTGCGTGGCCGCGTGCTCGATTGCAAGCATTGGTACGACGCGCCCGGTGGCGAATCCGTCTGCGTGCCGTTCATGGTGTCGTCGAAAGGCTATGGCATCGTGTGGGACAACCCGGCGGCCACGCGGTTTGCGCCGGCGATCCTCGGCGACACGAAGTTCCAGTCGAACGTCGGCGAACGGGTCAGCTTCTTCGTCATCACGGGCCGCAACGTCGAGGAACTGTATGCTGGCTACGCGCGCCTGACGGGCCGCACGCCGATCCCGCCGAAGGCCGCGTTCGGCCTGATCCAGTCGAAGGCGCGCTACGACAGCCAGCAGGAAGTGCTGCGCGTGGCGAACACCTACCGGCAGAAGCGCTATCCGCTGGACATCATGGTGGTGGACTGGTTCTATTGGACGCGGATGGGCCAGCTCGACATCGATCCGGCGCAGTACCCCGACCCGGACGGCATGAACAAACAGCTGCATGCGCTGGGCATGCAGTCGATCGTGTCGATCTGGCCCCGCTTCGAGACGTCCGGCCGCTACTTCAACGAGCTCGATGCGAAGGGCTACTTCCTGAAGGACAAGGACGGCAAGACGCAGGACGGCTTGCCGTTCCGCGCCGACCGCGCCGGCGCGCTGATCGACTCCACCAACCCGGCGGCCCGCAAATGGTTCTTCGAGAAAGTACGCGATAACGTGCTGGCGCGCGGCTTCGACTATCCGTGGCTGGACGAAACGGAACCGGACCTGGTGCCCGACGGCTTCCAGTACTCGATCGGTTCCGGCGACCGTTACCGCAATCTGTTCCCGCTCGTGCACACGGAAGGTTTTGCCGAAGGCATGCGGGCATGGAAGCCGAACCGCCGCGTGCTGATCCTGTCGCGCGCCGCCTACCTGGGCTCGCAGCGCACGGGTGCGCTGTTCTGGTCGTCCGACATCAAGCCCACGTGGGAAGCGCTGGCGCGCCAGATCCCGGCCGGCCTGAACATGACTGCATCCGGCATCGCTTACTGGGGCAACGACATCGGTGGCTGGCAGCACCTGCCGCCGGCCACGCAAGCCACCAAGGCGCCGCTGCTCGATCCATCGGATGCCCGCTCCGTCGTCGGCCAGTACCACGACTACCCGGAGCTGCACACGCGCTGGTTCCAGTACGGCACGTTCACGCCGACGCTGCGGCTGCACGGCTCGCGCAAGGAAGCGGAACTGTGGTCGTTCGGTAGGCAGGCTGAAGGTGTGATGGCGAAGTTCGACGCGCTGCGCTACCAGCTGATCCCGTACATCTACAGCCAGGCGAAGATCACTTACGACACGGGCATGCCATTCATGCGGCCGTTGTGGATGGACTTCGGCACCGATCCGAACGTCGCCAACATCGGCACGCAATACATGTTCGGCCCCGCGTTCCTCGTGGCACCGGTGACGGAACAGGGCCAGACGGAAAAGGACGTCTACCTGCCGGCCGGCAGCGACTGGTACGACTTCTGGACCAACGAGAAATTCACGGGCGGCCGCTGGGTGAAAGCGGCGGCGCCGATCGACCGGATTCCCGTGTTCGTCCGCGCCGGCTCGATCGTGCCGCTGGGCGCGGCGATCCAATCGACCGCCGAGAAGCAGGCGATCGAACAGATCCTCGTCTACCCTGGCAACGGCGACGCCGAATTCACGCTGTACGACGACGATGGGCTGACGTACGACTACGAGAAAGGCAAGAACGTGGTGACGAGCAAGCTGCGCTGGAAAGACGGCAAGCTGACGGCGGACGGCGGCTCGGCGGGCTTTGCCGCATCGGCACCGAAGCTGGTAAAGGTGATCGGCCGCTGAAAAACCGGTGTCTGACACCGGTTTTCCGGGTTGTCAGACGATGTCGTCCAGCGCCTGCGCCAGGTGGTCGACATCGCCCCACTGCGTCAGCGCCAGCTTGCCGTCAGCCCACGTGAAGCGGTTGATGCTGGCGTTGCGGACCTGGAAGTCGCGCGGGCTTTCCAGTGCCATGTCGTTGGCGGCCCGGTAGGCGCATTCGAGCACGCCGCCGTGGGCGACAAGCGCCAGCTTGCGGCCGTCGTACTGGCCAGCCCAGCGGCCGATCGCGGCGATGCAGCGCTCATAGAAGTGGCGGAAGCTCTCGGCATGGCGCTCGCCGTGCGGCATCACCGCGTCGACATGGCGCGCTTGCCAGGCGGCGAAATGGTCCGGGTAGCGCGCTTCGATCTCCGTGTACAG
Organism: Pseudoduganella flava; assembly: GCF_007830495.1. Taxonomy (GTDB): domain Bacteria; phylum Pseudomonadota; class Gammaproteobacteria; order Burkholderiales; family Burkholderiaceae_D; genus Rugamonas; species Rugamonas flava. The sequence goes on along the minus strand of NZ_VLKW01000001.1, from coordinate 90,910 downwards.
CAAGCCTTCGAAGACGCCATAGCCCCGCTCGCGCAGCGCGTGGTCCGTGTGGAACGGCACGTGGTGGTACGCCGCCACGGCCTCGGCCGTGTGCATCGCCCGTTGCAGGTCGCTGGAGACGATCGCGGCCAGCGGCTCGGCAGCCAGCGCCCGGGCGAGCGCGGCCGCCTGGCGCCGCCCGGCGTCGTTCAGGCCGATGTCCAGGTGCCCCTGCAGCCGGCGCACCGCGTTCCACGCCGTTTCGCCATGACGGATCAATAACAGCTCGGTCGCCATGCGTCAGCGCGCCGTCCGCAACGTATACGTGCCGATGATCTGCGCCTCGTCCAGGATGTGGCCGTGCAAGGCGTGCAGCACCTGCGCCGCCGTGAACTCGCCCTCGACGGGCAGTTGCGGCACGTCCACCGCGTACAGCCGGAAGATGTAGTGATGCACCCGCTCATCGTTCCACGGCGGACATGGGCCGTCGTAGCCGAAGTAGCGGCCCGCCATCTCCGGGTCGCTCGCGAACCAGCCCGTGTAATCGTTCAGGCCATGGCGCAGGTGCGTGCCACCGTTCGCGATCGCCGGCCCCGGCTTGCCATGCGGCGTGACGCCGCTCGATTGCGAACCGGCGGGCAGGCTCGTCATCGTTGGCGGGATGTCGACCAGGGCCCAGTGATAGAAATCGCCGCGCGGCAGGTCGACGGGCAAGGTCTTGTCGTCCTGGTTGACGTCCGTGCCGACGGTCGGTGCGTCGCCGTCGATGCACAGCAGCACCAGCGACGCGGTACCGGCGGGGATGTCATCCCAGGCCAGGTGCGGGTTGCGGTTGTCCGCGAAACGCACGCGCGTTTCGGGATCCGGCACGGCGAACGCGAATTCGCCCGGAATGGCGGCGCCATTGTCAAATGAATCGCTCCACAGTTTCATCGCTGTGTCCTTTAAGTTCGTTATTACCTGCTTGGACCTGTCTGAAGCCAGAACGTTACCGGACCATCGTTGGTCAGCGTGACTTTCATGTCGGCGCCGAACTGTCCGGTCGCAACGATCGCATGGCGCGCGCGTGCCTGGCGCACGAAATGGTCGAACAGCCGTTTGCCTTCGTCCGGCGGGGCGGCCGGCGAGAACGATGGGCGGGTGCCGGAACGCGTGTCAGCGGCCAGCGTGAATTGCGGAACGAGGAGCAGGCCACCGGCGACGTCGGTGACGCTGCGGTTCATCTTGCCGGCATCGTCGCCGAACACGCGGTAGGACAGCAGCTTGCCCAACAGCGCATCCGCTTCCTTTTCCGTGTCGCCCTTCTCCGCGCAAACGAGCACCATCAGGCCCGCATCGATCGCGCCGATGACGGCGCCGTCGACGACGACCTGCGCCGCCGACACCCGCTGGATCAATCCGATCATGCCGTCAGCGTAACGCGCGCGAACTTGCGCTTGCCCACCTGCAGCACGAACGTACCTGCCTCGGCCTTCAATGCCTTGTCGCTGATGACGGTGCCATCCAGGCGCACGCCGCCCTGGTCGATCATCCGCATCGCTTCCGACGTCGATGCGCACAGCCCCGTTTGCTTGAGCAGTTGCGCCAGGCCCAGCGGCGCGCCGGCCACCGTGACTTCCGGAATATCGTCCGGAATGCCGCCCTTCGAACGGTTGACGAAGTCCGCCAGCGCATCCTCGGCCGCCTGCTGCGAGTGGAAGCGGGCCACGATTTCCTGGGCGATCGCCACCTTCGCGTCGCGCGGGTTGGCGCCGCCTTCGATCTGCTTCTTCAGCGCGGCGATGTCGTCCAGCGAACGCCACGACAGCAGCTCGTAATAGCGCCACATCATCGTGTCGGAGATGCTCATCACCTTGGCGAACATCGTGTTGGCCGGCTCGGTGATACCGATGTAGTTGTTCTTCGACTTCGACATCTTCTCGACGCCGTCCAGGCCTTCCAGCAGCGGCATCGTCAGGATGCACTGCGGCTCCTGGCCCCAATCCTTCTGCAGTTCGCGGCCCACCAGCAGGTTGAACTTCTGGTCCGTGCCGCCCAGCTCGAGATCGCTCTTCAGTGCGACGGAATCGTAGCCCTGCATCAGCGGATAAAGGAACTCGTGGACCGAAATCGGTGTCCCATTCTTGTAGCGCTTGGCGAAGTCATCGCGTTCCATCATCCGCGCCACCGTGTAACGGGAGGCGAGCTGGATCATGCCGCGGGCGCCCAGCTGGTCGCACCATTCGGAGTTGTAGCGGATTTCCGTCTTTTCCGGGTCGAGCACCAGCGAAGCCTGCTTGAAGTACGTTTGCGCGTTCAGCTCGATCTGCTCGCGGGTCAGCGGCGGGCGCGTGACGTTGCGGCCGGAAGGGTCGCCGATCATCGACGTGAAGTCGCCGATCAGGAAGATCACCTGGTGGCCCAGGTTCTGCAGCTGGCGCATCTTGTTCAGCACCACCGTGTGGCCGAGGTGCAGGTCGGGGGCCGTCGGGTCCAGGCCCAGCTTGATGCGCAGCGGGACGCCGGTCTGTTCGGAACGTGCCAGCTTCTGTGCGAATTCGGATTCGATCAGCAGTTCATCGACGCCGCGTTTGGCGATGGCAAGCGCTTCTTGTACAGTATCACTCAGCGGCAGGGTGGCAACTGGCTTAGCGGCGGGGGCGGCAGCGGTCGCAGGAGTCTGCGCCGGGGAATGTGTATCCATTTATCCGGAAATTTTCTCAAAGTGTTGGCGTAGCGCAGGAGTTTGCTATAATGCCCGATCCCGTCAATCTTGCCCAACGAAAACGATACAAATCAACAAGTTAGAACAAAAAAGCAAAAATCCACAAAGTTCAAGCGGCAAATTTTAACTGATTGCATGAACCCTATAAACAAGTTCACAAGCTCGCGCTTGTATCATCTGCTAGGTTCGACCCGCAAGGCGCGCATCATCAGCGCTTCCGCTGTGGCGCTTGCCGTGTGCACCTTCGGTGCCGCCGGTGTCGCTCCTCTCGCGCCGGATGCCAGCGACCTGCCGGTTAAAACGATCTCGCAAGATCTCGCTTCCCCGAACCTCTCTTCCCAGATCACCGCACTCGAGCAACAGGACGGCACGGAAAAATACGTGCGCGAAGAGCGCATCCGCGCCGGCGACACGCTCGCCACCCTGCTGCACCGCCTGGGCGTCGACGACGATGCCGCGGAAACCTTCATCAAGAAGGACAAGACCGCAAAAGCCATCATGCAGCTGCGTACCGGTAAACGTGTACTGGCCCAGACGGACGACAACGGCAACCTGCTATGGCTGCGCGCGAACGTCGTCGATGGCTCGGACAATCCGGTCAAGACGGTATCGGTGACGAAGAAGGGCGACGGTTTCGTTGCCGAGGAAGCCCCGGCCAAGCTGGAGCGCCGCGTCGAGATGCACGCGCGCGAGATCACGACGACGCTGTTCGCGGCCACCGACTCCGATGCGGACGGTTCGCGTCTACCGGACACGATCGTGCGTCAGATCGTCGAGATGTTCTCGACCAATATCGACTTCCGCTCCGACCTGAAGCGTGGCGACCGGTTCAACGTGGTGTATGAGACGTTCTGGCAGGACGGCGAGTTCGTCCGCGCAGGCCGCATCCTCGCCGGCGAGTTCACGAACCGCGGCACGACGTATCAATCCGTGTGGTTCGAAGATCCGGCAAGCAGGCAGGGCGGCGGCTATTACAGCTTCGACGGCAAGGCGCTGAAGAAAGCGTTCCTGAAGTCGCCGCTGGAATTTACCCGTATCTCGTCCGGCTTCTCGATGCGCGTGCATCCGATTTCCGGCAACTGGAAGGCGCACAAGGGCATCGACTTTGCAGCGCCGACGGGCACGCCGATCCGCGCCGCCGGCGATGGCGTCGTCGATTTCGCGGGCACGCAGAACGGCTACGGCAACGTCGTCGTGCTGAAGCACTGGAACAACTACAGCACCGCGTATGCGCACATGAGCCGCTTCGCTTCTGGCCTGAAGAAGGGCCAGAAGGTCAGCCAGGGCGACCTGATCGGCTACGTCGGCACGACCGGCTGGTCCACCGGCGCCCACCTGCACTACGAGTTCCGCGTGGCAGGTGAAGCGAAGGACCCGACCAAGCTGAACGTCACCGCGCAGGCACCGCTGACGGCCGCCGAACTGTCGCGCTTCAAGATGGTCTCTGGCGACATGATCCACCGCTTCGCCCTGCTGCGCCCGCAAGGCTCGGCCAAGACCGACACGCTGGCACAGAAGTAAGCATCGGCGTTCGCTTGAGAAAGACGGCGACCCGCGTGAGCAGGGCGCCGTTTTTCCTTTCCTCCCTCACTGTGATTCCAGTGTAGGGTTGCTTCATGGTTGGCACCGTTCGCTGGCTAACATATCCATAAATCGTGCACAATCTGCCCATGTTGACTGCATGGGTAGGTGTATGAGCTTGTTTATTGGTTTGATGTCCGGCACCAGCCTGGATGGCGTCGACGGCGTGCTGGTCGATTTCTGGGCCGGCGCCGCGCGCACGATGGCGTCCCACCATGTGCCCTACCCGCCCGCGCTGCTGGACGAATTGCGCGCGCTGCAGGCCGCCAGCGACAACGAGCTGGAACGCGAAGCGCTGGCCGGCAACGGCATCGCCGAAGTGTACGCGCAATGCGTGGCAGCCCTCCTTGAACAATCCGGCATGCAGGCCGCGGATGTGCGGGCGATCGGCGCACACGGGCAGACGATCCGCCACCGCCCTGAACTGGGTTTCACGCGCCAGACGATCAACGGCGCGCTGCTGGCGGAGCTGACCGGCATCGACGCGATCGTCGACTTCCGCTCGCGCGACGTGGCGGCCGGCGGCCAGGGCGCGCCGCTCGTGCCGGCGGCCCACCTGGCGCTGTTCGGCGAGCACGGCAAGACGCGCGTGCTGGCCAATATCGGCGGCATCGCCAACATCAGCGTGCTGCAGGCGAATGGCCACGTGACGGGCTTCGATACGGGCCCGGGCAATGTGCTGATCGACGAATGGACGCGCGCCCACCTCGGCAAGCCATATGACGACGGCGGCGCGTGGGCCGCATCCGGCCGCCTCCTGCCGGACCTGCTGGCCGCGCTGCTCGCGGAACCCTACTTCGCGCTGCCGCCGCCGAAAAGCACGGGGCGCGACCTGTTTCACGCCGACTGGCTGCGCGCCCGGCTAGCCGGCTTCGGCAGCGCGGCGCCGGCCGACGTGGCGGCCACGCTGACGCGCCTGACCGCACAGACGCTGGCGGCCGGCATCCACACGCATGCGGCAGGTGCGGATGCGCTGTACGTGTGCGGCGGCGGCGCCTACAACGACACGCTGCTGCGCATGCTGGCGGAAGAACTGGGCGCCGGCGTGAAGGTGCAGACGACGCAGGCGCTGGGCGCCGATCCGTCCCACGTCGAAGCACTGTGCTGGGCCTGGCTGGCGTGGCGCTTCGACGACCGCAAGTCCGGCAACCTGCCCTCGGTCACTGGCGCGCGCGGCGAGCGCGTGCTGGGGGCGCTGTATCCCCGCTAATGCCCTGCCTTGCCCTACTTTGTCTGGGCGAGATGATAGGCCACGAGCGCATTGGCGTGGCCGTGGCCCAAGCCGTGTTCGGTCTTGAGCCAGTTCACCAGCTCCATGTGCTTCAGCCCGCTCTGCTTGCCAAGCAACGTCAGCCAGTGCGCGACGGGCTGGCCGTATTTCTGCTCGATCGAGGGGAAGTAGGACGCCGGGCCTTTGACTTTGTCGTTCATGCGTGACTCCTGTTGATGGATGTATGAGCACGACGTGCGGAGCCGCTGGAAATCGACGGGCACATCATTGATATTACCAATCGCATCCCTAGGAACAATCAATTTTTCCTAATAAACGAGAATCGTTATCATCTGCCTCAACGGTAATCCACTCAGAGGCAAACATGATCATCGCAGCGAAAAAAGTCAGCCAGGTCACGGCCCACATGACCCTTGCGTTCGGCCTGATGTACGTGTTGACGGGCTCGGTGGCATTCGGCGGCCTGGCGGCCGTGATCGAGCCCATCATCAACGTCGCGCTGCTGCCGCTGCATGAAGGCTTCTGGAAACGGCTGCGCGAGCGCTCGGCCACGCGTACAGCGACGCTCGTGGCTGCCGAAAAAATCAGCCAGACGGCCTTCCACTTCGTCATCGCAGTCGCCGTGATGTACTGGGCCACCGGCTCGCTGGCGCTGGGCGGCCTGGCCGCGGTGCTCGAGCCGATCCTGAACGTGATCGTGCTGCCTTACCACGACCGGGCCTGGGAACGGCTCGAGGAGCGTCAAGCCCGTCACGTCAGCCTTGCCGCCAGCTGAGCTGGCGGCAAGGCCGCGGCAGCGCGTGTTACGCCGTTGCCTTGCGGCGAGCGCGCAGCCCCAGCAGCGTCAGGCCGGCAGCCATCATGCCCCACGTCGCTGGTTCGGGGACTTCGGCAACGACGAATCGCGTGTAGACGTCCGCCTCCGACGAGAATTTCACGAACTGCTCACTGACGACATCGCTGTCGTTCGTCAACTGGAACGTGAACTCGCGCTCCGTGCTGAAGTAGAAGTCTTCGGATGCGACCCACTGTCCGGCGGTGTGCAGAGACAGCGTCATGCTGGTGTCAAGGTAGATGTGGCCCCCCTCCGCAGGAACCCAGGTCGTTCCCCAGGTGCGGTTGAAGGCGTAGCTGCCACTGAAAGTCAGCGTCGTATGCGGCTGCAGCACGAAGTACTGCGTGGCTTCGAAGCTCATGTCCAGGAAATGGCCGGTAGGACGGTTGAGGATATCGTCCGGCGCCACCATGCCGACCGAGAAGCCGCCCAAGCGGCCGTCGGCGGCAATGGCACCTTGCACGCCGTTGAACGACGCCATGGCGTCCATCGGTACGATCGCCGGGGTATCGACGGCAAAGGATTCCTTGTCCTTCACGCCGAACCCGTCGGTGGTGAACGCGGTCGAAACGCCCGATTGTTTCAGGTTTCGAGCGCTGTACCCCGCGGTGATGCCGTCGTCGAGGTCGGTATCGGTGACCGAGACCGTCAGCGCGGTCGAGGTCAGGTTCAACGTGTTTGCCGCGGCTGCTGGCAGCGAGTAGGCGGCCAGGGCCGGAAGGGCCAGGCAGGCAATTGCAGTGATCTTCTTCATCAAAACTCCGATTCGTGTAGTGGTCGGTTCAGCACTGGCGCGCGCGGCGGCGGGACAGGGCCAGCATCACGAGCGGCAGGCCGCCCAGCAGCATGCCCAGCGTTTCCGGCTCAGGCACCGGCGCCGGTGCCGACAGCTCGGGCCCCGTATAGATGTCCATGCCCGTCATGCTGACGTACGCGTTGCTGGAAAACGCAAAGCCGACGTCCTGGTCATAGGGATTCTCCAGGCGCAGCGTCACCGTGTCGGCCGAACTGCCGGCGCCGTTTTTCCAGTTCATCACCGTATAGCCGCTGCTGCCGCTGTACCAGAACGTCACGCCGCCACTTAACATCAGCTGGTGCGACACGCCGCCATCGACTTCCGGATTCAGCTCGCCATCGTACGACCACACGTGCTCGTAGCTCACCGATATCGTCAGCGCGCTGTGCGCACTCAGCGTCAGCTGCTCCGAGATCTTGGACGATGCGGAGATGCCTACCCAGCCCGGGTGGTCGGCCATGTCGAGCGTCATGACGGCGGACAGCGACCGGTTGCCGGTGCCGTCGTTCGACGCCGCAGCCCCGATCCCATACAGGTCGAAGCTGGCGCCGAGCGGCTTAGGACGGAACGTCGTCACGTCGAGGGTCGACTTGTACGATTGATCCGAAATCGTGCTCTCGGCCGACACGCCGTGGCCGTGCTGGTAGAGGTTGTAGCTGGCGGTGATGCCGTCGTTGGCATCCAGGTCCTCCAGCGTGTAGGTGAGCCCGGAGACGTTGAGCGACTGCGTATAGGTGCCCGCCGAAGCGCACGTTGCCGCGCCCAGCAGCAAGGCCAGGGCCGCGGCGCGGCCGGCCGAAAGCCGAAACTTTCGTAACATGAAATTCCCCTTTTGATGGTATCGATGCGGAGTGCCGGACGGACCGGACTTGGTGACTTGCAAAAAGAAAGATATATTTTTTGCAATATCACGGGATCATACTTGACGCATTGACAAATCTCAACTGAGTTACGCAGGTTTCGGTGGGAACTTCGGCTTCAAAATGCACAACGGCGGGCAGCTTGCGCTGCCCGCCGTCGCGGGGTAATGCTGGAAGTGAGGCTTACGCGGAGAACGACGAGCCGCAGCCGCAGGTGGACTGGGCGTTCGGGTTCTTGATCACGAATTGCGCGCCTTCCAGGTCGTCCTTGTAGTCGATCTCGGCGCCCACCAGGTACTGGTAGCTCATCGAATCGATCAGCAGCTGGACGCCATTCTTGACCATCGTGGTGTCGTCTTCGTTGACGATTTCATCGAACGTGAAGCCGTACTGGAAACCGGAGCAGCCGCCACCCTGCACGAATACGCGCAGTTTCAGGTCGGGGTTGCCCTCTTCCTCGATCAGCTGAGCCACTTTATCGGCCGCGGCATCGGTGAAGTTGATCGGTGCCGGGATCACGTCTTGCGCTTCGGCGACTGCATTCATTGGTTACTCCCACTAAAAATCGTTGGGCCCATTATAGACCTTTGCGCGAACCCATGCTTCGGGACGCCCCATTTCCCTAGAGATAGCAAGGGATATGAGGCAAGCCCGCATCACTTCAATGGCAAATGGTTACGGCAGCAGCGCGATCGTGTTCAGGCCCATGTCTTCCGGCAGGCCGAACATCAGATTCATGCACTGCACGGCCTGGCCGGACGCGCCTTTCACCAGGTTGTCCTGCACCACCAGCACGATGACGGTATTGCCGTTGTCCGGGCGGTGCACCGCCAGGCGCAACATGTTCGAACCCTTCGTCGTGCGGGTTTCAGGATGCGAGCCGAACGGCATCACGTCGACGAACGGCTCGTTCGCGTAGGCGTCCTCGAAGAGCTTTTGCAGTTCCTCGTTCGAGATGTCCTTCGTCAGCTTGCCGTACAGCGTAGAGTGCATGCCGCGGATCATCGGCACCAAATGCGGCGTGAAGATCAGCGACACCTTGTCGTTCGTGAAACGCTGCAGCTGCGCCGACGTTTCCGGCGTGTGGCGGTGGCCCGAAACGCCATAGGCCTTGAAGCTGTCGGAAGCTTCCGAGAACAGGATGCCGATCTCCGCCTTGCGGCCCGCGCCCGATACGCCGGATTTGCAGTCGGCGATCAGGTTGCCCGCGTCGATCACGCCGGCCTTCAGCAGCGGCGCAAAGCCCAGCTGCATCGTCGTCGGGTAGCAGCCCGGGTTGGCGATCAGGTTCGCCTTCTTGATCTCTTCACGGTTCAGTTCGACGAGACCATACACGGCCTGCTCCAGCAGCTCCGGCGCGGTGTGGTCGATCTTGTACGTCTTCTCGAACACGGCGCGGTCCTTGATGCGGAAGTCCGCCGCCAGGTCGATCACCTTGACGCCCTTGGCCAGCAGCTCCGGCGCCTGCGCCATCGCCACGCCGTGCGGGGTGGCGAAGAACACGACGTCGCACTGCGTCAGGTCGGCCTTGTCCGGCGCCGAAAACGCCAGGTCCACGCGGCCGCGCAGCGACGGATACATGTCGGCCACGGGCAGGCCATCTTCCTTGCGCGACGTGATTGCCGTCAGCTGCGCTTCGGGGTGGACTGCCAACAATCGCAGCAGTTCCACGCCGGTGTAACCGGTGCCGCCGACGATGCCAACTTTGATCATGTTCTTGTTCCTTGCATAAGTAAGTAGGTGGATACGGATTTTAGCAGCGTCTCGTGACGGCCGCTTTACCTATCTCCAATGCAAAAAGCCGCTGGAGACCAGCGGCTTTTCCGTACCAGCCCGGCGCACCGGGCATGGAACCAAGCGATTAACGCTTCGAGAACTGCTTTGCGCGACGTGCTTTACGCAGACCGACTTTCTTACGCTCGACTTCACGGGCGTCACGGGTAACGAAGCCGGCACGTGCCAGATCGCCCTTCAGGCCTGCGTCGTAGTCGATCAGTGCACGGGTGATACCGTGGCGCACTGCACCTGCCTGGCCGGACTCGCCGCCGCCATGCACGTTGACCTTGATGTCGAAACGCTCGACGTTGCCGGTCAGTTCCAGCGGCTGACGGATGACCATCAGGCCGGTTTCGCGGGAGAAGTACTCCGATGCGGGCTTGCCGTTCACGATGATCTGGCCGGTGCCGACCTTGATGAACACGCGGGCCACTGCACTCTTGCGACGGCCGGTGCCGTAGTTGTAGTTACCGATCATGTCAGTTCCTTAGAATTCGAGTGCTTTAGGTTGCTGAGCAGCGTGCGGGTGCGAACCTTCGGCATACACTTTCAGCTTCTTGATCATTGCGTAGCCCAGCGGGCCCTTCGGCAGCATGCCTTTGACGGCCTTTTCCAGAGCACGACCCGGGAAACGCTGTTGCATTTTCAGGAAGTTCGTCTCGTAGATACCGCCCGGGTAGCCCGAGTGACGGTAGTAGGTCTTCTCGGTTGCCTTCGTGCCGGTCACGCGCAGTTTGCCTGCGTTGATGACGACGATGAAGTCGCCCGTGTCGACGTGAGGGGTAAATTCTGGCTTATGCTTGCCGCGCAGTCGGCGTGCCACTTCGCTGGCAACACGGCCGAGGACTTTGTCCGTCGCGTCAATCACGAACCAGTCGCGCTGGACTTCATGGCCCTTAGCGGAAAAAGTTTTCATGTTTGACTTCCTAATAGAAGATAAATAAACGCTCAATTACGGTGGTTCCGCCCAGTTTGCCAACCTCGGCAACAGCGGACGCAGCCTTCTTATGACTTTTCCTGAGCGAACGGAAAGCTGGCGATTATAGCGTGCCTTGCGATGCCGGGTCAAGCCGGCAATGGCCGTGCAAATGACGTTGCCTCGACGGCAAGCCGACGTTAGTATTGCCTGAAAGACAAAGCGAAAGGATACTCGTGCGTTTCCGCTTCTTCATTGCCGTATCGCTGCTGCTGGCCGCGCGGGTGGCCGTGGCCGCGCCACCCGGGCGCAGCTGCCACCTGCCCGGCGCCGAGGAAGCGCTGCGCTGCGTGACGGTCCAGGTGCCTCTCGACTATGCCCATCCCGGCAAAAGCATCGCCATCCACGCGACGGTCGCCGCGGCCTACCGCGAAGCGGCCAGGCCTGACCCGCTGTTCGTGCTGGCCGGCGGTCCGGGCCAGGCCGGCAGCGACATCCTGCCGATCGTGCAGGCCGCGTTTCGCCGTGTGCGCGCCACCCGCGACATCGTGTTGATCGACCAGCGGGGCACGGGCCTGTCCGGCAAGCTCGATTGCAAGACGCCGCCCGACATCGACACGATGACGGAAGAACAGGCCGACGCCTATACGCTGCGCTGCCTGAAGGCGCTCGATGCGCCCTACGTCCACTACACAACGGATGCCGCCGCGCGCGACATCGAACGCGTGCGCCAAGCGCTCGGCTACCGCCAGATCAACCTGTGGGGCGGCTCATACGGTACCCGCCTCGCGCAGCACTATGCGCGCCTGTATCCGGCCAACGTGCGCGCGCTGATCCTCGACGGCGTCGCCGCGCCGGACCAGGTGATCGCCGCCGGCGGCGCCGATGCGCAGGCCGCGCTGGACGCCACGTTGCGCCGCTGCGAACAGGCACCCGCCTGCGCCCGCACCTTCCCCGCGTTGCGCACCGAATTCGCGGCACTCGCCGCCAAGCTCGCGCAAGGCCCCGTCACCGTGACGATGGCCGATCCGCGCACTGCCGCGCTGCGGCCTGTGACGATCAGCCTGCGCCGCTTCGTCGCCACCGTGCACCGCAGCCTGTACGCGCAGGCCGACGCGCACACGCTGCCCTTCCTGATTCACAGCGCCTACAACGGCCGCTGGGAGCCGTTTGTCGCGCAGAGCAATCGCGACACCGATTTTTCGACGGATGGAGCGATGTCCGGCCCGCTGTACCTGGCCGTCGTCTGCGCCGAGGACTATCCAAAGCTGTCGCCGCAGCTGGCGGCCGACGACGCGCGCGGCTCGTTCCTCGGCTCCGCGCTCGTCACGCAACTGGGTACGCTGTGCCCCGTCATCAATGCCAAGCCGGTGAACTATACGGCGGCGGCGCCGATCACCGCGCCGGTGCTGCTGCTGTCCGGTGCGCAGGACCCGGTGACGCCGCCGCGCCGTGCCGAAGCGGCGGCCCGCCTGATGAAGGCGCCGCGCCACCTCGTCGTGAAGAACGGCGGTCATATCGTGTCGACGCTCGGCTGTGTGCCGCGGCTGATGCGCGAGTTCCTCGACCAGCCCGGCGGGAAGCTTGCCGCGGCTTGCCTCGACGAGATCCCCGCGCCCACATTCCAGCTCGACAGCGCCGGCCCGCAACCCTGACACGAAAAGACCCATCGATGATCGAAGTCCACGACGTCACAAAACATTTCGGCAAGGTACATGCGCTGGCCGGCGCCAGCTTCACGGCGCGCGACGGTCAGGTCACCGCGCTGCTCGGGCCGAACGGCGCCGGCAAGACGACCTTGCTGCGCATGCTGGTCGGCCTGCTGCGGCGCGACAGCGGCACCATCGCCGTCGACGGTGTCGATCCCGGCGCCGATCCGCTGACCGTGCGCCGCAATATCGGCTTCCTGACCGACCAGTTCGGGCTGTACGAACGCCTGACCACCCGCGAATACCTGCGCTACTTCGGGCAATTGAACCGGATGGAGCGCCGAGCGATCGAGCAGCGTATCGACGAGGTGACGGCCCTGCTCGCGCTGGAGGACATCCTCGATCGCCGCGCGAAAGGCTTCTCGCAAGGCCAGCGCATCAAGGTGGCGCTGGCCCGCACCCTGCTGCACCGCCCGCGCAACCTGCTGCTCGATGAGCCGAGCCGGGGCCTGGACGTGATGAGCACGCGCGCTCTGCGCCGTGCGCTGGCCGCGCTGCGCGCCGACGGCTGCTGCGTGATCATGGCCACCCACGTGATGCAGGAAGTGACCAACTCGTGCGACGACGTGATCGTCATCGCGAACGGCGTCACGGTGGCGCAGGGCACGCCGCAATCGCTGTGCGAACGCACCGGCATCGCCAGCCTGGAAGACGCGTTCGTGAAGCTGGTCGGCACCGACGAAGGAATTTCCGCATGAAGCCCATGTTCCTGGTCGTGATGCTGAAGGAGCTTCGCGAAACGCTGCGCGACCGCCGCGCGCTGTTCATGCTGCTGCTGTTCGTGCTGATGTATCCGGCGCTCGTCGGCGGCGTCCTGCAGCAGCAGATCAACCGCGCCACGCAACCGGAAAAGGAAGGCATCGAGCTGACCGTCATCGGCGCACGGATGGCGCCCACGTTGATGACGCAGTTGAAGCAGAAGAACGTCAACGTGCATGAGGCGGGGCCGATGACGCAGGAAGCCATCGCCGCGCTGCTGCGCACCCGCAAGGTGGCCGCCGTGCTGCGCGTGTCCGACAGCTATGGGGAAGACTATCGCGCGATGCGGCCGGCGCGCATCGAGCTGTGGTACGACTCGGCCGACGACAATGGCCGCAAGCGCTACGACGTCGAGGACGTGCTGCGCAACTACAGCAATACGATCGCGGGCGCGCGGCTGCTGGCGCACGGCGTCTCGCCGGCCACGCTGTTCCCCGTGCACGTGCAGAAGTACGATACCGGCACCAGCGCATCCCGCTCGGCCAGCGTGATCGGCACAATGCTGGGCATGTTCTTCATCCCCGCGTTCTTCTTCGCGCTGGCCACCGCGGTCGACAGCACGGCGGGCGAGCGCGAACGCCGTTCGCTGGAAGTGCTGCTGGCGCAGCCGGCCAGCACGCTCGATCTCGTCGCCGGCAAGTGGCTCGCCGCGGCGCTGCTGTCGCTGGCGGGCCTGACCTTGGAGCTGTGCTTCGCGCACGGCATCCTGAAATGGCTGCCGCTGGAGGAGATTGGCATGTCGTGGCGGCTGTCGTGGGCGGACCTCGCGCTCGTGTGCCTCGTCTCCGTGTCGCTGCCGCTGTGCGCCGCCGCACTGGAGATCGCGCTGGCCATCAACGCGAAAACGTTCAAGGAGGCGCAGACGACGGCCAGCCTGGCGATCTTCGTGCCGATGGTGCCCGTGATCGTCGTGCCGATGCTGGACCTGACCACGCAGACGTGGATGTACGCCGTGCCGATGCTGGCGCACCAGACGCTGCTGCGCGAGCTGGCCAAGGGGCAGGCCGTCGGCGCGCTGCCGTTCGTGCTGACGTTCGCCAGCAGCCTGGCGATCGCGCTGCTGGCGCTCTGGTTCACGGTGCGGCGCATGAAGAGCGAGCGCTACATGATCGGCATTTAGCGGCCTGGCCGCACCTCCCTTACAATGCCATCAACATCAATAATGGAGTCAGTCATGGAAGTCAAAGTCAGCTGGAACGGCCCGTCGGGCATGAGTTTTCGCGCGCAGACGGGGTCCGGCCACATGGTCGTGATGGACGGCGCACCGGAAGGCGGCGGCCACAATCTGGCGCCGCGCCCGATGGAGATGGTGCTGCTGGGGACGGGTGGCTGCACGGCCTACGACGTGGTGCTGATCCTGAAGCGCAGCCGTGCCGACGTGCGCGGCTGCGACGTGACCTTGCAGGCCGAGCGCGCCGAGACGGATCCGAAGGTGTTCACGAAGATTAACTTCCACTTCGTCGTCACGGGCCGCGAGCTGAAGCCGGAACTGGTGGAACGGGCGATCAACCTGTCGCACGACAAATACTGCTCGGCCAGCATCATGATGGCGAAGACGGCCGAGATGACGCACTCGTTCGAGATCGTCGAAGCTTGAGAGACCCAACGCCGCTGTTTGCCGAATCCCGCCGGGTGCCGGCGGCTGCGGCGATCGTCGCGCTGCATGCGGCGGTGCTGGTGCTGCTGCTGCGCGAGACGGTGCCGCACCAGCCTGCGCCCGGCCCGGTCGTCTATGCCGACCTGCTGTTCCTGCCGGCGCCCCGCCCCATCGCACTGCCGCCCAAGCCGGCCGAGCCAGCGCGGCAAGCGGCAACCGCCACTCGTACGCGGCCCGTTCCTCCACCGGAACGGATCGCGCCCGTCGCACCATCCGCCCCCACCGCCGCCGCTGCCGACAGCATCGCAGCGGCGCCAGCGGCCACGTCCCAACCGGCCAATCCCGCCGACGCGGCGCAAGCACCGCCGGGCAAGATCGATGTCGGCGCGCTCGTCGCCGCAGCCGGCGAGAACGAACGTCGCCGCCGCAAGGAACCGCTCGAACGATTGCAGGACAGCCAGCGGGTGCGCGCAAAGGACGACAGCGACGTCGCCCGCGCCATGAGCAAAGCCGGCCGGGCCGACTGCACGAAGAAGTACGCGGGCGGTCCGAACCTCGATCCGCTGAAGCTGATTCCGCTGTTGTACGACACCCTGACGGATACGGGGTGCAGATGGTGAGGGCTTACAGGCGCCGCGCCTCGAACGTATCGCACTGCGCGACGTCGCCGCTGTCGAGCCCCGTGCGGAACCAGCGCACGCGCTGGGCTGACGTGCCGTGCGTGAACGAATCCGGCACGACGTAGCCTTGCGCCTGGCGCTGCAACGCGTCGTCGCCGATCGCGGTGGCGGCCGACAGCGCCGTCTCCACGTCGCCCTGCTCGAGGATGTGGCGGGACCGGTTCGCGTGGAATGCCCACACGCCGGCGAAGCAGTCCGCTTGCAGCTCCAGCCGCACCGACAGCGCATTGGCCTGCGTTTCATCCATCCGCTGCTGCAGGCCGTGCACCTTGTCCGACAGCCCCATCAGGTTCTGCACGTGGTGCCCCACTTCGTGCGCGATCACGTACGCTTGCGCGAACTCGCCGGAAACGCGGAAGCGCTCCTGCATCAGGCGGTAGAAATCGAGGTCGATGTAGACCTTGCGGTCCGCCGGGCAGTAGAACGGGCCCGTGGCCGACTGGCCCGTGCCGCAGGCGGTCGACGTGCGGCCTGTGAAGAGCACGAGCTTTGGCGGTTGATACGTGGCGCCCTGGGCCTGGAACAGCGCCGACCAGGTGTCTTCCGTATCGGCCAGCACCACGCGCATGAACTTCGCCTCGGTGTCGTTGGCCGGCGTCTGGCGCACCGGTGCCTGCTGCTGCACCGAACCGCCGCTCATCCCGCCCAGCAACGTGAGCGGATTGATGCCGAAGATGAAGGACACGATCAGCGCGATGATCACGCCGCCGATGCTGAGCGAGCCGCCGCCGAAACTGAAGCCGCCACCGCCGCCGCCATCGCCGCGGCGGTCCTCCACGTTATCGCTTTCCCGATTGCCTTCCCAGCGCATATGCTTACTCCGTCATCGTCCTGGCCGCACTATACGTGAGCGGTGCCGGCCGTGGCGCAAGATAGCAACCGGCAAGTCGTCAGATGTAGTAGGTGGTGCCCGTCATCAGCTTCGACATCGCCTGCATCGCCACCTTCACGGGCGCCGGCGTATCGGCGGCGCCCAGGTCCTGGGCGGCCTTGCCGTGGGCGATCTCGTCGATGCGCATCTGGTCGACGATCGCGCGCGATTTCGCATCGCCTGCCGGCAGGCTGTCCAGGTGGCTCTCCAGGTGCCGCTCGACCTGGCGCTCCGTCTCGACGACGAAGCCCAGGCTGTGCGCATCGCCCATCTTCGCGGCCACCGTGCCGAGCGCATACGCGCCCGCGTAGAACAGTGGCGCCAGCACGCTGGTCTGCGAGTTGAGCTCCTTCAGGCGTTGCGCTGTCCAGGCCAGGTGGTCCTCTTCCTCGCGGCTGGCCTGCTCGAATTTTTCGCGCAGCGCGTCGCTCCGCGCGAAGCGGGCCTGCGAGTTGTACAGCGCCTGCGCCATCACCTCGCCCACGTGGTCCACGCGGATCAGGCCCGCGCTGTGCTTGCGTTCCTTGTCGGTCAGCTCGGCATCGTCGACGTGCGCGGCCGGCGTGGGGCGCGACGCGGAAGCGACGCCCGCCAGCACCCGCAGCGCCTTGTCCGCGCTGCAGATGAAACGGTCCAGGGGGGTGTGGTAGTGGAATCGGGAGCTCATGGTGTTTCTGTCCAACTTGTTCGGTTAGCCAGAATTATAAGCCCGGGACATCGGCCGCCGCCGCACGGCCGGTGGCACTACGTCCTTTGGCCAGTTACTCGCCTTCGCGCAGGATGCGCTGGCGCTCGATCCAGTCGGCCACCGGGCCGCGCACGTCGAGGCCGGAGAAGTCCTTTGCCACGCCCAGGTTCAGCCCGAGCAGGAACGGAATCGATTCGGGTGGGATCTGGCTCATGTACTCGCCGAACGCGCGCATGAAGCGCTTCGAGTCGAGCACCTCGACGACGCCTTCGCCACTCATCCACTGCAGGATGCTGGTGATGCTGTGGCCCGGCCCGATCGAGCGGTAGATGAAGCGGTTGAATTCCTTGTCCAGCTTCTTGAAGTCGAGCGTTTCCTTCGTCATCAAGGTGGCCAGGTAGACCAGGCCGAGGGACAGGCGGAAGAAGCCGGTGGATTCCCTGGTGGAGAGGCCGCAGCGGGTCACCGTCAGGATCTGCTCCTGCAACGCGGGGGTGAGTTTGCTGTTTTGCTGGCTCATGGGCAACACTATATAACATGCCGCTTGATTTCGTCCCCTTGCAACGCACTGATGCGCTTGCTACCCTTGGCCTCTTTTCAACCCGACAGTTCCTGATGCCCCGTTCCGTTCCCCCTTTTGCGCACTCTGGCGCCCGGAAATCCCCGACTGTCGCAAGCCGGCAATCGTTATGTCGTGGTTTCAATACAATGCCATCATGTGAAAGAGGGACGGCAGGCAGCCCACCATGCTGCACCGCACCAACCCAGGAGTGAGCATGGAATTACGCATCCGCAATCTGTCGAAGACTTATGCCAATGGCGTCGTCGCCCTGAATGACATCTCGCTGACGATCCCCACGGGCATGTTCGGCCTGCTCGGCCCGAACGGTGCCGGCAAGTCGACGCTGATGCGGATCCTGGCCACCTTGCAGGAATGCGACCGCGGTTCCGTGTTCTTCGGCGATCTCGACGTGCTGGACGACAAGGACGAGGTGCGCCGCCTGCTCGGCTACCTGCCGCAGGACTTCGGCCTGTATCCGAAGGTCACGGCCTACGAGATGCTGGACCACTTCGCCGTGCTGAAGGGCCTGTCGCACCGGGCGCGGCGCCGTGAGGTCATCGACGGGCTGCTGCAGCAAACCAACCTGTTCGACGTGCGCAACCAGAAGCTGGGCACGTTCTCCGGCGGCATGCGCCAGCGCTTCGGCATCGCCCAGGCGCTGCTCGGCGACCCGCGCCTGATCATCGTCGACGAACCCACGGCCGGCCTCGACCCGCAGGAGCGCGTGCGCTTCCACAACCTGCTGTCCGACATCGGCGACGAGCGCACCGTGATCCTGTCCACGCACATCGTCAGCGACGTGGCGGACCTGTGCTCGAACATGGCCATCATCAACAAGGGCGAGCTGCTGCTGACGGGCGCCACGCAGCAGCTGATCGACGACATCAGCTGCAAGATCTGGGCACGCTTCATCGACAAGCGCGAGCTGTCCTACTTCCAGCAGCGCCACACGATCATCTCGACGCGGCTGCTGTCCGGCCGCACCCTGATCCACGCATACAGCGACAACGATCCGGGCGACGGCTTCGAGGAAGCCATCGGCGACCTGGAGGACGTGTACTTCGCCACGATCGCCGGCCGCCACGTGGCCGAGGCCTGCGACTGAATGAACGCCATGTTTGCGATCGCGTGGTTCGAAGCCCGGCAGCGGCTGCGGCTGCTGTCGACCTGGGTGTACTTCCTGCTGTTCCTCGCGCTGGCGATGCTGGCGATGGCCGCCGCCGGCGGTGCGCTGAAGGGCGCCGTCGTCAGCTTCGGCGGCAAGGTGCTGATCAACGCGCCCCGCTCGATCATGCTGGCCGGCAGCGGCATCGGCAGCCTGGCGATCATCATCGTGGCCGCCGTGATGGGCCGCGCGGTGCAGCAGGACTTCGAGTACGACATGCACCACTTCTTCTTCTCGGCGCCGATCCGCAAGTGGCAGTACATGTTCGGCCGCTTCATCGGCGCCTGGCTCGTGCTGGCGGTGATCTTCGCCTCGATCCCGCTGGGTAACCTGTTCGGCACGTGGCTGCCGGGCGTCGACCCGGAGCGGCTGGGGCGCTTCATCCCGGAAGCCTACCTGCTGACCTACCTGATCACGCTGCTGCCGAACCTCCTGATCTTCGGTGCGATCTTCTACGTGCTGGCGGCGCTGACGCGGCGCATGCTGCCGGTGTACATCAGCAGCGTCGTCATGCTGATCGGGTACATCGTTGCGCCGGGCCTCGCGCGCGACCTCGATTACAAGACGCTGGCCGCGCTGATCGACCCGTTCGGCACCGCCGCGCTGATCCGCCTGACGGAATACTGGCCGATCGCCGAGCGCAACAGCCGCCTCGTGCTGCCGGAAGGCGTGTACCTGCTCAATCGCGCGATCTGGTGCTCATTCGGCCTGGTGGCCCTGGTGCTCGGATACTGGCGCTTCCACTTCGTCAGCACGCTCGATGGCGGCAGCGCCGCCGCGCGCGGCGAAGGCGACGTGCCGCTGCGGATCACTTCCGTGGCCGCGCACACCAGCGAACGTCCCGACTTCAAGTCGCGCAGCGTGACCCTGCTGCTGTTCCAGTTCAGCTGGCTGAACCTGCGCGAGACGATCAAGAACGTGTACTTCGCGGTGCTGGTGCTGGCCGGCGTGCTGCTGGCCTTCGCCAGCACGATCGACCTGGGCGCGATGTGGGGCACGGTCACCTACCCCGTCACGTACATGGTGCTCGAGTCGATGTCGCATACCTATGCGCTGATCATGCTGGTCATCACGACGTTCTATGCGGGCGAGCTCGTATGGCGCGAGCGCGAGCACCGGATGGCGCTGATGCTGGACGCGCTGCCCGTGCCGGGCTGGCTGCCGCTGGCGTCGAAGCTGATCGCGCTCGTCGCACTGCAGGCGATCCTGCTGTTCGTGCTGATGCTGTGCGGGATGTCCGTGCAGGTGTTCCACGGCTACTTCCATCTCGAGCCAAGCCTGTACCTGCGCCATCTGTTCACGATGCAGCTGCCTTACTACGCGCTGCTGGCCGTGCTGGCGCTGGCCGCGCAAGTGCTGATCGGCCACAAGTTCGTCGCCTTCTGCGTGATGATCGTCTATCACGTGGCGTCGATCGCGCTGCCGGCGCTGGGCTTCACGCACCCGATGGTGCTGTACGCGTGGACGCCGGACATCGTCTACTCCGACATCAACGGCTTCGGCCACTACCTGCATCGTGAGCACTGGTACCAGCTGTACTGGGCCGGCAGCGCGGTGATGCTGGCGATGCTGACGCGCGTGTTCTGGCCGCGCGGCGCGAACGACGAATGGCGCACGCGCCTGCAACTGGCGCGACACGCACTGAGCCTGCCGGTGCTGGCCGGTTTCGGTGCCGGCCTCGCGCTGACGCTCGTCACCGGGTCCATCCTGTTCTACAACCTGAACGTGGCGAACGAGTTCCAGTCCGCGTACCGGCGCGATGCGAACCGCGCCGAGTACGAACGCAAGTACAAGGCCACGGCGGCGCTGGCGCAGCCGCGCATCGTCGACGTGAAAATGAACGTGGAGATCATGCCGGCCGAGCGCCGCCTCGTCGTCAAGGGCCGCTACGTGCTGGAGAACCGCGGCAGCACGCCGATCACCACGGTCTACGTCAGCACCGACCCGCAGGCCGACCTGCGCCCGCTGCGCTTCGGCGTGGCAAGCCGCGTGACGCTGGCCGACCGCGCAGTGGGCTACTACAGCTATGCGCTGGCGACGCCGCTGGCACCGGGCGCGCAACTGCCGCTGGAATTCGACGTGTCGTACGACCCGAAAGGCATCCTCGGCCTCGGCAAGGATACCCCGGTGGTGGCGAACGGCACCTTCTTCAACAACACGATCCTGCCCCATATCGGCTACCAGCGCGACAGCGAGCTGCGCGATCCGCGCGACCGCAAGCGCCATGGCCTGCCGGCGCAGGAGCGCGAGCTGCCGCGCGACGATCCGAAG
Organism: Pseudoduganella flava; assembly: GCF_007830495.1. Lineage (GTDB taxonomy): Bacteria > Pseudomonadota > Gammaproteobacteria > Burkholderiales > Burkholderiaceae_D > Rugamonas > Rugamonas flava. Next base: position 69,930 of record NZ_VLKW01000001.1, on the reverse strand, counting down.
GGCCTGGCCAACAACGTGCTGGGCAGCGATGCGGACTGGGTGACGTTCGACGCCGTCGTCGGCACCAGTGCCGACCAGACGGCCGTCGCGCCGGGCATGCTGGTGCGCGAGTGGACGAAGAACGGCCGCCGCTACTTCCACTACCGGATGGACAAGCCGATCCTGAACTTCTACTCGTTCCAGTCGGCGCGCTACGTGGTCAAGCACGACTGGTGGCAGGACGTGGGCATCGAGATCTACTACCACCCCGGCCACGAGTTCAACCTGGACCGCATGATGAAGGGCGTCAAGGACGGCCTGGACTACTACACGCGCAACTTCGGGCCGTACCAGCACAAGGTGGTGCGGATCGTCGAGTTCCCCCGCTACCAGCAATTCGCGCAGTCGTATCCGAACACGATCCCGTTCTCGGAAAGCATGGGCTTCATCGCCAAGGTCGACGAGCGCAATCCGAAGGACATCGACTACCCGTACTACGTGACGGCGCACGAGCTGGCGCACCAGTGGTGGGGCCATCAGCTGGTCGGGGGTGCGACGCGCGGCGCCACCGTGCTGTCCGAGACGCTGTCGGAGTACTCGGCGCTGATGGTGATGAAGCGCGCGTTCGGCGCCGACCGGATGCGCCGCTTCCTGCGCTACGACCTGGACACGTACCTGCATGGCCGCGCACTGGAGAACAAAAAGGAACTGCCGCTGGCGGACAACGAGAACCAGCACTACATCCACTACCGCAAGGGCAGCCTGGCGATGTACCAGCTGCAGGACATCATCGGCGAAGACCGCATCAACGCCGTGCTGCGCGGCCTGCTGAAGGACCACGCGTACCGTGCCGGCCCATACCCGAGCGTGACGGTGCTGGTCGACGCGCTACGCGCCGTGGTGCCGGCCCGGCAGGCCTACCTGGTCGACGACCTGTTCAACGCCATCGTCCTGTACGACAACCGCGCGCTGTCGGCCACGGCGCAGCGCCGGCCGGATGGACGCTACGAGGTGCAGCTGACGGTGCATGCGGCGAAGCTCCGCTCGGACGAACTGGGCGCCGAGAAGGATGCGCCCCTTGCCGACCTGATCGACATCGGCATCGACGACAGCGACGGCAAGCCGCTGCTGCGCGAGCGCCGTCTCATCGACCGCCGCGAGAACACGTACACGCTGGTCGTGCCAAGGCGCCCGGCACGGGCCGGCATCGACCCGGACAACAAGCTGATCGACCGGAACCCGGACGACAACCTGATCGCCGTGGAGAGCACGGCCCGCTGACCCAGCCGATGCTCGCGGCTTATCGTTAAACCGCGAACAGACCCGCTCCGCCGCCGGCATTATGCTGGCGGCTGTTCTCAACGACAGGAGCCGGCAATGGGATTCGATCTCGGTAATCTGTTACAGCAATACCTCGGCGGGGCAGCCGACCCCGCCCGCGCGGAACAGGACTTCCCGCAAGCGGCACAGCTTGCGCCGCAAGGCGCGCTGGCGCAAGGCGTCACGGAAGCGCTGCGTTCCGACCAGACCCCGCCTTTCGCGCAGATGGTCAGCCAGCTGTTCGGCCGCAGCGATGGGCAGCAACGCGCCGGCATGCTGAACCAGTTGCTGTCCAACGTCAGCCCGGCAATGCTGTCGGCGCTGGCGGGCAATGTGGGCAACCTCTTCGGGCAGAACGGCCAGCCGCAGGTGACGCCTGAGCAGGCCGAACAGATCACACCGCAGCAGGTGCAGGAAATCGCGACGACGGCCGAACAGCACAACCCCGGCATCGTCGACCGCATCGGCGACTTCTATGCCCAGCACCCGCAGCTCGTGCAGGCCCTTGGCGGCGCGGCGCTGGCGATCGTGCTCGGCAAGATCGCCCAGGCGCACCGCTGATTCGACCAACCATCAGGAGGCATCACATGGGTATCCTCAGCAACATCTTCCACAAGATCTTCCCGCCGTCCCACCCGGCCGTGCAGCAGCAGGCGCCATCGGCCGGCGCGACGCAAACGACGACGCCAACCGCTTCATCGGCCACCCCGGCATCGCCCGCCACCGCACCGGCAGCGCAATCGCCGGCCGCACCGGCCGCACTGTCCGACGTGGACGTGGAAGCGATCCTGAACGCGAAGGCGCAGCAGGCCGGCCAGCCGCTGAACTGGCGCACGTCGATCGTCGACCTGCTGAAACTGCTGGACCTGGACAGCAGCCTGCAGTCCCGCAAGGAGCTGGCGGAGGAGCTGCACTACACGGGCGACACCGGCGATTCGGCCACGATGAACGTGTGGCTGCACCGGCAGGTGATGAACAAGCTGGCCGCCAACGGCGGGAAGGTACCGGCGGATCTGAAAGACTAACGCCCCGCAGTGCGGGGCGTTGGAAGACGATGCTGCAAAGGAGCCGCTGTCGGAACTAAAACCAACGGCGTAAATCTGGGGTCGGACCCGGCGGGGCTTTGCCGGGGTTTCAAGGAGCATTGCTCCTTGCCGGCAAAGCGGCACTGGCTTACCCGCCAGTACTCCTCCCTGACCCCGGCTTCTGCCTCTGGTTAAAAGACTGTCGGCGGCGCGCTACTTAGTTGGCCAACGCCACCGCGCGCGATGCGCCCATGCGTGGCGCACCGGCCATTTCATGCAGCTTGAACACGGCCACTACGTTGGCCAGCGCCTCGGCCTGCTCGCGCATCGATGCGGCGGCGGCGGCGGCTTCCTCGACGAGCGCGGCGTTCTGCTGCGTCACGCCATCCATGTCCGCGATCGCCTGGTTCACCTGCTCGATGCCGGCACTTTGCTCCACGCTGGCCGTCGTGATCTCGCCCATGATGTCGGTCACGCGGTGGATGCTTTGCACGACTTCGGTCATCGTCTCGCCGGCCTGGGCGACCAGCTTGCTGCCGGTGTCGACCTTGCCGACGGAGTCGCCGATCAGTTCCTTGATTTCCTTGGCCGCGGCGGCCGAGCGCTGGGCCAGGCTGCGCACCTCGCTGGCGACGACCGCGAAACCGCGGCCCTGCTCGCCGGCACGGGCCGCTTCCACCGCGGCGTTCAGCGCGAGGATATTGGTCTGGAACGCGATGCCGTCGATGACGGAGATGATGTCGACGATCTTCTTCGACGACGCGTTGATCGACTCCATCGTGTCGACGACCTGGCTGACCACTTCACCGCCGCGCACCGCCACTTCGGACGCGCTGACGGCCAGCTGGTTGGCCTGGCGCGCGTTGTCGGCGTTCTGCTTCACGGTCGACGTCAGTTCTTCCATCGACGATGCCGTTTCCTCCAGCGCGCTGGCCTGCTGCTCGGTGCGCGCCGACAGGTCCATATTGCCGGCGGCGATTTCGCCCGAGGCGCTCGTCATGTGTTCCGTGCCAGTGCGGACCTTGCTGACGATCGCAGCCAGGCCTTCATTCATCTGCTTCAGGGCGCCCAGCAGGCGGCCCGTTTCGTCCTGCGTCGTCACGACGATGTCGCTGCGCAGGTCGTTGTTGGCCACGCTGCACGCGATGTCCACGGCCTGGTGCAGCGGCACGACGATGCCGCGCGTCAGCCACCACGAGCAGAACGCGCCGAATGCGATGACGAGCGCACCGCAGATGATCAGGAACCGCGTATTGGACTGCGACACGTCATCGATGTGGCTCGCCTCGGCGTCGATCGCCTTGCGCTGCAGTTGCAGCAGGTCGTTCAGCGAGTCCTGGTAGGCTTTCGCGTCCGGCAGGAAGTCTTTCGTCAGCACCGCCTCCGCCTCCTCCAGCTTGCCATCCTTCTTCAACGCGGTGATCGCGTCGCGCGACTTGATGTAGCGCTTGCGTGCTTCGCCGATGCGTTCGAACGCCTGTTTTTCCTCGGGCGTCGTCAACAAGGCTTCGATATTCTTCTGCAGCTCGTTGATCTCTTTCGTCGAGTTGGCCAGGTCTTCCTTGAAGAAGCCGGCGAGCGACGCGTCGGTACTTTTCGAGATGGCGGACGTGCGGCGCACGCTGGTATGGATCAGCCGGTACCAGTCGCTGGCCATGCGTTCCTTCGCCAGCGGCTCGTGCATCATCGCGCGCGTTGCATCGGCCTGCGAGCGCATGTGCGAAACGCCGAAAATGATCATCAGGATGGTCAGAGCCAATACGAGGGCGAAGCCCGCGGCAAGGCGCGTGCCGATAGAGAAATTCTTCATGGAGTTGGGCGGGAGGTTTGCCTAAAGAAGCGGCAAGTCTACCACAAAGTAAATTTCCTGACAGAAAACCAGCATGCCATGTCGCAACCAAACCATACTGATTTTTAGTCAGTTGAATGCAAGTTAATTACAAATGCCTACGCTTTAGGAAAAGTAATGACGAGTTTGCCTAGGTGAAGGATTGGCGCAAATGTAAAATGGGCCCGCAGGCCCATTGAAAGATCTGTCCAAATGTTAAACGGGCCCGCAGGCCCGTTTCTCATTCACACCTTCTCGATCACTCCGTTTCCATCGCTTTCTTCGCGGCGGTTTTCTTTGCCGCCGGCTTCTTGGCGGCCGCCGTTTTCGTGGCCGCCGTTTTCGTTGCGGTGGTCTTCGTTGCCGCCGCTTTCTTCGCCGGCGCCTTCTTTGCCGCGGGCGCTTCCGCCGCCGCATCGCCGGCCGGCGCCGCATCCACTGCCGCCGCCTTGCCCTTCGCGGCCGGCTTCTCCTTGCGCGGCTCGAATTCGAAGCTGATCTTGCCGTCCTTGCCGCGGACGAGGAAGGCCTTGAACGGCCGGCGCGTGCGTTGCGAAACAAAGCCCGGCAGCAGGTCGGTCTTGCCCTCGTTCAGCAGCTTGGCCATCTGCTCCGGCAGGATCTCCTGCTGCAGGATGATGCGGCCGCTGCGGAAGTCGCACGTCTTCGGCTTCGCCACGCTGTGCTCGCACACATAGGCCAGGCCCATCTCGTAGACGCCGCCATTGCACTTCGGGCACGGGCCCAGCGCGGTCTGGCCGGTGAAGTCGACGCCTTCGCCGTCCTCGCCCTCCTCGTCGTTCTGGCCGAAGTCGAATTCGAGCTTGAAGTTGTTGATGTCCTCATCCCGCACGATGCGCAGGATCGCCGCGAACGGCCGGCCCATCTTCGAGCGGAAGCCCTGCAGCGGGCCGATCGTGCGGTTCTTCAGCAGCTCTTCAACTTCGGCGATCTCGAACTGGCGGCTGCCCGGAGTCTTCGACATCGAGAAGTCGCACTTCGTGCAGGCGAAGCGGCGGTAGTTTTCCTTGACGACGCCGGCGCAGTTCGGGCACGGCGTCGTCAGCGTCGCGTACTCGCCGGGAATCGTGTCGTTGTCGTATTCCTTCGCGCGCTTGACGATAATCTGCGTCATCTGCGCGATCTCGCGCATGAACTCCTCGCGCGAGATGCGGCCCTTCTCCATCTGCGCCAGCTTGTATTCCCACTCGCCGGTCAATTCGGGTGCCGTCAGTTCGTTGACGCCCAGGCCGCGCAACAGCGTCATCAGCTGCGATGCCTTCGCCGTCGGGATCAGTTCGCGGCCTTCGCGGATCAGGTATTTCTCCGTCAGCAGGCCTTCGATGATCGCGGCGCGCGTGGCCGGCGTGCCGAGGCCCTTGCCTGCCATCGCGTCGCGCAGCTCGTCGGAGTCGACCAGCTTGCCGGCGCCTTCCATGGCGGACAACAGCGTCGCTTCCGTGTAGCGCGCGGGCGGCTTCGTCACGAGGCCGTTTGCATTGACCTTGTCGGTGTGGACCTTCTCGCCCTTCGCCACCGGCACCAGGTTGCCGCCACCTTCCTTGTCGTCGGTGGTGTCCTTGCCGTACACGGCGAGCCAGCCGGGGTTCGTCATGACCTTGCCTTCGGTCTTGAACTGGTGGCCCGACACTTCCGTGTAGCGCGTCGTCACCTGGAATTCAGCGGCCGGGAAGAACACGGCCATGAAGCGGCGGGTGACGAGGTCGTACAGCTTCTGCTCCGGCTCGGACAAGCCCTTCGGCGCGATGCCGGTCGGGATGATCGCGAAGTGATCGGAGATCTTCGTGTTGTCGAAGATGCGCTTGTTCGGCTTGACCCAGCCCTTGTCCAGGATCTGCTTGGCGAACTGGTGGTAGTTCGGGTTCTGCTTGACGACTTCCAGCGTGGAGTGCACGGTGGCCAGGTAGTCTTCCGGCAGGTGGCGCGAATCGGTACGCGGATACGTCAGCACCTTGTGCTTCTCATACAGCGCCTGCGCCAGGCCCAGCGTGTTCTTCGCGGAGAAGCCGAAGCGGCCGTTGGCTTCACGCTGCAGGCTCGTGAGGTCGAACAGCGCGGGCGCCATCGACGTCGTCGGCTTCGATTCCTCGGTCACGACGCCCGGCTTGCCCTTGCAGGCCAGCGCGATCGAATCGGCGGCGGCCTTGCTCCACAGGCGCTCGGCGCGCTTCTCCGGGTCCGTCTCGTCCTTCTTGAAATTCGTGTCGAGCCAGCGGCCTTCGTACACGCCGGCGGCGCAGACGAATTCGGCGCGCACTTCCCAATAGTCGCGCGGCACGAACTTCTTGATCTTCTCTTCGCGCTCGACGACGATCGACAACGTCGGCGTCTGCACGCGGCCCACCGTCGTCAGGTAGAAGCCGCCCTCTTTCGAATTGAAGGCCGTCATCGCGCGGGTGCCGTTGATGCCGATCAGCCAGTCCGCTTCGGAGCGGCAACGGGCGGCATCGGCCAGCGGCATCATCTCGTCGTCGCTACGCAGGTGCGCGAAGCCGTCGCGGATCGCGTTCGGCGTCATCGACTGCAGCCACAGGCGCTTGACGGGCTTGTTCACCTTCGCGTTCTGCGCGATCAGGCGGAAGATCAGTTCACCTTCGCGGCCCGCGTCGCATGCGTTGATCAGGGCCGTCACGTCCTTGCGCTTGATCAGCTTCGTCAATACCTTCAGCCGGCTTTCCGTCTTGGCGATCGGGTTCAGCGCGAAGTACGGCGGGATCATCGGCAGGTGCGCGAAACTCCACTTGCCGCGCTTGACGTCGTACTCTTCCGGCACGGCGATTTCCAGCAGGTGGCCAACGGCCGACGACAGCACGTATTCGTCGGATTCGAAATACTCATCGTGCTTGGTGAAGCCGCCAAGCGACTTCGCGATGTCGTTCGCGACAGATGGCTTCTCGGCGATGATGAGGGTTTTACTCATGTTTGTTGTTCTCGATTTGCTTTGCTCGGTTGCGTCAGGGAAGGCTTCGCGCCAGGCGCGGCATGCCGATTTCCCTGGGGTGCGGCAGGCGCATGATACATGGGCATTGCGCTTCTTGCCGATTTTTCGTGAATGTTATAGTTGCCAAAGGGCCAATCATAAGCGCGTTGCGAAGAAAACCGCAAGCGTGGCCCGGCCGAATGCAAGCCGGCCGCAAAGGCGGCCGGCACGAACGATACTATTTATTATGGATGGCGGGCACGGTCCCGCTTTTGGCCTGGTTATGGCCTGTTTCTGGCCTGATTCCGGCCTGCCTTTGCCCTGCTCTTGCTTGCGAGTCAGTGCAACAGGCGCGGCGCCTGTTCCTCGTCCGAACCGAACAGGTCGTCGAACATCAGCGCGTCCGGCTCCTTGCCCTGGCTCCACAGCAGCATCAGCACGATGATCTTCAGCTTGCCCAGGTTGACGGGCGACTCTTCGAGCGCCAGCGCGCGCTCGATGACGATCTCACGCTGCAGCGGCGACAGCACGCGCGCGCTTTCCAGGAACGCGATGAAGCCGATGGCCTGCGTGCCCAGCGCGTCCTGTTCCTCGTCCACATAGAAGCGCGTGCCGGTCGATGCGGCCGTTTGCGCCTGTTCGACGCCTGCCATTTCGGTCAGGTCGTTGAGCCAGACCAGCGCCTCGGAGATCTCCACATCGTCGAAACCGACAGCGGAAAGCTTCTTCGCCAACGCTGCCGGTTCGGGGCACGCGTCGGGGCGATAATAGGTCTCGTAGAGGTAAACAAGGATGTCGAACATGGCGCTACTCTATCAGCATAAATCGGCGCGGCACAAGCCCCACACCCCTGCTTTTCACCGTTTCAGCCGGCAAAACGCGCCGCCGGGCAGCCGTTCCACAACACCTGCTAACTCTAGTGCAAGCAAACTTGCCTGGGTGTCAGCCGCATCGAGTTTAAGGCGCGCCGCGAGCGTATCGGCGGGTACCGGATCGTAGCCTAGCGCATCGAGCAACAGCCTTGCGGATTGCGTCAATTGTTCCAGCAACACCTCTTCGCGGCACACCTCTTGCGCAGGCGTATCGCGATGGCCGAAGGCGCCGAGAATGTCGCTTGCCGTATCGACCAGCAGCGCCCCTTGCCGTATCAGATGGTGACAGCCCTTGGCGAGCGCCGAGTGGATCGAACCGGGGATCGCGAACACATCGCGGCCCTGCTCCGCCGCGACACCGGCCGTGACCAGCGAGCCGGATTTCTCGGCCGCCTCGACGACCAGCACGCCGCGCGACAGGCCGCTGATGATGCGATTACGTATCGGAAAATGGCCTTGCCGCGGCGGCGTGCCCAACACGAACTCGCTGACGATGCAGCCGTCCGCGCGGATGCGCGCCGCAAGCCGCTCGTGCGCGGCGGGATAGACGATGTCGATGCCCGTGCCGACGACGGCCACCGTCGATCCGGTGCCGGCCAGCCCGCCATCGTGGGCCGCCGCATCGATGCCGCGCGCCAGGCCCGAGACGATCGTGTAGCCTGCGTCGGCCAATGTGCGGGCAAAGCGCTGCGCGTTGGCGACGCCCTGCGCCGTCGCATTGCGGCTGCCGACGATGGCGATCGCATCACGGCGCAGCAGCGCGGGATCCCCCTGCACGTGCAGCAGCAATGGCGGGTCGGGAATTTGCCGCAGCAGCGGCGGGTAGTCGTCGTCGCATAGCGTCAGCAGGCGGTTGCCAGGGCGCGCGGCCCAGGCCTGCGTGGCATCGGCCAGCGCGTGCAGCGAGGCTGCGAACGGCTTGCGCAGCGCGGCCGACAAGGCAGGCGAAAGATCGCCGGCCTTGCCGGCATGCGCCGCCTCGAACAGCGCCTGCGGCGTGCCGAACGTGCGCACCAGCTGCGGCGGCTCATGGCGCCGCAGGCCCGGCAACGTCGCCAGGCGCAGCCAGCATGCTAGTGGGGAGTCCGTGTCCTGCACGGCGGGGGTTACTCCGGAGTCTTGGCGACGTCGCCCACCACCACCGGTTCCGTCACCTGCATGATCAGGCCATACGAAATATGCTTGAACACGCGGAAGATAAACAAGCTGCCGATTTGCTCGTCCGGCAGCTTGACCTGCGGATTGCCGAGATTGTGCCAGCCCTTGCTGGCACTCTTGTCGGCCACCGTCTGCCCGACATGGTACAGCTGGAGCACGGCGCCGACATCGAGCCCGTCAAGCTTTCCGCGGTTGACGGAAACGACCTGATTCTGGCCCGCGTGCGTGACGCCGTTGTAGATCGCCAGGATGCGCGCATCGACCTTGCCGGCCGGCGGATGCGGCACGTAGTTCTGCATCGGCGTGGGCGGCATCTGCATCAGCTGGTCGCCGATGCCCATCTCTTCCTTCGCGCTGGCGACGACGAACGTGTGCACGTCGCTGCCGGCACCCGCTTCCTTTTGCAGCTTCAAGGTGCCGAGGTAATAGGCCTCCTGCCCGACGACCTTCTGCGTGACGGGGTCGCGCAGCGGCTTGCCGGGACGGAATGCCTGGAACGACGTGCCGCCCTTCAGGTTGCCGCGCACATAGGCCTTGTCGTCCTTGCCGATGATCACGCGGTTGCCCGCCGTGGCGACGATGCGCGGCGCGTCCTTGAGCTCGTCCGCTTCGACGATCAGCGGCTGCGTCAGGAACGGTTCGATGGCGCCCGGCGGAATCGCCGGAATGGCGTCCTTGCCCAGCGCCTCGGTGCGCAACTGCGGCGACAGCTTCACGGTGCCCGGCTCGCTGTCGGCACCGGCGACGGCGATCTTGTTGGCAAGGCGCAGCCGGCCGGCGGCGCGGTCGAACAGGATCACCTGGCCGGGATAGATCCAGTGCGGGTTGGCGATCTCGGCGCGGTTCATGCCCCACACCTGCGGCCAGCACCATGGCTGCTCGAGGAACTTGCCGGAAATGTCCCACAGCGTGTCGCCGCGCACGACGGTGTGCTGGTCGGGCGCGTTGGCCTTGAAGGCGCAGTGCAGGTCCTGCGCGTGGACGGACACGGCCGCGCCGGCGGAAAACAGGGCGGCGGCGATCAGCTGGACTGCAAGGTGGGCTGCAGGGTGGCCTGCAGCCCGCACGCCGACTGTGCTAAAATTTTTCATTGAATACGTCCGTGGAACTGGCAAATTCGCGGCAGAAATCTCGCGGTGGAAATCTCAAGCTGCCGGCAACGAAGACTTGCCGAAGGGAATCACAAAGTGAATCCGATTCTGCCCAACTTACCTTGATCTAGCAAGCCAAACCGCGCCGAGGCCACTGCCCGGCGGGGTATTGTGCGTTGCGTTTTTGCCGGGCCCGTTGCCCGCTGTTGCCTTTTTCAGCACTCCCTTTGTCGGTATCCCAATTATCAAGTCACCAATGTCGAAACTGAACATCCTCCGCTATCCCGATCCGCGCCTGCACAAGGTCGCCAAGCCCGTCACCGTGTTCGACGAGCGCATTGCCCGCCTCGTTGCCGACATGGCCGAGACGATGTACGACGCGCCCGGCATCGGCTTGGCCGCCACGCAGGTGGACGTGCACGAGCGCGTGATCGTCATCGACATCAGCGAGACGAAGGATCAGCTGACCGTCTTTATCAATCCGGAGATCCTGTGGGCCAGCGACGAGAAGCAGGTCTACGACGAGGGCTGCCTGTCCGTGCCCGGCATCTACGACGACGTGGAGCGCCCGGCCAAGGTGAAGGTGCGCGCACAGGACGAGAAAGGCGAGTTCTTCGAGGTGGACGCCGATGGCCTGCTGGCCGTCTGCATCCAGCACGAGATGGACCACCTGATGGGCAAGGTGTTCGTCGAATACCTGTCGCCGCTGAAGCGCAACCGCATCAAGACCAAGCTGCAGAAGGAAGAGCGCGGCATGGAACGCGAGCGCCAGCTGCGCACCGCAGGCCGCCGGTAAACCATGAAAGTCGTCTTTGCCGGCACCCCCGAGTTCGCAGCCGTCGCGCTGCGGGCAATCCACGAGGCGGGCTTCGAGATTCCGCTGGTGCTGACGCAGCCCGACCGTCCGGCCGGCCGCGGCCTGCACCTGCAGCCTTCGGCCGTCAAGCAGTACGCGGTGGCGCACGGCATTCCCGTCGCGCAGCCGCTGTCGCTGCGGATGGATGCGAAGGATCCGCAGCGCGCGCAGGAAGCACAGGAAGCGCACGCGCTGCTGACGTCGACCGACTACGACGCAATGGTGGTCGCGGCCTATGGCCTGATCCTGCCGCGCAGCACGCTCGACATCAAACCCTGCATCAACATCCACGGTTCGCTGCTGCCCCGCTGGCGTGGCGCCGCGCCGATCCATCGCGCGATCGAGGCAGGCGATGCCGAGACGGGCGTGACCATCATGCAAATGGAGGAAGGCCTGGACACGGGCCCGATGCTGCTGATCGAGCGCACGCCGATCGGCCCGCACGACACCACCGCCACGCTGCACGACCGCCTCGCCGCGCTGGGTGCGGAGATGGTCGTCAAGGTGTTGCGCAAGATGGAGCATGGCGTCGTCGAAGCGGTACCGCAACCGGAGGTGGGTGTCACCTACGCGGCCAAGATCGCCAAGGAAGAAGCGGCGCTGGACTTCACGCAGCCCGCCCGCGAGATCGGCCGCAAGATCCGCGCCTTCAATCCCTTCCCCGGCGCGCACGCGACGGTGGGCGGCACCGTCATCAAGCTGTGGGGCGCCGAGCTGCTCGATTCAGGCAGCGCCGCCCCGGCCGGCCAGGTGCTGGCGGCCGATGCGCAGCATGGCATCGTCGTGGCCTGCGGCAGCGGCGCATTGCGCCTGACGGAGCTGCAAAAGCCCGGCGGCAAGCGCCTGCCCGCGGCGGAGTTCATCAAGGGCTTCCCGCTCGACGGCCTGCGCTTCGACTGAACCGGCATGGCCGGACGGGCCGCACGCCGCGGCCCGCTCTTCCTCTCACCATCCCTCCCGATTGCCGCACTGCCGCCGAGCAGGTAAGCTGGCCGCCTCACGACAGCGGGAGCGGCATATGGATCAACTGGCGGCGCTGCGCGCATTGCGGCGCGTGGTGGAACTGGGCAGCTTCACGGCGGCGGGCGATGCGCTCGGCATCTCGCACACGGTGGTCTCCCGCCAGGTCCGGCAACTGGAAAACCACCTCGGCGCCCAGCTGCTGAACCGCACCACGCGCCGCTTCGCGCTGACCGACGCCGGCCGCGATTACTACGAAGCCTGCCGCCAGATCCTCGATGCGCTCGACGACGCCGACCGTGCCGTCGGCCGCCACCAGGCGCAGCCGACCGGCACATTGCGCATCAATGCGCCGATGGCGTTCGGCACGCTGGAGCTGGCGCAGTGGCTGCCCCGCTTTGCCGCCCGCTATCCCCAGCTGCACGTCGACCTCGTCTGCAACGACCGTATCGTCGACCTGATCGAGGAAGGGTTCGACGTCGCCCTGCGCCTGACGCGCGACCTGCCCGATTCGACCCTGGTGGCGCGCCGCCTGGCCGACAGCGCCGTCGTGCTGGTCGCCAGCCCCGACTACCTGCGCCGCCACGGCACGCCCGCCTTGCCGGACGACCTGGTCCGCCACAACTGCCTGTGCTACACGCTCGACGAGCGGCCGTTCGAATGGACCTTCGTGCAGCCCGACGGCACCACCCGGGCCGTGCAGGTACGCGGCACGCTGCAAGCCAATACGGGTGTCGCGCTGCGCAGCGCGGCCGTCGCCGGGCTGGGGATCGCCGCCAGCGCGTCGTTCATCGTCGATGAATACTTGCGGCGCGGCGAACTGGTGCCCCTGCTGCCCGGCTATCCGCTGCGGCCGCGCGCGCTGTACGCGATGTATCCGCAAAACCGTCACCTCGCTCCGAAAGTGCGGGCGTTCGTGGATTTCGCGGCAGAAATATACGGCGGACGCGGCTGATTTTATGGAAGGCCAGCAACATTAAATTTCAATCTGCAACCCTATTCGCCACAATATATTTATTTTGATTATCTTGATAAGTGCTCGATAATATTTGCGTTGTATTCGCACAAACCAGCACGGTATTTGTTTCCCCGCAAAGCCCAGCCGGTTAATATGTTTACTCCTCTTCACCTTTGTTGAGAATCATCATGTTCAAGACTGTCGCCTTTGCCGGTTTACTGGCTGCCAGCTGCGTAGCGAACGCGGCTACGAGTACCTGGAACTTCGCGTTCACGGGCTTCTTCGACGATCGCACGGGAGCTTTCGACCAGGACTATAAAATGTCCGGGAGTTTCACCGGCAGCGATGCGAACGGCGACGGCGTGATCGGGATGGAAGAGATCAGCAACCTGTTCGTTAATGGTACTGACTATCTGGGCTGCGCCGGCTCCAGCACGTCGTATTATCAATGTGGCACGCAGAGTTTCGCGTACCGCCTCGGCGGCGACCTGAGCTTCGTGGCCGGCGTGACCGGCACGGATCCGGAAGGCTACACGGGCGGTGCACATTATTTCCAGACGGGCGATCGGGAATGGTCGTATCGCTATACGCCGTCGTCCTATACCGAAACGTCGTACCGGTGGACCGCGGATACGAAGTTCGCGATTTCGTCCGGCATCACGTCCGGCGCCGAAGTGCCGGCCGTCCCGGAACCGGGCACGTGGGCGATGCTGGCGACGGGCCTGCTGCTGGTCTCCGCTGCCGGCGCCCGCGCGCGCCGCAACGGCGCGACGCGCATCTGCGGCTGACCGCCGCTTTACATCAGCACCTTCTTCACCGCCCTCACCTGCTGCGTCACCCCGCCCCAGCCCCATGCGGCTGGGCGGGCATCGTCGATGTGGACGTAGCTCACCTCGTGCAAGTCCCCCAGTAATGCCGCCATGTCGCGGTAAATCGCCTCGATGTAGGCGGCCTTCTCCGCGGCGGTGTTGGTCTCGTCGCTGATCTTGATGTCCAGGAAGAAGCTGGCCTTGCCAAGCGCGGCCAGCGAATCCGGGCCCACGTACCAATGGGCGGGGTCGCGATAGCCGATCGCGATGGCGGTCAGAGGTGCGGCCTTGTGCAGGATCTCCCCCGTATGACGCAGCAGCATGGCGGCCACCTGCGATGCAGGGACGGTCTCGGGCGTGCCGGTAACGGTGATGTTCAGGATGGGCATGATGGACTCCTCGATGGTGGGTTGGGCAGCGATCACGCTGCGGTAGTGCCATCGTAGGAGGAGGCCGGCAGCACGGGTAGCCGTCGGGCGCCACATCATTTGTGCACATTTAGCACAAATCGCTGGAAATGGCGGCGACGACGGGCCCATGGTCGGGCGGAAATGCTGCTTTGCCGTATAATCTCAAGCCCCTCCTCGTATCCCGACCGACCTGCCATGAACCAGACCGCGACCCGCCCCGCCGCCAACACCGAAGCACAGCTGCGCGACATCCTGACGCACCGCATCATGTTCCTCGACGGCGCGATGGGCACGATCATCCAGCAGTACAAGCTCGACGAGGCGGCTTACCGCGGCGAGCGATTCGCCACGTTCGCAGCCCCCGCCGGCAGCGGCGATCGCGAGCTGTTCGTCAAGGGGAACAACGAGCTGCTGAACCTGACCCAGCCGCACGTGATCCAGGAGATCCACGAGCGCTACCTGGCAGCCGGCGCCGACCTGATCGAGACGAACACGTTCGGCGCGACCAGCATCGCGCAGGACGACTATCACATGGCGCACCTGGTGCGTGAAATGAACCTGCAGGCGGCCAAGCTGGCGCGCGCGGCCGTCGACAAGTACAGCACGGCGGACAAGCCGCGCTTCGTCGCGGGCGCCCTCGGCCCGACGCCGAAGACGGCATCCATTTCGCCGGACGTGAACGATCCGGCGGCCCGCAACGTGACCTTCGACCAGCTGGTCACCGCGTACTACGACCAGGTGGGCGCGCTGGTGGAAGGCGGCGTGCATGTGCTGCTCGTCGAGACGATCTTCGACACGCTGAACTGCAAGGCCGCGCTGTTCGCGATCGACCAGTACTTCGACGACCACCCCGGGCTGGAACGTTTGCCGCTGATGATCTCCGGCACCGTCACCGATGCATCCGGCCGCATCCTGTCCGGCCAGACCGTGTCGGCATTCTGGAACTCGGTGCGCCACGCGAAACCGCTGACGATCGGCCTGAACTGCGCGCTGGGCGCTGCGCTGATGCGCCCCTATGCGGAAGAGCTGTCGCAGATCGCCGATACGTTCGTCTGCATCTATCCGAACGCAGGCCTGCCCAACCCGATGAGCGACACGGGCTTCGACGAGCTGCCGGCCGACACGTCCGCGCTGCTGCGCGAATTCGCCGACGCCGGCTTCATCAACGTCGCCGGCGGCTGCTGCGGCACGACGCCGGACCACATCGCCGCGATCGCCAACCTGCTGAAGGAAGCCAAGCCGCGCGCCGTGCCGCACGTGCCGGTGGCGCAGCGCCTGTCCGGCCTGGAGCCGTTCACGATCGACGACGATTCGCTGTTCGTCAACGTGGGCGAGCGCACCAACGTGACGGGCTCGAAGGCGTTCGCGCGGATGATCCTGAACGAGCAGTACGACGAGGCGCTGTCGGTGGCGCGCCAGCAGGTGGAGAACGGCGCACAGGTCATCGACATCAATATGGACGAGGCGATGCTCGACTCGCAGGCCGCGATGACGCGCTTCCTGAACCTGATCGCTTCCGAGCCGGACATCTCGCGCGTGCCGATCATGATCGACTCGTCGAAGTGGTCCGTCATCGAAGCGGGCCTGAAGTGCGTGCAGGGCAAATCGATCGTCAACTCGATCTCGCTGAAGGAAGGCGAAGAGGAGTTCGTACGGCAGGCCAAGCTGTGCCACCGCTACGGCGCCGCCGTCATCGTGATGGCGTTCGACGAGCAGGGCCAGGCCGACACGTACGAGCGCAAGATCGAGATCTGCGCCCGCGCCTACAAGGTGCTGACGGAGACGGTGGGCTTCCCGCCCGAGGACATCATCTTCGACCCGAACATCTTCGCGATCGCCACCGGCATCGAGGAGCACAACAACTACGCGGTGGACTTCATCAACGCGACGCGCTGGATCAAGGATAACCTCCCCCACGCGAAGATCAGCGGCGGCGTATCGAACGTGTCGTTCTCGTTCCGCGGCAACGACCCGGCGCGCGAGGCGATCCACACGGTGTTCCTGTACCACGCGATCAAGGCCGGCATGACGATGGGCATCGTCAACGCGGGCATGGTCGGCGTCTACGACGACCTGGCGCCGGAACTGCGCGAGCGCGTGGAAGACGTGGTGCTGAACCGCCGCGCCGACGCGACCGAGCGGATGATCGACATCGCCGGCACGCTGAAGGCCGGCGGCAAGCAGCAGGAAGCGAACCTCGAATGGCGCGAGGCGCCCGTGGAAAAGCGGCTGGCGCACGCACTGGTGCACGGCATCACGCAATGGATCACGGAAGACACCGAGGAAATGCGGCAGAAGGTGTTCGACAGCGGCGGCCGCCCGATCAATGTGATCGAAGGCCCGCTGATGGACGGCATGAACATCGTCGGCGACCTGTTCGGCCAGGGCAAGATGTTCCTGCCGCAGGTGGTGAAGTCGGCTCGCGTGATGAAGCAGGCCGTCGCGCACCTGATCCCGTTCATCGAGGAAGAAAAGAAGGAAGAGGAACGCCGCACCGGCATCGTCGCGAAACCGAAGGGCAAGATCGTCATCGCCACCGTCAAGGGCGACGTGCACGACATCGGCAAGAACATCGTCTCGGTGGTCCTGCAATGCAATAACTTCGAGGTCGTGAACATGGGCGTGATGGTGCCCGCCTCCGAGATCCTCGCCCGCGCCAAGCTGGAGAACGCCGACATCATCGGCCTGTCCGGCCTGATCACGCCGTCGCTCGAGGAGATGGCCCACGTGGCGAAGGAAATGCAGCGCGACGAGCACTTCCGCATGCTGAAGATTCCGCTGCTGATCGGCGGCGCGACGACGAGCCGCGCCCACACGGCCGTGAAGATCGCCCACAACTACGAGGGCCCCGTCGTGTACGTGCCGGATGCGTCGCGTTCCGTGTCGGTGGCGCAGTCGCTGCTGACGCCCGAAGCACGTGCCAAGTACATCGAGGAGATCGAGACCGACTACGCGCGCATCCGCGAGCAGCACGCCAACAAGAAGGCGCTGCCGACGGTGACGTTGGCCGCCGCGCGCGCGAACAAGGCCAGGCTGGAGTTCGCACCGGTGAAACCGAAGTTCATCGGCCGCCGGCTGTTCCGCAACGTCGACTTGGCGCAGTTGGCGCAGTACATCGACTGGGGCCCGTTCTTCCAGACGTGGGACCTGGCCGGCCCGTTCCCCGCGATCCTGACGGACGAGGTGGTGGGCGAAGCCGCGTCGAAAGTGTACGAGGAAGGCCAGGCGCTGTTGAAGCGCATCATCGAAGGCCGCTGGCTGACGGCCAACGGCGCGGTCGCGCTGCTGCCGGCGAACAGCGTCAACGACGACGACATCGAGGTCTACACGGACGACACGCGCAGCGAAGTCGCGTTCACGTACTACGGCCTGCGCCAGCAGGGCGTGAAGCCAGTCATCGAAGGCGTGCAGCGCCCGAACCAGTGCCTGGCCGACTTCATCGCGCCGAAGGAGTCCGGCATCAAGGACTACATCGGCATGTTCGCGGTGACGTCCGGCCTGGGCATCGAGAAGTACGAGAAGCGCTTCGAGGACGCGCATGACGATTACTCGTCGATCATGCTGAAGGCCCTGGCCGACCGCCTGGCCGAGGCGTTCGCCGAATACCTGCACGAGCGCGTGCGCAAGGACCTGTGGGGCTATGCGGCCGACGAGCACCTGACGAACGCGCAGCTGATCGGCGAAGCGTATGCGGGCATCCGCCCGGCGCCGGGCTACCCGGCCTGCCCGGAGCACACGGTCAAGCGCGACCTGTTCCGCGTGCTGAATGCGGAAGAGATCGGCATGGAGCTGACGGAATCGTTCGCGATGTTCCCTGGCGCGGCCGTGGCCGGCTTCTACTTCGCCCATCCGCAATCGAAGTACTTCACGGTCGGCAAGATCAACGACGACCAGCTGGAAGACATGGTCAAGCGCCGCGGCGTGCCGAAGGCCGAGCTGGAGCGCTGGCTGGCGCCGAACCTGTAACGGGAACCTTGCCCCTCCGGCGCGGTCTAATGGACAAACGCTGGAACGAACCGGAGGGCATCATGGCAACGAATCTCTCGCTGAACTCGGTATTAAAACGCTGGCAGGATCGGCTGATCCTGCTGCTCGGCGTTTGGCTGTTCATCACGCCGTGGATCTTTGCGTACGCGATCCCGTCGCCGCACTCGCTGAACGCGTTCCTGTGCGGCGCCGTCCTCGCGATCCTCGCACTGTTCGACCTGTACAAGACGTATGTATGGGCCGTCGTCGTCAACCTGGCGATCGGCATCTGGGTCGCGGTGTCGCCGTGGGTGCTGCAGGCCGACTACGGCCAGGGCAACATCCTGTTGAACAACCTGCTCGTCGGCGCCGCCGTCGCGATTCTCGCCGCATGGGAACTGACGACGGATCCCGACCTGCACAAGCAACTGCCGGGGGCCGGCGCGGCCACGTGAAGCCATCGCCCGGCAAGGAAAAACGGCACCGCTCGCGGTGCCGTTTTTTTCAAGCTCGCCCGCGGATCACATCGCGTAGCGCACGACGTTGTCGCTCCACTCGAACGCGGCCATCTCCAGTTCCACCAGTTCTTCGGTGGACATCTCCAGGTCGCGCAACGTCGGCATGATCTGCCCTTCCATGTCCTCGATGCGCTCGATGCATTCGGCCAGCTTCAGCAGCTCGCCGAAGAACCCGGTCCGGTACACCAGCGCGTCGGCCACTTCGTCGCCGACGGCGATCTGCGTCAGCAGCTCGGCCATCGGGATCGAGAACAGCGTATCCATCAGCGACATGATGCCGACCGTGAACGCGATGTCGTGCACGTGGCGGTGCGCCGGACGCAGCTTGTGCGCCAGCAGTTCCAGCAGGCGGCCGCGCGTCGTCGCCAGCATCAGCAGCGGGGTCGACGTGCCGGCGCCCCGGCCGGGCTCCGCGTACAGCATGATCTGCAGCCAGCGCTGCAGCTGGCGGCGGCCGAGGATCGTCACGGCCTGGGACAGCGAATCAATGCGTTGGCGCGCGCCGACGGCCGGCGTGTTCACGAGGCGCAGCAGGTTGATTGCCAGCGACGCGTCGCGCTTGATGGCGCGCTCGATTTCGATGTTCTCCGCGTCCGACGTCACCAGCGCCATCAGTTCCATCAGCGCCAGCTGCGACGGCGACAGCTTCTTGCCGCTCATGATCACGGGCTTGGCGAAGTAGTAGCCCTGGAAGTAGTGGAAGCCCAGGTCCAGGCATGCCGCGAATTCCTCGCGCGTCTCGACCTTTGCCGCGATCAGCTTCTTGCTGCCCTGCTTCAGGCGCGCGACCGTCTCGGCCAGCGCTTCCGGCTGCGCGCCGCGCATGCTCATCTTCACGTAGGCTGCCATCGGCAGCATCGCCGGGGGCGCCGTGACGGCGTCCAGCGCGAACTGGAAGCCATGGCTGGCCAGTTCGGTCAGCCGCGCCAGCACGTCGGGCGATGCCGGCGTCGCTTCAACGATTTCCAGCACGATTTTTTCGCGCGGCAGGAAGCCGAAGATATCGCTCATCAGCGCATGCTCGTCGACGTTGACGAAGCCGAGCGCATCGCCGATCACCTTCTCGACACCCAATTGCGACGCGTGCGAGATCACCGCCGCGGTGGCGGACAGTTCGCTCGTGTCGATCTTGGCTGGGCCGATGGGGCCGTTGCGGAACAGCAGCTCGTAGCCGAACAGCGCCTGCTTGCGATCGAGAATGGGCTGGCGGCCCAGGTAGAACTCCCGCACGCGCAAACCGCGTGAAGAGTCGTTGCCGGAAAGGTCAATCATGGGGGAAACTTCCTGTTTTCCTGCTATTTTGACATTTCTGAAGGGACAGCAGTTGAAAATATATTTTTCTGAGGTAATCCATCCACAAAACACAGCATTTCGCCTGTCGCACACGCTGTCCAGCGCTCATTGGTCGTCAACGGCTGCGTGACGATGATCGCCACGCGGTCATTCGGCGTCGTCACTTGCGAGAAGTCGACGCGCATGTCCTCGTCGGACAGGATGGCGGTATCGAACGGATGCTGGCGCACCAGCCAGTAGAGATTGGTCGAGCAATGGGCGAACAATGCCGAGCCATCGGACAGCATCATGTTGAACGTGCCGTGGGCGGCGATCTGGGGCACCAGCTCCGCCAGCGCGGCCGCCAGGTCTGGCAGCGCCGGGCGGACGTCGCCGAAGCGGCGGCGCAGCTCCTGCAGCAGCCAGCAGAACGCCTGCTCGCTGTCGGTGTTGCCGACCGGACGGAATGGGCCATCGAGCGCGGGGTGGAAGTCCTTCAGGTCGCCGTTATGGGCGAACACCCAGTAGCGCCCCCACAGCTCGCGCATGAATGGATGGCAGTTTTCCAGCGCCACCTCGCCCTGTGTGGCCTTGCGGATGTGGGCGATGACGTTGCGGGACTTGATCGGATAGGTCTTGATCAGCGTGGCGACGGGTGAATGCACGGCCGGCTGATGGTCGACGAAGTGGCGCACGCCGGCGCCTTCGAAGAATGCGATGCCCCAGCCGTCGTGATGGGTGTCGGTGCGGCCGCCGCGCATCGCGAAACCTGTGAAACTGAACACAATGTCGGTCGGCACATTGCAATTCATTCCCAGAAGCTGGCACATGATGCGAGAGGTTATCGAGGTAAGGTGGAGCCGGCCGTCACCTTACCACACGTGCCCTGGGGTCAGTGCGGCAATACCAATGCAGCAATCATCAGTGAAGCAATCATCAGTGCAACAGTACTGGCTGACTCATCAGTGAGTCGTAACTTCCAAGAAACTCGTCGATTTCCTCCATCGTCGGCTCATTGGCGATGAGCTGGTTCACGTCGCGCCGGAAATTCTGTGCCAGCACGCCGGCGATGAAGATTTCGCGCTTGCCGCCCTTGTCGACGATTTCGTAGCCGCCGAAACGCAGGGCTTCCAGCTCACGATCGGGCCCGAATTCGACGACGCTGTATTGCTCGCTGTTGTAGATGAGGTTCATATCGCTTCCTTCTCTCAGTGGGCGGAACCGGTAACACGCCGGATCCTCGTGCATTGATGCGTGCATTGATACTGTCGTATGAATACTCGTTCAGTATCGAAGTGGGGCTGTGGCAGGCCATTTCAAGAGGCTTGCCGGCAGAGTCAGGAAGCGGTGGCGGGTGCCGCGACGTCGTCGCAGAGGGACAGCAGCGTATCGTAGGGCGGCGCCGACAATATGGCGCGCAACTGTCCGACATGGGTGGCATCAGCCAGGCTGATAAAGAGCTGCGCCGGCGGGCGCCGCAAGAGACGATTCAATGTAACACGCAACACGAGATTACCGGCGCAACATAGGCAACCGGGCGCGATGCGGATCAAGCGGGGATGGTCGGCAAGGAGGGAAGTCGGGTCCGCCAGGCCCTCGGCGATGATGGCGGTGTCCGTGAGGTCGGGCGGCAGCAGCGCCGCGATCGCCGTGTCGCGATCGCGGGCGCGTGCGCCGGTCACCAGTGTCGTGACGACTGTGGGAAGCCCGGCGGCAGGCAACCGGTCAGACCTGCTGGTTTTTCTTCGCAAGCTTGCCGGGCTCGACGCCCAGCTGCTTCAGCTTGCGGTACAGGTGGGTGCGTTCCAGGCCCGTCTTCTCGGCCACGCGGGTCATGCTGCCCCCTTCGCGCCCCAGGTGGTGCTCGAAATACATGCGCTCGAATGCATCGCGGGCCTCGCGCAGCGGCAGGTCGAACGACAGGCTGAACATGTGGCCTTCGCCACCGCCGCCACGGGCGACGGCAATGCCGTGCGCGCCCTGCGGCGCGGCGGGCTGGACGCCGAAGCTGGGCGGCGCTGCTTCCTCGGCGGGCGGCAATGCCGCGGGGCGCTGCGCCATCACGGGCGCACGCACCACTTCCTGGCCGCGCGCGAGACCGGCCTGCACGGCCTTCAGCAGCTTCTGCATCGCAATCGGCTTCTCGAGGAAGTTCAACGCGCCGATCCGGGTGGCTTCGACCGCCGTATCGATCGTCGCGTGGCCGGACATCATGATGACCGGCATCGTCAGCAAGCCGTCGCGCTGCCATTCCTTCAACAGCGTCACGCCGTCCGTATCCGGCATCCAGATGTCGAGCAGGACCAGGTCGGGCGCCCCGGCCGCGCGGGCCTGGCGCGCCTGCTGGGCGTTTTCCGCCAGCGTCACCGCGTGCCCTTCGTCTCCGAGGATTTCCGAGAGCAGCTCCCGGATACCCATTTCATCATCAACTACGAGAATGTTTGCCATCTATCCCTGCCCTTCTGTTCTGTTCTTATCGCCCGGCCGGGTAGCCCCGCCCGAACCTGTGCTGGTCCTGACAATGATTTTATTAGTCCTTCAATATTATGCCAACTGCACCGGTGCCAACTTTAACAGCAAAATCAGTACCGAAGCGCCACATCCGTCCGCATGATTCTGAATGTCGATGCGGCCTCCATGCTCGTCGATGATCTTCTTGACCATCGCCAGGCCGAGGCCCGTGCCGCGCACTTTCGACGTCACATAGGGTTCGAACGCGCGCGCCAGGATCTTCGGCGCGAAACCGGGGCCATTGTCCGAGATCGACAGCCGCACGGCGATGCGCGTGCCGCCGTCCGGGCTCTGGTAATGGATCGCTTCGGTGACCAGGTCGATCCGCGGTTCGCGGCTGCCCGCGGGTACGTCGGCCAGCGCATCCTGGGCGTTCTGCAGCAGGTTATGTATGACCTGGCGCAGCTGGGTCTCGTCGCCCATCACCATCGGCAGGTAGGGTGCCAGATGCGGGTGGATGATGTCGCTGCCGTCGCCGGACACGTACAGGTGCAGGATTTCCTCGACCAGCGAGTTCAGGTCCAGTGGCCCCAGCTGCGCCGGCGGCGTGCGCGCGTAGTCGCGGAAATCGTCGACCATCCGCTTCATCGCCGCGACCTGGTTGACGATCGTGCCGGCGCTCTTGTTCAGCAGCTCGACGTCGGCCGGCCCCAGCTTGCTTTCCAGCTTCATCTGCAAGCGTTCGGCCGACAGCTGAATCGGCGTCAGCGGGTTCTTGATCTCGTGCGCCAGCCGGCGCGCCACCTCGCCCCACGCGATCGAGCGCTGCGCCGAGATCACGTCGGTGATGTCGTCGAACACGACGATGTAGCCGCCGCCGCCTTCGAGCGGCAGGCGCGAGCCCCGCGTCAACAGGATCAGTTCATTGTCGTCCGGGCTGCCGCCGGGGCGCGCGATCTCGATCTGGCGCTGCCAGTGCAGGCGCTGGACGTTGCGGCCGGCGGCCGACTGCGCGCTCTGCGCCGAGAACGCGGCGATCACGGCGGCGGCGAATTCGTGCATGCCGTCGACGTCCGACAGCGGCTTGCCGATCAGCGTCACGCCCGCCTTCTGCAGGATGCGCTCGACCGAGTCGTTGCACGTGACGAGGCGGAATTCCTGGTCCAGCACCATCACGCCGGCGGACATGTTCGCCAGCACCGATTCCAGGTGGGCCTTGGCGTTCTGCAGCGCGATGCGGTTGCGCTCCACGGCGCTCCGGGCTTCGGCCAGCTGGCGCGTCATCGTGTTGAAGCTCTGGGTCAGCGTGCCCAGTTCGTCCGAGCTGGCGACGATCGGGCGGGGCGACAGGTCGCCTTCCGCGACGGCGCGCGTGCCCTCGGCCAGCAGCAGCAGCGGCTGGGCCAGGTCGTTGGCGATCAGGAACGCGCCGGCGATCGCGCCGAACACGGCCAGCAGCAACGTCAACGTCAGCGTCTCGATGTACATGCGGCGCAGGCCCACGCGCGCCACGTAGCGTTCCTTGTATTCGCTGTAGGCCGTGCGCAGCATCTCGCCATCGTTGGCCAGTTGCGGAGAGACGGCCTGGATCACCTGCAGGTAGCGCGGCGCCAGCCGCACGCCGGACGGGCGCGCCGGATCCGGCACCGGCATCAGCACGCGCAGCCGCAACGCGGTGTTCGGGTCCGGCGGCGCGACCGTCGCGCCAGCCCGTTCGTCGCGCACTTCGCCGCCCCCTTCCGGCGCCGCATACGGCGGCTCGGTCTGGGCCTTGGCCATCATCGCCGCGGTCGGCAGGTCGGCCGACAGGTTGGCGCGGCGCTCGCCCATCGCCGACACGATCAGGCCGCCGTCGGCATCGACGATGATCGCGCTCTGGATGCGCGGATGATCCTTGACGAAGCGCGACAGCGCCGACGGCGCGGAGTAGAACGGCAGCACGGCCAGTTCCTGCGCCGTCTTGTCGGCCTCGCCCTTCAGCTCCAGCAGCGACGAATCCAGCGCCGAGCGCCCCAGGTCCAGGCCCGCTTCCAGCGCCTCCTCGACGCGCACGTTGAACCACGACTCGATCGAATGCGACACGAACTGCACGGAGACAAGGAACACGACGAGGCCCGGCAGCACGCCGATGGCGGCGAACAGCATCACCAGCCGCGTCATCAGGCGCGAGCCGAACTTGCCGCTCTTGTAGCGGGAGTAGAGACGGAACAGCGATGCGCCGACCAGCAGCAGCAGCGCGACGGCGACGGCGGCGTTCAGGCCGAGGAGCCAGAAATAGTAACGGTCGATGAACCCGGAGTTGTCGGACGCGGACGCGAGCAGGAACAGCAGGATGCTGCAGACGGCGGCTGCGACAATGAACAGATACCGCAAAGTCTGGGTCACTTACTCTGCCCTGTACTGGAAGGTTCTCTTCTGGGACGACAAGGTCCAGTCGCGGTTGTTGAAGGCGTTGACCTGGATCGGTTTGGGCAGGAAATCGCGGTCCATGCCCATGCTGAGGGTGACGTTATAGACTTCGCCGACCTTCAGCGCGCCGCGCGGCGCCACCACCCAGCGCGTCGGCCGGCGGATGAAGAACAGCGCGTCGTCGAGCGATTCAAAGGTTTGCTGCACGCTGCCGACGATCTGGACGTGGTACTGGCGCGTGAGCACATTGTACCAAAGCTTGTGCGTGCGCTTGGCGGTCACGGCCTTCTCGTCGAACCAGTACCAGCGCGGCCGGGTGAAGGCGATCTCGGTCGTGAAATTGACGGCCACGCCATACTGCAGCGCGTCCTCGACGCCGTGATTCAGGTCGAACGAATAGGCGGCGTTCAGGCGATAGCCCTCCTCCGCCGCTTCGATGTAGGCACGCGTGATCTCCACGGTTCCTTCGGCGGCAGCGTGCGCGGCCTGCGGCAGGGCGCAGGCCAGCATCAGCAGCAGTTGCCAACAGAGGAAACGAACGAATCGGAAGGTCACGTGCGCCAAAAATGGTGGTTAAAAAGCCAAGACAGAGCCAAATCCGACCCTCTACGCATCCTCACGCATCCTTCTGGAACAACGCGTAGAACAGGCCGTCGTGATCCTGTTCGGCACCGCCCACCGGCAGCAGCTGACCGGGCGCATCGAGTCGCGTGGCGCGATTGCGCACCGCGAAAGCGGCCGCCTGCGCCTCGGATTCCTGCGGCCACAACGAACATGTCACGAACAGCAATTTACCATTGGGCCGTAGCATCTGCCAAAGATTGTCGAGAATTTGGGCAGAAAGTGTTGCAAGTTGGAGCGTATCGGACTTGCGGCGCAGCCAGCGGATATCCGGGTGGCGCCGCACGATGCCGGACGCCGTGCAAGGCACGTCCGCCAGGATGCGGTCGAACGGCTGGCCGTCCCACCAGTCGCGCGCCTGCGCCTCGGCCGGCCGCAACGTCGCGGACAGCCCCAGCCGGTCCAGGTTTTCGCCGACGCGGGCCAGGCGCTGCGGATCGGCATCGAGCGCCGTCAGGTCCACGTCCGCCAGTTCCAGCAGGTGGCCCGTCTTGCCGCCCGGCGCCGCGCAGGCGTCCAGGACACGCATGCCGTCCCGTACGTCGAGCAGCGGCGCGGCGAGCTGGGCACTGGCATCCTGCACCGACACGCGCCCGTCCGTGAAGCCCGGAATCTGATGCACGCCGACCGGTTTGTCCAGCCTGACCGCCTGCGGGCCCACCTGGCGCGCGCCGATGTTCGCCTCGGCCAGGGTGCGCAGATAATCTTCCACGGTGCCCTTGCGGGTATTCACGCGCAACGTCAGCGGCGGCGCCCGGTTACCCGCCGTCAGGACGGCCTGCCAGTCCTGCGGGTAAGCGGTGATCGCCGCGTCGATCCACCATTGCGGGTAGTTCCAGCGTGCCGGCGGCTGCTGGCACACCGATTCGAGCAGCGTGTCGCGCTCGCGCAGGAAGCGGCGCAGCAGCGCGTTGACCATGCCCTTCGCGCGCACCGTGTCCGGATGCGAAGCGGCCGCCGTGACGGCCTGGTCGACGACGGTGAACGCCTCGTACGGCGCCGGGCCGTCCTCGCCGGCCTGCATCAGCGGCAGCGCGGCGGCCAGCAGCGCGGCGACCAGCGGATCGGGCGCTTTCGGCGCCATCGCCGCCACCAGTGCCTCGCTGCGGCCCAGCTGGCGCATCGCACGGTAAGCCACGTCCTGAATCGCGCCGCGCGCCTGCGGCGTGGCGCCGGTGCTCGTGAACACGCCGGCCAGCGCCTGCGGCAGCGCCATGCCGCCGCGCACCTGGACGACGGCCGTGGCGGCACCCAACAGCGCGAACGCGAGCGAATCGGACTTCAGTTCGGCCTGGAATTCCGTCTGCACGCGCGGCTTCAGGTCACGATGGTGGCTGCCGCGCAGGCCCTGTCCCGCCTCGGGGCGGGCCGAGCGCTGTTCAGGCACGGGCGCCGCGGCCCTGACCCGGCCGGCGTCCCACGGGCCGCGCTCCGGTGCGCCCGCGGCAGGTGCCGGGCGCGCCTGCGGCGCAGCGTTTGGGGCCGACTTCGGGGCCGACTTCGGGGCCGCCTGGGCACCCGTCTTCCGCGGCCCTTTCTGTGCCGGTGCCGCTTTCGGGCCGGCTTGCGGCGCGGCCGCGGGCCGCTGGGCCGGCGTGGCCTTCGGGCCGGCCTTCGGGCTGGCTTTCGGCGCCGCCGGGTTCGCGCCCGCCGGCTTGCGCGCGGCGTTTTTTTTCGTGGCCGGGGCTGGCTTGGACTTCAGAGTCAGCGTCGGACGCTTGTTCATCGTAATCTTTCCTGATGCTTGGGAGGGCGGGATTGTAGCAGCCGCTCAGCCGGCTCCTTATTGCCGCGAGGCGCAAACCGGTATAATGTCCGATCTTTCAGACGCGTGTAGCGCGTTCTTTACATCGATTTACCTCCCGTCGAATCTAGCCCATGCTCGCCCAACAAAAACAACAGATCGCCGCCCTGTTCCAGGCCGCCCTGGCCCCCCTGCTGGCCGGCGCCGAAGTGACCGCCAACGTGGTTCTGGAGCGCCCGCGCGATCCCGCCCACGGCGATTGCGCCTGCAACATCGCCATGCAACTGGCCAAGCAGCTGAAGATGAACCCGCGCGAACTGGCGCAGAAGATCGTCACCGCGCTGCTGGACAATCCCGAAGGGAAGGCGCTGGTCGCGTCGGCCGACATCGCGGGCCCCGGCTTCATCAACCTGCGCGTCACCGATGCCGCCAAGCAGTCCGTCGTCAAGACCGTGCTGGCCCAGGGTGCCGAATACGGCCGCACCGACGCCGGCGCCGGCAAGCGCGTGATCATCGAATTCGTGTCCGCCAACCCGACCGGCCCGCTGCACGTGGGCCATGGCCGCCAGGCCGCGCTGGGCGATGCGCTGTCGTCGCTGTTCGAAGCGCAGGGCTATGACGTGACGCGCGAGTTCTATTACAACGACGCGGGCGTGCAGATCCACACGCTGGCCGTCTCCGTGCAGGCGCGCGCCCGCGGCTTCAAGCCGGGCGACGCCGAGTGGCCCGAATCGGCCTACAACGGCGACTACATCGCCGATATCGCGGCCGACTTCCTCGCCAAGAAGACCGTGTCGGCCAGCGACGGCGCGCCCGTCACCGGTTCCGGCAATGTGGACGACCTCGAATCGATCCGTGCCTTCGCCGTAACGTACTTGCGCAACGAACAGGACATCGACCTGCAGGCCTTTGGCGTGAAGTTCGACAATTACTACCTGGAGTCGTCGCTGTACAAGGACGGCAAGGTGGAAGCGGCCGTGCAGGCGCTGATCGCCAACGGCCACACGTACGAGGAAGGCGGCGCGCTGTGGCTGCGCACGACCGACTACGGCGACGACAAGGACCGCGTGATGAAGAAGACCGACGGCACCTACACGTACTTCGTGCCGGACGTCGCCTACCACATCGTCAAGTTCCAGCGCGGCTACGGCCAGGCGATCAACGTGCAGGGCTCGGACCACCACGGCACGATCGCCCGCGTGCGCGCCGGCCTGCAGGCCGTCGGCCTGGGCATCCCGCAGGGCTTCCCCGACTACGTGCTGCACAAGATGGTCACCGTGATGAAGGATGGCGCCGAGGTGAAGATCTCCAAGCGTGCCGGCTCCTACGTGACGGTGCGCGACCTGATCGAATGGTCCGGCGGCGGCGACGTCACGAAGGGCCGCGACGCGGTGCGCTTCTTCCTCATCTCGCGCAAGGCCGATACGGAATTCGTGTTCGACGTGGACGTGGCGCTGGCGACCAACGACGAGAACCCCGTCTACTACGTGCAGTACGCGCATGCGCGGATCTGCTCGGCCCTTGCGAACTGGGGCGGCGACGAGGCGCAGCTGGCCGGCGTCGACCTGGCGCCGTTGACGACGCCGCATGAAGCGAGCCTGCTGGCCAAGCTGGCCGCGTATCCGGAAATCCTGCAGCGCGCCCAGTCCGAACTGGGCCCGCACCAGATCGCGTTCTACCTGCGCGAACTGGCCGGCGAACTGCACAGCTACTACTTCGCGCACAAGTGGCTGCTGGACGACAACGAGCCGCTGAAGCTCGCGCGCCTCGCGCTCGTGGTGGCGACGCGGCAGGTGCTGCGCAACGGCCTGGCGCTGATCGGCGTGTCCGCGCCGCAGCAAATGTAACAACGTTCTGAAAGGACTTCGACGCACAATGGCTTTCCGTTCCTCGTTGCGACAACAGGGCAGCACACTGGTAGGCATCATCATCGGCCTCGTCATCGGCCTCGTGATCGCGGTGATCGTGGCGCTGATGATCACGAAGGGGCAATCCCCGTTCACCGAACGGGCGGCGCGCACCGCGAAGCCAGCCGAATCGTCGGGCCAGATCGCCGATCCGAACAAGCCGATGTACGGCAACCGCGAGGCGGTGCGCAGCGCGAACCGCGAATTCGAACGCGATTCGACGGGCGCCGCGCCGGCACCGGCCCGTCCGGCGCCCGCACCCGCCGCCCCGGCCCCGGATCCGCTGCAGGCCGTGGTCGACCGCATCCAGGGCCAGCCGGAACCGAAAGCCACGCCGCCCGCGCCGCTGAACACGGCCGCGCCGCCGGCCCAGGCGGCCGCCCCGGCCCCATCGGCTGCCGGCGAAGACAAGTGGGTTTATTATCTGCAGGCCGGCGCCTACCGCGAGACGTCCGACGCCGAAGCCGTGCGCGCCAAGCTGGCGCTGCTGGGCTTCGAGGCCAGCGTGTCCGATCGCAGCACCGATTCCGGCGTGCTGCATCGCGTGCGCGTGGGACCGTTCACGCAGGTCGAGGCGATGAACAAGGTGCGCAGCAAGCTGTCCGAAAACGGCGTCGACGTGGCCGTTGTCCGCAACCAGAAATGATGGAGAGACGATACACATGCTGAAGAAGATCCTGTTTGCCGCCTGCGCCACGCTGGCCTTCACCGCCGCTGCCGTGGCATCGCCCGCCGCGCCGAAGGAAGGCGCCGAGTACCAGGCCTTGCCGACGCCGCAGCCGACCGACTCCGGCAAGAAGGTGGAAGTGATCGAGTTCTTCGCTTACTGGTGCCCGCACTGCAATACGTTCGACCCGCTGCTGACCGCCTGGGTGAAGAAACAGGGCGACAACATCGTCTTCAAGCGCGTGCACGTGCCGTACAACGAGCGCATGGCGCCGCAGCAGAAGCTGTACTACACGCTCGAATCGATGGGCCTCGCGGACCAGTTCCAGGGCAAGGTGCTGCACGCGCTGCACGAGGAACGCCAGGACTTCACGCGTGACGAGGCGGTGTTCGACTGGG
Organism: Pseudoduganella flava; assembly: GCF_007830495.1. Lineage (GTDB taxonomy): Bacteria > Pseudomonadota > Gammaproteobacteria > Burkholderiales > Burkholderiaceae_D > Rugamonas > Rugamonas flava. The sequence goes on along the minus strand of NZ_VLKW01000001.1, from coordinate 39,770 downwards.
TGGCGAAGAACGGTATCGACAAGCAGAAATTCATCGATACCTACCGTTCGTTCGGCGTGGCCGGCAAGGTGCGCCGCGCCGGCGCGATGATGGATGCCTACAAGATCGAGTACTGGCCGCTGATCGTCGTCGACGGCCGCTGGCAGGCTTCGCCCAGCCTGACGGGCCAGGCCAACAAGGACCTGGACACGGAAGCGAAACAGCAACAGGCCACCACGCAGGTGCTCGACTACCTGGTCGCCAAGGCCAAGGCCGAGAAGAAGTAATGCCCGCGGGGCCGCGCGTCTTCATCACGGGCGCTTCCAGCGGCATCGGCGCCGCGCTCGCGGCCCGCTACGCAAGCGAAGGCGCGACACTCGGCCTGTTCGCCCGCCGGGCTGACGCGCTGGGCGAGCTGGCCGCCGCCCTGCCCTGCCCCACCCACATCTACGCCGGCGACGTGTGCGACCATGCCGCGCTGGCCGATGCCGCACAGGACTTCATCGCCCGCGCCGGCGGCATCGACATCGTCATTGCCAGCGCCGGCATCTCGCACGGCACGCTGACCGAGCGGCCGGAAGACCTGCCCGTGTTCGAATCGATCATCGCCACCAACGTCACGGCGACCGTCGCCACGTTCGCACCGTTCATCGATGCGATGCGCGAGCAGGGTTCCGGCACGCTGGTGGGCATCGCCAGCGTGGCCGGCGTGCGCGGCCTGCCCGGCGGTGGCGGCTACAGCGCATCGAAGGCGGCCGTCGTCACGTATTGCGAATCGCTGCGGCTGGAGATGCGCCGGCACGGCATTCGCGTCGTGACGATCGCGCCGGGCTATATCGACACGCCGATGACGCGCCATAACAAGTACCACATGCCGTTCCTGATGACACCCGAGGCGTTCGCCGAACGGGCCGTGCGCACGATCGCGCGCGGCGCGCGCTACCGCGTGATCCCGTGGCAGATGGGCGTCGTCGCGAAGCTGCTGCGGATGCTGCCGGACGCGCTGTATGATCTCGCCTTTGCCCGCGCGCCGCGCAAGGCCAGGAAGCACGCACCATGACTGAACCGACCACCGCGCCCGATGCCGCCGCGATCCACGCGCGCTGCGCCGCCGGCGCCGCCCACGTGACCATCGAAGCCGTCGCCGAGACGGGATCGACGAACGCCGACCTGCTGGCGCGCGCCGCCGCCGGCACGTTGCGCGGCGCCGTGTTCCGCATCGCCGAACGGCAGACGGCGGGCCGCGGCCGCGCCGGCCGCAGCTGGCTGTCCGCGCCGGGCGCCGCGCTGACGTTCTCGCTGGCGTGGCCGTTGCGCGGTCCGTTGCATCGTCTCGCGGGACTGCCGCTGGCGGTCGGCGTCGCGTTGGCCGAGACGGTTTCCGCACTCGGGGTGCCGGTGCAGCTGAAGTGGCCGAACGACCTGATGAAGGACGGCGCGAAGCTGGCCGGCATTCTCGTCGAGACGCATGCCGCGGCGGACGGCACGATCTGGGCCGTGGTCGGCTGCGGTTTGAACCTCATCATGCCGGACGAACTCGAGGCCGCCATCGGCCGCCAGGTCGCGGCGGCGCCGTGGCTGGCGCGGATGGACCGCAACGAACTCGTGGCCCGGCTGCTGACCCGCCTTGCCGCCGTGCTGGCCGAGTTCGACGACACGGGCTTCGCACCGTTCTGTGAGCGCTGGAACGCGCTGCAGGCATGGCGCGGCGAGCAGGTCAACATCCTCGACAACGGCAACGTGGTGCAGCAAGGCCGCGCGGCCGGCGTCGACGAGCATGGCCGCCTGCTGCTCGATACGCCGCAGGGCCGCGTGGCCGTGCTGTCCGGCGATGTGTCGTTGAGGCTTGCATGAGTGGGGCATCGATGCGCTGGCTGCTGATCGACGCGGGCAATACCCGCGTCAAGTGGGCGCTGGCCGATGCGGCCGCGGCGCCGGGACAATGGCTGGCGCAAGGCGCCGTGCCGCATGCGGACCTGCCGGCGCTGGCGGCGCAATGGCGCCAGGCCGGCGGCGAGCCGCAACGGGTGCTGGTGGCGAACGTGGCCGGTGCCGGTGTGCAGGATGCGCTGGCCGTGCTGCTGGCGGAGTGGGCACCAGCCGCAGTGGTCGAATGGTTCGCTTCCGTGCCCGCGCGGGCGGGCCTGGTCAACGGCTATCGTCAGCCGACACAACTGGGCTGCGACCGTTTCGCTGCGGCGATCGGCGCGCGAGCGCTGGTGCCTGGGAGCGCGGTCGTCGTTGCCAATTGCGGCACCGCGACGACGGTGGATGCGGTGACGGCGGATGGTGTCTTCATCGGCGGCATGATCCTGCCGGGCCTCGCGCTGATGGCCGGCTCGCTGGCGCGCAACACGGCGCAGCTGCCGCAGATCGCACCCGGCGCCGCAGTGCCGCCCGTGTTCGCGGACAATACCGATGACGCGATCCTGTCCGGCTGCCTGTCGGCGCAGGCCGGCGCGATTGAACGGGCGCTTGCCGCGCACGCCGGCGCCGCATGTATCATTTCCGGCGGCGCCGCCGCCTGGGTGATGCCGGCCCTCGCCGTGCCGGCGCGGCACGTGGACAATATCGTGATGATCGGCCTGCACGCGGCGCTGCGGGCGGACCGGATGGACGGGTTATGCTGAAATTTTCCTTCTTCCTGCTGCTGGCCGCGAATGCCGTCGTATTTGCCGTCGGCCAGGGGTATGTCGGCAATCTCGCGGATGGCGAGCGCGAACCCGCGCGGCTGAACAAGCAGCTGAACGCGCAGTACCTGAAGGTGATTCCGGCCGCACAGGCCACCGCCGCAGCGGCAGCCGCCGCGCCCCCGCCGCCCGCGCCGAAGGATGAAGCGGTGACGGTCGCGTGCCTGGAGGTCGGCAACTTCGTGCTGGCCGACGCGCGACGCTTCGAAACGCAGCTCGAGGCGCTGGAGCTGGGCGACCGCCAGTCGCGCCGCAACGTGCCGGGGCAGGAAGTGTCGAGCTACATCGTCAACATCCCGCCGCTGGCGAGCCGGGAAGCGGCCAACCGCAAGGCCGCCGAACTGCGCGCGAAAGGCATCGAGAACCTGTACGTCATCCCGGACAACCAACCGCTGCGCCTGGCCATCTCGCTGGGCGTGTTCAAGCAGGAAGCGGCCGCGCAGGCGCAGCTGGCGGCGCTCGTGAAGCAAGGCGTCACCGGCGCCCGCATCACGCCGCGCTACGCGCCATCGAAGCAGATCGTCTTCCAGTTCCGCGACATCGGCAGCGAGACCCGCAGCCGCATCGAAGCGCTCGTCGCCAAGCTCGACGGCAAAGAACTCCGCAAGTGCCAATAGCGCGCCAATCAGCGTAGCGAAAACACCACAAAAACCGTTGCACTTCCGATGGGGACTGTCCCTCGATTCAGGAAATATTTCCAAATTCGAGGGACAGTCCCCTTTCGTCTTGCGGCGCCGAAGCCTTTGCTTCACAAGCCTTCGATAAGCAAACCGTGGCGCCGTGGCCACAAAAAGCGGCGGATGGGCGACAGGGACTGTCCCTCGATTCAGGAAATATTTCCAAATTCGAGGGACAGTCCCTCGAATTTGGAAATTAGTTGATTTCGCGCTGGACGATCAGCGGCTTCAGGCGCAGGGCTGTCGGCAGGCGGGCGGCGGCGGCGGCCGCTTCTTCGCGGGAGCCGAACGGGCCGCCGTACAGGCGGTACAGGGAGCCCGCCTGCACCACTTCGAAGTCGCTGCCGCGCGTGGCGCCGGCGAGGCGGTCGCGCATCGCGGCCGCGCTGGTCTCTTTCGAGTACGCGCCCAGCTGCAGGTAATAGCCGCCTGCGGACGGGGCCTGCGCGTCCGGTGCGGTGGCGCGCGTCAGGATGAAGCTTTCCAGCTCGTCAGGGCCGGCCGATGCCAGAAGCGGTGCGCCCGGCTGCAGCGCGGAGACGGGCACGCCTTCGACGGCTGCGATCACGACGCCGGCCTTGCGCGCGGCGGCCATGCGCTCGATCTCGTCCGGCATGATGCGGGTGACTTCCAGCTGGCTGCTGCCGTTCGCCAGCAAGCCCAGTTTCAGCGCCGCCGTGTACGACACGTCGATCACGCGCGACGAATGGAACGGCCCGCGGTCGTTCACGCGCACCACCACCGACTTCCCGTTCGACAGGTTCGTCACCCGCGCATACGACGGGATCGGCAGCACCGGGTGCGCCGCCGTCATCTTGTACATGTCGTACAGTTCGCCGGACGACGTGCGCTGGCCGTGGAACTTCTTGCCATACCACGTGCCCATGCCGCGCTGCGTGTACGGCTTGTCGTTCGCGATCGGTTCGTAGGTCGTGCCGAGCACCGTGTACGGGCGGTTGGCGCGCGCGATCGGCGGGTCGTTGCGTACCTCGGCATCCGGCACCTGCATCAGGTTCGGCGGCGGGTCGTCGCCGGGGCCGTCGTCCTTGTAGTAGCCGCCCCGGCCCGAGCCGGCCGGCGGCAGGTCGGGCACGCCTGGCTCGCGGTGCTTCGGCTTGACCTTCGGCGCGCCCGGCAAGTGGCTGATGATGTCGGGACCGCTGCAGCCGGCCAGCGCCAACAGCGCGGCAAGCAATGCGCAGGTGGGAACGCGTCCGAGACGCTGTGCGATCGTCGGCCCCGCCATCAGGTCTGCACCAGCTTACGGTGGCGCTGCACGCTCATCAGGATGCCGGACGCAATCCCCAGCGTCAGCAGCGCGGTGCCGCCATAGCTCATGAACGGCAGCGGCACGCCGACGACCGGCAGGATGCCGCTCACCATGCCCATGTTGACGAAGGCATAGGTGAAGAAGATCATCGTCGTGGCGCCCGCCAGCAGGCGGGTGAAGAAGTTCGGCGCGTTCGCGCAGATCATCAGGCCGCGGCCGATCAGCAGCAGGTACAGCAGCATCAGGAACAGGTTGCCGGCCAGGCCGAACTCCTCGGAATACACGGCGAAGATGAAGTCGGTCGTGCGCTCCGGGATGAATTCCAGGTGCGCCTGGGTACCCTTGGTCCAGCCCTTGCCCGTGATGCCGCCGGAACCCACGGCGATCGTCGACTGAATGATGTGGAAGCCCTTGCCCAGCGGGTCGGACGTCGGGTCGATCAGCGTCATCACGCGCTCGCGCTGGTAGTCGTGCATCATCGACCAGGCGATCGGCATCATGCACGCGCCTGCGACGATCAACGCGGCAATCGCCTTCCACGGCAGGCCTGCCAGGTAAATCACGCAAAAGCCCGCGGCCACCACGAGCAGCGCCGTACCCAGGTCCGGCTGCCGCGCGATCAGTCCCACCGGCAACAGCAACAGCAACGCGCCCAACGCATACGAATGCCAGCGCAGATGGCCCTGCTGGTGCTGGAAGAACCACGCCAGCATCAGCGGCACGGCCAGTTTGGCCAGCTCGGAAGGCTGGATGTCGATGACGCCGATGTGCAGCCAGCGCCGCGCGCCCAGCTTGATCGTGCCGACCAGCGCCACGGCGACCAGCAGCAGCATCGTCACCACGTAGGCAGGCACGGCGATCCGCATCATGTTCTGCGGGGAGATGTTGGCCGCCACCCACATCACGAAGAACGACATCGCGATATTGCGCAGCTGGTCCTCGATCTTGCCCGGAATACCGATGCTGGCCGAGTACAGCGTGACCAGGCTTGTCGTCAGCAGCAATACCAGCACCGTCAGCAGCGGCGGGTCGAACACCGCCACATACGGACGCAGCCGCCGCCACAGCGATCGTCGTTCGTTAATCCTCGTCATTGTTCACTCACTGTCTCTGCGCCGGCGGCAGCGCGGCCGGGGGTTGCGTGGGCCGCGGCGGCACTGGCGCGGGGCCGCGCGTTGGTGCAGGTGCCGGCTTGACCTTGGGCCGCTCCGGCATCAGGCCAGGAGCCGCCTGGGCCGCGGGTGCCGCCGGGACGCCCGGCTTGCGTGCCGGGGCCTGCGTACTGACCTGAGAACCTGCCTGAGAACCGGCCGGTGCGCCGGTTGCCGCCGAGGGTTCGTCGGCCTGCTGCGCGGCGCGCTGTTCGAGCGCCAGCGCCGCCTCTTCCTCGGCCGCCGGGCCTTCGACGGGCGCCAGCACCTCGGCATCCTCCTTCGGCACCGGGGTCGTGTTCTTTTCCGTCGGCCGCTTGCCGAGGATCCAGTAGTCGAGCACCTTGCGGGCGATCGGCGCGGCGACCTGGCCGCCGAAGCCCGCGTTCTCGACCACCATCGCCAGCACGATCTTCGGCTTGTCCGCCGGCGCGAACGCGGTGAACAGCGCGTTGTCGCGCAGCCGCTCGGCCAGCGTGTTGGCGTTGTACTTCTCGTTGGCCCTGATGCCGACGACCTGCGCGGTACCGGTCTTGCCGCCCACCGTGTAGCCGGCATTCAGGAACGCATTGTAGGCGGTGGCGCCCGGCTCGGTCGTCACGCCCACCATCGCGTCCTTGATGAAGTCGATGTTCTGCTGCTTCAGCGGGATGCGGTAGCTTTCCTTCGGCACTGTCAGCGTGCGCGCCTTGGTCGAGCCGTCCTCGATGATCTTCACGAGGTGGGGTTTCATCACGATGCCGTTGTTGGCCAGGTTCGCCACCGCGTGGGCGATCTGCAGCGGCGTGTACGAGTTGTAGCCGGAGCCGTTCGATACCGAGATCGTGTCGCCGCCAACCCACTTGCCGGCCGCCGGGTTCTTCTTGTAGCGGGCCCGCTTCCATTCGGGCGACGGCAGCACGCCCGTCTTTTCGCTCTCCAGGTCGATGCCGGTCTTCTGGCCGAAGCCGAACGGCTTCATGAAGTCGTGGATCGCGTCGATGCCCATGTCGCGGCCCAGCTGGTAGTAGTACGTGTTGCACGAGACGACGATCGACTTGCGCATGTCCACCATGCCGTGGCCGCCCGGCTTATCGTCGCGGAACTTGTGATTGCCGAGGTACATATAGCCCGGGTCCGAGATCGCCTGGCCCGGCGTGCGCTTGCCCAGCTCCAGCGCGGCCAGCGCCATGAACGGCTTGAACGTGGAACCCGGTGCATAGGTGCCGGACAGCGGCCGGTTCACCATCGGCCGGTCCAGCGACGTGTTCAATTCGTTCCAGCTCTGCGCGTCGATGCCGTCGACGAACAGGTTCGGGTCGTAGCCGGGGCGCGACACATAGGCCAGCACGTCGCCGGTGGACGGTTCGATCGCCACCAGCGCGCCGCGATATTCGCCGAACGCTTCCTCGGCGATCTTCTGCAGCTCGATGTCGATCGACAGGATCAGGTTGCTGCCGGACGTCGGCGGCGTGCGCGACAGCGTGCGGATCGCCCGGCCGCCGGCCGACACTTCCACTTCCTCGTAGCCGGTAATGCCGTGCAGGTGCTTCTCGTAGCTCTTCTCCAGGCCTTCCTTGCCGATGTAGTCGGTACCGTTGTAGTTCGCGGCATCCTCGTGCTGCTCGATCGCTTTCGCCTCGCTCGCGTTGATGCGGCCGATGTAGCCGATCACGTGCGAGGCCGTCTCGCCCAGCGGGTAATTGCGGAACAGGCGGGCCTGCACCTCGACGCCGGGGAAGCGGTAGCGGTTCGCCGTGAAGCGTGCCACCTCCTCGTCGGACAGGCGGGTACGCAGCGGCACGCTGGCGAAGTTCTTCGACTCTTCCATCAGCTTCTTGAAGCGGCGCCGGTCCTTCGGCGTCACCTCGACCACGGTGGCCAGCTGGTCGATCATCTCTTCCAATGGAATGCGCAGCTTCGATGGCGTGATCTCGAGCGTATAGGCCGAGTAGTTGCGCGCCAGGACGACGCCGTTGCGGTCGAGGATCAGGCCGCGGTTCGGCTGCACCGGCACGACGGCGATGCGGTTGTCCTCCGCCTGCGCCATGTAATCGTTGTGCTTGACCACCTGCAGCCAGACGAAGCGGGCCAGCAGCAGACCGAAGCAGATGAACACGAGCACGCCAAGCACGGACAGCCGCACCCGGAACAGATACAACTCGCGTTCGTTGTTCTTCAGCTCAGTCATCGATTCCCCGTCAGATCGGGCGGGTATGGTCTTTGTCGACGGCGCGGCGCTGCGGCGCCAGCAGGATTATCGTCACGACGGGCCACAGCAGCGCCGAGATGAAGCTCTCGGTGAAGTACAGCCAGCCGGGGAACTTGCCGGACACGATGAAGCGCACCAGCAGCTGCACGGCCTGCGCCAGCAACAGCAGCGGCAGCACGTGCATCGCCTGCACGGACAGGCGGAACCACAGCACGCGCCGGTGCATCATGATCGCGCAATAGGACAGCAACGTATACGCCAGCGCGTTCTCGCCCAGCAGCGTGGCGTCGTGCACGTCCATCAACAGGCCCAGGAAGAACGCGGTGCCGATGCCGACCTTGCGCGGCTGGTGCACGCCCCAGAACACGAGCACCAGCGCGACGAAGTCCGGCGCGGCGACGAAGCGCCCCCACGGCAACAGGTTCAGCAGGAACGCCGCGAACAGGCTGATCGCGATGAAGATCGGGCTGACGGGCAGCAGGATGTACTGGGGACGGTTCATCGGGTTTCCTTCGGCGCCGCCGGCGCGGGTGCCGGGGTGGCAGGTGCGGCGGGCGCAGGCGCCGTCGGACGCAGGCCCGGTGCAGCGGTGGCGGTTGCCGGTGCCGTTGCGCCGGCAACCGCCGGTGCAACCGCCGCGGGGGCTGCCGTGGTGGGCGAAGCGGCGGAGCCGGCCGGTGCGGCGGCGGTGCCTGCGGCGGCAGCGTCCTTGTCCTTTTTCTTCTTGACCGGTTTCGTCACTTCCTCTTCCGGAGGGCGCGGCGGCATCTCCGGCAGCGACATCAGGATCAGCAGCTGGGTATGCCGCTCGATGCCCGCCAGCGGCTGGCACACGACGCGGCCGAACATGCCGTTCGCGCTGTTCTCGACTTGCGTGACGCGGGCCACCGCGAGGCCGGCCGGATAGATGCCGTCGATGCCGGACGTGATCAGGATGTCGCCGACGACGACGTCCGCGTTCGGCGCCATGAAGCGCAGGTCGAGGTTGCCGGACTGGCCGCGGCCATAAGCCACGCTGCGCAAGCCGTTGCGCAGCACCTGCACGGGAATGGCCTGCTCCTTGTCGGTCAGCAGCGTCACTTCGGAAGTAAATGGGAACACGCGCGTCACCTGGCCGACGACGCCCTGGTTGTCGATCACCGGCAAGCCGGGACGCACACCCTGCTGGGTGCCGCGGTTCAGGATGACCTTGCGGGTGAAGACGTCGCGCGCGTCGTACAGGATCTCGGCCAGCATCGTCTTGGCCGGCACTTTCTCACGCGCTTCCAGCAGGCGGCGCAGCTGCGCGTTCTCGACCTGCGTGAGCTGGGCCTGCTGCAGCGTCTGCGCCGTGGCGATCTGCTGCGTCTTCAGGTCGCGCACCTGCTTCTCGAGCGCCGACAGCGTGGAAAAATAACTGCCCATGCCGACCAGCGCATCGCGCGGGAGCATCGCCACGACCTGCAGCGGATACAGCGCGGTGCCGACGGCCTGGCGCACGACCGCCAGCGCGCCCACGCGCGAGTCGGCCAGCAGCAACGCAATCGAAATGCACGCGCAGATCATCATCTTGGCGCGGGCGGACGCCCCTTGCTTGAAGAGTGGCGGCGGACTGTATTCCATAAATCCTGGTCGGGCGGAAGCGCCGCTGCTCGAATGGCCGGCGGCGCTTCTTCGTTGCGAACGCTTTTACTCGTAAGAGAAGATGGAACCCAGCTGGTCCATGCGCTCCAGCGCCATGCCCGAGCCACGCACCACGCAGGTCAGCGGATCTTCCGCCACTAGGACCGGCAGGCCGGTTTCTTCCATCAGCAGGCGATCCAGGTCGCGCAGCAGCGCACCGCCGCCCGTCAGCATCATGCCTTTTTCCGCGATGTCCGCGCCCAGTTCCGGCGGGGTCTGTTCGAGCGCGTTCTTGACGGCGGAAACGATGTTGTTCAGCGGGTCAGTCAGCGCTTCCAGGATCTCGTTCGACGAGATCGTGAACGAACGCGGAATGCCTTCGGACAGGTTGCGGCCCTTGACTTCCATTTCCTTCACTTCGGAGCCCGGGAACGCGGAACCGATCGCCTTCTTGATCGCCTCGGCCGTCTGTTCGCCGATCAGCATGCCGTAGTTACGGCGGATGTAGTTGACGATCGCCTCATCGAACTTGTCGCCACCCACGCGTACGGAGCCTTTGTAGACCATGCCGCCCAGCGAGATGATGCCCACTTCGGTGGTGCCGCCGCCGATGTCGACGACCATCGAACCGGTCGCGTCGGAGACCGGCAGGCCGGCGCCGATCGCCGCGGCCATCGGTTCTTCGATCAGGTACACCTGCGAGGCGCCGGCGCCCAGCGCCGATTCGCGGATCGCGCGGCGTTCCACCTGCGTGGAACCGCACGGCACGCAGATGATGATGCGCGGCGACGGGCGGAAGAATTTCGAATCGTGCACCATGCGGATGAACTGCTTGAGCATCTGCTCGGTGACGGTGAAGTCGGCGATCACGCCATCCTTCATCGGGCGGATCGCCTCGATGTTGCCGGGTACTTTACCCAGCATCTGTTTCGCTTCCTTGCCTACTGCCTGGATGGTCTTTTTGCCGTTCGGGCCGCCTTCCTGACGGATCGCCACCACCGAAGGCTCGTCGAGCACGATGCCCGAACCACGTACATAAATAAGGGTATTTGCCGTGCCGAGGTCAATGGCCAGATCGGACGAGATGTACCTGCGTAAAAAACCAAACATGAGTATCCTGTAGCGCTATGCCCGCGCGTGGGCAGTTGTCAAATAAACCGGTACACGGCGTGCCGTACCACGGTTCGTCATAGGCGGCGGCAAGCCCCAAGGCGCCGTCAACGCATCAACCCGCCATTCTACCTTATAATTCACAGGCTATTTACCTCGGATCACGCGAAATGTGCGGCCCTACAACCATGTTTTTGCACGGGGTTGCCGGTGCTTTAACGCCGAGATAGCCGATGTTACAAAAGTCTTGACGATTCAATAATTAAACACTCCGCGCCCCCGATCATGTCCCTGACACTCACCGACGTAAAACGCATCGCCAATCTGGCCCAATTGGAAATGGACGAGCAGCAGTCCGCGGCGATGCTGGAAAAGCTGAACGGTATTTTCGCGCTGGCCGAGCAGATGCAGGCCGTCGATACCGAAGGCGTCGCTCCGCTGGCCCATCCGCTGGCGGCCCATATGCAGGTGGCGCTGCGCCTGCGCGAAGACGTACCGCTAGAACCAAACCGCCGCGATGATTATCAGCAGGTGGCGCCGAAAACCGAAGACGGCCTGTACCTGGTGCCGAAAGTGATCGACTGACGCCTATCGACCGATAACCGCGCCGACTCCGAACAAGACCATGATCCATACGAAGACCCTCAAAGAACTGTCCGCGCTGCTGCAGTCGAAAGAGATTTCCGCCACCGAACTGGCGACGCACTACCTCGACCGCATCGAAGCCTCGGACCTGAACGCCTTCCTGCACGTGGACCGCGCATTGACGCTGGCCCAGGCCGCCGATGCGGACGCCCGCATCGCCGCCGGCAATGCCCACCCGCTGACGGGTGTGCCGATCGCGCACAAGGATATTTTCGTCACGCGCGGCTGGCGCTCGACGGCCGGCTCGAAAATGCTGGCCGACTACGTCAGCCCGTTCGACGCCACCGTCGTCGAGAAGTTGCATGCGGCCGGCATGGTCCACCTGGGCAAACTGAACTGCGACGAATTCGCGATGGGCTCGTCCAACGAGAATTCCGCGTTCGGCGCCGTGAAAAACCCGTGGGACACGGCGGCAGTACCGGGCGGCTCGTCCGGCGGTTCGGCAGCGGCTGTCGCCGCGCGCCTGGCGCCGGCCGTGACCGGCACCGACACGGGCGGCTCGATCCGCCAGCCGGCCTCGTTCTGCGGCATCACCGGCATCAAGCCGACCTATGGCCGCGTGTCGCGCTTCGGCATGATCGCGTTCGCGTCGTCGCTCGACCAGGGCGGCCCGATGGCGCAGACGGCCGAGGATTGCGCCCTGCTGCTGTCCGCCATGGCCGGCTTCGACGAGCGCGACTCGACGAGCCTGACGCCGGAACAGGGCGGCGTCCACGAGGACTTCAGCCGCAACCTGAACGAGCCGCTCACCGGCCTGCGCATCGGCGTGCCGAAGGAATACTTCGGCGCCGGCCTGGCCACCGACGTCGAGCAGGCCGTGCGCGCCGCGCTCGATCAGTTCGTCAAGCTGGGCGCCACGCTGGTCGACATCTCGCTGCCGAATACGGCGCTGTCGATCCCGGCGTATTACATGATCGCGCCGGCGGAAGCCTCGTCGAACCTGTCGCGCTTCGACGGCGTGCGCTACGGCTTCCGCGCCGAGGGCTACAAGGACCTGCAGGACATGTACAAGAAGACGCGCGCGCAAGGCTTCGGCCCGGAAGTGAAGCGCCGCATCATGGTCGGCACCTACGTGCTGTGCCACGGCTATTACGACGCTTACTACGTCAAGGCGCAGAAGATCCGCCGCCTGATCGCCGACGATTTCGCGAAGGTGCTGTCCGGTCCCGATGCCGTCTGCGACGTGATCATGGGCCCGGTCGCACCGACCGTCGCCTGGGACCTGGGTTCGAAGGCGGACGATCCGGTGGCCAACTACCTGGCCGACATCTTCACGCTGTCCACCAGCCTGGCCGGCCTGCCCGGCATGTCGATCCCGGTCGGCTTCGGCCAGGGCGACAAGAACGCGAACCGTCCGGTGGGCCTGCAAATCATCGGCAATTACTTCGCCGAGGCGAAGCTGCTGAACGTCGCCCACCAGTACCAGCAAGCGACCGACTGGCACAAGCGCGCACCCGCCGGCATCTGAGAGATCACAAGGAAGAACAACTATGGAATGGGAAGTCGTCATCGGTCTCGAAAACCACGTGCAGCTCACGACCGATTCGAAAATCTTCAGCGGCTCGCCGACGGCGTTCGGCGCGGAACCGAACACGCAGGCCAGCGCGATCGACCTGGCCCTGCCGGGCGTGCTGCCCGTGATGAACAAGCAGGCCGTGGACCGGGCGATCCGCTTCGGCCTCGCGGTGGGCGCGAAGATCGCGCCGCAATCCATCTTCGCGCGCAAGAACTACTTCTATCCTGACCTGCCGAAGGGCTACCAGATCAGCCAGATGGACGACCCGGTCGTGCAGGGCGGCTCGCTGACGTTCGGCTACGAGAAGGACGGCAAGTTCGTCACGAAGACCGTCAACCTGACGCGCGCTCACCTGGAAGAGGATGCCGGTAAATCGCTGCACGAGGATTACCACGGCATGTCCGGCATCGACCTGAATCGCGCCGGCACGCCGCTGCTCGAGATCGTGTCGGAACCGGAGATCCGCTCGGCGCAGGAAGCCGTGGCATATGCGAAGGCGCTGCATGGCCTCGTCGTGTGGCTGGGCGTCTGCGACGGCAATATGCAGGAAGGCTCGTTCCGCTGCGACGTCAACGTGTCCGTGCGGCCGAAGGGCCAGAAGGAATTCGGCACGCGTTGCGAGATCAAGAACCTGAACTCGTTCCGCTTCATCGAGGAAGCCGTCAACGTCGAAGTGCGCCGCCAGATCGAACTGATCGAGGACGGCGGCAAGGTCGTGCAGGCGACGCGCCTGTACGATCCGGACAAGAAGGAAACGCGCGAGATGCGCAGCAAGGAAGACGCGCAGGATTATCGCTACTTCCCGGACCCGGACCTGCCGCCGCTGGCGATCTCGCCGGACTGGATCGAGCGCGTGAAGGCCGCGATGCCGGAACTGCCGGCCGTGATGCGCGAGCGCTTCGTCAATCAGTACAAGTTGCCCGAGTACGACTCGCTGGTGCTGACCGCGTCGAAGGCGATGGCGACCTACTTCGAAGCCGTGGTGGCGAAAGCCGGCCAGGAAAACGCCAAGGCGGCGGCGAACTGGCTGATGGGCGACGTTTCGTCCACGCTGAACCGCAACGACGTCGACATCGCCGACGCCCCCGTCAAGCCGGCGCAGCTGGCGCTGATGTTGAAGCGGATCGCCGACGGCACGATCTCGAACAAGGCCGCCAAGGAAGTGTTCCAGGCGCTGTGGGAAGCCAATGCGGATGACGAGGCGCTCGTCGACCAGATCATCAAGGACAAGGACCTGGGCCAGGTATCCGACGCCGGCGCCCTGGTGGCGATCGTCGACGAAGTCATCGCCAACAACGCCAAGTCCGTCGAGCAGTACCGCGCCGGCAAGGAAGCGGCGATCAACGCGCTGATCGGCCAAGCGATGAAGGCATCGAAGGGCAAGGCCAATCCGGCGCAGCTGACGGAACTGCTGAAGCAGAAGCTGGCCGGCTGATCGGCCCGTGCCTGAAGAAAGGACGCCGCCGGCGTCCTTTTTTTTGTCGTTGTCATCCGCAAGTATCGGCTGCGTGCCGTGCCCGCGGCCGTGCCAGGTGCTATCGTGGCACTTTGCGCAACGACGGGAGAAACGATGACGAAGACGACCTTCCTTGCAACCCTGCTTTCCGTGGCCGGTGCCGCCCTGGCCGGCGAGCCGGCCGGCATCCACTTCACCCATCACGACTGGGAAGTCGCCTGCGACAACACCCGCACCTGCCGCGCCGCCGGCTACCAGCAGGACGATGCGCGCGGACCGGCCGCCTCCGTGCTGCTGGAACGCCGCGCGGGACCGCGCGAACCCGTGCAGGCGCAACTGCGCCTCGGCAGCTACGACGAGGAAGCGCCCGTCCCTGCCGGCGACGTGGTGACGATGTCGATCGACCGCCGTCCGCTCGGCGACGTGCGGATCGACCGCAAGACGTTGACGGGCACGCTCACCACCGCGCAAGCCGATGCACTGGTCACCGCATTGGCGCACACCGGCGTGCCCCAGTGGACGGACGGGAAGCACGTGTGGACGGTCTCCGGCAAAGGTGCCGCGGCCGTGCTGCTGAAGATCGACGAGTTCCAGGGCCGCCTGGGCACGGCCGGCGCGCTGCTGCGCAAGGGCCCGCAGCACGAGGATGCGGTGCGGCCCGCGCTGCCGCTGCCGGAAGTCATTCCCGCCGCGGCCGGCGAGACGGAGCTGACGCTGGCACCGCAAGAGCGCGCCGCACTGTTGCGCGAGCTGCGCGCCAATCTCGGCGGCGAAGACTGCAATGCGTGGGCACCGGACCAACTCACCGTGCTGCGGCTGGCAAAGGACAAGCTGCTGGCCACATTGCCCTGCTGGACGGGTGCCTACAATGAAGGCAGCGCGTACTGGGTCACGAACAAGGCGGCCCCGTATGCACCGGTACTGGTCACGACGAAAGGCACATCGTTCGCGGCAGGCACCCTTGCCGCCGAACAGAAGGGCCGCGGGCTCGGCGACTGCTGGGCCAGGGAGGAATGGACGTGGGATGGCCGCCGCTTCGTGCTGACGGAAGCGGCGACAACGGGCATGTGCCGCCTCGTCGCCGCCGGCGGGGCCTGGAAGCTGCCTACCTACGTGGCGCGGGTCAAGCGCGGCCCCCGCTGACAGCCGCCATGGCGCGACGCGCCACCCGATGCTACGGCGCGACCCGGCCTTCGATCGAATCGTCGAGCGTCTTGCCGACGGCCGCGCCGACCATGATCTTCAAGCCGGACACGAAGTTGCCGTGCTTGTTGTCCCAGTAATAGCCCTCGGTGGGCACCACGCGGATCAGCGTGATCCGCGGGTCGTCCTCGCCCTCGGTGAACCACGTCTTCAGTTCCGGGCTCCACAGCTGGTGGATGCGGGCGCGATCGCGCGACAGTGTCGCGATACCGTCCAGGTACAGGAAGCCGGAATGCGCCGTCGCCTGGAAATACAGGCGTACCTTCGGGTCGGCCTCGACTTCGGCGTTCTTCGTGCTGTCGGCGGAGCTCATGAACCACAGGCTGCCGGCGTCGTCGATGTCGAGCACGGACATCGGCCGCACGTCGTTGCCGCCGCTGATGAAGAAGCAGCTCTTCGCGGCGTCGACGATGTGTTTGATGCGCTTGACGGCGTCGCGGCCCGTCAGGTCTTCGTGGTTGTGTTCCGGCTGGTTGCGGTTGATCGAATCCATGCTGTCCTCCCATTCCTGGCGTATGCGATGCGCCCATGCTAAGGGCGTTCGGGAGAACGGTATGTGGGGTGCCTAACGCACTGGCGCCGCCGACGGCAACGCCAGTCGTGCGTCGATCCAGCGGACGATGTCGGCCACGATCGCCTCCCGGTTCACCTCGTTGAAATTCTCGTGATAGTTGCCCGGCTCGACGCGGCAGGTCAGCAGCTCGGCGGGCACGTCGCGGAGCAGCTC
Organism: Pseudoduganella flava; assembly: GCF_007830495.1. Taxonomy (GTDB): domain Bacteria; phylum Pseudomonadota; class Gammaproteobacteria; order Burkholderiales; family Burkholderiaceae_D; genus Rugamonas; species Rugamonas flava. The sequence continues at coordinate 23,553 of NZ_VLKW01000001.1, read as the reverse complement.
CAGGCTCGCGCGCGTATCGGCCAACCGGTCCTGCCCCGCCAGCACGACATACAGCGGATGACGCCAACCCTCCAGCGACAAGCCCTGCTGCGCCTGCTGCAGCGCGTGGCCGAAGCGCACCGATACCTCGGTGGCGCGCACGCCGTCCGCCTCGTCGCGGTGGTGGCGGTCGGTGATGTCCGGATCGTGCGTCAGCACGTCCGTCAGCGACGCCAGCGGCACCTTCATCTTCGGTACCAGCCATGCCAGCACGGCGGACAGCTTGCGCAGCGGCGCCGCCACGGGAATCGCGTTGACGTAGTACGGCGAGGACAGAATGAAGCCGGCAATGCCGTCCACGCCGGCGAGGCCCCAGCGCGTGGCGATCAGGCCTCCCATCGAATGGCCGATGACGAATACTGGCAGGCCCGCGTAGCGCCGCCGCACCCAGTCGTGGAATAGCGTCGTCTCTTCGAGGAACACGTCGAAGCCGGGAATGTCCACGCGCCGGCCCTGGGCGTGGCCGCACAGGTCGTACGCGGCGGTGGCGATGCCGTGGCTGCGGAAGAGCCGTGCCACCGCCACCCAATCGCCCGCGTGGGCCATGCCGCCATGCAGCGCCAACAGCACGGCACGCGGTGCGGGCGGTTCCCACACGTGCACGGTGCGCGGCGCTCCCGCGCGGCCGTCGAACGACGCGAGCGCATCCTCGCCGAAGCGCATCCCCGGCGCGACCGTCATGCCGGCACCAGCGGGATCGAGCGGCGCCGCTGCGCGAATTGCGTGGCGATGCTGTCGCGGATCGCAGCGAGTCGCGTGCCGTCGCGGTACAGCAGGTTGTAGCTTTCGAACGGCACCATCTTCCCGTCCGGCAGCGCGAAGTGAATGCACGATTTCTTCAGCGCGCGCACGTCCAGCGAGTACGCGTCCATGAACTGCACGATCAGCACGCGGAACACGTTATCGTAGCGCAGCGCGGCCGGTGCGCTGACGAGCGGCAGGCAGCACATCAGCTCGGAGAGGCAGTTGGCCTGCGATTCGGGCGAGTGGTTCGTCGAGAACAGCTTGAAGACCTGGTCGCGCACGGCGACCTTCAGCGCTTCGTCGCGCTCGAACACGATCGTGTTGCCGCCGCCTTCGACGAGCGTTTGCGGGTCGAGGTAGCGCGTCAGCGGCACCGTGCGCTCGTCCGTCTTGATCGCGTAGGCCATCGCCAGCGTGTCCGGGTTGCACGGCACGGGGACGATGTCCTCCAGCGTGAACAGCGCGCTTTGCTCGGCGATGCGGCGGCGCACTTCCGAGACCGTCAGCCGGTGCAGCTTCGGATCGTAATCGCGCACGCGGCCCGCATCCTGGATCGGCTGCAAGGTCACGCCGCGCACGCACGGCTGGCGCAGCGCGAAGTCGATGATGGCGCCGATCTCGCCGTCGTTGACGCCCTTCTTCAACGTGACGACAAGGGTCGTCGACAGCCCCGCCTCGTTCAGGTGTTCCAGCGCCTGCATGCGGATCCGCGTCAGGTCCGCACCGCGCAGTTCGCGGTGCACCTCGGCGCGCAGCGAATCGAACTGCAGGTAGACTTCCACGCCCGGCGCGTAGCCGGCCAGCCGCTGCACGAATGCCTTGTCCTGCGCCAGCACGATGCCGTTCGTGTTGATCATCGCGTGGCGGATCGGGCGCGCCTTCACGGCGTCGAGGATGTCCCAGAACTGCGGGTGCACGGTCGGCTCGCCCCCGGACAACTGCAGCACGTCCGCTTCACCCTCGTTGGCGACGACGGTGTCGAGCATCCGTTCCACCTCCGCCAGCGAGCGGTGGCGCTCGCGGTGCGTGCCGCTCTCCGCATAGCACACGGGGCAGTTCAGGTTGCAGTTGTCGGTGATCTCGACGACCGACAGGCACGAGTGCTGCATGTGATCCGGGCACAGGCCGCAGTCGTACGGACAGCCGTATTCCATCTTCGTGTTGAACAGCTGCGGCATCTCGGGATGCTTGACGAAGACTTCGCGGCACAGCCGGTAATAGGCGACGTCGTCGCTGACCAGCACGCGTTCGCTGCCGTGCGCACCGCACCATTTGTCCATATAGACCTTGTCGTCCTTGAACACGATCTTGGCTTCGACGGGGTGCAGGCATTGCGAGCAGACGGAAGTCGTCGTGTCGTAGAACAGGTAGGGGCGGGATTTGCGGCTCATCGGATTTTCTCGCGGGGTGGTGCCGGATAGCGTTGTTCGGATTCGGCGACGAGGCGGCGCAGGTCCGCCGCTTCGCGCTCGCCGGCTGCGATGTCGGCGGCATTCATCTTCGTCTTCATCGTGCCGATGCGCGCCTCATCCTTGGTCAGCAGCAGCCACGCCAGCGCCATCGCATCCGGGCGGGCGGGAGAGGCCAATGCGTCGGGGCTCGGCAGTCCACAGTGCAGGATGCTGCGGGCGCGCCATAGTTTCCACGGTCCCGGTTCGTTGTGATCCGCCAGCACGACACTGAGCCGGTAGGCCGGCGCCACGTGGTGCTGCATACGCCGGTCCGGCAACGGCGTGAGGAAGGTGCATGCCCGGGTGGCGGCCTGGCTCAACAACTCGATACCGCGCGCCCGGTCCCGCTGGGTGGGCGGCAGCACGGTACCGATGCCGAAGCTGGACCGTCCTGTCGCCAGCAGTTCGCCAAGGATCGCCTGCGCCGGCCCATAGCCGTGAGCAGCAGCGTCAGACAGCAGCGCGACGGCGCGGGAAGGGTCGCGCTGCTCGGCATTCGCAGCGGACAACAGATCGCCGGCCTGCGCCACCATTGCCGCCGGGTCCCCTGCCTGCACGGCGGATTCGCGTTGCGCAATGCGCTGCTGGCGGCTTTCCTCCATCTGGCGCACCTCCCGCTGCTGACGCACCTCCGACATCACGGACATCGTGATGCAGCCGGTCCCACCGACCAGGGCGAGGGCGACGAGCACGAAGCCCGCCCGAGCGTTCCTGTTCATGTCGCTTGTACCTCCTTCACGTTACGGTAGACAGCCGGCAGGTATGCCGCCAGCGCCAGCAGGCAGACGAGCTGGATGCCCGACAAGCCCAGGCCATAATCGAACGGCAGCGGTTTGATGCCGTCGACCAGCAGCCGCCACGCCAGGTAGGACGAGAGATAAAGCTTGAACGCCAGCCCGCTGTGCCGGGCCAGTGCCGCGCGCGAGCGCCACAGCAGCAGGCCCACGACGAGCACGAACAGCATGTCGTACAGCTGCGTCGGATGACGCGCGATGCCGTCGCCGAAGTCGACACCCCACGGCAGCGCCGTCGGGGTGCCATACGTACCGTCGTGCAGGCCGGCGAGAAAACAGCCGATCCGCCCGACGACGGTGCCGGCGACGAGCGGCAGGATGAACTGGTCGCCCGTCGAGCGCGTGATGCCGGTGAGCTTCTTCGCGATTTCCACGCCGATCAGCCCGCCCAGCAGGCCGCCGACGATCGACTGGCCCGAGGCGATCAGGCGCCAGTCCTTCGCCGCTGCGGCCCACAGGTGCGGCATCTCGATCCAGAATACGAGCTTGTTGCCGATCGCCGCGCCGAGGATGCAGCCGACGACGACGGCAAAGGAGCCCGGCTGCAGCATGGCCGGCTGGCCGGCGCGCCGGCGCTGCCAGCGGTACAGCTGCACGCCGGTGGCCAGCGCCAGCCATTCGAACAGCAGATGCGTGTAGCGGGCGGCGTCCGCCGTCAGCAGCGGCGCCGTCATGCTTCCGGCGCACGGCGGTTGCGCCAGATGGAAACGACGACGGAAGCGATGAAGACGGCAATGAGGATGCCCGCCACGCCGAGCATGACGAACATGGCGCCGCCGCTTTGCTGCATGCCGACCGATATGCCGACCAGGCCGCAGGCACCGAAGCCGACCAGCAGCACGGCCAGCAACAGCGTGAGGAGGATGCGCCCTGCCAGCGCCAGGCGCCCCATCAGGCCGTGATACTGAGCGTGATACCCATATTGACGAGCAGCGTCAGGTCGGCAATCGAGAAATCGAGCGACTCTTGCGGCGCCATGCCCACGACAGTGATACGCAGCTCGGCGGCCAGCGGCGGCACGTCGAACGTGATGCCGCGTGCCTCGCATTCATGCAGCCACGCGCGCAGGTGGCGCAGCAGCGCATCCGGGTTCTCGTCCTGCCCCAGGTCCACGTAGAAGCCGGCATCGATGCGCACGCGGCCATCCGGCCGCACGTCGCCCTTCTGCCAGCTGCCCTCCGGCTCGCTGGGCAGGCCGTCGCGCACGTCCGCGACGGCAGCCTCGTCTCCATAGACTTTCAGGGATGCTTTGTTCATAGTGGCTCCATCGTTGTTGTTGCCACTATTTAAGCACAATCAGGCGACGCCGTAACGGTTGCGGTATTCGGCCACCGCGTCCTTGTACTGCGCCAGCGCGGGATCGGCGGACAGGTAGCCGAACAGGTCGGCCAGGTTGCCGATCGAGATCACGGGGATGCCGTAGTTCTCGCTGACCTCCTGCACCGCGGACAGCGCCGACAGCTGTCCTTCCTTGCCGCCCCGTTCCATCCGGTCCAGCGCGATCAGCACGGCGCACGGCTCCGCGCCGGCGTTGCGGATCATCTCGACCGATTCGCGCACCGAGGTGCCGGCGGAGATCACGTCGTCGACGATGACGACCTTACCGGCCAGCTTCGCGCCGACCAGCGTGCCGCCTTCGCCGTGGCCCTTGGCTTCCTTGCGGTTGTAGGCGAACGACGTGTTGCGGCCCTTGCCGGCCAGCGCCATCGCCGTTGCCGCGGCCAAGGTGATGCCCTTGTAGGCGGGGCCGAACAGCATGTCGAACTGCACGCCGGAGTCGAGCAGCGTCTGCGCGTAGAAGTCCGCCAGTTTCGCCAGCGTGGCGCCATCGTGGAACAGGCCAGCGTTGAAGAAATAGGGCGACAAGCGCCCTGCTTTGGTCGTGAATTCGCCGAATTTCAGCACTCCCGCCTCGACGGAAAACGCGATAAACTCTTGCCTCAAATTACTGTTCATATGCCTGCCCCGTTTAAAAAGTGCCGGTATTTTAATCCATGCCCAAGATCATCTCCGCCAACCTGAATGGCATCCGCTCCGCCGCCAAGAAAGGCTTTTTCAACTGGATGGGGTCCCAATCCGCCGATTTTATCTGCGTGCAGGAACTCAAGTGCCAGGCCAGCGACATGACGGAGGAATTCCTCAATCCGCATGGCTACCATGGCCACTTCCACTACGCCGAGAAGAAGGGTTACTCCGGTACGGGCGTCTACAGCAAGATCGCTCCCGATGCCGTGAAGATCGGCTTCGGCAGCCCCGAATTCGATGCCGAGGGCCGCTACGTGCGCTGCGATTTCGGCGACCTGACCGTGATTTCCGTGTACTGCCCGTCCGGCTCGTCGTCGCCGGAGCGGCAGGAAGCGAAATTCCGCTTCATGGAGCTGTTCCTGCCCCACCTGGTGGAACTGCGCGCGGAAGGCCGCGAGGTCGTCATCTGCGGCGACTGGAACATCGCCCACAAGGAAATCGACCTGAAGAACTGGAAGGGCAACGTCAAGAATTCCGGCTTCCTGCCGGAGGAACGGGCATGGCTGACGCGCGTGTTCGACGAATGCGGCTACGTGGACGTGCACCGCGGCCTCGACCCGCGCCCGGAACAGTACACGTGGTGGAGCAACCGCGGCCAGGCATACGCGAAGAACGTCGGGTGGCGCATCGACTACCACGTGGCGACGCCCGGCATCGCGCAGTGCGCTCAGACGGTGTCCGTCTACAAGGACGAGAAGTTTTCCGATCACGCGCCGCTGATCATCGAATACGCGCGCTGATCCCTCTCGCGCCCCTTCTGGAACGGCCGGCTCCCGCCGGCCGTTTGCTTTGGTGGCTCGAATACAACTACGCGACACACGGTTACATTTCCACAAGGAAAAATGTGTGTCCCCTTGTTATGATACCGTCCTCACCTTGCATCCCCCGGAGTCGCCATGCCCACCGATAAAACCCGCCCGCTCCTCACGTCCGCGACGCCGGCGGACGACAGCGGCGCCGTTGCCGTTGGCGCGGACATCGTGCTGACGTTCAGCGAGGCGGTCAAGGCTGGCAGCGGCAAGATCTTCGTCTCGAACGGCGCGACGCAGACGTACCTGGGAGCGGACGGCCAGCTGCACACACGCATCGTCAACGCGACCGATACGCGCGCGATCGACATCGCCGACACGAGCCAGGTGACGATCGCCGGCAACAAGCTCACGCTGAACCTGGCCGCCGACCTGCGCGGCGGCACCGGCTACAGCGTGATCATGGAGGGTGGCGTCGTCACGGACCTGGCAGGCAACAGCTACGCCGGCCTGACGGACGGCACTCGCCTGAATTTCGTGACCCACGCGTCGGACCAGATCAAGCCGACGGTCGCCGCGCTGACCTTGTCGGACTACTACCTCGAGACGGGCGAGCATGCGACGTTGACCTTGACGATGAGCGAGCGGGTCACCGGCATCACGGCCGCCGATTTCGACGTTGTCGGCGCGTGGATCGACGGCCCGCTGACGTCCGCCGACGGCATCACGTGGACGGCCACCGTGGTGCCCAATACCGACCAGACGGGTGACGGCAGGATCACGTTCCACGCCGGGCACGCCGTCGACATGGCCGGCAACCAGGCCACGGGCACGACGACGTCGCTTGAATTCGGCATCCACACGCCGAACGGCTTGTCGTTCCGGCTGTCCGAAGACACGGGCGCATACGACGACGACTTCGTGACGAACGTCGCCACGGGCCAGCAAATCGAGATCAGCTACGAACTGGCGCTCGCGGCGGGCGACAGGGTGCAGGTGTCGCTGGACGGCACGCATTACACGGATGCGAACCTGGTGGCCAGCGACGGCGGCAGTTTCTGGACGCTGTCCGGCGTCGACCTGCCGGGCGCTTCCGGCACCATCACCGTACGCGTGCTCGACGTGACCGGTGCGGTGAAAACGAGCCTGTCGCGCGACTACACGGTCGACACGACCGCTTCCGCGCCATCGGCCGAGTCGGCGACGGTCACGCTGGACGCGGCCAGCAATTCCGGCAGCACGTACGACACCGTCACGAACGCCACCACGCCATGGGTCGCCGTGCACCTGGCCGGCGCCGCCGGCTACCACGTGGGCGACGTGATCGAGGTGTGGGAAGACGGCGCGGAAGGCTCCCCTGCAGGCCGCACGGTGCTGCAGGCAACCGACTTCGACGCGGCCGGCAACCTGTTGTCGACCAGCGTGAAGGTGCTGGTCGACGGGTCGCTGCTGGGCGGCACCGAGGGCACGCACGACCTGAAGGCGCGCGTGACGGATGCCGCCGGCAACGGCAGCTACGGCTCGGCACTGCTGCACCTGCAGATCGACACGACCGGCCCTGCGCTGGTCGACAGCGCACCGGATGAAGGCGAAGTCGTCTCCGGCGTCCTGCCGACGATCACGCTGCGGTTCTCCGAGGACGTGGAGATCAATGCGCAGACCACGTTCGTCCTGGCGAGCGACAAGGGCGACCGGCAGGAATTCGTCGGCGAGCAAGTCGGCGCGCTGTCGTACGACGCCGCGACCCATACGCTGACGGTGACGCTGGACCACGCCAAACTGGACGGCGGCGCGCACTACAGCTTCACCACGTCGAACAACCTGTACGACGAGGCGGGCAACCTGGGCTGGTATGCGGAACACGCGCTGCTGGAGTTCACCACGCAGGCCGACGGCACCATCGTGCCCGTCACGCCCACGCTGGCGCTGCGCGCGGATACGGCCAGCCGTTCCGGCGGCGCGGACGAGGCGAGGGACGGCATCACGAACGACCGCCAGATCGACGTGGCCGGCCTGCAGGCCGGCGGCTCGTGGGAATACAGCATCGACGGCGGCAGCACGTGGCAGGACGGCGACGGCGGTGCGATCCTGCTGCCCAATGCGTCGGCCAGCTACGCCGCCGGCAAGATCCTCGTGAAGCAGTACGACGCACCCGGCCAGACGGGCCACGTCAGCGCCATCGGCAGCATGGACGCGGTGACGATCGACGTGACGAAGCCCCAATCGGCGATCGACTACAAGTCGTTCGACTTCTTCGGCATCGGCAGCGCGATCAGCTTCTACGGCAGCATCGCCCGGGCCGGCGCGGGCGACGACATCGTCGAATATACGGTGGACGGCGGCGCGACGTGGCAGCGCGCGGCATCGAACGGCAGCGCCGTCATCGACATCGCCAATGCCAATGTGCCGCGCGGCGGCGCGATCGGCGTGCAGGTGTCCGACATCGCGGGCAACCTGGCCACCAACGTCACCGGTGCCAGCAGCGTGTACGTGGGCGACGGCTACGGCGGCACATTCACCGTCACCGCCGGCACGGCCCTGTTCGCGCAGCGCGGCGACGACACGATCCAGATCGGCGGCACGGGCTTCGCGCTGATCGACGGCGGCACCGGCAACGACACGCTGCGCTTCACGTCCGGCCTTGACATGCGGCTCGATGCCTACACCAGCAAGCTGGCCAACATCGAAATCATCGACCTGAACGCCGGCACCGGCACGGCCAGCACGCTGCGGCTGACCAAGGACGCCATCGAGCACGTGACGGCCGCCCACACGCTGACGGTCACGGGCGATGCGAGCGACAAGGTGGTGTTCATCGAGGATGGCTGGTCGCTGGCCGGCACGTCCGGCGGCTACGCCAACTGGGTGAACGACGGCGTGACGGTGCTGGTCGGCGTGAACGTCGTCGCAGGGTCGCTGACCACCTGAGCTACAGGCTGCGCCGGCTTTCAAAGTAGCGCCACTCCCCCGTCAGCGGATCGGGAAAGCCGATCGCCCGCGCCAGCAGTTTCAACGGCGCGGACACGTCGTCCTGTTTGCATGGCAGGGCGACCGGGTAGAACGCGTCGTTGACGATCGGGATGCCCAGCGCGGCCAGGTGCACGCGCAGCTGGTGCTGCCGGCCCGTGTGGGGCCACAGCCGGTACAGCACGTGCTCGCCGCGGCGTTCGACGACGTCGATCATCGTCTCCGAATTCGGCTCGCCCGGCTCTTCCTTCATCGTGAAGAACTTGTCGCCCTGGACCATCCGGCTGCTGTAGCTGAACGGGAACTCGCGGCCCTCCAGCGCCGGGGCCAGCGCCTCGTACTCCTTCTGCACGAGGCGCTTCTGGAACAGCGACTGGTAAGCGCCACGCGTGTCCAGGTTGCACGAGAAGACGACGACGCCGGCCGTCTCGCGGTCCAGCCGGTGGATCGGCACCAGGTCTTCGATCCCAAGGCGGGCGCGCAGGCGCACCAGCAAGGTCTCCTTCAGGAAGCGGCCGGTCGGGATCGTCGGCAGGAAGTGCGGCTTGTCGGCCACGATGATGTGCTCGTCCTGGTACAGGATCTCTTCGGCGAACGGGATCGGCGTCTCGTGTTCCAGCTCGCGGTAGTAGAAGATGCGCAGGTTGCGCTGGTACGGCGAGTCGGGGCGCAGCGGCCGGCCTGCGGCATCGACAACGTCGCCGCGTGCCATCCGCTCGCGCCACTGCGGCTCCGTGACGGCCGGGTAGTTCGCCACCATGAAGCTGATCAGGTCCGGCCAATCGCCTTCCGGCAGCCACAGATAGCTGGGCGTGACGCCGTCGCGCATCGGCAGCGGCGCCTTGCCATGCAACTTCACGGTGGAGGACATCAGGACTTCGGCAGCGGCGTGGTCCGGTAAGGCGGCAATGCGGCAACCGTGGTGCCGCGCGTGCGCGCGTACACCGGCAGCACCAGCGGCATGTTCTTGTTCATCTCGGCGATGCGGGTATCGCCGCTCGGGTGCGTGGACAGGAATTCGATCGGCGCGCGCGCATTGACGGCGCCCATCTTCTGCCACAGCGCGATGCCGGCGCGGGGATCGTAACCGGCGCGGGCCGCCAGGTCGATGCCGACCAGGTCCGCCTCCGTTTCCTCGCCGCGCGAGAACTTCAGCACGGCCGCCTGTGCCGCGACGCGGCCGCCCAGGTCCGTGATGTTCGGGTCGATGCCGAACAGCGCGGAAGCGGCGATGCCACCAAGCTTGCCGGCGATCGCGGCCAGCTGCGATTCGCCCTGGCGCTTGCGGGCATGCTCGCGCAGCGCGTGGGCGATCTCGTGGCCCATCACCATCGCCACTTCGTCATCCGTCATGTTCAGCTTCGTCAGGATGCCGGAGAAGAATGCGATGCGGCCGCCCGGCATGCAGAACGCGTTTACCTGGTTCGAGTTCAGCAGATTCACTTCCCAGTTCCAGTTCGACGCTTCCGGGTTCCAGCGCCCCACGTGCGGGATGATCCGCTTGGCGATCGCGCGCAGGCGTTGCACCTGCGGGTGATTGTCGGGGAACAGCGCGTTCTTCTGGTCCGCCTCCTTCAGCAGCGAGTCGTACTGCAGTTTCGACTGCTGGTTGACGGCCTGCTCGTCGGACAGCACGCGCAGGCGCGACAGGCGCGTGACGGGGATCCCGTCGCCCTGCGGCTCGGGTGGCTGGGCCGGCGCCAGCTGCATGCTGGCGGCCAGGGCGACAAAGGCGAAGGTATGTTTCAGGCGTTTCATGTCAGGTCTTTTCGGGCGGCGGTAGACATTTTGGCAAATTCCACCGCCGCGCGCCACACGTTATTGATCCGGCATTAACGCGCGACGGCGCCGCTGCGTGCACCGCTGCGCTTCCTGAGCCGGAACACGGCCAGTTCGCCCCGCAGGTTCGGCAGGAATTCGACGATCTTTCCTTCGGCGAGCGCCACGTATTCGATCACCTCGACACCCACTTCGGCGGCCAGCGCGCGGAAGTCTTCGATCGTGGCGCAACGCACGTTCGGCGTATCGTACCACTGGTACGGCAGCGTCTTCGACACGGGCATCCGGCCGCGCAGCAGCGCCACGCGGTGCGGCCAGTACGCGAAGTTCGGGAACGAGACGATCGCTTCGATGCCGACGCGGACGATGTCACGCAGCAGCGCTTCCACGTGCTGCATCATCTGCAGCGCGGACAGGCACAGCACCGTGTCGAACGTGTCGTCGCCGAAGAGGGCCAGGCGGCCCTTCTCGAAATCCTGCTGGATCACGCGCACGCCGCGCTCGGTGCTGGCAAGCACCTGCTCGTCCGCCAGCTCAAGGCCGTAACCGGTGCAGCCCTTGTCGGTCTGCAGGTAATCCATCATCACGCCATCGCCGCAGCCCACGTCCAGCACGTGCGCGCCGGGCTTGATCCAGTGGGCGATGAACGCCAGGTCGGGGCGCGCGGTTTTCAGGTCGTCGAACGTCATGCGAGCTCCTTCGCGATCTGGCCGAAATAGGCGCGGACCATGCTCATGTATTTTGGATCCTCCAGCAGGAAGGCGTCGTGGCCGTGCGGCGCATCGATCTCGGCATAGGTGACTTCACGGCGGTTCGCCAGCAGTGCCTGCACGATCTCGCGCGAGCGCTCCGGCGCGAAGCGCCAGTCGGTGGTGAAAGACGCGAGGAAGAATTTGGCCTTCGTCTTCGCCAGCGTGCGCGCCAGGTCACCGTCGTGCACGCGGGCCGGGTCGAAGTAATCGAGCGCCTTCGTGATCAAGAGATAGGTGTTGGCGTCGAAGTATTCGGAGAATTTGTCGCCCTGGTAGCGCAGGTACGATTCGATCTCGAAGTCGATGCCATAGCCGAACTTGTAGCCGGCCGTCTCGGCACCGCCCTTCTCGGCGATGCTGCGCAGCTTGCGGCCGAACTTCTCGGCCATGTCGTCGTCGGACAGGTAGGTGATGTGGCCGATCATGCGCGCCACCTTCAGGCCGTTCTTCGGTACCACGCCGTGCTCGTAGAAATCGCCGCCATGGTAGTCCGGGTCGGACAGGATGGCCTGCCGCGCCACGTCGTTGAATGCGATGTTCTGCGCCGACAGCTTCGGCGTGGAGGCAATGACGACGCAGTGGCCCAGCCGGTCGGGGTACATGATGCTCCACGCGAGCGCCTGCATGCCGCCCAGCGAGCCGCCCATCACGGCCGCGAACCGGTCGATGCCGAGCCGGTCGGCCAGGCGGGCCTGCGCGGCCACCCAGTCCTCCACCGTCACGACGGGGAACGCGGCGCCGTACGGCTTGCCGGTGGCGGGGTTGGCATGCATCGGGCCCGTCGAACCGAAGCACGAGCCCAGGTTGTTGATGCCGATGACGAAGAAGCGGTTGGTGTCGACGGGCTTGCCGGGACCGACCATATTGTCCCACCAGCCCACGTTCTTCGGGTCGTCGGCATACCAGCCGGCGACGTGGTGCGAAGCGTTCAGCGCATGGCAGATCAGCACCGCGTTCGACTTGTCGGCATTTAAGGTACCGTACGTTTCATACATCAGCGTGTAGCCGGCGATCGTTGCGCCGCTTTGCAGCTGCAACGGTTCCGCGAACGCCATCGTTTGCGGAGAGACGATTCCTATCGAGGACATGTTGTTTTTACAAACTGCGGCCCCGCGGGCCAGTGATGGTGGCGGCGCCCGAATGGGGGCGCCGCTGGTGCTTGTTACGGCTGGTGCTCGTACTACAGCGTCTACAGCGTCTGGAGCGCCTGCACGGCATCCGCGATGACGTCAGGGTCCATCGAGCGCAATATCTTGCGCGTCTGCGGGCCGATCGCCGACATGTCGCTGTTCAGGATCTCCTGCTTCACCGACAGCAGCTGCGCCGGGTGCATCGAGAACTCGCGCAGCCCCATGCCGAGCAGGAGACGGGTCAGCTTCACGTCGCCGGCCATCTCGCCGCACACGGCAACGTCGATACCGGCCTTCTGGCCGGCGGCTATGGTCATCGAAATCAGTTGCAGTACGGCGGGATGCAGGGGATTGTAAAGGTGTGCCACCTCATAATCAACCCGGTCGATGGCCAGCGTGTACTGAATCAGGTCGTTCGTGCCGATCGACAGGAAGTGCATTTTTTTCACGAACATCGGCAGCGCCAGCGCGGCGGCCGGGATCTCGATCATCGCGCCCACTTCCACGTTCGGGTCGTACTTCACGTTCGCTTCGCGCAGCTCCGCCTTGGCCAGTTCGATCATCGCCAGCGACTGGTCGATCTCGTGCGCATGCGCCAGCATCGGGATCAGGATGCGCACCTTGCCGAACGCCGAGGCGCGCAGGATCGCGCGCAGCTGGGCCAGGAAGATCTGCGGCTCGGACAGGCAGTAGCGGATCGCGCGCAGGCCCAGCGCGGGGTTCAAGGCCGTGTGCTCGGTGGGGTCGAGCGGCTTGTCGGCGCCGATATCGAGCGTGCGGATCGTCACCGGCCGGCCCTTCATCGCCACGACGGCGCGCCGGTACTGCTCGAACTGCTCGTCCTCGGACGGCATGTCGCTGGCGCGGCCCATGAACAGGAACTCGGAGCGGAACAGGCCGACGCCGACGGCGCCCGCTTCCAGCGCCGGACCGCAATCGTCCGGCAGCTCGATGTTGGCCAGCAGCGTGATCGGCGTGCCGTCTTTCGTGACGGCCGGCGTCTTCTTCAACTTCGACAGCTTCTTGCGGGCGCGCTGCGCCGCCAGCTGGCGTTCGCGGTACTGCTCCAGCACGAGCGCACTGGGGCTGACGATGACCACGCCGGCATCGCCGTCGATGATGACCCAGTCGTCCTGCTCGATCAGCGTGGAAGCTTGCGACACGCCGACGGCGGCCGGGATGTCGAGGGAGCGGGCGACGATGGCCGTGTGCGAGTTCTGGCCGCCCACGTCGGTGACGAAGCCGATGAACGAGCGGTCGCGGAACTTCAGCATGTCGGCCGGCGAGATGTCGTGCGCCACGACGACCATCTGCGCCATGAATTCATCATCGTCCGGCTGCGTCTGCGGTGCCGGCAGCGGCTCGCTGCCCATCAACACCTTCAGCACGCGCTCGGCCACCTGCTGGATGTCGACCTTGCGCTCGCGGAGATACGGGTCCTCGATCTCGTCGAACTGCGCCGACAGCTCCTCGATCTGCGTGACGAGGGCCCATTCGGCGTTGTAGTGGCGGCTGCGGATGATGTCCAGCGGCGCCTCGGAGATCATCGGGTCGGACAGGATGAGGGCGTGGACGTCGATGAACGCGCCCAGCTCCGTCGGCGCGTCCTTCGGCAGTTCGTTCCACAAGGTCTGCAGCTCGCGGTGCACGGTGGCCAGCGCCGTCTGCAGGCGCACCACCTCGGCCTCGACGTGCTCCTCGGGCACCAGGTAATGCTTGACGTCGAGCGCCGCCGGCGCGAGCCGGTGGGCGCGGCCGATGGCGATGCCGCGCGAGACCGGTATGCCGTGCAGTGTGAACGATGCCATCGCAACTCCCCGGTCAAACGGCATTTACTCGCCTTCGCCGAACTTGTCGTTGACGAGCGCCGTCAGCGCCGCGATGCAGTCCTGTTCATCGGGGCCGTCGGCCTCCAGCGTCACCTTGGCGCCCTTGCCGGCGGCGAGCATCATGACGCCCATGATCGATTTCGCGTTGATGCGGCGGCCGTTGCGGGCCAGCCAGACGTCGCTCTGGAACTTCGCTGCCAATTGGGTGAACTTGGCGGATGCGCGCGCATGCAGGCCTAATTTATTGATAATCTCGAGTTCTTGCTGAATCATGTGTATGTCTTGTTATGCGTTGCCGGCGCGCGGGCCGGACTATGATGTCTTCATGCCATTCAGGCACCGCCTTGCATCTTCAACGGCGGCGCTTAAAAACTCTTTAATTCACCCTGATCCGGTTATCGACCCGCACCGCACCGCTCTGCGCGCCGGCCAGCGCCATCTCCACCACCACGTCCAGCGTATCGGTGCGATAGGTGATCGCGCGCAGCAGCATCGGCAGGCTGATGCCGGCGATGACTTCCACGTGCCCGGCGTCGGCCAGCTTGTTACAGCAGTTGGCCGGCGTGCCGCCCTTCACATCCGTGATCACCAGCACGCCGGAGCCGTCGTCGAGCCGCTTGATCGCCGCCGCCGCCAATGCCTGCACGTCGGAGAGGTCCTGGTCCGCCACCACGTCGATCGCCTCCAGGTGATCGACCTTGCCGCGAAAAACGTGCGCCACCGCCGCCAGGAAGGCTTCCCCCAGCGGGGCGTGCGTCATCAATAAAATCCCAACCATGTTCCGATCCCGTTATGCCGCCCGCGCCTGCGCTTCCAGCGCGTCGATGAACATGGCGGCGACCTGGAAGCCCGTCTGCTGCGTGATCTCCTGGAAGCAGGTCGGGCTCGTGACGTTCACCTCGGTGAGGTAATCGCCGATCACATCCAATCCTACCAGCAATAGGCCGCGCTTAGCCAATACCGGACCGATTGCCTCGGCAATGGCGCGATCGTTCTCGGTGAGCGGCTGCGCGACGCCGGTGCCGCCGGCGGCCAGGTTGCCCCGCACCTCGCCGGCCTGAGGAATGCGCGCCAGCGAGAACGGCACCGGCTTGCCGCCGATGACGAGGATGCGCTTGTCGCCCTTGACGATCTCCGGGATGTAGCGCTGCGCCATGATCGTGCGGCGGCCGTTGTCCGTCAGCGTCTCGACGATCGAACCGAGGTTCAAGCCGTCGGCCTTGACGCGGAAGATGCCGGCGCCGCCCATGCCGTCCAGCGGCTTGAAGATCACGTCGCCATGCTCGGCGTGGAAGGCACGCAGGCGCATCTCGTCGGACGTGACGAGCGTGGGCGACGTGAATTCGGGGAACTGGGCGATCGCCAGTTTTTCGTTGTGGTCGCGGATCGCCTGCGGGCTGTTGAACACGCGTGCGCCGTGGCGCTCGGCCTGCTGCAGCAGATAGGTGCCGTACACGTATTCCATGTCGAACGGCGGATCCTTGCGCTCGACGATCGCGTCGAATTCGGACAGCGACACGTCTTCCGACGGCGCGGCCTCGTACCAGTCTTCCTGGCCGCCGCCCGTCATCGTGATGCGCGATACGTACGCGCGCACCAGACCGTTCTCCAGCGCCATGTGACGCTGCTGGAACGCGTACACCTCGTGGCCGCGCTTGGCGGCCTCGGCCATCATGGCGTACGTGGAGTCCTTGTAGATCTTGAATGTCGACAGCGGGTCGGCAAGGAAAGCGATTTTCATGGGTGCATCCAATCGAAATGATGACTGATTTTAGCCGAGTTTCCCCGCAGCCATCGGCCGGTACGCTTTCGCCCGCAACCTTCCCGCTCAGTACACTTCGGGATTCGGATCGGTGCGCTCCATCTCCAGCGACGCGGCCAGCAGCGCCAGCCGGGCGACGACGCCGTACACGTAGAACCGGTTCGGCGCCGCCGTGCCCGGCTTGGCCTTCAGGTCCGGCACCGCGTGCTGCTGGGCAAACGCGAGCGGCACGAACTGCGAGCCGGGCGCGTTCAGGTTCTGGTCCACGCCGCGCTCGCCATGCACACGATAGAAACCGCCGACGACGTAGCGGTCGATCATGTAGACGACCGGCTCGGCCACGGCATCCTTGATGCTCTCGAACGTGGGCACGCCTTCCTGGATGTTCAGGTCGCTGACGACCTTGCCGTCCTTGATCACCGACATCTTCTCGCGCTGGGCCGGCGACAGGTCCTTCAGCTCGGCCGCATCGCGGATGCTGATGATGCCCTTGCCATACGTGCCAGCGTCCGGCTTGATGATGACGAACGGTTTTTCCTTGATGCCGTATTCCTTGTATTTCTTGCGCATCTTCGCCAGCACGGCATCGACGTTACCGGCTAGGCAATCCTGCCCTTCACCGCTCTGCAGGTCGACTTCGCCGCACTTCGCATGGAACGGATTGACCATCCACGGGTCCACGCCGATCAGCTTGCCGAACTTCTTGGCCACCTCGTCGTACGCCGTGAAATGGTTGTGCTTGCGGCGCAGTGCCCAGCCCGCGTGCAGCGGCGGCAGCAGGCTTTGCTCGTGGATGTTCTCCAGGATGTCCGGGATGCCGGCCGACAGGTCGTTGTTCAGCAGGATCGTGCACGGATCGAAATCCTTCAGGCCCACGCGCCGGCCGTTCGGCGAGCGCACCAGCGGTTCGATGACGAGCATATTGCCGTCCGGCAGAGCGAGCGGCGTCGGCTGCGTGATCTCGGGGTTCAGGGTGCCGAGGCGCACGTGCAGGCCCGTCTGGCGGAAGATCTGCATCAGCCGTGCGACGTTTTCCAGGTACGTCGGGTGGCGGTTATGGCTTTCCGGGATCAGCAGCAGGTTGCGCGCGTCCGGGCAATACTTGTCGATCGCCGCCATCGCCGCCTGCACGGACAGCGGCAGCATTTCGCTGGCCAGGTAGTGGAAACCGCCGGGGAACAGGTTCGTGTCCACCGGCGCCAGCTTGTAACCGGCGTTGCGCAAGTCGACGGAGCAATAGAACGGCGGCGTGTGCTCCTGCCATTCCAGGCGGAACCAGCGCTCGATGGCGGGCGTGGCGGCCAGGATTTTCTCTTCGAGGTCGAGCAGCGGTCCGGTCAGGGCCGTGACGAGGTGGGGAACCATGCTTTACATCCTTGTAATGATTATGCAACTGCATTGCGAACTGCGCAGGCGGACTTGCGAGTTCACCAAATCGGGGCAAAAGTTGCATTTTAAAGGTGTAGAAAGCAAAAAAGCGCCCCGCAGGGCGCTATTTTCCGTGAAAAACCCGGTTTTACGAGTGATAGGCGGATTCGCCGTGGCTCGTGATGTCCAGGCCTTCGCGCTCCTGCTCTTCCGGCACGCGCAGGCCGATGACCATGTCGATCAGCTTGTACGCGACGACCGACACGATGCCCGACCACAGGATCGTGATGCCGACGGCGGTCAGCTGCGTGACAACCTGGCCGCCGATCGAGAAGTCCGGCGAACCCTTGTTGGCGACATAGTCCCAGATGCCCTGGCCGCCCAGCGAAGGCGCGGCGAAGACACCCGTCAGCACGGCACCGAGGATACCGCCGACACCGTGCACGCCGAACACGTCCAGCGAGTCGTCAGCGCCCAGCATACGCTTCAGGCCGTTCACGCCCCACAGGCACACGACGCCGGCCAGCAGGCCGATCACGAGGCCGCCCATCGGACCGACGTAGCCGGCAGCCGGCGTGATCGCAACGAGGCCGGCGACGGCGCCCGATGCGGCACCCAGCATCGACGGTTTGCCTTTGACGATCCACTCCGCGAACAGCCAGGAAATGGCGGCAGCGGCGGTTGCCAGCAGCGTGTTGATGAACGCCAGCGCGGCAACGTCGCCCGCTTCCAGCGCGGAGCCGGCATTGAAGCCGAACCAGCCCACCCACAGCAGCGAAGCGCCAACCATCGTCAACGTCAGCGAGTGCGGTGCCATCGATTCGCGGCCATAGCCCACGCGCTTGCCCATCATGAAGGCGCCGACCAGGCCTGCCACCGCGGCATTGATGTGCACGACGGTGCCGCCGGCGAAGTCCAGTGCGCCCTTCTGCCAGATGTAGCCGGCTTTCGCGGTTTCGGTGGCCAGCGTTTCAGCGTTGGTGATCGCGTCCGGGCCCGTCCAGAACCAGACCATGTGCGCCATCGGCAGGTAGGCGAACGTGAACCAGATCACGATGAACGCCAGCACGGCGGAGAACTTCGCGCGCTCGGCGAACGCGCCGACGATCAGGCCGCAGGTGATCGCGGCAAACGTGCCCTGGAAGGCCACATAGATGAATTCGGGGATCACGACGCCCTTGCTGAACGTGGCGGCATACGCGAATGCGCCGGCAGCGGGGTCATAGATGCCTTTCAGGAAGGCGCGATCGAACGAACCGAGGATCGACGTGCCGCCTTGCGTGAACGCGAGCGAATAACCGTAGATGCACCACAGCACGATGATCAGCGAGAAGATCGTGAAGACCTGCATCAGCACGGACAGCATGTTTTTCGTACGAACGAGGCCGCCGTAGAACAGCGCCAGGCCGGGGATCGTCATCAGGATGACCAGCAAGGTCGCGACGAACATCCAGGCGGTATCGCCCTTCTGCGGCGTCGGTGCCGGCGCGGCGGCGGGTGCCGCAGGTGCCGCGGCAGCCGGAGCGGCGGCGGGAGTGGCTGCATCAGTCGCTGCGGGCGTGGCCGCCGCCGGCGCGGCGGTGGTGGCTGCGGCGGCCGGCGCATCGGCCGGCTTCGCATCCTGCGCCCACGCCGGCATGCCGGCGAAGGCCATCAGCATGGCTGCCCCAGCCAGCCACTTCGTTATCGTTTTTTTCATTGCTTCCCCCTTAAAGAGCGTCGTTGCCGGTTTCGCCGGTCCGGATACGGATTACCTGTTCCAGGTTATATACGAAAATCTTGCCGTCACCGATTTTGCCGGTGCGGGCTGCCGTTTCGATGGCTTCGATGGCCTGCTCGACGATGGCGTCGTCCACTGCCGCCTCGATCTTGGTCTTGGGGAGGAAATCGACCACATATTCGGCGCCGCGGTACAGCTCCGTATGGCCTTTCTGGCGACCGAAGCCTTTTACTTCGGTCACGGTTATCCCTTGCACGTTGATGGCGGACAGGGCTTCACGCACCTCGTCCAGCTTGAACGGCTTGATGATGGCGGTAATCATTTTCATGGCAGGCCTCGTTGATTTCAGAAGGTTTTGGACACGGTGAGTACGGCGCCCGAACGGCCCAGGTTCTTGCCGTTCGGAGCGAAATACGCCTCGGTATTGGTATCGATATAGGCCAGCGCCACGGTGGCGACACCGAAGTCCTTCGTGATGCCGACCTTCCAGTCCGTGTAGCTGGATGCGTTGTTATGTTTGACTTTCTGCCGGCCCACGTGCAGGTTCAGGATGAAGCCCTGGGCGATTTCCTGGTTCACCGCGGCGTCCCAGTACTGGCTGTTCTTGCTGTCGGCAAAGCCGAACAGGTTCGTCAACGAGTGCGAATACTTCAGCGTGGCAGGGCCGTAGCCCACCTGGCCATACAGCTCGAACGTGTTGGCGCTCGTCGGCAGCGAGTTCGACGGGTAGATATAACCGAGGCCGCCGACGTCGTAGGTGATGCCGGGCGCGATCTCGCCGCGCTTGCCCGCATAGACGTCCCATTCGATGCTGCCGTCGCCGCCCCCGTCCTTGACCCATTTGATCGTGGATGCCCAGGTGCCGGCGTAGAAACCTGTCGGGTTGTTGACCCAGTCGGCGCCGCCCTGCAGCGCGGGTTTCAGTCGAGATTGCGAAATGCCGCGGTAACGGTAATCGCTGGTGACGGCCGCATTAAAGCTGATCTCGTTGTCCGGTTTCGCCTCGGGTGCCGCGGCGGCTTCCTGTGCCTGGGCCTGGCCTGCTGCGAAACATGCGAACAGGACGGCGGCGGACAGGGCGGAGCGCTTGCTCGGGTAGGTCATGGCGATTTCCTTTTGAGTGAACTTTTATTGCGGTTTAAAATTCGTTTAATCGTCCCCATCTCTTTAGCAGAATGCGTGCCAGCAAAAGTTGCTGTGTCGATAGCTGGCAAAGTGACCAGGACACCTCTTTCGCACCAAATAATCTTCGGAGCCGCACCAGCGTGGTGCGGTGGCGCGACAAATCTCACCGGGAGCCCATCGTGGACATGAACACCTTCTTCAACGACCTGCAAAACAAGATCAATCACGTGATCGAGAATTCGCCCGCGAAGGACATCGAGCGCAACGTGAAGGCAATGATGACGCAGGGCTTTGCCCGCCTCGACCTCGTCACGCGCGAAGAGTTCGATATCCAGGCCCAGGTGCTGGCGAAGACCCGTGCACGTCTGGAACTGCTGGAAACCCGCCTGGCCGAGCTGGAAGCGAAGGTCGCCGCGGAGAAAACGCCGCTGTAACGCTTTTCCCCCTTGTGGCCGCTCAAGGCCGCGCCCGCTGCGCCGCTCTACGATGGAAAATCGCCATGCCGCAGCGGGGAATCGATGAGTCTGGCCGTGCTGAAAAGCCGCGCACTGTGCGGTATCGAAGCGCCTGAAGTGGGCGTCGAAGTACATCTCGCCAACGGCTTGCCGGCGTTTCACATCGTTGGGCTGGCCGAAACGGAAGTCAAGGAAGCGCGCGAGCGCGTGCGCGCCGCGATCATCAATGCCGGGTTCGACATGCCGGCGCACCGCATCACCGTCAGCCTTGCCCCTGCCGACCTGCCGAAGGAATCCGGGCGGTTCGACCTGCCGATCGCACTCGGCATCCTGGCCGCCTCCGGCCAGATTCCCGCTCCCGCACTGAAACGCTATGAATTTGCCGGCGAATTGTCGCTGACGGGCGAGCTGCGCCCGATCCGTGGCGCGCTCGCGATGACGTTCGCCATGCAGCGCTGTCACAATCCACGCTCGTTTGTGCTGCCGCGCGCGAACGCTGACGAAGCGGCGCTCGTCAATGGCGCAGCGATCTACCCGGCCGGCACGCTGCTGGAGGTGTGCAACCACTTTCGCGCAGCGGACGAAACCGCGCGGCTGTCCCGTCACAGTCCTGCCCTGCTCGCCGCGCCAGACAATCTGCCGGATTTCGCGGAAGTAAAGGGGCAGCAGAGTGCAAAGCGGGCGCTTGAAATCGCGGCGGCCGGATCACACAGCATCCTGCTCATCGGCCCACCCGGCGCAGGCAAGACGATGCTTGCCACCCGTTTCCCAGGATTGCTGCCGCCGATGACGGATGAAGAGGCGCTGGAGGCGGCCGCCGTCCAATCGTTGACGGGAACGTTCTCGGCCGCGAACTGGAAGCGGCGTCCGTTCCGCTCGCCGCACCATACATCGTCCGGCGTCGCGCTGGTCGGCGGCGGCAGCGTGCCTCGCCCCGGGGAGATCTCGCTGGCACACTGCGGTGTACTGTTTCTCGACGAACTGCCCGAATTCGACCGCCGCGTCCTGGAAGTGCTGCGCGAACCACTGGAATCCGGCCGGGTGACGATTTCGCGCGCCGCCCGCCAGGCGGAATTTCCGGCGCGCTTCCAGCTCGTGGCCGCGATGAATCCGTGCCCGTGCGGCTACTTGGGCCAGCCGGCCGGCCAGTGCCGCTGCACGCCGGATACGGTGCTGCGCTACCAGGGGCGCATCTCGGGCCCGTTGTACGACCGGATCGACATGCAGATCGAGGTCGGGCCCGTGCCGACCGACACTTTGCTGGCGGACGAGCACGCCGAACCATCCAGCGCGGTCGCTGCCCGGGTACAGGCCGCGCACCAGCGGCAGCTGGAACGACAACACAAGAGCAACCGTCTTTTGAGCGCACGCGAGGTCGACCGCCACTGCAAACCCGACCGTGCCGGCCAAGGTGCGCTCCAGAACGCAATGCTGCAATTCCATTGGTCGGCACGCGCATACCACCGCGTGCTGCGCGTCGCGCGGACCATCGCCGATCTGCGCGGCTCGCCGGCGATCAAGGAACGCGATGTCCTCGAGGCCGTGCAGTACCGGCGTGCGTTGCGGCAGCCGTGAGCGGTGGCGCGGGCAATCCGGCGCTGCTACCATCGCTGCATGAAGACTCCACTTGCAATTGCCGCCTTCGCCCTGGCGACGGGCTTGACGACTGCCCTGAGCGGCTGCAGCCCGAAGTTCGACTGGCGCGATTACCGCAGTGCGGACGCGCCCTATTCCATCCTGTTCCCGGGCAAGCCGGCGACCCACACCCGCACAGTGAACCTGGACGGGCAGCAAACGTCGATGACGATGGCCGCCGCGGATGTCGACGGCACGATGTTCGCCGTCGGCAGCACCGAACTGGTGAGCCCGGCCGCGGCCCAGCAGGCTGCCCAGGCGATGAAGACAGCCATGCTGCGCAATATCTCCGGCATACCCACCAAAGAGGGCAGCAAGAACGGTGGAGTTGCGCTCGAGGCACACGGCACGAACGGCGGCCGGGCCATCGCCTTGCATGGCCGCTTTGTCGCCCGCGGCAACAGGGCATACCAGGCGATCGTCGTCGGTCCCGACAAGGCAGTGGATAGGGAGGCGATTGAGACTTTCCTAACTTCATTTAAGCCGGACTGAAACGCCGCGTGTGCGCCAGTGGGTAGCGGCAAGTCGTGATATCGTTAAACCACTAAAACAACAGATCAGGAAGCGCCATGTTGATCACATTCAAATCCCAGACTTCGCCCGAGGTCACGATGTACCAGGAGCACGCGCAACGGATCCTCGATGTGCTGAACAAGAACCTGACGCGCGGCGTCATCACAGCGGCGGAAGCGGCCAGGGCGGTCGAACTGCTCGAGCAAGAAGTCGCTCTGAGCAAGCTGCACCCGGAAGTGGACGCAGAGCACGCCTCGCATACACACGCCCATCATCTGCTCGACGAAGACGAGACGCCCGAGATGGCCGAGAAGAATCACATCGGCTTCGCGCAGCGCGCCTACCCGTTCCTGGAAATGCTGCGCGCGGCACGCGACGGCGGCGACAACGTCATGTGGGGCGTTTGACCTGGCAAATTCCCGGGCGCAGCCTTGAGCCTCCGCCCATCATCCCCTTCCCAACATTCCCCACACCGGGGTCGGACCCCGTTTTTCGGAAATGTTTCCCGAAAAATGGTGACAGACCCCATTTTCCAAGCAACGTTTGAAGCGGAAATGAAAAAAGCCCACCAGGCGAAGCCAGGCAAACCTGGCTGAGCGGTGGGCTTCATGTGTAGGGCACAAATGAAAAAAGCCCGCTACGATCACGTAGCGGGCTCTCTTCGGTATAACAGCCTGACGATAACCTACTTTCACACTGGTTGCAGCACTATCATC